>NZ_CM142715.1:395000-6173139 GCF_054898065.1 Pseudomonas sp. MDT1-85 | reverse complement strand
CGACGATCAGCAACTGGTCGAAACCGATGCCGGTGTGCCGATCGCCCCATTGCTTGGCATGCTTGGGCAGAATATGCGCGTGCTGGCTGACCAGGTCGAGAACCATGAAGTCATTGCCCAAGCCGTGCATCTTGGTAAAACGCAGCAGCATGGTTTTACTCCGGCAGCAGGCTTTCGCCAGCAAACAACTCGGCTACCGTCTCACGGCGACGCACTTCAAATGCCTGATCACCGTCCACCAACACTTCAGCGGCGCGGCCGCGGGTGTTGTAGTTGGAACTCATGACAAACCCATAGGCACCGGCCGAATGCACGGCCAGCAGGTCGCCTTCTTCCAGGGCCAGTTGACGATCCTTGGCCAGGAAGTCGCCGGTTTCGCAGATCGGGCCGACGATGTCGTAGGCGCGAGCGGCGCTGTTGCGCGGGCGTACGGCGGTGACGTCCATCCAGGCTTGATACAGCGCCGGGCGGATCAGGTCGTTCATGGCCGCGTCGACGATGGCGAAGTCTTTGTGTTCGGTGTGCTTGAGGTACTCGACCTGGGTCAGCAGCACGCCGGCGTTGGCGACGATGAAACGGCCCGGCTCGAACACCAGCGCCAGGTCACGACCGTCGAGACGCTCGCGCACGGCTTTGATGTAGTCGGCAGCCAATGGCGGCTCTTCATCGCGATAACGCACGCCCAAACCACCACCGAGATCGATGTGGCGCAGGTAGATGCCGCAATCGCCGAGGCGGTCGACCAGGCCCAGCAGGCGGTCGAGGGCGTCGATGAATGGCGGCAGGGTGGTCAGTTGCGAACCGATGTGGCAATCGACGCCGACCACTTCCAGGTTAGGCAGTTGTGCGGCACGGATGTACACGTCTTCGGCGTCGGCAATGGCGATGCCGAACTTGTTTTCCTTGAGACCGGTGGAGATGTACGGGTGAGTACCGGCATCGACGTCCGGGTTCACGCGCAACGAGATCGGCGCACGAACGCCCAGTTCGGCGGCCACCACTTGCAGGCGTTCGAGTTCATCGGTGGACTCGACGTTGAAGCAGTGCACGCCGACTTCCAGCGCACGACGCATGTCGTCACGGGTCTTGCCGACACCGGAGAACACGATCTTGTCAGCAGTGCCGCCAGCGGCCAGTACGCGTTCCAGTTCGCCACGGGAAACGATGTCGAAACCGGCGCCCAAACGCGCCAGGACATTCAGTACACCCAGGTTGGAGTTGGCTTTGACCGCAAAGCAGACCAGGTGCGGCATGCCGGCCAGCGCATCGGCGTAAGCCAGGTATTGGGCTTCGATGTGGGCACGGGAGTAGACGTAGGTCGGTGTACCAAAGCGCTCGGCGATGGCGGACAAGGCAACACCTTCCGCGAACAGCTCGCCGTCACGGTAGTTAAAAGCGTCCATAGCGTTCCCTTAGTAGACGTCGTGCTTGTGTGCTTTCGACGGAGTCTGCTGCGACGATTTGGCTTGCTCTGCAGGGTCCTGATTTTCATCAGGCAGGTACAGCGGGCCTTTTTGACCACAGGCTGACACAAGGCAGGCAACCGCGAGGAGCGCAGCAAGGGAAGAGATCAGGCGCTTCATGGCGAAATCCTTGAAAATGCGTTAATTGCGCCGGAGTATACCGGCCACCCGGCAGCTTGCCTATGCGGCGCCGCTCCCGTCCGGCGGGCCTTTGCACGATGTCGGTCAGCCAAGCGCAATCCCTGTGGGAGCGAGCCTGCTCGCGAAGGCGTAGTGTCAGTCAACATTGATGTTGAATATGATGGCCTCTTCGCGAACAGGCTCGCTCCCACAGGTTTCGTGATCGCCATGGGTCGGTATCCTTTGCAATCACCGGGGCTCGCCCGTATCTTGCGGCGCTTGAGCGTGAGTAGACACTTTTTGAGGTTCCCGCAATGAGTTTGACCGAAGCCCGTTTCCACGACCTGGTCGATGCCACGCAGCAGGCGCTGGAGGATATTTTTGACGAGAGTGGCCTGGATATAGATCTGGAGAGCTCGGCCGGTGTGCTCACCGTCAAGTTCGAAAACGGCAGCCAATTGATCTTCAGTCGGCAGGAACCGCTGCGTCAGCTGTGGCTGGCGGCGGTATCCGGCGGCTTCCACTTTGATTACGACGCAGAAAGCGAGCGCTGGATGTGTGACAAGAGTGAAGAGCAGCTCGGTGAGATGCTTGAGCGCATCGTCAAACAGCAAGCCGACGTCGAACTCGATTTCGAAGGTCTGTGAGATCGTGACCCAGCCTGCACCCGTTCGTGCGCCCAAACCGCTTTACAGCAATGTCAGCCCGGCGGTGCCTTCGCCGTGCAGCGGTGTGTGTCGGCTGGATGAACAGAAGGTTTGTCTGGGGTGTTTTCGCCATGTCGAAGATATTCGCGAATGGCGTTCGGCGGATGATGAGCGGCGGCGGGTGATTTGCGCATCGGCCCTCGATCGAAAGAGAAGAGGCTAACTCGACCCCCGTAGGAGCTGCCGAAGGCGGCGATTTTTTGATTTTCAGCGATTTCGGATCCGTAAAAAAATCAAGATCAAAAGATCGCAGCCTGCGGCAGCTCCTACGCCGCCGGGTGGCGGCTTGTATATTTATTGAGCTGTGATAGTGTCCAGAGACGCCTCAACCCATCGAGGCTCGTGAAAACCCCGCCTTTTTCTGGCGGGGTTTTGCTTTTTTCGTGCAGAAGAAAGGAGTCTGCCCTGATCATGACCGCACCTTCCATCACCCTTACCCGTCTGGACGTACAACGTCTGGAGCGCCTGATCGACAGCCTGGATGACACGCTGCCGGGCGTTATCGCGCTGCAAACCGAACTGGATCGCGCCGATACTCTGGTCGGTCACGATGAAGTACCCGCCGATGTCGTGACCATGAATTCCCGTGTGCATTGCCGTGAAGAGAGCAGCGGCAAGGACTATCACCTGACGTTGGTTTACCCCAAGGATGCCAACGCCGACGAAGGCCGGATTTCCATTCTGGCGCCGATGGGTAGCGCTTTGCTCGGCCTGAAGGTTGGTCAGCACATCGACTGGCCGGCACCAGGCGGCAAGACCCTCAAACTGACGTTGCTTGAAGTCGAATCGCAGCCTGCCAATGGCGGCGCCTTCCCGGAATGACATCCCTTCAGACCTGCTCGAGCGCCTCGTTCAGTGCGCGTTCCAGGTCGGCCTTGTAGCGCAGATACAGCTGGCTTGAACCCTGACCATCACCGAGCAGGCCCGACAAGTCCAGGTCGGTGATGTAGCAGCGATAGCGTTCAGTCTCGCGGCGCTGCTCGACGATTTCCCGGGCGACCACACTGAAGAGTTGGTCGCCATGTTCCAGCTCTGAAAATTCCCGCTGATTGCAATACAACGTGACCTGCACCCGCCCTGGTGCGGCTTTGCCGACGATGGCCTGCACGTCATAGAACGGTTTGTTGACCGGGGTTTGCGGTGCTGGCCGGGGTTCGACTCGACGCGCCCGTGCGGTCCCTGAAGGCAACAACTGGTAATACAAAGTGTCCAGACTCAGTGGCTGGGCGGCGTCCATCGGCAGCAAGGCATCGCGCCGGTACTGGATCGATTGCAGGAAGCGTTGCAGCGGCACCAGCAGGCTTTGTTCGTCGTGATAGGGCAAACGCTGCTGCCACAGGGCATTGAATTCATCCAGTACATACACATCGGCCTGGTGTTCGTTGATCCGGTAGAACACCTGAACGCAGTCGGGTTGCCCCATGGGCAGGATCAGCGCCAGGTCGTGGTTTTCCAGTGCCATCGGGTCCAGATGAAACGGGCTGTAGCTCGCCAGTTCTTCGCCGAGGTAGTCGAACAGTGCCGGCAGCGTGGCGAGAGCGACATGATTGACCTGACCGGGCACCAGCTCCAGCACGTGGTAATGCTGTTGGACCTGAATCAGGTAACGATGATTGAGTTTGCTCAGCAGCAGGTTTTGCGCTGTGTCGAGGATGTCTTCGACCCGCCGGGCAATGAATTGCGCGCGGTTGTGGCAGAAGCAGCGCACCCGCAGCTTGGGCTGTTGTGGTCCGTCCGGCAGGTTGTTGAGGTAATCGCGCAGGCAGTCGAGCAGGGCGTGGGGGCCGTCAAAACGGCTGACCAGCACCTCGTTCCAGCTATTGAGCGTGACCTGATCCAGGGTCAGCACCAGGTTTTCTCGCACGCCGGCGTAACTCAGGGAGTCGGTGCGCTCGGTGGTCATCAGGATGTTCAGGTCGCGATGGTGCTTGAGCGGGTCGATGCCGACGTTCACCAGAATCAGTACTTCGCTCGGCACACTGGCGCGCAGCAAAGGCTCTTCGGCGACAGTGGCCAAGGGCAGGGCGATGCTTTGTTGCAGGCTGCCGAGCAGGTTGAACAGTTCGAATTCGCTAAGGTCGCTGGTGCCGGGGTGAAGGGCCAGGCGGGTGCTGCTGTCGATCACGCCGTTGCGGTGGCACCAGGTGAGCAGTTCCAGTAATTGGCGGCTGCGCTTGATCGGTGAGAAATGCTCCCACTCGTGGACGGTCAGGCTGCCGTTGTACAAACCCCATTGGGTTTGCCCCGGTTCTTTCTTGTTGGGTGCCTGCACCAGCGTCAGGGTGTCTTCGGCCAGATCGGGGGCGATGCCCGGGTTGATGAATTCGACCTTGTCGGCCTTGCGCTCGAAGGCTGCATACAGCCGCCGGCCGAGCACATTGAGGTCGCGCTTGTTGATCAGGCTGACGGTCTGCTCGTTGCGGGCAAATTGCGTCAGGAAGCGGTAGCTGTAATTCAGCTCGCCAACCAGGGCTCGGCGTTCGGCGCTGACCTGGCGGACTTTCCACTGGCTGCGGCTGTCGAGCAATGCGAGCTGACGCTGATCCCAATGCCATTCCTGGGCCAAGCGTTCGAGCAACGAACGCTGCCAGCTCTGGGAGCGACCGCTGTTGCCGGTGAGTTTGCGATTGACCTTCAGGTACAGCGCGCGGCGTACCAGCTCCAGCCGCTCGGGTTCGCTTCGGGCCGTGAGGTATTCCTCGATTCGCCGGTAGACCACGACGTACGGGTCCAGCTCGTCGAGGTCCAGCTGATTGGCAAACACCGCTTGCTTGAAGCGCAGGCTCAGGCAATGGACCTTGGGGTGTTCGCTGGCGTAGACCTCGGTCAGTAGCAGTTTGAGCACCGATTTGTACGGTGACTCGATGCCTTTGAACAACTGCCAGAGCCCGGCACCGATGAATTCCCCGGGGGGGATATAGGCCAGATGCCCCAGGTCCAGGGTTTCGTCGGCACGGATGAAGCGCTTGGAAAGCAGTGTGTGGGTATAACGGTCATACGCCGCCTCTTCGTAAACCGGCACCAGCCACCAGATGGGGGTGCGGCCGGCCAGCCAGATCGCGGTGCGGTAGAACTCGTCCAGCAGCAGGTAGTGCTGGGTGGTACCGCAGTCTTCCGAACTCAGTTGGGTGTCGCGCTCGCCGAGCACGAAGCGAGCCGGGTCGATCAGGAAAAAATGCGCCTCGGCACCCTGGCTGGCAGCCCATATCTCAAGCAACTGGCACTTCTTGCGCAGTTCAGTGAGTTCGTTTTCATTCAGGTCCGGCGCATGGCAGACCCATACGTCCATGTCGCTCTGGTCCGCCTGGGCAAGGGTGCCGAGGCTGCCCATCAGGAACAGGCCGTGAATCGGTCGCGGCGGATTGCTGCCGTGGCGCGGCTTGTAGGAAAACGAGCGGGTCAGGCGCTGGGCTTCGGCGAGGGCGTTGGCGTCAGGTTCGAAATTCGACAGCCCGGCCGGAGTGCTGCCCGAAACGTAACCCGGCAACAACGGATGATTGACATGGAAAAACAGCGGCAGCAGGGTCAGCACCGTTTGCTGGCGGGTCGATAACCCTTCCATGGCACGGGCCGTGCGGCCCTCGTTGAGCTTCAGAAAACGGGCGCGCAGCTGGCTGAGAACCTTGCGGTCGATTCCCTCGTCCAGATCGGGGCGGATTTCATGGGTGCGGGTCATGTCAGCTCAATCCGGCTCGCGGGGCTCGGACGTGGAGGGCTCGGGATGAGGGGCAGTTTAGCGCCTCGGCCCTGGGACTTTTAAGCTGATTTTGTATTTCCGGCGTCAGGTTTCTATCGCCCGGCGACAGCAGGCGCCAAAGTGTGCCCGCGGAAATCCCGTGATAGAGGTTTCCGTGGGCGATGCGGTGAGGCTCAGGCTGTTTCGCGCACGGACAGAATGGTTAGAACGGTTTGCACATTTTGTGCAGCGTCACGCCCCAGGCTGGTCAGATAACCGCCATCGGGCTGGGTGATCAATTCTTTGTCGAACAGTCTTTGGGCGGCGGCAATGGCTTTCGGGGCAGCGGTCTGATGAATTTTCAAACCTTCCTGGGAACTGTCCAGGTTGAAGAGGGCGAGGATTTCCAGTTCGGCAACCAACTCAGGGGTAAGCGACATAAGGACTCCAGACTTTCTAGGAATTGGACGATAGCGCCCCTAAGGTGATCCCACTCGCGCAGCATGTCCAGTGCTCGTAACAGGGTTTTTTCGCTTGGCGAACATTCCCCGGTGGGTGGTGCGGCGGTTTCTGTAGGAGCGAGGCTTGCCCGCGAAGGCCCCACCGCGGTCTTCCTGAAAAACCGCGTCATCGTTCTTCGCGGGCAAGCCTCGCTCCTACAACGGGGTATAGGCTTATTTCTTTTCCGGCGGCAACTCTGGCAGAGCGCGCAGCGCGGTTTCGTACCATTCGGTGTTGAACGCGCGGTCTTCTTCGAGGATCGCGTCGATTTCCACCGCCAGCACGTGGGCCATCAGGTTGAGGATTTCTTCACGCTCGTAACCCACCAGGGTCAGCTTGTTAAACGTCGCCTTGGCCGCTGGCGGGTTATCGCTTTCGATCTGGTTCTCGATCGCTTCGATCAGCGTCGTTTCGGTGAACGTTTCTTCATCGATGTCGTCGTCTTTGTTGGTGTCGGGGTTTGGCTCGCTCATGGCAGGCTCCTCAAGGAAAGATGGCCAGTTTACCTGCATTCAGCGCTGTGATGCTGCTGGCAAGAAGTGCCCGGGCGTTCTATAACTAGCGCTGCCAACCCCCTGCACGGCCTGGAGGCTATGTGATGCTCAAGCTTTATGGATTTTGTGTCAGCAACTACTACAACATGGTCAAGCTGGCGTTGCTGGAGAAGGGACTGCCATTTGAAGAAGTGCCGTTTTACCCAGGCACTACCTCCGAGTCGCTAGCCATCAGCCCGCGTGGAAAGGTTCCAGTGTTGGGCGTCGAACAAGGTTTTATCAACGAAACCAGCGTGATTCTCGAGTACATCGAGCAGAGTCAGCAAGGCACGCCGCTGCTGCCAAGCGATCCTTTCGAGCGTGCGCAGGTCCTGGCCTTGGCCAAGGAAATCGAGCTGTACATCGAATTGCCCGGACGCGCCTGTTACCCCGCGGCGTTTTTCGGCATGACGGTACCGGACGCTATCCAGGAAAAGACCAAGGCAGAGTTACTGCTGGGGTTTGCCTCGCTGGGCAGGCACGGCAAATTCGCTCCCTATGTGGCGGGTGACAGCCTGAGCGTGGCCGATCTGTATTTCCTCTACAGCGTGCCGATGGTCTGTGCCGTGGCGCAGAAGCTGTTTGATATCGATCTGTTGGCCGAGATGCCAGCGGCCAGGGCGCTGCTGAAGCGTCTGGAGCAGAATCCCCATGTGCAGCGGATCGCAAAGGACAAGGACGCGGCGATGCCCGCGTTTCTGGCGATGATCGCGTCGAAGAAGTAGGTTTTGTAGTGTTCTGAAATCAGTCATCGCGAGCAGGCTCGCTCCCACATGGGGTCGGTGGTGAACACATTAATTTGTGAGCAACCGAGATCCGGTGTGGGAGCGAGTGCTCGCGATGCTTTTAGCTTTTAACGGCTGGCGAGCAACGCCTGGCCGCGAGCAACAGCCTTCTTGACCTGCGCCGGCGCAGTCCCGCCGATGTGGTCACGGGCATTCACCGAGCCTTCCAGGGTCAGCACGGCAAATACGTCCTGCTCGATCTGATCGCTGAATTTGCGCAGTTCCTCCAGGCTCATTTCCGCCAGGTCCTTGCCGCTTTCCACGCCGTACTTCACGGCATGGCCAACGATCTCGTGGCAATCACGGAACGGCAGGCCACGGCGAACCAGATAGTCAGCCAGGTCGGTGGCGGTGGAGAAACCGCGCAGAGCTGCCTCGCGCATCATCGCGTGTTTCGGCTTGATCGCCGGGATCATGTCGGCAAAGGCCCGCAGCGAATCGCGCAAGGTGTCGGCGGCATCGAACAGCGGTTCCTTGTCTTCCTGGTTGTCCTTGTTGTAGGCCAATGGCTGGCCTTTCATCAGGGTCAACAGGCCCATCAGGGCGCCGAATACCCGGCCAGTCTTGCCGCGAACCAGTTCTGGCACGTCCGGGTTTTTCTTTTGCGGCATGATCGAACTGCCGGTGCAGAAACGATCCGGCAACTCGATGAACTGGAACTGCGCGCTGGTCCACAACACCAGCTCTTCGGAGAACCGCGACAAGTGCATCATCGCGATGCTCGCGGCCGAGCAGAACTCGATGGCGAAGTCGCGATCGGACACGTTGTCCAGGGAGTTACCGCCGACCGCGTCGAAGCCCAGCAGTTGAGCGGTGTACTCGCGATCGATCGGGTAAGTGGTGCCGGCCAGTGCGGCGCTGCCCAGCGGCATGCGGTTGGTGCGCTTGCGACAATCCACCAGACGCTCGTAGTCGCGGCTGAGCATTTCGAACCAGGCCAGCATGTGGTGCCCGAAGGTCACCGGCTGCGCGGTTTGCAGGTGAGTGAAGCCCGGCATGATGCTGCCGGCTTCGCGTTCGGCCTGCTCCAGCAAGCCTTGTTGCAGGCGGGTGATTTCGCTGAGGATCAGGTCGATCTCGTCACGCAGCCACAGGCGGATGTCGGTGGCGACCTGGTCGTTGCGGCTGCGGCCGGTGTGCAGCTTTTTACCGGTCACGCCGATGCGGTCGGTCAGACGCGCCTCGATGTTCATGTGCACGTCTTCAAGGTCGATGCGCCAGTCGAACTGGCCGGCCTCGATTTCACCCTGGATGGTGTTCAGGCCATCGATGATGCTGTCGCGCTCGGCATCGGTCAGCACGCCGACCTTGGCCAGCATGCTGGCGTGGGCGATCGAGCCCATGATGTCGTGGCGATACAGGCGCTGGTCGAAGGTGACGGAGGCGGTGAAGCGGGCGACGAAGGCGTCGACGGGTTCACTGAAGCGGCCGCCCCAGGACTGATTGGTCTTGTCAGTGCTCATGAATTCGCTCGTATCGGCTTGAAGAAAGATGGCGTGGAACGCTGACGCGGATAATAACAGGGTTGCCAATCCTGTCGCTGACACTGGTCGACAGGTTTTTTCTCATCGTGCGAACCCCTGCTCGAGGCAAGCGATACGGAAATTGCGCAACGATATTTTTCAATTGAGCAATATCGTGCCGGCAACCGTCTACAGTTGGACAAAGGATCAGCGCACTTCTCGATGCTGCAGCTGACTATAGAGAGAAGAGGGGTGTTCATATTGTGTATCAGCAAACCCTACGGCGATGCCTCGCTAACGCGGGCCTGGGCCGCCAGTCACCCGGCAGATGAAAATTTAGCCGCCGGTCTCGCGGCACTTTTTGGCCCTCGCGCTAGTCTTAGCGTGGATCGCGGTGACGGACGTCACTTCACCTGTCTACGCTATCCTTGTGCGAGACTCACGCAGGAATCCAGCGCAATATGAATGTCCTGATCGTTGATGACGAACCCCTGGCCCGCGAGCGCCTGAGCCGAATGGTCGGCGAACTCGAGGGATACAATGTCCTGGAGCCCAGCGCCACGAACGGCGAAGAGGCGTTGGCACTGATCGACAGTCACAAACCGGATATCGTGCTGCTCGATATTCGCATGCCGGGCTTTGATGGCCTGCAAGTGGCTGCACGATTGTGCGAACGCGAAACCCCGCCCGCCGTGGTGTTTTGCACCGGGTCCGATGAATTTGCCGTGGAAGCCCTACAGGCCAGCGCCGTGGGCTATCTGGTGAAGCCAGTGCGCACAGAACAGTTGCACGAAGCATTAAAGAAAGCCGAGCGACCCAATCGCGTCCAGCTCGCGGCCTTGACTCGCCCAGCGGCCGAAACCGGTAGCGGCCCGCGCAGCCACATCAGCGCCCGCACCCGAAAAGGCATCGAACTGATTCCGTTGGGTCAGGTGGTCTACTTCATCGCCGACCACAAGTACGTCACCTTGCGTCATGAAGGCGGTGAAGTGCTGCTCGACGAACCACTCAAAGCCCTCGAAGACGAATTTGGCGACCGTTTCGTGCGGATTCACCGCAACGCACTGGTTGCTCGCGAACGCATCGAGCGGCTGCAACGCACGCCCCTTGGACATTTCCAGCTGTTTCTCAAAGGCCTGAACGGCGATGCCCTGATCGTCAGCCGACGCCATGTGGCCGGCGTGCGCAAAATGATGCAACAGCTTTAGGGGCGGATTTCTACCCTATTACCGGATATTGAAGGCCAGGGAGGCCACGCAGTTTCTGATACAAGTCAAAGTGGATTTGGCTGAGCTGTTATTATCTGCCGTATCTATTCAGTACGGATTGATCCATGTCCTCTCGCGAAATCCGCATCGCCACCCGCAAAAGTGCTCTCGCCCTGTGGCAGGCCGAATACGTCAAGGCTCGTCTGGAACAGGCCCATCCGGGCCTGCTCGTGACGCTGGTGCCCATGGTCAGTCGTGGCGACAAGCTGCTCGATTCGCCCCTGTCGAAAATCGGCGGCAAGGGCCTGTTCGTCAAGGAACTGGAAACCGCGCTGCTGGAAAATGAAGCCGACATCGCCGTGCATTCCATGAAAGACGTGCCGATGGACTTCCCCGAAGGCCTCGGCCTGTTCTGCATCTGCGAGCGCGAAGACCCGCGCGATGCCTTTGTCTCCAATACCTACGCCAGCCTGGATGAGTTACCGCCAGGCAGCATCGTCGGCACCTCCAGCCTGCGTCGCCAAGCGCAGTTGCTGACCCGCCGCCCGGACCTGGAAATCCGCTTCCTGCGCGGCAACGTCAACACTCGCCTGGCCAAGCTCGATGCCGGCGAATACGACGCCATCATCCTCGCCGCAGCGGGCTTGATTCGCCTGGGCTTCGAAGACCGCATCACTTCGGCCATCAGTGTCGAAGACAGTCTGCCGGCCGGTGGCCAGGGCGCGGTCGGTATCGAATGCCGTAGCGCCGACACTGATATCCACGCGCTGCTAGCGCCGCTGCATCACCAGGACACGGCCACCCGCGTTACCGCCGAACGTGCCCTCAACAAACATCTGAATGGCGGCTGCCAGGTGCCAATTGCCTGCTACGCCGTGCTTGAAGGCGAGCAGATCTGGTTGCGTGGTTTGGTGGGTGATCCGAGCGGCGGTCTGCTGCTCAGCGCCGAGGCCCGTGCGCCACGGGCTGATGCCGAGGCGCTGGGTGTGCAAGTGGCCGAAGACCTGCTGAGCCAAGGCGCCGCCGACATTCTGAAAGCAGTCTATGGCGAGGCAGGGCACGAGTGACTGGCTGGCGCCTGTTGCTGACGCGCCCTGCGGATGAGTCGGCGGCGCTTGCCCGTGTGTTGGCTGACGCGGGGGTTTTCAGCAGCAGCTTGCCGCTTTTGGATATCGAGCCGATTCCTGTCTCTGACACAATGCGCGAAGTGATTCAGAGCCTGGAAAGCTATTGCGCGGTGATCGTGGTCAGCAAACCGGCCGCGAGAATCGCGGTCGCTCTGCTCAACCAGTACTGGCCGCAGCCACCGGTTCCGAAGTGGTTCAGCGTGGGCGCGGCGACGGCGCAGATCCTCGAGGAAAACGGGCTGGATGTGAACATCCCGGTCGACGGCGACGACAGCGAAGCCTTGCTTGAACTTG
Organism: Pseudomonas sp. MDT1-85; assembly: GCF_054898065.1. Classification (NCBI taxonomy): domain Bacteria; kingdom Pseudomonadati; phylum Pseudomonadota; class Gammaproteobacteria; order Pseudomonadales; family Pseudomonadaceae; genus Pseudomonas; species Pseudomonas sp. MDT1-85. The sequence continues at coordinate 6,161,262 of NZ_CM142715.1, read as the reverse complement.
TGCAGTTGCGCGACGCTGTCTCCCGACCTGATCCGCGGGTGCTGATCATGCGCGGGGAGGGTGGGCGCGAGCTGCTGGCTGAGCGTTTACGCGAGCTTGGTGCTAGTGTCGAGTATCTGGAGTTGTACCGACGCGGTTTGCCCCAGTACCCGTCGGCAACGCTGCCTGACCGGATCAAAGCGGAACGCTTGAACGGGCTGGTGGTCAGCAGTGGACAGGGTTTTGAGCACCTGCACCGATTGGCTGGCGATGCCTGGCCGGACATGGTGCGGTTGCCGTTGTTTGTTCCAAGCCCCAGGGTCGCCGAGCTGGCACGTGCCGCCGGGGCCAAAACAGTTGTGGATTGTCGTGGCGCCAGTGCCGCGGCCTTGCTGGCGGCGTTACGGGAACACCCCGTGCCCGTTTTCTAATGCAAAGGATGGATACGTGAGCGAAACAGCCTTGCCTAAAGATGACGTCCGGCCCGTGCTTGATGCACCGGCTGATGCACCGGTTGAAACTGCGCCACCTGCAGTTGAGCAGCGCCGAGGCAATGGGTTGGCAATCGTCGCGCTGCTGTTGGGCGCTGCCGGTGTTGCCGTGGGCGGTTGGGGAGTCTGGCAGGTGCGTCATCTGCAAGCCAATAACCAGCAACAGTTGAGTCAGGTTCAGGCACTGAACGATCAGGCCCAGAGCCTGAAACTCAACGAGCAGCGCCTGACGGCTCGCCTCGAGCAAATGCCGGCCGCCGAGGAACTCGACGCGCGCAGTCGCTTGGTCACTCAACTTCAAGGCGATCAGCAACGCTTGAATCAACGCCTGGAAACCGTCCTCGGCGCGAGCCGCAAGGACTGGCGTCTGGCCGAAGCCGAGCACTTGCTGCGTCTGGCCAGCCTGCGTTTGTCGGCGTTGCAGGACATCAGTAGTGCCCAGGCCCTGGTGCAAGGCGCCGATGAAATTCTCCGTGAACAGAACGACCCCGGGGCTTTCGCCGCTCGCGAGCAAGTGGCCAGAACCCTGGTAGCCCTGCGCAGTACCGAACAGCCGGATCGCACCGGATTGTTCCTGCGACTGGGTGCCTTGCGCGATCAAGTGATCAACCTCACTGAGCTGGCACCGGAATACAAGGACCGTAGCGAATCCCTGCTGGGCCTGACAGCCGATGGCGACGGTGCCAGTCGCTGGGCACAATGGTGGGATCAGATATCGCGCTATATCCGCATCGATTTCAACGCCGACAAGAATGTTCGTCCATTGCTGGCAGGGCAGAGCCTGAGCCAGGTTCGTCTGGCCCTGAGCCTGACGCTGGAGCAGGCGCAGTGGGCCGCGCTCAATGGTCAGGCCGCGGTTTACACTCAGGCGCTGGCCGAGGCGCGGGACGTGCTCAAGGGCAACTTCAACCCGGACAACCCTCAAAGCAAAATCATGCTCGAGCAAGTGGCCGAGTTGAGCAAGCAGCCAGTCACGGTGGTCACGCCAGATTTGGCGGGCACGTTGAGTTCGGTTCAGGCCTATCTCGAGCGTCGTAACGTCAACGCCGAGGAGTCGGTGAAACCTCTGGCCAAGCCTGCCGCGAGCACGATGCAGGAGGCCACGCCATGAAGCGCCTTTATGTGATCGTGTTCGTGGTCATCGCCGCTGCCGCCGCGCTGGGGCTGGCGATTGCTGAGCATTCCGGCTACGTGCTGATCGCCTACAAAACTTTCCGTTACGAATCGAGCCTGTGGGCAACTCTGGCCCTGGTGGTCGTGTTGTGGTTGGTGTTCTGGGGCATCAAGGCGTTGGTCGAGCTGGTGACGACTTCCGGTGGAGTGGTCAATCCATGGTCGCGGCGCAATCGCAGTCGACGAGTGCAAGTGGCGATAGAGCACGGTCAGCTGGATTTGGCCGAGGGTCGCTGGGCCAGTGCGCAGCGTCATCTGTATCGCGCAGCGGAAGCCGAGCGCCAGCCGCTGCTCTACTACCTCGGTGCTGCCCGCGCCGCGAACGAACAAGGTCATTACGAGGAAAGCGACAACCTGCTGGAGCGCGCCCTTGAGCGACAACCCCAGGCCGAGCTGGCGATTGCCTTGAACCATGCCCAATTGCAGACCGACCGCGGCGACACTGAAGGCGCGCTGGTGACCCTGCAGGCCATGCACGAGCGTCATCCTCATAACGTCCAGACTCTGCGCCAGTTGCAGCGCCTGCATCAGCAGCGGGGCGACTGGTCGGCCGTGATTCGCTTGTTGCCGGAGTTACGCAAGGACAAGGTGCTGCCACCGGCCGAGCTGGCTGAACTGGAGCGTCGCGCTTGGGGTGAGAATCTTTCGTTGGCGGCGCACCAGGACGGAACAGTCGGTCTGCAATCGCTCAATCGCGCCTGGCAGCAACTCACCGCTGCTCAGCGCCAGGAACCGCAACTGGTGCTGGCCTATGCCGAGCAATTGCGCCAACTGGGCGCGCAGGTCGAGGCCGAAGAGGTCCTGCGTACAGCCCTCAAGCGCAAATACGACAGCCATCTGGCACGCCTGTACGGGCTGGTTCGCGGCAGTGATCCGGCCAGGCAACTGCACGCCGCCGAGGGTTGGCTCAAGGATCATCCCGCCGACCCGAGCCTGTTGCTGACGTTGGGCCGTTTGTGTCTGCAAAGCAGTCTGTGGGGCAAGGCTCGGGATTATCTGGAGAGCAGCCTGCGTGTGCAGCGCAACCCTGAAGCCTGCGCCGAACTGGCGCGGTTGCTGGCGCAACTGGGTGACACCGAACGCAGTAATCAGCTGTTCCAGGAGGGCTTGGGCCTATTGGATGAGCGCTTGCTGGCGGCACCGCTGCCCGTGCCGACTCACGCCTGATTCCTGCCCTTGTAATTGGATGGACTCGCCCTCGCTGTCGTTGGCTGTTTAGACTGCCACCGTGGCGCATTGACGCCTCGGCTTGGGCGAGTCCATCCAATTACGAGGGGCGGAAATCGCTTCGAATCCGCCACTGTTTCAGCGTTGTAATCCTTCATCGGCAAAGTCCTACAGAGGACTACATCAAATCCTCTCGACACTGTCGGGAATTCCCTACACTTCTGGTGAAGTGTCCGTGCCGGCCTGCCTTGAAAGGCTGCCGCGCTTTCCTCTACCGTAACCACCTGTCTCTACTGTTACGGAAAAGCCATGTCTTTGGCCTGCTCACGCTCCTTGTTTTTCATGGTTTTCATTGCAGGTGCCCTGGCCTTGGGCGTTTCCTATCACCTGGAATATGTGGTCGGCCTCAAGCCTTGCGGGTTGTGCCTGTTGCAGCGGGCTTGCCTGGCTCTGCTGACGGGTGTCTGCCTGGCGGCTTCGGTGCAGGGGCCTGGCCGCTTCGGATCGTTCCTGTATTGGTTGCTGGGTCTGCTTTGCAGTCTGGCGGGTACCGTCACGGCGTGGCGGCAAGTTCTGTTGCAGAGCGATCCGGTGCATCAGCTATCGGCATGCTCGCCCAATTTGGCCGATCTGTTCGCCAGTACGCCCTGGTTGTGTGTCGTGCAGCGAATGTTTAAAGGAACCGCCGATTGCGCGGAAATTTCCTGGACGCTGTTCGACCTGAGCATCCCGGAATGGAGTCTGCTGTTCTTCGTTGCGATGATGATTCTGGGCGGATATCAGTTGCTGCGCCTTGTCTGGATCACGTGTCAGCGACCGCTCAGCGGCGAGTCGTCGCACCGGGTACTGGCGGGCGATTAAACACTTGTATGAACTTTATCTCCTGCGTACCTTGAAGCCATAAGCGCGCGGGCATAATCTGGCCCGCACGTGTCATTGGATTTATGTTGCTCGAATGACGCTCTGCCTGGTCGATTCTTGATCTTCAAGTGTGCGACAGGTGTAGAGCAGCATGACCCACAAGGGAAGAGAGAATCACCATGCTCGAAAGTTGTCAGAATGCTCAGGAACGTTGGGGTGGAGTGCATCTGCTGATCGATCGCTGGTTGCAGGAGCGTCACGAACTGGTTCGGGCCTATGACGCTCTCGGCGCCAAACCCGAAGCTTTGGGCGAGAACCGAAAACCGTTGCAGGAATTCTGCGGTGTGCTGGTCGACTACGTGTCTGCCGGGCATTTCGAGATCTACGAACAGCTGACGGGCGAAGCCAAGGCGTTCGGTGATACTCGCGGTCTGGAGTTGGCCGAGACGATTTACCCGCGCATCGACGTCATCACTGAGAAGCTGCTGGCGTTCAACGACCTGTGTGATGCAGGCAAGTGTGTCGCGGAGAAATTCAAGGAGCTGGGTGGCCTCTTGCACGAACGCTTCGAACTGGAAGATTGCCTGATCGAAGTGTTGCATACCGCCCACAAGGAAGAGGATTCGGTTCAGGCCTGAACCTTATTCAGCAACACCCTCAAAACGGTGCGCAAATGCGCGCCGTTTTTCGTTTCCGGTTTTCAGCTTGTAGCACCGCGCAATTCCACCTCGAATACCAGCGGCGTGAACGGCGCGATCAAATCGCCGGCACCCTCGGCACCGTAGGCTTGGGCCGATGGAATCACCAGGCGCCATTTCGCGCCGACCGGCATGTTTTGCAACGCACTGCGCCATCCGCTGATTACGCTATCAAGACTGAACCACTGCGCCTCGCTATTCTGGTCGAACACTGAGCCGTCAGGCAGGCGTCCGATATACAGCACCTGGACCTTGCCATTCGGACCGGCCTTGGCACCGGTGCCCGGCACCAACTCTGTCAGCAATATTCCATCGGCCAGTTCAAGAACGCCGGGCTTGGCTTTTTCTTCCACGAGAAACCGTCGCTCGTTTTCCAAAGCCAATTCGCTTTGCGGCACAGGTGATTGCATGGAAACCCGGGCTTCATGCTCGGCCAGAATCTGTTCGATCCGCTCATCTTTCAGTGCCAGCGGCTTGCCTTGATAGGCTTGTTGCAAACCTTCGAGCAGGGCCGGAAGTTGCAGGTCCGGAACTTCCTGGCGCAAGCGTTCGCCAAGGCTTGCACCCAAGCTGTAAGCGAGATCGTGAGCGTCATTTGCGGCGTTTTTTTCGGCGGCTTGGGCCACGGAAAAAAACACGCACAGCGATAAAAAAAGGTAGCGCGACATGGGCACTCTCCGACCTGAGATGCGCAGGATTATGCCAGTGTGGATGCGCTCGAAGGTGAACTGGTTTTAGTTATGCGTAGAACATTTTTGCGATGTTGCAACGGAGTGCTTTCGATACTGTCAACATGCCCTAGCGGCGGTAGTAGCAGAGGTCTAGTATGAGCCGCATTCACGTCAGCCAGGAGGTAAACCATGTCGGCCACCAAGAAGCCTGTAAATACTCCGTTGCACTTACTCCAACAACTCTCGGGCAGCTTGCTCGAGCATTTGGAAAACGCTTGTTCCCAAGCTCTGGCTGATGCTGAAAAACTGCTCGCCAAGTTGGAAAAGCAACGCGGAAAAGCGCAGGAGAAACTGCACAAATCCCGGACCAAATTGCAGGACGCTGCGGCCGTCGGCAAAGCCAAGGCACAAGCCAAGGCCAAAGAGGCGGTGAAAGAACTCGAGAACTTGCTCGATGCCCTCAAGGATCGCCAGTCCGAAACGCGCAGCTACATCCTGCAACTCAAACGCGACGCTCAGGAAAGCCTGAAACTGGCCCAGGGTGTCGGTCGCGTCCAAGAGGCTGTCGGCAAAGCGTTGTCCCTGCGTTCGGCCAAGCCAGCTGCGGCCCCTGCGAAGAAAGCCGCTGCCAAACCAGCTGCTGCAAAAGCACCAGCCAAGCCTGCGGCCAAAGCTGCGGTGAAAGCCGCAACCAAGCCAGCCGCAAAACCGGCTGCGAAAAAACCAGTCGCTGCCAGCGCTTCGAAACCAGCGGCTAAAACGACGGCTGTCAAACCTGCCGCCAAGCCCGCTGCTGCCAAAACAGCTGCCGCTAAACCGGCTGCAAAAACCACGGCTGCCAAACCCGCCGCGGCAAGAACTGCAGCGGCAAAATCAGCGGCTAAACCTGCCGCCGCGAAACCGGCTGCCAAGCCAGCCGCCAAACCTGTTGCGGCTAAAACCGCTGCAGCCAAGCCCGCTGCAAAACCAGCTGCAAAACCAGCTGCAAAACCTGCTGTAAAAGCTGCGGCTAAACCCGCCGCTAAACCGGCTGCCAAAACTGCTGCTGCGAAACCTGTTGCCGCTGCCAAGCCAGCCACTGCAAAACCAGCCGCGAAGTCAGCAGCCAAACCTGCGGCCAAGCCAGCAGCAAAACCGGCCGTGAAAAAGCCAGTCGCCGCTGCCAAGCCGGCAACTGCGCCAGCGATCAAGCCAGCAACTTCAGCCCCGGCTTCCTCGGCTTCGCCAGCGCCTGCAGCAACCACCTCGACCACCCCGTCTGCGCCAACGCCAGCCACGTCGTCGAACACCGGCACCAGCCCAACCAGCGCTTCCTAAGTGCCGGTTACCGCGACGCGCAGCTGATGCAGCGCGTCGCGGTCCAGGTTGGCGGAGCCTGCCGCCATACCTTCCAACCAGGCCGAGAGATCGGTCGCCTCATCCTGCGGCCAGCTCTTTGCCGATCGCTCCAGTCGCAACAACAGCTGTCGCTCGGCTTGCAGCTCCAGGGTTTTGACTTGTTCGCGCAACGTATTCAGTTCGACGTCTATGGCCGCACCGGGCTTCCATTGCCTGCGCAACGCCCGTAGCGGTCGCACGACCTCCGCGTCCCAAGGCTCGGCCACACGGCGAAGCTGTTGCAATCGTTGTTCGTTGCAAGCGACTCCTCGCTGCCCCAGCCACAATCCACAGAGCAGCAGGCACACGTTCACCCCCGTCGACTGTAATTGCAGGCAAGCAGCTTCAACGCCGGGACGGGCGTAAGTGCCAAGGGAAAAGCTCCACAGGTCAGAGGACATAGTGCTACTCGCGCCAGTTGCGAGCGAAGCTGGTAGACTCCGCCGCCATTATGATTCGACTTCAGAACCTGACTTTACAGCGTGGCCCGCAACGTCTGCTAGAAGACGCCGAGCTGACCCTGCACGCCGGCCACAAAGCCGGCCTCATCGGTGCCAACGGCGCCGGCAAATCGAGCCTGTTCGCCTTGATTCGTGGCGAACTGCACCCGGACTCGGGTGACTGCTTCCTGCCGGCCGACTGGCGCATCGCCCACATGCGCCAGGAAATCGAGACGCTCGAACGCATCGCGGTCGACTACGTGCTCGATGGTGACCTGCGCCTGCGCGAGGTGCAACGCGACCTCGCCGCAGCCGAAGCGGCCCATGACGGTGCCGCTCAGGCCCGCCTGCACTCGGAACTCGACAGCGCCGACGGCTACACCGCCGACGCACGGGCTCGAAAGCTGCTGGCCGGCCTTGGGTTCACCAATGAGCAGATGGATCGGCAAGTAGGAGATTTCTCCGGTGGCTGGCGGATGCGTCTGAATTTGGCGCAGGCGTTGATGTGCCCTTCGGACCTGTTGCTGCTCGACGAGCCGACCAACCACTTGGACCTCGACGCCATCATCTGGCTCGAAGAGTGGCTTAAAAGCTACCCCGGCACCTTGATGCTGATTTCCCACGACCGGGACTTCCTCGATGCCGTGGTCGATCACGTAGCCCACGTCGATCAACGCAAGATCACTTTGTATCGCGGTGGTTATAGCGCCTTCGAACGCGCCCGTGCCGAACGTCTGGCCCAGCAACAGCAGGCCTACGAGAAGCAACAGGTGCAACGTGCGCACATGGAAAGCTACATCGCCCGCTTCAAGGCCCAGGCCACCAAGGCCCGTCAGGCCCAGAGTCGGATCAAGGCGCTGGAGCGGATGGAAGAGCTGTCCGCCGCCCACGTCGATTCGCCGTTCGACTTCGTCTTCCGCGAGTCGACGAAAATTTCCAGCCCGCTGATCGACCTGTCGGATGCTCGTCTGGGTTACGGCGACAAAACCGTGCTGGAGAAGGTCAAGCTGCAACTGACCCCCGGCGCGCGGATCGGCTTGCTCGGCCCTAACGGCGCGGGTAAATCGACCCTGATCAAAAACCTCGCCGGTGAGCTTGAGCCGTTGGCCGGTCGCCTGACGCGCGGTGAAAACACCGTCGTTGGCTACTTCGCCCAGCATCAGCTGGATTCCCTCGACTCCAAGGCCAGCCCGTTGCTGCACTTGCAGCGTTTGGCGCCTACCGAACGTGAGCAGACCCTGCGCGACTTCCTCGGTGGGTTCGACTTCCGTGGAGCGCGTATCGATGAGCCGGTACTGAATTTCTCCGGCGGAGAGAAGGCGCGTCTGGCCTTGGCATTGATCGCTTGGGATCGTCCGAACTTGCTGCTGCTCGACGAACCGACCAACCACCTGGACCTGGAAATGCGTCTGGCGCTGACCATGGCCCTGCAGGAATTCAGTGGTGCGGTACTGGTGGTCTCACACGATCGCCACCTGCTCAAAAGCACCACTGACAATTTCTATCTGGTGGCAGACGGCAAGGTCGAGGAGTTCGACGGCGACCTGGAAGACTACGCCCGTTGGCTGGTCGAATACCGTCAACGCAATGCCCCGGTCAGCAACACCCCGGTCAATCCGGACAAGACCGACAAGAAAGCCCAGCGCCAGGCCGCTGCTGCATTGCGTCAGCAGTTGGCACCGCACAAGCGTGAGGCCGACAAGCTTGAAGCCGAGCTGGGCAAGTTGCACGAGAAGCTGGCGAAGATCGATACCAGCCTTGGCGACAGCGACATTTACGAACCGATGCGCAAGAACGATTTGCGTGATCTGCTGGCTGAACAGGCCAAACTGAAGGTGCGGGAAGCCGAGCTGGAAGAAGCCTGGATGGAAGCGCTGGAACTGCTCGAAAGCATGCAGGCGGAGCTGGAGGCGCTGTCCTGATGGAAGCCTTCAAGCTGCCGTTGCCGGCGATGTGGGTCGAGCCGCTCTGGCTGGTCGTGCAAATCCTGCTGATCCTGTTGGCTGGATATATCGCCCAGCGTGTCGTCGCTAAATGCCTGACTCGATTGGGTGAGCGCTATTCCTTTCCGCCGCAGTTTTTCATGCCGCTGCGCGGCGGTTTGCGCTGGCTGATCATGGGCAGCGCGCTGATTTTTGTGCTGGAGCGCCTTGGCGTGTCGGCCACGGTGCTCTGGACGGCGTTGTCCGGCTTTGTCGCGGTAGCGGCGGTGGCGTTCTTCGCCATGTGGAGCGTGCTGTCCAACCTGTTGTGCGCGATTCTGATCTTCACCGTCGGCCCGTTCCGCATCGGCGATGTGGTCGAGTTGGTGGATACCACCGACAAGCCCGGTGTCAAAGGCCGGGTGGTGGCGATCAATCTGCTCTACACCACGCTGATCGAAGCCGAAGAACTCGGCACCGGCAACGCCATGGTGCAAGTGCCCAATAGCCTTTTCTTCCAGCGCTCGGTTCGACGCTGGCGTGGCACTGATGTGTTCCCTTCGAACGGGTTCGAGAAATAGATTTTGACCCCGAGTCTGGAGGTGGCCGATACACGGCTATCGCGAGCAGGCTCGCTCCCACACTCGGTCTTCAGTGAACCTGTTTTTTGTGAACAACCGGGATTCACTGTGGGAGCGAGCCTGCTCGCGAAGGGGCCTTACAGCCATAAACGCAGGTTGGCAGTCGCCATGTCCGACAAAAAATCGATAGTCATCGGCTCAAAGCCGCATTAGCTTAGACGTCTGTCAGGAGTCTGAGTCGAGGTGTGCAATGTTGCTTCAAACATGGCTGGCGTTTTTTGCCGCCTGCTGGGTGATCAGTCTTTCTCCCGGTGCCGGCGCCATTGCGTCAATGTCCAGCGGTTTGCGCTACGGTTTCTTGCGCGGTTACTGGAACGCCCTGGGCCTGCAACTGGGCCTGGCGTTGCAGATTGCGATTGTCGCTGCCGGTGTGGGGGCGATCCTCGCGGCCTCCGCCACAGCCTTTTACGCGATCAAATGGTTTGGCGTGGCGTATCTGGTCTACCTCGCGGTCAAGCAATGGCGCGCGCTACCCAATGACATGAGCGACGACGCGGCCATCCGGCAGATCGGCAAGCCTATGGCGTTGGTGTTCCGCGGTTTTCTGGTGAACGTCAGCAACCCCAAGGCCTTGGTGTTCATGCTCGCGGTGCTGCCGCAATTCATCGATCCCCACGCGCCGCTGGTGGCCCAGTACCTGATCCTCGGCGTGACCATGATCTGTGTGGACTTGATCGTCATGGCCGGCTACACCGGGCTGGCGGCCAAGGTGCTGCGTTTGCTGCGCACACCCAAGCAGCAAAAACGCATGAACCGCACCTTTGCCGGGCTGTTCATCGGCGCGGCGGCGTTCATGGCGACCCTGCGCAAAGCGGCGGTGTAAAACCTTCAGGCACAAAAAAGGCGACCCATCGAGGTCGCCTTTTCAGTTCCAGAGATCAGCGCAGAATGACTGGCGCCGTATCCCGCGGCAGGTTGTTATGCAGCGGGGCCTGCCCCGGCTGCTCGTAACCGCCACCACCGAGCTGTTGGCTCAGTTGCGCAGCCACATCCTCACCCAGCGCCTTGGACACATCGCGCACCACCCGTGGGCGGTTCAGCGAAATCTTGATATCCCGGCCATTCACCAGTTTGGTGTCCTGACCTTCGCCCATCGCCGTGAAGGCCGAGGTGATTTCAAAGGTCTTGGTGTTGATCAGGCTGAAGTCCGCCACCAGTGTCAGCCCCAACACCGCCGAATAGCTGTCGGTGTTGGTCAGTTCGTTCATGTCGCGGGTGAAGTCGATGTCTGACACGGTGCCGAACAGCACGTAGTCGGCACCCTTGAAGCTACCGGCCTTGATCCGCTTGATCACGTCATACACGTCACCTTTGGATGATGCTGTGTAAGGCGTGCCCTGCACGAGCTGAAACATACCAGTGCGCAGAATCTCGCCCTTGATGTCGCCGGTGAATTTACGCAGCTCGCCTTGTTCGATGTAGCTGCTGGTCGCTTCGATCTCGTTGTAACTCGAAGAGCCGCTGGCGCCGTAGTAACTCTGGCTGTGGTTGCTCTGTGCCGAAACGATGTGGATGTATTGCTCCACTCGTTCCTGGTACGCCAGATCCGTCACCGCGACTTTCGGGGCCGCTTGCACGCTGAACGCGCAAGCCAGGGCCATCATGCCAATCCATGTGCGCATCGATTAACGCTCCGTGGTTTTGCGAATCTCTTTTTCGTCCATCCATTCGGCCAGGCCGCTTTCAACGTCGATCAATTGCAGGCTGAATTTGTAGAAGACGTCCTTGTAATCGCTGCTGCGCTTGACGATCGAGCTGATCGAGCCTTCGATGCGATACTGGGCAGCGATCATGTTGCCAGTCTTGGCCACGGTGCTTTTCTTGTACAGGCCGCTCTGGTTTTGCAGCTTGAGCTGGTCAACCTGGCTTTGCATGGCAGTGTTGTCGCTGGCGAAGCGGGCGACGCCGGTCTTCATCAACTGGGTCTTGATGCTGGTGGTGATTTCGCGGGTGTCGATGTACTCGCTGGTCTTGTTCTTCACGTCGTAAACCTGAACCACCGGACGGCCTTGCAGGATGCCGGACTGGGCCAGGGAGCGGGTCATGGATTCGGCAATCATCTGCAGGTCGGTGGAGCCGAACTCGTTGGTCACGGTTTCCACGGCCTTGGTGTCGCCGTAGCTGATGTTTTTGCTGCCCAGGGTCGGCGAAGTGTTGGCGCAACCGCTGGCCAGAAGGGCGATGACGGCGATGAACGAAAAGCGTGCAAACATGGGAATGCTCTCTAGAACTGAACGAAAAGGGTGTCGTGCTTAAGGCGTTTTGATTTCGAGACGGAAATCCACGGCTTTGGCGGTCGGCGCAATGGCCTGAATGAAACTGGTCTGCTCGCCGTACATCAGCTGGCTTTTCCAGGTTTCTTCTTCGGCAACCGGGAAGCCTTCAGGGCCGAGCCAGGCAAAACGGTAGTAGAAGGTCTTGTTGTTGTAGCTGGTGTTGCTCAGCTGCGCATTGACCGTCATGAAGCCGTTTTCCCGAGCCACGCGCATGGCGCCGACGACGATGTTCTTGAGCTTGCCCATGGCCACGATCTTGCTGGCAGCGCTGCCGGGCTCCGGTGGTGGCGGGGTGGCGCAGCCGGCCAATAGTGCGAGGGCGACGACGGCGATGAATTTGAAACGCATGCAAAGACTCCGTTCTTAAGGTTGTTTGAGGCTGGCCACGGCGGTCGGGTTGGCACTCGGGACTACGTGCGCAGCCAGGCCGCTGGCGAATACTTGATTGCCCACGGCGCGCAGGGTGATGACCTGAAAGCGCTGATCGACGGTGACCTTCACCACCGAGCCACCCACGGCGCTCGGCAGCGTGACGCTGTGCTCGCCTTTCTTCAAGCGCAGACGCACCACCTGAGTGTTGTCCGGCAGGGTTCGCCACGTACGGGTATCGGCACCTTCGAGCACGGCTGAAGTGATGCCGACCGCAAGACCCGCCAGCGGGTTGGTTTCGTTGATCTGCTTCTGCGCCACGCCACGGGTGATCGCCCTCACGGTGGTGCGCAGGATGATGCCTGGCATGTCATCACGCAGTGCGCGGCGGGACATGGCAGTGGTGCTGTTGAGTTGGGTCAGGTCCAGCTGCTGACCGTCCACGCCGATCTGGGCGAAGGCGGCAGTGGAGGTATCCGGCTTGATGATCGGGAACGACAGCGGCGTGATCACCACGTTGTTGCTGATCGGCAACGGCAGCGGAATGCGGATCGAATCACGGGACGGCGCCAGACCGCTTTGCACAACGATCAGGATGTCGCTGTCATCGTTCTTGGCGGGTTTGTCGAGATTCACCAGCGCCTGTTCCAGCAGCGGCGTGTTCGGACGCAGTTCGGCGGCCTTGCGATAACCCGGCGCCGCCAGATCTTTCTCGCCCAGGGCTTCATAAACGAAGCCGGCCAGGTAATGGCTGAACGCACTCTGGTAGCTGTTTTTCAAGCCGACCACTTCCGGCGCGTCGAGGCTGGCCACCGGATAACCCTGAAGATCCTTGTAGTGGGTTTTGACGCCTTCTTTCTCAGCTTGCTCTTCGCTCTTGAGGTATTCCTTGTCACGCAGGTCGGCGATCACCGCTTCACGTTCGTGAGTCTTCTTGATCGCGGTGCGGGCGCCGTCGAAATCGTTTACCGCCAGCAGGTTGAGGGCCATCTGCGTGGTCAGCATGACTTTTTCGTAGTCGTAGCCTTCGTAGCGACGAACCTTGTCGTTGACCAGGAAGCTACCGAACTGGGCCAGGTATTTGTCGGTGTCGAGCTTGACCGAGTCCTCCCACTTGCCTACCACCTGATCGGCGCTGGTCCAGGCGTTCTGGCTGCCGGACAAGTCGCCCTTGGCGCGCAACAGTTCGCCCTTCTCAAAGTAATAGAGCAGGTCCTTGTCTTTGCTGGTGTTGTTCTTTTCCAGCAGGGTCAAGGCGGCGTCGACGTTGCCGGAAGCCAGTTGCTGGTTGGTTTGTGCAAGTTCCGAATCGTAGTTACGAAAGGCCGAGCAGCCGGAAAGCAATGTGACAGCGCTGAGCGCGATCAAGGTGGGGGCACGGAATGCCATAAGGGGTACGTCTTCCCTGAATATAAGCAGCCGCGTGCTGGTCGGGCTGTTGGGACCCATCGACAGGGCTGTTGGCCTCCTGCCAATTCCTCATAAAAAGAGGAGCTTAAATGCCGTATCGCAATAACGACGGCCCGGCATTATAGACAGGGGTGCTGGCTATGTAATGGCTTTTTAATTTCATGTTTTCAGGGTTGTGCCATTACTTATTGCAAGCCTGAAGCAACCGATCTGTGGGTCGCACCGCAAAAACCAAACATAACAAAGCTTGAGCGAAACTCATTGGAAGTGAACAATGTGTTACTTCGTATTTCCATTTGAGATTTGTTCATGACTGCCTCCTCTCGTTTTCTGGCGTGGCTCGTGCTGCCGATGATCGCGTTCTGCAGCTTCAATGCGCTGGCCGAAACCGCAGAAGGTGCGCCCAAGGCCCTGCATTTGCTCGATTACATCGGCGCCGATTACCCGGCGACGGTCGAGGCGGGCAAGGTCATCGATGAGTCCGAGTACCGCGAACAGCAGGAATTCCTCAAGGTGCTACAAGGTTTGATCGCCGATTTGCCGGCCAAACCTGAACGCGCAGAGTTGGAGCAAGGCGTCGGCAGCCTTGGCGCTGCGATTGCCGCTCGCAAGGACGGCGCGGATGTTGCCCGTCAGGCGCGACAGTTGGGGGCAAAACTGGCGGTGACCTATGAGGTCAGTCAGGCTCCGGTCATTACCCCGGACCCGACTCGCGGCGCGCCGCTGTATGCCCAGCAATGCTCGGTGTGCCATGGCGATGCGGGCGCTGGTGATGGCCCGGCAGGTGTCGGCATGACGCCACCGCCGGCCAACCTGCGCGATGCCGGGCGACTGGACCGCTTGAGCCTCTATGCGATCTACAACACCCTGGGCATGGGCGTCGAAGGCACCGACATGCCGGCCTTCGCCGATCAGCTGGATGATCGCCAGCGTTGGGACCTGGCGACCTACATCGCCAGCTTCAGCGCCGATCCGGCTGCGGCAAAATCCGGGAAAATCTACGACATCGCCGACCTGGCACGTCAGACGCCAGCCGAAGTGCAGGCCGCCGAAGGTCCGCAAGCGGCCGCGACCTTCCGCGCGCAACGGGCGCAACCGCCACAGGTCAAGCGTGGCCCGGGGCAGTTGCTGGATTACACGGCCGCCACGTTGGACAAAAGCATCGCGGCCTACCGCGCCGGCGATCACGATCAGGCCTACGACCTGTCGGTGGCGGCGTACCTGGAAGGCTTCGAGCTGGTTGAAAGCTCTCTGGACAACGTCGACGCCAACGTGCGCAAAGACACCGAGAAGTCCCTGATGGCTTACCGTCAGTCATTGCAGGACGGCTTGCCGGTAGCCCAGGCTGAGCAGCGTCTGGAGGCGGCCAAGGCCAAATTGAAAGAGTCCGCTGGCCTGCTGGGCAGTGATGGCTTGAGTTGGTCGCTGAGCTACATTTCCGGTCTGTTGATTCTGTTGCGAGAAGGTCTGGAAGCGATTTTGGTGCTCGCGGCGATCCTCGCGTTCCTGCGCAATACCGGCCAGCAATCGGCGGTGCGCAGCGTCAATATCGGATGGGGCCTGGCGCTGCTGGCCGGGCTGGCGACCTGGGCGGTGGCGGCGTATGTGATCGACGTCAGCGGTGCCCAGCGTGAATTGCTGGAAGGTGCGACGGCGTTGTTTGCCAGTGTCATGGTGCTCTGGCTCGGGGTGTGGATGCACGACCGTCGCCACGCAGCGGCCTGGCAGGATTACATCAAGAGCAGCCTGGTGAGCGGCGGCGGGCGTTTCGGCTTTGCGATCCTGGCGTTCTTCTCGGTGTATCGCGAGCTGTTCGAAGTGATCCTGTTTTACGAAACCCTGTGGTTGCAGGCCGGTCCGGCAGGGCACAACGCCGTAATGGCGGGTGGGGCGACGGCGCTGGTATTGCTGATTGGTCTGGCCTGGGTAATTTTGCGCGGCTCGGCAAAACTGCCGCTGGCGTTGTTCTTCGGCATCAACGCCGGGCTGTTGTGTGCGTTGTCGGTGGTGTTTGCCGGCCATGGCGTGAAGGCGTTGCAGGAAGCCGGGATCTTCGGCACGCGGCCGGTACCGTTCTTTGACTTCGACTGGCTGGGGATTCACGCTGATGCCTATTCGCTGAGTGCTCAGGCCGTGGCGATCATTGCGATCATCGTGCTGTACAGCCGTAGCCGGATGACCGAGAAGCGGCGGGTGTCTGTTCCTTAAAAGCATTCGCTGCGCTCACAATCGCGAGCAGGCTCGCTCCCACAGGATTGCGTATAACCTGTGGGAGCGAGCCGGCTCCGGGCGGCGATCCGACGATTTTTTTGGAAGAGGTAAAAAATGCGCGTGTGGATCGATGCCGACGCTTGCCCGAGGGCAGCCAAGGATCTGGTGGTGAAATTCGCCCTCAAGCGCCAATTCGAAGTGGTGCTGGTGGCCGGTCAGCCGCAGATCAAACCGGGACTCGCCCTGGTGAAGCTGATCGTGGTGCCCAGCGGCCCGGATGCCGCCGACGATTACCTGGTGGAACACGCGGTGCCAGGTGAACTGGTGATTTGCAGCGATGTGCCGCTGGCAGATCGTCTGGTGAAGAAGGGCGTTGCGGCGTTGGACCCACGGGGCAAGGAGTTCGATGCGCAGAACATGGGCGATCGGCTGGCGGTGCGTAACCTGTTCACCGATCTGCGCGAGCAGGGTCAGATGAGCGGCGGACCGGCGCCGTTCGGCGATCGCGAGAAACAGGCGTTCGCCAATGCGCTGGACCGGATACTTACGCGGTTGTCGCGCAAGTCTTAAGCAGGACGGTGGTCCCTGTGGGAGCGAGCCTGCTCGCGATGGGGTCGGCACGCTCAACATTGATGTCGACGGTTAGACCGCTATCGCGAGCAGGCTCGCTCCCACATTGAACAGTGTTACTCGTCGTTCTCGTGGGTCAGTTCCAGCACCCGGTCGACCAGTTTGTTGATGCCGGAAGCGGCCTCGCTGATCGATTGCGCCAGCATGTACGCCGGGGTGCTCACCAGCTTGCGCGCCTTGTCTTCGACGATGTCGGTCACTGCGCACTCGGCATGGGTGGCGCCCATCTTGTTCATCGCGGCAGCGGTATCGGCATCGTTGCCGATGGTGCAGGTCACACCCGGACCGTAGATTTTTGCGGCCAGGGCCGGCGAGATGCAGATCAGCCCCACCGGTTTGCCGGCTTCGGCGAACGCTTCGGTCAACGCCAGGACGTCAGGCTGAACGCTGCATCCGGCGCCTTCGACGGCAAAGTTCGACAGGTTCTTGGCCGACCCGAATCCGCCAGGAACGATCAGCGCATCGAAGTCTTCGACGCTGGCTTCACGGATATCCTTGATGTTGCCCCGGGCGATCCGCGCCGATTCCACCAGCACGTTGCGCGCCTCCGGCATTTCTTCGCCGGTCAGGTGGTTGATCACGTGCAATTGCGCGATATTGGGTGCGAAACACTGCACCTGGGCGCCGCGTTGGTCCAGCCGCAGCAGGGTGATCACGCTTTCGTGGATCTCGGCGCCGTCATACACGCCGCAGCCGGAAAGGATCACTGCAATTTTTTTGCTCATGGGCTTTTCTCCAGATTCATGGCGTTAAATGTCCACTAATTTGTCACTCGTTGCCATAGGGTTAATACGCGGCTACACCTAATCTCTGCTGAACGATTCTGATCAGGGCGCGTCATGGACTTCATTCTGTATGCGGTGCCGTTTTTCTTTGTGCTGATTGCGGTCGAGTTGCTGGTCGACCGTTGGCGCGGGGAGAGCAATTACCGCGTGGCAGACGCGATCAACAGCCTCAGTACCGGCGTGCTGTCGACCACCACGGGCCTGTTGACCAAAGGCGTCGGCCTGGTGACGTATGCCTTCGCCCTGAAGCACCTGGCCGTGATTGAATTGTCGGCCGACAGCGTCTGGGTCTGGGTGTTTGCTTTTGTCTTCTACGACTTCTGCTACTACTGGCTGCACCGCATGGGCCACGAGCGCAACATCCTCTGGGCCGCGCACTCGGTGCATCATCAGAGCGAGGATTACAACCTCTCTACGGCCTTGCGCCAGACCAGCACCGGGTTTCTGTTGAGCTGGATTTTCTACCTGCCCATGGCCGTGCTCGGCGTTCCGCTGGTGGTGTTCGTCAGCGTTGCGGCACTGAATCTGTTGTATCAATTCTGGGTGCATACCCGGCACATTCCCAAGCTTGGCTGGTTCGAGTGGTTCTTCGTCACGCCGTCCAATCATCGGGCTCACCATGCACAAAATGCTCTCTACATGGATCGCAACTACGGCGGGGTGTTCATTACTTGGGACCGTCTATTTGGTTCGTTCCAGGAAGAGGACGACAACGAGCCGGTAATTTTCGGCGTGACCACACCGCTGGCGAGCTGGAATCCGTTGTGGGCGAACGTGCAGTTCTATGCGCAGCTATGGGATGACGCCCGGCGCGCCGAAAACGGGTGGGACAAGCTGCGGATCTGGTTCATGCGCACCGGTTGGCGGCCGGCAGATGTGGCGGCCAAGTACCCGATGAACAAACCGGACCTGAGCCAATTCCGCAAATTCGAAGTGCCGCTGGATGGACGCCAGCAATGGTATGTGGCGCTGCAATTTTGCGTCTACATCGCCTTGGGCAGTTACTTGATGAACCTGGAACAGAGCCTGCCGACTTCGGCTCTGGTGTTGGGTTGGAGCGCCGTGACACTGGGGCTGTTTGTGTTGGGCGCGGCCCTGGAAAATCGCCCGCAGGCATTGAAGCTGGAGCTGTTGCGGCTGGCGTCCAACCTGCCGCTGGTATGGCTGGCGCCAATGGTCGGGTTATGGCCGGGCAGTGTAATGGGCAGCGCGATGGGCTGGGTGGGGCTGCTCAGTTACAGCCTGCTCAGCGGAATCGGTCTCTACTGTTGTAGAAACCGCTTCACTCGATGGGCGTCGTAGGTTCGCTGGACTTGGCCTGTTCGGCTTTCAATGCTTGCTCGTCGGCGTAGATCTTCTTCGCCAGACGGGCATTCTTGAAGCGCCGCCGCAGCCACAGGCCAAAACCCAGTACCAGCAGAGCGCCCAGCACCCACAGTTCATACTTTTTGACGCTGCCCAACATGCCTTCGAGCACTGCGCCGAAGTGATAGGCGGCGGAAGCCAGCGCGGCGGCCCAGATGGCTGCGCCAATCCCGTTGAGCAGCAGATAACGTCCCGGCGGATAGCCCGACAGACCGATCGCCACCGGCATCACGGTGCGCAGTCCATAGACAAAGCGGAAGCTCAGCACCCAGATGTCCGGGTGCTTGCGAATATGTTCCAGCGCCCGATCACCCATCAGTTGCCAGCGCGGTTTGCGGGCCAGCAATTTGCGCCCGTGCTTGCGTCCCAGGAAGTACCACAGCTGATCGCCGGCATAACTGCCGAGGAATGCCACGAGCATCACCACCTTGATATCCATGTATCCACGGAACGCGAGGAAGCCTGCGAGCACCAGAATGGTTTCGCCTTCGAAAAACGTGCCGAGAAAAAGGGCAAAGTAGCCGAAGTCATGTAGGAATTGTTGGAGCATTGTCTGGGTGCTGGCGAAATGAACGCGCAGCCTAACCCTTCGTGCACATTCATGAAAGTGTCCAAATGTGTCTCGACGTGAACATTTCCTACAAGGACAATGGAATGCGGCTATAGGGGTGCACATAACTGTAATACGTTAGTCATAATGTCTGCTTATAACTGTCACGCTCGCCCGCCAGCGCGGGCTCAGGAGTCTGCCGTGAGCTTTACCCCCGCCAACCGTTTGTTTCCTGCAACCCGCCTGCGTCGCAACCGTCGTGATGATTTCTCGCGTCGACTGGTCCGTGAAAATGTACTGACCGTCGACGATCTGATCCTGCCGGTGTTCGTGCTGGACGGTGAAAACCGTCGCGAAGCGGTGGCCTCGATGCCGGGCGTTGAACGCCTGACCATCGACCTGTTGCTTGAAGAAGCGGCCAAATGGGTTGAACTGGGGATTCCGGCGCTGGCATTGTTCCCGGTGACGCCACCAGAGCTCAAATCCCTGGACGCCGCTGAAGCGTGGAACCCCAACGGCATCGCCCAGCGTGCTACTCGTGCCTTGCGCGCGCAGTTCCCTGAACTGGGTGTGATCACCGACGTCGCCCTGGACCCGTTTACCACCCACGGGCAAGACGGCATTCTCGACGAAGAAGGCTACGTGCAGAACGACATTACCGTCGACGCACTGGTTAAACAGGCCTTGTCCCACGCCGAAGCCGGCGCTCAGGTGGTGGCCCCGTCGGACATGATGGACGGTCGCATCCAGGCAATCCGCGAAGCGCTGGAACTGGCCGATCACGTCAACGTGCGAATCATGGCCTACTCGGCCAAATACGCCAGCGCCTATTACGGTCCGTTCCGCGATGCGGTGGGCTCGGCGCTGAACCTGGGCAAGGCCAACAAGGCCTCGTATCAGATGGACCCGGCCAACAGCAACGAAGCTCTGCACGAAGTGGCGGCGGACTTGTCAGAAGGCGCGGACATGGTCATGGTCAAGCCAGGCATGCCGTATCTGGATATCCTTTACCGGGTCAAAGAAGAATTTAAAGTGCCGACCTTTGTCTATCAGGTCAGTGGCGAATACGCCATGCACATGGCAGCGATCCAGAATGGCTGGTTGAGCGAAGGGGTTATCCTCGAATCCCTGACCGCTTTTAAACGTGCAGGCGCTGATGGCATCCTGACTTACTTTGCCGTCCGTGCTGCTCAATTGTTACGAGAGCAAAAATAGCCCTCCCAGGAACATTCGATGAATACCGAAGGACTCACTGAAGTTGCCGTAAAAGACGCTCAACCTGTGGTGGAGCACATCGCCGAAACCCCGCCGGAGCTGGAGCCTGCTCCTCCCGCGGTGGTGGCCGAGCCCGCTGTGGCGGCGCCAGCGATTGCGATTCCCGGCCTGGATGACAGCAGCCTGTACATCCATCGTGAGCTCTCGCAACTGCAGTTCAACATCCGCGTGCTGGAACAGGCGCTGGATGAGTCCTACCCATTGCTGGAGCGGCTGAAGTTTCTGCTGATTTTCTCCAGTAACCTGGACGAGTTCTTCGAGATTCGTGTAGCCGGCCTGAAGAAGCAGATTACCTTCGCCCGTGAACAGGCCGGCGCAGATGGCTTGCAACCGCATCAGGCCCTGGCCCGCATCAGTGAGCTGGTGCACGGCCACGTCGATCGCCAATACGCGATCCTCAATGACATTCTGTTGCCGGAACTGGAAAAACATCAGGTCCGTTTCATCCGTCGTCGCTACTGGACCACCAAGCTCAAGACTTGGGTTCGTCGTTATTTCCGCGACGAGATTGCGCCGATCATCACCCCGATCGGCCTCGACCCCACGCACCCGTTCCCGTTGCTGGTGAACAAGAGCCTGAACTTCATCGTCGAGCTCGAAGGCATCGACGCCTTCGGTCGCGACTCTGGTCTGGCTATCATTCCGGCGCCGCGTCTGCTGCCGCGGATCATCAAAGTGCCGGAAGAAGTCGGTGGCCCGGGCGACAACTACGTGTTCTTGTCGTCGATGATCCACGCCCATGCCGATGATCTGTTCCAGGGCATGAAGGTCAAGGGCTGCTATCAGTTCCGCCTGACCCGAAACGCCGACCTCTCGGTTGACACCGAAGATGTAGAAGACCTGGCCCGCGCCCTGCGCGGCGAGTTGTTCTCCCGTCGCTACGGTGACGCAGTGCGGCTGGAAGTGGCCGACACATGCCCGAAACACTTGTCCGATTACCTGCTCAAGCAGTTCAACCTGCACGAGACCGAGCTGTATCAGGTCAACGGTCCAGTCAACCTGACCCGGCTGTTCAGCATCACTGGCCTGGACAGTCATCCGGAGCTGCAATACACCCCGTTCACCCCGCAGATCCCGAAACTGCTGCAAAACAGCGAGAACATTTTCAGCGTGATCAGCAAGCAGGACATCCTGCTGCTGCACCCGTTCGAATCGTTCACCCCGGTGGTCGACTTGCTGCGCCAGGCGGCCAAGGATCCACACGTGTTGGCGGTTCGTCAGACGTTGTATCGCAGTGGCGCCAACTCCGAGATTGTCGATGCGCTGGTGGACGCTGCGCGTAACGGCAAGGAAGTGACGGCGGTAATCGAATTGCGTGCGCGGTTCGACGAAGAATCCAACCTGCAACTGGCCAGCCGTCTGCAAGCTGCCGGTGCGGTGGTGATTTATGGCGTGGTCGGCTTCAAGACCCACGCCAAGATGATGCTGATTTTGCGTCGTGAGGCTGGCGAGATTGTCCGCTACGCCCACTTGGGTACAGGCAACTACCACGCGGCCAACGCCCGTCTGTACACCGACTACAGCCTGCTGACCTCCGACGACGCCTTGTGCGAAGACGTCGGCAAACTGTTCAGCCAGTTGATCGGCATGGGTAAAACCCTGCGCATGAAGAAACTGCTGCATGCGCCGTTCACGCTGAAAAAGGGCATGCTCGACATGATTGCCCGGGAGACGCAATTTGCTCTCGATGGTAAGCCGGCGCACATCATCGCCAAGTTCAACTCGCTGACCGATCCGAAAGTCATCCGCGCGTTGTACAAGGCCAGTCAGTCTGGAGTGCGTATCGATCTGGTGGTGCGCGGCATGTGCTGCCTGCGCCCGGGCATCGCCGGCGTCTCCCACAACATCCACGTGCGCTCGATCATCGGACGCTTCCTGGAACACACCCGGGTCTTCTACTTCCTCAATGGCGGTGAAGAGCAGATGTTCCTGTCCAGTGCCGACTGGATGGAGCGCAACCTAGACAAGCGCGTCGAGACTTGCTTCCCGGTTGAAGGCAAGAAGCTGATTTTGCGGGTCAAGAAAGAGCTGGAGCTCTATCTCACCGATAACACCCACAGCTGGAGCCTGCAGGCGGACGGTCGCTACATTCGCAACACGCCGACCGGCAACCAGAACCCGCGCAGTGCCCAAGCAACCTTGCTTGAGCGTTTGGGCAGCCCGATTCTGGCTGTTCGTTAATGCCAGCCTCCCGGGTAGCCAATCAAGGGCTGCCCGGGCTCTTCAATCCTGATGAATTCCCCTGTAGGAGCTGCCGAAGGCTGCGATCTTTTGATCTTGGAGCCCATTCAGACAAGGAGTTGTCTGTGGGAAAGATCAAAAGATCACAGCCTGCGGCAGCTGCTACGGGATTTTCGGTAGCCTTCTGATTAGCGGACGTTCAGCACGAAGCTGACGCGGGTCAGCCACTCGGCTTCCAGGGCGAAGTCGGCCTGGGTCAACTGGTTGTCGTCCAGCCAGTTCTCCGGGAACAACACATCCAGGCTGTGGCCGCTGGCGTGCAGTACGACTTGTGGCATTTCCTGGGTGCCGCGAATGTGATGGAACAGAATCGCAAAACGCAGCAGCACGCACAGGCGAATCAGCTTGATGCCGTCGTCGCCGAAGTCGGCGAACTTGTCCTTGGGAATGTTGCGTCGGTGGCCACGCACCAGCAGCGCGAGCATTTGCTGGTCTTCGCGGGAGAATCCGGCCAGGTCCGAATGCTCGATCAGGTAGGCGCCGTGCTTGTGATACTGATAGTGGGCGATGTCCAGGCCCACCTCATGGACCTTGGCTGCCCAGCCCAGCAATTCGCGCCAGACACCGTCGTTCAGGTCCCAGTCTTCGGCCACTTGATCGAAGGCATGCAGCGCCTTGCGTTCGACCCGCGCGGCTTGTTCCAGATCGACGTGGTAACGCTCCATCAGCGAACTGAGCGTACGCTCACGGACGTCTTCATGATGATGACGGCCCAGCAGGTCATAGAGCACGCCTTCACGCAGGGCGCCTTCACAGTGATCCATGCGCTGCAGTTCGAGGGAGTCGAAGATCGCTTCGAGAATCGCCAACCCGGCGGGGAAGATCGCTCGGCGGTCGGGCTTGATGCCTTCGAAATCGATTTTCTCGGCATCGCCGAGTTTGAACAGCTTGCGCTTGAGCCAGGCTAGGCCTTCGGCATTCACTTCGCCAGTGCCATGCCCGCCGGCCTTCAGTGCCAGACCAATGGCGCGAATGGTGCCCGAGGAGCCGATGGCTTCATCCCAGGTCAGGCGGTGCAGGGCGTGTTCGATACTCATGATCTCCAGCCGCGCCGCGGTGTACGCCTGGGCGTAGCGGGCCGGGGTGATCTTGCCATCCTTGAAATAGCGCTGGGTGAAGCTGACGCAGCCCATTTGCAGGCTTTCACGCAACAATGGCTCGAATCTCTGCCCGATGATGAATTCAGTACTGCCGCCGCCGATGTCGGCCACCAGGCGCTTGCCCGGGGTGTCGGCGAGGGTATGGGAGACGCCGAGGTAAATCAGGCGCGCTTCTTCACGGCCGGAGATGACTTCTACCGGATGGCCGAGAATTTCTTCGGCGCGACGGATGAATTCGGCGCGGTTACGGGCTTCGCGCAGGGCGTTGGTGCCCACGATCCGCACGGTGCCGGGCGGCATACCGCTGATCAGTTGGGCGAAACGCTTCAGGCAATCGAGCCCGCGCTGCATGGATTCTTCGCTGAGTTGACGTTCTTCGTCGATGCCGGCGGCCAGCTGAACCTTCTCCCCGAGACGTTCGAGAATCCGGATTTCGCCGTTCCGGGCCTTGGCCACGACCATGTGAAAGCTGTTGGAGCCCAGGTCGATTGCGGCGATCAGGGACAGATTCTTGGCTTGGGATAGCGGCATGGTCAGGGGGTCTCGGTCGATAACCCCGACATCGTGCCACGATCAAACGCTGCCGCCAACGCGTAGGTGACCGCTTTGCGGTCAATCGCGAGCAGGCTCGCTCCCACAGGATTCCATGTTGCCTTCAATCTTGCGGCTGACACAGAACCAATGTGGGAGCGAGCCTGCTCGCGATGACGGTCTCAGAGACGCCGCGCATTCCTCAGCCCGCCTCAACGGTGCCAATAAAATTCGCCAGTTCCGCCGTCTGCGGGTTGGCAAACAACACCTTCGGGTCCCCCACCTCATGCACCTTGCCATGGTGCATGAACACCAATTTGTCCCCCACCTCCCGGGCAAAGCGCATTTCATGGGTGACCATGATCAGCGTCATGCCCTCCTTGGCCAGTTGCCGGACCACGCTCAGCACTTCGTTGACCAGTTCCGGATCCAGCGCCGAGGTTATTTCGTCACACAGCAGCACTTTCGGTGACATGGCCAGCGCGCGAGCAATCGCCACCCGCTGTTGCTGCCCGCCAGACAACCGATCCGGGAACGCATCAAACTTCTCCCCCAGCCCGACCCGTTCCAGCATCTGCCGCGCCAGCTCGGCGGCTTTGGCTTTCGGCACTTTCTGCACCACTTGCGGCGCGAGCATGACATTTTCGCCCACGGTCAGGTGCGGGAACAAATTGAACTGCTGGAACACCATCCCGACTTTCTGCCGCAGGCTGCGCAGGTCGGCGCGGGCGGCGTCGAGGTATTCGCCATCGACTTCGATCACGCCGTCATTGATCGACTCCAGACCATTGAGGGTGCGCAGCAAGGTGGATTTGCCCGAGCCACTGCGGCCGATGATCGCCACCACCTGGCCTTCCTCGACACTGAGGTCAATGCCTTTGAGCACATGCTGGTCGCCGTAATATTTATGCAGGGCGGAAATTCTAAGCAGAGGCATGCAGTCTCCTTTCCAGGTAGCGCGCACTGAGGGACAAGGGGTAGCAGAGCAGGAAGTAACCGAGCGCCACCAAGCCGTAAACCATGAAGGGCTCAAAGGTCGCGTTGGCGAGCATGCCGCCGGTCTTGGTCAGTTCGGTGAAGCCGATGATCGAGGTGACGGCGGTGCCTTTGACTATTTGCACCGAGAAACCCACGGTTGGCGCCACGGCGATGCGCAGGGCTTGCGGCAGGATCACGTAACGCAATTGCTCCAGCGGATTGAGCGCCAGGCTCGACGAGGCTTCCCACTGACCGTTGGGGATCGAGTCGACACAACCGCGCCAGATCTCCGCCAGGTAAGCGCTGGTGAACAGCGTCAAGGCAATCGCCGCGGCCATCCACGGCGAAATCTCCACACCGGCCAATGCCACGCCGAAGAACACCAGAAACAGCTGCATCAACAGCGGCGTGCCCTGGAACAGTTCGATGTAGGTGCGGGCGAAGTTGCTGGGCAGGGATTTTTTTGATATCCGCATCACCATGATCAGCAAACCGATCAGCCCGCCGCCGATAAACGCCACCAGCGACAACGCCAAGGTCCATTGCAGGCCCGTGAGCAGGTTGCGCAAGATGTCCCAGAAGGTGAAATCGCTCATTGGCTGGTCCTTGCACTGCTTCTCGATATAAACCGGCGGCCGATCCAGTTCAGCAATTGGCGGATCAGCACTGCCATGCACAGGTAGATCAATGTGGTCAGGGCATAGGTTTCAAAGGCGCGGAAGTTGCGCGATTGAATGAAGTTGGCGGCGAAGCTCAGCTCTTCGGTGGCGATCTGCGAACAGACCGCCGAGCCGAGCATCACGATGATGATCTGGCTGCTCAGGGCCGGCCAGACCTTGCCCAGCGCCGGCAACAGAACCACGTGGCGGAAGGCTTCGAAGCGAGACATCGCCAGTGCGGCTGCGGCCTCCAGCTGCCCGCGAGGGATCGCTTGAATGCCGGCGCGGATGATCTCGGTCGAATAGGCACCAAGGTTGATCACCATCGCCAGCACCGCCGCCTGCCATTCGGAAATCTGCAGACCCAGCGATGGCAAACCGAAGAAGATGAAAAACAACTGCACCAGGAATGGCGTGTTGCGGATCAACTCGACGTAAACCCCGAAAATGCCGGCGAACGGGCGGATGTTCCACGCCCGCACCAGCGCTCCGACAATGCCCAGGCCGACCCCAAGCACCGCGCCAATGGCTGTCAACTCAAGGGTGAACAGCGCACCGCGCAGCAGCAGGTCGGTGTTTTCCACCACCGGCAAGAAATCGAACTGATAAGCCATAAATCGTCTCCCGCGCGAACGATCAGAGATCGGCCGGCAGCGGCTCTTTCAGCCAGGTTTGCGAATTCTTTTCCAGCGCACCGTCAGCCTTGGCCGTGGCGAGGATGTCGTTGACCTTGCCCAGCAGCGCTGGCTCGTTCTTGTTCACGCCGACGTAAACCGGCGAGTCCTTGAGTTTCACTTTCAGGGCTGGCACGCGTTTCGGGTTTTTCTCGCTGATCGCCACCATCACCACGTTGCCGCTGGCGATCAGGTCAACCTGGCCGGCGAGATAGGCGGCGATAGTCGAGTTGTTGTCTTCGAAGCGTTTGATGGTCGCGCCTTCGGGGGCGACTTTGGTCAGTTCGATGTCTTCGATGGCGCCACGGGTGACGCTGATGGTTTTGCCCTTGAGATCGTCCAGGCCCTTGATGGCGGCGTCTGGCGGGCCGAACACGGCGAGGTAGAACGGTGCGTAGGCGCGGGAGAAGTCGATGACCTTCTCGCGCTCGGGGTTCTTGCCGAGGCTGGAAATCACCAGATCGACCTTGCCGGTGGTCAGGAACGGAATGCGGTTGGTGCTGTTGACCGGGGTCAGTTCGAGTTTGACCTTGAGTTGGTCGGCCAGCAGTTTGGCGGTGTCGATGTCCAGGCCCCGAGGTTTCATGTCCGGGCCGACCGAACCGAACGGCGGGAAGTCCTGGGGCACCGCGACTTTGAGGGTGCCGCGTTTGACCACATCTTCCAGACCGTCGGCGTGGGCGAGTGCCTGGCTCAGCATCAGGCTTGCGAACAGGGCTTTGATGAGGACGCTGTAACGCATGGTCATGGCAAATCTCCGGATCGGCGGGAAGTGATTTCTGCGAATCGACAGAGCACGGGCCATGCCAAGATTAGATTTTGGGGGGCGCAGGCCACGGTTTTACTGGTGTCGTTCGGTCTTACTGGTCTGAACAGTTGGGTGGCATTTCGCACCCTGATGGCGCACCCGCGAAAATCCCCGAACCCCCATGGGGCACGACTTGCCGGACGTCGCGAATAGCTTTACAACTAGCCGCTCATTGGCCTGGTTCGTCTGAAAAAACCATGAACTCGATCTCCCGCGCCGTACCCGAAGTGGCGCTGCAAGCCATCCGCAAACTGATCACCGAGCAGGGTTTCGGGGCGGGTGACGCCTTGCCCTCGCAACGGGACCTGGCGGTGCAATTGGGGGTCAGTCGGGCGTCATTGCGTGAGGCGTTATCGTCCCTGAGTGCGCTGGGTGTGATCAGTGTCCAGCCGGGCAAGGGCGTGTTCGTGCAGGCACCGGTCGATCTGCCTCGCAGCGATGCGACGGCGGGCTGGCCGTTCGCGGCCCAGGCATCGCCGCTGGACATCTTCCAGTTGCGCTACGCGCTGGAAGGTTTTGCCGCCGGGCTGGCAGCCGTGACCCTGAGCACCGATGAGCTCGATGCCCTGGAAGACAATGTCGCCGCCATGCGCACCGAGTTGCGCGCCGCCGACTTCGATGCAGCGGCGCGACTGGATTTCGAGTTTCACCGGCGCATTCTTCTCGCCAGCGGCAATCAGGCGATGCTGAGCATCCTGACGGCCAGCGCCGACATCTTCCTGGAAAGCCAGAAGCTACCATTCATCCGGGCCGAACGGGCCATGGAAACCTGGCAGGAACACCGTAAAATCCTCCGCGCGCTGGCGCGTCGGGCCTCTGGTGCCGCGCAGAAGGCTATGCAAGAGCATGTGCGCAACGCCGCCCTGCGCACCGGAATCGCTTTCGTCGCTCCCGCCACCTCATGACTTGAGCTATACCCAAACTCATGGGCCACCATAGCGAGACTCAATCATCTGCGGCTTCCTGAACACGGGAAGGGCGGCTATGATGGGCCACGTTTTTTATTGCTTACAACCCGGAGACATCCATGAGCAGCGATCTTATCAAGCACGTCACCGACGCTAACTTCGAAGAAGAAGTACTGAAGGCTGCTGGCCCTGTGCTTGTTGACTACTGGGCTGAGTGGTGCGGCCCTTGCAAAATGATCGCCCCGGTTCTGGACGAGATCGCTGGCACCTACGCTGGCAAGCTGACCGTTGCCAAGCTGAACATCGACGAAAACCAGGAAACCCCGGCCAAGCACGGCGTACGTGGTATCCCGACGCTGATGCTGTTCAAGAACGGCAACGTCGAAGCCACCAAGGTCGGCGCGCTGTCGAAGTCGCAACTGGCTGCTTTCCTCGACGCCAACATCTAAGCGTTGTTATAAAGCGTCATGAAAAGGCCCCGCATTATGCGGGGCCTTTTCGTTATTGAGGGCTAGACGCTCCGAAACTCAGGTGTTACATTCGGCCCCGCACTGGTTTCTCCACTGCCCCCTGCTAGCCGTCGCCGACGCACTCCTTTTCGAATAAGTACGCGATCCTGTCGCCTTCTCTGCGGCGCGGCCTCATTAAGCCAAAAGCTTAATTTCCCCCTCCATAAATGATTACGTCATTCCTATATGAATCTGACTGAACTCAAGCAAAAGCCGATTACCGAACTGCTCGAATTGGCCGAACAGATGGGCATAGAAAATATGGCCCGTTCGCGCAAGCAGGACGTGATTTTCTCCCTGCTCAAAAAGCACGCTAAAAGCGGCGAGGAAATCTCCGGTGATGGCGTGCTGGAGATTCTCCAGGACGGCTTCGGCTTCCTGCGCTCCGCTGACGCTTCCTATCTCGCCGGCCCAGACGATATCTACGTCTCGCCGAGCCAGATCCGCCGCTTCAACTTGCGCACCGGTGACACCATCGTTGGCAAGATCCGCCCTCCAAAGGAAGGCGAGCGTTATTTCGCGCTGCTCAAGGTCGATACGATCAACTACGATCGTCCCGAGAACGCGAAAAACAAGATTCTCTTCGAGAACCTGACCCCGCTGTTCCCGACCGTGCGCATGAAGATGGAAGCCGGTAACGGCTCCACCGAAGACTTGACCGGTCGTGTCATCGACCTGTGCGCCCCGATCGGCAAAGGCCAGCGCGGCCTGATCGTTGCACCGCCGAAAGCCGGTAAAACGATCATGCTGCAGAACATCGCGGCAAACATCGCTCGTAACAATCCTGAAGTTCATCTGATCGTATTGCTGATCGACGAACGTCCGGAAGAAGTGACCGAAATGCAGCGCACCGTGCGCGGCGAAGTGGTTGCCTCGACGTTCGACGAGCCGCCAACCCGCCACGTGCAGGTTGCCGAAATGGTGATCGAGAAGGCCAAGCGCCTGGTCGAACACAAAAAGGACGTGGTGATCCTGCTCGACTCCATCACCCGTCTGGCGCGCGCCTACAACACCGTGATCCCGAGCTCCGGCAAGGTACTGACCGGTGGTGTCGATGCCCACGCCCTGGAGAAACCGAAACGTTTCTTCGGTGCTGCACGGAACATCGAAGAAGGCGGCTCGCTGACCATCATCGCTACCGCGCTGGTTGAAACCGGCTCGAAGATGGACGAAGTGATCTACGAGGAATTCAAAGGCACCGGTAACATGGAACTGCCTCTGGATCGCAAGATCGCCGAAAAGCGTGTGTTCCCGGCCATCAACATCAACCGCTCCGGTACTCGCCGCGAAGAGTTGCTGACGGCCGACGACGAACTGCAGCGTATGTGGATTCTGCGCAAGCTGCTGCACCCGATGGATGAAGTCTCTGCCATCGAGTTCCTGGTCGACAAGCTGAAGCAGACCAAGACCAACGATGAGTTCTTCCTGTCGATGAAGCGCAAGTAAATCGCAGAAAGTCAGCAAAAGCCGGGGAAACCCGGCTTTTTGCTATCTGATTTTTGATGAACCGGCAGTTCGTGGTTCTGAATAGAGGGGTTCGGCGCTAAACTGCCTGCCCCGAACGCCACGGCCAACACGAGGCTCACGCATGCAGTATCGCGACTTGCGCGACTTTATCAGCGGCCTGGAAAAGCGCGGCGAACTCAAGCGCATCCAGGTTCCAGTGTCCCCAGTGCTCGAAATGACCGAGGTCTGCGATCGCACATTGCGGGCCAAGGGCCCGGCGCTGCTTTTCGAAAAACCTACCGGTTATGACATTCCCGTACTCGGCAACCTGTTCGGCACCCCCGAGCGCGTGGCACTGGGCATGGGCGCAGAAGCAGTCAGTGAGTTGCGCGAAATCGGCAAGCTGTTGGCGTTCCTCAAGGAACCCGAGCCGCCGAAGGGCTTGAAGGACGCCTGGTCCAAGCTGCCGATCTTTCGCAAGATCATCGCCATGGCGCCGAAAGTCGTCAAAGACGCGGTGTGCCAGGAAGTGGTCATCGAAGGCGACGATGTCGATCTGGCGATGTTGCCGGTACAGACCTGCTGGCCGGGCGACGTCGGTCCGTTGATCACGTGGGGGCTGACCGTCACCAAAGGTCCGAACAAGGATCGCCAGAACCTCGGTATCTACCGTCAGCAAGTGATCGGCCGCAACAAGGTGATCATGCGCTGGTTGAGCCACCGTGGCGGCGCGCTGGATTACCGTGAGTGGTGCGAGAAACACCCTGGCCAGCCGTTTCCGGTGTCTGTGGCCCTGGGCGCGGACCCGGCAACCATTCTTGGCGCCGTGACGCCGGTGCCGGACAGCCTTTCCGAATATGCTTTCGCCGGTCTGTTGCGCGGTAACCGCACCGAGCTGGTGAAGTGCCGCGGCAACGACCTGCAAGTGCCGGCCACCGCCGAGATCATCCTCGAAGGCGTGATCCATCCGGGCGAAATGGCCGATGAAGGCCCGTATGGCGACCACACCGGCTACTACAACGAAGTCGACAGCTTCCCGGTGTTCACCGTCGAGCGCATCACCCACCGCATTAAACCGATCTACCACAGCACCTACACGGGTCGTCCGCCGGATGAACCGGCGATTCTCGGTGTGGCGTTGAACGAAGTGTTCGTGCCGATCCTGCAAAAGCAGTTTCCGGAGATCACCGACTTCTATCTGCCGCCCGAAGGCTGTTCGTACCGCATGGCCATCGTGACCATGAAGAAGTCGTATCCTGGGCATGCCAAGCGGGTAATGCTCGGTGTCTGGTCGTTTTTGCGACAGTTCATGTACACCAAGTTCGTTATCGTCACTGACGACGATATCAACGCACGGGACTGGAACGACGTGATCTGGGCCATCACCACGCGCATGGACCCCAAGCGTGACACGGTGATGATCGACAACACGCCGATCGACTACCTGGACTTCGCCTCGCCGGTCTCCGGCCTGGGTTCGAAGATGGGGCTCGATGCCACGCATAAATGGCCGGGCGAAACCACTCGCGAGTGGGGCCGGGTTATCGTCAAGGATGAAGCCGTTACCCAACGGATCGATGCCATCTGGAATCAGTTAGGAATAGATTGATGCGTGTAACCTTGCAGCCCTCCGGAGCAGTGCTGGATATTCTGCCCGGCGAGCGGATTCTCGATGGCGCGCGGCGCCTGGGCTATGAATGCCCGCAAAGCTGTCGCAACGGCAATTGCCATGTGTGCGGTGCGTTGCTGGTGGAAGGGCGGGTCGAACAAGCCGGCGATGTGCGCGACCATGGCGAGTTCTACACTTGCATTGCAGAGCCGCTGGAAGACTGCATCGTGCTGTGGGATGGCGTGCTCGCGCTGGGAGAATTGCCGGTGCGCAGCGTGTCGTGTCAGGTCATGGAATGCAGGGACGTCGGCGGCGATACCTGGCGCGTGCATCTGCGTGCGCCGGCGGGCAAGCCGCCGCGCTATCACGCCGGCCAGTACCTGATGATCGAGCGTGAGAACGGCGAGAAATCCGCCTTTTCCCTGGCCTCTGCACCGCATTCCGGCCGCGATTTGGAAATTCATGTACTGGCGCGCGAAAGCAGTGCGCTGAGCCTGATCGAACAGCTGCAGCGCAACCCGATGGTGCGCATCGAGATGCCGTTCGGCGACACCCATCTGGCGGAACTGCCGGACGGTCCACTGGTACTGATTGCTGCCGGTACCGGCATGGGCCAGATCCATAGTTTGATCGAACATTGCCGGGCCGCGGGTTTCAAGCATCCGGTGCATCTGTATTGGGGTGTGCGTCGCCCCGAAGACTTTTATGACATCGAGCATTGGGACGAATGGGAAAAACTGCCCAATCTGTTCCTGCATAAAGTCGTCAGCGATCAATGCGGCTGGGGAGGGCGCTGCGGCATGTTGCATGAGGCAGTGTGTGAAGATTTCCCTGATCTGAAAACCCTGCACGTCTATGCCAGCGGCTCTCCGGCGATGGTCTATGGAACGCTGGATGCGCTGGTCGAAGCAGGGATGGATGCCCATCAAATGCGCGCGGACGTTTTCGCTTACGCGCCTCGATCTTGATTCCCGATCTTGATCCTCGATCTAAATCGTTATAACTCCCCATATAGCCGATCGGTATTTATAAAAAAATATAAATGCCGGTAGGTTATATCTCGTCCCGACATAAGTTTTTAGAACTCTGCCATGGCACTTAAATTGCCTTAAAACATATGTGCCTTAGTGTTACAACGGTGCGTTCTATTAAGTAATTCTTCACCCGCGGGGAGCTGAACGCTATTCGCCATGAGCGCCATTGAATCTGCTTTTTTGAATCCGGCTTACCCTCCGCGGCTCGATCTGGGGCCGCAGCTCACGCACGAACAATTACTCGGCTCAATGCAGTCGACCATGGCGCGCCACAAGGGTGGGCCGGTCTGGCTATTCGCTTATGGTTCGCTGATCTGGCGTCCTGAATGTGCAGCGGTTGAGCGAGTGCGCGGGCGTGTGCATGGCTACCATCGCGGTTTGTACCTGTGGTCCCACGAACATCGCGGTACGCCGGAAGTGCCCGGGCTGGTGTTTGGCCTGGATCGCGGCGGCTCATGCAGCGGGTTTGCCTATCGTTTGCCCGAAGAACAACTTGAGGCTTCACTTTATGCGCTCTGGCAGCGTGAAATGCCATTTCCGTCCTATCGCCCACACTGGCTCAACTGCCGTCTCGAAGACGGAAGCCAGGTTCAGGCATTGGGATTTGTATTGGAGCGACACCTGCCCAGCTATGCCGGCAACTTGCCGGATCATGTGCTGAGTCAGGTATTCGAAAGCGCTTGCGGGCGTTACGGCACCACTCGCGAGTATGTCGAGCAGACTGCGCACGCTCTGCGTAGCCACGCCATGCCAGACCGGAATCTGGAGGCGCGGCTCAAGCGCTGCAAATCAAAGGCCGATCAGGCGATCGCTTCGCGGCTCTGACTGGCGACTTGCTTGTGCCACAGCGTTGGCGCAAGGAAGGCCATCGCCAGCAGGCATGCACCGATCAGCAAGACGAAACCGCCGTCCCAACCGAAGTGGTCCACGGTGTAGCCCATTGCTGCACTGGCCGCGACCGACCCCCCCAGATACCCGAACAGACCCGTGAAGCCCGCTGCCGTACCGGCTGCTTTCTTCGGCGCCAGTTCCAGCGCTTGCAGGCCGATCAGCATCACCGGGCCGTAAATCAGGAAGCCGATCGACACGAGCGCGATCATGTCGACGGTAGGGTTGCCGGCCGGGTTGAGCCAGTAAACCAGTGTCGCCACCGTCACCAAGGCCATGAATACCATGCCGGTCAGGCCACGGTTGCCACGGAAGATCTTGTCCGACATCCAGCCGCACAGCAGCGTGCCGGGGATCCCCGCCCACTCGTAGAAGAAATACGCCCACGAGGTTTTGTCCACGGTGAAGCCTTTGGCTTCCTTGAGGTAGGTCGGTGCCCAGTCCAGCACGCCATAACGCAGCAGGTAGACGAAGACGTTGGCCATGGCGATGTACCAGAGCATTTTGTTGCGCAGAACGTACTTGACGAAGATTTCCTTGGCGCTGAATTCCTCTTCGTGGCTGGCGTCGTAGCCTTCCGGGTAGTCGTTCTTGTACTTCTCGATCGGCGGCAGGCCCACCGATTGCGGGGTATCGCGCATGGTCATGAAGGCAAATACCGCCACCGCCAGAGCCACCGCCGCCGGTACATAGAACGCGGCGTGCCAGTCGTTGAACAGACCCATGCCGAGCAGGAACAGCGGGCCGATCAGGCCGCCGCCGACGTTGTGCGCCACGTTCCACACGGACACAACGCCACCGCGCTCCTTCTGCGACCACCAGTGCACCATGGTTCGGCCACTCGGCGGCCAGCCCATGCCCTGGGCCCAGCCGTTGATGAACAGCAGGATGAACATCATGGTCACGCTGGACGTTGCCCACGGCGCGAAGCCGAAAACGAACATCACGCCGGCGGACACCAGCAGGCCAAACGGCAGGAAGTAGCGCGGGTTGGAACGGTCGGACACCAGGCCCATGAGGAACTTCGACAGGCCATAGGAAATCGCGATCGCCGACATCGCCAGGCCCAGCTGACCACGGGTGTAACCCTCGTCGATCAGGTACGGCATGGCCAGGGAGAAGTTCTTGCGCAACAGGTAGTAACCCGCATACCCAATGAAAATCCCGGCGAAGATCTGCCAGCGAAGTCGTTTGTAGGTGCTGTCTATTTTTTCTTCAGGCAATGGAGCCTGATGTGCGGCAGGACGAAAGAAAGCAAACATTCAAGAGCTCCAGATTTCTTGTTTTGACTGTGGATGCGAATGTTACAGTTTCGTTACCGAAAATAGCACCGGTTCGCATCGGCCAAACAGGGGAAATGTTGGAGATAGCATGTTCTTTTATGAACATGTCGCTCAGGTATAAATGCGGGGCGGTATGGGGATGGTGGAACCGGGTCGCAGGGCTACGACCCGGTTAGGTAAAACAGATCAGATAAACAATCAGCGAACCTGAACCACCACTTTCCCGACCGCTTTGCGCTGGCCAAGATCATTGATGGCCTGCGCCGCATTGCTCAGGGGATAAACCTGCGACACCAGCGGCTTCAACTTGCCTTCGGCAAACCAGCCAAACAGTTGCTGGAAGTTCGCCGCGTTGTCTTGTGGCTGGCGTTGGGCAAACGAGCCCCAGAACACGCCGACCACCGCGGCACCTTTGAGCAGTGCCAGGTTCACGGGCAGCTCCGGAATTCGTCCGCTGGCGAAACCGACCACCAAAAGTCGGCCGTTCCAGGCGATGGCGCGGATCGCCTGGTCGAACAGATCGCCGCCCACCGGATCGTAGATCACGTCGGCGCCCTGGCCGTCGGTCAGGCGTTTGATTTCGTCCTTGAGGCTGGTTTCGCTGTAGTTGATCAGCTCATCGGCGCCGGCGGCCTTGGCCACCGCGAGTTTTTCCGCGCTGCTGGCGGCGGCGATCACCCGTGCGCCCATGGCTTTGCCGATTTCCACCGCAGCGAGGCCGACACCGCCGGAAGCGCCAAGCACCAGCAAGGTTTCGCCGGATTGCAGGTTGCCCCGTTGCTTGAGGGCGTGCATCGAAGTGCCGTAGGTCATGCTGAATGCGGCGGCGGTGTTGAAGCCCATCGATGGCGGGATCGGCAACACGTTGTAGCCCGGCACCGCGACCTGCTCGGCGAAGCTGCCCCAACCAGTCAGGGCCATGACCCGGTCACCGACCTTGAGATGGCTGACCTTTTCGCCCACCGCACTGACCACGCCAGCCGCTTCGCCACCCGGCGAAAACGGGAAGGGCGGTTTGAACTGGTACTTGCCCTCGATGATCAGCGTGTCCGGGAAATTCACCCCAGCCGCATGCACGTCCAGCAGGATTTCATTCTTCTTCGCGACAGGACTGGCGACGTCTTCCAGCACCAGCGATTCGGCAGGGCCGAAGGCTTTGCACAGCACGGCTTTCATCAGGGCTATTCCTTTGGGAGTGATGGCCGATAAGTGTAGGTGTGTGAGTCATTGGGTCAACGAGCATGCCCGACCCTGATAGTCAGCCATAAGCTTGTGCTTGAGCGGCGGGTCGTTATGCTTGGCCGCAAACCGGATAAGGAGCGAATTGTGAAAGCGTGGATCATGTTGATGCTGGCCCTGTCTCTGCCTGTGGCAGCGATGGCCGAAGAAGCCAAAGAAGGTGAAGCCCCGAAGGTCAACTACATCACCCTGAGCCCGCCATTCGTGGGCAACTATGGGCTGGACGGTACGCCGAAGCTCAAGGTCTACAAGGCCGATGTGGCGTTGCGGGTGACCGGTGACGAGGCGACCAAAGCGGTGAAGGCCAATGAGCCATTGATCCGTAATCAGCTGGTGGCGTTGTTTGCGCAGCAGACCACTGAAGCCATGAACAACGTCGAAGCCAAGGAAAAACTGCGTCAGGAAGCCTTGAAGCAGACCCAGCAAGTGATGAACGACGAGACCGGCAAACCGGTGGTTGAGGATTTGTTGTTCAACAACCTTATCATTCAGTAAGTTTTTCGCTGTTTCGGTCGGCCTCATCGCGAGCAGGCTCGCTCCCACAGGGGATCTCCAGTGAATGCAGATCCCCTGTGGGAGCGAGCCTGCTCGCGATAGCGCCCTTGAGATCGCCATCGCCGGCAAGCCCCTGCTCCTACAAAAGTGCAATCACCGCCGCCCACTGCTCGGCCGTCACCGGCATCACCGACAGTCGCGAGCCTTTCTGTACCAGTGGCATCTCGGCCAGTGCCGTTTGCTGCTTCAGATAATCCAGCTTCAGCACCCTGGAAAACGTCTCGACGTGCGCGACATCAATCGCGCTCCAGGCGTTTTTCTCGGCAGTGGCCTTCGGATCGAAGTAATTACTTTCAGGTTCCAGCGCCGTCGGGTCCGGGTAGGCGGCTTCGACAATCTTGCCGATCCCGGCAATCCCCGGCTCCGGGCAGCTCGAGTGATAGAAGAAAAACTCGTCACCCACCGCCATGGCCCGCAGGAAGTTACGTGCCTGATAGTTGCGAACCCCGTCCCAGCGCGCTCGGCCTAGCTTTTCCAGGTCTTTGATCGAGAGTTCGTCGGGCTCGGATTTCATCAGCCAATAGGCCATGGTTTTGCTCCTTGCGAGGTGAGTGGGCAAGTTGTCGGGCAATTTTATGACAAACCGACAGTCGGTTGACGCCAGCGTTTGCGTGTCGGTTCACGTTGTCGCAAAATGCCGGCCTTCTCAGCTTGACGCTGCTGCACGGCCTACACCTACAACGGAAACCGCTGCTGTCATCGTGTTGATGTGCCTTTGGGGGGCAATCGATGAAACGCAAACCGGATTTACTATGGATTTTGGTTATTTTGTTCGGCCTTGGCGTCGTGACCACTGGCTATGCCCAAAGCCTGTGGAACAACAAGCCCGATGCCCCGATCGAGATTGCACAACAACAGCCGTCGGCCTTCAAACGCTGAGCCTGTCTTTCGACGCCGCTGAAATCAGTGGCGTCTAGTCCGCGAAATACCAGGCCTTGTCCGTGACTGTTCCCTGCAGCGGTACATCCCAGCTCGCCTGAGCCAATCGTTGAACCTTCTGACATTCATGGGCCAGGCCCAGCAGCGTTGGCTTGCGCCAGTTTTTGCGGCGCGTCAGGTACGCCAGGCTCCGATCGTAGAAACCACCGCCCATTCCCAGGCGTCCGCCGACATCGTCAAACCCCACCAGCGGCAACAACACCAGGTCCAGCGCCCAGACCTTGCGTTGTCGGGCGATGTTGTGCCGAGGTTCGGGGATGCGAAAACGGTTGGGTTTGAGCTTTTCGCCGGGACGAATCCGCTGGAACACCATTTTGGTTCGCGGCCAGGCTCTGAGCACCGGCAGATAAATCGCCTTGCCCCGACGTTGCGCGGCACGCATCAGCAGGCGCGGATCGATTTCACCGTCGTTGGGCAGGTACAGAGAGATGTGTTTTGCGCGGCGGAACAGCGGGTGCTGGGCCAATTGTTTATACAGCCCGCGAGCGGCCTCGCGCTGCTGACTGGGGGTCAGTGCGCGGCGGGCCTTGCGCAGCATGCGTCGAAGTTGCGGGCGGGGCAGCAGCGCAGGTTCGGTCATGGATTCAGGCTTCGCAAGTGCGAGTACTAAAGCGTACCCGTAAAAAAGCCGATGCCGGTATTTAAACCGGCATCGGACT
The DNA here is from genome assembly GCF_054898065.1 of Pseudomonas sp. MDT1-85. Classification (NCBI taxonomy): domain Bacteria; kingdom Pseudomonadati; phylum Pseudomonadota; class Gammaproteobacteria; order Pseudomonadales; family Pseudomonadaceae; genus Pseudomonas; species Pseudomonas sp. MDT1-85. Next base: position 6,122,911 of record NZ_CM142715.1, on the reverse strand, counting down.
GGAATCAGGCTCCCCGGATGAACCGCTGTCGACTTAGCCCTTGAACCCGAAAGTTCAAGGTGGAAGATGCAGTAGGCTTTAAGGCTTTCCGTCTAGCGGACATGCACACCAGCCCAACGTGCAACTTCCAGGGTAGTGCGAATCGGCTCAGGGACGTCGTCAACTGGCAAGCACCCCAGGGAGTGATGCGAGTATACCCCAAGCGGTCACGCGAATCAGCCTTTGGTGACATCCGGATCGGTTGCCAGTACCAGATCGACACGGTCCAGCAGGTCGCGAACCTGCTCGCGGGTCGAGCCGCTGGCTTGCACATCCGGGCGTTCTTCCTTGTGCAGAAGATCGTGCGTGATGTTCAGCGCGGCCATCACGGCGATGCGGTCGGCGCCGATGACTTTGCCGCTGCTGCGGATTTCGCGCATCTTGCCGTCCAGGTAACGGGCGGCGCTGACCAGATTGCTGCGCTCTTCCTGGGGGCAGATGATCGAGTATTCTTTGTCGAGGATCTGCACAGTAACGCTATTGCTTGAACTCATGAGTCTTGCTCCAGGGCCTTGAGGCGCGAAATCATCGATTCGACCTTACGCCGGGCGATTTCATTTTTTTCAATGAGGTGCGCGCGTTCCTCGCGCCAGCTCTTTTCCTGAGCTAATAGGAGTCCGTTCTGACTCTTTAGTTGCTCGACTCGAGTAATTAGCAGTTCGAGTCTGGCCATCAGCGCTTGCAGGTCGGTGTCTTCCATTGTGTCCACTGGTTGTGTCTGATGGGTGGCAGACTCTGTACAAAACTGCCTGCGCGTCGATCATGCTGCGTTAAAAACAGGCTCGCAATGCTCATGTAGGGCCCTACACTCCGCTTGCTCGCCTGTTTTTGCCTTGCCTGATCGCCGCTCGGCGAGTTTTCTTACAGGCCTGACAGGCGGACAGCCTTTAATAGTCTTGGCGAGTCTGTCGATGTAGGATACAAGGCCTTCATTCTAGACATAGCGCCGTCTGGCGCCTAGCTGCCCATGCCCATTCAGAATTCTCCGTACCAAGCCTTCGCCATCCTGCTGAGCACCAGCGGCCATCCCGTCTCGCCTGCCGAACTGCACGGCCTGCTGCTCGGCCGCAGTTGCGCCGGTGCCGGCTTCGAGGCCGACAACTGGTTGGCCGACGCCGCCGAGCTGCTCGAAGGCGAGCCGCAAGACAACGTTCGCAACGCCTTGATCGGCCTGCAAGAGATGGTCAAGGGCGAGCTTACCAGCGACGACATGACCGTTGTTCTGCTGCTGCCGACCGACGACGCGCCGCTCACCGAACGCGCGGCCGCATTGGGCCAATGGTGCCAGGGCTTCCTCACCGGCTTCGGTCTGACCCGTCGCGAATACGCCTTGAGCTCTGAAGCCACCGAAGTGCTGCAGGATCTCGCCGCCATCGCCCAGGTGCAAGACGCACTGGAAGAGTCCGACGACGGCGAAAGTGACTACATGGAAGTGATGGAGTACCTGCGCGTCGCTCCGTTGCTGCTGTTCACCGAAACCAGGAAAACCGACGAAGCGGCTGCCAAACCGTCGTTGCATTAATCGCGTGCCAGGGAAAGCCATCTGCCCATGATTCATATCCCGAAATCGGAATACAGCCGTCGCCGCAAGGCGTTGATGGCGCAGATGGAACCCAACAGCATCGCCATCCTGCCCGCCGCCGCGGTGGCCATCCGCAACCGCGATGTCGAGCATGTCTACCGTCAAGACAGCGACTTCCAGTACCTCAGCGGTTTCCCCGAGCCTCAAGCCGTCATCGTCTTGATGCCCGGCCGTGAGCACGGCGAATACGTGCTGTTTTGCCGGGAACGTAATGCCGAACGTGAATTGTGGGACGGCCTGCGTGCCGGTCAGGAAGGCGCGATCCGCGATTTCGGCGCCGACGACGCATTCCCCATCACCGACATCGACGACATCCTGCCGGGCCTGATCGAAGGCCGCGACCGGGTGTATTCGGCCATGGGCAGCAATCCGGAATTCGATCGGCACCTGATGGACTGGATCAACGTGATCCGTTCTAAAGCGCACCTGGGCGCCCAGCCGCCGAACGAATTCGTTGCCCTGGATCATCTGCTTCACGACATGCGCCTGTATAAATCGGCGGCAGAAGTGAAGGTGATGCGCGAAGCCGCACGGATTTCTGCCCAGGCACATATTCGTGCGATGCAGGCCAGCCGTGCCGGTTTGCATGAGTTCAGCCTCGAAGCCGAGCTCGATTACGAATTCCGCAAGGGTGGGGCGAAGATGCCAGCCTATGGTTCGATCGTCGCGGCGGGGCGCAACAGCTGCATCCTGCATTACCAGCAGAATGACGCGGTGCTCAAGGACGGCGATCTGGTGCTGATCGACGCCGGTTGCGAGATCGACTGCTACGCAAGCGACATCACCCGCACCTGGCCGGTCAACGGCAAGTATTCACCGGAGCAGAAGGCGATCTACGAGTTGGTGCTGGCTTCCCAGGAAGCGGCGTTTGCCGAAATCGCACCGAACAAGCACTGGAATCAGGCACACGAAGCTACGGTCCGGGTGATTACCGCCGGTCTGGTGAAGTTGGGCCTGTTGCAGGGCGACGTCGACGAGTTGATCGCCAGCGAAGCCTATAAAGCGTTTTACATGCACCGCGCCGGCCACTGGCTGGGTATGGATGTGCATGATGTCGGCGAATACAAGGTCGGCGGCGAATGGCGCGTGCTGGAAGTCGGCATGGCGCTGACGGTCGAGCCGGGCATCTACATCGCTGCGGACAACCAGAACGTGGCGAAAAAATGGCGCGGCATTGGCGTGCGCATCGAGGACGACGTGGTGGTTACCAAAACCGGTTGTGAAATCCTGACTAACGGCGTGCCGAAAACGGTCGCTGAAATCGAGGCCTTGATGGCCGCTGCACGGACACAAGCGGCATGAGTCGAGTCAATCTGGCAATCATCGGCGGTGGTTTGGTCGGCGCCAGCCTGGCGTTGGCGTTGCAGGCCGGGGCCAAGGCCCGTGGCTGGAAGATTGTGCTGATCGAGCCGTTTGCCCCCGGCCACACCTACCAGCCGAGCTATGACGCCCGTTCTTCGGCGCTGTCGTTCGGCGCCCGGCAGATTTATCAACGGTTGGGCGTGTGGCAGGAAATTTCCCGCCGCGCCGAGCCGATCAAGCAGATTCATGTCTCCGACCGTGGACGTTTCTCTACCGCACGGCTGTCGGCGATGGAAGAGGGCGTTCCGGCGCTGGGTTATGTGGTGGAAAACGCTTGGCTCGGCCAATGCCTCTGGCAAGGTCTGGACAAGGACGTGGTCAGTTGGCGGTGCCCGGCGGAAGTCACCGGCATGGAGCCCCTGACCGACGGCTATAGCCTGACGCTCGACGATGAAACCCTGCTGGAATGCGACCTCGCGGTGTTGGCCGATGGTGGGCGTTCGGGATTGCGTGAGCAATTGGGGATCGGCATCAAAACACGCCCGTACAACCAGAGCGCGCTGATCGCCAACATTACCCCCAGCGAATCCCACAACGGCATGGCCTTCGAACGCTTCACCGACGATGGCCCGATGGCCTTGCTGCCGTTGCCGGACAATCGCTGCGCCTTGGTCTGGACCCGTCTGGGCATGGACGCGCAACGGCTGGCAGCCCTGGATGACCGCAGCTTTCTCGGCGAGTTGCAGGGCATCTTCGGTTATCGCCTCGGCACTCTGAAGCAGGTCGGCGTACGGCATTTGTATCCGCTGTCGCTGATCGAAGCCGAGGAACAAGTCCGCCCGCATCTGGCGATTCTCGGTAACGCTGCGCATAGCCTGCATCCGATTGCCGGGCAAGGATTCAACCTGTCGTTGCGTGACGCCCAGGCGCTGGCCGACAGCTTGTTGGGCAGCGAGACATCGCCCGGCGATTTCGCTACTTTGCAGGCCTATCGCGAGCGTCAGCGTCTGGATCAGAGCCTGACCGTGGGCTTTTCCGATCAGGTCACCCGGTTATTCGGCAACACTCAGCCGCTGGTTTCCCTGGGCCGCAACATCGGCCTGCTCGGCCTCGATCTGCTGCCGCCTGCCAAACGCTGGTTCGCCCGACAGGCCATGGGTTTGGGTACACGTCCCGATGTTTAAGAGGGCGCACCTGCAAGTCGATATTCATGATGGCGCGCGCACTTTGCTGACACGCGTCGAGAGAACCCATTACCTGCGGCTCAAGCCGCAAGCGAGACAGGCTTAAAGCATGGAAATGCGCGCAGATCTGCTGATTGTCGGGGCCGGAATGGTCGGCAGCGCCCTGGCGCTGGCGTTACAAAACAGCGGGCTCGAAGTCCTGCTGCTGGACGGTAGCCCCCTGAGCGTCAAACCCTTCGATGGGCAGGCTCCGTTCGAACCGCGGGTGAGCGCCTTATCGGCGGCCAGCCAGCGAATACTCGAACGCCTGGGCGTCTGGGATGGCATCGCTATTCGACGCTGCAGTCCTTACACCGACATGCATGTCTGGGACGGCAGCGGCACCGGGCAGATCCATTTCTCGGCGACCAGCGTGCATGCCGAAGTGCTCGGGCATATCGTCGAGAACCGCGTGGTTCAGGACGCCTTGCTCGACCGACTGCATGACTGTGATCTAGGAATGCTGGCCAATGCGCGTCTGGAACAGATGCGTCGCTCCGGTGACGACTGGCTGCTGACCCTGGCGGATGGCCGCACCTTGCGGGCGCCTTTAGTGATCGCCGCGGATGGCGCCAACTCGGCGGTGCGGCGCCTGACCGGCGTTGCGACTCGCGAGTGGGATTACATGCACCACGCGATCGTCACCAGTGTGCGCAGCTCAAAACCTCATCGAATGACCGCCTGGCAACGATTCACCGACAACGGCCCGCTGGCGTTTCTGCCGCTGGAGCGGGACGGTCAACAGGATTGGTGCTCGATCGTCTGGTCGACCACGCCGAGCGAAGCCGAACGCCTGATGGCGCTGGACGACGAAGGCTTCTGCAAGGAACTGGAACGGGCCTTTGAAGGTTGTCTCGGCACAGTGCTCAGCACAGACCCGCGTTTGTGCGTGCCGCTGCGTCAGCGTCATGCCAAGCGGTATGTGGCTGAAGGCCTGGCGCTGATCGGCGATGCGGCCCACACCATCCATCCGCTGGCCGGGCAGGGCGTGAACCTCGGTTTCCTCGATGCCGCGGTGTTGGCCGAAGTGCTACTGCAAGCGGCCGCGCGTGGCGAGCGGTTGGCGGACGTGAAAGTGCTCAGTCGCTACGAGCGTCGGCGCATGCCCCACAACCTGGCGTTGATGGCGGCGATGGAAGGGTTCGAGCGACTGTTCCAGGCCGATCCGTTGCCGGTGCGCTGGTTGCGTAATACCGGGTTGAAGATGGTCGATCAAATGCCCGAGGCCAAGGCGTTGTTCGTGCGCGAAGCGCTTGGGCTGATTGGGGATCTGCCGGCGTTGGCCAAGGCCTGAGATCTTCACTGGGGCTGATGGCCTCTTCGCGGGCAAGCCTCGCTCCTACAGATTTTGTGTCGTTCGCTGATGTCGCGATTGACTCAATACCTGTAGGAGCGAGGCTTGCCCGCGAAGGCGTCGGCCCATCCACCACCAATCCCCGCTGTGCAACATCTGGTAACGCCTCAATCCACTGTTCGATTGAGAAGCGAAATGTGAGTCCTTATCATTTGGCCTCACTTCCCCATTCGAGAGACCGCTTCCATGTTGGCACCCAAGCGTCTACTGACTGCACTGGCCCTGACCCTGATTGGCAGCACCGCTGCCCAGGCCGCCGACGAGGTGGTGGTTTACTCCTCGCGTATCGATGAGCTGATCAAACCGGTCTTCGATGCCTATACCCAGAAAACCGGCGTGCAGGTGAAGTTCATCACCGACAAGGAAGCGCCGCTGATGCAGCGGATCAAGGCCGAAGGCGAAAACGCCACCGCCGACCTGCTGCTGACCGTCGATGCCGGCAACCTCTGGCAGGCCGAGCAGATGGGCATCCTCCAGCCGTTCACTTCCAAGGTGATCGACGCCAACATCCCGCTGCAATATCGCGCTTCCTCCCATGCCTGGACCGGCGTGAGCCTGCGGGCGCGTACCATCGCCTACTCCACCGACCGGGTAAAATCCGGTGAGCTGACCACCTACGAAGCGCTGGCCGACAAGCAGTGGGAAGGCCGCCTGTGCCTGCGCACGGCGAAGAAGGTCTATAACCAGTCCCTCACCGCCACCATGATCGAAGTCCATGGCGCCGAGAAAACCGAGAAAATCCTCAAGGGCTGGGTCAACAACCTGTCCACTGACGTGTTCTCCGACGACATTGCCGTACTGGAGGCGATCAACGCCGGCCAGTGCGACGTCGGTATCGTCAACACTTACTACTACGGCCGCCTGCACAAACAGAAGCCTGACCTGCCGGTTAAGCTGTTCTGGCCCAATCAGGGCGACCGTGGCGTGCACGTCAACCTGTCAGGCATCGGCCTGACCAAACACGCGCCGCACCCGCAAGCCGCCAAGGCGCTGGTGGAGTGGATGACCACGCCTGAAGCGCAGAAGATTTTCGCTGACGTGAACCAGGAGTTCCCGGCCAACCCTGCCGTTCAGCCTTCAGCTGAAGTCGCGAGCTGGGGCAAGTTTGTGGCCGACACCTTGCCGGTGGAAATCGCTGGCAAGCGTCAGGCTGAAGCGATCCGGATGATGGATCGGGCTGGCTGGAACTGAGTCTGTCGATATACTGCGCCACAGAATGAAGTCGGCGGCGTCCCTGCCGGCCTGATCGTTCCCACGCTCTGCGTGGGAACGCATCCACCGACGCTCCGCGTCGAGGCGTGACGCAGAGCGTCACAAGATGTGTGCCCACGCAGAGCGTGGGCACAATCATTTAAACGAGAGCTTTCCTTGGCCCACCCTGCCCAACGCCGCTGGTATCCCCTGGTCTTCGCCATTGCTGCGCTGGTCCTGCTGCCCCTGAGCGTCCTGCTTCTTTCCTGGCAAACCATCGATCAGCAGATATGGTCCCACCTGTGGGACACCCAGATGCCGCGACTGCTGGGTAATACCCTCACGCTGGTACTCGGCGTCGGTTTCGGTGTAACGCTGCTGGGCGTCAGCCTGGCCTGGCTCACCAGCCTCTGCGAATTTCCCGGGCGGCGTTGGCTGGACTGGGCGCTGATGCTGCCCTTTGCGATTCCTGCTTACGTGCTGGCCTTCGTCTTCGTTGGCTTGCTGGATTTTGCCGGCCCCATGCAAACCTTGCTGCGTGAATGGTTTGGCAGCGGTTTGCGGCTGCCGCGAGTGCGTTCCACCGGCGGCGTGATTCTGGTGCTGGTGCTGGTTTTCTATCCCTATGTTTACCTGTTGGCGCGTAGCGCTTTCCTGGCTCAAGGCAAAGGTCTGATGGAAGCGGCGCGCGTCCTTGGGCAATCCCCGTGGCAGGCGTTCTGGCGGGTGGCGTTGCCCATGGCTCGTCCGGCCATTGGCGCAGGGGTAACGTTGGCGCTGATGGAAACCCTGGCGGATTTTGGTGCGGTGTCGGTGTTCAACTTCGATACGTTCACCACCGCCATCTACAAAACCTGGTATGGCTTCTTCAGTCTGTCCACCGCGGCGCAACTGGCCAGCCTGTTGCTGTTGGTGGTGATGCTCGTGCTGTATGGCGAGCGCCGTGCCCGCGGGGCCAATCGGGCGAGCAACGAACGGCCACGGGTCAAGGCGATGTATCACCTGCGCGGGGTCAAGGCACTGGCGGCGATGAGTTGGTGTGGTCTGGTATTCGCCTGCGCCTTCGTCATTCCCGTGCTGCAACTGGTGGTGTGGTTCTGGCAACGCGGGCGCTTCGATCTGGACGAGCGTTATGCCGGATTGATCGTCCATACCCTGTACTTGGGCGGTATGGCGGCATTGATCACCGTCAGCGTTGCGCTGGTGCTGGCTTTTGCCCGTCGATTGGCGCCAACCCGGGCGATCCGTTCCGGCATCAGCCTGGCCAACCTTGGCTACGCCTTGCCGGGCTCGGTGCTGGCGGTGTCGATCATGCTGGCGTTCAGTTACCTGGATCGCGAACTGGTGATCCCGCTGTCGGGCTGGCTTGGCGGCGCCGGCAAACCGTTACTGCTGGGCAGTCTGTCGGCGTTGTTGCTGGCCTATCTGGTGCGATTCATCGCGGTGGCCTATGGACCGCTTGAAAGCAGCCTGGCGCGAATACGGCCATCTTTGCCCGAAGCAGCACGTAGCCTTGGCGTCAGTGGGCCACGACTGTTTTTCAAAGTGTATCTGCCGCTGTTGCTGCCGGGCACGTTGAGCGCGGCGTTGCTGGTGTTCGTCGATGTGCTCAAGGAAATGCCCGCGACCCTGCTGATGCGCCCGTTTGGCTGGGACACGCTGGCAGTGCGGATCTTTGAAATGACCAGCGAGGGCGAGTGGGCGAGGGCCTCGTTGCCGGCACTGACCCTGGTGTTGGTCGGGTTGTTACCGGTCATCGGATTGATCCGACGTTCGGCGCATCGAAACACGTAGGTGTCAGTCCTACACCTTGCGGCTACAATGCGCGGCATTCGGTGCGGTCCGTCTTTCAGACCGGGTGGCTGAAACGGCTGAAAGCCTTTTATTTCAAGGCATTTCACCCCGTGCAGCGCCTGCCCGCACCTTCGCCACGCCCGGAAGGAGAAACCCATGGGACAGCGTACGCCTCTGTATGACCTTCATCTCGCCCTCGGCGCGAAGATGGTCGATTTTGGCGGTTGGGATATGCCTCTGCATTACGGCTCGCAGGTCGAGGAACACCATCAGGTGCGCCGCGATTGCGGGGTTTTCGATGTATCCCACATGACCGTGATCGATGTTGGCGGCCCCCAGGCCAAGGCCTGGCTTCAGTATTTACTGGCCAATGACGTCGAACGTCTGCACAGCCCCGGCCGTGCCTTGTACAGCGCCATGCTCAACGAGCACGGCGGCATCGTCGACGACATGATCGTCTACCGTCTCGAGGACGGTTATCGCCTGGTGGTCAACGCCTCCACTCGCAATCAGGACCTGGCCTGGATGCAAGCGCATCTCGGCGACTTCGATGTGCAGCTCAACGAGCGCTCCGAGTTGGCGATGCTGGCCATTCAAGGGCCTCACGCCCGGCACAAGATTGCCGAACTGGTGACTCAGTCCCGTGGCACGCTGATTCAGCAGCTCAAATATTTCGAAGGTCAGACCGACGGTGACTGGTTCATCGCGCGCACCGGTTACACCGGTGAGGATGGTCTGGAAATCGTGCTGCCGGCCGATCAGGCGCCGGGCTTTTTCAACGATCTGGTGGGAGCGGGTATTTCCCCGATCGGCCTCGGCGCGCGCGATACCTTGCGTGTCGAAGCCGGCATGAACCTCTACGGTCAGGACATTCATCAAGAAGTTTCGCCCTTGGCCTCCAACATGGCCTGGAGCATTGCCTGGGAACCGGCCACGCGCCAATTCATCGGCCGCACTGCGCTGGAAGCGGAAAAGGCCAACGGCGTACAGCACAAATTGGTGGGCCTGGTCCTGGAAGAGCGTGGGGTTTTACGGGCGCATCAAGTGGTTCGCATCGCCGATGTTGGCGAAGGGGAGATCACCAGTGGTAGTTTCTCTCCTACGCTTAGCAAGTCGATAGCACTGGCGCGCGTGCCGGTGGCCACCGCCGACCGCGCTGAAGTGGAAATCCGTGGCAAATGGTACCCGGTTCGAGTGGTCAAACCGACTTTCGTACGCCACGGCAAAACCTTGATCTAACTTTTTTTGGCGGGCAATGACCGCTGACATTTTTCTTGAGGACACAGAACATGAGCGAAATCCCTGTCGACCTGCGTTTTGCCGAAAGTCACGAATGGGCCCGTCTAGACCATGATGGCGGCGTGAAAGTGGGTATTTCAGACCATGCTCAGGAAGCCTTGGGTGACGTGGTGTTTGTCGAGCTGCCGGAAATCGGCAAAGTGTTCGCTGCCGGTGAGGCTGCAGGTGTAGTCGAATCGGTCAAGGCCGCCTCCGATATCTACTCGCCAGTCTCCGGCAAAGTCATTGCCGTTAACGAAGATTTGGCCAACAACCCGGAACTGGTCAACAGCGCGCCTTATGACAGCTGGTTCTTCAAACTCGAGCCAAGCGATACCTCCGAGCTGAACAACCTGCTCGACCCGGTGGCCTACAAGGCTGCTATTGGCGAGTAGTCATCGCTAGAAATGCATCATTTACAACAAACGCCGCGTTCCATCGCCATGGGGCGCGGCGTTTGTGTTTAGGCTGCTATTGCTACCGCTTTATTTACTCTGGCGTGAAGTGCTGTTACTTCTTCTGTTGTCAGGCGTTTTGCCGGCTCGCCAGGAACCCAAACACCACTGTCATTGTAAGTAATCGTTTGGGTTTCTCCGCTATTTACCGTGACGATATAAAAATTCGTTACATTAGCGGGGATTAATGAGCCCGTTGCCTGAGCCGCACCGAACCATAACTGGAACTGGTTTTTTGGTGTCATGGTAGTTGCTCCGATACTCATGCCGCCTGAACAGTCCACCCAGATACTGCAGCCTGTGGAATCCAGTAATATTTCACGCGGATAGGCCGGAAGTTGATTGTTGATTAAAATATTTCCCGGCACACCGCCATTTTTTGCGGGGCTGAATACACCGTACTCACTCAATGTTGTTATTTGTCCGGTATTGATGGGCAGATTTTTGCCTCCTGAAGTGAACGTGATATCGCCTTCTTGCAATGGAGTGTTTGTAAAATTGACCATAAATGAAGCACTTGAAATGTCGAAGATGTTTTTATATTGATAGCTGGGTTGGCCGGTTGCCGCTTTGGGGCCCTTTGATAGCCATATGACGGTGAAGGTGTCGTTTACTTTTCTCGCCAGATAGAGACTGTAATTATTGATTTTCTGTGCAATTAATTGTGTCTCTTCAATATAAACAATAATTTGTTGATTGCTCATGGTGTTTCCCATTCATCCGGCGGGATATTTCATGGCGGAAATCAAGATTCATCTGGCCCAATAGTATCCACGGCCGAGGGACATTAATAAAAACCCTGTAGATCCACGATGCACAGGGTTTTTATTCCCTAAGAAAAGCCTGCTGTCTAAAGGCTGTAAACAGGTACGCGTAATACTCACAGCCCATCCGGCAAACGATGCCCGATCAGCCCGGCAGGCTATGCAGCATCTTTGATCCCGACCCTGGCATGAAGCGCCTTGACTTCTGCTTCGCTTAGGCGTTTGGCTGGTTCGCCAGTGACCCAAGTGCCTTCGTCTGTATAGGTGAGGGTAATACTGCCTCCATTCTGCAAGGTTGCCACATAGGCGTCGGATAAGTTGCTGGCAATCAGCGAGCCTGTTTCTTGAAGGTTGCCGAACCAGAGTTGGTATTGGTCTTTTGGTGTCAGGGTCGCGGTGCCGATGTTCATGCCGCTCTGGCGGTTTACCCAGATATTCTTGCCGTTGGAATCCAGCAGTATTTCGTGTGGATTACCTTGCAATTGGTTGGTAATAAGCACATCCGACGGCTTGCCGCCGTTTTTTGCCGGTGAAAACACGCCGTTTGCATCCAGTACTGTTGTTTGACCGGTGCTGATGGGCAAGTTTTTTCCACCGGAAGTGAAAGTGACATCTCCTTGTTGAACTGGATCGTTGGTAAAGTTGACCATGAACGAGGGTGTCGCGATGTCGAACGTATTTCGGTATTGATAGCTAGGATTATTAACGGTAGCTTGGGCACCTTTTGATTGCCAGATAACCGTAAAGTCATTGTTTACCTTTTTGGCTAGGTAAAGACTGTAGTGATTGTTCTTTTGTGCAATCAACTGTTCTTCTTCGATGAATAAAATTATTTGTTGGCTACTCATTTTTGAACTCCATTTCGAATAAGTTGAAGCATCGAGTTTGGTTGTAACTGGGTAGTGGAGTTTTGTCTCCCTTGCCCAGCCCTAGACAAACATAGCATGCCGTTTTTTGATCTATAGATTGATTAGCTATTGTTGGGTCGCAGCTATCGCGATTGGTTTTTCCAGAAATATAATGGTTTGGCGAATGCTGATTTATCACGTATTTGCCTACGTTTTTTTTTATGGGCTTAAAAAGGTCTTTGTTCTGACGCAAAAAATAAAACGTTCTTTGTCTGTTTATAGCTATTGGGAGTGGAGGGTATTGCTGAAGATCGGCACTTGATCACCTGTTTTGCCCTGCAGCCGATGGGTGGCAGGTGGGATTGCAGGCTTCGCGCAGGATGGCCTGAGGGTGCAAAGACCGCAGGAGAGCTATGCTGGTTTGACCGCATTGCATCGACGCCGAGCGCCAGTCAAGAGAGAGCCCGTCATGTCCCAGTTGCCGTCCTTGAGCCAGTTACGCGACCCCAATACCTTCCTGCGCCGCCACTTGGGCCCCGATGCCGCTGAGCAGCAGGCGATGCTCGACAGCCTTGGTCTTGGCAGCCGGGTCGAACTGATCGAGCAGACGGTGCCGCCGGGAATCCGACTCAACCGGCCGCTGGACTTGCCGCCGGCCCTCGACGAAGACGCCGCGCTGGCCAAGCTGCGGGGCTACGCCGAGCAGAACCAGGTCTGGACCAGCCTCATCGGCATGGGGTATCACGGCACCCTCACACCGGCCGTCATTTTACGCAACGTGCTGGAAAATCCCGGTTGGTACACCGCCTATACGCCCTATCAACCAGAGATCGCCCAAGGCCGTCTCGAAGCGTTGCTAAATTTCCAGCAACTGACCATCGACCTGACCGGCCTGGAACTGGCCAACGCCTCGCTGCTGGATGAAGCCACGGCGGCAGCCGAGGCCATGGCACTGGCCAAACGCGTGGCCAAATCCAGAAGTAACCTGTTTTTCGTCGATGAGAATTGCCACTCGCAGACCATTTCCGTGGTGCGGACCCGGGCCGAAGGGTTCGGTTTCGAGCTGATCGTGGACGCTGTGGATAACTTGAAACAGCACCAGGTGTTCGGCGCGCTGCTGCAATATCCCGACACCCATGGTGAAGTGCGCGATCTGCGTCCATTGATCGATCATCTGCATGCCCAGCAAGCTTTGGCCTGCGTCGCGACCGATCTGCTAAGTCTGCTGTTGCTGACCCCGCCGGGGGAACTGGGCGCCGACGTGGTGTTCGGTTCGTCCCAGCGGTTCGGCGTGCCCATGGGTTACGGCGGCCCGCACGCGGCGTTTTTTGCCAGTCGCGACGAATACAAACGGGCGATTCCCGGGCGGATCATTGGCGTATCGAAAGATGCTCGCGGCAACGTCGCCTTGCGCATGGCCCTGCAAACCCGCGAGCAACATATCCGCCGGGAGAAAGCCAACTCCAACATCTGCACCGCGCAGGTGCTGCTGGCCAATATCGCCAGTTTCTACGCGGTCTACCATGGCCCGGAAGGGCTCAAACGGGTTGCCCAGCGCGTCCATCGGCTGACCTGCATCCTCGCTGCCGGCCTGGAGCGTCACGGCATTACCCGTCTCAACCAACATTTCTTCGACACCCTGACCCTGGAGGTCGGGGGCACTCAGACCGCAATCATCGAAAGTGCCCAAGCGGCGCAGATCAATTTGCGCATTCTTGGCCGTGGGCAGCTGGGCCTGAGCCTCGACGAAACCTGTGACGAAACCACCGTGGCGAAGCTGTTCGATGTGTTTCTCGGTGCCGATCATGGGCTCAACATCGATGAACTGGATGCTGATGCTCTGGAGTCCGGCATTCCTGCCGGGTTGCAGCGCAGTACACCGTATCTGCGTCATCCAGTGTTCAACGCTCATCACAGCGAAACCGAAATGCTGCGTTATCTCAAGCAGCTGGAAAACAAGGACCTGGCGCTCAATCAATCGATGATTCCGCTGGGCTCCTGCACCATGAAGCTCAACGCCACCAGCGAGATGATCCCCATCACCTGGCCGCAATTCGCCAACCTGCATCCGTTTGTGCCGAGAGAGCAGGTGGTGGGTTATTCCTTGATGATCGAGGAACTGGAGCGCTGGCTCTGCGCGATCACTGGTTTCGATGCGATCTGCATGCAACCCAACTCGGGCGCTCAGGGCGAGTACGCCGGGTTGCTGGCGATTCGCAAATATCACGAGAGCCGCCATCAGGGCGCGCGCGATATCTGCCTGATTCCGTCCTCGGCCCACGGCACCAACCCGGCCTCGGCGCAAATGGCCGGGATGCGGGTGGTGATCGTCGAGTGCGACGAGGGGGGTAATGTCGATCTGAATGATCTGAAGGAAAAGGCCAGGGAGGCGGGGGATAAACTCGCCTGCCTGATGGCGACTTATCCTTCGACCCACGGGGTCTACGAGGAAGGCATCAGCGAGATCTGTGAAGTTATCCACAGCCATGGCGGTCAGGTGTACATGGATGGCGCCAACCTTAATGCGCAGGTTGGATTGGCACGGCCGGCCGACATCGGTGCCGACGTGTCGCACATGAACCTGCACAAAACCTTCTGCATTCCCCACGGCGGTGGCGGACCAGGGATGGGCCCGATCGGCGTTCGGGCGCACCTGGCGCCATTCGTTGCCAATCACCCAGTGGTGCCACTCGAAGGTCCACTGCCGGAGAACGGCGCGGTGAGCGCGGCACCTTGGGGCAGCGCGAGCATTCTGCCCATCAGCTGGATGTACATCGCCATGATGGGGCCGCAACTGGCGGACGCGAGCGAGGTGGCGATTCTCGCCGCGAATTACCTGGCGCAGCATTTGGCCGGTGCGTTTCCAGTGCTCTACACCGGGCGCAACGAGCGAGTGGCCCACGAATGCATCCTCGACTTGCGACCGCTCAAGGCGCAGACCGGGATCAGTGAAGAGGACGTCGCCAAGCGGTTGATGGACTACGGTTTCCATGCGCCGACCATGTCCTTTCCGGTGCCAGGGACGTTGATGGTCGAACCGACCGAGAGTGAGTCGAAGGCAGAGCTGGACCGTTTTATCGGCGCGATGCTGAGCATTCGCGCGGAAATTACCGAGGTGCAGAACGGGAACTGGCCGGCGGAGGACAACCCGCTGAAACGCTCCCCGCATACCTTGGCCGACATCACCGGGGTTTGGGAGCGCCCGTACAGCATCGAGCAGGCGGTGACGCCGGATGCTCACACCAAGGCCCACAAGTATTGGCCGGTGGTGAACCGTGTGGACAATGTCTACGGTGACCGCAATCTGTTTTGCGCGTGTGTGCCGGTGGACGAATACCGCTGAAGTACCAAGTGTAGGAGCGAGGCTTGCCCGCGAAGGCGTCCTCAAGAACGCCAAAAGCTTCGCGGGCAAGCCTCGCTCCTACAGGGTTTTGCGTCGGGCAAAAAAAATGCCGCTCATGAGAGCGACATTTTTTGTTCAGCAACGAACCTTATTGCGAGGCGACGGCATTCTTCGCCAGGATTGCATTCGCCAGTTCCATGTCCGTGGCTTGCAGGCCAGGGTTGTCGGCGCGGACTTTCTGCATCGCAGCTTCCAGATAGGGGCCACGAATTCCGCCATCACTGGCAACAAAGCTGCCGGCGTCGTCCTGGGCGGCGACGATCAGCTTGTGATCCTTGAAAGTGAGATAGGTCGAACCGGTGGTTGCACCGGACGTAAGGACGTTACGCCAAAAGCTGTCAGCCATCGCCGAACCGACTGGAAGGGACAACACGGCGAAGGTAGCGACAGCAAGTTTGAGACGCATAAAAGGTGACTCCACTGGGTTTTAACTACGGCCTTTGATTGCCAATTACCCAATCGAGTTCCGTGACGTCTGTAGGAGGGGGCGCAGGCTGCGATCTTTTGATCTTGTTTTTAAAAGCGAAAATCAAAAGATCGCAGCCTGCGGCAGCTCCTACGGGGAATGCAGGCTTCGCAGCTGCTAACACAAGGAGTGTGTAGCGGTTGCAATGGCCTATTTCTGCTCACTCTGCGGCGTCACGCGCAACACCTCTTCGATCGTGGTCAAACCCGCCGCCACTTTCTGCGCCCCCGAGAGCCGCAAACTGCGCATGCCTTCCTTGAAGGCCTGACGGCGGACCGCCAGCAAATCGGTATCAGGGTTGATCAGCGCTTTAACGCCGTCAGTCAGTTGCATGATTTCGTACACCCCGGCGCGGCCGCGATAGCCGGTTTCGCGGCATTCCAGGCAACCGATGGCGCGTTGTGCGTTGCCTGGCAGTGGCGCTTGCCAAGGCCGGGTCAGGGTTTGCCAGTCGTCCTCGCCCAAGGTCAGTGGCGCCTTGCAATGCGGGCAGAGAGTCCGGACCAGACGCTGGGCCATGACTCCAAGTACGGTGGCCTTTATCAGGTAATGCGGCACGCCGAGCTCCAGCAGGCGGCTGATGGCGCTCGGGGCATCGTTGGTGTGTAACGTCGACAGCACCAAGTGGCCGGTGAGTGCCGCCTGAATCGCCATTTCGGCGGTTTCGAGGTCGCGGATCTCGCCGATCATGATGATGTCCGGGTCTTGCCGCATCAGTGCGCGCACGCCGGCGGCAAAGGTCAGGTCGATGTTGTGCTGAACCTGCATCTGATTGAACGCCGGCTCTACCATTTCGATCGGGTCTTCAATGGTGCAGAGGTTGACCTCCGGCGTCGCCAGTTTCTTCAGGGTGGTGTACAGCGTGGTGGTCTTGCCTGAACCGGTCGGCCCGGTCACCAGAATGATGCCATTGGGCTGGCGGGTCATGTCTTGCCAGCGACGCAGGTCATCGGCGCAAAAGCCCAGCTGATCGAAGTCCTTGAGCAGCACTTCCGGGTCGAAGATCCGCATGACCATTTTTTCGCCGAACGCCGTCGGTAATGTCGACAGCCGCAACTCGACTTCACCGCCATCCGGGGTTTTGGTTTTGACCCTGCCATCCTGGGGTTTACGCTTTTCCGCTACGTTCATCCGCCCCAGGCTTTTCAGGCGACTGACGATAGCCATGGTCACCTGCGGCGGGAATTGATAGACGTTGTGCAGCACGCCGTCGATGCGAAAACGCACCGTGCCTTGCTCGCGTCGGGGTTCGATGTGGATATCGCTGGCCCGTTGCTGGAACGCGTACTGAAACAGCCAATCGACGATGTTGACGATGTGTGCGTCGTTGGCGTCCGGTTCCTGGTCACTGGCGCCGAGGTTGAGCAGCTGTTCGAAGTTGCCCAGGGTGCTCATTTGCTGATCGGCGTTGGTGGCGCCGGTGACCGACTTGGCCAGGCGGAAAAATTCCACGCTGAAGCGCTGGATGTCCACCGGGTTGGCCACCACGCGTTTGATCGGCAGCTTCAACACATGGGTCAGGTCAGCTTCCCAGCTGCTGACGAAGGGCTGGGCGCTGGCCACGGTGACGGCGTCACGGTCGATGGACACCGCCAGAATCTTGTGGCGTTGGGCGAAGGCATAAGACATCAACGGCGTAATGGCCGCGACGTTGATTTTCAGTGGATCGATGCGCAAGTAAGGCTGACCGGCCTGCTGAGACAGCCAGAGCGTCAGGCTTTCCAGATCGAGGTGTTTGCCGGGACGGCTGAGGTCGTCCAGGTGTTGGCTGGCGATGAATTCCAGCGGGTGCTGCTGACCATTGGTGGCGAGACGGCGGCGGGCGTTGAGTGCGTGTTCGGCCGAATCCTGGCTGATAAAGCCTTGGGCGACCAGTTCACGCAGCAAATCATTGAGGTCCAGCCAGCGGTCCTGAGTGGCGAGTTGAACGGACATGCGGGCTCCTTATGAACAACCGTTCGCAAAGGATAGCCGCGCACCCGCAGACCGTTGGGCCACTACCGGACCAAGACGTGTCGGGTTTTTTCAGGGTTTTTTTTACCAGCGGCCTGAACCGGCTCTCCCCACGCACAATCAGCCGCTTGCAGGTTCACCGAGCAGACGCTGATCAGGTTACGTAATTTTTCCGCGATCACTTGAGCACGGTGCCAGCTCAGGCCGTCCATGACGATGTCGATCGACAGCAGATCGTCCATGCGCTGCACGTTGACCTGCTGCGGCGTCAGAAACTGCAAGGCGAACAGATTGAGCGCGCGGCACAGCAGATCCGGCTCGGCCTCGGCCAGTAATTGATAGTGAACGCGGCAGTGGGCGTTGCTGACGTTCCAGACATCGGCGCGGGCAGGCGGGGTGTTCACGGCTTCTAAGTGCGGCATGGTCGGTCTCCAAAATAACTGGAGGAATTTTTACATTAGGTGCGGGGCATTTCTTATCTATGATGGGGCTTATTGACCATTTATCGAATCGATCAATTCGATTTAGTACCCACTACAGGTTTTTCTATGCACAGCGAGCTGGATAGCTACGACCGCAAGATTCTCGCGTTGCTGCAAGAGGACGCTTCGCTCTCCAGCGCGCAGATCGCCGAACAGGTGGGGCTCTCGCAGTCGCCATGTTGGCGGCGGATTCAGCGGATGAAGGAAGAGGGGATCATTCGCGCTCAGGTGACGTTGCTTGATCGGAAGAAAATCGGCCTTAACACGCAGATATTCGCCGAAATCAAACTCAACGCCCACGGACGTTCGAACTTCACTGAGTTTACCGAGGCGATTCGCGGTTTTCCCGAAGTACTGGAATGTTATGTGCTGATGGGGTCGGTGGATTTCTTGCTGCGGATCGTCACGGCGGACATCGAGGCTTATGAGCGCTTCTTCTTCGAGAAGCTGTCGATGGTGCCGGGGATTCAGGAGGTCAACTCGATCGTGGCGTTGTCGGAAATCAAATCCACGACGAGTTTGCCGGTGTTGCGGGGGTAGAGATCTTCAGTGTTTTTGCGGGCCTCTTCGCGGGCAAGCCTCGCTCCTACAAGAGATCATGCTGCCCTTGTAGGAGCGAGGCTCGCTCGCGAAGGCGGTATTACAGACGCAGCAAAGTCTTCCAGGCACGATTCTGATACACCGCAATCGCCTGGTGCTTACGCGCATCCAGCGATTCATCGGTGATCGGCTCGTTGGCCAGTTGCGTCAGTTTGTTCAGCTCACCGTACAGGCGATCCATTTCCGGGATCTCCAGTACGCCGCGGGCATGGTGCAGCCAGGACTGGATGCGCTCGATACGCGGCAGCTGCTCGGCCAGGTCTTCCGGCTGTTGCTGGTAACGCTGCAATTGCAGCGAGTTGGCTTCTTCGCCCAGCATGCGCGGCAGCCAGCTGCCCAGTTGCGCAGCGCCCTGGCGATTGCCGCGGGTGTTGCGATCGGCGGCCCAGGTGCGGGCCAGCAACCAGCGCGAAGTGTTCAGGGAGAACAGGCCCCAGCGCACGTCTTGCAGTTCTTCGAGGAACTGCTCTGGCGCGGCTTTGCGCACGTCTTCGTCGTCCAGGCCGGCTTGTACCAGCGGGCGCCAGTCTTCCAGCAGGGCATCCAGCGCGACCCGCAGATCGTGAGTCGACTGACGCGGTGCCGCCTGACCGAGGCTGCTGATCAGCGCGCGCATTTCAGCGAGGTTCTCGACCCAGTCCTGCAGCAGGCGCCAGTGGCCATTGAAGCGATATTGCTCGGCCAGACGCTGGCTGCTGCTCAGCAAATGCCAGCTCAGGGCGGCGAACGCATCGTCCAGCGGCATTTCGGCGGTGATCTGCGGCGCCGGCAAGCTCAGCGAGTAGCTGTTGGCGTCGAACAAGCGATAACCGCGCTCGGCCTTGCTGATATCACATGGCATCAGCGCCAGGGTCGCAGCCAGTTCAGCGGCCAGTTCCAGCAGCGCGGCGGGTTCGCCTTCGCGCAGTTCCAGTTCCAGCTCGCAGATTTCTTCTTTCTGCTTGCCAACCACTACGTGGCCCAAGTCCAGCGCGGCTTCGATGACCACTTTGGTCTTGCCGCGGCCCCAGGCGATTTCCGCGCGTTCGCGCACGAAATCGGTGGTGAAGATGGCTTTTAAGGTTTTCTTGTCCAACTCGGCCAACTGCTCGGGCCAGCATTCGCCGTCGAGCTTCTTCACATCGAGTTTGGCTTTGGGCAGGGGCCAGTCGTATTCGTGACGCTCGGACAGACCGGCCACGCTCTGGCCACGGGTCTTGAGGGTCTGAATCACTTCTTCGCCATCGCGGCGCAGGCGCAGGGCAACCTTGGCGCGGGCCAGGTCGCGCTCAGGCGTGTCGAAGTACTGGTTCATCAACTCACGGCGTTCCCAGCCACTTTTGTTGCGCTTTTTCAGTAGCGGGTGCTCGCGCAGGGCGGCGAGGGTTTCGCGGCTGACGCGGAGTTTGATTTCGGTTTCTTTCTGCATGGCCGGAAAATCCAGGATCGGGAGCGCAGCCGGGGGGAATGTGTGGCTGCCAAGGTCGTGCAGTGTACAGGACTCACCCGAGATAGGGTCTGTTGACGCTTGGTGGCGAGCCGCGACGGCGGCCCACTTGGCGCAGGGCTGCGTTGCTCGGAACTTATTTGGGACAACCAAACCACGTTCCTCGCGCCTTGCCCTGCACCAAGTGGGCCGCCGTCGCGGCTCGCCACCAAGCGTCAACAGACCCTACCCGCGTCGCGGCGGTTTATTCCTGTCGCCGGATGGTTCTATGATGGACTTCAATTCGGGAGTTGGGAGTCAGCGATGCCTTTGCCGTCCATGAAAGATCAGTTCGCTGCGCTGATCGCCGCGCCGTCTGTCAGCTGTACCCAACCCAGCCTGGATCAAACCAATCGGCCGGTCATCGACTTGCTGGCGACATGGCTCGGGGAACTGGGTTTTGCCTGCGATATCCAGCAGGTCAGCCCCGGCAAATTCAATCTGCTGGCCAGTTTTGGTTCCGGCCCCGGTGGCCTGGTGCTGGCCGGTCACAGCGATACGGTGCCGTTCGACGAGGCGTTGTGGCAGACCGACCCGCTGAAACTGACGGAAGTGGACGGTCGCTGGGTCGGCTTGGGCAGTTGCGACATGAAGGGCTTTTTCGCCCTGGCCATCGAAGCCGTCAAACCCTTGCTCGACCAACCGTTCAAGCAACCCTTGCTGATCCTCGCCACCTGCGATGAAGAAAGCTCGATGTCTGGCGCTCGCGCTCTGGCCGAAGCCGGGCGGCCATTAGGTCGCGCGGCGGTGATCGGCGAGCCGACCGGGCTGAAGCCGGTGCGGATGCACAAAGGCATCATGATGGAACGCATCGACATCCTCGGCCAGAGCGGCCATTCCTCGGACCCGCGCCTGGGTCACAGCGCCCTCGAAGCCATGCATGACGCCATGGGCGAACTGCGCGGCCTGCGCCTGGCGTGGCAGCGTGAGTTCCGTAACCCGCAGTTCAGTGTGCCGCAGCCGACCTTGAACTTCGGCTGCATCCATGGGGGCGACAATCCCAACCGAATCTGCGGCCAGTGCTCGCTGGAGTTCGACTTGCGTCCGTTGCCGGGCATGGACCCCAAAGCCCTGCGCGCGGCGATTTTGCAGAAGCTCAACCCGATTGCCGAACGGCATAAGGTGAAGATCGAGTACGCGCCGCTGTTCCCCGAAGTGCCGCCGTTCGAGCAGGCCGAGGACTCGGAATTGGTCAGGGTCGCGGAAAAGCTCACCGGCCATCGCGCCGAAGCAGTGGCGTTCGGCACGGAAGCGCCTTATCTTCAGCGTCTTGGTTGTGAAACGTTGGTATTGGGACCGGGCGACATCGCCTGCGCGCACCAACCGGGGGAATACCTCGAAATGTCACGTTTGCAGCCTACCGTGCATCTATTACGACAATTGATTGAACATTACTGCCTGACGCCGGTCGGTTGAGCGAAATCAATGTGGGAGCGAGCCTGCTCGCGATCGCGGTGTAACAGTCACTGAGATGTCGACTGATGTACCGCCATCGCGAGCAGGCTCGCTCCCACAGGTTCTGTGTTTTGGCTGACTTACGGTATAAATTGCCGATGCCCCAACCCGTATTCATGAGGAGAGCGCGCGTGTCGCCAAGCCTGTTCCGACGATAACCATCAGCCCGCTGTGCGTTTACTGCTTACCCTTTTTTCGGCTGCTATTTATTACAGGCCCAGGTTCATGCCCGAATACGTCAATTGGCTTCGTCACGCTTCGCCTTACATCAACGCCCACCGCGATTGCACCTTCGTCGTCATGCTGCCCGGCGACGGCGTGGAGCACCCGAATTTCGGCAATATCGTCCACGACCTGGTGCTGCTGCACAGCCTGGGTGTGCGACTGGTGCTGGTTCACGGTTCGCGTCCGCAAATTGAAACGCGCCTCGTTGCTCGTGGCCTGACCCCGCATTACCACCATGGCATGCGCATCACCGATGCGGCGACGCTTGAGTGCGTGATCGACGCGGTCGGGCAACTGCGCATCGCCATCGAAGCGCGGCTTTCCATGGACATGGCTTCGTCGCCCATGCAGGGTTCGCGCCTGCGGGTGGCCAGCGGCAATCTGGTCACAGCGCGGCCAATCGGCGTGCTCGAAGGTGTCGACTACCACCACACCGGCGAAGTGCGCCGTGTCGATCGCAAGGGCATCAATCGCCTGCTGGACGAACGCTCCATCGTGCTGCTGTCGCCATTGGGTTACTCGCCGACCGGTGAGATATTCAACCTCGCGTGTGAAGATGTCGCTACCCGCGCGGCTATCGATCTGGGGGCGGACAAGCTGCTGCTGTTCGGCGCCGATCTGGGCTTGATTGACGAAAATGGCCGGCTGGTCCGCGAATTGCGCCCGCAACAAGTACCGGCGCATTTGCAGCGTCTGGGCAGCAACTATCAGGCTGAGCTGCTGGACGCAGCGGCTGAAGCTTGCCGCGGCGGGGTGGCGCGCAGTCATATCGTCAGCTACGCCGAAGATGGCGCGTTGCTGACTGAACTGTTCACCCGTGACGGTGGCGGTACGCTGGTGGCCCAGGAGCAATTCGAAGTTGTGCGTGAGGCGGCCATCGAGGACGTCGGCGGTTTGCTCGACTTGATCAGCCCGCTGGAAGAGCAGGGCATTCTGGTACGGCGTTCCCGCGAGGTGCTGGAGCGTGAGATCGAGCAGTTCAGCGTGGTCGAACGCGAAGGCATGATCATCGCCTGCGCGGCGCTGTATCAGATCGCCGATTCGGATGCGGGGGAGTTGGCGTGTCTGGCGGTGAACCCGGAGTACCGCCATGGCGGTCGCGGCGATGAACTGCTGGAACGCATCGAAACCCGCGCCCGGGCACAGGGGCTGAAAACCTTGTTCGTGCTGACTACCCGAACTGCCCATTGGTTTCGTGAGCGGGGTTTCGTGCCGAGCAGCGTCGAACGCCTGCCCTCGGCGCGGGCGTCACTTTACAACTACCAGCGTAATTCGAAGATCTTCGAAAAAACCCTCTGACCTCCGGGCTACCCGAACCCTGTAGGAGCGAGGCTTGCCCGCGAAGGCGGCCTGACATTTTCAACACTTGTGTCGGCAGATATGGCCTCTTCGCGGGCAAGCCTCGCTCCTACAGGGGGAACGGGGTGTTACTCAGTGATGTATTTCGCGCTGACATACGGCGAATAATCCGGCAGCACCGTCTCGACCTTCCCTTGCTCCTTCAAAAACTTCGCCGTTTCGCCAATCGCCTTGGCTGTGCCGCCATCGAGCAACGCGGTGGTGCGCTGCGCCTTGGCATCCGGGAATGCGGAGCCGGCCAGCAGTTCCGGCACATCGGCGGCATTGGCACCGGTCAATTTGGCGATTTTCTGCACGGGTATCGAATCGGCGGTCCAGCTGTCTTTATGGGCGGCATAGTCGGCGAATGAGTCCAGGGTGACCTTGGCAAATCGGGCCACGACTTCAGGATGTTTTTCGGCGTAATCCTTGCGAGCGACCCACACCTCGAAGGTCGGCGCGCCCCATTGGCCCACCTGCGCGGCGTCGGTCAAGGTCTTGCCGGTCTTGCGGATTTCCCCCAGCGCCGGCGACCAGACAAACGCGCCATCGATGTCGCCACGCTTCCAGGCTGCGGCGATTTCCGCCGGTTGCAGGTTCACCACTTTGACTTTCGAGGCGTCCAGGCCCCAATGCTTCAGCGCGCCGAGCAGGCTGTAGTGGGAGGTTGAAACAAAAGGCGTGGCGATGGTTTTGCCGATCAGATCTTCCGGTTTATCGATGCCTCTGCCGTTGCGCACCACAAGTGCTTCGGCAGCGTTGATCTGAGCCGAAACAATGAACGCGACAATCGGCAGATTGCGCGAAGCGGCTGCCGCCAGCGGGCTTGAGCCGAGGTTGCCAATCTGCACATCGCCGGACGCAATGGCGGTGACCACTTCCGGGCCACTGTTGAAACGACGCCACTCGATTTTCTGGCCAATGGTTTTCTCGTAAACGCCATCGGCCTGAGGGACTTTGCTGGGGTCGATACCGGTTTGATAACCGACCGTGAGAGTCGCCGCCTGGGCTGAAAAAGAAAACATCAGCGACACACAAACTGTAACAAATTGACTAGATAGTGCGCGTTTGGCCATCATGGGCGTCGCCTTTTCGAAAGTGATTGACGTATGGGGAATACGCCAACGCTAATCGATCTAAAAAAAGGCCAATAAATACCATTTAGGAATTAGCTTGTTAGCCGATACCTTTTGTCCCGGTTCGGGTCATTGCTCGAGAGCTATATTCCTAAATGGCATGAAAAAGAATGAAATAATTCTTTTTGGGTTTATGAGGAAGTCATTACCCTGCAGGGACCAAATCACTGCGGTTAGACCTTGGTCGTAGACACACATGGTTACGATTGACTTGTCAGTCACGGTCTGGCGCTAATCGCGCATCTGTGGATCTGGGGCGTTAGACCCGAGACCAAAGAACACAAAAATTAGAACGAGAGGAGCGAAACAATGAAGAAGTCCACCTTGGCCCTGGCTGTGGCCGTAGGGGTTTTGGCGCAGCAGGCAGGCGCCGCCGGTTTCATTGAAGACAGCAAGGCTACATTGGGGCTGCGTAACTTCTACATCAACACGGATAACCGTGACGGCACTGCCAACCCAAGTCGAAACGAAGAGTGGGGCCAAGGCTTCGATCTGCGCTTCACTTCCGGTTATACCCAAGGCACTGTCGGCTTCGGTATCGACGCCATCGGCCTGCTGGGTGTACGTCTGGATTCTGGCGGCGGCACTAATGGCAACGTTAACGCCAATGGCACCCCTGGTAACGCTTATGGCGGCACTGTTTTCCCAAGCGAATCCAATGGCGAAGCGGTTGATAACTTCTCCAGCCTGGGCCTGACTGCCAAAGCCAAGATCTCCCAGACCGAACTGAAACTGGGCACCTTGCAGCCAAAAAACCCGGTTATCGTGACCAACGACGGTCGCCTGCTGCCGCAAACCTGGCAGGGTGGTCAGATCACTTCCGGCGAGATCAAGGACCTGACTCTGGTCGGCGGTCAGATCGAAGCCGTGAAAGGGCGTAACTCCAGCAACAACGAACAACTGAGCATCGGCGGTGCCAACGCTCGTACCGCCAGCGGCCGCGACAGCAACAAGTTCATCTATGCCGGTGGTGACTACAAAATCACCAAAGACCTGACTGCCCAGTACTACTACGGCAATCTGGAAGACTTCTACAAGCAACACTTCCTGGGGCTGGTGCACAACTGGTCTATCGGCCCGGGCGTGTTGAAGTCGGACTTGCGCTACTTCAACAGCTCTGATGACGGCGCTAACGGGAACGACCCGCTGTATTACAGCTCCGGCAACTACAGCAGCACCTCCAATGGCAGAGGCAAGGTCGACAACAACCTGTACAGCGGCCTGTTCCTGTATACCGTTGCCGGTCACACCTTCGGCGGCGGTTATCAGGTCAGCAACGGCAGCAGCGACTTCCCTTGGCTGAACCAGGGTGACGGCTCGTCGGCGTACCTGACTACCGACAGTCAGATCGCCAAGTTCGCCCGTGCCGGCGAACGTACCTGGCAAGCCCGCTACTCGTATGACTTCGCCAAAGTCGGCGTGCCTGGCTTGACCGCTGGTATGGTTTACCTGCGTGGCGACAATATCGACACCAACAGAACTTCTTCCGCGCCAGCAGGCAATAACAGCTCCGAGTGGGAGCGCGATCTGACCGTAGGTTACGTCGTGCCAGAAGGCCCGCTGAAAAATGTTGGCGTCATGTGGAAAAATGCTACATGGCGTACCAACATCCCGGGTGTTCGCTCCCAGGACGAAAACCGCCTGATCGTCAGCTACTCGATCCCGCTGTTGTAACAGCACTCGCGTAACCGACGTAAAAAAAGCCCCGCCCGGCATCACGCCGGGCGGGGCTTTTGCGTTTTCAAGGTGGGCTCACTCCCGTAAACACTCCTTGAAATTCCCCTCTTTTGCAGCAACTCAAGGCCTTCTCGAACCTTGTGATCGATGTTCGTCCCGATGGCTATTCAGGTCCAGTGAACAGATTTTTAATATTTCTTTTGGATCTAAATAAATCAATATTTATTCTTTTTAATTAATATCGAACACAGGCACAGTTGGGCTCAACAAGCACTCACAAGGAGCAGCACCATGAGCCTCAGACTTGGCGATATCGCCCCCGATTTCGAACAGGATTCCAGCGCCGGCACTATCCGTTTCCATGAATGGCTGAGCGATAGCTGGGGCGTGTTGTTTTCCCATCCGGCGGACTTCACGCCGGTGTGCACCACCGAGCTGGGCTTCACCGCCAGGCTCAAGGATGAATTCGCCCAACGTGGCGTCAAAGCCATTGCTCTGTCGGTCGACCCGGTGGACTCGCACCACCAGTGGATCGAGGACATCAACGAAACCCAGAACGCCATCGTCAACTTCCCGATCCTCGCCGACGCGGACCGCAAAGTGTCCGACCTGTATGACCTGATCCACCCGAATGCCAACGACACCCTGACCGTACGTTCGCTGTTCGTGATTGATCCGAACAAGAAGATTCGGCTGACGATTACCTACCCGGCGAGTACCGGTCGTAACTTCAATGAAATTTTGCGGGTGATCGATTCGCTGCAGCTCACCGACAACTACAAAGTGGCCACCCCAGCCAACTGGCAGAACGGTGATGAAGTGGTGATCGTGCCGTCGCTCAAGGATGAGGATGAGATCAGGCAACGCTTTCCCAAAGGCTATCGGGCGGTGAAACCCTATCTGCGCCTGACGCCGCAACCGAATCGTTGATTTTCTGTAGGAGCGAGGCTTGCCCGCGAAGCTAACGCCTCGGTCTTTCTAGCGTTAGGGATGACGCCTTCGCGGGCAAGCCTCGCTCCTACAGGTCTACCAAAGCAGGGGATTTCAGGCCGTTTCGACGGCCTGTTTTTTTGGTGCGCCAGGCATGGCGCGTTGCGCGCAAGCGCAACCAGCTGGGCTGTGGTGGCCACGCTGGTGACTTGGAGGTGAAAGTCCTCTACACACCCGGCAAGGGGAAGTGTTAGCCAGAGGCAAGGGTGTCGCGGGTGACTGCGAATCTGAAGGAAGCCCGAGGCAAAATGCTGGCCTGACGAACAGGAAGCGGATAGAGGCGGCGCAGCGGGGTAAGAAGGCCAAAATCTTCAAAGCCCAGTACTTGCACGGAACGCTGTGACGTAGATCCGACAGGCATAAGCAGGAAGGTCGCGCGAATTACCCTGGGAGATCTGCACGTTTGCCACTGTGCTACCGCGCGTCGAGAGGCGACGGGATGAGCGTGCAGAAGTCAGCCGAGGCCGTAGTAAGTGGCAAATAACCCTGCCACCAAGGGCCGAACAGGTTATGCCGCCAGTAGGCGTCAGAGTCTCGTTGAATACCGAAATGCAGAAATTTCTCCCAGAGAAGACTGTTACTCCGAGTCCCGGACAGAATCCGAGGATGACGGCTGATAGCGCAAAGGTATCGACGGCGTCTGTGACGTGGACGAACGCGGAGCCGGACACGCTGATGGCGCGGGTGCTTGCACCCGCCAACCTCAGACGTGCGTATCATCGCGTAGTCAGCAACAAGGGCGCGCCGGGTGCCGATGGCATGACGGTCGACCAGTTGGCGGACTATGTGAAACAGTATTGGCCGACCCTCCAGAAGAGGTTGCTGGCCGGCGAGTACCACCCGCAAGGTGTACGCGCCGTCGACATCCCCAAACCCAAAGGCGGCACCCGGCAGCTGGGTATTCCCAGCGTTGTGGATCGCCTGATCCAACAGGCATTGCTGCAACAGCTCACGCCGATCTTCGACCCGCTATTCTCGGACTATAGCTACGGCTTCCGACCGGGCAGAAGCGCCCACCAAGCCATCGAGAAAGCCCGCGCCCATGTGGCGGCAGGGCATCGCTGGTGCGTGGAACTCGATCTTGAGAAGTTCTTTGATCGGGTTAATCACGACATCCTGATGGCTTATCTGGCGCGCCAAATCGAAGACAAGCGGGTGCTCAAGCTGATCCATCGTTACCTCGAAGCGGGAACGATGTCAGGCGGTATCGCCAGCCGACGGCAGGAAGGGACGCCGCAAGGCGGCCCGCTCTCGCCGTTGCTGTCGAACATCCTGCTCAACGAACTCGACCGCGAGCTGGAACGACGGGGGCATCGTTTTGTGCGTTATGCCGACGATGCGAACATCTATGTGCGCAGCCCTCGTGCTGGCGAACGAGTGATGAGGAGTGTTGAGCGCTTCCTGAATCAGCGCCTGAAACTGACGCTGAGCCGGGACAAGAGCCGAGTTGCGAGGTCTTGGAAGTGTGATTACTTGGGTTACGGGATGAGCTGGCATCAGCAACCGAAGCTGAGAGTGGCGACGATGAGTCTAGGTCGCTTGCGCGACCGACTCAGAGAGCTGCTACGTAAAGCGCGGGGCCACAAGATGGCGAATATCATCGAGCGGATAAACCCCGTGCTGCGTGGTTGGGCGGGCTACTTCAAACTGAGCCAAAGCAAACGGCCACTTGAGGAACTGGACGGCTGGGTGCGTCGCAAGCTTCGCTGTGTCGTCTGGCGTCAATGGAAGCGGCCCTCTACGAGGGCGCGCAACTTGATACGCTTGGGACTTAATGAGGCGCGGGCGTGTAAATCGGCAGTCAATGGCCGAGGCCCATGGTGGAACTCGGGAGCGCCTCATATGAATCAGGCGCTGCCGAAGAAGCTGTGGGACCGACTCGGGCTGATCTCGATACTGGATACGATAGATCGGCTTAGCCGTGTAACCTGAACCGCCGTATACGGAACCGTATGTACGGTGGTGTGAGAGGACGGCGGATGTAAATCCGCCTCCTACTCGATCCTGAAAAAAGACAATCCACATATTCATTTAAAGAATAACCAAATGAATAAATATGATTTATGGATATATAAATCACCTGTTAAGGTCATTCCATCAAAGCGAGATCGCAAGCCGCGAATCGCCAACATCGCTCAAGGAATTGTCTGAATGCTGGTCGTCTCACTCGGTGGCAGTCCCAGCCTACGCTCCCGTTCCGGGATTTTGCTGGAGCGCTCGCGACGCTGGTTGCAAGAGCAAGGTGTGGAAGTGGTGAGTTATCAGGTACGGGACTTCCCGGCCGAAGATTTGCTGCATGCCCGCTTCGACAGCCCGAAAGTGATCGACCTGCTGCAACAGATTGAAAACGCCGATGGCTTGCTGATCGCCACGCCGGTCTACAAAGCATCGTTCTCCGGTGCGCTGAAAACTTTACTCGATCTGCTGCCCGAACGTGCCCTGAGCCACAAGGTGGTTTTGCCGATGGCTACCGGCGGCAGCATCGCCCATATGCTGGCGGTGGATTACGCACTCAAACCGGTGCTGTCGGCGTTGAAAGCCCAGGAAATGCTGCAGGGGATTTTCGCCGTGGACAGCCAGATCGCTTACGGCGAAGGCAGCGCCCAGGCGCAGTTGGCGCCGGAGCTTGCGCAACGATTGTTTGAAGCGCTGGAGCAGTTTTTCAGCGCCATGGCTCGTCGGCCCAAGCCGCTCGATCCGAACCTGTTGAATGAGCGTTTGTTGAGTGCTCGCTGGAGCATTTAAGCCAGCACTCAAGCCGCACCCGAATTTGATGTACTCCACCTTACTGGTCCGCTAACGGGCAAGCAGGTGCAGCCAAAACCCAACTGCAAAAAGGAGAGCGCTATGCGCACTGTCATTTTGCGTCGTGGTCTGGTCGCTCTGTTTGCTGCGGCTTTAACCTTCGGCGCCATTACTCAAGCTCAGGCACTTTCTACCCATGAAGGCGTCCTCCGGATCGGTTATCAAAAGTACGGCACTTTGGTGCTGCTTAAAGCCAAAGGCACCCTCGAAAAACGCCTCTCCGCCCAAGGCGTGGACGTGCAATGGACTGAATTTCCCGGTGGCCCGCAACTGCTCGAAGGCCTGAACGTCGGCTCCATCGACTTTGGCGTCACCGGTGAAACGCCGCCCGTGTTCGCCCAAGCAGCAGGCGCCGATCTGCTCTACGTCGCCTATGAACCACCAGCACCACACAGCGAAGCGATTTTGGTGCCGAAGGACTCGCCGATCAAATCGGTGCAGGACCTCAAGGGCAAGAAAGTCGTGCTCAACAAAGGCTCCAACGTGCACTATCTGCTGGTGCGTGCGCTTGAAGACGCCGGCCTCAAATACACCGACATCCAGACCGTGTTCCTGCCGCCAGCCGATGCCCGCGCGGCGTTCGAACGTGGCAGTGTCGATGCCTGGGTGATCTGGGACCCGTACCAGGCCGCCGCCGAACAGCAACTGCAAGCACGCACTTTGCGCGATGGCCAAGGCATCGTCGACAACCACCAGTTCTACCTGGCGACCAAACCTTACGCGCAGAAAAATCCTGAGGTGATCAAGGCTCTGGTGGAAGAAGTACGCGCGGTCGGCGAATGGTCCAAGGCCAATCCGGAGGACGTGACCAAGCAAGTTTCGCCACTGCTCGGCTTGCCAACGGACATCACCCTCACCTTGGTGAAACGCCAGGGCTACGGCGCGCTGTTCCTGACGCCGGAAGTAGTCGCTGCCCAGCAAAAAATCGCCGACAGCTTCTACCAGCTCAAGCTGATTCCCAAACCCTTGAGCATCAAAGACGTGATCTGGACACCACCCGCCGCCGTGGCCAAAGCGCCGTAATTAGATTCCTAAGGAGACCACTCCATGAGCCTCAATATTTTCTGGTTCCTGCCTACCCACGGCGATGGCCATTACCTTGGCACCGCCGAAGGCGCTCGCGCCGTCGATCACGGTTATCTGCAACAAGTCGCGCAAGCGGCGGATCGTCTGGGCTTCGGCGGGGTGCTGATTCCCACCGGTCGCTCCTGCGAAGACTCGTGGCTGGTGGCTGCATCGCTGATCCCGGTGACCCAGCGTTTGAAATTCCTTGTCGCCCTGCGCCCCGGGATCATTTCCCCCACGGTGGCGGCGCGTCAGGCCGCGACACTGGATCGCTTGTCTGGCGGTCGTGCGCTGTTCAACCTGGTCACCGGCGGCGATCCGGAAGAACTGGCCGGCGACGGTTTGTTCCTCAGTCACGAAGAGCGCTATCAGGCCTCGGTGGAATTCACCCGAATCTGGCGCCGGGTGCTGGAAGGTGAAACCGTCGATTACGACGGTCAGCACATCAGCGTGAAGGGCGCCAAACTGCTCTATCCGCCGATCCAGCAACCGCGTCCGCCGCTGTATTTCGGCGGCTCGTCGGAAGCGGCGCAAGACCTCGCGGCAGAGCAGGTCGAAATGGTCCTGACCTGGGGCGAGCCACCGGCCGCCGTGGCAGAAAAAATCGAACAGGTTCGCGCCAAAGCCGCGAAACTCGGCCGCACCGTGCGCTTCGGTATTCGCCTGCATGTGATCGTTCGTGAAACCAATGCCGAGGCCTGGCAAGCGGCGGATCGACTGATCTCGCATCTGGACGACGAAACCATCGCCCGTGCCCAGGCGTCTCTGGCACGTTTCGATTCGGTCGGCCAGCAACGCATGGCCGCGTTGCATGGCGGTAGCCGCGACCATCTGGAAGTCAGCCCCAACCTCTGGGCCGGTGTCGGTCTGGTGCGCGGCGGTGCCGGAACGGCGCTGGTCGGCGACGGTCCGACCGTGGCCGCTCGGGTGAAGGAATACGCGGACCTGGGCATCGATACGTTCATCTTCTCCGGTTATCCCCACCTGGAAGAGTCCTACCGGGTGGCCGAGTTGTTGTTCCCGCACTTGGACATCGAGCGTCCGGAGCTGCCCAAAGGCGCCAACTATGTCAGCCCGTTCGGCGAGATGGTGGCCAACGACATTCTTCCCAAAGCCGCGTCCCAGAGCTGAGGCGCCGCCATGAAGAAAATCATCCACAACCTCGCGCCTTGGGCGTTGCCGGTCTTGTTGCTGGCGGTATGGCAGTTGTCGGTATCGGCGGGCTGGTTGTCGACGCGAATTCTGCCGGCACCGATCGCGGTGATCGAGGCCGGTGTGAGCCTGGTCAGCAGCGGTGAAATCTGGACTCACCTGGCCATCAGCGGCTGGCGGGCGACACTCGGTTTCGCCATTGGCGGCGGCATCGGTCTGACCTTGGGCTTCATCACGGGCTTGTCGAAATGGGGCGAGCGCCTGCTCGATAGTTCGGTGCAGATGATCCGCAACGTGCCGCACCTGGCGCTGATTCCGCTGGTGATCCTGTGGTTCGGCATTGATGAGTCGGCGAAGATTTTTCTGGTGGCGTTGGGCACGTTGTTCCCGATCTACCTCAACACGTATCACGGTATCCGCAACGTCGATCCGGCACTGGTGGAAATGTCCCGCAGTTATGGCCTGTCCGGTTTCAGCCTGTTTCGTCAGGTAATCCTGCCGGGTGCGTTGCCATCGATTCTGGTCGGTGTGCGTTTTGCCCTGGGCTTTATGTGGCTGACCCTGATCGTCGCTGAAACCATCTCCGCCAGTTCAGGCATCGGCTATCTGGCGATGAATGCCCGGGAGTTCTTGCAGACTGACGTGGTGGTGCTGGCGATTCTTTTGTACGCGGTGCTCGGCAAGCTGGCCGACCTTGCGGCGCGTGGGCTTGAACGCGTGTGGCTGCGCTGGCATCCGGCTTATCAGGTTGCCAAGGGCGGTGCCGCATGACGGCTCAACAACCTCCACGCTTGTTGCGCGCAATTGCGCTGGTGGTGCGCAAGCTGCAAAAAAACTTCGGTTCGCGGCAGGTGCTACGCGAGATCGATCTACACATTCCGGCCGGGCAGTTTGTAGCGGTGGTCGGGCGTAGCGGCTGCGGTAAAAGTACTTTGCTGCGCTTGCTCGCCGGTCTCGACAAGCCCACCAGTGGTGAGCTGCTTGCAGGCGCAGCGCCACTCAGTGACGCCCGGGAAGACACCCGACTGATGTTCCAGGAAGCCCGTCTGCTGCCCTGGAAAAAGATCATCGACAACGTCGGTCTCGGGCTTAAAGGCAACTGGCGGCCGCAAGCATTGCAAGCGCTGGAAGCGGTCGGCCTGGCGGATCGCGCCAACGAATGGCCGGCAGCCTTGTCCGGCGGGCAGAAGCAGCGTGTGGCTCTGGCTCGCGCTTTGATCCATCAACCGCGCTTGCTGTTGCTCGACGAACCGCTGGGCGCATTGGATGCCCTGACCCGAATCGAAATGCAGCAACTGATCGAACGGCTCTGGCAACAGCATGGCTGCACCGTGTTGCTGGTGACCCACGACGTCAGCGAAGCGGTGGCGATTGCCGACCGGGTGATCCTGATTGAAGAGGGCGAGGTCGGCCTCGATCTGACGGTGGAACTGCCGCGCCCTCGGGTCCGTGGCTCCCATCGGCTGGCTGCGCTGGAAACCGAAGTGCTCAACCGCGTGCTGTCCTTGCCTGGCCAACCGCCGGAACCGGAACCTGTTTCACCACTGCCTACGCAATTGCGTTGGGCTCAATAACTTGAAGATTCATCCAACGACAGGAATCGACATCATGACAATCAAAGCCATCAACGTTCGTAACCAGTTCAAAGGCTCCATCAAGGAAATCGTGCTGGGCGACGTGCTGTCGGAAATCGACGTGCAGACTGCCTCCGGCATCGTCACTTCGGTGATTACCACCCGTTCCGTGAAAGAGCTGGAACTGGTGGTCGGCAGTGAGGTGATCGCGTTTGTGAAATCAACCGAGGTGTCGATCGCCAAGTTGTAAGCGCGTGCGCAAACAACAACCCCGGAGGGTGTTAGCCCTTCGGGGTTTTTTGTGGGTGTTTTCCGGTAAATCAGCGGTGCGGCTATCGCGAGCAGGCTCGCTCCCACAGTTGATCTCCAGCGAACATGAAATGTGTGCCCGACACTAATTCAATGTGGGAGCGAGCCTGCTCGCGATGAGGCCGGGATGGTCAGCGAATAATCAAACGGTGCGCTTGGGCAGATAGGGTGGCAAATACAACCCAATATAAGCATCAAACACCCGCATCCCTTCCTCAGCCATTCGCGGTGTGATCTGCCCATGCTGTTGCACCGAGCGTGCATACACTCGATCGCCCAGCTCCATGGCCAGCGCAAACACATCGACATCACTCGGCAGCGTCGGCAATTCGAAGTGGTGGTCGAACAGCTTGTGCATCAGGTCGCCGAGTTCGATGTCGTGCTGGCGGTCGGCCTGGGTGACTTCGGTCAGGCCGTGCTGGGCGAGGATCAATTGGCGGGCGGCGGCGTCTTCGTCGTAGATGGCGAGCATGCGTTGTTCCACCAGTCGCGATAAATCGCGCCAGCCGTTGAGGGCATGGTGGTCGATGGGCGCTTGCAGGCAGGCGCGAAACGCGGCGTGGACATCGGCGGTCAGGGCTTCCAGCAGGGCCGGGACGCTGGCGAAAAAGTGGTAGACGGAGGAGGGCGGGATCTCCGCGCGTTCGGCGACGCTGTAGATCGACAGGCTGGCCACGCCCTCGGCGGCCAGCAGCGTGCGGGCGGCATCGAGTATCGAATCGATCCGGGCCTGACTGCGGGCGCGGGGTTTGCGTGGGGTGGCGAGTCGGGTCATTGAAGTCTCCTGCGGGGCAGCGGGCATTGTACGAGCAGGGGTGTGTGTTGTCTGCCAGGACGCCATCGCGAGCAGGCTCACTCCCACAGTTGATCTCCAGTGAGCATAAATTCTGTGTGCACAGAAAATCCCCCTGTGGGAGCGAGCCTGCTCGCGATGAATCCAACTCGGTCAACTTTATGAACCCATAAAAAAACGCCGCAAGCTGTGAGGCCGGCGGCGTTTTTTTACTGCAACCACTTACACGGTATGCAGGTACCAGTTGTACTCGAGGTCGGAGATGGAGTGTTCGAACTCCTCCAGCTCGCTCTCTTTACAGGCGACGAAGATATCGATGTATTTCGGATCGATGTACTTGGCCATGACTTCGCTGTCATCAAGCTCACGCAGTGCATCACGCAAGTTGTTTGGCAGGCTTTGCTCGTTCTGCTCGTAGGAGTTGCCCTCCACGGGCGCGCCCGGCTCGATCTTGTTGGTCAGGCCGTGGTGCACGCCCGCCAAAACCGAAGCCATCAACAGATACGGGTTGGCATCAGCGCCGGCGACACGATGCTCGATGCGCACGGCATCGGAGGAACCGGTCGGTACGCGGATGGCCACGGTACGGTTGTCCAGGCCCCAGCACGGCGAGTTCGGCACGTAGAACTGTGCGCCGAAACGACGGTAGGAGTTGACGTTCGGGCAGAGGAAAGCCATCTGCGCCGGCAGGGTCTCGAGCACACCGCCGATCGCGTGACGCAGTGCGGCGTTCTGCTCGGGATCCTCGCTGGCAAAAATGTTTTTGCCATCTTTATCAAGAATCGAGATGTGGACGTGCAGACCGTTACCCGCCTGGCCTGGGTAAGGCTTGGCCATGAAGGTGGTGTCCATCTCATGGTCGTAGGCGATGTTTTTGATCAGACGCTTGAGCAGTACCGCATAGTCGCAGGCCTTGATTGGGTCGGCCACGTGGTGCAGGTTCACTTCGAATTGTGCCGGGGCGCTTTCCTTGACGATCGCGTCGGCAGGGATGCCTTGCTCCTTTGCACCTTCCAGAATGTCCTGGAGGCAATC
The DNA here is from genome assembly GCF_054898065.1 of Pseudomonas sp. MDT1-85. Lineage (NCBI taxonomy): Bacteria > Pseudomonadati > Pseudomonadota > Gammaproteobacteria > Pseudomonadales > Pseudomonadaceae > Pseudomonas > Pseudomonas sp. MDT1-85. Next base: position 6,087,158 of record NZ_CM142715.1, on the reverse strand, counting down.
GACATATTCGTCGAGGTCGTCGATCAGGTAGACCTGTGTCGAGTGCGGGCGTTTGCCGGAAACCGGCGAGCGCGGCGGTTGCGGACGACCGTTCACGTTCTCCTGGTCGATCAGGTAGAACTCCAGTTCGAACGCGGCGCAGATCGTCAGGCCCATTTCGTCGAACTTGCGCACCACATTGGCCAGCACTTCACGCGGGTCGGCGAAGAATGGCTGACCTTCGAGTTCGTGCATGGTCATTAACAGTTGCGCAGTCGGGCGCTTCTGCCAGGGCTCATTGCACAGGGTGTCGGGGATTGGATAGCAGATTCGGTCAGCATCGCCGATGTCCAGGCCCAGACCGGTGCTTTCCACCGTCGAGCCATTGATATCCAGAGCAAATAGAGAGGCCGGCAGGTTGATGCCTTTCTCGTAAACCTTGTGGAGGCTGGTGCGTTCAATGCGCTTGCCGCGCACCACACCATTCATATCCGCAATCAGAAGGTCAACGTACAGAACCTCAGGATGTTCCTTAAGGAACGCGTTCGCTTCGTTAAGCTGAACGGCACGCGGGGGTACCGACATGATGCAACACCTTTGTTGTTAAAAATATCAATCATTGATCTCTTCGGATTCCAGTCAACCCGAACGGCATGCCGAAGTCAAGCGAGGCCTTTTTTGCCCTAAAAAAGCACTCATTGGGCTTTTTTGAGGCACTTAGGGGCGTTTTTATGCCTTCAGCCTTCTTGGCGCCCGCGAGCTTGAGCGGGCCGTGTTGTATTTTTTACGGGGGTGTTGTGTAAAAAAATGAACAAGGCTAAGCTCGATTTAAACCCATAACAGCAATAATACCGGGGTGCTTCATGTCTCGCCTGCCGTTAATCGGCGTCACCGCCTGCTCAAAGCAGATCGGTCTGCATGCTTATCACATCAGTGGCGACAAATACGTACGCGCCGTGGCTTCAGCTGCCAAGGGCCTGCCGTTGATTCTTCCATCCCTGGCGGATCTACTGACATCGTCCGATATTCTGGACGCTCTGGACGGCATTCTCTTTACAGGCTCCCCTTCTAATATAGAACCGTTTCACTATAACGGCCTGTCCAGTGCGCCGGGTACCGCTCATGATTCTGCACGCGATGCCACCACTCTCCCGCTGATCCGCGCCGCTGTCGAGGCCGGCGTTCCCGTGCTCGGCATTTGCCGCGGCTTCCAGGAAATGAATGTGGCGTTCGGCGGCAGTCTGCACCAGAAGGTGCACGAGGCCGGTCCATTCATGGATCATCGCGAAGACGACAGCCTGCCGCTGGAAGGGCAATACGCGCCAAGTCACCCGGTGCACGTCCAGCCGGGCGGTGTACTGGCCGGGCTGGGTCTGGCGAGCGAGATTCAAGTCAATTCGATTCATGGTCAGGGCGTTGACCGTCTGGCGCCGGGCCTTCGCGTAGAGGCTTTGGCTCCAGACGGTTTGATCGAAGCTGTCTCAGTCAATAGCGGCAAAGCTTTTGCTCTGGGAGTTCAATGGCATCCCGAATGGCAGGTAAGCTCTAACCCTGACTACCTTGCGATTTTCCAGGCATTTGGCGATGCCTGCCGCAAGCACGCACTACAACGCGACGCCGATGCGTCAAACAACGCCTGACTTATAAGAGTCAGGAAACTCAGCCTAAGAGGCATTTATGAGTAACAACCTCGACCAGCTCACCGATTGGTTGAAAGACCACAAGATCACAGAAGTCGAATGCATGATTGGCGACCTGACCGGCATCACTCGGGGCAAGATTTCGCCGACCAACAAGTTCATTGCCGAAAAAGGCATGCGCCTGCCCGAAAGCGTTCTGTTGCAGACCGTCACCGGCGACTACGTCGAAGACGACATCTATTACGAACTGCTCGACCCGGCCGATATCGACATGATCTGCCGCCCCGACCAGAACGCGGTGTTTCTGGTGCCTTGGGCCATCGAGCCCACCGCTCAGGTGATCCACGACACCTACGACAAGCAGGGCAATCCGATCGAGCTGTCGCCGCGCAACGTGCTCAAGAAGGTGCTGAAACTCTACGCCGACCACGGCTGGCAGCCGATCGTGGCGCCGGAAATGGAGTTCTATCTCACCAAGCGCAGCGATGACCCGGATTACCCGCTGCAACCGCCGATCGGCCGCTCCGGTCGTCCGGAAACCGGTCGCCAGTCTTTCTCGATTGAAGCCGCGAACGAATTCGATCCATTGTTCGAAGACGTCTACGACTGGTGCGAACTGCAGGAGCTGGACCTCGACACGCTGATCCACGAAGACGGCACGGCGCAGATGGAAATCAACTTCCGTCATGGCGATGCCCTGTCCCTGGCCGACCAGATTCTGGTGTTCAAACGCACCATGCGTGAAGCCGCGCTCAAGCACAACGTGGCGGCGACCTTCATGGCCAAGCCCATGACCGGCGAGCCCGGCAGCGCCATGCACTTGCACCAGAGCATTATCAGCATCGAGACCGGCAAAAACGTCTTCTCCAATGAAGACGGGACCATGAGCCAGCTGTTCCTCAACCACATTGGCGGCTTGCAGAAATTCATTCCTGAGCTGCTGCCGTTGTTCGCACCCAACGTCAACTCGTTCCGTCGCTTCCTGCCGGACACCTCGGCACCGGTGAACGTGGAGTGGGGCGAAGAGAACCGCACCGTGGGCCTGCGGGTTCCGGATGCCGGGCCGCAGAATCGTCGGGTGGAAAACCGTCTGCCGGGGGCTGATGCCAACCCTTACCTGGCCATCGCCGCCAGCCTGTTGTGCGGCCTTATCGGCATGGTCGAAGGGCATAACCCGAGTGCTCCGGTCGTGGGTCGTGGTTATGAGCGGCGCAACCTGCGCCTGCCACTGACTATTGAAGACGCCCTGGAACGCATGGAAAACAGCAAGACCATCGAAAAGTACTTGGGCAAGAAGTTCATCACGGGCTACATCGCGGTCAAGCGGGCCGAGCATGAAAACTTCAAGCGCGTGATCAGTTCGTGGGAGCGGGAGTTCCTGCTCTTCGCCGTCTGATACGCCGGGCGCCGCTGCGCTTGGCGGCGCCCTCCACTCGAATCTTAGGAGAATTCGCATGACCAGCAACAACCCGCAAACCCGTGAATGGCAAGCCCTGAGCAGCGATCACCACCTGGCCCCGTTCAGCGACTTCAAGCAGCTGAAAGAGAAAGGCCCGCGCATCATCACCAGCGCCAAGGGCGTTTACCTCTGGGACAGCGAGGGCAACAAGATCCTCGACGGCATGGCCGGCCTGTGGTGTGTAGCGATCGGCTACGGTCGCGATGAGCTGGCCGATGCCGCCAGCAAACAGATGCGCGAACTGCCTTATTACAACCTGTTCTTCCAGACGGCTCACCCGCCGGTACTGGAGCTGGCCAAGGTGATTGCCGACGTTGCGCCTGAAGGCATGAATCACGTGTTCTTCACCGGTTCCGGGTCCGAAGGCAACGACACCATGCTGCGGATGGTTCGCCACTACTGGGCGATCAAGGGCCAGCCGAAGAAGAAAGTCATCATCAGTCGCAAGAACGGCTATCACGGTTCTACCGTGGCCGGCGCGAGCCTGGGTGGCATGACGTACATGCACGAACAGGGCGACTTGCCGATCCCGGGCATCGTCCACATTGCCCAGCCGTACTGGTTCGGCGAAGGCGGCGACATGACGCCGAACGAGTTCGGTATCTGGGCGGCCAATCAGCTGGAAGAGAAGATCCTGGAAGTCGGCGTCGACAACGTCGGTGCCTTTATTGCCGAGCCGATCCAGGGCGCCGGCGGCGTGATCATTCCGCCAGACAGCTACTGGCCGCGCATCAAGGAAATCCTCGCCAAGTACGACATTCTGTTCGTGGCCGACGAAGTGATCTGCGGTTTCGGCCGTACCGGTGAGTGGTTCGGTACCGATTTCTACGACCTCAAACCTCACATGATGACCATCGCCAAAGGCCTGACCTCCGGCTACATCCCGATGGGTGGCCTGATCGTGCATGACGACGTGGTCGAGGTGCTCAACGAAGGGGGTGATTTCAACCACGGTTTCACTTATTCCGGGCACCCGGTGGCCGCTGCGGTAGCGCTGGAAAACATTCGTATCCTGCGCGACGAGAAAATTGTCGAGCGAGTGCGCACAGAAACGGCACCCTATTTGCAAAAGCGTCTACGGGAACTGAGCGATCACCCGTTGGTGGGGGAAGTGCGTGGGGTCGGTCTGTTGGGGGCCATTGAACTGGTTCAGGACAAAGCCACCCGCAAACGTTACGAAGGCAAGGGCGTCGGCATGATCTGCCGCACGTTCTGCTTCGAAAACGGCCTGATCATGCGCGCCGTCGGCGACACCATGATCATTGCTCCGCCACTGGTGATTACACCGGCTGAAATCGACGAGTTGGTGACCAAGGCGCGCAAGTGCCTGGACCTGACCCTGAGTGCGTTGCAGGGCTAAGTGCTAGGCTCTGAGCGAGGTGCGAAGATTGCACTTCGCTCAGTGCAAACAAAGGATGGGGCTTTCCTTGAAAGCCTGCCTTGGATCTTGCCAGACTACCGGTTGTTCGGATGCCCAGTAACAGGCCGCTGAGCACGTGGTTAAAAAGAAAAATTGGAGCATTACCCATGAAGGCATTAGGTATGAAGATAGCTGGCAAGACCCTCCTCGCCATGTCCCTGATGGGCGTGATGGCGGGTGCCGTTCAGGCCGACGACAAGGTGCTGCACGTGTACAACTGGTCCGATTACATCGCACCGGATACCGTCAAGAAGTTCGAGGCCGAGTCGGGTATCAAAGTCGTCTACGACGTGTTCGACAGTAACGAAACCCTTGAAGCCAAGCTGCTGGCGGGCAAGTCCGGCTACGACATCGTCGTGCCGTCGAACAACTTCCTGGCCAAACAGATCAAGGCCGGCGTCTACCAGAAGCTGGACAAGTCCAAGCTGCCTAACTGGAAAAACCTGAACCCGGACCTGCTCAAAGCGGTATCGGTGAGCGACCCGGGTAACGAACACGCATTCCCTTACATGTGGGGTTCGATCGGTATTGGTTTCAACGCCGAGAAGGTCAAGGCTGCACTGGGTGCCGACGCGCCAACCAACTCCTGGGACTTGCTGTTCAAACCTGAAAACGCGGCCAAGTTGAAGTCGTGCGGTATCAGCTTCCTCGATTCGCCAACCGAGATGATTCCGGTGGCGTTGCATTACCTGGGCTATCCAACCGACAGCCAGGACAAGAAACAACTGGCTGAAGCCGAAGCGCTGTTCCTGAAAATCCGTCCTTCGGTGGGCTACTTCCACTCGTCCAAGTACATCTCCGACCTGGCCAACGGCAACATCTGCGTCGCCGTGGGTTACTCGGGTGACATCTATCAGGCCAAGGCTCGCGCCGCTGAAGCCGGTGACAAGGTGAAAGTCAGCTACAACATTCCCAAAGAAGGTGCCGGCAGCTTCTACGACATGGTCGCCATCCCTAAAGATGCCGAAAACGTCGAAGGCGCCTACAAGTTCATGACCTTCCTGCAGAAGCCGGAAATCATGGCTGAAATCACCAACGCCGTACGTTTCCCGAACGGTAACGCGGCCGCCACCGAATTGGTCGATAAAGAAATCACCGCCGACCCAGGCATCTACCCGCCAGCGGACGTGCTGGCCAAGCTGTACGCGATTGCTGACTTGCCGGCCGCGACCCAGCGGATCATGACTCGCAGTTGGACCAAGATTAAATCCGGTAAATAAGTAAAACCCTGTAGCAGCTGCCGAAGGCTGCGTTGAGGTCCGAAGGACCTCCGCTTTTCGACAGCACAACTGCTTCGCCGTTGAACGCAGCCTGCGGCAGCTGCTACAGGATCTTCATAAAGTTTGCTGGAACGGTTTTTCGAGGGTAAGTTGCGCGCCGGTTTTGTTGCCCGGTAGCCATGGCTGTCATGTAACGCGGGGCAACTTGGGCCCAACTAATTTTAGAGGACCTCCACGTGCCTATTTTTTCTTTGTTGCGCAATGCCCTGCTGGTCGGTGCCGGGCTGACACTTGCTGTCAGTGTTCAGGCCGCTGGCACAGTGCATATTTATAATTGGTCGGACTACATCGGTGAAACCACCCTGGCCGACTTCCAGAAAGAAACCGGCATCAAGCCGGTGTATGACGTATTCGATTCCAATGAAACCCTTGAAGGCAAGTTGCTGGCCGGGCGTACCGGTTATGACGTGGTCGTGCCGTCCAACCACTTCCTTGGCAAGCAGATCAAGGCCGGGGCTTTTCAGAAGCTCGATAAATCGAAGCTGACCCACTATTCCAACCTCGACCCGGTACTGCTCAAGCGGCTGGAGCAGAACGATCCGGGCAACCAGTACGCCGTGCCGTATCTGTGGGGCACCAACGGCATCGGTTACAACGTCGACAAGGTCAAGGCAGTGCTGGGCCTCGACAAGATCGATTCCTGGGATGTGGTGTTCGAGCCGCAGAACATCAAGAAGCTGCACAGCTGTGGTGTGGCGTTCCTCGACTCCGCCGATGAAATGATGCCCACGGTCCTTAACTACATGGGCCTGAACGCCAACAGCACCAACCCTGAAGACTACAAAAAGGCTGAAGCCAAGTTGCTGTCAGTGCGGCCTTACGTGACCTATTTCCACTCGTCCAAATACATCGCAGACCTGGCCAACGGTGACATCTGCGTGGCGATCGGTTTCTCCGGCGACATGTTCCAGGCCAAGGCCCGCGCGGCTGAAGCCGGCAAAGGCATGAACATCGCCTACTCGATTCCGAAAGAAGGCGGCGCGCTCTGGTTCGACATGCTGGCGATCCCCAAGGATGCGGCCAACGTCAAAGAAGCCCATGCCTTTATCAACTATTTGCTCAAACCTGAAGTGATCGCCAAGGTCAGTGATTCCGTAGGCTACGCCAACCCGAACCCCGGTTCGGACAAACTGATGGAACAGTCCATACGCACCGACGCATCGGTATATCCACCGCAAGCGGTCCTCGACAAGACATACGTTTCCACCGATTTGCCACCGAACATTCAACGTTTGATGACGCGCAGCTGGACCAAGGTCAAGTCGGGCAAATAGCTTCAAACTATCCAGGTTCGCCACGTTGAGCGAACTGCAAATTCTGTTGGGAGTTTCGTAAATGGCAGTTGCCTCCGGCGCCTATAAGAAAGCCCTCGAGGGCGACCAGACACCTAAACAGGTGCTGGTCAAAATCGACCGGGTCACCAAAAAGTTCGACGAGACGATTGCCGTGGACGACGTGTCCCTGGAAATCAAGAAAGGCGAAATCTTCGCCCTGCTCGGCGGCTCGGGTTCGGGCAAATCCACCTTGCTGCGGATGCTGGCAGGTTTCGAACGGCCCACGGAGGGGCGCATTTTCCTCGATGGCGTAGACATCACGGACATGCCGCCGTACGAGCGGCCGATCAACATGATGTTCCAGTCTTATGCCTTGTTCCCGCACATGACGGTGGCGCAGAACATCGCCTTCGGCCTCAAGCAGGACAAGATTCCGTCGGCTGAAGTCGACGCTCGCGTGGCGGAGATGCTCAAGCTGGTGCAGATGAGCCAGTACGCCAAGCGCAAACCCCATCAGTTGTCCGGCGGTCAGCGTCAGCGTGTGGCGCTGGCACGTTCATTGGCCAAGCGGCCGAAGCTGCTGTTGCTCGACGAACCGATGGGGGCGCTGGACAAGAAGCTGCGCTCGCAAATGCAGCTGGAACTGGTCGAGATTATCGAGCGGGTCGGCGTGACCTGCGTGATGGTGACCCACGACCAGGAAGAGGCCATGACCATGGCCGAGCGCATCGCGATCATGCACCTGGGCTGGATCGCCCAGATCGGCAGCCCGATCGACATCTATGAAACCCCGACCAGCCGTCTGGTCTGCGAATTCATCGGCAACGTCAACATCTTCGAAGGCGAAGTGGTGGACGACGCCGAAGGTCATGCGCTCATCACCTGCAAGGATCTGGACCGCAGTATTTATGTGGGTCACGGCATCAGCACCTCGGTGCAGGACAAGTCCGTTACCTACGCGATCCGTCCGGAAAAACTGCTGGTGACGGCCGACATGCCGACCTGCGAATACAACTGGTCGAGCGGCAAGGTGCATGACATCGCCTACCTCGGTGGCCATTCGGTGTTCTACGTCGAACTGCCGAGCGGCAAGCTGGTGCAGTCCTTCGTCGCCAATGCCGAGCGTCGCGGTCAGCGCCCAACCTGGGGTGACCAGGTTTACGTGTACTGGGAAGACGACAGCGGCGTGGTACTTCGCTCATGAACATGCGCAAACTCAAACGCCGGCTCAATCGAATAATTCCCGGTGGCCGTCAGCTGGTCATTGGGGTTCCGTTCATCTGGCTGTTCCTGTTCTTCATGCTGCCGTTCTTCATCGTTTTGAAGATCAGCTTCGCCGAAGCCGACGTGGCCATTCCGCCATACACCGAAATCTACAGCTTCATCGACCAGAAGCTCCAGGTGCTGCTTAACCTGAGCAACTACGCGATGCTCGGCGACGACGAGTTGTACATCGCTGCTTACCTCGGCTCATTGAAGATGGCGCTGATCAGCACCGTCCTCTGTTTGCTGATCGGCTACCCGATGGCCTACGCCATTGCCAGTGCCCGCAAAGAAATGCAGACGGTGCTGGTGCTGCTGATCATGATGCCGACCTGGACCGCGATCCTGATCCGCGTGTATGCGTGGATGGGCATTCTCAGCAACAACGGTCTGCTCAACGGTTTTCTGATGACGATGGGCTGGATCGACGAGCCGCTGCAGATTCTCAACACCAACCTCGCGGTCTATATCGGGGTCGTTTACTCCTATCTGCCGTTCATGATCCTGCCGCTCTACGCCAACCTGGTGAAACACGATAACAGCCTGCTGGAAGCCGCGTCCGACCTGGGTTCGAGCACCTTCAACAGCTTCTGGAAGATCACCATTCCGCTGTCCAAGAACGGCATCATCGCCGGCTGCATGCTGGTGTTCATCCCGGTGGTGGGTGAGTTCGTGATCCCGGAACTGCTTGGCGGTCCGGAAACCCTCATGATCGGTAAAGTGCTCTGGCAAGAATTCTTCAACAACCGCGACTGGCCGGTGGCATCAGCGCTTGCGGTGGTGATGCTGGCGATCCTGATTGTGCCGATCATTCTGTTCAACCGTAGTCAGGCCAAAGAAATGGAGGGCAAGGAATGAAGCGCTTCCGTTTCTCAAGTTTCATGCTGGTAGCGGGTTTGCTTTTCATCTACGCGCCGATGCTGATCCTGGTGATCTACTCGTTCAACGCCTCGAAACTGGTGACGGTGTGGGGCGGCTGGTCGATCAAGTGGTACGTGGGGTTGATGGACAACACCCAACTGATGGGCTCGGTGGTGCGCTCCCTGGAAATCGCCTGCTACACGGCGATTGCAGCGGTGGCACTGGGGACGCTGGCAGCCTTCGTGCTGACCCGCATCACTCACTTCAAGGGCCGCACGCTGTTCGGTGGTCTGGTCACCGCGCCGCTGGTGATGCCTGAAGTGATTACCGGTCTGTCGCTGTTGCTGCTGTTCGTGGCCATGGCGCAGATGATCGGCTGGCCACAGGAGCGTGGCATCGTCACCATCTGGATCGCCCACACCACCTTCTGTGCAGCGTATGTGGCGGTGGTGGTGTCGGCGCGCTTGCGTGAGCTGGACCTGTCCATCGAAGAGGCCGCCATGGACCTGGGTGCGCGGCCGTGGAAGGTGTTCTTCCTGATCACCATCCCGATGATCGCGCCATCGCTGGCGGCGGGCGGGATGATGTCGTTCGCCTTGTCGTTGGATGACTTGGTGCTGGCGAGCTTCGTCTCTGGACCGGGTTCAACGACCCTGCCGATGGAAGTGTTCTCGGCGGTGCGTCTGGGCGTGAAGCCTGAGATCAACGCCGTGGCCAGCTTGATTCTGCTGGCGGTGTCGCTGATGACGTTCCTGGTCTGGTACTTCAGCCGACGTGCCGAAGAGATTCGCAAGCGTGCGATCCAGCAGGCCATCGAAGAAAGTGCCGCCGATTCCTGGAAACAACCGGACGTGCGCCGGGCGCAAGCGCCGGAAGCGGCTTGAGCTTGATGCCGGGTTGATCACCGTTGCGTGGCCAACCCAAATCCCTGTGGGAGCGAGCCTGCTCGCGATAGCATCACCTCGGTATCTTGGTTGCACCGAGTGGCCTGCATCGCGAGCAGGCTCGCTCCCACAAAGGGTCAAGCGAGCCAAGGCTATTTTCGGATTATCTCGACGAAGTTCATCGGCTTGAAGCCCGGCTCGCTGTCCACCAGCACATCCGCGTTCACGGTGCCAAACGTGCTGTCCGGCTTATGTTTGAAGCCATTGGCGAACGCACACAGGATGCACTCCTTGAACCCTTCACCCCGTGGATGCGCATGCACCACCGCTTCACGCTGCACGGTGGAAAACGCCGCGTAGTTGATGCCCGGCACATCCATCTCGACGCCGGCACCGTGGCGGCGCTGATGGAGTCAAGTCTGTTCAGGCAACCGAAACCGGACAATCGATCCATGGCTGCGATCCCGGCCAATGAGCCTGCCTATCGCGCCAACCTCGCTTGTTGGGCCTGGATTGGCTAGGGTTGGCGCAGATATCCCGAAAGAAGCAGGCCTGTAGCAGCTGCCGAGCCTGCGAGGCTGCGTTCGGCTGCGAAGCAGTCGTAAACCCTGCGCACGCGATTCACCTGAAAGACCGCGGTGCCTGACTTCACGACTGCTGCGCAGCCGAACGCAGCCTCGCAGGCTCGGCAGCTGCTACAGGTCCAGTGATAGCTGACATCTAGTTCAGTGCCATAGAAGGCGTTTCATGCCATGCACAAAACCGTTGCCATCGTGGTGTTCCCAGGCGTCCAGTCACTGGACGTCACCGGCCCCATGGATGTTTTTTCCGAAGCCAATCGTTTCCTGGCACCGCAGGATCACTATCGGCTGGAGGTGATCGGTGTCGAGCGTGGGATGATGGCGTGCTCCAACGGTTTGTCGCTCAACGCCCACCGGCACTTCAGTGAAGCGCTGGAGGCTTATGACCTGCTGTTGGTGGCGGGTGGGCCGCAGTTGCCGTTCATCAATTTTGGCGCGGCGTTCGATGCCTGGTTGCGCGATGCCTGCGCGCGGGCGCAACGGTTTGGTTCGATCTGCAACGGTGCCTTCATGCTCGCCCGGGCCGGATTGCTCGATGGGCGAGCCGTCACCACCCATTGGGGCGACGCCGCGGCGCTGGCGCAGCTATGCCCGTCGACTCAGGTCGAGGCTGATCGCTTGTACATGCAGGACGGCGAGCTTTACACCTCGGCCGGGGTCACCGCGGGGATCGATCTGTCGCTGTATTTGCTGGCCCGGGATCACGGGCCGGACGTGGCACTCAGCGTGGCCAAGCGGCTGGTGGTGTTCACCCAGCGCTCGGGCGGGCAATCGCAGTTCAGCCCGTTCCTCACGCCCCACGCCGAACCGACTTCGGTGGTGGCGCTGGTCCAGCTCTATGTGTTGGCCAACCTCAATGGCGACCTGACCATCGCTGATCTGGCCAACGCCGCCAATATGAGCACGCGCAACTTTTCCCGGGTGTTTGCCAAGGAGGCGAAAATCACTCCGGCGGAATTCGTCGAGCGGGCGAGGGTGGACGCGGCGCGGGTGATGCTCGAAAGCACCCATGCGCCGCTGAAAACCGTGGCGTACCAGTGCGGGTTTCGCGATGCCCAGCACATGCGCAGTGTGTTCAACCGCAGGCTGGGGGTGACGCCGCAGCAGTTCAGGTTGAATTTTACGGCGATGGTTTGAGTAGGGTTTTTTGTCGTCTCTCAGGGCCTCATCGCGAGCAGGCTCGCTCCCACAAGGGATCTCCAGCGAACACAAATTTTGTGTATGTCACAGAATCCTGTGGGAGCGAGCCTGCTCGCGATGGGGCCCGCCGGGCCAACCAAAAATCTATTGCGCAGCCCGCGCCGGCAACAGCTTCAACGTGCTACGTGTATTGGCCGTCACTTCTTCATCATTGAAATGCGCCTGGTAATAAACCCCTTCGATATACGATTCGGCCTGATCGGCATAGTGGCTGTCGAACGGCACGCCGCTCTGGCCGACAGGGTTGATGGTCAGGCTGTGGGCCGGGTCGGCGAAGTCGATCAACCGCCGGGTTGACGGGCCATAGGTCACAGGCCACGGCGCCGGGCCGATCTTGGCCGAGAGGTTGTTCGGCACTTCATGGGTGCCGGGCGCCGCAAACGGTCCGACGTTGAAGATCCGCTCCAGCGGTTTCTGCGTCCCCAGCGGATGGCCGTGAGTCAGGGTGTGCGCCTTGCCCCACTGCCATTGTGTTGAATCGGCGCCCAGGGTGGTTTTGAGGTGGGCCATGCTCGCTTGCCAGGCAACCTTGACCGTATCGGCGCGGGTTTCCTTGCCGGGGGTGTTGCGGTTGTCCCACCACGGTGAATCGGCGGAGGCTGCCAAGCGCGGCAGTGCGGCATCGATTACCCGAGTCGGGAGCAGCGTTTCGAAGAAGTCATTGCCCAGTTCATCGCGCATCGCCGCGTCGGTGAGGTTGAACAAGAACTGGTTGAACAGGGTGGCGCTGACGGAGTCCAGCGGGTAATCGCCGCTCCACTGCGCCAGTTGCTCTACCCGTTTGAGTTCGGCGGGATCGCTCACCACTTCACGCAGTACCGGCAACAACGGCGCCAGCAAACGCGGACCGTAGTCGGTGGTGGTGCCCAGTTGCAGCTTCTGGTTGGAGTCGTTGTCCCACTTCACGTTCTTGTCGCTGAGCTGACGATTGAGTTGCTGGCCGCGATCGGCGAGGTTGTAGTAACCGGGAATCTCCATGCCGGTCGGCGACACCGGTTGGAAGTTGGCCGAAACGATATAGCCTCGCGCCGGGTTTTCTTCCTGTGGGTTGGCGCTGAACGGGTAAAAACCTTCCTTGTCTGCCTGAGGGGTGCTGCCGTCGAGGATGAAACCGGGTTTCACCCCGGCCGGGCGCTTGGGCAGCAACGCCGAGGCCCACCAACCGATGTCGCCCTTGGCGTTGGCGTAGACGATGTTCAGCCCCGGTGCCTGAACCTTGGCCGACGCGGCGCGGGCCTTGGCCAGGGTGTCGGCGCGGTTGAGCTGGTAGAAGCCATCGAGGATCGGATTCGGGGTGTCGAGGAAGGCCCACCACATGGCGACCGGCGTCTTGCCCGAGGCCGTGCCGAGCGCATCGTTGATGATCGGGCCGTGGGGCGACTGGCGCAGGGTCAGCGTGACCGGTGACTGGCCTTTGACCGCGATCTGTTGTTCGGTATTGACCATGTCGACCCACTGGCCGCGATACCAGACCTGGTTCGGGTGGTCCGGGTTGACCTTCTCGGCGATCAGGTCCAGATCGTCGTTCTGGAACATCGTCAGGCTCCAGCCGAAGTCCAGGTTGTGGCCAAGAAACGCAAACGGCACCAGCGCCTGATGGTAACCATAAAGCTCGAAACCCGGCGCTGACAGGTGCGCTTCGTACCACACCGACGGCGCGGAGAAGCGAATGTGCGGGTCGCCGGCCAGCAGTGGTTTGCCGCTTTTGCTGCGGCTGCCGGAAATCACCCACGCATTGCTGCCTTCGAATTGTGGCAAACCATTGTCGGCCAAGGCCTGCTCACTCAAACGGGCGAGGGCGTTCAAATCCTTCCAGTCATTGGTGGTGAGGGCCGGTGGAGGATTGGCGCGCCTTTTGGCCAGCACGCCCTTGGGCTGCCAGTCGAGATCGAAGATATTCAGGTACTCGGCGCCCAGTTGGTCACGCACGTAAGTCAGCAAGGGTTCGGTGCGAAACGCCGCGGCAAAGCTGTAGGCCATGTAGCCGGCGATGCTGATGCTGTCTTCGGCGGTGAAAGGGCGCTTGGGAATCCCCAGCACGTCGAACTCTGCCGGCGCAGCGTGGCTGTCCTGATATTGATTGATGCCGTCCAGATAGGCTTGCAAGGCTTTCCATGCCGGCGATTGACGATCCAGCGCGGCCACGTAGCTTTCAGCCCGTTCGCGGATGCGCAGGCTGCGAAACAGTTTGTCGGTGTCGGTCAGTTTCGGGCCGAGGACTTCGGCCAGCTCACCACGGGCCAGGCGCCGCATGGCTTCCATCTGGAACAGTCGGTCCTGGGCATGTACATAGCCAAGGGCGCGGTAGAGGTCGGTTTCGTTTTCGGCACGGATATGCGGCACGCCGCGCACGTCGTAGCGCACGGTCACCGAACCTTGCAGGTGCTGCAACTTCACCTGGCCCTGGCGCGTCGGTTGCTTGCTGTACACGTACCAGCCGCCCCCGGCGACGAGCACGACGATCAGCAAGGCAAGTACGGTCAGGACGCGTTTCATGGTGACTCCTTGTTCTTTCGGGATTGCCGCCCGTGTGGGCTGCAAACGTGTAGCACAGACCTCCTGTGCCGGGCATCGCGGTCCTGGAAAAGTCAGGAATGCCTTACTTCACCTCAACAGGCCACGGGCAGTAGCAACCCACCGCCAGCGTATGGGTGGCGTTCACGGCCCGGCCTTCATTCAGCGCTTGCAGAATGGGCTCGATAAAACTGTTGCTCGAATTGCAGGTCAGGCCTTCGCTGTACGGCCCGAAATACGCCAGCCTGCCACTGCGGTCCCAGATCGCCACCGCCGGGCTGGCAGGGATTTGTTCGGAACCCGGCAGGACAGTAATGGTTTTGAGGCGACTCAACGTGCTGGGTAATTGACCGTGGCTGCCGGGTTTTTGGACCGCATAGAACTCGACGCCCCGCGGTACATACTGCTCAACCAGTTCGGTCAGGTGTTGTTGATTGCCGACATTGCACGGGCAGGCCGGGTCCCAGAAGTGCACTAGGCGGATGGCGCCGGGTCCGGCCAGTTCGTCCGGCAGGCGCAACGGGTCGCCGGAGAACACGGCGGTGTGCGAACTGAATGCCCGCAAGTAGCGCCCCTGAAACCAGTCATAGGCGGCCCACAGCACGCCGGCACACACAAGGGCGAGCAGGCTGGCAAGCAGTGTGGTGCGGTAGGCCGGACGCATGGGTTTCAATCCTCGAAGGTCGGCTAGCTTGCCATGCTTGCCGCGACAGATGAATATCGCAGGCCCATAAAGCCCGTTTCGCGTTCTGGAATAGCCCATGTCTGCCACTTTCGACCCCGATCATTTGCGTGCCAGCCTGCGGCCATTGGCCGAGTGGCAGCCGCTGTCGACGGAAGCCATGGCCTATCAGCATTTTTATGGGCTGGATTTCCCGCAACGAAACCTGCGCAGTGGCCTGGGGCGTTTCGAGGTCGATGGCTATGAAGTGGTCAGCCAGCTCTGGTGGCCCGAGCGGGCGAAGGCGACGCTGTTTTTGTTTCACGGCTTCTACGATCACACCGGGCTCTACCGGCATGTGATCGAGTGGGCGCTGGACCAGGGTTTTGCGGTGATCGCCTGTGACCTGCCGGGGCATGGCCTGTCCAGTGGCGAACGGGCGAGCATCAAGGATTTCGCCGAGTATCAGAGCACGCTGCAAGGGCTATTGGCCGAGGCGCAGTCGCTGGGCCTTCCGCAGCCTTGGCACTTGTGCGGGCAAAGTACCGGCGGGGCGATCGTGATCGATCATGTGCTCAATCAGGGCGCGAACAGTCCGGCCCAGGGGCAGGTGATTCTGCTGTCGCCGTTGGTGCGGCCGCGAGCCTGGGGTTGGTCGCAGCTCAGTTATTACCTGCTCAAGCCTTTCGTCAACGGCATCGCCCGGCGTTTCAGCGAGAACTCCAACGACCCTGACTTTCTCGCATTCCTGCAAGCCGATCCGCTGCAGCCGTTGCGTCTGCCAACGGCCTGGGTCGGTGCGCTGGGTCGATGGATCAAGCGTATCGAAGCGGCTCCGAAGAGCCCGCGGCAGCCGCTGATCGTGCAGGGGCAGGCGGACATGACCGTGGATTGGAAGCACAACCTTGATGTACTGCGGGGCAAGTTCGATCGGCCTCAGGTGCTGATGTTGCCTGAGGCACGGCATCATTTGGCGAATGAGACGCCGGGATTGCGGCAGGAGTATTTCGGGTTTTTGAGCAAGCGGATGAAGGGGCGGAATCTTTAGTGGCCATTGCGACCCCATCGCGAGCAGGCTCGCTCCCACATTAGACCGTGTCTGCCTGAGCAACCCGGTCAACTGTGGGAGCGAGCCTGCTCGCGATAGCGATCTACCAGTCGCTGCAGATTATTGGGCAAGGCTCGACGTACTCTGCCCCACCGCCAACCCCGCCCGAATCGCCGCCAATGCCGCTTGGTAGTAAGCCCTGCCTTCAATGGACTCGGCAAAGGTCGCGAACTCTTCCAGCTCTTCATCCGACAGGTCGCGATAGACATACAGCAGCGTGTTGTTCAGGTCGGCGCCGATCTGCTCCATCAGGCGCTGGCGCTGGCCGTTCAACATGCCTTGAGCCTGACCGCCACCGAGCAGGCCGGGGATCATCGAGCTCAGGCTGTCGGCCGCCACGCCCGCGATCGCCAGGCTGACTTCAGCACCGGCCTCACGGGCGGGCAGGGCCTGGGCCAAGTGTCCGATGATGAGTTGACGGGTATCGCTGGCCTGCATTTTCGGCAAGCCCTTGGCATTTTTCGCCAATTGATCGCGACGGGTCGCCAGCAGTTCGGCGGCGACGATTTTCTTGCCCAAGGGTGATTGGAAGAAGGTCAATGCAGGTTTCGGATCGGCAAGCGTTTTGCGCAACTGCGCTTCGGCACGCTGGTCCATGGCCTTGGGCGCAAAGCGCTGATTGCTGTTATTGACCAGGGCTTGAAACACCGCTGGCGGCAGGCTGTTCTGGTAACGCTGCTGAGCGGCCGCGAGAGCATCAGTGAAATGCGCGCGTTGTTCTGGCCAACCGGCGACCTTGTACAATTGGTCGTGGCCGTCCGCCCAAGCGGGCAAAACACAGAACATCAGCAGTGAAAAAAGCAAGCGACGCATAGGGACTCCTGTCAGCAGGCGACTATTCTCCGTGCGGCATTCGTACTTGTCGAGAATTCGTATCAGGTTGCGTGCCTTATCCGACCAATCCTCCGCTGCGCGGCTCTGTCGGATTTGCGGGCACAGGAATACTATGCGCGCCATGCAAATATCCTCTGATCATCCGCTGCTGTTACGTATCGTCGACGACCTGGCTGAGCGCGGCTGGTCGCAGCAGAATATTTTCCTGCCTCTGGATCTGACCCAGGCGCTGGCGGCCGAGTGCCGCAAACGTGCCGCCGAGGGCGAGCTCGCCCCGGCCGCCGTGGGGCGCGGGCCGTTTTCGGAGATCCGCGAGGGCATTCGCGGTGACCATATCCAGTGGCTCGAACCCGGTCAGGTCGAGGCCTGCGACAGCTATCTGGGGTTGATGAACAGCCTGCGTGAGGCGATGAATCGCGGTTTGTTTCTGGGCCTGGAAGATTACGAGAGCCATTTCGCCCTGTACCCGCCTGGCGCTTTTTACCTCAAGCATGTCGACCGATTCCGCGATGATGATCGGCGCATGGTCTCGGCGGTGATCTACCTCAATGACGGCTGGCTGCCCGAGCATGGCGGTCAGTTGCGCATGTACCTGGACGAAGGTGTCGAACACGATGTGGTGCCCACCGGCGGATGCCTGGTGGTGTTCCTGTCGGGCGAAGTGCCCCACGAAGTCCTTCCCGCGACCCGAGATCGCCTGTCATTGACGGGCTGGTTCAGGCGTCGTGGCAACGAGCCGTTCTGATCATGCAAAAGATTCTGGTCAGCCGCTGTTTGCTCGGTCACCGCGTCCGTTACGACGGTGGCGCCAGCGGGCCATTCGATCTGTTGGAACAGTGGATTGCCGAAGGCCGGGTGGTGCCGTTGTGCCCGGAAGTCGCCGGTGGTTTGCCGACGCCAAGAGCTGCGGCGGAGATTCCGGGCGGGCAGGGCGGTGAGGTGCTTGATGGCCTTGCCTCGGTCATCACCACTGAGGGCGAGGACGTCAGTGCCGAGTTTCTTTCGGGGGCTTATCAGGCGCTGGAATTGGTGCAGCAGCACATCCGGATTGCCGTGCTCAAGTCCAACAGCCCGTCTTGCGGGAATCTGTTGACCTATGACGGGACGTTCAGTGGCGGGAAGGTCAGCGGTGAGGGTGTTACCGCAGCATTGCTCAAGCGCAATGGCGTTCAGGTCTTTAGCGAGTTGGAGTTGGCCGACGCGGCGCAGGCTCTGGCAACACTCGACTAACGACAAGCCCAGATCCACTGTGGGAGCGAGCCTGCTCGCGATAGCGGTCTTACATTCAACATCAATGTTGACTGTTATGACCCCATCGCGAGCAGGCTCGCTCCCACAGGTTTCTCCGCGATTTCAGGGTTTCGGCACCACACTCGTATCCGCCCCGAACCACTTCTGCGACAACGCTTCCAATCGGCCATCCCTCTTGATCCGCTGCAAGGCGTTTTCCAGGCTGGCCTGAAATGCCGGATTACCCTTCTGGAACGGGATCGCCAGGTTCACGGGCTGGTCGGCTTTCGGCTTTTCCTCGGTCAGCGACTGCACCAGCAGTATTGAGCGCGGCTCTTCTTTCTGCGCGATCAATTGCGCATTGGTTTGAATGTAAGGTTGGCTGAAGTCGAAACGCTCCGTGAGCGCCGGGGTCTCTGTGATGTGGTTGATGGCGATGTCGTATTTGCCACTTTCGACGCCGGTCAGCAGATCACCGGAATCGGTGACGACGAAGTCGGCCCTTACATCCAGTTCATTGGCCAACATTTGACCCAATTCGACCTCGAAGCCGGTCAGTTTGCCGTCATCCTTGAAATTGAAGGGCGGGGTATTAGCCTCGAGGGCAATGCGCAGTTCGCCGCGGTCGTTTACATCGTCAATCAGTTCGGCATGAGCCAAAGGGCTCAAAAGGGGTAGCAGGCAGATCAGGCCAGGCAAAAAGCGCATGGTCACTCCTTTGAATTCATTTATCGCGACGCGCTGTTCAGGCTCGCTTTGCTATGGTTGTCGTGTGCCTTCGACAACGAATGGCCGTGAAGTTGTCACGGTCGAGCGAATTTTACGGAAAAACTGGAGAAGAGAATGAAAAGCTTTATGTCACGAGCAGCATTGGCGGGTCTGCTGATGGGGGCTTCGATGCTGGCAACTGCTGCCACACCGGCGCCCAAGGGTGCGCAAGTGTCCATCGTTTCTCCCGAAGATGGCGCCACGGTGCCGCAGACCTTCATCGTCAAGTTCGCTGTCAAGGACATTGCGCTGGCACCAGCGGGTGATGTCACCAAAAACACCGGCCATCACCACTTGCTGATCGATGTCGATAAATTGCCAGCCGCCGGTGCTCCAATTCCAACGGATGCCAATCACATGCACTTCGGCAAGGCGCAGACCCAGGCGGAAATCAAACTGGCACCGGGCAAGCACACCCTGCAGCTGGAGTTGGGCGACAGCGGCCACATGCCGTTCGATCCGCCAATCGTGTCGAAGAAGATCACCGTCAATGTGAAGTAATTTTTCACGGACATGAAAAAGGGAGCTCCGAGGAGCTCCCTTTTTTGTCGCTCAAGTCGCGATCAGAACAACACGCGGCAACGAATGGTGCCGTTGATGTGCTGCAGCTTCTCTTGCGCCATTTCCGAGTATTCGGCATCGACGTCGATCACGACGTAGCCGACTTTCTCATTGGTCTGCAGGAACTGACCGGAAATGTTGATGCCGTTTTCGGCGAAAACCTTGTTGATCTCGCTCATCACACCCGGAATGTTCTCGTGGATGTGCAGCAGGCGGTGCTTGCCAGGGTGAGCCGGCAGGGCCACTTCCGGGAAGTTCACGGACGATACCGACGTACCGTTGTCGCTGTACTTGACCAGTTTTTCTGCCACTTCCAGACCAATGTTGGCCTGCGCTTCAGCGGTGGAACCACCGATGTGCGGGGTCAGAATCACGTTGTCCAGGCCACGCAGCGGGCTTTCGAACTCTTCTTCGTTGGAGCGCGGCTCCACCGGGAATACGTCGATGGCCGCGCCGATCAGGTGCTTGTCCTTGATCGCGTCCGCCAGGGCGTCCAGTTCAACCACGGTGCCGCGAGCAGCGTTGATCAGAATCCCGCCCTTCTTGATGGAGCGGATTTCTTTCTCGCCGATCATCCACTGGGTGGCTGCGGTTTCCGGAACGTGCAGGGTGACGATGTCGGACATGCCCAGCAGTTCGTGCAGGTTGCCGACCTGGGTGGCGTTACCCAGTGGCAGCTTGGTCACGGTGTCGTAGAAGTACACCTGCATGCCCAGGCCTTCAGCCAGAACCGACAGTTGAGTACCGATCGAGCCGTAACCGACGATGCCCAGCTTCTTGCCACGGATTTCGAAGGAGTTGGCTGCGCTCTTGATCCAGCCGCCACGGTGGCAGGAAGCGTTCTTCTCAGGGATGCCGCGCAGCAACAGGATCGCCTCGGCCAAGACCAGCTCGGCTACGGAGCGAGTGTTGGAGTACGGCGCGTTGAATACCGCGATGCCGCGTTCGCGAGCCGCATTGAGGTCGACCTGGTTGGTGCCGATGCAGAAACAGCCGACAGCCACCAGTTTCTTCGCGTGATCGAAGATTTCTTCGGTCAGTTGAGTGCGGGAGCGAATGCCGATGAAGTGAGCATCAGCGATCTTTTCCTTCAGCTGGGCTTCCGGCAGAGAACCTGTGAGGTACTCGATGCTGGTGTAGCCCGCCGCCTTGAGGACGTCGACAGCCGATTGGTGGACGCCTTCGAGAAGAAGGAACTTGATCTTGCTCTTATCGAGAGAAGTCTTGCTCATCTGCGTAAACCTGTATCCCGGAGAAAATTGGCAGGGAAGTAGCCAGCAGACGCTGACCCGAGCGGCATGATAGCCGTCGCCGCAGAACAGCCTTTGGGCACTATCCTGCGGGGTCGGTATGCTAGCATATGCACCCCGCTAAACACTCATTCCTGCGACGTGAAGCGTCTTCAGGATGACCATGAATTGTTCGAGAGTTCTGTCGATGACCAATCCTGCGCTGATTGATGAGCTGAAGACCTTGGTTGAGCCTGGCAAGGTACTGACCGACGCCGACTCCCTGAATGCTTACGGTAAGGATTGGACCAAGCATTTCGCCCCGGCGCCGACCGCCATTGTGTTTCCCAAGACCACCGAGCAGGTCCAGGCCATTGTCCGTTGGGCCAATGAACACAAGGTTGCGCTGGTGCCGTCCGGCGGTCGTACCGGGCTTTCGGCTGCGGCGGTGGCGGCTAATGGCGAAGTGGTCGTGTCCTTCGACTACATGAACCAGATTCTCGACGTGAACCTGACCGATCGCACGGCCGTTTGTCAGCCGGGCGTGATCACCGAGCAATTGCAGAACAAGGCCGAAGAGCACGGCCTGTACTACCCGGTGGACTTCGCGTCGGCAGGTTCCAGCCAGATCGGCGGCAATATCGGCACCAATGCCGGCGGGATCAAGGTGATTCGCTACGGCATGACCCGCAACTGGGTGGCTGGGATGAAAGTCGTCACCGGCAAGGGCGATCTGCTGGAACTGAACAAGGATTTGATCAAGAACGCCACTGGCTACGACCTGCGTCAGCTGTTCATCGGCGCCGAAGGCACGCTGGGTTTTGTGGTCGAAGCCACCATGCGCCTGGACCGTGCGCCGAAAAACCTCACCGCGATGGTTCTCGGTACCGCCGATTTCGATTCGATCATGCCGGTACTGCACGCGTTTCAGAGCAAACTTGACCTGACCGCGTTCGAATTCTTCTCTGATAAAGCCTTGGCCAAGGTTATGGCGCGCGGCGATGTGCCGGCGCCGTTCGAATCCGATTGCCCGTTCTACGCGCTGCTGGAATTCGAAGCGACCACTGAAGAAGTGGCCAACCACGCCTTGGAAACCTTCGAGCACTGCGTCGAGCAGGGCTGGGTGCTGGACGGCGTGATGAGCCAGAGCGAAACCCAGTTGCAGAACCTGTGGAAGCTGCGCGAGTACATCTCCGAAACCATCTCCCACTGGACGCCTTACAAGAACGACATTTCGGTCACTGTGTCGAAAGTCCCGGCGTTTCTGAAGGAAATCGATGCGATCGTTGGCGAACACTACCCGGATTTCGAAATCGTCTGGTTCGGCCACATCGGCGATGGCAACCTGCATTTGAACATTCTCAAGCCGGATAACCTGAGCAAGGACGAGTTCTTCGCCAAGTGCGCGACCGTCAACAAGTGGGTGTTCGAAACCGTCGAGAAGTACAGCGGTTCGATTTCCGCCGAACACGGCGTGGGCATGACCAAGCGTGACTACTTGACCTACAGTCGCTCGCCGGTTGAGATCGAGTACATGAAAGCCGTCAAAGCGGTGTTCGACCCGAACGGCATCATGAACCCGGGCAAGATTTTCGCTGTTTGATTTTCGAACTTTAAGCGCACGAATCAGGAGTCGGTCAATGAGCTATCAGCACCAGTATGTCGACGGTACGCGTATTCATTTCCCGTTGGGGAAAGTGGTGTGCATCGGCCGCAACTACGCCGAACACGCAAAGGAGCTGGACAACCCGGTGCCAACTGAACCACTGCTGTTCATCAAACCGGGCAGTTGCGTGGTGCCGCTGGAAGGCGGTTTCAGCATTCCGACCGAGCGTGGCTCGGTGCATTACGAAGCGGAAATCGCCGTGTTGATCGGCAAGCCACTGTCGACCAAACCGAGCCGTGAAGAAGTGCTGGATGCTATCTCCGGCATTGCTCCGGCTCTGGACTTGACCTTGCGCGACAAGCAGGCCGAACTGAAAGCCAAGGGCCTGCCGTGGGAAATCGCCAAGTCCTTCGACGGTGCGGCAGTGATTGCGCCGTTCGTGGCGGGCAGTACCTTCGCTGACCTGACCGACATCGGTATCTGCCTGACCATCAATGGTGAAGTGCGCCAGGATGGCAACAGCAAGGACATGCTGAATCCGATCGTGCCGATGATCCAGTACATGGCCGGCTGCTTCTCGCTGCAGGCCGGTGACGTGATCCTCACGGGCACGCCGGTGGGCGTTGGCCCGCTGAATGTCGGTGACGAACTGGTGCTCGAACTGCCGGGCGCCAGCCGCTTCACCAGCAGCGTCCGCTAGCTGAAGCTGAAGCACTGTTGAGCCCTGTGGGAGCGAGCCTGCTCGCGATAGCGGTCTGTCATTCGACATCATTGTTGAATGTGCTGGCCTCATCGCGAGCAGGCTCGCTCCCACATTGGTTTCGTGATCGCCCGCACAGGGCAATCCGGCCATTTCCCGTTTTTTTCACATCTTGTCCGGATAATTCCGAGGCTTCTGGCGTCTGAGCCAGTCCCAATGTGCTATTACCCATAGCCTGAATTTCTGGAACGCATCCCTGCATGGCCACCCAACCGCTGTCCAAGCTGAAAACTGCCCGCCGCTCGCGCTTTGTGATGCGTTGGTACTCCTGGCTTTTGCTGGTGGCGGCGGCCGTGTATGGCCTCGTGTTTGCGATGCACTGGGATGATCGCGGCGTGCTCTGGGTGATGGAGCGCTTCGAAAGTCCGGCCGAACGAAAAGAGAGTATTTGGCTGCCGGATTACCGAGTGGTCATCGACGCCAAGCGGCTGCCGGGTATGGAAAAGGACGAAGCGTCAGACGTGTCTTATGACCCGCAGACCAAAACCCTGTTTGCGGTGATGGGCAAGAACCCGTTTCTGGTCGAGCTGACATTGCAGGGCGATGTATTGCGCAAAATGCCGCTGGTGGGTTGGAGCAACCCGGAAGGGGTGGCGGTCATGGGCAATGGTTTGCTGGCGATCACCGATGAGCGCGCGCACCTGCTGTCTATCGTCAAGGTCGATGCCGATACTCGCGAACTGAATATCGCCAGTTTCCCGAAATATGACTTGGGCCCCTCGAAAAACCAGAATAAAGCCTTCGAGGCGATTGTGTGGGATGCGCGCAACCAGCAACTGCTGCTGGGAGAAGAGCGTCCACCGGCGCTGTTCAGCTGGAAAAGCGATGGCAGCCAAACTCTCAAGGGCGACAAGCAAAAGCTGTCCAGCGACGAACTGGATATCCGCAACCTGTCAGCCCTGGCCATTGATTCGCGCACTGGCCATACCCTGGTGCTGTCCGCCGATTCTCACTTGTTGCTGGAATTGGACGAGAAAGGTGAGCAGGTCAGCTTCATGACCCTGCTGGGCGGTTTCAATGGTCTGAAAGAAACCATTCCCCGTGCCGAAGGCGTGGCCATGGATGAAGCGGGCACGCTGTACATTGTGAGTGAACCGAACCTGTTCTACCGGTTCGAAAAACAACCGTAGCCATTAAGCTTGAATTCATACTGCCGTGGTATTTCATCCGCCCGTCTTGTTTCCGAGCCCGCCTGAATGCGCCGACTTGCCCGTCCCAAACCGTTGATGTTGATCCTGTCGGTCATTGCGCTCATCGTGCTGATTGCCGTCGGCCAGTACCTGCGTCTGTTCGAGCGCACCTGGTTCAATGTGCAAGCGCTCTGGCAGCCGATGAATGCCCAGTCCATTGGCCTGGATCAGTATCAGGTAGTGATCGAGGCGCGAGTCATTGACGGTCTGGACGACGATGTTTCAGCCCTCACCTTCGATCCCGTGCGCAAAAGCCTGTTCACCGTCACCAACAAAAATGCCGAACTGATTGAGATGTCCCTGGAGGGCAAAATCCTGCGGCGTGTGGCGCTGATCGGGTTTGGCGATCCGGAGGCGGTGGAGTTCATCAGCGCTGACACTTACGTGATCACCGACGAGCGCGAACAGCGGCTGATAAAAATTCATCTGGAGAAGGACACGACATTCCTCGATGCCGCGGACGCCGAGCAAATGACCCTCGGCGTGCACATGAGGGGCAACAAGGGTTTCGAAGGCCTGGCCTATGACTCGGTGGGCAAGCGCTTGTTTGTCGCCAAGGAGCGCGATCCGATGCTGATTTACGAAGTGCAGGGCTTCCCGCATTACAACCCGGAGAAGTCCTACGCGGTGCATGTGGTGAACAATCCCAAGCGCGACGCCGGGATGTTCGTGCGAGACCTGTCGAGCTTGCAGTACGACGAGCGCAGCGGCCATCTGCTGGCGCTGTCCGATGAGTCACGACTGATTCTGGAGCTGGATGTCGACGGGCGACCGCTCACCACCCTGTCACTGAGCAAGGGCCGTCAGGGATTGCAGAAGACTGTGCCGCAAGCGGAAGGCATCGCCATGGACGACGACGGCACCCTGTACCTCGTCAGCGAGCCGAATCTTTTCTACGTCTTCAAAAAACCGGCACAACCCTGACAAACACCCAAAACAAACTGTAGGAGCGAGCAAGCTTCGCTCCTACAGGAGGGCGAGTTGTCAGGCTTTGAGGGTTTTCACACCTTCACTCGTCCCCAGCAGCAGCAAGTCAGCCGGGCGGGCTGCGAACAAGCCGTTGGTGACCACGCCGACGATGGCGTTGATCTGTGTTTCCAGCTCCACCGGGTTGGTGATCTGCATGTTGAACACATCGAGGATGATGTTGCCGTTGTCGGTCAGCACGCCTTCTCGGTAAACCGGGTCGCCGCCGAGCTTTACCAGTTGGCGGGCCACGTGGCTGCGTGCCATCGGGATCACTTCCACCGGCAGCGGGAACGCACCGAGCACCGGCACCAGTTTGCTGGCGTCGGCGATGCAGATGAAGGTCTTGGCTACGGCTGCAACGATCTTCTCGCGGGTCAGGGCCGCGCCACCGCCCTTGATCAGGTTCAGGTGCTCGTCGCTTTCATCGGCACCGTCGACGTAGAACTCCAGGTCGCTGACGGTATTGAGTTCATACACCGGAATACCGTGGCCCTTGAGGCGCGCGGCGGTGGCTTCGGAACTGGCGACCGCGCCATCGAACGCGCCTTTGTGCTTGGCCAGGGCATCGATGAAGCAGTTGGCGGTGGAGCCGGTGCCGACCCCGACGATGCTCTTGTCGTCGAGTTTCGGGAGGATGAAGTCGACGGCGGCCTGGGCTACGGCCTGTTTGAGTTGATCCTGGGTCATGCGGGCTCCGAAGTGCCGAAAGGGGACGAAAGGCCGGCATTATAGGCCTCGCGATGGTGAAGGTCATTGCCCGATTGGCAGGTCAAATGCGCACGCCGCACGACTCCGATACCTGAGCGAGCGGTGCGGCGATCCGACTTGCCCGCGAAGAGGCCGTTACATCCAGCATAATATTGGCAGCTAGATCGCTTTCGCGGGCAAGCCTCGCTCCTACACCACCTGTTTAGTGTGGTCGCCTGCCCAAAAGCCGGGTTAGACTCCTTGGCCCTGCCCAACCCGCTCAGTGATGCTTTCCGATGCTCGAACAGTACGTCAAAAAGATCCTCACCTCGCGCGTTTATGACGTTGCCGTAGAAACCCCATTGCAGACTGCCCGCCAGCTCTCCGAGCGGCTGGGCAATGAAATCTGGCTCAAGCGTGAAGACCTGCAGCCGGTGTTCTCGTTCAAGATTCGCGGCGCCTATAACAAGCTGACGCAATTGAGCGATGAAGAGCGCGCTCGCGGTGTGGTCACCGCATCGGCGGGCAATCATGCGCAAGGCCTGGCCCTTGCGGCCAAGGTGCTGGGTGTGAAAGCGACCATCGTGATGCCCAAGACCACCCCGGAGATCAAGGTCGAAGGCGTGCGTTCGCGCGGCGGCAAAGTGCTGTTGCACGGGGATTCGTTCCCGGAAGCCCTGGCCTACTCGCTGAAACTGGTCGATGAGAAAGGCTACGTCTACATTCACCCTTACGACGATCCCCACACCATTGCCGGGCAGGGCACGGTGGCCATGGAAATTCTGCGTCAGCACCCAGGGCGTCTGGATGCGATCTTCGTTCCGGTGGGCGGTGGCGGGCTGATCGCCGGGATCGCGGCGTACGTGAAATACCTGCGCCCGGACATCAAAATCATCGGCGTCGAACCGGACGACTCCAACTGCCTGCAAGCCGCCATGGCGGCCGGCGAGCGCGTGGTGCTGCCGACCGTGGGTCTCTTTGCCGATGGCGTGGCGGTGGCGCAGATCGGCCAGCACACTTTCGATATCTGCAAAGACTACGTAGACGAAGTTATCACCGTCAGCACCGACGAGATCTGCGCAGCAATCAAGGATATCTACGACGATACCCGCTCGATCACTGAACCTGCCGGCGCGTTGGGCGTGGCCGGAATCAAGAAGTACGTCGAGCAGCGCGGTGTCACCGGCCACACGTTCGTGGCCATCGATTCTGGTGCCAACGTCAACTTCGATCGCTTGCGCCACGTGGCCGAGCGCGCCGAACTGGGCGAGGGTCGCGAAGCCATCATCGCCGTGACCATCCCCGAGAAACCGGGCAGCTTCAAGGCGTTCTGCGAAGCGATCGGCAAGCGCCAGATCACCGAATTCAACTACCGCTACAACACCGGCAGCGAAGCGCACATCTTTGTCGGCGTGCAGACGCACCCGGACAACGACCCGCGCAGTGCGCTGCTCGCCAGTCTTACCGAGCAAGGTTTCCCGGTGCTCGACCTGACCGATAACGAACTGGCCAAGTTGCACATTCGCCATATGGTGGGTGGCCGTGCTGTCCATGTGGTCGATGAAGTGGTGCTGCGCTTCGAATTCCCGGAACGTCCGGGCGCGTTGTTCAACTTCCTCAACAAGCTCGGCGGGCGCTGGAACATTTCGATGTTCCACTACCGCAACCACGGCGCGGCGGACGGTCGTGTGGTCGCGGGCCTGCAAGTGCCGCACGACGAACGCCATCTGGTACCGGCTGCGCTGGAAGAAATCGGTTACCCGTACTGGGACGAAAGCGACAACCCGGCCTATCAGCTGTTTCTCGGCTGAGCGGCTACGCTGACGAGCAAGTCATAAGGAAATCGAACAATGGAAACGTTAACCGCCCTCAAAATCGCTCATGGCGTGGCGACGGTGTTGCTGTTGATCAGCGCGCTGGGGCTGGCGATCTGGGTCTGGCGCACACGCCGTAACGGCGACGCAACGGCTCATACTCGCACCTTGCAACGACCGCTGGTGTACATCTGGCTATTGATGGGCCTGGCGTTGCTGAGCATGCCGTTCACCGGTTGGTGGATGGTGCACTTGGTGGGCTGGCCGTTGGGGCAGACCTGGCTCCTGGCGTCGAGTGTGCTCTACACCGTGGCGGCGCTGGGCTGGTTCTGGCTGGTGGTGCGGCTCAATCGGCTGCGCAAGGCGCCCGCGGGGGGAAATGGGAAGTTTACGTTCGCGTTGGCGCTGTTCAGCTTTGTCTGCTTTGTCGCCATTGCGGGATTGATGGGGGCCAAGCCGGTTTAAGGTTTAAAGACCGAGTCGCCCCAATCGCGAGCAGGCTCGCTCCCACATTGGATTTGTGATCGACCAAATCCCCTGTAGGAGCGAGGCTTGCCCGCGAAGGTGCTTTCAATCGCGCAACGAAATCACCGGCCAACCCCGCTTCTCGGCCTCGGCCCGCAGATTCACGTCCGGATCAACAGCAATCGGATTCGCCACCTGTTCCAGCAACGGCAAGTCATTCATTGAATCGCTGTAGAAATAGCTGTCTTCCAGGTTGTGGCCGGTCTCTTCCAGCCAACGAATCAACCGGGTCACCTTGCCTTCACGGAAGCACGGGATATCGGTGCTGCGCCCACTGTAACGACCGTCGATCATTTCGCATTCGGTGGCGATCAGGGTTTCGACGCCTAAGCGTGCTGCAATCGGCCCGGTCACGAAGCGGTTGGTGGCGGTGATGATCACCAGTTTGTCGCCGGCCTCGCGGTGCTTGGCCAGTAGTTCGATAGCCTTGGGCAACACGATCGGTTCGATGCAGTCGCGCATGTAATCCAGGTGCCATTCATCCAGCGTGGCCATCTCGGTGCGGCCGAGAACTTCGAGGCAGAAATTCAGGTACGCGTCGTTATCCAGCTTGCCGGCCAGGTAATCCTGATAGAACTCATCGTTGCGTGCCTTGTAGGCGACAGCGTCGAGGAAACCGCGTTCGCACAGATAATCGCCCCAGGCGTGGTCACTGTCACCGCCCAGAAGCGTGTTGTCCAAGTCGAATAAAGCCAGCCGCATTGCAGTTACTCGCTGAAAAGTCTGTAGAAAGGTGTCCAGAATACGGACTTTTCACAAGAGTGCACATAAGGTAGGTCGGCTCGTTGCTGCTTTCACAACCTTTGTGGAACAATGCCCCGACATGCGTTTGCGAGGTTGTTGCCGTGATCGACCCCGATGGTTTCCGCCCCAATGTCGGGATCATTCTGACGAATGATGCTGGCCAGGTGCTATGGGCTCGCCGTATCAATCAAGATGCCTGGCAGTTTCCACAGGGAGGGATCAACCCCCAGGAGACGCCGGAAGACGCCTTGTACCGCGAGTTGAACGAAGAAGTGGGCCTGGAGCGCGAAGATGTTGAAATACTCGCCTGCACCCGGGGCTGGTTGCGCTATCGTTTGCCGCAACGTCTGGTCAGGACGCACAGCCAACCGCTGTGCATCGGCCAGAAGCAGAAATGGTTTCTCCTGCGCCTGATCTCGAACGAGCAGCGGGTGCGGATGGATTTGACCGGTAAACCGGAATTCGATGGCTGGCGCTGGGTCAGTTATTGGTATCCGTTGGGCCAGGTGGTGACATTCAAGCGCGAGGTTTATCGCCGCGCTCTCAAAGAGCTTGCCCCGCGCCTTTTAGCGCGCGACTGACGACGGAGTTCGACCCCGAGCCATGCTCAATACGCTGCGCAAGATCGTCCAGGAAGTTAACTCCGCCAAGGATCTCAAGGCGGCGTTGGGGATTATTGTGTTGCGCGTCAAAGAGGCCATGGGCAGCCAGGTTTGCTCGGTCTACCTGCTTGACCCAGAGACCAACCGCTTCGTGCTGATGGCCACCGAGGGCTTGAACAAGCGCTCGATCGGCAAAGTCAGCATGGCACCCAACGAAGGTCTGGTCGGCCTGGTCGGCACGCGTGAAGAACCCCTGAACCTCGAAAACGCCGCGGATCACCCGCGCTATCGCTACTTTGCCGAGACCGGCGAAGAGCGCTTTGCCTCGTTCCTCGGAGCGCCGATCATTCACCACCGTCGCGTCGTCGGCGTGTTGGTCATTCAGCAAAAAGAACGCCGCCAGTTCGATGAAGGTGAAGAAGCCTTCCTCGTGACCATGAGCGCGCAACTCGCCGGCGTTATCGCCCACGCCGAGGCCACCGGTTCGATCCGTGGCCTGGGCCGTCAGGGCAAAGGTATCCAGGAAGCAAAGTTCGTCGGTGTACCGGGCTCGCCGGGCGCGGCGGTCGGAACCGCGGTCGTCATGCTGCCGCCGGCCGATCTGGATGTGGTGCCGGACAAGACCATCACCGACATCAACGCGGAACTTGGCCTGTTCAAGACCGCCATCGAAGGCGTGCGCGCCGACATGCGTGCCTTGTCCGCCAAGCTGGCGACCCAGCTGCGGCCTGAAGAACGGGCGCTGTTCGACGTTTACCTGATGATGCTCGATGATGCCTCGCTCGGCAGCGAAATCACCACGGTGATCAAGACCGGTCAGTGGGCACAGGGCGCGTTGCGTCAGGTGGTCACCGAACACGTCAACCGTTTCGAATTGATGGACGACGCCTACCTGCGTGAGCGCGCCTCGGACGTCAAAGACCTCGGCCGGCGCTTGCTGGCTTATCTGCAGGAAGAGCGGCAGCAGACGCTGGTCTATCCCGACAACACCATTCTGGTCAGCGAAGAACTGACGCCCGCGATGCTCGGCGAGGTGCCGGAAGGCAAGCTGGTCGGTCTGGTGTCGGTACTCGGTTCAGGCAACTCCCACGTGGCGATCCTGGCGCGTGCCATGGGTATCCCGACGGTGATGGGCCTGGTCGACTTGCCGTATTCCAAGGTCGACGGCATCCAGATGATCGTCGACGGCTACCACGGCGAGGTCTATACCAACCCGAGTGACGTGCTGCGCAAGCAGTTCGCCGAGGTGGTCGAGGAAGAGAAGCAGCTGGCCCTCGGGCTGGATGCTTTGCGGGACTTGCCGTGTGTAACGGTCGACGGTCACCGCATGCCGCTGTGGGTCAACACCGGGCTGCTGGCAGACGTGGCGCGGGCGCAGAAGCGCGGTGCCGAGGGCGTGGGTCTGTACCGCACCGAAGTGCCGTTCATGATCAACCAGCGCTTCCCGAGCGAAAAGGAGCAGCTGGCGATCTATCGCGAGCAGCTCGCCGCATTCCATCCGCAACCGGTGACCATGCGCAGCCTCGACATCGGCGGCGACAAGTCGCTGTCGTACTTCCCGATCAAGGAAGACAACCCGTTCCTCGGCTGGCGCGGTATTCGCGTCACGCTCGACCACCCGGAAATTTTCCTGGTGCAGACCCGCGCCATGCTCAAGGCCAGCGAAGGCTTGAACAACCTGCGGATTCTGCTGCCGATGATCTCCGGCACCCACGAGCTGGAAGAAGCCCTGCACCTGATTCACCGGGCTTGGGGCGAAGTCCGCGACGAAGGCTGCGACGTGCCTATGCCGCCGATTGGCGTGATGATCGAGATTCCGGCGGCGGTGTATCAGACCAAGGAACTGGCCCGGCAAGTGGACTTCCTGTCGGTCGGTTCCAACGATCTGACCCAGTACCTGCTGGCCGTGGATCGTAACAACCCGCGGGTGGCCGATCTCTACGACTACCTGCACCCGGCAGTGTTGCAAGCCTTGCAAAGCGTAGTGCGCGACGCCCATGCCGAAGGCAAGCCCGTGAGTATCTGCGGCGAAATGGCCGGCGACCCGGCGGCGGCGGTGTTGTTGATGGCAATGGGTTTCGACAGCCTGTCGATGAACGCTACCAACTTGCCGAAAGTGAAGTGGATGCTGCGTCAGATCAACCTGAGCAAGGCCAAGGAGTTGCTGGCGGAACTGATGACCATCGACAACCCGCAAGTTATCCACAGCTCGCTGCAATTGGCGTTGAAAAACCTTGGGTTGGCGCGGATGATTAATCCGGCTTCGGTCAAGACCCTCTAAGCCTGCACCGGCCCCATCGCGAGCAGGCTCGCTCCCACAGTTGATTTCTGTTGTGCACAAAATCTGTGTTCACAGAAAATCCAATGTGGGAGCGAGCCTGCTCGCGATGGGGCCAGTCCTGACGACCCCGATCTAAATCCTGATCTCCACTTCCCCCAAATGCCCCCCATACGGCCCGAAACTCCTTTCGACCATATGCCGCCCCCCATCCGCCTGAACGATCAACGCCGTACTCGCCCGTGTCCCGTAAGTCGGACTCTTGATAAACACGCTCGACAACAACGTCTCGGTGGCCTTTCCCACGCCCGTGTCCGGCAGCTCGGCAAGCGGCGCCGTCTGCGGGTCGCTGAGCAAGGCCAATAGCGCCTGCGGCTGCGGATCGCCCAACACCTCGCTCAATGCTGCCTTGGCCTTGAGCACTTTTGGCCATGGCGTATCCAGCCCGGCGTTCGATAAACCATAAACCC
Source organism: Pseudomonas sp. MDT1-85 (assembly GCF_054898065.1). NCBI lineage: Bacteria > Pseudomonadati > Pseudomonadota > Gammaproteobacteria > Pseudomonadales > Pseudomonadaceae > Pseudomonas > Pseudomonas sp. MDT1-85. The sequence continues at coordinate 6,054,767 of NZ_CM142715.1, read as the reverse complement.
CAGGTTTGAGCATGACTGCCTCGGTCTCCCGGGCATTGAAGTGCCACAACTCGTTGGTATTGCCGATCAGCAGGTTAAACCCGGCATATTCCAGCGAACGTGCAACAACGTCGCTCAAATAGTTATCAATCGACATGTCCCCGCTGAGAAACTGCGCCACCAGTTCGCCTCGCGATTTGCGCGCCGGTGGTTGAAGGGGATCACGGATGTTGGTTAGCGCGGCGAAGCGCCCATTGGCGCCGACGCCGAGCCACGTACCGCCAGCTTCGAGGTCGCGACCGGCGTAAACGTGCGGGGTTTGCGGCCATTGCCCCAGGGGCAGGCTGGGCCGGGCATAGAATTCGTCGCGGTTGGCCGCCACGATCAGCGGCTGGGCATGGCCCGGCCGCCAGGCAAAAACAATCAGGCACATAAGGTGGTCCTTGTGTGTTTTTTGCTCACTTTACGCAGACATCGCTCATCGATCCATCGCCATCCACAGTGGAGCCCGAGGCCATGCATCCGTTACCATGCCGCTCCTGATTCGGGATGCTTGGGGATGTGGCCATGGAATTTCTGCTCTATCTGGCGCTGGGCGCCTGTGCGGGCGTGCTGGCCGGGCTGTTTGGAGTAGGCGGCGGGATCATCATTGTCCCGGTGCTGGTGTTCAGCTTCACCCTGCAGGGATTTGATGCCTCGATCCTGACGCATCTGGCAGTCGGCACCTCGCTGGCGACGATCATCTTTACGTCGATCAATGCGATTCGCGAGCACCATCGCCGCGGCGCCGTGCGTTGGCCGATTTTTGCCTGGATGACGCTAGGCATTCTGATCGGTGCCGGTTTAGGCGCGCTGACTGCCGAAGCGATTTCCGGATCGAATTTGCAGAAGATCATTGGGGTATTCGCGCTGATCATCGCCGTTCAACTCGCTTTGGACTTCAAACCCAAGGCCAGTCGAACGGTGCCGGGCAAAGTCGGTCTGACCGTGGCTGGCAGCGTCATTGGCTGGGCCTCGGCGATTTTCGGGATCGGCGGCGGCTCGTTGACCGTGCCGTTCCTGACTTGGCGCAGCGTGCCGATGCAGCAAGCGGTGGCCACTTCGTCGGCCTGTGGCCTGCCAATCGCCTTGGCCAGTGCATTAAGTTTCATGATTTTGGGGTGGCACGATCCACTGCTGCCGGCCCATAGTCTCGGTTTTGTTTATTTGCCGGCGCTGCTGGGGATCGCCCTGACCAGCATGGTTTTCGCCCGTCTCGGTGCGCGACTGGCCCACAGGCTGTCGCCGCGCTTGCTGAAAAGACTGTTTGCCGCTTTGCTGTTTTGCGTCGGCTTGAGCTTCTTGCTCTGACGCGCAGCGCAATCCTGGCTTAATCCTGGCGTGACAGCGTCGCCCGGGAATTTGAAGGTTTCAACTCTAACGAGGAGTCGCAATGCTGCCTTACCCGCAGATCGACCCGGTGGCCTTGGCCATCGGTCCGCTGAAAATCCACTGGTACGGCCTGATGTACCTGATCGGCATCGGCGGTGCGTGGTGGCTGGCGTCACGCCGGCTGAACCGCTTCGACCCGACCTGGACCAAGGAGAAGCTCTCCGACATGGTGTTCTGGATGTCGATGGGCGTTATCGTCGGCGGCCGTTTGGGTTATGTGCTGTTCTACGACCTGAGCGCCTACATCGCCAACCCACTGCTGATTTTCGAAGTGTGGAAGGGCGGCATGTCGTTCCACGGCGGGTTTATCGGTGTGATGCTGGCGGCGCTGTGGTTCGGTAAAAAGAACGGCAAGTCGTTCTTCCAGCTGATGGACTTCGTCGCGCCGATGGTGCCGATCGGCTTGGGAGCAGGGCGTATCGGTAACTTCATCAACGCTGAGTTGTGGGGCAAGGCGACCGACGTGCCGTGGGCGATGGTCTTCCCGACCGATCCGGCGCAACTGGCGCGTCATCCGTCGCAGCTGTACCAGTTCGCGCTGGAAGGCGTGGCGCTGTTCGCGATCCTCTGGCTGTTCTCGCGCAAGCCGCGGCCGACCATGGCGGTGTCCGGGATGTTCGCGCTGTTCTATGGCATCTTCCGTTTCATCGTCGAATTCGTTCGCGTGCCGGACGCCCAACTGGGTTATCTGGCCTGGAACTGGCTGACCATGGGCCAGGTGCTGTGCGTACCGATGATTGTCGGCGGGTTGTTCCTGATCTGGCTGGCTTATCGACGCGCCCCGGCGGCCCCCGCAGCTGCTGTATAAGAAGCAGGCGCTAAAAATTCGAACCCCGGGGGCTTTGGCCTCGGGTTCAAGGACACAGGTAATTCATGAAGCAATATCTCGAACTGGTCGCCCACGTCATCAAGAACGGCACCAAACAGGCCAACCGCACCGGCGTGAACACCATCAGCTTTCCGGGCGCAATGCTGCGCTTCGATCTGCAGGAAGGTTTCCCGGCGATCACCACTCGCAAGATGGCCTTCAAATCCGCCATCGGCGAGATGTGCGGTTTTCTGCGTGGGGTGAACAACGCCGCTGAATTCCGTGCGCTGGGCTGCAAGGTCTGGGACCAGAACGCCAACGAAAACGCCCAATGGCTGGCCAACCCGTTCCGTCAGGGTGAAGACGACCTCGGCGAGATCTACGGTGTGCAATGGCGCAAATGGCCGGCGTACAAGCAGATCCCGGTCAGCAACCAGGCCGCCATCGAGCAGACCCTGAGCCAGGGTTATCGTCAGATTGCCGAAGGCGAAGAAGATGGCCAGGCTTATGTGGTGCTGTACAAGGCGATCGACCAGATCCGCCAGTGCGTCGACACCATCATCAAGGACCCGGGCAGCCGTCGCATTCTGTTCCATGGCTGGAACGTTGCGCAGCTCGACGAAATGGCCCTGCCGCCGTGCCACTTGCTGTACCAGTTCCACCCGAATGTCGAGACCAAGGAAATCTCCCTGACCCTCTACATCCGCTCCAACGATCTGGGCCTGGGCACGCCGTTCAACCTCACCGAAGGCGCCGCGCTGCTGAGCCTGATCGGTCGCCTGACCGGTTACACACCGCGCTGGTTCACCTATTTCATCGGCGACGCCCACGTCTACGAAAACCACTTGGACATGCTCAACGAACAGCTCAAGCGCGAGCCGTTCCCGATGCCGAAACTGGTGATTTCCGACCGCGTGCCGGAGTTTGCCCAGACGGGTGTTTATCAGCCGGAGTGGCTGGAGCTGATCGAACCGAGCGATTTCTCGCTGGAAGGTTATGAGCACCATGCGCCGATGACTGCGCCGATGGCGGTCTAAGGTTTAGCGCAATCCTTGTGGGAGCGAGCCTGCTCGCGATGAGGCCGTCACATTCAGCATTATTGTTGACTGTCAGGCCGCCATCGCGAGCAGGCTCGCTCCCACATTTGATTTGTGGTGTTCTTAGTGGCCGTGGCTTCTCCCGACATGGGAACGCTCAACCTCCGTCGCCACAACCCCGCCGTTCACTTCCAACCGCTGCAAAATCCCGCATTGATCGATATCCGGCCCTTCGCTGCAGCGTTGGCGCAGGTCGAGCAGTTGTGTCTGCAAGGCCAGCAAACCATCGATCCGGGCCTTCACATGGTGGATGTGTTCATCGATCAACGCGTTGACGTTTTCGCATTGATCTTGCGGGCTGTCGCGCAGGGCCAGCAGGCTGCGGATTTCCTCGAGGGTCATGTCCAGCGTGCGGCAGTTGCGGATGAAGGTCAGGCGTTCGGCGTGGGCTTGGGTGTATACGCGGTAATTGCCGTCGCTGCGGGCCGGTTCTGGCAGCAGGTTTTCGCGCTCGTAGTAGCGAATGGTTTCCACGGCGCAGTCGGTGAGTTTCGCCAGTTCTCCGATCTTCATCGCGACAATCTCCAAAAGGGTGCTTGACCCTATAGTGGCTACAGGGTCTTTACTTGGCAACAGGCACCTTCATGGACGCGACCAATGAGCGATTCTCTCCACACCCACAAACCCGAGACCGGGCACGATCACAGCCACAAGCTGCAGCCTGTGCCCCAGCATGGCCATGGAAACCACGGGGATTCCTGCTGCTCCTCCAAAGCCGCGGCACCTTCGCGGATTGTGTTGAGCGAGACGCCGACAGCCAGTGCGCGGCTGAGCAGTTTCCGCATCGAGGCGATGGATTGCCCGACTGAACAGACGCTGATCCAGAACAAACTCGGGAAGCTGTCGGGTGTGCAGCAACTGGAGTTCAACCTGATCAATCGGGTGTTGGGCGTGACCCATGACCTGCCAAGCACCACGCCGATCATCAACGCGATCAAGTCCCTCGGCATGCACGCCGAACCGATGGAGCAGGGCGCCGAAGCGCCGGCGTCGAGCCCTGAACCTGCGAAAAAGCCGTGGTGGCCGCTGGCGCTGTCCGGCGTTGGGGCGCTCACCGCCGAGCTTATCCACTTCACCGATGCGGCGCCAAACTGGGTGGTGGCAGTTATCGCGCTGATCTCGATCCTCAGCGGTGGCCTCAGCACTTACAAGAAGGGCTGGATCGCCCTGAAAAATCTCAACTTGAACATCAACGCGCTGATGAGCATCGCGGTGACCGGTGCGATCCTGATCGGTCAATGGCCGGAAGCGGCGATGGTGATGTTCCTGTTCACCGTGGCCGAGTTGATCGAAGCCAGGTCCCTGGACCGGGCGCGCAACGCCATCGGCGGGCTGATGCAGATGACCCCCGAGCAGGCCACGGTGCAGCAGGCCGACGGCAGTTGGGTCGCGCAACCGGTTAAAAACATCGAGCTGGGTGCGCGGGTGCGGGTGCGTCCCGGCGAACGGATCGGTCTGGACGGCGAAGTGCTGTCCGGCAACTCGACCATCGATCAGGCGCCGATCACCGGTGAAAGCCTGCCGGTGGAGAAAACCATCGGTGACAAGGTGTTCGCCGGCACCATCAACCAGTCCGGTTCGCTGGAATATGTCGTGACTGCCGCGGCGAACAATTCGACCCTGGCGCGGATTATCCACGCCGTGGAACAGGCTCAGGGGGCACGCGCTCCGACCCAGCGTTTCGTCGACAGTTTCTCGAAAATCTACACCCCGGCGGTGTTCATCCTGGCCCTGGCCGTGGCGGTGATCCCGCCGCTGTTCATGGATGCGCTGTGGTTCGACTGGATCTACCGGGCGCTGGTGTTGCTGGTGGTCGCTTGTCCGTGTGCATTGGTGATTTCCACTCCGGTAACCATCGTCAGCGGCCTCGCGGCAGCGGCGCGCAAAGGGATTCTGGTCAAGGGGGGCGTTTATCTGGAGCACGGCCACAAACTCGATTACCTGGCCTTGGACAAGACCGGCACCCTCACTCACGGCAAACCGGTGCAGACCGACTATTTGTCCCTCGACCCAATCGCTGATGAAATAGCCCCGGCCATTGCGGCGGCACTGGCCGGTCGCTCGGATCACCCGGTGTCGCTAGCCATCGCCAATGCAGCGGTGGATAAACAATTCGCGCCATTGATTGTGGATAACTTCGAAGCCCTGGCGGGGCGTGGTGTGCGCGGCGAAATCAACGGTGAGCTCTACCATTTGGGCAACCATCGCCTGGTTGAAGATTTGGGCCTGTGTTCTCCAGCGCTGGAAGAGCAGCTGTTTGCTCTGGAGAAACAAGGCAAATCGGTAGTGCTGCTGCTCGACAAATCCGGCCCATTGGCATTGTTTGCCGTCGCGGACACAGTGAAAGCGTCTAGTCGCGAAGCGATCCAGCAGTTGCATGAGTTGGGCATCAAAACCCTGATGCTGACCGGCGACAACGTTCACACCGCTCAGGCCATCGCCGCCCACGTTGGCATCGATCAGGCGCAGGGCGATCTGTTGCCGACCGAGAAGCTGCAAGCCATTGAAGCCCTGTATGCCCAGGGCTATCGGGTCGGGATGGTCGGCGACGGCATCAACGACGCGCCGGCACTGGCGCGGGCCGAGATCGGTTTCGCCATGGCGGCCGCCGGCACCGATACCGCCATTGAAACCGCCGATGTCGCCCTGATGGACGACGATCTGCGCAAGATCCCGGCTTTCATCCGCCTGTCGCGGCAGACCTCGAATATCCTCAAACAGAACATTGCCCTCGCATTGGTCATCAAAGCGATCTTTCTTGGGGTAACCTTCGCCGGGATCGCCACCATGTGGATGGCGGTGTTCGCCGACATGGGCGTGAGCCTGTTGGTGGTGTTCAACGGTTTGCGCCTGTTGCGCAAATAGACGATGGGGGAAGGGTGTGCTGAGTGCCGAGCTGAAGGCGTTTTACATGGTTGCCCGGTTGGGCAGTATTACCCTGGCGGCAAAAAAGCTCGGCCTGAGCCAACCGACGGTGACGACCCAGATTCGGCATCTGGAAAGCCAATACTCGGTTGAGCTGTTCTATCGTGGCGGCCGCCGCCTCAGCGTCAGCGACGAAGGCGCGCGGTTGTTGCCGATGGTCAAGGCGCTGTTGCAGCAGGAAGCCGACATCGAGTTCTTCCTGCGCAACAGCGGTCAGGTCCAGGGCACGTTGCGCATCGCTGCCACGGCGCCGTATTACATCCTCGATCTGGTGAAAACCTTTCGCGAGCGCTTGCCGCAGGTGGAGGTGTCGGTGGAAATCGGCAACTCCCAGCAGGTGCTTGAAGCGCTGGAGGATTACCGGGTCGATGTCGCCGCGTCTTCGCAGTTACTGGACGATGCGCGACTGATTCGCCGGGTGCTCGGCAGCGATCCGCTGGTGCTGGCGGTGCACCGCAATCATCCGCTGGCAGTGCATGATCATGTGCCGCTCACTGCGCTGGCGGGGCATACCTTGTTGATGCGCGAGTCGGGCTCGACCACTCGGCGTTTGACCGAAGAGTTGCTGGCCAGCGCGGGGGTGAGTTTTGGACCGTTGCTGGAGATTGGCAGCCGGGAGTCGATCCGTGAGGCGGTATTGCGCAACATCGGCATTAGCATCATCGCCCGGCAGGAAGTGCCTCACGACCCGCAATTGCGGGTGTTGACCATCGAAAATGCGCCGCAGATTCCCGAGTATCTGTACTGCCTCAAGGAGCGTAAAGGTGCGCGGCTGCCGGCGGCGTTTCTGGGGTTGGCGCAGGAAATGGCCCCGGCGTAAGGATTGCGGTGACCGGGCTGGCCCCATCGCGAGCAGGCTCGCTCCCACAGGGAAATGCGTTCAACTGTGGGAGCGAGCCTGCTCGCGATGGCGTCCGACTAATCGCCGCCGCATCCAACCCAAATCCCCGAATACCACTATCGGCCATTTTTGCCTCACTGCCACATGACGGACGCATTGCACTCCTAGGATGGCCCTCATCTGCTTGATGAGGCCTGTCCATGAACCACTCGACTGCAACTGCCCTGACCAACCCCGGTGCGCCGATGAAAGTGCGCGGCGTGCAGAAACGCTTCGGCGCGTTCACCGCGCTGGATAACGTCTCGCTCGACGTGGCGGCCGGTGAGCTGGTGTGCCTCTTGGGGCCGTCGGGCTGTGGCAAAACCACCTTGCTGCGCTGCATCGCCGGCCTTGAGAAACAAGACAGCGGCGAGTTGTACCTCGGCGATCGCGATGTTTCCCACCTGGCACCTCAAGCCCGGGACTACGGCATTCTCTTCCAGTCCTACGCACTGTTCCCCAATCTCAGCGTCGAGGCGAACATCGCCTACGGCCTATCCGGCAGCGGTCGCGAAGAAGTGCGCCAGCGCGTCGGTCAGATGCTGAAACTGGTCGGCCTGATCGGCAGTGAGAAAAAGTACCCCGGCCAGTTGTCCGGCGGTCAGCAGCAACGTGTCGCACTGGCTCGAGCCCTGGCGCCGGCCCCTTCCTTGTTGCTGTTGGACGAACCCATGTCGGCGCTCGACGCCCGGGTCCGCGAGCATCTGTGCACCGAACTGCGCCAATTGCAGCGCAACCTCGGCGTCACTACCCTGATGGTTACCCACAATCAGGACGAAGCCATGCTGATGGCCGACCGTATCGCCGTGATGAACAACGGCAAGGTCGAGCAGTACGCCACGCCACAGGAAATCTACGACCGCCCGGCCACACCGTTTGTGGCGGAGTTCGTCGGTCAGGGCAACTGGCTGCCCTTCCGCCGGAGCAGCGACAGTCATGCCCAGGTCGGCGGGATGAACCTGCGTCTGGCTGAAGGTAGCGCTAAAACCGCCTCGGGCCGTTTGTTCTGCCGCCCCGAGGCGATCAACGTCAACCCGCCGGTGCATGAAGAGAACCTGTTCCCGGCCAAGGTTCGCGAGATCACTTTTCTCGGCAACCGCTGCCGCATGAGCTTCGAACTCGATCAACTGCCAGGCCACGCATTGCTGGCGGAGCTCGCGCCGGAAGCCATGCCGCGTCTCGGTGCCCAACAGATCATGGTCGCCTTGCCGCCGCGCAGCCTGCAGGTGTTTGCCTGATGAGCGTGAACGTCGCGCTGCCGATACCGCACAAGCAGGTTCGGCAGACCTCCCGTGCCGAAATCGGCGACCGGCTATTCGTGATCGGTGGCAAGGTCCTGCTGCTGGTGTTGCTCGGCGTCGCAGTCTTGATGCCGTTGTTGGCGATCTTCTGGCGTGGTTTCAGCTCCGAAGCCGGGCAGGGCGGCGGTCTGATCGCTGCCCGTGAGCTGCTGAGCAGCGCGAATTTCCACTGGCTGCTGGGCAATAGCCTGAAAGTGTCCCTCAGCGTCGCGGCCATTGTCGTACCGCTGGCCTATCTGTTTGCCTACGCTCTGCAACGTACATTGATTCCCGGCAAAAGCATCTGGCGCGGTATGTCACTGCTACCGCTGATGGCGCCGTCGATGCTGCCGGGGATTGCGCTGGTTTATCTGTTCGGCAATCAGGGCATGTTGCGCGGTTTGCTCTCGGACAATATCTACGGCTTCTGGGGCATTGTTCTGGGCGAGGTCATCTACACCTTCCCACACGCCTTGATGATTTTGCTGTCGGCACTGTCTCTGGCGGATGCGCGACTGTTCGACGCTGCTTCAAGCATGGGCGCCAGTCCGGCGAAAGCCTTTCGCAGCATCACCTGGCCGGCGACCCGTCAGGCGGTGTTCGCGGCGTTCTGCCTCGTCTTCACCCTGACCATCACCGACTTCGGCGTGCCCGTGGTGGTCGGGGGTGACTATCAAGTGCTGGCGCTGGAAGCCTACAAAGCGGTGGTCGGCCAGCAACAATTCGGTCGCGGCGCGCTAATCGGCATGGTCTTGTTACTGCCGGCGCTGTTCAGTTTCGGCGTCGACGCCTGGCTGCGTCGACGTCACGGCGACTCCATGAGCGGGCGAGCGCAAGTGTTTCAACCGGCTCCATCGAAGCTGCGCGACGGTTGTTATCTGGCCATCGTGCTGTTGATCTGCGCGATATTGCTGCTGGTGTTCGGCATGGCGGTGTACTCGTCGCTGGTGAAATTCTGGCCGTACAACCTGTCGCTGTCGCTCAACCATTACCAGTTCAACGACACCGCGGGTGGTGGCTGGCTGGCCTACGGCAACAGCGTGAAGATGGCGTTGTGTACGGCGTTGATCGGCAGTGTGCTGATCTTCACTGGCGCTTACCTGATGGAAAAAACCAAGGGGCAGCGCGGACTGAATCTGACACTGCGCATGCTCAGTTTCGTACCGATGGCGGTGCCAGGTCTGGTGCTGGGCCTGGGTTACGTTTTCTTCTTCAACCTCACCGGCAACCCGCTGCATGTGTTCTACGGAACCATGACCCTGCTGGTGGTCTGCACCATTGCTCACTATTTGACCACTGCGCAAATGACCGCCACCACCGCGCTGCGCCAACTCGATGCCGAGTTCGAAGCCGCCGCGCTGTCGCTCAAGGCGCCGCTGTACCGGCACTACCTGCGGGTCACCGTGCCGATCTGCCTGCCGGCGCTGCTGGACATCGTGCGCTACCTGTTCGTCTCGGCCATGACCACCGTCTCGGCGGCGATTTTCCTCTACAGCCCCGACACCATCCTCGCGGCGGTGGCCGTGCTGAACATGGACGATGCCGGCAACGTCGGCGGCGCGGCGGCGATGTCGACCCTGATTCTGTTCACCTCGGCGGGCGTGTCCCTGCTGCTGGCCTGGGCTTCGCGCGGTTTATTGCGTCGCTCCCAGGCCTGGCGGCAGACCGTGCCTGGTCTTTGATTCACACCTTCAACTCACACAGGAACTGCACCATGTTCAAGCCTTTGGCCCTGGCCGCTGCTGTCCTCACCGCTTTCAGCCTGAACGCCTTTGCGGCGAAAACCGAGTTGACGGTGTACACCGCCCTCGAAGCCGAACAACTGAAGACCTACAAAGAGGCTTTTGAAAAGGCCAACCCGGACGTCGAGATCAAGTGGGTGCGCGATTCCACCGGCATCATCACCGCCAAACTCCTGGCCGAAAAAGCCCGCCCGCAGGCTGACGCTGTCTGGGGCCTGGCAGCCTCGAGTCTGGCGATCCTCGATCAACAAGGCATGCTGCAAAGCTACGCACCGAAGGACCTGGGCAAGATCGGCGCTAACTACCGCGACGCCGCTAACCCGCCAGCCTGGGTTGGCATGGACGTCTGGGCAGCGACCATTTGCTTCAACACTGTCGAAGCCGAAAAGCAGGGTTTGAGCAAGCCCGTGAGCTGGCAGGACCTGACCAAGCCTGAGTACAAAGGCAAGATCGTCATGCCCAATCCGGCCTCGTCCGGCACCGGTTTCCTCGACGTCAGCGCCTGGCTGCAAACCTTCGGCGAGAAGCAGGGCTGGCAGTACATGGACGACCTGCACCAGAACATCGGCCAGTACGTTCACTCCGGTTCCAAGCCGTGCAAACTCGCCGCCGCCGGCGAATTCCCGATCGGTATTTCCTTCGAATACCCGGCCGTTCAGCTGAAACGCCAGGGGGCGCCGCTGGACATCATCCTGCCGAAAGAAGGCTTGGGCTGGGAGATCGAAGCGACGGCCGTGATCAAAGGCACACCGCACGAAGATGCGGCGAAGAAGCTGGCGGACTTCTCTGCAAGCCCGGCGGCGATGGAGCTTTATAAAGAGAACTTCGCCGTGCTCGCGCAACCGGGTATCGCCAAGCCGCAAACTGAACTGCCGGCGGATTATGAGCAGCGCCTGATCAAGAACGACTTTGCCTGGGCGTCGAAGAATCGCGACCAGATCCTTACCGAATGGCGCAAGCGTTATGACGGTAAGTCCGAGAAAGTGGCTGCCAAGTAAATCTTCGTAGGCCGACAGGGCCTCTTCGCGAGCAAGCCTCGCTCCTACAAGGGATGGTGCGTTCACAAATCCCTGTAGGAGCGAGGCTTGCCCGCGAAGGCGGCTTCGAATTCAGGACATCTCTTAATGACTCATCACAACGACATGCTGATCGTAGGCGCCGGCATTCTCGGCCTGTCCCACGCCTATGCCGCCGCCAAACGCGGCCTCAAAGTCACCGTCTTCGAACGCAGCGCCACACCGTTGTGCGCGTCGGTGCGCAACTTCGGCCAAGCCCTGGTCACTGGCCAACCCCCGGGCCCGATGCTCGAACTGGCCAAAGCCAGCCGCGACATCTGGGGTCAATGGGCACAACTGGCGGGCCTGCAGCTCAAGCGCAACGGCTCGTACCTGTTCGCCCGCACCGAAGCGGAAGAGCACCTGCTGGAAGCCTTCTGCGCCGGTCGCGCCATGCAGCACGGTTACCGCGTCGAGCTGCTGCGCGGTGCGGCTTTGCGCGATTTATACGGCGGTCAGTTCAGTCATCACCGCGCTGCGTTGCACGGCATGGACGACCAGCAGCTGTATTCCCGCGAAGCGATTCCGGCCTTGATCGACTACCTGCGCCGCGAACTCGGTGTCGAGTTTCACTTCTCCACGCTGGTGCGCGACATCGAGCCGGTGCGCTTGCACAGCACCGCTGGCACCTTCAGCGCCGAGCAGATCATCGTCTGCTCCGGCCACGATTATCAAACGCTGCTGGCCGAGTCGATTGCCGAACTGAATCCGCAAATCTGCCGCCTGCAAATGCTCCGCGCTCGCCCGCAGATCAACCTCAACCTGCAACACGCGTTGCTTACCGGCCTGAGTTGCGTGCATTACGGTGCCTTCGCCGATCTGCCGGAAGCCGCCGCGGTGCAGGCGCAGATTCTTCGTGACACACCTCATCTGCATGAAAACGGTATTCACCTGCTGATCAGTCCGACGCCTTACGGTGAGTTGATCATCGGCGACTCCCACCATTACGGCAGCGATCCATCACCGTTCAATGCCGAGCAGGTGGATGACTGGATGATTGAACTGGCCGAGCAGACGTTGGGCTGCAAGGTGCAAGTGGTCGAGCGCTGGCAGGGCGTCTATGGTTCACGCGGACCGGGGCCGTTTTCCTTTTTGCGTCCGATGCCAGGCGTGAGCGTGGCGCTGATGCACACCGGTGTCGGCATGAGCGTCGGGCCGGCGATGGCCGAACGTAACGTCACGACGTTATTGGGAGACAGTTGATGGACCGCCATGAGCAAGTGATCGCCGAGGTGTTCAGTCTGTACGAGCGTTTTGGCGACAACGACTACATTGGCGAACCGGTGTCGCAGATCGAGCACATGTCTCAGGCGGCGGAACTGGCCATGGCCGAGGGGTTCGATGATGAAGTGGTACTGGCGGCGTTCTTTCATGACATCGGGCATATCTGCGCCGAGGGTGCCGAGAACATGGACGGCTTTGGTGTTGTCAGCCACGAGCGACTGGGCGCCGATTATCTGCGTCGCGCAGGCTTCAGCGAACGCACGGCGCTGCTGGTGGAATACCACGTTCAGGCCAAGCGTTATCTGACGCTCAAAGATCCCGGGTACTACGAGCGTTTGAGTGAAGCCAGTCGACGGACGCTTGAGTATCAGGGCGGGGTGATGACGGCTGCCGAGGCTGAGGCGTTCGAGCGGGATCCGTTGTGTGCCGTCAGTTTGCGGGTGCGTCAGTGGGATGAATTGGCCAAGGAAATGTGGGTGCCGGTGATGGATCTGGGCATCTTGAAGGAAAAGGCGTTGCGGCTGCTGGCCGCGTAGGGCCTCGGAACCGAGTGGCTGCCATCGCGAGCTGGCTCGCTCGCACATTGGATCTGTGATCGACGCAAATCCCCTGTGGGAGCGAGCCTGCTCGCGATGGGGTCAATCCAAACACCGCAATTATTTCGGTTTTTACATCTGCTGCGCCAACACCTCAACCTGCTCCTGCCTCTCCCCCTGACTCAACTTCGAATTCGGATTCAGCGACGACCACTGCGGATGCGCCCGCGCCTTGTTCAGCGCTTCGGGCAGTTTGCCTTCGCGCCAGGTTTTGTCCTGCGGCGTGGCGACCTGAATGCTGTCCATCGCCGCATGCCCACGGGAATTCAGAGCCCGCAGCAATTGCCGTTGGCGCAAGGCCAACAGCCGCAGCACGCCATCGTCGACAGTCAGTTCTCGCTGCCCTTTGATCTTTCCCAGCAGGCGGCTGCCGTAACTGCGGGCGGTTTGCAGGGCGCCGCCAGCAATCGCTCCGGCCAATGCCGCGGCGCCGAGGGTCAGGCCGCCCACCAGCAAATCAACCCCGGCCCCGGCCGCCGCGCCGGCCGCGATACCGCCGCCGACCCGCACACCGAGCTGCTTCAGGGTCTCCGGGTTGAACAGGTCATCGCCCCAGCGGCCATCGAGCAACGGCAAGTCGCTGGCTGCCGCATCTTGCGGGCGGAAGGCGTAGAGCTTGAGCAAAGCCTCGACGCAGCGTTGTTCGCGCTGACGCACCGCTTTGCGCAGTTCGCTGATCGCTTGCTGTTCCTGCGCCGCCTCGCTCACCACACTGCGGCGGTAGGCGGCGCAATCGATCAATAAATCGGCAATCAGCCGCGCTGCACTTTGCTGACGGGCCAGGCGTTGGGCCTGCTGGTCGGCAATCAAGCGCTCAAGCTGTTCTCGGGAGTTTTCCAGCAGCAGCGCGAGGCTTTCATAGAGTCGACGCTCGCCATCTTCCGGTGGCGCGACGCTGTCGAAACGCACCAAAGCATGTAAGCCGAGACGCGCCAGGGCTTCACGCCAATCAGGTTCGCGATGCTGAGCGCTGCTGACAAAATTCAACACCGGCAGCAGCGGTTTGCCGCAACTGGCCAACACTTCCAGTTCGTCGCGGTACTTGGCCAGCACCGGCTCACGGGCATCGATCACATAGAGGCCGGCGTCCGAGGCGAGCAATTGCCGCAACACCTTGGTTTCCTGTTCGAAACGCTGCCGGGCTTCGCTGCTTTCCAGAAAACGCGCCAGTCGCGCCGGACCGTCGAGACGTTCGCCGGGCCGCTCCAGGCGTTCGAGGTAGTCGAGCAGGGCGATGGCGTCTTCAAGGCCCGGAGTGTCGAAGAGATCGAGCAATGGCTCGCCGTCTACCGACAATCGCGCGCCTTCGACGTGGCGAGTGGTGCTGGGGCGATGGGACACTTCGCCGAAGCCGACATCTCGCGTCAGCGTTCGCAGCAACGAGGTTTTGCCGACATTGGTGTGGCCGACCACGGCGAGCTTCAGGGGATTAGTCATGACCCGTCTCCAGCCAGTTCAACGGCGCGCAATCGGCAAATGGCAGGTCCAGTTGTTGTAGCGCGACATGCCAGTCGCCCAGGCGTTCGGCATCCAGCGCTTCGCCGGGCGGCGCTTGCAGCAACCACACGCGGGTGGCGCTGGCGATGCGGGCCAGTTCGGCAATCAGCGCCAGGCTGCCACGGTCCGGCGAGCGCCGTGGGTCACAGGCGATGGCCAGACGAGCCGGTGGGAAACGACTCAGCTGTTCGAGCAATTTGTGCCGGGATTCACGGCTGTCGAGGACGCCGGCGTTGTTGACGTTTTTCGGTAACTGCGGCGGCCAGGGGCGTTGGTCGTCCAGTTCGATGGCCACCAACAGCGCGCCATCGCTTTGCAAATCGCTGGCAGCACTTTCAACCCGATGAAGGTGTTCTGGCGCGGCATCGCTGATGCCCAGGCGTTCGCTGGTGGGCATCAGCCGTTCGCGCAGTTGGGCGTAGCCGGGCAGGTTCAAATCCAGATGCAGGGCTGCTTGACCGGTTTTCCAGCGCCACAGGCAGAGCAATGCGAGTAGCAATCGCGGCAAAACACCGTACACCAGCAGCACCCCAACCAGCCACGCCGCCCAGGCCTGGCGGGCGCTTTCGATGTTCAGCGCGGCATCGCCGCTGGCGCGGATCATCTCCACGCTCGGCACGCTGAAACCGAGCAAGGCCGGCAGGGCACCAAAGGCTTGGGTCATGCCGACGAAGGTGTCGCCACCGAGAATGGTGGTCTCCCAGACGAAGCCGTAGCGCCGGGTCGCCATCAGCGTCAACACCATCACCAAGGCGCTGAGCATCGCCAGCAACCACAACCCGTTGACCAGCACGCCCAGCGCCCAACGATTGAGTTTCTGCCGTTGCAGCAACAGCAGCAGGGCCGGCGCCAGTTGCGCGGCGTTGGCATCGCGGGCGAGTTTTTCACTGAGCCACAGCCACAAGCGTCCAAGGGCGGCACCCTGTTCGCCGGCAAACACCAGGCCCAGGGCCCAACTCAGCAATAGAATCAGGTTCAGCCCGAGCAGGCTGCCCAACGCCCAGAACACATTGACCGGGGTTTGGCCGTCGCCCAGCGCGGCAAACGCCAGGCCGGCGCCGCTGATCACGGCCAGTACGGCCAGCATGATCAGCGCCAGTCGCGCGCCTTGCAGCCAATGTTTGAGGGCATGGGTCTGTCCGTCGCGCTCGGCCAGCCACAGGGCACGGCGTTGAATACGCGTCGGCAGGTCGCCGCCGGCGCTACGGGCGATTCGATTGGCTTCCAGATCGTCCAAGGGACCTGCGTGTTCTTCACGCAAGCGCACGGTTTCGCTCAGCCAGAGGTTTTGCAGTGGAGTCAGTTCAGTCACGCGGCTTCCCGTCGCTTAATTGAGCGGTGAGCATAACCGCTGTGACGCTTATCGGGGTAAGGGAGGCTCTGGTATCCTCGCCGGCATGACTAAATCACTCCCCCTCAGCCTGATCGCAGCCCTCGGTGAAAACCGTGTGATCGGCGTCGACAACAGCATGCCCTGGCACTTGCCGGGGGACTTCAAATACTTCAAGGCCACCACCCTCGGCAAGCCGATCATCATGGGTCGCAAGACCTGGGATTCCCTCGGTCGTCCGCTGCCGGGCCGGTTGAACATCGTGGTCAGCCGTCAGGCGGATCTGCAGCTGGAAGGCGCGGAGGTTTATTCGTCGCTGGAGGCAGCAGTGGTTCGGGCGCAGCAATGGGCGAACGAGCAGGGCGTCGATGAGGTGATGCTGATTGGCGGAGCGCAGTTGTATGCGCAAGGTCTGGAGCAGGCCGATCGGTTGTACCTGACCCGCGTGGCGCTGAGCCCGGAAGGGGATGCGTGGTTTCCGGAATTTGATTTGAACCAGTGGACGCTGGTGTCGAATGTTCCGAATCCGGCGGAGGGTGATAAGCCGGCTTACAACTTCGAAGTGTGGGAAAAAGCCTAAAAGCTTCGCGGGCAAGCCTCGCTCCTACAGGGATTTGTGTCGTACGAAATTTTCGCGACCAACATAAAACCCTGTAGGAGCAAGGCTTGCCCGCGAAGAGGCCCGCTCAGACGATGAAAGCCTTAAGCCTGAGCCAACGCCCCATGCTCATCCGCATCCAGCAACGCTTTATCCGTCTGCTGCATCATCTGGCTGGTAATCGCGCCCGCCGTAATCGAGCCACTCACGTTCAACGCCGTACGACCCATATCAATCAGCGGCTCAACCGAAATCAGCAACGCCACCAGTGACACCGGCAAACCCATGGCCGGCAACACGATCAACGCGGCGAAGGTCGCCCCCCCACCGACCCCGGCCACCCCGGCCGAACTCAGCGTCACAATTGCCACCAGCGTCGCGATCCACAGCGGATCCAATGGGTTGATGCCCACAGTTGGCGCGACCATCACCGCCAACATTGCCGGGTACAGACCGGCGCAGCCGTTCTGGCCAATGGTCGCGCCGAACGAGGCGGCGAAACTGGCGATGGACTGTGGAATACCCAAACGGCTGGTCTGGGCTTCGATACTCAGCGGAATGGTGGCGGCGCTGGAGCGGCTGGTGAAGGCAAACGTCAGCACCGGCCAGATCTTGCGGAAGAAGCGCAGCGGGTTGATCCCGGCCGCCGACACCAGCAGGCCATGGACTACAAACATCAAGCCCAGACCAATGTAGGACACCACCACGAAACTGCCGAGCTTGATGATGTCTTGCAGATTGGAGCCGGCAACCACTTTGGTCATCAGCGCCAATACGCCGTACGGGGTCAGCTTCATCACCAGGCGTACCAGACGCATCACCCAGGCTTGCAGGGTGTCGATGGCGTTGATCACTTTCTGACCTTTCTCGACATCATCCTTGAGCAGTTGCAGTGCGGCGACCCCAAGGAATGCAGCAAAAATCACCACGCTGATGATCGACGTCGGCTTGGCGCGAGCCAGGTCGGCGAACGGGTTCTGCGGGATGAACGACAGCAGCAGCTGCGGCACATTAAGGTCAGCGACCTTGCCCGCGTAATCGCTCTGAATGGTTTGCATGCGAGCCATTTCCTGAGTGCCAGCGACAAGGCCTTCGGCAGTAAGGCCGAACAGATTGGTCAGGCCGATGCCGATCAGCGCCGCGATAGCGGTGGTAAATAGCAGCGTGCCGATGGTCAGGAAGCTGATCTTGCCCAGCGACGAAGCGTTGTGCAGGCGCGCCACGGCGCTGAGGATCGAGGCGAACACCAACGGGATCACGATCATTTGCAGCAACTGCACATAACCGTTGCCCACCAGATCGAACCAACTGATCGAGGCTTTCAGTACCGGGTTGCCCGCACCATAAATCGTGTGCAGAGCGACGCCAAATACCACGCCCAGGACCAGCGCGAGCAGAACCTTTTTGGCCAGGCTCCAAGTGGTGTGACGGGTTTGCGCCAGGCCAAAGAGCAAGGCGAGGAATACCAGCAGATTGAGGATCAGCGGCAGATTCATTGGAACTCCCATAGAACGTGTGCCAACTGCCTTCCGGGGCAGCTGCGAACCGGGGAGCCTAACAGTTTGAAAACTAATGAATTAATATCAAAAACGTATGGTTGCTGTCGTTTTTGGAATAAGCGAGTGTCGCTGTCGGGGATGCAGCTGGCGCAATAGGAACGCGGGCGGTCGCTGACAGACGAGGACTGCCACACTTATTTGTTAGCGTCGATCTCTTTCAATCAGGGAGATCCGCTTATGAAGTTCGCACCGAAATTTCTGGCTGCTGCACTAGGATTGAGTTTGGGCCTGGGCCTTGCCGGCCAAGCGTTCGCTACTGACCTGAAACACTGGCCAGCCGATCAGGCCAAGGCGCTGGACGCGATGATCGCGGCCAATGCCAACAAAGGTAACTTCGCGGTGTTCGACATGGACAACACCAGTTACCGCTACGACCTCGAAGAGTCCTTGTTGCCGTTCATGGAAAACAAGGGCCTGATTACCCGCGAGAGCCTCGATCCCTCCCTGAAACTGATCCCGTTCAAGGACACCGCCGACCATAAGGAAAGCCTGTTCAGCTATTACTATCGCCTCTGTGAAATCGACGACATGGTTTGCTATCCATGGGTCGCCCAAGTATTTTCCGGCTTCACGCTTCAAGAGCTCAAGGGCAACGTCGATGAGTTGATGGCGTCTGGCAAACCGGTGCCAAGCACTTATTACGAAGGCGACGAGGTCAAGACCATCGACGTCAACCCGCCGAAAATCTTCACCGGTCAAAAAGAGCTCTACAGCAAGTTGATGGAGAACGGTATCGAGGTTTACGTGATGACCGCCGCCTCTGAAGAACTGGTGCGCATGGTCGCCTCCGATCCGAAGTACGGCTACAACGTCAAACCGCAGAACGTGATCGGCGTGAGCCTGCTGCTCAAGGATCGCAAGACCGGCGAGTTGACCACGGCACGCAAGCAGGTCACTGCGGGCAAGTATGACGAGAAGGCCAACCTCGGCCTCGAACTGACCCCATACCTGTGGACCCCGGCCACCTGGATGGCGGGTAAACAGTCGGCGATCCTGACGTACATCGATGAATGGAAAAAACCGGTCCTGGTGGGCGGCGATACCCCGACCAGCGATGGCTACATGCTGTTCCACAGCGTCGACGTGTCCAAGGGCGGTATCCATTTGTGGGTCAACCGCAAAGACAAATACATGACCCAGATTAACGGCATGATGGCCAAAAACGCAGCAGCCCAGGCGAAAGAAGGGTTGGCGGTGACGGCGGACAAGAACTGGGTGATCGTGAAGCCGGAAGAGATTCAGTAAGACCGAGTTGTGGCATTCGCGGGCAAGCCTCGCTCCTACAGGATTAATGCGTCTGTAGGAGCGAAGCTTGCCCGCGAAGAGGCCATAACATTCAACATCGATGTTGAGTGTCAGAATGCTTCGCGAGTCCGAGTTGTTCTCAAAAAAATGCCCCGCACTTGGCGGGGCATTTTTTTTGTCGACGGTTAAGTATTACAGCCCGTCGAGCATCGCCTTGTTACGTACCGCACCCTTGTCGGCGCTGGTGGCCAACAGGGCATACGCTTTCAGCGCAGTGGTCACTTTACGTGGACGCACTTCCACCGGTTTCCAGCCTTTCTTGTCCTGCTCGGCACGGCGCGCGGCCATTTCTTCATCGCTGATCAACAGGTTGATCGAGCGGTTCGGAATGTCGATCAGTACCTTGTCGCCATCCTGCACCAGACCGATCGCGCCGCCGGCAGCGGCTTCTGGCGAAGCGTGGCCGATGGACAGGCCCGAAGTGCCGCCAGAGAAGCGGCCGTCGGTGAGCAGAGCGCAGGCTTTGCCCAGGCCTTTGGATTTCAGGTAAGACGTCGGGTACAGCATTTCCTGCATGCCCGGGCCACCTTTCGGGCCTTCGTAACGGATGATCACGATGTCGCCGGCCTTCACTTCGTCGGCGAGGATGCCGCGTACGGCGCTGTCCTGGCTTTCGAAGATCTTCGCGTTGCCTTCGAAGACGTGGATCGACTCGTCGACGCCGGCGGTTTTCACTACACAACCGTCTAGTGCGATGTTGCCGTACAGAACGGCCAGGCCGCCTTCTTTCGAGTAAGCATGTTCGACACTGCGGATGCAGCCGTTTTCACGGTCGTCGTCCAGGGTTTCCCAACGGGTCGACTGGCTGAACGCGGTTTGCGTCGGAATGCCCGCCGGGCCGGCCTTGAAGAAGTGATGCACGGCTTCGTCGGTGGTCTGGGTGATGTCCCACTTGGCGATGCCTTCTGCCAGGGTCGTGCTGTGCACGGTCGGCAGGTCGGTGTGCAACAGACCGCCACGGGCCAGAGAGCCGAGGATGCTGAAGATCCCGCCGGCACGGTGCACGTCTTCCATGTGGTACTTCTGGATGTTCGGCGCGACTTTGCATAGTTGCGGCACATGGCGGGAGAGACGGTCGATGTCGCGCAGGTCGAAATCGATCTCGGCTTCCTGGGCCGCGGCCAGCAAGTGCAGGATGGTGTTGGTGGAACCGCCCATGGCGATGTCCAGGGTCATGGCGTTTTCGAACGCCTTGAAGTTGGCGATGTTGCGCGGCAACACCGACTCATCGTTCTCGCCGTAGTAACGCTTGCACAGCTCGACGATGGTGCGGCCAGCTTGCAGGAACAGTTGTTCACGGTCGCTGTGGGTGGCCAGGGTCGAACCGTTGCCCGGCAATGCCAGGCCCAGGGCTTCAACCAGGCAGTTCATCGAGTTGGCGGTGAACATGCCGGAGCACGAACCGCAGGTCGGGCAGGCGCTGCGCTCGTACTCGGCGACTTTCTCGTCGGATGCGCTGGGGTCGGCGGCGATGACCATGGCGTCTACCAGGTCCAGGCCGTGGGACGCGAGTTTGGTCTTGCCGGCTTCCATCGGCCCGCCAGATACGAAGATCACCGGGATGTTCAGGCGCAAGGAGGCCATCAACATGCCAGGGGTGATCTTGTCGCAGTTGGAGATGCAGACAATGGCGTCGGCGCAGTGAGCGTTGACCATGTATTCGACGGAGTCGGCGATGATCTCGCGGCTCGGCAGCGAATAGAGCATGCCGTCATGGCCCATGGCGATGCCGTCATCCACGGCGATGGTGTTGAATTCTTTGGCGACGCCGCCGGCCCGTTCGATTTCGCGAGCGACCAGTTGCCCCAGATCCTTGAGGTGCACATGGCCCGGTACGAACTGGGTAAAGGAGTTGGCAATGGCGATGATTGGCTTCTTGAAGTCGTCATCTTTCATCCCCGTGGCGCGCCACAGTGCGCGGGCACCGGCCATGTTGCGACCGTGGGTGGATGTTTTCGAGCGGTAATCAGGCATGAAGCACTCCGGGCGGCTAATCAGGTATCAAAAGGGGAAGTGAGCTTCTATTGACGTCTGGAACACTCAGAAATGGCCGTGTGTCCGGAAGTTGCCGATAACTTTGCGGGATCGCCGCGCGCTTCAGCTTGAGCTCATAAACCCGCCGGGGGATGACTGGCGATGAATCTCGCGATTCTACACCGCTGGCGTCAGGAGGGAATGCCGGAAAATGTTGATCCAGCGCTGATGGGGCGTGTGGGGTGACGATCGGCAGGTAATCAACCCACCTTCAGCGCCAGATGTCGCCGTGAGATCAGTACATTCAAGCCAAGACCCGCAGCACTCAAGGTCAAGAAACACAAAGCGAGCGCCGTGGTCAGATCCTCGGACGTGAGATTGATCACCACGCTGATCAATCCACCGCACATGAAAATCAACACGCCGCCGACCGAGGTAGATGTTCCGGCACTTTGCGGGTAGAGACTCATGGCTTTGGAGTTGGCGATAGGTCTGGCAATGGTAGTGCCTGCTGTGCAGATCAACATGGGTATCAGCACCGCCGCAGCAGAGAGTCCAAACTGATCCGCCAGCCATAGCATGACCAACCCAGATAGAGCGATCAGACCTAGACCAATCACGATCTGCGTGTTGGCGCGCAGGTGTCGATGAACGACGCTCGCAACAATTCCGCCAAATACATAGGCCACGCCATACAGCAACAATGTCCAGGCGAATTCGTAGGGTGAGAGCGCGAGGCGCTCCAGGAAAATGATTGGCGAAATGACGATGAATGAAAAATGGCAGGCGAAGGCCAAGGCTGAAATTAGCCAGTAACCCATGAAGCGCAGATCCGAGCACACTCGCCAATAGGCACTGAACAATCGTCCGTGCGACGCCGTATGACCGTGCGGGTTTTCCTTGAGTAGAAAGTAGGCGTTAAGCCAGACAACAAGGGCCAGCGTGATAAACACATAAAAGCTGCCCTGCCAGCCTAGCTGCAACTGCAACCAGGTCCCCAGCAGGGGCGAAATAGAGATGAACACCCCGCCGCCTGTCACCATCCAGATTCTGATTCGCTCCTGCTCCTTGCCGATGAACAAGTCCTGAACCAGTGCCTGTGACAGCACAAACGATCCGCAACCAACCGCCTGGATCACGCGAAAGAACAAAAACCAGTTGTATTCGCTGGAAGCCAGGCAACCCGTCGCCCCGACTACCGCGATTGCAATACCTGTCAACAACAGCTTTCTGCGTCCCCACAAGTCTGACAATGGTCCGACCAGCACCACGGACAACGCCAGACCAATGGCGAACACGCTGACGGACAGGGCGATCTCGGGCGGTGAAGTCTGAAAGTAATCAGAAAGATCGGGGAAGGACGGGAGCACCACATCGAGGGGGAAGACGCCGAGCAGAGTCATCGTCATCAACAGAATGAACGTGGCCTGACGTTTTTCGACACGGGATATATCGTTTCCTTCATCCATCGATAAGTCCTGCCTTCATGAACAGTTGCTGGTTGTAAGACAGGGCGAAGAAGCCGGCTTTTCTCAACGCCTGAAGCGTCGCGCCAGCGCCGGATCGCACACGCTGAAGGGTGGCCCGGGGGCTGGTCAGTTCGCCGAGAATCTCCGTGATGGCAGTCTCGCCGATACCCGCGCTACGCAGGCTTTCCCGCAGCCATGCGTCATCGACCTCGAAGAAAATCCGGATGCTGTCCAGCAGCAGCCTGGCGGCGAACGCGCGTTGACGGCTGTTCAGCGTCAGCCACAGGTAATGGAACACTTCAGAGAAATAGCGACTGTGGCGCGCCTCGTCCGCGAGATGATCCCTGAGCATGGCCTGGACGCTGGACACCAGGTCGTCACGGCAGACGTCGAGCAGTTCCTTGGCAATGATCGTCTCCGACACGAACCCGACGAGAAACCAGGCCAGCGCCCTGTGTTTGTCAGGTGTGCGCTCGAGCAGGGTGTTCAAGCGCGTGATGCGGTGGGGTATGACCGGGCGCTGGTTGATCCCGTAGAACCCGGCAATCTGCTCGGCAAGGCTATTGGAGAACAGGGCGTGATAACCCTCGTCGGTATAAAGCTGAAGCGCGGCGGTCTTCATCTGTGGGGGAATGTGGACCTTCAGTTCACCGTGGATGATGGTTTCCACGGATCGGTTGACGATGCGGTGTTCGAGCACGGTGGTGTAGTCGAGGAAGTACACCAGGTGATTGGCCGACAGCCGATGGATGACGGTTGGACCAAGCGCTTTGATAGTCGGGTGATTCAGGTAAGCCAGCAAGCCTGGGGGAAACCAGTGACGTGTTTCCAGTTGCTGTTCCAGGTCTGGCGGTAATAGATAGTCATGCTCGCTGGTTCGCACCGACGCGCGGGTATTCCAGTCGCCGAGGGTAAAACGCAAAGCCCAGGAAACGGGGTGGTCTGACGGGGCAATGATGGGGGCGGTCATTATTGCGGCTCCCGACGGCTCAGCAGATCCTTCAATTCCTTGCACATCACTTGTCCGTCGCTGTGGCCACAGCCGACAAAAAACAAGGGTTGTTCAGCGTTGTTCTCGAGCCCCAGCAGAGTTTCGACCTGATCGTCCGTCAGGGCTCCGGTCAGCCAAGTGTTCAGCGCCAGTGCAGTGGCTACGAGTTGAAAGGTCTGGGAAATATGGCCAGCCTCGACGTAAGCCATTCGGTAAGCTCGCGAGTGTTCATATTTCCACCACAACTTGTCGAAGCGAGCGGTAATGAACAGACCCACGGGCAGGTTATTGATGAAGTGTTGCCCACACAGCAACTGCCCCAGGGGCGAGTCAGGTGTCGGGTTGACGAAGCTCAGTGCATGGTCGGTGGGATGGTAGGCGTAGAGCCCAGGTTGCAGGCCGCTGACGTTTTGCACATGAAGAAAGCCTTCGCAGGCATTCAGCCCGCCGCCGGAAGGGCTGCTGCGTCGGGCACCGAGACCTTCGACAATGGTTTCGTCGACGTCATTCTTGCGCTCATGCAAGTAGCCCAGGGACAGGTAAAGCAGTGTGCCGACAGCTTCCAGTGAAACGGCTTCATCCGTGAAGGTGCGGCAGGTTTTTCGGCCGATCAGAACGTTGGCAAGAGAACCCTCCGGCAGGCAGGAAGGTTTTGGCAGGGCAATCAGCTCGCATGCCTGGCGTTCTGTGAGCCGGGCGTCCGGCGCGGGTGCGTCCAGGACTTCGGCGCAATGGTCCAGATAGCGTCTCGACCATTCATGAATATTCTGAGGAACATGTTCGCAGGGTATGTTTTTGGTGCCGATATGGAATATTTTCGACAGTTCATCCCAACCCCATTCAATACTGTCTTGTATTGATGTGGTGAGTATTCCTGAGTTCAGAAGTTGAGTGTCTACTATGTGGCTGTCGTTATACAGTTCGGGGTTGTGGATAAGTTGTGCAAGCCGGGTTGAATATTCCAGATTAAGTTCAAATTGTTTGTGGTTCTTGTAATCCCAGACTATTAGGCAGGGCGTGCGAGGAAGTATGAACACGTATGGATTTATCTGCATGATGGACGGTTCGCTCTGGACATAGCTATAGAAAACGCTGGGTAGCCGGCACTCCCCAGCGTTTCATTTACTTAGCGGGTTTTTGGTGCAACCAGAAAAGCCAGGTTAGCGATTTTGTTTGTTTCCAGAGTAATTGCTTTCATGTTTTTGACTCCTTGTCATTGATAGTGAGTGTCACTTCGCGGTGACAACTCAATCATAGGCGGTAATGCGCCCTTATCAAGGGGATATTAAGTAGGAATATTCTAGTAATTTTGTCGGAGCGATCTGGCGGTAGGGGCAAGTTTGTAAGTTATATTCCTTTGAATAAAAGATGCAGGGAAACGTCCTGCAAGTCAGTAGGACCGCAAGAGTAAGAAGCAGAGGCTGAAGAGTGGATGGTGTGGCGTTGAAACGGCTGACGGAGAGCCTGTTGGCTCCCCGTCGAACCAGCGTACTCAGCTGTTTGGCAGCAGACGGCAGGTGATGCTCTTGATGTAGCGGGTTTCGGCAATCGCTGGGTGTACCGGGTGATCGGGGCCCTGACCGCCGCGCTCCAGCATCTGGATGTTGCGGTCCAGGTGGCGGGCGCTGGTCAGCAGAATGTTCTGCAGATCGTCTTCCGGCAGGTGCATCGAGCACGAAGCACTGATCAGAATGCCGTCCTTGCTAAGCAGGCGCATGGCTTGCTCGTTCAGACGACGGTAAGCACCTTCGCCGTTTTTCATGTCTTTCTTGCGTTTGATGAACGCAGGAGGGTCGGCCACGATGACGTCGAAACGCTCTTCACTGGCTTTCAGTTCCTTCAGGGCTTCGAACACGTCGCCTTCGATGCAGGTCATTTTTTCGGCGACGCCGTTCAGTGCGGCATTGCGCTCGACGCCGTCCAGGGCGAAGGCCGAAGCATCGACGCAGAACACTTCACTGGCGCCGAAGGCCGCCGCTTGAACGCCCCAGCCGCCGATGTAGCTGTACAAGTCCAGTACGCGTTTGCCTTTGGCGTAAGGGGCCAGACGCGCGCGGTTCATGCGGTGGTCGTAGAACCAGCCGGTTTTCTGCCCCTGGATGACTGGCGCTTCGAATTTCACGCCGTTCTCTTCCAGCGCGACCCATTCCGGCACCAGGCCGAATACGGTTTCGACGTAGCGGTTGAGGCCTTCGGCATCACGGGCAGCGGAATCGTTCTTGAACAGAATGCCGCTTGGCTTGAGCACTTGGGTCAGTGCCGCGATCACGTCATCTTTGTGAGCTTCCATGGTCGCCGAGGCGATCTGGACTACCAGGATGTCGCCAAAACGGTCGACCACCAGGCCTGGCAGCAGGTCGGAGTCGCCGTAGACCAGGCGATAGAACGGCTTGTCGAACAGGCGATCGCGCAGGGACAGGGCAACGTTCAGGCGATGCACCAGCAGCGACTTGTCCAACGGCAACTTGATGTCGCGCGACAGCAGACGGGCGCAGATCAGGTTGTTCGGGCTCATGGCAACGATGCCCAGCGGCTTGCCGCTGGCGGCTTCGAGGATCGCTTGGTCGCCGGCCTTGAAACCGTGCAAAGGCGTAGCGGCTACATCGATTTCGTTGCTGTAGACCCACAAGTGGCCGTTTCGCAGGCGACGGTCGGCGTTGGCTTTGAGGCGCAGGCTAGGCAGGGACATGACGTCGCTCCGGAAAAAAGAGCGGGAGTATAGCGTGTTGCGCAAGGGCTCGGCTTGGCGGATGGACATGCGGTGAGGGGGCCTGCAACTTGTGGGAGCGAGCCTACTCGCGATGACGGCGGTACATTCAACATCAATGTTGGCTAATCCGACGCTATCGCGAGCAGGCTCGCTCCCACAGGGAGTGCATTTGTTCGGGGCAATAAATGAAATTTCGGCGACATAGCCGCGGGTGTGTCAGATCCATCTTCTTAAGGGTTAGAATCCCCGCCTGACCCGGAGTGTGTACTTATGTCCCAAGAGTTGACGACCGAACAGATTCAACAGTCCCTGCAAGGCATCAGCGTGCCGCCCCAGCCGCAGATCATGGTGGATCTGCAGATGGAGCAGTACATGCCCGACCCGGACCTGGAGGTGATCGCGAAATTGATCTCCCAGGACCCAGGCCTTTCCGGCGCCTTGCTGAAAATCGTCAACTCGCCGTACTACGGTTTGAGCAACAAGATCACCGCGATCCAGCGGGCAGTGAACCTGTTGGGCAGCCGCTCGATCATCAACCTGATCAACGCGCAGTCGATCAAGGGCGAGCTGAACGACGATGCCATCGTCACCCTCAACCGTTTCTGGGACACGGCGCAGGACGTGGCGATGACGTGCCTGACCCTGGCCAAGCGTGTCGGCGTCCAGGCCGGTGATGAAGCCTATGCGCTGGGTCTGTTCCACGATTGCGGCATCCCGCTGATGATCAAGAAATTCCCCGACTACATGAAAGTGCTGGAACAGGCCTATGGCAATGCCAGCGCCGAATGCCGCGTGGTGGATACCGAGAACAGGCAATACAACACCAACCATGCCGTGGTCGGATATTACACCGCCAAATCCTGGCGCTTGCCGGAACATGTCACCCAGGCCATTGCCAACCATCACAACGCCCTGGCCATTTTCAGCGATGAATCGTCGCGCAACACGCCGCTGAAAAACTTGCTGGCGATCCTGAAGATGGCCGAGCACATTTGCGCCTCCTTCCGGGTACTCGGCAACCAGTCCGAAGACCACGAATGGAACAATGTCGGGCCCCTGGTGCTCGATTACATGGGGCTATCGGAATACGATTTCGAAACCCAGAAACAAGAGATTCGCGACCTCGCCACTCGTTGAGTGTCGAACCTCGCCTGATTCGAGAGCCCCATGCCTGAACTGCCGGAAGTCGAAACCACTCGCCGCGGGATTGCACCGCACCTGGAAGGCCAACGCGTCAGCCGGGTGATCGTGCGTGAGCGCCGCCTGCGCTGGCCGATCCCCGAAGACCTGGATGTGCGACTGTCCGGGCAGCGCATCGTGCTGGTGGAGCGGCGCGCCAAGTACCTGTTGATCAATGCCGAAGTCGGCACGCTGATCAGTCATTTGGGGATGTCGGGGAATCTGCGGCTAGTGGAAGTCGGCATGCCGGCGGCCAAGCATGAGCATGTGGACATTGAACTGGAATCGGGCCTGGCTTTGCGCTACACCGATCCGCGACGGTTTGGCGCGATGCTCTGGAGCCTGGACCCACTCAATCATGAACTGCTGATTCGCCTCGGGCCAGAGCCGTTGACCGATCTGTTCGACGGCGAGCGGCTGTTCCAGCAATCCCGCGGGCGTTCCATGCCGGTCAAGCCGTTCATTATGGACAACGCGGTGGTGGTCGGCGTCGGCAACATCTACGCGACTGAAGCGCTGTTTGCGGCCGGCATCGACCCGCGCCGTGAAGCCAAGAGCATTTCCCGGGCGCGCTATTTGAAGCTGGGGATCGAGATCAAGCGCATCCTTGCCCACGCCATCGAACGTGGCGGCACCACGTTGCGGGACTTTATCGGTGGCGACGGTCAGCCGGGCTATTTTCAGCAGGAACTGTTTGTGTACGGCCGTGGCGGTGAGCACTGCAAGGTCTGTGGCACAGGGCTGCGGGAGGTCAAGCTTGGGCAGCGCACCAGCGTCTTTTGCCCGCGCTGTCAGAGCTGATATCGGCTACGGTCTATAGTCAGTGTTCTCACTGCCTAGCCGAAGGACCGTGCCATGAATCTGTTTCGAACCCTTGTCGCTGCGCTGCTGCTGAGCGTCGGTGCGTCCGCGCTGGCGGCTGAGAACGGCAGCGGCGATCCGCGTTACACCATCCAGAACCCACCGGCCTACGCCATGCTTGGCGATTTACTGATTGCCCGACCGTTGCTGGTGGTGGCGACGGTGATCGGTGCCGGGGCGTTTGTGCTGTCGTTGCCGTTTACCGCGCTGGGTGGCGGCATTGGCGATGCGGGGCAGGCGTTGGTGGTCGATCCGGCGAAAGCCGCGTTTGTGCGGTGTTTGGGGTGTATCGGGGAGGGATTTGAGCAGCGGGAGTGAAGTCAGTTACAAGTTGGGTGTGGCTGATGACGTCATCGCGAGCAGGCTCGCTCCCACAGGGTTTACGCGATCCTTGTGGGAGCGAGCCTGCTCGCGATGGGGCCGGCACAAACACTACAAAAATATCTGACTCATGCCTTACCGGTAAGCTTGCGGTATTTCTCCATCAACTGTTCTTCAGTCTCCGGATGAGCCTCGTCCAGCGGGATGCAATCCACCGGGCAGACCTGCTGGCACTGCGGTTCGTCGTAGTGGCCGACACATTGTGTGCACAGGTTCGGGTCGATCACGTAGATCTCTTCGCCCTGGGAGATGGCGGCGTTCGGGCACTCGGGTTCGCAGACGTCGCAGTTGATGCAATCGTCGGTGATGATCAGGGACATGCTAACTCCAGCCGGGGCGGCAGGCCCGGGCGCAATAAATCAATGCGCACAATTGTGCCGCATTGGCGCCCGCAGTGCACGCGGGCGCGATCAAGTGCAGCGATCGAAGATTGCGGTAGCCGTAAAAGATCGTCCGAACGCGGCCCGAACCTGCGGCAGCTCCTACTTTTTAAAGCGTAGGGTGAGGGCGTCGGCCACCGCCGGGTGGACGAACTTGGTGATATCGCCGCCCAGGGCTGCGATTTCACGAACCAGCGTCGAGGAAATGAACGAATAACGCTCGGACGGGGTAAGAAACAGGCTTTCCACATCCGGCGCCAGTTGGCGGTTCATGTTGGCCAGCTGGAATTCGTATTCGAAGTCCGACACCGCGCGCAAACCACGCAGGAATATGTTGGCGTTCTTCTCTTTGGCAAAGTGCGCGAGCAACGTCGAGAAGCCGACGACTTCAACGTTCGGCAAATGTTTGGTGACCTCGCGGGCCAGCTCCACACGTTGTTCCAGGGGAAACAGCGGGTTTTTTTTCGGGCTGGCAGCGACGGCGATGATCACATGATCGAACAGGCGCGAGGCGCGTTCGACCAGATCGCCATGGCCCTTGGTAATAGGGTCGAAGGTACCTGGGTACAACACTCGGTTCATCGCGTCGTCCTGGCGGGAGTCCGTTGGGGAGTCGGATGGTATCGCAGCCTTCCCGGTCGGCCAAGTCGCCTGTTAGGTAAGAAAGCACTATAGACGATGGGAATATTCCGCGTTTTCATGGGTTTTTCAAACGTTCAGCCAACGAAGTCGCCAATTGCGCCGTCAGTCCGTAGACCGACAATTGTGGGTTTGCGCCAATGCTGGTGGGGAAAAGCGAGCCGTCATGAATCGACAGATTGGTGAGTTGGTGATGTCGGCCGAGGCTGTCGGTCACGGCGTTTTTTGGGTCTTCACCCATGGCACAACCGCCCATCACATGGGCACTGCCCAGGCGCGTGCGGTACAACTCAAGGCTCAGGCCATCAATCAGCGTGCGTGCTTCGGCGAGGGTTTTTACGTAGCGAGCGTCAGCATGCATCGGCATCAGGGCGTTGGCGCCACCGGCGAACTGGATCTCGGCCATGCTGTGGAACGCCCGGCGCAACCCGTCCCAGGCGTAGGGTGAAACCTGATAGTCGAGCACGGGTGTGCCATCACCGCGCAATTCAACGCTGCCGCCAGGGCTGTCCGGGTGAAAACCGTCCCGCAGCAACGCCAGCATGGCGTGTGTATGCGGCAGGTTTTCCATATGCCGGGCGCTTTCCGTGCCGAAGCCGCCGAGCAGGGTGCTGGCCAACGCGGGGTGCAGCGGTGGAACCTCCAGTTTGTAAGACATCTTGCCGGTGGTGCCATCCTGCCACTGGAAATGGTCGGAATAGATCGACTGCGGCGCGCCGTAGAACGGGTTGATCACCTCATCAAACAGCCCTGCGGACATATTTACCAGGTGCAGGAAGGTCCGTTTACCCAACCGCTCGTGAGGATCCGGCGCCTCGGAGCGCAATAGCAGCGCCGGGCTGTTGATCCCGCCGCCGGCCAGCACGTAATGCCGCGCCTTGACCGTAATCGTGCGTCCGGTGGGCGCAACGCAACGCTCATCCATCGCCACACATTGCAGCCCCGTAACCTTGCCGTCCTTGATCGACAGCTTTTCGGCGCGGGCCAGATAGAGCAGCTCGCCACCTTTTTCCAGGGTCGCCGGAATGGTCGTGACCAGCATCGATTGCTTGGCGTTGGTCGGGCAACCCATGCCGCAGTAGCCGATGTTCCAGCAGCCGCGCACGTTTCGCGGAATCACATGCCAGGCGTAGCCGAGTTTTTCGCAGCCTTTGCGGATGACGTCGTTGTTGGCGTTGGGCGGCACCCTCCACGGGGCGACACCCAGGCGTTGTTCCATTTTCTCGAACCAGGGTGCCATTTCGGCCGGCGTGTGGCCTATGACATTGTGCTCTTTGGCCCAATGGTCGAGGGTCGGATCCGGGGTGCGAAAGCTCGAGGTCCAGTTGATCAGCGTAGTGCCGCCCACCGCGCGGCCTTGGAGGATGGTGATCGCGCCGTCCTTACTCATGCGCCCGATGCCTTCTTGATAGAGGCTGGTGTAGGCCTGGTCTTCGAGCATCTTGAAGTCGCTGCTGGTCTTGAGCGGGCCTTCTTCGATCAGCAACACTTTGTAGCCGGCGGCGCTGAGGATTTCGGCGCTGGTCCCGCCGCCGGCACCGCTGCCGATGATCGCCACATCCGCTTCGAGGGTCAGGTCCTGGGTCAGTTGGGCGCCGTTGTGGGTTTTCCAGCCACGGGCCAGGCCTTCGCGGAACGGATCGGGTACGGGCATGTTTGGGTTCTCTTGTTATTTTGGATTCTGTGGGAGGCGGCAGACGCTATCGCGAGCAGGCTCGCTCCCACATGGATCGCGTAACCCCTGTGGGAGCGAGCCTGCTCGCGATAGGGTCGACTCGGTCTCAAACCGTGGGCGGCCCCGGATACCCGCAATGCGCCCAGGACTCCGCCCGGCTGTACCACGCCATCATCACCATTTGCAGCAACGAGCTGTGGCCCATACGCAGCAGGCTCAATGAGCTGTTTTCCCAGCGGTCGAGAAAATGCCGGATCTGTTCGCTGCTGGCGTTTTCCCAGCTGCCCCAGATCCCGGTCAGTGGTCCGCGAGTCACGGCCATCCCCAGTACATCGAACAATTGCCGGGTCAGTTTGAGCATTTCCGGCGACAGGTGATTCAGGCCGTTATCCAGGCAATGCAGAGTCTCGGCGACGGCGGCCGGCATTTTTTCGATGGCCACGGCGCCGTCGAGCATCACCGGGATCACTGCCCGCAGAAACAGCAGGTCGCCGCTGCGCAGAATCGCGAAACCGCTGGCCGGAGTACTCGACGAGCAGCCGCTGAGGCTCGCGCCTAATCCGGCCGTGGCGAGAAAGGCACTGGCGCCGAGGCTGAATTTGAGCAGGCCGCGCCGTGACAGCGCGGGTGTATCGGACAGGCTTGGGCTCATTATTGTTATTACCCGGCGATGGTGATCGTTAGCGGATAAACAGCTTCTGGATCAGTTTCTGAATGGATTTGCCATACGGCGGATAGATCAGCTTCGCCGCATTGAAGCGTTGTTTGATCAGCACGCCTTTGGCCTTGCTGAAGGTCAGAAAACCCTCGTGGCCGTGATAGTGGCCCATGCCCGAGGCACCGATGCCGCCGAACGGCATGTCGTCCTGAGCAACATGAAGCAAGGTGTCATTGAGGCAAACGCCGCCCGAATGGGTTTCGTGAAGGACGCGGTTTTGCTCACGCTTGTCGTAGCCGAAGTAATACAGCGCCAGCGGACGAGGGCGTTGGTTGATGTAGGCAAACGCTTCGTCGAGATCCTTGTACGGCACGATTGGCAGCAACGGGCCGAAGATTTCGTCCTGCATCACCGTCATGTCGTCGTTGACGTTGAGCAGCAGGCTATGACTCATGCGCCGGCCCTGGCCCTGATCGAACAGCGGAATCAGCAGCGCGCCCTTGCTGGTGGCGTCGCTGAGGTAGCCGTTGAGGCGGGCCAGTTGTCGGTCATTGATGATGGCGGTGTAGTCCGGGTTATCGGCCAGCGTGGGATAAAACCCGCGAACCGCCTGACGATAGGCTTCGACGAAAGAGCCGATGCGGTCTTCCGGCACCAGCACATAGTCCGGGGCGACACAGGTTTGCCCGGCGTTGAGGGTCTTGCCGAAAGCGATGCGTTCGGCGGCGTCCTTGAGCGGCACATCGCGGGAAACGATCGCCGGGGACTTGCCGCCCAATTCGAGGGTCACCGGCGTCAGATTCTCGGCCGCCGCGCGCATCACGTGTTTACCGATGCTGGTGGCACCGGTGAACAGCAAGTGATCGAAACGCAGCCGCGAGAACGCCACACCGATATCGGCCTCGCCCAGCACTACACAGACCAAATCCTGGGGAAAGATTCGACCCAGCAATTCCTTGAGTAGCAAACCGGTGGCGGGGGTCGATTCGCTGAGTTTGAGCATCACCCGATTGCCTGCCGACAACGCCCCCACCAACGGCCCGATGGCCAGGTAAAGCGGGTAGTTCCACGGCACGATCACGCCGACTACGCCCAACGGCTGATAAACCACTTTGGCTGACGCCGGCTGAAAGGCGAGGCCGACTTTGCGTCGCGAGGCTTTCATCCAGTCTTTGAGATGGCGGCTGGCGTAATGAATGCCGTGCAGGCTGGGCATCAGTTCGGCGAGCAGGGTTTCATCGGCGCTGCGGTGGCTGAAGTCCTGGCTGATGGCGTCGATCAGGGCCTGACGCTCGTTGCTCAGCAGGTCCTTCAACGTCTTTAGCCATTGCTGGCGCTGAGCTGCGGGTGGCATTGGGTTGGCTGCATACGCCGCACGTTGAGCGTCGAACAAGGTTTTAAGCTCGTCCAGAGGCTGCTGCAGGTTCTTCAGGTAGGCAATGTCAGCAGGCATGGTCGGCACCGGATTTATTGGAATGAGGGACTTTTTAGAGTCTATGCTCTATAAAGTCAAATGGCACTTTGGTACAGCTTTGTTTTAACCGCGAGCGGATAGGTCGTAAGATGCCCCCATCGCACAATTAAAGCTCAAGCCATGGCCCCTCGGATCAAAACCAGCGAGCGCATCGTGCAGAACAGCCTGGAGCTGTTCAATCAACAGGGCGAGCGCAGCATCAGCACCAACCACATTGCTGCCCACATGGAGATTTCCCCGGGCAACCTGTACTACCACTTCCCCAACAAGCAGGCGATCATCGCCGTGTTGTTCAGTGAGTACGAAAACCTCGTGGACAGCTTCCTGCGCCCGCCCCAGGGGCGCGCCGCGACGGTCGAAGACAAGCGCTTCTACCTCAAGGAACTGCTCGCCGCCATGTGGCAATACCGCTTCCTGCATCGCGACCTCGAGCATTTGCTCGACAGCGATCCCGAGCTGGCCGCCCGCTACCGGCGCTTTTCCCAGCGCTGCCTGATCCAGGGCACCCACATCTACGCAGGTTTCGTCGAGGCCGGCATTCTGTGCATGGACAAGGTTCAGATCGAGTCCCTGACCCTCAATGCCTGGATCATCCTCACCTCGTGGGTGCGTTTTCTGTGCACCACGCGGGAAAATTCCAATCATCTGAGCGAACAGGCCATCAAGCGGGGCGTGTATCAGGTGCTGGTGCTGGAGGCCGGGTTCGTCACCGATCAAGCTCGCGAGGCAGTGAATGCGCTGTTCGAAGAGTTTTATGTGCCGCTGGCCCAGGCGCTGGAAGAAGTGGGATAAGAAGTGGGATAAAGAGTGCAGCAGGATTCCAGACAAACAAAATCACAGGAGCCCGTTATGCCCATTGCGCAACTGATCAGCCCGCAAGCGTTGGACCTGAAAAAGGAGACGCCGGGGCTGGTGATTCTGGATTGTCGTTTTGCCCTCGAAGACCCTGATTACGGTCAGCGCAGCTACGCCGAAGGGCATATTGCCGGATCGAGCTTTGCCGATCTTGAGCGTGATTTGAGCGGGGCAGTGGTCAAAGGGGTTACCGGGCGTCATCCATTGCCTGAACCCGCCGACTTGAGCGAACGCTTTCAAGCTTGGGGCATCAACGCCGACAGCGAAGTGGTTTTGTACGATGACGGTCCCGGCGCCTACGCGGCGCGGGCTTGGTGGTTGCTGGCGTGGCTGGGCAAGCGTGATGGCGTGTTCATTCTCGATGGCGGACTGAAAGCCTGGCACGCCGCAGGATTACCCCTGAGTCTTGATCCGCCGTCGGTTACCCGTGGCACCTTCACCGGGAAGCCGGATGCTTCGTTGGTGCTCAGCGCCGAACAGCTCCAGCAACGCCTCGGCCAACCCGCGCTGACCTTGCTCGACGCCCGCGGCTTGCCGCGCTTCAAGGGCGAAGTGGAACCGATCGATCCGATTGCCGGGCACATCCCCGGCGCACAATGTGCCGCGTTCACCGACAACCTGGGCAGCGACGGGCGGTTCCTGCCGGCCGAACAGCTCAAGCAGCGGTTTGCCGCGAAGCTTGGTGATCGTTCACCGACGGAGTTGGTCGCGTATTGCGGTTCCGGTGTGACCGCCTGCCACAACTTGTTCTCCCTGTGCCTGGCGGGCTATCCGTTGGGAGCGTTGTATGCCGGGTCGTGGAGCGAGTGGATCAACGATCCTGCGCGAGGCATCGCCACCGGCGAATAAACGCAAAATCAATGTGGGAGCGAGCCTGCTCGCGATGGGGCCATAACATTCAACATTAATGGTGACGGTTACTCCGCTATCGCGAGCAGGCTCGCTCCCACATGAGTAATAGGGTGCTTTTGAGATATCACCCAGGGCGAGCGCTGCGACTCGCCCTGATCCGAACCCATGGTTTACTTGCGCCCTGTGGTGGCGAGCCATTGGGGAATGCGCCGTTCCAGGTAGTAACCCGGTTGCCGGAACGAGCCCTCGACGAAGCCGACATGCCCACCTTTGGCCTGCAACTCGAATTGCGTGCAGGCAGACAATTCGTCGGCTTGCGGCAGGCTATGAGGGAACACAAACGGGTCATCGGCCGCCTGGATGATCAGGGTCGGTGTGCGAATCTCTCCAAGGAAATAACGACTCGACGCGCGGCGATAGTAATCCGCGGCATCGGCGAAACCATTCAGCGGTGCGGTAACCCGGCCATCGAAATCCCAGAAGGTGCGCATATTCTCCAGTGAGCCCAACGCCGCCAATGCCGCCAGACCATCCTCATGTCCGTCATGCTGGAACTTGCGCTGCTTGTTCTTGATGTAGGCGACCATCTCTCGCATGAAATGCGCTTGATAGAACTTGGAAAAACCCTGGCTGATTCGATCGGCGCAGTGATCGAGGCGAAACGGCACCGACACTGCCACGGCGCCTAGCACACCGCTGTTGCTGCCCGTTTCGCCCAGATGCTTGAGCAACACATTGCCGCCCATGGAATAACCGACCGCATACAGCGGTGCGAGGGGGCGTTGGGTCCGCAGGTGTTTGATGGTTTCGGCCAGGTCTTCACTGGCCCCGGAATGGTAACTGCGCGGCAACAGATTGGGCTCGCCGGAACAGCCTCGCCAATTCAGCGCGACACTGGCCCAACCTTGGGCGCCCAGCGCCTTCTGTACGCCGGCCACATAAGGCGAATTCGATGAGCCGGTCAGGCCGTGCAACACCAGCACCAACGGTGCATTTGCGCTGTGGGGACCGTGCCAGTCCAGGTCAAGGAAGTCGCCGTCTTCGAGCCACAAGCGTTCGCGCTCGCGGTCGATATGTGTGGTTTTGCGCCATAGCGGTCCCCACAGGGTTTGTAAGTGCGGATTGCCCAGGCCATAGGCGGGCGTGAAGGC
Organism: Pseudomonas sp. MDT1-85; assembly: GCF_054898065.1. Taxonomy (NCBI): domain Bacteria; kingdom Pseudomonadati; phylum Pseudomonadota; class Gammaproteobacteria; order Pseudomonadales; family Pseudomonadaceae; genus Pseudomonas; species Pseudomonas sp. MDT1-85. The sequence continues at coordinate 6,018,212 of NZ_CM142715.1, read as the reverse complement.
GGGGGTGAAACGTTCTGGCAAATGGGACACGATTGCTCTCGATGCAGCGGTGCTTACCCGCAGCGTTAGCTGACTGAGCTTCGCACCGTTTTTTCAGGCCCGGACTAACCGGCCATCCCTGCCATACGTTGCCATAACGCGTAGTACACCCGTCCTGATTTTTGCTCCCGATGCAGGCGCCAATTTTCTGGCAAACCCAATATCGACGGTGCCGTTTCGCTTTCAGTGTAGACCCACGCATCGTCACTCAGCCACTGACGCTCTTCGAGCAAAGTGCAAACGACAGGCAACAGGTTCTGATTGAATGGCGGGTCGAGAAACACCAGATCGAACGCTGTGGCCGGCTGGGTTTCCAGGTAGCGCAAGGCGTCGGCCGTCTGTACCTGGCCAGTCGTGCAGCGCAGGGTGCCCAGATGTTCCTTGATGCTGGCTACCGCGATGTTGCTGGCATCCAGCGCCTGCCCCATTGCCGCGCCACGGGACAAAGCCTCGAGAAACAATGCGCCGCTACCGGCAAATGGGTCGAGCACCTTGGCCCCGACGACATAAGGCGCGAGCCAGTTGAACAGGGTTTCACGGACTCGGTCCGGCGTTGGGCGCAAGCCTGGCGCATCGGGGAAGCTCAGCTTTCGGCTGCCCCATTCGCCGCCGATGATGCGCAGTTGATTCACGCCGTTATGCACGTTGTGAACAGGTTTTTTTGGATGGGCCATTAATGCTCCGGAACCCCGAGCGGTTGCTCGGCAGGTTTGTCAGATGGGGCCGGCAACGGCTTTTGTGGCACGGTCGGGCCAGCGCTGACGATGACCAGTTTGTCCGTGCTCAGGTGTTTGTTCAATGCGGCTTTGACTTGCTCGACGGTCAGGCTCTGGGACTGCTGCATGAAGTCTTCCAGGTAGGTCAGCGGCAAGTTGTAAAAACCCATGGCGCCGAGCTGCCCGACGATATCGGCGTTGCTGGCAGTGGACAGCGGAAAGCTGCCGGCCAGTTCACGCTTGGCGTCGTCGAGTTCTTTCTCGGTGGGGCCGGTTTTAAGGTAGTCGGCGAGCACGTCCTGCACCAGTTTCAGCGTGCCTTCGCTCATCTCGGCGCGGGTTTGCAAGTTGATCATGAACGGGCCGCGGACCTGCATCGGGCTGAAACCCGAATACACGCCATAAGCCAGGCCGCGCTTCTCGCGCACTTCGCTCATCAACCGGGTGCCGAAGCCACCGCCGCCAAGGATCTGATTGCCCAGCGACAACGCTGCATAATCCGGATCGTCACGGTCGATGCCCAGTTGCGCGATCATCAGGTTGGTTTGCTTGGACGGAAACTCGATGTGGCCGATGCTGGACTTGGGGTCGCTCGGCTGTTCGATTTTTGCCAGCGCCGGCCCTTTGGGCAGATCGGCGGACACTTGTGAGGCAACCGCCTCGGCCTCGGCGCGCGACAAATCGCCCACCAGCGCAATCACCACGTTACCGGCGGCGTAGGCTTTCTGATGGAAAGCCCGCAACTGCGCCAGGGTGATCGGTGGAATGCTTTTCGCCGTACCGTCGCTGGAATGCGCGTACGGGTGATCGCCATACAAGCGGTTCATCAGCTCCAGGCTGGCGAGTTTGCCGGGGTTCTGTTTCTGGTATTCGAAGCCGGCCAGCATCTGGTTCTTGATGCGTGCAAACGAGTCGGCGGGGAAGGTCGGTTTGCCGACGACTTCAGCGAACAGCTTCAAGGCAGGCTCGCGTTTGTCCGCGGCACTGAGGCTGCGCAGCGAGGCAATCGCCATGTCTTTATAGGCGCCGTTGCCGAAATCGGCCCCCAGACCTTCGAAGCCTTGGGCGATGGCGCTGACGTCTTTGCCGGCCACACCTTCATTGAGCATGGCGTTGGTCAGCAGGGCCAGGCCGGATGCATCGCCATCCTGGCTGCTGCCGGCGGCGAAGATCAGGCGCATATCGAACATCGGCAGCTCACGGGCTTCGACGAACAGCACTTTGGCGCCTTCGGCGGTGTTCCAGGTTTGCACGTTCAGCGAGCGATGGCTTGGGGCCTTGCCGTCGAGTTCTGCCAACGATTGCAGCTTCTGGCTCGCCTTGGCTTTGTCGAGGGCTTCGCTGGCGCTGGTTTCGTCAGACTTGGAGAAATAGAAGGCGGCGGAGCCGAGCAATGCAATGACGATCAGGCCGATCAGGGCCAGACGCGGTTTTTTACGCTCACTCATGAGTCGTCTCCTCGGGCAGTACATGGGCGACGCTGAGACGTGCGCGGGTGAAATACAGCTTGGCGGCCTTCTGGATGTCTTGCGGGGTCACGCTTTCCAGTTCGGCGAGTTCGGTGTCCATCAGTTTCCAGGACAACCCGACCGTTTCCAGTTGGCCGATGGCGGTGGCCTGGCTGGTGATCGAGTCACGCTCGTAGACCAGACCGGCAATGACCTGAGCCCGCACGCGCTCCAGCTCTTCAGTGGACGGCGCGGTGGTTTTCAGCTGTTCAAGCAGTTTCCACAGGCCGGCCTCTGCCTGGGCCATGGTTTTCTTCTTCTGAGTGTTCGGCGTGGCCGACAAAGTGAACAGACTGTCGCCACGGGTGTAGGCGTCGTAACTCGATGAACCGCCGGACACCAGCTCTTCGCCGCGTTCCAGTTGCGTCGGGATCCGGCCGCTGTAGCCGCCGTCGAGCAGTGCGGAGATCAGGCGCAGAGCGTTCACCGAACGCTTGTCTTCGGCGGTGGCGATGCTCGGTACGTTGAAGGCCAGCATCAGGCTCGGCAATTGGGTCTGCACATGCAGGGTGATCTTTCGCTCGCCGGGCTCGGCCAGTTCCAGCGGGATTTTCGCTGATGGCACGTCGCGCCTGGCGATCGGGCCGAAGTAACGCTGAGCCAAGGTTTTGACCTCGTCCGGGGTCACGTCACCGACCACTACCAGGGTAGCGTTGTTCGGCACATACCAGGATTGATACCAGTGGCGCAGTTCTTCGATCTTCATGCGGTCGAGGTCCGCCATCCAGCCGATGGTCGGCGTGTGATAACCGCTGGCGGGGTAGGCCATGGCCATAAAACGTTCGTAGGCCTTGGACATCGGCTTGTCGTCGGTGCGCAGGCGACGTTCTTCCTTGATCACCTCAATCTCGCGGGTGAACTCTTCGGCCGGCAAGCGCAGGTTGGCCATGCGGTCGGCTTCCAGCTCGAAGGCCACGCCCAGACGGTCACGGGCCAGCACTTGGTAATACGCGGTGAAGTCGTCGCTGGTGAAGGCGTTCTCTTCGGCACCGAGGTCGCGCAGGATCAGCGACGCTTCGCCGGGACCGACCTTCTCGCTGCCCTTGAACATCATGTGTTCCAGCGCGTGGGACAGCCCGGTCTGGCCGGGTGTCTCATAGCTTGAGCCGACCTTGTACCAGACTTGGGAAACGACGACCGGCGCACGATGGTCTTCGCGCACGACGACCTTCAGACCGTTGTCGAGGGTGAATTCGTGGGTGGGTTGTGGATCGGCAGCCAGGGCTGAAAGTGGCAGACAAACTGTGCTGAACAGCAGGCCTGCGGCGCGGCGGGCTAGAGCATTCATTCGTTTTTAAACCTTTGGGGCTGCCCGCTTGGTCTTAGCGTCGGCGGGCGAGAGGGTGCTAGGATACTGATCCGTTTTACTGGCGGCCACGCCTATCAGGCCTTTGTGTTTGATCAGGCTGTATAGGTTTGCGACGGAAGGCATGTGTTTAGCAGCTAAACTCTGCTTTTTCGCCGATTTTGCCAATCTAGTCCTTCGTGAAATCGTTTCTTTGAGATGCCGTTGGCACCTCGACAAAATGTTGCGCGTGAACAAGCTGGATGAATCGCAGTCTGTTCTGCAGCGAATTATTTATTGCCGAGGCGCCCTTTGGCGCGTCGCTACCGTGAGATAGCCGTCCTCCATGTTTGGTTCCAACGACGACAAGAAGACCCCAGCTGCGGCTGGCGAGAAGAAAAGCCTGTTCGGATGGCTGCGCAAAAAGCCGCAGGAACCCGTTGTCGAACAGCCACAACCACTTCCTGAGCCAACACCGGCGCCGGTCATGGAAGAAGTGCCCGCGCCGATTGCCCTGCCGATCGCCGAGTCGGTGCTGCAATCCGTGGCCGAGCCTGCGCCTGAACCTGAAACCGTAGTCGTGGCCCCGTTGCCGCTGACACCAGCCGCTGAGCCGTGGCTGACGTTGCCGGTGGCGGAAGAGCCGGTGGCATTGGTCAAAGATGAGCAAGCAGCGCACTTCACGCCGCCGATTCCGGCCCCGACTGCGTTTGCTCCTGAGCCGGTTCAGGCGCCAATGGTTGAGCCAGTCGTTGAGCCTGTGTTCGTGGCCGAGCCTGCGCCGGTTACTCCAGAACCTGAAGTGCCGGTATTTGTTGCTCCTGCTCCGGTTGCTCCGGTCGTTCAAGCTCCTGCACCTGCACCTGCACCTGCACCTGCACCGGTCATCGTTCCTGTTGTCGCCACGCCTGTTGCTCCAGTGGAAACTCCGGTCGAGCCGGTGCACACCGAAGAGTCCAAAGCCGGCTTCTTCGCCCGTCTCAAGCAAGGCCTGTCCAAGACCAGCGCCAGCATTGGCGAGGGCATGGCCAGCCTGTTCCTCGGCAAGAAAATCATCGATGACGAGTTGCTCGAAGACATCGAAACCCGCCTGCTGACTGCCGATGTCGGCGTCGAAGCGACCTCGGTGATCATTCAGCGCCTGACTCAGAAAGTCGCCCGCAAAGAACTGGCCGATGCCGATGCGTTGTACAAATCCCTGCAAGCCGAACTGGCAGCGATGCTCAAACCGGTCGAGCAGCCGCTGAAAATCACCTCGCAGAACAAGCCGTTCGTGATTCTGGTGGTGGGCGTCAACGGCGCCGGCAAGACCACCACCATCGGCAAACTGGCGAAGAAACTGCAACTGGAAGGCAAGAAAGTCATGCTCGCCGCCGGTGATACCTTCCGCGCCGCAGCGGTCGAGCAATTGCAGGTCTGGGGTGAGCGCAACAAGATTCCGGTCATCGCCCAGCACACCGGCGCCGACTCGGCCTCGGTCATCTTCGATGCCGTGCAGGCCGCCAAGGCCCGTGGCATTGACGTGCTGATCGCCGACACCGCGGGTCGTTTGCACACCAAAGACAACCTGATGGAAGAGCTGAAAAAGGTTCGCCGGGTGATCGGCAAGCTCGACGCCGATGCGCCGCACGAGGTGCTGTTGGTGCTCGACGCCGGCACCGGCCAGAACGCCATCAACCAGGCCAAGCAATTCAACCAGACCGTCGAACTGACCGGCCTGGCGCTGACCAAACTCGACGGCACCGCCAAGGGCGGGGTGATTTTCGCCCTGGCCAAGCAGTTTGGCTTGCCGATTCGTTACATCGGCGTCGGCGAAGGCATCGACGATTTGCGTACTTTTGAAGCAGAACCCTTTGTCCAGGCATTATTTGCCGAGCGGGAGCGTTCATGATTCGTTTCGAGCAGGTCGGTAAGCGCTACCCGAATGGTCACGTCGGCTTGCATGAGCTGAGCTTCCGAGTCCGTCGGGGCGAATTCTTGTTTGTCACCGGCCATTCCGGCGCTGGTAAAAGCACTTTGTTGCGGCTGTTGCTGGCCATGGAACGTCCGACCACCGGCAAATTGCTGCTGGCAGGGCAAGACCTGGGCACTATCAGCAATGCGCAGATTCCGTTCCTGCGCCGGCAGATCGGCGTGGTGTTCCAGAACCACCAGTTGCTGTTCGATCGCACGGTGTTCAACAACGTCGCGTTGCCGCTGCAGATCCTTGGCCTGTCCAAGGCCGAAGTCGCCAAGCGTGTGGACTCGGCCCTGGAGCGTGTGGCGCTCTCGGACAAAACCGATCTCTACCCCGGCGACCTGTCCACCGGTCAGCAACAACGCGTCGGCATCGCTCGCGCCATCGTTCACCGTCCGGCCTTGCTGCTGGCGGACGAACCCACCGGTAACCTCGACCCGCGTCTGGCAGCAGAAATCATGGGCGTGTTCGAAGACATCAACCGTCTGGGCACCAGCGTGCTGATCGCCAGTCACGACCTGGCACTGATTGCCCGCATGCGTCATCGCATGCTCACCCTGCAGCGTGGCCGATTGATCGGCGACGGGGAGGCTGGCGTATGAGTGCAACACGTAGCCCCAAGGTTTCCGAGCGCGTGGCCCCGAAGGCCGCCGATCCGCAACCGCAGCCGCAGAAGAAAAAGCGCGACGATGACGATGGCCCGGATTTCGCCACGCTGTGCCGCGCCTGGGTCGAAAGCCATCGCGCGAGTTTGCTGGACAGCTTGCGCCGCTTGGGCAAACACCCGATCGGTAGTTTTTTCACCTGCATGGTGATGGCGGTTGCCCTCAGCCTGCCAATGGGCCTGTCACTTTTGCTAAGTAATGTCGAGCGTCTCGGCGGTTCCTGGCAGCGTGCGGCGCAGATTTCCCTGTACCTGCAACTCGACGCCAGCCCTGAGCAGGGCGAGTCGTTGCGTGAGCAGATCAAGGGCATGCCAGGCGTGGCCGAGGCCGAATACGTAGGTCGCGATCAGGCGCTGGAAGAGTTTCAGCAGCAGTCCGGCCTGGGCGAAGCGCTTAAGGAACTTGCGGAAAACCCGCTGCCGGGGGTGGTCCTGGTGACCCCGGACAAGGTCGACAAGCCTGCGCTTGAAGCATTGAGACAAAAACTTTCCGAATTGCCGAAGGTACAACAGGCGCAACTTGATCTAGTCTGGGTCGAGCGTCTGGCAGCCATCCTCAAGCTGGGCGACCGATTTGTCTTCGGTCTGACCGTGCTTTTGGTTTCTGCATTACTTTTGGTGATAGGCAATACCATTCGTCTTCATATTGAAAACCGCCGCACAGAGATAGAAGTGATTAAACTCGTCGGCGGCACGGACAGCTATGTGCGCAGGCCCTTTCTGTATATGGGCGCGCTTTATGGCTTCGGTGCGGGGATTCTTTCCTGGGGTGTATTGGCGTTCGGCCTGAACTGGCTGAACGACGCGGTAGTTGGACTGGCCGGTTTGTACGGCAGTGATTTTGCGCTGGCCGGAGTGCCAGTTGCCGACGGTCTATCGCTCTTGCTTGGCGCGGTGCTGTTGGGGTATATCGGTGCATGGATTGCAGTCGCACGCCACCTGCGGGAGCTTGCGCCAAAGTAATATCATTTTGCTCGTATTGACCTTTCAGCGTTTATGGGAACTTGTCTTTTGGTTTCCGGTCAATTTTCGCAGTGCTGAACTGCACGAGTTATGTAAGTCGGAGGTTTTTTCGTATGACCAATTCTTTGCAACCTGCATATGCTCTGGTCCCGGGTGCGAACCTGGAGGCCTATGTGCACACGGTGAACAGCATTCCATTGCTGACGCCGGAGCAGGAGCGTGAACTGGCCGAGAGTCTCTATTATGAGCAGGATTTGGGGGCGGCTCGGCAGATGGTGCTCGCCCACCTGCGTTTTGTCGTACACATTGCCCGTAGCTATTCCGGCTACGGCCTGGCCCAGGCTGACCTGATCCAGGAAGGCAACGTCGGCCTGATGAAAGCGGTCAAGCGTTTCAACCCGGAAATGGGTGTACGTCTGGTGTCCTTCGCAGTGCACTGGATCAAGGCGGAAATCCACGAGTTCATCCTGCGCAACTGGCGGATCGTGAAAGTCGCGACCACCAAGGCTCAGCGCAAGCTGTTCTTCAATCTGCGCAGCCAGAAGAAACGTCTGGCCTGGCTGAACAACGAGGAAGTCCATCGCGTGGCGGAAAGCCTCGGCGTAGAGCCGCGGGAAGTGCGCGAGATGGAAAGTCGCCTGACCGGCCATGACATGGCTTTCGACCCGGCCGCGGAAGCGGACGACGACAGTGCATTCCAGTCGCCGGCCAACTATCTGGAAGACCACCGGTACGATCCGGCCCGTCAACTGGAAGACGCCGACTGGAGCGACAACTCCAACCATAACCTGCACGAAGCGCTTGAAGTGCTGGACGACCGCAGCCGCGACATCCTCTACCAGCGCTGGCTGGCAGAAGAAAAAGCCACGCTGCACGACCTGGCGCAGAAGTACAACGTGTCGGCCGAGCGTATTCGTCAGCTTGAGAAGAGCGCGATGAACAAACTCAAGTTGTCGATTGCCGCCTAACCTGCGCGCCGGTAATAAAAAACGCCCCGATCATTGATCGGGGCGTTTTTGTTGGTGACCGCTTGCACCGAACCCCTGTAGGAGCGAGGCTTGCCCGCGAAGGCGGTGTGTCAGACACATCATTGCTGAATGACGCACCGCCTTCGCGGGCAAGCCTCGCTCCTACAGGATTTGCGTCAAGTTATTGAGACCAAGGTGCCCGGCGCGAATCGTTGAGCCCGAGCAGATAACTGTCCCCGCCCAACTGACTCATCTGCTGCCGAATCCAGCCCGCCCGCCGTGCAACGTAGTTCGTTGGATGGCTGGCACTCCACACCCGCGGGTTCGGCAGTACCGCGGCCAGCAGACTCGCCTGCTGCCGGGACAGCGAACGAGCGCCCACACCAAAGTGATGCCGGGCCGCCGCTTCGGCGCCAAACACGCCTTCGTCCCACTCGACGCTGTTGAGGTACACCTCAAGAATCCGTTGCTTGGGCCACAACACCTCGATCAGCCCGGTAAACCAGGCTTCCAGGCCCTTGCGCAGCCAGCTGCGGCCAGACCACAGAAACAGGTTCTTCGACACTTGCTGGCTCAGGGTGCTGGCGCCACGAATCGAGCCGCCGCGTTCGTTATGCGCAAACGCCGCCTGAATCGCGCCGATATCAAAGCCCCAATGCTCGGGAAACATCTGATCCTCACCGGCAATCACTGCGACTTTCAGGTCGTCGGAGATTTCATCCCAGGGTTTCCAGGTGCGTTGCAGGTCTATGGGCTCGCCATCGATCCAGGATTCGATCTTGCGCTCGACCATCAGCGCCGTTCCCGGTGGCGGCACCACCCGAAACAGCAACACCAGCAATACGCTGCCGCCCGCGAACCAGAGCAGGGCCTTCGTGAAACGACGGAAAATTAACTGCAGCATAGAGATGGCTTGGCCGAACCCGTTGAGCCGGCCATTATACAGACCCTGTTGATCGAGTCTGACTGGAGTTCTCATGTTGCGTGGCTTCCTGATGCTGGTTGCTTTTTTCGGCTTCACCGGTGTTGCCTTGGGCGCATTCGCCGCCCATGGCCTGAAAAGCCGCCTGAGCGCCGAGTACCTGGCGATTTTCCATACGGGCGTCACCTATCAACTGGTGCACACCCTGGCGTTGCTGGGCGTAGCGCTGCTCGCCACGCAAATTCCCGGTCGACTGATTACATGGGCCGGCGCATCATTTGCTATTGGCATTCTGTTGTTTTCCGGCAGCCTGTACCTGCTGACGATAACGGGTATCAGCAAGCTCGGGATCGTTACGCCCTTCGGTGGCCTGGCATTCCTGGTCGGCTGGGTTTGCCTGGGGCTTGCCGCTTGGCGGCTGTAGGAGCGAGGCTTGCCCGCGAAGGCGTCGTATCAGTCACCTTCTTCGTTGACTGACACCATGCCTTCGCGGGCAAGTCGGATCGCCGCACCGCTCGCTCCTACGGGACCGTGTTTCAAGACGAATGGCTTGGGTCGCCAAGTCTGATCGGGCTAGAATGCCAGCCCCTAAAAAAGATGGCGGCATTCGGTATGCGCATTCAATTGAACGGCGATTCCCTAGAACTGCCCGACGGCGAAACCGTTGCGGCCCTGCTGACCCGTCTGGAATTGACCGGGCGCCGGGTGGCGGTCGAGCTCAATCTGGATATCGTCCCGCGCAGCCAGCATGCAGAAACCACGCTGAACGACGGCGATTCGGTCGAAGTGGTGCACGCCATCGGCGGCGGCTAGCCCTCCGGCCCGACCGGCCACAGAATTATTCTGCAAGAACCTCACCCCTACAGAGGATTTCCCATGAGCATCGTTCGTAGCGACAAGCCTTTCGTCCTGGCCGGTCGTACTTACCAGTCGCGTTTGCTGGTAGGCACCGGCAAGTACCGTGACATGGAAGAAACCCGCCTGGCCATCGAAGCCTCGGGTGCCGAGATCGTCACCTTCGCCGTGCGCCGCACCAACCTCGGCCAGAACCCGGGCGAACCGAACCTGCTCGAAGTCCTGTCGCCGGATCGCTACACCTTCCTGCCGAACACTGCCGGTTGCTACGACGCCATCGAAGCCGTGCGCACTTGCCGCCTGGCCCGTGAGCTGCTCGACGGTCACAACCTGGTGAAGTTGGAAGTGCTGGCGGATCAGAAAACCCTGTTCCCTAACGTGATCGAAACCCTCAAGGCCGCCGAAGTGCTGGTCAAGGAAGGCTTCGACGTAATGGTGTACACCAGCGATGACCCGATCATTGCCCGTCAACTGGCGGAAATCGGCTGCATCGCGGTGATGCCGCTGGCCGGGCTGATCGGCACCGGCCTGGGGATCTGCAACCCGTACAACCTGCAGATCATCCTGGAAGAAGCGAAAATTCCGGTGCTGGTGGATGCCGGTGTCGGTACTGCCTCTGACGCCACCATCGCCATGGAACTGGGCTGTGAAGCGGTGCTGATGAACTCGGCCATCGCCAACGCCCAGCAGCCGATCATGATGGCCGAAGCCATGAAACACGCCATTGTCGCGGGCCGTCTGGCCTACCTCGCCGGCCGCATGCCGAAAAAACTCTATGCCAGCGCCTCCTCGCCGCTGGATGGTCTGATCAAGTAAGAGCCATTGATGACTGAATCAAACGACACGCCTATCCAGACGGAAGAAGGCGAAGAGCGCCAACACCGCCGCATCAAGAGTTTCGTGATGCGCGCCGGGCGCATGACCGAAGGCCAACAGCGCGGTCTGGACCAAGGTACGCCGCTGTTCGTACTGCCGCTGGCTGATGCGCCGGTGGATTTTGATCAGGTGTTCGGCCGTTCGGCGCCGCGTTCCCTGGAAATCGGCTTCGGCATGGGCCATTCGCTGCTGGAGATGGCCGCGGCCTCGCCGGAGCAGGATTTCATTGGCGTTGAGGTTCACCGTCCGGGTGTCGGCGCGCTGCTCAATGGCGTGTTGACTCAGGGCCTGACCAACCTGCGCGTCTACGATTGCGATGCGATCGAAGTGCTCAACCGTTGCATCGCCGACAACAGCCTCGATCGCCTGATGCTGTTTTTCCCGGACCCGTGGCACAAGAGCCGTCACCACAAGCGTCGTATCGTTCAGGCATCGTTCGCCGAGCTGGTGCGCAGCAAGTTGAAGGTCGGCGGTGTGTTGCACATGGCCACCGACTGGGAACCGTACGCCGAGTACATGCTGGAAGTGATGAGCGTCGCCCCGGGCTATCGCAACCTCGCCGAAGACGGCAAATGCGTCCCGCGCCCGGCCGAGCGCCCGATCACCAAGTTCGAACGCCGTGGCGAACGTCTTGGGCATGGCGTGTGGGATCTGAAGTTCGAAAAACAGGCTTAAGTACAACGCTGTAAAAACTGTGGGAGCGAGCCTGCTCGCGATAGCGGTCTGACAGTCAACGAAGATGTTGAATGTCAGGCCCTCATCGCGAGCAGGCTCGCTCCCACAGTTGTTTTGTGTGCTGTTCTGGGATCAGCGGCGATCGGCGACGACGCCAATGAGCACCAGCACCACCAACAACACCGGCGCCAGGCTGTAGTTGTTGAACTGGCTCAGGCCTTTGATGATCCATGGCGTTGCATAGATCAGCGCCACGCCGCTGCCGACCATGCACAGCAAGGCCATCAGCGGGACGCGCAAGGCGCCGGCGATGCTGCCCAGGCGTTGGTCGACCCAGCCTTTGATGTCGGCGCCAAACAGCACCAGCAAACAGCCCACCAGCGCCAGAGAGATTTCCGACAGGTTGCTACGGCTCCAGCGGGACACGGTGGCGAGCAGGTCGAGTACCAGATCCATTCGATTTCCTTATGTCAGAAAATTCTGCAGCAAGTCATTGAGAAAGAGTTGTCCGCGCAGCGTGGCCGCCAGACGTGACGGTTCGACCTGCAACAAGCCACTTTGTTCGGCCTCGCGACGGCCTTCGGCGAGGCTTTCCAGGGGCAGCCCGGTGCGCTCTGGATACAACCGCGCTTCGACGCCCTCGGTCAGGCGCAAGGCGTTCATCAGGAACTCGAACGGCAGCTCTTCGTTGGTCAGGGCTTTCTCGCCGGCCTGAAAGCTTTTGGCCGGGTTGAGGTAGTCCTTCGGCAGGCGAGTCTTCCATGTGCGCACAATGCGCCCGTCCGGGTGACTGAGCTTGCCGTGGGCTCCGGCGCCGATGCCGATGAAGTCGCCGAAACTCCAGTAATTGAGGTTATGCCGCGCCGGACGACCGGGCTGGGCATAGGCCGAAACTTCGTATTGCGCGTAACCGTGTTCGGCCAACAGCGCCTGACCGGCCTCCTGAATATCCCACAGGGTATCGTCTTCCGGCAGCGTCGGCGGCTGGTTCCAGAACACCGTGTTCGGTTCCAGCGTCAGCTGATACCAGGACAGGTGGGTCGGCTTCAGGGCAATGGCCTGGCGCAGGTCGTTCAGGGCGTCGTCCAGGGATTGATCGGGCAAACCGTGCATCAGGTCCAGATTGAAGTTGTCGAAGCCGGCCTGACGGGCCATGCCGGCGGCTCGCACGGCTTCATCACCATTGTGAATCCGTCCCAGGGCCTTGAGCTTCTCTTCCTGAAAACTCTGGATGCCGATCGACAGGCGATTGATGCCCAGCGCCCGGTAGGCGCGGAATTTCTCCTGCTCGAACGTTCCGGGGTTGGCTTCCAGGGTGATTTCGATGTCGCTGGCAAACGGAATACGTTGCTCGACACCCTTGAGCAAACGGCCCAAAGCCTCGGCACTGAACAGGCTCGGCGTGCCGCCACCGAAGAAGATCGAGCTCAGCTCGCGGCCATAGACCGCATGCAGGTCCTGATCGAGGTCGGCCAGCAAGGCGTCGACATATTCTTCTTCCGGCAACACGGGGCTGGCGGTGTGGGAGTTGAAGTCGCAATAAGGGCATTTGCGTACACACCACGGGATGTGGATGTACAACGCCAGGGGCGGCAGCACGGGCAGGGCCGCTCGAGGCGATTGTGCGGCGCCGCCGAAGATCAGCGGCGACGCGGACGAGTCATGGGTCATTTCAGGCCCAGACGCTGGCGCAGCAGATCCATTGCACGGGCGCGGTGACTGATGAGGTTCTTGTCGCTCGGGCTCAACTCGGCGCTGGAACAATTGCGCTCCGGCACCCAGAACAGCGGATCGTAGCCAAAACCGTGCTCGCCGCTGGCCTCGGTCAGGATGCGCCCATGCCACAGGCCTTCGCAGAGGATCGGCAACGGATCGTCGGCATGACGCACCAGCGCCAGCACACAGACGAATTGTGCGCCGCGCTCGGCTTCAGGCACATCTTTCAAAACGTCGAGCAGTTTGGCGTTGTTCGCCGCATCACCCTTGCCGTCAGCGTAACGGGCCGAATAGATACCCGGCGCACCGCCGAGGAAATCCACCGCCAGCCCCGAATCGTCGGCCAAGGCCGGCAGACCGGAAATGCGCGAGGCATTGCGGGCCTTGAGAATGGCGTTCTCGACGAACGACAGGCCGGTTTCTTCAGGCTCGACGCTGCTGAACTCGCCGATCGAGCGCAAATGCACCGATTCGCCGAGCATGGCCTGGAGTTCCTTGAGCTTGCCGGCGTTATGGCTGGCCAGTACGAGTTGCGTGAAATTCATCATTGGCCGGGGAAAAGCTCTTGCTGGAAATTGATGGTGTTGGTTTTGTCGCCGGTTTTAACATCGATCTTGAAGGTGCGGATTTCCTGCTGATCCACCGGGAACTGGGCGATGTAGTAGACCGCGCCTGTTTCAGTGATCTGTTTGAACTTCAGCGGGATGCTTTGGCTGGTCAGGTCTTTGACCGTGCCGCTGACCTGAGCCGTCTGTGGTTTACCTTCCTTGAGTACCGAGACGTTGATCACGCCCTGATTCTTGCTGCGGTTCAGCTCGGCCGCCTTGGCGATATCCGGTGTCAGGAAAGTGGAATTGAAGGTGTTGTAATGCACCGTCACGTCGCCAAAGGTTTCCTTGCGCTCGCCCTTGATGACGTCGGCGGCCATGGCGGTGACGCTCAGGCAGGCAGTAAGTAAAAACAGTGCTAGACGACCCATGATCGTTCTCCTCGAAGTGTCGTGATTCAGACCGCGACCTTGTGGTCCGGCAGACCGGGGCTGCTGACGCGGTAGATGCCGATCTCACCTAACAGATTAGGCCATAGCTTACTGGCCCACCCATGCCGGTGCTGTTGATCCACGGCAAGCCGATCAATGACCTTGGCTTCACGTTCGCGACACAGTGCTTCAAAGTCTTCGAAGGTGCAGAAGTGAATGTTCGGCGTGTTGTACCAGGTGTACGGCAGAAACTCCGAAACCGGCATCCGGCCCTTGCTTGCCAGGTACCAGCGGCAGCGCCAGTGACCGAAGTTGGGGAAGGTGATGATGCACTGGCGACCGACCCGCAGCATTTCATCGAGGATCCTGTCCGGGTAGTGCACAGCTTGCAGGGCCTGGGTCATGACCACGATGTCGAAGCTGTTGCTGGCAAAGTTGCCCAGGCCCTTGTCCAGGTCCTGCTCGATGACGTTGATGCCCTTGGCCACGCACTCGGCAATGTTGTCCGGGTCGTTTTCCAGGCCATAGCCGGTGACCTGTTTGTGGTTACGCAGCCAGGTCAGCAACTCGCCGTCACCGCAACCGAGGTCGAGCACGCGGCTGCCGGCGGGGATCCATTCCTGGATGATTTCCAGATCGGCTCTCATGTCTTCCTCAAAGCGCTATACGGTTCATGTAATTGCTGAAGGCCTGCAAATAACGCGGGATCGGGATCAGGAAGGCATCATGGCCTTGCGGAGCGTCGATCTCCAGGTAGCAGACGTCTTTCCTGGCCGCCATCAGCGCGTCCACCAGCTCCCGCGAGCGGGCAGGGGAGAAGCGCCAGTCGGTAGTGAAGGACATCACGCAGAACCTGGCCTGGGCATTGGCGAAGGTTTTCGCCAAGTCATCGTCGAAGTTTGCCGCCGGGTCGAAGTAGTCCAGTGCCTTGGTCATCAGCAGGTAGGTGTTGGCGTCGAAACGCCCGGAAAACTCCTCGCCCTGATAGCGCAGGTAGCTTTCGACCTGGAACTCGACACTGTGGAAGTCGTAGTTGAGCTTTTCGCTCTTGAGGCCGCGACCGAATTTCTCGCCCATGGAGTCGTCGGACAGGTACGTGATGTGCCCGACCATCCGCGCCAGCATCAGCCCGCGCTTGGGGATCACGCCCGCTTCCTGGAACGAACCGCCATGGAACTCCGGGTCGGTGAGGATCGCCTGACGTGCGACTTCGTTGAACGCGATGTTCTGCGCCGACAGTTTCGGTGCCGAGGCAATCGCCAGGCAGTGCCGCACGCGGTCCGGGTAGGTGATGGTCCACTGCAAGGCCTGCATGCCGCCGAGGCTGCCGCCGATCACCGCCGCCCATTGGCGGATGCCGAGCAGATCAGCGAGACGCGCCTGGCTGTGGACCCAGTCTTCCACGGTCAGTACCGGGAAATCGGCGCCGAATGGCTTGCCGGTTTCCGGATTGATGCTGCTGGGGCCGGTGGAACCGTTGCACCCGCCGAGATTATTCAGGCTGACCACGAAGAACTTGTTGGTATCGATCGGCTTGCCGGGGCCGATGCAGCTGTCCCACCAACCGGGTTTGCGGTCGTCGGGGCTGTGGAAGCCGGCAGCGTGATGGTGACCGGACAAGGCGTGGCAGATCAGCACGGCATTGCTCGCCGTAGCGTTCAGCGTGCCGTAGGTTTCGTAGATCAGGTCATAAGCGGGCAGCGAACGTCCGCAGGCCAAGGCCAGGGGTTCACTGAAGTGCGCCACTTGCGGCGTCACCAGACCAACAGAATCGGGGGGGAAGGCAGCTGGCATCGACCCTGCTCTCATTGAAATGAGGCGTAAGTCTAAAGACCGCTGTGGCTAGCGGCAAGCAAAGGCCGGGCCTGATTTTTTCCCAGGTAGACCGAGGCGCGGCAATCGCGAGCAGGCTCGCTCCCACAGGGGAACGCATTCCAATGTGGGAGCGAGCCTGCTCGCGATGAACGATGACACGGTCAGCCAGGCTGTCGCACCAGATCCGGCAAATCCGGCAGCTTCTTCGGCGAACAGATCCGCACCCGTTTCTGCCGGTTCAGCTCCCCGCTGATCAAACTCAACTGACGCTTGGAAACCCCGAACGTCTTGGCCAGAAACGCCATCAGGTACGCATTGGCCTTGCCTTCAACGGGCGGTGCGGTCAGGCGGATCTTCAGGCGATCGCCATGCAGCCCGCAGAAATCATCGCTGCGGGCCGCAGGTTGCAGGTGACATTCCAGAATCAGATCATCACCGTCCCAGCGAAAGTAGCTCATCAGATCAGGCCGAACAGTTCCTTCGGCATGAGGGCGTAGTACGCAAGGCGTGGAATCAGCCAGCTTTGCAACAACTGCAGCGCGATAAACGCGAAGATCGGCGAGATGTCGAGGCCACCCAGGTTCGGCACGATCCGGCGGAACGGCGCGAGTACCGGTTCAGTGATCTGCTGGACCAGTTCTGCGCCCGGGTTGTGGCTGCCCGGAGCAACCCAGGACAGAATCACACTGATGATCATCGCCCAGAACAGGATCTTCAAAAACAGCGCGAAGATACCAATCAATGCCCACGGCGCCAGAAACAGCACGTCGACCTCGTAGCCACTGAGCAGCAGAATGACCGCGTACAGCGCCATTTGCACGATCAGCGCCAAAACCAGCGACGACATGTCCAGCCCGAACATGCTCGGGATAACCCGACGCAACGGCTTGAGCAGCGGTTGAGTGGCTTTCACGGCGAACTGGCAGAGCGGGTTGTAGAAGTTCGCTCGCACCAGTTGCAGGATGAAGCGCAGCAGCACGATCAGCAGATACAGGCTGCTCAGGGTTTGAATCACAAAAATGGCAGCGTCATTGAGTCCGAGCATCATTGATTCCTTTGTAAGAGCTGATTAGCGACCGAGTTGCTCAGCCATCTCGGCCGAGCGGTGCGCAGCGGCGCCGAGTGCTTTTTCTACCAGGGCTTCGAAGCCGCCGGCCTGGAACGACTTGATCGCCGCTTCGGTGGTGCCCGCAGGCGACGTCACGCGGCGACGCAGTTCAGCCGCGTCGACATCACTGGCGACCGCCATGTGTGCAGCGCCCAAAGCGGTTTGCACGGTCAGTTGTGCGGCGATGTCCGCTGGCAGGCCGAGCTTTACGCCTGCAGCGGTCATGGCTTCGATCAGCAGGAAGAAATACGCAGGGCCTGAGCCGGAAACGGCGGTGACCGCGTCCAGTTGCTGTTCTTCGTTCAGCCACAGGGCAATGCCAACCGCCGACAGCAGCTCTTCAGCTTGCTGGCGTTGTTCGGTGCTCACTTCGCTGGTGGCGAACAAACCGCTCACGCCCTGACGCAGCAGCGCCGGGGTGTTAGGCATGCAGCGCACGATGGGCTGGGCGCCAAGCCAGTTGTTCATGCTGGCGCAGGTGATGCCGGCTGCAATCGAGACCACCAGTTGATTCGGCTTGAGGCTCGGGTGAATGGCTTCGCAAACGGCTTTCATCGCCTGGGGTTTGACCGCCAGCACGATCACGTCCACGCCCTGAATGGCGTCGGCGTTGTCGGCAAACACTTCGATGCCGTGTTCGGCGCTCACGCGGGCACGGGTTTCTTCACCGGGGTCGCTGGCGCGGATCTGCGCGGCGTCCAGACCTTTGGCGCGCAGGCCGCCGATCAGGCTGGCGGCCATGTTGCCGGCTCCAATAAAGGCAATACGAGTCTTGCTCATGTCAGGTCCTTATAGAGAGAGGTGAGTCGGCCATATTCAAGGCCGGCTATGCATTTGTGGAGAGCCACGGGCGCCGAACAGAGCGGTGCCGATGCGGACCCAAGTGGCGCCCATAGCAATGGCCGACTCAAGGTCGTGGCTCATGCCCATGGAAAGTGTGTCGAGTGGCAGGTTCAGGCTGGCTTGCATGCTTTTGATTAAGTCGCGCACGGCAGCAAAGGCTGCGTCTTGGGCGGCGCGATCTTCAGTCGGCTCGGGAATCGCCATCAGCCCGCGCAATTTCAGATGCGGTAGAGCGCTGATGGCATCGGCCAGGGCGGGCAGGTCGGCCGGGGTGCAGCCGGACTTGCTGGCTTCACCGCTGACGTTGACCTGGATGCAAATGTTCAATGGAGGCAAATCGGCAGGACGTTGTTCGGACAGGCGTTGTGCGATTTTCAAGCGATCCACGGAATGCACCCAGTCGAAATGCTCGGCGATAGCGCGAGTCTTGTTCGATTGAATGGGGCCGATGAAATGCCAGATCAAGGGCAAGTCGGCCAATTCGAGTTGTTTGCTCAAGGCTTCCTGCAGGTAGTTTTCACCAAAGTCGCGGACCCCGGCGGTATAGGCTTCGCGCAAGGCCTCGGCGGGCTTGGTCTTGCTCACGGCCAGCAGCTGGATGCTGTGCTCGTCGCGCCCGGCGGCGAGGGCGGCAGCACCGATGCGTGAACTAACCTGAGTGATGTTGTCTGCTATCGTGGACATTCAAGAGGCGCCAGCGGGTCTGAGGTTCGCGGCATTCTACTGGAATTGAGGAGCGCTATGGATATCACTGAGCTGCTGGCTTTCAGCGCCAAACAAGGCGCGTCTGACCTGCACCTGTCCGCCGGCCTGCCACCGATGATCCGTGTCGACGGCGATGTGCGACGCATCAACCTGCCGGCCCTGGACCACAAGGAAGTGCATGAGCTGATCTACGACATCATGAACGACCTCCAGCGGGTGGACTTCGAGAAGCATCTTGAAACCGACTTTTCCTTCGAAGTGCCTGGCGTGGCGCGTTTTCGGGTCAATGCCTTCAACCAGAATCGTGGTGCTGGCGCGGTATTTCGGACCATTCCGTCCAAGGTTCTGAGCATGGACGACTTGGGCATGGGGGAAGTATTTCGCAAGATTACCGAAGCGCCCCGGGGGCTGGTGCTGGTGACCGGCCCGACCGGTTCGGGCAAGTCCACCACGCTGGCGGCGATGATCGATTACCTGAACAACCATCGCCATCACCACATCCTCACCATTGAAGACCCCATCGAGTTCGTCCACGAATCGCGCAAATGCCTGATCAATCAGCGCGAAGTCCATCGCGATACCCGCAGCTTCGCCACGGCGCTGCGCTCGGCCCTGCGCGAAGACCCGGATGTAATTCTGGTGGGGGAGATGCGTGATCTGGAGACTATTCGGCTGGCTTTGACTGCCGCCGAGACCGGTCACTTGGTGTTTGGCACGCTGCACACCACGTCGGCGGCGAAAACCATCGACCGGGTCGTGGACGTGTTTCCGGGCGACGAGAAATCGATGGTGCGCTCGATGCTCTCCGAGTCGTTGCTGGCGGTGGTGTCGCAGACATTGATCAAGAAAATCGGCGGCGGGCGAGTTGCCGCCCACGAAATCATGCTCGGCACCGCGGCGATCCGTAACCTGATCCGCGAAGACAAGGTGGCGCAGATGTACTCGTCGATTCAGACCGGAGGGTCGCTGGGGATGCAGACGCTGGATATGAACCTGAAGGAGCTGGTGACCAAGGGCGTGATCAGCCGCGAGCATGCGCGGGAGAAGGCGCGGTCGCCGGATAACTTCTGAGTGCCTTTAAAAGCAAAGATCGCAGCCTTCGGCAGCTCCTACACAGGAATACGCGTTTCCATGTAGGAGCTGCCGCAGGCTGCGATCTTTTGATCTTGCTTTAAATCAGCGCTGAACAACCCGCAATGCATTCTGTTCTTTCGGCAGAACCCGCTTGGCAACCACGTAGTGGCTTTCCCAGTACGGTTTCTTCAGGGTGTCGATGCTCACCGACTTGCCACGGCGCGGCGCGTGGATGAAGCGGTCGTTGCCCAGGTAAATGGCAACATGATTGACCCGGCGGCTCTTGAGTTTGAAGAAAATCAGGTCGCCTGGCTTCAGATCGTTGCGATCGACCTTCTCGCCATGACCGCTGGCCATGGCGTTGGAGGTACGTGGCAGGTCAAACGTGGCGTCGTTGAACGCGTATTTTACCAGCCCACTACAATCGAACCCTTTACTTGGGCTGCTGCCGCCCCAACGATAAGGCGTACCGAGCACGTTTACCGCGCGGCTCAACACGTTGCTGCTTTCTTTGGTCGCCATCGGCGGGATCAGCTTGCGGTTGGCGCTGCTCAGTTGAGGAGAGCGTTTTACAGTCTGTTTGTTTTTGCTCGATGGAGCGGAAACATGAGATTTCGGGGTGTAACCATTGACGTTGGGAAGGCGTTGCTCACGATTGGTGGCGTGGGCGGCCAGGGGCAATAATAGGCAAATGGTTAGCCATGTCTTGAAAAATGGACGCATTAGGCAAGGCTCATATGGGTGAACGCGCAACTTTATAACAGCTTTTTTCGCCCTTCCGAGGCCATTGGTCGATTCAAACGTCGTGCCACGGAACTAAATAAGCGCAAAGCTGACGCGGTTGTTGGACAAAAAGTCAGGTATTACAAGACTTTGACAGAAATGAAGGTAGCATTTGCCGTATGTCGGCCGCCTGTAAAAAAGTCACAAAGAATTCAAGCATATTTCTCTATCGTGTGAATCGAGGTCATTCATGAACACCTATCGACACCCCGTTTCAGAGCAAGATACACACAGCAAAGTGATTGGTTACCTGTTGTGGATTTTTGGTTTTACCGGGGCTCACCGCTTCTATTACGGCAAGCCGGTGACCGGGACGATCTGGTTTTTTACCTTCGGTTTGCTGGGTATCGGCTGGTTGATCGACCTGTTTCTGATCCCGGCCATGGATCGTGAAGCGGACTTGCGTTTTACCCCCGGGCCCATCGAATACAACGTTGCGTGGATTCTGCTGACGTTTCTCGGGGTATTCGGTGTGCATCGGATGTATCAGGGGAAGTGGATCAGCGGGTTGCTGTACCTGGTGACAGGCGGGTTG
Organism: Pseudomonas sp. MDT1-85; assembly: GCF_054898065.1. Classification (NCBI taxonomy): domain Bacteria; kingdom Pseudomonadati; phylum Pseudomonadota; class Gammaproteobacteria; order Pseudomonadales; family Pseudomonadaceae; genus Pseudomonas; species Pseudomonas sp. MDT1-85. The sequence continues at coordinate 5,997,226 of NZ_CM142715.1, read as the reverse complement.
TTCTTTCTGGGGGTGTTGTATGACTTCTGGACGTTGAATGACCAAGTGTCGATTCGCAACGCGCAGAATAGAGGCGCCTTCCAATAAGCCTTCGCGAGCAAGCCCGCTCCCACATTTGACCTTCAGCGAACACAGAATTTGTGTACGACCGAAATCTCATGTGGGAGCGGGCTTGCTCGCGAATGCAGGCAACGCGGTTTTACACCTGGTGGCTGATCCGTCCATCCACCAGTGTGTAACGCACCACTCCCGGCAAGCTATGACCAATGAACGGGCAGTTTTCGCCCTTGGACAGCCAGGTCTCACCGGCCACGGTCGAGGCTGCCGGATCGAATAGCACGATGTCCGCTGGGCCGCCTACCGCCAATTTTCCTGCTGGTAAACGCAACGCTTCGGCAGGACCGGCGCCCAAGCGTGCGAGCAGCGTTGGCAGATCCAGCAAACCGTCTTCCACCAAGGTCATCGCCAGCGGCAGCAGCAGTTCAACACTGCTGATGCCTGGTTCGGTGGCACCGAACGGCGCCAGTTTGGCATCGCGTTCATGGGGCTGGTGATGGCTGGAAATGGCTGACACCACACCGGATTTCACCGCTGCCCGCAGGCCGTCGCGGTCGGCGCGGGTGCGCAGTGGCGGCTGGACGTGGTAAAGGCTGTTGAAGTCGATCAACGCTTCGTCGGTGAGAATCAGCTGATACAACGCCACGTCCGCCGTGACCTTCAGGCCACGGGCTTGGGCCTGGGCGATCAGCGCCACACCGCGGGCGCTGGTGAGCTGGCTGAAGTGCGCACGCACGCCGCTTTGCTCGACCAGCAGCAGATCCCGGGCCAGGGCCACGGTTTCAGCGGTTTCCGGAATGCCCGGCAAACCGAGGAAACTCGCAGTCGGGCCTTCATGGGCCAAGCCACCTTCGGCCAGATCATGGTCCTGCGAATTGAAAATCACCGTCAGGTCGAACGTCGCCGCGTATTCCAGTGCCCGGCACAGGGTGCGGGTGTTGCGGAAACTCTCCAGACCGTTGCCGAAGGCCACGCAGCCGGCATCGCGCAAGGCGACCAGTTCGGCCAGCTGCTCGCCATCCAGACCTTTGCTCAGAGCGCCGATCGGGAAGACTTTGGTGTTGCCGGCTTCGCGAGCGCGGTCGAGGATCAGTTCGGCCACAGCCGAGGTGTCCAGCACCGGTCTGGTTTTCGGTGGGCAGCACAGGCTGGTCACGCCACCGGCAGCGGCGGCGCGGGTTTCGCTGGCGATCGAGCCTTTGCGGCTGTAGCCCGGCTCGCGCAGGGCGACGTTCAGGTCAACCAGGCCGGGGGCGGCAATCAGACCTTTGGCGTCGATGGTGTCTAATGCAACGAAACCGGCCGGAGCGGCGCCGAGGGCGACGATCTTGCAGGCTTCAACGTGGATATCAGTCACTTGATCCAGGCCACTGGCCGGATCGATAACGCGTGCGCCGAGAATGCTGAGCTTCACTGGGCGTTCTCCTGCTCGAATTGGCGCTGGGCTGTTTGCCCGCTCATGGCCATGGACAGCACGGCCATACGAATCGCGATGCCGTAGGTCACCTGATTGAGAATCACCGAGTGCGGACCGTCGGCCACCGCCGACTCAATTTCCACTCCACGGTTGATCGGCCCCGGGTGCATGACGATGCAATCCGGTTTGGCCCCGGCCAGGCGCGCGGTGGTCAGGCCGAACAGGCGGTAGAACTCGCCTTCGCTCGGCAGCAAGCCGCCAGTCATGCGTTCACGCTGCAGACGCAGCATGATCACCACGTCGACGTCTTTCAGGCCTTCGGTCATGTCGGTGTAGACCTTCACGCCGTACTGCTCGATGCCGATAGGCAGCAGGGTTTTCGGCGCGATCACGCGGATGTCCGGGCAGCCGAGGGTTTTCAGGGCCAGCATGTTCGAGCGCGCTACCCGCGAGTGCAGGATGTCGCCGACAATGGCCACCGAAAGGTTTTCGAAGCCGCCCTTGTGCCGACGAATCGTGAGCATGTCGAGCATGCCCTGGGTCGGGTGGGCGTGACGGCCGTCGCCGCCATTGATAATCGCCACTTGCGGGCAGACATGCTCGGCGATGAAGTGCGCCGCGCCGGAATCACCGTGACGCACAACGAACATGTCGGCGGCCATGGCTTCCAGGTTGCGCAGGGTGTCGAGCAGGGTTTCGCCCTTGCTCGCCGACGACGTGGACACGTTCAGGGTGATCACGTCCGCCGACAGCCGCTGGGCCGCCAGTTCGAAGGTGGTGCGGGTGCGGGTGGAGTTCTCGAAGAACACGTTGCACACGGTCTTGCCGCGCAGCAACGGGACTTTCTTCACCGCCCGGGCGCCGACTTCGAGGAACGAGTCGGCGGTGTCGAGGATTTCCGTCAGCAGCTCGCGGCGCAAACCGTCGAGCGAGAGGAAGTGGCGCAGCTGGCCCTGATCATTGAGCTGCAGCGGGCGCTTGGTTTCTAGAGGCGTCATCGCGAGGGGACTCTCAATAGGGCAAATTAAAGGGCGAGGTCTTGCAGTTCGAGCTTGAGTTCCGGGCCGGACAGTTTTACTCGTTCGTGGGCCGCCAGCGACAGGGTCGCGCCAACCACGTTCGGGCGGATCGGCAGCTCACCGGCGTCCAGGTCCAGCAGGCATACCAGCGTCACACTGGCCGGGCGACCGTAGTCGAACAGCTCATTGAGGGCGGCGCGGATAGTCCGACCGCTCATCAGCACGTCATCGATCAGCACCAGGTGCTGGCCTTCGATCTCGAACGGCAGCGCCGATGGGCGTACTTGTGGGTGCAGGCCGTTCTGGCTGAAGTCGTCGCGGTAGAACGAAACGTCCAGGGTGCCCAAGGGCGAATCGCTGCCCAATTCATCGAGCAACGCCTGCGCGACCCAGACGCCACCGCTCCGAATGCCGATATAGCGCGGTTCGCTGATGCCCCGTTTGGCCAGATAAGAGTCAAGACGGATCGCCATCTGGCTGATCAGTTCGGCGGGATTGGGCAGGCTCATGGTTTGCTCCTTCTTTGTCCCGAGCCGAATGCAGCTTGAGTGGTGGCTCGGGTTGTAGCTAAGGGAGACGCCGCAGCGGCTCTTCAGAATCAGGTGCGGTCAGGATTCGAACAGTGCGGTGTTTTCGTCGAGCCAGCCTTGCAGCAGCAGGGCGGCGGCGATGGCATCGACCGGGTTATCGCGGTAACTGCCTTTCTGGCCGCCCCGCACCAGGCGTTCGCCCTTGGCCTCGAAAGTGGTCAGGCGCTCGTCATGCGTATAGAAGGGCAGGTTGTAGCGGCCGTTCAGGCGTCGGGCGAATTTCTCGGCCCGCAGGCACATATCGCTCGGTGTGCCATCCATGTTCAGCGGCAGGCCGACCACCACAGCGTCGGGTTTCCACTCTTTAATCAGGGCTTCGACCTGATTCCAGTCGGGAATACCGTTTTGCGCCTTCAAGGTGCACAGCTCGCGGGCCTGACCGGTAATCACCTGGCCGACCGCAACGCCGATCTGTTTGGTGCCATAGTCGAAACCCAAAATCAACCGCAGGGCCATCAGGCGTGCCCCGCCTGGCTGGTGAGCAGGCTGAGATTGACGCCCAGGTGCTTGGCCGCCGCTTCAAGACGTAATTCGCTGCTGGTGTTGAACAGGATGTCGGCATCGAACGGGCAGGTCAGCCAGGCGTTGTCGGCCAGCTCGGCTTCCAATTGCCCGGCTTCCCAACCGGCGTAGCCGAGGGTGATCAGGCTTTTCGCGGGGCCGACGCCGTCAGCGATGGCGAACAGCACGTCCTGGGAGGTCGACAGGGACAACTCGCCTTCCAGATCAACGGTCGCCTGATAGGTTTTTCCCGATGGGTGCAGGACAAAACCGCGATCGGTTTGCACCGGGCCACCGATAAAGATTGGCACGTGCTGGCAGAGTACGGGCGGTTCGATATCGGGGCGCAATTGCTCGAGGATATCGGCCAGGTTCAGGTCCTGCGGGCGGTTGACCACCAGCCCCATGGCACCATTGGCCGTGTGCTCGACGATGTAGGTCAAGGTGTGCGCAAAGTTCGGGTCGGCCATATGAGGCATGGCGATCAGGAAGTGATGCTTGAGGTAGCTGGGGCTGACGTTCTTCATGAGCGCTAGTGTGGCGTTGGAGGGGCGAACTGACAAGCCGAGGATGCACAGGAAATGCTTGCGTGAATGTCTTTTTGATGGGGTTTTGCTTGAGGGCCTCTTCGCGGGCAAGCCTCGCTCCTACAGGTCATGCGCCATTTTTGTGGTGCATACCAAACCTGTAGGAGCGAGGCTTGCCCGCGAAGGCGTCGGCTCAATCACCACAAATCAATCGGTCAATTACTGGACAACCGGTCCCCACGCGCAAACTTCCAGGTACGGATGATTTCCAGACGGTCGATGTCTGACAGATCCCCGGTAAACGGCGCAAACGGCGCCGCGAGCCTTACGATGCGTTGCGCCGCCTGATCCAGCAGCGGCTGGCCGGAAGATTCCAGCACCAGCACTTCATACAACGAGCCGTCGCGGTTGATCGAGACCACCAGTCGCAAATTGCCGTAAATCTGTTTGCGCCGGGCCTCGTCGGGGTAGTTGAGGTTGCCGATGCGCTCGACCTTCTTGCGCCATTCATCTTTGTACCAGGCACCCTTGTCGCGCATGGTCGATGCGGCGCTCAAGCGGTGGATGCGCGGACGCTTGGCGTACAGCTGTTGTTCGCTGGCCAGTTCCGCTTCCAGGCTGGCGATGTCGCTGGACAGCTGCGCGCTGTCGAACGTCGGTGCCGCCACTTGGGGTTTGGTCAGGGGCTTGGGTTCTTCAGTCTTGGTTGCGGCTTTTTTCGGCTTCGACGCGACGGTGGTCACAGACGCCTTGGGCGCGGCTTCCTGCACTTGAGGCTTGGCCGCCGGCGGTGGGGTGACTTGCTGCACCTTGTTGTCCTGGAATGGCGCGACCTCGGTGGTCTTGGGAATCGCCTTTTTCTCCAGGGTGCCGCTGCCTTCCTGATTTTCCTGGGCGAGAAAATCAGCTTTCTCAGGCTTCTTCTCGCTTTTGAAAGTGGCGAGCGTAATTTCCAGGGTTTTACTGATTTGCTTGGGTTCGACCATGGAAAAGCCAACGCCCAACAGCAAGGCCAGGTGAATCAGCGCCGCGAGAAACAGGGTAAAACCGAGGCGATCAGCCGGACGCACGCCACGGTGGGCGAGTTCAGGGGGCAGATCGGACGGGAGTGTCATAACAAGAAAACCAACATCGCGTTTTTTACAGGCCGGGGATGATAACGCAATGTTGGTTGCTTCTTGGCTGTTCTCGATCAACGAGTCTTGAGCTTCTGATCGATGGCATCCATCAAAAGGCCACCAATGTCGGTGCCGAACGCGTTATCGATCTCACGAATGCACGTCGGGCTGGTGACGTTGATTTCAGTCAGATGCTCACCGATCACGTCGAGACCGACGAACAGCAAGCCCTTCTCACGCAGGGTCGGGCCGACTTGCTCGGCGATCCAGCGATCTTTCTCTGTCAGCGGTCGGGCTTCGCCACGGCCACCGGCGGCGAGGTTGCCACGGGTTTCACCGAGCGCGGGAATCCGGGCCAGGCAGTAATCCACCGGCTCGCCGTCGATCATCAGGATGCGTTTGTCGCCATCAACGATCGCCGGCAGGTAGCCCTGGATCATGATCTGTTGACGGCCATGCAAGGTCAGGGTTTCGAGAATCACCGACAGGTTCGGATGGCCAGCGGTGTGACGGAAGATCGACGAGCCGCCCATGCCGTCCAGCGGCTTGAGGATCACGTCACCGTGATGGTCGGCGAATTCACGCAACACGTCCGGGCGCCGGCTGACGATAGTCGGCGGCGTGCACTGCGGGAACAGCGTGGCGAACAGCTTTTCGTTGCAGTCACGCAGGCTTTGCGGTTTGTTCACCACCAGTACGCCGGCATTTTCCGCTTGTTCCAGCAAATACGTGGAATAGACGAATTCCATGTCGAACGGGGGATCCTTGCGCATCAGGATCACGTCCAGGTCGCTCAGCAACGCGTCGCTTTCAGCGCCCAGCTCAAACCATTTTTCCGGGTTGGCGAACACCTTCAGCGGACGCATCCGCCCGCGAGCCTCGCCTTCGGCCTGATACAAATCGCGCTGTTCCATATAGAACAGTTCCCAGCCACGCTTTTGCGCGGCCAGCAGCATGGCCAGCGAGCTATCCTTTTTATAGGAGATGCTGGCGATAGGATCCATGACAATCCCGACGCGAACGCTCATGGGGTTTTCCTCGAAATTGGGGTGGAAAGTGTTGTGAAAAAGTGGCGTCAGAGTGGCGCTGAGTGTGTTCCCGGTCAAGGAAAAACCACCGCCAGGGTCGCCCGATAGATTGGAGGGGGAGACTGTGCTAAAAAGACTGCCATGTCGGGCTAGCCCTTGAGTATCAAGGGTTTCGAGTCGCCGATGAGCGGTAAACGGACAATTTGATTCACAAAGGCGACGGTAGAGCCACTATGGAACAGCATTCCAGCGCCTTGAAGGTCATGGTGATCGATGATTCGAAAACGATTCGTCGCACCGCCGAAACGCTGTTGAAAAATGTGGGCTGTGAAGTCATCACCGCAATCGATGGTTTCGATGCCCTGGCCAAGATTGCCGACAATCACCCCGGCATCATCTTTGTCGACATCATGATGCCGCGTCTGGATGGTTATCAGACCTGCGCTTTAATCAAGAACAACAGTGCGTTCAAGTCCACGCCAGTGATTATGCTGTCGTCCAGGGACGGGTTGTTCGACAAGGCCAAGGGTCGGATCGTCGGTTCCGACCAGTTTTTGACCAAGCCTTTCAGCAAGGAAGAACTGCTGAACGCGATTCAGGCCCATGTACCGGGCTTCGCCGCCGTTTCGCCGCAGTAGGACACGCACAGTGACGCTCGGCCATGGGGCCCGGTGTCGACAAGAATGGGGAAGACCATGGCACGTATTCTGATCGTCGATGACTCGCCGACCGAAATGTACAAATTGACCGGCATGCTCGAAAAGCACGGTCATGAGGTGTTGAAAGCCGAAAACGGCGCCGACGGCGTGGCCCTGGCCCGTCAGGAAAAACCCGACGCAGTGCTGATGGACATCGTCATGCCCGGCCTCAATGGTTTCCAGGCGACCCGTCAGCTGACCAAAGACCCGGAAACCGGGCACATTCCGGTGATCATCATCACCACCAAGGATCAGGAAACCGACAAAGTCTGGGGCACACGCCAGGGCGCCAAGGACTACCTGACCAAACCGGTCGACGAAGAAACACTGATCAAGACCCTGAACAACGTGCTGGCCGGTTGATCGTCCGGTCATGGCCGAGTCGCTGACGGCTTTCGAACTGCTGCTGCAGATTGACCAGCGCTGTCGTCTGCTGGCCGCGGACCTGCCGTCCCAGCCGACCCGACAGGACAGCTGGAGCGGCATCGGCTTTCGCTTGGGCGAGCATTGGTACGTCGCGCCCATGCGCGAAGTCAGCGAAGTCCTGCACGAACCGCGCGTTACCCAATTGCCGGGGGTCAAGCCTTGGGTCAAGGGCGTGGCTAACCTGCGCGGGCGCCTGCTGCCGATCATGGACTTGTATGGCTTTTTTTATGGTTATGAGCCTGGCCATGAACTGCCTGCCTTGCGCAAGCAGCGGCGGATATTGGTGGTGGAGCACAAAGACGTGTTTGCAGGGTTGATGGTCGACGAGGTCTTCGGCCTTCAGCACTTTGCCCAGGACAGTCTGGAGCCGGTGCCGGTCGATGACTTGCAAGGGCCGATGTCGGCGTTCGTCAAAGGCCGGTTTCAGCGTGAACAGAAGTGGCAGGTATTCAGCCCGTTTGCGTTGGCGCAGTCGCAAGGATTCATGAACGTGGCGCTGTAAACCCTGTGGGAGCGAGCCTGCTCGCGATTGAACGATAACGCGGTGCTTCCTGATACACCGCGGCGCCTGAATCGTGAGCAGGCTCGCTCCCACAGGTTCTTCGGCAAGCTTTACAGGGTGTTGGTTAACAGGCGAGGACCGATGATAAAAGCAAAAACAGGCAAGCCAGAAGGGTCGCGCAGTCGGTCGCAGATCATCGTGCTGTTTATCGCGCTGATCGTCTTCATCATGCTGCTGTTTGCCAATTTCGCGTACCTCAACACCCAGGCGAATTACGACAAACAGTACATCGGCCACGCCGGTGAGCTGCGCGTGCTGTCTCAACGCATTGCCAAGAACGCCACCGAAGCCGCCGCCGGCAAGGCCGCGGCGTTCAAGTTGCTCAGCGATGCGCGCAACGACTTCGCCCAGCGTTGGGGCTATCTGAAGAAAGGCGATCCTTCCACCGGCCTGCCGCCGGCACCGTCCGACGTGCGCCCGGAAATGCGCGCCGTGCAGCTGGATTGGGAGCGTCTGCTGAAAAACACCGACGCCATCCTCTCCAGTGAACAGACCGTGTTGTCCTTGCATCAAGTCGCCGCGACCCTGGCCGAAACGGTGCCGCAGTTGCAGGTCGAATACGAAAAGGTCGTCGAAACCCTTCTGCAACGTGGCGCCCCGGCCACTCAGGTGGCGATGGCCCAGCGTCAGTCGCTGCTGGCCGAGCGAATTCTCGGTGCAGTGAACACCGTGCTGTCCGGCGATGAAAATTCGCAGCAGGCGGCCGACGCTTTCGGTCGCGACGCGGCGCGTTTCGGCCTGGTGCTCAACGGCATGCTTCAAGGCAATGCGGCACTGAAAATCAGCCAGGTCGAAGACCGTGATGCGCGCGCCCGGTTGACCGAGATTTCCGAACTGTTCGAATTCGTGTCGGGTTCGGTGGACGAAATCCTCGAAACCTCGCCGCAGCTGTTCAAGGTCCGCGAATCGGCCACCAACATCTTTACCCTGTCGCAAACCCTGCTCGATGAAGCCTCGCAACTGGCCAGCCGTTTCGAAAACCTCGCCGGCGGGCGCAACACCGATACCATCGGTGGCTATGTGCTGGGCTTGTTGGCGCTGATGTCGATCATTCTCATCGGCCTGGTGATGGTGCGCGAAACCAACCGTCAACTGCGTGAAACCGCCGAGAAGAACGAGCGCAACCAAAATGCGATCATGCGTTTGCTGGACGAAATCGAAGACCTCGCCGACGGCGACCTGACCGTGACCGCCTCGGTGACCGAGGACTTCACCGGCACCATTGCGGACTCGATCAACTATTCCGTCGACCAGCTGCGCGATCTGGTAGCAACCATCAACCTCACCGCCGGCCAGGTCGCCGCCGCCGTGCAGGAAACCCAGGCCACCGCCATGCACCTGGCCCAAGCCTCGGAGCATCAGGCGCAGCAGATTTCCGAAGCCTCCATGGCCATCAACGACATGGCCCAGTCCATCGATCAGGTCTCGGCCAACGCCGCCGAATCCTCTGCGGTGGCCGAACGTTCGGTGGAGATCGCCAACAAGGGCAACGAAGTGGTGCACAACACCATCCATGGCATGGACAATATTCGCGAACAGATTCAGGACACCGCCAAGCGCATCAAACGGCTGGGGGAGTCTTCTCAGGAAATCGGCGACATTGTCAGCCTGATCGATGACATTGCCGATCAGACCAACATCCTCGCCCTCAACGCGGCGATTCAGGCGTCCATGGCCGGTGATGCCGGACGCGGTTTTGCGGTGGTGGCCGACGAGGTGCAGCGTCTGGCCGAGCGTTCGTCCGCGGCCACCCGGCAGATCGAAACGCTGGTGCGGGCGATTCAGACCGACACCAACGAGGCGGTGATTTCCATGGAACAGACCACCACCGAAGTGGTGCGCGGCGCGCGTCTGGCGCAGGATGCCGGGGTGGCCCTGGAAGAAATCGAAGGTGTATCGAAGACCCTCGCGGCACTGATCCAGAGTATTTCCAACGCCGCGCAGCAACAGACTTCGTCGGCCGGCCAGATTTCCCTGACGATGAACGTGATCCAGCAGATCACCACGCAGACCTCGTCCGGCTCCACTGCCACCGCCGAGAGCATTGGCAACCTGGCGAAAATGGCCAGCCAGCTGCGACGTTCGGTGTCGGGTTTCACCTTGCCGGCCAAGTCTGCGGACAACGCTTGAACCGCCTCTGGGCGGATGCATCTTGATTGGAGTGGTTATGGGTGATCGGCACGACTATGTGGCCCTTGAGTGGGTCAAAGGCGAGATTGCCGAAACGCTGAAGCAGGCTCATCAGGCAATCGAAGCCCTGATCGACGACCCGCAGGCGACGCACGCGCTGAGCGAGTGTCTGGCCTGTGTCCATCAGGTTCACGGCAGTTTGCAGATGGTCGAGTTTTACGGCGCGGCCCTGCTCGCCGAAGAAATCGAGCAGCTGACCAGCGCCTTGCAGCAGAACCGCGTCAGCCATTGTGACGAGGCGATCCATCTGTTGCTGCACGCGTTGGGGCAATTGCCGACTTACCTCGACCGAGTGCAAGGCGCCCGTCGTGACTTACCGCTGGTGCTGTTGCCGCTGATCAACGACCTGCGTAGCGCTCGCGGCGAAAGCCTGTTGTCGGAAACCAGTTTGTTCAGCCCGCAACTGCCGGAGCTGCCGCCCCTGAGCCCGGAAGCGCTGGCACTGCTTGAACCGTCCGACTTGCCGAATGTGCTGCGCAAGTTGCGGCAGATGTTGCAGATGGCGCTGGTCGGTTTGTTGCGCGAGCAGGATGACGAAACCCACTTCGGTTATTTGGCCAAGGTGTTTGCGCGCCTCGAGGCGCTATGCGACAACGCGCCGCTGAGCCCGTTATGGCAAGTCGCTTCGGCACTGGTCGAGGGCATGCGCAATGGCTCGATCGTCAACAGCCCGGCGTTGCGCAGCCTGTTCAAGGACGCCGACAAAGAGCTCAAGCGTTTGCTCGAACAGGGCATGCCCGGCATCAATCAACCGGCACTGCCGGAGCTGCTCAAGAGTTTGTTGTTCTATATTGCCAAGGCCGAACACCCCACCGGGCAGATGCTGACCATGAAAGATCGCTACTCCCTTGACGACGCGCTACCCGACGGCGCGACGGTCGATGAAGAACGAGCAAGGCTGGCCGGCCCTGACCGCGACGCCATGCGCTCGGTATTGTCGGCGCTGTGCGAAGAGCTGGTGCGGGTCAAGGAGCGCCTGGACTTGTTCGTGCGCAGCGACCGCCAGCACACCTCCGACCTCGAAAGCCTGCTGGCGCCCCTGCGGCAAATCGCCGACACCTTGGCGGTGCTCGGTTTCGGCCAGCCGCGCAAAGTCATCATCGATCAATTGGCGGTGGTGCTGAGCCTCGCCCAAGGCCAGCGTGAACCTAACGACGCGACCCTCATGGATGTCGCCGGCGCCTTGCTCTACGTCGAAGCGACCCTGGCCGGCATGGTCGGTACCGTGGAGCCGGAAAGCCAGGAAGACAGCCGTCTGCCGACCACCGATCTGACGCAGATCCATCAGATCGTGATCAAGGAAGCGCGCATTTGCCTGCAACAGGCCAAGGACATGATCGTCGACTACATCGACGCCGACTGGGACCGCCAGCATCTGCAACCCTTGCCGGCGTTGCTGACCCAAGTGCGTGGCGCATTGTCGATGATTCCGTTGGCTCGCGCGGCGAGCCTGGTCGAGACCTGCAACGGCTTCATCCGCGAGCATCTGCTGGTGGACCCGGGCCAGCCTGGCTGGCAGCAACTGGACAGCCTGGCCGACGTCATCACCAGCATCGAATATTACCTGGAACGCCTCGGCGACGACCCCGAAGCACCGGGGGAACACCTGCTCGACATCGCGGAAAAAGGCCTGGCCTCACTCGGCTTCTTCCCCAGTGAACAGCAGGTGCCGATGCTCAAGGATGTGCTCAGCCCCAGTGAAGCCCTGGTCATGCAAGACATGCAGGAACTGGACGACCCTGAAACCGTTCAGTCTCTGGCCGATGTGTTGGCCAGCCCCGTATCGTCCGTCAACCCGCCTGCGCTGACGACGCCAGGTAGCCTGTTGCCGCCGCCCGCCGGTGAAGAACCGGTGGACGATGAATTGCGGGAAGTCTTCCTCGAAGAAACTGACGAGGTGCTGGAAATCCTCAAAGAGTATCTGCCGCGCTGGTCGGCCAACCCCGACAGTACATCGGTCTTGAGTGAATTGCGCCGTGCCTTCCACACCCTCAAAGGCAGTGGCCGTATGGTCCGTGCGCTGGTGCTGGGTGAGTTGGCCTGGGCGGTGGAAAACCTACTCAATCGCGTGCTGGAACACAGCGTCGCCCCAGGGCCGGCGGTGCAACAACTGGTGGGCGATGCGCTGAAGCTGCTGCCGGAATTGGTGACCGAATTCGCCGCCAATGCCCAGCGCCAACGCAACGATGTCGATCAATTGGCCGCCCGCGCCCATGCCTTGGCCAAGGGTGATAAGCCTGTGTCCGATGAGGACGTGCAGGATGTCGCGGCGCTCGATCCACTGTTGCTGGAGATCTTCCGCAACGAAGCCGAAACCCATTTGAGCAGCCTCAACCGCTTCCTCGACCAAGCCTCCGAGCACGTACCGCTTCAGGCCAGCGACGAGTTGCAACGGGCGTTGCACACGCTCAAGGGCAGCGCCTCGATGGCCGGCGTGCTGCCGATTGCCGAATTGGCGGCGTCGCTGGATCAACTGGCCCGGGAGTACAAGGCCCACCGAATTGCCCTTGATCTGGACGAAGTCGAATTGCTGCTGGAAGCCGAAGGGCTGTTCCGCCTTGGGCTGCGCCAGCTCAAGAGCGATCCGCTGGCTGAAATCCCCGACGCCCGCTCGTTGATCGAGCGAACCCACGCATTGCTGGCCGAGCGTCTGCAAAGCCTGTTGAGTGCGCCCGATACGGAGCTGCGCATCAAACGCGATCCGCAACTGATCAACAACTTCCTCGCCCAGGGCATGGACATCCTGCTGGACGCCGAAAGCCTGTTGCAGCGCTGGCAGCAGCATCCCGGCGAGCGGCAGGAACTCAGTGCGCTGCTGGACGAATTGACCACCCTCGGCGAAGGCGCGCAGCTGGCCGATCTGCATCCGGTAGATGAGCTCTGCGAAGCGTTGCTCGACCTTTATGGCGCGGTGGAAGAAAGCAGCCTGGCGGTCAGCGACAGGTTTTTCCACGAGGCGCAAAGTGCCCATGAAGCGCTGATCAACATGCTCGACGAGCTGGCCGCCGGCCAGGAAGTCACTGCGCAACCGGAGCGCATTCGGGCCTTGCGCGGCTTGCTCGACGAGAGTCTCGATCCCTCGTCCATGGGCCTGATCCGCAGCGACGGCAGTCGCACCCTGAGCATCCGGGAACTGGGCAGTGCCACCGCCGAGTTGGAGCAAAGCGCGACGCAGGTGGAGCTGGACGACGAAATCGTTTCGATCTTCCTTGAAGAGGCGGTGGATATCCTCGAAAGCGCCGGCCAGGCCTTGCAGCGTTGGCTGAGTGATCCGGACAACGCCGCCCCGCTGTCGTCCTTGCAGCGCGACCTGCACACCCTCAAGGGCGGTGCGCGGATGGCCGAGGTCGGGCCGGTCGGCGATCTGGCTCATGAACTGGAAAGCCTTTACGAAGGTCTGGTGGACCGCCGTTACAGCCACAGCGAAGCGCTGGCGCAGTTGCTGCAACAGAGCCATGACCGACTGGCCATGTTCCTTGATCAGTTGCAGCACAATCGTCCGTTGGGTGACCCGGGCGAATTGATCGAAGCCATTCGTGAGTTTCGTCAGGGCAATGCCGGCAGCGCCGGGGTGATCGAGCCAGCGGTCAGCGATGACTCGGCCGGCCATGATCCCGAGCTTCTGGAAATCTTCCTCGAGGAAGGTTTCGACATCATCGAAAACTCCGGCGCGGCACTGTTGCGCTGGGAAGCCGAGCCGTCGAATCGCCAGGAAGTGGAAACCCTGCTGCGCGACCTGCACACCCTCAAGGGTGGCGCACGGATGGTGGAGATTGTGCCGATTGGCGACTTGGCCCATGAACTGGAATTCCTCTACGAAGGCTTGTCGGCGGGCGTGCTGCAACCCACCACCGAGTTATTCTCGTTGTTGCAACGCAGCCATGACCGACTGGCGCAGATGCTCGACGCCGCCCGCGCCGGTCAGCCATTGCCGCCGGCCGATCGGCTGATCGACGCGATCCAGAATTTCAGCCATCCGGCGGTGACCGAAACATCGGCACCCGTGACGCTGCCCATAGCGCCCAAAGCCGAGCCAGCCGCACCCCAACCTGAAGGCACTGACACGGTCAAGGTCTCGGCAGAATTGCTCGACGACCTGGTCAACCTGGCCGGGGAAACTTCAATCTTCCGTGGCCGCATCGAACAACAGGTCAACGATGCACGGGTGGCGCTGAGCGAGATGGAAACCACCATCGAGCGTATGCGCGACCAGTTGCGCCGTCTCGATACCGAAACCCAGGGGCGGATTCTCAGCCGTCAGCAAGTCGAAGCCGAGCGCCTGGGCTACGAAGAGTTCGACCCGCTGGAGATGGACCGTCACTCGCAGCTGCAACAGCTGTCGCGGGCGCTGTTCGAGTCTGCTTCCGACCTGCTCGACCTCAAGGAAACCCTCGAACGGCGCAATCATGACGCGGAAAACCTGCTGCAACAGCAGGGCCGCATCAACACCGAATTGCAAGAAGGCCTGATGCGTACGCGCATGGTGCCGTTCGAACGAATGCTGCCGCGTTTGAAACGCATCGTTCGGCAGGTCGCCAGCGAACTGGGCAAGGACGTGGACTTCGTCGTTGGCAACGCCGAAGGCGAGATGGACCGCAACGTCCTCGAACGCATGGCCGCGCCGCTGGAACACATGCTGCGCAACGCCGTCGACCATGGGCTGGAATCGACCGAGGTGCGTATTGCGGCCGGCAAACCGGCCCAAGGCAAGATCACCCTCGACCTGTCGCGAGAGGGTGGCGACATCATTTTCGACATCCGCGACGACGGTGCCGGCGTGCCGCTGGACGCCGTGCGGCGCAAGGCGATCAAGCGCGGGTTGCTCGACCCGGACAGCGACATCAGCGACCGCGACGTGCTGCAATTCATCTTGCAACCGGGGTTTTCCACCGCCGAAAAAATCACTCAGATCTCTGGGCGTGGCGTGGGCATGGACGTGGTTCACGAAGAAGTCCGGCAGCTCGGCGGCAGCATGATCATCGACTCTGTGCCTGGGCAGGGCGTGCATTTCCGGATTCGCCTGCCGTTCACCGTGTCGGTCAACCGCGCGCTAATGGTGCAATGCGGGGAGGATCAATACGCGATCCCGCTGAACACCATCGACGGCATCGTTCGTGTGTTGCCCAACGAACTCGAAGGGCATTACCGGCTCGATCCGCCGACCTACGAATATGCCGGGCAACGTTATGAATTGTGCTATCTCGGCGAGCTGCTGAAAACCAGCACCCGCCCGAAGCTGCTGGGCCAGAGCCTGCCGTTGCCGGTGTTGCTGGTGCAGTGCAACGAACGGCATGTCGCGGTGCAGGTGGATGCCATGGCCGGCACCCGGGAAATCGTGGTCAAAAGCCTTGGCCCGCAGTTCGCCGCGGTGCAAAATTTGTCCGGCGCGACGATTCTCGGCGATGGCCGGGTGGTGCTGATTCTCGACTTGCTGTCGCCGATCCGCGCCATGCAAACGCGGGTGCCGCAACGACCGGTGACGCAGGACGTAGAGCCCGAGTCGCAACGGCCGTTGCTGGTGCTGGTGGTCGACGATTCGGTCACCGTGCGCAAGGTCACCAGCCGTCTGCTGGAGCGCCACGGCATGAACGTGCTGACCGCCAAGGACGGGGTCGACGCCATGTTGCTGCTCGAAGAACACATGCCCGACCTGATGCTGCTGGACATCGAAATGCCGCGCATGGATGGCTTCGAAGTGGCCACCCAGATTCGCGCCGACGAGCGCTTGCAGCATCTGCCGATCATCATGATCACCTCCCGTACCGGCCAGAAACACCGCGACCGCGCCATGGCCATCGGCGTCAACGACTACCTCGGCAAGCCATACCAGGAATCGGTGCTGCTCGACAGCATCGCCCGATGGAGCAAAACCCATGTATGAGCATCGCTCCAGCAATCTCACTGGGCTTTTATTGCCCTTGGCTGACCGCAACCTGATCCTGCCCAACGTCGCTGTCGCTGAACTCATCGATTACCAACCCGGCGCCTTCGACCTCGACACACCGCCGTGGTATCTGGGGTTGGTGAAGTGGCGGGATCGGCAGATTCCGTTGCTCAGTTTCGAGTCGGCGTGTGGCAACAAAGTGGTGATCGGTGAGCGAGCACGGATCGTCATCCTCAACGCCCTCGGCGGGCGGCCTGAGCTGAAGTTCATTGCGCTGCTGGTACAGGGGATTCCGCGCTCTTACAAGCTCGACAGTCAGTTGAGTTATGTCGATGTGCCGTTGTGTGCGCTGGAGCAGGCGGCGGTACAGGTGGGGGAGCAAGTGGCCAAGGTGCCGGATTTGTTGGCGCTGGAGGAGCTGCTCGTAAAGGCCGGTTTAGCCAGCTGATCGTTGACTGGCCCCAACTGATCGTTCCCACGCGCAGCAAAGGCATGCCTCAAGGGACGCTCCGCGTTCCATCTCGCGAAAGGGACGCAGAGCGTCCCGGGCTGCATTCCCACGCAGAGCGTGGGAACGATCATGAACAAAGGTTTCTGCGTTAAACCCCGGCCTGGGCTTTCATCTGCAACGACTCATGATGATCCAGCACCCGCTCCACCAACAACTGCACGCCATCTGCCAAACGACTGAGCGCCAAGGCTACAGAGCGGCGTGAGCCTTCCACATCGTCCGCCAGATCGGCAGCAATGGCGCTGATGGACAGCAGGTCTTCGGAGGCGTTGGCCAGAAGGGCTTCGGTGTCGATATCGGGGGAGACGGTGAAGAGCTGGGACTTACGGCGTTTGGCGGGTTTTTCGTGGGGTGACGGGAAGTAATGGGAGAAGGCGCGGTCAGCGGCTTCCTTCATTTTTTCTGCATCGAGGGATGCTTGGGAATCGGTCCCGGATTCTGGCGGGTTGGGAGTAGCTTTGAACATAGTGAAGCTCCATTTAATGAGTTTCAGCTGCTCCCTCGGGTTCCAATCGAAGGGGTGGCAGCTGTACGCAGGTTGGAACCCGGGGTAAACGGACAAAACCCGGCAGACACGAAGGTCTCCCGCGCACAGCCGCCATAACGGAGTGCACACATTAAAGGTGCGCAAGCATACGTTATGAAAGGCGCTTTTACGCCGTCTACACCTCGGGGTTCCAAACCCGGTCGCTGAGGTTGTCAGCGACACACAAACGATAAAGATCAACGCAAAACCGCACCAGTCAGCGGGTTCCGGCATTGCTGTAGGCAGCGACGCCAGATTGCGTAGCCTCTCACCGTTCCAGCGGACAAACTTTTAAACACAAAACCCCAAGCGGTCGGACCTCCCCTGTGGCGAGGGAGCTTGCTCCCGCTGGGTTGCGAAGCAGCCCCAAAACCTGCAACCGAGGTGTATCAGGTACACCGAGAACAATGGTTTACGCTGCGTCAGGTTGAAGATTCCCAAAAAGGGACCTATCGTTCCTTTTTTGGGACTTATCGGTCGTTGCCGTGAAAAACCTGTCACTAAGCGAAGCCTTGTTCACCACCACCCAGCAAAAAGTGCTCGGCCTGCTGTTTGGTAAACCCGACCGAAGTTTTTATGCCAACGAGATCGCCCGCTGGGCTCAAGTGGGTAAAGGCAGCCTCATGCGCGAACTGGATCGGTTGCAGCGGGCAGGCGTGCTGACCATGACCCGTCAGGGCAACCAGACCCACTATCAAGCCAATCCCGACTGCCCGATCTATGCCGAACTGCTGGGCATCGCCCGCAAAACCTTTGGTATTGCCGAGCCTCTGCGTCAGGCGCTCCAACCCTTTGTCGAACAGATCACTTGGGCATTTGTGTACGGCTCTATCGCCAAGGATCAGGCAAACGCATCCAGTGACATTGATCTCATGCTGATCGGCGAGGGCCTTCACTACAGTGAAGTGATGGAGCGGCTTATACCGATGGAAGAGCAGTTGGGCCGCGTCCTCAACCCGACGCTCTACACCCCCGACGACTGGGTCGCGAAACTGGCGGCTGAAAACAGTTTTGTCGTGCGGGTAGCGCAGCAGGACAAGATCAATCTGATGGGGGGAAACCCTTTGGAGTCCAAGGATGGGCAGCAACGAGAACCTGGAGAATCTGTTACGTAGCGGTGGACTGAAAGCTGAGCCGCTGGATCGCAAGGAATGCGAAGGGCTCATGCGTTCGGCTGTGGATCGATTGAAAGACGCGCAAACGTCTTCGCTTTCCTTCGCGAGTCGTTTCGACCTGGCTTACAACGCTGCCCATGCCCTTGCACTGACGGCTCTTCGCTTGTGCGGCTACCGTTCAGACAAGCGATATCTGGTGTTTCAGTGCCTGATTTATACCGCTGATATTGGCAAAGTACAGGTTCGGCTATTCGCCCTGTGTCATGAACGACGAAACTTGGCGGAGTACGAAGGCTATATGGATGAAGATCCGGCGTTGTTGGCGCAGCTATTGGAAAGCACCGAGCAGCTATTTATTCACGTACAGCAGCAGATGACCGGAGTGTAATGCTCCGTCATTGAAAACTGCAGGGATTATTTCTTGCCTCTTCGCGGGCAAGTCGGATCGCCGCACCGCTCGCTCCTACGGATTGGTGTGAAATGCGGTTTCTGTGAACGACATATACCCGTAGGAGCGAGGCTTGCCCGCGATGCAGGCGACATGGCCGAAAATCAAGATCAAAAGATCGCTGCCTTCGGCAGCTCCTACAGTGGAATTTGTGTTTTGAAACATTGCGCTTTTAACCTTCAAGCCTGAGCCTTACGCGCTGTTGCAACGAACGTTGAGGTGAGCAACACATGTATCACGGGGAAAGATTGAACGCCTGGACGCATTTGGTTGGGGCGGTGGCGGCGTTTGTCGGGGGTGTGTGGCTGCTGGTGATCGCCAGTATGGACGGCAGTCCGTGGAAGATTGTCAGCGTGGCGATTTACGGTTTCACGTTGTTGGTGCTCTACAGTGCCTCGACCGTGTACCACAGCGTGCGCGGCCGGAAAAAAGAGATCATGCAGAAGGTCGATCATTTTTCGATCTACCTGCTGATTGCTGGCAGTTACACGCCGTTCTGCCTGGTCACCCTGCGTGGGCCGTGGGGCTGGACGCTGTTCGGGATTGTCTGGGGGCTGGCGCTGATCGGCATTCTGCAAGAGATCAAACCCCGCTCGGAAGCGCGGATTCTGTCGATCGTGATCTACGCGGTGATGGGCTGGATCGTGCTGGTGGCGGTCAAGCCGTTACTGGCGGCGTTGGGCAGTACAGGTTTCGCCTGGCTGGCGTCGGGCGGCGTGCTGTACACCGTGGGCATTGTCTTTTTTGCGCTGGATAGTCGTTTGCGCCATGCCCATGGGATCTGGCATCTGTTCGTGATCGCCGGGAGCTTGCTGCACTTTGTGGCGATTCTGTTTTATGTCTTGTAGAGCGCATTGCAGCTCAAAATCTGTAGGAGCGAGGCTTGCCCGCGAACAAGGCCCCGCGGTATATCAGGTACACCGCGTTTTCGTTCTTCGTGGGCAAGCCTCGCTCCAAGGTGGGACACAGGTGATCCAATTGCGCCTGCGCCCGTCGGCTGAACACCTGCAACAAGTCGCTCAAGGTGTGTGGCGGCGGTTCGTCGGCGCGGGTGACCGCATACAACGTGATCGGTAACGCTGGCGCCAGAGGTCGAATCGCCGTGGCGGCAGGGGACGCGCCGAGCGCGGTAAACGGGTCGATTACTGCTAGCCCAGCACCCCCAAAGGCCTGAACCTGGAATTCCCGATGACCAGCGAGCTGAAGGCAATCATCGCTAAACCGGTGAGTGATCCGGTGCAATAGTTTCTGTTTTTTATGTCTTGTAGACCGCGTCGCCGGCCTTCGCGAGCAGGCCCTAGAAGTCACCCCAAAGCTGTTGGGCAACGGCCAATGCCACCACCGGCGCGGTTTCGGTGCGCAGCACGCGAGGGCCGAGGCGGGCGGCATGAAAGCCGCCAGCCTTGGCCTGCTCGACTTCAGCGTCGGACAATCCGCCTTCCGGGCCAATCAAAAAAGCCAGTGTCGCCGGTTTCGCATGGCTCACCAGTGGCTCGGCCACCGGGTGCAGCACCAGCTTCAATTCGGCTTCCGTCTGCTTCAGCCAATCGGCCAACAACAGCGGCGGATGAATCACCGGCACCCGTGAACGCCCGCATTGCTCGCAGGCGCTGATCGCCACCTGACGCCAGTGCATCAGGCGTTTGTCGGCGCGCTCATCCTTCAGCCGGACTTCACAGCGGTCGCTGAAGATCGGGGTGATTTCAGTCACCCCCAGTTCGGTGGCTTTCTGAATCGCCCAATCCATCCGCTCGCCACGGGACAAGCCCTGGCCGAGATGGATCGACAATGGCGACTCAACCTGCCCAGCGAAGCTTTCATCGATCTGCACCACGACGCGCTTCTTGCCGACCTCCACCAGCGTGGCGCGAAACTCATGGCCCGAACCGTCGAACAGTTGCAGCGCATCACCCTCGGCCATGCGCAACACGCGGCTGATGTAATGGGCCTGGGCCTCGGGCAACTCGTGTTCGCCAGTGCTCAAGGGGGCATCGATAAAGAAGCGGGACAGTCTCATGCGGGGTCTCTTTAGTTTGATCGTTCCCACGCAGAGCGTCGGAATAAGCGTTGCCAGTCAGCCCGGATCTCGGAAGCCCGGATGAAAGTCCTTCGGCACCGCCACGCTAACGCTGTCACGAGTCGCGATGTCGATGCCTTCGCTGGCCACTTCGGCCAGAAAATCGATTTGCTCCGGGGTAATCACGTACGGCGGCAGGAAATACACCACGCTGCCCAACGGCCGCAATAAAGCACCACGCTCCAGTGCATGCTGGAACACTCTCAAGCCACGACGTTCCTGCCACGGATAAGCAGTCTTGCTGGCCTTGTCCTTGACCATCTCGATGGCCAGCACCATGCCGGTCTGGCGCACTTCGGCAACGTTCGGGTGATCGACCAGGTGCGCGGTGGAGGAGGCCATGCGTTGGGCCAGGGCCTTGTTGTTCTCGATGACGTTGTCTTCTTCGAAGATATCCAGCGTCGCCAATGCCGCCGCGCACGCCAGCGGATTGCCGGTGTAGCTGTGTGAATGCAGGAAGGCGCGCAGGGTCGGGTAGTCGTCATAGAAGGCGCTGTAGACATCTTCCGTGGTCACGCAGGCCGCCAACGGCAGGTAACCGCCGGTCAGGGCCTTGGACAGGCAGAGGAAGTCCGGGCGGATGCCGGCCTGTTCGCAGGCGAACATCGTTCCGGTGCGGCCGAAGCCGACGGCGATTTCATCGTGGATCAGGTGCACGCCATAACGATCACAGGCCTCGCGCAGCAGCTTGAGGTACACCGGGTGATACATGCGCATCCCGCCGGCGCCCTGAATCAGCGGCTCCAGAATCACGGCGGCCACGGTGTCGTGGTTGTCGGCCAGCGTCTGCTCCATGGCGGCAAACATATTGCGCGAGTGTTCTTCCCAGCTCATGCCCTCGGGGCGCAGGTAGCAATCGGGGCTCGGCACCTTGATGGTGTCCATCAGCAGGGCTTTGTAGGTTTCGGTGAACAGCGGCACGTCGCCCACCGCCATCGCCGCCATGGTCTCGCCGTGGTAACCGTTGGTGAGGGTGACGAAGCGCTTCTTGTTCGGCTGGCCGCGGTTGAGCCAGTAGTGAAAGCTCATTTTCAGCGCGACTTCGATGCACGACGAACCGTTATCGGCATAGAAACACCGGGTCAGGCCTTCGGGCGTCATCTTCACCAGACGCTCCGACAGTTCGATCACCGGCTGATGGCTGAAACCGGCGAGGATCACGTGCTCCAGCTGATCGACCTGATCCTTGATGCGCTGGTTGATTCGCGGGTTGGCGTGCCCGAACACGTTGACCCACCAGGAGCTGACTGCGTCGAGGTAGCGTTTGCCTTCGAAGTCTTCCAGCCAGACGCCTTCGCCGCGTTTGATCGGGATCAGCGGCAGCTGTTCGTGGTCTTTCATCTGGGTGCAGGGATGCCACAACACTGCGAGGTCGCGTTGCATCCACTGATTATTCAGGCCCATGTTCAGTCTCCTCGAGGCGGCTCGCTTGGTGCGCGGGCAAACAATCGCGCAAGCCTATGCAATGCGCGTCATCGGGACAACCCATTGTGTCAATTGAGCTACTTTGTATAAGGCTATAGACGTCGCTGGCGGCGTTTTGATGGCTGACGTATTCTTCGCGGTTCTTTGAGTCGTCTGACTCGTAAAACCGCTATTTCCTCGTGTATTTCCGGAGTTCGCTGAATGTCTGCTGGTTGGCTGCGCGCCTGTGCGCTGGTGATGTTGGGGCTGTTCAGCGTTTCGGCGCTGGCCAAGGATAAAACGGTGATCGTAGTCGGCGGCGGGCTTTCGGGCCTCACCGCGGCGTACGAGCTGCAGAACAAAGGCTGGCAGGTCACCCTGCTGGAAGCCAAGCCGACGTTGGGCGGTCGCTCCGGCATGGCCACCAGTGAGTGGATCGGCAACGACAAGACCCAACCGGTGCTGAACAAGTACGTCTCGACGTTCAAGCTGTCCACCACGCCAGCCCCTGAATTCGTGCGGACTCCTGGCTACCTGATCGACGGTGAATATTTCACCGCCGCCGATCTGGCGACTAAACAGCCGGCCACCGCCGAAGCGCTGAAACGCTACGAAAAGACTTTGGATGATCTGGCGCGGTCGATCGAAGACCCGCAGAACCCGGCCGCCAACAGCACGCTGTTCGCCCTGGACCAGATCAATGTGTCCAACTGGCTCGATCGTCTGAATCTGCCAACCACTGCGCGTCAGTTGGTGAATCAGCAGATTCGTACCCGCTATGACGAACCTTCGCGCCTGTCGCTGCTGTACTTCGCACAACAGAGTCGCGTCTACCGTGGCGTTGCCGACCGTGACCTGCGCGCCTCGCGTCTGCCGGGTGGCAGCCCGGTGCTGGCCCAGGCTTTCGTCAAACAACTGAAAACCATCAAGACCAGCTCCCCGGTGTCGGCCATTACTCAGGACAAGGACGGCGTGACCGTCAAAGTCGGCAGCGTTGGCTATCAGGCAGACTACGTCGTGCTGGCCGTGCCGTTGCGTGCACTGAACAAGATCCAGATGACCCCGGCGCTGGATGCCCAGCACGCGGGCGCCATCAAAGGCACCAACTACGGCTGGCGTGATCAGATCATGCTGAAGTTCAAGACGCCGGTATGGGAAAGCAAGGCGCGCATGTCTGGCGAGATCTACAGCAACACCGGCCTGGGCATGTTGTGGGTTGAGCCGGCCCTGAAGGGTGGCGCCAACGTGGTGATCAACCTGTCCGGCGACAACGCGCGCGTGATGCAGGCCTTCGGCGACAAACAGATAGTCGATCAGGTACTGATTCGTCTGCACGCCTTTTATCCACAGGCACGCGGCTCATTCACCGGATATGAAATCCGTCGCTACAGCACCGACCCGTCGATGGGGGGCGCCTACCTGGCCTTCGGTCCGGGTCAGATCAGCAAGTACTGGCGCCTGTGGGAGCGTCCGCTGCAACGTGTAGCCTTTGCCGGCGAACACACCGACACTTTGTACCCGGGCACGCTGGAAGGCGCATTGCGCACCGGTCAGCGTGCGGCCAGTCAGGTAGAAGACCTGGCGGCGGGCAAGTCATTTGAGCCGGCGAAAGTTGTTCCGGCGGCGACCGCAGCAGCTGCAGGTGCAGTGGCGGCGAAGAAAGGCAACTTCTTCAGCAACATGTTCGGTGGCTCGTCCGATAAAGCGGCCGACAAACCAGAACCGGCCAAGGTTGATGCGAAAGCTGAAGCGTCCAAACCTGGCTTCTTCTCGCGCATGTTCGGTGGCGGTGACGACAAGGCTCCGGCCAAGGCGCCAGAGCCAGTGGCACCGGTTGCTCCAACCCCCGCGCCAGTACCTGCGCTGGCCCCAGCGCCGGTTGAGGCGCCGAAGCCAGTGGTGCCGGTGAAGGCTGAGCCGGTCAAAAAAGCTCCGGTGAAAAAGCCTGCTGCCAAAACCGAGGCAAAAAAAGCCCAGGTCAAGGCGACGGCGAAGAAGGCTGAGCCGGTGAAGAAACCAGCGGTCAGTACTGCTGCAAAGACTCCTGTGGCGGCTGAAACCAAGACGCAGTAAGTTCTGGAATCAAAAAAAGCGCGGCAGTGATGCCGCGCTTTTTTTATGTCTTGCGTATGTCGCCCCAACGCCGGTTGCTGTGTGCTTTGACGCTAAGCCAGATCGAGAATATGTACTTCGTCGCTTTGATAGTCGCTGATATAGGCACGGTTATGTTGATCAAGAACCATGTCATACGGTTCGAAAGCACCAGGAATAGGCGTCCTGCGGACAATCTCATCAGTGTCGGTATTAACTTCCACGACCTCTTTTTTAGTTTGATCAACGGCATAAGCATTTTTTTCGCCGAACACTATTTTTCCTTCGCAATTCACAAAATCGAAATGCCTGGTTGTCGATGACCGGGTGTCCAACACGGTGAGTTTTCGAGCGTCCAGTCCCACGATATAGACTTTCCAGCCATCGGGACTGACGCTAACCGCTGACGGATACCTTTCGGTTTTGATGATGTTTATGACTTCGAAAGTCTTGCTGCTGATGACCGTGAGCGCGTCCTGATAAGGGCCGTCAGGGGCGTTGGTGCTGGAAATATACAGACGCGAATTGTCCTGGCTGATATCCACACTGATGGAGGGAGAGGGTAATCCTCGCACTCTGCTCACCGCATAAGTTCGGGTGTCAATAATTGCCAGCCACTCTTTATCTTGTCTAACGGTGACGTAAACATGCTTCCCGTCCCGGCTTACTACGACTCCCCAAGGATGCCTTCCCACCCTGACGTGACCCACCTCGCAGGTTTTGGTATCAATAACCGAAACCGAACTTGAACCGTAGTTGGTCACGTAGGCTCTTTTCCCCCCATGGGCAAGGACGATGCTTTGGGGGTGACGCTCGACGGCGATGGTGCGGATTACCTTTTTGTTCCGGGTGTCGATCACTGACACATTGCCCGAAATATAGTTGCAAACAAAAACCCGGGATCCATCTTGGTTGATGGCTAGCCCTCGCGGTCCTTCCCCTACAGCTATCGAATCGGATCGTTTGCGTGTTATCAGGGGGGATGAACTCGAGTTGTGACTCATGGTAGAACTCCTGTTCAGACGCTCGGACAAACGCCCGAGATCAAGTTCATCAATGACCTGCAATGATAGCTACTGTCAGATATGACAGTTCTGATGAGTGGTAAAGGCTTTTTGGAAGTGAGAACGGGGACGGCATCTGTAGGTTTTTTCGTCCGGTTAACACTCTCTTAACATCTCGACCCCAAGGTCTTGATCGTATTTCTCGATATTTCAGAGCGAAATTTTCCGCTTTAAATCGATAGATAACTCGATAGTCTTGGGCGCAGTTCTTACAGGATTTGGGCAATGCAGCTACGTAACTCTTCTTCCCGCTACGGTGGGGCCAGCATCTTCGTGCACTGGGGGGTGGCGCTCGCGGTCTTCGGTTTGTTCGCGTTAGGGTTGTGGATGGTTGGTCTCGACTACTACAGCTCCTGGCGCAAAGATGCGCCGGATCTGCACAAAAGCATTGGCCTGGTGTTGTTCGCAGTCATGTTGCTGCGGGCGATGTGGCGCTTCATCAGCCCACCGCCGCCGCCCCTGCAAAGTTATAGCCGCATGACGCGCCTTGGCGCCGTGTTCGGCCATGCCTTCCTCTATCTCGGGCTGTTCGCTGTGATGATTGCCGGTTACCTGATTTCCACCGCAGACGGTGTCGGGATCCCGGTGTTTGGCCTGTTTGAAGTTCCTGCACTGGTTTCCGGACTACCGGACCAGGCAGACACCGCTGGTGTGATCCATTTGTACCTGGCATGGGCGCTGGTAATTTTTTCCGGCCTCCATGCGTTGGCAGCATTGAAACACCACTTTATCGATCGTGATGCGACCCTGACGCGAATGCTGGGACGCAAAGCTTGATGTTCAACCTCGACTCCAAAGGAATAGAAAGCATGTTGAAAAAGACGCTCGCCGCTCTGGCAATCGGTTCTGCTCTGCTGTCGGCTAACGTGATGGCGGCCGATTACGTTGTCGACAAAGAAGGCCAGCATGCCTTCGTTGACTTCAAGATCAGCCACCTGGGTTACAGCTACATCACCGGTACCTTCAAGGACATCGACGGCAAGTTCAGCTTCGACGCTGCCAAGCCTGAAGACAGCAAGATCGAGTTCAATGTGAATACCGCCAGTGTGTTCACCAACCATGC
This sequence comes from Pseudomonas sp. MDT1-85, assembly GCF_054898065.1. NCBI lineage: Bacteria > Pseudomonadati > Pseudomonadota > Gammaproteobacteria > Pseudomonadales > Pseudomonadaceae > Pseudomonas > Pseudomonas sp. MDT1-85. Next base: position 5,970,910 of record NZ_CM142715.1, on the reverse strand, counting down.
CGAACGCGACAAGCACATCGCCAGCGGTGACTTCCTGAATGTGGGCAAATTCGCCGACGCCAAGTTCGTTTCCACCAGCGTCAAATCCACCGGCAAAAACGCCGCTGGCAAAGACACTGCCGACGTAACCGGTAACCTGACTCTGGCTGGTGTTACCAAGCCAATCGTGGTCAAGGCCACCTTCCTGGGTGAAGGCAAGGATCCATGGGGCGGCTACCGTGCCGGCTTTGAAGGCACTACCAGCATCAAGCGTTCCGATTTCGGCAAGCAGAAAGACCTGGGCCCAGCATCCGACGCGGTTGAGCTGTACGTGACGTTTGAAGGTGTGAAAGCGAAGTAACTTTCGCGCCTGACATAAAAAACGCCCCCGATCTCACGATTGGGGGCGTTTTTTATTGCCTGTCAACATCGCCGCCGCCACCGCAAATCCCTTGTGGGAGCGAGCCTGCTCGCGATAGCGGACTAATATTCAATATCCGTGTTGAATGTAACGGCCCCATCGCGAGCAGGCTCGCTCCCACAGGTTTTTTCGTCAGCCATAAAAAATGCCCCGGTCTTTCGATCCGGGGCATTTTTCATATCAGCGATAAATCAGCGATTGCGTGTCAGCAACGCTGGTTTTTCGCCGCGTGGACGGCCTGGTAGTTGATCCAGTTGCTCAGGTGTCGGGAAGCGATCGCTTTTCGACTCCTTGTGGATGATCTTCGGTGCCGGGCCCCGCGGGTTCTGCACGGCCGGTTCCGAACGAGGTTGTTCGTCAAGGGCCGGGCGGCGGTTGCGGGACTCTTCGCGACGGGCCTGGCCGTCACGTGGAGCACCGTTGCGTGGGCCGCTGCGCTTGGCCGGTGGGGTGCCGGTGGTTGCGCCGCTGCTGCTGCGCGGACCATTTTGGCGACCTTGGGGCTGACCGGTGCGCGGAGCACTTGCACCTGCGCCTGCGCCTTGTGCCGGAGCGCCCGGACGGCGACCACGGCCCTGAGCAGGTTTGGCTTGTGGCACGTAGTCGACGCGGTTGCCGAAGTTATCGACATCGTCGTCCAGGAACTCGTCCGGAGCACGGTCAGCGGTGGCGCGAGGTGCCGGGCGCTGTTGCTCACGGGCCGGGGTGCCTTCGCGAGGTTTGTGTTCACGGGCAGGGCGATCGCCACGGCCAGTGGCAGCAGGTTTTTCCTTGCCGCCCTTGTCCTTGCCTTTGTCTTTACGACCGCCACCACCACCGCTGCCGTTCGGACCGTCACCGCGCGGGCCACGTGGGGTGCGCGGGTTACGCACATCCGGACGCTCGCGAACTTCTGGTTTCTCGGCCTCCACGGCGCTGGAGTCGAAGCCCATCAGGTTGCCGTCGGCAATCTTCTGCTTGGTCATGCGCTCGATGCTTTTCAGCAGCTTCTCTTCGTCCGGAGCAACCAGCGAGATCGCCTCGCCCGAGCGACCGGCACGGCCAGTACGGCCGATACGGTGTACGTAATCTTCGTCGACGTTCGGCAGTTCGAAGTTGACCACGTGAGGCAACTGGTCGATGTCCAGACCGCGAGCGGCGATGTCGGTGGCAACCAGGATGCGCACTTCACCGGCCTTGAAGTCGGCCAGGGCTTTGGTGCGGGCATTCTGGCTCTTGTTACCGTGGATGGCGACGGCGGTGAGGCCGTGCTTGTCCAGGTACTCAGCCAGACGGTTAGCGCCGTGCTTGGTGCGGGTGAACACCAGCACTTGCTCCCAGGCGCCTGCGGTGATCAGGTGAGCGAGCAATGAACGCTTGTGACTGGCAGCCAGGCGGAATACGCGCTGTTCGATCCGCTCGACCGTGGTGTTCGGCGGCGTGACTTCGATGCGTTCCGGGTTGTGCAGCAGCTTGCCGGCGAGGTCGGTGATGTCTTTGGAGAACGTCGCCGAGAACAGCAGGTTCTGGCGCTTGCTCGGCAGGCGGGCGAGGACCTTTTTCACGTCATGGACAAAGCCCATGTCGAGCATGCGGTCGGCTTCGTCCAGCACGAGGATTTCCACGTGGGACAGATCGACACTGCCTTGGCCGGCGAGGTCGAGCAGGCGACCGGGGCAGGCCACCAGCACGTCGACACCGCGGGACATGGCCTGAACCTGTGGGTTCATGCCGACGCCGCCGAAGATACAGGCGCTGACGAACTTCAGGTCACGGGCATAGACCTTGAAGCTCTCGTGCACCTGGGCCGCGAGTTCGCGGGTTGGGGTCAGGACCAGTACGCGTGGTTGACGCGGGCCGTGACGCTGGGATTTGTCCGGGTGACCGTTAGGGAACAACCGCTCCAGAATCGGGAGGGCGAAACCACCGGTTTTACCAGTACCTGTCTGCGCCGCAACCATCAGGTCGCGACCTTGCAACACGGCGGGAATGGCCCGCTGTTGCACCGGAGTAGGCTCGGTATAGCCCGCTGCCTCGATGGCGCGGACTAAAGCCTCGGAGAGACCGAGGGAAGCAAAGGACATGAGTAATCCTGTTTTAGTTAGGGCTTGGCCCAATGGGAGTCTTGCCTGGCGCGAATCGCGTTTAAGAGGACGCAATCCCGTCCGGTCCTGCTGGGCCTCGAAGGCTCGTCTGGAGCGCTCGCGCGGGCTGAAAAGCTGCGCTGTAGCGGGATCGAGATGCCTTGAACAAGTCCGAGCGTCCGGGCGTGAGCCTGGCGGGAAGGCCGGAGTATAACAGAGCAATCACTGCGCGCCGCTTTCCTGCTGCTCAACGGTTTTTCCGCCGGTTGCGGTGGCGCTGGCGGCCCGTGCTTCGATGGCCGGGCCGGCGCCATAGCGGGCGCTCAGTTCAGCGTAGGCCGGCTCGCGCTTGAAGCGTTTGAGCTCGGCACCGAAACGCTGCACCAACAAATCCATCCCGGCATTGCGGCGTACCGCCAGAAACTGGCTTTGCTGGCTGATGATGATCGGGTTCTCGGTGATCTTGTCGCGGATATTCAGTTGATCGAGCAAATGCTGGCCGACCCGGCGATCGGTGATCAGCAGGTCGATGCGGCCGCGCACCAGTTTGCCGAAGTTGGCTTCATGGGTGGGTGCCGGCTCTTGGGTGAACAGCGTCGACTCGCTGAAGTCCTTGCTGTACAGGTATCCCGGCGACGTGCCGATGGTCAGGCCTTTCAGATCGTCCAGGGTGCGAAACGGATAGGGTCGCTCGTTGGCATAGAACATTACGAATTCGACTTGCGAGAGCGGTTCGCTGGGGTAGAGCAGGGTCGAGTCGCGTTCAGCACTGTGGAAAATATCCAGCGCGCCATCCGCCTGGCCTTGCTCAAGCATCGACAGACAGCGTTTCCATGGCAGGAACTGCCATTCCACGTCGATCCCGAGGCGTTTGAAGACGATGGCCGTGGTTTCGTAGTCCAGGCCCAGCGATTTACCGTTTTCCTCATACACGTAAGGTGCCCAAGGCTCGGTGACAATACGCAACTTCTCGCCCCGAGCGGTGAAGCTCAGGCAAGTGAACAGAAGCACGGTCAGTAACTGAGCGATCAGGGGCATGGGGTTGAGATTACGACGAGAAATCATAAAGAGCCAGAAACCGGATCCAGAAGCTCTATCTCAGGATATGACTGCACAATAAAGGGGCGCCGGAAAGCAAAAGATCGCAGCCTTCGGCAGCTTCCACAGACGCGTAGGAGCTGCCGAAGGCTGCGATCTTTTGATCTGGCTTTAACGACGATTAACGCGGCAACTTCAGGTTATTCCACACCGCCAGGCTCGGCTCAGCCTGGTTCAGCGTGTAGAAATGCAGCCCTGGCGCACCACCCTGCAGCAGGCGTTCGCACATTTCGGTGATGACGTGTTCACCAAAGCCTTGAATGCTTTGGGTGTCGTCGCCGTAGGCTTCCAGTTGTTTGCGGATCCAGCGCGGGATCTCCGCACCGCAAGCATCGGAGAAGCGCGCGAGCTTGCTGTAGTTGGTTATTGGCATGATCCCCGGCACGATCGGGATGTTCACACCCTTCGCCCGTACACGCTCGACGAAGTAGAAGTAGCTGTCGGCGTTGAAGAAATACTGGGTGATCGCACTGTTGGCGCCGGCGTTAGCCTTGCGCACAAAGTTGTTGAGATCCTCTTCGAAGTTGCGCGCTTGCGGATGCATTTCCGGGTAAGCGGCGACTTCGATGTGGAAATGATCGCCGGTCTCTTCACGAATGAATTCAACCAGATCATTGGCGTGACGCATCTCGCCGCTGGCCATGCCCATGCCCGAGGGCAGGTCACCGCGAAGCGCAACGATACGCGTGATGCCGGCTGCCTTGTACTGGCTCAGCAGGCCGCGCAGGTCGTCCTTGCTGTCGCCCACGCAAGACAGATGCGGTGCGGCAGGGACTTTGACTTCGCTTTCAAGCTGCAACACGGTGTTGAGGGTGCGATCACGGGTCGAACCGCCAGCGCCGTAGGTGCAGGAGAAGAAGTCAGGGTTGTAGGTCGCCAAATGACGGGCAGTGGCGATCAGTTTTTCATGCCCAGCATCGGTCTTCGTAGGGAAGAACTCGAAGCTGTAGCGACGGTCTTGGGACATGGTCATATCCTTGGAAGCGTATAAGCCTTGCAGGACGCTACGTTCTCTGTAGGAGCGAAGCTTGCTCGCGAATCAGGCGCCGCGGTGTTTCAGAGGCGCCGTGGTGAAGCGTTCGCGAGCAAGCTTCGCTCCTACAGAGAGCGGATGGTTCCTGCATAAGTCCGCTCCGATGGGGAGCGGACAGCAGGACCAATCAGTAGCGGTAAGCGTGCGGCTTGAACGGGCCTTCGACGGTCACGCCGATGTAGTCGGCCTGAGTCTTGGTCAGTTGAGTGACCACGCCACCGAAACCGCGGACCATTTCCAGGGCCACTTCTTCGTCGAGCTTCTTCGGCAGTACTTCAACGGTCAGGCGCTCGGCTTTCTGGGCTGGCGACAGGTCGGCGTACTTCTGGCCGAACAGGAAGATCTGAGCCAGAACCTGGTTGGCGAACGAACCGTCCATGATGCGGCTCGGGTGGCCAGTGGCGTTGCCCAGGTTAACCAGACGGCCTTCGGCCAGCAGGATCAGGTAGTCGTCGTTCTGGGCGTCGAATGCGCCCGGGCCGGTACGGTGAACCTTGTGAACCTGTGGCTTCACTTCTTCCCATGCCCAGTTCTTGCGCATGAAAGCGGTGTCGATTTCGTTGTCGAAGTGACCGATGTTGCAGACCACAGCGCGCTTCTTCAGGGCTTTGAGCATGTTTGCATCGCAAACATTGACGTTACCGGTGGTGGTCACGATCAGGTCGATCTTGCCCAGCAGCGCTTTGTCGATGCTCGCTTCGGTACCGTTGTTGATACCGTCGATGAACGGCGACACCAGTTCGAAACCGTCCATGCAGGCTTGCATGGCGCAGATCGGGTCGACTTCGGAGACTTTAACGATCATGCCTTCCTGACGCAGGGACTGGGCCGAGCCCTTGCCCACGTCACCGTAACCGATGACCAGCGCTTGCTTGCCGGACAGCAGATGGTCGGTGCCGCGCTTGATCGCGTCGTTCAGGCTGTGACGGCAGCCGTACTTGTTGTCGTTCTTGCTCTTGGTCACCGAGTCGTTGACGTTGATGGCCGGGATTTTCAGCTCGCCCTTGGCCAGCATGTCCAGCAGACGGTGAACGCCGGTGGTGGTTTCTTCGGTGACGCCGTGGACGCGGTCCAGGATCGCCGGGTATTTCTTGTGCAGCAGCTCGGTCAGGTCGCCGCCGTCGTCGAGGATCATGTTGGCATCCCAAGGCGCGCCATCTTTGAGGATGGTTTGCTCCAGGCACCACTCGTACTCTTCTTCAGTCTCGCCTTTCCAGGCGAAAACCGGGATACCGGCAGCAGCGATAGCGGCAGCGGCCTGGTCTTGAGTCGAGAAAATGTTGCAGGACGACCAACGTACTTCGGCACCCAGGGCAACCAGGGTTTCGATCAGTACGGCAGTCTGAATGGTCATGTGGATGCAGCCGAGAATCTTCGCGCCTCTGAGCGGTTGCTCGGCGGAGTATTTGCGGCGCAGGCCCATCAGGGCTGGCATTTCGGATTCGGCGATGATGGTTTCGCGACGGCCCCAGGCAGCCAGGGACATGTCGGCGACTTTGTAATCGTTAAAATCTACAGGCGTGATAACAGCGCTCATGATGAGCCTCCATTCGTAATGTATGCGAATGGGCGCCGTTGTGCGTTTAGTGTCTGGCCGTGGCCAGTCAACGCCCCATCCGAGCCTGACAGGTCGAACCTGCTGCAGCGCCCCTCGGACAGGTGGCGGGAAAACGGTAGCAAGTGAACATTACCGTTTTGAAACGGGGGCGATTATAGCGGGCTATGCTGATCTTCCAAAGCGTTTCTGTTGGTCAATGTCCGAACGGTAATCGAGACCATAGTCGATGCTTGATAGAGCTCTAGTCCGGGCTCTGCCATGATGGCCGGCATCAATCGGCAAGATGGTCAGGAGTGAGTATGAATTTCCACACCCGCAAATGGGTAAAACCCGAAGACCTCAACCCCAACGGCACACTGTTCGGCGGCAGTCTGTTGCGCTGGATCGACGAAGAAGCGGCGATCTACGCCATCGTCCAGCTGGGTAATCAGCGCGTGGTCACCAAGTACATTTCCGAAATCAACTTTGTCAGCGCCTCGCGTCAGGGCGACATCATCGAACTGGGCATCACCGCCACCGAGTTCGGTCGCACCTCGATCACGCTGACCTGCGCAACAAGATCACTCGCAAGAGCATCCTGACGGTGGAGAAAATGGTTTTCGTGAACCTCGGCGAAGACGGCCTGCCCGCGCCGCACGGCCGGACCGAGATCAGGTACGTCAAAGACCAGTTCAAGGATGATGACATCGGCGGGTGAAATCGGCGGTGCGGCCTTCGCGAGCAAGCCCGCTCCCACATTCGACTGCATTCTTATGAAAGAGCTCGGTCACATGTGTGGAGCGGGCTTGCTCGCGAAAGCGGCCTATCGGTCAGAGATGATTTAACGGACCACTGAACAGCTCCGAACCCTACGTGTCGTACTTAAACCACACGCCACCGGTTCAGGAGTTTTATGGACACGCCCAAAGACGGCAAGACCCCGGACCTCTCGGCGCAAGAACAGCGCGAGGTCGACAAGAACCAGCCACCGCGCGCGGCGGTGCTGCACGAAATCATTCGCACCCAAGGTAATCAGGAACTCGAGCGTAGCGTTGCGGCGCTGTGGTGGTCGGCCCTGGCTGCCGGCCTGACCATGGGCTTGTCACTGATGGCCATGGGGCTGCTCAACTCACGTCTGCCGGATGGCGAAGGCTTCAAGGTGATCGCCAGCTTCGGTTACTGCGCAGGTTTTCTCGCGGTGATTCTCGCCCGTCAGCAACTCTTCACCGAAAACACCCTGACCGCCGTGCTGCCAATCATGAGCAAACCTACGCTGGGTAATTTCGGTCGGTTGTTTCGGCTGTGGTCGATCGTGCTGGTGGGCAATCTCTGCGGCACCTTGCTGGTGGCGTATGTGATGCTGCACTTGCCGATTTTCGATGCCAAGACCGATCTGGCCTTCCTCGACATCGGGCGCAAGGTCATGGAGAACGATGCGAGCAAAATGTTCGCCAAAGGCATCATCTCCGGCTGGATGATCGCCACCATGGTCTGGATGATCCCCTCCATGGAAAGCGCCAAGATGTGGATCATCATCCTCATCACCTATTTCATGGCGCTGGGAGATTTCACCCACATCGTGGTCGGATCGGTCGAGGTCTCGTACCTGGTGTTTGCAGGCGAGTTGCCGTGGAAAGATTTCTGGCTGGTGTTCGCAGGTCCCACGCTGGTGGGGAACATCATCGGTGGCAGTTTTATCTTCGCGCTGATCAGTCACGCGCAGATTCGCAGCGAAAGCGGGCCGCCGAAGGTCTCTGCGGAACGGGACCAGGAACCCGAACCGCAGAAGATCAAAAAATGATCAGTGGCAAAAACTGATTCTGTCAGCCGGACACATTGACCGCGGCAGCACTGCGACGCTGCAGGTAGATGAAAAACAGCGCTGTCAGTACCGTCAACCCGCTAACCAGTGCGCCGGTCCACGGCAAGTCCGCCAGGTCCGCGCCGCTGGCCACCACCAGCCCGCCAATCCATGCCCCGGCTGCGTTGCCGAGATTGAATGCACTTTGATTCAGCGTCGACCCAAGGTTCGGCGCTTCATGGGCCTGATCGATGATCAGCAATTGCAGGATCGGGCACAGCGCGAACGCGAAGATGCCCCACAACACTAGCGTGATCGCCGCCGGGATCACTGAATGACTGGTCTGACTGAAAGCGGCCAGCACGACGACCACGGCCAGCGCCATACCCACCAGAGAAGGCAGCAAACGACTGTCCGCCAATCGGCCGCCAAGCATGCTGCCCGCCGTCAGACCGACCCCGAACAACAGCAACATGATCGTCACGCCATGCGGGCTGACCCCGGTGATGTCTTGCAGGATCGGCGCGATATAGGTGAACACGCTGAACAGACTGGTGGACGCCAGCACGCTCATGCCCAGCGCCAGCAGCACGTTGACCTTGCCCAGCACTTTGAACTCGCTGGCCAGGTTGGCTTTGTCCATGGGGATTTCCTTGGGCAGCCAAACCCACTGCGCGATGGCCGCAATCACGCCAATCACCGACACGGCCCAAAACGTCGACCGCCAACCGGCGTATTGTCCGAGCGCGGTGCCCAATGGAACGCCCAGCACGTTGGCCAGCGTCAGGCCGGTGAACATCATGGCAATCGCCTGGGCTCGTTTGTTCGGTGCCACCAAACCGGCGGCGACCACCGAGCCGATGCCGAAGAACGCACCATGGCACAGCGCGGTGATCACCCGCGCGGCCATCAAAGTGGCGTAGTTCGGCGCCAGGGCGCAGAGGATATTGCCGAGAATGAACATCAGCGTCATGCCCAACAGTGTGGCTTTGCGCGGCATGTTGGCGGTGCCGATCGCGAGGACCGGCGCGCCGAACACCACGCCCAGGGCGTAACCGGTGATGAGCAGGCCCGCGTGAGGAATGCTCACGGCAAGGTCGCGGGCGACATCGGGCAGCAAGCCCATGATGACGAATTCAGTGGTGCCGATGCCGAAGGCGGCAACGGCCAGTGCAAGCAAGGCGAGTGGCATGCGCAAGGTCTCTGTCGGTAGTCTTGACGCTTTGATCAGGCATACGCAGGCCGACGACCGTTCTCGGTGAGAGCGGGCAGAGGCAGGAATTATTGGAATTAGTCTGTGCGCAACTGAGTGCGGCGTGGTCGCTTGCAGTATAAACAGCTGCGGACATGTGGCGAATCAATTATCTACCCCCCGCCCTTGTAGGAGCTGCCGAAGGCTGCGATCTCTTGATCCTAAAAATCAAAATCAAAAGATCGCAGCCTTCGGCAGCTCCTACGGGGGAGTGTGGGGGCTAAATAAGGAGTGTGCCGTGCTTGCGACGGTTCTGGTGTTGGTGGCGGCGCTGTTGCACGCGGCGTGGAATACCCTGATCAAATTCAGTGCGGAGCGGCTGTTGGTGGTGGCCTGCATGGACAGCGTGGCGCTGCTGTTTGTCGCCCTGATGCTGCCCTTCGTGGCGCTGCCGCCACTGGAGATGTGGCCGTGGATTCTCGCGTCAGCGGCATTCGAGTTGCTCTATCGCTACCTGTTGATCCAGGCCTATCGGGTCGGCGATCTTGGTCTGGTCTATCCCTTGATGCGCGGCCTGTCGCCGCTGGTGGTGCTGGCACTGACGCTGATCTTCGCCGGGGAAGTGCTGACGGCCCAGCAGATCTTCGGGATTTTGCTGATCCCGTTCGGCATGTTGTGCCTGCTCTGGCAGGGCGGTGGCGGGGTGCGTCTGCCGTGGTCGATGCTGCCGGTGGTGGCGCTGATCGGGTTGTGTATCGGGTGCTACACCTTCATCGATGGCCAGGCCTTGCGGCGCTGGTCCCACCCATTGGATTACCTGGTGTGGGTCACCTTGTTCAGCGCCTGGCCGTTCCCATTACTGGCGCTGGTGCGTAAGCGGCCGGCGTTCATGCTGTTCTGGCGCGAGCAGTGGCGGTTGGGGTTGGCGGTCGGGTTTTGCGTGCTGTTCAGCTACGCTCTGGTGCTGTGGGCCATGCAGCTCGGCTCGATTGCCGAAGCCGCGGCGTTGCGCGAGATCAGTGTGATTCTGGTGGTGCTGTTTGGCATGCGCTATCTGAAAGAGCCTTTCGGCCGGCCCCGGCTCTTGGCCTGTGGGCTGGTGCTGATCGGCATGTTGGTGATGAAGTTTTAGTCGCCCCTGATGGAATTCGATTTTCTATAACTTGAAGAAGGGACTGCGTTATGACGGTTGCTCTGTGGTGCATTTTGATTGCGATCTGTTTACCTTACTTGTGCATAGGCATCGCCAAGGTCAGTGGCGGGTACGGGCTCAGACACAACCGTGACCCTCGGGGGTTTCTCGACTCGCTGGAAGGCTTGGGCAAGCGGGCATATGCGGCGCAACTGAACAGTTTTGAAGTGACCCCCGCGTTTGCGGCGGCAGTGATCGTGGCTCACTTGGCCGGCAATGCCGAACTGGTGACGATCAATGTGCTGTCGGTATTGTTCATCACCAGCCGGCTGCTCTTTATCATTTGCTACTTGGCGGACTGGGCAACGTTACGGTCGCTGGTGTGGTTTGTGGGGATGGGGTTGATCATCAGTTTCTTTGTTGTGTCTGTTTAAAAGCAAGATCAAAAGATCGCAGCCTTCGGCAGCTCCTACGTTGACCGCGTACACCGCAACATTGTGGGTGAACATCAATCCCTGTAGGAGCTGGCGAAGCCTGCGATCTTTTTGCTTTTAAAGTTTGTCAGCCACCTGCGGTACTTGTGGCAACGCCGCCCCTTTAGGCCAAAGCATCCAGATTTGCCCCTGCTGTTTCATGTCACCGGCCAATTGCCCGGCCGCCTCGCCCGTGCCCCAGAACAGGTCCGCGCGGACCTCGCCGGCAATCGCGCCGCCGGTGTCTTGCGCGGCCACCGGGCGTACCAATGTGCTGCCGTCCGGGCGTGTGGTGGATAACCACAACAGACTGCCGAGCGGAATCACCTTGCGGTCCACCGCCGCGCTATAACCTGCGGTCAGCGGAACATTCAGTGAACCACGCGGCCCTTCGTTGCTGTCGGGGTTGCGGGTGAAGAACACGTAGCTGGGGTTGCTGCCGAGCAGTTCGGGAATGCGCATCGGATTGGCCTTGGCCCAAGTGCTGATCGCACCCATGGTCACGTCTTCTTTCTTCAGCTCACCCTGGTCCACCAGCCAGCGGCCGATGGGGCGATAGGGGTGGCCGTTCTGGTCGGCATAACCGATGCGCAATTGACGGCCGTCATCAAGCTGGATGCGGCCCGAGCCCTGGATTTGCAGGAACTGCAGGTTCATCGGGTCGGTCAGCCAGGCAATCACCGGTGCCTTCACGCCTTTGGTTTCAATGGTTGCCGCATCGTCGTATGGCTTGAGTACGCGACCCTCGAGCCGTCCGCGCAGGCGTTTGCCTTTGAGTTCCGGGTAGATACTGTCCAGCGAGACGATGATCATATCCTCGGGTACACCGTACACCGGGATGTTGGCTTCCTCGGTCTGGGTCAGGCTGCCGGGATACACCGGTTCGTAGTAACCGGTAATCAGACCGTTGGGGTTGTCATTGGCGGCACGCAGACCATAGACGTCCAGGTTCTGTTTGAGAAAGCCGCGGATGTCATTGGCGGTTGGTTGCACATTGGCGGATGCCGCACAGGTGCCGCCCCAGACCGGGTCGGCCTTGAGTCGGGTGCAGGCGCTGCGCCACGAGCCGAAGCCGGCGACGAGGTCGCTGTCGGACACCGCCGGAAGTGCTTCCCAAGTAGCGCTGGAGTAGGTCGCCAGTGCGTGGGTTTTCGGCTTGCTGCTGTCGCCGCCGGTGCAACCTGCCAGTACGGCCACCATCGGAAGGGTCCAGGCCAGATTGTGACGCCATGCCTTGAAACGGCTGTTCATGGAGTAATTCCTTTGCCGGTTGCCTGAGTGCTCCATGCGCTCAAACAACCCGTATTGATAATAGGGCTATTGGTCTTTGCCGGTGACGCGAGGATACTGGCCGCCGTTTCCAGTGACCTGAAGCCACCATGATTCTTAAAAGACTTTCTGTTGTATTGCTGGCCTGCCTGACTTTGTCCGCCTGCGGTGGTGTCGACCCGAACTCGCCGCTGGGTCAGCGCAAGGCGATCTTCAAGCAGATGCTCAAGACCGGCGAAGACCTGGGCGGCATGTTGCGTGGGCGTATTCCGTTCGATGGCCCGAAATTCGTCGACGGTGCCGTGAAGCTCGATGCTTTGTCTCATGAGCCGTGGAAACATTTCCCGCAGGTGCGCGAAGAGGATCACACCAGCGCCAAGGACGATGTCTGGCAGAAGCAGGCACGCTTCCAGGAGCTGGCCCGCACCCTTGAAGGCGCCACCGGTGAACTGGTGATTGCCAGCAAGGTTCAGCCCTACAAGGTCAGCAACCTGGGGCCGGCGGTGCAGAAAGTAGAGGATGCCTGCAGTGCCTGCCATAAAGAGTTTCGGGATCATTGATTGCAGAAAAGATCGTAGCCTTCGGCAACTCCTACAGGGTTTGGTGTACTCCTGTAGGAGTTGCCGCAGGCTGCGATCTTTTGAGCTCAAAAAGATTTCTTATTTATCCAGCTCATCCAGCGCTTCCTGCAATTCCTTGCGCGATTGAGCCAGTTTGTCTTTGCGCTTGTTGATCTTCTCGGCGTCGCCTTTTTTCATCGCCTTGTCGAGATCGGCCTGACGCGTGCTGACTTCGTGCTTGGCGTCGAGCACCTTGTTTTCCCGTTCCTTCTTCAAGGAGGCGTCGGTGCAATGGGCAGTGACTTCACTCAGGGCGGTTTCCAGGCCAGCCTGTTGGTCGGCGTTGCCCCGGGACTTGGCCAGTTCGATCTGGTTGATGATGCCTTGTTTTTTGGCGGCGCAACCGGTCAGGCCGGGGGCGTCTTCGGCGGCCATCAATGGAGCGGCCATCACGCTGCACAGGGTCAACAAGGCGAGCGGTGAAAGAAGTTTCATAAAAGCTCCAGGTGAAAAAATTCGATATGGCGATGGGCTGTTTGAGCGCATCGGCACCTTTGGGTTCCCGGTTCTCAGGCGGGGCTGGCGTTTAGAAACCGTCAATCCCGGCAACACGTAATGTCTCACTCAAGGCCAGGACCTGCGGGTCGCGGAAAAATGCGCTCAATTGCGCAGCGCGCCCCGGGCCGATGCCGTCTTCGGCCTGCCATTGTTCGGTGTTTCGTTGTGCCAGCGCCTGCCATGAGTCGGCGAGGCGTGCCTGGCCGGTTGGCGGCAAACCCAAGGCTTTGAGCCAGCGAGCGAACGGACGTTGCCGGGCGCTGTTAAAACTATTCAAAAGACGAGCACTGCTGCGCTCGCCGAAGCCGTCAATCTTAGCAAGCTCTTGCTCATCAAGGGTCAACCAATCGACCAAGCTGGTGAGGCGTTCGGCCTTGAGCAATTTCTCCCAGGTGCCTGGTCCGACATGAGGCAAGGCCAGCCCCTGCTTGCCGCTGAGCCAGCTCAGGCGTGCGAGGAATTGGTTTTCGCATCCGGGTGTCGGCTGCCAGCAGCTTAAAGAGTGAAAGTCTGCTGCGCGCGGTACATTCAATTCCGGGCGTTCGGTGCTGCGCAATACGACACCATCGAGCCTGGGGATGGTCAGCCCCGCCAGGCTGATGGCGACCTGATCGCCCGGGCGAATATCCAGCGCTTCCCAGCGTTGCAGGGAGCTGGCGCTCACGCGCTTGATCTGCCGGTCATCGAGCATCACCGGTACCAGATCCAGCACCGGTGTGATCCGGCCGGTTCGTCCAATCTTGAAGTGGACCTTGCGCACTTCGGCCAGCGCCTGTGCAAAAGGGTATTTCCAGGCGACGCTCCAGTAAGGCGCTTTCGCCTGCCAGCGCTCGGCCGGTGGGCGCTGGTCCTGGCGCAGCACGACCCCATCACTGGCAAAGGGCAGGGACGAGCGATACCAGTGAGCGCGCCAGCGCTCGGCATCGGCAAATGCCTCGATCGGCTGACTGTAGGGCGCCGTGCTCGGGAACCCCAATTCATCCAGAGCAGCCACGCGGGCCGGCAGGCTTTTCGGGCCTTGCGGCCAGTCCCAGACAAACAACCCGATACCGGCGGCTTGCTCGGTGCTCAGCGCCTTGCGCGCCATCAACCCGGCCACCGTAGCGCGGGCATTGAAGCTGCCGGCCTCGGCTTGTACGTGCTCGGTCAGGCGCCAATAGAGTTCGCCTTGCAGCAGCAAGTCCCGCGACTGCGAAAGTTTTTGAGGGATGGCGGCGATCTGGCGTGCCGAGGCGGTCCAGTCCTGGCCGTTTACCCCGTCCCCCCGACTGATCGCTCGGTGCAGCCAGCCGTTGCGATAGATCAACGTCACCGCCACGCCGTCGACCTTGGGCTGAATCCAGACCTCTCCCCGATCTTTTAACCAGGCTTCGACGGCACGCCCATCGCGCAGTTTTTCCAGGCCGGTATGGGCGATGGGGTGGACAACCGTGCCGCCGGCCGTACGCAACGGTTCGGCGGAGGGGCCTGAATCAAAACACTCGCGCCATTCGGTCAGTCGCGCACGGGACTGATCATAGAGTTCATCGGCGATCAGCGATTGGCCTTCACGGTGGTAGCTGTCGTCCCAGCGATCGATTTGCAGTTGCAGGGTGGTGATTTCTTCCTGCGCGCGGGTGGGCGGCCAGTCGGGGCATTCGGCGGCATTGGTGGTCAGGCAGGTGAAGGTCAGCAGGAAACAGAAAAACAGGCGCAGGTTGGGTAGCATCGAGAGCGTCCTTGCTCGTTGGGATGCTTGAAGGCTAGATCAGTACTGGTAGGCGCGAAGGGTGGTTTTTTTGCTGAGTGTTTCTGGCAAGAGACAGAGGCGACTGCGCTGGCCTCTTCGCGAGCAAGCCCGCTCCCACATGGGATCTCCTGTGTACATAGATGCGGTGAACGACCGAGTTCAAATGTGGGAGCGGGCTTGCTCGCGAAGGCTGCGACACGGTCTCAAGCAGCAAGGCAATAAAAAGCCCCGCACGGCGAACCGTGCGGGGCTTTTGGTATTGCGAGGAAAGTCTTACAGGCCAGCCGCGACACGCAGGTCGTCGGCGCGGTCGGTTTTTTCCCAGGTGAAAGTGGTGAACGTATCGTCGCCCACAGTCTTGGTTGCCGGGGTGCGACCGAAGTGGCCGTACGCAGCGGTTTCCTGGTACATCGGGTGCAGCAGGTCGAGCATGGTGGTGATTGCGTATGGGCGCAGGTCGAACACTTCGCGAACCAGTTTGACGATCTTGTCGTCGCTGATTTTGCCGGTGCCGAAGGTATTCAACGAAATCGACGTAGGCTGAGCTACACCAATCGCGTAGGAAACCTGAATCTCGCAACGCTCGGCCAGGCCGGCGGCGACGATGTTCTTGGCCACGTAACGACCGGCGTAGGCCGCCGAACGGTCAACCTTCGATGGATCCTTGCCGGAGAACGCGCCGCCGCCGTGACGGGCCATGCCGCCGTAGCTGTCGACGATGATCTTGCGACCGGTCAGGCCGCAGTCGCCAACCGGGCCGCCGATGATGAATTGGCCGGTCGGGTTGATGTGGAACTGGGTGTCCTTGGACAGCAGCTCGGCAGGCAATACGTGCTTGACGATCAGTTCCATCACGCCTTCGCGCAGGTCTTTGTACGATACGTCAGGGTTGTGCTGAGTCGACAGTACAACGGCGTCGATACCGACAACCTTGCCGCCTTCGTAACGGCAAGTCACTTGCGACTTGGCGTCCGGGCGCAGCCAAGGCAGCAGGCCGGATTTACGGGCTTCAGCCTGACGTTGAACCAACTGGTGCGAGAAGGTGATCGGTGCTGGCATCAGCACGTCGGTTTCGTTGCTGGCGTAGCCGAACATCAAGCCCTGGTCGCCGGCGCCCTGATCTTCAGGCTTGGCACGATCAACACCTTGGTTGATGTCAGGGGACTGCTTGCCGATGATGTTCATCACGCCGCAGGTCGCACCGTCGAAGCCGACATTGGAGCTGTTGTAGCCGATGTCGAGAATCACGTTACGGACGATGTCTTCCAGATCGACCCAGGCCGACGTGGTGACTTCACCTGCGATGATTGCCACGCCGGTTTTCACCAGAGTTTCGCACGCCACGCGGGCGAACTTGTCTTCAGCAATGATGGCGTCCAGCACCGCATCGGAAATCTGGTCGGCGATTTTGTCCGGATGCCCTTCGGACACGGACTCGGAGGTGAAGAGGGAGTATTCGCTCATCTCGATTTTTTCCTGAATTACCGATGGTGAGTGTCGCCAGCCGGTCGCTGAAAATGGCGGACCTGAATCTGGAAACCATTGCGTAAGCCTACATAGAGGCTTTCCCCGGGAACGAGTCCCGCAGCGGTGGCCCAACGGGCCAGATCGTCCTGTTCAAACCCCAACCACAGATCACCGCAGGCCTCCCTGGCCCAACTCTGGTTGTGGCTACATAACTCTGTCACGAGCAGGCTACCGCCCGGTTGCAGCAAGTCGGCCATGCGCTTGAGTGCTTCGGCCGGCGCGGCGAAATGGTGCAGTACCATGTTCAGTACAACGCAATCAGCCTTGAGGCTTACACCGTTCAATGCATCGGCCAATTGCAGGCTGACGTTAGCCAGCATTTCACGTTCACAGACCTGACGAGCCAGATCGAGCATCGCCGGGCTGTTGTCCAGCGCCGTGACTTGAGCGAAACGACGCGCCAGCTCCGGCAGAAAACCGCCATCGCCAGGGCCCACTTCGATGGCTGTGGCGTCGGGGCCGAAACTCAGCTTGTCGAGCAATGCCACCACGCTTTCGCGGTATTGCGGCAGGCCAGCGATCAAGTCTTGCTGGGCGCGAAACTTCTCCGCGACCCGTGAGAAAAAGTCCTGACTGGCCGCCGCCCGTTGCCCATGGACCTGACCGATCCGCGACTGAACGTCAGTCGGCAGGGTCAGGTTGTCCACTTCTTCCAGCAGCGCGGTATGCAGTTTGCCGCCCAGCAGATCGGGGTGGGGCAGGGCGCGACGGTAGAAAATCGCATTGCCTTCACGGCGGGTCGCCACCAGATCGGCCTGGGCCAAAACCTTGAGGTGATGACTCATGCCGGACTGACCGATGCCGAAGATCTGCGCCAGTTCCAGTACGCCGAACGAGTCGTTGGCCAGCGCGCGCAATACATTCAGCCGCAGAGGATCGCCGCCGGCCTTGCACAGGGCTGCCAGCTCATCGCAATCGTCATGTCGAATGGAAGGCGCGCGTAAATTCATAAGGCCAGCAGTCTAGTGACGGTCAGAAATCACCGCAAGAGCAATATCAAAAAGTTTTGATATTGCTCGATGGATGGCACTTCTCAGCGTTAGGTTCAGTCAGCAAACGAACGGCGGAAAGGTTTCACCAGTCGAATACGTCGTTATCGATTGGAAAAACGCCTTCGGATGACTATCTGTCATTGCCCCGAGGCGGGTGGGTGAGGGAAAATGCTCGCCTTTTTTCCGTTTCGTTTTATTCATTCTCGATTCAGTACCCGCAGGAGAACAGCGATGCCCAGCCGTCGTGAGCGTGCCAACGCCATTCGTGCCCTCAGCATGGATGCCGTGCAAAAAGCCAACAGCGGCCATCCCGGTGCCCCCATGGGTATGGCGGATATTGCCGAAGTACTTTGGGGTGACTACCTGAAGCACAATCCGAGCAATCCATCGTTCGCCGACCGTGACCGCTTCGTGCTGTCCAACGGTCACGGTTCGATGCTGATCTACTCGCTGCTGCACCTGACCGGCTACGACCTGTCGATCGATGACCTGAAACAGTTCCGTCAGCTGCACAGCCGCACCCCGGGCCACCCGGAACTCGGCTACACCCCGGGTGTTGAAACCACCACCGGTCCACTGGGCCAAGGCCTGGCCAACGCCGTGGGTTTCGCCCTGGCGGAAAAAGTCCTGGCGGCGCAGTTCAACCGTCCGGGCCATAACGTCGTCGATCACCACACCTACGTGTTCCTGGGTGATGGCTGCATGATGGAAGGTATTTCCCATGAAGTCAGCTCCCTGGCCGGTACGCTGGGCCTGGGCAAACTGATCGCCTTCTACGATGACAACGGCATCTCCATCGACGGCGAAGTTGAAGGCTGGTTCACCGACGACACACCGAAGCGTTTTGAGTCCTACAACTGGCAAGTGATCCGCAACGTCGACGGTCACGACCCGGAAGAAATCAAGATCGCCATCGAAACAGCGCGCAAGAGCGCTCAGCCGACGCTGATCTGCTGCAAGACCACCATCGGCTTCGGTTCGCCGAACAAGCAAGGCAAGGAAGACTGCCACGGCGCCCCGTTGGGTGACGCGGAAATCGCCTTGACCCGCGAAGCGCTGAAGTGGAACCACGGCCCGTTCGAAATCCCGGCCAATATCTATGCCGAGTGGGATGCCAAGGAAGCCGGTCGCGCTGCCGAAGCCGAGTGGGATCAGCGTTTTGCTGAGTACTCCGCTGCCTTCCCGGAGCTGGCAAACGAACTGATTCGTCGTCTGAGCGGTGATCTGCCGACTGACTTCGCTGAAAAAGCCTCGGCGTATATCGCTGAAGTCGCGGCCAAGGGCGAAACCATCGCCAGCCGTAAAGCCAGCCAGAACGCCCTGAACGCGTTCGGCCCGCTGCTGCCGGAACTGCTCGGCGGTTCGGCTGACCTGGCCGGTTCCAACCTGACCCTGTGGAAAGGTTGCAAAGGCGTCACTGCTGAAGATGCCAGCGGCAACTACATGTATTACGGCGTTCGCGAGTTCGGCATGAGCGCGATCATGAACGGCGTGGCCCTGCACGGCGGCCTGGTACCTTACGGCGCGACCTTCCTGATGTTCATGGAATACGCCCGCAACGCAGTGCGCATGTCGGCGCTGATGAAGAAACGCATCATCTATGTGTTCACCCACGACTCCATCGGTCTGGGCGAAGACGGCCCGACTCACCAGCCGATCGAGCAACTGGCCAGCCTGCGCTGCACGCCGAACCTCGACACCTGGCGTCCAGCCGATGCCGTTGAATCGGCAGTGGCCTGGAAATGCGCTCTGGAGCGTGACGATGGTCCGTCGGCACTGATCTTCTCCCGCCAGAACCTGCAGCACCAAACCCGTGATGCTGTGCAGATCGAGTGCATCAATCGCGGCGGCTACGTGCTGAAAGACTGCGCAGGCGAGCCTGAGCTGATCCTGATTGCCACCGGTTCGGAAGTCGGCCTGGCCGTTCAAGCCTTCGACAAACTGACCGAGCAAGGCCGCAAGGTACGTGTTGTTTCGATGCCGTGCACCAGCGTCTTCGAAGCCCAGGACGCCGGCTACAAGCAAGCGGTTCTACCATTGCAGGTCAGCGCGCGTATCGCCATCGAGGCCGCCCACGCGGACTACTGGTACAAGTACGTGGGCCTGGAAGGTCGCGTGATCGGCATGACCACCTACGGCGAGTCGGCGCCTGCGCCTGCCTTGTTCGAAGAGTTCGGCTTCACCCTGGAAAACATCCTGGGTCAGGCTGAAGAGCTGCTGGAAGACTAAGTCCGACAGTTGCGTTGTCTGTGCTGACGTCTTCGCGGGCAAGCCTCGCTCCTACAGATCACTTGTCTGTGCAATCCGACAGACAACACCTGACCCTGTAGGAGCGAGGCTTGCCCGCGAAGGCAATTGAACATGCAACGCAACACTGACGGATTCACCACGGTAATCGAGAACCCCATGCCTCAACCGCGTCCTTACAAAGTTGCACTCAACGGCTACGGCCGGATTGGTCGTTGCGTCTTGCGTGCGTTGTTTGAGCGAGGCTCGACGGCCGGGTTTGAAATTGTCGCGATCAACGATCTGGCCGACATGGCCAGCATCGAATACCTGACACGTTTCGACTCCACTCACGGGCGCTTTCCCGGCGAAGTGAGGGTCGAGGGCGATTGTCTGCATATTAATGGCGACTGCGTGAAGGTCCTGCGCAGTGCCACCCCCGAAGGCATCGATTGGGCGTCACTGGGCGTCGATCTGGTGCTGGAGTGCTCCGGCGCTTACCACACCCGTCAGGATGGCCAACGTTTCCTCGACGCCGGAGCGCCACGGGTACTGTTCTCCCAGCCGATGGCCAGCGAGGCGGATGTCGACGCCACCATCGTCTACGGTGTGAACCAGGATTGCCTGACCGGCGACGAGCTGCTGGTGTCCAACGCCTCCTGCACCACCAACTGCGGCGTGCCGCTATTGCGTCTGCTGGATCAAGCCATTGGTCTGGAATACGTGTCGATCACCACCATCCATTCGGCGATGAACGATCAGCCGGTGATCGATGCCTATCACCACGAAGACCTGCGCCGCACCCGTTCGGCGTTCCAGTCGGTGATTCCGGTGTCCACTGGTCTGGCGCGAGGCATTGAACGCCTGCTGCCGGAACTTGCCGGGCGAATTCAGGCCAAAGCCGTGCGGGTGCCGACGGTTAACGTGTCCTGCCTCGACATTACGATGCAGACCGTAAGCGATACCGACGCCCCCGAGGTCAACCGGATTCTGCGCGAGGCCGCCACCCATGGCCCGCTCAAGGGCCTTCTGGCCTACACCGAGTTGCCTCACGCCAGTTGTGATTTTAATCATGACCCACATTCGGCCATCGTCGATGCCAGTCAGACCCGCGTTTCCGGCCCACGGCTGGTGAACATCCTGGCCTGGTTCGACAACGAATGGGGTTTTGCCAATCGAATGCTGGACGTTGCAGAACACTATTTGCAAACAGCTGCACCACAACCAAAACCTGCTCTCTAAAACAGCTATCCAGGAAATGCGACCCATGACCGTGTTGAAGATGACCGACCTCGATCTGCAAGGTAAGCGCGTACTGATCCGCGAAGACCTCAACGTCCCAGTCAAGGACGGTGTTGTCACCAGCGATGCGCGAATCCTGGCTTCGCTGCCGACCATCAAGCTGGCCCTGGAAAAAGGCGCGGCCGTGATGGTCTGCTCGCACCTTGGCCGTCCGACCGAAGGCGAGTTCTCGGCCGAGAACAGCCTCAAGCCAGTCGCTGACTACCTGAGCAAGGCCCTGGGCCGTGAAGTGCCGCTGGTGTCCGATTACCTGGGCGGCGTCGACGTGAAAGCCGGCGACATCGTGCTGTTCGAAAACGTGCGCTTCAACAAGGGCGAGAAAAAGAACGCTGACGAACTGGCCAAGCAATATGCAGCCCTGTGCGACGTGTTCGTGATGGACGCCTTCGGCACCGCTCACCGCGCCGAGGGTTCGACTCATGGCGTGGCCAAGTTTGCCAAAGTCGCTGCTGCTGGCCCGTTGCTGGCCGCTGAACTGGATGCACTGGGCAAAGCCCTGGGCGCCCCGGCTCAGCCAATGGCCGCTATCGTTGCCGGCTCCAAAGTGTCGACCAAACTCGACGTGCTCAACAGCCTGAGCCAGATCTGCAACCAGCTGATCGTCGGTGGCGGCATCGCCAACACCTTCCTGGCCGCCGCCGGTCACCCGGTCGGCAAATCCTTGTACGAGCCGGACCTGCTAGACACCGCCCGTGAAATCGCTGCCAAGGTCAGCGTTCCGCTGCCGGTCGACGTGGTGGTTGCCAAGGAATTCGCTGAAAGCGCGACAGCGACCGTCAAACTGATCGCCGACGTGGCCGCAGACGACATGATCCTGGACATCGGCCCACAGACTGCGGCGAATTTCGCCGAGCTGCTGAAGTCGTCCAAGACCATTCTGTGGAACGGCCCGGTGGGCGTGTTTGAATTCGACCAGTTCGGAAACGGCACCAAAGTGCTGGCCCAGGCCATCGCCGAAAGCTCAGCGTTCTCCATCGCTGGCGGCGGTGACACGTTGGCGGCCATCGATAAATATGGCGTTGCTGGGCAGATCTCCTACATTTCTACCGGCGGCGGCGCGTTCCTCGAATTCGTCGAAGGCAAAGTGCTGCCGGCCGTTGAAGTCCTGGAAAGCCGGGCCAAGGCCTGAGGCCGTGCATTTGACCAGGCAAAGGAGTGTTCACATGGTCAGGACCTTAGTGCTGTTGACCGCCGCGGGTATGCTGGCGGCTTGCGGGAGTAACCCGAAAGCCACACCGGAACCCGCGCCGCAAACACAGGGAAAAGGCTGCTACCAGGCCGACTGGCAAGCGGAAACCAATCCGGTGATCAACAAGCGTTCCGGGCCGGATGGCCTGGACAAATACGAGACACAGGCCCCGGCCAAGGAACATGGTTGCCCTTGAGGGGTCAGACTCTTTACTCAAGGCTGGCGGCGTGTGCCGTCAGTCGAGGAACACGGATGAAACGCTTTATTGCCGTTGCGGCACTGGCATTGCTGGCAGGTTGCGCCAATTTGAACCTGTTCAACGCTGCCGAGCCAGCGGACAGCTGGACCACCTGGACCTGCGACAGCCAGGCCAAAGTGCTCTGGCGCTACACTGACGTCAGCCGCAAGGAAGTCGACGTTCGCCTGGGCGGTGCCGATCAGGTTTACCGCTTGAAGCTTGAACCGGGCGCCGAAGGTTCGCTGTACAGCAATGACATGCTGGCGTTTCACGTAAAAGGTGAGGAAGGCCTGGTGTACTGGGTCGCCACCAATGATTTGATCGGCCGCGGTTGTAAAGCGCAGTAATTGCCACGGACCTAATGTGGGAGCGAGCCTGCTCGCGATAGCGATCTGACAGTCGCTGCACTGTTGACTGCAAGACCGCTATCGCGAGCAGGCTCGCTCCCACAGGGTCTGTGTGAAGTATTTGAGATTTAGGCTTCACCGAATTCGCAGGCCGGGCCAACCCCCGATCTGCAATAACTTGAATAGCCGCCGCCGCTACGGCAGGCTGGCACGATTAACGACCCTCAACCGGGAGAGACACACACAATGGCACTTATCAGCATGCGCCAGATGCTGGACCACGCAGCCGAGTTCGGCTACGGCGTTCCAGCCTTCAACGTCAACAACCTTGAGCAGATGCGCGCCATCATGGAAGCCGCTGACAAGACTGACTCCCCGGTGATCGTCCAGGCTTCGGCCGGTGCTCGCAAATACGCAGGCGCCCCGTTCCTGCGTCACCTGATCCTGGCGGCAATCGAAGAGTTCCCGCACATCCCGGTGTGCATGCACCAGGACCACGGCACCAGCCCTGACGTCTGCCAGCGCTCCATCCAGCTGGGCTTCAGCTCGGTGATGATGGACGGCTCCCTGGGTGAAGACGGCAAGACCCCGACCGACTACGACTACAACGTCCGCGTTACCCAACAAACCGTAGCCATGGCTCACGCCTGCGGCGTTTCGGTAGAAGGCGAGTTGGGCTGCCTGGGTTCGCTGGAAACCGGCATGGCCGGTGAAGAAGACGGCATCGGCGCCGAAGGCGTTCTGGATCACAGCCAGATGCTGACCGACCCGGAAGAAGCCGCTGACTTCGTCAAGCGCACCCAGGTCGATGCCCTGGCCATCGCCATCGGCACCAGCCACGGCGCCTACAAGTTCACCAAGCCACCTACCGGCGACGTGCTGGCTATCGACCGCATCAAAGAAATCCACAAACGCATCCCGAACACCCACCTGGTGATGCACGGTTCGTCCTCCGTGCCACAAGAATGGCTGGCGATCATCAACCAGTACGGCGGCGACATCAAAGAAACCTACGGCGTACCGGTTGAAGAAATCGTCGAAGGCATCAAGCACGGCGTACGCAAGGTCAACATTGATACTGACCTGCGTTTGGCGTCTACCGGTGCGATGCGTCGCTTGATGGCCACCAACCCTAGCGAGTTCGATCCGCGTAAGTTCTTTGGCGCGACTGTGACGGCGATGCGTGATGTGTGTATTGCTCGCTACGAAGCTTTCGGCACTGCCGGTAATGCTTCGAAAATCAAGGCGATTTCGTTGGAAGGAATGTACCAGCGTTATTTGAAGGGTGAGTTGAACGCTAAGGTTAACTGAGCCTGAGCGTTAACTTGTCGACTCAAGAAACCCGCCGATAGGCGGGTTTTTTGTGGTCGCGATTTTTGCGTTACTAAACGAAGCGCTCGTTAAAGATCAGACGAGTAAATCCGACGCTCTGCAAGAATCGGCATAACAGCGGGAATTATGCGAGTTCACGATCCAGAGTACCCGGGACGCACGCGCAGACGTCCTGCACAACTTTTCCTTTGAGACTAAGTTATGTGAAAACCCGTCGTTAGACGGGCTTTGTTGGGGTTTAATGAATTCTCAAGCAGTGTTTAATTTAATCTTCTACGCACTCATGGGGTTGTGTCAGTTTTTTGTGAATTCGATGTCGTATGTTTTGCCTACATTCGGCCCGCCTGCTTTAACGGTAACTTTGCCATTCAGCTTGTTATCGTTGTTGTCAGACGATTTCAAGGTGATGCTTAGTGAGCTGTCTCCATGCCCATATTCATCTCCATCTTCCGCATTCGCTTTTGCTTGAAGAGTAAAAGACCTTGTGGGCTTTGTATAGGTGCCGGTGACAATGAAGTTAAGTCCATAATATTGCATTTTGCCGTTATTTATATTGCCATTCAGTGAGCCTGGCTGATCAAATGTCAGTGTGGCGTCATGGCGTTCACTTGAATTAAAGACAGCGCCGCTGTAAGTACTTTGCATGATGTTCACCCTTTTAGTCATGTGTCTACGATTTGAAGTAAATACAAAATCGTAATTATTCGTTTCGTATCGCTTTAAACAGATTAAGTGGTAATTGGTTTTCAGCAACCTGTTATAAATGACAGGTTTTTATAATGGTTTGCGATATGTGTGTGAGAAAATTAATATAAGTAGATCTATGCAGTGCCTGAGACGGATTTATCGAAAAATAGCGAAGGGGGAGTTAACGTTAGATTTTGTAAGACTCAAGGGAAGTGCTTTAGCGTTGGAAGAGAAAGTTTCTCGTTGTTCAATTTCGAGAACCTAGATCCTCCGCCCAGGCTTTCGTATTTTTCTACAAGGAGGTGGGGGCTGTATGCGGGAATTCGACGTGTCGCGCGGCCAACTTATCGGCGGAAGAGCCGTATGCGCCCGGAAAAGGGGACGGATTTATTTAATCTCTTCGACATACTTGGCTGGTTTGCCTCGCGCCCGTTGCGATACTCGCACACCTGTGATGTGTTCAATCTCGTCCGTGAATCGAGAATTTCCCGTCAATTGGCCTCTCTGAAGCGCATCCCTTATTAATTGTAGTTCTGAGGATTGGGTGGCGTGGTCCACAAAAGCGTTATAACGAGCGAGTCGTTCGGGATATGTCGCGCCGCTTGTTGCGATAACGCGTCATGCGACCTGCTAGGCAGGGGTTAACGAAACCTTGGCGATAGCCAGCATTTATAGGAAACCCGCCGAGAGGCGGGTTTGTTATTGTGGTCAAGTTTGCCCGCATCACTTCAGTCGCGCCGCGATTACTCCTTCGGTTCGACGTGATCCAGTGCCTGGTTCACCGCCAGTTCGCCGAGCATGACCACTTGCGCGATGCCCAGCAGGGTCTTGCGATGTGAGGTCTCCAGCAGCGCCGCGAAATTGTTGAGCATGATGGTGGCCGAGCCGAGTGTTTCGCTGGCATTGGCCAGGAGGGATTCGGTGTTGTACTTCGGATTGGCGAAGTACATGGGCTCGGGTTCATTGGTGGAAGCCATGATTTGGGCGGCCGGGTTGAGGTAATGGTCGAGGGCGCGCTCGGCGGCTTCGTGGAATTTTTTTGAATCGAGGGATTCGTAGGGGGATGCCGGATCTGTGACCGGCGGATTTGGCGTTACCTTGAACATAAGCTGAAAACTCCTGAATGGAGCTGCTTAGCCTTCTCTACTAAAAGAAGGGTGGCAGCTGTGCGCAGGTTAGTAGACCGGGGAGTTATCAGCATTAACCGGCGCGCCGAAGCGCCCTGAACACAGCCGCCATCACGTTCAGACAGGAACATCTGACGGACAGAGCTTTGCACCTAACTGAAAAAACACCACGGGCTACTAAACCCGATCACTGGGAATCAGTGATGCGAATCAAGTTACCGATGGGCTTCAAGGCGCACAAGTCGGCGGATTCTGGCGTAACCGTAGGCGGTGACGCAAGCTGTTGTAGGCCTCATGAAGTAACGCTGAGTGTCTTTAAACGTGGGCGTTTAAATGGGGCCTGATGCCGATCAGTGAAGAGATGGAGTTGGAAATAAAGAACCTGTGGCGAGGGAGCAAGCCCCCTCGCCACAATGGGTGGATTCCTACGAGGTTTTCGGAGCTGAAGATCAAAAGATCGCAGCCTTCGGCAGCTCCTACAGGGGACTCGTAATCCGTAGGAGCTGCCGCAGGCTGCGATCTTTTAGGGGTTACGTATCGTGATCGATATCCAGCTTGCTGAACGTCACTTCCCCACCTTCGCTTGTATACCCGGTATTGTCCTGCACGTAGACGCCGGCCTTGAAGTACAGCGGTTTATCACGCCACATCGCGCTGATGTCGGTGTCCCATTGGTACCCCGCCGCACTGATGCCCAATGCACCGCCGGGGCTAAGGTGGATGAGGTAGGAAAATTCCCGATCGAGTTTTATGCCAGTGGCGATGGTGATGACCCGGGCGGTGTCGTCGTCGGGGTGCATGCGGACTTTGGCGACGATGTTTCCGGTTTCGCTGTAGTCCTTGTATTGATATTCGAGCTTCACCATGGGCTTCTGGCTTTTGTAGGCATGGATCTGACCAATGACGATCTTGCCCGTGCTGGGTACCTTGCTGACCGTAAGGGTCGCACGCAGAAAGTTATCCGCGTCGGGGTAGTACCAGTTTTTCAACGTGCCATTGCTGTAGGTTTCGCGGAGTTCGGTGCGAGGGTAAACCGCGTTTTCAGTGCGGGTGCCGGTTACCGGGGACCAGAAAAACAAGGTGCCGGTGTCGGAGTGGAAGTATTGATCCTTGAAGCCGTCCACCAGTTTGGTTGTTTCAACGGTGTACGGCGGACTGCCGACAGGAACGCTGAGGTTCCAGGTTGCGAGATCGATCATATTCAAGCTTCCACTTTTTTCTGTACGAACGTGCCAGAAGCTCTAGCCCGCGCTTTCGAGCCATCTTTATAAGCGTAGAACGGTGGTTTGTTAATGCCCGTTTGGCAGATGGTTGACGTCAACATCCTGTCGAAATGCCACCGTGCCCGGTTTCCGGGGCCTCCAGGACTGACCGTTAGTCGGCTATGTGAAACTTTACTGAAGTGATGGCACACCGGCAGCTTCTGCTTTCGCGGATCCGGGTCTAGAGTGAAGTCGCACTATGTGTCCGGTTTTCACAAGAGGCCGGCCTGAGGTCCCGAACAAGAGATGCAGCATGGAATGCGCACAACCTATGCCAGTTGAAGGCAGCTCAATCCTTTTAATTGTTGATGATTACCCCGAAAACCTGATCAGCATGCGCGCGTTGTTACAACGCCAGGACTGGCAGGTCATCACCGCGGCTTCCGGTTTTGAAGCGCTCAGCCTGTTACTCGAACACGATGTCGACCTGGTGCTGCTGGATGTGCAGATGCCAGGTATGGACGGTTTCGAAGTGGCGCGCTTGATGCGTGGCAGCCAGCGAACCCGCCTCACGCCGATCATTTTCCTTACCGCCAACGAACAATCCCAGGACGCCGTGATCAAGGGCTACGCCAGTGGCGCGGTGGATTACCTGTTCAAACCGTTCGACCCGCAAATTCTCAAGCCCAAAGTTCAGGCGTTGCTCGAACACCAGCGTAATCGCCGTGACCTGCAGCGGTTGAGCCATGACCTTGAAGTCGCTCGAGCCTTCAATGCCTCGGTGCTGGATAACGCCGCCGAAGGCATTCTGGTGGTTGGCGAGGATGGGCTGATTCGCTTTGCCAACCCGGCGATGTCCCGCCTGCTCAATGCCATGGTGCATGAGCTGCAAGGCAAAGAGTTTCTGGATTTCCTGCAAAAACCGCACATCCCGATCTGGGCCGACTCCGAATTGTTTGCCGGCTACAAACGCGGTGAAACCCTGCGTCTGCACGATGCGTTGCTACGTACCGCGCCCGGCCAGCAAGTGCCGGTGGCGTTGTCCTGCGCGCCTTTGCCCACCGAACAACACGCCATGGTGGTGACGGTGCTGGATATGTCGGTGGTGCGCCATCTGCATCAGCAACTGGAGTTCCAGGCGGTGACAGATCCGCTGACCGGCCTGCTCAATCGCCGGGGTTTCTACCAGACCGTTGAAAACCTGCTGCTGCGTGGCGAACGCTCCGACAGCACCTGGGTGCTGTTGTACCTGGACCTCGACGGCTTCAAGCGGGTCAATGATTCCCTTGGCCACGATGCTGGCGACCGGGTGCTGCGTTGGGTGTCCGAGCAGATGAGGGCGTGTCTGCGGCCCTTCGATATTCTGGCGCGGATGGGCGGCGATGAGTTCACCGCGCTGCTGGATCTTGAGCTCCCGGAGCAAGCGGCGAAGATTGCCGAAAAGCTCATCGAGCGAGTGTCGATCTGTCAGCAAATCGAAGGCATGGACATCGCCTTGGGCGCCAGCATCGGCATTGCCACTTACCCCGATTGCGGCGCTAATCTCGACGGGTTGATGCGCGCGTCCGACATCGCCATGTACGAAGCCAAGCGCGCCGGGCGCCAGCAATATCGCTTCTACGATCACGAAATGAACGGCCGGGCGCGCTCGCGGCTGATGCTCGAAGAAAGCGTGCGCACGGCCATTGAGAACCGTGATTTCAACCTGGTGTACCAGCCTCAGGTGGCCATTGCCGATGGGAGGATTCGCGGGTTTGAGGCGTTGCTGCGCTGGCAGCATCCGAGTGTCGGCGATGTACCGCCGGGGCTGTTTTTGCCGTTGCTGGAAGAGGCGCGGTTGATTAGTCGTCTGGGCAGCTGGATTTACCATCGCGGGGCCAAACAGCGAAAAGCCTGGGAAACCTTGTTTGCCGAAGACTTGGTGCTGGGCGTCAGTTTGAGCAGCACGCAATTCGGTTTGCCTAATCTGGTCACCGAGCTGCGTCAGGTGCTGGAGCGCCATGGTTTGAAGGCGCGACAGCTGGAGGTCGAGGTCACGGAAGAGGCCTTGATGCTTAACCCCGACGAAACCCGCAAGCAACTTCGTTTGTTGCGCAATCTGGGGGTGCGGGTGGCGCTGGATGATTTCGGCTCCGGGGCTTGTTCGCTGGCACACTTGCGCGATCTGGAACTGGACACGCTCAAACTCGACCGGCATTTGATCGCTCGGTTGCCGGGGTCCGAACGGGATGCGGCGCTGGCACGCAGTGTCATCGATTTGTGCAAACAGTTCGGCCTGTTGGTCATCGCTGAAGGGGTGGAGACCGTGGCGCAATATGAATGGCTGCAAGCCAACGGTTGCCAGTATGTGCAGGGGTTTCTGGTCGCGCGGCCGTTGATGGCCGAGGATACTCGTCACTTTGTCGAGCCGTTCGACTGGAGCGCGCTGACGAGTTGAATTCGTTACACTGGCGACCTTTTCGTGACTCGTGTTGCCGCCCCAATGACCGCGTTGAAATACCTCCAGGCCTATCCCGCTGCGTTGCAGGACCAGGTGCGTCAGCTGATCGCCGAAGGTCGGCTGGGCGATTACCTGAGCCAGCGATATCCGGAAAAACACGGGGTGCAGAGCGACAAGGCGCTGTACGCCTATGCCCTGGACCTCAAGCAGGAATACCTGCGTAACGCCCCGGCGCTCGACAAGGTGTTATTCGACAACCGTCTGGACCTGACCCATCGCGCGCTCGGCCTGCACACTGCGATTTCCCGGGTGCAGGGCGGCAAGCTCAAGGCCAAGAAAGAAATTCGCATCGCCGCGTTTTTCAAGGACGCTGCGCCGCAGTTTCTGAAAATGATCGTGGTGCATGAGTTGGCGCACTTCAAAGAGTCGGATCACAACAAGGCGTTCTACAAGCTTTGCGAACACATGTTGCCGGGGTATCACCAGGTGGAGTTCGATTTGCGGGTGTACCTGACGTGGCGGGATATGCAATAGAAGATCAAGATCAAGATCAAAAGATCGCAGCCTTCGGCAGCTCCTACGCGCCTGTGGGCGCCGCCGAAGTCTGCGATCTTTTGATCTTCTAATAATAAGGAGCGCATGGATGGACGTGAGCAAGACCAAAAGCAGCTTCTACCGCCGGTTATACGTGGCGTACCTGATCGATAGCGGATTGGCCAGCAGCGTCCCGGCGTTGACCGAAGTCACCGGCATGCCCCGGCGCACGGCTCAGGACACTATTGCGGCATTGGCGGATCTGGATATCGTTTGTGAGTTCGAGCAGGAAGAAGGCGCGCGCAACCATGCAGGAAGCTATCGGATTCGCGAGTGGGGGGCGATTGATCGGGGGTGGATCGAGCGTAATCTGCGGCAGATCAAAGCGGTGTTGGAATATCCCTGAATTCCTGCGGTGACAGGGCTGACGCCTTCGCGGGCAAGCCTCGCTCCTACAGGATTTGTGTCCTGCCGCAATCGCGTGAACCAACACAACCTCCGTAGGAGCGAGGCTTGCCCGCGAAGAGGCCCTCAGGAACGACGCATCCCGATATGCGGAATGTCATCCTCCAGATATTCCTCACCCACCACCACAAACCCGTACCGCCCGTAGTACCCCTGCAAATGCGCCTGGGCCGAGAGGTAGATCGGCACCTCAGGCCAGTGCTTTTCGGCCTGTTTCAACGCCTGGCTCATCATTTCATGCCCAAGCCCGGTGCCGCGTGCAGCGGGAGCAATGATCACCCGGCCAATCACCACGTCGCCGCCCTGTAGCTCCGGGTCGAGCAATCGCAGATAAGCCACCAGACGGTCTCCGTCCCAGCCCATCAAATGGCAGGTGTCACCTTCCAGATCCTGGCCGTCGATGTCCTGATAAAGGCATTTCTGCTCGACGATGAACACCTCGGTGCGCAACTGCAAAATGGCATAAAGCTGCTCTTTACCCAGATCGCTGTGGTGCTTGCAGATCCAATCAATTGTCATCTTCAGATTCCTTGAACAACGTTGCTCCGATACTAGGCGTCCTGACGCAGGATGTCTTTATGGCAGAGA
This sequence comes from Pseudomonas sp. MDT1-85, assembly GCF_054898065.1. Classification (NCBI taxonomy): domain Bacteria; kingdom Pseudomonadati; phylum Pseudomonadota; class Gammaproteobacteria; order Pseudomonadales; family Pseudomonadaceae; genus Pseudomonas; species Pseudomonas sp. MDT1-85. Next base: position 5,939,869 of record NZ_CM142715.1, on the reverse strand, counting down.
AATCTGTGACAAAGGCCAAAATGCCACCATTCATTTCTCGCGAGATTGTCTTCTTTGTGTAATCTGCGATGTAGCGCTGTGCAATGTCCTCGATGAGCTAATGTTAGGACCTGGGTTTCGCCGGTAAAGGGGCCTTGGAGTTTTGGCTGAAAAACACGTCGGGCAGCCCGCCCGCTAAGGATTTTCTGGCATGCCACGATTGCATCGAGCGTTTGCTTTGATTGGATTGCTGTTGCTGACACAGAGTGCGGCAGCGCAAAAGCTGCGCCTGGTAGCCGATGCCTGGCCACCCTTTACCGACGCCACGCTGATCAATGGTGGATTGGCCACGGACATCGTCAGCACTGCGCTGGCCCGGGCCGGTTATGCCAGTGATTTCGAACAGGTGCCTTGGGCGCGAGCCTTGTTTGGGGTAGGCGAGGGGCGTTACGACGTGCTGGTCAACGCCTGGTACACCGACGAGCGCACGAAGCTGGGGCAGTTTTCCGGCGAGTACCTGCTCAACCGCGTGCGCTTTCTCAAGCGCAAAGACACGCCGATCGAATTCAAAAACCTGCAACAACTGCACACTTACCCGATAGCGGTAGTACGCGGTTATGCCTATTCGCAAGCATTCGACGACGATGTGTCGCTGCAGAAAGTCCCCGTGCACAGCTTTGCCATGGCGGTGCGCATGGTCGCGGCCGACCGGGTCAAGCTGACCCTGGAAGACGAGTTCGTCGCCCGGTATTACCTGGCTCGGGAATCATCCACGGTTCGCGATGCCGTGGAGTTTTTGCCCAAGTCGTTGAGCGAGAACAGCCTGCATATTCTGGTGAGCCTGAAGAACCCGCAGCATGAACAGATTGTCGCCGGTTTCGACCGTGAGATTGCGGCGATGAAGGCTGATGGCAGTTATGAGAAGTTGCTCAAGCAGCATGGGATGTGATCTGAAAGGCCTGCAGTGTCTGAGCTGACGCCTTCGCGGGCAAGCCTCGCTCCTACAGATCCAGTGTCGGGCACAAATCCCGTGGCCGACACTGGATCTGTAGGAGCGAGGCTTGCCCGCGAAGAGGCCCACCCAGTCACCACAATACTCAGCTTTCGCTGGTGTCCTTGATGAGATGCGCCGCCAACGTCCGCAACGGCCCCAATTGCCGGCAGATCAACGCCAGTTGCGTCTGCACCAACCGCTGCCCTTCATCGATTTCATCCGGCATCTGCTCAAGCCCATTGGCCAGCGCTTCTTCCTCATCACTCTGAATCGCAATCGGCTGTTTGCTCGCCAGTCCCTGAGCGATTTCGTCGAGGCTGGCAGCCAGGTTTACACCAGCGCCGTCGATCAAATGCTCGCGCACTTCCGACGGTAGTTGGGTTTCGCGGTGTGCCCCCAGCCCCGACAAATAGCTGAGCAAGGTGTGCGACAGCACCAGGAAACGGAACCCGACATCCGCCTCCTTACGAAAGTGCCCCGGCTCCATCAGCATGTTGGCCAGCGTCGTCGACAACGCGGCATCGGCGTTGTGGGCGTTGCGTCGGGCCAGGCGATAAGCCAGGTCGTCGCTTTTGCCGGCAGCGTATTGCTGCATGATCTGGCGCAGGTAAATGCTGTTGCAGGTCAGGGTGTTGGCCAGCACTTTGTTCAGGCGTCGACCCTGCCAGTCCGGCAGGAACAGGAATACCGCCAGCCCGGCGATCAGACTGCCGAGCAAGGTATCGAACAGTCGCGGCAGAAGCAGGCCATAACCATCGCCCACCTGGTTGAAGCAGAACAGCACCATGAGCGTGATCGCGGCAGTCGCCAGGGTGTAGCGAGTGGTGCGATTGGTAAAGAACACGACCCCGGCAACGATGGCGAAGCACGACTGCACCAACGGATTCGGAAACAGATCGAACAACGCCCAGGCCACGGTCAGGCCGATGGCGGTGCCGATAATCCGCTGCCCGAGTTTGCGGCGGGTGGCGCCGTAATTCGGCTGACAGACAAACAGCGTGGTGAGGATGATCCAGTAACCTTGCGACGGGTGGATCAAATGCACCATGCCGTAGCCGATGCTCAACGCCAGGGGCAGGCGCAGGGCATGGCGGAACAGTAACGAGGTCGGCGTCAGCTGCGTGCGCAAGCGTATCCAGACATCCTTGAGGCTGCGTGGCGAACGGTCGAGCAGGCTGCTGTCGGTGGCATCCGCTAGCGCATCGGGGTTGCTGGCGTCGCTGAGCAAACGGTCGAGGGTGCCGAGGTTGGCCGCCAATGCTCGCAACGAACGCAGCAGACCGCGCCAGGCCGGATTGCTTTGGATACGCAGGTGTTCCAGGGATGCATGCAGATCGCTCAGGGCCTCGGCGAAGCTTGCGTCATAAGTGAACGGCTGGCGCATCTGGATCGATTCGGCCAGCGCGCGGCAAGCCTTGCCTTGCTGGCGCAGCAGGCGCTGACAGCGGAACAGCACGTCGCTGTGGAAGAACGCTTCGGCCAGCGCGTTGTAGGGGTAGTGCGAGGAACTGGCGCGCTCGTGGATGTCCTGGGCGAGGAAGTACAGCTTCAGATAACGGCTGACTTTCACGCCCGGTCGACCGTCGCCGACCCGATGCAGAATGATTTCCTTGGCGGCGTTCAGGGCCGCCACCACCCGACCGTTCTGCTGGGCCAACTCCAGCCGCTGCGCTTCCACGTCCATCTGCCGGATCGGTTCGAACAGCGACGATTTCAGCTTCAGGTAATAACCCAGTTCACGGAACAACCGCGCCAGGCTTTGCTGCACCGGCTGGTTGGAAAACAGCGCCTGCCATAGCACCGAGAGCAAGCCGTACCAGGCTGCACCGGCCACCAGCAGCACCGGTTCGTGCCAGAAATCAGTGACGGCGCCGCCGCGCTGGTCCACGCCGATCATGGTGTAGACCGACAGAATCAGTGTTGCCGAAGCAATCGCGCCATAACGTTCGCCCAGCGCGCCGAGCATGGTCAGGCAGAAGCTGGCCAGCGCAAAAGCGATGATAAAGAGGACGGGGTAGGGGAAGAGCAGTTCGACGGACAGAGCAGCGACCATGAAACACACCAGCGTCACGGCTAGCGCGTTGAGGCGGCCCTGCCAACTGTCGTCGGTTTCGGCCAGGGCGCTGGCGATGATCCCCAGGAACAACGGGATCAGCAGCCCCATTTCATCCTGATACCAACACAGCGCCATGGTGCCGGTCAGGGCGATGAATACCCGCACGCTGTAGCTGAATTTATCCAGCGCCCAGAGGCGACGCAGAGACTGCCGAAATGTGGTCGATGACATGAAGTGCGAAGGCCTTCCGAGGCAATGACGCTAAATTGAGCCACTAATGACGTCGACGCAATGGCGCCGATCACATCGGACAGCAAAATCTGTTCCTTTAAAGATCAACGCATAACGAATGTGGGAGCGAGCCTGCTCGCGATGAGGCCGGTACATTCAACATTTATGTCGTCTGTCAGACCGCTATCGCGAGCAGGCTCGCTCCCACAGGTTATCGGTTCAATCAGACAAATTGCGCGGCGGCGTAACCGGAGGCCCAGGCCCACTGGAAATTGAACCCCCCCAGATGCCCGGTAACGTCGAGCACTTCACCAATGAAATACAAACCAGGGCTTTTCAGCGATTCCATGGTCTTGGATGACACTTCGCGCGTGTCGACGCCGCCGAGGGTCACTTCGGCAGTGCGGTAGCCTTCAGTGCCGGCCGGCACCACTTTCCAGCTCGCCAGTTTTTCGGCGATGTCCGCCAGTTCGGCGTGGGTGTACTGCTTCATCGGTTTGGAGACGAACCAGTTATCCGCCAGCAGATTAGCCATCTTCTTGGTGAAGATTTCACCGAGCAAGGTTTTCAACTCGCTATTCGGGCGTTCGGCCTGCTGCTGTTGCAGCCAGGTCGGTACGTCGTGATCTGGCATCAGGTTGATTTCCACCGTGTCGCCGGATTCCCAGAACGACGAAATCTGCAAAATCGCCGGCCCGCTGAGGCCGCGGTGAGTGAACAGGATGTTCTCGCGGAAATTCTGGTCGTTGCAGCTCACCAGACAATCCACCGACGTACCGGACAGCTCGGTGCAAAGCTCTTTGAGCTGATCGGTGATGGTGAACGGCACGAGGCCGGCGCGGGTTGGTAGCAAGTCGTGGCCGAATTGCTTGGCGACCTGATAACCGAAACCTGTGGCGCCGAGGGTGGGAATCGACAGGCCACCGGTGGCGATCACCAGAGACTCACAGGAAATTTGCCCCAGCGTGGTGTCCAGCAGGTAACCGCTTTCAAGCTTCTCGATCGTCTGGATCGAGGTGTCCAGGTGCAGGCTGACGCCGACCTGATCGCACTCGTCGAGCAGCATTTCGAGGATGTCGCTGGATTTGTTATCGCAGAACAACTGGCCGAGTTTCTTCTCGTGGTACGGCACGCCGTGTTTGGCCACCAGACCGATGAAATCCCACTGGGTGTAGCGCGCCAGGGCGGATTTGCAGAAGTGCTCGTTCTGCGAGAGAAAATTGCCTGGTTCGGTGTACATGTTGGTGAAATTGCAGCGTCCACCGCCCGACATCAGGATTTTCTTGCCGGCCTTGTTCGCGTGGTCAAGCAACATCACCTTGCGCCCGCGCCCGGCGGCGGTCAGCGCACACATCAACCCTGCGGCGCCAGCGCCAATGATCACGACTTCGGTAGAGCGCAAAACGGTGTCCTCTTGATGTGTCGCCACAAAACAAACTGTGGGAGCGAGCCTGCTCGCGATGAGGCCTGCACATTCAACATAGATGTTGTTTGACAGTCCGCCATCGCGAGCAGGCTCGCTCCCACAGGGAAATACAGTGTTCTTAAAGGATGCGAACGCGCAACGAGCGGCCTTTGATTTTACCGTCGTTCAGGCGCTGCAAGGCTTGCTTGGCGATCCCGCGTTCCACGGCCACATAGGCCTGGAAGTCGAAAATCGCGATCTTGCCGACCTGGGCGCCCGGGATGCCGGCGTCGCCGGTCAGTGCACCGAGAATGTCGCCCGGGCGCACTTTGTCTTTACGGCCCGCACCAATGCACAGCGTGCTCATCACCGGCAACAGCGGCGCGCCGCCCTGGGATTTGAGGTTGTCCAACTGATCCCAGCTCAACGGCGACTTCTGCAATTGTTCGATGGCTTGGGCGCGGTGCGCTTCGGACGGGGCGACCAGACTGATCGCGATGCCTTTCTCGCCCGCACGACCGGTACGGCCAACACGGTGAATGTGGATTTCCGAGTCACGGGCCAGTTCGACGTTGATCACCATGTCCAGCATATCGATGTCCAGACCGCGCGCGGCGACGTCAGTGGCAACCAGCACCGAGGTGCTGCGGTTGGCGAACATGGCCAATACCTGATCGCGGTCACGCTGTTCCAGATCACCCTGCAGACCGACGGCGGAGATGCCTTTGGAGGTCAGGTGATCAACGGTTTCCTGAACCTGCTGCTTGGTGAAGCAGAAGGCAACGCAGGACGCCGGACGGAAATGCGCGAGGACTTTGACCACCGCGTCCATACGCTCTTCCGGAGAGATCTCGTAGAAGCGCTGCTCGATCTGCGTATCGTCGTGGAACGCCTCGGCCTTCACGATCTGAGGAGTGCGCATGAATTTCGACGCCAGTTGCTTGATGCCCACTGGGTACGTGGCGGAGAACAGCAGGGTCTGGCGGCGCTCCGGGGTCTGGGCGATGATTTCTTCGATGGAATCGTAGAAACCCATGTCGAGCATGCGGTCGGCTTCGTCGAGGATCAGCGTGTTCAGGCCATGAAGCACCAGCGAACCCTTGCGCAGGTGCTGCTGGATACGCCCCGGGGTGCCGACGATGATGTGTGCGCCGTGCTCCAGCGAACCGATCTGCGGGCCGAAGGACACGCCGCCACACAGGGTCAGTACCTTGATGTTGTCTTCGGCACGGGCCAGACGACGGATTTCCTTGGCGACCTGGTCAGCCAACTCGCGAGTCGGGCAAATGACCAGCGCCTGGCAACCGAAGAAGCGCGGATTGATCGGGTTCAGCAGGCCGATACCGAAGGCGGCGGTCTTGCCGCTGCCGGTCTTGGCCTGGGCGATCAGGTCCATCCCCTTGAGGATCACCGGCAAGCTTTGCGCCTGGATCGGCGTCATCTGGGCATAACCGAGGGAGTCGAGGTTAGCCAGCATGGCGGCGGACAGCGGCAAAGTATTAAAAGCGGTGGCGATGGTGGTCACGGGACTGGCCTGCAAAACAAAATGTCGCGCAGTGTATCAGTCTCGCGCTCTGCACCTGCAAGTTCTGGACGAATAGCGTGTAGCAGCTGTCGAGGCACGAGGCTGCGTTGCGTGTCCGAAGGACCGCCCTCGGGGGCCGCTTCGCTGCCCAACGCAGCCTCGTGCCTCGGCAGCTGCTACAAGTCAGTGTTCTATGTCGTGTTCGCGGCTGACCATCCGTCGGCCATCCTTGGGCGAAAGCTGCGAGAAGATCGTTGCAGCCAGCATCGCCATGATTCCGACCGTCACGAACGTCAGCTGGAACGCGCCCAGGACCGTGCTCACGCCGTCATTGCCGATCTCTGCCGTGAAGCCGCCGAGCAGGGCGCCCGCGCAGGCCACACCGAGGCTCAGGGACAATTGCGCGACCACTGACAGCAAACTGTTGCCGCTGCTGGCGCTGGCATCGTCGAGATCAATCAGCGTGACGGTGTTCATTGCGGTGAACTGCAAGGAGTTGATCGCCCCCAGAACCGCCAACTGAGCCAGCAGCAGCCAATACGGCGTCTGTTCGCTGACCAGACCCATGCTTGCCAGCATGATCCCCAGCGCCAGTGTGTTGCCGGTCAGCACGCTGCGGTAGCCGAAACGTTCGATCAGCGGCCGCGCCACCGACTTGGCGACCATCGCGGCCGCCGCCAGGGGCAGCATGCTCATCCCGGCCTGTGATGGCGAATAACCCAGCGCCACTTGCAGCAGCAACGGCACAAGAAACGGCAACGCGCCGCTGCCCAAACGGGCGAACAGGTTGCCGAGGATGCCCACGGCGAAGGTCCGGGTCTTGAACAGCGATGGCGCAAACAACGGATTGTCGATGTGCCCGGCCCGCAGCCAATACGCCGCCAGACACGCCATGCCGCCAAACAGCAGCAACATCACTCGCAAGTGCGGCAGGTGCAGTTCGCCGAGGCCTTCCATGGCGACGGTGATCAGCACCATCGCCGCGCCGAACAGCAAAAAGCCCAGGCTATCGAAGCGGGTGCGCTCACTGCCACGCAGGTCGGGAATGAATTTCCATACCGCGTAGCAACCGAGGACACCCACCGGCAGGTTGATCAGAAAGATCCAGTGCCAGGTCAGGTATTGCACCATCCAGCCGCCCATGGTCGGGCCGATCAGCGGGCCGAGCAGGCCAGGGATGGTAATGAACCCCATGATCCGCACCAGCTCCGAGCGTGGATACGCGCGCAGCACCACCAATCGCCCGACCGGCAGCATCAACGCGCCACCGAGGCCCTGAATCACCCGGGCGCCGATGAGCATGCTCAGGGTGTTGGACAAGGCGCAGAGCAATGAGCCGAAGCTGAACAGGAGGATCGCGCCGAAGAAGATTTTCCGGGTGCCGAAGCGGTCGGCGATCCAGCCGGAAGCGGGGATCAGCAGTGCGACAGTGAGCATGTAGGCGATGATGACGCCCTGCATGCGCAACGGGTCTTCGGCCAGGTCCCGGGCCATGGCGGGGAGGGCGGTGTTGAGGATCGTCCCGTCGAGGGATTGCATGAAGAAGGCAATGGCCACAACCCACGGTACCCAGCGGGCGGTGACAGCGTCGAGAGGTGGGCGGTTGGGCATGGGACCTCTTGGTTGTGTGAATCAGGTAGTCCGTGGTGGCTTCATCGCGGGCAAGCCCGCTCCCACAGGATGCTCACCGTCCATGTGGGAGCGGGCTTGCCCGCGATGTTTTTTACAGCGTCAGGGTCAATCGGCTGACGAGCGCACCCGGCAATAACGCCGAAGCAGTCGCCCGCTGACTGTAGGTGCTGGCCGACAACATCAGCTCGCGTTCCTCGGTCAACGCTTCCAGCTGCGAACCGAGCAGGCTGTAGACGCTGTCATCGAAACGCATGGTGCTGACCGGTGCCTGAATCTCGCCGTTCTCGACCCAGAAGGTCGCAAACCGGGTCATGCCGGTCAGGCGCGCCGCCGGTTGGTCCGAGTAGTTCAGGTACCACAGGTTGCTGATATAGAGCCCGGTGCCGAGGCGCTTTAGGATGTCTGCCTGCTCCAGATTGCCGCCTTGCATGACCAGTGCCGTCGGGTATTCATGGCTGCTGGCGCCGTTGGCAGTGAGGTCGTATTCAGCGGCGCTGCGGGAACTGATCAGTCGGGCATTGGCCATGCCTTTGGCGATCAACCCGAGATCATCGCGAGGATAACCCTCGTCGGAAAACGCCGGGCTCAAGGAGCCGCTGACCTGCTCACTCAACCATACGTTGGGGCTGAAGCAGGTTTCGCTGGCGTAGAACTTCTGCAATGGGCTCTGCTTGCTGGCAATCGCCTGGGCCGAAAACCCGCCCCAGCTGAGCATGCCCATGATTTCTTCCAGCGCTGCCGGCGCCAGATAGGCGCGGTATTCGCCGGGCGGCAGCGTGCGCAACGGCCGACCCAGAAACGCCAGCTGCTCGCGGGCCTGCTGGAAGCGCCTGGCAAACCCTTCGCTGTTCCAGTCATGCCCGGCATAACTGGCTTTCACTGCCTGACCGTTTTCATGAAACAGGCTGAAATCGAAGTTGAAACTATTGGCCTGATGCCAGCCGAACGCGCCCGAGGAGCTGGCGAAACCGCGACTGATGGGGCCTGCGGCATAGAAACCAACCAGGTCCAGACCCTCGGCAGCTTGAGTGATTTCAGCAACCACTTGCTCGGTGTCCGGCAGCGGATGCTCCTGCACGTTGTTGCTCTGCCAGTCATTCTGGTTAAGCAGCAGGTACGGATCCTGAGGCAACAGAGGCAGGGTTTCGCGCAACTGTTGCAGGCCTTCGGCCAGACGCTGAAGATCGACTTCGGGGTCGCCCGACAGCGTGATATTCAGATCGGCATGACGACCATCGTTGATCAGTTTGAGCCCGACACTCGCCTGCTGCACCTGCCCGGCCTGACGGACCTTGGCGTGGTTGAAACGCACGAAAGCCGACGACTCGGCGGCGTAGCTGAGGGTGAATTGCTCCGGCGTGCGCAGTGCATCACGCAGCCAATTGACCAGGTCCTTGAATGACTCGGCCTGGCTATTTGAAGTGCTCGTGGAAGTACTCATCAGGCGTCTCCTCCAAACACATCCACATTGCTGAACACACAGGCAGGCGACGCATGGCCGACGCGGATCACCTGGTTCGGTTCGCCCTTGCCGCAGTTCGGCGTGCCCAGCACTTTGACGGTGTTGGCATCGCCGACAGCGCTGAGGCTTTTCCAGAATTGTGCGGAAATCGCCCGGTAGTTCGGGTTCTTCACCACGCCCTTGAGTTCGCCGTTTTCGATCAACTGGCCCCATTCGCAACCGAACTGGAACTTGTTGCGCGCATCGTCGATGGACCACGAACGGTTGGTGCTCATCAAAATGCCGTGCTCGATATTGCCGATCAGTTGTTCCAGCGGCTGATCGCCGGGCTCGATGTTGAGGTTGGCCATGCGGTCGATCGGCGGACGGTTCCAGCCGCAGGCGCGGCTGCTGGCAACGCCATCCATGCCGGCGCGAAATTGCGAGAGTGCGCCGCCCAATGGCCGCAGCAGCAAGCCTTCCTTGATCAGAAATTGCTTGCTGGCGGCGCTGCCGTCGTCGTCATGGCCGTAGCTGGCGAGCTGTTCGGGGATGTCCGGGTCGAACGTTACGTTGAGCAGTTCGGAGCCGTATTGCAGGCTGCCGAAGTCTTCTGCCTTGACGAAACTGGTGCCGGCGTAATTGCGCTCATCGCCCAGGATGCGATCCAGTTCCAGCGGGTGACCGATGGACTCGTGGATCTGCAGCATCATCTGGTCGGGCATCAGCAACAGATCGCGCGGGCCTTGCGGGGTGTTGGGTGCCAGCAGCAATTGCAGCGCCTGATCAGCGACTTTCGGGCCAGCACCGACCAGGCCGCAACGGCTGATCACATCAAAGCCGCCCTGTTGGCCGAAGTTCTCGCGGCCCAGGCTGCGGGTCTGGCTGTCGCTGCCGTCGTAGGCGGTGACGTCCACGCTCGGGTAGACGAATCGCTGTGCCTGACGCAATTCGGCACCGGCGCTGTTGAGGTAGATTTGCTCGACGTTAGTAATGCCGATGCTCGCCTGCCAATTCACCAGTCGCTCGTCCTTGGGCACGGCGGCGGATTCGGCGCCGAGCAGTTGGTAGCAATCGCTCAGGGACGGAAAGGGCTGGTCGAAGTTGGGTGAGAAATAGTCGGCGCGGTCGCTGGAGACGGCTTGCTCACGCAGGTCGAGCAGGGCGTGAGGCTTGAGTCGACGGGCTTGTTGCTCGGCTTTTTCCAGCGCGGCTTGCAGGCCGGATTGGGACAGGTCGTTGGTCGCGGCATAGGCTTCGACGCCGTTGACCCGAACGGTCAGCATCGCGCCTTCGTCACGGCTCAGGCTCGGCGGTTCGGCGACGTTCTTGCGTACCGACAGGTACTGGCCGGACTCGCGCACATAACGCAGCGAAAAGAATTCAGCGCCCGTGCGCAAGGCAGCGAAGCGCTGCTTGAGCTGGGGGTGGAAATCGAACATTCGGGAACCTCCTTGGTATGGAGTTGCGATGTATCGGTATTGCGAGGGGGTGAAGCGTTTGCGTGGCGCTAGATTAGGCCTGGGCGGGGGGTAGATCAAGGGCGGAGCGGTGTGGGGAAAGGAATGCCGAGAGATGTGTGGTATTTGTCAGGGCCCCATCGCGAGCAGGCTCGCTCCCACAGGGATCCAGGTTGATCACAAATCTGCAATTCAACCTGAAACCTGTGGGAGCGAGCCTGCTCGCGATGGGCCGCGCCCCGGTGTAACGGTCTTACTGAGCAGTCAGGCTCACATCCCGCAACGGCTTGCCACGCACCGGTGCATCACCGGCCACGTAGTAATCGGCCTTGCTACGCGGCAATGGCTTGCGATCACGGATCTTGTCGGCGATTTTCTCGGCGATCATGATCGTCGGCGCGTTCAGGTTGCCGGTGGTGATGATCGGCATGATCGAGGCATCGACCACACGCAGGCTTTGCATGCCATGCACACGACCTTCAGCGTCAACCACCGCCATTTGGTCGGTGCCCATCTTGCACGAGCAGGACGGGTGGAACGCGGTTTCGGCGTGCTCGCGGATGAACTTGTCCAGCTGCTCGTCGGTTTGCACGTCGATGCCGGGGCTGATTTCGCGACCACGGAAGGCGTCCAGTGCAGGCTGTTGCATGATTTCACGGGTCAGGCGGATGCCGTCGCGGAATTCCTGCCAGTCCTGCTCGGTGGCCATGTAGTTGAACAGGATGCTCGGGTACTCGCGCGGATCCTTGGACTTGGCCTGGATGCGACCACGGCTTGGCGAACGCATGGAACCCATGTGCGCCTGGAAGCCGTGTTCTTTCACACCGTTGCTGCCGTTGTAGTTAATCGCCACCGGCAGGAAGTGGTACTGAATGTTCGGCCAATCGAATTCCGGACGGGTGCGGATGAAACCGCCGGCTTCGAACTGGTTGCTGGCGCCGATGCCGGTGCCGTTGAACAGCCATTCGGCACCGATGGCCGGCTGGTTGTGCAAGAGCAGCGACGGGTACAGCGAGACCGGTTGAGTGCAGGCGTATTGCAGGTACAGCTCAAGGTGATCCTGCAGGTTTTCGCCGACGCCCGGCAGATCGTGGACCACCGGAATGTCGAGCTTGTTCAGCAGTTCGGCCGGGCCGACGCCGGAGCGTTGCAGAATCTGCGGCGAAGCGATGGCGCCGGAGCACAGCAGCACTTCCTTGCGGGCGCGGGCTTCAACGCGCTCTTCAGCGGCGCCGATCAGGTAACGCACGCCGACCGCACGCTTGCCTTCGAACAGGATCTTGTCGGTCAGGGCGTGGGTGACAATGGTCAAGGTCGAACGCTTCTTGGCGATATCCAGGTAACCGCGAGCGGTACTGGCGCGACGGCCGTTCGGCGTCACGGTGCGGTCCATCGGGCCGAAACCTTCCTGCTGGTAGCCGTTGAGGTCTTCGGTACGCGGGTAACCGGCCTGCACGCCCGCTTCAACCATCGCGTGGAATAGCGGATTGTTGCCGGCTTTCGGCGTGGTCACGCTGACCGGACCGTCGCCACCGTGGTAATCGTTCGGGCCGATGTCACGGGTTTCCGCCTTGCGGAAATACGGCAGGCAGTCGAGGTAGCTCCAGTCTTCCAGACCGGGCAGTTTCGACCAGTTGTCGTAGTCCATGGCGTTGCCGCGGATGTAGCACATGCCGTTGATCAGCGAAGAGCCGCCGAGGCCCTTGCCGCGACCGCATTCCATCCGGCGGCCGTCCATGTGTGGCTCTGGATCGGTTTCATAGGCCCAGTTGTAGCGACGACCTTGCAGCGGGAACGCCAGGGCGGCCGGCATTTGCGTGCGGAAGTCGAGACGGTAATCCGGGCCGCCCGCTTCGAGCAGCAGGACGGTGACGCCTTCGTCTTCAGTCAGACGGGTCGCCAGGGTGTTACCGGCCGAGCCGGCACCGATGATGATGTAATCGAATTCTTGGGACATTGAAATGCACCCTCTTTGGTGTTGGGTCAGGTCAGGCCATGGCGAGTGCTGCGCACTCGATCGCGGGCAAGCCTCGCTCCTACAGGTCCTGTGTGGTCCTTGTAGGAGCGAGGCTTGCCCGCGAAGGCGGCCTCGCAGGCGAAACAAATATCGCCTTAGAACACCGAGGCGTAATCGCCCAGTTCGACCTGTACCGATTTGATGCGTGTGAAGTTGTTCAGCGAGCTGATGCCGTTCTCACGACCCACACCCGACTGCTTGTAGCCGCCGACCGGCATCTTGGCGTCGGACTCACCCCAGGCGTTGATCCAGCAGATACCGGCTTCCAGTTGATGGATCACACGGTGAGCGCGGTTCAGGTCTTTGGTGACAACACCGGCAGCCAAACCGAACTCGGTGTCGTTGGCGCGACGGATCACTTCTTCTTCGGTTTCGTAAGCCAGGATGCTCATCACCGGGCCGAAGATTTCTTCGCGAACGATGGTCATCTCATCGGTGCAATCGGTGAACACGGTCGGAGCCACGAACGCGCCTTTGGCGAATTCGCCGTCGGTCAAACGATCGCCGCCGCACAGCAAACGTGCGCCTTCTTCCTTACCTTTGGCGATGTAACCCAGCACGCTTTCCATGTGGGCGAAGCTGACCAGCGGGCCGAAGTTGGTGTTTTCGTCTTCCGGGTTGCCGACGCGAATGCGTGCAACGCGCTCAACGATCTTGGCTTCGAACGCGGCTTTAAGGTGGCTCGGTACGAACACGCGAGTGCCGTTGGTGCAGACCTGACCGGAGCTGTAGAAGTTGGCCATCATCGCGGTGTCGGCGGCGCGATCCAGGTCGGCGTCGTCGAAGATGATCAGCGGGGACTTGCCGCCCAGTTCCATGGTCACGTCTTTCAGCGACGAGGCGGAAGCGCTGGCCATGACCTTCTTGCCGGTGTCGGTGCCGCCGGTGAAGGAGATTTTTTCGATGCGTGGGTGCTCGGTCAACCAGGTGCCGACTTCACGGCCGCTGCCGGTCAACACGTTGAACACGCCAGCCGGAACGCCGGCTTCGGTGTAGATCTCGGCCAGTTTCAGGGTGGTCAGGGAGGTGACTTCGCTTGGCTTGAAGATCATCGCGTTACCGGCCGCCAGGGCAGGTGCGGATTTCCACAAAGCGATCTGGATCGGGTAGTTCCACGCGCCGATACCGGCCACGACGCCCAGCGGCTCGCGACGGGTGTAAACGAAAGACGTGGTGCGCAGCGGAATCTGCTCGCCTTCGATGGCCGGCACCAGGCCTGCGTAGTACTCCAGCACGTCAGCACCGGTGACGATGTCGACGTAACGGGTTTCGGAGTACGCCTTGCCGGTGTCCAGGGTTTCCAGGGCGGCCAGTTCATCGTTGCGCTCGCGCAGGATGTCGACGGCACGACGCAGGATGCGCGAACGCTCCATGGCAGTCATCGCAGCCCAGATTTTCTGGCCCTTTTCGGCGCTGACCACAGCGCGCTCAACGTCTGACTGGGTCGCACGTTGTACGGTTGCGAGGACTTCACCGTTAGCCGGGTTGATGGCTTCGAAAGTGGCGTCGCTGCTGGCGTCACTGTAGCCGCCATCGATGTAGAGTTTTTGCAGTTCGAAACGGGCCATAAAGTCCTCGCAGAGCATAAGTGGGTTGGCGTTAAACCACCGGGCGTGCCGTATAGCATTGGCATCGCGGTCGGTAGCGGTTCAGGGGTTGAGCGATTATGTGTGCTCTAACTCACCTGCTTGGCCAGTTGGAAATCCATGTATTCGTAAGCGATCCGGTGCGCCTGCCCGGTGTCGAAAGCATCTCCCGACAGCGCGCCGCGCAACCACAAACCGTCAATGAGGGCTGCCAGGCCGCGGGCGGCGCTGCGCGCTTGATCAAGCGGCAACACACGGCGGAACTGGCAGCACAGGTTGGAATACAGACGGTGATCGTTAATCCGCTGCAACCTGTGCAAAGACGGGTGGTGCATGCTGGTGGCCCAGAAGGCCAGCCAGGTTTTCATTGCCGGGCCATTGACCTGGCTGGCGTCGAAGTTGCCTTCGATAATCACCTGAAGGTGAGCCCGTGGGCTGGTGTTCTCCAGTGCCTGACGGCGCGCGGTGACGTTCTCGCTGAGGACACTCATCAGATACTGCGCCGTGGCGGCGATCAAGCCGTTCTTGTCCTGAAAGTAGTGACTGATGATGCCATTCGAGACACCGGCCAAACGGGCGATCAGCGCAATGCTGGCGTCCCCCATGCCGACCTGATCGACGGCCTGTAACGTGGCTTCGATCAATTGCTGGCGGCGGATGGGTTGCATACCGACCTTGGGCATCTTGCACATCTCCTTAGGCCTTCCGGTGGACGCAAAACGGCTACCGGATTGAGGGCCAGTCTATTTTGTTTTGATTGAACGTTCAATCAACAAAGAATAAGATCTGCGACAATTCGTCGCTGCCTACAGGTTTTTCCTACGTGTAGTTGGCGGAAAAACGACATCCAAAAATGCTCGAAACCTATACGCACAGGCGTTCCAAGGGTTTCGGGCTTTTTTCGGGGTGTCTTTATATCACCCGCCGGTCGGCTGCCAACTAACCGATTGGTCGGGTAACGCGTTGCCTTGTGTTCTTCTCTCGCACTGCCTGGAGCATCTGTGCCATGAGTTCTGCCTCTCTAATAAAGACCCCGCCCGAGAAGGTGACGGTCAACGGTTGGGTGTTCTACACCTCTACCGCGCTGATCCTGCTGTTGACCGCCATTCTGATCATCGCCCCGCAAGAGGCCGGCAGAATGCTCGGCATTGCCCAGGCCTGGTTGTCCCGCAGCTTCGGCTGGTACTACATGGTGGTGATCGCCGCTTATCTGGTTTTTGTGGTTGGCCTGGCGTTTTCGTCCTACGGCAAACTCAAACTGGGCAGCAAGGACGACACCCCGGATTTCAGCTACGGCGCCTGGGCGGGGATGCTGTTCTCGTCGGGTATCGGCATCTCGTTGTTGTACTTCGGTGCTTCCGAGCCGCTGGACCACTATTTCAATCCGCCGGAAGGCGTGGCCGGCAGCAACCTTGCGGCCCGTCAGGCTGTGCAACTGACATTCCTGCATTGGGGCCTGCATGGCTGGGCGATCTACGCACTGGTCGGCCTGGCCGTGGCGTACTTTGCTTACCGTCATAACCAGCCGCTGGCGTTGCGGTCGGCGCTGTATCCGCTGGTCGGCGAGCGTTGGGTCAAAGGCGCGGCCGGTCATGCGGTGGACGTTTTCGGTATGTTCGTGACCTTGCTGGGGCTGGTGACAAACCTGGGGATTGGTTCGTTGCAAGTGTCGTCGGGGCTGGAAAATCTGTTCGGCATGGAACACAGCAACACCAACCTGCTGATTGTGATCATCGTGATGAGCACCGTGGCGACCATCGCCGCTGTGTCTGGCGTGGAAAACGGCATTCGCCGTCTGTCCAACCTGAACATCGTGCTGTTCAGCGGTCTGCTGATTTTCGTGCTGTTGTTCGGCCCGACTCTGCACCTGCTCAACGGCTTTGTGCAGAACATCGGTGACTACCTGAACGGCGTGGTGCTGAAGACTTTCGACCTCTATGTGTACGAAGCCGACAACGCCAAATCCGAGCGCTGGTTGGGCCTGTGGACTCTGTTCTACTGGGCCTGGTGGATTTCCTGGGCACCATTCGTAGGTATGTTCATCGCGCGTATTTCCCGTGGTCGCACGGTGCGTGAACTGGTGGCCGGCGTGCTGCTGATTCCGCTGGGCTTCACCCTGGCATGGCTGTCGATCTTCGGCAACTCGGCCCTGGACCTGGTGATGAACCATGGAGCGGTGGAGCTCGGGAAGACGGCGCTGGAACAGCCGTCGATGGCGATCTACCAGTTGCTTGAGCATTATCCAGCGTCGAAGATCGTGATCGGCGTGTCGATTTTTGTCGGCTTCGTGCTGTTCCTGACCCCGGCGGATTCCGGTGCGGTGATGATGGCCAACCTTTCGTGCAAGGGCGGTAACGTTGACGAAGATGCGCCGCACTGGCTGCGGATTTTCTGGTCGGCGGTGATCACCCTGGTGACCATCGGTCT
Source organism: Pseudomonas sp. MDT1-85 (assembly GCF_054898065.1). NCBI lineage: Bacteria > Pseudomonadati > Pseudomonadota > Gammaproteobacteria > Pseudomonadales > Pseudomonadaceae > Pseudomonas > Pseudomonas sp. MDT1-85. The sequence goes on along the minus strand of NZ_CM142715.1, from coordinate 5,923,116 downwards.
GCTGTTCGCCGGTAACTTCGAAGCCATGCAGACCATGGTAGTGCTGGCGGGGCTGCCGTTCTCGGTAGTGCTGGTGTTCTTCATGTTCGGCTTGCACAAGGCCATGCGCCAGGACGTGCAGATCGAACAGGAGCAAGCGGAACTGGCCGCGCGTGGTCGTCGTGGTTTCAGCGAGCGTCTGACCCAACTGGATCTGCAACCGAACCAGTCGATCGTTCAGCGTTTCATGGACAAACGCGTCAGCCCGGCGCTGGAAGATGCGGCTGTGCAACTGCGTGCTCAGGGCCTGGATGTGCAGACGTTGCTGGGCAAATCGAAACGCTGCATGGGCGTGCGGATCGAGATGGAAGAGGGCAACCCTTTTGTCTACGAAGTGAGCCTGGACGGTTATCTGGCGGCGGCGAGTGACACGGTGTCGGCCGAAAGTGCCGATGAACCGCGTGCACGTTACTACCGCGCCGAGGTGTACCTGCACAACGGCAGCCAGGATTACGACTTGATGGGATTCACTCAGGATCAGATCACCCGTGACGTGCTCGATCAGTTTGAAAGCCATCGGCAGCTCCTTGGTCGGGTTTATAGCTGAGGTTTGAGGTGATGCGGTGCAAATAGCTGCACCGCAAATCCCTGTGGGAGCGAGCCTGCTCGCGATGAGGGCATAACAGTCAGCATCCATGTTGACTGACCCTCCGCCATCGCGAGCAGGCTCGCTCCCACAGGTACAGCGCACAAACAAAAACGCCGCGATCATCTCGCGGCGTTTTTGTGTCTGCTGCTTACCCCAGGTTCTTGCCGAGCAGCGCGTGATACAGCTCGCTGTCGCCCAGAATCCCGACTACTTTGTTGTTGTCGTGCAGCACCAGTTTGTTGCCGGTCTGGTAACGAATCTGCAGCGCATCGCGCATGCCGATGTTGGAGTCCACCAGCGTTGGCCGACGCCCCAAACCTTCAACCGCTTGCCCCGGTATCCAGTTCTGCAGGTCCAGGCTCGAGCCGTTCTGGCGTGCGCCTTTGATGGTGTTGCCTTCGGCCAGGTCCAGCCACGAATCGCCGCCCGGATCCAGGCATACCGAACCGTTGATGCGTTTGCACTTGTCCAGGGTGCGCATCAAGCTGCGACCGCACAATACGTTCAGCGGGTTGGTGTGGGCGACGAAGGTGCGCACGTAATCGTCCGCAGGGTTCAGGACGATTTCTTCCGGCTTGCTGTACTGGATGATCCGGCCGTCTTTCATGATGGCGATACGGCTGCCGAGCTTCAGGGCTTCATCAAGGTCGTGACTCACGAAGACGATGGTTTTGCTGAGCTTGCGTTGCAGTTCCAGCAGTTCGTCCTGCAGGCCTTGACGGATCAGCGGGTCGAGGGCCGAGAACGGTTCGTCCATCAGCAGAATGTCGGCGTCCATCGCCAGCGCTCGGGCCAGGCCTACACGCTGTTGCATACCACCGGAGAGCTCATCGGGTTTCTTGTTGCGCCATTGGGTCAGGCCCACCAGTTCGAGTTTTTCATCGACCAGTTTTTTTCGTTCTTTCTCCGGCCGGCCCTGCATCTCCAGACCGAAGCTGATGTTCTCGCGCACTGTCAGCCAGGGCATCAGCGCAAACTTCTGGAACACCATCGCGATGCGCTTGGTGCGCATCATTTTCAGTTCCACCGGGGTACAGGAAGCGATGTCGATCTGCTTGCCTTCGTGCTCGACGAACAACTTGCCACGGCTAACGGTGTTGAGACCGTTGATGCAGCGCAACAGGCTGGATTTGCCGGAGCCGGACAGGCCCATCAGCACGCAGATTTCACCTTTCTCGACGTCCAGGCTGGCTTTTTCTACGCCGACAATCTGCCCGGTCTTTTTCAGGATCTGGTCGCGGGTCATGCCCTGGTCGAGGAGTTTGAGCGCCTCGCGCGGGTCTTTGGAGAAGATCACGTCCACGTCTTCGAAGCGAATAATGCTCATGCGTCACCCCCTACTTTAGCGTCGGGTTGTTTGCAAATACGGTCGAGCATGATCGCCAGCAGTACGATCGCCAGGCCTGCTTCGAAGCCCAGGGCAATATCAGCAGTGTTCAGTGCGTTGACCACGGGTTTGCCCAGGCCATCGGCGCCCACCAGTGCCGCAATCACCACCATCGACAACGACAGCATGATGCACTGGGTGATACCGGCCGCGATGCTTGGCATGGCGTAGGGCAGTTCGATGCGTGCGAGCAGTTGACGGCGCGAGCAGCCGAAGGCTTTGCCGGCGTCCATCAATTCTGCGGGAACATCACGGATGCCCAGGTAGGTCAGGCGGATAGGTGCGGCAATCGCGAACACCACCGTCGAGATCAGACCCGGGACCACACCCAGACCGAAGAGGGTCAGGGTAGGAATGAGGTACACGAAGGTCGGCACGGTCTGCATCAGATCGAGCACCGGCCGCATCACTGTGTAGAACATAGGTTTGTGCGCGGCGACGATGCCCAATGGCACGCCGATCAGCACGCACACCAGGGTGGCGAACAACACCTGGGCGAGGGTTTCCATGGTTTCCTGCCAATACCCCAGATTGAGGATCAGCAGAAAGGAGGCGATGACGAAAACCGTCAGGCCCCATTTGCGTTGAATGAAGTGTGCCAGTAGCGCGATGAGGCCGATCAATGCCAGCGGGTTGAACCAGGTCAGCGCAAAAGTCACGCCGTGGATCATCGTTTCCAGTGACACGGCGATTGCGTCGAAGGTGTTGGCGCCGTGTTGCGTCAACCATTCAACGAAGCCCGCGATGTACTGGCCTAAAGGTATTTTCTGATCAATCAGCATGGTAGTGAACGTCCGCATGCAAGGAAATAAACAGCCCGGGCGAGCGAACTCGCCCGGCGTAAGCGATGCTTCTTAAATCAAGGCTGCGCGAGGTTGGCTTTCACGGCCTCCAGGCCTGGTTTACCGTCAATGGTGGTTACGCCAGCGAGCCAGGTATCGAGCACCTGTGGATTCTTTTTCAGCCAGGCCTTGGCGGCCGCGTCAGGCTTCATTTTGTCGTCCAGGACGTTGCCCATCAGCGTGCTTTCCATGTCGAGGGTAAACGCCAGGTTTTTCAGCAACTGACCGACGTTGCTGCATTCCTGTGCGTAGCCCTTGCGGGTGTTGGTGTAGATGGTCGCCTGGCCAAAGTTCGGGCCGAAAAATTCGTCGCCGCCGGTCAGGTACTTCATCTTGAATCGAGTGTTCATCGGGTGCGGCTCCCAGCCCAGGAACACCACGGCGGTGTTGCGGCGCTGGGCGCGATCGACTTGCGAGAGCATGCCTGCCTCGCTGGACTCGACCACCTTGAAGCCGGCGTCTTTCAGGCCGAAGGCGTTCTTGTCGATCATGCTCTGGATCAGGCGGTTGCCGTCGTTACCCGGTTCGATGCCATAGATCTTGCCGTCGAGTTCTTTCTTGAACTTGGCGATGTCGGCGAAATCTTTCAGACCTTTGTTATACAACTCTTCGGGGACGGCGAGTGTGTATTTTGCGTTTTCCAGATTAGCGCGCAGGGTGTCCACGGTGCCGGCATCTCGGTAGGCCTTGATGTCGTTTTCCATGGTCGGCATCCAGTTACCGAGGAATACGTCCATGTTCTTGCCGTCGGCCAGGGACTTGTAGGTCACCGGCACAGAAATCATCGTGGTCTTGGTCTTGTAGCCCAGGGCATCGAGAACGACGCTGGTGGTGGCGGTAGTGACGGTAATGTCCGTCCAGCCGACATCGGAGAAGTTTACGGTGCTGCATTGGGCCGGTTCTGCGGCTTGAGCCAGAAACGGCAGACTCAGCATGGCGGCCAACAACAACGACGGGGAACCTTTCATAGGGGCGACTCCTTGGTGTTTTTTTTGGCAGTGTTCCGACTGGGACCACCGCACTTATTTGTTGCGGTTGGATGGCGTTTTGGAGACAGCTTTACCACGGCGCCGTGCAATCGAGTCGATACGATCATGTACCAGTGAAAATCTGACGCCTACAGGGTGCGTCGTAACCAGTACAGGGATGGTCGCATCCAGTGTCGGTAACGTCGTTTACAGCTTTTTTCAGCCCGTTTTGCCCCTCTGATTCGCAAAAAAACGGCGAAAACACGGCGTGAGCGGCGTGCGGCGCTGGTGAGCATGACTGCGTCGGTGTGAGACGTTGAACGACATGACAAAAGCCTGATGATGCGGCCATCTCGGCGGATTGCAGCTTGAGCGTAGCAGCTCCGTCACTGGGCGCTTTTGCGCCCGGAGCAGGCAAATCCAGGAGTTCAGCAGTAATGGCTATCAGCGTTTTCGACTTGTTCAAAATCGGCATCGGCCCTTCCAGTTCGCACACCGTGGGGCCTATGCGCGCCGCGGCGCTGTTCGTGCAAGGTTTGCGTGAACAGGGACTTTTGGAGCAGGTGCGGCGCGTCGAAGTTCAGCTTTATGGATCGCTTTCGGCCACCGGCATCGGTCACGGCAGCGACAACGCGGTGATCATGGGGCTGATGGGCGAGTGGCCGGACGCGATCGATCCGTCGCAAATCGGCATCCGCATCGAGGCCCTGCGTGAAACCCACACGCTACTGCTCGACGGTCGCTTGTCGGTCCCGTTCATCTGGGCCAGGGACATGCGTTTGATCGACGAGAACCTGCCGTTCCATCCCAACGCCATGACCCTGGTTGCCGAAGGCGATCACGGCGAGCTGCATCGCGACACCTACTATTCCATCGGCGGTGGTTTTGTCGTCGATGAGGCACAGGCTTCCAGCGGCGTGGTGGATCTGGATCGCACCGTGCTGCCTTACGACTTCTGCAGTGCCGTCGAGCTGCTCAGTCTCTGCAAGCAGCACAACCTGCGCGTTGCAGAGCTGATGATGGCCAACGAGAAAGTCTGGCGCAGCGAAGAGGAAATTCGCGCCGGCCTGATGAAACTCTGGCGCGCGATGCAAGATTGCGTGGAGCAAGGCCTCAAGCACGAGGGGATCCTGCCCGGTGGCCTGAATGTGCGTCGTCGCGCAGCCAAACTGCACCGTAGTCTGCAAGAACTGAACAAGCCCAACGTGATTGGCTCGACCTTGAGCGCCATGGAGTGGGTGAACTTGTTCGCCTTGGCGGTCAACGAAGAAAACGCTGCCGGCGGGCGCATGGTTACGGCACCGACCAACGGCGCGGCGGGGATCATTCCGGCGGTGTTGCACTACTTCATGAAGTTCAGCGAGGCAGTGACCGACGCCAATGTGGTCGATTACTTCCTCAGTGCCGCGGCGGTGGGGATTCTGTGCAAGAAGAACGCGTCGATTTCCGGTGCTGAAGTCGGTTGCCAGGGCGAAGTGGGTTCGGCCTGCGCCATGGCGGCGGCCGGGTTGGCGGAGATTCTCGGGGCCACACCGGAGCAGATGTGCAACGCGGCGGAAATCGGCCTGGAACACAACCTCGGCCTGACCTGCGATCCCGTGGGCGGGCTGGTGCAAGTGCCGTGCATCGAGCGCAACGCCATTGCCGCGGTGAAAGCGATCAACGCGGCGCAGATGGCGCTGCGGGGCGATGGTCAGCACTTTATTTCGCTCGACCGGGTGATCCGCACCATGCGTGATACCGGTGCCGACATGCACGACAAATATAAAGAAACATCGCGCGGTGGGTTGGCGGTTAGCGCGGTTGAGTGCTGAGACCGCGTCGACCCCAATCGCGAGCAGGCTCGCTCCCACAGGGGAATGCGATCAACTGTGGGAGCGAGCCTGCTCGCGATAGCGTCAGACCAGTCAAAACTGCGCGCTAAGTGAACACCCGATTTAAAACGCGCCACCTTTTAGCGCGTCGCAAACAGGTAAGCCTGTCTGCCCCGGTCAGGGATCCAATTCAAGCCTGACCGTCCGTCACCCGTGCTTGCGGTGACACTCCCCCCAGAGCGTCGCAGCCCTGTTCCCACAAGTGCTACCGATTTGCTCACGCGCAACGGGGCAGAGGGTTTGCGGTCCTTGATGGCACTTATTACCGCCTATCCCTGCGCGTCATATTTAGACGCATCGCGACGTCGTTTTCAGGAGTTATTGAACGCGCATTCAATTTTAGGCATGGCATTTGCTCTGTCATTACAAAGCCCGTCTCCCACGCGAGAACGATGGCAATAAAAAGAGCCTCCGCCTGAGGCCATCACCCGCTTTGTGTGAGGAGATACCGCGATGACGACGTTCAACTCCGGGGCCCAACCCCAGAACCGTGCGCCTCAATCCATCGGCTTTTTGCTGCTGGACAATTTCACGCTTATTTCTCTGGCCTCCGCAGTAGAACCTCTGCGCATGGCCAACCAATTGTCCGGCCGCGAGCTGTATCGCTGGAGCACCCTCACCGTCGATGGCGGTCAGGTCTGGGCCAGTGACGGTCTGCAGATCACCCCCGACGCCTCCATGCACAAAGCGCCTCCCCTGGACACCATCATCGTCTGCGGCGGTATCGGCATTCAGCGCACCGTAACCCGCGAGCACGTGTCGTGGCTGCAAAGCCAGGCGCGTCAATCCCGTCGTCTCGGTGCGGTCTGCACCGGCAGCTGGGCCCTGGCTTGCGCCGGTCTGCTGGACGGTTTCGATTGCAGCGTGCACTGGGAATGCCTGGCGTCGATGCAGGAAGCTTTCCCGCGGGTGGCCATGAGCACCCGGCTGTTCACCCTCGACCGTAACCGTTTCACCAGCTCCGGCGGCACCGCGCCCCTGGACATGATGCTGCACCTGATCAGCCGCGATCACGGTCGTGAACTGTCGGCCGCGATCTCGGAAATGTTCGTCTACGAGCGCATCCGCAACGAGCAGGATCACCAGCGCGTGCCGCTCAAGCACATGCTTGGCACCAACCAGCCGAAGCTCCAGGAAATCGTGGCGTTGATGGAAGCCAACCTCGAAGAGCCGATCGACCTCGACGAGCTGGCGGTGTACGTCGCTGTGTCGCGTCGTCAGCTGGAGCGGCTGTTCCAGAAGTACCTGCACTGCTCGCCGTCGCGTTATTACCTGAAATTGCGCTTGATTCGCGCCCGGCAGTTGCTCAAGCAAACGCCGATGTCGATCATCGAAGTGGCGTCGGTGTGTGGCTTCGTGTCCACGCCGCACTTCTCCAAGTGCTACCGCGAATACTTCGGCATTCCGCCGCGTGACGAGCGCGTAGGTTCCAACACCACGCAACAAGTGGCGATGATGCCGCTGCCGCAAGCCTTGGTGCTGTCGCCGTTGTCCGGGCCGCTGTCGGCGTTGAGCCAGGCGCGCAATGAGTCGACGTTTGCTAGCGTAAGGCTCTAAACCGAGGCGGTTTCATTCGCGGGCAAGCCTCGCTCCTACAGGGTGGTGTGATTTTCTGTAGGAGCGAGGCTTGCCCGCGAAGGCGTCCTGTCAGGCGCTACGGCTTTGCTGATATTCCGCCAGCGCAGGCAGCAACTGCTTGTCGATCGCCTGGCGCACGGCCGGCAGGATGGTCGCGCTGCTGGTGTACATCTGCTTGACCATGGTCCGCAGCGTCATCGCCCGCTCATCGTTCAAGCCTCGCACCGCACACTCGCAAGCCTGCTCGGCTGTAGAGCCATTAGGCACTTGAAAACCCAACGATTTCAGCTGGCCCAACAGGTCTTCCTGGTCAATCAAATCGGCATGCATCATGACGCAATCCTTCTTCAGGGAACGGTGTCGTGGCTCGATTCTGGTAGGGGCGATGGACGTCGGCAAGGACGATTTGTCGCAATGGCCGCAATACCTATGAACAGGTCGCTTTCGGCTAACTTGCGAACGATGGGAGTGGGCACACTGGACTCAGCTGGCTTCACGAAGGTTTGGTCACCCTCGCGCAACAGCTCCTCAACAGTACCCACCTCTGCCCCGATCCTGTCACGGCTTGATCGGGGTTTTTTTTGGCTTGTGAATCAGCAGGAAACTTGGTGTCTGGGCGGGCGCCATCGCGAGCAGGCTCGCTCCCACAGGTGGCCAGCAGCGGCCTCAATATTTGTGTACGACACAAATCTAATGTGGGAGCGAGCCTGCTCGCGATGAACGATGACGCGGTTTATCTTTGCAACACCAAAATCCGCGACAACAACTCATCCCGGTCGACATAACACCCCTGGAAATGCCGGGCGCCGGTAGCGGGGTCGAAAGCGTTGCGGGCGTGGAGGGTGCGGCGGTTGTCGAAGCACCACAGCTCGCCGGGGTTGAGCCGGGTCATCACCCGGAAGCGCGCCTCACGGGTCATCGCAATGAAGCGACGGTAAGCGCGATACAGCCTGGGCATTTGCTCGACTGAAGCATCGAACGGCCCACGCAGGAAGTTCGCCATGCGGATTTCCGACACTTGCCCGAAAGAGTCCAGAGCGATGATCGGCGCCAGACAGCGATAGTCGCTATGGCGGTCCTTGTTGCGGAACTCCACGGGTATTTCACACAAGGCCTGAAACGCCTCGGGATCTTCCCGACGCAAAGCTTCGGCGATGGCAAAACCGTCGACGAAAATGCTCTCGCCACCGTCGGCGTCATTGACCAGGCAATGCAGAAATTGCAGCCCCGGTTGCAACTCTCGGGTCGGCAGGTCGCTGTGCAGCGGCAGGTTGAAGGCGGTGTAGGCATTGCTGTCGGCGTCGGCTTTGGACTGTACGTTGAACAGCACACCGAAATTGCTCTCGCGGATGAAGGAAATCCGTTGGGCGATCAGCTTCAGCGAGCCCGGCTCGGTGGATACGCCGCGAACCTGGGTCAGGCCGATGTCGCGCACGGCCAAGAGCCATTGCAGCAAGGCATCGTTGTCGTCCATCAACGCCTGATAGTCGAACACCGGCAACTTCAGCTGGCTGTCCCACAGCTTGCTTTTCGGTTTGGCGGCCCGACGTTCGGCGCGGGACTCGTCGTCATAGGCGTGGGCTCGCAGCCAGCCTGGATCGAAGCGGCTGAGGTGGCCGTCCTGCCAATCGACACACAGGCAACCTTCGGCATCGATTCGAGCACTGTCGGCGATCAGATTTTCCGCGACGTCGACGATTTCCAGCACTTGCTCGCGGGTCACTGTGTAGACGCACTGCGGGCATGAGCAGTTGTCCCGTAGCCATTGATGATGAAAAGGGCTGCCCCGACCGTCCGCCCACTGCACTTGAATGCGGTCCGCCAGGGTATGCACGGCGGTCAACGCGCTGATCAACGGGTAGGTGCGGAAATCGGCAAAAGCGGCGGCGGTGTTCATGACGAGCTCCTTGTTATTTTTCGGGCGGTAAAGCGATCACTCGGCCGATAAAGGCGGGTGTGGGCAGGTCGGCTTGCTCGGCGACAATGGCCTGCAGCTTGTTCAAGGTTTCTTCGCTGAACGGTGCGGATCGCGGCCCGGCGAGGTCGACGTGCAGCAGCATTTGTTCGTTGCCCGCAAGCTCCTTGTCACCGCCCACCAGATGCAGGCTGTGGTAGAGGTGCAAACGCTTGCGGTCATGGCCGATGATCTGGGTGTGCACCTCGACATCGGCATCGAGCTTCACTTCATGCAGATAATTGAGGTGCAGTTCGAGGGTGAACAACGAGTTGCCGCTGGCTTCGCGGTTGTTGCTGTCCATGCCCAACCGATCCATCAGCGCGTCGGTGGCGTAGCTGAAAATCAGCAGATAGAAGGCATCGCGCAAGTGGCCGTTGTAGTCGACCCAGTCGGGGATGATTTTGGTTTGGTAGGTGGTGAGGGTGGGCATGGTGAGTGATCCAAAATAAAGGGTGACTGGACTACCGCAATCGCGAGCAGGCTCGCTCCCACAGGGGATATTCTGGGTGACATGGATTGTATTCACACCGCAAATCAACTGTGGGAGCGAGCCTGCTCGCGATAGGGCCAGACCCGCTGGCCCCATAAACATAGGGTTACTCGCTGAACGCCATCCCATGCTTCTCTTTGGTGGTCTTCACCGCCTCCAGCACCGCCAGCAAGCAATCATCACGATAGCGCTCCAGCGCCGAGATGCTGTGCTTGCCCAGCTGCTCGCTGGTGCCATCCACCACATCATCGATCAATTTGTCGGTCAGCTCTGGTGCCGGCAGATAGGTCCAGGGCAACTGCAACGCCGGCCCGAACTGCGCCATGAAGTGCCGCATACCCGCATCGCCACCCGCCAGGGTGTAAGTCAGGAAAGTACCCATGAACGACCAGCGCAGGCCTGCGCCAAAACGAATCGCATCGTCGATTTCACCGGTGGTCGCCACGCCGTCGTTGACCAGATGAAGCGCCTCACGCCACAACGCTTCGAGCAAACGGTCGGCGATAAAACCAGGTACTTCCTTGCGCACATGCAGCGGGCGCATGCCTAAGGATTCGTAGACTTTCATTGCCGCTTGCACCGCTTCCGGCGCGGTATTTTTGCCACCGACCACTTCCACCAATGGCAGCAGGTAAACCGGGTTGAACGGGTGCCCGACCACACAGCGTTCCGGATGGGTCGAACTCTCGTAGAACTCGCTCGGCAACAGCCCCGACGTACTGGAACCGATCAAGGCATTGGGCTTGGCCGCCGCGCTGATTTTGCTGTGCAGTTCCAGTTTCAGGTCCAGTCGCTCTGGAGCACTTTCCTGGATGAAATCCGCATCGCGAACGCATTCTTCGATGGTGGCGACAAAGCGCAGACGATCCTGCGAAGCACCCGGCGCCAGACCTTGTTTCTCCAGTGCGCTCCAGGCATTGGCGACGCGTTTGCGTAGCGCCGCTTCGGCACCGGGGGCCGGATCCCAAGCCACCACGTCGAGGCCGTGGGCGAGGGCGCGAGACACCCAGCCGCTGCCGATGACACCGCTGCCCAGAGCGGCGAAGGTTTTGATATCAGTGATAAAGCTCATGGCGACGTCCTAAAAAGTTTGGTTATCCCTGTAGGAGCGAGGCTTGCCCGCGAAGACGGTGGTCCAGCCACGGAGTATGTGGCGGATGTACTGGCCTCTTCGCGGGCAAGCCTCGCTCCTACAGGGGGGGTGTGGGGGTTAACCGCGCTTGGTCAGGCCCATTTTTGCCCGGCCTTCAGCAGGCGTCAGAACGCGGGCGCCGAGGCGGCTGAGGATTTCCGAGGCGCGTTCTACCAGTTGGCCGTTGGTCGCCAGAACACCCTTGTCCAGCCACAGGTTGTCTTCCAGGCCGACCCGCACGTTGCCGCCGAGCAGCACCGCTTGCGCCGCCATTGGCATCTGCATGCGACCGATGCCGAACCCGGCCCAGACCGCGTCGGCCGGCAGGTTGTCGACCATGGCTTTCATGGTGGTGGTGTCGGCCGGTGCGCCCCACGGGATGCCCAGGCACAACTGGAACAACGGGTTATCGAGCAGGCCTTCCTTGATCATCTGCTTGGCGAACCACAGGTGACCGGTGTCGAAGATTTCCAGCTCAGGCTTAACGCCCAGCTCTTGAATGCGTTTGGCGCCAGCGCGCAGTTGCGCCGGGGTGGACACGTAAATGGTGTCGCCATCGCCGAAGTTCAGGGTGCCGCAATCCAGGGTGCAGATTTCCGGCAGCAGTTCTTCGACGTGGGCCAGACGGGTCAGCGGGCCGACCAGGTCGGTATTCGGGCCGAACTCCATCGGGTTCTCGCCCGCGCCGATTTCCAAGTCGCCGCCCATGCCGGCGGTGAGGTTGACGATGATGTCGACGTCGGCCTCGCGGATGCGCTCCATCACTTCGCGGTACAGCGCCACGTCACGGCTGAACTTGCCGGTTTGCGGGTCGCGAACGTGGCAGTGGACCACGGTGGCGCCAGCCTTGGCGGCTTCCACGGCGGCCGCGGCGATTTGTTTCGGGGTGACCGGCACGTGTGGGCTTCTGGCGGTCGTGTCGCCAGCACCGGTGAGTGCGCAGGTGATGATGACGTCGTGGTTCATGAGGCGGTTCCTTACAGGCGTGATTTTTGGTGTGGCTCAGGGCGTGACGATTCCGTTCGCAGCCCGCATTGGGCTGCGAATCGGTGGTTCATTTCGTTTCTATTTACTGGTCAGTTTCAGGTTTTCAGCAGCCGGTTTGCCATCGAAGGTGGTCACGCCTTCGAGCCAGCGTTGCTTGTCTTGCGGGTGATCCTTGAGCCATTGCTTCGCCGATTCGAAGGCGTCCTTGTGATCCAGCAGCGGCTGCATCATCCGGCTCTCGTCTTCGGCGGTGTAGGTCAGGTTGCTCAGCAAACGACCAATGTTCGGGCATTGCTCAGCGTATTTCGGCGCGGTGACCGTCCACACAGTAGCCATGCCTTCGTTCGGGCCGAGGGCGTCTTCACTGCCGGTGAGATAAGTCATTTGCACGTTGACGTTCATCGGGTGCGGCGCCCAGCCGAAAAACACCACGGCTTCCTTGCGCCGCACGGCGCGATCCACGGCGGCGAGCATGCCCGCCTCGCTGGACTCGACCAGCTGGAATTTGCCCAGGCCAAACTGGTTCTTGGCGATCATCGCCTTGATCTGGGTGTTGGCGCCCGAGCCAGGCTCGATGCCATAAATTTTGCCGCCCAGTTCTTTTTCGAATTTGGCGATGTCAGCGAAAGTTTTCAGGCCCTTGTCGGCGAGGTAAGTCGGAACGGCGAGGGTGGCTCGGGCGTCTTTCAGGCTGGGTGCTTCAAGGACCTTGACCTGATTGGCCTCGACGAAGGGCGTGATGGTCTGGGTCATCAGCGGGTTCCAGTAACCGAGGAACACGTCCAGGCGCTGGTCGCGAATCCCGGCGAAGATGATTTGCTGGGAGGCGCTGGTCTGTTTGGTGTTGTAGCCGAGGCCATCGAGCAGGACCTGGGTCATGGCGCTGGTGGCGATCACGTCGGTCCAGTTCACTACACCCATGCGCACGTTCTGGCACGACGTGGGTTCGGCCGCCATGACGCTGGCGCTCAAGAAAGCGGTACCGCTGAGTGCAAGAACACAGCTGCTGATCAGTCGTTTCATGTCGGGTTCCTCGGCAGGTCGTTATTGTGGGTTCCGGCATCTTCGTGCGCCGGTGATGCCCAAGGTACGCAGCTTGAAGCCCGCTAAAACGCACTGCGGCGACCAGCTTTTGCACTGCAGCGACCTGCGCGCTTGAATGCCGTCGGCAAGTGGCGTATCAACGTCCACACGCTTCCCGCCCTCTCGCTACCTGCCATCGAGTGCGCTCCATGTCCCAGGATTTCTATTTCTTGTTGATGCCGGGTTTTTCGGCGATCGGTTTTATCTCGGCAATCGAGCCGCTGCGGGTCGCCAATCGCTTTCGCGGTGAGCTATACCGCTGGCATGTGTTGAGCGTCGATGGCGGGGCGGTGTTGGCCAGTAACGGCATGTCGGTCAACGCCGATGCAGCGCTGGAACCCCTGAAGAAAGGCGCGGCCTTGCTGGTGGTCGCCGGTTTCGAACCGCTGAAATTCGCCACTCCGGCACTGGAGCACTGGCTGCGCCGCTTGGACAGCGAAGGCGTGACGCTCGGCGCCATCGATACTGGCAGCTTCGTCCTCGCCGAAGCTGGCCTGCTCGACGGCCACCGCCTGACCCTGCACTGGGAAGCTATCGATGCCTTCAAGGAGTCTTATCCACAGCTCAGCGTCACTCAGGAGCTGTTCGAGATCGACCGTCGGCGCATCACCTCCGCCGGCGGCACGGCTTCCATTGACCTGATGCTCGACCTCATCGGCCAGGCCCACGGCCCGGAACTGGCGATTCAGGTCAGCGAACAATTCGTACTCGGGCGCATCCGCCCGCGCAAAGACCACCAGCGCATGGAAGTCGCCTCGCGTTATGGCATCAGCAACAAGAAACTGGTGCAGGTGATCGGGGAGATGGAACAGCACAGCGAACCGCCGCTGAGTACCCTGGAGCTGGCGGAATCGATCAAAGTGACCCGGCGTCAGATGGAACGCCTGTTTCGCCTGCATCTGAACGACACGCCAAGCAATTTCTATCTGCGGTTAAGGCTGGAGAAAGCCCGGCAGCTGTTGCGGCAGACGAACATGAGTGTGTTGGAAGTGAGCATCGCGTGCGGGTTTGAATCGCCGTCGTATTTCACCCGCAGTTATCGGGCGAGATTTGAGCGGTGCCCGCGTGAAGACCGCCGGCAAAGCCAGAAGGCCTGAAACCGACCCCTGTAGGGGCGAGGCTTACCCGCGAAGGCGTCGTGTCAGGCAACAATGATTTTGAATGTGCCGGCCTCTTCGCGGGCAAGCCTCGCTCCTACAGGATTTGTGTCGTTAATTCTTCATCAACACCGAGCACGCCGCCTTGTAAGCCTCATGCTGATACTTGTTCAACGTGTCCGGCAATGCAAAATCGAACTTTTTGTTCTGCGCATTGATGGTCTGCGGCGACAGCAGCGTCACCTCGCAATTTTCCAGCAGCTGGAAAATCCCCTCGATCTTGAACGTAGTCGGCCCACCGGCGAACTCGCCTTTCTTGCTGCGTTTCTTGATCGCGATCCGGTCGATGGAGTTCGCACGAACAAACGACGCCACCTGAGCGGCAAAGACTTTGACGTTGGCGGCTTCGTCGTCCTCGTCGAGGGCGATTTTCTTAGTGCTCAGTTCGACATGGCTCAGGGCCTGGCCGTCGAGCGAGGCCACGGCGATGATCGCTTCGCTGCCTTTGATTTCGATGCCGCAGATTTTCATTTCAATCCCTTTTCCTGATGCTGGCGTTCAGCTTACAACTCTAGTTGGTTGGCGGTGATGCCAAAAGCTGCGGCAATTTTTTCACGGGTTGCCTTGCGGGGCTTGGCGACCGTCTCCTGCTGGGCGAAAGCCGGTTGGGAAATGCCCATGCGTTTGGCAACTTCATCCTGCGTAAGGTTCAGGTGTTCGCCAGGCGCGAATGGGCGTCGCGCCATCGACGATGTGACTGACCACTTCGTGGGGGATCAAATAATTCTCCATTCTTATGCCTTTATTCCTGCCCAATCGACTCCAAAAACTCTGACCGCTCGTCACTCATGCGCGCCACGCAATCATTTTGCGCAATGGTGAACGCTTTGCTACCGCTGGTCGCCGGAAAGGCCTCCACTGCGCAATCTGCGTCCCGGGTTTTCAGCCATTGCTGTTGCGCGGTTTTGATTTTGGCGTTGATGTCGGTCAGTTGCGCCTTGTTGTTGCCGTAAAGCGTTTGCATGCGCTCGGTGAGGCTCTGATAGTTGTCGCTCAGCAGCTGTTCGGCGGTGGTTCTGCTGTAGGCCGAGCATTCCAGGGTCTGAATTTCGTTTTCGACGGCGTCGCAGGGATTGTCGTCGGCCTCTTCAGCTGCTTGTACGCCAGTCGCTATCAGTGCCAAAGCCAGGAAGATCGATTTCATTGCGCCGCCGCCCCTTGATCCAGTCATGCATTCAGTAAAACATCCAGTGATGCGGCGAATTCTGGCCCAAGCGGGCGGCGTTGGATAGGTAGGCAATGGCGCCTGTTGACGACCCTTTGTCGCGGATTGACGCTTTCGGCAATTCCCCTGTCGTTTTTGCACCCGGCTGCACAGGCACCGAGGCATATGCTGGCCCCAAAGCGCCGACACACGATTCGGCGCATGAATCGCTAATAGGGGACAGCCTGATGAGCCCAGCCGAATTGCACGCCGACAGCATCGTTATCGACGGGCTGATTATTGCCAAGTGGAACCGCGAGCTGTTTGAAGACATGCGCAAGGGCGGTCTGACCGCGGCCAACTGCACCGTGTCGGTGTGGGAGGGCTTCCAGGCCACTGTCAACAACATCGCCGCCAGCCAGAAGCTGATCCGCGAGAACAGCGACCTGGTAATTCCGGTGCGCACCACCGCCGATATCCGCAAGGCCAAGGAGCAGGGCAAGACCGGCATCCTCTTTGGCTTCCAGAATGCTCATGCCTTTGAAGACCAGATCGGCTACGTCGAGGTGTTCAAGCAGCTGGGCGTCGGTATCGTGCAGATGTGCTACAACACCCAAAACCTGGTCGGTACCGGTTGCTACGAGCGCGATGGCGGCCTGTCGGGTTTCGGTCGTGAAATCGTCGCCGAGATGAACCGTGTCGGCGTTATGTGCGACCTGTCCCACGTCGGCTCGAAAACATCCGAAGAAGTCATCCTCGAATCGAAGAAGCCGGTCTGCTACTCCCACTGTCTGCCGTCGGGTCTGAAAATTCACCCGCGCAACAAATCCGATGAAGAACTGAAGTTCATCGCCGATCACGGCGGCTTCGTCGGTGTGACCATGTTCGCGCCGTTCCTGGCCAAGGGCATCGATTCGACCATCGACGATTACGCCGAAGCCATTGAATACACCATGAACATCGTCGGCGAAGACGCGATCGGCATCGGCACGGACTTCACCCAGGGCCATGGCCAGGACTTCTTCGAATACCTGACCCATGACAAGGGCTACGCCCGCCGCCTGACCAGCTTCGGCAAGATCATCAACCCGCTGGGCATCCGCACCGTGGGCGAGTTCCCGAACCTGACCGAAACCCTGCTCAAGCGCGGCCATCCCGAGCGCGTGGTCCGCAAGATCATGGGCGAGAACTGGGTCAACGTCCTCAAGGACGTCTGGGGCGAGTAAGCCACAGCACCTCTGAATCCTTTCCCCCGGCCGTCCGCGCCGGGGGCAACACCAAAAATTTTCTGGAGTTAAGTTTCCATGGCCAAGATCGCCCCGCAATTGCCAATCGAAGTCGACAGCGAAACCGGTGTCTGGACCTCCGACGCCCTGCCAATGCTGTACGTACCGCGTCACTTCTTCGTCAACAACCACATGGGCATCGAGGAAGTGCTGGGCGCCGACGCCTACGCCGAAATTCTCTACAAGGCCGGCTACAAATCCGCCTGGCACTGGTGTGAAAAAGAAGCCGAATGCCACGGCCTGGAAGGCGTTGCGGTGTTCGAACACTACATGAAGCGCCTGTCGCAGCGCGGCTGGGGCCTGTTCAAGATCCAGGACATCGACCTCGAAAAAGGCACTGCCAGCGTCAAGCTCGAACACTCGGCGTTCGTCTACGTGTACGGCAAGGTCGGGCGCAAGGTCGACTACATGTTCACGGGCTGGTTTGCCGGTGCCATGGACCAGATTCTGCAAGCCCGTGGCAGCAAGATCCGCACCGTTGCCGAACAGGTTTACGGTGGCTCAGAAGAAGGCCACGACGACGGCCTGTTCACCGTCAAGCCGTTGTAAGTCGAGGAACCCGCCATGGCTTTCGAAGCAATGTTCCAGCCGATCCAGATCGGCAAACTGACCATCCGCAACCGCGTGCTCAGCACCGCGCACGCCGAGGTCTACGCCACCGACGGCGGCATGACCACCGACCGGTACGTCAAGTATTACGAAGAGAAAGCCAAGGGTGGGATCGGCCTGGCGATTTGCGGCGGTTCCTCCAGCGTGGCCATCGACAGCCCGCAAGGCTGGTGGAAGTCGGTCAACCTGGCCGACGACCGGATCATTCCGCACTTCCAGAACCTGGCCGACGCCATGCACAAGCATGGCGCCAAGATCATGATCCAGATTACTCACATGGGGCGACGCTCGCGTTGGGACGGCGAGCATTGGCCAACCCTGCTGTCGCCGTCGGGCATTCGTGAACCGGTGCACCGTGCGACCTGTAAAACCATCGAGCCGGAAGAAATCTGGCGGGTAATCGGCAACTACGCCACTGCGGCTGGCCGCGCCAAGGCCGGTGGCCTGGATGGCGTCGAGCTGTCCGCTGTACACCAGCACATGATCGACCAGTTCTGGAGCCCACGCGTTAACAAACGTACCGACGAATGGGGCGGCAGCTTCGAAAACCGCATGCGTTTCGGCCTGGAAGTGATCAAGGCTGTACGGGCTGAAGTCGGCCCGGACTTCTGCGTCGGTATCCGTCTGTGCGGTGATGAATTCCACCCGGACGGCTTGTCCCACGAGGACATGAAACAGATCGCCAAGTACTACGACGACACCGGCATGATCGACTTCATTGGCGTTGTGGGCTCGGGTTGCGACACCCACAACACCCTGGCCAACGTTATTCCGAACATGAGTTATCCACCGGAGCCGTTCCTGCATTTGGCCGCCGGAATCAAGGAAGTGGTGAAGGCTCCGGTGCTGCACGCGCAGAACATCAAGGACCCGAACCAGGCGACCCGTATTCTGGAGGGCGGTTACGTCGACATGGTCGGCATGACCCGCGCCCACATCGCCGACCCGCACCTGATCGCCAAGATCAAAATGGGCCAGGTCGACCAGATCAGGCAATGCGTCGGCGCCAACTACTGCATCGACCGTCAGTACCAGGGCCTGGACGTTTTGTGCATCCAGAACGCCGCGACTTCCCGTGAATACATGGGCGTGCCGCACATCATCGAGAAGTCGACTGGTGTGAAGCGCAAAGTTGTGGTGGTCGGTGCCGGTCCTGCCGGGATGGAAGCGGCTCGCGTGTCGGCCGAACGTGGCCACGACGTGACCCTGTTCGAGAAGAAAGAATTCATCGGTGGCCAGATCACGACCGCATCGAAAGCCCCGCAACGGGACCAGATCGCCGGTATCACCCGCTGGTTCCAACTGGAACTGGCGCGTTTGAAAGTCGACCTGCGCCTGGGCGTGGCGGCGGATGCGGCAACCATTCTCGACCTGCGTCCTGACGTGGTGGTACTCGCCGTCGGCGGCCATCCATTCCTGGAGCAGAACGAGCACTGGGGCGCGGCTGAAGGCCTGGTGGTCAGCAGCTGGGACATCCTCGACGGCAAGGTTGCACCGGGCAAGAACGTGCTGGTCTACGACACCATTTGTGAGTTCACCGGGATGTCGACGGCCGACTTCCTCGCCGACAAGGGCAGCCAGGTCGAGATCGTCACCGACGACATCAAACCGGGCGTGGCCATCGGCGGTACGTCGTTCCCGACCTACTACCGCAGCATGTACCCGAAAGAAGTGATCATGACCGGCGACATGATGCTGGAGAAGGTCTACCGCGAAGGCGACAAGCTGGTGGCGGTGCTGGAAAACGAATACACCGGCGCCAAAGAGGAGCGGGTGGTGGACCAGGTGGTCGTCGAAAACGGCGTGCGTCCGGACGAAGAAATCTACTACGCCCTGAAGGAAGGCTCGCGCAACAAAGGCCAGATGGACATCGAAGCTTTGTTCGCGATCAAACCGCAACCTTCTTTGAGCCAGGCGGGTGATGGCTACTTGCTGTTCCGCATCGGCGACTGCGTGGCGCAGCGCAACACCCACGCGGCGATCTACGACGCCCTGCGGTTGTGCAAGGATTTCTAAGAGCTTGTGGATAACCCTGTAGGAGCGAGGCTTGCCCGCGAAGGCTGACTGACATTCAACATTGATGTCTGCTGATCCATCGCCTTCGCGGGCAAGCCTCGCTCCTACAGGGATTCGAGCAAGGCATCCAGGTAGTTTGGCCTGCAAGACCCCGAGGTCTTTGGGAGCTCCACATGTTGAACACCCTTCTTCCAATTCTGTTGTTCGCTGCCCTGGGCCTGGCTGTCCTGGGCGCGTTGCGGCGGGTGGCTATGTGGCGTCGAGGCCGGGCTTCGAAAGTCGACCTGATCGGCGGCCTGTTCGCCATGCCCAAGCGTTACATGGTCGATTTGCACCATGTCGTCGCGCGGGACAAATACATCGCCAACACTCACGTTGCCACGGCCGGCGGTGCAGTGGCGTCCATTGTGCTGGCGATTCTGGTTCATGGTTTTGGTCTGCATAACCGCATCCTCGGTTATGCACTGCTGCTGATGTCGGCGGTGATGTTTGTCGGCGCGATCTTTATGTTCCTGCGCCGTCGCAATCCACCGGCCCGTTTGTCCAAAGGCCCGTGGATGCGCTTGCCGAAAAGCCTGATGGCGTTCTCGGCATCGTTCTTCCTGCTGACCCTGCCGGTCGCCGGCATCCTTCCGGAAAACTTCGGTGGTTGGGTGGTGGCTGCGATCCTCGGCGTCGGTGTGCTGTGGGGCGTTAGCGAACTGTTCTTCGGCATGACTTGGGGCGGGCCGATGAAGCACGCCTTCGCCGGTGCCCTGCACTTGGCTTGGCACCGTCGCGCCGAACGTTTTGGTGGTGGTCGTTCCACTGGTTTGAAACCGCTGGACCTGAACGATCCGACCGCGCCACTGGGCGTGGAGAAACCCAAGGATTTCACTTGGAACCAACTGCTCGGCTTCGACGCCTGCGTGCAGTGCGGTAAGTGCGAAGCCGCGTGCCCGGCGTTCGCCGCTGGCCAGCCGCTGAACCCGAAAAAACTGATTCAAGACATGGTGGTCGGCCTTGCCGGTGGCACTGATGCCAAGTTCGCTGGCAGCCCATATCCTGGGAAGCCAATCGGCGAGCACGCCGGCAACCCGCATCAACCGATCGTCAACGGTCTGGTGGACGCTGAAACCTTGTGGTCCTGCACCACCTGCCGTGCTTGCGTCGAGGAGTGCCCGATGATGATCGAGCACGTCGACGCCATCGTCGACATGCGCCGCCACCTGACCCTGGAAAAAGGCGCAACCCCGAACAAGGGCGCCGAAGTCCTCGAAAACCTGATCGCCACCGACAACCCAGGCGGTTTCGCGCCGGGCGGGCGGATGAACTGGGCGGCGGATTTGAACCTGAACCTGCTCAGCGAGAAGAAATCCACCGACGTGCTGTTCTGGGTCGGCGACGGTGCCTTCGACATGCGCAACCAGCGCACCCTGCGCGCCTTCGTCAAAGTGCTGAAAGCGGCCAAGGTCGACTTCGCAGTGCTGGGGCTTGAAGAGCGTGATAGTGGCGACGTGGCCCGACGTCTGGGCGACGAAGCGACTTTCCAGTTGTTGGCCAAACGCAACATCCAGACCCTGGCCAAGTACAGCTTCAACCGCATCGTCACCTGCGATCCGCACAGCTTCCACGTGTTGAAAAACGAGTACGGCGACTTCGACGGCAACTACCTTGTGCAGCACCACAGCACCTACATGGCCGAAATCATCGGCGCTGGCGCCCTGAACCTCGGCCAGCACAAAGGCAGCAGCGTGACCTATCACGACCCGTGCTACCTCGGCCGTTACAACGGCGAATACGAGGCGCCGCGTGAAGTACTGCGCGCACTCGGGATTGAAGTGAAAGAGATGCAACGCTCCGGTTTCCGTTCGCGCTGCTGCGGCGGCGGTGGCGGTGCGCCAATCACTGACATTCCGGGCAAGCAGCGAATCCCCGACATGCGCATGGAAGACATCCGCGAAACCGGCGCCGAACTGGTGGCCGTGGGTTGTCCACAGTGCACCGCCATGCTCGAAGGCGTGGTCGAACCGCGTCCAATGATCAAGGACATCGCCGAGCTGGTCGCCGATGCGTTGCTCGAAGACGCAACGCCGGGAAAGCCATCGGCACCGGCCAAACGTGAACCTGCGGAGGTGCATTGATGAGCGACATTATCCGCCGCGACCCTCGCGCCGAATGGATAGCCCGCAACCGCTTGCACCCGCTGCACGCGGCCATGCAACCGGCGCAGCACAGCTGGATGGGGCCTAACGGTCTCATCCGCAAGAATCCTCACGGGATCGGTTTTATCGGCCCCAACGGCATCAAACGGATTGACCGCAGCGGCGCTCAGCAGGGCGGGGCGACCAAACGCTCGGCCGCGGTTGAAGTGCAATTGCCGCTGCATCAAGTGCCTGCACCGACGTTCTACATCAGCGTGGTGCCGGACATGGTCGGCGGCCGCTTGAGCAGCCACGACCGCGACTTGCTCGGTCTGGCCCATCAGTTGGCCGGCAAGGACGGCGCGGTATTGGCCGTGGTCTTCGGTGAGCACAAGGAAAACGCTTTCGCTACGGCTGGCGTGGATCGCTTGCTGGTGCTTGAAGGCGACGAATTCAGCGGTTATGCACCGGAGCAACGCGTCCAGGGCCTGCGGGCTGTGGATAACCAGTTCAACCCCCGTCACTGGTTGCTGCCGGACAGCCGCAGCGGTGGCGGCGAACTGGGTCGACGCTTTGCCGCCGCACTGGGCGAACGCCCGGCCACGCGGGTCTGGCAGGTCAAGGATCAGGAGTGCATCGGCCGCGCCGGTGCTGGTTTGCAAGACCTTGCGCGTCCGGTCGCACGCTTGATTCTGGCTGCGGCCGAATGCGCCGAACCGGTCAGCGAAACCCGTCATGAAGCGTTGCCGGTGGAGTTATCCACAGCGGTTGCCCGCAGTCTCTCGCGCATCGAGGATTTGGGCGCGGTGGCGGTGGACCCGGCGGCGATTCCGATGGCCGAAGCCGAATTCATCTTCTCCGGCGGCAACGGGGTCAAGGACTGGGGACTTTTCCACAGGACGGCCGAAGCGTTGGGCGCGACCGAAGGTGCGTCGCGAGTGGCGGTGGACGATGGTTTCATGGCCCGCGACCGTCAGGTCGGTGCGTCCGGTACTTGGGTCACGGCACGGGTTTACGTGGCGGTGGGCATTTCCGGGGCGATCCAGCACCTGCAAGGCATCGGGGCCTGCGACAAGGTGGTGGCGATCAACCTCGACCCTGGCTGCGACATGATCAAACGGGCCGACCTGTCGGTGATCGGTGAGAGCGCCGAGATTCTTCAAGCCTTGATCGATGCGGTAGAGGCTTACCGCAATGAAGCCAAGCGCGATGCGGCTTAAGGAAAGGAAAGGGTTATGAGCACGAAAATCATCAGCCTGGTGTCCATCGGCGCCCACCCGACCTCCGGCCGGCCACGCCGCGCCGAGCAGGATGCGCGGGCGGTTGAACTGGGTTTGCAACTGGCTGGGGATAACCTGCAAGTGCTGCATGCCGGCGACGTCGCGGAACCGGCACTGCGCGCTTATCTGGGCATGGGCCTGGAACAGCTGCATGTGCTGGAGCAACCGGAAGGTGCTGACGCGCTGCCGGCGTTGACCGCGTATTTGCGTGATGCCGGGGCGCAAGTGGTGCTGACCGGCAGCCAGGCGGAAACCGGTGAAGGCTCGGGCATGTTGCCGTTCCTGTTGGCGGAAAGCCTTGGCTGGCCGCTGGTGGTGGGGTTGGCGCAGGTTGAATCCATCGACGGTGGTTCGGCGCTGGTGCTGCAGGCCTTGCCGCGCGGTCAGCGTCGGCGCTTGAAAGTACGCCTGCCGTTTCTGGCGACTGTGGATAACGCAGCGCCCAAGCCTAGGCAGAGCGCCTACGGTCCGGCACGTCGCGGGGTATTGCAGGCGGATGAAGTCGAGGTGATCGACGATGAACTGCTGGCGGTGGCCACGCTGCAACCGGCCAAGCCACGGCCCAAACGCTTGAAAGTGATCAAGGCCAAGAGCGGTGCAGACCGCATGAAGGCCGCGACGGCCAAGGCCAGTGGTGGAGGCGGGCAAGTGCTCAAGGGCGTTACCGCGCAGGCGGGCGCCGAAGCGATTCTCAAATTGCTGATTGAAGAAGGCGTGGTCCGCTGACTCATAATCACCTCGATCCATGTGGGAGCGAGCCTGCTCGCGAAGGGTCATGACATTCAGCATATAGGCTGGCTGACCCACCGCATTCGCGAGCAGGCTCGCTCCCACAGGGGGCTCGTGTTCGTGCCCCGAATAAGTGAAATGCCGGAAACGCAGAACGTGAAAATCATCTCACCGAAGTTTATGGGGAAATAATGGAAGTTGAATTCCGTCCAGCCTTGCGCACTGATGCGCGGGAGATTGCTCGCTTGTTTCAGGTTTCATCAGAAGGTGCGGCGGATTACATCTGGAGCCAACTGGCGCAGCCCGGCCAGGACCTGCTGGAGGTCGGTGCCAGTCGTTACGCTCGTGAAGACGTCGATTTCTCCTATCAGAACTGCCTGATCGCGCAGGCCGAGGGAAAGGTTATCGGCATGCTGCACAGCTACGCGATGCGCCACGATCCTCAGGCCGCTCCCGTGACCGATCCGGTCCTGGCGCCGTATGCCACGATGGAAATCCCCGACACCCTGTATATTTCGAGCCTGGCCCTGCATGAGGGCTGGCGCAATCAGGGGTTGGGCAAGCAATTCCTCGCCTATGCCTATGACCGTGCGAACCGGTTGGGGCTCAACGGCTTGAGCCTGATCGACTACGCGGCGAACACCGGCGCCCGGCGGTTTTATGAGCGCCATGGTTTCCGGATCGTCGATACCTGCCAGATCACGCCCCACCCAATGATTCGGGTCACGGGGGAGGCCTATTTGATGTATCGGCCTTAAGGCCATGACCCAATCCCCTGTGGGAGCGGGCTTGCCCCAATGCCAGTCAGTTAAGTATCTGAACACTGCAATCCTTGTGGGAGCGAGCCTGCTCGCGATAGCGTCGGGTCAGTCAACATTGATTCTGAATGTACTGCCGTCATCGCGAGCAGGCTCGCTCCCACACGGGTTCAGTTTCGATCACAGATTGTGTGCACGCCAACAATCCCCGTGGTTACCCACAATCCCTGTTAGCGCTTCTGTGGATAACATGTTCGCGCCTCGCTACACCCCATGCCCATCAAGCCCTTCAGCCCTCCGTACAAAAAACAACCAGCCTAAGCCACGGTTTTTTCAAGCTTTTTCCACAGAACTACTCTGCTCGCCAGCCGATACTTGCCCCCAATCTCTGTTGGCGCTTCTGTGGATAAGATGTTCGCTGTCCGCTACAGCCCATATAAACCGTGGCTTTCAGTGAGTTGATCAAATAATGCTCAATTGACCCTTTTCTCCCCCTGATCCTTCCGCAAACCCTGAATTCTCGCGGCTTTCAGCGGTTTTCCACAGAGCCTGCAAAGTTGCCCCCAAAGTCTGTTGGCGCTTCTGTGGATAAGGTGTTCGCCATCCTCTACACGTCATATAAACCGTGCCCTACAGAGTTCTGATCAAAAAACGATCAATGCCTGCCTAAAACCCTGCTTCCCGATAAGTCACGGTTTTTCTTCGCTTTTTGTTAATAAATTTAGGCATTCATCCACAGTTGTCCCCATTAGCTGTGGGTGAAGATGTGGATAACTTGTTCGTTGAACCCTGCAAGCCACGGCCCATATAGGCCGCAACGCGATAGATCAGATTTCATACAGTTCTAAGGCACTTCCTTGACTTCGATCTGTCGCCTGTCTTCACTCACAGGCACAAAGGACAGCCGTCACTTATCCACATCTGGTTCAGGGAGAACGCGTGATGGATAGCCAGCCACATCGCTCGCAGCCACATTCGCACCCCAGCCCCTGCATAACCTGTGTACCGACACCCGCCACCTTGCTGCGTAGACGGATTCACCGTCGCGCCACCAATCAGCGCGCTCGTCTATAGCGCCTGAAGCCTTTCCCCATCCCCTGACGCCGCTGCCATTGAGGCCCGACCGTGCCCGGTGACCAGGCGTTTGTTCGTCTATCGATTGCAGGCAACCACAGAGTTGCCCATCTGCCTGAGAGGAAATGACCCATGACACGGATTGCCACGCCCATCAGTGACATCAAGGAACATTACGACGTGATCGTCATCGGCTCCGGCTACGGCGGCGGGATCGCGGCGTCGCGCCTGTCCCGGGCCGGCAAACGGGTGTGCCTGCTGGAGCGAGGCCGGGAAATCCAGCCCGGCGAATACCCCAATACGATGCTGGCGGCCACCGAAGAGCTGCAAGTCCATGACCCGGACGGGCACATCGGTTCGCGCACCGGGCTGTTCGACCTGCACGTCAATGCCCAGCAGAACGTGGTGGTCGGTTGCGGCTTGGGCGGCACGTCACTGATCAACGCCAACGTTGCCCTGGAGCCGGAGCCCGGCGTGTTCGACGACCCGCGCTGGCCGCTGGCGGTGCGTGAACATCGCGACACGCTGCTCAAGGAAGGCTATGCACGGGCCCGCGAGATGCTCAAGCCCAATCCCTACCCAAGCACTTCACCGGCGCTGTCGAAACTGGAGGCCAACAAGAAATCGGCGGACTACCTCAAGCAAGGGGCGCATTTCTACAAGCCGCCGATCAACGTGACCTTCGACAAGCTGCCTAACAACCTCAACCATGTCGGCGTCGAGCAACTGCCGTGCAACCACTGTGGCGACTGCGTGTCGGGCTGTAACAACAAGGCCAAGAACACCACGCTGATGAATTACCTGCCGGATGCCTGGAACCACGGCGCGGAAATTTTCTGCCAGGCCGAGGTGCGGCACCTGGAGCGAGACGCCGACGGCGACGGCTGGATAGTGCATTTCCAATACCTGGACAGCGGCCGCGAGAAGTTCTCGGCACCGACGCTATTCGTCAAGGCTGATGTCGTCGTGGTTTCGGCCGGCACTCTGGGTTCCACCGAAATCCTCCTGCGATCTCGAGACAAAGGTCTGTCGACGTCCAGTCAGCTCGGTGAAAACATGAGCGGCAATGGCGACATTCTCGGTTTCGGCCACAACTGCGACCAAGCGATCAACGGCATCGGTTTCGGCGCGCATCCGGCCAATGAAATGAAACCGGTCGGCCCGTGCATCACCTCGATCATCGACATGCGCACCGAAGGTGACTGGCGCAGCCGCATGGTCATCGAAGAAGGCTCGATTCCCGGCGCGCTCGGCCGGCCCATGGTGCCAAGCATGGCCGCGTTTGCCGGGTTGATCGGTAAACCCACCGATGACAGTTTCAGTGGCAAGCTCAAGTATGCGGCGCGCGAATCCGAAAGCTTCCTGCGCGGCCCGTATCATGGCGCCCTGCACAACATGCAGACCTACCTGATCATGAGCCACGATGACGGCAAGGGGCGCATGGTGCTCGACAGCAAGGATCAGCTGCGCATCGACTGGCCAGGTGTTGGCGAACAGGAAAACGTCAAACTCGGTAACGAGCGTCTGCACCAGAGCACCAAGGCGTTGGGCGGGATCTGGGTCGAGAACCCGATCTGGACCGAGCTGCTCAAACACAGCATCGTTTCCGTCCACCCGTTGGGTGGCTGCGTGATGGGCGAGGACGCGGAGCAGGGGGTGGTCAACCACAAAGGGCAGGTATTCAGCAGCGCCAGTGGCACCAATGTCTATGCCGGGTTGTACGTGACCGACGGCGCGGTGATTCCGACTTCCCTGGCGGTCAATCCGCTGCTGACCATCTCCGCCGTGAGCGAGCGCAACATGGGCCTGCTAGCGGCCGATCGCGGTTGGCACATCGACTACACGCTGCCTTCGGCGCCGCGCAAACAGGTGGCGCCGCCGACCCTCGGCGTGCAGTTCACCGAAACCATGAAGGGCTATTTCTCCAAAGACTTCACTCAGCCTCAAGGCACCGATCTCAAACTCTACGAGGCGGCGGCCACACGCGGCGAGTCGGAGAACTCGCCGATCGAGTTCACCCTGACCATCACCGCCAATGACCTCAACCGCATGATCAAGGAGCCGCAACACGCCGCGAGGCTGGTCGGCACGCTCGATGCGCCGGGCCTGTCGCCGGAACCGCTGACCGCCAGCAATGGCGTGTTCAACCTGTTCGAGGAGTATCAGGAACAAGTCGGCGTGCGGCACATGAATTACGACATGAAACTGACCGCCGAGGACGGCAGCGACTATTACTTCAGCGCGTTCAAAACGGTGCCCGAAGACAACGGCGTGCTGAACGTCTGGCACGACACCAGCACACTCTACGTGACGCTGTATCGCGGGGCGGACAAGACCGGCGAGGTGGTTGGTTCGGGGGTGATGCACATTCAGCCGGCCGATTTCGCCAAGCAGATGACCACCATGAAAGTGCTGAACGCGCGCAACGAACGCGAGCGCATCGACGGGCTGGCGCGGTTCGGCAAGTTTTTCGCCGGCATTTTGTGGGAGAGCTACGGCGGCGTATTCGCGGGTGACATCTACTTCAATCCTGATGCACCGCCGCGGCAGAAACGCCCATTGGATGCGCCGATCCCGAGCGTGCAGTTCTTCCAGACCGAAGACAACGTGCAGCTACGCTTGACCCGCTATCAGGGCGGCAGCAAAGGGCCGGTGATGCTGGTGCATGGCTTGGGCGTGGGCTCGAATATTTTCTCCACCGACACCATCCCGACCAACCTGCTGGAGTACCTGTGCAAGCACGAGTACGACGTCTGGCTGCTGGATTTGCGGGTGAGCATTCTGTTGCCCGCGAGCAAGAAGGAATGGAACGGCGACCAGATTGCGCAGTACGACTTCAAGGCTGCCATCGAGCAGATCCAGCAGGCAACCAAGGCCGCGGACGTGCAATGCGTGGTGCATTGCTACGGCGCGACGACTTTCTTCATGTCGTTGCTGGCCGGGTTGCAGGGCGTGCGTTCGGTGGTCTGTTCGCAGATCGCGGCGGATACGGTGGTCGCCACGGCAACCGGGCTCAAGGCCGGTCTGCACCTTCCGGGGATGCTTGACGCCATCGGCATCAAATCCCTCACCGCGTATGCCGACAACAAGGAGAGCTGGTTCAACAAGCTCTACGACAAGGCTCTAAACGGGTATGCCCGCATCGAGGCCCAAGGTTACTGCACCAATCCAGTGTGCCATCGCATCACCTTCATGTACGCGTCGCTGTACCGCCACGACACGCTCAACGAGACCCTGCATGACAACCTGCATGAGCTGTTCGGCGAATCGAACATGCAGACCTTCGAGCACTTGGCGCTGATCCTGCGCAAGGGCCATCTGGTGGACTTCAAGGGCCAGGACGTCTACATGCCGCACTTCGACCGGCTGACCATGCCGATCTGCTTCATCAGCGGCGAAGACAACCAGTGCTACCTGCCGGAAAGCACGCTCAAGACTTATGAACGCGTGTGCAAAGCCCATGGGCCGGAGCGCTATAGCCGGCATGTGGTGCCGGGTTACGGGCATATCGACTGCATGTTCGGCAAGAATGCGGTGCTCGATGTGTACCCGATCATCCTGCAACACCTGGAGAAAACCGCTCAGGGTTGACGCAACCCCTGTAGGAGCTGCCGAAGGCTCGGGCCGCGTTCGGACGATCTTTTGACTTTGCTTTTAAAAAACAAGATCAAAAGATCGCAGCTTGCGGCAGCTCCTTGTGATGAACATGGTCTTCGCGATTCCGGCGCTGTTCGCGCCGGCATTGCTGACCTCGATGCTCGGGATGCCGCCACAACTCTCCGATCCTTGGCTGGAAAACGCCGGTATGCTGCTGGTGGGGGCCTCGGCGGATTTCAAATACGACACTCGTCTGGAGGGCAACCACAACGGCGGCCACCTGTACGGGACCCAACTGTCGGAACTCGATAAGCGGGCGCTCATCGAGTTCATGAAAACCCTGTGATTCCACTACGGATGGAGGAACGCGACATGTCATTGGTCAGTCATTGGGAACACGAGTACGACAAGGTCAAGCTGCGCTTTCACGGCTTGTTCACCCGCCTGGAAATGGCCTGGAAAAAGCTCGTCAGCGAGCTTGAGCCCGAGGAGTACCAGGCCATCGTCGCGCTGTTGCAACGGGGTCACGATCAGGCGCAATACGTGCTCAAGCACGGCGATGTGCCGGACGATCAACCGAGTGTGCCGTGGGAGTTGTCCCACGGCTTGTCGATCCTGCACATCGGCAATGCCAGCCCCTTGCCGCAATCGGTAGATGAGCTGCAAACCCGAGTGCTGAAGGACGGCAGCTTGCTCGGTTGTCGCAAATGGGAACTGCTGGATCTGCTGTGGAGCGAGGCGCTGCTCAAGTGGATCGAGAACCTGCGGCATCACGCACCGTTCGCCACCAACCCGGCGCTGATGCGCATGGACAGTGACGTGACCCTGGCCATCGCCGGCGACTGGGGCACCGGGCCGTTCGACAGCCATGCGCCGGCGGTGTCGGTGGCCAATCAGATGCAACTGGCCCAGGCCGATTTCACCGTTCACCTGGGGGACGTGTATTACGCCGGCACCCACTCCCAGGAAGACGTCGACATGGTCGGCTGGCCCATGGGCAAGCACGGTTCGTTCACCCTCAACTCCAACCACGAGATGTACAGCGGCGCCCATGGCTATTTCAAGGAATTGGCCAAGCGTTTTCCGGCGCAGCAGGGCACCAGTTATTTCGCGTTGTACAACGATGACTGGCTGGTGATCGGCCTCGACACGGCTTATGCCTCGGATCCGATCAACCTGTACATGGACGGTGCGCTGAACAAGGAGCAGATCGACTGGATGAAAGGGCTGCCTCAGCGCAAAAAAATCATGGTGCTCAGTCATCACCAGGGCTTCGACATTTCCGGGCATGACAAGACGGCGCTGTATCAACCGGTGTGCGATGCCCTGGGGCGCGAGCCGGATTACTGGTACTGGGGGCATTTGCACAACGGCATCTGCTACGCCGCGCAAGGCGGGTTGCATGCGCGTTGCGCGGGGCATGGGGCGATTCCCTACGGCAATGCCAGCGAGCTGAACGGGCATGCGCGGGTGCTGTGGTCGGAAACGCAAAATGCGCGGGATGAGGCGTACCCGGATCGGGTGTTGAACGGTTATGTGAAAGTGCGGCTGGTGGGGGAGAACATCGAAGAGACGTTTATTGGGGAGGATGGGTCGGTGCGGTGGTCTTCGTCAGCCCATTGATTTGTGGTGACGGGTAGGCCGTCATCGCGAGCAGGCTCGCTCCCACAAGGGATCTTCAGTGCATATAGATCCAGTGTGGGAGCGAGCCTGCTCGCGATGCTTTTGCTCTTAGCCTTGAACCGGAACGCCTTTGAGGTACGGCGCAGGCTCGGCCCCGAGGTTGTTCAGCAATCGCTCGCTGTACCAGTCCACAAAGTTCACCACGCCAAATTCATAGGTCTTGGAGTAAGGCCCTGGCTGGTACGCGGTGGAGTTGATCCCGCGCTGGTTTTCTTCGGCCAGGCGACGGTCCTGGTCGTTGGTCGCATCCCAGACCTGGCGCATGCGCTCCACGTCGTAGTCCACGCCTTCGACCGCGTCCTTGTGGACGATCCACTTGGTGGTGACCATGGTTTCCTGAGCGCTGATCGGCCACACGGTGAACACGATGATGTGGTCGCCCATGCAGTGGTTCCACGAGTGCGGCAGGTGCAGGATGCGCATCGAGCCCAGGTCCGGGTTCTGGATCCGGCCCATGAGTTTTTTGCAGCCTTGCTTGCCGTCGATCGTCATCGATACGGTGCCTTTGAGCAGCGGCATGCGCACGATGCGGTTACGCAGGCCGAAACTGGCGTGGGCGTAAGGGATCTTCTCGGCTTCCCAGGCAGCGGCGGAAGCAGCGACGTGGTCCTTGAAGGCCTGGTCGGCACGCGGGTCGGTGACGTCGTCCCATTCCAGCAGAGTTTTCAACAGTTCCGGGTGCGATGCGTTGCAGTGGTAGCACTCGCGGTTGTTTTCCAGCACCAGTTTCCAGTTGGCTTTTTCGAACAAAGTGGTCTGGATCGCCACCTTGGTGTTCTCCATGTCGTACGGTTCCATGTAATGGTTCAGCGTCGACAGGAAGTCATCAATGGCCGGTGGGTTTTCCGACAGGCTGATGAAGATGTAACCGCCAGCGGTTTTCACGTTCACCGGCTTCAAGCCGTACTGCTTCATGTCGAAGTCGGCGCCCATTTCGGTGCCGGCGAACAGCAGGCGACCGTCCAGCTCATACGTCCACTGGTGGTAGTGGCAGACCAGTTTGGCGACTTTGCCTTTTTCACTGGTGCACAGACGTGAACCGCGGTGACGGCAGACGTTGTGGAACGCATGGACCACGCCGTCGGCACCACGAATCACGATGATCGGATTTTTGCCGACTTGCAGGGTCAGGTAGTTGCCCTTGGTCGGGATTTCGCAGGTCATGCCAGCGATCAACCACTCTTTCTGAAAGATTTCCTGCATGTCGATATCAAACAGCCGCTCGTCAGAGTAAAACGGCTGCGGCAGCGAGAAAGTGCGCTCGCGCTCTTGCAGCATCTGCGCGGTGGCCTTGCGTGCGGGTTCCAGCGGATCGCCCAGGCTGATTTTTGCGGTGACGTCCATCGATTTGATCCTCATGGCCATTCTGTGTGGCCGGCGAAAGTGGCTAATCAGGTGTGCTGCTCAGGGTTGCTACGCAAGGTGTAAAGAATGTGTCTTGGTATGGGGCGAGTGTGGGGCCGGCGCTCGCCAGAACCTTATCCATGGGCGACATGGCCCAATCTGTTCCCGACGCGCAACCCCCGGTAATTGGGGGCTGGTCGCGATAAGTATGTGAATGTCGCAGATAGGTAAATGGAGGGGCTGCGCTATACGCAGAATCGCCAACATGAAGGCCGACAGTCGGCCGTGGAGATCAGCATGTCCAACAGCTTCCTGAACCCGGTAACCACCCAGACCTGGGCCAATGGTCGACACATTGTCCGTTGCGTCAAAGTCATCCAGGAAACCTGGGATGTGCGCACCTTCTGCTTTATGGCCGACCAGCCAATCCTGTTCTTTTTCAAGCCCGGGCAGTTCGTCACCCTGGAGCTGGAAATCGACGGCGTGCCGATCATGCGTTCCTACACTATTTCCAGTTCGCCGTCGGTGCCGTACAGCTTTTCGGTGACCATTAAGCGCGTGCCGGGGGGCAAGGTGTCCAACTGGCTGCACGACACCCTGCATGAAGGCCAGGAGCTGGCGGTGCACGGGCCGGTCGGGCTGTTCAACGCCATGGATTTCACCGCGCCGAAAGTGCTGTACCTCAGCGGTGGCGTCGGCATCACGCCCGTTATGTCGATGGCTCGCTGGTTCTATGACACCAACGGCAACGTCGACATGGTGTTTATCCACAGCGCCCGTTCGCCCAAGGACATCATTTATCACCGCGAGCTGGAACACATGGCGTCGCGGATCGACAACTTCAGCTTGCACCTGATTTGCGAGAAGCATGGTCTGGGCGAGCCGTGGGCCGGATATCGCGGTTACCTGAACCATAAGATGCTCGAACTGATGGCGCCGGACTTCCTTGAACGTGAAGTCTTCTGCTGCGGCCCGACCCCATACATGAACGCGGTCAAGCGCATGCTCGAGGCCGCAGGCTTCGACATGACGCGTTATCACGAGGAATCCTTCGGCGCGACGCCGCCGGAAGCCCGTGCCGATGCGGTGGAACAAGCCGAAATCGCAGCAGACGCACCAGAGGTCGACGTTGCCGACCTGCATCAGGTGGAATTCACCGCGTCCGGCAAGAGCATTCGTGTGGCGCCGGGCGAAACCGTGCATGCGGCGGCGGCCAAGCTTGGCCTGCTGATTCCGAAGGCTTGCGGGATGGGGATCTGCGGGACCTGCAAGGTGATGAAACTGGGGGGCGAGGTCGAAATGGAACACAACGGCGGGATTACCGAGGAAGACGAGGCAGAAGGGTTCATCCTGTCGTGCTGCAGCGTGCCGAAGGGGGATGTGCGGATCGAGTTTTGATTCTCACCGCAGATCTAATGTGGGAGCGAGCCTGCTCGCGATAGCGGTGGATCAGTCAACATCAATGTTGAATGTTCCGGCCTCATCGCGAGCAGGCTCGCTCCCACAATAGTTGGTATTTCAGTCCACAAATAAATCTGGCATCAGCTTGTCCTTGGTGCCGGGCTCAAAGCGATAATGATCGAATTCGGTCACCCCATGCTCCCGCAGAATCTCCTCATCAATCAGCAAGCGCCCGGTAATGCTGCGGCCACTGCTGCTCAGAATCGCGTAAGCGGCATCCGCCATAATCGCGGGCGTGCGCGCATGCTTGAATGACTCGCGTGATCCCAGCTGAAACTCGATGGCGGCAGTGGCGATCATGGTTTGCGGCCACAGGGAATTGACGCTGATGCCGTAGGAGGCAAATTCCTCGCTCATGCCCAGGGTCAGCATGCTCATGCCGTATTTGGTCACCGTGTAGGGGCTGTACTGAGCGAACCATTGGGTGGCCAGGTTCAGCGGTGGTGACAGGTTGAGAATGTGCCCGGCGGATTTTTTCAAATAGGGCAGGGCAGCCTGACTGCACAGCAGCACGGCGCGGGTGTTGATCTGATGCATCAGGTCGAAGCGCTTGAGTTCGATGTGTTGCACCCCGGTCAGCTTGATCGCTCCGGCATTGTTGATCAGCGCATCAATGCCGCCGAAATGCTCAGAGGCGTCGGCCATGGCTTGGCGCACGGCAATTTCATCACGCACATCCACCTGCAAGGCCAGCGCCTTGCCGCCCGCGGCTTCAACTTCCGCCGCCACGCTGAAGATGGTGCCAGGCAGTTTGGGGTGTGGGGTGGCGCTTTTAGCGGCAATCACGATGTTGGCCCCATCCTTTGCTGCCCGCAGCGCAATCTCACGCCCGATGCCACGGCTGGCACCGGTGATGAACAGGGTTTTGCCTTGTAGTGACATGCGTACGCTCCTGATTGTTGTTATCGATGCGGATCGAAACGGCTCGCCAGTCAATGTAGACGAAGTCTTTCAAGGCGGGCGATCAGGGGCGAGGAAAGGGATTTTGAAGCGAGGCAGGGCAGGTTTTTGTAGGAGCTGCCGCAGGCTGCGATCTTTTGATCTTGATTCTGAAAATCAAAAGATCGCAGCCTCGTTTCACTCGACAGCTCCTTGGGTTTGTTTCAGGTGCGCATCACTTCCCGAATATCCGCCGCCAGTTCCAGCACGCGTTCTTCTTCGGTGTCCCACGAGCACATGAACCGTGCGCCGCCGTTGCCGATGAAGGTGTAGAAGCGCCAGCCCTTGGCGGTCAGTGCGGCAATGGCCGGTTCCGACAGTTGCAGGAATACGCCGTTGGCCTGTACCGGGAACATCAGCTCGACGCCCGGAATATCGCTCACCAGTTCGGCCAGCAGCTGCGCGCAGTGGTTGGCGTGGCGGGCGTATTTGAGCCAGGCGTCGTTTTCCAGGATCCCGACCCATGGCGCCGAGAGGAAGCGCATCTTCGATGCCAGTTGCCCGGCCTGTTTGCAGCGGTAATCGAAGTCTTCGGCGAGTTTGTGGTTGAAGAACAGAATCGCTTCGCCCACCGCCATGCCGTTTTTCGTGCCGCCGAAGCACAGCACGTCAACGCCGGCCTTCCAGGTCAGGTCTGCTGGTGAGCAGCCAAGAAATGCGCAAGCATTGGAGAAGCGTGCGCCGTCCATGTGCAGGTTCAGGCCCAGTTCTTTGCAGGTGACGCTGATGGCGCGGATTTCTTCCGGGGTGTACACGCTGCCGACTTCGGTGGCCTGGGTCAGGGTCACAACGCGGGGCTTGGGATAGTGGATGTCCTGGCGCTTGAGGGCGATTTCGCGGATCGATTCCGGCGTCAGCTTGCCGTTCTCGGTGCGGGCGATGAGCAGTTTGGAACCGTTGGAGAAGAATTCCGGTGCACCGCATTCGTCGGTTTCGACGTGGGCGGTTTCCGAGCAGATCACGCTGTGGTAACTCTGGCACAGTGACGACAGGGCCAATGAGTTGGCTGCGGTGCCGTTGAAGGCGAAGAACACTTCGCAGTCGGTTTCGAACAGTTTGCGGAATTGATCCGATGCGCGTGCGGTCCACTCATCGTCGCCATAAGCGCGCTGGTGGCCGTGGTTGGCCTGTTCCATGGCGGCCCAGGCTTCAGGGCAGATACCGGAATAGTTGTCGCTGGCGAATTGTTGGCTCTTATCGGTCATGGCCTGCTTCCGTGATCGAGGCGCTTGTGGCGCTTCGTTGGTCAATGATGGTGCGCACTTTACCGAAGATCGTCCGGGGAGCACACGGGATGTGTCTATCAGAAAAATACAAACGCCTTGGGCAATTATGCACATGACTCAACGGGATGGGGCGCTGGACCTGCTCAAGTGGTTGGCGCTTCTGAGCATGGTGTTCGATCACCTGCGATATGTCGGTTATTCCGTCGATCTGCTGTACGTGCCGGGCAGATTGGCGTTCCCGTGGTTCTGTCTGGCGATGGCGGTGAACCTGTCGCGAGTCCGTGCAGTTGCGACCGACGGCCGGTGGCGTTACCTCGGTTGGTTGTTGCTGTTTAGCGCTGTCAGCGAAATCCCCTACCGGATGTACATTCCTGATCCCAATACCTTAAACGTGTTGCCCACGTTGGTTCTGGGCCTGTTGGTCGCGGTGGGCTGGCAGAGCCCCATGCTTCAATCGCGACTATTGGCGGCGGGTGCCTTGTTGCTGGCAGCACTGTTCCCGGAGCGACTGATGTTCGGCTTCTTCGGCGTGTTGTTGCCGCTGGCGATGTTGCTGGTGATCAAGCGTCCCTGGTATTTCAGCCTGCTGCCGGGGCTGGTCTGCCTGGCGGCCAATCAATGGGAAGTGCTGTATCACTCCGCCCGGTTCGGCAACCGTGCAGCCCTCCTCGGCATCGCCACTTGTCTGATTGCGCCACTGGCCGGCCTGCTTTTACTGCGACATGCCGGCCGACTTCAACCGCCGCCTCCAATGCGCCGCTGGGCGTATGCCCTATATCCGCTGCATTTTCTACTTCTGCTCGCAGTGCGACAGATCATCGCCTAACCCCTGTGGGAGCGAGCCTGCTCGCGATGAGGGAGTGTCAGGCGACATCAATGTTGCTGAGTCACCGTCATCGCGAGCAGGCTCGCTCCCACAGGGGATCTCTGCTGGTTTGAAGATTGTGTCCGGTCAGGCTTTTCGGCCCATGTCGTAAACGCACCTTTGCGTGGCGTCCATAGGCATTTGACCACTCGAAGCCGGTCATACCATCGCATCCAAAGGGCACTGCCGTAACGCCAGTGCCTTACCGAGACGAATGGCGCATAGATGCCGCTGGGAGAGACGCGATGTTCAGCAAGCAAGACCAGATCCAGGGTTACGACGATGCACTGCTGGCGGCGATGAATGCCGAGGAGCAACGCCAGGAAGATCACATCGAGCTGATCGCGTCAGAGAACTACACCAGCAAGCGCGTCATGCAAGCGCAAGGCAGCGGCCTGACCAACAAATACGCCGAAGGTTATCCGGGCAAGCGCTACTACGGTGGCTGCGAGCACGTCGACAAGGTTGAAGCCCTGGCCATCGAACGCGCCAAGCAACTGTTCGGCGCCGATTACGCCAACGTCCAGCCGCACTCCGGCAGCCAGGCCAACGCCGCGGTATTCCTCGCGTTGCTGCAGGCTGGCGACACCGTGCTGGGCATGAGCCTGGCCCACGGCGGTCACTTGACCCACGGCGCCAAAGTCAGCTTCTCCGGCAAGCTCTACAACGCCGTGCAGTACGGCATCGACACCGATACCGGCCTGATCAACTACGACGAAGTCGAGCGCCTGGCGGTCGAGCACAAGCCGAAAATGATCATCGCCGGGTTCTCCGCTTACTCCAAGACCCTGGACTTCCCGCGCTTCCGTCAGATCGCTGACAAAGTCGGCGCTTACCTGTTTGTCGACATGGCTCACGTGGCCGGTCTGGTCGCTGCTGGTCTGTACCCGAACCCGCTGCCGTACGCTGACGTGGTCACCACCACCACCCACAAAACCCTGCGCGGTCCACGTGGCGGTCTGATTTTGGCCCGTGCCAACGAAGAGCTGGAAAAGAAATTCAACGCTGCCGTATTCCCTGGTGGCCAGGGCGGCCCGCTGATGCACGTGATCGCCGGTAAAGCCGTGTGCTTCAAGGAAGCGCTTGAGCCAGGTTTCAAGGCCTACCAGCAACAAGTGATCGACAACGCCCAGGCCATGGCCAGCATCTTTATCAAACGCGGCTACGATGTAGTGTCCGGCGGCACTGATAACCACCTGTTCCTGGTCAGCCTGATCCGTCAGGGCCTCACCGGCAAAGAGGCGGACGCAGCACTCGGTCGCGCTCACATCACCGTAAACAAGAACGCTGTCCCGAACGATCCACAGTCGCCGTTCGTGACCTCCGGCCTGCGTATCGGCACCCCGGCGGTGACCACTCGCGGCTTCAAGGTTACCCAGTGCATCACGCTGGCCGGCTGGATCTGCGACATCCTCGACAACCTCGGCGACGCCGATGTCGAGGCCAATGTCGCGCAGCAAGTGGCAGCTCTGTGCGCGGACTTCCCGGTTTATCGCTGAGCGCGGTTTTGGAGTAAATGACTATGCAACGCTATTCGGGCTTCGGCCTCTTCAAACACTCCCTCAGCCATCACGAAAACTGGCAGAAGATGTGGCGCACGCCGACCCCTAAAAAGGTCTATGACGTGGTCATCGTCGGCGGTGGCGGGCATGGTCTGGCGACCGCTTATTACCTGGCCAAGGAACACGGCATCACCAACGTGGCCGTGGTCGAGAAAGGCTGGCTGGGCGGCGGTAACACCGCGCGCAACACCACGATCGTTCGCTCCAACTACCTGTGGGACGAGTCGGCGCACCTGTACGAACACGCGATGAAATTGTGGGAAGGCCTGTCCCAGGACCTGAACTACAACGTGATGTTCTCCCAGCGTGGCGTCTACAACCTGTGTCATACGCTTCAAGACATTCGTGATTCCGAGCGTCGGGTCAGCGCCAACCGCCTCAACGGCGTGGACGGTGAACTGCTCGATGCCAAACAAGTGGCTGACGAGATTCCGTACCTCGACTGCTCGAAAAACACTCGCTACCCGGTGATGGGCGCAACCGTCCAGCGTCGCGGCGGCGTGGCCCGTCACGATGCCGTGGCGTGGGGCTTTGCCCGTGCCGCAGACGCTTTGGGTGTGGACCTGATTCAACAGACCGAAGTGATCGGCTTCCGCAAGGAAAACGGTGTGTGCATCGGTGTTGAAACCAACAAGGGCTTCATCGGCGCCAAGCGCGTTGGTGTGGTCACCGCCGGTAACTCCGGGCACATGGCCAAACTGGCCGGTTTCCGTCTGCCGATCGAATCGCACCCGCTGCAAGCGCTGGTGTCCGAGCCGATCAAACCGATTATCGACAGCGTGATCATGTCCAACGCCGTACACGGTTACATCAGCCAGTCCGACAAAGGCGACCTGGTGATCGGCGCCGGTATCGACGGCTACAACGGCTACGGCCAGCGTGGTTCGTACCCGGTGATCGAGCACACCGTTCAGGCCATCGTCGAAATGTTCCCGGTGTTGTCCCGCGTGCGCATGAACCGCCAGTGGGGCGGCATCGTCGACACCACACCGGATGCGTGCCCGATCATCTCGAAAACCCCGGTACCGAACATGTTCTTCAACTGCGGTTGGGGCACCGGTGGCTTCAAGGCAACACCCGGCTCGGGCAACGTGTTTGCCGCAAGCCTGGCCAAGGGTGAAATGCACCCATTGGCCGCACCTTTCTCCATCGACCGTTTCCACAACGGTGCGTTGATCGACGAACACGGCGCTGCTGCGGTTGCCCACTAACAGGAGAAATCCCCATGTTGCATATCTTCTGTCCTCACTGCGGCGAGTTGCGCTCCGAAGAGGAATTCCACGCATCCGGCCAGGCGCACATCCCGCGCCCACTGGATCCGAACAGCTGCACCGACGAGGAGTGGGGCGACTACATGTTCTTCCGCGATAACCCTCGCGGTCTGCACCACGAACTGTGGGATCACGTTGCCGGTTGCCGTCAGTACTTCAACGTCACCCGTAACACCGTGACCTACGAGATTCTCGAAACCTACAAGATCGGCACCAAGCCGCAGTTCATCGACAAGACCGACAGCCCGAAAGCGGCCGCCACGGCTCTGGGAGAGAAGGTATGAGCCAGATCAATCGCCTGTCCAACGGCGGACGCATCGACCGCAACAAAGTGCTGAGCTTCACCTTCAACGGCCAGGTCTACAAAGGCTTTGAAGGCGATACCCTCGCCGCCGCCTTGTTGGCCAACGGTGTCGACATCATCGGCCGCAGCTTCAAGTATTCGCGCCCGCGCGGCATCTTCGCCGCCGGTGCCGAAGAGCCGAACGCTGTGCTGCAGATCGGTGCGACCGAAGCCACGCAGATCCCGAACGTACGCGCCACTCAACAAGCGCTGTACCAAGGTTTGGTCGCCACCAGCACTAACGGCTGGCCGAGCGTGAACAACGACATGATGGGGATTCTCGGCAAGGTCGGCGGCAAGCTGATGCCACCGGGCTTCTACTACAAAACCTTCATGTACCCGCAATCGTTCTGGATGACCTACGAGAAGTACATTCGTAAGGCAGCCGGCCTTGGCCGCTCGCCGACCGAGAACGATCCGGACACCTACGACTACATGAACCA
Organism: Pseudomonas sp. MDT1-85; assembly: GCF_054898065.1. NCBI lineage: Bacteria > Pseudomonadati > Pseudomonadota > Gammaproteobacteria > Pseudomonadales > Pseudomonadaceae > Pseudomonas > Pseudomonas sp. MDT1-85. The sequence continues at coordinate 5,883,280 of NZ_CM142715.1, read as the reverse complement.
GCACTGCGACGTGCTGATCGTCGGCGCTGGCCCTGCGGGTCTGGCAGCTGCACTGGCGGCTGCCCGTAGCGGTGCGCGTGTGATCCTGGCCGATGAGCAGGAAGAGTTCGGCGGCAGCCTGCTCGATTCCCGCGAAAGCCTCGACGGCAAACCCGCTACCGAATGGGTCGCCAGCGTCATCGCCGAGCTGAAAAACACTCCGGACGTGCTGCTGTTGCCGCGCGCCACGGTCAACGGTTACCACGACCATAACTTCCTGACCATTCACGAGCGCCTCACCGATCACCTCGGCGACCGCGCCCCGATTGGCCAGGTGCGTCAGCGCATCCACCGGGTTCGTGCCACGCGTGTAGTGCTGGCGACCGGTACTCACGAGCGGCCACTGGTTTACGGCAACAACGACGTGCCGGGCAACATGCTTGCCGGCGCTGTGTCGACTTATGTGCGTCGTTACGGCGTGGCACCGGGCAAGAAACTGGTGCTGTCGACCAACAACGATCACGCCTACCGCGTAGCGCTGGACTGGCTCGACGCCAGTCTGCAAGTGGTGGCGATCGCCGATGCCCGCAGCAACCCTCGCGGTGCGCTGGTGGAAGAAGCGCGCGCCAAAGGCATCCGCATCCTGACCGGCAGTGCCGTGATCGAGGCTCGTGGCAGCAAGCACGTCACCGCCGCTCGCGTTGCCGCGATTGACGTAAAAGCACACACCGTGACCAGCCCGGGCGAGTGGCTCGATTGCGACCTGGTCGCCAGTTCCGGCGGTTACAGCCCGGTGGTTCACCTGGCGTCTCATTTGGGCGGCAAGCCGATCTGGCGTGAAGACATCCTCGGTTTCGTACCGGGCGAAGCACCGCAAAAACGCGTGTGCGTCGGTGGCATCAACGGCGTCTATGGCCTCGGCGATTCGCTGGCCGACGGTTTTGAAGGGGGCGCTCGCGCCGCCAGCGAAGCCGGTTTCAGCGGGGTCGAAGGCACCTTGCCGAAAGCCCTGAGCCGACTGGAAGAACCGACATTGGCGCTGTTCCAGGTGCCGCACGAAAAAGGCACCGCCCGCGGGCCGAAGCAATTCGTCGACCTGCAAAACGACGTCACCGCGGCCGCCATCGAACTGGCGACCCGCGAAGGCTTCGAGTCGGTCGAGCACGTCAAACGCTACACCGCGCTGGGCTTCGGCACCGATCAGGGCAAGCTCGGCAACGTCAACGGTCTGGCCATCGCCGCCCGCTCGCTGAACGTGACCATCCCGCAGATGGGCACCACCATGTTCCGCCCGAACTACACGCCGGTGACCTTCGGCGCCATAGCCGGTCGTCACTGTGGGCACATCTTCGAACCGGTTCGTTTCACCGCGCTGCATCACTGGCACGTGAAGAACGGCGCCGAGTTCGAAGACGTCGGTCAGTGGAAACGTCCTTGGTACTTCCCGAAAAACGGTGAAGACCTGCATGCCGCTGTGAAGCGCGAATGCAAAGCCGTGCGTGATAGCGTCGGCCTGCTGGACGCTTCGACCCTGGGCAAGATCGACATCCAGGGTCCGGACACGCGTGAGTTCCTGAACCGCATCTACACCAATGCCTGGACTAAGCTCGACGTGGGCAAGGCGCGTTATGGCTTGATGTGTAAAGAAGACGGCATGGTGTTCGACGACGGCGTGACTGCCTGCCTGGCCGATAACCATTTCGTGATGACCACCACCACCGGCGGCGCTGCACGCGTGCTGCAATGGCTGGAAATCTACCATCAGACCGAATGGCCAGACCTGAAGGTGTACTTCACTTCCGTGACAGATCACTGGGCAACCATGACCCTGTCCGGGCCGAACAGCCGCAAGCTGCTCAGCGAAGTCACCGACATCGACTTGAGCAACGAAGCCTTCCCTTTCATGACCTGGAAAGAAGCTCTGGTCGGTGGCGTACCGGCGCGGGTGTTCCGGATTTCGTTTACCGGTGAACTGTCGTACGAAGTCAACGTGCAGGCCGACTACGCAATGGGCGTGCTCGAGAAAATCGTCGAGGCCGGCAAGAAGTACAACCTGACCCCGTACGGCACTGAAACCATGCACGTACTGCGGGCGGAGAAGGGCTTCATCATCGTTGGCCAGGACACTGACAGCTCGATGACCCCGGACGACCTGAACATGGGCTGGTGTGTCGGTCGCACTAAACCTTTCTCGTGGATCGGCCAGCGTGGCATGAACCGTGAAGACTGCGTGCGTGATCAGCGCAAACAGCTGGTTGGTCTGAAGCCGATCGATCCGACCAAATGGCTGCCGGAAGGTGCGCAACTGGTGTTCAACACCAAGCAGGCGATCCCGATGACCATGGTCGGTCACGTCACCTCCAGCTACTTGCACAACTCCCTCGGCTATTCGTTTGCCATGGGTGTGGTCAAGGGCGGCTTGAAGCGCATGGGTGAGCGTGTGTTCGCACCGCTGGCCGATGGCAGCGTGATCGAGGCGGAAATCGTTTCTTCGGTGTTCTTCGATCCGAAAGGCGATCGCCAGAACGTTTAATGGCCTCGGGTCCTGTGGGCGGCCGTTGCACCGCGTTGTCTGCATCGCGAGCAGGCTCGCTCCCACAGGAGATCGCGTAACCCTTGTGGGAGCGAGCTTGCTCGCGAAGGCGGCGGCACAGCCACCACAAGGGCCGGAACCAACAGAATTCAAGACAGGTGCTTTATGACCGCAGCCAATGTTTACCAACAACGCCCAACCACCGGGGCCAAGGCCGAGTCGTCGCTGCATCACGCCGACCTCGCCAGCCTGGTGGGCAAGGGCCGCAAAAACGCCGGCGTGATCGTGCGTGAGAAAAAACTCCTCGGTCACCTCACCATCCGTGGCGATGGCCACGATCCAGCGTTCGCCGCTGGCGTGCACAAGGCCCTCGGCCTGGAACTGCCCGCCGCGCTGACCGTGGTGATCAAAGGCGAAACCAGCCTGCAATGGATGGGGCCGGATGAATGGCTGCTGATCGTGCCGACCGGCGAAGAATTCGCCGCCGAGAAAAAGCTGCGTGAAGCACTGGGCGACCTGCACATCCAGATCGTCAACGTCAGCGGTGGCCAGCAGATCCTCGAACTCAGCGGCCCGAACGTGCGTCAGGTGCTGATGAAATCCACCAGCTATGACGTGCACCCCAACAACTTCCCGGTGGGCAAGGCTGTTGGCACGGTGTTCGCCAAGTCGCAACTGGTGATCCGCCATACCGCCGAAGAGACCTGGGAACTGCTGATCCGCCGCAGCTTCTCGGATTACTGGTGGTTGTGGTTGCAGGATGCTGCCGCCGAGTACGGGCTTAGCGTTCAGGCTTGATGATCCGTTGAGATCCCTGTAGCAGCCTTCGGCAGCTGCTACGCAAGCGACGTTGCTGCTACTTTCGAACAGGAGTCACCGCACTATGAGCCGCGCCCCAGACACATGGATTCTGACCGCCGATTGCCCTAGCGTCCTCGGCACCGTGGATGCGGTGACCCGCTTTCTGTTCGAGCAGGGCTGCTACGTCACCGAGCACCATTCCTTCGATGACCGGCTCTCGGGCCGTTTTTTCATTCGCGTGGAATTCCGTCAGCCCGACGGCTTTGACGAACAAGCTTTCCGCGCAGGTTTGGCGGAACGGGGTGACGCCTTCGGCATGATCTTCGAGCTGACCCCGCCGCACCACCGGCCAAAAGTGGTGATCATGGTCTCCAAGGCCGATCACTGCCTCAACGACTTGCTCTACCGCCAGCGCATCGGCCAATTGTCGATGGACGTGGTCGCCGTGGTCTCCAATCACCCCGACCTCAAGCCGTTGGCCGACTGGCACCAGATTCCGTACTACCATTTCCCGCTGGACCCGAACGACAAACCGTCGCAGGAGCGTCAGGTCTGGCAGGTGGTCGAAGACTCCGGCGCTGAACTGGTGATCCTTGCGCGCTACATGCAAGTCCTGTCGCCAGAGCTGTGCCGCAAGCTCGACGGCAAGGCGATCAACATTCATCACTCCCTGCTGCCGGGTTTCAAGGGCGCCAAGCCGTATCACCAGGCCTACAACAAGGGCGTGAAGCTGGTCGGCGCCACGGCGCACTACATCAACAACGACCTGGACGAAGGCCCGATCATCGCCCAGGGCGTGGAGGCTGTGGACCACAGTCATTACCCCGAAGATTTGATCGCCAAAGGGCGGGATATCGAGGGGCTGACTCTGGCGCGGGCCGTTGGTTATCACATCGAGCGACGAGTGTTTTTGAACGCCAATCGCACGGTCGTTCTTTAGATCGCCATCGCGAGCAGGCCCTTACAGACAACACAAGACACACAAGACACACAGGCAATAACCCGAGCAATCAACGCGCCGCCGATCCATGGCGACGCGACCGCTACATAAAAACAACAGCGAGGTGAAAGCATGTCTGGCAATCGTGGTGTGGTGTATCTCGGCAATGGCAAAGTCGAAATACAGAAAATCGACTATCCGAAAATGCAGGACCCGCGCGGCAGGAAGATTAACCACGCTGTCATCCTGCGTGTGGTTTCCACCAACATCTGTGGTTCCGATCAGCACATGGTGCGCGGTCGTACCACCGCTCAGACCGGTCTGGTGCTGGGCCACGAGATCACCGGTGAAGTGATCGAGAAGGGCAGCGACGTCGAAAACCTGCAAATCGGCGACCTGGTGTCGGTGCCGTTCAACGTGGCTTGCGGGCGCTGCCGTTCCTGCAAAGAGATGCACACCGGTGTCTGCCTGAGCGTCAACCCGGCGCGTCCGGGCGGTGCTTACGGTTATGTCGACATGGGCGACTGGACCGGTGGCCAGGCTGAATACGCGATGGTGCCGTACGCCGACTTCAACCTGCTGAAACTGCCTGATCGTGATCGCGCGATGGAAAAAATCCGCGACCTGACCTGCCTCTCCGACATTCTGCCGACCGGTTACCACGGCGCAGTGACCGCCGGCGTTGGCCCTGGTAGCACCGTATACATTGCCGGTGCCGGTCCGGTCGGTCTGGCCGCTGCCGCTTCCGCTCGCCTGCTGGGCGCTGCGGTGGTGATCATCGGTGACGTCAACCCGATCCGCCTGGCTCACGCCAAGGCCCAGGGTTTTGAAATTGCCGACTTGTCGACAGACACCCCGCTACACGAACAGATTGCCGCGCTGTTGGGCGAGCCAGAAGTGGATTGCGCCGTCGATGCGGTGGGCTTCGAAGCCCGTGGTCACGGCCATGACGGCGTCAAACACGAAGCACCGGCGACCGTGCTCAACTCGCTGATGGGCGTGGTTCGCGTTGCCGGCAAAATCGGTATCCCTGGCCTGTACGTGACTGAAGACCCGGGTGCTGTGGATGCGGCCGCGAAAATGGGCAGCCTGAGCATTCGCTTCGGTCTGGGCTGGGCAAAATCCCACAGCTTCCACACCGGCCAGACGCCAGTGATGAAGTACAACCGCCAACTGATGCAGGCGATCATGTGGGACCGCATCAAGATTGCCGACATCGTGGGTGTTGAAGTCATCAGCCTGGATGACGCGCCACGGGGTTATGGCGAGTTCGATGCGGGCGTGCCGAAGAAGTTTGTGATCGATCCGCACAAGTTGTTCAGCGCGGCGTAAGGCTTTAGGCAACAGCAAAACGGCGACCCTCGGGTCGCCGTTTTTATATGCGTCACACTAACCCTGTGGTGAGGGGCCTTTGTGGCGAGGGGGCTTGCCCCCGTTGGGCTGCGAAGCAACCCTCAAACCATTCCCCATGGTGTGTCAGACAAAATGTGGTGTCTGGATTAACGACGGCTGCGCCGCCGAACGGGGGCAAGCCCCCTCGCCACAAAAGTCGCCTCACTTCTTCCTCCAGATCCGGGTGCCTGTATGCCATTCATCGCGTGAGTCCGGGGTTTCACGTTTCATAGACGTGACGGGGGAACATGCCGACGGATGTCCGGTCAAATCGGCAGTTTGCCGCCTCGTTACCGGGCGGTTTTCATGCCACTAGAGGATGTCTGGATGAAAGTTTCACGCGGTTTAGCACTGGCATCGCTCATGGCTGTCGCTTCGTTGACGACGCTGGTCGCCAGCCCGGCCTTTGCACAGTTCAGTCTCAGTGATGCGGCCAATGTGGTATCCGCGATGCAGGGCGACCAAAGCAACGAGGGCGATGGCGTCGTGGCGGCAGCGCCCAAGGCCGCCGGTTTGCTCAATACCCTGGGCTCGCAGCTCGACATCACCCCGGAACAGGCCATTGGCGGTGCTGGTGCGATGTTGGGGTTGGCCAGGAATCAACTCAGCGGCGAAGACTTCTCCGAGCTGAGTAAAAACGTGCCGGGCCTCAGTCAAATTGCTGGCAACAGTGCCATCGGTGGCTTGAACGGATTGGGTGGGCTGCTCGGCGCCGGTTCGGACAAGAATGCGTTGCTCGATGGCTTGCTGGGTAACGTCAAGGACACCAACGACCTGAATAACGCCTTCAGTGCCCTGGGCATGGACACCGGGATGATCGGTATGTTTGCCCCGGTGATCCTGCAATATCTCGGTCAGCAAGGCGTCGCCGGTTCGTTGCTGCAGAATCTTGGCGGAATCTGGGGCACCGGCATTGGCAACTGAGTCAGCCTTCGGCGCGTAGCTCTTTGATGCGCCGGTCCTTCTCGATCCAGAGCTGGTTGACCCAGTTCTGGACCTGTTCGCGAAACGCCGGATTGTTTTCGTAATCGCCTTGCCACAGCGCCGGGTCCAGTTCGCGGGTCTGGATGTCGATGATCACCCTCGGCACGTTGCCGCTGATCAAATCCCAGAACCCCGGAATCTTCTGCTGTGGATACACCACTGTCACGTCGAGAACGGCATCCAGCTGTTCACCCATCGCCGCCAGCACAAAAGCCACGCCGCCAGCCTTGGGCTTGAGCAGGTGGGTGAACGGTGACTGCTGCTGGGCGCTTTTCGCTGAGGTGTATCGAGTGCCTTCCAGATAATTGACCACCGTCACTGGCTGACGCTTGTACAGCTCGCAGGCCTCTTTGGTGATTTCCAGGTCCTTGCCGGCCAGCTCCGGGTTTTTCGCCAGAAACGCCTTGGTGTAGCGCTTCATGAACGGATAGTCCAGTGCCCACCAGGCCAGGCCCAGGAACGGCACCCAGATCAGTTCTTTCTTGAGGAAGAATTTGAAGAACGGTGTGCGCCGGTTAAGCGCCTGGATCAGCGCCGGAATATCGACCCAGGATTGATGGTTGCCGATCACCAGATACGAGGTGTCGCGGCGCAGATCATCGCCGCCGCGAATGTCCCATTGAGTGGGAATGCACAGCCGGAAGATCAGCTTGTCGATTTCGGCCCAGGTTTCGGCAATCCACATCACTGTCCAGGAGGCGTAATCGCGAAAGCGCCCGGGCAGGAGCAGTTTCAGCAGGGCGAACACCATCAAAGGCCCGAACAGCACCAAGGTGTTGAGCAACAGCAGCAGGGTAACGAAACAGCCGGTGAGCAGGCGGCGCATAAGTAACTCATGAAAGCGTTTGGGCGCGCCATGATAAGCAGCTTCAGGCGACAGGCCAAATGGGTGGTGACGAATGTTTCACCTTGGCAGCGCTATGCTGGGAAAGATCGCACCTGTAGGAGCTGCCGCAGGCTGCGATCTTTTGATCTTGGCCATTTCAGCCGCTCGCCGAGATCAAGATCAAAAGATCGCAGCCTTCGGCAGCTCCTACAACGATATCGAACGAATTCACAGGCAACGGTCTAAAATCCCGCTGCCCACTCTTCAAGGAAGCCCCCTACGTGAAATCTCTCCTTGCACTGCTTTCCCTCGTGGCCCTGCCGGTCCTTGCCGCCGAGCCGACCCTGTACGGGCGTTACGAATACATCGCGCTGCCGGAAATCGGCGGCGAAGTCCTCAAGGCCAAAATGGACACCGGCGCCCTGACCGCGTCGCTGTCGGCCAAAGACATCGAAACCTTCACCCGTGATGGCGACGAGTGGGTGCGTTTCCGCCTCGCCACCAAAGGCGCCAGCAACAAGGTCTACGAACACAAGGTCGCGCGGATCAGTAAGATCAAGACCCGCTCCGAAGAAGACGACGATGACAAAGAAGCGATCGAACCCACCAAGCGTCCGGTGGTCGATCTGGAATTGTGCCTGGGCAACGTCAAGCGCACCGTCGAGGTCAATCTCACCGACCGCAGCAGTTTCAATTACCCGCTGCTGATCGGCGCCAAAGCGCTGCGTGAATTCGGTGCGGCGGTGAACCCGGCACGGCGTTTCACGGCAGACAAACCCGACTGCTGATTGACGGCGAATCAGCCTTGGGGCACCGTTCGCCCACTTAACTAGCGGGCTCGGACGCCATGCCTCATATCCTGATTGTCGAAGACGAAGCGGCGATTGCCGACACCCTGATTTTCGCCTTGCAGGGCGAGGGCTTCACCACCACCTGGTTGAGCCTTGGCGCGGCGGCGCTCGCACATCAGCGCGCCACGCCGGCCGACCTGATCATCCTCGATATCGGCCTGCCAGACATCAGCGGCTTCGAGACCTGCAAGCAATTGCGGCGTTTCAGCGAGGTGCCGGTGATTTTTCTCAGCGCCCGTGACGCAGAGATCGACCGCGTGGTGGGCCTGGAGATTGGCGCCGACGACTACGTGGTCAAACCATTCAGCCCCCGGGAAGTGGTAGCGCGTGTCCGGGCGATTCTCAAGCGCATGGCGCCACGACCGGTGGCAGAGGCTGCATCGGCGCTGTTTCGCATCGACAGCGAACGGGTGCAGATCAGCTATCGTAATCAGCCGCTAAGCCTGACTCGCCATGAGTTTCGTTTGCTGCAATGCCTGCTGGAGCAACCCGAGCGAGTCTTCAGCCGCGAGCAGTTGCTCGATGCACTGGGCGTGGCCGCCGATGCCGGTTACGAGCGCAGCATCGATAGCCACATCAAGAGCGTGCGCGCCAAATTGCGCCAGGTGAAGGCCGACGCCGAGCCGATCCAGACTCACCGCGGCCTCGGTTACAGCTATAGCCCGGGGCATAGCTGATGCCCCTGGGGATCCGGATTTTTCTGGTCTACGTGCTGTTCATCGGCCTGACCGGCTACTTCGTGCTCAACACCGTGATGGAAGAAATCCGCCCCGGCGTGCGCCAGTCCACTGAAGAAACCCTGGTGGACACCGCGAACTTGATGGCCGAGATCCTGCGCGACGACTTCAAGGCCGGCACCCTCAGCCAGAACCGCTGGCCCGAGTTGCTCAAGGCTTACGGTGAACGGCAACCGAAGGCGAAAATCTGGGGAATGCCGAAGAATCAGGTCAACCACCGCATTTACGTCACCGATGCCAAGGGCATCGTGGTGCTGGATTCCAGCGGCATCGCGGTGGGCCAGGACTACTCGCGCTGGAACGACGTCTACCTGACTTTGCGCGGCGAGTACGGCGCTCGTTCGACGCGCAGCAACCTGGATGACTCGAACTCGTCGGTGATGCACGTCGGTGCACCGATTCGCGACAACGGCCAGATCATCGGTGTGGTGACGGTGGCCAAGCCCAACAGCTCGCTGCAACCTTATGTTGATCGCACCGAACGGCGATTGCTGGTTTATGGCGCCGGGCTGATTGGCCTCGGTTTGCTGTTCGGTGCGCTGTTGTCGTGGTGGCTGAGCGCGGCGCTGCGACGGTTGACGGCGTATGCCCAGGCAGTCAGCGAAGGCCGTCGGGTGGAGGTGCCGCATTATCGGGGCGGCGAACTGGAACAACTGGCCACGGCGGTGGAGCAGATGCGCACCCAGCTCGAAGGCAAAGCCTACGTCGAGCGTTATGTGCATACCCTGACCCATGAATTGAAAAGCCCGCTGGCGGCGATTCGTGGCGCGGCGGAGTTACTGCAAGGTGAGATGCCGCTGGCTCAGCAGCAGCGTTTCGTCAGCAACATCGACAGCGAAAGTGCGCGCATGCAGCAGTTGATCGAACGACTGTTGAACCTGGCGCAGGTCGAACAGCGCCAAGGGCTGGAAGAGCGAGTGGCCGTGCCGTTGGCGGCTTTGGTGGACGAACTGTTGAGCGCGCAGGCTGCGCGAATCGAAGGCAAGCAGTTGCGTGTGGAGCTGCAAATTGCAGCGGATCTGAATCTGCTCGGCGAGCCGTTTCTGTTGCGCCAGGCGCTGGGCAATCTGCTGGAGAATGCCTTGGACTTCACCCCGGCTCAGGGCTTGCTGCGATTCAGTGCCGAACGAGTCGGTGAGCAGATTGAGTTCAGGCTGTTCAACCAGGCCGAGGCGATTCCCGACTATGCATTGCCGCGCTTGAGCGAGCGCTTCTACTCACTGCCGCGTCCGGACAGTGGGCGTAAAAGTACCGGGTTGGGGCTTAACTTCCTTGAAGAGGTGGTCAAGTTGCATGGCGGGGTGATGAGTATCGGTAATGTCGACGGCGGGGTTGAAGTCAAATTGAGCCTGCCTTAGGACGCGCGTCGCGGCCATCGCGAGCAGGCTCGCTCCCACAAGGGATCTCCAGCGAACACAAAATATATGCGAACAGAAGATCAAATGTGGGAGCGAGCCTGCTCGCGATGGGGTCACCCCAGTCTCCACATACTCTCCACATTCCCCCCATAAAATCCCCACACACCCATCCCAGACTCTCCCCATCCAAACAGGGAGAGTCCCATGAACCGTAGCCTGACCCTAAAACTCGGGGCGATTGCCCTTTTGATTCTGTTGCTGCTGATCCCGCTGTTGATGATCAGCGGTGTTATCCAGGAGCGGCAACAACTGCGTGATGGTGTGCTCGAAGACATCGCCCGCAGCTCCAGCTACAGCCAGCAACTGAGTGGCCCGCTGATGGTGGTGCCCTATCGCAAAACAGTGCGCACCTGGAAAACCAACGAAAAAACCAACCAGCGTTACCAGGTTGTCGGCGAGGAGCGCGGGCGTTTGTATTTCCTGCCGGAGCGTTTCGAACTGGACGGCCAGGTCCAGACCGAACTGCGCGCCCGGGGTATCTACGAGGCACGGCTGTTTCATGCCGACAACCGCATCAGCGGGCATTTCTCGGTCCCGGCGCAACTGGGCATCAAGGAGGACTTCGCCGACTACCGGTTCGACCAACCGTTCCTGGCCGTTGGCATCAGCGACATTCGCGGCATCGAAAACGCCCTGAAACTCGAACTCAATGGCCAGAGTCTGGACTTTGTACCGGGTAGCCAAGTGGGCTGGCTGGGCGAGGGTGTGCACGTGACGCTGCCAGCGCTGGACACCCAACAGGCTACGGAATTGGCGTTCGGCTTCGACTTGCGCCTGCAAGGCACCGGCCAGTTGCAGATTCTCCCGGTGGGCAAGACCAGCAAGGTTTCACTGGCCGCCAACTGGCCTCATCCCAGCTTCATCGGCAACTACCTGCCGGCCCAGCGCGAAATCACCGATCAGGGTTTCACCGCCAATTGGCAGACCTCGTTTTTCTCCACCAACCTGCAAGAGGCACTGAACAGTTGCGTGTCTGGCGGCCAGTGCGAGGCGTTCAGCGGTCGCAGCTTCGGCGTGAGTTTCATCGACCCGGTGGACCAGTACCTGAAAAGCGACCGGGCAATCAAATACGCGCTGCTGTTCATCGTCCTGACCTTCGCCGGTTTCTTCCTCTTCGAAGTGCTGAAAAGCCTGGCGGTACACCCGGTGCAATACGCGCTGGTGGGCGTGGCGCTGGCGTTCTTCTACCTGTTGCTGTTGTCGCTGTCCGAGCACATCGGCTTTGCCCTGGCGTACCTGCTGTCTGCGAGTGGCTGTGTGTTGTTGATCGGCTTCTATGTCTGTCATGTGCTGCGCAGCGTGCATCACGGCTTGAGTTTTTCGGCAGGATTGGCGGCGTTGTATGGCCTGCTCTATGGCTTGTTGAGTGCCGAGGATTACGCGCTGTTGATGGGCTCGCTGCTGTTGTTCGGGCTGCTGGGCGTGTTCATGGTGCTGACCCGCAAGCTGGACTGGTACGGGATCGGGCAGAAAGCCGCGAAGCCTTTGGCCTTTGATATTGGAGCCGTGGAATGAGCCGGTCGTTAGGGTTGCGCGAGGATCAGCAGGTGGGCGAGGTGTTGGCGACGCGGATTGCCGGGTTGTTTCCGTTGGATCCGGTGTGGTGCCATCGCGAGCAGGCTCGCTCCCACAAAAGATCTCCAGTGAACACAAAGGTTGTGCAGACCAAAGATTAAATATGGGAGCGAGCCTGCTCGCGATGAGGTCGGCACAGTTAGCGAGAATCTAAGCCTTCGGCATCGTAGCAATCATCGAAGGCCGCTGACTCACTTCAAAATACCACTCCGCCAACTTCGGATTCTCTTTGCGCCATTCCAGATCCGGATGGCGCAGATCCAGATAACCCAAGGCACAGGCCACACTGATCGCCGCCACATCGAAATGGCTGGTCAGCTCGGCAATCGCGTCGGCCTCCAGCAGTGCCAGAGCGCGACGAATCTTGTCGCGCTGACCGTCGAGCCACTCGGCCCAGTGCTTTTCCGGAACGCGCAGGGCCACTTCATAGCGAATCATCACCGCGGCATCCATGATCCCGTCGGCCAGGGAAGCCAGGGTCAGACGCCGCCAGCGCGCCGAACCGTCGCGAGGGATCAGCGGATTGCCGACGTGCTGATGGTCGAGATAGTCGAGGATCACCCGGCTGTCGTACAACACATTGCCATCGGCCAGGCGCAGAGCCGGAATCTTGCCTAGCGGGTTGTCTTCGTTGAGGGCCAGATCCGGGCTGACTGGCGTGAGTTGGCTGGCTTGCAGCGCCACGCGGTTCGTTTGACCGGTTTCGTGCAGCAGCACCATGACTTTGCGAACGAAGGGTGATGCGGGGTTGTGGAACAAGGTCATGCTGGGGACGGACATGGCGACGATCTCGATCGTGGGCAGTGTCGGCAGGATAGCGCTTTAGTGCTTAAGTGTGGGAGCGAGCCTGCTCGCGAAGCAGTGTGTCAGGCGACATAAATGCCAACTGATGCACCGCATTCGCGAGCAGGCTCGCTCCCACAGGTTTTGTGCCGTTCAGTGGCGTTGCAACAGCCCGCGCAAGGCGAGGATGGCGGGGATGCCCAGCCCGAGCCAACTCAATGCATCCCACACGCCATCGCCCAGCAACGCGGCAAACAGACCCGCGGCGCTGAGCAGTGCAATGACGGTGGGCGTGGCGAAGACCTTCCAGAAACTCGACTGTCTCGGCCTCATATCGGGCACTCCGCGTTTTCAAGCACCGGTTTCGCGACCTTGCGCCGCACCACCCACAAATAAACCCCACTGCCGAGCACGATGATGGTCAGCACATCGAGGATCGACCAGAGGATTTTCATCGGCATGCCGCCGTAATCACCGAAGTGCAGCGGCTGCGACATGCCCATGGCGTCCATGTACCACGGCCGCTCAGCCACCGCCGTGACTTGCAGGGTGCTGGCGTCGATCAACACCGGCGTCAGTAAATGCGAAGTCAGGTGGGTGCTGCCTTTCATGAACACGGCGTAATGGTGTTCGCTGGAAAACCGCGTGCCGGGGAAGGCGATGAAATCGGGCTGCATGCCCGGCGCGACGTCTTTGGCGATGTCGAGCAGACGGGTCGCAGGCGCCAATTGAGTCAGCGGCGGCGCATCGCGATAAGGCGCGATCATCGCGCTCAGGCTGTCGTTGCGCCACGCGGCGATCAGCAAGTCGGCGCAGGCACTGATCACGCCGGTCACGCCGACCACCAGCGCCCAGGTCAGCGTCACCACGCCGATCAGGTTATGCAGGTCGAGCCAGCGCAGGCGGGTGGATTTGTCGTGGCGCACGGTGGCGAACTTCAAACGCCGCATGAACGGCAGGTACAGCACCGTTCCGGAGACAATCGCCAACACAAACAGAATCCCCATGAACGCCAGCAGCAACTTGCCCGGCAGGCCGGCGAACATGTCCACGTGCAGGCGCAGCATGACCATCATCAGCCCGCCATTGGCCGAGGGCATTTCCAATGCTTCGCCGGTGCGAGCGTCGAGCATGAAGGTGTGGGAGGAGTTCGGCTCGGTGCCGGCGGTGGGCGCCATGATGGCGATCACGCCGTTGGGGTCTTCTTCGTCGTAGCCGAAATACTGCATGACCTCGCCGGGACGATGCTTTTCAGCCGCTTGCACCAGCTGCTGCAAATTCAGCTGCGGGGTATCGGCCGGCATCGATTTCAACTCGGCGGCATCGCCCAGCAGATGGTCGATCTCGTGGTGGAAGATCAACGGCAGGCCGGTGAGGGCTAGCATCAGCAGGAAGACCGTGCAGATCAGGCTGGTCCAGGTGTGGATGCAGGACCAGCGGCGGATGGTTTTGCTCTTCATTTCATGGCCTTCAGAAAGACCAAAGCCGTCCTCGAAGGACGGCCTGGTCGTGGCGCGTGTCAGTTCAGGCGATTACCACTTGTACGTAGCGCTGGCGACGACGCTGCGTTGGTCGCCGTAGTAGCAGTAGAAGCTGTCGCACGTGGAGATGTAGTCCTTGTCGAACACGTTGGTGGCATTCAGTGCCAGTGATGCACCTTTCAGACTGTTATCCAGACGGCCCAAGTCGTAATGGAGCGCCGCGTCGAACACCGTGTAGGCATCCGCCTTGCCCAGCCAGGTGTTGCCCTGGTCGCCATAAGTATTGCCGGTGTAGCGTGCGCCGGCACCGATGCCGAAACCATCCAGCACACCGTTGTGCCAAGTGTAATCGGCCCACAGCGACGCTTGTTGGTTAGGCATCAGTTGCAGGCGATTGCCCTTGAAGTCCCCCTTTTGCACTTCGGACTTGGCCAGGGTGTAGGCGGCGATGACTTTCAGGTTGTCGGTGACGTCGGAAACGGCTTCCAGCTCCAGGCCTTTGACCTTCACTTCGCCGGTCTGGCTGGTAATCGAGACGTTGTCTGAGTTGGTCGTGGTGACGGAGACGTTTTTCTGGGTCAGGTCATAGACCGCAGCCGTCAGCAGGGTGTTGCTGCCCGGCGGTTGGTACTTGATACCCAGTTCCCACTGCTTGCCTTCAGTCGGTTTGAACGACTCGGTCGGCGATGCCGTGGCTTTGCTGGTCGGCTGGAACGACTCGGCGTAGGACAGGTAGGGCACGAAGCCCGAGTCGAACACATAGCTGATCGCTGCGTTGCCGCTGAATTTCTTGTCCCGTTCGGTGTTGGTGGCATCACCCTTGTTGAAGAATTTGGTGCCCGTGTGGATCCAGTCCTCACGACCACCGAGGGTCAGACGCCATTGGTCGAGGGCCATTTGGTCCTGGACGTACAAACCGGTCTGGTAGGTCTTCTGGTCATAGTCATAGAACGCCGTCGAGCGTGGCGGGCGAACGATTGGCTGGCCATAGATCGGGTTGTTGACGTTGGTGGTCAGACCGTCACCGAAGATCGAGGTGTAGTTGGTATTGGCGCGCTGGTGATCGAGGCCGATCAACAGGGTGTGACGGATATCGCCGGTCGCGAAGTCGCCCTGGAAGTTGTTGTCCACGGCGAACTGGCTGATGTCCTCCTCGACGCTGGTGCTCGAACGACCCACGTTGCCCTGGGCGTCGACCTGGGTGTACGGGTAGGCGCCCGGCGTGAGGGCTTGGAAGGACAGGTCCGACTTGGTGTAACGCAGGTTCTGCTTGAACTGCCAGACATCATTCAAACGATGTTCAAAGGCGTAGCCCAGTGCGTAGTAGGTGCGGTCGTAGTATTCCCAGTCCGGGTCGCCGAGGTTCTTGTGATGGGAAATCTTGCCGAGTGGCGAATGGATCCTGGTGCCTTGCACCGGCAGGAACTGGCTGGTGATGCCCGTGTCATCGCGGGTGAATTGCGTCAGCAGGGTGAATTTGGTGTCTTCGTCGATGTTCCAGGTCAGGCTCGGTGCGATGTTGTAGCGCTTGTTGTCGACGTGGTCGATCTGCGTGCCGCTGTCGCGTACCACACCGCTCAAACCGTAGAGGAACTGGCCTTCGTCGTCGATCTTGCCGGTGCTGGCGAAGTTAATCTGGCGATGATTGTCGCTGCCATATTGCACCTGGATTTCGTTGCTCGACTCGGCGCTGGGGCGACGGCTGACCATGTCCAGCAAGCCGCCTGGCGGGGTCTGGCCGTAAACCGATGAGGCCGGGCCGCGCAGCAGGGCCAGGCGATCAAGGTTCCAGGTTTCCTGTTTCGGGTTGGCGTAAACGCCTCTCGGCAAGGGTAGGCCATCCAGAAACTGGGTCGGCTCGAAACCGCGTACGCGCAGCCAGTCGTCTCGAGTGTCACTGCCGTAGCTGCTGGCGACGATGCCAGGCATGTAGCGCACGGCATCATCGAGGTTATGCACACCGCGATCTTCCATTTGCTGGCGGGTGGCGACGGAAATCGAACGTGGCGCTTCGACCAGCGCGGTGTCGGTCTTGGTGCCAGCGGCGGTGCGCGTGGCGACGTAACCTGCGACCGGGCTCCAGGCAGTTTCCGTATTTTCCAGGCCAATGACGGCGGTTTCCGGCAAGGCCATCACGCCCTCGGGCACGGCCACCAGGCTGTAGGTGCCGGCGCTGCTCTGTTCCAGTTGCAGACCGGTGCCGCGCAAGGCTTCACGCAGAGCGCCGGTGGCATCGAACTGGCCCTTCACCGGGGCCGAGGTCTTGCCCGCTGCCAGCGACGGATTCAACGACAGCGCCAAACCCGCCTGACTGGCAATCTGGTTCAGGGTGCTGGCCAATGGCGCAGCCGGCAGGTTGTAGGCGCGAACGCTGGACGCCTGTTCGGCGGCAATCAGTGGACCGCTGGCCAAAGGGGCGCAAAGGGCAATGGCGACCGCCAGCAAACGGGGGCGCAACACGGTGTCTAGTGAACGGGACATACAGCGGCTCCTGAATGGAAATATTTCTCAATTGCCTAGGTGCCGGACGAGAATCCAAAAGTGATAGGGCGAGATGAAAATAATTTTGATTCAGTGATTGGTCTGAGCCCGGATTCTGGATTTGGGGTGTTTATACGGGCCTCTTCGCGGGCAAGCCTCGCTCCTACGGTTATCGGGTGTGGCCAATAATGCTCGCATCCTGTAGGAGCGAGGCTTGCCCGCGAAGGCGTCGGGTCAGCGCAGAAAATCTCAGGGCTTGGCGTCAGCCTTTGCGACTGTCACCCACCATGGCGTGTGCCGTTCGATCTGTACCGGCAGGGTCGGTAAAAGTGCGCTCAGCGCCTTGTCGGTATCGTTCAGGGGGAAGCTGCCGGTGATGCGCAGGTCGGCGACTTCCGGTGTGACGCCAAGATGCCCGCGACGATAGCGGCCGAGCTCCTGGACCAGATCCTCCAGCCGCGCGTTGTCCACTACCAGCATGCCGCGGGTCCAGGCATCGGCGCCGAGGTTGAGGGCGATGATCGGGCCCAGGCCATTGCTGCGCATCAGCACTTGCTGGCCTTCGCGCAGGATCTGTTCCTCGGGGCTCGATTCGGGATGGGCGGCTACCGCTGACTTCAATACGCTCAGGCGCGTGCCTTCGTCTTCGCGCTTGACCAGGAACCGCGTCCCCAATGCGCGCATGCTGCCTTCGCGGGTCTCGACAATAAACGGCCGGGCATCGCCATGGCCGGTTTCGACGAGGATTTCCCCTTCCTGAAGGACGATCAGGCGCTGCTTCTCATCGAAGCGCACATCCACTGCACTGTGGGTGTTGAGGTTGATCAGTGTGCCGTCGGTCAGCCGCAGGGTGCGCTGCTCACCGGTGGCGGTGCGCTGGTCGGCCAGCCAATAGTCGATGGGCAGATAACGATCACCGGCGAACAGCGCCAGGCCGATCACCGCGACGACGCTGGCCAGGCCGCTGCCAAGCTTGCGCACCCGGCGCCGGATGCTTTCGCGCGATTGCAACAAGGCGATGCGGGCCGGGCCGTTGGCGACGCTGAAACGCTGGTCGAGCATGCCCAACTGACGCCAGGCCCGAGCATGTTCTTCGTGGGCGGCGTGCCACTTGGCGAATTCTTCGCGCTCGACCGCGTTGCCGGAATCCAGCGACAGTTGCCAGGCAATCGCGGTATCCAGCACTTGCGCCGACACGGGTTTGGAGCTGACGGGGCTCATACCGGCTCACCGTACAACGCGATGTAGCACTGACGAATGCCTTGGGCCAGGTACTGACGAACACGTGGCACCGACACACCCAATCGCACGGCGATTTCGGCGTGGCCGAGGCCATCGAGACGGTTATAGAGAAACGCCGCCCGGGCCTTGCTCGAGAGCTTGCCCAGCAGGCGGTCGATGGCTTTGAGGTCTTCGAGGATCAGTTGCTGTTCTTCCACCGACGGGTGTTCGCTTTCGGGGATCAGCATCAACTCGGTGAGGTAGGCCTGTTCCAGCGCGGCGCGGCGGAAATAGTCGAACAGCAGACCTTTGGCGATCGCCACCAGAAACGCCCGGGGTTCGCGAGGCTCCTTGAATTCATCACGGCCCAGCAAGCGCACGAAGGTGTCCTGGCTCAGGTCTTCGGCCCGTTGCGGGCAGGCTACGTTGCGCCGCAGCCAGGCCAATAGCCAACCGCGATGGTCGCGATACAACGCACCAACGAGCTCACTGTGGGGGCTTTGGACTGACGACACGCAACATCACCGAATGGGAAGTGTTAAGTAACGAGAATTGTTCGCGATTGTGGCAGAGGCGGGGGAGGTAAGCAATTGGCGCTGGTCGGGGTGATTTTGGCGGGGGGGAATATCCAGTCAGACCGAGTTATCGTTCATCGCGGGCAAGCCACGCTCCCACAGGTATTGCGTCGTCCGCCGATTTCGCAAACGACACAAAACCTGTGGGAGCGTGGCTTGCCCGCGATGGGGCCCGAATAGTCACCGAAGATCTAGAACGAAGGAGCTTGCCGCCGCCGCTTCCACTGACTCAGCCGCTGCTGCAAATTCAACGGGCTATGAATCTGCTGCTGTCGCGCCCGGCTGAACAAAATCAGCACCAGTTCGGCCGTCGCCAAGGCATCGGCACTGGCGTTGTGCCGTTCGAAGACCTCCAGCTTGAACCAGTCGATCCACTCGTCCAGCCCGGCCTCGCGAAAGTGTGCCTGCGGGCACAGCAGCGGCGCGATGTCTGCCACATCCAGAAACGGATGCTGCAACTTGTAGCCCAGATGTTCTTTCAGTGCGCGCCCCAGCATGTGCTGATCGAACGGCGCATGAAACGCCAACACCGGACTGTCGCCGACGAACTCCATTAATTCGAGCAAGGCCTGCGCGGGGTCGCTGCCGGCGGCAATGGCGCTCGGGCCCAGACCATGAATCAACACGCTGGGGCCGAGTTTGAGTTCGCTGCATTGCAACGTGCGTTCGAATTGCTGGCTGAAATCGATCGCTCCGTCTTCGATCACCACCGCGCCGATGGACAGCAGCCGATCCTTGTTCAGGTTCAGCCCGGTGGTTTCCAGGTCGAGTACCACCCAGCGTTGCTCGCGCAGGCTGCAATCACCCAACTCGGCCAGGGCAGGCAAGCGTTCCAGACGATGTTGCAGTTCGCCGGGCAAAATGGGGCTGACCGGACGCAGCCATGAAAACAGGCTCATAGCTGATACCGCAGGGTCAGGCTGCTTTGCAGGCGTTGTGCCTGGCGCAGGGATTCACGCAGGATGCGTCGGTCCAGATGATTGAGGCTGTCAGGATCGACTCGGTTGGAGTAGGGCAAATTCTCTCGGGTCTGTAGCTGATGTTGCTGCATGCGGGTTTGCTGGATGAAGTGATACGCCTCTTCGTACGCCGCGCCGTCCAGCCGTTCAATGACCTCTTTGGCCACCAATTGGCGAAAGCGCTCCAAGGTATTGTTGGTGTCGATGCCGTGGGCCAGGGCCAGCACTCGAGCGCCATCGACGAAAGGGGTCAAACCCTGAAGTTTCAGGTCGAGCGTGGCTTTCTCGCCATTCTTGCGAGCCAGCACGAATTCGCGGAAACGGCCTACGGGCGGTCGGTTGCGCAGGGCGTTCTCGGCCATCATCCGCTGGAACAAGCGGTTGTCGCTGACCTGATCGAGAATGCCTTGGCGCAGCTGCTCGCAGCCTCGCTCGTCGCCCCAGACCACGCGCAGGTCGAAATAGATGCTCGACCCCAGCAGATTTTCCGGGGTCGCCTCACGGATAAACGCCGCAAAACGTCGCGCCCATTCGGCCCGGGACAAACACAGCTCGGGGTTGCCGGCCATGATGTTGCCTTTGCACAGGGTGAAGCCGCACAGCGCCAGGTTCTGATTGATCTGCTGGGCGATGGGCAGCAACTTGCCGCGAATCTCGGCGGCGTGGGCCGCGTCACGGGCTTCGAACAGGATGCCGTTGTCCTGATCGGTGTGCAGCGTCTGCTCGCGGCGGCCTTCGCTGCCGAAACACAGCCAACTGAACGGCACGCAAGGCTCACCTTTCTCGGCGAGCACCAGTTCGATCACCCGGCACACGGTGTGGTCGTTGAGCAGGGTGATGATGTGGGTGATCTGGGTCGAGGATGCTCCGTGCGCCAGCATCCGCTCCACCAATTGGCCGATCTCGCCGCGCATCGCCACCAGGTTTTCCAGCTTCTGGGCGCTGCGAATAGTCCGCGCCAGATGCACCAGATCGACCCGTTGCAGGGAAAACAGGTCGCGTTCCGAGACCACGCCGCACAGGCGCTGGTCCTTGACCAGGCAGACGTGGGCGATGTGCCGCTCGGTCATGGCAATCGCGGCGTCGAAGGCGCTGTGGTCTGGCGTCAGGTAAAACGGCGACCGGGTCATGTGCCTTTCAATGGCTTCATTGAAGTCGCTGGTGCCGTTGGCCACCACATGTCGCAAGTCGCGCAGGGTGAAAATGCCCAGCGGTGCCTTTTGCTCATCGACCACCACAATGCTGCCGACTTGCTGATCGTGCATCAGCGTTACGGCTTCACGCAGAGGGGTGATCGGGCTGCAGGTCACCGGGTGACGCATGGCCAATTCGCCCAGTCGGGTATTGAGCGAGTACTGGGTGCCGAGGGTTTCCACGGCTTTTTGCTGGACTTGCTGGTTGACCTGATCCAGCAAACTGCTGACGCCGCGTAGGGCAAAGTCGCGAAACGGGCTGGAAAGTGCGAACAGTTTGATGAACGCCAGCTTATTCAGCTGTAGGCAAAAGGTATCTTCGGCCGCCAGATGTTCGGTGCGAGTCGCCCGTTCACCCAGCAGCGCAGCGAGGGGGAAACACTCGCCTGTGGTGATTTCGAAGGTGGTTTCGGTCCCGCCCTTGGCCGTGTGCGGACGTTCGCCCACGACCCGGCCCTGTTTGACGATGTAGAAATGCTCAACCGGGCCATCGGCAGGTTTGATGATGCTTTCGCCAGGGGCATAAAAACGCAGCTGACATTGCTCGACCATATAGGCCAGGTGGGCGTTTTCCATCTGATTGAACGGCGGGAAGCGCTGTAGGAATTGCAAAGTGCCCTGGATGTTCTGCAACACCGCGGTTTTCCCTGCCTGGGTGAAGGCGTCCGCTTTACTCATAACCATACCGCAGTCTTTTTCGCATTGTTGTGTCGGATCATTCCAGCCATGGTCGGCTCCTGAAGACAGGGTGCCCATTGGACGTAAGTCTAGGTAGGCACAGTGCAGCGGCCGGAATATGGGAAAGGTCTGACACCATTGCAGGAAAAACCTCCTGCATTGTCTATTGGAAAAATTTCCGACGAAGTGCACATTGAAGGTCTGCTGAGCGATGTCTGACCACTGTGTCAGGGATCGAATCGAAAACGTTGAGAAAGCCATGTCCGACCACGATATTTTGAGTGATGCCGAGCGCGAAGCGCTCAGTGCCGTCATGTTGGAACCAGACTTGCCGCCGCAGCGGGTGCTGATCGTCGATGACGATAAGGACTCCCGGGAATTGCTGTCGGAAATTCTGGGGCTGGACGGCATTCACTGCATGACGGCGGCCAGTGGCGAAGCGGCGCTCAAATTGCTGGAAACGAAGCCATCGATCGGGCTGGTGATTACCGACCTGCGGATGGGGCATGTCGATGGTCTGGAACTGATCCGCCAGGTGCGGGAATCTGCTCGTGCGGCGTTGCCGATCATCATCGTCTCCGGCGATGCTGACGTGAAAGATGCGATCGAAGCCATGCACTTGCACGTAGTGGACTTTCTGCTCAAGCCCATCGATAGCGGTAAATTGCTTGAATTGGTCAAGCATGAGCTGGGGATGGATGTGTGAACCACTAAAAAGATCGCAGGCTTCGCCAGCTCCTACAGGTGAATCGCATACCCATGTAGGAGCTGCCGAAGGCTGCGATCTTTTGATTCTGCTTCAAATAAAAAAGCCCTGATCTTTCGATCAGGGCTTTTTCATGTCCGGCGTCAGCGTTTACTCAAAGGCCATTGGCAGCCTTGAACTCGCGACGACGACGGTGCAGAACCGGCTCGGTGTAACCATTCGGCTGCTTGGTCCCTTCAATCACCAGCTCCACCGCCGCCTGGAAGGCGATGTTGCTGTCGAAATTCGGTGCCAGCGGACGGTACAGCGGGTCGTTGGCGTTCTGACGGTCAACCACCGGCGCCATGCGCTTGAGGCTTTCCATCACCTGATCTTCAGTGACGATGCCGTGGCGCAGCCAGTTGGCGATGTGCTGGCTGGAAATACGCAGCGTCGCACGGTCTTCCATCAGGCCGACGTCATTGATGTCCGGCACTTTCGAGCAACCCACGCCCTGGTCGATCCAGCGCACCACGTAGCCAAGAATACCCTGGGCGTTGTTGTCCAGTTCGTTCTTGATCTGCTCCGTGGTCCAGTCTGGATTGACGGCCAACGGGATGGTCAGGATGTCGTCCACCGAAGCGCGAGCACGTTTGGCCAGTTCGGCCTGACGGGCGAACACGTCGACCTTGTGATAGTGCAACGCGTGTAGTGCGGCGGCAGTCGGCGATGGAACCCAAGCGGTATTGGCACCGGCCATCGGGTGAGCGATTTTCTGTTCGAGCATCGCTGCCATCAGGTCCGGCATGGCCCACATGCCTTTACCGATCTGGGCGCGACCTTGCAGGCCGGTGCTCAGGCCAATGTCGACGTTCCAGTTCTCGTAGGCACTGATCCACTTCTCAGCCTTCATGTCGGCCTTGCGTACCATAGGGCCGGCTTCCATGGAGGTATGGATTTCGTCGCCCGTGCGGTCGAGGAAGCCAGTATTGATGAACACCACGCGCTCGGCGGCAGCCTTGATGCAGGCCTTGAGGTTGACCGTGGTACGGCGCTCCTCGTCCATGATCCCGACTTTGAGGGTGTTGCGCGGCAAGTCGAGGACGTCTTCGATGCGACCGAACAGCTCGTTGGTGAACGCAGCTTCTTCCGGACCGTGCATCTTCGGCTTCACGATATACACCGAGCCGGTGCGGCTGTTCTTGCGCGAGCTGTTGCCGTTGAGGCTGTGAATCGCCGCAAGGCAAGTCACCAGGCCATCGAGGATACCTTCCGGTACTTCGTTGCCGTCTTTATCGAGGATCGCGTCGATGGTCATCAGGTGACCGACGTTGCGCACGAACAACAGCGAGCGACCGTGCAGGCTCAGTTCGCTGCCATCGAGGGCGGTGTAGGTACGATCGGTGTTCATGGTGCGGGTAAAGGTCTGACCGCCCTTGGAGACTTCTTCCGACAGATCGCCCTTCATCAGGCCGAGCCAGTTGCGGTAGATCACCACTTTGTCATCGGCATCAACCGCGGCGACCGAGTCTTCGCAGTCCATGATGGTGGTCAGCGCCGCTTCCATCAGGATGTCTTTGACACCAGCCGCGTCGGTCTGGCCGACCGGGGTGCTGGCGTCGATCTGGATTTCGAAGTGCAGGCCGTTGTTCTTCAGCAGGATCGCGGTCGGAGCCGCCGCATCGCCGTGGAAACCGATCAGCTGGGCATCGTCGCGCAGGCCAGAGCTCTTCAAAACCGAGTTGCTGCCACCTTTGAGGGTGATCACCAGTTTGCCGTCAACGATTTTGTAGCCGGTGGAGTCGACGTGGGAGCCGGCTGCCAGTGGCGCGGCTTCGTCGAGGAACGCACGGGCGAAGGCGATGACCTTGTCGCCGCGAACCTTGTTGTAGCCTTTGCCTTTTTCCGCGCCGTCCGCTTCGCTGATGGCGTCGGTGCCATAGAGTGCGTCATACAGCGAACCCCAGCGGGCGTTAGAGGCGTTGAGCGCGAAGCGCGCGTTCATCACCGGCACCACCAGTTGTGGACCGGCCATACGGGCGATTTCGTCATCGACGTTTTGTGTCTTTGCCTGGAAATCAGCCGCTTCTGGCAGCAGATAACCGATGTCTTGCAGGAAGGCTTTGTAGGCCACCGCATCGTGCGCAACACCTGCACGAGCCTGGTGCCAGGCATCGATACGTGCCTGGAAATCATCGCGTTTGGCGAGTAGGGCTTTGTTCTTCGGTGCCAGGTCATGGATGACCTTGTCGGCACCGGCCCAGAACTTGTCGGCGGTGAGGCCGGTACCGGGAATGGCTTCGTTGTTCACGAAGTCGAACAGGACTTTGGCGACCTGCAGGCCACCGACTTGAACGTGTTCAGTCATTGCTTGCCTCACTCTGCTCAGCTATTTCGCTTTTCAGCTCTTCAATTTAACAATGAAGCCTCTGGCCATTTAAACCACAAACCCATCTACCAGTACATGCCATTGCTGGCGGCTGGGTTCGATCCGATCAACGGCTTTGCGGCCTTGCTGACAGGGCTTTCAGGGGTTGCGACGGCACCTGCGGCAGACATCGATCCAGCGTTATGTAGTGCGCGCTGCGGCATACTACATGATGAATTGCGGTTGTGAAAATTAGACTAATTACGTCGTTCTGCGACCCTATGACGCATTGCAGTCATGACGGGGAACGGGATGTTCTCAAAAAACTGTTGGATTGTTCCAGTTAAATATAAAAACTTGTACACGATTTGTGGTTTGGCAGGATTGTTGGTGGTGCCCCATTCGCGGGCAAGCCTCGCTCCTACAGGTCCGCGTCGTTCATGCCAAAGAGGTATACGCCGACCCTGTAGGAGCGAGGCTTGCCCGCGAAGACGTCAGCCGATTCAGCGCAAGATCAACCCTTGCCTATACTTGTTTTTCTATAACAAAAGTCATGACCAGAGGGCTGCGCCATGGACCATCTCGTACTCACTGTAATTGCTCCAGACAAGCCCGGGCAGGTCGAGCGCATTGCCCAATGCATTGCCGAGCATGGCGGTAACTGGCTGGAGAGCCGCATGTCGCGCATGGCCGGACAGTTCGCAGGGATTCTTCGGGTGGGTGTGCCGGCCGAGGCCTACGATGAACTGGTAGACGCCCTACAGGGATTGTCGACCCAAGGGATTCGCGTGCTGATCGCCGAAAGCGGCATCGAACAATCCTGCACCTGGAAGCCGATTGCCATGGAGCTGGTGGGCAATGATCGTCCGGGCATTGTGCGAGACATTACGCGTCTGCTGAGTGAGCAGGGCGTGAACCTGGAGCAATTGGTGACCGAAGTTCGACCAGCGCCGATGAGCAGCGAGCCGCTGTTCCACGCCGAGGCGATTCTCGCGGTGCCACTGACCTTGTCGCTGGAGGTGCTGCAATCGCGCCTGGAAACCCTGGCGGACGATCTGATGGTTGAATTGGTGCTGCGCAGCGAACCTTGAAAAGGTTATCCAAGTTATACGTGCACCTGCCTGTGGATAACCTGTAGAGACACCCCGCCAGCCCACGTCGACCGGGGCGCTTCAGGAACTGATCAAAAAACCAGCAGTTTCAGTGACTTGCGCACAAACGCCGGGGATCACGCTGTGGATAACCTTGGGAAGGATGGATGCAGGCCACGGGAGACGTGGCCTGTAGAGATTTGTATATTTTCTGATCAGCGGCGGCGACGCAGACTTATCCACGCGTCGACGCTGTAAACCGCCAGACCCGCCCAGATAAAGATGAACGCCACCAGCGTGCTGGACGACAAGTGCTCGCCAAACAGCAGCACGGCTTGCAACAACACCAGCGTCGGCGCCAGGTACTGGAGAAATCCGAGGGTGGTGTAGGGCAAATGCCGGGCGGCGGCGTTGAAACATACCAGCGGCACCAGCGTCACCGGACCTGCAGCCACCAGCCACCAGGCTTCGGAGGTGGTCCAGAATTCAGCTTGCGCGCTGCTCGCCGTTGGATTGAACAGCAGCCAGGCGACGGCAATCGGCACCAGCATCCAGGTTTCCACCACCAGCCCTGGCAGCGCCTTGACCGGTGCCTGCTTGCGGATCAGGCCGTAGAAGCCGAAGGTCAATGCCAGTACCAGCGACACCCACGGCAGACTGCCGACTTGCCACACTTGCTGCGCAACACCGACCGCCGCCAGGCCAACCGCCAGCCATTGCATGCGCCGCAGCCGTTCGCCGAGGATCAGCATCCCCAACAGCACGTTTACCAGCGGGTTGATGTAGTAACCGAGGCTGGCTTCAAGCATGCGCCCGTTGTTCACCGACCAGACGTAGGTCAGCCAGTTGGCGGCGATCAACGTGCCGCTCAGGGCCAGGATTGCCAGCCGTCGCGGGTTCTCACGCAACTCGCGCCACCAGCCGGGATGCTTCCAGACGAGCAGCAGCAAAGCACCAAACAGCGCGGACCACAGCACTCGGTGGATGATGATCTCCACGGCGGGCACGTTGGCGATGGCTTTGAAGTAGAGCGGGAACAGTCCCCAGATGATGTAGGCACTCAGGCCCAGGATGTACCCGCGACGCGGGTTGGCGGCTTGCATGAGAATCCTTGCTTAGGCAGCTAACAAAGAGGGGATTGTAAGGAGATTTTGCGGTATGTGCTGTGAACCTTGTGGGAGCGAGCCTGCTCGCGATAGCGGTTTGTCAGCCACTGATGTGCTGAATCTGTCTCCGTCATCGCGAGCAGGCTCGCTCCCACATTGGATTTGTGTTTGTTAGAAGAGCTTCAACGGTTCTTCATTAAGCGCAGCCAATTGCTCACGCAGCGCCAGCACTTGATCGCCCCAATAGCGCTCGGTGCCGAACCACGGAAAGCTGCGAGGGAAGGCCGGGTCGTCCCAGCGACGGGCGAGCCAGGCGCTGTAGTGCATCAGGCGCAAGGCGCGCAGCGGCTCGATCAGCGCCAGTTCCCGCGGGTCGAAGTCGTGGAATTCGTTGTAGCCGTCCATCAATTCCGACAACTGCCCCAGACATTCCTGACGATCACCCGCCA
Organism: Pseudomonas sp. MDT1-85; assembly: GCF_054898065.1. Taxonomy (NCBI): domain Bacteria; kingdom Pseudomonadati; phylum Pseudomonadota; class Gammaproteobacteria; order Pseudomonadales; family Pseudomonadaceae; genus Pseudomonas; species Pseudomonas sp. MDT1-85. The sequence continues at coordinate 5,856,174 of NZ_CM142715.1, read as the reverse complement.
GCATCATCCAGATATCCTGCACCGCCGGGCCCATGCGGCAGTCGTCGAGGTCGACGATGTGGAACATCTCGTCGCGGCACATCATGTTGCCGGGGTGGCAATCGCCGTGCATGCGGATGTTCTGATGCGGCGTGGCCTTGTAGACCTCTTCGACGCGCTTGAGCAGGTCGCGGGCAACGGACTCGTAGGCCGGCAGCAAACTTTTGGGTACGAAATTGCCTTCGAGCAATGTCGTCAGCGAGTCATGACCGAAGTTCTTCACACCCAGCGCTTCACGGTGCTCGAACGGTTTTGTAGTGCCGACCGCATGCAGACGACCCAGCAGTTGGCCCAGACGATACAGCTGATCGAGATTGCCCGGCTCCGGCGCACGGCCACCACGGCGGGGGAATAGGGTGAAGCGGAAGCCGTTGTGTTCGTGCAGGCTGGCACCGTTGTGAATCATCGGCGCGACCACCGGCACGTCGCACTCGGCGAGTTCGAAGGTGAATTGGTGTTCTTCGAGAATCGCTTCGTTGGTCCAGCGCTGCGGGCGGTAGAACTTGGCGATCAGCGGCTCGGAGTCTTCGATACCGACCTGATAGACACGGTTCTCGTAGCTGTTGAGCGCCAAAATGCGGGCGTCGCTGAGAAAGCCGATGCTTTCGACGGCATCGAGCACGAGATCTGGGGTGAGCGTTGCAAACGGGTGGGCCATGCTGACTCCTGCGCGCAGCAGGCTGCCGCGTCGGGCCAAACATGGTAGCGCAGACGGGGCTTCTTTAGGGCGTGGGGTTGAGATCGGTGGTGTTTGGGATGACGCCTTCGCGGGCAAGCCTCGCTCCTACAAGGGATCACACTGCACCTGTAGGAGCGAGGCTTGCCCGCGAAGAGGCCCTGTCAGGCGCCGACGATCCCGCCATCTTCCCGGGAAATCGCCATTACCGAAGACCGCGGCTTGCCGTTGGGCAGATGTTCAGGGAACGTTGACCCACCGTTCTCCCCCGGATGCTGAATGCCGACAAACAAGGTTTTCTGATCCGGCGAGAAGCTGATCCCCGTCACCTCGCTGCCCACCGGGCCGACCATGAAGCGGCGGATCTCGCCCGTCACCGGGTCGGCGCAGAGCATCTGGTTGTTGCCCATGCCCGCGAAGTCGCCTGCGTTGCTTGAATCGCCATCCGTGAGAATCCACAGGCGCCCGGCCTTGTCGAAGCCCAGACCGTCCGGGCTGTTGAACATGTTCTGCGGGGTGATGTTCGATGAACCGCCCTTCGGCGTACCGGCGTGGACGCCCGGGTTGCCAGCAACCACAAACAGGTCCCAGGCAAAGCTTTTCGAGCCGTGATCGTCGCGGTCGGTGCGCCAGCGCAGGATCTGCCCGTAGACGTTTTTCTCGCGCGGGTTCGGGCCGCCCACCGGTTGGCCTTCTTCGCCGCGTTTGGCGTTGTTGGTCAGGGTGCAATAAACCTGGCCATCCTTGGGGCTGACGACGATCCATTCCGGACGGTCCATGCGCGTGGCGCTCACAACGCTGGCGGCGAGGCGTGCATGAATCAGTACTTCGGCCTGATCGGCAAAACCGCTGCTGGCGTCGATGCCATTCTTGCCATGGGTCAGTTCGATCCACTGGCCCTGGCCTTTCGGGTGATCGGCGTTGCCGTCGCCCGCGTCGAAACGCGCCACGTACAAGGTGCCGTGATCCAGCAGGTCGCGGTTAGCTTTGGGATTTCTGTGGTTGATCTTGTCGCGGCTAACGAATTTATAGATGAACTCGCCACGTTCGTCGTCGCCCATGTACACCACGGCGCGACCGTCGTTGGTTTCGGCCAGGGCGGCGTTTTCATGTTTGAAACGGCCCAGCGCAGTGCGTTTGACCGGCGTCGACTGCGGATCGAACGGGTCGATTTCCACCACCCAGCCATGACGATTGAGTTCGTTGGGGTTTTTCGCCAGGTCGAAGCGCGGATCGTGTTGATGCCAGTTGATGTCTTTACTGGCCACCACCGCGCCGTAGCGTTTCTGCGCGGCGTCGAACTTCTGCTCGGCATTGCTGCTGCCGAAGCAGTCGGTGAAATTCTCTTCGCAGGTCAGATAAGTGCCCCACGGTGTTTTGCCGTTGGCGCAGTTCTGGAAGGTGCCGAGGACTTTCTTGCCGTGTTTGTCGGCGCTGGTTTTCATCAGCTCGTGACCGGCCGCCGGACCGCTCAGGCGAATCGGCGCGTTACCGTGAATGCGGCGGTTGTAGCGCGAGCCCTGGATGAATTGCCACTGACCGTTCTTGCGCTGCACCTCGATCACCGACACGCCTTCGCAGGCCAAGGCCTTGCGCACATCTTCCGCCGATTGCGGCATGCCGCCGTGGGGGTAGAGGTAGCGGTAGTTGGTGTATTCGTTGTTGATCGCCATCAGCGCCCGGTCTTTGTCACCGGGAAATTCGAACAGGCTCATTCCGTCGTTGTTGTCGCCGAACTGGACTTCCTGCGCCTGGGACGTGCCGTTGCCGCTCGGGTCGAACGCCGGACCATTCTTTTGCAATGGCTGACCCCAGCTGATCAGCACCGAGGATCTGTAGCCCGGCGGCAGGGTGATGGCGTCGGTTGTGGCGGCGGCGATGCTGTCGAAACCCAACAGTTTGCTGGAGCCAGCGCTGACGCTGGCGGCCAGCACGCTGCGACTCAGCAGGTTGCCACCGAGAAACATCGCTGCACCGCAGAGGGCGCCAGCGCTGATGAAGCCACGACGGCTGAGGCCGACCATCTTTTCGAGGTCGGTGGGTTGGTTGTCTTCTAATAGGCTCACATCAGGCTCCCTGCGGGTTTTTGCAGTCACCTTAATGGTGGTCGATGAAGGTTATGTTGCAGCCGATTGATTTTTTGCAGGGTTGCGTAGCGTCTGGTCTAGAGCGGAGTGCCCAGCAGGATGTTGGACGGTGCGAATTGCACCAGCACCGGTTTATCAACGGCAAGCTCGAGGGTTTTCAGGTGCAACTGCTCAGCGAGGGCGCAGAGTGTCTGGCCATTGGGCAGGCCGATGCGCACTTCGCTGGGGCCGTCTTCGGCGTCGAGGATTTCTTCAACCGTGCCCTTCAGGCAATTGTTGCCGGGTGCCGCTGCTTGATCGACGCCAAGCAGCTCCAGCCAGCCGGCCTTGATCAGAGCGACCACCTCGGTGCCGGTTTGCAGTTCCAGGCGCAGAGTGCTGTCGTGGGTGATCTGCGCATCGATACGCAAGCCTTCGGCCAGTTCAAGACGGATGCGGTCATTGCGCCCTTGTGCGTCGATCGCCACGACCTTGCCGTGCAGTTGGTTGCGCGCGCTGGTTCTGAGCATCAGGCGACCGAGCAGGTCCAGGTCACTGGCCTCTTCGGCGGCTTCCAGCACCTGAGCCTGCAAGGCTTGGAGCTTTTGATACAGGCGCAACACGCGTTCGCCCTCGCTGGATAGTTTGGCGCCGCCACCGCCCTTGCCGCCGACGCTGCGCTCCACCAGCGGTTTTTGCGCGAGGTTGTTCAGCTCGTCGATGGCATCCCACGCCGCTTTGTAACTCAGGCCCGCGCTTTTTGCGGCGCGGGTAATTGAGCCTTGTTCGGCGATGTGTTGCAGCAACGCGATGCGCTGCGGACGACGGACAATATGTTGGGACAACAACGTAGGCAAGGACATGGCGAGACGCTTTGGGCTGTGACGATGGGGAGGACGTTGGCTGCTCGGCGCGCGGGAGTCAAGTCAGGCCCCATCGCCAGGTTTGGGGGTACGGGCCAGGCAGTAGACGTCGACCTGCGCGGCGCCCGCATCCATCAACAAGCGAGCCAGGGCCTGGGCGGTGGCGCCGGTGGTCAGCACGTCGTCGACCAATGCGAAGTGGCGACCCTTGATCGAGGCCATGGGCGCCAGGGCAAAGGCGTGGCGCAGGTTCTTTTTACGGGCGTCGGCATTCAGCTCTTGTTGCGCGCTGGTGTCCTGGATTCTGAGCAACAGCGTTTCATCACAAGGTATGTCGAGGCTGACGCTGAGCCAACGGGCGAGCATCGCCGTTTGGTTGAAACCGCGCTGACGCAGCCGTTTGGAGGCCAGCGGTACCGGTATCAGCGCATCGGGCCGGTCTAGATCCTCATCGAAGCGATGTTGCAGGAATTGAGCGAGAAGTTCGGCGAGCAGGCGGCCAAATGGCCACTTGGCGCTGTGCTTGAAGCGGGTGATCAAACTGTCGACGGGAAAGCCGTAAGTCCAGGGCGCTGCGACTCGCTCGAAGGCCGGCGGTTGTTTCAGGCATTGGCCGCACGTCAGGCCCGCGGCGGGCAACGGCAGGGCGCAGGTTTGGCAGTGCTCGCCCAGCCAAGGCAACTCGGTTTCGCAGGCCATGCAGATTGGCGTGGTGTCGTCCGCGACTTCTGAACAGAGCAAACAGGTTTGTTTGTTTTTTAACCAGATGTAAACCGGTCCTTCGTATCGTGGTTGACAGCGCATCGCTCTTCCTTAAATATGCCGAACATCCGTGTCGCGTCTGTGGGTATTCCATTCCCCAGCCGCTTGCCAAGCATAAACAAGGAAACGCCCATGAGCGCCAGCACCACTGCAACCCTGCGTCATGACTGGTCTTTGGCCGAAGTCAAAGCACTCTTCGTTCAGCCATTCAACGACCTGTTGTTCCAGGCGCAGACGGTGCACCGCGCGCATTTCGACGCCAACCGCGTCCAGGTCTCGACGCTGCTCTCGATCAAAACCGGTGCTTGCCCGGAAGATTGCAAATATTGTCCGCAGTCCGGCCACTACAACACTGGCCTGGAAAAAGAAAAGCTGATGGAAGTGCAGAAGGTCCTCGAAGAGGCCGCTCGCGCCAAGGCCATCGGTTCGACCCGTTTCTGCATGGGCGCGGCGTGGAAACACCCGTCGGCCAAAGACATGCCATACGTGCTGGAGATGGTCAAAGGCGTGAAAGCCATGGGCCTGGAAACCTGCATGACCCTCGGTCGTCTCGATCAGGACCAGACCGTCGCCCTGGCCGAAGCCGGCCTGGATTACTACAACCACAACCTCGACACCTCGCCTGAGTTCTACGGCAGCATCATTACCACCCGTACGTACAGCGAGCGCCTTCAAACCCTGGCTTACGTGCGTGATTCGGGGATGAAGATCTGTTCCGGTGGCATTCTTGGCATGGGCGAGTCCCTCGACGACCGCGCCAACCTATTGATCCAGCTGGCTAACCTGCCGGAGCATCCAGAGTCTGTGCCGATCAACATGCTGGTAAAAGTCGCCGGTACGCCGCTGGAAAATGCCGACGACATCGACCCGTTCGACTTCATCCGCATGCTCGCGGTCGCACGCATCCTGATGCCGAAATCCCACGTGCGCCTGTCCGCCGGCCGTGAAGCCATGAACGAACAGATGCAGGCCCTGGCGTTCTTTGCCGGCGCCAACTCGATTTTCTACGGCGAAAAACTGCTGACCACCGCCAACCCGCAGGCGGATAAGGACATGCAACTGTTCTCGCGCCTGGGCATCCTGCCGGAAGCCCGCGAAGAGCACGCCGACGAAGTGCATCAGGCCGCCATCGAACAGGCCCTGGTAGAGCAGAAGAGCAGCGAGCAGTTCTATAACGCTGCTGTCTGATCGACGCCAAACCTGTAGGAGCGAGCGGTGCGGCGATCCGACTTGCCCGCGAATGAAGCGCCTCGGTCATTCAGATTGACCGAGGTGCCTGGTTCGCGGGCAAGCCTCGCTCCTACAGAAGCTATACCTTTTGCCTACTCGCGAGGTCTGCATGTCTTTCGATCTCAGCGCGCGCCTTGCTGCCCGTCGTGCCGAAAACCTTTATCGCCAGCGCCCGCTACTCGAAAGCCCTCAGGGCCCGGAAGTGGTGGTCGATGGTCAGCCGTTGTTGGCGTTCTGTAACAACGATTACCTGGGCCTGGCCAATCACCCGCAAGTGATCGAAGCCTGGCGCGCCGGCGCCTCGCGTTGGGGCGTGGGCGGTGGCGCTTCGCATCTGGTGATCGGCCACAGCGGCCCGCATCACGCACTGGAAGAAGCCCTCGCCGAATTCACCGGCCGCCCGCGAGCGTTGCTGTTCACCACCGGTTACATGGCCAACCTCGGTGCGGTCACCGCACTGGTCGGGCAGGGCGACACGGTGCTGGAAGACCGACTCAATCACGCATCATTGCTGGATGCGGGACTGTTGTCCGGAGCGCGTTTCAATCGCTATCTGCATAACGACGCGGCCAGTCTGGCCAAGCGCCTTGAGAAGGCCACCGGCAATACGCTGGTGGTCACCGATGGCGTGTTCAGCATGGACGGCGACATCGCCGACCTGCCGGCGCTGGCGCGGGAAGCCAAAGCCAAAGGCGCCTGGCTGATGGTCGATGACGCTCACGGTTTTGGTCCGCTGGGTGCCAATGGCGGCGGGATCGTCGAGCATTTCGGTCTGAGTCAGGAAGACGTGCCAGTGCTCGTCGGCACCCTCGGCAAGGCTTTCGGTACGGCTGGTGCTTTTGTGGCGGGCAGTGAAGATTTGATCGAAAGCCTGATCCAGTTCGCTCGCCCTTACATCTACACCACCAGCCAACCGCCAGCGCTGGCTTGCGCGACGCTGAAAAGCCTGGAGCTGTTGCGCAGCGAGCATTGGCGACGTGAGCATCTGCAGACGCTGATTCGCCAGTTCCGCCAAGGCGCCGAACAGATTGGCCTGGAGTTGATGGACAGCTTCACGCCGATCCGGCCGATCATGATTGGCGATGCCGGCCGCGCAGTGCGACTGTCGCAGATGCTGCGCGAGCGCGGGCTGATGGTGACTGCGATTCGTCCACCGACTGTTCCCGCGGGCAGCGCACGTTTGCGCGTCACCCTGACCGCCGCTCACAGCGAGGCGCAGGTACAGCTATTGTTAAATGGACTGGCCGATTGTTTTCAACAACTGGGACCGGAGCCAAGCCATGCGTGATCGTCTGATTCTGCTGCCAGGCTGGGGGCTCGGGATTTCGCCGCTGGAACCCTTGGCAACTGCCTTGCAGGGTTTGGATGAGCACCTGCGCGTCGAGATCGAGCCGTTGCCGGAACTGGAATCGAGCGACCTTGAAGAATGGCTCGATGAGTTGGACTCGACGTTGCCACAGGATGCCTGGCTCGGCGGCTGGTCATTGGGCGGCATGCTGGCGTCGGAATTGGCAGCGCGACGGGGTGACCGCTGCTGCGGCTTGGTGACGCTGGCGAGTAACCCTTCTTTTGTCGCCCATGAACAATGGTCGAGTGCGATGCCCGGCGAAACCTTCGATGCGTTTCTGGCCGGTTGCAAGGCTGACTCGCGCATGACGTTGAAACGTTTTTCGCTGTTGTGCGCCCAAGGTGCCGAAGACCCGCGCGGGATGTCGCGACTGTTGCTCGCTGGCGCACCGCATACGTCTTCGCCGGTGCTAATGAGTGGCCTGGAGTTGCTTGCCCAGCTGGATACCCGGCAAGCGTTGCAAGCGTTTCGCGGCCCCCAATTGCACTTGTTTGCTGGCCTCGACGGGCTGGTCCCGGCAGAAGCTGCCGGGGCGTTACTGGCACTGTTGCCAGATGCCGAAATCGGCCTGATTGAACAGGCCAGTCACGCGTTTCTTCTGGAAGACCCTCACGGTGTGGCGGGGGCGATTCAGGCCTTTTTGCATGAGTTCAGTGATGACTGATTTATCCCTTCCCAACCTGCCCGGCGGCTTGCCCGACAAACGCCAGGTGGCGGCGTCCTTCTCCCGTGCGGCGGCGAGCTACGACAGCGTGGCCGAATTGCAGCGCGACGTGGGCAGCGAGTTGTTACGTCGGTTGCCGGGAGATTTTGTCCCTGCTCGTTGGCTGGATATGGGCTGCGGCACCGGGTATTTCAGCCGAGCCTTGGCGGAGAAGTTTCCTGGGAGCGCCGGAGTGGCGCTGGACATCGCAGAAGGCATGCTCAATCACGCCCGTCCCTTGGGTGGCGCGACCCATTTCATTGCCGGTGATGCCGAGCGCTTGCCATTGCAGGACTCGACCTGCGATCTGGTCTTCTCCAGCCTGGCGGTGCAATGGTGCGCGGATTTCGCCTCGGTGCTCAATGAAGCGTATCGGGTACTGAAACCGCGCGGGATTTTCGCGTTTGCTAGTCTGTGTGTAGGCACTCTGTACGAATTACGCGACAGCTGGCGTCAGGTGGATGGCATGGTGCACGTCAACCGCTTCCGCGAGTTTGGTGTTTACCAACAGCTTTGCGCGGGCAGCGGCTTGAAGGTCGTCAGCCTCGAAACGCAGCCGCATGTGTTGCATTACCCCGATGTCCGCAGCCTGACCCACGAGCTGAAAGCACTTGGGGCGCATAACCTGAACCCCGGTCGACCGGGCGGTTTGACCGGCAGGGCGCGGATCCTCGGCCTGATCGAGGCTTACGAGCAGTTTCGTCAGGCACAGGGATTGCCGGCGACTTATCAAGTGGTTTACGCCGTGTTGGAGAAACCCTTATGAGCGCAGCCTATTTCATCACCGGTACTGACACCGATGTCGGCAAGACTACCGTCGCCGCAGGGTTGCTGCATGCCGCGCGATTAGCGGGTTTGAGCACTGCGGCAGGCAAGCCGGTGGCCTCCGGTTGCGACCTGACGCCCAAGGGTTTGCGCAACGCTGATGCGCTGGCCCTGTTGGCCGAGTGTTCGATACCGTTGACTTACGATCAGGTCAATCCGGTCGCATTTGAACCGGCGATTGCACCGCATCTGGCAGCGCGGGAGGCTGGCGTGGCGTTGACCGTGCAATCCCTGTTGACACCGATGCGGCAGATTCTCGATATGCAGGCGGACTTCACCTTGATCGAAGGCGCTGGCGGCTGGCGAGTGCCGTTGGCGGATCAGGACAATCTGTCGGACCTGGCCATGGCACTGGGTCTGCCGGTGATCCTGGTGGTCGGCGTACGGCTGGGTTGCATCAATCATGCGCTGCTGACAGCCGAGGCGATCGCACGGGATGGTTTGCAGTTGGCAGGGTGGGTGGCCAACATCATCGATCCGAAGACTTCGCGCCTGGAAGAGAACCTCGCGACATTGGCCGAGCGCATTCCCGCGCCGTGTCTGGGGCGGGTGCCAAAACTTAAATCGGTGACAGCCGACGCGGTTGCCGCACATCTGCAGCTGGACCTGCTGGACTGAATTTGTTGACTGGGGTTTTAGCTATGACAAGGCACTGTGCCATTAGTGTTTTTGTCGGGCCTTTTGTTGGCGTGTCTGGTTCAATGGCCGCTGTTGATCCTTTGTAGGACGAGTTCCCCCATGGAAATCTCAGGAAACACCGCTTTTTATGCCGGTCTGAGCACTATTCAGACAGGGCAGAACCGTGTCGATCAGGCTTCGGGGCAGATCGCCAACAGCACCATCGAGCGCTCGGTCATCAGTCAGTCCTCCGAGGTTCAGGTCGATCGTCTGCGTTCGGTAGACCGCAGCCAGCAATCGGATCTGGCCAGCAACATGGTTGAGATGTCCCAAGGCAAGTTCCAGGTGGAACTGGGCGTCAAAGTCGCCAAGGCATCCGATGAAATGCTGGGCACGCTGATCGATACGTTCGCCTGATCCCTCGCTGAATCCGCTACTCCGACGCCGCGACAGTTCGCGGCGTTTTTCTGCGTAAGTCCTTCTGCCTCAACTAATCTCTCCTACATGGCGTGTTGCTCAGTCAACGGCGGTGCGCAGCTGCGTGGCCGAGGTTTTCATGGCGCGATGACGAACGGCAAAAGATCGGCGCTTGACAAGAATTGGGCGTAAACGTATGTTTCAAACAACTGTTTGACCGCCACAACAAATCAACGCGGTCGTTCATTCCCGGTTACATCAGCAGAGGTTTATCGCTATGCCTGACTACAAGGCCCCCTTGCGTGATATTCGCTTCGTTCGTGACGAACTGCTCGGCTACGAAGCGCACTATCAGAGCCTTCCGGCTTGTGCAGACGCAACTCCGGACATGGTTGACGCCATTCTCGAAGAAGGCGCCAAGTTTTGTGAGCAGGTGCTGGCTCCGCTGAACCGCGTGGGTGACACCGAAGGCTGCACCTGGAGCGAGTCCGGCGTTAAAACCCCGACCGGTTTCAAAGAAGCCTACAAGCAATTCGTTGAAGGCGGCTGGCCAAGCCTGGCTCACGACGTAGAGCACGGCGGCCAAGGTCTGCCAGAGTCTCTGGGGCTGGCTGTCAGCGAAATGGTTGGCGAAGCCAACTGGTCGTGGGGCATGTACCCAGGCTTGTCCCATGGCGCGATGAACACCATTTCCGAACACGGTACGCCTGAGCAGCAAGACGCTTACCTGACCAAACTGGTCTCCGGCGAATGGACCGGCACCATGTGCCTGACCGAACCGCACTGCGGCACCGACTTGGGCATGCTGCGCACCAAGGCCGAGCCTCAGGCCGACGGTTCCTACAAAGTTTCCGGCACCAAGATCTTCATCTCGGCCGGTGAACACGACATGGCCGACAACATCGTCCACATCGTTCTGGCACGTCTGCCGGATGCACCGGCCGGCACCAAAGGCATTTCCCTGTTCATCGTTCCGAAATTCCTGCCAAACGCAGACGGTTCGATCGGAGAACGCAACGCTGTGACCTGCGGTTCCCTGGAACACAAAATGGGCATCCACGGTAACGCCACCTGCGTGATGAACTTCGACGCGGCCACCGGTTACCTGATCGGCCCGGCGAACAAAGGCCTGAACTGCATGTTCACCTTTATGAACACCGCCCGCCTGGGTACCGCGCTGCAAGGTCTGGCGCACGCCGAGATCGGCTTCCAGGGCGGCCTGAAATACGCTCGCGATCGTCTGCAAATGCGTTCCCTGACTGGCCCGAAAGCGCCGGACAAAGCCGCTGACCCGATCATCGTGCACCCTGACGTACGTCGCATGCTGTTGACCATGAAAGCTTTCGCCGAAGGCAACCGTGCGATGGTTTACTTCACCGCCAAACAAGTCGACATCGTCAAGTACGGCGTCGATGAAGAAGAGAAGAAGAAAGCCGACGCACTGCTGGCCTTCATGACGCCGATCGCCAAAGCCTTCATGACTGAAGTCGGTTTTGAATCCGCTAACCACGGCGTACAAATCTACGGCGGCCACGGCTTCATCGCCGAGTGGGGCATGGAGCAGAACGTTCGCGACAGCCGCATTTCGATGCTGTACGAAGGCACCACCGGTATCCAGGCACTCGACCTGCTGGGCCGTAAAGTGCTGATGACTCAAGGCGAAGCGCTCAAAAGCTTCACCAAGATCGTCCACAAGTTCTGCCAGACCAACGAAGGCAACGACGCGGTCAAAGAGTTCGTCGAGCCTTTGGCTGCGCTGAACAAAGAGTGGGGCGAGCTGACCATGAAGGTCGGTATGGCCGCCATGAAAGACCGCGAAGAAGTCGGCGCTGCGTCGGTGGACTACCTGATGTACTCCGGTTACGCCTGCCTGGCCTACTTCTGGGCTGACATGGCGCGTCTGGCTGTCGAGAAACTGGCTGCCGGCACCACCGAAGAGGCGTTCTACACCGCCAAGCTGCAGACTGCGCGCTTCTACTTCCAGCGTATCCTGCCGCGTACCCGCACTCACGTTGTAACCATGCTGTCGGGCGCCAACAACCTGATGGACATGAAAGAAGAAGACTTCGCACTGGGTTACTAAGTCCTACGCAGTCCTTCACAAAGCCGCTGCTTCCTCGGGAGCAGCGGCTTTTTTGTATCTGACGCAAACGGGCTGCGCCTGTAAATATTCCTGACTAAAACGTTAAGAAGAACGCCCTTGCTGCCGTTAAAGAGGATGGCGATGTGACACACGTCACATTGCACGTGCTTAGCTGCTTCAGATGCAGGCACAATGCCATCTTTGTTTGCCGGGTCGGAGCTTTTACCCTTGCCGCGTTCTTCCGCTGTACGTTTCAGTCATTTTTTGCCATCGCTGCTGTTGTTGCTTGCGGGGCTTGCGGCTGCCTACGTCAAGGATCTCAACGTCTTCTTCACTTCGCTGTTCAACGTGCTACCTACTCTGGTGCTGTTGCTCGGCGGGGCGTATTGCGCGGTTTACCGACGTCAGCGTGAACTGTTTCTGATGGTCACGGTGTACATCGCCTACTTCCTGCTCGACACCCAGACCGATTATTACCGCGATAACGGCAAAGTTCGCGAAGACGCCGCCGTGGTCTTCCATCTGTGCTGTCTGTTGCTGCCATTGCTCTTTGGCTTGTTCGCCGCCTGGCAGGAGCGTACTCACCTGTTCCAGGACATGGTGGCGCGCTTCGCCGTGTTGCTGGCGTTCGGCAGCGTGGCGCTGGGGCTGGAACAAAGTTACCCACACGCGCTGTTGATGTGGCTGTCGGAGATCCGCTGGCCAGCTTTGCATGGTGCCTGGATGAGCCTGATTCAGTTGTCCTACCCGGTATTCATTGCCTCGTTCCTCTTACTGGCCTGGCAATACTGGCGCAACCCAAGACCCTTGCATGCTGCGCAATTGGTGGGGTTGTTGGGATTGTTCTGGATGTTGCCGAAAACCTTCATCCTGCCGTTCACCCTGAACATCATGTGCAGCCAGGTGATGTTGATGATTGCCGCGGCGGTTGCCCATGAGGCCTATCAGATGGCGTTCCGCGATGAGCTTACCGGCCTGCCGGGTCGCCGCGCCCTGAACGAGCGCATGCAACGGCTGGGGCGCAATTACGTGCTGGCCATGGGCGACGTCGATCACTTCAAGAAATTCAACGACACTCACGGACACGATGTCGGCGACCAAGTGTTGCGGCTGGTCGCCAGCAAGCTGTCGAAAATCAGCGGGGGCGGTAGGGCATATCGCTACGGCGGTGAAGAATTTGCTCTGGTGTTCGCAGGCAAAACCCTCGAAGAGTGCATGCCGCACCTGGAAGTCATTCGCGAATCCATCGCCACCTACAACATCCAGCTGCGCAACCAGGACAACCGTCCTCAGGATGACCAGCAGGGACGCCAGCGCCGCGCGGGTTCAGGCGCCTCGAGTGTATCGGTCACGGTCAGTATCGGCGTCGCCGAACGGCTGGAACAGCGCACGCCGGAAGAAGTGCTCAAATCCGCTGACCAGGCGCTCTACAGCGCCAAGGGCGCAGGGCGAAACTGTGTGATGGCGTTCGGTCAGAACCGTCGTGGCGCGGTGCGCATGGACACCGCTGCGGGTTGAGTGATGATGGCGCATTCAGCGTCTGGACTGTGATTTTGAGGCGTGGTGCGCGGCAGTAGGTTTGAGCAATCTGCTGCCGGAGAAATGACCATGCCCGAGTACAAAGCTCCCCTGCGCGATATGCGCTTTCTGATCGACCACGTCTTCGACTTTCACAGCAACTACGCCGCGCTGGGCGCCACCGATGCCAGCCCGGACATGATCAATGCGATCCTTGAAGAAGGCGCGAAATTCTGTGAGAACGTTCTCGCACCGCTGAACCGCAGCGGCGACGAAGAAGGCTGCCATTTCGACAACGGCGTGGTCACAACGCCTACAGGCTTCAAGCAAGCATTCGCGCAATACGTTGAAGGCGGCTGGCATGGCCTGGCGGCGGATCCGGCTTATGGCGGCCAGGGTTTGCCCAGTTCTTTGGGTTTGGTCATCAGTGAAATGGTCGGCTCCAGTAACACCTCTTGGGGCATGTACCCCGGCCTGACTCACGGTGCGATGTCGGCGATTCAAGCCCATGGCACCGAAGAGCAGAAACAAACCTACCTGAGCAAGCTCACTGCCGGCCAATGGACCGGCACCATGTGCCTGACCGAAGCCCATTGCGGCACCGATCTGGGCATCATCAAGACCCGCGCCGTCCCGCAGCCCGATGGCAGTTATGCGATCTCCGGCAGTAAGATCTTTATCTCCGCCGGCGAGCACGACATGAGTGACAACATCATTCACCTGGTGTTGGCCAAACTGCCGGACGCGCCGTCCGGTACCAAGGGCATTTCGCTGTTTATCGTTCCCAAATTCCTACCCAATGCCGAGGGCGAGGCGGGCGAGCGCAATGGCGTTTCCTGCGGCTCGATCGAGCACAAAATGGGTATCAAGGCCTCGGCCACCTGCGTGCTGAATTTCGACGACGCGAAGGGGTTCTTGATCGGTGAGCCGAACAAGGGCCTGAACTGCATGTTCACCATGATGAACCACGCGCGGCTCGGCACCGGCATGCAAGGTCTGTGTCTGGGTGAGGCAAGTTTCCAGGGCGCAATCAAATACGCCAATGACCGCCTGCAAATGCGCTCGCTGACCGGCGCGAAAGCACCGGAAAAAGTCGCCGATCCGATCATCGTTCATCCCGATGTGCGCAGGATGTTGCTGACCATGAAGGCCTTCAACGAAGGCAACCGGGCGCTGACTTATTTCACCGCGCAGTTGCTGGATGTCGCTCATCTGAGCCGGGATGAAACGGCGCGTGAGGATGCCGAAGACCTGTTGGCATTCCTGACGCCGATCTGCAAAGCCTTCATGACCGACACCGGGCTGGAGGTGACCAACCTCGGCATGCAGGTGTTTGGCGGTCACGGTTTCATTCGTGAGTGGGGCATGGAACAGTTGGTTCGCGATTGCCGGATCGCGCCGATCTACGAAGGCACCAATGGCATTCAGGCGCTGGATCTGCTCGGGCGCAAAGTCCTTGGCAGTCAGGGAAAACTGCTGCGCGGCTTCACCAAAATCGTCCATAAGTTCTGCGCGGAAAACGCTGAACATCCACAACTCGCCAGCTATGTGGCGCAGCTCAATGGTCTGAATCAGCAGTGGGGCGAGTTGACCACCAAGGTCGGCATGGCCGCGATGAAAAATCCGGATGAAGTCGGCGCCGCCTCGATGGATTACCTGATGTACAGCGGCTACATCATCCTCGGCTACTTGTGGCTACGCATGGCGTTGGTGGCTCAGACGCAGTTGGAGGCGGGCGGCGGCGAGGTCGATTACTGCCAAGGCAAATTGGCGACCAGCGAGTTTTACTTCAAGCGGTTGCTGCCACGTACGGCCGCTCATCGGGCGGCCATTGAGGCGGGCAGCGATTGTCTGATGAAGCTGCCGGCGGAGTTGTTTGCGCTCTGAGGAATATTTGAAAAGCTTCGCGGGCAAGCCTCGCTCCTACAGATTATTGTCGTTCGCGCAATGTGCACACGGCGAAGACCTGTAGGAGCGAGGCTTGCCCGCGAATGCGTTCTGGCAGGCGAGAACTATCTCAGCTGCAATGCTGGTGACTAAAAATAACAAAACAGTCATGAGTTGACCCTATGTGTCGTAAAAGTTGTTGAGGTACACTCGGACACAACGAAATCACTATTCTACGAACCACCTGTTTAGATCTTGCGAGGTTTGCCATGGCTGACTACAAAGCGCCCCTGCGCGATATGCGCTTCGTCCTCAATGAAGTTTTCGAGGTCGCCAAACTCTGGGCCGAACTGCCTGCGCTGGCCGAGACTGTCGATGCGGAAACGGTCGAAGCCATTCTCGAAGAAGCTGGCAAGGTCACCAGCAAAAGCATCGCGCCCCTGAGCCGTGCAGCTGACGAAGAAGGTTGCCATTGGGCCGACGGTGCCGTCACCACCCCGGCCGGTTTCCCACAGGCTTATCAGACTTACGCTGAAGGCGGTTGGGTCGGTGTCGGGGGTGATCCGACCTACGGCGGCATGGGCATGCCCAAGGCGGTTTCGGCGCAGGTCGAAGAAATGGTCAACTCCGCGAGCCTGTCGTTCGGTCTGTACCCGATGCTGACCGCCGGCGCATGCCTGTCGATCAACGCCCACGCCAGCGAAGAGCTGAAAGCGGCGTACCTGCCGAACATGTACGCCGGTGTCTGGGCCGGTTCCATGTGCCTGACCGAGCCGCATGCCGGTACTGACCTGGGGATCATCCGCACCAAGGCCGAGCCTCAGGCCGACGGTTCCTACAAAGTCAGCGGCACCAAAATCTTCATTACCGGCGGTGAACACGACCTGACCGAGAACATCATCCATCTGGTATTGGCCAAACTGCCCGACGCGCCAGCGGGGCCGAAAGGCATTTCGCTGTTCCTGGTGCCGAAGTTCATGGTCAATGCCGATGGCAGCCTGGGCGCGCGCAACCCTTTGAGCTGTGGTTCGATCGAACACAAGATGGGCATTCAGGCATCCGCGACCTGCGTGATGAACTTCGACGAAGCCGTGGGTTACTTGGTCGGCGAGCCGAACAAGGGCCTGGCGGCGATGTTCACCATGATGAATTACGAGCGTCTGGGCGTCGGTATCCAAGGCCTTGCCACTGGCGAACGTTCCTACCAGAACGCCGTCGAATACGCTCGCGACCGCCTGCAAAGCCGCTCGCCGACTGGTGCGCAGAACAAGGACAAAGTGGCTGACCCGATCATCGTCCACCCGGACGTGCGTCGCATGCTGCTGACCATGAAAGCCTCGAACGAAGGCGGCCGTGCGTTTTCCACCTACGTCGCGATGCAGTTGGACACCGCCAAGTTCAGCGAAGACGCCACCACCCGCAAGCGCGCAGAAGATCTGGTTGCACTGCTGACGCCGGTGGCCAAGGCATTCCTGACCGATTTGGGTCTGGAAACCACGGTTCACGGCCAGCAGGTTTTTGGCGGTCACGGCTACATCCGTGAGTGGGGCCAGGAGCAACTGGTGCGCGATGTGCGCATTACGCAAATCTACGAAGGCACCAACGGTATTCAGGCACTGGACCTGGTCGGGCGCAAGATCGTCGGCAGTGGCGGGGCGTTCTATAACCTGTTCGCTGACGAGATTCGTCATTTCATTGCGACCGCCCATGCTGAACTGGCGGAGTTCACCCAACCGCTGAATGAGGCGGTGGACACCCTCGACGAACTGACTGCGTGGTTGCTGGATCGGGCGAAAAACAACCCGAACGAGATTGGCGCGGCGTCCGTCGAGTATCTGCAAGCATTCGGCTACATGGCCTACGCCTACATGTGGGCACTGATGGCCAAGGCAGCCTTCGGTAAAGAAGCGCAGGACGATTTCTACGCGAGCAAACTCGGTACGGCGCGGTTCTATTTCGCACGTCTGCTGCCGCGTATTCACTCGTTGAGCGCGTCGGTAAAGGCGGGCAGCGAATCGCTGTTCCTGCTGGACGCAGGACAATTCTGACCCTTTAACGTTATGTAAGCATTCTCTTACATGACGTGCTGCTGTTTTCCCATAGGCGAAGATTGGATCCAGAGCTAATCTACTTCACATGGACGTCGCGCAGGAAGCGCAAAGCAACAACACGGACACGTAGGATTCTGCCAGGATGGCGGAGTGAAATGGATGTCAGGGAAACAGTCTGCAAAGCCCCGCTTCGGCGGGGTTTTCTTTTGGTGCGCCAGGCATGGCGCGTTGCGCGCAAGCGCAACCAGCTGGGCTGTGGTGGCCACGCTGGTGACTTGGAGGTGAAAGTCCTCTACACACCCGGCAAGGGGAAGTGTTAGCCAGAGGCAAGGGTGTCGCGGGTGACTGCGAATCTGAAGGAAGCCCGAGGCAAAATGCTGGCCTGACGAACAGGAAGCGGATAGAGGCGGCGCAGCGGGGTAAGAAGGCCAAAATCTTCAAAGCCCAGTACTTGCACGGAACGCTGTGACGTAGATCCGACAGGCATAAGCAGGAAGGTCGCGCGAATTACCCTGGGAGATCTGCACGTTTGCCACTGTGCTACCGCGCGTCGAGAGGCGACGGGATGAGCGTGCAGAAGTCAGCCGAGGCCGTAGTAAGTGGCAAATAACCCTGCCACCAAGGGCCGAACAGGTTATGCCGCCAGTAGGCGTCAGAGTCTCGTTGAATACCGAGATGCAGAAATTTCTCCCAGAGAAGACTGTTACTCCGAGTCCCGGACAGAATCCGAGGATGACGGCTGATAGCGCAAAGGTATCGACGGCGTCTGTGACGTGGACGAACGCGGAGCCGGACACGCTGATGGCGCGGGTGCTTGCACCCGCCAACCTCAGACGTGCGTATCATCGCGTAGTCAGCAACAAGGGCGCGCCGGGTGCCGATGGCATGACGGTCGACCAGTTGGCGGACTATGTGAAACAGTATTGGCCGACCCTCCAGAAGAGGTTGCTGGCCGGCGAGTACCACCCGCAAGGTGTACGCGCCGTCGACATCCCCAAACCCAAAGGCGGCACCCGGCAGCTGGGTATTCCCAGCGTTGTGGATCGCCTGATCCAACAGGCATTGCTGCAACAGCTCACGCCGATCTTCGACCCGCTATTCTCGGACTATAGCTACGGCTTCCGACCGGGCAGAAGCGCCCACCAAGCCATCGAGAAAGCCCGCGCCCATGTGGCGGCAGGGCATCGCTGGTGCGTGGAACTCGATCTTGAGAAGTTCTTTGATCGGGTTAATCACGACATCCTGATGGCTTATCTGGCGCGCCAAATCGAAGACAAGCGGGTGCTCAAGCTGATCCATCGTTACCTCGAAGCGGGAACGATGTCAGGCGGTATCGCCAGCCGACGGCAGGAAGGGACGCCGCAAGGCGGCCCGCTCTCGCCGTTGCTGTCGAACATCCTGCTCAACGAACTCGACCGCGAGCTGGAACGACGGGGTCATCGCTTTGTGCGTTATGCCGACGATGCGAACATCTATGTGCGCAGCCCTCGTGCTGGCGAACGAGTGATGAGGAGTGTTGAGCGCTTCCTGAATCAGCGCCTGAAACTGACGCTGAACCGGGACAAGAGCCGAGTTGCGAGGTCTTGGAAGTGTGATTACTTGGGTTACGGGATGAGCTGGCATCAGCAACCGAAGCTGAGAGTGGCGACGATGAGTCTAGGTCGCTTGCGCGACCGACTCAGAGAGCTGCTACGTAAAGCGCGGGGCCACAAGATGGCGAATATCATCGAGCGGATAAACCCCGTGCTGCGTGGTTGGGCGGGCTACTTCAAACTGAGCCAAAGCAAACGGCCACTTGAGGAACTGGACGGCTGGGTGCGTCACAAGCTTCGCTGCGTCGTCTGGCGTCAATGGAAGCGGCCCTCTACGAGGGCGCGCAACTTGATACGCTTGGGACTTAATGAGGCGCGGGCGTGTAAATCGGCAGTCAATGGCCGAGGCCCATGGTGGAACTCGGGAGCGCCTCATATGAATCAGGCGCTGCCGAAGAAGCTGTGGGACCGACTCGGGCTGATCTCGATACTGGATACGATAAACCGGCTTAGCCGTGTAACCTGAACCGCCGTATACGGAACCGTATGTACGGTGGTGTGAGAGGACGGCGGATGTAAATCCGCCTCCTACTCGATCCCGCAGAAAAGTACTCAGCTCATTGAGGCTGAAGGCATGTAGCAGGTTTAGCGTGTAGGGTATGAGCTGAATTCGCACTGAACCCTGACGAACGGTACAGGTCGATTAGCTATATGGCTCACACACGAGCCAACTTCAAATCAGGAGCTACCCCATGGACTTTATTCGAATCATCATCGCCATTCTGTTGCCGCCACTGGGTGTGTTTCTGCAAGTCGGTTTCGCTGGGGCGTTCTGGCTGAATATTCTGCTGACGTTGTGCGGTTACATTCCGGGGATCGTGCATGCGGTGTACATCATCGCCAAGCGCTGAGATTCGCTGCGTTAGATAGATCGCCATCGCGAGCAGGCTCGCTCCCACATTCAATCGCGTTCCTCTGAGGCAACTCGGTCAAATAATGTGGGAGCGAGCCTGCTCGCGAATGGGGCGCTACATTTTTGTGCCGAACGCAGACTTCAGTCCGCGAGCGCTATCACCCGCCGATAAAACAACCACTCCTGCTCCAGCGCGTGGGCCTGATTGCCGGCCTTGCGAAAGCCATGGCGTTCGTCAGCGTAGTAATGCGCTTCGACCATAATGCCGTTGTCCTGTAGCGCAGTGACCATGTCGCGAGTCTGTTGCGGCACCACCACGGCGTCCAGCTCACCCTGAAAGAAAATCACCGGAACGCTGATATTGTTCGCGTGCAGCAATGGCGTGCGTGCGACGTAGCGTTCGGCGTCCTGCACCGGGTCGCCGATCAACCAGTCCAGATAATCACCTTCAAACTTGTGCGTGGCGCGGCCTAGCGCAACGGGATCGCTGACGCCATACAGGCTGGCACCTGCACGAAAGACCTCGTGAAAGGCCAGTGCGCACAACGTGGTGTAGCCACCGGCGCTGCCTCCACGGATAAACGCCTTGTCGCCGTCGATCAGTCCCCGATCGGCGAGGTAGGCCACCACCGCACAGGCATCTTCCACATCCACGTCGCCCCAGCTCAAATGCAATGCTTGGCGATACGCGCGGCCATAGCCGCTGCTGCCGCGGTAGTTGAGGTCGGCCACGGCGAAGCCGCGTTGTGCCCAGTACTGGATACGCGGGTCGAACATCGGGTAGCAAGCCGAAGTCGGGCCGCCGTGAATGAACACCACCAACGGCGGTTTCGTGTCGCCGGTCATCGCTGGGTAGAAGAAACCGTGGGCCTCGCCCGAACCGCTTGGATAGCGCAGGGTGTGCGGGCGGCTGATCTGTTCGACGGGCAGCGGTGCAACACCGCCGACGAGTGTCTTCACCTGCCGGTTCTGGCGGTCAATGGCAATCACCGCCGACGAACTGATCGGCGAAGCGGCGATGCAGTAGATGAACTGTTCATCCTGTGCGAGATGGCGGAAGCGGCTGTAGTCGCCCGTGAGATCGTCACAGGAACCATCGCTATGACAAAGCCCCAGTCGACCAAAACCGCCCTCGGTCCAACTCGCCAGATAACTGTCTTCGCCCAAAGGCAACCAGGTGCAACTACCCAGTTGCCAAGGCGCCGGTCCATGGTCGGCGGCAGCGCTTGGGAGTGGGCTCAGACCGTTGCTCGACTCCACCCATGGCTGCCAGAAACCGCCGCGATCCGTCAGACAAAACAGACGGCCGCTGTCATCGAATCGAGGTTGCTGCAGCGACTCCTGGGCACCGTCACCCGCCACACAGCGTGCTTGCGTAAAGGTGTGATCGCTCTGGCGTTCGGCAACCATCAGGCGAGTGGCGGTCCAAGGCTGATCCGGACGATTCCACTCGATCCAGGCCAGGCGCTGACCATCAGGGCTAAGGGTCGGAGCCGCGTAGAAATCGGCGCCTTCGACCAGCAGATGACGTTGGCCGTCAGCCAGATCAATAGCCACCAGGCGATGTCGATCGCGGTTCTCTTCCACCGCCAGCACTTGCCCGTTAGCGAAGTGCAAATCGCCGTAGCGGCATTCACTTGAAGTCAGCACCTCAGGCGCCTCCCCCGTCAGCGATTGCCGATATAACTGCTGATCGGCCTCATTGACGAAAACAAGCCCGTCATCGGTCAGACAAAACGCGCCACCGCCATATTCGTACACCCGGCTGCGCACACTGAAGGTGGACGGCGTAAGGCAACGAACCTGGCCGTCGCGCCACTGCCAGATTCGGCAGGCGGCATCCTCGGGCCGATATTCGTTCCAGAACAGGCCATGTTGCCCGACCTGCAACTCGGCGAAGTCGATGCCGGCTGCGACAGCCCTGGCGGCGCTTAAGGGTTCAGTTTTTGGCGATGAGGCGTGAGTTTCGTTCATTGCGAAAGGCCAGTTGGTCGATGGTCTGGGTCGCGTGTTCGGCTTCTTCGCGGGCCTTGAGAATCACGCCGTGATGTTCCGACTTGCTGCACACCGGGTCGGCGTTGCTCGCGTCACCCGTGAGCATGAATGCCTGGCAGCGGCAGCCGCCGAAGTCTTTTTCTTTCTCGTCGCAGGAACGGCACGGCTCGGGCATCCAGTCGTAACCGCGAAAGCGGTTGAAGCCGAACGAGTCGTACCAGATGTGCTGCATGCTGTGGTCGCGCACGTTGGGGAACTGCACCGGCATCTGTCGGGCACCATGACAGGGCAGGGCGGTTCCGTCCGGTGTGACCGTCAGAAAAATACTGCCCCAGCCGTTCATGCAGGCTTTCGGACGTTCTTCGTAATAGTCCGGCGTAACGAAAATCAGCTTGCACGGATGCCCTTCGGCTGCAAGTTTTGCGCGGTATTCGTTGGTGATGCGTTCGGCGCGAACCAATTGTTCTTTGGTAGGCAACAGGCCAACCCGATTGAGCTGTGCCCAACCGTAAAACTGGCAGGTGGCGAGTTCGACGAAGTCGGCTTCAAGGGCGATGCACAGCTCGATGATCCGGTCGATCTTGTCGATGTTGTGCCGATGGGTGACGAAGTTCAGCACCATTGGATAGCCGTGAGCCTTCACCGCGCGAGCCATTTCGAGCTTTTGCGCGAAGGCCTTTTTTGAGCCGGCCAGCAGGTTATTCACTTGCTCGTCGCTGGCCTGAAAACTGATCTGGATGTGGTCCAGGCCGGCCTTCTTGAAGTCGCTGATTTTCTGCTGGGTGAGGCCGATACCGGAAGTGATCAGGTTGGTGTAGAAACCCAGCTTGCGCGCCTCAGCGATCAGCTCGGCGAGGTCCTGACGCACCAGCGGCTCACCGCCGGAAAAACCCAGCTGCGCCGCGCCCATCTCCCGGGCTTCGCGAAAGACTTTGATCCACTGCTCGGTGGTCAGCTCTTTGCCCTGCTCGGCGAAATCCAGCGGATTGGAGCAGTACGGGCATTGCAGCGGGCAGCGATAGGTCAGCTCGGCCAGCAACCACAGTGGCAGGCCGATTTCGGGCTTGGGCGGTAACTTGTCTGACGCGGAGTCAGGCAAGTTCGATCCAGTGCTGAGCACGGGCGACCTCCATGAACTGCTCGATGTCTTCACCGAGCTCGGGCACGTCGGGGAACTGCGTGTTCAATTCGGCGATGATCGCCACGACATCCCGCTGACCATCAATCAAGCCGCCAATCAGCGCAGCGCTGTCGTTGAGTTTGATCATGCCTTCCGGGTAGAGCAGCACATGGCCTTTTTGTGCCGGTTCGTACTGGAAACGGTAGCCGGTGCGCCATGTCGGGGTTTTGCTGCGATCGAAACTCATACGATGATTCCTTTATGCCAGACCCGCTGTTCGGTCACGCTGTGGTACGGCGGGCGTTTCAGTTCGTAGGCCATGCTCATGGCATCGAGCATGCTCCAAAGAATGTCCAGTTTGAACTGGAGAATTTCCAGCATGCGCTCCTGGCCTTCCCGCGTAGTGTAATGCTGCAAAGTGATCGCCAGACCGTGCTCCACATCCCGGCGCGCCTGGCCCAGACGTGTGCGGAAATATTCGTAACCGGTCGGGTCGATCCACGGGTAATGCTGCGGCCAACTGTCGAGACGTGATTGGTGGATTTGCGGCGCGAACAGTTCGGTCAGCGAACTGCTGGCGGCTTCTTGCCAACGGGCCCGGCGGGCGAAGTTGACGTAGGCATCCACGGCGAAACGCACGCCGGGCAACACCAGTTCCTGAGAGCGCAACTGATCCGGGTCGAGGCCGACCGCTTGCCCAAGACGCAGCCAGGCTTCGATGCCGCCCTCTTCGCCGGGGGCGCCGTCGTGGTCCAGCAGGCGCTGAATCCATTCACGACGAATCTCGCGGTCCGGGCAATTGGCCAGAATCGCGGCGTCCTTGAGTGGAATGTTCACCTGATAATAGAAACGGTTGGCGACCCAGCCCTGGATCTGCTCGCGCGTCGCCCGGCCTTCATACATCGCCACGTGATACGGGTGATAGATATGGTAGTAGGCGCCCTTGGCGCGCAGGGCCGCTTCGAATTCGGCGGGGGACATTGCGGTGTCAGTCATTGCGGTTCTCCGGGAACGACCGGTGGATTCTTTGGTGTCGGGTCTGACGCCTTCGCGGGCAAGCCTCGCTCCTACAGAGATAGCGCTATCCCTGTAGGAGCGAGGCTTGCCCGCGAAGGGGTCATTCGCTACAGCACAATACTCATGCCGTCATACGCCACTTCAACTTCGCGCCGAACCAGCTCCGCGCGCTCCGGCGAATCTTCATCGAGAATCGGGTTGGTGTTGTTGATGTGGATAAGCACTTTGCGCTGCTTGGGCAACTGCTCCAGCACTTCGAGCATGCCGCCGGGGCCGTTCTGCGCCAAGTGGCCCATTTCCCGGCCAGTGCGTGTGCCGACACCACGGCGCTGCATTTCGTCGTCGTCCCATATCGTGCCATCCACCAACAGGCAATCGCTGCTGGCCATGACCTTCAGCAGCGATACGTCGACCTTGCCCAGGCCCGGTGCATAGAACAGTTTACCGCCGGTGCTCAGGTCTTCGACGATCAGGCCGATGTTATCGCCTGGATGCGGGTCGAACCGATGCGGCGAGTACGGTGGGGCGGCACTACGCAGTGGCAGTGGGGTGAAGCGCAGGTTCGGGCAGGCCGGGACGGTGAAGCTCTGGTCGAGTTCGATGCGGTTCCAGTTCAACCCGCCATTCCAGTGAGTCAGCATGGTGAATAGCGGAAAACCGGTGCTCAGGTCTTCGTGGACCATGTCGGTGCACCACACTTGATGCGGGCAACCTTCGCGCAGGCTGAGCAGGCCGGTGGTGTGGTCGATCTGGCTGTCCATCAGGATGATTGCACTGATGCCGGTATCACGCAGCGCGCGCCCGGGCTGCATTGGCGCGAAACTCTGGAGCTGGGCGCGGATGTCCGGCGAAGCATTGCACAGCACCCAGTTCACACCGTCATCGGAAATCGCGATGGACGACTGGGTACGCGCCTCGGCCCGCAGGCTGCCGTCGCGAAAACCTGCGCAATTCACGCAGTTGCAGTTCCACTGGGGGAAACCGCCGCCGGCGGCGGAACCTAGAATCTGGACAAACATGGCCGCTCCATCATTGAAAGCTGAAAATAAAAACGCCCCGGCGAGCCGAGGCGTAGCATTGCATTCTCTACCAGCAGACGGCAGAGCTTAGCGGCTTGCGAAGTACATAGTGACTTCGAAGCCGATACGCAGGTCGGTGTAAGCAGGTTTGGACCAGGACATAAAAGCGCTCCTTCAGGTGGATGGGACAGTTGAGACCTATACATATAGTCCACCTCCAGCCGGAGATGTTCAGATAGTTAGGTGGCTATGTTACTCAAAATTACAGAGCCATTGGCCACGAATCTTTGAGAAAGGTAATTGCAGCACCGGTAATGATCATTTTGCCACTTGCCAAAGCGCCCCGGAACAAGGCCCGCTGGCCAGACAGCGCCATCCGCCGTCGGCCCGATTCAGTCGTAGTGCCGCCGCCAGCAAGGCTTCACGGTCGATCATCAGAATTGCCTGAGGCAGACGCTGCAGGTAATCAGACGAATGGCCCGCCAGTTTGCCTTGCCAGAGTAGCTCGGCGGCCTGGGCGTTGGGCAGGGCGGTGTTGTCGAATTGATCGGCCAGAGCTTGGCGTGGAGCGATGAAGGTCGTGTCATCGATGCGTTCGATCATCTCTGCCAATTCGCTGAGGAACTGTTCGATGTGCTCCAATAAATCCATGGGTGCGACGCTCGGCGATTGCACACCGAACAGCAGTCCGACCTGACCGTTTATCTGGCGTAGTCCGCTGAACACGGCGTAACCGAGTTGCAGCTCTACCCGCAGGCGCTGGTAGAACGGCGTCTGGCACACGTGTGCGAGCACACGCCAAGCGGCTTCATCGGCGATGTCATGGGTTGCCGTCGGACAAAAAAGTAACAGCGCGTGTTCGCTGGAGCCGGTATCGACGGCGTTCCACAGATGCTGTGAGCGAATCGACGGAGTCGGCGTCAATTGACTGTCCGCAGTGCCGGGAATACGACTCAAGGCAAGCCCCATCGCCGCTTGTGTTTGGGCAGACAGGCCTGCCGCCATTCCATCCCAACGCGCGCTCGACCAGAGTTGCTCCAGGTCATCTGAGGCTACAGCGCGCTCAAGGCATAGATCAGGCAATGCCTTGAGAAGCTGTCGAATCGGCATCAACGCAATGGGCGCCGGCTCTTCCTGTGAGAGGCGGGCATCAGGTTTTGTCAGTTCTCTCAGCGCATGTTCGAGGACTGTCGGCATCGGTTCCTGCAGTCCCGTCATCTTCAGCAGCCATTCATTGCCCGATGCACTGAAGGAAAAGTCGACACCGGCCTGACGCGCATCTTCGCACAGCATCCGCAGGTTGTTTTCCAGATTCGACTGAAGGTGGCTGTGGGGTGCGAATCCCAGGCGCCAGCGCAGATAAACCGCACCTTCATCGGTATTATCCGGCAACGCCTGACTGAACTGCATCGGCGATCGTTCGCGGCGACTGCGTGAGCGATCCTGGGCAAAAGTCCGCAGGCCGCGATGGGCGCTGGTCTGGCCGCGAATCAATCCGGCATTCGAGGCGGGAGTCTCGGCGCGCAAAAACGGGTTGGGGGTTGGCAGTTGCCACTGGCCGGTGAAGTTATCCACAGCGCCAATTTGTTTGAGGATTGCCTTGAGGGCGACAACGCCCTGTTCCGATAGCCCGGCTTCAAGCTGTTCGCTGGCTCGTTGGGCCAGTTGCAGGGCGCTGCTGACTTGCTGTTGGCGCTGCAGCAGGGCGGCATACTCTTCGCGCAGCTCGGCCCAATCCTGATGAGAGGCAAAAAAGCCCAGCCAATCCAGAAGCCGTTCGCGGATCACGTTGTCCGGTTGCGTGCCGTGGGCGGGCCGTGTGAATTCGATGTGCAGCAAGGCTTGGCCAGCGTAGTGATAGAGCGGCGCGGCTTTCAGGTTGTCCGCCAGCCCATGCTCTCGCAGCTGCGCCAATAGGCCGCCGGTTTTTTCGGCGTTCAGCCAGTGGCACAGGAAAGCCAGCGCTTCGGGCGATGAGTCGGGCAGTGCTTCGAAGGTGAACAGCAGATCAAGCCGACGCTCTCCAGC
The DNA here is from genome assembly GCF_054898065.1 of Pseudomonas sp. MDT1-85. Lineage (NCBI taxonomy): Bacteria > Pseudomonadati > Pseudomonadota > Gammaproteobacteria > Pseudomonadales > Pseudomonadaceae > Pseudomonas > Pseudomonas sp. MDT1-85. The sequence continues at coordinate 5,829,464 of NZ_CM142715.1, read as the reverse complement.
CTGTTGATAACTATTGTCTGAAGAATCCATCAACAGGGTGGGCTTTGTCTGAGGGACTTTCTTCCCGGCGGTAATGGCAGCGGCAAATTCCTGCGCCATCCTCTTCAATTCATCGAGACTTTGTGGGCCGGCCAGGCTCAGCGTCATCTGTCTGGTCTGATAAAACCGCTGATAGAAGTCCTTCAACGCTTGCTGAAATTCGGACTGTGGCACCGGCAGGCTGTAACGGTTTCCGGCATGAAACGCCCGCAACGGATGAGCCGCCGAGAGTCCATCGAACAGCGCGAACTGCTGCTGGGCTGTCGCATCCCGCGACCAGGCGACAAATTCGGCGTGCAGCACTTCCCGTTCCCGCCGCTGATCGTCCGGATTCATACGCGGATGAGCGAGCATGTCTGACAGACGCTCCAGTCCATCCCTAAACGCCTGAGGTGGCAGCTCGAAAAAGAAGTCCGTCGTACGTTCGCAGGTTCGTGCATTCACCTGCCCGCCATGACCTTGCACGTAGGCCATCAACCCCTGCTCTGCGGGAAAGCGCTCTGTACCCAGGAACAGCAAGTGCTCAAGAAAGTGCGCCAGCCCCGGCCAGGCCAGTGGCACGTCGTGACTGCCGGCAGCGACCCGCAACGCGGTGGCGCAACGCTTCAAATCGGGAGCATGACGCAACGTCACCCGCAGGCCGTTGGCGAGGGTTTCAGTGTGGAGGCGAGGGTGATTCAGCGCAGGCATGAGCACTTCCAGAACAGAGAAGCGCTAATGCTAGCGGATTAGGGCTTGTTCAGCTCGCCGTATAGCTCGGGACGGCGGTCGAGGAAGTAGCGATTGGCGGCGCGGGAATCGATCATCAGCTGACGATCCAGCTCACCGACAATCAGCGCTTCATCAAGTCCGGCCTGGGCGATGCGGCTGCCATCCGGCGCGGCGATGCTGCTTTGGCCGCAATACTTGATCTCGCCTTCGTGCCCGGAATAGTTGGCGTAGGCCACATAACACTGGTTTTCGAAGGCCCGTGCGCGGACGGTGACGTCGGCGATGAAATCGTAGGGAATCATGTTCGCCGTCGGCACCAGAATCAGCTCGGCACCGGCCAATGCCAGGCGCCGGGCGTTTTCCGGGAACTCGAGGTCGTAGCAGATCAAAAAGCCAAGCTTCCAGCCGTTGAGTTCAACCAGCGGAAACTCATCCGGCCCGGCGCTGAACATCGAGTGATCGAGGTCGCCAAACAAGTGAGTCTTGCGGTAGTTGCACAACCGTTCGCCATTGGCGTCGATCAACTGCACGGCGTTGTAGATCTGCCCGTCTTCGGTGCGCTCCGGGTAGCCATACAAAATGGCGATCCCCGTCGCTTTGGCAATGCGCGCGATTTGCTGCGCCGATTCACCGTTGTGCACCTCCGCCAGCACGCTGACCGCATCGATGCCAATGTTGTAGCCGGTCAGGAACATCTCCGGCAGCACCAGCAAGTCCGCGCCCTTGGCCTCTAGCGCCAGTTGATGCAGGCGTTGCAGATTACCTGCGACATCCAGGGGCAGCGGTGGACATTGGTAAAGGGCTACGCGCATTTCGGATTCCTCTTACTCGGGCAGGGCGATCGGACCGATCTCGTTGAACACATCTCCTGGACCCGGGTTTTCAGCGTGAGTTTCACCGCCGAAGTGTTTCATGATCCCCCACACCGCGTTAAGCGACGTCTGCACCGCGCCTTCGACCCAGGCCGGCGTCCATGAAACGTCGTCGCCGGCGATGAAAATCCCACGCTGCTCGGGCGGCATGTCGTCCTGCATGAAGTGCGCGTACATGCGCTGGTTGTAGCGGTAATGGCCGGGCAGGGCGCCTTTGAAGGCCCCGAGGAAATGCGGGTCGGCTTCCCACGACACGGTGATCGGATCGCCGATGATCCGCGCGGCGATGTCGACTTTCGGGTAGATCTTCTTCAACGCGTCCAGCGCCAGCTTCACGCGTTTCTCCACCGGGTGCGGGAGCATTTTCAGCGCGTCGCTCATCCACGAGTACGACAGGCAGATGACACCGGGCTTGTTGTCGCCGTTGTCGAAAAGATAGGTGCCGCGGGTCAGGCGATCGGTGAGGGTCATGCTCATCAAGTCGCGACCGGTTTCAGGGTCCTTGTCCTTCCAGAATGGGCGATCGACCATCACGAACGTCTTCGACGATTGCATGTAGCGGGTGCGGTCCAGGGCCATCCACATCTTTTGCGAGAACAGGCTTTCGTCGCATTCGATCTGGGTGGTCAGCAGCCAGCTCTGGCAGGTGGTCAGTACGGCCGCGTATTCGCGTGTGTCGCCGTAGTTATCGGTGACCGTAAAACGCCCGTCGGGCGCATGGGCAATTTTTTTCACGCCGGAACGTGGCGCGCCGCTGTGCAGCGAACTGAGGCTGGTGCCTTCAGGCCAATGCACGCAACGTTCCGGCACATGACGCCAGATGCCCAGCGGCACTTGTTCCACGCCGCCGACCACCAGATGCTGGTGATCGTCGCAGTTGGTCATCACCACGCGGAAGATTTCCAGCATCGAGTTGGGGAAGTCCGAGTCCCAGCCGCCGGTGCCGAAACCGACCTGGCCGAACACTTCGCGGTGATGGAACGAGAGCTTGGCGAAGGCTTTGGAGGTGGCGACGAAATCGTAGAACGTGCGGTCGTCCCACAGCGGCACCAGGGTGTTCCACAGTTCCTTGAGGCGCGGTACGTCGCGGTCACGAATCGCTTGCTGGATATCGGAGAACTGCGAGCCGGCTTCCAGAGCATCGGCCCAGGCGTCAGCGACTTCCTGGAACAGTGCAGGAAGATCCGACAGTTTTTGTGCGTAATGAGTTTTGCCTTCCAGATCGATTACCGTGCTGCCCGACGCAGGCGTCAGCGGGTTCGGGAAGGGTTTGGTCTGGAGGCCGAGCTTGTCGACGTAGTGATAAAACGCGGTCGACGACACCGGGAAACGCATACCGCCGAGCTCGGCGATGATGCCTTCAGCACCGTTGAAGGCTTGGGAGCGCAGACGACCGCCCATCTTCGAGGCTTCGTAGACGACGGGTTTGAGGCCCAGTTTCATCAATTCGTAGGCGGCGACCAAGCCTGCAATGCCAGCCCCGACAATCGCCACTTCGGCGCCGTGATTGTGCGCCGGAATACTGCCCAGCCCGGCCGGGTGCTCGATCCAGTCGTCGAAGGCGAAAGGAAAGTCCGGGCCGAAAACGGTGACCGGTTTTTTACCGTCTGCAGGATGGCGATTGTTCTTGTTCATGGCTGACCTTGCTGGCGACCTGACGCAGAGTGCGCGTCTGAGTATAGGAAAAGATGGCAGCCATTCTAGAGAGCGTAGAACACGTTAATAAGACGCAATGTGTCGTCATTTTGCTAATAGTCTGATCAATATGACGATGTATTGCTGCACACTGTTCAATGTGAGAGCGAGCCTGCTCGCGAGGAGGCCTGATCAGACAATGAAGAGTTATCGGTTGAAACTCAAACCGGCTGCCCCCGATCAATCTTGCTACTCAAGATGATCGAAGTCGTCGTCTTCTCCACGCCATCCACACTGCCAATCTGATCCAGCAACTGATCCAGCTGCTCCGGCGAGTCGGTGCGCAACCACGCCACATAATCAAATTCGCCACTCACCGCACACAACTGCTGAACCTGCGCCATGGCACTGAGACGACGCAGCACTTCCTTGCCGGACCGCGGTTGCACCGTAATCCCGACGTACGCCTGCAATCCGCCATCTATCACGCGCTGGCCCAGGCGCACACCGTAACCGGTGATCACTTTGGCCTTTTCCAGCCGCGCCAGACGCGACGTCACCGTGGTGCGGGCGATGCCCAGTTGCCGGGCGAGCATGGCCACGCTTTCGCGGGCATTGATCTGCAAGGCCGCGATCAATAGGCGGTCGATTTCATCAAGAGAGGGCGGGCGGGTGTCAGGCAAAGGGGCATCTCCAGCGGCACAGAGCAATGGGCAGGCATGTTACAGGCACTTCATGCCCTCAAATGGGTTAATTGGATGGACACAAATTGTCACTCGTAGTCGAATGCGCAACTAGGGGCTGTGAAGCGAGGGGATCGAAATGAAGAGCATGCCTGCGGCTCTGCGCGACTATGCACTGCAGATTGCCAATCACGAAATGGGACATTACGTCGTAGCCCGAGCTCTGGGTTTTGAAACGGGTGGTGTGACCCTGAAAGTTACCATGGGCCTGACCCACCATGGAGGGGCCTCCATTACCTTGACGCGGTCAATTTCGTCGATCGAAGCCATGAAGGAACATTTGGAGGCTCGGATAATGGTCCTCTTCGCCGGAGCCATGGCGCAGACATTGCCTGCAAAGCATTCGCCCGAGAAGCGCGTCGATAAGTCGAAAGCGGCAGCCATCCTGAAAGGAGAGTTTGGTGCGGAACAGGATCACGCAAAAATAAGAGAGTTGCGGTACTTGCTTCGAAATATCGCCTATCCCGATACGGATCCAGCGTCGTCTGATCGCATCATTGCTGAGCTAACAGAAATTAATGATCGCTTGTGGTTGCGCACTCAACAAATGGTAGAGGAGTTGGCGGATACGATTACTGGATTGGCAGGGCTTTTGGTAGACCGCATGGTCATTGTGGAGCAATGGGGTAGGCCGGCGGATACGTATGAGGTCGTGTTGACGGGGGAAATGCTTGAACGGCTGCGATCAGTGCAGGCCATTCCACTGTTGAGTGTTTGGGCCTGAAAAGTGCCAAACGCTTACTTCAGTTTGCAGGGAGGCTATCCTGTTTTGGCATAAAAAATCGAGCAAATAATTCGGGTTGTGATTTGATGTTTAATTTGGCGTAAATATTTCGGCGGTGAACTTTTATCGTTTCTGCCGACAGTGAAAGTTTTCCTGCTATCTCCTTGTTAGAGAAGCCACTAAGTAATAATTTGAGGACGTCCTTTTCGCGCGTTGTTATTTGTGTGCCAAGCTGAAGAATCGTTTCTGGCCATAAAGTTGGTTCAGGGAGGTCTTTTTCTACGTCAATCTCAAAACCCATGCGTTGATGCATGAGTGCGGTTACCCATGGTTTGATAATGTCAAGTATTGTTATTTGCTCTTGGTTGAAGCGGATGTTACTACCAAAGGAAATGCATAGCGTTCTATCGGAGTCGAGCTGGACATTGTACTGCGCTTCATCTACAGAAATGTACTGTGCGAAGTATTGATGATAGTACTCAGTTTCAAGGAAGTGCTCCGGTGCAATATCCAGCATATGAAAGAAACCGCTCTGTGGGTTTTCTCGATTAGCTATATAGAATGGATCCAGCATGTAAAGTCCCTTCACGTAGCGATGAAGGAACGCATCTATCTCTTCTGTATCTGCTATATCAGGAAGGCTGACAACTTTCACTTGTTGATGGCTAAATATTAATACCACCCAGTTATCGATTTGCACATATTCATTTAGCGTACGAATAAGTGAGCTCCAGAATTCTGGGCGGTTCAACTGCATGATCAGCTTTCCAATCGATCGATGCCAAGCCAGGCTATGAAGGTCGAGTGGCATTTTCTACCCCTTTAGGGTTAGGGATTCGTAGGTCGCAGGTAAGTATTCGTAGGTATTTACTATTCGTCAATGCCCGGTATATTCACGATCGGGATTCACGATGGCCATGAGGGCATGTCGTCTTGACAAGGATAGTTGTATGAGCAAATCACCTTTGCGAACCATTTTTGCAGTCTCGCTTCTCTGTGCAGGGATAAGCACGTCAGTGGGGGCTGTAGAGCCTGGGGTGTATCTGTATAACTGGTTCGGGCTTTTAGCACCGGATACCCCAAGAGAGTTTGAGCAGGAAACCGGCACCAGAATTCATATGGATGCATTCGACAGTGCCGAAATCATGCAGAGTAAGGTAATGGCTGGGCGCACGGGGTATGACGTGGTTGTGGCTACCTCCAATGTGTTGCCAAGCCTGATCCAGGCGGGAGTACTTCAGCCATTGGATCGTAATCAACTGAGTAATTTGTCACACATCGATCCTGATATCTTGTCCCAGCTTGCGGTCAATGATCCTGGTAACCGCTACGCTGTGCCCTATTTATGGGGCACCACCGGCATTGGTTATGACGTTGATAAAGTCAAAGCGGCATTGGGTGATGATGCTCCGGTGAATAGCTGGGATTTGATCTTCAAAGAAGAAAACATCAGCAAACTCAAGTCGTGTGGTGTGGCAATGCTCGACTCTCCAAGCGAGATCATTTCGATTGCTTTGCATTACCTTGGGCTTCCTAGCAACAGTAAGAATCCGGATGATTACCAGAAGGCTCAAGCCCTACTGTTAAAAATCCGTCCCTACGTCCTCTATTTCGACTCATCCAAAATCGACTCTGACCTGGCTGATGGCAATATTTGTGCAGTTGTGGGATGGGCTAATGGTGCCCTTGCTGCGCAGGCCATCAATGAGAAGGCCAATACGGGACGCAAGATTGCCTACAGCCTTCCTCGCGAGGGAGCGCTGGTTTGGTCGGAAAATCTGGTTTTGTTAAAAGATGCTCCCCATCCAAAGGAAGGCATGGCGTTTATTAATTATATGTTGCGACCAGAAGTTATTGCCAAGACTTCAAATCACACGCTGTATCCTAACGCTAATAAAGATGCCAATGAGTTTGTTGAGCGGAAGCTACGCGACAATACCTGGATTTATCCAGACAAAAAGACTGTTGCTACACTTGTTCCACTTGAGCCACTGCCATTGAAATTGGAGCGAATCCGCACCCGGGTTTGGACCAAAGTGAAGAGTGGTACGTGATCTGACTGGGTTGTTGTCTTGCTAAACTGGCTTTCTGGACTTTTCGGCTTGTCAATTTGAAGTGTTTTTCTGTCAGGATTTGGCGGAGCAATTCGATCTTCAGAGCTCGGAGATAGATAAAACGGACTCTTTCAAGCCAGCCAATATCCCCTGCGCCTGACGGTTTGGGACTCCTGAAGGGCGCCTGACAGGAAAGTTCTGTGTTGCGAAACGGGTGCGTTTCCTGCGATAGCCCGCGTTTTTTTGAGCACTGGTAATCACGTAGGGAGCAGGGAGCAGCCCTTATCAGCCGACTGACTTTGGGTTGTCACAGAGGTTCCAGGGAAGGAGAAAAATCATGTACCAAGGTGATTGTCAAAGCTACTTGGAGTCGGACGAATACAAAGCCTACAAGGAGATTGAGGAGCAGATCGGCCACTGTACGCCCGAACAAGCCTGGGCCATGTATTACGTCTCGGTCGGGATGGTGCGTGAAAACATCGCCTTGGCGGTGATGGAACACATCGCCAGAGGTAACAAGGCACTGCTGGTTGAGTTCCCCGAACTTGCACCGGCTGAAAGGGAGTTCACGAATCGAGCTAAGGCGGATCACGCAAGCCTTTGCAACGAAGGAGTCACTGGTCCTGGATCGCGATGGTGTCCATAGGCGGTTGCTGCCCAGAAAACACGAAAGCCGCGCAGTGCGCGGCTTTGAGTATGGTGGGCCCAGTAGGACTCGAACCCTTATGTGGTACTCAAATTGTCCGGACAGACACTGTCCGTCCGGTCTTGCGACCGAAAATATCCAGCTATTTATGGACTTTATGCCAATTCGATGATCATGACGCTGCGGTTTTATAAATATAACCTGGGTGTGGTATTTGGTGTGACGCATATTTTGTCATGGCTACCAGATGCGAAATGGCACTCCACTTGCACCCTGGTCTGACCACGATTGCATTAGATTTGACCAGCGCGCTTTGGCACCACGACGGCAGCGAATGGCCATAAGCACTCAGTCACGACAAGCAGAGTCAGCCTGATAGCTTACGCCCAACATTAATGACATCCCTAGGGGAGGGTGGAGCTAGTGAGAATTCGGAAAAGAATGGCCAGGATCAGGGGGGAGGTATCCCTCCCCCCATCAGCCTAGGAAACAAATCTGTCTAAAAGACCGTTAGCAATAAATGCTAGCGCCCAAAGACTGACTTCCACCTGTACCACCTTTGTCTGCAACTTGAACATGGCAAAAGCCCTGCGAAGTGCTGACAGCGCTGCCAACTTTTAAGGGTTGGTTATTTATTAAGCGCCTTGCCGGGCGCTTGCTTTTGGCTTACCGCGAATGGCCGCAAGCATCGGCTCCAGTGTTTGAGGTATCCGATCGGCACCGCCGGGAACGGGCTCGTACACAATCACCTTAAGCGGCCTGACGGGGTCGCAGTCAGAGGAGTCACCCCCCTAAGACGTCCTGGCTTAGCGAGGACCGCCCTAATTCAATCCTACCCCAGGAAGTTGAGTTAGAGCGCAAAATTTCACAACCCGTTAAAAAATATGGAAACGCACGTATCCCCTCCCGCTGAAACGCCTCACCTTGTTTTTCGCCAGATTGAACATCCTCTGTAGCGAATGTTGAGCAATCGCTTTCGGTTCCAATTAGGGGCACTGTCGCTGCTATGCTTCGTCGATCAGGATTCTTGGTCAACTGGAGAAAATGTCCAAGAGCGCGAGATTGTGATAGGCGAATTCAAGATAATCAGAAATAAGGACAATATTTGATGGGAAAAGAACGAAAAAAAAAGAAGACACCAATTCAGTATATCGGTGTATTCCCTCAAGAGACTGGTGAGTCTGCTGTAGGCGACTTGAAATTAAAAAGTTCTAACACTTTACTTAAACTTCACTCCGATAAACCTTTGGGCGCAATGACATCCTCATTTCTCAAAGGTACCGCATACACGGGGGAGTGCATTACACTCATTGATTGCTATAGCCCTGGTTCCGGACATACATTCATCAGAGGACAGCTAGTTAAGTATCACACCGACGTTTTCCCACATTTTGTTGCAATAGGCGACAGGCATTTAAGTCCGGACAGCTCTAATATCACTACCATAGAATTTTCAACAAATGATCTTAGTCAAATTTTTTACGACTTCGATGCCTTTGGTCATGTAATCGATTCAAAAACTGTCATTAATTCTGTCCTTGAAGAACGCCGTAAAATTCGTCCCGTAGAGTCGGGTGAACGACCATTGGTTGCATATTTCACCGGTAAAAATCGTATCATCGAAGTCTCTACAGAACTTGGTAAGATTTCAGTTCATCACCGCCCCTCCTATAACATGGGCGGGCCATCGGGAGTATACCTAGATAATCGAATATTCGTATCGATAGAGCCAGAGTCCTCTATTACATTCGATGAGTCAATCGACAGGTTACATCGTGTGGCGAATTTCTTATCGGTAGCAGCGGGCCGCGCCCAGAGCGTTAGCCATATCACAGTCAACACGGAAAACTCCTCGGAAGCTCACTTAACTCCGCTGTCCATTACTCCAACCCTACCCTGGAAAAGCAACAATGCCTCCAATCTTAAACCGCACCCTGGAGACATTCCATTAGATGCTGTACGTCGACCAAGCGAATTTGACACTGCTCTGTCAAACTGGGTTAAGAGAGATAAAGACTGGCGAATAGCACGCGTTCGACATCTAGGATGCATGCAGAAAGGAAACAAATATGATGCTGACAGACTAGTTGCAGCTGCTAACATGTTCGATATATTACCGCAACACGCAACCCCGTTACCCAATGAATTATCCGAAGAATTAATTACCACACGAGATGCCTGCAAAGCATTACTCAAGAACTTACCTGTCGGAATAGACCGAAATAGCGCACTGAATGCATTGGGTAGAATGGGAAAACCATCTCTACCGAAAAAAGTAGCTTATCGAGCCTCTGTCGTCACTGCGGAATTAGGAAGCTTTTTTCCAGACCTGTCTCTTATTGCTAGCATTGCAGTTAAATGTCGAAATTTTTTTGTGCATGGTAGTGCTGGAGATATAGATTACTCAAAAGTGGAACCATTTATGCCTTTTCTCACCGACACCCTTGAGTTCATATTCGCAAGTTCAGACCTAATTGAGTCAGGTTGGAATGCTCAACATTGGGCGTCTGAGCATCACGGATGGGGGCACAGTTTTACAAGATACCGAGCTGAATACGCCGCCACATTGGCAGAGCTACAGTTCGCTACTGCCTCCTGAAGGGTATGTGCCCTTTACCGTCGCTGCTTGATGCCACGCTGGCAGGGATGGCAATAACAGGTTTTGTTCTGAGTGTTATCGAGAACATTGATGAATGCGCCTACGCGCAGGCATGATGGTGTTGCGAAGGCTAACTTTTACAAACACTATCGGCAAGTCGATCACTTCATCAAGCAGGGATCACGAAATGAAGTATGAAAAAATACTCAGGAAGTTGTCTGGGAATCCCAAGCTGACAGAAGAACTAATAGTCGCAGCGTTTAATAAGTATGAAAACAAAGATGTAGATGTCTGCGCTAAGACTATCGAAAAACCTGGATTTGAGATCGCTACCGATGCTGGTTTGTGCTTCATCACAGAGCGACCGATAAGCTATTATAATGAAAGATGGGGGCGGGTTACTGGGGCGCAGGAAAGAGCATTGCCGTTGTTTTTGCCAGTACCGCTTCATATTATAGGTGAGGGTCAGTTGAACGAGGCAATATTCAAAATGAGTAACGCCGAAAACCCAAAAGATGCTGCGGATTCTTGGCTTAATGAATTTTTTGCACCTGAAATCGCAGCAACCTATTTCAATAAATTTTTTCCGTCAGCGATTCGTTCAAAGATTATCGACTAATCGTATTTGAAGCGATTGAAGCCTATTATCTTGGAATGGATCATGTGGCGATCATGTCTCTAATACCGGTATTTGAGGCAGGATTGAGGAATATTCAAAATTTAAGGCTTTGCGTAGATCCTGGTAACGTCAGCGGTGAAAAATTTGAACGCTACCTTAGAGACATCATAATACAGTGGGGGCGGAGAAGGCTTGAGGCATATGTTTGGCACCCAGGGAAAGATTATAATCAGCCAGTAGAGATTGATTTTTTAACGCATATTTGCCCTCAGTCCGACGTAATTAACGCATTCAGAATATACTTCAAGAATATTCTTTACAAACCTAGCTATGGGGACGTGAATGGTTTTAATCGCCACATCATAATGCATCTATTAAAGAACGACTTTAATAATCCTGCGAATTTCGCAAGGATATTTATCTGTCTGACCCATATAACTTTTATAGAGAGTCTAGAAAACAAAAATGTCCCGTTTTTTTGGCGGGGAATTGACGACAGAGATTTAGAAGTTGCAGCGTATTTTACTGGGATATCCAGAATGCTTGGCGACCCTCGTCGCCCCATTTTGCGCTCACTAGGGGTAGATGGTTATTAATTAACGTCAGTGGTCCCGCCGATGCGGGGCATGTAGCGTTTTTAAGGAATTGCGTAGCGACAAAGGCATACCGACGGCTGGTCTGCTAGCCCACATCATGGTGGCCAAGTTTGCCGACCATCTCCGCTGTATCGGCAGGAGAAAATCTTCGGCCGTGCCGGCCTGTCGATTGCTCGCTCAACCTTGGCGCAGTGGGTGGCTTCAGAGTAATCTGGCATGGTTTTCGTCCTTGAGTAACTGGTACGGAATGGCTAACTGAACTCGCCTTTGGCTGGAGCCATTTCTCCAGATCCATTGACTCTAGATAGTCTCAATGACTTGACCACCCGATGGGAACTCATACGACCAAAGCCGGAGGAAACACATGAAACGAAAAAGACAACAGGCCCGACCCGAAGACCCGCAGGTGGAGCGGTCCGTGGGCTCATCGGAAAAGATCCCTTCTGAAGCAGCCCTCAAGCGGATGAAGCTTTCCCTGGAGAACCTGTTAGCGGAAACACCTGAGAACAGTCGAGACGAAGCCTGGGAAAAAATGGCATCAGTCGAAAAGGAATTCTAATTCAGAAGGATTGCCAGCCCAGTAGAGCCCTAGGTATCTGATTCGCCCGACCTGTCCGATGCGCGAGCGCGCCCTGTCACTAGACCATATTGTTTCTGAAGATTCGGACTCAGAACTCATCGGTAAAAAAGCCCCACTTACCGACCAACTCATCTATCGCGAGCGAAATCCTCGACTCCGCCATCAGCTCCGCAGGCGTATAACTCAACGCCACCGCGACCGCCATAGCAAACTCATTCAGCTCTCCTGGCTCGAATGGCCAGACTTGAAGTTTCATCACCGACGCGTCATTGGGACTGTATTTATCGACAACCTCTATCGTGCCCTCCCAAAGCAGATAATTCGTGAGCGATATAGCCATGGTTTTTTGAGGGTAGTCCGCCAACAGCGTGCGCGAATCCAAAAACGTGTCGCCAGCTTCGGCTAATGCGGAATGGCTGAAAGCACGGACGTACAACGACCTCAACCTCGGCGAGGATACGAGACTTCGCACATACCGCAAATCTACAGGACCTTGGCTGAAATCCCATTCCAGTTCTCGGCGCAAATGATCCTGTAGATTTGGATGATCCGCCATCACCACAGTTGGAGCAGTAATCAGTTCCATAAAGTCACACGCCAACCCCATGTTCCAACCGATTCAGAAAAGTGAAAATCGTCTGACACCCCTCTTCCGTCGCCAGCATTTCGCAAGGTCGCCGACCAGCAAAAGCGGTGCGTTCTTGCTGTACCCAAAGCACTGCGCCTTCTCCGAAAAATGACAAAATCAAGTTCACGGCCTCGACGTAGCTGGCGATGTAGTTTTCGTCGCTCTTAAGGTTTTCATCCCGAGCTATCTGATGCGGCCTCGAATGGTGGCCACATCGCGCTTGGAGCCAACCATCAATACATATCGCCCCACCTGGCATCCCGCACATCTCACAAACACTACCTGATACCGACTCCGCGATCTCGAAAGCGGCACCGATGGTCTCGTCCCCTCCGCGATGGTAGATCCTGAGCTGACCAAACTTCTCTTTCACCTGCGTGACCTTTACGTCAAGCGCCTTCAGATCAGCATGTTGCTGGGTTAGCCGAAGAGTCGCTTCGATGAGATTCGCCCACCCGTCATTGCATTCAAAACCAAAGATTGCACCCTCGGAAAAGTCTTTCGAAAAGAGCAGAGTGCGGTACTGATCTGCGAGAAGCCTTTCGATGAAATTATTCATTACCCATTGCCCGCTTTGACCACAACGGGACGCGGGTCTGACCTAGCAATTTTGATGGATACACTTGTCCGTCCATCAGCTCGTAGCAGACCCGCTCGTCCACTTCCTGAATCTCCCGAATTGGCTCCATCAGCCATTTACCCTTTTGGTTCAGCCAAGGGGGCGATACGAGCTGAACCTCATGAATGAACTGCCCGGGCGTATCTCTTGAGGCCAAATCCAAGAGGAATTGTACTTTCGAAATCATGAACTGCTGCTGCGAAGAACCCTCCGCCCCCGCTGTTTCATAGGTGACAAAAAACCACTCGTCATTCGCCGTTTGCGAGATGTACTTCCAGCGGCGTGCGCCTTCTTCAAGCACGAAGAATGGGGACGGCAATCGTGCCTGATCGTGGGTTTCGAACATATTATATCTCCTTGGAAATTCTAATGAGTACTATAGTACGCTGCTAAGAATCTCACAATGTGGCCATATACTCCCTTTTAAGGAGTTGCCATGCGGGAGCTGAATGACGCATTTGCGCAGGCCCTAAGGGATATGCGGCTCGGGGCCAGTCTGGCACAGGCTGACTTTCCACCGACAGTCAGCCGGGAATACATCAGTTTGCTTGAGCGCGGGCTACGCTCGCCTAGCTTGGAGGCGATTGATAACATCTCTGAGGTGATCGGCATCTCTCCATTAGCACTAGTGCTTCAGTGCTACCTGCATCGCGATCCGTCCACCAGCCTTGGAGCGTTGCTGGCGACAGCAATTGGCGACGTCAGGCCGGAAATGATTTCGTGCACACCAAATAATGAGGATGCTGGCTAAACCAGACTCAGTTGCTAATGGCGCCGTTCCTTGTTTTGGGGCATGCAGCCAATGTCGAATCTTGGCTCTCCGAGTAGTTTTTTCCTGTGACTAAAAAAGGGCCCGACAGGGCCCTTTTTGCATTGTGTCGACTGCCCTAGAAGTGAACTGTTGAAAACGACCCAGCAGTGCGCTATCTAACCTTGCATCGTAATCGAGCACCAGCAATACCAATTGCCAAGATGGCGACAATAAAGGACACAAGGATTTACTCCATGAGCATAATCTCCAACGATCCTACGACCCGCCTCGCGTTTTCAATGCACGAAAACCAAGGTGTATATGCAGTACTCATAGGATCAGGGCTCTCACGATCTGCCCGGATACCTACTGGCTGGGAGATCACTGTAGAACTGATTAGACGGGCAGGCTTAGCGGCAGGAGTTTCGGAACAGGAAGACTGGGCACAGTGGTACGTGACCACAACAGGAAAACAGCCTAACTACTCTGCCCTGCTGGAGGAACTCGCACAGACACCAACGGAGCGCAGGGCCATTATTCAAGGTTTTTTGGAGCCCACAGAACAAGAATTTTCAGATGGCTTAAAGCTACCGACACCAGCCCATAGGGCTATTGCAGAGATGGTCAGATCAGGGCATATCCGTGTCATAGTCACCACCAATTTTGACCGGTTGATGGAGAATGCACTGAGGGATGTTGGAATTGAGCCGACCGTTGTCAGCTCACTTGATGGCCTATCCGGGGCTGAACCAATTACTCATGCCAAGTGCTACGTCTTAAAAATTCATGGCGATTACAAAGACGCCAGAATCCTCAATACAGATGTAGAGCTTGATTCGTATCCACCAGAATTTAACTCTCTGTTAGACAGAATCCTTGATGAGTTTGGATTGATCATCGCTGGCTGGTCTGGAGAGTGGGATAACGCTCTGCGTGCCGCTTTCATGCGGGCTCCAAGCAGGCGGTATCCAACCTTCTGGCTCTCGCGAGGAAAACTCGGCGCACGCGCGCAGGATCTCGTAACGCAGCGAAAAGCGATAAACGTCAGTATCCCAGACGCCGATTCGTTTTTCGAGGCGCTGAAATTAAAGCTTCAAACGCTCGCTGACGGCGAGCAGCGCAATCCCGCAAGCCTTGACCTGATGGTCGCGATGACCAAGCGGTTTCTTTCAAAACCTGATTACAAGATCCAGCTGGACGACCTGCTTACCTCTGAGCACAGTCGACTCATGAAAACTCTTACCCCCATATTTTCAGACCAAAACAAACTTGGAAGAGAAACTGAAAAGTGGAAAGAAATATATGAGCACGCGACAACTCCTCTTGCTCATTTAGGGGCGGTCATAGGCAGGTGGGGTGGCGAATCGGAACATGCGCTGGTGATTTCCACAATAAAGGAATTGGTGGCTGACGCAGCAAGAACTCGTAGTGGTGCCCACAGGGTCGACTGGAAAAAAATGAAGTTCTACCCAGCGTTTCTCCTATTCACGGCATACAGCTTAGGACTGACCCGAGCAGGCAGGCTGAGCACCCTGCAAAGCCTAATGGCTCTGAACGTTTTAGTAGATGAGCGAATCACCTCGACTCTAGGAGAATTTTTCAATCCTTCATACTTTCAATCCAGGACTGGCTCTGAGCTTTGGGACGAAGAAGGAGCAACGAAACGTGAAACCCCCGTAAGCAACCGTATCGTTGAACGGCTTCTGCCAGTTTGGGCTCCAAACTTCGCCGGCGTCAGTAGTCCCCAACTTCTCTTTGCTCGCTATGAATTTTACTCCGCCCTGTTTTTCTATAGCAGGCGCTCATCTGAGGAATCCTTAGAGGAGAGCTTGGCTAATGGGCGCTCAAGCCAACTGGTCATCGGGAGGCTGAAATATGACTACGACTCTAAAAATATCATTGAACAAGAGTTTGATGCTGGAGACATCGAGGGACTTGTCGTGGGTGCGAACCTCGTTCCGAGCACTCGGTTCCTCGAACTCTTTATGCAGTGCATGAAGAAAACGTCTTGGTTTTAAATACCTAGATTTGACCATTGTGGTTCCGGGGCAATGGGTGGGTAAGTCCGTGCAGTTACCCAACTAGAGAGGCAAAACCCTGGGGCGCTGCCTCAGACCTCGCTCTACGCCGCCCGAGGGGCTCGGGAAGCGGTGAGGCGGAGCCTCATCACTTCCAGAGCCAAGGCTGATCGCTTCGCTGGATGAGGTGTTGTCAATAAAAATAACGGTTTCTACCTGTGCTTCGCACAGGCAGACACTCCGTGATTTTTTTGACAAAGCGAAATCGGGGGGTGAGAAATGAACAGCGAACTCAAATCGAGAAGCCAACACATAGGGTGTCACTGCGGTTCGGCCGAGCTACGCCCTGCTGCAAAATCTCTTGGGTGCTTAGTATCAGCGCAAGTCGTTTTGATCGTGAGATGCCGGTATACAGCATGCTCCGCTCCACAAATTCACTTTGGCTCAGAGAGCAAATGATGGATGTCTGGTACTCGCTTCCCTGCGATTTATGGATCGATATTGCGTAGGCAAGCTTCATCCCGAGCACGAACAAGTCCATCCTGGAGAGGGTTATTTCGACCCCATTGAAAATGAATATGCCGGAAATCTGGTCATCAATTGAGATAAGACCAGACATGACGCCGGTATTGCCGTTGAACAGATTGTGCTCATAGCTGTTCTGAGTGACGATTACAGGGTCGTTAATCCGCAGCCAATACTTGCCCATCCATATACCTTGCGCCTCATCAGTTTGCTGAAAAGCGCTTTGTAGGTAGTTGTTTATTTTGTGGCCGGAATCAGGCATCCGGTCAGACATGTGGGGCGTAAGGATTTGGGCGTCTGGGATGATTTGTTTGATTGACGCCAGATGGGCGAGCAAATCCTTAGTGTTGGTGCAGTGGATCAAAAACACTCCGTCTCGCTCGCCTCTCCAGGCTGGGAGGGTGTTTAGCTGCCCTGATCGAACCTGCATGGCGGTTTTCTGAAGGTCACTATCGCCGATAGTCCTGTGAATTTTAGTCAGATGCGTCGATGGCATCGCCGTCGATTTCGCCAGGACGTGAAAGAAGACTCCATAGCCCACAGGGGATAGCTGACCGGTATCCCCTACAAGCAGGAGGGAGAGTTCTTTCTTGGCGAAAGCATTCAGAAGCTTCAGCATGAGTGCAATATCAACCATGCTGGCCTCATCGACTATCACAAGCGGATCGCCTCCATTGGTGATGCCCGAGTCCTTGCTGCCGATCTTTATCAAGAAGTTGTGAATGGTAAAAGTGTCTCGACCAATTGCTTCCTTAGCCCGCTCTTTAGCCTTACCGCTCAGCGCCAGGATATGTACGGGACGATAGCCGGAAGCAACATCGACGATAGCCTTCAGTACTGTTGTTTTTCCCGTGCCCCCGAATCCGGTGAGCGTGCTGAACCGGTTAGTGAGGGCCATGAGCACCGCACCTTTTTGCTCTGGGGTGAAGGAATGTCCAGAGGAAATTTCGCTGCGTAGGCAGTAGTTCTCAATCGCGTGCTCTAGTTCCTGTGGCGAGCCATGGAGTAGCGAACTCTGAGCGGTAAGTAGATTTCCTACGCACTGCTCAAGTTGACTCTCAACGAGGGCGGCCCCCAGTGGCTGTAGCAACGTTACGCCGTGCAGCTTTTTCACACACACGGCACGACGATCAAGGGCACAAGTGATAGCGAGATCAGCCAGCGCAGAAGACGACAGTTTCTGACTCAGCTCATTTCTGAGTTCGCCAACCGGGCAGGCTGTATGTCCTTGATCCAAACGGAGGTACAACAGATTTTCAACGATGCCGGCCAACCTGCGAGGATCATTGGGAGCGATACCTAACTTGGATGCAGCGGCCTCCACAATTTTCCACATGTTAGGGTGAATGCCTTGAAACGCAATCAAGCTGTACGGGTTGCGCTTCAGGCGCTCCACTGTGTCCGTTTGGCAGACTCTGAGGATGCTTTTAGCGAGGGCTGGGTCGAAATGGTGCTCCATGAGAAATTCAATAGTTGAAATCTCGTTCTGCAATGTCGTCCAAGCATCTACGAGTTTTTGAGCAAGTTCTGGATTGATCACGTCTGCTAAGTGACTGACCTTTCCGGCAGTTAGAGTCTGAGCAAGGTTCTCTGCTCCAAACTCTCTGATAAGTTTCGAAACTTTTGCCTTGCCGAATGAAAGCCCCCTAAATGCTGGGTGTTTTATGAGCAAACGCTCCACATACGCAGCAATAGGCAGGCTCACAATGTGGCAGCTTTCGACTAGAACAAAGTCCCTGAATTGATCGTGGCCTACGATTGAACCCTTGAATTGCCAGCACTCGCCGGGTTGTGGCACGCGAGTGATGATTTTATAGCTAGCTTTACAGGTGTAGATTTTGTTTTCGCCAAGGATTCGGCCAGAAAAAATGGCACCGCCAAAGCCACCTGGCTTCACTGAACTGACTTGAATTACATTGGACAGGCTACTCATAAAATAAATGACCGCCCTGAATCGATCATCAGTTCCTGCTGGGTAGTGATTTCGGCGGCACTAGCACGAAGCAGGCGCACCTCAGCGGATAGGCGTTCGACCTGTTCTCGTAGTATCTCGTTTTCCTTGGACTTCTGTTCCAGCATCGAGCGTAGTCGGTTAGCTTCTCGGCTTTTTGAATCGGCGATATCAACCAGAACTGCCTCGGGATCTTTAGCCAAAACAAATTCGCTGCCAATGCGACGAATATCTTTGGCGATGACCTGCTCCAGGGTATCTCCATTGGGGCAAAAGACCTTCTTTGCGCTTTCGGAAAACCACTGCCGACGATTTCCGCACTCGTCAGCAATTTTGCTGAAGTTGACATCTCCGAACTGGTTGACCGGAAATTTTTTGCCAGCTTGCTCCAGCTCTAAAACATAGTCCCTGTAACGTTCGAATGGCGACCGTTTTTCTTCACTGATCGCCATGATTTTTCCCTTTTGCTTTCATCCATTGGACAAAGGGTGCAGCTAGCTCTTTTGGGACAAGTCCCTCAATCGGCTCAAGGTCATTGTATGCACAGCTAATCTTGATGGCGTCTAAATCAACAGCAAACATACTATCGCTCGCATCAAGTACCAATTTGAGGGCGCGGCAGGTTTTGTCAAATTTCGTCATGAAATCTTGATCAGTATGTTTTGAGTCCGGCAGGGTCGTAGGCGAAGCGCCATGATTACGAAGGGCTGCCCTAAGAGCCTCTACCTCCTTCTTCAGCCTTTCTGTCTCTGCTTGAAGTCCGTCTGCGCGTTGTGATGCCAGCTTCCCTACAAGCTTTTCTTTCTTGGATTCCATGCTGCCAGACGAATCCCAGTGCCTGTAGAAAAGCGGCCCGATCAGCGACCAGTATTCAGTGCTCTGGACAAGGGTTCTGTAGCCAATCTTCTTTTCATTTACGGGAAGGCCATCATTGTAGAGTTCGGCACAAAATCTGGAGAACGGCGTGATTCCGTCGAATGACGTTTTCCCCACGAAAGCTTTCAGCTTTGGAATGACCTCATCTTTAATTCGAGTGACCCTGTAATCGCGACGGCGCTGTTGGGCGCCTGCAAAACGGTTCTGCCCTGGTTTAGCTCCCTTGCTCATGCTGGAATACTCCCAGGGTTGGAAACCAGCTTCAGAATCACGTTGGGGCGGTCAAGCGCTAGGGGCTTGTCCATCGCACTGCTCAGGTCATGCAGGGAAAGGTTAAGGACTTCACACGTAGATCGAATCAGCCCCCTGAACTCATCGATCAATGTGAATCCAGTCGGGGCCTCCTGTAGCATGCGATTGAAGTCTCCAGTGAAAGCCAGGAGCTTGTTACGCGCAACCATGATCTGTTGCTTCAGCTGGGGGGTGAAATACTCCGCCTGTGACTTGGCTTCCGCAGTGCGAGCAATCAAATTGGATAAGCTGTGATTACCGAATTCGAGTTTCTCAAGGCGCTCAGAAATGATCTCAGGTCTTTCCAGCAGAAAACTAGACCGTGTCTTGATCTCACTATGCATTTGCTCAAGGCAGTGAGCGGTGACGCTCCATGAAATGACCTCTGAGGCCAAGAATTTGCGGTGGTTGGCTTTCTGCAACAGGCTTTGGGGCGATGCCCCATTTTTTCTAGCCTCGGCTATGTGGCTTTCTAGCTCGCTGCACTCATCCGTAAGCACCCGAATCAGCCCATGAATTCTGGGCAGGTGGTCGACGGTTTTGATCGAATAGTAGCAACCGCCGCAGGGCGTCCTTGACCCTGGTACGGCGCCCAAGTCTTTCATGACATCCGGCGGACACTGGTTACCAAAGGGACAAATGTGCGTTGGCATAAAAGCAAGTGAATCAATGGGTCGCTGTTTTGCAGCTTTGATTCCTGACAGCACGTCATCATTGGTTTCGCGGTCGAAGGAAATTGCACCGAAATCAACCAGCGACTTGTCTTTGTCTTGGCGGAATGCTTGTTGCAACTTGGATGTAACGTCTTCGGCCTTGATGGAGGACATTGTTGGTCGATCCAGCAACCAGCCCTGCTCAACGCTCATTTTTTGATGCTGGGCTACCGTTCTCAAATACGCTGGATCAACCTTGGCGTAATACATCACATGGGCATCAGTGGCGTGTCCTGTAAGGTGGCTGCCGATGATGTGCGGAGGAAGAATTCGGATGTACTCTGATACTACGGAGACACGACAAGAGTGCGGGGTGTGCTCAATTAGCTTGCTAGCCTCAGCTTCTAGCTTAACCGCCGCTAAAAAGTCCACCGGGTCTTCAATTGATTCCATCTCAGCCAAGGCCTCAGGCATCTGATTCGATGCTTCAACTTTCAATTGATATCGGCAGAACAAGTCAAATGAATAAATTAGCCTTTTGAAATACTTCATATAAGAATTGGGCTGAAGGGTTCCGGGTGTCATCCATTTGGGGAAGATGGTTACGATCTTTCCAAATACGCTGTCCTCATGGTCGTCATACCACACTTCCTCTGACATTGGCGAATCACTAAACCATTCCAACATGGCATACTGCCGATCCAGCAATTGAATTACGTCTTTAGAAACCGATGCGTCCCAAGCTCCATTCACCTTGTCTGTATTGATGTGGAGCTTGCAAATTGGCGGAAGCTTTCGAGAGCGGTCGATGTTCTGATCGTAGGTTCTTCTGTCAAGCCATCGGATATGGATGCTTCGGACTCCAGTCTCCAATGCAACGATATTGTGGCGAATGTAGTTAAGCTGTGGATAGAATATCCAGGAGCCATTGTTTTCCAGAGCGCGGTCAATGATTGGAACCACTGATCTAGAAATCAGATGCAGTGGTTCATACTTCATCGGCTGGTTCGAACTGCTTTTTGGAGATGAAGGGTCGAATAATGGGTTTTTGTAGAATACTAACGGAACGTAACCGAACTTCGTTGTCTGGATTACCTTCTGCGCATCATTCCAGTTTTTCGATTCTATATCAGCCCTGTATTCTTCTGCGTACAAGCTGATTTGCTCAAAATGCACCTTCTCCGACAGGTATGTGGAAAACGACTCGATGGCATAGCAGTATTGAATTAAGTAAGGAAAATGCTCGGATTCGAATGCTGCTTTATTCGTGCCGGATTTTCTTTTTACTATCGGATAATCGATGTCAACGATTGGGTTGACGAAACCCAATAAGCCTTCGTCGGAACTTGAATGAGCAGCCATATAATCAAAGTACGCGTCGATCTGGTACAGGAGTTGCTGCACTGTATTGGACGATCTCCCGGATCGAAGTTGCTTCAATAGGCCATCGAATCCATCGCCCTCTACATGTTTACGATTGAACTGGTTTGGCAAGGGCGGGAGAATACCAGCAGCCAGTAGAGTGCTGAACAAGAAGGTGTTCAGGACGGCAAGTGGTCGCCTGTAAGATTCATAGGTTTTTATTCCGCGAGCTTTTAGGCTTTCAATAAACTTGTCTTGGTATTTCAACCATACCAAAACACAATCAGAGTGTTCTTCGGGGATGTGGAAATCCCCTCTGTTAATAGCACTGGTCGATGCTTGGACATCATTTTTTATCCCGTGCTCCGAATCTTCGCGTTGGCATCGGTTCGGGTAAAGCTTCTGGATATAAGAAAAGAATGCCTTGGGAGCGATTGGGTGTCTTACCCAGTCGCTTTCACCCTTTCTGGCTGAGAGCAGGGCATCGGCACATGCTGCAACATCCACCGGATCAATATCTTCTATTTTGTACCAGTTGGTTGCTCGTATCAGCCTCCACGCATACCATCCGAAATTGTCTAGAGCGGATGCCTGCATCACTGTGCGAATATCGGGTATGTCCGTATATTCGACATGTGTTGCAAAAGGGAGGCTCACCAGCGCTAAGACTTCTGGATATGTTGATGCTGCGAATTCTTTGAAGTTTCCGCCAGTGACAGCATCTTTAACGGTTGGCTTTTTCAGTGTCACAGGCAGAAGAGCCGCACCCACATGCCAAAGAAAATGTAGGATAAGTAAAGAATCTTGCTGAAGTCGCTCTAAAGAGGACTTATTAAGCCAATCATGTGCGTTTGGAGGAAGAACGCGTTTTGCTAACTCAGCTGTTGGAGTCTTCTGAGCGCATAAATAAATGCTTTGTACCCAGTTCTCATCGTAGAGAGGCGAGAGAGAGGGATCAAGGTGGTTGTCGAATAGGCGGAAGATAGAAGCCTGATAAAACTCGTTCCTTGACGAGCTTGTTACCTTGCTTGGTGAAATATAAGCTCCGTTGTATAGCTCTTTTTTCACACACTCCTTGGAGTGAGAAATGGCAAGCTTTATCGACTCAGAAAGCTCCAGTCCTGATTTGATAATCAACACATCACGGGTAAGGTTGATCATACGATCGTACCTTCGATTCTCATGGCTTCTTGTTGCAAAACCTCCAGCTGGCGGATGTAAAACTCTTGTCGTATGGTGTTCATCGACTGCTCGCCGCGCAGGGTTATGTATTGGTTGGCGTGCTGGAAGTATGCATCAATCAAATCGGTGTCGTGCTTTGCGTACTTCATTGTAGAAGTGATGTTGGAGTGCCCCATCAGAATTTTGACGTATGTTAGCGGGAGGCCTGGTGTTTCCTGGCCAGGAACAGGCATGTAATTCAGCGTATAGGTTCCGTACATGTGCCTTAGGGAGTGCAGGCTGATCCCCTTGCAGTCGGCCAGACCTGCTCTGCTAGCATAGCTCTTGAACGTTTTATCTCGGCTGCTTCTGTCACTGGTGAAGTATGGCCTTCCATCGATATCTTGGAATAGGAAGTCATGCCCGCAACTAGAGTTATATTCCAGGGCCAAATACTGCTCCAGATGCTCAAAAAATATCTTACCGAAAGGTTCTATTAGGAACGTAATTTCTGTGTCGCGACCTTTCCACGCGAGCAGGCGGTGCTCCTCTTCAGTTATGCCTGGATTTTTTCTTGAAAAGGGATCTCTCAAATATACGGCTAAATTGTCAGCGTCAACATCGATGAGCCTCACTTGAAGTGCTTCGCTCGTGCGGCCCCCGGATGCAGCCAGCAGCGCATAAATGGCCATGTCACGGTGAAAAACCTTGGATCTCTTAGGTCTTTCTTGGCGAACGAGAGACACAGATGTTTCGATAGGAAAGGCGACCGTTTTATAGGCCTCTTTATCGTTTTTTCTGTCCCGGCGGCTCGCACGCGGAAAGAGGGTTTCCCGCTTCCTCTTCGGGAGAGCGGCAACGAGAGCATCTCTTATCGTACCGGCTAACCAAGAGTTTGCTTTTATTGCAGATATCTCATGATTCTGTCTGTATTCAGGGCGGTTGACGTACAACCGGCTGAAAAGCGGGTCGGGCGAGATGCTGTTACGGGTTTCACAGACTTGAAGAAACCACCGGATAGAAGATTCTATCGTTTGAGCAAGTGATGACTGGCTGGTGGTCTTTTCCTTTCCAAGCTGTTCCGCCATTCTTGCGGCTATCGGGTTTGATGAGCCTTTGCCAAAAAGCAGGAAGGACTGGTAGCTGTAGATGATCGACGAAATTGAGAGTTCTACATCCGAGTCGAACTGGGAGATGGAAACCTCATACACATAGTCGATGAATCGACCTACGTGTTCAGAGTAGAGAAGATCGGTATTGAAGGCATAGCCGCGCTGAGCTAGCCACCGGGAGTAATGGGTGAATGGCTCAAACTCGCGCTGCTCATCTGGGGTCGCCGGGTCAAGGTGGAGAAGGAGGTGCGAGGCCTCGACTGTCACCGGGGCTTGAACGAGGATAAAATTTTTCATACGCACCGCTTCCAAGTACCACACCCATCAAGCATTGGGTGTGGGGTTTGCAGTGTCAACAAGAAATTTGCACGTGACGACTTTTTAGACACAATATGAAAAAGCCAGACCTGTCGGTCTGGCTCTGGAATTGGTGGGCGTCCCCGGAGTCGAACCGAAATGGGGAGTACAGGCACACTGGCGGAAACAACCTTAGGAATTTCAACAGGCGGCCGTGAATATCAAATATGCGTGTTGCCGCACATTAGCCGCACCTTTTTCCCGCTCTCATTTAGCCTTTACATTCAGGCTCCTCTCCTTACGGGCATCACCTGTTTAACGGGGCAGTTTACAGAAATATTTTCAGTCCTAGCTATGGCTGACATGTTTTTCGGTCGATATGAAAAACATCTTGCTCCATCATTTCTTTAAATAAACTGTCTTTGTAACGCTCTGCATAGGGCAGTGTCGTAACGTATCGATCAGCGCTGTGCGTTCCATTCAGCTCAAGCGGATGGGCACCATCAGTGGCGAAAATGCTGCTTGGATCGTGATCCTGGATCTCGTCCTCGGAAACCTTTCTGTACACAGGCTGGTAGATCGTCCCATGGTCGGCCCGCAGGTAGTACGTTGGGTACTTAGTTACCTTGTCTAGAAGGATTGCACCGGCAGTGAATCGAGCAGGGCCGTTCACTGTGCGAACCTTGCCATCTGAGAGCTTGTAAGTACCATTTCTAGTGTGCAGCTCCATCACGAAGTTATCTATAGACCGAAGCGGCTTGCTGACTGGTACGCCCTTGCTGGTGACGTAAACGAGGAATGCATCAGACAGGGTTTCTGATGACAGCGAGCTACCATCAATGAACTCAACAACTCCACCGGCCAGCGCTCGTTCAAGGTTAGTGGCTGCGATCAGTAGTGGTTTTAAAGAATGGTCAGCGGCCTTTGCACGATCCAGAAGGTGCAGCATGTTCAGATCGTCCTGCCCCGAGGGAACCCTATCGGTACGTTGGACCAAAAAAGACTCTTTAAAAATACCCCGCCAGCTATCCAAGCACTCGTTTTTGGAATCCCAGATCACAAGTTGGTCATCCAATCGCAGAGGTAAGCGCGTTGAGCGCAGTGCCTCGATGAGCATGTGCAAAGGCGCGAAATAATCACCGTCCTTTTCTCGAAAGCGAACAATTAGCCCTTCATCTTTACCCGCGATCAAGCCATCCAATGACCACTGACCGATTTCAGCCGTTTGGCCCGTCCAAACCATGAGAGAGATTTCGGAATGCTTGGGGATGCCATGGGCATCAAGCTTCATCAAAGCGCTCACTTCCTCCTGGTTAAGATCACAGGGAGGCGGTTGGCTCAAAGATTTTTGACGTGGAGTTTTCTCAAGACTGTCGATGATTTTTTCATAGTCTTCTTCCCCCGTGGAGAAGCCACCGGACTCACAGAATTCTTCCCACTCGCTCATTTTATTTGGCTTTAACTGGGTAGCGATGATCGAAGAGGGCGGTGTAGCTCTTGTAGAGAGCGTCATACCGCTCCCATGACGTTGCCCCACTCGGTGAGTAGGTTTTGATGTTGATGGTCGTGCCCTTAATCGCCGTCTTGCCTTTGTACAGAACAGTGTTGGCCATCTCGTAGTAGTCGATGAGCTTTTCGTCAGTCGCGTTCACAGGCACGGGATAGCGTCCAGCCCATACAACGCTGTGCTGATAGAAATTCAGGATCTTCCTCTGAGCAGGGTTTCTCTTCACTCCAAGCAAATGAGCCAATAGGTTCAAGTCGTGATGCTCTGGTGGGTTAAGACCTAGGCTTACAAGCACTGACTTCATTGCTACTTCCAGCGAGAGCCCGCAGAGCATGTGGTAAACGTGGTAACAGGCAAGGTGCATGTCGAACCCTTCACCTAAACCAAGCTCCCTAGCTGCGTCATGGCCACGCCCGTTTGACATGGAAAGCCAAATGGCACCCGCAGAGGCATGAAGGTCGTTAGCACGATTCCGCCAATGATTTTGATGGCTCTTGTCGTCCACCAGCGTGGGCCGTTGGTGGTGCTGGTAATCCTCATACTCTGGGAAATCTTCTTCCACGTTCAGTCCCTAGTGACAGACGAAAAAAAGCCCCAATAGGCCGGGGCTTCATGCTAGCAGTTTGGAACCATCAAGCGATGGGTGTACCCCTCGAAAGCGGTTTTCTCGGTGATAGCCTCAATGATGTTTGGTCGTGTACCCAAGTGGTATCAGTTCAACGCTGATACATCTTGGTATAGGCGCCTCAAATGCTGGTCCGACATGTCCAGAATCGGCTCGTACATGAACGAGTTCAGGTGGATGTTTTCCGGCGTCATCAGCGTGACACGTTGCAGTATCTGAATCGCTTCGACTTGATCTGAAAATGTTTCCTTGTATCGCCGCAGCAGGGCGGGTGTTTGATTCGAGTTGATACTGGCGAGCCAATCGTCATCATTGATCTGGGCGCCCATGAACTTCTCAGCCAACAGTCGCGTGGCAATAGCAAGTACAACCTTGTTTTCGAAATTGATACCATCCGGCGCCTGCAAGCAGGCCTTAGCCTCAAAGTCTATGATTTCAAGAACTGTTTCTGCTCCGTTTGGGGACCTTCCCGTGGCGCCAAAGAGTCGGTCATAGATGCCGTCCAGATCTGCAACAGTGATCTGGTTTGACCTTGCCTTCCAGTGCAAAAGGGCGGTCAACAGATCGTAATCAGCGTCGCCATCGCCTTTGGTGTACTCGATTAAGTTTCGCATGAAAGGAATGCAACCGATCTTCTTGCGACGATCCCCGTAGAAGTTGGGTTTCCAAGAGTTCATGAAGATATTTTTGATGCCGATTGCCTCTTCCAGCTTCACCCCGGCGCTGGTTTTAGACACCATGAAGCAATTGCTTCGCCGCACTAGGTTACGGCTTTCGATGGTGCGATAGAAGTCAAAGTTATGAGTCAGGATCAGTTGTTTGAAGGTGCGATCTTCGGCGAGGTCGGTTAGGTATTGGATAATTGCATACTTATTTTTGTAGTCGAACGAATCCGCAATGTCATCAACAACCACCAAAGTTTCTTTGCCAGACTGACGCCGTACTTCAATGTCGAATAGCATGTTGAGCACATAGAACGCTTTCTTCTCGCCGGTACTGAGTGTTTGCAGCAAGGCCTCACGACCGACCTGAACCTCCTCTTCCCCATCTTGGAAGACGAAGCCTAGGCGCAGTACTGCTTCCTGGCCGAGCATCACTTCAACTTTGTTGATCGCCTCCAGCCGGAAAGGCACGACAAAACGATCATTAAAGATGTCGATGACGGCTTGCCATTGCGTCCCTTCGCGGGCGGCTTGCTCTTGGATTTCCTTAGTGCGAATTGCAGCAGCCTGAACCTTCTCCAGTAAATTAACGTACAGCTCATAATTCGCTTTGATGTATGACTTCCAGAGTTTTTCCTTGAACGCCGGCAGGTCAACCAGTTCGGGCAGCAGTTCCTCGTGCTCCTGCAAATAGGCCTCAAAGTCGCGTAAGGTCACGTTTTTCTGAATCTGCTTTTCAAGCGTGTCAAACTTTGAACGAAGCTCTGCGTCGGTTGAGATTTTCTCCTTCTCCTCTCGTATCAGCTGTTCAAGCTGATCCTCAGAAGTAATTTCGACCCGGCTGTCGCCATTGAGACTGACGGTGTGTTTGGCTTGGAAAAATCCGTTCTCCTTCAATTGGCGCGCGACGATGGCAGCGTTGTAATAGGTGAACGTGCCCTTCTTAAAGTATTTCGAAGCTGCAAGCAGTTCATTGTATTTTTTTACGTAGTCGTCAATTGCTGTCTTGGAATCACCGTCGGCCAAAAATGCTTGGACTTTCTCGTCCATGACCGTCTCGTAGGGGATGGCTGCAAGCGGGGCGTCTGGTTGCTCTGCGATTTCATCCTTGATCCGAATCAGAGCAACGTTGAACTGGTCGGCACCGGCAGTAAAAGTTGAGGAGATTTCGCGCTCGATATCCCGCTTGGTTTTTGACTGGGTTTTAAGTGCTTTAATAAACGCAGATTTCGCGATATTTATTTCGGCATGGAGCGCTTCAAACTCTTTACGCAAATCAAAGTTCACCAGAAGAGTCGCCGTCTCTTCCTTCTGGTTGGAGACCTCTTCATAAGGACGAAGAACCAGGATGCAGTTTGATGGCAGATCCTCCCCCAATTCGTTGGTTATTGCTCGTTGAGTGGCTCGATCAGGAAAAATGCGATCTTTTGATTTGTTGCCGTCGGCGATGTCTTGGAACGTGTTAGCTAGCGAGCTTTTCATGGCGCCGTTTGGCGCATAAATGGCGACGGTCGAGGAGTTACTGAAGTCCAGAACCGCATCGAGCTTACGGATTCCGTAGCAGTTTTCCAGCGCAAGGTTCAGTTTATTCATTGCTCAACCATCCTCCATGGAAATTGGGGCATGCGTAGATAACGAATTATTGTTGCGGGGCAGTCCTTTCTGGTGAGCGAAAGGATAGCTCTGACTGGGCAATGCGCTACATTATTTTACGAGTGGACCTAGTGCCATGAGCGCTCGCAATCTCTTGTAGATCCAATCGAATTGCCAAGGATAAAGGTCAAAAAAAGTAAAATAGCCATCGGATTTATTGATGTACTATTTCGCTCGTTTCTATCCGGCAAGGTGCCGATGGAAATGAACTTGAAACTGGTGCTTGGGATTCTGTACGATTCGGGCCGGCGTACCCGTCTCAACTATCCCGGTTAGATGACGCGGAGTTTAAGCGACTCGTTGTTTCGGCAATGCGTCAGTACGGAAATCCGAGGCGGGTGCGTCACTTGTCTTTTTTGCACCACCAAGCCGCCAACGTGGCTACTTGAGTGATGTCTGCTGCACTAAGCGGGCGCTTTGTCCACTCCGTTGGATAGGTGATTTCTTCTCGAATACGAACTAGGAGCGAATGGCTCTCTCCGTCAATCGTAAGTGCCTGCCGATACCAGCACATCAGATACCTTGATTCTTTCGTCACCGAGCCGTTGACTTCTAAACCGACGAAGTTACATGTGTAACGATCTGGCGGTTTTCCGAGGAATGCTTTCAAGTGGGGAACAGCCCTAAGCGACAATGTACGTCTTGCCTCTGACTTTGAGCGTCTAGTGATGTGTCGCCAAGCCAAGCGGGTGACTTGAAGGTGGCCCACCAAAGGGTTACTCCACTGCTTTGATTTCAGCGCTTTGTATGCGCTTCGTGCTTTCGGCAGCACATCTGTGGAAAGCGGGCCAATCGTTTGTGAAGTGGTGCGATATGACCATGACGCGTAGTCGTACAGTCGAGTCAGGTCGTAACGAAGCGAGGGTCGTAGGTACTGTGTTTTTGGTATTTTGGTAGGCGTCTTGAGCGGGGTGCGCGGGTCGGTTACATACCAATAGAGCCGATCCATTGGCGGTGGTGGCACCCAGATTACCAGTCCGGGCATTCCTGTCCCTGACAGTGCTTCAAGCGTTTTTCTATCGATTGCTAACGTAATTGAATCTGCATCTGAGGTTCTACGATAAGACGGGCCTGCTTTCACTTGTGCGTGTGCAGTTATCAGCTTATTGGTTAGTGCGATATGTCGGAACGAAAGCTTTACGTCAACTTTCCCTGCGTCCTCAGCCATCGTAGTAGCTGTTGTTTCAGCGCAGGTAGCAATTCCCAGTAGGCCGGCTGCATATCGTGCAGCAGCGGCGCCGTCGGTTTTTGTATGAGAGGCTAGCGTCATTTTAGATGAGTAATCAACCAAGTTATAAACCGCACAATCTTGCCTCTTTTCCGAGTGTGTGGATAGCCTTTATCGGCATGGGGAAGCATCACGCCGGGGGGCGCAAGCGTTAGCCATTAATGATTCTATAAGCGGAAAAGTTGAGCTTGCAATGCTATCTATACCGCAGTGTGTGATAGGAAATTGATCCCACGCATGCGGTACAGATGACTGTTTCAAGTGAATGCCTATGACCGAGTAAGGTGCATAGGCTGATCCTTAATTGCTGGCGATGCTTTGCTTTACAGCTAAGCGTCCTTTCCCAGTCCCAGGGTGGTCTGCATGATCGCCAATCAGCTCTAGATACTTAGACGCAACCGGCTCATTTTTTTCAGCTGGTGGCACGTATTCTCGCTTTGGTGGAAGCAGTTTCAACGGACTTAGGATAGGCATATCGAAAAACTGCTTTCTGATCTCCCTGGCGAGAACCTCGGCGACTAGGGAAGGGACGGCATTCCCAAGCATCCTCTGCACCTCCGTACGGCCACACTCAAGGCGTAAATCGTCCGGAAAGGTTTGAAGCCTGCACAATTCACGAAAGCTAAGGCGTCGGTTATTCCAATGGAAGGGGCCGATGGACGAGCCTGGTTGCGCTTGGATAGTCCAGGACGGTAGCTTCTTTGAAAGTTTAAGTAAAAAGCTCCAATAGCGTGTCCGCCATCCAAATAAAGGTAGTCCGCCACTGCGGCTCGTGTGCCAGAGATAGTTTTCTCCTTCTGGGATGCTGGGAAGCAGGTCAGCCCATTTGCCACCCACCTTTAGTCCGGCTTCATCGGGCGACGGTTCAGGTAGGTCGCCAATAGCATCCCAAGCGGTTCGGAAGGGTTCTAACTCGGAAAAGAGATCCTGGGCAATATCACTTGGCTTCGCATGTGTGGGTGATGGAAATTTGAACGTTTTTCCGTCTCTAGAGCCGACGAGAAAAACACGCTCTCTCGTTTGAGGAACTCCAAATCCTGCACAATTGATAACCGTCCAGGTAACCTTATAGTTCGTACCTGTCTCTTTGTTAATCAGCTCAATGCCATCCAATATATGCCGAAGGCCCTCATCTTTTCCCTGATAAGCGAGGCCATAAACATTCTCTAGCAGAAACGCGCGGGGGCGTGTATCTCGCAATACTCTCAGGTAGCCGGTTAGGGTATCAGCGCGGGGGTCATCGAGTCGAAGCGCGTCCCCTTTAGCCCAGTAGCCTGCCTTCGAGAAAGGCTGGCACGGTGGGCCACCGATCAAAACGTCAGCTTCGCCAGGGAGCAATCCTGCTTTTTCGAGAATCAGCGAGGAAGGAACATCGTTGATATCACCTTCAATCACTGCCCATGAAGGACGGTTCAGGCGCATTGCCGCGCAGGCATGGCGATCAAGCTCCAGTGCTACTTGGGTTTCGAAGCCCGCGGCTTCGAATCCAAAATCAAGTCCGCCGATACCGGAAAAAAGGCTAATCGTCTTTAACATTGAGGCTCTAACTGAGTAAAGTGAGTTTCCATAGGCGTTGTAACCGCATTCTTTTAGCCTACCGCAAATAAACTGTACTGTCAATACAAGAACATATGATCTACGTGAAATTGAGAGAGGCCATGGATTCCTACAGGCAACGCACGGGAGTGCGTTTGACCTACGAAACTATCGCTGAGCGCACCGGAATTTCTGTGGCGACGTTGCAGTCGCTCGCTGCTAGGCCTGGCTACAACACCCGACTCAGCACGATAGAGAAACTATGTCGAATTCTTGAGTGCAGTCCGGGGGACTTGCTGGGGTTTAAGGCTGAAAACGAATAAAACACAATCTAAAAAAGGGAATTAAATGGATATTAATAAGCCGCGCGCGCAAGAAATAGTGCGTGCGGAAGCTACTGCACTGGATCAAGGGGCAGAGGCGGATGCAGTATGGGTCCAGAAAATAGAGCATCTTTCACAGCTTTGCCTAGGACAAGCGCAGACCCATATCGCGTTCATCGGTACACAAATTCTCGCGAAGTCAGTTAATCGAAATGTCGATCTGTATGCCATAAAGCCAAGGCATGCCGTGGGCAATGACCGGGCTTACTCTGCTCGGTCATTGTGTCATGGTGTATTGGTTCCGCTATCAGCAGATTTGGGTTTCCACATCGGTGTGACCGGCCGAGAGCCTTTGAACAATCAACCTTACTTTAGGATGACTCACCTGGGTGACCAGACCCCCGTTCATTCGATGAGTGCTGTAGCGTTTGCATACATGCTAGTTTTGGTGGACGAACTCCAGCAAATGAATAGCGAGGAGCAAGCTAGGACAGCCTTGCGAGCATTTATATCAGTGCGTAGGGGCTACCAGCCGAGATATTTCACCTCATCAGGGGCCATCAGTGTTAGGCCTGAGACGTTAGCATCAGTGATCTTCACCTTCGTTCAGGGCGATTCCGAAAGCGGTCGTCGGGCGCAGGCAGCGGTTGCGGGACTTATGGATGCTGCGGTCGGTCCTGCACGTGTGGAGAGTGGTCGCATTAATGATCCGAGTCGTGACTCTCCGGGCGATGTATGTGTTCGGAGTGAACTCCAGCCTGAGATATGGGAGAAAGCATTTGAGGTCCGAGACAAACCTGTTTCATCGGGTGATGTTCAGGTATTCGGGCAAAAATGTGTATCTATGGGAGTGAGAGAGGTGGCGCTTGTCATGCTTTCAACTCAGCAGCCCATGCTGGACACAATCTATTTGGACGACTGGGCGCATGGGCTTGGGATTGGCCTCACCCTTTTTTATGGTTGGGAAAGTATCGTAGGCCAAGCATTGTTCTGGTCGGGTTTGCCCAAGCCCGAAGCGGCAGTGCAGGCTGTGCGGCAGATTACTGAAAGGCTTATAGCTATTGAAGCCTCGGCGTTTTTCAAGGTACTTGTCGCGTCAACCGTCCTACTATGCCGCTCTTTTCTCGGCCTGCTGCTCCCGATCCGGGTTCAGCATCACCGTGCCGATCGGTTCCCAGTTACGCGTCCGACCTGACCAGCGCTCCGGGGTTTTCTCCTTGGCTCGTTTGTACAGCTCATGGCGCTGCGCCAGGATCTGATGGTCCAGTCCTCGATGCCGCTCAGCCGGTGTGACGAAGCGGATGCGGCTATGCCGGTGCTCGTTGTTGTACCAACGCATGAAATCCCTCACCCAGGCCCGTGCGGCGTCCAAACTGGCAAAACCATTCACTGGCCATTGCGGGCAATATTTCAGCGTTCTAAACAGCGACTCCGAGTAGGGATTATCATTGCTCACACGCGGGCGACCGCGGGACGGCGTGATGCCCAGGTCGTACATCTTGCTCAACAGCGTCACCGATTTCATCGGCGCTCCGTTGTCCGAGTGCAGTACCAGCGGCTCGCGTAAACACTGCTCGCTGATCACGCTGTGCTGCAGCAGGGCCGCCGCCTTTTCGCCGCTTTCTTCTTCGTAAACCTCCCACCCCACCGCCTTGCGGCTATAAATGTCTTCGATCAAATACAGGTAGTAATACTTGCCGCGTATCGGCGACGCCATATACGTGATGTCCCAGGACCACACCTGGTTGGGCGCGTTGGCGGCATGCGTCGTCGGAGCCGCGTGCCGTCTGGGCCGCTGGCTACGGCCACGGTGCTGCTGCTGGCCTGCCGCACGCAGGACGCGATAAAACGTGGACTCCGACGCCAGATAACGCGCCTCGTCAGCCAGACGCGGAACGATCTGACTCGGCGGCAGATGGGCGTATGCCGGGCTATTGCACAGCGTCACGATGGCTTGCCGTTCGATCTCGCTCAAGGCATTACGCGGCGTAGGCCGCACGGTAGTCGTGCGGGCATCGGCTTGAACATCTTCAGTCTCGGTCCAGCGCTGCAAGGTCCTGAGCGAGAGCCCGATTTCCTGACACGCCCTGTTTTTTCGGGCCCCGGCCATGATCGCTTCGATCAACCAGGCCACCAGTAACTGCCGTTGCGGCAAAGAGGTTAGCTGTCCTCGTTGTCGATCCCCCAGTAGTCGTTGAGCTTTTTTCGCAGCACCAACAACGCGGCGGTTTCAGCCAGCGCCTTGTCTTTGCGGCGTAGTTCTCGCTCAAGTTCCTGGATACGTTTCTTGTCCTTTCGAGACTGTTCGCGGTCAACCTTTTGTTGGTTCTGAACGCCCTGCTGCCCCGTGATACAGGCTTGACGCCAAGCGCTGACGTGTTCGGGGTACAGACCTTTTCGTCGGCAATACTCACCCAGTTCGAGCTGCGACAGACCGGCGGTTTCGAGGACTACAGCGAACCGGGCTTCAGCAGACCAGGTCTGCGGGAGTGACTTGTCTTCAGGCACTGTGCTTCCTTCAGAACTGACCTTCTTGCGCCAGTTGGACAAAGACATTTCGCTGACTCCTTCGCGGCGGGAAACCTCGGCCATCGATAGGTTCAGCGGGGGAAGCAGCATCTTGAGTAATGCGGCTTTGCGTTCAGATGAATAGTACGGCACGAACAGTCTCTTTCCGCCCCCGATATGCTTTTTCAGGAAAAACCGGAGAGGCGACAACTATCCTGACACCGGGGGGCCTCGCCGGCTGGCGTGGAGCAATGGATCGCTGCTACCTGCGATGCCATAGCTGAAGAAGAGTAATTTCGGGGAATAAAAAAACCGCATCATGGATGCGGTTTTTTTTAAATGGTGGGCCTCCCCGGAGTCGAACCGGGCACCAACGGATTATGCTTACCACTTCGATTTTCACCGCCCCTTTCGGGTTCGTGGTCTGGACTGTCTCTTACCTTTCGGCCCGCCCGTACAGTCTCTACACCTTCCTCAATTCGAGGCTTGGCTCGGGATTACCACGCTTGCGCAGAGGCTTCCCCGAATTTGAGCGATTCTACCAAGGGACAGAGTTAACTTATCCCGAGGCAACCCATTTGTTCAGCACCATGCCCTGAAGGTTTAGGTACTGATCTGTTAAGTCCGCTGCTCTAACCAACATGAGCTAGAGGCCCAAAAACATCTTCAAAGCTATCAAATCGAGGGTTTAAATACCACCCTGAGTTGCATACCACATAAGAACCTACGACCAAGGGATTATGAGTCCCCTGCTCTAACCAACTGAGCTATAGGCCCTCAGTAGGCCGCGGATTATAGCGATGGTTTCTCGGCTGTGCTATCCGAAAAATCCAATACGGCTGTACGAAGAAACGTCACGGCGAATTCGTCGGGGGGAAGTGGCAGGCTGACGATGTACCCCTGGATCTGTTCACAGCCCTCCGCAGCCAGGAATTGCTGCTGTGCCTGGGTTTCGACGCCCTCGGCGATGACGGTGAATTGCATGCTGCGGCCCAGGGCGATGATTGCGCGAACAATGGCCGCATCGTGTGGGTCGTCCGGCAGGCCTCGGACGAAGGATTGGTCGATCTTGAGAATGTCCAGCGGCAGGCGTTTGAGGTAGCTCAGGGACGAATAGCCGGTGCCGAAATCGTCGATCGCCAGTTGCACGCCCAAGCGTTTGAGTTGATGCAGCACCGCCAGCGCCTCTTCGGCTTGGCTCATGATGAAGTTTTCAGTGATCTCCAGTTGCAGGAAGCCGGGTTTGAGTTGGTTGTCCTTGAGCAGTTGTTCGATCCGGCCAAGCAAGTTCGGCTGGCGCAGTTGCGCGCCTGCGAGGTTGACTGAGAGTGGGCCCAGGCACTCATAGACCCGGTTCCACTCGTACATCTGTCGGCAGGCGGTCTCAAGTACCCAGTCGCCGATTTGCAGGATCATGCCGTTTTCTTCGGCCAAGGGAATGAAGTGCTCGGGAGGCACATCGCCGAAGGTGGGGTGACGCCAGCGAATCAACGCTTCGGCGCCCACCACTCGATGATCGTCCAGACTGATTTTGGGCTGGTAGTACAAAAACAGCTCGTTGCGCTCGATGGCGCGCCGCAGTTCATGTTCCAGCGCCACACGCTCGCTGGCTTGGGCGGTGAGGTCGCGGGTGTAGCTTTCAACCCGGTTACGGCCCTTGGCCTTGGAGCGATACATCGCGGCATCGGCGTTCTTGACCAGCGTGGCGACGTCGCAGCCGTCCTGGGGATACAGGCTGGTGCCGATGCTGGCGCTGATGAAAAACTCGTGCTCGCCGGCCTGGAACGGGGCGGCGAAGCAATTGAGCAGCTTGGTGGCAATGTTGTCGGCATCGCTGGACTGTTGCAGGCCGGGGAGCAGGATGATGAATTCGTCGCCACCCAGCCGCGCCACGGTATCGATATCACGCAGCTGCTCCTTGAGGCGCACGGCGATGCCTTTGAGCAGCAGGTCACCGACCGGGTGGCCGAGGCTGTCGTTGATGTGTTTGAAGCGGTCCAGGTCGAGGAACAGCACGGCGCCCTGGCCACCGTTTTCCTGCTGGCTGTTCAGTGCGGTCAGCAGCCGACTTTCGAACAGCGTGCGGTTTGGCAGGCCAGTCAGCGGGTCGTGGTGGGCCTGGTAGTCGAGTTTGGCCTGCGCGTGCTTGAGGCTGGAAATGTCCGCGAACACCGCAACAAAGTGGGTGATGAATTTGTCCCGGTTGCGCACTGCGCTGATGGTCAGCCAACTCGGGTAGAGCTCGCCATTCTTGCGTCGGTTGGAAATCTCGCCTTGCCAATGACCGTCGGCGGTCAACTGATGCCACATCGCCGCATAAAATGCGCTGTCGTGCAGGCCCGAGGCGAGCAAGCGAGGGGTGTGGCCCAGGGCTTCGCTCTCGCTGTAACCGGTAATTTCGGTGAACGCCCGATTGACCGCGCTGATGTGCTGTTGGGTGTCGGTGATCAATACACCCTCGGCGGTGCTCTCGAACACCGTAGCGGCCTGCTGCAGCTTCTCCTGCATCAGGTGCCGCTCGGTAATGTCCCGGGCGATGGTCAGCATGCAGTTCTCATCGCCGATGGGCAGCGGCCGGCTTGAAACCTCACAGAGCCGGATCTGCCCGTCTTTGCGGCGGATGTGGCAACTGAAGTCGCGGACGAAACCGTCCCGGTGCAACAGTTCGAGCATCTGTTTGCGCTCGTTGAGATTGACCCAGATCCCCAGGTCCAGGGCCGAGCGATCCACGGACATCGCGCTGTTGAAACCGGTAATACGGCTGAAGCCTTCGTTAACCTCCAACAGCAAGCCGTCCCTCTGCCGGGATAGCAGCAAGCCGTCGGGGGAAGCATGAAAGGCTTTGGCGAATTTCTCTTCCGAGGTTTGCAGTTGCTGCTGGGTTTCCTTGAGCTGACTGATGTCCCGCACGACGACCACCAGGGCCGGGGTGGTATCGAGATCGAAAGGTTCGGCGGAAATCAGGCCGGTAAACACCTGGCCATTGCTGCGGCGAAAGGGCATCTCCAGGTTGCGGATGCTGCCGGCTTGCAAGCGCTGCAACAAACCCGGACCCACGCCGGGAACGCCCCAAATGTTCAGGTCGGTGGCGGTCTGGCCTATGACGTCTTCGGCCTTGAGGCCGATCTGTTCTTCGAACGCCTCATTGACTTCCAGCAGGCAACCGTCGGAAAGCCGCGCGATCACCAGAATATCCGGGCATTGCTGGAACACTGAAGCGAACTTCTGTTCCGACAGGCGCAGCGCCTCTTCGGTGCGCTTGGCTTCGCTGATGTCGATCATCAGCCCGCGCAGTACCGGTTCATGGGCGTGCTCGATCAGGCTGACGATATCGCGGACCCACAGGCAGCGGCCGTCAGCGGTGATGACCCGGTAATCGACGCTGTGATCGCGCCCGGCCGCCACTTCACGGTCGCAGAAAGTCTGGGCCCGGGACAGATCCGCGGGGTGGATGATGTTGCGCCAGAAGCCCGGAATCAGCCAGTGGGGCAGCGGATAACCAAGGAGGTCCTGAGCGTGAGGTGACACGTAGCTGTAGGTGTAATCGCTGATACGGGCTTCCCAGGCGATGGCCGAAAGACTCTCCACGAGCCCGCGGTAATGGTATTCGCTGCTGCGCAGCTCCTGTTCCAGAGCGACTCGACGGGCAATTTCCGAACTGAGTCGACGGTTGATCTGGATAACCACTGCCAGCACGATCATCAGAAACAGTAATCCTGGCAGGCCGTAACTCAGCACGTCGAGCCAGAAGGTTCGATGATCCAGGACGTTACCGACCCAGTGTTCCTGGATGGAACTGATTTCACTCGGGGTCATGTCTGCCAGGACTTTGTCCAGGATGCTGACCAGTAGCTTGTTGTTCGGGGGCACGGCCATCGCCAATTGGTAGCGATAGGGTGTTTCACCGCTGACGTAGAGCCCGTCGAGTTTGAGCTGGCGCAGGCTCCAGACACTGGAGGCGAGATCGCCCACTACGGCGTCCACGGCGTCGGTGGCGAGCGCCTGCAGCGCCGAGCTGACGTTAGGCATTGCCACCAGATTCAGGTCGGGATGGTGGGTGCGCAATAGTTCATGAGGGGCATAGTTTTCCACCACGGCAATCTTCAGCCCGTACAGGTCTTCGAGTTTGCGCGGTTGGGCGCCTCCGACGTGCGCCAGAATGACAATCGGAAAATCAAGATAGGGGCGGGTGAACGATAGATACGTCTGGCGCTCGGGGGTCGACATAATGCCAGGCAATATGTCCAGCTTGCCTTGTTTGGCCTGCTTCAGGACCTCGGTCCAGCTGACCGGTTCGATGGGCGTGAGTTTGATGGCCAGCCGTTGACGGATGACGTTGATGTAGTCCGCTGCCAGGCCCTGATAGCGCCCATGTTCGTCGCGAAATTCAAATGGCGGCCAGGACGCGTCTACGCCCAGTCGCAATTCCGGGTGAGCTGTCAGCCAGCTACGTTCTTCGTCGGTAAGAGTCAACGCGCCAGCCGTTGCGGTCCAGGTCATCAGCGACAGCAAAAAAAGCACGGTCGGCCATCTGGGCATAACGGTCTCGTTATGGCTGGGGGGGAATGTTTCGAGTGTAGACGGGCTATGCGGCGGGGGGGATGTACGGGGCATTTAATCTGCATAAAGCAAAACCCCCGGCCTGGGCCGGGGGTTCTGTGGATCACTCGTCGAGGAAGGAACGCAAATGCTCGCTTCTCGTCGGGTGGCGCAGCTTGCGCAGCGCCTTGGCTTCGATCTGACGAATCCGTTCACGGGTCACGTCAAACTGCTTACCAACCTCCTCGAGGGTGTGGTCGGTATTCATGTCGATACCGAAGCGCATGCGCAGAACCTTGGCTTCACGGGCAGTGAGGCCGGACAGAACTTCGCGAGTCGCTTCTTTAAGGCTCTCAACAGTGGCGACATCGATTGGCGACTGCATGGTCGAGTCTTCGATGAAGTCACCCAGATGAGAATCTTCGTCATCACCGATCGGGGTTTCCATGGAGATCGGCTCTTTAGCGATCTTCAATACCTTGCGGATCTTGTCCTCAGGCATTTCCATGCGTTCGCCCAGCTCTTCCGGGGTCGGTTCGCGACCCATTTCCTGCAACATCTGCCGGGAAATACGGTTGAGCTTGTTGATCGTCTCGATCATGTGCACCGGAATACGGATGGTGCGGGCCTGGTCGGCGATCGAGCGAGTGATCGCCTGACGGATCCACCAGGTGGCATAAGTCGAGAATTTATAGCCGCGGCGGTATTCGAACTTGTCTACCGCTTTCATCAGACCGATGTTGCCTTCCTGGATCAGATCGAGGAATTGCAGGCCACGGTTGGTGTACTTCTTGGCGATGGAGATCACCAGACGCAAGTTCGCTTCAACCATCTCTTTCTTCGCGCGGCGGGCCTTGGCCTCACCGATCGACATACGACGGTTGATGTCCTTGATCTCGGCGATCGTCAAACCGGTTTCGGTTTCCAGCGCGGTCAGCTTCTGCTGGCAACGAATGATGTCCGGTTGCAGGCGACCAATGGCTTCAGCGTATTTGCTTTTGCCTTTGGCCAGTGCGTCGGTCCAGCTTTCGTCGACTTCGTGGCCCGGGAACTGGCGCAGGAAGTCGGCACGCGGCATACGGGCATCACGAACGCACAGTTGCATGATCGCGCGCTCTTGCTGACGCAGACGATCCAGGGCACTGCGAACACGCTCGACCAAGCCTTCGAATTGCTTCGGCACCAGTTTGATCGGCATGAACAGCTCAGCCAGGACTACCAGCTCGGCAATTGCCAGCTTGTTGCCACGACCGTGCTTTTTCAGGGCCTTGCGGGTGATTTCCATCTGATCGGCGACAGCGCCAAAGCGCTGTGCGGCGATGACCGGATCCGGACCGCTTTCGGCTTCTTCTTCGTCATCGCTCGCTTCGGCGTCATCGTCGTCGGTGTCGTCGGCAGCTGGAGCTGCTTTCGGGTCGACAGGCGGTGGCACTTCGGCTGCAGGCGGCGCAATGCCGTCGTCCGGGTCGATATAACCGCTCAGGACGTCGGACAGGCGGCCACCTTCGGTGGTGACGCGAGTGTACTCGGAGAGAATATGGTCAACCGTGCCAGGGAAGTGCGCGATTGCGCCCATCACTTCGCGGATGCCCTCTTCAATACGTTTGGCGATTTCGATCTCGCCTTCACGTGTGAGGAGCTCTACCGTACCCATTTCACGCATGTACATGCGCACTGGGTCGGTGGTGCGACCAATGTCGGTCTCGACCGCTGCCAACGCTGCTGCTGCCTCTTCGGCCGCGGCTTCGTCGGTATCGGCGTCGGCCAGCATAAGGGAATCCTTATCTGGCGCAACCTCGAATACGTTGATCCCCATGTCATTAATCATGCGGATGATGTCTTCCACCTGTTCCGGATCTGAAATATCCTCCGGCAGGTGGTCGTTGACCTCCGCGTAAGTCAGGTAGCCCTGCTCACGACCCAGTGTGATCAACTCTTTGATACGAGACTGCTGTTGCGCTTTTCCGGACATAACACCCTATCCACTGAAGGTCTTGGCGGGCAAAAAACAAGCCGAGGATTATACCTGAGCTATGACCTCACGCGCCAGTTGAGGTCGGGCTTGATGCGCAAACATTGCGGCTTAAAAGGTCGCGCAGTTGATTTTTCTCTTCGGTGCTCAATTCACTTTGACGTGCTTTTCGAAGAAGTTGTTCCAGGTTTCGCTCGCGTTGGCGGGCTGACAAGCTAGTAATGGTGTCGAAAAACTGTTGTTCAAGGTTATCTCCATCAATCAGCCATTCCTTTTCTGCCAGCGCTTTGAGCAGTCGGCCTTGTTCGGTGCCGTGCCAGCGCGCAATCAGTTGAAATGAGTTTAGCTTGGGATTCTTCTGTACGGCTTCGAGCAGGGCGACCAACAGTTGCGTGTTGGTATGGTCCTCGGCAGCGAAGTGCCCGGCATCCTCGACTTTCTCAGCCAGTTGCGGGTGATGCAGTAGCGTTCGCAAGGCTGCCAGGGTGGGCGGCTCTACAGCCGCCG
Source organism: Pseudomonas sp. MDT1-85 (assembly GCF_054898065.1). Taxonomy (NCBI): domain Bacteria; kingdom Pseudomonadati; phylum Pseudomonadota; class Gammaproteobacteria; order Pseudomonadales; family Pseudomonadaceae; genus Pseudomonas; species Pseudomonas sp. MDT1-85. Next base: position 5,788,342 of record NZ_CM142715.1, on the reverse strand, counting down.
GCACCCGTGGCGCGCGCGGTTGATCGCGATCGCCGCCACGTTTGCCGTTCTTGTCCCACGGCCTTTTGTCCCATTTCTTGCCGCCTGCGCCAGGCTTCTTCGGTGTCCATTCTTGCTGCGGCGCGTACATCTCCTGTGCCTGCGGCTGATGGTAGTCGCTGTAATCCGGCATGGCGTCGTAATCGATGCCCGGATCGTAAGCGGGTGGCGCTTCCTGAGGGTGAGGCGTGCTTTGCACGAGTTGGCTCACGGCTTCACCGCTAAGCCCGGTAATTTCGCTCAGGCGCTGGCGCATCAAGATGCGCAGGTTGGCGCCGGGGACTTTGTCGATCAGCGGCGCGGCGAGGGTGGCCATGTGGGCCTTGCCTTCGAGGGAGCGCGGGTCCGATTCCTCGGTCAACTGTTGAAAAAAGTAATCGGCCAATGGCTGGGCGTGCTGATTGATTCGCGCGCGGAAGGCGTCAGTGCCCTCGGAGCGGACCAGGGTATCCGGGTCCTCTCCCTCGGGCAGGAACAGAAAGCGCGCCCGGCGCCCGTCCTGCAAGCATGGCAGGGTTGCCTCCAGCGCCCGCCAGGCCGCATTTCGGCCCGCCTGGTCGCCATCAAAGCAGAACAGCACGCTGGGCACCACGCGAAACAGACGCTTCATGTGCTCTTCGCTGGTGGCGGTGCCCAAGGTTGCAACGGCATTGCGCAGGCCTTGCTGAGCGAGGGCGATGACGTCCATGTAGCCTTCGACGACGATGATTTCGTCGAGGTTGCGATTGTTCTTGCGTGCTTCATAAAGGCCGTAGAGTTCCTGGCCTTTATGGAAAACCGGGGTTTCCGGTGAGTTCAGGTATTTCGGCTTGTCATCGCCAAGGACCCGGCCGCCGAAGGCGATGATGCGCCCGCGACTGTCGCGGATCGGGAACATTACGCGATCGCGGAAGCGGTCATAGCGCTTGCCGGTCTCGGCGTTCTCGATCAGCAGGCCGGCATCGATCATGGCCTTTTGCTGCAGAGTATCGCTACTCAAGTGCTTGTACAGATTGTCCCAGCCAGGCGGGGCAAAACCGAGGCCGAAGTCCCGGGCGATTTCTCCCGTTAGTCCACGACCTTTCAAGTAATCCACGGCGGCTTTGCGCGACGGATGGCTTTTCAGGGCCTGACGATAAAAATCGGCGGCGGCGGTGAGCAGCGGATACAGCGGCGAATCAGTAGGCTGGCGCGGTTTATGCGGCCGACCGCTTTCTTCGCGGGGAATTTCCATGCCGGCGGCTTTGGCCAGTTCTTCGACAGCCTGGACGAAATCCAGATTGTCATGGTCCATCATGAAGCCGAGGGCGTTACCGCCAGCGCCACAGCCGAAGCAGTAATAGAACTGTTTGTCGGGGCTGACGCTGAAGGAGGGGGTTTTCTCTTTGTGAAACGGGCAGCAGGCAGTGTAGTTCTTGCCGGCTTTTTTCATTTGCAGGCGCGAGCTGACCACGTCGACGATGTCGGTGCGGTTCAGAAGGTCGTCAATGAAGCTCTGGGGAATTAGCCCGGCCATGGCGTTCTCGTCATCTGCGCTGAAATGGACCCAAAACGAAGAGCGGCCAAACGCGGGTCGTTGTTTGAGGCGCGCAGGGTGTGCGGCTCGACCGGTGTCGTCTGCGTAATCGCTGTCGGGAAGTGTATCTGCCGAAAATCCACTGACGTTAGTACCCATCAGTATTCGACTATTTGAAAGTGTTTCGCTGAATCCGGCGACGGCCAGTCATTGGCCTCGGATAGCTCATAAGCGGGCACGCAAGAAGGTGCCTTGGGCTGATCGTCGTGAGAGGAATCAGTGGGTGTGCTCGTCAGTAGCCTTGGAAGGCTCGTCAGAAAAGACGTGCACCGCTGGCAAAAGAGCCAGGTCTGACGCTGTGAAGCAGATTTGTCTCGGTCGCGTCTGCGGCTTTGACGGTGAAGCATCAAGCGTTGTCCGCAAATGCCATTAGCCCGGCTGAGGGCCGGGCTTGGCAGAAGCTTGCTACGATCGGCTGTGTATTAGTACAGACGAACGGCGCGGCGCTGTTCGCGCTGAACTTTCTTGGCGTGACGCTTAACAGCGGCTGCTGCTTTACGCTTACGCTCAGAAGTTGGCTTCTCGTAAAATTCGCGGCTACGAACTTCAGCCAGTACACCGGCTTTTTCGCAGGAGCGCTTGAAACGACGCAGAGCTACGTCGAAGGGTTCGTTCTCTTTTACTTTGACGGCTGGCATCCAGAGCTACCTTCATTCATTACCGGGGTCAACATCCTCGCGGCAAAAGAGCACTTGAAGACGTCGGTTTTTAAGGGTTGCGGATGTTAACCCCTCATCGCTCGGAATGCAAAGCCTCTGATCGAAAACCGCTGGTCGGGGCATCACGCGACGACTATTATGCGCGCCTTCGAATTCAGCCTCTACAAGGCGCAAACCCATGCTAGTACTGGGATTAGAAACCTCTTGCGACGAAACCGGTGTCGCACTTTACGACAGTGAACGCGGGCTGTTGGCCGACGCGCTGTTCAGTCAGATCGATCTGCATCGTGCCTATGGTGGCGTGGTGCCGGAGCTGGCTTCGCGTGATCACGTCAAACGCATGCTGCCCTTGATTCGTCAGGTCCTGGCCGAGGCAGACTGTTTGCCGACCGAGATCGACGCCATCGCTTATACCGCGGGTCCTGGCCTGGTGGGAGCCTTGCTGGTGGGGGCTTCCTGCGCCCAGGCGCTGGCCTTTGCCTGGGGCATTCCGGCTTTGGGCGTGCACCACATGGAAGGACACTTGCTGGCACCAATGCTGGAGCCGCAACCACCGCAGTTCCCGTTCGTCGCTTTGTTGGTGTCGGGTGGGCATACGCAGCTGGTTCAGGTCGACGGGATTGGTCAATACGCGCTCTTGGGCGAGACCCTCGACGATGCTGCCGGCGAAGCTTTCGATAAAACCGCGAAAATGATGGGCCTGAATTATCCGGGCGGCCCGGAGATCGCGCGTCTGGCGGAGCAGGGCGTTGCGGGGCGTTTCACTTTTCCGCGTCCGATGTGTGATCGTCCAGGCCTGGCTTTCAGCTTCAGCGGGCTGAAAACCTTCGCCCTGAACACCTGGCAGCAGAGCGTCAGCGCCGGGGACGACAGCGAGCAAGCCCGTTGCGACATCTCGCTGGCGTTCCAGCAGGCCGTGGTGGAGACTTTGACCATCAAGTGCAAGCGTGCCCTGAAACAGGCGGGTCTCAAGCGTCTGGTGATTGCAGGGGGCGTCAGCGCCAACAAAGCACTGCGGGTTTCACTGGAGAAAATGCTCGGCGACATGAAGGGCGATGTGTTTTATGCCCGTCCGGAGTTCTGCACCGATAATGGCGCGATGATTGCGTTTGCCGGTTGCCAACGCTTGCAGGCCGGCCAGCATGAAAGCCTGGCGATCAGCGTGCAGGCGCGCTGGCCGATGGAGCAACTGTCGGCGCTGTAATGAGCGGCGCTCACGTGCGGTGGTTAAAAATGCCGTTCGCGCCCGGCAAACAGGTCGCGTAGATTGCCGCGATGACGCCAGACAATCAGGCCCGTGAGCGCGCTCATGGGCAGTAACGCCGCCGGTTCTTGCCAGGCAAGCAGTGGCAGGGTCAGTGGTGTTGCAATCAGGGCGGCGAGTGAGCTGGTGCGGGTCAGATAGAACGTCAGCACCCAGGCGCAGACCGCCAGCAGTGCGGCCGGCGGGTAGAGGCCCAGCAGCATGCCAGCCGCGGTGGCGACACCCTTGCCACCGCGAAAGCGGAAGTACAGCGGAAACAGGTGACCGATAACGGCACAGACGCCGATCCAGGCCTGTTGCTGCAGTGAAAGGCCCACGGCACCTGCGATCAATACGGGTAGCAGACCTTTGTTCAGGTCGCCGAGCAAGGTCAGGATGGCGAGTTTCTTGCCCGCCAGACGCAACATGTTGGTGGCGCCGGCATTGCCCGAGCCACCCATTCGCGGATCGGGGTTCCCGGTCAGGCGGCTGAGCAAAATGGCGAAGGACAGAGAGCCGAGCAGGTAGGCGAGAGTCGCCAGTAACCAAAACATGCTAACTATTCCGGGCGAGGACGCCCTGATTCTAACGGCGCATTGCGCCCTTGTCGTGCAGTGGAGAGAAGTGCTTGGACAGAGTGTTTATCGAGGGCCTGGAAGTCGACACCGTGATTGGTGCCTACGACTGGGAACGAGGCATCCGACAGTGTCTGCGACTTGATCTGAGCTTCGCCTGGGACAATCGTCCGGCCGCCGCCGGTGATGACCTGACCCTGGCGCTCGACTACGCGAGCGTTTCGTCGCGCATTCAGGCGTTCGCCGAGCAGGCGCAGTTCCAGCTGGTCGAGACCTTTGCCGAGCGTCTGGCTGAAGTGCTGATGAGCGAATTCAAGATCACCTGGATGCACCTCAAGCTGACCAAGCCAGGCGCCGTCCCGGCGGCCACGGGTGTGGGCGTGGAGATCGAGCGCGGATGTCGCTGACTCAGGTGTATCTCGGGCTCGGTAGCAATATCGAGCGCGAAGCCCATTTGCAGGCAGGCCTGGACACCCTGGCGGGTTTCCTGGTGGATATGCACTGCTCGGCGGTATTCGAAAGCCAGCCGGTGGGGATCAAGAGCGGCCCGTTTTTTAACTTTGTGGTCTCGGCCTTCACTGATTTGCCGCTGATGGAGTTGGACCGACGGTTGAAATTCATCGAGGCGGATAACGGCCGTTACGCGCCGGACCGCAAGGGCTTGCCGCTGGATATCGACGTGCTGCTGTTCGGCGATCTGGTGGGCAACTTCGATGGCTTGGTCTTGCCGAGGGCAGAAATTCTGAGAAATGCTTTTGTGCTGTGGCCGTTGTCGCTGATTGCGCCGGACAGAGTGCATCCGGGCGTAGGCAAAAGCTTTGCGGCTTTGTGGAATGAGGCGCAGATTGATCAGGTGCTGGCGCCGGTTGCTTTTGAGTGGCGCGGCGAGCAGTTGACCCCCTCCGATATGCTGTAAAGCAAAAGATTGCAGCCTGCGGCAGCTCCTACACCAAGCCGGTTCACCCGTCACATTGCGGATGTACCCCGATCACATGTAGGAGCTGCCGAAGGCTGCGATCTTTTGATTTTGCTTAGGCGTTTTCTTTGTAAGCTTTCAAGGCTTTGAGCCGCTCACCCTTGATCGCCTCGCCCAGCTCCGGGCCCTTGAATCCCTTCTCCAGCAATGGCTGAACGGCAATACTGCGCGCCGCAGTTGCCGCACCCCGTAAATAATCCGCCTGTGGATAACTTCTCTGCTCCAGGCCTTTGCGCCCTCGAGCGTCCATCTCACACGCGGCGATAAACTCCTCAAAGCGCTGAGGTCGACGATAGACGTCGAAACTCTGCAGCAATTCCAGCAAGGTCGACGCTTTCAGCTCCAGAGCACGATGGCCATGGGTGTGATACTTGCCCACCAGAAGCGCTAGTTCCTGGCAGTCCTTCGGTGCCTTGAAGCGCTCGTTGGCCGCTTTGATCAGTTTCAGGCCTTTGTGCTCGTGGGCAATGTGGCGGGGCCATTCTTCCTCGGGCGTCAATCCTTTGCCCAGGTCATGCAGCAAGCAGGCCCAGCGTACGGTTAGCGGTTGTTTGTGCAGCGCCGCTTGCTCCAGCACGCTCAGGGTATGCACGCCCGTGTCGATTTCCGGGTGATGGGCTTCGGGTTGCGGTACACCGAACAGCGCGTCGACTTCCGGCATCAATACCTTGAGCGCACCGCATTCGCGCAGCACCTCGATGAACACCTGGGGCTGGTCTTCCATTAGTGCGCGGGCTATTTCTTTCCAGCTGCGTTCCGCGGTCAATGCCTCCAATTCACCTGATTCGCTGAGTTGACGCATCAGCTCCAATGTCTCGGGGGCGACGGTAAAGCCCAGTTCCGCATAACGTGCGGCGAAGCGGGCAACGCGCAGAACACGGAGCGGATCTTCGGCGAACGCGGGGGAAACGTGGCGCAGCAAGCGAGCCTCGAGATCCCGTTGACCATGGTAAGGATCGGTCAGGTTCTGCTGATCATCTTCGGCCATGGCGTTGATCGTCAGGTCGCGACGAATCAGATCTTCTTCGAGCGTGACGTCGGGGCTGGCGTGGAAGATGAAGCCGCCGTAGCCCCGCCCGTTTTTGCGTTCTGTGCGGGCGAGGGCGTATTCCTCACCGCTTTTGGGGTGAAGAAATACCGGGAAGTCCGCGCCCACCGGACGAAAGCCCTTGGCGAGCATTTCTTCGGTGGTGGCGCCCACAACGACCCAGTCGATATCGGTGACAGGCTTGCCCAGCAGGCGATCGCGTACAGCACCGCCGACTTTATAAATCTGCATAAAAAACCTCCGTTAGCCCGACAGAATAACCTTTGCGTCGAACTTACGGAGGCAGAAAAACAGGATCAAAGATGAATGACTGCCAAGTCCAGCCGGCCGTAATCCCCCTCGCCATGTTCGCTTCTGGGCGGAACATGGTGGGTTTTCATCACCTGATCCCCTTGCAGGGTTTCCAGGTGAATGTCGAAGCCCCAGAGGCGGTGCAGGTGTTTGAGCACTTCGTCAGTGGAGTCGCCCAGCGGTTTGCGATCGTGTTGCTGGTGACGCAAGGTCAGGGAGCGGTCGCCACGCCGGTCGATGCTGTAGATCTGGATGTTGGGCTCGCGATTGCCCAGGTTGTATTGCGCTGCCAGGGTTTCACGAATGGTTCGATAGCCGTCTTCGTCGTGTATCGCCGGAACCAGCAGATCGTCCTTCTGATCGTCATCGAGGATGCTGAACAGCTTGAGGTCGCGGATCACCTTGGGTGACAGGTACTGCAGGATGAAGCTTTCGTCCTTGAAGCTGCTCATGGCGAATTTGATGCTGGACAGCCAGTCGGTGCCGGCGATTTCCGGAAACCAGCGATAGTCCTCTTCGGTGGGGTGTTCGCATATCCGGCGGATATCGCGATACATGGCAAAACCCAGTGTGTAGGGGTTGATGCCGTTGTAGTAGGGGCTGTCGAAGCCAGGTTGAAAGACCACGCTGGTATGAGAGGTCAGGAATTCCATCATGAAGCCTTCGGTGACCAGACCCTCGTCATACAAGTCGTTCATCAAGGTGTAATGCCAGAACGTGGCCCAGCCTTCGTTCATTACCTGGGTCTGGCGCTGTGGATAAAAATACTGGGCGATCTTGCGCACGATCCGCACGATTTCGCGCTGCCAGGGCTCCAGCAGCGGGGCGTGTTTTTCGATGAAGTACAGGATGTTTTCCTGAGGTTCGGCGGGGAAGCGTGCGTTGTCCTTGTCGCTGTACTTGTCCGCGCCTTTTGGAATGGTCCGCCACAAATCGTTGATCTGCTTCTGCAGATGCTCTTCCCGATCCTTCTGCCGACGGCGTTCTTCTTCGGCGGAAATCGGATAAGGGCGCTTGTACCGGTCGACCCCGTAATTCATCAGCGCATGGCAGGAGTCAAGCAAGTCCTCTACCGCATCGATGCCGTGGCGTTCTTCGCACTGCATGATGTACTGCTTGGCGAACACCAGGTAATCGATGATCGAGCTGGCGTCGGTCCAGGTGCGGAACAGGTAATTGCCTTTGAAGAAACTGTTATGGCCATAGCAGGCGTGAGCCACCACCAGAGCCTGCATGCAGATGGTGTTTTCTTCCATCAGGTAGGCAATGCAGGGATCCGAGTTGATCACAATCTCATAGGCCAGACCCATCTGGCCACGGCTGTAGGATTTTTCGGTGCTGAGAAAGTGTTTGCCATAGGACCAATGGTGATAACCCAAGGGCATGCCGACAGAGGCGTAGGCATCCATCATCTGCTCGGCGGTGATCACTTCGATCTGGTTGGGGTACGTATCCAGCGCGTAGCGAGCCGCGAGACGACTGATTTCGCGGTCGTAGGCCTGGATCAGCTCGAATGTCCATTCGGAGCCGGTAGAAATGGGGTGGCGCTTCTGCTCTTTGGCGGTCATGTCACTAACCTGCGCTGGAAGAGTTCACGAAAGACCGGATAGATATCCCCGGCCGAGACCAGTTGCTGCTGGGCAAAAGTGTCAGAGAAGGCTTCGGCGATGCGTTCGTATTCGAACCACAGGGCCTGGTGTTCGCGCGGGGTAATCTCAACATAAGTGTAGTACTGCACGAACGGCATGATCTGATTGATCAGGATGTCGCGGCAGATCGGCGAATCATCGTTCCAGTTGTCGCCGTCGGACGCTTGGGCGGCATAGATGTTCCATTCATTGCTCGGATAACGCTCAGCCATGATCTCCTGCATCAGTTTCAGGGCGCTGGAGACGATGGTGCCGCCGGTTTCCCGGGAGTAGAAAAACTCCTCCTCATCCACTTCACGGGCACTGGTGTGGTGGCGGATGAATACGACGTCGATTTTGTCGTAGTTCCGCTTGAGGAACAGATACAGGAGGATGAAGAAGCGTTTGGCAATGTCCTTGGTCGCCTGGGTCATGGAGCCGGACACGTCCATCAGGCAAAACATCACTGCTTTGGAGCTGGGGTTCGGCTGCTTGATCAGCAGGTTGTACTTGAGGTCGAAGGTATCGAGAAACGGCACTCGGTGAATGCGCGCGCTGAGCTTCTCGATTTCTGCTTCGAGGTCCTGGATATCGCCGAAGTTGTCCGGTTCTTCCCGTTTAAGCCGCAGCAGTTCCTCTTTGACTTCGCGCAATTTCGCCCGGCTGCTACCGGACAAGGCAATGCGCCGGGCATGGGCCGAACGCAGGGTGCGGATAATGTTGATCCGTGACGGGTTGCCCTCGTTGCTGATACCTGCGCGTACGGTCTTGAAGGTGTCGGTGCCGGTCAGGTGGCGTTTGACCAGGTTAGGCAGCTCAAGGTCCTCGAACATGAATTCGAGGAATTCCTCCTGGGTAATCTGGAAGACGAACTCGTCCATCCCTTCACCCGTGTTACCGGCCTTGCCGGGGCCTCTGCCGCCGCCACCTCCGGGCGGACGGGCAATGTGCTCGCCGCTGGTGAATTCCTTGTTGCCGGGATGCACGATGGTTTGCTTGCCGCCACGACCGTGGTGAAGCACCGGCTCGTCGATGTCGCGGCCGGGAATGCTGATCTGCTCGCCGTGTTCCATATCGGTAATGGAGCGCCGGCTGACCGCCTCTTCGACAGCCTTTTTGATGTGATCACGGTAGCGCCGCAGAAACCGCTGGCGGTTTACCGTGCTCTTGTTCTTGCCATTGAGACGTCGGTCGATCACATAGCTCATGACTGCTCCTTAGAAGCTGTCCTGAAAGGGGCGAGCGTTAACGCAGCATAAGGCCGGTGCCGGAGGGTGTACACGCTCCCCCCAAGCGCTTGTGCTGCCTGAACCTCGCTACCGCATTTCGGACACCTCCAGAGGCCTGTGTAACAGAAAAAGCGTAAACAGGCCTCGGGCTAACGACAACCGGTCTGACCGGCAGCGGGTTACTGTGATTTTCTGACCCGCAGGTACCACTCGGACAGCAGTCGTACCTGTTTGTCGGTGTAGCCCCGCTCGACCATCCGTGTGACGAAGTCGTTGTGCTTCTGCTGGTCCTCTTTGCTGGCCTTGGCGTTGAAGCTGATGACCGGCAGCAAGTCCTCGGTGTTGGAGAACATTTTCTTCTCGATGACCACCCGCAGTTTTTCGTAGCTGAGCCAGGTTGGGTTCTTGCCGTTGTTGTTGGCTCGGGCGCGCAGTACGAAGTTGACGATTTCGTTGCGGAAATCCTTCGGATTGCTGATGCCGGCCGGTTTTTCGATTTTCTCCAGTTCTTCGTTCAGGGCTACGCGGTTGAGGATCTCGCCGGTTTCCGGATCGCGGTATTCCTGATCCTGAATCCAGAAGTCGGCGTACAGCACGTAGCGATCGAAGATGTTCTGGCCGTACTCGCTGTAAGACTCGAGATAGGCAGTCTGGATCTCCTTGCCGATGAATTCGATATAACGCGGTGCCAGGTACTCTTTCAGGAAGCGCAGATAGCGTTCGCGGGTCTCCGCCTGGAATTGTTCCTGCTCGATCTGCTGTTCCAGCACGTAGAGCAGATGCACCGGGTTGGCGGCGATTTCATGCGGATCGAAGTTGAAGACCTTCGACAGAATCTTGAAGGCGAAGCGGGTCGACAGACCGTTCATGCCTTCGTCGACACCTGCTGCATCACGGTATTCCTGGATCGACTTGGCCTTCGGATCGGTGTCCTTGAGGTTTTCGCCGTCATACACGCGCATCTTGGAGTAGATGTTGGAGTTTTCTGGCTCCTTGAGGCGCGAGAGCACGGTAAATTGCGCGAGCATTTTCAGGGTGTCGGGCGCGCAATGGGCCTTGGCCAGCGAGCTATTGAACAGTAGTTTGTCGTAGATTTTCACCTCGTCGCTGACGCGCAGGCAATACGGCACTTTGACGATATAGATCCGGTCGATGAACGCTTCGTTGTTTTTGTTGTTCCGAAAGGTGTGCCATTCCGATTCGTTGGAGTGGGCGAGCAGGATCCCGGTAAACGGAATCGCCCCCAGGCCTTCGGTGCTGTTGTAGTTGCCTTCCTGGGTGGCCGTCAGCAATGGGTGCAGCACCTTGATCGGTGCCTTGAACATTTCGACGAACTCCATCAGGCCCTGGTTGGCCCGGCACAGCGCCCCCGAGTAGCTGTAGGCATCGGCGTCGTTCTGCGGGAACTCTTCCAGTTTGCGAATATCGACCTTGCCCACCAGTGCCGAGATGTCCTGGTTGTTTTCATCTCCCGGCTCGGTTTTCGCGACCGCGATCTGGTTGAGGATCGACGGGTACAGTTTCACCACGCGGAACTGGCTGATGTCGCCGCCGAATTCGGCCAGGCGCTTGGTGGCCCATGGCGACATGATGGTATTGAGATAGCGCCGGGGAATGCCGAAGTCTTCTTCGAGGATCGCGCCATCTTCGGTGGCGTTGAACAGACCCAGAGGCGACTCGAAAACCGGCGAGCCCTTGATTGCATAGAAGGGCACTTTCTCGATCAGTTGTTTGAGCTTTTCGGCCAGGGACGACTTACCGCCACCGACAGGGCCAAGCAGGTAGAGGATCTGTTTCTTTTCTTCCAGGCCCTGAGCGGCATGGCGGAAATACGACACGATCTGGTCGATGCATTCTTCCATCCCGTGGAAGTCTTCAAAGGCCGGATAACGGCGGATCACCTTGTTGGAAAAGATTCGCGACAGCCTCGAGTTGGTCGAGGTGTCGAGCAGCTCCGGTTCACCGATGGCCAGCAAAAGACGCTCAGCTGCGGAAACATAGGCGCTGCGGTCCTTTTTGCACAGCTCCAGGTACTCTTGCAGAGAGAGTTCTTCCTGGCGCGTGGACTCGAAGCGTTGTTGGAAGTGGCTAAAGATACTCATGACGTCACCTCGCTCGATACGTGGAGCCGACGCCGGTCAGTCGATGCTGGCAAGCAACTGAATATGCAGTTGCTGTTTACCCCCCAGAACACCTCCAGGGTAATCAACCCTGAAAGCTACTCCCGATGACCCGCGCGCCGGTGTACCGGCTCTCCCCTGTTTTGGATGGCCTGCGCTTAAGGATAGTTCGGAATCTTGAAGGTAAAGGCGCAATAAGTAATTAGTTGTGGCAGACCGTTCGTCAGCCAGCGCGCAAGCCCGCGGGAGCTGGGCCTTGCGCGCCTTGAAAAAAATTATTCGGAAGTGCCTTGCGCCGTTTCCGAAGGATAGGTCGTACGCCACAGCTCAAAACCGCCATCCATGCTGTAGACGTCGGAGAAGCCCTGACTGATCAGGTAAGCGGCTGCGCCTTGGCTGGAATTGCCGTGATAGCAGACCACTACCGTCGGCGCGTCCAGGTCAGCGCCTTGAATGAAAGCATGCAGAGAATGGTTGTCCAGATGCTTGGAGCCGGCAATGTGCAGCGCGGCAAACGTTGCCGGGTCGCGGACATCGACCACCACCGCGCCTTGTTCGCGCAGGGCCTGGGCCTGTTCTGGGGGGATACGTTTGAATTCGCTCATGGCGGGCTCCTGTGGCTCGGCTGAAAGCGCAGTCTAGCGCGGGGCGCTGGCTGACGTTTGTTCGGGAATAGAGGTCGCGACAGCCGGCCGAGCGTGGCCATGGGCGTCGCATTTACATTGCAGGCGCTCAAAGGTGTCGACGTTCATCAGGGTCATGGCGCCACCCCAGACGCAACCGGTGTCGAGCGCAAACAGACCCGGCTCGTCGCACTGGCCTTCGAGCGCCGCCCAATGGCCGAAGATGATCTTCAGGCCTTTGGTCTTGCGCTCCTTGTGGGTGAACCACGGCGCATAGCCCGGCGGTGCGGTGTCGATGCCTTCCTTGCCCTTGAGATCAAGCTTGCCGTCGCTGGTGCAAAAGCGCATCCGGGTAAAGTAGTTGGTGATGACTCGCAAGCGCGCCGCGCCTTTGAGGTCGTTGTCCCATTTCACCGGTTCGTTGCCATACATACCGTCAAGGTAAGGTGCGAAGCGGTTGTCGTCGCGCAGGGCTTCTTCGACTTCGGTGGCGCACTTCAAGGCTTTGCGAAGCGACCATTGTGGCGGGATGCCGGCATGGACCAGGGCGATATCGCGTTGTTCGTCGTAATGCATGAGCTTTTGTTGCCGAACCCACTCCAGCAGCTCCCCGCAATCGGGTGCCTCAAGAATTTCGCGCAGCGTGTCGGCCTTCTTCAGGCGTTCGATGTTTTGCCCGACGGCCAGCAAGTGCAGGTCATGGTTGCCGAGCACGCAGATCAGCGATTCGCGAAGGCTATAGAGGAAGCGCAAGGTTTCCAGCGACTGTGGGCCTCGGTTGACGAGGTCGCCCACCAGCCATAGACGGTCCCGGGCGGGGTCGAAGGCGACTTGCTTGAGCAGGCATTGCAGCGGTTCAAGGCAACCTTGCAAGTCGCCGACGGCATACGTCGCCATCAGTGCAGGGCTCCGGGTACTGCCAGACGGAAGGGGGCGATGACAGCATCGAAGTGTTTGCCGTCGTCAGCGACCATTTCATAACTGCCCTGCATCGTACCGACCTTGGAGGTCATGACGGTGCCGCTGCTGTAAGTGTGGCTCTTGCCCACGTCGATCAACGGCTGCTGGCCGACGACGCCTGCACCGCGAACCTCCTCGACATGCCCGTCACCGTCGGTGATCACCCAGTGCCGTGAAAGCAGTTTGGCGGGCACCAGGCCATTGTTCTGCACGGTGATGGTGTAGGCGAAGGCAAAGCGATTTTGCTCGGGTTGCGATTGTTCTGCCAGATAGCGGGTGACGACGCTGACGTCGACCTGATAACGAGGATCGGACATGCAAAAGGCCTTAGAAACGAAGCGGGACGCGGGGCGTAGCTGATAGAACTCAGTCTAGGCCAAGTATCGGGTAGTAAACCAGAGTGGCGTCCTACCCGATAGCGCTCATCGCCTTTCAGTCGGTGACAGGCTTTTGTAGGACTTGTTCGCTGAGCTTGTCGGCCAGGCGCACGAAGGCAGCCAGATCGAGCTGCTCGGGGCGCAAGCTGCCATCGACGCCGGCGGCTTCGATTTCGGCGTTGCTCAGCAGCAATTTGAGAGTGTTGCGCAATGTTTTGCGGCGCTGGTTGAAGGCTTCGCGCACGACGCGCTCCAGCAGTTTGTGATCTTTGGCTGGATGCGGGAGTACCGCGTGAGGCACCAGGCGCACGATGGCCGAGTCGACTTTCGGCGGCGGATTGAATGCGCCAGGGCCAACGTTGAACAGATGTTCGACCCGGCAATGGTACTGAACCATGATCGATAGCCGACCCCAGTCACCACCGCCAGGGCCGGCCGCCATACGCTCGACCACTTCCTTTTGCAGCATGAAGTGCATGTCGCGGATCAGGCTGGCGTTATGCAGCAGGTGGAAAATCAGCGGCGTAGAGATGTTGTACGGCAGGTTGCCGACTACCCGAAGACTGCCCGGTGCTGCGTTCAGGCTGGTGAAGTCGAACTTCAGCGCATCACCTTGGTGCAGGTTGAAATTGCTCCTGCCGGCGAACTGCTGATTGAGGATCGGAACCAGGTCTTTGTCGAGCTCCACCACGTCCAGCTGGGCGCCGCTGTTGAGCAGGCCTTGGGTCAGTGCGCCCTGGCCCGGGCCGATTTCCAGCAGACGGTCTTCGGGTTTGGCATGAATGGAGCGCAGGATACGGTCGATAACGCCGGCATCGTGCAGGAAGTTCTGGCCGAAGCGCTTGCGCGCCCGGTGTTGGTAATGCTCGGTCATAAACGGGTCTCGGCCATCTGGTAGGCGGTTTCCAGGGCGACTTGCAGGCTGCCGGTATCGATTTTGCCGCTGCCGGCCAGATCCAGGGCGGTGCCGTGGTCGACCGATGTGCGGATGATCGGCAAGCCGAGGGTCACGTTGACTGCCGCGCCGAAGCCTTTGTATTTCAGCACGGGCAGGCCCTGGTCGTGGTACATCGCCAGCACCGCGTCGCAGTGCTCCAGATATTTGGGGGTAAACAGAGTGTCGGCGGGCAGGGGGCCGCGAAGGTCCATGCCCTCGCCGCGCAGGCGCTCTAATGTAGGTTCAATGATGTCGATTTCTTCATGGCCCAGATGACCGCCTTCACCGGCGTGCGGATTAAGCCCGCAAACCAGGATGCGTGGCTGGGCGATGCCGAATTTTTCTTGCAGGTCGGCGTGCAGAATCCGTGTGACCCGTTCCAGACGCTCCGGCGTGATTGCATCAGCAATCTCGCGAAGGGGCAGGTGGGTGGTGACCAGCGCCACACGCAAGCCGCGGGTGGCGAGCATCATCACCACTTGCGCGGTATGAGTCAGGTCAGCGAGAAATTCCGTGTGCCCGGAAAAGGCGATTCCGGATTCATTGATCACGCCCTTGTGCACAGGGGCGGTGATCATGCCGGCGAAATGCCCTTCCAGGCAGCCCTGGCCAGCACGCGTCAGGGTTTCCAGGACGAAAGCCGCATTGGCCTTGTCCAGTTGCCCGGCGGTGACTTTGGCGTTGAGCGGCGTATCCCACACATACAGGCTGTTGGCCGGGGCAGGAGTATCGGGCCAGCTGTCCGGCGTTACCGGCAGCAGATCGACAACCACGCCCAGCTGGGCGGCCCGCTCGATGAGCAGGTCGCGGCTGGTAATGGCAATCAGGGGATGCGGCTGGGCTTGCGAGGCGAGCAGCAGGCACAGGTCAGGACCTATGCCGGCCGGTTCGCCGGGGGTCAACGCGAAACGCTTGGGTTTCACTGCGTTGCCTGGTCTGCACCAGGGAGCTTGATTTCTACATACGCTTCGTCACGGATCTGACGCAGCCAGGTTTGCAGCTCTTCGTCGTATTTGCGGTTACGCAGTACGGTCATTGCTTGCTGCTCGCGGGCCTGGGTAGTGCTGTCAGTGGCGCGGCGGCCAAGGACTTCCAGAACGTGCCAGCCATATTGGGTCTGAAACGGCTTGGACAGCTGACCTTGTGGGGTCTTGGCCATCACTTCGCGGAATTCAGGCACCAGTGCATTCGGGTCGATCCAGTTCAGATCACCACCGTTGAGGGCGGAGCCCGGATCTTCCGAGAAGCTTTTCGCCAGCTCGCCGAAATCTTCGCCCGCTTCGATACGCGAGTAGAGTGATTGAGCCAACGCTTTGGTTTTTTCTTCGTCGCGGATCGGGCTTGGTTTGACCAGGATGTGACGCACATGCACTTCGTCACGCACCTGGGCTTCGCCGCCACGCTTGTCGAGGATCTTCAGGATGATGAAGCCGCCCGGTGTGCGCATTGGCTGGGTCACATCGCCAACGGCCATGGTGCCCAGCAGGCGATCAAACGGAGGGGGCAGTTGAGCGGCTTTACGCCAGCCCATGTCGCCGCCTTCCAGCGCGGTTTCGCTGGCGGATTTGGCGATCGCCAACTGACCGAAGTCAGCGCCTTGCTTGAGCTGCTGGTAAACCGTGTCGGCTTGTTTGGCAGCATTCTGAATCGCGTCGGAGTTGGCGCTTTCCGGCGTAGGAATCAGGATGTTGGCCAGACGGAACTCTTCGGACAGCTGCATCTTGCCCAGGTCGGACGCCAGGAAGTTTTTCACTTCCTGCTCGGACACCTGAATGCGTTCAGCGACACGGCGCTGACGCACACGGCTGATGATCATTTCGCGGCGGATCTGGTCACGAGCGTCGTCATAAGACAGACCGTCGCGAGCCAGGGCGGCGCGAAATTGTTCGATCGACATGTTATTGCGCTGGGCAATGGTGCCGACTGCCTGGTTCAGTTCTTCGTCGGTGATGCGGATACCAGAGCGTTCGCCGATCTGCAGTTGCAGGTTTTCGACGATCAGACGCTCGAGCACCTGCTGATCCAGTACGCCTGCAGGCGGTACGGCAGCACCGCGTTTGGCGATGGTTTGCTGAACTTCGTGAACACGCTGGTCCAGTTGGCTCTGCATGACCACGTCGTTGTCGACGATGGCCACCACTTTATCGATGGACTGTACAGCGGCGTTGGCCGCGGTACCCAGGAACAGCGCGCCCAGCATCAGCGGGCGCAGACAATCAGAAAGCTTGGTCTTCACGTTCACGATAACCTTGGATGCCTTTGTCGAGGAAGCTCTCTACCTTGGCGCCGGTGAGGCCGCCGAGTCCCTTCAGAACAATTTGGAGGAAGATGCCGTGGTCGCCTTTTTCGTTTTCCGGGGCGTTTTGACTGAATTCGTCATAGCTGACCCAGTAACGGTTGATCAGGCGCAATTTCCAGCAGCAGTTGTCGTATTCGAAACCACCGAAAGCTTCCAGAGTACGGTTGCGGTTGTAGTCATACTGCCAGCGGCTGATGGCATTCCACTGCGGCACGATCGGCCAGATCACGGAGAAGTCGTGCTGCTCGATCTTGTAGTAGTCCTTCACGTAGCCAGGAGTGCCCGGAGTACCGTAGTCACCACCGCCCACCTGCCATCTACCAGTGTTCTGGTCATAACGGACCTGGTCGTTGCGGTAGCGATAACCGGCGTTGATAACCTTGTTCGGGTTGTCTTCAGGCTGGTAGTGGAACATCGCGCTGCCCGAGCGAGGGCTGCGGCTGTCCGGGTCCCAGTTGTAGTCGGCTGTGGTGCGCCAATCGCGGTTCCAGCGGTATTCATATTCCAGCGCGTACGGGGAAACGTTGGCTTGAGCATCGGCGCGGGTTTTCGCATCGATACCTGGCAACTGGACTTCGCGGTCCTTGAAATACAAGGCCTGGCCGATGCTGATGCGTTGACGTTCGAAGCCGTTTTCTTCGATCCAGCGGTTGGTCACGCCCAGCGACAGCTTGTTCTCGTCACCAACACGGTCGGCGCCGGAGAAGCGGTTGTCGCGGAACAGCGAGGCGTAGTTGAAGGTGTATTCGCCTGTATCGAAAACCGGAATGTCTTCCTGATCAGTCTCTGGGACGTAGAGGTAGAACAACCGCGGCTCGAGGGTCTGGCGATAGTTCTTGCCGAACCATTGCGTGTCGCGATCGAAGTACAGGCCGCTGTCGATGCTCGCGATCGGCACACCACGGTTCTGGTTACGGCTGTAGGTACCGTTGAGCCGGTCCGCTTCTGCGCTTTGTGCAGCAACCTGATTTTTGCCGGTACCATCCAGATCCAGATCGTACTGGGTGTACTGGTACTTCAGGGATGGTTTCAAGAAACCATAAGTCCAGTTCAGCGGCAGGCTGACACCCGGCTTGAGGTTCAATCGGTTGCCATTGGCACGTGCAAGTCCGGCCACGTTGTTATCAAGTCGCGGTTCGACGGTGCCATCTTCGTTTACGAAGTCGCCATTTTTCAAATCACGCTCGAACCGGACGATTTCAGTTTCATAGTCGAAATCCAGGCCTTCCGGATGATACGGCAGCTGACCATTGAACGTGATCTGCGGCAAACGATCATAAGGCGTGATGTTCGAAACAGTCGCCAGCTGATAAGCCTGGGCATTCAAACGAGCGGTATAGCTGTCGCCACGATAGGTGACAGAACCTTGCTGATTCACGAAATCGGCACTTTTCACACCAATCTGATCAGTCTGCAAATCCTGGAAGTAATACGGATCGCTGATCTTGGTGTAATCGACCTGAGTCATTACGCGCGAGTCCAGACCACCCTTGTGCTGCCAGTTGTACATGTAGCGGGTTTTTTCGTAGTCGGTCTGGTTGCTGCGATCGGTGTTGTCGTCGTTGAGATAGGCGGCGCCGAGCTGACCTTCGCTGGACTCGGTCAGGTAGCGGAACTCGCCTTCCATCAACAAGCCACGCTTGCTCATGTAGCGCGGGTACAACGTGGCATCGTAGTTCGGTGCCAGGTTGAAGTAGTACGGTGTAACCAGCAGGAAGCCGGTATCGCTGCCGGAGCCCACAGTCGGCGGCAGGAAACCGGACTGGCGACGGTCGTCGATCGGGAAGTAGATGTACGGCGTGTACAGCACCGGAATGTCCTTGACCCGCAGCGTCACGTTGGTCGCGGTACCGAAGCCGGTCGCCGGGTTCAAGGTGATGTTGTTGCCCTTGAGCTGCCAGGCATTGCTGTCCGGTTCGCACGTGGTGTACGTACCATCCTTGAGGCGGATGATCGCGTTCTCGGCACGCTTGGCGTACAGCGCGTTACCGCGGATACGCGATTTGTGCATCACGTATTCGGCGTTGTCGACCTTGGCTTCACCGGTGTCGAGTTGCACGTCGGCGTGGTCGCCCACGATCAGTGCGCCGTTGTCGCGAATGCGCACGTTGCCGCTCAGTTCGCCACGGCTTTCGGCCTGGTACAGGTTCGCTTCGTCGGCTTCGGCCTGCATGCTGCCCTGACGCATGACCACGTCACCGGCCAGGGTAGCGATCTGTTCTTCCTGCTTATAGCGGGAGGCTTTGGCGCCGATAAAGGTTGGCGCGTCACTTTTATCCGTCTTGTCATTCATGCCAGGACGAATCGGTTCGATATAGGAACCAGAGCAGTAAGGACCGGTTTCGGCCAATTGCGCTGCGGTGAGCTTCTCGCGCGGAACCCAGTCGAGGTGACTGTAGTCTTCACTGCGCGACTTCAGGCCGCGGCCCTTGGACTCGGTAACCAGCACGGGTTTGGCGCCGGTGTCTGCGCTGGAGCCGGTGTCTGCCGCAGCTTCACCAGTGGCGGAAACTGCGCTGCCGTCATGGACGGGGCGTGGCGGCAATGCCGCCGCCGGCGCCTTTGGCGCACAGTCCCAGGCACCCGAAGCAGAGACTGAGCAGTCATACTGTTCCGCGGCGACCACGAACGAAGTGGCTAGAGGTTGCAGGGCCAGCAGACTGCCGGTAACCAACAACGGAAATTTTTTACGAAACGCGGGGGATTTCAATGCCATCTTATTAGTCCGGGCTTCCTGCGTGCCATCTGCCCGCGGTGTGGGCCGCACGCCTCTCGATGGTCTGAAAAAGATGCTGGATAATAAAGCATGACCCGCTTGACGGCTAGCGCCGTCGGAGACCCTTGCAATGCCTGATCAAGATGTACGCTTGCAACACCTGAAAGTTTGGCTCGATGAACAGTTGGCTATCCTCTTTGCAGCACAAGATTGGGGCGCCGTGCCCCCGGCCACGTTGACTGCGGCCAGTAGCGACGCGAGTTTCCGACGCTATTTCCGCTGGGAAGGCGCAGGCAGAAGTTTCGTCGTGATGGACGCGCCGCCGCCCCAGGAAAACTGCAAACCCTTCGTGGATATCGCTTTTTTGCTGGCGAAATCCGGAATAAACGTGCCGAAAATTTATGCCGAAGACCTCGAACGTGGTTTTCTGTTGCTCAATGACCTGGGCAACAAGACTTATCTGGACGTGATCGACAGCGAAAACGCCGACGATTTGTTCAAAGATGCCCTGCAAGCACTGCTGGCTTTCCAACAGTTGCCGATGGTCGCGCCGCTGCCAAGTTATGACGTGGCGCTGCTGCGTCGCGAGCTGGAATTGTTCCCTGAGTGGTACGTGAAGCGCGAACTGGGCATTGAGTTCGACTCGGCGCAGCAAACGTTCTGGCGACAGGTCAGCGACGTGCTGATCGACAGCGCTCTGGCTCAGCCCAAAGTCCTGGTGCATCGCGACTACATGCCGCGCAACCTGATGCTCAGCGAGCCGAATCCCGGCGTACTGGATTTCCAGGACGCGGTTTACGGCCCAGTGACCTACGACGTGACCTGCCTGTTCAAGGATGCCTTCCTCAGCTGGCCTGAAGAGCGCGTGCGTGCCTGGCTGGAGGATTACTGGCAGCAAGCAGGCGCGCTCGACATCCCGGTTCAGCCAGACTTTGAAGACTTCCTGCGTGCCAGCGACCTGATGGGCGTGCAGCGCCACTTGAAAGTCATCGGCATTTTCGCCCGCATCTGCCATCGCGACGGCAAGCCTCGCTACCTCGGCGATGTGCCGCGCTTCTTTGCTTATATAGACGCGGTCATCGCCCGTCGCCCTGAACTGGCAGAGTTGGGTGAATTGTTGGCCAGTCTGCGTGCTGGAGCGACTGCATGAAGGCAATGATTCTGGCCGCGGGTAAAGGCGAGCGCATGCGTCCGCTGACCCTGACCACACCAAAACCGCTGGTTCGCGCCGGCGGAGTGCCCCTGATCGAGTATCACCTGCGCGCATTGGCGGCTGCAGGGTTTAGCGAAATCGTGATCAACCATGCCTGGCTCGGTCAGCAGATCGAAGATTATCTGGGCGATGGTTCGCGGTATGGCGTGAGCATTCAGTACTCGGCGGAAGGTGAGCCGCTGGAAACCGGTGGCGGTATTTTCCGTGCGTTGCCGTTATTGGGTGACGAGGCCTTTGTGGTGGTCAATGGCGACATCTGGACCGACTACGACTTCAGCGTGTTGCATCAGCCCATCGTCGGGCTCGCTCATCTGGTATTGGCGGACAATCCGGCGCATCACCCGAGTGGAGATTTCACTTTGGTCGATGGCCGTGTGCAGGACGGTCAGCCGGATACATCAACCCTGACCTACAGCGGCATCGCCGTGCTGCACCCGCAGCTGTTCGACGGGTGCTCGACCGGTGCCTTCAAGCTTGCGCCGCTGCTGCGCAAAGCCATGGCTGACGGGCAAGTGACCGGCGAACGCCTGAATGGGCAGTGGGTGGATGTCGGCACCCACGAGCGCCTGGCTGAAGTCGAAACTCTGATAGAAGCGAGACGCTGACATGTTGTGGCCAGGGACTCTGATTGGAGCCGGAGCGGGCTTTGTCATAGCCGACATTCCGGGGGCCATGCTCGGTGCTTTATTGGGACAGGCGCTGGACCGGCGCTTGCACCTGCAGAGCTGGGCGCATTTATGGGAAAAATTCGGCGGTCGCTCGGTGCTGCGCAACGATGAACTGCTGTTCGTGTTGCTGGGCCGATTGGCCAAGAGCGATGGGCGGGTAGTGGATGGCCACATCCAGCAGGCGCGGCAGGAAATGCGTTCGCTGGAAATGACCGAATCGGCGCAACGTCGGGCGATTGCGGCGTTCAATCGCGGTAAGGCGGGACATGACCGGTTGCGCGGTTATCTGCGACGCCTGAGTGCTCAACCCCATGCGGCGGAAGGGGTGTTGCGTGCCTGTTGGCGGATGGTCTGGGCCGATGGCCGCGCCGGTAGCAGTGAGCGCGAGCTGATTGCCCAGTGGGGCAAATGGTTGGGGTGGACGCGACAACAGGTGCAGGCCTTGGCGACTGACTATGAGCCGCAGAAACGCCCACAGGTCAGTAGCGTGGTCACGTATCAGGATGCCTTGCGGCTGCTGGGAGTATCCACGACCAGTGAGCCGGCGCAAATCAAGCGCGCCTATCGACGCCTGCTCAGTCGTCATCATCCGGACAAGATTGCCGGCAGCGGTGCGACGGCGTTGCAGGTTCGCGAGGCTACGGACAAGACTCGTGAATTGCACACTGCCTATACGTTGATTCGTGAGCGGCGGGATTTTCGTTAGCCGGGATGAGTTGTATCGCCAGTTCTTCCGTCTTCGCGGGCAAGCCTCGCTCCTACAGGGTTTATAAACGCCGCATATTGGGCAGGACACAAAACCCGTAGGAGCGAGGCTTGCCCGCGAATGGTCCAATCCGATCTATCAGTCCGCCGCAGGTTGAGGATTCAACCAACCCCGCACCCGCCGGACCAACTGCTCTTGCTCGGCCTTGGCGTTCCCCGGCAAAGCCTTGAGCGACACCTGACTGAACCCCGTAGTTTTCAAGCGCTTGCTGGCCTGCAAGCGTTCCAGCGCGGCGTTACGATCCACTGGCTTATCCATATAGAAGATATCTGCGGCAGGCAGCTTCAAGGTGGGTGTGAGTTCAGCCAGCCCCGGCGTCGCTGTAGCAGGCGTCTGAGCGGCGACCATCACCAACTTCTCGACTTGCGATGGCTGCTTCTCGCTCAGATAACGCGCGGCCCAGTAAGCGCCGGTACCATGGCCCAATACGACGATGCTGCGAGCGCTTTGCTGTTCGGCGTAGGCGATGGCGGCATCGATGCGGGCGAAGATTCGCTCCGCGTCAGCTTTAGCCTGTTCCTCGGTGGTTTCGACGATGGCCTTGTCGGCCACATCCGCTTCGCCGCCGGCCGCCTGTTCGATGGGCGCCGCGGTCGTGGCGTCTTTGCTGCCGGCATCAGGCGTTTTGGGCGCAGGCGCCGCTTCGACGATACGTGGCGCAATGGCTTCGCTTTGCAGGTCCGGCAAGGTGATACTCAGGCTGCTCCACTCGACGTCCGGCAATTTGCGCCGCAATGGGCTGATCGCTTGCGGCCAGTCAGCTGTTTCGCCAGCACCCGGGATGATAATCACCGCGCCTTTGGGTTCGGCGGTATTGGCCGGTTTCCACAAGGCGAGAAAGCTGTCGGTGCCGGCTTGCAGTTGTTGCTGTTCCTGCGCAGGGATTTTTCGCTCAAGTGCGGTCGCTTCTTCCTGACTACGTTCAAGCAGCGGCTGGCGTTCGACCGGTTTTTCTTCTGCGGGTTTTTCCGCAGCGGCAGGTGCCGGATCGGCCGCCTCGACGGAAAACGCGCAAGGCAGGATCAACGACAGGCACAATGCTGGCAGTGCCAGGCGGTAGACAGGGGGCATCGGATATTCCAGGCCAGAAGTTATTCCGGCAGCCTAATGGGTTGGTCAGTATTTGTCAGTGTGTGAGACTTCGATGATGCATTTTCGCTGCCTGTGGGTTATCGGCTGTTTGTGGTTTCCCTTGATGGGCTGGGCGGCGCCCGCGCCACCGGCGCATGTCGTGCACCTGTCGCCAACGCAACAGCAATGGCTGGCGCAGCATGGCGAGTTGCGGGTCGGAGTGGTGTTGCAAACGCCTTATGCCCAATACGATCGCCGCTTGCAGCGCCTGTCCGGGGTGAACATCGAGCTGATGAAGTGGCTGGCCAAAGCGCTCAAGATCGAACTGAGCTGGCGTAATTATCCTGATCTTGCGCAACTGGAAGCCGCCGCCCGTGAAGGCGACATCGATATCGCGCCAGGGCTGACGCAAACCCCCGCGGCTTTGCGGCTCTGGCAATTTTCCGATCCTTATATGCGGGTGCCGCAACTGGTGGTCAGCGACCAGAAGAGCACCGGCGCGGTAGAGCTGGAAAAACTCGACAGCCAGACCCGCGTCGCCGTGCGCATGCCCAGCGTCACGGCCGATTATCTGCGCAGCAATTATCCCCATCTGAACCTGCAAGGCGTGCCCCTGGAGCGCCAGGCGCTGCAATTGTTGTTGAGTCAGCAGGCCGGTTACGCCGTGGTCGATGAAGCGCAGTTCGGGCGTTTGTCTGCCGAGCCTGAGTTCTCCGGGCTGGCCGTGGTGGGCGATATCGGTTTCCCGCAACTGCTGCGAGTGGCCACGCGCCGGGACTGGCCGGAGTTGGCCGGCATCGTCGAAAGCGCGCTGCGGGCGATCCCGGCCAAGGACCTGGAGCAACTGCACAATCAATGGCTGCAACCCAAGTATCCGCGGTTGTCCGAGTCGCCGGGTTTCTGGCAAAACCTCAGCCTGCTCTTGGTGGTGTTACTGCTGAGCAGCATGGCCATTGTGTTCTGGCAGCGTCGTCAGCAGCACAGTCTGGAGCAACGATTGCTGGCGGCGCGCGAAGATATTGCCCTGCGCGAGGCCAGCGAAGAGGCTTTGCGTCTCACGCAGTTTTCCATCGATCAGAGCACCGTTGGCATCCTCTGGGTCAACTGGGACAGCCATGTGCGCTACGCCAACCGGGCGGCTGAAACCATGCTCGGCTATCCGGCGGGCGGGATCATTGATCGGCCATTGATCGACTTCGAACCCGGTTTGCACATGGACCGCTGGCTGAGCCTGTGGAAACGCGCTCGGGCCAGTGACGAAGGGCCGCAAAGTTTCGAAACCAATTGCGTGCGAGCGGACGGCAGTATTCTGCCGGCGGATGTTTCGTTGAGCTTCTTGCGCTTTCGCGATGGCGAGTACCTGGTGGTTTATCTCAATGACGTCACCGAGCGTCGTCGCGCCTTGGCGGCATTGCAGGAAAGCGAGGCGCGGCTGCAAGGGATCGCCGCCAACGTGCCCGGACTGGTCTTTCGTCTGGAGCGCGCGCCGGTGACCGGGCAGATCGACTTTGCCTACATCAGTGAAGGCAGCGAGAGCCTGGTGGGCTACTCGCCGGCTACTCTGGCGCATCGGGACAAAGGCCTGCGCAGTCTGGTGCATCCGGAAGACAAGGCCAGTTACCACCAGACTCAGGACCATGCACTGGACACCGACAGCGACTGGTCGTGGCAGGGACGGATTTTGACCCGTCAGGGCGAGCAGCGCTGGGCCGAGATCAAGGCCATCACCCGCCGGCTTGAAGATGGCGCTTATGTCTGGGACGGGATCGTCTGGGACATCACCGAGAGCAAGCGCATCGAGCTGGAACTGGCCAGCTCCCGCGAGCAATTACGCGAGT
Organism: Pseudomonas sp. MDT1-85; assembly: GCF_054898065.1. Lineage (NCBI taxonomy): Bacteria > Pseudomonadati > Pseudomonadota > Gammaproteobacteria > Pseudomonadales > Pseudomonadaceae > Pseudomonas > Pseudomonas sp. MDT1-85. The sequence continues at coordinate 5,763,511 of NZ_CM142715.1, read as the reverse complement.
TATCCGCTCACCTGGAGAGCGTGCGGGAAGAGGAAAAGGCCCGCATCGCCCGGGAAGTTCATGACGAGCTGGGTCAGATGTTGACCGTATTGAAGCTGGAAACGTCCATGTGCGAATTGGCCTACGCCCAGCTCGACCCAGGTCTGCATGAGCGCTTGAACAGCATGAAGCGGTTGATCGCTCAGCTGTTTCAACTGGTGCGTGATGTGGCCACGGCGCTACGGCCACCGATTCTCGATGCCGGGATCGCCTCGGCCATTGAGTGGCAGGCGCGCCGGTTCGAGGCACGCACGCAGATCCCGTGCCTGGTGCAAGTGCCGGATAACTTGCCGGTGCTCAGCGATGCCAAGGCCATCGGGCTGTTCCGGATCCTTCAGGAAGCGCTGACCAATGTCATGCGCCACGCCCAGGCGCATACTGTTGAACTGACGCTGGCCCTTGAGGGCGATGAACTCTGTCTGACTGTCAGCGATGATGGCGTAGGATTTGTCGCCGCCACTGGCAGGCCGACATCCTTTGGTGTGGTCGGCATGCGTGAGCGGGTGTTGATCATGGGCGGGCAGTTGTTGCTTGAGAGTGAGCCGGGGGAGGGGACGACCCTGAGTGTGCGAGTGCCGCTGGATGAAGCCTGAAGAATTTGTGGTGTCTGTGCTGGCGCTTTCGCGAGCAGGCTCGCTCCCACAGGGATGTGAGTAATTGCACAGATCTTTGACACACCGAAATCCAATGTGGGAGCGAGCCTGCTCGCGATGATCTTGGCTCTGACATAAGAAGAATGGAGAAGAACGTGATCCGTGTCCTGGTAGCCGAAGACCACACCATCGTTCGCGAAGGCATCAAGCAATTGATCGGCCTGGCCAAGGACTTGCTGGTGGTAGGGGAGGCGAGCAATGGCGAGCAGTTGCTCGAGACCTTGCGCCATGTTCCCTGCGAAGTGGTGTTGCTGGATATCTCCATGCCTGGGGTCAATGGCCTGGAAGCGATTCCGCGGATTCGCGCCTTGAACAATCCCCCGGCGATTCTGGTGCTGTCGATGCACGACGAAGCTCAAATGGCTGCTCGGGCGTTGAAGGTCGGCGCCGCAGGCTATGCCACCAAGGACAGCGATCCGGCATTGCTGCTGACGGCAATCCGCAAAGTCGCGGCGGGCGGGCGATACATCGACCCTGACCTGGCCGACCGTATGGTCTTTGAAGTCGGTCTGACGGATTCGCGGCCGTTGCACTCGTTGCTGTCGGAGCGTGAATTCTCGGTATTCGAACGCCTGGCCCAAGGCGCCAACGTCAACGACATCGCCCAGCAACTGGCCCTGAGCAGCAAAACCATCAGCACCCACAAGGCGCGGCTGATGCAAAAACTCAACATCACCTCCCTGGCCGAACTGGTGAAGTACGCGATGGAACACAAACTCCTCTGACACACGATTCACCGCAGATTCTGTAGGAGCGAGGCTTGCCCGCGAAGCTTTTGGCGCCAGTGAGAACGCCTTCGCGGGCAAGCCTCGCTCCTACAGGGGCCGTGTCGGCATGTCCATTTGCGACATGCCTCCAACGCTGCTTTTGCCTGTTCTTGCGGCTTGCAGCTCACCGCCTGTCGCGATCCCGAATCGACATATCCATCCCCGTCATCCTTGTAGGGCAATCCCTACCCCCAACCTTCCATCCGGCTGAGGCGATTCTCTCCTGCGCCCCGATTTGCGTGGCTCCCAGCGTCCACTAGGCTTAGTCCACAGCAGTCATCAATAACAAAGGTGTGGGTATGAGCCAGGTTGATTCAAACGCAGGGGCCAGCGATATTCTGGTCAGCTTTCGTGGAGTGCAAAAGAGCTACGACGGCGAGAACCTGATCGTCAAAGACCTCAACCTGGATATTCGCAAAGGCGAATTCCTCACCTTGCTCGGGCCGTCCGGCTCCGGCAAGACCACCAGTCTGATGATGCTCGCCGGTTTCGAAACGCCGACCGCCGGGGAAATTCAACTGGCCGGGCGTTCTATCAACAACGTGCCGCCGCATAAACGCGACATCGGCATGGTGTTCCAGAACTACGCGTTGTTTCCGCACATGACGGTTGCCGAGAACCTGGCGTTCCCGCTGACCGTGCGCGGTTTGAACAAGAGCGATGTCAGTGACCGGGTCAAACGTGTTTTGAGCATGGTTCAGCTCGACACCTTCGCCCAGCGTTATCCGGCGCAACTGTCCGGCGGTCAGCAACAGCGTGTGGCCTTGGCCCGGGCGTTGGTGTTCGAACCGCAACTGGTGCTGATGGACGAACCTCTCGGCGCATTGGACAAACAACTGCGCGAACACATGCAGATGGAAATCAAACACCTGCACCAGCGTCTCGGTGTGACCGTGGTCTACGTCACCCACGACCAGGGCGAAGCCCTGACCATGTCCGACCGTGTAGCGGTTTTCCATCAAGGTGAAATCCAGCAGATCGCGCCACCGCGCTCCCTCTATGAAGAGCCGAAAAACACCTTCGTCGCCAACTTCATCGGCGAGAACAACCGTCTCAATGGCCGCTTGCACAGCCACACCGGCGACCGCTGCGTGGTTGAGCTCGGTCGCGGTGAAAAGGTTGAAGCGCTGGCGGTCAATGTCGGCAAGACCGGCGAACCCGTCACGCTGTCGATTCGCCCGGAGCGCGTGAGCCTCAATGGTTCGAGCGAGTCCTGCGTCAACCGCTTCTCAGGGCGGGTGGCGGAATTCATCTATCTGGGCGACCACGTCCGGGTTCGCCTGGAAGTCTGCGGCAAGACCGACTTCTTTGTGAAACAACCGATTGCCGAGCTCGATCCCGCGCTCGCCGTCGGCGATGTGGTACCGCTTGGCTGGCAGGTCGAACACGTTCGCGCGCTCGACCCACTTTTAGAGGCGCATTGATCGCCCCCTGCTTCACCAACACCAACCCTGCACGTGGAGAGAACAATAAATGTTGAGATCCCTGAAATTCACCGCTCTGGTCGTCGGCATGATGAGTGCGGCGCACGCAATGGCGGCGGGCCCGGACCTGACCGTGGTGTCCTTTGGCGGGGCGAACAAGGCGGCGCAGGTCAAAGCCTTCTACGCACCGTGGGAAGCGGCGGGCAATGGCAAAATCGTCGCTGGCGAGTACAACGGCGAGATGGCCAAGGTCAAAGCCATGGTCGACACCAAGAGCGTGTCTTGGGACCTGGTGGAAGTTGAATCGCCAGAACTGTCCCGTGGTTGCGACGAAGACATGTTCGAGCAACTCGACCCTGCGCTGTTCGGCAAGACCGAAGACTACGTCAAAGGCGCTATTCAGCCGTGCGGCGTGGGCTTCTTCGTGTGGTCGACCGTGTTGGCCTACAACGCCGACAAGCTGAAAACCGCTCCGACCAGTTGGGTCGATTTCTGGGACACCAAGAAATTCCCAGGCAAGCGCGGGCTGCGTAAAGGCGCCAAGTACACCTTGGAATTCGCCTTGATGGCCGATGGTGTTGCACCAAAAGACGTCTACAAAGTGCTGGCCGGCAAGGACGGTCAGGACCGTGCGTTCAAGAAACTCGATGAACTCAAACCAAGCATCCAGTGGTGGGAAGCCGGCGCACAACCGCCGCAATACCTCGCCTCCGGTGACGTGGTCATGAGTTCGGCCTACAACGGCCGGATCGCGGCGGTACAGAAAGAAAGCAACCTGAAAGTGGTGTGGAACGGCGGTATCTACGACTTCGACGCATGGGCGATTCCAAAAGGCCTGGATAAAACCCGTGCTGAAGCGGCGAAGAAATTCATCGCGTTCTCGGTGGCTCCGCAGCAGCAGAAGACCTACTCGGAAAACATCGCCTACGGCCCGGCCAACACCCAAGCCGTGCCATTGCTGTCCAAGGATGTCCTGAAAGACATGCCGACCACCCCGGAAAACATCGCCAACCAGGTGCAGATCGACGTCAGCTTCTGGGCTGACAACGGCGAGCAACTGGAACAGCGCTTCAATTCCTGGGCTGCCAAGTAAGACCACCCCGTGGGCTTACCCACTCTTGTAGGAGCGAGGCTTGCCCGCGAAGACGTCAGCACATTCAACATCAATGTTGACTGACACACCGCCTTCGCGGGCAAGCCTCGCTCCTACAGGGGTGATGCGTAGTTATCAAGAACAGAGGTGGCCTTGCGGTCACGGAATGCCACCTCTGTAACGATCAAAGATTTCCGGAGTACGCCATGGCCACCGCCATTCCCCTGAACGCGGGCACCGACCCCACCTTGAAGCAGCGGCTCAAGCACGCCGAGCGGATCAACCGCTGGAAAGCACAAGCCTTGATCGCGCCGTTGGTGCTGTTTCTGTTGCTGGTGTTTCTGGTGCCGATCGTGGCGCTGCTCTACAAAAGCGTCGGTAACCCGGAAGTGGTCGGCACCATGCCGCGCACCGTGGCAGCCATCGCCAGTTGGGATGGCCGAGGCCTGCCGGCAGAGCCTGTGTACAAGGCCGCCAGTGAAGACCTCGCCGAAGCCCGCAAGAATCAGACCTTGGGCGACTTGTCCAAGCGCTTGAACATGGAGTTGGCCGGCTACCGCAGCCTGCTGACCAAAACCGCACGCGCCCTGCCGTTCGCCACGGAGCCGGCTTCTTACAAGGAAGCGCTGGAAGGTCTCGACGAGCGCTGGGGTGATCCGGCCTATTGGCAGGTTGTGCGCCGCAACACCAGTAATGTGACGCCTTATTACCTGCTGGCCTCCGTCGATCACCGCATCGACGACCTCGGCGAAGTGGCTCCGGCCACCCCCGATCAGGCGATCTACCTCGATATCTTTGCCCGGACTTTCTGGATGGGCCTGATCATCACCGTGATCTGCCTGGTGCTGGCCTATCCGCTGGCCTACCTGCTGGCGAACCTGCCATCGCGGCAAAGCAACCTGTTGATGATTCTGGTGCTGTTGCCGTTCTGGACCTCGATTCTGGTGCGGGTCGCTGCGTGGATCGTGTTGCTGCAATCGGGCGGTTTGATCAACAGCGGCCTGATGGCCATGGGCATTATCGATAAGCCGCTGGAGCTGGTGTTCAACCGCACCGGGGTCTACATCTCGATGGTGCACATCCTGCTGCCGTTCATGATTCTGCCGATCTACAGCGTGATGAAAGGCATCTCACCGACGTACATGCGCGCGGCGATTTCCCTGGGCTGCCACCCGTTCGCCAGTTTCTGGCGGGTGTATTTCCCGCAGACCTATGCCGGTGTCGGCGCCGGTTGCCTGTTGGTGTTCATCCTCGCCATCGGCTACTACATCACCCCGGCGTTGCTGGGCAGCCCGAACGATCAGATGGTCAGTTATTTCGTCGCCTTCTACACCAACACCAGCATCAACTGGGGCATGGCGACCGCGCTCGGTGGGCTGTTGCTGCTGGCGACCGTGGTGCTTTATCTGATTTACAGCTGGCTGGTGGGCGCCAGTCGCCTGCGCCTGAGCTAAGGGGAGAATGAAATGCTGAGTCCTTATATGTCGCCCATCGAACGGGTGTGGTTCTACAGCTTGCGGGTTCTCTGCGGCTTGATTTTGTTGTTCCTGATCCTGCCGGTGCTGGTGATCATTCCGCTGTCGTTCAACTCGGGGAGTTTTCTGGTTTATCCGCTGCAAGGCTTCTCGCTGCACTGGTACCAGGACTTCTTTGCTTCGGCGGAATGGATGCGTTCGTTGAAGAACAGCATGATCGTTGCCCCGGCAGCGACCGTGCTGGCGATGATTTTCGGCACGCTGGCGGCGATCGGCCTGACCCGGGGAGATTTCCCGGGCAAACCGCTGGTGATGGCGCTGGTGATTTCGCCGATGGTGGTGCCGGTGGTGATCATTGGTGTGGCGAGTTATCTGTTCTTTGCACCGCTGGGGTTGGGCAACAGCTTTTTTTCGCTGATCGTGGTGCATGCGGTGTTGGGCGTGCCGTTTGTGATCATCACTGTGTCGGCCACGTTGCAGGGGTTTAACCAGAACTTGGTGCGGGCCGCTGCAAGCCTTGGGGCTTCGCCGCTGACGGCGTTCCGTCGGGTGACTTTGCCGTTGATTGCGCCGGGCGTGATTTCCGGTGCGCTGTTTGCTTTCGCCACTTCATTCGATGAAGTGGTGGTGACGCTGTTCCTTGCTGGTCCCGAACAAGCGACCTTGCCTCGGCAGATGTTCAGCGGTATTCGCGAAAACCTCAGCCCGACGATTGCCGCTGCCGCGACGCTGCTAATTGCGTTCTCGGTGATCCTGCTGCTGACGCTGGAATGGCTGCGTGGGCGCAGCGAAAAACTGCGTACCGCGCAGGTATAAAGCAGCACCCCGATCAGCCTGTGGGAGCGAGCCTGCTCGCGATAGCGGATCGACATTCAACATTGATGTCGACTGACACTCCGCTATCGCGAGCAGGCTCGCTCCCACAGGTGTTTTGTGTGGTTTTCGGGATCGGCGGTCATTCAGGAACTCAATAGCAGAACAAACCCCAATCCCCAGCTACTATTGTGCCCAGCTCCCCTATCTATAAGAGGCTGCGCACATGAGTCTTTCCTCTTTCAAAATCGCTCACAAACTGATCACCGGCGCAGGTGCCATCGAGCAACTGGCGGCTGAACTCACACGCCTGGATGTCGACAACCCCCTGATCGTCACCGACGCCGCTCTGGTCAAGTCGGGCACGGTGGAGCTGGCGCTGGCGCAGCTGGGCGAGCGAAGTTACGAGATTTTCGACCGGGTGTTGCCGGACCCGGAAATCGCCATCGTCGAAGACTGCATGCGGGTTTACCGTGAAGGCGGGCATGACGGACTGATCGGCCTCGGTGGTGGCAGTGCCATCGACATCGCCAAGAGTGTTGCAGCCTATGCCGGTTACCACGGCGCGCTGGAGGATTTGTTCGGTGTCGATCAGGTACCGCGCAAAGGCCCGCCGCTGATTGCCATCCCGACCACTGCCGGCACCGGTTCGGAAGTGACCAACGTGGCCATCCTCTCCGACAAGGTCGCGCAGTTGAAGAAAGGCATTGTCAGCGACTACCTGTTGCCGGACGTGGCGCTGGTCAGCCCGCAAATGACCCTGACTTGCCCGCGCAGTGTCACCGCTGCCAGTGGCGTCGATGCGCTGGTGCACGCTATTGAGTCCTACCTGTCGCTCAATGCCTCGCCAATCACCGATGCCCTGGCCATTGGCGCGATCAAGCTGATTACCAAGGCACTGCCCAAGGCCTACGCCAATCCATCCCATCTGCAAGCCCGCGAAGACATGGCCACCGCCAGCCTGATGGCCGGCATGGCGTTCGGCAATGCCGGGGTCGGCGCGGTGCATGCGTTGGCGTATCCGTTGGGTGGGCGTTTCAATATTGCCCATGGCGTCAGCAATGCCTTGCTGCTGCCGTATGTCATGACCTGGAATAAGATGGCTTGCGTGGAGCGCATGCAGGATATTGCCGAGGCCATGGGGGTGAAGACCGCTCATCTGAGCGCCAACGAAGCGGCGGACAAAGCCGTGGAGGCGATGACCGAGCTGTGTGCAGCGGTGGAAATCCCGTTGGGCCTGCACAGTTTCGGGGTTCCCGAAGACGCGATTCCGGCTATGGCCGTGGAAGCCGCCGGCATTGAGCGCCTGATGCGCAACAATCCGCGCAAGCTGAGCGCTGTCGATATCGAGAAGATCTACCGAGCGGCCTATTAGTCCCCAATCATCGCAGCACGGTGCGCGCGTCAAAGCATGAGGTATACAATGCGCGCCATCGTGATTCTGCTCAAAAAGGTGCGTCATGCAGCCCTTCGTCATTGCTCCGTCGATTCTCTCCGCCGACTTCGCCCGCCTGGGCGAGGAAGTGGATAACGTCCTGGCCGCCGGCGCCGACTTCGTGCACTTCGATGTCATGGACAATCACTACGTGCCCAACCTGACCATCGGCCCGATGGTCTGCGCCGCGCTGCGCAAGTACGGCGTGACCGCGCCGATCGATGCGCACCTGATGGTCAGCCCGGTGGACCGCATCGTCGGTGACTTCATCGAGGCCGGTGCGACCTACATTACTTTCCACCCGGAAGCCACGCAGCACGTCGACCGTTCTCTGCAACTGATCCGCGAAGGCGGCTGCAAAGCGGGCCTGGTGTTCAACCCGGCGACCCCGCTGGACGTGCTCAAGTACGTGATGGACAAGGTCGACATGGTATTGCTGATGAGCGTCAACCCGGGCTTCGGCGGGCAGAAGTTCATCCCCGGCACCCTCGACAAGCTGCGTGAAGCGCGGGCGCTGATCGATGCCTCCGGTCGTGACATTCGCCTGGAAATCGACGGCGGGGTGAACGTGAACAACATTCGCGAAATCGCTGCTGCTGGCGCCGACACCTTCGTGGCCGGTTCGGCGATTTTCAATGCGCCGAACTACCAGGAAGTAATTGAGAAAATGCGCTCCGAACTGGCGCTGGCTCGTCCATGAGTGGTTTTGAGCAGCTGTTCCCCGGGCGTCTGCCGCGGCTGGTGATGTTCGATCTGGATGGCACGCTGGTCGATTCGGTCCCCGACCTGGCGGCGGCTGTGGATAACATGCTGCTCAAACTCGGGCGTCAACCTGCCGGTATCGAACCGGTGCGCGAATGGGTTGGCAACGGCGTGCACATGCTGGTGCGCCGGGCTTTGGCCAACCACATCGACGGCGAGGGTGTCGATGAGGTCGAGGCCGAGCATGCCCTGGAATTGTTTAACGGCTTTTATGAGGACGGTCACGAACTGACGGTGGTTTACCCCGGCGTGCGTGACACCCTCAAGTGGCTGAGCAAACAAGGCGTCGAAATGGCGCTGATCACCAACAAGCCGGAACGCTTCGTCGCGCCGCTGCTGGATCAGATGAAGATCGGCCGTTACTTCAAATGGATCATTGGTGGCGACACCCTGCCGAATAAGAAACCCGACCCGGCCGCGCTGTTTTTTGTGATGAAAATGGCCAACATTCCGGCTTCGCAATCGTTGTTCGTCGGCGACTCGCGCAGCGATGTGCTCGCGGCGAAAGCGGCAGGGGTCAAATGCGTGGCCCTCAGCTATGGCTATAACCACGGTCGACCGATTGCCGAAGAGTTGCCGGCGCTGGTGATCGATGATCTGCGCAAACTAATTCCCGGTTGCCTGGATCCGGCCGCTGGGATAACGTTGCCCGACGCTGTTCAATCCCCTCCTGGAAACGCCATCGTGGTGGTCACTCGCAAACTCTGGATGAAAGTCATCAAGGCCCTGGCCCGCTGGCGTTGGCGCGCCTGACTTGTTCCTGGCCGGCGTACCGGCGCGTTTGCACCCCTGACCGTTAGACCCTCAAGCCACGAGGCACCTCATGATCCGCGAAGAATTCCTGCGTTTGGCCGCTGCCGGCTACAACCGCATCCCGCTTGCCTGCGAAACCCTGGCCGACTTCGACACGCCGCTGTCGATCTACTTGAAGCTGGCCGACGAGCCCAATTCCTACCTGCTGGAGTCGGTGCAGGGCGGCGAAAAATGGGGCCGTTATTCGATCATCGGCCTGCCGTGCCGAACCGTGCTGCGAGTACATGATCACCACGTCAGCGTGACCCACGACGGCGTCGAGATCGAAAGCCACGACGTTGAAGACCCATTGGCCTTCGTCGAAGCTTTCAAGGCGCGCTACAACGTGCCGACCATCGCCGGTCTGCCGCGCTTCAATGGCGGTCTGGTGGGCTACTTCGGTTATGACTGCGTGCGCTATGTGGAGAAGCGTCTGGGCAAATGCCCGAACCCGGATCCATTGGGCGTGCCAGACATTTTGCTGATGGTCTCCGACGCGGTGGTGGTGTTCGACAACCTGGCCGGCAAAATGCACGCGATTGTCCTGGCCGATCCGTCGCAGGAAGATGCCTTCGAGCAAGGACAGGCGCGTCTGCAAACGCTGCTGGAACAACTCCGTCAGCCGATCACTCCGCGCCGTGGCCTGGACTTCAGCAAACAGCAATCGGCTGATCCGGTGTTCCGTTCGAGTTTCACCCAGAACGATTACGAAAAAGCCGTCGACACCATCAAGGAATACATCCTGGCCGGTGACTGCATGCAAGTCGTGCCGTCCCAGCGTATGTCGATCGACTTCAAGGCTGCGCCTATCGACCTGTACCGGGCGTTGCGCTGCTTCAACCCGACACCTTATATGTACTTCTTCAACTTTGGCGATTTCCACGTGGTCGGTAGTTCGCCGGAAGTGCTGGTGCGGGTCGAAGACAACCTGATCACCGTGCGCCCGATTGCCGGCACCCGTCCGCGAGGTGCCAACGAAGAGGCTGACGTGGCGCTGGAGAAAGACCTGCTGTCAGACGACAAGGAAATCGCCGAGCACTTGATGCTGATCGATCTGGGCCGCAACGACACCGGTCGCGTTTCGGAGATCGGCTCGGTGAAACTCACCGAGAAGATGGTGATCGAGCGTTATTCCAACGTGATGCACATCGTGTCCAACGTCACCGGTCAACTGAAGACCGGGCTGACGGCGATGGACGCACTGCGGGCGATCCTGCCGGCGGGCACCTTGTCTGGCGCGCCGAAGATTCGCGCGATGGAAATCATCGACGAACTGGAACCGGTCAAGCGTGGCGTTTACGGTGGTGCGGTCGGTTACTTCGCCTGGAACGGCAACATGGACACCGCGATTGCGATCCGTACCGCGGTGATCAAGAACGGCGAACTGCACGTTCAGGCGGGTGGCGGCATCGTGGCTGACTCGGTGCCGGCACTGGAATGGGAAGAAACCCTGAACAAGCGCCGCGCCATGTTCCGTGCCGTCGCCCTGGCCGAGCAGACGCCGGACACCTGAGTTCACGCAATACCTGTGGGAGCGAGCCTGCTCGCGATGGGGCCAGCACAGCCGACATTGATGTTGCCTGACCCATCGCTATCGCGAGCAGGCTCGCTCCCACATGGATTTTGCATACACCATAAAAAACGCGGCGCCTGTGAGGGCGCCGCGTTTTTAATTTGCCTGCATTTCAGAAATCCAGCGTCACCCCTACATTGATGCCCTGCTGAGTAAAGTCATCATCCTTGCGGAACGTGTAACCACCACGCAACGCCAGGTCGGCGGTCAACATATGGCTGACCCCCAGGCTTACGCGGTTCAAGTGACTCTGCGGCGTATAACCTTCCAGCGTAAAGTCGTTCGCTGGCAGGCTGTTGAGGGCGATGTTTACCTTCTGAACGTCATCTTCGTATTCACGCTCGTGGGCATATTCGCCAAACACCTGGGTCTGACGGGTGAAGTTGTATTTGCCTTGCAAGCCGACCCCCAGGCGTTTCGAGTCTCGGGTCTGATCATCAAAGGTCAGCGCCGTGGCGCGGTTGCTGTTTTCCGAGTAGCCGTCGACTTCCACTTTGGCGTAATCGGCGCTGATGAACGGGGACAGGTGCCATTCGCTGCCCGGTTGGGCAATGTCATAGCCAAGGCGAGTGCTGAAGGCCCAGAGATGGCCATCGGTATCACCTTTTTCCGCGCCTTCGCTGACACCCAGGTCGAATTTGCGTTCGAGATTGTCGTAATCCAGTTTGCCACCGGTCAGTGCGGCATCGGCCCACCAGCGATTCTGCTGGAACTGGGCGAAAGCGGTCGCCAGATAGCTATTGAGTTTGTAGTCCGAATCGTTACTACCGGCGTCCAGGTTCTGACGATAGAAGCCTGCTGCCACACCGACGCGCCAGGCTTCATTGAGGCGATAGCTGCCGCCGATATTCAGGTTGTAGCCGCTGCCATCAGCACTGGCGCCGCTGCTTTGGCTATCGACATCCAGATGCTGACCACCGCCGGCGACAATCGCGCGCCATTGGCCGACGGCTTGCCAGTTCTCCCAGTCGGATTGCCATTGACTGCGCAGTTCATCCTGGTGAGCGCGCAAGGTGGCGTGGGCCATTTCCGGCAGCAATGTCAGTTCCCAAGGTGCCGCCAGCAAGGAATAGGCGTAATCGGCAATCAGCTTTTGCCCGGCTTCAGTGGGGTGAACCGAGTCGTTGTAGATCAGCTTGCTCGGGTCCGGGGTGGCACTGTTGATGCCATACACGGCGTTTTCCGTGCAACCGCTGCCGCTGAAACAAGTTGCCGTCAGGTTTTGGCCGGTGGCGAGGCCGAAGCGCGCCGGGTCGGCGAAGGTTTCCTGCAACAGCAGTGGAATGTTCAGCGGGATAATTTCGGCATTGATCCCTGCGAGTCGGGTGACCAACTGCTGGTTGAAGTCCGTACTCAGTTGCGAAATCGTTGTTTGCAATGGACTGCCGTTAATGGCTGGCGTCAGGCCCAGGTCTGGCAGTAGCCAAACCACAATATATTTGGCGCCGGCGGTTTGCAGGGTTTGCACGCTGTCGGCCAGGCGATCCGCTGCGGCGTTGGCCTGGGGGGTATTAAGCACGAGGCCTTGAAGGAAGTCGTTGCCGCCCCCGGAGATGTAATACAGCGCATTCGGATCGGCGCGGAAGTTGTTCGTCGGCAGATAACCTGCCCGGGTGCGTTCGCCCGTGGCGGATTCGGTAGTGATCGAATCCAGAATCTGGTCGGTGCGGTAACCGCCGACGGCCCAGTTGTTGCCATCTACCAGTCCTTCATTCGCGCGCACAGCCGAAGTCGAGGCGGCGGTCTGGTCAGGTGAGAACCCGAGACGTCCACCCAACAGTTGCGTGGAGTTCAGCGAGCGTAATTCACCGCTGCCATCCAGGTAGACCGGCCCGGTCCGGTTGGTAAAACGCTGGGTCGCACCTGCAGGGCCGCCCGTGTCGGTAAACTGCCCGGCATCGTTGAGGCTGTCGCCGAAGACGACGAAATTCGAATAAGGGTTGGGCGCGGCGATCGCCTGGGCACAGGCAGCAGCTAGCAAGCATCCGGCGAGCGGTACAAACAACGTCTGTTTGATCATGAGCAAGTCCGTTTATTTATTGTTGTAGTGAACGAAACGACAGTACCAAAAACTTTCGGCCTTTTGCCATCTATCGTGAACCCTTCGCTTGTTTCGCGACCTGTCGCCCCGACCATATTGCACGCTCTGCCCAGCTAAGTTACTGTGCCGAGACGTATGAATGAGACCTTTCCCGTGTTGATCGTCAGCAAACTCCTGGATCAAGTCATCAAGGCACACGCCCGTTGGCGTTGGCGCGCCTGAATCTTTTCTGCCGGCCTGGCCGGACCTGTACCGCTTTGCCTTCTTTACCTGTATGAAATGCCGCTTTGCTGGCGCCACTCCAGCACCTGACAAAGCGCAGCGCACTGCGGGTAAATCATTCGAAGGCCGTATTAAAAGTCAGTGAATTCAAGAGGTTCTTAACGCCATGTTGCTGATGATCGACAACTACGACTCTTTTACTTACAACGTTGTGCAGTACCTTGGCGAGCTGGGTTGCGAGGTTAAAGTCGTGCGCAACGATGAACTCACCATTGCCGAAATCGAAGCTCTCAACCCTGAGCGCATTGTCGTGTCTCCGGGTCCGTGCACCCCGACCGAAGCCGGTATTTCCATCGAAGCGATCAAGCACTTCGCCGGCAAGTTGCCGATTCTCGGTGTTTGTCTGGGTCACCAGTCCATCGGCCAGGCGTTTGGTGGCGATGTGGTCCGTGCCCGTCAAGTCATGCACGGTAAGACTAGCCCGGTATTCCATGAGGAGAAGGGCGTATTCGAAGGTCTGAATCGCCCGCTGACGGTCACCCGCTACCACTCGCTGATCGTCAAGCGCGAAACCCTGCCCGATTGCCTGGAGCTTACCGCCTGGACCCAGCTCGAAGACGGCTCGGTCGACGAGATCATGGGCCTGCGCCACAAGACGCTGAACATCGAAGGTGTGCAATTCCACCCTGAGTCTATCCTCACCGAACAGGGCCACGAGCTGTTCGCCAACTTCCTCAAACAAACCGGCGGCACGCGCTAAGGACTTTCCATGGATATCAAGACAGCCCTGAGCCGTATCGTCGGCCACCTCGACCTCAGTACCGATGAAATGCGTGATGTCATGCGCGAAATCATGACCGGGCAATGCACGGATGCGCAGATTGGCGCGTTCATGATGGCCATGCGCATGAAGAGCGAAAGCATCGATGAGATCGTCGGCGCCGTGACGGCGATGCGCGAGTTGGCGGACAAGGTTGAGCTCAATACTCTCGACGGCGTGGTCGATGTGGTCGGCACCGGCGGCGACGGTGCGAATATTTTCAACGTCTCCACCGCTTCCTCGTTCGTGGTCGCCGCAGCCGGTTGCACCGTGGCCAAGCACGGTAACCGTGCAGTGTCGGGCAAAAGCGGCAGCGCTGATCTGCTTGAGGCGGCGGGTATCTACCTGAACCTGACGCCGGTTCAGGTGGCGCGCTGCATCGACAACGTCGGCATCGGTTTCATGTTTGCCCAGACCCACCACAGCGCCATGAAGCACGCCGCCGGCCCGCGCCGCGAGCTGGGCTTGCGCACGCTGTTCAACATGCTTGGCCCGCTTACGAATCCGGCCGGTGTGAAACATCAGGTGGTGGGTGTGTTCAGTCAGGCGTTGTGCCGGCCATTGGCCGAAGTTTTGCAACGTCTGGGCAGTAAGCACGTGCTCGTGGTGCACTCTAAAGATGGCCTGGACGAGTTCAGTCTGGCGGCTCCGACCTTTGTGGCGGAATTGAAGAATGACCAGATCACCGAGTATTGGGTCGAACCCGAAGACTTGGGGATGAAGAGCCAGAGCCTGCACGGTCTGGCGGTGGAAAGCCCGGCGGCCTCCCTCGAGCTGATTCGCGACGCCTTGGGCAAGCGCAAGACCGAGAACGGTCAGAAAGCCGCCGAGATGATTGTGCTTAATGCCGGTGCCGCGCTGTACGCCGCCGACCATGCCAGCAGTTTGAAAGAGGGCGTTGCCCTGGCGCACGATGCGCTGCACACAGGCCTCGCTCGGGAAAAACTTGAGGAGTTGGGTGCATTTACCGCGGTATTCAAAGTGGAGAATGAGGGATGAGTATACCGACGGTTCTGGAAAATATTCTGGCCCGCAAAGTTCAGGAAGTCGCCGAGCGTCGCGCTCGTGTGAGTCTCGCAGAGCTGGAAAATCTGGCCAAGGCGGCCGATGCACCCCGTGGTTTTGCCAAGGCATTGGTCGATCAGGCCAAGACGAAACAGCCAGCGGTCATTGCTGAAATCAAGAAGGCTTCGCCAAGCAAAGGCGTGATTCGCGAGAACTTCGTGCCTGCGGACATTGCCAGGAGTTACGAAAAGGGCGGGGCGACTTGCCTGTCGGTGCTCACCGACATCGATTACTTCCAGGGCGCCGATGCGTATCTGCAGCAGGCCCGGGCGGCGTGCAAGTTGCCGGTGATCCGCAAGGACTTCATGATCGATCCGTATCAGATCGTTGAATCCCGCGCGCTGGGTGCTGATTGCGTGCTATTGATCGTCTCCGCTTTGGACGACGTGAAAATGGCCGAGTTGGCAGCCGTGGCCAAAAGCGTCGGTCTCGATGTGTTGGTGGAAGTCCACGACGGCGATGAACTCGAGCGGGCCTTGAAGACCCTCGACACACCGTTGGTGGGCGTGAACAACCGCAACCTGCACACCTTCGACGTCAATCTGGAAACCACCCTCGACCTGTTGCCGCGTATTCCGCGCGATCGTCTGGTGATTACTGAAAGTGGCATTCTCAATCGGGCCGATGTCGAGCTGATGGAAATCAGCGACGTGTACGCGTTCCTGGTCGGCGAAGCATTCATGCGCGCCGAAAGCCCGGGTAGCGAATTGCAGCGCCTGTTCTTTCCCGAGCGTGGCATTCCCGTGAGCGGTACTACGCTCGACTGATTACACGCAGATCGAGTCGACCCCATCGCGAGCAGGCTCGCTCCCACAAGAGATCTACTAGCATCAGAGATCCAATGTGGGAGCGAGCCTGCTCGCGATGGCGGCATAAGTAGCGCCACAGACTTCATGTCCAACGGAATACCTTATGACCTCACCAATCCCTCTGACCATCGAAGCCGGCCTGCTCGCCGAACAGGATCTGCTGGCCCATGTATGCACCGGTGAGTCGGAGTTCGGCCTGCTGTTCTGGCAACCCACTGACCGCGCATTGGTCATGCCCCGTCGCTTGAATCGTCTGCCACAGTTCGAGGCTGCGTGTGAAGTCTCCGCTGCCGCCGGCTGGCCGGTATTGCTGCGTGAAACCGGCGGTGAGCCGGTGCCGCAATCGGCCTCGACGATCAACATCGCACTGGTTTATGCGCCACCGCGCAGCGAAGGCGATCTGAACCGCATCGAAACCGGCTACCGGCGTCTGTGCGATCCGATCTGTCAGTTACTCGATGAGCTGGGCGGCACTTCGTCGTTGGGCGAAATTGAGGACGCATTCTGCGACGGCCGTTTCAACGTCAACCTCGATGGTCGAAAGATGGTCGGCACCGCCCAGCGGTGGCGCCAGAGCAAGGGCGGTCTGCGTCCGGTCGGCCTGGTGCACGGGGCGATGTTGATCGACAACGAGCGAGAGTCGATGGTCGCGGCGGTCAATCGCTTCAATGAAGCCTGTGGCCTGGAACAGCGGGTTCGCGCTGAAAGCCACATCGCCCTGCATGAGAAGTTTGCCGCTCCTGATGCGCTGGAACGGCTCGATACGCTATACCGACAGTTGCTGGCGGAAATGCTCGAAGCTTAAGTTTCGAAGCTTGGATTTTCGAGCTTAGCGCGTGCCGAAGACCACCATGGTCTTGCCTTTCACGTCGACCAGATTGCGCTCTTCCAGATCCTTGAGCACGCGGCCAACCATCTCACGGGAACAACCGACAATCCGGCCGATTTCCTGACGGGTCACCTTGATCTGCATACCGTCCGGGTGGGTCATGGCGTCTGGCTGCTTGCACAGTTCCAGCAGGCAGCGTGCAACGCGACCGGTCACGTCGAAGAATGCCAGGTCGCCGACCTTGCGCGTGGTATTGCGCAGGCGCTGTGCGATTTGTCCGCTGAGCACGTAAAGAATGTCTGGGTCCTGTTGGGACAGCTCGCGGAATTTCGCGTAGCTGATTTCCGCGACGTCGCATTCGACCTTGGCGCGAACCCAAGCACTGCGTTCCTGTTCCAGGCCCGCTTGCTCAAACAGACCCAGCTCGCCGAAAAAGTCGCCGGAATTGAGGTAGGCAATGATCATTTCACGGCCATCGTCATCCTCAATCAGGATAGTTACCGAACCTTTGATGATGAAAAACAGCGTGTCCGAGCGGTCACCTGCACAAATGATGTTGCTCTTGGCGGCATAGCGACGGCGCTGACAGTGCATCAGCAGTTTGTCGAGGTTCTTGATTTTGGGTGTGGGGGTAATAGCAACCATGGTTGTATCCCGAAAAGACTGCACGGTGTGTTTGTTTTTTGTAGGCGCTGGCGAGGCCTGCGATCCTTTTTATTCGCTGCAAAAGCTGGCTATGCGCCATTGGTTTGGCGCCAGCTTAACAGACACATTCCTTCAAGATTCGAGAATTTGCCTACGACGCAGATGGTTATGTCCCAGGAAGGCGAAGCGCTGCCAATCAAGGGCCCTGTGCTAAGCTGGCGACCCTTTTTTAGACAGTGGAGTCTTGGCGATGAAGGCACGCATCCAATGGGCTGGCGAAGCCATGTTCCTCGGTGAATCCGGCAGCGGTCATGTCGTGGTCATGGACGGTCCGCCCGATGCCGGCGGTCGTAACCTGGGTGTCCGGCCGATGGAAATGCTCCTGCTGGGTGTTGGCGGCTGCAGCAATTTCGATGTGGTCAGCATCCTCAAGAAGTCCCGTCAGGCCGTCGAAAGCTGCGAAGCCTTCCTCGAAGCCGAGCGTGCGACCGAAGATCCGAAGGTTTTCACCAAGATCCACATGCACTTCGTGGTCAAGGGCCGTGGGCTGAAAGAAGCCCAGGTCAAGCGCGCCATCGAGCTGTCGGCCGAGAAGTATTGCTCTGCCTCGATCATGCTCGGCGCGGCTGGCGTGGTGATTACCCACGACTACGAAATCATCGAACTCGGTTGAATCGACATTCAACTATCATAAAAGCAGTGCAGACTCTGGCGATCCATCGCTGACGTCTGCACAGGTCGCTTTCCTGAACAGAAATCCAAAATCGCCATCGCGAAGAGGTGTCAACCGTCCTACGCAGGTGCGTCGTCGCATCTGACGGGCATGCTTGATCACGCGGCCAGCCCGCAATACATAGAGAGTTTTAACGGTGAAAAGCAAACTCAAGCTCCACGGGTTCAATAACCTGACAAAGACCTTGAGCTTCAACATCTATGACATCTGCTACGCGGAAACTCCGCAAGACCAACAGGCTTACGTCGAGTACATCAATAAAGAGTACAACGCCAAGCGCCTGACGCAGATCCTCACAGAAGTTGTCGATATCATTGGTGCCAACATCCTGAACATTGCCAGTCAGGACTATGAGCCCCAAGGTGCCAGCGTCACGATTCTGATCTCTGAAGAGCCGGTGACCCCCACCGACAGTCAGATCGAAGAGTCTCCGGGTCCGTTGCCCGAGATCATTCTGGCCCACCTCGACAAGAGCCACATCACGGTGCATACCTACCCGGAAATCCATCCGGTGGACGGTA
This sequence comes from Pseudomonas sp. MDT1-85, assembly GCF_054898065.1. Classification (NCBI taxonomy): domain Bacteria; kingdom Pseudomonadati; phylum Pseudomonadota; class Gammaproteobacteria; order Pseudomonadales; family Pseudomonadaceae; genus Pseudomonas; species Pseudomonas sp. MDT1-85. The sequence goes on along the minus strand of NZ_CM142715.1, from coordinate 5,745,000 downwards.
TCGCGACGTTCCGTGTGGACATCGACGTGTCGACCTGTGGCGTCATTTCACCGCTCAAAGCGCTCAATTTCCTGATTCACCAGTTCGATTCGGACATCGTGACTGTGGATTACCGCGTGCGCGGCTTTACCCGTGACGTTGAAGGCAAGAAGCACTTCATCGACCACGAGATCAATTCGATCCAGAACTACTTGTCCGAAGACACCCGCGACGCGTACCAGATGACCGATGTGAACGTGTACCAGGAAAATCTGTTCCACACCAAAATGCTGTTGAAGAACTTCGAACTGGATAACTACCTGTTCGGCGACGCCACCAGCAACTTGTCCCCTGAGCAACGTGCCCAAGTGGCTGAGCGTGTGAAACACGAAATGCTCGAAATCTTCTACGCGCGCAACATGCCAAACTAAGATTTCAGAGTACAAAAAAGGCGACTACCTTGCGGTAATCGCCTTTTTTATTGCTGCTGTCAGACAGACCGTGCTATGGCCTTCGCGAGCAAGCCCGCTCCCACATGGAACTGTGTTCACGGAACTACTGTGGGAGCGGGCTTGCTCGCGAAGAGGCCCGATCTGAAGACGCTTCCGTCAGATCCGATAAGTACTCTTCGTCATCACCTTGGCCAACAAACTCATCCCGAACTTCACCGGCGCCGGAAAACGAAATCCACCTGCATCCAGCGCACTTTCAGCATGATGCTCTTCATCGATGCGCATCTGCTCCAGGATCGCCCGGGATTTCTCGTCCTCGGCTGGCAGTTGCTCAAGGTGTTCGTTCAGGTGTTTGCAGACCTGATGCTCGGTGGCTGCAACGAAACCCAGGCTGACTTTGTCGCTGATCAACCCGGCGACCGCGCCAATCCCGAACGACATGCCGTAGAACAGCGGATTGAGAATGCTGGTGTGGCTGCCCAGCTGATGAATGCGCTGTTCGCACCACACCAGATGGTCGATTTCTTCTTCGGCGGCGTGCTCCATGGCGGCACGCACTTTCGGCAGCTTGGCGGTCAGGGCCTGACCTTGATACAGCGCTTGGGCGCAGACTTCGCCGGTATGGTTGATGCGCATCAAACCGGCGACGTGTCGGGTGTCCTCGTCGCTCATTTGCACATCCGGCTGCACGATGGCCGGCGACGGACGGTAGGGCTGGCCACTGAAGGGCAGCAAAGTACGCATCGCGGCATCGGCTTGCAGCAGAAGACGGTCAATCGGCGAGTAGTGACGTTGGGTAGTCATGCTGACCTCCGGAAAGAATCTCGGCGGCCAGTTTAACCCAATCGGCCGGGGGGAGGGTTTGCGTTGGGTCATGGCTGGTAATGGACTCATCTGACCCGGGTAAAAACGATCTGTAGGAGCGAGGCTTGCCCGCGAAGCTGTTGGCGCACTTGAGGACGCCTTCGCGGGCAAACCTCGCTCCTACAAGGTGAGGACGATGGATCAGCCCGGTGGCCAGTGCATCTGGCGCTGACCCAGCACGTGCATATGAATGTGATAGACGGTCTGCCCGCCCAATTCATTGCAGTTCATGACCACCCGGAAACCTTCTTCACAGCCCAATTCCAGAGCCAGACGCTGGGCCGTGAACAGAATATGCCCGGCCAAAGCCTTGTCTTCCTCGGTGAGGTCGTTAAGGGTGCGCACCGGTTTCTTCGGGACTACCAGAAAGTGCACGGGGGCCTGTGGCGCGATGTCGTGGAAGGCCAGTACCTGGTCGTCCTCGTAAATGATCTTCGCCGGGATTTCCCGGTTGATGATCTTGGTGAACAGAGTATCCACAGCTGTTTTCTCCGTTGTTTGGGCTGGCCTGAGTGTAACCATGGGTTAGGTTGGAGCCCAGTCTTTTGCCTTGAGGATTTGATCAGCGCGGGCAATAGGCTTTGTTGACCATGCCCGCGATTGTCCGGGTCAGCCAACGTGAGCCGAGCCGCGGCAGGAACGCGAACCAGCGATTCAGACGACCGGGGATGATGATGGCGCGATTTTTCGCCATGGCGCGCACGGTATAGAGCGCGACTTCTTCCGGACTCATCAGCAGTTTGCTCTCGACCAGTTTGTCGGTGTCCAGTTGCGCGGTGCGCAAAAACGCCGTGCGGGTCGGGCCGGGGCAAAGTACCGACACCTTGACCGCGCATTTCTTCAGTTCGACGCGCAAACCTTCGGAAAAATGCAGTACGTAAGCTTTACTGGCGTAGTACGTGCTCATCCATGGACCGGGATGGAACGCCGCCATCGAGGCAACGTTCAGAATCTGCCCGCCGCCCTGCAAGGCCATGCTGTTGCCGATGGCATGGCACAAGCGAGTGAGGGCCAGGATGTTCACTTCGATCAAGTCCTGCTCGGTCATCCAGTCCTGGGCCAGGAACGGGCCGCAGGTACCGATGCCGGCACAGTTGACCAGCAAATCTATCTGCCGGTCGCCTTCCTCCAGCTCCAGCAAAAATCCGGACAGCCTCAGCGGCTCGCCCAGATCACAGGCACGAAACAGCACCTCCACACCAAAACGTTGAGTCAGTTCAATCGCAATGCTTTCCAGCTGATCACGCTGTCGGGCCACCAGAATCAGGCTGCGGCCGCGCCGGGCCAGCGCTTCGGCCATCGCCAGGCCGATGCCGCTGGAAGCGCCAGTGATCAGAGCGTAACGGGTCATGCAGTTCTCCATCGCAACAGCTCCGCGCCGACGACGCAGGTGTCAGGGGCGGGGAGCGCTGTTCATTCTTTCGCAGAGTCTACAGGGCGCTCGGCTGCTTCGGCTGCATCATCGGATGAATTTGGCGCTTGTTCGGCCTCATCGGCCGGCTCCACTTCAATTTCGTCGGTGATCATCGCGCTGCTTTGATAAGTGCTTTCGGTGGCGCTTTCGTACTCATCCTGGATCGCGGTGAGGCCTCCAGTCAGCCCGCCGACAAACATGATCGCGATAAACACCAGCCACAGCGAAGCCAGTACCCTGACCGCGTTGCTGTTGGGCGGTGGTGGTGCGCCATATCGGTTGGCCGTGTTGTTACCCGGCACGATCATGATTACAAACGGAAAAACGCTGCCCACGAACGGTACAAGGTTCAGCAGCCAGAGCCAGCCGGACCAGCCGATATCGTGCAGGCGCTGTACGCTGAACTGGATGCTGATGAAGGCGAGCACCACGACCAGGATAACGGCCAGCAGACCCGCGAGGATCAAGCCAGCAGTCGAGTCCGTGCTGATGAGCGCGAAGCCGAAAATAGCCAACACGGAGCCGACGCCAAGCGTCACCAGCGTAAGCGCCATCGTCCAGGCGAGAAAGCGCAAGCGACCGATGCGGCCAACGAAACTGAATGCCTTGAGTGCAGAAAACTCCGGCAATGCTTCGCCGACAGAGGCACGGGGCGGTGCATAGGGAGAATCGGGATCTGCCGTGACAGGCTGGTTGTTGGCAAGGGCGTGCTCGTGAACGTCGGACAGGTTCAGCTCAATCGAGGGTTCTGTTTCGATTCGGGCATCGATTCCGGTTTTCGTCAGCGCCTGAAGGTAAGTCTGTGCATCGGCGTGTGACAGGTCGCGTTTGAGCGCAACCTGCCGGCCACTGAACAGGCGTTCGATGGCCGCGACGTCGCTCTTGAACAGCTCGGCGAGGTTGAGCTTCGCGGTGGTGACGTCCACACCTGGCAACAGAGCGCCTTCGAAGACGATCTTGAAACGGTTTTCGCTCATGGCCGAGGCATCCTTGTCGCGAGAGTTTGTAATCGACGGTGTTGCAAAAATGGAGTGTAGGGCCAGCCGGATTGGGCTGGCCAAGTTTTTCTGTCAGCGCGGCCAGCGCTTGGGCAGCGCCGCCGCCAGTTCCAGCGCCTTGCGGTATTCGGCGTCGAGACGTGCGACCAGCTGATCGACACTCGGCAGGTCCTTGATCTCTCCGACGCCCTGGCCTGCGGACCACACGGTTTTCCAGGCTTTGGCTTCATCGTTCAATGGCTTGAGCTTGGAGCCGAAGTTCACCTCGCCCTTGCCTTGCAGGGCTGCCATGTCGAAACCGGCGGCCTCCAGGCTCCGACGCATGAAGCTTGCCGGTACTCCCGACACCGCTGGAGTATGGACGATGTCGGCGGCTCTGGAAGTCAGGAGCATCTCCTTATATGCGTCAGGCGCGTGACTTTCAGTGGTGCCGATAAATCGCGTACCGAAGTAGGCCAAATCCGCACCGAGCAACTGCGCGGCAAGAATCTCATGGCCATGGTTCAGGCAGCCGGCCAGCAGCAGGGTCTTGTCGAAAAACTGGCGAATCTCGGCGATTAGCGAAAACGGGCTCCAGGTCCCGGCGTGACCCCCGGAGCCCGCAGCCACGGCGATCAAACCGTCCACACCCGCTTCGGCGGCTTTTTCCGCGTGGCGACGCGTTGTCACGTCATGAAATACCAGGCCGCCATAGCCATGCACGGCGTCGACCAGTTCCTTCACGGCGCCGAGGCTGGTGATCACGATCGGTACTTTGTGCTCGATGCAGATCGCCAAGTCCGCCTGCAATCGCGGGTTGCTGTTGTGGACGATCAGGTTCACCGCGTAAGGCGCGGGATTTTCCAGTATCGCCAGTCCTGCTTCGATCTCTTCCAGCCAGGCCTTGAAACCGCTGCTCTCACGCTGGTTCAGCGCGGGAAAGCTGCCCACCACGCCATTACGGCAACAGGCGAGCACCAGTTCAGGATTTGAAATCAGGAACATCGGCGCTGCCACCACGGGCAGACGCAAGCGTTGTTCGAGCAAAGCGGGCAGCGACATCGGAAGTACCCCGGTGAGTTGTGCTTATTGGAATTAGAACGGCCGGACGACGACCAGAATTACGATAGCCAGCAATATCAGAACCGGCACTTCATTGAACCAGCGATAAAAGACATGGCTGCGGGTGTTTTCGCCACGGGCAAAACGTTTTACCTGTGCGCCGCACATATGGTGGTAGCCGATCAGGATCACCACCAGGGTCAATTTGGCATGCATCCATGCACCTTGGGTGAAGTAGGCGCTTGGGTTGAGGCTGATCAGCCAGATGCCGAATGCCAGAGTGGCGATCATCGCCGGGCCCATGATGCCCCGGTACAGCTTGCGCTCCATGATGCTGAAGCGTTCCTTGCTGACGGTGTCTTCGCTTTGGGCGTGATAGACGAACAGGCGCGGCAGGTAAAACAGGCCGGCAAACCAGCAGACCATGCTGACGATATGAAGCGCTTTGAGCCACAGATAAAGCATTTTCAGTTATTCCCAAGGTTCACGGTAGCGGGAATAGTAGAGGCTTGAGCCGCCACACGTCACCTTGACGGTTGTCGCAGGGCCGCGCGGCCCCTATTATCGACGGCTTTCCAGTGGGTTCGTTGAGGGCAGGTTTATGGTCAAGGTCGGTATCGTCGGCGGCACGGGTTACACCGGTGTCGAACTGCTGCGTCTGTTGGCACAGCATCCGCAAGCTGAAGTGGTAGTGATCACTTCCCGATCCGAGGCCGGCCTGGCCGTCGCCGACATGTACCCGAACCTGCGAGGCCATTACGACGGCCTGGCTTTCAGCGTTCCGGACATCAAGACTCTCGGGGCCTGCGATGTGGTGTTCTTCGCCACACCACACGGCGTCGCCCATGCTCTGGCGGGTGAACTGCTGGCGGCCGGGACCAGGGTCATCGACCTGTCGGCAGACTTCCGTCTGCAAGACGCTGATGAGTGGGCCAAATGGTACGGTCAGCCGCACGGCGCGCCGGAACTGTTGGAGGAAGCGGTTTACGGCTTGCCGGAAGTCAATCGTGAGCAAATCAAGCAAGCGCGCCTGATTGCTGTGCCGGGTTGCTACCCGACTGCCACGCAATTGGGTTTCTTGCCATTGCTTGAAGCCGGTCTGGCAGATACCACGCGTTTGATCGCAGACTGCAAATCGGGCGTCAGCGGCGCCGGTCGTGGCGCTTCTGTAGGCTCGCTGTACTCCGAGACGTCGGAAAGCATGAAGGCTTACGCCGTCAAAGGGCACCGTCACTTGCCGGAAATCCGCCAGGGCCTGCGTCGTGCAGCGGGCAAGGACGTGGGGCTGACCTTCGTTCCGCACCTGACGCCAATGATTCGCGGTATTCACTCGACGCTCTACGCGACTGTTGTAGATCGCTCGGTGGATCTGCAAGCGTTGTTCGAAAAGCGCTATGCCAACGAACCGTTCGTCGATGTGATGCCCGCTGGCAGCCATCCGGAAACCCGCAGCGTGCGCGGTGCCAACGTTTGCCGTATCGCGGTGCATCGTCCGCAGGATGGTGACTTGGTGGTGGTATTGTCGGTGATCGACAACCTGGTCAAAGGCGCGTCGGGTCAGGCGGTGCAGAACCTGAATATTCTGTTCGGTCTGGACGAGCGTCTGGGCCTGTCCCATGCCGGCATGCTTCCGTAGGCTTTATCCCGCTCAGCAGAAAGGCCCGTCGAACGGGCCTTTTTGCATTTTGGTCTGACAATTGGGTTGATTGATATACCGTAACAATAGTTGACCGATTTTCTGGGAGAAGCGGATAATGCGCGTCATCACGCATTATGGCGGCGTAACGCCGGGAGATAGTCAGCATGAGCGTCGAATCCTTCACCCCCACGGCTTTGCAATTCACCCACGGTGCCGCGCACAAGGTGAAGAGCCTGGTCGATGAAGAGGGGAATGATCGCTTGAAGCTGCGCGTATTCGTTACGGGCGGCGGTTGTTCAGGGTTTCAGTACGGTTTCACCTTCGATGAAGAAGTGGCCGATGACGACACCATCGTCGAGCGCGAAGGCGTCAGTCTGGTGGTCGATCCGATGAGTTTCCAGTACCTGGCAGGTGCCGAAGTGGATTACCAGGAAGGTCTGGAAGGTTCGCGTTTCGTGATCAAGAACCCGAACGCTACCACCACATGTGGCTGCGGCTCTTCGTTCTCGATCTGATCGCACCCTCACCGCATTACCAGGCGCCGCAGAGTCTCAGGGCTTTGCGGCGTTTTGCTGTCTGGGGTTCAGGTTCAGGCGGGGTAGATGGCGCCAAGTACGCGCAAGCCGCGGGCACCGGTGACACTCGGGCGATTGGCCGCGATACCTTCCAGGCAGCAATGGGCGAGCCAGGCGAAGGCCATGGCTTCGACCCAATCCGGGTCTACACCATACGCAGCGGTACTGCTGACTTTCGCATTCGGCAACAGACTGGCCAAGCGCTTCATCAGCGTGGCATTGTGCGCGCCGCCACCACAGACAAGCAGCTCCTTAGTTTCTGATTGAGCGCTTTGCAATGACTCGACGATGGTCAGCGCAGTCAGCTCAAGCAGTGTGGCCTGTACGTCTTCGGCGGCGAAGGTCGGTAGCTGTGATAGATGTTGCATCAGCCATGGCAGATTGAACACTTCGCGGCCGGTGCTCTTCGGGCCTTGAGTCACAAAGAATGGATCACTCAGCAGCTCGTTCAACAGAGCCGGTTCAACCTTGCCGCTGGCGGCCCATTGACCGTCACGATCAAAGTTTTCGCCGCGTTGCTGGTGAATCCAGGCATCCAGCAGGACGTTGCCCGGGCCGCAGTCAAACCCTGCAACAGGTTTGCCGGGTTCGATCAGGCTGAGGTTGCTGAACCCGCCGACGTTCAATACCGCGCGGTTGCCAGGCCGTTCTTCAAACAGGGCTTCGTGAAAGGCTGGAACCAATGGCGCGCCTTGGCCACCTGCGGCTACATCGCGGCTGCGGAAATCGCTGACCACGGTGATGCCGGTCAGCTCGGTGAGCAAGGCAGGGTTGCCGATTTGCACCGTGAACCCGCGCGCCGGCTCGTGGCGAATGGTCTGGCCGTGGCTGCCAATCGCGCGAATGTCGGCGGGTTTCAGGTTTTGCTGGTCGAGGAGGGTGTGAATGCCCTGTGCGGCCAGGTTCACCCAGTTCTGCTGGGCGATGGCGGAGCGGGCAATCTCGTCGGGGCCGCTGGCGCACAAGCCAAGCAGCTCGGCGCGCAGGGAATCAGGCATAGGGATGTAATGGGGGGCGATCAGCTTGATCGCCGGGGTTTGCTCGATCAACGCAATGTCCAGGCCATCAAGACTGGTCCCGGACATCACACCTATATAGAGCGCCATGGCTTAGCGTTTACTCGAAGCCAGTTGGGTGGTTTTCTCTTGATCCATGCGCGCCATCAGCGGTTGGCTTTGCGCGAGGAAGCGTGAGCGTTCAGCTTTGGAGATCGGATCGGCCATCGCTACTTTCTGGCCCAGCGGATCGACATGCACGCCATTGACCTGGAACTCGTAGTGCAAGTGCGGGCCGGTAGAGAGACCGGTGGTACCGATGTAGCCGATCACCTGGCCTTGCTTGACGCTGCCGCCAGTCTTGACGCCTTTGGCAAAGCCCTGCATATGGCCGTACAGCGTGCGGTAGGTATTGCCGTGCTGGATGATCACTGTGTTGCCGTAACCACCGCGACGACCTGCCAACAATACTTTGCCGTCACCGGCAGCCTTGATCGGCGTACCGCGTGGGGCGGCGTAATCGACGCCCTTGTGGGCGCGGATCTTGTTCAGGATCGGGTGCTTGCGACCCATGGAGAATTTCGAGCTGATGCGGGCGAAGTCTACCGGAGTACGGATGAACGCCTTGCGCATGCTGTTGCCGTCAGCCGTGTAGTAGCTGCTGTTGCCTTGTTTGTTGGTGTAGCGCACCGCGGTGTAAGTCTTGCCGCGGTTGGTGAAGCGTGCGGAGAGGATCGGCCCGTTGCCGACAGCTTTGCCGTTGACGACCTTCTGCTCGTAAATCACATCAAACTCGTCACCTTGACGAATATCCTGGGCAAAGTCGACGTCATAGCCAAACACACTGGCCATATCCATGGTCAGGCTGTGGGATAGACCGGCTCGGGCGGCAGATTGCGACAGCGAGCTGTTGATCACGCCATGAACGTAGGCAGAGCGTACGGTGGGCTTGGCGGTAATGCGGTTGAACGTATAACCCTTGTCATTCCTGGTCAGGCTGATGCTTTCCATGTCGCTGACTTTGCTGTGCAAATTGGTCAGCTGGCCATCCGGGCTCAGTTCGAACTCAAGCTTCTGGCCATGTTTGAGCTGGCTGAACTGCTTGGCCTGCTTGTCGCTGGCCAGTATTTCATGCACCGAAGTGGCCGGAAGGCCGACTTTCTCGAACAAAGTCGAGAGAGTGTCGCCTTTGCTGACAATCACTTCCTTATGGCCTGGCGCCTTCTTCTCTTCGACGACTGGCGCGGGAGCAGGGGCAGGAGCGGCCTGGGCGGTTTCCTGAGTGTCTTCGGCGCTGTTTTCGATCTGCGCGAAGGGGGAGGCGGCCGGCTCATTTGTGGCTTGGACGACGTCGGCGGCGTCTTGATCTTGTGTCAGTTGTTCTGCTGGGCTTTCCAGTTCAAGACTCAGGGTCGTCTTTTTGGCTTCAACATCACTGGAAGGGAATACCAGAAGCGCCAGGCTGAGAAGGGCGGCGATGCCACTTGCTGCGAGCAGGTGGGTCTTCGGGTAAAGCGGCGGCGCTTTAGACGGTTTTGTGGTCATAGGTATTTTGACTTTGAAAAGATGAATTGGAAAAGATGAATGACATGATGAAGACGAAATAACTGTATAAAATATAACCAAATCATCTCTGAAGCAAGTCTGCGAACACTCTGTCCGTGGATTGGCGTCCGTGCGCCGGGCAAAACTTGTATTTGGTGCGCGATCTTGTATGGTTGTTCCCCTTTGAATCTGAGCCTTGCGGGTCTGTTATGAAGTCGGTTGAAGAGCAGCTAGCGCTGATCAAACGTGGTGCAGAAGAACTGTTGGTCGAGTCCGAGCTGGTCGAGAAACTCAAGCGTGGCCAGCCGCTGCGTATTAAGGCTGGCTTCGATCCGACCGCGCCGGATTTGCACCTGGGTCACACCGTGCTTATTAATAAGCTGCGCCAGTTCCAGGATCTGGGGCACCAGGTAATCTTCCTTATCGGTGACTTTACCGGGATGATCGGTGATCCGAGCGGCAAGAGCGCCACGCGTCCTCCGCTCACCCGTGAGCAGGTTCTCGAGAATGCCGAGACCTACAAGACTCAGGTCTTCAAGATTCTTGATCCGGCCAAGACCGAAGTGGCGTTCAACTCCACATGGATGGATCAGATGGGGCCGGCCGACTTCATTCGCCTGACTTCGCAATACACCGTGGCTCGCATGCTTGAGCGCGACGATTTCGACAAGCGCTACACGACCAATCAACCCATCGCTATTCACGAGTTCCTCTACCCGCTGGTTCAGGGTTATGACTCGGTCGCGTTGCGCGCGGATGTCGAGCTGGGTGGTACCGATCAGAAGTTCAATCTGCTGATGGGGCGCGAGCTGCAGCGTGGCTATGGTCAGGAGGCTCAGTGCATTCTGACCATGCCGTTGCTCGAAGGTCTGGATGGCGTGAAGAAGATGTCCAAGTCGTTGGGCAACTACGTCGGTATCCAGGAGGCGCCAGGTGTTATGTACGGCAAGCTGGTCTCTATTCCGGATGCACTGATGTGGCGTTACTTCGAATTGCTCAGTTTCCGCTCCATGGAAGAGATCAATGCTTTCCGGGCTGACGTCGAGGCGGGCGCGAACCCGCGTGACATCAAGATCAAGCTGGCTGAAGAGATCGTTGCGCGCTTCCATGGTGAAGAGGCTGCGGCCAACGCTCATCGTGCGGCGGGTAACCGAATGAAAGATGGTGAGCTGCCGGATGATCTGCCTGAGATCGAATTGACCGCCGCCGAAGATATGCCGATTGCTGCCGTCCTTAATAAGGCAGGCCTGGTGAAGAACTCCGCTGTGGCGCGCGACCTTCTGGGTTCTGGTGGTGTACGTATAGATGGTGAGGTTGTCGATCGCACCTTTATATACGTACTGGGCGCGACCCATGTTTGCCAAGCCGGAAAGAAGGCATTTGCGCGTATTACGCTCAAATCCGAATAAAGCTGAAATCAGGGGTTGACGGCAGATTCTGAAAGCCTATAATTCGCCCCACTTCAGGCGCAGTCGAAACGGAAAACTCCTTGGTAAACAAAGAGTTACGCAGTTTTCGACAGCGGTTACGCTTCAGTTCATCGAAGCCAGAAGGAGTTGAAAGGGCGGTGTTGTTTGGCTCTTTTGACGCTTCGATCTTCTCGGTCGAAAGCGGAGAAAAAGAGGTGTTGACAGCAGCGAGTAACGCTGTAGAATTCGCCTCCCGCTAACGAGAGATCGGAAGCGCAAGTGGTTGAAGTTGTTGAGGAAAACCTTGAAAACTTCTGAAAATAACCGCTTGACAGCAACAGAGGCTGCTGTAGAATGCGCGCCTCGGTTGAGACGAAAGATCTTAACCAACCGCTCTTTAACAACAGAATCAAGCAATTCGTGTGGGTGCTTGTGGGGTCAGACTGATAGTCAACAAGATTATCAGCATCACAAGTTACTCCGCGAGAAATCAAAGATGTAACCAACGATTGCTGAGCCAAGTTTAGGGTTTCTTAAAAACCCAAAGATGTTTGAACTGAAGAGTTTGATCATGGCTCAGATTGAACGCTGGCGGCAGGCCTAACACATGCAAGTCGAGCGGCAGCACGGGTACTTGTACCTGGTGGCGAGCGGCGGACGGGTGAGTAATGCCTAGGAATCTGCCTGGTAGTGGGGGATAACGCTCGGAAACGGACGCTAATACCGCATACGTCCTACGGGAGAAAGCAGGGGACCTTCGGGCCTTGCGCTATCAGATGAGCCTAGGTCGGATTAGCTAGTTGGTGAGGTAATGGCTCACCAAGGCGACGATCCGTAACTGGTCTGAGAGGATGATCAGTCACACTGGAACTGAGACACGGTCCAGACTCCTACGGGAGGCAGCAGTGGGGAATATTGGACAATGGGCGAAAGCCTGATCCAGCCATGCCGCGTGTGTGAAGAAGGTCTTCGGATTGTAAAGCACTTTAAGTTGGGAGGAAGGGCAGTTACCTAATACGTAATTGTTTTGACGTTACCGACAGAATAAGCACCGGCTAACTCTGTGCCAGCAGCCGCGGTAATACAGAGGGTGCAAGCGTTAATCGGAATTACTGGGCGTAAAGCGCGCGTAGGTGGTTCGTTAAGTTGGATGTGAAATCCCCGGGCTCAACCTGGGAACTGCATTCAAAACTGACGAGCTAGAGTATGGTAGAGGGTGGTGGAATTTCCTGTGTAGCGGTGAAATGCGTAGATATAGGAAGGAACACCAGTGGCGAAGGCGACCACCTGGACTGATACTGACACTGAGGTGCGAAAGCGTGGGGAGCAAACAGGATTAGATACCCTGGTAGTCCACGCCGTAAACGATGTCAACTAGCCGTTGGGAGCCTTGAGCTCTTAGTGGCGCAGCTAACGCATTAAGTTGACCGCCTGGGGAGTACGGCCGCAAGGTTAAAACTCAAATGAATTGACGGGGGCCCGCACAAGCGGTGGAGCATGTGGTTTAATTCGAAGCAACGCGAAGAACCTTACCAGGCCTTGACATCCAATGAATCTGCTAGAGATAGCGGAGTGCCTTCGGGAGCATTGAGACAGGTGCTGCATGGCTGTCGTCAGCTCGTGTCGTGAGATGTTGGGTTAAGTCCCGTAACGAGCGCAACCCTTGTCCTTAGTTACCAGCACGTTAAGGTGGGCACTCTAAGGAGACTGCCGGTGACAAACCGGAGGAAGGTGGGGATGACGTCAAGTCATCATGGCCCTTACGGCCTGGGCTACACACGTGCTACAATGGTCGGTACAGAGGGTTGCCAAGCCGCGAGGTGGAGCTAATCCCAGAAAACCGATCGTAGTCCGGATCGCAGTCTGCAACTCGACTGCGTGAAGTCGGAATCGCTAGTAATCGCGAATCAGAATGTCGCGGTGAATACGTTCCCGGGCCTTGTACACACCGCCCGTCACACCATGGGAGTGGGTTGCACCAGAAGTAGCTAGTCTAACCTTCGGGAGGACGGTTACCACGGTGTGATTCATGACTGGGGTGAAGTCGTAACAAGGTAGCCGTAGGGGAACCTGCGGCTGGATCACCTCCTTAATCGACGACATCAGCTGCTCCATAAGTTCCCACACGAATTGCTTGATTCATTGAAGAAGACGATAAGAAGCAGCCCGAAATTGGGTCTGTAGCTCAGTTGGTTAGAGCGCACCCCTGATAAGGGTGAGGTCGGCAGTTCGAATCTGCCCAGACCCACCAATTTTGTGTGGGAAACGCCTGTAGAAATACGGGGCCATAGCTCAGCTGGGAGAGCGCCTGCCTTGCACGCAGGAGGTCAACGGTTCGATCCCGTTTGGCTCCACCACTACTGCTTCTGTTTGTTGAAAGCTTAGAAATGAGCATTCCATCGTGACGATGGTGAATGTTGATTTCTAGTCTTTGATTAGATCGTTCTTTAAAAATTTGGGTATGTGATAGAAAGATAGACTGAACACTACTTTCACTGGTAGTGGATCAGGCTAAGGTAAAATTTGTGAGTTTAATCGCGAATTTTCGGCGAATGTCGTCTTCACAGTATAACCAGATTGCTTGGGGTTATATGGTCAAGTGAAGAAGCGCATACGGTGGATGCCTTGGCAGTCAGAGGCGATGAAAGACGTGGTAGCCTGCGAAAAGCTTCGGGGAGTCGGCAAACAGACTTTGATCCGGAGATGTCTGAATGGGGGAACCCACCTAACATAAGTTAGGTATCTTAAGCTGAATACATAGGCTTAAGAAGCGAACCAGGGGAACTGAAACATCTAAGTACCCTGAGGAAAAGAAATCAACCGAGATTCCCTTAGTAGTGGCGAGCGAACGGGGACTAGCCCTTAAGTGGCTTTGAGATTAGCGGAACGCTCTGGAAAGTGCGGCCATAGTGGGTGATAGCCCTGTACGCGAAAATCTCTTGGTCATGAAATCGAGTAGGACGGAGCACGAGAAACTTTGTCTGAATATGGGGGGACCATCCTCCAAGGCTAAATACTACTGACTGACCGATAGTGAACTAGTACCGTGAGGGAAAGGCGAAAAGAACCCCGGAGAGGGGAGTGAAATAGATCCTGAAACCGTATGCGTACAAGCAGTGGGAGCCCACTTTGTTGGGTGACTGCGTACCTTTTGTATAATGGGTCAGCGACTTATTTTCAGTGGCGAGCTTAACCGAATAGGGGAGGCGTAGCGAAAGCGAGTCTTAATAGGGCGTCTAGTCGCTGGGAATAGACCCGAAACCGGGCGATCTATCCATGGGCAGGTTGAAGGTTGGGTAACACTAACTGGAGGACCGAACCGACTACCGTTGAAAAGTTAGCGGATGACCTGTGGATCGGAGTGAAAGGCTAATCAAGCTCGGAGATAGCTGGTTCTCCTCGAAAGCTATTTAGGTAGCGCCTCATGTATCACTGTAGGGGGTAGAGCACTGTTTCGGCTAGGGGGTCATCCCGACTTACCAAACCGATGCAAACTCCGAATACCTACAAGTGCCGAGCATGGGAGACACACGGCGGGTGCTAACGTCCGTCGTGAAAAGGGAAACAACCCAGACCGTCAGCTAAGGTCCCAAAGTTATGGTTAAGTGGGAAACGATGTGGGAAGGCTTAGACAGCTAGGAGGTTGGCTTAGAAGCAGCCACCCTTTAAAGAAAGCGTAATAGCTCACTAGTCGAGTCGGCCTGCGCGGAAGATGTAACGGGGCTCAAACCATACACCGAAGCTACGGGTATCACTTAGGTGATGCGGTAGAGGAGCGTTCTGTAAGCCTGTGAAGGTGAGTTGAGAAGCTTGCTGGAGGTATCAGAAGTGCGAATGCTGACATGAGTAACGACAATGGGTGTGAAAAACACCCACGCCGAAAGACCAAGGTTTCCTGCGCAACGTTAATCGACGCAGGGTTAGTCGGTCCCTAAGGCGAGGCTGAAAAGCGTAGTCGATGGAAAACAGGTTAATATTCCTGTACTTCTGGTTATTGCGATGGAGGGACGGAGAAGGCTAGGCCAGCTTGGCGTTGGTTGTCCAAGTTTAAGGTGGTAGGCTGAGATCTTAGGTAAATCCGGGATCTTAAGGCCGAGAGCTGATGACGAGTTACCCTTTGGGTGACGAAGTGGTTGATGCCATGCTTCCAAGAAAAGCTTCTAAGCTTCAGGTAACCAGGAACCGTACCCCAAACCGACACAGGTGGTTGGGTAGAGAATACCAAGGCGCTTGAGAGAACTCGGGTGAAGGAACTAGGCAAAATGGCACCGTAACTTCGGGAGAAGGTGCGCCGGTGAGGGTGAAGCATTTACTGCGTAAGCCCATGCCGGTCGAAGATACCAGGCCGCTGCGACTGTTTATTAAAAACACAGCACTCTGCAAACACGAAAGTGGACGTATAGGGTGTGACGCCTGCCCGGTGCCGGAAGGTTAATTGATGGGGTTAGCTAACGCGAAGCTCTTGATCGAAGCCCCGGTAAACGGCGGCCGTAACTATAACGGTCCTAAGGTAGCGAAATTCCTTGTCGGGTAAGTTCCGACCTGCACGAATGGCGTAACGATGGCGGCGCTGTCTCCACCCGAGACTCAGTGAAATTGAAATCGCTGTGAAGATGCAGTGTATCCGCGGCTAGACGGAAAGACCCCGTGAACCTTTACTATAGCTTTGCACTGGACTTTGAATTTGCTTGTGTAGGATAGGTGGGAGGCTTTGAAGCGTGGACGCCAGTTCGCGTGGAGCCAACCTTGAAATACCACCCTGGCAACTTTGAGGTTCTAACTCAGGTCCGTTATCCGGATCGAGGACAGTGTATGGTGGGTAGTTTGACTGGGGCGGTCTCCTCCTAAAGAGTAACGGAGGAGTACGAAGGTGCGCTCAGACCGGTCGGAAATCGGTCGTAGAGTATAAAGGCAAAAGCGCGCTTGACTGCGAGACAGACACGTCGAGCAGGTACGAAAGTAGGTCTTAGTGATCCGGTGGTTCTGTATGGAAGGGCCATCGCTCAACGGATAAAAGGTACTCCGGGGATAACAGGCTGATACCGCCCAAGAGTTCATATCGACGGCGGTGTTTGGCACCTCGATGTCGGCTCATCACATCCTGGGGCTGAAGCCGGTCCCAAGGGTATGGCTGTTCGCCATTTAAAGTGGTACGCGAGCTGGGTTTAGAACGTCGTGAGACAGTTCGGTCCCTATCTGCCGTGGACGTTTGAGATTTGAGAGGGGCTGCTCCTAGTACGAGAGGACCGGAGTGGACGAACCTCTGGTGTTCCGGTTGTCACGCCAGTGGCATTGCCGGGTAGCTATGTTCGGAATAGATAACCGCTGAAAGCATCTAAGCGGGAAACTAGCCTCAAGATGAGATCTCACTGGGACCTTGAGTCCCCTGAAGGGCCGTCGAAGACTACGACGTTGATAGGTTGGGTGTGTAAGCGCTGTGAGGCGTTGAGCTAACCAATACTAATTGCCCGTGAGGCTTGACCATATAACACCCAAGCAATTTGCAGGCTTCGAGCTGAAAAGCGAAAAGGCACCAGATTGCGGTGTGTGAAGACGAAACGAACCGAAAGTTTGTGACACTCACGAAACACCAAGCTGTCACATACCCATTCGCTGGAGCGTGATCTCGCAAGAGAGAACGACCTGGCTACCGAATTTCTTGACGACCATAGAGCATTGGAACCACCTGATCCCATCCCGAACTCAGCAGTGAAACGATGCATCGCCGATGGTAGTGTGGGGTTTCCCCATGTGAGAGTAGGTCATCGTCAAGATCAAATTCCGAAACCCCTATCTGCGTATGCAGGTAGGGGTTTTGTTTTGTCTGCAGGAAAATCTCGCTCGTAGGGTTTCTATGCAACAGCCCGGGGCATGGCTATCATGCGGGCCTCATTGTGAGGCGAGACTTGCATGCTGACGTTGTTAAAGCTTCTTAAGGATGGTCGATTCCATTCGGGCCAAGCCCTGGGCGCTGCCTTGGGTGTTAGTCGTAGCGCTGTATGGAAGCAGCTTCAGCACTTGGAAGCTGAGCTCGGTTTGTCCATTCACAAAGTACGCGGTCGCGGCTATCAACTGGCCGCGCCTTTGACACTGCTTGATCCTGCGGAAATAAGCGCGCGGGCGCCTTCCTGCGAGTGGCCCATTCTAGTCTTCGATTCAATTGACTCTACCAACGCTGAAGCCTTGCGCACTATCGAGCGTGGCCAGTCTGCGCCATTTCTGGTGCTCGCCGAGCGGCAAACGGCCGGTCGCGGACGACGTGGGCGCAAATGGGTGAGCCCATTTGCGGAAAACATCTATTACAGCCTCGTGCTGCGCATTGATGGCGGGATGCGGCAGCTGGAAGGCTTGAGTCTTGTTGTCGGGCTTGCCGTAATGCAAGCCTTGCGAGAGCTTGGTATTTCAGGTGTGGGGTTGAAATGGCCGAATGATGTTCTGGTGGGGCAGCAAAAGATTGCTGGGATACTGCTCGAATTAGTGGGGGATCCCGCTGATGTGTGTCACGTGGTGATCGGTGTCGGAATCAATGTGAACATGCAGGTGACTGATGAGGTTGATCAGCAATGGACGTCCATGCGACTCGAGTCGGGTAAGGCTGTTGATCGCAATCATCTGGTTGCGGAGTTAGGGTTGATGCTTCAGACCTATTTAAATCGTCATCAGGCCGGCGGATTTTCGGCTATCCAGGCGGAGTGGGAGCAAAATCATCTATGGCAGGGCCGGGCGGTGTCGTTGATTGCCGGTGTTAATCAGATAGATGGCGAGGTTCTGGGTATCGATGGTCAGGGTGCCTTGCGCTTGAAGGTGAATGGTGTGGAGAAGGTCTTTAGCGGTGGCGAGCTCAGTCTGAGGTTACGTGATGATTCTTGAGCTCGATTGCGGAAACAGTTTTATCAAGTGGCGTGTGCTCGGCGAGGATGTCCGGCGGGTGATTGGCGAGGGGGTCGTTGATTCAGATCTCGCCTTGCTGGAGAGCTTGAAAGGGCTCAAGGGGCTCGCTCTCATGCATTGTCGCTTAGTCAGTGTCAGAACCGCCGAAGAAACCAGTGCGCTGATTTCTCTGCTGGCCGAGGCTTTTGGCGTTTCCGTAGTGTGCGCGGCACCGGCTCCCGAGATGTCCGGGGTTCGAAATGGCTATGAGGAGTTCGAGCGACTAGGGCTTGATCGCTGGCTTGCAATGCTCGGAGGATTTCATCTGGCTTCGGGTGCTTGTCTGGTGCTCGACTTTGGTACGGCTGTTACGGCTGACTTTATTGCAGGGGATGGTGAGCATCTCGGAGGATTTATCTGTCCGGGGATGCCTTTGATGCGCAACCAGCTGCGTACCCATACCCGTAGAATTCGCTATGGAGATCTTGCTGCCGAGCGCGCTTTGGAGAGTCTTGTGCCTGGGCGTACAACCGTCGAGGCGGTCGAGCGAGGTTGTTTGCTGATGTTGAGAGGGTTTGTCTTGACTCAGCTAGAGTTGGCGCGCAGCTATTGGGGAGATGATTTCGCAATCTTCCTGACTGGAGGGGATGCTGATCTGGTCTCCGAGATTGTGCCCGAGGCCAGAGTGGTTCCAGACCTGGTATTTGTAGGTTTGGCGATGGCGTGTCCCTTGTCCTGAGGTTTTTATGCGTTGGTTGTTCCTGCTGTTGCTTGTCCTCAATGTGTTCTATTACGTCTGGCACCAGCAAGAGGCTCCGCTTCGCGCGAAAGATGTAACCCCCTTGAATTTGTATCGCGGCTCGCAGCAGGATATTCGTTTGTTGAGCGAGGCAACTGATACGGCTCGAGACAAAGGAAAATCTACTCAGGCGGATAGCAGTTGTCTCTATCTGGGAGGTTCTGCTCGGCAGGACGTCGCCCAGGTAATCGAGCGTCGATTGAATGACATGGATATCAAGTTTCAGTCCTTGCCGAAGGATCTCCCCGAATATGCTGGTTACTGGGTGCGCATAGCCCCGGAAAGCCGCCGTTTGCTGGGTGACTCGCAGTTGCAAAACCTTTCTAAAGAATTCAATGAGTTAAAACATAAAATAATGCCGTGCGAGGGGGTTGCACCCGCTGAATAGTTTGCATAGAATGGCGCCCGCTTCGCAGTGAAGACCTTTAACGGTTAGCAGTGTGAGGCGAGGTCAACGCAGCTAACCTCAGGTTTTTAATGAGAAAATGCTTGACAGAAGGCTGGCATGATATAGAATGCCGGCTCGCTTAGGAGGGGTTCCCGAGCGGCCAAAGGGATCAGACTGTAAATCTGACGTCTACGACTTCGAAGGTTCGAATCCTTCCCCCTCCACCATTTTTGGCGAGAGCTGCAAGCTCCGCGGGTATAGTTTAGTGGTAGAACCTCAGCCTTCCAAGCTGATGATGCGGGTTCGATTCCCGCTACCCGCTCCAAGTTTGCAGGTCCTGCAAAGTGTTACGCTCTTGTAGCTCAGTTGGTAGAGCACACCCTTGGTAAGGGTGAGGTCAGCGGTTCAAATCCGCTCAAGAGCTCCATATAACAAGGCAGATATGAAAATATCTGCCTTTGTTTTAATGGCTGATAGTACTTGCTTAATTCTTCTGCTAGGGTGATTTCGATGGCTAAGGAAAAGTTCGAACGTAACAAGCCGCACGTCAACGTTGGCACTATTGGTCACGTAGACCATGGCAAGACGACTTTGACCGCCGCTCTGACCCGCGTCTGCTCCGAAGTGTTCGGTTCGGCAAAGGTTGACTTCGACAAGATCGATAGCGCCCCAGAAGAAAAAGCTCGTGGTATCACCATTAACACTGCTCACGTTGAGTACGATTCTGCTGTGCGTCACTACGCACACGTTGACTGTCCAGGTCACGCTGACTACGTAAAAAACATGATTACCGGTGCTGCGCAGATGGATGGTGCGATTCTGGTTTGCTCGGCCGCTGATGGTCCGATGCCGCAAACCCGTGAGCATATCCTGTTGTCCCGTCAGGTTGGCGTTCCATACATCGTTGTCTTCCTGAACAAGGCTGACATGGTTGATGATGCTGAGTTGCTGGAACTGGTTGAGATGGAAGTGCGCGATCTGCTGAGCGCCTACGATTTCCCGGGTGACGACACTCCGATCATCATTGGTTCGGCGCTGATGGCGCTGAATGGTCAAGACGACAACGAGATGGGCACT
The DNA here is from genome assembly GCF_054898065.1 of Pseudomonas sp. MDT1-85. Taxonomy (NCBI): domain Bacteria; kingdom Pseudomonadati; phylum Pseudomonadota; class Gammaproteobacteria; order Pseudomonadales; family Pseudomonadaceae; genus Pseudomonas; species Pseudomonas sp. MDT1-85. The sequence goes on along the minus strand of NZ_CM142715.1, from coordinate 5,724,955 downwards.
ACCGCCGTCAAGAAGTTGGTCGAGACTCTGGATAGCTATATTCCGCAGCCTGAGCGTGCTATTGATAAGCCGTTCTTGATGCCGATCGAGGATGTGTTCTCGATCTCCGGTCGCGGTACTGTTGTGACTGGTCGTGTTGAGCGTGGCATTGTCCGCATTCAGGAAGAAGTAGAGATTGTTGGTCTTCGTGACACTGTCAAAACTACTTGCACTGGTGTTGAAATGTTCCGCAAACTGCTCGACGAGGGTCGTGCAGGTGAGAACTGCGGCGTTCTGCTGCGTGGTACCAAGCGTGATGATGTTGAGCGTGGCCAGGTTCTGGTCAAGCCTGGCACTGTCAAGCCGCATACCAAGTTCACTGCTGAGGTTTACGTTCTGAGCAAGGAAGAAGGTGGTCGTCATACGCCATTCTTCAAGGGCTACCGTCCACAGTTCTACTTCCGTACAACTGACGTGACTGGTAACTGCGAGCTGCCAGAAGGTGTTGAAATGGTGATGCCGGGTGATAACGTTCAGATGACCGTTACCCTGATCAAAACCATCGCGATGGAAGATGGTCTGCGTTTCGCTATCCGTGAGGGCGGTCGTACCGTCGGTGCTGGTGTCGTTGCAAAAGTCATCGAGTAAGTTGTTGTAATGTCTTTTTCGGGCCGGCATAATGGTCGGCCTGATTTTGTTTTAGGTCAGTAGCTCAATTGGCAGAGCGACGGTCTCCAAAACCGTAGGTTGGGGGTTCGATTCCCTCCTGACCTGCCAGATTCACTTGGTGGTCTGGCTTTCTTTTCACAGGATCTTCATAGATGACTCCTAAAGCTGAAGCTCAAGGCTCTCGCTTCGATCTGCTCAAGTGGCTAGTAGTAGTCGCTTTGGTGGTTGTTGGCGTTGTTGGCAATCAGTATTACTCTGCTTCGCCGATCCTGTACCGCGTACTCGCTTTGCTTGTCATTGCTGCTGTAGCTGCCTTTGTAGGCTTGCAGACAGTCAAGGGCAAGTCTTTCTTTGTACTGGTTAAGGAAGCTCGCACCGAGATTCGTAAAGTCGTATGGCCAACTCGCCAAGAAACCACGCAGACCACGCTGATTGTTGTGGCTGTTGTTCTGGTTATGGCGTTGCTGTTGTGGGGGCTTGATTCCCTGCTCGGCTGGCTTGTTTCCTTGATTGTCGGCTAAGGGTGTCCCGTGGCTAAGCGTTGGTACGTTGTGCATGCTTACTCCGGTTACGAGAAGCATGTCATGCGCTCGTTGGTAGAGCGCGTAAAGCTGGCTGGCATGGAAGATGGCTTTGGCGAAATTCTGGTTCCCACTGAAGAAGTGGTTGAAATGCGTAATGGCCAGAAACGCAAAAGCGAGCGCAAGTTCTTCCCAGGTTATGTGCTGGTCCAGATGGACATGAATGAGGGTACTTGGCACTTAGTCAAGGATACTCCTCGGGTGATGGGTTTTATCGGCGGTACTGCTGATAAGCCTGCACCTATCACAGATAAAGAGGCAGAAGCGATTCTGCGTCGCGTTGCTGATGGTAGCGACAAACCGAAGCCGAAGACGTTGTTCGAGCCAGGTGAGTCGGTACGTGTCAATGATGGTCCGTTTGCCGACTTTACCGGCACGGTCGAAGAAGTTAACTACGAGAAGAGCCGGATCCAAGTGGCAGTGCTCATTTTCGGTCGCTCTACTCCGGTAGAGCTAGAGTTCAGCCAGGTCGAAAAAGTCTAGCTGAGCAAGCATCCCAACCCCGCAGCCCTAGGCTGTGGGGTTTTGTCGTCACTGGGATAAACGCGCAAGTAACCGGGGAGCCTTTCGAGGCGTTCGAACCCGTAATTGGAGTGCCTCATGGCCAAGAAGATTACCGCTTACATCAAGCTGCAAGTGAAGGCCGCTCAGGCTAACCCAAGCCCACCTGTTGGTCCTGCTCTGGGTCAGCACGGCGTGAACATCATGGAATTCTGCAAGGCTTTCAACGCCCGTACTCAGGGTATTGAGCCAGGTCTGCCGACTCCAGTGATCATCACTGTATACAGCGACCGTAGCTTCACTTTCGAAACCAAATCCACACCTGCTTCGGTTCTGCTGAAGAAAGCTGCTGGTCTGACTAGCGGTTCCGCTCGTCCGAACACAGTTAAGGTTGGCACCGTTACCCGTGCTCAGCTGGAAGAAATCGCGAAAACCAAAAACGCGGATCTGACTGCAGCTGATATGGACGCGGCCGTGCGTACTATCGCCGGTTCTGCTCGTAGCATGGGCCTTAACGTGGAGGGTGTGTAATGGCTAAGTTGACCAAGCGTCAAAAGGCTATCGCCGGCAAAATCGAAGCAGGCAAGTCCTACAACTTTGTAGACGCTGCTGCTCTGCTGGCTGAGCTGTCGACCGTCAAGTTCAGCGAGTCGTTCGACGTTGCTGTAAACTTGGGTGTTGACCCGCGTAAATCCGACCAGGTCGTTCGTAGCGCTACTGTGCTGCCACACGGCACTGGCAAGACCGTTCGCGTTGCTGTGTTCACCCAGGGTCCAGCTGCTGAGGCCGCTTTGGCTGCCGGCGCTGACCGTGTAGGTATGGACGATCTGGCTGCCGAAATGAAAGGCGGCGACCTGAACTATGACGTAGTTATCGCATCCCCGGATGCAATGCGCGTTGTTGGTCAGTTGGGTCAGATCCTGGGCCCACGTGGCCTGATGCCTAACCCTAAAGTCGGCACCGTAACGCCAGACGTAGCTACCGCGGTTAAAAACGCCAAGGCTGGTCAGGTTCGTTATCGCACCGACAAAAACGGCATTATCCACACCTCCGTTGGCAAAGTCGGCTTCGATGCCGTCAAGCTGAAGGAAAACGTTGAAGCCCTGATCGCTGATCTGAAGCGTATCAAGCCAGCTTCCTCGAAAGGTATTTACGTCAAGCGCGTTACCCTGAGCACCACCATGGGTCCAGGTCTGGTCATCGACCAAGGCTCGCTCGACGCGTAAGACACAGGTTGGCGCAAGCGATTGCGCCAATTGAAAGATTGGGGTCCCTGCCTGGCGGGGGCTATCCAAGACCGTAGGCGACGCAAGTCTTAAACCTCAAGCCTACGCAGATGGTGCTCCCGGTTCCTTACCGAATCAGACACCAAAACGACATCTGGCCTCGGTTGGATGAAACGGTAACAAGCAGGAGTTTTTCCCGTGGCAATTAAACTTGAAGACAAGAAGGCCATCGTCGCTGAAGTCAACAAGGCTGCCCAAGTTGCTCTGTCCGCTGTCGTGGCTGATGCCCGTGGCGTAACAGTAGGCGCTATGACCGGACTCCGTAAAGAGGCTCGTGAAGCTGGCGTTTACGTACGTGTTGTACGTAACACCCTGCTCAAGCGCGCCGTTGCTGGCACTCAATATGACGTGCTCAACGACGTGTTCACCGGCCCGACCTTGATTGCATTCTCCAAAGATCATCCGGGCGCTGCTGCTCGTATCTTCAAAGAGTTCGCAAAAGGTCAGGATAAGTTCGAGATCAAGGCAGCTGCGTTCGAGGGCAAGTTCCTCGCAGCTAATCAGATCGACGTACTGGCAAGCCTGCCGACCCGTGACGAAGCAATTTCTCAGCTGATGAGCGTGATTCAAGGCGCAACCAGCAAATTGGCTCGTACTCTGGCGGCTCTTCGCGACCAGAAAGAAGCTGCCGCAGCCTAAGGCTGAGCGACTCCTTTCAGCGTTTATTGTTTATTTCGATGGCCGCGTAGGCTGTCACCCCAATACAGGAATTTATAGTCATGTCTCTGACTAACGACCAAATCATCGAAGCAATCGGCGAAAAATCCGTTCTGGAAATCGTTGAGCTGATCAAGGCCATGGAAGAGAAGTTCGGCGTTTCCGCTGCCGCTGCTTCCGCTGGTCCAGCTGCTGTCGCTGCCGTTGTTGAAGAACAAACTGAATTCAACGTCATGCTGCTGGAAGCTGGCGAGAAGAAAGTTAACGTGATCAAGGCAGTACGTGAGCTGACCGGTCTGGGCCTGAAAGAAGCCAAGGCTGTAGTTGACGGCGCTCCTGGCGTTGTTCTGGAAGCTGTTTCGAAAGACGCAGCTGACAAAGCAAAAGCCACTCTGGAAGAAGCAGGCGCTAAAGTCGAGCTGAAGTAAGCATCGACTTTGCGTCTCCAGCCCGAGCGTTAAGCGAAAGGCTGATGGCTGGTGGCTCTTGCCACCGGCCTTTTTCCGTTATTGGCAGCCGACTGGGTCGGTGCTGATAACGAGCTGTAACCACCCGATGCGGTGGCGCAAACCATGGGGTTTGCACGATTTTCTGGCTGCTCCCGTCGGGAGGGGCCAAACAAGCAGGTGACCAAGCTGGGGAACGCTGATGGCTTACTCATATACTGAGAAAAAACGTATCCGCAAGGACTTTAGCAAGTTGCCGGACGTCATGGATGTGCCGTACCTCCTGGCAATCCAGCTGGATTCGTATCGTGAATTCTTGCAGGCGGGAGCGACTAAAGATCAGTTCCGCGACGTGGGCCTGCATGCGGCCTTCAAATCCGTTTTCCCGATCATCAGCTACTCCGGCAATGCTGCGCTGGAGTACGTCGGTTATCGCCTGGGCGAACCGGCATTTGATGTCAAAGAATGCGTGTTGCGCGGTGTAACTTACGCCGTACCTTTGCGGGTAAAAGTGCGCCTGATCATTTTCGACAAAGAATCGTCGAACAAAGCGATCAAGGACATCAAAGAGCAAGAAGTCTACATGGGTGAAATCCCCCTGATGACTGAGAACGGTACCTTCGTAATCAACGGTACCGAGCGTGTAATCGTTTCCCAGCTGCACCGTTCCCCGGGCGTGTTCTTCGACCACGACCGTGGCAAGACACACAGCTCCGGCAAACTGCTGTACTCCGCGCGCATCATTCCTTACCGCGGTTCGTGGTTGGACTTCGAGTTCGATCCGAAAGACTGCGTGTTCGTGCGTATCGACCGTCGTCGCAAGCTGCCTGCATCGGTACTGCTGCGCGCGCTGGGCTATACCACTGAAGAAGTGCTGGACGCGTTCTACACCACCAACGTGTTCCACGTGCAAGGTGAAAACCTCAGCCTGGAACTGGTGCCTCAGCGCCTGCGTGGTGAAATTGCTGTCCTGGATATCCTGGATGACAAAGGCAAGGTTATTGTCGAGCAAGGTCGTCGTATTACTGCTCGCCACATCAACCAGCTGGAAAAAGCAGGGATCAAAGAGCTGCAAGTGCCTCTGGACTACGTCCTGGGTCGCACTACCGCCAAGGTCATCGTGCATCCGGCAACCGGCGAAATCCTGGCAGAGTGCAACACCGAACTGAACACCGAGATCCTGGCAAAAATCGCCAAGTCTCAGGTTGTTCGCATCGAAACTCTGTACACCAACGATATCGACTGCGGTCCGTTCGTCTCCGACACTCTGAAGATCGACTCCACCAGCAACCAATTGGAAGCGCTGGTCGAGATCTATCGCATGATGCGTCCTGGCGAGCCGCCAACCAAAGACGCTGCCGAAACCCTGTTCAACAACCTGTTCTTCAGCCCTGAGCGCTATGACCTGTCTGCGGTCGGCCGGATGAAGTTCAACCGTCGTATCGGTCGTACCGAAATCGAAGGTTCGGGCGTGTTGTGCAAGGAAGACATCGTCGCGGTACTGAAGACTCTGGTCGACATCCGTAACGGTAAAGGCATCGTCGATGACATCGACCACCTGGGTAACCGTCGTGTTCGCTGCGTAGGCGAAATGGCCGAGAACCAGTTCCGCGTTGGCCTGGTACGTGTTGAGCGTGCGGTCAAAGAGCGTCTGTCGATGGCTGAAAGCGAAGGCTTGATGCCGCAAGACCTGATCAACGCCAAGCCAGTGGCTGCGGCGGTGAAAGAGTTCTTCGGTTCCAGCCAGCTTTCCCAGTTCATGGACCAGAACAACCCGCTGTCCGAGATCACCCACAAGCGTCGTGTTTCTGCACTCGGCCCTGGCGGTTTGACTCGTGAGCGTGCTGGCTTTGAAGTGCGTGACGTACACCCGACTCACTACGGTCGTGTATGCCCGATTGAAACGCCGGAAGGTCCGAACATCGGTCTGATCAACTCCTTGGCTGCCTATGCGCGCACCAACCAGTACGGCTTCCTCGAGAGCCCGTACCGTGTGGTGAAAGACGCTCTGGTCACCGACGAGATCGTGTTCCTGTCCGCCATCGAAGAAGCTGATCACGTGATCGCTCAGGCTTCGGCCACGATGAACGACAAGAAAATGCTGATCGACGAGCTGGTAGCTGTTCGTCACTTGAACGAGTTCACCGTCAAGGCGCCGGAAGACGTGACCTTGATGGATGTTTCTCCGAAGCAGGTAGTTTCGGTTGCCGCGTCGCTGATCCCGTTCCTCGAGCACGATGACGCCAACCGAGCGTTGATGGGTTCGAACATGCAGCGTCAAGCTGTACCAACCCTGCGCGCTGACAAGCCGCTGGTCGGTACCGGCATGGAGCGTAACGTAGCTCGTGACTCCGGCGTTTGCGTCGTGGCTCGTCGTGGTGGCGTTATCGATTCCGTCGACGCCAGCCGTATCGTGGTTCGTGTTGCTGATGATGAAGTTGAGACCGGTGAAGCTGGTGTCGACATCTACAACCTGACCAAATACACCCGCTCCAACCAGAACACCTGCATCAACCAGCGTCCGCTGGTGCGTAAAGGTGATCGGGTTCAGCGTAGCGACATCATGGCTGACGGTCCGTCCACCGACATGGGTGAGCTGGCGCTGGGTCAGAACATGCGCATCGCGTTCATGGCCTGGAACGGTTACAACTTCGAAGACTCCATCTGCCTGTCCGAGCGTGTTGTTCAGGAAGACCGTTTCACCACGATCCACATTCAGGAACTGACCTGTGTGGCACGTGACACCAAGCTTGGGCCTGAGGAAATCACTGCAGACATCCCGAACGTGGGTGAAGCTGCACTGAACAAGCTGGACGAAGCCGGTATCGTTTACGTAGGTGCTGAAGTTGGCGCAGGCGACATCCTGGTCGGTAAGGTCACTCCGAAAGGCGAGACCCAACTGACTCCGGAAGAAAAACTGCTGCGTGCCATCTTCGGTGAAAAAGCCAGCGACGTTAAAGACACTTCCCTGCGTGTGCCTACCGGCACCAAGGGTACCGTCATCGACGTACAGGTCTTCACCCGTGACGGCGTTGAGCGTGATGCTCGTGCACTGTCGATCGAGAAGACTCAACTCGACGAGATCCGCAAGGACCTGAACGAAGAGTTCCGTATCGTTGAAGGCGCCACTTTCGAACGTCTGCGTTCCGCTCTGGTCGGCCACAAAGCCGAAGGCGGCGCCGGTCTGAAGAAAGGTCAGGAAATCACCGACGAAGTTCTCGACGGTCTTGAGCATGGTCAGTGGTTCAAACTGCGCATGGCTGAAGATGCTCTCAACGAGCAGCTCGAGAAGGCTCAGGCCTACATCGTTGATCGCCGCCGTCTGCTGGACGACAAGTTCGAAGACAAGAAGCGCAAACTGCAGCAGGGCGATGACCTGGCTCCAGGCGTGCTGAAAATCGTCAAGGTTTACCTGGCAATCCGTCGTCGCATCCAGCCGGGCGACAAGATGGCCGGTCGTCACGGTAACAAAGGTGTGGTCTCCGTGATCATGCCGGTTGAAGACATGCCGCACGATGCCAATGGCACCCCGGTCGACGTCGTCCTCAACCCGTTGGGCGTACCTTCGCGTATGAACGTTGGTCAGATCCTTGAAACCCACCTGGGCCTCGCGGCCAAAGGTCTGGGCGAGAAGATCAACCGGATGGTAGAAGAGCAGCGTAAAGTTGCTGAACTTCGCACCTTCCTGGACGAGATCTACAACCAGATCGGCGGTCGTAACGAAGATCTGGATAGCTTCTCCGACCAGGAAATCCTGGATCTGGCGAAGAACCTGCGTGGCGGCGTACCAATGGCCACTCCAGTGTTCGACGGCGCCAAGGAAAGCGAAATCAAGGCCATGCTGAAACTGGCAGACTTGCCAGAAAGCGGCCAGATGCAGCTGACTGACGGCCGTACCGGCAACAAGTTCGAGCGCCCGGTTACTGTTGGCTACATGTACATGCTGAAGCTGAACCACTTGGTAGACGACAAGATGCACGCTCGTTCTACCGGTTCGTACAGCCTGGTTACCCAGCAGCCGCTGGGTGGTAAGGCACAGTTCGGTGGTCAGCGTTTCGGGGAGATGGAGGTCTGGGCACTGGAAGCATACGGTGCTGCTTACACTCTGCAAGAAATGCTCACAGTGAAGTCGGACGATGTGAACGGTCGGACCAAGATGTACAAAAACATCGTGGACGGCGATCACCGTATGGAGCCGGGCATGCCCGAGTCCTTCAACGTGTTGATCAAAGAAATTCGTTCCCTCGGCATCGATATCGATCTGGAAACCGAATAACACGTGACGCGAATCGAGAGCGGGGCAGGATTGCCCGCTCTCTGCTCCGCCAGGAGGAAAGGCCTTGAAAGACCTACTGAATTTGCTGAAAAACCAGGGTCAAGTCGAAGAGTTCGACGCCATCCGTATTGGATTGGCATCGCCTGAGATGATCCGTTCGTGGTCGTTCGGTGAAGTTAAAAAGCCGGAAACCATCAACTACCGTACGTTCAAACCTGAGCGTGACGGCCTGTTCTGCGCCAAGATCTTTGGCCCGGTAAAGGATTACGAGTGCCTGTGCGGTAAGTACAAGCGCTTGAAGCACCGTGGTGTGATCTGCGAGAAGTGCGGCGTTGAAGTCGCGCTGGCAAAAGTTCGTCGTGAGCGCATGGCGCACATCGAACTGGCCTCGCCAGTTGCCCACATCTGGTTCCTGAAGTCGCTGCCGTCGCGTATCGGCTTGCTGATGGACATGACCCTGCGTGATATCGAACGCGTTCTCTACTTCGAGAGCTATGTCGTTATCGATCCAGGCATGACCACCCTTGAAAAGGGTCAGTTGCTCAACGACGAGCAGTACTTCGAAGCGCTGGAAGAGTTCGGCGACGATTTCGATGCCCGCATGGGTGCCGAAGCTGTCCGTGAACTGCTGCACGCTATCGACCTGGAGCACGAGATTGGCCGCCTGCGTGAAGAAATTCCGCAAACCAACTCCGAAACCAAGATCAAGAAGCTGTCCAAGCGTCTGAAGTTGATGGAAGCCTTCCAGGGTTCCGGCAACCTGCCAGAGTGGATGGTGCTGACCGTTCTGCCGGTTCTGCCGCCAGATCTGCGTCCACTGGTCCCGCTGGATGGCGGTCGCTTCGCGACTTCCGACCTCAACGATCTGTATCGTCGAGTGATCAACCGTAACAACCGCTTGAAGCGTCTGCTCGATCTGTCCGCTCCGGACATCATCGTGCGCAACGAAAAGCGTATGTTGCAGGAAGCTGTCGACGCACTGCTCGACAACGGTCGTCGTGGTCGCGCTATCACCGGTTCCAACAAGCGTCCTCTGAAATCCCTGGCTGACATGATCAAGGGTAAGCAGGGTCGTTTCCGTCAGAACTTGCTCGGTAAGCGTGTTGACTACTCCGGTCGTTCGGTAATTACCGTTGGCCCGACCCTGCGTCTGCACCAGTGCGGTCTGCCGAAGAAGATGGCTCTCGAGCTGTTCAAGCCGTTCATTTTCGGCAAGCTGGAAATGCGTGGTCTTGCTACCACCATCAAAGCGGCCAAGAAGATGGTCGAGCGCGAGCTGCCAGAGGTTTGGGACGTTCTCGCTGAAGTGATTCGCGAACACCCGGTTCTCCTCAACCGTGCACCGACCCTTCACCGTCTGGGTATCCAGGCGTTTGAACCGGTACTGATCGAAGGTAAGGCTATCCAGTTGCACCCTCTGGTCTGTGCTGCGTACAACGCCGACTTCGACGGCGACCAAATGGCCGTGCACGTACCGCTGACACTGGAAGCCCAGTTGGAAGCGCGTGCGTTGATGATGTCGACCAACAACATTCTGTCGCCAGCCAACGGTGAGCCAATCATCGTTCCGTCGCAGGACGTTGTATTGGGTCTGTACTACATGACTCGTGAAGCGATCAACGCCAAGGGCGAAGGTCGTGTGTTCGCGGATCTGCAAGAAGTTGACCGTGTGTTCCGTGCCGGCGAAGCCGCACTGCACGCCAAGGTCAAAGTGCGGATCAACGAAACCGTCAACGATCGTGATGGTGGCAGCGTCAAGAACACTCGTATCGTCGACACCACTGTTGGCCGTGCGTTGTTGTTCCAGGTTGTTCCGCCTGGCCTGTCGTACGACGTCGTCAACCAGCCGATGAAGAAAAAGGCGATCTCCAAGCTGATCAACCAGTGCTATCGCGTGGTTGGTTTGAAAGAGACCGTGATCTTCGCTGACCAGTTGATGTACACCGGTTTTGCTTATTCGACCATCTCCGGCGTTTCCATCGGTGTTAACGATTTCGTTATCCCGGATGAAAAAGCCCGCATCATCAATGCTGCTACTGATGAAGTGAAAGAGATCGAAAGTCAGTACGCCTCCGGCCTGGTAACCCAGGGCGAGAAGTACAACAAAGTGATCGACCTTTGGTCCAAGGCGAACGACGAAGTTTCCAAGGCGATGATGGCCAACCTCTCGAAAGAGAAAGTCATCGACCGCCATGGCGTCGAAGTCGACCAAGAGTCTTTTAACTCGATGTACATGATGGCCGACTCGGGCGCACGGGGTTCTGCTGCGCAGATCCGTCAGCTCGCCGGTATGCGTGGCCTGATGGCCAAGCCGGACGGTTCCATCATCGAAACGCCGATTACTGCGAACTTCCGTGAAGGTTTGAGCGTACTTCAGTACTTCATCTCCACTCACGGTGCTCGTAAAGGTTTGGCGGATACCGCGTTGAAAACTGCGAACTCCGGTTACCTGACTCGTCGTCTGGTAGACGTGGCGCAGGATCTGGTTGTGACCGAGATCGATTGCGGCACCGAGCATGGCCTGGTAATGACTCCGCACATTGAAGGCGGTGACGTTGTTGAGCCGCTGGGTGAGCGCGTATTGGGTCGTGTTATTGCCCGTGACGTGTTCAAGCCAGGTACCGAAGAAATCATCGTTCCTGCCGGCACGCTGGTAGACGAGAAGTGGGTTGAGTTCATCGAGCTGAACAGCATCGATGAAGTGATCGTGCGTTCGCCGATCAGCTGCGAAACCCGCTACGGCATTTGCGCCAAGTGCTACGGCCGTGATTTGGCTCGTGGTCACCAGGTGAACATCGGTGAAGCGGTCGGCGTTATCGCTGCCCAGTCCATCGGTGAGCCGGGTACCCAGCTGACCATGCGTACGTTCCACATCGGTGGTGCGGCAAGCCGGACCTCCGCAGCCGACAGCGTTCAGGTGAAGAATGGCGGTACCGTCCGTCTGCATAACCTGAAGCACGTTGAGCGAGTGGATGGTTGCCTGGTTGCTGTGTCCCGTTCCGGTGAGCTGGCAATCGCTGATGACTTCGGTCGTGAGCGCGAGCGTTACAAGCTGCCGTACGGTGCTGTGATTTCGGTTAAAGAAGGTGACAAGGTCGACGCTGGCGCAATCGTGGCCAAGTGGGATCCGCACACTCACCCAATCGTTACCGAAATGAAAGGTACCGTGACCTACGTGGGCATGGAAGAAGGCATCACGATCAAGCGTCAGACTGACGAATTGACCGGTATGACCAACATTGAAGTGCTCGACGCCAAAGACCGTCCAGCTGCCGGTAAAGATATCCGTCCTGCTGTGAAGATGGTTGATGACAACGGCAAGGATCTCTTGCTGCCGGGTACCGACGTAATTGCTCAGTACTTCCTGCCTGCTAACGCCCTGGTTGGTGTAGCGGACGGTGCGAAGATTGCGATCGGTGATGTTATCGCTCGTATTCCGCAAGAGACTTCGAAAACCCGTGACATCACCGGTGGTCTGCCACGTGTTGCCGACTTGTTCGAAGCACGTCGTCCGAAAGAAGCCTCGATTCTGGCTGAAGTCAGCGGCACCATCGCGTTCGGTAAAGAGACCAAAGGCAAGCGCCGTCTGGTTATCACCCCGAACGACGGTACCGATCCGTACGAAGAGCTGATTCCTAAGTGGCGTCACCTGAACGTCTTCGAAGGCGAACAGGTAAACCGCGGCGAAGTTATCTCCGACGGCCCGAGCGATCCACACGACATCCTGCGTCTGCTGGGTGTGAGTGCGCTGGCCAAGTACATCGTGAACGAGATCCAGGACGTTTATCGTCTGCAAGGCGTGAAGATCAACGATAAGCACATCGAGACCATCCTGCGTCAGATGCTGCGTAAAGTTGAAATCGCTGAATCCGGCGACTCGACTTTCATCAAGGGCGACCAGATGGAATTGACTCACGTTCTGGTAGAGAACGAGCGTCTGGCAGGCGACGAGAAATTCGTTTCCAAGTTCACTCGCGTACTGCTGGGTATCACCAAGGCGTCGTTGTCCACCGAATCGTTCATCTCGGCGGCTTCCTTCCAGGAAACCACTCGCGTACTGACCGAAGCGGCGGTAACCGGCAAGCGCGATTACCTGCGCGGCCTGAAAGAGAACGTAGTCGTGGGTCGTCTGATCCCGGCGGGTACCGGTCTGGCTTATCACAGCGAGCGCAAGCGCCGCCGTGAAGCTGACAAACCGTTGCGCGTAAGCGCCAGTGAAGTGGAAGCTGCACTGACCGAAGCACTGAACTCGAGCGGTAACTGAGTTCTGCGGTAAATGAGCGTAAGGCCCTGGCCATTCCGTTCATCGAATCGAGACAATTTGTCGAGGTTGGATGAGCGGAGAGGTCGGGGCCTTGCCTTGACTGGGGGCAAGATCCTCTTTAGACTCTTGTACCCCTAAATTTGGCGGGAATTCGTTCCTGCCATTTTGCTTTTCTTGCAAGACAATAGCGTCGCAAGACAACAGTGGAGCTAGTAGATGGCAACTATCAACCAGCTGGTACGTCAGCCGCGTAAGCGTATCGTCGAGAAATCCGACGTGCCTGCGCTGCAGAACTGCCCGCAACGTCGTGGCGTATGCACCCGTGTGTATACCACCACGCCGAAAAAACCTAACTCGGCACTGCGTAAAGTATGCCGTGTGCGTCTGACCAACGGTTTCGAGGTTTCCTCGTACATCGGCGGTGAAGGCCACAACCTGCAAGAGCACAGCGTGGTACTGATCCGCGGCGGTCGTGTAAAAGACTTGCCAGGTGTTCGTTACCACACCGTACGCGGTTCTTTGGATACTTCCGGCGTTAAAGGTCGTAACCAGGGTCGTTCGAAGTACGGTACCAAGAAGCCTAAGTAGTAGTGGCTTTTTGTAAAAACTGATTTTCTATTTTTCTGAGTCGATAAGAGTAAGGTCGGAGGCGTCCCGAAAGGGCACCGATTCCGAGCGAACCTGAAGACCGTTTGAGGGCTTATCCATGCCAAGAAGACGCGTAGCAGCCAAGCGCGAAGTGCTTGACGATCCAAAATACGGCAGCCAAATCCTGGCCAAGTTCATGAACCACGTAATGGAAAGCGGCAAGAAAGCCGTTGCCGAGCGTATCGTTTATGGCGCGCTGGAAAAGGTTAAAGAGCGCAAGAACAGCGACCCCCTGGAAATCTTCGAGAAAGCTCTCGACGCCATCGCTCCGCTGGTCGAAGTAAAGTCGCGCCGTGTAGGCGGTGCTACTTACCAGGTTCCGGTTGAAGTTCGTCCGTCCCGTCGTAACGCCCTGGCAATGCGCTGGTTGGTAGACTTCGCCCGCAAGCGCGGCGAGAAGTCTATGGCTCTGCGTTTGGCTGGCGAACTGTTGGACGCTGCCGAAGGTAAAGGTGCTGCAGTTAAGAAGCGTGAAGACGTGCACCGTATGGCTGAAGCCAACAAGGCTTTCTCGCACTACCGCTTCTAATTTTAGCGTCACTAATTTTGCGAGGGCTTTATGGCTCGTACTACACCGATTAATCGCTACCGTAACATTGGTATCGTTGCTCACGTGGATGCTGGTAAAACCACCACCACCGAGCGCGTCCTTTTTTACACTGGCAAAAGTCACAAGATGGGCGAGGTGCATGACGGCGCCGCGACCACAGACTGGATGGTGCAGGAGCAGGAGCGTGGTATTACCATTACTTCTGCTGCTATTACCGCCTTCTGGCAGGGTTCCGAGAAGCAGCACAAAGACCAATACCGCTTCAACGTTATTGATACCCCGGGCCACGTTGACTTCACTATTGAAGTTGAGCGTTCCCTGCGTGTACTCGATGGCGCGGTTGTTGTGTTCTGCGGCACCTCGGGCGTTGAGCCACAGTCGGAAACCGTATGGCGTCAAGCCAACAAATACGGCGTTCCACGTCTTGTTTATGTAAACAAGATGGACCGTGCTGGTGCAAACTTCCTGCGCGTGATCGGTCAGATCAAGCAGCGTCTGGGTCACACGCCGGTGCCAATCCAGTTGGCTATCGGTTCCGAAGACAACTTCCAGGGTCAGATTGATCTGATGTCCATGGAAGCTGTTTACTGGAATGACGCTGACAAAGGCATGGTTCCACGTCGCGAGCCTATCCCTGCGGAACTGCAGGAATTGGCTGACGAGTGGCGCGGCAACATGGTTGAGGCTGCGGCCGAAGCCAGCGAAGAGCTGATGAACAAGTACCTCGAAGGTGAAGAGCTCACCAACGCGGAAATCAAGGCCGCTCTGCGTCAGCGTACTATCGCTGGTGAGATCGTTCTGGCTGTTTGCGGTTCTTCCTTCAAGAACAAGGGTGTTCCCCTGGTTCTCGACGCCGTTATCGACTACCTGCCTGCTCCAAGCGACATTCCTGCCATCAAGGGTACTGACCCTGATGACGAGACCCGGGAAATGGAGCGTCACGCAGACGACAGCGAGCCGTTCTCGGCTCTGGCGTTCAAGATCGCTACCGACCCATTCGTGGGTACCTTGACCTTTGTTCGAGTTTACTCGGGCGTGTTGGCCTCCGGCGACGGCGTGATCAACTCGGTTAAAGGCAAGAAAGAGCGTGTGGGTCGTATGGTGCAAATGCACGCAAACGCCCGTGAAGAAATCAAGGAAGTGCGCGCTGGTGACATCGCGGCCTTGATCGGCATGAAGGACGTCACCACTGGTGAAACTTTGTGCAACGCTGACAAGCCAATCATCCTGGTTCGCATGGACTTCCCGGAGCCGGTTATTTCGGTTGCCGTAGAGCCTAAGACCAAGGACGACCAGGAAAAAATGGGTATCGCTCTGGGCAAGCTTGCTCAGGAAGATCCATCTTTCCGCGTCAAGACTGATGAAGAGACTGGTCAAACGATCATCTCCGGCATGGGCGAGTTGCACCTGGACATCCTGGTTGACCGGATGCGCCGTGAGTTCAACGTCGAAGCCAACATCGGTAAGCCTCAAGTTTCGTACCGTGAGCGCATCACGAAGAGCTGCGAAATTGAAGGCAAGTTCGTTCGCCAATCCGGCGGTCGTGGCCAGTTCGGTCATTGCTGGATTCGTTTTGCGCCGGCTGACGAAGGTCAGGAAGGTCTGCAATTCCTGAACGAAGTGGTGGGTGGTGTGGTTCCTAAGGAATACATCCCGGCTATCCAGAAGGGTATCGAAGAGCAGATGAAGAACGGCGTTGTTGCCGGCTATCCGCTGATCGGCCTTAAGGCTACCGTGTTTGATGGTTCCTACCACGACGTCGACTCCAACGAGATGGCGTTTAAGGTGGCTGCTTCCATGGCAACCAAGCAACTGGCCCAGAAGGGTGGTGGTGAGTTGCTTGAGCCGATCATGGCGGTAGAGGTAGTTACACCTGAAGACTATATGGGTGACGTGATGGGCGACCTTAACC
Source organism: Pseudomonas sp. MDT1-85 (assembly GCF_054898065.1). Classification (NCBI taxonomy): domain Bacteria; kingdom Pseudomonadati; phylum Pseudomonadota; class Gammaproteobacteria; order Pseudomonadales; family Pseudomonadaceae; genus Pseudomonas; species Pseudomonas sp. MDT1-85. Next base: position 5,709,186 of record NZ_CM142715.1, on the reverse strand, counting down.
GTCGTCGCGGCATGATCCTGGGTATGGAAGACACGGTTTCCGGCAAAGTGATTCGCGCCGAGGTTCCGTTGGGTGAGATGTTCGGTTATGCAACCGACGTTCGTTCCATGTCCCAAGGTCGCGCAAGCTACTCTATGGAATTCAAAAAATACAATACAGCTCCGTCGCATATCGTCGAAACTGTTACCAAAAAACAAGGCTGATTCAGCCCCTTTAGGCTAGGAGTTAATTGTCGTGGCTAAAGAAAAATTTGACCGTACCCTCCCGCACGTCAACGTTGGCACCATCGGTCACGTCGACCACGGTAAAACCACGCTGACCGCTGCTCTGACTCGCGTCTGCTCCGAAGTTTTCGGTTCGGCCGCTGTTGCTTTCGACAAGATCGACAGCGCTCCGGAAGAAAAAGCTCGTGGTATCACCATCAACACCGCGCACGTTGAATACAACTCGCTGATCCGTCACTACGCTCATGTTGACTGCCCAGGTCACGCTGACTATGTGAAGAACATGATCACCGGTGCTGCTCAGATGGACGGCGCTATCCTGGTTTGCTCGGCCGCTGATGGTCCGATGCCACAAACTCGTGAGCACATCCTGCTGTCCCGTCAGGTTGGCGTTCCGTACATCGTTGTCTTCCTGAACAAGGCTGACATGGTTGACGACGCTGAGCTGCTGGAGCTGGTTGAGATGGAAGTGCGCGATCTGCTGAGCACTTACGACTTCCCAGGTGACGACACTCCGATCATCATCGGTTCGGCTCTGATGGCTCTGAACGGCCAAGACGACAACGAAATGGGCACCACTGCCGTTCGTAAACTGGTTGAGACTCTGGACAGCTACATCCCGGATCCAGTCCGTGTTATCGACAAGCCGTTCCTGATGCCAATCGAAGACGTATTCTCGATCTCCGGTCGCGGTACTGTTGTAACTGGCCGTATCGAGCGCGGTATCGTCAAGGTTCAGGATCCACTGGAAATCGTTGGTCTGCGTGACACTACCGTCACCACCTGCACCGGTGTTGAAATGTTCCGTAAGCTGCTCGACGAAGGTCGTGCTGGCGAGAACTGCGGCGTGCTGCTGCGCGGCACCAAGCGTGACGACGTTGAGCGTGGCCAGGTTCTGGTCAAGCCAGGTTCGGTCAAGCCACACACCAAGTTCGAAGCTGAAGTCTACGTTCTGAGCAAAGAAGAAGGCGGTCGTCACACTCCGTTCTTCAAAGGCTACCGTCCACAGTTCTACTTCCGTACTACTGACGTGACTGGTAACTGCGAACTGCCGGAAGGCGTTGAAATGGTAATGCCAGGCGACAACATCAAAATGGTTGTCACCCTGATCAAGACCATCGCAATGGAAGACGGTCTGCGTTTCGCTATCCGTGAAGGCGGTCGTACCGTCGGCGCTGGCGTCGTAGCCAAAATCATCGAGTAAGCTCTTTTTTGAGTAAGCTTCGATGAGTTGAAAAAGCCTCCGCTTAGCGGGGGCTTTTTTATTGGGTTGACACCTATATGGGGCGTCTATAGAATTGCGCCTCCTTTTAACGGGCGTATTGCGCTCGGTGGGAATAGCAGCCGGAGTCTGAAATCCAATGCAAAATCAGCAAATCCGTATCAGGTTGAAGGCTTTTGACCATCGCCTGATCGACCAATCCACCCAGGAAATCGTGGAAACCGCGAAACGTACTGGTGCTCAAGTGCGTGGTCCAATTCCACTGCCTACCCGTAAAGAGCGGTTCACCGTTCTGGTCTCCCCGCACGTCAACAAAGACGCGCGTGACCAGTACGAGATCCGTACTCATAAGCGCGTTCTGGACATCGTCCAGCCAACGGATAAAACCGTTGATGCACTTATGAAGCTTGATCTTGCGGCCGGTGTGGAAGTGCAGATCAGCCTCGGCTAAGACTCGGTCTTAGTCGTGTAACGCTCTGAAATGGGCGGCCATAGCGGGTGAAAGCCCCGTACACTCATGAGGTTTACAACATGACTATTGGTGTAGTCGGTCGTAAATGCGGTATGACCCGTATTTTCACCGAAGAAGGTGTCTCCATTCCGGTCACGGTCATTGAGATCGAGCCGAATCGCGTCACCCAGTTCAAAACTGAAGAGACCGATGGCTATCGTGCAGTGCAAGTCACTGTAGGCGAGCGTCGTGCTTCGCGTGTTACAGCTGCTCAGGCTGGCCACTTCGCTAAAGCGAACGTTGCCGCTGGTCGTACCGTAATGGAATTCCGTCTTGAAGAAGGCGAGTACCAGGCCGGCGATCTGATCAACGCTGAAATCTTCGCTGCTGGTCAACTGGTTGATGTAACCGGTCAGTCCAAAGGTAAAGGCTTCCAGGGTACGATCAAGCGTTGGAACTTCCGCGGGCAAGATAATACCCACGGTAACTCCGTGTCCCACCGCGTTCCAGGCTCTATCGGCCAGTGCCAGACTCCTGGTCGTGTATTCAAGGGCAAAAAAATGTCCGGTCATATGGGCGCTGAGCGCGTGACCGTGCAGTCCCTCGAAGTAGTGCGCGTGGACGCTGAACGCAATCTGTTGTTGGTCAAGGGTGCTGTTCCTGGCGCTACTGGCGGCAACTTGGTTGTACGTCCAGCAGCCAAGGCTCGCGGTTAAGGGGAAGCTGACATGCAATTAAATGTAAATGACGCTCAAGCGATCGAAGTTTCCGAACTGACATTTGGCGGCGAATTCAACGAGACGCTGGTTCACCAGGCAGTCGTGGCCTACATGGCCGGCGGCCGTCAAGGTAGCAAGCAGCAAAAGACCCGTTCCGACGTTCGTGGTGGCGGTAAGCGCCCATGGCGTCAGAAAGGTACTGGCCGTGCTCGTGCCGGTACTATCCGTAGCCCAATCTGGCGTGGCGGCGGTACCACTTTCGCAGCTCGTCCTCAGGATCACACCCAGAAGCTGAACAAGAAGATGTATCGCGCAGCAATGCGTTCCATCCTTGCTGAGCTGGTGCGTACTGATCGTCTGGTTGTGGTTCAGGACTTCGCTGTTGATGCACCGAAGACCAAAGATCTGCTGAACAAACTGACCGGCATGGGCCTGACTGACGTCTTGATCGTGTCTGAAGTGGTTGATCAGAACCTGTACCTGGCTGCTCGCAACCTGCCACACGTTGATGTACGTGACGTGCAAGGTTCCGATCCAGTTAGTCTGATCGCATACGACAAGGTGTTGATCACCGTGTCGGCCGTGAAGAAATTCGAGGAGCTGCTGGGATGAACCAGGAACGCGTATTTAAAGTTCTGCTCGGCCCGCACGTTTCCGAGAAGGCTACGGTTCTGGCTGACAAGAAAGGCCAGTTCGTTTTCAAGGTTGCAACTGACGCAACCAAGCTGGAAATCAAGAAGGCCGTCGAAAGCCTGTTCAGCGTGAAAGTAGAGCGTGTTACTACCCTGAATGTTCTGGGTAAGAGCAAGCGCACTGCTCGCGGTCTGGGCAAGCGTAATGACTGGAAGAAGGCAGTTATCTCCCTTCAGCCAGGCCAAGATCTCGATTTCAGCAGCAGTGCTGAGTAAGGAGGGGGTGCATCATGGCAATCGTTAAATGCAAACCGACTTCCCCTGGCCGCCGTTTTGTGGTCAAGGTGGTCAACCAGGAGCTGCATAAAGGCGCTCCTCACGCACCGCTGCTCGAGAAAAAATCGAAGACTGGTGGTCGTAACAACAATGGTCGTATTACCACTCGTCACATCGGTGGTGGCCATAAGCAGCATTATCGTCTGGTCGATTTCCGTCGCAACGACAAAGATGGCATCTCTGCCACTGTCGAGCGTATTGAATACGATCCAAACCGTACTGCTCACATCGCTCTGCTGCTGTACGCAGATGGCGAGCGTCGCTACATCATCGCCCCTAAAGGCGTGAGTGCTGGTGACCAGCTGATCGCAGGTGCTTTGGCACCGATCAAGCCGGGCAACGCTCTGCAACTGCGTAACATTCCAGTTGGTAGCACCGTACACGGCATCGAATTGAAGCCAGGTAAAGGCGCGCAAATCGCTCGTTCCGCTGGTGCTTCGGCTCAGCTGATCGCTCGTGAAGGTGTCTACGTGACCCTGCGTCTGCGTTCTGGTGAGATGCGTAAAGTGCTGGCTGAATGCCGCGCGACCCTGGGTGAAGTCTCGAACTCCGAGCACAGCCTGCGTTCGCTGGGTAAAGCTGGTGCCAAACGCTGGCGTGGCGTTCGCCCAACCGTTCGTGGTGTTGCCATGAACCCGGTTGACCACCCACATGGTGGTGGTGAAGGTCGTACCTCTGGTGGTCGTCATCCGGTATCGCCATGGGGCTTCCCGACTAAGGGCGCGAAGACTCGTGGTAATAAGCGTACCGACAAAATGATCGTCCGTCGTCGCAAGTAAATAGAGGGATACGACAGTGCCACGTTCTCTGAAAAAAGGTCCTTTTATCGATCTTCACCTACTGAAGAAGATCGAAGTGGCGGCGGAGAAGAACGATCGCAAACCAGTTAAGACCTGGTCGCGTCGTTCGATGATCCTGCCACAAATGGTCGGTCTGACCATTGCAGTGCATAACGGTCGTCAACATGTTCCAGTTCTCGTGAACGAAGACATGGTCGGCCACAAACTGGGCGAGTTTGCCGGTACCCGCACATATCGTGGGCACGTGGCAGACAAGAAAGCCAAGCGTTAAGGGGTAAGGAACGATGGAAGTAGCCGCTAAGTTGTCGGGCGCTCGAATCTCCGCCCAGAAAGCCCGCTTGGTCGCCGACCAGATCCGCGGGAAGAAGGTGGGCGAAGCGCTCAACCTGTTGGCTTTCAGCAGTAAGAAAGCCGCCGAGATCATGAAGAAAGTGCTGGAGTCGGCCGTAGCCAACGCCGAGCATAACGAAGGCGCAGACGTTGATGACCTGAAGGTCAGCACCGTTTTCGTCAACGAAGGGCGTTCGCTGAAGCGAATCATGCCACGTGCCAAAGGCCGTGCTGATCGCATCGTCAAGCGGTCTTGCCATATCACTGTCAAGGTTGCTGACAAGTAACGGAGTCGAAGAGATGGGTCAGAAAGTACATCCCATTGGCATTCGCCTGGGAATCGTCAAGGAGCACACCTCCGTCTGGTACGCAGACGGTCGGACTTATGCGGACTATTTGTTCGCTGATCTGAAGGTGCGTGAGTATCTCCAAGACAAACTAAAAAGCGCGTCCGTAAGCCGTATCGATATCCATCGTCCGGCTCAGACTGCACGTATCACCATCCACACCGCTCGTCCAGGTATCGTTATCGGGAAGAAAGGTGAAGATGTTGAGAAGCTGCGTCAGGACCTGACCAAGCAAATGGGTGTGCCTGTGCACATCAATATCGAAGAGATCCGCAAGCCGGAGCTCGACGGTATGCTGGTTGCGCAGAGCGTAGCTCAGCAGCTGGAGCGTCGCGTAATGTTCCGTCGCGCTATGAAGCGCGCTGTTCAGAACGCCATGCGCATTGGTGCCAAAGGCATCAAAATCCAAGTGAGCGGTCGTCTCGGCGGTGCTGAAATCGCACGTACTGAATGGTATCGCGAAGGTCGTGTGCCACTGCACACCCTGCGTGCCGACATCGACTATGCCAACTACGAAGCTCACACCACTTATGGTGTGATCGGTGTAAAGGTTTGGATCTTCAAAGGCGAAGTAATTGGTGGTCGCCAAGAAGAGCTGAAACCACAAGCACCAGCGCCTCGTAAAAAAGCTGCTAAGTAAGGGGTACGCCAAATGTTGCAACCAAAGCGTACGAAGTTCCGCAAGCAGATGACAGGCCACAACCGTGGTCTGGCTCAGCGCGGTAGCAAAGTCAGCTTCGGCGAGTTCGCGCTGAAGTCTGTAGCTCGTGGTCGTCTCACCGCTCGTCAGATCGAGTCAGCGCGTCGTGCTCTGACCCGTCACGTTAAACGTGGCGGCAAGATCTGGATCCGTGTATTCCCGGACAAGCCTATTTCCAAAAAGCCACTCGAAGTTCGGATGGGTAAAGGTAAGGGTAGTGTGGAGTACTGGGTTGCCCAGATTCAGCCAGGCAAAGTCCTGTATGAAATCGAGGGTGTTTCTGAAGAGCTGGCGCGTGAGGCTTTTGCCCTGGCTGCTGCAAAGCTGCCGCTCGCCACCGCCTTTGTTAAACGGACGGTGATGTGATGAAAGCGAATGAACTTCGTGAAAAATCCGCACAGCAGCTGAACGAGCAACTGCTCGGCTTGCTGCGCGACCAGTTCAATCTGCGTATGCAGAAAGCAACTGGCCAGTTGGGGCAGTCTCATCTGCTCTCGCAAGTTAAGCGTGACATCGCTCGCGTGAAGACTGTGCTCAACCAGCAGGCAGGTAAGTAATCATGGCTGAAGCCGAAAAAACTGTCCGTACGCTGACTGGCCGTGTTGTCAGCGACAAGATGGACAAAACCATCACCGTTCTGATCGAGCGTCGCGTTAAGCACCCGATCTACGGTAAATACGTTAAGCGTTCGACTAAGCTGCACGCGCACGACGAAACCAATCAGTGCCACATCGGCGACAAAGTCACTATTCGTGAAACTCGTCCTTTGGCCAAGACCAAGTCTTGGGCGCTGGTTGATGTTCTCGAACGCGCTGTGGAAGTCTAAGGACTAGGGGTCGGAGAAATTATATGATTCAGACTCAATCCATGCTCGATGTGGCCGATAACAGCGGCGCTCGCCGTGTTATGTGCATCAAGGTGCTGGGTGGCTCCCATCGTCGTTACGCTGGTATCGGTGACATCATCAAAGTTACCGTGAAGGAAGCAATTCCTCGCGGTAAAGTGAAAAAAGGCCAAGTGATGACTGCAGTAGTAGTCCGCACTCGTCACGGCGTTCGCCGTGCTGATGGCTCCATTATCCGCTTTGATGGCAACGCTGCTGTTCTTCTGAACAACAAGCAAGAGCCGATCGGCACCCGTATCTTTGGGCCAGTGACCCGTGAACTTCGTACTGAGAAGTTCATGAAGATCGTCTCGCTCGCCCCAGAAGTGCTGTAAGGAGATCCGACATGCAAAAGATTCGTCGTGACGACGAGATCATCGTGATCGCCGGCAAAGACAAAGGTAAGCGCGGTAAGGTGCTTAAGGTTCTCGCTAACAACCGTTTGGTTATTGGTGGTCTGAACCTGGTTAAGCGTCATACCAAGCCTAACCCGATGTCGGGCGTGCAGGGCGGTATCGTCGAAAAAGAAGCTCCGCTGGATGCTTCTAACGTCGCCATTTTCAACGGCGAAACCAACAAGGCTGACCGCGTTGGTTTCAAAGTAGAAGACGGCAAGAAAATTCGTGTCTTCAAGTCGACCCAAAAAGCGGTTGATGCTTGAACACTGCTAGGTAGAAGACCATGGCACGACTAAAAGAGATTTACTGGAAGGAAATCGCACCGAAGCTTAAGGAAGAACTTAAGCTTTCGAACGTGATGGAAGTTCCACGCGTTACAAAAATCACCCTGAACATGGGTCTGGGCGAAGCGGTCGGTGACAAGAAAGTCATCGAGCACGCTGTTGCCGACCTGGAAAAGATCACCGGTCAGAAAGTCGTTGTGACTTACGCTCGGAAATCCATCGCTGGCTTTAAAGTCCGTGAAGGTTGGCCGATCGGCGTCAAAGTGACTCTGCGCCGTGAGCGTATGTACGAATTCCTGGATCGTCTGCTGTCGATCTCCCTGCCTCGGGTTCGCGACTTCCGCGGCCTGAATGCCAAGTCCTTCGATGGTCGTGGTAACTACAGCATGGGCGTTAAAGAGCAGATCATCTTCCCGGAAATCGACTACGACAAGATCGATGCTCTCCGCGGTCTGGACATTACCCTGACCACCACTGCCAAGAACGATGATGAAGGTCGCGCTCTGCTGCGTGCTTTCAAATTCCCGTTCCGCAACTGATTGGAGTAGGAAAATGGCCAAGATGAGCATGAAAAACCGCGAGCTGAAGCGTCAGCTCACGGTTGCCAAGTACGCCAAAAAGCGTGCAGCACTGAAAGCTATCATCGTTGATCTGAACGCAAGTCCAGAAGCGCGTTGGGAAGCTACAGTAGCTCTGCAGAAGCAGCCACGTGACGCAAGCGCCTCGCGCATGCGTAACCGCTGCCGCCTGACCGGTCGTCCACACGGCGTTTACCGCAAGTTCGGCCTCGGCCGTAACAAACTGCGTGAAGCTGCAATGCGTGGTGACGTACCTGGTCTGGTTAAAGCCAGCTGGTAAGCACTATCAAAGTCTCGGTATTCGGGATCGCAAGATCCTGACCGCCGGTGACCTTGAACTTGAATCAAGCCCCTATTGGGGCTTGATTCATTTGTGGGGTGTGTCTAGAATACCCGGCTCGCCTGAGCCCGTGCTTTTTTCGCGCGGATGTACTCGGCGACACGTAGTAGCCGCAAGGCTAATTTTTTTGTATTAGGAGCGTCTAGCCCATGAGTATGCAGGACCCGTTAGCGGACATGCTAACTCGAATCCGTAATGCCCAGATGGCTGAAAAGTCCGTCGTAAGCATGCCATCTTCTACTTTGAAGGTAGCTGTTGCCAAAGTCCTGAAGGACGAAGGTTACATTGCGGGTTATCAGATCAGCAGCGAAATCAAACCACTGCTGTCCATCGAGCTGAAGTACTTCGAAGGCCGTCCGGTCATCGAGGAAGTGAAGCGCGTTAGCCGTCCAGGCCTGCGTCAGTACAAGTCCGTCGATGATCTGCCAAAAGTTCGTGGCGGTCTCGGTGTGTCTATCGTCTCCACCAACAAAGGTGTGATGACGGATCGTGCTGCGCGCGCTGCCGGTGTCGGCGGCGAAGTTCTTTGCACTGTGTTCTAAGGGGGGATAAGCATGTCACGCGTCGCTAAGAACCCCGTTAAGCTGCCAGCCGGTGTCGAAGTCAAATTCGCAGGCCAACAGCTTTCGGTGAAGGGTGCCAAGGGTACTCTTGAACTGAACATCCATTCGTCCGTTGAGATCGTTGAAGAAGCTGGTGAGCTGCGTTTCGCTGCTCGCAATGGCGATCAACAAACTCGCGCAATGGCTGGTACCACTCGTGCGTTGGTTAACAACATGGTCCAAGGCGTAAGCCAAGGCTTCGAGCGCAAGCTCCAGCTGGTCGGTGTTGGTTACAAAGCGCAAGCAAAAGGCACAGTGCTGAACCTAGCTCTTGGCTTCTCGCACCCAGTGGATTATGAACTGCCGGAAGGCATCACCGCTGAGACTCCTAGCCAGACCGATATCCTGATCAAGGGCATCGATAAGCAGCTGGTAGGTCAAGTGGCCGCCGAGATCCGCGACTTCCGTCCACCAGAGCCGTACAAAGGCAAAGGTGTGCGCTACGCGGACGAAGTCGTCCGTCGTAAAGAAGCCAAGAAGAAGTAGGGCATAGCAAATGACCGACAAAAAAGTTACTCGACTGCGTCGCGCTCGCAAAGCACGCCTGAAAATGCACGAACTCGAAGTCGTGCGTCTCTGCGTGTTCCGCTCGTCGCAGCACATCTACGCCCAGGTCATTTCGGCCGACGGCAACAAAGTCCTGGCAAGTGCCTCGACTTTGGATAAAGAACTGCGTGATGGCGCCACTGGCAACATCGACGCGGCCACTAAGGTTGGCCAGCTGGTCGCTACGCGTGCTAAAGCCGCTGGCGTCTCGCAGGTGGCTTTCGACCGCTCTGGCTTCAAGTACCACGGCCGCGTCAAGGCGCTGGCTGATGCTGCTCGTGAAGCTGGGCTGGAGTTCTAAGTTATGTCAAATAACGACCAAAAGCGCGACGAAGGCTACATCGAGAAGCTGGTTCAAGTTAACCGCGTAGCCAAAACCGTTAAAGGCGGCCGTATCTTCACTTTCACCGCGTTGACCGTGGTTGGTGATGGTAAAGGGCGTGTTGGCTTCGGCCGTGGCAAGTCGCGTGAAGTGCCTGCTGCGATCCAGAAGGCAATGGAAGCTGCTCGTCGCAACATGATCCAAGTTGATCTGAACGGCACCACTCTGCAGTACGCAATGAAGTCCGCCCATGGCGCTTCCAAGGTGTACATGCAGCCTGCTTCTGAAGGTACCGGTATCATCGCTGGCGGCGCTATGCGTGCTGTCCTCGAAGTTGCTGGCGTTCAGAACGTTCTGGCCAAGTGCTACGGCTCGACTAACCCGGTAAACGTGGTTCACGCCACTTTCAAAGGTTTGAAAGCTATGCAGTCTCCTGAATCCATTGCCGCCAAGCGTGGCAAAAGCGTCAAGGAGATCTTCTGATCATGGCTACCGTTAAAGTTACGCTGATCAAAAGCATGACCGGCCGCATCCCTAACCACAAACTGTGCGTTAAGGGTCTGGGTCTGCGTCGCATCGGTCACACTGTAGAAGTACTTGATACTCCCGAGAATCGCGGGATGATCAACAAGGCTTACTACATGCTGCGTGTCGAGGGTTAATCGATGAAACTCAATGATCTGAGTCCAGCGCCGGGTTCCCGTCGCGAAAAGCATCGTCCGGGCCGTGGTATCGGTAGTGGTTTGGGCAAGACCGGTGGCCGTGGCCACAAAGGTCAGTCCTCCCGCTCCGGTGGCACCATTGCTCCAGGCTTTGAAGGCGGTCAACAGCCGCTGCATCGTCGCCTGCCGAAGTTCGGTTTCGTTTCCCTGAAAGCCATGGATCGCGCAGAAGTGCGTTTGTCCGAGCTGGCTAAAGTGGAAGGCGACATCGTCACCGTGCAGTCCCTGAAAGATGCCAACGTGATCAACGTCAACGTACAGCGTGTGAAAATCATGCTGTCCGGCGAAGTTACTCGCGCTGTCACCATCGGAAAGGGAATCGGCGCCACCAAAGGTGCGCGTGCGGCTATCGAAGCAGCTGGCGGCAAGTTCGAGGAATAAATGGCTAAGCAAGGTGCTCTCTCTGCGCTCGGCAAAGGCGGTATGTCTGAACTCTGGGCTCGTCTGCGTTTTCTATTCTTGGCGATTATCGTCTACCGAATAGGCGCACACATCCCGGTTCCAGGTATCAACCCGGACCGACTCGCGGACCTGTTTCGACAGAATGAGGGGACCATTCTTAGCTTGTTCAACATGTTTTCCGGCGGCGCGCTGGAACGGATGAGCATCTTTGCACTGGGGATCATGCCGTACATTTCGGCATCGATCATCATGCAGCTGATGACCGCCGTCAGCCCGCAGCTGGAACAGTTGAAGAAGGAAGGTGAAGCTGGGCGTCGCAAGATTGCTCAGTACACCCGCTACGGCACTGTCGTTCTCGCTCTCGTTCAGGCAATTGGCATGTCCATTGGTCTGGCAGGGCAGGGCGTTGCGTTCACTGGTGACTTTGGCTTCCATTTCGTCGCGGTATCCACGTTTGTGGCTGGTGCGATGTTCATGATGTGGCTGGGTGAGCAGATTACTGAGCGTGGTGTTGGCAACGGTATCTCGATGTTGATTTTCGCAGGTATCGTCGCCGGTCTTCCGAGAGCGATCGGGCAGTCTTTCGAGTCTGCGCGTCAGGGTGATATCAACATTTTTGCCCTGGTTGCCATCGGTTTGCTGGCAGTAGCGATTATCGGTTTCGTGGTGTTCATTGAGCGTGGTCAGCGTCGTATTGCTGTTCATTACGCCAAGCGTCAGCAGGGCCGCAAGGTTTTTGCTGCGCAGACTAGCCACTTGCCGTTGAAGGTGAACATGGCCGGTGTTATTCCGGCCATTTTCGCGAGCAGCATTTTGCTGTTCCCGGCTTCGTTGGGTACCTGGTTTGGTCAGTCTGAAGGTATGGGCTGGCTGCAGGACATCTCGCAGTCGATCGCTCCTGGTCAGCCGTTGAATATTCTGCTGTTTAGTGCAGGGATTATTTTCTTCTGCTTCTTCTATACGGCGTTGATGTTCAATCCGAAAGACGTAGCGGAAAACCTGAAGAAGTCCGGTGCCTTTATTCCGGGCATCCGTCCAGGTGAGCAGTCTGCGCGCTACATTGATGGCGTTCTGACTCGTTTGACCCTGTTCGGTGCTCTATATATGACGGCCGTGTGCCTGTTGCCCCAGTTCCTGGTGGTTGCAGCAAACGTTCCGTTCTACCTTGGCGGGACCTCGTTGCTGATCGTGGTCGTGGTTGTGATGGACTTCATGTCTCAAGTACAATCGCACCTCGTTTCGCACCAGTACGAATCCCTGATGAAGAAAGCCAACCTGAAGGGTTACGGCAGCGGCATGTTGCGCTGAGTACCCATAAGGTTCGAGGAGTTGGTGATGAAAGTTCGTGCATCGGTGAAAAAGCTGTGCCGTAACTGCAAGATTATTCGCCGCGAAGGTGTTGTTCGAGTAATTTGCAGCGCGGAACCGCGTCACAAACAGCGCCAAGGCTGAGTGTGATTGTGCTTCAAGCCCGGCAGCTAGTGCGCTGCCGGGTTGATTATTTGTTATTACAGCGATATTATCTCGCGCCCTATTTCTTGGCTTCCGGGGCGTAGGTAGCTGTCAATTGGAGTCCCACTGAATGGCCCGTATTGCAGGCGTTAACATTCCAGATAACAAGCATACTGTTATCTCGCTGACCTACATCTATGGTGTTGGTCGCACTACTGCACAGAAAATTTGTGCAGTGACTGGGGTAAACCCAGCCGCAAAGATCAAAGATCTGAGCGACGAGCAGATTGAACAGCTGCGTGGCGAAGTGGCGAAGTTCACCACTGAAGGTGACCTGCGCCGCGAAATCAACATGAAAATCAAGCGTTTGATGGACCTCGGTTGCTATCGCGGTCTGCGTCATCGTCGTGGTCTTCCAGTGCGCGGTCAGCGTACCAAGACTAACGCGCGTACCCGTAAAGGTCCGCGTAAGCCGATCCGCAAGTAATCGCCCCAGCGAATCGACAGGAAATTAATCATGGCTAAACCTGCTGCTCGTCCTCGTAAAAAAGTTAAAAAGACAGTGGTTGATGGCATCGCCCACATCCATGCTTCTTTTAACAACACAATCGTGACCATCACCGACCGTCAAGGCAACGCTCTTTCCTGGGCTACCTCCGGTGGTTCGGGTTTCCGCGGTTCCCGCAAGTCCACCCCGTTTGCTGCTCAAGTAGCTGCTGAACGTGCTGGTCAAGCTGCGCTGGAATACGGCCTGAAAAACCTCGACGTTAACGTCAAAGGTCCAGGCCCAGGTCGTGAATCTGCAGTCCGCGCTTTGAACGGCTGTGGCTACAAGATCGCCAGCATCACCGACGTGACGCCAATCCCGCACAACGGGTGCCGTCCGCCGAAGAAGCGCCGCGTGTAATCCAGGAGATTGTAAAGAATGGCTCGTTACATTGGTCCAAAATGCAAACTCGCTCGTCGCGAAGGCACCGATCTCTTCTTGAAGAGCGGCGTGCGCGCGATCGAATCGAAGTGCAACATTGAAGCAGCACCTGGTATCCACGGCCAACGCCGCGGTCGCCAGTCCGATTACGGCACCCAACTGCGTGAAAAGCAGAAGGTCCGTCGTATCTACGGCGTTCTCGAGCGTCAATTCAGCGGCTACTACAAAGAAGCTGCTGGCAAGAAAGGCGCAACTGGCGAAAACCTGTTGCAACTGCTCGAATGCCGTCTGGACAACGTTGTATACCGTATGGGTTTTGGCTCTACTCGTGCCGAATCCCGTCAGCTGGTATCGCACAAATCCGTAAGCGTTAACGGTCAGACCGTAAACGTGCCGTCGTACCAGGTTCGTGCTGGTGACGTGGTCGCGATTCGCGAGAAAGCAAAGAACCAACTTCGCATTGTCCAAGCTCTCGATCTGTGTGCCCAACGTGGCCGCGTAGAATGGGTAGAAGTAGACACTGAGAAGAAGTCGGGCGTTTTCAAGAACGTTCCTGCTCGCAGTGATCTGTCCGCCGACATCAACGAAAGCCTGATTGTCGAGCTCTACTCCAAGTAAGGGCTAGAAAATAGGTGCATCCATGCAGATTTCGGTAAATGAGTTCCTGACACCCCGCCATATTGATGTGCAGGTTGTCAGTCCAACCCGCGCCAAGATCACCCTCGAGCCTCTCGAGCGTGGTTTCGGCCACACCCTGGGCAACGCGCTGCGCCGCATCCTGTTGTCCTCAATGCCCGGCTGTGCAGTAGTCGAGGCCGAGATTGACGGTGTGCTCCATGAGTACAGCGCCATCGAAGGTGTACAGGAAGACGTAATTGAAATCCTGTTGAACCTTAAAGGTCTGGCTATCAAGCTGCACGGTCGAGACGAAGTTACGCTGACCTTGTCGAAGAAGGGTTCGGGGGTGGTTACCGCTGCCGATATTCAGCTGGATCATGATGTCGAGATCGTTAACCCCGATCACGTAATCGCTAACCTGGCGTCTAACGGCGCCCTGAACATGAAGCTCACCGTAGCTCGTGGTCGTGGTTATGAACCGGCAGACTCGCGTCAGAGCGATGAAGACGAAAGCCGCAGCATCGGTCGCTTGCAGCTTGACTCTTCGTTCAGCCCAGTTCGCCGTATCGCATACGTGGTGGAAAACGCCCGTGTCGAACAGCGCACTAACCTGGACAAGCTGGTTATTGATCTGGAAACCAACGGTACCCTGGATCCTGAAGAGGCTATCCGCCGTGCTGCAACCATTCTGCAACAGCAGTTGGCTGCGTTCGTCGATCTCAAAGGTGACAGTGAGCCAGTGGTTGTCGAGCAGGAAGACGAGATCGATCCGATCCTGCTTCGCCCGGTTGACGATCTGGAACTGACTGTACGTTCGGCTAACTGCCTTAAGGCGGAAAACATCTACTACATCGGTGACCTGATTCAGCGTACCGAAGTAGAGCTGTTGAAGACTCCGAACCTTGGCAAGAAATCCTTGACTGAAATCAAGGACGTTCTGGCCTCCCGCGGTCTGTCCCTCGGCATGCGCCTCGACAACTGGCCGCCTGCAAGTCTTAAGAAGGACGACAAGGCGACTGCCTGATCGTCGTAATCACCGAACGTTGTGTTTGGTAAGGAATGAACCATGCGTCATCGTAAAAGTGGTCGTCACCTGAGCCGCACCAGCTCGCACCGCAAGGCCATGTTTCAAAACATGGCGGTGTCGCTGTTCGAGCACGAGCTGATCAAAACTACACTGCCCAAAGCCAAAGAACTGCGCCGCGTTGCTGAGCCGCTGATCACTTTGGCCAAGACAGACAGCCTGGCTAACCGCCGTCTGGCTTTCGACCGTACTCGTTCGAAAGCTATCGTTGGTAAGCTCTTCAACGACCTGGGCAAGCGTTACGCTACCCGTGAGGGTGGCTATCTGCGCATCCTCAAGTGCGGCTTCCGCACTGGCGACAACGCGCCTATGGCGTACGTCGAGTTGGTTGATCGTCCTGTCGGCGGTGAAGCTGTATCCGCTGAGTAAGACGTCAGTCTGAAACAAGGAACCGGGCCTAGTGCCCGGTTTTTTGTGCGTGTAAGAAACGCGCTGTTTGTACAACTTCCTTGCGGTTCATGCCTTCAGTATATGAGCGGGATTGTTGGTAGTATTTTTCTATTGATGTCTGCAAATTAATGCATTTGTAGGTGTCGTGATTGATGGTCAATACTCCTCCCACGCCGATTAGCCGGCAGTTCCAAAACTGACAGAGGATGAGATCGCATGAGCCAAAACAAAACGCTTACGACCGCCAGTGGCGCTCCTGTCGCCGACAACCAGAATTCCCGCTCCGCCGGCCCTCGTGGCCCTTTGCTGCTCGACGATTTCCACCTGATCGAGAAGCTTGCGCACTTCAACCGTGAAAACATTCCTGAGCGTCGTGTACACGCCAAAGGTTCAGGAGCTTACGGTACGTTCACCGTAACTCGCGACATCACCGAATACACCAGTGCCCAGCTGTTTGAATCTGTCGGCAAACAAACTCCGACCTTCCTGCGATTCTCCACTGTGGGCGGCGAACGCGGTTCGGCCGACACCGAGCGTGATCCACGCGGTTTTGCCCTGAAGTTCTACACAGAGGAAGGCAACTGGGACATCGTCGGTAACAACACGCCGGTGTTCTTTATCCGTGATCCGCTGAAATTCCCTGACTTTATCCATACCCAGAAGCGCCTGCCGCAAAGCAACTTGAAAAGCGCGCAGATGATGTGGGATTTCTGGTCGCATGCGCCTGAAGCGTTGCACCAGGTCACCATTCTGTTCTCGGATCGCGGCATCCCCGATGGTTATCGTCACATGCACGGCTTCGGCAGCCACACCTATAGCCTGATCAACGCCAATGGCGAGCGTCACTGGGTGAAGTGGCACTACAAAACCAAACAAGGGATCAAGAACCTCACCCCCGCAGAAGCAGCGCGCCTGGCGGGTACCGATCCGGATTACGCACAACGTGACCTGTTCGGCGCCATTGCGCGCGGCGATTTCCCGAAATGGAGTGTCAATATCCAGATCATGACCGAGGCTCAAGCCGAGGCTCATTACGAGAACCCGTTTGACGTGACCAAAACCTGGTCGCAGAAAGAGTTTCCGCTGATCGAAGTGGGTGAGTTGGAGCTCAACCGTAATCCGATGAACTACTTCGCCGAAGTCGAGCAGGCGGCGTTCGGTCCGAGCAATATGGTCCCGGGTGTCGGTCTGTCGCCTGACCGCATGTTGCAAGGTCGCGTGTTCGCTTACGCTGATGCCCACCGCTACCGTGTTGGCACCAATCACCAGCAACTGCCGGTGAATGCACCTCGCAGCCAGGTCAACACTTACCAGCGCGATGGCTCCATGGCCTTTGGTGCCAATGGTGGTGCAGCACCGAACTACGAGCCGAACAGCTACGTAGAATCACCGAAACAGGCACCGCGCTACGCGGAACCTGCTTTGGCCTTGAGCGGCGCGGCTGATCGTTACGATCATCGCGAAGACACCGACTACTACAGCCACGCTGGTGCGCTGTTCCGCCTGATGAGTGATGAGCAGAAAAACCTGCTGGTCAACAACATTGCCGGCGCAATGGCAGGAGTTTCCAGCGATGTGGTTGATCGCCAATTGCAGCATTTCTTCAAGGCCGACCCGGCGTATGGAGAAGCAATCGCAAAGGCACTCAACGTACAGCTTAACTAAGTCTAAACGATAAGCAGAACCGCCCTCATTTGGGCGGTTTTTGCGTTATTTAAGCTGCTTTTCTAAGAATATCTTCGCTTTTATAGCGTCTGGCGAGTGACCTTCCGGTCAAGTTGGTTCAAACTACAGACTTTAAAGCAGGGAGATGTAGGGCGATGCAAGGTCACCCAGACGTAATCGATTACCTCAACACATTGCTGACAGGCGAACTGGCAGCCCGTGATCAATATTTCATCCATTCGCGGATGTACGAGGACTGGGGTTTCACCGAGCTCTACGAACGTATCAATCACGAGATGGAAGAAGAGGCGCAACACGCTGACGCCCTGATGCGTCGGATCCTCATGCTCGAAGGCACCCCGCGTATGCGTCCGGATGATCTGGATGTCGGCACCACGGTGCCTGACATGCTCGCCGCTGACCTGCGTCTGGAATACAAAGTTCGCGCAGCTCTGTGCAAAGGCATCGAGCTTTGCGAGCTGCACAAGGATTACGTCAGCCGCGAGATCCTGCGCATTCAGCTGGCCGATACCGAAGAAGATCACACCTACTGGCTCGAGAAGCAGTTGGGTCTGATCAAACTGATTGGTCTGGAAAACTATCTGCAATCCCAGTTCTGATGCTTTGGTAGGAGCGAGGCTTGCCCGCGAAGGGATCGCCGCGGTGCATCAGTCAGACCGAGGTGAGGCCTTCGCGGGCAAGCCTCGCTCCTACAGAAATGCACAAAAAAGCCCCTGTCACTGATGAAGTGACAGGGGCTTTTTCGTAGGCCTGTTTCAGTCTCTGTCGCGAGCCAGCAGCGGTTTCAGGTAGAAGCCAGTGTGAGACTGCTTCATCTCCGACACTTCCTCTGGCGTACCGACGGCAATGATCTGCCCACCTTTGGAACCACCTTCCGGCCCCAGGTCTACCAACCAGTCGGCGGTCTTGATCACGTCCAGGTTGTGCTCGATCACTACCACGGTATTGCCGTGATCGCGCAGACGATGCAACACGTCGAGCAGTTGCTGGATATCCGCAAAGTGCAGGCCAGTGGTCGGTTCATCGAGGATGTACAGCGTCTTGCCGGTATCGCGCTTGGACAGCTCGCGAGACAGCTTAACCCGCTGGGCTTCACCGCCGGACAGTGTCGTCGCCGATTGCCCGAGCTTGATGTAGGAAAGACCTACGTCCATCAACGTCTGAAGCTTGCGCGCCAAGGCTGGAACGGCGTCGAAGAACACCCGGGCTTCCTCGATGGTCATCTCGAGGGTTTCGTGAATGTTCTTGCCCTTGTACTTGATCTCCAGCGTCTCGCGGTTGTAACGCTTGCTCTTGCAGACGTCGCACGGGACATAGATGTCCGGCAGGAAGTGCATCTCCACCTTGATCAGGCCGTCGCCCTGACAAGCCTCGCAGCGTCCGCCCTTCACGTTGAAGGAGAAGCGCCCCGGCCCGTAACCGCGGGAGCGGGATTCCGGCACACCTGCGAACAGTTCGCGTATCGGCGTGAACAGCCCGGTGTAGGTCGCCGGATTGGAGCGTGGTGTGCGACCGATCGGGCTCTGGTCAATGTCGACGACTTTATCGAGATGCTCCAGACCTTTGATGCTCTCGTGAGCAGCCGCTTCCAGGGTTGTTGCTCCATTGAGTGCGGTAGCGCTCAAAGGAAACAGTGTGTTGTTGATCAGCGTTGACTTGCCCGAACCGGATACACCGGTCACGCAGGTCAGCAGACCGATCGGAATCTCCAGGTCAACGTTGCGCAAGTTGTTGCCGCGAGCGCCTTTGAGGGCCAACGACAACTTCTTGTTACGCGGCGTGCGTTTGGCTGGAACTGCGATCTTTACCCGGCCCGACAAGTACTTGCCGGTCAGCGAATCAGGGTGAGCCATGACCTCGGCCGGCGTGCCTTCGGCGACGATATGCCCACCGTGGACACCCGCGCCCGGGCCGATATCCACCACATAGTCGGCCAGACGAATCGCGTCTTCGTCGTGCTCGACCACGATCACCGTGTTGCCGATGTCGCGCAGGTGCTTGAGGGTGCCCAGCAACCGGTCGTTATCGCGCTGGTGCAGACCGATCGATGGCTCATCGAGGATGTACAGAACCCCCACCAGGCCGGCGCCAATCTGACTGGCCAGACGAATCCGCTGGGCTTCGCCGCCGGACAGCGTGTCGGCACTGCGATCCAGTGACAGATAGTCCAGGCCGACGTTGACCAGAAACTGCAGTCGCTCGCGGATTTCCTTGAGAATCTTGTCGGCAATCTCGCCACGGCGACCGGTCAGTTTCAGCACGCCGAAATATTCACAGGCGTCGCCGATCGGCAGATTGGTCACCGCCGGCAAGGTCTTCTCGCCAACCCACACGTGCCGCGCCTCGCGACGCAGACGGGTGCCGCGGCAATCCGGGCAGGGTTGGGTGCTGAGGAACTTGGCCAGCTCTTCACGGACCGAAGCCGATTCGGTTTCGCGGTAGCGGCGTTCCAGGTTTGGCACGATGCCTTCGAACGGGTGCGACCGTTTGACGATGTCGCCACGGTCGTTCAGGTATTTGAAGTCGACGTTCTGCGAGCCACTGCCGTGCAGGATGAACTTCTGCTGATCGGCCGGCAGGTCATTGAACGGCACTTCAAGGCTGAATTTGTAGTGCGAGGCCAGCGAGCCAAGCATCTGGAAGTAATAGACGTTGCGCCGGTCCCAGCCGCGAATAGCACCTTCGGCCAGGGTTAGCTCACCGTTCACCAGTCGTTTGATGTCGAAGAACTGTTTAACCCCGAGGCCATCGCAGGTCGGGCAGGCGCCGGCCGGGTTGTTGAAGGAGAACAGCTTGGGTTCCAGCTCGCTGATGGCATGGCCGCAGATCGGGCAGGCGAAGCGCGCGGAGAAGATGATTTCTTCGCCGGGTTCGTCATCCATCGGCGCAACGAGGGCAATGCCGTCCGCCAGTTTCAACGCAGTCTCGAACGACTCAGCCAAACGCTGTTGCAGATCGGCGCGGACCTTGAAGCGGTCGACCACGACATCGATCGAGTGCTTCTTCTGTTTATCCAGCTTCGGCAACTCGTCCAGCTCGCAGAGCCTGCCGTTGACCCGGGCTCGTACAAAACCCTGGGCGCGCAGTTCTTCGAAGACCGAAAGGTGCTCGCCCTTACGCTCGCGGATCACCGGGGCCAGCAGCATCAGTTTGCTGCCCTCCGGTTGTGCCAGCACCAGGTCGACCATCTGGCTGACGGTCTGGGCTTCCAGCGGAATGTCGTGGTCCGGGCAGCGCGGAATACCGACGCGAGCGTAGAGCAGGCGCAGGTAGTCGTAGATTTCGGTAATGGTGCCAACCGTCGAGCGCGGGTTGTGCGAAGTCGACTTCTGTTCGATGGAGATCGCTGGCGAAAGACCTTCAATGGTGTCGACGTCAGGTTTTTCCATCATAGACAGGAATTGCCGGGCGTAGGCCGACAGCGATTCGACATAACGGCGCTGGCCTTCGGCGTACAGCGTGTCGAAAGCCAGGGACGACTTGCCGGATCCGGACAGGCCGGTGATAACGATCAGTTTGTCCCGTGGCAGGGTCAGGTCGATGTTCTTCAGGTTGTGGGTTCGGGCCCCACGAATCAGGATCTTGTCCAAAGTGGCCTCGCTCGGCGGGCGTCGAAAACGTAGGAGTATACGGCCAAATACTGGATGGATGCACACTATCAAATGCGGGACGTGCAGCCTTGCATGAAGACTGCGTCATCTGTGCGCGTCATAGCGTCGCGATATACCCCGTCAATCGATGGGACTGGTAGAATCGCCGCCGGTTCACATGAGGTTTTTCCATGCACGATCCCCACAGCGAACGCATGAGTGGTAGTGAGACCCGCGCAGCAAGCGGTCTGGCCCTGGTGTTCGCCTTCCGTATGCTTGGCATGTTCATGGTGTTGCCGGTTCTGGCGACCTATGGGATGGACCTGGCAGGAGCGACCCCGGCCCTCATCGGGTTGGCGATTGGCGCTTACGGCCTGACCCAGGCGATCTTTCAGATTCCTTTTGGCTTCGTTTCCGACCGCATCGGTCGCCGTCCGGTGATTTACCTGGGGCTGATCATCTTCGCCCTGGGGAGCGTGCTGGCGGCCAATGCCGATTCGATCTGGGGCGTCATCGCCGGACGCATCCTACAAGGCGCAGGGGCGATTTCCGCGGCGGTCATGGCGTTGCTGTCAGACCTGACCCGGGAACAGCATCGGACCAAAGCCATGGCCATGATCGGCATGACGATTGGTCTGTCGTTCGCTGTCGCCATGGTTGTAGGGCCATTGCTGACCCGTGTCTTTGGCCTGTCCGGGTTGTTCTTCGCCACCGGTGGTATGGCGCTGGTCGGCATCGTCATTGTGATGTTCATGGTGCCACGCGCAACCGGGCCGTTGCAGCACCGCGAGTCCGGCGTCGCGCGCCAGGCGCTGATACCGACACTCAAGCACCCGGACCTGCTGCGCCTGGACCTGGGCATTTTTGTGTTGCACGCGATGTTGATGTCGAGTTTCGTTGCATTGCCCCTGGCTCTGGTCGAAAAAGCCGGGCTGCCCAAAGAGCAGCACTGGTGGGTGTACCTGACCGCGTTGCTGATTTCCTTCTTCGCCATGATCCCGTTCATTATCTACGGCGAGAAGAGACGCAAAATGAAACGAGTTTTGCTCGGTGCCGTCGTGACGCTGATGCTCACTGAGCTATTCTTCTGGCAGTTCGGCGATAGCTTGCGGGCTCTGGTAATCGGCACGGTGGTGTTCTTCACCGCGTTCAATCTGCTGGAAGCCTCGTTGCCATCGCTGATCAGCAAGGTTTCACCGGCGGGCGGCAAGGGCACGGCGATGGGGGTTTATTCCACCAGTCAGTTCCTCGGTTCGGCACTGGGCGGGATCCTCGGCGGCTGGATGTTCCAGCACGGCGGTTTGTCGGTTGTATTCCTCGGATGCGCCGGCCTGGCTGCCCTCTGGCTGGCCTTTGCTGTTACCATGCGCGAACCACCTTACGTCACGAGCCTGCGCTTGCCGTTGTCGCCCGAGGCGATCCGCGAAGCGGGTCTGGTCGAGCGCCTGAAGGCCGTCGTAGGGGTAACAGATGCAGTGATCGTCGAAGATGAAGCGGCGATTTACATCAAATTGGACACAGAACTATTGGATCGCACCACCCTTGAGCGCCTGGTGAACAACCCGGCCGGGGCAGCGTGCGTAGCCTAGGAGAACGTTATGGCCCGTGGGGTTAACAAAGTCATATTGGTCGGCACTTGCGGCCAGGATCCCGAAGTTCGCTACTTGCCTAACGGTAACGCCGTGACCAACCTGAGTCTGGCGACCAGCGAACAGTGGACCGACAAGCAAACCGGTCAGAAGGTCGAGAAGACCGAATGGCACCGTGTGTCGATGTTCGGCAAGGTTGCCGAAATTGCCGGCGAATACCTGCGCAAAGGTTCGCAGGTGTACATCGAAGGCAAGCTGCAGACCCGCGAGTGGGAAAAAGACGGTATCAAGCGTTACACCACTGAAATCGTGGTCGACATGCAAGGCACCATGCAACTGTTGGGCGGCCGTCCACAGCAGGGCGACCAACAAGGCGGGGGCAATAACTACCAGCAGTCCGCCCCGGCTCCACGCCAACAGGCTCCGCGTCCGCAGCAGTCGGCATCGGCACCGCAACAGTCGCGTCCGGCTCCACAGCAGCAGGCTGCTCCTCAGCCGGCTCCGGATTTCGACAGCTTTGATGACGATATCCCGTTCTAGTATACGGCTTGGACTTTCTTGTAAGGTTTAGCCTCAAAACCCCCGATCGGTCCTCTTGACTGGTCGGGGGTTTTCTTTTGCTCCTCATTTTGTAGGAGCCAAGCTTGCTGGCGAAAAAGATGACGCGGTTGGTCTGATTAACCGCGTGACCGTTCTTCGCCAGCAAGCTTGGCTCCTACAGAAATACGGTCAACGGGATAAAGTGGTCACATTGCCCCGTGCCGAGTGCAGCTTCTTGTAGCTATCGATCAACCGCAGGTGCCTGTCGAGCCCCTCCAGTTTCATGCTGGTCGGCGTCAAGCCATGGAAACGCACGCTGCCGTCCACCGATCCGATCGCTGCATCCGTCCGCTCGTTGCCAAACATCCGGCGGAAATTGGCCTCGTAGTCTTCCAGTTCCAGGTCTTCGTCCAGCTTCATCTCCAGCACCACATTGACAGCCTGGTAGAACAAGCCACGCTCAACCGTGTTGTCGTTGTACTGCAGGAACATTTCCACCGCCTCTTTCGCCTCTTCAAACTGTTTCAAGGCGAGATAAATCAGCAGCTTCAACTCCAGGATCGTCAGCTGACCCCAAGCCGTATTGTCGTCAAATTCGATGCCGATCAAGGAGGTGATGTCGGTGTAGTCGTCCAGCTCACTTTCCACCAGTCGCTCAACCAGCGCTTGCAGTTCGTCTTCGTCCAGGCGATGCAGGTTCAGAATATCCGCGCGGAAAAACAGCGCTTTGTTGGTGTTATCCCAGATCAGATCGTCCACGGGATAGATTTCCGAATAGTTCGGCACCAAGATGCGACACGCCTTGGCGCCGATATGCTCGTAGACCGCCATGTACACTTCCTTGCCCATGCCTTCGAGAATGCCGAACAAGGTCGCGGCTTCCTCGGCATTCGAGTTTTCGCCCTGGCCGGAGAAGTCCCACTCCACGAATTCGTAGTCCGACTTGGCACTAAAGAATCGCCACGACACCACGCCGCTGGAGTCGATAAAGTGCTCGACGAAGTTATTCGGCTCGGTCACTGCATGACCTTCAAAAGTCGGCTGGGGCAAGTCGTTGAGGCCTTCGAAGCTGCGGCCCTGCAGCAATTCGGTCAGGCTGCGTTCCAGCGCCACTTCCAGGCTCGGGTGCGCGCCGAACGAGGCGAACACACCGCCGGTACGCGGGTTCATCAACGTGACGCACATCACCGGGAATTCACCACCCAGGGACGCATCCTTCACCAACACGGGGAACCCTTGCGCTTCCAGCGCCTGAATACCGGCCAGTATCCCGGGGTACTTCGCCAGCACGTTGGCCGGCACATCCGGCAGTGCAAATTCCCCTTCGATGATTTCGCGTTTTACCGCGCGCTCGAAGATCTCCGACAGGCACTGCACCTGGGCTTCGGCCAGCGTGTTACCGGCACTCATGCCGTTGCTCAGGAACAGGTTTTCAATCAGGTTGGACGGGAAATACACCACCTCGCCGTCCGACTGGCGCACGTACGGCAGCGAGCAGATGCCGCGCGCTTCATTGCCCGAGTTGGTATCGATCAGATGGGAACCACGCAACTCGCCATCGCGGTTGTAAATCTTCAGGCAGTACTCGTCGAGAATTTCAGTTGGCAGCTCATCTTTTCGGCCAGGCTTGAACCAGCGTTCGTCCGGATAGTGCACAAACGCTGCGTTGGCGATGTCTTCGCCCCAGAACTGGTCGTTGTAGAAGAAGTTGCAGTTGAGCCGCTCGATAAACTCGCCCAACGCCGACGCCAAGGCGCCTTCCTTGGTCGTACCCTTGCCGTTGGTAAAGCACATTGGCGAGTGCGCATCGCGGATATGCAGCGACCACACATTGGGCACGATATTGCGCCACGAGGCGATTTCAATCTTCATGCCCAGGTCCGCCAGAATGGCCGACATATTGGCGATGGTTTGCTCCAGCGGCAGATCCTTGCCCGCGATAAAGGTGCCCGTCCCGGAATTAGAAGCAGGCATCAACAACGCCTGGGCATCGGCGTCGAGGTTTTCCACCTCTTCGATCACAAACTCAGGCCCGGCTTGCACCACTTTTTTCACGGTGCAACGGTCGATGGAACGCAGGATGCCCTGGCGGTCCTTGTCGGAGATGTCTGCCGGCAACTCGACCTGGATCTTGAAAATCTGGTTGTAGCGGTTTTCCGGATCAACAATGTTGTTCTGCGACAGTCGGATGTTCTCGGTGGGAATACTGCGAGTGTCGCAGTACAACTTCACAAAATAAGCCGCACACAAAGCCGATGAAGCCAGAAAGTAATCGAACGGACCCGGTGCCGAGCCATCGCCCTTGTAGCGGATAGGTTGATCGGCCACCACCGTGAAGTCATCGAACTTGGCTTCAAGCCGAAGGTTGTCGAGAAAGTTGACCTTGATTTCCATGGGGGATTACCAGAATAACGGGCTAGACGATTTGGCCGCCATTATCCGGTATTTCAGCCGTAAGTCTTGCGGGCATCTTGTTTATGTCCACACCGGCGATGGATGGGTCAGTCGAGTATCAGGTGCGGCAAGAACCGGCTCGAATCCTTGGTGATCAAACTGTTGTCTTCTCGCACGCCAATACCGGCCGCCTGATCGCCGATCACCCAAGAGCCAACCAGCGTAAAGCTGTCACCAAACTTCGGCAGTGGGGCGAACTCCTGAAGGATAAACGGTGCGTCGGTGTAGGGCCCGTCCTCTTTCACGATCAGACCGTCAGCGGTTTGCAGCTCGATGTTGGCACCTTCCCGGGAGAAGAACGGCTTACGCACCCAGCCTTTGGGCACTGCTTTGCTTGGGTCGGCATCCAGGTGCGCCGCGAGCAGGTTCGGGTGACCTTTGTTGAACTCCCACAGCAGCGGCAGGATGCCCTTGTTGGAGATGATGGATTTCCAGGCCGGTTCGAAAAACTGTGTATCGCTCTGAGCAATCGCTGCACCAAAGGGCTCGTGGAAGATGAACTCCCAGGCATGCAGTTTGAACAGGTGAGGAATCCAGCGATCTTCTAAATCGACGAAACGTCCTTCATGGGTGAGGCCGATGTCCTCGATGTCGATGTGCCGTGATTCGATGCCGACCTTTTCCGCGATCAGGCGCAAGTAGTCGGTAGTGCCTTTGTCTTCGACCGAATCTTTCATCGAGGCGAAATAGAAGGGCTGTTTGAGCTGCAGTTGAGCAAAGGCCTGATGCAGCTTGGTGTCGATGCTGTTGAACTGATCGGCATGTTTGGGCAACAAGCCGCGTTCGATGCATTGCTCCAGCCAGCCCCACTGAAACGCAGCGGCCTCATACAGGCTGGTCGGCGTGTCGTAGTTGAGTTCCAGCAACTTGGCCGGCCGGCTGCCGTTGTAGGAGAAATCCATGCGTCCATACAGGTGCGGGTGGCCTTCGAGCCATGAAGTGCGAACCATGTCGAAGAATGGCGCCGGAATGCTCAGGCGCTCCAGCAGCTCCTCGCTCTGAACCACGCGAGCCACCAGATCCATGCACATCTCATGAATCTCGGTGGTTGGGTCTTCGAGATCGTTCTCGATCTGTTTGAGCGTGAACTGGTAATACGCGCTCTCGTCCCAATAGGGTTCGTCGTCGATGGTATGGAACAGAAAGCCAAGACTTTCGGCCGTCTGTTTCCAGTCATGACGCTCTGCGCAGAGGATCTTCTTCATGGCGTTCGTTCCTTAACTGCTCGATCGGCCAGCGCTGCTCGAACCGCCCCAACCGCTGCGGGCGCTGGCTTTGCTGCCGAAGCCGCCACGAGACGTGGATGAGGCAACGGATATCGGCTTGCTGCCGGAACGGATTGAGTCGGTATAGCTGCTGCCGTACCTCGCCTGATTGGACTTGGTAAAGGTTGAGCCTTTGGAAATCCGCTGGTTGAGCGTTGAGGAACCGTAGTTGCCGCGATCATCGCGGTAGCGGTAGACCGGCTCGGAGAAGTAGCTGTTGCGATTGCTGCTCAGCATGTTGCCGATCAGCAGGCCGGTCAGCAGGCTGGTGCCGGAGAACCCGGAGCCTCCGCTGTTCGCTTCCGACGCTGGCAGTTGAGCCTTGGCCGCGTCCACCTGGGATTGCGTCACCTCGCCATCGGCGGTCAGTTCGAAACCGCCCAGCTTGGGGATGAACTTGCCGGCGGAGTCCTGTTGGCACCAGTCGGGGACAAAGTCGGCATCGCAATCGGCCTGGTTGTCGTACACCGGCGCGATGCGGCGGTGCTCCGTCATGGCGGTCATGTAGGCGTCAGAGCAGACGTCTACCGGGAGCTTTTCATCGGCGCACTGCTGAACGGACTGGAAGTTGTACTTCTTCTGCACCGGGTAGGTTTTTTCCGCCTGCCCGCAGCCTGATATCGCCATGGCGACCGACGCTGCCAGCGAAAGCTGAACGTACTTGCTTCGTTTCATCGGGATCTCCTGGCGCAATCAGTTCTGGGAAGGGGTCATGCACGCGGCGTTCAACATGCCGACGCTGATGGCCACTGCCGCGACATAGATACCCGCAGCGATTTCGCCTTTTTTAATCCGTTCAGAGGCGCCTTTAAGCACCAGGCTGGTTACCAGAAACGCCAGCAGTTGTACGAAAGCGGCGATCACTGCCCAGACGACGAAGTCCAGAATACTGATCGAGTAGGCAATCACATTGCTGGCCGGAATGGCGAAACCGATGATGGCGCCACCCAGCGCGATCGCTGCCGCAACGTTGCCCGAACGGATCAGTTCGAACTCTTTGTGCGGCGTGATTCGGGTGTAGATGAACTGGAACAGCGCGAACAGCACGGTGGCGCCGAGGATGTACAAGACAAACCCGAGCACGGCGGCTTTGTTCAGGGAGATGGAGAGCGCTTCAAGCATGGACTTCTTCCTTTTTAAAAAGTGTTCAGGTCAGTGGTGTACAACGAAATGCCCAGCGAAGTGCTCAAGCTGATGGTGCCTTCGGCGTCTTCTTCGACGGAAAACAGCAGGAATTCCCGGCGATCGGTCAGGCCGGTTTCGCGGGCATACAGCATCGAACGGTGCTCGATGCTGTAAGACTCATCCGGGTTTTTCAGGTGTTCGCTTAGTGCTACCAAGTCCGTCTGACTGCTCTCGGTGCCCCATTCGCGGGTGTATTCGACGCCGTTATGGGTGTAGGTCGGCAGCCCGATCAGGCTTTGAGGGCCGGCCAGCCGACTCAGCTCCGCTTCACTGTTGATGGTGATGTAGCTGAGGTAATTGAACAGGATCACCGACTCGACCTGGCCGGCGATGTCGCCGGTGGTGTGCACTTGCAGCCAATAGTCTTCGTCGTTCATGTAATAGCGTGACAGCCAGGTCGACTGCCCGAGATCAACAGTGCCAGCGCTCCAGATCTGTTGGGAGCCAGGGATGACCACGTTGGTGTTGCCGTCGAGCAACAACTTCAGGGTGGTGTCGAACATCACCTCTTTACCCAATGTCAGGCCCAGCGGACCGATGGCGGGCGGGGTTTCGTTGGCTGTCCATTTCGATTCCGTGTTCGCTTTCGGGGCCTCAAGCCCCATCAATTGTTTAAACCATCCCATTGGTGATTTCCTTGAGGCGAGTGGAGGCGATGTAGAAGAGTTCACCGCCCTCAACGCGAGTGGCGCCGGGCGGGTTGATCCAAGGCTGTCGGGCGCCTTTGGCGCGGTAGCCGATCAGGGTCGCGTTGTGACGCTCTTTCATCTGGGTGTACAGATCGCCGAACGTTGCTTCAAAGGTCTCGGGCAGTCTCATCAGGTATTGGGTGGCGCCTTGACCCACGCACAGCAATTCATTGATGACCACTGATGAGCCCGGATCCTGAGAGGCGCGCACCAACATCTCGATGGCCATGCTCGAGGTGCATTCCAGGCTGGGCGCGTAGGCGCTGGCGAGCGCGGCGATTTCACTTTCATTGAAGTGGGCGACCACATGCCCGACAGGGCTCAGTTGATTGATCGCCAGCACGGTGGCCAGGGTCAGATCGTCTGAATGGGTTCGCACCAATACGCGTTCGGCACCGGGAACACCGGCGCGCACCAACAATGCGGCAGAGGACAGGCTTTCGCCTTTGATAAAGTCCGCTTTACCCGGCAATGGGTTTTCTTCGAGGTCGCAATCGCAAATGACGATCAGGTTGTCATTGGACGTTTCGTCCTGTAGCAATAATTCAACCACCCGCTCGCTGGACGCGCCTTCCCAGCCGATGAGAACCGTATGGCCGACCTTGCCGGTGAAATCGCCTTTGCCCTTCATGCCTTTTCTCCATACATCGATGACACTGCTGGTGGTTTTGCCGATGGCTGCCGTCAGCAGCGCAATGCCCCCGAGCATGACCCAGGTCGCCACGAAAATTCGCCCCGCGGCTGTCTGTGGCGCGAGATCGCCATAGCCGACGGTGAGCGTGGTGGTGAGATAGAAGTAGGTAAACGTGGCGGGGGCGGTGAGGTGTTGTTCGCCCAAAAGCACCAGGCCGATCCAGGCCGTGCTCAAGTGGATGCCCAACGCAATGGCCAGGCCTGCCCAGCCGAAACGATGGAAGAAGGTCGAGGCGTACGTGCGCAATAAAAGGAAAATCGACATTACATCCCTGACTCCGTGGGCTCATTCCTGGCGACGTAATCGCTCTGGCGTCTGAATGCTCAAGTGCGGTTACCGGGCGGCATTAAACCTGCTGCGCGGCGTAGATAACAGTACCTTGGCTGCAATAAATCCGGCGATCGCACCAAAAATATGCCCTTCGAAGGACATGCCCTGGCGAGGAAGGAAGCCAAAGATCAAGCCGCCATAGAGCAGGACCACGACACTGGCCGTTATCAGGTTGCTCCAGCTCCTCTGGAACCAGGCGCGCGACAGGAGGTACGCCCACAGCCCGAATACCCATCCGCTGGCACCGATGTGTACGCCTGCAAAACCGAACAGCCAGATCAGCGTACCGCCTAGCAAAATAATGATAGCGCTGACGGCCATGAACCGGCCGAGCCCTTCGACAATGACCAGGGTACCGAGGATCAAAAAGGCAATCAGGTTGGTGCTCAGGTGCGCAAAGGACCCGTGCAAGAAAGGCGAGGTGATGATGCCGACCAGTCCGTGCAGTGTTCTCGGCGCCAGGCCAAAGGCAATAAGGCTGTAGCCGGTCACCACATTGAGCAGTTGCAGCGCGACCATGAAGAGGGCCACGCCTGCGATTGTCTTGAAACCCTTCAGGGCATCCATCCGTGACCTCGACTCAACTCGACGACAATTGAAACGCAACCCATTGTGGGAGCGAGCCTGCTCGCGAAGCGTTGTGTCAGGCAACATTGATGTTGACTGACACTCCCTCTTCGCGAGCAGGCTCGCTCCCACAGGTTATGCATCCGGCTTGAGTCGATTACTCAGCCGATTTTTTCTTCAAGCGTTCCAGGATCGCATTGGCGCTGCCTTCGTTCGGCGTGATGCCGGCTTCACGCAGCTTGCGCTCCAGGTCGGTGCCGGTCGACGCATCGGCCAGTTGGTCCTGAGCTTCCAGTTCAGCGGCGCGTTGCTGTTGCTTGGCTTGCAGGCGGTTCAGAGTACCGACCGCGGTTTCCAGCTTGCCGTTGGCGCCGCCACTGGCGATCGAAGCACTGACCTGGGCTTTCTGAACGCTTTCACGCGCCTTGGCCATGTCCACTTGCTGACGCAGGCTTTTGATGCGGCTTTCGGCCTTGGTGATGTCTTTGCGCATGTTGTCCGCGTAACCGCCGAATTCGGTGGCCTGCTTTTGCTCGACATCCAGTTCATTGGTCAGAGTCGAAATGGCTTCGGCCACTTCCAGTGCCAAATCTTCGCGATTGGCCTGGATCGCAGCCAGGGCCTTGGATTCCAGGTCCTTGATCTTGGCGTTGTACTCGCTGACGCGATCAGCCGACAGTTTGTGCTTGGCCATGATGGTGACCAGCTCACGCTTGGCATTGGCCAGCGCGCTGTCAGCATCGCGAATTTCCTGGTCGAGGATGCGCAGGGCCTGTTGGTCGACGATCGATTCGCCGACTTCGTTGGCACCGCCACGCAACGCGGTGAACAATTTGCTCCAGATGGACTGAGTCATTGGATTTTTCCTGTTCCCGAATAATTAGATGAAGAAACGTTCAAAGGCTTCGCTGGCGCGCTGGACGTTGTCGACGAGGGTTTTGACCTCGGTCACGACGTTGGTCAGGCTGGAGTCGGAGCTCAGCGCGCCGAACATGTTGTAAACGATCTGCCCGTTGGGCATGGACTCGATGCCGATCGAGGACAGCGGGAACATTTCCCGGCTGCGCAGAACGGCATCATTGAATGCCGGTACGTCGTTGATGGACTCGACGTCGACCAGAACGGTATCCACGATGACCTGATCGCCAACCACAGCGATGTAAATCGGCAAACCACCGAACTCGTTCATCTCCAGCTTGATGCTGGACTCGGAACCTTGAACGAGGGAGAGGGTGATGTCGTTCGAAACCACTTCGTCGAGGGCCTGAAGGGCACTGTAGAGGCGATCGATGTTCCAGTTATTACCTGCGCTCATGTAATTCTCCGACATGAATGAGCCAGCCAGAATCGGTTGGCGTAGCTGTTTCTCCATCTGCTTGAGCAGGCTTCGGTTTTCGGGAAGCACCCAAGTCTCGTGTTTCACATACCCGGCGGCACCCAGGCCCGCACGCATCTGCTTCATGTAGAAGCTGGATGGTTTTTTCGCGGACGGTTTCGAGCGCTCTCCCTTTTGGCTCGCTGAATCGGTAGCAGATTCGCCAGGCGGATCTGATGGAGAGCTGCTTTTCATGATGCTGACCCCCGTTGTGAAAAATCTCACGCGTGAGAAACACTACAGGCAATTTTCGCAGCCCTCAATAGCTCACGCGTGAGATTTTTTGACTGTTGCACAGGCGTATGACAAAAGAAGGTCCGTCGCGCAAAGCCAATCAGTGAGTGCAATCCATGTGGGAGCGAGCCTGCTCGCGAAAGCGGTGTTTCAGGCAACATCAATATTGACTGTGCCGCCGCCTTCGCGAGCAGGCTCGCTCCCACAGGTTCCTCATCTTAACCAGCCAGAAAGTCGTCAGTGGACACCACGCTGGCATAAGCAAAACCCAGGGCCGACATGAAGGCGGCGTGAACGTGGGTGGCCGGGACGGTGACGCCGTTGAATTCCAGGTCACGCGTCGCGCAGGCGTCGTGAATCACCGTGGCGGTGTAGCCCAGGTCGGCTGCAGCACGAGTAATGCCGTCGACACACATGTGGCTCATGCTCCCGACGATCACCAAGTGCTCGATGCCTTGCTGGTCGAGGATGGCTTCCAGTTCGGTCTCGCGGAACGCGTTGACGAAATGTTTGAGCACCACCGGCTCGTCGGCGCGGTTGAGGACTTTGGGGTGCAGCTTCGCGCCGTCGGAACCTGGTGTGAAGAACGGTGCGGCGTCGGAGGTGAATTCGTGGCGGATATGCACCACCGGATCACCGGCCTTGCGAAACGCCTGGATCAACCGTGCGGCGTTGTCCGCTGCGGCGTCGACGCCCACCAGCGGCCACTTGCCCTGGGCGAAGTAATCGTTCTGGATATCGACTACGATGAGTGCTTGCTTGGCCATGACTATTTCCTCGAAGTGTGTGTAGGGTGTGGAATCAAGTATTGGTGCTGGCCGTTCGTTCGAGGATTGGCCGCACCGACAATAGCAGGGGGAAAACTGACAATGGGTGTAGAAAGGGCAGTCGCCGAACTGGGAGTGCTGATCTATCCCGGTGCGCAGATGGCGGCGGTGCATGGGCTGACGGACCTGTTCGACGTGGCTAACGGGATCGCCGCCGAGCATCAGGCGGCACAGCTACCGTTGCTGCGGGTCAGTCATTGGCAGGTCGAGGGCGATCAGGTGCCCGAGCGGGTCTATGACACTGATCCCGGTGCGGCCGGCGCATTGGTTGCCGTGTTGATCCCGCCCTCGATCGGAGGTTTTTCCGAGGGGCAGGCGCCCCAAGGGCTTATTCGCTGGCTTCGTCAGCAACATGCCAACGGTGCGACCCTCGGCGGAGTCTGCGTGGGTTCTATTCTGTTGGCCGAAAGTGGACTGCTCGACGGCCGTAGCGCGACTACCCACTGGACCTCGGCCAAGGCTTTCGCCGAGCGTTACCCGGCGATCAAGCTCAAGGCCGATACGCCCATTGTCGACGATGGTGACCTGATTACCACCGCCGGGTTGATGGCCTGGTCAGAGCTGGGATTGCGGCTGGTGAACCGTTTGCTCGGGCCGAGCATCGCCACCGGCACGGCACAGTTTCTGGTGGTGGAACACAGCGACAGCGCGAGCGAGTGCGGCAGTAATTTTTCACCGATTCTCAGCCATGGCGATGCGTCGATTCTCAAGCTCCAGCATTGGCTGCAAAGCACCGGCGCGACCGATGTCTCGTTGGCCGCAATGGCCGAGCGGGCAGGGCTGGAAGAGCGCACCTTCCTGCGGCGTTTTCGTGCGGCGACCGGGTTGAAACCCACCGAGTATTGCCAGCACCTGCGAGTCGGCAAGGCGCGAGAAATGCTCGAATTCACCAACGGCACCATTGATCACATTGCCTGGACCGTGGGTTACCAGGACCCGAGTGCGTTTCGGGCAACGTTCAAGAAGATTACCGGGCTGGCGCCGAGTGATTACCGGGGGCGGTTTGGTGTATCTGCGACCGCAGCCACGGCTCGATAGCAGGCATCACCACAGATCTGAAAATGTGGGAGCGAGCCTGCTCGCGATAGCGGTGTGTCATTCAACACAAATATGGAATGTCAGGCCGCCATCGCGAGCAGGCTCGCTCCCACATGGGTTAGGCGGCAGGTTTGAGTCGTGCAAAATGCCGGGAGCATTGAAAGGTGTCGTGCAGAATAAAACAGGCTTTGTGCTACCACCCATTTCGCAATCGGCTGATTTAAAAACCGTTTCTTTCCAGCCGCCATTGGCCTGATCTCTGCACCTTCTTCAGCTACATTTATCAACGCAGATTGAAGGGGAACGCATGACCCCAACACATCGCAACAAACTGGTACTCGCCCACTCAGTGCGACCCAGTGCCTCGCTGCACGAAGTCGAAACCAATCGCGCGTTGGCCCGTTGGCTGGCGCAGGTCGTCGGGCTCGAGTACGGCGGCAGTTACGACCCGCAGCTGCATAGCGGCCGGGATATTTATCTGTTGCCGACCCAAACGCTGGTGGGCGTTGCTGCCGCCCGGCAGCTGGGTGTCAAAGGGCCGGAGGATTTGTGGGGCGGTTACGTCGACCACGATTTCATCTGCACCAAAGCCATCAGCCATGGATTGTTGAATCGCTATGCGTTCGCGCCCGGAGGCTGGTCGTCGTTGTTTTCCGAACGGGTACGCAGCGTCGTGCTCGATGGCCTCAGCGTGTTCTCCCTGGAGGATGCTCGCCCGGCAGCGGAGCATCTGCTCTACAGCGGTCCGATCCGCATGAAGCCTATTCATGCCTGCGCCGGACGCGGTCAGGAAGTGATCCAAAGCCTCGACCAGTTCGACGCCATCCTCGCTCGCGCCGATGCCAATACATTGTTCACCGAAGGTGTGGTGCTGGAACAAGACTTGACCGAGGTGGTCACCCATAGCGTCGGCCAAAGCTTCATCGGCGACAAAGTGCTGAGTTATTGCGGTGATCAATACTTGACCGAAGACGGTCAGGGCGAGCAGGTTTATGGAGGGTCCAACCTGTTGGTGGTGCAGGGTTATTACGAGGACCTGCTGGCGCTGGAACTACCGGAAGATACGAGGCTGGCGATCCAGCAAGCGCAGGTGTTCGACGCCGCGGCCGATGAAGCCTACCCCGGTTTCTACGCCTCGCGGCGCAACTACGACATCGCCCAGGGGCTGGATTGCGATGGCAAACAACGCAGCGGCGTGCTCGAACAGTCCTGGCGCCTGGGCGGTGCCAGCAGTGCTGAAGTCGCGGCGCTGCAGAGCTTCGTCAACAACCCCGGCTTGCGCGCGATTCGCGTGTCGTCGGTCGAAACCTATACCGACCGGCCGCTGCCGGCCAACGCCATCGAGGTCTACCGCGGGCCGGCGGAACACAGTGACTTTCTTCTCAAGTACGTAACGGTCAAATCCTATGACGGCTAGAAGCGAAACCATTCAAATCGACATCGACGATGAACAGATGAGCGGAACCTTCCTCAGCCCCAAATCGAAAGTCCCGGGTGTGCTTTTCGTTCATGGCTGGGGCGGTAGTCAGGAGCGCGACCTGGAGCGCGCCAAAGGCATCGCCGCATTGGGTTGCGTGTGCCTGACGTTCGACTTGCGCGGCCACACCGGCGGGACCGGTATTCCGTTGTCCCGGGTAACCCGCGAAGACAACCTGCGTGACCTGTTGGCGGCCTACGACCGCTTGCTCGCCCATCCGGCGCTCGACACATCGGCGATCGCCGTGGTCGGCACCAGTTATGGCGGTTACCTGGCGGCGATCCTGACGTCGTTGCGCCCGGTGCGCTGGCTGGCGCTGCGGGTGCCGGCGTTGTATCGCGACGACTTTTGGCACACACCCAAGCGTGAGCTGGACAAGCTCGATTTGCGCGATTACCGCAGCACGCGGGTCAGCGCCGACAGCAATCGCGCGCTGCATGCCTGTTCGCAATTTACCGGGGATGTGTTGCTGGTGGAGTCCGAGACCGACGCCTATGTGCCCCGCGCGACCATCATGAGTTACCGCGCGGCGTGTCAGCAGACCCACTCGCTGACTCACCGGATTATCGACGGTGCCGATCACGCCTTGAGCGAGCCCGTCTCGCAACAGGCGTACACCACGATCCTGGTGAGCTGGATCACGGAAATGGTGGTGGGCGAGCGGTTGAGCATTATTCAGTCGACATGAGATTGGCAGTGTTCTTGCGATCAATCGCGAGCAGGCTCGCTCCCACAAGGGATCGGCGGCGCACACAAATCCAATGTGGGAGCGAGCCTGCTCGCGATGGCGGCAGCCGCTTCGCCATCATTCTCAAGAAGGTTTTTTCGAGATCCGCAACGACTTCGCCTTGGCCTCCACCACCAAATACATCACCACGGTAATCAGCAGCGGCAGGAGGAAATAGATCGCTCGATAAGCGAGCAACCCCGCCACCAGGCTTCCTCGTGAGGCCTCGTGTTGCAGCAACGCCACGAACACCGCCTCCAGCACGCCGAGCCCGGCCGGAATGTGGGTGATAACCCCGGCAATGGCGCTGATCAGCAACACGCCCAGCACCAACGGATAGTCCAGTTTGCTCGGCAGCAGGGTGAAGATCACCGCCGCCATCAGCGACCAGTTCAGCGCCCCGAGGGCCAGTTGCAAGACCGCCATGTGCAGCGACGGCAGATTGATTTCCACGCCGCGAATCGACCATTCCCGCTGTCTGGAAAATCGACAGGCCGCCAGATACGCCGCGCTCAACAGCAGCAATAACACGCCCACGCCTTGCAGGGCGCCGCTACTCAGTTTCCAGCCCGGCGGCATTCGCACCAGTCCGCTG
This sequence comes from Pseudomonas sp. MDT1-85, assembly GCF_054898065.1. NCBI lineage: Bacteria > Pseudomonadati > Pseudomonadota > Gammaproteobacteria > Pseudomonadales > Pseudomonadaceae > Pseudomonas > Pseudomonas sp. MDT1-85. Next base: position 5,673,014 of record NZ_CM142715.1, on the reverse strand, counting down.
CTGAACACGGTGCCGGCAATCACCATGTAGCCGAACCAGTTGGTCGCCAGGCTCAGCCCGAGGATTTTCGCGATGTTGCTTTTGCTCACGCCGAGCCGTGAATACAGCCGGTAACGCATAGCGACCCCGCCGACCCAGGCGCTCAGGTTAAGGTTGAAGGCATAGCTGATGATGCCCACCGGCAGGATCTGCCGCCAGGTTAGGTCCTGTCGGATGTAGGTGCGACCGATCAGGTCGAAACAGGCGTACACCAGAAAACTCAGCAACGTCAGCCCGGACGCGATGATCAGTGTGCGCACTTTGAAGTCGGCCAGGGTATCGAACACTTCGCCCCATTCGATGCGTTGGGCGAGCATCGTGAACAGCACGATCAACGCCAGAAAAAACAGCATCGTCAGCGGCTTTTTCCAGCGGTGCCAGTGGGATTTTCGCGGCGTGTCGGAGTGAGGCGCAGGCTGCGCATCAGAATGCCTCATGCCTTATCGCTCCCGGTTGGATGGATGAAGGGTTTCAGGCGAGGTTTATGCGCCGGCAGCCAGCCGGCCCACGCCGGGAAATGCCGCAGGAAGTGAAACACCAGAAACCCGATGGTCATGTGCCAGATCCACCCGCGCGGCGCCTTGTCCGCCGACATGACCTTGCAGTGGTTGCTGCTCAACTCGTCGAGACGCTCGAACAGGTCGCGGTTGAAGGCGCGGTCGCGGATCAACACATTAGCCTCCAGGTTCAGGGACAGGCTCAGCGGGTCGAGGTTACTTGAGCCGACGGTGCTCCAGTCCTCGTCGACCAGGGCGACTTTGCCATGCAGGGGGCGGTCGCAATATTCGTAGATCGCTACCCCGGCCCGCAGCAGATAATCGTAGGTCATGCGTGCGGCGAGCCGGGCCACGCGCAAATCCGGCTGCCCCTGAAGAATCAGGCGCACCTCGACCCCTCGACGCGCTGCATTGCGGATCTCCCGCAGCAGGCGATAGCCTGGAAAAAAGTAAGCGTTGGCGATGATCACGCGATGTCGAGCGCCGCGCAGTACCCGCAAGTACACCTCTTCGATATCGCCGTGGTGTTCGCCATTGTCGCGATACACCAGCCGTACCTGACCATCATGATCGCTGACCGCCAGTTCCGCGCGCCGCTGTCTGCGGCGTTGCCACCAGTATTTGGCCCGGGCCGGGCGACCGCTTTGCAGCAAGGCGAAATGATGAATATCGGCCACCGCCGGGCCTTGCACTTCAACCGAATAATCCTGTTTGGCTTCAGGGCCGAAGTCGGCCAAATGGTCGGCGGAAAAGTTGATTCCGCCGAGGAACGCAATCGTGCCGTCGACCACCACAATCTTGCGGTGCAAGCGGCGGAACCAGTTGGTGCGGATGCCGAAGTGACGTGGGGCGGGGTCGAATATTTGCAGGCGCACACCTGCATTGCTCAGGGCCGCGAGGAACTCCGTACTCAATTCGCCACAACCAAAACCGTCGAGGCTGACGGTGATGCGCACACCGCGTTGAGCCGCTTCAATCAGGATTTTTTGCAGCTCATTGCCGACCTTGTCCTCGAACACAATGAAGGTTTCCAGCAGGATTTCACTCTGGGCCTGGCGCAGCGCTTCAAACACCCGTGGAAAGTATTCTTCGCCGTTCTCCAGCAATTGGACCCGGTTGTTACCGTGCCAGCCATATACGACGTCAGTCACCGCCGGTTCACGGGTGGCGGAAACGTGTTCGATCGTGGTTTTTTCCATCAAAGGGCCGGTCATAGCTCAATCTCCACCGATAGCGGTGCATGGTCGGAAAGGTGTGACCAGGGCCGTGCCGCCAGTACTTGCGGATGGCTGGCCTTGAGGTTGCGCACATAGATGCGGTCCAGACGCAACGCCGGCAAACGCGCCGGGAAACTACGCGCCGGTTTGCCATGCAGCTCGGCGAACACCTCTCGCAAACCCCAAGGCTTGAGCAGCGCATCGGCGCGCAGGCGCCAGTCGTTGAAGTCACCAGCGACCACCACCGGGGCATCCTCCGGCAACGCTTCCATACGTTGGGTCAGCAGCTTGAGTTGTGCCGTGCGGTGACTTTCGCGAAGTCCCAGATGGACGCAAATGGCATGCACTTCGCGGCCATCGCCGGGCATCCGTAGCACGCAATGCAGGATTCCACGGTTCTCATGGCCACTGATGGAAACGTCGAGGTTATCGTGACGAATGATCTGGAATTTCGACAGCAACGCATTGCCGTGATCGCCCGCCGGGTAGACCGCATTGCGCCCATAGGCAAATTGCGGCCACAAGGTATCGGCAAGGAATTCGTACTGGGGCATTGCCGGCCAATTGAGGTAGCGCTGTGGATGATGTTCGTGGGTGCCATGCACTTCCTGCAAAAACACCACGTCGGCGGACACACTGCGCACCGCCTCACGCAACTCGGGCAGGATGAAGCGCCGGTTCAGCGCGGTGAAACCCTTGTGGGTGTTGACCGTCAGTACGGTGAAACGACTCACGGCGCTGATAATGGGTTGTTGTTCATCCGTGGTGCCGACCGGTTCGGGAACGCTCATGGCAGCACTCCTTCTGCAACTGGCTCACCGGGGGCGGTGGCAAGGTCCTTGTCGAGGTGGAAACGCTCAAGCAGGCGACGGGCATCGAAGGGCGCCCGGACTTTGATGTCGTTATCGAAATAGCAGAACACTTCCCGGGATCTGCGTGTCTTGGGTTTTTGCCGAGGTGCGATCAATTGCGGATCTGCTGGTTGCTGTCCGTGATACCAGGCTTCGATCCGGTCGCCCCAGCGTTTCAGCGCTTGCGGGGTGTAACCGCTGGCGTAGAGTTCTTCGGCACCGTGCAGGCGCAAATAGACGAAATCACTGGTGAGGTCTTCGCGGTACGGCCATTTGCCGGCGGTGTCGGCGATGACCAGCGCGGTGTTGTAGCGTTTGAGCAGCCGGACGAAGGCGGGATCGACAAAGCTTTCGTGGCGAATTTCCACGGCATGGCGCAGCGGTTTTTTGCCGTAAGCCTTCATGCTGGCGTGACCGTTCAAGCGCGGCTCATGCTGGCGGGCGAGGGCGGCGGCTTGTTCCGTGTCGTGGGGTAATTGTTCGAGAAAGCTTTCGAACAGTTCCGGGTCGAATTTAAAGTTGGGTGGAAACTGCCAGAGGATCGGGCCGAGTTTCTCCTTGAGTTCCAGCACCCCGGAGGCAAAGAAATTCGCCAACGGTTTATGAATGTCCCGCAAGCGCTTGATGTGGGTGATAAAACGCGGCGCCTTGACGCTGAATACAAAGCCCGCCGGGGTTTCGTCGTACCACTGGGCATAACGTTCGGGCCGTTGCAGGGCGTAAAACGATCCATTGATTTCGATGCTGTTCACTGCCCGTGAAGCGAATTGCAGTTCGCGCTTCTGGGTCAGCCCCTTCGGGTAGAACTCTCCCCGCCAAGGCGTGTAGCGCCAGCCTGAAATACCAATATGAATCGCCGCCATGTCGCCTCCCGTCTATGTAGCCCTCGGACAGCCTCTGTCTTTTGATGACTGCCGGGCATGCGAGAAAGTTTCGACGGGGCTACGGACGGTAAAACGAAAAGATCGCAGCCTGCGGCAGCTCCTACATAGGCATGTGAACACCTGTAGGAGCTGCCGAAGGCTGCGATCTTTTGATCCAAGGGCCAGACACGGCAACATCAATGCCGGATCAGTTTGCTACGCACCTCGGCACTGGCCTGCTGATCCAGCTCCAGCCAGAACTGCTGCTTGCCGGCGATCTCGGCGGCGGCCGGTATGCCGTCGCGATACACCAGTCGATTGCTCGCCAGCGCCGGCACTTTCGCGCCTGGCAACAAGGTGCCGGCAAGGTTCAGCGGATCCACCCCGCACACCGCGATCAGACTTCCATCATGAGGTCGCCGCCTGACTTCGCGCAGCAAGGGAATTGCCTCAGGGAGCGCAAATTGCTCCCCCGCCAGACCACTGACAAATCGCCCGCCACGAATCTCGCCCCGGGCCTCGAGCCGATGGAATGTGCGCAGTAATTCCCGCCAACTCGGCAACCAGTCCGCCTCACGCTCCAGCAAGCGCCAGAACACCACGCCGTAACGGCGCAGCAAGGTCATGGCGATGTGTTCCAGGGTTTCGCTGGGCGTGGGCGCCGGTCGTTGTTTATCCACAACCGGGGCGGCAGCACCGCGGCGCAGCAAGGCCCAGCGTCCGGCATCGTCCATCCCGCCGGAAAACGCTCCGCGCCCGCGTCGGGTGCTGCGATTCTGGCGTTTGCTGGCCGGGGTAATCAGCGCGCGAAGGCCGGCGAAACTGTCGGCGTTTACCAGCCCCGCACCGACCAGTTCCTGCAAGGCAATTTCCAGTTCCGAGCGCAGCAAATGGGCTTCGTGCATCAGCTCATCAAAAAACAGTGCGCCGTGCTGGCTGAGCGCTTCATGGACCTTTTGTGTTTTGGGCGACAGCTCGCTGACGGGCGTCTGCTCGGTCAAGCCGCTCCACAACCCGACCTGACTGCGCGGCAGCAATAGAATCGGCGTGCTGCGCAAGGCCGTGCTGGCGCTCTTGTTGCGCGTGGTCAGTCGGGTCCACACCAGTTTTCCGCTGCGGCATAACTCATCCAGCCAGCTCGCCGAATAGTCTTTGAGCCGCGCCGGCAGAATGTCGCTGTCCCATGCCGAAGCGGCGGCGGGGTAGCCTTCGAACTGGCTGATGATCGCCGGCAACACCGCGCGGCCCTGGCCTTGGCTCGTGGCGGACAGATGCTGCCAGTCGAACAGAAAACGCATGAAATCCTGCAACGCCACCGGCTCGATTTCCCGTCGCAGCCGCTTGACCGTGTACCGATGAATCCGCGCCAGCAAATGCCGTTCACACCATTCTTCATCAGGAGCGCCTGGGGTGAATTGCCCGCGCAGTACATAGCCTTCGCGCTCCAGTTGCGCCAAGGCCTGAGTGACTTGAATCGCCGGTAATCCAAGCGGTTCGGCAATCGCTTTCAGCGGCAACGGACCAAACGCGCTGAGCCGTGCGCGGATCACTTCCAGCACCGCTTCATCCGGCTCCCAGGTTTCATCGAAACCGGGCAACGCCTCCAATGGTGGAGCCAATGTGGCCTGTGGATAAATCGCCCGCAGGCAGGTCAGTCGCTCCAGCGCGAACCATAGGGATTGTTCGGTATTGATTTGCAAGCGGCTGGCCCGGCCAGTATCGGCGAGGGTGTTCAGCCACTCGAGCCAGTTCGGGTTGGCGTGGGCCTCGGCATCGGCGATGCACGCGAGGCTCATCAGCGCTTCATGCATTTCATCAATGCCGGTGGGCGTTGGCCAGGCTTCTTCACGCACCGCGGTAATCGCCTCGGCGTCCAGCGCACCGAGATCATCGGTGGACTGCGGATCGCTCCAGCGGCGGTTGAGCACTGCCTGAGTACGGCGCTCCTCCAGCGGCGCATCGTCGAGAAAGGTGTAGGGGCGGGCGCTGAGAATCTCCGCCGCCAGTGGCGAGGGCGCCGGCAAGTCGCGGCTGATCAGGCGGATGTCGCCCTGTTCCATGCGCCGCAATAACGCCAGCCAGCCTTCGCTGTCCATGGCTTCGTGCAGGCAATCATCGAGGGTTTGTTCCACCAGCGGATGGTCGGGAATCTCACGCTCGCCGGCGAGGTTTTCCACGCAGGCGATCTGATCGGGAAACACGCTGGCGATCAGGTCTTCGCTTTTCATCCGCTGGATCTGCGGCGGTACTTTGCGTCCGCCGCTGTAGCGCGGCAGCGCCAGGGCGACCCCGGCGTTCCAGCGCCAGCGCACACCGAACAGCGGGGCCTCGAGCACCGCTTGAATCAGAGTGTGCTCGGCACTGTTGCTGTGCAGGTAACGCCAGACTTCTTCCAGCTCGAAGCTGTGGCCGGCGGACAACGACAGCACGATGGCGTCCTCGCTGGCGGCGGCCTGCAATTCGAAGTTGAACGTGCGGCAGAAACGCTTGCGCAGGGCCAGGCCCCAGGCACGGTTGATGCGGCTGCCGAACGGTGAATGGATGATCAGTTGCGTACCGCCGGACTCGTCGAAAAACCGCTCCATCAGCAGCGTGTCTTGCGATGGCAAGGCGCCGAGGGTCTGGCGTGCCCGGGCCAGGTAATCGACCAATTGCTCGGCGCTGGCAAGGTTCAGGCCGAGGGTGTCGGTCAGCCAGTCGACGGCAGGCTGCAAATTGCCGGGCGTGGCGCCGAGCCGCTCATCGAGTTGCGCTTGCAGGCGGGCCACGGCGAACGACAGCTCATCGCTGCGCCCCGGTGCTTCACCGAGCCAGAATGGAATGGTCGGCGGTTGACCCTGAGCGTCTTCGACCCGGACCTTGCCGGTTTCGACCCGCAGGATTCGATACGAGGTATTGCCCAGCTGAAAGATATCCCCTGCGATGCTTTCCACCGCGAAGTCTTCGTTGACGCTGCCGATGTTCAGCCCTTGAGGCTCCAGCAACACGCTGTAGTCGGCGTTGTCGGGAATCGTCCCGCCGCTGGTCACGGCAGTCAGCTTGGCGCCTCGACGGCCGCGCAGGGTGCGGCTTACGGCGTCGCGGTGCAGGTAAGCGCTGCGAACACCCAGGCGACCGCTGTAACCCTCGGCGAGCATTTGCAGCAGTGCCTGATAGTGCTTTTCGTCGAGCTTGGCGTAAGGCGAGGCGTTGCGCAGCATCTCCAGCATTGCCTGTTCCTGCCATTCCTGGCAACTGACTTCCGCGATGATCTGCTGGGCCAGCACGTCCAGCGGTGCTTCTGGGATCTGCAACGTGTCGAGCTCACCACGGCGGACGCAATCGAGCAGGGCGGCGCATTCGATCAGGTCGTCGCGGGTGGTGGCAAACAAACGGCCCTTGGGCGTGCCGCCGACCTGATGTCCGGAGCGGCCGACCCGCTGCAGAAAACCCGCAATCGAGCGCGGCGAAGCGATCTGGCACACCAGGTCGACGTCGCCGATATCGATCCCCAATTCCAGCGAAGCGGTGGCGATCAGCACTTGCAGCTCGCCGCGCTTGAGCCGTTGCTCGGCATCGAGGCGAAACTCTTTGGCCAGGCTGCCATGGTGGGCCGCTACCGCGTCCTTGCCGAGGCGTTCGCTCAAGTGTCGACTCAGGCGTTCGGCCAGGCGCCGGGTGTTGACGAAAATCAGCGTGGTCCGGTGTTCGCGGGCGAGGGCGGCGAGTCGGTCATAGACCAGTTCCCAGATGTCGTTGGCCATCACCGCCGACAACGGCACGGGCGGCACCTCTATATCGAGATCCCGTGGGCGAGCGTGGCCGATGTCGATGATGTCGCAGTCGCGATCACGGCCGACCAAAAAGCGCGACACCGCTTCGATGGGTTTTTGCGTGGCGGACAGGCCGATACGCACCAGCGGTTGCGAGCAAAGCGCTTGCAGACGTTCCAGGCTCAGGGCCAGATGACTGCCGCGTTTGCTGGCGGCAATGGCATGGATTTCGTCAACGATCACTGTGTGGGTGGTGCCGAGCATTTGCCGGCCGGAGTCGGAGCCGAGCAGCACGTAAAGGGATTCCGGGGTGGTCACCAGAATGTGCGGCGCGGTTTTGCGCATGGCCGAGCGCTCTTTTTGCGGCGTATCGCCGGTGCGCACGGCGGTGCTGATCGGTACGTCGGGCAAGCCCATCACGCGCAACTGTTCGGTAATGCCGGCCAGCGGGTTTTGCAGGTTGATCTGGATGTCGTTGGACAGCGCCTTGAGCGGCGAAACGTAGACCACCAGGGTTTCGTCCGGCAGACCGTCCGGGCTCTCCAGGCCACGATGGACCAGATCGTCGAGCACCGCCAGAAACGCGGTAAGGGTCTTGCCGGAGCCGGTGGGCGCGGCGATCAGGGTCGAACGGCGCTGGCGGATCAACGGCCACGCCCGGGCCTGGGCGGGGGTAGCCGTCGCGAAGGTATTGCTGAACCAGGCGCTGACGGCGGGGTGGAAGCCTGCCAGAGCAACGTCCGTGGGGATGGGCAGATTCATGGAGTAATTTATGCGGGTGGGGGCGGGAAGATGCAAGTACCGCTCAGGATCTGTGTCGATCCTTATGACCTCATCGCGAGCAGGCTCGCTCCCACATTGGATTTGTATGCGCCACACATCCCTTGTGGGAGCGAGCCTGCTCGCGATGGGCCGGTTGCAGCACCGCAAATCCGGGAGATCTACACTTTACGGATGACGGTTGCGCACTAAACCCGCAAAATGCAACGATTCCGGCAATTATTGAGGACATCGCCTGCGGGCGATGTCGATAAAGCCATCGTTCCAATCAGACTGGGCCTGCTGACTCTATGCGAATGCGCCTTATGTTACTGGGCGGCGGAAATGCCCTTGGGCAGGCGCTGATTCGCCTCGGTGCGGAGGAAGACATCGGTTTCCTCGCCCCCCGCCCCCCGCAAGACGGCTGGGACGCCGCGAGCCTGACGCAACTGCTCGACGATACTCGTCCGGATGCGTTGATCAATCTCGCCTACTACTTTGACTGGTTCCAGGCGGAGACCGTCAGCGAACAGCGTCTGGCCGGGCAGGAACGAGCCATCGAACGACTGGCCGAGCTGTGCCAGCATCACAATATTGTGCTGCTGCAACCGTCGAGTTATCGCGTGTTCGATGGCTCCCGGGCGACCGCCTACAGCGAAAAAGACGAACCGGTACCGCTGGGCCTGCGCGGCCAGGCTTTGTGGCGAATCGAACAAAGCGTGCGCGCCACCTGTCCGCAGCACGTGCTGCTGCGTTTCGGCTGGCTACTCGATGACAGTCCCGACGGCACCCTCGGGCGATTCCTGAGCCGGGCCGAGAAAGCTGAAGAACTGCTGATGGCCGATGATCGTCGCGGTAATCCGACGCCGGTGGACGATGCCGCCCGGGTGATCATTTCGGTGCTCAAGCAACTCGATTGCTCCGCGCCGCTGTGGGGCACTTACCACTACGCCGGGCATGAGGCGACCACGCCGCTGGCACTGGGGCAGGCTATCCTTACTGAAGCACGCGCTTTACACCCGCTGGCCATCGAAGCGCCGACCGCCCAGGCTCACGCCGCGCGGCCCGACGCCGCCGAAGAACCGCAACACGCGGTGCTGGCCTGCAAGAAAATTCTGCACACTTTCGGGATCAAGCCTCGCGCATGGCGCGCGGCACTCCCGGGCTTACTGGATAGGTTTTATCGCCATGGCTGACGGCCCTGTTTTAATCACCGGCGGTGCCGGTTTCATCGGTTCGCACCTGACCGACGCCTTGCTCGCCAAGGGGCACTCGGTGCGCATTCTCGATGACCTCTCCACCGGCAAACGCAGCAACCTGCCGCTGGACAATCCCCTCGTCGAACTGATCGTCGGCGACGTCGCCGATGCCGCGCTGGTGGCACAGGCCATGGTCGGCTGCAGCGCGGTGGCGCATCTGGCTGCGGTGGCTTCGGTGCAGGCTTCGGTGGATGACCCGGTGAAGACCCATCAGAGCAATTTCATCGGTTCGCTGAATGTTTGCGAAGCCATGCGTCAGGCTGGCGTAAAACGGGTGTTGTTTGCATCCAGCGCCGCGGTCTATGGCAACAATGGCGAAGGTGAGTCGATCGACGAAGACACGCCCAAGGCACCGCTGACGCCGTACGCGGCGGACAAGTTGGCGAGCGAGCATTACTTCGACTTCTATCGCCGTCAGCATGGTCTGGAACCGGTGGTTTTCCGCTTTTTCAACATCTTCGGCCCGCGCCAGGATCCGTCCTCGCCGTATTCCGGGGTGATCAGCATTTTCAGTGAGCGCGCGCAGAAAGGCTTGCCGATCACCGTGTTTGGCGATGGCGAGCAGACTCGGGATTTTGTCTATGTCGAGGACCTGGTGGACGTGCTGGTGCAAGCCGTCGAGAAACCGCAGGTCGAGGTCGGCCCGGTGAATGTCGGCTGGAATCAGGCGACGACCCTCAAGCAAATGCTTGAAGCCCTTGAAGCGGTGGTCGGCAAACTGCCGCCCGTGAGCTACGGCCCGGCGCGCTCCGGTGACATTCGCCATTCGCGCGCGAATAACCGACGTTTGCTCGAGCGGTTTACCTACCCGAAGCAGACACCGATGAGTGTTGGCTTGGCGCGGTTGCTGGGGCGCTGAGGTTTTACACAGCCATGAAAAAGGCGCCTTTGAAGGCTAATGCCCGTCAGCTAAGCCGTAATGCGATCTGTAATTGGATGGACTCGCCCAAGCCGAGGCGTCAATGCGCCACGGTGGCAGTCTAAACAGCCAACGACAGCGAGGGCGAGTCCATCCAATTACAGAGAATGCGTCGCGGCTGAAATGGCTTAACTGACTGGCATTAGCCTTTGAAGGCGCCTTTTTTGTGGACGATGCAATACCCGTCCACAAAAGCCAGTCAACCGTTTCCTAGAACTTGTAACCCAGACCAACCATGTAAATGAACGGGTCCACATCGACGTCGACCTTGGCCCGGGTCCCCGGCGCGACGGCGTTGTTTTCCACGGTCGCACGGGTGTCGATGTCGATGTAGCGCACCTGGGCGTTGATCATCACGTTGTCGGTCAGCATGTAATCGGCACCGACCTGCCAGGCCAGACCCCAGGAGTTTTTCGCCTTGAAGTTGCTGAAGCCGTTGGCCGCGGCTTCGCTGCCGACGTGCTCGTCGTAGATCCAGGTGTAGTTGATACCGCCGCCGATGTACGGCTGGAACGCGGATTTGGCGTCCAGCGGGTAGTAGACGAGGCTCAGGGTTGGCGGCAGGTGTTTCAGGGTGCCGAGTTTGCCGTTGGCGGCGCCGAGGGCGGTGCCTTTGAGCTTCACGTCATGCTCGAACGGCGAGGCCGCGAGCAGTTCGATCCCCAGGTTGTTGGTGATCATGTAGGCGAAGTTCAGGCCCAGTTGCGTGTCGCTGCTCATGGTGGCTTTGCCACCCAGGTCGGCGCCCTTCAGCGGGCCTTGATCGACCTTGACGCTGGAGCTGTCGGCATCCGGGTTGACGGTGATCGCACCGGCCCGAACGATGATGTCACCGGCGGTGTGAGCATGGGCGAGCGGGGCTGCGAGCGCGAGGGCGAACAGCGAAGCGCAGAGCAAGGACTTGTGCATGGGAGCTCCAAAGGACGTTAAAAATGTTCGATGTCCAATGGTAGGGATCCAACTGATACGGTCTTTTGATTCAGCTCAATGAAACAGTGATGGGCAGGTTTTGGTGGAGTCTTTGATGGCCTCATCGCGAGCAGGCTCGCTCCCACATTGGATCTGTGCATCAACACAAATCCCCTGTGGGAGCGAGCCTGCTCGCGATTGGCGGCCTGACAGCGACACACAACCACCAGATTCACTCCGGCAATTCATACGCATAAATCTTGTCCGCCTCCATCTGATACCCGGCATCCGCCAACTCGCTGGTGGACGCTTTTACCTGCAACGCACCTTCGATCCAGTACGGCTGATACAGCTCATCAAGCTTCACGCCGACTTCGCTTTTGACATGCACGATCTGGTTCGACGGAGGAGGCGGTACGTGGATGCAGGCGCCGAAATACGGCACCAGCAGAAACTCCGTGGTGCGGCCTTCTTCGCTGACTTCCAGCGGCACGATGTACCCCGGTAAACGAATATTCTTGCCGTCGAGGTTCTTCACCACCGGCGCGTTCGGCATGTCCTGCCTGGCCGCTGGAGCCGACTCCGCGGACAACGCGTCGCTCATCTTCGACAGGTCATGCAGCGGCGTCATGTTCGGCACTTCTGGCGCCGCATCCGGCGGGATCATTTCCGACCAGGTCAGGTCTTTCGGCTCGGCCGCCCACAGCGGAAGGGCAACCAGCATCAATAGCGCAAGCACAGCGCGGGGCATCATTAATGTCCTCATAGTCGGATCGACAGGCCATCGGCCAAGGATTGGCGATACGCGCGCCAGGCCGGCACGCTGCCCATCAGCAGCGCGGCGATCAGGATGCCACCGAGCAGCGTCCATTCATATTCACTTGGCCAGGCCAGCGGCAAGTACAAGCCGTAATTCGCCTGCACGTAACCCTGCGCCACAGCGATGCACACGTACAGCAGCGCCACACCGGCAATCACTCCGGACAACGCCAGGGCTAAGGCTTCCAGCACCAACAACGTCGCAATATGCCACGGTCGCGCACCCACCGAGCGCAGAATTGCCATCTCGCGGCGGCGCTCATTGAGGCTGGTGAGGATCGCCGTGAGCATGCCGATCAACCCGGTCAGCACCACGAACAGCGAGACGACGAACAAAGCTTTTTCCGCCGTGCTCATCAAACTCCACAGCTCCTGCAATGCCACACCCGGCAGGATCGCCAGCATCGGTTCGCCACGGAATTCGTTGATCTCCCGTTGCAGCGCAAACGTCGAAATCTTGCTGTTGAGGCCGAGCATGAACGCGGTGATCGCTTGCGGCGTCAGGTCCATGTTCCGCGCTTGGTCAGCATTGATCCGGCCGTTACCGCGCGCCGGCACGCCGTTGTGCCAGTCGACGTGAATGGCTTCCATCCCGCCGAGGCTGATGTGCAGCGTGCGGTCCACCGGGGTACCGGTGCGTTTGAGAATGCCGACCACGGTGAACGGTTTGTCGTCGTGTTTGACCAGGCTAATCACCGCCACGCCATGGGCCAGCACCAGTTTGTCGCCGAGCTTGTAATGCAGCGCATCGGCCACTTCGGCGCCGAGCACCACTTCGAATGGATCGCTGACGAAGGCGCGGCCGTCGGCGAGTTCGAGGTGTTGTCGATGGCCGTACTGATAATGCTCGAAGTACGCCTCGGTGGTGCCCATCACCCGATATCCGCGATGGGAATCGCCGAGGGACATCGGGATTGCCCACTTCACTTTCGGGTTGTTGGCGAAATGTTCGAAGCTGTCCCAGCGGATGTTGTTGGTGGCGTTGCCGATGCGGAACACCGAATACAACAGCAGGTTCACCGAGCCGGAGCGCGCGCCGACGATCAGGTCGGTGCCGCTGATGGTGCTGGCGAAACTGGCCTTGGCTTCGGTGCGCACTCGCTCCACCGCCAGCAGCAGGCAGACTGACAGGGCAATGGCGAACGCGGTGAGGATCGCGGTGAAGCGACGATTAGCCAGGCTGGCCATGGCTAGACGAAACAAATACATCTCAGACCTCGGACGGGGTGGCGGCGCGATTGAGATCGGCCAACGACAGGTGGCGATCGAACAGCGGCGCGAGGCTCTGATCATGGCTGACAAACAACAGGCTCGACCCGGCTTCACGGCATTCGGCGAACAGCAGGCGAATGAAGCTTTCGCGGGCGTCGTAATCCAGCGCCGAGGTCGGTTCATCGGCGATCACCAGTTCCGGCTGACCAATCAACGCACGTGCGGCGGCGACCCTTTGCTGCTGGCCGATGGACAGCGAATCGGCGCGGCGGCTGAGCAGGTTTTGATCGGTCAAACCCAGGTGAGCGAGCAGGGTGGCTGCCGCCTGATCGACGCTGCCGTGACGCTGGATCGCCCGTTCGGCGCGCAGCTTGGAGAAGTGGCAGGGCAGCTCAACGTTCTCGCGCACCGAGAGAAATGGCAGCAAGTTGAACTGCTGGAAAATGTAGCCGGTGTGATCGACGCGGAAGTGGTCGCGGGCGCCGGCGGAGAGCTCGGTCAGTTCCTGGCCGAGTAGGCGAATGCTGCCGCGATCAGGCTTTTGCACACCGCCGAGCAGGCCGAGCAGGGTGGTCTTGCCACTGCCGCTGGGGCCTTTGAGGAACAGGGTTTCACCCGGCATGAGGCGAAACGCCGGGATGTCCAGCAGCGGCGGATGACCGGGCCAGCTGAAGCCCAGGTCGGACAGTTCGATGAGTGCTTGGGTCATAGCGCCGATTTCATGGATTTTGGGTACTTGTCTCAACTTTACATTCAACACCAACCCCTGTGGGAGCGAGCCTGCTCGCGATGAGGCCATCACCTTCAACATAGATGTCGACGCTATCGCGAGCAGGCTCGCTCCCACAGGGGATCTTCGGTGGGTTCAGAATTTCAAGGCGGCAGCCTTGGCCGTCACTTCAACCCCTTGCTGCCCGCTCGGGCTGATCAGTTGTACCTGAATCTTCTGGGTGGCCGGGAATGTGTTGAAGATATTAGCCAGGTCCAGGGTTTTCAGCGCGCCCGGGGCCGAGCAGCTGAATTGGTAATGGGCGTGGATTTCGCTGTGGTCATTGTGATGCTCATGACCGTCCTTGGCGTCTTCTTCGTCATGATCATCGGCATCCGGCTTGTCACCGAACAGCGGGCTTTCCAGTTCCTGAGTCGCGACCACGCAACCGGCGGCTTTCGGCAGGTTGAACAACACCAGCGGTTTTTCCAGCTGGGCGCGGACGGCGGCGACTTTGGCCTTGTCGGCGTCGGTGGTGGCGGCGTGTTCGAAACCTACCAGGTTCATCGCCGGGCTTTCCAGCTCCAGCTCCAGAGTCTGGCCATCCAGCGCCGCGTTCAGGCGACCGACGCCATGTTCGTGGGCGCTGAGGCTGCCGTGTTCATTGTGATCGTGATCATGCTCGACCGCCGCATGGGCGACAGCCAGCGGCAACAAGGCAAACGGCAAAGCGAGCAGCAGACGGCGCATGACGGGTCTCCGAAAAGTAAATGAAAAATTTGTTATGTAATCTTATAACGAAAGCGCGGAGAGTTTGACCGTCTGCTTGGCGTAGCGCAAGACCCATGGGAGCATGCGAGTCAGGTATGTGCAGGAGCAGACTTATGTTGCGAATACGCGGAAGCATCGGCGACTGGCCGGTGGATTTGACCCTGGAACTGGATGAGGGCGACTGGGCACAGCTCGGTGCGCAGTTGCAGGCAGCAAAACCCGAGGCGAGTGCTACGCCCGTCAAACCGGTGAATCAGGACGATGCGCTTTGGCAAATCGCCCAAGAGTTGCTGCGCAAGGCCGGGCAAATGAGCGGGCCGGATTTGCTGGAGCAGTTGGAAGGGCTGACCGGCAGCGCAGCGGCGGGCAAGCGCTTGTTGGTGCGCTTGCGCCACAGCGCAGACGTCAAAGTGGTGAGCGGCGGGGATACGCCGCTATACAGCTGGCGCAAGCCAGCGCAGGAGCTGCCGCAGGCTGCGATCTTTTGATCTTGTTTTTCCGGCGCTGAAATGGTCGGAAGATCAAAAGATCGCAGCCTGCGGCAGCTCCTACGGGATCGGGTTCACATGGCCCGATCCGTTTAATAAAGCGCAGCAAACAACTTGCGACGGTACGTGGTCACCAGCGGGTGATCGTTGCCCAGCAGTTCGAACACTTGCAGCAAGGTCTTGTGCGGCAAGCCTTCGCTGTAGCTGCGATTGCGGATGAACAGTTTCAACAAGGCATCCAATGCCGCGTCGTATTGCTGACGGGCCAGTTGCTGGATCGCCAGTTGATAGACTGCCTCATCGTCCTGCGGATTTTTCGCCAGACGCGCTTTCAGGTCTGCCGCATCCGGCAAATCCCTGGCCTGACCGAGGAACTGGATCTGCGCCTTGGCGCCGGCCAGCGCGGCCTTGTGCTCATCGGTCTTGACCGCGTCGAGCACGATTTGCGCTTCACCCAGCTCGCCGCGCTCGGTGAGGCAGCGGGCGTAGAGAATCAGCGCCTTGGCGTTGGTGTTGTCTTCGGCCAGCAGCACTTTGAGCGTGGCTTCGGCGTCGGCGTAACGGCCGTCATCGAACAGCGCCTGAGCCTGTTCGAACGGGTCGGCAGCAGCGGGCGGCGGCATTTGCACGTGAGGTTCGAGCATCGTGCGCACAGCCGATTCCGGTTGCGCACCGGCAAAACCATCCACCGGCTGACCGTCCTTGAACAGCACCACAGTCGGCAGGCTGCGAATGCCGAAGCGCGCAACAATGTCCTGCTCGATGTCGCAGTTGACCTTGGCCAGCAGCAACTCGCCCTGATAGCTCTCGGCGATGGTTTGCAGCATCGGCATCAAGGCCTTGCACGGCGCACACCATTCGGCCCAGAAATCCACCAGCACCGGTTTGTGAAAAGAGTTCTCGATCACCGACTGGTCGAAATCGGCAGTCGTGGCGTCGAAAATGTACGGCGTTTCCTGACTCATGGGGGATCTCGTAAAAGCGTGGATGTGGTCACTATAAGGCTTGGTGGGGGGTGGCTGAAAGCGGGGTGGCCATTGAGTGATGTGCTGCCTGACTGGACGCCTTCGCGGGCAAGCCTCGCTCCTTGGTTCACCTTGAATTCGAAATCAACACCAACCCTGTAGGAGCGAGGCTTGCCCGCGAAGCTTTTAGCTACGCCGCGCGTGGTAAAGGCTCACATGCCGAAACTCTTCAGGTTCGGCCAGATCCGGCAAGGTCATCGCTTCCAGCATCTCAATGCGCTGATACAACGGATGGCGAAAATCCCTCACGCGCGAATCCGCCACCAACGCTTCCCGGCCACGGCTGAGAAACTCGTCGAGCAACGGCAGATTTGCCCGGTCGTACAACACATCGGCCACCAGAATCAGATCGAACCGATCGGCCTCGGCGAAAAAGTCCGTCGAGTAACTGAGTTGCACGCCATTGAGTTCGGCATTCGCCCGACACGCGGCAATCGCCAGCGGGTCCAGGTCACAGGCCACCACTTCCAGTGCCCCGGCTTTCACCGCCGCAATCCCGGCGACCCCAGAACCGGCGCCGAAATCCAGCACCCGTTTACCTTCGACCCAGTGCGGGTGCTCGGCGAGATAGCGAACCATGGCCAGCCCACTGGCCCAGCAGAAACTCCAGTACGGCGGTTCGTGGAGAATCCGCCGGGTTTCTTCCGGGCTGAAGGCACGGTCCATGTTATCGCCGTCGATCAGCCAGAGTTTCAGCTCGGTGCCCGGTAACTCGCAGGCTACAAGCTGTGCATCGCCGAGCAGTTCACCTAACGCCTGTTGCAGGTCGAGCGGTGCAATCATGGTGCTTTGACGAATTGCAGCTGACCCAGTGCCTGGGTGGTTGGCTGTGTGATCATTCGCGCCGGCAGATGCAGAATCAACTGCCCGGACTGGCTGGCGCGACCGCGAAGCTCGACGCGGGCACCGGCCGGAAAGGATTCAGGGTTGAAACGCAGACGAAACGGCAACACTTGATTGGTGCCGATCAGGTTGGAACTGGCGAGTAGTTGTTGCGGACGATCCTTTTCGTCGACCACCAGCAATGCCAGTTCGACTTCGGCTCCGGCCGGCACGCCCTGCAGGGTGCCGCTCAATTCACGTTGATAAGCCGGCAGCGGACCGAGCTCGGCCGACGCCTTGGCTTTCTTCTGCGCCTGTTGCGGTGCAGGGCCGGGTGTCGGCGGCTGGGATTTGGGCGCATCGCTGCCACAGGCCACTAGCAGGCTGAAAAGACTGAGCAAAACGAGCGGTCGTAACGGCATTGGCGGCTCCAGCAAATGAAATCCATATACAGCCAGTCTGTATACCGCAAACCCTATGGCTTGTCTTGCCACGGGGATGCGCTACCATGGCCCTCCCATTTTTTGTTGCCTGCCACCATGCACTGTCCCTTCTGCGGTGCCAACGACACCAAGGTCATCGACTCGCGTCTGGTCGCCGAGGGCGAACAGGTGCGCCGCCGGCGTGAATGCCTGGCCTGCGGCGAACGTTTCACGACGTTCGAAACCGCTGAACTGGTGTTGCCGCGCCTGATCAAAACCGACGGCAGTCGCCAGCCGTTCGACGAAGAAAAACTCCGTGCCGGCATGCAGCGGGCGCTGGAGAAGCGCCCGGTGAGTGTCGAGCGCCTCGAATCGTCGCTGGTGCACATCAAACACAAGCTGCGCGCCACCGGCGAGCGCGAGGTCAAATCCCTCGTGGTTGGCGAACTGGTGATGGCCGAGCTGAAGAAGCTTGATGAAGTCGCCTATATTCGCTTCGCTTCGGTGTACCGACGCTTCCAGGACCTCAACGAGTTCCGCGAAGAGATCGATCGCCTCGCCCGTGAGCCGGTGAAAGAATGACCAACTCTCCGGAACAAGCCATCCTCGACGCGCATTACATGGCCCGAGCCCTGGAACTGGCGCGCAAAGGTCATTACACGACGCATCCCAACCCCCGGGTTGGCTGTGTTGTGGTGCGTGACGGGCAGATTGTCGGCGAAGGCTGGCATGTGCGCACCGGCGAACCGCACGCCGAAGTCCACGCCCTGCGCGCCGCTGGCGACAAGGCGCGGGGCGCCACGGCTTACGTGACCCTCGAACCTTGCAGCCATCACGGCCGTACGCCGCCCTGCGCCGATGCACTGGTAAATGCCGGTGTGGCGCGAGTGGTTGCGGCGATGCAGGACCCGAACCCGGAAGTCGCCGGTCGCGGTCTGCAACGTTTGGCCCAGGCCGGTATCGCCACTGAAAGCGGCGTGCTGGAAGGCGAGGCGCGCAAGCTCAATCAAGGCTTCCTCAAACGCATGGAACACGGCTTGCCGTTCGTGCGGGTCAAGTTGGCGATGAGCCTCGACGGTCGCACGGCGATGGAAAGCGGCGAGAGCCAGTGGATCACAGGTACAGCGGCGCGTTCGGCGGTACAGCGTTTGCGCGCTCAGGCCAGCGTGGTGCTGACCGGCGCCGACACGGTACTGGCGGACAATGCGCGTTTGACCGTACGTGCCGACGAGTTGGGTCTGGACGCTGAACAAACAGCCTTGGCCATGAGCCGCCCGCCGCTTCGCGTGCTGATCGACGGTCGCCTGCGGGTGCCGCTGAATGCACCGTTCTTCAAGGCAGGTCCGGCACTGGTCGCCACGTGTGTTGCGGTGGAAGAACAGTACGCCAATGGCCCGGAATGCCTGATCGTGCCAGGCGACGATGGGCAGGTCGATCTGCATCAGTTGCTGGTCGAACTCGCCAACCGCGGCGTCAATGAAGTGTTGGTCGAGGCCGGCCCGCGTCTGGCTGGCGCGTTTGCCCAGCTGGGGCTGGTGGACGAATTCCAGATCTTCATCGCCGGCAAGTTTCTCGGCTCCTCGGCCCGCCCCTTACTGGACTGGCCACTGGCGCAGATGAAAGACGCGCCCGAGCTCAAAATCACCGAAATCCGTGCGGTTGGCGATGACTGGCGAGTCACTGCCATCCCTGCGCCATCGGCGAGCGTATAATTCCCGGCCATTGCTCTAGCGCTGGCCTTGTTCTCGAGGAGGACTCCATGTTTACCGGCATCATCGAATCCATCGGCAGTATTCGCGCATTGACCCCAAAAGGCGGAGATGTGCGGGTTTACGTAGAAACCGGCAAGCTCGACCTGAGCGACGTCAAACTGGGCGACAGCATTGCCGTCAATGGCGTGTGCCTGACCGCGGTCGAATTGCCGGGCAATGGCTTTGCAGCGGACGTCAGTCGCGAAACCCTCGACTGCACCGCCATGAATGACCTCAAAAGCGGCAGCCCGGTGAATCTGGAAAAAGCCCTGACCCCGACCACCCGTCTCGGTGGGCATCTGGTCAGCGGTCACGTCGATGGCGTGGGCGAAGTGGTTGCCCGCACCGAAAATGCCCGCGCCGTGGAATTTCGCATCCGTGCCCCAAAGGACTTGGCCAAGTACATCGCCCATAAAGGCTCGATCACTGTCGACGGCACCAGCCTGACCGTGAACGCAGTCGATGGCGCCGAGTTCTTGCTGACCATCATTCCGCACACCCTGAGCGAAACCATCATGGCGTCGTACCAGCCGGGTCGCCGGGTGAATCTGGAAGTCGACTTGCTGGCACGTTATCTGGAGCGCCTGTTGTTGGGCGACAAGGCCGCAGAGCCAACGGCTGGCAGCACCATTACAGAAAGCTTTCTGGCCCAAAACGGCTACCTCAAATCCTGAAGCTCAAATTTCGAAAGAAGGGGGGTGCCTTGTGGCGCTCAATAGCATCGAAGAACTGGTTGAAGATATCCGCCAAGGCAAGATGGTCATCCTCATGGATGACGAAGACCGCGAGAACGAAGGCGACCTGATCATGGCCGCCGAGTGCTGCCAGCCTGAACACATCAACTTCATGGCCAAGCACGCCCGTGGCCTGATCTGCATGCCGATGAGCCGCGAGCGCTGCGAACTGCTCAAGCTGCCGTTGATGGCGCCACGCAACGGTTCCGGTTTCGGCACCAAGTTCACCGTGTCCATCGAAGCCGCCGAAGGCGTGACCACCGGTATCTCCGCGGCCGACCGTGCGCGCACCGTGCAAGCGGCTGCCGCCAAAGACGCCAAGGCTGAAGACATCGTCAGCCCCGGCCATATCTTCCCGCTGATGGCCCAGGCCGGCGGTACGCTGGCCCGCGCCGGTCACACCGAAGCTGCCTGCGACCTGGCGCGCATGGCCGGTTTCGAGCCGAGCGGTGTGATCTGCGAAGTGATGAACGACGACGGCACCATGTCCCGTCGCGCCGAACTCGAAGCCTTTGCCGCCGAACACAACATCAAGATCGGCACCATCGCCGACCTGATTCACTACCGGATGATCCACGAACGTACCGTTCAGCGGATTGCCGAGCAGCCGCTGGACAGCGAACTGGGCCAATTCAACCTGGTGACCTATCGTGATTCCGTGGAAGGCGACGTGCACATGGCCCTGACTCTGGGCACCGTGTGCGCCGAAGAGCCGACCCTGGTTCGGGTGCACAACATGGACCCGCTGCGCGACCTGTTGATGGTCAAGCAGCCTGGCCGCTGGAGCCTGCGCGCCGCGATGGCTGCGGTTGCTGAGGCTGGCAGCGGCGTGGTGCTGTTGCTCGGTCACCCGCTCGATGGCGATGTGTTGCTGGCGCATATCCGCGAAACCGCGGATCACAGCGCAGTGAAAAAACCGACCACCTATAGCATCGTCGGTGCCGGTTCGCAGATCCTTCGGGACCTGGGCGTGCGCAAAATGCGCCTGATGAGTGCTCCGATGAAATTTAATGCGATATCCGGTTTCGATCTGGAAGTTGTAGAATACGTGCCCTCCGAATAATGGCCGGCAGTTTGCGGGCCTGTATTCGCGGTTAACACATCACTGAGGGACGCGTAGAAAACGCGTCCCGGCTCTTTAAGAGATATAACGAATGACCCTGAAGACCATCGAAGGTACCTTCATCGCCCCTAAAGGCCGCTACGCTTTGGTAGTGGGCCGTTTCAACAGCTTCGTCGTTGAAAGCCTGGTCAGCGGTGCAGTTGATGCCTTGGTTCGCCATGGCGTGAGCGAAAGCGACATCACCATCATCCGTGCGCCTGGCGCCTTCGAAATCCCGCTGGTTGCGCAGAAAGTCGCTCAGAAGGGCGAGTTCGCGGCAATCATCGCCTTGGGCGCAGTCATTCGTGGCGGTACTCCGCACTTCGAATACGTGGCGGGCGAATGCACCAAGGGCCTGGCCCAGGTGTCCATGGAGTTCGGCGTACCGGTCGCTTTCGGCGTACTGACCGTTGATTCCATCGAACAAGCCATCGAACGTTCCGGCACCAAGGCCGGTAACAAAGGTGCTGAAGCTGCCCTGTCCGCTCTGGAAATGGTCAGCCTGCTGGCGCAGTTGGAGGCCAAGTGATTAGCGACGATAGCGATCGTTTCAACCCGCGCGATCCAAAGCCTGCGGATGCCGGCAAGCCATCGAAAAGCGTCAAGCGTCGCGAAGCCCGTCAGCTCGCGACTCAGGCGCTGTACCAATGGCACATGGCCAAGCAGTCGCTGAACGAGATCGAAGCGCAGTTTCGGGTCGATAACGATTTCAGTGATGTCGACGGCGCCTACTTCCGTGAAATCCTGCATGGGGTTCCGGCTCAGAAGGACCGGATCGACGCCGCGCTGACGCCATGCCTGGACATCACCATCGAAGAGCTGGACCCGGTTGAACTGGCGGTTCTGCGCCTGTCCACCTGGGAGCTGCTCGAGCGCGTTGATGTGCCGTACCGCGTTGTGATCAACGAAGGTATCGAACTGGCCAAGGTCTTCGGTTCCACCGACGGCCACAAGTTCGTCAACGGCGTGCTCGACAAGCTGGCCCCGCGTCTGCGTGAAGCTGAAGTGAAGGCGTTCAAGCGCTGATCGGCGCTTGAACACTAAGTCTGCGCCATGGGCGAGTTTGAGCTGATCCGCAATTTCTTCGCCGCCGCGCCTTGTGCGCAAGGCGGCGAAGGCGTTGCCCTCGGGATCGGCGACGACTGCGCGTTGCTGGCTGTTCCCCCCGGGGAGCAGTTGGCGATTTCCACCGACACGCTCGTGGCCGGTGTGCATTTCGCAGACCCCTGCGACCCGTTTCTGCTCGGTCAGCGCTCGCTGGCTGTGGCCGTCAGTGATCTGGCCGCCATGGGCGCCGCTCCCATTGCCTTTACCCTTGCCCTGACCTTGCCGACGGTGACCACCGATTGGCTGGAAGCCTTCGCCCGTGGTTTGAACCTCATGGCGCAAAATTGCGGCGTGGCGCTGGTGGGGGGCGACACCACCCGCGGGCCGTTGAGCCTGACCATGACCGTGTTCGGTCGGGTGCCGGCCGGTCTGGCGTTGACCCGCAGCGGCGCACAGCCGGGCGATTTGCTCTGCGTGGGCGGTGAGTTGGGTAACGGCGCGGGCGCATTGCCGCTGGTGCTCGGCCAGCGGATGGCTGACGCGGCCATCGCTGATCCGTTGCGGGCCCAATACTGGTCGCCGCAACCGCAGCTGGGTCTGGGCATGGCGTTGCGCGGCAGAGCCACTGCGGCGCTGGACATCTCCGATGGCTTGCTCGCCGACTGCGGGCATATTGCCTTGGCGTCGAAAGTCGGGGTTCAGGTAGAGCGCAGTAAGCTGCCGCTGTCGAAGGCGCTGCTGGCCTTCCTCGGTCAGTCCGACGCTGAGCAAGCTGCCCTGAGCGGCGGTGACGATTACGTGCTGGCCTTCACCTTGCCGCCCGCCGAGTTGCCATCGTTGCTGGCGGACGGCTGGCCAATCCATGTGCTTGGGCGGGTCGTAGCGGGGCAGGGCGTGACACTGCTGGACGCCGACGGACACGACATCACCCCGCCAATCCGGGGTTATCAACATTTTCGGGAGACACCGTGACAGATCATCCCAAACAGGTCCCGGCGGAGTTCGTACCGCCGTCGGTCTGGCGCAACCCTTGGCATTTCCTGGCGTTCGGTTTCGGCTCGGGCACCCTGCCAAAAGCGCCGGGCACCTGGGGTTCGTTAGTGGCGTTACCCTTTATTCCGTTGTGGCAGATGCTGCCCGATTGGGGCTACTGGCTGATGCTGGGCATCACCATGCTGTTCGGCTTCTGGCTGTGCGGCAAGGTCGCCGATGATTTGCGCGTGCATGACCATGAAGGCATCGTCTGGGACGAAATGGTCGGGATGTGGATCACCCTGTGGCTGGTGCCGGAAGGTTGGTATTGGTTGCTCGCGGGGTTCCTGATGTTCCGCTTCTTCGACATCCTCAAGCCCTGGCCGATTCACTGGATCGACCGGCATGTGCACGGTGGTGTCGGGATCATGCTCGACGACGTGCTGGCCGGCGTGTTTGCGTGGTTGGCGATGCAAGGGTTGGTGTGGTTTTTCGTCTGAGGCGTCAAGTGAAAGAACTGGGAATAGTGCTCCGCGGGTTGCTGCTGATGGTTTTCGCGGCGTTGGGCTCGCTCGCCCGGGCGGGGGATGCACCGACGACGCCGTCCATGATTCATCTGGCCAGCGAGGCCTGGGTAGACTTTACCGCCGCCGATGGCCATGGTTTGGGTTGGGATGTGTTGCGCGAAGTGTTCGAGCCAGCGGGCGTAAAACTGGATATTCGAACCGAACCTTATACGCGCGCCATGGGCCTGGCCCAGCGTGGCGAAGTGGACGCTTGTGTCGGTTCTTATCGGGAGGAGGCGAGCGACCTGCTTTATCCTCGCTGGAATTTCGATACCGATCATATCTACGCATTGGGTTTGGCCAGCAATCCGGCGCCGACTCTGGATACCTTGGGCCGTTACCGATTGGCCTGGATACGCGGCTACCAGTACCAGGCTTATCTGCCCAATGTGCAACGCTATAACGAAGTCGTGCGGCGTACGGGAATTTTATCAATGC
The DNA here is from genome assembly GCF_054898065.1 of Pseudomonas sp. MDT1-85. NCBI lineage: Bacteria > Pseudomonadati > Pseudomonadota > Gammaproteobacteria > Pseudomonadales > Pseudomonadaceae > Pseudomonas > Pseudomonas sp. MDT1-85. The sequence continues at coordinate 5,649,071 of NZ_CM142715.1, read as the reverse complement.
TGACGCACAATCGCGTCGACTATTACATTGATGCGCTGACCGAAGTCGATTACGTCCTCAGCCGAGCCAAGGCCCCGTCGGAGTTTCGCCGCACGCATGTTGCGGAATTGCCGCTCTACCTATGCTTCGCCAATACACCTCGGGCTCGCAAGTTGATGGCGTTGTTCGATCAGCGCATGGACGTGCTGGTAAAAAGCGGCCAGCTGAAACCGATTTTCGAACGCTGGAAGCAACCCTATCCGTTTGAGTCGAACTGAGCACAGATCATGCGGTTGGCGAGGACTTCCCTGTGGGAGCGAGCCTGCTCGCGATGGCGGACTGTCAGTTAACACAGATGTGACTGACGATCAGCTATCGCGAGCAGGCTCGCTCCCACAGGGGGCAGACGGGTTCGATATCAAACATTTTGATCGTTATAGCCGATAATTCAGCCTAAGCGTCTGCAGGAACGTGCTGTTACAATGCCGCCTCTGCGAATCTTCAGTACATATAGATCAGGAGCACACCGGTGCCTGTCGTTTTTGTCGCCGCTTCCAAGCTGCCAACGCCTTTTGCGCAATTCACCATGCATGGCTTTCTCGATGAAGAGAACGGGCGCGAGCACGTAGTACTGAGCCTGGGTGAGTTCGCCGACGGTGCTCCGGTACTCGGCCGGTTGCACTCCGAATGCCTGACCGGCGATGCCTTGTTCAGCCAGCGTTGCGACTGCGGTTCGCAACTCGAGGCAGCCCTGCAGGCGATCGCCCGTGAAGGCCGTGGCGTGTTGCTCTACTTGCGTCAGGAAGGTCGCGGCATTGGCCTGTTGAACAAGATCCGCGCCTATGAATTGCAGGATGGCGGTGCCGACACCGTTGAAGCCAACGAGCGTCTGGGTTTCGCCGCCGACCAGCGTGACTACGCCATGTGCCTGCCGATGCTGGAGCACCTGGGTGTGAAGTCCTTGCGTTTGATGACCAACAACCCACGCAAGGTCAAAGCCTTGACCGACATGGGCATCGTGGTTGCCGAGCGCGTGCCGTTGCACACCGGGCACAACCCGCACAACAAACTCTATCTGGCCACCAAGGCCAGCAAGCTCGACCATATGATGGGCAACGAGCATCAGGGCGAGGTTGACCGGGCGTGACCCGCGGTCAGGTACGGCGGCGACTCTCCGTCAACTGGTGGCAATACCTGGCGCTGGCCTTGGTGCCGCTGTTCGTGATCAACGGCGTATTCGGCCAAAGCGAGGCGATTCTGCCGGTGCTGGCCATGCCATTGTTCATCGCCGGTGTGGCCTCGATGTTTGTCAGCCTGAAGTTCTTTGGCGGCTACAAGCACGCGCTGATCGCCACCCAGAAAGCCCTCGACACTCCTGAAGAACCCGACGCCTGGATCGCCTTGGCCGCGAAACGCCGTGCCGCGTTTCTGGTCGCCGGCTTGCCTGCCTGGATTGGGGCGCTGGCGGTATTCGTTGGGCTTGAAGCCGTACCGCTGGTGCTGCTGGCACTGTCGACCACGGTGCTGTTCTACCTCTACCGTATCCCGCGTCAACTCGGCTGATGCGCAGTGTCTGGCTGGCGGTGTTGCTGCTGGCCGTCAGCGACTCGGCGACAGCGGTCGAGCGGGTTGTCAGTCTGGCGCCGTCGCTTTCTGAAATCGTCGTTGAGCTGAACTCGGCTGACCTTCTAGTCGGTGTGCTGGATGCCGGTGAACGTCCCGCTGAACTCAAAGACATTCCTTCAGTGGGCAGCTACGGCCAGTTGGACATGGAACGACTGCTCAGCCTCAAACCCGATTTGTTGCTGCTGTGGCCGGGCAGTGTGGGGCCGGCTCAGCGTGAGCAGCTCAAACGGCTGAACATTCCCACCTATGTCGCCGAACCTCACAACCTCGAACAACTTACTGCTCAGATTGAAGTGATCGCCAAGCAGCTCGGAAGACCGGAGCGTGGCGTTTCATTGGCCGACAATCTGCGTCAACGACTCGATTCCCTGCGCCAGCGCTATCGAAGGGATCAGCCGATACGGGTGTTTTATCAAGTCTGGGATCGGCCGCTGTACACCGTGGGCGGTGGGCAGATCATCAGCGATGCGCTGGAGGTGTGCGGGGCGCGCAATGTGTTTGCCGACCTGACGCAGCCTGCTCCGCAGGTCAGTTTGGAGGCGGTGCTGCAGCGCAATCCCGATGTGATTCTGGCCAGTGATCAGGCGCAGCTCGATGCTTGGAAGGCCTGGCCTCAGGTGACGGCGGTGGCGCAGGGGCAATTGCTGCTGGTGACGGACAAAGGCCTGGAACGGCCGAGTGGGCAGATGATCGAAGCGACTGCCAAGCTGTGCCAGTTGATCGCGCCCGACCTCTGAGACCGAGGAGCGGCCATCGCGAGCAGACTCGCTCCCACATTGGATCTGTGGCTGAGCGCGGTCCAGTGTGGGAGCGAGCCTGCTCGCGATAGGGCCGGCCGAAACACCGCTAATCTGTGGCTATAGCTCCGGCGTCCAGGTCACCCCGAATATCCACGCCCGGCCTTCCTCGCGATACCCATACTGACTGCCATCATGGCTGTACAACGCCCGGCTGTAGCCCTTGTCCAGCAGGTTATCGACCTTCAATTCCAGCTTGATCTCGCGATTCACCGCCCAACTGCTGCGCAACCCCAACAACGCATACCCGCCTAACGGCTGCTGGTTGTTCTCGTCGTCATAACTGCTGCTCACCGCTTGCCAACTGGCGCCGAGGCCGAGTCGGTCAAACTGACGATCCAGATCCAGGCTCAAAGTCCGCCGTGCACGACGGGCGAGGGTGTGGCCGCTGTTGCGATCCCGTGGGTCGATGATTGCTATGCCGAGGTTGCTTTGCCAGCCGAACAGCTCCTGCTTCAAGGCCGCTTCAAAACCGTTGATGCGTGCCGAAGCGACATTCGCCGGGCGGTTGTTGCTGCCGAAAATAATCGCGTCTTCCAGATCGGTGCGATACAGCGATGCTTCCAGGCGACTGGTCTGCGTCAGCTGACTGCGCCATTGCAGCTCGTAACTTTTCGAGGTTTCGGGCTTCAGGTCCGGGTTGCTGAAGTCCGGGTAGTACAGGTCGTTGAAAGTCGGCGCGCGGAAGCCTTCGCTGTAGGTCAACAGCACATCGTTGTCCGGGTTCAGCGGCAGGGTGAGCGTGCCGCTCCAGCTGTTCTGGCTGCCGAACTGCTGGTTCTGGTCGCGACGCAGGCCCAGTTCGGTAGAGAAACTGTCGGCCTGATAGCGATGCTGGATAAACGCTGCACGGTTCCAGCGGCTGTCTTCGTCGAACGCTGTGCTGCTGTTGATTCGGTCTTCGTACCAGTCGCCGCCGAGGATCAGGCTGTTGCGCTCATCCAGGGTCAGGTCGTTCTGCCAGTTCACCGAATCGCGGTAAGTGTTGAACACGCTGCGCTCGTCGCTGAGCTTGTCGAGCGTCTTCTCACGGTTTTCGCTATGGCCGAACTCGACGCGGGTTTTCCACCGGTCATTGATCCGCGCATCGACATAACTGCTGACGCTGCTCACAGAGAACTCGCTGTAGGGCTGCTGCTGGACCGATTCGAAGGTGTTCATGTCGAAGCGGCCGAACGGGTTGTCGAATGCGCTTTTGCCCTGGTTATCCAGCAGATTGGCACCGATTTCGATGTCGTCGGTGAGGGCGTGACTCAGGCTTAAGCTGACCGATTTATTGCGGTATTCGTCGTGATCGCCATCACTGGGCCAGGACTCGTGGGTGCGATTGATGCCTGCCGTTTCATCAAGGCTGGCGCCGAGGTTGAAGCGGGTCTGCGCGTCGCCGCCAGACAGTTCGACGCTGCGCTCCCAGCTCTGGTTGCTGCCAACCCCTACGTGCATGCGTGGTTGCAGACCCTGTTCGCCGCCACGGCGAGTGAAGATCTGGATCACCCCGCCGATCGCATCGCTGCCGTAAATCACTGAACGCGAACCACGCAGCACTTCCACGCGCTCGACCTGTTCGATGTTGATGTGTTGCAGGTTGCTGTCGCCGGAGGTCGAGTTGCCGATGCGCTGGCCGTCGACCAGCACCAGACTTTGCGCCGATTTGGTACCGCGAATGTAGACCCCCGGCAGGCTGCCGCGCCCACCGGTTTGCCCGACCTGTACGCCCGGTACCCGACGCAGCAGGTCAGTGACACTGCTCGGTTGCAGACGGTCGATGTCGTCGCGGGTGAACACAGTGTTGGCGGCGCTGCTGTCGTTGCGCGCTTCGACCTGGCGGTTGGCGCTGATCAGCACGTCCGGCAGTTTCAGGGCCTGATCGCGTTCGAAGGTATCGGCCAAGAGTTGGCCGGCCGGCAGGAGAGTCAGCGTCAGGGCAAAAGGGGAGAGTTTCATGAGCAGTCCGTTGACACTTTGGGGTGAACACAAATCAAATGTGGGAGCGAGCCTGCTCGCGAAAGCGGTGTGTCAGTCAGTATCTAAATTGACTGTCACACCGCTATCGCGAGCAGGCTCGCTCCCACAGGGGTTTTACATGTAGCCAGAGGATTAGATATTCAGCAGCTGCAGGCGCTGACGCACCGCTTCTTCGATCCCTGCTTCATCCAGTCCGCATTCAGCCAGCATTTGCGCAGGCTTGGCATGCTCCACATAGGCATCCGGCAAGCCCAGGTGCAGCACTGACTTGAGGATGTTCTCGCGGGCGAGGAACTCGCTGATCGCGCCACCGGCACCGCCCATGATTGCGTTCTCTTCGACAGTCACCAGCAGTTCGTGGCTGCCAGCGATTTCGCGAACCAGTGCTTCGTCGAGCGGTTTGACGAAACGCATGTCGACCACGGTCGCCTCCAGCTTCTCGGCGACTTTCAGTGCCTCGGTCAATTGCACGCCGAACACCAGCAGGGCGACTTTGCTGCCCTGACGGCGGACGACACCCTTGCCGATTTCAACCGGTTCGAGGTCTTTCGCGATCGGCGCATTCGGGCCGGTGCCGCGCGGATAACGCACCGCCGCCGGGCCGTTGTACAGATGGCCGGTGCTGAGCATTTTGCGCAGTTCGTTTTCGTCGCTCGGGGTCATCACCAGCATGCCGGGGATGCAACGCAGGAACGACAGGTCGAAGCTACCCGCGTGCGTCGGGCCATCTTCGCCCACCAGGCCAGCACGGTCGATGGCGAACAATACGTCGAGGTTTTGTACCGCCACATCATGCACAAGCTGATCGTAAGCGCGTTGCAGGAAGGTCGAATAGATCGCCACCACCGGTTTCGCGCCTTCGCAGGCCATGCCGGCGGCGAAGGTCACGGCGTGTTGCTCGGCAATCGCCACGTCGAAATAACGCTGCGGGAAGCGTTCGCTGAAGGCCACCAGATCGGAGCCTTCCTTCATCGCCGGGGTAATCCCGACCAGACGCGGATCGACTGCGGCCATGTCGCACAGCCATTCACCGAACACACCGGAATACTTCGGCCCACCGGCCTTCTTCGGCGCGGCGGCTGGCGCATCCACAGGTTCGAGTTTGGTGATGGCGTGGTAACCGATCGGGTCGACTTCCGCCGGCGCGAAGCCTTTGCCTTTCTTGGTGACCACGTGCAGGAATTGCGGGCCTTTCAGATCGCGCATGTTGCGCAGGGTGGCAACCAGGGTCGGCAGGTCGTGGCCATCGATCGGGCCGATGTAATTCCAGCCCAGCTCTTCGAACAGCGTGCCGGGGACCAGCATGCCTTTGGCGTATTCTTCGGTGCGACGGGCGATTTCCCAAGCGCCAGGCAGGCGCGACAGAACCTTTTTGCTGCCTTCGCGCATGCTCGCGTAAGTGCGGCTGGAAAGGATTTTCGCCAGATAGTTCGACAGCCCGCCGACGTTGCGCGAGATCGACATGTCGTTGTCGTTGAGGATCACCAGCATGTTGGCGTCCACTTCTGGCGCATGGTTCAGCGCCTCGAAAGCCATGCCGGCAGTCAGTGCGCCGTCGCCGATCACTGCAATCGCCTTGCGATCACTGTGTTGCAGGCGGGCGGCAATGGCCATGCCCAGCGCTGCGCTAATCGACGTGCTGGAGTGGCCGACGCCAAAGGTGTCGTACTCGCTCTCGGAACGACGCGGGAAGGCGGCAACGCCGTCCTTCTGGCGCAGGGTGCCCATGCGCTCGCGACGACCGGTGAGGATCTTGTGCGGATAGGCCTGATGACCGACGTCCCACACCAGCCGGTCGTCCGGGGTGTCGAAGACGTAATGCAACGCGATGGTCAGCTCGATGACGCCCAGGCCGGCACCGAAATGCCCGCCGGTCTGACCGACCGTGTAGAGCAATTCCAGGCGCAACTCATCAGCCAGGGTTTCCAGCTCGGCTTCGCCTAACCGGCGCAGGCCGTCCGGCGTGTTGGCACGGTCGAGCAGGGGCGTGGTCGGGCGCTTGCGGGGAATCTCATGAAACGTCGTGGGCATCAGGCGAATCGTTATAGGTATAAAAGATGCGGCAGTTTACCTGATGCATCGCCCCCTGCCCACGCGTTGGTTTTTTTTGGCGGATACGCCGTCAGCTGCGGCGATCGACGATGTACCGGGCCAGATCGCGCAACGGCTCGGCCGCCGCGTCAAACGGTCGCAGCGCATGCAAGGCTTGATCGCGCAGTTCCAGGGCGTAGGCCTTGGCAGCGTCGAGACCGAGCAGGGCCGGGTAGGTCGGCTTGTCGCGTGCGATGTCGGCGCCCTGGCGTTTGCCGAGGGTTTCGGTATCGCTTTCGACGTCGAGAATGTCGTCCTGCACCTGAAATGCCAAGCCAATGGCCTGTGCATAACTCTGCAGGGACTTCAGTTCGTCCTTCGCGGCATTACCGCTGGCCAGGGCGCCGAGCTTGACGCTGACTTCGATCAACGCGCCGGTCTTGTGCCGATGCATGTACTCAAGGGCTTTTTGATCGAGCTTCAGGCCCACCGAGCCGAGGTCGATGGCTTGCCCGCCGACCATGCCCGCCGGACCAGCCGCCAACGCCAGGGCGCTGACCATCTGCAGGCGGGTTTCGGCGTCGCAATTGCTCAGGCGCGGGTCGAGCAGAGCGCTGAAGGCCAGGCTCTGCAAACCGTCACCGGCGAGGATCGCGCAAGCTTCGTCGAATTTTTTATGCGTAGTTGGCTGGCCGCGACGCAGATCGTCGTCGTCCATGGCCGGCAAATCGTCATGTACCAGCGAATAAGCGTGGATCAGCTCAACCGCGCAGGCCGCGCCGTTGGCTTGCTCGGCCTTGCCGCCCAGCGCTTCGCACGCGGCGTAAGCCAGCAGCGGACGAACACGTTTACCGCCGTTCATCACGCTGTAGCGCATGGCTTCGTAGAGACGGGCAAGCTCAGGCCCCGGCGGGCTGAACAGGGTTTCCAGTGCAGCATTGACGCGGGCCTGGCTGGTCGCCGAATACGCCGCAATCATTCTGGCTGATCCGCGTCGAAGGGTTCCTCGGCCAGCTCGCCATCACGTTCGAGCAGCACTTGAACCTTCTGCTCGGCCTGAGCCAGCGCCGCCTGGCAATCGCGGGTCAGACCGATGCCCTGCTCGAAAGCGGTCAGCGAGTCTTCCAGCGACAATTCGCCGTTCTCCAGACGCTCCACCAGCGTTTGCAGGTCAGCGAGGGATTGTTCGAAATCCAGTGCAGCTTTTTTGCGGGCCATGGCGGCTATTTCCGGTTGACGTTAAACCGGCGCGACACTAGCAGAGAGAGGGAGTTGGGGCAAATAGGCGGTAATTGTAACGGAGGTGCTGACACAATGACCGGCTCTGGTAGGTTAACGCTCGACCGTTGCCAGGTGCAGACAAAAAATCTCGGCAGTGATGAGATAAATCGACGAGCATCAGGATTGCCGCAGAAGGTGGAATAGGCGAGGCATTTTTTGAGCGCTGGCGTAAACTTTGCTTACAAAATTCCAGGGTTCTGTCTCGCACGCGAGTGTTTGCGCGATGGCCTGTCGATCACCGGCCTGCGCTTTGCCAGGCATCAGGAAGGCCATGATGGCGGTGGTTTCATTAAGGGAATGAGATGTTCGAGATAGATCGCAGCAGTAAGACGCTGTTGGTGGACCAGATCCGAAGCGCGATTATTAGCCGCATTGAATCTTTTCAATGGGTTCAAGGCAGCAGGTTGCCATCGGTCAGGGCGCTGTCCAAACAACTGGGCGTCAGTAACTTTACGGTGAGCAGCGCTTACGAGGACCTCGTGGCGCAGCACATCATCGAGTCCCGACCCGGGGCCGGTTACTTTATTCTGGCGACCAATCCAGCGGGACCCCTCAAGGACCTGGACGAGTTGATCCCGCCGTCCAGCCTGCATGCGGGGTTTCTGTACCGCGCGCTGGACCCTTCCCAATACGATATTCCCGTCAGTTCAGGTTACTTTCCTCCGTCCTGGCTGGCTGAAGCTGTGCCTGTTTCTGTGACTGGACGGTTGATTCGTAACACGCTGTCTTGCAGCGTTCCGGCGCCCGCAGCGGGGAGCCAGGCGTTGCGCTCGGTGATTGCGCGCAAGTTGCGAGAGGTTCATATCAATGCCTCCAGCAGCCAGATTGTGGTGACGGTGGGCGCTACCCATGCGTTCTCGCTGATACGTAATGTCATGCTCAGACCGGGTGATTACCTGCTGGTCGAGGACCCAAGCTACTTGTTGCTGCAGTTGAAGCTGATCAAGGGGCGGGATTTCAACATCATCACGGTGCCACGATTGGGGGATGGCCCGGACCTGGAGGCCATGGAGGCCATGCTGATCAAGTACCGGCCAAAACTGTTTCTGACCCAGACCCTGATCCACAACCCCACTGGCGGCAATACATCCCCGGCCAATGGGTTCAAGATTCTTTCGCTGGCCGAGAAATATGATTTTCATATTGTTGAAGACGATATTTTCGGCTCGTTGTCTGCCAGGCAAACGCTTCGACTGGCCAGCCTGGATGGGTTGAATCGCACGTTTTACATCAGCGGTTTCAGCAAGGTGCTCAGTCCTGCCCTGCGCCTTGGGTATGTGGCGGCACCACCGGCCTTTGTCGAGCGTCTGGTGGAGCAGAAGATGTATAACTTGTTGTGCGGCTCATCCCTGGACGAAACCATCGTGACGTACACCCTGGAGTCCGGGCGCTATCAACACCATCTGGATGCCCTGCGTCAGCGGGTGATGCAGGAGCGTGTCCGGGCGCGGGAGTGGCTGGGCAAGGTCGGCGTGGTGTTTGACGAACCCGGCGTGGATGGCTTGTTTCTGTGGGCACGTTTCCCCGCGCACGTGGATATTCGCCGTCTGATTGAACGGGCCCATGACGCCCGCATCTTTCTGGCTCCAGGGTCGTTGTTCAGCAACACCCGGGACTACGATCAGTACATCCGCCTGAACGTCAGCCACTGCAATGACATCCAGTTCAAGCGTTTCATCGAGTCTCAGACCTGCAGCGAAACAGCCCGCCGAGTCACTGAACACGGCGTTTGAGATGTCCCGGGTCAGCCTGATGACAGTCGATCTAGCTGCCCGGTGGCGTTTCACGGGTGAAGGGAGGGCGGTGCATCGACTCCCGATTTTGCTGCCAGCTTCTGAAGTACTCCACCAGAGTGGCCACTTCACCCAGGTCTGCATAGGAGTAGATGACGCCATTGAGGATCTGGACTTCGTCATTATCGTGCAGTGCTTGAATGAGCGAATCCTCGACGATTTCCGAGCCGTTGACGGCCAGGCTGATGTCATCGATCCAGTACAGCGGTTTACCGTCCTGGCTCGACCATACCTGGGCGTCGGCGTAAAAAGACTTAAGCGCTAATCCATTGGTTTTCATAGACATATCGTTATTCCCAGTTCGACGGCAAACATCGCCCGCCATCTGCTGATACTTCTCTTTTTCAGACAGTTATGACTTTTTCTGCGCTCTGAAACGCAAGCGTGTGTAGTCCACCCTCCATCGGCCGTCGGCGTTCAGCAGGTCATTGGTCAGCTCCTCCGTCACCTCTTCCAGAAAACCCGCGTGGTCCTCAACTGGGAGCACCGTCAGGTAAGGGCTGCCAAAGGTTTGTATCCATTGGGCAATGGGGTAATCCAGCACTACCGGTCGTTCAAACCAGCTGATGAAGCTGACGTGAAACCCGGCGTTTTCCAGCACCTGTTGGTATTCACCGGCGGTGGGCAGGTACCAGGGGTCAATGTCTTGTGCATCGACGGATCTACGCTCGAGGGCACCATGAATCGCGTGACGGATCAGTAAGGTATTCTCGGCACCGGCGAATTCACCGACGAAACGCCCACCGGGTTTGAGTGCCATAAAGGTCCCATGGGCGACTTGATCGGCACGTCGCATCCAGTGCATGGCAGCGTTGCTGAACACCGCGTCGAACTCTTGGTGAAAGATCAGCTCCTCGGCATTCCCCAATCTCACATCCAGGCCGCGCAAACGTGCGGCTTTCACCCGTTCCGGGCTGTAGTCGAAACCCACCACGTCAGCGCCTTGCCGAGCCAATTGCTCGCTCAGGTAGCCGTCGCCACAACCGATGTCCAAGACCCGCTCGCCGGGAGTGAGGGCCAACAGTTCCACCACGCCATTGGCCAGATGAGCGACGAAACGGGCGTTGTTTTCATACTGCGAGGCGTCCCATTGTTGCAGCTCAGAGGTGGGGCGAAAAAAGCTCGAAGAAGTCATGGGCGGGTTTCCATCTGGGTGTGGAGATGCTGTAACTGCTCGGACATGGGATACCTGCAGGAGCGCGCTGGTTAGCCAGCGCGCGGTCCTGTTCAGATGCGCTTGGACAGCCAGACCAGCACGATGACGATGGCGCAAACGGCCGGGGTCAGCCAGTTCCAGGACTCGCCCATCAAGATGATCGAAAAGGCAAAAGTGAAGAACGGTTGCAGCAACTGCAGCTGGCTGATGCGCTGGATGCCACCCAGGGCCAAGGCGCGGTTCCAGGAGAAGAAACCCAGCAGGGAGTTGATCAGGGCCAGGAACAACAGGGCGGCGACGCCTTGTCCAGGCAAGTTGGCGATAGTCTGGGCGTCATAGAGCCAGAGGCTGACGGGGAGCAACACAGGCAGGCTGATGACCAGGGTCCAGCACATGACCTGCCAACCTGGCAGTTCTTTGGAAAGCGCACCGCCCTGAGCGTAGCCAAAACCGGCCAGCAGTACGGCGCCCAGCAGCGCCAGGTCGCCGATGTAGATGTCTGAAACGTCCGACTTGATGACGGTGTAGGCCATCACTACCAAGAAGCCCAAGCTTGAAACCGCCCAGAACATTTTGGACGGACGAGTGCCTGTGATGAGCGTGCCGAAGATCGCTGTGGACAGCGGTAGTGCAGCGAGTACCACGCCGCCATGGCTGACCGGCACATATTGCATGCCCAGCGCGGTGAGGATCGGAAAGCCGTAAACAATCCCCGTGGAGGTCAGCAACATCCGCTTGATTTGCGAGCGATTGGGAAACTTTGCCCGACCGATAAGCAAAAAGGGAATTGCCGCAAACGCAGCCAACACCGACCGAAAGAACCCGACTTGCAGGGCACTCAGGTCGCCAGCGAGCATTTTTGCCGCCGGTAAGGTCATGGCAAAGGCCGCGACCGAAATGAGGCCCAGGAAATAGGCTTGCAGGTCTTGATTCTTTGTTTCTTGAAAGCTGGCTACGTTGGTTTGCGTCATGGGACGTTTCCTTCTGGCTTCGTCGGTCGAGCGTCCACCCTGCGGGGGTGGACGTACACGCCGATCAGATCTGTTTGTTGTTGAGGTTGGGTTTGTCCAACGGGCTGGTGCTCAGGAAAAACACCAGGGAGGAGCGTGTGCCGCTCTCCACCTTGCGTACGCCGTGGGGAATCTCGCAGCGATTGATCAGCACATCGGCGTAGCCGGTTTTAAATTGCGATTCGCGGCCTTCATGCTCGATAAAAAACTCGCCGCCTTCGTATTGTTTGCCGAACTGGATCACCACGGAGTAGCGATATTCCAGATTGCTGTAGGTATCGATGTGTTTGCCGATGAAGTTGCCGGCTTCCAGCAGATTGGACTGGCAGCGACGGATAAAACACTCGGCTTCCATGATGCCGTTGAAGAACTCACGACTTTTACCCGAAGACAGGATTTCCACCACGCGTTGTCCGTAAGGATCATTGCGATACACGGGTAACTGGCCTTTTTGATCCTCCATGAAACGTCCCACCGCGAGAAAGTTTTCTTCGCCCACATCGCCGATTTCGATGATGGTTTTGGGGATGACCTGGCACGCCGCTTCCATGTACTCCAGCTCTTCTTGAGAAAACAGCTGTGAGGCTTTGAGGGAGGCGTAGGCGTTGTTCTTCAGTTCATGGTTCGCAGCTTGAATCGTCTCTTGCATTGCTCAGACTCCTTGAGAGGTGGACGTTGGGTACAGGCTGTTTGGGGTATTGAGAGAAGCAGGTTCCCGAGGGGTAAACGGCTCGACTACCCCTCGGCACAAATGGTCGCGAATCAAGTACAGCCCCGCCATGAACCCCCAGACTTCGAGGAACGGACCATAAGGGGAAGGCTGTTGCTCGACGCTGGCGCGATAATTGGCAATATGCCGGTAATGCACGTTGGGGCGACGGTGGTGTGCGTCGTGGTTGGGCAAGTCTTGCGGGTACACATACAAGCGCACCGGCAGATCGTAGAGCGCGCACTTCAGCACCCAGGCGGCCTGTGCGATGACCCCGCGCTCTGGCGGTGTACGGCCCTGGAAACGACCCCAGGTCAGTCGGCCATAGTGGCTTTTCTCGGTGCTCCGGGCGTCCCGGTGATAGAACCACAGGTGCTCGGTAAACAATTGCAACCACATGGAATGCTCAAACAGCACGGCGCGCGGGATCACATACATCAAGCCAAAGGCTTGCAACCCGCCTGTCGCCCACAGTAGCGTCAGCAATACGCCCCAGAAGCAGCCGCGAAACAGTGCTTCACGACGGTCAAGACGAACGAAGCTGTCAAGCAGCGTTCCACGCCATTGGCGCATCAGGTAAACGGGGCGAAAGGGCGTGCAGCAGACTCGCCACCAATAGACCGGTTCAGGCATCCCCGGGTAGAACCCTTGCTCACGGATGAAGCGCTGGTCGGGATCGGTGTCGGAGCACAACACATGGATATTGTGGTGTTCGCGTACATGGCTCTGGTTATAGGTGTCCCAATCCTGATACAGCAGCGGCGTGGTCAGAAAGAGCCTGGCATAGCGCTGCGCCCGAGCCTTGTCCTTGAGCACCGCACCGTGGGTCAGGTAGTGGAAAGTGGCTTGCATACTGCGCAATCGGTTGACCATCAGGACCCAGCCCACCAGCACCAGCACCACTGACGTACCCGTGGCAAAAGCCCCTTCCAGAACGGAGTGGCCAAGCATCACCAAAGCGATCATCACTCCCCAGGTGAACAGCAAATGAGCCACCAGAAAGCGCTCGCCGCTCTCATTCACTGCGCTCTTTAACGCCTCGGGTGCAAGTGCCTGTCCCTTGCCGGTCAGCCAGGTCCAGAAACCCTGAAAGGGCAGATGGGCATAGCTGGCACGGACATCGCCCTGTGGCCCGTACTGACAGTAGAGAGTGCATTGACCTGCACTTTCACGGGCGTTCATCAGTAAACCCTGGTCAAGTAAAGGACAGGAATGGTGCTGTACAGCCAATAGAAGGGTTGCATGCGATTGTGATCCGCACCGATAACAATGGGGTTGGTCCACTGCTGGGCAAACACCTTGCCGATGGCCGCATACTCCGCACCCTGTGCATACAGAATCTGCATCAGCTCTTCGTTGCTGCGCTGCTGGTGCCACGCCTGATAGAGCGGCAGTCGTGCACTGAAGATGGAGGCATAGTCGAGATCGTCCTCAACGATGCAGCCATTGTCCTGATGTGCCAGGCGCTGTTGTGCTTCGGCCGTCAGTGCATGCCAGCAGTCCTCGCCACCGGCGGCTTCGGCGATCATGATCGACTCGGCGTCAGGGCCGAGAACGTCCAGGATTTTTTGCTGGCTGATTCGCAATTTGTGAGCGAAGCCTTCGCGTGTTTCCTTGAGACGGTTCAGGGTACTGGCGTCAAACCCTTCAAAATCCCCGGCCGCGACGGCGATCCGTGCATCGATGCCGTGCTTTTTCAGCACTGCTTGCAGGTCAGGCAGAGTCTTGACCACACGTCCGGCCACCAGCCCGATGCCTTCGCCCAGATGCTCGAAGGTATAACGCAGGCGGCCATTCTTGTTTTCGTAGCCGTAATCAGGGCACACCGGAGAGACCAGGGTAATGGTTTCACCGGCCAGTCCCTTGGCCAGGGCCTGGGCAAAGCGCGCTACAAAGTGGGGCGCTGATTGGGTAAATGACAAGCGCTCAAAGGCCTGCTCAAGATCCACCACCAATTCGTCCGGCAGGTCACGCATGGCGGGGTACCGCACTTTCAGGGCCGGGGTCGTGGCGGTGTTGTCGTTGATGGCACACAGCAGCAAATTCAATAGCGAAGGACGGCTTTGGTTGATGTACGGCTTGTCCAGAATCAAGGTTTTCTTGCCCTGAGTGGAACGAACCTGCCATTGAAAGCCGGGAAATTTTGATTGAATGAAACGATAAAACGGCATGTAACGAGGAAGGCCCGTCTGGCCATCGTCCGAGTGTTGGAACTGGGCATAAACCGCTGACAACTTTGACACTTCGCTTTCAATGCAAAGTGCCTGTACCAAATCAGCCGGTGGCTGCTGGGAAAGTGAAATAGGTGACAGCACACGCTTGCTGATCAACTTGTGGGTGAGTTTGTTTCTGACGTAGTAATGGGCGAGAGATTGGCTCATGGGATCACCGGTACGAAAGTTCCTGATCAGCAGGCATTAGTTCAATAAGATTAATATTGACGTGTTTGGGCTGATGCAGGGCCCAGAGGATCGAGTCGGCAACATCCATCGGCTCAAGCGGCGTCAGGGTGCTGTACACGCGGTCGGCTCTGGCTTGATCGCCGGCAAATTGAACCAGGGCGAATTCTGAGCGGGTTTTACCCGGTGCGATGTTGGTCAACCGGACCCGCGCGCCCACCAGTTCGGTGCGCAGGCATTGTCCAAAGTGGTCGACAAAGGCCTTGGATGCCGCATAGACATGGCCCCCGGCGTAGTGATAATGAGCGCCAATCGAGGTCAGGTTGATAATGTGCCCGCGCCCGCTTTCTATCAGCGTGGGTAATACCGCCCGAGTGACATTGATCAAGCCGTGAACATTGGTCTCCAGCATGGTGGATATTTGAGCATCCGAGACTTCCAGTAATGTCCCTTGTCCCTGAAGTAAGCCGGCGCTATTGATGAGTTTGCTAAAGGCGGTAAATGCATCGGGAAGTTGTTTCAACTGTGTGTTGAGTGAGTCGATATCACGAACATCACAGCTTAGGGGATAAAAGCGTTCACCCAGTTCATCGGCCAATGCATTGAGGCGCTCGGTTCTGCGCCCGATCCCAACTACCTTGTTTCCCTGCTTGATCAACTTCCTGGCACAGGCCAAACCAATACCCGATGTCACTCCGGTGACAACCACTGTTTCATCAGTGTTCAATTGAAGCTCCTTTTTTTATTGCATTTTTTATCGGCAATTGGCGAACTGAGGCGTGGGTGCCTGATGAAGACCTGCAGATTAGGGAGCTTGGCGAGGGATGTACCGGTACGGCGACGGGCATGGGCAACGAACTGTATCGTTGCGCGACCATGACAGTTGGAGGCGTGTCTGTTCACGATTGAGCGCTGGCGGGGGGCGCGGACAGATCGATGCCTGACGAGAGGGTTCGCTAGGGGGAGGAACGAGGGGGCGCTTTAGCAGGCCTGGCTCGGGTAATAGAAGCCGTTATTCGATAACGGTGACATGGGCATAGGCAAATAAATCGGATCAGATTATTTTCGAAAAATCGGACTCAATCTGTCACGTCATCGGGATAACGGATCTGGTACCGAGTGCTACGCCCACCACCGGACAGGCGGTTCAGGCAGCCCTTTTCCAACAGTTCGGTCAGATGACGGGTCGCGGTGGCTTTGGAAACTTTTGCCACTGCCTGGTATTGAGCGGCGCTAATGCCATTATCGAAACCACGTTCCCCACCATCGAGCAAGCGATTCAGTACTTTGGTCTGCTCGGCCGACAGTTCAGATTCCCGGTGCGCCTGCCAGAAACGCGCCTTGCACAGTACAGACTCAATCCGCGTCATGGCCTGCTGCAAACTGCGCAACAAGGTTTGCAGGAACCACTCCAGCCACTCGGTGATATCCAGCGTGGCTTTCTGACTGGTCTCCAGCACTCGGTAATAGCCTGAACGATCATCCAGAATACTCGCCGACATGGCGTAGAAACGGATGGCCTGAGCCTCACCTTGAGCCAGGGCCAGATCAGTGATCGTTCGCGTCAGGCGACCGTTGCCATCGTCGAAAGGATGCAACGTCACGAACCAGAAATGCGCGACGCCGGCCCGCAGCAAAGGGTCCAGATCAAGCTGATTTCGGCTGGCTTCAAACCAGCTCAGGAAGGTATTGAGTTGTCGTTCAAGACCAAGGCGAGGCGGTGCCTCGAAGTGAACAATTGGCCTGTCGAGTCGCCCCGAAACCACTTGCATGGGCTCGTCGCCGCGCAGGGCACCGACACGGATCGACCGGGCGGCAAGATCAGTGTCTTGCTCGGGAAACAGCCATTTATGCCAATCCAGCAATCGCACCAATGTCAGTGGTTCAGCGAAAAGCCGGGTGGCGTCGAGCATCAATTGCGCCAAGCCTTCGCTGCGCTGGTTAACTTTATCGCCATCAACCTGTTCCAGCCCCAGTCGTCGCGCCAACGACGAACGAACCGAGCCGATATTCAACTGTTCGCCCTCAATCGCCGACGAGGTCACGATGTTCTGCAACAGCGCATCCAGTTCACTTTGCGCGCTTAACGAACTGCCTGCCGAACTGGCCATACCCATCAACCGGCCCTGCGCCTGAACGCAGTCGCGCAAAAGTAGCGTCAAGCGCTCGGCTTGCCATTGGAAATTCGGCCAATCAGGCTGCTGCCAGATCCAGTGATGTGCCATGGAGTCGGTGCTCTTGGAATGAGTGAGCCGATTAAAAATGCTATTCGGCTCATATAGTGAGCCGAATATGACGTCTATTCGGCTCACCGTCCAGTTGTCGGACAGCATGTCGCCTCACGTGCGGCTGTGACTGAATCACGCAACATCGAGGTATGGACTCGACTCCATTTGCAAAGGCCTGGATACTAAATGGAAGAGAACTGCTGTAGTGGGGTGGTCGGCCTGGCTACTGGTCAATCGGTCAAAGCATATTCAGGAATGTATTTTTCAGGCAATTGAAAAGCCGGCATTGTGATCAATGCCAGTAGTTAAGCGAGTAAACCGCTTTTCGTAGGAGCCAGGCTTGCCGGCGAAGGCGCTCTTAAGGGCGCCTTCGCCGGCAAGCCTGGCTCCTACATCGGCATAGGTATTTGAAAATCAATAACTTGTCGTTTTTATAAAGTCTTCGCCATCTCAGGCCTGAAACTATTGGTAGTCAGCCGTTTGAGCGCAATATCAAGCGCTTGATCGTCGAACAGCCTGCTTTTGCGAGCGGCAGCACCGGCTCCGCCATCCCAATGCTTCAATGCTTCGCGCACGGCAGGAACAGTCGGGGAAACCTCTTCCTGACTCAGCAACCAATCGACTGTTGCCAACAATTCCATGCCGAAGGGTGACTCGAAGCCATCGATCAACTCGGCGGTATGCTCCAGGGCTTGGGAATACGCCTTGGCCTCTGTTTTGAGATAGGTTTGCAGAAAGGCTTTGCGGTCTTCGTCAAACCAGATCACGTCACTAATCCCCGCATCACTAATCCGTTTGTCGCAATGCAGATAGCTGCCATCTAGATTATTGAGCAGATGCTCCAACCGATTGGCATACGGTCCATATTTATGAGCAACAAACTTAAGATTCAGCGGATTTTCGGTGTCCGGCAGCTTTTCTATGGCGCGTTCAAGGAACCAGGCGAGCTTCTGAATCTCGAGCAGGCTGCATTCCATGCCCAGAACCCAGTAGCGTCGAACCAATTCAGCAATGAGTGCGCGAGCAGGTGTGAGTTCTTCCACGCCGCTACGTTTGGCGACATTCAAATACCGATTGGAAGGTTCGAACACCAGCACATCTACATCCAGATCACTTAAGACTTCAACAATCTGTTCGCGAACTTCTGGCCATTTCAAACCACCATTACCCGCACCTAGCGGTGGAACCGCTACGGACTTCACATGGTTTTCAATCAAAAAGCGACGCAGATCGTGTAAGCCTTCCGTTATCCATGCCATCTGCGACGGTGATCGCCAGTGACGTTTGGTAGGGAAATTTACGATCCAGCGAGGACCTTCCAGTTCGTTGACTGCCGTTACGTGAACCTTGCCTGTCTCTACCTCGCCAGCCTTGCAGGCCGCCGAATACAGACGGTAGTTCTCCGCGAAGCGCTCTTTAAACATCAGCGCGATACCTTTGCCCATCACACCCACGGTATTCACCGTGTTGACGAGGGCTTCGGTGTTGGCTTCCAGAAGGTTGCCTTGGGTAAATCTGATCATTGGAAATACCATCCCGGACGCGCATGAACGGACAACGTCAGGCCTCTGGCGGCGACGTCTTGTTCTATGCGTTCTTTCATTGCATCGGTGTAGCACATGATGCCAAGGAGTCCTGTAATCGGTAGGTGATGGTGAATCAGCGCTTCGGCTTGATAACGCTCCATTTTTCGAGGGTCATCAGGATCACGTTTGAAGTCGCGTCGCTGAAGGATAGACCAATCGATCTCGCCGAGATTCGCCAGATCGCTGTAATAGTCTGTCCAATCCGGGTAGGCATGTGCGTTTGTGAAGACAAACGGTAGGCCAAGCTGTTCGACGCGGTACAGGCTTGAGACCAGAATCACGATCTCGTCGTTGCTGCGCTGCTGAACACTCCACCCGGAGTGAATGTTTTTTATCATCACAGAGAAAGGGGTGAAATAGAAGGGTACGTAGTCGGCCAATACCCCTCCCGGAGCAATGAGCACAGGGCGAGATCGGCGCTTGTCGATCAACTCGGTATTGCCAATATTCACGTACTGCGGTGCCTGCACATCCGAGTTTGCGCAATGCAGACCGTTGTCCAGAATCCAGGGCAGGTTATCGCGGTGGACGATACGCCAAATCAGAGCCTTCTCTGGATTCAGTCTGCTGTAATTCATTGATAAAACATTCTCTGATTCACGCCGGTGAGTACAGTAACACCGGCCTCGCGCATTTTAGCCGCGCAGAGTGCTTCAACTTCCTCGTTAGGAGTGAAAACTTTGAAGAAGACGTTGGGTTTAACAACGCCAGGCGCTAGGCATTCCGCCATGCAGATGCTCTTGCAATGAGCGTCCTGGTATTCGCGGGTGTTCATGACCTCCCACTCGATGGTTTCGAAACCCTCGTCGTAATCGAGTAACTGGATTGAATCACTAGCCAGTGGATGGCACGGAATAACTTTCCAGCCGTTTTGTTTCGCAATTGATCTGTAAACCGAGATCAGGACGAATTTGGCATCGGGTCTATGGCGTTGCACGCTTCCATCAAATGGATTTGCAGCAAACCAATGAAAGGGTACGTAGCGGTCAAGTTTTAGGGCTTGACGCTTTTTCAGGATTTCACTGTCTGCTACGTCTTTGAAATCAGTGAGATCGGCGCGAGGTTTCAGACCTTCCTGAAAAATGCCATCCAGGTTTTCAATCGAAGTGAGGTGGTAGAGAAGCTTTTGTTCCTTGATATTTCTGGCGTCCGGCATGATGGTCTCCTTGACCTGCACATCTGTCTAAGCTGGCTTCAGTCCTACTCCTTGTTCGTGTTAGCAGCGATCTTCTGAGTAGAACGTAGTCATGATTCTAGTGTGCTATCACCTAAAGCCACAAACATTAGGGGGGATTGGCCTATTTGCCAAAAAACTAACCCTCACTCCTCATCAAAGTAATCGCGATCCAACGCCGGCAACCGCAATAATCGTGATGTAACGCCCACCTCATGATCCATCATCAGATGCACCAGCCGGGTGCCATCCACTAATACAATGCCGTCCACCGATTTAGCGAAGTCGACAGCGTTTGCCGTGAACCCAGAGGTTGTGATGAACACCCCGCGTTTGGCTTTTTGTCCGGCGAGTGCACCATAGAAAGCCTGCAGCTCAGGGCGCCCCACCGTGTTCTGCCAGCGTTTGGCTTGAACGTAAACCTTTTCCAATCCCAGCTTGTCGAGCGAAATGATGCCATCGATGCCGGCATCCCCAGAGCCGCCGACACGCTGCAGGTCATTGCGACTGGCGCCGTATCCCAGGCGATGAAGCACATCCAGCACGATCACTTCAAAGCGGTTGGGACTGACCTGCAACAAATTATCCAAAAGGTCAGTCGCCGTGGCGTCGCGCAATTCCTGGAGCGCTTGTTCAAGTCGATCATCCGGGCTTGCGGTGGCGGAGGTTACGTCAGGTTCAACAGGCGTTTCGTCATCAAGCGGGGCGGCGTCGGGGGCAACCTTCAGCTTCACATTCATATAGCCAATGGCTAAATGCTCCACTTCATTGGCCGGCAGAGGGGCTGGATGTTCCTTGGCGTAGGCCGCACCCGCGTCAGTCAATTTCCAATATCCGCGTTTGGCGCTGCTGGAAAGGCCGGCACGCTTGAGTCGATCGTGCGCCCAGCCCGCTCTGTTCTTATAGGTCGTCTGCCCACTGGCGATCAGTTCTTCACGCTGCTCTACGGTCAATTGCAACATTTTTGCCGCCGCCTCATGGGCATCCCGAGCGGGTGCACCATCGGGTTTGGTGGCAAGAAAACGTAGGATGGGTTCGATGAACTGATCGTAGGTTGGAACGGACATGGCGCATCCCTGTGCTGGTGGTGTTTTTGTGCTGATCGACGGGCGAGTATAAATTAGCGGTCGCTCAGCATGCCTCCAAGAGTAGGTGCTGGCCCCCGGTGTCAGGATAGTTGTCGCCTCTCCGGTTTTTCCTGAAAAAGCATATCGGGGGCGGAAAGAGACTGGCCGTGCCGTATTATTCACCTGAACGCAGAGCCGCATTACTCAAGATGCTGCTTCCCCCGCTGAACCTGTCGATGGCCGAGGTTTCCCGCCGCGAAGGGGTCAGCGAAATGTCTTTGTCCAACTGGCGCAAGAAGGTCAGTTCTGAAGGAAGCACAGTGCCTGAAGACAAGTCACTCCCGCAGACCTGGTCTGCTGAAGCCCGGTTCGCTGTAGTCCTCGAAACCGCCGGTCTGTCGCAGCTCGAACTGGGTGAGTATTGCCGACGAAAAGGTCTGTACCCCGAACACGTCAGCGCTTGGCGTCAAGCCTGTATCACGGGGCAGCAGGGCGTTCAGAACCAACAAAAGGTTGACCGCGAACAGTCTCGCAAGGACAAGAAACGTATCCAGGAACTTGAGCGAGAACTACGCCGCAAAGACAAGGCGCTGGCTGAAACCGCCGCGTTGTTGGTGCTGCGAAAAAAGCTCAACGACTACTGGGGGATCGACAACGAGGACAGCTAACCTCTTTGCCGCAACGGCAGTTACTGGTGGCCTGGTTGATCGAAGCGATCATGGCCGGGGCCCGAAAAAACATGGCGTGTCAGGAAATCGGGCTCTCGCTCAGGACCTTGCAGCGCTGGACCGAGACTGAAGATGTTCAAGCCGATGCCCGCACGACTACCGTGCGGCCTACGCCGCGTAATGCCTTGAGCGAGATCGAACGGCAAGTCATCGTGACGCTGTGCAATAGCCCGGCATACGCCCATCTGCCGCCGAGTCAGATCGTTCCGCGTCTGGCTGACGAGGCGCGTTATCTGGCGTCGGAGTCCACGTTTTATCGCGTCCTGCGTGCGGCAGGCCAGCAGCAGCACCGTGGCCGTAGCCAGCGGCCCAGACGGCACGCGGCTCCGACGACGCATGCCGCCAACGCGCCCAACCAGGTGTGGTCCTGGGACATCACGTATATGGCGTCGCCGATACGCGGCAAGTATTACTACCTGTATTTGATCGAAGACATTTATAGCCGCAAGGCGGTGGGGTGGGAGGTTTACGAAGAAGAAAGCGGCGAAAAGGCGGCGGCCCTGCTGCTGCACAGCGTGATCAGCGAGCAGTGTTTACGCGAGCCGCTGGTACTGCACTCGGACAACGGAGCGCCGATGAAATCGGTGACGCTGTTGAGCAAGATGTACGACCTGGGCATCACGCCGTCCCGCGGTCGCCCGCGTGTGAGCAATGATAATCCCTACTCGGAGTCGCTGTTTAGAACGCTGAAATATTGCCCGCAATGGCCAGTGAATGGTTTTGCCAGTTTGGACGCCGCACGGGCCTGGGTGAGGGATTTCATGCGTTGGTACAACAACGAGCACCGGCATAGCCGCATCCGCTTCGTC
The DNA here is from genome assembly GCF_054898065.1 of Pseudomonas sp. MDT1-85. Lineage (NCBI taxonomy): Bacteria > Pseudomonadati > Pseudomonadota > Gammaproteobacteria > Pseudomonadales > Pseudomonadaceae > Pseudomonas > Pseudomonas sp. MDT1-85. Next base: position 5,626,733 of record NZ_CM142715.1, on the reverse strand, counting down.
ACACCGGCTGAGCGGCATCGAGGACTGGACCATCAGATCCTGGCGCAGCGCCATGAGCTGTACAAACGAGCCAAGGAGAAAACCCCGGAGCGCTGGTCAGGTCGGACGCGTAACTGGGAACCGATCGGCACGGTGATGCTGAACCCGGATCGGGAGCAGCAGGCCGAGAAAAGAGCGGCATAGTAGGACGGTTGACGCGACAAGTACCTTGAAAAACGCCGCTGGCGCCGAGAAAGCGTAAGCCTCTGTGTCTCGGATCAGTCGTGTGCTGAATGATTTACCGGCACAGGGTTTTGTCTTACAGAACATCCCTGCGCAATAAATTCCGCCGTCTGGCATACGCGCGCTCTGCCCAGACGTTATCATCCCCCACTTTTTAGCGCCTGCTCTGCGGGCGCGTGAGCTATGGAGCAACACACGGTGATCACCGGCGAACTCAAGAGCAAAATCGACGCTATCTGGAATGCTTTCTGGTCGGGTGGTATTTCCAACCCGATGGAGGTCATGGAGCAGCTGACTTACCTGCTGTTCCTGCGTCGCCTGGATGAGTTGCACACCCTGGAAGAGAACAAAGCCAATCGCCTGAAGCAGCCGATGGAACGTCAAATTTTCCCTGAGGGCCTCGACCCGCGCGGCTGCAATTACAATGACTACCGCTGGTCGCGCTTCAAGCATTTGGCCCCAGCGGCCATGTTTGAAGTGATTGCCGACCACGTGTTCCCGTTCCTGAAAACCATCGGCAGCGACGACTCCACCTACAGCCACCACATGCGCGATGCGCGCTTTACCATTCCCACGCCTGCGTTGCTGGCTAAAGTGGTGGACCTGCTCGACGGCATCCCGATGGACGACCGCGACACCAAGGGCGACGTCTACGAATACATGCTCGGCAAAATCGCCAGTGCCGGGCAGAACGGCCAGTTCCGCACGCCACGGCACATCATTCAGTTGATGGTTGAACTGACCGCACCCAAGCCCAACGACGTGATCTGCGACCCGGCCAGCGGCACCTGTGGGTTTTTGGTGGCGGCCGGTGAATACCTGCGTGACACCTATCCAAGCTTGCTGCTCGATGCCACCCAGCGTCAGCACTTCCACCACGGCATGTTCCACGGCTTCGACTTCGACAACACCATGTTGCGTATCGGCAGCATGAACATGCTGCTGCACGGGGTGGAAAACCCGGATATTCGTTATCGCGATTCCCTGGCAGAGAGCACCGCAGGGGAGGCCGAACACTACAGCCTGATTCTCGCCAACCCGCCGTTTGCTGGCAGTCTGGATTACGAAAGTACTGCGAAAGATTTGCAGCGCATCGTTAAAACCAAGAAGACTGAACTGCTGTTTTTGGCGCTGTTCTTACGATTGCTCAAGCCGGGTGGACGTGCTGCCGTGATCGTTCCGGACGGTGTGATGTTCGGGTCCACTAAGGCGCATAGAGAATTGCGTCGCATGATTGTCGAAGATCACAAACTTGATGGAGTTGTCAAACTTCCGAGCGGCGTATTTAAGCCTTACGCAGGTGTCGCCACCTCTATTTTGCTATTTACAAAAACTAACTCAGGCGGCACTGATAACGTTTGGTTCTATGACTTGCAAGCCGACGGCATGAGTTTGGACGATAGGCGCACCCCCCTGCTTAGTGACGACAAATTAGGTGTTGCACCGAACACAGTGCTGAGTGAGGAAGATCACTCGAAAAATAACTTGCCAAATGTACTGGCTCAATGGAGCGAGCGATCTGGGGCAGAGCTAAAACGTCCACGGACGGCGCAAAGTTTCTGTGTTCCTAAGCAAGAAATTGCTGCGGAAGATTATGATCTTAGTATTAGTCGCTACAAGGAGTTGGTTCATGAGGAAGTCGAGCATCGTACATCTCATGAAATATTGTTAGAGCTGGACGAGATGGAGGAAGAGATTCGGTTAGGAATGCAAAACCTCCGGAGAGTTATGGCATGACAGGTTGGCCTACGGTTTCTTTAAGTGATATCGCAGAGAAGGTCGATTACGGTGTGACGGCTTCAGCAGCTAAGAGCCCTTTAGGCCCTAAGTTTCTCCGCATTACTGACATTCAAAATGGTGGAGTGAATTGGGACAAAGTCCCTTGGTGCGAGTGTGATGAACGTTCAATAAGTCGTTCTCTTCTTCAGCCTGGAGATATTGTATTTGCACGGACAGGCGCTACCACTGGAAAAAGTTATCTTGTTCGTGATTGCCCGGATAATGCGGTATTTGCGTCGTATTTAATAAGAGTCCGTCTCAATGAAGAGGTGGATCCAGCTTATTTGATTCATTTTTTCAATACGCCATACTATTGGGCTCAGATTTCGAGCGGCGCTCGCGGGGCTGCTCAGTTGGGTGTGAACTCTACAACTTTACAAGCGTTAAAAGTTCCGAAACCCACATTGTCTGAACAGAGGCGCATTGCTGCAATTTTGGATCAGGTTGAGTATTTGCGAACTAAGCGTCGTGCAACGCTTGAGAAGATTGATTCACTGTCTCATGCCGCGTTCTGTGAGATGTTCGGAAATGTTTTGGTAAATGATCGAGGATGGAATGATTCGAAAGAGCTTGGTGACTGCGCAGAGATTGTCTCCGGGTTTACCAAAGGGCGAAAGCTTGATGGGAAGTTGACATCTTCAGTTCCCTATTTGACCGTTGCAAATGTCCAAGATAAATTTTTAAAAATGGACGGTGTCAAGACGGAAGAGGCAACCGACTCTGAAGTTGAACGTTATCGTTTGTTGAAAGGCGATTTGCTTTTGACAGAAGGTGGCGATCCGGACAAGTTAGGTCGAGGGACGCTATGGAATGACGAATTGCCTGTTTGTATTCATCAAAATCACGTATTTAGAGTGAGATTGGTAACGGATGAGCTCACGCCGATTTTTTTAAATTGGCTAGTAGGTAGTGTTCGCGGTAAGCGCTACTTTCTTAAATCGGCAAAACAAACTACGGGCATAGCGTCGATTAATATATCGCAGCTTAAAAACTTTCCACTTCTTATTCCTCCGCTTGCACTTCAAAAAAAGTTTGAGCTTTCTCTTATGCAAATCGAACTCACAAAAACGCTTCAGCAAAAACACTTATCTGAGCTGGATGCCCTTTTCTCATCCCTCCAACACCGCGCCTTCCGAGGCGAACTCTAACCCATGCGCGGCTCCCTGCTCCCCGTCTGGTCTCGCACCTGGCGCGAGCTCTGGAGCCCCTTGGCGCGACACGGATCGGCACCTGCCGATCTTTTCTGCGAGTTGTCCCGGGCGTTGATGCCTGCCTTAAAAACACCACCCTCCCTGGCAGTCCTGGCCGAGATAATCGACGACCCTCCCCAAAGCGTTCGAGCCTTCCGCCGAATCACCGCCGATGACCTGATCGACGAATCGGCACTGTTGGGTTTTCTACAAAACGCCTACGACGTACTCGATGAGTTAGCCGGCGATTCGCTGGCCAATGCGTACTTCAATCGCCTGGCCAACTTCATCGATACCTACAACCTGCATTACGAGTTGCGCCGCCCCTGTCGGCTGTACCCGACCGTCCCCGGCTTGTTCGCCAACCTGGTTCAGGGACTACGCGACAGCAACGCCGAACACCCACACCTCCACACCCTGCAACGAGACTTCGACGAAGCCTTTCGTGATCTGCACGACAAGGGCGGCGAAGGGCGGATCAAAACCTGCCTGCAAAAACAGATCAACCTGCTGGAAGCCTTGGGCCGCGACAACCCTCGGGTCAGCGAATACGCGCTGTCGAGCATCTGCGATCAGCTCCCTCATTGGCCCCACGCCAAGGTGCGCAATGCGCTGAAAAGCCTCTATGGTTTCACCTGTGACTATCCGGGCATCCGCCATGGCGGTAAGCCAGGCAGTGTGGAAGGCAATATAGAGATGCGCGATATGCTGGCACTTTGTATCCTGTTCACCGGATTCACTCCGTACCTGACCGACCGGTTAGACGTTGCCGCCATATTTCAAGGACGTTGATATGAGTAACTTTGCCTTCCTGCGCACTGAATGGCCCGGTTTCCATGCCGAAGCGGTCAAGGCCGAGGCCAATGTCCTGGCGGATCCGCGATCATCTTGCTTCTATGCCCGGCGCACGCTGGAGTTGCTGGTGGCGTGGCTGTTCCAGGCCGATCGCAGCTTGAAGCTGCCATATAAAAGCGACTTATCCGCGTTCCTGTTTGAGCCAAGCTTCAAGACCCTGACCGGGCCGATGCTCCACGCCAAAATGGAAGTGATCCGCAAGCGCGGTAACGATGCGGTGCACAGCGCCCGTCAGGTACGCGAGCAAGACGCCCAAGCGGTGCTTAGCGAGCTATTTCATGTGGCCTATTGGCTAGGGCGGCATTACGCACGCAGTGCCGCTGGTAAGCCGGATGGTGCGTTGCGCTTTAACCCGGCGCTGTTGCCTAAGCCGGCAGTAACTGCTGGGACTCAAAGTCTGGCTCAGTTGCAAAAACTGGAAAGCGAACTCGCCCAACGGGATGCGGCGCTGGCTCAAGCGCAAAAGAGAAACGCTGTCCTGGACCAGGAACTTGCTGTTCTGCGCGCCGAGGTGGCCGCCGCCAAATTGGCCAACGCGGCGCAGCCCGATCATCACGACTACAACGAAGCGCAAACCCGCGACCTGTTTATCGATCAGCTTCTACACGAAGCAGGTTGGCCACTCAATGCGGCCCGTGATCGTGAGTTTGAAGTGGCGGGCATGCCGAACACCCAGAGCAAGGGTTTTGTCGATTACGTGCTCTGGGGTGACGACGGCAAACCGATGGCGCTGATCGAGGCCAAGCGCACTCAGCGCGATGCCCGAGCCGGGCAGCAACAGGCCAAGCTGTATGCCGATTGCCTGGAAACAATGTACGGCCAGCGGCCACTGATTTATTTCACCAATGGCTATGAGCACTGGCTGTGGGATGACACCCAGTTCGCGCCGCGTCTGATTCAGGGTTTCCACAAGAAGGCCGAGCTGGAGCTGCTGATTCAGCGCCGTAGCAGTCGCAAGCTTTTGGGGCAGGCGACGATTGACCCGGTGATCGTCGAGCGCCACTACCAACTACGGGCCATCCGCCGCATCGGTGAATCCTTCGAGCAGGATCGCCAACGTAAAGCTCTGGTGGTGATGGCCACCGGCGCCGGCAAGACACGCACAGTGATTGCCCTGAGCGATCTGTTGATGCGTTGCAATTGGGCCAAACGCATTCTGTTTTTGGCTGACCGTGTGGCATTGGTAAATCAGGCGGCTAACGCCTTCAAAAGCTTTTTACCCAGCGCCGCGCCGGTGAATCTGGTCACCGAGAAGAACACCGAAGGGCGCATCTACGTCTCGACCTATCCGACGATGATGGGTCTGATCGATGAAAAGCAGGACGGACAGCGGCGCTTCGGTGTGGGCCATTTCGATTTGATCATCATCGATGAAGCACACCGTTCGGTGTATCAGAAATACCGGGCGATTTTTTCCTACTTTGATGCGTTGTTGGTGGGGCTGACCGCCACGCCTAAAGATGAGATCGACCGAAACACTTACAGCCTGTTCAACCTGGAAAGCGGCGTCCCGACTGACGCCTACACCTTGGATGACGCGATTGCCGAAGGTTATCTGGTCAGGCCGCGCGGGGTTTCGGTGCCATTAAAATTCCAGCGCGACGGTATTAGCTACGATCAGCTTCCCGAAGATGAGAAAGATCAGTGGGACGAACTGGAGTGGGGCGAAGAGGAAGAAGTACCGGACGAGGTGAGCGCCGATGCGGTTAACCGCTGGCTCTTCAACACCGACACGGTAGACAAAGTGTTGCAGACCCTCATGGAGCGTGGCCACAAAGTGGCGGGCGGTGACCGTTTGGGCAAGACCATCATCTTTGCCAAGAATAATGCTCACGCTCAGTTTATTGCTGATCGCTTTGATGAGAGCTACCCCGATAAGAAAGGCGCCTTCGCTCGGGTCGTTACCTACAAAACTGAATATGCGCAGTCCTTGATTGATGATTTCTCAATCAAGGACAAGGCACCGCACATCGCGATTTCGGTGGATATGCTCGACACCGGAATCGATGTGCCAGAAGTGGTCAACCTCGTATTTTTCAAAATCGTCCGCTCCAAAGCCAAGTTCTGGCAAATGGTCGGACGGGGCACTCGACTGTGCAGAAACCTCTTTGGTCCGGGTCATGACAAAGAAGACTTCTTCATTTTCGATTTCTGCCAGAACCTCGAATATTTCAATCAGAACCCTGAACCCACCGAGGGAACGCTGAGCGAACCGTTGGGACAGCGCTTGTTCAAAACCCGTTTGGAAATGTTGGCGGCGCTGGATCGGCGGCGTAACAGCGTCGAGCTCAAGGAGCCTCACGGCATTTACTCAGTGGTGTTCAGCGATGATCAGCTGCGTGACGACATTGCCTTGTCGCTGCATGAACGGGTGTGCTCGATGACGCTGGACAACTTCGTTGTTCGTCCTAAACGACGTTGGGTCGAAATCTATTCCGCTGCAGGCATCTGGAAAGACATCGGAGAGACTCAACTGCGCGAATTGGCCGACCACGTTTCAGGTTTGCCGACCACCTTGGCGGAAGAGGACGAAGAAGCTAAGCGCTTCGACCTTCTGTTGTTGCGATTACAGCTGTGCATTCTCAATGCGGAACCAGGTTTTGCCCGTTTGAGTGAGCAGGTTCAGGACTTGGCTCGGGCGTTGCTGGGTCAAACCAACATTCCGGCGATCGCCGAACAAACGCTGATGATTGAAGCCGTGGCGGGGCAGGAGTGGTGGGAAGACGTCACCGTTTCGATGCTGGAACAGGCTCGCCGCAAATTGCGTGGTTTGATCAAACTATTGGAAAAAGGACGCGGCGTTACCGTCTATACCAATTTTGAGGACGAATTGGGGCAGATCGACGAAGTCGTTATGCCTTCGATGGTGAACCCGGCGAGTTTTGAGCGTTTCCGCGAAAAGGCTCGTGCTTTTCTGCGTGCACATCAGGATCACTTGTCGTTGCAGAAGCTGCGGCGTAATCAACCATTGACGGCCCTGGACCTTGAAGCTCTGGAGCAGATGCTGGTTGAAAGTGGTGCCGGTGCGGGCGAGATCAATCGGGCGAAAGAACAGGCCAAGGGTTTGGGGTTGTTCATTCGCTCCTTGGTTGGTCTGGATCGCGATGCTGCTACTGATGCGTTGTCTGGTTTCTTGGCTGGAAAAACACTCAGCGGCAGCCAAATCGAATTTAGCAACCTAGTGATCCAGCACCTCACGGAGCACGGGGTGATGAATGCGGATTTGCTCTACAAATCACCTTTTACGGATATCACACCCAGTGGGCCGGAAAAGTTGTTCGAGCCTGGGCAGGTCGACGAGCTGTTTGCAGCGCTGCAAAAAATTGAGGCCAGTGCTCGCGTTGCTTAATGCAGGCGTTCATAAAGCCAGTTTTTAGTATGGATTGACAGTTTAAAGGAGCTGCACGATGACATCGATTTCGACCGGTGATGTGATGGCGAATGCTTCGAATGAGGATCTAAAACCCTTGGTCGAATACATTCTTAAAGCGAGCACGACTGAAAGCCTGTCTGGCAAAGATATCTATAAATCTCACAACCCTGATCATCGTCGTTATGCCGGTGAAGTCCTGGATGAAATCCGTCTGTTCGGTGGCAATAGCTTCGTCAACCTCTTCCGCAGCAGCGGCCCCGATTACCACGAAGTAGTAAAGGACGTTGCCCAGAAGTTTGGCGTTAAGGATGTTGATTCCTTCGGCCTGGTTCAACTCGAAGAGGAGTTGATCCAGAAAATTTTGCGCGATGCGTTGAAAAAAGCTGAAGGCAAAGAGCGAGCAGATATGGAGGCCATTCTCAAGGAGGCGGGGCTCGGTAAAAGCGACTTAAGTGCGCTCTTGTCTGGTGCCTCTCTTTTTACCTTGTTAGGTGCCAGGGCCGCTGGAGTGGTGACCTACCAAGTATCGACAATCGTGGCTAGCGCGATGGCCAAACAGCTTCTTGGTTATGGCATAAAACTTGCTGCCGGCGGTGCCGCAGGTGCGGCTCTGGGACGTGGTGTGGCCGTTTTCATGGGGCCAGTCGGCTGGATTCTGACGGGTGTCTGGACTGCGATTGATATGGCTGGACCTGCTTTTCGCGTGACAGTGCCTTGCGTGCTACATATCGCGATGCTTAGACAAAAAATGATGTGTGCTCAGCTCAGTTCGGTATTTGAGGGCGCTTTCGATGATTGATTTGAGCGTTGTTTTCAAAGTGCCCGAGTGGCTGGCTATCGGACTTGAATCTGGAGAACTCGAGCGCGTTGGTGGAGTGATAAGGGACAAGGTCACAAAAAAGGTCGTTGCTTGGTTGAGGGAGGGGGACTCCGTTAGCACCGAGCCGCCGTCAGAGGTGCTGGATGGGCAGTTATCGAAGCTGATGATGCAAGGTCAGATGCTGATGGGACTTCAGGTCGCCAACCTGGTTGTGAGTGCCGTTGGCTTTGCCATGATTTATCGGAAGCTGCAGGGAATCGAGCGGCAGTTAAATGCGATCGGCAATGCTGTAAATGATGTAAAGGCTAAGCAGGAGTGGTTTGAGGATAAGCAGTGGCTTGCTCATTTTGCCCCTGTGAACGCTGCAATGGGTACGCTTGCTGAGTTGGGTAATTACGGTTCGACTGAAATCGTTCAGAGCAAGCTGCTGACTGCTGAAAGTCAGTGCGCTGTTGCCCAAAGTTACTTTCATGGTGTGGTCCGAAAGCTGACGGCAGACAAGAGAGAATATCTGCACGCGTTTGAGCTATCCATGAACTACCGGTCATGGTTGGCGTCTGGGCAAGGCCGGGTTCAGGCGTTATCGGAGCTGGGTGAGCAGAAAGCTGCGTTGGGCGTTGCCCAGAAGCTTACAACCGAGCACGCCGAATTTGGTAAGACTCTGACGGCTATTCTAAGTGATCCACTGCGACGTTTCGTGCCTGGAAACTATGATCAACAAGCCAGTGCGAATTTAATTGGTCTCGCCGATCAGGCCGCGCAGGTACATCAGGTATTAAAGGGGAATGTGCTGCAGTTGGACTTTATGCATGAAAACAAACTGCTCCCGTCTGATTTACCGGCGGCTGATGACTTAGATCAGCATGGGATGCTGATCTATCTTGCTAGCCGTTGAGTAGCACTTTTTCGTAGACATTAAAAAGCCGGCTTGTGGCCGGCTTCTCGGGGACTGGCTTGGTTTATTTTTGGTAAACCGCGCCAGCCTTCAAAACGTACACCCGGATCTTGCGTCCGGCTGTGGGACTCGGCGAGAAAGTCATCTGCCTTGTCGGTGCGATCTGAGCCTGAAGAAGGGTCGATGCGCAAATGTGGGGCGCAGCATACTGATTTTTTTGAGGAATTCCCAGCGGGACATGCCGGGTAGAGCGATGGGGTATTGGTTGGTGGGAGAGTTTCTGAATAGGGCCGGGTAGTTTGGGTTTCGGGTTGATTGCCAGGATCGCAGCCTTCGGCAGCTCCTACAGGGGCCTGCGTTTCCCTATCTCGCCGTAGGAGCTGCCGAAGGCTGCGATCTTTTAACGCTTAGAGGAACGGTACCGGCGGTCGCCGTTTATTGAGCGTCGACCACCAGAATACCCACCCCAATACCCTGATGTTTTGCTTGTCGATCTGCTCGGCACTGAAGATCTCGTCTGGATACTCGGCTTTGTTGTAGCTGCGCAACCGCAGCGCATTCCCCGGCATCCGATGCAGGTATTTGATCCGCAACATCCCGTCATGCTCGATCGCATAAATCTCCCCATCAATAACCTGAGTGAGCCCCCGGTCGATTGCAAGCGTCGAACCGTCTTCAATCTTTTCGCCCATGCTGTTGCCGATCATGTGAGTGAAAATTGCGTTGGCGTGATTGATTTCCAGGGAGTCGAGGTGGCTGCGGGGCAGGCGGATGGATTGGCTGGGGTCTTTGACGACGTGAGTTTTGTTGGAGCCCGGGGCGGTGGCTGTTTCTTTGTAGAAGGGCAGCTCGACGTCGATGGACTCGATCACCGTGTAGATGCCGCGAATGGCCTGGGCGTCGAAGGTGTTGCCGGCCTCGTCGAGCACGCGCAGGCGTGAGGACTCTTTCGGGCCTTCGCCGGTTTTCAGCCAGTCGCTGTTGACAGACAGTAGTCGGGCGACCTCTTCCATGCGGTAGGCGGGCACGCCTCGGGTGTACCAGTTGTGGATATTTTGCGCTTCCGTGTCGAAAAAAGCGGCAAATCCTGTGGTTGTGATTTTCGCTGCTTCGAGGAGTGCTTTGAACCGTGGGCCGCTAGTGTTCTTTTTCATAAACACGAGTTTACTGGCGCAGGATGGGGGTTTGAATAAACGATCCGTTCAAATTTCGAGGGAAATTTAAGACTGGATGTAAGACGCTTTTAGTGGAAATTAAACAAGAAAAAACCCAAGCCAAGAAGCCCTATACGTACCGTTAAAGGTGAGTGTCTGAGCGGAGCGCCCACAAAAAACCCCGGATCAACCGGGGTTCTTCTTGGCGCCTGGAGCTAGAAGCTTACCGCGACTTCTCAGCCTTTATAGGCAGCAACCGACTTCATGATCGCGTCGCGGGCGGCATCTGCGCCGGCCCAGCCTTCGATCTTCACCCATTTGCCTTTTTCGAGATCTTTGTAGTTCGCGAAGAAGTGCTCGATCTGCTGAATCAGCAGCGCAGGCAGATCAGTGTATTCCTTCACGTCGACGTACAGCTGGGACAGCTTGTCGTGTGGAACCGCGATCACTTTGGCATCGCCACCGCCGTCGTCGGTCATGTTCAGGATGCCGACTGGGCGCGCGCGGATTACCGAACCTGGAGCAACCGGGTAAGGGGTCACGACCAGCACGTCGAGGGGATCACCGTCGTCGGCCAAGGTGTTCGGGATGTAACCGTAGTTGGCCGGGTAGAACATCGGGGTGGCCATGAAACGGTCAACGAACAGGCAGTCGCTGTCTTTGTCGATTTCGTATTTGATCGGCGCGTGGTTGGCCGGGATCTCGATCGCGACGTAGATGTCGTTCGGCAGGTCTTTGCCAGCCGGAATCTTGCTGTAGCTCATTGGGCGGTGCCCCCGTTAGTTGACCAAAAACACTTGGCCTGATTGACCAAAAAGTGGCGGCGATTATAGGCATATTCTGCCGTCGACGCCATGTACCAGAGGTCGTGTAGACCTTAGTCGTGTGCCCTATAGACCGGATCATTAGCCTGAAGTTGCCGCAGCCTGTCCAAAGGATCCTGGCGATAAAACAGCTTCAGCTGCTCATAGACCTGTGGATAAGCCTCGTGCAGAAAATCCGGGGCGCTGAAGAAGTATTCGCTGGTGACCGCGAAGAACTCGGCGGGGTTTTCCGCTGCGTACGGGTCGATGGCGGTTTCAGCATCGGGATTATGGTCCAGTTGGTGGTCGAGGTGGTTGTAGGCCTCTTGCATGACCCTGGCCCAGTCGCTGACGCGCATATCGGCATGCAGCGGTGGCAGGCCATTGGCGTCGCCGTTGAGCATGTCGAGTTTGTGCGCGAGTTCGTGGATGACCAGGTTATAACCTTCCCAGCCACCGCTGGCCATCACGCCGGGCCAGGCGAGGATGATCGGGCCTTGCGGCCAGGCTTCGCCGCTGTGTTCGCCGTCCCATTCGTGTTCAACGCCGCTGGCATCGCGATGGCGCTGGGGGCTGAGGAAATCGTCCGGGTAAAGGATTATTTCGTGGAAACCCTGATACCAGTTCAGATCGCCCAGGTGTAGCAGCGGCAATTGGGCCTGAGCGGCGAGCAGCAGGCGTTGCTCCTGGTGAAGCTCGACACCGGGCAGGGCGGTCAGGTGTTTGTCTTGCAGGAACAGCGCGCAGGCTTCCCGCAGCCACTGGTCTTCGGCTGCGCTGAGGCCATCGAGAAAGCTCAAGTGATGGCGCACCCGTTGCCACATGTCGTCGGCAATCGGATGCCTGGCCAGAGTGCGCTGGCGTCGCCAGGCGCTAAGGGACCACATCGTGAGTCAGCGTGGTTCGACTTTGGACGTGGTATGACCGAGCCGGTTGCGGATCACGCCGATGATCATCGGTAGCAGCGACAGCAGGATGATGCCCAGCACCAACAGCGACAGGTTCTGCTTGATGAACGGTACGTTACCGAAGAAGTAACCCAAGGTGACCAGGCCACCCACCCAAAGGATGGTGCCGAGGACGCTGAATGCAAGGAAACGTGGGTAAGGCATTTTGCCAACACCTGCAACGAACGGGGCAAAGGTGCGGATGATTGGCATGAAGCGCGCCAGGGTCACGGTTTTACCGCCGTGTTTGTCGTAGAAGTCGTGGGTTTGTTGCAGGTAGTCGCGGCGGAAAATTTTCGAGTTCGGGTTGCTGAACAGCCTTTCGCCAGCGGTGCGGCCAATCACGTAGTTGGTGCTGTCACCGAGAATCGCCGCCAGCATCAGCAGGCCGCCCAGCAGCACCGGGTCCATGCCGCCACCGGCCGCCACGGCGCCCGCGATGAACAACAGGGAATCGCCCGGCAGAAATGGCATCACCACCAGACCGGTTTCGCAGAAAATCACCAGAAACAGAATGGCGTAAATCCATGCCCCGTAGTTAGTCACCAGCAGGTCGAGGTAAACATCGAGATGCAGGATAAGGTCGATCGGGTTGAAATCCATGGATAGCACCTGTGGTGATGGCCCGACTCTGCAGGCCTGTGCGGATGGCTTGGCGTAAGACTACAGCGGAATGTGATTTTTCTTACGAGCCGGAAGAATGAGCATTATACGGGGAGAGAAGCGAAAAACGCCTCGAGTTTGTAGCGGGGGATGTCGATGGGTTGCGGTGTTTGTGGGAAAAAATCGTCCGAACGCGGCCCGAGCCTTCGGACGATCTTTCTGGGACTTAAATCCCGTCACTGATCGGTAATACGTAGTTCTTGAACTCGGTGTCTTCCTTGAACCCGATGGACTCGTAGGTTTTCTGCGCGACTTCGTTATTGCTGCTGGTGGAAACGCGCATGCGCACGGCATTGGTTTCCTTGGCCATTTTTTTCGCGGTGCGGATCAGGTTGTCGGCCACCAATTGGCGGCGGGCGTCTTCGGCGACGTAGATATCGTTGAGGATCCACACACGTTTAAGCGAAAGAGACGAAAAGCTCGGGTACAACTGACAGAAACCCATCAGTTTGTTGTTGTCGTCATCGGGCAGGGCCAGGTAGATCACCGATTCCTTGCGCCGCAGGCGTTTCTCGAGGAACGCCCGGGATGAGTCCGGATACGGCAGGGAACCGTAAAACTCACGATACTTGACGAACAACGGGGTCAGCAGGTCGAGGTGTTCGAGGGTCGCTTGAATAATCCGCATGGTAGGTCTCGTCTTCAAGTGGCTGTCTTACGTGGTGACGGCGACGGGAAACCCTGGCGGCCGTGCATCGATCCTGCCTCAAACCTGAATAGAAACGCAATGCGGAAACGGTTCAGGCATCCGACGGGCTCAGTAGGAAATTACCTTTCATGTCCGCACCTTTGTCCGACTCCAGCGTCTGAACCTGGGCTTCGTCCTTCAGACTGACCCCGGATAACTGCCGCCGACAGGCTTCGCGCATCAAATACAGCAAACGGTGTGCCGCCAATCCGTAACTCAAGCCTTCGAGGCGGACATTCGAGATGCAGTTGCGATAGGCATCCGTCAGTCCGACCTTGGGATTATAGGTGAAATACAAGCCCAGGCTGTCTGGCGAGCTCAAGCCAGGGCGTTCGCCGATCAAAATGACCACCATCTTCGCGCCCAGCAGCTCGCCAATCTCGTCGGCCACCGCGACTCGGCCCTGTTCCACAAGGATCACCGGCGACAGGGACCAGCCCTCGGCGGCTGTCTGTTCTTCCATGCGCGCCAGAAACGCCAAGGTGTGGCGATGAACGGCCAATGCCGACAGGCCATCGGCCACCACGACGGCCAGATCCACCCCGCCAGGATGGGTCAACGCGTAATCGCGCAGGGTTTGCGCCGACTCATCACTCAGCTTGCGCCCCAGATCGGGGCGCTGCAGATAGCTGTTCCGGTCCGTGGCGGCGCTGTGCAGCAGCAGACTTCCACGTCCACGTTCGGCCAGTTGCGAGCTGAGCCCCATGTGGTCGAACGGCAGGTGCACCGCATCCCGGGCCTGTGCATGGGCGTACTGAAAATCCAGTTGCGCGCTGGTCGGCATACTGGTGCCGGTGCGACCGAGGGCAATACGTGCCGGGGTCAGGCGACGCAGTTCCAGCAATGGGTTTTTCGGATCGACAGGTGGTTTATCCATCTCAATACTCATCCCAGTTGCGCCATGGCCTGACGGAAGGCCGGCGGCAGGTTGTCGCCGAAGTGAATTTTGCCGTCTGCCTGGGTGAAGATGCCCATGTTCGCCAGCCACTGTTCAAACTCCGGCGCCGGTTTCAGGCCCAAGGTTTTCCGGGCGTAGAGGGCGTCGTGGAACGACGTGGTCTGGTAATTGAGCATGATGTCGTCGGAACCGGGAATGCCCATGATGAAGTTGATCCCGGCCACGCCCAGCAGGGTCAGCAGGGTGTCCATGTCGTCCTGATCGGCTTCGGCGTGATTGGTGTAACAGATGTCGCAACCCATGGGCACGCCCAGCAGCTTGCCGCAGAAGTGGTCTTCGAGGCCGGCGCGGATGATCTGTTTGCCGTTGTAGAGGTATTCCGGGCCGATGAAGCCCACAACGGTGTTTACCAGAAACGGTTTGAAATGGCGTGCCACGGCGTAGGCGCGGGTTTCGCAGGTCTGTTGATCAATGCCGTGGTGGGCGTTGGCCGACAAGGCGCTGCCCTGGCCTGTCTCGAAATACATCAGATTCTGGCCCAATGTGCCGCGATTCAGGCTCAAGCCCGCGTCATAGCCTTCCTGCAAGACGTTGAGGTTAATACCGAAACTGGCGTTGGCCGCTTCCGTGCCGGCGATCGACTGGAACACCAGATCCAGGGGAACCCCGCGATTCACCGCCTCGATGGAAGTGGTGACGTGGGTCAGCACGCAGGCCTGTGTAGGAATTTCGTAGCGCTGGATGATTGCATCGAGCATTTCCAGCATGGCGCATATCGAAGCGATGCTGTCGGTGGCCGGGTTGATGCCGATCATCGCATCACCGTTGCCGTACAGCAGGCCGTCGAGAATGCTCGCGGCGATACCGGCCGGTTCATCGGTGGGGTGATTGGGTTGCAGGCGTGTCGAGAGTCGGCCGTGCAGGCCCAGAGTGCCGCGGAATTTCGTGACCACGCGGATTTTCTGCGCCACCAGCACCAAGTCCTGCACGCGCATGATCTTCGACACGGCGGCGGCCATTTCCGGGATCAGGCCCGGAGCGAGGGCGCGCAGGCTCTGTTCGTCGGCGGCGTCGCTGAGCAGCCAGTCGCGAAAGCCGCCAACAGTGAGGTGGCTGACCGCTTTGAAAGCCTGTTTATCATGAGTGTCGATGATCAACCGGGTGACTTCATCGGTCTCGTAAGGAATCAGTACTTCCTGCAGGAAGTGAGTCAGAGGGATGTCAGCCAAGGCCATTTGCGCGGCCACTCGCTCGCCATCGTTAAGGGCGGCAATGCCAGCCAGAAAGTCCCCGGAGCGCGCCGGGCTGGCTTTGGCCATGACGTCCTTGAGGCTGTCGAAGCGGTAGGTCTGGGCGCCGACAGTGTGAGCAAAACTCGCCATACAGATTCTCCGTGACGGCGCAGACAGGGTCTGCGCCGGGATTTGCGGCCGTTAGTGCAAGGCTTCTTCAGCTTTCTGAATGGCCGCGAACTCTTCTTCGGGCGTGCCTGCTACCAAGTGATGCCGACTGTAGAAGGCAAAGTAAGCAATTAACACTCCATAGATGATCGCGGCGCCAATCACCACCCGCGGATCCACCAGAAAACCCGCCACCACGGCGATGCAAGCCAACACCAGTGCCACGCCTGAGGTGAAGATACCGCCCGGCGTGCGGTACGGACGATCCATTTTAGGGCGACGGATACGCAAGGTGATGTGCGCGGCCATCATCAGCACATAGGAGATGGTCGCGCCGAACACTGCCACCAGAATCAGCAGGTCGCCCTGGCCGGTCAGTGACAGACCAAAGCCGATGATGCCGGGAATGATCAACGCCAGTACCGGAGCCTTGCTCTTGTTGGTTTCGGACAGTTTGCGCGGCAGATAGCCGGCACGGGACAAGGCAAAGATCTGCCGCGAATAGGCATAGATGATCGAGAAGAAACTGGCGATCAGCCCGGCCAGACCCACAAGGTTGACGAAACTGCCCATCCAGGTCGAGCCGCCATAGGCTTTGGTCAGCGCTTCGACCAACGGGTTACCGGAGGTCAGCAGGGCGTTTGAGCCGGCACCGCCAGGACCGATAACCAGAATCAGCAAGGCAAAGCTCACCAGCACCAGCATGGCGCCGATCAACCCGCGGGGCAGATCGCGTTTCGGATTTTTGGTTTCTTCCGCCGCCAGTGGCACACCTTCGACGGCCAGGAAGAACCAGATTGCGTAAGGAATGGCTGCCCAGACGCCGACATAGCCGAAGGGCAGGAAGCTGCTGGCGCCCTTGGCCTCGGTCACCGGGATGTCCAGCAAATTGGCGACGTTGAAGTGCGGCACCATCGCGATCAGAAATACTGCCAATGCCAATGCCGCGACGGCGGTGATGACGAACATCAGCTTCAGGGCTTCGCCGACACCGAAAATGTGAATGGCGATAAAGATGATGTAGAACGCCAGGTAAATCATCCAGCCGCCAATGCCGAACAGCGATTCGCAGTACGCCCCGATAAACACCGCGATGGCCGCTGGGGCGATGGCGTACTCGATCAGGATCGCGGTTCCGGTGAGGAACCCGCCCCACGGCCCGAATGCGCTACGGGCAAATCCGTAGCCACCGCCGGCGGTCGGGATCATGGAAGACAATTCGGCCAGGGAGAAGCACATGCACAAGTACATGGTGGCCATCAGCAACGTGGCGAGAAACATGCCGCCCCATCCGCCTTGGGCCAAACCGAAGTTCCAGCCGGCGTAATCACCTGAGATGACATAAGCCACACCCAGGCCCACCAGCAGGACCCAGCCCGCCGCACCTTTTTTCAGTTCACGTTGTTGGAAATAATCGGAGCCGACTTTTTCGAAGTCGACCGAGGAGATTGCCGGCTGCGCGCTGGCTTGATCGCTAGGCATAGGGTTCACCTGTTTTTATTGTTTTTTAGTCGGCGTTTTTGCCGGGGTGGTGCTAGATATTTCTACTGAATGTTCAACCGCTTCGCGAGCAAGCCAGTTCCCACAGGGAAGTGGCTTGCTCGCGACAGGCTTTTAGAAGAAACCCAACGGATTGATGTCGTAGCTCACCAGCAGGTTTTTGGTCTGCTGATAGTGATCGAGCATCATTTTGTGGGTTTCACGACCGACGCCGGACTTTTTGTAACCACCGAACGCAGCATGCGCCGGGTACAGGTGGTAGCAGTTGGTCCAGACACGGCCGGCCTTGATGGCGCGGCCCATGCGGTAGGCGCGGTTGATGTCGCGGGTCCAGAGACCGGCACCCAGGCCGAACTCGGTGTCGTTGGCGATGGCCAGGGCTTCGGCTTCGTCCTTGAAGGTGGTGATGCTCACCACCGGGCCAAAGATTTCTTCCTGGAACACGCGCATTTTGTTGGTGCCCTTGAGCAGGGTCGGCTGGATGTAATACCCGGTCGCCAGGCTGCCCTCGAGTTTTTCTACCTTGCCACCAGTCAGCAGTTCGGCGCCTTCGCCCTTGGCGATTTCCAGGTACGAAAGGATTTTGTCGAATTGCTGCTCGGACGCCTGGGCGCCGACCATGGTGTCGGTGTCCAGCGGGTCGCCACGTTTGATCGACAGTACTTTTTTCATCACGACTTTCATGAAGTCGTCGTAGATCGACTCTTGAACCAAGGCGCGGGATGGGCAGGTGCAGACTTCGCCCTGGTTGAAGAATGCCAGCACCAGGCCTTCGGCGGCTTTCTCGATGAAGGTCGGTTCGGCTTGCATGATGTCGGCGAAGAAGATGTTCGGCGACTTGCCACCCAGCTCCACGGTGGACGGAATGATGTTTTCGGCGGCGCATTTCATGATGTGCGAGCCGACCGGGGTCGAGCCGGTGAAAGCGATCTTGGCAATGCGCTTGCTGGTGGCCAGGGCTTCCCCGGCTTCTTTGCCGAAGCCTTGCACCACGTTGAGTACGCCGGGCGGCAGCAGGTCGCCGATCAGTTCCATCAGCACGGTGATGCCCAGCGGGGTTTGCTCGGCCGGTTTAAGGACCACGCAGTTGCCGGCGGCCAGGGCCGGGGCGAGTTTCCAGGCGGCCATCAGAATCGGGAAGTTCCACGGAATGATCTGCCCGACCACGCCCAGCGGTTCATGAATGTGATACGCCACGGTGTTGCCGTCGATCTCGGCGGCGCTGCCTTCCTGGGCGCGGATGCAACCGGCAAAGTAGCGGAAATGGTCGGCGGCCAGCGGGATGTCGGCGTTGAGGGTTTCGCGAACGGCCTTGCCGTTGTCCCAGGATTCGGTGATCGCCAGCACTTCCAGATTCTGTTCGATGCGATCGGCGATTTTCAGCAGGACCAGCGAGCGTGCCTGGGCGGACGTGGCGCCCCAGGCATCGGCGGCGGCATGGGCAGCGTCCAGGGCCTTTTCGATGTCTTCGGCGGTGGAACGCGGGAATTCGGCAATAGGTTGGCCGTTGACCGGCGATGTATTGGTGAAGTACTGACCTTTGACAGGCGCGACGAACTCGCCGCCGATGTAGTTACCGTATTTGCTCTTGAACGAAACGATAGCGCCTTCAGTACCGGGGTGAGCGTAACGCATGATGGGTTTCTCCTTGGCTTTTGTGCTTATAAGGGAGGACGCGCTAAAGCGCTGCATTAAGCGTAGAGCAAAGGTCGGGCCAGCGCCTTGCAGGTCAGGTAAATCAAGGCCTTGCGTATTTTTTGTCGGACGGATGGGCAGCGGTTGTGACGATTGCGGTACAGCCCCTGTGACACTTTGTACCGTTTGTGGCGCAGGCTGTGACTCATCGGTCTTGCCAGCATTGCATTGCAGGCTAGGCTGGAGGATGCTCGAACCTCCCTGTAGGAGCGAGGCTTGCCCGCGAAGGCCATGATGCGGTTTGCCTGATGCACCGCGTTATCGTTCTTCGCGGGCAAGCCTCGCTCCTACAGGGGGATGTAAACCTCTTGGGGAGAATAATAAGAAATGCACGACAACCATTTGAGTCGCCATGCCCAGCAAGTGCTGACCGTGACCCAGGGTAAATCCCACCTGCACGGTCCCGGCAGCGATCCGTCCATTGCCCGTTCCTGGCTGCGTTGTCTTGAGGACTATCACCTCGACCCGGCCCTGACCATGGCGCCGACGGTGCTGGAACATGGCCGCGTGCTGGAAAGCCGCGAACGTTTGCAGCAAGTGCTGCAGATCGCCGGCACCGAAATGACCAGCCTCCACCAGCAACTGTCCGGCGCCGGCCACGCGGTGCTGCTGACCGACGCCCGCGGGGTGATCCTCAACTGTGTCACCGCGCCCACCGAACGAAAGATTTTCGAGCGCGCCGGCCTTTGGCTGGGCGCCGACTGGAGCGAAGCCTGCGAAGGCACCAATGGCATCGGCACCTGCCTGGTGGAGCGCCAGTCCCTGACCATCCATCAAGACGAACATTTTCGTGGTCGTCACACCGGCCTGACCTGCTCGGCGAGCCCGGTGTTCGATCCTCACGGGGAGCTGCTGGCGGTGCTCGACGTGTCTTCGGCGCGTCACGAGGTTTCGCGTCAGAGCCAGTTCCACACCATGGCCCTGGTCAATCTGTCGGCGAAGATGATCGAGAGCTGCTATTTCCTGCGTTACTTCGACAATCAATGGTTGCTGCGTTTTCACCTGCAGGCCGAATCCGTCGGGCTGTTCAGCGAAGGGCTGCTGGCGTTCGACGGGGAAGGGCGGATCTGCGCGGTCAACCAGAGTGCGCTGAATTTGCTGGGGCATATTCGTGGTGGGCTGTTGGGCAAACCGGTGGAGGCGTTTTTCGACTGCTCGCTGGATGAATTGCTCGGCCGCGCGAGCGCCAATGCCAGCGCCAGTTGGCCATTGCGCACCCGTGACGGGCGGCGGTTGTTTGCCGTGTTGCGCGGGCAGCCGCGCAGTATTCCGGTGCCGGTGGTGCAAAGCCCGACGGTTGCCGAGCGTCCGCGCTTGTCAGGCATTTGCCTGGGCGATGCCGCGTTGCAGGAGGATTTTCGCAAGGCCTTGCGCGTGTTTGAACGGGATGTGCCGTTGCTGATCAATGGCGAAACCGGCTCAGGCAAGGAGGCCTTCGCCAAAGCCGTGCATCAGGCCAGTCAACGGGCAGAAAAATCATTCGTCGCCCTCAATTGCGCGGCGATTCCCGAAAGCCTGATCGAAAGCGAACTGTTCGGCTATCGCGGCGGCAGCTTCACCGGTGCCCGCAAGGAAGGCATGCGCGGCAAGTTGCAACAGGCCGATGGCGGGACTCTGTTCCTCGATGAAATCGGTGACATGCCGCTGAGCATGCAAACCCGGCTATTAAGGGTGCTGGAAGACCGTCAGGTGGTGCCGATTGGCGGCGAGCCGGAATCGGTCAATGTGCGGATCATCAGCGCCACCCACCGCAATTTGCTTGAGCGGGTGCAGGACGGCAGTTTCCGCGAGGATTTGTATTACCGGCTCAGTGGGCTGGACGTCGCATTGCCGGCACTGCGTGAACGCGCTGACAAATCACAGTTGCTCGACTTTTTGCTGGCCGAAGAGGCGGGTGGGGAAACGGTATTGATCGACGGGCCTGCGCGGCAGGCCTTGCTGGATTTTGCCTGGCCGGGGAACGTGCGGCAGTTGCGCAATGTGCTGAGGACCCTGGCCGCGTTGTGTGATGGCGGCCGGATCGGGCTGGAGGATTTGCCGGCGATGATTCGCCAGGCTCGGCCGGTGACGGCGTCGGCGGTTGAAGAGCCGTCCGAGTATCCGCTGGACGATGCCGAGCGGTTGGCATTGCTGACGGTGCTGGAGCAACAGCGCTGGCACATGACCCACACCGCCGAACAGTTGGGTATCAGCCGCAACACCCTTTATCGAAAACTGCGCAAGCACGCCATTGCCCGCTGAGCTTTTGCGGCTATAGCCCTGGCAGCGACCTAACGAAAGAGCTCATCCGGGATATCGTCGAAATCGAAGATTTCGTCTTCAAAATCCCAGGCCTGGTGATGCTGTCTTTGTTCCTTGAGCCAGGCTTTCAAAGCCTTGGGATTGCCTGGCAACGCTTGGCACAGGTGCTTCAGGTATTTAATATCGACGTTTAACAGATCGACCTGAAGTTGATATTTGCCCTTCAGGTTTCGAGGCGAGAGCGTCTCGTATGGCGCGAGGTTGAATTGATCCCTGAACATCTCTTCCAGGTTGAGCTGTTCTTGCACT
Source organism: Pseudomonas sp. MDT1-85 (assembly GCF_054898065.1). Classification (NCBI taxonomy): domain Bacteria; kingdom Pseudomonadati; phylum Pseudomonadota; class Gammaproteobacteria; order Pseudomonadales; family Pseudomonadaceae; genus Pseudomonas; species Pseudomonas sp. MDT1-85. The sequence goes on along the minus strand of NZ_CM142715.1, from coordinate 5,605,301 downwards.
AGCTCTGTGAGCTGATCCTGGAGTATCCGGTTGTAATGTTTGAGTCGGTCTTTGGACAGCGTGCCAATGGTAAGGGGGTCGATATGTTCGACTTCCAGCTGAAGATGCAGCAGGTCAAGCAAATTACGTTCGCTGTAGGCATGGTTGACGCGCTGCATCAGGGCGGTTTTACGTTCGCGTTCGGCAGGATCGCTTTCACGGTCCGGATGCAGGGCGCTGGCCAGTTTGCGGTAGACCTCGCGCACTGATTGGCTGGCCTCAACGGCCTCTTTTTCCTTGCGCAGTTGGTGGGCGTTTTTTTGTTGCGCCTTTGGTTCATGCGCCATTTGTTCGGTCTGAAACTGCTCATGCAGTTTTTCGGCAATGGCATCGGGCGACTGCATATCGATCTCGCCCAGATCAATGCCGAATATCTCATGCAGCCCCTGCTTTAGCAGCTCGTCGTCTTCACGCTGGTCTGCGTCGAAGTCACGTCCGCTATGCTTGTTGTGCAGCACCTTCAAGGTTTCGTCATCCTCCTCCATCAGCGAAATAGCCAGTTCGCAGATCTCCTGGCTCAATGTCGCTCGATCGGCCTTCGAAAGCTTGATTTCTCCACTGAGGCGGTCCAGCACATGCAGAAATTCAAGGCTGCATTCATGGTATGAATCGAGCAGAGGACGGAACTCGGTACTCCAACGCTCCATGTAAAGAGGGATGGCGGTTTCCCATGCTTGGAGAACCCGACGTTTTTCTTCAATTTTCTTTATAAGCCCATTGAATTCCCGTTGCGCAGCGGAGAGTTTCCTGGTTCCAGTTGCCGGAGCAATGCTGAGCTGAGAATCTTTTTTTTTCATGGCGCGCTCCCCGGTGGCCTATGAAGTAAAAACATTGCTATCGGAGGAGTGATTTTCTATAGATGGCCGATAGCCGGATGTCGAGCGGATGTGATTTTCTATCACTTCGTCAAGGCATTCAAACACAAGGTGCGAATTTTCCTACCCTACGCTAACCTGCGGCCATGTTTTACGAGGTCGACTATGCACATTCATATTCTTGGTATTTGCGGCACTTTTATGGGTTCGATGGCGGTTCTGGCCAAAGAGCTGGGCCATCATGTGACTGGCTCCGATGCCAACGTCTATCCGCCAATGAGCACTCAGCTGCAAGCCCAGGGCATTGAGTTGACCCAAGGTTACGACCCGGCGCAGCTCGATCCGGCTCCGGATCTGGTGGTGATCGGCAATGCCATGTCCCGCGGCAACCCGGCCGTCGAATACGTGCTGAACAAAGGCCTGCCGTACGTCTCCGGCCCCCAATGGCTGGCCGATCACGTATTGCAAGGCCGCTGGGTGCTGGCGGTTGCCGGCACTCACGGCAAAACCACCACCAGCAGCATGCTCGCCTGGGTCCTGGAACACTCCGGCATGAGCCCAGGTTTCCTGATCGGCGGCGTGCCGCAGAATTTCTCGGTGTCGGCGCGTCTGGGCGGCACGCCGTTCTTCGTGATCGAAGCCGACGAATACGACAGTGCGTTCTTCGACAAGCGCTCGAAATTCGTTCACTACCGCCCGCGCACAGCAATCCTGAACAATCTTGAGTTCGATCATGCCGACATCTTCCCCGATCTGCCGGCCATCGAGCGGCAGTTCCATCATTTGGTGCGGACTATTCCGAGCGAAGGCCTGGTGATCCATCCGACCACCGAACCGGCATTGCTGCGCGTCATCGCAATGGGCTGCTGGACCCCGGTGCAAACCACCGGTGCCGGTGGTCAGTGGCAGGTCAAACTGCTCAGTGAAGACGGTTCGAAATTCGAAGTGATGTTCGAAGGCGTCGCTCAAGGCGTGGTCGAGTGGGACATGACCGGTCAGCACAACGTCGCCAATGCCTTGGCCACCTTGGCCGCCGCACGTCATGTCGGCGTAGTGCCCTCGATGGGCATCGCTGCACTGAGCGCGTTCAAAAGCGTGAAGCGGCGGATGGAAAAAGTCGCGGAAGTCCGTGGTATCACCATTTACGACGACTTCGCTCACCACCCGACCGCCATCGCCACCACCCTCGACGGTCTGCGCAAGCGCATTGGCGACGCGCCGTTGATCGCGATCATCGAGCCGCGCTCCAACTCCATGAAGCTCGGCGCTCACCGCGATGGTTTGCCGGAAAGTGTGGTCGATGCCGATCAGGTGATCTGGTATTCGCCGGCCAACCTCGGTTGGGATCTGGGCGCCACTGCCGCGTTGTGCACCGTCCCCTCGATTGTCAGCGATTCCCTGGAAGGCATCATCGAGCGTGTGAAGAGCCAGGCTCAGCCCGGCACGCACGTGGTGATCATGAGCAACGGCGGCTTCGGTGGCTTGCACGGCAAACTGGCCGAGGCGCTGCAATGAACAACGGTCCGGAACGCATCACGCTGGCGATGACCGGCGCTTCGGGCGCCCAGTACGGCTTGCGCCTGCTCGACTGCCTGGTGCGTGAAGACCGCGAGGTGCACTTCCTGATCTCCAAGGCTGCGCAACTGGTGATGGCCACCGAGACCGATGTCACGCTGCCGTCCAAACCGCAGATGATGCAAGCCTTCCTCACGGAATACACCGGCGCCGCCGCCGGGCAGATTCGGGTGTATGGCAAGGAAGACTGGATGTCGCCGGTGGCTTCGGGCTCTGGCTCGCCAGCGGCGATGGTGGTGGTGCCGTGTTCCACCGGGACCTTGTCGGCTATCGCGACCGGGGCCTGCAACAACTTGATCGAACGGGCTGCCGACGTGACCTTGAAGGAGCGCCGCCAGCTGATTCTGGTGCCGCGCGAGGCGCCGTATTCGAGCATTCATCTGGAGAACATGCTCAAGCTGTCGAACATGGGCGTGACCATTCTGCCGGCGTCGCCGGGCTTCTATCACCAGCCGCAGACCATCGATGACTTGATCGACTTCGTCGTGGCGCGAATTCTCAACTGTTTGAACATCCCGCAAGACATGCTGCCGCGTTGGGGCGAACACCATTTGAGCAGCGATGAATAAGCTGCTGATCATTCTGCTGGTGTTGCAACTGGCGGGCTGCGCCACGGCGCGCACCCTCGATGCCGCCAAGCCTGGAGCGCCGGTGGTGTATTCGGGGACGCGTCTGGATTTGTATGCGATGAATGGCGGGTGCTGCGCCATGGACCGATTTGGCGCAGAAGCACCGAGTTATCCGGGTGTTGATCTGCCGGCCAGTGTTTTGCTCGACACGTTGCTGTTGCCGCTGTCGTTGTTGACGGTGATTGGCGTAAGTTTTCAGGCGACTGGCGGATTGTAGGAGAGCGCTTCGCGCTCTATCGCGAGCAGGCTCGCTCCCACATTAGATCTGCAGTGGACACAAAATAGGTGAACGCCGCCATCAAATGTGGGAGCGAGCCTGCTCGCGATGGCGTCCAATCAGACGCCGCAAGATTATTTGCCCAACTTGCGCAACTCATCCGACTCGACAATCCGCACGCCATCCTGCTCTTCCAGCGCCAGGCGCCACATGGCGCGGGCCAGTTGGCAGGCTTCGATGCCATGGTATTTGCCCGGAATCAATCGCGACAACGGGCCGGCGACTTTCTCGCCCAGTCGTGGCTCGACGCGATCGCCCAGCAACAGCGAAGGCCGGCAAATGGTCAACTGCGGCCAATTCTGCGCGCGCAATGCGTGTTCCATCTCGCCTTTGACCCGGTTGTAGAAAATCGAGGATCGCCGATCGGCACCCAAGGCGCTGATCACGATCAAGTGCCGTGCGCCCATTTCCCGCGCACGTTTGGCGAAGGCCACGACCATGTCCAGGTCCACCGCGCGAAACGCTTGCTCGGAGCCGGCCTGTTTGATCGTGGTGCCGAGGCAGCAGTAGGCAATGTCGACGCGACCGTTCAATTGCGGCAAAAACACCGCCGGGTCGCCGACCGGGTTTTCCAGGTGAGGATGCTCTGCCAGTGGCCGGCGTGAGGGGGCTAATACCCGTGTAATCGTTGGCTCGTTGAGTAGACGGTCAAGCAAATGTTCACCGGTCAACCCGGTAGCTCCGGCAAGCAATACGTGCTGAGGCGTCAAGTACATAGTCATTCCCCCTTGATACTATTCAGCTTAGTTGCTCTTTTCATCCTTGCTGATAGAGACACTTTGCAGCGCCTTTCGTGCCTGCTGTTTGCGTAACGATTGCCAGTGGGCAAGAACGGTTTTCGGCGCCCAGATTTGCGGCTCGGAGGCTTCGAAATTGTCGGCCAGTTCACGCTCGGCCACGGTGGCCCTGGCCAGTTTGAAGGCTTGCTCCAGATCGTCGGTCTGGTTCAGCGCCTGGGCGAACAGCGCATCGCCGAAATACGTGAAGTTAGCTTCTTCCGAACACCCGAAGGACACTCGATCGGCGCGCGAGGCGGTCATGATCAGGGTGCGTTCGTCCTTGAGGGCGGGGATGAAGCCGCCGGAATAACAGGATGAAATCACAATGATCTTGTCGCGTTTCTTCAGGGGCGCGAGGACGGCGGCCAGTTCGTCGGCCGGCAGGTCGGCCAGTTCCATGCGTGGCTGGTCGAGTACCAGTTCGTGTTCGCTGGTGCCGTGGCTGGTCAGGTAAATGAACAGCAAGTCTTCCGGGCCGCTGCGTTCGGCCAGGGTCTGGGTGGCGCGGCGCAGGTTTTCCCGGGTGGCCATCGGCCGGTCGCCGAGGTGATCGCGATGGTTGACCAGGCGGATCTGGCCGAAGGCGCCGAAACGGCTGGCGAGCATGTTGGCGACGTAATCGGACTCGCGCAGGAACACGCTCTGCTTGCCGTCGCCGCCCAGGGTCAAGGTGTACAGTTCGACCGCCGGGGTCGAGGCCGGGACGTTGGCCAGTGCATCGTCGAGCAAGCGACCCTGAGCCAGCAAGCCGAGTTCGAGAGGGTCGGGCAGCAGCTTGCCGTCGGCGTCGCGCACGCGCTGACTATTGACCCAAGTGCCGCTCTGCACCGTGCCATCGGTCAGCACCAAAGTACCTTTGCCCTGATAGTTGTCGCCGTCGAACTGGCCGACATAGAAACTGCCATCGGCCAGGTTCAAGCGACCCTGACCGGTGAAACGCCAGTCGCTGAACTGGCCGATGTAGTGACTGCCGTCGGCACCGATCAACTCGCCCTTGCCGCTGAGCACGCCTTCCTTGAACTGACCGAGCCAGACATCGCCATCGGCGTTTTCGTAGCGGCCCTTGCCATGCAGTTGATTGTTCTTGAAACCGCCGACATAGATATCGCCATCGGCGCTGTTGAAGGTGCCATTGCCTTCCAGCTGGCCGTTGGCGAAATGCCCGGTGAACTGATTGCCGCTGGCATCGCTGCGCTGGCCTTCGCCGTTGGGTTTGCCGTGGGCAAATTGCCCCTGGTATTGGCTGCCGTCTGCGAGTTCCAGACGACCGAGCCCTGAATATTGATCGGCCTTGAATTCGCCGCGGTAGGTCATGGCGTTTTCTTTGAGGGTGCCTTCACCGTCGCGTCGACCCGCCTTGAACCCGCCGGTATAGCTGTTGCCAATGGTGGTCAGCGTGCCTTGGCCGTCGAATAGCCCTTGCTGGAATTGCCCGCGATAGACCTCGCCATTGCTGCCATGCCATTCGCCCTGGCCATGCCATTGGCCTTTATCGAACCGGCCGGCGTACCAGCTGCCGTTCGGATAATCGATGCGGCCCTCGCCTTGCAGCAAGCCGTTGACCAGATCACCGCGATAGCGTCCGCCGTCCGGCAGGCGGGCATCGGGGGGCAACAGCGATTCGCCATCGCCGCAAGCGGTGAGCAACAGGGTCAAAGCAAGGAGTGCAAGTGAGCGCATAGCGGGATCCGGGCAATTAGGCGACGGAGTATGCCGCAGCTATGTGTCGCATTTATAGAGACACGGCACAGACACGGCGCGAAACAGCGTGAGCTGCTTCGCATCCGGGATGCTTTACACGAAGCAGAGGGACAGCGGCTCGGCGACATACGCCGGTTTGTCCGACCCTTCGATTTCAAGCGTGGCGGTGGCCTTGAGTAACCATTGGCCGGGTTTCTTCTCGATGACGTCGTTCATGTCGACCTTGAGTCGAACCCTGGAATTGACCTTCACGGGCTGGATGAAACGCACGCTATCCAGGCCGTAGTTGACCACCATCTTCGCGCCTTCGGGCAGGATGAGGATGTCTTCCATCAGTTTGGGGATCAGCGACAACGACAGGAAACCATGGGCGATGGTGCTGCCAAAAGGTGTTTGCGCGGCTTTGACCGGGTCGACATGGATGAACTGATAATCGCCTGTGGCTTCTGCGAACAGGTTGATACGTTCCTGGTCGATGGTGAGCCACTGGGAACGTCCGAGTTCCTTGCCGACATAATCTTTGAGCTCTGCAACTGGAACATAGGGCATTGAGACTCTCCTTGGGTTCATCGGTTTTATAGTTTTTCGAGTGGGGGGATTTGACCTCCCTGCGAACCACTTTAGATCAACATGGCAAATGGCTCCGGTCAACTATCCATGCTTTTGGCGAATGCCGATTCATAGCGTTGGCATGCTTATAATGTCGGGCCCCTTCTTTGTGGGGAGCACGCGCGGGAGATGATGGATGTTGTTACGTGGCCTGACCTGGCTGGTGCTTTTTCAATTGCTCGGCACCGCCCTCAACCATTTGTTTTTGCCGGTACTGCCGGGGCCGATCATTGGCCTGCTGTTGCTGCTGGGCTATCTGATTATTCGCGGTCAAGTCGGCGAGCCGCTGAACCTTGCGGCCAGCAGCCTGCTGCGTTATCTGCCGTTGCTGCTGGTGCCGCCGGCGGTGGGCGTGATGGTTTACGCCGCCGATATCGCCGCGGATTTCTGGGCGATCACCGGTGCGCTGGTGTTGTCGCTGCTGCTGTCGATGGCCTTCGCCGGCGTATTGATGCAGCGCATGGTCAAGCGTCACGCTCATCGCGAGGACGGCCAATGATTTTCGATTGGCACGGCGCCTGGGCGTCGGTGATTCACCATCCGTTGTTCGGTATCGGGATTACGTTGGGCGCGTATCAATTGGTGCTGGCGGCATACGAGAAAACCCGTTGGGTTTTTCTGCAACCGGTACTGGTCTCCATGTTGCTGGTTATCGTGGTCCTGGTGGGTTGCGGCCTGAGCTACGCCGAATATCGCAAGAGCACCGAGATCCTCAGCATCTTGCTCGGGCCGGCCACCGTTGCGTTGGCGGTGCCGCTGTACCTCAATCTGCGGCGGATCCGGCAGTTGTTCTGGCCGATATTTACTACGCTGGTGATAGGTGGCGTGGTCGCCACGGGCATGGGTGTGTTGCTGGGCTGGTCCTTCGGCGCCGAACACATGATCCTGATGACCATGGCACCCAAATCGGTCACCTCGCCGATTGCCATGCTGGTGGCGGAGCAGATTGGTGGCGTCGCGGCATTGGCGGCGGTGTTCGTGTTGATTACCGGGGTGATCGGGGCGATCTTCGGGCCGAGTCTTTTGACCCGCCTCGGCGTCCACAGCCCAGAGGCTCGCGGTATGGCCCTGGGCATGACCGCTCATGCGGTCGGCACTTCGGTGGCCTTGCAGGAGAGTGAAGAGTGCGGCGCCTTTGCGGCGCTGGCGATGAGTCTGATGGGCGTAGCCACGGCGGTGTTCCTGCCGTTGGCGGTGTCGATGGTGGTGTAAGGAAATGTCTATGAGTCTGCCGCTTTTTCCGCTGAACACGGTGCTGTTTCCGGACTGCATCCTCGACTTGCAGATCTTCGAGGCGCGCTATCTGGACATGATCGGTCGCTGCATGAAACAGGGCGGCGGCTTCGGCGTGGTGTGCATCCTGGACGGTGAAGAAGTCGGCATCGCCCCCGAAGGCTACGCACGAGTGGGGTGCGAGGCGCTGATCACCGATTTCCATCAGCAAGACAATGGCCTGTTGGGCATTCGGGTGAAAGGCGGGCGGCGTTTCCACGTTGTGCGCACCGAGGTGCAGCGCAACCAGTTGATCGTCGCCGAAGTCGAGTGGCTCAAAGATGAGCCCGAGCAACCGCTACAGGATGACGACGCCGACCTGGTCGCGCTGCTCAAGGCTTTGGCGGAACACCCGATGGTCGAAGCGCTGAGCATGGGCGCCGAAGCGACGGGGCAACAGTCGCTGGCCAACCAGTTGGCGTACCTGTTGCCGTTTGCCGAGGTGGACAAGATAGACCTGCTGCAACTTGATGATCCGCAGCAGCGGCTGGATGCGATTCAGGCATTGCTGGATGAGTTGCAGGGTGAGTTGTTTGCCTGACGTCCGCTAGAAGATCGCAGCCCCGTAGCAGCTGTCGAGCCTGCGAGGCTGCGTTCGAGGACGAAGTCCTCGCAAATCCTGCTTATGCGGTTTGCCTGAAAGACTGCGTTGTCGGTTTTGCGACGGCTTCGCCGCCGAACGCTGCCTCGCAGGCTCGGCAGCTGCTACAGGTGTTACAGCATCAATACGCATACCTCAACATCGCATGCGGCATGTGCCTCAACACAAAGAAGCCAAACAAAGCCACCAACGACGGCAACACCAGCCACCAGATTTTCGGCGGCATGGCGGTGAGCGACGTCTGGCGTTGAGTCAGCCAAAGGCTGGCCGCACACACGCATGCCGCCAGCATCGCCCCGGCCAGCACATCGGTCGGCCAGTGCGCGCCCAGGTACACCCGCGAAAAGGAAATCGTCAGCGCTGGCAAGCAGCCCACCAATAACCAGGTCAGGCGCATGCGCGGCGGTTGTCCGCGACCCGCCAGCACCGCCAGCGTCAAGAACAGCGCGAAAGAGCCTGACGCATGGCCGCTGGGCATGCTGTAGCTGGTCAGTGGATCGCTCAGCACTTCCGGGCGCACACGGGCGAAAAAGTGTTTGGTCGCGGTGTTGCCCAGCGCGGTGAACAGCAGGGTGCCGCCGGCGAAAAGCGCGTGCCGCCATTGTCGTGTCAGCAACAGCAAGACTGTCAGCAGGGTGCTGAACATAAACATGTTGCGGAACTCACCGATCAGCGTGAACACCACAGCCACTTCATCGAGCATCGGGCTACGGTGTTCCTGTATCAGGGTCATCAGTCCTTGGTCGAGGGCGGTGAGGTGCGGATAGCCGATGAACAGACCGATCAGGATCAACAGGCTCATGCTGCTGATCCAGATGGTCGCCCGGCGATGGCGGCGCAGGCTGCTGTTTGCGCTCAGACCGACCATCACCGCAACGCTGCCAGCGACAATCCCGGCTTCAGGCCAGAAACCTTCCGGCAATGGCAAGCGGATCGCCGCCCCGGTGGCCCAGCCCGGCAGGAGATAGGCAACGCTCCAGCCTGCGGCAGCCAACAGGCTTACGACGGCGAAGCGCGGGAACGGCATGTCGAACATCCCGGCGACCATCGGCAACATTGGCCGCAGCGGGCCGATAAAGCGTCCGACCAACAGGCTGGCGATGCCATAACGCTGGAAATACGCCTCGGCTCCGGCCATCCATTCCGGATGATGGCGCAACCCCGGCAAGCGACGGATGTTCTGGTGGAAATGCCGCCCTAAAAAGTACGAAACGATGTCGCCCAACACACCGCCGAGAAAACCCAGCAGCAGCGTTTCACCCAATGACAACGCGCCACTGCCGGCCAGCATCGCCACGGCAAACAACAACACTGTGCCGGGCACGATCAAACCGGCAATCGCCAGGCATTCCACACAAGCCACTATGAACACTGCCGCGGCCAACCACTGCGGATTGACCGTCAGCCAACCGGTCACGCTATCGAGCCATGGGCCCATAAAAACAACTCCATCGAATAATCAATCGGTCCCGAGGGGCGAACGCAATCTTCAAAACACTACAGGCCTCATGTGGGAGCGAGCCTGCCCGCGATAGCGGAGTGTCAGACGACATCTACTTCGACGATCACTCTGCTATCGCGAGCAGGCTCGCTCCCACAAGGGTTTTTTCAATATTCAGGACAACAAAAAATAATCGCGACCTTCGACTTGCCCCCGGCGCAGCGGGTTGCGCGTGCAGTACAGTGCGTAAGCCGCATCAACAAAACGGTACATCAAGTGTTCGTCGCGCCCATGGGGAATCCCCAGGCGTGTGGTCTGGATGATGTGCCCGGGCGCCGGCCCGACATCTTCTACCAGCAGTACTTCATGGTCGAAGCGCTTGGCGTCCCAGACCGGCACCTTCAGCCCCAGCGCTTTGCAGAGCAGCGTCTGCCCGGCACACAGTTTTTGCGAGGGGCGAGGTCGGCCCTGAGCATCGGGATTGTTCAATAGCATCTGCGCCAGGCTCGCCGGCCCGCTCAGTTCGTCGACCCACGGATAGGCTGATTTGATCAATACCGCATTACCCGGTCCCTGAGCGCTGAAGTTCAACGAGTCGCCGCCGCGGGCGTAATACATATAGATGTGGCCGCCATCCAGAAACAAAGCCTTACGCTTTTCTGTGTAGCCAAGGGAGGCGTGACTGCCTTTTTCTTCGCAGTAATAGGCTTCGGTCTCGATGATCCGGGCACTGAGCCACAGGTCACCGATGCGATGACGGATGATTTTGCCCAGTAAATCCCGGGCCAGCGTTTGGGCATCGCGGTCGAAAAATGCATCCGGCAACCCCACGGGCTGGTGCGTAGCGGACGCAGAAACAGGCAGGTTGGTCATGATGAACAGCGTTTATCAGGGCTGATTGAGTCGTGATGATAACAATATGCAGCTTAATCACGGCTGAACGTCGGCAAATTGCCCTCCATTTCGACCATCCGCCTGTCACCGCTGTTAGTCCCGGGACGCGACAGCTATAATCTGCCGCTTTACTCTTTACCAAGACCTTAGCAAAGACCATTGCAGACCATGACTGAGTCCGTTCTTGACTACATGACCCGATTGGGTCGCGCCGCCCGCGAAGCTTCCCGCGTAATTGGCCGTGCCAGCACCGCGCAGAAAAACCGCGCCTTGCAGGCGGCTGCCAATGCGCTGGACGCTGCACGCGCGGAGCTGACCGCAGCCAATGAACTGGATTTGGCCGCCGGCCGCGCCAATGGTCTGGAGCCTGCTCTGCTGGAACGCCTGGCACTGACCCCGGAGCGCATCGACGGCATGATCGTCGGTTTGCGTCAGGTCGCGGCATTGCCGGACCCGGTGGGGGCGATCCGCGACATGAGTTTTCGCCCGTCTGGGATCCAGGTCGGCAAGATGCGCGTGCCATTGGGCGTGATCGGGATCATCTACGAATCACGGCCGAACGTGACCATCGATGCCGCCAGCCTGTGCCTGAAGTCCGGCAACGCGACCATCCTGCGTGGCGGTTCCGAGGCGATTCATTCCAACCGTGCCATTGCCGCCTGCATCCAGCGCGGCCTGGCTGAAGCCAATCTGCCGGCCGCGGTGGTGCAAGTGGTCGAAACCACCGACCGTGCCGCCGTCGGCGCGCTGATCACCATGCCCGAATACGTCGACGTCATCGTGCCCCGTGGCGGTCGTGGCCTGATCGAACGGGTCAGTCGCGATGCCCGCGTGCCCGTCATCAAACACCTGGACGGCATCTGTCACGTCTACGTCAGTGCCCACGCCGATCTGCCGAAAGCCCAGCGCATTGCGTTCAATGCCAAGACTTACCGTTATGGCATCTGCGGTGCCATGGAAACCTTGCTGGTCGATCAGGCTATCGCCAAGGAGTTCCTGCCATCGATGGCTGCCCAGTTCCGCGAAAAAGGCGTCGAACTGCGCGGTTGCGAGCGTACCCGGGCGATCATCGAGGCCGTTGCGGCCACCATCGAGGACTGGCACACCGAATACCTGGCGCCGATCCTCTCGATCCGCGTGGTAGACGGTCTGGATCAGGCCATCGAGCACATTAACCAGTACGGCTCCCATCACACCGATTCGATCGTCAGCGAAAACCTGGCTGATACCCGGCGTTTCGTGGCTGAAGTCGATTCATCTTCGGTGATGATCAACACGCCGACGTGCTTCGCCGATGGCTTCGAATACGGATTGGGTGCCGAGATTGGCATTTCTACTGATAAGCTGCACGCCCGCGGCCCGGTGGGCCTCGAAGGTCTGACCTGCGAGAAGTACATCGTGGTCGGTGACGGTCAGTTGCGCGGCCAGGAGTCGCTCTGACTTGGGCGACCTCGACCCGTCAGCCCAAGTGACCGCCAGCGAGCCTCTGCCTCGACGCATTGGCGTGCTGGGCGGGACCTTCGACCCGGTGCACATCGGCCATTTGCGCGGTGCGCTGGAAGTCGCCGAATCACTGGCGCTCGATGAGTTACGTTTGACACCCAGTGCCAGGCCGCCTCATCGCGGTACGCCGCAGGTGTCGGCGAAGGACCGTCTGGCGATGGTCAAGTGCGCGGTGGCCGGTGTGCCACCGTTGGTGGTGGACGCCCGCGAATTGCAGCGGGACAAACCGTCCTACACCATCGACACCCTGGAACTGATGCGCGCCGAATTGGCCGCCCCAGACCAGGTTTTTCTACTTTTGGGCTGGGACGCATTTTGCGGCCTGCCCACTTGGCATCGCTGGGAAGAGTTGCTCCAGCATTGCCACATCCTGGTGCTGCAACGCCCGGATGCCGACAGCGAACCGCCGGATGCCTTGCGCAACCTGCTGGCAGCGCGCTCGGTGAGCGACCCGCTGGCCCTCAAAGGGCCGAGCGGACAGATTGCATTCGTCTGGCAGACGCCGCTCGCGGTATCCGCCACCCAGATCCGTCAACTGCTGGCCAGCGGTAAGTCGGTACGTTTCCTGGTGCCCGACGCGGTCCTGGCCTACATCGATGCGCACGGGCTTTACCGTGCGTCGAACTGAAAAAGGGCGCGCTTCAAGGCACGTGAATGCGTGTATCGAAGCGCCCGAACACACGAGCAAAACGAGTTTTATATGACTGACAAAGACGTAAACAAAGTAAAGCGCAAGGGCACGTTCAAGAGCGCTCCGCTGCCAGTAGTGGCCAATACCGGCCCGGAACTGCGCGGCGAAGAGCTGGTCAAGGTTGCCGTAGCGGCCCTGGAAGACGTCAAGGCCCAGGATGTTCTGGTGATCGACGTTCGTGAAAAGCAGAGCATCACTGATTTCATGATCATCGCTACCGGTACTTCCAACCGCCAGATCGGCGCGATGCTGGATAAGGTCCGCGAGGCGGTCAAGGCCCAGGGCGTCAAGCCGTTGGGTGAAGAAGGCAAGGGCGACAGCGACTGGGTGTTGCTGGATATGGACGATGTCATCGTGCACATGATGACTGCCAGCGCTCGCCAGTTCTATGACCTGGAACGTTTGTGGCAGGGTGCCGAGCAGAGCCGTGCCGGCAGCGCCGCGCACCACAGCCCGGAAAACACCCATGAGCATTTCATCAAGCTCAACAAAGACCAGCAATAAGGGACCGCTGTGCGACTGCGACTGATCGCCGTCGGTTCACGCATGCCCAAATGGGTGGAAGAAGGCTGGCATGAATATGCCAAGCGTCTTCCGTCCGAGTTGGCGCTGGAACTGGTGGAAATTCCGCTCAACACCCGCGGCAAGAACGCCGACGTGGCGCGCTTTATCCGTCAGGAAGGCGAAGCCATGCTGGCCAAGGTCGGGCCGAACGAGCGCATTGTCACCCTCGAAGTCCACGGCAAGCCCTGGAGCACCGAGCAACTGGCGGTTGAACTCGATCGCTGGCGGCTGGACTCGCGCACGGTGAATTTCATGGTCGGCGGCCCCGAGGGGCTGGCGCCGGAAGTCTGTGCCCGGGCGGATCAACGCTGGTCGTTGTCACCGTTGACGCTGCCGCACCCATTGGTGCGGATTCTGATCGGCGAACAGCTGTATCGTGCCTGGACAGTCCTGTCCGGCCACCCTTACCACAAGTAGTTCTGCCCTCATGCCCCAGCCGATCCGCATCAAGGACCACGAAAAAGACGCCCGTCTGGTGCGTGGCCGCGTCGTGTTCGGGGCCGTTGCCGTGGTGGTGCTGATTGGCGTGCTGATCGCGCGGCTGTATTTCCTCCAGGTGATCCAGTACGAGTACCACTCGACCCTGTCGGAAAACAACCGCGTCCATGTGCAGCCGATTCCGCCGACTCGCGGGTTGATCTTCGACCGCAATGGCGTGGTGGTGGCCGACAACCGGCCGAGCTTCAGCCTGAGCATGACCCGCGAGCGCTCCGGCAACTGGCAGCAAGTGCTCGACGTAATCGTCGAGGTGCTCGAACTGACGCCCGAAGACCGGGTGATTTTCGAGAAGCGCATGCGTCAGGGGCGCCGGCCGTTCGAACCGGTGCCAATCCTGTTCGAGCTGACCGAAGAGCAGATCGCTCGCATCGCGGTGAACCAGTTCCGCCTGCCCGGTGTGGAAGTGGTCGCGCAATTGGTGCGTCATTACCCGCAAGGCGCGCACTTTGCGCACTCGGTGGGTTACATGGGGCGGATCAACGAGAAAGAGCTGAAGTCGCTCGATCCGGTCAACTACAGCGGCACCCACCACATCGGCAAGACCGGCATCGAGCGCTTCTATGAGGCCGAGTTGCACGGTCAGGTGGGTTACGAGGAAGTCGAAACCAACGCACGAGGCCGCGTATTACGCGTACTCAAGCGTACCGATCCGATTCCCGGCAAGGACATCGTCCTGAGCCTGGACATCAAATTGCAGGAAGCCGCCGAAGCCGCGCTTGGTGGTCGCCGTGGCGCGGTCGTTGCGCTGGACCCGAACACTGGTGAGGTGCTGGCGATGGTCAGCCAGCCGAGTTTCGACCCGAACCTGTTCGTCACCGGCATCAGCTTCAAGGCCTATGCCGAGCTGCGCGATTCCATCGACCGGCCGCTGTTCAACCGCGTGTTGCGTGGGCTGTACCCGCCGGGCTCGACGATTAAACCGGCGGTGGCGATTGCCGGCCTGGATGCGGGCGTGGTTACGGCGTCGTCCCGGGTCTACGACCCCGGTTACTACCAACTGCCCAACTACGATCACAAATACCGTAACTGGAACCGTACCGGCGACGGTTATGTGGATCTGGATACGGCAATCATGCGGTCCAACGACACCTACTTCTATGACTTGGCCCATAAGCTGGGGATTGATCGGTTGTCGGCCTATATGAGCAAATTCGGCATTGGCCAGAAGGTCTCCCTCGACATGTTCGAAGAGTCGCCGGGATTGATGCCGACCCGGGAATGGAAGCGCGCGACCCGTCGTCAGGCCTGGTACCCGGGCGAAACGCTGATTCTGGGGATCGGGCAGGGCTATATGCAGTCCACTCCGTTGCAGTTGGCCCAGGCCACGGCGCTGGTGGCCAACAAGGGTGTGTGGAATCGTCCGCATTTGGCCAAGACCCTCGAAGGGGCGAAACCGGTGGACGACAATCCGATGCCGGACATTATCCTGCGCGACCCGTCGGACTGGACCAGGGTCAACCACGGCATGCAGCAGGTGATGCACGGTGCCCGCGGTACCGCGCGCAAGGCCGCGATCGGTTCGCAATACCGGATCGCCGGCAAAAGTGGTACGGCTCAGGTGGTCGCGATCAAGCAGGGCGAGAAGTACGACCGCTCCAAGGTTCAGGAACGCCACCGCGACCACGCCTTGTTCGTCGGCTTCGCGCCGGCCGAAAACCCGAAAATCGTAGTGTCGGTGATGGTCGAGAACGGCGAGTCCGGCTCCGGCGTCGCCGCGCCTGTGGTGCGTCAAGTCATGGACGCCTGGCTCCTGGACCAGGACGGCCGACTGAAAGCCGAATACGCCAGCCCTATCAGTGCGGAGGCTACGGCCCGTGAAGAGTAATTTCGATCGCATCCTCTCCAGCGAGGATGTGATGCGTCGCCGTGCGACGCTGCTGCAACGCATGCACATCGACGGCCCGTTGCTGATCCTGCTGCTGACCCTGGCTGCCGGCAGTCTGTTCGTGCTGTATTCGGCCAGCGGCAAAAGCTGGGATCTGCTGGCCAAGCAAGCCACTTCCTTCGGCATCGGCCTGGTGTCGATGATCGTCATCGCCCAGTTCGAGCCGCGCTTCATGGCCCGCTGGGTGCCCGTCGGTTATGTGATCGGCGTGCTGTTGCTGGTGGTGGTGGATGTCATGGGCCACAACGCCATGGGTGCCACGCGCTGGATCAACATTCCGGGGGTGATCCGCTTCCAGCCCTCGGAATTCATGAAGATCCTGATGCCGGCAACCATCGCCTGGTACCTGGCCAAGCGCTCCTTGCCGCCACAACTCAAGCATGTGGGCGTCAGTCTGTTTCTGATCGGGTTGCCATTCATCCTGATTGTGCGCCAGCCCGACCTCGGCACTTCGCTGCTGATTCTCGCCGGTGGCGCGTTCGTGCTGTTCATGGGCGGCCTGCGCTGGCGCTGGATTCTCAGCGTGATTGCCGCGGCTGTGCCGGTGGCGGTCGGCATGTGGTACTTCATCATGCACGACTACCAGAAGCAGCGAATCCTGACCTTCCTCGACCCAGAGAGCGATCCGCTGGGCACGGGCTGGAACATCATTCAGTCGAAAGCCGCCATCGGTTCCGGCGGCGTGTTCGGCAAAGGCTGGTTGCTTGGCACTCAGTCGCACCTGGACTTCCTGCCGGAAAGCCACACCGACTTCATTATTGCGGTGCTGGGCGAAGAATTCGGCCTGGTGGGCATCTGCGCTCTGTTGCTGATTTACCTGCTGTTGATCGGTCGCGGGCTGGTGATTACCGCCCAGGCGCAGACATTGTTCGGCAAATTGCTCGCGGGCAGCCTGACCATGACGTTTTTTGTTTACGTTTTCGTCAACATCGGTATGGTCAGTGGCCTGTTGCCGGTTGTGGGGGTGCCGTTGCCGTTCATTAGCTACGGAGGAACTTCGCTGGTGACGCTACTGTCAGCGTTTGGGGTTTTGATGTCGATCCATACCCATCGCAAGTGGATCGCACAGGTTTGAATAAGGTGAAGATTTCAATGCAAGTAATGCGTGGCTGGGCGACTCGATACGCACCGTGGGTCGGCCTGGTAAGCATCCTTGGTACCGCGCAGCAAGCGTGGGCCGGCGATTACGAAGGCTCGCCCCAGGTGGCCGAGTTCGTCGGTGAAATGACCCGCGACTATGGCTTTGCCGGCGAACAGCTGATGGGCGTGTTCCGCGAAGCCGAGCGCAAACAGTCGATTCTGGACGCGATCTCCAAGCCCGCCGAGCGGGTTAAACAGTGGAAAGAATACCGCCCGATGTTCATCACCGATGCGCGCATCGCCCGTGGTGTGGACTTCTGGCGTCAGCACGAAGCGGTCCTGGCTCGTGCCGAGCAGGAATACGGCGTGCCGGCGCAGGTGATCGTCTCGATCATCGGCGTCGAGACCTTTTTTGGTCGAAATACCGGCAATTTCCGGGTGATCGATGCCTTGTCGACCTTGGGTTTCGATTATCCTCCCCGTGCCGAATTCTTCCGCAAGGAATTGCGTGAATTCCTGCTGCTGGCCCGCGAGGAGCAGGTGGACCCGTTGACCCTCAAAGGCTCCTACGCCGGGGCAATGGGCTTGCCGCAGTTCATGCCGAGCAGTTTTCGCGCCTATGCGGTGGATTTCGACGGTGACGGCCACATTAATATCTGGACCAACCCGATTGATGCCATCGGCAGCGTTGCCAGTTATTTCAAGCGTCACGGCTGGGTCGCCGGCGAACCTGTGGTCAGCCGCGCCGATGTGCGTGGCGATCAGGTAAACGAGGGGTTGACCGCAGGCATCGAACCGACGAAAACCGTCGGGGAGTTGCGGGCGCTGGGCTGGTCGAGTCATGATGCGCTGCGCGATGATATGCCGGTCACGGCTTTCCGCCTGGAAGGTGACAATGGCCCTGAATACTGGATGGGCCTGACGAATTTTTACGCAATCACGCGTTATAACCGCAGCGTGATGTACGCCATGGCCGTACATCAACTGTCTGAACAGCTGGTCCAAGCACGGGGCGTCAAGTAATGCGGGCATTGCCTATGAATAAACCCCTGAAGCTCATGGCATTCGCCGCGTTGACGGTACTGGTCGCCAGTTGTTCGACCAGCCGCGCGCCGGCTCAGAAGTCCCCGACCGCCGTTCGTTCGGCGCCTGGCCTGGATATCAACCGGGCTCACAAGGATGGCGCACCTTGGTGGGACGTCGACGTATCGCGCATCCCGGATGCCACGCCGACCCTGCACAGCGGTCCTTATAAAGCCAACCCATACACTGTGCTGGGCAAGACTTATTTCCCTCAGCAGGAATCCAAGACCTATGTCGCGTCGGGCACGGCGTCCTGGTACGGCACCAAATTCCACGGCCAGAACACCGCCAATGGCGAGGTTTACGACTTGTACGGCATGAGTGCCGCGCACAAGACCTTGCCACTGCCCAGCTACGTTCGGGTGACCAATCTGGACAACAACAAAACCGTGATCCTGCGGGTCAACGACCGCGGACCGTTTTACTCTGACCGCATCATCGACTTGTCCTATGCCGCCGCCAAAAAGCTCGGCTACGCTGAAACCGGCACGGCGCGGGTCAAGGTCGAAGGCATCGACCCGCAGCAATGGTGGGCAGCCAAAGGCCGTCCGGCGCCTTTGATGCTTAACGAGCCGAAAGTCGCGCAAAATAGCGCCCCGGTGATGACGGCATCGGCCGGCACCGTTGAACAATGGACGCCACCGCCGCAGCAACACGCCGCGGCCGTTGTGCCCGTGCAAATCGATGCAAAAAAAAACGCTTCTGTACCAGCCTCTGGCCAGTATCTGCAGGTGGGCGCGTTCGCCAACCCGGACGCTGCAGAACTCCTGAGATCGAAGCTCAGCGGGATGGTGAGCGCTCCAGTGTTCATCAGCTCGATCGTGCGTAACCAACAGACATTGCATCGGGTGCGCCTGGGGCCGATCGGCTCGCCGGGTGAAATCCAGCAGGTGCAAAACAGCGTGCGGCTGGCCAATCTCGGTTCGCCGAGCCTGGTCAGCGCCGAGTAATACCGGGTTCTTGTTTGACGGTTCGCTTGCGGTTTGGGGGGCGAACCGGGTTGTTGGCTCGTTGAAGAACAAAAGCCCGGCAAGGGTTGCAGAGTGAGCAACTGAACACGCGACAACTTTTTAGAGAGTTGTCTGATTAGTTTTGCCCTAGGGCAGTTTCCATTAGCGATTTCGAGAGACGGATGAACATCACCACCTTTGCCAAACGCCTGTGCCTGCTAGTCCCGCTGCTCCTCTCGCCTGCCGCTTTCGCGGTCGAGATGATGCCGTCGCCACCGCAACTGGCCGCCAAAGCCTACGTACTCATGGACGCCAGCAGCGGCAACGTGCTGGTAGAGAACAACGGTGACCAGCGTCTGCCGCCGGCCAGCCTGACCAAGCTGATGACCGCTTACATCGCGACCCTGGAAATCCGTCGTGGCCAGATCGGTGAAAACGACCCGGTGACCGTCAGCGAAAACGCCTGGCGTACCGGCGGTTCGCGGATGTTCATCAAGGTAGGTTCGCAAGTTACCGTCAGTGATCTGCTGCACGGCATCATCATCCAGTCGGGTAACGACGCCAGTGTTGCGCTCGCCGAGCACATCGCCGGCAGCGAAGACGCGTTCGCCGACATGATGAACAAAACCGTGGCCGACCTGGGCATGACCAACAGCCACTTCATGAACCCGACCGGCCTGCCGAACCCGGAGCACTACTCGTCGGCTCACGACATGGCGGTGCTGGCCCGCGCGATCATCCACGAAGACCCTGCTCACTACGCGATCTATTCGCAGAAAGAGTTCTTCTGGAACGGTATCAAGCAGCCTAACCGCAACCTGCTGCTGTGGCGCGACAAGACCGTCGACGGTCTGAAAACCGGTCATACCGACGAAGCTGGCTACTGCATGGTGTCTTCGGCGGTACGTGATGGCATGCGCCTGATCGCCGTGGTGTTCGGCACCAACAGCGAAGTGGCTCGCGCCTCCGAAACCCAGAAGCTGCTGACTTACGGTTTCCGCTTCTTCGAAACCCAGACCTTCTATCAGAAAGGCGCCGAGCTGGCTCAGGCACCTGTCTGGAAAGGCACTACCAATCAAGTCAAGGCCGGCCTGGCTCAAGACCTGACCATGACCTTGCCAAAAGGCCAGCTGAAAAAGCTCGCTGCCAGCATGACCATGACCCCGCAACTGGTCGCGCCAATCGCCAAGGGCGATGTGATCGGTAAAGTCGAAGTGAAACTGGACGACAAGGTCGTGCACAGCGCTGATCTGATCGCTCTGGACGCGGTTGACGAGGGTGGTATCTTCCGTCGCATGTGGGATAGCATCCGTCTATTCTTCTACGGCTTGTTCAACTGAATTAGTGTGGACTTGCATGGCCCTGTTCCAATCCGGAACGGGGTCATGTCCGTTGCCACGGCTTACGAGGCCGTTACGCCATGACAGACACCGAAGTAAAGGCGCCAAAGATCGAATTCCCCTGCGCGGATTACCCTATTAAGGTGATCGGCGACACTGGCGTGGGTTTCAAGGACAAGATCATCGAGATCCTTGAGAAACACGCGACCGTTGACCACGAGACCCTGGCCGAGCGCCAGAGTACCAACGGCAAGTACACGACTATCCAGTTGCACATCATCGCCACCGGCCAGGAACAGCTGTACGACATCAACAGCGAGTTGCGGGCTACCGGTTTCGTGCACATGGTGCTGTGATGCCTGGCACGCTGGGCTTTCGCGAGCTCGGTCAGATGGCTTACGAGCCGGTCTGGCATGCCATGCAGCGCTTCACCAACGAACGCGGCAGCGATGCCGCCGACGAGATCTGGCTGGTGGAACACCCGCCGGTGTTCACCCAAGGCCAGGCCGGCAAGGCTGAACACCTGCTGCTGCCCGGGGATATTGCGGTGGTGAAGGTCGACCGCGGTGGTCAGGTGACTTATCACGGCCCCGGCCAATTGGTGGCTTACCTGTTGCTGGATGTGCGCAAGCTGGGGTTCGGCGTGCGTGACCTGGTCAGCCGCATGGAGCAATGCCTGATCGAGCTGCTGGCCAGCTACGGCGTGACCGCGGTGGCCAAGCCGGATGCACCGGGTGTCTATGTCGACGGCGCAAAAATCGCTTCTCTGGGTCTGCGGATCCGCCACGGTTGCTCCTTTCATGGCCTGGCCTTGAACGTGGATATGAACCTGGAACCGTTTCGACGGATTAATCCCTGCGGCTACGCCGGGCTGGCGATGACCCAGCTGCGCGATCACGCAGGATCGATTGAATTTGCCGAGGTAAGTGCCCGGCTGCGCGCGCAGCTCGTCAAACACCTCGACTATGCTGAGCAGACGACCCTAACGGGCGGAATCGACTGATATGACTACTGATGCAGTGCAAACCATGATCCCGACGCTCGATGTCACCGAGCGTCCGGCCCCGCGTGCCAAGGTTGAAGCCGGCGTCAAGCTGCGCGGCGCCGAGAAGGTTGCACGCATCCCGGTGAAGATCATCCCGACCACTGAACTGCCGAAGAAACCCGACTGGATTCGCGTGCGCATCCCGGTTTCCCCGGAAGTCGACCGCATCAAGGCCCTGCTGCGCAAACACAAGCTGCACAGCGTGTGCGAAGAAGCGTCCTGCCCGAACCTGGGCGAGTGCTTCTCCGGTGGCACCGCGACCTTCATGATCATGGGTGACATCTGCACCCGTCGCTGCCCGTTCTGCGACGTCGGCCATGGTCGTCCGAAACCGCTGGACGTCAACGAGCCGGAAAGCCTGGCCATTGCCATCGCCGACCTGAAACTGAAGTACGTGGTAATCACCTCGGTAGACCGCGACGACCTGCGTGACGGCGGTGCCCAGCACTTTGCCGACTGCATCCGCGAAATCCGCAAACTGTCGCCGAACGTGCAGCTCGAAACTCTGGTCCCGGACTACCGTGGCCGCATGGACGTCGCGCTGGAAATCACCGCCGCCGAGCCGCCGGATGTGTTCAACCACAACCTGGAAACCGTGCCGCGCCTGTACAAGGCTGCGCGTCCGGGTTCGGATTACCAGTGGTCGCTGACCTTGCTGCAACGCTTCAAGCAGATGATGCCGCATATTCCGACCAAGTCCGGTTTGATGCTGGGCCTGGGCGAAACCGACGAAGAAGTCATCGAAGTCATGAAGCGCATGCGCGAACACGACATCGACATGCTGACCCTGGGCCAGTACCTGCAACCGTCCCGCAGCCACTTGCCGGTCCAGCGCTTCGTGCATCCGGACGTGTTCGCCTGGTTCGCCGAGGAAGGTTACAAGATGGGCTTCAAGAACGTCGCTTCCGGCCCGCTGGTACGTTCCTCGTACCACGCCGACGAGCAGGCGAAACTGGTCAAGGCCGAGCTGATGTCGTCCTGATCCTGCTGTGAGAAAACGCCCGCAAGGATTTTTACCCTTGCGGGCGTTTTCATTGGCGTTGAGTGAACCGCTTTTCGTAGGAGCCAGCGGTGCGGCGATCCGACTTGCCGGCGAAGGCGCTCTCAAGGACGCCTTCGCCGGCAAGCCTGGCTCCTACATGTCCGATCTACCCTTGGCTGACTGGTATTGGTACGACTGACCCTCTTCTGTTTATTCCCGTTCCTGACTACTGTGTGCTGAAGCGTTCACAGGGAGAATCATGGATGACTGCTCGACCGACCCACACCCTATGTCCTCATGCTCCCGTTCCGGCCTTGCCGCCTGCAGGGTTGATCGGCGTGATCGCGCCTGCCGGCCCCGCGGCGCTGGACACCGATAAAGCCATTGCCTGGATGCGCGCTCGCGGCTATTCGCTGCGAGTGTTTCCCGGCGTTTATGAGCAAGAGGGTTATCTGGCCGGCAGCGATGATGTGCGGCTCAATGACTTGCATGGCGCATTCGCCGACAGCGAGGTCGATGCCATCATCTGTCTGCGTGGCGGTTACGGTACGCCGCGTTTGCTCGATCGCATCGATTTCGAATTACTGCGCAACAACGCCAAGCCGTTTATCGGCTACAGCGACGTCACTGCACTTCACTCGGCCATCAGTCGTTATGCAGGGTTTGTGACCTTCCATGGCCCGATGCTTAACGCCGACCTGCTGGGTGACAAGCAGCAACCCACCGAGTTCTCGTTTTTCAACATGCTGCGCGGGCAGGTGAAGGCGGGCAGTGTGCTTTCTCACCCGGTGGCCTGGCCGTTGACCACAATCGAGCCTGGCATCGCTCACGGGCGTTTGCTGGGGGGCAATCTGTCGATGATCGCCGCGACCATGGGCACGCCTTACGAGATCGAAGCCGAAGGCTCCATCCTGTTCATCGAGGACATTAACGAGCCGCTGTATCGCATTGACCGGCTGCTGACTCATTTGCGTCTGGCCGGCACGCTGCACAAGCTGCGTGGGGTTCTGGTGGGGGATGTGGCAGGGGTTGATGCGATTGCGCTGGAGAGGTTGCTCAAGCAGACCTTTGCTCCTTTGCGCATACCCGTGCTGGCCGGATGGCGCAGCGGGCATTGTGACCCGAATCTGACACTGCCGATGGGCGCGCTGGTGAGGCTGGATGCGGGGGACAAGGCGTTGGTGTTGGAACAGGATGTGGTGATCAAGGCTTAGAGTTTGGTCGTCTGATAGTCAGTCTTCGCGAGCAGGCTCGCTCCCACATTTGATCTTCAGTGAACACACTATTTGTGTTCGACAGGGATCAGTGTGGGAGCGAGCCTGCTCGCGATGTTTCTAGCGGCTACGCAACCCTTCCAGCAACTTGTGCGTCGGATAACCATCCGCCGGCCAGCCGAAGAACTGCTGGGCGGCGCGGATCGCTTTGCGGGTATTGGCGCCGATAATCCCGTCGGCGGTCCCTGCGTCGTAGTTCTGGGCGCTCAGCAGGTTTTGCAGCTCGATTCGCTCGGTACGGCTCAGCGGCAAGTCATCTTTCGGCCATAGACCACTGATCAAGCCGCCGCCATTGAAACGCTCGGACAACAGACTCACGGCCAAGGCATAGGACGAAGAGTTGTTGTACTTGAGAATCGCGCGGAAGTTATCGAGGACCAGGAACGCCGGACCGCGATAGCCTGCCGGCAGCAGCAGGGCGGCCGACAGGTGTTCGGAACCTGCTGGAACCTGGCCGCCATTGGGCAGGGTCACCCCCAGTTGTCGCCACTCGGCAACGCTCTTGCGAATCGAGCCATCGGCTAGGGCGTAATTGAAGCCGCTCGGCAATTGCGCTTCGAAGCCCCAAGGCTGGCCTTTCTGCCAGCCGGAGCTTTGCAGATAGTGCGCGGTCGAAGCCAATGCATCAGCGGAACTGTTCCATATGTCGCGGCGACCATCGCCGTCGAAGTCCACGGCGTGGGTGTTGTAGGTGGTCGGAATGAACTGGGTCTGGCCCATGGCGCCAGCCCAGGAACCGAGCATTTTCTCGGGGGCGATATCGCCCTGTTGCAGGATTTGCAAGGCGGCGATCAGTTGCGCGTGAGCAAACCCCGGGCGCCGACCTTCATAAGCCAGGGTCGCCAGGGAGTTGATCACCGACTTGCTGCCCTGGAACTGACCAAAGTTACTTTCCATGCCCCACACCGCGACCAATGCCTGACGGTCGACGCCGTAGCGCTGCTCGATGCTTTGCAGGATGTCGGCGTACTCGCCGACCAGCGCCTGACCTTTGCGCACCCGTAGCGGCGACAGCGCCCCGTCGAGGTACTCCCACACCGGGCGAGTAAATTCCGGTTGGCTACGGTCGGCACGGATCACACTGTCGTCCACGCTGACATTGGCAAACGCACGGTCGAACAGGTCGGCGCGAATCCCGGCGGCGAGAGCGTCTTTACGGAAACCCGCCTGCCATTCGGCAAAGGTCTGGGTAGGCTGGATGTCGAGATTTTCACCGGTAGGCACCACCGGCGGAATGATCGCAGGGGCCGTCGCAACGGTGCGGGTCTGAAGCGGTTGGGCGTCGGCGGCGGTGGGTTTTTCCGCGCAGGCGACAAGCAAAACGAGGCTGGAGGCAGCTATCAGTTGGCGAAGGTGCCAACGACGGGAAAGACAAAGGGGCATGCACAGGTCCAGAGGATACGAATCAGGTGCAGACCTTAACATGCCTGCTGAGTGAATCGGTTGCTCGGCAAACATTTGGACTGAAGCTTGTCAGCCGGCTGACTAACCTAATCCCATTTTATTCTCTCTTCAACTGTCAGATCTAGCAGCTATTCGGCCTGTAGTTTGGAGCGTTGAATAGTCGTGCGCAGGTAAAAACCAAACAGCTCCTGCGTCTGATCATTCCTTGAACGCGGGTGCCGAGATGCAACGATTTCTACCCTTGCTGATGGTTTTTTTGCTGGCCGGTTGTTCGGCAAACAAACCGACGAATACCCAAGAAGGAGCGATGACAAGCAGTTCTTCTGCGACGGAGTCTGTAGCGCCTTTTTCAGCGGCCATGACAGGAGCGCAGGTTGCCGCAGAGTTGGAGAAGCGATATCGAGATACCCGTGACAACTGTGGATCGGCCTCTATGCCTGCGTTCCTTTGCTCTGGTTTGTTAGTACGCGGGACGGTGCCCTCTGCCCAATTTGATGCCTGGAACCCGAGCCCGACTTCGGTGGCCAATGGCGGTGTGTCCTTTACCTACCTGCGCTCTGACTACAAGGTGAAGCGACTTGCTTATACCTATGACAGCGGTTTTATTTTCTATCCAGTCCTGAGCACCCCGCCCGGGAAACTGAGCATAGAAATACTGTGCTTTTTTCCGGTGGACGGCTCCTCCAACGCCCGGCCGAACGGGGGGTGTGGAGCACATCCACGCTTTCCGACTGCCAGCAAGAGTTGCGAGCAGCAGAGCCCGATTATCGACACCGCGGCGAAGTGGGAAGCGAAATATCGGAAGGAAGCTTCTACGGGTAATAAGTATGAATCCATGTGTTCATTCAACGTCCGGGACTCTGCAAACAATGCTGCAGCTTCGCGATTTCTGGAAGGTATGCGCGGCGGACGGCTCATTTCCCCTGAAGCCTTTAATACCCCCAATGACACGAAGCTTAAAACTTGGGCACAGAACATACCTGGCCAATTACCGATGGAAGCGTTTTTCTACACAAAGGCTACAGGTCTTGCGGGTGCACAACTTTATCAGCGTCGATTCCGCGCGTTGACGGGTGTAACCATACCGATCATTTCGATTCCATTGCCTCAGACGCTGGACCAGTCAGTCGCGTTTACGTTTCGTGCGGCTGATCAGACTCGGTAACAAGGATCGTCGGCAGAAAAGAGGGGAAGTGTTGCGAGGGGGCGAAGAGCGTGGGGTAATCACGCCGCCAGAAAGTAAGAAGCCTCCCAGCTATTAGACTGGAAGGCTTCGCGGCGGTAACTGCCTTTGCCCTTGCCGGCTCGTTCCTGACGGCTGCGGAACAGTGGCTGGGCGATGATGGATTTGGCCTTGTTGGGGCCATGCTTCGATGGCTTTTTGCTCATGATGATTTCTCGCAAGTGAGTGGTTTTTTGCGGGGCAAATCATCGGCCGAAGTCGGGGTTTTGTCTAGTCCCCGCATTGTGTAGGACCTTTCGGACGCCTTCGCGGGCAAGCCTCGCTCCTACAGGAGATCGTGTGACTCCTGTAGGAGCGAGGCTTGCCCGCGAATGGCCGTTATGCGGTCAAAAATATTACTCGGCAGGCAACGACAATCTCTGACCGGCCATCAACAGCGTCAACCGACTCAGGCTCATCCACGGCGAGCCCGCCGCCTGGCCCTTGATTTGCGCATCGATGCGCTGCGCTTCGAGCAGCAACTGTGCCCAGCGTTGCGCCGAGTAACGTTGCAGGGCCTTGCTCATCAGCGGTTTGCGTTTGTCCCAGATCGGCGGTCGGGCCTGGCTGAAGGCTTTGTCCAGCGGCACGCCCTGGCTGTATTGCAGCGACAGGTTGGCCAGCAGACGCAGTTCCCGGGCCAGCGCCCAGAGAATCACCGGCGGTTCGACGCCTTCGCCGCGCAACCCTTCGAGCATGCGCAGGGCGTGGGCAGCCTCGCCATTAAGGATCGCATCGGTCAGGCCGAAGACATCGAAACGCGCACTATCGGCTACTGCCGCTTGCACGGTTTCGACGGTGATCTGGCCACCCTCGGCCATCAGCTTGAGCTTTTCGATTTCCTGGGCGGCGGCTAACAGGTTGCCCTCGACCCTGGCGGCGATCAGTTCGATGGCGTCCTGAGTGGCGGAAAGCCCAGCCTGGGACAGGCGTTGACGGATCCAGCTCGGCAACTGGTTGGTGTCCACTGGCCAGATCTGCACGAACTGGGTTTGCGGACCTTCGATCAGTGCCTTGCCCCACTTGGTCTTCTGCGCACTGCCGTCAAGCTTGGGCAGGCTGATCAGCAAAACCGTGTCTTCGGCCGGGCGGGAGCAATACTCAATGAATGCCGCAGCGCCTTTGTCTCCGGGTTTGCCGGAGGGCAGACGCAGTTCCAGAAGACGCTTTTCGGCGAACAGCGACATGCTGGCGCCGGCCTGCAGCAGCGTACCCCAGTCGAAACTGGCGTCGGCGGCAAAGACCTGGCGTTCATCGAAACCTTGTTGGCGGGCGGCTGCGCGAATGGCGTCGGCGGCTTCCTGACATAGCAGTGGGTCGTCGCCACTGATGACGTAGACCGGCGCGAGGGCGCCTTGCAGGTGTTTACCGAGTTGGGCGGGGGCGAGTTTCATAAGAAGAGGCGAACGGGGCGCCTGAGCGCCCCGTAAGGCTTATTGCTGCGGCAATTCGATAGGCGACTGACGCGGAGTCTGCGCTTCAGCCTTCTGCGCCGCTTCCAGTGCGTCGGTCTCAGCCTTGGCCCTGGCGTCAGCGGTCTGTTGCAGCTGTTCCAACTGCGTCGGGGTCAGCTGTTGCAGGCGCAGCATCATGCGTTGAACCAGTTCACGACGCATTTCCTTGCGGGCATCGTTGGCTTCCTGGTCGGAACCCACCAGGTTGTTGCCGTCATTGATGAAGACTTTCTGCACTTCGAGCTTGTCGCTCAGCAGTGGCAGGTTGCCCTGGCCCCGGATGTCGTAGTTCAGCACCATGGTCATCTGGTACTCGCCAGTACGACCGGCGCCTGCGTAACTGAGGATACGCTGGCTTTCCTGCTCATCGGTCAGCACCAGTTTGTGAGGTGCGCCGCTGTAGACCTTGACGCCGCTGCTTTCCAGCACCTGACGCAATTGCGTCACGGTTTCGCCGTAGGCATTGCGGGCGCTCAGGTCGAGTTCCTTGATCGCCAGTTCGGTGGTGCCGGTGCCGCGCAGCTGAAAACCACAGGCGCTCAGCAGGACTGCAAGGCCCATCACCAGCAAATTGCGTTTGATCATCTTGTTGCTCCCCTTGAAACCATGTGGGCCGGTCAAGCGGCCCGAAAGGTTTTACTCGGCGCCAGGCATGACCTGGCGCCCGATCCAATTTAGCTGGCGACGATATTGACCAGTTTCCCGGGCACTACGATCACTTTGCGAATAGTCAGGCCATCGACGAAGCGCAGGACGTTTTCGTTGGTCCGTGCGGCAGCTTCGACTTCTTCGCGGCTGGCGCTGGCCGGCATTTCGATGTGGCCGCGCAGTTTGCCGTTCACCTGGATGACCAGTTGCAGGCTGTCCTGCACCAGGGCGTTTTCGTCCAGTACCGGCCAACCGGCATCGATGACCGGGTCAGCATGGCCCAGTCGATGCCACAGTTCGTGGCTGATGTGGGGGGTGATCGGGGCCAGCAGCAGGACTACGGTTTCCAGACCTTCGTGAATCAGTGCGCGATCCTGTTCGGTGCCTTGCGCGGCTTTTTCCAGCACGTTCATCAGCGTCATCACTTGGGCGATGGCGGTGTTGAATTTGTGGTTCTGGCCGATGTCGTGGCTGGCCTGCTTGATGGCCTGGTGGATCGAACGACGAATGGCTTTCTGCTCGTCGTTCAGGCTGGCGACGTCCAGCTTGCCCGGCAGGCTCTGGATGACGTGCGCTTGAGCCAGACGCCAGACGCGCTTGAGGAAGCGGTGCGAGCCTTCTACTCCGGAGTCGGACCATTCCGCGCTCATGTCAGGTGGCGAGGCGAACATCATGAACAGGCGGCAGGTGTCTGCCCCGAACTGGTCAATCATCGACTGTGGGTCAACGCCGTTGTTCTTGGACTTGGCCATCTTCTCGGTGCCACCGATTTCCACCGGCAGGCCGTCTGCGATCAGCTTGGCGCTAATGACCTTGGCCTTGCTGTCGCGTTCGAGTTCGACGTCCGCCGGGTTGAACCACGTATAGGCACCGTTGGCTTCGCGGCGATAGTAGGTCTCGGCGATTACCATGCCCTGGGTCAGCAGGTTCTTGAACGGCTCGTTAGAGCTCACCAGGCCTTCGTCGCGCATCAGTTTGTGGAAGAAACGCGCATAAAGCAGGTGAAGAATGGCGTGTTCGATGCCGCCGATGTACTGATCCACCGGCAACCAATGGTCGGCAGCCGATTTTTCCACCAGACCACCTTCATAATGTGGCGAGGCGTAGCGGGCGTAATACCACGAGGACTCGACGAAGGTGTCCATGGTGTCGGTTTCACGCTTGGCCGCAGCGCCGCATTTCGGGCAGGTGCACTCGTAGAACTCGGGCATGCGCGCCAGCGGCGAACCGGCGCCGTCCGGTACGACGTCTTCCGGCAATACCACAGGCAGTTGATCTTCCGGGACCGGCACATCACCGCAGGTGTCGCAGTGGATGATCGGGATCGGGCAGCCCCAATAGCGCTGGCGGCTGATGCCCCAGTCACGCAGGCGGAACTGGGTGCGCGAGGCACCGAGGTTTTTCTTGATCAGCGCCACTTCAATGGCGTCGAAGGCGCCTGCGAAGTCGAGGCCGTCGAATTCGCCGGAGTTGATCAGCGTGCCGTGCTCGCCGTACGCATCCTGCCAAGGGGCCGGATTGGTGTCTCCGGAACTTGTGCGCACCACGGATTTGATCGGCAGGTTGTACTTGGTGGCGAACTCGAAATCACGTTCATCGTGAGCCGGAACAGCCATGACCGCGCCATCGCCGTAATGCATCAGCACGTAGTTGGCGACCCACACCGGGAGTATCTCACCGGTCAGCGGGTGTTCAACGAACAGCGAGGTCGGCAGACCTTTTTTCTCTTGAGTGGCGACGTCGGCTTCGGCGACGCTGCCGCCCTTGCATTCAGCGATGAACGCTTGCAGCTCAGGGTTGTTCTGCGCGGCCAGGGTAGCCAAATGGTGTTCGGCGGCCACCGCAACGTAGGTTGCGCCCATCAGGGTGTCCGGACGGGTAGTGAATACTTTCAGTGCGCCGGTTTCGCCGATGGAATCGACGTTATACGGGAACTGCACTTCCATGCCGCGGGATTTGCCGATCCAGTTGCGCTGCATGGTCTTGACCTGCTCAGGCCAGCCCGTCAGTTCGTCGAGGCTTTCCAGCAGCTCATCCGCGTAGGCGGTGATCTTGAAGTAGTACATCGGGATTTCGCGCTTTTCGATCAGCGCGCCGGAACGCCAGCCACGACCGTCGATCACTTGCTCGTTGGCCAGAACGGTCTGGTCGACCGGGTCCCAGTTCACGGTGCCGTTTTTTCGATAGATCACGCCTTTTTCGAACAGGCGAGTGAACAGCCATTGTTCCCAGCGGTAGTAATCCGGCTTGCAAGTGGTCACTTCACGGGACCAGTCCACCGCCAGGCCCAGGCTGCGCAGTTGGGTTTTCATATAGGCGATGTTTTCGTAGGTCCACTTGGCGGGCGCTACGTTGTTCTTCATCGCGGCGTTTTCCGCCGGCATGCCGAAGGCATCCCAACCCATGGGTTGCAGGACGTTCTTGCCTTGCATGCGCTGGTAGCGGGAGATCACGTCGCCGATGGTGTAGTTGCGCACGTGCCCCATGTGTAGCTTGCCGCTGGGGTAAGGGAACATCGACAGGCAGTAGAACGTCTCCTTGCCTGGCTGTTCACTGACTTCAAAGGACTTTTGCTCGTCCCAGAACGACTGGGCGGCGGCTTCGATTTCACGGGGTTGGTATTGTTCGTGCATGGCTACTTTTGAACTGAATAGGGGTGGCCTAATCCTCTTCAATGCACGCTGGACGGTGATTAACGCCAAATCGACGTTTCGGTGCCCAGACGAGCTGGAAGTGGAGTTACAGGAAGCGCCGTAGCATACATGACCGCACTCTACCGAGGGAAACCCTGATTACACGCACGGACGTGGTCAATACCCGCTCCGAGGGCCGTTGGTCGCGGCACTCAGCCGGTTTTGTCAGCGAGGCTAAGCTCTAAAAGGGGAGTGAGTCTTATCTTCAATGAGGTGATGGATGGTTGAGTCACAGCAAAAAGTTACAAAACCGGAGCTGTACGAAAAGCTGATAGACCGTCTCGCAATGGCCCTGGATACGGCCAAAACAGCCGGACGGCTGCGTGATGAGCGTCCCCTGGAGCTGGAACTGCGTGGTTTGAGCCCCGCAGAGTTTGACCTGGTCAAGGCCTATCTGGATCGTAGTGAACGTGAAACGCACGGATGCTTGTCAGAAGCAGTGAAGCAACTCGAAGCACCACGTTCGGCCAAGATCATCTGGCTCAAGGATAAGGCACCCGGCAAAGGCGCGGTAAAGGTCCGGTCTTTGCAATTCAAGTAAGGGCACTTGAAGCCATGGAATATGGTTTTTTGAATCAAAGTCCTTCCACATTTGTTGTCGCCTTGCGACAACCCACCTAGGCTTCGGGCATCTATGGAGATGCCCGATGCCTTTTCGTTATTTCATTAAACAACTTCTACTGCCACCCGGCATTTTATTGCTGCTGCTGGTGCTTGCCTGGTGGTGGCGCCGCTCACGGCCGAGGCTGTCGGGGTTGTGTTTCATTCTGGGTGTGGGCGGCTTCTGGTTGATGAGCCTGCCGGTGGTGGTGGAGTGGAGTGCCAAGGCCCTGGAGCGATCGCCGCCGCTGGCGCGCGAAGAATGGGCAACCCTGAGCCGTCGCGCCGATGCGATCGTTGTATTGGGCTCAGGGCGTGAGCGTGGCGACCCGGCATGGGGCGTCGACCAGCCGACCGGCGTGGGCCTGGGGCGCGAGCGTTATGCCGCGCGCTTGGCCAAGGCGTCCGGCTTGCCAATTCTGACCAGCGGTGGTCTGCATTACGGCACACCGCCGACGGAAGCGAAGCTGATGGCGGACTCATTGCTCGATGATTTTGGCGTGACGGTGCGCTGGCAGGAGGGGCGCAGCCGTACGACCTGGGAAAACGCGCAACTCAGCGCCCAGGTGTTGTTGCCAGAGGGGGTCAAGCGCGTGGTGGTGGTGACTCAGGCCTGGCACATGCCGCGAGCGGTCTGGAGTTTCCAGCAGGCCGGATTTGAAGTAGTGCCCGCGCCAGTGGGGTTTTTAGGCGTGGACAATGCCCGGCCGCTGGGCGGCTGGATGCCGGAGTTCAAATCGATCTGGCAGAGCGGACAATTGATGAATGAGGCGGTGGGACAGATCGGGTATTGGATGTTCTATCGAGGTGATGTCGACGCGGATTGATGTTGTGCTTGTGATGCCGTCTTCGCGAGCAAGCCCGCTCCCACAGGGGATCTTCGGTGAACACACTATTTGTGTACGCCTGAGATCAAATGTGGGAGCGGGCTTGCTCGCGAAGCTTTTAAACGGTTTTCGCCATTCTGTTCGCAACCAACGCCCACCCAAACAACAACACGCAAATGATGATCAACGGCCACGAGCGCCATTCCAGATAGGGGGTCAGGTTGTGCATCGGCACCACTTCGCCATACAGAATGCCTTGTTCGAACTGCGGGATCTGCGCAGTGATCTGGCCAAACGGGTTGATCAGACCCGTCACGCCGTTGTTGGTGGCGCGGATCATCCAGCGGCCGGCCTCCAGTGCGCGCATCTGTGCCATCTGCAAATGTTGCAAAGGGCCGATCGAGGTGCCGAACCAGGTGTCGTTGCTGATAGTCAGCAGCAAATCGCTACGGGCAGCGAGGCTGGCGGCGAATTCCGGGTAGACCACTTCGTAGCAGATGAACGGCGCAATCTGATAACCCTTGGCTTGCAGCAGCGCTTGATCGGCCGGCCCGCGGGCAAAATCAGACATCGGCAGGTCGAAGAAGGCGATCAGACCGCGCAAGACTTCCTGCAATGGAACGTATTCGCCGAACGGCACCAGTTTCTGCTTCAGGTAAGTGCCATCGCCTTCACCGACCACGGTAATGCCATTGAAAAAGCGCTTCTCGTGATGGAGTTCCTGGCGAATCGGCACACCTGTGATCAACGCGGATTTACGCTCGGCGGCGAAGCTGCCCATCATGTTCAGGTAGCCCTCGGCGGACTCCTTGAGCACCGGGACCGCGGTTTCCGGCCAGATCAGCAGGTCGACGCGTTTGGAGCTGAAGCTCATGTCGCGGTACAGCGCCAGCTGCGCATTGAGCTGCGAGGGGTCCCACTTCATGCTTTGTTCGATGTTGCCCTGAATCGCCGCGACGCTCAGTGGCGCGCCCGCCGGGCTGGTCCAGGCATGTTCCTTGAGCGACATGCCGGCCACCCATGGACCCGCCAGCAGCAACACGCCGACAGCGATGAAGCCTTTACGGCCAGTGCGCACCAGGCGTGCAGCGTTGTAAATCAGCGCAGCCGTCAGGGCCATGGTGAAGGAAATCAGCCACATTCCGCCGACAGGCGCGAGCCCGGTCAGTGGACCATCAAGCTGGCTATAACCGGAATAGAGCCATGGGAAACCGGTAAGGAACCAGCCGCGAAAGGCTTCCTGACCCACCCACAACGCCGCAAATGCCAAGGCATCGGCCAGTGGCGCTTCGTTACGGCGCAGCCAGCGCGCCCAAATCCACGCGGGCAGGGCGAAGAACCAGGCGATCGCCGCCGTGAAAAGCAGCATCAAGAACCCGGCCAACAGCACCGAGGCGCCGCCAAAGTTGTGAATGCTGTAGTAGATCCAGCTGGTGCCCGCGGCAAACAGGCCGAAACCGAAACACCAGCCACGGCCCAAGGCCTGGCGGGGGCTCAGCTCACGCAAACCGGCGTAAAAGAAACCGACCGCCAGCAATGCCAGCGGCCAGATATCGAACGGCGCCAGAGCGAGAGTGGTGAGTGCGCCAGCCGCCACGGCCAGCAGATTACCGGGCCAGCCGGGACGGGTCAGACGACGCATTTCAATCCTTAGAATTACCGGGCAATGGGTGACAGGCGCAGCAAGTGAATACGACGGCTATCGGCATTGAGGATGCGGAAGCGGTAGGCGCCGATTTCAGTGATTTCGTTGCGTTTTGGCAAGTGCCCGAACGCGCTCATCACCAAGCCGCCGACGGTGTCGAATTCGTCGTCGGAGAATTCGCTGTCGAAGAACTCGTTGAAGTTATCGATCGGCGTCAGGGCCTTGATCAGGAAGTCACCGCTGGGCAGTGGCTTGATGTAGCTGTCTTCTTCGACGTCGTGCTCGTCTTCGATGTCGCCGACGATCTGTTCCAGCACGTCCTCGATGGTCACCAGACCGGCCACGCCGCCATATTCGTCAATGACGATGGCCATGTGGTTATGGTTGGCGCGAAACTCGCGCAGCAGCACATTCAGGCGCTTGGACTCGGGCACGAACGTGGCCGGGCGCAGCAGGTCCTTGATGTTGAAGCTGTCACCGTTTTCCTTGAGGATCAACGGCAGCAAGTCCTTGGCCAGCAACACGCCCATCACGTCATCGTGGCTTTCGCCGATCACCGGGTAGCGGGAGTGGGCCGAGTCGACCACGGCCGGCAGGAACTCGCGGGGTGTCTGGGTCGCCTTGATGCTGATCATCTGCGAGCGCGGGACCATGATGTCCCGTACTTGCAGGTCTGCAACCTGGATGGCGCCTTCGACGATGGCCAGTGCTTCGCTGTCCAGCAACTTGTTTTGATGTGCATCGCGCAGCAGCTCCAGCAGCTCCTGGCGGTTTTTCGGCTCGTGGGCAAAAGCCTGGGTGAGCTTACCCAGCCATGACTTCTGCCCGTTGCTCGATCGATCTTCGCTCATAGCGATTACTCTGAATCCTTTGTTGTTACGATTGGGGATGTGTCTGTTTCGTCGTCCGCATAAGGGTCTGGATGACCCAACTCTGCAAGCAACGTTCGTTCCAGTGCTTCCATTTCCTCGGCTTCATCGTCATCTATATGGTCGTAACCAAGCAGATGCAAGCAGCCGTGAATGACCAGATGCGCCCAGTGGGCCTTTAATTCCTTGCCTTGTTCCGCCGCTTCGCGCTCGACCACCGCTACGCAGATCACCAGATCGCCGAGCAGGGGAATATCGAGAAACTCATCGGGGACATCGGCCGGGAACGACAAAACGTTGGTGGCGTAGTCTTTCTGCCGCCAGGTGAAGTTCAGTTCGCGGGCTTCCTCTTCGTCGACCAGACGGATGGTCATTTCGGAGTCGGCAGTACGCTGGCGCAGGGCCAGTTCGCACCATTGACGGAATTCGGCTTCGCTTGGGGCAGACGCTTCGGTAGCCAGTTGCAGATCAAGCTCAAGCATCGGGGCGAGTGTCCTTGGAAGAGAACTTCGCCGGTTCGTCGGCTGTGCGATTTTCGAAGCGTTCATAGGCTTCGACGATGCGCTGCACCAACGGATGGCGCACCACGTCTTTGGGCTTGAAGTGGGTGAAGCTGATACCCGGTACGTCCTTGAGTACGTCGATCACGTGGATCAGCCCTGATTTGGTGCCTTTGGGCAGGTCGATCTGGGTGATGTCACCGGTGATGACCGCCGTCGAGCCAAAGCCGATCCGGGTCAGGAACATTTTCATCTGCTCGACAGTGGTGTTCTGGCTTTCGTCGAGGATGATGAAGCTGTTGTTCAGCGTACGACCGCGCATGTAAGCCAGTGGCGCGACTTCGATCACTTGACGCTCGATCAGCTTGGCGACGTATTCGAAGCCGAGCATTTCGTAGAGCGCGTCATAGAGCGGGCGCAGGTACGGGTCGATTTTCTGGGACAGGTCGCCGGGCAGGAAGCCGAGCTTTTCGCCCGCTTCAACCGCCGGACGGACCAGCAGAATGCGGCGAATCTGCTCACGCTCCAGCGCATCTACCGCACAGGCAACGGCCAGATAGGTCTTGCCGGTACCGGCCGGGCCGATGCCGAAGTTGATGTCGTTACCGAGGATTTCCTTCACATAGCGCAGCTGATTCAAGCCGCGAGGGCGAATCATGCCTTTCTTGGTGCGCAAGGCGACGGACGGTTCGGCGGGAGAATGGTTGTCCAATTCCTCGACAGCCGATTCCTGCAGGAACAGGTGAACCATGTCCGGCGACAGCTCGGTACCTTTGGTTTCCCGGTACAAGCGACGCAGCAGGTTTTCCGCGGAGGTGGTGTGCTTGGGTTCGCCGATCAGTTCGAACTGGTTTCCGCGGTTGCGGATCTCGATAGAGAGGCGCTGTTCGATCAAGCGCAGATGCTCGTCGAATTGCCCGCACAGATTGGCGAAGCGGCGAGCTTCAAAAGGCTCGAGGATGAAACGATGTGGTTCTATGGGTGCGTTCAAGGTCGTATTTAGCCGCCCTGGGGCAATTAAGATAAAATCAAGGATAACGCCAGTGGCCTGGGTGCGAAAGCTCTTAAATATCGCAAGGCCAAACACCGTCCTTGTAGGAGCGAAGCTTGCTCGCGAAGAACGATAACGCGATCCGTCAGACAGATAGCGGCGTGGCCTTCGCGAGCAAGCATCGCTCCTACAGCAGCGAGCCCCGCAGCGAGTGCGGTTGCGCGGCATCGATGTGCACGTCGGCGAACTGGCCGATCAGGGTCGGATTGTCGCAGCGGAAGTTGACGATACGATTATTTTCGGTCCGACCTTGCAGTTCACCGGGGTCTTTTTTCGAATAATCGGTTACCAGAATCCGCTGAATGGAGCCCACCATTTGTCGGCTGATCTCAAAACCTTGCTGGTTGAGGCGATGTTGCAGGGCATTCAGGCGTTCTTTTTTCAGTGCTTCCGGCGTTTCGTCGGCCAGATCGGCGGCCGGCGTGCCCGGGCGCTGGCTATAGACGAACGAGTAGGAGAAGTCGAAACCGACGTCTTCGATCAGCTTCATGGTCTGTTCGAAGTCTTTCTCGGTCTCGCCCGGGAAACCGACGATAAAGTCCGAGCTGATGCAGATCCCCGGCACGGCGGCCCGCAACTTACGCAGTTTGGATTTGTACTCCAGCGCGGTGTGATTGCGTTTCATCGCCGCGAGGATCCGGTCGGAACCCGATTGCACCGGCAAATGCAGATGTTTCACCAGCTCCGGCACGTCGGCGTGGGCCTGGATCAGGCTGTCGGAGAATTCCAGCGGGTGCGAGGTGGTGTAGCGAATCCGGTCGATGCCATCGACGGCGGCCACTACGCGGATCAGTTCGGCCAGATCGGCCAGACGACCATCGTGAGTAGTCCCGCGATAACCATTGACGTTCTGCCCCAGCAAGGTCACTTCGCGCACGCCGTTTTCGGCCAGGTGAATGATCTCGGCAAGCACGTCGTCGAATGGTCGGCTGACTTCCTCACCGCGTGTATAAGGCACCACGCAGAAGGTGCAGTATTTGCTGCAGCCTTCCATCACCGACACGTAAGCGCTCGGCCCATCGATGCGCGGCTCGGGTAAATGGTCGAATTTTTCGATTTCCGGGAACGAGACGTCAACTTGCGGCAGTTTGGTCAGGCGCGCGGCGTCAATCATTTCCGGCAGGCGGTGCAAGGTCTGCGGGCCGAACACCACGTCCACGTACGGCGCGCGATCACGGATGGCCGCGCCTTCCTGGCTGGCCACGCAACCGCCGACGGCAATGACCATGTCCGGGTTAGCCAGTTTCAGTTCGCGCCAGCGGCCCAGCTGGGAATACACCCGGTCCTGGGCGCGTTCGCGGATCGAGCAGGTGTTGAGCAGGATCACGTCGGCGTCTTCAGCGCGAGCGGTGACTTCCAGGGCCTGATGTTCACCCAGCAGATCGACCATGCGCGAGCTGTCGTACTCGTTCATCTGGCAACCGTGGGTTTCGATGTAAAGCTTCTTGGCCATGGACAGAGTCATCACGTGATTCAAAGAACCGCGCATTATAGGGAACATGTCCCAAGGTTCCTACCGTTGCGCGTCCGGCGGCTATGCTATAGTTCGCGCCCTCATTTTTATCCCCGATGTGTTACCCGCCCACCATGACCAAACGTGAAGCTCCAATCTACAAGGTGATTTTCCTCAACCAAGGCCAGGTGTACGAAATGTATGCCAAGCAGATCTATCAAAGTGATCTGTGGGGCTTCCTGGAAGTGGAAGAGTTCGTCTTTGGCGAGCGCACGCAAGTGGTCGTCGATCCGAGCGAAGAGAAGCTCAAGGCTCAGTTCGAAGGCGTTGTGCGCAGTTTTGTGCCGATGCATTCGATCGTGCGCATCGACGAGGTCGAGCGCCTCGGCACCCCGAAAATCAGCGAAGCCCGCGGTGCGGTTGGCAATGTCATGCCGTTTCCGATGCCGATGCCTGAGAAGTAAGCTTCAAGACCGAGTTGCCGCCTTCGCGAGCAGGCTCGCTCCCACAACGGATCGTCTGCGTACACAATATTTGTGTGCGCCAAAGATCAACTGTGGGAGCGAGCCTGCTCGCGAAGGGGTCAGTCAGAACAACGCAGAAATCAGGGAAGGGGCGAAAACGGCGTACGCCCATCGGCGCTCTGCAATTCCATCAGGTATTTACGGAAAATTTGCCCCAGCACCTGGG
The DNA here is from genome assembly GCF_054898065.1 of Pseudomonas sp. MDT1-85. Classification (NCBI taxonomy): domain Bacteria; kingdom Pseudomonadati; phylum Pseudomonadota; class Gammaproteobacteria; order Pseudomonadales; family Pseudomonadaceae; genus Pseudomonas; species Pseudomonas sp. MDT1-85. The sequence continues at coordinate 5,566,718 of NZ_CM142715.1, read as the reverse complement.
TAGCAACTTCCAGATCTTCGCGGGGCATTTTCTCGGCGACTTCGTCGGCGGTGTCCAGCGCCTCTTCGGCACCGTTGACGGCGGCCATTTTCAGCACGATATACGCCTGAACGTTATTGGCCGGTACGCCTTCGCCATGGAAAAACATGGTGCCGAGTTTGAATTGCGCCTGGGCGTGGCCTTGCAGCGAGGCTTTTTCGAAGTAGCTCAAGGCTTGATTGAGGTCGCGCGGCGCGTTTTTGCCGTCGTAGTAGAACTCACCCAACTCGTATTGCGCTTGCGCATCCCCTTCATCCGACGCTTTCTGACAGGCGGCGAGCGCTTGCGTCAGGTCTTGCGGCTGAGTATTGAGGGTGCAGCGACCCATCGCCGGGATCAACAACGAGTTGCCGCCTGCTTGTGCGAGCGCGAGCAGGGGCTGAAGGAGCAACAGGCAGCCCAATGCAAGGGTGCGGCCGGTGCGGTTCATGGGAATCGACTTACCTCTGAGGGGCGCGTGGACCCATCGAGGGATCCAATAAGCGCGCATTATGAAATAAGCAGGGCCAACCTTACAAAGTCTTTACTCGTTTTTCTGCTGCGCGGGGAATATATCGCCCACTTTGCGGGGGATTATTGGCAGATGAGTAGGAAAAAGGGTGCGGATGTAGGTGAAAGCTGACGCTGGCAATGGCCAACGTCAGCGTTGCAGCTTTATTTCAATGCGGCGAACGCACGCTCGGCGGCGTCCAGCGTCAATTTCAACTCGGTTTCACCGTGGGCGATCGAGGTGAAACCGGCTTCGAAGGCGCTTGGCGCCAAGTACACGCCACCTTCGAGCATCAGGTGAAAGAAGCGCCCGAACAGGCCGGCATCGCTGGCCATCACATCCTCAAAGGTCACGATGTCGTCGGCGCCGCTGAAGTACAGGCCGAACATGCCGCCGGCCTGAGTGGTCACGAACGGAATGCCGGCGGCGTCGGCGCGCTGTTGCAGACCATCGAGCAGACGGCTGGTGTAATCACTCAGTTCGGCGTGGAAACCAGGACGACTGATCAGGCGCAGCGTGGTCAGGCCCGCCGCCATCGCCAGCGGGTTACCCGACAACGTACCCGCCTGGTAGACCGGCCCCAGTGGCGCGATTTGCTCCATGATTTTGCGTTTGCCGCCGAAGCAGCCAACCGGCATGCCGCCACCGATGATCTTGCCGAAGGTGCTCAGGTCCGGCGTGACGCGGTAATGAGCTTGGGCACCGCCGAGGGCGACGCGGAAACCGGTCATCACTTCGTCGAAAATCAGCACCACGCCATGCTTGTCGCACAGGGTCCGCAGGCCTTCGAGGAAACCTGGTGCCGGTGGTACGCAGTTCATGTTGCCGGCCACCGGCTCGACGATGATGCAGGCCACGTCCTGGCCGACGTCCGCGAGCATGGTTTCTACCGCATCGATGTCGTTGAACGGCAGCGTCAGGGTGTGTTTGGCGAACGCCGCCGGCACACCGGCCGAGCTCGGCACGCCTTGGGTCAGGGCGCCGGAACCGGCCTTGACCAGCAGGCTGTCGGAGTGACCGTGGTAGCAGCCTTCGAATTTGATGATGCTGTCACGGCCGGTGAAGCCACGAGCCAGACGGATGGCGCTCATGGTCGCTTCGGTTCCGGAGCTGACCATGCGCACCATTTCCATCGACGGCACAATCGAGCAGACCAGATCGGCCATCTCGGTTTCCATCGCGGTCGGGGCGCCGTAGGACAGGCCGTGTTCCAACTGTTTGCGCACCGCGTCCAGCACGTCCGGATGGCTGTGGCCGAGAATCATCGGCCCCCAGGAACCGACGTAATCCACATAACGCTTGTCGTCTTCGTCGGTGACGTAGGCGCCTTCGGCGTGTTTGAAGAACAGCGGCGTGCCGCCAACGCTCTTGAACGCACGAACAGGCGAGTTCACGCCTCCTGGAATGTGTTTTTGGGCATTGGCAAACAGGGTTTCGGAACGAGACATGATCGGGCTCTCAAAAATCAGGATTTGAATAATTCGTTAAAGGCGCGGGCACGGCGTGTCACTTCAGCGGTGCTCTCGGCGCCAAACAGACCATGCACCACCGCTAGCAGATCGACCCCGTGGGCCACCAGCGGCGCAGCGTTGTCCAGAGTGATGCCGCCAATCGCGCAGATCGGCAGGTGCAGTTTACTGCGGGCCTGATCAAGCAGTTCGAGACTGCAGGCCGGTGCGCCGGGTTTGGTATTGGAGTTGAAGAAGCGGCCGAAGGCGACGTAACTGGCGCCTTCTTTGGCGGCTTGTTCGGCGAGTTCGAGTTGCGCGTGGCAGGTCGAGCCAATGATTGCCTGGCGACCGAGCAGTGCGCGAACCGGCATCAGCGGGCCATCGGTCTGGCCCAGGTGCACGCCGACATTCAGGCGCGCGGCCAGTTCGGGGTCATCGTTGATGATCAAATGAGTCTTGTAGCGTTCGCACAAATCGCGCAGGGCTTCGGCCTCGCGCAGGCGGCGGGCCTCGTCATTGCTCTTGTCGCGGTATTGCAGCAGGGTGACGCCGCCTTCGAGCGCCGCCTCCACGTACGAAAGAAATTTACCGGCCAGTAACTGGCTGTCGGTAATGGCGTACAGGCCACGTAGTTTCATCGGACAAGCCTCACCGCAATACTAATAAAAAGTTACGAACAGAAGTCCAGTGGCAAGCGGCGCGGCACGAACTGGCCTTTGCCCAGTTGCTCCGCGTCACGCAAGGTGCGCCAAGTGTAGTCAAGCGCGCTCTGTACGGCACTGACGAGGTGTTCACCCTGGGCCAGGCGACCGGCGAGGGCGCTGGCCAACGTGCAACCGGAACCGTGATAACTGCCGGGCAAGCGCTGGCAGGTAAAAGTTTCGCGGCGACCGTCGCGGCTGTACAGGCGATTGTGTATTTCGTGTTCGTCGCCATGACCGCCGGTGATCAGCAGGTGTTTGACGAACGGCAGGAGTTTTTCAGCGCACTCGTCCGCGGTGCCTTCGGGCAGTTCGGCAAGGATGCGGGCTTCGGGAAGGTTGGGGGTGGCAATGATCGACAGCGGCAGCAGGCGTTCGCGCATGGCGTAGCCGACTTCGTCCTTGCCCAGTTGTCCGCCGCCGCCAGCGCGCAGCACCGGGTCGCAGACCACCGGCAAATGCGGGTGCGCTGAAAGCAATTCGACCACGGTGTTGACCATTTCCAAAGAACCGAGCATGCCCAGTTTGACGGCGGCGACTTCGGAGTCATTGAGCACGGCGTTGGCTTGGGCCAATACCCACTCGCGATCGAGAACGCGGAAGTCAGTGACGTTGACGGTATCTTGCACAGTCAGGGCGGTGACGGCCGGAGCCGCATGACAACCCTGAGCGAGCAGGGCTTCGATATCTGCCTGCAAGCCGGCGCCACCACTTGGGTCGTGGCCGGAGAGACAGAGGACAACGGGGCGAGAGCTGTAGATATTCATGGTGCGCGAGCTTACCACCAAACATGTTTTTTCGGTGCGCGCGCGCATCGGTGCAAGTGCTGGGAAGATCAAAAGATCGCAGCCTTCGGCAGCTCCTACGGATTTGCGTCGAATGGCGATTAATGTAGGAGCTGCCGAAGGCTGCGATCTTTTGATCTTTCTGACCAAGCCAACAGCTCTAACTCAATGTATAGCGCTGGAACGCTTGTTCTAGAGCCTTTGTAGGAAAAATTTCAATGGTGTTCAATGGCCATCAACGGCTATGCTAGAGTGGATCCAAATCAATAACAGGTAATACCGGTTTTACGTCTACTCAAAAGGAATGGGGGGCTTCCTGACAGAACCGGACAGGCCACGCTGGGGCTTAAATGCGCTATTTGCTGATGTTGCTGTTGTGCTTGCCCCTCCTGGCGAGCGCCGTCGAATTCGACGAGTTCACCCAGAGCCTTCCCCTGGGCCGAACGATGCAGGTTTATGAAGACGCGGGCGGTCAGGCGACCATCGCCGATGTCCGTGCGCAAGCGGCGGCCGGGCGCTTCAAATCCCATGATAAAGCCACCCTGAACGCCGGTTATTCGCGTTCGGCGTTCTGGCTGAAAATCGACCTGCAGTACCGCCCGACCAACCCGTCGGCGCAACGGACCTGGTTGCTGGAGTTGGCCTATCCACCCCTCGATCACCTTGATCTCTACTTGGCCGATGCTGGCGGTGACTATCGATTGGTTCGACAGACTGGCGATGCATTGCCATTCGCCACTCGAGAGATCCGTCAGAACAACTATCTGTTTGATCTGAACTTTGCGCCCGAACAGGCGCAAACCGTGTATTTACGCCTGCAAAGCCAAGGGTCGATTCAGGCGCCCGTCACCTTGTGGTCGAGCACCGCTTACCTTGAAGAGCAGCCGATCCGGCTCTATGTGCTGGGGCTGATTTATGGCGTGTTGCTGGGGATGCTGGTCTACAACCTGTTTATCTTCCTCAGCGTGCGCGATACCAGCTACCTCTATTACATCGTCTATATCGCCTCGTTCGGCTTGTATCAGCTGTCGGTGAATGGTGCGGCGGTGGAGTATTTCTGGCCGAGCAATCCGTGGTGGGCCAACGCCGCGACGCCGTTCTTCATCGGCTGTTCAGGATTGTTCGGCAGCCAGTTCGCCCGCAGCTTCTTGCAAACGGCCAGTCTCAGTCGCTGGCTTGACCGATTATTGCTGGGGTTGGTTGCGTTCAGTGCGCTGGTGGTCGGGTTGTCATTGATGACCAATTACGCCCTGGCCCTGCGTCTGGCGACGTTGCTGGCGTTGGTCTTTACCGTAGTGATTTTCGCCGCCGGGATTTTCGCCTGGTGGCGTGGCCTGCGGGTTGCGCGGTATTTCATCATTGCCTGGTCGGCGTTCCTGCTCGGTGGCATCGTCAACACCCTGATGGTGCTGGGTTATTTGCCCAACGTATTCCTTACCATGTACGCCAGCCAGATCGGCTCGGCGATCGAAGTGGCGCTGCTGTCCCTGGCCCTGGCCGATCGTATCAACGCCATGCGCGAGCAACAGGCACAAACGCTGTTCGATGCAGGCCAGAAGCTCGAAGTGCTGAACCAGCAACTAGCCCACAGCAACAAGCTCAAGGACGAGTTCCTCGCCACCCTGACCCACGAACTGCGCACGCCCATGAACGGTGTGATCGGTTCGCTGGAGCTGATGCAGACCGTCGAGATGAATCCTGAGCTGGAGCAATATCAGCAAACGGCTGCTGGTTCGGCGCGGGACATGATGCGCATGGTCAACGGCATCCTCACCCTGACCGAATTGCAGGCCGGCAAGCTTAAGGTCTATCCGGACACGTTCAGTTTGCGCGGTGTGGTCGAGGCTTTGCGTCTGCAGTTCGATGGCAATGTGTCGAGCAAGTCGCTGGACTTCAAGGTCGAGGTGACATCCGGGCTGCCGGATCGCTTGCACGGCGACAGCGGCAAGCTGACGCAATGCCTGGAATGCCTGCTGGATAACGCAATCAAATTCACTCGGGTCGGCGGTTTGGCGCTGCGGGTGACAGGCAAACCGGTAGCGCCCGATTGGCTGGCGCTGTCCTTTGCGGTGATCGACACCGGCATTGGCTTTACCGATCTGGACGAGGCAACGCTGTATCAGCGCTTCTTCCAGCTCGACGGCTCGATGACCCGTGAGTACGGTGGTTTGGGCGTTGGCCTGGCCATTTGTCGGCAACTGGTCGAATTGCTCGGCGGGCGCCTGAGCCACCGCTCGGAACCGGGTCGCGGCAGTCGCTTTCAACTGGACGTCGAGTTCGAGTTGCCGGTGGTGGAATCTGCGCCCTCAATCACCCGGCAAGCCACCGGCCTGCGTTTACCTCAGGACTGCACGGTGTTGCTGGTCGATGACAACAGCATCAATCAATTGGTGATGCGCGGCATGTTGCTCAAGCTTGGGTTCCGCGTGCGCACCGCCGACAGCGGTGTCGCTGCGCTCGATCACTTGCAGCGTGAAGCTGTTGATGCGGTGCTGCTCGACTGTCAGCTGCCGCCACTGGACGGTGCCTCGATTTGCTGCCGAATCCGCGCCTTGCCGGGTTGCGCCGAATTACCTGTGTTCATCATTGCCCCGAGTGCGGACCGGGCCTATTGCCCGAGCGACACCGTGGTCGACTACCTGAGCAAACCGGTGAAATTCGAAGACTTGCAGGCGGCGCTCTATCGGCGGGTGCTCTGTCCAGGGCAAGGCGAAAGCGCCGACAGTTAGGCAGATATGCCACTTTGTTCATCCTCGGGGCGGTGCTTAACTGAAGTCCCTTGGCTGACCAAAGGAGCCCCGTCATGAACCTGCATCAGTTCGCCGAAACCCACGAAGTCACCAACCAGCCTCCATCGCTGGACGGCACCAACCTCTATCGCATCGACCTGCCTTTACAGGAGTGGTCGCGGCGTTTCGATGCCGGTTGGGCCGAGTCGCGGATCGACGCTTACGGCGCATTGGCCGGAGGGCCGTTGATGGAGGCGGGGTTTGCGGCCAATCAGAACAAACCGGTGTTCGTCAGCCATGACCGCTACGGCCATCGCATCGATCTGGTGGAATTTCACCCGGCCTACCACGAGTTGATGCGCACGGCGGTGGAGCATGGCCTGACTGGCTTGCCCTGGACCGACCCGCAACCGGGGGCCCACGTTGCCCGCGCCTCCATGACCTATTTGCACAGTCAGGCTGAAGCCGGCAGCGGTTGCCCGCTGACCATGACCTTCGCCAGCGTCCCGGCGATGCGCCTGCAACCGAATCTGGCCGAGCAATGGCTGCCGAAAATCCTCTCCACCGAATACGACCCGCGTAACGTCGGCATGGCCCACAAGGCCGGGGTCACCATCGGCATGGCGATGACCGAGAAGCAGGGCGGCACCGACGTGCGGGCCAACACCACCAAGGCGTATCCGGTTGGCGCCAGTGGTCCCGGTCAGGCGTATGAACTGGTGGGCCACAAGTGGTTCTGCTCGGCGCCGATGTGCGATGCCTTCCTGACCCTGGCCCAGACCGACAAAGGCTTGACCTGTTTCCTGCTGCCGCGTCATCGCCCGGACGACACGCGCAATCAGTTCTACATACAGCGGCTGAAGAACAAACTCGGCAACTGGTCCAATGCCTCAAGCGAAGTGGAGTTCCGTGGCGCCTTGGCCTGGATGGTCGGCGAAGAGGGTCGGGGTGTTCCAACCATCATCGAAATGGTTGCCATGACCCGCTTCGATTGCATGGTCGGCTCCAGCGCGCTGATGCGCCAGGCGCTGACCCAGGCCAGCCATCACTGCGCCCATCGCAAGGTCGGTGGCAAATTGCTCGGCGAGCAGCCCTTGATGCAAAACGTACTGGCCGACCTGGCCCTGGAAAGCGAAGCGGCGTTGGCCTTGAGTTTGCGCATGGGCCGGGCGCTGGATCATCTGGATGAGGAGCACGAAGCAAAATTCGCCCGACTGGTGACGGCGGTGGGCAAGTACTGGATCTGCAAACGCGCGCCCGCAATGATCAATGAAGCTGCCGAATGCATGGGCGGTGCCGGTTATGTCGAAGAAAGCATCCTGCCTCGGCTGTACCGTGAGGCCCCGGTCAACTCGACGTGGGAAGGTTCCGGCAACGTGCAATGCCTCGATGTGTTGCGCGCATTGTCGAAAGAGCCGGGTGTGCTCGATGTGCTGTTCAGCGAGTTGGGCGACGGTCATGGCGACAAACGCCTGGCCACGCACATCAGCCAGTTGCAGGCCGCGTTCAAGGACACCGACGATATTCAATACCGCGCCCGCCAGTTGACCGAAGACATCGCGTTGGGGTTGCAGGCCAAGCTGTTGCTGGAGGCGGGGAATGCGGCGGTCAGTGATGCCTTCATCGCCAGTCGCCTCAGTTCGGCCGGTCGGGTGTATGGCACGTTGCCGCGCGGGCTGGATGTGGAAGCGATTGTCGCGCGGTCGACCCCGCAAGGCTTGTGATCGACACCGAGCCAATGTGGGAGCGAGCCTGCTCGCGATAGCGGCGTGACAGTCGACTTCAATGTCGGATGTTACTCAGCCATCGCGAGCAGGCTCGCTCCCACATTGGACCTCTGCGCTTCGCCATTGGTGTGCAGCCAACACGCCACTGTTCCCGTGAAGCGACGATGCAGGCAAGATGAAGGTCTGCAAGTCAGAACACAGGAAGCTGATCGTGACCGAAGCGTTTATTGTCGTTCAAACCGCCGAGCAAGCCGTGGATCGGCTTGCTGCCTTGCACGAGCGTGCAACCACAGCGCTGAATCAGGCGCTCAAGCGTTATCTCAAGGATCGTGTCGAGCCGGACGCTGAACAGCGTGCTCTGTTTCGTTATCCCGAGTTGCGTCTGACCTACCTTTGCCAGGGCGAAGTCCCACAGACCACTCGCGCCTATGCCAAGGTTCAACTGCCGGGAACCTACAGCGTCACCGTCACCCATCCCCGTGCCTTCCGCAAATACCTGCTGGAGCAACTCGTCCCGTTGATGCACGACTTCACCGTGACCGTGGAAGTCGGCGTCAGTCAGCAGAACATTCCATACCCGTACGTGGTCGAGCAGGGCGATGAACTGGCCGGCTCCGGCGTCACGGCGGCGGTGCTGGCGCGAGTGTTCCCGAGTACGGATTTGTCGGCCGCGACCGATGGCATTGCCGATGGCTTGTACGATTGGGAAAACACCGACCCGCTGCCACTGGCCCTGTTCGACGCTGCGCGAGTGGATTTCTCCCTGCGCCGGCTGGTGCATTACACCGGCAGCGACTGGCGCCATGTACAGCCGTGGATTCTGCTGACCAACTACCACCGTTACGTCGACCAGTTCATCGTTCATGGCCTGGAGCAACTGCGCAACGATCCGCGTTTTGTGCGCATGGTGTTGCCGGGTAACGTGATCATCGAAAAGGGCATGGACCACGGCGAAGCGTCGGCGATTGCCGCGGGCGTGGTCTGGCATCGTTACCAGATGCCGGCCTATCACCTGATCGCCAGCGACGGTCATGGCGTGACCCTGGTGAACATCGGCGTCGGCCCGTCCAACGCCAAGAACATCACCGATCACTTGGCGGTACTGCGTCCGCATTGCTGGCTGATGATTGGTCACTGTGGCGGCTTGCGTCAGTCGCAGACCATTGGCGACTACGTGTTGGCCCACGCTTACATGCGCCGCGACGGGATTCTCGATCGCGTCGTGCCGCCGAACATTCCGATTCCAGCCTTGGCCGAAGTGCAGATGGCGTTGCAACAAGCGGCGGCCAACATCACCGGTGAAAAGGGCGACGAGCTGAAGAAGCGCCTGCGTACCGGCACCGTGTTGACCTACGACGACCGTAACTGGGAACTGCGTTGGGCACAGGAACGTCCGCTGATCAACTTGTCCCGCGCCGTGGCGGTGGACATGGAAAGCGGCACCATCGCCGCGCAGGGTTACCGCTTGCGGGTGCCGTACGGCACGTTGCTCTGCGTATCGGACAAACCGTTGCACAGCGAAATCAAACTGCCGGGTTCGGCCAACGCCTTCTATGAACGCGCGGTCAGCCAGCACTTGAAGATCGGCATCGAAGCGGTGGATCTGTTGCGCACCGAGCTCAACTCACTGCACTCGCGCAAACTGCGCAGCTTCGACGAGCCGCCGTTCCGCTGATTGTTCTCATGGTCATTTAGCGGTCAGGGCAGGGCGTGCCATCGATTATTTCCACTGCGGTAGAAATAATCGATGGCACGCCCTAGCATTAGCAGCCCTGACCGTTAGATGTTCTTCTCGCCATGTCTCGTCCTCCACGTCCCGTTTCCCGCCGCCCTGGCGTGAAGCCTGCGCCATCCTCTTCAGCCCCGCGTCGTGTCGCCAAAGCGCCCCCGGCCGAGCCGAAGCTGATTCTGTTCAACAAACCTTTCGATGTGCTGACGCAATTCAGCGACGGCGAAGGGCGAGCGACGCTCAAGGATTTCATCGAGATTCCGGGGATTTACCCGGCAGGGCGGCTGGACCGTGACAGCGAAGGCTTGCTGTTGCTGACCAACGACGGCCAGCTTCAGGCGCGAATTGCCGACCCGAAACACAAACTGGCCAAGACCTATTGGGTGCAAGTCGAAGGCGAACCCACCGCTGAGCAGTTGCAGCGCTTGCGCGATGGCGTCGAGCTGAACGACGGTATGACGTTGCCGGCCGAAGCACGACAACTGGATGAGCCGCAACTGTGGCCACGCAACCCGCCAGTGCGCTTTCGTAAAAGCGTGCCGACCAGTTGGCTGGAACTGGTGATTCGCGAAGGCCGCAACCGTCAGGTACGACGCATGACCGCGGCGGTCGGCTTGCCGACGTTGCGTCTGGTGCGAGTCAGAATCGGTGACTGGTCGATCGAAGGGCTCGATCAGGGCCAGTGGAAGGAAGTGCCGGCCCGCTTATAGAGTGCCGGATTCGATCATGCCGATCACCACGCTTTTGACCACGAAGGCGGCCACGCCCAGCCCCAGTACGAAGAACAGAATGAACGAACCAAAGCGCCCGGCCTTGGATTTTTTCGCCAGATCCCAGACGATGAAACCCATGAAAATGATCAAGATGCTGACCAGGCCAGTCATCATCCACTCTTCGAGTACTGCAGGATCCATCGAACATCTCCAGCGCGGGTGGGGCTAAAAGGCGCTGGAGTATACGCCATGGGGGATTGGCGAGGCATTGACCTGCGTCGGTGTGCCGCAGTCATTCGTCGCCTGTGCGGGCCCCTTCGCGGGCAAGCCTCGCTCCTACGGAGTTTGTGTCGACCGTAATACCGTGATCGACACAAATCCTGTAGGAGCGAGGCTTGCCCGCGAAGGCGTCCTCAGCTGCGCAAATGAGTCAGCGGCAACTCGGTGCTGTTGAGCACCTGGTTCAACACAAAACTCGACCGCACACTGGTCACCCCTTCAATCCGGGTCAGGTGCCCCAGTAGCAGTTTCTGATAGTGATCCATGTCTGGCACTACCACTTTGAGCTGATAATCCGCATCCATCCCCGTCACCAGGCTGCATTCCAGCACCTGCGGCAAGGTGCGAATAGCGGCTTCGAAGTTCTCGAAACGCTCGGGAGTATGGCGGTCCATGCCGATCAGCACGTAGGCGGTCAGGCTCAGGCCGAGCATCTTGCGGTCCAGCAGGGCGACCTGGCGGGTGATGTAACCGTCGTCTTCCAGTTGCTTGACCCGTCGTGAGCAAGGCGAAGGCGACAGGCCGATACGTTCGGCCAGCTCCTGATTGGAGATGCGCGCGTCGCGCTGCAATTCAGCCAAAATGCTCAGGTCGTATCGGTCGAGTTTGCTCATCAATCAGGCCTTTGTCATAACTATTGCGGCGGATTATCTATCCTGAGTTAAAAATTGCGCAAGTGATGTTTATTTGAGCAATATTCGCAATCCTCTGTCGTCGCTCCGGGCCTATTCTTATCACCAGAATCACTGCTCGGACAAACAGTCCAGTGCGGCTCGCCCAATCAGGCCAGCTGCGGTCGCCACCCCCACCGGGGATGTGTTGGCCCCCGAGCTACACACTGTCCAGAAGACGGCGTGAGGTGAGCCGACGTCATAAGCGTCGAGCACGGACGAAGTTCTCAAGGGGAGGCCGACGGGTCTCCCTTTTTTCTTGTCCGGAATTTGACGTCCGCCCTCAATAAATAAGTTGCGCGGCTGATAACCTGTTGCAGAACCGGCCTGTGCTTTCCCAGTCTTATGTACAGGCCCTGACCCGCAGTGAGGAAAAGCATGAAGTCGCGCATCTGGCGTTTGGCCGGTGTTGGTTTGCTGTGTGTGAGTGTCACTGCGCTAACGCTTGCCGATGAGCCGCAATATCGCGGTCCCGATGGCGGGGAACGTGGGGCGGATCATCAGGGAAAAGGTCAGGGGCCTGACGGTAACAATCAGCCTCGCCGGTCGAACAACGACATCATTCGTGGCGACAACAGCCGCCAGTTCGAACTCCACGACCAGAATCAGGGCGGCGAGTGGCAGAACCGTCCGTCGCACGATCCCAATGTTCAGGGCCGACCGCCGCAACAACCCAATAACAATCTGCCGATTCAGGGCCGGCCCGATACTGTGCGCCAGACCCAGGAACCCCGGCGTGGCTACTATCAGGACGAGCCGCGGCGCAACAATGACAACCAGCACTGGCAGACCGGTGGGCCGGGCTCGCGTCCCGATTACCAGCGCTGGCCCGGTCGCCCGGATGGACACGGCAATGGCTGGGGTCCCGGTCCGCAGTATCGTCCGGGATACGTGATCGACCGCTTCCCCGATCGCAACTACCGTGTGCCGTATCGTGGTCAGGATTATTTCTATTCCGGCGGTTATTGGTATCGCCCGCAAGGCCCCCGCTATGTGGTGGTTCATCCGCCTCGCGGGATTCGTGTCCGCTACTTGCCTGATTACGCGCGTGAAGTGTGGATTGGTGGCGCGTTGTTGTTCCTGGCAGCCGGCTCGTATTACGCCTACCAGGCGAGCACGCAGGAATACATCGTGGTCGAACCACCCGTGCAGCCACAACCGGTGGGCAGTGGTTATGATGTGGTGGCGTATCCGGCCAACGGCCAGTCGCCAGAGGAGGTCAGTCGGGACGGTTATGAGTGTTATCGCTGGGCCGTGGAGCAGAGCGGTTTCGATCCGCGCGCCGTCACCTATCAACCGGATCCGTCGGTGGTGCAAGCCTACCGACAGGCCCAGGGCAACTGCCTGAGCAGTCGCGGTTATCAGGTGAGTTACTGAGCCTTGGCGGCTTTCACCACTTCCTTCGGGTCGGCGTGCACCAGCACTTCGGCTCGTGGGTAAGCGGTGTGAATCGCCTCGGCGGCTTGGTCGCTGATGCCGTGGGCGACTGACAGGGTCAGCTCTCCCGGCAATTCCAGATGCAATTGCACAAACCACTGGTTGCCGGAGATCCGCGTGCGCAAGTCGTGGGCGCCCAAAACCCCCGGTACGCTGCAGGCCAATTCAAGCATGTGCTGGCTTACATCCGGCGGCAGCTCTTCATCCATCAGCACCGCAAAACTTTCCCGGGCGATATGAATGGCGCTCCAGAGGATGTAGGCGGCGATCCCCAATCCGAACCAGGGGTCGACTTGGTGCCATCCAAACCCGGCCAGCACCAGCGCCACCAGAATGCTGCCGTTGAGCAGCAAGTCTGAGCGGTAGTGCAAGGAGTCGGCACGCACGGCGTTGGAACCGGTTGCCTTGATCACCCGATGTTGCAACATCAGCAGGGCCACGGTCAGGGCGAGGGAAAACACAATCACCCCGATGCTGAGCCACGCGGCGCTTACCGGCTCTGGATGTTTCAACCGTTCGATCGCCTGCAAGGCAATCAGCACCGCACTGCCGCCAATGAACAGCGCCTGAGCCATGCCCGCCAATGATTCGGCCTTGCCATGCCCATAACGATGATCGTCGTCGGCCGGGCGCAAGGCGTAATGCACGGCCAGCAGATTGAGCAGCGAGCTGACGCCATCGAGTGCCGAGTCGGTCAGCCCGGCGAGCATGCTCACCGAACCGCTCAGCCACCAGGCGATGGCTTTGGCGACGATCAATATGCACGCCACCGCCACCGAGGCGCGCGTCGCCAACCGCAGCAGGCGGGCGTGTTCGGTACTGGTGGTCATAAGTGCGGCTTTTCCTTTTTAGTGCACCGATTACGCGGCGGGTTGCAGGCCGAACATGGCCAGTTGCTGGGCGCTGCCCTTGTGCTGGATCAGACGTGGATCGTCCAGCGGGAAGCTGCGGCCCAACTCGGTTTCGAGAATAGTCTGCAACTTGTGGTTATCGACCTTGCCGTCGGCACCGATGGCTTCCTTGAGTTTTTCCGGAGCCACCTGAGCGGTTCGGCCGGGCTCGTAGTAAATGGCGCCAGTAGCAAAGTCCACCGCAAAGGCAATCAGGCCCGGAATGATATAAAACAGCAGACCCACGGCATCCAGCGCGACGATGACCGGGTCAATCTTGCCATCGATCTGACCACGACGATCGGGGTAGAAAATCGTGCCGCAGGCAGTCATTTGGGTCAGCAAGGTCGCGACCAGTACACCGCCGATCAAGCGAAAGGGAGCACGCATGTGAAATCTCCTGGGTTATTACAAAACGAAGGGGCGCCTGTATGAATTAGGACCGTGATAAACGCCAAGCAGTTCGCCGTTATACTCGCCGCTCTGTTTTGGAGCCAGCATGATTTCTTTGCCGATTGATGAAGTTTTACCTGCCCTGCGCGAAGCCCTCGCTACACGCCACGAAGCCGTGCTTGAAGCACCGCCCGGCGCCGGTAAAACCACCCGCGTGCCCTTGGCCTTGCTCGATGAGCCGTGGCTGGTCGGGCAGACCATTCTGATGCTCGAACCGCGCCGGTTGGCAGCGCGGGCGGCGGCGGAGCGATTGGCCAGTGAGCTGGGCGAGAAGGTCGGCGAAACCGTTGGCTACCGCATTCGTCTCGACAGCAAAGTCGGCCCCAACACCCGCATCGAAGTGGTCACCGAAGGCATCCTCACCCGGCGCTTGCAGGATGATCCGGCGCTGGAAGGCGTGGGTTTGCTGATTTTCGATGAGTTCCACGAACGCAGCCTCGACGCCGACCTGGCGCTGGCCCTGAGCCTCAATGGTCGGGAGCTGTTTCGCGACGACCAACCGCTGAAAATTCTGTTGATGTCGGCAACGCTGGAAGGCGAGCGCCTGGCTGGGTTGCTCGATGATGCGCCGATCTTGCGCAGCGAAGGTCGCATGTACCCGGTGGCGATGCGCTGGGGTCGACCATTTCAGCCGGGTGAATTCATCGAGCCACGGTTGGTGCAGACCGTCCTTGAAGCCTTGAATGATGAAACCGGCAGCGTGCTGGTGTTCCTGCCGGGGCAGGCGGAAATCCGTCGGGTGCATCTGCAACTCGCCGATGCACTGGGTGATAGCACACAGGTTTTGCTCTGCCCGTTGCACGGTGAATTGGACCTCGCCGCCCAACGCGCCGCGATCGATCCGACGCCTGCGGGCAAACGTAAAGTGGTGCTGGCCACCAACATCGCCGAGACCAGCCTGACCATCAACGGGGTGCGCGTGGTGATCGATGCCGGGCTGGCGAGGGTGCCGCGTTTCGATCCGGGCAGCGGCATGGCTCGCCTCGATACTCAGCGTATTTCCAAAGCCAGCGCCACTCAGCGCGCGGGCCGGGCAGGGCGTTTGGAGCCCGGCGTGTGTTATCGGTTGTGGTCGCAGGATCAGCACGAGCAACTGGCGGCCTACGCCAGTGCGGAAATTCTCTCGGCGGACCTCGCCGGGCTGGCTTTGCAACTGGGGCGTTGGGGCGTGACGCCGGGTCAATTGGTTTGGCTCGACGTGCCTCCGGCAGCGGCTTATGCACAGGCTCAGGATCTGCTTGAGCGTTTGGGCGCGCTGGAGGGCGAAGCGCTGACCCGTCATGGTCAGGCAATGGCTGAACTGCCGGCCCATCCGCGGATCGCCCATTTGCTGTTACGCGGTCAGGCGCTCGGCCTCGCTGACATGGCCTGCGATGTCGCGGCCTTGCTCGGCGAGCGAGATATTTTGCGTGGCGCCGGGGCGGATCTGCACAGCCGATTGGTGCTGCTGTCCGGCGAAGAACGGGCCGCACGCGGCGCTCAGGGTGGCGTGCAACGTGCCCGGCAACTGGCGCGGCAGTATCGCGGTTATCTGCGGGGCAAAGCAACGGAGCCGGTCAGCGATCCCGAGCATCCGCGCTGGCTCGGTGCGTTGTTGGCGTTGGCCTATCCCGATCGAGTCGCTCAACAGCGGCGGGCTGGTGGCGCTGAATATCGACTGGCCAACGGTCGTGCCGCGCTGTTCGCCGAAGCCGACAGTTTGATGAAACAACCATGGCTGGTGATCGCCGATCTGGGCAGTCGTCAGGGTCAGCGTGAGGAGCGCATTTACCTGGCGACGGATTTCGATCCGGCGCTGTTCGATTCGGTGCTGGCCGAGCAGGTGCGTTGCGTCGATCAACTGGATTGGGATGAGCGCGAAGGCGTGCTGCGTGCCGAGCGGCAGCGTAAGGTCGGTGAATTGATCCTCAGTCGCGAACCGCTGACCGGGCTCGATGAAAGCGCTCGCAGTCAGGCGCTGGTGAACCTGGTGCGGCGCAAAGGTCTGGAGCTGTTGCCATGGACCCCGGAACTGCGTCAGTGGCAGGCGCGGGTGGCGTTGTTGCGGCAGCTGGATCTCGGCAGTAAGGAGCAGAGTGAATGGCCGGATGTCAGCGATGCTGCACTGCTCAAAAGCCTCGAGCATTGGCTGATGCCGTATCTGGGCAAAGTCTCGCGGCTCAGTCACTTCGCCAATCTGGACCTGTCGAGCATCGTCCATAACCTGTTGCCGTGGCCGCTGCCGCAACGGCTGGATGAGCTGGCGCCGCATCATTTGAGCGTGCCGTCGGGCTCATCGATTCGTCTGGATTACAGTGAACAGCCGCCGATTCTGGCGGTGCGTTTGCAGGAGCTGTTTGGCCTGGCCGAGACGCCGCGCATTGCTGGTGGGCGGCAGGTGGTGAAATTGCATCTGCTGTCCCCGGCGCGGCGACCGGTCCAGGTGACGCAGGATCTGGCGAACTTCTGGCGCAGCACGTATGCCGAGGTGAGGAAGGATTTGAAAGGGCGGTATCCGAAACACTACTGGCCGGATGATCCGCTGGTGGCCGAGGCAACCGCGCGGATCAAGCCTCGTAAAAGCTGAAGATCAAAAGATCGCAGGCTGCGCCAGCTCCTACATTGACCGAGTACACCCCGCGATCCCTGTAGGAGCTGCCGAAGGCTGCGATCCTTTCACTACTAAGGCGCTGCCGGCAACAAAAACCGCGCAATCACCGGCAAGTGATCGGAAATGCGCAACGTATCGTCCTGCCGCACCCGCGCTTCGACCCGTTTGAGGTGCGGGCTGTAAAACAGGTAATCGACGGTCCGGTCCGGGCCGTTCAAACCCGGGTCATTCGGGTAATGGGTCAGCCATTGCGCCCGGTCGATACCGCTGGCTTCGTTGTTGGTGGGGATCATCGGGTATTTGTCCCACAGCACATGCAGCGCGCTGTCGGCGGAGTAGGGCGTGCGTTGCTCGGTGGCCAGGCGTCGATACTGGCCCAGCGGCAACAAGTTGAAGTCGCCACCGATCAGCCACGGCGTGCCGCGACTTTCATACTTGTCGAGGACCTTGGCCACGGCTGTCACCTGGCGTTGCAAGGTTTCGTCGAGTGGGGTGGTGGCACGTTCCAGATGGGTGTTGAACACGGCCATTTGGCCACCGTTGCTCAATGGCAGGTGAGTGACCAGCAAGGCGTTTTTCGGCTTGAACTGACGGCTGATGAAATTGGCCGGTGCGACCGGTAATTGCAGGCGTTCGGCGTGTTCGATCTGGTAGCGGCTCAGGGTTGCCAATTGCCGGCCAACGCTGCCGAAGATGTGCGGTTCTGGCACGAAGTCGGCCTTCCAGTCGAAGGCCTGCGCGCTGCACGGATACAGGTCGGTGACTCGATCCTGGAGCAATTTGAACTGGTTCCGGTAGTCACTGGCCTTGGCGCCGTCATCGAGTTCCTGCAACAGCACGATATCCGGTTGCTCGTCTCGAATCACCCGCGCCACTTCGTCGAGGCTGAAGGCCATGTCTTCAGGTGTAGGGCTCTCGTCGCTTCCTGCCGCCAGATCGTTCCAGAATACGTAGCGCTTGCCTGCCAGATACTGGACGTTCCAGGTCATCACCTTCAGCGCCTGACCGGGCACCAGCGTGGGCGCCTGGGCGTTGCAACTGACCGGCAGCACTTCCTTGGCTTCGGGGCGCCAGGTGAGGCTGTAGATCATCAATGCAATCAGGCCAATGGCAATCAGCACGCACAGCAGGGTGTAGCGCAGTAGACGGGTCATGGCTTGGCTTATAGCGTTACAAAATTGATCCCGAGCATAACCGAGCGCAAACGGCATGCCCATCAATTAGCCGCGACACATCGTTCTTCAGAGCGCCCCGTCAGCTTTCTCGGGCGCATCGGCGATCAGCATGAACAAACGGAACACCACCACGCTGGTGAACAGTTGTAGAAAGCTGTGGGCGCTGTCGATCAGCAGTGAGATCACCGGGTTCTGCGGGTCAGGATAAACCGCCAGCGTCGCACCCTTGAGCACCCACAGCGGGGCCATCACGCACAGAATGCACACCAGAATGCGCAGGAAGTTTCCGCGGGTCAGGCGCAGGCTTTCCTTCATCGCCGCCAGCGGTGCCATGCCGCGCAGCACCAGCAGGTATTCGCCGAACGCCAGCGTCACCATCAACCAGATGCCCGGCAGGAAATACAGCGACAGGCCGATCAGGATCAGCAGCGTATTGAGGGCGGTCAGCAGGGCGAAACGCGGCCACAGGGTCGCGGAGGTCGCCAGCAAGTCGCGGGTGCGCGGCGATTCGCCACGGCTGCGGGCATCGAGAAACAGGATCAGTGCGGCGGTGTACAGCGGGTACACCAGCAGGCCGACCATCACACTGATGCCGGGGAAACTGTCCGGCTCGGTGGAGTGGTCGACCACTTGTTGCAGCAGCGCCTCGACAATCACCAGCGGCAGGCACAGCTGCACGATCTGGCGCAGATTGCGCTTGAAGAAATACAAAGAGTCACGCAGTACGTCGAACGGATTCATCAGTCGGTATCGCAGGTTGAAAGCAGTGCCTCACTTTAACCGATGAACCCCTTTGGGGCGCAAACGTAAACGTTCGGTAAAGGTCATTGAAACATCCTGTATCAGCCCCATTACGGGTAAGCACCTTATCCACCGTGGATGAGGGCGACGATATTCCCGGCAATCTATGAGGTCGCCATGAACAGCGAAGAACAAACCCTGATCGATGGACTGTTTTCCCGGCTGCAACAAGCCGAAACGGATTCAGCCCCGCGCGACGCCCAGGCCGAAGCGCGGATCAAGGAACACCTGACTCGCCAGCCAGCGGCGGGCTATTTCATGACCCAGGCGATTCTGGTGCAAGAGGCAGCCATCAAGAGCCTCGACGAACAGAACAAGCAACTCACCCGACAAGTCCAGCAATTGCAGGCTGAACTGCAATCTGCCAAGGCTCAGACGGCGGCCCCGGCGGCGAGCAGCGGTGGCTTTTTGTCGAGCATCTTCGGTGGTGGCTCCCGTGATCCGCAGCCTGCGCCGACTCAAAGCGCAGCCCCGTCGAATGGCGGCTGGCGTGAACCGGGGCGGTCATCGTTCAATGCCCAGCCGCCACAGCAAAACTTCGGTGCCGCACCGCAGCAAAATTACGCACCACAACAGGCGGCCGGCAGCGGTTTCCTCGGCGGTGCATTGAAAACGGCAGCGGGTGTGGCCGGTGGCGTGATGCTGGCGCAGGGCATCAGCAGCCTGTTCCAGCACAATCAGCAGCCGGAAGTGGTTGAAGTCATCAAGGAAGAACCGGCTCAGGTCAACGATCAGAGCGACAGCGGCAATGATCAGCGCGTGGCTGACAACTCCAGCGATCAAGGCGGATTCGCCGACGCCGACTATAGCGATGACAGCTCATCGTTCTTCGGTGGCGACGACGATTCCTTCGTCTGATACATCTGTGGCGAGGGAGCAAGCTCCCTCGCCACATGGCCGATTATTCGCGGAACAATCCTTCGGGCTGGCATACTGGGCAACTTTTCGGGCCTGGTGCCTGATCCTGCCCGCGCTTCGGCACGCTAATGAGGATGTACGGTGAAAAAAATCGCAGTGTTCGCCGATGTCCAGAACCTCTATTACACCGTGCGTCAGGCCTATGGTTGCCACTTCAACTACGCCGCGTTGTGGGCTGACGTCAGTAAGGAAGGGCAGATCGTCGAGGCCTATGCCTATGCGATCGATCGTGGCGACAGCAAACAGCAGCAGTTTCAGCAGATCCTGCGCAATCTCGGTTTCATCGTGAAGCTCAAGCCCTACATCCAGCGTAGCGACGGTTCGGCCAAAGGCGACTGGGACGTGGGCATCACCCTCGACATCATGGACGCCGCCGACCATGTCGACGAAGTGGTGCTGGCCTCCGGTGATGGTGATTTTGACATGCTGCTGGAGCGCATCATCAGCAAGCACGGCGTGCAAGCGGTGGCCTATGGCGTGCCCGGTCTCACCGCCAATTCGCTGATCCGCGCCGCCAGCCGTTACGTGCCGATCGAAGGCGCGTTGCTGCTCAAGAATTGATTTTTACGGAGTTGAAACAGGTTTGGAACGCATAGCAGTCATCGACTTTGAAACCACCGGGCTCTCCCCGAGCAGCAGCTGCCGGGCCACGGAAATTGCCGTGGTGATTCTTGAACAGGGGCGCATTGTCGAGCGTTACCAAAGCCTGATGAACGCTGGCGTGCGGGTGCCGGCCTTTATTGAGCAACTCACCGGCATCAGCAACGCCATGCTGCGCACCGCGCCCTCGGCCGAGCAGGTGATGAACGAGGTCAACGAATTCGTTGGCATTACACCGCTACTGGCGCACAACGCTGCGTTCGACCAGAAGTTCTGGGACTTTGAGCTTGGGCGAATCAAACGCACACGCTTGCAGAACTTTGCCTGCTCGCTGTTACTCGCCCGCCGCCTGATGCCCGCCGCGCCGGACCACAAACTCGGCACGCTGACCACTTTCGCCAGCCTGCCCAATACCGGCAAGGCTCACCGTGCCATGGCCGATGCCGAAATGGCGGCCAACCTGACGGCGCACTTGGCTGAAGAGTTGCGGCGCAAGCATGGATTGCGGGAGTTGTCCCATGATCTGCTGGTCAGTTTGCAGAAAGTGCCGGCGGCGAAGATCAATGAGCATTTGAAGCGGTATCGCGGGTTTTAAGGTTTTGTAGTGCTTCTACTGGCCTCTTCGCGGGCAAGCCTCGCTCCTACGGATTTACGCGTGCCCCGATATTGGGTTCGCCCTCAAAAACCGTAGGAGCGAGGCTTGCCCGCGAAGGCGTCAGATCAGACACCGCATCACGATTTGCCATTCCCCTCCAACTGCCCCAACGGCACCCGCTTCTCGATGGCGCTGGACAGCACGATCGAGGTCTTGCTGAACCCGAATGTGGCAATCCGGTTGATCAACTCTTCCAGCTCCGGCATCGAGCCCACCGCCGCTTGCATGATCACGCACGGGTCGCCGGTGACGCGATGGCATTCGGTGAGCTGTGGGATTTTGATCAGTTCGTCGTAGGTTTTCTGGTTGCCGTGCTGATTCAGGCGCAGTTCGATGACGCACTGGATCGGCAGGCCGAGTTTGGCCATGTCGACTTTCGCCTGGTAGCCGGTGATCACCCCGCAGGCCTCAAGTTTGGCCACGCGCTCGGCCACCGCCGGAGCGGACAGGTTCACCTTGCGCGCCAGGTCGGCGTAGGACGCACGACCGTTTTCCAACAGGGCGCTGAGGAGCATGCGGTCGTATTTGTCCATCATGGCACTCCTGAAAAAAGACTGACTTTCGAAAGAACGGTTTATAGCGCTGAACTCCGTGTTTTGAAAAGTGTACCGGTGCGATAAACAGGTTTTGTAACTTATTTTCTGCCGTTGGCCTTTCTAGAATAGCGGCTCTCTTTGTCTTGTTCTCGAGCTGCCCATGCCTGGCATACGCCGTTTTTCCTTACCGCTGATCGCTGCTTTTTTCGCGCTGTACGTGATTTGGGGATCGACCTATCTGGTGATTCGCATCGGCGTGCAGTACTGGCCGCCGTTGTTGCTCGCCGGTATCCGCTTCGTGATCGCCGGGACGTTGATGTACGCGTTCCTGCGCTGGCGCGGGGCACCGGCACCGACGTGGGCGCAGTGGAAAGCGGCGGGGATCATCGGGATTTTGCTGCTGACGTTCGGTAACGGTGCGGTGAGCGTCGCCGAGCATACGGGCGTGGCCTCCGGCGTTGCTGCGTTGGCAGTGGCGACGGTGCCGCTGTTCACTTTGCTCTGTGGATATTTCTGGGGCGCGCGTAATACCCGTCTCGAATGGGCCGGGATTGCGCTCGGGCTGATCGGTATCGCCATGCTCAACCTCGGTTCCAATCTGCAATCGAGCCCGTTGGGTGCGGCGTTGCTGGTGTTCGCGGCAGCGTCCTGGGCTTTCGGTTCGGTGTGGAGCAAACACTTGCCGTTGCCTCAGGGCGCGATGGCCAGTGCCGTGGAAATGCTGGTCGGCGGTGTGGCGTTGCTCATCGGCAGTGCGTTGAGCGGTGAGCATCTGGAGGCCATGCCGCCGATCGAAGGTTGGGCCGCATTGGCCTATCTGACGTTCTTCGGTTCGATCATTGCCTTCAACGCTTACATGTATCTGTTGAAAAACGTGCGCCCGGCAGCCGCCACCAGTTATGCCTACGTCAACCCGGCGGTGGCGGTGTTGCTGGGGATCGTGTTTGTTGGCGAGACCATCGGTATCGAGGAAGCGCTGGCCATGGCGGTGATCATCAGTGCCGTGGTGTTGATCGGGTTGCCGCAGTGGCGCCATGGTGCAGATCGGCCTGCCGTAGTGGTGCCGACAGAATCCCGCGCGAATTAGGGTAAACTGCGCGCCATTGCACACTGTTTTGCACACTCGTTTTGCACAATCGCGCTGAATTTTCCTACGGTACTCCCATGACTTTCGCCACCCTTGGCCTGATCGAACCCTTGCTGCGCGCTCTCGAGACGCTCGGCTACCAGACCCCTACGCCAGTGCAGACACAAGCGATTCCGGCGGTGCTGGCCGGTCGTGACCTGATGGCCGCAGCCCAGACCGGCACTGGCAAAACCGCCGGTTTCGCCCTGCCGCTGCTGCAATTGCTGGCCATGGAAGGGCCGAAAGTCAGCGCCAACTCCGTGCGCGCACTGATCCTGGTGCCGACTCGCGAACTGGCTGAACAGGTTCACGAAAGCGTGCGTCAGTACGCCGAGAATCTGCCGTTGAGCACGTACGCGGTGTACGGCGGCGTCAGCATCAACCCGCAAATGATGAAGCTGCGCAAAGGCGTCGACCTGTTGGTGGCGACTCCGGGTCGCTTGCTCGACCTGTTCCGTCAGAACGCGCTCAAGTTCAACCAGTTGCAAACCCTGGTGCTGGACGAAGCCGATCGCATGCTCGATCTGGGCTTTTCCGAAGAGCTGGGGAACATTTACAAGGCGCTGCCGAAGAAACGTCAGACGCTGTTGTTCTCCGCGACCTTCTCCGACGCCATCCGCACGCTGGCCGGGCAAATGCTCAACGACCCGCTGAGCATCGAAGTCAGCCCGCGCAACGTGGCCGCCAATACCGTCAAGCAATGGGTGGTGACGGTGGACAAGAAGCGCAAGTCGGAGCTGTTCGTTCATTTGATGCGCAAGGGTAAGTGGAAGCAGGTGCTGGTGTTTGCCAAGACCCGTAACGGCGTAGACGCGCTGGTGGAAAAACTCCAGGGCCTGGGCGTCAATGCCGACGGGATCCACGGCGACAAACCTCAGGCGACTCGTCAGCGGGCACTGGATCGTTTCAAGGCCAGTGAAGTGCAGATCCTTGTAGCCACCGACGTTGCCGCCCGTGGTCTGGATATCGAAGATTTGCCATTGGTAGTCAATTTCGACCTGCCGATCGTGGCGGAGGACTACATCCACCGCATCGGTCGCACCGGCCGTGCGGGCGCAACCGGGCAGGCTATTTCGCTGGTGTGTGCCGATGAGGTGAATCAGCTGTCAGCCATCGAGACGTTGACCCGTCAGACGTTGACTCGTCAGGTGGAGCAGGATTTCGAACCTGAGCATCGCGTGCCGGATACCGATGCCAGCGGTCAGGTTGTCAAGAAGCCGAAAAAACCGAAGAAGCCCAAAACTTCGAGTGGCGGTAAGCGCAATTTGGGCAAGTGGGTTGAGAGCGGGGATACTTCGGCGCCGGAGCCTTCGATCAAGCCTGTGCGTAAAGTGCCGGTGTTTAATACCGGGCCGCGTAAGCGGAAGCCTTGATCAGCGGCGGCGCCTGTTAAGACGCCATCGCGAGCAGGCTCGCTCCCACTTTGATCTGCGCTACATGAAGATCCAGTGTGGGAGCGAGTTCTTTCAGAATGAATGCGATCAGTGTGGGAGCGAGCCTGCTCGCGATGGACGCGCCTCGGTCTTCAATCCTTGCGCCGTAACCACTCCATCATCCCCAATCCCGCCGCTCGCCCACTGGCGAAACACGCGGTCAGCAGATAGCCGCCGGTCGGCGCTTCCCAATCGAGCATTTCCCCCGCGCAGAACACGCCGGGCAGTTGCTTGAGCATCAAACGTTCATCCATCGACTCGAACATCACGCCCCCCGCGCTGCTGATGGCTTCATCCAATGGCCGGGTTTTCACCAGCGTCAGCGGCAATGCCTTGATCGCTTTGGCCAGCAATGCCGGATCGGTAAAGTAGTCGGCCGGTGTCAGTTCGCGCAGCAACGCCGCTTTCACACCATCAAGCCCAAGCTGACTGTGCAGGTGTTTGGACATGGAACGGGAGCCGCGCGGTTTGCTCAGCGCTGCCTGAATTTTATCCACAGGCTTGCCCGGCAACAGATCGAGGTGAATGGTTGCCGAGCCGTGTTGATTGATCGCTTCGCGGATCGGTGCCGACAGGGCGTAGATCAAACTGCCTTCAATCCCCGTGGCAGTGATCACACACTCTCCGAGTCGTGGCACATCGTCATTGAGACCAATGGCGATGTTTTTCAGTGGGGCGCCTGCGAATTTGCTGACCATCAATTCACTCCAAGCCTGCACCTCGAAGCCGCAATTACTCGGTTGCAATGGCGCCAGTCCTACACCGCGCTGTTCCAGCGGCAGCATCCAGGCACCGTCCGAACCGAGGCGCGACCAACTGCCGCCGCCGAGGGCCAACAGGGTCGCGTCGGGTTGAACAGTTTTTTCGCCTTCGGGACTGTCGATGCGCAAGTCACCGTGGTTATCCCAACCGAGCCAGCGATGGCGGGTGTGGATAACTACGCCGGCATCGCGCAGGCGCTTGAGCCAGGCCCGCAACAGGGGCGCGGCTTTCATGTCGGTAGGAAACACCCGGCCGGAACTGCCGACAAAGGTTTCGATGCCCAGGTCATGAATCCATTGGCATAAGGCGTCGGCGCCGAAGGCTCGCAGCAGCGGCGCAATCTGCGGCGCCCGTTCGGCATAGCGTGAGAGAAACGCCGGGTAGGCCTCGGAGTGGGTGATGTTCATGCCGCCGACCCCGGCGAGGAGGAATTTTCGCCCTACTGAAGGCATGCCGTCGTACAGGTCGACTTTGATCCCAGCCTGGCTCAGCACTTCAGCCGCCATCAAACCGGCGGGGCCGCCGCCGATGATAGCGACGTGAGGGGGAAGGGAAGTGGAGGGCTGGGTCATGGAATGCGCTGCGGTATGGCGGGATAGGGCGGGCATTCTACCAGCCCTGTCCCTTGTGGGAGCGAGCCTGCTCGCGATAGCGATGGATCAGTCGACATCGATATCGACTGTGAGGGCCTCATCGCGAGCAGGCTCGCTCCCACAGAGATTGTGGGTGGATTCGAATGCTGGTTAAAAAACAACCACCGTTCTGTAGCCTACACCCCGCATGGGCTGCAGACCCTTTCACTCAGGTTATCCACAGGCGGTTCCACAGGCATTGTGGGTAAAGACTCACACATCAATGACAACCTGATGACTGCCAGACCCGTTGGGCGCTGTGATGGAGGATTCCATGACGGCGCGCCAGCGCTTTGCGGTCCTTGCTGTAGCCGCCGCCGATCACGCCAACCACCGGAATATCCCGGCCCAGACAATGACGCATCACGCTTTCATCACGAGCGGCGACGCCTTCATCTGTCAGCTTCAGATAACCCAGGGCGTCGTCCTTATGCACATCGACGCCAGCGTCGTACAGCACCAGATCCGGTTGGTAGAGCGGCAGCAAATAGTTGAGTGCGTCGTCCACCACCTTCAGGTAATCGGCATCGCCCATGCCCATCGGCAACGGAATGTCCCAGTCGCTTTCGGCTTTGCGTGCAGGAAAATTCTTTTCGCAGTGCAGGGAAACGGTTATCGCCTCTGGGGTGTTGTGCAGAATCCGTGCAGTCCCATCACCCTGATGCACATCGCAGTCGAAGATCAGCACCCGATTCACTCGGCCACTTTCCAGCAGGTAATGGCTGATCACCGCCAGGTCATTGAAAATGCAGAACCCGGCGGGATGATCGTAATGCGCGTGGTGAGTGCCGCCGGCCAAGTGACAGGCCAAACCATGTTCCAGTGCCTGTTCCGCCGCCAGCAGCGAACCGCCGACCGCCCGCACCGTGCGCCGGGCCAGCGCTTCGCTCCAGGGCAAGCCGAGGCGTCGCTGATCTTCGCGGGACAACTCGCCGCCCATGTAGCGTTCGATGTACGCAGGGTCATGGGCGAGGGCGAGAATCTCTGGCGGGCAGAGGTCCGGGCGCAGCAAGTCGGCGTCGCGGGCCAGGCCACTGTCCACCAAGTGATCTCGCAGCAGGCGAAACTTGTCCATGGGGAAGCGGTGATCCGCCGGGAACTCGGGACTGTAGTCTTCGTGGTAGATCAGGGGCAGTGGCATGACTGATTTATCTAGGAAGGCCTGTAGGAATGAGTGAAGGATCCTACCAGCGATGTAGACTTGGCGGCATGAAAACGGAGGGGCGGGGCACGATGGAGCCGATACTGGAACTCGAAAGCGCACGACTGTTGTTGCGGCAGTGGCGTGACGAGGATTTACCGGCGTTTGCGGCGATGTGCGCCGATCCACAAGTGATGCGTTATTTTCCGGCACCCTTGAGTCGACTGGAAAGTGCCGCGCTGATCGGGCGGGTTCGCGGGCATTTTGCCGAGCATGGATTTGGCCTCTGGGCACTGGAGCGCAAGGACACCGGGACGTTCATCGGGTTTACCGGCCTCGGCGTGGTGGGCTTCGACGCGCCGTTTACGCCGGCCATCGAAATCGGTTGGCGCCTGGCGCGCGAGCACTGGAGCCTGGGTTATGCCAGTGAAGCGGCGTGGACCGCTCTGCGCTGCGGGTTTGACCGGTTGGCGCTGCAAGAGGTCGTCGCATTCACCACCAGGACCAATCTGCCATCCGAGAAAGTCATGCAAGCGATCGGCATGCACCATGCCCCCTCCGATGACTTCGAGCACCCGCGGCTTGCAGCCGATCATCCGTTGCGCCCGCACGTGCTGTACCGCATCACCCGTGAGCAATGGCTGCAAACCTTGCATGGATAAGCAGGCGCGGACGTTTACAATGGCCCTCATGTTGAACCGGGCCATAAACTGAATCGACCGCCGCAGCCAAGACTGCGCGGCATTGCGTTGTGTGAGGAGAGTCTGAATGAGCCAAGTGTTGGAAGATCTGGTAGACCTGCTGACCCTGGAACCGATTGAAGAAAACCTGTTCCGTGGCCGCAGCCAGGACCTGGGTTTTCGCCAGTTGTTCGGCGGCCAGGTACTCGGCCAGTCCCTGTCGGCGGCCAGTCAGACGGTCGAGGCGGCGCGCCATGTGCATTCGATGCACGGTTATTTCCTGCGCCCGGGCGATGCCAAATTGCCGGTGGTGTATCAGGTCGATCGGGTGCGCGATGGCGGCAGTTTCAGCACGCGTCGGGTGACGGCGATCCAGAAGGGCAATCCGATTTTCACCTGCAGTGCCTCGTTCCAGTACGACGAAGAAGGCTTTCAGCACCAGACTGAGATGCCGCAAGTGGTCGGCCCGGAAAACCTGCCGTCGGAGCTGGAACTCACCCAGCAGCGCGCGCACCTGATCCCTGAACACATGCGCGAAAAACTGCTGTGTCCGAAACCGATCGAAGTCCGGCCGGTGACCGAAAAAGACCCCTACAACCCTCAACCTGCCGATCCCATCAAATACGTGTGGTTCCGTGCCGACGGTGCCTTGGCCGACACCCCCGCGCTGCACAAATACCTGCTGGCCTACGCATCGGACTTCGGTCTGCTGACCACCTCGATGCTGCCTCATGGCAAATCGGTCTGGCAGAAAGACATGCAGGTCGCCAGCCTTGATCACGCCTTGTGGTTCCACGCCGACCTGCGCGCCGATGACTGGTTGCTGTACGCCATGGACAGTCCGTGGGCCGGCAATTCGCGCGGATTCTCCCGCGGCAGCGTGTTCAACCGCGCCGGGCAACTGGTGGCTTCGGTCACTCAGGAAGGCCTGATTCGTCATCGCAAGGATTGGGCATGAGCCTGGCTGAGGTGCGGCACTGGGTGTTCGACATGGACGGCACCCTGACGGTGGCGGTGCATGACTTCGCGGCGATTCGCGTGGCGTTGGCGATTCCCGCCGAACACGACATCCTTACTCACCTCGCTGCGCTGCCAGCCGATGAAGCCGCGGCCAAACACGCGTGGCTGCTGGAGCACGAGCGGGATCTGGCGTTGGGTTCGAAGCCGGCGCCGGGCGCGGTGGAACTGGTGCGTGAGTTGGCCGGGCGCGGTTATCGTCTGGGCATTCTCACGCGCAATGCTCGCGAGCTGGCGCATGTCACGCTAGAGGCCATCGGCCTGGCCGAATGCTTTGCGGCAGAGGATGTACTGGGTCGCGATGAAGCGCCGCCCAAGCCGCATCCTGGTGGGTTGCTGAAACTGGCCGAAACCTGGAAAGTGCCAGCGAGCGAAATGGTGATGGTCGGTGATTACCGCTTCGATCTGGATTGCGGTCGGGCGGCGGGGACGCGGACGGTGTTGGTGAATCTGCCGGATAATCCGTGGCCGGAATTGACTGATTGGCATGCGCGCGATTGCGTCGAATTGCGGAAGTTGCTGTCGGCTTGAAGGCCCCATCGCGAGCAGGCTCGCTCCCACATTTGATCTCTAGTGTTCATGAAAAGTGTGTCCACAGCAGATCCACTGTGGGAGCGAGCCTGCTCGCGAAGGCGTCAGATCAGGCACCACAACACTCACTGACCAAACAACACCTTCTGCCCCTCAGGCGACGTAAACATCCCATCACCATCATGCCCGACCCCGGGCACTTCGATCAGTTGCTGACTCAACCCTTGAGGATGGCGCCGTTTCAGATAATTGAAATAGTTGCGCCCACGAATCAATCGAGAAGCCCCCTGGGCTCTAGCTTCACAACTTTTATCCAGCGCCGGGTGATTCGGGTCGATGTCTTGCTGCCCGAGTAAATAAACGACATCACGTTTGACGTAGTTTTCTTCAAGTTGCGCAGGTGTTTGCCCATCGGCATAGGCGGGCAGATCCGCCAGCCCGTACTTCCAGCGGTTGAAGTTCGGACACTTCGCATGACTGAACGCCACTGGCCGTTGCTCATTGAACCAGGCGTACGACGAAGGATTGGCGATCACATAGCGCACTTTCACGCCCTCCGCGTCGAGGGCCGGCTGAGGGTGACTCAGCAAGGCATAACGCTGAACCACCTGAGCGCCACCGGAGTGACCGGCAATGACGATCTGCTTCACGTCCGGAAACTGTCGCCGATCACCCAGGCGC
The DNA here is from genome assembly GCF_054898065.1 of Pseudomonas sp. MDT1-85. Lineage (NCBI taxonomy): Bacteria > Pseudomonadati > Pseudomonadota > Gammaproteobacteria > Pseudomonadales > Pseudomonadaceae > Pseudomonas > Pseudomonas sp. MDT1-85. The sequence goes on along the minus strand of NZ_CM142715.1, from coordinate 5,537,346 downwards.
GCGATGATTTCGTCGAGCGCCGCATAGGAACTCAGCGTAAACGGCGCGGTGGACAAGCCGCCGGCCATCCAGTCATTGCCTTGCCAGCGTAAAACGCTGTCGGGCACCGTATGGCTGGCAATGTCGGTTTCGTTGAGAAACTGCGGGGCGAGCACCAACGTGTTCGCACTTTGCCCGGCCTGCTCGGCTGCGCGTTCGGCGCTTTGGCGATAGGTTTCTGCATTGCGCAATCGACCATGGATGATGATCAGTACGCGTTCGATTTTCGCTGGTGTCGGGCCAATGCTCACCGCGATTTCCCCGGCGCTCAGCAACAAGCGCCCGGAACTGATCTCCTTGACCCCTTTCTCGGCAGCCTGGGTGCTTGCGCAGGTGATTAACAGAGCCAGCAGCCACTTACGCATCACAGATTCTTCGCGGCAAAGGTATCGCACTCGCCAACTTGGCCTTGTGCGAACCCGGCCTTGAACCAGCGCACTCGCTGGGCCGAAGTGCCGTGGGTGAAAGAGTCTGGCACCACGCGGCCCTGACCTTGTTGTTGCAAGCGGTCGTCGCCGATGGCATTGGCGGCGTTCAAGGCTTCCTCGATGTCACCGGGTTCCAGCCAGTTCAGACGTTTCTGCGCATGGTTCGCCCAGATCCCGGCCAGGCAATCGGCCTGCAGTTCCTGACGTACCAGCAAACCATTGTCGCCTTCCATCTGCCGGCCCTGTTGGCGAGCGGTCTGAATCTTCGCTGAAACGCCGAGCAAGGTCTGCACGTGGTGTCCGATTTCGTGAGCGATCACGTAGGCCTGGGCGAAGTCGCCCGCCGCAGAAAAGCGTTGGGACATCTCCTGGAAGAAACTCATGTCCAGGTAGACCTTCTGATCCGCCGGGCAATAGAAGGGACCGGTCGCCGAAGTCGCCAGGCCGCAGGCCGAGTTGACGCGGTTGCTGAACAGCACCAGGGTCGGGTCTTTATATTGCCGATCGGCCTGCTGGAAAATCTGCCGCCAAGTGTCTTCGGTATCGCCGAGGATCGAGCGTACGAATTCAGCCCCTTCATCATTGGCCGGTGGCGCCTTGCGGGTTTGGGTGGTGGCCGGGGCAGATTGTTCGCTCATTTGCCCGGTCAGTTGTCCGAGGATCTGCATCGGGTCCTGGCCGGTGATCCAGCCGATCCCGACGATCAACAGGATTGCCGTCACGCTCAGACCCTTGCCTCCACCGAAGCGCATCCCACCGCCCCCACCATCGCCACGGGCATCGACCACGTTGTCGCTGCGTCGGCCTTTTTTCCAAAGCATGGGGGATCCTCTTTTTTACCTGATGAAGGCGCATGGTGATGAGTGTTGCCGGTGAGTAGGTATGGCGCCAGTCCGGTCGTCTGACAGCCCTTGGCGACATGGGTTCTCCTAAGTGGCGACATTAGCGGTTTCATGGACGGACGGGTACTGCAGATCGGTCACGATAGCTGCCGGACAGGTTCCAGGTTTTGCTTACCTAGAGTTGTCTTTTAGAATCAGCCAAACCTCATTCGGAATTTCCCATGGCAGGCAGTCAGATCGAACGGGTTTTCAGCGTGCTGGAAAGCCTTACCGGTGAACCCCACGGTCTACCGATGCAGACCCTGGCCGAGCAATTGGACATTCCCAAGAGCGCGACCCACCGTCTGCTCGCCGAACTGATTCGTCTGGGGTATGTGCGGCAGAATCCGGAAAACCTGCGCTATCACTTATCGACCAAACTGGTCGCCATGGGCTTTCGTTACTTGTCCGGCAGTGGTGCGGACATTGTGCAGCCAGTACTCGATCGGCTGGCCCGGGAGACCGGTGAGCTGGTGCGTCCGGGGGTGATCGAAGGCGAGCGCCAGACCTGGATCGCCAAATCCCAGGGCGCCCGCTCCGGCCTGCGTTACGACCCGGACATGGGGCGCGATGCGCCGCTGTTCTATACCGCTTCCGGGCATGCGTGGCTGGCCTGCATGAGCGATGCCGAAGCGTTGTCGCTGGTTGAGCGCCAGGCAGTCGAGAAGCCCGAGGGCCTGGGACCCAATGCGCCACGCTCCAACATCGAACTGCTGGAGCGGCTGCGCCTGGCGCGCGAGCAGGGCTATGCCTGGGTCGAGGAAAGTTCGGCGGTAGGCACGTCGGCGATTGCTGCGGTTATCCGTCATCCATTGCACGGGCGAGTGATCGGGGTGCTCAGCATTGCCGGACCGAGCGCGCGGATGCCGGGGGCGCGCCTGCATGAACTGGCACCGACGTTGCTGGCGTTTCTTGAATTCGCAGTGGACGAAAGCCTCGGTGCCAAGCTGTCCCATTGGCTGGAACGGCTGGGTTTCGTCAAGGCCGGGCAGCACCGTTCCAAGAGCGTCAGCCTGTTGCGTCAGGGCGATATCAACCTGATCCTCAACTCAGAGCCTTATTCCTTCGCCCACAGTTTTTTCGAGGCTCACGGCCCATCGCTGTGCGCCACTGCCGTGCGGGTCAAGGACAGCGCCAGTGCGCTGGCCCGCGCCGTTGCGTATAAAGGCCAGCCGTATCGCGGACTTGTTGGCCCCAATGAGCTTGAACTGGCAGCGGTGCGTGCGCCGGACGGCAGCCTGATTTACCTGGTGGACCAGAACGCTGACGTCTACGGCACCGACTTCAACCTGCAACCGACGGCCGTGGCCAGCGGCGGCCTCAAGCGCATCGACCACATGGCGATGGCGCTGCCGGCCGACAGCCTCGACAGTTGGGTGCTGTTCTATAAAAGCCTGCTGGATTTCGAAGTCGACGATGAAGTGGTGCTGCCCGACCCGTATGGTCTGGTGAAGAGCCGCGCATTGCGCAGCCGATGCAGTTCGATTCGCCTGCCGCTGAACATTTCCGAGAATCGCAACACCGCCATCTCACACGCGCTGTCGAGTTATCGCGGTTCCGGCGTGCATCACATCGCTTTCGATTGCGACGACATCTTTGCCGAAGTCAGCCGCGCCAAGGAGGCGGGCGTACCGCTGCTGGATATCCCGCTCAACTACTACGATGACCTCGCCGCGCGCTTCGATTTCGACGACGAATTCCTCAGCGAACTGGCCTATTTCAACGTGCTCTATGACCGCGATGCCCAGAGCGGCGAGCTGTTTCATGTCTACACCGAGCCGTTCGAAGGACGGTTCTTCTTTGAAATCATCCAGCGCAAAAACGGCTACGCGGGTTACGGCGCAGCCAACGTGGCAGTGCGACTGGCGGCCATGGCTAAATCGCGAAGTGGTGGCGTACGTCAGGCAAAGTTGTAGGAAAATCGTAAACACGGGTACAAAACTGCTGCCTCGCGACTTCCTTCACTGTGCGCGGCAGCCCATAATCGCCAGCTTGTGCAGTGATGGCCGTGAGCCCGCAATGACAATAATTTCAGAACTCTCCGTAGCGCCCGAAAAGCCAATTGCCGAGCCTCGAAAGAGTCGCAAGAACAACCCGGAAAAGACCCGCGAGAACATCCTTCAAGAGGCCATTGTCGAGTTCGTTCAGCAGGGGCTTTCCGGTGCGCGCGTCGACGCGATCGCCGAGCGTATCCACACCTCGAAACGCATGATCTATTACTACTTCGGCAGTAAGGAACAGCTCTATGTCGAGGTGCTGGAGAAACTCTACGGGGATATTCGCAGCACCGAAAACCGCTTGCACCTGGCCGAACTGGCGCCGGTGGAAGCGATTCGCCGGTTGGTGGAATTCACCTTCGATCACCATGATCGCAATGTCGATTTCGTGCGTATCGTCAGCATCGAGAACATTCACAACGCCGAGTACGTGAAGCGCTCCGATGCGATCAAGGCGATGAACAACACCATCCTCGACTCACTGGGCGAGATCTTGCGTCGTGGCTCCGAAGAAGGTGTATTCCGCACCGACCTCGATCCATTGGATGTGCATCTGCTGATCAGTTCGTTTTGCTTCTATCGCGTATCGAACCGTCATACCTTCAGTGAGATCTTTCAGATCGACCTGCCGGACGAAAGCATCAAGCAGCGTCATCGGGAGATGATTTGCGAGTCGGTTTTGCGGTACCTGCAGGCCTGATTTGTAGGTCCCTTAAAAGATCGCAGCCTGCGGCAGCTCCTACAGGATCGGTTAAACGCCGATTACCGTGTAGGAGCTGCCGAAGGCTGCGATCTTTTGATCTTCAACCATTCATGCTCTGAAAATGCGCCAGCATCCGCTGAGCATCCGGCACCACGCCGCTGAACAGTTCAAACGCCTTCACCGCCTGAAACACCGCCATGTTGCCGCCATCCAGGGTTCGGCAACCCAACGCACGAGCGTTGCGCAGCAGTTCGGTTTCCAGCGGGAAATAAACGATCTCCGCGACCCACAACTGCGCTCGAAGCAGCTCTACCGGTACTGGCATGCCAGGCAGTTTTTTCATGCCCATCGGCGTGGTATTCACCAAGCCGTCAGCCTGACCCAACGTGCCAGGCAAATCATGCCCGGCCACGGCTCGACCAAAACCAAAATGCTGATTGAGGTTGTTCGCCAACGACTGAGCGCGACTTTGATCCACATCGAAAATGCTCAGCAGCTGTACGCCTTCGCTCAATAGCGCGTGGGCCACTGCCGCGCCTGCGCCACCGGCGCCCATTTGTACGACGCGCTCAAGGGAAACGCCCTGCAAGCCACGGCGAAAGCCTTCGGCAAAACCCAGGCAATCGGTGTTGTGGCCGATGCGTTTACCGTCCTTCAGCACCACCGTGTTCACCGCGCCAATACCGCGGGCCTCCGGCGACAATTCGTCGAGCAACGGGATGATCGTCTGCTTGCACGGGAAGGTGATGTTCAGCCCGGTGAAATTCATCCGCTCGGCGGCCATCAGCAGGTCGGGCAGGGCGCTGCTGTCGAGTTTCAATTGATCCAGATCGATCAACCGATACAGGTAACGCAAACCCTGCGCATCGCCTTCATGCTCGTGCAGCGCGGGGGTGCGGGAAGCTTGAATACCGGCACCGATCAACCCGGCCAATACCACGGTGTTCTGTGTCATGACGCTTAACCTTCCAAACGTTGGCTGAAATGCTCCAGCGCCAAACGATAGCCGTGGCTGCCGAAACCGCACATGACCGCGGTGGCGATGGACGAAACAAAAGAGTGATGCCGGAAGGGTTCGCGGGCATGGACGTTGGACAGATGTACTTCGATCACTGGCAGTTCGCTAGCGACCAAGGCATCGCGAATAGCGACCGAGGTGTGAGTCCACGCGGCCGGATTGATGACGATCCCGGCGCAACGGCCACGGGCGGCGTGAATCCAGTCGAGCAGTTCGCCTTCATGGTTGGTCTGGCGAAATTCCACTGTCAGGCCGAACTCTTCGGCAGCACGACCGCACAGCGCTGAAATATCCGCCAGGGTTTCATGGCCGTAAGTCGCCGGTTCACGGGTGCCCAGCAGGTTCAGGTTCGGGCCGTTGAGCACCAGAACGATAGGGGACATCGGGTCTCTCCACATATTATTTTTAGCATTGGCCGAGGGTTTCAGCCTGTGGGGAGAAATTGTACTAACCGGTTAATAAGGTCAATTGAAGAGGGCGTCAGGCCTGAATTATTTGTGCGGTGATCGGACAGATACAAAAGATCGCAGCCTTCGGCAGCTCCAAAAAGCGGGGGCGCCCGTTAAATTGCGCCCGTGCGCGGTCGGCGTAGGAGCTGGCGAAGCCTGCGATCTTTTCAGCGAGGTAGATGCTCAACCAGAAAATCGATAAACGCTCTTAGCCGCAACGGCACATGGCGGCTTTGCGGATACAGCAAAGTGAAGGGGCGTGAGCGTCCGCCATAGGGCTTGAGTACTTCCACCAGCGAACCGTCCGCCAGTTCCTTTTCGACGATGAAGCGATAGGTTTGAAAGATCCCAGCGCCGCTTTTTGCCAGCGTCACGCCGCCCAATACGTCATCGGAGCAGCAGTAATTACCCTCGGCCAAGATCTCCCGCGGCACGCCGTTGTCGTTGAACAGCCAGGCAATCCGCCGGCCGCTGCTGGGCAGTTCGTACTGAATGCATTCGTGCTGAGCCAAGTCATCCAGCGTCTGCGGCGTGCCGGCGCGCTTCAGGTAATCAGGGCTGGCAATCATCACCAGCGCGGCATCCTCCAACGGCCGTGCAATCAGCCCTGAGTCGGGAATGGCCCGCACACGGATTGCCATGTCATAGCCTTCGCCGACGAAATCGATGTTGCGATTGCTGATATGCGCCTCGACTTTCACGGCGGGAAAGCGCGCCCGAAACGCAGGCAGCAAGGGCAGGATTCGATGATGGGCATAGGTCGTGGGAATGCTGATGCGCAAAGTGCCGGAAGGTTCTTGCTGCTGCCCCATCACCTCGCGCTGGGCCTCGACCAGTTGTGCGAGAGCCTCGCGACACTCTTCGAAATAACGCCGGCCACTGTCGGTGAGCTTGACGCTGCGGGTGGTACGCGCAAACAACCGTACACCCAAACGTTCTTCCATGCGCGACACCGAGCGGCTGACAGCGGCCGGGGTTACGCCCGCCACCAGGGCCGCGGCGGTAAAGCTGCCAGCCTCTGCGGCCAGGCAAAACAGTTCGATGCTGCCTAATTGAAGATCGTCGAAATGTCGCTGCATGATTGATTACACCGGGAATCAAATGAAGTGTCTGAGTTTGTATTTATCAAATCAGAGCGCACAAATACAGTGCCAGATTCAGCACCGGCCAAGTGTTGGCAATGAAGGATTGCTTACTCTTTTTTGCCTTGATCGCAGAGCCCGATCAGCCTGGAACGCTAGGCTCAAACGTGGCCGGTTGATCAATCGATCAGTGCCAGTTATCGGATTCTTCAAGGAATGGCGAATCTTCGAACTCTATAACCTAACGGATGGGTTGGCATGAACGTATGCCGCTACAAAGGGTTTTCACTGGTGGTCATGTTGCGTGATGAACACTGTCCGCCGCACGTTCACGTCGACGCAGGCACATGGAGTGCGCGCTTCAGGTTCAGCTTCTGGCACAACGGCGTCGAACTCCGGGATGTCGTCCCTCATTCGCATCGACCTCCTCTGGCTGTGCTAGAGGGATTGCGTCAGGCGCTCAGACAACCTGCCCATTTACGGCAAGCTCGTGGCATCTGGTGGAACAAATTGCAGACGGCCTGCCTCGACAATCAGTTATGGGATTGGCAGGCCAATGAAGTGGTCGCGATGAAGTGGATTGGCAGCACGACTTACATGATTGGTTCGGCTCGCTATGAGCCGGAGAGCAACAAGACCCTACTGAGCCTCATGGGAGCACCAGAAGGCGTGGAGATCGAATTATGAAAACGATAAGCGCAAAAATGCAGGTTGATCACCCCGTGACCGAAGGCGCTCTGGACGAAGCGATCGAACGTGGTGAGGCGCGCCATCGTGCCGGATTGAATGCGACGACGGTGATCTTTTTTGATCCATGTCTCGCCGTCGGCTTCGAGGATGGCAGCGGTGTGTTGTTACCAGTAAAAAACTATCCAGAGTTCGATGGTTTGAGACTGAGGATTTCGCCGGGCTGAAAGTCGGTTTCGCCGGAGCTGCGCTTTGTCATGAAGACAAGGATTTGCAGGTATCCATCGCCGGTCTGATTTCTGCGAGCAAACCGCTGATGGATATGGCCGCCTCGGTGATCGCCTCGCGCAATGGTCGTCAGAGCAGCGCCGCCAAGGCCGAGGCTGCGCGGGCCAACGGCAAGAAGGGCGGTCGCCCGCGCAAGGCCGATGCGACTCGTTGACCGCCCACAAAAAAGCCGTCCTGTGGACGGCTGATTTGTATATGGAGGCTGCAATCAACGACGGGTCAACAACACCCCGGATTCCATGTGATGGGTCCACGGAAACTGGTCGAACATCGCGCATTGAGTAATGCGGTGGGTGTCGTGCAGTTGGGCGATGTTGGCCGCGAGGGTTTCCGGGTTGCAGGAAATGTAGAGGATGTTGTCGAAGCGCCGGGTCAGTTCACAAGTGTCCGGGTCCATACCGGCGCGGGGCGGGTCGACGAACACGCTACCGAATTCGTAACTCTTGAGGTCGATGCCGTGCAGGCGGCGGAACGGACGAACTTCGTTCAGGGCTTCGGTCAGTTCTTCGGCAGACAAACGCACCAGCGTGACGTTATCCACTGCGTTTTCGCTCAGATTGCTGAGCGCGGCGTTGACTGAAGTCTTGCTGATTTCGGTGGCTAGCACTTTGCGCACGCGGGTTGCGAGCGGCAGGGTGAAGTTGCCGTTGCCGCAATACAGCTCCAGCAAATCGTCGGAGCGATCGCCGAGGGCGTCGTACGCCCAGTTGAGCATTTTCTGGTTCACCGTGCCGTTGGGTTGGGTGAACGCGCCTTCCGGCTGGCGATAACTGAAAGTGCGACCGCCAACTTCGAGTTTCTCGACCACGTAATCGTGACCGATCACTTCGCGTTTGCCCTTCGAGCGACCGATGATGCTGACATTCAGGTCGGCTGCCAGTTTCGACGCGGCCGTGTGCCAGTGCTCATCCAGCGGGCGGTGATAGCACAGGGTGATCATCGCATCGCCGGCCAGCGTGGTGAGAAACTCCACCTGAAACAGCTTGTGGCTCAGCGCCGCACTCGCTTGCCACGCCGCCTTGAGCTGCGGCATCAACTGGTTGATGCGCAGGCTGGCGATCGGGAACTCTTCGATCAGGATCGGCGTGCGTTTGTCTTCCTGGGAAAACATCGCGTAGTGGCGCTCGCCGGCTTCGCGCCACAGGCGGAATTCGGCACGCAGGCGGAAGTTTTTCAGCGGTGAATCGAACACCGCAGGTTCGGGTGCATCGAACGGGGCCAGCAGGTCGCGCAGGCGCGTAACCTTTTCTTCGAGCTGAACGGCGTAGGCCTGGGAGTCAAAAGTCATGCGTTGAACCAACCCAATTTGATCACGAACAGAATCGACAGAATCACCAGCGCCGAATTCAACTCACGGCCGCGACCGGACAACAGCTTGATGGCAGTCCAGGAGATGAATCCGAAGGCGATCCCGTTGGCGATGGAATAAGTGAATGGCATGGCCAGGGCGGTGACCACGACCGGTGCGGCGACAGTGATGTCGTCCCAGTCTATTTCCGCCAGGCCGGATGTCATCAGTACGGCGACGAACAGCAAGGCAGGCGCGGTGGCAAAGGCTGGAACACTGGCCGCCAATGGCGAGAAGAACAGCGCCAGCAGGAACAGGATCGCGACCACGATGGCAGTCAGGCCGGTGCGGCCACCGGCACTCACGCCGGCTGCGGATTCGATGTAGCTGGTAGTGGTCGAGGTGCCCAGCAAGGAACCGGCCATGGCCGCGGTGCTGTCGGCGATCAGCGCGCGGCCCATTTTCGGCATGTGGCCGTCCTTGCCCATCAGGCCGGCGCGCTTGGCGACGCCGATCAGTGTGCCGGAATTGTCGAACAGGTCGACGAACAGGAAAGCAAAGATGACGCTGACCAGACCGATGTCCAGTGCACCTTTGATGTCCAGTTGCAGGAAGGTCGGCGCCAGCGACGGCGGCATCGACATCACGCCACCGAACGGGGTGAAGCCCAGCAGGATCGAAACGATGGTTACCGACAGAATACCGATCAACACCGCGCCACGTACTTTCAGGGCTTCGAGCGCAACGATCAGGGCAAAACCGAGGGTCGCGAGAATCGGTGCCGGTTGCTTCAGATCGCCGAGGCCGACCATGGTTGCCGGGTTGCTAACCACGATGCCTGCGTTGTGCAGGGCGATCAGCGCCAGGAACAGGCCGATGCCGGCGGCGATCGCCGAGCGTAGCGCCAACGGGATGCTGTTGATGATCCATTCACGGATGCGGAAGATCGACAGCAGGAAAAACATCACCGCCGAGATGAACACCGCACCCAGCGCCACTTGCCAGGTATGGCCCATGTGCAGGACCACGGTGTAAGTGAAGAAGGCGTTCAGACCCATGCCCGGCGCGAGGGCAATCGGGTAGTTGGCGATCAGGCCCATGGTGGCCGAGCCGATGGCAGCTGCCAGACAGGTGGCGACAAACACCGCACCCTTATCCATGCCTGTCTCGCCGAGAATGCTCGGGTTGACGAACAGAATGTAGGCCATGGCCAGAAAGGTCGTGACGCCCGCCAGAATCTCGGTCCGCACGTTGGTGTTGTGTGCCTTGAGTTGAAACAGCCTTTCCAGCATGTCTGCTCCCCGTGGCGCGCCCGGCGCCGTGAATGTATGACCTCAACAGCAAAGCACAGACCGCTGCAGGCGCCTGGTAATTTTCTGTGGGTCGGAAAAAGCCGCGCATCATACCAGCAGCGTGGGGCTATGGCTGCTTATGGCCGCGATCGTCGTCGATGTTTTGTACAAAAGGGAACTGCGCCATACTGCGCGCTGGTTTTGGGGGTAGATATGTATTGCATTAATAAGCGTGTGATTGCGGTATTTGGATTGCTGCTCACCTGTTTCATCGGCGCGCAAACAGCCTTTGCGGCCATGGCACAACCGTTGAGCCAGGTGAAGGTGCTCAAGGTCGAATCGCCATCCTGTGGATTTGAAGATATTGCGGCCGGTCAGGACCAGACGCGCTGCAATCACAGCGGCCCGAACATCAAGGTCTACGTGCTGGAGGTCGGCTACGGTCGCGAGCCTCATGTTGCGCTGGACGGATTCAAAGTGGACGGCACCCGAACCCCTGTCTGTGCTTTTGATACCGGGAACCTGACCGAGTGCTCCGCCGGGAAAAAAACCGTCGGCTATCTGTACATCTTCACACTGGCGGGCAAGCAGGACGGCATCTTCACGTTCAGCAACACCTCGATCAACGCACCGGGCAATACGCTGTCGACGCAGCTTTACATCAAGTAACGGCTGGCCTCGAACAAGGGCCAGGAAAGCTGACTACGCTTTAAAGATTATCCTGTGGACCGCGCCCATGACCTTTAGAGCCCTGATTACCCTCGCCGAGGGCATCGACGATCTGCAAACCGTGACCCTGATCGATGTGCTGCGCCGCGCCAAGGTTGAAGTGGTGGTGGCCAGCATTGAGGCACGGCGCATGCTCACTTGCGCTCGCGGCACCCGCTTGACTGCCGATGCGATGTTGGTGGATTTGCTCGCCCAACCGTTCGACCTGATCGTGCTGCCCGGCGGTGCTGTGGGGTCGCAGCATTTGGCGGCACACCAACCCCTGCAACAACTGATCAAGGATCAGGTTGCTGCCGGGCGCCTGTTCGCCGGTATTGCCGAATCACCGGCGCTGGCGCTGCAAACCTTTGGCGTTTTGCGTCAGCGACGCTTGACTTGCCTGCCCACAGTCAGCAATCAACTGTCAGGCTGTAACTTCGTCGATCAACCCGTGGTGGTCGATGGCAACTGCATTACTGCCCAGGGTTCAGGCGCCGCGTTGGAGTTTGCGCTGACACTTGTGGAGCAACTCTGCGGCAAAGCCACGCGGTCGACGGTGGCGGGGGAATTGGTGGTTTAAAGAGTGCCCTGAACAACAACGTCAGGCCCTGACCTCTTCCACCGGAACATGCATGCGGTCGCGGTTGGCCAGGGTCGGGAACAGTTTGATCCAGACCCCGGTCACCATCAGCGTGCCGATGCCGCCCATCACCACTGCCGGCACGGTGCCGAACCAGTGGGCCGTCAGGCCGGACTCGAATTCGCCGAGCTGATTCGAAGCACCGATGAACAAGCCATTCACCGCGCTGACCCGGCCGCGCATTTCATCGGGGGTTTCCAATTGCACGAATGAGGCGCGGATCACCATGCTGATCATGTCCGCTGCGCCCAATACCACCAGCACGGCGAGGGAAAACCAGAACGAAGTCGACAGGCCGAAAGCGATGGTCGCCACGCCGAATATACCCACTGCGGTAAACATCACTCGTCCGACGTTGCGCTCCACGGCAAATCGCGCCAGAAACAACGACATCAGCAGCGCACCGACTGCAGGGGCTGAACGCAGCAGGCCCAGACCCCACGGGCCGGTCAGCAGAATATCTTTGGCGAATACCGGCAGCAGCGCGGTCGCGCCACCCAGCAGGACGGCAAACAGGTCCAGGGAAATCGCCCCGAGAATGTCCGGGCGACTGCGAATGAAGTGAATGCCTGCCAGCAGTGAATCCAGTGTGGCCTTGCCCTTGTTCAGCGGTGTCTGCCGGGCCGGGAGGTTGAGCATCAGCGCACAAGCGATGAGGTAAAGGATCACCGTCGGGCCATACACCCAGACGCTACCGAACGCGTAGAGCAAACCGCCCAGTGCCGGGGCGACAATGGTCGCCGATTGTTGTGCAGATTGCGCCGCGGCAACGGCGCGGGGGAATAACGCGCTGGGCACGATGCTCGGCAACAAGGCCTGGGTGGTCGGCATTTCGAAGGAGCGGGCGGCGCCGAGCAGGAACGCGAGGATGAAGATCATCTCCCGGGTGACATGGTCGGTCGCACTGCCGATGGCCAGCGACAGGGCGATCAGCGCTTGTAGCGACTGGCAAATCGCCGCGACCTTGCGCCGGTCATAGCGGTCCGCGACATGCCCGGTGTGCAGCATGAACAACACTCGAGGGGCAAATTCCACCAGCCCCACCAGACCCAGATCGAGCACATTACCGGTCAGTTGATACAGATTCCAGCCGATAGCCACCGTGAGCATCTGAAAACCGCTGGCGGTGAACACCCGAGCCAGCCAGAACGCGATAAACGGGCGGTGATGACGTAACAGCAGGGGCGCTTGGTTGGGCATCTGAAGGCAGGTCTGGGCGAGGGGAAAGGGCGAGATTATCACCAACCTGTAACCAGAAGTTGCAGGGCAGGGAAATTTAGTTAGCTAGACACCGATCTGATCCTTATCCCTTGTAGCAGCTGCCGAAGGCTGCGTTCGGCTGCGAAGCAGTCGTGAAAACAGACACCGCGGAGTTTCAGGCAGACCGAGCTGGCAGGTTTTGCGACTGCTGCGCAGCCGAACGCAGCCTTCGGCAGCTGCTACAGGGCAGTGGCCAAGGTATGAGGCAACCTGTCACGCGGCAAAAGACCACACCGTCCATCGGCAAAAATGCGACTACTCTTTCAACGTCGCTTGATCCAGATCAAGACCCTTCGTGGAATTGATCCGGCGGCCAGATGGCCAGACTCCCTACGTTTGTGATGATGGTACAAAAAGAACGAATTCGAATTCGCCACACTCCATATCCGTGGGGGCAGTGGGTGTAGGCCGCAAGCCTTCAGCCGGTATTACCTGACAGAGGAAGACTTATGTTCGGTTTGGAGGCACTTGATCTCGCCCGGATTCAGTTCGCATTCACCATTTCGTTCCACATCCTGTTCCCGGCCATCACCATTGGCCTGGCGAGTTACCTGGCGGTGCTCGAAGGCCTGTGGCTGAAGACGCACAACGACACTTACCGCGATCTGTACCACTTCTGGTCGAAGATTTTTGCCGTCAACTTCGGCATGGGCGTGGTTTCCGGTTTGGTCATGGCCTATCAGTTCGGCACCAACTGGAGCCGTTTCTCGGACTTCGCAGGTTCGGTGACCGGGCCGTTGCTGACCTATGAAGTGCTCACTGCCTTTTTTCTCGAGGCCGGTTTCCTCGGTGTCATGTTGTTCGGCTGGAACAAGGTCGGGCGCAAGCTGCACTTTTTCTCGACGGTCATGGTAGCCATCGGCACCCTTATTTCGACCTTCTGGATTCTGGCCTCCAACAGCTGGATGCAGACCCCGCAAGGTTACGAAATCGTCAATGGCCAAGTCATTCCGGTGGACTGGCTGGCGATTATTTTCAACCCATCGTTCCCCTACCGGCTGTTGCACATGTCCACGGCGGCGTTCGTTGCGACGGCCTTCTTCGTCGGTTCCTCGGCGGCCTGGCACTTGCTGCGCGGCAAGGACAACCCGGCGATCCGCACCATGCTCTCGATGGCGATGTGGATGGCACTGATCGTGGCGCCGATTCAGGCGGTTATCGGTGACTTCCACGGCGTCAATACGCTCAAGCATCAACCAGCGAAAATCGCTGCGATCGAAGGCCACTGGGAAAACGTCGGCGATGAACCGACCCCGCTGATCCTGTTCGGCTGGCCGGACATGAAAGCCGAGAAAACCAGATTCGCCGTTGAGATTCCCTACCTGGGCAGCCTGATACTGACCCACAGCCTGGACAAGCAAGTGCCGGCGCTCAAGGAGTTCGCGCCTGAAGACCGGCCGAATTCGACCATCGTCTTCTGGTCGTTTCGGATCATGGTCGGCCTGGGCGTGCTGATGATCTTCACTGGTTTGTGGAGTCTGTGGCTGCGCAAACGCGACAGGCTTTATACCTCACGTCCATTCCTGTACCTGGCGCTATGGATGGGCCCATCCGGCCTGGTCGCGATTCTCGCCGGCTGGTTCACCACTGAAATCGGCCGCCAGCCGTGGGTGGTCTATGGCTTGATGCGCACGGCAGACGCGTCTTCCGGACACAGCTTCGTACAGATGAGCATCACCTTGATCATGTTCGTTGTGGTGTATTTCGCGCTGTTCGGTGCCGGTCTTGGGTACATGATGCGCTTGGTGCGCAAAGGGCCGAAGATCGACGAAGGCAAGGAAACCAACGAAGGCGGTCCTGGCCAGAAGCGCACACCAGCCCGTCCGCTGTCTGCAGCCGATGACACTGGTGACGCTGATCACAACCACAGCCTGAACAAGGAGATTTGAATCATGGGTATTGATCTTCCGCTGATCTGGGCCGTGATCATCATCTTCGGCATCATGATGTACGTGGTCATGGACGGTTTTGACCTGGGAATCGGGATTCTCTTCCCGTTCATCAAGGGCAAGAGCGATCGTGACGTCATGATGAACACCGTCGCCCCAGTCTGGGACGGCAACGAAACCTGGCTGGTATTGGGCGGCGCGGCATTGTTCGGCGCCTTCCCTCTGGCCTATTCGGTGGTGCTCTCGGCGCTGTACCTGCCGCTGATTTTCATGCTGATCGGGCTGATTTTTCGCGGTGTGGCCTTTGAGTTTCGCTTCAAGGCGAAGGACGAAAAGCGTCACCTCTGGGACAAGGCATTCATCGGTGGCTCGATCGCCGCAACCTTCTTCCAGGGCGTGGCGTTGGGGGCGTTCATTGATGGGCTACCGGTAGTCAATCGTCAGTTTGCCGGCGGTTCACTTGACTGGTTGACCCCGTTCACGATGTTCTGCGGTGCGGCGTTGGTGGTGGCTTACGCGCTGCTCGGTTGCACCTGGCTGATCATGAAAACCGAAGGCAAATTGCAGGAGCAGATGCATGACCTGGCGCGGCCATTGGCCTTCGTGTTACTGGCAGTGATTGGCATCGTCAGTATCTGGACGCCGTTGGCCCACGCCGATATTGCTGCACGCTGGTTCTCCCTGCCGAACCTGTTCTGGTTCTTGCCGGTGCCGATTCTGGTGCTGGTGACTTTGTACGGTCTGATTCGGGCGGTGGCGCGCAATGCGCATTACACGCCATTCCTGCTGACCCTGGTGCTGATCTTCCTCGGTTACAGCGGTCTGGGTATAAGCTTGTGGCCGAACATCGTGCCGCCGTCGATCTCGATCTGGGACGCCGCCGCACCGCCGCAAAGCCAGGGCTTCATGCTGGTGGGCACACTGTTCATCATCCCGTTCATCCTGGGTTACACCTTCTGGAGCTACTACGTGTTCCGCGGCAAGGTCACCCACGAAGATGGTTATCACTAGCCCATACGACTACGGCGCAGGATTCGGCACCGTTGCAGAGGAGAAAGCGATGATGGCTGGCAAACCTGATTTGCAGGAAATCGAAGATGCCGAGAAAAAGCCGCTCTGGCAGCGACTCGGCTGGCTGGCGATGATCTGGACCGGCAGCGTCTTGGCACTGTTCATTGTGGCCTCGCTGATGCGCATGTTCATGAATGCCGCCGGTTTGAGCACCCACTGAAATTCCCATCCCGTTGCCTTGCGGCACGGATTTATAACCCTCCCGATGGAGGGTTTTTTTTGGTGCGCCAGGCATGGCGCGTTGCGCGCAAGCGCAACCAGCTGGGCTGTGGTGGCCACGCTGGTGACTTGGAGGTGAAAGTCCTCTACACACCCGGCAAGGGGAAGTGTTAGCCAGAGGCAAGGGTGTCGCGGGTGACTGCGAATCTGAAGGAAGCCCGAGGCAAAATGCTGGCCTGACGAACAGGAAGCGGATAGAGGCGGCGCAGCGGGGTAAGAAGGCCAAAATCTTCAAAGCCCAGTACTTGCACGGAACGCTGTGACGTAGATCCGACAGGCATAAGCAGGAAGGTCGCGCGAATTACCCTGGGAGATCTGCACGTTTGCCACTGTGCTACCGCGCGTCGAGAGGCGACGGGATGAGCGTGCAGAAGTCAGCCGAGGCCGTAGTAAGTGGCAAATAACCCTGCCACCAAGGGCCGAACAGGTTATGCCGCCAGTAGGCGTCAGAGTCTCGTTGAATACCGAAATGCAGAAATTTCTCCCAGAGAAGACTGTTACTCCGAGTCCCGGACAGAATCCGAGGATGACGGCTGATAGCGCAAAGGTATCGACGGCGTCTGTGACGTGGACGAACGCGGAGCCGGACACGCTGATGGCGCGGGTGCTTGCACCCGCCAACCTCAGACGTGCGTATCATCGCGTAGTCAGCAACAAGGGCGCGCCGGGTGCCGATGGCATGACGGTCGACCAGTTGGCGGACTATGTGAAACAGTATTGGCCGACCCTCCAGAAGAGGTTGCTGGCCGGCGAGTACCACCCGCAAGGTGTACGCGCCGTCGACATCCCCAAACCCAAAGGCGGCACCCGGCAGCTGGGTATTCCCAGCGTTGTGGATCGCCTGATCCAACAGGCATTGTTGCAACAGCTCACGCCGATCTTCGACCCGCTGTTCTCGGACTATAGCTACGGTTTTCGTCCGGGCAGAAGCGCCCACCAAGCCATCGAAGTAGCCCGCGCCCATGTGGCGGCAGGGCATCGCTGGTGCGTGGAACTTGATCTTGAGAAGTTCTTTGATCGGGTTAATCACGACATCCTGATGGCTTATCTGGCGCGCCAAATCGAAGACAAGCGGGTGCTCACGCTGATCCGTCGTTACCTCGAAGCGGGATCGATGTCGGGCGGACTCGTCAGCCGTCGGCAGGAAGGGACGCCGCAAGGCGGCCCGCTCTCGCCGTTGCTGTCGAACATCCTGCTCAACGAACTCGACCGCGAGCTGGAACGACGGGGTCATCGCTTTGTGCGCTATGCCGACGATGCGAACATCTATGTGCGCAGCCCTCGTGCTGGCGAACGAGTGATGAGGAGTGTTGAGCGCTTCCTGAATCAGCGCCTGAAACTGACGCTGAACCGGGACAAGAGCCGAGTTGCGAGGTCTTGGAAGTGTGATTACCTGGGTTACGGGATGAGCTGGCATCAGCAACCGAAGCTGAGAGTGGCGACGATGAGTCTAGGTCGTTTGCGCGACCGACTCAGAGGCCTGCTGCGCAAAGCGCGGGGCCACAAGATGGCGAATATCATCGAGCGGATAAACCCCGTGCTGCGCGGTTGGGCGGGCTACTTCAAGCTGAGCCAGAGCAAGCGGCCACTTGAGGAACTGGACGGCTGGGTGCGGCACAAGCTTCGCTGTGTCGTCTGGCGTCAATGGAAGCGGCCCTCTACGAGGGCGCGCAACTTGATACGCTTGGGACTTAATGAGGCGCGGGCGTGTAAATCGGCAGTCAATGGCCGAGGCCCATGGTGGAACTCGGGAGCGCCTCATATGAATCAGGCGCTGCCGAAGAAGCTGTGGGACCGACTCGGGCTGATCTCGATACTGGATACGATAGATCGGCTTAGCCGTGTAACCTGAACCGCCGTATACGGAACCGTATGTACGGTGGTGTGAGAGGACGGCGGATGTAAATCCGCCTCCTACTCGATCTTTTATTTACGCGCTTTGAGAATGACGAACTTGGGGGTGGCCGCGACTTGCTCGACGCCACGGAACAAACGCGCCAGCTTGCTGTGATAACCCAGATGACGGTTGCCGACGATGTACAGCGCGCCGCCCACCACCAACGATTCACGTGCCTGCTGGAACATCCGCCAGGCCAGGAAATCGCCGACCACTTGCTGCTGGTGAAACGGCGGATTGCACAGCACCACGTCCAGGGATTGCGGTTCCTGACCTGCCAAACCATCGTCGGCCCGTACGATCACGTCACGATCACCCAGCGCCGCGCGCCAGTTTTCAGCGGCCGATTGCACGGCCATGAACGACTCGTCCACTAGCGTGTAGTGGGCCTCGGGGTTTTGCAGGGCACTGGCAATCGCCAACACGCCGTTGCCACATCCGAGGTCGGCAACCCGCGCTGCGCCGAGGTTCTTCGGCAAGTGCGGCAAAAACGCCCGCGTGCCGATATCCAGTCCTTCGCGGCAGAACACATTGGCGTGATTGAGCAGTTCGATAGCAGGCGAGTCGAGTCGATAGCGAGTCGGGTAGGGGGAGACAACAGGGGCTTTGGTTTCGGCTGTGGCGATCAGCAATCGAGCCTTTTTCACCGCCAGCGAGGCTTGTACCGGGCCGATGTAACGCTCCAGCAGATCGCCTGCAGCGCGTGGCAAATGCTTCACCATCGCGGCCGCAATCACTTGGGCATCGGGAGCCAGTTGCCCCTTTAGCCGGATCAGTTGCTCTTCCAGCAGGGCCAGCGTTTTCGGTACCCGGATCAATACCCGGTCGAACGGCCCGATGAACGCTTCGCTGGCAGGCACCTTCGGCACAGCATCAAACGTCTGGCCGTTGCGTATCAAGTTTTTTTCCAGCCCCTGAAAAGCCAGAAAAGAATCGCCGCTGCTGGTCACCTGAACCTTGCCCACCAGGCTGGCGGCCAAAGCACCGAAGCTGTCGTTGAGCACCAGCACTTGAGTATCGGCTGCCGGTTGTTGCTCGGCCAGATGATTGAGCAGGTATTCGTCTGCGGCATCAAATGCTTGCAACGGTTCATTCTGCTGTTCTGGCTGGCGGATCAGATCGAGTTGAGCGAAAGGGGTTTCGAGCAGAGGCATGAGGCGGGGGGCTCTGGGTGGTCAACGAAGGATAATCAACGAGCGGCCCGCCGCTCAGGGGCTGGTAGCGGGCGAGCCATTCCGAGTGGACTACGTCGTGGAATTTCACACGGCATCACTCAGGATTGGATCGCAGATGGTACGTTTTTTTCGCTTGGATTACTCGCGGGGATTAGCGGATTCAAACAGATTCAGATCACGCCCACTCTCGCGGCTCTGATCACGGCCGCAATCTTGTTGTTAACGCCGAATTTTCGGATGGCGCCGCGTATATGGAACTGTGCCGTGCTTTCACTCAGGTTGAGGATGATTGCGACCTCGCTTGCGGTCTTGCCATCGGCTGAGTATTTCAACACCTCGACTTCTCTGGATGATAAATGCACTGTGCCCGGTTTCGAGGGCACAGGCAGCTCTTTGGCAATAAGCCCGTGCAGGTGACGGCTAATGAACATCGCGTAGCCCAGATTTTTGTACAGATCATGCGTAGTAATCGGGCAGTGGCTTCTCGCCAGGCTCAGCATGCTGCAAAGCCCGTTCTCATCATGAACGGATTGGGACCAGCCATAGCGCAACCCTTGCTGTTTTTGTGCTTGCCACAGTGTTGGTGTTTGGCAGAAGACTTCTTCCTGCCAAAGAATCGGTAATTCGGAATGATTGCAATGGGCTAGTATCGGGTCGACTTCACTAAAGTGCTCTTGTTCATATTTCGTGTTCCATTCGGTGGGGTAATTATTCAGATTAATCGTATGGCGGTGTATTCCCCTTGTTTGGGAGGTTATTGAAAATGCACAGAAATTAAAGCCAAGATTTTTAACGAGATTAAGAGAAATCTCGTACGCGGTCTCTATTTTCTGAGCGTAAGAAAGCTGCGTTAACTGTGATTCCTTCCACACTTTCATTTTGTAACTCCATTGCGGACTTACTTGCGTTGGCGCTGATTGGATCCAGGATCCGGCACGCCACGAGTGTAGGAGAATTCTTACTTGCATGTTGGATTTTTTTGCTCTTGAAAAAGCTTGCAACTGCATAACCGGTTCTTAGGTCTGTTACTAACGGAAAAACAGAATTGTATGGGTACTGTTAATGAGAGGGGCAAAAGCCATTACAAATCACCGGTGTTTACGCCGCCTGCTTTGCGGGACACTGGCGTTATCTGTTGAATGGAGCGACCCATGACTGCCAGTGCAGAAAAATTCACGCGCCAGACGCTGCTTGACGTGCAGCCGTTGACTCCAAACCTGTTCACCCTGCGGACCACCCGGGATCCGGGCTTTCGTTTTCGCGCAGGGCAATTCGCTCGGCTGGGCGTGACCAAGGCGGACGGCAGTACAGTGTGGCGGGCTTATTCCATGGTCTCGTCCCCCTATGACGAGTTCCTGGAGTTCTTCTCCATTGTCGTGCCGGGAGGGGAGTTCACCAGTGAATTGAGCCGGCTGGAAGTCGACGATACGTTGCTGGTCGATCGGCAGGCCTTTGGTTATCTGACGCTGGATCGCTTCGTCGATGGCCGTGATCTCTGGTTGTTATCTACAGGCACGGGTCTGGCGCCGTTTCTGTCGATCTTGCAGGACTTCGAGGTTTGGGAAAAATTCGAGCGCATCATCCTGGTTTACAGCGTGCGCGAAGCGCGGGAATTGGCGTATCAGGAGCTGATTACAGCACTGGCGCAACGCGATTATCTGGCCGAGTACGCGCACAAGCTGCAGTTCATCGCCACCGTCACCCGCGAGCAGCATCCGGGTGCCTTGAATGGGCGGATCACGACGCTCTTGGAACGTGGCGAACTGGAGCGAACGGCCGGAGTAGCGCTGACAGCCGAGCATTCGCGGGTGATGCTCTGCGGTAATCCACAGATGATCGATGACACGCGCAAGTTGCTCAAACAACGGGGCATGCACCTGAGCCTCAGTCGACGACCCGGCCAGGTGGCAGTGGAAAACTACTGGTAAAAAAAACGGCGCCCGAAGGCTAATGCCAGTCAGTTAAGCCGCGATTCTATCTGTAATTGGATGGACTCGCCCAAGCCGAGGCGTCAATGCGCCACGGTGGCAGTCTAATCAGCCAACGACAGCGAGGGCGAGTCCATGAAAAAGCATACTTCGATTGATCAATCCCTGTCTTCTTCCGATTTGTCGGCCTGCACAACCGTGGCGGTCGATCTGGCCAAGCAGGTCTTTCAGGTCGCCGGTGAAGACGTCCTCGGCCAGGTGCACTACGAGCAGCGGATCAAGTCGCGCGAGGCGTTTTATGAGTTTCTCCGCCAGTTGCCGCCTCATGTCGTGGTTCTGATGGAGACCGGTCCGGGTGCTCAAGCTTGGGCCCGGCAGTTGCAAGACCAAGGCAATCTGGCGCGGATTCTTCCAGCCGGTTTGGTGGCCACACATCGCAGCGGGCCTAAAAATGATCGCAACGATGCGCTGGCGATTCTGCGGGCTGGTCGCGATGAAAAGATCTACGCAGTGCCGGTCAAAAGCGTTGCGGCGCTGGCAATGCAGGCGTTGCATCGCGCCCGCCAAGGCTATGTGCGTCGACGCACGGCGGTGAGTAATCAGATGCGCGGCCTGCTGCTCGAGCACGGCGTGGCCTTGGCGCAGGGCGATGTTGCGATCAGCCAGAAAATTCCGCGGGTACTGGAAGATGCCACCCAGCCGGTGCCGGGCCTGCTGCGTGAACTGATCGACGAACTGTTGGCCGAGTGGCGCCATTTGGGCGAACGCATCAGCGTGCTGACGGGGCGCCTGGAAGTGGCCGCCAGCGCCGACATGACGGCGAAGCGACTGATGACTGTGCGCGGCATCGGCCCAGTCACTGCCACGGCACTGGTGGCCAAGGAAACCAAGCCTGAGCGATTTCCCAATGCCCGCAAGTTTGCCGCGTACTTTGGCATGGTGCCTGACCAGCACAGCAGCGGGCAGACGGTCCGGCTGGGGGACATGACCAAGCGAGGTGATGTTTATTTACGCAGCCTGATGATCCAGGGAGCCCATGCGGTGCTGCAACAACTACGACCTGATTCCCAGCAACCCGATGACCGCCGCTTGTTGCGCTGGATGAGCCGGCTGGGTCGTAAGGAGGCTGCGATCAGGCTAGCCAACCGCAACCTGCGAATCGTCTGGGTGCTTCTACAGAGTGACCAGACTTATCGTCGCCACGCTGGTGATGGCCAGCAAGCGACGATGAGCCACTGAGCGACAGAGTTCTGCCACCGAGGTACTGACTGTCCGACCCTTTGCTGAAGAAAAATTGACCCCAGGTAAGACCGGCGTGGATTGATGCCTAAGCTGCTACTGGCCTTCGAGGCCTGACTGTAATCGGCATACCACGAGCTTTTCCAATTTTGGCCAGAAGCCGAAGACGGCTTCCACGAATAGGCCTAATACATAGATGCAACAGGGCGACGGTTTTTTCAAAAGCGGGTAGACAGTGGGGGCGAGTCCATACATAGCAGCTGGCGAAGCCTGCGTTCGGCTGCGTAGCAGTCGTAAAATCAGCAACTGCGGTGCGTCAGGTGGACCGCATTAGCCGGGTTCACGACTGCTTCGCAGCCGAACGCAGGCTTCGCCAGCTGCTACAAAGAGGGCGTCGCGGCTGAAATTGCTTAACTGACTGGCATTACGCCTGAAGGCGCCGTTTCTGCCGTGTGATCAGTCATCAGGACTGATTGTTCTGGGCCTTGAGCAGGTCGCGAATCTCTTCCAGCAGCTCTTCTTCCTTGGTCGGAACCGGCGGCAGGGTTGGCGCAACGGCCTCCTCGCGTTTCAAACGGTTGATGGCCTTGACGCCCATGAAGATCGCGAAGGCGACGATGATGAAATCGATCAAGCTCTGGATGAACTTACCGTAGGCCAGCATCACCGCGGGAACATCACCGTTGGCAGCCTTGAGCGCAATAGCCAGGTCACTGAAGTCCACCCCACCGATCAGCAAGCCGATTGGCGGCATCACCACGTCGCCGACAAACGACGAAACGATTTTGCCGAAGGCCGCGCCGATGATAATACCCACGGCCATGTCGACCACATTACCTTTGACCGCGAAGGCCTTGAACTCACTTATCACGCCCATAGGTTATTTCCTTGTTACAGATGAGGTTGGTGAACGCAGTGTAAATCAGCATAACGGCTCATGCTCGACACACCGTCTTACAATGCTCGCTCTTATCGACACATCTTCCGGCAATTAGTTTACAAAGTGCCACCAGTCGCGCGCGACTACCCGCTCTAGACCGGGCTTTCCAGAACCTTTTCGCTATCGGTTCGGTGCGGGATTTCTATTTATGTTTTGGCCTTTGGGTCACTACCCTCTGTGGGGCGCACCTGGATGCGCCTTATAAAATCAGAGGAAACTTCCATGACAACTCCCCTTGGCCTCGGGGCTTTTCCCCTCCGTCGTACGTTTGGTGTTCTGACCGCCAGCCTGCTGTCCTTCTCAGTCAACGCGCAGACCTTGACTCGCGATAACGGGGCCGCCGTCGGCGACAACCAGAACTCGCAAACCGCAGGCGCGACCGGGCCGGTGCTGTTGCAAGACATACAACTGATCCAGAAACTCCAGCGTTTTGACCGTGAACGCATTCCCGAACGCGTGGTGCATGCCCGTGGCACTGCCGCCCATGGCACATTTACCGTGACCGACGACCTCAGTGACCTGACCAAGGCCAAGGTATTTGCCGGCGGCCAGAACACGCCGGTATTTGTACGTTTCTCTGCGGTGGTCCATGGCAACCATTCGCCGGAAACCTTGCGTGATCCGCGGGGGTTCGCCACCAAGTTCTACACCGCAGACGGCAACTGGGACCTGGTCGGCAACAATTTCCCGACCTTCTTCATCCGTGACGCGATCAAGTTTCCGGACATGGTCCACGCCTTCAAGCCGGACCCACGCACCAATCTTGACGACGACTCCCGTCGTTTCGACTTCTTCTCTCATGTTCCAGAAGCCACTCGCACCTTGACCGAGTTGTATTCCAACTCCGGCACGCCTGCCAGTTATCGGGAGATGGACGGCAATGGTGTACATGCCTACAAGTTAGTTAACGCCAAAGGCGATGTGCACTATGTAAAGTTTCACTGGAAAAGTTTGCAAGGGATAAAAAATCTTGACCCTAAAGAAGTAACGGGTGTTCAAGGGCAAGACTACAGTCATATGACTAACGACCTGGTGTCACATATTAACAAGGGTGACTTTCCGAAATGGGACTTGTACATCCAGGTTCTAAATCCACAAGACTTGTCCAAGTTTGATTTTGATCCATTGGATGCGACCAAGATATGGCCGGGTATTGCTGAGCGAAAAGTTGGACAAATGGTGTTGAACCGTAATCCGGCGAATGTTTTTCAGGAAACCGAACAAGTGGCCATGGCCCCGGCTAATTTAGTTCCGGGTATCGAACCTTCGGAGGATCGCCTACTGCAAGGACGAGTGTTCTCGTATGCCGATACCCAACTGTATCGTCTGGGGGCCAACGCTTTGCAGTTGCCGATCAACGCACCCAAAGTCGCCGTGAACAACGGTAATCAGGATGGCGCAATGAACCTCGGCGCCAGCAGCACTGGCGTGAATTACCAGCCAAGTCGCCTGCTGTCCCGTGAAGAACCGCAAACCGCGCGTTACAGCCAGTCGGCCCTGTCGGGCGGCACGCAGCAGGCAAAGATTCAGCGTGAGCAGAACTTCAAGCAGGCCGGCGATCTGTATCGCTCGTTCAACCCGAAGGAACGTCAGGACCTGATCGACAGCTTCGGTGGCTCACTGGCCACCACCGATGACGAGAGCAAGCACATCATCCTGTCTTTCCTTTACAAGGCCGACCCGGAATACGGGACCGGGGTGGCCAAAGTAGCCAAGGGCGATCTGGCTCGGGTCAAGGCGCTGGCGGCCAAACTGGTCGACTGATCCATCCCCCTGAAGCGGGACCTCATGCGAGGTCCCGTCTGATCAAGGAGCTCTGTCATGCGTTTTTACCTGTCTGTGTTTCTGGCGTGCTGGTCGCTCAGTGTATTCGCCGGGCCTGACGTGCAAACCTCGAAGAACCCTCAGGCGCTGAAAGCCCAATTACAGGATTACTACTTCGATGCTGCTCGACGCGGTGATGTGTCGATGCTCGAGACCTTCATCGAGGCCGGCTATTCCCTCGATACCCGCGACAGCAAGGGTTACACCGCACTGATACTGGCCGCCTATCACGGTCAGAGCGCCGCAGTGGAGCGTTTGCTCGCTGCCGGGGCGGACGCCTGTGCCCAGGATCAACGCGGCAATACGGCGTTGATGGGCGCGATTTTCAAAGGCGAAGTGCAGATCGCCAGGACCTTGCTGACCGCCCAGTGCAGCCCCGACCAACGCAACGGCGCGGGGCAGACCGCCGCGATGTATGCCGGCTTGTTCAAGCGCGTCGAGTTGCTGGACGCACTCAAGGCCAAAGGGGCGGACATGAACGCCGAAGATCCGCTGGGCAACAGCGCCGCGCGTCTGGCCAGCGGTGAAATCCGTACGGCGCCGCCGCGCTGATCCGCGCGAGCTGAGCTATCATCGCGGTTTTTGCCGGGAGTTCAGATGGCCAAGGCCAAGCGCATGTACGGCTGCACCGAGTGTGGCTCAACCTTCCCCAAGTGGGCCGGCCAGTGCGGCGAATGCGGGGCCTGGAACACCCTGACCGAAACCATGGTCGAGAGCGGCGGCGCTGCAGCCCCCAGTGGTCGCACCGGTTGGACCGGTCAGCAGGCGCAGATCAAAACCCTGGCCGAAGTCAGCGTCGAAGAGATTCCGCGGTTCTCCACGGCGTCCAGCGAGTTGGATCGCGTTCTCGGCGGCGGCTTGGTGGATGGTTCGGTGGTATTGATCGGTGGTGATCCCGGCATCGGCAAGTCGACCATTTTGTTGCAAACCTTGTGCAACCTCGCCAAGAGCATGCCAGCACTGTATGTCACCGGCGAAGAGTCCCAGCAACAAGTGGCCATGCGCGCCCGGCGGTTGGGCTTGCCTCAGGATCAGTTGCGGGTGATGACCGAAACCTGCATCGAAACCATCATCGCCACGGCCCGGCAGGAAAAGCCCAAGGTGATGGTGATCGACTCGATTCAGACGATCTTCACCGAGCTACTGCAATCGGCACCGGGGGGCGTCTCCCAGGTGCGCGAAAGTGCGGCGTTGCTGGTGCGTTACGCCAAACAAAGCGGCACGGCGATTTTTCTCGTAGGCCATGTCACCAAAGAAGGCGCACTGGCCGGCCCTCGAGTGCTGGAACACATGGTCGACACCGTTCTGTATTTCGAAGGCGAATCCGATGGCCGCCTGCGTCTGCTGCGGGCGGTGAAAAACCGTTTCGGTGCGGTGAATGAATTGGGCGTGTTCGGTATGACCGACAAGGGCTTGAAAGAAGTCTCTAACCCGTCGGCGATTTTTCTGACCCGCGCCCAGGAAGAAGTCCCGGGCAGCGTGGTCATGGCCACGTGGGAAGGCACCCGGCCGATGCTGGTGGAAGTCCAGGCGTTGGTGGACGACAGCCATATGGCCAACCCACGCCGGGTAACGCTCGGTCTGGATCAGAATCGCTTGGCCATGTTGTTGGCGGTGTTGCATCGCCACGGCGGCATTCCGACCCACGATCAGGATGTGTTCCTCAATGTGGTCGGTGGGGTGAAGGTGCTGGAAACCGCTTCTGACCTGGCGCTGATGGCGGCAGTCATGTCCAGTTTGCGCAACCGACCGCTGCCCCATGATCTGCTGGTGTTCGGCGAAGTGGGGTTGTCGGGTGAAGTGCGCCCGGTGCCAAGCGGCCAGGAACGCTTGAAAGAGGCGGCCAAGCATGGCTTCAAGCGCGCCATCGTGCCCAAGGGCAATGCGCCGAAAGAGGCGCCGCCGGGATTGCAGATTATTGCCGTGACGCGTCTGGAGCAGGCACTCGACGCACTATTCGAATAAACGCCAATCCCCTGTAGGAGCTGCCGCAGGCTGCGATCTTTTGATCTTGGCGCCTTCAAATACGCTGAAAATCAAGATCAAAAGATCGCAGCCTTCGGCAGCTCCTTGTACAAAAGCGGTCAGATTTCGATGAGTGCGCCCAGTTCACGCTCCAACTCTTGCGGATCGCCCAGGTTGAGCTCGATCAACCTCCGCAGGCGTTCAATCGATTCCAGGCTGATGTGTTTGCAGACAAACCCGAGTTGACCATGGTCATCGTGGGTCAACATCACATCCATCTTGATCTCTACGTCTTCGTTAAGATGAATATCAACCAGGAAATGCCAGTCTGGATTCCCCAGCCACGGCTCGGGCCGCTCGATCAACAACCCCTTGAGCGACAGGTCGATCAACTTCACCGGCCAGATGAACTCCCCTTGGCTCAGCTCGGTTCGGGCATCGAACGCAATACGTTTGAAGCGGCGGCGATCAGCAGGGTGGTCACTCATGGCGCAATCCTCTGAATGTCCGCTGACTATAGACCCGCATTGTTAAAGCCTGCCAGCAAGACAGGGTCTAGACCAATGTTGGGGGTGGCCTTTGAGGCCAGTAGCGCTAAACTCCCGATGGCTGTCTTTCTTGTCCACTCTGGCTGGAATCATAAAATGAAAAATAATAATAGCCTGCTACGCCACTTACCTTGGCTGCTGCTGGCAATCCTGGGAGCGTGCGCCCTGGGCGTAGTGGCATTGCGCCGAGGCGAGGCGATCAACGCCTTGTGGATTGTGGTCGCCGCCGTGGCCATTTATCTGGTCGCGTACCGCTACTACAGCCTGTTCATCGCTAACAATGTGATGCAACTCGATCCGCGTCGGGCTACACCTGCCGTGCTCAACAATGATGGTCTGGACTACGTGCCGACCAACAAACACATCCTCTTCGGTCACCACTTCGCGGCCATCGCTGGCGCGGGGCCGCTGGTCGGTCCGGTATTGGCGGCGCAGATGGGCTACCTGCCCGGGACGCTGTGGCTGATTGCCGGGGTGGTGCTGGCCGGTGCGGTTCAGGACTTCATGGTCCTGTTCATGTCCACCCGCCGCAACGGTCGTTCCCTGGGTGACATGGTCCGTGAGGAAATGGGCCGCATCCCCGGGACCATCGCGCTGTTTGGCTGCTTCCTGATCATGATCATCATCCTCGCGGTGCTGGCACTGATCGTGGTCAAGGCCCTGGCCGAAAGCCCGTGGGGCATTTTCACGGTGATGGCGACCATCCCGATCGCGATGTTCATGGGCATTTACATGCGCTACATCCGCCCGGGTCGTATCGGTGAAATCTCGGTGATCGGCGTGGCATTGCTGCTGGGTTCGATCTGGCTGGGCGGGCAGATTGCCGCTGATCCGGTCTGGGCCAAAGCCTTTACCTTCACCGGCATCCAGATCACCTGGATGCTGATCGGCTACGGTTTTGTGGCGGCCGTGTTGCCGGTGTGGCTGATTCTGGCGCCGCGTGACTACCTGTCGACCTTCCTCAAAATCGGCACCATCGTTGCGCTGGCGATCGGCATCCTGATCACCATGCCCGAGCTGAAAATGCCGGCATTGACCCAGTTCATCGACGGCACCGGGCCGGTGTGGAAGGGCGGTCTGTTCCCGTTCCTGTTCATCACCATTGCCTGTGGCGCGGTGTCCGGTTTCCACGCGCTGATCTCCTCCGGCACCACGCCGAAGTTGCTGGATAACGAGGTTAACGCCCGTTACATCGGTTACGGCGGCATGCTGATGGAGTCCTTCGTGGCGATCATGGCAATGGTTGCCGCTTCGGTGATCGAGCCAGGCGTGTACTTCGCCATGAACAGTCCGGCGGCGGTCGTCGGTGGTG
The DNA here is from genome assembly GCF_054898065.1 of Pseudomonas sp. MDT1-85. Lineage (NCBI taxonomy): Bacteria > Pseudomonadati > Pseudomonadota > Gammaproteobacteria > Pseudomonadales > Pseudomonadaceae > Pseudomonas > Pseudomonas sp. MDT1-85. Next base: position 5,508,579 of record NZ_CM142715.1, on the reverse strand, counting down.
ACGTGGTGGCAGTCGCACAAGTCGTCAGCGGCTGGGGTTTCGCTATTACGCCGGAAGCCCTGCAAGCGGTGGCCAAGGACATCGGTGAAACCACCATCCTGGCCCGTGCCGGCGGTGCGCCGACCCTGGCGGTCGGTATCGCACAGATCCTGCACAGTGTGCTGCCGGGTGAAAACACCATGGCGTTCTGGTACCACTTCGCAATCCTGTTCGAAGCGCTGTTCATCCTGACCGCGGTCGACGCCGGCACCCGTGCCGGGCGTTTCATGCTGCAGGATTTGCTCGGCTCCTTCGTGCCGGCGCTCAAACGCACCGAGTCCTGGACCGCCAACCTGATCGCGACCGCCGGTTGCGTAGCGATGTGGGGTTATCTGTTGTACCAAGGCGTGATCGACCCGCTGGGTGGCATCAATACCTTGTGGCCGCTGTTCGGCATCTCCAACCAGATGCTGGCGGGTATCGCGTTGATGCTGGCAACCGTTGTGCTGATCAAAATGAAACGCCAACGCTACATCTGGGTCACCATGCTGCCAGCCGTTTGGTTGCTGATCTGCACCACCACCGCAGGCTTCATCAAGCTGTTCGACGCCAACCCGGCAATCGGTTTCCTGTCGCTGGCGAAGAAATACAGCGATGCGTTGGCCAATGGGCAGATTCTGGCCCCGGCCAAGAGCATCGAGCAGATGCAGCACGTAATCTATAACGCCTACACCAATGCAACGCTGACCGCGCTGTTTTTGCTCGTGGTGTTCAGCATCCTGTTCTTTGCGCTCAAGGTCGGCATTGCCGCCTGGGGCACCAAGGAACGTACGGATAAAGAAGCACCATTCCAGGCTCAGCCGGATGCGTAATCGAGGATTGCACCATGTTCAATGACCTGAGTCGCCTCGGTAAATACCTCGGTCAGGCCGCGCGCCTGATGGTCGGCATGCCCGACTACGACAACTATGTCGAGCACATGCAAACCAAACACCCGGACAAACCGGTGATGAGCTACGAGATGTTCTTTCGCGAACGTCAGGAAGCCCGTTACGGTGGCAAGGGTGGGCCGAAGTGCTGTTGATTCGCTGAGCGGATCATGATGTAACGCAATAACCTGTGGGAGCGAGCCTGCTCGCGAAGGCAATTTGTCATTCGACTCTGTTGTTGACTGATACACCGCTTTCGCGAGCAGGCTCGCTCCCACATTTGTTAGTGTTGCTTTCTAATTTTTTGAAAACAGGAGACTTGCGTTTGTCCTCTCCCATTCCAGTAACGATCCTCAGCGGCTTTCTAGGCGCCGGAAAAACCACGTTGCTGCGCCATCTGCTCAAAGCCGAGCACGGTCTGAAAATCGCCGTGATCGAAAATGAATTCAGTGACGCCGGTATCGACACCCAGCTGTTGGGCTTTGATCCGGTGCAAGTGATGACGCTGTCCAACGGCTGCGTCTGCTGCACCATTCACACCGATTTGACCAAGGCGCTGTACCTGCTGCTCGAACGCCTGGACAGCGGCGAAATCGCCTTCGATCGTCTGGTCATCGAATGCACCGGCCTGGCCGATCCGGCCCCGGTGGCGCAAACCTTCTTCATCGACGAAGAACTGCGTGAGCGCTACATCCTCGACGGCATCATCACCCTGGTCGACGCCAAACATGCCGAACATCATCTGACCCAGACCATCGCACAGGCACAGATCGGTTTTGCCGACCGCTTGCTGGTGAGCAAACGGGATCTGGTGGACGAGCCGACCTTCACCGCCCTCAGCGAGCGTCTGACCCGCATCAACCGTCGCGCACCGATTCGCCTGGTCGAGCACGGCAAGATCGACCTGGCAGAACTGCTCGACGTACGCGGCTTCAACCTCAATGCCGATCTCGGCGGTGGTATGAGTCTGCGTCCAGTGAACAAGGCGTCGTCCATCGACCGTATCTCCAGCCTGGTGTTGCGCACCGACAAGCCGCTGGATATCGACAAACTCAGCGAGTTCATGGACGAACTGCTGGAAGAACATGGCAAGCAACTGCTGCGCTATAAAGGTGTTTTGAGCATCCTGGGGGAACCGCGGCGCATGGTGTTTCAGGGCGTGCTGAAGCTCTACGGCTTCGACTGGGATACGGAATGGGCCGATGATGAAACACGCGAAAGCGTGATCGTGTTCATTGCCGATGATTTGCCGGAAAAGAAAATTCGTGAGGGATTTGCGCGGGTCGCGGCGGAGTAACCCCCCGACATTTTCAGCAGGCCTGATGCCGCCATCGCGAGCAGGCTCGCTCCCACCGTTGATCTCAGGAGCTCACAAATGCTGTGTTCACCTTCGATCCAATGTGGGGGCGAGCCTGCTCGCGATGGCGATCTAACCGAGAGAATGGCGTCGAAGATCCGTGAATAAAGATCCTCCGCTGGCGGTTTCCCGGAGGCCGCCTTCCCGAAGATGTGCCGACGTATCTCGGCGCTGGTTTCAGCCGCAACGCACTCCATGTAGCAGCTGCCGAGCCTGCGAGGCTGCTGCTACGGATACGGCTTAACTGACTGGTTTCTCACGCACTCGCTGAACGGAGCGTCGTGTCAGAAACTGACGTTACGCTGCAGGATGTCCAACCTGAAATTCAGCAGCGTTCCGCGCTTCTTGCCGGTACACACCAGGCCGGACACCTTTTCCCTGTCTCCCGCCGTTGCGCGCTGCCCGGCACGGGCGTGCAGCGTTCGGCCACCGCGGGTCTGGATCCGCACTTGACTGGAATTACTGTTCAGGTCATCAAGCGTAATGATCCTTGAATTGGCATCCAGCAGGTTGAAAGTCGTTTGATCATCGTCATGGGGGTAAAGAGCGATCAAGTCCTCGTCTTCATTACTTAACGCGTAGAAGTAATAATGGCCTTCGTTCATGACGTAAATGGAGTAATAGTCATTGATGCATTTGAAGTAGAACTTTAGTGGCGTTGAAGTAGCGTTGGGTTTCACACAAAGATAGTTGGAGATATCTTTCTTGGCTTCAAAAGTGAAGGACTCATAGTCAGGTTTCTGGATGTAGGTCTGTCGACCGTAGGCTAGGCGTGGGACGAGCAAAGCCCCGCTGGATGTGGTTAACGTGGCGATGAATGATTTTTCCTGATGGGGACTCATGGTGCTTCCTTTCCTTATGATTCGCCGGCCGGAAGGCCTGGGTGGCGTGCAGATTCCGTTTCTGCAAATAACCTGACAAAACGTCGCTAAGTTTTATTGAGTGCGGGGTTGTAGATGCCGCGGAGATACAATAACAGCTGAACGACGATTGTGAACTTGTGACGTATTAGAAGTTGTTGCAGTTTTTAATGGCTAACGTTAGTTGCATGACTTATACAGGGTGCGCCAAATGTGAGGCATAAAAAAACCGATCAGGACTGATCGGTTTTTTACGTTCACTTCAGTGTTGGATCAAGCGCCGTATACCGGCAGCTTCTTGCAGATGGCCTTGACCTTCTCACGAACGGCGTCGATCACCGCTTCGTTGGAAAGATCTGCCAGGATGTCGCAGATCCAGCCGGCCAGCTCTTTGCACTCTGCTTCCTTGAAGCCGCGAGTGGTCACAGCCGGGGTACCGAAACGCAGACCTGAGGTGACGAACGGGGAGCGTGGATCGTTCGGTACCGAGTTCTTGTTCACGGTGATGAACGCTTTGCCCAGTGCGGCGTCGGCGTCTTTACCGGAGATTTCCTGCTTGATCAGCGACAGCAGGAACAGGTGGTTCTGAGTACCGCCCGACACCACGTCGAAACCGCGCTCGATGAATACGCCGGCCATGGCCTGGGCGTTTTTCACCACTTGTTGCTGGTAGGTCTTGAACTCAGGCTGCAGCGCTTCCTTGAAGCAGATCGCCTTGGCAGCGATCACGTGCTCCAGCGGGCCACCCTGGGCGCCCGGGAATACCGCGGAGTTCAGCTTCTTCTCGATGTCGGCGTTGGCGCGAGCCAGGATCAGGCCGCCACGTGGACCGCGCAGGGTCTTGTGCGTGGTGGTGGTCACGACGTCAGCGAATGGAACCGGGTTCGGGTAGACGCCAGCGGCGACCAGACCGGCCACGTGAGCCATGTCGACGAACAGGTAGGCGCCAACTTTGTCAGCGATTTCGCGGAAGCGCGGGAAGTCGAGGATCTGCGAATAGGCAGAGAAACCGGCCACGATCATTTTTGGCTTGTGCTCAACCGCCAGACGCTCGACTTCGTCGTAGTCGATCAGGCCGTTGGCATCGATGCCGTATTGAACGGCGTTGTACAGCTTGCCGGAGGACGAAACGCTGGCACCGTGGGTCAGGTGACCGCCGTGCGCCAGGCTCATGCCCAGGATGGTGTCGCCCGCTTGCAGCAGGGCCAGGTAAACGGCGCTGTTGGCTTGGGAACCGGCGTGTGGCTGAACGTTGGCGTAATCGGCGCCGAACAGTTCTTTGGCACGGTCGATGGCCAGTTGCTCAACCACGTCGACGAACTCGCAACCACCGTAGTAGCGCTTGCCCGGGTAACCTTCGGCGTACTTGTTGGTCAGTACCGAGCCTTGAGCTTCCATCACCGCTGGGCTGGTGTAGTTTTCCGAAGCGATCAGCTCGATGTGTTCTTCCTGGCGCTGAGCTTCTTGCTCCATGGCGGCAAAAAGGTCGGCGTCGTACTTGGCAATAGTCAAATCACGGCTGAACATGGCGGTCCTCAAGGATCGGGGCAGAAAAGGGAGGCATTCTAACCCAATGGGTTTTAGATGGCATATGAAAGGACATCATGTCGCAGACAAGTGGTGTTCATGCTGGGATCAGCGGTGATCATGCAGGCCTCTTCGCGAGCAGGCTCGCTCTCACAGTGGATCTTCAGTGATCACAAATCTTGTGTACACCCAAAAACCTGTGGGAGCGAGCCTGCTCGCGAAGGGGGCATCAGCCCCGCCGCAAAGCTTCAGTCGAACATGAACAACGCATCATTACTGAACTGCGCCTCAAACCGGCTCGCCGGCATCGGTCGTCCAAACAGATACCCCTGAACTTCATCGCAACCATGCTCACGCAGGAAGTCGAGTTGCTCGTGGGTTTCCACGCCTTCGGCGATCACCGCCAGATTGAGGCTGTGGGCCATGGCGATGATCGCCCGGGCAATCTGCGCATCCTGTTCACCCGAGGGCAAGCCATCGACGAAGGTGCGGTCGATTTTCAGCACGTCGATCGGGAATTGCTTGAGGTAGTTGAGCGATGAATAACCGGTGCCGAAGTCGTCGACCGCAATGCTCAGACCGAGGTTCTTCAACCCGGCGAGAATCTGCATCGCCTCGCTGACTTCGCGCATCAGGATACTTTCGGTCAGTTCCAGCTCCAGGCACGCCGGCGGCAGGCCGGTTTCCTTGAGGATGGTGGCGATCCGCGTGCCCAGTTGCCCGTCGGAGAACTGCCGGGCCGAGATATTCACCGAGACCTTCGGCACCCGCACCTTGGCCTGATGCCAGGTCTTGAGCTGACGGCAGGCTTCGCTGATTACCCAGTCGCCGACATCCACCACCAGCCCGAGCTCTTCGAGCACCGGTATGAAATCTCCCGGCGGCACCAAGCCACGTCGTGGGTGACGCCAGCGCAGCAGAGCTTCGGCGCCGGTCAGGCGTTTGCCGTCGCCGCTGAATTGCGGTTGGTAGTACAGCACGAATTCGTTTTGTTCCAGGGCATGACGCAAGTCGCTTTCCAGCTCCAGACGCTCCAGGGCGCTGGCGTTCATGTCGGCCTGATAGAACTGGAAGTTGTTCTTGCCGCGCTCCTTGGCGTGGTACATCGCGGTGTCGGCGTTCTTCATCAGTTGACTGAGTTCGCTGCCGTCCTGAGGGCTCAGGGCGATGCCGATACTGGCAGTGACAAAGAACTCGCGGCCTTCCAGCACGAATGGTTTCACCAGGCTGGCGAGGATCTGTTCGGCCACATGAATCGCCCGGTTCAGCGCGATCTCCCGGTTGACCCGCGGTTGCAGCAGCAAAGTGAATTCATCGCCGCCCATGCGCGCCACGGTGTCGTCATCGTCGACGCAACCGAGCAGGCGCGTGGCCATTTCCTTGAGCATGCGGTCGCCGGCGGCGTGGCCCAGGGAGTCGTTGATCGGCTTGAAACGGTCGAGGTCGAGGAACATCAGCACCACCCAGGACTTCTGCCGTTCAGCCGATTGCAGCGCGGTGTGCAGGCGATCCTGGAACAGCGTGCGATTGGGCAGGTGGGTCAGGGCATCGTAATAGGCGAGGCGGTGAATCCGTTGCTCACTGGCCTTGCGCTCGCTGATGTCGCTGAAGAAGCACACGTAGCTGGCCAGATCGCCTTCATCGTCGAGCACCGCGGTAATCCCGACCCAGGCCGGGTAATGCTCGCCATTGCGTCGTTTGAGCCAGACTTCGCCTTCCCAGGTGCTGTGCTGATGCAATTGCTTGAGCACATAGCGCAGATGGGCTTCCTGCTGCTCGTCGACAGTGAGCATGTTCGGCAACTGGTCGAGGACCTGGGCCACCGCGTAGCCGCTGACGCGACTGAAAGCCTCGTTGGCCTGGACGATGTAGCCGGCCGGGTCGGTGATCAAAATCGCCGAGGTTGAGTGCTCGAAAACCGTGGCCGCCATGCGCAGATCTTTTTCGGCCCGACGTTGCTGGCTGATGTCGCGACCGACCCCGAGCACGCCTTCGAAGGCACCGTGTTCGTCCCAGACCAGCACCAGACGCAACTCGATGGGGATCTTGCGTCCATCGGCCCGCAGGCAGTCGAACAGAAACAGCTGGGTCTGCACCTGACTGCGCAGCAGCGCCAGTTGTTCGGGTTTATCCAGCGCTTTGCTGACCCGGTCCATCAGGCTGTAGATACCGGTCAGTTGTTGCGGGTTGGCGATGGTCGACTGCCAGCCGTTCTGGAATATCCAGTCGGCGTCGAAGCCCAGCACGGCTTGCACCGAGGGGCTGACGTAGTTGAGCGACATCTTGTTGTCGGTGGAGAAAATCACGTCGCTGATGCTTTCGGCGAGCATCCGGTAGCGTTGCTCGCTGTCGCGCAGGGACTCGCTGGCTTCGATCTGCTCGGTGATGTCCTTGGCCACGCCGATGATGCGCGTGACTTGATCGTGTTTGTCCCGCGCCAAGGCCTGTTCGCGAATATCGAAACGCCGCCATTTGCCATCACGATGCCGGAAACGCAGCTGGCATTGCATCAATTGGGTGTAACCCGCGTGACGTTGGGACTGGCGTGACCGGTGGTAGTAGTCGGCATCTTCGGGGTGCAAGAGGATTTCCCAGAAGTACTCGCCCATCTGGTGCAGCTCGGTGCGGTTGTAACCCAGCGTTTGCCCCAGGTGATGATTACTGAAGATCATCCGCTGGCTGATCACATCTTGCACATAGAGGTGATCCGGCACGGTGCGCACCACATCGGACCAGAACCCTTCACGCTCCAACAGCGACAATTCGACGAGCTTGCGACTGGTGATGTCGCTGATGCTCAGGATCACCGCCTTGTAGTCGGCCTGATCTTCCGGCAGACGCAGCACCAGCCACAAGTGCTGGTCACGGCCATTGGCGTCCTGGAGTTTGATTTCCAGTTCAAGCTGTTTTTGCTGGTGCAGCACCGTTTCGAGCACTTGATTGCCAATGGCCGTGCAGTCCAATGGGCTGCCTTCGATCAGCAGTTTCCAGGCTTGATCGCAGGAATTGACGTTGAGCAGTTGCAGGGCGACCTGGTTGACCTCGGTGATGCGCAGTTCCTTCAGCAGTTGCTGGCGTTGCTCCAGTGTCTCGAGCCAGATCTTCAACTGCTCGCTGCTGTTGAGTTGGGCCTTGTCGAAGACACTTTTTAGCCCGGACAGGTCCAGCACGCACAGCGCAACACCGGTGCCTTCGAAAATGTCCTGATAGCGTCGACGGCCTTCATGCAGTTGGCGTTGACGGCGACGAATGCTCAGCAGAGCGATGAACGGCAACAGCGAAAAGGCCAGGCCCAGCAGGCATTTGCCAATGAACGCCGGCAGCAGTTGTTCAAGCACCCGTTGGCGGTCGAACAGCCCGCGCAATTGCCAATCGCTGCTGCTCAGAGCGACTGTCAGCACACTGTTGGCCAGTTCGTCGGCTGTCAACACGGCGGGCTTGGCCGAGGGTTGGGCGTCATCGCGGCTGATGATCTGATGATTGATGCGGTTTTCCACCAGCCACAGGGGGCGGATGCCAGCGTCGCCCTGTTTGGTCAGTGAGGAGAAAAACGTCGGTGTCAGACGCAGGGCCCAATAACCGCGGCTGCTGCCGCTGGCCTGATGCAGGAGCAGATGCACCACTGAGCCGTCGTCGGCATTACTGAAATAGTGCGCCTGGGCGCGGCTGCGCTGAACCAGTTCGCCGAGGTAATTGGCGTCCTGGCTGTCGGCGGCACTGTCGCTGAGAATTTTTCCGGAGGGACTGAGCAGCGCCAGGCTGCGCAGATCGGGCAGCGATTGTTGCAGTTTGCGCAGCAACGCCTGCTGTTCGTCGGCGCTTTGCGGTTGTTCGATGATTGGTAGCAGATTAAGGGCGATCTGCGCATTGAGCGCCATGTTGAGGCTGACTTGCGCAGCCAGGTCGGCGGAGTAGTCGATGGTGTATTGGCGCTGGTTTTTCTGGGTTTCGCGAAGCTGATCCAGCAACTGCCAGAACAGCAAAGCGAGCAGCAACAGCACGAGGGTCGCCAGCGCGCCCTTCAAGGTTCCGCGCAGGGGCGAGCCGGTCGCAGGATTGAGTGCGCTCACGGACGATGGCGGAGAGACATTAGACAAACTGTAATCCTGCGGTTTGGCTGGACTGACGCGACGTGCACTATAAGCCGGACGCCCGAAGGGCGGCTAGCATGCCTTGAGTTGTGGCGAAGTGCCAGCCCTACTCGGCTGGACTGCCTTCCGTCAATCAGGTAGCTTTGCCGGTTACGCTGGAGCGTTCCAGCTCCTAAACTCAGGCTTTTTCCGCGCGCCGGTATTGAGATTAATCAATCGCTTGCACTGCGCATGGCCTGGCCCGGGCTTCGCCCGCGCTTTAATTCATCAGTCACTGACCCAAGGTTCTCCATGGCTCAATACGTCTTCACCATGCATCGGCTGGGCAAAGTTGTTCCGCCGAAGCGGGAAATCCTGAAAAACATTTCGCTGTCGTTCTTCCCTGGCGCCAAAATCGGCGTACTCGGTCTCAACGGTTCGGGTAAGTCCACGCTGCTGAAAATCATGGCGGGCGTCGATACCGAGTTCGACGGTGAAGCCCGTCCGATGCCGGACCTGAACATTGGCTACCTGCCGCAGGAACCGATTCTGGACCCGACCAAGACCGTGCGTGAAGTGGTCGAGGAAGCGGTCAGCGTCATCAAGGACGCTCAGGCGCGCCTGGACGAGGTTTATGCGGCCTACGCTGAACCGGATGCAGACTTCGACAAACTGGCGGCAGAACAGGCCAAGCTCGAAGCCATCCTGCAGGCCAGCGACGGCCACAACCTGGATCGCCAACTGGAAGTCGCCGCCGATGCGCTACGTCTGCCAGCATGGGATGCCAAGGTCGAATTCCTGTCCGGTGGTGAAAAGCGTCGTGTGGCCCTGTGCCGGCTGCTGCTGTCCGCACCAGACATGCTGCTGCTCGACGAACCGACCAACCACCTGGACGCCGATTCCGTCGCCTGGCTGGAGCACTTCCTGCACGATTTCCCGGGCACCGTGGTTGCGATCACGCACGACCGTTACTTCCTGGACAACGTCGCCGGCTGGATCCTCGAGCTCGACCGCGGCGCCGGTATCCCGTACGAGGGCAACTATTCGGGTTGGCTCGAAGCCAAGTCCGATCGTCTGGCGGCCGAATCCAAGCAGCAGTCGGCTCACGAAAAGGCCATGAAGGAAGAACTGGAGTGGGTGCGCAAAGGCGCCAAGGCCCGCCAGTCCAAATCCAAGGCTCGTCTGCAACGCTTCGAAGAAATGCAATCGCAGGAATTCCAGAAGCGCAGCGAAACGAACGAGATCTACATCCCGGCCGGTCCGCGCCTGGGCGACAAGGTCATCGAGTTCAAGAACGTCAGCAAGGGCTATGGCGATCGCGTGCTGATCGACAACCTGTCGTTCTCCATGCCTAAAGGCGCCATCGTTGGCGTGATCGGCGGTAACGGTGCTGGTAAATCGACTCTGTTCCGTATGCTGATGGGCAAGGAAACACCGGATTCGGGCTCCATCGAAGTCGGCGAAACCGTGCAACTGGCGTGCGTCGATCAAAGCCGTGAAGACCTGGATGGCAGCAAGACTGTGTTCCAGCAGATCTCCGAGGGTTCCGACCAGATTCGCATTGGCAACTACGAGATCCCGTCGCGCACCTACGTGGGGCGCTTCAACTTCAAGGGCGGCGATCAGCAGAAGTTCGTCAAGGATCTGTCCGGTGGTGAGCGTGGTCGCTTGCACCTGGCCCTGACCCTGAAAGAGGGCGGCAACGTCCTGCTGCTCGACGAACCGTCCAACGACCTCGACGTTGAAACCTTGCGTTCCCTGGAAGAAGCCCTGCTGGACTTCCCGGGCGCCGCCATTGTGATCTCTCACGATCGGTGGTTCCTTGACCGCGTCGCGACTCACATCCTGGCGTACGAAGACGACTCGCAAGCGGTGTTCTTCGAAGGCAACTACACCGAGTACGAAGCCGATCGCAAGAAACGCCTCGGCGAAGCGGCTTCCCAGCCGCACCGCGTACGGCACAAGAAACTGGCCTGATTTCAGGTTGGTTGGATAAAAAACGGAGCCTTCGGGGCTCCGTTTTTTATGGGCGTTCAGTAAGACCGCAGCGCGGCCTTCGCGGGCAAGCCTCGCTCCTACAGAAGAACTGCACGACCTGTAGGAGCGAGGCTTGCCCGCGAAGGCGTCATTGAATTCACTCGATCGCTATGGCCAACACCTCAATCACCAAATCCCCCGCCGGTCGCTTCCACAACACTTCATCGCCCACCTGCGCCCCGAGCAACGCCCGCCCCAGCGGCGAGCTCCAATTGATCAACCCATGGGCCGCATCCGCCTGGTCTTCTCCGACCAATTGCACGCGCTGCTCATGACCGTGTTCGTCGGCAAAGGTTACCCAGCTGCCGATCTGCACTTTATCGACCGAGGAGGCCTGCGCGACCACCTGGGCGCTTTGCAGGCGCTGCTTGAAGTAGCGCCAGTCGCGATCGAGGTCGGCCTGTCGCTGCTTGTCGGCCAGTTCGCCTTTGGCGCTTTCCTGATCAAGCAGGCTTTGCAGCTCGGCGACTTTCGCCTGAAGCTGCACCAGGCCCACTGGCGTGACGTAATTGGGCTGCGCGCTGACCTGCCGTTCGACTGGCTGATCGGCTTGCGCGGCGGCGTTATCTTCATTGACGAAGGCGCGACTCATGCTGTTCTCCCGTTAATAGGGTTTGGGCCATGGTCGCAGGCTTTAAGTTTCTACGAATGTCTGTAAACGACTTATTGCGAGCGATAGGCTCGCGCGGCGTCCCTGTCTTTCTGTTGTTGCCAGGCCCGTTCGCGCTCGTCCCAATGGCGGTCCTTGTACTCGTTACGATCCTCGTTTTCACGCATGGCCTGACACTGACGGAAGCCATCGGTCCAGCCTTCGCCGTACTGCTTGTCCTTGAGGTAACGCGGGACATTTTTGCGAAACTCACCGGTGATCGCCCCGGCGGCTTGCCGGCCGCTGCTGCAACCGTCATCGAAGCCATCGGCGAACGCCGGCGGATAGCCCTTGGCGATCAGATCCTCGTGGGTCGACTGGCACCCCGAGATCACTACCAATAACCCCAACACACCCACGCAACGCCACATCTCGGACTCCAGGGCCGTTCAACGGCCTATAAGGGAAGTCTAGAACCGGATTTGTCGGATGTATGTGAAAGGCTTGTGATTAATCTGTGGGGCGCAAATCCCTTGTGGGAGCGAGCCTGCTCGCGATGAGGCCATTACATTCAACATCCATGCTGCCTGTTCCACCGCCATCGCGAGCAGGCTCGCTCCCACAGGGGGCAGATCAATAGTGATACCACTTCACCTCAAGCATCACTTCGTTTTCGGGCGAAGCCAGATGGCTGAATTCACGTTGAGCACTCAGGCGCACGCCCAGATTGCGCGACAGTTCCCACTGCTGATTCAGGCTCACGCTGCGGCGCACTTCGCCATTGGTGAAGTAATCACCCTTGGCTTCCAGACTGAAGTTGCCCAGCGGGTTTTTCCACAGCAGGCCACTGTTGAAGCCCGCCGCCGGGGCGATGAAGCCCGCAAAGTCGTTGTTATGCTCCACACGCACGGTGCCCAAGGCGAAACCGAGCATGTCGTCACCCAGTTGCCAGGTCCCGCCGCCTCCGCCATTGACATGGCTAACCAGGGTTTCGTCATCATGCTTGCCCGGTACGCGCTCCAGGCCGCCGGTGACTTGCCATGACAGCGGCTGCAACAATTCATTGCGAGGCGTCAGCGAGCGGATGGTTGCCAGGTCCAGTTGCTGCAACTGCCAGTCATTGCCTTCGTATTGGCGCAGCTTCATTTGCAGGATTTCGATCTGCGCGCCGAGGGGGAAGCTTTCCATGTTGTCATTGAGGTCGTGATAGGCCATGCGCAGGCCATATTCGCCGAAGGCTTTGTCGCCTCGAGTGCCGATGCCGGCCTGCCAGGTGCGGGACTCGTGACCGTCCTCGGGCAAGCCGGGTTGCGGAATTTTTAGCTCCGGGGGCGGGTTTTGATTGATTGCGCGCAGCAATTCGAAACTGCGCTGGGCCCGTTGCGGGTCACGCTCCTGACCGTTGGCGCGATAACGCTCCAGACGATAAGCCCCGTCGATGATCAACGCCTGACGGTCGCGAGGTAGAGCCTTGAACGCCGGGGTCTGCAATTGCTTCTGATCGGCGCTGACTTTCAGCACCCACTCCTGCTCTTCAAAGGTTAATGGCTCGGCACGGCTCAGCAGTTCGCGCTCACGGGACGGGCGATACTCGATCGATTCCACCAGCCCGGCTTCTTTCACCGCTTTGACCGTGTCGGTGGGGATGGCCGTCAACGGGAATTGCTCGGTCAATTGCAGGCTCGGCCGCGCTACTTGCAGCAGTTCAAGCAGGCGGTAGGAGCAGTTTTCGTCGAAGAAAAAGTAGTCGAACTGGATCTGCTTGAGCTCCCAGACGTGCTCGACCATGCGCTCGGTTTCCTGTTGCGTCAGGTTCAGGCGGTATTCCCACAGATCGCGGTTCTCGAGGCTGCGGTATTCCGAGAGTTTTTCCTGATACGGCACCAGCGCGAACAGCCCGGGATAGCCGCCCATCAAGCCTTTCCAGGCGTACAGAATGCTGTTGTCCGAACCTTCGATGTAGGCGCCGAAGTTGATCGCGTAACTGAGCAGCGACGTCTTGTCGCTCTGCACATTGGCCTGATCGATGCGCAGCAAGGTGTGGCCAAACATCGACGATGGGCTGTTCAGGTAGGCCGCCGGGAAAATCATCACCGCGCTGTGGGGCGCAACGTCCTTGAACCATTGCTTGAACTCAGCGCAGTCCGGGGTCGGCAGATCGCTCAGCGCAAGTTGCGCCTTGAGCCAGCGGGTGCGGGCCGGATAGACGCATTGGGCATGCTGCTCGCCGGCACCGGTCGGGGCATACAGTGCCTGCACGGTCGCCGCCAGTTCGCGGTCGGGGTGTTCGTTGCCATCGGGGGCGAGAAAGAATTTCTTGTCGCTGACATAGCTGCGCCAGCCACCGAGCTTGGCGGTTTCGTAATGCCCCAGGGAAATCCAGAAGGGGTCGTTGGCCAGTTGCTGCAAACGTTGATTGTCGATGTGTGGCGCGGCAGACAGCGGGGCGCAGACACAGAGCGCCAGCCAGGCAAGGCGTTTGAGCATAGTGAGCAACTTAAGCCGAAAGAAACAAAGACCCAAAGGGGCAGGCCAAAAGGGCCAGGTTCAAAAAATAAAACCCGCTCCCCAAGGAGAGCGGGCCGGTCGAGCTTAAGCTTGAGTGGCGTACTTGGCCAGACGCGGGTCGCTTTTCAGCACGGCCAGGGTGTTGGTATGCACGTCATCAGCGGTCACGTCAGCTTTGCTGAAGATCTGCTGGAAGTGCTGATGTGTCACAGCGGCGAAGTGCGCACGGTCTTCCGGCGCCACGCCCAGTACCACGGCGTAAGTGGTCAGCGCTTCGCCCTGACCTTTAGCCATGTCTTCGGACAGCTCGTTCATCATGCCATTCATGGCGATCCAGGATTTGCCGCCATAGGTCAGCGACGCATTGGTCGAGCAACCGTTGGTACCAGAGGTCATACCGAACGTTGCGTTACCGGAAGTGCCGTTGGTAGTGGATGCCAGGAAGTGTGCCGGGGTGCCACGCTGACCTTCGAACAGCATGTTGCCCCAACCACAGTCCGGACCGCCTGGCGCCTGAGCCATGGCGTTGATGGATACAGCGGTGAAGAGAGTACCGAGAAGAATCCGTTTCATAGCTATGTTCTCTTAGTGTGCATTCCAATGGACAGGGTGCTGGCCCCTAAGGTGCCAGTGGGCCGGTTATTAGTTCCAGCCGCGCAGCATGGAGTTTAGGCATGTTCCGGGAGTTCCGTAATCTTTTGCGAAACATTCCTTGAAAACAATGATTTTGACCCGCGCGGCCCGGGGCTGACGCTTTGTCTAGACTTTGACTTGAGGCGCGCCTTGCCAGTGAGGTACGGGCAGCGCCAGAATGCCGCTATCTGCCCCGCCTGATGTAAGGAAGCCCGATGCCTGATCCTGTTGCTGCCAGCTTGCGTCTAGCGCCTGAAGCGCTGACCCGTCCGTTTTCCGCTGAACAGTTCAGCTTCTCTACCACCAATGATCTGGAGCCCTTCCGCGGTGTGCTTGGCCAGGAACGTGCGGTCGAAGCCTTGCAGTTCGGTGTGGCCATGCCACGCCCCGGTTACAACGTATTCGTCATGGGCGAGCCCGGCACCGGCCGGTTTTCGTTCGTCAAACGCTACCTCAAGGCCGAAGGCAAACGCCTGCAGACCCCGGCGGATTGGGTCTACGTCAATAATTTCGACGAACCGCGCGAACCTCGTGCGCTGGAATTGCCTTCGGGCACAGCCGGTGCCTTCATCGGCGATATCAACGGTTTGATCGACAACCTGCTGGCGACCTTTCCGGCGGTGTTCGAGCACCCGTCCTATCAGCAGAAGAAAAGCGCCATAGACCGCGCTTTCAACCAGCGTTATGACCGTGCACTGGATGTGATCGAGCGTCTGGCGCTGGAGAAAGAGGTCGCGCTCTACCGCGACAGCAGCAATATTGCCTTCACCCCGATGAGCGAAGGCAAGGCACTGGATGAGGCGGAATTCGCCCAATTGCCGGAAGCCGAGCGCGAACGCTTTCATGACGACATTTCCGGGCTGGAAGAGCGGTTGAACGAAGAGCTCGCCAGCCTGCCGCAATGGAAGCGCGAGTCGAGCAATCAACTGCGTCAGCTCAACGAAGAAACCATCACCCTGGCCTTGCAGCCATTGCTCGCGCCGCTGTCGGAAAAGTACGCGGAAAACGCAGGCGTTTGCGGTTACCTGCAAGCGATGCAGGTTTACCTGCTGAAGACTGTGGTCGAGCAACTGGTGGACGACAGCAAGACCGACGCCATCGCCCGTAAAATGCTCGAAGAGCAATACGCCCCGAGCCTGGTGGTCGGTCATCCGTTCAGCGGCGGTGCGCCAGTGGTCTTTGAGCCGCACCCGACTTACGAAAACTTGTTCGGCCGCATCGAGTACACCACCGATCAGGGCGCGCTCTACACCACTTATCGACAGTTGCGTCCGGGTGCGCTGCACCGCGCCAACGGCGGCTTCTTGATTCTTGAAGCGGAAAAAATGCTCAGCGAGCCGTTCGTGTGGGATGCGCTCAAACGCGCGCTGCAATCGCGCAAACTGAAAATGGAATCGCCGCTGGGCGAGATGGGCCGTTTCGCCACTGTGACCCTTACTCCGCAACATATTCCGTTGCAGGTCAAAGTCGTCATCATTGGCGCCCGGCAGTTGTATTACACGCTGCAAGACCTCGATCCAGACTTCCAGGAGATGTTCCGTGTCCTGGTGGATTTCGACGAAGACATCCCGATGGTCGACGAGAGCCTGGAGCAATTCGCCCAGTTGCTCAAAACCCGTACGTCCGAGGAAGGCATGGCGCCGCTGACCGCGGACGCTGTGGCGCGTCTGGCGACTTACAGCGCGCGTCTGGCCGAACACCAGGGGCGTTTGTCGGCGCGAATCGGCGATTTGTTCCAACTGGTCAGCGAGGCGGATTTCATTCGCGACCTGGCGGGTGACGACATGACCGACGCCGGGCACATCGAGCGTGCGCTCAAGGCCAAGGCCACCCGTACCGGGCGTGTTTCGGCGCGGATTCTCGATGACATGCTGGCGGGGATCATTCTGATCGACACCGATGGCGCGGCTGTCGGCAAGTGCAACGGGCTGACGGTATTGGAAGTCGGCGATTCGGCCTTCGGGGTGCCGGCGCGGATTTCCGCCACGGTTTATCCGGGCGGCAGCGGTATCGTCGACATCGAGCGCGAGGTCAACCTCGGCCAGCCGATCCACTCCAAAGGCGTGATGATCCTCACCGGGTATCTGGGCAGCCGTTATGCCCAGGAATTCCCGCTGGCGATTTCCGCGAGCATCGCCCTGGAGCAGTCCTACGGTTATGTCGACGGCGACAGCGCGTCTCTTGGCGAAGCGTGCACGCTGATCTCGGCCTTGTCGAAAACCCCGCTCAAGCAGTGCTTTGCGATTACCGGCTCGATCAACCAGTTCGGTGAAGTGCAAGCGGTGGGCGGGGTCAACGAGAAGATCGAAGGTTTCTTCCGACTCTGTGAGGCTCGTGGTCTGACGGGGGAGCAAGGGGCGATTATTCCTCAGGCCAACGTTGCCACACTGATGCTCGACGAGAAGGTGCTGGCGGCGGTGCGCGCGGGGCAGTTCCATGTCTACGCAGTACGCCAGGCCGACGAGGCCTTGAGCCTGCTGGTCGGCGAGCCGGCCGGTGCGCCGGATGAGAATGGCGCATTCCCTGAAGGCAGCATCAACGCGCGAGTAGTGGAACGTTTGCGGGTGATTGCGGAAATGATCAGCGAAGAAGACCTCAAAGAGGCCGAAAAGGAGTTGGCGCAGGAAGCAATGCTGGAAATCAAACCGGCTTGACGCACATTTGAGCTGAGCTCATACCTCTCCACTAATGTGGGAGCGAGCCTGCTCGCGATGAGGGACCGACATTCACCATTTGGGGTGGCTGAAAGTCCGCAATCGCGAGCAGGCTCGCTCCCACAGGGTTTTGTGTTCGATGCCCAAGAGCGCCGTCAAAATGGCGTCAATATTCACGCAGCGACCACTCGGCACCTTCTGGTCTCGGTTCGCGTACGAGCCAGACTTTTCTTCTATTATCTGCTCAAGGATATCGACAGTAATCACTGGATCGAGACAGCCTTCCCGTGGAGGCTGAAGACCGGATCTACCGAGGGTCGCCGCCATGTCGCGCAACCTCTGCCTCACCCGTCAATGCCTGGGCCTCGTGACCCGTATCGAATGTGCTATCCGCCCGCTGGCGGGAGATACGGGCATGTGGACCTTGCTCTTCGCCGCCGGAATGGCCGGCGAGCAGCCTTCTGCCATCAAGGCCCAAGGCCCGTTCCGTGGGCCGGTCGTGGCTGAATCGATCCTCGACACCATCGTTGAAAGTCTGACCTTGCATGGCTACGAGCTGGCCGACGACCCGCAAATCTGGTGTCTGCATCTGCAAGCCCAGTTGCGAGAGATCAATGGTGGTCGTTACCGCAACCTTAGCGGTCCCGAGTTTCGTCCCGAGCACTGAACAGACTATTGATCAAGGTTGCCTGGCTCAGCCTTGTCGAGTTTGACCTCAAACCCATATTGCACGGTGGTGAGGTTGGTTCGCTGATAAGTTTCCAGACGTGTGGGCTGGCCATAGAAGTAATGCACTGCAAATAACGCCGGGCCTTGCGCGCTCGCGTCGTGACTGACCGAAAGAATCTCTTTCAAATAATTACCGCTGTCGTCCTTGGCGAAAAAACGCCAGTCCTGGGCGGGAAACAGCTTCAGATCAACCACCAACGCATTCCCTTTGAACTCCAGGCCTTTGGGCAACTGGCGGGCGTCGTATGTTTGCTGGTCGATAGTCGCCAGCAAGTGCGGCATGGAACCCACAGCGTAGGCCGGCGTTTCCGGAAACAGGTTCAGATCATAGATGATGTCGCCGCGTATTGGATCGACCTGATACGCCTCTGGCGGCAGCTCGATCGGCCCATCGCGCTGGCCATTGCGGTCTTGGGTAAAGAACGTCACCGGGCTTTCGCCGGGATTGAATGAGGTGCCAAGCAGTTCATCATTGAAGCTTCTGAGGTGATTGAATTCGATGCGAGCGGCACTCGGGTCATCCACCGACTGACTGATGCTGATGCTTTTTTTCAGTTGTTCCTCGCTCAACGTTGCGCCCTTGAGCCAAATCGCAGCCTGGTCGTCATACACCACCACCGGCAAGGTCAGTGGCTGGATGGCTTTTTCCGTGGTGTGCGGGTCGAAGCGGCGTATTGGCAGGTCCAGTTCCTTGCGGGTCACGGTGACCGCCGAGAAGTCCAGCAGACTGGCCTCGACGGTGTCGATCGGCCCGTTGAAGTAGACCTTGGTGTAATGCCGGGTTTGTTGCTTTTCAAAAGCACGCTGCTCCTCATCGAGCTGTTTTTCGAACGCTTCGCTCCAGGCCTTCTGCTGTTGCATCTTTGTCAGTTGTTTCTGATAAAACGCAATTTGCGCGGCTGTTTCGTTGATCGCACCTGAGCGAGAGAGGAACTGCCCGGTGGCGTCTCTGGCCTGAACGATCAGTGGGTTGAGTGATGTGTCACGTATCTCGGGGGCCAACGGCGCGCTGTTATTGAACTCGATCTCGGCGTAGTTATTGGTCAGTTTCAGCAGGGTGACACTGAGATTGTCGTTGGTGCGAGTCTGGCCGACGTCCTTTTTCGTCAGGTCGAAGCTGTAGAGCCGGCGCGGGGCGATGACTTCCACCTGGCCTTGCAGGCTCACCGGTTGTGGCTGGCTCTTCTTGTCCACATCCAGGCCTTCGATGAAGGGGTAGGTCACCGTCAAATCATCGGGGTTGGTCAGGTTGGAGCTCGAGGGGCTCAGCTGAATGCCGGGATCGGTTTCCGACCATTCCGGCTGGAACGCGATGACGCGCTTGTTGCTCAGGGTCACCGATCGCCATTCCAGGCCATGAGGAAAAAGGAACGCGCCCGGAATGTTGAAGTTGAAGGGGAATACAGGTTGCAAGTCGGTCAGGTAGTCCGAGCTGGACTCCTTGTGCAGCACGAACAGACCGTTGATGTAGGTGTCGACCAGCGCCTGGGGCGTGGGGTAGTGCTTGAGCACGGCGAGAGCACCTTCGCCGTATTCGGTGACCACTGGTTTGGTATCGAGCTTGAGATGCGCGCGCTCGAGTAACAATAGGGAACCGCCTAGCTCGGCCACGGCATCCTTGAGTTTGGGGTCCTCGATCGTCTCCAGGGATTGTTCGAACTGTGCGATTTTTTCTTCGAGGCTGACCTGGCGTTTTTCATCACTGGGTGAACAGCCTCCGAGCAGTAACGTGAGGCAAAGTCCGGCACTCGTTAAAGGCAATCGCACATCCATTTCCAGTCTTCCTGTCCGACGTCGCTGACCTGTCAATCATCTGGACACTAGCAGAAAAACTTTGTCACACACACGCAGGTTGCGGATTTTCCGGCGGTTTCTGGGTGTAACAGGTGGCTGTTATACTCGCCGCCATTTCCAGCCGCTTGTGTGAGATTCAATGGAACGCTTTATCGAAAATGCAATGTACGCCTCCCGCTGGTTACTGGCGCCCATCTACTTCGGTTTGTCCCTGGGCTTGCTGGCGTTGGCACTGAAATTCTTCCAGGAAGTCTTCCATGTCATCCCTAACGTGTTCTCGATAGCCGAATCGGATCTGATTCTGGTACTACTGTCGCTGATCGACATGGCGCTGGTGGGCGGCTTGCTGGTGATGGTGATGATCTCCGGTTACGAGAACTTCGTTTCCCAGCTGGATATTGACGACAGCAAGGAAAAGCTCAACTGGTTGGGCACCATGGATTCATCTTCGTTGAAAATGAAGGTCGCGGCGTCCATCGTGGCGATTTCGTCCATTCACCTGCTACGGATCTTCATGGACGCCAAAAACGTCGATCCAGAGCATTTGAAGTGGTACGTGGTCATTCACATGACTTTCGTGGTGTCGGCGTTCGCCATGGGCTATCTGGACAAGCTGACCAAGCACTGATCTGCACAATCCTTTGTAGGAGCGAGGCTTGCCCGCGAAGAGGCCGTGTCAGTCGACATAAGTGTTGTCTGTTACACCGCCTTCGCGGGCAAGCCTCGCTCCTACAAGAAGAGGTATGAAACAGACGGGTGGTGTCGTCTGTGGCTTGTACTTTGGCCCGTCGAGGCATATCCATGTAGAGATCCTGGCTCGCCACTGCGTGAGGTGCGTTCATGAACCTGCAAGAGTTGAATGCGTATGCCATCGCCGGAAAGATCGATGAGCTGAACCTGATCTCGGTAGATGGCGTGATCTACGTGCTGGAGGCTCGTATGCATGGTTCGGCGTATCCATTGCGCGATGCCCACGGCGAAGTAATGCATCTGCGCTCGGTCGAGCATGCGCGTGACGTGCTTCATGCCTTTCCCAAGTTGTCGTTCAACGTTATGCATGCGTCGGTTCATGACGAAATGTGCGGTGCCAGCACCGAGGAAAGCCTGAAAGTACCGATCACCTTCCGTTCTGTGTGACAGCGCTGACGCAGCTCAAACGTGACTGCATCTGTGCTAGTCTGCTCGCCCTTTTGATTCCGGGCGCTCCGGGAGGCGCTGTGCACGCACGGCAAGTTCCAGGGCCGTCCGCACAGCGGAGCAGTGTCATGTCCGAAGTAAATCTGTCCACCGACGAAACCCGCGTCAGCTACGGCATTGGCCGTCAGCTGGGCGACCAGTTGCGTGACAACCCGCCACCGGGCGTTAGCCTGGACGCGATCCTGGCTGGCCTGACCGACGCGTTCGCCGGCAAGGAAAGCCGTGTTGGCCAGGAAGAAATGTCCGCCAGCTTCAAGGTGATCCGCGAAATCATGCAAGCCGAAGCTGCGGCCAAGGCTGAAGCCGCTGCTGGCGAAGGCCTGGCTTTCCTGGCTGAAAACGCCAAGCGCGAAGGCATCACCACTCTGGCTTCCGGGCTGCAGTTCGAAGTGCTGACTCAAGGTGAAGGCGCCAAGCCGACCCGTGAAGATCAAGTGCGCACTCACTACCACGGCACTCTGATCGACGGCACTGTGTTCGACAGCTCCTACGATCGTGGTCAGCCTGCAGAATTCCCGGTTGGCGGCGTTATCGCTGGCTGGACCGAAGCTCTGCAACTGATGAACGCCGGCAGCAAATGGCGTCTGTACGTGCCGAGCGAACTGGCTTACGGCGCTCAAGGCGTTGGCAGCATTCCGCCGCACAGCGTACTGGTATTCGACGTCGAACTGCTCGACGTTCTGTAAACCGGTAGGCCTTTGATCCTGTAGGAGCGAGGCTTGCCCGCGAAAGCATCAACTCGGTTTTGAACTCAGACCGAGTCGCTTGCTTCGCGAGCAAGGTTCGCTCCTACAGAGATTTGCAGTGTTACTCATACTTCGATCTTGTGGTTCAGATCGCTGGTCGGGCGCAATGCCCGGGCATAGCAGAACAGAAACAGATTGCGCACCAGTTCCTTGAGCACCACCGGCTCGCTGGAACTTAAGCCGTTGACGTCCAGATCACCCTGATCCTGCAGCTCGTTCAAGGCTTCTTCTTCAAGCACCGCACAGACTTCCCCGGTTTCCCGATGCAGGATTCTGAGGTAGGGGTGTGGGCGGTCCAGCCAGGCATCGATCAAATAAGTCATGAGTCTCATCTCCATTGATGGGTTTCAATGAGAATAATTCTTATTCATCAAATAGCAAGGGTCTATTGGCGGTTTGTGTTTTTTTCTGCGGGGAAATTGCTGGGCGTCAAAGCGACTGGCGTTTGGCTACTGCGTGGGAATGCTGGGTGATGCGGGGAAGGGCGAAGCGACATCCCACGCCTGGCGCGGGATGGAATACAGCAGATTCAGACTTTTCTGACGAACTCGGATTTGAGTTTCATCGGGCCAATGCCATCGATCTTGCAGTCGATGTCGTGGTCGCCATCGCACAGGCGGATGTTCTTGACCTTGGTGCCGACCTTGACCACCAGCGACGTGCCTTTGACCTTGAGGTCCTTGATCACGGTGATGGTATCGCCATCCTGCAGGACATTGCCGACCGAATCCTTTTTCACGGTGTCATCGGAGGCCGCTTCGGCTTCGCCGCTGGCGGACCACTCGTGGGCGCACTCCGGGCAGATCAGCTGCGCGCCGTCTTCATAGGTGTATTCGGAATTGCATTTCGGGCAGGGTGGCAACGTGCTCACTAAAGCTCCTTGGATTCAGGATGGCTAAAAAGCGCACATTATATAGGGTTTATACGGGGGAGGGGGCGACACATGATTTTGTAGGAGCGAGGCTTGCCCGCGAATGCGGTGTGTCAGTCACATTGGTGTCGACTGGTAGATCGCATTCGCGGGCAAGCCTCGCTCCTACAGGGCACGTGTCAGTGCGTGCGGGCGACCGCAAACTCGCTCAATTCCACCAACGCATCGCGATATTCGCTGGCGGGCAGGGCGTCGAGGCATTTGATCGCACGGGCCACGTAGTCGCGGGCCAGTTGCGCGGTGTAATCCAGCGAGCCGGAAGCTTCAACGGCTTCACGAATGCTTTCCAGATCTTCGATGCCGCCTTTCTGGATCGCCTGACGAACCAGTGCGGCCTGCTCCGGGGTGCCTTCGCGCATGGTGTAGATCAGCGGCAGCGTCGGTTTACCTTCGGCCAGATCGTCACCGACGTTCTTGCCCAGGGTTTCGGCGTCGCCACGGTAATCCAGCAGGTCGTCGACCAATTGGAAGGCCACCCCCAGGTGATCGCCGAAAGTGCGCAGTGCTTCGCTCTGTTCCGGCGTGGCACCGGCCAGGGCCGCGGCACTGTGGGTCGAAGCTTCGAAGAGCATCGCGGTTTTGCCGCGGATGACTTCCATGTAGGTTTCTTCGGTGGTGCTGGCGTCGCGGACTTTCGACAGCTGCAACACTTCGCCTTCGGCGATGATGCGCGTGGCTTGCGAAAGGATCTTCATAACCGGCATGGAGCCCAGTTCGACCATCATTTCGAAAGAGCGCGAATACAGGAAGTCGCCCACCAGCACGCTCGGTGCGTTGCCCCACATGGCGTTGGCGGTCGAGCGGCCACGGCGCATGCCGGACATGTCGACGACGTCGTCGTGCAGCAGGGTGGCGGTGTGCAGGAACTCGATGGTCGCGGCCAACAGGCGCAGGTCATCGCCTTCGCGGCCGAGCGCCTTGCCGCACAGCAGCACGAGCAACGGGCGCAGACGTTTACCGCCAGCCGAGGTAATGTAGTCGCCGATTTTCGATACCAGCGGCACTCGGGAAGTCAGCTGTTTCTTGATGATGCCGTCGACGGCGCTAAAATCGTCCGCCACCGCGCGGTAGAAAGCTTGGGGTTGCATCAGCGACAGTTGCTCCAGAAGGGTTGCGCGGCATGCTAGGACCCACGTCGGCGGGTGTCAAGGCACGATGGACAGCCTCTTGCATCGCCCCGGCAGCTTGCGTACAATCGCGCACCCTGAACTTCCTGGGCAGCACCTGCCTTACGCAATTGCAAACAGGCCTTCCAGCCTTATGCAGCCATGCCAGCCAATACCTCTTCTTATAAAGAGCTGGGTGAGCAGGATTATCGGAGAAATACCATGTCTTATGCAGTAATCGTTACTGGTGGCAAGCAGTACAAAGTTGCTCCAGGTGAATACCTGAAGATCGAAAAACTGGAAATCGCTACCGGCGAATCCGTTACTTTTGATCGCGTTCTGTTGGTTGCCAATGGCGACGACGTGAATATTGGCGCTCCAGTTGTTCCTGGCGCTACCGTTGTGGCTGAAGTGATCTCCCAAGGTCGTCACGATAAAGTCCGCATCATCAAGTTCCGTCGTCGTAAGCACCACATGAAGCGTATGGGCCACCGCCAGTGGTACACCGAGATCAAAATCACCGGTATTCAGGCTTAATTTCAGCCTAATTCCTCACTAGGAGAATTGAACTCATGGCACACAAAAAAGCTGGTGGTAGTACCCGTAACGGTCGCGACTCAGAAGCCAAACGCCTTGGCGTGAAGATGTATGGCGGCCAGGTTATCATTCCGGGCAACATCATCGTGCGTCAGCGCGGCACCCAATTCCACGCTGGCTACGGCGTTGGCATGGGCAAAGATCACACTCTGTTCGCTAAAATCGACGGCGTGATCAAGTTCGAAGTAAAAGGCGCCTTCGGTCGTCGTTACGTAAGCATTGTTCCGAAGACTGACGTCGTCGCGGCATAATTACGTAGTTGCTGGAAAAGCCCTGTCTTGCGACGGGGCTTTTTCGTTTGTGGGGTGAGTCTCTTGCAAAGCTGTTTGTGATGGGCTCCAGCGCTGTATTGGCGGTCGTTGATTGAGGTCGCTGCGCTCATTTTTGCAAGAGTCTTATGTCTAGGTTTTTTCGGCTCGTCCGTATGGCGAGAGGCGTTTTGTTATGAAGTTTGTTGATGAAGTATCGATTCGAGTAAAGGCTGGGGACGGCGGCAACGGTTGCATGAGCTTCCGTCGCGAAAAATTCATTGAAAACGGCGGCCCGAACGGCGGTGACGGTGGTGATGGCGGCTCGGTCTACATGGTTGCCGACGAAAACCTGAACACCTTGGTGGACTACCGTTACACCCGGCACTTCGATGCCGAGCGCGGTTCCAACGGCGGCAGCACTGATTGCACCGGCAAGAAAGGTGAGGAGCTGGTGCTGCGTGTTCCGGTCGGCACTACTGTCATCGATTCCGCGACTCAGGAAGTGATCGGCGACCTGACCAAAGCCGGCCAGCGTCTGCTGGTGGCTCACGGCGGCTGGCACGGTCTGGGTAACACTCGTTTCAAATCCAGCACCAACCGGGCGCCGCGCCAGACCACGCCGGGCAAGCCGGGTGAGCAGCGCGACCTGAAACTGGAAATGAAGGTGTTGGCGGATGTCGGTTTGCTCGGCTTGCCGAACGCTGGCAAAAGTACCTTCATTCGCTCGGTATCGGCTGCCAAGCCGAAAGTCGCCGACTACCCGTTCACCACTCTGGTGCCGAACCTGGGTGTGGTCAGCGTCGATCGCTGGAAGAGCTTCGTGGTGGCGGACATTCCGGGCCTGATCGAAGGTGCTTCCGACGGCGCGGGCCTGGGGATTCGTTTCCTCAAGCACTTGTCGCGTACCCGTCTGCTGCTGCATCTCGTCGACATGGCGCCGCTGGATGAGGCCAGTGCTCCGGATGCCGCTGAAGTAATCGTGAGCGAGCTGACCAAGTTCAGCCCGTCCCTGGCTGAGCGTGATCGCTGGCTGGTGCTGAACAAGTGCGACCAGATCCTTGAAGAAGAGCACGACGCTCGCGTCAAGGAAATCGTTGATCGTCTGGAGTGGACCGGTCCGGTCTACGTGATCTCCGCTATCGCCAAGCAAGGCACTGAGCGTCTTTGCCATGACATCATGCGTTACCTGGAAGATCGTGCCGATCGTCTGGCTAACGATCCGGCCTACAAGGAAGAGCTGGCCGAGCTCGATCAGCGCATCGAAGATGAAGCGCGCGCCCAGTTGCAGGCGCTGGACGATCAGCGTGCCCTGCGTCGCAGTGGTGTGAAGTCGGTCCATGACATCGGTGACGACGATTGGGACGAAGAAGATGTGGATGACGAAGACGGTCCGGAAATCATTTACGTGCGTGACTGATTCGTTGCGATAAACTTAAGCGCCGCTCACTAGAGCGGCGTTTTAGTATCTGGAAATCGGTAGTCACGAATAACGTCATGGGCAGCGCTGGGTCGTGCTGTCCTCAAGCTAAGGTTGAAGATGATGCGGAGCAAGGTGACAGGTGCGCAGCGTTGGGTCGTGAAGATCGGCAGCGCTTTGCTGACGGCGGACGGCAAAGGCCTGGATCGCGCGGCAATGGGTGTCTGGGTCGAGCAGATGGTTGCCCTGCACGAGGCGGGTGTTGAGCTGGTGCTGGTGTCCTCCGGGGCGGTGGCGGCGGGCATGAGTCGTCTGGGCTGGACCGTGCGACCCAGTGCAATGCACGAGTTGCAGGCGGCTGCCGCCATCGGTCAGATGGGTTTGGTGCAGGCTTGGGAGTCGAGCTTCGCCGAGCATGGCCGGCATACCGCGCAGATTCTCCTGACGCACGACGATTTGTCCGACCGCAAGCGCTACCTGAACGCTCGCAGTACCTTGCGCGCGCTGGTCGAGCTCAAGGTGATCCCGGTGATCAACGAGAACGACACCGTGGTCACTGACGAAATCCGTTTCGGCGACAACGATACTCTCGCGGCGCTGGTGGCGAACCTGGTCGAAGCCGATTTGCTGGTGATCCTCACCGATCGCGATGGCATGTTCGACGCCGATCCGCGCAACAATCCCGACGCCAAGCTGATTTACGAAGCGCGTGCCGATGATCCGGCGCTGGATGCGGTGGCTGGCAGTACGGGCGGCGCGCTGGGCCGTGGCGGTATGCAGACCAAGTTGCGCGCTGCGCGTCTGGCGGCGCGTTCCGGTGCGCACACCATCATTGTCGGTGGGCGCATTGAGCGAGTGTTGGATCGTCTCAAGGCAGGCGAGCGCATCGGCACCTTGTTGTCGCCAGAGCGCGGCATGCTGGCTGCGCGCAAGCAGTGGCTGGCCGGGCATCTGCAAACCCGCGGCACCCTGGTGCTGGATGCGGGAGCGGTGACGGCGTTGTCCGAAGGCAACAAAAGTTTGCTGCCGGTGGGCGTAAAACTGGTCCAGGGCAGTTTTCGTCGTGGCGAAATGGTGGTCTGCGTGGCGCCGGACGGTCGTGAAATCGCCCGTGGCCTGGCTAACTACAGTGCTCTGGAAGCACAAAAAATCATCGGTCAGTCGTCTGAGGCGATTGTCGGTCTGCTGGGTTACATGGCGGAGCCGGAACTGGTTCACCGCGATAACCTGATTCTGGTCTGAAGGAGTACCTGAATGCGTGTGGCAAAAGGATTATTGGGCTTGTTGTTGGCGATGCCGCTACTGGCCTCGGCCGATGAAATTGGCCAGGTGTCGACGGTGTTCAAGTTCGTCGGCCCGAACGACCGTATCGTTGTCGAAGCGTTTGATGATCCGAAAGTGGATGGCGTGACCTGCTATCTGTCGCGCGCCAAAACCGGCGGTGTAAAGGGTGGGTTGGGTCTGGCTGAGGATCGCGCAGAGGCATCTATTGCGTGCCGTCAGGTCGGGCCGATCAACTTCAAGGGTGAGCTCAAGGATGGCGAGGAGGTGTTCAAGGAGCGCACTTCGTTAGTGTTCAAGACCATGCAGGTGGTGCGATTCCTCGATGAGAGGCGCAATACGCTGGTGTATCTGGTTTATAGCGATCGTTTGATCGAAGGCAGTCCGCAGAATGCGGTGACGGCGATTCCGATTCTGCCGTGGACGCACGCTCAATAAGCTGACGCAAGTCGAAGTGTGGGAGCGAGCCTGCTCGCGATAGCGGACTGACATTCAGCATCTATGCTGGCTAGACGTCCGCAATCGCGAGCAGGCTCGCTCCCGCATTTTTTTTTGCGGTGTATTTGATAAATCGCAGGCAATAAAAAACCGACCCTGAGGTCGGTTTTTTAATGAGCGTGTCGCTTAGGCAGCAGCGGCAACGTTCAGGGCCTTTACGTGGCCATTCAGGCGGCTCTTATGGCGAGCAGCTTTGTTCTTGTGGATGATGCCTTTATCGGCCATACGGTCGATAACTGGCACAGCCAGAACGTAAGCAGCTTGAGCTTTTTCAGCGTCTTTTGCGTCGATGGCTTTAACTACATTCTTGATGTAGGTACGAACCATGGAACGCAGGCTGGCGTTGTGGCTGCGACGCTTCTCAGCCTGTTTTGCACGTTTTTTGGCGGAAGGTGTGTTGGCCACCGTCGAGCTCCTCGAAAGACTTTTTAGGAAATAGCAAACAAAATAGGCCGCGAATCATGCCGATGAGTTGATGTCTTGTCAAGGGCGGGAGAGACGATCCGCTAAGTGGCCGGTTCCACCCCCATGAAAACTACTGCGCTCGGCA
Source organism: Pseudomonas sp. MDT1-85 (assembly GCF_054898065.1). Classification (NCBI taxonomy): domain Bacteria; kingdom Pseudomonadati; phylum Pseudomonadota; class Gammaproteobacteria; order Pseudomonadales; family Pseudomonadaceae; genus Pseudomonas; species Pseudomonas sp. MDT1-85. The sequence continues at coordinate 5,480,339 of NZ_CM142715.1, read as the reverse complement.
ATACAGCGTTGAAAGCAGACTCGAAATGCTCATTGACTAGAGTCAACTGCGCTTTCTCGCCTGCTTTCGCCTTGTCTTGCCTTCGCTCGCTACGTTTTCAAGGGGGCGGTGAGCTGGATATTTCTTTCCGGCGTGCGACCTGTAAACTCGCGAGCTTTGGCTCTGTGCTGTTGCGGCGCGGAGTATCGCATAAGTGGGCGCGTTGTTCGCCTGCTGTTTATCGACAGGCAAAAACTCTTTCAATGAATCTGCTCAAATCGTTGGCCGCTGTCAGCTCTATCACGATGGTCTCCCGGGTGTTGGGGTTCGTTCGCGACACCCTTATCGCTCGCGCATTTGGTGCGGGAATGGCGACCGACGCCTTCTTTATCGCCTTCAAACTGCCCAATCTGCTGCGGCGGATCTTCGCCGAGGGAGCTTTTTCCCAAGCCTTCGTGCCGATTCTCGCCGAATATAAAAGCCAGAAGGGCGAGGAAGCGACACGAACCTTCATTGCCTATGTCTCGGGCCTGCTGACGCTGGTGCTGGCGCTGGTCACCGCGTTGGGCATGCTCGCCGCGCCTTGGGTCATCTGGGCCACGGCACCGGGTTTCGTCACCACCCCGGAAAAATTCGAGCTGACCACCGATCTGCTGCGGGTCACTTTTCCTTATATATTGCTGATCTCCCTGTCTTCATTGGCCGGCGCGATCCTCAATACCTGGAACCGCTTCTCGGTCCCGGCCTTCGTGCCAACCCTGCTCAATGTCAGCATGATCATCTTTGCGGTGTTCCTGACGCCGTATTTCGATCCGCCGGTAATGGCGCTGGGCTGGGCCGTTCTGGTGGGCGGTCTGGCGCAATTGCTGTTTCAGCTGCCGCACCTTAAAAAGATCGGCATGCTGGTGCTGCCACGCCTGAATCTGCGCGATAGCGGTGTCTGGCGGGTCATGAAACAGATGCTGCCAGCGATCATCGGTGTTTCGGTGAGCCAGATTTCGCTGATCATCAACACCATATTTGCTTCGTTTCTGGTGGCTGGCTCCGTGTCCTGGATGTATTACGCCGATCGCCTGATGGAATTGCCCTCCGGCGTGCTGGGTGTGGCGCTGGGCACGATTCTGCTGCCGACTCTGGCCAGGACCTATGCCAGCCAGGATCGCCACGAATACTCGCGGATCCTCGATTGGGGGCTGCGCCTGTGTTTCATGCTGGTATTGCCGTGCGCCCTGGCGCTGGGGATTCTGGCTGAGCCGCTGACGGTTTCGCTGTTCCAGTACGGTCAGTTCAGCGCTTTCGATGCGGCCATGACCCAGCGCGCGCTGATTGCTTATTCGGTCGGCTTGCTGGGGATTATCGTGATCAAAGTGCTGGCGCCGGGCTTTTATGCGCAACAAAACATTCGGACTCCAGTGAAAATCGCGATTTTCACCCTGATCGTCACCCAGCTGTTCAACCTGGTGCTGATCGGTCCGCTGGCTCATGCCGGTCTGGCCCTGGCCATCAGCGCGGGTGCGTGCCTCAATGCCGGGCTGTTGTTCTATCAACTGCGCAAGCAGCAGATGTATCAGCCTCAGCCGGGCTGGGCGAAGTTCGGGCTCAAACTGCTGGTGGCGGTGGCGGTGATGTCCGCGGTATTGCTGGGTGCAATGCACTTTATGCCGGCTTGGGCGCAAGGGCATATGCTGGAGCGTTTGCTGCGACTGGGCGCATTGGTGATCGCCGGCGTGGTGGTCTATTTCGGTATGTTGCTGTTGATGGGCTTCCGTTTGCGCGACTTCAATCGCAAAGCGCTGAACTGAGGCTTTTGTCTCGATAAACACGGGCGGGCCGACGGTTTTGTCGGCTCGATCACTTTGGGTTACGGTGTTGCCTGTCGTCGGCCGCCGGGTGTGGTTATAATCGACCACTTTATGAGCAAGAAGCGCGTTATGCAGCTGGTTCGAGGCCTCCACAACCTGCGCCCCCAGCATCGGGGCTGTGTCGCCACTATTGGCAACTTTGACGGTGTTCACCGTGGTCACCAGGCTATCCTGGCCCGGCTGCGTGAGCGTGCGCTCGAGTTGGGCGTGCCCAGCTGCGTGGTGATTTTTGAGCCGCAGCCGCGAGAATTCTTCGCCCCGGACACCGCCCCGGCCCGTCTGGCCCGGCTGCGGGACAAACTGCAGTTGCTGGCCGTGGAAGGTGTCGACCGGGTGCTGTGCCTGGCGTTCAATCACCGCCTGAGCAAACTCAGCGCCAGCGAATTCGTCGATACCATTCTGGTGGACGGCCTCGGCGTGCAGCATCTGGAGGTCGGTGACGATTTCCGTTTCGGCTGTGACCGGCTAGGGGATTTCGATTTCCTGCAACAGGCTGGCGTCCTTCAGGGGTTTACCGTCGAAGCGGCGCAGACCGTCGAGCTGGACGGCATTCGTGTCAGCAGCACTCAGGTGCGGAATGCCCTGGCCGCTGCCGATTTTGCCTTGGCCGAACGGCTGCTTGGTCGGCCGTACCGGATTGCCGGGCGAGTTTTGCACGGCCAGAAGCTGGCGCGTCAATTGGGCACGCCCACGGCCAACGTGCAGCTCAAGCGTCGTCGTGTGCCGCTGAGCGGGGTTTACCTGGTCAACGTCGACATCGACGGCAAGACCTGGCCAGGCGTCGCCAATATCGGCGTGCGGCCAACGGTCCAAGGTGATGGCAAAGCCCACCTCGAAGTACATCTTTTAGATTTTGCCGGCGATCTGTATGACCGGCGTTTGACGGTGGTTTTCCACCACAAGCTGCGTGAAGAGCAGCGTTTCGCCTCTCTGGAGGCGCTTAAGACGGCGATCAATGCGGATGTCGCCGCCGCCCGTGCCCTGTCGCACCTAGCGCCAATCGCTAATGAAGAGCCTTAAATGACCGACTATAAAGCCACGCTAAACCTTCCGGACACCGCCTTCCCAATGAAGGCCGGCCTGCCTCAGCGCGAACCGCAGATTCTGCAGCGCTGGGACAGCATTGGCCTGTACGGTAAGTTGCGCGAGATTGGCAAGGATCGTCCGAAGTTCGTACTTCACGACGGTCCTCCGTACGCCAACGGCACGATTCACATCGGTCATGCGCTGAACAAGATTCTCAAGGACATGATCATCCGGTCGAAAACCCTGTCGGGTTTCGACGCGCCTTATGTTCCGGGCTGGGACTGCCACGGTCTGCCGATCGAGCACAAAGTCGAAGTGACCCACGGCAAGAACCTGGGCGCGGACAAGACCCGCGAACTGTGCCGTGCCTACGCCACCGAGCAAATCGAGGGCCAGAAATCCGAATTCATCCGTCTGGGCGTGTTGGGCGACTTCGCCAATCCGTACAAGACCATGGACTTCAAAAACGAGGCCGGTGAAATCCGTGCCCTGGCGGAAATCGTCAAGGGTGGCTTCGTGTTCAAGGGCCTGAAGCCTGTGAACTGGTGCTTTGACTGCGGTTCGGCCCTGGCTGAAGCGGAAGTCGAGTACGAGAACAAAAAATCCGCGACCATCGACGTGGCGTTCCCGATCGCTGATGAAGCCAAACTGGCTGCCGCGTTCGGCCTGCCATCGCTGGGCAAACCTGCTTCGATCGTGATCTGGACCACCACCCCGTGGACCATCCCGGCCAACCAGGCGCTGAACGTTCACCCCGAGTTCAACTACGCCCTGGTCGATGCTGGCGACAAACTGCTGGTGCTGGCTGAAGAGCTGGTCGAGTCGTGCCTTGCCCGCTACAGCCTGGAAGGTTCGGTCATTGCGACCACCACCGGTAAAGAACTGGAACTGATCAACTTCCGTCACCCGTTCTACGATCGCCTGTCGCCGGTTTACCTGGCCGAATACGTCGAACTGGGCGCGGGCACCGGCGTGGTTCACTCCGCCCCGGCTTACGGCGTGGACGACTTCGTGACCTGCAAAGCCTATGGCATGGTCAACGACGACATCCTCAACCCGGTGCAAAGCAACGGGGTATACGCGACGTCGCTGGAGTTCTTCGGCGGCCAGTTCATCTGGAAAGCCAACCCGGCAATCGTCGACAAACTGTCGGAAGTCGGCGCGCTGCTGCATACCACCATCATCGAACACAGCTACATGCACTGCTGGCGTCACAAGACTCCGCTGATCTACCGCGCCACCGCGCAGTGGTTCATCGGCATGGACAAAGAGCCGACTTCTGGCGACACCCTGCGCAAGCGGGCGATCAAAGCCATTGAAGACACCAAATTCGTTCCGGCCTGGGGCCAGGCGCGTCTGCACTCGATGATCGCCAACCGTCCGGACTGGTGCATCTCCCGTCAGCGCAACTGGGGCGTGCCGATCCCGTTCTTCCTGAACAAGGAAAGCGGCGAGCTGCACCCACGCACCGTCGAGCTGATGGAAATCGTCGCCCAGCGCGTCGAAGTCGAAGGCATCGAAGCCTGGTTCAAGATGGACGCCGCCGAGTTGCTCGGTGAAGAAGCGCCGCTGTACGACAAGATCAGCGATACCCTGGACGTCTGGTTCGACTCGGGCACCACGCACTGGCACGTCCTGCGCGGTTCGCACCCGATGGGCCACGAGACCGGTCCACGTGCCGACCTGTACCTGGAAGGTTCGGACCAACACCGTGGCTGGTTCCACTCGTCGTTGCTGACCGGTTGCGCCATCGACAACCACGCGCCATACCGCGAACTGCTGACTCACGGCTTCACCGTCGACGAGTCCGGCCGCAAGATGTCCAAGTCCCTGGGCAACGTGATCGCGCCGCAAAAGGTCAACGACACCCTGGGCGCCGACATCATGCGTCTGTGGGTCGCTTCTACCGATTACTCGGGTGAAATGGCGGTTTCCGAGCAGATCCTGCAGCGCAGTGCGGACGCCTACCGGCGCATACGTAATACCGCGCGCTTCCTGCTTTCCAACCTGACCGGTTTCAATCCGGCCACCGACATCCTGCCAGCCGAAGAAATGCTGGCGCTGGACCGTTGGGCCGTGGACCGCACCCTGCTGCTGCAACGCGAGCTGCAAGAGCACTACGGTGAATACCGCTTCTGGAACGTCTACTCCAAGATCCACAACTTCTGCGTGCAGGAGCTGGGCGGTTTCTACCTCGACATCATCAAGGACCGTCAGTACACCACTGGCGCCAACAGCAAGGCCCGCCGTTCGGCGCAAACCGCGCTGTACCACATCTCCGAAGCGCTGGTGCGCTGGATCGCGCCGATCCTGGCATTCACCGCCGATGAACTGTGGGAATACCTGCCGGGCGAGCGTAACGAATCGGTAATGCTCAACACCTGGTATGAAGGCCTGACCGAGCTGCCGGAAAACGTCGAGCTGGACCGCGCCTACTGGGAGCGGATCATGGCGGTGAAGGTCGCGGTCAACAAGGAAATGGAAATCCAGCGCGCGGCCAAGGCCGTCGGGGGCAACCTGCAAGCCGAAGTGACGCTGTACGCCGAAGAGGCTTTGAGCGCCGACCTGGCCAAGCTGAGCAACGAACTGCGCTTCGTGTTGATTACCTCGACTGCTACCGTTGCGCCGTTCGTGCAGGCGCCGGCCGATGCGGTGGTCACCGAAGTTGGCGGCCTGAAGCTCAAAGTGGTCAAGTCGAGCCATGCCAAGTGCGCCCGTTGCTGGCATTGCCGTGAAGACGTCGGCGTGAACCCGGAGCATCCGGAAATCTGCGGTCGTTGCGTCGACAACATCAGCGGCGCTGGCGAGGTTCGTCACTATGCCTAACGCCGTTGGCCGTTTCGGACGGCTGAGCTGGCTCTGGTTGAGTTTGCTGGTCCTGGTCATCGACCAGGCCAGCAAGTTCTACTTCGAAGGCTCGCTGAGCATGTACCAGCAAATCGTGGTGATCCCCGATTACTTCAGCTGGACCCTGGCCTACAACACCGGCGCAGCGTTCAGTTTCCTGGCTGACAGCTCGGGCTGGCAGCGCTGGCTGTTCGCCCTGATCGCGGTGGTGGTCAGTGCGGTGCTGGTGGTTTGGCTCAAGCGCTTGGGGCGCAACGAAACCTGGCTGGCAGTCGCCTTGGCACTGGTGCTGGGTGGCGCGCTGGGTAACCTGTACGACCGCATTGCCTTGGGCCATGTGATCGATTTCATTCTGGTGCATTGGCAGAACCGCTGGTATTTCCCGGCGTTCAACTTTGCCGACAGTGCAATCACTGTCGGTGCCGTGATGCTTGCACTGGATATGTTCAAAAGTAAAAAGACCGGAGAAACCGTTCATGACTGAACAGGTATTGGCTGAGCAACGCATCGGCCAGAACACGGAAGTCACCTTGCACTTTGCATTGCGTCTTGAGAACGGCGACACCGTCGACAGTACCTTCGACAAAGCCCCGGCGACCTTCAAGGTTGGCGATGGCAGCCTGTTGCCAGGTTTCGAAGCAGCGCTGTTCGGCTTCAAGGCCGGCGACAAACGCATCCTGACCATCGAGCCGGAAAACGCCTTTGGTCAGCCGAACCCGCAAAACGTGCAGATCATCCCGCGTTCGCAGTTCAAGGACATGGAGTTGTCGCCAGGATTGCTGGTGATCTTCAATGATGCGGCCAATACTGAGCTGCCCGGTGTGGTGAAAGAATTCGATGACGCCCAGGTGACCATCGACTTCAACCACCCGCTGGCCGGTAAAACCTTGACCTTCGACGTCGAGATCATCAACGTCAAAGCGCTGTAATACGGTCAAGTGTAGGAGCAGAGCTTGCTCGCGAAGGCGGTGTCTCGTTCAACATTGATGTTGAAAGTGATAACGCCTTCGCGAGCAAGCTCTGCTCCTACAATGTTCTAACTTCTTGCGCGCAAGACACGAGGCACAGCATGCAAATCAAACTCGCCAACCCCCGTGGCTTCTGCGCCGGTGTGGACCGGGCGATCGAAATCGTCAACCGCGCCCTGGAAGTCTTCGGGCCACCGATCTACGTCCGCCACGAAGTGGTCCACAACAAATTCGTCGTCGAAGACCTGCGCGCCCGTGGGGCGATCTTCGTCGAAGAGCTGGATCAGGTGCCGGACGACGTCATCGTGATCTTCAGCGCCCATGGCGTTTCCCAGGCCGTGCGTACCGAAGCCGCAGGCCGTGGCCTGAAAGTGTTCGACGCGACCTGCCCGCTGGTGACCAAGGTGCACATCGAAGTCGCGCGTTACAGCCGCGACGGCCGGGAATGCATCCTCATCGGCCACGCCGGTCACCCGGAAGTCGAAGGCACCATGGGCCAGTACGATGGCAGCAATGGTGGCGCGATCTATCTGGTCGAGGACGAGAAAGACGTCGCCGCGTTGCAAGTAAACAACCCTGAAAGACTGGCCTTCGTCACCCAGACCACCCTGTCCATGGACGATACCAGTCGCGTGATCGACGCCCTGCGTACTCGATTCCCGGCGATCGGCGGTCCGCGCAAGGACGACATCTGCTACGCCACGCAAAACCGTCAGGACGCCGTCAAGCAACTGGCCGATGAATGCGACGTGGTGCTGGTGGTCGGCAGCCCGAACAGCTCCAACTCCAATCGCCTGCGTGAACTGGCTGAACGCATGGCCACCCCGGCCTATCTGATCGACGGCGCCGAAGACCTGCAAAAGAGCTGGTTCGACGGTGTCGAGCGGGTTGGCATCACTGCCGGTGCCTCCGCTCCGGAAGTACTGGTGCGTGGCGTGATCCAGCAATTGCAGGCTTGGGGCGCCACCGGGGCCGATGAACTGGCCGGTCGCGAGGAGAACATCACCTTCTCCATGCCTAAAGAGCTGCGCGTGCGTTCACTGCTTTAACGCTTTTCGCCTTTCGACACAGCGCCTGCTCGGCCTTTTCGCTGTTCAGGCGCACTCGGCCGCTCGCCGCCAGCACCACCTGGAGCTGGCTGACAGGCTCGCGAGCCGAACAAATATGTAGTGTCCCTGCCTGAAACGACCTTCCGGGCATCTGCGGTTGGCCCAGACTGCTGAAGCGCACGAAACGCCCTACCCACCAATTACCGACAATCGGCGTCCGAGCATCACTTGCGCGCTCCACCAGTAGTGGATTGCTGCTGTCCTCCGGCCCTTTGCCGCTGATGTCCAGAATGATCCGCCAGCCTTGGCTCCAGTCGCCGTTGATGCCATGAATGACCACGCTCTGGTTGAGGGTGATGGCTTGGGTTCTGGCGTGCCGGATCCCGCTGATCAGCGACTCGGCTGCCTGTTGCCGATGGTTCGATTCGGTGAGCGTGGCAAACGCCGGACTGACCAGCGACAGAACAATTGCGCCAATCGCCAGTCCCATAAGCAGTTCGACCAGACTGAAACCCTGTTGCGGCATTGGCACTCCCTCCCTGGTATGTGCGGACGGCGCAATCCATGCGCCTTTCGCGGCAAATCAACCGACGGGGGCCGGTCGAATGTTCTAGCGTGTAGAAGCAGGTATAGCCGACGGCAACGGAGGGCACCGATGGATCATCGTACAAAAGGTTTCACGCTGATCGAGCTGCTGATCACGCTCGCGGTGTTTCTGATCCTGATCACCCTGGCCGTTCCGGCGTTTACCCGCTCGGTGCAAAGCACCAAGGCCGACACCGAAATCGGCGACCTGCAGCGCGCGCTCAATTTCGCAAGGCTTGAGGCAATCAATCGGGGTATTACCACTCGTGTTCGCCCGACAGCAGGCGGCAGTGTCTGGACCGGCGAGCTGACCGTTTATGACGGTACTGGCAATCCGGCCAATGTATTGCGGGTTGTTCCAGCGCTGAGCAGTGGTGCAACTCTGACGCTAACCTCAGGAGTGACCGCTATTGATTTCAACAATCTGGGCGGTTTGTCGGCACCGTCCACGGCAGTCGTGATCAGTTATGTACTGGGGGCGCAGAGCCGGACGCTGAATGTGTGTTTGAACGGACGAATTCTATTGGGTGGAAGTTGCGGATGAGGGGTTGGAGCAAGCGTGCACAGGAGGGCATGACGCTGATCGAGGTACTGGTCGCGTTGTTGGTTCTGGCCGTGGGGTTGTTGGGCGCGGCGGCGATTCAGCTCAATGCGCTGAAGTACACCGATAGCTCGCGGATGACCAGTCAGGCGAGTTTCATCGCCTACGACATGATGGACCGCATTCGCGCCAACTCCGGCGCCGATTACACCGTCACGCCACCGACCTCGGGCAACCTGAGCGTGGCCCGGGATCAGGATCTTTACGACTTCACCACCAACATCGTCAATTTCGGCGGCGCCACGGCGACCGGCAGCATCACCCGCAACCAGCGGGTGTACACCATTACCATTACCTGGGACGACTCGCGAGCCGCCAATACCGCCGACTCACGCCGCAGTTTCGTCCTCACCAGTCGCGCCACCGTTGACCCGGCGACGACACCATGATCAAAGCCAACAGAGGTTTCGGCCTGATCGAGTTACTGATCGCCCTGGCGTTAAGTCTGGTCGTGGTTCTTGGCGTGGCGCAGATCTTCATCGCCGCTAAAAACACCTACGTCAGTCAGCACACCGCCGCCGGCATGCAGGAGGATGCACGGTTTGTCCTGAGCAAGATGATTCAGGAAATCCGCATGGTCGGCATGTTCGGTTGCCTGGGTACGATTACCGATGAAAGCGCGGCAGGGAGTTTCAATGCCAGTCAGATCACGCCGATCAGTTGGGACAATGCCAACCTCAAATTGACTCTGGTCACCGCCGATGTCGGCGGCAGTGGCGGGGCGCCGACCTGGACAGTCGTTTCCGACTGCCGCAATACCGCGACGGCCCACACCGGTAAACAAACGCCGGCGTCGGGGCAGTTGGCGTTTCCGATCAGGCGGTTGGTCTACAGCTTCAGCAACGACCAACTGTTGATGGGATCCGGCACCACACCGACGCAGCAGGTGCTGGTGAACAATGTCAGTGCCTTCAACGTGCGCTTCGGCCTCGCCAGCTCGGCTACGGATACGGCCGCCTCCAGCTACAGCGACAACCCGTCTGATCCGGCGCGAATCCGCAGTGTGCGGCTCACGCTGACCCTCAGCGACCCGAGCAACCGGGTACACAATCAAACCTTCACCGTGGTTGCCGCCTTGCGCAACCGGTTGCCATGAGGGGAGGGCCGATGAGTATTTCTCCCATGCCCCCTCACGCCCAGCGCGGTATGGCGCTGTTGGTCAGCCTGGTGTTTCTCCTGGTGCTGACGTTGATCGGGCTTTCGTCGATGCAGAGCGCGACGTTGCAGGAAAAAATGGCCGGTAGCGTGATCCTGCGCAACCAATCGTTCCAGGGTGCAGAAGCGGCATTGCGCGTCGGCGAAAGCGCGGTGCAACTGAACAGCTATTCATTGCCGGTTTGCAGCGGTACCAGCCAATGCGCGCCGCCAGCCGAGGCGTCGGTCGTTACCGCTGCCGGGTTCAATTCCACCTCGGGGGTGACCTGGATCGCCTCCGGCAGCGGTTTTTACGGGGTGCAGAACATCGGCACCACCCTGACCGCCGTAAACGTGCCGAGCAATACGTCGGCAACGCTGTACCGGGTGACCGCCGTGGCCATCGCGGGCAACTCGCGCAGTGTGGTGGAGAGTATCTATGCGAAATATTGAGGCGCGCACAGGCTGGCGCCGTTGGTTGTTGCAGTTGTTCTGCGGCGCGGCGTTGAGCCTTTATCTGGTAGCGCCGGCTTACGCCTTCACGCCCTCTGATTCGCCGCTGTTGAGCGCCGCCGCCGTGGCCCCCAATGTGATGCTGTTACTCGACGACTCGGGGAGTATGAACAACATTATCTGGGCGGCAGGCTTCGACCCCACAGTCGCACGCACCCCGGTGACTATTTGCCTCTCGAATGGTTCGTGCTTGAAAGGCCGCGACCTTGATATGACCGATACCAATATTCTTTTGTCGAGTTTGACCCGAGGGACCTGTTCGAAAGGATGGTACGGTTTTTACAACAACAGCTTTCTCGGTTGGGATTCGCTTTGCCTGAAGCTTCCCGATCCAGTGGGGAGCGAGGACACGCGTTATACGGCGAAATACCTGTCGTATCTGATAAGCCTCGCCAACAATTCCGACCGGGATTTCACCGATGGTTCGATTCCCAATGATTACCGGATGAATGTGGCGCGCAACGTCTCCAAAGCGTTGGTGGCCGGCAATCGCTCGCTGCGTATCGGTCTGGCGACGTTCAACCTGGCGGTCGGCAACCATAAGAATGACGGCGGTTACATTGCCCGTTCGGTCAGCGATTTGTCGGCCGTCAGCGGTACTGTGACTCAGGCTCAGGCTGATACCAATTACAACGCATTGATCGCCGGAATCGACGAACTGAGCGCGAAGGCCAATACGCCCCTGGCTGAAGCCTATTACGAGATCACCCGCTATTTCCGTGGCATGGCGCCGTACAACAACTCGACGCCCAGCACCTATACCAGTCCGATTCAGTATCGCTGCCAGAGAAATTACGGGGTTGTGATCACCGATGGTCTGCCGACCTTCGACCGAACCTTTCCGACCAGCGATCCGCTGGGTGGCAGCGCGTTACCGAACTGGGACGGTATCAGCGGTAACGATGGCGCCAACATCTTGGGTGATGAAGAGGGCGACACCCTGTACCTGGATGACATCGCCAAGTTCGCCTTCGATATCGACATGCGCTCCACGGGCACCGATGCTGCGGGCAAAAGTTGGAACGCGGTGGATTTTCCCAAGCAGAACATGAACACCTACACCGTAGGTTTCGCCGTCGCTAACCAGATGTTGTCGGATGCAGCGACCTATGGGCAGGGCAAGTACTACCAGGCGAGCGACAGTGCCGGGCTCAACAGTGCACTGTCCTTGGCCCTGAGGGACATCACTTCCAAGGCGGGCTCAGGTGGCAGTGGTGTGGCCAATGGCACGACCCTGACCAGCAATTCGAGCTACTTCCAGACCAGCTACGACCCCAAGGACTGGCGTGGCGCCATCAAGTCTTTTGGCTTCACATCGGCGGGGGCGGTGAACACGGCCGCAGTGTTGTGGACGACTGATACCACCATCGTGCCCGGTGCTACAGCGCCGACCTACCAGTCCTGGAATACCCTGAGCAACGCCGTCGTCACCCTGGCCTACAACAATTTCTCTCCGGTCCAACAGACTTCCCTCAGCCAGAGCCTGCCCGTCGGTATCACCGGCAGCGATCTCGTGGAGTGGAGCAAGGGCACCAACAAGACCGGGTTGAGATCGCGCAGTGTATTGCTCGGCGATATCATCAATTCGCCTCTCGTAATGGCTGCGCCCACGGACCAAACCGCGTCCGATCTGGTGGGCGATACTAGCTACAGCACCTACCTGACCACCAAAGCCGCCAACATGAATGCCAGCTTGGTGGTGAACGCAAACGATGGATTTGTAAATGTCATCAACTCGACCAACGGTGTCAGAGGCTACGGCTATATGCCTTCCAGTGTGCTGCCATCATTGCGCTACATTTCTGACCCCACTTACATCAATGGCGTGAGCCACAAGTATCTGGTCGATGGACAGGTCGGGGTGTTCGACGCCCAACTCAACAGCGCCTGGAAAACCCTGGCGATTGGTGGGACAGGGGCGGGCGGCAAAACCTTTTATGCACTGCAACTGTTCGACGCCTCTGCCGGTAACGTAACCAATGCGTTATGGGAAATCAGCGCGCCGGCCACGGCCAGTACGACAAACGTTTTCAATGATCTGGGTTATGCCTATGCCCGCCCCGAAGTGGCACGCTTGGCCGATGGTCGTTGGGCCGCGTTTATCTCCAACGGTTATGGCAGCAACTCCGGGGTGGCGGCGCTGTATGTGGTGGATATCCGCGACGGCTCGCTGATCAAGAAAATCGTGGTCGACAGTACAGAAACCACCAACGGTCTGTCGTCGGTGAAGCTCAGAGTCAACTCGCAGAATGTGGTGCAGGCCGCCTATGGTGGCGACTTGAAAGGGCGGTTGTGGAAGTTCGATTTGAGTGGCGCCACCACCGACACCTGGGGTGTAGCGTTTTCCGGCAAGCCGTTGTTTACCACGGCGGGCGGCGCGACCCAGCCAATCACCGTACAACCATTGCTCGCCGACCATGCATTGGGCGGCAAGGAAGTGTTTTTCGGCACCGGCAAATTCAATGAGGCCGCCGACAAGACCAACAAGGATCTACAAGCGTTCTACGCGGTATGGGATGCGGAGGGTGGCGCGGGGCAAATCACCACTTCCAGCTTGCAGGCGCAGGCGGTAACCGGTGTTTTTTCGGGCAGCTCGGGGCAATTCATCACCACCAGCCAGAACGAAGTGACCTACCCGGCAAAGAAAGGCTGGTACTTGCCCTTGGTGTACAACAGCGTGCTGACGGGGGAGCGGGTGATCAACCAGGCCAGTCTGGTGTCGGGGCGAATCGTATTTACCACGGCCAGTGTGGATACCACGGACCCTTGCGCCAGCTTCGGCACCGGCAAACTGGTCGAGCTCGATGCATTCAGCGGTAAGATGCTCAATTACGCGGTGCTCGACACCAATGCCGACGGGGTGGTCGACAGCACTGACACGATTTCCAGCGGGGTGATCTTCACCGGTGGTATCCCGACCCTGAACGCGGTCGTCAATGACGCAACCCGCAAGGTTGTAAACGACTCCGGTGGTGGCGTGACCACACTGGTGGAAAAATCCGGTGGCGGCAGCGGCCGCCGCATTATGTGGCGACAAATACAGTAAGTGAGAGTTGAGGCATGCGCAGATCCAACCGAGGTTTTACCCTGATCGAAATCATGATCGTGATAGCGATCATCGGGATCGTCATCACCATTGGCTATCCGAGCCTCACCGAGTACGTAAAAAAGGGCCGCCGTACTGAAGTGGCCGGTTTGCTTTCCGAACAGGCGCAGATTCTGGAGCGCTTCTATTCGAAGAAGAATGTCTACACCGAGGCTACCGGCCTGAGCGCTGGCAATGATTTCTATACCATCACCCCGACCCTGACCGATCAGACCTTCCTGCTGACGGCCACACGCAAGGCCGGTTCGAGCATGGCGAGCGACAAGTGCGGTGATTTCACCCTCACCAATACCGGAGTCAGAAGCATGGTCAATGCGACGTCCGGCCTGACCACCAAGGATTGCTGGGGTCGCTGAGTTTATTTTTCGGGCGCCCTTTATGCCCTCTGTCTATTGAACGGTTGGATCAGAACATGAGCAGGCAACAGCAAGTGGTGATTGTCGGCGGCGGGGTGATTGGCCTGCTGACGGCGTTCAATCTCGCGTCCGAAGTGCAGAGCGTCGTTCTGCTGGACCGCTCGAATGTCGGTCAGGAGTCGTCGTGGGCCGGTGGCGGGATCGTTTCGCCGCTCTACCCGTGGCGCTACAGCCCGGCGGTTACTGCGCTGGCTCATTGGTCCCAGGATTTTTATCCACAGCTGGCGGAACGCCTGTTCGCTGCCACGGGTGTCGATCCTGAAGTGCACACCACTGGGTTGTACTGGCTGGACCTGGATGACGAAGCCGAAGCGCTCGCCTGGGCCAAACGGGAAAACCGCCCGCTGCGGGCTGTGGATATCTCTGCGGCGCACGATGCGGTGCCGGTATTGGGCGCCGGTTTTTCGCGGGCGATCTACATGGCCGATGTGGCCAATGTGCGTAATCCACGGCTGGTGAAATCCCTCAAGGCCGCCTTGCTGGCGCTGCCGAACGTGACGATTCTTGAGCAGTGCGAGGTCAGCGGGTTTATCCGTGAAGGCGCGTCGGTGGTCGGGGTACAGACCTCGATGGGGGCCATTGCGGGGGATCAGGTGGTTTTGACGGCAGGGGCCTGGAGCGGTGACTTGCTGAAAAGCCTGAGCCTGGAACTGCCGGTCGAGCCGGTCAAAGGCCAGATGATTCTTTACAAGTGCGCGGCGGACTTCCTTCCAAGCATGGTCCTGGCCAAGGGGCGTTATGCCATTCCTCGGCGTGACGGGCACATTCTGATCGGCAGTACGCTGGAGCATGAAGGCTTCGACAAGACGCCGACCGACACCGCGCTGGAAAGCCTGAAGGCCTCGGCCGTGGAGTTGATTCCGGCGCTGGCGGATGCCGAGGTGGTGGGGCATTGGGCCGGGCTGCGGCCGGGGTCGCCGGAAGGGATTCCCTATATCGGCCGGGTGCCGGGATTTGACGGGCTCTGGCTCAACTGCGGGCATTACCGCAATGGATTGGTGCTGGCGCCTGCTTCGTGTCAGTTGTTTGCGGATGTGATGCTGGGGCGTGAACCGATTATCGACCCTGCGCCGTATGCGCCGGCCGGGCGGATCTGACCGAGCGATCTTTGTTGTCGGTCAGATCGCCTTCGCGGGCAAGCCTCGCTCCTACAGATTTGAGTCGATCAATGAACTTGTGAACGACATCAATCTGTAGGAGCGAGGCTTGCCCGCGAAGAGGCCCTCAATCCAGCCCCAATTTCTTGAGTCTGTATCGCATCGATCGAAACGACAGATTCAACCGCTGAGCCGCCGCTGTGCGATTCCAGCGGGTTTCTTCCAGCGCCTGGAGGATGAGTTTGCGTTCGACGTTTTCCAGATAGGCTTCCAGGTTGTCGATCTGCGTCAGGTCCGGCACATCGCCGTCCCGGTTACAGTTGCCTTCGGCCAGGCGCAGGTCGCTGGCTTCGATCTGTTTGTTCTCGCACAAGGTGTGCGCCCGCTCAAGCATGTTCTCCAATTCCCGTACGTTTCCTGGAAAACGATAGCTTTTCAGTGCGTCGAGGGCTTGCGGGTGGAGTTTGGCAGCGGGTTGGCCAGTGACAGTCGCCAGTCGCTTGAGCATATTGTTGGCCAGAAGCTCAATGTCGTCGCGGCGTTCGCGCAAGGGCGGCACCCGCAACTCGATAACGTTCAGGCGGTAGTACAAATCCTGGCGAAAGCGTTCGGCGGCGACTTCGGCATCGAGATCTTTGTGGGTGGCGCAAAGAATGCGCACATCGACCACGGTTTCCTGCTGCCCACCGATGCTGCGCACGGCTTTCTCTTGAATGGCCCGCAAAAGTTTGACCTGCATCGCCAGCGGCAGATCTGCCACTTCATCGAGGAACAAAGTGCCACCCTGAGCGGCCTGGAACAGCCCGGGTTTGTCTTCGATGGCACCGCTGAAACTGCCTTTTCGATGGCCGAAAAACTCGCTTTCCATTAATTCCGATGGAATCGCCCCACAGTTCACCGGGATGAACGGTCGGCTGGCGCGTGGGCCTTGATCGTGGATCAGTCGTGCGACCAGTTCCTTGCCGCTGCCGGACTCGCCGCTGATGTACACCGGGGCCTGGCTGCGGGCCAGTTTGTCGATTTGTTTGCGCAGGCTACGCATCGGCAGGGAGTCGCCCAGTAGCCGACGGTCGATGGCGCTGCTGGCACCGCCTGGTGCCGGCAGACTCAAGGCGCTGGTGACCAGTTCGCGCAGGCGGGTGAGGTCGACCGGTTTGGTCAGAAAATCGAAGGCGCCAGCCTTGAGGGCGTTGATCGCCGTTTCCAGGCTGCCGTAGGCGGTGATCATCGCCACTGGCACTTGCGCATAGCGCTGCTGGATGTGCTGCACCAGCGCCAGACCGGTGCCGTCGGGCAGGCGCATGTCGGTCAGGCACAGGTCGAACGTCTCCCGTGCCAGCAGCGCCTGTGCTTCTGCAAGGTTGCGGGCACTGAAGGTGTCGAGTTTCATCCGTCCCAGGGTTATTTCCAGGAGTTCGCGGATATCCGGCTCATCGTCGACGATCAGGATTTTTTGCCGTGGGCTCATGTTCAACTTTGTTTGCGTCCGTGAGCAAAGGTGATGCGAAAGCAGCCGCCGCCTTGGCGTGGTTTGAAGTCTAGGCGGGCCTGATTGCTTTCGCACAGCTCACGGGACAGATAAAGCCCCAGGCCAGTACCCTGGCTGCTGGTGGTGAAAAACGGTTCGAACAAGTGCGAGCGCTGGTCCGGCGCCACGCCGGGGCCATCGTCCAGGACTTCAAGGGTCGGCAACTGGCTGTCCGGGTCAATAAACAACTCGAGCCAGACCTGCGCCCGATCATGGTTCAGGGCGCTATGGCGCCAGGCGTTGCGCAACAGATTGTCGAGAATCTGGGTCAGCTGATTCGGATCCATCAGGGTTTTGAAGTTTCCCGAGCCGATGCGTAGGTGAATCTGCTGACGCGCGGTCGCCCCTTCGCGGGTTTCGGCGACGAAGTGCTCCAGCCACGGTTTCAAATCGAGCCGTTGCGGCACGGTTTGCTGACGACGGGACAGTTGCAGGACGTTTTCGATTACCCGGTTCATTCGCTGAGAGTGGTCTTGAATAATCTGCGTCAGACGCCGATCCGCGCCGTTCAGTTCCTCGGATTCCTGCAGTAACTGCGCGGCATGACTAATGGCGCCCAGTGGATTGCGGATCTCATGAGCAATACCGGCAGTCAGGCGGCCGAGGGCGGCGAGTTTCAGTTGCTGGGCCTGTGGGGCGATTTGGGCAAGGTCTTCGAGAAAAACCAGCGTCTGGTGGTGCGGGCTATGGTCCAGGGCAATGAAGCTCGGTTGCAGCTCCGGCCCATTGCTGGCGATTTTCAAGCTTTGCGGGCGCAAAGTCGGATTGTTGAACCACAGTTGAAGCCGCTCGACCAACGGCCTCGAGTGGTCGTCAATCAACTGGCCATCGAGTTTTTCCTGCCCCAGCAAGGTCAAGGCGCTGTGATTGGCCAGTTGTACACGCCGTTGGTCGTCGAGCACCAGAATGCCCGTGCGCATACGTTGCAGGATCAGCGCGTTGAGCGCTTCGAGGCCAAGCACTTCGCTGGCCCGCTGCTCAGCCAGGGTTTCGCTGACTTCCAGTCGTCGGATCAAGCCTTGCACCAGCAATGCCGCGGCAAAACACAGGGCGCCGAGAGTACCGACTTGCAGGTAATCGCTGGCGCTGGCGGGGTGGCTGAAGCTAAGAAGGAAGCTCAAGCCCACGATGCCGAGGGCGCCGACTGCTGCGATCAGCAAGCCGATACGCCCGCGCAGCAGAGTGTTGCCAATGGCCACCGACACGATCAGCAAATTGCCGATGGCGCTGGCCACGCCGCCGGCTGCATAGAACAGGCCGCACAGCAGCAGGACATCGACCAGCGTCAGGCTGAATAACTGCGCCGGGCGCCGGGTGTTTCCCAGAAAGACCACTAGCAGGATATTCAGCACCAGGTACAACCAGCTGCCATTGCGCAGCAGGTCGTCATTGGCGAACGTCAGCAACTGGTTGTCCATGTTGCTGGAGATCAGCAGCACCAGAGTGATGCCGACGCTTAAGCGGTAGAGGTGATAGAGGCGCAGCAGTCGCTGGGCCTGTTTGGTGCCGGGACTGGACGTCTCAGCGATCACTGGAGCCCGGGCCTTGCTCAAGATGAGCCTGGCTGCAATACCACTGTTGTTCGAGTTTCAGCGCGCGGTCGCGGGGCAGGTGTACGCCGCAATGGGCGCAACGCACCATGGGCGGGGCATCCTGTTCGCGTGGCGTATGGGTGCCCGACGTAGGGCCTTTGAACTTGCGCCAAAGCCATACCGCAGCGGCAATCAGGGCGATCCAGAACAATAAACGAAGCATGGTGAGCTGCTTTTTGACTAATGAATTGGCAGTTTAGCCAAGGACGGGTCAGGCGCACAGCGCAATACGCCCGTCCCTGAAATCCGGTAATAAAAAAGGCGCCTCGAAAGGCGCCTTCTCGGCACAACATTAGCGTCAGTCGAACACGCCGAAGGTCATGTAGCTGAACCACGAGCGGTCGGTATTGTTGGCTTCGGACTCGTGTTCGTCTTCTTCGATCACATCGCCGTTTTCATCTTTAGGCTTGAGCTCGTTCGGAATCGAGTCCTTGGCATCCTGGAACTGTCGCTGCACGTCCTGGTTGGCGCGGGTTTCACCCGGCGGCAGCGGCGGACGGGATTCGATCAGGCCCAGGGTGGCCTTGCTCAGCCACGAACGGTTATCGGCTTCGTCCTTTGAGGGCACGAACTGACCGTCCACCAGGCTTGGGTGGTTCGGGTAGTTGAGCTTCAGGGTTTCGAGGCTGGTTGCGGCCAGTTCGTCCAGGTGCAGACGTTGGTAGGCTTCAGTCATCACCGCTAGGCCGTCACCGACCGAAGGGGTTTCCTGGAAGTTTTCCACCACGTAACGACCACGGTTCGCGGCGGCGACATAGGCCTGACGGGTCAGGTAATAGTCGGCAACGTGAATCTCGTAGGAAGCCAGCAGGTTGCGCAGGTAGATCATGCGCTGCTTGGCGTCCGGCGAGTAGCGGCTGTTCGGGAAGCGGCTGGTCAGCTGCGCGAACTCGTTGTAGGAGTCGCGAGCAGCGCCCGGGTCACGCTTGGTCATGTCCAGCGGCAGAAAGCGCGCCAGCAGGCCGACGTCCTGATCGAAAGAGGTCAGACCCTTGAGGTAGTAGGCGTAATCCACATTCGGGTGCTGCGGGTGCAGACGAATGAAACGCTCGGCGGCGGACTTCGCAGCCTCAGGCTCGGCATTCTTGTAGTTGGCGTAGATGAGCTCGAGTTGAGCCTGATCGGCGTAGCGACCGAACGGATAACGCGACTCCAGCGCCTTCAGCTTGGCTGTGGCGGCGGTGTAGCTATTGTTGTCCAGATCGTGCTGAGCCTGCTGGTACAGCTCGACTTCGCTCAGGTTTTCGTCTACGACTTCCTTCGATGAGCAAGCAGCGGTCAATGCGAGGATGGCGATCAGCAGCAGGTGTTTCACTTGCATGGCGGCTTGCGTCCCTATGACGGCCGCTGTCTTGGGCGGGGCCGTCCTGTTATGATGAGCGCCCCGTTGAAAAGCCTCGGGGCAAAAGACGCCGTATTTAACCACAAGCGCGCAGCCGAAACCAAAGGCTGTGCCGACGCCTAGTCTGAGCATGTCCGATAAAATTGAACTTCGCGCAGAGGTGCCGTCCGAATTGGGCGGCCAACGCCTCGATCAAGTCGCCGCACAATTATTCGCTGAGCACTCGCGCTCGCGCCTTTCCGCCTGGATCAAAGACGGCCGCCTGACTGTGGATGGGGCGGTTATCCGCCCGCGAGACATCGTTCATGGTGGCGCCATTCTTGAGCTGACTGCCGAGCAGGAAGCTCAAGGCGAATGGATCGCTCAAGACATCGAGCTGGACATCGTCTATGAAGACGACGACATCCTGGTGATCAACAAACCTGCGGGCCTGGTGGTGCATCCGGCTGCCGGCCACGCTGACGGCACCTTGCTCAACGCCTTGCTGCACCACGTGCCGGACATCATCAATGTGCCCCGCGCCGGTATCGTGCATCGCCTGGACAAGGACACCACCGGTCTGATGGTGGTGGCCAAGACCATTCAGGCGCAGACACAACTCGTCACGCAATTGCAGAGCCGCAGCGTAAGCCGGATCTATGAGTGCATCGTGATCGGTGTGGTGACAGCCGGGGGCAAGATCAACGCGCCGATCGGTCGTCATGGCCAGCAACGCCAGCGCATGGCCGTGATGGAAGGTGGCAAGCAAGCCGTCAGCCATTACCGGGTGCTCGAGCGTTTTCGCTCCCACACTCACGTGCGGGTGAAGCTGGAAACCGGTCGTACGCACCAGATTCGCGTGCACATGGCGCACATCAACTACCCGTTGGTCGGAGATCCTGCCTACGGCGGTCGTTTCCGAATTCCACCGGCCGCCAGTGTGACCATGGTCGAATCCTTGAAGGCGTTCCCGCGTCAGGCACTGCATGCGCGGTTCCTGGAGCTGGATCATCCGACCACCGGTAAACGCATGAGCTGGGAATCGCCGCTGCCGGATGACTTTGTCTGGTTGCTGACGCTGCTCAAGCAAGACCGCGAGGCATTCATCGGATGAGTGGCTGGCTGATTCCCGACTGGCCTGCGCCTGCCGGGGTGAAAGCCTGCGTTACCACCCGTGCGGGCGGCGTCAGTCTGGCGCCGTTCGACAGCCTCAACCTGGGTGATCACGTCGACGACAGCCCCGAAGCTGTCGCCGAGAACCGCCGTCTCCTTACCGATCATTTCTCTATTCAACCGGCCTGGTTAAAGCAGGTTCACGGCATTGTCGTGGCCCATGCTGACCCAAGCATTACGGCCACTGCTGACGCCAGTTGGACGGCAACACCCGGTATCGCCTGCGCGGCGATGACCGCTGATTGCCTGCCAGCACTGTTTTGCGACCGCGCCGGCACCCGCGTCGCTGCCGCCCATGCCGGTTGGCGCGGGTTGGCGGCGGGTGTGCTCGAAGCAACCCTCGACAGTCTGGCCGTGCCACCCGCCGAGGTACTGGTCTGGCTCGGCCCGGCCATTGGTCCAAAGGCCTTTGAAGTCGGCCCGGAAGTGCGCGAAACCTTCGTCCAGCAATTGCCTGAAGCCGCCAAAGCCTTTGTGCCGAGCCAGAATGCTGGCAAGTTCATGGCCGACATCTATGAGCTGGCGCGTTTGCGTCTGGCTGCTCGCGGTGTCACAGCCGTCTATGGCGGTGGTTTCTGCACGGTGAGCGATCCACGTTTCTTTTCTTACCGCCGTAGTCCACGCACCGGCCGGTTTGCCTCCCTGATCTGGCTCGAACGCTAGACTTACCTGACTTGCATCAACGTCACGACGCTTGAATCTTCCAGAATCGACCACATCTAGTGACGTATCTGGCAGGCTTCTTCATTCAGGATGTTTATAGGTCCGGCCTGCTCAAAAGGAAGGTGACCCATGCGTATAGACCGTTTAACCAGCAAGTTGCAGTTAGCCTTGTCCGACGCCCAATCCCTGGCCGTTGGCCTCGATCATCCGGCCATTGAGCCAGCTCATTTGATGCAGGCCATGCTTGAACAGCAGGGTGGTTCGATCAAACCCCTGCTGATGCAGGTGGGTTTTGACGTTAACAGCTTGCGTAAAGAACTGACCAAAGCCCTCGATCAGCTGCCGAAAATCCAGAACCCGACCGGCGATGTGAACATGTCGCAGGATCTGGCGCGCCTGCTCAACCAGGCCGATCGCCTGGCCCAGCAGAAGGGTGATCAGTTCATCTCCAGCGAACTGGTGCTGCTCGCCGCCATGGACGAGAACAGCAAACTCGGCAAATTGTTGCTGGGCCAGGGCGTGAGCAAGAAAGCCCTGGAAAACGCGATCAATAACCTGCGCGGCGGTGAGGCAGTCAATGACGCCAACCATGAAGAATCACGTCAGGCACTCGATAAATACACCATCGACCTGACCAAGCGTGCCGAAGAAGGCAAGCTCGATCCGGTGATTGGCCGTGACGACGAAATCCGCCGCACCATTCAGGTCCTGCAACGCCGCACCAAGAACAACCCGGTGTTGATCGGTGAGCCTGGCGTAGGTAAAACCGCCATCGCCGAAGGCCTGGCCCAACGCATCATCAACGGCGAAGTGCCGGATGGCCTGAGAGGCAAGCGCCTTTTGTCCCTGGACATGGGGGCGCTGATTGCCGGTGCCAAATACCGCGGCGAGTTCGAAGAGCGCCTCAAATCCCTGCTCAACGAACTGTCGAAGCAGGAAGGGCAGATCATTCTGTTCATCGACGAACTGCACACCATGGTCGGCGCCGGTAAAGGCGAAGGCTCGATGGATGCGGGCAATATGCTCAAGCCAGCATTGGCGCGCGGTGAGCTGCACTGCGTCGGCGCGACCACGCTCAACGAGTACCGCCAATATATAGAGAAGGATGCGGCCCTCGAACGGCGCTTCCAGAAAGTGCTGGTGGACGAGCCGAGCGAAGAAGATACCATCGCGATTCTGCGTGGCCTGAAAGAGCGTTACGAGGTTCACCACAAGGTGGCGATTACCGATGGCGCGATCATCGCTGCGGCCAAGCTCAGTCATCGCTATATCACTGACCGTCAGCTGCCGGACAAAGCCATCGACCTGATCGACGAAGCAGCCAGCCGCATCCGTATGGAGATCGACTCCAAGCCGGAAGTGCTGGACCGTCTGGAGCGTCGCTTGATTCAGCTGAAGGTGGAATCCCAGGCGCTGAAGAAAGAAAGCGACGAAGCGGCGATAAAACGTCTGGAAAAACTCCAGGAAGAAATCGTCCGTCTCGAGCGTGAATACTCGGACCTCGAAGAAATCTGGAACTCGGAAAAAGCCGAAGTCCAGGGTTCGGCGCAGATCCAGCAGAAAATCGAACAGTCCCGTCAGGAACTGGAAGCCGCGCGCCGTAAGGGCGACTTGAACCGCATGGCCGAGCTGCAATACGGAGTGATCCCGGACCTGGAGCGCAGCCTGCAAATGGTCGATCAGCACGGCAAAAGCGAAAACCAGTTGCTGCGCAGCAAAGTGACTGAAGAAGAGATCGCCGAAGTCGTGTCGAAGTGGACCGGCATCCCCGTGGCGAAAATGCTCGAGGGCGAGCGCGAAAAACTGATGAAGATGGAAAGCCTGTTGCACCAACGTGTGATCGGTCAGGACGAAGCGGTGATCGCTGTCTCCAACGCGGTGCGGCGTTCCCGCGCCGGGTTGTCCGACCCGAATCGCCCGAGCGGCTCGTTCATGTTCCTCGGCCCGACCGGTGTCGGTAAAACCGAGCTGTGCAAGGCGCTGGCCGAGTTCCTGTTCGATACCGAAGAGGCGATGGTGCGGATCGACATGTCCGAGTTCATGGAGAAACATTCCGTGGCTCGACTCATCGGCGCGCCACCGGGCTATGTAGGGTATGAAGAGGGCGGTTACCTGACCGAGGCGGTGCGTCGCAAGCCTTATTCGGTGATCCTCCTGGACGAGGTCGAGAAGGCTCACCCGGACGTATTCAACATCTTGCTGCAAGTGCTTGAAGATGGCCGTTTGACCGACAGCCACGGTCGCACGGTGGATTTCAAGAATACTGTGATCGTCATGACCTCCAACCTTGGATCGGTGCAGATTCAGGAGTTGGTAGGGGATCGCGAAGCGCAGCGCGCGGCGGTGATGGATGCGATTTCCACGCACTTCCGGCCGGAGTTCATCAACCGGGTCGACGAAGTGGTGATTTTCGAGCCGTTGGCTCGGGATCAGATCGCCGGCATTACCGAGATCCAGTTGGGTCGCCTGCGTAGCCGCCTGACCGAGCGCGAGCTGAAGCTTGAGCTGAGTCCGGAAGCGATGGATAAGCTGATCGCCGTCGGGTACGACCCGGTCTATGGCGCTCGGCCGCTCAAACGGGCGATCCAGCGCTGGATCGAGAACCCGTTGGCACAGCTGATTCTGTCGGGTCGATTCCTGCCGGGCGAGACGGCCAAGGGCACCGTGGAAAACGACGAAATCGTTTTCGTCTGACGCTCGACGGCAGTGCAATAAAAGAAGGCCTCGCATTGCGAGGCCTTTTTTTCGCCAGGCTGTTGAACTCAAAGGAAAAGGCTTGTAAAGTGCGCCCCGCAGTAAGTCGCCCTGAAGGGTTTCTGCTCCCCAAGCAGGAATCTGAAATAAGTTGCAAATCATTAACTTGAAAGCAATTTAGGGGGTTGACAGAGGTGCTTAAGATTGTAGAATAGCGCGCCTCAGACACACGAACGCAGCGATGCGAACGGGTCGAAGAGGTGAAGCAAGCTTCACAGTTGTTAATTGAAATACCATTTGTAATTGAAATATGTAGTTCCGTGATAGCTCAGTCGGTAGAGCAAATGACTGTTAATCATTGGGTCCCAGGTTCGAGTCCTGGTCACGGAGCCAATTTCAAACCGGGGTATAGCGCAGTCCGGTAGCGCGCCTGCTTTGGGAGCAGGATGTCAGGAGTTCGAATCCCCTTACCCCGACCATTTTTGGGTCGTTAGCTCAGTTGGTAGAGCAGTTGGCTTTTAACCAATTGGTCGTAGGTTCGAATCCCACACGACCCACCATTTTTGAAACCAGTTAGCGCTGGAATCGAATCTTAAGATCAGAGGCTAAAAGCGCTGATCGAAGAAGGCGCCTTCAAAGGTGCCTTTTTTTTACCGGGGTATAGCGCAGTCCGGTAGCGCGCCTGCTTTGGGAGCAGGATGTCAGGAGTTCGAATCCCCTTACCCCGACCATATTAAAAATCCTCGTATCGAAAGATACGGGGATTTTTTTTGCCTGCTGTAAATGCAAAAAAGCCCCGCTTCTCGATGAAGAAGCAAGGCTTGGGCCTTCAGAGGCTTAACTATTGTCTTTCAGGTGCTCGAACAAACCCTTCGGCATTTTTTTGCCATTGGTTTCGTAGTTGGCTTTTACGTTATCAAAAGCCTCCTGCTCGTCGATTTGGCCGTCATGGTTGGTGTCGATCTTGTCGAAGTCAGCCTTGGGTGCCACTTTCAAAAATTCCGCGCGGGATACCTTGCCGTCATCATCGGTATCGGTCTTGGCCATCGAGGCATCGCCGCACTTGCCTTCGCCACATTTACCTTCCGGCGTCTTCACGACCTGTTCCGCCGAGGCCAGCAGGTAGCCTTGAGTCAGCGGCTGCGAAGCGAATACGGAACCGGACAACATCATGCCTCCGGCCAAGACAGCGCCGAGCAGGCCAACGGTATTTTTGCTGAGAGTAGTGGTACGGGACATTACAAATCTCCTGGGTTGCACGACACAACCGCTCGATAAAGGACGCCACGCAAGTGCGGCAATGACCAGGCAGAGCCTTACTCGGGTGTGGCCATTTAGCGGGCGTGGTGTATCGCTACTGTGTCGTGCAAGGGGGGGCTTTGTAAGCGAAGGGATGGAATCGGTGGGGGAGATACAGTGAGACACAGATCTCCAAATTGATAGAGAGCAAATGTGGGAGCGAGCCTGCTCGCGATGAGGGATTAACATTCAACAAAGGTGCTGAATGTCAGACCGCTATCGCGAGCAGGCTCGCTCCCACAGTGTTTAATGCAACTTCAGCCGCGGCTCAGTCCCGCGCCCAATCTTGCTGCCCAGCATCAACATCGCCGTGCGGAATGCGCCATACAACGCCATCTGGTGCATGCGATACAGCGACACGTAAAACATCCGCGCCAGCCAGCCCTCGAGCATCACGCTGCCGGTAAGGTTGCCCATCAAGTTACCCACAGCCGAAAAACGCGACAGCGAAATCAGCGAACCATAGTCGGTGTACTTGTACTCCGGCAGGGCTTTGCCTTCGATCCGCAGTTTCAGCGATTTGGCCAGCAACGAAGCTTGCTGGTGCGCCGCCTGGGCACGGGGCGGCACATTGCGGTCGGTGCCCGGTTGTGGGCAGGCCGCGCAGTCACCGAAGGCGAAGATGTTCTCGTCGCGGGTGGTTTGCAGGGTCGGCAACACTTGCAGCTGATGGATGCGGTTGGTTTCCAGGCCATCGATGTCCTTGAGGAAACCCGGCGCACGAATTCCGGCGGCCCAGACTTTGAGGCTGGCGTTGATCACTTTGCCATCGGCGGTAATCAGGCTGTCTGCCGTCACTTCGCTGACCGCGGCATTGGTCATCACGTTGACCCCGAGTTTCTCCAGGGTTTTATGCACAGGCCCGCCGATTCGTTCCGGCAGGGCAGGGAGCACCCGTGGTCCGGCTTCGATCAGGGTGATGTGCATGTTTTCCGGTTTTATCCGGTCCAGGCCGTAGGCTGCGAGTTCATGGGCGGCGTTGTGCAGTTCCGCTGCCAGTTCGACCCCGGTGGCACCGGCGCCGACGATCGCTACGCTGATCTGCTCGACTTTATCGGTTTGCCCGGCGTGGGCGCGCAGGTAGTGATTGAGCAGTTGCTGATGGAAGCGTTCGGCCTGTTTGCGGGTGTCGAGGAACAGGCAGTGTTGTGCCGCACCCTGCGTGCCGAAATCGTTGGTGGTGCTGCCGACGGCAATCACCAGCGAGTCGTAAGGCACTTCGCGCGCCGGCACCAGTTCCAGACCGGCCTCGTCGTAGGTGGCGGCCAGCTGGATTTTCTTCTGTGCGCGATCGAGCCCGCTCATGCGCCCCAGCTGGAACTCGAAGTGGTTCCATTTTGCCTGGGCAACATAGTTGAGTTCGTCTTCGGAAGAGTTCAGGGAACCTGCCGCCACTTCGTGCAACAGCGGTTTCCAGATGTGGGTCAGGTTCGCGTCGACCAGCATCACACTGGCCGTGCCGCGCTTGCCCAGAGTCTTACCCAGACGGGTAGCCAACTCCAGACCGCCGGCGCCGCCGCCAACGATGACAATACGATGAGTCATGGGGATATCTCGCAAGGCTAAAAGAAATCGGTGCAATTACCCGAGCGAGCGCAAGGCAGCTCATAGCGTCAGGTAACTGATAAAACGGCTCAACAGGCCTAAACCAATGGTCACTGCCAACACCACCACCAGGAGCATCCACGGCCGAAAAGGCCGGCGCTCGACTTGGTGCTGGGACAGGCGCAGGTACTCTTCGACATGCTTTTGGTCGTCCGGGTTCAGGCGGCTGGTCATATTGGGCCTCGTCAGGTAGACGTTGCTGAATGTTTAGAAGCTACAGCGGGGGGATCCTGCGTTGAACGGAGCATAGCCGCTGTCCGGAATCGGCTCGACATTCACCCTGTCGTCCAGGCGAATGATGCCACTTTGTAACACTCGGCGACCAACTCCTGCAACGGACTCACAGGCTGATTCCGACGTCGAAAACGATGCTTCGACCCAGATTGCCGCGCAGGAAATCCGGGGCCTCCGGATGGGCGAACAGCACTCGGGCGAAGGTCGGGCCGACCAACGACAACGAGCGCCAACCCTGACGCAAGTATTCGGTGGGTGGTGGAAAGTGGCTATTGAGGTCCAGCACTTCACGCTTGAGACTGGCGAAAGCGATGATGTCCAGCTCCCCCAGGTCCATGCCGCGCTCTTGGTAGTTGTGGGCTTTTTTGCGCAAGGTCGGCGCCAGTCTCAGCAGAAACTCATTGGCCGGGATGCGCCGGGGCTTGGCCTCGCGGCGCACCAATTGGCTCAGGGAAAACGCGCTGCGGCGACGTTGTAGCTCGTCGCGCCATTCGTCGTTGAGGCGTCGGCCCTCGTCGAGCACGAAGAACACTTCGAAGTTCGCGTCGCGGAACAACACGTCCGGCGGCTCTCCGGCGGGGGCAAACTCGTCGGCGCGATAGGGAATGTTCAGGCCTTGCAGCAGTCGCTGGCAAACCCAACGCTCACGCTCCCATTTGCGGGCATTGGAGAGGAACGTGTTGGCTTGCTCGGCCGCAATGGTCAGCAGGCGTAAATAATCTGAATCATCCATAGGCCCAAGCTTAGCGTTCAAATGTGATCTGAATAATAAGTCTGTCGCAAAAGAAAAAAGTCTGTCGGGATTTCTTCAGCCGTTTTTTCTGGCATGCCTATGGGGTTCATCACCGAATATCTTCTGTCGCCGTGTCAGATCTGTCCCCAGCAACAGTGGTTTGAGGACGTTATCGACCAATCCCGCGATGAAGACATAAATGGCAAACACAATGGTCGCCGTACTGGCACCTTCGCTCATGAACACAAAGCCGATGCCCACCAACAGCATTTGGATGAAGGCGATGCCGACCACCCCCAGCGCCCCTGCCCGGATGGTGGCGGTGCACAGATCGGCAATTTTCGGCCCATTGATCGGACCACTGAAGCGCGAAACGATTTGCACCGCGCTGCGGTGGCCGCTTTCTCCATACGCTAAAAAAATACCGGCAATAATCAGTGCGACGATGAATAAAAGGAGCCCCATGCTGACACCCGCAAGCTTGCTCAGCAGGGAAAGGCTGACACCTTTGATTTGCGGTATGAACTTCTGTGCCAGATCGGGCAGGTCAGTGGTGGCTTGCGCCCATAAGTTATAAAGAGGTTCTCCCACGAGTGGCCAGCTGGCTACCGTATCCGACGGTGGCGGAATATGAAAACTGTCGGTTTTGACCAGGGTCATGACCCTCTCCACGGATTCCGCAATCGAGGCTCCCAACAAATAAACAGGCACCATAAGAATACTGATAGCGATCCATACGATCAGCGCCGCGGTAATCCCGTCTTTGTTCCCCAGTTTGCCTTTGAACCTGACTTGCAAGGGGTAGAGGGTGATTCCCAGGATCACCGACCACAGCATCAGATCATGGAAGGGGCTGAATATCTGAAAGCAGAAGATCACCAGAACGGCAATCACTCCGGCACGAATCAGTACATCGAGCAGGTCTCGTGAAAAAACCTTTTCGAGAATGGGCGTGGGAACCATGATCACCTCCTGTAGAAAGTGGCACAGGCAAGCATTCGGTAAGTCCAGCATAGACGTGCTGGAAATCTGCGTGCGGTCCGCGGGCGTGCCGATAAACATGGATATCATTGATAAAGACTGTCGCTGAGAGTCTCCGATGCCACTCAGAGATCCTTGTCCCAATCCACCGGATGTACCAGCAGATAGCTGTCGACTGCTGCGCCAATTGTTGGAAAAAACGCCGCTTCGCCAAGCCGCGCGAAAAGCCCGAATCGCTTCAGCTTGTCCTTGACCGGGTCCTTCATCTCGGCCACGCATAACTTGATGCCCGCCGCGTGCAAGGTTTCGTCCAGTTCCGCCAACATGTCGGCGGAGGTCACGTCCACGCTGGTGACGGGTTCTGCCGCAATGACCAACCAGCGCACTGGCGTAGGCGATGCAGCCACGGCGTCCAGCACTCGGTCATGGAACAACTCGGCATTGGCGAAAAACAACGGCGAATCCCAGCGAAACAGGACCACACCGGGTATAAGGCGCGCGTCGGGGTAGCGCTTGATGTCGTGATAACCCTTGACGCCTTTCGCGCGCCCCAGAACGGCAGAGTAAGGGCGCCAGCCATCCCACAGAAATTCAATGACGGCGATCACGATGGCCAGGCCGATGCCTTCAATCGCGCCCAGCACGGCCACGCCGATGGTGCAGACAATCGATAGCCAGAACTCCCAACGCTGGATTCGATAAATTCGTCGCAGATCGGTGACCTCGATCAGGCCGATGGCGGATGCGATCACCACCGCAGCCAGTGCGCTGGAGGGTAAATCCTTCAACAGGTCCGGCGCCACCAACAGCAGTAAGGCAACAGCCAGCGCGCCGATGACTCCGGTCAGCTGGGTTTTGGCGCCTGCGGCCTCGGCCACGGGCGTACGTGACGAACTGCTGCTGATCGGAAAACCCTGAAAAAAACCGGCGGCTAGGTTGGCGACGCCGAGGCCCACCATTTCCTGGTTCGGGTCGACATAGGTACGGGTCCGCGCCGCATAGACACGCGAGAGCACGCTGGTATCGGCGAACGAAACCAGGGCAACGGCGCAACCGCCGATCAGGACGGGGACGATATCGGCAGTAGTGATCCAAGGGATGGCGAACGCAGGCAAGCCTTGTGGAAGAGAGCCGAGGACCGATATTCCAGCGCGCTCTGCAAGGTCCAGCACACCCACGGCGACAGTCGCTCCTGCCACGGCGATCAAAATGCCCGGCACGCGCTTGTTGCCCTTGAGCAGCAGAATCACCGCCAAAGTGGCTGCGCCGACCATGAAGGCGGTCCAGTTGGTTTTCCCCTCCATGACCGCTGTAGCGATCGCCCACAGGTTTCTCAGCGGGCCGTCGGATTCAATCGAAAAACCGAAAAACTTGGGCAGCTGGCTGATCAATACCGTCAGTGCGATCCCGTTCATGTACCCGTAGCGGATCGGTTTGGACAGAAGCTCCGTGACAAAGCCCAGGCGCGCGATGCCAGCCAGGATGCACACCGCCCCCGACACGATCGCCATCATGCCCGCGAGGGCGATTGCACGATGCGGGTCGCCACCGGACAGTGGCAGGACGACGGCGAGGATGACGGCAGCCAGCGAGGAATCCGGTCCCAGCACCAGAATCCGGCTGGGTCCGAACAGCGCATACGCGAGTAGCCCAACAATGGTCGCGTAAAGGCCGTAGATGCCGGGTACGCCCGATGCCACTGCGTAGGCGATGCCGACGGGCACCAGCATCGTGGTCAGCACCAGTCCGGCCACGAGGTCGTGCCGCAACCAGACTATTTTGTATCCGCGTAGCGTGCGCAGTCCCGGCAGCCAGCGACTCCAACCGGTGTCGCCGCCGGTAACCCGATGGGCAATGCGACCCGGTTCCGGGACGGGAGGCGAAGCATCCGAATGGCTCATGGGACTGTGGCCCTTTGATGTACAGCGCAGATCCGCTTGAACGTGCCGGTCAGAATTTTTCTGGAATTCGCCGCAGCGGATAATCCGGTTCGCGATAGCCACCTGATTTCTGCCGCTTGGGCAAAATCACCTTCTCGCGCGGTACATTCTTGTACGGAATGCGGCTGAGCAAATCAGAGATGATGTTGAGGCGGGCACGCTTCTTGTCGTTCGAGTTGGCCACAAGCCACGGAGCATGTTCGGTGTCGGTCGCCTTGAACATGTCGTCACGTGCGCGCGAGTAGTCATACCAGCGGCTGTATGACTTGAGATCCATTGGCTTCAGTTTCCAGATTTTACGGCCATCCTTGATCCGCGCCTCGAGCCGGCGGGTCTGCTCCTCTTCGCTGACTTCCAGCCAATACTTGAACAGGATTACGCCCGAGTCGACCATCATGCGTTCCATGAGGGGGGCCAGGGCCAGGAAACGGGCCACCTGCTCATCGGTACAAAATCCCATCACCCGCTCGACCCCTGCGCGGTTGTACCAACTGAGATCGAAGATCACCACTTCGCCAGCCGCTGGCATGTGCGCCAGGTAGCGCTGCATATACATCTGGCTCTTCTCGCGATCGGTCGGTGCAGGTAGCGCCACCACCCGAAAGACACGCGGGCTCACCCTCTCAGTGATCGCCTTGATCGTGCCGCCCTTGCCGGCGCCGTCGCGCCCCTCGAAGACGATACAAATCTTGATGCCCTTTTGTTTCACCCATTCCTGCAACTTGACCATTTCGACATGCAGCCGGCGTAACTGCTCAAGATAGTCTTTGTTCGTCAGTTTCAAGGGTTCAGCGGCGTTACTTTTAACAGGGGGTTTCTTCTTGTCCTTTGCCATGACCCAGCCTCACAAATGCCAGCCGCTGACTACCGATAGCTTGACCCTGCCGGTGCAACTATCAGCTTGCAGATCGCGCATTGTTTCGAGCAAAACTGGCGTCAGCCCTGGACGGCCCCCTGCTCCTGACGTTTAGCGCCATCACCAACCGCGTGAGTCTAGTCCATGAATCAACCCTCTACAGGGTTGCTACAGGCTCTTGGAGCACTCCTCGCCCTACGCCCGATTCAGGGCATTGCACAAAACGGATAGCGATCTGCGCAAAGCGGCTATTGCGCCGTGCCCGGCGTCTCTACCCTCGGCTGTACGGACGTTAGCCGCGTTACCGACTCTTAAAAAAACAACAACAAGAGATAGATGCCATGCGCAAGATCAACGTACATGAGGTCATCGACAACGCTCGATTCAACCGCTTTCACTGGATGGTGCTGTTCTGGTGCGCCCTCATCATCATCTTCGACGGAGATCATGTTCAGCGGCTACTCGGTGGGCGGCATGCTCTCGGCGGGGCTCGGCATTGGGTTGATCCCGAGTCTTGGCTGGCAGTCGGTGTTTTACGTGGCGGTGCTGCCGTTGCTGTTATTGCCGTTGATCATGTATTTCCTGCCCGAGTCGGTGGGTTTCATGCTGCGTCAGGGCCGCAATGAAGAGGCGCGCAACATTCTGGAGCGGGTTGACCCGGCTTATGTTGCACACGCCAGCGATCAGTTGCTCGTGAGCGAAGTGAAGGGCACCGGCATCTCGGTGTTGCAGCTGTTCCGCGAGGGCCGTGCACTGCGCACGCTGATGCTGTGGCTGGCATTTTTCTGCTGCTTGCTGATGGTCTACGCCTTGAGCTCCTGGTTGCCAAAACTGATGGCCAACGCCGGTTACAGCCTGGGTTCGAGTCTGTCATTCCTGCTGGTGCTCAACTTCGGGGCCATTTTCGGTGCGGTCGGTGGCGGGGTGCTGGGCGACAAGCTCAATCTGCCGCGCGTGTTGGCGGTGTTCTTCGTCATTGCTGCGGTATCGATTACCTTGCTGGGCTTCAACAGTCCGATGCCGGTGTTGTACCTGCTGATCGCCCTTGCCGGCGCCACCACCATCGGCTCGCAGATTCTGCTGTACGCCTGCGCTGCGCAGTTCTACTCCATGACCATTCGCTCCACCGGTTTGGGCTGGGCGTCGGGCATCGGCCGCAACGGCGCGATTGTCGGTCCGCTGCTGGGCGGTGCCTTGCTGGGGATCAGCCTGCCGCTGCAACTGAACTTCATGGCGTTTGCCTTGCCCGGTGCGGTG
This sequence comes from Pseudomonas sp. MDT1-85, assembly GCF_054898065.1. Taxonomy (NCBI): domain Bacteria; kingdom Pseudomonadati; phylum Pseudomonadota; class Gammaproteobacteria; order Pseudomonadales; family Pseudomonadaceae; genus Pseudomonas; species Pseudomonas sp. MDT1-85. Next base: position 5,447,280 of record NZ_CM142715.1, on the reverse strand, counting down.
GCCGCCCTCGCCATGACTGTTTTCACCATCAGCAGCCGGCGCAGCGCTGGTGTCAGCCGAGCGCTGTCGCCGACGGGTGCTTGAGTCATGAAAGCTCTATTCCAGGACTTTTCCCTGTCAGCAGCCGTCGCCGGATTTATCGCCACGGTGATTTCCTACGCAGGCCCCTTGGTGATCATCTTTCAGGCTGCCGAGACGGCTGACGTTTCTCATCACGGCGTCGGGCATGTCGCTGTTCGGATTGTCCGCCGCTTTCTGGGGGCTGATTTTCGGCATGGTCTCGCACTGGCTGTTAAGCGTCCGGCGTCCTGTCCCTCGCAGCAAAACCGTTGCGGCTGAAGCACTTCAACCTGCCGATCAATAAAAATAAGAGAAAATAATGAAACAGACTCTTCCAACAACCGGTTCAGTGTTGTCCATGGCGGTCGCCTCGAGTTTCTCCGCTGGAGCGATGGCCGCCGAGGGCGGCTTCATCGAAGACGCCACGGCCACCTTGCAAGCGCGCAATTACTACTAAGCCGGGACTTTTCCGACATCGTCGGGGCCAATCAACAGTCGAAGGCCGAAGAGTGGGCGCAAGGCTTTATCCTCAACGTCAAATCCGGTTATACCCAAGGCCCGGTCGGTTTTGGTGTGGATGTCATCGGCCTGCTCGGCCTCAAACTCGACAGCAGCCCGGACCGGGTCAATGCCGGTTTGCTGCCGGTGCATGATGATGGGCGCGCGGCGAATGATTACAGTCGTCTGGAAGGTGCGTTGAAGATGCGTTACTCCAAGACGGAGTTGAAGGTGGGTGAGCTGCAACCCAACCTGCCGGTGCTGGCCTTCAGCGATATTCGTCTGCTGCCGCCCAGCTATCAGGGCGCAAGCATCAGCTCCAATGAGATCAATGGCCTGACCTTGCAAGGTGGTCACTTGAACTCGACCAGCCTGCGCAACGAGGCCGGCGATGAAAAGATGCAGGCCATGCTCGGTCATGTACCGCAGCATCAGGTCAGCAGCGATGGCTTCAACTTTGCCGGCGCCGATTACGCCTTCAATGATAAACGCAGCTCGGTCAGCGCCTGGTTCGGGCAATTGGAAGATATCTACAACCAGCGCTTTCTTGGCTTCAAACACAGCGAGCCGTTAGGAGACTGGACCCTGGGCGCCAACCTTGGCTATTACGATTCGCGTGAAGATGGCAAAAAGTTGCTGGGCAATATCGACAACCAGGCGTTCTTCTCCTTGCTGTCGGCCAAGCGCGGCGGCCACACGTTTTATGTCGGCTATCAGGGCATGTTCGGCGACAGCGCCTTCCCGCGAGTGTTTGCCAACATCTCGCCACTGAGCAATGAAGTGCCGACCTACGAGTTCGCCTACACCGATGAACGCTCCTGGCAGGCGCGTTACGACTATGATTTTGCGGCCCTCGGCATGCCGGGCTGACCAGTACCGTGCGCTACATCACCGGCAATAACGTCGACACCGGCAAGGGCTTTGAAGGCAAGGACCGCGAGCGCGATCTGGATATCGGCTATGTGCTGCAGAGCGGCAGTCTCAAAGGCCTCGGCATCCGTGTTCGCAACGTCATGGCGCGCTCCAACTACCGCAGCGATATCGACGAAAATCGCCTGATCCTCAGCTAAACTTGGACGCTGTTATGAGTATTGGACAAGCACAGCGGCCGCATCCATTCGGCGCCAGTCTGCTGTTGATGATCGCTGCAAGCGGTCGCGGTGTTCGACACTGAAACCACCTTGGCGATGTGCAGCGGCTGTGCCGGGTCGTCGCACAGGTGTCTCGATTGGTGGCGGACCCGGAGGAACATGTACAGGCACGCTCGCTGCAACGCACCACGCGGCGGTTGAGCCTGACCGAGGCCGGTGCGTTGGGACTAGTATTTCCAGAAAACCGGTATGAACAGCACCAGAACAGTGAGGATTTCAAGTCTTCCCAGCAGCATGCCAACGGTCAGCAGCCATTTGGCGGCATCGGGCAGTGTCGAGAAGTTTCCTGCCGGGCCAATGATCGAACCAACGCCGGGGCCCACGTTGCAGACGGCCGTGGCCGCGCCACTCAATGCCGTGGTCCAGTCCAGGCCGATAAGCGCCAACCCCATGGCGATCGCCCCGATGGTGATGGTGAAGAAGAATGAAAACGTCAGCAGCGAACGGGCGATATCGTCGTCAATGGGATGGTTGTTGTATTTTTTCCGGATAACGGCTCGAGGGTGGATCAATTGTTTCAGACTGCCGACGAGCAGTGCGCCAGCCACTTGAAAACGAAAGATTTTAAGACCGCCAGCGGTGGAGCCGGAGCAGCCGCCGACAAAGGTCAGATAAAAGAACAGCAACACGGAGAAACTGCCCCATAAAGTGTAATCCCCCAGCGCCACGCCGGTCGTCGTGACCACCGAGGTCACGTTGACCGCCACGATCCGAAACGCCTCCCACCAGCCATACTCGCTGTTCAAGCACAACCAGCTACCGAACAGCAGCCAGGTAGTGAGCAAAAAGCCAATGAATCCGCGTACCTGGTGATCTTTGAGCAAGGCTCGTTTATTCCCGCGCAACGTGCTCACATACAGCGTAAAAGGCAGGCTGCCCAGAATCATGACAACCACCGCCACCCAATGAATGGCCGGTTGTGGCCAGTGGGCCAGAGACGCATCGGAAGTCGAAAATCCTCCCGTGGAAATCAACGACATCGCATGGTTGACTGCTTCGAACGGTGTCATCCCTGCTAGCCACAGGGCCAGCGTGGAGAGACCGGTAAGCCCGATATACAGCCCCAGAATATATTTGGCGGCGACGTGGGAGCGTGGTGTGACCTTCTCCGACCAGTCGGATGACTCGGTCTGAAACAGCCGCATCCCCCCGACCCGCAATAGCGGCAGAATGGCCACGGCCATGCCGATGAAGCCGATCCCGCCCAGCCAGTGCAGCATTGAACGCCAGACCAGCAACCCGGGAGAGGCAGTGTCCAGACCGGTCAGGATGGTCGATCCGGTGGTGGTGATGCCGGACATCGTTTCAAAAAACGCGTCGGTGTAGCTGATGTTCTGGATAAGGACCATGGGCAATGCGGCGAACATGCAGACGATCACCCAACTGGCGGTCGTCAGCATATACATGTCGCGGGGACGCAACTGAGCGTTTTCAGGGCGCCCCCGGTTAATCAACAGCAACCCGGACACCAATGTGATCAGACTCGACCACAGAAAGGCCGACATATCATCTTGGCGTTCGTAGACCAGCAGCGTGAGCATCGGTATCGCCATGCTCACGGCCAACGTGATGAGAAAAATACCCAAGATGAAACCGATAAGCCGCAGTGCCGCAATGGACATAAATAACGCCTGTCTTGTTAGCGCCGCGCAGTATCGATCGGCTATTCATTTTGTCTCGTAAAGTTTGCGTAACTTTCGCCTTTCCTCAAATCTCCGCACGTCAGTGTAGTGGAATGACACGGGCAGTCAGAACCGCCGGTGTAGACTGAGGCTGTCACGAAGGGAGAGACGCGTGGAATATAGAACAGTGCTGTTGTTCAGTCTTGCGTTTGTGTGGGGCCAGGCGCCGGAAAAAACTCGCTCATGATCGGCGCCGAACTGTTGTCACCGCAAAGCCTCACAGTGGGTTGGCTGATTTACCTGCCGGTGATTATCTGGGCAGTCTGTCGAGCCCCATGGGTCGAACTGTTCAGCGACAGCCGCCGTCAGCATCTGTTGTTCGGCACGGTGTTCGCGCTGTTCATGCTTTGGCTGGTGCGACGGGACTTCGACACCGGCGTGTCCTATCACTTCATCGGCATGACGGCGGTGACGTTACTGCTGGATTGGCCCTTGGCGATTGTCGGCGGGTTGGTCGCGCAAGTGGGATTGGTGCTGCTCGGACGGCAGGACATGGCGGCCATGGGGGTCAACGGCGCGCTGCTGATTCTGCTGCCGGTGCTGGTCACCGAGTGCTGCGCAATCCTGGTCGAACGCGCGCAGCCGCGTAATCCTTTTGTGTATATCTTCTGTTCCGGTTTTTTTGCCGCTGCGTTGTCGGCCTTGTTGTGCCTGATTCTGGCGCTCACATTGCTGTGGTACGACGAACGTTTCGCCATGCCCTATTGGCTGATAGATTTTGTCGGTTATCTGTGGCTGCTGATTTTTCCGGAAGCCTTTATCAACGGTATGGTGGTCAGCGCATTGGTGGTGTTCTGCCCCGAGTGGCTGGAAACGTTCAATCGCACGCGCTACCTTTCGGCGCCCTGGAAAGACGACGACCCCAAATCTTGATCCACATCAAATCCAAAAATCGTTGACGAATCCATGCTCCGGAAAACCTTCAGGAGCAATGGCATGAGTGTGTATGAGTGGGCCCGGCAGGAGTTGCGTCAGAGTCTGGATGTGGCACAAGAGGTGGGCTTCGATCCGGGATTGAGCCTGCGCGCCTTGCTCAGTGCGGTGGTGCAGCAGAGCAAGGCGGTACGCAATATCGAAGACCTGGCCGATGAGTTGCGGTTTCTCGCCGAGAACCTCGACGAAGGCCAGGATTACGGCTTTATGCGGCCCTGAGGGGCGGGATCAGTGACGCGGGTCGAAGTCTTCGCTGAACATTTCGTCTTCGGCATCCGGGCTCACCGGGATCTTGTGTTCTTCCGACGCCCAGGCACCCAGGTCGATCAGTTTGCAACGATCTGAACAGAATGGCCGGAACTTGTTCTCGGGGCTCCATTCGACAGGGGCGCCACAGGTTGGGCAATCGACGGTTGGGGTTTGGCTCATGACTGGCCTCCACGCAAAGTAAGGTAAAAGTGATGCAGGCGTTCAACCTCGCTGTGCAGCCAGGCGAGGTCGCGGTCATTGACCACCACATCGTCGGCATGGCTCACGCGGTCCTGTCGGCTGGACTGTGCCTTGAGGATCGCCTGGACCTGCTGTTCGCTGGTCTGGTCACGCTGCAGGGTGCGTTCGATCTGTAACTGTTCCGGCGCATCGATCACCAAAACCCGTTGGGTCATGGCGTACTGCCCGGACTCGATCAGCAGCGGCGAAACCAGAATCGCGTAAGACGATTGTGCCTTGGCCAGATGGTGGGTAATTTCTTCGGCGATCAGCGGATGCAGCAGCGCTTCGAGCCAGCGGCGTTCATCCGGCACCTCGAAGATCAGCTTGCGCAGCGCCGCGCGATCCAGTTGGCCGTCGGCTTGCAGCACGCCGGGGCCAAAGTGCTCGGCAATCTTCGCCAGTGCCGGGCGACCGGGTTCGACCACCCAGCGAGCCGCATGATCGGCGTCCACCACGTGCACGCCCAGATCGATGAAGTGCTGCGCGGCCGCGCTTTTGCCGCTGCCGATGCCGCCGGTCAGGCCGAGAATCCAGGGTTTTTCCACAGGGGTATTCATTTCAAACCGACAAACTGCCAATAGAAGCCGGTTATTTGACCACCCCAGAGCAAGGCAATCCAGCCGGCAATCGCCAGATAGGGGCCAAAGGGCAGCGGAGTCGAGGTTTTTGCGTCCCGCAGGCGCAGCAAAATCACCCCGATGATGGCGCCCAGCAGCGATGACAGCAGAATTGTCAGCGGCAGGATCTGCCAACCGCCCCAGGCGCCGAGCATCGCCAAGAGCTTGAAGTCACCGTAGCCGATGCCGTCCTTGCCGGTGATCAGCTTGAACAGCCAGAACACCATCCACAGCGCCATATAGCCGGCCACCGCGCCCCAGAGCGCGTCATGCAGTGAGACGAAGAGCCCGAAGCTGTTGACGATCAACCCCAGCCATATCAACGGCAACACCAGCACGTCCGGCAACAGCTGATGTTCGGCGTCGATCAGGCTCATCGCCAACAGACCCCAACTCAGGACCAGCACCATGCAGGCCTGCCAACCGAAACCGAAATGCCAGGCGACGAACGCCGACAGCACGCCGCAGGCCAGTTCGGTCAGTGGGTAACGTTTGCTGATCGGCGTCGCGCAGTTCGAGCATCGCCCACGTAAAAACAGATAACTGAGTACGGGAATGTTTTCCCATGCTCGAATCCGATGGCCACAGTCGGGGCACTCGGAGTGGGGCAGTATCAGGTTGTAAGCCGGGCCGGGGGCTTCGGGTGGCAAATCCAGGACGTCATGGGCCTGCAAGCGCCATTCACGCTCAAGCATTTTCGGCAAGCGCCAGACCACCACGTTGAGAAAACTGCCGATCAGCAACCCGATCACCAATGCAGTGATCGTGAAGGCCAGCGGGTTGAGACTCAGAAATTCGTTCAAGGACATGTCAGATCGCTGAGCCAAGTTGGAAGATGGGCAGGTACATCGCAACCACCAGGCCGCCGACGATAACCCCCAGCACCACCATGATGAAAGGCTCCATCAGACTGGTCAGGTTATCGACCATGTTATCCACCTCGTCCTCATAGAAGCTCGCGACCTTGTCGAGCATGTCGTCCAGTGCGCCAGACTCTTCGCCGATGGCCGTCATCTGGATCGCCATGTTCGGAAAGATGCCGGAGGTGCGCATGGCAAAATTCAGCTGCATGCCGGTTGAAACATCCTGCTTGATGCGTAACACCGCTCGCTTGAACACGATGTTGCCGGTCGCACCCGCCACTGATTCCAGGGCTTCGACCAGTGGCACCCCGGCGGCAAAGGTGGTCGACAAGGTTCGGGCGTAACGGGCCACGGCGGACTTGTACATGAGCGCGCCAACCAGCGGCAGTTTCAACAGCCAGCTGTCCATTCGGTCCCGAAAGCCCGGGGACTTTTTAAAGGCGTGACGTACGCCGAAGAACGCCGCAACCAGCATGCCGAGCATCATCCACCACCAGGCCTGCAGGAACTCCGACAAGCTGATGACCATCACGGTGAACGCCGGCAGCTCGGCGCCAAACCCTGAGAACACCGATTCGAATTGCGGTACAACCTTGACCAGCAGAATCCCGGTCACAATGATCGCGACGAACACCACCGCCAGCGGGTAGGTCATGGCTTTCTTGATCTTGGCCTTGAGGCTTTCGCTCTTTTCCTTGTAGGTTGCAACCCGTTCCAACAGGGTATCCAGGGCGCCGGCCTGTTCGCCGGCATCCACCAGGTTGCAGTACAGCTCATCGAAATACTGGGGCTTTTTGCGCAGGGCCGCGGCGAAGCTGTTGCCGGCCGCGACTTCCTGTTTCACCTCGTCCACCAGCTTGCGCATGTTCGGGTTATCGAAGCCCTCGCCGATAATGTCGAACGATTGCAGCAGCGGCACGCCGGCTTTCATCATGGTCGCCATCTGCCGGGTAAACAGGGCAATGTCCAGGGCCTTGATGCGTTTGCCGGCACTGAAAATGGACGCGGTTTTTTTTCGCACCTTGCCCGGGTTGATCCCCTGCTTGCGTAACTGGGCCTTGATCAGCGCGGGATTCTGGCCGGTCAATTCGCCGGTCATTTTTGTGCCTTTTTTGTCTGTGCCTTCCCAGGCATATACGCTGATTTTCGCTGCTTTGACCGCCATGTTCAGTCCTTCGTGACCCGGTTGATTTCTTCAAGGCTGGTGATGCCTTGCATGGCCTTGAGCAGGCCTGAAGTACGCAGGTCGTTGAAGCCGTCCTTACGCATCTGGATGTCGATTTCCAGTGAATTGCCTTCGGCCATGATCAGCCGTTGCAGGTCTGGGGTGTTCTTGACCACTTCATAAATCCCTACTCGCCCTTTGTAACCGTTGTTGCACTGATCGCAACCAACCGGTTCATAGATCGTGAACGAGCCGATGCGTTCCTCGGGAAAGCCTTCTTTGAGCAACGCCTCGCGGGGAATCTCGATGGGCTTTTTGCAATGACTGCACAGTTTGCGCGCCAGGCGCTGGGCGATGATCAGGCTGACCGAGGTCGCGATGTTGAACCCCTGAATCCCCATGTTGTGCAAGCGGGTCAGGGTTTGCGCGGCGCTGTTGGTGTGCAGGGTGGAAAGCACCATGTGCCCGGTCTGGGCGGCCTTGATGGCGATTTCGGCGGTTTCGAGGTCGCGGATTTCGCCGACCATGATCACGTCCGGGTCCTGACGCAGAAACGAGCGCAACGCCTGGGCGAAATCCAGTCCTTGCCTGGGATTGACGTTGACCTGGTTGATACCTTCCATGTTGATTTCTACCGGGTCTTCGGCGGTGGAAATATTGATGTCGACGGTGTTGAGGATGTTCAGCCCGGTATAGAGCGACACGGTCTTGCCTGAGCCGGTGGGGCCGGTCACCAGGATCATCCCCTGTGGCTGCTTGAGGGCGGCCATGTACAGGTCTTTCTGATCGGGTTCGTAGCCGAGGGCATCGATGCCCATTTGGGCACTGGACGGGTCGAGGATCCGGATAACCACCTTCTCGCCCCACAGGGTTGGCAGTGTGTTGACCCGGAAGTCGATGGACTTGCTTTTGGACAGGCGCATCTTGATTCGCCCGTCTTGGGGTTTGCGCCGCTCGGAGATGTCGAGACTGGCCATGATCTTCAGCCGGGAAGCAATGCGATTGGCCAGTTGCGTCGGCGGCCTGGCGACCTCCCGCAGCATGCCATCGGTGCGCATCCGCACGCGGTAGATTTTTTCATAGGGCTCGAAATGCAGGTCGGAAGAACCGCTCTTGATGGCGTCGAGCAACATCTTGTGAACGAAGCGCACCACCGGCGCATCATCGGCATCTTGCCCTATGATTGAATCCTGTTTCTGGTCATCGACCGACTCGATGTCTAGCCCGTCGAGGTCGACATCGGCCATGTCTTCCAGGCCGGTGGAGTGGCTGTCGAAGAATTTTTCGATGGCGTCGCTGAGCTTGTCTTCCTCCACCAGAATAGCTTCGGTGCTCAGCCCGGTGCTGAACTGGATGTCATTGATGGCTTGATGATTGGTCGGGTCGGAAATTCCCACGAACAGCTTGTTGCCACGCCGCCAGAGGGGCAGGGCGTGGTGCTGGCGGATCAGCTTCTCGCTGACCAGCCCTCGGGGTTGGGTGTCCTTGTCCAGGCAATCGAGGTCCAGCAGGGCCATGCCGAAATGTTCCGAGGCCACCTCGGCGACCTGCCAACTTTTCAGCAGTTTGTTTTGCACCAGATAGCTGACCAGCGAAATTCGATTGCGTTGGGCTTGCTGATACGCCTGTTGCGCACTTTGGTCAGTGATCAGCTCGGCCAGTACCAATTGCTTGGCCAGACCGCTAAGGGCAATCTCATTCATTGGGATACCGGACGCAGACAGTTAATGACTTATAGCCTAGTCAAGCAGTGGAACCAAACCAGCCGGGGTGAGGTGACAAAAAGTGTCAGATAGTGCGGATCCGTGTAGTAGGAAAGGTCTTTGCCGCGATCTCCCGCCCCGCAGGCAGGGGCGCGCGCGGCTTGGCATGACCTGTGCTATGCCCTATTCAGATCATGAGATTTCGACTCATGCATGGAGCCTGTCTATGAAAAATCAAAAAGGTTTTACCTTGATCGAACTGCTGATCGTGGTGGCCATCATCGGGATTCTGGCAACGTTTGCATTACCGCAGTATTCGAAGTACCAGGCACGGGCGAAAGTAACCGCTGCGCTTGCAGAAATCTCGGCACTGAAAGTGCCTTTCGAAGACATCATCAACCAGGGCACCAACCCCACCCTCGCACTGATCGGCGGTACGGTGACCACCGGTAATTGCACGATTACGGCATCGGGCACCGCCGCTGACGGTGCAGGTACTATTGGCTGCACGATTCTCAATGCTCCAGGGCCGGTGCTCAGCAAAACCATCACGCTTACACGCACCCTTACCGGCGGCTGGACATGTGTCACCACGGCTCAACAGCAATACACTCCTAAAGGCTGCACCGGTGCCGCTGACGCCTGAACCATTGTCATCCTGCCAATGCCCCGCCTTTCACGACGCGGGGCATTTTTTTGCTCGTCATTTATGGGCCGCGCCAATAATCAAGAAAACCCCCGACATTTCATGGCCTTAGGCCTGCGTTAAAACCCGCATGTTGCATGTAGATAATTTCGCAGTCATGCAATTTGCATGATTTCGAAAATCGCCGTAGTTGTTAAGTAATTGATTTATCAGTATTTATTTTTTATGTGACAGTTGGCACAGCGTTCGCACTCTCTCCAGTAACCCTGCTGACAAGACACGCAGCAGACTTTCCAGAAATACAGGAGTTACTCGTATGAAGAAGTTCGCTATCGCTGCCGCTACTGCAACCGCGTTGACCCTGACCATGGCCAACGCCGCATTTGCACAGACCACCCAAGCGACTCAGGCACCTATGATGCTGGCCGCCGGTGAAGTCACTGAAGCGAAAGAGGATGTTTCCGATACCTGGATCACGACCAAAGTCAAAGCAGACCTGGTGACCGAAAAAGGCATCCCAGGCACTGACATCAAAGTCGAAACCAACAAAGGCGTTGTTTCCCTGTCTTCCATGACCGTTCTGACAGACGCTCAGAAAACAACCGCCGTGGCTATCGCCAAGAAAATCAAAGGGGTCAGAGATGTGTCCGCTGACGGCCTGAAATCCGAGTAAGGCAAGGCTTCTCGCCTGGACCGGGAGAAGGTGCGGTAGACGGGCCGAGTCATACGTTTGCCGCAACTTGAGCGTTCATGCGAACGGCCACAAGGATGTGGCCATTACAGGCCCCGGCATTCGTGTCGGGGCCTGTTCTATTTTTGGCTACGCAAAACAACTGTGGGAGCGAGCCTGCTCGCGATTGCTGACTAACATTCGACACGTACGTTGAATGAAAGACCGCTATCGCGAGCAGGCTCGCTCCCACAGTTGAATGTGCCCCACTTTGGATTGTGGGCTCAATTGCCGCGTTTGCTGGTGATTCGAACCAACCGATTTCCTTCAAAGCGCAGGTACTGGTACATCCCGCTGGTGGGCCCGTAGGTCCATTCCTCGACCGGAAATTCTTCCCGTCGATTGGCGCTGCGCTTGTAGCCCAGCAAGTCGCGGGCAACGGGCTCTCCGCATTTCTGCAGCACTTCGCCGGCCCTGTCCCCGACGCTGATCAATTGGCTGCCGCAGCGCAAGGTATCGGCCGCCGCTGCCTGGCCGGCAATCAGCATCAGGGCCAGGCTCAGAAGCCAGCGCGCGCCCATCACTCGGCATCCAGATGCATGGGCGTAATAACGCGGCCATCGCTTTCTGCCTCACCAAGGCTGGCGTCGATGAAGTACACGCGGTCATCGGCCAGCTGACCCTTGTCCACCAGATAATCCTTGATACTGCTGGCCCGTTCTTGCCCCAGTTGACGCAATAGCACCTCGCTGGAACTCCAGAACGCGATCACACCTTCACGCATTTTTTTAATGCGTTCTTCCTTACCCAGGTCCTTCCATTCGGCCGGCGGCTGAGTCTTGAGGCGTGTGCGGTAGATCCCTTCCAGCAGCGGGCCTTTTTCGTTGTCCGGCACTTCCAGCAATGAGGCCTGCGCCGGTACTTTGTCACCGCGGCGCTGGAGCATTTTGTAGTAGTTGTACTGGTATTCCCGCTCCAGGCGTTGCTCGGCGATCAGCGGGCCATCGCTGCTCTTGGCGGCGGTGCCTTCGATTTCCAGGCGCAGGGCCGGACGCTCCTTGAGCGCTTGGGACAGTTTGACCAGCGCCGCTTCGGCCTCTTTGCTCAGGTCAGTTGAACCCGGTGCGAACGCCACGGTGCCCAAATCTTCAGAGCCACCACCGCTGACCAGACCGCCAATCATTTTGAAGGGCGCTGCAGCTGCTTTCACGATCAGATTGCGCAAGGTCTGCCAGACAATAGGCATAACGCTGAATTGCGGGTTGTTCAGGTCGCCGCTCACCGGCAACTCGATGGAAATCTTGCCATCGACATCCTTGAGCAAGGCAATCGCCAGCTTCAGCGGCAGGCTCACCGCGTCCGGGCTGTCGACCTTTTCACCCAGTTGCAACTGCTCGACCACCACTTTGTTTTCGGCCAGGAGCTGGCCGTTGGTGATCTTGTAATGCAGGTCGAGATTGAGCCGGCCCTTGCGGATACGATAACCGGCGAACTTGCCGGAGTAGGGCGTCAGGGTAGTCAGTTCCACCCGTTTGAAACTGGTGGCGATGTCCAGGCTGGCCATTGGATCGAACGGGTTGACCGAACCCTTGATGGTCACCGGCGCATAGCGATCGACTTTGCCTTTGATGTCGACACTGGCCGGTTTTGCCTGGCGGCTGTCGATGGTGCCGATCTTCCCGTTGAGCTGTTGAGCGGCCGTGGCGAAGTTCGGGGTCAGGCTGAAGTCGGCGAAATTAGCCGAACCATCATTGATGGCGATGCCGCCAATGTGGATGCCCAAGGGTTTTTCTTTCCCGGCAGCCGGTTTGACCGCGGCGGCTGTGGTGCCGGAATCGGCCGGTTGCGGGATCAGCAGGTCATCGATGTTGGTGGTTCGATCATCGTTGATCATGAAGCGCGCATAGGGCTGTAACAGGTTGACCTTGTCGATCGACAGGCTGTCGCCATGCTGATAGTTCAGGCCTTCGAGCACCAACTGTTGCCACTTGAGGAAGTCGCGGGTTTTCAGGGTGTCGAGGGTATGCAACTGATCGACCTGGGCGCGGCCGGTAACGTTGAATGCCAGCGGTTCGGTGCTTTTCAGGTCGACCGCCAGATCACTGCCCAGCATGCCGCTGCGCAGTTCGAGACGAATGAACGGGTTGATGTAGGACTGGGCGACGCGCAGGTCGATGTCCTTGGTCTGCACGTTCAGTCTGGCGCTGATCGGGGCCAGATTGACCACGCCATCCGCGGTGATCTTGCCTTGCTTGCCCACGCCGGTGTCGAGCTTGAGGTTGAAAGGTGAGCCATTGAGGCTGTCGAAATTTTGCAGGTCCAGGTTCAGTGGGCCCAGCTCCAGCGCCACCTGCGGTTGTGCCTTGCGGTCGGCCAGGTGCACTTGGTAATTGCGCAATTGCACGTCTTTGAGCAGCACCTGCCAAGGCTTGCTCGGCGCGGTCGGTTCAGGCTTCGGCGAATCGGCTGCTGCCGGCGCGCTGGCTGGCTCGGCATTGGCTTTGTTGGCCGCTTTGGACGGTTGGCTGGCGAACAGTTTTTGCCAATCGAGTTGCCCATCGGCTTCGAGGGCGGCCCAGGTTTCCAGTTTCTGGCTGCGGATCTTGCCGACCACCACTTGCTGTTTGGCCAGATCCACGGTGGTTTCGCTGATGTCCAGCCGCTCGAGCTTCGCCAGCGGTCGACCGTCCGCCGTCTTGATGGCGAAAGGCGCGACGCTGACGGCAACGTTGCTCAGCAGCAGTTCGGTTTCTTTCGCCAGGTTGAGTTTGTAGTCGGTGCTGAGGCTGATGACGCCATCTTCGAGTGCGAGTGGCACAGCATCGCGTACGTAGGGCCAAAAGGATTTCATCTTGCCGTCAGTGATTTTCAGCTTACCTTCGGAGGCGATCGGGATCAGGCTGAAGTTTCCGGTCCAGTCGATCTGTCCACCTGCCGGGCCGACGGCCACCAACGTCATGTCGGCGCTATCTTCGGGCAGGGTGCTGAGGTTTTTCAGTTCGAAATCGAGTTTGTCGTAGAGGAATTCGATGGGTTCGCTGGGCCGTGCATCCTCGAAATGGACGGAGCCGCCGGCCAGTTTGATCCGCTCCACGCGCAGCGGGAACGGTTTGGCGTTCGGGTCGACCGGGGTCGGTTCGCTGGCGGGGATGTTGAACAACCCGAGCAGGTTGAGTTTGCCGTCCTTGCCGAAGAGGATTTCGGTCTTGGGTTTGTCCAGTTCGATATCGGACAGGTGCAGCGCCTTGGTCCAAAGACTGTCGATCTGCAGGTTGGCGTACAGACGTTCGAACCCCACTTGCTCTTTGCCCGGCTCGCCGATGACCAGGCCCCAAAGGGTGACTTCAAGGCTGAACGGGTTGAGTTCGATCCGCGAAATCGTCGCGGGCGTCGTGGCGTAGTTGGCCAATTGTTGGTTGGCGATTCGCAACGCGATGCCCGGCAAAATCAGAAACCCCAACAGGCTATAAAGAGCCAGGGCAGTCAACAAGGCGCCGATAGCGCGAATCAATCCTTTGGGCATGTGCGGCTTCATTTGTCGGAATCGGAGTGCCTTGGAGTATGGCATGCGTTTGCGGTTCCTAAGCAACCACGCTTTATAGGATTTATCTGATTATCGGCGTGGACTTTCAGAGCTGCAGGATCAGCGTTTTCAGCGGCGGCTGCTGGTCCATCGACGGGAAATCACCGCCCGGTGTCAGCGCGGTCCACTCACGCACCGGACGCCCGGCCTTCTCTGCGCAGCGCAGAACCTGTTCGCGCCAATCGTCCATGCTGACCTTCGCCAGGTTGTTGCAGCAGATCAGCACGCCATTGTCCGCGGTGGTCAGCAGCGCCGGTTTGAGCAGGCTTTGGTAGTCGCGCAACAGGTCGACCGTGCCGAAAGCACTCTTGGCCCAGGCCGGAGGATCAAGCAATACCAGATCGTACTGACGTGGGTCCAGACGTTGATAGCTCGGCAGTTTCTGGCCGCGACGCTGGCTGATCGGCAGACCGGCCAATTGGCGAATCGCCGGGAAGTAATCGGACTGGATGAATTCCATCGTCGGCAATTGCGGGTTAAGCAGACCGTTCTCGCGGCCGACCGCCAGATTGCCTTCGGCAAAGTCCAGGTTACACACCTCGCTCGCGCCACCCGCCGCGGCGCTGAGGCCGACGCCACAGGTATAGGCAAACAGGTTCAGCACACTTTTGTTTTTGCTGTGCGCCTTGACCCAGCCGCGAGCGTTGCGCAGGTCGAGAAACAGTAGCGGGTCCTGGCCGGCGTGGCGCCCGCGAACCCGGTAGTTCAGTCCCCATTCGTGACCGATCAAATCTTGCAGGGCGGCTTCGTCGGCGCGGTAGACGGTGTCTTCGCGGTCGATACGCGAGTTGCCACGGGAACGGTCGTTGTAGACCAGCAGGGTGTCGAGGCCCAGCTGTTGATTGACGATCTCGTGCAGTTGCAGCAGGGCGTCACGCTCCAGTGCGTGGTGAAAGCTCTGCACCAACAGTTGCGGACCGTAGCGGTCGATGGTCAGGCCGCCAGCGCCTTCCTGGCTGCCGTGGAACAGGCGATAGCAATCGGTGCCTTGCTGATGCAACTCGGCAAGCAGGTCCTGACGATGATCGAGGGCGGCGCGCAGCGCCTGATTCAAGGAAGACATGCTGAGCGCCTTGCAGGAGGGAATTGGGGGCGCGGGAGTTTAACAGCTTGGACGATGAAGAACCTGTACCTGTACCTGGAGCGAGGCTTGCCCGCGAAGAACGATGGCGCGGTTTATCTGTTGCACCGAGTTATCGTTCTTCGCGGGCAAGCCTCGCTCCTACAGGGATGTGATTAGCGTTCGACGGCCAATGCACAACACGAGCTCATTGGTTCAGTCGTTGATCGATCAGCCCTTGCACCACGCTCGGGTCGGCGAGGGTCGAGGTATCGCCCAGGCTGTCCAGTTCGTTGCAGGCGATCTTGCGCAGAATTCGTCGCATGATCTTGCCCGAACGGGTTTTCGGCAGGGCCGGAGCCCATTGGATCAAGTCCGGTTTGGCGAAGCTGCCGATTTCCTTGCTGACATGCGCCAGCAATTGGTGCTTCAGTTCGTCGTTGGGTTCGGTGCCATTCATGGGCGTGACGAAGGCATAGATGCCCTGGCCTTTGACGTCATGGGGGTAACCGACCACGGCGGCCTCGGCGATGCTGTCGTGCAGCACCAGCGCGCTTTCTACTTCGGCCGTGCCGATGCGGTGCCCGGAGACGTTGATCACGTCATCGATGCGCCCGGTGATCCAGTAGTCGCCGTCCTCGTCGCGACGTGCGCCATCGCCGGTGAAGTAATAGCCGGGGTAGGGCTTGAAGTAGGTTTCGATCATCCGTTTCGGGTCGCCGTAGACGCTGCGAATCTGTGCCGGCCAGCTGGACTTGATGGCCAGTATGCCGCTGCCAGCGCCTTTGATTTCCTTGCCGTGTTCGTCGAGCAATACCGGTTGCACGCCGAACATCGGTTGGGTGGCGCAGCCGGGTTTGATCCGTTGAGTGCTGACCAGCGGGCTGAGCATGATGCCGCCGGTTTCGGTCTGCCACCAGGTATCGACAATCGGGCAGCGCTGCTCGCCGACCGTATTGAAATACCACTCCCAGGCTTCCGGGTTGATCGGCTCACCGACGGTGCCGAGTAACCGCAGGCTCTCGCGGGACGTTTCCTTCAACGGCTCGGGGCCTTCACGCATCAACGCGCGCAACGCGGTCGGAGCGGTATAGAAGATATTCACGTGGTGCTTGTCGATCACCTGCCAGAAGCGCGAAGTGCTGGGGTAGCTCGGCACGCCTTCGAAGATCAACGTGGTCGCTCCGTTGGCCAGTGGCCCGTAGACGATGTAGCTATGGCCGGTGACCCAGCCGACATCGGCGGTGCACCAGAAGACTTCACCGTCGCGATAGTCGAGCACGTACTTGAAGGTCATGGCGACTTGCAGCAAGTAGCCGCCAGTGGTGTGCAGCACGCCTTTGGGTTTGCCGGTGCTGCCGGAGGTGTAGAGGATGAACAGCGGGTCTTCGGCCTCTATCGGCTCTGGCGGGCAGTCGTCGCCGACGTCGCGCAAAGCCTGGTGGTACCAGATATCCCGATCGTCGACCCAGTTAACCTGACCTTGGGTACGTTCGACCACGATCACGGTGCTCACGTCGGGGCAGCTTTGCAGCGCCGTGTCGACGTTCTGTTTGAGCGGCACGAATTTACCGCCGCGCACACCTTCGTCGGCAGTGATTACGGTGCGGCAATCGGCGTCGAGGATCCGGTCACGCAACGAGTCCGGGGAGAAACCGCCGAACACCACCGAATGAATCGCGCCGATGCGCGCGCAGGCGAGCATGGCGTAGGCGGCTTCGGGGATCATTGGCATGTAGATGCACACGCGGTCGCCTTTCTTTACGCCACGGCTTTTGAGCACGTTGGCCAGTCGACAGACGTTGTGATGGAGTTTTTTGTAGGTGATCCGGGCGGATTCGGCGGGGTCATCGCCTTCCCAGATGATCGCGATTTGATCGCCGCGTTTTTCCAGGTGACGGTCGATGCAGTTGTAACTGACGTTTAACGTTGCGCCAGCGAACCAGCTCGCCTCACCGGTTTTCAGGTCGTAACGCTGGACGGTTTGCCACGGCGCGCTCCAGTCGAGAAAGCGTGTGGCCTGTTCGGCCCAGAAGGTGCTGGGGTGTTCGATGGATTGACGGTACAGGCGTTGGTAGTCGTCTTGACTTAACTGTGCAGCCCGGCGGACGGCATCGGCTTTGGGGAACGTGCTGATATCGAACATGACGGTTCCTTATTCTTGTTACGACAAGTAATAAAGATGCGCCGAGTGGAGAAAGGGTTCAAGTCGGATGCCGACCGGTGTAGAAGGTGCCGGCCGCAAATTTTTTGACCGACGCAAACCAATGTGGGAGCGAGCCTGCTCGCGATGGCGGCAAAACATTCAACATCAATTTGAATGTCAGACCGCTATCGCGAGCAGGCTCGCTCCCACAAGGGCAGCTGTGTTGCGTCAAATCAACCGCGGTGACGACCGCGGAAGTAGTTGATCAAGCCTTGGGTGGAGGCATCGTCAGCCGGGGTTTCTTCGCTGCCGACCAGGCGGTTGTAAACGCCTTTGCCCAGTTCCTTGCCCAGTTCCACGCCCCACTGGTCGAAGGCGTTGATGCCCCAGACCACGCTTTGCACGAAGACTTTGTGTTCGTACAGCGCCACCAGTGCGCCAAGACGACGCGGGCTGATGCGCTCGACCACCAGGGTGTTGCTCGGACGGTTGCCCGGGATCACCTTGTGCGCCGCCAGTTTCTGTACTTCATCCTCGCTCATGCCCTTGTCACGCAGCTCGGCTTCGGCCTCGGCGCGGGTCTTGCCCAGCATCAGTGCCTGGCTTTGGGACAGGCAGTTGGCGTACAGCCACTGGTGGTGGTCGGCCACCGGGTTGAAGCTGACGATCGGCACGATAAAGTCGGCCGGAATCAGTTGGGTGCCCTGGTGCAGCAACTGGTGATAAGCGTGCTGACCGTTGCAGCCGACGCCGCCCCAGATCACTGGGCCGGTATCGGTGGACACTGGCGTGCCGTCCTGGCGCACGCTCTTGCCGTTGGATTCCATGTCCAGCTGTTGCAAGTGTTTGGTGATGTTGCGCAGGTAGTGGTCGTACGGCAGGATCGCGTGGCTTTGCGCGCCCCAGAAGTTGCCGTACCAGACGCCGAGCAACGCCAGCAGCACCGGCATGTTCTGTTCGAATGGCGCGCTCTGGAAGTGCTGGTCCATGGTGTAGGCACCGGACAGCAGCTCCTTGAAGTTCGACATGCCGATGGCCAGTGCAATCGGCAAACCGATAGCCGACCACAGCGAGTAACGCCCGCCAACCCAGTCCCACATCGGGAAGATGTTTTCTTCGCGAATACCGAACGCCACGGCCGCCGCATTGTTGCTGGAAACGGCGATGAAGTGACGATACAGCTCGGCTTCCGAACCACCCTGAGCCAAGTACCAGGCGCGTGCGGCCTGGGCGTTTTTCAGGGTTTCGAGGGTGTTGAAGGATTTCGACGAGACGATGAACAGCGTGGTCTCGGCGCGCAGCTTCATGGTCAGTTCGTGGAATTCACTGCCGTCGATGTTCGCCAGGTAATGGCAGCGCACACCTTTCTGGGCGTAGGACAGCAGCGCTTCGGACACGAGCTCAGGGCCGAGGAACGAGCCACCGATGCCAATGTTCACCACGTCAGTGATCGGCTTCTCGGTGTAACCGCGCCACAGACCATCGTGGATGCGGCCCACGAGATCGGTGATCTGGTTCAGCACCTTGTGCACGTCGGGCATCACGTTGACGCCGTTGACCGACAGCTTGTCGCCCACTGGGCGGCGCAGTGCGGTGTGCAGCGCGGGACGGCCTTCGGAAGAGTTGACGATTTCGCCATCGAACAGCGCTTTGATCGCGCCCTGGAGATCGACTTCGTTGGCCAGGCCCACCAGCAGGTTGCGGGTCTCGGGGTTGATCAGGTTTTTCGAGTAGTCGAGAAACAGGCCGCAGCTGCTGAGGGTGAATTGAGTAAAGCGCTGCGGATCGGCATTAAAGGCTTCGCGCATGCTGAAATCCTGCATGGCTTGGCGGTGATCATTCAACGCTTGCCAGGCGGGCAGAGCGGTAACGTCGTGAGGAGTGCGGTAATACGCCATCGCTGCGGTTTTCCTTTTACTTGAACGGCCTTTTGAACACTAAAATCCCGGAGCGCTGCGGGTGGGCGTCCGGTCAACTGCGTCGACACGATTTCATGGCGCAGGGCGAATACAGTAAACCTCGCGCTGCAATCTGTCTTGACTTTGTCTGACCTGCTCCCGGTACTTTTTTAACATTTAAGCAGGGAGCGGTCCGACAAACGGAACGTGGGCAGGGGGGGCGGCTCGATCAGGCGACCTGAACCGGGATGGCATTGCTGGTGTGGCTCAGTGCGTTACCCGGCGCCATGTAGAGCATGCGCGGCTTGAAGTTGAGCAGCTCGGCTTCGCTGTAATGGGCGTAAGCGCAGATGATCACGCGGTCGCCGACCTTGGCCTTGTGCGCAGCAGCACCGTTGACCGAAATCATGCGCGAACCTTCTTCGCCACGAATCGCGTAGGTGGTGAAGCGTTCGCCGTTGTCGATGTTGTAGATCTGGATCTGTTCGTACTCACGGATGCCGGACAGGTCCAGCCATTCGCCGTCGATGGCGCAGGAGCCTTCGTAATCGAGTACAGCATGGGTGACTTCGGCGCGATGCAGCTTCGCCTTGAGCATGATGGCGTGCATGAGTGTTTCCCCTGGTCGGAATCGAACGGCGGGAGCGCCCACAGGCGCGTAGGAGCTGCCGCAGGCTGCGATCTTTTGATCTAGCCGTTATTTTTCGATGTTGCTGTTTAGTCTTTTGATCTTGCCGTTTAAACCGCAGCGTCAAGGTTCAGATGCAGGTTGTCGATCAACCGTGTCGTGCCCAGGAACGCCGCCACCAGAATCACCAGATCCCGATCTTCGACCGTCGCCGGACGCAAGGTCAGCGCATGGCGAATTTCCAGATAGTCCGCACGCAGGCCAGCGGCTTCAAGCTGTTTGATCTGCTCGTTGATCAACATCGGGTAATCCCGCTCGCCCTGTTTAATTGCATCGGCAATATGGGTCAGGGTGCGGTAGACCACTGGCGCGACGGCACGTTGTTCTTCGCTGAGGAAGCCATTGCGCGACGACAGCGCCAGACCGTCGGCGGCGCGTACGGTGGGTTCGCCGATGATCTGGATCGGCATGTTCAAGTCCTGCACCAGAGCACGAATCACCGCCAGTTGCTGGAAGTCTTTCTGGCCAAAAATCGCCAGGTCCGGCTGGACCATGTTGAACAGCTTGCTGACTACGGTCGCCACCCCTTCGAAATGCCCCGGACGGCTGGCGCCACACAGGCCCTCGGACAGTTGCGGAACGCTGACGCGGGTCTGACCCGCCATGCCGTCGGGGTACATTTCTTCGACGGCCGGTGCGAACAGCAGATGGCAACCGGCCTGGAGCAGTTTTTCCTGATCCGCGGCCAGGGTCCGCGGGTACTTGTCGAGGTCTTCGCCGGCGCCAAACTGCAGGGGGTTGACGAAAATGCTCGCGACCACGAAATCCACCCGTTGGGTGGCTTTGGTAATCAGCGCGATGTGCCCGCTGTGCAGGTTGCCCATGGTTGGCACGAAGCCGATGCGCTTGCCTTCGTTACGGGCACGAGCCACGGCGGCCCGCAGTTCGCGTACGGTTTTTACGGTGTTCATGCAGAGAATCCGTGTTCGATGCCAGGGAAAGTCGCCGCTTTGACTTCAGTGACGTAAGCGCTCAAGGCGGTTTGAATGCTGGTTTGGCCAGTCATGAAGTTCTTCACGAATTTTGGCACGCGGCCGGTAATGGACAGGCCCAGCATGTCGTGCAGGACCAGCACCTGGCCGTCGGTGCCGCTGCCGGCGCCGATGCCGATCACCGGGATCTTCACCGCTTGGGTGATTTCTTCGGCCAGTTCGCTGGGCACGCATTCGAGCAGCAGCATGGCCGCGCCGGCCTGTTCCAGGGAGATGGCGTCGGCACGCATTTGCCGCGCCTGGTTCTCGTTGCGGCCCTGGACTTTATAGCCGCCGAGGATGTTGACCGATTGCGGCGTCAGCCCCATATGCGCGCACACCGGGATGCCACGTTCGGCCAGCAGACGGATCGAGTCCGCGAGCCACAATGCTCCTTCAACCTTGACCATGTGCGCACCGGCCTGCATCAACAGGGCGCTGTTGATCATGGCTTGTTCGTTGGTGGCGTAGGCCATGAAGGGCAGGTCGGCAAGGATCAGGGCATCGGCGTTGCCGCGTTTGACGGCCGCTACGTGGTAGGCCATTTCAGCGGTGGTCACCGGCAGAGTGCTGTCGTGACCTTGCAAGACCATGCCGAGTGAGTCGCCCACCAGCAGCACTTCAACCCCGGCCTCATTACAGGCATGGGCGAAGGTCGCGTCATAGCAGGTCAGCATGGTGATTTTTTCACCTTTCTGCTTGAGGCTCTGGAGCGTGGTCAGGGTGATGGCTGGCATGAAAAAAATCCTCATTACAGGCGCTATGGAAACTACTGCGAGTAACGCGCGTGATTCGTCATTTATACAGGCGCACCTTCTTTCGTGGTGCTTGTAAGGCCTGGATTGCGCCCTTTAGCGCCGCGTTGGCGGCAGCGGGACGCCTATAGTCGTGAGGAGAACCCGGGAAGTCAATTGTGTGTGTTACCGCGTTGTTACGCGCGGGGTGTTACCGGCGTTACTGATGCGATTCAGCAGGTTGGCAAGGATGATCTGCAGGTTTTTTGTCCGACAAAAACCAATCTGGGAGCGAGCCTGCTCGCGAGAGCGGTCATTCAGTCAACATCATTGTTGAATGTCAGTCCGTCATCGGGAGCAGGCTCGCTCCCACAGGGATATTTTGTCAGGCGTGAGAAATGCGTTCCAACCCGACGAACGGGCAGGCAGCGAGCAATTCCGTGAGGCTGCGGCCATCGGCCAGGCGCAAATCCGCCGGTGCCAGCTCGGCCAGCGGATAGAGCACAAAGGCCCGTTCCTGCAGGTGGTAGTGGGGGACTTTGAGACGAGGTACGTCAATCAGTCGATCGCCGAACAGCACGATGTCCAGATCCAGCGTGCGCGGACCCCAGCGTTCAAGACGCTCGCGGCCTTGGCCGTTCTCGATGGCTTGCAGCGCATCGAGCAGGTTTAGCGGCGCGAGGCTGCTGTCGAGCGCGGCGACCGCGTTGGTGTAACGCGGTTGGCCGGGAAGCAGCGAGTCGCTTTGATAAAACCCGGAAACCCCGATCAGTTCGGTTTGCGGCAATTGCGCCAGCGCTTCGACAGCGCTGCGCAATTGTTCGGCGGGGTCAGCCAGATTGCTGCCCATGCCGATGTAGATGCGTTCCATGGCTTACTCGCCTGTAGCGCTCGGTGCGCCGGCAGCGCGCTTGCGCTTGGCACCGCCGCTGCGGCGACGTTTGCGTGGAGCACCGGTACCTTCGTCCTTGCCGCTCAGGTCACGGATCATGTCCCGGCGTTCGCTGTCGTTGGCGTCCTGATAGTCGGTCCACCACTCGCCCAGGCCATCGGTCTGCTCACCGGCGCTTTCGCGCAGCAGCAGGAAGTCGTAACCGGCACGGAACCGCGGGTTGTCCAGCAACAGGTCGGCGCGTTTGCCGCTGCGCCGTGGCAGACGCTCCTGCATGTCCCAGATCTCGCGGATCGGCATGGTGAAGCGTTTCGGAATGGCGATGCGCTGGCACTGTTCGGCGATCAACTCGTGAGCGGCTTCCTGCATCGCAGGAATCGGCGGCATGCCGCGTTCTTGCAGGCGCAACACGCGGGCCGGCAGGGCAGGCCAGAGCAGGGCGGCAAACAGGAATGCCGGGGTGACCGGTTTGTTCTGCTTGATCCGCAGGTCCGTGTTGATCAGCGCTTCACTGATCAGCGTGTGGGTGTAGGTCGGGTTGTATTCCAACGCTGCCGCACTGGCCGGGAACAGCGGATCGAACAACTGCAGATCGACCAGCATTTCGAAGGTGTCCGCGGCATGGCCGGAGAGGAACAACTTGAGCACTTCTTCGAACAGACGAGCCGACGGGATCTCGCGCAGCAACGGCGCCAGTTCGCGGATAGGCGTTGCGCTGTGTTTTTCGATGCCGAAATTCAGCTTGGCGGCGAAACGCACGGCCCGCAGCATCCGCACCGGGTCTTCCTGGTAGCGTTGCTTCGGATCGCCAATCAGGCGGATCAGGTGATTGCGGATGTCGTGTACGCCGTTGGCGTAGTCGAGAATGCGTTCGCTGACCGGATCGTAATACAAGGCGTTGATGGTGAAGTCGCGGCGTTGCGCGTCTTCTTCCAGGGTGCCATAGACGTTGTCGCGCAGAATGCGCCCGCTTTCATTACGAGACGATTGGTTGCTGTCTTCATCTTCGTCGTTTTGCGGGTGGTTGGCGCGGAAGGTCGCGACTTCAATGATTTCGCGGCCAAAGTGGATATGCACCAGTTTGAAACGCCGACCGATGATCCGCGCGTTGCGAAATTCCGCGCGTACCTGTTCTGGCGTGGCGCTGGTGGCGACGTCGAAGTCTTTCGGCGTGATGCCGAGCAGCATGTCACGCACACAGCCGCCGACCAGGTAAGCCTGGTAACCGGCGTTCTGCAGGCGTTCGACGATATTCACTGCGTAACGGCTGAACTGTGCCTTTTGCAGCGAATGTTGGCCGCTGTTGAGCACTTCAGGCGTACTGCGAATGTGTTGCGTATGACGCTTGGGAGAACGGAATGACTGGAACAACTTCTTCAGCATGGGATGCACTGTTTGAAGGAATGTTCGGCCATAACGAAGAATGACCGCATGATGGGCGGGGATTCTAGCATTTAGTCGGGGGATGGTGTAGGAAGCTGCGCAAGCGCTTGAAGGGGTTGTCTGGCGGGCACGGTTTTGTTCGGCAGCCCTGTAGCAGCTGTCGAGCAGCGCGAGGCAGCGTTGGGCGGCGAAGCCGTCGTAAAACCAGAGATTACGGTGTGTCAGAAGAAACCGGCTGTCCGCATTTGCGACTGCTGCGCAGCCGAACGCAGCCTCGCGGGCTCGGCAGCTGCTACAGGGCAGCGTGAAGGCCAAACGCCAGAAACCACAAGGGGAGCCGAAGCTCCCCAAGAAGTAGTTGCATGCTCTATTTTTATTATTGGTTTCGGGCTTCTTGTTTTTGTTGAGCGCCCTTGCCATGAAGTTTTCCTTCATGACCCTCCCAATCGGGAGCCAAGAGCAAACGGATTGCTTTGGTCGCTGTGTTGCTATGATCGTTAGATCCAACCAGTTCAGGCACTGTCTTAAGACAGTTTTTTATTATTCTCGGCCTGGTCGTGGGGCAAGCCCCAAATGCAACGCCTCTCCAAAAGAATCAGTTAGCTACGCCTCTCGCCGTCTTGTTTTTATTATGCGTGAGTCGATACGTCTTATTTTTATTGTCTTGTGCATTGCTTGTTATTGTTCTTGTACCAAACATATAGCAGGGTGCGTGCCAACTTTTGTGAAGCCTAGTAAAACAAGGGGTTAGGCGGGCTAATGATGTTTTTCGGGGCCCAAAAAAACCGGGGCTTCGTTACCGTAAGCCCCGGCT
The DNA here is from genome assembly GCF_054898065.1 of Pseudomonas sp. MDT1-85. Classification (NCBI taxonomy): domain Bacteria; kingdom Pseudomonadati; phylum Pseudomonadota; class Gammaproteobacteria; order Pseudomonadales; family Pseudomonadaceae; genus Pseudomonas; species Pseudomonas sp. MDT1-85. The sequence goes on along the minus strand of NZ_CM142715.1, from coordinate 5,422,631 downwards.
TCTGTTACGTGAAAAAGCTGAGGTAACAGTTTTTTCACAAGGTCATGTGTTACCCGCACATCCGACAGCGGTGGTTCAGCTCTCGCTCGCCACCCCGGTCTTGCGCCGCGGAATGCCCAGACGCTGACGGCGTTCCCACAGGCATTTGCGACTGACCCCGAGTTTGCGGGCCAGTTCGGTTTCGGTCATGTGGTCTTGATGCTCGAGTACGAAATGCTGGAAGTAGTCTTCCAGGGACAAATCTTCGGTCGGTTCGTGGCTGGTGTTACCGGCGCTGTTGCCCTGCTGGGGCGCCAGGCCAATGAAGCCGTCGTCATCCAGATCGCTCAGTTCGATATCGATGCCCAGCAGCTCTGCGGAGATCTCCGGGCTTTCGCACAGGATCACCGCACGCTCGACCGCGTTTTCCAGCTCGCGAACGTTACCCGGCCAGGAGTAATGTCGAATGGCCTGTTCGGCATCGGTGGCGAATTTCAGATCGGTACGGCCAACCCGTGCGCTCTGCCGCGCGAGGAATGCCGTGGCAATTTCATTGACGTCTGCACCGCGCTCACGCAAGGCCGGCAGTTTCAGGGCGATCACGTGAAGGCGGTAATACAAGTCTTCGCGGAACTGGCCGATCTTCGCCAGGCTCTTGAGGTCCCGGTGCGTCGCGGCAATCAGGCGTACATCGACCTTCTGCGACTGCACCGAACCGACCCGGCGGATTTCGCCCTCCTGCAACACACGTAACAGGCGGGCCTGGGCTTCCAGTGGCAGTTCGCCGATTTCATCGAGGAACAAGGTGCCGCCGTCCGCTGCTTCCACCAACCCGGCACGCCCGGCACTGGCGCCGGTAAATGCGCCTTTTTCGTGGCCGAACAGTTCGGACTCGATCAGGCTTTCCGGAATGGCCGCGCAGTTCACCGAAATCATCGGCGCCTTGGCGCGTTTGGACAGGTTATGCAGGGCGCGTGCTACCAGTTCTTTACCGGTACCGGATTCGCCCTGGATCAGGACATTGGAATCGGTCGGCGCGACTTTGCGGATCTTGCTGTACAGGTCCTGCATCGGCGGGCACGAGCCGATAATGCCGATTTCGCCGTTGCTGTTGTCGACACCGTTTTTCGCGGCGCCATTGCCCGTTTTACCGACGACCGGTTCACCGCTGGCTTGCGCCGATTGCCGGTCACGCAGGATTCGCGCGACGGCCTGAAGCATTTCGTCGTGATCGAAAGGCTTGGCGATGTAATCGACCGCGCCCATCTTCATGGAGTCGACGGCCGAACGCAGGCTGGCGTAACTGGTCATGATCAGCACCGGAGTGCCCTGGCCGAGTTTGATCAACTCGGTACCCGGTGCGCCCGGAAGACGCAGGTCGCTGACGATCAGGTCAAATGTGGGAATGCTGAAACGCTCTTGTGCTTCCTGCACGGATCCGGCTTCGCTGACCTGGTACTGGTTACGTTCCAGCAGACGGCGCAAGGCGGAGCGGATAATTGTTTCGTCTTCGACGATCAAAATGTGCGGCATTGATTCGATACTCTCGACGGTCTCAGTTCACAGCGGACGTCGCTTCGACATGACGCGGCAAAGTCACCCGAATACGGGTGCCGCGTTGGCTTTGAACATCAGCCGGGCTGTCGATGGTGATTTGTCCATAATGCTCTTCAACGATGGAATAGACCAGTGCAAGGCCCAGACCGGTGCCTTCGCCAGGATCCTTGGTGGTGAAGAAAGGTTCGAACAGTCGGTCCATGATGTTCGAGGGAATACCGCTGCCTTCGTCTTCGACGATCAGATCGACCGTGTGTTCGCCGGCTTCGCTTTTAACTCGCACCGCACTGCCCGCAGGTGAGGCGTCGCGGGCGTTTGAGAGCAGGTTGATCAATACCTGGGCGAGCCGTTGCGGGTCGCCTTCGACCCAGTGATCGGGGTCGCACAGGTTGTAGAACTGTACTTCGAAATTGCGCCGGTTCAAGGCCAGCAGGCCGATGGCATCCTGAGCCACTTCCGCCAGACAGACGGGCTCGTCAGTGTGCTGATAACTGCCGGCATGGGCGAAGCTCATCAGCGACTGAACGATGCGTGACACGCGTTTGGTCTGCTCGAGGATCTGCCCGCTGATTTCCGTGAGTTCGGCGTCATCCTCACGCTCTTCGCGCAAGTTTTGCGCGAGACAGGCAATGCCGGTGATCGGGTTGCCGATTTCATGGGCCACGCCGGCTGCCAGTCGACCGATGCTGGCCAGGCGCTCGGAGTGCACCAGTTTGTCTTCGAGCATCTGGGTTTCGGTCAAATCTTCCACCAGCAGTACCAGGCCGCTGTTGCCCGGCGCCAGCGGTTCATCGATCGCCGCTTTGTGCAGGTTCAGCCAGCGCGTCTGACCGTCGAGGGCCAGGTGCTGTTTGTGCAAATGCTCATCCGGCAGATTGATGAAGCCTTGCAGCAGTTCTCTCCACGGATCGCCAATGGTGCTCAGGCGCGAACCGACCACACGCTGCGCGGCAATCCCGGTCAGTTCCTCCATGGCTTTGTTCCACATGAGGATTTCCTGATCCTTGGCCAGCGAGCACACGCCCATCGGCAATTCCTGCAGGGTCTGGCGGTGGTAGCGGCGCAGGGCATCGAGTTCGGCGGCAAGACCGGTGAGGCGCGAGTGGTAATCCTCAAGACGACTTTCGATGAAGTGGATGTCTTCGGTGACGTAGTTTTCGCCGCCAGCCTTGTAGGGCAGGAAGGTTTCGACCATGTCCTGCGCCACGCTCGGCCCCATCAGGCCGGAGAGGTTGGCTTCGATACGGTCACGCAGACGGCGCAAGGCGTATGGCCGGCGTTCATCGAACGGCAGATAGAGGTCACGCAGCGCCTGTTCGACTTCTTTCTGTGCAGCCTTGGCGCCCAATGGTTTTGCAAGCTGTGTGGCAAATTCCTGGGGCGAGGCGGCATGCAGTTCGCGGCGTTGCGGGCGGCGAACGTTGTCCACCGCGCAGGCTTCGGCGGCGCTGGCCTCTTCAGGACTGGCGTTGGTGAACAACGAAATCAGCGTGAACATCAGCACGTTGGCGGCCAGCGAGGCAATCGCTGCCATGTGCCAACTGGTGTCGTCCAGCACGTAAATCATGTTCAGCAGAGGAATGTAGAAGCCTTGCAGATTGCCGACCAGCGGCAACAGCATGGTCACCAGCCACACCAGAATCCCCGCCAGCAGGCCGGCGATGAAGCCGCGACGGTTGGCGGTCGGCCAGTACAGCACCGACAATACCCCCGGCAGGAACTGCAACGTGGCGACGAAGGCGACGATGCCGAGGTTGGCCAGATCCTGCTCGGCACCCAGCATCAGGTAGAAACCGTAACCGGCCATGATGATCGCGACGATCAGTGCCCGGCGGGTCCACTTCAGCCAACGGTAAATATTGCCTTCGGCCGGCGGCTGATAGAGCGGCAGCACCAGATGGTTCAGCGCCATCCCGGACAGCGCCAGCGTGGTGACGATGATCAGGCCACTGGCCGCCGACAATCCGCCGATATACGCCAATAGCGCCAGGGCTTTACTGTTGGCGGCGATGCCGATGCCCAGGGTGAAGTATTCCGGATTGGTCGTAGCGCCGAGTTTCAGCCCGGCCCAGAGAATCAGCGGCACCGCGAGGCTCATCAACAGCAGAAACAGCGGCAGACCCCAGCTCGCACTGACCAGTGAGCGCGGGTTGAGGTTTTCGGTAAAGGTCATGTGGTACATGTGCGGCATCACGATCGCCGAGGCGAAGAACACCAGCAGCAGCGTGCGCCACGGGCCTTCCTGCAATGGCGTGTGCAGGGCGGCGAGGGCGGTCTGGTTTTGCAGCAGCCACAGTTCCAGCTGTTGCGGGCCATCGAACACGCCATACAGCGCATACAGGCCGACGCCGCCAATCGCGATCAGTTTGATCACCGACTCAAAGGCAATCGCAAACACCAGTCCTTCATGTTTCTCGCGGGTAGCGATGTGGCGTGAGCCGAAGAAAATCGTGAACAGCGTAATCAGTGCGCAAAAGCTCAGGGCCACGCGATGCTGCACCGGCTCGCGGGTGAGGATGCTGATGGAGTCGGCCACCGCCTGAATCTGCAGCGCCAGCAACGGCAGCACGCCGATCAGCATGAAAATGGTCGTCAGTGCGCCGGCCCAGGTGCTGCGGAAACGAAACGCGAACAAGTCGGCCAGGGACGAGAGCTGATAAGTGCGGGTGATTTTCAGGATTGGGTACAAAAGCACCGGCGCCAGCAGAAACGCTCCGGAAACCCCGAGGTAGCTGGACAGAAAACCGTAGCCGTACTGATAGGCCAGGCCCACCGTGCCGTAAAACGCCCAGGCACTGGCGTAGACGCCTAGCGACAGGGTGTACGTCAGCGGGTGGCGAATGATCGCCCGGGGGATCATGCCCCGTTCACTGATCCAGGCCACACCGAACAGCACCGCCAGGTACGCGGCGCTGATCAGGATCATCTGGGTCAGGCTAAAGCTCATCGGCATCTTTTTGGCTCTGCAGGATGAAGGTCACGACAATCAGAATCAGCCAGAGCAAATAAGGGCGATACCAGGCGCCCGTGGCGTCGATCCACCAATCCATGATGGCCGGGGAGAACAGATAAATCCCGACTACCAGGAGCAGGACCAAGCGATAGATGTACATCCCGGCCTCTCTTTTTTATGCGCGTGCCCGAAAACGTGCGGCGATGGTAACGGATGGGCGCGCCACTGCAAGTGGCATCACTGCAGTTGCGCTTCGGGCAAGGTCAGTGTGCGCGGGATCAGCGATGCATCCCAGTGGGCAACGCCCCAGTTCAGCACTTCCCGCGGCGTGGCGTCATTCAGTTCGGTCACAGGCTTGTGCCCCAGCGCCCGTAATGCGCGCAGTAATAGCGGCGTGGCCTGATCTTCGGTCAGCGGCGGCGAGCGATAGGATTTGCCGAGTTTGTGGCCGTCCGGCTGGGTAATCAGCGGGATGTGCAGGTAGCGCGGTTGCGGCAGGCCCAGCAGCTCTTGCAGATAGAGCTGGCGCGGCGTGGAATCCAGCAGGTCGGCACCGCGCACGATATCGGTAATGCCTTGCCAGGCGTCGTCCAGCACCACGGCCAATTGATAGGCGTAAAGCCCGTCGCGACGGCGGATCACGAAATCACCGACTTCCCGGCCGAGATGTTGACGGAACTCGCCCTGCACCCGGTCGATGAAGTGGTATTCCAGTTCCGGCACACGCAGGCGAATCGCTGCGTTCTCGGTGCCGTGCCCCGCGTTGCGGCAGAATCCGGGATAGATGCCGTGATACGGCTCCAATTGCTTGCGTGAACAGGTACAAGCGTAGGCCAGGCCCTGATTGAACAGGCGATTGATGACTTCGTCATAGGCAGCGTGCCGCTCGCTCTGTCGGACCATGTCGCCATCCCACTCGAACCCGTAGCTTTCCAGTGCCTTGAGAATCGCGGCCTGAGCGCCGGGCTCTTCCCGTGGCGGATCGAGATCCTCCATGCGCACCAGCCAGCGCCCGCCGACCGAACGGGCGTCGAGGTAGGAGGCCAGTGCTGCGACCAGAGAACCGAAGTGCAAGTGGCCACTGGGCGTGGGGGCGAAGCGCCCGATGTAGGCGGGGGTGGCGATGGCGGTCATAGGGCAAGTTTACTTTGTCTGGTCGTGCGCAAGTCCCTGTGGGAGCGAGCCTGCTCGCGAAGGGGCCATCAGCTCCAACATTAATGTTGCCTGACACACCGCATTCGCGAGCAGGCTCGCTCCCACAGGTTTTCTACCGAGGCGAAATTCAGAAACAAAAAAACGGAGCGTTCGCACGCTCCGTTCTTCGTTCAAGTCGCAAAGATTACTTGCCGACTTGCTTTTCCTTGATTTCCGCCAGGGTCTTGCAGTCAACGCACATGTCGGCGGTAGGGCGGGCTTCCAGTCGCTTGACGCCGATTTCGACGCCACAGGACTCGCACCAGCCGTATTCTTCGTCTTCGATCAATTGCAGGGTTTTGTCGATTTTCTTGATCAACTTGCGCTCGCGGTCGCGGGCGCGCAATTCAAGGCTGAATTCCTCTTCCTGGCTGGCACGATCTGCCGGGTCCGGGAAGTTGGCCGCTTCGTCTTTCATGTGATCAACAGTACGGTCGACTTCCTGCATCAAGTCCTGTTTCCACTTGTTCAGGATCTTGGTGAAGTGAGCGCGCATGGGCTTGCCCATGTACTCTTCGCCCTTCACTTCTTTGTAGGGTTCGAAGCCGCTGATCGACTGGTTCTGTTGTTGCTTTGCTTGGGTGGGCATGAAATGGACCGCCTCTACTCTTGTAATCCATTGCGCAGGATTGCTCCATCACCGACACCTGCCGGCCCTGCGGCTGCAAGCGGGCGAACTTACCAGATCAAATCGGACCGCGCTACTCCCGGATGTCGAGCCCGCGGCCCGTAGGCCTTGCAAAAGATTACAAAGCCTTGCCTGGTGGCTCTGGAGACCCGATCAATTATTGATTTTAGTCAAACCTGGAGCATACGCTTGAACCGTTTGAGACCCGCGTTATATGGGCTCTGACCGCTTTAGGTTCTCGCTCGTTCCTGTGCTTGGGTAGAATCGATTCTTTTCCCCCGTTGTAAGGAAGGCTAATGGCTCTGTCCTACAGTGCGCGCAGTCGCGCTATCGAACCGTTTCACGTCATGGCCCTGCTGGCGCGGGCCAACGAACTGCAAGCAGCCGGCCACGACGTGATTCACCTAGAGATCGGCGAGCCGGACTTCACCACCGCCGAGCCGATCATCCAGGCCGGCCAGGCCGCGCTGACGGCGGGGAAGACCCGTTACACCGCCGCCCGCGGCCTTCCTGAACTGCGTGAAGCCATTTCGGGCTTTTATCAGCAGCGTTACGGGCTGAACATCGATCCGCAACGAATTCTCATCACGCCCGGCGGTTCAGGCGCGTTGCTGTTGGCCACTGCCTTGTTGGTCGACCCAGGCAAGCATTGGCTGCTCGCCGATCCGGGTTACCCCTGCAACCGGCACTTTCTGCGGTTGGTGGAAGGCGCGGCGCAGCTTGTTCCTGTAGGTCCGGACGTGCGTTATCAGCTGACCCCGGATCTGGTCGCGCGTCACTGGGATCACGACAGCGTCGGCGCCCTGGTGGCATCACCGGCCAACCCGACCGGGACCATCCTGACCCGCGACGAGTTGGCCGGGCTCTCTGCAGCGATCAAGGCCCGCCACGGCCATCTGGTGGTCGACGAGATCTACCATGGCCTGACTTACGGCACGGATGCGGCCAGCGTGCTGGAAGTCGATGACAGCGCTTTCGTCCTCAATAGTTTTTCCAAGTATTTCGGCATGACCGGCTGGCGCCTCGGTTGGCTGGTAGCGCCAGAAGCGGCGGTCGGTGAGCTGGAGAAACTCGCCCAGAACCTTTACATCAGCGCGCCAAGCATGGCCCAGCACGCCGCATTGGCTTGCTTCGAACCCGCCACCATCCAGATTTTCGAGGAGCGCCGCGCCGAGTTCGGGCGACGTCGTGATTTCCTGTTGCCAGCACTGAGGGAGCTGGGCTTCGGTATCGTCGTGGAACCGGAAGGTGCGTTCTATTTGTACGCCGATATCAGCAAGTTCGGCGGCGATGCCTTCGCGTTCTGCCAGCATTTCCTCGAAAACGAGCACGTTGCGATCACCCCAGGCCTGGACTTCGGGCGTTATCAGGCCGGGCATCATGTGCGGTTTGCCTACACCCAAAGTCTTCCACGCTTGCAGGAAGCGGTTGAGCGGATCGCTCGCGGATTGCGGAGCTGGCAAGGCTGATGCGTTTTCATCCTCCCCTTGAAGAAGGTCGCTTGATCCGACGCTACAAACGTTTTCTTGCCGATATCGAAACCGTTAGCGGCGAGTTGCTGACCATTCACTGTCCTAACACCGGTTCGATGCTTAATTGCCAAGTCGAAGGCGGGCAGGTCTGGTTCAGCCGTTCCAACGACCCCAAGCGTAAGTTGCCCGGCACTTGGGAAGTCGGGGAAACCCCACAGGGGCGGCTGTTCTGCGTAAACACCGGGCGCGCCAACGGTTTGATCGAGGAGGCGTTGCGGGCCAATGTCATCACCGAGCTGAACGGCTTTACCGAACTGAAGCGCGAAGTGGCCTACGGTCAGGAAAGCAGCCGCATCGATTTCCGTCTCGATTACCCGAGCGGGCCCGCATATGTGGAAGTCAAAAGCGTCACCCTGGGCTTCGATGGCTCGTTGGTGGCGGCGTTTCCCGACGCGGTGACCCAGCGCGGGGCCAAGCATTTACGCGAGTTGGCGCATTTGGCCCGGGACGGGATTCGTGCCGTGCAGTTGTATTGCGTGAACCTGACCGGCATCGACTCCGTGCGTCCTGCGGAAGAAATCGATTCGGCCTACGCGGCGGCGTTACGCGAAGCGGTGGCGTGTGGGGTCGAAGTGCTGGCGTATGGCGTGCACTTGACCCACGAAGAGATGGTGGTCAATCGGCGGCTGGAAGTGCTGCTGAAGGGTTAAAGCGTGACCCAGATCCCTTGCTCGTCTTCGCGGCAGGGGATGGTGGCCAGGGATTGTCCGGCACACGGACCGGCGACGCATTCGCCGTCTTCGATCAGAAACAGTGCGCCATGGGTGGCGCACTGGATCAGGCTGTTGCTGGCGTCGAGAAACTGGTCGGGCTTCCATTCCAGTCCGACGCCCCGGTGCGGGCAGCGATTTTCATACACATACACCCGGCCAGCCCGGCGCACCGCCAGGAGTTTCTGACCGTTAACGTCGAAACCGCGACTGCTGGCGTCAGACAATTCGGCACCTGTGCAAAGAAACTTCATGTTTATCCTCAAGTCCCGCAGCTCGTGACCAGATATGTCCGAGCTTGACGTTCAAATGCAAACAATTATCAAATGGCCGCTCACCCACAGGGCGATTGCCGGATGCCGAGGATACTTGGCCTGCCCTCTCGATGCCCGGGAAAACCTTAAAGGAAGCTGTTTATGCGCCTGAGTACCCGCGTTGCTGCGCTCTGTGTCGGCCTGCTCGTCAGTCACCAGAGCACGGCAGCCGAGTTGCCGCAACGTTGGGTCAGCGCCGGTGGTGCGTTGTCGGAATGGGTCAGCGCATTGGGTGGTGAGTCGAAACTGGTGGGTGTCGATACCACCAGTCAGCATCCTGAATCGCTGAAAGCACTGCCGAGCATCGGCTATCAACGGCAACTCTCGGCAGAAGGCGTTCTGAGCCTGCGCCCGCAGATCCTGGTGGGCACCGAAGAAATGGGGCCGCCACCGGTGCTTTCACAGATTCGCAGCGCGGGCGTTCAGGTCGAACTGTTCTCGGCCCAACCAGATTTGCCGACATTGCAGGGCAACTTGCAGCATCTGGGCAAATTGCTGGGGGCTGAAGATCGGGCTTCGCAAGTATTCCAGACTTATCAACAGCAACTCGATCAGCAACAGGCACGGGTCAGTCAGGCGCAACTCAAACACAAAGCACCGGGCGTATTGCTGCTGTTGGGGCATGCGGGCGGTAAACCGTTGATTGCCGGTAAAGACACCGCCGCCGATTGGTTGCTGCAACAGGCCGGTGGCCACAACCTGGCAACCCATACTGGCTACAAACCGTTTTCCATAGAGTCCCTGGCCAGTCTCAATCCCGAAGTGCTGGTGTTTGCCGACCGTGCATTGACGGGCGATGCGGCGCGCGCGGCGTTGTTCAAGGAGAATCCGATCCTCTCGTCCACCCGCGCGGCCAAGGAGGGGCGAGTCATGGAACTGGACCCGACGTTGTTGGTGGGTGGACTGGGGCCAAGGTTGCCGGAAAGCCTGATCAGGCTGTCTGACGAGTTCTATCCCGGTACGACCGGCCAATGACTCTTCTGGTTAGACCCCGTGCCTTATTCATTGGGCTGAGCCTGCTGTGTTTGCTGGCAATCTGGTTGTCGCTGGCGTTGGGGCCGGTGAGTTTGCCGTTGTTCGACACGTTGCGCGCGGCGTTGCGGCTGATTGGTTTGCCAATCGCGCCCGACGGGTTGGAGCAGGCCGAGCTGATCCTCGGGCAGATTCGCTTGCCACGAACCTTGTTGGGCTTGGCGGTGGGCGGCGTGCTGGCGCTGTCCGGCGTGGCGATGCAGGGCCTGTTTCGCAACCCTCTGGCCGATCCGGGATTGGTCGGGGTCTCCAGTGGCGCGGCATTGGGTGCAGCCATCGCGATTGTCGGTGGATCGGTGTTCGGCGGTCTGCCTGAATCCTTCGGGCCTTATTTGTTGTCGGTGTGCGCGTTTCTCGGCGGGCTGGGTGTAACGGCGCTGGTCTATCGATTGGGGCGACGCAATGGCCAGACCAACGTCGCCACCATGCTGCTGGCCGGTATTGCATTGACTGCCCTGGCCGGTTCGGCGGTAGGGTTATTCACCTATCTGGCGGATGACGCGACCCTGCGCACCCTGACCTTCTGGAACCTGGGCAGTCTTAACGGCGCCAGCTATTCGCGACTTTGGCCGTTGCTGCTGGTGAGCACCGGTGTGGCGCTGTGGTTGCCGCGTCGAGCCAAGGCCTTGAATGCATTGTTGCTGGGAGAGTCGGAGGCCGGTCACTTGGGCATCGACGTCGAAGCCCTCAAGCGCGAACTGGTGTTCTGCACGGCGCTGGGCGTCGGCGCAGCGGTCGCGGCAGCGGGGATGATCGGTTTTGTCGGCCTGGTGGTGCCGCATCTGGTGCGGTTGCTGGCCGGCCCCGATCATAGGGTGTTGTTGCCGGCGTCGATATTGGCGGGCGCCAGTCTCTTGCTGTTTGCCGATCTGGTGGCGCGACTGGCCCTGGCGCCGGCCGAGTTGCCGATCGGGATCGTCACGGCTTTCATTGGCGCACCGTTCTTTCTGTATTTACTGCTCAGAGGGCGTGCCTGATGTTACGAACGCAGAATCTGCAAATCCGGCGCGGTCGAAAGATTGTTCTCACGGACATCACCCTTGAACTCAAGCCGGGCGAAGTCCTCGGTGTGCTTGGCCCCAACGGTGCCGGTAAAAGCACTTTGCTCGGCGCCCTCTGCGGCGAATTGCAGGCGGACCACGGCAATGTCTGGCTCGATGAGCGCGAGCTGAGTCATTGGGCCGGGGGGCAGCGAGCCCAGCGGTTGGCGGTGTTGCCGCAGGTGTCGACCCTGGACTTTGCCTTTCGCGTCGAAGAAGTGGTCGGCATGGGGCGTTTGCCTTATCAAAGCGGCCGGGTTCGGGATGACGAAATCATCGCCGCCGCGCTGCACGCAGCCGATGCGCAGCACCTGAGTGGTCGTAGTTATCTGGCATTGTCTGGCGGCGAGCGTCAGCGGGTGCACCTTGCGCGGGTGCTAGCGCAACTGTGGCCGGGGGAGGCGGGGCAAACGTTGTTGCTTGATGAGCCGACATCAATGCTCGACCCGCTGCACCAACACACTACTCTGCAAGCGGTGCGCGAGTTCGCTGATCGTGGCGCCGCGGCGCTGGTGATCTTGCATGATCTGAACCTGGCGGCACGCTATTGTGATCGTCTGTTGCTGCTCGAAGGTGGGCGTCCCGTGGCGCTGGATACCCCGGAGCAGGTGCTGCGCCCCGAACCGCTCAAGGCTGTGTTCGGGCTGGAAGTACTGGTGCAGCCGCACCCGGAACGTGGGCATCCGCTGATCATCGCCCGCTGAGCATTTCATCGAGGTGAGAACATGCGTGTGATGGTGATTCTGGCTGTGCTGTTACTGAGTGCTTGCCAGCATGTGTCGGCGCCGCCGCCGATCAGTGGCGAGATCCGGGAACTGCGCAGCGGTCAAACACTGACAGCGCAGGAACTGCTTGCACGGTTAACCAAGCCTTCGCGGCTGATCGTCGGCGAACAGCATGACAATCGTGATCACCATCAACTGCAATTATGGTTATTGCAGGCATTGAATGAGCAGCGGCCCCAAGGCAGTTTGCTGCTGGAAATGCTCACGCCGGATCAACAAGTGCGCGTCGATCGTGTTAGGCAGTCTTCACCGCTACCGGCGGACTTGCCCAATGCATTGGCCTGGCAATCCGGTTGGGACTGGAATCTTTATGGGCCGATCGTTGGTTTTGCCCTGACTCAGCCATACCCGTTGCTGGCGGCCAATCTGGACACGATTGAAGTCCGTACTGTCTATGCCAAGCCGCCGACATTGAGCGGTTCGCGTTCTAACGCCCCGATGGTCAAGGAGACGTTGCTGGCACAGATCAGCGATTCCCATTGCGGCTTGCTGCCCACATCGCAAATGCCCGCGATGCTGACTGTCCAGCAGCAACGTGACCGGCGGATGGCCGGGCGATTACTGGCCGCACCTGCGCCTTCACTGCTGTTTGCCGGCGCATACCACGCGCGCAAGGATGTCGGAGTGCCAATCCATATGCAGGACTTGGGTGAGCACGAGGCGCCAACCGTATTGATGCTGGCGGAGCAGGGCGCCGAGGTCACGCCGACCATGGCCGATTACGTCTGGTATACGCCTGCCACGCCGCCGCAGGATTACTGCGCGCAAATGCGTAAACAGTTCGGCAGGCAGTCAGGGCAGTAAAACCTGGCGAGTTTTCCACAGGCAAAAAAAGACCCGGCAAGAGCCGGGTCAAATAACCGTGATTAGCCTGATGAGGAGATAATCTGAGAGTCCGAACCAAGGGCTTTTCAGAATATCGACCAGTCTCGCGACCAGTTGTGATAATCATAGCGATTCTCATTACCAAGTCAACCGCTGATTTTCAGTTTCTGCGAATCTCACCAATTCCTTTGGTGAGCGCCTCGCAATCATTGATCTTCAGGCTGCATGCGTAAGCGTAATTACCCATTCAAATCTTGTGGCGTGACGAGATGGCGTCCAGTTGTTTGTTCAAGGCTTCCTTTCGTTCGGCGGGAATGTCGTTCCAGTGAACATCCATCAGTGCGCCTTCGATCGCATACAACAACACCTTGGAAGCCCGAAAGCCGCGCGTGCGCACGGCCCGATAAGCATCCACAGCTCCCAGCCGACGCAAGTCCGATGCACTGTGGATACCCACGGCATGCAGCCATTGTGCCGACGTCTTGCCAAGATTTTTCAGGTGTTGCAGTTCATCATTCATCAAGCCTCCTTGCGACAGCCGAACGGTGCGTGGGCGAGCCTCTCAGCAGTGTAGCCATCAGTAGGAAAAGCGTGATTGTTTGGTCGGTTTCGACGCAAAAGCTTCTAAGAAGCGGGCTCAAGAAGCGGCGTGAAAAGGCTGCGAGTGCAGTCGGGAAGCGGGGGGAGAGGATTGAGTTTCAGGGTAAAAAAGTACAGAGTCCAGCGCAAAGCAGGGGCGCCGGACCTGATAGAAAGGCGGTTTTAGCGGGTGCGATAACGCAGTCGCGTACCGAAATTCATCGACATCAGAATCTCATCGGCACTCAACTCTGGCGGGAAGTACGTGCCGGAGATCTGCGCGTGAGCCAGGCTCGCCCCTTCCAGGGATGAGTTGCGAAAGTCGATGCCGCGCAAGTCGGCAGAGCGGAAATAGGCATCGGTGAAGTCGACGCCGTCGGCGTTCAGTTCACGCAGATCGAGACCACGAAAGTCGCCACCGACCATGTCGATAGGTCCATCCTTCGGGCGTTCGTTGTTAAAGCCTGTGATGTCGTCTTTGTGCAGCAAGGCATAAAGCGGGGTGTCGAGAAGTTTCGGCTGGCTCATATCGCATCACCTGATGGTTTTATGACGCCAGTATAGTGCCACTATTTGATAGCCGTGAAGCCGGTGAAGGCTTCACGGTTGAAATAGTTTCTTACAGGCCTGGCAGACGTTGGCGAATCTGCGCAACGACGGTATCGAGCGTGCCACTTTCATTGGTCTGGACGCGTTTGCTGCAGAGAATTTCTGCTGGCGTCAGGGCCTCGCGGCTGGCTTGCTGGGCGGCGATAACAGTCAGGTTGGCGTCGGACGGATCCTTACTGTCTGCCTGACGTTGCTTCAGCCAGCTCTCGATCACCGCTTGCGGTGCGTCGCAGTCGAGGATCAGGAACGGTGCGCCCGTGGCTTCGGCGATTTTCGCCGCGCCGTCGCGTTGGTCGCGCTTGAGGTACGTGGCATCGACCACCACCGGGAAACCGGCATGCAAAATTACACCGGCAATTTCATGCAGACGGCTGTAAGTCGCAGCATTGGCGTCGGCACTATAAATGCCGGCCTGCAGGTCGTTCGGTACGGCTTGCTCGCCGAACATACGCTTTCGCTCGACATCGGAACGCAATCGGATGGCGCCCAGTGCTTCCACCAGGCGCATGGCCACGTGGCTTTTACCGACAGCGGATACACCGTGGGTAATCGCCAGGAAGCGCGAAGGAATGGTGCTGTAGCTTTCCGCCAGGTTGGCGTAGTTGCGGTACTGACGCAGTGTGGTGGCGCGCTGCACCGGATCGGCCTCGGCGGGCATGCTGAACAGGCTGACCTTGGCGCGAACCAATGCGCGGTAGGCTTTATAGAAGTTCAGCAGCTCAAGGCCCTGATAGTCGCCGGTCAGCTCCAGGTATTGGCTGATGAAACGGCGCGCCAGGCTCTTCAGGCCGCGGTCTTCCAGGTCCATGGCCAGGAAACCGGTGTCGGCGTAAACGTCGGTGAAGCGGAACGGTTCGTTGAACTCGATGCAGTCGAAGATCACCACGTTGCCGTCGATCACGGTGGCGTTGCCCAAGTGAATATCGCCGTGGCATTCACGAATGAAACCGTCGGCCTTGCGCTGGGCGAACAGCGGCTTGAGGCGCTCGAAGCTGCTTTCGGCCCAGGCTTGCAGCGCCTCGAGTTGCAGCAGATCGGCCTTGTCGCTGAGGAACGGACGAATCTGTTCGAAGTTCTGCCGTACCGGCGCCATCACGCTGTCCGGCGTACCGGCTTCATGTTCGGCAGGTACTTTCGGCGCGCTGAGGTGGAATTGAGCGATCTGCTGCGCCATCTCGTCGATGTGCGTGGTGGTCAATTCGCCGTTGGCTTGCAAGGTGCTGAGCAATTGGCTTTGTGGGAACTGACGCATTTTCAGGGCGTAATCGACAACCGGACCCGCGCCGCCCAGTTGTGGTGCCTCGGTGCTGCCAGTGATTGGCAACACTTCGAGATACAAATCATGGGTCAAGCGCTGGTTCAGGCGCAGTTCTTCAGCGCAGAAATGCTCGCGCGCTTGGAGGCTGGTGAAGTCGAGGAAGCCGAAATTCACTGGCTTCTTGACTTTATAAGCATAGGGGCCGGTGAGCAGCACCCAGGAAATATGGGTCTCGATGACCTGGAACCCTTCTACGGGATGCGGGTAGAGGGCCGGGTTTTGCAGGGCAGCGATCAGGGACTGGCTCACAGGCGATCCTTCAGAGTCTGGGGGAAATTCAAGGCCGTCATTATGGCCGCAAGTCCGCCCGACGCAAACCTCGGCGGGCTTCTGTTGAGGATGAATAAAGTGCGTATAATCCGCCGCCATGACTCGTACTCGATCCCCCCGCACCCCCA
Organism: Pseudomonas sp. MDT1-85; assembly: GCF_054898065.1. Classification (NCBI taxonomy): domain Bacteria; kingdom Pseudomonadati; phylum Pseudomonadota; class Gammaproteobacteria; order Pseudomonadales; family Pseudomonadaceae; genus Pseudomonas; species Pseudomonas sp. MDT1-85. Next base: position 5,407,178 of record NZ_CM142715.1, on the reverse strand, counting down.
AAAAACCACCTTCCAAGGGCATGCGCCCCTGGCTGGGCTGGGCCCTTAAACTCAGCCTGGTCGGCCTTGTGGTGCTTGCCGGGTTCGCGGTTTACCTCGACGCTGTGGTCCAGGAGAAGTTCTCCGGTAAGCGCTGGACCATCCCGGCCAAGGTATATGCGCGCCCGCTTGAGCTGTTCACTGGCCAAAAGTTGAGCAAGGAAGACTTCCTGACCGAGCTCGATGCCTTGGGCTACCGCCGCGAAGCCGTCAGCAACGGCCCCGGCGCGGCGGCAGTCAATGGCAATACCGTCGACTTGAATACCCGTGGCTTCCAGTTCTATGAAGGCATGGAGACGGCTCAACCTGTGCGCGTGCGCTTCTCCGGCGATTACGTGGCCGAACTCTCGGCGACCAACGGTTCGAAGCTTTCTGTGGTGCGACTGGAGCCGCTGCTGATTGGCGGGATTTACCCGAAAAACCTTGAAGACCGCATCCTGATCAAGATCGATCAGGTTCCGCCGTATCTGCTCGAAACCCTGATTGCCGTAGAAGACCGGGATTTCTACGACCACTGGGGCGTGTCGCCGAAGTCGATTGCCCGAGCCGTCTATGTCAACACCTCGGGCGGCAAGATGACCCAGGGTGGCAGTACGCTGACGCAACAGTTGGTCAAGAATTTCTATCTCACCAGCGAACGCAGCCTGACCCGTAAGCTCACCGAAGCCATGATGGCGATGTTGCTTGAGCTGCATTACGACAAGCGCGAAATTCTTGAGGCTTACCTCAATGAAGTGTTCGTCGGCCAGGATGGTCAGCGCGCGGTGCACGGTTTTGGCCTGGCCAGCCAGTTCTTCTTCGGGCAGCCATTGTCCGAGCTGAAACTGCATCAAGTCGCTATGTTGGTGGGCATGGTCAAGGGGCCGTCCTATTACAACCCGCGTCGCAACCCTGAGCGGGCGCTGGAGCGGCGCAATCTGGTGCTCGATGTTCTGGGGGAGCAAGGCGTTGCCAGCGCCGAGCAGGTTGAAGCGGCGAAGAAAATGCCACTGGGTGTGACCACTCGCGGCAAGTTGGCCGATAGTTCGTTCCCGGGCTTCCTCGACCTGGTTAAGCGTCAGTTGCGCGAAGACTACCGCGACGAAGACTTGACCGAAGAGGGGCTGCGGATCTTCACCAGTTTCGACCCGATCCTGCAGATGAAAGCCGAAGCGTCGGTCAATGACACCTTCAAACGATTGGCCGGGCGCAAGGGCTCCGATGAGGTTGAGGCGGCCATGGTCGTGACCAACCCGGAAACTGGAGAAGTGCAGGCGATGATCGGCAGTCGTCAGGCGGGCTTTGCCGGTTTCAACCGGGCGCTGGACGCGGTACGACCGATCGGCTCGTTGATCAAGCCGGCGGTTTATCTGACAGCCCTTGAGAAGCCGAGCCAGTACACACTGACCAGTTGGCTGTCGGACGAATCCTTCTCGGTCAAAGGCGCGGACGGTCAGGTCTGGAAACCGCAGAACTATGATCGCCGTTCCCACGGTACGGTGTTCCTTTATCAAGGGCTGGCGCATTCCTACAACTTGTCGACCGCGCGTCTGGGCTTGGCGGTGGGCGTACCGAATGTCTTGAAGACCCTGGCGCGTCTGGGGGTGAGTCGCGAGTTCCCGGCGTTCCCGTCGATGTTGCTGGGTGCCGGTGGCTTGACCCCGATCGAAGTGGCGACCATGTACCAGACACTGGCCAACGGCGGATTCAATACGCCGATGCGCGGGATTCGCAGCGTACTGACTGCCGAGGGCGAGCCGCTCAAGCGTTATCCGTTCCAGATTCAGCAGCAGTTCGATCCGGCGTCCATTTACCTGGTTCAGAGCGCCATGCAACGAGTCATGCGTGAAGGTACGGGCAGCTCGGTTTATAACGTGTTGCCGAAAACCCTGACCTTGGCCGGCAAGACCGGTACCAGTAACGATTCGCGGGACAGTTGGTTCGCCGGTTTCAGTCAGGATCTGCTGGCAGTGGTGTGGCTGGGGCGCGATGATAACGGCAAGACGCCGTTCACCGGTGCCACCGGTGCGTTGCAGGTCTGGACCAGTTTCATGCGCAAGGCCGATCCGCTGCCGCTGGACATGCCGCAGCCGGACAACATTGTTCAGGCTTGGGTCGATTCGCGCACCGGGCAAGGTTCTGAAGGCAGCTGCCCAGGCGCGGTGCAGATGCCGTATATTCGCGGCAGCGAACCGCCTCCCGGTGCTGCTTGCGGTGGCGGAAGCCCTTCCGGCGAATCGGTGATGGATTGGGTCAAGGGCTGGATGAATTAAGCAAAGAGGGTTTCAAGTGAACAAGTGGTTGATTCCGGCGGTGACTGCCGTGGCTTTGCTCAGTGGCTGCTCCACCGTACAGCGTGGTTCGATTCCGGTTGTGGATTCGGGCACCGCCGTCTCCAACAGCGAACGGATTTCGGCGAATGGCGGTTTCCGGCAGTCGACGGTAAAACGTCCTGCACAAGCCCAGACTCAGGCAATCCCGCAAGGTGACACTGGCGTTGTGGTGATGGTGCCGGGTGGTGGCGCCGTTTCCTCGGCACCGATCAGCACTTCGCCGATTACCCCAGGCCCGATCACCCCGGGGCCGATCGATACCTCGCCGGTTCAGTCGGCACCGATCAATCAGGGCAGCTACAGCATGCCATCAACGCCGAGCGGGATCCCTTCGGCGAACTCCGGCGGCCTGTCTGCCGATGAGCAACTGGACGGTCCGGTCCTGGCGTTGTTGACCACCGCCCAGCAGCAACAGGCCAGCGGCGACCTTAATGGCGCGTCTTCCAGCCTCGAGCGCGCCCAGCGCGTCGCGCCGCGTGAGCCACAAGTGCTTTATCGCCTGGCCCAGGTGCGTATGGCCCAAGGCGATGCGGCACAGGCCGAGCAATTCGCTCGTCGTGGTTTGACGTTTGCCAATGGTCGTCCGGCCCTTCAGGCCAGCCTGTGGGAATTGATCGCCCAGGCTCGTGAGAAGCAGGGTGACTCCGCCGGTGCAGCGTTGGCGCGTCAGAAGGCCAAGGTTTCGCTGTGAGGGATGCACGCTTTCCAAAGATTGCTGAACAATTGCTGTTGATCGAGCGCGAACTGCGCGTTCAGGGTTGGTGGGACGAAGTCTCGCCATCCGCTGAAGCGCTTTCCAGTGTCGAGCCATTTTCGGTGGATACGCTGGATTTCGAGCAATGGCTGCAATGGATCTTCCTGCCAAGAATGAAGTCGATCCTGGAACAAGACCTGCCATTACCCAACGCATCGGGGATCCAGGAGATGGCCGAAATGGTCTTCGCCGCCCGCAACGTCCAAGGCAAGGATCGGCAGCTTCAGGTCTTGCTCAAAGAGTTCGACCTGTTGATCACCGCCTCCCGCTAACGCCGATCCGTTGCAGGGGGGCTACAGGTGCCTACATGCAGTTTTTCGCAATCTGTTTCTGTGCTTCGGTGATGCGCTCCTGACGTTGTTGGTCGGTCAGGCGGCGCATCTCACCTTCGACATCCTCTCGTAGTCGCGGATTATTCTGCAGTTGAGCCAGGTTCGTTCGGGCTTGCTCGCAGAATACTTTTAGCTGGGCTTGCTGCTCGGCGATCTGCTTTTTCACTTTGTTGTCGATGGCCCGTTGATCGCCTATGACGTTGCTGCGCGTTGGCGTGTCCGGTTTGCCGACGGGCGGGGCGGGTGTCACCACGAGGGTGGGCTCCTGGTCGGGGGGCGGTTGCGCGCCGAAATGGGTAACGCCCTGGGCATCGACCCATTTATAGATCTGACCCGCCATGCACAAAGGGCTCAGGCTGATCAGCAAGCCGGCGGTGAAGAAGAACGTTCGCATGCCATTTCCTTGTCATGGGTGCGCAATCGAAGCTAACACAGTGGCGGTTTAAAGGTTTTTTCTTGCGTTCTCATGCGCTTAGTTCGAATAAAGCACATTGACGGCTTGACTTGCGATGGGCGAAACAGAAGAATCCAAAGTCCGCTGTAGAGGGACTGCCAGAAGCAGACCCGCTCGGTAGATCATGAGGCGCACATCCGCGCCGACCTGTTACACCCGCAACGCGTTACCTCGCGCTGGGTGGGAAAGGCCCGCAACACTTGGGACGATCCCAATACTTGCTCAGTCAGTGCTGACGTAGTCGGCGACCACCGTCGCTCATGCTCTGCCGAGAAGTAAACCTATTAAGACCCGTCCTCTTTGTATGTGGGCGGTATTCTGGCGTTTTAGAGGTGAACAACGTGGAGCTTTTATCTGGCGGTGAGATGCTCGTCCGCTTTTTGCGTGACGAAGGCGTCAAATATATCTACGGGTACCCGGGCGGTGCTCTTCTTCATGTCTATGATGCCCTGTTCAAAGAACCGGAAGTGACTCACATCCTGGTTCGTCACGAGCAGGCTGCGACCCATATGGCCGACGGTTACGCCCGTGCCACCGGTAAAGCCGGTGTGGTACTGGTGACCTCCGGTCCGGGCGCCACCAACGCCATCACCGGTATTGCCACGGCCTACATGGACTCCATTCCGATGGTGATCATTTCCGGCCAGGTGCCTAGTACCATGGTAGGCACCGATGCATTCCAGGAAACCGACATGATCGGTATCTCCCGGCCAATCGTGAAGCACAGCTTCATGATCAAGCATGCATCGGAAATCCCGGAAGTCATGAAGAAAGCGTTTTACCTGGCGCAATCCGGTCGTCCTGGTCCGGTCGTTGTCGATATCCCGAAAGACATGACCAACCCGGCCGAGAAGTTCGAATACATCTTCCCGAAAAAAGCCAAGCTGCGTTCCTACAGCCCGGCCGTTCGCGGTCACTCCGGGCAAATCCGCAAGGCAGCCGAAATGCTCCTGGCGGCCAAGCGTCCTGTGCTTTATGCAGGCGGCGGCGTGATTCTCGGTGGTGGCTCCGCGCCGCTGACCGAACTGGCGAAGATGCTCAACCTGCCAGTGACCAATACCCTGATGGGCCTGGGTGCCTACCCTGGCACCGACCGTCAGTTCATTGGCATGCTCGGCATGCACGGCAGCTACACCGCCAACCTGGCGATGCACCATGCCGATGTAATCCTTGCAGTTGGCGCGCGCTTCGATGACCGCGTGATCAACGGCCCGGCCAAGTTCTGTCCGAATGCCAAGATCATTCACATCGACATCGACCCGGCGTCGATCTCCAAGACCATCAAGGCAGACGTGCCTATCGTCGGTCCGGTCGAGAGTGTCCTGACCGAAATGGTCGCGATCCTCAAGGAAATCGGCGAGACCCCGAATAAGGAGTCCGTTGCCAGCTGGTGGAAGCAAGTCGATGAGTGGCGCGGTGACCGTGGCCTGTTCCCTTATGACAAGGGCGACGGCAGCGTGATCAAGCCGCAGACCGTGATCGAAACCCTGTGCGAAGTGACCAAGGGCGACGCCTTTGTGACCTCCGACGTGGGCCAGCACCAAATGTTCGCCGCGCAGTACTACACGTTCAACAAGCCAAACCGCTGGATCAACTCCGGTGGCCTGGGCACCATGGGCTTCGGTTTTCCGGCAGCCATGGGCATCAAGCTGAGCTTCCCGGATGACGACGTCGCCTGCGTAACGGGTGAGGGCAGCATCCAGATGAACATTCAGGAACTGTCGACCTGCCTGCAATACGGTTTGCCGGTAAAAATCGTCATTCTAAATAACGGTGTACTGGGTATGGTTCGCCAGTGGCAGGACATGAGTTATGGCAGCCGCCACTCGCATTCCTACATGGAATCGTTGCCTGACTTCGTCAAGCTGGCGGAGGCCTATGGCCACGTTGGCGTGCGCATCACCGAATCGAAAGATTTGAAGTCGAAGATGGAAGAGGCGTTCGCCATGAAAGATCGCCTGGTGGTTATCGATATTTCGGTCGACACCAGCGAGCACGTTTACCCGATGCAGATCAAAGACGGCTCCATGCGCGATATGTGGCTGAGCAAGACGGAGCGTACTTAATCATGCGGCACATTATTTCCTTGCTTCTGGAAAACGAACCGGGCGCTCTGTCTCGTGTAGTTGGCCTGTTCTCGCAGCGCAACTACAACATCGAAAGCCTGACCGTGGCACCCACCGAAGACCCGACTCTGTCGCGTCTGACGCTGACCACGGTCGGCCATGATGAAGTCATCGAACAGATCACCAAGAACCTGAACAAGCTGATCGAAGTGGTAAAACTGGTTGACCTGTCGGAGAGTGCTCACATCGAGCGCGAACTGATGCTGGTCAAGGTCAAGGCCACCGGCGCCCAGCGCGCCGAGATCAAGCGCACCACCGATATTTATCGTGGGCAGATCGTTGATGTCAGCGCTAGCGTGTATACCGTTCAATTGACCGGTACCAGCGACAAGCTCGACAGCTTCATTCAATCGATCGGGACTGCCTCGATTCTGGAAACCGTACGCAGTGGCGTCACCGGGATTGCCCGCGGCGACAAAGTACTGAGCATCTAAACCAAATTAGCGAATGGCCTGAATGGCCAGGATATAGAGGGGAATTTCATGAAAGTTTATTACGAAAAAGACTGCGACCTGTCGATCATCCAGGGCAAGAAAGTTGCCATCATCGGTTACGGTTCCCAAGGCCACGCTCAAGCGTGCAACCTGAAAGACTCCGGCGTTGACGTTACTGTTGGTCTGCGTAAAGGTTCGGCCACTGTTGCCAAAGCCGAAGCTCACGGCCTGAAAGTGACTGACGTTGCTTCCGCCGTAGCGGCTGCCGACCTGGTCATGATCCTGACCCCGGACGAGTTCCAGTCTGCCCTGTACAAGAACGAAATCGAGCCGAACATCAAGAAAGGCGCCACCCTGGCCTTCTCCCACGGTTTCGCGATTCACTACAACCAGGTTGTGCCACGTGCCGACCTCGACGTGATCATGATCGCGCCGAAAGCTCCGGGCCACACCGTGCGTTCCGAGTTCGTCAAAGGCGGCGGTATCCCTGACCTGATCGCTATCTACCAGGATGCTTCGGGCAACGCCAAAAACGTTGCACTGTCCTACGCCGCTGGCGTTGGTGGCGGTCGTACCGGCATCATCGAAACCACCTTCAAGGACGAGACCGAAACCGACCTGTTCGGCGAACAAGCCGTTCTGTGCGGCGGTACCGTTGAGCTGGTAAAAGCCGGTTTCGAAACCCTGGTTGAAGCTGGCTACGCGCCGGAAATGGCCTACTTCGAATGCCTGCACGAACTGAAGCTGATCGTTGACCTCATGTACGAAGGCGGTATCGCCAACATGAACTACTCGATCTCCAACAACGCTGAGTACGGCGAGTACGTGACCGGTCCGGAAGTGATCAACGCCGAATCCCGTCAGGCCATGCGCAACGCCCTGAAACGTATTCAGGACGGCGAATACGCCAAGATGTTCATCAGCGAAGGCGCCACCGGCTATCCTTCGATGACCGCCAAGCGTCGTAACAACGCCGCTCACGGTATCGAAATCATCGGTGAGCAACTGCGCTCCATGATGCCGTGGATCGGTGCCAACAAGATCGTCGACAAAGCCAAGAACTAAGTCCCGAGCTTGTACGGAAAACGCGGCCTAGGCCGCGTTTTTTCGTTTGGATCCGCCGGTTCTGGTATAAAGCTGCATTGTTTGTGGCCGAACCGTCGTCCCAGACACCTGTCGAAACTTTCCACCCCGTTGCAAGGTAAATGTCCATGAGCGAACGTCCCGAAGAGCCAAAGCAGGCTTCTGACGCCGAAAGCCTTCTGCCTATCGATGAACACATCGAAGAAGGGCATGACGCTGAAGGCCGTAAAGTCCGGCATCGTGGTATCTATCTTCTGCCGAATCTGTTCACCACTGCGAACCTCTTCGCAGGGTTCTATTCCATCATCAACTCGATGAGCGCCCAGAGTGCCTTGAGTGCCGGTGATGCAATCGGCGCGAGCAAATATTTTGCGTTTGCCGCGATCGCGATTTTCGTCGCCATGGTACTCGACGGCCTCGACGGCCGCGTTGCCCGTATGACCAACACCCAAAGTGCTTTCGGTGCCGAGTACGACTCGCTGTCGGACATGGTTGCCTTTGGTGTGGCGCCGGCATTGCTGGCATTCGGTTGGGCCCTGGGTGACATGGGCAAGGTTGGCTGGATGGTCGCCTTCATCTATGTAGCGGGGGCGGCGTTACGTCTGGCGCGTTTCAACACTCAGGTCGGCACCGCAGACAAACGTTACTTCATCGGTCTGGCCAGCCCGGCTGCCGCCGGTGTGGTCGCGGGCATTGTCTGGGCATTCAGCGATTACGGCATTCAGGGTTCCAAGATGTCGTTCCTGGTTGCACTGATGGTTGCCGCCGCTGGCATGCTGATGGTCAGTAACATCAAGTACAACAGCTTCAAGGAGCTGGACTTGAAAGGGCGCGTTCCCTTTGTCGCGATCCTCGCAGTGGTATTGGTATTCGCCGTTGTGTTCAGTGATCCGCCGCGCATCCTGCTGCTGGTTTTCCTTGCCTATGCGGCTTCCGGGCCGGTGCAGTACCTGTTGCGCCTTCGTCGGCACAAAAAAGCCGAGTGATGTAATTTCCCTCATACTCCGCAGTCTATGGGTGCATCTGTCCTCCAAAGCTGCGGAGTTGCCATGCTGATCAAAGTCCCCAAAGCGTCTGACTGTCATGAGTCGGACGTCACACCTGAATCCCTCTACCTTTCTCGCCGCAGTGTATTAGGTGCCGCCGTTGCCGGTTTGGCTGCGAGCAGTCTGCCGCGTTGGGCGAGTGCCGACGATGTTGCGCGTTATGCTGATGTCGAGCCTGGCAAGGCGCCCTCCTGGTTTGCCGAAAAGCTTCCTTCTACCAAATGGGGGGCGGTCAACGTCAAAGACGAGGCGATCACACCTTTCAAGGATGCGACCCACTACAACAACTTCTATGAGTTCGGTACCGATAAAGGTGATCCCGCGGCCAACGCCGGTGCGCTGAAAACCGAACCGTGGAACGTGGTGGTGGACGGGGAGGTGGGTAAGCCGGGGCGGTATGCGCTGGAAGACTTCATGAAGCCTTATCAACTGGAAGAGCGCATCTATCGTCTTCGCTGTGTGGAGGCTTGGTCGATGGTTATTCCGTGGATCGGTTTTCCTGTTTCGGCTTTGCTCAAGGAAGTCGAGCCGACGTCCAAAGCCAAGTTCATTCGCTTCGAAACCTTGCAGGATCCCAAGAGTATGCCCGGGCAGCGTTCCGGCTTTGCCTTGATCGACTGGCCTTATGTGGAAGGGCTGCGTCTGGATGAGGCGATGAATCCGTTGGCGATTCTTGCTGTGGGCATGTACGGGCGTGAGTTGCCGAATCAGAACGGTGCGCCGCTGCGTCTGGTGGTGCCCTGGAAGTACGGCTTCAAGAGCATTAAATCCATCGTGCGGATCAGTCTGGTCAGCGAGCAGCCGAAAACGACCTGGCAGAGTATTGCCTCGGATGAGTATGGCTTTTATGCGAACGTGAACCCGACAGTCGATCACCCGCGTTGGACCCAGGCACGGGAAAGGCGTTTGCCGAGTGGTCTGTTCAAGCCCAATGTGCGGGACACGCAAATGTTCAACGGCTACTCGGATGAAGTCGCTTCTCTATATACAGGGCTCGATCTGCGGAAGAATTACTGATGCGATATCCGTTCTGGCGTATTGGCGTCTTCAGCGCTGCAGCGATTTGGCCGCTGCTTTGGTTGTATCAGGCCTGGGCGGATGTGCTGGGGCCAGATCCGGGCAAAGTACTGGTTGATCGATTGGGGCAGGGGACGCTTGTGCTGCTGCTCATTACATTAAGCATGACGCCTTTGCAGAAGCTCACTGGTTGGCCGGGGTGGATAGCGGTTCGGCGACAGTTGGGTTTGTGGTGTTTCGCTTATGTGGTTTTGCATTTGAGCGGTTACACGGCGTTCATCCTTGGCTTTGATTGGTCGCAGTTGGGTATCGAGTTGCGTAAGCGGCCCTACATTATTGTCGGGGTACTGGGATTTCTCTGTTTGCTGGCATTGGCGGTTACCTCTAATCGCTACAGTCAGCGGCGTTTGGGTTCTCGCTGGAAGAAACTGCATCGGTTGGTCTATGTGGTTCTTGGGCTCGGATTACTGCATATGTTGTGGGTCGTTCGTGCCGATCTGAAGGAGTGGGCGATCTATGCTTCTATAGGTGCGTTGTTGTTGGTGTTGAGATTGCCGCCTGTAACCCGCCGGATTCCACGTTTAACAGCCAAAAAGGCACCTTCTGCCAGAAAGGTGTAATTAGAGGTTGACGGCAGATTCAGGAAGTCTATAATTCGCCCCACTTCTGGCGCAGTCGAAACGGAAAACTCCTTGGTAAACAAAGGGTTACGCAGTTTTCGGCAGCGGTTACGCTTCAGCTCATTGAAGCCAGAAGGAGTTGAAAGAGCGGTGTTGTTTAGCTCTTTTGACGGTTCGATCATCTCGGTCGAAAGCGGAGAAAAAGAGGTGTTGACAGCAGCGTGTAACGCTGTAGAATTCGCCTCCCGCTAACGAGAGATCGGAAGCGCAAGTGGTTGAAGTTGTTGAGGAAATCCTTGAAAACTTCTGAAAATAACCGCTTGACAGCAACAGAGGCTGCTGTAGAATGCGCGCCTCGGTTGAGACGAAAGATCTTAACCAGCCGCTCTTTAACAACTGAATCAAGCAATTCGTGTGGGTGCTTGTGGAGTCAGACTGATAGTCAACAAGATTATCAGCATCACAAGTTACTCCGCGAGAAATCAAAGATGTAACCAACGATTGCTGAGCCAAGTTTAGGGTTTCTTAAAAACCCAAAGATGTTTGAACTGAAGAGTTTGATCATGGCTCAGATTGAACGCTGGCGGCAGGCCTAACACATGCAAGTCGAGCGGCAGCACGGGTACTTGTACCTGGTGGCGAGCGGCGGACGGGTGAGTAATGCCTAGGAATCTGCCTGGTAGTGGGGGATAACGCTCGGAAACGGACGCTAATACCGCATACGTCCTACGGGAGAAAGCAGGGGACCTTCGGGCCTTGCGCTATCAGATGAGCCTAGGTCGGATTAGCTAGTTGGTGAGGTAATGGCTCACCAAGGCGACGATCCGTAACTGGTCTGAGAGGATGATCAGTCACACTGGAACTGAGACACGGTCCAGACTCCTACGGGAGGCAGCAGTGGGGAATATTGGACAATGGGCGAAAGCCTGATCCAGCCATGCCGCGTGTGTGAAGAAGGTCTTCGGATTGTAAAGCACTTTAAGTTGGGAGGAAGGGCAGTTACCTAATACGTAATTGTTTTGACGTTACCGACAGAATAAGCACCGGCTAACTCTGTGCCAGCAGCCGCGGTAATACAGAGGGTGCAAGCGTTAATCGGAATTACTGGGCGTAAAGCGCGCGTAGGTGGTTCGTTAAGTTGGATGTGAAATCCCCGGGCTCAACCTGGGAACTGCATTCAAAACTGACGAGCTAGAGTATGGTAGAGGGTGGTGGAATTTCCTGTGTAGCGGTGAAATGCGTAGATATAGGAAGGAACACCAGTGGCGAAGGCGACCACCTGGACTGATACTGACACTGAGGTGCGAAAGCGTGGGGAGCAAACAGGATTAGATACCCTGGTAGTCCACGCCGTAAACGATGTCAACTAGCCGTTGGGAGCCTTGAGCTCTTAGTGGCGCAGCTAACGCATTAAGTTGACCGCCTGGGGAGTACGGCCGCAAGGTTAAAACTCAAATGAATTGACGGGGGCCCGCACAAGCGGTGGAGCATGTGGTTTAATTCGAAGCAACGCGAAGAACCTTACCAGGCCTTGACATCCAATGAATCTGCTAGAGATAGCGGAGTGCCTTCGGGAACATTGAGACAGGTGCTGCATGGCTGTCGTCAGCTCGTGTCGTGAGATGTTGGGTTAAGTCCCGTAACGAGCGCAACCCTTGTCCTTAGTTACCAGCACGTTAAGGTGGGCACTCTAAGGAGACTGCCGGTGACAAACCGGAGGAAGGTGGGGATGACGTCAAGTCATCATGGCCCTTACGGCCTGGGCTACACACGTGCTACAATGGTCGGTACAGAGGGTTGCCAAGCCGCGAGGTGGAGCTAATCCCAGAAAACCGATCGTAGTCCGGATCGCAGTCTGCAACTCGACTGCGTGAAGTCGGAATCGCTAGTAATCGCGAATCAGAATGTCGCGGTGAATACGTTCCCGGGCCTTGTACACACCGCCCGTCACACCATGGGAGTGGGTTGCACCAGAAGTAGCTAGTCTAACCTTCGGGAGGACGGTTACCACGGTGTGATTCATGACTGGGGTGAAGTCGTAACAAGGTAGCCGTAGGGGAACCTGCGGCTGGATCACCTCCTTAATCGACGACATCAGCTGCTCCATAAGTTCCCACACGAATTGCTTGATTCATTGAAGAAGACGATAGAAGCAGCTTTAAGCTCCAAGCTGATAGCTCAACGCTAACAGTTACAAGCTCGAAATTGGGTCTGTAGCTCAGTTGGTTAGAGCGCACCCCTGATAAGGGTGAGGTCGGCAGTTCGAATCTGCCCAGACCCACCAATTTTGTTATGGGGCCATAGCTCAGCTGGGAGAGCGCCTGCCTTGCACGCAGGAGGTCAGCGGTTCGATCCCGCTTGGCTCCACCATAAACTGCTTCGAAACGTTTGAGAGTTTAGAAATGAATATTCCGGTGTGAATATTGATTTCTAGTCTTTGATTAGATCGTTCTTTAAAAATTTGGGTATGTGATAGAAAGATAGACTGAACACTACTTTCACTGGTAGTGGATCAGGCTAAGGTAAAATTTGTGAGTTTAATCGCGAATTTTCGGCGAATGTCGTCTTCACAGTATAACCAGATTGCTTGGGGTTATATGGTCAAGTGAAGAAGCGCATACGGTGGATGCCTTGGCAGTCAGAGGCGATGAAAGACGTGGTAGCCTGCGAAAAGCTTCGGGGAGTCGGCAAACAGACTTTGATCCGGAGATGTCTGAATGGGGGAACCCACCTAACATAAGTTAGGTATCTTAAGCTGAATACATAGGCTTAAGAAGCGAACCAGGGGAACTGAAACATCTAAGTACCCTGAGGAAAAGAAATCAACCGAGATTCCCTTAGTAGTGGCGAGCGAACGGGGACTAGCCCTTAAGTGGCTTTGAGATTAGCGGAACGCTCTGGAAAGTGCGGCCATAGTGGGTGATAGCCCTGTACGCGAAAATCTCTTGGTCATGAAATCGAGTAGGACGGAGCACGAGAAACTTTGTCTGAATATGGGGGGACCATCCTCCAAGGCTAAATACTACTGACTGACCGATAGTGAACTAGTACCGTGAGGGAAAGGCGAAAAGAACCCCGGAGAGGGGAGTGAAATAGATCCTGAAACCGTATGCGTACAAGCAGTGGGAGCCCACTTTGTTGGGTGACTGCGTACCTTTTGTATAATGGGTCAGCGACTTATTTTCAGTGGCGAGCTTAACCGAATAGGGGAGGCGTAGCGAAAGCGAGTCTTAATAGGGCGTCTAGTCGCTGGGAATAGACCCGAAACCGGGCGATCTATCCATGGGCAGGTTGAAGGTTGGGTAACACTAACTGGAGGACCGAACCGACTACCGTTGAAAAGTTAGCGGATGACCTGTGGATCGGAGTGAAAGGCTAATCAAGCTCGGAGATAGCTGGTTCTCCTCGAAAGCTATTTAGGTAGCGCCTCATGTATCACTGTAGGGGGTAGAGCACTGTTTCGGCTAGGGGGTCATCCCGACTTACCAAACCGATGCAAACTCCGAATACCTACAAGTGCCGAGCATGGGAGACACACGGCGGGTGCTAACGTCCGTCGTGAAAAGGGAAACAACCCAGACCGTCAGCTAAGGTCCCAAAGTTATGGTTAAGTGGGAAACGATGTGGGAAGGCTTAGACAGCTAGGAGGTTGGCTTAGAAGCAGCCACCCTTTAAAGAAAGCGTAATAGCTCACTAGTCGAGTCGGCCTGCGCGGAAGATGTAACGGGGCTCAAACCATACACCGAAGCTACGGGTATCACTTAGGTGATGCGGTAGAGGAGCGTTCTGTAAGCCTGTGAAGGTGAGTTGAGAAGCTTGCTGGAGGTATCAGAAGTGCGAATGCTGACATGAGTAACGACAATGGGTGTGAAAAACACCCACGCCGAAAGACCAAGGTTTCCTGCGCAACGTTAATCGACGCAGGGTTAGTCGGTCCCTAAGGCGAGGCTGAAAAGCGTAGTCGATGGAAAACAGGTTAATATTCCTGTACTTCTGGTTATTGCGATGGAGGGACGGAGAAGGCTAGGCCAGCTTGGCGTTGGTTGTCCAAGTTTAAGGTGGTAGGCTGAGATCTTAGGTAAATCCGGGATCTTAAGGCCGAGAGCTGATGACGAGTTACCCTTTGGGTGACGAAGTGGTTGATGCCATGCTTCCAAGAAAAGCTTCTAAGCTTCAGGTAACCAGGAACCGTACCCCAAACCGACACAGGTGGTTGGGTAGAGAATACCAAGGCGCTTGAGAGAACTCGGGTGAAGGAACTAGGCAAAATGGCACCGTAACTTCGGGAGAAGGTGCGCCGGTGAGGGTGAAGCATTTACTGCGTAAGCCCATGCCGGTCGAAGATACCAGGCCGCTGCGACTGTTTATTAAAAACACAGCACTCTGCAAACACGAAAGTGGACGTATAGGGTGTGACGCCTGCCCGGTGCCGGAAGGTTAATTGATGGGGTTAGCTAACGCGAAGCTCTTGATCGAAGCCCCGGTAAACGGCGGCCGTAACTATAACGGTCCTAAGGTAGCGAAATTCCTTGTCGGGTAAGTTCCGACCTGCACGAATGGCGTAACGATGGCGGCGCTGTCTCCACCCGAGACTCAGTGAAATTGAAATCGCTGTGAAGATGCAGTGTATCCGCGGCTAGACGGAAAGACCCCGTGAACCTTTACTATAGCTTTGCACTGGACTTTGAATTTGCTTGTGTAGGATAGGTGGGAGGCTTTGAAGCGTGGACGCCAGTTCGCGTGGAGCCAACCTTGAAATACCACCCTGGCAACTTTGAGGTTCTAACTCAGGTCCGTTATCCGGATCGAGGACAGTGTATGGTGGGTAGTTTGACTGGGGCGGTCTCCTCCTAAAGAGTAACGGAGGAGTACGAAGGTGCGCTCAGACCGGTCGGAAATCGGTCGTAGAGTATAAAGGCAAAAGCGCGCTTGACTGCGAGACAGACACGTCGAGCAGGTACGAAAGTAGGTCTTAGTGATCCGGTGGTTCTGTATGGAAGGGCCATCGCTCAACGGATAAAAGGTACTCCGGGGATAACAGGCTGATACCGCCCAAGAGTTCATATCGACGGCGGTGTTTGGCACCTCGATGTCGGCTCATCACATCCTGGGGCTGAAGCCGGTCCCAAGGGTATGGCTGTTCGCCATTTAAAGTGGTACGCGAGCTGGGTTTAGAACGTCGTGAGACAGTTCGGTCCCTATCTGCCGTGGACGTTTGAGATTTGAGAGGGGCTGCTCCTAGTACGAGAGGACCGGAGTGGACGAACCTCTGGTGTTCCGGTTGTCACGCCAGTGGCATTGCCGGGTAGCTATGTTCGGAATAGATAACCGCTGAAAGCATCTAAGCGGGAAACTAGCCTCAAGATGAGATCTCACTGGGACCTTGAGTCCCCTGAAGGGCCGTCGAAGACTACGACGTTGATAGGTTGGGTGTGTAAGCGCTGTGAGGCGTTGAGCTAACCAATACTAATTGCCCGTGAGGCTTGACCATATAACACCCAAGCAATTTGCAGGCTTCGAGCTGAAAAGCGAAAAGGCACCAGATTGCGGTGTGTGAAGACGAAACGAACCGAAAGTTCGAGATACTCACAAAACACCAAGCTGTCACATACCCATTCGCTGGAGCGTGAGCCGCAAGGCAAACGACCTGGCTACCGAATTTCTTGACGACCATAGAGCATTGGAACCACCTGATCCCATCCCGAACTCAGCAGTGAAACGATGCATCGCCGATGGTAGTGTGGGGTTTCCCCATGTGAGAGTAGGTCATCGTCAAGATCAAATTCCGAAACCCCTATCTGCGTATGCAGGTAGGGGTTTTGTTTGTGCGCAGGAAAGAGCACTCCGGCGACAACACAAAATTGCACAGTTATTTTCGAGTCAGGACACTAGAATAGGTCCAACTTATTGGAGCCAGAGCCTTTATGCCAGATCCGGTTGACGCCCCAAGGCTGTCAGATTTACCGCTGGACGACTTGGTAGCGTGTCATGAGTGCGATTTGCTGATGCGCAAGCCTGAGCTTGCTCATGGTGAGAAAGCCATCTGTGTACGCTGCGGTTATGAGCTGTATGCCCATCGACACAATGTCGTGCAGCGCAGTCTCGCCTTGGTCATTGCCGCGCTGTTGTTGTATATACCTGCGAACTTTTTACCCATCATGCAGCTCCATCTACTCGGACAATCGTCGCACGATACTGTCTGGAGTGGCGTTGTAGGTCTGTTCGATACCGGTATGCGAGGCGTAGCGGCAGTGGTATTTCTTTGCAGCATGGGGATTCCGCTGCTCAAGCTGCTTTGCCAATTGGTCGTGTTGCTGAGTATTCGCTTCGATATCGGACGCAGTTACGGTCTGCTGCTCTACCGCATTTATCACCATCTACGGGACTGGGGGATGCTTGAGGTTTACCTCATGGGTGTGCTGGTTGCGATCGTCAAATTGGCCGATATGGCGGCGATCACCGTAGGTTTTGGTCTGGCGTGTTTCATCAGTTTGTTGTTGGTTCAGGTCTGGCTGGAAGTGGTGATGTCACCGCACCAGATCTGGCAGGCTCTATCAGGAGAAGATGCCCATGCGGGCGATTGATGCAGGCATTCTGATTTGTGCCGAATGCCACGAGTTGAATAGACAGGAAGCCGATACCGACGAGCAGGTTTGCACCCGCTGCGGCGCGCTGGTTCACGCCCGCCGCCCAAACAGTCTGATGCGTACCTGGGCATTGTTGATCACAGGCGCGATTCTCTACATCCCGGCCAATGTGCTACCGATCATGACCGTCAATTCTTTGGGGCAGGGCGATCCGAGCACCATTATGTCCGGTGTGATCCAACTGGTTCAGCACGGCATGATTCCGATCGCCGCCGTGGTTTTTATCGCCAGCATCCTGGTACCCACGTTCAAGCTGGTGGGCATCGCATTGCTGCTGTTTTCGGTGCAGCGTCGCCAGCCGCTCTCGGCACGCCAACGCATTCTGATGTACCGCTTTATCGAGTTCATCGGCCGCTGGTCGATGCTGGATATCTTTGTGATCGCCATCCTGGTGGCGGTTGTGAATTTTGGACGGCTTGCCAGTATCGAAGCCAATCCTGGCGCCATCGCCTTCGCCAGTGTGGTGATTTTGACGATGCTTGCCGCAGTAACTTTCGATCCCCGACTGATTTGGGATAACACGGAGTCGGACGACGACCATGACTGATTTGCCTAAAGCGAAAACCCGACCGGCCTCGAACTGGTCAGCCATTTGGGTATTGCCCCTGATCGCATTGATCATCGGCGGCTGGCTCGGCTGGCGTGCCTACAGCGAGACGGGCATCGAGATTCAGGTGCGCTTCGAAAGTGGTGAAGGCATTCAGGCCAACAAGACCGAGGTCGTCTACAAAGGCATGTCGGTCGGTAAGGTGAAAGCCCTCAAACTCGATGACGAAGGCAGCTCCAAAGGAGTGATCGCTACCATCGAGATGAACAAAGACGTGGAGCAATACCTCAGGACCAGCACGCGTTTCTGGCTGGTCAAACCGAGCGTTAGCCTGGCCGGTATCACGGGCCTGGAGACGCTGGTCTCGGGTAACTACGTGGCTGTCAGCCCAGGTGAAGGCGAGCCGACCCGCAAATTCAAGGCCCTGGCCCAAGAGCCTCCGCTGTCGGACGCCCAACCCGGCCTGCACCTGACCATCAAGGCTGATCGCCTCGGCTCGCTGAATCGCGGCAGCCCGGTGTTCTACAAGCAGATTCAAGTCGGTCAGATCAAAAGCTACGTGCTGTCCGCAGACCAGAGCACTGTCGAGCTCAAAGTCTTCATTGAGCCGACCTACGCCAGTCTGGTGCGTAAACACACGCGTTTCTGGAATGCCAGCGGCATCAGTATCGACGCCAACCTTTCTGGTGTGAAAGTGCGTAGCGAGTCCCTCGCCAGCATCGTCGCCGGTGGTATTGCGTTCGCCACTCCGGAAAACCGCAAGGACAGCCCGCCCACCGATCCAAGCCTGCCGTTCCGTCTCTATGAGGATTTCGATGCAGCCGCAGCGGGTATTCGGGTCAAGGTCAAACTCAGCGATTTCGAAGGTCTGCAGGCTGGTCGTACGCCGGTAATGTACAAAGGCATCCAGGTCGGTAATCTGAAAACGCTCAAGATTGACCCGGACCTGTCCAGTGCCAGCGCCGATTTGACTCTCGACCCACTGGCCGAGGATTACCTGGTCACTGGCACCCAGTTCTGGGTGGTAAAACCATCGATTTCGCTTGCCGGTATTACCGGCCTGGAAGCGCTGGTCAAAGGTAACTACATCGCCGTGCGCCCTGGCGACAAGGGTGGTGCACCGCAGCGCGAGTTCGAAGCACGGCCCAAGGCGCCGCCACTGGATCTGCGTTCGCCAGGCCTGCACTTGGTGTTGTTCACCGACAACCTTGGGTCTCTGGAAGTCGGCAGTCCGATTCTCTACAAACAGGTCAAGGTCGGTTCGGTTCAAAGCTATCAATTCTCGCGCACCAAAAAGCAGCTGGTGATCGGGGTGCATATCGAGAAGGAATACGAAGGGCTGGTCAACGCCTCGACGCGTTTCTGGAATGCCAGCGGCATTACGCTTACCGGTGGGTTGACCGGCGGCATCCAGGTCAAAAGTGAGTCGTTGCAAAGCCTGATGGCCGGTGGCATCGCCTTCGAAACTCCGGAAGCCAAGGCGCCGTTGCAAAAACGTATTCCACGTTTCCGCCTGCATGCCAACCATGATGAGGCAACGCAGAAAGGCACTATGGTGACGATCAAGGTCGATCGCGCCGATGGCCTGCGCAGTGGCACGCCGGTTCGATTCAAAGGCCTGGACGTTGGCAAGATTGAGGACGTCGACCTCAGTGATGACCTTCAATCAGTACTGCTGACCGCGCGAATCACAGAAGTGCCGGAGCGTATCGCTCGGGTCGGCAGTCAGTTCTGGGTGGTCAAACCTGAGCTTGGCCTCATGAAAACCTCGAACCTCGAAACGTTGGTCACCGGGAAATACATCGAAGTGCAACCGGCGCCAAAGAACCTCGGCCCGCAGAAGACTTTCGAGGCCTTGACCAATCCTCCGGAAATCGCCAAGGAAGAGGCTGGTTTAAGCCTGGTGTTGAGCGCTGCTCGCCGGGGCTCGCTGAAGACCGGCGTCCCCGTCACCTATCGCGAAATCACGGTAGGCAAGGTGACCGGCTATGAACTGGGCCAGACGGCTGATCGAGTGTTGGTGCACATCCTGATTGAGCCGAAGTACGCGCCGCTGGTGCGCAGTGGCACCCGGTTCTGGAACACCAGTGGTTTTGGTTTTGACTACGGCTTGTTCAAAGGCGCGACAATACGCACCGAATCGCTGGAGACGCTGGTTCAGGGCGGCATTGCTTTTGCCACGCCGGATGGCGACCGCATGGGTGTCCCGGCGCGGCCCGAGCAAACCTTCCCGCTGTTCGACCAGTTCGAAGATGAGTGGCTGACTTGGGCGCCGAAGATCTCGATCGGCAAGTAGTCTGTCGGCGTCTGTGATATCGCCTTCGCGGGCAAGGGCTAGGCGCCCCCCTGCTCCTACAATGAAAAGATAAAAAAGGCCGCGATCCATTGGATCGCGGCCTTTTTTGTTGGCTTGGATTAAATCAAATCAGACCGGATCCAGCTCTGGCTCATCAGCTTGTACAACAACGGTTGCCTTCACTTCATCGTGGCGGCGGATGTACTTCCAGTCCGCCTCGTCGATGTAGATGCCGTTCGGGCCGCTGCCGCCTTCCAGGTCGATGGCGACACTGGCGCAAACTTGCGGCTTCACACTCGCCAGAATCGGCACGAAGCCCAATTGCAGGCTGGTTTCCAGCAGGGCTGCCTGGTTCTTTTCGTCGATGTCCGCCGCTTCGTCGAGGTAGTACGGCAGGCGCACGCGGCCGGCCTGGTCGCGGTCCATCAAGTGCAGCAACAAGTACATGTTGGTCAGCGCCTTGATGGTCATCGTGGTGCCGTTGGACGCCGCACCGTCGATGTCGGTGTGGATCACCGGCTGACCATTGACCTTGGTGATCTCGAACGCCAGCTCAAACAGATCCTTGAGACCGAGCTGGTTGTGGTTTGCCGCCACCAGCCGCGCCAGGTATTCCTTGGCTTCTTCGTTCTTGTTGTCCTGATCGGCGCTTTGGCTCAGGTCGAAGACGGAAAGGGTTTCGCCTTCTTCGTACTGACCGGCGCTATGGATGATCTGGTCAATGTGCTTGAGCGCTTCCTTGTTCGGCGCGAGCACGATACGGAAGCTTTGCAGGTTGGAGACCTGACGCTTGTTGATCTCGCGGTTGAACAGCGCCAGTTGATGTTCGAGGCTGTCATAGTCGCTACGGATGTTACGCAGCGTCCGGGCAATGTCGGTGACTGCCGCACGGCGAGCCTTGCCGAGGGTCAGGGCTTCGTCGGTGCGGTGCGCGTACGCATTGATCAGCAGTTGCAGGCGACGCTCCATATCGTCTTCGCTGTCGAACTTGGCCACGCCCTTGAGGCGAACCTGAGCGTACAGCGCCTCGATCTGCCCGTCGCTGCGCAGCAATCCTTGCCAGCTGTCCTGATAGTCATTGAGCAACGGCAGCAGGTTGTCCATGGAATCGTCGACCGGGTCCATGAACGGCGTGCCGAACGGCAGGTCCGCTGGTAACAGCTGACGACGACGCAGGGCGTCATCGAGGGTGCGTTGCTTGGCTTCCATGTCGCCGATCTGCCGGCCGACCAGTTGCAGCTTGGCCGACAGTTGCTGGACGCGTTCGGTGAAGGCGTCGCTGGAGCGCTTCAATTCATCCTGAGCGGCTTCCATCTGCGCCAATTGCTCAAGCTTGTCGCCTTCTTCGGCGCTCAGGGTTTGCGCGCGGCGGAAGTCTTCCAGGGCTTTCTGCGCATCCAGCACTTGCTGGTACAGCGCTTCGGTCTGGGTCTTGCTGGCCGCGCGGTCGGCTGCCACGGCTTGTTGGGTTTTCAGTTGCTTGAGTTCTTTGTCCAGACGCTCTTTCTGATCGCGCAACGCCGCACGGTCAGCCAGAGCTTGCAGCGCTGGCGGCTCGATGTGCGAGATGTCGATGGACAGGCCCGGCACTTCGAAGCGCTCGCCTTTGAAGCCATCCAGGATCAGCTCCATGGATTTGACCCACTGACCGTCCTCGTCCAGCGTAATGCCGTGTTCACCCAGTGGCAGGCTGAACAGTGCGCTGTTGAACAGGCGCATCAGGCGTTCGACGTCCTGCTGCGAGAATTCTTCGCGCAAACGGGCGTAGCTGTTGTTGTCGGCGTGATCGAGTTGTTGCTTGACCGACTTCAGGCGTTTTTCCAGATCCCGCAGGCGTTCTTCCAGATCCTCGGCGCTGAATTGCCTCGACTGGGCCAGCGCACCGGCCAGTTCGTCGTGCGCATCCTTGGCCGCGAGCAGTTGCTGCTCAAGGACTTTGACGTCATCGACCAGTGCGAAGCGATGTTTGAGCACCGACAACTCGCCGAGCCAGCGCTGGATGCCGGTGATTTCCCGCTCCAGACGCATTAGCTCCTGAGTGCCGCCGCGTTGATCGTTTTGCAGCGCGTCCTGCTCGTTGCGGTAGTGCTCGGCCTGAATCGTCAGTTCTTCCTTGCGCGCACTGGCGTAATCCGACCAGGTGCCGAGCAGGGAATCGAGCAATGGCGAGATCCGGTGCAGTTTGCCGCGCAAAATATTGCGCTGAGCCACGCCAGCGGCCAGTGCTTCAACCAGCGGGCCAGCGGTGACCAGCGAGTTGTAATCCTGCTCCATGCGGCGAACATCGCGGAAGGCTTCTTCGCACGCGGCGATGTAATCGACACTGCCGGAACGCAGGCTGTGTTCGAAAGCATCGAGGAACAACTGCTTGAGCTTGGCCGCGGTGATTTCGCGCATGTGCAGCAAGTTGATGAACAGGGCGCGGAAGGTCTTCAGGCTCTGCTCGCTGGTGGAGCGCAGCGGGATCAACGTCAGGTCCAGCGGAATCGAAGTGTGGCCACCCACCAGCAAACGACGCAGTTCATCCGGCTTGAGTTCGTAGGCTTTCAGGCCTTCGCGTTCGAGGTTGTTGAACAGCTCTTTCTGCCGCAGGCAAGTGTCGTTTTTCTGGTAATGGGCCAGGTCGAGTTTGCCGGCATAGGCAAAGAACTGGTGACCGAAACCGCCGCCCGGGCCGCGGCCGACCACGCCGATTACGTGCGGGCCGTGGGGCAGGGAAACTTCCACGAGGATGTAACTGGTGTCCGAGGCGAAGTAGAAACGCCGGGATTGCTCCAGGCTGTACTTGCCGAAACTCATGTCCGACATGCGCGCCAGAATCGGGAACTGCAAGGCGTTGATCGAAGCGGATTTACCGAGGTTGTTCGCGCCGTAAACCGACAGTGGCTCTTCCAGCGGGAACAGGCCGAGGCTGTAACCGGCGGTGTTCAAAAGGGCAAAGCGGCGAATGCCGTAGCGTTCCTTGCTCATGCGTCGGTCTCCTGTTCTTCGGCGATGGCGCGGGCCATGGCGAGTTCTTCGCTTTCTTCTTCGCTCTCTACCTCAAATTCTCTGAGGTCCAGCGGATCATCGGTTTGCAGCAGCTTTTCATCGCTGTCGTCATCGATCAGCACTGGCACCGGCAATGGCAGCACGCTGTGCAGGCTGGCCGCCAAGTCGCGGTCCTGCTGAACCGACAGGCAAACATCGAGGAAGCGGTGCATCGGCGGCAGGAAACGGTAGATGCCGTTTTCTTCACCGGCGAAACCGAGCTGAGTCATGCGGCGCATGATTTTTTCTTCGAGTTCTTCGACGGTCTGCACTTCGGCCTGGATGAACAAGTCGCGGTACTTTTCCAGCAACGATGGCAATTCATCGCGGCCGAGGCTGCCACCGTCGAGCACGGCGACTGGATCGCGGCCCTGATCAGCCAGATGCTCGACGAGAATGAAGGTGAACAGCGCCAGACGTTGCGCGGTCTTGTTCACCGCCGCAGCAGCGAGGTCCGGGACGAAGTAGTAGAAACCACGGGTGTCGCAGACCAGTTCAAAGCCCAACGCCTTGAACAGCGTGCGGTACTGGTCCTGGAAGTTTGACAGTTGCGCGTACAGCTCCGGGTCGCGGCGGCTAACGTGGTAGCCCTTGAACAGCTCGCGAAAAATCGGCGCCAGCTGGGACAGTTCGGAAAGATCAAGATACATGTGGGATGCTCGCAGAATCCTCGGCGGCGGTGGCGCGTGCCGAGAGCAGGGCGAAGGAGCGCAGGCTGACCTGATGCTCGTGAGTGTGGTAATCGCGGCGTTCCAGGCGCTCGCGTTTGAAGCGTTTCTCCCGCGACAGTCGCGAGAACCAATAAAGCAATTCGTCAGTAGCGCCGTCCGGCTCCTGCTCCAGCAGCCAGGTCATCAGGTCCGGCATCGGCAATGCGTCTTCGCAGCGCTCGAGCATCTCCCGAACCGTGCGTGGCGCGCGCGGGGCTTCACCTTTCTGGGTCTTGTGGGCCTTGGGGAAACGCGCAGGTTTCGGCTCGAAACGGGCCAAGGCGTACACGTAGGCTTCAACCTGACTGGCGCTGCCGAGGAAGGTGCTTTGCGGCCGGGTGAACATCGGCATCGCGGCTTGCGGTACCGCATCGATACCTTTACGACGAATGGCCGATAAGGCCAGCGCTGCGCCACGGGTCACGGCGTTGTGCCGGCGCGCTTCTTCACGAAGCGGCAGCAGCAGTTCACGGGCATGACGCAGAGTCAGTTGAGCACTGGTCTGCATTTCGAGGATGCGTGCGTGGGTGCGCAGCAACATATCGTCGTCGACCAGATGGCCGAGGCGCTGCTGTTCAGTGAGCATCTTCAGCAGGACGTTTTCGACCTTGCGCACGCCTTGTTCGAAGGCGCCGTCGGCGTTCACCAACTGAATCATCGGCTCGACGTATTCGTCCCAGGTCGCCAGCACTTCAGCGTAGCGCTGACGCAGCGGGATCTGCCGGTCGCTGGTCTTGGCCCGCTCGGCGACGGCCACCAGGGCCTGTTCGTCGTTGGCGAGTTTCTTCAGAACGTCCCGCACGCGCATGTCGAGCAGACGCAACTGGCGCGCCAGGTCGTGGCCGTCGCGAATGTCGAAGGCGTCTTGAATGTAACCGGCCAGACGCTCGAGATGGCGCAAGTAGGCTTCGATTTCCAGGCACAGGCCCAAACGGTGCTCACGGCGCAGGTAAGCGAGGAAGTCGTGGATCTGTGCGTTGAGCTCGAAACGGTTCGGGCTTTTTGCCACGGGAACCAGAATGTCGAGGCGGATCCACACGTCCAGCAGGCTGGTGATGTCCTGCGGTGTACTGTCGAGTTGCTGGGCGGCCAGTTGCGTGCGCAGTTCGTTGAGGCTCAAGGTGCCTTGGTCGAAGTGCTCGCACAGTGGCTCCAGAAGTGCCCAGTGTTCAGCGAGGGCGCGCAAGACGCGCTTGGGTTCGATCATCGGAATGGCCGGCTGGTTGGCGATTAAAAGCCGCGATTGTACTGCATCGCAGCCGCGTCGATTCACTCTCGGGATGGGCTGTCGCCATTTTTCATGGGTGGAAAGACTATCGGTGAAGTCTATCGATCAACAGCGCGGGCGATCTTGAGCGAAGGGCGGTAGAATCACTGCACTTTAGTTATCCGCAAGTGGCCGACCTTTGCTTATCGAGTCCCGTCGCCGCGCTTATTTGACCGCCATGCAGGTGGTCAACTGGCTGCCGCGCACCGAATTGCCCTTTGCTGCGCCCTCGCGCCCCGAACTGCTGGAGATGCCCGAGCCATTGGTCGTCACCCCGGTTGCGCCTGCTCCGGTGGCGCAGGCGCCCGTGGAACCTGCGGCCAAACCAGCCGAGCGGGTAAAAATCGAGGTGCCTCGGCCATCGCTGGCCAGCACCCGCACGAACGCCAAGGTCGAAGAAGAGGTGGTCCCGGTCGCGGTCAAGGCGCCGGTCGTTCCGCCACCGCGTTTCGCCCTGCAATTGCTGCGCGCAGGTCGTTGCCTGTTGCTGGTGGAGTTACCCACAGGCGAAAGCTTCCAGACCCGCGATCCGGCCTATCTGTTACTCAAAGACATGCTGCGCGCCGCCGGCCTGCCAGACAGCCCGCAGATCATCGGCGAACCGGTGCGCTGGCCGCTGCTGGCTCGCGGCACCATGGATCAGGGGCCGGAAGCGGCTCGGGATTTCGTACAAGGCTTTCTGTCGGCCCGTCTGGAAGACGCTCCATGCGTCTGCCTGTGGCTGATCGGCTTGCCGGCGGTGCGTTTCGCTGGTGAGGCCAACGCCGAATCCTTCAACCGTGAACTTCAGGTCGAAGGCCTGGGGCCGGTCTGGGCCCTGCCGGGTCTGGAATTATTAATGGAAGAGCCACAGCGTAAGGCTGATGTCTGGCAAGCCATGCGTCGGCTGATGGCGCGCTGGAAAGAATCGAATGAGTGACGCTGTATCGTTCCGCCCGATGACCGAGGCGGACCTGGACACTGTACTGAAAATTGAATACGCGGCTTACAGCCACCCCTGGACCCGCGGGATTTTTCTCGATGGCCTGGCCAAGTACCAGATCTGGCTGATGTTCGAAGGGCAACAGCAGGTCGGTCATGGCGTGGTGCAGATCATTCTCGACGAGGCGCATTTGCTGAACATCACCGTCAAACCGGAAAATCAGGGCCGAGGCCTGGGTTTGACGCTGCTGGAGCATTTGATGTCGATTGCTTACAGGGCAGAGGCTCGGGAATGTTTTCTGGAAGTGCGCGACAGCAACCGGGCGGCGTTTCGGTTGTATGAGCGGTATGGGTTCAACGAAATCGGACGTCGACGGGATTACTACCCGGCGGTTGGCGGGCGAGAGGATGCCGTGGTCATGGCTTGTACATTAGTGGATTGAGTCTTAAAAGCTTCGCGGGCAAGCCTCGCTCCTACAGGTTTTGTGCCGTTCATACATTTTGTGTTCGGCACCAATTCCGTAGGAGCGAGGCTTGCCCGCGAAGGCGTCCTCACTGACGACAACGATCAACGCTTGCCATCCATTGGATCGCGCTGCGCCAATTCCGCCTCATCCAGCCCATTGCCCCCGCCGATGTCGTCTTCATCGACAATGCTCAAATCCCAATCCGCCTGGTCGCCTTCACCCTCTTCTCGGGCGTCCCGTGCGCCGTCTTCACGGATCAAGGTTTCCGGGCTCATGTCATCGTCGGTGGATTCATGGTCATCGGTCGAGCCCCCCGTCATGCCAGCTTCGCGGATGCGTTCGTCGGGCATTTTCTGCGCACGCTCGCGTTCGGGGATCAAGTCGCCGATTCTGGCGCCAGATTCTTCCTCGTCGAAATCCAGCTCATGTACTGAGCCCATGCGGTCTTCGTTGTCGTCGATGGGCTCGGGTTGCGCCTCATCGAACGGACGTAGTGAATCAGTCATGGCATTCCCTCATACTGTAGGCCTTACTACAGTTGACCTACCGGGCTTGCGAGAATTCCACCGGCAGGGAAGCGCCGGATAGCCATTTATGCATCAGGGGGGTATCTGCATCTCGCGCGTGACCCCGACACAGGGTTGTCTGTCAAAGTAGCAAATCATTCTTGAGGCTTCATTGCATGAACGAATTACAAGATCTGATTGATAACAATGAGCGCTGGGCCGACGCGATCACCAAGGAAGATCCTGATTTCTTCGCCAAGCTGGCTCGTCAACAAACCCCGGAGTACCTGTGGATCGGCTGTTCCGATGCGCGGGTGCCGGCCAATGAAATCGTCGGCATGCTGCCGGGTGATCTGTTTGTGCACCGCAACGTGGCCAACGTTGTACTGCACACCGACCTCAACTGCCTGTCGGTGATTCAGTACGCGGTCGACGTACTCAAGGTCAAACACATCCTGGTCACCGGCCACTACGGTTGCGGCGGTGTACGCGCCTCGATGCAGGACCGTCAGTTGGGTCTGATCGACGGCTGGCTGCGCTCGATTCGCGATCTCTATTATGAAAAGCGCGACGAACTGGCCAAGTTGTCCACCGAAGAAGAAAGGGTCGACCGCCTCTGCGAGCTCAACGTGATCCAGCAGGTGGCCAACGTCGGTCATACCAGCATCGTGCAAAACGCCTGGCATCGTGGGCAAAGCCTGTCGATCCATGGTTGCATTTATGGCATCAAGGACGGTCGCTGGAAAAGCCTGAACGCCACCATCAGCGGTTTCGAACAGTTGCCACCGCAGTATCGTTTGCGTCCGGTCGAGGCGTTGTAAAAGCCTTTCAGCCGTGACTTCGCCGACGCCAGTGTTGAAAGAACTGTTCTCCATTGGCATTCGGCGACTCGTCATAGCCGATGATCCAGCCACGGCAGCACGGACAACCGCAGCGGCAGGCGAACTGCCGCAGCAGTTTGTCTTCTGTCGTGGCGAAATCCATCGTCAGCCGGTCACCCTTTTTGATGTCTTTGAGCGCCCATAACCACAGCTCGCTCATGTCGAGAAAGACATTGGGGTCGCAAGAGTGGCTCAGCAGGCCGCAGAAGCGCGGATCGTAGACATGGATTTCGGGGGCCATCTGCCGGGTATGTCGGCAGCGATAGGGCAACAGATGCCCAGAAACCCGGCAGATTCGGCTGATTCGAGGAAATTCGCGCAGAGCCATGACCGCTATTGCCGATCCCTCTGCGTTGTTGAGAATTTCAAAGTCATCCCTGGAGGGGAATCCAAGGCGAAGGGGCAATTCTTCAAAGGGATAGATGCCATTGGATGGCGGTGGGGGTATTTTTTGTTGGTTGTGGGCTCTCATAACAATCCTTGTCAGCTGGGTGCTACAACCTCCGTCAACCGACATCCGTCAGCTTTGCAGCACATGGGTATGCCTCAAGCCTCTCGCAAATGAAACAATCGATCTACTGTCAGATATGACAGGCGTAAAAGGCTATTTCCCGCGTCAGCCATGGCTCACGCGGGAAAGACTTTCATCGTTTACAAGTGTGGGGCAGGAGCAGAGTTCGCAAGAGACGGGCTCTTCAGCTGTTTCAGCTGGGATTTGACCGTCGTTGTTGCGCATTTGGCCACGGCCTGTTCAGGCGTCAGGTTGCGGATCGAGGTGTAGAACAGTTCGCAGGTTTTTTCTTTCTGGGTCACTTGCCAGGTCTGAGTACAGCTTTTCAGCTGAACGGTAGGGTCGGTACCCGGTTTGCTGCCCATTCCGGCCTGCCAGCACGCGGCGCTCAAATCCTGCCCCATGACTTTCAGCCCCGCGGCGTCAGCCTTGGCTTGGGCATCGCTGCCGCTGTAGGCTTCGGGATCGGCGGCGTACCAGATGTAGCTCGGATGGTTGGAACCCAGTACCGGCACCTTCACACCCTCGCTCGGGCTGATGGTTGCCAGGCCCAGGACGTCCACGGTCGGCCCATATTGTTGCTTGATCCAGTTACGCACCGGTGCGCCGAAGGCAACCATTGGCAACGCAGCGCCGCTGGCGTTCTGGCTGACTTCCTTGACCATGGTGGTCTGGTAATCCTTGAAGTAGTCATAGACGCCTTCAAGGTCCTTGCCGGCGCTGGACGGTGCGGCAATCGGCGCGATGTCGATGATGGTCTGATAACCCGGTGTCTGGTCGACAGGGATGCCGTTGGCAGTCAACAGCGTGGCCCAACGGTCGGTGGTCTTGGACTCCAGGTAGTCCTGGGCCTGGGTCAGCGAATAATCCGGCGGGAAGTGCAGCAGTTCGACGCTTTTGCGATTTTCCAACGCCATGCCCAGCGGCAGGAACAGATACCAGCTATAGGTCCATTTACCATCGGCACTCAGCTTGCTGGCGCCGTTGTAAGCCAAATCCCCAGCGTTAAGCAATGCGGTCAATGGCTTGTCATAGCCGTTGGGCACACCGCTGATATTGGCGTAAAGCTGCTTATTGTCGGTTTTGACCACCACTTTTGCGGTTTTGTAGCCATCGCGTTGTACGCTTTGGGTCAGGTAGTGCTCGACTGTCTGTTCGAGCGTCCAGTTGCGATAGCAGATGACACTGCAGTTGTTGGGGTAGGCGAACAGCCGAGTAACACGTTCGGTACTGCCCAGGTTCAGATCGACATCGGCGTGAGCGGCGGCACTCAGGGTGAGTGCGGCCAAGGTGAGTCCTGCGAGTTTGAACATGCTCAGATCCTTTTCAGCGTGAGCCCTCGGAGGCGGGGCGGGTACATACTGAAACTACTTGTGTCGAGCGGTCTAGTGCCCAGGTGAAAAGATCGCCGTTTCACCGATAGTTTAAAATGCGTTAGTACCCGATGTGGGGCAGGGATCTGTATGATTTTCTGCGGAAGAGAACGGGGTTTGTATAGCGACTATTTTTGTAGGACAACCCAGAAACACTCTTCAGAAAATATCCCCACGGCCGATGGCTAGGCTGTATGCCGCTTTCTACCCCAGTCCATCGGTGCTTCCCATGTTCAACAAACGCTTGAAGCAGGAGCTGTCGGCTCTTCGCGAAGAACTCTCCAGCCTTCAGCAAGTCAAGGAGAGCCTGGACAGCGAGATGCTGGTCCTGACCCTTGATGCCGATGGCAGGGTTCAATCGACCAACCAGAACTTCATGGGTGAAATGCTCTACAAGGGCAACGATCTGGTCGGCCGACACATCGAAGACATCGTCCCCGTCCATGTGAAATCGAACGAATTTCATCGCCGCTTCAAGACTGCGCTGACCCGTGGCGAGCACTTTGCCGGCACGGTTCGTTTATTGCGGGGCAACGGTGCCGAAGCCTGGCTGCGGTCGATCATGCAACCGGTGCGGTCCTCGGATGGCCGGATCAAACACTTCTCGATTTACTCCAGCGACCTGACCCGCACCATCGAGGCGTCCCGTGAACATGAGAACCTGATCGGTGCGCTAGTGCGCTCGACCGCGGTCATCGAGTTCGACCTCAATGGCAACGTGCTGACGGCCAACGAGCGGTTTCTCAACGGCATGGGCTACAGTCTCGCGCAGGTCCAGGGCAAACATCACCGCACTTTCTGCGAACCTGAGGAATATAACAGTGCCGAGTATCAGAACTTCTGGCGTCGCCTGAACGCTGGCGAGTTTGTGGCCGATCGTTTTAAACGTATTGATAACCACGGTCGCGTGGTCTGGCTGGAGGCTTCCTACAACCCGGTGGTCGACGCCAACAACAAACTCTACAAAGTGGTGAAATTCGCCACGGTGATTACCGATCAGGTGAATCAGGAGCAAGCCGTTGCCGAAGCGGCCAACATTGCCTACAGCACTTCTCAGCAAACCGACCAGAGCGCACAGCGCGGTACTGCCGTGGTGACCCAAGCCGTGGACGTGATGCGTGACCTGGCCAAACACATGCAAACCGCCGGCGAAGGCATCGAGGCGCTGAACGCGCAATCGCTGGTGATCGGCACCATCGTCAAAACCATCAGTGGCATCGCCGAACAGACCAATCTGCTGGCGCTCAACGCGGCCATCGAAGCGGCACGCGCCGGTGAGCAGGGTCGGGGTTTTGCCGTGGTGGCTGACGAAGTCCGGCAACTGGCTTCGCGTACCAGCCAGGCGACCGATGAAATTGTCGGCGTTGTGCGCCAGAACCAGGACATGGCGCGCAACGCCGTGGCACTCATGACCGACGGTAAACACCAGGCTGAACAAGGTCTGGCGCTGGCGGCGGAGGCGGGGACGGTGATCGTCGAGATCCAGGACGGTGCGCAGAAAGTGGTGAACGCGGTCGGGCAGTTTGCCAATCAACTATCGACTTGATGCGATCCATCCAGGCGTGGGTCGCCATCAAAAAGGGGCTACCCATTTCACTTCCAAGGACAGGATGCGTTGCGCACGCTGCTCTCGGCTTATGGGCGGGGTTTTCTGGGCAATATGACCAACCCGAAGTCGGCGCTTTTCGTCGCAACGATTTTCGCCACGGTCATGCCTTCTTCCCCTCCGCTGATGTTGCTGGCGCTGGCCGTACTGACCATGGCGACTTTGTCGTTCAGTTGGTATTGCAGCGTAGCGCTGCTGTTTGCCAGCCGTCGGGTTGCGGGTGTCTACGACCGCTCGCGCAAATGGCTGGATCGGTTCGCCGGCAGTTGCTAGCTGTTGTTCGGCGCACATCTGGTGGCCAATCGTTGAGGGGTTCTTAACGCGCGGGGTCGTTCACGCGTCGAACCGTTACTGATCGGTATCGACAAACAAGGCCACTGGCACCTCAACGATCCTTCGAATTTCCTGCTCAATCAAGAAAGCTAACCAAGGACTTATGGATGAGCGATTCAACGGTGTACCTGTTTTCTTACGGCACCTTGCAGGACAAAGCCGTGCAACTCGCCAACTTCGGGCGAGAGCTGACTGGCAGCGACGACGCGATGCCGGGTTACGAACAGTCCTGGGTGGAAATTACTGACCCCGAGGTGTTGGCCACCAGCGGCAAGTCCCAGCATCCGATACTTCGTCCGGGCAGCGAGAGCAGCGCGCCGATTCCGGGGATGGTGTTCCAGATCACCCCCGAAGAATTGGCTGCCGCCGACAGCTATGAAGTATCGGATTACAAGCGTGTCAGCGTGGTACTGAAATCCGGGATTGAAGCGTGGGTGTATGTGAGCGCGTAGTTGCACAACTCGCGGTTATCCCGAATGATAGGGGGGGTTGTATACAAAAAATGTAATTTAATGGAACAATCCAAATGAAAGTCAGCGCCCGTAACGTATTCAAAGGCACCATCAGTCAATTGCAGTCAGGCGCGGTCAACGCCGAAGTCTCCCTGAAACTTCCAGGCGGCAATGAGCTGGTTGCTGTGGTGACCATGGCAAGCGTGAAGAACCTCGGCCTCGCGGTCGGCAAGGAAGCGGTCGCGCTGGTTAAGGCGCCGTGGGTCATGCTGATGACCGAATCCAGCGACATTCGCCTTTCGGCGCGCAACTGCCTGGAAGGCAAAGTCACCAGCGTCACTGATGGTGCGGTGAACGCTGAAGTGGTGATCCAGCTCGATGGCGGCAGCGAAGTTTATTCGATCGTTACCCGTGAAGCGGTTGCAGAGCTGGGTTTGGCGCCGGGCGTGAGTGCGACAGCGGTGATCAAGGCGTCGCATATTATTTTGGGTGTGCCGGCCTGAGTTTTTGCGAGTAGGAATAGACAGCACGCGATACCTGATCAGGGTTTGATACCTGTAAACAAGGGCTTACCTCTCGGTAAGCCCCTTCATTTCCAGGTACGACTCAATCCCCCAGTGCTTCTCCCTCACGCCGTGGATCAGCCCCGCCCGCCAGCGAAGCGTTCCCTTGCGCATCCTTGATCCGAACAATCGCCTGAGTCCCGCTGGTCATGTCGATCTCGTTCACGTTGTGCCCTTTGTCCTTCAGTGCCTGAATCAGCTCTGGGCTGAACTGCCCCTGTTCCAGTTCGGTCGGGCCGTTGCGGCTGCCGAAATTGGGCAGGCTGATGGCCGCTTGCGGGTCGAGGTTCCAGTCGAGCAGGCCGATGGTGGATTTGGCCACGTATTCGATGATTTGCGAGCCGCCGGGGGAGCCGACGGTGGCCAGGAACTCGCCGTTCTGACGGTCGAAGATCAGTGTTGGCGCCATGGACGAGCGCGGGCGTTTACCCGGTTCGACGCGGTTGGCGACTTTTTGTCCGTTCTCTTCAGGGATGAACGAGAAGTCGGTCATCTGGTTGTTGAGCAGAAACCCCTGGACCATCAGGTGCGAGCCAAACGCCGCTTCCACGGTAGTGGTCATGGACACGGCGCCGCCTTCGTCATCGACTGCCACCACTTGCGAGGTGGAGATGCGCAGCGGTGAGTGGTCCGGCGCATAGGCAACTTGGATACCCGGTGGGGTGCCGGGTTTGGCCAGACCCATGCTGCGGTCGCCAATCAAGGTGGCGCGGCTGGCCAGATAAGTCGGGTCGATCAGACCTTTTACCGGAACGGGTACGAAGTCGGTGTCGGCGACATACTGCGCTCGGTCGGCGTAAGCCAGGCGCTCGGCTTCGGCGATCAGGTGCACAGCTTCTGGGGCGGGTTCGATGCCTGCCGGTTTGCTGGTCTTGACCGGTTTGAGTGGTGCCAGGGCAAAACGCGGGTCGCGGGATTCCAGCGCCTGCAAGGTGCCGAGAATTTGCGCCACGGCGATCCCGCCCGACGACGGTGGCGGCATGCCGCAGACCTTCCAGCGCTTGTAGTCGGTGCACAGCGGCCCGCGTTCCTTAGCCTTATAGCCTTGGAGATCGTTCAGCGACAGGCTGCCAGGGTTGGCATGGCCCTGAACCTTGGCGACGATCTCTTTGGCGATCGGACCTTTGTACAGGGCATCTGGACCTTCCTTGGCGATGCGCTTGAACACGGCGGCGAGTGCCGGGTTTTTCAGCTGTGTGCCGATGGCTTTCGGGCTGCCATCGACATTCAGAAAGTAGGCGGCCATGTCCGGTGAGCGCTGTATGAAAGCGTCTGCGGCGATCAACTGATGCAGTCGGGGCGAAATGGCGAAGCCTTGTTCCGCCAGTTTGATGGCGGGCTCGAACAACTTCGACCACGGCAGGCGACCGTGCTTTTGATGGGCCAGTTCAAGTGCCCGCAATACACCCGGCGTCCCCACCGAGCGCCCGCCGATCTGTGCCTGGGTGAACGGCATCGGTTTGCCGTCGGCTTGCAGGAACAGTTTTTCAGTGGCGCCGGCCGGAGCGGTTTCGCGCCCATCATAGGTGCGTACAGCCTTGCCATCCCACAGGACAATCAATGCGCCACCGCCGATACCCGACGATTGCGGTTCGACCAGCGTCAACACTGCTTGCATGGCAATGGCCGCATCAATCGCCGACCCACCTTCACGCAGCATCTCCCGCCCGGCTTCGGCTGCCAGCGGGTTGGCGGCTGCGGCCATGTGTTTCGAGGCGTGCCGGGTCGGCAGGTCGGTGCGATAACCGGAGGCGATTTCCGGCGCGACCGGCAGAGTAGAAACTGGCGGCGAAGAGGGCAGGGTATTACACGCGGTGAGGGTTAAAGCGATGGCGATCAGCGAAAAGGCTGACAGGCGATAGCGGCTCAAGTGGAAGGCTGAGAACACGCAGGGCACTCCGTCCATGGGATAAAATGTCCGGGGACTTTATCGGTCTGGGGGGAACGACGCAAATCAGGTCCGCCGTCCTGAAACAATGCCATTTTTCTCGATGCATAAAAAAACGGCCTACCTTTCGGTAAGCCGTTTTTAGTACTTGGTGGCTACACAGGGACTTGAACCCCGGACCCCAGCATTATGAATGCTATGCTCTAACCAACTGAGCTATGTAGCCAAGTGGCGCGCATTATTCACCTGTAATGGAAATGCGTCAAGCGTAAATTTAAAATATTTCTCCACACTTTCAACCGCTTATCCCGCTGACCCGAAAAATCGGGCCACGAGAGGGTGTCAATTGAGCTGGAATCTGCCGGTATTCGCACTCAAGGCCTTGCTGCCCTGGCTCAAGGTGTCTGCCGCGAGGTTCACCGCCCGTGCGCCTTCAAGCAAGCGTACTGCGGCCTGATCGACTTGCTGGATGTTGCCGCTGACTTCATCGGCGGTGCTCGCTTGCTCTTCGACAGCGGTGGCGATCTGCGCCAGGGTGTCGGTGACACTCTGCACCGCGCTGGCGATTTCCCCCAGTCGCTCGCCCAGACCGGTGACGGCTTGCGCATCCGATTGGGCTTGGCCGCAGGCGGCTTCCATCAGGCTCACGGCTTCGTTGACGGTGCTGCGCAAGCTATCAACGGTGCCGGCGATTTGCGCGGTGGACGATTGGGTGCGTTGCGACAGGCTGCGCACTTCATCGGCCACGACGGCAAAGCCACGACCTTGCTCGCCGGCCCGTGCCGCCTCAATGGCGGCGTTGAGCGCGAGCAGGTTGGTTTGTTCGGCGACGCCGCGAATGGTATCGACCACCGATTGAATCTGCTGCCCTTGCTCGCTGACCCGGCCCAGGGCTGCCGCGGTGTCGTTCAAGCGCTGGTTGAGCTGCTGAATACTCGCTGTCGTGCGTTGGCTGTCACGGCTGCTGTCGGCGGCGATACGCTGGGTGTGCTGAGCGCTGCCTGAGGCCTGTTCGCAACTCTGGGCGACCCCTTGAGAAGTGGCCGCCAGTTGCGTGGCCGCAGCGGCGATCTGGCTGATCTGCAACTGCTGAGCTTCGACTTCCCCAAGGGCTCCGCTCGAGTGATGGTTGAGGGTGCGCACTGCGTTGCTCAGCTGCAAGGTCTCATGATCGACCCCCAAGAGGCTGTTGCGCAGTTGCACCACCGCAACATTGAGGGCGGTGCTGATCGCCGCCAGTTCGTCGCGGCCCTGCACCGGTACTTGCAGGCTCAGGTTGCCGTCACGCAGTGCTTCGGCCAACAGCGTAATGCCGCTGGCGCTGCGACGGATCGAGGCCTGCAAACAGATGAACAGGTACAGCGCGGCCAGTAGCAGGCAGCCAAAAACTGTCGCCACCAGGATGAATTGGCGGATGGCCGAGCCGTGGTAATAATCCAGCCGTTGATCCAGAGAAACCAACGATTGCTGGCGCAACGAGGCGAGGTCGCCGAGGAGGGCGTCGAGGCTGCGTTCAAAGTCTTCCGGCTTGAGGTTGATGCTGCCGCCGAAAACGCCGTCGTCCAGCACTTTCAAACCGGCGTCCAGGTGTTTGAGGCTGTCGTGATATTGCCCGGCCCAGGTTTGCAAGGCGCTGGGCAGGCGCGCTTCCAGCAGGCCGGCGGTTTTCATCAGCTGCTCCCGGGCATCGCCGATGCGGCTGCGCAAGTCCCGCAGTTGCAGGCGGCTTTGCAGGGTGAACTGCCCGGATACTACTGAGGCCTGACCGACCGCGGCGAGGCGACCGACCCGTTCGATCAGGTCCGGTGCGTGTTGAGTGGAAATCTGCGTCAACAGCCAGGTTTCCAGCCATGGCGCGAGGGTCAGGCGACTGTCCATGGCGATTTGTTCGCGCAAGGCTTGCAGAGCACTCAAGGCATTGGTGAAGCGATCGTAACCGTCCGGCCACCAACCGACGCTGCTCAGGCTTTTCGAGTCCAGGCCGGTGAGGGCGGTTTGCAGGGCCTGATAGCGGATGAGGGTCTGACCCTCGGCACCTTCGGTTTTCAGAGTATTGCCCAAATCCGTGATGGCTTGGGCGACGGCCGGCTGAACCGCATCGAACGCTGCCATCGCCGCGATGGTCGCGGGTGTCGGTTGGCGATTGGTTTCAGTGGCGCGCCAACGAGCGGCGCGGTCACGCTGGGCGGCGAGCAGGTTGTCGAGCGCATCCAGGGCGAGCAATTGACGAACCCCGGCGCGTTCACCCGAGATCAGGCTCAATTTGTCACGATAGTCCTGACCGATCATCCACAGGCTGCCCGCGAGTGGCAGGATAAACAGCAGAAACAGCAGCTGAAATTTGCGCGCGAAGCCGAAACGCCCCAGCAACCCGATCCCCGGTGATAAAAAAGCCTGCATGCCCCATGACTCCTCTGGACACCACGCACCATTGGCGTGCGTCGAGGTCGTTGCGACCGCGACTCGTGCCCTTCTAAAAGGCTCGAAAGTTCACCTTGGTCCGCTCTGTAGGCCGACTCTGTAGCGAAACTTCCCATTCTCGGTTCCCTTTGTAAGGGCCCGCGTTGAAGCGGATAAACAAGGCAAGATTCAGACCATGGCTTTGCGCTATCACCTTCTTTTTTTGAAGTCGGTAGCAGGCTAAGGGGATGGCGCAACCGCACCGAAAAATGGCACATTGACCGACCTGCCAGTGCGCACCCATCCGCAGTACGGAAACTCTCATGGCCATCAGCAACGTTCAGTCCGCCGTGACGTCGGCGCCCGCGACTTCACAAAGCAGTCCGCTGGTCATGCGCATTATCGGCGCGGTGGCGCTGGCGCATCTGATCAACGACCTGATTCAAGCGGTATTGCCGTCGATCTATCCGATGCTCAAGGCCAGCTATGGCCTGACCTTCACCCAGATCGGCCTGATCACTCTGACCTTTCAACTGACGGCCTCGCTGTTGCAGCCATGGGTCGGTTACCACACTGATCGTCATCCCAAACCCTGGCTGTTGCCGGCCGGTACCGTCTGCACATTGATCGGCATTCTGATGATGTCCGTGGTCGGTAGCTTCCCGATGATTCTGCTGGCGGCGGGGTTGATCGGTGTCGGTTCATCGACCTTTCACCCGGAAGCTTCTCGTGTGGCGCGACTCGCCTCGGGGGGGCGTTTCGGTTTGGCGCAGTCGACGTTTCAGGTCGGTGGTAATGCGGGCTCGGCTTTCGGGCCGTTGCTGGCGGCTGCGATCATCATTCCCTATGGTCAGGGACATGTGGCCTGGTTCGGATTGTTCGCGCTGTTTGCGCTGTTCGTGCTGTATCGGATCAGTCGCTGGTACGCCAACCACCTGAATCTGTTCAAGCTCAAACAAGGTCAGGCAGCGACTCACGGCCTGTCGAAACGACGGGTGATCAGCGCACTGGTGGTCCTCGGGTTGCTGGTGTTCTCCAAGTATTTCTACATGGCCAGTCTCACCAGTTACTTCACGTTCTACCTGATTGAAAAATTCGACCTGTCGGTGGCCAGCTCGCAGTTGCACCTGTTTCTGTTTCTCGGAGCGGTAGCGGCGGGGACCTTCTTCGGCGGGCCGATCGGCGACAAGATCGGGCGCAAGGCGGTGATCTGGTTCTCGATCCTCGGCGTCGCACCGTTCACCCTGATGCTGCCTCACGTCGATCTGTTCTGGACCAGCGTCCTTAGCGTGGTGATCGGTTTCATCCTCGCCTCGGCGTTCTCGGCCATTGTGGTGTATGCGCAAGAACTGGTGCCGGGGAATGTCGGGATGATTGCCGGCGTGTTCTTCGGCCTGATGTTCGGCTTCGGAGGGATTGGTGCGGCGTTACTCGGGCATCTGGCGGATGTCCACGGCATTGAGTACGTCTACTTTCTTTGTTCGTTCCTGCCGTTGCTTGGGGTGTTGGCGATCTTTCTGCCAAGAACCAAAAAGGCCTGACCCCACACCGACCTGTAGGGATCATGCAAATCGTTGACGCAGCGCATGCCGAGCCGTCCTTTGATATTCAGGGGCAAGCGCCGCGAGCGGCGGCGCGAAGGGCCAGGCTCAGGCGCCCGTAACCACCGAAACGTCAGCCGAGGACGATGAGCGAAAACCGTAGAACCATGCCATGAGGGCTCCGACGGTACCCATGATTATGCAATAGCCTACGCAGACCCAAGGGCTCCACGGCATCAGCCCGATCAGCAGCAGCGGTGTGGTACTGGCCCAGAGTGCGTAGGCAATATTGTAGGTAAAGGAGATGCCGGACACCCGGATCCGAGCCGGAAACAATCCCACCATTACCGAAGGCACCGCGCCCACCACGCCGCAGGTCAGGCCGGCCACAGCATAGGCCACGCTGATCCAGTAGCCACCACTGATCAGGCTGGCGTAGAGCGTCGCCGTTCCTACCGGCAGCAGCAGGCTATAAACCAGCACTGCACGCCAGGCGCCGATCCGGTCAACCAGTAATCCCGCCAGCACACAGCCGATATTCAGGAACACAATGCCCAGGCTGCTCAGTGCGAACGTATGACGGGCGCTCATGCCGAAGCTTTTCTGCATGACGGTCGGGGTGATCACCACCAGCACCACCACCGCCGACGTCAGCACACAGGTCAAAAGCATCGCCGGCAGGATGGACTTGCGGTGATCGCGCAACACCGTCCGCAACGGCAGCTCTGCATCCGCCTCCCGTCGCGCCTGCAAGGCCATGAACACCGGGGTTTCGCTCAGCCAGCGCCGCAGCCAGACCCCGATCACTCCAAATACACCGCCCAGCAGGAAGGGGAAGCGCCAAGCGAAGTCGAGGATCTCGGCCGGGCTGTAGATCCGCGCCAGAAGGGTCGCAGTCAATGCCCCCAGCAAATAGCCGAACGTCAACCCGGCCTGCAGCACACCCAAGGCATAGCCACGATGCCCGACCGGGGCATGCTCGGCCACGAACACCCAGGCGCTCGGCACTTCGCCACCCACCGCGGCACCTTGCAGCACCCGCAACAGCAGCAGGATCAAGGGGGCCCAGTAACCGATCTGTTCATAGGTCGGCATGATCCCGATCAACAGGCAGGGCAAAGCCATCATCAGGATGCTCAGGCTGAACACCCGCTTGCGCCCCACCCGATCAGCGAAGTGCGCCATCAGGATGCCGCCCAGCGGGCGTGCCAGATAGCCGGTGACGAAAATCCCGAAACTTTGCAGCAATCGCAGCCACTCAGGCATCTCTGGTGGAAAGAACAATTGGCTGAGGGTCAGGGCGAAGAACACAAAGATGATGAAGTCGTAGATTTCCAGTGCGCCACCCAGCGCCGCCAGACCCAGGGTCTTGTAGTCAGACCGGGAAAAGCGACCGGGTTGTGGATAAATATGGGCCGTCATAAAGGGACTCTAAACTGGTACTTATGAAAATTCGCGACTGAAACAGCATTCGAAACCAAGCCCTTGAACGGGCCATGTCGTCTGAATAATGCCATCAGGTATCTGGCTGGCAATGGTCCATCCAATTACCGGGCGGGACAACCAGACAATGCATCTGGGTTGCTTTTTAGCGCAAATCTGTACATTGAGTTTTCTTGCGTTTAACCAATAATCGGGCACTTCCTCATCCTGGACATTGAGCACAACATGGAAGAAATTCAGCGTAATTTCGACGATTTTAATCATCGGAGGTTGAACAATCGCGATTTGTACTCGGTCGGTTGTAATGACCATCCCGTGGAGTTTTCAATCATCATAAGAAGACACTTATGAGCACTCATACCCGTACTAAACGATTGACGGTTCCGCAACTGGTCGCGATGAAGGGCCAACAGAAAATCGTATCCCTGACGGCATACTCCAGCTCTATTGCCAGGCTGATCGACCCTATCGTCGACTTCATTCTGGTCGGTGACTCTACTGCAATGGTGGGCTATGGTCGGGCCTCGACGCTGAGCATGCAGCTCGAAGAAATCATCGGCCACACCCGGGCCGTGGTCGACAGCACACGTCTGTCTTGTGTCATCGCCGACATGCCGTTCGGCAGCTATCAGGAATCCAACGAGCAGGCCTTTCGCAATTGCGCGCAGGTCCTGGCGCGCACCGGTTGCGATGCCGTCAAGCTGGAAGCCAACAAAGCTCTGGCAGGTACCATCGAGTTTCTGGTGGCGCGCGGTATTCCGGTCATGGCCCACGTCGGGCTGATGCCGCAGTTCGTCAATGTCATGGGGGGATTCAAGGCCCAGGGCCTGACCGCCGAAACCGGCGCGGTAATTGCCGAAGATGCTCGGGCCAATCTCGAAGCCGGAGCTTTCAGTCTGTTGCTCGAGGGTGTGGCCGAAGGCGTAGCCCGGCAAATTACTCTGGATTCGAAAATGCCCACCATTGGCATCGGCGCCTCACCGGCCTGCGACGGCCAGGTGCTGGTGACCGAAGACGTGCTGGGTTTGGGCGGCGAGCAGGTACCGCGATTCGTCAAACAGTACGCCGATGTCGGCGCGGTGATTCGCGACGCTTGTGAGCGTTTTGCCGAAGAGGTGCGCGATGGCCGATTCCCTGAGTCACGGCATTGCTATGGGCTCTAGTCATGGTTAGGACTCATCATTGATAGCCTGGGCCAGTTTCTTCAGGGCCAAGGGAATATCCTTGCTCCAGTCGAGGGTGTAG
Organism: Pseudomonas sp. MDT1-85; assembly: GCF_054898065.1. Taxonomy (NCBI): domain Bacteria; kingdom Pseudomonadati; phylum Pseudomonadota; class Gammaproteobacteria; order Pseudomonadales; family Pseudomonadaceae; genus Pseudomonas; species Pseudomonas sp. MDT1-85. The sequence continues at coordinate 5,366,334 of NZ_CM142715.1, read as the reverse complement.
CTCAGGCGCACGTGATGCCGCCAGGCCCCCTGCTGGCTGAAGATTTCCCCGGGGGCGATAACGATGCGCTGGGCCAGCAAGCGCTCGAACACCCGTCGCATGTCCACGGGATGTATGGCCTCGAGCCAGAACGTCGCGCCGCCTTGCGGGGCGACAATCTGTAACGGGGCATCACCTTGTTCCTCCAGCAGGACCTTCATCCGTGTCATACGGTCCAGCAGCATGGCCCGCAACACCATCAGATGCTGGTCGATGCGCTTGGAACTGAAGAGTTTGGCGATCGCTTTCTGACGGATCGGCGACAGGCGAAATGCCCGTTCCAGGAATAGCCGATGCAACTGAGGCCCGTGTCGGCGACACAGCACATAACCGTAGGGGGCTTCCGAGCCAATGATCTTGTCGAAGGTCGAGAACACCAGCAGCTTTTCCGGATCGGCAAAGTCGCGATAGCGGGCGGGCAGGGGGGAAAAATAGAACTCACCGTAGCTGTCATTTTCGAACAGCCAGATGTCCCGCTCCGCCAACCATCGACAGATCTGCTGCTTATCCTGCGCTGGCATCAAATTGCCTTGGGGAATGTTTACGGTCGACGACAGCACTGCCAGCCGGATGGGCTCACGCCTGAGCAGCTCATTGAGTGCGGGCAGGTTGAAACGTCCATCCTCGCCGAGGGGCACTTCGATCACGCGAATCTTTGCCGCTTGCAACTGGCGCAGGATCGCCCACGAACACGGCGATTCCACCAGCGCCACAGTGCCAACCAAATTCAGGGCACTGAGGGACAACTCCAGCACACTGCGCAGGTCCGAGCCGATATACACATGCTCGGCCTGCCAGTAGCAGTGCGTGGAACGGGTGTATCGGTCGGCCAGAGCGCCGCGCAACTCGGGTTCGCCGAATGGCTGATAGAGTGGTGCATGGGAGCGCGGATATTGCCGAGCCAGTTCGCGCTCCATCATCAACAGTGGATTTTCCAGCGACAACAGCATAGCCGGCGCGTCGCTGCTAAGGGCCAGCATCCCAGGCTGGCGTGCGTTGGAGAATACGTTGTCCAACAGATTGGGCGAGCCCTCGCTTAATAAAGGGGGCGGCATCGCCTTGATGAAATAACCGAATTTGGGTTTGGCATAAATCCGCCCCTCGTCCTCAAGAAGGGAATAGGCGTACTTGGTCGTCGACACCGACACGTTCAGACGCCGAGCCAGTTGCCGCAAGGACGGTAATTTTTGCTCACGTTCGGAATTGGCGGTCTCGATCAACTCGACCAAATAGCGGTACACCGCCTGATAGGCGAAGGAAGCGTCTTTGGTTGTATCCAGGCTCACGTGCTGAAAATCCTGTGTGCCCACTTCACGACAATGCTGGCGACCTGGCGTGGCATGCCTGAGGCATGTTGTTCCAGGTGTTCAAGTTCAGCGATGACCCTGGGCCTCAGGGCAATGACATCAAGCAAAACCAGACGACATTCGAGAGGAAATGGCATGCTCTTCAATCCCTGTTGTGATTGCCAATACAACCATTCTTGCATAACTCGGCAGCGTACCCGCGTGGCGGAACCGGCTGCTGAGGAGTTCCGGTAACGTACTCATCAACATTCCGGATCACAGTGGAGGAAGGGGGTGACCCCCAAGACGCAAAAATCCCCGTATCAGCAAGTGATTACGGGGATTTTGAGTTTACCGGGAGCCGTGTAAATCCACGGTCACCGTTAGACGTTGAAACGGAAGTGCATCACGTCGCCGTCTTTAACGATGTAATCCTTGCCTTCCAGACGCCATTTACCGGCTTCTTTGGTACCGGCTTCGCCCTTGTACTGGATGAAGTCGTCGTAGGCGATGACTTCGGCGCGGATGAAGCCTTTTTCGAAGTCGGTGTGGATCACGCCGGCGGCTTGTGGTGCAGTAGCACCGACGCGGACGGTCCAGGCGCGGACTTCTTCGACACCGGCGGTGAAGTAGGTCTGCAGGTGCAGCATTTCGTAGCCTGCGCGGATCACGCGGTTCAGGCCTGGCTCTTCAAGGCCCAGGGCTTCGAGGAACATGTCTTTCTCTTCGCCGTCATCCAGCTCGGCGATTTCGGCTTCGATCTTGTTACAGACCGGAACCACCATGGCGCCTTCTTCTTCGGCGATGGCTTTGACGATGTCCAGCAGCGGGTTGTTCTCGAAACCGTCTTCAGCGACGTTGGCGATGTACATGACCGGCTTGGTGGTCAGCAGATGGAAGCCACGAATCACTGCTTTATCATCGGCGCCCATGCTCTTCATCAGCGTGCGCGCTGGCTTGCCGAGGGTGAAGTGAGCGATCAATTGTTCCAGCAGGCCTTTCTGGACCACGGCGTCCTTGTCGCCACCCTTGGCGTTGCGGGCGACTTTCTGCAGTTGCTTCTCGCAGCTGTCGAGGTCGGCGAAGATCAGTTCCAGGTCGATGATCTCGATGTCGCGTTTCGGGTCGACGCTGTTGGAGACGTGAATCACGTTCTCGTCTTCGAAGCAGCGGACCACGTGAGCGATAGCATCGGTCTCGCGGATGTTGGCGAGGAATTTGTTGCCCAGGCCTTCACCTTTCGAGGCACCGGCAACCAGGCCGGCGATGTCGACGAATTCCATGGTGGTCGGCAGGATGCGCTTTGGATTGACGATGGCCGCCAAGGCTTCCAGACGCGGATCCGGCATCGGCACGATACCGGTGTTCGGCTCGATGGTGCAGAAGGGGAAGTTCTCGGCCGCGATCCCGGATTTGGTCAGGGCGTTGAACAGGGTGGACTTGCCGACGTTAGGCAGGCCGACGATGCCGCAATTGAATCCCATGGTGTTTTCCCCGAGGAGTAGAGTCAGGCCTTCTGGCTGTGCAGGTTTTTCATCGCGCGGTTCCATTCACCGGCGAGGATATCCGGCAGCACGCCGAGGGCAAAGTCGATGCTGACATCGAGTTTTTCCTGTTCGGCGCGTGGCGCACGACCCAGGACGAAATTTGAAACCATACTGGCAACGCCCGGGTGGCCAATGCCAAGTCGCAAGCGGTGAAAGGTATTCTGATTGCCCAGTTGCGCGATGATGTCGCGCAACCCGTTGTGACCGCCATGGCCGCCGCCCTGTTTGAGCTTGGCAACGCCCGGAGGCAGATCGAGTTCGTCATGCGCCACCAGGATTTCTTCAGGCTTGATGCGGAAGAAGCCGGCAAGTGCCGCGACGGCCTGGCCGCTGCGGTTCATGTAGGTGGTGGGAATCAGCAGACGAACATCCTGATCCTGATGCGAATAGCGCCCGGTCAGGCCGAAATACTTGCGATCGGCCACAAGGTTGACACCCTGCGCGTGCGCGATGCGCTCAACAAAAAGGGCCCCTGCGTTATGCCGGGTCTGTTCGTATTCAGCGCCTGGATTTCCCAGGCCAACGATCAGTTTGATGGCAGTCACGATAGGGGCCCTTCCTTGGAGTGGTGGATAACATCGCCGCAATCAGGGTGTGCGGCGAAAGTGGACGACAAGTGCTCATTTACCATTATGTAAACTCCGCGTTCTCGCCCGCTTTCTCGCTACGCTCTAGTCCGCGATGTTTCCGGTCACTCCGGCGAACAGAGTGAAATTACTCTGCTGCGCCTTCAGTAGCTTCTGGAGCAACACGTGGAGCGTGAACGTTGGCAACAGCCAGGTCGTTACCGTGAGCCAGAGCAACAAACTCAACGCCTTTAGGGGCTTTGAGGTCGGACAGGTGAATGATCGAGCCGACTTCGGCATCAGCCAGGTCAACTTCGATGAATTCAGGCAGGTCTTTTGGCAGGCACGAAACTTCGATTTCAGAAACAACGTGCGAGATTTCGCCGCCTTTCTTGATCGGAGCAGCTTCGCCAACGAAGTGTACAGGCACGATAGCGGTCAGTTTCTGGCCAGCTACAACGCGTACGAAGTCAGCGTGCATCACGTGGCCTTTGGCCGGGTGACGCTGCAGAGCCTTGATGATTACGTTTTGCTTGGTGCCGCCAACGTTCAGCTCGATGATGTGGCTGTAAGCCGCTTCGTTCTCGAGCAGTTTGGCAACTTCTTTAGCCAGCATGCTGATGGATTCAGGGGCTTTGTCGCCACCGTAAACTACAGCTGGAACCAGGCTTGCGAGACGACGCAGGCGGCGGCTCGCACCTTTCCCCAGGTCGGAACGCACTTCAGCATTCAGAGTAAAATCGTTCATGTTGTATCTCCAAAATAACCACATTCGCCCCAGCGTTTGCGACCAGCGCTTAAAGGCGATATGGGCAAAAAAGCCCCGCCCCGACAGGAATGCCGGGGCGGGGCGCTTTTCGTCAACGAGATGTAATGAGAAGGGCAGGGCCCTTAACGGAACATCGCGCTGATCGATTCTTCATTGCTGATGCGGCGGACCGCCTCGGCAACTACCGGTGCGATATCCAGTTGACGGATACGCGCACAGGCTTGTGCTGCAGCGGACAGCGGGATGGTGTTTGTTACCACCAGCTCGTCCAGCACGGAATTTTCAATGTTTTCGATCGCCCGACCCGACAGCACAGGGTGCGTGCAGTAGGCGAAAACCTTGGCAGCGCCATGCTCTTTCAGGGCCTTGGCCGCGTGGCACAGAGTGCCGGCGGTATCGACCATGTCATCGACCAGAATACAGGTACGCCCTTCGACATCACCGATGATATGCATCACTTCAGAGTGATTGGCTTTCTCACGGCGTTTGTCGATGATCCCGAGATCCACGCCCAGGGATTTGGCAACAGCCCGTGCACGCACGACGCCACCAATGTCCGGGGACACGATCATCAGGTTTTCGAAGCGCTGATCTTCAATGTCATCCACCAGTACCGGGGAGCCGTAGATGTTATCTACCGGAATATCGAAGAAGCCCTGAATCTGGTCAGCATGCAGATCAACCGTGAGAACACGATCGATGCCGACTACGGTAAGCATGTCAGCAACGACTTTCGCGCTGATAGCCACACGTGCGGAGCGCGGACGGCGATCCTGACGGGCATAACCAAAGTAAGGAATAACAGCTGTGATACGAGTAGCCGAGGAGCGGCGGAAGGCATCAGCCATCACTACCAGTTCCATCAGGTTGTCGTTGGTCGGAGCGCAAGTCGGCTGAATAATGAAGACGTCTTTACCGCGAACGTTTTCATTGATCTCGGCAGTAATTTCGCCGTCGGAAAACTTACCGACAGAAATGTCACCGAGAGGGATATGCAGCTGACGTACAACACGCCGAGCCAGATCGGGGTTAGCGTTCCCCGTAAAGACCATCATCTTGGACACGCGCAGTACCTGAAGGCTGAGGGTAACCTGGATGAGTATAGGAAAATGGCAGGGGCGGCTGGATTCGAACCAACGCATGGCAGGATCAAAACCTGCTGCCTTACCGCTTGGCGACGCCCCTGTATCTGTTGCAACGAGTACCCAGTACTCGATTCCTTTTAGAGCAGACTTTGCAGCTTGCGATGCAACATCGAAACGTTGCTTCCTTTTGCTACAAACCCTGTAAGGGTCTCTGTTAGAAGGGCCGAGACTTTATCAGCTTCAGCTTTGCTTGGGAAGCCCCCAAACACACAACTTCCAGTTCCGGTGAGTTTTGCTTCGGTAAATTTACCTAACAAATTCAATGCGTTACGTACATCCGGATAACGCCTTGCTACCACCGGCAAGCAGTCATTTCGACTGTTTCCCTTGGGAACGGGGCGCACTTTAATGGGAGGAGTGTTACGTGTCAACAGTGGATCTGAAAAAATTTCTGCTGTACTTACAGATACTTGCGGCACCAGCACGAGATACCACGGTTCTTCGGGCTCCACAGGGGTGAGTTTCTCCCCCACGCCCTCGGCGAAAGCTGCGTGGCCACGCACGAAAACCGGGACGTCGGCGCCAAGCGTAAGGCCCAGCGCGGCCAGCCGATCTTCATTCCAGCCCAGTTGCCAGAGATGATTGAGACCCAGCAATGTGGTTGCCGCATTCGAACTGCCGCCACCGATTCCACCGCCCATGGGCAGGATTTTTTCGATCCAGATGTCGACACCCAGCGAACAACCGGATTGCTCCTGAAGTTTTTTTGCGGCCTTGACGATCAGGTTGCTGTCGTGGGGGACATCGGCGAATTCGGTGTGCAGCCGAATCACGCCATCGTCGCGAACGGCGAAGGTGATTTCATCGCCGTAATCGAGGAACTGAAAAATCGTCTGCAACTCGTGGTAACCGTCTTCGCGGCGACCGAGGATGTGCAGCATCAGGTTGAGCTTGGCGGGCGAGGGCAGTGTCAGGCGTGGTGCAGTCATGGTCACTGCCCCAGTTTGCGTGGTTGCCATTCCTTGATCACCAGCGTGACATCAAGGTCGGTGCCGTGCAGTTTGATCCGCTCGGGCAGCCAGTAGCCGTTTTGCTCTGCATAACTGAGGTACTCGACCTGCCAGCCATCCTGTTCGAGATTGGCCAGGCGGCTGTCGACGTCGAGGGTCAGCCGACTTTTGCTGTCCGGGGCCGGGAGCCCGCGAACCCACCATGCCAAATGGGATACCGGCAATTTCCAGCCCAGTTGTTCTTCAACCAGGGCTTCCGGGGTCTGAGCGTCATAGCGGCCCTGATTGGCCACTTCCAGCGAGACTTTGCCCGGACGACCGGTCAAGCGGGCCGCGCCGCGACCCAGCGGGCCGGAGAGGCGAATGTCGTAGTAATCCTGGCGTTGCAGCCAGAACAACGTGCCGCTACCTGAATCTTTTGGCGCGCGGATGCCGATTTTACCGTTGATCTGCCAGCCGTCGAGGCCGGTCAGTTGCTGTTTGTGCTCGCGCCATTGGGCCTTGTTGCCTTGACCCTGGACCGATTCGCGGGCAACGAAGCCCGCGCAACCGGCGAGCAGGGCGATGAAGCTGAAAATAATGAAGTGGCGCAAAAACATAATTTTAAAGAGTCTCTGATCCGGTCAGGCGCTTGATGGTGCCGCGCAGGGTAGGGCTGTCGGGCTGTTCCTTGAGGAACTTGCTCCAGATTTGCTTGGCTTCGCGTTGTTTGCCGTTGGCCCACAGGACTTCGCCCAGGTGCGCGGCGACTTCCTGATCGGGAAAGCGCTCCAGCGCCTGGCGCAAATAACGCTCGGCTTCATCGAGGTTGCCCAGGCGGAAATTGACCCATCCGAGGCTGTCGAGGACTGCCGGGTCTTCCGGGTTGATCTGGTGCGCCTGTTCGATCAAGGCCTTGGCTTCGGCGTAGCGTGTGGTGCGGTCGGACAGGGTGTAGCCGAGTGCGTTCAACGCCATCGCATTATTCGGGTCGCGCTTGATGATCAGTCGCAGATCTTTTTCCATCTGCGCCAGGTCATTGCGTTTTTCTGCCAGCATGGCCCGGGTATACAGCAGATTCAGATCGTCCGGGAATTGCTGCAGGGCTTGCTGCAAGATTTTCCAGGCCGTGTCGCCCTGTTTGTTGGCAGACAAGGTTTCGGCTTCGATCAGATACAACTGGATCGCGTAATCGGGCTGCTCACCGCGCTCGGCTGCGAGGCGGCTTTGGGCTTCGGCGGCCTTGCCATTGCTCATCAGGATATCGGCCTGACGCAATTGCGCCGGCAGGTAATCGTTGCCCGGCCCGACCTGCGCGTATTCGATCAATGCGCCCTGCGGGTCGTTACGCTCTTCAGCAATGCGCCCCAGGTTCAGGTGTGCCGAGTCGACATGGCTTTCCCGAGCGATCAAATCTTCCAGGTAACCTTTGGCCTCGTCCCACGCCTTGGCTTCCAGGCAGACCAGCGCCAGGGAATAACGCAGTTCGTCGTCTTCGGGGTATTGTTGCACCAGGCTTGAGAACTCGACCTTGGCATCGTCCATGCGGTCCTGTTCAACCAGCATGCGCGCGTAGGTCAGGCGCAGGCGCTTGTCGTCCGGGTATTTCTTGATGCTTTTTTGCAGCAGCGGCAAGGCTTCATCGCCACGCTTGAGCCCTTGCAGCAGGCGCGCGCGCAGGAGGATCGGCGCTATTTCGCCCTCGTCCGGCGGATTGTCTTCGAGCAGGGTCAGGGCGCCCTTGGCATCGCCGTCCTGTTGCAGCAGCAAGGCCTTGCCGAAAATCAGCTGGTTGTTGTGCGGATGGCGCTGCAGCAAGCGGTCAAAACCTTTCATCAGACCGTTGCGAGTTTCCTGGTCGGTATCGGCTGCGGACAGGGCGAGAAAGTCGAAATGCGTGTCACCTTTGCCTTGCAGGACTTTCTCCATATAGACCATGGAGTCGTCGTAACGACCGGCGCGGGCGAGTTGCACGGCAGCCGCCCGTTGCGCTTCGAGATCGTCTGGGGCGTTTTTCGCCCAGACCAATGCGGTGTCGAGGGCGGCCTGATCGGCACCCAGGTACTCGGCAATGCGAAATGCCCGCTCGGAGATGCCCGGATCCTGGGTATTGATGGCCTGGGTCACGTAGTTGTCCAGGGCAATGTCGTAGCGATTGCGCTGGCCAGCCAATTCGGCGCTCAACAGACTGAAGACGGTTTCTTCGCTGAACGAGCTGTAAACCTTGGGCTTTTCAGGGGCTGGAGTGCTGTCTTCGACCGGCGGCGTACCGTCCGATGAAACGGGCGCCAAGGCCTGGCAGCCGCTGAGGAAGACAAAAGCGAGGAGCAACGCGGAAGATCTATTCATATAGGAAGAGGACGACTAACCTGCGGTCGGATCATCATGACACAAGCCTTCGGCCAAACATAACCGCCCGGCCAATTTACCCGCGCGGGCAATCCCCGCAGGCCCGGCGCCCTTGTAAACGAGAACGGATCGCAGCCTTCGGCAGCTCTTACAGGAGCGATAGATATCGAGTGGTTGTTCTGGCTCTGTCGAAGTAGGACAATTGTCGGCTTCACGTCACCATCAGCGACCTTGAATGGCCTTCCTTGCACTCGGTATTAACCACAAGACTGCTTCAGTAGACGTCCGCGAGCGCGTGGCCTTTACCCCTGAGCAGCTGGTTGAGGCCTTGCAGCAGCTCTGCCGACTCACCGACAGCCGCGAAGCTGCGATCCTCTCCACCTGCAATCGCAGTGAACTGTATATAGAACAGGATCACCTTTCGGCTGACATCGTATTGCGCTGGCTGGCCGATTATCATCATTTGAGCCTCGACGAGCTGCGCGCGTGCGCTTATGTGCATGAAGATGATGCGGCAGTTCGTCACATGATGCGGGTCGCTTCCGGGCTCGATTCGCTGGTGTTGGGTGAACCACAGATTCTCGGGCAGATGAAATCGGCCTACGCTGTCGCTCGCGAGGCCGGCACCATTGGTCCGCTGCTCGGGCGACTGTTCCAGGCCACGTTCAATGCGGCCAAACAGGTGCGAACCGACACCGCCATCGGCGAAAACCCGGTATCCGTTGCGTTTGCCGCGGTCAGCCTCGCGAAACAGATTTTCAGTGATTTGCAACGTAGCCAGGCTTTGCTGATCGGCGCTGGCGAGACCATTACCCTGGTTGCCCGCCATCTGCATGAGCTGGGGGTGAAGCGAATCGTGGTCGCCAACCGCACTCTGGAGCGCGCGAGCATCCTGGCCGAGCAGTTCGGCGCCCACGCAGTGCTGCTCTCGGACATCCCCGCAGAACTGGTGCGTAGCGACATCGTCATCAGTTCCACCGCCAGCCAGTTGCCGATTCTCGGTAAAGGTGCGGTGGAAAGTGCCTTGAAATTGCGCAAGCACAAACCGATTTTCATGGTGGATATTGCCGTTCCTCGGGATATCGAGCCTGAAGTCGGCGAGTTGGACGACGTTTACCTGTATAGCGTCGACGATCTCCACGAAGTGGTCGCCGAAAACCTGAAAAGCCGTCAGGGCGCTGCCCAGGCCGCCGAAGAAATGGTGTCGGTCGGTGCCGAAGATTTCATGGTTCGCCTGCGCGAACTGGCGGCAGTGGATGTGCTCAAGGCCTATCGTCAACAAAGCGAGCGCATGCGCGACGAAGAATTGCAGAAAGCCCAACGGATGCTCGCCAATGGCAGCAGCGCCGAAGACGTGCTGGTGCAACTGGCCCGCGGCCTGACCAACAAACTCTTGCACGCCCCGAGTGTGCAATTGAAAAAGCTCTCTGCCGAAGGCCGCCTCGATGCGCTGGCCATGGCCCAGGAACTCTTTGCCCTCGGTGAGGGCTCATCGGATAGCTTTTCGGATAAGAAACCGCAATGAAAGCGTCACTGCTCAATAAGCTGGACATCCTCCAGGACCGTTTCGAGGAACTGACCGCCCTGCTTGGCGACGGCGAAGTCATTTCTGATCAAAACAAGTTCCGCACCTATTCCAAGGAATACGCGGAAGTCGAGCCGATCGTTGGCACCTATAAACAGCTGCTTAAAGTGCAGGGCGACCTCGAAGGGGCTCAGGCGCTGCTCAAGGACAGCGACCCGGACATGCGCGAAATGGCCGTGGAAGAAGTCCGCGAAGCCAAAGAGCAACTGATCGAAATCGAAGCCAGCCTGCAACGCATGCTGCTGCCCAAAGATCCGAACGACGGGCGCAACGTATTTCTCGAAATCCGCGCCGGCACTGGCGGTGACGAAGCGGCAATCTTCTCCGGCGACCTGTTCCGCATGTATTCGCGTTACGCCGAGCGGCGTGGCTGGCGGGTCGAGATTCTTTCGGAGAACGAAGGCGAGCACGGCGGATATAAAGAAGTCATTGCCCGGGTCGAAGGCGAGAACGTTTACGGCAAGCTGAAGTTCGAGTCCGGTGCACACCGCGTGCAGCGGGTTCCGGCTACTGAATCCCAAGGCCGCATCCACACCTCGGCCTGCACCGTGGCCGTGTTGCCCGAGCCGGACGAGCAGGAAGTGATCGAGATCAACCCGGCGGATCTGCGGGTCGACACCTATCGCTCCTCCGGTGCCGGTGGTCAGCACGTCAACAAGACCGATTCGGCAATCCGTATCACGCACTTGCCGTCCGGTATTGTCGTCGAGTGCCAGGAAGAACGTTCCCAGCACAAGAACCGCGCCCGGGCGATGTCCTGGCTGTCGGCCAAGCTCAACGACCAGCAGACCAGCGCCGCCGCGAACGCTATCGCTAGCGAGCGTAAATTGCTGGTAGGTTCCGGTGACCGCTCCGAGCGGATCCGCACCTATAACTTTGCCCAGGGCCGGGTCACCGACCACCGGGTCAACCTGACGCTGTATTCGCTCGACGAAATTCTCGCCGGTGGCGTGGATGCGGTGATCGAACCGCTGCTGGCCGAGTTCCAGGCCGACCAATTGGCAGCGATAGGTGAGTAAATGACGATCATTGCCAGTTTGTTGCGCGCCGCTGATTTGCCCGATTCGCCCACCGCGCGTCTGGATGCCGAATTGCTGCTGGCGGCTGCCTTGGGCAAGTCCCGCAGTTTTCTGCACACCTGGCCCGAGCGTATCGTCCCGAGTGAAGCGGCCCTGAAGTTTGCCGAGTACCTGCATCGCCGCCGTAGCGGTGAGCCGGTGGCCTACATTCTGGGTCAGCAAGGTTTCTGGAAGCTCGACCTGGAAGTCGCGCCCCACACGCTGATTCCGCGTCCGGACACCGAGCTGCTGGTAGAAACCGCGCTGGAATTGTTGCCAGCCACACAGGCCTTGGTGCTCGATTTGGGCACCGGCAGCGGCGCCATCGCTCTGGCCCTGGCCAGCGAACGCCCGGCCTGGAAAGTCAGCGCCGTGGATCGCGTGCTGGCAGCCGTGGCCTTGGCCGAGCGCAATCGCCAGCGGCTGCACCTGAACAACGTCACGGTGCTGAGTAGCCATTGGTTCAGCGCTTTGGAAGGCCAACGCTTTCAATTGATCATCAGCAATCCGCCCTACATTGCTTCGACCGATCCGCATCTGGCGGAGGGCGACGTGCGCTTCGAACCGACCAGTGCCCTGGTGGCCGGCGTCGATGGGCTCGATGATCTGCGTTTGATCGTCGCCCAGGCACCGGATCATCTTGAGGCAGGTGGCTGGTTGATGCTTGAACATGGTTACGATCAAGCCGAAGCCGTGCGCGATTTGCTAACGATCCGCGGCTTTGAAGAGGTTCATAGCCGCACCGATCTGGGCGGTCACGAACGCATCAGTCTGGGGCGCTTGCCGTGCTGAATGATCAGGAATTACTGCGCTATAGCCGGCAGATTCTGCTGCAACACGTCGACATCGACGGCCAGTTACGGCTCAAAGAAAGCCGCGTGCTGATTGTCGGCCTCGGCGGTCTCGGCTCACCGGTTGCGCTGTACCTGGCGGCGGCCGGTATCGGTGAGTTGCATCTGGCGGACTTCGACACGGTCGACCTGACCAATCTGCAACGCCAAATCGTTCACGACACCGACAGCGTCGGCCTGAGCAAAGTCGATTCGGCGATCCGTCGCCTGACCGCAATCAATCCCCAGATTCAGCTGATTGCCCATCGCTCCGCCCTGGATGAAGATTCCCTGGCGGCAGCAGTGGCGGCGGTGGATCTGGTGCTGGACTGTTCCGATAATTTTTCCACCCGCGAAGCGGTCAACGCCGCGTGTGTGGCTGCGCGCAAACCGCTGGTCAGTGGTGCGGCGATTCGGCTGGAAGGGCAGTTGTCGGTCTTCGACTCCCGTCGTCCGGAAAGCCCGTGCTACCACTGTTTATATGGGCACGGCAGCGAAGCCGAGCTGACCTGCAGCGAGGCTGGCGTACTCGGTCCGCTGGTGGGCCTGGTCGGCAGTCTGCAAGCCCTCGAAGCGCTGAAACTACTGGTGGGGTTCGGCGAGCCTCTGGTGGGGCGTCTGTTATTGATCGATGCCTTGGGCACGCGCTTCCGTGAATTGCGGGTCAAGCGTGATCCGGGTTGCAGCGTCTGCGGGTCAAGCCATGCGTGAAGCGCCGATTGCTGTATTCGATTCCGGCGTCGGTGGACTCTCCGTACTGGCCGAGATCCAGCAGTTGCTGCCCAACGAGTCTCTTTTGTACCTCGGCGATTGCGGGAATATTCCCTACGGTGAGAAATCACCGGCATTCATCAGTCAGCGTTGCAATGTCATGGCGCAATTCTTTCAGCAGCAGGGCGCCAAGGCGTTGGTGCTCGCTTGCAACACTGCGACCGTCGCGGGTGTTGCCGACTTGCGGCGTGATTTCCCCGAGTGGCCCATTGTCGGCATGGAGCCCGCAGTCAAACCGGCTGCTGCGGCGACGCGCAGCGGTGTCGTTGGCGTACTCGCCACCACCGGCACTTTACAGAGTGCCAAGTTCGCCGCCTTGCTGGACCGTTTCGCCGCCGATGTGCGAGTCATCACTCAACCATGCCCAGGGCTGGTGGAGCTGATTGAAAATGGCGATTTGCACAGCGAGGCATTGCGTCAGTTGCTGCAAGGGTATGTCGACCCGCTGCTGGCTGCAGGTGCAGACACGATCATTCTTGGCTGTACGCATTATCCCTTTCTCAAGCCGCTGCTTAAGCAGATGATCCCCCAGAGCATCACCCTGATCGATACCGGTGCTGCTGTGGCACGGCAGCTTCAACGATTGTTGGCCGAGCGTGAGTTGCTGGCCGAGGGACCTGCTCGCGCTGCCCGGTTCTGGTCGAGTGCGGATCCGGAACATTTCAGAAATATCTTGCCGGTGTTGTGGCACTCGACGGGTGTTGTGCAAAGCTTCGACGTGTAGATAAAAAAATGTGAAGAAACGAATAATTGGGCTGAACTTCCGATAGCGCCTACTGCTATAGCTTTGTCTGTTGGGCAGCATAAAAAATACGAAATTGTTCGGAAAAGGATGTTTCTAATGAAGCGACTATTCTGCTTGGCCGCGATTGCGACCGCATTGATGGGGCACAGTTTTACCGCGCAGGCAGCAGGGGTGGAATTCGGGGTCAGCCAGACCAGCGATTCGACCATGACCTACCGACTGGGCATGCAATTCGACTGGGACAAGAGCTGGTTGCAGAGTGATATCGGTCGCTTGACCGGCTACTGGAGCGGTGCTTACACCTATTGGGATGGCGATGAAACGTCGAGCAATCACAGTGTGTCGTTCTCGCCGGTACTGGTGTACGAGTTTGCCGGTCAGACCATCAAACCCTACATTGAAGCGGGTATCGGCATCGCGGTGTTTGCCAACACCGAAGTCGAAGACAACAAACTGGGCAGCGCCTTTCAGTTCGAAGACCGTTTCGGGTTTGGTCTGCGCTTTACCGGCGGACATGAAGTCGGGATTCGCGCCACGCACTATTCCAATGCCGGAATCAGCAGCCCGAACGATGGCGTAGAGAGTTACGCATTGCATTACACGATGCCGTTGTAACGTCAAAAGCTTCGCGGGCAAGCCTCGCTTCTACAGGAACCACCTTACCCTGTAGGAGCGAGGCTTGCCCGCGAAGGCGTCAGGCCTGCTGACCTTTCTCTAAAATTGCCCCTTTCACCGATACGCCGTCGCAATCCCCTGGCGTTCGGTGATGCATTCCGGTGCGCCCATTTCGAACTCCCGGCAGATCAGTGGACGTTTTTCGTAGATGGTGCACATCATGCTGTTGCGATCCAGCGCGGCGCACCAGCCGTCATCCAGTCGCAACATGACTTCCCCACCCCAATCGTCGGTATCGATAAAACGCTCGGGCACACCGGTGTCGGTGATCAGCATGACTTCAAGCTGACAGCAGCAGGCTGCGCAGGTCGAGCAGGTGACCGCGGGTTCGGCTATTTGCGTGTGGGGAATGGTTTTCATGGCGCGCAGTGTAAGGCAGTGGGCCCACGCTGTGTGAAAGGCCTGACGGACGCTCAGGCTTTACGGCAGATCCTCGAACGGCGGATTGTTTCGCTCCATGCGCTTGCCGATTTCCAGTCCCGTCTGGCCAGGCTTTTGCGGCAGAGGCCAAAGAACAGGCATGAGCAGTTCCGGTAAGGGGAGCTCCAGTGGCCGATCTTTGAGCAGGTCGAAGAGGTATCGCGCAGTTTTGTCCGCCGACCAGTCGAGGTGTTCTGGAACGTCTTTGCTCAGGGGGATATCGATAAGTCTTGGGCTGACAATGGTCATTTCGATGTTTTGCGGCGCCACGTCGATGCGCAAGGATTCAAATAAATGACGCAACCCGGGCTTTGCATCGCCATAGGCTTCGGCCCGTGGCAGGGGCAGGTAAGTCACCGAGCTGGCCATGCCCACCAGATGCGGCGCAGTGCCCGCCTGCAGCAGGGGCCGGGCAGCTTCGATGCAATAGCTGCTGGCAAGCAGGTTGGTACGCACGATGTGTTCGATGATTGACGAGTCGAACTGACTGGCATCGACGTATTCGCAGGTACCCGCGTTGAGGATCATGGTGTCCAGAGAACCCCATTGCTCGGCAATCTGCTCGCCGATTTCGCGCACCCGTTGGCCATTGGTCAAATCACCTGCGACCACCAGCACCTGTCCGGGATAACGCTGAGACAGGGCTTTCAATGGCGCCAATGAGCGGGAGCTGACGGCCAGGTGGGCACCGGTTTTCAGTATTTTTTCGGCCAAAGCGGCACCAATGCCATTGCTGGCGCCGGTCAGCCAGTATCGCCTTGGAGGTGTAAGACTCATCCCAATTCCCTTTTTAACCCGATAATTTTCCGGCTCAACACCGTATTTATAATGCAATGCGCCGGCATCAATTTAATTCCGGTAGTGATAAACCCTGTCGGGATGGCAGGTTCTTGAACGCGGCCAAGGCCCGTTCGCGGGAAGTGCTCAGGTTGACGATAGGCGATGGATAATCCGTCACACCGAACAATCCGCCGAGTCTCGCGGGATTGTGCAGGTATTTTTTGTTCATTTCATTGATCTGCGGCAACCAATGCTTAATGAAAACCCCTTCGGCGTCGAACTTTTCCGACTGGCTCAGCGGGTTGAAAATCCGGAAGTAGGGCGCCGAATCGGTGCCGGTGGACGAACTCCACTGCCAGCCACCGTTGTTCGCCGCCAGATCTCCGTCAATCAGATGCCGCATGAAGAAACGCTCGCCTTCACGCCAGTCGATCAGCAGGTTTTTTGTCAGGAACATTGCCACGACCATGCGCAAGCGATTGTGCATCCAGCCGGTTTCCAGCAATTGGCGCATGGCGGCATCGATGATCGGCAGGCCGGTACGGCCTTGCTGCCAGGCCTCGAGGTCTTCCGGGGCATCACGCCAAGCCAGGGCTTCGGTTTCCGGGCGAAAGGCGCGGTGCCGGGAGACCCGTGGGTAGCCCACCAGAATGTGTTTGTAGAACTCGCGCCACAGCAACTCGTTGATCCAGGTAACGGCGCCGACCTTGCCGCCTTCGAACTCCCCCTGATTGCTTCGCAACGCGGCGTGCAGACACTGGCGAGGGGAGATGACCCCTGCGGTGAGATAGGCCGAGAGCTGGCTGGTGCCGGGTTTGGCCGGGAAATCGCGCTCGCTGTGGTAATAGTCGATCTGTGCGTCGGTAAAAGTATCGAGGCGGCGTCGGGCTTCGGCTTCGCCGGCCGGCCAGAGAGCACGCAAACTGTCGCTGGGCGTGTCGAAACCCTCGACACGAGAGGGCGGTTCGTCGCTGGCGATACCCAGCGGAGCCTGGATGGCGGGGGCGGTAACCAATCTCGGCAATGAGGCATGCAAGCGTTCGTAACAGACCTTGCGAAACTGGCTGAAGACCTGGAAATAGGTGCCGGTTCTGGTCAGCACGGTGCCGGGCTTGAACAGCAATTGATCGAGGTAGCTGTAAAAGTCGATGCCTTGGGCTTTCAGGGCTTGGGCCACCGCGGCATCCCGACGGGTTTCATGAATGCCGTACTCTTCGTTGACGTGCACTGCGTCGATCTTCAATTGCTGGCACAGCTCGAGCAGGACCTTCGGTGCCTCATCCCAGCGGGACGCCTTGCGAATCAGCAGCGGGATGTTCAGGGCGTCCAGCGCATGGCGTAACTCGCTCAGGTTGCGCAGCCAGAAATCCACTTTGCACGGCGCGTCGTCATGGGCCAGCCATTGCTGTGGACTCAGCAAATACACCGCCACACTCGGGCCGCGGGCTGCGGCGGCCGAGAGGGCGGTGTTGTCGTGTAGACGCAAGTCGCTGCGCAGCCAGATCAATTGCATGGTGGTATCCGCACGAGCCATTAAAAAATCGCCATTAGATGATCCCGCGCTGAATGAGGCCCAGATGGGCCGATAACGGGTCTTCGGCCAGGGACAAGTCAGCAATGGCGACGGTTTTTGCGGATAACTCGGCGTGGTGAATGCACACCGTTGGTCCGGCAATCATTTTTGGGCAGCTGACGCCATTCAAAAGTTTCGTCAGCTGTGAAAGATTCATGGCTTTGCTGGAATACAGCAGTACGCCGCGGGCTTGCAGGTGATCGACCGCCAAGGCAAGTTCGCCAGCGTGGAGCGGCCAGTCGAAGACTTCCACCGGGCAATCGACACTGCTGATCAGCCAGGCGGTGAGCCACAGATGAGGCTCCAGTGGCAGGTCCGAGTGATTGATCAGCAGTAGCGGCGCGGTGCGTAACTGACGGTTGTTATGGTAGATCCTCGCGCCGAACTTGCTGCGCAACCAGGAATAAACAAACACTCGCTCCATCTGCGCGCCGAACTGGCCTTGCCAGCGTTGTTCCAGTTCCGCCAGCAACGGCATCAACAATCGTTCACACAAGGTGCGTGGCGGATACAGCGCCATCGCCTGATTCACCGTGTCATCAAGGGTGCGTTCGGCTAGCTGAGTGACCGCTTGCAGCAGTGTCTGGCGCAGCAGCAGCCAATCGTTCCCGACGGGGTCGGTAAGCCCCTGAGGCGTGTCGAGCAGTTGTTTGACCTGGCTGACAGCCACGCCGCGATTGAGCCAGGTGAGGATCGTCAGGATTCGTTGAACGTGTTCGGCGCAGAACAGCCGATGCCCCTTGGGCGTACGCTGCGGCACGATCAGCCCATAGCGCCGTTCCCAGGCGCGTAAGGTGACGGCATTAACCCCGGTCTGCCGGGCCACTTCACGAATGGGCAGCCAACCAGCGTCCAAGGCTTTCTTGAAGTCGGTGCCGAGGTCTTCGCTGGCGCTGGTGTCCGGTGGATTTTTCATTAAATCGCGTTTCGCAGGCTGAGGTTTTCCGGGTGCGGTTGCAGGTAAACCTGTTGCGCAATGTATGGATCCGGGTGTTGGCGAAAGTAGTGTTTGAGCAGCATCAGTGGCACCACCAGCGGCACGATGCCCCGGCGGTATTGGCCGATGATGTGCTGCACTTCCTGTTTGTCTGCAGGGCTGATGGCCTGTTTGAGATAGCCGCTGAGGTGCTGCAGCACGTTGGTGTGGCTGCGGCGTGTGGCGCATTTTTTCAGGGCCGCCATCAGCTCGCTGAAATAGCGCGGGCCGAGCACTTGCGGATCGGTCTGCCCCATGTTGCCCAACAAGTTGCCCAGGGTTTTGTATTGCATCGGGTTGTGGGCCATTAGCAGGTATTTGTAGCGCGAGTGAAAGTCAGTGAGGGCGCGCCGGGTCAGGCCTGTTTGCAGCAACTGCTGCCAGGCGCTGTAGGCAAACACGCGGGTGAGGAAGTTTTCCCGCAGCACCGGGTCGTTGAGGCGGCCGTCTTCTTCCACCGGTAAATCAGGATGCAATGCACAGAAGGCTTGGGCGTAGATACCACGGCTACCGCCATCCACTGGCGCGCCGTTGGCGTGGTAGACCTTGACCCGTTCCAGCCCGCACGAAGGGGATTTCTGCATGAAGATATAGCCGCAGATGTCGCCCAACTCCAGCGCCATTTTTTGACCGTACTCGGCCAGCGGCCGGGTGACGTTGATCTCTGGGTGGACGGTGCCGACAGCCTCCGGATGTGCCAGGTTGCCGACCAGACGGATTGGTTGGCGAGGAATACCCAGGCCAATGGCGACTTCCGGGCACACCGGGACGAAATCGAAATAATCAGTAAGGATGCGGCTGCACAGAGGTGATGCCTTGTGCCCGCCGTTGTAACGCACTTCGGCTCCCATCAGGCAGGCGCTGATGGCGATTTTGGGTTTCATGGCTGTAGGGGGCATCGGAGCGCCTCGAATCCAGACCTGTACAGATTGTTAGGTCTGTACAACATGTACTTCATCATAGATTCAAAGATGTACAAGTCAAATTTTTTGTATAGGTTTTTGCGGGGCTGCTGCCTATGTCGACAGCAGCGATGGGCTGGACCGATTCAATTCACTGCAGGTGTTCGTGCAGTCGGCGGGCGGCTTCCTGACCACTGAGCCAGGCACCCTCGACACGGCCGGACAGGCACCAGTCACCACACACGTAAAGTCCTAGATCGGCATCGGCCAAGGCACCCCATTCATGGCTGCTGGCCGGCCGGGCATACAGCCAGCGGTGAGCGAGGCTGAAGGTCGGAGCAGGCATGGCGTCGTGCAGCAGTTCGGCAAAGGCACCGTGCAGTTGCTCGATCACGGCTTCCTTGGGCAGATCGATATGCTGCCGGCTCCAGGCACTGGTGGCGTGCAGCACCCAGGTATCGAGGGTGGTGTCGCGTCCCGGTTTGCTGCGGTTGCGCGCCAGCCAGTCGAGAGGACTGTCCTGCACGAAGCAGCCTTCGATGGGGGTTTCCAGCGGTGTGTCGAACGCCAGCGCGACGGCCCAGGTGGGTTCCATTTTTACCCCGGCAGCGGCCCCGGCGAGTTTCGGCGCGGCCGCCAGCAGCGCGGTCGCCTGAGGGGCTGGCGTGGCGATGACGACATGGCTGAACGGACCGTGAGTGAAGCCGTCGGCGTCTTGCAGATGCCAATGTTCTTCACCGCGATAGACCTCGGTGATGCGGCAAGCGAAATGCACTTCCAGATCACCGAGCAGGCCGCGCGTGATCGCGCTCATGCGTGGCGTGCCGACCCAGCGAGTCTGTTCATCCGGCGAGGGTCTGAGCTGGCCGCCGTGGAAGGTATAGAGCTGCGGCGTCCATACGGCGACCCAGTCGTTGGCTTGCCAACGCTGGACTTCGGTGACGAAGCGGCGATCGCGAGCAGTGAAATATTGCGCGCCCATATCCAGAGCACCCGCATCGCTGCGCTTGCTCGACATGCGTCCGCCACTGCCGCGGCTTTTATCGAAAAGTTGCACGACATGCCCGGCCTCCGTCAGGGCCTGGGCGGCTGAGAGTCCGGCGATGCCGGTGCCGATGATTGCGATAGGTACAGTCATAGGGGCCTCGTTTACCTGTCTGTACAGACTACGCCGTGGTTCAAACCTGTACAATATTGTTTTTTGGTATAACTTTTAGCGTTCTCGTTCTGGCAGCTTGGCCTATTGTTAAGCACAGAGCCTGTCCGATACTAAAGATCCCTGCTTATAAAAATAGACTAGTGATGCGGGTAAAACGCCACGCGAGGAAGATGTCATGCACATATTGCTGACCGGCGGTACTGGTTTGATAGGACGTCAACTCTGCCGACACTGGTTGAGCCAAGGGCATCACCTGACGGTGTGGAGTCGCACGCCTGCCAAAGTCGCCCAAGTCTGTGGCACACAGGTACGTGGAATCGCACGGCTTGAGGACCTGGGTCAAGAACCGGTGGATGCCATTATCAACCTCGCGGGGGCACCGATTGCCGATCGACTCTGGACGCACAAACGCAAGGCGTTGTTGTGGAGCAGTCGGATCACCCTGACCGAAACCCTGCTGGCCTGGCTCGAAAGCCGCGAGCAGAAACCGCAGGTCTTGATTTCTGGCTCCGCGATCGGTTGGTACGGCGACGCTGGTGAGCGGGAGTTGACTGAAGAATCGCCACCGGTCATCGATGATTTCGCCAGCCAGTTGTGCGTCGCCTGGGAGGAAACCGCGCAGCGCGCCGAAGCCTTGGGCATAAGCGTGATTCTCATTCGTACCGGGTTGGTGCTGTCCGCCGAGGGCGGCTTTTTGTCGCGGCTGTTGTTGCCGTTCAAACTGGGGCTGGGCGGGCCGCTCGGCAATGGTCGGCAGTGGATGTCGTGGATTCATATCAAGGATCAAATCGCCCTGATTGATTTTCTTCTGCACCGCAATGAGGCCAGCGGTCCATATAATGCCTGCGCGCCCAAGCCGGTGCGCAATCGCGAATTCGCCCAAACGTTGGGTAGCGTGTTGCATCGTCCGGCGTTCATGCCGATGCCGACTCTGGTGTTGAAGGTGGGCCTGGGCGAGTTGTCATTGTTGCTGCTGGGTGGCCAGAAGGCCATGCCGGCTCGCTTGCTGGAAGCGGGCTTCACTTTCCAGTTCACTGATTTGCGCGCGGCGTTGGACGATCTGTCCAGCCGCCTTAAGAAATAGGACGTTGCATGACCGATCACGCGTTGCTTCTGGTCAACCTGGGTTCACCTGCTTCCACCTCGGTGGCGGATGTGCGCAGCTACCTCAATCAATTTCTGATGGACCCGTATGTGATCGACCTGCCGTGGCCGGTGCGGCGTTTGCTGGTGTCGTCAATCCTGATCAAGCGCCCGGAGCAATCGGCCCACGCTTATGCGTCGATCTGGTGGGCGGACGGCTCGCCACTGGTGGTGCTCAGCCGTCGTCTGCAACGGGCCATGACCGCGCAGTGGACCCACGGGCCGGTAGAACTGGCGATGCGCTACGGCGAGCCATCGATTGAATCGACTCTGGTGCGGCTGGCTGCCCTGGGGCACAAAAAAGTGACTTTGGCGCCGCTCTACCCGCAGTTCGCCGACAGCACCGTGACCACGGTGATCGAAGAAGCCAAGCGGGTGGTGCGGGAGAAGAAACTCGACGTGCAGTTCTCGATTCTCCAACCGTTCTACGATCAGCCGGAATACCTCGATGCATTGGTGGCTAGCGCCAAACCTCATCTGCAGCAGGATTACGATCACCTGCTGCTGAGCTTTCATGGTTTGCCGGAACGGCACCTGAAGAAGCTCAACCCAGGACACAGCTTCGAAGGTGGCGGCGATTGCTGCGCCGGAGCGCCGCCGGAAGTGGTCGCGACCTGTTACCGCGCTCAATGTCTGCGCACGGCCGCAGAGTTTGCCAAGCGCATGGGTCTGCCGGACGGCAAATGGTCGGTGTCGTTCCAGTCGCGTCTGGGGCGGGCCAAGTGGATCGAACCCTACACCGAAGCGCGCCTCGATGAGTTGGCCAAAAGTGGTGTGAAAAAGGTCTTGGTAATGTGCCCGGCGTTCGTCGCCGATTGCATCGAAACCCTGGAAGAGATTGGTGATCGCGGGAAGGAGCAATTCCGCGAAGCGGGAGGGGAGGAGTTGGTGCTGGTGCCGTGTCTCAACGATGATCCGCAGTGGGCCAAGGCGTTGAACGCATTGTGTGAACGGGCGCCGTTGGCGCTTTAAAAGCATCGCGAGCAGGCTCGCTCCCACAGTAGATATTCGGTGAACACAGATTTTGTGTTCGACACCGATCAAATGTGGGAGCGAGGCTGCTCGCGATAGCTATTGCACTGACAACAAAGAGCTCAAACCCTTACAGCAACGGCTCTTGCGCCTGCTTGTGCTTCCAGCTGTCATGGCCCGGCAGTAACAGGTTCAGCGCAATCGCCACCACCGCGCACAGCGCGATGCCTTTGAGGCCGAAATCGTCCGGGCCGGTACCGGTGCCGACCAGCACGCCGCCAATCCCGAACACCAGCGTCACCGAGACAATCACCAGATTGCGTGCTTCGCCCAAGTCGATCTTGTGGCGAATCATTGTGTTCATCCCCACCGCAGCAATCGAACCGAACAACAGACAGAGAATCCCGCCCATCACCGGCACCGGGATGCTTTGCAGCAGGGCGCCGAACTTGCCGATGAACGCCAGGCTGATCGCGAAGATCGCCGCCCAGGTCATGATTTTCGGGTTGTAGTTTTTGGTCAGCATCACCGCGCCAGTCACTTCGGCGTAGGTGGTGTTGGGTGGGCCGCCGAACAGACCGGCCGCGGTGGTGGCAATGCCATCGCCGAGCAAGGTGCGATGCAGGCCGGGCTTCTTCAAATAATCGCGACCAGTCACGCTACCCACTGCAATCACGCCGCCGATGTGCTCAATGGCCGGGGCCAGGGCTACGGGAACGATGAACAGAATCGCCTGCCAGTTGAATTCCGGCGCCGTGAACTGTGGAATCGCGAACCACGGTGCAGCAGCAATCTTCGCGGTGTCGACCACCCCGAAATAGAACGCCATGGCAAAACCGACCAGCACGCCGGAGATGATCGGCACCAGGCGGAAAATACCTTTACCGAACACCGCGACGATCAGGGTGGTCAGCAGTGCCGGCATCGAGATCAACATCGCCGTCTGGTAAGGAATCAGCTCCGTGCCATCGCCTGCCTTGCCCATCGCCATGTTGGCGGCGATCGGTGCCATGGCCAGGCCGATGGAGATGATCACCGGACCAATCACCACCGGTGGCAGCAGGCGGTCGATGAACCCGGTGCCTTTGATCTTCACGGCAAGGCCGAGGAAGGTGTAAACAAAACCCGCCGCCATCACGCCGCCCATGGTCGCCGCCAGGCCAAACTGGCCCTTGGCGAGAATGATCGGCGTGATGAAGGCAAAGCTCGAGGCGAGGAACACCGGCACCTGACGCCCGGTAACGATCTGGAACAGAATCGTCCCCAAACCTGCGGTGAACAGCGCCACGTTCGGGTCGAGGCCGGTAATCAACGGCATCAACACCAGCGCGCCAAAGGCCACGAACAGCATCTGCGCACCCGACAGCACTGTGCGCCAGAGCGGATCGTTGAACTCTTGCTGCATGCTCAAGCGTCCTTCTGCTTGGTGCCGAAGATCTTGTCACCGGCATCGCCCAAGCCTGGGATGATGTAACCGTGTTCGTTGAGTTTTTCGTCAATGGAAGCGGTGTAGATCATCACGTCCGGGTGAGCCTTCCCCACAGCGGCGATGCCTTCAGGGGCGGCCACCAGGACCATTGCGCGGATGTCCTTGCAGCCGGCCTTTTTCAGCAAATCAATGGTGGCGACCATGGAGCTGCCGGTGGCGAGCATCGGGTCGATGATCATCGCCAGGCGTTCGTCGATTTCCGGTACCAGTTTTTCCAGGTAGGTATGGGCCTGCAGGGTTTGTTCGTTGCGGGCCACGCCCACGGCGCTGACTTTGGCGCCCGGGATCAGGCTCAGTACGCCTTCGAGCATGCCGATACCGGCACGCAGGATCGGCACCACGGTAATTTTCTTGCCGGCGATTTTCTCGACCGACACCGTGCCGCACCAGCCTTCGATGTCGTAGCTTTCCAGCGGCAGGTCTTTGGTGGCTTCATAGGTCAGCAAGGCACCGACTTCCTGAGCGAGCTCACGGAAATTCTTCGTGCTAATGTCGGCGCGGCGCATAAGGCCAAGTTTATGACGGATCAGCGGATGGCGGATCTCGAGGATGGGCATGGGGAAGGCTCCGGCGGCGGGCAAAAAACCGGCCTAGATTAATCTATCCGAGGGTGTTGTCCTATAGACATACAGAACGTTAGTCCACAAACGCTTGATCTGGCCTCGCTTGATGCGTACCTTTGCCCGCTTTTCCTGAACCGTCCCTCCCTTTACCATCCCCCTGGAGAGCGCCATGTCCGCTGATCTCGAGCATATCCGTCAAATCATGCGAGAGGCTGACTGCCTGTACACCGAAGCTGAAGTCGAGGCGGCCATCGCCCGCGTCGGTGCACAAATCAACGATCAGCTGGCTGAACGTAACCCGGTGGTGTTCTGCGTAATGAACGGCGGGCTGATTTTCTCCGGCAAGCTGCTGACGTATCTGAACTTCCCACTGGAAGCGTCCTACCTGCACGCCACCCGTTATCGCAACGAAACCAGCGGCGGCGACCTGTTCTGGAAAGCCAAGCCGGAAGTCTCGTTCATCGACCGTGACGTGCTGATCATCGACGACATCCTCGATGAAGGTCACACCCTGGGCGCGATCATCGACTTCTGCAAACACGCTGGCGCCCGCGCCGTGCACACTGCCGTGCTGATCGACAAGGACCACGACCGCAAGGCTCGCCCGGACCTGAAAGCCGATTTCGTCGGCCTGCCGTGCATCGACCGTTACATCTTCGGTTATGGCATGGATTACAAAGGCTACTGGCGTAACGCTAACGGGATTTTTGCTGTTAAAGGCATGTAACTCCCGACGCGAATTCCTGTGGGAGCGAGCCTGCTCGCGATAGCGGTCTGTCTGGCAACGTTATGTTGGATGTGCCAACGCTATCGCGAGCAGGCTCGCTCCCACAATGGATTGTGTTCACAGATCCACTTCCATGCACCCATGCTACAGTGCTCGGCCCCGCCCCCGGAGCCATTCATGAGCCTTTTGATCCGCAGCTGCGCCGCCCTGTTGCTGACCCTCAGCCTGCCCCTGGCCGCCGCTCCATCGCCGATGCATGCGCAGTTTTTGCCTCCAGACGACCTGACCCTGCGTGACGCCGAACCCGAGCAGCAACAACTGTTGCAGATCACCGACTATTCGGTGGTGATCGGCAGCCAGCGCCAGTCCAACCAACAGCCTATCCCGGTTACATCGCCCTTGCTGATCCGTCTCAAGGGAAAATCCTTGAACAAGGGCGCGACCATCAGCCAGGTATTGGTCAACTTTGATGGCGAAAGCAAAAGCCTGAAAAAGCCGATCTACGACGAAAAAAGCAAAACCTTGACGCTCTATTACCCGCTCGCCCAATACCGGGTGGTGATCGACTTGTTGCGCAATGACACGGTGTATTGCCAGTTCCTCAGCTACGCCAACGGCCATATCTGGGCCGATTTGCACACAGGCAGCGTTCGTCCGCGTTGAGCCTGGCGCCTGCGCGGGGGTAAACTGCCCGCCCCGTGAAATGTCTGCGAGCTGGAGTCGGCAATGCGTAAAGATAAGAAGCAAGTGATTGGTGACGAGATCGGCGATGAGCAGATCAAGCTGTTCCTCGATTTTGAGCCGGTCGACGCCACTTCACCGTCGCTGCACAAACTGATCAAGGCGTACCGTGGCCTGCGCATCGATGACTTCGAGCGTTTTCTGACATTCTTTGTTGAAGCCGGCTGTGACCTGGATGGCAAGGATGAGCACGGCAATGACTTTGTCGCCCTGATCAAGGATCAGCGCAATGCGGCCGAGTACATCGAGCTGATCAGCAAGGCTCGCGGTTAAGATCAAAAGATCGCAGCCTCGTTGCGCTCGACAGGTCCTACAAATGGTTCGCCCACACCTGTAGGAGCTGTCGAGCGAAGCGAGGCTGCGATCTTTTAAAGGCACAAAAAACGCCCCGCCCTCAATGAGGACGGGGCGTTTTTTATGCGGCCGAATCAAGCGTAGCTTTCGGTCTCGTTACTGGCTTCAACCAGTTCCAGCGCGACATTGTTGTGCGCATTGATCTTGCGATACAGCGCAGCGTCGGTTTCCAGAACCTTTTCCCGAGCCGGGAAGATTTCCGCCAGCTTGGTAGCCCATTCACCGGACGCTTTGTTCGGGAAGCATTTTTCGATCAGCTCAAGCATGATCGAAACAGTCACCGAAGCGCCTGGCGAAGCACCAAGCAGGGCGGCAAGGGAACCGTCCTTGGCCGCGACCAGTTCGGTACCGAACTGCAGAACGCCGCCTTTCTTCGGGTCTTTCTTGATGATCTGCACCCGTTGGCCGGCCACTTCCAGGCGCCAGTCTTCGGCTTTCGCTTCAGGGTAGAAACGACGCAGGGATTCCAGGCGCTGCTCCATCGACTGCATCACTTCGCTGACCAGGTACTTGGTCAGGTCCATGTTGTTTTTGGCCACGGCCAGCATCGGGCCGATGTTGCCGGCGCGGACCGACATTGGCAGGTCCATGAACGAACCGTGCTTGAGGAACTTGGTGGTGAAACCGGCGTAAGGCCCGAACAGCAGGGACTTCTTGCCATCGACCACTCGGGTGTCCAGGTGCGGCACGGACATCGGTGGCGAACCTACCGCAGCCTGGCTGTAGACCTTGGCCTGGTGGTGCTTGACCACTTCCGGGTTGTCGCAACGCAGCCATTGGCCGCTGATCGGGAAACCGCCGAAGCCTTTGCTTTCTTCGATGCCCGAGGCTTGCAGCAGTGGCAGTGCCGCTCCGCCAGCGCCGAGGAACACGAATTTCGCATCGACCTCACGGGTATTGCCGCTGTTGACGTCCTTGATGCTGACAGTCCAGAAACCGTTGTTGCGCTTCAGGCCAGTCACACGCTTGCAGTACTTGACCTGGGCATCGGGTGCGCTGGTGAGGTGCTGGAGCAGTTGGTTGGTCAGGGCGCCGAAGTTGACGTCGGTGCCGTTCATCACGCGAGTGGCGGCGACGACTTCGTCAGCCGGGCGGCCTGGCATCATCAACGGCATCCACTCGGCCATGGTGGCCTTGTCTTCGGTGTATTCCATGTCCGAGAAGGCGTGGTGCTTGCTCAGCACCTTGAAGCGTTCCTTGAGAAAGGAGACGCCGTCGTCGCCCTGCACGAAGCTCAGGTGCGGCACCGGGCTGATGAACGACTTGCACGAGCCGAATGTGCCTTTCCTGGTCAGGTAGGACCAGAACTGCTTCGACACCTCGAACTGGGTGTTGATGTGCACGGCTTTCTTGATGTCGACGGTGCCGTCGGCGGCCTGTGGCGTGTAGTTCAGCTCACACAGCCCGGCGTGACCGGTACCGGCGTTGTTCCACGGGTTGGAACTTTCCGCGGCACCGGAATCCATCAGCTCGACGACTTCCAGCTTGATCGCGGGGTCGAGCTCTTTGAGCAGTACAGCAAGGGTGGCACTCATGATGCCGGCCCCAACCAGTACTACGTCGACTGCTTCGTTATGCGCCATTTAACGCGTCTCCAAAATCTGCAGCACCAAATTGTCGGCATAGCTGCCAGGCGTTCCGGGGCGTGTCAGTGATGCCCCAAGTACCCATGGCCAGGATCGCCATGTCCGAATCTTCGCAATTTTTCGCAACTTCGACGGATGCATGCGGCCTGGCCTCAAGAGTCACATGAACTCATTTCGGCACGCGGCTGGCAATTCGACTTATGGTCGAGACATCCGTTTGTGCAACCAAATCCGTAGCGGACAGGCTTCAGGCTCCGGTGTTCGAGGAATACTCGGTCCTGTGTCGTTGGGCTGTTGTAGACGCTAATGGTGCATGTTCAGACGCAAAACTATTCATTTGCTCGCCACACTCTTGTGAAGTTGTGAAAACCCGTTTTTTTCACGCTCTTTTGAAGACGTGAACCTCAAAAAAGGGCTGTCCCAGCCTGGCACCGTGCCCGGATGGATTGCCGCCATGGGGTACATGACAGGCAAAACGGGCAAACAGCTCAGTGACCGAGCGTAATGACAGCTCTGCAGATTCGCGAAAAGTGGTGTTTTGCTCAAGAAACAGCAAGCGCGCCAGCTTCACTCGATCTGTGTGGGCGGCTCTCTGTGGGCGGTGCGGGGGTGTCAATACCGAGGCATTGACGATGCTGCGAGGCCCGATCAGGAGACGTCCTTATAATCGGGGGGAGATTGTAACGAAGAAACGCAGGGAAATGGTCGTGTTTAATGACTTTTATTAGGTGTCCGGTCAGGTGGTCAACAGGTGTTGTGCCCGCGCACGTGGCTGGCGCTGGCTGACACGGGCGCTGGCGGGCAGCGGATGGTGCAGCCAGTTGAGGCGGATTTCTTCGATTTCGACCCAGCCATCGCCCATGGGCTGCAGGTTGCATTGTTTGAACGCCTGGCAGTGGCCATTGCGGTCGAGCAGGGCAAAGCAGCGATGCAGTGGGCGTGGCGTGAACAGCGAGATGAGAAAACGCATGGCAAAGTACCTTGTGGGGTGACTGCCGTGAAGGTTGCCACTGAGCGATGACGTGCATGTGTATGGGCGGTGACAGATGTGTGACAGGAGCCGCGCTGTGCCGGGTTTGTCAGAGATTTCAGTAATCGTTGCTGGACGCTAGTTCGCCGCAGTGGCGCACCGCTATACTGCGGGCCTGTTTGTGCCTGATTCTGGAGAGAAGAGCATGTTGCAACGCCTGTTGTTCGGTTTGATCACTGTGACCAGTTTGACCCTCGTCGGCTGCGCCCACAGCCCGCAACAACTGAACCCGGAACCCAAGCTGACGGCTCAGCTGGCGCCGGTCGGCCGTGGTCAGCCGGTGGTGGTGCGTGTGGTGGATGGTCGTCCGTCGCCAACCCTGGGAACTCGTGGTGGTCTGTATCCGGAGACCAGCGCGATCACCGTGCAGGGCGCGCAGATTCTGCCGAAGTTGCAGGCTCAGGCTGAAGCGGCCGTGCGCTTGCTGGGCTTTACCCCGACGGCCAATGCGCTGAATGCACCGCAATTGACGGTGACCCTGGCCGAGCTGAAGTACCAGTCGCCCAAGGAAGGCATGTATGTGACTGAGGCGACGATTGGCGCGACGTTCCGTTCGGATGTGCAGAATGCCAACCGTCGTTATAGCGGCCGCTACGGTGCGTCGCTGGATCAGCGTTTTGGCATGGCACCGAATCAGGAAACCAATACCAAGCTGGTCAGTGATGTGTTGAGTGATGCGTTGACCCGCTTGTTCAAGGACCCGACGATTGGTCAGGTGCTTGCCGAGTAACGGTTTGCGGCTTGTTTAAAGAACCCGGTGTCAGTGATGGCGCCGGGTTTTTTTGTGTCCACAGATTCATTGTGGAAGCGAACCTGCTCACGATTCACCTGTAGGAGCGAGGCTTGCCCGCGAAGACGGCCTGACAGCCGACCAATCCCTTGCAGATGTACACCGTTCAACTGTGGGAGCGGGCTTGCTCGCGAAAGCGGTCCGTCAGTCGACATCAATGTTGAATGTTGGACCGTCTTCGCGGGCAAGCCTCGCTCCTACAGTAGGAGCAGACGCCTAAGCCGCCTCCGAATAGAAATCCAGAACACTCACCCCCGTCAGCAAATCCGCCTCCGGTAAATCCGCATGTTGATGCCCGCCCAGCGCGCAATACACCAGCCAATGCCGGTCCTGAACGTTGAAGGCGAGGCTGCCGACTAAGGTTTGTTGTTCGTCGCTTTGGGCAATGAGGTAGAGGCGGTCCTGGTTTTCGGCGTGGAGCATGACGGGGTCCGTGTCGGTTTCGAGGGGCGACAGACTGGCGGATTCAGATGACGGCGCCGTGACACAGGACAGCAATCGGCCAAATGGTTTCGTTATTTGTCGGAAAGCCGGGGCAGGCCGGAGCGCTTTCGGTAGAATTCGCGCCGCGGTCGTCGGTTGACGTCCGCCACATCGGTTTTGCCTGAGGTTTGTGATGTCGCTGCAATTGATTTCGTTCTTTACCGCTCATCCTGCCAAATTGATCAACCTGCTGGCCTTGCTGTTCGCCTTCCCGGGCGGCTGGTTACTGCACGCCACCCGTCGTCGCGAACAGCGCGCCCTGGCCAGTATCGAGGCGCAGCGCCAAAGTCGTCCCAGTGAAGAGCCAACGCTGGATTGGGCGACCCTGCGCATGAACCGGTTTTTCTACCGCTTCGGGTTTGCCTGCCTCGGGATGGCGTTGTTGGTGTCGTGGATCAGCACGCGGATTTAGATTTCAAAATCAGAAGATCGCAGCCTTCGGCAGCTCCTACATTGACCGAGTACACACGATATTCCACATGTATGCGCAATTCCCCGTAGGAGCTGCCGCAGGCTGCGATCTTTTGATCTTGCAACACAAACAAAAACGGCGCCCGAAGGCGCCGTTGTCGTATCCAGCCCATTGCCTTACAGCGGCAACCCGGCCTTCACCCGATATTGATTACGCACCGGTGTCGCATATTGCAGCACCAGAAACGGACGGTGCTCCTCCGGGCAAGCATCCAGCCGACCCTGCCATTCTTCCTGAGCCTTGGCCAGTTCATCCGCCGCAAACACCTCGGCTGCTTTCGGTACCTGCAGTTGCGGGTCGGCGTCTTTCCACTGCGCATAGGCCAGGTAGTGCGCCGGGAACAACCGGTAACCGCTGAGGATCTGCTTGTCCATTTCGATCGCCAATTGCTTGGTGTCTTCGAACAGTTCAGTGATCGGCGCGGCGAAGTTCACGTGGACCCGGCCTTTGTAACCGGTGATGCCTTTGGCGATGCTGACGTCATCCTCGCCCGGCACCTTGCTGTAGCTGCCGGTGGTGGCGCGGATGTACAGCTCGCGGGCCTTGGCCTGGTCGCACGGGTCGTATTCGTAGCTGATCGACACCGGGGTGAGGTTCAGCGAACGGATGACTTCGCCGAACGGCTCGTCCTTGCGGCTCATGTGGAACATCTTGAGGATCGCCGACTCGGTGCGGTCGTCGCCGTCCTTGGCCCGGCCTTCAGCCTGGGCGATCCAGATCGAGGCGCAATCGTTACGGATCGAATGGTTGATGTACGCCGACAACAGCTGATACGCCGCCATTTTTTCCCGGCGACCAGTGATCGAACGGTGCACGATGAAGCTCTTGTTCAGGCGCATCAGATCGCTGACAAAAGGCTTTTGCAGCAGGTTGTCGCCAATGGCAATGCGTGGGGTCGGCAGGCCGGCGTGGTACACGGCATAGTTGACGAAGGCCGGGTCCATCACGATGTCGCGGTGGTTGGCGATGAACAGGTAGGCGCTGCCGGACTTGAATTGCTCCACGCCGGTGTAGGTCACCCCGTCCGTGGCGCGCTCGATGGTGTGGTCGACGTAAAACTCGACTTTGTCCTGCAAGGTGGCCACCGACGTGATGCCGGCGAACTCACGTCGCAGCCGATGAGCTATAAGAGGTTTGAGCATCCAGCCGAAGGCACCGGCATAACGCGGGAAGCGGAAGTGGATGAGGATATCTAGAAACGCCTTGTCACCAAGCAACCGGTTCAGTACTGCCGGGACTTCGCTGTCGTCGTAAGGTCGGATGGCATCGAATTCGCCCATCATGCTCTCTTGTTAGAAACGGCTAGGGTAAGTAAAGGTTTTGATCGAAAACCAACGGGGCACGGTCTGAAAAGTTAGCCAGACAAAAATAGCCCTGCAAATAGACCGGCGATTATACGCACAAGTCACCTGGGAGACCGCGATGCTGGAAACCGAGCGCTATACATGTCCATATTGTGGTAAAGAATCCGAGGCACTTCTGGACCTGTCCGGTGGGGATCAGGAATATATCGAAGACTGTCCGGTCTGTTGTCGGCCGATTAAGTTTCATCTCGAAACCGATGGTTCGGAATGGATGCTCGAGGTTTACAGCGAAAACGAGTAAGGAAGGCGTATGCAGCGAATCTACGAACCGGAAAACCTGATGGAAGGCGAATTGCTGCAGAGCATGCTCGCCAGCGAGGGCATCGAGGCGCATCTGGTTGGGCGTGATTTGGTCGGCGGCACCGGGGAGTTGCCGATGTTCGGCCTGCTGGGCCTATCGGTCGATAACGATCAGGCCGAATACGCCCGGGAGCTGATCTCCGCGTACAATGCCGCGCTGCCACTGTCCAGCGATGAACCGGACAGTTTTCCCGGCACGCTGGTCTGTTAGGCTGACGTTCGTTTGATCAAGAGTCGTATTGCCCCATGTGTGGACGTTATGCCCTGTTTCGCTGGAACCCCGCCTTCGCGGCCCTGCCCGGATTCCCCGCCGATCAGCAGGCCCAGTGGAATATCTCCCCAAACGAGTCGGTGTTGATGTTGCGTGCCGGCGCAGACGGGCAACGTGAGTTGGCCCGTGCCCGCTGGGGCCTGACGCCGCCATGGTTGACCGACTTGTCCCGCACCCCGGCCCATGCCCGCGCCGAAACCGTTGCCGAACAACCGATGTTTCGCGAAGCCTTGCGCCTGCGTCGTTGCCTGCTGCCGGCCAATGGTTTTTACGAATGGCGCGGCACCACCCGCAAACGTCCCTACTGGCTGACCCCGGGGGAGGGTTCGGCGCTGTTCTTCGCGGCGATCTGGGAGGCGTATCCGGTGCAGGAGCAGGTGTGGCTGAGTACGGCGGTGATCACCCAGCCGGCCTCGAGTCAGCGTCGACCGTTGATTTTGGATGCGGCGGGTCAGGACGCCTGGCTCAACCCGGAAACCCCGTTGCATGCCT
The DNA here is from genome assembly GCF_054898065.1 of Pseudomonas sp. MDT1-85. NCBI lineage: Bacteria > Pseudomonadati > Pseudomonadota > Gammaproteobacteria > Pseudomonadales > Pseudomonadaceae > Pseudomonas > Pseudomonas sp. MDT1-85. The sequence goes on along the minus strand of NZ_CM142715.1, from coordinate 5,333,453 downwards.
TGCAGGCGTTGCTTGCCAGTGAGCCCGCGGCATTACGTGAGCGGGTGCTGGCGAATCTGGTGAATGATCCGAAGCTCAATGGGCCGGAGTGTTTGACGCCGGGTTGATGAGGCGGCGGTGCTGGCTTCATCGCGAGCAGGCTCGCTCCCACATTTGATCTTCGGTGATCACAAATAATGTGTTCCCAAATATCCCTGTGGGAGCGAGCCTGCTCGCGATAAGGTCCGCAGGACCTTCCCGAAATTGTTAAACCTTGAACTGATTGATCAACCGCCGCTGCTGTTCCGCCAACTTGGTCAAATCCGCACTGGCCGCGCTCGATTCATCCGCTCCGCCGGCCACTTCATTGGCCACTTGCCCGATGTTGATCACGTTACGGTTAATGTCGTCGGCCACCGCGCTTTGCTCCTCGGCCGCGCTGGCAATCTGGGTGTTCATGTCGTTGATCACCGACACCGCCTGCGTAATGGTCTCCAGCGCCTCGGCCGCTTTTGCCGCATGCTGCACGCTTTCGTCGGTGCGGTTCTGGCTGTCTTCCATGACCCGCACCACATCGCGGGTGCCTTGCTGCAGTTGCTGGATCATGGTCTGAATTTCTTCAGTGGCCTTCTGGGTTTTCTGCGCCAGGTTGCGCACTTCATCGGCTACCACCGCAAAGCCACGGCCCTGTTCTCCGGCCCGCGCCGCTTCGATGGCCGCGTTCAAGGCCAGCAGGTTGGTCTGCTCGGCGATGCCGCGAATGGCCGTCAGAATCGCGTTGATGTTTTCGCTGTCCTTGGCCAAGGTCTGCACCACGCCGACGGCTTTGCCGATTTCCACCGCCAGTACGCCAATTGAATTCGACGTATCCCGGACAATTTGCATGCCCTGCGCCGCTGCTTGATCCGCATGGCTGGCAGCTTGCGCAGCCTGGGTCGCATTGCGCGCGACATCCTGGGCGGTGGCGGTCATTTCATGCACGGCGGTCGCGACCTGATCGATCTCGGCCATTTGTTTATGCACGCCGATGTTGGTGCGAATGGCGATGTCGGCGGTATGTTCCGATGAGTCGCTGACGCTCTGCACCGACGTCACCACTTGCGTAATCATCGCCTGCAACTTGGCCAGGAACGTGTTGAAACCCTTGGCGATCGAGCCCAATTCGTCGGCGCGGTCACTGGTCAGTCGGCGAGTGAGGTCGCCTTCGCCCTGAGCAATGTCGTCGAGCATCGCGACCATTTGCTTGAGCGGGCGAGCAATGCCGTGGCCCACCAGCCAGATCACCAACAAACCGATACCGGCAATCAATAGACCGACCATGGCCATGCCAAAGGTGTCGGATTTGCGCTGTGCATCCAGATCACCCTGAAGTTTTTGCAGATCGGCCATCACCGCAGTCAATGGCAGTTCCAGCATCAGGGTCCAGCGGGCGTCGGTCTGGCCGATGCCGAACGGCAGGTACAACTCGATCCGGCCCTGGGCCTTGTCGACGGTGTAAGTCACTTCGCCGCGCTTGAGGTTGGCCATGTTGGCAATCTGCTTGCTGTCGAGTATGTCGCTGACCTTTTCGCCGAATTTGCTCGGGTCTTTGGTGTAGGCGACGATCCGGCCATTACCGCCGATCAACGCCATTTCCCCGGCGCCGCTGTACAGTTTCTGATTCGCCCCCAGGAGCATTTCCTGGATGAAGTTCACCGACAGGTCGGCGCCGACGATGCCCTGAAACGCGCCGTTGAGCATGATCGGTTCAATGAAAGAGGCGAGCATGACGATTTTGTCGCCGACCTTGTAGGGCGCCGGATCGATCACGCAGGATTTTTTGGTTTCTTTGGAGCACAGGTAGTACTCGCTGGCGCGCACGCCGGTGGAGAGGGTTTTCTGGTCGTCGACGTCTACCAGTTTGTCCAGGCCCAGGCTGCCGTCTTCATTACGGAACCACCACGGCAGGAAGCGCCCGTTGCTGGCGTCGATGCCGACCACTGGAGTGTCGACGTAGGCCGCATCATTGTGGTCGAGTGCGTTTTTTTCCCAGCCGATGTAGGTGCCGAGAATTTTCGGGTTCCGGGCGACGTTTTCCTTGATCAGGCTGATCAGTTGCTCACGGCTCAGGCTCAACTGTGGCTGGCCATCGGCGCCGGGGGTGCCGATCAGCGCGTTGACGCGAACCAGCCCGCCGGCAATCAGCAGCGGTGCTTCGAGTTCGCGCTGAATCTGGCTGACCTGGGTTTGCGCCAGCGACGTCAGGCGTTGTTCGATGACTTGCTCGAACTGCGCCTGAGTCCGCTGCTGGACCATGTCTTGGGTCCGGGCGCCGGAAAACAGCGCATACAGCACCAGGGCTGCAACCACGCTGAGCACAATGGCGCCGGCCAGGGCGGCAACGGAAAACTGGATCGACTTGAATTTCATGGGTGCTCCGCACGCAAGAGGACATCTGCGGTGCTGTATCGGCAGGAAGCTGGAAGGTCATGAACGACGCATGACGAATTGGCTGTTTTGGGGTGCTGGATGTCGCAAATGAATCATTGCTGACCGTGATCGGCCGTGGCGGGCGCTGTTATGTGAAAATTTTCCTACAGTGATAAGGACTTTGTCTGAAATGTACGTGCTACACGTCCGTTGTATCTGGCGCCGATACAAATCCCCACCTAGGATACCCGGCATGTTTCCAGGGAGTTTCTTGATGAATAAGACATTGGTTTTGTGTGCACTGAGCGCAGGTCTGCTGCTCGCCGGTTGTCAGTCGGTCAACACCACCAGCGGTGGCGCCGTGGGCGTTGAGCGCAAGCAATACATGTTCAGCATGTTGTCGACCTCCGAGGTCAACCAGATGTACGCCCAGTCTTATCAAAAGACCGTCGGGGAGGCGAGCAGCAAAGGCGTGCTGGATAAAACCAGTAACGATGCGAAGCGCGTCCAGGCGATCTCCAGGCGGCTGATTGCCCAGGCGCCGGTGTTCCGTCCGGACTCGGCCCAGTGGCAATGGGAAGTGAACCTGATCAAGAGCGACGAGCTGAATGCCTCCTGCGGGCCTGGCGGCAAGATCATTTTCTACTCCGGGCTGATCGACACCCTGCAACTCACCGACGACGAAATCGCCGCCATCATCGGCCACGAAATCGCTCACGCCTTGCGCGAGCACGGTCGTGAAGCGATGTCCAAGGCCTACGGTATCGAAATGGCCAAGCAGGGTGCTGGTGCGTTGTTCGGCCTGGGTGAGGGCGGCCTGGCCCTGGCGGACACCGTGGCCAAATACGGCATGACCTTGCCCAACAGTCGCGGCAATGAAAACGAGGCAGACTTGATCGGCCTCGAATTGGCCGCCCGCGCCGGTTACAACCCGAACGCCGCGATCTCGCTCTGGAACAAAATGAGTAAAGCCTCGAATGGCGCGCCGCCAGAATTCTTGAGCACTCACCCGGCGTCGGCCAGTCGGATTGCTGCCTTGCAGGCGGCGATTCCTAAAGTCATGCCGTTATATGAAAAAGCCAATAAATCTTGATCGATAGGCGTTGATGCCGCTGACGCCTTCGCGGGCAAGCCTCGCTCCCACAGGTTTTGTGTCGTACACACATTATGTAATCGACCGAAAACCTGTGGGAGCGTGGCTTGCCCGCGAAGAACGATAACGCGGTCTAACGACCTACAGCGTCAAACCCACCCACTGCTCTCCATCGCCTTGTACACCGCAACAATCGCCAGGACCATGAACGCCGACGCCGCCAGGCGACGAATCAGGGTCAAGGGCAGTTTGTCCGCCGCAAAGTTACCTGCCAGTACCACCGGCACGTTGGCAATCAACATCCCGACGGTGGTGCCGATGATCACCAGCCACAAATCCGGATATTGCGCGGCAAGCATCACCGTAGCGACTTGAGTCTTGTCGCCCATTTCCGCGAGGAAGAACGCAATCAGCGTAGTCAGGAACGGCCCGAACTTGCGGGCGGTGCTGGCTTCGTCTTCGTCCATCTTGTCCGGCACCAACGTCCACAGCGCGGTGGCGGCGAAGCTCGCGGCGAGGATCCAGTGCAACGTCGCATTCGAGAAGAAACTGCCGAACCAGGCACCTACCGCACCAGCTGCCGCATGGTTGGCCAGGGTCGCGGCGACGATGCCGGCGATGATCGGCCAGGGTTTGCGAAAACGTGCGGCGAGAATGAGCGCGAGCAGTTGCGTCTTGTCGCCGATTTCGGCCAAGGCAACGATTGCGGTGGGAACGAGCAGAGAGTCCAACATCATCAGGGTTTTCCTAAGGGGCGGGTCGACACGGCTATGACACGTACAGCCTTCCCGCCCCGGGTAAGGTGTTCGTGTCATAGGTCTTGTCAAACCCTGCGATCCGTCTAATGCGGACGCTTGGGTCGCATACGCCATGGTCTGAGGACCAAGTATGTTGACGTATGCCGGACGAGCATGGCGCTCGTGGGAGACTACTCCCCTAGGACGGAGCGAATTCTGCCTAGGCAGAATCCGTTAGGCAAGCACTTATTTATCAGCCGCGCTTGGCCCGGTAGATTCGGAAACCCTGTCCTTCAGCCTTGATCGCACACGCGCCCAAATGCTCTTCGATCAGCGGTTGATACTTCAGAAAGCTATTCGCTACCAAGCGCAGTTCGCCACCGTTTTTTAGATGTTTGGCCGCTTTTCGCAGCAAGTTCTCGGTGGCGAAGTAATCGGTGTGGACGCCGACATGGAACGGTGGATTGCTCAAAATCGCGCTCAAACCCATGGGCGCGGCATCGATGCCGTCGGCGGTCATCACTTCCGCGTCCAGGCCGTTGGCGGCCAGGGTCAGGCGACTGCTGGCCGCGGCAAACGCGTCCACATCGAGCAGGGTGACCTGGTTGTGCGGATAACGCCGCTTGACCGCCGCCCCCAACACACCCGCGCCGCAACCGAAGTCCAGCAAGTGGCCGCTGGGCAGTTTATCCAGATGTTCCAGCAGCAGGGCGCTGCCGCGATCCAGACGACCGTGGCTGAACACGCCCGGCAAGCTGATCACTTTCAATGGGCCTTCGGCCAGTGGCAGTTCATATTCCTGGGCCAGGCTTTCCAGCGACTTGGCTTCGGGTGCATTGGCCACGGTGACCTGCCAGAGCTGGCAATGCCGTGCGCTGTCGAGCTTGCGGGGTTTACCGAAGGGGTTTAGCTGCTTGGCCGCGCCTTCGATGCCGCTGCGCTTTTCGCCCACCAGATACAACTCACGGCCGGCCAAACGAGAGGCGAGGGCGTTGAGGATGTAGTCGGTCAGGTCTTTGGACTTGGGCAGAAACACCACGGCGCTGTCGAACTCGCGCTCCGGCGCATTCACGCCGAAATGGCTGCGCTCGGCGAAACGGGCGTCCAGCGCCGCTTGATCGCCGGCGTGCCAGCACCAGCCGTGGGCATCGGGCAAGCGGCCCAGCAAATCATCGGCGGGCAAACCGGCCAGCAGCACCGAACCCTGGAATAACTCGGCCTGACGAAGCAGTACTTCACTGCGCGGATCCATACTCTGCTCCTGAAAAAAAGTGCCGCAGTTTATCAACTGACGACCCGCAGCGCTTGACCGCTGAAGTAGCCTTGGGCGTTTTCGGTCAACTGGCCAACGATTCGCTGCCGCGCCTCGCGACTGCCCCAGGCGTTATGCGGGGTGACGATCAATCGTGGAATATCGGGGGCCAGCAGCGGATTGCCTGCAGTGGGTGGTTCGACGCTCAACACGTCGGTGGCCGCGCCGCCCAAGTGACCGTTGCGCAGGGCATCGGCCAATGCCTGCTCGTCAATCAAACCACCGCGCGCGGTGTTGACCACGAAAGCACCAGGTTTCATCGAGGCCAGTTCGCGGGCGCCGATGAAGTGGCGAGTGTGTTCGTTGAGCGGGCAGTGCAGGGTCAGGGCGTCGATTTGCGGCAGCAGCTCATCCAGCGGCAAACGATCCGGCCGGGCAGGGCGCCCCGGAATCTGCCCCAGCAATACGCGCATGCCGAACGCCTCGGCCAACCGCGCCACGGCACTGCCCAGTTCACCGTGGCCGAGCAGGCCGAGGGTTTTGCCTTCGAGTTCTACGATCGGATAGTCCAGCAGGCAGAACTGTTTCGCCTGCTGCCAGCAACCTTCGGCGACCGCCTTCTGATAGTCGGCCAGACGCGTCGCCAAATTCAGCAACAACATGATCGTGTGCTGAGCCACCGACGGCGTGCCGTAACCCTGGCAGTTGCAAACAGTGATTCCGTGGGTGCGAGCGGCGGCGAGGTCGACGTTGTTGGTGCCGGTGGCGGTGATCAGGATCAGCTTCAGCTCGGGGCTGGCCGCCATGGCAGCCGCATCGATCGGGATTTTGTTGCTGATCGCGACAGTAGCGCCCTTGAGGCGTTCGATCACCTGATCAGGCGTTGTCTGCGCGAACAGCTGCACGTCGCTGAAGCACTCGCGAAGTGGGTTGAGATCGAGATCGCCGAGGTCCAGGGACGGATGGTCGAGGAAAACGGCGCGGCGAGAGTTCGTCATCAACTGTACCTTTTGTGCATTGAACTGAAGGCGTAATCTGCCGAGCCTACCAGATGAAACAATTGTTCCATTCAACAGCGATGCACTTCTTGTAGCCGCTGCCGAAGACTGTTCGCTGTAGGAGCGAGGCTTGCCCGCGAAGCAAACACTGCGGTGTTTCTGATGCACCGCGTTATCGTTCTTCGCGGGCGCCTCGCTCCTACAGGAAATGCACAGATTGCGGTGGCCACGGATTTCACAGATGCCATAGGGTGTGGTTCATCCCTGGAAAAATTTCAATTGATCAGCCTGCCTAAAAGGAGCCCCCATGTACTGGACAGAGTTCTTGACCGTCGCCCTGATTCACCTGCTGGCCGTCGCCAGCCCCGGCCCGGACTTCGCCGTGGTGGTGCGTGAGAGCGTGACCCACGGTCGTCGTGCCGGAACCTGGACGGCGCTGGGCGTAGGCTCGGCGATTTTCCTGCACGTCGGTTATTCGCTATTGGGTATCGGGCTGATCGTGTCTCAGTCGATCGTGTTGTTCAACGCCTTGAAATGGGCCGCCGCCGCGTACCTGCTGTACATCGGCTTCAAGGCCTTGCGCGCGCAACCGGCCAAACCGGTGGCTGACGACCTGCACCAGGAAGCGGGCGAACGTACCGCGCGTGGCGCCTTCACTTCGGGATTCGTGACCAATGGCCTGAACCCGAAAGCCACGCTGTTTTTCCTGTCGCTGTTCACCGTGGTGATCAACCCGCACACACCATTGGCGGTACAGGCCGGTTATGGGATTTATCTCGCAGCGGCGACGGCAGTCTGGTTCTGCCTGGTGGCGATGCTGTTCAGTCAGCAGCGCGTGCGTGCCGGTTTCGCTCGCATGGGCCACTGGTTCGACCGGACGATGGGCGCGGTGCTGATCGCCATCGGCGTGAAACTCGCGTTCACCGAGACGCACTGATTTCTCGAAATAGGCACAAAACTCCGTAGGAGCTGCCGCAGGCTGCGATCTTTTGATCTTCAGCGGTATTGAAGTCGCCAAAAAGTAAAAAGATCGCAGCCTTCGGCAGCTCCTACGTTGGGTTCAGCGTGACGAGTAACGAATTCCGGCAAATGCTGGCGCAAAGCTAGCATTTATACGGTTGTGCAAATCATCCCTTCGGCTGATTTGGCTGGCGCTCAAGGGCTCTAGAGTGCTTAGCTTTAAAAGCCAAGACCGTGCAGTCAGAAAAGGGACTCTTATGTTGCAGACTCGCGTTATCCCCCCAGCCGAGGGCGCTTACCAGTATCCGCTGTTGATTAAACGGCTGCTGATGTCCGGCGCCCGTTACGAAAAAACCCGCGAGATCATCTACCGCGATCAATTGCGCTACAGCTATCCGACCCTGATCGAACGGGTCGCGCGGCTGGCCAACGTGCTGACAGCCGCCGGCGTGAAGGCCGGGGATACCGTGGCAGTGATGGACTGGGACAGCCATCGCTACCTGGAATGCATGTTTGCCATCCCGATGATCGGTGCAGTAATCCACACCATCAACGTGCGCCTGTCGCCGGAACAGATTCTCTACACCATGAACCACGCCGAGGACCGCTTCGTGCTGGTCAACAGCGAATTCGTCGGGCTGTACCAGGCGATTGCCGGGCAGCTGACCACAGTGGAGAAAACCCTGCTGCTGACCGATTTGCCGGAAAAAACCGCCGACCTGCCGAATATTGTCGGCGAGTACGAACAACTGCTGGCCGCCGCGAGCCCGCAGTACGACTTTGAAGACTTCGACGAAAACTCGGTCGCCACCACGTTCTACACCACCGGCACCACCGGTAACCCCAAAGGCGTGTATTTCACCCATCGGCAACTGGTGCTGCACACCATGGGCGTGGCGACCATCATGGGTTCCATCGACAGCGTGCGGCTACTGGGCACCAACGATGTGTACATGCCGATCACCCCGATGTTCCACGTGCATGCCTGGGGCTTGCCGTATGTAGCAACCATGCTCGGGCTCAAACAGGTCTACCCCGGCCGTTACGACCCCGAGTATCTGGTGGAACTGTGGCGCAAGGAGAAGGTGAGCTTTTCCCACTGCGTGCCGACCATTCTGCAAATGGTCCTCAATGCCAAGGCGGCGCAAAACATTGATTTCGGTGGCTGGAAAATTGTCATCGGCGGCAGTGCGCTCAACCATGCACTGTACGACGCGGCCAAGGCCAAGGGTATTCAGTTGACCGCCGCTTACGGCATGTCGGAAACCGGGCCATTGGTATCGTGCGCGCACCTCAACGATGAGCTGATGGCCGGAACCGAAGACGAACGCACCACCTACCGGATCAAGGCCGGTGTACCGGGGCCATTGGTCGAGGCGGCGATCGTCGACACCGACGGCAACTTCCTGCCTGCCGATGGCGAGACCCAGGGCGAACTGGTGCTGCGTGCACCGTGGCTCTCCGAGGGTTATTTCAACGAACCGCAGAAAGGCGCCGAGCTCTGGACCGGAGGCTGGCTGCACACCGGCGACGTGGCGACGCTGGACAGCATGGGCGTGATCGACATTCGCGACCGGATCAAGGACGTGATCAAGACCGGCGGCGAGTGGATTTCCTCCCTGGACCTGGAAGACCTGATCAGCCGCCACCCTGCGGTACGCGAAGTAGCAGTGGTGGGCATCGCCGATCCGCAGTGGGGCGAGCGGCCGTTTGCGCTGCTGGTAGTCAGGGAAGGGCATGAGATCGGGGCAAAAGAGCTCAAGGAACACCTCAAGCCATTCGTTGAACAGGGACACCTGAGCAAGTGGGCTATCCCGAGCCAGATCGCCATTGTTACTGAAATTCCCAAGACCAGCGTGGGCAAGCTCGACAAGAAGCGCATCCGCGTCGACATCACTGAATGGCAGGCCAACAACAGCACCTTCCTCTCGACGCTTTGAGCGTCGGCTGGCGCGCCGAAAACGGCGCGCCAGACCCACCAAGCAAGCGCTTGGCTTGTGAAATCCAAATTTTCAGCCATCCTTGCCGTGCCGACATGTGTCGGACTGGCGAAAGGACTGTTCCAGAGTGGCCGGCAGCTGCAAATCACACTTTAGAGGGATCAAGCACTACTACCTGCTGGCTATAGTCCGCTCAAGGAATTTTTAAGAACGGAGCGCGCACAAAACGGGGCGATGCAACTTTGGATGACGTCGGAACCGCTTGGCTTCCGGTCACCCACAACGTTTTTAAAAGTACTCAGCCATAACAATAATGCACATGGAGTAGCGTCGATGACATCAGTAAACCAGTTCTGGCGCCGGGCGAAACTGCCCCTGGCAGTCAGTCTCGCCTCTTCGCTCGCCGGGCCTGCATTCGGCGTCAGTTTCAACGTCGGTGAGATCGAAGGTCAATTCGACTCATCCCTGTCGATCGGAGCCAGTTGGTCTACTCAGAGCCCGAACAAGAACCTCATCGGTGTCAATAACGGGGGCCACGGCCTGTCCCAGACGTCCGATGACGGTCACAACAACTTCAAGAGCGGCGAAACTTTTTCGAAGATCTTCAAGGGCATCCATGACCTTGAATTGAAGTACGGCGACACCGGTGTCTTCGTCCGGGGAAAATACTGGTACGACTTCGAACTCAAGGATGAAAGCCGCGAGTTCAAGGACATCAGCGACGAAAATCGCAAGGAAGGCGCCAAGTCCGCTGGCGGTCAGATCCTCGACGCCTTCGTCTACCACAACTACGCCATTGCCGATCAACCGGGTTCCGTGCGTCTGGGCAAGCAGGTCGTGAGCTGGGGTGAAAGTACCTTCATCGGCGGCGGCATCAACTCGATCAACCCGATCGACGTGTCTGCGTTCCGTCGTCCCGGCGCCGAGGTCAAGGAAGGTCTGATCCCGGTCAACATGTTCTACGTCTCCCAGAGCCTGACCGACAACCTGTCGGCCGAAGCCTTCTATCAGCTCGAATGGGACCAGACGGTTGTCGATAACTGCGGCACCTTCTTCTCCCAGCCAGACATCATTGCCGACGGCTGCGACAACAACCTGCGTGTGCTGAACAAGCGTTCGACCATTCCGGCCATCGCATTGGGCCCATTGGCCAACGCGGGCGTCGACGTCAACGAAGAAGGTGTGCTGGTGCGTCGCGGCCCTGACCGCGATGCGCGGGACAGCGGCCAGTGGGGCGCGTCCTTGAAGTACATGTTCGAACCGCTCGATACCGAGTTCGGCGCGTACTTCATGAACTACCACAGTCGGGCGCCGATTTTCAGCGCAACAGGTGCTCCGCAATCGATCTACAACGGCGTGGCAGCTTTGCCGGCGGCGTTCCGCGCCTTGGGGCCGCTGGTGGTCGCAGGTAATTCCGAGTACTTCGTCGAGTACCCGGAGGACATCCGCCTCTACGGCTTGAGCTTCTCCACGACCCTGCCTACCGGCACTGCGTGGAGCGGTGAACTCAGCTACCGTCCGAACGCGCCGGTGCAGCTCAACTCCACCGACATTCTGTTCGCTGGCGTGCGCCCATTGGGCGGTGCCTTGGCCAACGCTTCGTTGCTCCCCGGTGTACCGGGTCAGGATCTTCACGGCTATCGCCGCAAAGAAATCACCCAGTTCCAGACCACTCTGACGCACTTCTTCGATCAGGTCATGGGCGCCAGCCGTCTGACCCTGGTTGGCGAAGTGGGCGTGACCCATGTTGGCGGCCTGGAAAGCAGCTCCGACATCCGTTACGGCCGTGACCCGGTCTACGGGCCTGGTGAACTGCCGGCTACCGGCGGCCTCAACACCTGCTCGGCGATCCTCAACACCAGCACCATCAACGGTGCCGGCCCAGGTGCTGCTACCAACAACCGCAGCCGCAACTGCGACGACGAGGGCTTTACCACCGCGATGTCGTGGGGTTATCGCGGTCGCGCCATCTGGGAATACAACGACGTATTCGCCGGTGTGAACCTCAAGCCGAACGTGGCCTGGTCCCACGACGTGAGCGGTTACTCCCCTGGCCCTGGCGGCAACTTCGAGGAAGGTCGTAAAGCGGTGAGCCTGGGTGTCGATGCCGAATACCAGAACACCTACACCGCGAGCCTGGCGTACACCAACTTCTTCGACGGCAAGTACACCACCGTGGATGATCGCGACTTTGTTGCGCTCAGCTTCGGCGTGAACTTCTAAGCACTGTATTTTCAGGACGAACACATTTATGAAAATAACAAAGAGTCTGTTCCACGTGGGTGTTCTGGGTCTGTCGCTGCTGGCAACCGGTGTCATGGCGGCGGTCCCGGCGGCCGAAGCGGACAAGCTGGGCAAGAGCCTGACCCCGATGGGCGCCGAGATGGCGGGCAACGCCGACGGATCGATCCCGGCCTGGAAACCCATGCCGAAAAACGCCGGTGCCGTGGACAGCAAGGGTTTCCTGGCTGACCCGTTCGCGAGTGAAAAACCGCAGTTCACCATCACCGCGCAGAACCTCGACCAGTACAAGGACAAGCTCGCGCCGGGCCAGTACGCGATGTTCAAGCGCTACCCGGAAACCTTCAAGATGCCGGTCTACCCGTCCCATCGCGGCGCCACCGTGCCGGATGAGGTGTTTGCCTCGATCAAGAAGAACGCCACCAACACTAACCTGGTGTCCGGCGGCAACGGTCTGGAAAACTTCGAAACCGCGGTCCCGTTCCCGATTCCGAAAAGCGGCGTTGAAGTCATCTGGAACCACATCACCCGTTATCGCGGCGGCAGTGTGACCCGTCTGATCACCCAGGCCACGCCGCAGCCGAACGGCTCGTTCAGCCTCGTGTACTTCGAGGACCAGTTCGTGTTCCGCGACAAGATGAAGGATTACGACCCGAAAAATCCGGGCAACATCCTGTTCTACTTCAAGCAGAAAGTGACCGCGCCGGCGCGTCTGGCCGGTGGTGTGCTGCTGGTACACGAAACCCTCGACCAGGTTAAAGAACCGCGTTCGGCGTGGGTCTACAACGCCGGGCAACGCCGTGTACGTCGTGCGCCGCAAGTGTCCTATGACGGGCCGGGTACCGCTGCCGATGGCCTGCGTACCTCCGACAACCTGGACATGTACAACGGTGCGCCGGATCGCTATGACTGGAAGCTCGAAGGCAAGAAAGAGATGTACATCGCCTCCGACAGCTACAAGCTCGATTCGCCACAACTGAAGTACGCCGACATCATCAAGGCCGGTCACATCAATCAGGACCTGGCTCGTTATGAACTGCGTCGGGTTTGGCATGTGGTCGCGACCCTGAAGGAAGGTCAGCGTCACATCTACGCCAAACGTGACTTCTACATCGACGAAGACACCTGGCAGGCGGCGGTGGTCGACCACTATGACGGTCGCGGGCAACTGTGGCGCGTTGCCGAGGCTCACTCCCAGAACTACTACGACAAGCAAGTGCCGTGGTACACCCTCGAAACCTTGTACGACCTGCAATCGGGCCGCTACCTGGCCCTGGGCATGAAGAACGAAGAGAAGTCGGCATATAACTTCGGCTTCACTGCCAGCACCGCAGACTTCACACCGGCAGCCTTGCGTCAGGAAGGCGTTCGCTAATACGGTGTAAACCGAGGCCGCATCCTCGAAAAAACGCCCCGACTGGTTCGGGGTTTTTTTTTGGATGTTCATAGAGATCGTTGTAGCAGCTGCCGAGCCTGCGAGGCTGTGTTCGGCAGCGAAGCAGTCGTAAAACCAGAGATTGCGATACGTCAGGCAAACCGCGTTAGCCGGATTCACGACTGCTTCGCAGCCGAACGCAGCCTCGCAGGCTCGACAGCTGCTACGAGGCAGGTGTGGGCTGTCCGGTTTACCGACACTTCTGTTCGTAGTCTTTTTGTAGTCATTTGTAGCAATAACCTTCAATAGCTCTTCGTTTACCGCTAGGCTGCGGACATCTGTAACGCCGCCATCAGCATTTCAAACAAGAGCCGGCCATGACTGATCTGTCCCCACTTCCGGGCCCTGCAAGCGTTGCCGTCGCCACATTGGGCGGGCGCTTTTTCCGGCCTCCGCTGCCCGACGGCCATGTGCTGCGGCCGCGTTTGTGCGAGCGCCTGAGCGCCGGCCTCGGTGGCAGGCTGTTGCTGGTCAGTGCGCCAGCGGGGTTCGGCAAGAGTTCGTTGGCGGTGGAGTTTTGCCAGGGATTGCCGGATCACTGGCAAAGCCTGTGGCTGGGGTTAAGCCCGCGGGACAACGATCCCGGCCGTTTTCTTGAGCGCCTGCTCGAAGGCCTTCAGGAGTATTTTCCGCAACTGGGTAGCCAGGCGCTGGGGCTGCTGAAAATGCGCCAGCGTCATCAGCCGTTCGCCTTCGAAGAATGGCTGGACGGTTTGCTCGATGAACTGGCTGTGCACCTTTCACCGGGTACGCCGCTGTTGCTGGTGCTCGATGACTATCATTTGGCCCAAGGCCCCGTGCTTGATCGTTGCCTGCAATTTTTTCTCAATCATTTACCCGATGGCCTGCTGGTCATGGTCACCAGTCGGCAACGTCCCGACTGGCATCTGGCACGCCTGCGACTGTCGCGGCAACTGCTCGAGCTGCATGAACAGGATCTTCGACTGACCCATGATGAAGCCCTGACCCTGCTTGATCGACACAGCATTTCATTGCGTGGCGAGGCGCTGGAGAGTTTGATCCAGCGCAGCGAAGGCTGGGTGGCCGGGCTGCGCTTCTGGCTGCTGGCGGCCTCCGAGGCGGGCAGCGAGGGTGCATTGCCCCAATCGCTGTACGGTGGGGAAGGGCTGATTCGCGATTACCTGCTCGAAGAAGTCATCGATTGCCTGCCCGCCGAGGTTCAGTCATTCCTGTATGACACCGCGCCTCAAGAGCGCTTTTGCAGCGAGTTGTGCGACGCCGTGCGCGAAGCCCATGACAGTGCCGAGATCCTGCGTTTCCTGCTGGCGCATCAGGTGTTTCTGGTGCCGCTGGACGAACACGGTCACTGGTATCGCTATCACCACCTGTTTTCCGACCTGCTGCGCAGCCGGCCCACCGCCCAGGCGATGGTGCCGACGGCCAGCCTGCATCTGCGTGCCTGCCGCTGGTTCAACGCTCAAGGGTTACTCGATGAGGCGGTAGAGCAGGCGTTGCGTGCCGGGCATCTGGACGTTGCAGCAAATTTGGTACAAAACCTCTCTGAAGAACAGCTGCTGGCCGAGCAGAACGTCGGCATGCTGCTGCGCTGGAAAATGGACTTGCCCGACAGCCTGCTGATCAGCACGCCACGGCTGATCGTGCTCTACAGCTGGGCATTGGGGCTGGCCTGCCAACTGGACGCCGCCGAGGAACTGGCCAGCCACTTGAGCCGCTTCCTGCCGGCGCCGTCGGCCACTGCGCAAAAGTCCATGCTGGCGCAATGGCTGGCCCTGAGCGGCATCATTGCCCGGGGCCGAGGCAATCGCGAACTGACGTTGCTCTATTGCACCGAAGCGCTGGAGAGCCTGCCGGCCAAACGCTATGGACAGCGCCTGATGTGCCTCTCGACATTGTCTAACCTTGCCATTGCCGACAGCGACCTTTGGCGTGCCCGGGGGCTGAATCGTGAGTCCCTTGAACTGGCACAACGGGTCGGCAATCCGCTGTTCGAGGCGCTGGCCCATTACGACCGCGCCCGCGTGCTGCAAGCACGTGGGGAGATTCTTCGCTCACTGGATGAAGTCCGCCAGGGATTGCAGCGCCTGCAAGGCTTATCCCCGCAACGGCTTTATGCGGTTCGTGCACGGCTGACCTTATACGAGGGTTTTTTGCTGGCGCTGCGCTTGCAACCCCAAGCCGCACGGGCACGTTTGCTCGCAGGTTTGGCCGAAGCGCGGGCCTGTCGCGACATCAGTGTGCTGATCGGCCACTGCGTGATTGCCCGTCTGGAGGGCAGCAGCGGCGAGTTCGCCAAAGCCTTCGCCGAACTCGCCGAGGCCGAGCGCCTGATGCACATCTGGGACGTCCCGCCGATTTACTACCTGGCGATGATCACCCTGGTCAAATGCGAACTCTGGCTGGCCCAGGGCCGCACCGACCTGGCCGAAGCCTGGCTCGTGCGATTGGGCCAGACCTACAACGGCGAGCACCCGGCAGCCCCCCCGGAATTCCATCCGCAACTGCCGCTGCACATTGAACTGCAACAGGCGGTGCTGGACGTGATGAAAGGCCAGCCCATGGTCGCCGAAGGGCGCTTGAATGCGTTGCATGAACACGGTCAGCACAGCGGCCGGCAGATGCTTAGCGTGATGGCGCTGAATCAGAAAATTATTCTGTTGCTGGTGGGCGGGCGCGAGTTCGAGGCGCGCAAGGCGCTGGCCCAGGCTTTGGAAGCAGCCGCCGGTGGTGTCTTGCAACCGTTTGACCAGTTGTTGGCCGAACACCCGGACTGGCTGCGCGGGCAACTTCAACTCTGTGCGTCGACGGCCGTTTCGCAGAGTCTTTCGGCAAAACTTCCGGCCCTGGCCTCCCGCCCGGTAGTGGAATCATCGCCTGCTGCCGAACAACTCAGTACGCGTGAACTGGCCGTTTTGCGACTGATCGCGCAGGGGTGTTCGAACCAGGAAATTAGTGATCAGTTGTTTATTTCGCTGCATACGGTGAAGACCCATGCCAGTCATATCAACAGTAAGCTGGGGGTTGAGCGGCGCACGCAGGCAGTGGCGCGGGCGAAGGAGCTGGGGGTTTTGTCTTAGCTGAGGGACAACCGCAACTCTTAAAGCAAAACGCCCCGAACCAGTCGGGGCGTTTTTCATGGTATTGCCGTTGTCACGCCACCAGATCGTTGGTACTAAAGGTGTCCACGCCTACTAGCTGGATTTCGAAGTCTGCCCCCAGCGTGCCGTTGACGTTGCCGTACAGCACATGATCTTCGAAACGCAGTTGTCCTGCTCCTGTGAACGCATTCGAGTCAATGAAAGTGAAGGCGTTGAACGCAGTGGTGAGGATATTGGCATCGAGTTTCGACAGGTCAATCTTGTCGCCCTGCAGGCTGCTGAAGTCGGTGATGACGTCACTGTTTAGCCCTTTGCCCAGTTCGTTGAGCAGATTGAAAACAAACCGATCGGCGCCAGAGCCGCCCGTGAAGGTATCTGCACCCAGGCCTCCCACCAGTAGGTCATTGCCCATGCCACCGTCGAGCAGGTCATTGCCCGCTCCGCCATTGAGCAGGTTATTGCCGCTATTGCCGTTGATAATGTTGTTCAGAGCGTTGCCAGCACCGTTGAGGTTATTGCTGCCGGTGAGGGTGAGGTTTTCCAGGTTGGTACCCAAGGTCCAGCTCACCGAAGAGCGCACGGTGTCGATTTCGCTCGCCAGGGTACTGGTTTCGGAGACCGCGTCCTTGAGGTTATCGACGACGTAGGTGTCATTGCCGCTGCCGCCGATCATCACGTCGGCACCGGTTCCACCGTCCAGGACGTTGGTGCCGCTGTTGCCGGTCAAACGGTTGCCCAAGGCGTTGCCGGTGGCGTCGAGGTTGTCGCCGTCGGTGAGGGTCAGGTTTTCGAGGTTGCTGCCCAGGGTGTAGCTGATCGACGACAGGACCGTGTCGATCTCGGCCAGCGAGGGGCCGCGTTCGATCACCGTGTCGCCGAGGTTGTCGATGATATAGGTGTCATTGCCGGCACCGCCGTCGAGAATGTCGGCACCGGCCTTGCCGTCGAGGAGGTTGGCGGCGGCGTTGCCGGTGAGGCTGTTGGCGAGTTCGTTGCCCGTGAGGTTCAACGCAGCGACGCCGAGCAGCACGCCGTCTTCGACGTTGGCCGACAGGGTGTAGCTCACCGCCGTGCGGATCAGGTCTCGGCCTTCGTCGGCCAATTCGGTGACATTGGCGGCGTTATCGGTGATGACATAGGTGTCATCACCACTGCCGCCGCTGAGGGTGTCGGCGCCTACGCCGCCATCCAGCCAGTCATTGCCGGCCCCGCCTTGCAGGTCGTTGACGGAGGCGTTGCCGAGCAGGGTGTTGTTCAGGTCGTTGCCGACCACGGTGAAGGCACCGAGGCCGGTAAGGGTGACGTTCTCGACGTTTTGCAGGTTGCTTTGGCTGAGGTCGACGGTGCTGGTGCTCGGGGTCGAGGCGTAGGTGATGTTCAGCAGGTCGCGACCCTGGTCGGCCGTTTCCTGCAGCCGCGTCAGTTCGCCCGCCTGGTCGAGGACGTAGGTGTCGTCGCCAGCACCGCCGTTCAAGGTATCCAGGCCGGCGGCACCGTTGAGCACATTGTTGCCGGCGTTGCCGGTCAGCACGTTGTCCAGGGCGTTGCCGACACCGTTGAGGTTATTGGTCCCGGCAAGGATGAGATTTTCCACGTTGGCACTCAGCGTCCAGCTGACCGAGGAACGTACGGTATCGACTTCACTCGCCAGGGTGCTGGTCTCGCTGACCACGTCCTTGAGGTTGTCGACGATATAGGTGTCGTTGCCGGAGCCGCCGATCATCAGGTCGGCGCCGAGGCCGCCGTCCAGAGTGTCGGCGCCGGCCTTGCCGTCGAGAATGTTGGCGGCGGCGTTACCGGTCAGGCTGTTGTCGAGTTCGTTGCCCGTAAGGTTCAACGCGGCGACGCCGAGCAGCACGCCGTCTTCGACGTTGGCCGAGAGGGTGTAGCTCACCGCCGTCCTGACCAGGTCACGGCCTTCGTCAGCGTTTTCAACAATCTTGTCGACGGCGTTGTCGATGACGTAAGTGTCATCGCCGCTGCCGCCGCTGAGGATGTCGGCGCCCACGCCGCCATCCAGCCAGTCATTACCGGCCCCGCCTTGCAGGGTGTTGACGGAGGCGTTGCCGAGCAGGGTGTTGTTCAGGTCGTTGCCGACTACGGTAAAGGCACCGAGGCCGGTCAGGGTGACGTTCTCGACGTTCTGCAGGCTGGCTTGGCTGAGGTCGACGGTGCTGGTGGTCAAGGTCGAGGCGTAGCTGATGTTCAGCAGGTCGCGACCCTCATCGGCCGTTTCCCGCAACAGCGCCAGTTCGCCGAATTGGTCGAGGACGTAGGTGTCGTCGCCGGCACCGCCGATCAGCGTGTCCAGTCCGGCGCCACCGTTGAGCACGTTATTGCCGGCGTTGCCGAGCAGGGTGTTGTTCTGGGTGTTGCCGACGCCAGTGAGATTGTCGCTGCCGGTGAGGGTGAGGTTTTCCAGGTTGGCGCCGAGGGTCCAACTGACAGAGGAGCGCACGGTATCGACTTCAGATACCAGAGTGCTGGTTTCGGTAATCGCGTCCTTGAGGTTGTCGACGATGTAGGTGTCATTGCCGTTGCCGCCGATCATCACGTCGGCGCCGAGATTGCCGTCCAACGTGTTATTGCCGTTGTTGCCAACGAGGCGGTTGCTCAGGGCATTGCCGGTACCGTCCAGATTATCGCCACCGGTGAGGGTCAGGTTCTCGAGGTTGCTGCCCAGGGTGTAGCTGATCGACGAGGCGACCGTGTCGATCTCGGTCAGCGAGGTGCCGCGTTCGATCACCGTGTCGCCGAGGTTGTCGATGATATAGGTGTCATTGCCGGCACCGCCGTCCAGGATGTCGGCCCCGGCCTTGCCGTCGAGGAGGTTGGCGGCGGCGTTGCCGGTGAGGCTGTTATCGAGTTCGTTACCCGTGAGATTCAACGCGGCGACGCCGAGCAGCACGCCGTCTTCGACGTTGGCCGAGAGGGTGTAGCTCACCGCCGTCCTGACCAGGTCACGGCCTTCGTCAGCGTTTTCAACAATCTTGTCGACGGCGTTGTCGATGACGTAGGTGTCATCGCCGCTGCCGCCGCTGAGGATGTCAGCGCCCACGCCGCCATCCAGCCAGTCATTGCCGGCCCCGCCTTGCAGGGTGTTGACGGAGGCGTTGCCGAGCAGGGTGTTGTTCAGGTCGTTGCCGACTACGGTAAAGGCACCGAGGCCGGTCAGGGTGACGTTCTCGACGTTCTGCAGGCTGGCTTGGCTGAGGTCGACGGTGCTGGTGGTCAAGGTCGAGGCGTAGCTGATGTTCAGCAGGTCGCGACCCTCATCGGCCGTTTCCCGCAACAGCGCCAGTTCGCCGAATTGGTCGAGGACGTAGGTGTCGTCGCCGGCAGCGCCGATCAGCGTGTCCAGTCCGGCGCCACCGTTGAGCAGGTTATTGCCGGCGTTGCCGAGCAGGGTGTTGTTCTGGGTGTTGCCGACGCCAGTGAGATTGTCGCTGCCGGTGAGGGTGAGGTTTTCCAGGTTGGCGCCGAGGGTCCAGCTGACAGAGGAGCGCACGGTGTCGACTTCAGATACCAGAGTGCTGGTTTCGGTAATCGCGTCCTTGAGGTTGTCGACGATGTAGGTGTCATTGCCGTTGCCGCCGATCATCACGTCGGCGCCAATTCCACCATCCAGAACGTTGTTGCCGGAGTTGCCGGTCAGGCGATTGCTCAGGGCGTTACCGGTGGCGTCGAGGTGGTCGCCACCGGTGAGGGTCAGGTTCTCGAGGTTGCTGCCCAGGGTGTAGCTGATCGACGAGGCGACCGTGTCGATCTCGGCCAGCGAGGTGCCGCGTTCGATCACCGTGTCGCCGAGGTTGTCGACGAGGTAGGTGTCGTTGCCGGCACCGCCGTCCAGGATGTCGGCCCCGGCCTTGCCGTCGAGGAGGTTGGCGGCGGCGTTGCCGGTGAGGCTGTTATCGAGTTCGTTACCCGCGAGGTTCAACGCGGCGACGCCGAGCAGCACGCCGTCTTCGATATTGACCGAGAGGGTGTAGCTCACCGCGGTGCGGATCAAATCGCGGCCTTCGTCGGCCAGTTCGGTGACTTTGTCGGCGGCGTTGTCGATGACATAGGTGTCGTCGCCACTGCCGCCGCTGAGGGTGTCGGCACCCACGCCGCCATCCAGCCAGTCATTGCCGGCCCCACCTTGCAGGGTGTTGACGGAGGCGTTGCCGAGCAGAGTGTTGTTCAGGTCGTTGCCGATCACGGTGAAGGCACCGAGGCCGGTGAGGGTGACGTTCTCGACGTTCTGCAGGCTGGTTTGGCTGAGGTCGACGGTGCTGGTGGTCAGGGTCGAGGCGTAGGTGATGTTCAGCAGGTCGCGGCCCTGGTCGGCAGTTTCCTGCAACAGCGCCAGTTCGCCGAATTGGTCGAGGACGTAGGTGTCGTCGCCGGCAGCGCCAATCAGTGTGTCCAGGCCGGCGCCACCGTTGAGGAGGTTATTGCCGCTGTTGCCAGTCAGCACGTTGCGCAGGGCATTGCCGACACCGGTGAGGTTATCGCTGCCGGTGAGGGTGAGGTTTTCCAGGTTGGCGCCGAGGGTCCAGCTGACCGAGGAGCGCACGGTGTCGATATCCCAAAACCCAATGCCCGTCTCGATGATCACGTCCTTGAGGTTGTCGACGATGTAGGTGTCGCCGCCGCGATCGTCGATCATCACGTCGGCGCCAAGGCCTCCGTCCAGGGTGTTGTCGCCGTAGTTACCGACGATGCGGTTATTCAGGGCATTGCCGGTAGCATTCAGGTCGTTGAAGTTGATAAGGGTCAGGTTTTCGAGGTTGCTGCCCAACGTATAGCTGATCGACGATTCGACCGTGTCGATCTCGGTCAGCGAGGTGCCGCGTTCGATTACCGTGTCGCCGAGGTTGTCGACGGAGTAGGTGTCGTTGCCCGCACCGCCGTCCAGAGTGTCGGCCCCGCCCCGACCGTCGAGGATGTTGGCGGCGGCGTTGCCGGTGAGGCTGTTGTCCAGCTTATTACCTGTGAGGCTCAGTGCTGCAGAACCGAGCAGCGCGCCATCCTCGACGTTGTCTTCCAAATAATAGCTAACCGCCGTCCTGATCAGGTCGTGGCCTTCGTCAGCCAGTTCGGTGACTTGTGCACCATTGCTGTAGATGACGTAGGTGTCATCGCCGCTGCCGCCACTTAGCTTGTCAGCCCCGGCCCAGCCATCGAGCCAGTCGTTGCCGGCCCCGCCTTGCAGGGTGTTGTCGTAGGCGTTGCCGAGCAGTATGTTGTCCAGGTCGTTGCCGATCACGGTGAAGTTGCCGAGGCCGGTGACGGTGACATCTTCGACGTTTTGCAGGTTGCTTTGACTGAGATCGACGGTGCTGGTGACCGGGGTCGACGTGTAGTTGATGTACAGCAGATCATGGCCTTGATCGGCTGTTTCCTGCAGCAGCGCCAGTTCACCGGCCTGATCGAGGACATAGATGTCGTCGCCGGTGCCGCCGCCCATCGTATCCAGCCCCGCACCACCGTTGAGGATGTTATTGCCGCTGTTGCCAGTCAGCACGTTATTCAGGATGTTGCCGATACCGGTGAGGTTGTCGCTGCCCGTGAGAGTGAGGTTTTCCAGGTTAGCGCCGAGGGTCCAGCTCACTGAGGAGCTGACGGTGTCGATTTCGCTCGCCAGGGTGCTGGTTTCAGTGACCTGATCCTTCAGGTTGTCGACGATGTAGGTATCGTTACCGGAGCCGCCAATCATCACGTCGGCGCCGAGGCTGCCGTCCAACGTGTTATGGCCAACGTTGCCGACGAGGCGGTTGCTTCGTGCATTACCCGTACCATCCAGATTATCGCCGCCGGTAAGAGTCAGGTACTCCAGATTGCTACTGCTGCCCAGGGTGTAGCTGATGGATGACATGACCGTGTCGATTTCAGTCAGTGAAGTATTGGTTTCCACCACCACGTCATTAACATTATCCACAACGTAAACGTCGTTACCTGCACCGCCAATCATGATGTCTTGGCCTGCACCGCCATCGAGAACGTTATCCAGTGCATTGCCGATCAAATCGTCGTCAAAGGCCGAACCGATGGCATTTTCGATTTTGGCGCCAAAGGCGATCGCCAGCCCGTCATTGATCAGTTCCAGGTTCGCAATGTCGACGAATGCCTTGCCGATGTTACTGAACTCACCCTCATTCAGGTTCAGTCTGACGGCCGCCAGCTGATTGCTGGCATCGATCGTATCGTTGCCGCCGGCATCCCAGATGGTTTCGAACACTGACTGGTCCGGTGCCCAGCGATAGACGTTGTTGCCGGTTTGCCAAAGCATGTTGGCGCCGTAAATCTTTTGGATCGCGAGAATATCCAGCAGCATCGGTGTCGTCGGCTGATAGGAATACGCATTGTTGTAGCTCATGATCGAGTAATGCGAATTGTCGAGCAGGGGCGAGATCAGCGTGCTGTTGGATTGGCTCGACTCGAATGGATGCTTGAGACCTAGGGCATGACCGATTTCATGCACGAACGTCATGAAGTCGTAAGTGCCTTTGACGGGCGCAGAGTTGTTTGTCGTCGGCCCGATCCAGACATCCCCGGCCAGCGGTGTCTGGTCGGGGAAGTAGGCCCAGGCAGCGGCGCCGTTATCCATGCCCCAATAGCCGCCGAATCGCAAATCGCCCACGGTATTGATGTTGTCACTGACCAGAGTGAATTTGATGTTAGCCACGGCGCTCCAGGCGCCAAGCGCACCCGTCACGGCATTTTGTTGGGCCGATGTCAGGGCGAAACTGTTCAGAAATTCATTTTTGACGCTGTACTTGGCAGCGAAATACGATTGGGGGTTGAGGAAACTATAGGTCAACCGAGTTGCGAAGATGTCTGCGCCAAAGTCAGGGCTCAGCCAAGAAGTGCCGTAGATCAAACTGTCGACTTGTTGGTTACCGGTCAGAACAGATGGTTTTGTTAAAACGTAACCAAGCGGAGACGACATTCTAAATATCCTGAGAGGGGCTGCGACCGTCCTGTATGTGGCCGCTACAAGAACGCGATTTTGCACCAGAGTCAGCGTCAATTGATATCACGTGGCCACTATTTTTTTATTAATGGCGTCAGAAAACTGGCTCGCAAGTCTGTGTCGGCGTGCGCCATTGAGTCTTGAGGAATGCGCGCTGGTATCCTGTTCGAAATTGACTAATCAGGACCTCCCATGAACGTTCCGACCCCAGCGCTCATCCGCGAAACCTTCCCCGTCGGGCCGTTGCAGTGCAACTGCACAATCATCGGCGACCCGATCACCAAAAAAGCCATCGTCGTCGACCCGGGCGGCAATCATGAACTGATCCTCGCGCGCCTCGACGCGTTGGGCCTGAAGGTGGTCAGCATCATTCACACCCACGCGCACCTTGATCACTTTCTGGCTTCCGGGCAGCTCAAGGAGAAAACCGGCGCGACGCTGCATCTGCATAAAGAAGATCAATTCCTCTGGGACAATCTGGAGATGCAGTGTCAGATGTTCGGTGTGCCTTATACCCCGGTGCCATCGCCGGATCGCTGGTTGGCCGACGATGAAGAGCTGGCTTGCGGGTGTGGCGTGGCGTTGCACACGCCGGGTCATACACCAGGTTCCATGAGCTTTTGGTTTTCAGAGGCTAAGCTGCTGATAGCCGGAGATACGCTGTTCAAGCGTGGGGTAGGGCGCACAGATTTATGGGGAGGCGATCAGGCGACTCTCGTGCGTTCGATCAAGCACCGGTTGTATACCCTCGACGAAGAGGCGACGGTGGTGACCGGTCATGGTCCAGACACTTGTCTGGGCGATGAAATGCGCGGTAACCCCTTTGTACGAGCCTGAAGATGCAGTTGTGAAAGGCACGACGGAATTTTTGGCGTTGGCCATGATCCAACGCCCGCAAAGGTTCATTGCTTAAGTCCGCTGCACCACAGAATGCAAAAAAAGTAGGAGCTCTCCATGTTCACCTCGCGTCGTTTGATTATTGTCGCTACTGCTATGGCTTTGTTGTCCGGTTGCGCATCGCAGAACCCTTATGACAACCAGGGTCAGGCTGATGGCGGTTCTACGGGCATGAGCAAAACCGCCAAATACGGTGGCCTCGGCGCCTTGGCCGGTGCGCTGGCCGGTGCTGCCATCGGTCACGATAACCGTGGCAAGGGCGCGCTGATTGGCGCCGCCGTGGTGGGGGCTTCCGCCGCCGGTTACGGTTACTACGCCGACCAGCAAGAGAAAAAACTGCGGGCCAGCATGGCCAACACTGGCGTTGAAGTGCAGCGCCAGGGCGATCAGATCAAGCTGATCATGCCGGGCAACATCACATTCGCCACCGATTCGGCGAACATCGCGTCGAGCTTCTACCAACCGCTGAACAATCTGGCGGGCTCGCTCAAGGAGTTCAACCAGAACCAGATCGAGATCGTCGGCTATACCGACAGCACCGGCAGCCGTCAGCACAACATGGACCTGTCCCAGCGTCGCGCCCAAAGTGTGGCGACTTACCTGACCTCCCAAGGTGTCGGCGGCGCCAACCTGTCGGCGCGTGGTGCCGGCCCGGATAACCCGATTGCCAGCAATGGTGATGTGAATGGCCGGGCTCAGAACCGTCGCGTCGAGGTCAACCTGAAGCCGATTCCGGGTCAGGAATATCAGCAGCAGGGCCAGCCTGTTCAGCAGTATCAGTAACACCTGCCCATAAAAACTGTGGGAGCGGGCTTGCTCGCGAAAGCGGTGTGTCAGTCGACATTAATATCGACTGACACGCCCCCTTCGCGAGCAAGCCCGCTCCCACATCGGGATTTGTGTTATTCCCTGGTTTTTCCTGATTCGCCTCTTTCACCGCGCTGAGAAACGCGCAGGTACGTTCCTGTTGCGGATGCTCGAAGATCTGCGCAGCGTAGCTCCAGGCGCACTTCAAGGCGCCGTGCCAAGTAAGCCAAAGCGATGCTCAGGGCGAGGAAAAACAGACCGGCCGATGGTGATCGGCTCCAGATAGCCACGACAGCCAGATGTTGCGGCTGCGTCGGCCGATGGCCGGTTTGTTTTACCAACCGACGGTGCTGACCGATGTTACGCCCCAGATGCGTATCTACCGCGAAGAAAACTTCGCGCCGATTGCCGGGGTGATGCTTTTCGACACAATCGAGCAGGCCATCGAAATGGCCAACGACACAGAATACGGTTTGGCAGCCTACATTTTGTTCCAACCGTCTGGACCTGATCTACCCCCTGATTCGCCGTCTCGACCACGCCATCATCGCAGTCAACGGCGTCAAGGTCACCGGCCACCCCGATCCCGTTCGGTGGCATGAAAGCCTCGGGGTTGGGCCGTGAAGGCGGCACCGAGGGCTTCGAAGCCTTTGTCGAAACCAAATACTTTTGCCTGCACCATCAAGGCCAGTTCTAAGGCCAGTTCTCAGGAGACATGCCATGAACCAAGAACTCGATACGCTGTTCGAACAAGACCGCGCGCACTTCATGCACCCCTCGACTCACGCCCATGACCACGCCAGTGGGGCGCTCAAGGGACGGATCATCAAGAGCGCCTCGGGCATTCGTATTCGCGACCACGAAGGCCGTGAATTCATCGACGCCTTTGCCGGGCTGTATTGCGTGAACATCGGCTACGGTCGCACCGAAATCGCCGACGCAATCTACAAGCAGGCCAAGGAACTGGCCTATTACCACACCTACGTCGGCCACTCGACCGAGGCGATCATCGAGCTGTCCAGTCGCATCATGGACTGGGCGCCAGAAGGGATGAAAAAGGTTTACTACGGCTTGTCCGGTTCCGACGCCAACGAAACCCAGGTCAAACTGGTGCGTTACTACAACAACGTACTGGGTCGCCCGCAGAAGAAGAAAATCATCTCCCGTGATCGCGGTTACCACGGCTCGGGCATCATGACCGGCAGCCTGACTGGCCTGCCGACCTTCCATCAGCATTTCGATTTGCCGGCCGATGGCGTCAAGCATACCGTTTGCCCGCACTGGTATCGCAAGGCGCCCACTGGCATGGATGAAGCCGCGTTCGTGCGTTACTGCGCGGATGAGCTGGAAAAAATGATCCTGGCCGAAGGCCCGGACACCGTGGCCGCGTTCATCGGCGAGCCGTTGATGGGCACCGGCGGCATCATCGTGCCGCCGGCCGGTTATTGGGCGGCGATTCAAGCGGTGCTGAATAAATACGATGTATTGCTGATCGCCGATGAAGTGGTCTGCGCCTTCGGTCGGTTGGGTTCGAAGATGGGCAGTCAGCGTTACGGCATGCGCCCGGACCTGATCTCCACGGCCAAAGGCCTGACCAGCGCCTATGCGCCGTTGTCGGCGGTGATCGTCGGCGAAAAGGTTTGGGACGTGATCGAAAAAGCCTCCGAATCCCAAGGTGCAATGGGCCATGGCTGGACGTATTCCGGGCACCCGATCTGCGCCGCGGCTGCTTTGGCTAACCTTGATATTCTCGAGCGGGAAAACCTGACGGCCAACGCCGAGAAGGTCGGCAGCTACCTCAATCGCCGTTTGCGCGAAACTCTGGAAGGTCACCCGTTGGTGGGTGAAGTACGCGGCGACGGCATGCTCGCTGCCGTCGAGTTCATGGCTGACCGTGAGCAGCGTACCCCGTTCGATGCGGCGTTGAAGGTCGGCCCGAAAGTGTCGGCGGCCTGTCTCGAACGCGGCATGATCGCCCGGGCGATGCCCCATGGCGACATTCTCGGCTTCGCCCCGCCGTTGATCCTGACCGAGGAGGAGGCCGATTTGATTGTTGATATCACCAAGGGTGCGATTGATCAGGTGGCCAGTGAGGTGTTGGGCTAACTGTCCGGCCTGAGCTTTTTGTATCGCCGGTTCGGGCCTCTTCGCGAGCAAGCCCGCTCCCACATTCGATCGCATTCCCCAGAGAGGGCTCGGTTAAATGTGGGAGCGGGCTTGCTCGCGAAGGGGCCCAAACTGACACCACATATCTTGGCTCAGCAACAAAAAAGCCCTCGGACGATCACTCATCAGAGGGCTTTTTCATGTCGCGCGAAACCTGATTACTTCTTCAGGCCGTAATGCTCATCGAGCATGCCCGGCGCGTTCGGGGCTTTGGGGGCGTAGTCGCGGGGCGGTTCCTGATCGCGCGGTGGCGTCAGACGTTCCCGTGGAGCCTGCGCCGCGTCGGCGTGCAGGGCAGCCAGCAAGCGCTGGCGAGTCTGCTCGTCCAGGGCCAGACGGTTGGCGCCCTCGGCGAGGTGATCCTGCACTTCCTGATAGCTCTGAGTCAGTTTCTTGACCAGTGTTGCAGTGCTGTTGAAGTGGGTGACCACTTCGTTCTGATAATTGTCAAAACGTTCCTGAATATCATCCAGCTGACGTTGCGTGCGGTTAGGCGCGGCATTCGGCACCAGGCGAGCGATCAGAAATCCAATGGCGACACCCACAACCAGGGCAAGAGTCGGCAACAACCAAACTAAGAGCGAGTGTTCCACGAGTCCTTCCTCTATAAACGGCTTTGCTTTACGTTAACGGCTCGAACCTGCGCTGTATACCGCGATTCACTCGCAATAGATTGGCACAGACAATTGGCTAGACGAGTCGACCCGATTCGAGGTCACGGAGTTCCTTCCTTGCTTATGCGCGAAACCCCTGTAGTGATTGATGGCCCGGTCGGCCAATTGGAAGCCCTGTACTTGAATAACGAGGGGCCGGACAGCGAGCAACCCCGCGGCCTGGCGCTGATCTGCCACCCGAACCCGGTGCAGGGCGGCACCATGCTCAACAAAGTCGTCTCGACCTTGCAGCGCACCGCGCGCGATGCCGGTTTGATTACCTTGCGTTTCAATTACCGTGGCGTCGGCGCCAGTGAAGGCGCGCACGACATGGGCACTGGCGAAGTCGACGATGCCCAGGCGGCGGCCGAGTGGCTGCGGGCCAGACATCCTGACGTGCCCCTGACCCTGTTCGGTTTCTCCTTTGGCGGATTTGTTGCAGCAAGTCTCGGCGGACGCCTGGAAGTCAAGGGCGAACAACTCAAGCATTTGTTCATGGTCGCGCCCGCCGTCATGCGTTTGGGCGACCAGGATCAACTGCCGCAACAAGGTACGTTGACCCTGATCCAGCCGGAAACCGACGAAGTCATCGATCCGCAGCTCGTTTACGACTGGTCCGACGCACTCGATCGCCCCCATGAGCTGCTGAAAGTGGCAGAATGCGGACACTTTTTTCATGGCAAGCTGACCGATCTCAAGGATCTGATCCTGCCGCGTCTTTCGAATTGATTGCAGTCTGACAAGCGATTACCCATGACGACTCGTACACGTATCCTCACCGGCATCACCACCACCGGCACGCCGCACCTGGGCAACTACGCTGGCGCTATCCGTCCGGCGATCGTCGCCAGCCGTGACAGCAATGCCGATTCGTTCTACTTCCTGGCCGACTACCACGCCCTGATCAAATGCGATGACCCGCAGCGCATCCAGCGCTCGCGTCTGGAAATCGCCGCGACCTGGCTGGCCGGTGGCCTGGACGTGGACCGCGTGACGTTCTATCGCCAATCCGACATCCCGGAAATCCCTGAACTGACCTGGCTGCTGACTTGCGTGGCCGCCAAGGGCCTGCTCAACCGCGCCCATGCCTACAAGGCCTCGGTGGACAAGAACGTCGAGACCGGCGAAGACCCGGACGCCGGCATCACCATGGGCTTGTACAGCTACCCGGTGTTGATGGCTGCAGACATTCTGATGTTCAACGCCCACAAGGTGCCGGTCGGTCGTGACCAGATCCAGCACGTGGAAATGGCCCGTGACATCGGCCAGCGCTTCAATCACTTGTTCGGCCAGGGCAAAGAGTTCTTCACCATGCCCGAAGCGCTGATCGAGGAGAGCGTCGCCACCTTGCCAGGGCTCGACGGTCGCAAGATGTCGAAGAGCTACGACAACACCATTCCGTTGTTCAGCAGCGCCAAGGAAATGAAGGACGCGATTTCGCGGATCGTCACCGACTCCCGTGCCCCGGGCGAAGCCAAGGATCCGGACAATTCGCACCTGTTCACCTTGTTCCAGGCCTTCGCTACGCCGGCACAATCCGACGAATTTCGCAGCGAATTGCTTCAGGGCCTGGGTTGGGGCGAGGCGAAGAACCGTCTGTTCCAGTTGCTCGACAGCGAATTGGGCGAATCCCGCGAGCGTTATCACCAGTTGATCGAACGCCCGGCGGATCTGGAAGACATGCTGCAGATCGGCGCCAAAAAGGCCCGCTCGGTGGCGACGCCGTTCCTCCACGAACTGCGTGAAGCGGTCGGCCTGCGCTCTTTCGTCGCTCAAACCCAAGTTGCAGCGACCACCAAGAAGAAAGCTGCGAAAGCGGCGCGCTTCGTCAGCTTTCGTGAAGACGACGGCAGTTTCCGCTTCCGTCTACTGGCGGCCGATGGCGAGCAACTGTTGCTGTCGCGCAACTTCGCCGACGGTAAAACCGCAGGACAAGTGACCAAGCAACTGCAATCCGGTCAAGCCTTGGACGTGCGCAGTGAAGACCTGAGCTTCAGCGTCTGGCTGGAAGGCGAGTGCGTTGCCGACAGTCCGGCCTTCGCCGACAGCGCTGCTCGCGATGCTGCCATCGGTGCTTTGCGTGTTGCGCTGACACCGGTTCAGGAATAATCAACGGCTCGGTCCGACCAAGGGCCGATTGCCATTCCCACGGGCCGTCGCTACAGTGACGGCCCGTTTTTGTTGCCTTGCTAACGAATTATGACGCCCCTAGAACGATATCAAGCTGATCTGAAACGCCCGGAATTCTTTCATGACGCCGCGCAGGAAACTGCCGTACGCCATTTGCAGCGCCTGTATGACGATCTGGTCGCGGCCTCGCAGAACAAACCGGGCCTGCTCGGCAAACTGTTTGGCAAGAAAGACCAGGCACCGGTCAAGGGCCTGTACTTCTGGGGCGGCGTTGGTCGCGGCAAGACTTACCTGGTCGACACCTTCTTCGAAGCGCTGCCGTTCAAGGAAAAGACCCGCACTCACTTCCACCGCTTCATGAAGCGCGTGCATGAAGAGATGAAGACCCTGGGCGGCGAAAAAAACCCGCTGACCATCATCGCCAAGCGCTTCTCGGACGAGTCGCGAGTGATTTGTTTCGATGAGTTCTTCGTCTCTGACATCACCGACGCGATGATCCTTGGCACGTTGATGGAAGAGCTGTTCAAGAACGGCGTGACCCTGGTCGCGACCTCGAACATCGTGCCGGACGGCCTGTACAAGGACGGCCTGCAGCGTGCGCGCTTCCTGCCGGCTATTGCGCTGATCAAGCAGAACACCGAGATCGTCAATGTCGACAGCGGCGTCGATTACCGTCTGCGCCACCTCGAGCAAGCGGAACTGTTCCACTTCCCGCTGGATGACGCTGCCCAGGACAGCCTGCGCAAGAGCTTCCGGGCCCTGACGCCGGAATGCACGGCAGCCATCGAGAATGACGTGCTGGTGATCGAGAACCGTGAAATCCGTGCCGTGCGCACCTGCGATGACGTGGCCTGGTTCGACTTCCGCGAACTCTGCGACGGCCCACGCAGCCAGAACGATTACATCGAACTGGGTAAAATTTTCCACGCAGTATTGCTCAGCAATGTCGAGCAGATGAGCGTCACCACCGACGACATCGCCCGACGCTTTATCAACATGGTCGACGAGTTCTACGACCGTAACGTGAAGCTGATCATTTCCGCCGAAGTCGAGCTCAAAGACCTCTACACCGGCGGTCGCCTGAACTTCGAGTTCCAGCGCACGCTTAGCCGTTTGCTGGAAATGCAGTCACACGAATTCCTGTCCCGGGCGCATAAGCCGTAGACAATTCGAAAACATAAATAAGGGCCTGCATATTCAGACTGCATATTCAGGCCCTTTTTTGTGCGCGCCGAAGAACCCCTGTGGGAACGATCAAGCCCGCTCACACAGGTGCCGTTGTCAGTCTTGAGTCAGGTAGCGCGCCAGCTCACCCTGTCGCTCACACCCCACCAGCAGCCACAACAGGATTCTTGCCTTGCGCGGGCAGACAAATCCCGCCATCAGCGCACCCCTGCGAGTCAAATCCATCTCGCCGCCGGTAAATCCGTACGTCACCTGGGCAGTCGATCCAGAACCGGTCCGCGTCGCCACAATGACGGGAATCTGCCAGGCGATGGTTTCCATGACATTGGCCCAGCTCTCGGAAACATGCCCGGCACCGAAACCGGCAATCACCAGCCCGTCATAACCCAGCCCGAGAATGTTTTCGAGGATCGAACAATCAGCTGATAGTGAGGCTTCCAGCAGTGCGATTTTCTGCGACGTCTGCTGGGGCAAGGGCAAGACGTTGCGTAGAGAGGGCGGGCGCAGATAGCGCACGCTGCTTTCCACCAGCAAGCCAGCGGGGCCGACGATGGGCGATGAAAACGCCTGCAATGCCAGCGAATCGGTTTTGCGCACAGCGCTCGCCGAATGAATCTGACCATTCATCACTACCTGTACGCCGCGCCCGCGACTGTGTGTCGCCAGGGCGACCCGACAGGCATCCAGAAGGTTCGCGGGACCCTCAGCGCCCGGTTCCGAGGCCGAGCGCATGGCGCCGGTCAGGACCAGTGGTTCGTCGCGATCCCATAAATAATCCAGAAATGCGGCGCTTTCTTCCAGCGTGTCGGTGCCCTGAGTGATCACCACGCCTGCAGCACCATGTTCGATCTGGAAGTTGGCCCAGGACAGAACGCTCAACAGGAACTCGAAGTCCAGGGAGGCACTTGGCATCAGCCCGAGCGTTTCGACGCTGATGTGCGCCAGCGTTTTAAGCGTCGGCACCGAACTCAGCAGGGCTTCGCCGCTGACAGTCGGAACAATCCCTTCGCCAGTATTTTCCGATTGCATGCTCACAGTCCCGCCAAGCGCTGCAATGGAAAGTTTGGGCAAGTCCATTTAATACCTCGCAGTGATGGGCCGCTCCCGGATTCAATCCGGGAATGGCCAAAGGTGGTTACGCTGTCAGTGGCTGATCAGCCAACCCACAAACGGCACGATCATCAGCGTACTGATGGCCATGGACAGGACATTGCCGATGAAGCCATGCATATAACCCGGTACCCGCTGCGCCAGCATGCATGCCAGGGGCGGCGCAATCAGCGCGCCAAGCAGTGCGCTTGACGCGATGACCTGCCAACTGCCGCCGTAGGTCAGAACTGCCGCCGGTACGACTGACACCAGTGGCACATAAGTCGGATACCAGCCGCGTGATATCCATTGTTGCCGCCAGATCACGATCCCCAATGCCGACGTCAGTGCCTGCGCGGCGAGCAGTTGCGGCAGCAAGCCGGTCCCATAGACGGGGCTCATCGGATTCAACGTGAACGCGAGCAAGGCGCCCGCTATCAGGCCGAGACTGGCCCATTCATTGCCGAAGAAGGGCGCTTCAGAAAAATCCGCCAGAACCCGGCGCATGCTCCAGAACACCCCGTAATCGGGCGTTTTGATGAGAGCGGGATCAGACGCAACGTCGGATGGCTGCTCGGGTGCGGCGGACTTCACCAGCCTCGGCATCCACCGGCAGAGCAGAAAGGCACCGACACTCGCCGCCGCCATACCTGAGACGTTGCCGATCACCACGGGCAATCCAAGAGGATTGCAGACGTAGTTGACGATCAGCAAACACATCGGCGTGACAAACAGCGCACCCATGATTGCGCCATTGATTGCCACCTTCCAGCCGCCCCCAAACATCAGCACCATCGCCGCCGGCAGCGAGACGAAGGCGGCAAAGGTCGGTTGCCAACTGGTGGCCGTGACCGTCCAGCCCCACAGCAAGTTGCTGAGTAAAAGCCCAAGCAACGAGCTTGTGACCAGCCACGGCCATAACCCGCTGCCGTAGCAAATGGTAAAGCCTTGCCAGGCTTTGCCCGTTCGATTCGCCCAGTAGGCCAGGTAGGCGCCGGCGAGCAACCCGATCGAGGCGAACTCATGTTTGTAGAACGCCACCTCGCTGATGTCGCCCAACACCCAGCGCAACCAGGCGGTGGGCTCCGGGAGGCTCGAAAGCAGGTGACTGTAGTCTGGCCAATGAGCTGACCAGAACGAGCGGTTGGTGAATGACAGCCATATGATCAGCAGGGACGTGCCGAGCATCAACCCGATAATCGCGCTATCGAGCGGCGAGCGGGCGGGCACGTGGTTCAGTTGTTTCTGGTTTGGGGTGTCCATCCGTCATGCCCCCTGTCAGCGCGGCAGGCAAGGGTGCTGGTGATAACCCAGCATCTGATCGTAAAGATCGGACCGGCGATCACGGTGCAGGTCGTTCAAGCTGTTCCAGATGGGGGCGCTGCGAGAGCTGGTCAGATCGATATCAGCGAACAGAATTTCCTGCTTGTCTGCCGACGCCACCTTGCCGATCGGCCAACCGTTGGTGCCGGCAATCAGCGAGCAGCCGAGATAGCGCGCACCGCGTTCTTCTCCGATTCGACTGGCGGCGGCGATAAACACATTGTTGACATGCGCGGCGGTCATGGTCAGGTAGGAGGCCATGCATTTGCCCGCATCATCGAACAGCGGCGGTGGCGTCCAGACCCAGTTGTTCAGGCTGCAGATAATGTCCGCGCCTTGCTGGCTGAGGATGCGCGGCACTTCCGGGAACCAGATGTCCCAGCAGATCAACAGGCCGATTCGGCCGATGGGCGTGTCGAACACCGGGAAGCCCAGGTCGCCCGGCGTGAACCAGAGTTTTTCCAGGTTCCACAAATGGGCCTTGCGGTACTTGCCGATGAAGCCGTCGGGTCCGACCAGTACCCCGGTGTTGAACAAACGCATGCCATCGCGCTCGGTCAAACCGGCCACAAGGTACACCCGGTGCTCGCGGGCGAACTCCATCCACGCCTGCACACTCGGCCCCTCGGGAACCACTTCCGAATGGTCGAATGCATCCTGACGGTTGCTGAAGAAGTATCCGCTACTCGACAGCTCAGGCAGGACGATGAGATTCGCCCCGCCGTTGGCTGCCTCTCGAGCCAGATCCAGGCTCTGAAGTACATTGACGTCACGGTTATCCATGCCGACTTGTGGATCGAATTGCACGACTGCTACACGAACAGGGCTGATGGGCTCGCTCATTTCGGATGACCTCTTTTTATTGTTTTCACGCGGTTTAACTGCGTGTTCATAAGAGGCGAAACGAGGGCAGCGAGTAAGTCAGCCGATTCCGTGACGGCTGTAGGCCATCTCCCAAGATGTATTGACGCAGGTTGGCGCTGGAGCGAAAGCCGAGGTCGGCGTCAGGTAGCGACGTTGTAGTGCGGGTAGTCACTCATCGAAAAACCGCCGTTGAAAGTCGCGGCGGTTTTGTTGCAGATATGGATAACTGCGTCGACGGCGCCCCTGAAGCAGGGTTCGGTCCAGCCGGCGTCGACAGAGAATGATTCACCTGACAGGTACAGGCCAGAAACATGCGCATAGTCGCGGTTGTATTTCATCAGGCTGACGGCGTCGTAGTAGGCACCGGGGCGGTACAACTTGGCACAGCCCAAGGCATTTTTATCCGTCATCCAGCGCTGCACCACGGCTTGCTCGAGACCGATGTACGGAGAAATTCTCTGCTGAATATTGCTCGAGTTCATGAGAATCCGATCCAGTTCTTTTGCGCACTTTTTGACAAGTTCTGTATCGCTAAAGCACGCCAGCTTGGTCGCGTCATCTTCCCAGGTGTAACTCAGCAGAATGCAGTCATAGCTGTAATTGTCGTTGTAGCGATAGGTGTAAACGTCATGGATGAAACTGTCCGTGACGATGACCTGAGGAATGTTGCTGTTGCCGGACAGAAAAGTTTTTTTCAATGGCGCGAACACCTTGCAGCTGGTTTCCCAGTGCGCCGTTTTATAGGCATTGATCGTCTCGAATGGCAGCATTTGCGGGGTGAAATCCTCCAATTTGATTCGCGTTTCAATCAGCCAGGAGGGAAGGGTGAGGATGACCGAATCATAGTCATCGAAGTGCTCCTGGGTGTGCTCCGGTTGGCTGTGTTTCCAGTTGAAATACACGCGGGTTTTCTGGTTGGCGAGTTTCCTGAGTTTGGTGACGGACGAATCCGTGAGCAGACCATTGGTTCTGTCCAGGCAGTGTTCGTAGAAGGATTTGGCCATTTCCCTGGGCTTCATGAATAGCAGGCATTCGTTGAGCGCGGCGAGGCCGATGTAGCGGGGCTGATCGAAAGAAAGTCCGGTCGAGTCAAAGACTGCCTTGCTGTGCAGGTGGGGTGAATCGGCCAAAGGATCGCCTTGTGAGTCAACCCGCCCCTGAATCAGCTGTAGCTGACTGCTGAATCCAAAAATGGCAGTGCGTAACGGGTAAAGGGAGCAAACGTCATAAAATGCTCCCCAGCTGCCATCGCCGATGCCGATGGCGTAGAAAATCGCTGATTCCTGGGCAGTCATGCCCATGCCGCCGAAGTCGCCTGGAGTGTGTTTGTCCCACGCCTCGATGGCGGGCATGCTGACCAGGTCGCGAAACGAGACGCTGTGGTATTTTTCGACGATAGCCGCCCACATGGCTTCCCACGCCTGGCTGGCATAAACCTCGGCAACGTGCCGGGTCATGCGGTCGGCAAAGGTTTTCCATTTGGCGTAAACCGCTTGCAGCTTCTCGCCGGGTGGTGGGGTTTCGCCGTCCGGGTTGTTCCAGATCAGCATCTGCGGGCGCGATTCCCCGCCCAGACTGCCTTCTCGCAAATAGATGCCGGTTGATTTGACCCATTGGCTTCCAGGGTTGGCGAAATCGCTAAACGCCAGATCGAACGTATCGGCGTAGTAGGCCATCAGCGATCGGCCCTCGATCGGCGATTCATCCACGCGGTTGAAAAAGGGCATGCGCATGGCGCCCATTTCAAACGGCGTATGGCTCGCGTTCGATTGTCGGCTTCCGGGTACAGTCAGGTGCCGGCCGCCGATGCGAGTTGATTGTTCGATCAGGGTGATGTGGGTGAATCCGCAGCGATGCAGTTCTCTGGCGGCGGTGAGGCCCGTCACGCCGGCGCCGATGATGCAGATTCTGTGCTGCGGGGCAGTGGCCCTGGCGATGCCGTTTTCCTGTTCGACCAACGCGCGGTAGTCGAAGCATAAATCGGGCGGATTGGGGAAACGGCCTGACCATTTGTTGACCGTCGAGCGTTTTTTTCGAACGGCGTCTTTGGCAACGTGGGCGGGGTAGTTGTAGCTTGAGCCGATGGTCATGGTTGATCTTCCCTGATGATGTTGGCAGGGAAAGATGTTGAAGACTGCAGCGATCAGCGCCTAGCCGCAAAACAGGGCGGGGCGGGGCTCTCAATTCGTTTTTTGCCGTGGGAAAAAACCCTGTATGTCAGATGGAGGGCGCACCACCCCGTGGGAGCGAGCCTGCTCGCGATTGCGGTCTGTCAGTCACTTCTTTTTTTGAGGTGAGGCCGTCATCGCGAGCAGGCTCGTTCCCACATTGGATTTGCGTCCAGCCCTTAAGCCGCTTGTTGAAACTGCTGTCGATACTGGTTCGGCGACAACTCCGTGTGCTGGCGGAACAGCCGGGCGAAGAAGCTCGCATCGTCGTAACCGACTTCATAGCTGATGGTCTTGATGCTCTTGCGGCTGCCGGACAACAAGCCCTTGGCGGTTTCGATGCGCAGTCGCTGCAGGTAATGCAGCGGTTTGTCGCCGGTGGCGGTCTGGAAGCGGCGCATGAAGTTGCGGATGCTCATGCCGTGTTCGCGGGCCACGTCTTCGAAGCGGAACTTGTCGGCAAAGTGTTCTTCGAGCCAATGCTGGATCTGCAGGATGATCACGTCCTGGTGCAGTTTCTGACCGCCGAAACCGATCCGCCCCGGCGCGTAGCTGCGCTGCACTTCGTAAAGAATGTCGCGGGCCACGGCCTGGGCCACGTGGGCGCCGCAAAAACGCTCGATCAGGTAAATGTAGAGGTCGCAGGCTGACGTGGTGCCGCCGGCACAATACAGGTTGTCGGCGTCGGTCAGGTGTTTGTCCTGATTGAGCTGGACCTGCGGGAAGCGCTCGGCAAACGCATTGAAGAAACGCCAGTAGGTCGTCGCTTCCTTGCCGTCGAGCAACCCGGCCTCGGCCAGCCAGAACACGCCAGTGGCCTCGCCACATAACACTGCGCCGCGTGCATGCTGCTGACGCAGCCACGGCAGGACCTGTGGATAACGTTTGCAGAGGGTGTCGAAATCGTCCCAGAAGGCGGGAAGGATGATGACGTCGGCATTTTCCAGGCCGCCGTCCACCGGCATGATCACGTCGCTGAAGCTGTTCACCGGTTTGCCATCGGGGCTGACCAACCGGGTTTCAAACGCCGGTGTCAGTCCTTGGCCCAGTTGTTTGCCATAGCGCAGGCTGGCCAGATGGAAGAAATCCTTGGCTTGCATGAGGGTGGAAGCGAAAACCCGGTCGATAGCCAGGATGCTGACGCGCCGCAAGGGCGTGGAGACTTGGTTAGACATAATTCAACTTTATTCTTATAGGGGAAAGTGGTCACCAGACGGCGGGATCGTCTTATTTTTTGTCGGATGTGTCCAGTGTCCTGTATCGGAAGCGAGGCTTAGTCTCTGAAGGACATTTCCGACTAACAATAACCACAGGTGTCGCATGATCCCCAGAACCTTGTTCAGCTCCGAGCACGAACTTTTTCGCGACAGCGTGCGAACGTTCCTCGAAAAAGAGGCCGTGCCGTTCCATGGGCAATGGGAAAAACAAGGCTATATCGACCGCAAACTCTGGAACAAGGCGGGGGAGGCGGGGATGCTCTGTTCGCATCTGCCGGAAGAATACGGCGGGCTGGGGGCAGACTTTCTCTACAGCGCGGTGGTGATCGAAGAGGTCGGCCGCCTGGGGCTGACCGGGATCGGTTTTTCTCTTCATTCGGACATCGTGGCGCCTTACATCCTGCATTACGGCAGTGAAGCGCTGAAACACAAATACCTGCCCAAACTGGTGTCTGGCGAGATGGTCACCGCGATTGCCATGACCGAGCCGGGTGCCGGTTCCGACCTGCAAGGGGTGAAAACCACCGCTGTGCTGGATGGCGACGAATACGTGATCAACGGTTCGAAGACCTTCATCACCAATGGTTTTCTGGCTGACCTGGTGATCGTGGTGGCCAAGACCGATCCGAAGGCGGGGGCGAAGGGCACCAGTCTGTTTCTGGTGGAGGCCAATACGCCGGGCTTCGCCAAGGGCAAGCGTCTGGAAAAGGTCGGCATGAAGGCTCAGGACACCTCGGAGCTGTTCTTCCAGGATGTTCGGGTGCCAAAGGAAAACCTGCTGGGCCAGGCCGGGATGGGCTTCGCTTACTTGATGCAGGAACTGCCGCAGGAGCGTCTGACGGTCGCGGTGGGCGGCTTGGCGTCAGCCGAAGCGGCGTTGCAATGGACGCTGGATTACACCCGTGAGCGCAAGGCTTTCGGCAAGGCCATCGCCGACTTCCAGAACACCCGCTTCAAACTCGCTGAAATGGCGACCGAAATCCAGATCGGCCGGGTTTTCGTCGATCGCTGCCTGGAACTGCATCTGCAAGGCAAGCTCGACGTGCCGACAGCTGCAATGGCCAAGTACTGGGGCACCGACCTGCAATGCAAGGTGCTCGACGAGTGTGTGCAGTTGCATGGCGGTTACGGGTTTATGTGGGAATACCCGATCGCCCGGGCGTGGGCGGATGCGCGGGTGCAGCGCATCTATGCCGGGACCAATGAGATCATGAAGGAGATTATTGCGCGGTCGCTTTGATGCGGCAGTGATTGTCAGACCGCTATCGCGAGCAGGCTCGCTCCCACATTGGATTTATGTCAGACCACCATTTTGTGATCGGCACGGATCCATGTGGGAGCGAGCCTGCTCGCGATTGGGCCTATGAATCAATCAAGGTGCAGGATTCGGATGATCCTGGTGAATCGCCTCGATCCCCGCCAACACTTCGTCGGAAAGTTTCAGCTCGAAGCTGGCAATGTTGCTGTCCAGTTGCTCAAGCGTGGTGGCGCCAATGATGTTGCTGGTGACGAACGGTTGCTGTGTGACGAATGCCAATGCCATCTGCGCCGGATCCAGGCCGTGTTCACGAGCCAGTGCCACATAACGGCTGCACGCTGCCTCTGACTGAGGATTGAAATAGCGGCTGAAGCGGCTGTAGAGGCTCAGACGACCTTTGGGCGGGCGCGCGCCACCTTCGTATTTGCCCGACAGGTAGCCGAACGCCAGTGGCGAGTAGGCGAGCAGGCCGCACTGTTCGCGGATGGCGATTTCCGCCAGGCCGACTTCGAAGCAGCGATTGAGCAAGTTGTAGGGGTTCTGGATCGACACCGCGCGCGGCCAGCCCCGGGCTTCGGCGATAGCGAGGAAACGCATGGTGCCCCACGGGGTTTCATTGGACAGGCCGATGTGGCGGATCTTGCCGGCCTTGACCTGTTCGTCCAGTGCTTCGAGGGTGTCTTCCAACGGCGTGAGGTTGACTTCGCTCGTGTGCTTGTAGCCCAGTTGCCCAAAGAAATTGGTGCTGCGTTCCGGCCAGTGCAACTGATAGAGATCGATGTAGTCGGTCTGCAAGCGCTTGAGGCTAGCATCCACCGCCCGGACGATGTGCTCGCGGTTGTGCTTGAGGTTTTTGTCGCGGATGTAGTCGATGGTGTTGCCGGGGCCGGCGATCTTGCTCGCCAGGATCCAGTCGGCGCGATCGCCGCGACTTTTGAAGTAATTGCCGATGTAGCGCTCGGTGGTGGCGTAGGTTTCGGCCTTGGGCGGCACCGGGTACATTTCGGCGGTGTCGATGAAATTGATCCCGGCGCTCTTGGCCCGTTCGATCTGGGCGAAGGCTTCAGCCTCGCTGTTTTGCTCGCCCCAGGTCATGGTGCCGAGGCAGATTGCACTCACGTTCAGATCGGTACGGCCTAGCTGGCGATAGTCCATCGGGTGCTCCTTGGGCAAAACAATCATAAAAGCAGGTTGAATTATTTTTCGCAATCTGCATAATTGCGCACCTCTTTCTGCAGTGGAAGTGATGCGCCGCCGCCGAAGAATCTTGCCGTTGAACGGACGCGCCGACCCGAGCCCCCGAAAGCGTCTGTATCCGGCTGCCTTTGACTTGTCAAAGTACGCACTATTCAGTAAGATCCGCCGTCTAATTTACAGGGCGGCCCCTGAGGCTATAAAGAATGAAAACTTTTACTGCTAAACCGGAAACAGTACAGCGCGACTGGTTTGTCGTCGACGCTGCAGGTCAGACCCTGGGTCGTCTGGCCACCGAAATCGCGAGCCGTCTGCGTGGCAAGCATAAAGCTGAGTACACACCTCACGTTGACACCGGCGATTACATTGTCGTT
Organism: Pseudomonas sp. MDT1-85; assembly: GCF_054898065.1. Lineage (NCBI taxonomy): Bacteria > Pseudomonadati > Pseudomonadota > Gammaproteobacteria > Pseudomonadales > Pseudomonadaceae > Pseudomonas > Pseudomonas sp. MDT1-85. The sequence continues at coordinate 5,293,049 of NZ_CM142715.1, read as the reverse complement.
ATCAATGCCGAGCAGATTCGTGTAACCGGTGCTAAAACCACCGACAAGATCTACTACTCCCACTCCGGTTTCCCGGGCGGCATCAAGTCGATCAACTTCGAAAAGCTGATCGCTAAAGCCCCTGAGCGCGTGATCGAGACCGCGGTCAAAGGCATGCTGCCTAAGAACCCGCTGGGTCGCGACATGTATCGTAAGCTGAAAGTCTATGCGGGCGCTGTACACCCTCATACTGCTCAGCAGCCCCAAGAACTGAAGTTTTAACGGAATAGTTCATTATGTCGGCGACTCAAAATTACGGCACTGGCCGTCGCAAGACCGCAACCGCACGCGTTTTCCTGCGTCCGGGTACTGGTAACATCTCCATCAACAACCGTTCGCTGGATAATTTCTTCGGCCGCGAAACTGCCCGCATGGTAGTTCGTCAGCCGCTGGAATTGACTGAGACTGTCGAGAAGTTCGACATCTACGTCACCGTGATCGGCGGTGGTGTAAGTGGTCAAGCTGGCGCAATCCGCCACGGTATCACTCGCGCACTGATGCAGTACGACGAAACCCTGCGTGGCGCTCTGCGCAAAGCTGGCTTCGTTACTCGCGATGCTCGTGAAGTTGAACGTAAGAAAGTTGGTCTGCGTAAAGCGCGTAAGCGTCCGCAGTACTCGAAGCGTTAATTCGCTTTCGCGTTCAAAAAGAACGCCCAGTTTCCTCGCGAAGCTGGGCGTTTTTTTATGGGCGCGATTTATCGAGGAATTGCGCTGTGACAACTTGCCACATCCGCAGAAGCCCTATACTGCAAGGCTTGGCAGTGGAGCCCCTCGGTAATTACCTTGTCAGAATTGGGGCTTTTCATTACCATTCGGCAAAATTTTTATAAGTTCAGATTTTTACTTAGTAGACGCCTGATTTAACAGGCCACAAAGCTGATGGGAGAGGACTGAATGAGCAATGACGGCGTGAATGCAGGCCGGCGTCGCTTCTTGGTAGCAGCCACATCCGTGGTGGGTGCTGCAGGAGCGGTGGGGGCTGCGGTCCCGTTCGTGGGGTCATGGTTTCCCAGTGCCAAGGCGAAAGCTGCAGGTGCACCGGTGAAAGTGAATGTCAGCAAAATCGAGCCAGGCCAGCAAATGATTGCTGAGTGGCGCGGCCAGCCGGTGTTCATTGTCCGCCGTACCGAGGAAATCCTGGGGAATCTGAAAAAGATCGAGGGCCAGCTGTCTGACCCGACCTCCAAGAACTCGACGCAACCGACCTATGTCGACCCGGAGACGCGTTCGATCAAGCCAGAAGTTCTGCTGCTGATCGGTATCTGCACTCACCTGGGTTGCTCACCGACCTTCCGCCCGGAAGTGGCACCAGCAGACCTGGGCAAGGATTGGGTAGGGGGTTATTTCTGCCCTTGCCACGGTTCCCACTACGATTTGGCTGGCCGCGTCTACAAGTCGCAACCCGCGCCTTTGAACCTGCCAGTTCCCCCGCATTCCTATGAGACCGATGACATCATTGTCATTGGCGTCGATACGGAGAAAGCGTGATGAGCAAGTTCATGGATTGGGTTGATGCGCGCTTTCCCGCGACCAAAATGTGGGAAGACCATCTCAGCAAGTACTACGCCCCGAAGAACTTCAACTTCTTCTATTTCTTTGGCTCCCTGGCGCTGCTCGTTCTGGTCAACCAGCTCGTTACCGGTATCTGGCTGACCATGAGCTACACCCCGTCGGCGGAAGAAGCGTTTGCTTCCGTCGAATACATCATGCGCGACGTCGAGCACGGCTCGATCCTGCGCATGCTGCACGCAGTCGGTGCTTCGATGTTCTTCATCGTCGTTTACCTGCATATGTTCCGTGGCCTGCTTTATGGTTCGTACCAGAAGCCGCGCGAGCTGGTATGGGTGTTCGGCATGCTGATCTACCTGGCGTTGATGGCTGAGGCCTTCATGGGTTATCTGCTGCCGTGGGGCCAGATGTCCTACTGGGGTGCCCAGGTGATCATCTCGCTGTTCGGTGCGATCCCGGTCATCGGTAACGACCTGACCCAGTGGATTCGTGGCGACTACCTGATTTCCGGTATTACCCTGAACCGCTTCTTCGCCTTGCATGTGGTTGCTCTGCCGATCGTGATCCTCGGTCTGGTGGTGGTGCACATTCTGGCGCTGCACGAAGTCGGTTCGAACAACCCGGATGGCGTCGACATCAAGAAACACAAAGACGAAAACGGCGTACCGCTGGACGGCATTGCCTTCCACCCGTACTACACCGTGAAAGATATCGTCGGCGTGGTGGTGTTCCTGTTCATCTTCTGTTCGATCGTATTCTTCTTCCCGGAAATGGGCGGCTACTTCCTCGAGAAGCCGAACTTTGAAGTGGCGAACGCCTTCAAGACCCCTGAGCACATCGCTCCGGTCTGGTACTTCACGCCGTTCTACGCGATCCTGCGGGCGGTTCCGGACAAGCTCCTGGGCGTAATCGCCATGGGCGCGGCCATCGCTGTGCTGTTCGTCCTGCCATGGCTGGATCGCAGCCCGGTCAAGTCGATGCGTTACAAAGGCTGGCTGAGCAAGATCTGGCTCTGGGTGTTCTGCATCTCGTTCGTGATCCTGGGTGTGTTGGGTGTTCTGGCTCCAACTCCAGGCCGTACGTTGCTGTCGCAGGTATGTACCTTCCTGTACTTCGCCTACTTCATTCTGATGCCGTTCTACACCAGGCTCGAGAAGACCAAACCGGTTCCGGAAAGGGTGACTGGCTGATGAAAAAGCTATTGGCTGTACTGATTCTTGCGGCGATGCCTGTACTGTCTTTCGCATCGACATCGAGTGGCCCGGAGCTGGAAAAGGTCGATATCGATGTTTCCGACAAGGCTGCCATGCAGGATGGCGCGCGTACGTTCGCCAACTATTGCATGGGCTGCCACAGCGCCAAGTTCCAGCGCTACGAGCGTGTCGCCGATGACCTGGGCATTCCTCACGAGCTGATGCTCGAGAAGCTGGTGTTTACTGGTGCGAAGATCGGCGACCACATGAACATCGGCATGCAGCCGGCGGACGCCAAAAACTGGTTCGGTGCGGCACCGCCCGACCTGACGCTGGTGGCTCGTGTTCGTGGCACCGACTGGCTCTACGGCTACCTGCGTTCCTTCTATGAAGACCCTTCGCGTCCTTGGGGCGTGAACAACAAGGTGTTCCCGAACGTCGGCATGCCTAACGTTCTGGTCGGCCTGCAGGGTCGTCAAGTGGTAGGCTGTAAACAAGTTCAAATCGTCGAAGACGGCAAGAAGCAATACGATCCGCTGACCGGCACCGCTTTGACCCATGAAGCCTGCGATCAACTGACTGTATTACCGAAAACCGGCACGCTGAACGAAGAGCAGTTCGACGAGAAGGTCAAGAACCTGGTGACCTTCCTGGCCTACTCGGCCAACCCGGTGAAGCTGCAGCATCAGCGCATCGGTACCTATGTGTTGCTGTACCTGGCGTTTTTCTTCGTATTCGCTTACTTGCTCAAGCGTGAATACTGGAAAGACGTCCATTGATATCTCTGTAAGCCATTGCTGTTAATCGCGCGCGCCCAGGGGCGTCTCTGAAGGTGTAACGAGTCTGGTGATCCAGGCGTTACGGGAGGCGCCCTCTGGGCGCGCGTGTTTTTCCGTTTCCGATAATTTCAACAAGCGAGGAGGACCGCCATGGGCGTGACCAATCGGTTGGCCTGTTACTCCGACCCCGCCGACCACTATTCCCACCGAGTGCGCATCGTACTTGCAGAGAAGGGTGTCAGCGCCGAGATCATTTACGTGGAAGCTGGTCGCCAGCCGCCTAAACTGATTGAAGTGAACCCTTACGGAAGCCTGCCCACCCTGGTCGATCGCGACCTGGCGTTGTGGGAGTCGACCGTGGTGATGGAATATCTGGATGAGCGCTACCCGCACCCGCCATTGCTGCCGGTTTATCCTGTTGCGCGTGCCAACAGTCGTCTGCTGATTCATCGCATTCAGCGTGACTGGTGTGGTCTGGTGGATCTGATTCTGGATTCGCGGACCAAGGAAGCAGCCCGTGTCGTGGCTCGTAAAGAGCTGCGCGAAAGCCTGACAGGCGTGTCGCCGTTGTTTGCCGACAAGCCGTTTTTCCTCAGTGAGGAACAAAGTCTGGTGGATTGCTGCCTATTGCCAATACTCTGGCGATTGCCGATTCTGGGTATTGAACTGCCGCGGCCTGCCAAGCCGCTGCTTGATTATATGGAGCGCTCGTTTGCGCGTGAGGCTTTCCAGGCGAGTCTGTCTGGTGTCGAACGCGATATGCGCTAAGGCTTAAGGAGCCGCTATGAACTCCAGTCGACCTTATCTGGTCCGCGCGCTCTACGAGTGGATTGTGGACAACGATTGCACCCCGCACATGCTGGTTAATTCCGAGTATCCATCGGTGCAGGTGCCTCAGGGTTTTGCCAGTGACGGACAGATTGTCCTGAATGTTTCCCCGGCGGCCGTGCGTCACCTGCACATGGACAACGAGGCAGTCAGTTTCGAGGGGCGCTTCGGTGGCGTGCCGCATACCCTGTACGTGCCTATCGCATCGATCCTGGGTATTTACGCCCGGGAGAACGGTCAGGGCATGGTGTTCGATATGGAATCGCCTCTGGAAGACGAGGAAGATATCGAACCGGATGATGATGTTCCGCCACCCGACAGTGAGCCGCCGCGTCCCAGCGGTCGACCGAGTTTGAAGGTGGTGAAGTAATAAAAAAGGCGATCCGAATGGATCGCCTTTTTTATGTGCGCCCGGTGGATCTATGTCGTATACGGAATCGGTGAACGACGATGAACCACTGTAGGAGCAAGGCTTGCGAAGGCGGCAGGTCAGTCAGCACAAAACCCTACTGACCAACTGCAGCTTGCGGCCCCTGAGACAGGTATACTGCTGCCTTTCGCGGCTCGCCTACCGGGCCCGACTCTTTGAGCATCACCCGGAGCTTTCATGACTTCCCCGACACAACCGCCGGTTGCCGACGCCTTGAGCGACGACCAGGCAGACCTGCCAGACAGCGTCGACTCCAGCGCAGACAGCGAAACCAAAGCGGCGATCCCCGCATTCAAGTTTCCATTCAAGCCGGGTGAATTGGCTGCGGCGAAGAATGCCAGTCAGCTTTGGTACAAGAATGGCGCCAAGAACGGTCACACCAAGACTCCGGGTGCAGCGCCTCCTGGCACTCGTCGTTCGATGGGTAAGCGCTGAGTTTTTACCTCTGCGGTGCCTGATCTGCCGTCTTCGCGAGCAAGCCCGCTCCCACAGTGGTTCATCGTCGTTCACAGATTCGGTGTGCGACACAAATCCACTGTGGGGGCGGGCTTGCTCGCGAAGGGGTTCGCACAAACACCACACACCTCTGGCTCAAGCCGCCCGCAACGAAATAAACGCATAGTTCAGCGGCACTTCAGTCGCCACCTGAGCCCCGGCTGCCAGCACTTGCCCGGCAATGTCATCGCCTGACACATGAAAGACCCATTCACCACCAGACCCCGCCAACGGCTGCTGAGCCACCTGATCAATAACCACGGCAAACGCAGTCATGTCCGGCAGATAAGCAGTAAATCCATCGCCCTTCAGCGCTGTCGTCCGAATCCCCAATAACGCGCAAATCGCCTCCTTGGTCTGAATCTCATCGCGATCCGCCTGACGGGAGCGCTGGATCAATCCCACAAGCTCCTGATCCACCAGCTCACCCCCAATGATCAAATTCGGCCCTGTATCCCAAGACTCGGGCGGGCATTCCTTGATCGCCGGGTTGAGCGGGATGTGCGGATTGATTTCCATCGGATAGATGCGGCACACCAGCGGTCGGCGTTCGTAGATGCGGCAGAGGTTGTCTTCGTCAAGATTCCGGCAGGGACCGACGTTGTACGCGGCAAAGGTGATCGCCACGTGCGCGTCGCAGGCGCCGCTTCGAACCACAATTGAACGGCGTTCGGCATGTTCGCGTTGCTGCACGGGCAAGCCCAGGCCATTGGCGAGGAAGGCCTCCACCAGCACGATCACCTGACCGCCATCGGCCGCCCACGTCCGGGCTTCGGTCAGTGTCAGGGGCACGTGGTGGTCGTTGCAGCATTTGCCACAACCCACGCAGGAAAACGTTGTATTCATTGAACGGCCAGTCACCTGTGAGCGCATGAAATGGCGACAAAAAGCCACCGCAAAGGTCTGTACCGAAGCAAGTTATGCGCCATTCACTGCGCTTTTGCTGTTGGGCGGATGGAGTCCCATTCGGTCACGTAGGCGGTTTTGCTCTTCTTGTTATAGAGGCACAACTCGGTGCCTTGCTGGCCTTTCATGTGTTTTTGCGGGTACTGGCCTTGCAGCAGGAGCGCGGTATAACCGACCCGGTCATCGAACTGCGCGGCATTGCCGACGGGTTTGACGTTCTTCAGGCCACTGGTTTTGGTGCAGCTGGCGAGCACGGCTTTGTCGTAGGCGACCCAGGCGTCGGGGCTGGAGGCGTGGGTTTGGGTGGCGAGGGCGGCGAGGCAGAGGAAGGTCAGGGTGGTGGTTTTCATGGTTTGGGCATCCTTGGGCTGGTATTGGCCAAGGGGTGAGTATGCCTGATGGTTTTGAATTGTTTAGGCAGGCCTCTTCGCGGGCAAGCCTCGCTCCTACAAGGTTCGGTGACCTGTGTAGGAGCGAGGCTTGCCCGCGAAAGCGGTCTCAGGTTGGAACCGGTTCCCGGCGGACCACATACATCCCGGCACTTTCATACAAACGCTGTGCCCGAAGGTTGTTTTCCAGCACCTTCAGGTCCACAAAGCCTTCGCGGCGTTGCTGAAACACGTTGAAAGCATTTAGCAGCAGCGCACGGCCAAGTCCGCGGCCTTGAGCGCGCGGATGCACCACCAGGCTCTTGATGTAGGCGCTGGTCCAGCACTGGGCGACGCCGACGATTCCTTCGGCGTCGAATGCGATGAAGCACAGGGACGGATCGTATTCAGGATCGGTTTCGAAACGCTGTTGCCAGACTTCCAGCGCCGGTACGCGACCGCTACCTTCCAGATAGCCGAGTTCCATCAAGTGATGAACGGCTTCGGCCAGTTCGGGACGGTACTCGGTCAACTCAATGCCATTTGGCCAAGTGAAAGGCGGCACATCCTCAGCGAGGTTGCGCCGCATCAGAAAACAAAAAACCTCGGCCACAACTCAGTGACCTTGTTCGGTGATGGCCCTGGCCGCCGCGATCAGGCATTTGGTCAGTTCCGGCGAGGAGAATTTGGTCAGCACCGCGTTGGCCCCTGCCAGTCGAGCCTTCTCGCTGTTCATCGCGCTGTCCAGCGAGGTGTGCAGCAACACATAGAGGTGCGAGAAGTCCGGCGTTTCGCGCAAGGTGCGGGTGAGGGCATAGCCGTCCATTTCCGACATTTCGATATCGGAGACGATCAGGTTGATTTGCTGGGCGGTGCCTTGCAGGTCCAGCAGGCAGTCGATGGCTTCCCTGGCGCTGCGAGCGGTGTGGCATTGCAGGCCGAGGTTGCGCAGGGTGTGCACCGATTGTTGCAGGGCGACCTGGCTGTCATCGACCACCAGAATCCGCGCGTTGCCGAGTACTTCGGCGTCTTCCATGCTCAGTTCGGTCGGGGCTGTTTCGATCTGCGCCGGAGCGATGCCGTGGATAACCTTTTCGATGTCCAGCACCTGCACCAGCGTACCGTCGACCGAGGTCACGCCGGTGATGTACGAGCGCACGCCGCCTGAGCCGAAGGGCGGCGGACGGATGTCGGTAGTCAGGCAGTGGACGATCTTGCTCACCGCCTGAACGTGCAGGCCCTGCTTGGAGCGGCTGACGTCGGTGACGATCAGGCAGCCACCGTTCGGGTCTTCCAGCGGTCGCTCACCGATGGCGCGGCTCAGGTCGATCACCGACAACGACGCGCCGCGCAGGGTGGCGATGCCTTTGACGTGGGGGTGCGACTCCGGCAGCTTGGTCAGTGGCGGGCAGGGGATGATTTCGCTGACTTTCAGCAGGTTGATCGCCATCAGCTTGCCGCTGCGCAAGGTAAACAGCAGAAGCGAAAGTGAATCTGCGCGGGCTTTATTGGAAGACATAAAAACCTTCTGTGGAAAAAGGTGATGGGCGATTGTGAAGATCGCCAACAACTATCGATGCCGGGTTATCGACTTGTCGGGGGCTGGCTTTAGGGATATTCCCCAGCATAACGACCAACGCGATTTTTGTAGCAGCTGCCGAAGGCTGCGTTCGAGGACGAAGTCCTCGCCAAACCGGGCAATGAGTTGTACCTGAGGCACCGCGTTTGCCGGTTTACGACTGCTCCGCAGCCGGCAGCTGCTACAGGAGATCGCGTTATTTCATGCCTAATCTCTTGGCCATCCGCCCCAGGTTCGCCCGATCCAGACCCAGCTCCCGCGCCGCGCTGGCCCAGTTGTTCTGGTGCCGTTCCAGGCAAGCGCTGATCAGTTGGCGCTGATAATGCTCGGTGGCCTCACGCAAATCCCCTGCAATTAATGCAGCCGCCGGCGCAGCATCCACCGGTTCCGGCGCGGATTCAACGCTGCCGTTGGGCAAGTCCAGATCCGCCGCGCTCAAGCTGAGAATCTTTGGCCGTTGTTTGCAGTTGCCCAATGCCTTCAACGCACTGCGGCCAATCAAATGCTCCAGCTCCCGCACGTTCCCCGGCCAGTCATACGCCAATAATGCCGCTTGCGCATCGCTGGTCAGGCGCAGGCTGTTGAGGCCCATGCGTGAACGGTTTTGTTCCAGGAAGTAGCCGCTGAGCAACAGCACATCCCGACCGCGATCGCGCAGTGCGGGCACCAGCAGCGGGTAAACGCTCAAGCGATGATAGAAGTCGGCACGGTAGCGACCGCTGCGCACTTCTTCTGCCAGGTCGCGGTTGGTTGCTGCGATCAATCGCACGTCGACCTGATGCTCCTTGTCTGAGCCCAGGCGCTGCAATTGCCCGCTCTGCAGCACCCTCAATAATTTGGCCTGCACCGTCAGCGACAGCTCGCCCACTTCATCGAGAAACAGCGTGCCACCATTGGCCAGTTCGAACTTGCCGCGCCGATCATTCGTCGCGCCGGTGAAAGCACCGCGCACATGGCCGAACAATTCGCTCTCCACCAGCGTGTCTGGCAGGGCGGCGCAATTGAGGCTGATGATCGGTTTGTCGGCCCGGGACGAAGCCGCGTGGATGGCCTGGGCCACCAGCTCTTTGCCGACTCCGGTTTCGCCGGTGATCAGCACCGTCAGGTCGCTGCCGCCCACCAGGCTGATCTCTTCCACCAGTCGTTTGTGAGCCTTGCTCTGGCCGATCATTTCGCGGTTCTGTTGGCCGCTGGCCTGACGGTAAACCTCGGCGCGCTGATGTTCGTCTTCGACGCGATTGGCCAGCCGTTCGATGCGCTCGGCGGCGTTGACCGTGGCGGCGGCGAGACTGGCGAAGGCTTGCAGGGCGTCCAGTTCGATCGGTTCGAAGCGTTCAGGGTCGAGCGCGTCGAGGGTCAGCAAACCCCACGGACGCTCGTCGATAAACAGCGGGCAGCCCATGCAGTCGTGGACTTCCAGGTGTTCGTGAAGACCATCGACCAGCCCGTCGTAAGGATCGGGCAAATCGCTGTCGGCGGCGAAGCGAGTCGGGCCGGGGCTGCTGAGCAACGCTTCGAAGCGCGGGTGTTCGCTGACCTTGAAACGTCGACCGAGGGTGTCGGTGCTCAACCCGTCCACGGCCAGCGGCACCAGCCATTCGCCATCGAGTCGCAGCAGGGCCGCGGCGTCGCAAGGGAGCAGGGCGCGCATGGCTTCGAGCAGGCGTCGGTAGCGCTCGCCTTCGGGCAATTCGCGGGACAGGTCGGAGACCAGGGGCAGCAGGGTCGTGAGCAGTAATTTTGCAGTCATAATGACTCCGTGTAGTCGGTGTGACTATAAAGCCTCTGTTGTCGAGATGACTACGGTGTTTTTAACTAACTGATTTATAGGGTTTTAATTGTTGGCATGGAAACTGATATGAAAAGGTTATTCATATAAAGCCCAGGGGTTGCTCTTATGCTTAGCGTTCAAGACCGTGCCATCGTCAAGTCCACCGTGCCGTTGCTGGAAAGCGGCGGCGAAGCGTTGATCACTCACTTCTACCGCATGATGCTCTCCGAATACCCGGAGGTCCGCCCGCTGTTCAACCAGGCCCACCAGGCCAGTGGCGATCAGCCACGCGCCCTGGCCAACGGTGTATTGATGTATGCGCGGCACATCGACCAGCTCGATCAGTTGGGTGACCTGGTGGCCAAGATCATCAACAAGCACGTGGCCCTGCAAATCCTCCCGGAGCATTACCCGATTGTGGGTAGCTGCCTGTTGCGAGCGATCTCCGAGGTACTGGGCGAAGAGATTGCCACGCCTGAAGTGATGAGTGCCTGGGGCGCGGCCTACAATCAACTGGCTGATATCCTGATCGGCGCCGAAGCCAGCATCTACGACCAGAAAGCGCAGGCGCCGGGCGGCTGGCGTGGCGCGCGGGAATTCATCGTGGCGGCCAAAGTGGAAGAGAGCGCGGAAATCATCTCGTTCTACTTCGAACCGGCGGACAAGGGTCCGATTCTCGCGGCAGAGCCTGGCCAGTACATCGGCATGAAACTGATCCTCGATGGCGAAGAAATTCGACGTAACTATTCGCTGTCGGCGCTGGCCAACAAGGGCCAGTACCGCATCAGCGTCAAACGTGAAACCGGCGGTCGCGCTTCCAACCATTTGCACGATCAACTGCACGTCGGCGCGAGCATCCTGCTATTCCCGCCAGCGGGCGACTTCACCCTGACCGCCAGCGACAAACCGCTGGTGCTGATCAGTGGCGGCGTCGGCATTACTCCGACACTGCCGATGCTCGAAGCGGCGCTGGCGACCGAGCGGCCGGTGCACTTTATTCACTGCGCGCGCAACGGTAGCGTGCATGCTTTCCGTGACTGGATCGATGGGCTGGCCGAGCGTCATCCGCAGCTCAAGCGTTTTTATTGCTATGCCGAAGACGATGGCATCAGCCCGGCGGCGGACCAGGTTGGCCTGTTGAGCCAGGCGCAACTTGGCGAGTGGTTGCCGGAAGAGCGCGATGTGGATGCGTACTTCCTGGGGCCTAAAGGCTTCATGGCAGCGATCAAGCGTCACCTCAAGGCCTTGGGTGTGCCGGAGAAGCAGAGCCGTTACGAGTTCTTCGGGCCGGCCGCCGCGCTGGAATAACTGTTTGCGGTGATTCCTGAGGCTGGGTTGGTGTTTCGCTTGTTCGCGAAGCACCAACCCGGCCTTTTTTACATTTGGCCAGCACCCGACCAGAGGCCGGGTATGAGGCTGTCTGCCCGATTGACGGAAAATACATAAAAGTCCAGTATGGAATTCGAAGTACAAAAAAAGCGTTTCCCCCCGTTTCAGTTTTTTCTTCTGTCTTGCCAAACCAACAACAACCCGCGAGAGAACGAATATGAAGAAATTCCCCCTCATCACCGGCCTGGCCCTGAGCCTGTTGGCGTGCAGTAGCTTGTTCGCCGCCGAGAAAAACCTGCGCATTGGCATCGAAGCGGCTTATCCGCCGTTCGCGTCCAAAACCCAGGAAGGCAAGATAGTCGGTTTCGACTACGAGATCGGCAATGCCCTGTGTGCGCAGATGAAGGTCAAGTGTGAGTGGGTCGAAGGCGAGTTCGACGGTCTGATTCCTTCCCTGAAGGTGAAGAAAATCGACATGGCGCTATCGTCCATGACCATCAACGAAGACCGTAAGAAATCGGTGGATTTCACTCACAAGTATTACTTCACCTCATCGCGTTTGGTGATGAAGGATGGCGCAGTGGTGGATGACCAGTACGCCAGCCTCAAGGGCAAGAATGTCGGCGTGCAGCGCGCAACCACCACCGACCGTTTTGCTGCCGAGGTTTTCGAACCGATGGGCGTCAACGTCAAGCGCTACGCCAACAACGAAGAAATCTATATGGATCTGGCAGCCGGTCGCCTCGATGCGATTTTTGCCGACACCATCCCATTGAGTGACTTCCTGGCGATGCCTCGTGGCGCCGGTTACGCTTTTGTCGGGCCGGAACTCAAGGACCCGAAATACGTGGGCGAGGGCGCCGGGATTGCCGTGCGCAAGGGCAACACGCAGTTGGTGGCGGATCTGAACAAGGCTATCGATGAGATTCGCGCCAATGGCGAGTATCAGAAGATTTCGCAGAAGTACTTCAAGTCGGATATCTACGGCGACTGATTAATCGCCATCGCGAGCAGGCTCGCTCCCACATTAGTCTTGCGCATGCAGGTCCATTGTGGGAGCGAGCCTGCTCGCGATGGGGCCCTGGCAGACAGCACGCATCTCAACGCTCAACCCTTCAATTCCTTCAAATGCTTGTACACCGTCGCCCGTCCCATGTTCAGCACATTGGCCACATAGTTGGAGGCGCTTTTGCCTTTGAAGGCGCCTTCGGCGTGCAGCGCCAGCACCAGTTCGCGTTTGTGGTCGCGGGTCAGCACATTCAGGCTCAGCTGACGCTCGCGCAGCCAGGCGTGCAGAAAGGTGTTGATCCGTTCCTGCCAGTCATCACGAAACAGTGAGTCCGGTTGCGGAATCAGCTTGGTCGGCGACAGGAACAAATCCAGCGCCGCTTTCGCGTTCTCGAACAGCGAGATATTCAGGTTGATGCACAGCACTGCCAGCGGACGCCCTTCGCTGTCGCGCAGTACGCTGCTGAGACTGCGAATCTTCTGGCCGTCCCAGTTGAGCTTTTCGTACGGCCCGATGTTTCGTTCGCTGACCTCTTCGCTGAGCATGTCTTCCAGCGAGGAGTCGTCGCCGATTTCCCGTTTGGACAGGTTGTTGGCGATGTAATCGACCTTTTGCGTGCGCAGGTCGTGCAGCACCACCTCGGCGTGAGGGAAGAACAACGTGGCGATCGCATCGGCAATCGCGCGAAAGTTGTCCATGGACGTAGCGTCCAGGGCCGAGTCTTTTTCAGGTGCGTTCATACAGTGGAACTCCAGGCAGCGTCAGCGCCCCGTTAAAAAGGGACGCTGGAAGTTTGCCGCAATCGTGTGGACACGTCACCTGAGGGCAGGATCAGAATCAGCTCAGGCGGGCGGGGGAGAACATTTCGGCGTCCAGGCCGAAACGGGTGAGCTGCTCGGGCAAAGCTTCGCCGCGCACCAGTGCAGCACTGGCCTGGCCCATGGCCGGCGACGTCTGGATGCCATAACCGCCTTGCGCCGCGACCCAGAACAGCCCCGGCACCTGCCGATCGAAGCCAGAGAGCAAATCCCCGTCGCGCACGAAGCTGCGCAGGCCAGCCCAGGTGCGGGTCGGACGGCGGATGGTCAGGGTGGTGGCTTCTTCGATCTGGTAAATGCCCATGGCGATGTCCAGCTCTTCGGGCTGCACGTCGTGGGGTTCCACCGGGTCGGCATTGGCCGGGGAGCCGAGGAACATGCCGGCGTCGGGCTTCATATAGAAGGATTCATCGAGGCTGACCAGCATTGGCCAGTCATGGATATCCAGACCTTCGGGGCCGGCAAAGATAAAAGCTGCCCGGCGCTTGGGTTGCAAGCCTAGAGGTTGGGCACCGGCCAGCTCGCCAATCTTGTCGGCCCAGGCACCGGCGGCGTTGATGATGATCGGGGCGCTGAAAGTCTGAGTCGCGGTTTGAGCCTGCCACAGTCCTTCGGCATCCCGGGTCAGGCTGAGCACTTCGCTGTCGATATGAATTTCACTTTTATTGCGCCGGATACCGCGCAGATAGCCCTGATGCAGGGCATCGGTATCGATGTCGCTGGCGGTCGGGTCGTAGATCGCACCATGGACTTTTTCCCGACGCAGGATCGGCAGACGCGCACAGGCTTCGTCGGCGCTGAGCCATTGCATTTGCGGCACCGTGGCTTTGGCGCTCAGGTATTGATTGCTCAGCTCGGCCGGGTCGCCGGTGAAGTCGACGGTCATCTCGCCGCGCGGGGTCAGCAGCGGGTGTTCGCAGAAACCGGGCGGTGGCGCGTCGAAGAAGTCGCGGCTGGCCTGAGTCAATGCCCGAACCTGCGGTGTGCCATAGGCGGCGGTGAACAGCGCCGCCGAGCGTCCGGTGGAGTGATAAGCCGGATGGGATTCGCGTTCGAGCACAATCACCCGCCCGTGCTGCGACAGCCAGAAACCGGTGGAAGCGCCGGCAATCCCGCCGCCGATGATGATGAAATCTGCCTGGCTCATGAACGTCTCCTGATGGGGCGTAAATGCTGTAGGAGCGAGGCTTGCCCGCGAATGCATCGCCGCGGTTTACCTGAATGACCGCGGCGTCTGCATCGCGGGCAAGCCTTGCTCCTACAGGATCGGGGGGGTTAGTGCTGTAGTTGGTAGATGGCGTTGGCCAGCGCGATGTCTTCCAGACCCAGACCAATGGAGCGGAAGAACACATGACGGTCGTAGTCGGGGCGCTGGACTTTTTCGCTGAGCAGATCGGGCAGGTCGCCGACAATTGCGCCCTCGCCCCAGCCATGTTGTTCGCCGGCAATCAGCATCTCGCCGGCCGAGCCTGGGGTGGTCAGACGATAGTCGCAGAACACTTGCATGTCATTGAGGCTCTGCGGCGGTACTTCGTGGGCACGTGGTGCGTTGGTGCTGATGGAGGTGATCAGCGCCGGTTTGCTCAAGCTTGTCGGATCGATCACCGGGCCTGCGGAAGAGGTGCAGAGCATGATGACATCGGCGTCTTGCACGGCCGCTTCACGACTGTCGACGATGGTCAGCCGAGGATCGAGACTTTGGAGTTGCGCCAATACGTCGGGATTCTTGTCGCTCAGGCTCGGCGAGTAGAGGCTGATGCTCTGCCAGTCACGCAGACCTTTGACGTAATGCAGGTGCGCCTGGGCGACCTTGCCGCTGCCGATGATCGCCAGACGTTGGGCCTTCAGCGGGGCGAGGGCGTCGACCGCCACTGCTGTGGTTGCAGCGGTGCGCGCCGTGGTCAGTTCGCCGGCATCGCAGAGCAACAGCGGCTGGCCGGTTTGCATCGACATCAACAGCGTCCAGGCGGTCACCAGCGGACCTTGTTCACGCACGATGTATGGCGAAGTCTTGACCCCGTAAACGCCGTCTTCGGCCAGCACGCCCAAGTAGTTGATGAAGTCTCCAGCGCCCTGCGGGAATTCCACCAGTTGTTGCGCCGGCTGCACGGCTTGCCCGGCGGCCAGATCGCGGAACAGTTTGCGCAGGATCTGCGGCACGTCGACCTGCGCCAGCAACTCGCTGGCCTGAGGTTGGGTGATGACGTAAGGCGTGCTGGGCATGGTCGGCTCCGGGCGCTGAAAGTAAACTAATTTGTCTATTATGGACTTTTAGTTGCTTCGAGCAAGCTCCTGTTGAAAACCGGACAAAAAAAAAGCGCAGTCCGTTTCCGGCTGCGCTTCTTTCTGAAAGCCCCGAGTTACGGGCGCTTGCGCTCAACCGCCCGCAGCAGATGCGTCGGTGGCGTTTCACAACTGATCTTGCGACCCAGCAGCGCCTCGATGGACGGTAGCTGGTAGGAGTCGTCTTCACCGGCAAAGCTGATGGACACGCCATCCGCGCCGGCACGGCCAGTACGACCGATGCGGTGCACGTAGTCGTCCGGGACTTCCGGCAGGGTGAAGTTGATCACATGGCTAATGCCATCGATGTGAATGCCGCGACCGGCAACATCGGTGGCCACCAGCACGCGGATCTTGCCTTCGCGGAAACCTTCCAGGGTCTTGATGCGCTTGTGCTGCGGCACATCGCCAGACAGTTGCGCCGCGTTGACGCCATCGCGTACCAGGCGTTCTTCGATGCGCCGCACTTCGTCCTTGCGGTTGGCGAAGACCATTACCCGTTCCCAGCCGTTATCGTTGACCAGGTTGTAGAGCAGTTTGTATTTGTCGGCACCGGCCACCGCGTAGATGTGTTGCTCGACGTTTTCGCTGGCCACGTTCTGCGCTTCGATCTCGACGATCGACGGGTCGGTGGTCCATTGCTTGGCGAGGTTCATCACGTCTTCGGTGAAGGTCGCGGAGAACAACAGCGTCTGACGCTCGTTCTTCGGCGGGGTCTGGCGAATGATCTGACGCACTTGTGGGATGAAACCCATGTCGAGCATCCGGTCGGCTTCGTCCAGCACCATCACTTCGACCATGTCCAAGTGCACGTCGCCGCGCTGGTTGAAGTCGAGCAAGCGGCCCGGAGTGGCCACGAGGATGTCGCAGTGACGGGCTTCGAGGTGCTTGAGCTGCTTGTCGAAGTCCATTCCGCCGACAAATGTCATGACGTTGAGGCCGGTGTACTTGGTCAGGTCGGCTGCGTCCTTGGCGATTTGCACCACCAGTTCCCGCGTCGGGGCGATGATCAGTGCCCGCGGCTCACCCATGTAGCGCTCTTTGGGCGGCGGGGTTTGCAGCAGCTGAGTGATGATCGAAATCAGGAACGCGGCGGTTTTGCCGGTGCCGGTCTGGGCACGACCGATGGCGTCTTTGCCCGCGAGGGTGAAGCCAAGCACCTGCGCCTGGATCGGCGTGCAATACGGAAAGCCCAGGTCCTGAATGGCGTGCATCAGTTCGGGGGCGAGTTTGAAATCGTGGAAGCGGGTTTTGCCTTCCTGGGGTTCGACGGCGAAGTCTTCGAGTTTCCAGGGAATAACCGGCGCTTTTGGCTTTGGTTCGCGACGCGGTTTTGCCGGTTTCGGGGCTTCGCTGCGCGGCTGCTCAGAGGCGATGGCCTCTACAGGGGGGACGGTCGGTGTGGTCACCGGCTCGTGTTTCGGTGCCGCTACGGTTGCGGTCCGGCCAGGCTGATTACCGTCGGTGCGGTGGCTGGGAGTATGAGAAGGAGCGCTGGAGACTGGCGCGAGCTGCTCAGTCTCGCTTTTACCGAACATTTTCTTGAGTGCTTTGAGCACGGTCATCTCATCAATTGGTTAAGGAATATACGCCGGCCAGTGTAATGCAAGAATCGGGCGCGGCGTAGTGGGATGGATCAATGGGTAGCTTTTAGCGCAAACGCTCGGCGAGCCAGACGCCGATGTCACGAATTTCTTCGGGTAACACTTCGTGGCCCATTGGGTATTCCTGCCATGTCACGGTGACACCACGTTGCTTCAAATACTCATAGGCGGTCCGGCCCATGGAGTTTTGAACCACGTCATCGTACTGGCCGTGCAATGACAGCACCGGAATGCGCTGCTGGCTGGCGGAAAGCTCCCGTTCATCGCTGAAGGTCGGCGCATAAGTCGAGAGGGCAAGTACGCCACCCAGCGGTCCCTGCCATTTCACAAAGGCCGTGTGCAACACCACCGCGCCGCCTTGGGAAAACCCGGCGAGAAAGATGCGCGAGGCGTCTATTCCGCTGGCCTTCTGCTCTTTGATCAAATCAAAGACCCGTTGCGCGGACGCTTCCAGCTGCTCGCGGTTGATCGCGCGCGCCGGGCTCATAGCCAATATGTCGTACCAACTCGGCATTTCGTAGCCACCGTTAATGGTGACGGCGCGAGTCGGTGCCTGGGGCAGGACGAAGCGTGTGGTCAGCAAGCTTTCCTGCAGCGCTTCAGCCACCGGCAGGAAATCGTAGCGGTCGGCGCCCAGCCCGTGCAGCCAAATTACGCAGGCGTCTGCGGGCTTGACGGGTTGCAGAATCAAGGGCTCGGTCATGGGTGCTCCATATGTGTGCGTGCGTTCTCATTGAAGTGCGAGCTCTGAGTGCGCGTCTGGTTGATCAGTTAAGAAGATGTCGCAAGGCTGAAAGTTTTGCTATTGACCTGTCGCTTAATCGCTTTAGCGAGCGGTCTGGTACGGGCTTTGCTATGGGAGAACCTGTGCAACCAATCTCATGCCTGGCGGTAACACTATCAGTGTACGGCTGGTCGTGGGATAGCAAAGAATCCGGTGATGGATGTTCGCCAATGGCCGCTACGGGCTTCGCGAACGTGAAAGGGCTACCGCCCGTTCGGCCGATTGGTGAGAAGGGAGTTATCCAGAACGTGGATTTTCTCCTACTAGACTCATAGCGACGGTCCTGCGTCGGTTGACCCTAAAAAAAGCCAACACGGGTCAACAACGCCTCATAAGGGTGCGACAGGGCTCAAGCTCCGACACAACAAGAGCAAAACTGGAGGTTTGAATGAAGATATTGAAATCCACCCTGGCCATCGTGACTGCAGCCGCAGTGCTCGGTGTCAGTGGGTTCGCTCAGGCGGGTGCAACCCTGGATGCAGTGCAGAAGAAAGGTTTCGTACAGTGTGGTGTGAGTGACGGTCTGCCGGGCTTCTCGGTTCCGGACTCCACTGGCAAGATCATCGGCATCGACGCCGACGTCTGCCGCGCTGTGGCCGCTGCCGTATTCGGCGACGCGACCAAGGTCAAATTCAGCCAGTTGAACGCCAAAGAGCGCTTCACTGCGCTGCAGTCCGGCGAAATCGACGTGCTGTCGCGTAACACCACCTGGACCAGCTCCCGCGATTCGGGCATGGGCCTGGTGTTTGCCGGCGTGACTTATTACGACGGCATCGGCTTCCTGGTGAACAACAAGCTGGGCGTGAAAAGCGCTAAAGAGCTCGACGGCGCCACTATCTGCATTCAAGCCGGTACCACGACCGAGCTGAACGTTTCCGACTACTTCCGCGGTAACGGTCTGAAATACACCCCGATCACCTTCGACACCTCCGATGAAAGCGCCAAGTCGCTGGAATCCGGTCGTTGCGACGTGTTGACCTCCGACAAATCCCAGCTCTACGCACAACGCAGCAAGCTGGCGACCCCGACCGACTACGTCGTTCTGCCGGAAACCATCTCCAAGGAGCCTTTGGGCCCGGTCGTGCGTAAAGGCGACGAAGAGTGGTTCAGCATCGTCAAGTGGACCCTGTTCGCGATGCTCAACGCTGAAGAAATGGGTATCACCCAGAAAAACGTTGAAGCTGAAGCCAACGCCACCAAGAACCCGGACGTTGCTCGTCTGCTGGGCGCTGACGGTGAATACGGCAAAGACTTGAAAGTGAAGAAAGACTGGGTCGTGCAGATCGTCAAGCAAGTGGGTAACTACGGTGAAGTGTTCGAGAGAAACCTCGGCAAAGGCACTCCACTGGCCATCGACCGCGGGCTGAACGGCCTGTGGAACAACGGCGGCATTCAATACGCACCACCAGTGCGCTGATGGTTCTATCACCCGGTGGGCCAACCACCGGGTGATGTTCTGTTCCATTATTTGCGGGGCACTTCATGCAAAATTCAATCGGCGCACCAAAGCAGAGGCTCAGCCTCAGCGATCCAAAAGTGCGTGCGTGGCTATTTCAGATCATCACCATTGTGGCGGTGGTCTCGATGGGCTGGTATCTGTTCGACAACACGCAGACCAACCTTCAACACCGGGGCATTACCTCCGGCTTCAGCTTTCTGGAGCGCAGTGCCGGTTTCGGCATCGCTCAACACCTGATCGACTACACCGAATCGGACAGCTACGCCCGGGTGTTTGTCATCGGCTTGCTCAACACGCTGCTGGTGACCTTCATCGGCGTGATCCTGGCGACGATCCTCGGGTTCATCGTTGGTGTGTCACGGCTGTCGAAGAACTGGATCATTGCCAAGCTGGCGACTGTTTATGTGGAAGTCTTCCGCAACATTCCGCCGCTGCTGCAAATCCTGTTCTGGTACTTCGCGGTGTTCCTGACCATGCCGGGGCCACGCAATAGCCACAACTTCGGCGACACCTTCTTCGTCAGCAGCCGCGGCCTGAATATGCCCGCAGCGTTGGCGGCGGACGGTTTCTGGCCGTTTGTGGTCAGCGTCGTCGTAGCCATTGTCGCCATCGTGCTGATGAACCGCTGGGCGACCAAACGCTTCGAAGCGACCGGCGTACCGTTCCACAAATTCTGGGTAGGTCTGGCGCTGTTTCTGGTGATCCCGGCGTTGTGCGCGCTGGTCTTCGGTACGCCCGTGCACTGGGAAATGCCCAAGCTGCAAGGCTTCAACTTCGTCGGTGGCTGGGTGCTGATCCCGGAACTGCTGGCGCTGACCCTGGCCCTGACGGTGTACACCGCGGCGTTCATCGCCGAGATCGTGCGTTCAGGCATCAAGTCGGTCAGCCACGGCCAGACCGAAGCGGCGCACTCGTTGGGTTTGCGCAACGGTCCGACGCTGCGCAAGGTGATCATCCCGCAAGCTCTGCGCGTGATCATTCCACCGCTGACCAGCCAATACCTGAACCTGGCGAAAAACTCCTCGCTGGCGGCCGGTATTGGTTATCCGGAGATGGTGTCGTTGTTTGCCGGCACGGTGCTGAACCAGACCGGGCAGGCTATCGAAGTCATTGCCATCACCATGAGCGTGTACCTGGCGATCAGTATCAGCATTTCCCTGCTGATGAACTGGTACAACAAGCGCATTGCGCTGATCGAGCGGTAAGGAAAAGCGCATGAGTACTCATACTTTCAAACCTGACATGCCACCCCCGAGCCGCAGCATCGGTGTCGTGGCGTGGATGCGCGCCAACATGTTCTCCAGCTGGCTCAACACTCTGCTGACCCTGTTTGCGTTCTACCTGATCTACCTGGTGGTGCCGCCGATCCTGAACTGGGCGATCCTCGATGCCAACTGGGTCGGCACCACCCAGGCTGACTGCACCAAGGAGGGCGCCTGCTGGGTGTTCATCCAGCAGCGCTTCGGCCAGTTCATGTACGGCTACTACCCGGTGGATCTGCGCTGGCGCGTGGACCTGACCGTGTGGCTGGCGGTCATCGGCGTGGCACCGCTGTTCATCTCGCGCTTCCCGCGTAAAGCGGTGTACGGGCTGAGCTTCCTGGTGCTGTACCCGATCATTGCCTGGTGCCTGTTGCATGGCGGCGTTTTCGGCTTGACCCAGGTGGCGACCAGCCAATGGGGCGGCCTGATGCTGACCCTGGTGATCGCCACCGTCGGTATTGCCGGCGCGCTGCCGCTGGGTATTGTCCTGGCCTTGGGCCGTCGTTCGAACATGCCGGCGATTCGCGTGGTCTGCGTGACCTTCATCGAATTCTGGCGCGGCGTGCCGTTGATCACGGTGCTGTTCATGTCCTCGGTGATGCTGCCGTTGTTCCTGCCTGAAGGCATGAACTTCGACAAACTGCTGCGGGCGCTGATCGGCGTGATCCTGTTCCAGTCGGCTTACGTGGCCGAAGTGGTGCGCGGTGGTCTGCAAGCGATTCCCAAAGGTCAGTACGAAGCGGCTGCAGCGATGGGCCTCGGTTACTGGCGCAGCATGGGCCTGGTGATTCTGCCGCAAGCCCTGAAGATGGTGATCCCTGGCATCGTCAACACCTTCATTGCGCTGTTCAAGGACACGAGCCTGGTGATCATCATCGGCCTGTTCGACTTGCTCAACAGCGTCAAACAAGCCGCCGCCGACCCGAAATGGTTGGGCATGGCCACTGAAGGCTACGTGTTCGCGGCCCTGGTGTTCTGGATTTTCTGTTTTGGTATGTCCCGCTACTCCATGCATTTGGAACGTAAGCTGGACACTGGCCACAAGCGTTAGGAGCGTAGTTTATGAGTGAAGCGATCAAACAGCCTGTGAGCCCTGAAGGCATTATTCAGATGCAGGGCGTCAACAAGTGGTACGGCCAGTTCCACGTGTTGAAAGACATCAACCTGAACGTCAAGCAGGGCGAGCGAATCGTCCTGTGCGGCCCGTCGGGTTCCGGCAAATCCACCACGATCCGTTGCCTCAATCGCCTGGAAGAACACCAGCAGGGCCGGATCGTGGTCGATGGCGTGGAACTGACCAACGATCTCAAGCAGATCGAATCGGTCCGTCGCGAAGTCGGCATGGTGTTCCAGCACTTCAACCTGTTCCCGCACCTGACCATCCTGCAGAACTGCACCCTGGCGCCGATGTGGGTGCGCAAGATGCCGAAACGCAAGGCCGAAGAAATCGCCATGCATTACCTGGAACGCGTACGCATTCCAGAACAGGCGCATAAATTCCCGGGGCAACTCTCCGGCGGCCAGCAACAGCGTGTGGCGATTGCCCGTGCCCTGTGCATGAAACCGAAAATCATGCTGTTCGACGAACCGACCTCGGCGCTCGACCCGGAGATGGTGAAAGAGGTTCTCGACACCATGATTGGCCTCGCCGAAGACGGCATGACCATGCTCTGCGTGACCCACGAAATGGGCTTCGCCCGCACCGTGGCCAACCGCGTGATCTTCATGGACAAGGGCGAAATCGTCGAACAGGCCGCGCCGAACGACTTCTTCGACAACCCGCAGAACGAGCGCACCAAACTGTTCCTGAGCCAGATCCTGCATTGATCGACGCCAGGCAGTGAAATAAACCCGGACAGTGTTCCGGGTTTATTTTTGGCTGGGGTTATTGCGTCAGGACGGTTTCTTGTTCCGGATGACGTGTCGCCAACAGCTGTTTTAAATCGGCGCCCTCGCTGAGCGCGTGCACCTCGGCCATCAGATGCGGGTGACGGTCAAGCAAGCGCATCAGCGTAAACAGCGGCTGAGGCGGGGCGAGTTCACCGCGCTCATAGCGGGAAAAAGCATTGTGCCCACCGCCGGAAAGCAGCTTCACTGCCTCTTTCTGCGTGAGGTGTAATTTGCGACGGATACGTTTTATCTCGGACCCCATCATTTGAAAGCAGTCTTCCAGCAGTTTGTCGCCTGTATCGACATATCGCTGGGCGCTGTCTGTGGTGTCATCGAAGATGATTTCACCGCACACATTGCACTCCCAGCCAGCAAGATCAGGCACCAGTCGCGACATTTGCTTGTAATTGACGGTGAGACTGCGATCGACGAAGTGATGCATGCCGTCGTGGGCGCCACAGCTCATGCATTGCCGTATGTTCATTGGTTTTTCTCCTTAAAGGAGATCACTGGGGCGCCACCACCGGGGCAGTAGGTCACTTTGATGTAAATCTCCTGATCATTCAGTTTCGCGTGGTAGACGTCCTGCCAGATTCGGTGATCCAAATAAGTGGTCATGGATTTGTAGAGCATCCTTCTCTCCAATGCATAAATGACCTTTTGCATGTTCTGGTAATTGAGTCCCATGCTTCGGCCTGTCTCCAACGCTTGGTTAGTAAAAGCGTGGACCCCCATCCTGGCAACCTCCGCCTTGACCACCGCCAAGTCGTAATGAGGTGTGTTCTTTTCCATAAGACACTTCAACTCTGAGATGAAATTACCCTTAAAGGGTAATTTTAACAATCATAAATCCCGCTTTGTTTCCTGCCCTCTAACCCTAGGCGGTTGTTCTCTCGGACGAAGCTGACTAACATGTCAGAAAATTCATCCTATGATTGGATGAAAGGGCGAATTCCATGTCAGACATTTCTCCATTAATTAAACGATCCCTGGTCGATCAGGCCCTGGACCAGTTACGCCTGCGCATCAATCAAGGCGTCTGGACGGTCGGCCAGCGTTTGCCCACCGAGCCGGAACTGGCGACTGAACTGGGCATCAGCCGCAATACCGTGCGCGAAGCCATGCGCGTGTTGGCGTTTTCCGGGTTGATCGAGATTCGCCAGGGCGACGGCAGCTATCTGCGGGCGGTGATCGATCCACTGGAGACCATGAAGGCCCTGTCCCGTTGCACTCAGGAACAGGCTCGGGAAACCCGGCACATTCTGGAAGTCGAAGCCATTGGTCTGGCCGCGTTACGCCGCACCGATGAAGACCTGGTGGCATTGCGCGAAGCGCTAGGCGTCAGCGGCAGTCACTACCACGGCGATCTCGACACCTACATCGCCTGCGACTTGGTGTTTCACCGTCGACTGGTGGATGCGGCGCACAACCCGACACTCAGCGAGCTGTATCGCTACTTCTCCAGCATCGTCGGCGCGCACTTGCGCCAGACCCTGACCATCTCACCCCGACGCCAAGCGGTGTTCGACCTTCATGTCGAACTGCTCGATGCCGTCGAGCAACGCGACCCGGAACGGGCCAAAGCCCTGTCGAGGCAGTTGATCAATGAACCTTGAAACCGAGAATCCCATGTCCACCCAGCAGGCCAGCAACAGCAGCATCACTGAGCACAAGCGTAAGGCGGAGCTCGAAGAGCTGTTGATCGACGCCGAGGCCGACGACGAACAGGTTCAGCAAACTCACCCAGTCCTTCAGCGGCCATGGTTGCTGTTGCTCGGTCTGATTCTGGTGGCGCTGAACCTGCGTCCGGCATTGTCGAGCATGGCGCCGATGCTCAGCGAGATTTCGAAGACGCTGGGGTTATCGGCTGCCCAGGCCGGTTTGCTGACGACCTTGCCGGTACTTTGCCTCGGTCTGTTCGCACCGTTGGCGCCGGTACTGGCGCGACGTTTTGGTGCCGAGCGGGTGGTGTTGGGGATTCTTCTGATGCTGGCCGGCGGGATCATTTTGCGCAGTTCGTTCGGCGAAGTTGGCTTGTTCGCTGGCAGCGTGCTGGCCGGCGCCAGCATCGGGGTGATCGGCGTGCTGCTGCCCGGCATTGTCAAACGCGATTTCCCGAAACAGGCTGGTACCATGACCGGCGTCTACACCATGGCCCTGTGCCTTGGCGCGGCCATGGCGGCAGGGGCAACCGTGCCATTGAGCGAACATTTCGACAGAAGCTGGGCCTTGGGCCTCGGCTTCTGGGTGGTTCCAGCGTTGGTCGCGGCGATTTTCTGGTTGCCACAAGTCGGCCAGAAACACGGCGCGCACCATGTTGCCTATCGGGTTCGAGGGCTGCTGCGTGATCCGCTGGCCTGGCAAGTGACCTTGTACATGGGCCTGCAATCGTCTTTGGCTTACATCGTGTTTGGCTGGCTACCGTCGATTCTGATCGGCCGCGGTCTGACGCCGACGCAGGCTGGGTTAGTGTTGTCGGGTTCGGTGATTGTCCAGTTGATCAGTTCCCTGGCAGCGCCCTGGCTGGCGACGCGCGGTAAGGATCAGCGACTGGCGATCGTGATCGTCATGGCAATGACCCTTGGCGGTTTGTTCGGTTGCCTTTATGCACCAATCGATGGCCTGTGGGGCTGGGCGATCCTGCTGGGGCTGGGGCAGGGCGCCACGTTCAGCCTGGCGTTGACCCTGATTGTGCTGCGCTCGCGCGATGCCCATGTCGCGGCCAACCTGTCGAGCATGGCCCAGGGCTTCGGTTACACCCTGGCCTCCATGGGGCCGTTCGCGGTCGGCGTGGTGCATGACTGGACCGGCGGCTGGAGCGCCGTGGGCTGGATCTTCGGCGTTATCGGCCTCGGCGCAATCATCGCCGGCCTCGGTGCCGGACGTTCGTTGTACGTTCAGGTTCAAAGCGAGAGAGTCTGACGTTCTGCGCACTGTCGGTATTCGGGCCACGAATGCCGATAGTGTTCCGCGCGTTTGTTGACTATCGTGCAGACAATCTTTCGACGCCACTTTGCAACCCGGAGAGCCTGCCCATGAGTGATGCCCACAACGCCTTGATCACCCGGTTCTACCAAGCCTTCCAGCGGCTCGATGCCGAGGCCATGAGCGCCAGCTATACCGACGATGTGGTGTTCAGTGATCCGGCGTTCGGCGAACTGCGCGGGCGCGATGCCGGCGACATGTGGCGCATGCTCACCACCCGCGCCAAAGACTTCTCCCTGACCTTCGATAATGTGCGCAGCGATGAACGCACCGGCGGGGCCCATTGGGTGGCGACCTACCTGTTCAGCCAGACCGGCAATACCGTGGTCAACGACATCCAGGCGCGTTTCGTGTTTCGTGACGGCAAGATCTGCGAACATCACGACAGCTTTGATCTGTGGCGCTGGTCGCGTCAGGCGCTGGGTTTCAAAGGTCTGTTGTTGGGCTGGACACCAGTGGTGAGAAACGCCGTGCGCGCTCAGGCCTTGAAGGGGCTGAAGGCATTTCAGGCCAGTCGCTGATAAGATCGCGGCTTGTTTCCTACAAGCCTTGATCGTCACATGAACACCTCGAGCGAATCTTCCGTCATTGCCGCCAAACCGTCGCTGCCCGCCAGCAAACCCTGGTTCGTCTACCTCGTTCGCGCGGCCAATGGTTCGCTCTATTGCGGGATCAGCGACGATCCCGTCCGCCGCTTCGCTACTCACCAAAGTGGCAAAGGCGCGCGCTTCTTCCTGTCGAGCCCGGCCGTGGCATTGGTTTACACCGAAATCTGCCGCGACAAAAGCGAAGCATTGCGTCAGGAACGATTGATCAAAAAACTCAAAAAAAGCGCCAAGGAATGTCTGGTGGCGAGCGCGGCTGCGAGCTTATCAATCTGACTGATAAGCGCCCATCAGGCAGATGGGTAGGCTGCATGCGGATTGCGCGCTAAGCTGCGAGCTCCTTATCCGAGCGGCGGAGCCGAGCATGTCCGAGTTGATTCTGCATCATTACCCGACGTCCCCTTTCGCCGAAAAGGCCCGCTTGTTGTTTGGCTTCAAGGGGCTGTCCTGGCGTTCGGTGAACATCTCGCCGGTGATGCCAAAACCCGACCTGACGGCGCTGACCGGCGGCTACCGCAAGACGCCGGTATTGCAGATTGGCGCTGATGTCTATTGCGACACCGCGCTGATGGCTCGTCGTCTGGAGCAGGAAAAAGCCTTGCCGGCGTTCTTCCCGGAAGGCCAGGAAATGATCACCGCGACCTTCGCGGCGTGGGCTGATTCGGTGGTGTTCCAGCATGCGGTCAGCCTGGTGTTCCAGCCAGCGTCGGTGGCGGTGCGCTTCGGCAAGTTGTCGCCGGAAGCGATCAAGGCGTTCCTGGCCGATCGCGCCGGCTTGTTCAGTGGTGGCAGCGCCACACGGTTGTCCGCCGAGCAGGCTCGACACCAGTGGCCAACGATCATGGCGCGTCTGGAGCAGCAGCTTCAGCGTGAACAGGGTGACTTCCTGTTTGGCGAGCCGTCGATTGCCGACTTAGCCCTGGCCCATCCGATGTGGTTCCTTAAAGCGACGCACGTGACATCACCGTTGGTGGATGCTTATCCGGCCGTGTCGGCGTGGTTTGGCCGTGTGATGGGGTTTGGTCATGGCGCGTTCAGCGAGATGACTTCTGAGGAAGCGCTTGAGGTCGCGCGTAACGCCACACCGGCCGCGTTGCCGGATGAGCAGTTCGATGAGCCGAACGGGTTCGAGGTTGGTCAACAGGTGGTGATCGCCGCGACCGATTATGGGGTTGATCCGGTGGCGGGAGAGTTGTTGTTTGCGGGTAGCGAGGAATTGATTTTGCGTCGTGAAGACGAGCGAGCCGGCGTTGTGCATGTGCACTTTCCGCGGTTCGGGTTTCGCGTCGAGGCCCGTTGATCTTTTCGGAAACTCTTTGGCGATAGGGAAAACGCCAAGATCGCAGCCTTCGGCAGCTCCTACATGGGATCGTTGCGAACCCTGTAGGAGCTGCCGAAGGCTGCGATCTTTTGATCTTTGAATTACCTCAACGCCGCAAGAACCTTGTCCGGGTCATACCCGCGTATCAATGTCCCGTTGACATCGATCAGCGGAATCCCGCGTCCGCCCAGCGCCTCGTAGGCTTTACGCGCTTGGGCATCTTTCTCGATATCGAATTCCTTGTACGCAATACCCTTCTGGTCGAGAAAGCGTCGGGTCAACTTGCAGTAGCCGCACCATTCGGTGGTGTAGAGCACGACGTGGGCCTTGGTCTGGGTCTGCTCGGACACCACCTGCGAGGGGTGAAACACCCGCTCGATCTTGCCCCAGTTCTGGTAAACCACGACCACCAGCAGGATCAGCAGGCATTTCTTCAATACGCCGCCGAGCATCAGTTGCGTCGCTTGAGCTGATCGGTCAATTGGGTCGGCAGGCCTTTGATAATTAGCGTGCCGGCCTCTTCGTCGTATTCGATCTTCGAACCCAGCAGGTGGGCTTCGAAGCTGATCGACAAGCCCTCGGCGCGGCCGGTGAAGCGGCGGAACTGGTTCAGGGTGCGCTTATCCGCAGGGATCTCAGGCGACAAGCCGTAGTCCTTGTTGCGGATGTGATCGTAGAAGGCTTTCGGGCGCTCTTCGTCGATCAGTCCGGACAATTCTTCCAGGCCCATGGGCTCGCCCATTTTTGCCTGGCTGCTGGCGTAATCCACCAGGGTCTTGGTCTTCTCGCGCGCGGATTCTTCCGGCAGGTCTTCGCTTTCGACGAAGTCACTGAAAGCCTTGAGCAGGGTGCGGGTTTCGCCGGGGCCGTCGACGCCTTCCTGGCAGCCGATGAAGTCTCGGAAGTACTCCGAAACCTTTTTGCCGTTCTTGCCTTTGATAAACGAGATGTACTGCTTGGACTGTTTGTTGTTCTGCCACTCGGAGACGTTGATCCGCGCTGCCAGGTGCAACTGGCCAAGGTCCAGATGTCGCGAAGGGGTCACGTCCAGCTGATCGGTCACTGCCACGCCTTCGCTGTGGTGCAGCAGGGCGATGGCGAGGTAATCGGTCATGCCCTGCTGATAATGAGCAAACAGCACGTGGCCGCCCACAGAGAGGTTCGATTCTTCCATCAGCTTTTGCAGATGTTCCACCGCCACTCGGCTGAAGGCTGTGAAGTCCTTGCCGCCGTCGAGGTATTCCTTCAGCCAGCCGCTGAACGGATGCGCTCCGGACTCGGCATGGAAGAACCCCCAGGCCTTGCCTTGTTTGGCGTTGTAGCTCTCGTTGAGGTCGGCAAGCATGTACTCGATGGCGCTGGACTCGGCCAGTTCGCTATCGCGGGCATGAAGAACTGCGGGTGTGCCGTCGGGTTTTTTGTCGATCAGGTGGACGATGCAATGACGGATCGGCATGGGCTTCTCGGCTGAATGAAGAGAGGAGGGCGTGCTCCCCCGAAAAAGCGCCCAGTGTACCGCAACCACTGGTTTTGGCGTGGTACGAAGGGCAATTCGCAGGCATCCGACGACCCTTATGCAATTTTTTCCCGATTTAGCGTAATAAAGCTGACCAAATGGGTAGCTAGAGGCGGATATTTCCCCGTCTCTGTGCTAGTTTTGCCCGGTCTTACGCGAAGTCACTGCGTTAAGCGTGCATTCAGCATTTGTCAGGTCGAACCAAACCCTGATTTCGGTATCTATTACCCCGACTCGTCGTGGTTATGGCCGAGGGTGCCAGATCCAGAAGATCGGGCTCGATGGCTGACACTGCACTCTGCAATCCATATGAATTTGATAGGGAAGGAACATTACATGGCTCTTACTAAAGACCAATTGATCGCCGACATCGCTGAAGCTATCGACGCGCCAAAAACCACCGCGCGTAACGCTCTGGACCAACTGGGCCAAATCGTTGCTGATCAGCTGGAAAACGGCGGCGAAATCACCCTGCCAGGTATCGGCAAGCTGAAAGTGACTGAGCGTCCTGCCCGCACCGGCCGCAACCCTTCGACTGGCGCTGCCATCGAAATCGCTGCCAAGAAAGTTATCAAGCTGGTTGTGGCCAAAGGCCTGACCGACGCTGTTAACAAGTAAGATTTGTCAAAAAAAACCGTGCTCCGGAGCAATCCGGGCACGGTTTTTTTGTGTCTGCGATTCAGCGATTGACCTGCAACACCTTTAAACCAATGTGGGAGCGAGCCTGCTCGCGATAGCTGCATGTCAGTTAACGATGATGTCGACTGATGCACCGCCATCGCGAGTAGGCTCGCTCCCACATTTGATTTTCCGCAGCTCAGGACCAACCGTTACTCAGCCCTTGCGAACCCAGCGTTCACGCCAGACCTGCTGTTCGGATTTGGTCTGGAACGTCCAGGCGACGAAGCGGCTTTGCTTCTGCCCCTGAGACATTTCCACAACCTGGCTTTCCAGTACGCCGGCCTTTTTCAGCGCCGTCTGGATCGCAGGCAGGTTTGAGGCTTTCGAGACCAGGGTGCTGAACCAAAGCACTTTGTGTTGGAAGTGAGCGCTCTCAGCGATCAGTTGCGTCACAAAGCGTGATTCGCCACCTTCACACCACAGTTCGGCGGACTGGCCGCCGAAGTTCAGCACCGGCAGTTTGCGTTTTGGGTCGGCGCGGCCCAAGGCGCGCCATTTACGCTCGCTGCCCTTGGTGGCCTCGTCCATGGAGGCGTGGAACGGCGGGTTGCACATGGTCAGGTCAAAGCGTTCGCCGGGTTCGAGCAGGCCCAGCAGAATGTGCTTGGGATTGCTTTGCTGGCGCAGCTGGATGGCTTTGTTCAGCCCGTTGGACTGCACGATGGCTTTGGCGGCAGCCACGGCCGTCGGGTCGATTTCCGAGCCGAGGAAGTGCCAGCGGTAGTCGCTGTAGCCGATCAACGGATAGACACAGTTGGCACCCATGCCGATGTCGAGCACCTTGACCGGCGCACCGCGAGGGATCTCGCCGTCGTTGACGCTGGCCAGCAGATCGGCCAGGAAATGCACATAGTCGGCGCGGCCCGGAACCGGTGGGCACAGGTAATCAGCCGGGATGTCCCAATGGGCAATGCCGTAGAACGACTTGAGCAACGCCCGGTTAAACACCCGAACCGCGTCCGGGCTGGCGAAGTCGATGCTTTCCTTGCCATACGGGTTGATGATCACGAACTTCGCCAGTTCCGGCGTGGTTTTGATCAGCGCCGGGAAGTCGTAACGACCCTGATGGCGGTTGCGCGGATGCAGGCTGGCCTTCTCACGGGGCTCCACGGCTTTGGCCGGGGTCGCGGAATCAGGCTTTTTGCGCGCAGGTCTTGGTGTGCGGGGGGCGTTCATGGGCGTGGTCGATTCGGGTATGGCTAAAAGTGGCGGGTATTGTCCCACATCCAGCCGCTGCGAACCCAATTGTGACAAACACTGCAGTCCCCCTTGTGGGAGCGAGCCTGCTCGCGATGGCTGCGTGTCAGTTAACGCAGATGTTGACTGATGCACAGTCATCGCGAGCAGGCTCGCTCCCACAGGGGATTTTTGGTGGATTAAGGAAAGTGGCGGGCCCAAAAAAGGGAGGCCGTTGCGGGCCTCCCTTTTCCATTGCGATTTACCCGTTACAAACTGGCAATCCGCGCGTGTTGCTCCGCCAGTTTGCCCAAAGCCTGTTCGGCTTCAGCCAGTTTGGCGCGTTCCTTGTCGATGACTTCGGCCGGGGCCTTGTCGACGAAACCGGCGTTGGACAGCTTGCCACCCACGCGCTGAACTTCACCCTGCAGACGCAGGATTTCCTTGTCCAGACGCGCCAGTTCGGCGTCTTTGTCGATCAAGCCGGCCATCGGCACCAGCACTTCCATCTCGCCAACCAGTGCGGTGGCGGACAGCGGTGCTTCTTCGCCGGCAGCCAACACAGTAATCGATTCGAGGCGAGCCAGCTTCTTCAGCAGCGCTTCGTTCTCGGTGAGACGGCGCTGATCTTCGGCACTGACGTTTTTCAGGAACAGGTTCAGCGGTTTGCCTGGACCGATGTTCATTTCGCCACGGATGTTACGCGTGCCGAGCATCAGGCCCTTGAGCCATTCGATGTCGTCTTCGGCGCCCTGATCGATGCGTGCGTCGTTGGCCACTGGCCAAGGTTGCAGCATGATCGTCTTGCCTTCGATACCGGCCAGCGGCGCGACGCGCTGCCAGATTTCTTCGGTGATGAACGGCATGAACGGGTGCGCCAGACGCAGGGCGACTTCCAGCACTCGAACCAGCGTGCGACGAGTGCCGCGCTGACGTTCGGCCGGTGCATTTTCGTCCCACAGCACAGGCTTGGACAGTTCCAGGTACCAGTCGCAATACTGGTTCCAGATGAACTCATACAAGGCTTGTGCGGCCAGGTCGAAACGGAACTGATCGAGCTGACGAGTCACTTCGGCTTCGGTGCGTTGCAGCTGCGAAATGATCCAGCGATCCGCCAGGGACAGCTCGTAGGCTTCGCCGTTCTGAGCGCAATCTTCGCCCTTGTCCAGCACGTAGCGCGCGGCGTTCCAGATCTTGTTGCAGAAGTTGCGATAGCCTTCGACGCGGCCCATGTCGAACTTGATGTCGCGACCGGTGGACGCCAGCGAGCAGAAGGTGAAGCGCAGGGCGTCGGTGCCGTAGCTGGCGATGCCGTCGGCGAACTCGTCGCGGGTCTGCTTCTCGATCTTCTTCGCCAGTTTCGGCTGCATCAAGCCGGAGGTGCGTTTCTGCACCAGCTCTTCCAGTTCGATGCCGTCGATGATGTCCAGCGGGTCCAGGACGTTGCCCTTGGACTTGGACATCTTCTGGCCCTGGCCATCACGTACCAGACCGTGCACATAAACAGTCTTGAACGGAACCTGCGGCGTGCCGTCTTCGTTTTTCACCAAGTGCATGGTGAGCATGATCATCCGGGCAACCCAGAAGAAAATGATGTCGAAACCGGTCACCAAAACGTCGGTGGAGTGGAATTTCTTCAGGAACTCGGTCTGCTCCGGCCAGCCGAGCGTGGAGAAAGTCCACAGGCCCGAACTGAACCAGGTGTCGAGTACGTCGTTGTCCTGTTGCAGCGCAACGTCCGGGCCGAGGTTGTTCTTGGCACGTACTTCGGCTTCGTCGCGACCGACATAGACCTTGCCCGACTCGTCGTACCAGGCCGGAATCCGGTGGCCCCACCACAGCTGACGGCTGATGCACCAATCCTGGATGTCGCGCATCCACGAGAAGTACATGTTTTCGTATTGCTTGGGCACGAACTGAATGCGGCCGTCTTCAACCGCAGCGATGGCCGGCTCGGCCAGTGGCTTGGTGGACACGTACCACTGGTCGGTCAGCCACGGCTCGATGATGGTGCCGGAGCGGTCGCCTTTCGGCACTTTCAGGGCGTGATCGTCGACGCTGACCAGCAGGCCGGCGGCGTCGAATGCAGCAACGATCTGCTTGCGCGCTTCGAAACGGTCCAGGCCGGCGTATTCGGCCGGAAGCTTGCCGTCGACTTCGGTGTTCAGCGTGCCGTCCAGGTTGAACACCTGGGCCGCGGGCAGAACATTGGCGTTTTTGTCGAAGATGTTCAGCAGCGGCAGGTCGTGGCGCTTGCCGACTTCGTAGTCGTTGAAATCGTGGGCCGGGGTGATTTTCACGCAACCGGTGCCGAATTCAGGGTCGCAGTAATCGTCGGCGATGATCGGGATGCGGCGGCCGACCAGCGGCAACTCGACGAATTTGCCGATCAGGGCCTGGTAGCGTTCATCGTTCGGGTTAACCGCTACGGCGGCGTCGCCGAGCATGGTTTCCGGGCGAGTGGTCGCGACGATCAGGTAATCCTGGCCTTCAGCAGTCTTGGCGCCGTCGGCCAGCGGGTATTTCAGGTTCCACAGGAAACCTTTCTCGTCGTGGTTTTCCACTTCGAGGTCGGAAATCGCCGTGTGCAACTTGGTGTCCCAGTTGACCAGACGCTTGCCGCGGTAGATCAGGCCGTCTTCGTGCAGGCGCACGAACGCTTCTTTAACCGCTTCCGAGAGGCCGTCATCCATGGTGAAACGCTCACGGCTCCAGTCCACGGAAGAGCCAAGGCGGCGGATCTGACGGCTGATATTGCCGCCGGACTGATCCTTCCATTCCCAGACTTTCTCGAGGAATTTCTCGCGGCCCAGATCGTGGCGATTCTGGCCTTGGGCTTCGAGTTGACGCTCCACCAGCATTTGCGTGGCGATACCGGCGTGGTCGGTGCCCGGCTGCCACAGGGTGTTGCGACCCTGCATGCGGCGGAAACGGATCAGGGCGTCCATGATCGCGTTGTTGAAGCCGTGACCCATGTGCAGGCTGCCGGTGACGTTCGGCGGCGGGATCATGATGGTGTAGGACTCGCCCGCGCCTTGCGGGGCGAAGTAATTCTCGGACTCCCAGGTCTTGTACCAGGAAGTTTCAATGGCGTGCGGCTGGTAGGTCTTATCCATGCGCGGCGGGACCCTATTGGCATTTATTCAGGAAAAGCCGGCAAGTATAGCGGGGCATGGGGCGTAGGGCGAGTTGATCGCGGGATGAACCTGACCACCAGCAACACCATAGATCCAATGTGGGAGCGAGCCTGCTCGCGATGCAGGCGCCGCGGTCTATCAGGAAACCGAGGTGATGCTATCGCGAGCAGGCTCGCTCCCACAGGGGGTTGGTGTTTATTCGTACTGACTGAGCAACCGTTCCATCCGCGCATCAAGACGGCGTTTGATTTCGGTTTCGATGTGCGGGGCGAAGTCGTCGATCACGTCTTGCATGATCAATAGCGCGGCGGCCCGCAGTTCGCTGTCCAGGTGCAGCAGGGCGTCGGGGCCTTTGCTGGCGGCAGGCGATGGTTGCGCGGCTGAGGCGGCTGGTGGTGTCGTTTCGACCGGTTGCGGCGCATTGCCGACGGTGTCGAACAGCATGGGGATCTGTTCCTGATCACCTTCAATGACCGTATCGGTCAGCAAGGGCGGTTGCAGGTTGTCATCGCCGAGCAATTGGCGGATCGACTCGAGGTCATCCAGCAGATGCGCGGAATTTTGCTGCGGTTTTGGAGTGTCCATCGGAATGCTCAGAGTCGCTGTAAACGGTGATCTTGCAGAGGATAGCCCTGTTCGCGGTAGAAACGGAAACTCTCCCGCGCAGCCGAACGAATCGTTGGATCTTCGACAACCACTTCCGCCACGCGGGCGAACTGTTTGGCAAATACCGGGACTTTAAGGTCCAGATTGACCAGCAGATCCTGATGCTGACCGCAGTCATCGCCAAGACCCAGGACAATCAAACCCTCCGGCTCGCTTTCGGCGGGACCGTGGGGCACGAAGCTTTCGCCCTTGAAGGCCCACAAACGCGCATCGAGGTCATCACGTTGGGCGGCATCGCTGCAGTGCAGGTAAATGCGGTGGCCCATGCGACAGGCTTTTTCGGTGAGTTTGCAGGCGAAATCCAGCCGCGCCGAAGGATCGGCGCTGGGCAGGATATAGAAGTCGACTTTGGTCATTGCGGTTCCTGAGCCCTGAGCGGCGCCACGGGTAAGTGGCACCGCTCGGGGTCATTGGTTTCAGGCTTTGGCGCGGTCCAGCAGGTATTGGGTCAGCAGGGGAACCGGACGGCCAGTGGCGCCCTTGTCCTTGCCGCCGCTGGTCCAGGCCGTGCCGGCGATGTCCAGGTGCGCCCAGTTCAGGTTCTTGGTGAAGCGCGACAGGAAGCAGGCAGCGGTGATGGTGCCGGCTTTCGGGCCGCCAATGTTGGCGATGTCGGCGAACGGGCTGTCCAACTGCTCTTGATATTCATCGAACAGCGGCAGTTGCCAGGCGCGGTCGTCGGCGGATTGGCCGGCGCTCAGCAGTTGGCCGATCAGCTCGTCGTTGTTGCCCAGCAGGCCCGACGTGTGAGCACCCAGTGCGACAACACAAGCACCGGTCAGGGTGGCGATGTCGATCACGGCTTGCGGCTTGAAGCGTTCGGAATAGGTCAGTGCATCGCACAGCACCAGACGGCCTTCGGCGTCCGTGTTGAGAATTTCCACGGTCTGGCCACTCATGGTGGTGACGATGTCTCCCGGACGCGAAGCGTTGCCGCTCGGCATGTTCTCGGCGCAGGCCAGGATGCACACCAGATTGATCGGCAGTTTCAGCTCAAGCACGGCGCGCAGAGTACCGAACACACTGGCGGCGCCGCCCATGTCGTACTTCATTTCGTCCATGCCGGCGCCCGGTTTCAGGCTGATGCCGCCGGTGTCGAAGGTAATGCCTTTGCCGACCAGCGCGTACGGCTTCTCGGATTTCTTGCCGCCGTTGTATTGCATGACGATCAAGCGCGGCGGCTGGGCGCTGCCCTGGCCGACGGCGTAGAACGAGCCCATGCCCAGGTCCTTGATCTTCTTTTCATCGAGGACTTCGACTTTCAGGCTCTTGAATTCTTTGCTCAGGTTCTTGGCTTGTTCGCCCAGGAACGTCGGGTGGCAGATGTTTGGCGGCAGGTTGCCCAGGTTGCGGGTAAAGGCCATGCCGTTGGCGATCGCGGTGGCGTGGGCCACGGCGCGTTCGATTTCAGCCTGTGCTGCCTTGATGGTCACCAAGGTGACTTTCTTCAGGGTGAGTGGGTCGGCTTTCTGGCTCTTGAACTGGTCGAAGGTGTACTCGCCATCCACCAGGGTTTCGGCCAGCAGGCGGGTCTTGCCATAGCTGTCGCGGCCTTTGACCACGACTTCGTCCAGGGCCAGTACTGCATCGCTGCCGCCCAGGCCTTTAAGGGTGTTGAGGATGCCGGCGATGATTTTGCGGAATGGGCGATCGCCCAGCTCGTCGTCCTTGCCCACGCCCACCAGCAACACGCGCTCGGCCTTGAGGTTAGGCAGGCTGTGCAGCAACAGGCTCTGGCCGACTTTGCCAGCCAGATCACCGCGCTTGAGTACCGCGCTGATTGCGCCACCGCTCAACTCATCGAGTTGTTTGGCAACGACGCCGAGCTTGCGGCCTTCACCGACGGCGACCACCAGCGTGGCGGTCTTCAACGTTTCCGGGCTAACACTCTTTACAACCAGTTCCATGTCCGGGTCCCTGAATTAATGGTCAAAATGCGCGACGCGCAGAGGACTTGCTTATAAGTAGAAAGACGCAGGTAGCAGTGCCAGCGACAAAGGCCGCAGTTTGAACCTCGCTAATGGCGCCTGACAACCCTCGGTCGTACGAACTTCGGTGGTTCAGGTGTCTGCTTGAGCATGCGCAGTGACAGGCGCACCCAATCACAGGATAATGCGCCATCTTTTTCGGCGGCTCTGCCCTGCGGGCCGACCGATACGTTTGTTTGTTTGGCCGCTTAGCCTGACAACCCTGGAGTGTCTGGTTTGATTGTCTTCCGTTATCTATCCCGCGAAGTCCTGTTGACCTTGAGCGCCGTCAGCGCCGTGCTGCTGGTCATCATCATGAGCGGACGCTTCATTAAATACCTCGCCCAAGCGGCCGCTGGTGCCCTGGATCCGGGCTCGCTGTTCCTGATCATGGGCTTTCGTCTGCCGGGTTTCCTGCAGTTGATCCTGCCTTTGGGGCTGTTTCTCGGGATCCTGCTGGCCTACGGTCGTCTATACCTCGACAGCGAAATGACCGTGTTGTCGGCCACCGGCATGAGCCAGCAGCGGCTGTTTCGCATCACCCTGTTTCCGGCCACGCTGGTTGCGCTGGTGGTGGCTTGGCTGAGCCTGAGCCTGGCGCCACAAGGTGCCAACCAGTTCCAGTTGCTGCTGAACAAACAGGACGCACTGACTGAGTTCGATACCCTCGAGCCAGGCCGCTTCCAGGCCTTGCGCGACGGTACCCGGGTGACCTATACCGAGCAATTGTCGGATGACCGCGTCAATCTGGGCGGCGTGTTCATTTCGCAAAAGAATGTAAATTCCGACAAAAAGGATCGCGGGATTTCCGTACTGGTGGCCGAGAGGGGGCGTCAGGAAATTCGCCCCGACGGCAATCGGTACCTGATTCTCGACAACGGCTACCGCTACGACGGTAATCCGGGTCAGGCCGACTACCGCGCCATCAAATATGACGAATACGGCGTATTGCTGCCCAAGCCGGACGTCAGCGACGAAGTCACCGACCGCGATGCGATGACCACCCGCTCCCTGTTGGACAATGATGACATCCGCTCGCGCACCGAACTGCAATGGCGTCTGTCTCTGCCGTTGCTGGTCTTCATCGTGACCCTGATGGCGGTGCCGCTGTCGCGGGTCAATCCGCGCCAGGGCCGTTTCCTCAAGCTGCTGCCGGCGATTCTTCTTTATATGGCTTACCTGACTATCCTGATTGCCGCTCGCGGCGCCCTCGAGAAGGGCAAGATCCCGGCGGCGTTGGGCTTGTGGTGGGTGCATGCGATCTTCCTGGCCATCGGCCTGGGCTTGCTGTACTGGGAGCCGTTGCGCTTGAAGATGGCGAGTCGCCGCAGTGCGCTGGAGGTGGCCCGTGGATAAGCTCGATCGCTACATTGGTAGCAGCGTGTTCATGGCGATCCTGGCGGTACTGGGGATCATTCTGGGTCTGGCAACGTTGTTTGCCTTCATCGATGAGATGGGCGACGTCAGCGATACCTACACGCTGGCGGATGTCCTGAGCTATGTGCTGCTGACTGCGCCGCGCCGTCTGTACGACATGTTGCCGATGGCGGCGCTGATCGGTTGCCTGATCGGCCTCGGCAGCCTGGCCAGCCACAGCGAACTGACCATCATGCGCGCTGCGGGCGTGTCGCTCGGGCGAATCGTCTGGGCTGTCATGAAGCCGATGCTGCTTTTGATGGCGGTGGGCTTGGTGATCGGTGAATACGTCGCGCCGGCCACGGAAGTCACCGCTCAGGCCAACCGCTCGCTGGCCCAGGGCAGTGGCGATGCGCAAAGCGCCAAGCACGGTCTGTGGCACCGTCAGGGCGACGAGTTCATTCACGTCAACTCTGTGCAACCCAATGGTCTGCTGTACGGCGTCACCCGTTATCGCTTCGACGATCAACGCCACATGCTGTCTTCGAGCTTCGCCAAACGCGCGGAATTCGACACGGATCACTGGCAACTGAGCGATGTCACGACCACGTTGTTCCATGAAAAGAACACCGAAGTGGTGACGACTCCGGTGGAGCGTTGGGAAGTAGCCCTGAGCCCGCAACTGCTGAGCACTGTGGTGATGGCGCCTGAATCACTGTCGATCACCGGTCTGTGGAGTTACATCCACTACCTGACCGATCAGGGCCTGAGCAACGGTCGGTACTGGCTTGCATTTTGGGTCAAGGTGTTGCAGCCGCTGGTGACCGCCGCATTGGTGCTGATGGCGATTTCCTTCATCTTCGGTCCGCTGCGTTCGGTGACCCTCGGTCAGCGGGTCTTTACCGGAGTGTTGGTGGGCTTCACCTTCCGCATCGTCCAGGATTTACTCGGGCCTTCGAGCCTGGTATTCGGTTTCTCGCCGCTGTTTGCGGTGCTGGTGCCGGCCGGAGTCTGTGCGCTGGCCGGGGTCTGGTTGTTGCGCCGGGCCGGTTGATCGCGGGTTATTCCCGATATGGCTTGTCACTCAAAACGCCCCTGTCGCAAGACCGGGGCGTTTTTGTACGCGCCGTCTGACCTGCGAACGTGACGCTTGCGCCGTGGATCAGGTACAATTCCCGGCTATTTTTCGGCGGGCTATGCCTGCAGCCTTTTTGAGTGTTGATCCGTGAGTGATTTGAGTCATATCCGCAATTTCTCCATCATCGCCCACATTGACCATGGCAAGTCGACGCTGGCCGATCGCTTCATCCAGATGTGCGGCGGCCTTGCCGAGCGCGAAATGGAAGCCCAGGTACTGGACTCCATGGACCTGGAACGTGAACGCGGGATCACCATCAAGGCCCACAGCGTCACCCTTTATTACACCGCCCGCGATGGCATCAAGTACCAGCTGAACTTCATTGACACCCCCGGCCACGTTGACTTCACCTATGAAGTCAGCCGGTCGCTGGCGGCCTGTGAAGGTGCGTTGCTGGTGGTCGATGCCGGTCAGGGCGTTGAAGCGCAGTCGGTTGCCAACTGCTACACGGCGATCGAACAAGGCCTGGAAGTCATGCCAGTCCTGAACAAGATCGACCTGCCACAGGCCGATCCGGAGCGCGTCAAGGAAGAAATCGAAAAGATCATCGGCATCGATGCCACCGACGCGGTCGAGTGCTCTGCCAAGACCGGTCTGGGCGTCGACGAAGTGCTTGAGCGCCTTGTCTCCACCATTCCTGCGCCGACCGGTAACTACGAAGATCCGCTGCAAGCGTTGATCATCGACTCCTGGTTTGACAACTACCTGGGCGTTGTTTCCCTGGTACGCGTGCGTCACGGTCGTGTAAAGAAGGGCGACAAGATTCTGGTCAAATCCACCGGCAAGATCCACCTGGTGGACAGCGTCGGTGTCTTCAACCCGAAACACACCGCCACCGTTGACCTGAAGGCCGGCGAAGTGGGCTTCATCATCGCCGGTATCAAAGACATTCACGGTGCACCGGTCGGTGACACCCTGACCTTGAGCTCTACGCCAGACGTTGACGTGCTGCCAGGCTTCAAGCGCATTCAGCCGCAGGTGTACGCCGGTCTGTTCCCGGTCAGCTCCGACGACTTCGAAGATTTCCGTGAAGCCCTGCAAAAGCTCACGCTCAACGACTCGTCCCTGCAGTACACCCCGGAAAGCTCCGACGCCCTGGGCTTCGGCTTCCGTTGCGGGTTCCTCGGCATGCTGCACATGGAAATCATCCAGGAGCGCCTGGAGCGCGAGTACGACCTGGACCTGATCACCACGGCGCCGACGGTAATTTTCGAGCTGCTGCTGAAAACCGGTGAAACGATTTACGTCGATAACCCGTCCAAGCTCCCGGACCTGTCATCGATCGAAGACATGCGTGAACCGATCGTGCGGGCCAATATCCTTGTGCCGCAAGAGCACTTGGGTAACGTCATTACCCTGTGTATCGAAAAGCGTGGCGTGCAGCACGACATGCTGTTCCTCGGTACCCAGGTACAAGTGACCTACGATTTGCCGATGAACGAAGTGGTCCTCGACTTCTTCGACCGTCTGAAATCCACCAGTCGTGGCTATGCTTCGCTGGATTACCATTTCGACCGTTATCAATCAGCTAATCTGGTGAAACTGGATGTGCTGATCAACGGTGACAAGGTCGACGCCCTGGCGCTGATCGTGCATCGCGACAATGCGCACTACAAAGGTCGCCAGTTGACCGAGAAGATGAAAGAACTGATTCCGCGCCAGATGTTCGACGTCGCGATCCAGGCCGCCATCGGCGGGCAGATCATTGCGCGGACTTCCGTCAAGGCACTCAGAAAGAACGTATTGGCCAAATGCTACGGCGGTGACGTTAGCCGTAAGCGCAAGCTGTTGGAAAAGCAAAAGGCCGGTAAAAAACGCATGAAGCAGGTCGGTAACGTGGAGATTCCACAAGAAGCCTTCCTTGCAGTGCTCAGGTTGGATAGTTAGGTCCTATGTCACTAAATTTCCCGCTGTTGCTGGTCATCGCCGTGTTCGTCTGCGGCCTGTTGGCGTTGCTCGATTTGCTGTTCCTGGCGCCACGGCGCCGGGCTGCCATTAACTCTTACCAGGGTAGCGTCAGCCAGGCTGACATGGTGGTGGTCGAGAAGCTGAACAAAGAGCCGCTGCTGGTCGAATACGGCAAGTCGTTCTTCCCGGTGTTGTTCATCGTGCTGGTGCTGCGTTCGTTCCTGGTGGAACCGTTCCAGATTCCTTCCGGCTCGATGAAACCGACCCTGGACGTCGGCGACTTCATTCTGGTGAACAAATTTTCTTACGGGATCCGCCTGCCGGTGATCGACAAGAAAGTCATCAAAGTCGGTGATCCACAGCGCGGCGATGTGATGGTGTTCCGCTACCCGAGCGATCCGAACGTCAACTACATCAAACGTGTGGTGGGCCTGCCGGGTGACAAGATTCGTTACACCGCCGACAAGCGTCTGTTCGTCAACGGTGAGTCGATCGCCGAACAACTGGTCGGCTCCGAGCCGGGCACGTTGGGCAGCGCCGAGCTCTACAAGGAAAAACTCGGCATCGCCGAGCACCTGATCCGCAAGGAAATGAGCCGTTACCGCGCAGCCCCGGACCATTCGTGGACCGTGCCTGCCGGGCACTACTTCATGATGGGCGACAACCGCGACAACTCGAATGACAGTCGCTACTGGGATGATCCGAGCATTCCCAAGGATCTGCTGGGCATGGTTCCCGACAAGAATATCGTCGGCAAGGCCTTCGCAGTCTGGATGAGCTGGCCGGAACCTAAACTCAGTCACCTGCCGAATTTCTCGCGGGTTGGCCTGATCAAGTAATCACACACGGCGCTGTTGAACACAGCGCCGAATGCATTTCTGGAGTCGGCATAATCGACGACAGAAGCATGAAAACAACGATATTCAGGACGTTATTTTTGAACACAGCGTTAATTGTCCCAAGCCTGCGCCGCACCACGGCGATGGCGGTGGAATCCAGCCACGAACTCAGCGTGGGTA
Source organism: Pseudomonas sp. MDT1-85 (assembly GCF_054898065.1). Classification (NCBI taxonomy): domain Bacteria; kingdom Pseudomonadati; phylum Pseudomonadota; class Gammaproteobacteria; order Pseudomonadales; family Pseudomonadaceae; genus Pseudomonas; species Pseudomonas sp. MDT1-85. Next base: position 5,251,237 of record NZ_CM142715.1, on the reverse strand, counting down.
AACCGTGAGCGTCTCCTTAAGCCGTCTAGAGCGTCAGCTCGGCTACACCTTCAAGGATCAGGAGCTGATGGTCCTGGCCCTGACTCACCGCAGCTTTGCCGGGCGCAACAACGAACGCCTGGAATTCCTCGGTGATGCCATCCTCAACTTCGTGGCTGGCGAGGCGCTGTTCGATCGCTTCCCGCTGGCCCGCGAAGGCCAATTGTCGCGTTTGCGTGCACGCTTGGTGAAAGGTGAGACCCTGGCCGTACTGGCCCGTGGTTTCGACCTGGGCGAATACCTGCGCCTGGGCTCCGGCGAATTGAAAAGCGGCGGTTTCCGTCGCGAGTCGATTCTGGCCGATGCCCTGGAAGCGCTGATCGGTGCGATCTACCTGGACGCCGGCATGGACATGGCGCGCGAGCGCGTGCTGGCCTGGCTGGCCGGAGAGTTCGAAGGCCTGACGCTGGTCGACACCAACAAAGATCCGAAAACCCGCCTGCAGGAATTCCTGCAGTCCCGTGGTTGTGACCTGCCGCGTTACGAAGTGGTGGATATCCAGGGTGAGCCGCATTGCCGGACGTTCTTCGTCGAATGCGAAATCATCTTACTGAACGAAAAAAGCCGAGGTCAGGGTGTGAGTCGTCGTATTGCCGAACAGGTAGCGGCCGCCGCAGCACTGATTGCCCTGGGCGTGGAGAATGGCCATGACTGATTCAACCGCAACTCGCTGTGGCTATGTTGCCATCGTCGGCCGTCCCAACGTGGGCAAGTCCACGCTGCTGAACCATATCCTGGGTCAGAAGCTGGCGATCACCTCGCGCAAGCCGCAGACCACCCGTCACAACATGCTCGGCATCAAGACCGAAGGCGCCGTTCAGGCGATCTACGTCGACACCCCGGGCATGCACAAGGGCGGCGAAAAGGCCCTGAACCGTTACATGAACAAGACCGCTTCGGCGGCGTTGAAAGACGTCGACGTGGTGATCTTCGTGGTTGACCGCACCAAGTGGACCGACGAAGACCAGATGGTCCTCGAGCGCGTTCAGTACGTGACCGGCCCGCTGATCGTGGCGCTGAACAAGACCGACCGTATCGAAGACAAATCCGAGCTGATGCCGCACCTGAGCTGGTTGCAGGAACAGCTGCCGAACGCGCAGATCATGCCGATCTCGGCCCAGCACGGGCACAACCTGGATGCGCTGGAACGAGTGATCGCCGAGCACTTGCCGGAAAACGATCACTTCTTCCCGGAAGATCAGATCACTGACCGCAGCAGCCGCTTCCTCGCCGCCGAACTGGTTCGCGAGAAAATCATGCGCCAGTTGGGCGCCGAGCTGCCGTACCAGATCACCGTGGAAATCGAAGAGTTCAAGCAGCAGGGTAAAACCCTGCACATCCATGCCTTGATCCTCGTCGAACGTGACGGCCAGAAGAAAATCATCATTGGCGACAAGGGCGAGCGCATCAAGCGCATCGGCACCGAGGCGCGCAAGGACATGGAGCTGCTGTTCGACTCCAAGATCATGCTTAACCTGTGGGTCAAGGTGAAAGGTGGCTGGTCCGATGACGAGCGCGCCCTGCGTTCGCTGGGTTACGGCGACCTGTAATACTGCATAAAGATCCACTGTGGGAGCGAGCCTGCTCGCGATGAGGGCCTGGTATTCAACATTAATGTTGACTGACAGACCGCTATCGCGAGCAGGCCCGCTCCCACATTGGTTTTGGGTTGTTTGTAATACTGCGTTCCTTCATTGAGATCTGCGATTTCCATGTCCTCAACCCCGCCCATTGGCCAACCCGCCTACGTCCTCCACTCCCGCGCCTATCGCGAAAGCAGCGCGTTGGTGGATTTCCTTACGCCGCAAGGTCGGCTGCGGGCAGTATTACGTAGCGCACGGGGCAAGGCCGGGACGTTGGCGCGGCCGTTCGTGCCGCTGGAAGTCGAGTTCCGTGGTCGGGGCGAGTTGAAAAACGTCGGTCGAATGGAAAGCGCCGGTGTTTCCACCTGGCTCAACGGCGAGGCGCTGTTCAGCGGTCTCTACCTCAACGAATTGCTGATCCGTCTGCTGCCCGCCGAAGACCCTCATCCCGCAGTTTTCGATCACTATGCCGCGACCCTGCTCGCCCTGGCCGAAGGCCGTCCATTGGAACCTTTGCTGCGCTCCTTTGAATGGCGTTTGCTCGACGACCTCGGTTATGGCTTCGCGTTAAGCACCGACATCCACGGCGACCCCATCGCGCCGGACGGCCTCTATCGCTTGCAAGTGGATGCAGGCCTGGAGCGGGTCTACCTGCTACAACCCGGTCTGTTCAACGGCACTGAACTGCTGGCCATGGCGGATGCCGACTGGTCCGCGCCCGGTGCGCTATCCGCTGCCAAGCGCTTGATGCGTCAGGCATTGGCCGTCCATCTGGGCGGTCGTCCTCTAGTCAGCCGCGAGTTGTTTCGCAAGCCATAGTTTCGCAAGCCATAGGAACGGTTGATGCTTGCGTCAACAGACCCTGTCTCCCCGTGTATGCTGTGCACCGAATTTTCCCTTCTTCAGGAGCGCTTCCGTGACCACCAGCAATCGCATTCTTCTTGGCGTGAACATCGACCACGTTGCCACCCTGCGCCAGGCCCGCGGAACTCGTTACCCGGATCCGGTCAAGGCAGCGTTGGACGCAGAAGAGGCGGGCGCTGATGGCATCACTGTGCACCTGCGCGAAGACCGTCGGCACATCCAGGAGCGCGACGTGCTGCTGCTCAAGGACGTGCTGCAAACCCGCATGAACTTCGAAATGGGCGTCACCGAAGAAATGATGGCGTTCGCCGAACGCATCCGCCCGGCGCACATTTGCCTGGTCCCGGAAACACGTCAGGAACTGACCACCGAAGGCGGTCTGGACGTGGCAGGGCAGGAGACGCGGATCAAGGCAGCGGTGGATCGCCTGGCGAAAATCGGCTGTGAAGTGTCACTGTTCATCGACGCAGACGAACGGCAGATCGAAGCGTCCCGCCGTGTCGGTGCGCCAGCCATTGAACTGCACACCGGGCGTTATGCGGATGCCGAGACACCAACCGAAGTCGCTGAAGAGCTCAAGCGCGTGGCCGATGGCGTGGCATTTGGTCTGGCCCAAGGGCTGATCGTCAACGCCGGTCACGGTCTGCACTATCACAACGTCGAGGCTGTTGCGGCGATCAAAGGCATCAACGAACTGAACATCGGCCATGCGCTGGTGGCCCATGCGTTGTTCGTCGGGTTCAAGTCGGCTGTTTCTGAAATGAAAGCGCTGATTCTGGCGGCTGCTTCCAAGGCTTAAGATCAAAAGATCGCAGCCTTCGGCAGCTCCTACAGGGTGTACACAAATCCCTGTAGGAGCTGCCGAAGGCTGCGATCTTTTGCTTTAAAGCTGCGGGGTTTCCTGGCTCGGCTTGGTCTTGTCGACCCCCGGCACATGCAGGTTGCCCTCGGCGACCTGATTGCCTTCGAGCTGCGGCTGTGTGACCCACGTCAGGATGTCGTAATAGCGACGGATGTTCGCTACGAAATGCACCGGTTCGCCGCCCCGGGCGTAGCCGTAACGAGTCTTGCTGTACCACTGTTTCTGCGACAGGCGCGGCAGGATCTTCTTCACGTCCAGCCACTTGTCCGGGTTCAACCCTGCCTTGGCCGTCAATTTGCGCGCGTCATCCAGATGACCGCTGCCAACGTTGTAGGCTGCGAGCGCGAACCACGTACGATCCGGCTCCTGGATCGACTCATCCAGTTGCTCCTTCATGTAGGCCAGGTACTTCGCGCCGCCCATGATGCTCTGTTTGGGGTCCAGGCGATTGGACACGCCCATGGCTTGCGCCGTGTTCTGGGTCAGCATCATCAATCCGCGCACGCCGGTCTTGGACGTGACCGCCGCTTGCCACAGCGATTCCTGATAACCGACCGCGGCCAACAAGCGCCAGTCGACTTTCTCTTTCTTGGCGTACGTCTTGAAATGCTGTTCGTACTTGGGCAGACGCTGTTGCAGATGCTGGGCGAAGGTGTAGGCGCCCATGTAACCCAGCACGTCGACGTGCCCGTAATAGCGATCCTTGAGCCGTTGCAGGGTGCCGTTTTTCTTCACTTGGTCGAGGTAGGTATTGATCTCGTTGAGCAGGCTGTTGTCTTCGCCGGCGGCCACGGCCCAGCTCTGATTGCTGGCGTCACCGAGATCGAAAGCGACCCGCACGTTGGGGAAGTAGACCTGGTTCATCGCGACTTCGTTGGAGTCGACCAGGGTCAGATCGATCTGGGCTTCATCGACCATGCGCAGCAAGTCGACGACTTCAACCGCGTCGGACTCTTCGTATTCAATGCGGGGATATTTCTTTTTCAGCTCTGCCAATTGCTCGGCGTGGGTGCTGCCCTTGAGCACCATGATCTTCTTGCCGACCAGATCGCCTGCGTCGGTCGGCCGCGACTGGCCGTTGCGGTAGATGATCTGTGGGGTGACTTCGAGGTAAGAGTGGGAAAACCGCACCTGCTGTTTACGTTGTTCGCTGCTGACCAGACCGGCAGCAGCCAGCACCGGGCCATTGGGCTTGCCCACCTGATTGAACAGGTCGTCGAGGTTGTCGGCGGTTTCGATCTTGAGTTCGACCCCCAGATCGTCGGCGAAGCGCTTCACCAGCTCGTATTCGAAGCCGGTTTCACCGTTGCGATCCTGAAAGTAGGTGGCGGGACTGTTACGGGTAACCACCCGCAGCACGCCATCCTCCTTTACGCGCTCCAGCGTGTTGGGTTTATCAACACAGCCACCGAGCACCAGGAAGAGTCCGGTTGCGATCAGCCATTTGGCGTACCGCGGACGCAAAGCCGTTGGGGAAAACATCTGCGCAGTATACGCAAAGGACCACGAGCGCCATATCTCGACAGCGAAGGGCTTGTCTGCTAGAGGGTCTAAAGCCCGCTTGGAGCCCGCAGGAATGGGCCCGGACAGCATTTTGTGACAGAAAAAATAACCCACGGCGCGCGCCTGTTCAGGGCCCGAATACTCGGCCCGACGTTCGGGTGCAGCCGTGCGTACCGTTTCGGGTGATGTCGCGGGCGGTTTAGGCTAGAATGCACGGCCTCAAAGCACACCCCTTCCCGAGGCTGTCCCGAAGATGTTGATCCTGCGCGGCGCTCCTGCCCTTTCTGCCTTTCGCCACAGCAAACTCCTTGAGCAACTGAGCCAGAAGGTTCCGGCTGTCAGCGGCTTGTATGCTGAATTCGCTCACTTCGCCGAAGTTACCGGCGTCCTGACCGGCGACGAACAGCAGGTGCTCGCGCGCCTTCTGAAGTACGGCCCAAGCGTTCCAGTACAAGAGCCAACCGGTCGTCTGTTTCTGGTGTTGCCACGTTTCGGCACTATCTCGCCGTGGTCCAGTAAAGCCAGCGACATCGCTCGCAACTGCGGCCTGGCCAAGATCCAGCGCCTGGAGCGCGGCATCGCGTTCTACGTCGCCGGCCAGTTCAGCGATGCCCAGGCGCAGCTGATCGCAAGCGCGCTGCATGACCGCATGACCCAGATCGTATTGGACAACCTTGAACAAGCCGCCGGCCTGTTCAGCCACGCCGAACCCAAGCCCCTGACCGCGATCGACGTGTTGGGTGGCGGCCGCGCCGCGCTGGAAAATGCCAACACCGAGCTGGGCCTGGCCCTGGCCGAAGACGAGATCGACTACCTAGTCGCAGCCTTCGTCGGCTTGAAGCGCAACCCGCACGACATCGAATTGATGATGTTCGCCCAGGCGAACTCCGAGCACTGCCGTCACAAGATCTTCAACGCCAGTTGGGACATCGACGGTCAGAGCCAGGAAAAAAGCCTGTTCGGCATGATCAAGAACACCTACGTGATGCACAGCGAAGGCGTTCTGTCGGCTTATAAGGACAACGCTTCGGTGATCGTCGGCAACGTCGCCGGTCGTTTCTTTCCGGACCCTGAAACCCGCCAGTACGGCGCGGTGCAGGAACCGGTGCACATCCTGATGAAAGTCGAAACTCACAACCACCCGACCGCGATTGCCCCGTTCCCGGGCGCATCCACCGGTTCTGGCGGCGAGATTCGCGACGAAGGTGCAACCGGTCGCGGCGCCAAGCCAAAGGCTGGCCTGACCGGTTTCACCGTGTCCAACCTGCAAATCCCGGGTTTCGAGCAGCCGTGGGAAGTGCCATACGGCAAGCCTGAGCGCATCGTTACCGCGCTGGATATCATGATCGAAGGCCCACTGGGTGGCGCCGCGTTCAACAACGAATTCGGCCGTCCGGCCCTGACCGGCTACTTCCGTACCTTCGAACAATCGATCACCACCCCGCGTGGCGACGAAGTTCGCGGTTACCACAAGCCGATCATGCTGGCCGGCGGCATGGGTAACATCCGTGCTGAACACGTACAGAAAGGCGAGATCACCGTTGGCTCCAAGCTGATCGTTCTTGGCGGCCCGGCAATGCTCATCGGCCTGGGTGGCGGCGCGGCTTCCTCCATGGCCACCGGCACCAGCTCGGCGGATCTGGACTTTGCATCCGTACAGCGCGAAAACCCGGAAATGGAACGTCGCTGCCAGGAAGTCATCGACCGTTGCTGGCAGTTGGGTGACAAGAACCCGATCAGCTTCATCCACGACGTCGGCGCGGGCGGTCTGTCCAACGCCTTCCCGGAACTGGTCAACGACGGCAACCGTGGCGGTCGCTTCGAACTGCGCAACATTCCAAACGACGAGCCGGGCATGGCCCCGCACGAAATCTGGAGTAACGAATCCCAGGAACGCTACGTTCTGGCAGTCGGCCCAGCGGACTTCGAACGCTTCCAGGCGATCTGCGAACGTGAGCGTTGCCCGTTTGCCGTGGTCGGCGAAGCCACTGCCGAACCGCAACTGACCGTGACCGACAGCCACTTCGGCAACAGCCCGGTAGACATGCCGCTCGAAGTGCTGCTGGGTAAAGCCCCGCGCATGCACCGTTCGGCCGTTCGCGAAAACGAGCTGGGTGACGATTTCGATCCGTCGACCCTCGACATCGGCGACTGCGTCGAGCGCGTTCTGCATCACCCGGCCGTGGCCAGCAAAAGCTTCCTGATCACCATCGGCGACCGCACCATCACCGGCCTCGTGGCCCGTGATCAAATGGTCGGCCCGTGGCAGGTTCCGGTGGCCGACGTTGCCGTCACCGCCACCAGCTTCGACGTCTACACCGGTGAAGCCATGGCCATGGGCGAGCGTACTCCGCTGGCTCTGCTGGACGCTCCGGCGTCGGGCCGCATGGCCATCGGCGAAACCCTGACCAACATCGCGGCGTCGCGCATCGCCAAAATCTCCGACATCAAACTGTCGGCGAACTGGATGTCCGCCGCCGGTCACCCGGGTGAAGACGCGCGTCTGTACGACACCGTGAAAGCAGTCGGCATGGAGTTGTGCCCGGACCTCGGCATCACCATTCCGGTGGGCAAGGACTCGATGTCCATGGCCACCCGCTGGAACGACGAAGGTGTCGACAAGACTGTGACTTCGCCGATGTCGCTGATCGTGACCGGTTTCGCGCCAGTGGCTGACATCCGTCAGACCATGACCCCGCAACTGCGCATGGACAAGGGCACCACTGACCTGATCCTGATCGACCTCGGTCGCGGTCAGAACCGCATGGGCGCCTCGATCCTGGCCCAGGTTCACGGCAAGCTCGGCTCGCAAGCACCGGATGTCGACGACGCCGAAGACCTCAAAGCCTTCTTCGCCGTGATCCAGGGCCTCAACGCCGACGGTCACCTGCTGGCTTACCACGACCGTTCCGACGGTGGTCTGTTGACCAGCACCGTGGAAATGGCCTTCGCCGGCCATTGTGGTCTGAGCCTGAACCTCGACGGTCTGGCAGAAACCTCCGCCGACATCGCTGCAATCCTGTTCAACGAAGAACTGGGCGCCGTGATCCAGGTTCGCCAGGACGCTACTCCAGACATCCTCGCGCAGTTCAGCGCAGCGGGCCTGGGTGACTGCGTGTCGGTGATCGGTCAGCCAATGAACAACGGCGAGATCAGCATCACGTTCAACGGCGACACCGTGTTCGAAGGTCAGCGTCGTCTGCTGCAACGTCAGTGGGCTGAAACCAGCTACCGGATCCAGCGTCTGCGTGATAACGCCGACTGCGCCGAACAAGAGTTCGACGTGCTGCTGGAAGAAGATAACCCGGGCCTGAACGTCAAGCTCAGCTACGACGTCAACCAGGACGTCGCCGCGCCTTACATCAAGAAAGGCATTCGCCCACAGGTTGCCGTTTTGCGTGAGCAGGGCGTCAACGGTCAGGTGGAAATGGCGGCCGCGTTCGACCGCGCCGGTTTCAACGCGATCGACGTGCACATGAGCGACATCCTGGCCGGCCGTGTCGACCTGAACGAGTTCAAAGGTCTGGTGGCTTGCGGCGGTTTCTCCTACGGCGACGTACTGGGTGCCGGCGAAGGCTGGGCTAAGTCCGCGCTGTTCAACAGCCGCGCTCGCGATGCCTTCCAGGGTTTCTTCGAGCGTAACGACAGCTTCACCCTCGGCGTGTGCAACGGTTGCCAGATGATGTCCAACCTGCACGAGCTGATCCCGGGCAGCGAGTTCTGGCCGCACTTCGTGCGCAACCGTTCCGAGCAGTTCGAAGCGCGCGTGGCGATGGTACAGATCCAGGAGTCGAACTCGATCTTCCTGCAAGGCATGGCCGGTTCGCGCATGCCGATTGCCATCGCGCACGGTGAAGGCCATGCCGAATTCGCCAGCGAAGAAGCGTTGCTGGAAGCCGATCTGTCGGGTTGCGTGGCGATGCGTTTCGTCGACAACCACGGCAAGGTCACCGAAAACTACCCGGCCAACCCGAACGGCTCGCCGCGCGGGATCACCGGTTTGACCAGCCGTGACGGTCGCGTGACCATCATGATGCCGCACCCGGAGCGTGTATTCCGCGCCGTGCAGAACTCGTGGCGTTCGGAAGACTGGAACGAAGACGCACCTTGGATGCGTATGTTCCGTAATGCGCGGGTCTGGGTAAACTAAGAGCGGGTTAACTAAGCGCTATGTATAAGCTTGCCTTTTTTGTTCCGGCCAGTCATGTCGAAGTGGTCAAGAGTGCTGTGTTCGCCGCCGGTGGCGGGCGGATCGGGGCTTATGATCACTGCGCGTGGCAGGTGTTCGGGTTGGGTCAGTTTCGTCCGCTGGATGGCAGTCAGCCGTTTATTGGTGAAGCGGGGCAGGTCGAGCAGGTTGAGGAATGGAAGGTTGAGCTTGTGGTCAGCGATGAGTTGATTCGGGCGGTGGTGGTGGCTCTGAAAGAGAGTCATCCCTATGAGACGCCGGCTTATGAGGTATGGCGGTTGGAAGATTTTTGATCTTCCTGGCCGCTGAAATGAAAAAACCCGCTGAAGTGATTCAGCGGGTTTTTTTATGTGCGCCTGGCATAGGCGCCATCTGCAACAAGCCGATCAGTCGATGTACTCAAACAACTTCACGATCTTCTGCACGCCGGAAACGCCTTGCACCAGATTGGTTGCCTGGGCCGCTTCCTGCTTGGTCAGCAGACCCAGCAAGTAGACGATACCGTTTTCGGTCACAACTTTGATGCGCGAGCCCGGGATGGAGGCGTCGGTGAGCATCTGGGTCTTGATCTTGGTGGTCAGCCAGGTGTCGTTCTGACGCGCCAGCAGCGAGGATGGTTGCAGCACTTGCAGTTCGTTGTGCACCTTCTTGACCCGCTGAACGGCGGCGGCAACCTGTTCGGCCTTGGCCTTGAGGTCGGCGCGAGGGGTTTGCCCGGCGAGCAGCACTACGCCGTTGAAGCTGGTGACGACGATGTGCGAGTTGTTGTCCAGGTCCGGATCGGCCTTGGCGATGTTTACACCTGCCTTGGTTTCGATCAGGGAGTCGTCGATTTTACTGCCGAAGGTGCGGGTGCCACGGTCATCATCGATCGGTGCTTCACGGCTGGCGTTAACCACCGAGGTGCAGCCGCTGATGCCAAGGCACAGGGTCAAGGCCAGAAGGCCTAGGCGATTAGGGGTCATTCTTCACTCCCGAACAGTTGGCTGTCGATCAAATCGCAGAGGCAATGGATCGCCAGCAGGTGGACTTCCTGAATACGTGCGGTGACGTTGGCCGGTACGCGAATCTCGACGTCCTCAGGCAATAGCAGTGACGCCATGCCGCCGCCATCACGACCGGTCAATGCTACGACAATCATTTCGCGATCATGTGCGGCCTGGATCGCTTGAATTATGTTTGCCGAGTTGCCGCTGGTGGAAATCGCCAGCAAAACATCACCCGGCTGGCCGAGGGCGCGAATCTGTTTGGAGAAGATTTCGTTGTAGCTGTAATCGTTGGCGATCGAGGTGATCGTCGAACTGTCGGTGGTCAGCGCGATGGCGGGCAGGCTCGGGCGCTCGCGTTCGAAGCGGTTGAGCAGCTCGGACGAGAAGTGCTGTGCGTCACCGGCGGAACCGCCGTTGCCGCAGGACAGCATTTTGCCCTCGTTGAGCAGGGCGTTGACCATGACCTGGCTGGCTTGCTCGATGTGCGGTGCAAGTACGTCCATCGCCTGTTGCTTGGTGTCGATACTGGCCTGAAAAAGCTGGCGAATTCGCGATTGCATGTCCATCTGTGTGACCTTAATTAGCGCGGCTACTCGGCACATGAATGTGCAGCCCGCAAAGCAAAGAGCAAAAGTGTTGGGTGAAGGTGTCCGGTTCGGGACGCAAGCGATCAGCTGTCGAAGGCATTCTGCAACCAGTTCAACTGATCAAGGTTGCTGTCGATGGCAACCACGTCGAAGCGGCAGGGGGAATTGGCCCAACGCGACTCGCGCTGAAGAAAATACTGCGCGGCAAAAATCAGTTTCTGCCGTTTGCGCCCATCGATGCTATCGAGCGCGCCACCCCATTGGGTGTTTTTTCTATAACGGACTTCGACGAATACTACTGTATCGCCATCAAGCATGACCAGATCAAGCTCGCCGCGTTTACACAACCAGTTCTGCGCCAGCAGGCGCAGACCTTGTTGTTGAAGATGCTCGAGCGCATGACGCTCGGCATCTTTGCCGCTTTGCTGGCGTGACCTGTCAGGCATCAGCGCGAGGTGTCCGGCAGGCGTTGAATCTGACCGTTGGTGAACTCTGCCCACGGCAACTGACGCTCGACCCGTTGATTCTGAGTCATGCCCAGGCTGCCCGATTGACCCTGGATGCGGCTGTCCGGCAAGGCCTTGAGTTGGCCCAGGCGCGGTGCCAGACGATAGGCGTCAACGCCCATCGCGTACAGACGGCCCAGGCTGCCGCCGGCTTGCGGCCATTGTGCAGTGACTTGTTTACGCAGCGGGTCGTTGGCATCCAGCAGCCATGGGGTTTCGCAGAAGCGAATACCGTTCATGTCGTTGTACTGGTTCTGGTCGCCGCTGGCGCTGAATACGTGGGAGGTAGCGTAAACCGGCACGTCACCCGCGTACTGGAAGTTCAGGGTCGGTTTGATCTGTTGAGCCTGTTGCGGCGTTGCGGCCAGGAAGATGAACTCGATGTCCTGACGACGCGAAGGTTGTGCGGCAACCTGCGAGCCAACGGTGCTTTGCAGGCTCTTGGCGCGGCCTTCGCTCTGGCGCAGCTGGAACATGTCGGCAATTTGCTGGGCCAGCTGCACTGGTTGGTCGACGCGTTCGGTGGCGACGATGCTGCCACCGTTGGCTTGCCAATCCTGGCTGAACGCCCTGAGTACGCGGTCGCCCCATTCGCCTTTCGGCACCATGATCGCGGCGCGGTGCAGGCCATCGGCGCGCGCACGACGGGACACTTCGCGGGCTTCGTCTTCAGCGGCAAGACCAAACTGGAACAGTTGGGCCGGACCTTGTTCGCCTTCGCTGTAGTTCAGCGCCAGGGTAGTGATCGGCAATTGCGGGCGAGTGCTGAGCTGTTTGACCAGCGGCTTCTCCAGTGGGCCGATGACCAGTTGCACGCCATCGGCCTGGGCCTTGCGATAGAACTCGTCGAGGGAGGTCAGTCGCGAGCTGTCATAGAACTCGATGGCTGGCGGTTTCTGCCCGGCTTGTTGCGCCTGGTAGTGAGCGGCCATGAAGCCTTCGCGCAGTGCTTTGCCAACCGAACCCAGCGGGCCGTCCTGGGGCAGCAGCAGGGCGATCTTGCTCAGGGGCTGGCTGGCCAGTTCCTTGAGTTTGGTCAGGGGCAACGGCAGCTGGGTGGCAGCCGGATGCTTTGGATTCTGTTCGCGCCAGCTGTCGATCGCAGCTTGCTGCTGTTCCAGGGTGCCGGCCGTTTTCACCGCCAGCGCCAGACGGATCCAGCCGCCGAGGTCATCGTCGGTGGTCGGCTGCAATTGATCGGTCGGCAGCGAAGCGATCAGGGTCCAGATCGCTTCGTGGTTTTTGCTGGCTGCTTCACCTTCAAGCATCGGCGCAATAAAGATGCGCTCCCGTGCGGCGGCCAAGGTCTGGCCGTCAGCCTCAAGGGCCCGGGCATGAACGGTGCCGGTGCGAACCTGCTGCTCGACGGGCAGTTCGCCCAAGCGTTGCAGGCTCGGATGGCTCAGGGCAGTCAGCGCCGCTTTGGGCTGATTGCGGACCATGGCCAGTTCAGCCGCCAGGGTACTGGCAAAGACTTGTTGGCCTGGCTTGAGTTGTTCCATCGGCACCTGTTGCAAGATTTGCGCGGACTGGCCGGCATTACCCTGACGATAAGCCAGGTCTGCCGCGCTCAAGCGCAAAAGGGCGGCTTTTTCCGGCGTTTTACTTTGAGCGGCCTGTTCGAGCAGTTGCTCGATACTGGCGTCCGGGGTCCGTGGAAGTTCGCCAAGGCTGGAAGAGGGCGAGCTGGCGCAGGCCGCCAGCAAGGCAGCGAGGCAGAGGGCAGTGAACAGCCGCAGGCAAGCGATCATGTAGTGTTCCTGATACTCGATCAAATTAGCGTGGAATTGTACCCAAGCACTGGCCGGGGCGCGATGTTACTGGCGTGAATCGATCAATTTAGCTCGTGCAAATGTTGCGGCACTGCACAAAAGGCTGGAAAACCCGGGGAGGGTGAGGCGTATCGCAAGCGCCGCTACGCGCTACAATGTCGCCTTTTACCGATCATGAGGTGTGCGCTTTGACTGCTCCAGGTGCTTTGAATTCCGCTGCTGGCTCGCTTTATGTGGTGGCGACGCCCATCGGCAACCTGGACGATATCAGTGCGCGTGCGCTGAAGATCCTGCGTGAGGTCGCCTTGATCGCGGCCGAAGATACTCGCCATTCCCAGCGATTGATGCAGCATTTCGGTATTCCTACGCCGCTGGCGGCCTGTCATGAACACAACGAGCGGGAGGAGGGTAACCGCTTTATCACGCGTTTGCTGGCGGGCGACGATGTGGCGTTGATTTCCGACGCCGGCACACCGTTGATTTCCGATCCGGGTTATCACCTGGTACGTCAGGCTCGTGCCGCGGGAATCAATGTGGTGCCGGTTCCGGGGGCGTGTGCCTTGATTGCGGCATTGTCGGCGGCGGGGTTGCCGTCCGACCGTTTCATCTTCGAAGGTTTTTTGCCGGCCAAGGCTGTCGGCCGACGTGCTCGTCTGGAACTGGTAAAAGAAGAGCCGCGCACGCTGATTTTCTACGAAGCACCGCACCGCATCCTGGAATGCCTGCAAGACATGGAGCTGGTATTCGGTGCCGAACGTCCGGCGTTGCTGGCGCGAGAACTGACCAAGACCTTTGAAACCCTTAAAGGCTTGCCGCTGGCCGAGTTGCGCGAGTTCGTCGAATCGGACAGCAATCAACAGCGTGGCGAGTGTGTGGTGCTGGTGGCGGGCTGGACTGCCCCCGAGACCGAAGACGCTGTCAGCAGTGAAGCCATGCGTATTCTCAACTTGTTACTCGAAGAGATGCCGCTCAAGCGTGCGGCGGCATTGGCCGCGCAAATTACCGGCGAGCGCAAGAATGTGCTCTATCAGGTCGCGCTGGATAAACAGAAGGGCGAGTAAAACCGACGTGCAGCGCCGGCCAGAGGCTTTTAGCGCTTGTTCTTCGGCCGCTCTGCCGTTAACCTTCGCGGCGGAGAGTCGATCGGACAGTCGCTGCCCTCTATGAAAATTAGGGGGGGGAGGAAAGTCCGGGCTCCATAGGGCGAAGTGCCAGGTAATGCCTGGGAGGCGTGAGCCTACGGAAAGTGCCACAGAAAATAACCGCCTAAGCGCTTCGGCGCCGGTAAGGGTGAAAAGGTGCGGTAAGAGCGCACCGCACGTCTGGCAACAGTTCGTGGCTAGGTAAACCCCACTTGGAGCAAGACCAAATAGGGTCCCAAGGCGTGGCCCGCGCTGGGACCGGGTAGGTTGCTAAAGATGTCCAGTGATGGCCATCGTAGACGAATGACTGTTCAAGACAGAACCCGGCTTACAGATCGACTCTCCACCTTTTTTTCCTCTCTGCCGAATCTTTGGCAGGGAGTGCGTAATGGCAATTCCCCTCCCTGCTGAATCAATAGCAGAAGCGCTTTTGTAATACCGAAAAAATCTTACTCTTAACAAACTACTTTAACTTCTGAACGCAGCCTTCTGTGCTGATTCAAGTTATTGAGCGAATTCATCCGTCAGATTCCCGTTAACCCTCCTTTTACGCTCCTAAATCTCCGTTCTGTAAGGCTTTTCCTTTAATCCGCGCCTTGACGGTGTGGTGGGCGCATTCCTATAGTGTGCGCAAGTGGCGGAAAGTGGCATGAAGTGGGTTTTTTGAACGTAAAACGCTAATATTTGGAGAAACGCTGACGTGTTTCGCGGAGCTAACGCTATCAGTCTCGATGCAAAGGGCCGTCTCGCAATGCCGAGCCGGTACCGTGACGAGCTGGTTTCGCGTAGTTCCGGCCAATTAATCGTCACCATCGATGCCGTTGATCCGTGTTTGTGTGTTTATCCCCTCGATGAGTGGGAAATTATCGAAACCAAACTGCGCGCACTGCCTTCTCTTCGCGAAGAGAACCGCCGCCTGCAACGTTTACTGATTGGTAATGCCGTCGACCTCGAGCTCGATGGCAGTGGTCGTTTTCTGGTTCCGCCGCGTCTTCGCGAATATGCCAAGTTGGATAAGCGCGCAATGTTGGTAGGCCAACTGAACAAGTTCCAATTGTGGGACGAGGATGCCTGGAATGCGGTTTCTGCCGCTGACCTGGCTGCTATTCAACAACCGGGCGCCATGCCTGATGAACTGCGTGATTTAATCCTGTGACTATTGATAGCGGCTTTAACCACATCACCGTACTGCTTGACGAAGCCGTCGAGGCTCTCGCCGTACGTCCTGATGGCTGCTATCTGGACGGTACGTTCGGACGTGGCGGACACAGTCGGTTGATCCTCAGCCAGCTCGGGCCTGATGGCCGGTTGCTCGGATTCGACAAAGATCCTCAAGCGATTGCCACCGGGCAAACGCTAGCGGCCGAAGACGGCCGCTTTGTCGTTGTGCAGCGCAGCTTTGCCGAGCTCGGTTCGGAAGTCGCCGAACGCGGTCTGGCCGGCAAGGTCAGCGGTGTTCTGCTCGACCTCGGCGTGTCTTCGCCGCAGCTCGACGACCCGGAGCGCGGTTTCAGTTTCCTCAACGACGGTCCGTTGGACATGCGCATGGACCCGTCCCGCGGGATCAGCGCCGCCGAGTTCGTCAACACCGCGCCGGTGGAAGAAATCGCCCGGGTGTTCAAGCAATACGGCGAAGAGCGTTTCTCCGGTCGCATGGCGCGTGCCGTGGCCGAGCGTCGCGACATCAAGCCATTCGAGCGCACTGGCGATCTGGCTGAAGTGCTGAAAGTCGCCAACCCGGCATGGGAAAAGGGCAAGAACCCGGCCACCCGTGCATTCCAGGGCCTGCGTATTCACGTCAACAACGAACTGGGCGATCTGGAAACCGGCCTCGAAGCTGCGCTGGAATGCCTGGAAGTGGGCGGCCGTCTGGTCGTCATCAGCTTCCACTCGCTGGAAGACCGCATCGTCAAACTGTTCATGCGCAAACTGGTAAAAGGCGAAGCCGACAACCTGCCGCGCAACCTGCCGGTCCGTCACGTCGCTTTCGAACCGAAAATCAAAATCCATGGCAAAGCGCAGTCCGCCTCCGAGGCCGAACTCAAAGCCAACCCACGTTCCCGTAGCGCCATCATGCGTGTCGCGGAGAAGCTGCGGTGAGCAAGCTTTTCGCCAAGCCACTTCCCGGCGGAAGCTTTTTCATGCTGCTGTTGTTTGTCGGCGTGCTTGTGTCGGCCATCGGTGTGTCCTATAGCGCGCACTGGAACCGTCAGTTGTTGAATTCGCTGTACGGCGAATTGAGCGTGCGTGACAAGGCGCAGGCGGAGTGGGGCCGGTTGATTCTCGAGCAGAGCACCTGGACCGCCCATAGCCGAATCGAAGTCCTGGCCACCGAGCAACTGAAGATGCGCATTCCCGGCGCCGCTGAAGTGCAGATGGTGGCGCCATGATGAAACTCGAAGGCGCGCTCTTCCCATGGCGGTTCCGTCTGGTGCTGGGTTTGCTCGGCATCATGGTGGCGGCGATTGCCTGGCGCATCATCGATTTGCAAGTGGTCGACCGTGCCTTCCTTAAAGGTCAGGGCGATGCGCGCAGTGTTCGTCATATTCCAATTCCGGCTCACCGTGGTCTGATCACCGACCGTAACGGCGAGCCGTTGGCCGTGAGTACCCCGGTCACCACCCTGTGGGCCAATGCCAAGGAAATGCAAACGGCCAAAGAGAAGTGGCCGGCACTGGCGGCTGCCCTGGGGCAGGACCCGAAAGCCCTGGCCGAACGTCTCGAAGCCCAGGCCAACAAAGAATTCATTTATCTGGTGCGCGGGCTGACCCCCGAGCAAGGCCAGGCTGTGCTCGATCTGAAAGTGCCGGGCGTTTACGGCATCGAAGAGTTCCGGCGTTTCTATCCGGCCGGCGAAGTCACCGCCCACATGGTCGGCTTTACCGACATCGATGACCACGGACGCGAAGGCGTCGAGTTGGCCTACGACGAATGGCTGGCCGGCGTCCCCGGCAAGCGACAAGTGATCAAGGACCGGCGCGGCCGGCTGATCAAAGATGTCCAGGTCACCAAAAACGCCAAGGCCGGCAAGCCCTTGGCGTTGTCCATTGACCTGCGTCTGCAATACCTGGCCAACCGTGAACTGCGCAACGCGATCATCGAGAACGGCGCCAAGGCTGGCAGCCTGGTGATCATGGACGTGAAGACCGGCGAGATCCTCGCCATGGTCAACCAGCCGACCTACAACCCGAACAACCGTCGCAACCTGCAGCCGGCGATGATGCGTAACCGCGCGATGATCGACGTGTTCGAGCCGGGTTCCACCATGAAAGCGATTTCCATGAGCGCCGCGATTGAAACCGGGCGCTGGAAGCCGACCGATACCGTCGAGGTTTATCCAGGCACCTTGCAGATTGGCAAGTACACCATCAAGGACGTATCCAAGAGTGAAGGCCCGGTGCTCGATCTGACCGGTATCCTGATCAATTCCAGTAACGTCGGCATGAGTAAGGTCGCATTCGATATCGGCGGCGAAACGATTTTCCGCCTGGCGCAGAAAGTCGGCCTCGGTCAGGACACCGGTCTCGGTTTCCCGGGCGAGCGCGTCGGCAACCTGCCGAACTACCGCGAATGGCGCAAGGCTGAAACCGCGACGCTGTCCTACGGCTACGGTATTTCCGTGACTGCGATCCAGTTGGTCCACGCCTTCTCGGCCCTGGCCAACAATGGTCGTCTCGCGCCGCTGACCCTGATCAAAACCGACAAGGCACCGCAAACCACGCAGGTGTTGCCTGAAGCCGTCGCGAAAACCATGCAAACCATGCTGCAACAAGTGATCGAAGCCCCGCGCGGTGTATTCCGTGCGCAGGTGCCGGCGTATCACGTGGGCGGCAAGTCGGGTACCGCGCGTAAAACGTCGGTCGGCACCAAAGGCTACGCCGAGAATTCCTACCGCTCGCTGTTCGCCGGCTTCGGCCCGATGAGCGATCCACGTTACGCAATCGTGGTGGTGATCGATGAACCGACCAAGGCCGGTTACTTCGGTGGTCTGGTATCGGCGCCGGTGTTCAGCAAAGTGATGTCCGGGACCTTGCGCCTGATGAACATCACCCCGGATAACCTGCCTGCCACTCAACAAGCGAACGCCGCACCGGTCGTTCCGCTGAAAGCTAATGGAGGGCGCGGCTGATGTCGCTGAGCCTGAACAAGATTTTCGCCCACGCCGGCCGTGATCTGTTGATCCGCGAGTTGGCGCTGGACAGCCGTAAAGTACGAGCAGGCGATCTGTTTCTCGCGGTTCCGGGTGGCAAGTTCGATGGGCGTGCGCACATCGCCGACGCCTTGCAACGCGGCGCTGCTGCCGTGGCTTATGAAGTCGAAGGCGCGACTGTGCTGCCGATTACCGATGTGCCGTTGATTCCGGTCAAAGGCCTGGCGGCGCAGCTGTCGGACATCGCCGGGCGCTTTTATGGCGACCCGAGCCGTCATTTGAATCTGATCGGCGTGACTGGCACCAACGGTAAAACCAGCGTGACCCAATTGGTCGCCCAGGCGCTTGACCTGCTCGGTCAACACTGCGGCATCGTCGGCACTCTGGGCTCCGGTTTCTACGGCGCGCTGGAAAGCGGTCTGCACACCACGCCGAACCCGATTGCGGTGCAAGCGACCCTCGCCGACTTGAAAAAGGCCGGCGCCAAAGCCGTGGCCATGGAAGTCTCTTCCCACGGCCTGGATCAGGGCCGCGTGACTGCGTTGGCGTTCGATGTGGCGGTGATGACCAACCTGTCGCGCGATCATCTGGATTACCACGGCACCATGCAGGCCTATGGCGAAACCAAGGCCAAGTTGTTTGCCTGGAATGATCTGAAGTGCCGGGTCGTCAATCTGGATGACGATTTCGGTCGGCAGCTGGCTGCCAATAAAGGCGAGTCGCGACTGATCACTTACAGCCTGGAAGATTCCAGCGCCTACCTGTATTGCCGCGAAGCGCAGTTCGACGACGAAGGTGTGCGCGCCACATTGGTCACGCCACAAGGCGAGCACCATTTGCGCAGCACCTTGCTCGGTCGTTTCAACCTGAGCAATGTGTTGGCCGCGGTCGGCGCCTTGCTCGGGCTGGAATACGCGCTGGACGAAATCCTCAAAGTGCTGCCGAAACTCGAAGGCCCGGCCGGTCGCATGCAGCGCCTGGGCGGCGGTACTCAGCCATTGGTGGTGGTCGATTACGCCCACACTCCGGATGCGCTGGAAAAAGTCTTGATGGCCCTGCGTCCTCATGCCAAAGGCCGGTTGCTGTGCCTGTTCGGTTGCGGCGGTGATCGCGATCGCGGCAAGCGTCCGCTGATGGCGGAAGTGGTCGAGCGTCTGGCCGATGGCGTACTGGTCACCGATGACAACCCGCGCACCGAAGACCCGATTGTGATTTTCGACGACATCCGCGCCGGTTTCACCGCTGTGGATAAAGTTGCCTTCGTCGCCGGCCGTGGCCAGGCGATTGCCCAATTGATCGGCAGTGCTTCGGCGGATGACGTGATTGTCCTGGCCGGTAAAGGTCATGAGGACTATCAGGAAATCAACGGCGAGCGCCACGCTTTCTCCGATCTGGTCGAGGCCGATCACGCCCTGACCGCGTGGGAGGTGGCCCATGCTTAAAGCCTTGAAACTGAGCGAACTGACCAGCGCATTGAATGGTCGTCTGCTTGCCAGCGACGCCAGCTTCGACGGCGTTAGCATCGACAGCCGCGCGATCGCGCCCGGCCAACTGTTTATTGCTTTGGCCGGCCCGCGTTTCGATGGCCATGACTACCTCAATGACGTCGCCGCCAAAGGCGCCGTGGGTGCCCTGGTCGAGCGCGAAGTTGCCGGCAGCGCGCTGCCGCAACTGCTGGTCAAGGACACCCGCCAGGCCCTCGGCCAATTGGGCGCGATGAACCGTGCGGCGTTCACTCAACCGGTTGTGGCCATCACCGGTTCCAGCGGCAAGACCACGGTCAAGGAAATGCTCGCGAGCATCCTGCGCACACGCGGTCCGGTGTTGGCGACCCGTGGCAATCTGAATAATGATCTCGGTGCTCCGCTGACCTTGCTCGAACTGGCGCCGGAGCACACCGCTGCGGTGATCGAACTTGGCGCTTCGCGCATCGGTGAAATTGCTTACACCGTCGCCATGACCAAGCCCCACGTGGCTGTCATCAACAACGCTGGGACCGCCCACGTCGGTGAGTTCGGCGGGCCGGAAAAAATTGTTGAAGCCAAGGGTGAGATTCTTGAAGGGCTGGATGCCGATGGCGTCGCCGTGCTGAATCTCGACGACAAGGCTTTTGAAATCTGGAAAACCCGAGCCGCCGGTCGCAAAGTGCTGACGTTTGCCCTGAGCAACATCAGCGCCGACTTCTACGCCAGCGATCTGGACCGCGATGCCCGCGGTTGCCCGGCATTCAACCTGCACAGCCCTGAAGGTGTGGAACGGGTTCAGCTGAACCTGCTCGGCACCCATAACGTCGCCAATGCCATGGCTGCCGCCGCTGCAGCCCATGCCTTGGGCGTGTCGCTGTTCGGCATCGCCACCGGTCTTGGCGCCGTGCAACCGGTCAAGGGGCGCACCGTCGCGCAACTGGCAACTAACGGTATGCGCGTGATCGATGACACGTACAACGCAAACCCCACCTCTATGTGCGCCGCCGTTGATATACTCGCCGGCTTTTCCGGCCGCACCGTTCTGGTGCTCGGAGATATTGGCGAGTTGGGCTACTGGGCGGAGCAGGGGCACCGCGATGTGGGCGAGTACGCCCGTGGCAAGGTTTCCGCGCTTTACGCTGTCGGGCCAATGATGGCCCACGCCGTGAACGCTTTCGGCGAGCAGGCCTATCACTTCACCACTCAGGCTGAACTGATCAAGGCCCTGGGCGCCGAGCAAGACACAAACACCACCATTTTGATCAAGGGCTCGCGCAGCGCTGCGATGGAAAACATCGTCGCCGCTTTGTGCGGGACCAGCCTGGAGAAACATTAATGCTGCTGCTGCTAGCGGAGTATCTGCAACAGTTCTACAAAGGCTTCGCGGTCTTTCAGTACCTGACCCTGCGCGGGATTCTCGGTGTGCTGACCGCGTTGGTTTTGTCGCTGTGCTTTGGCCCGTGGATGATCCGCACTTTGCAGAACCGTCAGATCGGTCAATCCGTTCGTAACGACGGTCCACAATCGCACCTGTCCAAATCCGGCACCCCGACCATGGGTGGCGCGCTGATTCTATCGTCCATCGGCGTCAGCACGTTGCTTTGGGCTGACCTGTCCAACCGTTATGTCTGGACCGTTCTGCTGGTGACCTTGTTGTTCGGCGCCATCGGCTGGGTCGACGATTACCGCAAAGTGATCGAGAAGAACTCCCGTGGCTTGCCGAGCCGCTGGAAGTATTTCTGGCAATCGGTGTTCGGCCTGGGGGCGGCGATCTTCCTTTATATGACCGCAGCGACGCCGGTGGAAACCACCCTGATTCTGCCGATGCTCAAGGACCACAGCATTCCGCTGGGCATAGGCTTCGTCGTCCTGACTTACTTCGTGATCGTTGGCTCGAGCAACGCGGTCAACCTGACCGATGGCCTCGACGGTCTGGCGATCATGCCTACCGTGATGGTCGGCGGCGGCTTGGGGATCTTCTGCTACCTGTCGGGTAACGTGAAATTCGCTGAATACCTGCTGATTCCTTACGTACCGGGCGCGGGTGAGTTGATCGTGTTCTGCGGCGCCTTGATCGGCGCGGGCTTGGGGTTCCTCTGGTTCAACACCTATCCGGCCCAAGTGTTCATGGGCGACGTCGGCGCACTGGCGCTGGGCGCGGCCCTGGGCACCATCGCGGTGATCGTCCGTCAGGAAATCGTCCTGTTCATCATGGGCGGCGTGTTCGTGATGGAGACCCTGTCGGTCGTCATTCAGGTTGCCTCCTTTAAACTGACCGGTCGCCGTGTGTTCCGCATGGCACCGATACACCACCACTTTGAACTCAAGGGCTGGCCCGAGCCGCGTGTGATCGTCCGTTTCTGGATCATCACCGTGATTCTGGTACTGGTCGGTCTTGCCACCCTGAAGCTGAGGTAGAACGAGTGTCTCTGATCGCTTCTGACCACTTCCGTATCGTTGTCGGCCTCGGCAAGAGCGGCATGTCCCTGGTTCGCTTCCTGGCGAACCGGGGCGTGTCGTTTGCTGTCGCCGATACGCGGGAAAATCCACCGGAACTGGCCACGCTCAAGCGTGACTATCCGCACGTGGAAGTGCGTTGTGGCGAGCTGGACGTCGAGTTCCTGTGCCGTGCCGACGAGCTCTACGTGAGCCCGGGCCTGGCGCTGGCGACCCCGGCCCTGCAGGCCGCCGCCGCCCGTGGCGTGAAGTTGTCCGGCGACATCGAGCTGTTCGCGCGTAACGCGAAGGCGCCGATTGTCGCTATCAGCGGTTCCAACGCAAAAAGCACCGTTACCACGCTGGTCGGTGAGATGGCCGCAGCGGCCGGCAAACGTGTTGCTGTCGGCGGCAACCTCGGCACGCCGGCGCTGGATTTGCTCAGCGACGACGTCGAGCTGTACGTGATGGAGTTGTCGAGCTTCCAGCTCGAAACCACCGATCAACTCAACGCCGAAGTGGCGACCGTGCTCAACATCAGCGAAGACCACATGGACCGCTACAGCGGTCTGCCGGCCTATCACCTGGCCAAGCACCGGATCTTCCGGGGCGCCAGGCAGTTTGTGGTTAATCGTCAAGACGCCCTGAGCCGTCCGCTGATGGGCGAAGGTCAGCCGTGCTGGACCTTCGGTTTGAGCAAACCCGATTTCAAGGCATTTGGTATCCGGGAAGAGGATGGCGAGAAATACCTGGCCTTCGAATTCCAGAACCTGATGCCGGTGCGCGAGTTGAAGATTCGTGGCGCGCATAACCAGTCCAACGCCCTGGCGGCCTTGGCGCTGGGCCACGCCGTGGGGCTGCCGTTCGACGCCATGCTCTCGAGCCTGCGCACCTTCGCCGGCCTCGAGCATCGCTGCCAATGGGTTCGCGACCTGAACGGCGTGAGCTACTACAACGATTCCAAAGCCACCAACGTCGGCGCTGCACTGGCGGCCATCGAAGGCCTGGGTGCAGACATTGACGGCAAACTCGTGCTGATCGCCGGTGGCGATGGCAAGGGGGCCGAGTTCAAGGACCTGCGTGATCCGGTCGCGGCCAACTGCCGTGCCGTGGTGCTGATGGGCCGGGATTGCGAGCTGATCGCCCAGGCCATCGGCGATGGCGTACAACTGATTCGCGTCAATTCGCTGGACGAAGCCGTCGCGCAATGCCGCGCCATCGCCGAACCGGGCGACGCGGTGCTGCTGTCGCCGGCCTGCGCCAGTTTCGACATGTTCAAGAACTACGAAGATCGCGGTCACCAGTTTGTCCGCGCCGTGGAGGGCTTGGCATGAGCCTCCTGAATATCATCAAGCCGTACCCGTCGCCGATCATCACCGGGCGCGGCATCGACCTCGATTTCCCGATGCTCGCCGGTTGCCTGGCGCTGCTGGGGCTTGGGCTGGTGATGATTGCATCGGCATCCACCGAAGTGGCGGCGGTGCAGTCGGGCAGTGCCCTGTATTACATGATTCGCCACCTGATCTACGTGGTGCTGGGCCTTGCTGCCTGCATCGTCAGCATGATGATTCCGATCGCTACCTGGCAACGCCTGGGCTGGCTGATGCTGATTGGTGCCTTCGGTTTGCTGGTAATGGTGATCATCCCCGGGATCGGGCGTGAAGTGAACGGTTCGATGCGCTGGATCGGCTTCAGTTTCTTCAACGTTCAACCTTCCGAGATCGCCAAGGTATTCGTGGTGATCTACCTCGCCGGTTATCTGGTGCGTCGCCAGAAAGAAGTGCGCGAAAGCTGGATGGGCTTCTTCAAGCCGTTCATCGTTCTGTTGCCGATGGCGGGCCTGTTGCTGATGGAACCGGACTTCGGTGCCACCGTCGTGATGATGGGAGCTGCTGCGGCGATGCTGTTCCTCGGCGGCGTCGGGTTGTTCCGTTTTTCCTTGATGGTTGTCCTGGCTGTCGGTGCGGTGGTGTTGTTGATTCAAATGCAGCCGTATCGAATGGCGCGTCTGACCAACTTTGCAGACCCGTGGGCCGACCAGTTCGGTGCTGGCTATCAGTTGTCTCAAGCCTTGATCGCTTTCGGTCGCGGCGAATGGCTGGGCGTTGGCCTGGGCAACAGCGTGCAGAAACAGTTCTACCTGCCGGAAGCCCACACTGACTTCGTGTTCTCGGTCCTGGCCGAAGAACTGGGTGCGGTGGGTTCGTTGTGCACATTGGCGCTGTTCGTCTTTGTCTGTATTCGTGGCATGTACATCGGTTATTGGGCTGAGAAGGCCAAACAGTTTTTCGCCGCCTATATCGCGTACGGCTTGTCGTTCCTGTGGATTGGTCAGTTCCTGATCAACATCGGGGTGAACGTCGGCCTGCTGCCAACCAAAGGTCTGACCCTGCCATTCCTCAGTTATGGCGGCAGTTCGTTGGTGATCTGCTGTGCCTGTCTTGGTTTGTTGCTGCGCATCGAGTGGGAGAGTCGAACCCACTTGGGCAGTGAAGAGATGGAGTTCCATGAGAGCGACTTCGCCGAGGAGCCGAACCATGGGCGCTAACGTATTGATCATGGCGGGCGGCACCGGGGGCCACGTGTTCCCGGCACTGGCCTGTGCCCGCGAATTCCAGGCCCGCGGTTACACCGTGCACTGGCTTGGGACGCCGCGCGGGATCGAAAACGATCTGGTACCCGCGGCCGGTCTTGAATTGCATCGGATCCACGCCAGCGGTTTGCGCGGCAAGGGCAAATTGTCCCTGCTCAAGGCACCGTTCATGTTGCTCAAGTCGATCTGGCAGGCGCGGGCGATCATTCGTCAGCTGCGGCCAGTCTGTGTGGTCGGCTTCGGGGGTTATGTGACCGGCCCCGGCGGCGTTGCAGCCAGGCTGGCCGGCGTGCCGGTGATCGTTCATGAGCAGAACGCCGTGGCCGGTACCGCCAATCGGTTGCTGGTGCCGTTGGCCGCCCGAGTCTGTGAAGCGTTCCCCGACACCTTTACCCTGTCGAACAGCCGTCGCACCACCGGTAACCCGGTGCGTACCGAGCTGTTCCTCGAGACACCGCGACCTGCTCTGGCCGGTCGCAAGGCGCGTTTGCTGATCCTGGGCGGAAGCCTGGGCGCAGAGCCGTTGAACAAGTTGCTGCCTGAAGCCCTGTCGCAAGTCGCTCCCGACCTGCGCCCGGACGTGTTTCATCAGGCCGGTAAAAACCATGATGAAGTGACTGCAGAGCGCTATCGCGCGGCTGGCGTCGAGGCGCAAGTGCAGCCTTTCATCAAAGACATGGCCCAAGCCTATGGCTGGGCCGACCTGGTGGTGTGCCGCGCAGGCGCGCTGACCATCAGTGAACTGGCGGCTGCCGGTCTACCTTCGATGCTGGTGCCTTTGCCCCACGCGATCGACGATCACCAGACCCGCAACGCTGATTATTTGGCCCGTGAAGGCGCTGCCTTCCTGATGCCGCAAAGAACGACTGGCGCAGCGGACCTTGCCGCTCGCCTGACAGAGGTCTTGATGCAACCGCAACGACTCAACGACATGGCCACCGCGGCTCGCCGCCTGGCCAAACCCGATGCCACTCGTAACGTGGTCGATACCTGCCTGGAGGTGGCCCATGGTTGAACACAAGAAAGCCATGCCGCACCCGGAAATGCGCCGCATCCGTCGCATCCACTTCGTCGGTATCGGCGGCGTGGGCATGTGCGGCATCGCCGAAGTGTTGCTGAACCTGGGCTATGAAGTGTCCGGTTCCGACCTGAAAGCATCGCCGGTGACCGAGCGCCTGGAATCCTTCGGTGCCCACATCTATATCGGTCACCGTGCCGAGAACGCCGCGAACGCCGATGTGCTGGTCACCTCCAGCGCCGTGAACACTTCCAATCCGGAAGTCGCCACTGCCCTGGAGCGCCGGATTCCGGTGGTGCCGCGTGCCGAGATGCTGGCTGAGCTGATGCGCTACCGTCACGGCATCGCCGTCGCCGGTACCCACGGCAAAACCACCACCACCAGCCTGATCGCTTCAGTGTTCGCCGCCGGTGGCCTGGACCCGACATTTGTTATCGGTGGTCGTCTGAATGCCGCCGGCACCAATGCCCAGCTCGGCACCAGTCGTTACCTGATCGCCGAAGCCGACGAAAGCGATGCCAGCTTCCTGCACTTGCAGCCGCTGGTGGCCGTGGTCACCAACATCGACGCCGACCACATGGCGACCTACGACGGTGACTTCAACAAGCTGAAGAAAACCTTCGTCGAGTTCCTGCACAACCTGCCGTTCTACGGTTTGGCGGTGGTGTGCCTGGACGATCCGGTGGTGCGTGAAATCCTCCCGCAGGTGAAACGCCCGACGGTCACTTACGGCTTCGGCGAAGACGCCGACGTGCGCGCGATCAATGTGCGTCAGCAGGGCATGCAGACCTTCTTCACTGTTCTGCGCCCTGACCGCGAGCCACTGGATGTTTCGGTAAATATGCCGGGCAACCACAACGTGCTGAACGCGCTGGCGACCATTTGCATCGCCACCGACGAAGACGTCAGCGATGAAGCCATCGTCCAGGGCCTGTCCGGGTTCCAGGGGGTCGGCCGGCGCTTCCAGGTGTACGGCGAACTGCCGGTTGAAGGCGGCAATGTGATGCTGGTGGATGACTACGGTCACCACCCGACCGAAGTCGCGGCCGTGATCAAAGCCGTGCGCGGTGGCTGGCCGGAGCGCCGTCTGGTGATGGTTTACCAGCCGCACCGTTACAGCCGCACCCGCGACCTGTACGACGATTTCGTCAATGTGCTGGCCGACGCCAACGTGCTGCTGCTGATGGAAGTCTACCCGGCCGGCGAAGAGCCGATTCCGGGCGCTGACAGCCGCAAGCTGTGCAACAGCATTCGCCAGCGCGGTCAGCTCGACCCGATCTACATCGAGCGCGGCATCGACCTCGCGCCAATCGTCAAGCCGCTGCTGCGTGCCGGTGACATTCTGCTGTGCCAGGGCGCCGGTGATATCGGCGGTCTCGCACCGAAACTATTGAACAGTCCGTTGTTCGCTGGCGCGGTTGCCGCGCCAAGCGTGGGGAAGTTGAAATGACTGCTGCTTACGCCAACCTCGTCTCCACTCTCGCGCCGAAAGACTTCGGCCGTGTCGCCGTGCTGTTCGGCGGCAAGAGTGCCGAGCGTGAAGTCTCCCTGAAATCGGGTAACGCGGTGCTCGAAGCATTGCAAAGCGCCGGCGTGGACGCCTTCGGTCTTGATGTGGGCGATGACCTGCTGCAGCGTCTGCTGAACGAAAAAATCGATCGCGCTTTCATCATCCTCCATGGTCGTGGTGGTGAAGACGGCAGCATGCAGGGCCTGCTCGAATGCCTGGGCATTCCGTACACCGGCAGCGGCATTCTGGCCTCGGCACTGGCCATGGACAAACTGCGCACCAAGCAGGTCTGGCACAGCCTCGGTATTCCGACGCCACGCCACGCGGTACTGAGCTCTGAGGCGGATTGTATTTCGGCAGCCACGGAACTGGGCTTCCCTTTGATCGTCAAACCGGCCCATGAAGGTTCCAGTATCGGGATGGCCAAAGTGACCTCCGCGTCTGAATTGATCGACGCGTGGAAAGCGGCCAGTACCTACGACTCGCAAGTGTTGGTCGAGCAATGGATTCAAGGTCCGGAGTTCACCATCGCCACCCTGCGTGACCAGGTGTTGCCTCCAATCGCCCTGGGCACAACTCACAGCTTCTACGACTACGACGCCAAGTACGTGGCTTCCGATACCCAGTACCGGATTCCGTGTGGCCTGGACAGCAACAAAGAAAAAGAACTCATGGACCTCACGGCCAAAGCCTGTGAGGCGCTGGGTATCGCCGGTTGGGGCAGGGCAGACGTGATGCAGGACGCCGATGGGCAGTTCTGGTTCCTGGAAGTCAATACCGCACCGGGCATGACCGATCACAGTCTGGTGCCAATGGCGGCCCGTGCCGCCGGCCTGGATTTCCAGCAACTGGTTCTGGCCATTCTGGCCGCCAGTGTTGAAGAAGCTAGAGGTTAAGACGATGCAAGGCGCACAGCTTAGACATCAGCCTTCCGCACCCGGCCGCAAGCCGGTGCCGCGGGGTGCCAGCCGAATGGTGGCCAAAGAGCCGATGTCCGCGCGCCTGCCGAAAGCCAACTTTGGTTTTCTGAAAAGTCTGTTCTGGCCCGTGCTGCTGGTCGCGCTGGGGTTCGGCACTTATGAAGGCGCACAGCGTTTGCTGCCGTACGCCGACCGGCCGATCAGCAAGATCGCGGTGCAGGGCGACTTGAGTTACATCAGCCAGCAAGCGGTGCAGCAGCGGATTGCCCCCTACGTGGCGTCGAGCTTCTTCACCATCGACCTGGCGGGCATGCGCACCGAGCTTGAACAGATGCCATGGATTGCCCACGCCGAAGTGCGCAGGGTATGGCCGGATCAAGTAGTGATTCGCCTGGAAGAACAACTGCCGGTGGCCCGTTGGGGCGATGAGTCGCTGCTGAACAACCAGGGACAGGCGTTCACCCCGCGGGAGCTGGCGAATTACGAACACTTGCCACAGCTGTTCGGTCCGCAGCGGGCTCAGCAGCAAGTGATGCAGCAATACCAGGTGCTGAGCCAGATGCTCAGGCCATTGGGCTTCTCGATTGCACGCCTGGAATTGCGTGAACGAGGCAGTTGGTTCCTGACCACCGGCGCCGGCAGCGCGGGCCCGGGGATCGAACTGCTGCTGGGACGCGGCAAGCTGGTGGAAAGGATGCGCCGCTTCATTGCCATCTATGACAAGACGCTCAAAGAGCAGATTACGAACATTGCGCGCATCGATCTGCGCTATGCCAACGGCCTCGCTGTTGGCTGGCGGGAACCTGCAGCGCCCACGACAGCCCAACCCGCTGTCGCGAAGAATTAAGAAGAGGCAGGACCCATGGCAAACGTGCAAAGCGGCAAAATGATCGTCGGTCTCGATATCGGCACCTCCAAGGTGGTGGCGCTGGTAGGCGAGGTCTCGGACGACGGCACGCTCGAAATCGTCGGGATCGGTACTCATCCGTCCCGCGGCCTGAAAAAAGGCGTAGTGGTGAACATCGAGTCCACCGTCCAGTCGATCCAGCGCGCGATCGAAGAAGCGCAGCTGATGGCCGGTTGCCGGATCCACTCGGCGTTCGTCGGCGTGGCCGGCAATCACATCCGCAGCCTGAACTCCCACGGCATCGTGGCGATTCGTGATCGCGAAGTCAGTTCCGCCGACCTTGAGCGCGTCCTCGACGCTGCCCAGGCCGTGGCGATCCCGGCTGACCAGCGCGTGCTGCACACCCTGCCGCAGGATTACGTGATCGATAACCAGGAAGGCGTTCGCGAACCGCTGGGCATGTCCGGTGTGCGTCTGGAAGCCAAGGTTCACGTGGTCACTTGCGCCGTCAACGCCGCACAGAACATTGAAAAATGCGTGCGCCGTTGCGGCCTGGAAATCGACGACATCATCCTCGAGCAGCTGGCCTCGGCCTACTCGGTCCTGACCGACGACGAGAAAGAGCTGGGCGTGTGCCTGGTGGACATCGGCGGCGGCACCACCGACATCGCGATCTTCACCGAAGGTGCGATCCGTCACACCGCGGTGATCCCGATTGCGGGCGATCAGGTGACCAACGACATCGCCATGGCGCTGCGCACCCCGACCCAGTACGCCGAAGAAATCAAGATTCGCTACGCCTGCGCCCTGGCCAAACTGGCCGGTGCCGGTGAAACCATCAAGGTGCCGAGCGTCGGCGACCGTCCACCGCGCGAGCTATCCCGTCAGGCCCTGGCCGAAGTGGTCGAGCCGCGTTACGACGAGCTGTTCACCCTGATCCAGGCCGAACTGCGTCGCAGTGGCTACGAAGACCTGATCCCGGCCGGCATCGTGCTGACCGGCGGTACGTCGAAGATGGAAGGCGCGGTGGAACTTGCCGAAGAGATCTTCCACATGCCGGTTCGCCTGGGCGTGCCGCATGGCGTCAAGGGCCTGGACGACGTGGTCCGCAACCCGATTTATTCCACCGGCGTTGGCCTGTTGATGTACGGCCTGCAGAAGCAGTCCGACGGGATTTCGTTCTCGGGCATCGGCAGCCGCGACAGCTACAGCAATGACGAACCGAAAGTCGCCTTGCTCGATCGCTTCAAGAGCTGGGTACAAGGCAATTTCTAAAGCTTTACCGCAACACCGCTTCAAACAGCAGTAGGCGAAAAAACTAGAGAATGTAAGGAGAGGGAAAATGTTCGAACTCGTAGACAACATCCCCGCAAGCCCGGTAATTAAAGTTATCGGTGTTGGCGGTGGCGGCGGCAACGCTGTCAATCACATGGTCAAGAGCAACATTGAAGGCGTTGAATTCATCTGCGCCAACACTGATGCCCAAGCGCTGAAAAGCATCGGCGCGCGGACCATCCTGCAACTGGGTACCGGCGTGACCAAAGGTCTGGGCGCTGGCGCCAACCCTGAAGTAGGTCGTCAGGCCGCTCTCGAAGACCGTGAGCGCATTGCCGAAGTCCTGCAGGGCACCAATATGGTGTTCATCACTACCGGCATGGGCGGTGGTACCGGTACCGGTGCTGCGCCAATCATTGCCGAAGTGGCCAAGGAAATGGGGATCCTCACCGTTGCGGTGGTGACCCGTCCGTTCCCGTTCGAAGGTCGCAAGCGTATGCAGATCGCCGACGAAGGTATTCGTCTGCTGTCTGAAAGTGTCGACTCGTTGATCACCATTCCCAACGAGAAGCTGCTGACCATCCTCGGTAAAGACGCCAGCCTGCTGTCGGCTTTCGCCAAGGCCGACGATGTACTGGCCGGTGCCGTTCGCGGTATCTCCGACATCATCAAGCGTCCGGGCATGATCAACGTCGACTTTGCCGACGTGCGTACCGTGATGAGTGAAATGGGCATGGCGATGATGGGCACTGGCTGCGCCAGCGGTCCGAACCGTGCACGTGAGGCCACCGAAGCGGCCATTCGCAACCCGTTGCTCGAAGACGTGAACCTGCAAGGCGCACGCGGCATCCTGGTGAACATCACCGCCGGTCCTGACCTGTCCCTGGGTGAGTACTCCGACGTGGGTAGCATCATCGAAGCCTTCGCTTCCGAGCACGCGATGGTCAAGGTCGGTACCGTTATCGATCCAGACATGCGCGACGAGCTGCACGTGACTGTTGTTGCCACTGGTTTAGGCGCTAAAATCGAGAAGCCTGTGAAGGTCATCGACAATACCGTTCACACCTCGATGGCCTCCCAGCCACAACAACAAGCCCCTGTTCGTCAAGAACAGCCTGCGGTGAACTACCGTGACCTGGACCGTCCGACCGTCATGCGCAACCAGGCTCAGGCCGGTGCTGCGACTGCCGCGAAGATGAATCCGCAAGATGACCTGGACTACCTGGACATCCCGGCTTTCCTGCGTCGTCAGGCCGATTGATGAAATGTATCAGGGGTATTAGGGTGATTGGTGTTCAGCAAAGGTCTGGTCTGCTATCATCGCCAGCCTTTGTTGATACCAGTTCGCAATTTGCGCTGAAGCGGCCCATGCCATGATAAAACAACGCACCCTGAAGAATATTATCCGTGCCACAGGTGTCGGCCTGCACTCCGGGGAGAAGGTCTATCTGACCCTCAAGCCAGCGCCCGTCGACACCGGCATTGTGTTTTGTCGTGCTGACCTCGACCCTGTGGTGCAGATTCCTGCCCGCGCGGAAAACGTTGGCGAAACCACTATGTCGACCACGCTTGTTAACGGTGACGTCAAGGTGGACACGGTGGAGCACCTGCTCTCGGCCATGGCTGGCCTGGGCATCGATAACGCCTACGTCGAGCTCTCCGCGTCCGAAGTCCCGATCATGGATGGTAGCGCTGGACCCTTCGTATTCCTGATTCAATCGGCCGGCCTGGAAGAACAGGACGCCGCCAAGAAGTTCATCCGGATCCTGCGGGAAGTGACAGTGGAAGACGGCGACAAGCGCGCCACTTTCGTCCCTTTCGAAGGTTTCAAAGTGAGCTTCGAGATCGATTTCGATCACCCGGTTTTCCGTGACCGCACACAAAGTGCAAGCGTGGATTTTTCCAGCACTTCGTTCGTAAAAGAAGTCAGCCGCGCCCGTACCTTTGGTTTCATGAGTGATATCGAGTACCTGCGCAAGCACAACCTCGCACTCGGCGGCAGCGTTGAAAACGCTATTGTGGTCGACGCGGATGGTGTACTGAACGAAGACGGCCTTCGCTATGAAGACGAATTCGTGAAGCACAAGATCCTCGATGCAATTGGTGACCTCTACCTGCTGGGCAATAGCCTGATTGGTGAGTTCAAGGGCTTCAAGTCCGGACATGCATTGAACAACCAGCTGCTGCGCAAGTTGATTGAGCAGACAGATGCTTGGGAAGTCGTGACTTTCGAAGACGCCAGCACTGCACCGATCTCTTACATGCGTCCTGTTGCGGCCGTGTAAGCAAAAAACCTCTCTAGTTTTTAAAGGCTACCTTCGGGTGGCCTTTTTTTATTCCCATTTTAAGATCAAAAGATCGCAGCCTTCGGCAGCGCCCACAGGCGCGTAGGAGCTGCCGAAGGCTGCGATCTTTTGATCTTCGCTTTTAATCCGCGCAAACCATCCGATTGCGCCCACTTTCCTTGGCCTGATACAGCGCCTTGTCCGCCGCAAACAGCAACTGCTCCAGACTGATGTCGGTTGCCGTCGTCCAGGTGCTGATACCGATACTGACAGTTATCGGCGACGCATCGCTCCCCACCAATGGCAACTGCTCCACTGCCGCACGGATATTGTCGGCAATCTGTTGCGCACCGGCGCTGTCGGTTTCAGCCAGGATCACCGAAAACTCCTCGCCACCGTAACGGGCGACCAGGTCCGCCGGCCGTCGAACATGGGTGCTGATCACTTTGGCCACCAAGCGCAAGGCATCGTCGCCGCCCTGGTGGCCATGGCGATCGTTGAACGCCTTGAAGTGATCGACATCAATCATCAACAACGACAGTGGCAGACCGGAACGTTGGGCGCGAAACCATTCATGGCGCAGGGCCTGATCCAGGGTTCGGCGGTTAGCCAGCCCGGTCAAGGAGTCGGTAGCGGCCAGTTGTGCCAGTTCCTGTTCGGCACCGTGGCGCCGACGCAATTCTCGGCGGAGCAACCAGGTCAGCCATAGCAGGCTCACGCAGAGGGCCATGGTTGCAGAGCTGACCACCACTGCGGTTCGCTTCCAGGCCGCAAAGACTTCATCACTGGACAATGCGACGACAACGATCAACGGCAAATTTCCGACCTTGGAGAAGGTATATAAGCGCTTGTCACGGTATCGATCGGACATGCTGGTGAAGCTGCCGTTGCCTTCTTTGACGATGCGCTGGAAATTGGGGCGGTGACTGAAGTTCTTGCCGATCAGCTCTTCGGCCAGGCGTGGTTGCTGAGCCAGAAGCGTCCCGTCCTTGCTGATCAGATTGACCGTGCTGTCACGACCGATGCTCAAGCTGTTGAACAACTGATCGAAGTAACTCAACCGCATGGCGGCTTCGGCCACGCCCAGGAACTCACCCTGGGAACCGTTTACCCGCCGGCTGAAACTGATACGCCAATCCTGTTCGGGTGACCTGGCTCTGAAGGGGGGACTGATGAACATGCCCGGGTCCGGGTTATTCACGTGAGACTGAAAGTATTCGCGATCGGCATAGTTGCCCTGCCTGGGCGCAACCGAGGCCGAGTCGGCGATCACGTCGCCCTTGTTGTCGAGCAACAAAATGTTGCCCTTGTACGGCGCGGCAGTAGCGCGGTCGAAATAGGCCAGATGGCGAATGGCTGGAGAAACGCTCTTGAGGTCTTCTCGCTGGGAGGCTGCGATCAAACCCAGCAGGGACACATCATAGAGTTCGACATTGCGTAGCACGTCGGCATCGATCAATTGCACGATATTGTTGGCGGCGCGAGCGGCGGACAATTCGGCATGGGCGCGTTCGCGGATCAGCAGGAACGCCACGATGCTCAGTATCGCAATCACCAACAGCACACTGCCGAGAACCAGAAGCCGCTCCGATCGTGTCGAACGGACCGGATGTTGAGATTTCGCACGGCTCACACTCATGGTTCTGACTTCTGCAAATAAGGCGTTATGAAAGTTCCTTTACAAGAATCGGGCAGAGTCCCAGAAACCGGAGCGCCTATATAGATGCCGGATAAAGAAAAGGCCAGCAAAACATGCTGGCCTTTTGCTAATGAAAGCTTAGAAGACATTCGGCGGGTAGTCGATAATTCCCCGGTATGGGTGGTTTGGCTTTTTTGTGGCGAGGGAGCTTGTACCAATGCCTGCCTGTCTGTTAAGCCGCGGAACCTGTGGGAGCGGGCTTGCTCGCGAAGACGGCGGCACAGTCAATATTGATGTTGCCTGACATACCGCTTTCGCGAGCAAGCCCGCTCCCACAGGGTTCTGTGTGATCAGACCGGGAGATGGATGCCGAAGGTGTTCATCCCATGATCACTGCGCACAAACACATCCCCGCCATGCATCAGGGCAATCGCCTTGACGATTGCCAGCCTCAGACCATGGTTGTTGCCGCTGTTGCTGCGCGACGCATCGACCCGGTAGATGCGCTCGAACAATCGCGGCAAATGCTCATCGGCAATAGCGCGATCGAATTACTGGACACCACGGCTCTCCAGCACATAACCCATGCCACGAATCGTGTGCGGCAGTTTCTCTTCGAACGGCCCGTCGAGTTTGGCCCGCAGGCGCTTGATCGCGACTTCGACCACGTTGGCGTCACTGTCGAAAATTGATGTCCCAGACCATTTCGGCGATGGCGGTTTCGAGAGGATTTCCCCACGTCGCCGCGCCATCGTCTCAGTCTGTGGTCGCCAGCGCCGTTAGCGGTGCTGATGCTGGTGGGAGAGAGTGCCGATGGAATAGCCGCTCAAGCCACAAGTATATGACCGGCGTGGTGAACAGCGTCAGCGCCTGGCTTACCAGCAAACCGCCGACCACCGCGATGCCCAATGGTTGGCGCAGTTCTGCGCCGGTGCCGTAGCCGAGCATCAGCGGCAAGGCGCCGAGCAGGGCGGCGAGGGTGGTCATGATGATCGGCCGGAGCCGCGTCATACACGCCTCATAGATCGCCTCTTCCGGCGGCAAGCCACGGTTGCGCTGGGCGTCCAGCGCAAAGTCGATCATCAGAATGCCGTTCTTCTTGACGATGCCGATCAGCAGCACCAGCCCGATCAGCGCCATGATCGAAAAATCCTGGCCGCAGATCCACAGCATGATCACCGCCCCGAGCCCCGCCGAGGGCAGGGTCGAGATGATGGTCAGCGGGTGCACGAAGCTCTCGTACAGAACGCCAAGAATGATGTACACCGCCACCAGCGCCGCCAGAATCAGCCACGGCTGGCTGGCCAGCGAACTCTGGAACGCCTGGGCCGCGCCCTGGAAATTACCGCTGATGGCGGTCGGCACAATGAAAAAAAGCCCGCTCGACCTGTGACGGTCAGTGGGCTTTGAGTTTTCATTGGCCGTGCGGGCCTCTTCGCGGGCAAGCCTCGCTCCTACAGGGTATGTGTCGGTCGCCATCTCTCTGTAGGAGCGAGGCTTGCCCGCGAAGACTGACTTCAGATCGACAACGATTTAAACCCTGGCACTCACCTCACTGCGATTAACCAATGCTTGCAGCGCACAACTTAAACTCGGCGCTTTGTCGCCAATCAACAGGTGCCACACGCCACCGTCCAATTGACTGACTCCCTGGCAACCAAGCGCTTTCAACTGACCCTCCGACAACGCCGTGCCATCCGCCAGTTGCAAGCGAATCCGGGTCATGGCCACGCAATCCATTTGCAGCACGTTGTCGCCGCCGCCCAGTGCCTTCAGCCATTGCTGGGCTTCTGTGTTCGCCACAGTGGCGGTTTCAGGTACATCGACAACGGCAGCGGGAGAGGCAATAACCGCGCGCCCCAAAGCCGGCATCGCCAACCGGATTTCATCGGCAATGCTGTCGGCCATCGGCCCAACGATGACCTGCAAACTTCCACCTTTACCCGGACGAACAACAGCCATCGCCCCCAACGCTTTCAAGTCCGCATCGGATGCCTTGTTGCGATCAACCATGTCCAGCCGCAACCGCGTCGTGCACGCACCGACCGTGATCAAATTCTGCACACCGCCCAGCGCCTTGATGTAAGCCCCGGCGCGCTCATTCTCGGCGACCACCACTTTGTCGCCGGTCGGCACATCTTCACGCCCCGGCGTCTTCAAGTTGAACCGACGAATACAGAAATCAAACACAACGTAGTAGATCACCGCATAGGCCAGCCCCACCGGAACCACCCGCCAGCCATTGGTGGATTCACCCCAGCCCAGGACCATGTCGATGAAGCCGCCTGAAAACGTAAAACCCAGGTGAATGTTCAGCAGGTTGGTGACGGCCATCGACAACCCCGTCAGCAGCGCGTGAAGCAAAAACAGCATCGGCGCGAGGAACATGAAGGCGAATTCGATCGGTTCGGTGACGCCGGTCAAAAACGAGGTCAGGGCCATGGACAAGAAGATCCCGCCCATGACTTTGCGCCGTTCCGGCAAGGCGTTGCGGTACATCGCCAGGCAGGCGGCGGGCAGGCCGAAGATCATCATCGGGAACATGCCGGTCATGAACTGGCCACCTTTCGGGTCGCCGGCAAAGTAGCGCGACAGGTCGCCCGTCACCAGGGCGCCGGTGGTCGGGTCGGTGAAGTTGCCGAATACGAACCACGCCATGTTGTTGAGGATGTGGTGCAGGCCGGTGACGATCAGCAGGCGGTTGAACACGCCGAAGACGAAAGCACCGAAGCTGCCGCTCTCCATCATTAACGTGCCGAAGCCATTGATGCCGTGCTGGATCGGCGGCCAGATGAACCCAAACACGACGCCCAGGCCGACGGCGGCGAACCCGGTGACGATCGGCACAAAACGCCGACCGCCGAAGAATGCCAGGTACTCCGGCAACTTGATGTCTTTGAAGCGGTTGTACAGCGCGCCGGCCATCAGGCCGCTGACGATCCCGGCGAGCATGCCCATGTTGATGCTCGCATCGAGCACTTTGAGGGTGGAGATCATCACCAGATAGCCAATCACCCCGGCCAGGCCTGCGGTGCCGTTGTTGTCCTTGGCGAACCCGACCGCGATGCCGATGGCGAAGATCAATGCCAGGTTGGCGAAGATCACCTGACCGGCGTCGTGGATGATCGCGATGTTCAGCAGATCGGTGTCGCCGAGGCGCAGCAGCAACCCTGCAATCGGCAGGATTGCGATCGGCAGCATCAGCGCACGACCGAGGCGCTGCAGGCCTTCGATGAAGTATTGGTACATGGCGGATCTCCCTGGCTTTTTGTTGTTCTAGTCGCTGTTGTTCTGTTGTTCTGTTGTCGTCGTCGCTCAGCTCAGAGGCCAGTGCTGGTGACAAGCGTGACGCACCGCGCTGGCGCTGCTCAGCTTGAGCAGGTCTTGGCTGATGCGTCGGCATTCGCCGGCGTCGAGATGGCGGACGCGGTCCTTGATTTCACCGATCTGCACCGGGCTCACCGACAACTCGCTGACCCCCAGGCCAATCAACACGGGCGTGGCCAACGGATCGGAGGCGAGGGCGCCGCAGACGCCGACCCAACGGTTATGCACCGCCGCACCGGCGCAGGTCTGGGCGATCAGCCGCAGCAATGCCGGGTGCAGCGCATCGACCCGCGAGGCAAGGCCGGCGTGGTCGCGGTCCATGGCCAGGGTGTACTGGGACAAATCGTTGGTGCCGATCGACAAGAAGTCCGCGTGTTCGGCCAGTTGCTCGGCCAGCAGCGCGGCGGCCGGGACTTCGATCATCACCCCCAACTCCGGGCGTTGGCTCAGGCCGAGTTCGCCGCACAGCGCATCGAGACGCTGGCGGATGTGCAGCAGTTCATCGACTTCGGTGACCATCGGCAGCAGGATCCTGCAACGTGACAACGGGCTGACCTGCAGCAGCGCGCGCAGTTGCTGATCCAGCAGTTCCGGACGGACCTGAGCCAGGCGAATACCGCGCAAACCGAGCACTGGATTTGCTTCGACGGGGAGCGGTAAATAGTCGAGTTGCTTGTCGCCGCCGACGTCGATGGTGCGGATGATCACCGACTTGTCACCCATGGCATCGAGCACGGCTTGATAGGCGACGCGTTGTTCCTGTTCGTCCGGCGCGGTGTTGCGCTCCACAAACAGAAATTCGGTGCGCAGCAGGCCGACGCCATCGGCGCCATTGGCCAGTGCATCGGCCGCTTCAGCGCTGGAAGCGACATTGGCGGCGACTTCGATGTGCAAACCATCAACTGTCAGTGCCGGGGTGTGAGATTGAGACTGTTGCAGCGCGCGACGTTGCTGATGATCGAGTTGCGCCTGATGCACCTCGGCCAGGCGCGCAGCGTTGGGCGTCAGTTCGAGGCGACCACCGTCGGCATCCAGCACCACCGCTTGACCTTGCTCGTGATCCAGCAGCGTCGACCCCAGCGCAACCATGCACGGCAAGCCTTTTCCGCGAGCGAGAATCGCCACATGGGACGTCGCACCGCCCTCGGCCATGCACAACCCGGCCACACCTTGCAGGCTCAGTTGCAGCAAGTCGGATGGCGTCAGTTCATGGGCCGCGACGATGGCGCCGGCCGGCACGTCGTACTGCCAGGTTTCACCGAGCAGGGCGCGCAGCACGCGCTGTTTGAGATCGCGCAGGTCGTTGGCGCGTTCGGCCAGCAACGGGCTGCCGAGTTGCTGAAGCACCTCGCACTGCACGTCGATGGATTGGCTCCAGGCGTGAGTCGCAGCGGTACCGTGGTCGATGGATTGATAAGCGGCATCAAGCAGCGCCGGGTCTTCGAGCAGCGCCAGGTGTGCGGCGAAGATGGCTTCTTCGTCGGTATTCTTGTGCTTTTTTGCTTGGGCCAGCGTGGCGTCGATGTCGCTGCGCACCCAAATCAGTGCTGTGTCCAGACTTTGCCGTTGTTGCTCGGGATCATGATTACCGGCATCCATCGGCAGGCTGATCGAGTTCAGACGAAACAACGGCCCAGCCACCAGACCGGGAGCTGCGCACACGCCATGCAATACGCCCGCTTCGGCAGGGCGATTGCGTTGGACCCTCGGTGCTGGCGCGGCGGCATGGCTGTCTTCAGCCAGGGCTGTGGATAACGCCGCCAACAGGGCTTGCAGCGCGGCCTCGGCGTCCGGTCCCTGGCAACTGACTTTGATTTCATCCTGCTCACCGACGGCCAGCCCCATCAGGCCGGTCAAACTGTCGCAGGCCGCCGATTTGCCAGCGAAGTGCAGCCAGGATTTGCTCTTGAACTGCTGGGCGGTCTGACGGATCAGCGCGGCAGGCCGGGCGTGCAGGCCGCCGCGATGGGCGACATGAACATGCCGCTGAACCTCGATCCCGTCGACCTCAATGTCGATCTGCACACCGTTGGCCACTTTCGGCACGATGTGCAGCAGCGGATCGCCAACCTTCACCGATTTCAGCGTAATCGGTCGCGCCTGAAAGTCCTGACTGTTGGTCAGGATCATCAGGCTGACCAGGCTTTTGCACTGTTGCGCGACCTGGTCCAGGTCATAACGCAACAGCGGCTGGCCATTGCTGACGCGCGCACCTTCCTTGACCAGCATCGAGAAACCGACGCCCTGCAACTCGACCGTATCGAGGCCCAGGTGCAGCAGCAACTCGGCACCGTTATCGGCGCGCAAGGTGATGGCGTGGCCAGTGCGGGCGACGTGGGTCACGACCGCTTCACAGGGCGAGTACAGGGTGTCGTTCAGCGGATCGATGGCGATCCCGTCG
This sequence comes from Pseudomonas sp. MDT1-85, assembly GCF_054898065.1. Lineage (NCBI taxonomy): Bacteria > Pseudomonadati > Pseudomonadota > Gammaproteobacteria > Pseudomonadales > Pseudomonadaceae > Pseudomonas > Pseudomonas sp. MDT1-85. Next base: position 5,211,334 of record NZ_CM142715.1, on the reverse strand, counting down.
CCCATCGCGCCACTGGCGAACACCGGGTCCGGGACTTTGGCGAGTGTGAGCACCGGGCCGCTGAGCGGGGCGTTGAGGGTCAGCTCTTTATTGTTGTTGTGCATGGCTCGGTCTCATCAGTAAAAACTACGGTTCGGATCAACTCGCCCTGTACGGATTAACGTGTTCCTTGTAGGAGCTGACGAGTGAAACGAGGCTGCGATCTTTTGATCTTGCTCTTTATCGCAGCCTCGTTTCACTCGTCAGCTCCTACAGGGTTACTCACCCGCCATTCGAATTAGTGCGTGCGCGTCACTTTGCTCAAATGACGTGGCTGGTCCGGGTCCATGCCTCGGGCGACGGCCAAACCGGCGGCCATGACGTAGAAACTCATGATCGCCAGAATCGGGTCGAGGGCCGGGTGTTCGGCGCGGCTCAGGGTCAGGTCGCGTTCGGCGACGTCATCCGGCGCGGCCAGTAGCACGCGGGCACCGCGCTGGCGCATGTCCGCCGCAAGGCTCAGCAATCCGGCCTGCTCGGCGCCGCGCGGTGCGAAGATCAGCAGGGGATAGTTCTCGTCGATCAACGCCATCGGGCCGTGCCGGACTTCGGCGCTGCTGAAGGCTTCGGCCTGGATCGCCGAGGTTTCCTTGAATTTGAGGGCCGCTTCCTGGGCGATGGCGAAACCGGCGCCACGGCCGATCACCATCAAGCGCTGACAATCACGCAACGCATCGATGGCCAGGCTCCAGTCCTGTTTTGCCGCTTCGCGCAGACCCTCCGGCAGGGCAAGGCCTGCTTCCAGCCACTCCACGTCTTCTTTCCAGTGGGCGATCAGGCGGGCGCTGGCGGTGAGGGTGGCGATAAAACTCTTGGTCGCGGCGACGCTGCTTTCGGTGCCGGCGCACAGCGGCAGGCTGAATTCGCAGGCGGCTTCCAAAGGCGAATTCTCGGCGTTGACCATGGAGATGCTCAGGGCGCCGCGCTTGCGCAGCAGACGCAGGCTGTTCACCAGATCCGGGCTTTGCCCCGACTGCGAGAAGGCGAACGCGACCTGGCCGCTGACCTTCAACGGCGCTTGCTGCATGGTCACCACCGACATCGGCAACGACGCCACTGGAATGCCCAGTTGCTGCATGGTCAGGTAGGCAAAGTAGCTCGCGGCATGGTCGGAGCTGCCACGAGCGACAGTCATCGCCACTTGCGGTGGCTGACGACGCAGGCGTCCGGCGATCTCGATCATCTGCGGGTCGAGTAGCTGCAGTTGGGCTTGCACGGCCTCGAACGAGGACAGCGCCTCTTCAAGCATTTTTGAAGTCAATGTCTTCTCCTTCGACCATGACGGCGGTCAGTGTGAGTGAGCGATCCAGCCGCACGCAGTCGGCCCAGGCGCCAGGTTGCAGGCGTCCGCGTTCTTGTAGACCGAGGTAGTCGGCGGGGAACTGCGAAAGTCGTTGCGAGGCCTCGCTGATCGGCAAACCGATCTTCACCAGATTGCGCAGGGCCTGATCCATGGTCAGGGTGCTGCCGGCCAGCGTGCCGTCGGGCAGGCGCACACCGCCCAGGCATTTGGTCACGGTGTGGCTGCCGAGTTTGTATTCGCCGTCGGGCATGCCGGCTGCGGCGGTGGAATCGGTGACGCAATACAGGCACGGGATCGAGCGCAGGGCCACGCGGATGGCGCCGGGATGCACGTGCAGCAGGTCTGGAATCAGCTCGGCGTACTTGGCGTGCGCCAGCGCCGCGCCGACGATGCCCGGCTCGCGGTGATGCAGCGGGCTCATGGCGTTGTAGAGGTGGGTGAAACTGCTGGCGCCGGCCGCAAGCGCAGCGACACCTTCTTCGTAACTGCCCAGCGTGTGGCCGATTTGCATGCGCACGCCGCGAGCGCTGAGGGCGCGGATCAAACCGTCGTGGCCGGCGATTTCCGGGGCGATGGTGATCACCCGGATCGGTGCCAGCGCCAAGTACTCTTCGACTTCAGCCATCAACGCGGTGTGGGCGAAATTCGGCTGAGCGCCGAGTTTGCCGGGGTTGATGTAGGGGCCTTCCAGATGCACGCCGAGTACCCGGGCGCTGCCTTTGGGCCGCTGCTCGCAGAACTCGCCGATGTCCTTGAGTACTCGCGAGATCTCTTCGTTCGGCGCAGTCATGGTGGTCGCCAGCAGCGACGTGGTGCCGAAGCGCACGTGCGTTCTGGTGATGGTTTCGAAGGCGGGTGCGCCCTCCATGATGTCTTTGCCACCGCCGCCGTGAACGTGCAGGTCGATGAAACCCGGCAGCAGGTAAGGCAAGTCGTTGTCTGCCGGATCGCACGGCTGGCCGTCGATGGACACGACTTTGCCGTGTTCGTGGATCAGCCGGCCGCGAACCCAGCCGTGGGCGGTGAGGATGTTGTCTTCGGACATGATCGGTTCTCGTTTGCTCGTCAGCAAGGAAGCTCTTTATCGACGAAGCTCTTTATCTAGGGAGCTCTTTATCTGCGGAGCTCTTTATCTACGGAGCTCTGCGACAAAGTCGTAGTAGTCGTTGCGGCAATAGGTGTCGGTGACTTCGATTGGCGTGTTGTCTTCCGTGTAGCCGACCCGCGTCATCAGCAGCATGGCGGTGCCAGGAGCGATGCCCACCAGGGCGGCGAATTCGTCCGAGGCGTTGATCGCCTGAATGTGTTGCAGGGCGCGGACCACCGGTTTGCCGATGCCGTCGAGGTATTCGTAGAGGGAATCGCCCACCGCTTGCGGCTTGGGAATGATCGAGGCGGGCAGGGTGCTCATCTCGATCGCCATCACCGTGTCGTCGGCTTTGCGCAAGCGTTTGAGCCGCGCAACCTTGTCGTTGGGCGACAGGCCGAGGCGGATCAGTTCTTCGTGGGTCGGCGGGGTGATTTCCCGTTCCAGCCATTGCGAGCCGGGGACGAAGCCCTTGAGCCGGAGCATTTCACTGAATCCCGAGAGGCGTGACAGCGGTTGCTCCAGGCGTGGCGTGATGAACGTGCCGGAGCCCTGATTGCGGCGGATCAGGCCTTGCTCGAACAGCACTTCCAGCGCTTTGCGTGCGGTGACGCGAGAGATCCCCAGCAGTTCACTGAGGTTGCGTTCCGACGGCATCGCCTGTTCGGCTTTCCACTGGCCGGCATGGATCGCCGCTTCCAGATTGCGCGCCAGTTGCAAGTACAACGGCGTGGGCTGGGTGTCGTCAGGGCGTAGGGCCTGGAGGTCATTCATTTAGGTTTGGTCCGATGCGGATATAGGATTGTTGTCGCCCGGTTGTGGGAATAAACCTAATACCACTTGAATACCATGTCAATGCCAGTACTTTGCTGATGGCGTGCGAAAGCCTGCCTTGTAGGGTTGGCTGAAGGAGATGGTGTTTGAAGTGGTATTAGCGCTGGGGGTTGTAAAAGCAAAGATCGCAGCCTGCGGCAGCTCCTACAGGTGGGAATGGTATCTACCCGGTAGGAGCTGCCGCAGGCTGCGATCTTTTGATTTTATTTTTTCGATATCGACCGAAGGTAGCCGTTACGGACGAATCTCGATCATCGTGCCATCCGGCACCAGACCCCAAACCTCGCGCATGTCCATGTTGCGCATGGCGATGCAGCCGTCGGTCCAGTCCAGCGTATGGAACAGATCTTCCGGGTTGTCTTCGGTGTCTGGGGTGCCGTGGATCATGATCATGCCGCCAGGCTCGACGCCTTCGCGCCGGGCACGGGCGGCGTCGCTGATGTTGGGGTAGGAGATGTGCATCGACAGGTTGAAACGGTCGCTGATCTTGCGCCAGTCCACCCAATAAAAGCCTTCGGGGGTGCGTTTGTCACCCTCCATCAGCTTTGGCCCCTTGGGGCGTTTGCCCAGGGAAATGCGATAGGTCCTGATCGGCTTGCCATCATTGATCAATTGCAATTGGTGGGCAGATTTGAGAACCAGAACTTTTTCGATGACTTTGCCGTCCAGCGTTTCCGTGGAGGAAGCCTGGCTGACAGCGACGAACGACAAGCAAAAAACGGCAAGCAACCAGCGCATTGAAACGATATCCCTAAAAGGTGTCGCGAATATTGATTTTATAGATGCTTTTACGTGTAGGTGCGTTAAATGATGGCGGGCTGGACGAGCGGTGGGATCGATTCGGACCGCACGGGGTAGACCTCGGTCCGCCGGTCAGCGAAGAAGCATTCTAAGGTACGGCCCACCGTGCGGAAAGCCAGTTCGCCCCAAGGGATGTCGGCTTCCTCGAACAGTTGCACTTCCAGGCTCTCGGGGCCCGCGGCAAAATCCAGGTCCACCAGTTCGGCGCGAAAGAATACATGTACCTGGCTGATGTGCGGCACGTCGATCAGCGTGTAGATACTCAGGTTGCGCACCCGGGCGCAGGCTTCTTCGGCGGTCTCGCGAATGGCGGCCTGTTCGATGGTCTCACCGTTTTCCATGAACCCGGCGGGCAGGGTCCAGTAACCGAGCCGTGGCTCGATGGCGCGACGGCACAGCAACACCTTCGAACCCCAGGTCGGCACGCAGCCGGCGACAATATTGGGGTTCTGGTAATGGATGGTATGACAGCTGTCGCAGACAAAACGCAGGCGCGAATCGCCTTCGGGAATGCGCTGGGTTACCGGGTTGCCGCACTGGCTGCAAAATTTCATGCTTGGGTTCCTGGATGCTGCGCCTATCTTGGCGTGCAGCGGTGTCGGTCGGCAAGTTGTCGTTTCGCGACATGGGGCTGTTCGGGGCTTGGGCGGCCGGTGCGATTGGTGCATGATGCAGGGTAAGGCACAGATCGAGAAGACTCATGCTGGACGAGCTACTGCACCGGGTAAGCAATCACACGCCGCGTACGCTGGAAACCGACCGACGTTTCCCCGAAGCCGCGGTATTGGTGCCTATCACGCGCAGTGACGAACCGGAACTGGTCCTGACCCTTCGCGCCAGCGGGCTCTCGACCCATGGCGGCGAAGTCGCCTTCCCCGGCGGTCGACGCGACCCCGAAGACCCGGACCTGATTTTTACCGCCCTGCGCGAAGCCGAAGAAGAAATCGGCCTGCCGCCGGGGCTGGTCGAAGTGATCGGTCCGCTGAGCCCGCTGATCTCCCTGCACGGCATCAAGGTCACGCCCTATGTCGGCGTGATTCCGGATTTCGTCGAATACCAGGCCAACGATGCCGAGATCGCCGCGGTGTTCAGTGTGCCGCTGGAGTTCTTCCGCAAGGACCCGCGAGAGCACACCCACCGCATCGACTACCAGGGCCACAGTTGGTACGTGCCGAGCTACCGTTATGGCGAGTACAAGATCTGGGGGCTGACGGCGATCATGATCGTCGAGTTGATCAACCTGCTCTATGACGCGAAAATCAGCCTGCATCAACCCCCCAAGAGTTTTATCAAAACCTGAAGCCATCGCGCGTATGGCGTGATCCCGTGGACCCGCGGCAGTCTGAGCCTTGAGGAAAATAAGATGAAATACCGCCTGGGCGACGCCCGCGTCGAAACCCATCCGCAGAGCTGGGTCGCACCCAATGCCGTGCTGGTGGGCAAGGTCAAACTGGAAGAGGGCGCCAACGTCTGGTTCAACGCCGTGTTGCGTGGCGACAACGAATTGATCCTGATCGGCAAGAACAGCAACGTGCAGGACGGCACCGTCATGCACACCGACATGGGCTACCCGCTGACCATTGGCACCGGCGTGACCATCGGCCACAACGCCATGCTCCACGGTTGCACGGTGGGCGATTACAGCCTGATCGGCATCAACGCGGTGATCCTCAACGGCGCGAAAATCGGCAAGAACTGCATCATCGGCGCCAACTCGCTGATCGGTGAAGGCAAGGAAATTCCGGACGGTTCGCTGGTCATGGGCTCACCGGGCAAAGTGGTGCGCGAGTTGACCGAGCCGCAGAAGAAGATGCTCGAAGCCAGCGCCGCCCACTATGTGCACAACTCGCAGCGTTACGCCCGCGATCTGGTCGAGCAGGAAGAATGAGCACCATTGAACGACCGGTTCCATCGCCGTGCGTGAGCATTTGTGCGCTGGATGAGGATGATATTTGCACCGGGTGTCAGCGCACGGTGGAAGAGATTACCCGCTGGAGCCGGATGGACAACGCAGAGCGGCGCAAGGTGTTGGGGTTGTGTCATGAGCGGGCGAAGTCGAGCGGGTTGATCTGGATGTTGGGCAAAACCCCCGACCTGTAGGAGCTGACGAGTGCAACGAGGCTGCGATCTTTTGATCTTGCCTTTAAAAAACAACGTCAAAAGATCGCAGCCTCGTTGCACTCGTCAGCTCCTACGGTACCCTGTGCACCAAATTGACAGGTATCCCCCCGCCCCATGCTCTTCCTGATCGCCTACATCAGCAGCGTCGTGCTGATCAATTACGCCTTTTCCAGTGCCCCGCACCTGGACATCATCTGGTCGGCCTGGGGTGGGCTGATATTCGTGCTGCGCGACATGGTGCAAACCCGTTTCGGTCACGGCGCGATCGCTGCGATGCTGGTGGCGTTGGTGCTGTCCTACGTCACTTCCGACCCGTCCATTGCCCTGGCCAGTGCCACTGCGTTCGCCGTGTCCGAGTGTATCGACTGGCTGGTGTTCAGCATCACCAAGCGTCCATTGCACGATCGCCTGTGGATAAGTTCGGCGCTGAGCATCCCGCTGGACACCTTCATCTTCTTCGGCATGATCGATGCGTTCACTCCGGCCGTGATCCTCACCGCCATGGGCTCGAAGTTCGCAGGTGTGACGGTCGTATGGCTGATCATGGCCTGGCGCTTGCGTAATCAGGCTGTCGCCAGCTGAAGCCAAACCCTCAGGTTCATGTAAAATGCCGCGCTTTCTCCCCATGGGAAGCGTGCTTCCCTCGATGATCCGCTTCTTGAGGACCTGAGATGACCCGTATCGGAACTCCATTGTCGCCAACCGCGACCCGCGTATTGATGTGTGGCTGTGGTGAGTTGGGCAAGGAAGTGGTGATCGAGTTGCAACGCCTGGGCGTTGAAGTGATTGCCGTCGATCGCTACGCCAATGCGCCGGCCATGCAAGTCGCCCATCGCAGCCATGTGATCAACATGCTCGACGGCGCCGCCCTGCGTGCAGTGATCGAAGCCGAGAAGCCGCACTTCATCGTGCCGGAAATCGAAGCCATCGCCACCGCGACCCTGGTAGAGCTGGAGTCCGAAGGCTTCACCGTGATCCCGACCGCTCGCGCCGCACAGCTGACCATGAACCGCGAAGGCATCCGTCGCCTGGCCGCCGAAGAGCTGGGTCTGCCGACGTCGCCGTACCACTTCGCCGACACCTTCGAGGACTACAGCAAGGCTGTCGAAAATCTGGGTTTCCCCTGTGTGGTCAAACCGGTCATGAGTTCCTCGGGTAAGGGCCAGAGCCTGCTGCGCAGCGTCGATGACGTGCGCAAGGCCTGGGATTACGCTCAAGAAGGTGGCCGCGCCGGTAAAGGTCGCGTGATCATCGAAGGCTTCATCGACTTCGACTACGAAATCACCCTGCTGACCGTGCGTCACGTTGGCGGCACTACGTTCTGTGCGCCGGTTGGCCACCGTCAGGAGAAGGGCGACTACCAGGAATCCTGGCAGCCACAAGCCATGAGCCCGGTTGCTCTGGCTGAATCCGAGCGCGTTGCCAAAGCCGTGACCGAAGCCCTGGGTGGCCGTGGTCTGTTTGGCGTCGAACTGTTCATCAAAGGTGATCAGGTGTGGTTCAGCGAAGTCTCGCCGCGCCCGCATGACACCGGTCTGGTGACCCTGATTTCCCAGGACCTGTCGCAGTTCGCGCTGCACGCACGGGCGATCCTCGGCCTGCCGATTCCATTGATCCGTCAGTTCGGGCCTTCGGCTTCGGCGGTGATTCTGGTGGAAGGGCAGTCGACTCAGACCGCATTCGCCAATTTGGGCGCTGCGCTGAGCGAGCCGGATACGGCGTTGCGCCTGTTCGGCAAGCCTGAGGTGAATGGCCAGCGTCGGATGGGTGTGGCGTTGGCGCGTGATGAGTCGATCGAGGCTGCACGGGCCAAAGCGACCCGTGCTTCCCAGGCTGTTGTTATAGAGCTCTAAACCGAGGCGCGGCATTCGCGGGCAAGCCTCGCTCCTACAGGTCATTTGTTGAACGCACTACCGTCGTTTGACGTGATCCCTGTAGGAGCGAGGCTTGCCCGCGAAGCTTTTGGCTTCAGGCAACCCGATTCAAATCGTTATGCCGCGTCTCCTTCAGGCACAGCACCGCGATCAAACTCAGCACCGCCGCCCCCGACACATACCCGCCCACATAACTCAAACCGCCCATGGCCACCAGTTTCTGCGCAAAGAACGGCGCCGCCGAGGCTCCGACAATCCCGCCCAGGTTGTAGGCGGCCGATGCGCCGGTATAGCGCACGTGGGTCGGAAACAGCTCTGGCAGCAGCGCGCCCATCGGGGCAAACGTCACGCCCATCAGAAACAGTTCGATGCACAGGAACAACGCCACGCCCCAGGTCGAGCCTTGGGTGAGCAGCGGTTCCATCAAAAATCCGGACAGAACCGCCAGCACGCCACCGATGATCAGCACCGGTTTGCGCCCGTAACGATCGCTCGCCCAAGCCGACAGCGGTGTCGCGGCCGCCATGAACAGCACCGCGAAACACAGCAGGCCGAGGAAGGTTTCGCGGGTGTAGCCGAGTGTCGACACACCGTAGCTCAGCGAAAACACCGTCGAGATATAGAACAGCGCGTAACACACCACCATCGCCCCGGCACCCAGCAGCATCGGCGCCCAGTATTGGCTGAACAGCTCGACCAGCGGAATCTTCACCCGTTCCTGACGAGCCATGGCATTGGCGAACACCGGGGTTTCGTGGAGCTTGAGGCGCACATACAGGCCGACCATCACCAGCGCGGCACTGAGCAGGAACGGAATCCGCCAGCCCCATGAACGGAATTGCTCGTCGTTCAAACTCATGGCCAGGGTCAGGAACAGGCCGTTGGCCGCCAGAAACCCGATCGATGGACCGAGTTGCGGAAACATGCCGTACCAGGCGCGCTTGCCTTTGGGCGCGTTCTCCGTCGCCAGCAATGCGGCGCCGCCCCATTCGCCGCCCAGCCCCAGGCCTTGACCGAAGCGCAGCACGCAAAGCAGGATCGGCGCCCAGGCGCCAATGCTGTCGTAACCCGGCAGGACGCCGATCAGCGTGGTACACACGCCCATCAGCAGCAGGGAAGCGACCAGTGTCGATTTACGCCCGATGCGGTCACCGAAGTGGCCAAACAGCGCCGAACCCAGTGGCCGCGCAAGGAAGGCGATACCAAAGGTGAGGAACGCCGACAGCATCTGGGCGGTGCCGGAGGTCTGCGGAAAAAACACCGGCCCGATCACCAGCGCCGCGGCAGTGGCATAGACGTAGAAGTCGTAGAACTCGATAGCCGTGCCGATGAAACTCGCGGTGGCCACCCGGGTGGCGGAGTTGGTCGGTTGTGCAGGCGTGGTTTCGGTATAAGTCGTGCTGGTCGTCATGCGGTAATCCCTGACAGTCATGTGCCCCAGTGGAGCGAATTATTATGGTCGAATACCCAGGGATGTGGGTTGAGATACGGTCGCTGTTCAAGGTAGGAACAGTCGTCGCAGTGGTGCGGATATTGTCGATGATCTGGCCGGAACCTGCTGCGTGCGGGGTAAGCACGTGGTTCGGCGGAGGCTTGGGTAAGCGGCTTGATTATAGGAAGGCGGCTAACGATCTAACAAGGGCATAGAAAATGAGAAAGATCGCAGCCTCGCTTCGCTCGACAGCTCCTACAAGTTGGAATGCGTTCCCTTGTAGGAGCTGTCGAGCGAAGCGAGGCTGCGATCTTGTGGCGAACTAACGGACGAGGGCAGGCACTGAGCTGGTATGCCAGATCAACACGCGCGTGACGCGATTGTCTTCCGTTTCCAGAATCTCCAGCCGATAACGCCCGATCTTCAGGCAAACCGCACTGTCTGGAATCGTTTCCAGCGCCTCGGTCACCAACCCGTTGAGGGTTTTCGGGCCATCGCTGGGCAGATGCCAGCCAAGGCTTTTGTTCAACTCACGAATCGACGCCGCACCCTCAATGACCAAACGCCCATCGGGCTGCGGATGGATGTGCGGGTTATCCAGGCTGTGCTGGCTTTCGAATTCACCGACAATTTCTTCGAGAATGTCTTCCAGGGTCACGATGCCCAGCACTTCGCCGTACTCGTCGACCACCATGCCCAAACGCCGCTGCTGCTTGTGGAAGTTCAGCAATTGCAGCTGCAGCGGGGTGCTTTCCGGTACGAAGTACGGTTCGTGACTGGCTGCCAGCAGCGCTTCCAGGGTCAGGCTTGAATCCGGCAGCAAATGTCGGATCTGCCGGGTGTTGAGCACCGCTTCGACCTGGTTGATGTCGCTGTGGAATACCGGCAGGCGAGTACGCCTGTTATGGCGCAGTTGCTCGATGATTTCTTCGAGGGGGTCGTCCAGATTGATGCCGTCGACGTCACTGCGCGGTACTAGAATATCGTTGACCGTGATGTTATCCAGCGCGTGGATACCTGATAGCGAATGCGGGCGACTGGCGGCGTGTTCGTGATCGTCATGCCGATCGGCTGGCGCTTCGTCTTCGCTTTGTTGCACCACGTTGATTTTGCGGGCGAATGGCCGCGTCAGCAGCTGGCTGATGCCATTGAGGAGCCAGGCAGCCGGGTATACGATTTTCAAGGGTATGCCGAGCAGTGTGTTGCCCAGACTCAGAACGGCATCCGGATAGCGCATGGCAAGGGAGCGCGGCAGGAAGTCGGCGAACACCAGCAGCACCGCGCTGGCGCCGAGGCAGGCAATCCATACACCGTTTTGCGCCCAGGTGAAAATCGCCAGCAAGGTGCTGATGACCACTACCAGCGCGCGGCACAGGGTGTTGCAGAGGATCAGGCTGTTGAGTGGGAAACTCAGCTTGGCCACGGGTTTGTCGTTCGAGCGCGAGGCCGTTCGCTGGGCCAGCAAGTGCTGTTGTGCAATTTCGATGGCGGTAAACAGCCCCGACCATAAAATCAGCAGGGCGAGCACCGCAAGCATCGGCCCTATGGGCAAGTCGTCCATTAATGCCGCCCGTCAGATATGCAGAATGTATTCGCGGACCAGCTTGCTGCCGAAATACGCCAGCATCAGCAGGCAAAAACCGGCAAGGGTCCAGCGGATGGCTTTGTGTCCGCGCCAGCCGAGGCGGTTACGCCCCCAAAGCAGCACGCTGAACACAATCCAGGCCAGGCACGCCAGCAAGGTTTTATGCACCAGGTGCTGGGCGAACAGGTTTTCGACGAACAGCCAGCCGGAGATCAGCGACAACGACAGCAGGCTCCAGCCGGCCCAGAGGAAACCAAACAACAGGCTTTCCATGGTTTGCAGCGGCGGGAAGTTCTTGATCAGCCCGGACGGATGCTTGTGTTTGAGCTGATGGTCCTGAACCAGCAGCAGCAAAGCCTGGAACACCGCGATGGTGAACATGCCGTAAGCGAGGATCGACAAGAGGATGTGGGCGAGGATGCCTGGCGCTTCGTCAATGATCTGCACCGTACCGGCGGGGGCGAACTGTGCCAGCACCACGGTGGCGGCGCCCAGCGGGAACAGCAATAGCAGCAGGTTTTCCACCGGAATCCGTGAGCAGGCCAGCAGGGTCAGGGCAATAACCGCGGCGGCGATCAGGCTGGCGGCGCTGAAAAAGTCCAGGGCCAGGCCGACCGGTGTCAGCAGATAGGTGATCAGGCTGACGCTGTGAGCCAGCACGGCCAGCACACCGAGCGTGACCAGCAGGCGCTTGTTCGCCTTGGCGCCGGTGGCCAGACGAGTGCCCTGATAGAGAGTCGCAGCGGCATATAAGCAGGCGGCGGCGAGGGTGGTAAGCAAACTGGGTGACAAGGGGAGCATAAATCCTGTTAGGCAAGCCCGAAAGGCGCTGAGTTTGGCATAGAACCCCCACAGCACGAAAGACCATGCAACCTGACGGCGAGGTGTCCGCCAGACGCAGTCTTCGCTATAATCCGCGACCTGCCCACGCCGCAGGCTCGCCGAGCACATGTTTATTCCGGTCTGGGCCGCCATTATCCCGGTCTACACAGGGCCTGAAAGGATCGCGCAATGTTTGAAAACTTAACCGACCGTCTCTCGCAGACGCTGCGCCATGTCACCGGCAAGGCCAAGCTGACCGAAGACAACATCAAAGACACCCTGCGCGAAGTGCGCATGGCGTTGCTCGAAGCCGACGTCGCCTTGCCGGTGGTCAAAGACTTCGTCAACTCGGTCAAGGAACGCGCTGTTGGCACCGAGGTGTCGCGCAGCCTGACGCCGGGCCAGGCCTTCGTGAAAATCGTCCAGGCCGAACTCGAAAGCCTGATGGGCGCGGCCAACGAAGACTTGAACCTGAGCGCCGTTCCTCCTGCTGTCGTGTTGATGGCCGGTTTGCAAGGTGCGGGTAAAACCACCACCGCCGGCAAACTCGCGCGCTTCCTTAAAGAGCGCAAGAAGAAGTCGGTCATGGTCGTGTCCGCGGACGTTTACCGTCCGGCGGCGATCAAACAGCTGGAAATGCTCGCGGGCGAAGTTGGCGTTACTTTCTTCCCGTCCGACCTGAGCCAGAAGCCGGTCGACATTGCGCAAGCGGCTATTAAAGAAGCAAAACTGAAATTCATCGACGTGGTTATCGTCGATACCGCCGGTCGTCTGCACATCGACGAAGAGATGATGGGCGAGATCAAGGCGCTGCATGCCGCGATCAACCCGGTTGAAACCCTGTTCGTGGTCGATGCCATGACCGGCCAGGACGCCGCCAACACGGCCAAGGCCTTCGGCGATGCACTGCCGCTGACCGGTGTGATCCTGACCAAGGTCGACGGCGATGCCCGTGGCGGTGCCGCGCTCTCGGTGCGTGCCATCACCGGCAAGCCAATCAAGTTCATTGGTATGGGCGAGAAGAGCGAAGCGCTCGAACCGTTCCATCCTGAGCGTATCGCTTCGCGCATCCTCGGCATGGGCGACGTGCTCAGCCTGATCGAGCAGGCCGAACAGACCCTCGATAAAGACAAGGCCGATAAACTGGCCAAGAAGCTGAAGAAGGGCAAGGGCTTCGATCTCGAAGACTTCCGCGATCAGCTGCAACAGATGAAAAACATGGGCGGCCTCGGCGGTCTCATGGACAAACTGCCGAACATCGGCGGCGTGAATCTGGCGCAGATGGGTAACGCCCAAGGCGCGGCAGAGAAGCAGTTCAAGCAGATGGAAGCCATCATCAACTCCATGACCCCGGCCGAGCGCCGCGACCCTGAGCTGATCAGCGGTTCGCGCAAGCGCCGGATCGCCATGGGTTCCGGCACTCAGGTGCAGGACATCGGTCGCTTGATCAAGCAGCACAAGCAGATGCAGAAGATGATGAAGAAATTCTCCGCAAAAGGCGGAATGGCCAAAATGATGCGCGGCATGGGCGGTATGCTGCCCGGCGGCGGCATGCCGAAAATGTAAAGAATTCGAGCGGGAGCTAGCTCCTGCTCCGACCCACAGGGATGTGGGATCTCCAGCAAACCCGCACTTGGCGGGAGCTGACTGGCCATCTTCAACGATGGCTCTATAGCAAATCTGGATGGCGACCGATAGGCTGCCGGAAAAAGACATTTGCAAAAGTCCGGATATTCCTTAGAATATGCGGCCTTTCGGGCACCTATGCCCGCTGTGCCTTTAGATTTGCAGCACCGACTACAGGAACGATGTTCACATGCTAACAATCCGTCTTGCCCTTGGCGGCTCCAAAAAGCGCCCGTTTTACCACTTGACCGTAACCGACAGCCGCAACCCGCGCGACGGTTCGCACAAGGAACAGGTTGGTTTCTTCAACCCTGTTGCTCGTGGTCAAGAAGTTCGTCTGTCCGTGAACCAAGAGCGCGTAGCCTACTGGCTGAGCGTTGGTGCACAACCTTCTGAGCGCGTTGCTCAGTTGTTGAAGGAATCTGCTAAGGCTGCGGCCTGAGCTATATGAACGCGACGCCAGTTGTTGCCGATGATTTGATCGTTATTGGCAAAATTTATTCTGTTCATGGCGTTCGCGGCGAAGTGAAGGTGTATTCCTTTACTGATCCGACTGAAAACCTGTTGCAGTACAAAACCTGGACGCTCAAGCGCGAAGGCAATGTGAAACAGGTCGAGCTAGTCAGCGGACGTGGGAACGACAAGTTCCTGGTCGCAAAGCTCAAGGGTCTCGATGATCGTGAAGAAGCACGTCTTCTGGCTGGTTATGAGATCTGTGTGCCGCGCAACCTGTTCCCTGAATTGACCGACGGCGAGTACTACTGGTACCAGCTGGAAGGTCTGAAGGTTATTGATCAACTCGGGCAATTGCTCGGGAAAATCGATCATCTTCTGGAAACCGGCGCCAATGATGTAATGGTGGTCAAGCCTTGCGCTGGCAGCCTGGATGATCGCGAACGCCTGTTGCCCTATACGGAGCAATGCGTGTTGGCTGTCGACCTTGCCGCAGGCGAGATGAAGGTGGAATGGGATGCGGACTTCTAAACGTGGCTAACCTGCGCGTAGAAGTGATCAGTTTGTTTCCCGAGATGTTCTCCGCCATCAGCGAGTACGGCATCACCAGTCGTGCGGTGAAACAGGGGCTGTTGCAGCTCACCTGTTGGAATCCGCGAGACTGCACGACGGATCGACATCACACTGTGGATGATCGCCCATTTGGCGGTGGTCCGGGCATGGTGATGAAGATCAAGCCCCTGGAAGATGCTCTGGTTCAGGCCAAGGCAGCAGCCGGGGAGGCGGCGAAGGTAATTTACCTGTCCCCCCAAGGCCGTCAACTGACTCAGTCGGCGGTACGCGAGTTGGCGAATCTGGATGCATTGATCCTGATTGCCGGCCGCTATGAAGGCATTGACGAGCGTTTTATTGATGCTCATGTCGATGAAGAGTGGTCGATTGGCGACTATGTACTGTCTGGCGGCGAGCTGCCGGCGATGGTCCTGATCGATGCGGTTACACGACTGCTGCCTGGAGCTTTAGGGCATGCGGACTCCGCCGAGGAAGATTCCTTTACGGATGGTTTGCTGGATTGCCCGCACTACACCCGACCGGAGGTGTATGCGGATCAGCGTGTTCCCGACGTATTGCTAAGTGGCAATCACGCGCACATCCGGCGTTGGCGTTTACAGCAGTCCCTTGGTAGGACCTTTGAACGACGCGCCGATCTTCTGGAAAGCCGCTCGCTTTCTGGAGAAGAGAAGAAGCTGCTCGAGGAATACATCCGCGAGCGGGACGATAGTTAACAACGTATCGATGGTAGATCCGACGATTTACCTTAGGAGCACAGCATGACTAACAAAATCATCCTTGCACTCGAAGCAGAGCAGATGACCAAAGAGATCCCTACCTTTGCCCCGGGCGACACCATTGTCGTTCAGGTGAAAGTGAAGGAAGGCGATCGTTCGCGTCTGCAAGCGTTCGAAGGCGTCGTTATCGCCAAGCGTAACCGCGGCGTAAACAGTGCTTTCACCGTTCGTAAAATCTCCAACGGTGTTGGCGTAGAGCGTACTTTCCAGACCTACAGCCCGCAAATCGACAGCATGGCCGTTAAGCGTCGCGGTGACGTACGTAAAGCCAAGCTGTACTACCTGCGTGACCTGTCCGGTAAAGCAGCTCGCATCAAGGAAAAACTGGCTTAAGTCCAGCTTCCGATGCCGAAACGCCAGCCTGTTCAGGCTGGCGATTCAAGAAAATGCCTCGTATCGAAAGATGCGGGGCATTTTTCGTTATGGGTGCTTCTAAAGTGGTCATGCAGCCAGTGCCAGTCAGTTAAGTGCAATCCCTGTGGGAGCGGGCTTGCTCGCGAAGAGGCAGTATCAGTCGACATCAATGTTGCCTGGCATATCGCCTTCGCGAGCAAACCCGCTCCCACAACTAGCTAATTGGCGTCAGTTGTTCGGCCTATTCCCGGTCTCGTGTTGGTGGGAAAAGTCTTTTTCGTCTTTTTCTGCGCAAAAAAAACGCCCCGAACAAGTCGGGGCGTTTTCTTTCTTGAGGTGCTTTTGCGTTTAGCGCTTCAGCGAAGCTGGCAGGTGCGGCTGGATCGCCGTCAGTACTGCCTTGAAGCACTTGGTGTTGCCGGCGACGATGTGGCCTTTCTCAAGGAAGTCGTGACCGCCGGTGAAGTCGCTCACCAAGCCGCCTGCTTCCTGGATCAGCAGGGCGCCTGCAGCCATGTCCCACTCGGACAGGCCCGATTCCCAGAACGCATCGAAACGGCCGGCAGCCACGTAGGCCAGATCCAGACTCGCTGCGCCAGCGCGGCGGATGCCGGCGGTCTGGCCAACCAGGGCGCGGAACATGCCCAGGTAGTTGTCGAGGTTGTCCATCTGCTCATCGCGGAACGGGAAGCCGGTACCCAGCAGGGCGCCGTCCAGGCTGGTGCGGCCGCTGACGCGCAGGCGACGACCGTTCAGTTGGGCGCCGCGACCACGGCTGGCGGTGAATTCTTCCTGGCGAACCGGGTCCAGAACAACAGCGTGCTCCAGGCGACCGCGATATTTGCAGGCAATGCTGACAGCGAAGTGAGGAATGCCGCGCAGGAAGTTGGTGGTGCCGTCCAGCGGATCGATGATCCACAGGTACTCTTCGCCTTCAATGCCGTTACCGGCGTGCATGCCGGTTTCTTCACCCATGATCGAGTGATTAGGGTAAGCCTTGCGCAGTGCATCGATGATTTTCTGTTCGGCGGCGCGATCCACCTCGGATACGTAATCCTTGGCGTCTTTTTCGTCGACCTTGATGGTATCCAGGCGCTCGATGGAGCGGAAAATCAATTCACTGGCGCTGCGGGCGGCGCGCAGCGCGATATTCAGCATGGGCTGCATGGATGTGTCACCTAAGGTTGTTAAAGAAAGCCGGGCATTCTATCAGAAAGTTTCTACAGGTGAAGGTCAGTGTTCGCTTTCATAGCTTAACGGTGTGTCCCGCCTCGGAAATACGTTCACATTTTGACGAGTGGTCAATGTTGGCAGGCAAGGCGCCGCGCCGACTCATAGCTTGCTATGGGGAGAAGTGGCAACGCAGCATGCCAACATTGAACGCCGTCAAAAGTGAACAGCTATTTTTGAGGCGGGACACCCTGATGAGCTGTAAGATTCTGCTCCCTATTAATGTGTTCGAGAGCGCCTCCCTTGCTGCAAAACATTCGTGTCGTCCTGGTCAATACCAGCCATCCCGGAAATATCGGCGGGGCTGCGCGTGCCATGAAGAACATGGGCCTGTCGCGGCTGGTGCTGGTCGAGCCGCGGTTGTTCCCGCATCACGAGGCCGATGCGCGTGCGTCCGGCGCCGGTGACATCCTTGGAAATGCTCAGGTTGTCGCCACTCTGGAAGATGCCTTGGTCGGCTGCAATCTGGTGCTCGGTACCAGTGCTCGCGATCGTCGTATTCCCTGGCCGTTGCTCGATCCCCGTGAATGCGGTGTGAAGGTGGTCGAGGAGGCTGGGCAAGGTGCCGAGATCGCATTGGTGTTCGGGCGTGAAGATTCCGGCCTGACCAATGAAGAGCTGCAGCGATGTCATTATCACGTGCACATCCCATCAGACCCCGAGTTCAGTTCGCTGAACCTTGGGGCGGCGGTGCAGGTGTTGAGCTATGAAGTGCGTATGTCCTGGTTGGCGGCAGCAGGTCAGCCGAGCAAGGTCGAGAAGGATGAAGTGGCGTCCACCAAAAGTGGTGAGCTGGCGACCATGGATGAGCTGGAGCGATTCTATGAACACCTGGAGCAAACCCTGGTGGCCATCGAATTCCTCGACCCGGAAAAACCACGGCACTTGATGGCGCGTCTGCGCCGGTTGTACGGACGCAGCTCGGTCAGCCGGGCGGAAATGAATATTTTGCGTGGCATCCTCACGGAAACCCAGAAAGCGGCCCGTGGCGAGCTTCTAAAGCGGAAGGATTAATGATGTTCGAGCGTTTGCGTGAAGATATCCAAAGTGTTTTCCATCGTGACCCGGCGGCGCGCAATGCTTTTGAGGTTCTGACGTGCTACCCGGGCATGCACGCCATCTGGATCCATCGCCTGTCGTCAGCGTTGTGGGGCATGGGCTGGAAATGGCTGGCGCGGCTGGTGTCGAACTTCGGTCGCTGGTTGACCGGGATCGAGATTCATCCGGGTGCCAAGGTCGGCCGTCGCTTCTTTATCGACCATGGCATGGGCATCGTTATCGGTGAGACCGCCGAGATCGGCAACGACGTCACTCTGTATCAAGGCGTGACCCTTGGCGGCACCAGCTGGAACAAGGGCAAGCGTCATCCGACTCTGGAAGACGGCGTAGTGGTCGGGGCGGGCGCCAAGGTGCTCGGTCCGTTTACGGTGGGTGCCGGAGCCAAGGTGGGTTCCAATGCCGTGGTCACCAAGGCGGTTCCGCCCGGGGCGACGGTGGTAGGGATTCCGGGGCGAATCATCGTCAAGCCCGATGAAGAGCAGGACGCCAAGCGCAAGGCCATGGCCGAGAAGATTGGTTTCGATGCCTATGGCGTCGGCGAAGACATGCCGGACCCGGTGGCTCGAGCCATTAACCAGTTGCTCGATCATCTGCAGGCTGTAGATGGTCGGCTTGAAGGGATGTGCGGGGCGCTGAAGGACCTGGGTAGCAATTACTGTGCGAAAGATCTGCCTGAACTGCGCGAAGAAGACTTCGCCTGTGTGAAGGACAAGGATCAGAGCCAGGCCGGCTAAACCGAGTCAACTTCATCGCGAGCAGGCTCGCTCCCACATTGGACTTGTGGTGTGTATGGGTTCCTTGTGGGAGCGAGCCTGCTCGCGATGAACGATAACGCGCAATTGCTGGCTGTACGCCGCCAGCCTTTGCTATGATGCGCGCGCTCTTTTGCGGGTAAACCTGACTAAAGTACTAGGTCTTATAGTTGACTTAAATACTCGGGAATTGCATACTCGCCCCATTCCGAACTCCGTGGTAATTGTCCATGCGACTGACTACAAAAGGCCGATACGCCGTGACCGCCATGCTCGACTTGGCGTTGCACGCGCAGCACGGGCCGGTGTCCCTGGCCGATATCTCCGAGCGCCAAGGCATCTCCCTGTCCTACCTCGAACAGCTTTTTGCCAAATTGCGCCGCAGCAATCTGGTGTCCAGTGTTCGCGGTCCAGGCGGTGGTTACCAGCTGTCCCGCGACATGCAGGGCATCCAGGTCGCCCAGGTGATCGATGCGGTCAACGAATCGGTCGATGCAACCAAATGCCAGGGCCAAGGTGATTGCCATCAAGGCGACACCTGCTTGACCCACCACTTGTGGTGCGATCTGAGCCTGCAGATTCACGAATTTCTGAGCGGTATCAGCTTGGCTGACCTTGTAACTCGCCGTGAGGTGCAAGAAGTAGCCCAGCGTCAGGACCAGCGTCGTTGCAACAGCAAGGCGCCACGCCTGGACAAGATTGAAGCGTCCGCCGTCGAATGACAGCCAAAGAGCTAGCGGCACGCCAGCCAGCCTGATTTAGGAGATAGTCCATGAAATTGCCGATTTACCTTGATTACTCTGCGACGACCCCGGTTGATCCACGTGTCGCGCAAAAGATGAGTGAATGCCTGCTGGTCGACGGAAACTTCGGTAACCCGGCGTCCCGTTCCCACGTGTTCGGCTGGAAAGCTGAAGAGTCCGTCGAGAACGCTCGCCGTCAGGTCGCTGACCTGGTTAACGCCGACCCGCGTGAAATCGTCTGGACCTCCGGTGCCACCGAGTCCGACAACCTGGCAATCAAGGGTGCGGCGCATTTCTACTCCACCAAAGGCAAGCACCTGATCACCACCAAGATTGAGCACAAGGCTGTCCTCGACACCATGCGCCAACTGGAGCGTGAAGGTTTCGAAGTGACCTACCTCGATCCTCGCGAAGATGGTCTGGTGACCCCGGAGATGATCGAGGCGGCCCTGCGCGACGACACAATCCTGGTGTCGGTCATGCATGTGAACAACGAAATCGGCACCATCAACGACATCGCGGCCATCGGCGAGCTGACCCGCTCCAAGGGCATTCTGTTCCACGTCGACGCTGCTCAGTCCACCGGCAAGGTCGAGATCGACCTGTCGAAACTGAAAGTCGACATGATGTCGTTCTCTGCCCACAAAACCTACGGCCCTAAAGGCATCGGCGCGCTGTACGTCAGCCGCAAGCCGCGTGTTCGCATCGAAGCGACCATGCATGGCGGCGGTCACGAGCGTGGCATGCGTTCCGGCACCCTGGCGACCCACCAGATCGTTGGCATGGGCGAAGCCTTCCGTGTAGCCAAGGAAGACATGGATGCCGAGAACGTACGCATCAAAGCCCTGAGCGACCGTTTCTTCAAGCAGGTCGAAGGCCTGGAAGAGCTGTACGTCAATGGCAGCATGACCGCCCGCGTACCGCATAACCTGAACCTGAGTTTCAACTACGTTGAAGGCGAGTCGCTGATCATGGCGCTCAAGGATCTGGCGGTTTCGTCCGGTTCGGCCTGCACCTCGGCGTCGCTTGAGCCTTCGTATGTACTGCGCGCCCTGGGCCGCAACGACGAACTGGCACACAGCTCGATTCGCTTCACCTTCGGCCGTTTCACCACCGAAGAAGAAATCGACTACGCCGCGCAGAAAGTCTGCGAGGCCGTTACCAAGCTGCGCACTCTCTCGCCGCTGTGGGACATGTACAAAGATGGCGTCGACATTTCGAAAATCGAGTGGGCGGCGCACTGATATTCAAGTCGCCGCAACCGGGCCCTGCTAATCCACGATTGGCAGGGCTTCAAGAGCGACTCCTGATGAGTGAGGATTAAGAATCATGGCTTACAGCGAAAAGGTCATCGACCACTACGAGAACCCGCGCAACGTCGGCAAGATGGACGCGGAAGATCCTGATGTCGGCACCGGCATGGTCGGCGCTCCGGCGTGCGGCGACGTGATGCGCCTGCAGATCAAGGTCAACGAACAGGGCATCATCGAAGACGCCAAGTTCAAGACTTACGGTTGCGGTTCGGCGATCGCCTCCAGCTCTCTGGCGACCGAGTGGATGAAAGGCAAGACTCTGGATGAAGCAGAGACCATCAAGAACACTCAGCTAGCCGAAGAACTGGCCCTGCCGCCAGTGAAAATTCACTGCTCCGTACTTGCTGAAGACGCTATCAAAGCGGCCGTTCGCGACTACAAGCAGAAGAAAGGCTTGATCTGACTTTCAAGATTTGGCGACGAGTAAGGAGTCACCGATGGCTATCAGCATGACAGAAGCGGCTGCTCAACACGTGCGACGCTCCCTCGACGGGCGCGGCAAAGGTGAAGGGATTCGTCTGGGTGTTCGCACCACGGGCTGTTCCGGCCTTGCCTACGTGCTGGAGTTTGTCGACGAGGTGGTTGCAGAGGATCAGGTGTTCGAAAGTCACGGCGAGAAAGTGATCATCGACCCGAAAAGCCTCGCCTACCTGGACGGCACCGAGCTCGATTTCGTCAAGGAAGGGTTGAACGAAGGCTTCAAGTTCAACAATCCCAACGTGCGCGGTGAATGTGGCTGCGGCGAAAGCTTCAATATCTGAGGCTTCTTGTGGGTACTCCTTGTCATTTCGCTTTATTTGAGCTGCAACCGAGTTTCAATCTGGATCTCGATCAGCTGGCCACGCGCTACCGTGAGTTGGCGCGCGGTGTTCATCCGGACCGCTTTGCCGACGCTTCCGAGCGTGAGCAGCGGCTGGCGCTCGAGCAATCCGCGAGCCTCAACGAGGCCTATCAGACGCTCAAAAGCCCCCCCAAACGCGCGCGATATTTGCTCGCCATGGGCGGTCGCGAGCTGCCGCTGGAGGTCACGGTGCATGATCCGGAGTTTCTTCTGCAACAGATGGAGTTGCGTGAAGAGCTCGAAGACCTGCAAGACAGCGCCGATCTGGCGGGTGTCGCAGTGTTCAAGCGTCGCCTGAAGACCGCGCAGGATGAACTGAACGAAAGCTTCGCAGCCTGTTGGGATGATGCAGCGCAACGTGAACAGGCCGAACGCCTGATGCGGCGCATGCAGTTCCTCGACAAGCTCACCTACGAAGTGCGCCAGTTAGAAGAGCGCCTCGACGATTAACCCAGTGCCGCTCCGGTCGCACGCCTGATATACAGATAAGTCCTGATAACGATGGCCCTACTGCAGATCGCCGAACCCGGCCAAAGTCCTCAACCGCACCAGCGTCGTCTGGCTGTGGGGATCGACTTGGGCACTACCAATTCGCTGGTCGCTGCATTGCGCAGTGGTCTTTCCGAACCTCTGGCTGACGCTGACGGGCAGGTCATCCTGCCGTCTGCCGTGCGCTACCATGCCGATCGCGTCGAGGTCGGCGAGTCGGCCAAACTGGCTGCCGCGTCCGATCCTTTGAACACTGTGCTGTCGGTCAAGCGCTTGATGGGTCGTGGTCTGTCCGACGTCAAGCAATTGGGCGATCAGCTGCCGTACCGTTTTGTCGACGGCGAGTCGCACATGCCGTTCATCGACACGGTGCAAGGCCCGAAAAGCCCGGTCGAAGTCTCCGCCGATATCCTCAAGGTATTGCGTCAGCGCGCTGAAGCGACCTTGGGTGGCGAATTGGTTGGCGCGGTGATTACCGTTCCAGCCTATTTCGATGATGCTCAGCGTCAAGCCACCAAGGATGCGGCCAAGCTGGCCGGTCTGAACGTGCTGCGTTTGCTCAATGAGCCAACCGCCGCCGCGGTCGCTTACGGTTTGGATCGGCACGCCGAAGGCTTGGTCGCGATTTATGACCTGGGCGGCGGTACGTTCGATATTTCGATTTTGCGCCTGACTGGCGGTGTCTTCGAAGTGCTGGCTACCGGCGGCGACAGCGCCCTGGGTGGCGATGACTTCGATCACGCTATTGCTGGCTGGATTATTGAGGGCGCCAGTCTGTCGGCCGACCTCGATCCGGGTACGCAGCGCCATCTGCTGCAAACCGCCTGTGCGGCCAAAGAAGCCCTGACCAACTGCTCGTCCGTCGAAGTTGCTTATGGCGACTGGAAGGCCGAGTTGACCCGTGAAGCCTTCAATGCGCTGATCGAGCCAATGGTTGCTCGCAGCCTGAAAGCCTGTCGCCGCGCGGTGCGTGATTCCGGCATTGAGCTGGAGGATGTTCACGCTGTGGTCATGGTCGGTGGCTCGACCCGCGTACCTCGCGTCCGCGAAGCTGTTGCGCACGCCTTTGGTCGCGAACCGCTGACCGAAATCGATCCGGATCAAGTCGTCGCCATCGGTGCCGCGATCCAGGCCGATACCCTGGCCGGCAACAAGCGTGACGGCGGCGAACTGCTGTTGCTCGACGTGATTCCGTTGTCCCTGGGGCTGGAAACCATGGGTGGCCTGATGGAGAAGGTGATTCCGCGCAACACCACCATCCCTGTCGCCCGCGCCCAGGACTTCACTACTTATAAAGATGGCCAGTCGGCCATGGCGATCCACGTATTGCAGGGCGAGCGCGAGTTGATCAGTGACTGCCGCTCCCTGGCACGCTTCGAATTGCGTGGGATTCCGGCGATGGTGGCTGGCGCGGCGAAGATTCGCGTGACCTTCCAGGTCGACGCCGACGGTCTGCTCAGTGTCTCGGCCCGCGAATTGGGTTCGGGCGTCGAAGCCAGCATCCAGGTCAAGCCGTCCTACGGCCTGACCGACGGCGAAATCGCCAAAATGCTCAAAGATTCGTTCCAGCACGCCAACGACGACAAAGTCGCCCGCGTATTGCGTGAGCAGCAAGTCGATGCCCAGCGCCTGATCGAGGCGGTACAGGGCGCTCTGGAAGTTGACGGCGAACGCCTGCTCGACGCCGAAGAGCGCATGGTCATCGAATTGCAGATGCAGGAACTGACCGAATTGATGAAAGGCACCGATGGTTACGCCATCGAGCAGCAGACCAAGCGTCTGTCGCAAGTGACCGATGCCTTTGCTGCCCGCCGCCTGGACTCGACGGTGAAAGCCGCTCTGGCGGGGCGCAACCTGAATGAAATCGAGGATAACTGATGCCGCAGGTCATTTTTCTGCCACACGAGAAGTTCTGCCCGGAAGGCATGGTTGTGGAGGCTGAGCCCGGTATATCCATTCTCGAACTGGCCCATGAGCACCATATCGAGATGGAAAGCGCCTGTGGCGGCGTCTGCGCTTGCACTACCTGCCATTGCATCATCCGCGAAGGTTTTGACTCGCTGGAAGAGGCGGATGAGCTGGAGGAAGACTTTCTTGATCGGGCCTGGGGTCTGGAAGCGCAATCGCGTCTAGGCTGTCAGGCGATCGTCGGGACTGAAGACCTGACCGTTGAAATTCCGAAATACTCGCTCAACCATGCGGCCGAAGCGCCGCACTGATTCAAGGAACCGACATGAGTCTGAAATGGGTTGATGTGCTTGAAATCGCGATCCAGCTGGCTGAATCCAGGCCGCAAGTGGATCCGCGTTACGTGAACTTCGTCGATCTGCACCAATGGGTGCTGGCATTGCCGGAGTTCAGTGATGATCCGACCCGCGGTGGCGAGAAGGTGCTTGAAGCCATTCAGGCCGCCTGGATCGAAGAAGCAGACTGATTCTGCACCGTACGCAGTTAGGCAATACCCAAGAACCCGCGTATAATTCGCGGGTTTAATTTTTCACAAATTACCGTTTCTGGAGTTACACCATGGCTGTTCAACGTACTTTCTCCATCATCAAGCCTGACGCTGTTGCAAAAAACGTTATCGGCGAGATCACCACTCGTTTCGAAAAAGCTGGCCTGCGCGTTGTAGCTTCGAAGCTGAAGCAACTGTCCAAAGCTGAAGCTGAAGGCTTCTACGCTGAGCACAGCGCTCGTGGTTTCTTCGGCGACCTGGTTGCTTTCATGATCTCCGGTCCGGTTGTCGTTCAGGTTCTGGAAGGCGAAAACGCTATCGCTCTGAACCGTGAGCTGATGGGCGCTACCAACCCTAAAGAAGCTGCTGCCGGTACCATCCGCGCTGACTTCGCTGATTCCATCGACGCCAACGCTGTACACGGTTCGGACTCCGAAGCCGCTGCTGCTCGCGAAATCTCGTACTTCTTCGCAGCTACTGAAGTAACCACTCGCTAAGCATTGGCTTAAGAGTGAAGGTGAATCCATGACTACATCGACTGTAAAAACCAACCTGCTGGGTCTGACTCAGCTGGAAATGGAAAAATTCTTCGACTCAATCGGGGAGAAGCGTTTCCGTGCCGGTCAGGTAATGAAATGGATTCACCACCTTGGCGTCGATGATTTCGACGCCATGACGAACGTCAGCAAGGCCTTGCGCGACAAGCTCAAGGCTATTGCCGAGGTTCGTGGTCCTGAAGTTGTCAGCGAGGACATCTCCACCGACGGCACCCGCAAGTGGGTGGTTCGTGTGGCGTCCGGCAGCTGCGTCGAGACCGTGTACATTCCCCAGGGCAAACGCGGCACTTTGTGCGTTTCGTCCCAGGCAGGCTGTGCCCTGGATTGCAGTTTCTGCTCCACCGGCAAGCAAGGTTTCAACAGCAACCTCACCGCCGCCGAAGTGATCGGTCAGGTGTGGATTGCCAATAAATCGTTCGGCAGCATCCCGGCGACCGCCGACCGTGCCATCACCAACGTGGTGATGATGGGCATGGGTGAGCCGCTGCTGAACTTCGATAACGTCGTGGCCGCCATGCATCTGATGATGGATGACCTGGGCTACGGGATCTCCAAGCGCCGCGTGACCCTGTCCACTTCGGGCGTGGTGCCGATGATCGATGAGCTGTCCAAGCACATCGACGTTTCCCTGGCGTTGTCGCTGCACGCACCAAACGACGCATTGCGTAACCAATTGGTGCCGATCAACAAGAAATATCCGCTTAAGATGCTGCTCGAGTCGTGCCAGCGCTACATGTCGTCCCTGGGCGAAAAGCGCGTGCTGACCATCGAGTACACCTTGCTCAAGGACATCAACGACAAGGTTGAACATGCCGTTGAGATGATCGAGTTGCTCAAGAACATTCCGTGCAAGATCAACCTGATACCGTTCAACCCGTTCCCGCATTCCGGTTACGAGCGCCCAAGCAACAACGCGATTCGCCGGTTCCAGGATCAGCTTCACCATGCAGGCTTCAACGTCACCGTACGCACCACCCGCGGTGAAGACATCGACGCCGCGTGTGGCCAATTGGTAGGGCAGGTGCTGGATCGCACCCGTCGCAGCGAACGTTATATCGCCGTACGCGAGTTGAGCGCCGAAAACGATATTGCAACAAACGCCGCGAACAATAATTAAGAGAGGATCTCTATGTCCCTGCGCTTCGCGCTGCTTGTGCTGTTGGCCAGCCTCTGTGCTGGTTGTGTCCTGTCGGGCGATTTCAACCCGATGAAGACCAGCAAGGGCCGTGATGAAGCGCGTGCTGCCTACGTGCAGCTGGGCTTGGGGTATTTGCAGCAGGGCATGACCGAGCGTGCCAAAGTCCCGTTGAAGAAGGCTTTGGACCTGGACAGCTCGGATCCTGACGCCAACGCGGCGCTGGGGCTGGTGTTCCAGGCCGAGATGGAGCCGGAACTGGCCGATCAGCATTTTCGCAAGGCGCTGTCTTCCCGTCCCGCCGATGCGCGAATCCTGAATAACTACGGCAGCTTTCTTTTCGAAGAGAAACGTTACAAAGAGGCGTACGAGCGCTTCGAACAGGCCGCCGCCGATACCTTGTATCCTGAGCGTTCACGGGTTTTCGAAAACCTGGGCATGACCGCTTCAAAGCTTGGCCAGCGTGATCTGGCTCGCCAGCAGCTGGAAAAAGCCCTGCGTTTGAATCGCCAACAACCACGTGCATTGCTGGAAATGGCTGAGTTGTCTTACGAAGACAGGCATTATGTGCCCGCGCGTGACTATTACGACCGTTTTAGCCTGCTCACCGAACAAAATGCACGTAGTCTATTGCTCGGCGTTCGGCTGGCAAAAGTGTTCGAAGATCGCGACAAGGCCGCCAGTTTTGGCCTGCAATTAAAACGACTCTATCCCGGTACGCCGGAATATCAGCAATACCTGTCGGAGCAATGATGAAAGCGGCGCATCCCGAAGTTGTAGCAGCGAATCGCGTTAACCCCGGTGAGACTTTGCGCCAGGCCCGCGAAAGCAATGGCTGGTCGCTGGCCGAAGTGGCCCTCAAGCTCAACCTCACCGTTAATTCCCTGAGTAATCTGGAAGCCGGCGCTTTCGACAAGCTGCCTGGGCACACCTTTGCTCGTGGCTATATTCGCGCGTATGCCAAATTGCTCGGCATGGACCAAACCGTTCTGGTCCAGCAGTTCGACCAATCCACCGGCACCGACTCCCAAGGCAGCAACGTCCACAGCCTGGGGCGTATCGAAGAGCCTGTTCGGGTTTCTCACACCATTTTGCGAATTGTCAGCCTGCTATTGCTGCTCGCGGTGATTGGCGGTGGTTTTATCTGGTGGCAGGATCAAACTTCATTGCGCACCAAGGACCTGATCGGCCTGGCTCCGGAACACGTCGAAGTCGAAGGCGCCGATGGCACCACCCAGATTCATCCATTGGACGAGCCGGAAGACCAGGCCGTTGCGCAAGGTCAGGCTGAAGGTGAAACGCCTCTAGCACTGCCTCAGGCCGAGACTTCGGCCGAGGAGCCAGTCAATGCCGAAACGAGCGCAGCGGTTCCAGTGCCAGCGGCTCCAGCAGTAACGCCTGCGGCTGCTGCCCACAGCACTGCTCCGGTTGTCGCGACACCGACGACGCCAGCGACGCCTGCCCCGGCTGTTCCCGCTGTACCGGCACCGGTTATCACGGCTCCGATTGCCCCGATTGCCCCGACCGCCCCGGCACCAGCTCCGGCAACTCCGGTGGCTGGCCAAGGCCAGGTTCAATTGCAATTCACCGCCGATTGCTGGACGCAAGTGACCGATGGCACGGGTAAGGTGCTGTTGAGTGGTCTCAAGCGTAAAGGCGAAAATGTTACTGTCAGCGGCAAACCGCCTTTTTCCGTGCGTCTGGGCTTCGCCCGTGGCGCGCAGGTCAGCTACAACGGGCAAGTGGTTGATGTCGCTCCGTTCACCAGTGGCGAGACTGCTCGCCTGAAGTTGGGTCAATAAGTCATGCACGGCGAATCTCCAATCAAACGTCGCGAATCCCGCAAGATCTGGGTCGGTAACGTGCCCGTGGGCGGCGATGCGCCTATCGCTGTGCAGAGCATGACCAACAGCGACACCAATGACGTGGCCGCCACCGTGGCCCAGATCAATCGTCTGGAAGTCGCTGGCGTCGATATCGTGCGGGTTTCCGTGCCGGACATGGACGCCGCCGAAGCCTTCGGCAAGATCAAGCAGCTGGTCAAAGTGCCGTTGGTGGCCGACATCCACTTCGACTACAAGATCGCTTTGCGCGTAGCCGAACTGGGCGTCGATTGCCTGCGGATCAACCCGGGCAACATCGGTCGTGAAGACCGCGTGCGTGCGGTGGTCGATGCTGCCCGTGATCGCGGGATTCCGATTCGCATCGGTGTGAACGCCGGTTCCCTGGAAAAAGACCTGCAAAAGAAATATGGCGAGCCGACTCCCGCTGCACTGGTCGAGTCCGCCTTGCGTCACGTTGAACACCTCGAACGCCTGAATTTCCAGGACTTCAAGGTCAGCGTGAAAGCCTCCGACGTGTTCATGGCCGTCGCCGCCTACCGCTTGCTGGCCAAGGAAATCGTCCAGCCGCTGCACTTGGGCATCACTGAAGCCGGTGGTTTGCGCTCAGGCACGGTGAAATCCGCCGTGGGCCTCGGTATGCTGCTCGCCGAAGGGATTGGCGATACTATTCGCATCTCGTTGGCGGCCGACCCGGTCGAGGAAGTGAAAGTCGGCTACGACATTCTCAAATCCCTGCACCTGCGTTCCCGTGGCATCAACTTCATCGCCTGCCCGAGCTGCTCGCGGCAGAACTTCGATGTGGTCAAAACCATGAACGAGCTGGAAGGGCGCCTCGAAGATCTGCTGGTGCCGCTGGATGTCGCGGTGATTGGTTGCGTGGTCAACGGGCCGGGCGAAGCCAAGGAAGCCCATATCGGCTTGACCGGCGGCACGCCAAACCTGATTTACATCGACGGCAAGCCGGCGCAGAAACTGACGAATGACAATCTGGTGGATGAGCTTGAACGCTTGATCCGCCAGAAAGCGGCCGAAAAGGTCGAAGCTGACGCTGCCGTTATCGCGCGTGGCTGAGCCTGACTAAAGCGCCGAACGAATTTAAGGATTTATAGTGAGCAAGTCTCTGCAAGCCATTCGTGGCATGAACGACATCCTGCCCGAACAGACTCCCCTGTGGCGTCATTTTGAGGGCACCGTCTCGCGTCTGCTGGATAACTACGGTTACAAGCAGATTCGCATGCCGATCGTCGAGTTCACCGAGTTGTTCAAACGCTCCATCGGTGAAGTGACCGACATCGTCGAAAAAGAGATGTACACCTTCGACGACCGCAACGGCGATTCCCTGACCCTGCGCCCTGAAGGCACAGCGGCCTGCGTGCGTGCGGTGCTCGAACACGGCATTACCGGCGGCGGCCAGGTGCAGAAACTCTGGTACATCGGCCCGATGTTCCGTCACGAACGTCCACAGAAAGGTCGTTATCGCCAGTTCCACCAGATCGGTTGCGAAGTCTTCAACCTCGACGGTCCGGACATCGACGCCGAGCTGATCGTGCTGACCTGGCGCCTGTGGGGCGAGCTGGGTATCCGCGATGCGGTCAAGCTCGAACTCAACAGCCTGGGCACCAGCGAGTCCCGTGGTCGTTATCGTGAAGCACTGGTCGAATACCTGTCCGCTCGCCTGGATCAACTGGACGAAGACAGCCAGCGCCGTCTGAAGACCAACCCGCTGCGGGTTCTGGATACCAAGAACCCCGACACTCAAGCGGCGTTGGCCGACGCGCCAAAGATGGCCGACTACCTCGACGAAGAATCCCGCGTGCACTTCGAGGGCCTCAAGGCTCGTCTGGACGCCGCCGGCATTCCTTATGTGATCAACCCGAAGCTGGTTCGCGGGCTGGATTACTACAGCAAGACCGTTTTCGAATGGGTCACCGACAAGTTGGGCGCCCAGGGCACCGTGTGTGCCGGTGGTCGTTACGACGGTCTGGTGGAGCAGATGGGCGGCAAGCCGACCACCGGCGTCGGTTTCGCCATGGGCATCGAGCGTCTGGTGCTGCTGCTTGAAACCCTGGAGCAGATTCCCGAAGAAATCTCCCGTCAGGTCGATGTCTACCTCTGCGCCTTCGGTGAAGCCGCCGAGCTGGCTGGTCTGGCCCTGAGCGAGCGTGTTCGTGATCAATTGCCCAACCTGCGCCTGCAAGTCAATGCCGGCGCCGGCAGCTTCAAAAGCCAGTTCAAGAAAGCCGACAAGAGCGGTGCGCTGTACGCATTGATCCTCGGTGACGACGAAATGGCCCAGCAAGTGGTAGGTTTCAAACCCCTGCGTGGCCAGGGCGAACAACAAAGCATTGCCTGGGATGCGCTTGCTGCACACCTGGCCACCTGCGTCGTGCAGGGTTGAAGCTGTCAAACAGCCGATTTAGCGATTAAGGAGTATTGGGGTGTCGAGTACCGAAGACGAACATCTGGCGGAGTTGAAGGACTGGTGGACACGCAACGGCAAGCCCCTGGTCACTGGCGGCCTGTTGGCGCTGGTCATCGTGTTCGGCTGGCAGGCCTTCCAGAAGTATCAGAGCAATCAGTCGCAAGGCGCCTCGATTCTCTATCAGCAATTGCTCGAAACCACGCTGACGCCTGACGGCAAGCCTGATGCTGCACGAGTTTCGGATCTGGCTGGCAAGCTCAATAGCGAGTTCGGCGGCACCGCTTACGCGCAATACGGCAGCCTGTTCGTGGCGAAAGTCGCGGTCGACAGCGCCAAGCTGGACGACGCAGCCAGCGAGCTGAAAGCCATTGTCGACAAACCGGCGAATCCGGCACTCGGCGAGATTGCCCGTCAGCGCCTGGCGCAGGTACTGGCCGCGCAGAACAAGGTCGATGAAGCCCTGAAACTGCTCGAAGGCGATGCCGACAAAGCCTTCCTGGCCACTCGCGAAGAACTCAAAGGCGACCTGCTGGTGCAGTTGGGTCGTACCGACGAAGCGAACACGGCGTATCAAAAAGCCAAGGCAGCACTGTCGGATGAAGCGGCGGTCGGTGGCCTACAAATCAAGCTGGACGACCTGGCCAAAGGGGATGCGTGACGTGATCCGTTGGAAACATGCAGCATTGCTGGCTCTGGCCATATTGGCCGCGGGTTGCAGCAGCAACAGCAAAAAAGAATTGCCACCGGCCGAGTTGACCGACTTCAAAGAAGAAGTGGTTCTGCAAAAGCAGTGGAGTCGTTCGATCGGTGACGGTCAGGGCGAAACCTACAACATGCTGGTTCCGGCGATCGATGGCGATACCATTTATGCCGGCGACGTCACCGGTGTGGTGATGGCGATGGATCGCAGCAATGGCGACGTCAAATGGAAGAAAGATCTCGAACTGCCTGTCTCCGGCGCCGTTGGCGTGGGTTACGGTCTGGTCATGATCGGTACGCTCAAGGGCGAAATCGTTGCCCTGGACGCCAGCAGCGGTGAAGAGAAATGGCGCGCTCGCGTGACCAGTGAAGTACTCGCGCCGCCGGCCACCAACGGTGACGTTGTTGTGGTTCAGACCCAGGATGACCGTCTGATTGGTCTGGATGCCGCTACCGGCAATCAGCGCTGGTTGTATGACAGCACGCCAGCGGTTCTGACCCTGCGCGGCACCAGTGCACCTATCGTCACCAACCGCCTCGCGGTGGCTGGCCTGTCGACTGGTAAAGTGGTCGCTCTGGATGTTTCCAACGGCGTGCCGGTATGGGAACAGCGCGTAGCGATTCCACAAGGTCGTTCGGAGCTTGAGCGTGTGGTCGATATCGACGGTGGCTTGCTGCTGTCCGGCGGTACACTGTATGTCGCCAGCTACCAGGGTCGTGTCGCGGCACTGGACCTGGAAAGCGGTCGTCAACTCTGGCAGCGGGATGCTTCCAGCTATGCCGGCGTTGCCCAGGGTTTTGGCAGCGTCTACGTGAGCCTGTCCGCAGGCACCGTTGAAGGCGTCGACGAACGTTCTACCACTGCGTTGTGGAGCAACGATTCGCTGGCCCGCCGTCAACTGTCGGCTCCGGAAGTGTTCTCCAGCTATGTTGCAGTCGGTGATATGGAAGGTTACTTGCACCTGCTGAGTCAGGTGGACGGTCGTTTCGTCGGCCGCGAGCGCATCGACAGTGACGGCCTGCGTGCCCGTCCGCTGGTGGTGGGTGACACGATTTATCTGTATGGCAACAGTGGCAAACTGGAAGCCCTGACCATTAAGTAAAGACTATGCTTGGGGTTTAACCCCCAAGCGGCTTCACCTGTGGGAGCGAGCCTGCTCGCGATGGACGTCAACGATAATGCGTGATGTCTGGAAGAACGCGGTGCTGTTGCGTTTTTTCGCGAGCAGGCTCGCTCCCACAGTGCTGCCCCGAGCACCAGCCGCTGCCTCGCAGCGGCTTTTGTATTTTCTGAAATAACGAAGTGGAGAGCCGCATGGTTCCCGTAATCGCCCTGGTGGGCCGACCGAACGTCGGCAAGTCCACCTTGTTCAACCGCCTGACCAGGACTCGCGACGCCATCGTCGGCGACTTGTCCGGTCTGACCCGTGATCGCCAGTACGGTGAGGCCAAGTGGCAAGGGCGTTCCTACATTCTGGTCGACACCGGCGGTATCTCCGGTGACGAGCACGGTATGGACGAAAAAATGGCCGAGCAGTCGCTGCTGGCCATTGAAGAAGCGGATGTCGTTCTATTCCTGGTAGATGCCAAGGCCGGTTTCACCGCGGCCGACCAGATGATCGCCGAGCACTTGCGCAAGCGTAACAAGCGTTCTTACGTGGTTGCCAACAAGGTCGACAACATCGACCCTGAAATGGCCCGCGCCGAATTCGCCCCGTTGGGCATGGGCCACGCGATCCCGATCGCCGGTGCTCATGGTCGTGGCATCACCCAGATGCTGGAAATCGCCCTGAGCGACTTCCCGAAAGACGATGACGAGCTGGAAGAAGGCGAGGAAGAGATCGTTGCCGAAGGCGAGGAAGCCAAGCGCATTCCTGGCCCAAGCGAAAAAGACGGTATCAAGATCGCCATCATCGGCCGTCCGAACGTTGGCAAGTCGACCCTGGTCAACCGCATGCTCGGTGAAGACCGGGTTATCGTTTATGACCAGCCCGGCACCACCCGCGACAGCATCTACATCCCGTTCGAACGTAACGACGAGAAGTACACGCTGATCGACACCGCTGGTGTGCGCAAGCGCGGCAAGATCCACGAAGAAGTCGAAAAGTTCTCCGTGGTCAAAACCCTGCAAGCGATCAAAGACGCCAACGTGGTGATCTTCGTGATGGACGCCCGCGAAGGCGTGGTGGACCACGACCTCAACCTGCTGGGCTTTGCCATTGAGTCGGGTCGTGCGCTGGTGATCGCGATCAACAAGTGGGACGGCATGACGCCGAGCGAGCGCGACTTCGTGAAGGTCGAGCTGCAACGTCGACTGTTCTTCGTTGACTACGCCGACATTCACTTCATCTCGGCCCTGCACGGCACGGGCGTGGGCAACCTCTACGCCTCCGTACAGAACTCGTTCAAGTCTGCGGTCACCCGCTGGCCAACCAACCGCCTGACAACGATTCTGGAAGATGCGGTTGGTGAGCACGCGCCACCGATGGTCAACAACCGTCGGATCAAGCTGCGTTATGCCCACTTGGGTGGTGCTAACCCGCCGATCATCGTGATTCACGGTAACCAGATCGAGAAAGTGCCGAAGTCTTACGTGCGCTATCTGGAAAACACTTACCGTCGTGTGCTCAAGCTGGTCGGTACGCCGATCCGCATCGAGTTCAAGGGCGGCGAGAACCCGTACGAAGGCAACAAGAATTCGCTCACCGACCGTCAGGTCAACAAGAAGCGCCGCATGATGTCGCACCACAAAAAGGCCGACAAAAAGCGCCGCGACAAGCGCTGATTTGAGGTTGCCTGGCTTCTGTAGGAGCGAGGCTTGCCCGCGAAGAACGATAACGCGGTCTGGCTGAAGTACCGCGGTGAGGCATTCGCGGGCGAGCCTCGCTCCTACGGGACCGGGATAAAAAAAGGGCGCTTTTGGCGCCCTTTTTTTATGGACGCCGTTTGGGCTATTCTCGAGCTCTCCCGTGCCGTCGTAGAGCCGGGTGTAGCGCAGGGAATCACCGATGATCACCAGTAAGCTGCCGAATGTCGGCATCACTATCTTCACGCAGATGTCTCAGCTCGCGGCGCAAATCGGGGCGATCAATCTGTCTCAAGGGTTTCCCGATTTCGACGGCCCGCAGGCCTTGCGCGATGCAGTTGGTCGGCATATCGCCAGTGGCCACAACCAATATTCGCCGATGACTGGCCTGCCAGTGTTGCGCCAGCAGATTGCGGCGAAGATCGCTCGCAGCTACGGCGCCCATGTCGATGCCGACAGCGAAGTGACGGTCACCCCCGGCGCAACTCAGGCGATCTTCTGCGCCATTCAGGCGGTGATCCACTGCGGCGACGAAGTGATCGTGTTCGATCCGGCCTACGACAGTTATGAACCTTCGGTGGAACTGGCCGGTGGCCGTTGCGTGCATGTGCAGCTGGGCCTCAACGATTTCAGCATCGACTTCCAGAAGCTTGCCGATGCGCTGAGCCCGCGTACGCGGATGATCATTCTTAACACCCCGCACAACCCCAGCGGCGCACTGATCAGCCGGGCCGAGCTGGATCAACTGGCGGCGTTGATTCGCGACCGCGATATCTATGTGATCAGCGATGAGGTTTACGAACACCTGGTATTCGATGGCGTACCTCACGTCAGCGTATTGGCCCACAAAGAACTCTATCAGCGCGCATTTGTGGTCAGTTCATTCGGCAAGACCTATCACGTCACCGGTTGGAAAACCGGTTACGTAGTGGCGCCGCCAGCCCTGAGCGCCGAGCTGCGCAAGGTTCACCAGTACGTCAGTTTCTGCGGCGTGACGCCGTTGCAATACGCGTTGGCCGATTACATGGCCGAGCACCCGGAACACGTCGAAGAATTGCCGGACTTCTATCAGGCCAAGCGCGATCTGTTCTGCGATCTGCTGACGCCATCACGCTTCAGTTTCACCCGCGTGGCCGGTACTTATTTCCAACTGGTCGATTACTCGCAGATTCGCCCGGACCTGAATGACGTCGAGATGGCGCTGTGGATGACCCGCGAACATGGCGTTGCGAGCATCCCGATCTCGGTGTTCTACCAGACTCCACCCAAAGGCCAGCGCCTGGTGCGTCTGTGCTTTGCCAAACGCGAGGAGACCCTGCGTGAAGCAGCGGCGAAACTATGCGTGATCTGAGTGCTCTGCCCAATCTGAATGTCGCGCTGATCCAGACCACCCTGGCCTGGCATGATCGCCAGGCCAATCTGGAGCATTTCGAGCCCTTGCTGGAACAGGCTCGCGGCGTGGACTTGATCATCCTGCCAGAGATGTTCACCACCGGTTTCTCCATGGAATCGGAAACCCTCGCCGAGCCGGAAAATGGCCCCACCAGTAAATGGCTGCGGGTTCAGGCGGCGAAACTGGGCGCGGTAATCACTGGCAGCATCATCGTCCAGGTGCCTGACGGCAGTCATCGCAATCGTCTGTTGTGGGCGCGACCGGACGGGGAGGTGTGGCACTACGACAAGCGTCACCTGTTCCGCATGGCGGGGGAGCACAACCATTTCACCCCGGGCGAGCGTCAGGTGCAGTTCGAACTGAAGGGCTGGCGAGTGCGGCCGCTGATTTGCTACGACTTGCGTTTCCCGGTCTGGAGCCGCGACCCTCAAGACACCGACTTATTGCTATACACCGCCAATTGGCCGGGCGCTCGGCGCCAGCACTGGAACCGTTTGCTACCGGCCCGGGGGATCGAAAACCTCTGCTATGTGGCGGCAGTGAACCGCATCGGTACCGATGGCAAAGGCTTTGCGTATACCGGTGACAGTCAGGTACTGGATTTTCAGGGTGAGACGTTGCTCAGCGCAGGCGATGCCGATGGGGTCTTCAAGGTCGTTCTGGACGCGGCGGAACTGGCGGCTTATCGAACACGCTTTCCGGCGAACCTGGATGCCGATACCTTCGAGTTCACCTGAAATTGTCGTTGCCTGACCTGCCGTCATCGCGAGCAGGCTCGCTCCCACAGTAGATCGTGTGAACCCCCAATTTTGTGTTCATCCAAAACCCAATGTGGGAGCGAGCCTGCTCGCGATGAGGCCATGACAGGCGACACAAAAAATACAGGCAAACAAAAAGGCCCCGAGGTTCGCACCTCGGGGCCTTTCATGTTTCAGCGTAGGCTTACGCCGCTTTCGCTTCCGGCTGGCTCAGCGAGCGGTTAAGCGCGCTGAACAGGGCCTTGAAGCTGGCGGTGGTAATGTTTTCATCGATGCCGACGCCATGCACCGCACGCTCACCATTCACCCGCAGTTCAATGTAGGCCGCAGCCTTGGCATTGGTGCCCGCGCCGATAGCGTGTTCGTTGTAGTCCATGATTTCCACCGGAATCGGCAGACCGGCCACCAGCGCTTCCAGGGCACCGTTGCCTTTGCCACGCCAGTGCAGGTTGGTTTCACCCTGACCTTTGCCCGAGACTTCCACTTCGACGGCGCTGTGACCGTTTTCTTCCTGCAAGCGATGGCTGACCAGCGCGTACGGGGTGTTGGCCTGCAAGTACTCGCTGTGCAGCAGCGCGTGGATCTGTTGGGCCGTCATCTCCAGGCCCAGGCGATCGGTTTCACGCTGCACGACCTGGCTGAACTCGATCTGCATGCGGCGCGGCAAGTTGATGCCGTATTCCTGTTCCAGCAGGTAAGCGATACCGCCCTTGCCCGACTGGCTGTTGACGCGAATCACCGCCTCGTAGCTGCGGCCGATGTCGGCCGGGTCGATCGGCAAGTACGGCACTTCCCACAGGGCGTCCGGCTTCTGCTGGGAGAAGCCCTTGCGGATCGCATCCTGGTGGGAACCGGAGAACGCGGTGTGAACCAGGTCGCCGACATACGGGTGGCGTGGGTGCACCTGGATCTGGTTGCATTCTTCGACGACTTTGCGCACGCCGTCGATATCGGAAAAGTCCAGTTCAGGGTGGATGCCCTGGGTGTAGAGGTTCAATGCCACGGTCACCAGATCGACGTTACCGGTCCGCTCGCCGTTGCCGAACAGGCAGCCTTCGACACGGTCGGCGCCGGCCATCAGGCCCAGTTCGGTGGCGGCCACGCCAGTGCCACGGTCGTTGTGGGTATGCAGGCTGATGATCACGCTGTCACGACGGTTGATGTGGCGGCCGAACCATTCAATCTGGTCGGCATAGATGTTCGGGGTGGCGCATTCGACGGTGGCAGGCAGGTTGAGGATCACCTTGTGCTCAGGCGTCGGGTTCCACACTTCGATCACGGCGTCACAGACTTCCTTGGCGAATTCCAGTTCGGTGGCGCTGAAGGTTTCTGGCGAGTACTCGAAGGTCCACTCGGTTTCCGGCTGCTGGGCGGCGTATTTGACGAACAGCATGGCGGCGTTCACGGCGATGGCCTTGATCCCGTCCTTGTCCTGATTGAAGACAATGCGGCGGAAGGAAGGGGAGGTCGCGTTGTACAGGTGAACGATGGCTTTCTTGGCACCGCGCAGGGATTCGAAGGTGCGTGCGATCAAGTCTTCACGGCCCTGGGTCAGCACCTGAATGGTGGTGTCGTCCGGGATGTGGCCGTCTTCGATCAGGGTACGCACGAAGTCGAAGTCGGTTTGCGAAGCGGCCGGGAACGAGGCTTCGATTTCTTTCACGCCGACTTGCACCAGGGTTTTCCAGAAACGCAGCTTCTTGACCGCGTCCATCGGCTCGATCAGCGACTGGTTGCCGTCACGAAGGTCCGAGCTGCACCAGATCGGCGCTGCGGTGATGGTCTTCGATGGCCAGGTGCGGTCCGGGATATCGATGGTCGGGAACGCGCGGTATTTCGAAGACGGGTCTTTGAGCATGCTCATCGGGAAATCCTTATTGTGTGGGCCGAAAAAAGGCGGCCTGCCGGTGGATCAAATGTTCTGGGGATAAAGCGTCAGACGAGGCACCGCGTTTCAGCCTGGCAGTCGTGCGCTGACGAGGCACAGGCTACGGTGCTGGCGAAGCTGAATGAGGGTGTGAGAGGTTTTCATGCCTTCAACCCTAACCGCGGGGGTGAAGGATGGCAAGCAGTCGAAAAAAATTGAGAGGAATACTCGAAAAGTCGAGTTTATTGAGATTTTATTGCGGGGTGGGTCGGAGATTGTATTGATGTTTGCGCGAGGTTTGAGTGATGCGCAATTGAAGGGGCCCTGTGATATCGCCTTCGCGGGCAAGCCTCGCTCCTACGGATTTGCGTCGTGTCACATGCTGCGATCACCAAAAATCCGTAGGAGCGAGCGATGCGGCGACCCGACTTGCCCGCGAAGAGGCCGGTAGCCTCAACAACTATTTATGGCTGAAACGCCCCAATGAAAATCGCCGGATCCACCCGCGCATCATTCAGGCTGATATTCCAGTGCATATGCGGCCCGGTCGCGCGCCCCGTGGAGCCGACTTTGCCGACCACACCACCACGCGCCAATTGCTGCCCAACCTTCACGTCGATCTTCGACATGTGGCAGAACATGCTGATGAAGCCCTGGCCGTGGTCGACGAACACCGTATTGCCGTTGAAGAAGTAGTTACCGATCAGGATCACCTTGCCGGCAGCCGGGGTTTTGATCGGGGTGCCGGCAGGCACCGCGAAGTCGAGGCCCGCGTGGGGATTGCGTTCTTCGCCATTGAAAAAGCGGCGCACGCCGAACTTGCTCGACAGCGGCCCGTTGACCGGTTTGTCCAGCAGCAGATTGCTCGGGGTGTTCGGGCTGAAGCTGCGGTAGGCCTGGATTTGCTCCGCCAGCTCACCCTCGATACGCTTGAGGTTCTCCGGGTTCGGATTGACCTGTTGGGTGTTTTTCAGAGTGATGTGCTGTTCGGGGTATTTCTTGCCGCCGACGGTAAAGTTCAGGTTACGACCGCCACTGCTAAGCGACTGGCTGCCCGGTTTGACAGTCAGCGGCACGCCGACGATGGCCAGCCAGTTGTTCTGTTCCTTGACCACCAATACCGGTTTGCCTTGATAGCTGGCTTTGGGGGCCTGGGCGGAGCTGCCCAGATCCACCACCGCCACGCCACCCGGCACCGGTTTGTTCAACAGGCGGGTGATGTAACTGTCGGCGTGGGCGTTGAAGGTCAGGCACAGCAACAGCAGAGGAGCAAAAGAACGCGGCATGGATCAATCCAGTAGAGAAAGGGTGACAGGCGTCAGGTGATTGTCTTCG
The DNA here is from genome assembly GCF_054898065.1 of Pseudomonas sp. MDT1-85. Lineage (NCBI taxonomy): Bacteria > Pseudomonadati > Pseudomonadota > Gammaproteobacteria > Pseudomonadales > Pseudomonadaceae > Pseudomonas > Pseudomonas sp. MDT1-85. Next base: position 5,171,956 of record NZ_CM142715.1, on the reverse strand, counting down.
ACGCGCACTTGCAGCTCGCCTTCACCCAGTTTGGCTTTCAGGCGCTGGCCGGTATGGGTCTGCGCGGCGCTACGAATCGCGTTGCCGCGCTCGTCCAGCAGAATGCTGTAGCCACGCGCGAGAGTCGCCAACGGGCTGACCACATGCAGCGTCTGCATTTGACTTTGCAGTTGCAGCCGACGGGATTTAAGACCTTCCCGCATGGCCCGGGGCAGGCGCTCGGCGAGGCTGTCGAGGCGCTGGCGAAGCATCGCCAATTGCCGCCCCGGATGTTGGCCGGCGAGGCGGGTTTCCAGACGGATCAAGCGTTCGCGACGGGTATTGAGGCTGCGTTCGAACGCGCGGCGCATGCGCATGTCCAGGTCATCCAGACGTTGTGCTTGCTGACGCAGACGTTCCCCAGGATGGCGCAGGCGCCGGGCCATGCCTTCCAGACGCAGTCGGTCGCGCAGCAAGCGGTCGCGGATGCGCATCACCAGGCGTCGATGCAGGCTTTCGACTCGACGCACCAGATCGCTGGAATCCGGCGCGAGCAGTTCAGCCGCGGCGGACGGTGTCGGGGCGCGGACGTCGGCGACGAAGTCACTGATCGACACATCGGTTTCATGGCCGACGGCGCTGACAATCGGTGTCACGCAGGCATCCACGGCGCGCGCCACGGCTTCTTCGTTGAAACACCAGAGGTCTTCCAGCGAGCCGCCGCCACGGGCCAGGATCAACGCGTCGAAACCGCGGGCGTCCGCCAGTTTCAGCGCACGGACAATCTGCGCGGTGGCTTCGCGGCCTTGCACGGCGGTGGGAATCAGCGTCAGTCGGATCTGCGGCGCGCGGCGGCGGAACACACTGATGATGTCGCGGATCACCGCGCCGGTGGGCGAGCTGATGATGCCGATGCGTTGTGGATGAGCCGGCAGCGGCACTTTGCGCTCGGCACTGAACAGTCCTTCGGCGCTGAGCTTTTCCTTCAGCGCTTCGAACGCCAGGCGCAAGGCGCCGTCACCAGCCGGTTCCACGGTGTCGAGAATCAGCTGGTAATCGCCACGGCCTTCAAACAGCGAAACCTTGCCGCGAACCTTGACGGCCAAGCCGTCCTTCAGCGCCTGCCGAACCCGCGCGGCGTTCTGCCGAAACAGCGCGCAACGCACTTGGGCGCCGCTGTCCTTGAGGGTGAAATACACATGGCCGGACGCCGGGCGGGCGAGGTTGGAGATTTCGCCTTCGACCCAGATGTTGCTGAACACGTCTTCGAGCAACACCCGCGCGCGGCCGTTGAGCTGGCTGACAGTCAGGACTTCCCGGTCCAGGCCGAGTCTTGCAAAGGGATCTTTAATCATGGGGCGCAGTTTAAAGGCATTCGGCGATCAATCTCCATGATCCGGCGAAAATCCCCTGTGGGAGCGAGCCTGCTCGCGATAGCAGTGTGTCAGTCGACATTGATGTTGAATGTTGAACCGCTATCGCGAGCAAGCTCGCTCCCACAATGATCTGTGCAGGTTTTGATGAAGTGTTGAACCAGCGCAGTGGGATGCTGCCGATAGGCGAGGGCGACGGTGCTGTGGCAGTCAGGGTCGGCCAAGGGCAGAAAGTGGATATCCGGCGGCGCGATGTCTTGCATCGATTCCGGTAACAGCGCGATGCCGAACCCGGCCTGGATCAATTGCAGTTGCGTGGTTTTACGCGACACCACCCGAGCCGCCCGGGGAAAGAACCCCTGGCGCATGCACAACTCGGCCGATAAATAGCTCAGGCCGCCACGCTGTGGATGAGGGATGGAAATAAACGCTTCACTCCTCAACTGCGCCAGATCGATGCCTTGTGCGGACTTATCCACAGCCAGCCGATGATTTGGCGGCACCGCCAGCAACAGGCGCTCGCTGTACAGCGGAACAATCTGCACCCCTTCACGCTGACGCAGCACCGGCAGGCGCAACAGGCCCACATCGAGACGCCCTTCAGCCAATTCCTCCAGTTGCGCCTCGGAGGACAGCTTGACGATGTCCATCGACACACCGGCGTGCCGATCCAGATAGACGCTGATGCCTCGTAGCAGCCGGCCGCTCATGGGCACGGTGCTGGAATGACTCAGGCGCAACACGCCGAGTTGACCGGTGCCCACCTGAGTGGCCATCTCGCTGGCCTTGGTCAGTTCGTTCAGCAGGTTTCTCGCCCTCGGCAAAAAGGCTTCACCCGCCGCCGTCAAACGGGGTTGGCGCGCGGTGCGTTCGAACAGCGGTGTTTGCAGCTGGGTTTCCATGTCCTTGATTTGCCGGCTCAACGCTGATTGAGCAATAAACAGTCGTTCGGCCGCAGCGCTGAAGCTGCCGCTCTCGGCGATTTCCACGAAGTAACGCAATTGGCGGGTTGAAAGCACGAGGTATGCCTTTTTGAGATGGCTTGTCGACGTTGAAGATATTAGTCGCAACGCTCGGCGCTGGCTAAAGTCATCACAGGAATAAAAGGAAGCCGTGTCGATGAATGTGCTGGAGCTGTTAAACCAATGGCCGTGGGGTGCGGTAGGTTGGCTGGTGATCGGGTTGGGCGTTGCGCTGGCCTACATCGTGTTCGGCATCGCCGGTTTTGGCACCGCGCTGGTGGCCGGGCCGATTCTGATCCTGTTCATGCCGCTGTCGAAAATCGTGCCGCTGCTGGTGTTGTTGGATTTCGTCGCGGCGTTCGGCAATCTGTTGCCCTCGCGACGGGATGTGACGAGGCCCGAATTGCTGCGACTGCTGCCGTGCATGGCGGTGGGCTGCACGTTGGGGGTGATATTTCTGCTGAACCTGAAATCCGATGTGTTGCTGCTGTTGATGGGGCTGTTTATCAGCGCCTATGCAATTCATAGCCTGTGGATTAAAACCCGTCCGGCGCAATTGTCCGCAGGGTGGGCGGTGCCGATGGGCACGGTGGGCGGGATGTTCGGGGCGCTGTTTGGCAGTGGCGGCTTTTTATATGCGATCTATTTGAACAGCCGATTGCCCAAGGACGCGGCCCGGGCGACCCAGAGTGCGCTGATCAGTTGCAGCACTGTGGTGCGTTTGAGTCTGTTTGCCATCGCCGGTGTGTATGCCGAGCTACCCTTATTGGTATTGGCGCTGTGTTTGTTGCCAGCGATGGCGCTGGGGTTGTGGATCGGCCGGCGGTTGACCCTGAAATTGTCCCGCGAGGCATTCGTGCGGCTGGTGACCTGGCTGGTGCTGGCCAGCGGGATTGCCTTGATCGGGCGTTATTTGAGTACTTGACCGGATTTCGTCAGGGATTAAGCTGCCGGCCGCAAATCCTGTGGGAGCGAGCCTGCTCGCGATGGCGGTGGGTCAGGCAACAACAATGTTGGCTGCAATGGCCTCATCGTCGGAACGCCGCCCGGAGCCGGCTCGCTCCCACAAGGGTGGATCATTCAGCATTTGTAGGCTTGCACCATGAATTCCCAAAGCATCATCGTCCCGAAAATCTCCACCCTGCCGGTACACGAACCCCGGTCCCGGGCGGTCGTGCGTTGGCTGGTGCGCAAGAACATCATTAAAGAAGAGCTGACCACCTGTGGCCGCACCGGCAATCGCATGGCCCATGCCATCGCCGACGGTGCCCGCGCCGTGGTCCTGTACCCTGACGCGCTGCCATTCGGCGAGCCGGTCAATGGTCTGGAAATCATCACCAAGCGCTGCATCTATACACCGGCCAAGGGGTTTCTCGAAGAAGCCGGCTGCGCCGAGTGCCGCAAGGAAATCGGCGAAGCGCTGTTCGAAAGCCTGGAAGAGTGGATGCCGGGGCGCACCGATAACTTCACGTGTCCTGAATGCGGGCATGAAGACGACATCAACGGGTTTCTGTTCTTGCAGGAATGCGGCTTCTCCAACCTGGGTTTCATCTTCAACAACTGGGTCGAGGCCGGGTTCAAGCAGAACTTCATCGACGAATTTGCCGATTGGCTGGATCAACCTGTGAGTTGGGTCAAGGTCGAACTGTAACTGAACCCGAACCCGTAGGAGCGAGGCTTGCCCGCGAAGCTTTTAGCGCCAGTGAGGACGCCTTCGCGGGCAAGCCTCGCTCCTACGGGATTTGTGTGCCAAAACCTCCGTCGATCACTGCGTCGATAATAGACAGAGTTTTACATTGAACCCGAGGGGGTGTCTGACTATAATGGCGCGCTTCCATTTTCCCGCTCGGGAGCCCCCGCGATGCTGCGTATCAGCCAAGAAGCTCTGACCTTCGACGACATTCTTTTAGTGCCCGGTTATTCCGAGGTTCTTCCTAACGAAGTCAGTCTCAAGACCCGCCTTACCCGTGGCATCGAGCTGAATATTCCTTTGGTTTCTGCCGCCATGGACACCGTTACTGAAGCCCGTCTGGCAATTGCCATGGCTCAGGAAGGTGGCATCGGCATTATCCACAAGAACATGACCATCGAGCAGCAAGCTGCCGAAGTGCGCAAGGTCAAGCGTTATGAGGCCGGCGTGGTCAAGGATCCGATCACCATCGAGGCTGACGCCACGGTTCGTGAACTGTTCGAACTCACCCGCCTGCACAACATCTCCGGCGTTCCGGTACTGCACGATGGCGACCTGGTCGGCATCGTCACTTCCCGTGACGTGCGTTTCGAAAACCGCATGGACGCCAGCGTCCGTGAAGTGATGACGCCTAAAGAGCGTCTGGTCACGGTCAAGGAAGGCGCCGACAAGAACGACGTCCGTGAGTTGTTGCACAAGCACCGCATCGAACGTGTACTGATCGTCGACGACAAATTCGCCCTCAAAGGCATGATGACCGTCAACGACATCGAAAAAGCCAAGGCTTACCCGCTGGCCAGCAAGGACGATCAAGGTCGTCTGCGTGTTGGCGCTGCAGTCGGTACCGGTAAAGACACCGGTGACCGCGTAGCTGCTCTGGTCCACGCGGGTGTTGACGTGGTAGTGGTCGACACTGCTCACGGTCACTCCAAAGGCGTGATCGACCGCGTTCGCTGGGTCAAACAGAACTTCCCTGAAGTGCAGGTCATCGGCGGCAACATCGCCACCGGCGCTGCCGCCAAGGCCCTGGCCGAAGCTGGCGCTGACGCAGTCAAGGTCGGTATCGGTCCTGGCTCGATCTGCACCACCCGTATTGTCGCCGGTGTCGGCGTCCCGCAAATCAGTGCCATCGCCAACGTCGCCGCTGCCCTTGAAGGCACAGGCGTTCCGTTGATCGCCGACGGCGGCATCCGTTTCTCCGGTGACCTGTCCAAGGCCATCGTTGCCGGTGCTTCCTGCGTGATGATGGGCTCGATGTTTGCCGGTACTGAAGAAGCACCGGGCGAGATCGAACTGTTCCAGGGTCGTTCGTACAAGGCTTACCGCGGCATGGGTTCGCTGGGCGCCATGTCCCAGGCTCAAGGTTCCTCCGACCGTTACTTCCAGGACTCCTCGGCAGGCGCCGAGAAGCTTGTACCTGAAGGGATCGAAGGGCGTGTTCCGTACAAGGGCACCCTGAGCGCCATCATCCATCAACTGATGGGCGGCCTGCGTTCTTCCATGGGCTACACCGGTAGCGCCGATATCGAAGAAATGCGCACCAAGCCTGAGTTCGTGCGGATCACCGGCGCTGGCATGGCCGAGTCCCACGTTCACGACGTGCAAATCACCAAAGAAGCGCCAAACTACCGCGTAGGTTGAGGCTTCCAGCAATAAGTCAAGTAACCGGGGCTGTTTTCAGCCCCGAGTTGTTTTTGATTCTCTTCACCGAACTGCATAGACGAGACTGACCACATGGCCCTCGACATTCACGCCCACCGCATCCTGATCCTCGACTTCGGTTCCCAGTACACCCAGCTGATTGCCCGCCGCGTGCGTGAAATCGGCGTGTACTGCGAACTGCATCCGTTCGACATGGACGACGAAGCGATTCGCGAATTCGCTCCCAAAGGCGTCATTCTCGCAGGCGGCCCCGAGTCCGTGCACGTAGCCGACAGCCCGCGCTGCCCGCAAGCGGTGTTTGACCTGGGCGTACCGGTCTTCGGTATCTGCTACGGCATGCAGACCATGGCTGAACAGCTGGGTGGCAAGGTCGAAGGTTCCGAGCTGCGTGAGTTCGGTTATGCCCGCGTTGACGTGGTCGGCAAGAGCCACCTGTTGGACGGCATCGAAGACCACATCGACGCCGATGGCCTGTTCGGCCTCGACGTGTGGATGAGCCACGGTGACAAGGTCACCAAGCTGCCGGAAGACTTCCACATCCTGGCCAGCACCCCGAGCTGCCCGATTGCCGGCATGTTCAACGATGCTCGCGGCTACTACGGCGTGCAGTTCCACCCGGAAGTGACCCACACCAAGCAGGGCGGTCGCATCCTCTCGCGCTTCATCCTCGACATCTGCGGCTGCGAAGCGCTGTGGACACCTTCGAAGATTGCGGAAGACGCCATTGCCCAGGTCCGTGCCCAGGTCGGCACCGACAACGTACTGCTGGGTCTTTCCGGCGGTGTCGACTCCTCGGTAGTTGCCGCATTGCTGCACAAAGCCATCGGCGACCAACTGACCTGCGTCTTCGTCGACAACGGCCTGCTGCGCCTGCACGAAGGCGAGCAAGTGATGGCCATGTTCGCCGAGAACATGGGCGTCAAAGTGATTCGCGCCAACGCTGCCGACCAGTTCCTCGATAACCTGGCAGGCGAGTCGGATCCCGAGAAGAAGCGCAAGATCATCGGTCGCACCTTCATCGACGTATTCGATGCCGAATCCTGCAAGCTCGACAACATCAAGTACCTGGCCCAAGGCACTATCTACCCGGACGTGATCGAGTCGGCTGGCGCGAAAAGCGGCAAGGCCCATGTGATCAAGTCGCACCACAACGTGGGTGGCTTGCCGGAAGAAATGAACCTCAAGCTGGTTGAACCCCTGCGTGAGCTGTTCAAGGACGAAGTCCGTCGTCTGGGTCTGGAACTCGGCCTGCCGTACGACATGGTCTACCGTCACCCGTTCCCGGGCCCGGGTCTGGGCGTGCGGATTCTCGGTGAAGTGAAGAGGGAATACGCCGACCTGCTGCGTCGCGCCGACCATATCTTCATCGAAGAACTGCGCAAAGCCGACTGGTACCACAAGGTCAGCCAGGCGTTCGTGGTGTTCCAGCCGGTGAAATCGGTTGGCGTTGTCGGCGATGGCCGTCGTTACGCCTGGGTCGTTGCCCTGCGTGCCGTGGAAACCATCGACTTCATGACTGCGCGTTGGGCTCACCTGCCTTACGAACTGCTGGAAACCGTCAGCGGCCGCATCATCAATGAAATCGAAGGCATCTCCCGCGTCACTTACGACGTGTCGAGCAAGCCGCCGGCGACGATTGAGTGGGAATGAGTTGAACGACAAGGGCGCTGAGAAGCGCCCTTGTCGCATCTACAGGAAACGTTTACATAAGCCTGTTCGACGTACCGACTGGAAGCTGGTGCCCGGACAAAGAGTGATGTCAGAATAGTGTCAAATTCGCCGGATCAATAGATTCGGACTCCGACAACATGGATGTGTACAGGCTTTGAACGAGCCTGCGTAAGGGATATATGGTTTCCATTAGCGTGCGCGGTATAGACAAGACCCGTCAGATCAGCGACTGGACAATAAAGCGTGACGGGAGCGGTGGATTCTCGCTGACTTGCCACTTTCCCTCCGGCAAGAGTTTTCCTAGCCCGCTGGGGGACTGCAAGGTCGTTCCTACCCGAGAGGTGAAAGGCCAGCTTCTGCGAAAAAAAGGCAGCTCGCTGGTAAGCGGCATCGAGAGCGCTGTGATCTATGGCGAGAAATATGCCGTCATTCAGTATTCCGGAAGCACGGCAAGTTACGTGTTCAAGATGGATGCTATCGAGCTTGTCGAGCCGACGAAGATGAAGGACGAGCCGACCTTCCACTATTTCCTTTCCGTGGCCAACGGCCGGGTTGAAAAGGCCGTGAAACCGGTGGATAAGGTCATCGCCGAAAATGTGCTGCGCCAGCTGAGCGCAATACCGTCATGCGCGGACACGGCGTTGCACGCCTACTGCACCGGGCAGAATGGACGGCAGGCACAAACGGGCGACTTCATCTTTCCTTTTGGCATTAATGAAAGCCAGCTTCAAGCCGTCGAGCAGGCCTTCACCTCGCAGATCAGTCTGATCGAAGGGCCTCCCGGTACCGGTAAGACACAGACCATTCTGAATATCATCGCCAATATTCTGTTGCGTGGAAAAAACGTGGCGGTGGTGTCCAACAACAACGCGGCCGTCGCGAATGTCTGTGAAAAACTGGGCAAGTCCGGGTTGAATTATCTTGTAGCCGAGCTGGGTAGCAAAGAAAACCGGGAGGCATTCTTCGCCAATCCTTGCCCTCGACCTCTTACGGTTCCCGAAGCCACGCCTTCGATGGAACGCATCCAGGTCGTCTTGCAGCAGTTGAAGCAATTGCTTCAGACCCGGAACTCGGTAGCCCTGTTGCAGATTGAAATCCATGAGCTGGAGGTGGAGCGGCGCTATCTTCTGCAATGGCAGCAGGATAACGGCGTGCAGGCACCCGTCGCCCTGGACAAGTACAAGCTCTCCCCGCAAAAGGCAGCGGATCTGATGGCTTACCTGACACATCTTGCAGGCGACCGCGTCAGGATCAAGGACAGAATCGAGCTGCTGTTCAATTTCAAGATTCTGCGGATGAAGCCATTCGATGACTGGGCAAAGCGAAAATCGATCTTCTATAGCCTGCAGCTTCACTACTATGACAAGGCATTGCTGCAAAGAAAAACGGCATTGGCCACCCTTCAGGAAGCGTTGCGCCTCGGCAAATACGAGACGCTGCTGGATGAGTTGACGAGCGCTTCGATGAAGTATCTGAAGCAGCACTTGCATCAGCATGTACCGGACCCGGAACCCTTTGACGCCAAGACTTATAAACGCAAATTTGATGAGTTCCTGAAGCGCTATCCGATCATTTCCAGCAGTACGCATTCGATCATCAACTCGCTTGAAGGCGGGGCTATGCTCGACTACGTCATCATCGACGAGGCCTCGCAACAGGACATTGTTCCAGGAATATTGGCGCTGGGCTGTGCGAAGAACCTGATCATCGTCGGCGACAGAAAACAGCTGGCGCACATCCCGGCAGAGCTGGGCATGGCGGCGCCCATGGACCACTACGATTGCGAGAAGTACAGCCTGCTCGATTCGTGCGTCAGTGTGTTCAATGATTCGATCCCGATGACGCTATTGAAAGAGCACTATCGCTGTCACCCGCAGATCATTCAGTTCTGCAATCAGCAGTTTTACGACAATCAACTGGTTCCGATGACCCAGGACCGCGGGGAAAAGCCGTTGTTATTGCTGGTCACCTCCAAGGGAAACCACACACGACGCAAAACCAATCTACGGGAGCTGGACTCGCTTCTGGCAGTGCTGGAAGGAGAGGGCGAAAGTGCATGGGAGGGCGAGGACGGCAGAGGTTTCATTGCTCCGTTCAGGAACCAGGCCACGCTTTCGGGCACGCTTTTGCCTGATGATTTCGTCAAAGACACCGTTCACAAGTTCCAGGGCCGCGAGTGCGACGAGATCGTCTTTTCCACCGTGCTGGACAAAAAGAGCACAACGCCGAAATTCCTGGCGTTCGTGGATGACCCTCGCATGGTCAATGTGGCGGTATCCAGAGCAAAAAATCGGTTCACCCTGGTCACGGGCGACGAAGTCTTCACCGCGAACAACGGACATATCGCCGCGCTGGTGCGGTACATCGAATACTATGCGGAACAAGAGCAACTCCACCGCGCACCTGTGATATCAGCCTTCGACCTGCTCTACAAAGAATACGACCAATCGCTCGAACGTCTTAATGCAAGACTTCGGCCGAATGATTCATCGTTCAAATCCGAACAGATAGTGGCGCAGCTACTTCGTGAAGCGCTTGCTCAGGATGCCTGCCGATCGATGATGTTTCACACTCAGATTGAGTTGATACAGCTAGCCTCGCTCGCCAATGAATTATTGACGGCACGGGAACTGACTTTCATGAAAAACAAGGCCAGCTGCGATTTCGTGCTCTATTACAAAGTAGGGAAAAAACCGCTGGGCGTAATCGAAGTCGATGGGGGCTCTCATGGTGAGACTGAACAGGTCGAGCGAGACGCCCTGAAAAACAGCATCCTGCAAAAATGCGATATCCCCTTACTTCGTTTGCGAACCATCGAGAGCCATATTGAAGAAAAGCTGGCGGCATTTTTGTCTCAATGGACCAGTAGCGTTCATGATGAAAATCGCGAACTTTCGCCGGTTTAAATATTTGCAATGGAGTGGGAGCGATCCCGGCTTTAGCTGATCGTCCGTAACACCCAAAAGGCCCCGTGAACACGAGTTCACGGGGCCTTTCGCGTTTCAGCGCCGTGCCACATCCGAAAAGTAGAACTTGTCCAGGGTATGCCGCGATTCGGTGTACTCGAACTGCCGGCCATCCTGCAAAAACGTCTGGTTACTCACCACGATTACATGGCTCTGGTTGTCGAGGTCCAAATGTTGCCGGTCATGTTTGCTGCAGGGCACCGCCTCGATGGTGCGTTGCGCGTAGGCGATTTGCAGGTGCAAAGTTTGTTCGATGAAGGCGTAAATCGAGTGTTCGGCAATGTGGCGTGACAGGCCGGGAATCACGTCGCTGACGAAATGGTTGATATCGAGGATCACCCGTTTTCCGTCGATCCGGCGCACGCGCTTGATCCGCGTGATCAGGCTGCCGGCTTCAGCCTTGATGTGTTCGAGCAGAGCGCCTTCAAGAGGGATTTGTGTGAATTCGACCACCTCGGTGCTGACGTCATTACCCAGTCGTGGGTAAGTTTCCTGGAAGCTGACGATGCCGCCGAGCTGAAATTCGATCGGGTTGGTCGACAGGACGAAGGTGCCTTTGCCGTGGACTTTCTGGGCGAAACCGCGCTCCTGCAATTGCTCGATGGCTTTGCGCACGGTGCCCCGGCTGGCCTGATAGCTGTCCATCAATTCGGTTTCGGAGGGCAGTCGGGCGCCGCGTTCCAGACGTTCGGTCGTGATGCTGGCAAGCAGATCGCTGTAGATCTGGTTGTATTTACTCATGGGGAGAGCTCTGTGCCGCGCTGTGCTAAAGGTTTTGAACCTTAAGGGCAGGGTAGGAGTTTGTCCATGCGGCTTTGGGTTTCTTTGACTTCGGAGGTAGGAAATGTCGCCGCCTGTCGGGTTCAGGCTAAACAAAATCAAACTCGTCTGTACGAGTTGTTGCTTTAACTCGTACAGACGAGTACTTTTCGCTTCGGCGTGCTGCCAATAACAAAAAACAACAGCGCAAGGACAATCATGAGCCACGACTATCCGAATATCGCCTCCGAGCTGCTGCACAGCCTCGGTGGCAGCGACAACCTCGAGCAGGCCGCGCATTGCGTCACACGCCTGCGCCTGGCCCTCAAGGACCCGAAACTGGTCAACAGCGCCACGCTGAACCAGATCGATCTGGTCAAAGGTTCGTTCTTTACCGGCGGCCTGTTCCAGGTGGTCATCGGCCCCGGCGAAGTGGAGAAGGTCTACGCCGAGCTGCGTCGGCAAACCGGTCTCGCCGCCTCGACCATCGCCGACGTTAAACAAAAAAGCGCCGACAAGATCAATCCGATGCAGCGATTGGTTCGGGTGTTTTCCGACGTGTTCATGCCGATCCTCCCGGCACTGATCATTGCCGGCCTGTTGATGGGCATCAACAACCTGATCGGCGCCAAAGGCATGTTCATCGAGGGCAAGACCCTGCTGGATGCCTACCCGAAGCTTGACGGGCTCTGGAGTCTGATCAACCTGATGGCCAACACCTCGTTCGTGTTCCTCCCGGCGCTGGTGGGCTGGTCGGCGGCCAAGCGCTTTGGCGGCAGCGAAATCCTCGGCATCGTGCTCGGCCTGATGCTGGTACACCCGGATCTGCTCAATGCCTGGAACTACGGCAAAGCGGTGGCGGGGCTGGAGGGGCAGAGCCTGCCGTACTTCGACATTCTCGGCGTGTTTCAGATCGAGAAAGTCGGTTATCAGGGGCAAATCCTGCCGATACTGCTGGCGGCCTATGTAATGAGCGTCATCGAAAAATGGCTGCGGGCGCGAGTGCCTAACGCGGTGCAATTGCTGGTGGTGCCGATCACCACCATCGTCGTCACCGGTGTGCTGGCGCTGGCAGTGATTGGCCCGGTGACTCGCCATTTAGGGATTCTCATCACCGAAGGCGTGGTCACCCTGTTCGACCTGGCGCCCATGGTCGGCGGCGCTATTTTCGGCCTGCTCTACGCACCGCTGGTGATCACCGGCATGCACCACATGTTTCTCGCGGTCGACCTGCAACTGATCTCCACCCAGGGTGGCACCTTCATCTGGCCGATGATCGTCATGTCGAATCTTGCGCAGGGCAGCGCGGCACTGGCGGTGTTCTACATGACCCGCAGCGTGCGGGACAAAAGCATGGCCTCGACCTCGGCGATTTCTGCCTACTTCGGTATCACCGAACCGGCGATGTTCGGGGTCAATCTGCGCTACAAATTTCCGTTCTATGCGGCCCTGATCGGCTCGGCCTTGGGCTGCATCTTCCTGTCAATGAACAAGGTCCAGGCGTCGGCAATCGGCGTCGGCGGGTTGCCCGGTTTTATCTCGATCATTCCACAGTTCATCCCGATGTTCGTGGTCGGGATGGTGATTGCCTTGGTCGTGCCGTTTGTTCTGACTTGCGGGTTGAGCATGAGGATTGTCCGGCCCGGGTATCGGGTTGCCTGACAGATCGCTATCGCGAGCAGGCTCGCTCCCACATTGGAATGCGATCAACTGTGGGAGCGAGCCTGCTCGCGAAGGGGCCCTTGGCCCAGTACAAAACTTATTGAAGGAATCCCGCCATGCAAGACTGGCAACGTTCGGTGATCTATCAGATCTACCCGAAGAGTTTTCACAGCCACGCCGGCAACCCCACGGGGGATTTGCTCGGCGTCGTGGCCAAGCTCGACTACCTGCACTGGCTGGGTGTCGATTGCCTGTGGATCACGCCGTTCCTGCGTTCGCCCCAGCGTGACAACGGTTACGACATCAGCGACTACTACGCCATTGACCCGAGCTACGGGACCATGGCCGACTGCGAGTTGCTGATTGCCGAGGCGGGCAAGCGCGGGATCAAATTGATGCTCGACATCGTGGTCAATCACACTTCGATCGAGCACACCTGGTTCCAGCAGGCCCGCAGCAGCCTCGACAACCCTTACCGCGATTTCTACATCTGGCGCGATCAGCCGAACAACTGGGAATCCAAGTTCGGCGGTTCGGCCTGGGAGTACGAAGCCCAGACCGGTCAGTACTACCTGCACTTGTTCGACCACACGCAGGCCGACCTGAACTGGGACAACCCCCAGGTGCGCGCCGAAGTCTTCAAGATGATGCGTTTCTGGCGCGACAAAGGCGTGGGTGGTTTCCGTCTGGACGTGATCAACCTGATTTCCAAACCGGCGGATTTCCCCGAGGACAACACCGACGGTCGGCGCTTTTACACCGACGGCCCGAACGTCCATGAATACTTGCAGCAGATGCACCGTGAAGTATTCGAAGGTCATGACCTGATCAACGTCGGCGAGATGTCGTCCACCAGCCTGGAACACTGCATCCGCTATTCGCGGCCAGAGTCAAAAGAACTGTCGATGACCTTCAACTTTCATCACTTGAAGGTGGATTACCCGAACCTGCAAAAGTGGATTCGCGCCGATTTCGACTTCCTCGCACTCAAGCGCATTCTCTCCGACTGGCAGACCGGGATGCAGGCCGGCGGCGGCTGGAACGCGCTGTTCTGGTGTAACCACGATCAACCACGGGTGGTCTCGCGTTTTGGTCATGACGGCGAGCATCGGGTGGTGTCGGCGAAGATGCTCGGCACGGCGCTGCATTTCCTGCAGGGCACGCCGTTCGTGTATCAAGGTGAAGAGCTGGGGATGACCAATCCGGGCTTCGATCATATCGATCAGTACCGCGATGTCGAAACCCTGAACATCTTCCGGCTCAAGCGCGAAGCAGGTAGCAGCGACGCCGACAACATGGCGGCGATCATGCAGAAGTCCCGGGACAACGGTCGCACGCCGATGCACTGGAACGCCGACCCGAACGCAGGTTTCAGTGCGGTCGAACCCTGGATCGGCGTGCCGGCCAACGCGGCCCGGATCAACGTCGCTTACCAACTCGACGATCCGGATTCCGTACTGCATCACTACCGTCAATTGATTGCCCTGCGCCACAGTGAAACGCTGATGTCCGACGGTGTGTACCGGCAATTATTGCCTGAGCACACGCGAATCTGGGCGTACGTGCGTGAAGGCAATGGCGAGCGATTGCTGGTGCTGAACAACTTCTATGGCACGCCGTGCGAAGTCGAACTGCCGGGTGACGTGATCAGCGAAGCGATGACTCAAAGTCTGGTGATCAGCAACTACCGGGACTGTCCGCCACGAAACCGGCAGGTCTTTCTTCGGCCTTATGAGTCGTTCGTTCTGCGCCTGAGCGATCGCTAACGCTTAACCAATAAAAACACCGTTTTAAAAAACACGCAGAACGCTGCGCGGGGGAGTTTTGCGCGCCGATTTTGCTGCATCACACAATAAAAATAATGAGGTGGTTCTTGAAAACAACAATAAATCGCAGCCTTGTAGCGGCGGGTGTGTGCCTGGCATTACCACTGTCGGCCCAGGCGCTGGAATTCGCCGGTTATTTGCGCAGCGGCGTAGGCACCTCGGTTAACAGCGGTAAACAGCAGTGTTTCCAGCTGCCGGGAGCGCAGACCAAATACCGCTTGGGTAACGAATGCGAGCAGTACGCTGAACTTGAATTGCGTCAGGATCTGTTCACGCTGGACGATGGTTCGGTGCTCAGCGTCGACGGTATGGCATCGCTGTATAACCAGTACGACAAGGACCTGACATTCAACGGCGATAACGGCTCGGTGCGCCTGCCGCAGTTGTATGCGCAATGGTCGAACATGCCCAGCCTCAACGGCGGTTCGCTGTGGGCCGGTCGGCGTTACTACAAACGGAACGATATCCACATTTCCGACTTCTACTACTGGAACCAGAGCGCCACCGGTGGCGGTATCGAAGATGTGCTGATCGGTGATCTGAAATACAGCTACGCCTTCTCGCGCAAGGACAACCTGTACCAGAAGAACTACATCAACCGTCACGATTTCAACGTCGCTGGCTTTAACACCAACCCTGGCGGTGAGGTGGAGTTCGGCTTGAGCTACATCGACAAGCCTGACAGCCGCGACGCTCATCGCGGTTGGGCAATCACCACCCAGCATGTGCAGAAGGGCTTTCTGGGCGGCAAGAACAAACTGGCCTTTCAGTACGGCGAAGGCCCCGGCACCGGGTTGGGCTATACCGGTAACGTGAGGCTGGATGACAGCAGCAAAAGCTATCGGGTGGTGGAGTTCTTCGACTGGCAAGTGACGCCGCGTTTCGGCGGGCAGGTCGAAGCGGTCTACCAGAAAGACATTCGCCCGGACGGCGCCGACCAGAACTGGATTTCCCTCGGGATTCGCCCGGCCTATGCGATCACCGAGCAGTTCAAACTGGTGACCGAACTGGGCCACGATCAGGTTGAAGCCACGGGCGGGACGCGCAAGTTGAGCAAGTTCACCTTCGCCCCGACGTGGTCGCCCAAGGGCCCGGAATTCTGGGCGCGCCCCGAGGTGCGTCTGTATTACACCTATGCCAGCTGGAACGAGGCAGCCAAACGGGCGGCCAATGAACTGGCGGCGGGTTCGGCGTTGTCTGACACCGGCGCCTTCGGCACGGCGCGACACGGTTCGAACGTCGGATTGCAGGTCGAGTATTGGTGGAAATAAGCGATGCTGTCGGAGCCTCGCGCTCCATCGGCACTTCAAAGAACAAAACAGCAGGTGACGTCATGGCCACACCCCAACAATTGCAACTGCTGGCACCCTTGTCCGGCGTGCTGATGCCGCTGGACCAGGTGCCCGATCAGGTGTTTTCCAGTCGCGTGATCGGCGACGGTCTGTGCATCGATCCGACTTCGCAAATCTTGTGCGCACCGCTGGCCGGGGTGGTCAGCAATGTGCAGGTCAGTGGGCATGCCGTCAGCATCACCGACGACAATGGCGTGCAGGTGCTGATGCACATCGGCCTCGATACCGTGAACCTGGCCGGCAAGGGTTTCACCCGGTTGGTGGAGGAAGGTCAGCGGGTAGTAGTGGGGCAGGCGCTGATCGAGTTCGATGCCGATTACATCGCCTTGAACGCCCGCAGTTTGTTGACCTTGATGCTGGTGGTCAGCGGCGAGCCGTTCACCTGGCTGACGCCCGAAACGGGCGTGGTGGAAAGCGGTCAGCCGCTGCTGAGTCTGAATCCATCCGAAGTGGCGGCTGATGAGCCGCTGCCGGAGGAGGGCGAAGCACTGTTCTCAAAACCGGTGACGTTGCCCAATGCCAACGGTTTGCACGCTCGCCCTGCGGCAGTGTTTGCCCAAGCGGCGAAAGGCTTTTCGGCGAGTATTTGTCTGCATAAGCAGCAGCACAGCGCGAACGCCAAATCCCTGGTGGCGATCATGGCTTTGCAGACCGCCCAAGGTGACATCCTGCAGGTGAGCGCGGCGGGCGCGGATGCCGAAGTGGCGATCAAGACGCTGGCCGAGTTGCTGGCCGCCGGTTGCGGGGAAGCCGTGACAGTGATGGCAGAGGTCGAGACGGTTGTTGCCGAGGTCTCATCGCTAACGGTGCTGCGCGGAGTCTGCGCCTCGCCGGGGTCGGCGTTTGGCCAAGTGGTGCAGATTGCCGAGCAAACCCTCGAGGTGAGCGAGTCGGGCGTTAGTCCTCAGGTTGAGCGCGAACACCTGTCCCGGGCATTGGCGGCTGCGGTTCTGGCTTTGCAGCAGTTGCGAGACAAGGCCACGGGAGATGCCCAGGCAGATATCTTCAAGGCTCATCAGGAACTGCTCGAAGACCCAGGCCTGCTGGATCAGGCCCTGGCACTGATCGATGCAGGCAAAAGCGCCGGTTTCGCCTGGCGTGCGGCCACCGAGTCGACGGCAACCTTGTTCAAAAGCCTGGGCAATGCCTTGCTGGCCGAACGGGCGGCGGATTTGGCCGACGTCGGTCAACGGGTACTCAAGCTGATTCTCGGCGTAGAGGATCGTGCGATGGAGTTGCCGGACGGGGCGATCCTGATTGCCGAGCAACTGACGCCCTCCCAGACGGCTGGCCTGGACACGCACAAGGTGCTGGGGTTCGCGACGGTCGGCGGTGGCGCCACCAGCCACGTGGCGATTCTCGCGCGGGCCTTCGGTTTGCCGGCGATCTGCGGGTTGCCGGTTCAGGTGCTGACACTGATCAATGGCACCCGGGTTTTGCTCGATGCCGACAAGGGCGAGTTGCAGCTGGATCCCGAGCTGGCCGCCATGGAGCAGTTGCAAGCCAATCGTCAGCGACAAAAGAAGCGCCAACAATACGAGCTGGAACATGCAGGACTGGCCGCCTGTACCCGCGATGGGCATCACCTTGAAATCACCGCCAATATCGCTTCGCTGGCCGAGGCCGAGCAGGCCATGACGCTGGGCGGCGAGGGCGTCGGTCTGTTGCGTTCGGAGTTTCTTTATCTGGATCGCAACCACGCGCCAAGCCATGACGAGCAGGCCTCCACCTACAGCGCCATCGCCCGCGCCTTGGGCCCGGCGCGCAATCTGGTGGTGCGCACCCTGGATGTCGGCGGTGACAAACCGCTGGCCTACGTGCCTATGGAGCGCGAAACCAATCCGTTTTTGGGCATGCGCGGGATTCGTTTGTGCCTGGAGCGTCCGCAGCTGTTGCGCGATCAGTTCAAGGCGATTCTGAGCAGCGCCGGGCTGGCTCGCCTGCACATCATGCTGCCCATGGTTACGCAGTTGTCGGAGTTGCGGCTGGCCCGTCAGCTACTTGAAGAAGAGGCGCTGGCATTGGGTCTCACTGAACTGCCAAAACTGGGAATCATGATCGAAGTACCAGCAGCGGCACTGATGGCAGACCTGTTTGCGCCCGAGGTGGATTTCTTCTCCATCGGCACCAACGACCTGACCCAATACACCTTGGCCATGGATCGCGATCACCCACGGCTGGCCAGTCAGGCCGACAGTTTTCATCCCTCGGTGCTGCGCCTGATCGCCACTACAGTGAAAGCCGCTCATGCCCATGGCAAATGGGTCGGGGTGTGCGGCGCCATGGCTTCGGAAAAACTGGCGGTGCCGCTGTTGCTGGGGCTTGGCGTGGATGAACTGTCGGTGAGCGTGCCGTTGATTCCAGCGATCAAAGCGGCAGTTCGCGAAGTGGATCTGCTGGATTGCCAAGCCATCGCCCAGCAAGCGCTGGGGCTGGAAAGTGCTGAGCAGGTACGCGAGGCATTGCGGCTGCACCACGAGGCGACGGTAGATACTTCATTGATTCTGGAGAACTGAGCATGTTCGAGAAAATGCAGCGGGCATTCTGGAAAGCGTTGACGCCGGACCTGGTGGTGGATGAGCCGAAAGTGGAGGCTCAGCCTGTTTTCGGTTTGGCCGCGAATGTCGTGGCCGCGCTTGGCGGTGTGGATAACCTCAAGTCGCAACAGCCAGTGGCGCTGACCCGGGTGCGGGTGGAATTGCGGGATATGACGCGAATGGATCGGCAGGCGTTGACGGTGGCTGGGGTGCCGGGAGTGATGATGCTGGAGGGTGGGGTTGTTCATCTAATCACTGGTCTTCAGCCATAACCGGACCTTTGTAGTGAGGGGGCTTGTCGGACCGCCGCATCGCCCCGTTGGGTCGCGAAGCGGCCCCTCTCCCGACGCAGAAGCATAAGAAGCCCCCCGTAGGAGCTGCCGAAGGCTGCGATCTTTTGATCTTGCCTTTGTGGCGAGGGAGCAAGCCCCCTCGCCACAAAAAGCCGTTCGACGCTACTCCGAAGGCCGAGCCTGCAACCGCCGCCCAATCACATCCAGCACATCACACCCATCCCGTAACGGAATGGCGCAGAGCAAGGCAAAGTCACTGAGAATCATCGAATCACACTCGACTGAACCGCGCATCGACAGATTCTCAAGCACCTGAGTGACTGCGCGAATTCGATAGCTGGCGGCGTCGGTCAAGATATCGAGCGGCGCGTGTGTATCGACGAACAGGGTGGGCATGTCGGTGCAGTTGCTGGTGAGCGCCATGAAACGGCTTTTTGGGTGGGGAATTGGTTTTTCGTAGGGTGGATCTGGCGTTAGCGTCGTCATTTGTAATTTCCATGAGGCTGCCAACGCACCCTCCTACAGGTTTGGGTGGCAGCCATGCGCAGGAGTAGGAGTACCGAGCACTCATGAACCTCGGCCACGCCGAAGCGTGTCCCGCGCACAGCCGCCGCGAACGATCTTACGGACACGAATTAAGCGCCGCAATCAAACGACAAAGCTGTTGCACCATGAGAGAGGGCTCCTACACCCTGCCACTGCATTTGCAGTGACAACCAAAGACTATCCATGGATTTCACTTCGCACCAGTTCATGGAAACCGCTACGACTTGAAGGAAACTTCCGACAACCTTGCCCAGAAATTTCACCGATCGTAAGACCGCCTTCGCGGGCAAGCCCCGCTCCTACGGAATCGAGGCGGACCGCCAAATATGGGTACGACCTCAATCCTGTGGGAGCGAGGCTTGCCCGCGATTGAGCGCGAAGCGGTCATAAAATCTATTTGCCTCGGAGATAACAGGCCTTACCAAGTCGATTGATCTTCAAGGCTGGCCTTATGAAGATCGTTTTTCCACTCTTCGCTTGCCAATCTATATATATCTTCAAAAAAACCACGTGGGTCTTTCAGCGCATACCATTCAGCTCGCGGCCAACTTGAGTCATATATATCGTCTATGTTGAACAAAATTTGAAAGTCATAGTTGCAATCTCTTAGCTTTTCGGCCAGGAACTCAAACAGCAAAAACTTATGCCGATAAGACAAGCAGCCCAATTGCAAACTATACCTAATGATCAGGGCATCTCTATCCACCTGGTTATCAGGATCAAAGGCTGCGAGTTCTTCCCCACGAGTCTCCTCACGATCATAGACATTAAACACCCCAATAAACCACATCAGGTTCGATTCAAAATTTTCATTCATAAAAGGATCTTTCAGTATCACTTTCTCTCCGAGGGAAAACCCGTATACGGCCAAGCTACCTTATCCTTATCAAACTTAACCTCAAGCCAATTTAAATCATCATTCAACGTGGGATTTTGATTGTCTTTTTTGTTCGGTCGATAACCGCGACCTGCACCAGGTAACTCCATCCTTACAATCGGGTCATTATTGTGATCCCAACCTGTATATGGGTCCAGCCCGAGCCTTTCCCTCGTCATAGCTTTGTTCAACGCATTAAAATGAACTCTCCAGTTTGCGAGCTGGGAGCTTAAATTTCCTCTTCGTGGTACTGGAACTCTTCCCGTTTTACTCAAAAAGGGGACGGATTTGTTTGTGGCTGTTCATCCCCCAACTATTTTTCGCGACAATAATTGAAAACTGCTGAATCTCTTCAAATACCTGTCGGAAAAACATTTATATTCTTAACCTTTAAATCCACGAACACCGAGTCAGCTTCCGCACATCCAATCAATTCAATAAGTATTATTGATCCATTCACATCAACAACTGCGCCGCCCTCCATATCATTTGAGATTAAAGTCCCCGTCATAGTTACGATGCCATCCATCACCCCAATAGAGTGAGCATTATTGAGCGAGGAACAAGCATTCTCTCCCCAAACAAACTCATCATCGACTTCTAATTCGACATCATACTGCTCACCAACTTTCGGTGGAGCAGCACGCCAAACTGCGGTTGCGGACCCGGCACTGGTTGAAAACCTAACTAGAACTTCTTCAGCAACAAGAGTCACGAGATCTATGGTTGTTTTCATAATTATTTTTTCCATCAAAAGCGGGACAGATTTATTTATTTTAATTACATCTATCAACAGTGTATCCGCTAGCCACAACTGTCAAAACAATGTTGCACTCGCGAGCACAAGTGAAGCAGTAGCTTAGCCCGACTTCCGAAGAATCAATCAAAAGTAACTCCTGCGACAACGATGTCACACCCACCACAAACATCTCTGATATCTCTGCGCCTATTGCCCCAGCACACTTCACACCTAAAACATTTTCAAAGATAATGATCCAGCGTTGTTCCTGCCAATCTAGAAATTCTATAAAAATGCGCTCGTGTTCACACGTCATTTTTTCAATGGTGCCGTCTGAAACTGAAAATTCGTTCATTTTGAAATACCTGGATGTTTCTCACCGGCAACAAAGCCAGTTCCGTGACCGAGTTGATAGCCGTCAGGTCTGACTTTGATAACCTCCCTATTTCTATCCGCCTGACTCCAACTTAAATTATTAGGTTTGAGTTCCAAATGATAGTGTTCACCATGATGCCTCGCATTAAATGGCCCAGCATCTCCGGGATGACTTTCAAATCTAATAATAGTGTCCGCGTTAGGTCGCCACGTCATTCTTTGACTTCCATGTTGAGTCTGTGAAATTTTGGGCTGGACGCCTAACACTTCCGTAAGCTCGTTTGGATCTTCTGGAAATTGAGTGTAAGCCTTCGGCAGCGCCGGCTCACCCGCATCCACCTTAACGCCAGTCGTATCATCCGGCGCCTCACACCCAGGCTTATTCGGCGGCGGACAATTTCCGCTCAACCCCAACGGATCAACCCAGCCCGTCGGATTCGGCGTGTACTGGTACTGGTTCAGCCCACCCGCCAACTTGATCGGATCCGGCGTCAGGTACCGACCAATATCCGGATTGTAGTAGCGATGCCGGTTGTAGTGCAGACCGCTCTCGGCGTCGAAGTACTGCCCTTGAAATCGTAGCGGTTGCTCAAGTTGCTCGCCGCCGCCGAACGCCAGGTGCGTGACTTTGCCGTAGGCGTTGTACTTCGCCGACCAGACAATCTCGCCACCGAAATCCGTCAGTTCCTGCGGCGTGCCGAGGTGATCGAGTTGGTAATAAAACGGGCACGCCTTGCGCGGACCCTTGCCGTCGAGCATCGCCAATGGACGGAAGCTGCCCGGTTCGTAGACGTAGCTGCGGTAATGCTCCTTACTGCTTTCAGCGACGAGGTGGTCGCCCTGCCAGAAGAACTCGGTAGTTTTGCCATCAACGGTTTTGGCGGTGCGCCGGCCGAAGGCGTCGTAGCGGTAGCTGGCGGTGCGACCGTCCGGGGTGGTGACGCCGACCAGGCGGTGCTGGCAGTCGTAGCGGTATTCGGTGACGAGTTTTTGCGCGGTGCCGCGGCGTTCGCGGATCAGATTACCGAAGGCGTCGTAGTCGTAGTGGCGGTCGCCCTGCATTAGCAGGCGATTACCCCGCACCTTCGCGGCGCCGGGGCGGTCCTGCATTAGCAGGTTGCCGGCCGGGTCGTGGGCGAAGGTTTCCGGTGGGTCGTCGCGGGTGTGCCGAACGCGGTTCAGGCGGTTTAGGGGGTCGTACTGGTAGCTGCGTTGGCCGTGGCGGGTGTCGGCGATGTAATCGAGATTGCCGTTGAGGCTGTAGGCATAGTCGCGGCGGTACAGGTTTTTTTGTTGTTGGCTGACGGCGTGGGCCTTCAAACGGCCTTGGTCGTCGTAGGCGTATTCGCTGAGCAGCAGACCCTGCTGACGGTTTTGTTCGCGGCCGAAGGCAAACTGGTGAGTGGTGAGCCGCGCGCCGTTGAGGTCAATGGCCGTCAGCGCGCCGCCCTTGGCGTGGTGGTAATCGAGTTTGCTGCCGTCCGGCAGGCGCAGACGCTTGAGTTGGCCGCAGGCGTCGTAGCCATAACGCAAGGTGCCCCAGCCTTGGTGCTCGGTGATCAGCCGGTCCTGCTGGTCGTACTCGAATTCCAGCGGATGATCGTGGCCATCGTCGACGCTGGTCAGTCGGCCCAACGAGTCGTATCGGTACACGACCTGGATGCCGTCGGGCAGGGTCTTGGTCAGCAACCGTCCGGCTGAGTCCCGCGCATAAGCCGTTACTAGCTGCGAGCCGTCATCGCCGAATTCGATTTTCTCCAGCAGGTGTCCGTTGAGGTCGTAGCTATAAGCGGTGCGGCGGCCGTCGAAACCGGTTTCCTGTCGGATCAATCCATTGGGCGTGTAGTCCAGCTGATATTTTTCACCGGATTCGTTTTCGATTTCCGTCAGCAGCAGCTGCGCGTTGTCGTAGCGGTACTGGAGCTGGGTGCCGTCGGGGTTGATGCGGCTGACCAGGTGCAGGTCGTCGGCGTATTCGTAGCGGGTGACGCGGCCCAGTTCATCGCGTTCGGCGGTGATCTTGCCGTAGGCGTTGTAGCTGAAGGCGCGGCTGGCGCCGGTAGGCAAAATCGTCTGGAGCAGTCGGCCGATGGCATCCCACTGGTACTGGGTGACGGCACCGTGTTCGTCCTGACGGGTCGTCTGCCGGCCCAGTGCATCGTAGGAAAAGCGCCGCTGCCCACCGTCCGGCAAGGTCTCTTCGAGCAACTGCCCCAAGGCATTCCAGACGAACACATGGCGGCTGGTGTCCGGGTAGCGGATCGACAGCAGCTGACCTTTTTCGTCGTAGTGATAGTGGGTGACCTGGCCGTCGGGATCGGTCGCTTCAGTGACATCCCCCTGAGCATTGCGCCGATAGGTCCACACCGCTTTGCCGCGATAGCGCGCATGCAGGAAACCGTTGCGATACTCGTAGGCCGTTGGCTCGTCTTCCGGCGGAATCAGCGCCACCAGTCGCCCGACTTCGTCGTAGCGGTATTCGGTGACGGCGCCCAGCGGATCCTGCTCGGCAATCAGTCGCCCCTGATCGTCGTAGGCCTTGAGCTGTTCGCCACCGTTCAGCTCGACCTTGCGTACCAGCCGCGCGCGGTCGTCATGAAGGTAAACCTCTTGGCTGCCATCGACGTTATGAACCGTGACGCTGCCCTGGTCGTCCCAGACATAGCACGCATCCATCTGCGCAAACGACGCCCAGTGCCGGACGCAGCGTGCCGCCTTGCCGGTCCGTTCCCACGCCCAGAAGAAACTCGCGCCACCGGCCAGTTGCCGCTGCAGGATCACGTGCCGGTCGTCGTAGTCGTAACGCTCGCTCTCGCCAGCGGCATTGCTGGCTTCGATCAGTTGATCGCATTCGTCGTAGCGGTAACTGACCAGCGTCTGTTCGGTGTGCCAGGCCTCGTCGAGGGTCTGCGCCGGGACAAACACCTGATAGTCGACAGCGATCAGGTGGGCGCGGTCGTAGCGCAACAGCAAGGCACGGCCGGCACCGTTGTCGAGGCGCTGGATGCGCTCCTGGCGGTCGCGGCTGATGCTCAGGCGGTTGTCGTACGCGTCGCTGATCGCCGTCAGCCGGCCGTTGTGAAAGTGGTAGAAACGTGCGTCGTTGCCGGCCTGGACGAGGATCAGTTCCTCGGGATCATCGCCCAGATAAATCGCCGCCCGCGACAGGCTGTTGTGGATCGCCGGGCGTTCAGCGGACGGGATAGGGAACGTGGTGCGCCGGTTTTCGTGGTCGATCCAGATGACGGTGTCGCCATCGATTTCCAGTCGATGGGCGAGCGAATGGCTCCAGCCAAAACCGAGGCCACAGTCGATCTCGGCGGCGCTGGTGCGGTAGAGCCGGGTGAAGTTGAACGGCAGGATTCCGTCCAGCGAACCGTCGGTGAGGGTCAGCAGTTCTTCGCCGGTGACCATCGACACCGGGCATTTGTTGGTGGCGGTTTTATCGGCCGAGTCGGCGCTGTCGCCGTTGGGGTTTTTCGCCTGATCCGGGACGTTGTCGTGGTGTTCGTTTTGCTTTAGCGTGGTGTTGCGTTTGGCATCCCAGCGCAGTTGCATCCGACCTTGTTTCAGGCCCGCTGCCACACCGCGTGCGGCGACGGCTTTGTACTGGTCGACGTACTTCATGAAGGTGTTGAGGATATTGAAAGTGGCCTCGACGAAACGCATCGCGAGACTGGCCAACAATGCCCCGTACTTAATCCCGCGAAAGGTGAGATAGGCCTTGGCGGCGGGTATACCGACACCCGTCCAGGCCAGCGCCAAAGCAATCAGAATATCGATCAGCACCGAAACAATGACGTGGCTGGTCACCTCTGCCGAGTGGCCGGCGATCTCGCTGGGTGGGAGCATTTCCAGCCAGAGACTCGCTGTACGCAGCAGTAAACAGAGCGCCGCTTCGTCACTCGCCAGCAGCTGGACTTTTGCCATGACCTCCGGCGCCGTCTCCGCGAGCCTGGCCAACTCATCGGCGCCGCTGCCCAGCCGTTCAGCGAACTTGCGGGGATCCTGAAGAATGTCCGAGAGCAGGCTGAGGCTGTCCCAAACACCGATGACCGCCGCCCAACTGCCCGCCAGCATGCCGTTACCGGCGGCCGCAAAAGTCGATTGCGACCATTGCGGTTTAAATCCTTCCCATTCCTTGCGCAGCCAGCCCTCCAGTTCGTTGGCAAGGCCTTTGTAGGAATCCAAAAGGTCATCGATTTTCGAGGGTGCAACTTCACCCTGAACATGAACGCGGTAGAACTTGCCCTCTTCCCCTCGGAACGTTCCCTTGCCGTTTTCATCGAGCGTGACCGGCGTCGGCTTACCCCCATCCATGGCAATCACATCGACCTGAATACTCCCCACCGGAATGTCATAAACCGATTCGAACTTGCTCTCGATTTCGAGCTTTCCACCCTTTGGGCACTGCACGACGGTGGAGATAAACTCGTCATCGCCGCTGCTGACAACGGTGCTGGAGCTTGCGAATTTGATGATCCGTTCCATGCCCATCAGCGACGGCAGATCCGCCACGTGGCTGGCCTTGTCGGCGGCCTGGCTGAGCCAGTGATCGAGCTGTTCGCGATAGAGCGAGAGGGTGTGCGGGAAGCTGTCGAGTTCCTCCTCGATGCGGGTAACGTGCTCCATCAACGCACCGAAAAGTACGGGGTTGCTGGAGAAAAGGAGTCGAACATGAGCAATCCCTCGCGCAGAAAATTAGGCGCGGGGACTGTGCGGGGGATCGATCAGGAAAGAAGTCGGGAAAGGTGGAAATGGATGTAGGGCGATTCGCTGATTAACAGCGACTCAATAACGTTCAGCGAAACGGCCCAAAATTCTGCAGTCGCATTGCATCTGATACATCGCGCGAGGTCGAAAAGATCGCAGCCTTCGGCAGCCCCTACAGGGTGTACGCCGAACAAATGTAGGAGCGGCTGAAGGCTGCGATCTTTTAAAGGGCCTTGCCACGGCCTGTGACCATCCGCCGTGCTGCCCTTACTGTTTCTCAACCGCAGGTGTATCGTATTCGCCTTTTGCAGGCCCCGCGCCTGTGGCTGATACGTGAGGTAGTTGAGTTCATGTCCTTTACCCGTCGACAAATACTCGGTGGTCTGGCCGGTCTTGTGGTGGTTGGCGTGGGGGCCGGTGGCGCGTCGCGTTACTGGCTGGGCAAAATGGCCGACGCGGACGCCGGCCACGACTATGAGCTGATCGCCGCACCGTTGGACGTCGAACTGGTGGCCGGGCACAAGACTCCTGCCTGGGCGTTCGGCCCATCGGCGCCGGGCACTGAATTGCGCGTGCGTCAGGGCGAATGGCTGCGGGTGCGCTTCATCAACCATCTGCCGGTGGCGACCACCATTCACTGGCACGGCATCCGTCTGCCGCTGGAAATGGACGGCGTGCCCTACGTCTCGCAATTGCCGGTGCTGCCGGGCGAGTACTTCGACTACAAATTCCGCGTACCCGACGCCGGCAGCTATTGGTATCACCCGCACGTGAACAGCAGCGAAGAACTCGGTCGCGGGCTTGTCGGCCCGTTGATTATCGAAGAGCGCGAGCCTACCGGTTTCAAATACGAAAAGACCTTGAGCCTCAAGAG
This sequence comes from Pseudomonas sp. MDT1-85, assembly GCF_054898065.1. Lineage (NCBI taxonomy): Bacteria > Pseudomonadati > Pseudomonadota > Gammaproteobacteria > Pseudomonadales > Pseudomonadaceae > Pseudomonas > Pseudomonas sp. MDT1-85. The sequence continues at coordinate 5,145,100 of NZ_CM142715.1, read as the reverse complement.
CTGGCACGTCGATGAAGAGGGCGCTTTCGTAGCGTTCAGCATTCCTCGCGAAGCGGCCCGTGGCGGCACGGCGGGGGGCTTGTCGACCATCAACGGCGTCTCACAAGCGGTGATCGACTTGCCCGCCGGGCAGATCACTCGCGTACGGTTGCTCAACCTCGACAATACGCTGACGTACCGCCTCAACATTCCTGGCGTCGAAGCGCAGATCTACGCATTGGATGGCAACCCGATTGAACCGCGCCCATTGGGCAAGGAATATTGGCTGGGTCCTGGCATGCGCATTTGCCTGGCGATCAAGGCACCGCCGGCCGGTGAAGAGTTGTCCCTGCGCAATGGCCCGGTACGCCTGGGCACCTTCCGCTCAGTGGCCAATACCGATGCGCCAACCGAGTGGCCGCCGGCGCTGCCCGCCAACCCGGTGGCCGAGCCGGACCTGGCCAATGCCCAGAAACTCAACTTCAATTTTGAATGGGTAGGCTCGGTCTCGGTCAATGTCGAAAACGGCAAGCCGCCAAGCCTGTGGCAGATCAACGGCAAGGCCTGGGACATCACCGACAAGACCTGCGCCGACCGACCGATTGCCAAGCTCGAAAAGGGCAAAAGCTATATTTTCGAATTGAAGAACATGACTCAGTATCAACACCCGATCCACCTGCACGGCATGAGCTTCAAGGTCATTGCCTCGAACCGGCACAAGGTCATCCCGTACTTCACCGACACGTACCTGTTGGGCAAGAACGAGCGTGCGCAAGTGGCGCTGGTGGCGGATAACCCTGGGGTCTGGATGTTCCACTGCCATGTGATCGATCACATGGAAACCGGCCTGATGGCCGCCATCGAGGTGGCGTGATGCGTCAGATTCGCCCCGCAGCGATTATCGACCGCAGCCGTGATCGTGATTTCATGCGCGAAGCCCTGGCCTTGGCCGCTCAAGGCGCGGCGCTGGGTGAAGTGCCGGTGGGCGCGGTGCTGGTGCAGGACGGTGAAATCATCGGGCGCGGTTTCAATTGCCCGATCAGCGGCAACGACCCCAGCGCCCACGCCGAGATGGTCGCGATCCGCGCGGCGGCCCAAGCTGCCAGCAACTATCGCCTGCCGGGCAGCACGCTCTACGTGACGCTGGAACCGTGCAGCATGTGCGCCGGGCTGATCGTGCATTCGCGGATTGCGCGGGTGGTGTACGGCGCGCTGGAGCCCAAGGCCGGGATTGTGCAGAGCCAGGGACAGTTCTTTACCCAGGGCTTTTTGAATCACCGGGTGTTGTATGAGGGTGGGGTGTTGGCAGAGGAATGCAGCGCGGTGTTGAGCGAGTTTTTCAAGGCCCGCCGAGCAAAACCTTCAGAGTAAACACCGATACCTGTGGGAGCGAGCCTGCTCGCGATATCGGACTAACATCCAACATCTTCGTTGGTTGAAAGGCCCTCATCGCGAGCAGGCTCGCTCCCACAAGTGATCTCCCTTGTTTGGGATATCGGTGTTTTATTTGCGGGCGACGATGACCGCGCGCATCGGCGCCGGCAGCCCTTCAACCGTTTTGCTGTGATCTTGCGGGTCAAGGAAGTCGCTCAACGACTGATACTTCATCCACTCCGTCCCGCGCTGTTCCTCGACCGTGGTCACGCTCACATCCACGCAACGCACATCGCTGAAGCCTGCGCGGCGCAGCCACAATTCCAGCGCGGGCACCGATGGCAGGAACCACACGTTACGCATCTGCGCGTAACGGTCTTCGGGCACCAACACCTGCTGCTGATCGCCTTCGATCACCAGCGTCTCCAGCACCAGTTCACCGCCCTTGACCAGGCAATCCTTCAGCGCCAGCAAATGCTCGATCGGCGAGCGGCGGTGATAGAACACGCCCATGGAAAACACGGTGTCGAAGCCTTCCAGATTGGGAGGCAGATCCTCAAAGGGAAACGGCAAGTGCCAGGCATTGGGCTCGGACAGGTACCGCTGCACGGCCTGGAACTGGCAGAAGAACAGCCAGTTAGGGTCGACGCCGATCACACTGTCGGCCCCGGCGCCGAGCATGCGCCACATGTAATAACCGTTGCCGCAGCCGACATCGAGGATGCGTTTGCCTTTCAGGTCCAGGTGCTTCGCCACCCGGGACCACTTCCAGTCCGAACGCCATTCAGTGTCGACATGCACGCCGAACAGGTCGAACGGCCCTTTGCGCCAGGGCGACAAACCCATCAGCGCGGTATGCATTTGCGCTCGGGTTTCGTCGTCGCAATCAGTATCCAGTTTCAAGCCATTCAACAAGTCGACTTCGCTTGGCTGAATCTTCGGCAACGCGTCCAGCGCACTCTGCCAGCGCTCCAGATCGCCGTGACCTTTTTCCATTTTCTGGTCGAGTTGACGCTGCAGGGTGTTGGCCCATTCGGCCAGCGGTGTACCGGCCAGACGGCGGGCGAGGGGGGACAGATCAATCATGGCAAGGCAATCAACGAGGCAAAGTTAAGACACTGGAACCACGGCACGACTTTCGAGAACCCGGCGGCCAACAGGCGCTCGCGGTGTTCTTCGAGGCTGTCGGGCTTCATGACATTTTCGATGGCGCTGCGCTTCTGGGCGATTTCCAGTTCGCTGTAGCCGTTGGCGCGTTTGAAGGCCACGTGCAGGTCGGTGAGCAGCGCGTGTTCTTCGGGGTCGTTGAAGCGCAGCTTCTCTGAGAGGATTAGCGCGCCACCAGGCAACAGCGATTGGCGGATGCGCGAGAGCAGCGCGGTGCGCTGGTCCGGGGCGATGAATTGCAGGGTAAAGTTCAGCGCCACCACCGAGGCCGGCTGAAATTCGAGGGCAAGGATATCGCCCTCGATCACTTCCACCGGCAGCAACTCCTGGAACATCGAATCCTGGCCGTTGAGGTATTCGCGGCAACGCTCGACCATCGCTGCGGAGTTATCCACAGCGATCACCCGGCAGCCGTCGGTGCGCACATGACGGCGCAAAGCCTGGGTCACCGCGCCGAGGGACGAGCCCAGGTCGTAGAGCACGCTGTTGGGCTGGGCGAACTGCGCGGCGAGCACGCCGAGGTTTTCCACGATGGTCGGATAACCCGGTACCGAGCGCTTGATCATGTCCGGGAACACCCGCACCACGTCCTCGTTAAAGGCGAAGTCAGGCACCTGGGTCAAAGGCTGGGCGAAAAGGCGATCGGATTCTTTGCTCACGGCGGTTCCAGCGGCGTAGGTGGAAAAGGCCGGCATTTTAGCCAAATTGACGGGGGGATGCGCGGGTTGTCTGATAAAGCGTGGGGAATTTGCGAAAGGGGCAGATAGGGTCTTGGCTGCAGAGAGCATTTGGAAAGACAGATGAATGACCAAGTCCAGAAGCAAGACTTGGTCATTCATTGTTTAGAGCGAGATCATGAAGGGCGCGTAAAAACGTTGAATTCGGCTTTGCCATTGATGCGCAGTTCTTCGGTCCTATTGTCTTTGCCTTTGAAGTCGAAGTTGATGATGTAGCGCAACGCCTGGGAGTTGTTCTCGACTACTTCGACGTTAATAGTACCGCTTTCGGCTTTGTAGTTATAGAAGGTTACAAAATCGCCGTTGTCTCCAGATTCATAATAATATAATGACTCAAACGGGAAGTTTGAATCTGTGGGTGAATAGCTGCCGGACTGAATATTACTTGAAAAAATAAACATCAACCCTTTTTTGGAGTTGTTAAAGCCGTTTTCATAGGCTCGACCGAGAAGTGCAATCGAGTCGCTGTTATTGTCTTTGTCGAACTCGATATTTTGAGTATGAAACTTTACGCGGTTTGAAACCGTGGCTTCAATATCGCAGTTGACAGTGACAAAGGGCTCTAGTGCATTCACCGAATTTTTACTTTTGAAAAAACCCATGACTTTCTTCCTTGGTTACATTCGTGGTTGGATAACGCCACTTGGATAGTAAGGTAGGAAAGAAAATCTCGGCTACTGTCAGATCTGACAGGTTTTTATAACGTTTCGAAATGACTTGTTGATTTTATGGTTATGAAATCTGGCTAAGTTTGTTTTTATTAAATGCCGAGGCTGCAATACCCCATTGTCCCAGCCAGTAGCTGAGGATGATGATGTAAGGCGCAGCATTGAACGGCGAGGCGAAACGGTTGATACCGATCACGCTGTCGGAGAACACGAACGCCACGGCACCAGCCGCCGCCAGTAGCGCTGATCGCTTGGGGACATCGGTGCCGAGTCGGGCCAAGGCACGCCAGAGCATCGCGCTGATGGCCAGCCCGTAGATGATCACCGGGATCAGCAGCGATCCCAAGCCATTGGCAATCAAAATCCCCAGCAGCACCGCGCCGACACTCAGGGCAATCATCAATGGCAACAGTGCCATACGCCGACAATCGCTCAAATAAGCCTTCAGATACGCCAAATGCGCGACCAAAAACGTCCCAAGGCCGAACACAAACAAATCCCCCGGCCATGCCAGCAGCACATCGCCGACCAAGGAGAAAATCAACCCCAGACTGATCCAGCGTCGATAGTCGCTGGGCGGTGCATCGTGCAACCAGCCGAGCAGGGCCAGCACCGGCATCGGTTTGACCAGCAGGCAGAGCAGCGTCGCATGCACGCTCAGGCCATAAAGAAAGGTCACCGCGCCCATCAGCGCCAGAATCAGCCAACCCACGATCAGTTAACCGCAATGGCGCAGTCGAAGGTTTTCACTGCCGGTACTTCGGGTGCCCACGGCTGTGAATAGGTCAGACGCAAACGGCCAGTGCCGGTGGCAAAAGCCTGGAAGCGCCAGGTCGAAAGGCCGGCATTGCCGACGACCCCGGCGTCTTTCGGGTTGCTGTAAACTTCGGGGCTGAGCCCACGCAACACGCCACCGGCAGAATCCTGGATCGCCCAGCGGTAACCCGTGGTCGGGTTGCTTGGCAGAGTCAGAATCAGGTTTTGCCCGTTGTTCAGATGCACCGGGCATTCGCTTTGTTTTTCCACGGTCACGTTCTGTTTCGATTGCGTGGCGCAAGCGCTCAGTAGGGCGAGGGCGAGGGGGATCAACAGGCGGGTGGGGGACATAAGATCAGCAGCTCCGGCATTCACGACGAACGGCGAGCATAACTGAAGATGAGACAAAGTGTGACGGGGTACATCCTCGGTAACCAAGAGTTTGGCGTTATGAATGCCGACGTCATCGCGAGCAGGCTCGCTCCCACAAGGATTGCGATAAACCTGTGGGAGCGAGCCTGCTCGCGATGACGGTTTTTTTACGCTACATGATCTTCAGAAGAGAATCTTCGCCACATCCGCAAAGCGCTTGGCAAAGTGCACGGTAAGTCCTTCCTTCAGATATTCCGGCAGTTCTTCAAAACTGCCGCGATTAGGCTCGGGCAGGATCAACTCGAAAATCTTCTGCCGACGCGCCGCGATGACTTTCTCACGCACACCGCCAATCGGCAGTACATGCCCGGTCAGCGTCAGTTCACCGGTCATGGCCACGCCCTTTTTCGGCGACTGGTTGCGGGCCAGGGACAGCAGGGCGCTGGCCATGGTCACGCCGGCGCTGGGGCCGTCTTTCGGCGTGGCGCCTTCCGGTACGTGCAGGTGAACGAAGGCTTCGTCGAAGAACGTCGGATCGCCGCCAAATTGCTTCAGATTGGAGCTGACGTAGCTGTAGGCAATTTCCGCCGATTCTTTCATCACTTCTCCCAGTTGCCCGGTGAGTTTGAAGCCACGGTTGAGGGTGTGAATGCGCGTGGCTTCGATCGGCAGGGTCGCGCCGCCCATGCTGGTCCACGCCAGCCCGGTGATCACGCCGATGCCGGACAGTACTTGCTCATTACGGAACACCGGCCGGCCGAGTGAGGCTTCCAGGTCTTTCGGGCCCAGCTTGATCACCGCTTTCGGCTCGTCGAGCAGCTTCATCACGGCTTTGCGCACCAGTTTGCCGAGGTTTTTTTCCAGCTGCCGCACCCCGGCTTCGCGGGCATAGCCGTCGATCAAGGCTTTCAATGCGTTGTCGCTGATGCTCAGGCTACCCTTGGACACGCCAGCTTTCGCAAGCTGTTTCGGCCACAGGTGACGCTTGGCGATCACGACTTTCTCTTCGGTGATGTAGCCCGACAGGCGAATCACTTCCATCCGGTCCAGCAATGGGCCGGGAATCGAATCCAGGGTGTTGGCGGTGCAGACGAACAGCACTTTCGACAGGTCCAGGCGTAAATCCAGATAGTGATCGAGGAATTCGACGTTCTGTTCCGGATCGAGGGTTTCCAGCAGCGCCGAGGCAGGATCGCCCTGGTAGCTCTGGCCCATTTTGTCGATCTCGTCGAGCATGATCACCGGGTTCATCACTTCGACGTCTTTCAACGCGTGGACCAGTTTGCCCGGTTGCGCGCCGATGTAAGTGCGGCGGTGGCCCTTGATCTCGGCTTCGTCGCGCATGCCGCCGACGCTGAAGCGATAGAACGGCCGGCCGAGGGATTCGGCGATGGACTTGCCGACGCTGGTCTTGCCCACGCCCGGCGGGCCTACCAGCAAGACAATGGAGCCGCTGATCTCGCCCTTATAGGCTCCGACCGCGAGAAATTCGAGGATGCGGTCCTTGATGTCGTCGAGGCCGGCGTGGTGTTTGTCCAGCACCTTGCGCGCGTGTTTGAGGTCGAGTTTGTCCTCGCCATACACGCCCCAAGGCACCGAGGTCGCCCAGTCGAGGTAGTTACGGGTCACCGCGTATTCCGGTGAGCCGGTCTCGAGGATCGACAGCTTGTTCATTTCCTCTTCAATGCGTTTCTGCGCCTGAGGCGGTAACACCTTGCCCGTCAGACGTTGCTCGAACTGCTCGATGTCGGCGCTGCGGTCATCCTTGGTCAGGCCCAGCTCTTGCTGGATGACCTTGAGCTGTTCCTTGAGGAAGAACTCACGCTGATGCTCGCCGATCTTGCGGTTAACTTCGGCGGAGATTTCTTTCTGCAGGCGCGCGACTTCGACTTCCTTGCGCAGCATCGGCAGGACTTTTTCCATGCGCTTGAGCATCGGCACGCAGTCGAGCACTTCTTGCAGCTCGCTGCCCGTGGCCGAGGTCAGGGCGGCGGCAAAGTCGGTCAGCGGCGACGGGTCGTTGGGGCTGAAGCGGTTGAGGTAGTTTTTCAGTTCTTCGCTGTACAGCGGGTTGAGCGGCAGCAGTTCCTTGATCGCATTAATCAGCGCCATGCCGTAGGCCTTGACCTCGTCGGTTGGCTCGGTGGGCTGGTGCGGGTATTCGACTTCGACCAGATACGGCGGGCGATGGTGTTTGAGCCAGGTTTTGATGCGCACCCGGGTCAGGCCCTGGGCGACAAATTGCAGTTTGCCGTTTTCGCGACTGGCGTGGTGGACTTTGACCAGGGTGCCGTATTCCGGCAGGGCTTTGGTGTCGAAATGGCGCGGATCTTCCTGGGGTGTGTCCATGAAGAACAGGGCCAGGGAATGGTGGTCGGATTGGCTCACCAGTTCGAGGGTTTCAGCCCACGGCTCTTCGTTGACGATCACCGGCAGTACTTGCGCCGGGAAGAAGGGCCGGTTGTGGATCGGGATGATGTAGACCTTGTCCGGCAGGTTCTGGCCAGGCAGGGCGAGGCCTTTGCCGGAGGAGGTGTGTTCGACGTTGTCTGTTTCGGCGTATTCGCTCGTGTCTTCAGGGAATTCTTGCTGGTCGGTCATGGGGCACCTGCGCAATAGGGTATGGGTCTTAGATGGGGCAGGTGGGGGGTGGTTTCAATGGGCCTGGATATTTCAGCGTGTGTGTTCAGGGTTTTGACAGGTGCTTGGGTTTGGCAACTTGATGGCCGACCGAGCTATCGCCGGATGGGTATCATGTCGAAGTGATGCTTCTGGACCCCTAGCTAATAGAGCTTAATATTTTTAACTTTTTGCATTCATTTTGCACAGTTCATGTGATTAAGCGGTCGTCCACTCGTGCGGTAAACCCAGGCATTTTTGGTCGCCCAAATACCTGCTGAGGCACATTTTCAATTGGAGGATGTGTAGCGCGCTGGCCCGTCGCATTCAGGATACTTAAAGGGCCAGCTCTGACCTACTTCCAAGAGTCGTACGGCACACCGAACTTCTCGACATAGGCTTTGGAAACGGCTGAAAGAGGCCGGTGGTGACCGCCAGACTTACCTTCATACGGGCCACGTGGATCAATCACTGCTTTTACCGTCGTCACTTCAATGGATGTCATGCAGGGACCGCCAACCCAGACTCTGGCGATTCCTCCAGGGACCAGCCTTATACCGATTGACTGCCGATAACCGGTGATCCATTTCCCATCAGCAGCGCAGAAAACCTTCTCCCCCTTGCGCATGATCTCCCGAGTAGCCTCGGGGATTTTAATCACCATCAGATAGGTTTGCGGTTCGGCCAGCGATTGCCAGCGGACATAGATCTGCTTCGGTAAGTCCGCCCCAGTTACATGCTTACCGCTACCGATGCTAGCTCTTTTCGGCCAGCCTCGCGGATCGCCGGAATTGTTGGGAGGTTTTAACATGGAGGCAACTCCACTCATCGCACGTGGGTATATGTGGTCTTGAATATCGACGACATCGGCAGTTTCGATCCAAACTTCCATGTAAGCGGGGGCCGAGAACCCTAGGTACCAGGATTTGTAAGGCATTGACTGGCTGCTGGCAACAGTGCAGCCACTGAGTAGAAAAGCGGCAATCACGACACGTATAAAATTACTCATTCGGGTGCACCATGCGCACAGAGTTTTCGTCTGGTCGATTAATGAAGACGATATTCAGATCGCTATTATTTCGACTTTTAGCGGCGTTCCAATTATCGGAGATATGAACGTAACGTTGGAACAGCAGTTCCTCCTCCTGCGGAGTCAGCCCTGTTGTTTTGCTTTTTCCCTGAGCGTAGGCCATCAATTTTTTGGAGATGGGAACGAGTTCCGCAGGCAGCGCTAGTCGCGGCTCGCCTTCATCAATCTCGCCAAACGGTACTCCGTTTTCCACAGCCAGTTCGCGCATGATCCGAAAGTAGATCAAGGACAAGTCACTGCGGACTTCGCGTTGGCTGCTGACGGCTGCGTAAACATTTTTCATGTTTTTTCGATTGTCTCTGTCAGCGCTACGAAACGGCACCTCCCAAGTCCGGATCTCCAACGAAAGGTTATATTGGGCCAGTTGATCTTGAAGCCGTCTCAAGTCCTGCTGGGCAACCTTGTAACTGTTGGCTTCAGCGAAAGAGGTCCTTTCTTCGACCGGGCTTTTACGCGGTTTGCTGATCAGGATGCGCTCCATCGCCTTGGGTAAATAGCCGCCGCCCAGGTCCGAATGCACGCCAGGCAGGACAATATCGGCCGATCCAAGACTGTTGAGGGCAAAGTTATAACGGCGTTCATTTCGAGCGACCAACTGGACGACTTTCTTAGCCGCGTCTGGCGCCAGATGGATATTGATCCCTGGGTTGTAAGCGTTATTACCAGTCCAGTCCCCCACCAGTGGATTGGCAATGGCCGCGACGGTGTCGTAAACGCCAATGAAATTTATGGACACATCGGTATGCGGCTTCCAGGCAAAGCTGTCCGATAATACCGGGGCACCTATAGGCAACGCTTTGGCGAGGATACTTTGGTTACCCTTCAACACCTCGTTGGCAAAATCCCTTGCCGCTGCGGAGCCACGGCTGAAGCCGAAAATATCGAACTCGATTTTCGTTACGCGCTTATTGGGATTGTTCTCTTGAAAGGGTCGGATCTGCTCAACAATTAGCTTTGGAGTCTCTTCAACCCGTGCCCGGACTCCCTGCACGCCTATACCGGTGCCTTGCGAAAAAGTGGAATCATCTGCGGTACTGCTGGTGCCGATGCCATCCACATAAACTCGCAGGCTGGCCGTCTTGGCATCGATGGGCAATGTTTCGTCCACTTGGCTATCATAAAGGTCATACAAACGGGCGACATTGCTGACATCATTGCCGTAACTGTTGTCCGGGCTACTTCCCTTTCCGTCATAACCGTGAGCCGCACAGAACTGACGAATATCTTCAGCTGCTTCCTCCAGGTTCACGTCTGGCGCAAAGCAGCCAAAGACACGCTCGCTGTTGTTGCGGTTGTTGCCCGTCCCATCGAAGAACACCCCGACCCGCAAGGTAATGTCTTCCAGCTCGACCTCTTCCTCCTCTTCCTCAAGCTCTTCTTCCTCCAGAGGAGGGGTGTTCAGTTTCCCTACGGGAGGTGCACTGAGTAATTGTCCCGCGATAGCGGCTGCGGCGGCACCTGGGATAATCGGAGTGAGAATCTGAATGCCCGTACCAGCGCCGGGAGAACCGCCCGAGTTGGTCTTGACCTCCGCACCGCTGATGGTCACGCCGCCCGCATCAACTTTGATAAAGCTGCCACCCGCCTTGGCCGTCAGTTCCATGCCACCCTCAACCACCACCTTCTCCCCGGCGTGGTAGTGGATCTCCTGACCCACCTCGACAAACTGCGCCGTCCCCACCTTCACATGCTGAGTCACGCCAACGGTAAGGTGATCATCCGCCCGCGCTTCGGTCTTGCGATCGAGATGCGTCACCCGGTGCTCTTCGACCTTGAACTCGCTGAACGCATTGGCTTCGACCGTGTCATGCCGCTCATTGCCGACCCGAATCTTCTGGTCGTGCTCGATGTTTTCATCCCAATCGCGCTGGGCGTGCAGGTAGATCTGCTCCGCACCTTTCTTGTCTTCGATGCGAAACTCGTTGTAGCCCTTGCCGCCGGGCGAGCTCAGGGTTTTGAAGGTGCTGCGGGTTTTGTTCGCCGGCAGGTCGTAGGGGACGACGTGTTCCTTGTGGTACAGGCAACCGGTGATCAGCGGTTGGTCGGGGTCGCCTTCGAGGAAGGTGACGAGCACTTCCATGCCGACTCGCGGGATGGCGATGCCGCCGTAGGCGTTGCCGGCCCAGCCGGTGGCGACTCGCAGCCAGCAGCTGGTTTTGTCATCGGACTGACCTTCGCGGTCCCAGAAAAACTGCACCTTGACCCGGCCGTATTCGTCGCAGTGGATTTCTTCCCCCGGCGGGCCGGTGACGATGGCGGTCTGGCTGCCCAGGGCCTTGGGTTTCGGGTGTTCGAGGGCCGGGCGGTAATGCGCGTCCCACGGCGTGGCGAGGAAGCGGTTGCGGTAGCCCTGGTGGAAATCGTCTTTGTTGGCGGTGACGTCGCTGGTGATGTTTTCGCCGAGCACTTGCGGCTGTTTGCCTTCGTGGATGACTTCCAGCAGCAGCCAGAGGTCGTTCCATTCAGCGCGCGGGTGTTCGCTGAGGGCCATGAAGTGGCCGCTGACCAGAGTCGGCTCGTCGCCTTTGCCTTCGGCCAGTTGGTAGTCGCTGCGATGGCGTTCCAGGGCGCGGGTCGCCAGTTGCTTGCCGCGCGCGCGGTCGGTGAAGCGACCGGGGTAGTCGTAGTCTTCGAGGTCCGGGGCGAATGCGCTTTTGGCCGCGCCTTCAGGCAGCAGACGTGGTTTTTCGAAGTCGTAGTCGCGGCGGCTGACGCGGGTGGTGCGGGTTTCCAGGCGCAGGTTGAAGCGCTTGATCACCGGTTTCTCGGCGGCCATGCCGGAGTCTTGCTGGTAGCTCACGGGTGCCAGTTTGCGAAACACCGTCTGGTCATCCCCGAACACCAGCTTGTGGCCGCTGGTCGAGTGCTGGAAGTGGAAGTGGATGCCTTCCTCTTCGCACAGACGCTGGATGAAGTGCAGGTCGGATTCGTCGTACTGCACGCAGTACGCTCGCTCGGGGTAAATCGCGCCGAGCTGGAAGCTGTAGGCGTCGGCCAGAATGCCCCGAGCCTCAAGCACCTGGGCGATGATCTTCGGCACGCTTAACTGTTGGAAAATCTGCTGGTCATGGTTGTGTCGCAGGTAGGCGAGTTGCGGGACCAGGCTGATGCTGTAGCGGGTCAGACTTTTGCCGGAATCGCCTTGCTCGATGCGGTAAACCAGACCATGGATCTTGCCCTGGCCGGTGGCGCCGAAGGTCAGACAACCGGGCTTGTGCAACAGCGCTTCGAGTTTCAGGTCGGGGCGGGCGCTGACCAGTTCGATGTCGAAACAGAAGGGCTGGTTGAGGGCTTCGCGGCCGACGAAGCTGAGCACCTGCAGGTCGACGGAAACGCCTTCGAGCGTGAGGGAGATATGGGTTGCGTTTGCGTCCAGCATGCCTTGAGTTCCGTCCTTTGAAACGATCTGGATTCTGAATGGTGCTGGAATATATCCATTATCTCAATGCAAAAATTGCTGTAGTAAAAAGGCAGGATGTTCAGTCGCGCGTTCCGCTTTTGAAGGAGCGAACCGCACGGGTGGGCAGCCCGCGAAGACGGCCTGATAGTCGACCAATCCCTCGTAGATGCACGCGGTTCAATTATAGGAGCCAGGCTGTGGCGAGGGGGCTCGCCACAGTTCGCTCCTACAGTGGATCAGCTGTGTGGCGCAGGTTTTGGTACGCCCACGTTATCCAGCATCCGATTCACCGCCAGCTCGGCCAGCATGACGATCTGTTGAATCGCCATCGCCATGTGCCGGTGCGGCCCTTCCAGATACCCCGCAAAATCACTAGCCATCACACTGGCCTGGGCCAACGATTCACAGGTGTGGGCCAACAGGTCTTCGTCTTTGATATCCGGCGCGACCATGTACATCGTGCTCGGCTTGCGGGCCACGGGTGATTTGAGGGCGGAGGGGTTGAGGTAGTGATCGAGTGCGCGGTTGGCGGCGTCGTGGAGTTTCTTTGAATCGTTGGATTCGTAGGGCGAAACGTTCTCGGTTTCAGGGGGATTCGGTGTTTCTTTGAACATGATGAAGCTCCAAGTAAGTAATGGAGCTGCCACTGATCGCCGCGACGCGATGGAGGGTGGCAGCTGTACGCAGGTTCGCGGACCGAGCTACTTGGAAACTCGGCATACCCGAAGGTATCCCGCGCACAGCCACCATGAGACCAAACGACAGGAACGTCGATTGGGCCGGTGATTATGCACCAAGTAAGCTAATTCAGGCCGCGACGCCCGGTCGCTGATATGCAGCGACCCCCAAAGCCTATCCACGCCGCGTCCGAGCGACAACCGTCAAAACTTGTCGGAAAGTTCTCAAAAAATCACCACGTCTGTAGGAGCTGCCGAAGGCTGCGATCTTTTGATCTTCCGGCGTCTTCAAGAACACAAGATCAAAAGATCGCAGCCTTCGGCAGCTCCTACAGGGGATGGGTGACCTGAAACAATCGAGCACAAAAAAGGCGACCCCCTCACAGAAGTCGCCTTTCCTTTAACTGCCGCTACCGCTTATTCCGACAGCTTGTACGCAATCACATAGTCACCCTGTTTGGTGCCCAGCGATCCGTGACCGCCCGCAACGACGAGCACGTATTGCTTGCCGTCTTTGCCGGTGTAGGTCATCGGTGTGGTTTGTGCGCCTGCTGGCAGGCGGCCTTCCCACAGTTGCTTGCCGTTTTTCACGTCGTAGGCGCGCAGGTACTGGTCGAGAGTGCCGCTCAGGAAGGCCACGCCACTGGCAGTGGTGAAGGCCCCGCCCAGGCTCGGCACGCCCATGCTCAGAGGGATCGGAACCGGCGAGCTGTCGCGTACGGTGCCGTTCTTGTGCATCCAGATGGTTTTGTTGGTGGTCAAATCGACTGCCGCCACGTAGCCCCAGGCCGGTGCTTGGCACGGTAGGCCCATTGGCGACAGCAGGGCTTCGAGGATCACGCCGTATGGCGCGCCTTTGTTGGGCTGCACGCCTTCGGTTTCGCTGACGCGAGGGCCTTGTTTGGCGATTTCGGCGGCCGGGATCAGTTTCGATTTGAACGCCATGTAGCTCGGGTTCACGAAAGCAATCTGACGCACCGGGTCAACCGACATGCCGCCCCAGTCGAACACACCGAAGTTACCGGGATAAACGATCGAGCCTTGCAGCGACGGCGGGGTGAACATGCCGTCGTAACGCAGGGATTTGAAGTCGATCCGGCACAGCATCTGATCGAACGGGGTCACGCCCCACATGTCGCGTTCCTTGAGGGTCGGCGGCACGAAGTTCAGGTCGGACATCGGTTGGGTCGGCGAGGTGTGGTCGCCTTCCACTGCGCCTTGCGGCACCGGAATTTCCTTGATCGGCACGATCGGCTGACCATTGCTGCGGTCCAGCACGTAGATGCTGCCTTGCTTGGTGGACGCGAGCACCGCCGGTTTCACACCGTCTGCGGTTTTCAGGTCCATCAGGGTTGGCTGGCCACCGACGTCCATGTCCCACAGGTCATGGTGGGTGAACTGGAAGTGCCAGCGCACTTTGCCAGTGGCGATGTCCAGCGCGGTCAGGCCGGCGGCGTGCAGTTCCGATTCAGGGGTACGCGCGCCACCGAACTGATCCGGGGTCTGGTTGCCCATCGGCAGGTAGATCATGCCGAGTTTTTCGTCGACGCTGAAGATGGACCACATGTTCGGCGAGTTGCGGGTGTAGACCTTGCCTTCGGCAATCGGCGTGGTGTCATCCGGGTTGCCGCTGTCCCAATTCCACACCAGTTTGCCGGTGTGCACGTCGAACGCGCGGATCACACCGCTTGGCTCGTCGATGGAAACGTTGTCGGTCACGTGGCCGCCAATCACCACCAGGTCTTTGGTGACCGCTGGTGGCGAAGTGGAGTAGTAACCGCCGGCGGTGAATTCACCGATGTTGGTCGTCAGGTCAACCTGGCCACCGTTGCCGAAGTCTTCGCACATTTTGCCGGTGTCGGCGTTCAGGGCGATCAGACGGGTGTCGGCGGTCGGCAGGAAGATCCGGCGCGGGCAGACGCTGGTCACTGGCGCGTTCGCCATGCCGGTCGGGCTCTGCTCGGACGCGTAGGCGGCGTCATCGTGATAGGTCACGCCACGGCAGGTCATGTGCGCCCAACCCTTGAAGTTCGCCGCGTTCTGCGTGGAGAGCTTCGGATCGAAACGCCAGAGCTCCTTGCCGGTGTCCGGGTCCAGCGCGATCACCTGGCTGTGCGGCGTGCAGACATAAAGCATGCCGTTGGCTTTGAGCGGGGTGTTTTCGGCGGTGGTTTCGCCCGGGTCGTTCGGGCCAGGCAGGTCGCCCGTGCGGTAGGTCCAGGCGGGAACCAGTTTGCTGACGTTCTGCGGCGTAATCTGCGCCAGTGGCGAGTAGCGATCGCCATGGGCGCTGCGGCCGTAGGAGTTCCAGTCGCCATCGGGCATGGCCGGGGCGGTGTTGGTCATGCCAGGCACGGCGTCACGATCCAGTTCGCCTTTGATTTCACCGGGGTTGGTGAACAGGCTGGCCAGCGCGGCGATACCGGCGATGATCACGGCAGCGCTCAGTACACCGGTGCCGATCGGGTTGGATTCGCCGGTACGCAATGGGCGACGAAACCATGGCAGCAGCATGACGATACCGAGGGCAAAGAGCAGCGCCAGACGTGGCACCAGTTGCCACCAGTCCAGGCCGACTTCCCACAGTGCCCAGACCGTACTGGCGAACAGCACCACTGCGTACAGGCTCACCGCTGCATAACGGTCGGCCAGCAGCAGCCCCCCGGTCAGCATCAGGCCGATACCGGCCAGCAGGTAATACAGCGAGCCGCCGAGCATGCTCAGCTTGATCCCCCCGGCCAGCAAGGCCAGGCCCATTAGCAGAAGCAGGATACCGAGCAGGCTCGGCAGCAGACGGCTTCGACTCAAAGCACCATCAGCGCTCATAGTGTGGTTCTCCGTGACGTTTTAAGTAGTCCCGCGCAAGTTCACTGTAGATGACGATCTTGTGCGGGCAGGGTTCATGTAAAAAGTGTTTGGACGCCGCATTCCCTTGTAGGAGCGAGCGGTGCGGCGATCCGACTTGCCCGCGAAGACGGATTAACATTCAACAAAAGATGCTGATTAATAGATCGCCTTCGCGGGCAAGTCGGATCGCCGCACCGCTCGCTCCTACAAGGATTTGTGGTGATTCTTAGAAGGACGAGGTGATCTTGATCCCGCCAATCAGCGCGTCATCGACCTTGTCCACGCCACCGGGGTGGCGGATGTATTGCAGGTTCGGGCGCACGGTCAGCCAGTTCGTGACGTGCACGCCGTAATAGAGTTCGGCGCTGTATTCGGTGTCTTGCGGTGGCAGGAACGACGGGTCGTCGTAGGCGAAGACGGCGCGAGCCTGATTGGAGGCCTCGGCGTTCTTGCGATAGGCCGGGTTGACATGGACACGGGCCAGGGCAAAACCGATGTCGTCTCTGGCGCGGGCATCGAACAAGCCTTTGTAGACAACGCCGGCCTGGACATAGTTGTCGATGGCGTTGGTCTTCTTGTCGTGCATCGTGCCGTTGGCGAACACGCTCAGGCCGCGAGAGTTGTCACTGGCGCGGCTGGTCAGCTGCTGCTGAATACCGAGCCACACGCCGTGCTTGCTCGATGTGCTGCGGTAAGCCTCGCCACTCAGGGCTGCTGGCTGGCCGTTGCTGTCCTTGTAGACGTCAGTGGCCTTGGCATTGCTGTAGTAGTAACCGGCACGGTATTCACCCGGCAGGCCATTGAATTTCGGCGTCCAGACCAGTTCCGCCGGCAGGATCGCGCCCTGAGTGCCGCTGCCGCTGAGCTTGAAGCCGTTGTCGCGATCAAGGTTGGACGGGTTTTGCTCGTAAGCCCCGACTTGCGCGTAGAGCTCCGGCGTCAGGTGATATTTGACGCGCATTGCCCACTGGCTGACCGGCCAGTTGTACCAGATGTCGCCGACCCAGTTGCCGACCTGGGAGCCGCAGAACGCCAGGTTCTGGAAGTCGCAGGGGAAGCTGTTGAAGTCTTCGCCTTCGCCGAAACGGCCGAGCTTGATGTCGAGTTTCTGATCGAAGAATTTCTGCTGATACCACATCTGCGTCAGGCGCCAGGTCTGGCCACGGCCCCAGACTTCCTGAGCCGAGGTGAAACCGCCGACTCGCGGATCGTTGATCCGGTCGTTGCTGATGTTGTTGCCGTTGCGCTCGGTGATCGTCAGCTGAAATTCAGCATCGTCCCAGCCGAGAATCTTCTGCAAATCCAGATGGGTGCCAAAGCCGAACTGGTCGCTATAGCGAGCGGTGCGGTCATGGTCGTAGCCGCCGTGCAGGTTGCTGCCCATTTCACCGGTGTAATCGACCTTGAAGTCGTAGCCCTTTTCCGAAAGTTCGGTACGAGTGCCGTTCCAGTCGCCCAGCATCCACGGCGAATCGCTATCGAAGGCCGGTGCAGCCTGGGCGCAGGTGGCGAGGCCCAATGCGGTGAATCCGCCAATGAGGTTGAGGGCTTTTCGATTGGCCACAGGGAGTAAGACAGCGCTGTCTCGCGAAGTGTGAAAATCAGGCATAGAGAAGAAATTCTTGGTCTTTTTTTAGAGTGTGAACTGGAAGAAGCAGGAGTGAAGCGGGCAGCAGAAGCGTTTCAGCTGGACGGGCGCAAGGATAATGATCTGTTACACATAGAGAAAGAGCTTTTACTGACATGGATCATTTCGGATTTGGTAATAGTCCATTGAACAAAGCAAAATCAAAAGATCGCAGCCTTCGGCAGCTCCTACGCGCCTGTGGGCGCTGCCGAAGGCTGCGATCTTTTCAAGCTCACCTACATTTAACTGACAACACACAGATAGCTTCCCCCCAACGAAGCCCTCGGCTAAGGTGCGCGGCTTCCAATTCCCACTTCGCTCGAAGGCCCGGCATGACCGAACAGAACACCAACCCGCTGCACGGCGTGACGCTGGAACAGATCCTCAACGCCCTGGTTGAACACTATGAATGGTCGGGGCTGGCCGAGCGCATCGATATCCGCTGCTTCAAGAGTGATCCGAGCATCAAGTCGAGCCTGACTTTCCTGCGTAAAACCCCGTGGGCGCGGGAGAAGGTCGAACGCCTGTACGTGAAGTTGATGCGCACCAAGCGACCGGTCTGAGCATGGGCATACCCTCGGCCGCGAGACGTCGTTGTGTTGCCGTCGCGGCGATGCTGGGTTGGGCGGGTTTAAGCATTCAGCTGTACCTGATTCTCTACTTACGCTGGAGTGTCGGGGCCAGTCTGCTGGGCGGGCTGATGAGTTTTTTCAGTTTTTTTACCGTGCTGACCAACACGCTGGTGGCGGTGGTGCTGACCTGTGAGCTGACGTCCCGGGAGTCGGCGGCGCGGCGCTGGTTTTTGCAGCCGTGGGTGAGCAGTGGAATTGCAGTGAGCATCGCTATGGTCGGTGTGGCGTACAGCCTGTTGTTGCGTCACTTGTGGCATCCCGAAGGCTGGCAATGGTTGGCCGATGAGCTGATGCATGACGTCATGCCGCTGCTGTTTCTGGTTTATTGGTGGTTCTGTGTGCCCAAAGGTACGTTGCGGCTGCGGCACATTGCGGTGTGGGTGACCTATCCACTGGTGTACTTCGGCTATGCGTTATGGCGCGGGCATCTGCTGGCGGTTTATCCGTATCCGTTCATCGATGTGGACAAGCTGGGTTATCCACAGGTGTTCATCAATGCGGGGGGATTGTTGGTGGGGTTTGTGCTGCTTTCACTTGGGCTGATCGGATTGGATCGTTTGCTTGCGGGGCGTGACAAGGGTCGGAATTTTTAGTGTTTGTACCATTGCCATCGCGAGCAGGCTCGCTCCCACAAAGAGCTGGCTTATGCAGATCCAATGTGGGAGCGAGCCTGCTCGCGATGGCCTGAAGGCTGTCACTCCTCGTTGCTGTCATCCAGCCGCCAATAGCCAACGGCTTTGACGAACTGCTCATTCAAGCCATGCTCATCGAGCAATACCCGGCGGATCTGCCGCGACACTTTGGACTCGGTCGCCACCCACGCGTACAGATTGCCGTCGGGCACCTCGATCTGTTGCACGGTGGTCAGCAGGTTATTCCTGCCACCTTCACGCAGTACCCAAATCACATCGACCTGCGCGCTGCTTTCCAAACGTTGTTGTTCGGCGCCGTTTTCCACTTCCACGATCACCAATGCACGCCGATTGGCGGCCAGGCCTTCGAGGCGGCGGGCGATGGCGGGCAGGGCGGTTTCGTCACCGATCAGCAAATAGCTGTCGAAGATGTCCGGCACGATCATCGAGCCCCGAGGTCCGCCGATGTGGAGGAACTGGCCGGGTTTGGCCTGCTCGGCCCAAGTCGAGGCAGGGCCATCGCCGTGCAGCACGAAGTCGATGTCCAGCTCCAGCGTGTCCAGGTCGTAACGGCGAGGTGTGTAGTCGCGCATCGCGGGCATTGGTCCGTTGTCCTTGCCGGCACCGAGTACCAGGGTTTCCAGCGCCGCTTGTTCCGCAGCGTTTTGGGGGAACAGCAGTTTGACGTGGTCGTCCGTTCCGAGGCTGACGAAGCCAGCCAGCTCTGGGCCACCCAGGGTAATCCTGCGCATACGCGGGGTCACGTCGACCACTCGCAGTACTTCCAGACGACGGCGCTTGATCTCGTGGCTGACACGGTGAATGGATTGGGATGGCACGATAACGTCGGTCATTCGGCTTTCTCCGAGACAGGTTGAACGGCGGGGCCGTCGACGATGGCTTTGGCCGTGTTGTTGAGCAGATCGCGTACACGCAGGATTTCTTCCGGGCTCCAGCGACCATGGTGCATTTGCAAGGCATGGCGCAGGTTGTGCACCGCTTCGTGAATTTCGGCCGGGCGGTCATGGCCGCGCAATGAGCGCTTGCTGACGTCGATGCGCATCCGCACGCCGTCCAGGGCAATCGCTTGTTCACTTAAAGACAGACGTCCGGCGTCGGTGATGCTGTAGCGTTTTTTTCCGCCCTGGACGTCGCCCAGGATCATTTCGCTTTCTTCAAGGAAGGTCAGGGTCGGGTAGATCACGCCAGGGCTGGGGGTGTAGGCGCCGTCGAACATGCTTTCGATCTGGCGGATCAAGTCATAGCCATGGCACGGCTGCTCGGCGATCAGCGCCAGCAGCAGCAATTTCAGGTCACCGGGGGCGAACACCCGCGGGCCACGGCCACCGCGTTCGCGACCGGGGCGCTTGTCGAAGCCGTCGCGGCCATCGCCATGCTCGCGGTGGGGGGAATGATGGTCTCTCATTTCTGTCTTCTCTCGTCGTGTTTAGATACAACTTAAGATATATCTTTAGAGTCGCGCAAGACTTTTTTCCCGCCCAATTCGCGCTGAGCTGACGAGCGGCAGGCGTCAAGCGAACGCAATAGCAAATTTGGCGCCGGGTTGCCGGTTGGAATAACTTCGGGGTTAAAGTGTTCGCTCTAATTGCTGTAGAGTATCTATTCTAATTGTGCGCAAGTTGCCGTATATACAGGGTAAAGTTGCTGCATGGTTTTTCAACTTAAACTGTGTGTAGGGTATAGCTTACAGTCACTGTTTTTATTATCTGTTTTTCGTTCTTTTTTCTGGCGGGTCATGAGGTTGTTTAACTACGTGGTTGTCGGAAGTTACCTGCTTACTTTCCAGAGTTAACAGTCGATGATGCCCCGGCATTCGACGTTCAAGTTGACCTTGCTCAATTCAGGCCGTGGTTGCCTTGAACTTTCAATGCTCATCCCCTTATCAAGAAAACAGGTACAGAACGATGTTCAAGAAACTCGCAATCGCTGCTCCACTGGCTCTTCTGGCTATGGGTTCCACCGGTGCATTCGCCGCCGGTGAAGCGTCGCACTCGATCAGCCTCGTCGCTCACGTGCCGACCAACGGTTTCTATGTCGTGCCGACCGATCCGGATCTGGTCAACAAGGACCAGGACATGAGCTATCAGCCAACCACTGGCAAGATGGCTGAAGTCAATGGTTTCTTCGACGTGCGCAACAACAACGGCTCGGTACACGCCAGCCTCGAAAGCCAGCCGAAACTGATCGCCGGTAGTACCTCGATCGACCTGCAAGTCATGCTTAACAACAAGGAACTGACCCTGACCCCGCAAATGGTCGTCGGTGAAGCCGAGTCCGACGTCAACTACCGCGCGCCGCTGAAAATCACCGCCAAGGGCAGCAACTTCCAGCCGGGTGATTACAACGGTTCCGTGGCGATGATCTTTGACGCCGTGCCACCGGTCAACTGATCCGGTACCAGGCACTCTCTTTCACAGAGGGCGCTTACCGACGGGGCACGCCGCAGTGCTTGTCCCGTCGGACTTCCATCTTTTGTAAATCAGAGTACGAGTTCATGTTCCCGATGACACCCATCGCGGCTGCGCTTGCGCTGTTGTTTTGTGCCAGCGCAGCCGTGGCTTCCAACTCCACCGGCACTACGCCACGCAGTTTGTTGGCGCAAGCCAAAGGTTTGCCGGCGGACTTCGAGGAGCATTTCTTTGATGTCCCTCTGGCTGTAAGGGTTGAACTCGACCAGCAGCCGCTGGGCGAGGCCATGGTGGTGCTGTCCCGCGATGATCGCATCACCCTGCTCGAATTCACCGACACCAGCGAAAACCGTTTCGGCCCTGCCGAGCGCGAAAAGTGGGCAAGTTATCTCAAGCCCGGCGTGCCGTTGGGGGCGTGCAGCAGCTCCTGTCCCGATCAGGTGCTGGCGGTGCATTACAACCTGGAAAACTCGCTGGTTTCGATCCTCACCGAAAACGCTGAGCGTGACGTCGCGGCCAAACGTTATTACGAACAACCCGACGGCGGCAGCAGCGGCCTGATGGTGCGCAATCAGCTCAATCTCAATGGCGGTCAGGATCAGGATCTGGGCGGGCGCTTCGGGCTCGAAGCCAGTTCAAGCCTGGGCAACTGGAGCCAGACGCTGAACTTGCAAGTGGCGCGGCTCGGCGGTCCGGATGACAAGCTCTATCACGCGGTTCACGAACTGCACACCCAGCGCGAACTGCAACGCAGTTTTTTTCGTCTGGGTTATTTCACCCCCAATTCCGAAGGGCTGACGCGCCAGCCGCGCACGTTCGGCACCAGCCCCGACACCGCCGTCGGCGTCATGTATGGCAGCTCCGACAGTCTGGCGATCAATAGCCCGATGCCCAGCGTCTACCCGATTTATGTCACGGCCAATCGCCAAGGCTCGGTGGAGATCTGGCGCGACGGTTTGCTGATCAATACGCAATCGGTGCCGGCCGGTTTGCAGACTCTCGACACCCGTCCATTACCCGGCGGTATTTATGAAGTGGAAGTGCGCCTGATCGAAGACGGCCAGATCACTTCCACCACCCAGGAACTGGTCTACAAACCCAACAACTGGCGCAACCTCGATGAACGCTGGCGCTACAACCTGTTCGCCGGGGAAGAAAGCAAGCTGCTGAGCAACTGGGACACGCAGTCCAGCGGCAGTCCCACGGCCGGCGCGTCGGTCAGTTACCTGATGCATCCGCGGGTGATTCTCGGGCTGTCGGCGCGCCAGATCCGCGAAAAACTGCAATACGGCACGTCCATCGACTGGACACTGGCCAATCACATCACGATGTACGCCAACGTCTACAAGACCGAGGATTACGGCACCGGTCTGGACCTGCAAAGCCTCTATAACTATGGGGCCGGCAGTGTGGTGGTCAGCCACAACCGCAGCTGGCTCGATACCACCAACACCTACGACACCTTGCCGGACGGTACGCGGGTTCGCCCGCGCAATGTCTTTATCGGCCAGACCAGCAACTCGTCGCTGGCGCTCAATCATCGCGTCAGCAGCAAAAGCTCGGTCAATGCGCGGGTGTCGCACAGTGAAGGCAATGTCGAAGGTTTCGGCGTCGACATGGGCTGGACTCAGCGCACGGTGTTGCTGGGCAGCGATGCCAGTTGGCGCTTGTCGGTCTTCGATCGGCCGGGCAGTTACAGCAGCGGCGACGCGCGCAATCGCGGGGTCGACCTGAGCGTCAACCTCGCGCTCGGTTCACCCGGCCAGCACATTACCGGCAGCATCGGCTCGCGCACGGCCCGGGACGGTGCGCGTGACAACAACGCATCGCTCGGCTGGCGCAAGGATCTGAAAGACCATGCGCTGCAAAGCGTATCGGTGACCGCGCTCACCGACACCTATGGCCTGGGCATGTCCAGCCTGGCGAATTTCCGCACCGATGCGGTGAATGGCGACGGCTTTGTTCAGCGTTCGTCCTACAACGGCAATTTCACCGGCGGCCTGAACATTGACAGCACGGTGGTGGTCGGCGGCGAGAAGATGCTCATGACCAGCCAGAGCGAAGTGCGCGGCGCGGGGCTGATCGTCGATGTCGAATCGGACATCGATGACATCGCCTTGCGCGCCGACGATTACAGCGGTGGCGGTGCGGCATTGAAGCCCGGCCGCAACTTCATCCCGATCACCGCGTATCAGAACAGCTCGGTGAGTTTCGACTTCGAGGGCAACCACGTTCCGGCCGCCACCATCGAGCCGGCACGTACCCGTTATCACCTGAACAAGGGCGGTGTGGAGTACCGCAAGGTCCGCGTGATGAAAACCCTGACCGTGCTCGGCCGCCTGGTGGATGAACAAGGGCGGCCACTTAAGGGCCATCACGTGATCAACCACGCCAGTCGCGGGGTGACCGAAGTCGATGGGTTCTTCTCGATGGAAATGAATGCCGGTTCGCCGACGCTGGAAGTGCGTCAGGGCAGTCAATTGTTGTGTCAGTTCCGCCTGAACGCCGACAACCATCGCAGTGAAAACAACGTGCTGATGATCGGTGATCTGCGTTGTACGCCGGACACCTTGGCTGATGTCTCATCCACTGAACAGAAGGCGGGTTGAACCGATGAAAATAATCACAGTTGGCTGTGCATTGGCGCTGAGCATGTCTGTGGCGCAGGCCGCGAATCAGGAAATCCGAGCGTTATTTCAACCTGATCCTTCGCAACCCGGCAAGAACCTGTTCGTCAACCAGACACCCAATAGCGGCTATTGCGTGAACTTTCCCGCGAAATGCGCCAGCAACAATATGTTCAGCATAGAACTGCCCGTCCGTTACAGTTCAAGTGGCGAGCTCCTGCCTGGTGACGATATCTCGGTGCGTGCTCCCGCCGATTGGAAACCGTTGACAGTCGTCAATCAAGATACTCAGGAATCAGAAGTCGTCGAGGTGCGTATTACCGGTATCGGCTCCAGATTTGTCCTGAGCGATTCCGTGGAAAAACTGACCGGCGTAGCTGCCCCCACAGGCCATGACATTCTCTGGACGTCCGGCACCGGTTGGCTTTATGCCCCGGCGCCTTGCGAGGGTAGCGGCCTGGCGGGGTACAGCCCGACCACCTATCGTTTTTTCTGGCATACGCCGGTGCAAGCGTCGTGCACCAAGACCGCCGCGTTCACTATCCCCTCAATGTATTTTGAGACCGTCGACTTTGCCTACGAGCTCAAAACCCCCAACCCGTTGAACATGTCGAGCGGTCTGTATACAGGGTCGCTCTCGTACACCATGGGCCCCGGCGGCGATTTCGATCTGGGCGCCAGTTTTCAACCGAACGACTCCCACCTCTCGCTTGATTTCGTCCTCGACGTGCAGCACACCTTGAAAGTCGATCTGCCACCGGGCGGCAACAACGTCACACTGGAACCCGAAGGTGGGTGGGCGCCGTGGATCGAAAGCGGTCGCAAGCCGACGAAAATCTTCCGCGATCAACCCTTCTTCATCTCGGCTTCGTCGCGCTTCAAAGTGATGCTGCTGTGCAATTCCCCTGGCGGAAGCATTTGCAGATTGGGCAGCCCGAAGGGAGATAGCACCGAAGTACAGGTCTCCATGAGCTTGCCGGCAGGCATCACCCATGGCGGTGGCGCAAACGTCAGCCGGCTGCCATTGCGCTTCAATACCTGGGTCGGGCCTTTCCAGCCCGGCCTGTATGTCGACCGCAAGGCCGGCGCAATGCATTTTGATATGACCCCGTTCGCCATCAACTTTCTGCTCAGGCCCGGCAAGACCGATCGGTTGCGCGGCAACGTCACGATTATCTGGGACTCGGAAGCATGACCGCTGCGATGAGCACCTTTTCAATATTCATGGAGTTGAAGACGATGAACCGTGGTTTTCTGCTGGGCGTGCTCAGCGTGTTTTGCCTGACGGCCCAGGCCGGGCCGCAGATCAATGTCGGCACCGTTTACGACTATCTGGATGCCGATAAAAGCACCTATCTCAAACGTGTGTTCAACAGCGGCGACGCAACGGCGTTCGTCAAGGTCAATGTGCTGGAGATCGTCTATGACGCTGATGGTTTGCCCAAAGAAATTCCGGTCGAGAACGCCGCCGACGGTGCTTCGCGCAACGGCCTGATGGCCAGCCCGGCACGGCTGATCGTCCCGGCCCAGGGCATGCAGGGTACGCGTTTGCTGTACATGGGCGCGCGTGATCGCGAGCGTTATTTCCGCGTGCGTTTCGTGCCTGTGGTGCCGGAGCAGGAAGACGATTTTGTCGTCAGCAGCGAAGAGCGCGACGAATACAAAAAATCGCTGACCGCCGGGGTCAACGTAATGACCGGATTCGGCACGATCTTTTTCGTGCGGCCCAAGGACGCGCGTTTCGACACCGCAGTCAATGAAACTGCCAGCCGCTATGAACTGATCAACAACGGCAACACGGTGATCATTGTCGACGAATTCAAAAGCTGTTCGCTGACCAAGGATTCCGACTGCGGCGCGACCACCAAGCACCATGTGCTGGCGGGCAAGACCTTCGCTTTCGACAAGGAAACGGGCCGCGAATACCGCTTTTTCCTGATCGAGGGAGCCGACAAGAAAACCATGAAAGTCGCCAGCCGCTAGGCGCTTTTCCATTGACGCACCGGATAACCAACATGATCAAGCAATGCATCACCGTCGCACTGATGGCTGCTGCGGGCATGAGCGGCGCCAACGCGTGGGCTGCCCGCGAAGAGCATACCTTCGAGGTTTCTCTGACCATTCCCAGCCGCCCGTTCTATGTCATTCCCGCCGAGCCGGACTGGATTCACCGGCCCCAGCGGCTGAACTGGGACTACCCCACGGCAACCTTGGGCAGCTTGCAAAAGAATTTCGATGTACGCCATGACAGCAGCGCCATCGAGGCCCGCTTGCTGCTCGAGCCTTACCTGGAGAACGGTCGGCCAGGCGAGGTGATCGAACTGCGAGTCACGTTCAACAATGTGGAATTGAGCTCGCACATCACTCCGCGCCAAGTGGTTTCGAAGGAAGAGGCCGCCAACGGCAGCCGCGTGGTGTTGAAAATTGAGCCGATCAAACCACCCGGCGGTTTTCGTGCCGGGGATTACAACGGCAATGTGCTGCTGATGTTCAGCGCCCAGGCCCCGACAGCAGGATGAGAGCTGTGAATATGTACTATCGGGCCGCTCGACGCATGGCAACGTCGTTACGATGGCTGGTTTTTTTTGTGGCGTTGAGCATCCCTCAGGCACAGGCGATCAATCAGGAAATCCGCGCCTTGTTCCAGCCGGACTCCTCCAAGCCAAACAAGAATGCATTCGTCAACCAGACGCCGAACAGTGGTTATTGCCAACTGTATCCAGGCGAATGTGCCGCAAGTGGGATGTTCAGTATCCAGTTGCCCATACGTTTTACCTCCAGCCGTTACGTATCGACTTCTGATTCGGTCGGGATAAAGGCGCCCGCCAACTGGCGGCGGCTGACTGTAACCAACCCCGACACCCAACAGACGGAATCCGTGGAAGTGCGCATCAGCGGCATGGGCTCCCGGTATGTGCTGAGCCATCCGGCGACTCAACTGGCAGGAGGCAGCACCGCCATCGAAGGCCATAACAGGCTTTGGGACACTGGCAATTGGGTGCAGGGGATTCCTGTGCCTTGTCAGTACAGTGGCGTCGGCGCATACGGTGCCGAGCACTTCCGTTTTTTCTGGAAAACCGTCAAAGAAGGATTCTGTGGCAAGGGGGTGGCTTTCCCTGCCTTTATTCCGTCGATGTACTTCGATACCCTCGATTTTGCCTACGAGCTGCGTACCCCCAATCCATTGACCATGTCTTCTGGCCGTTATACCGGTTCGATGGCTTACACGCTTGGACCTGGCGCCGATATCGATATGGGTTCAGTGATGCAACCGAACGACAGCAACCTCGCTCTTGATTTCGTCCTGGATGTGCAACACACCACTGAAAGTGGATATCCCGCCTGGGGGCAACAAAATCGTCCTGGAACCCCAAGGCGGGTGGCAGCGCTGGCTGGACAGTGGGCGCAAGCCTGTGCGGCTTTATCGCGATCAGATATTCCATATTTCTGCCTCGTCGAAATTCACCATGAAACTCGAATGTGAACACAGCATGGGCTGGAATTCGTCCTGCGCCATTGTTAGCCCGTCGCCGAGCTTTGGAGCGACCGTATATGTCAGCGTCAGTCTGCCTGATGGGTTGACCGACAGCGCAGGGCAACCGGTCCGGCGAATGCCATTGAATCGTGATGATTCAAAGCTGTTTCAGCCCGGCGTTTATGTTGATCGCAGGCAGGGAACACTGCATTTCGAAACGGATGAGACGGATACCGCCTGGTTGATAGAGCGTGCTGGAGAAAGACCCTACGTGGGCAATATTACGGTGATCTGGGATTCGGAAGTCTGACCTTCGGGGGTGAGCGCAGAGGACATGCTCGTCCCCGGCGTTGCCCGACGTTTTTCGGGCAACGTCACGGTGATCCGGGATTCAGAAATGGGCTAGGCCGATGAATGGCCGATGTTGATCAACGCTTCGCGGGTCAAGCGTCTGGACAGGTTGTTGCGCTGATGACCGATCGCATTCAGCAACCGGTCGTAGCGCGCCAGACTCATGGGTTCGCCGCTGAAAAACTCAGCTTGGGGAAAGCCCAATTGGTCGGCCAGTTTTTCAATCCTTCGCGCCAGTGGGTTCATCTGCGCCGGATCGGCGATGTTGGCCCAGTCTGCCTGCGCGTCGCGCAACTCATCGAGCAGGCTCGGTTTTTCTTCGAACAGTCGATCATTGGTTTCGTATTGCGTCGGGTGGGTTTTACGCAAGTGACGGTCCCAGAAATCATTGCCGACAGGTTCGATCATTCCGTCGACCAGACCGTCGCCGCTTTCGCGCAGGAGAATCGATTGGTAGGCGTCGTCGATCATCGTCTGGGTCACGCCTGAACGCGTCTGGTAATGCATGCCTTCTGACTGCCAGGGCAGACCCAGTCTTTCGGCCAGGCCGGTCTGGTAGGCCATATGAACTTCCAGATCATCGGGCGCGGAATGTTCCAGTGGATTGATCCGGTGCCTCTGTTCTTGGCGACTGATCTCTTCCCGAGCGATATCACCGACCAGATCCAGACGAGCGGCGCTACGGGCCAGTCTTGCCAGATTGTCGTCCAGCGTCTTGGCCGAGGTCGGCTCGGCGTAAGCCTTGGAGACCAACACTTTCATACCCATGGAGTTGAAAAGATAAGCTCCGCCATCCCTGCAATTTTCCGGTTCCCGCGCTTGTTTGAACAATTCCTCACGCAGATTGGAGTCCAGCGCGGCGGCATCGATCAATTCCCAGACGCGCTTGCTCAGTCGCGAGCGTGATTCTGCGTGCAGGTAATCATCGCTTGCTCGCTGCCGGCGGATGACCGCGAACAAACCGTCGGAACCGGGTTCGGCCATCACGTCCAGCCAGGATTCTTCGCGGTACTTCTTGAAAGCTGCGGAGGGGTTGACGCTGAAAGGCTCGTCGGTAATCCATAGCCAGTGCCTGATCTCGTCACTCACCGCGCGGAAATAGGCCTGCTCGAAGTCCAGCCCTGCGGATTGGCGATAGGTGCCGTAGCGGATCTTGTCGGTGAGGGGCAGCTTCGTCGTGTCGAAACGCGCACGGCTGAGAATGAACGCCTGATCGGATCCCGGCGTGACTTCGGGCAAGGTATCGATGGGGTTTGATTGCATATCCAGCACAAACCCCCGGGGACGATGCTTGTTCACATTCGCGACCTTGAACAGCCCATCGGGAAAGTCCCGTATGCGGGTATTGGCCAGGCTGAGTTCCTTCAACCGGTACATCCGCCCGACATCGGGTTGCCGCTCCAACGGATTGTTATTCAGATTCAGCGTTCGCAGCAGAATCGCGCCGCTTAGCCTGTCGGTTGTACTGGCCGTCATACTAATGCTGTTGTTGGACAGATCCAGATCCTGGAGCTGATGCATTTGCGCAATGGCGGACGGTACCTCGGTCAGATTGCACCGAGCTGCATGCAGTTGGCGCAGGTGGGGAAAGCTGCCCAGCACACCGTCGGCATCTGCCGAAAGTTGCAAGTTGTCGAGTTTCAGCGCGGTGATCTGATCAAGGTGTTTTTTGATGCCGGGTCGCTCGCTCAGATCCTTCCACCAGCGATCAAGTTTCAGGTTTGAGTGGTCAGTGGAAAGATCCAGCGCATAGCCTTGTTCGGCAGAAAGGCCGTGTTGCGCGGAGTTGTCGTTTTTACGCTCGAAGCAGGCGACCAACCGCTCCTCTATATGCCTACCGCCATTGAGCAGGTAATCCGTCGACTCAACGAGGTGCAGTTCTCCAGAAGCGTCCAGTTCAGTCGGGTAGCTGTCTCGCCATGCTTGCAGTTCGTTGTGCAATTGGCTGCGTTCGCTTTCCAACCGCTTGATGGCATCGACGGGATCACCGTCCTTGCGCAAGTTTTCAATGAGCCTTTTCGCCTGCCATTCAGTCATTCGAGGGTACAACTGCCTGACCCTCTGCTCCGGTGTCTTTTCCCCGCTGAACCACGGCCAGCCGCGCACCAGCGTTTGGGTTTCGATCGTCGCTACCGGGCGAATCGGTGGTTCTGCCAGGACAGTGCGGCGCTCGGCAGGTGCCGCGGACTTTTCCATGATCCACAGCTTGAGCAGGCGGCCCTGACCGTGCTGGTAACCCACGTTCGAGAGCTTTTCGGCGGGCAAGGCGTGCAGGATCGATTCGTAGAAATCATCGGTTGCGTGCAGTTGGCGGTTGTGTGCATCGAGCACCTCGTAGCGGCCATGTTCGTCCCTGATCAGACGACGGACCGTCAACGCGTCATCCGGCCCTACGCTGTGGCGCAACGGTCCGTCATAAGTACCGTCGCGAACCTCCAAACGCAGATCGCCGAAGGCGTCGCTGTTGAGTTTCAACGTGTTGAGTGCAAGCCGTTCGGTAGCGGCGGTTATCAGATCGTCGTGATAAAAGCCGTCGTAGGCACGGGCCGCAGTCGCTTCGAAATCAAGTTCCCGGGCCTGGACCTTGAGGCGCAGCGGTAGGCGGTTTTCGTCGACGATTCGTTGCAGTTCGTCGGGGCTGGCCTGGGTTATAAGCTTTTCGGCCAGGGGCAGCGGCATCTCGGGGAAGGTCTGGCGGAGCACCCGGATGTCAGTCTTGTCTGATCGTTCGGCCGCTTGATACAGGCGCTTCGATACCTCTGCCTGCCGCGCGTCCACGGCATCGGCAAGCAGATTGCGCAACGCTTGTGGGCGTTGCGCCGAGGGTACTTCTCGTCCCAGCAGCACTTGCAGATCGGCGTCGTCGAGAAACCCTGCCAGCCTCTCAGGCAGCCGACCGGCGTTGAGGTCTGCCTGGCAAATGGTCAGGGTGTTGGCGTCGGTCGCGGCGGGGTTGCCGTACTGTCGCCAGTAGCCATCGAAATGTTCATACGTCACCTTGATTGCCCGCTCGCGCGGCCAGCCTGGCAAGCCAGTGGCGATCGGTTCGAACCAGTCCGACTGCGGATCAATGGGCAGGCCTGCGCGGATGTTGGCACTGGCGATGTGCGCATCATCGTACGCGGCGAAGCGTTTGATTGTGTCGGCCAACAACGGTGGCGGCGGACTGTTATCGGTATGCATGCGGCGCAGTTCATCGTGCTCGGTGCCGCTGCTGGTGCGAATATGCTCCAGCTCGGTGGGTGAGAAGCGCTCGGCAGTGTGGCCCAGGCGCTGCATCAGGGTTTCATGCTCCCAGTCCGCAGGATTTTCCGCCTCGTGCAGCCAGGCGCCATGCTCGTTGTGTTCGAGGATCGGTTTGTAAGCGTTCTGCCGCTCGGGATGTTTGATCCGGTGGGTTTTGACTTGCGGGTGGGTCGAGGCTTTTTCGACGCTATAGAGCTTGCCGTCCAGCGGCAGGATGCTCTCGTGGCCATGTTGATGCAGGCCATGCCTGTCAGGTTGCGACGCGGCATTCAGTTGCAGGTTTTTCTGTTCATAAGGGGCAACGTCGGGGTGCCACAACGCCGGTTTGCCATCGGGCAATTTCACCGGTTTCATGCCCTCGACCAGCGGTGACAGTTTGAGCTTGAAGGCGCTGCCTATTTCAGCGCCGGCACCGAACGCCGCCAGTTGTATAACGCTGGTCACCACGCCGATCACATGGTCGGCCACGGCTTGCCATTGACCTTCGGCGAGATCGACCAGTCCTTCGACGACTTCGGTGGTCAATTGATAAGCGGTGTAAGCCATCATCAGCTCGCCCAGCCCGGGCACGAACGGTGTGACGATCAACAGGGCGACATTGAAAATGTCGGAGACGATTTTCTTGAAGTTGTCCCACCAGGCCCAGCGCGCTTTGCTGTCCGTGTCGGCGGTGGCAACTGCGATTTCACGGGCGTCGTTGAGGATCTTGTTGAGTTTTTGCTGGTAGGCATGCCTCCAGTAATCCCCAGGCAGCGGCACATGCTCGATTTGCAGTCGGGGTCGAAGCACGGGTTCCTTGCGCCACGCCGGACGCTGGTCTGTCGGATCCTCATTCGCATGCCATATGACAGTAAAGAGCCGTTGCTCCAGGTCGGCGAAGAAGTGCCCGCGCTGCTGTTGATCGACGAACTGGCTGAAGAATTGTCGATAACTCTGCTGCGATGATGTGCTGATTTTGTCTTCGCGCAATTGGCGCACCAGCTCATCGGTGAAAGCCTCTGTGGATTCGTACTCCTTGAGCGGGTGATCAGGGTCGTGGGGGACGTATGCAATGAGCCGTCGAATACCACGGCTATCGCGCACGGCGTGAATCAACAGCACAATGCCGGTCAGACGGGTGTCCATCATGGACAGGTCGCAGCACAGCATCTGTTTCCCATTGAGCAGCAGTCGAGGTTTGTCCTGTGCCAGATCCAGCATCAGCTTGTAGGCATCGTACTGGATATCCCCGGTCGTCAACGCCAGTTGCGCGGCAACGGTGAGTGCGTCTTTCTGACTTTCGGTCACTTTGTACTTCATGACGGCTTCGGCTACTGATTCGCCGGGAAGCAAATAGCTTTCAAGATGTTTTTTGTAAAGCGCGCCAATATCCAGTTCCCGGCAAAGCGCCTGGAACTGCCTGATAGTCATTTTGTGTTTGATCGGTAATACATCAAAGTGCCCGCGTTTGTCAGGTTTAGTGATGAACTGCGAGTCGGCATCGACAGTCTCGGTCTTCGCGAAGTTGTGCAGTGCGGCATCCAGCAGGGAGACGGTTCGGGCAGTGACGCCGCCAGAGAGGTCAATCACGTACCAGGGCTGGTCCTTGGGCATGTACAGGCGCAGGTAAGTCGTCTTGACGTCATTCTCGATTCCGTATCGTTCCTTGAGCTTCGCCTGGAGCAGGGGCGCGGCAAACGAGTGGACGTCCTGCAATTTTTCGAACAGTTGATCGACCTTGTTCTGTGTGCCCCATGCCTTGAGGTTGGCGGCTTTGAGCTTGTCGTGAAGGGTGGCGGGCGCCGTGGCGTACCACGGCTCTATCTTCAAGCCGGCCGCCGTCAGCGCTCGGCCTCTGCTGAGGGTGGCGGTTTTGAAAGGGTCGTTGATGTTGTTCTTGATGAACGCGTAGTGCCGGCCTTTATGGGTGTTTTGGGCCGATGTGGGGGAGTCAGGCATGTCAATCATCCTTGATTGTTTTAAGAATGATCAGCCTATCGGTAGGGGCTCAAAAAAAAAGTCTGAATATCTGTACTCAAACAGCGCTTCTTGCCGCTAAACCGTTGAATATTCGAATCTGAAAAATAATTAAATACCACCTGCTGCGCAAAAATCACAGTCGCGATATCGGAACTGGCTGACACGCGATATGGCTACCCGGTTGCAGGTACGGCGTCAGAATCGGTGCCATGCCCTTGAGCGCCTGCACCGGCAATGCCGATGTGAATTTGAACGTTTCGGCCGATCGTCCGGGCACGAATGCTGTCATCGTGCCGAAGTGACGATCGCCGATGTAGAACACGAAGGTCGCGGTGCGGTTGATCGATTTCGAGCTGAGAATCCGCCCACCCGAACCGACGGCTTCAATGCGGTTATCACCGGTGCCGGTTTTACCGCCCATGGCCAACGGTCTGCCATCCGGCAGGGTGAAACTGCCAGAGATACGTTTGGCCGTGCCGGCATCCACCACTTGCGACAAGGCTTCACGCATGGCCGTGGCGACTTCGGACGGCATCACCCGTTTGCCGACGTCCGGGTCATTGATCAGTTTGGTTTCGTACGGTGTATTGGCCGCAAAGTGCAGGCTGTCGATACGCAGTGTCGGCAGGCGCACACCGTCGTTGAGGATGGTGCCGATCAGTTCCGCCAAGGCTGCCGGACGGTCGCCGGAACTGCCAATGGCGGTGGCCAGTGACGGCACCAGGTGATCGAACGGATAACCGACTTTCTGCCAGCGCTGGTGAATGTCCAGAAACGCTTCGATCTCCAGCATGGTGCGGATCCGGCTGTCACGGGCTCCCTTGTGGCGGCTTTTGAACAACCAACTGTAGACCTCCTGGCGTTCGAACTGGCTGGCCTTGACGATCTGGCTGAACTTGGCGTCCGGGTTGTTCAATAGATAGCCGATCAGCCATAGATCGAGCGGGTGAACCTTGGCGATGAAGCCCTGGTCCGGCAGATCGTAGCTGCCCGGGCCGTAGCTGAGGTAAAGGCGTTCGAGGCGTTCATCGGTCAGTTTTTCTTTAAGCTTGGCGCCTTTGAGGTGCGAGCGTACGAAGGTGTTGAAGCTTTCCTGGTCGGCCTGGGGGAATAGATAACGATGCACGGCGGACATGCGAATCGGCGTCGGGCGCATGCCGTCGAGAAAGGTCTCGAGCCGCGCCTGGGTATCCTTGTTGCGATACTTCTTCCAGAACTTCAGCAGGAACGAGGTGCCTTCCCTGTCGGCGAATGAGGCCAGGTATTCCTGACGCCGAGGGTCGCGATCGTCCTTGAGCAATTCGGCGCTGCTGTTAGGGCCGGAATAGGTGCTGTAGCGCACCAGGTCGCGCATCAGGCGAATGAACGGCAGGTTGATCGACTCACGCAGGGCGTCGCGCAGGGTCGGCAGGCGGCCATTGTCTTCCTTGCGAAAGTTAACGAACGTGTGCAACCCGCCCCCTGTGAAAAAAGCCTCGCCAGGGCTGGCGGAGTATTTTCGATCCAGCGCCGCATTCAGCATGTTCGGCAGGTTGCGGTCTTTGTTCTGCATCAGGTAATCGACGGCCCAGCGGCTCAGACGGTCCTGGTCCGGGACCTCGACTTTTTTCAGTTCAGGGACGCTCATCTCTGCGTACTTTTCGTGCAACTCGGCGATGATTTGCAGGTAAGTGGTGAGCACGCGCATTTTTGCGGTGGAGCCCAGTTCCAGCTTGCTGCCTTCATTGATGTCGAACGGCTGGTCGGTGCTGTCGGTCTGCACCCGCACCCGTGAGCCGTCCGGCGTGAGTTCAAACAGAGTGAAGCTGTAGCGCACCTGCGTGGTGCTGGTGGGTGTGAGCAGGCGTTCGCCAATCAGGCCGATTTCCGCGGCATAGACCGGGTCGGCCAGGTGCTTGAGGTAGGCGGTGGCCTGGGTTTGCAGCTCCCCTTGCAAGGTGCTGGTGGCGGACAGGTCGAGGCGGTCGAGGTCATACAGCGGACGGTTGAGCAACCCGCCCAGACGGCTGCGCGCCACACTGATGCCCTTGTTGGTTTCGATGGGCTGAATGGTGGGCTGCGTGGCCCAGTCGCGGTAAGTCACTTTACTGGCCAATGCTGCTGCCGCGAGTGGCGCATCGATCACGCCGTTCTGAGCCAACAGGCGAATATGGCTGTCGGTGAGACTGGCCAATTCATCACGACCCTTGGTCAAGTAATGGGAAGGGCGCCGTTGAGCGATCATCAGTGACAGCATTTCACGCAGGGCCAGGCCTTTTTCCGACAGACTTTTCGGATCCGTGTCGGTGCTGGCCAGCCGTTCGTTGGCCTGGTTGAAATCGGCGCCGTACCAGACGCGCAAACCTTCGGCCATGCCATGCACTTCACCGTGGCCCGGTACCGCCGACAGCGGAACACTGTTGAGGTAATCGCGAATCACATTTTGCCGCGCCTGGAGGGTCTCCGGGCCCGCCTGATAGGCCCGCACGCTGGCGGAAATCATTTGCCGGATCTTTTCCGCGCCCGACACCGTCAAGCCATCGGGCGAGTGTCGATATTTCTCAAGTTGCGTCGCCAGCGTACTGCCGCCCGCCGACTGACCGGGCAGGCGCAATAGCTTGGCCACCTGGGACCACGCCGCCATGCCGAACCGTGGCCAGTCCACGGCGGGGTTGGCGAGGGGCTGACGGGGGTCGAGCAAAAAGCGGTTTTCGATGAAGAGCAAACTGCTGACCACTACCGCAGGGATCGCCGCAAAGCTTGAATAGAGTTGTTGTGGATATTTGAACTGGTACAGCGGGGCCGCGCGGCAATCGGTGATCGAGAGCCCGGCCTGGATTTTCTCTGCATAGGGCACGAAAAAGTGGTCGCTGTACTTCATCAGCGCCGGGGAAAAGCGGGTTTGTGCCGCTACCACGTAATTGCGCTTGAGCAGGCGCGGCAGAAACTCATCCATGGCGCTATAACCCAAACGCTGATCGAACGGGCCTGCGCCGGGGTAGCGTATGGCGTCGCTGGGGCCAGGCTGCAGCTCGTACTTCAGCGAGGCGGCATATCGACTGATTTCCCGGGCCTGAAACTTGGCGGTGCGCATTTCCTTGGCTGCGGCAAGGCCCAGGACAATCACAATAATCAGCAGCAGCAACCAGAAAGCCCCCCAGCCGTGCCGGGAGCGACGGGGTTTCTCAGGTAAAGGCGCTTCATCCACTCGTTCAGTCGGAACCACAGTTTTACTCGAATCGGTTTGCCACAAAGCGCCCATAGTCGATTGATCCATTCACGCAGATTGATCGGACTTGCTTGAAGCTTAGACGGTGGCTGGGGTTGATGAAAAAATTGTGAATAACCAAATGTCGAGTACGCACTATTCCTTGTGACTTGTGACTTCTGACCTGTGACCTGTGACCGGTGATCTGTGGCGAGGGAGCTTGCTCCCGCTGGGCTGCGAAGCGGCCCTATTCCTGCAACCGTGATCTGCCAGGTAAACCGGTGTGTTGGGTTTGCGGCTGCTGCGCAGCCGAGAGGGAGCAAGCTCCCTCGCCACAATAGCCCCTCATCACATGGGGTATGTTGTCTGTAATGGCCAAGCTAGACGCATCAAAGAGGTAAGT
This sequence comes from Pseudomonas sp. MDT1-85, assembly GCF_054898065.1. NCBI lineage: Bacteria > Pseudomonadati > Pseudomonadota > Gammaproteobacteria > Pseudomonadales > Pseudomonadaceae > Pseudomonas > Pseudomonas sp. MDT1-85. Next base: position 5,108,846 of record NZ_CM142715.1, on the reverse strand, counting down.
TCTGCCTAAGTAGGACCATGACGACGCACCATTGCTGTGCAATACTCGGCGCCGTTTCAGGGGCGAATAATCCTACATAAGTCAGGTAATACCCCTACGTAAATCCCGCTTTCGCCGAGAGTTGGCTGAATGTTGTGGTTTATAGAGTGAAAAACCCTGCTGGAAGCTTTTTATACTGCACGCCCCACTGGATCTTGCAGGTTTTGTCCTCAAGACGTGTCTGCCCATGAAGCAGGCCCGGTTTCGCAGAAGCGCTGGCTTATCGGTCGGCGCTTTGACACTCGGTGGTCATATCCAATAACAAGACGAGGTTGTACCTATGCCAGTCGGCAATCACCTGCCCCACGGCGAGACCGCTCAGGGCGGCCCGCTTAAACGCGAACTCGGCGAACGGCATATTCGCTTGATGGCGCTCGGTGCCTGTATCGGCGTCGGCCTGTTCCTGGGTTCGGCCAAGGCCATCGAAATGGCCGGCCCGGCCATCATGCTCTCCTACATCATTGGCGGTCTGGCGATCCTGGTGATCATGCGCGCCCTCGGCGAGATGGCCGTGCACAACCCGGTCGCCGGCTCGTTCAGCCGTTATGCACAAGACTACCTCGGCCCATTGGCAGGCTTTCTGACCGGCTGGAACTACTGGTTCCTGTGGCTGGTGACCTGCGTCGCGGAAATTACCGCGGTGGCGGTGTACATGGGCGTCTGGTTCCCCGACGTGCCGCGCTGGATCTGGGCACTGGCGGCGTTGGTCAGCATGGGCTCGATCAACTTGATCGCGGTGAAAGCCTTCGGTGAGTTCGAATTCTGGTTCGCCCTGATCAAGATCGTCACCATCATTGCGATGGTGCTCGGCGGCATTGGCATCATCGCTTTCGGTTTCGGCAATGACGGCGTGGCGTTGGGGATTTCCAATCTCTGGGCCCACGGCGGCTTCATGCCCAACGGCGTGCAAGGCGTGTTGATGTCTCTGCAAATGGTGATGTTCGCCTACCTCGGCGTCGAGATGATCGGCCTGACTGCCGGTGAAGCCAAGAACCCGCAGAAGACCATCCCCAATGCGATCGGCTCGGTGTTCTGGCGGATCCTGCTGTTTTATGTCGGCGCCTTGTTCGTGATTCTGTCGATCTACCCATGGAACGAAATCGGCACCCAGGGCAGCCCGTTTGTGATGACCTTCGAGCGTCTGGGCATCAAGACCGCCGCCGGCATCATCAACTTCGTGGTGATCACCGCTGCGCTGTCGTCCTGCAACGGCGGCATCTTCAGCACCGGGCGCATGCTCTACAGCCTGGCGCAGAACGGCCAGGCCCCGGCCGGTTTCGCCACGACCTCGAACAACGGCGTGCCCCGTCGTGCGCTGCTGCTGTCGATCGGTGCCTTGCTGCTGGGCGTGTTGCTTAACTATCTGGTGCCTGAGAAGGTCTTTGTCTGGGTCACCGCGATTGCCACCTTCGGGGCGATCTGGACCTGGGCGATGATCTTGCTGGCCCAGCTCAAGTTCCGCAAAGGCCTGAGCGCCAGCGAACGGGCCGGTCTGAAATACCGCATGTGGCTGTACCCGGTCAGTTCTTACCTGGCACTGGCCTTTTTGGTGCTGGTAGTCGGCCTGATGGCGTACTTCCCGGACACTCGCGTGGCGCTGTATGTCGGGCCTGCTTTCCTGGTGCTGCTGACGGTGTTGTTCTACGTGTTCAAGCTGCAACCGACCAATGTGTCGCAAGGTGCGGTGCGTTCGGCTTCTTGAGTCTGTAACGCCAGAAATGCAAAAGCCCCGGTCTAAAAAGACTTATACCCTGACAATACATAATGCTTCAGCAAGCAGTTAGACGGCCTGGTTAATACAGCTTCTGAGCATCAAGGCATTACGATGTATAAATACATCGTAATGCATCGCAACTCCCGAGCGCTGGCGGCAACGTCGGCGCTGTTCTCATTCTCGATTCGTACCCGGCTTCAGCCCAAACCTCACTCTCACTGAATGGCAGCCACCCAGTGCGTAATTGCATAGACTTGACCATCCATTTGCATTGTCACTGACCAGTCAAGCATTCGTGATGACCAGCCATTTGCATTCGACTTGACCAGCACACGCGGTAGTGACACCGGCAGAGAACGGCCAGCAGCTGCCATTGGATTCATGGCGAGCGAAATGTATGAGGGCCCCCGTTGATCTGCATTGTCGCGGTGAAATCTGCAATTAAATTTTTCTGGATAGCGAGTGCCAGGAGACCGAGAAACGCATGAGCACCCCGCAACCGTCGCCAGGCAACCCTGACTTCGGCCGCAACATTGTTCAACGCCACACCACCTCAGCCCATTGAGCGAAGCGATCGGGGTGCGCTCATAATGCGTCTCACGCTATCCTGATACCATGCAACGCGCTTCTATCAATCATGCCACGAACGAGTGGGAGTGCTACAACGCTTCGAAGTGCTGGTGTAGAGGTTCCTTCGGGGAGCCATGATCGCAACCAGTGGCCCTAAGGCCTTATGAGTGTTAATACCTATGAACACTGTGCCTCACTCCGTAAGTTCTGATAAACCAATTCCAATCGAATCACTTCGCATGGACATCGTTCGCAGATATGCCATCCTTGATACCCCTCCGGATGGCGCATTTGACCGTGTGACCGCAATAGCAGCGCGCCTTCTCGATACTCCGATTGCAATCGTGAGCATCGTCGATACAGATCGAATCTGGTTCAAATCCCATCACGGGCTCGACGCAAATCAAATTCCCCGCAATTCCGGGCTTTGTGCCTCCGCGATCTTACAGAGTGGGCCTTGGTTAGTAACGGATGCTAGGCACGATCCTCGAACGCTTGCCAATCCCCTCGTCGTAGGCGAATCGGGGCTTCAGTTTTACTTGGGTGTGCCGCTGCATACGCACGACGGCTTCAATCTGGGAACGCTTTGTGTGTTGGACAGGAAGCCACGCACGGCCACCCAAGAACAGATAGACACGTTGACGGACCTTGCCAGCGTTGTAATGGATCAGCTCGAGCTGCGACTCTCCGCCATAAGATCCATAGCTGAGAAGGAAGCTGCGCTGAACCATTCCCTCCTAATGGCTGAGGAAATTGACCATCGCGTGATGAATAGCCTGCAGTTGATTGTGTCGATGCTGAGCATTCAAAGTGCTCAGTTGGGCAGCTCTGAAGCGGCTAATGAGATTTCTAGAGCGGCAGCCAAGATATTTGCCGTAGCCAATGTCCATCAACATATGCATGTCGGCAAGGCTGTCACCACACTCGATTGCGCTGACTACCTGGATCGACTGTGCGCTGGCTTATCAATAATCCTAAGCAATGGGGATCAGGCAGCAATCTCGGTCGAGGCCGTCCCGTTAACTCTAGCGAGCGAACAAATCAGTCGAATCGGCCTGATTGTTAACGAATTGGTGACTAACGCTTTGAAATATGGAGCCTCCAAGGTCCACGTGCACTTAGCACCCTTTCAGCATCAATACTGCTTAACGGTGAGCGACAACGGTAGGGGACTTCCAGCTGACTTTGATGTAGATAAAATGTCGGGGCTGGGAATGAAGGTAATCACTACGCTTGTAAAAAACTTAGGCGGTACGCTAAGTCATGGGCCCGATGCACACTTCAACGGCACCGCGTTTCAGATGATTTTTTCACCTATATTGAGTCGCGCCATCCCGTCGGGCTAGTTCCTGATCGACAAATTTGAATGCTGAGCGGGCGCCTAGCGTCCCCAAAGCGTTGAATGCCGAGCCAGTAGACGCTGCTAGTGGTCGAGGAAGGAGCACCCACGATCTCAGCTTTGAGTGAAAACGCCCATGTATTTCACCAGATTAGAGAGTCTTTCAGTTCTCTCAATATCAAGGCGTCTTGCGCTCAACCAGGGAGTTTCCACCATCTACGACTATGACTTCGCCGGTGATGTAGCTAGCTTCTGGGGAGGCTAGAAAGTTTACGGCGCTAGCCACTTCCTCCGGTCGCCCGGCACGTCCTACAGGTGTGTACCGTGAAGCCTCTATTTCTTCTTTGCCACTTGAACCTGTGGCGATCCAACCCGGCGCCACACTATTGATTGTGATGCCCTTTCTGGCGACTTCTAGAGCCAGTCCCATGCTCATTCCAGATATCGATTCGTCCCCAAAGACTAGAGGCCCACTCAACCAATTCCTGTACTTGCTTCTCATCGGTCAGGTCCGCAGCCATTCCCTCGGCCAAGAAACTGGAGCTGCCGAAGGCTGCGATCTTTTGATCCTAAGCTGCCGACACCACAATCGAGCGATTCAACCGTTTATTGAAATCCAGCCAGGCCCCCAGCAACGCCATCAACCCGACTCCCAGCAGCGCACTGAAAATCTGCATTGCCAGTGTGTTCCCGCCCAAGGCGTTGAGCATGTCTGCCAGCGGCGCCAGCAACACGCCAAAGCAAAACACCTCCAGCGAGTAACGGCCCATGCGACAGCTTTGTTGCGCCAGCCAGTGTTGCGTCCAGCCCGTGTCTGGCAGCAACCTGGCGGTGACGTAAGCGAGGGCGAGGAAGTGCAGCAGGCGTGCCGGCGAGAGGTTGGTCTTGCTGATCGGGTAGAGCCATTCGCCGAGCCGTTGGGGCATGAAGGCGTCATGCACGCTCGGCCATTTCCACGACACTGCGATCAGCCCGGTCACCATCAGATAGGTCAGCGCTGCAATGAAAACCGGCTGCCGAGTCAGCGCTCGAGGCTGCGCCACCCGAGGCCTTTGCCCTCGAATCGCCGCAGCGCCGCCGAGAATAAACAACAGCTGCCAAGCCATCGGATTGAAAAACCACACGCCACCGTCGGTGCCCGCCAGGTTCCACTGAAGCCATGGCGCCAGCAGATACAACCCCACCGACAACCCCACCACGTATTCAGCCTTGCGCAGCAGCATCGGTAGCACCAGCGGCAGGCCGAGCAGCAAAAAAATATACAGCGGCAACGGGTCCATCAGGTTCGGCTTGAAACGCAGCAACAGCTCATCCATCAACGCCTGCTGCGGATTGCTGAGGAAGTACTGCAAGCCCATTTCCTGCACCAGATCGCGGGTTTCCACGTAGCTGTTGGCGAAAAACACAATGCCCATCAACAGCGCCAGCAAAAAGATATGCACCACATAAAGCACCCAGGCGCGTCGCAGGATTTTCACCGTGGCGACCATGAAGCCGTCGCGCCGGGCGATTTTACCGTAGGCCAACACGGCCGCGTACCCGGCCAGGAATACGAAAATCTCCGCTGCATCGCTGAAACCGAAGTTGCGCACCGTGAACTGCGCGAGCGGGTTTTGCGGCACGTGATCCCAGAAGATGAAGATCAGGGCCAGGCCGCGAAAAAAGTCGATTCGGTGATCGCGTTCAAACGTCATGACAGCGGGCTCTTGAACGGGGTTGTTGAGGAGGAGCGAGCGGTGCGGCGATCCGACTTGCCCGCGAAAGCGATGGATCAGCCGATATGTTGAATATCAGTCCGCCTTCGCGGGCAAGCCTCAATGCCGGTCAGTTAAGACACGGAACCTGTGGGAGCGGGCTTGCTCGCGAAAGCGGTGTGTCAGGCGACATCAATATCGACTGTGCCGCCGTCTTCGCGAGCAAGCCCGCTCCCACATGGATTGCGCTTAATTGACTGGCATTGCGGCAAGCCTCGCTCCTACAGCGGTGCGCAGGGTGGCGTGATTCGCCGGTAATTGCAAAAGACCGGATATTACCGAATGTCTCAGTGGTCTATAGCGAACGAATCGCGATGGCGTGTCCGTCGGTCTGCCGGGCAGCTCGCGCACCAGAACGCCCCCTGATGGCGGCCGGTCGAACATCTACACTTCGTTTTTCAGGAGTGTGAAACGTGAAAGTTTCGCTGATTGTTCCGGTATTCAACGAAGAGCAGGCGATCAATCTGTTCCATCAGGCGGTGCGCCGTGAATTGAAACTTGACCCGTGTGAGGTCGAGATCGTGTTCATCAACGACGGCAGTACCGACCGGACGGCTGAGCAGGCCAAGGCGCTGGCAGAGGTCGATGAACAAGTATTGCTGATCAACTTCTCGCGCAACTTCGGCAAAGAACCGGCGTTGTTTGCCGGGCTGGAATACGCCACCGGCGATGCGGTGATCCCCATGGACGTGGACCTGCAGGATCCGATCAGCGTCGTCCCGCAGTTGATTGCCGAGTGGCAAAAAGGCGCCGATGTGGTGCTCGCCAAACGCCGAAATCGTGACAGTGACAGTTATTTGAAACGCCACAGCGCCTCGCTCTTCTATCACCTGCTGAACAGAATTTCCTACACCCGGATCGAAGAGAACGTCGGGGATTTCCGGCTCATGGACCGCAAGGTGGTCAATGTGATTCGCGCGCTTCCCGAGCACCAGTTGTTCATGAAAGGCGTTCTATCCTGGGCCGGCTTCACCACGGCGGTGGTGGAATACGAGCGGGCCCGGCGAGTGGCAGGACGCAGCAAGTTCAACGGCTGGAAACTGTGGAACCTGGCGCTGGAAGGCATTACCTCGTTCAGCACGGTGCCGTTGCGATTGTGGACTTACATCGGTGGCGGCATTTCGATCTTCGCGGTGCTGTACGCGGTGTACATGGTGCTGGACAAGATTTTCTTCGATAACAGTGTCCCCGGTTACCCCTCACTGATGACGGCCATTCTGTTTCTCGGGGGCGTACAGCTGATCGGTATCGGCATCCTCGGCGAGTATGTCGGCCGCATCTACATCGAAGCCAAGCACCGGCCCCGTTATGTGGTCAAAGACGTCATCGGCGGCAAAGACCGGATCGGGCTTTAGCATGGGCAGACTAGGCGACTTTTTCAGCAAAGAACTCGGGCGACGTCGGGTCTGGCTGTTTTTTTTGATCGCGACGCTGGTTTATGTCTTTCCGCTGATCCTCGCGGACTATTCCTACATCGATGACAACTGGCGCTCGCTGTCGGCGGGTACTGCCTGGGCGGGACAGGGGCGGTTGTTCACCGAGCTGTTCTACAACCTGCTGACGTTCAGCGACGGCGCACCGAACGTCTTTCCGTTGCCGCTGTTGATTGCCACGCTGGCCATGGCTTTTGCGTTGACCAGCCTGACGTTCCATTATTACCCGCAGCCGACGATGTCCTGCTGCCTGGTGCTGTTGCCGCTCTGGTACAACCCGTTTTTTTTGCAGAACCTGTCTTATCAATACGACGGACCGGCCAACGTCTTGAGCCTGGTGGCGGTGATCTATGCGATCACTTTTCGGCATCCCTCAGGCATTCTGCAATGGCTGGTGCCGGCCTTCCTGATTGCGCTGGCGCTGGGGTTCTATCAGGTGAGCCTGAATGTGTTTCTGGGCCTGTGTTGCCTGGAACTGCTCAGGGGCGCGAATGACAAGTGGGCCTGGCGGCAGTGGTACGAATTGATCGGCTGGAAAATCGCCCAGGCAGGGCTCGGCGGGTTGATCTACAGCGTCACGGCTTACCCCTACATGAATCACGATCGTGCCTTGTTGCTGAACTGGGCGGCGGAGCCTTTGCTGCAACTTGAAATCAACATCGGCCGGGTGCTGGAAAAAGTCGCGCTGCTGTTTCACGGTGGATTCACCTGGGTATTCGCCGTGCTGCTGTTGTGTGCTCTTGTGGGTAGCGCACGGCTGGCCTGGAACGTGATGGAACGCCACGACACCGGGCTGAGAAAAATCGTGATGGGCCTGGTGTGTGTACTGACAGTGCCGGTCGTGATCTCGCTGGTGTCGGGAGTTGCGCTGTTTTTCCGCGACTTCAATGAAGGCGCCAGAACCTTGATGGGTTTTGCGGTGCTGTTGTTGCTGTTGTTCTATTTGAGCCATCTGGCGCTGGCGCCCATCCATGAACGGCTGCCGATGCTGTTGGTGGTGCCTCTGCTGGGCATGCTTTCGTTGTCCTACGCCTATGGCCGCGTACTGACGATACAGAACACGTTTGCATCCAGCGCGTTGTTTTCCCTAGGGCACGACATCTCGTCCCATCGGCAACTGCGCGAGGCGAAGCGCATTTACATGGCGGTGAGTGACTCCGATCACTGGCTGCTGGCGGCCGCGGGCTCGTTCAAGCAGATGCCGGTCTTGCGTTATCTGCTGAACATCGACTTTTTCATGCTGGCTGAAAACCTGCCCAAGGCAGGCATCACCAATGTGGTCGCGGAAAGGGAGCGGCGCAACGCGACCCTGGTCGGTTACCAGAATTATCCACCACTGGTGGAGAGCAAGTTCTATCGCATCTATCTGCTGGGCGATTACGGTTTTATCGTCATGAAAGAGCCGACCCCCATCACCACGCTTCAGTGGTGAGCCATGAGGATGATCAGCCGGTGAGCGCATCGATGATTCTTCCCAACAGTTTTTCATCCCGGGTGGCCGACAGGGCAGGTCTGGTGATCGTGGTAGCGATCGCGTTGTTCGCAAGGTTTCACTCCATCACTGTGCCGGTCATCTGGTACGACGAGGCCTACAGCCTGCTGCTGGCTGAGGGTTCGCCTGCGTTTATCTGGGCTACAACAGCGCGGGATGTTCATCCGCCGCTTTACTATCTCATGCTGCATTTCTGGATGGTGTTGTTCGGCAACGGTGTCTTGGCGGCGCGATCCCTGAGTGCACTGGCGGATGTCGGCACGCTGTTGCTGTGTATCAAATTGATGAGTCTGGTGACGACGCGAAGGGCGACATGGATAGCCGCATTGTTGTTGGCGTTGCTGCCGATGTCGGTGCGTTATAGCCAGGAAGTACGAATGTACACCTTGCTCGGCTTTTGGCTGATGGGCGCGACCGTGGCGCTGGTGTGCTGGATCAAGACACCGGATCAAAAGCGTTATCCGGTTTTTTACGTGCTGCTGATGGCGGCTGCTTTCTACACGCATTACTTCGCAGCGCTGTGCGTTTTGGTGCATTGGCTTTGTGGGTGGCGATCGCGAGACGGCGGTCGATCCACGGCAATACCGTTTCGTGCGTGGGTCGTGGCCAACAGCGCAATCGTCGTGTTGTACCTGCCCTGGATTCCTCATTTCATCGATCAATTGTTGCGAAGGGATGGGCTCGAGTGGATACCGCCACTCACGTGGCAAACAGCGCTGACCTTCGTTTGGCAACTGGTGATGATGGGGGACTCGGCCAGTTACTCATCCTTATGGCGTGTGCTGCCCTTGGTGTTGATCGTTGTTTGCGCCGCAGCGGTGCTACTCAAGGCACGCGATGAGCGACCTTTCAGGGTTTTGCTGGTGGGCTATTTCTTTTTGCCGGTGCTGACCGTTTTTCTGGTGTCGCTGATCGTGCCGGTATTCAACGCCAGGTACCTGGTGTTCGCGGCCGCCGCGTTGCCCCTTATCGTTGCGCTCGCGCTGGACGCATGGAGCCAACGCCACGCCGTTCTCGCCGCTGTCGCCATGGCATGGGTTTTATTGGCGGAAGTACACGGGCTTTCGGCGGTCTATGCACAAACGGATGAGATGAACGGAACAAGCATTCGCAAGGACGCAAGGCTGGACGCCGTGGTCGCAGGGCTTGGTCGCGAAGTCCGTCCGGGTGACGAGATTGTGGTGGATAACCTGTATTGGTATTTGCCGTTCACCTACTACAACGCGACAGGCATTCAGCCGAGGTTATACGTGGTCAAAACACCGACAGGCGCCCTTTGGGGAACCGCAGAATACGGTGGTTGGGCACTCATCCCCCGTCCCCTGCACTCGATTCTCTTCAGCGATTTTTCGGCCCTGAAACTCAATGCCAGGCGGATCTGGTGGGTAACGGGCTACGCTCGTCCTGAACATGACGCATTGTTTCCCAAACACTGGAAACAGGTGCAGACGCTAAAGGAAGGGGACAGCGAAGCTCGTTTATTTATCCGAGGGGAAGCGCCAACCCCTGAGGTTGGCGCGCAAACAGGGTCTATGCAGCAACCGCTTCATTAGGCTCAAAACTATCCGCCCGCGCCATCTGCCACATCCGCGAGTAAAACTCGCCATTCACTTCACCGGTCAACAATTCCCCCGGTTTCAGGAACACATGCAACTGCGAGAACAGTTTGATCTCGGTCGCCGACATGCGTCGCACCAGATGCTTGGCTGACAATTGCGAAGGATGATCGAGGCCCGCGGCGGCGAGCATTTCGGCCAGGGCTTTGAGCGTGTTGCGGTGGAAGTTGAACACACGCTGCGCTTTGTCCGGAACCACCAGGGCGCGCTGGCGCAGGGTGTCTTGAGTAGCGACGCCGGTCGGGCATTTGTTGGTGTGGCAGCTTTGCGACTGAATGCAGCCGATGGCGAACATGAAGCCGCGCGCGGAGTTGGCCCAGTCGGCGCCGATGGCCAGGACGCTGGCGATGTCGAAGGCGCTGACGATCTTGCCGCTGGCGCCGAGTTTTATTTTGTCGCGCAGGTTCAGGCCCACCAGTGTGTTGTGCACGAACAGCAGACCTTCGCGCATCGGCACGCCAATGTGGTCGGTGAACTCCACAGGCGCGGCGCCGGTGCCGCCTTCCTTGCCGTCGACGACGATGAAGTCCGGGAGGATGCCGGTTTCCAGCATAGCCTTGGCGATGCCCATGAATTCCCACGGGTGGCCCAGGCAAAACTTGAAGCCCACCGGTTTGCCGCCGGACAGTTCACGCAGCTGCGCAATGAAGTGCATCAGTTCGATCGGCGTGGAAAACGCGCTGTGGCGCGACGGCGAGATGCAGTCTTCGCCCATCGGGATGCCGCGGGTTTCGGCGATTTCCTGCGTCACCTTGTGCTTGGGCAGAATGCCGCCGTGGCCGGGTTTGGCGCCTTGGCTCATCTTGATTTCAATCATCCGCACTTGCGGGTTCGAAGCCTGGGCGGCGAAGCGTTCCGGGTCGAAGCGGCCATCGGCGGTGCGACAGCCGAAGTAGCCACTGCCCAGTTCCCAGGTCAGGTCGCCGCCGTTCTCCCGGTGATAGGCGCTGATGCTGCCTTCGCCAGTGTCATGGGCGAAGTTGCCGAGTTTGGCGCCCTGGTTCAATGCGCGAATGGCGTTGGCGCTGAGGGAGCCGAAGCTCATGGCCGAGATGTTGAACACCGACGCCGAATACGGCTGGGTGCACTGCGGGCCGCCGACCGTCACGCGGAAACTGCTCGGGTCGCTCAATGGCGCCGGGCGCATCGAGTGGCCGATGAATTCGAAGCCCGACTGATAGACGTCGATCAAGGTGCCGAAGGGTTTGTCGGCGCTTTCATTCTTGGCTCGTGAATAGACCAGCGAACGCTGGGCCCGGGAGAAGGGCAGGGCGTCGCTGTCGGATTCGAGCAGGTACTGGCGGATTTCCGGGCGGATGCCCTCCACCAGATAACGAATATTGCCCAGAATCGGATAATTGCGGCGCACCGCGTGTGGGCTTTGCAGCAGGTCGAACAGACCCAGCAGGCTCAGAGCACCGGTGACCATGGTGATCGGCCAGAGCCAGTCGTGTTGCAGAAAGGGCAGGCTGGCGAGGGTGAATATCACACACACGGCAAAGAAGGCGTAACGGCTCAGGAGGGACAGGCTCATACGGTTTCCTTGGGTTCGGACTCGGTTGTTTGCAGCATTGAGTACACTCATCCCTGTAGGAGCAGAGCTTGCTCGCGAAAGCGGTGTGTCAGCCAACATCAATGTTGAATGTGATGGCCTCTTCGCGAGCAAGCTCTGCTCCTACAGAAAAGCGCTGCGTCAGGCATTCTGCGCCTGGAGAAAAAACGAAAACAGCCCGGATTGAGATTTGATCCCTTGTTCGCCTGGTCAGACAGCCGCTTTCGATTGCCGCACCGGCAACTCGACCCGAAAGGTGCTGCCTACCCCGACTTCGCTACGCACCGAAATATCGCCCTGATGTTTTTTCACGATGCCATAGGACAGGGACAACCCGAGTCCCGTCCCCTGGCCCACCGGTTTGGTGGTGTAGAACGGGTCGAATATTTTCTGCAGATTGTCCGGTTCGATGCCTATTCCCGTGTCCGCGATCTCGATCGACACCGTTTCACCTTCAAGGCCGGTGCGTAGCGTGAGGGTGCCCCGTTCCGGTCCCATCGCCTGAGAGGCGTTGACGATCAGGTTCATGATCACCTGATTGATTTGCGACGGCAGGCATTCAATGTCGGGCAGCTGTTGAAACTCCTTCACCACATCGGCCTTGTACTTGAGTTCATTGGCGACGATGTTCAGGGTCGACTCGATGCCTTGTTGCAGATTGGTCCACTGCCATTCCTGATTGGAGTCCACGCGGGAGAAGTCCTTCAGGTCTTTGACGATCTGCCCGACGCGGCCGATGCCTTCCTTGGACTCCTTGATCAGCAGCGGAATGTCTTCACGCAGAAAGTCCAGTTCCACCCGTTCACGTAATTGACCGAGACGGTCGATGACCTCGCTTGAGCCGATGGCGTTTTCCGCCTCCCGATAGGCATCGAGCATGTCCTGCAGTTGCTTGAAGTAGCCATCGAGGGCGCCGAGGTTGGAGGAAATGAAGCCGATGGGGTTATTGATTTCATGGGCGACGCCCGCCGCCAGTTGCCCCAGCGAAGCGAGTTTTTCCGACTGCACCAGTTGGCTTTCCAGTTGTTTGCGCTCGTCGATTTCCCGCTGCAACGCCTCGCTGGCCTGTTTGAACTGGGCCGTGCGCTGATCCACCAGAAGCTCCAGATGGCTCATCTGAATGGACGCCCGCTCGGTCATTTCCCATTTGGTGAGCAGGGTGTTGGCCATCTGCTGGACTTCAATGTTGTCGAACGGTTTTTTCAGGATCAGCAGGCGGTCGTGGGCGTGCAAGCGTTCCAGCAGTTCATCCCAGGAGTAGTCGGAGTAGGCGGTACACACCACCACTTGCAGCTGCGGGTCCTCCCGCCACAGGTGTTCGATGGTCTGCGCGCCGTCCCAGCCCTCAGGCATGCGCATGTCGACGAAGGCCACCGCGTAGGGACGGTTTTCCTGTAATGCCTGGATGAGTTTGCCCAAACCCTCCTGACCGCCATAGGCCGAATCCAGCTCGAACAGCTGGTGGGTGGATTTCACTTCGCTGCCGAACAGCGCGGCCTCCATTTCGTCCAGCTCTGCATGCTGCGCTGATGTAGGGGTGAGGATCTTGCGAAAGTCTTCGTGGATGGATGGCGTGTCGTCGATCAGCAGAATGCGTCGGTTCGAAAGATCGCTCATGCTTCCTCCATGACGGGTTTCAACGGGATCTGCAACGTGAACAGTGCCCCTTTGCCCGGCCCGTCGCTGTGGGCGGTGAGATGGCCGTTCATCTCGATCGCGGCCAGCGCACAGCTGTGCAGGCCGAAGCCATGACCTTCCTTGCGGGTGGTGAAGCCGTGGGCAAAGATCCGCGTCATGTTCTCCGGCTCGATGCCTTCGCCGTCATCCTTGACGCTGATTTGCAGAATCGTGTCTTCGACGACTTTCACCCCAAGGATCATTTGTCGCGGGCGGTTGCTGAGGTCGGTCATGGCGTATTTGGCGTTGCTGATCAGGTTGATCAGGATCAGCAACAATCGGTGTTTGTCGCCCATGATTTGCGGTACATCGCCGTACTCCTTGACCACCGTGACGTGATGCCGGGTCAGGGCGCCGGCGTTCATCCGCAGGGCGTCTTCCAGCAATTCGCTGATGCGCAGCGGCTCCATCAGGCTGTTGGCCCCCGCGTAGGATTGCTGGGTGGCGACGATGTCCTTGATGTGGTCGACGCTTTTGCTCAGTTGCGCGAGTTCGTCAGTCATGCCTTGCTGTTCGAGGGCGATGGCCTCCACCAGTTGATTCAGGTAACCGGGCAGCAGTTTTCCCTTCTCGTCCTGGGTCAGGAAGGCGCCCAAGTCGTCTTGATGCGCATTGATCAGCTCCATCGCCTTGCCCAGTCCCTGGGCCTTGCTGCCACGCAGCTTGCGGGTGACCAGGTCGGCCGAAATGTTCACGCTGTTGAGCACGTTGCCGACGTTGTGCAGCACGTTGGTGGCGATTTCAGCCATGCCGGCCTGTCGTGCGGTGTCGAGCAATTCACTCTGGGTATCCTTGAGTTCGCGGGTGCGCTCTTCGACCCGTTGTTCGAGAACGTCATTGGCAGTTTGCAGTTTCTTGTTGACCCGATTGATCTCCCCGAAGCTGCGCATCAGGCGAATTGCCAGATACACCAGCACCATCACCAGCAGCGTCGAAAACACCAGCATGTAGAAGTGGTAGCGCCGGTCGATTGCATCGGTTTGCTGCTGATCCTGGTTCAGCAGACTGGTGATGTCGTCCAGCCGTGCGGCCACAGGAACGGCTTCGATGTTTTCCAGCAGCCGATTGACCACGGGTTGTTCGCGCAGCATCAGCGCGATGTGATTGCTCAAAACATCGATCGGGCTATGAAACTGCTCCGGTAATCGCTCCTTGTTCACCCGCAGTTTGTTCAGCCCGACCAGGATATCGGCTGCTTTGTCATCGGAGGTGACCTGGGCGAACTCCAGGCTGCTGAGCAGCAAGTCGTAGGTGTCGGTGGCAATGTTCTGGAGTTGCAGTTTGTCTTCGTCGAGCAGCCGGGTAAGCGGTTCCTGGATGTCGTCTTCGGCGGTGGGCAAAAACGCCAGTGAGTTGCGCAGCACCGCGTTGTGGGATTTGAACTGCTCCACCAGCCGGGTTTTTTCCTGAATGGCGGCGTGATAAGCATCATGGCTGGCACGCCAGATCGGCGAGTCGTTGCGGCCGTGATTTGACCCCATGGTCTCGAACTGCTCCCACAACTGTGTCATCTCGTTCAGCGGTGCAACCAGGGGATCGTAATTGTGGCTGATGGCAATCCGCGCCTTGAGAATCTCGGTTTCCCATTGCGCGTTGAACTGTTTGATCCGGCCGATCAGGTCCCGGGACTCGGCGTACGTCGAGGTCTGGTCGGAGCTTGATTTGAGGTACAGAAACAGCAGTGTCGAGGCCAGCAACAAGGCCACGCCACTGAGCAACAAGAGGTTGCGACGGTGGTATGTTTTCATAAAGGTTTACCTCCCCACTCACCGGTCAGGGTATTGAGGAATTTGATGATCAAGGTCTTGTCCTTGTCAGAGGGCACGCGACCGAGCTGGAACTTGAACATCACGTCTACCGCGTCTTCGAGGGTCTTGGCCGAGCCGTCGTGAAAGTACGGCGCGGTCACGGCGACGTTACGCAGGCTCGGAACCTTGAACACGTTGCGGTCTTCTTCGGCCTTGGTGACCAGATAGCGGCCCAGATCGGCTTCGGTGGGGTTGCCTCGGACTTCGAAGTAATCGCCCATGACTCCGAACTTCTGGAACATGTTGCCGCCGATGTTCACCCCTTGATGGCAGGCGATGCAGCCGTAGTCCTTGAAGCGCTGGTAACCGTACTTCTCCTCGATCGTCAGAATCTCGGTATTGCCCAGCAGGTATTGGTCGAAACGCGAGTTGGCGCTGATCAGCGTGCGCTCATAGGTGGCCAGGGCTTTTTGCACATTGTTCATGGTCACGCCGTCAGGGTAGGCCTGGGTGAAAGCGCTTTTGTAAGCCGGGTCGGCGGTCAGTGTCTGAACGACATGCTCCCAATGACTGCCCATTTCGCTGGGGCTCTTCACCACTTCGTGAACTTGGGCTTCCAGCGTGTCGGCCCGACCGTTCCAGAATTGGCGGAAATTCAGACTTGAGTTGAAGACGCTGGGGGTGTTGATCGTCAAAGGGGCGCCGTTGAAGCCGATGGAAAACGCCTGGGTGTCGGCGCCTCCGATTTCCAGGCGATGGCAACTGGCGCACGACAGGGTGTTGTTGACCGACAGGCGTGGCTCGTTGAACAACCGGCGACCGAGTTCGACTTGCAAGGGATTTTGCTGGGGTACCGCGGGCAAGGGTTTGAGCGGTTCGTCCAGCGGTTCGCCGCTGGCTATCAGGCAATATCCGAGCAGAGGTGCTAGAAGCAGGTAGTAGAAGGGGCTCGACATCTTATGATTCCTTGGCGCAGGGGGCCTGGGTGTCGTTGCACATCGTTTATTTGGTGGTGGATGGAGCGGACTGCACCGACGTCAGGTATTGCACGAAGGCACCCGGCTCTACGGCTTTGCTGAAGTAATAACCCTGGCCTTCCTCACACTGCAGGGCCTTGAGAAAATTCAGTTGCTCAAGGGTTTCCACCCCTTCGGCAATGACGGTCAGTTTGAGGCTCTTGCCCAGGCTGATGATGGCGCTGACCAGGGCCGCGTCATTGCTGTCACGGCTCAGGCCACGAATGAATGACTGGTCGATTTTCAACACATCGATGGGAAACCGTTGCAGGTAACTCAGGCTGGAATAGCCGGTGCCGAAGTCATCGATGGCCAGCCGTACGCCCAATGCCTTCAGCCGATTCAGCGCGAGCATCGTGGCATCGACGTTCTGCATCAATACGCCTTCGGTAATTTCCAGCTCCAGCAAGGTGGGGTCCATACCGGTTTGCTTGAGTATCTGTTCGATACCTTTGACAAAGTCCCGCTGACGGAAATCGATGGCTGACACATTCACCGACATGCAGAGCTCCGGCAGGCCTTTCGCTTGCCAGGCGCAGGCTTGTCGACAGGCCTGGGCGAGCACCCATTTGCTCAACGGTACGATCAGGCCACTGTCTTCGGCCACACCGATGAAGTCTGTGGGATAAACCCAGCCTTGCCCCGGTTTTTGCCAGCGGATCAACGCCTCGGCGCCGACCACCTTGCCGCTGCCCAGGTCAAGTTTGGGCTGGTAGTGCAGGACAAATTCGTTGCGTTCCAGCGCCAGACGAATACCCGACTCGATGCTCTGCTGTTCCCGGGCGCGCTGGTTCATCTCATCGATGAAAAAGCTGAAATCGTTCGGGCCGCTTTCCTTGACGTTGCGCATCGCGGTTTCGGCTTTTTTGATCAGCGCGATCGCATCGAAACCGTCCTCGGGGTAGATGCTGATGCCCAGGCTGGCCGTCACGCTCAGGTCATGGCCGGCGATGTGTTGAGGGGCGCGTATGGCGTTCAAGAGCTTTTCGGCGATGCCCTTGGTCTGCTGGGGGTGGTGGATATCAGCCAGGATCACCACAAACTCATCGGAGCCATAACGAAACACCGAATCGGATGCGCGCACGCAGGCCACCAGGTTGTGCCCGACACGTTTGAGCATCTCGTCACCGGTCGGGTGACCCAAGGCATTGTTGATGCGCTTGAAGCGATCAAGCCCCAGAAACATTACGGCCAGTTGTTTGTCGTGGCGTCGTGACAGGGCCAGTGACTGGTTCAGCCGGTCGCCCAGCAAGGTGCTGTTGGGCAATTCGGTCAATACGTCGTACTGCAACAAGTGCGACACCTTGAGCAGCTCATGGACCCGGGCCTCGATGGTTTGCTCCAGGGTCTGCACTTTCATGGCCGCATCCTGCGCCATCTGCCATTTCCAGGTCAGGGCGCTGGCCATCTGGCGGATTTCCAGGCTGTCGAAGGGTTTTTTCAGCACCAGCAACTGATCGCCGAACTCCAGTCGTTCGGCCATGGCTTCCCAGGTGTAATCGGAGAAGGCCGTGCACAGCGCGATTTGCAGGTGAGGATCAGCCTTCCAGAGCCGTTCGATGGTTTCCAGGCCATCCCACCCCGGGGGCATGCGCATATCGGTGAACGCCATGGCGTAAGGGCGACCTTGTGCCTGGGCGCGCGTGACCAGTTCGAGCGCTTCCTGGCCCTGATAGGCGGAGTCGAGCTGGAACACCAGCCGTGCCGACTGCGGGCTGCCGAACAGCGCTGCTTCAGTGCCGGCGAGGGTTTGTTCGTCGTCGGTATCCGGGCCGAGAATCTTGCGGAAATCCTGATGGATCGAAGGTGTGTCGTCGATGATCAGAATGCGCCGGTTGGCCTGGACGGACGGAGATTTCATTCCTTGTCCTCCGTGGCACGCCGCGAGTCATCTGGCATCGCTCCAGTTCCGTGGTTGGCGTGTACGATGCTCCCGGCCTTCAGCAACTCGGCGGCCTGTTGGCTGCTGACCGCTTGGCTGAAATAGTGACCCTGGGCGTTCATCGGTGAGCCGGTGGCCATCAGCGAACTGCGCTGCTCCTGGGTTTCTACGCCCTCGGCGATAATGCCGATCCCTACGTCGCGGGCGAAATTGATGATGGCCCGCAAGGTAGTCGCACTGGCCGGGTCGCGTGCGGCCATGTCGATGAAGGTCTGGGCGAGCTTCAGGTGATTGACCTGGTAAGTCTTGAGGTAATCGAACGAGGAGTATTCGGTGCCGAAGTCATCGATGGCGATTTTCACCCCCAGCTCACGCAGGCGCGGCAGTACGTCGTTGTGTGTCCACTTGGTCTGGGCCAGGGTCGCTTCGGTAACGTCGAAGCGCAGATCCCACGGGCACAGTTCCCAACGCGCGGTGGTGCGCAACACGTCATAGATCAACTCGGGACCGCTTTTGAGCTGAGCCAGGGACAGTTTTATCGCCACCACCGGTGGCGCCATGCCTTCGTCACGCCATTGACGCATTTGCCGACAGGCGCGCTCCAGCACCCAGTGACCGAGGGCGATGATGGTGCCGGTCTTTTCCGCCGCGGGCAGAAACGCCTGCGCTTCCAGCAAACCGCGCAGGGGGTGATTCCAGGTGACCTGCGCTTCCATGCCGAGGATCTTGCCACTGCTCAGGTCCACTTCCGGCCAATAACGCAGTTCGAGTTCGTCGTGTTCGATGGCCGTTTTCAAGTCGTTGGCGATGGTCATGCGCTCGACCACTTCCTGATTGATCTCCTCGGAATGGAAGTGATACTGGTTGCGGCCTTTTTCCTTGGAGCGATACAGCGCCATGTCGGCCTGGGTCAACAGGCTGTCGGCACTGAGGCTGACCGGCGCGTAGCTGCTGATGCCGATGCTGACCGAGACCCGTACGTCATTGCCGGCCAGGGAGTAGGGCAGCACCAATGCATCGCGGACCTTGGCGGCCAGGGCCGCTGATTGGGTCGGGTCGCCGACGTCCAGTTGCAGTATCGCGAACTCGTCGCCCCCCAGTCGGGCGACCACATCGTTTTCGCGCACGCAGTTTTTTATGCGCCCGGCGACCTCTTGCAACAGCAGGTCGCCCACCGGATGGCCCAAGGTGTCGTTGATCCGTTTGAAGTGATCCAGGTCCAGGTAAAACATCGCGAAAGGGGTGGCCCCGCGCCGGGCAGCAGCAAATGCCTGGTGCAGCCGCTCGATCAGCGTCGCGCGGTTGGCCAGCCCGGTCAGCCCGTCGGTGCGGGCCAGCAGGGCGATTTTTTCCTCGGCCAGTTTGCGTTCGGTGATGTCGATGATGATGCCTTCGACTTCCAGCAAACGGCCTTCATCGTCACGCACCGGAATGTAGCGGTTTTCGACCCAGCGCCAGTCACCGTCACCGGTGCGCAGCCGAAACTCGATGGAAGCACCTAACGCATGGCGGTCCAGTACCCTGGCCATGGCTGTTTCGACTTTTGATTGATCGTCAGGATGAACCAACTCCTGCGCCCAGTTGGACGACGCCACCAGGGCCGCCGCGATGTGGCCGTATTTGGTGATGTTGTGGGAGATGTACATCAACGGAAACGACGGTTCGCCCCGCAGCCGATACAGAATGGTCGGGCTGTTCTGCACAATGATGTTGGCGTCGGACAGTTCCCGGGTACGCTCCTCGACCGCGTGCTCCAGCAAGGACATCTTCAGCGCCGCGTCTTCGGTCATTTGCCATTTGGCGGTCAATGCGCTGGCCATCTGGCGGATCTCGATGGCATCGAAGGGCTTTTTCAGGATAAGCAGGCGATCGCCCAGTTCCAGACGCTCGGCGATGTCTTCCCAGGAGTAGTCGGAATACGCGGTGCAGAGCGCCACCTGCAGCTTGGGGTCGACTTGCCACAAGCGTTCGATGGTTTCCAGACCGTCCCAGCCCGGCGGCATGCGCATGTCGATAAAAGCCATCGCATAGGGCGAGTCATTCGCCAGTGCGCTCTCGACCTTGTCCAGCGCTTCGCGGCCCTGAAAGGCGGAATCGATGACGAAACTTTGCAACGATACCGACGCCGGGGTACCGAACAGGGCGTTTTCGGCGCTGATCAGGCTATCGTCTTCGATCGATGGCGGGCTGAGAATCTTGGCAAAATCCTCATGGATCGACGCCGTGTCATCGACGATGAGAATGCGACGGTTAACTCGCGCAAGCAGCGTGTTCACTGACATGCGCCTGTACCGACAGCAGGTTGGTGCAATGAGCTCATAGAGGGTATCCCTTCCCTGATCACTGGATGGAGCGAGAATCGTTCTGGATCCGAGTGATCTGAGCATAGTCGCCCGGCCAGAAATTCGCCCGGTTGTCTGAAACGAATCATTTTCGGGGTCTGTCTGAAAATCATCTAGCCTGTAGGTCAGGCTCGGGAACGTCAGGACGTTCGCCCCGCGCGCGACTTAAAGACACACGTTTTCTTGAGGTAATGCCATGGAAGAGCAACTCCCCACGACTGTGACCGATAAACCCAAATTACTACTGGTCGATGATGAGGAGTCGATTCTCAACAGTCTGCGCCGCCTGCTGCGCGGCCAACCCTACGAGGTGTTGCTGGCCACCAGCGGTGCCCAGGCGCTGGAGATCATGGCGCAGCAGCCGATCGATCTGGTGATGAGTGACGCACGCATGCCCAATATGGACGGCGCCACGCTGCTGGCTCACGTCCACCAGCGCTATCCCGACACCACCCGGATCATGCTGACCGGTTATGCCGATCCGTCGGCCATTATCAAAGCCATTAATGAAGGGCAGATTCATCGTTACATCAGCAAACCCTGGCACGATGAGGAAATGCTGCTGACCTTGCGACAATCGCTCGCCTATCAGCATTCCGAGCGTGAACGCTTGCGTCTGGTACAGGAGGCGTGGGATCAGAACGAGAAACTGAAGCAGCTCAACGCCACCCTCGAAAAACACGTCGCGGCCCGCACCAGCGAGTTGCAACAGACCGCCGACATGCTGGACCTGGCCTACGAAGAGCTCAAACGCAGCTATGTCACTGGCACCGAAGTGTTTTCGTTGCTGGCCAACTTGCGCCTGCCGCCCGCCAAACAGACCAACCGCCAGATCATCGAGCTAGTGCGGGTGTACTGCAAACTTCATGGCCTGGACGAAGGCACCAGTCGTGACCTGACCATGGCGGCGGCGCTCTACAACATCGGCAAGTTGAGCTGGACCGACAGCATGATGAGCACGCCCTCGGACCTGCTGCATCACAATGACCGCGAGCGCTATCGGGGTTATCCGAAGCAGAGTGAGTCGCTGCTGATGACGCTCGACCCAATGAAGGACGCCGCCCGGCTGATCCTGCATCATCAGGAGCGTTGGGACGGCAGCGGTTTCCCTGATCGGCTCAAGGGCGAGGCGATTCCATTCGGTTCGCGGTTGTTGAAACTGGCGGTGGATTTCATCGAGTTGCAGCGCGGGCTGATCCTCGAACGGCAGATGAACAGCGATGAAGCCCTGGTATATATCCGCCAATACGCCGGTCGCCTCTACGACCCGGAACTGGTGGAGGATTTCATTCAGGTCTGCGCCACGTATCTGACCGACGTGACGCTGGCCGATGCGACGGTCAAGGTGCTGATCACCCGGGATCTGGTGGCGGGCATGATCCTGGCGCGCAATCTCAATGCCGACAACGGCATGCTGCTGCTCAATGCCGGCAAGGTGCTGAATGGGCCGCTGGTGGAGAAGTTGATCGCTTTCGAGGCGATGGAAGGTGCCAAGTACAGCATTTTTGTGAAAGTGCCGGAGGAAGTGGCGATTCTCGAGACGAATTAAGTCTTCAGGCTCAGCATTGACCCAATGTGGGAGCGAGCCTGCTCGCGATGGCGACGGCACATCCAGCATAGATGTGACTGACACTCCGCATCGCGAGCAGGCTCGCTCCCACAGGGGAGCCGCGGAGATTTTTTCGACGTGACGAAGAACCGACACTCATGTGATCCTTGCGCCTTTTACCCAAGGCCAATCCCGACCCATGACGCTTTCATCCGCCGCTTCGCCCCGCCTCATCCGCATCGCCGCTGCCCTGCTGATCGGCCCCGACGGTCGCACCCTGCTGGTGCGTAAGCGTGGCACCCAGGCGTTCATGCAACCGGGGGGCAAGATCGAGGCCCACGAGCAACCGGTCCATGCTCTCGCCCGTGAACTGGAAGAGGAACTCGGGCTGGTCATCGATCCCGCGTACGCCGCCTACCTGGGGCAATTCTCGGCACCGGCCGCCAATGAGCCGGGTTTTGTCGTACAGGCCGAACTCTTTCAGCTGACCATCGATTCGCGCGTTTCCCCGGCAGCAGAGATCGAAGAGGTGCGCTGGATCGATCCGGCCACCGACGGCGATGTCACGCTGGCGCCATTGACACGGGACCTGATCTTGCCGTTTTATCGAGCTTCACTGATCGAAACTGCCTGATCGTCCAGGCTCTCTGATTTCAAGGACAGGATGCCCATGATCCCGCTTCAAGACTTGCTGATTTTCGCTGCCGCGGCGCTGCTGATGGTAGTCACGCCCGGGCCGAACATGATCTACCTGATCTCTCGTTCCATTTGCCAGGGGCGCAAGGCCGGAGTGACTTCGTTGCTCGGCGTGGTCGCGGGGTTTTTAGTGCACCTGTTCGCCGCTGCCGCGGGTTTGACCGCGGTGTTCGTGGCAGTGCCGATGGCTTACGAAGTGTTGAAGTGGGCCGGCGCGCTGTACTTGCTGTGGCTGGCCTGGCAGGCGGTCAAGCCCGGTGCGCGCTCGCCATTCGAGGCGCAGCAGCTGCCGGCAGATTCGTCGCGCAAGTTGATCACCATGGGCTTTCTCACTAGCGCCCTGAACCCGAAGATTGCGGTGTTTTACCTGTCGGTGTTTCCGCAGTTCATTACCCCGGAGCACGGTTCGGTGTTCAGCCAGAGCATCATCCTTGGCCTGACCCAGATCAGTGTGAGTTTCAGCGTCAATCTGCTGATCGCGTTGTTTGCCGCGGGCATCGCCTCCTGGTTCGTCAACAACCCGAACTGGCTGGCGATGCAGCGTTACTTCATGGGCCTCGTGCTGTCCGGGCTGGCGGTGCGCTTGATGCTGGAGCAGCGACGAGCGGCCTGAAGATGTGGATTGAACGGCTTGATGCCAGCCATGCCCTGGATTACCGGGCGCTAATGCTTGAGGCCTATGACTTGCATCCCCAGGCGTTCACTTCCAGCGTGCGCGAGCGCGCGGTGATGCCGCTGAGTTGGTGGGAATCGCGCCTGACCAGCAAGCTGGACCGGGTGCTTGGGGGGTTCGAGGAAGGCAAGCTGGCGGGCATCGTCGGTCTGGCCTTCGAGTCTCGGGAAAAGGCCCGGCACAAGGCGACATTGTTTGGCATGTATGTTTCGGGTGAGGTTCGCCAACGCGGGCTCGGTTATCAACTGGTTCAGGCAGCGTTGGCTGAAGCGCAGACTCATCAAGGCCTGAGGCTGATCCAGCTGACCGTCACCGCTGGCAATGAAGCCGCATTCAAGCTGTATCAGCGTTGTGGCTTCGTGCAGTTCGGCCTGGAACCATTGGCGGTGCGAGTCGGCGAAGACTACTTCGATAAGATCCATATGTGGCGCGAGCTCTGAAACCACCCCGATCCCTTGTAGGAGCGAGGCTTGCCCGCGAAGACGGTTTCACATCGAGCATTGATGTCGGCTAATACACCGCTTTCGCGGGCAAGCCTCGCTCCTACACTTAACCTCTGTCGTACACAAAACTGTGTTCACTGAAGATCAAATGTGGAGTGAGCTTGCTCGCGATGGCATTGCGTGTTTTGTGCCGGATGGGCGGGCCTCATCGCGAGCAGGCTCGCTCCCACAGGGGATCTGCTCTGACCCCATTTTTTGCGAACGCCGCAGATCAAATGTGGAAGATCCATATGTGACGTGAGATCTGAAACCACCCCGATCCCCTGTAGGAGCGAGGCTTGCCCGCGAAGACGATTTCACATTCAACATCGCTATGGGCTGACACACCGCTTTCGCGGGCAAGCCTCGCTCCTACAGGAGATGGGTCACTCTATCGGACGGCACTCACCCCATCCAGCGTCGAAAACGACGTGTCCTTGGCCGTCAGCAAAAAGTCGCGCATGTAGGGCGCATCCAGCATGTCGGCGCGAATCCCGGCATACAGCGTCGCGAACAAACCTTTCTCGCCAAGCCGCTTGGCCTTCACATAGCCCCGTGAGCTGTATTCATGCAGTGCCCAATGGGGCATGCCGCAGACGCCGCGACCGCTGGCTACCAGTTGCATCATCATCACCGTCAGTTCCGAGGTGCGCACCTGGGCCGGTTCGATGTCGGCCGGTTCCAGGAAGCGGGTGAAGATGTCCAGCCGATCACGCTCCACCGGGTAGGTGATCAAGGTTTCCGTGAGCAGATCCTCGGGCATGATGTACGGCTTGCTCGCCAAGCGATGCTGATTCGCCACCGCGAGCATGGCTTCGTAGGTGAACAACGGCACGTAAGTGATCCCGACCAGTTCCAGCGGATCGGAGGTCACCACCAGGTCCAGATCGCCTCGGGCCAGCGCCGGCAGCGGGGCGAAGGAGAACCCCGAGGCCAGGTCCAGCTCGACTTCCGGCCAGGCATCGCGGAACTGGTCGATGGTCGGCATTAGCCACTGAAAGCAGCTATGACACTCGATCGCCATGTGCAAACGCCCCGCAGTGCCGCCGGCCAGTCGCGCAATGTCACGCTCGGCGCCGCGCAGCAATGGCAGGGTGGCGTCGGCCAGTTGCAGCAGGCGCAAGCCGGCACTGGTGAAACGCACCGGTTTGGTCTTGCGCACGAACAGCTGCATGCCCATACGCTCTTCCAGCTCCTTGAACTGGTGGGACAGCGCCGACTGGGTCAGGTGCAGGCGGTCGGCCGCATCCACCAGGCTGTCGGCTTCGCGCAAGGCGTGCAGGGTTTTCAGGTGACGGATTTCAAGCACCGGGGGCTCCATGAGTAAAACTTGTGATCAACACGAAAAGGTTGAGTTTGTCTCATGTTGGATGGGCTGTCGACAATAGCACCATGTTTTATAGCGTCCTTTATAGAGAGAACTCTTACCATGGCCTTGGCCCATACACTTGGTTTCCCGCGCATCGGCGCAGACCGCGAACTGAAAAAAGCCCTCGAATCCTATTGGAAGGGCGACCTCGATCAGGACGCATTGAAAAGCGTCGGCCGCCAACTGCGCGTCACCCACTGGCAATTGCAGAAAGACGCCGGCATCGACCTGCTGCCGGTGGGCGATTTCGCCTGGTACGACCAGGTACTGACTCATTCTCTGACCTTAGGTGTCATCCCCGAGCGCTTCGACAGTGCCAAGGATTCCCGTGGCCTGCCGACACTCGACACCCTGTTCGCCATGGCCCGTGGCGCTAGCGCGGCCTGCTGCGGCAGTGAACATGGCAAGGCGCAGTACGCTCAGGAGCTGACCAAGTGGTTCGATACCAACTACCACTACCTGGTCCCGGAATTCAGCGCTGATCAACAGTTCAAACTGAGCTGGGAACAGCTGTTCGATGAAGTCGACGAAGCCAAGGCGCTGGGCCACAACGTCAAACCGGTGATCATCGGCCCGCTCACTTATCTGTGGCTGGGCAAGGCGAAGGGTGATGGCTTCGACAAACTCGACCTGCTGGAGCGCCTGCTGCCGATCTACGGCGAAATCCTCGGTCGCCTCGCTGCCCAAGGCGTGGAGTGGGTGCAGATCGACGAACCAATCCTGACCCTCGACCTGCCACAGGCCTGGAAAAACGCCTTCGAACGCGCTTATCACATCCTCCAATATTCGCCGCTGAAAAAGCTCGTGGCGACTTACTTCAGTGGCCTGGAAGACAACCTTGGCCTGGCGGTCAGCCTGCCAGTGCAAGGTCTGCACATCGACGCGGTGCGCGCGCCGGATCAACTTGGCCAAGTGCTGGATCGCCTGCCCACCTACAAGATTCTCTCGGTGGGTCTGGTCAATGGTCGCAACGTCTGGCGCTGCGAACTGGAGCAAGTCCTCTCGCAACTGCAACCGGCCCAGGAGCGCTTTGGCGATAACTTGTGGGTCAGCAGTTCCTGCTCGCTGCTGCACAGCCCGGTGGACCTGGACCGAGAAGACAAACTCGATCCGGAACTGAAAAGCTGGCTGGCGTTTGCCGTGCAGAAGTGCGGTGAAATCGCCGTGCTGCGTGATGCCCTCAACGATCCGCAATCGCCCAAAGTGCAAGCCGCACTGGCTGAAAGCCGCGCCATTGCGGCCAGTCGCGCGCAATCTCCGCGTATCCACAAAGCGGATGTTCAGGCCCGAATCAATGCCATCGGCGCGGCGGACAGCCAACGTCATTCGCCGTTTGCCAAACGCATCGAACAACAACAGGCACGGCTGAAACTGCCGGCGTTCCCAACCACCACCATCGGCTCGTTCCCGCAGACGGGCTCGATCCGTCTGGCGCGCCAGGCCTTCAAGCAAGGCAAGCTGTCGGCCAACGATTACACCGATGCCATGCACAGCGAAATCCGCCACGCCGTGCAAATCCAGGAACGCCTGGGCCTGGACGTGCTGGTGCACGGTGAAGCCGAACGCAACGACATGGTCGAGTACTTCGCCGAGCAACTGGACGGCTACCTGTTCACCCGGTTTGGCTGGGTTCAGAGCTACGGTTCGCGCTGCGTCAAACCGGCGATCATTTATGGCGACTTGAGCCGTCCGAAGCCGATGACGGTCGACTGGATCACCTATGCCCAGAGCCTGACCGACAAGGTCATGAAAGGCATGCTCACCGGCCCCGTGACCATGCTGATGTGGTCGTTCCCGCGCGAAGACGTCTCGCGCAAAATTCAGGCGCAGCAACTGGCCCTGGCCTTGCGTGATGAAGTGGTGGACCTGGAAAACGCCGGCATCAAGATCGTGCAGATCGACGAAGCCGCATTCCGCGAAGGGCTGCCGCTACGTCGGGCGCAATGGCAGGAATACCTCGACTGGGCGGTGGAGGCCTTCCGCCTGAGTGCATCGGGTGTGCGGGACGAAACCCAGATCCACACCCATATGTGCTACAGCGAATTCAATGATGTGATCCAGTCCATCGCCGCCATGGACGCCGATGTGATCACCATCGAAACCTCGCGTTCAGACATGGAGCTGCTGGAAGCCTTCGAAGCGTTCGACTACCCGAACGACATCGGCCCGGGCGTCTATGATATCCACTCACCACGGGTGCCGGACACGGCCGAGATGGTGAAGCTGATGAGCAAAGCGGTGAAGCGGATTCCGGCCGGGCGGCTGTGGGTCAATCCAGATTGCGGGTTGAAGACTCGCGCATGGCCGGAGACCGAAGCCGCGTTGGTGAACATGGTGGCAGCGGCTCGGCAGTTGCGCAGTCAATTGGCATAAACACTGAAGTTCGAACTGGACATACAAGAAACCGGTTGAGTCTTCCAGCTCAACCGGTTTCTTCGTGTCAGCGACTCCAGCGCAAGGTCTTAAGCTGCTCTGGTGGATTGAGGGTGTAGCTTACGTTGTCGATGTAGAGCGGGCCTTTGACTACCAGCGGATCGGAGGGGAAAGAAAACCGCACCTCTACGTTCGCAACCTCGGGAAGCATATTGCCCACATACTCAAAACGCTTCTGACTGCGTTTCAGCCACCAGGTACCGATGTCGGTTTGAATGTGGCTGCCCTCTGCCGAGAAACCCGAGAAGAGGAAAACCAGGACTGGATGGGTTTCCCATTGTGGTGGATCTTCATCGTATTCGGCACCCGGTGCAGATGCATCAATGGTCACGGCGAAGCGGCCTGACTTGGCGTCGAAACGGGTAAAGAGCAGTTGCCCGGTATCCTTGCCAGGCTGCATTTTCGCCTGAGAGCTGCGGTTGTACTGGACAACCTTTGCCTGTGTGCCAAAGTCCTGCACCGTCCAGTTTCGGAAGTCGCCGGTATCGAACCCGCCGTTTTCAATCAGGTTTTTGCTCATGTCAGTCTCCCTAACGCGTCAATGAACAGGCTCTTCGATTGAGCCTTGAATGGAGAGGTCATGGGGCGCCCAAAGCACACGGCGCCGCTACTGTCAGATCTGACAGTTACGACAAACGGTATTAATCGAGCCTTATCGAGCAAACTGCAAAGACCACTCGGCATAATTCATCAAACTGTCACGTAGCTGTGGGCCGGAGACTGAGGCGGCATTGGTGAACATGATGGCGGCGGGCAATTGCAGTTGGCTTGATTTGATTTAAAGGTTCTCGAAGTGAACGAGGACGATCGACTGCTTGCCGATATCCGCGTAAGGAAGGTCGGCATTGTCAGCGTGAGTCAGAAAGCGGTGTTCAGGGAGTTTCAAGTGGGCCTTCTCGAATTGCCGTAATGCCGGTTTGACGCTGGGGTAATGAAAGTGGGCGTACCACAGCAACTCCGCTGGTTCGAGTGTCAGGTCCCAGATTTCGTATTCCTGCATATAGTCGGTGCGGCCGTCCTTTCGTTTACCGAGGTTTTTGATCGGCTTGGTTCTACGGATTTCCACCGCGTTCTGGTCGATCAGATCCTTGAGCATTCCATCTGTGGGTTTTTTGCTGGTCAGCGACTGCCGGGTCCGCATTTCCCGTCCAGTGGTCTTGAGTGCGCGGGCCTTGTCGCGCAGTCGTTGAATGATCGGGTTCTGCGCTGCCATGTTCTCGATGCGATCGGCGCGGCGGCTCAGCTCCACAGCCTCGCTGACCATCATATGTTCCAGGTCGACCGGGAGCATGTCCTGCGCGGCATAGGATTGAACCTTGGCCTGGTAGGTCGGTTGGGCATCCAGGCGCATTTGCGCATCGGCCACTAACGCTGAGAGATTCATTGGCGGCGGTGCCGGTTGCGCGTCTGGGGGGTTCAAAAGGCGGAATTTACCGTTGCTGGCTTGCTCCCAGATTTCCTCGTATCCGCCCTGGCCCGTCAAGACGTATTGGCGCTTCTGGGTCGTCGGTTCCCAGCGTTCAACCCCGATCAGCAATTGATCGTCTTCGGAGGTGAAGACTTTTTGTCTGGTCTGCCCGGCAGATGTCGTTGGGGCAGGTGGTTCGATGATGCCCTTGCGGGCCTTTTCGGCAATCTTTTCGATCCCCGACATCAGCGGTTCAACCACATCCAGGTGGAAGTGTTGCGGGTAACTGGAGGTCCAGATGTTCATCTCGCGACGAAATTGCGTGTACAGCGTGAGGCACTCCTGGAGGATCTGATTGCGTTGGGCCCGGGTCGCGCTGACGGTTGGCAGGGTGTATTGCATGTACAAGGCGCGATCGATTTTGGCGCGAAGATCCCGTGTCTGTCCTAACAGGTAGAACCAGGATACATCGCTGGTTCTGCCATAGCGTTTGACGATTTCCAGCCGTTGGCTGGTTCTCAGATAAAGCAAATTGGCTTCACTGTGTTTGGTGTTCAGTTCGTCGACAAGGGCCGTCATTTGTTCCTTGTCTGATCTCATGCGAATGCGTTCGTACCATAGATTGACATCGCCCTTGAGCGCTTCCATCTGATCCAGTTTGCGCACGTACTCCACACGCAATGTGCGGATTTTTTCCAGAATGCTCATACGTTGGGCGAGCGTATTGTCTGGCAAGTTGTCCAGTTCCCGGGTCAGGTCGTCAATCCGTTGCGTCAAGGGGACGACACTATGTGACGCGTGATGCGCGCGACGCCTGTACCGGTCAGTCAACAACCAGGCTGTCTTGCTTTGCATCTCGATCAACGCACGTTGTTTGTTGCCATGGGTCAGTGGCTGCAAATCAACCAATGTTTGGTAACGCCGGGCTGCCAATTCGATATCGCCGACACACGCGGCTTCGGCAGCAGGCATCAGCGCCGGGCGATTCTCAGCCGTGGCGGCGCCATATTGGTTGATCGCGCTATCGCTCTTTACGCCCCGGGTCTCGAGTTGTAGAGCAAGGTCATCGGCCGCTTCGGCCAACTGATGATGACGGCGAAAAGCCCGATCGCCCCACCAGCGCGGCAACCGTTGACGAATGGCCTGCGGCCAGACGGGATCGAACGCATCGGCTAAATGCCCGAGCACTTGTCCACCACCCACACCCCCGCCTTCGAAGGTCGTCCCGTGGACGCCAAACCAGGTGTCCCAATGGCCCGCTTCATCCAGGGCAATGGACTGTTTATAGGTGGCTCCGCGAGTACCGCGCAAACGCCAGTTGCGTGAGTCGTTGCTTCGCTCGACCTGAAAGATGCGCCCTTGGCGGACGATAAAGTTACCGTCGGCATGGCGATAAATATTGCGGTAGAGGCCTTGGGTGGCCGGTTGCAGCCCGGACAGGGAAATCGGTTGTTCATACTCGTAACCGGCGAAGCGTGCGGCCAAATGCCGGGCCTGACGCTTGGAGGATGCCTGCCATGTTGTTGCACCTCTGGCCAGCGCGCGGAGCTGGCGAGCACGGGTCAGTGAGCGAGCTCCTTTGGAAATCACCGAGAATGCAGCTTCACCGGGGAGCAGGTCCATGGCCGCGTCGATCAATGACAACAACATCGATTCGATCTCCGCCAGCCCATCACCCACGTCGCCGCGCAAAAAGGCTTCCACCGCCAGATTCGCGCTGGTCCAGGCATCGTAAAGGGCGAACGCGCTGCCAATGAAGGGCAGCATGCCCAAAGCCATTTTTATGTAGGTGAAGGCTCGCGGACCTTTTAGTGCATGGCGCTCCATGTACAGGGCGTCGTTGGAGCGGGATGTACCGCGATGGGCTTCGATCAGGCGGCCCATGTGCGCATCGAGCAGATGGGAGGCTAACGAGGTGGTCGCCGGCCAGCGCGTGCCGACACCGATGAATGCGTCGAAGTATTTCTGGATGGCTTGATTGATGCGGCTTTCATGGGCTCGCACGTTGCCATGCAAGGCCCGGCCGGCCACATAGCTGATCCATTTGTCTTGCTGACACAGCTTGACCAAGGCCTTGCGCGCGGTTTCCAGGCTGTCGTAACGGCGTAGAAAGTGGTCATCAGGGCTGTCAGGCAGATAAAGCAGTGTTACCCCGCTGACCTGTTCTTCGATGAAGGTCACGCCCGACAACGTGACAGGGCCTTCATTGGGCGTGTCCGTACCACCCAGGCTCAAGTAGGCCGGCAGCAATACGATTCGCTTGCCATGGGCATTCCACGCTTGGGAGGTATTGGCGTCGATGGCGATCTTCAGGATTTGCAGGTCGTTTTGGTCGATCTGGTTTTGCAGACGCGCGAATTCACCCTGCATTTTCAGCATCAGAGCCCAGGGTTCTATCAGGCTTTCACGACGATGCTCCCTGACAAAGACCGACTCGGTGGTCGCCCCGATGTAGGTGTCGCGGATCAACTGTTCGTAGGCCTTGGGCAGATCCAGTTCTGGCAGGGTACGTTTCAGATAATCAAGGGTGATGCCGCTTGTCAGAGTCTGGCGTTCGGTTGCATCCGCCGTCGTGACCTCCACCTGCATGCGGCTCAATCGCAGTGAAAGTGGCTCCAGGTTCATCGACGGGGTGTTATCGATGTTGAGTTGGGCCAACTCCTCAAGGGGCATTTTGCTGCGCGTGGCACTGGGAACGAGCACGAGTTCATAGCCAGAGTATCCGGGAGCAGGCTTGAACCGCTTCTCCCATTTC
This sequence comes from Pseudomonas sp. MDT1-85, assembly GCF_054898065.1. NCBI lineage: Bacteria > Pseudomonadati > Pseudomonadota > Gammaproteobacteria > Pseudomonadales > Pseudomonadaceae > Pseudomonas > Pseudomonas sp. MDT1-85. The sequence goes on along the minus strand of NZ_CM142715.1, from coordinate 5,077,307 downwards.
ACCGAATCGGGCAAATCGAGCTGCACCTCGAAACTGCCCTTGATCGAGAAGTCCTTGCGCAGGCGGGCATGCAAGTGTTTGCGGGTGAAGTCGTCACGCGGTTCCAGGGCGATTGTCATGAGTTCATGGCTGCGTTTCATCGCCCGGATATACGCCTCGATCAAGCCCTTGAGCGCGGTACGGTCATCCTCGGTCGTTGTGCCGAGCCAGTCGGGCAGGCTGGAGGCCAGCTTGGCGCTACGGTCTTGCTCCAGCCGATGTGAGAAGACCAGGCTTCTGGCGGCGTGCACCGGAACCTGCAAGGCGGTCAGGGTTCGTTTGCGCAGGGTTTCCAGTTCATCGGCATGCGGGGCTCGCTGACGTATGAGGCCTGCCTTTTCTTCAAAGTCTGTGGTCTGTTCGTTCAGGCTGTGGAGCAGAGGGTCGGTATCGATTTTTTTTAGCTGCAACGACAGGACTGGATCCTGGTCCTGAATTTTGAACAGCTGCCGCTCCAGCTCCCGACGATTGGCGAAGCGTTGCAATCCTGCGCCGCTGCCTGGCCAATAGAGCAAAAGGCTGTGTGATGCGCTTGGGTCTAGCAGTGCGGCCGATCGTGTGATGACAAACGGACCGTTAAGCGCTTCGGTCTGGACGGTGGCAGTGCCGCCATTTTGTTCGGTCATCGACAACGAGAGGCTGGCGGCGACGATGGCCGCGTCGCGATCAGCCGCGGCGGGTGTGTCCAGCACCGCCTTGAGCAGGCTGAACTCATCGCTGTCGAGTTGGTTCAGAGCCAATTGAAGCTCGGCCTCGGCGCGCAGACCGTCCTTGTGCGCCTGATAGAGCGCGTTGAATTCGCGGTTGAAAGTCGTCAGGTCGAGGACTCGCGTCCGGTAAAGCAGGGCGCGGGCGGCTGTATCGGCGGCTTGCTCGGCGGTTTCAAGTGCCTTGAGCGAGTCATTGAAGTGTTTTTGGCGGTCGGTTTCACTGTCCTCTCCCAACAAGGTTTCGAGTGCTTCGCGCTGTGTGTTCAGTGCAGCCTGGCGCTGGGCCCAGGGGATATCGGCATACAGGCTGCCGAATAAGGGTTGTTCATCTGCCTCGGTATCTTCATCGGCGGTCGAGATCCGTTTCTCAAGCATGGGGGGGGAGGCGAAAACGATTTCGTTGCTGCGCTGTCGATCAACCTGATCGGCCAGGAACAGGGATTGCGCCCCATGCTCCGCCAGCCCGGGTTTGCCACGAGTTCCATTGCGTAAACCGATGATCGCGGCTTGCTGCCGATCTGCAAACAGATCGCTGATGCCCACGACCAGAGGATCGGTTCTGGCGATGTATTCAAAGCGGATGTTATCGATGGGCAAGCCCGTCGGGACGAGGGCTTGTCGAGACAGCCAGTGTTCCATGTCGCTGCGTTGATTGAAGGCCTGGATCGCGCTGGGCCGGCAGGGCAGATACAGCAATTGGCTGACGCTTGCCGGGTCTCCCGCACTGATGACCCACGCGCCTGAGAGTTTGACTTTACTGTCGTTGCTCGGTACCAGGGCCACTTGCTCAGTGTGGATGGGTAGTCTGTTCAGATTCAGCGCCCCGAGTGGCGGATCAATGATCAACAGCAGTGCTTTGAGTTGTTCAGCCGTCACGGTTCGCTGGGCAAATGCCACTTGGGCGGCTGCCTCGAAATGGTTACCGTAAAGCTGTATTGCCCGGTCACGTCGCGATACCGGAGTGCCGGGGGCACGCTGATCCCAAAAGACTCGCCAGCGATCGCTGTAGGCCTGTTCCGGGTTGAGGGTCTTGAGTCGTTCGAGCATCTGCAGCGGCGTCAGGGCCGACAGGTAATGGGGCGGTTTCAGGCCGGTCATTCGACAGCGCTGATCAAGCGTCGTCTCCAGCATCGGGTGTTGCAGGACGAAGGCGCAGGCATCGGTGAAGCTGACAAAACGTTCCGGGTGCTCGTCCGTGGCGTAGAACAGCAAACCGGCTTGTTGCCCGTCCAGATCCAACTTCTGTTTCAGCAGTTGGTCCAGCGTGTCTCGCATGCCCGGCGTCTGGGCAAATAGCTCACGCATGCCTTGGTTGCTGACGCGCCAGCGTGCCGAGGCATTCAGGAACAGACTTTCATCGGGATTGTTCGGCAGGGGTGATGAGGCGGGTATCACCACCGATGTGGAGTCAAGAAGCTCGGGGAGAAATCTATCGCTCATGGCAATCTGGCTCTGTGTGGAGGAGCGGTGGGTCCACTCTTTGAAAGAGCCATTTAAAAAAGAATTCAGAGGGCGGTGGCGGTACATAGTTATCGCTTTCCCCAACGACGGTACGGCGATCAATCAAATTTTGTGCAGGACTGAGACAGAGGGAGTAACGACCGTTCAGCACTCTTCATCAAACTGTCATGTAACTGTGGCAGCGCGCTCGAACAAACTTCATCAGACTCGCGCTCTACTGGAGTTCTGCGTTTCGGTGTTTTTCATGCGTGCACGATTTTTATCCACAGTGGTCTTTCTGGCCGCTGTGTTGTTCAATTTTCCGTCTCTTGCGGCGTCTCGTTGCGATGTCAATGTTCCGACCGAGCGGGTCGATCTGGTTCAGGTGAACCTGGCGTACCAGAGCATTGGCCGTGCCTCGGACCCTGCGTTGTTGCTGGTGATGGGCCTGGGCGGGCAGTTGATTCACTGGCCGGACGAGGTGGTGGTTGCGCTGTGTCAGCAGGGTTTTCGGGTGATTCGCTATGACAATCGCGATGTGGGCCTCTCGACTTGGCGGCAGACGCCGGTCGAGGCCAACCTGACCTTTGAAGTGCTGCGCTACAAACTCGGTTTGCCAGTATCGGCGCCATACACCCTGACCGACATGGCCGACGATGCCTTTGGGCTGATGGATGCGTTGCACGTCGAGCAATTCCACGTACTGGGTGCGAGCATGGGCGGGATGATCGCCCAGCATATGGCGGCCATGGCACCGCAGCGGGTCGAGAGCCTGACGTTGCTGATGACCAGCTCGGGTGCCGAAGGTTTGCCGGCGCCGAGTGCGGCGCTGCTGCAGTTACTCGCGCGACGCGGCGCACCGAATCGCGAAGTGGCGCTGGAGCAACAGGCCGATTTGCTGGCGGCGCTGGGCAGCCCGGCGGTGAGCGATGACCGGCAGGCGTTGTTGCAACAGGCGGCGCAATCCTATGACCGGGCGTTTAACCCGGAGGGCGTGAAGCGTCAGATCATGGCCATCCTCGCCGAACGGAGCCGGGTGGCGCTGCTCAATCAATTGCGGGTGCCGACGCTGGTGGTTCACGGCACTGCCGATCCATTGTTGCCGGTGATGCATGGCGTGCACCTGGCGGCACACATTCGCGGCAGTCAGTTGAAGCTGATCCCGGGGTTGGCCCATCGTTTTCAAGAGGCGTTCAAGGCGCCGTTGTTGGCGGCAGTGTTGCCGTACTTGCAGGCCCATCGCGAGGATACTTCGCATTGGGCGCAGATCGATCCGGTGACTGCCCCCAATCTCCTGTAACCCCCAATCCAAACTGTGGGAGCGAGCCTGCTCGCGATGGCGGACCAGTCAGCATTGATGTAGCAGACAGACCGCTATCGCGAGCAGGCTCGCTCCCACAGGTTTTAGGTTCTCCGACAGGTTCAGGTTTTACGTTGGAACGAAGTTATCAAGCATCCGGTTCACCGCCAGTTCACCCAACATGACGGAGTTCTGGATGCCGAGTACGGTGTTGCGCTGCGGACCGTTCAGCAGCCCCGCGAAATCACTCAACATCACGCTCGCCGCCGCCAGTGATTCGCAGGCGTTGACCAGCAGGGTTTCGTTATCGGCGTCGGGGGCGACGAAGTAAAGGGTGCTGGGTTTGCGTGGGGTGTCTTTGGGAATGACCGGTTTGAGGTAGTAATCGAGGGCGCGGTCGGCGGCTTCGTTGAGTTTTTTTGAGTCTGGGGTTTCGTACGGGGAAACGTCGTCGGTTTCCGGTGGATTTGGAGTGATTTTGAACATTGAACTGGTACTCCTGTTAGTAGAGCTGCAACTCATCTCGCTACTAAACGGAATGGGGAGGCAGCTGTGCGCAAGTTAGTAGACCGGCCACCAGTCAAAACCGGCGCGCCCGAGGGCACCATGCGCACAGCCACCATCAAGTGCAGGCGAATGCCTGACTGGATGACACTTATGCGACCGGAAAGAAATGCCGGGCTACTAAACCCGATCACTGGGAATCAGTGACACGAACCAAGTTACCGACGGACCTCCAGGCGCACAAGCCGGCGGATTCTGACGTGGTTGTAGGCGATGACGCAAGGCGCTGTAGCTTTCAGGAAGTAACGCTAAACAGAACTAAACACGCCCTCCCAAACACCCGAAATCCCCTGTGGGAGCGGGCTTGCTCGCGAAGGCGGTGCCTCAGTCAAAGCAGATATCGACTGACACGACGCCTTCGCGAGCAAGCCCGCTCCCACAAGGGATCTGCTGCGCGCTTTGGCCCCTCGGGTGTATCGTTCAAACTTTCCGGCGCGACCCAAGCCTGCGAGGTGTGTGATGAGTACTCCCCTGAAAATCGATTTCGTCAGCGACGTATCCTGCCCCTGGTGCGTCGTGGGTCTGTATAGCCTGACCCGCGCCTTGGATTTTCTGGGTGACGAGGTGCAGGCCGAGATCCGTTTCCAGCCGTTCGAGCTGAACCCGAAGATGGGCCCCGAAGGCCAGAACATCACCGAACACATCAGCGAAAAGTACGGCTCGACGCCTGAGCAATCGCAGAAGAACCGCGAAATGATCCGCGCGCGTGGCGCCGAGGTCGGGTTTGCCTTTCGCACGGACGGCAACAGCCGTATCTACAACACTTTCGATGCTCACCGCTTGCTGCACTGGGCGGGGCAGGAAGGGTTGCAGTTCAACCTGAAAGACGCACTGTTCAAGGCGTATTTTACCGAGGGCGGCAATCCTTCCGATCACGCGCAATTGGCGCAGCTCGCGGAAAGCGTGGGGCTGAATCGGCAGCGGGCCGAGGCGATCCTGGCGTCCGATGAATTTGCCAAAGAGGTACGCGAGGAAGAACAGTTGTGGTTATCGCGCGGCGTGAGTTCCGTGCCGACGGTGGTGTTCAACGGGCAGTACGCCGTGAGTGGCGGGCAGCCGGTGGAGACGTTTGTCGGTGCGATTCGCCAGATCATGAGTGAGGCCAAGGGCGGCACGGTTAACGGCTAATGGCTCGATCTGCGTAGGAGCTGCCGCAGGCTGCGATCTTTTGATCTTGATTTTTTCTAGACCGCTGAAGGTCAAGATCAAAAGATCGCAGCCTTCGGCAGCTCCTACAGGAGTCGTGCGATCTTTTGAATTTAGCCGTGAAGGCGAACCCAGACAGTCACCAGCACCATCGCCGCCAACAACCACGCCACTGCCGCCACCGCCAACGAAGCCCCCAGCCGCATCCGGTCGACCATCACATACAAGGTCGCCAGGTAGACGAAGTACGGAATGATCGACCACATGCCAAATACGATGGTGGTCTTCAGATCATCCAGCGAGCGCCCCTTGCCGACGATGTAATGAGCGATCAGCGCAAAGGTCGGAAACAGCGGCACCAGGCCTGCAATGTAATAGTTTTTGGTCTTGGCCAGCATGGCCAGAATCACCACCACCGCCGCGCCCAGAGTTGCTTTGAAAATCAGGTCCATCAGTGACTCAGCCCGTATTTCTTCACTTTGTCGAACAGCGTGGTCTTGGCCATCCCCAGTTCCTGGCTGGCCTGGGTCAGGTTGCCACCGCTACGCTGCAAGGCGTCGCTGAGCAGGTTACGTTCGAAGGCTTCCACCGCTTCGGCGAAGGCCAGGCCCTGATTGTTGCCATTGGTGCCGGATTTTTTGAAGGCCGGCAGGCCCAATGCGAAACGCTCGGCGACGTTGCGCAATTCGCGCACGTTGCCTGGCCAGTCGTGGCTCATCAGGTTCGACAGGGTCTGGTTGTCCAGTTCCGGCACCGCGCGGTCGAAGCGCAGGGACGACTGCTGCAAAAAGTGTTCGAACAATTGCAGGATGTCTTCGCGGCGTTCGCGCAGCGGCGGCAGTTCCAGGGTCACCACGTTCAGGCGGTAATACAGGTCGCTGCGAAACTCGCCGGCCTTGCTCGATTGATCCAGATCGGACTTGGTCGCGGCGATCACTCGGCAATCCACCGCCACGCTCTGGTTCGAGCCGAGGCGTTCAAGGGTGCGTTCCTGCAACACCCGCAGCAATTTGATCTGTAACGGCAGCGGCATGCTTTCCACTTCATCGAGGAACAGCGTGCCGCCATCGGCGTGTTCGATCTTGCCGATCCGCCGCTTGCCGGCACCGGTGAAGGCGTTGGCCTCGTGGCCGAATATTTCACTTTCGAACAGATTCTCTGGCAGGCCACCGCAGTTCAGCGCGACGAACTGTTTGGTGTGCCGACGGCTGAAGTCGTGCAGGCAGCGTGCAACCAGTTCTTTACCGGTGCCGGTCTCCCCTTCGATCAGCACGTTGGCCGAGGTATCGGCGACGTTGGCGATCAGCTCCCGCAAGTTCTGCATGGCCGGCGAGCGCCCGATGATCCGGCCTTCGAGGGAATCCCGCTCGAACAGTTGTCGACGTAACGACGACACTTCCCGCGCCAGGCTGCGTTGCTCCAGCGCGCGACGGGCGACGTCTACCAGGCGTTCGGGGGAGAAGGGTTTCTCCATGAAGTCGTAGGCGCCTTTTTGCATTGCGCCGACGGCCATCGAGATGTCGCCGTGGCCGGTAATCAGCACCACCGGCAGGCTGCGATCGCGGGCCTTGAGCCGGGTCAGCAATTCCAGGCCATCGATGCCCGGCAGGCGGATGTCGCTGATGACGATGCCGGCGAAGTTATCGCCGACTCGCTCCAGCGCTTCTTCAGCGCTGCCGACACCCACGCAGGGAATGTCTTCCAGGGTCAGCGCCTGTTGGCAGCCGAGCAGGACATGGGGGTCGTCTTCGACGATCAGCACACTAAGGTCGTTGTTCATATTGGCTCGGCGGGAGTGGGGCTTACCAACGGTAAACTGAGGACGAAGGTGGTGCCACCGCTGGCCGGGTGTTCGACACCCAGATGCCCGCCGGTGGCGGCGGCCAGGCTTGCCGACAGAGTCAGGCCGAGGCCCAGGCCTTGTTCGCCGGGTTTGGTGGTGAAGAACGGTTCGAACAGATGCTTGCGCGCTTTGGCGTCGATGCCGTGGCCGTTGTCGCGTACCCGCAGACGATATTTGCCGTCGAATTCCTCGCCTTCGAGCCACAACGCCGGTTGAGGCTGCGACTGCATGGCATCGAGCGCATTGCCGATCAGGTTGACCAGAATCTGCTCCAGACGGGTCTGGTCCATCTGCACCTGCACGTCAGCAAAGTCGCGATGCAATTGCAGATGCGCGCTTTCCATCCGGCTGCCCAGCAATTGCAGGGCGGCGTCCACGGCCTTGCCTAGGCTGGCCTGGCCCTTGTCATCACCGCGCCGGGCGAAGGAACGCAGGCTGGCGGTGATCCGGCCCATGCGGTCGATCAGTTCATTGATGGTCTTGAGGTTGGTGCTGGCCACATCCAGCTGACCGCGTTCCAGAAAGCGCACGGTATTGCCGGACAAGGTCCGCAAGGCTGCCAGCGGCTGGTTCAATTCGTGGGCGATGCTGGTGGACATCTGACCGATGGCGGCCAGTTTGCCAGCCTGGACCAGTTCATCCTGGGCGCGGCGCAACGTCTCTTCGGCCTGTCGGCGTTCACGGATCTGGCCCTTGAGCCGTTCGTTGCTGGCGCGCAGGTCGGTGGTGCGTTCGGTAATCCGACGCTCCAGTTGATTGTTGGCTTCTTGTAGGGCTTCGCGCGCCGCGAGGCGGGTGGCGATCACCTTGCGCCGCTCGTTCCAGGCGATCAGCAGAAACGCCACCAGGGCAAACGCCACCGCCACCAGAATCCCCTGATTGATCGCTTCACGCCGCAAATCCTGCAGGGGGGTGAGCAGGGTGAAGTTCCATGGAGTGTCGCTCAGCGGACGGGTTTGCGAGAGGTAGCTGATGTTCTCTTCATCGGACATCAATTCGCTGTTGGCGGGGAAGGTCAGTTTTTCCTCACCTTCGGCGAGTTTCTCCCGCGCCAGCGGTTGCAGTTCGTTCAGTGGAAACCAGTAGTACTGCAGACTACGGGCCAGTTTTTCCTTGGTTTCCTCGCTCAATGGCACAACCGATTTAAGCCGCCGCGCCGGATCGCTGGAGAGAATGATGATGCCGTTCTCGTCGCTGACGAAGGCTTCCAGACGCGCACGTTGCCAGCGTTCTTCCATGGCTTCGAGGCGGACCTTGACCACGGCGACGCCGATGATCTTGCCGTGCTCTTCCAGGCCATGAGCCAGGTAATAGCCGGGTTCGCCACTGGTGCTGCCGATGCCATAGAAACGCCCTGGCTGACCGCGCACGGCATTCTGGAAATAGGCGCGGAAGGACAGGTCTTCACCCAGATAACTGTCGACATCGCGCCAGTTGCTGGTAGCCAGTACGCGACCGGTGGTGTCCATCACATAAATGGCCCGACTGCGGCTGCGCCGGTTCAGGCCTTCAAGGTATTCGTTGACCGTCTGCCGGTGTTCCGGCGACGTGTCGGCCAGCAGTTTGGAAACACTGGATTCGAGTTCCAGCAGGCTGGGCAGGTAGGTGTACTTGCTGATCTCGCTCTCGACGGCGCGGGCGTGCAGTTCCAGCTGACGCTGGCCATTCTCGCTGAGGCTGCGAATGCCGTAGTGTTCACTGACCCAGAAGCCGATGTAACCCAATCCGATCATCAGTGCGATGATCAGCGGCGGCAGGAACAGGTGGCGAATCAAACGGGGTTTCACGGCGAGTGATGGCGGCGCGGCGCGATAGAGAGTGGAGTCGCATTTCATCACAGATGCCTTGGGTCAACCACAACTACAAGCCCTGAGGATCCCCTGTAGGAGCTGCCGAAGGCTGCGATCTTTTGATCTTGATCTTTTCCAGAATGCCGAGGATCAAAATCAAAAGATCGCAGCCTTCGGCAGCTCCTACAGGGGCGGTCGTGTAGCTTTAGTGCTGCAAAATTTTCGCGAGGAAGTGCTGTGTACGCTCGGCACGGGCGTTGATGTCGCCGAAGAACTCTTCTTTCTTGCAATCTTCGATGATCTTGCCCTGGTCCATGAAAATCACCCGGTCCGCCACTTTACGGGCGAAGCCCATTTCGTGGGTCACGCACATCATGGTCATGCCTTCGTGGGCCAGTTGCACCATCACGTCGAGTACTTCGTTGACCATTTCCGGGTCCAGCGCCGAGGTCGGTTCGTCGAACAGCATGACGATCGGATCCATCGCCAGCGCACGGGCAATCGCCACACGCTGTTGCTGACCGCCGGAGAGTTGGCCCGGGTGCTTTTTGGCGTGGGCGGTGAGGCCCACTCGCTCAAGCAGTTGCAGGGCTTTTTGGCTGGCTTCTTCCTTGCTGCGGCCCAGCACCTTGATTTGCGCGATGGTCAGGTTATCCATGATGCTCAGGTGCGGGAACAGTTCGAAATGCTGGAACACCATGCCCACGCGCGAACGCAGTTTCGGCAGGTTGGTCTTCGGGTCGGCGATGGACGTGCCATCGACGATCACGTCGCCTTTCTGGAACGGTTCCAGCGCGTTGACGCATTTGATCAAGGTGGATTTGCCGGAACCGGACGGCCCGCACACCACGATCACTTCGCCTTTTTTGACCTCGGTGCTGCAGTCAGTCAGTACCTGGAAGTCGCCATACCACTTGTTGACATTCTTGATAGAGATCATACGGCAAACCTTTTTTGCAGACGCTTGACCAGCTGCGAGGCGGCAAAGCTGATGATGAAGTATGTGAAACCGGCGAAGATCAGGAACTCATTGGAGCGGCCGATGATGTCGCCACTGGCGCGCGAGGCATTGAGGAAGTCCACCAGACCCACCGCGTAAACCAGCGAGGTGTCCTGGAACAGGATAATGCTCTGTTGCAGCAGCAGCGGGGTCATCTTGCGGAACGCTTGCGGCAGGATGATCAAACGCATCATCTGGCTGTAAGTCATGCCCATGGCCTGGGCAGCCGCCATCTGGCCCTTGGGAATCGACTGCACGCCGGCCCGGACGATTTCGCAGAAGTACGCCGCTTCGAACATCATGAACGCCACGATGCACGAGGCGAAAGCGCCGATCGGAGTGTCTTCGCCGGTGATCCAGCGTAGTACGAACGGCACCGCCAGGTAGAACCAGGTGATGACCAGCAGCAATGGAATCGAACGGAAGTAGTTAACGTAGGCGCCGGCGATGTTCGACAGCAGTTTGCTGTGGGACAGGCGCATCAGTGCCAGGATCGTGCCAAGGATGATCCCGCCGACGACGCCCAGCGCCATCAGTTGCAGGGTCATGACCATGCCGTTCCACAAACCCGGCAGGGACGGGATGATGCCCGAGAAATCGAATTCCATCATTTACCCCCTACGGAGATCAGGCCCGGTACGGCCACTTTCTTCTCGACCATGCGCATCAGCAGCATCAGGCCCATGTTCAGCGTGAAGTAGATCAGCGTTGCCAGGGTGAAAGCTTCGAACAGGTTGGCGGAGAACTCGGCGGTCTGTTTGGTCTGCGCGAGCAACTCCATCAGGCCGATCAGCGATGCCACGGAGGAGTTCTTGAATACGTTCAGGAATTCCGAGGTAAGCGGCGGAATGATGATGCGGTAAGCCTGGGGCAGCAGCACGTTCCAGTAGATCTGCGGCAGCTTGAAACCCATGGCGCGGGCAGCGGATTCCTGGCCGCGGGGCAGCGCCTGGATACCGGTGCGCACTTGTTCGCAAACCCGAGCAGTGGTGAACAGACCCAGGCACACGACGACGCTGAGGAAGGCCGAGGTGGTCGGGTTGAGATCCTGCTTGTACCACTCCTGGATGTCCGCAGGCAGCAGGTCGGGCACCAGGAAGTACCAGATGAACAGCTGAACCAGCAGCGGCACGTTACGGAAGAGTTCGACGTAGCAGGTCGCGATGCCCGATACGATGCGATTCGGCACCGTGCGCATGACGCCCAGAATCGAGCCCAGCAGCAGGGCAATGATCCAGGCCGCGATGGCGATGGCGATGGTCCAGCCCAAACCGGAGAGGTACCAGTCGAAATAAATCTCGCTGCCCACGCCGGTGGACTTGAAGAACACGCCCCAGTCCCAGTTGTAATTCATTAGGGTCTCCCCTCGGATTCGTTCGATGTACAGATGCCCGCCTGGGGAAACTCCGTTCCCGCCCGAACCTTGAAGTTCAGGCACACACGAGCGGCTCGACAGCCACCGGTTCGAGTGTTTCCAGAAATGCCAGCAGGGAGTGACAAATCCCTGAAAGGGCGCAGGCCCTCTCAGGGGATAAGGTTAGTCAGAAATCAGGACTTCTTTTCGTCAGCCGCTTTGTCGGTCGGATTGGCGATCAATGCCTTGAGCTCTTCGCTCATCGGGAAGTTCAGGTTCAGGCCTTTTGGCGGGATTGGCTGCATGAACCATTTTTCGTAGATCTTGTTGATCTCGCCCGACTTGTAGGCCGCGATGATGGCGTCGTCGACAGCTTTCTTGAACGGTGCGTCGCCCTTGCGAACCATGCAACCGTAAATTTCATTGGACTGCGCAGTCCCGGTCACAGCCCAGTCGTCCGCCTTCTTGGCTTTGGCTGCTTCACCGGCGAGCAAGGCGTCGTCCATCATGAAAGCAACCGCGCGGCCGGTTTCCAGCATCTGGAAGGATTCGCCATGGTCTTTGGCGGAAATCACGTTCATGCCCATTTGCTTGTCGGCGTTCATCGACTTGAGGATGCGCTCGGACGTGGTGCCGGCGGTGGTCACGACGTTCTTGCCTTTCAGGTCATCGAAATCCTTGTACTTGGAGTCTTTCTTGGACAGCAGACGAGTACCGATTTCGAAGATGCCGACGGAGAAGTCAACTTGCTGCTGACGTTCGACGTTGTTGGTGGTGGAGCCGCACTCGACGTCCACGGTGCCGTTCTGCACCAGCGGGATACGGGTTTGCGAAGTCACCAGGTTGTATTTGACCTGGAGGTTGGGCATGTCCAGATCTTTCTTGATCGCTTCAACGATTTTCAGCTGGATATCGTGGGAGTAGCCAACCGGTTTGCCGGAAGCGTCCGCGATATAGGAAAACGGAATGGAAGCGTCACGATGCCCGAGGGTGATGGTGCCGGACTCTTTGATCTTCTTCAGTGTGCCGGTGAGTTCGGCAGCGAAAACTGGAGTGCTAATCAGAGCGGCAGCAATGGCTGCGCCCAGGATATGGGGAACGATGCGCATCAAATTTTCCTCGACATTGTTTTTTTTATGGAGCCAGTTCATCGGCCTTTGTTGTGCTTCGAATGCCTGACGGCTCCTGAAGTGTTGGCGCAACAGGCATTCGTCGAAGAGTGTAGAGCATGACTCGTGCCAGGCCAGGCGATATAGATCAAGTTGTTGATTTATAAGGTTATTAAATATTTATGGCGTTGAATTTTCTATTGGGCGATCCGGTTTACCGAATCGACTGGCAAGTCGCGTTCGGAAAACCGAATGATTGGCGGCCACTAACGCCACACCGGCAGTAGACCCAAGGAAAACAGTACGTGAGCGACTGCACTGATCGCGCCGAAGAGCAACACCAAGGCAATCATGGGTTGGCCTCCCCAGACCCGATACCGCGGGCTGCCAAAGCGTTTGCGTGATGCTCTGGCCAGCAATGCCGGGGTAATGACGGCCCAGAGGGTTGCGGCCAGACCGGCGAAACCGATGGCATGGATAAACCCTTCGGGCCACAACAACCCGCAGAGCATGGGGGGTAGAAAGGTTGTGGATGCGGTTTTCAAGCGACCTGGCGGGCTGTCGTCAAAACCCAGCACATCGGCCAGATAATCGAAGAGCCCCAGGGTAACGCCGAGAAAGGAGCAGGCAACGGCGAAGTTTGAGAAAAGTGTGAGAAATACGTCGATTTTCGAGCTGTTGAGCGTTTCACCCAACGCGCTGATCAGTACGTCGATATTGCCTCCACGTTGAGCGATGTCCTTGAAATCGTCCCGGGGAATATTCCCCATGCTGCAAACCATCCAGATGAAATAGAGCCCAAGCGCGATGAGCGTGCCGCTGACCAGGCAGGCGCGGATGCGCTGCGGATCTTGGCCAAAGTGTTTCATCAGGCTGGGAACGTTGCCGTGAAAGCCGAAGGAAGTCAGGCAGAAGGGCAGGGTCATCAGCAGGTAAGGAAGGTAGTGGCTATCAGTGGCGTTTCGATTGAACAGCGTCGCCGGTTGCACATGATCGAGCAGCCCGCCGAAGGTCAGGAAAAACGCGAGGATTTTTGCGCCGAAAATCACCGTGGTGACCCGGCTCACCGCTGCCGTACTCAGCCACACGATGAGCGCAACCGTCAGGGTGAAATACAAGCCCCCGGCACGTGCCGACAGATTCACGCCCAGTGACTGGACGCTGTGATGAATGACCGAACCGCTGGCCGAGATGTACGCGTAGGTTAGCGTGTACAGGACAAAGACGATGCTCAAGCCGTTCAACAGATTCCAGCGACGACCCAGCAGATCTTTAGTGATCGTTGAAAAACTGGCTCCCGGACGATAGTTGAGGTTGGCCTCAAGAATCATCAACCCGGAATGCAAGGTACAGAACCAGGCAAACAACAGAACCGCGACGGAGCCATAAAACCACAGGCCGGACATGACGACCGGCAGCGAAAACATGCCGGCGCCGACAATGGTTCCGCCGATCATCATGGCGCCGCCGATTACCGAGGGCGACCGTTCAAGTGCGACGGGGGGAGCGGGTGAGGTGATAGAGGACGTAGAAGTGCTGCGCATGGCATGGCCTGCATTTGAATTATTAGAGGGCTGTTCTTTCCGCGGGCTGTGTTGCAGGCCTCACGTGTGAAAGGATTAGCGCCATTCAGCGTTGCTGATGAATGGCGCTGACAGCGCGTTAGCGCAGGGCCAGCAAGCTTGATAACTGACGGGCTCTCGCCAGCAGAAGGCTGTCCTGCCCGGGCAACGCGTCGAACGAGAGACCCACCGGCAGCGAGTGTTTTTCCGCTACCGGAACGGTGACACTGGGGGCTGCCAGGTTGCTGGCCGGGTCGGTGTTGCGCACGAACGTTTCGAAGTTGCTTTGTGCCTCGCAATCCGTCAGCAGCGGTGCCGTGCAGCTGACGGTGGGGTACGCAATCACATCCAGTTGATGGGCATTGAAAAGACGGCGGTATTCACAGTCCAGATGCAGTTTGCTCATCAATGCTTGTACATAGTCCTTGTAGGAAATCGCCGGGCTCTCGAGTTGTGCCGTCAGTATTTTCTTTATGCCAGGGTCCTGGATTTGCGCCAGGATGCTCAAGAATTTGTCGCCCCAGCCTTCTTTCATCAAGAAGCGTGGGAAGTCGATAAAGAACTCATAAATCGGCAATGGAAATTGAATGCTCTCATTGATTTCTCCGATCAACAGGTCATCGACCGGAACGAGTTCTACGCCCCGATCTGCCAGTACCTCGATAGCCGCGAGGCAGTCGCGTCGGACTTTATCGTCGAGGTCGGCCCAGAGAAATTTTTCCGGTATGCCCACCCGCAACGGTCGGTTGTCGTTCAGGGCGGCGGGGCTGGTCCCGGTCAGATGATGGTGGACGAACTGACAGTCTTGCAATGTGCGAGTCAGTAGCCCCGGGGTGTCCTTGGTCTGGGAAACGGGCACGATGCCGTCTAGCGGGTAACAACCCGTGGTGGGGCGAAACCCGACGATCCCGCAGAACGCCGCGGGTATTCGCACCGAGCCGCCGGTGTCGGTTCCCACGGCGCAGGGCACAAGACCGGCGGCGACGGCGGCCGCACAACCGCCGCTACTGCCGCCTGCGCTGTAGCATTCGTCGACCGGGTTAACCACGCTGCCGTGGGTGCGGTTGGCCGAAGTCACCCCGAACGAAAGCTCATGCATGTTGTTCTTACCAACAACTCTGGCCCCCAGCTTCTTGAAACGCCGCACAATCCCGGCATCGGAGGCCGGGTAATAAGCGGCCAACCCCGGTGTTCCCGCGGTGGTCGGCATGCCGCTGGCATTGATGTTGTCCTTGAAGGAAACGGGAATGCCATACAGGCCCGCATCTCGATCTGCACCAGGGGCGCCCGCGAACGCCGCCGGAGCGAAAGTGATGAAGCTGTTGAGGTGTCGTTTATCAAACTGTTTGTCACGCAGGGATTGGTGCCAGGTGTCCAGGCAGTGACGACCGCTGCGAAATCCGCTGACGAGTTCTTCAATTGAAAGCTGGCTGTACATAAAACGGGTCTCGGCTATAGGGATAGAGACTGGAGATGAAAGGCATCAGCAATAGCGGTATTGAGCGTGCAGGCCGTCCAGTGGATTGTCGGCAATCAAGTCGCCTCCCAAACTGCTGATCACCGCACAGGCACCATTAAGTGCTGTTTGAATGGCGCCTTCTGCCCAGCCACCGGTGAAAGAGCAGCCGCACCCGGCGAGGTACAACCCCGTGTCCTGTTGTGGGTCGAGGGCCGTTTTGAACTGATAGAACAAGCGCTCCGAGTAAATATCGTCACCTGGAAAGTTGAGTTTGAAGGCCCCCAGTGAATGCTTGTCGGTCAGCCAGTCATACTCCAGGACGTATCGCTGGTAGTTACCATTGAGCGGTATAAGGTGGCCGGCAAACTCCGGTGCGCTCATGGCCAGTTCATCAACAAGACGCAAGCAGCGTTGAACTTTATCGGTCATTGAAACCATCTTGTGGGAGTCGTCTTCCCACGTGTAACTGATCAATACCACGCCCCAGGAATCAGGATCCTGTGGCGCGTAATCCAGGCAATACACGCCTTTCACCAAGGTATCCGTCTGGATGTTCTGTGGCAGACCGTATTTCAACCAGAACTTGTCTTTGGTCAATATGAACAGTTTGGACGACCCGACCATGTGGGTTTCGTTGATCGCCCGGGCCACATCACGATTCACGAATGCCTGGTTCTGTGTGAGCTTCATGTTCACTTGCAGCGCCCGGGTGGTGGTCGTGGTAATAACCCGGTCGCAGGCATAGGTTTCGCCATTGCTGCCAGCCAGCAGGATTTCACCGTTATCGCCTTTGTTGATGGACTCGATGCGGGTGCGGCAGATTCGGTCGCGCAGTGGCATGCCGTTGAATGATGTATCGACAATCAACTCCGACAGCGACGAGATGCCCATTGGCACCAGGCGTTGATTGACTTCCAGGCCATTGACCACTAGCCGCAGAATCTCGGCAAAGGAGGCGCGGTAAACCGATTGGAAACCACCCGAGCCGATCCCCAGCGAACCGAATAGATGGAAGTCTTCGGGTTTGCGCCACTGTTGTCCGCCGGGCGGGTTGCTGCCGGTGAAGATCCGCACCATGGCCGAATAGAACGAGCTGTCGCCGAAGCAATCCAGATAGCGCTGCCATTCCGGCTGCACTTCAGGGTAATTGTGTTGCTTCAGTAACTCAGTCAGTAACAAGGGGGGCGCCAGGCACGTGCCGTCATCGAAGGTCACGCCCTCTTTCAAAAAGGCATTCCAACCCCGATGGACCGTGCTGAAAATGGCCGGTGGCGGTTGCATGGCCGCCCAATGATAAGCCTCCCCGCGGTAGTGGATTTCGGTGTCCACGACACCGGGGTCAGGAAACGCTTCAGTGGTTTCGATGCCGAACCGGTTCAGGTAGTGAAACAACCCGACCTCGCTGGGAGGAAAGCGCATCGCCCCCATTTCGGCGATGAATTGCGGGTGGTCATCGTCAAAGCGCTGGGTCAGCAAGCGACCGCCCAAATGTTCCTCGGCGGCCTCGAACAGTGTGATCCGTTGGGCGCCGGCTCGGAGTAATTCGTAGGCTGCGACCAGTCCGCTCAGCCCGGCACCGACAATGCCAATATGTTTGTTGGCCGCTTCAGGTGGCAAGTAACCAATCGCATCTTTGGCATTGCGCAAAAACTGGCCGTAGTCATACAACAGATCGACATACGGAAAAGAGCAGGGGAAGGTGGCGTTGTCGAAGTCGGTATTTATAGCGTTCACGTGTGATTCTCGATAAATCAAATAATTAACTGCAGGCTTTCAATCGCTCGGGAGGGATTGAGCAGCAGTACTTTTTTGCCTTTGATTTTCCAGGTGCCTTCGACGTTAATCAGTTGATGCTCGACGGTGACCGGGTAATGCCATTCGCTGTTACCGCGGGCTTCGCAATAGAGCATGTTGGTGCTGCTTAATGCGCTCAATTCGTCGTCCTCCATATGGATCAGCGAACGCTGAGCGATATGCAAACTGCGACTCTTGGGCTGTTGCGAGTAATTGCGCGCGTTGGCCAATCGGTTGATTCGCAACGTGGTCAGGAATCGGTCTTCATACAGCAACGAGGACTCATGAAGGGGGCTGGTCTGCTCCCGTCGCAACGGTATCCAGTAGGTGTATTCGGGGGTCAGTAGTTGTTGCCAGGCACTGAAGTCTTGTTGGTCTAACAGCTGGATTTCGGTGGCGATCAACTGTTCGATGGCGTGTTTATTATTTTGATCAAGTTGCATTGGTATCCCGCATTAAGTGCTGCCAGCTGTTATAAAAATTGCGCATCGCCATTTCACTGGTGCCCGAAACCACCTGGGTTTGCTCATAGGATTCGTTCGGCTCAAAGAGTCGCGCCACGTTGACCCATTCATTGGCGTCACTGCGCAACCCCTCCGTTGCCCGCTCGTACATTTCCACATCGTCGTGGGCAACCATCGAGCAGGGGGAATTGATCAGGTTGTTGTATTGAACGGTTCTTTCCAGCACCTGGATGGGGGCACCCAGCAACTCGAAGATCCACGACTCGACGACCGTTTCTTGGGCGCTGATCGGCTTGATAACCCGCAACGTCTGGATGGGACCCTTGACCATCAGGTTCGGGAAATAGACGGTGTTGTGTCGGGTGTCTTCGAGAATCTCGGTGGCCTGGCGTTCGCCATAGCTCTGGACCATCAGGTCCCAATAACCCGGAATATCGGCATAGGCTTTATGGATTGAGTTGCTGACGCCGGTATGCCCGTGGCCGTTGGGCCAGACACGAATGCCCATGTTGGCGAAAAACTCGTAGGACGCCATGAACGGTGAAAACAGTTCGACCGCCATGGGCGAAGGACTGGACTGGTCGCTGGTTTCCTTCCACAAGCGGATCGCCTCGCCCGCCGAGGACTCATGGGCAATCATCGGGTGACAGGTATCGGTCTGGTTATCGACGACCATTTTCCAGTTGCAGCGATGGCGGTGCAGGAGCGGCTGGCCAACGACGCGCAACTGGCCCAAGGGCGAGCGGAGCACCATGTTGTCCAGCGTCGATAATGACTCGCCGAAAAACGCTTTGAAGTCGATGCCTTCTGTCTGGAGGCGGACAAACACAAAGCCGTGATAATTCTCCACCGCTGCAACGGCCTGCATGCCTTTGTGGGCGGAGCAGGCACTGAGGTCGCAATCGTCGTATTCCTTCTTCACCGGAATACTCAACAGCTGGCCATCGGTCTTGAATGTCCACGCGTGGTAAGGGCAGCGGATGAACCGGCCAACGTTGCCCCGAGGCTCGGCCAGCACTTTCACGCCTTTGTGCGGGCAGCGGTTGTGCAGAACAATAATCTCGCCATTTTTTTGCCGAACCATCGCCAAGGGTTGTTGGGCAATGTCGGTGGTGAAAAAGTCACCCGTCTGCGCAATCAAACTCTCGTGCCCCACATAGCACCAACTGGCGGCGAAGACGCTTTGTTGTTCTTGTTCGAAGAGCTGCTGATCGAGGAAGAGCGATTTGTGCACTTCTCTTCCGTTGAAGTAATTGTCCAAACGGTTCTCCTCGTTAGATCGCCAGTTTCAGGCGTTGGCTTTTGGCCCGCGAGACGCAGGGGTAAATCCTTGCGCTACAGGCAGCTTCTTTTTCGCTCATGATGAAATCGCGATGGTCGACTTCGCCCTCAAGGACTTCTAGCGCGCAGACGCCACACTCACCGCGTCGACAGTCATAGAGTGGGTCCAGACCGGCAGCCTCGAGGGCCTCCAGCAAGGACTGATCTTTATTGACATTGACGCTGATACCCGACTCGACGGCGTCAATCACAAAGGCCGACGCATCGTCTTCCCGGGCCACATTGAAGATTTCAAAATGAATGCGCTCGCGCGCCAGGCCATTGGCCTGGGCATGACAGAACACATCGTTGAGCATCGATTGCGGACCGCAGACGTAGAGCCGGTCCTGTGGCGTCAGGTCTGCCAGCACCTGACTGATAGAGAGGCGCCCATCGGGCTGACGGGAAAAGTGAAAGTGCAGGCGCTCCTGCAACAGTTCCTTCATGGGCAAGGCATAGGCAGCGTCATCGTCGCTCTTGGCGAAGTAGTGCAGGTGTGCGCTTCGATTCAATGACGCCAGGTGATGCAGGATCCCGGTCAGCGGTGTAATGCCGATACCGCCGGCAATCGCTATGTCCCTGCCGACGCCTTCTGTGGTCGGGTATGTGAACGTATTGAACGGCCCATGGAGCTGCACAGTGTCATTGACTGCCAGCGCACGAATATAGCGACTGCTGACCGAGTCGGCAGTGAGCCGGATGGCAAAGACGACGCTACCTTGCGGCGCCACGCGGTCTGCTAGCTGTACCGCCGAGTAGTGTCGCCATTCATTCAGTTCGGGGATGAACCATTTGAAATGTGCGCCCGCTTCCAACACTGCCAACCCCGGCGTTTGCGGGCGGACGGTGATTTCTTTGATAGAGGCCGAGAGCATTCGGCAATCAGTGATCGTGTAGTTCATACGAGAATCAGCTTTCCTGGCTTAGCGGCGTTTCATGCAGGTAGATCCATTGGGCGTTGTGTTGATGGACGCCAATGATCGCCACCGAAATCCGTGAGCTTTCGCTCTGGTTGAGGCGATGGGTTTCCTTGTAGCGGATCGCGACGCTGTCGCCTTCTTGCCATACCGTCTGCAGGTCGCTGATGACCATCTCGAGACCCGGCTTGGCGCCGACTGCACCTTTGAACATCTGTTCGACCATCGTCCGGCTGACGATGGCGGCCGAGGTGGTGACCATGGTGAAGTGCTCGGCGAATGCCGACATCAGCGGCTCGAAAGCGGCCTGTCCCTGACCGTTTGAGTCGGTGAAGAGGGTGTGGATCAACGCATGTACGTGATGAATGCTGTGGTGCGCCTGTTCAACTATTCTGCTGTGCATGACAATCCTTTTGAGTGTTCAACTGACTCAGTTGAACGAGTGGGAACAGGCCCACCAGCGCGGCAATGGCGAAGGTCACGTGGTAGGCCTGGGTAGTATCGAAGTGCTTCAAGAGCAGGTTGAAAACCATCAGGAAGAGGGCGGCGCCGATGCTGAATGACATCTGTCGGTTGATGTTCCAGATGACACTGGCCTTGTGGGTGTCTGCCCCCTCAAAGTCCATCAATGACGTGGTTTGTGCGGTGTTGGCACCGATGCCTCCGCCGATCCCCATCAAGCTGTAGGCGATGATAATCACCAAAAGGTCTGAGGGATCGTTCACCAGTAACAAGGTGGCGATGCCGGCGCTGTGCAACAGCATGCCGAGGGCAAATAGCCGCTTTGCGCCCATACGGTTATAGATCCGGCCACAGATCAGCATCGCGATGAACGCGCCGATGGCGTACAGGATCATGAACATCCCTGTCAGTCGGGCGCTGAAGTGCAGGGTGTTTTGCAGGAAGAAGATGCTCATCAAGTTGACCCCCGTGAACACACCGGGAATCGCGTAGTAGATAAAGATGGAGGTGCTGAGTTTTTTGCTTTTGAGCAGGCTCAGTTCAATGATCGGGTTTTTGCACGTGCGGTAATGCAGCCCGTACAGCACGACGCAAGTAATGCCGGCCAAGACGAAGAGGGCGACCACCCATGCCGGAGCGTCGCCGCCGTACAGCGACATACCCATCAGCAGGCTGCAGAGTGCCACGCTAACCAGCAGCAAGCCCTTGATGTCCGGTCTGGGCAAACTCGTCGGCCGCGCTTCGTCGATCCAGAACCAGGACAGCAATGCCGCGATCAGCGAGAACGGGATGTTGCTGTAAAACACCCAGCGCCAGGAACTGCTGTCAACGATGATGCCGCCGACCGTCGGTGAAATGGCAGGCGCTATCAGGGCAACGGCCATGACCAATGTGGATATTTTGGCGCGCTGCGCTCCTTTGAACAGGTTGAACGTCAATGCCTGGCCGACAGGAATTAACAGACCGCCGCCAATCCCCTGGATGAAGCGCCAAATCACCAACTCATTAAAACTGTTGGCCAGCCCACACATCCACACTGAGGCCGTGAATACGATCATCGAGGCGGTGAGGATTTCCCGGCTGCCAAAACGACCGGCCAGCCAAGTGCTGACCGGGATAACCAGCGTCAGCCCAAGAATATAAGCGTTAGCTACCCAGGCCACATCTGAGGTACTCACGTGCAACGTCGCCGATATACTCGGTAATGCAACCGCCGACATAAAGATGTTAACGCAGTCTATAAAAAAGCCGATCAGAAATATTAGTGCAACTTTGTAGCGATAGGTCATGTTGTTTCCCCTTAGCCGTAAAGCATAGGGGCGGTGGACTTGAACTGTCGATACGACTATCCTTGAAACAATGTTTGATGGGATTTAACAATGAGCCATATCGCTATGCACACTCATCTTAATCGGGTCCAGACATTTCTGGCCGTGGTCGATTTCGGTTCTTATACCAAGGCCGCCAATTACCTGAGCATCAGCAAAGCCATGGCCAGCTTGCATGTCAAGGCACTGGAAGACGTGCTGTCAGCGACGTTGTTGATTCGTAACACCCGAAATATTTCCCTTACCGAAATAGGTCAGGATTTTTATGAGGAATTCAAAGGTATTGTCGCGGACATCGATAATGCATTTGATAATGTATTAAAAGGGCATAATCGGGTTTCCGGGAAACTGCGATTCAGCTCCACCAGTGAATACGGTGAGGCGTATATTCTTCCGTTGATTCCACAATTTATAGAGCGCTACCCAGAGGTAAAACTCTGTTATAACTTTAATTCGTCACTCAATGATCTGGTGGCGGAAAAGTTAGATTTGGTTATCCGTTTAGGCAACTTGGCGGACTCGGCATTCAAGAGCCGTAAACTGGCGGATTATGAAATTGTTCTGGTTGCTACCGAGACGTTCCTCGCGCGTCACCCGGTGCGAAAGCCTCAGGACCTGAATTCGGTGCCATGGATTGCCAATAGCAACCTGCAGGCACCCACGCAGTGGACGCTGCGCCACCCGCAATCGGGTAATGTCGAGATCAACGGGATCAATCAGTTCGAATCCAATTCTTCCACGGCCATCCGCTCCATGACGTTGTCGTCCCTGGGCGTCTCGGTGCTGCCCGCTTGGGTGGTCAAGGACGACATCGCCTGCGAGCGGCTGGTTCGTTTGTTGCCCGACTATTCGTTGCCCTCGCAGTCAGTCAATGTAGTGTTCCCCAACAGCCCGCATTTACCCCACAAATCGAGGGCGTTCATTGATTTCCTGTTGATGCATCTGGGGCAGTAAGCAGCAAACAAAAGCCCCGGAATCTCACGATTCAGGGGCTTCGTTTTAACCGGGTTTCCGATCAGGCCGCTTCGATCTTGCTGCGGTTCTGTTCGACCTTGTTCAGGTAATCCTTGAGCTTTTGTTGTTCCGCCGGGGTGGTGAACAGCCCGAGCTTGCTGCGGCGCCACAGAATGTCGTGGGCGGTGGTCGCCCATTCTTCGCTGCACAGGTAATCGACTTCGCGGGTGTAGAGACCGCCGCCGATGTGTTCGCCCAGATCACTAAGGCTTTCCACGCCCTCGAGCATGCGCCAGGTGCGGCTGCCGTAAGTGGTGGCCCAGCGTCGGGCGATCTCGGTGGGCACCCAGTCGAACTTGTCGCGGATCCGCGAACTCAAGGCTTGCGGCGTGGTCATGTCTTCGCCGCCGGGCAGGGTGGCGCTGGCGGTCCAGCTTGGCTTGATGTGCGTGAAGTACGGGGCCAGTTGCGCCAGCGCCGACTCGGCGAGCTTGCGATAAGTCGTCAGTTTGCCGCCGAACACCGACAGCAGCGGTGCTTCTTCGCCATTGCCCGACAACGCCAATGTGTAATCGCGGGTGACGGCCGACGGATTGTCGGATTCGTCGTTGCACAGCGGACGCACGCCTGAATAGCTGTGCAGGATATCGTCACGGCTGACTTGCTTCTTGAAGTGGGCGTTGACCACTTTGAGCAGGTAATCGGTTTCGCCTTCAGTGATCGCCACTTTCGCCGGGTCGCCGGTGTACTCGCGGTCGGTGGTGCCGATCAGGGTGAAGTGGTTCAGGTACGGAATGGTGAACACGATGCGCTGATCTTCGTTCTGCAGAATGTGCGCGTGTTCGCCTTCATACAGTTTCGGCACGATCAGGTGGCTGCCCTGGATCAAACGGATGCCGTACGGCGATTCCATCTTCAGGTCGTCACGGATGAACTTGGCGACCCACGGGCCGGCCGCATTCACCAGCGCTTTGGCGCGGATCGAAAACAGGCTGCCATCGGCGCGTTCCAGGTGCAGGTGCCAAAGGCCCTTGGTGCGACGAGCACTGACGCAACGGGTTTGGGTGTGGACGTGAGCGCCTTTCTCGCGGGCGGCCATGGCATTGAGCACGACCAGGCGTGCGTCATCGACCCAGCAATCGGAATATTCGAAGCCTTTGGTGATTTCGCTTTTCAGGGCGCTGTCCGGGCCGAACTTCAGGCTTTTCGAGCCTTCGAGCTTTTCCCGTTTGCCCAGGTGATCATAAAGGAACAGGCCGGCGCGAATCATCCAGGCCGGACGCAGGTGCGGGCGGTGCGGTAGCACGAAGCGCATCTGTTTGACGATGTGCGGCGCCTTGGCCAGCAGCACTTCGCGCTCGGCGAGGGCTTCGCGCACCAGTCGAAATTCGTAATGTTCGAGATAGCGCAGGCCACCGTGGATCAGCTTGCTGCTGGCGGAGGAGGTGTGGCTGGCCAAGTCATCCTTTTCGCAAAGGAATACCGAAAGACCGCGACCGGCGGCATCCGCTGCGATCCCCACGCCATTGATCCCACCACCGATGACGGCGATATCGTAAACCTCGGCGAGAGGGGGCGTAGGCAAGGTAGAAGTGGGCATCGGCTGGCCTCGGGCTTTTGATTTTCTATATTGGAATTCGAACATTGATGTTCATTTGCGAAAATATTAGCCCATAAAGACGCGCGCAGCCAGTCAACTTCGATTGAAAATACTGATCGAAGGGCGATTAAAGGAAAATTTACGAACATTTAGACGCGCGGCGGAGCGCGAGAGATGAATTGCGAGTGCGGCCGTCATCGCGGGCAAGTCGAATCGTCGCACCGCCGCTCCGCCGCTCCCACAGGTTTTGCGTAATCCTTGTAGGAGCCAGGCTTGCCGGCGAAGGCGTACTCAAGGGCGCCTTCGCCGGCAAGCCTGGCTCCTACAGGTTGTTAAACCACTTCCAACCGAATCTTGTGCTGGCTCAACAATTGCGCCAAAGCCGGCGAAGGCTGCTGATCAGTAACCAGGCAATCGATCAGGCTGATCGGTCCCAGACGAATCATGGCATTGCGCCCGAATTTGCTGGAGTCCGCCGCCAGGATTACCTGTCGGGCATTGGCGATGATCGCCTGGGATACCCGTACTTCCTGATAATCGAAGTCCAGCAAACTGCCGTCTTCATCAATGCCGCTGATACCGACCAGGGCGAAGTCGACCTTGAACTGGTTAATGAAGTCGACACTCGCCTGACCGACCACGCCACCGTCACGCCGCACGTTGCCACCGGTCAGCAGCACGTCGAAATCGTCCTTGGCACTGAGCATCGAGGCCACATGCAGGTTGTTGGTGATGATCTTCAGATGGTTGTGGTTGAGCAGCGCTCGAGCGATGGATTCGGTGGTGGTGCCGATGTTGATGAACAGCGAGGCGTGATCGGGTATCTGAGCGGCAATGGCTTCGCCGATACGCTGCTTTTCATCGCGCATCTGATCGGCGCGCATGGCGTAGGCGGTGTTTTCGACGCTGGAATCATAGGCTGCGCCGCCGTGGTAGCGACGCAACAGATTGACTTCCGCCAGTTGATTGATATCGCGGCGGATGGTTTGCGGTGTAACGACGAACAGCTGAGCCATTTCCTCGATGCTGACATAGCCGCGGTCGCGGACCAGTTCGAGGATTTGCTGCTGACGGGGAGGCAGATTCATGGGGCTTCCTTTGGGCTGCCGTGCAAAATTCGCCCATGATGCCGCAGGAATCTGCTCCCTACCAGTTACATACTGATACGAGCCTTCAGCTTGGCTTATTCAGCACCCTCGTGCGGTTCCCAATCACGGGTGCGGCTGACAGCTTTTTTCCAGCCAGCGTAGAGTTTTTCCTTCGCGGTTTCGTCCAGCGTCGGTTCGAACTCGCGCTCGATCACTGCCTTGCCGCGCAACTCGTCCAGGCTGCCCCAGAAGCCACACGCCAGACCCGCCAGGTAAGCCGCGCCCAACGCTGTGGTTTCGCGCATTTGCGGGCGCTCGACCTGAGTGCCGAGGATGTCGGCCTGGAATTGCATCAGGAAGTTGTTCGCGACTGCGCCGCCGTCCACGCGCAGGGCCTTGAGGCGTTCGCCGGAATCCTGCTGCATGGCGTCCAGAACGTCACGGGTCTGGTAGGCAATCGACTCCAGCGCGGCACGAATAATGTGATCCACGCGTACGCCGCGAGTCAGGCCGAACAGTGCTCCGCGGGCATATGGGTCCCAGTACGGAGCGCCCAGGCCGGTGAAGGCCGGCACCAGGTACACGCCGTTACTGTCCTTGACCTTGTTGGCGAAGTATTCGGTGTCGTGGGCGTCGTTGATGATTTTCAACTCGTCTCGCAGCCACTGCACGGTGGAGCCACCGTTGAACACCGCACCTTCCAGGGCGTAGGCCACTTCGCCGCGCGGGCCGCAAGCGATGGTGGTGAGCATGCCGTGTTTGGATTTCACCGCTTTGTCGCCGGTGTTCATCAGCAGGAAGCAACCGGTACCGTAGGTGTTTTTTGCCTGGCCGGGCTCGACGCACATCTGGCCGAAGAGGGCCGCCTGCTGGTCGCCGGCGATACCGCCAATGGCGATGCCACTTTTGGTGTGGCCGTAGATTTCGGACGAGGATTTAACTTCCGGGAGCATCTCGCGCGGGATGTCGAGGACTTCCAGCATCTTCGCGTCCCACTCCAGCGTGTGGATGTTGAAGAGCATGGTGCGCGAGGCGTTGGTGTAGTCGGTTACGTGCACCTTGCCGCCGGTAAATTTCCAGATCAGCCAGCTGTCGATGGTGCCGAACAGCAGTTCACCCTTGCGCGCACGCTCACGGCTGCCTTCGACGTTGTCGAGGATCCACTTGAGCTTGGTGCCAGAGAAGTACGGGTCGGTGACCAAGCCAGTGGTGTCGCTGATGTATTGCTCGTGGCCATCGCGCTTGAGCTGTTGGCAGATTTCGGTGCTGCGGCGGCACTGCCAGACGATCGCGTTGTAGATCGGGCGGCCGGTGGTCTTGTCCCAGACCACGGTGGTTTCGCGCTGGTTGGTGATGCCGATGGCCGCGACCTGATCGTGATGCAGGCCGGCTTGCGCCAGGGCCTCGACCATCACGGCGCTTTGGGTGGCGAAGATTTCCATCGGGTCATGTTCGACCCAGCCGGCTTGCGGGTAATGCTGTGCGAATTCGCGTTGGGCGGTGCAGACCACGTTCGCGTCACGGTCGAAAATGATCGCGCGGGAGCTGGTCGTACCCTGATCGAGGGCAATGATGTAGTTCTTATTCTGAATGTCGGTCATGTCGATTGCCTTGGACGAAATTAGGAAGTGAGGTCAGGCGCGGGACCACATGGGCAGGATCGCGCACAACGGTTTCAAGACGTTCTTGGTTTGCCATCAATGGCCGGTGCTGCATCCTTTGTAGCAGGTATGGCGCTGGGCAGATGACGGGCAATCAGCCCGCGATAAGCTGCAGCACCGAGGCAGGCACCGACAATCGGTGCAAAAATCGGGATCAGGAAGTACGGGATATCGCGCCCGCCAGTGAAGGAAATTTCACCCCAGCCGGCGAAAAAAGTCATTAGTTTAGGACCGAAGTCGCGGGCCGGGTTCATCGCGAAACCGGTCAACGGACCCATCGAGCTACCAATCACGGCAATCAGCAGGCCGATCAGCAACGGCGCCAGCGGCCCTTTGGGCAGGCCGTTGTTGTCGTCGGTCAGCGACATGATCACGCCCATCAGGATGGCGGTGATGATCACTTCAACCAAAAAAGCCTGGCTTGTGGACAGGGCAGGGTTCGGGAATGTGGAGAACACCGAAGCCAATTCAAGGCTGACCTGGGTGCCACGAACCATTTGGTGAGTTTGTTCGAAGTCGAAGAAAAGGTTGCTGTACAGCGTGTAAACCAACAAGGCCCCGCAAAAGGCGCCGGCCACCTGGGAGAAGATATAAAAAGGCAGTTTGCGCTTTTCGAAGTCAGCGAAAATGCTTAGCGCGATACTCACGGCGGGATTGAGGTGCGCGCCGGAAACGCCGGCGGTGAGGTAAATCGCCATGCTGACGCCGACCCCCCAGATGATGCTGATTTCCCACAGCCCGAAGCTGGCACCCGCCACCTTGAGCGCGGCAACGCAGCCGGTACCGAAAAAGATGAGCAGTGCAGTACCCAGAAACTCGGCCATACATTGGCTCGAGAGCGACGGTTTTTGTAAAGCAGTTGTCATTGAAAACCTCGTTTTTGTTGTTGTCTGGCGCTTATTGATCAACGTCAAAGCGCAATTTTCACCTAGGCAGGATCCCCATCCTGTGCTCGGCTTACTGCTGGGTGCTGCGGTGAGACATTCGTACAGTATTCAGATTCGAAAAAATATAGACAAGAAACGCTGCTGTCAAAGGTCGAAAGTGAACTGTCGGTCACATTTGAACTATTAGTCACGTGAATGACCGCATCGTTCACCAAGCCGACCGACCGTGGACGAACGGCACAGAAGCCCGGCCGGGCTGTTGAAATAGCGTTGTAATAGAGCCTTTTATCGATCAATGACCTAGAATCCTGCGCAGTATTTTTCTTCTGCCGTCAAGTCTGGAGCTGCCATGACGCCCGCATTGGATTTGTTGAAAAAAGTTCGTGCCGAACATCGCGTGCACAGTTACGAACATGATCCGAAGGCAGCGTCCTATGGTCTGGAGGCCGCGGAGAAACTGGGTCTCGACCCGGCACAGGTGTTCAAGACATTGCTGGCGGCCAGCGAAAAGGGGGAATTGTTGGTGGCGGTGGTGCCGGTCGTCGGAAGTCTTGACTTGAAGGCGTTGGCGCAGGCCGCTGGGGTGAAAAAAGTCGAAATGGCCGACCCCGCGGCTGCACAGCGTTCGACGGGGTATTTGTTGGGCGGCATCAGCCCGCTCGGGCAGAAGAAGCGCCTGCGCACTTTTATCGATCAGTCGGCTCAGCCTTTTTCCAACATCTTCGTCAGCGCCGGACGACGCGGTCTGGAAGTTGAACTGGCGCCCGCTGTATTGGCCGAACACACTCAGGCGACGTTCGCCGAAATCGGTCGCGCCTGAGCAGAAGACTCATCAGTGTTCGGCGCGAGGCGGGGGAGTTGTTCTGCCAGCTGGAAGGGGAGGCGAGCGGTTTATTGCGCGGATGATCTTGTGTAGGAGCGAGGCTTGCCCGCGAAGGCATAGTGTCAGTTGACTTTATCGTTGACTGACATGACGCCTTCGCGGGCAAGCCTGGCTCCTACACAGATTTTGGTGTCAGCTGGCGGTGCTGTACCGCCGAACACCGGATTCGATCACCGGAATCTGCGCCGCCGTGCTGCCGGAGGCCTGGAACAGCACCAGGTGTTCCGCCGCCACTCGAATGCCTACTTCAGCACCGACCAGATGATCGGCATGACTCGGGAAAATCGACTCCAGCTGTGCACCCGTCGGCAACTGCAGGCGGTACAGAGTCGATGCCCCCTGGAAGCTCTTGCCAACAATCTGCGCCCTCAGTGGGCTGTCCGGCGCATAGACGATATCGTCCGGACGCAACAATACGTCCACGGCACAACCGATTGGCCAGGTGTAGGCACGGTTACCGCGCAATTCACCCAATTCCGTCTGTACCGATTCCGGGCTGCTCAACTGACCGCGAATGAAGTAACCCTGGCCGATGAAACTGGCCACGAATGGCGTCAGGGGTTCGTGATAGAGGTTGTAAGGCGTGTCCCACTGCTCCAGACGACCTTCCTTGAAAACGCCCACGTGGTCGCTGACCGCGAAGGCTTCTTCCTGATCGTGGGTCACCAGAATCGCACTGGTGCCGCGAGCCTTAAGAATGGCGCGTACTTCATGACTGAGCTTGCGTCGCAATTCGCCGTCGAGGTTGGAGAACGGTTCGTCGAGCAACAGCAGTTGCGGTTCCGGCGCCAGAGCGCGGGCCAATGCCACACGTTGCTGCTGGCCGCCGGACAGCTCATGGGGGAAGCGCTTGCCGAGGTTTTTCAGGTTGACCAGTTCGAGCAGCTCTTCGGTGATGCGATCCTTCTGCGGGTGCTTGCGGATCCCGAAAGCGATGTTCTCGGCCACGCTCAAATGCGGAAACAGTGCGTAATCCTGGAACACCATGCCGATCCGGCGCTTCTCCGGGGCGAGGGTGAAGCCAGCGCTGGAGATGGTCTCGCCCGCCAACTGGATTTCACCTTCGTGCACCGGTTCAAAACCGGCAATCGCCCGCAGGGTGGTGGTTTTGCCGCAGCCCGAAGACCCCAGCAGGCAACCGATATCGCCGGCATTCAAATGCAGGTTGAGGTTCTGCACGACCCGCTGGTTTTGATAACCGCAGGCCAGGTTGCGCAGGTTCAGCAGTAATGGCTGGCTCATGCGTGGTGGTACGAAGGCGGGACGAGGAATTCGAGCAAAGCCTTTTGTGCGTGAAGACGATTTTCGGCTTGATCCCAGGCCACCGAGCGCGAGTCGTCGAGCAGGTCGAGGCTGATTTCCTCGCCACGGTGGGCCGGCAGGCAATGCATGAACAGCACGTCCGGCGCGGCCAGGTCGAGCAGGGCACGATTGACCTGGAACGGTGCGAACGACTTCAGGCGCTTGGCGGTTTCCTCTTCCTGACCCATGGAGGTCCAGACGTCGGTGCTCACTAGGTGTGCGCCACGCACGGCTTCCTGCGGATCACGGACGATGGTCACCCGATCGCCGGCTTTAGCTACGAACTCAGGGTTGGGTTCATAACCTTCCGGGCAGGCGATGCGCAACTGGAAGTCGAACTGGATCGCCGCTTCTATATAGCTGTTGCACATGTTATTGCCATCGCCGATCCAGGCCACGGTCTTGCCTTGAATCGAGCCGCGGTGTTCGAGGAAGGTTTGCATGTCGGCCAGCAACTGGCACGGGTGCAGGTCATCGGACAGGCCGTTGATCACCGGTACGCGGGAATTGGCGGCGAATTCGGTCAGGGTGCTGTGGGCAAAGGTACGGATCATCACCGCATCGAGCATGCTCGACATGACGATGGCGCAGTCGCCGATCGGCTCGCCGCGACCCAGTTGCGTATCGCGAGGCGACAGGAAGATCGCCTGGCCACCGAGCTGGATCATGCCGGCTTCAAACGAGATACGGGTGCGGGTCGAGGACTTCTCGAAAATCATCCCCAGGACGCGGTTCTTCAAAGGCTCGAACAGTACGCCGCGGTTACGCAGGTCCTTGAGCTCAACGCCTCGACGGATCACGCTGACCAGCTCTTCGGGCGTGCAATCCATCAGGGAGAGAAAGTGCCTTGCGCTCATCATTGACTACCTTTTTGCAACAGACCGCAGATACTCAAAGCCTTGTTTAACTGAAAAACGGGCGAGACCTGCGGCGTAAGCCGCACGGGGCGACGAAATAGGGGAGGGCGCGATACTGACATTAAATGTCGCGTTATGCCAATAGGCTACAGTGTTTAGGGGATTTCTGGGGGGCTACGGGGTGACCGCAGTAGCGCTTTTGAAGCCTGTTTCCTGACAGCAGCTAACCATTTGTACACTGGCCTCGCCGGGCTTGGCAATCAAACAGGGCGCGGCGACACGCTGGCGGTCGGTTTTTGACCTGTCATTCGGGCCTTTGGCGGGCAATGTGTCTTGTCCGAAACATTTGCTAAAGCAAAGTGCTGGGTTATAACTAGGGTCACGAGCGACGCAGGAAGCCTCAGGAATGGAATCGAAAGAACAACTGTTGATGGAACTACTCGGCCTTACGGCCCGCTCCCTGACTCACCTCACCGCTTCCATGACCTCGATGTCTTTCGAGCTGATGCGTAGTGAAGACGAAGTCACGAAGGCGGCCGGCCGGCGCATGATCGACCGCATGGCCACCATCAGTGCCGGGCTCGACGAGCATTGGCGACTGATCGGCGAGCTCACCGGTGTGCATGTTGCCCATGAGCAGATCGAAACCATCGAGGAGATCCAGTTGCAGGCGCCGCCGAACTGATCTCGTGCTGTCATCGGCTGGCCTGATGGTCGCCGATTCACAAGACGAACGTCGCTGGCAAAGGGGCGGATCGCGCGCCATAGTTTTGTTCCCGCGGCCGATATTGCCCGCCCAGAACAAAACAGAGACTGGCCATGACCAAGACTCTCCATCACCGTGCGTGCCACCTGTGTGAAGCCATCTGCGGCCTGACCATCGAAACCACCGAGGTCGAAGGCCGCGACGTACAGATCACCTCGATCAAGGGTGACCCCCAAGACACCTTCAGCCGCGGGCATATCTGCCCCAAAGCGGTTGCCCTGCAAGACATTCAGAACGATCCGGATCGCCTGCGTCAGCCGATGCAGCGAGTAGGCAGCGAATGGCAGCCTATCGCGTGGGAAGACGCTTTCACCCTTGTGGCCGAACGCCTGGCGGCGATTCAGGAACGTCACGGGCAAAGCGCGGTGGCGGTCTATCAGGGCAACCCCAGCGTGCACAACTACGGGTTGATGACCCATAGCAATTACTTCCTCGGCCTGCTGAAAACCCGTAACCGGTTTTCCGCGACGTCGGTCGATCAGTTGCCCCATCACCTGACCAGTCATTTGATGTACGGCCACGGCTTGTTGTTGCCGATCCCGGACATTGATCACACTGATTTCATGCTGATCCTGGGCGGCAATCCGCTGGCCTCCAACGGCAGCATCATGACCGTGCCGGATGTGGAGACGCGCCTCAAGGCGATTCAGGCCCGGGGCGGCAAAGTGGTGGTGGTCGATCCGCGTCGCAGCGAAACGGCGGCGATTGCCGATCAGCATCTGTTCGTGCGCCCCGGTGGCGATGCGGCGCTGTTGTTCGGGCTGCTCAATACCTTGTTTGCAGAAGGCTTGACCCGCGACAGTCATTTACCGGTCGACGGCCTGGATGAAGTGCGTGAGGCAATCGCAGGTTTCACCGCCGAGGCCATGAGTCCGCTGTGCGCGGTACCCGCCGAGCAGATCCGCAGACTGGCGCGCGACTTCGCGGCTGCGTCGACAGCGGTCTGCTATGGCCGCATGGGTGTTTCGACCCAGGCTTTCGGCACGCTGTGCCATTGGCTGGTGCAACTGATCAATCTGGTCACCGGCAACCTCGATCGGTTGGGCGGTGCGTTATGCACCGAGCCTGCGGTGGATCTGGTGGCATCGACCTCGGGCGGGCATTTCAACCGGTGGCAGAGCCGCGTGTCCGGGCGTCCGGAATACGCTGGAGAACTGCCGGTATCGGCGCTGGCCGAAGAGATGCTCACCGAAGGAGAAGGGCAGGTTCGCGCGCTGATCACCGTGGCGGGTAATCCGGTGCTGTCCACGCCCAATGGTCGACAACTCGAGCAGGCGCTGGACGGGTTGGAGTTCATGGTCAGCGTCGACCTGTACATCAATGAAACCACGCGTTATGCCGACCTGATCTTGCCGTCGACTTCTGCGCTGGAAAACGATCATTACGACACCACGTTCAACATGTTCGCGGTGCGCAACGTCACCCGCTTCAACCGGGCGATCCTCGCCAAGCCCGAAGGCGCGTTGCATGACTGGGAAATCTTCGTGGGGCTGGCCAAAGCCTTTGCGGCGAAGACCGGCAAGGAGCTGAAGCCGACAATCGCGCCGGCGCAGATGATCGATCGAGGGCTGCGGATGGGCCTGTATGGCGACGCTTCGGAACATAAACTGTCGCTGGCGACCTTGTTCGATCATCCTCACGGTATCGATCTCGGCGCGCTCAAACCCAACCTGGCGCCACGCCTGAAAACCGCCAATCAGCGAATCCAGGCAGCGCCTGTCGAGATTCTCGCCGACTTGGCGCGCTTCGCGGCACTGCAAGCACCGGCGGCCGATGAGCTGCTGCTGATCGGCCGCCGCCACGTGCGCAGCAACAATTCATGGATGCATAACTATCACCGTCTGGTGAAGGGCAAGCCGCGCCATCAACTGCTGATGCACCCGGACGATTTGGCTAGCCGTGGGATTAGCGATGGGCAGCGAGTGCGCGTCAGTTCGCGGGTCGGTGTGATCGAGGTTGAAGTGGTCGCCAGCCTGGATATGATGAAAGGTGTGGTCAGCCTTCCTCACGGTTGGGGTCATGCCCGACCGGGTGTGCAGATGACGATTGCCAGCGGTCAACCCGGCTCCAGCGCCAATGACCTGACTGACGAATGTCAGCTCGATGAGTTGTCGGGTAATGCGGCGTTGAACGGCGTACCGGTGACCGTGGCGGCGGCGTGAACATGTCTGTCGGGGAGGCCGAGCATGGCGCTCGGGTTTCCGTTACAATGCGCCACCGTGCCGACCACTGAGTCGGAAAGTTCAGCCGAGGTGCTCCATGGATATCATCGAAACGATTAAAGAGCAGATTGCCAACAACACCATTCTGCTTTACATGAAAGGCTCGCCGAATGCCCCACAGTGTGGGTTCTCCGCGAAAGCCGCTCAGGCTGTAATGGCCTGTGGCGAAAAGTTTGCCTATGTGGACATCCTGCAGAACCCGGAAATCCGCGCCAACCTGCCAAAGTACGCCAACTGGCCAACCTTCCCGCAACTGTGGGTCGGTGGTGAGCTGGTCGGCGGTAGCGACATCATGACTGAAATGTCTGCTGACGGTTCGTTGCAAGCGACGATCAAAGCCGCTGTCGAGAAAGCCGCAGCTGGCAAGACCGAAGCCTGATTCGGTACCTGTAGGAGCGAGGCTTGCCCGCGAAGAACGATGACCTGGTGTTACTGATAAACCGCGTCATCGTTCTTCGCGGGCAAGTCGGATCGCCGCCCGCTCGCTCCTACAAGAGTGTGTCTCATCCTGAAATAGGTTTACACCCGTTTCAGGATGAGACAGCGCACATAAAAAAGCCCCGCCTCATTAAAAGAGAGCGGGGCTTTTTATTGCATCGCGATTAGCGGCGTAGCATTTATTCTTCGCCCATCTGCGACTGCAGATAGTTCTCAAGACCGACTTTATCGATCAGGCCCAGTTGGGTTTCCAGCCAGTCGATATGTTCTTCTTCGGATTCAAGAATGTCTTCGAGCAGTTCACGGCTACCGAAGTCGCCGACAGTTTCGCAGTGAGCGATAGCGACTTTCAGATCGGCATGGCCGTCGCGTTCGATCTTCAAATCGCACTCGAGCATTTCCTTGGTGTGTTCGCCGATGTGCAGTTTGCCCAGGTCCTGGACGTTCGGCAGACCTTCAAGGAACAGGATGCGCTTGATCAGCTTGTCAGCGTGCTTCATCTCGTCGATGGATTCGTGGTACTCGTGCTTGCCGAGCTTGTTCAGACCCCAATCTTCATACATGCGCGCGTGCAGAAAGTATTGATTGATCGCGACCAGCTCATTGGCAAGGATCTTGTTGAGATGCTGGATGACTGTAATGTCGCCTTTCATGATGGGGTCCTGCCCTGTATTGGCTGTCTATAAGGCAGAGTTTGAGCCGCGTTATTAAGAGTGTCAAACCTAAGTTATTGAAACTTAAGTGAAAATTAATCGGAATAAGAATGTTTGTGTTCCGCGTCTAGCGCCTAAGCGGTTGATTTCCAGACATAAAAAAACCGGACATCAAGTCCGGTTCTTTGAAATACGGTAATTATGCGGCGGTAAATTCTGCGGGGTAGGGGATCGCCGCCTGGGCCGATTGCAGTTTGCCCAGGGTTTCACGGACCACTTCCTTGGCAAGGCAGGCGCATTTACCGCATTGGCTGGCAACGCCGGTGGCCTGACGTACTTCCCGATAACTGCAGCAACCTTCATAGATTGCATCGCGGATTTGACCGTCGGTGACGCCAGTGCAGAGGCAGACATACATAAGTGAAAACCGTCGCTGGTTGTGACTCAATTGCGATGGATCTTAATGTTAACGAGAATGATTGTCAAAGTGGTTTCTGAAAGCTTTTCGTCATAAAGGCGTGTGACTGACGAACGGTTTCTTTTCGCACCTGCCATGAAGAAAATATAGCAGCAGCCTTTTACCTTCTAGAAAAAACCGTTGAGGACAGGCCAAAAACGCGGTGTATGATTGTCAGCCTTTTGCGAAGCGGGGTCGTGTCACAGGGCTGTCGCCTGAGGGTGGCAGGCTGGTACGAACCCTGTTCTTCAAACGTTATCACACCAGGAGATATCCAATGAGCGTACTTGTAGGCAAACAAGCCCCTGACTTCACCGTACCGGCCGTACTCGGCAATGGCGAAATCGTAGACAGCTTCACCCTGTCCTCGGCCATCAAAGGCAAATACGGCCTGGTGTTCTTCTACCCACTGGACTTCACCTTCGTTTGCCCGTCCGAGCTGATCGCTCTGGACAACCGTATGGGTGACTTCGCGGAACGCAATGTTGAAGTGGTCGCGGTGTCGATCGACTCGCACTTCACCCACAACGCATGGCGCAACACCCCGGTGAACAATGGCGGCATCGGCCAGGTTCGTTACACCATGGCTGCCGACATCAAGCAGGAAATCATGAAGGCCTACGACGTTCAGTCCGCTGACGGCGTGGCTTTCCGTGGCGCGTTCCTGATCGACGACAAAGGCGTTGTCCGCTCGCAGATCATCAACGACCTGCCGCTGGGCCGTAACATGGAAGAGCTGATCCGTCTGGTCGACGCTCTGCAGTTCCATGAAGCGCACGGCGAAGTTTGCCCTGCCAACTGGAAAAAAGGCGACAAAGGCATGACCGCTTCCACCGAAGGTGTTGCGGCTTACCTGACCGAGCACGCTGCTGCGCTGTAAGGCACGTTCGAGGCATAAAAAAACCGGCTGATGAGGCCGGTTTTTTTATGGGCGGGATAAACCCATGCTGTTCACTTGTGGCAAGGGAGCAAGCTCCCTCGCCACAGATTAGTGATGGATCAGTCGTTGTAGTCTTCCCAGCCGCCCATTTGTTTCCAGCGATTGACGATGCCGCAGAACAGGTCAGCCGTCTTCTCGGTGTCATAGCGGGCCGAGTGGGCCTCGCGACCATCGAAGTCGATATCCGCTGCCTGGCAGGCCTTGGCCAATACGGTTTGACCGTAGGCCAGACCGGCGAGGGTCGCCGTATCGAAACTGGAGAACGGGTGAAACGGGTTGCGTTTCATGTCCAGGCGCGCGACAGCGGCGTTGAGGAAGCCCAGGTCGAAGCTGCTGTTGTGCCCGACCAGAATCGCCCGTTTGCAGCCGTTGGCCTTCAGAGCCTTGCGCACACCGCGGAAGATATCGGTCAGGGCCGCTTCTTCACTCACGGCCATGCGTAGCGGGTGATCGAGCTTGATCCCGGTGAACTCCAGGGCCGCCGCTTCGATGTTCGCGCCTTCGAACGGTTCGACCCGGAAGAAGTAGGTGTGCTCAGGGTACACAAAGCCTTTTTCATCCATACCGATCACGGTGGCGGCGATTTCCAGCAGGGCATCGGTGGCCGAGTTGAAGCCACCGGTTTCTACGTCGACAACGACCGGAAGGTAACCACGGAATCTGGCTGCCATTGGATGGCGGGAACCGCCTCCGCCGCCATTACCGTCCTGTTCGTCGTCGAAATGGTCTTCACTCACGCGTGTTCCTCCAGCAGGCGCCAGCGCAGTTTTTCACCGGCGCGCAGCGGGATTACGGTCAGCTCGCCAAACGGCAGGCTGGTTGGGGCGGTCCACTCATCGCGGACCAGGGTGATGCGATCGCTGTTCACCGGCAGGCCGTAGAAACGCGGGCCGTTGAGGCTGGCGAAGGCTTCGAGCTTGTCCAGCGCGTTGCGCTGTTCGAAGGCTTCGGCATACATCTCGATCGCGGCATAAGCGGTGTAGCAACCGGCACAGCCGCAAGCCGCTTCTTTGGCGTGCTGGGCATGGGGTGCCGAATCGGTGCCGAGGAAGAACTTGTCGCTGCCACTGGTGGCGGCGTCGAGCAGGGCTTCCTGGTGGGTATTGCGCTTGAGGATCGGCAGGCAATAGAAGTGCGGCCGAATCCCGCCCACCAGCATGTGGTTGCGGTTGTACAGCAGGTGGTGCGCGGTGATGGTTGCGCCGACATTGGCCGAAGCCTCGTTGACGAACTGCACGGCGTCGGCAGTGGTGATGTGTTCGAACACCACTTTGAGGGTCGGGAAACGCTCGACCACTCGACGCATGTGCTCGTCGATGAAGATTTTTTCGCGATCGAAAACGTCGACATCGCCACGGGTGACTTCACCGTGAACCAACAAGGGCATCCCGACTTCGGCCATGGCCTCGAGTGCGGGGAAAATCTTGTCGATGCTGGTGACGCCACAGTCCGAGTTGGTGGTCGCGCCGGCCGGGTACAGCTTGGCGGCGTGAACGAAACCGCTGGCCTTGGCTTCACGAATTTCTTCGGGCTGGGTGCGGTCGGTCAGGTACAGAACCATCAGCGGTTCGAAACGGCTACCGGCCGGACGCGCGGCAAGAATCCGCTGGCGATAGCCATTGGCTTCAGCAGCGTTGCGCACCGGCGGTACCAGGTTGGGCATGATGATGGCGCGACCAAAGGTGCGCGCGACATCCGCGACGGTATTGGGCAACACAGCACCATCGCGAAGATGAATATGCCAGTCGTCGGGACGCAGCAGGGTCAGGCGGTCGGACATGAGGGGATTCCAGGCGGGTCAAACTCAGGGGAATGCTACCGGAAAAGACTCTTCCAGGCACTCGCTATCAAGTTTTACGGCAAGCTTCCGATATCCAACAGGTATGCCGTAAATATGTGTGTCGGTCTTTTTGTTGCACAAGCCAGTGGAGCCTCCCGTGCGCCAGCGTTATTTAGCCTTGCTCAGTGTGTTTGCCAGCCTTCCCGCGATGGCGCTCACTTTCCAGACCCGTCTGGAGAGCATCGAGTGGACGGTCGAAGGTGACAAATTCGAATGTCGCCTGACTCAACCCATCACTGATTTCGGCTCGGGGGAGTTCGTGCGTCGTGCCGGCGAGCAAGCGACCTTTCGCTTGAAGGCCTACAACTCGATGATCGGTGGCGGTTCCGCGACCTTGCTGGCGGCCGCTACGCCATGGCAGCCGGGGCGTGGCGATATCAACTTGGGCTCCGTGAGAATCGGCAGTGGCAACGTGCTGTTCAACAGCTCGCAAGTTCAGGCCGGGCGCCTGATCAGCGGTTTGATGGATGGTCGCAGCCCGGTCGTTCGACACTCATCGGGCGACGGTCGGGTATCTGAAGTCCGTCTGCTGCCGGTCGAATTCAGCAAGGCCTACAGCGACTATCAGGGCTGCGTGGCGAAGTTGCTGCCGCAGAATTTCGAGCAGGTGAAGCAATCCGAAATCGGCTTTCCGGGGGAGGGTATCGATCTCGACGCCCAAGCCAAGGCCCATTTGCAGGTTATGCTGGAATTCATGAAAGCCGATCCGACGGTCAATCACATTGAACTCGACGGCCATTCCGACAACAGCGGCAACCGCCTGACCAACCGCGAACTGTCACGACGCAGAGCGCTGGCCGTGATGGACTTCTTCAAGGCCAACGGCATCCAGGAATCGCAGATCATCCTGCGTTTTCATGGTGAGCGCTATCCTCTGGCGCCGAACAAAAATGCCGCCAATCGGGCGAAGAACCGCCGGGTTGCTGTACGTCTTGAACGGGTTGCGCCGACCGAGCAACCGGCGCCTCAAGCCACCGCTTCCGCGGGCAGCGCGAAGGCCTCCTGAACCGGCTGAAATCGTCGCTCGCTCGACATAATCTGTCGCTTCGTCGTCATAAGCTGTCGCGCCTCTGTAAATTATCCTGCATGAGCGGTAGACTTGACGGCTTTCCGTAGAACCCCGTGGAGTGATGGCATGGCGGACGTAAACAAGGTCGTTCTGGCGTATTCCGGCGGCCTGGACACTTCGGTGATCCTCAAGTGGCTGCAGGATACTTATAACTGTGAAGTAGTGACCTTCACCGCTGACCTGGGTCAGGGCGAAGAGGTCGAACCGGCCCGCGCCAAGGCTCAGGCCATGGGCGTAAAAGAAATCTACATCGACGATCTGCGCGAAGAGTTCGTGCGCGATTTCGTGTTCCCGATGTTCCGCGCCAACACCGTTTACGAAGGCGAGTACCTGCTGGGTACTTCCATCGCTCGTCCGTTGATCGCCAAGCGCTTGATCGAAATCGCCAACGAAACCGGCGCTGACGCCATTTCCCACGGTGCGACCGGCAAGGGCAACGACCAAGTTCGTTTCGAACTGGGCGCCTACGCCTTGAAGCCAGGCGTGAAAGTGATCGCTCCGTGGCGCGAATGGGACCTGCTCTCCCGTGAAAAGCTGATGGATTATGCTGAAAAGCACAACATCCCGATCGAGCGCCACGGCAAGAAAAAATCCCCGTACTCGATGGATGCCAATCTGCTGCACATCTCCTATGAAGGCGGCGTGCTGGAA
Source organism: Pseudomonas sp. MDT1-85 (assembly GCF_054898065.1). Classification (NCBI taxonomy): domain Bacteria; kingdom Pseudomonadati; phylum Pseudomonadota; class Gammaproteobacteria; order Pseudomonadales; family Pseudomonadaceae; genus Pseudomonas; species Pseudomonas sp. MDT1-85. The sequence goes on along the minus strand of NZ_CM142715.1, from coordinate 5,037,438 downwards.
GACACCTGGACCGAGCACGAAGAAGACATGTGGAAATGGACCGTCTCTCCGGAGAACGCTCCTGACAAACCGCAGTACCTGGAACTGACCTACCGCAACGGCGACATCGTCGCACTGGACGGCGTCGAAATGACCCCGGCCACCGTGCTGGCGACCTTGAACCGTATCGGTGGCGAACACGGAATCGGCCGTCTGGACATCGTCGAAAACCGCTACGTCGGCATGAAGTCCCGCGGCTGCTACGAGACCCCGGGCGGCACCATCATGCTGCGCGCTCACCGTGCGATCGAATCGATCACTCTGGACCGCGAAGTGGCTCACCTCAAAGACGAGCTGATGCCTAAATACGCCAGCTTGATCTACACCGGTTACTGGTGGAGCCCTGAGCGTCTGATGCTGCAACAGATGATCGACGCTTCCCAGGCTCACGTGAACGGCGTAGTGCGCCTGAAGCTGTACAAGGGCAACGTGATCGTCACCGGGCGCAAGTCCGACGAGTCGTTGTTCGACGCCAACATCGCGACCTTCGAGGAAGATGGCGGCGCCTATAACCAGGCCGATGCGGCGGGCTTCATCAAGCTCAACGCCTTGCGCATGCGTATCGCGGCGAACAAAGGCCGGAAGCTTTTCTGAGACCTTTGAGTCGGTAATGGATTTGTGGCCTTGTCCATGACAAGGCCACAAATTTGAAAAGGGGACGCTGCATATTGCGTTTCGCTTTCTTCTTGTTTCTGCTAATCGTTCCTTCTGCTTTCTGTCCTTGATCTTGCTTCAAGGGCTGTCTTTCTGGTGTGCGACCGTTCCATACCTAGCCCATAATCGTTATGCACTGTGAACTAAAATTGTAAGAAATACAGAACGTTGCGCTGTTGCGTTTCTTTATTTGTTTCCAATGTTTGAGCGTGTTTGCCTTCAGCAATTTATCCGAATCGGTACACGTGAGAAATACGATCACTTGTGCGGGATTGTCCGCGGGGTGCTGAATGCTCTCCATCAAAGCGCTGAACGCCATTTTTTTGTGTATCCACCGTGCATCAACGATGTGCAGATCCTTTAGGGGGGCGGGTAGGTTTACATGGTGCTGGGTCGAGCTTTCAGGCGCCACGCTGGATGTGCTACTTCCCGAATGATGAACGTTGTCCATGGCTTTTATGAAATGCTTTCCCTTCACAAAATCGGAGGGCGCGTAAAGCGATCGATAGTTGAAGTTGAGTGTGGCGAAGAAAAGAAAAAGCAAATAAAAGGGAAAACTGATCAGGAACCAGATATAGAGTTCTCTCTCCTCATTGTCGAGAAAAGGGAGGGATACGGCGGCCGATGTTTCAGACAGTGCTGCAAATATTGCAATAATTGTCATGGGGTTGGTGATTCTTTTTTTGAGTTTTATCATATTGTCTGCTCATTAAATATTGTCTTTTCTCGATTGGTTTATGGGTTCTAATAACTAATATCAGGTTGTTCTACTGTTATGTTGAACTATTTTTATTGGGGGGTGAGTTGTTATAGTAGCTGTATCGCTGCGGGTTCGGGTATGGCTGTTTTATTTGTTTTGATGGCGCTATATCATTGGTCAAGTGTTACGGTGTGTGAGCTTTTTGATTGTTTGAGCCAGGTTGCGCAAGAGGGTACTGGAAAATACCCGTTACTCTAAAGGGGAGCTCAATAGTCGGCGCATATTGGATTAATGGCGTCGAACCCTATTTTTGTCGTTTTTTTGGTTGTAAGTCGATACAAAAAAACTGTCGAAGCTCTGAGCAATAGTAGGTCAATAAAATCCCTGCCTCTTCGTGTGGCAATGATTTTTTGTAGGAATAATCCGTGTTGTTTGTAGGCTATGTCTCTCGCTGCGAGTGGCCGGGGGGCGCGGCATGCCATGGATGAAACGACTAGGCTATGGTGCGGGCTCTAAAAATTCGAACAGCGAAAATTGGACTTGCCCATGAATAAAGTGCTGATCGTGGATGATCACCCCGTCATTCGTCTTGCGGTACGTATGCTAATGGAACGTCATGGCTACGAAGTCATAGCAGAAACGGATAATGGTGTGGACGCATTACAACTTGCCCGTGATCTTATGCCGGATATTGTCATTCTGGATATTGGAATACCGAAACTGGATGGGTTGGAAGTCATCGCGCGTCTGACATCAACGGCGATGCCTATAAAGGTACTCATATTGACCTCCCAGGCGCCAGGGCATTTTTCCATGCGTTGCATGCAATCGGGTGCCGCCGGATATGTTTGCAAACAACAGGATCTCACTGAGTTGCTCAGCGCAATAAAAGCCGTGCTATCGGGTTACAGCTACTTTCCTAATCAGGCTCTGCATACCGTGCGTTCCAGTCTGGGGAACGCCAGTGAAGCCGATATGGTGGATCGTTTGTCCGGGCGAGAGATGATGGTCCTGCAACAGTTGGCCCGAGGAAAGACAAACAAGGAGATAGCCGATGGAATGTTCCTCAGCAATAAAACAGTCAGTACTTACAAGACCCGTCTTCTATTAAAGCTCAATGCTCGCTCACTGGTCGACCTGATCGAATTGGCCCAGCGCAATGGCCTGGTATGAAGCTGCCTGCGTTTGACGAGGCGAGATGAACGGGCGTTTATCAGGGGGCGGCACTTAGTAAAAAGCCTCCGTTTCGGGAGGCTTTTAAGTCTTACAAATCAAAATCGTAATCGGCCAATTGCCTCTGCAGTCGGCGCTCCTCCAGCAGATTGTCGATGGTGCGGCGTTTGCTCAGGTTGGTCTTTGCCACTTCCACTACCGGCTCAGCGTCATCGGCCTCAACGGGAGTGAAGTCGTCTTCTACGTCCAATTGCTCTTTGCCAGTACTCATAAGGTTAACTCCAGGCTAAGGCTGCCTTTGGCGCTCCTTATATCGACAATTTCCCGGCGGGTAAAAAAGATTTTTTCAATCGATTCATCAAAAAAACTAATAGAGCCTCAATCGTCCGAAGTCTTTTGCTTGTATTCGCACAAATCCTCGATCCGGCAGCTGCCACAACGCGGCTTGCGGGCCAGGCAAACGTAACGCCCATGAAGAATCAGCCAGTGATGGGCGTCGAGCAAATATTCCTTCGGCACGAACTTCATCAGTTTCTGCTCCACCTCGACCACATTCTTGCCGGGAGCAATGCCGGTACGGTTGCTGACCCGGAAAATGTGAGTGTCCACGGCCATGGTCAGCTGACGAAAGGCGGTATTGAGCACCACGTTGGCGGTCTTGCGACCGACGCCTGGCAATGCCTCCAGGGCCTCACGGGTCTGCGGTACTTCACCCCCATGACGCTCCACCAGCAAGCGACAGGTTTCAATCACGTTTTTCGCTTTGCTGTTGAACAAGCCGATGGTCTTGATGTACTCCGACAGCCCTTCGACGCCCAAGGCATGAATCGCCGCGGGTGTATTGGCCACCGGGAACAGTTTGGCGGTGGCCTTGTTGACGCCGACATCGGTCGACTGCGCCGAGAGGATCACGGCGATCAGCAATTCGAACGCCGAGGAATAGGCCAGTTCGGTCTTCGGTTCAGGGTTGTCTTCGTGAAACCTGCGGAAAATCTCAAGACGTTTTGCGGCATTCATGGGCGATGCGTTTCCTCGAAAGCGGTCAATGTGAGGCCGCCGGGCGGCGGGTCCAGGCCTGATGTGCGGCGATCAGCAGTCCCAGCAGAATAAACCCGCCAGGGGCCAGCGTGGCCAGGTGCAGGCCGCCGTCGGCGATCAGCGTCCAGCCTTGCCAGTCCGGTTGCGTGGCACCTGCCATCCAGGACAGATGGCTACCGAGTGTCCCGTTGCCGATAAGCTCGCGCAGCAGGCCCAGGCCCACCATCAAGGCGCCGAACAGGCCACACAGACGCAGTCGATCACGCCATGTGCTGTGGAAATAACCGTTGTGCTCCAGCACGACGCATTGCAAGGCGATCAATCCTGCGTAGACACCCAGATGCTGGTGCCATTGGAGCGACCAGGCTTGCGTGGCGAGTTCCGCGCAACTGGTCAGCGTGGCAGCCAACAAGAGGCAGGCAAGCAAATGTGTTGCCGGAATCAGTCGCGAGCGCAAGACGCCCATGCTCACACCATAAGCGCTGAGCACCAGGGAGAACATCAGCCACAGGCCCAGGGCCGTTACCAATGAATCAGTGACGCCGATCAACGGCGTAAGCATCAGCGAGTTCTGCAGGGTCGATGACTTATTCATGAGCGCTGCTCCCGATCAGCGGTTGCCGGTGTTCATCGAAGTAGCGCAACGCATCATGGGTGGCATTGATCACCGCTCTTGAAGTGATGGTCGCGCCCGCGATCTGATCGAATTGCCCTTGGTCCTTCTTCAACGCCCAGCCATTGTCATCGGGGTCGGTTAGAGACTTGCCGGTAAACACCTGAAGCCAGGCATTGGGCCAATCGGCAAGCTTGCCGCCCAACCCAGGGGTTTCCGATTGCTTGAGGGTTTTGACCCCCATTAACTTACCTTGGGGGTCGATGGCGATCAGCAACTCAATGGAGCCGGCGTAGCCCAGTGTCTGGCTGCGCAGCAACACAGCGCTTGGCTGACCAGCCTTGGACGCCAGGTAGCCACCCAACAGTGTGCTATTGGCCAGGCGAGTGCTTTCTAAGCTGAGAGAGTGTTCCAGTGGCTGGTTGTCGTAGCTGTCGGGCGGTAGTAGCTTCAGTAACTGGCGACTGTCGATCAGGCGTTGTTCGGCGGCAATGCGCGCGGCGCTGGTGTGCTGCACGAGGTAAGTCGCGCCCAACCCCAGGCCTGCCAGCACTACCAGAGTCACAACGCTTGTCGCTCGGTTCATGGGGCAATTTGCTCCTGCCTGGACGCGGCAAACCGTTCCAGCGCCGGTACACAGAGGTTCATCAGCAAAACCGCAAAGGCCACGCCGTCCGGATACCCGCCCCACGTTCGAATCAGGTAAGTCAGTAACCCCACGCCTGCGCCGAAGAGTAATCGGGCGTTGGGGCTTTTCGCACCGGATACCGGTTCCGTCACGATGAAGAAGGCACCGAGCATGCTCGCGCCGGTGAGCAGATGAAACAGTGGCGAGCCATGAGAGTCGGAGCCTGTGCCGTTCCAGCACAACAGGCTGATGATGAACAGGCTGGCGAGCATGCCGACCGGTGCATGCCAACTGAATACCCGCCGCTGCAGCAGAAACGCACCGCCCGCCAGAAACGCCAGGTTGACCCATTCCATGCCTCGGCCGCCAAAACGGCCGAATGCCGGATTGCCGGCGAACAGTTCTTCCATGGTCAGGCTTTTGTTGATTCGCAGACTGTCCAGCGCCGTGGCCTGGGCCCACGCGTCTGGTGTCTGACCGAAGCTGAAGCCGAACACCTGTTGCAGCCCACCGAACAAATCCATGCCATGGGACGACGGCCAGTGAGTCATTTGCTGCGGAAATGTCACCAGGACCAGCGCGAAACCGAGCATCGCCGGATTGAACGGATTCTTGCCGACGCCGCCATACAAGTGCTTGCCGAAAAACAGTCCGAACGCCACAGCGCTGACCGTCAGCCACCACGGACAATAAGGCGGCAAGGCCAGCGCCAATAGCGTCGCACTGACCAGCGCACTGCCATCGCTCAGCGTCGGTTTTACCGGCTGCTTGCGCAACTGCAACACCGTCGCCTCAACGGCCAGCGCGGTGGCAGCCGCCAGAATCAAGTTGATCAATACGCCCCAGCCGTACAGCCAGAACAACATCAGCATCCCCGGCACGGTGGCCAGCAATACCAGCTTCATGGCTTGCTGAAGGCGTTCGTCCACCGACTCAAGGGGTGACATAGGCATCCACCTGACGCTCGGCTTCGCTGAGCGCATGTTGCAACGCTTCGATCTGTTCGGCCGGCGCCTCGCTTGTTTGAGCTTTCTTTAGTTCGGCGCGGCGCATGGCCAACTGGATCTTCGCCCGTTTCAGCTCGGTATCTTTTGCCGGGGTGGGTGGCGCAGAGGCCGGCGGTGCGCTGCTCTCCAGTTGCGCCAGCGCCTGTTCGGCGACTTCGAACTGCTGTTGCAGCACGATCAGTTGCGACTGCTGTTCGAAGGTTGGCGGATGCCCGAAGGCCTTGAGCGATTTGTTCAACTGCGCCCGACTCATCGCCAGATCGACCTTGGCCTTTTTCAGTGCCGCATCGGCATTGTCGGCTTTCTGTGCGCGGACGCGCTCGAGTGCGGCCTGAACCGGGTCGAGCGTCACTTCGCTGTGCTGCACGGCGCGTTGGGCACGGGCCTTTCGTTCGGCGAGTTTCTGTTCCTCTTCGCGATGCAAGCGGGCATTGCGCTGTTCGAAACGGCGTCGCGCGTGATTGCGCTTGGCGGCCCGGGACTGTTGTTCCTCCAGGCTGAACGCCAGCCCGCCGACAATCGGCAGCACCGTGGCCAGCGGTAGCGGATGCATCTCGATGCAATCCACCGGGCAGGGCGCCACGCAGAGGTCGCAACCAGTGCATTCGTCGACGATGACCGTGTGCATGAATTTTGCCGCGCCGACGATGGCGTCGACCGGGCAGGCCTGAATGCACTTGGTGCAGCCGATGCATTCGGCTTCGCGGATGTAAGCGATCTGCGCCGGTGCCGAACCGCGACTGACGTCCAGTTCCAGCACCGGCACTTTCAGCAGGTCGGCCAAGGCTGCGATGGTTTCGCTGCCACCCGGTGGGCACTTGTTGATCGGCTCGCCGCTGGCGATGCCTTCGGCGTAGGGTTTGCATCCGGGATGGCCACACTTGCCGCATTGGGTCTGCGGCAAGAGGGCGTCGATGCGTTGAATCAGACTCATGTTTTGATCAGCCCGCTGAATCCGAGAAAAACCACCGCGATCAATCCGGCGCCGATCAATTCGATCGGCAGGCCACGAAAGGGCAGGGGGATATCGTTGTCGAGTGTGCGCTGGCGCAAGTCGCTGAACAGACTCAGTACCAGCCAGAAACCCAGCCCGGCGCCAAGGCTCAGGGCTATGGCGTGGAAAATTCCCTTGTCGTCTTGAGCGTTGAGCAATGTCAGCCCAAGCACGCCGGCATTCCCCAGCAGCAGGGGCCAGAGGCCATCGAATGAAAGCTTCGCCAATAACCGTGAAAGCAGCTTCAGCAGCGGGCCGATCAGCAGAACGCTCAACGGCAGGAACACGAACAGACGCAGCGACGTCAGCCCCAACGGCACCAGTAGCCAGTGATAGAGCGCATAGCCGAATGTGCTGACGATCAGCATCAGGCACGTCGTCGCGATGCCCAGCGCGTGGACCTGCGGCCGCTCGCTGCCCAGCACCGGATCGACGCCCAGCGGCCAGTGCAACACGAGGTTGTTGATCAGGGCAGCGCTGATAAGCGTAAAAAGCAGTTCGGTCATGATCGTGCCGGCAAAAGGAGGCCTGTCTAACAAGGTTAGGCATTATCCGGCAAGGAAGGAGGGTGGGCCAGATATGAAAATCCCACAGTCGCGCCGGGCACGACTGTGGGATCGGTTTACTGCAGATCTTTACTTGATGCGCTGACCCGGCTTGGCGCCGCTGTCGGGGCTCAGCAGGTAGATTTCTTCACCGCCAGGGCCGGCTGCCATCACCATGCCTTCGGAGATCCCGAATTTCATTTTGCGGGGCTTGAGGTTGGCGATCATCATGGTCAGGCGACCATTGAGCTTGGACGGGTCCGGGTAAGCGCTCTTGATCCCGGAGAACACGTTGCGTTGCTCGTCACCAATGTCCAGGGTCAGGCGCAGCAGCTTGTCGGCACCTTCCACGGCTTCGGCCTTGACGATCAGCGCAACGCGCAGGTCTACGGCGGCAAAGGCGTCGAACTCGATCTCTGGCGACAGCGGATCCTTGGCCAGTTCACCGTTGCCGGCGGGTGCAGTTTCGCCGGTGTCGGTGGCGCTGGCGGTCAGGTCTTCTTTCGAGGCGTCGGTCATGGCTTGTACTTTTACCGGGTCGATGCGGGTCATCAACGGTTTGAACTCGTTCAGCTGATGGTTGCTGAGCAAGGTGGCGTGATCGTTCCAGGTCAGCGGGGCGACATTCAGGAACGCTTCGGCATCGGCGGCCAGCAACGGCAGCACCGGTTTGAGGAAGATCACCAGTTGGCGGAACAGGTTGATGCCCAAGGCGCAAATGGCCTGGACTTCATCCTGCTTGCCTTCCTGTTTATTCAGCGACCACGGCGCCTTGTCGGCGATCCAGGCGTTGGCGCGGTCGGCCAGGCCCATGATTTCGCGCATGGCACGGGCAAAGTCGCGAGCTTCATAGGCTTCGGCAATGCTTGGCGCTGCGGCCAGGAAGGCATCGGTCAGTTCCGGCGCGGCGTTGCCTGCTACCAGTACACCGGCGTTGCCTTTATGGATGAAACCGGCGCAACGGCTGGCGATGTTGACGACTTTGCCGACCAGGTCGGAGTTGACCTTCTGCACGAAGTCTTCGAGGTTCAGGTCCAGGTCGTCGACGCCACGGCTCAGCTTGGCGGCGTAGTAGTAGCGCAGGTATTCCGGCGACAGGTGATCCAGGTAGGTCCGGGCCTTGATGAAGGTGCCACGTGACTTGGACATCTTCTGGCCGTTGACGGTCAGGTAGCCATGCACGTTGATGCCGGTCGGTTTGCGGTAGCCAGCACCTTCGAGCATCGCTGGCCAGAACAGGGCGTGGAAGTTGACGATGTCCTTGCCGATGAAATGGTACAGCTCGGCGGTGGAATCCTTGGCCCAGAACGCGTCGAAGTCCAGTTCCGGCGTGCGGTCGCAGAGGTTCTTGAAGCTGGCCATGTAGCCAATCGGCGCGTCTAGCCACACATAGAAGTACTTGCCCGGCTCATCCGGGATTTCAAATCCGAAGTACGGCGCGTCGCGGGAGATGTCCCACTGTTGCAGGCCCGCATCCAACCATTCAGCGATCTTGTTCGCCACGGCGTCTTGTAGAGTGCCGCTGCGGGTCCAGGCTTGCAGCATTTCCTGGAAGTCCGGCAGTTTGAAGAAGAAGTGCTGGGAATCCTTGAGCACCGGCGTGGCGCCAGAGATGGCCGACTTCGGATCTTTCAAATCGGTCGGCGCGTAGGTCGCACCGCATTTTTCGCAGTTGTCGCCGTACTGGTCTTCGGTGCCGCATTTCGGGCAAGTGCCCTTGATGAAACGGTCGGCCAGGAACATTTTCTTTTCCGGGTCGAAGTACTGAGTGATCGAGCGGGTGGCGATGTGCCCGGCGTCGCGCAGCTTCAGGTAGATCTGGCTCGACAGCTCACGGTTTTCTTCGGCGTGAGTGGAGTGGAAGTTGTCGAAGTCCACCAGGAACTCGGCAAAGTCGGCGCTGTGTTCAGCCTGGACATTGGCGATCAGTTGTTCCGGGGTGATGCCTTCCTTTTCCGCGCGCAGCATGATGGCCGAACCGTGGGCGTCGTCGGCGCAGACATAAATGCATTGATTACCGCGATGCTTCTGGAAGCGCACCCACATATCGGTCTGGATGTATTCCAGCATATGGCCGAGGTGGATCGAACCATTGGCATAGGGCAGGGCGCTGGTGACGAGGATCTTGCGTGGCTCGGACATGGGGCTCGGCTACTTGATGAAACGGAGGTCGGCCACTATAAAGCGCTGGGAAATATATTTCACCCCGTGAGGTTGTTTCCTCCGATGATCGAATGGGTGGTGCCGCCAAAAGATCGCAGCCTTCGGCAGCTCCTACAAAAGCGATGTCATACGCAGGCCCTGTAGGAGCTGCCGAAGGCTGCGATCTTTTGATGGCATCCCGCCGAACGATCAGAACAGGTACGATACCCGCCTGATTTTCCAGTCTTGCTATCGGAGTTGCCCATGAGCGCCGTCAATCGCGCAGCGGTGGAAGCCGTCCTTCGCCAATACACCGACCCTTATCTGAACCAGGACCCGGTCAGCGCCGGATGCGTGCGCAGCATCGACATCCAGGGTGATCGCGTCAATGTCCAGCTGGAGCTGGGTTATGCCGCCGGTCTGTTCAAGAGCGGCTGGGCGCAGTTGCTGCAACTGGCCATTGAAGGCCTGGATGGCGTCGTTACCGCGCGTGTCGAGATCACCAGTGTGATCGCCGCGCACAAGGCCCAGGCACAGATTCCGGGGTTGGCCAACGTGAAGAACGTCGTGGCCGTGGCGTCCGGCAAGGGCGGTGTGGGCAAGTCCACCACGGCGGCCAACCTGGCCCTGGCGCTGGCCCGTGAAGGCGCCAAAGTCGGGATTCTCGACGCGGATATCTACGGCCCGAGCCAAGGCATTATGTTTGGCATCCCTGAAGGCACCCGACCAAAGGTCAAGGATCAGAAGTGGTTTATTCCGATTGAATCCCATGGCGTCGAAGTGATGTCCATGGCCTTCCTGACCGACGACAACACGCCGATGGTCTGGCGCGGGCCGATGGTTTCCGGTGCCTTGTTGCAACTGGTCACGCAAACGGCCTGGGGCGATCTGGATTATCTGGTCATCGACATGCCGCCAGGCACCGGCGATATCCAGTTGACCCTGGCGCAGAAAGTCCCGGTAGCCGGTGCGGTAATCGTGACCACCCCGCAAGATCTGGCATTGCTGGACGCGCGCAAGGGCGTGGAGATGTTCCGCAAGGTCAACATCCCGGTGCTGGGCGTGGTCGAAAACATGGCCGTGCACATCTGCTCCAACTGCGGGCATGCCGAGCATCTGTTCGGTGAGGGAGGCGGTGTGAAGCTGGCCAATCAGTACGGTGTCGAACTGTTGGCTTCATTGCCACTGTCGATGCTGATTCGCGAACAGGCCGATGGCGGCAAGCCAACGGTGATCGCCGAGCCGGACAGTCAGATTGCGATGGTTTACCAGGAACTGGCCCGCCATGTCGGTGCGCGGATTGTGTTGCAGGAAGCGGTAACGCCGGCGATGCCGAACATTACCGTCAGCGATGACTAATTCGCTGAAGAAATGCGATCCAATGTGGGAGCGAGCCTGCTCGCGATAGCGGTGTAACAGTCACCATCAATGGTGAATGTTATGCCCTCATCGCGAGCAGGCTCGCTCCCACATTTGTTTTGTGTAGGCCTTAAATCCGCAACCCGCCATCCAGTTCCAGAATCCGACCGGTGTAGTAGTCGTTCTCGAAAATGTAGGCCGCCGACTGGGCGATTTCTTCAGGTTTACCCATACGCTTGAGCGGAATCCCGGAGGTCATTTTCTCTAGCGCTTCCGGCTTCATGCTCAGGGTCATCTCGGTCTCGATGAAGCCCGGCGCAATGCCCGCCACGCGAATACCGTAACGTGCCAGTTCCTTGGCCCAGGTCACGGTCGCCGCAGCGACACCGGCCTTGGCGGCGGAGTAGTTGGTCTGGCCAACGTTGCCGGCGCGCGAGATCGACGAGATATTGATGATCGCGCCGCTGTTTTTCAGCTCGACCATTTTAGCCGCGACTTCACGGGTGCACAGGAACACACCGGTCAGATTGACGTCGATGACTGCCTGCCATTGGGCCAGGCTCATCTTGGTCATTTCGCCGTCCTTGACCTTCAACAGCAGGCCATCGCGCAGAATGCCGGCGTTGTTGATCAGGCCATGGATCGCGCCGAAGTCGTCGGCCACCTGGGCGGCCATGTGGGTCACTTGCTCTTCATCGGCGACGTTGCACAGATAGGCGCGGGCCTCTACACCCTTGGCTTTGCACGCCGCGACCGTGGCGTCGAGTTTTTCCTGATTCAGGTCCACCAGCGCCAGCTTCGCGCCTTTGCCTGCAAGATACTCAGCCATGGAACGGCCTAAACCCTGGCAACCGCCGGTGATAATGATTACTTTGTCAGTGAGTTGCATTCGCATAGCCCCATAGCAGATCGCAGTGGTTTTTCCTTCTAGAGGGCCTCTCGATCTGAGCCTGATGTGGCCTGGCTGCACATGAGAACTGCCCCTATGGCGTGCTGGAACTTTTACCCAGGCGCCTGCCCGTTTTTTTGACGGATTCTACATAAGGAGTCATAAATTGAGCGTTGAAGTGGCTAAGCATGCCCGAGAATTGCTTCTCAAGGAATACCGTGGAGTGCTCTCGACGCACTCCAAAGCGATGCCCGGTTTCCCGTTTGGCTCCGTGGTTCCGTACTGTCTGGATGAACAGGGCCGGCCGCTGATCCTTATCAGCCGCATCGCTCAGCACACTCACAATCTGCAGAAAGATCCGAAATGCTCGCTGCTGGTGGGTGAGCGTGAGGCCGAAGACGTACAAGCCGTTGGTCGCCTGACTTACCTCGCCGAGGCAGAAAAGCTTCAAGACCCTGCTGCCATCGAGACGGCCGCCGAGCGTTACTACCGCTATTTCCCCGATTCGCAGAACTATCACAAGGCCCATGATTTCGATTTCTGGGTACTCAACGAGGTACGTCACCGCTACATCGGCGGTTTCGGTGCGATCCACTGGATCGATCAGTTGACCCTCGCCAACCCGTTCGCCGGCAAGGCCGAAGTGAGCATGGTCGAGCACATGAATGCCGATCACGCCAAAGCCATTGCCCACTACGTCGAACTGGCGGGGCTGCCGAAAACGGCTCCGGCGCAATTGGCCGGCATTGACACCGAAGGCATGCACTTGCGCATTGGTCAGGGGCTCTACTGGTTGCCGTTTCAAACGCCCTGTAATACGCCGACACAAGTCCGGGAAGCCTTGGTTTTCCTGGCTCACGCCGAGCATTGGCCGAAAAATGCCGTGGCCGACGCTTGAATTCACGAAACGGCGACGTCATCTAAGGAAGACTGGCAAGGCATTCTTGCGTTGAGGAACCATTTGATGCGCCCTTTTTTATTGCTCTTTGTACTGTTCCCGGTGTTGGAGCTGTTCGTATTCGTCAAGGTCAGCGGGGCGATCGGGTTTTTCCCGGCCCTGCTGCTGATCATTCTCGGCTCGATGCTCGGCGTGTTCGTGCTGCGTATCGCCGGTCTGGCTACTGCGCTGCGCGCCCGTGAAAGCCTGAACCGCGGCGAGCTGCCGGCTCAAACCATGCTCGAAGGCCTGATGCTGGCCCTGGCGGGTGGTCTGTTGATCCTGCCGGGCTTCATCACCGACGTGCTGGGTCTGATCATGTTGTTGCCGATCTCTCGTCGACTGCTGGCGAACAAAATGCGTCTGCGCGCCGAGGAACAAGCGATGCGTCAGCGTGCGTTCGCCGATGACCTTCAGCCACGGGGCGGTCCCGCTCCGCAGCAGCCACTGGGCCGCGAGCCCCACGTGATCGAAGGCGAGTTCGAACACCGCGACTCCAAGTAACACGTCCATCGACACGGCACCCTCGGGTGCCGTGTTCGTTTTCAGGGCATTGAGGTAAAAATTTTTCGCTCCCCGCCCTTGAAATAAGCTTGTGCGCCCTTATGTAACGGTCACCGCAAGGTTTCTGGCAATTGCGCCAGACAGACTTCCGCGGTTCGCTCGACGAACCGCACCCGGCTCCGCCGGATTTGTTTAACCCGCCGGGAATACACCGGCCGATGAAAACCACAATTAGGAGAGATCGACAATGAAGCTTCGTCCTCTGCATGACCGCGTCGTCGTCCGTCGCAGCGAAGAAGAAAAGAAAACCGCTGGCGGTATCGTCCTGCCAGGTTCGGCTGCTGAAAAGCCAAACCAGGGCGAAGTCCTCGCTGTAGGCCCGGGCAAAGTCCTGGACAACGGTGAAGTACGTGCGCTGTCCGTGAAAGTGGGTGACAAGGTTGTGTTCGGCCCGTACTCCGGCAGCAACACAGTGAAAGTCGATGGCGAAGACCTGCTGGTAATTGGCGAAAGCGAAATCCTCGCTGTTGTCGAAGGCTGATTCCCCGCTCATTTTCCCGTTACTACAAAGTATTTAAGGAATATCGATCATGGCTGCTAAAGAAGTTAAATTCGGCGATTCCGCCCGCAAGAAAATGCTCGCCGGTGTCAACGTCCTGGCTGACGCAGTAAAAGCGACCCTGGGCCCGAAAGGCCGTAACGTGATCATCGAGAAGAGCTTCGGCGCTCCGACCATCACCAAGGACGGCGTGTCCGTTGCCAAAGAAATCGAGCTGAAAGATCGCTTCGAAAACATGGGCGCGCAGCTGGTCAAAGACGTTGCCTCCCGTGCCAACGATGACGCAGGCGACGGCACCACCACCGCTACCGTTCTGGCTCAGTCGATCGTCAACGAAGGCCTGAAAGCCGTCGCTGCCGGCATGAACCCGATGGACCTGAAACGCGGTATCGACAAAGCGACCATCGCAATCGTCAAAGAGCTGAAAGCCCTGTCCAAGCCTTGCGCTGACACCAAGGCCATCGCTCAGGTCGGCACCATCTCGGCCAACTCCGACAGCTCCATCGGCGACATCATTGCCGAAGCCATGGAAAAAGTCGGTAAAGAAGGCGTGATCACCGTTGAAGAAGGCTCGGGCCTGGAAAACGAACTGTCGGTTGTTGAAGGCATGCAGTTCGACCGTGGCTACCTGTCCCCGTACTTCGTCAACAAGCCGGAAACCATGACCGCCGAACTCGACGGTCCGCTGATCCTGCTGGTCGACAAAAAGATCTCCAACATCCGCGAAATGCTGCCAGTACTGGAAGCCGTTGCCAAAGCCGGCCGTCCACTGCTGATCGTGGCTGAAGATGTTGAAGGCGAAGCCCTGGCGACTCTGGTCGTGAACAACATGCGTGGCATCGTTAAAGTCGCAGCCGTCAAGGCTCCAGGCTTCGGCGACCGTCGCAAAGCCATGCTGCAGGACATCGCCGTTCTGACTGGCGGTACCGTTATCTCCGAAGAGATCGGTCTGAGCCTGGAAAGCACTACCCTGGAACACCTGGGTAATGCCAAGCGCGTGATCCTGTCCAAAGAAAACACCACCGTGATCGACGGTGCCGGCGTTGAGGCTGACATCCAGGCTCGCGTTCTGCAGATCCGTCAGCAAGTGGCTGATACTTCGTCCGACTACGACCGTGAAAAACTGCAAGAGCGTCTGGCCAAACTGTCCGGCGGCGTTGCAGTGATCAAGGTTGGCGCTGGCTCCGAAGTTGAAATGAAAGAGAAGAAAGCCCGCGTTGAAGACGCCCTGCACGCTACCCGTGCAGCCGTTGAAGAAGGCGTGGTACCTGGCGGCGGCGTGGCACTGGTTCGCGCTCTGCAGGCAATCTCCGAACTGAAAGGCGACAACGCTGATCAGGACGTTGGTATCCAGTTGCTGCGTCGCGCTGTTGAAGCGCCACTGCGCCAGATCGTTGCCAACTCCGGCGACGAGCCAAGCGTAGTTGTCGACAAGGTCAAGCAGGGTTCGGGTAACTACGGTTACAACGCTGCTACCGGTGAATACGGCGACATGATCGAAATGGGTATCCTCGACCCAGCCAAAGTGACTCGTTCAGCTCTGCAGGCAGCGGCGTCCATCGCCAGCCTGATGATCACGACCGAAGCCATGATCGCCGAGATCAAGGAAGACGGTCCAGCTGGCGGCGGCATGCCAGACATGGGCGGTATGGGCGGCATGGGCGGCATGATGTAAGCCAGCCTTACCCCGTACATAAAAACCCCGCCTGCGGTTAAGCAGGCGGGGTTTTTTATTGCCTGGAATTGAAGTTATCTCGATCCATTGTGGGAGCGAGCCTGCTCGCGATGAGGCCATTACAGTCGACACTGTTGTTGAATGTCAGTCCGCCATCGCGAGCAGGCTCGCTCCCACATTGGATCTGTGTTCAGACGCTGATCCTGCCTCTGTCACGCGATCTGCCTTGGAGGCCGGTCGATAAAGAATGTAGTAATACGCCCCCAGACAAATCAGCCAGCAGAAAATCGCCGTCCACACGTTGTGCGAAAAGAAGTGCGCCCCCTGCATCATCCGGCTGATGGAAAACACCGAGCCCAACGCGAAGGCGAAGACAAACGCCTTGCGTGCCAGACGCGGACGACGGTCGCGCAGGACGAAGAACAGCGCAAACAACGTGAAGCCAGTCGCCGCATGACCACCCGGCCAGCAACGGCCCGGCTTGTCGGTGTGCGGGCGAGGGCTGAGCAGTTCGCTGTAGGTTTCGTGTCCGCCGAACTGCTCCAGGCTCCATGGGCATTGCACCGCCGTTACCGCTTTGACCGGGGTGACAAAGGATGTTGCCAGTGCCAGAGACAACACCAGGCAACCCAGCTCACGCTTGAATGGTTTGAGCCTTTCCAGGAAAAAGGAGCCGATGAAGCCCAGGATGGCGAACACCGAAAAGGCGATGACCACTTGCTTGGCCCGGTCATGCAGGATGTTTTCCAGGAAGTAACTGTGCCGTCCGATGAACTCGCCTGCCACCGGGTCATAGAACCGCTTGGCAAGGTCCATGTCCAGGGACGTCAGTTCGAGCAGTAGCAGGGTGATCGCCGCAATGGCGGGCACTCCCAGGCATAGCCATGCATTCAGTGGCCTGGAAGCGGGGCGGGCAGCGGTCGAAGCCATGGCAACTCCTTGGTGAGTGAAATGTTTTGAAGAGCGCAACCGCGGGGAGTCTGAACACGCCGCTGTCGTCAGCCTGTGAATCGATGGTGAAAAAGTTGTTAACGCTGTCTCAGGCTTTTTTTGTCGGATTTACCCCTGCACGCCACCCTATCCCTGAGCCACACTTGGCCTTAAGCTGCGCGCCAAGACAGCCGTTACTGTGTACGGAGGAGGTGCCGATGCGAATTTTATTGGTTGAAGACAACCGCGATATCCTGGCCAATCTGGCCGATTATCTTGGGCTCAAGGGTTACACCGTGGATTGCGCGCAGGACGGTCTGTCGGGCCTGCACCTGGCGGCCACCGAACATTACGACTTGATCGTGCTCGACATCATGCTGCCCGGCATCGACGGCTACACCCTGTGCAAACGCCTGCGCGAGGATGCCCGCCGCGACACGCCAGTGATCATGCTCACCGCCCGCGATCAACTGGATGACCGTTTGCAGGGCTTCAAATCCGGTGCTGATGACTACCTGATCAAACCCTTTGCCCTGTCCGAACTGGCCGCGAGGATCGAGGCGGTCATGCGCCGTGCCCAGGGTGGCGGTCGCCGCGCCTTGCAAGTCGGTGATCTGAGCTACGACCTCGATACTCTGGAAGTAACGCGCGAAGGTCGCCTGCTGAAACTCAACCCGGTGGGCCTGAAGTTACTGGCCGTGTTGATGCAGAAAAGCCCCCATGTGTTACGCCGCGAAGTTCTCGAAGAGGCCCTGTGGGGCGATGACTGCCCGGACAGCGACAGTCTGCGCAGCCACGTCCACCAACTGCGTCAGGTGATCGACAAGCCGTTCGACAAGCCCTTGCTGCACACGGTGCATGGCGTCGGTTATCGCTTGGCCGAGGGTCGTGATGGAGTTTAAGCAGAGCCTTGCCCAACGGATCATCATCGCCTTTGCGTTGATGAGCGCGCTGGTGGCGGGAGCCTTCGCCATGGGCATTGTGGCGACCGTGCACCTGGTGGAAGAAAAACTGATCTCGGCAGGTCTGGGCGGCGATTTGCAACGCTTGTTGCTGATGGACAGCGTGTCGGACTGGAGCCACCGCCCCGAGCCGGACCAGCTGTTCTATTTCAGCGGCGGGCCGGGCGACTTCGAATTGCCCAAGGATTTGCGGCACCTGGACTCGGGCTTTCATGAAGTCTTTCGCGAGCAGCTGTCATATCACGCGATGGTCGAAATCGTTGACGGTCGGCGTTACGTATTGATGCAGGACCAGAGCGATTTCGAAGAGCGTGAGCGGGTGCTGTTTGCCGTGGTGCTGGTGGGGTTCGTCCTGAGCCTGGCACTGGCGGTATTTCTGGGCTGGGTGCTGGCGCGCAAGGTCATGGCGCCGGTGGTGCGCCTGGCTCGTCAGGTGCGTCATCGCGATCAGCTGCTGGGCCTGGCGCCGCCACTTGCGCCGGACTATGCCGCCGACGAAGTGGGCGAACTGGCCGTGGCCTTCGACGCTACCTTGGGGCGCTTGCGTCAGGCGTTGACCCGTGAGCGATTGTTCACCAGTGACGTCAGCCACGAGCTGCGCACGCCATTGATGGTGTTGGCCAGTTCCTGTGAGCTGTTGCTGGAAAACCCCGGTATCGATCAGCGCGGCCGTGCTCAGGTCGAGCGAATCGCCCGTGCGTGTGCCGAGATGCGCGAGCTGGTGCAAACCTTCCTCATGCTGGCTCGCGCTCAACATGAAGACGCCAGCATGGCCCCCCAGCAGACCCTGAGCCAGGTAGCCGACGGGTTGCTTTGCCAATGGCGCGAGCCGATCGAAGCCAAGGGCCTGACGCTGAATTTTGAGCCGGGCAATCCGCCGGACACCCGCTATAACGCGACCCTGTTGCATGCGGTGATGGGCAACTTGTTGCGTAATGCGCTGCATTACACCGAGCGCGGCTACATCCGCCTCGCCCTGACGGATACAGGGTTCGTGGTCGAGGACAGTGGTGTAGGCATTCCCGAGGAAAAACGCGAGGCGATGTTCGAGCCTTTCGTGCGCGGCAACGAAAAGCGCGGCGAGGGCCTGGGGCTGGGACTGTCGCTGGTGCAGCGGATTTGCGAGAACCAGGGCTGGAGCGTCAGCCTGACGAACATGGAGCCCAATGGTTGCCGTTTTCAGGTGGAGTTGAATCAGGAATAGCGATGAACGGGCCGATCTTTTGAACCTGAATTCGGCTCTGGTAAAACCCTGAAATAGTTCCGGGTTTACATAACAAATTTTTCACTTACGCATGACCTGACGCTGACACGGCGCGCCCTAAGGTGGTAGCCATCCGAAGTTCAGGAGATTGCCGTAATGGCTGGCCCGATCAAACTCGATTTTTCCGAAAAGTACGACGATCAACACGCACGAGAGTATCTGCTCAAGCATCAGGATGGCCTCAGTCGCAAACTGTCCCATTGGCGTGACGAGCAACTGGCACGCAAGGCTCTGACGCTGGTCGGTGAGCCGGGGCTGGTTCTCGATCTGCCATGTGGCGCGGGGCGTTTCTGGCCATTACTGGCGGAAAAAAACAACCGTGTCATCATCGGGGCCGACAACTCGGAATCCATGTTGAAGATCGCCATGCAGGCGCAACCCGCCGACGTGGTAAAAAGGGTACAACCCTTGCACACTTCTGCATTCGACATTGCCTTGCCCGATAACGCCGTCGACAGCATTTTCTGCATGCGCTTGCTCCATCACATCGGTGAAGCCGAGCATCGACTGACCATCCTGCGCGAATTCGAGCGCGTCACCCGTGACAGCGTGATTGTTTCGTTGTGGGTAGACGGCAATTTCAAGGCATGGAAACGCAAACGCCTGGAGCAGACGCGTGGGCAGGAGGGTTACCAGAATCGATTTGTGTTACCGGCCGCCACGGTTGAAAAGGAATTCGAGCAGGCGGGTTTTCGGATCCAGGAACAACTGGATTTTCTACCGTTCTATGCCATGTGGCGGGTATACGTATTACGCAAGAGGTAACAAGATGGCAGTGCAATGTGCAGCACCAACGGAAGTGGCTTCTCAGGACCGCTTCGACTACTTCTGGAACCTGCGCGGTGAATGGGTAGAAGAACCCAACGTCCGTCGCGGTGGCGAAAGTGGCGTGCAGCGCGTTATGGGCAGTGATGGACAGCTGCTCTACACCAAGCGTCAAACCGGGCATATCTATCGCAGCGTATTGCACCCGTTCGGCCGGCCGACGGTGTTGCGCGAGCGTGATGCGCTCATCGGTTTGCGCCTGCTCGACGTTGGTGTTCCGGAAATCGTTTTTTGCGGAGCACAGCGCGATCCCCAGAATAATGAATGGCGGGCATTGCTGGTTACCAAATCCCTGGATGGCTTTGAGGAAATCAAACACTGGTACGCGGGTGGTGGTCGCGAGCGTTACGGTGAGAAGGTGCATGACCGCGTGTTGAAGGATCTGGCCGACAACCTGGCCCGTATGCACAAGGGCCGTTGGCAGCACAGCTGCCTCTACATCAAGCATGTATTCGTGCGAGTCACCGGCGAAGGCGAGTCCGCAAAGGTCGAGGTGGCATTGATCGATCTGGAGAAATGTCGGCAGCGATTTACCACCCGTCGTGCAGCGGCCCATGACCTGAAGCAATTGCGCCGCCACTCGTCGTTCAGCGATACGGACTGGAAAAAACTCGTCTATTTTTATAAGACGGCGTTTGGCAGCGCTATCAAAGGCTTATAACAATGAAACTCGAAATTGCACGAGGTTTGTTTTTAGCCGGAGCCTTGGCAGTTACTTCATTGGCGGTGGCAACGTGGGAGCAGCCCCGTACGCAAGTCCTCAGCTCCGTGCACGGTGACGCGCATTGTCCGTTGCCCCGGGTTACCAAAGCACCCGTGGCCACTCAACCCGATCATGACTTGTTACTGTTCATGTTCGGACTTTCTCAGGGACTGAGGCCACAAAGTTGAACAAATTGAAGCCCAAATAAAAGGCCTCGCAAATGCGAGGCCTTTTTGTGTGCGCCTACTTGTAGGAGCGAGGCTTGCCCGCGAAGGCGGTGCGCCAGTCACCAATGATGTCCACTGACACTCCGCCTTCGCGGGCAAGCCTCGCTCCTACAGAGCCCTTCTTATGTCTTATCAGGCTTGGCCAGCAACGTGTAAATGCACGGCAATACGAACAAGGTGAACAGCGTCCCGATCGACATCCCCGTCGCGATCACCGTGCCGATATCGAACCGGCTGACCGCCCCCGCGCCCGTGGCGATGATCAACGGCACCATGCCGAACACCATTGCCGCTGTGGTCATCAATACCGGACGCAGGCGAATGGCCGCCGCTTCCTCCACCGCTTCGCGAGGCGATAGCCCCTTCTCCTTGCGCAACTGGTTGGCGAACTCGACGATCAGGATTCCGTGTTTGCTGATCAGACCGATCAACGTCACCAATCCCACCTGGGTGTAGATGTTCATACTCGACCAGCCAAGGAACAACGGGATCAACGCGCCACAGATCGACAGCGGCACAGTCACCAGAATCACCAGTGGGTCGCGGAAGCTTTCGAATTGAGCCGCCAGTACCAGAAAGATAATCGCCAATGCCAGGGCGAAAGTGACCCACAGCGCGCTGCCTTCCTGAACGTATTGCCGTGACGCACCGGCATAGTCGACGGCATAACCCGCCGGCGCTTCTTCCCGAGCGATCTGGCGCACGGTGTCGATGGCTTCACCCATGCTGACCAGAGGGACCCCGGAAAGAATCGCCGAGTTGAGTTGCTGGAACTGGTTCAACTGGCGCGGCCGAGCCCGGTCGGTCACGGTGATCAGGGTCGACAGGGGCAGCAATTCGCCCTTGGTGTTTTTGACGTAATAGTGGTTCAGCCACTCGGGGTTATCCCGGAAGGACCGTTCCACCTGCGCAATGACTTTGTAGCTGCGGCCTTCGATGGTGAAACGGTTGATTTCCGCTTCACCCAGCAAGGTTGCGAGGGTGCCGCCCAGGTCCTGCATAGACACACCCATCTGTGCAGCCTTGGCGCGGTCGATATCCACCACGACTTCGGGTTTGTCGAAGGCGAGGTCGACGTCGACGAAGGCGAATTTGCCGGATTCCATCGCTCTTTTTTTCACCCGATCCATCACTTCCAACAATGACTCGTAGGTGTTGGCCGAGTTGATCACGAATTGAAACGGCAAGCCTTCACCGGTGCCCGGCAAGGAAGGCAGGTTGAAACCGAAGATTTGCAACCCGGGGATGCGCTCCAGTTTTGCCTGGACCTCGGGCAGGATCTCCATCTGCGTCCGGTCGCGTTCGTTCCAGGGTTTGAGCAGGAAGCCGCCGATCCCCGATTGCACACCATTGAATCCGTTGATCTGGAACGAGGAGTAGTACTCCGGGAATTCCTTGAAAATCGTGATGAACTCGTCGGTGTAGGTGTTCAGGTAGTCGAGGTTGGCTGGTTGCGGGGCATTGGCCATCATGAAGATGATGCCTTGGTCTTCGTCCGGCGCCAGTTCCGACTTGGTGAACTTGAGCAGCACCGGAATCAGGCACAACACGATCAACGCGAACACCAGCACCACCGGCCGAGTGTTGAGGGTGCCATGAAGCACACTCTGGTAGCGGCGCTTGAGGCCTTCGAAGATCACGTCCAGGCGATGGGCCAGGCCGGTAGGGTTTTCATCATG
Source organism: Pseudomonas sp. MDT1-85 (assembly GCF_054898065.1). Classification (NCBI taxonomy): domain Bacteria; kingdom Pseudomonadati; phylum Pseudomonadota; class Gammaproteobacteria; order Pseudomonadales; family Pseudomonadaceae; genus Pseudomonas; species Pseudomonas sp. MDT1-85. The sequence continues at coordinate 5,015,392 of NZ_CM142715.1, read as the reverse complement.
GCGCAGCAGCAGGGCGCACATCATCGGCGACAGCGTCAGGGCAACGACGCCGGAGATCACCACCGCCCCGGCCAGGGTCAGGGCGAACTCCTTGAACAGCGCCCCCGTCAGACCGGTCAGGAAGCCGATCGGCGCATAGACCGCCGCCAGGGTGATGGTCATCGACACCACCGGCATGGCAATTTCCCGGGCACCTTCGATGGCCGCATCCAGCGGCGTTTTGCCTTCTTCGATATGCCGATGGATGTTCTCCACCACCACGATGGCGTCGTCCACCACCAGACCGATGGCCAATACCATCGCCAGCAAGGTCAGCAGGTTGATCGAGTAGCCCATCATCTGCATGAAGAACATCACGCCGATCATCGACAGCGGAATGGTGACCACCGGGATCACCACCGAGCGCAGGGCGCCGAGGAACAGGAACACCACCACAATCACGATCAGCACCGCTTCGAACAGGGTTATCACCACTTCGTCGATAGAGGCTTGAATGAACAGCGTGGCGTCGTAGGCGATTTCACCTTTCAGGTTCGGCGGCAACTGGGCTTCCAGCTCCGGCATGATCTTGCGCACTTCCCTGATCACGTCCAGCGGGTTGGCGCCGGGTGTGGCCTTGATGCCGATGTACACCGAGGGGGTGCCGCCGAAAGAGCTGATGGTGTTGTAGTTCTCCGCGCCCATTTCGACCCGCGCCACGTCCCGTAGCAGCACGCGACTGTCGCCCTCGACCTTGAGCGGGACCGCGCCAAAGGCCTCGGCGGATTTGAGTTCAGTGTTGGCGTTGATGCTGGTGACTACATACTCGCCTTTTACTTCGCCAGCGGCGGAGAGGAAGTTGTACTGGCGCACGGCATTGGTCACGTCGCTGGCGCTCAGGCCGAAACCGGCAAGTTTCACCGGGTCCAGCCACAGGCGCATGGCGAACACCTGATTGCCAAGAATCTCGGCTTCGGCCATGCCCGGCAAGGTCGCCAGTTTCGGCTGGATGACCCGTGACAGGTAATCGGTGATCTGCGGATTGCTCAGCTCGTCGCTGAAGAAACTGATGTACATCAGCGCCGAAGCATCGGCGGCTTCCTTGCTCAGCACCGGGTCTTCGGCGTCCTGGGGCAGCTGGTTCTTGACCTCGTTGGCCTTGGCCAGCAGCTCGGTGAACAAGCGGTCGCTGTTGGCGCCGATGCGCGCGTAGATCGAGATCACCGAGAAATTCTGGCGACTGACCGAGGTCATGTAGTCGATGCCTTCGGCGCTGGCCAGGCTCTGCTGCATCGGTTGGGTGATGTAACCCTGGATGGTTTCGGCGTTGGCCCCGGGGTAAGCGGTGGTCACCGTGATCAGGGCGTTTTCCATTTGCGGGTATTGGCGCAGCGGCAACTTGCTCCAGGCCTGGAAGCCCAGCAGCACAATCAACAGGCTGACCACGGTGGCGAGCACCGGGCGGCGGATGAACGGGTCGGTAAAAGCCATGGGGATTCCTTGATCAGTCAGCGCGCGGCTGACTGCTCTTCTCGGCTAGGGTCTTGTCGTCGCTGATGGCAATGTGCGCGCCGTGGTCCAGTTTGATCTGGCCCCCCGTGACCACTTTTTCGCCGTTTTGCACGCCTTTGGTAATCATGACCATTCCATCGCGGCGCTCGCCGGTTTCGATGAAGCGCCGTTCGGCAATGAGGATCGGCTCGCCCTTGTCGTCTTTTTCGAGGCTGCCGTCTTCGGCCTTTTTCTGCGCCACAACGTACAGCGAGTTGCCATAAAGGGTGTAGGTAATCGCGCTTTCCGGCACCACGATGTGCGGTTGCGGATCAGGCAACATCACCTGCAGGCTGGCGAACATTCCCGGCAGCAGTTTGCCGTCGGGGTTGGCCAGGGTTGCACGCACCTGCACGTTGCGGGTGCTGCTCTCGACCTTCGGGTTGATCGCACTGATGGTCCCGGGGAAACTCTGTGTCGGGTAGGCCGAGACGATGATCTGCACCGGCTGGCCGAGGGCGATTTTCGGCACCGATTGTTCGGGCACAAAGAAGTCGACGTAGAGGCTGCTGATGTCTTGCAGGGTGGCGATCATCGTGCCGCTGGCCACGTAGTCGCCAACGTCTACCTGACGAATGCCGATGGTGCCGCTGAACGGGGCGAGAATGCGTTTTCTCTCCAGCGCCGCCTTGAGCTGATTGACCGTGGCCCGGCTCTTTTGCAACACCGCCGAGAGGCGGTCGAACTCGCCTTTGGAAATAGCCTGGCTGCCCACCAATTGGCTGCCGCGACCGTAATCCAGTTGCGCCAGTCCCAGGTCGGCTTGGGCGGTTGCCAGCAGGGCCGTTTCAACGGCGGTGTCGAGTTGCAGAATCGGCTGACCAGCCTTGACCTTCTGCCCGGATTCGAACTGCACCTCTTTGACGGTGCCAGCGATCTCCAGGCTCAGGTCGACCCCTTGCAGCGCCGTGAGGGTGCCGACCGTTGGCAAACGGCTTTGCCACGGACGTTCGGTGGCGGTGGCCACGGCGACACTTATCGGCGGTTTCGGTGCGGAAAAGCCTTGAATCATTGTGTAAATAGAGAAGGCTTTGTAACCGGCCAGGACCAACACGATTAGCAGAACAACACCCAACATGATCAGCATGCGGCGGCGCAGCATATTTCCGTTTCCTTGGAGAAATCAGATGAGACAGGCGGGAACATTACTCCCACTGCGAAGGGGATTCCATCTGTAGCAGCTGCCGAAGGCTGCGTTCGGCTGCGCAGCAGATGCAAATCCTGACGCCTTGGTGCTCCTGACACACTGCGGAGCCTGATTTCACGACTGCTTCGCAGCCGAACGCAGCCTTCGGCAGCTGCTACAAGGTTGCGATCTTCCAGGTGTTTACGCCATCAGATGAAGATGGTTGTCCCAGAGCCCCGCAGGCAACTCCAGAGGTTTTGCAACCAGGGTTGTCTGGCGGCAATCGTAGTACCGGCATCGTCCTTGACCGGAGGTCACGACAAAACCATCGGCCACGGCGCCGACGCCGGCGCAGTCGGGAAGTGGCGCGTCCAGACGTACTTCACCGCTGTCCAGGTCCCAGATAAAAAAGCGGTTGCCCCGCGGCGCGGTCAGGGCGACCAGACGCAGTTCGCTGTGTACGGCGACGCTGGCGGTGTAATGCCCCATGGCCTGCAACTGATGCTCGGGCACGGGGAACGCCACGAACGGTTGGCCGGGGCGCTTGATCGCCAGCAGCTGCGATGACTCGTGGGCAGCGCCCATGAACTGCTGGCCGGAAACGATGGTGCCATCGCTGGCGACGCCCAAGTGCCGCACGCTGTTCATCTGCTGGGCCAGTGTTTCCTTGCTCAACAAAGTGCCATCGCGCTGCATTAAAACCAGGCTCGGCTCCATCGCGTTGAGGTTCATCTCGACCCGGCTTTCGGCCTCGGTGCGAATGCCGCCATTGGCCACAATCAGCGTCTCGCCATCGGGCATCCACGACACCTGATGCGGGCCGACACCGTGGGTGGAAAGCTCGCCGCTATGCACCAGCCGCTCACCTTCGAACTTATACACACCGAGCAGGCCACGGCCCGGATCGGACGTGTCGTTCTCGGTGGCGTACAACCAGTCGCCGCTCTGGTGAATCACCGCGTGACCGTAGAAGTGCCGGTTCGGTTGCGACACCACGGTTTGCAGCAACGTGCCGTCGCGCAGGTCGATCAGGTAGCTTTCGGTGCCCGGACGACGGGCGACGAACAGCGCTATCGGCAGCGTCGGGTGGTTGATGATGTCGTGGCAACGCTGGCCGACGTGGGTGGCAAACACCCGGGTGCCATCCAGCCGATAACCGACGGCGTAGTGCTTGCCGTCACCGTCGTCCCGCGCCGAGAGCAGCAGCGGGCTTTTGTCCTTTTGCTTGAACAGCGTCCAGCCGCCCAGTGTCACCGCACCCAGCAGCAAACTCCCTAACGTCAGAGCCTGGCGTCGCAGCATGGCACTTGCCCTCATCAGTCACCGTCGTTGGCGTTAAAGCCCAGTTGGATACCCAGCGCCTTGGCCAGTTCGCCTTCGTGCAGACGATGGACAACGTTGAGGCTGTCATAGATAGCGTTGAGCTGCTGGCGTCCGGCATCGTCGGTGAGCATGTCGGTCAGCGAGCGCTGGTTGCTGGCGAACAGTTTCAGGGACGATGCATAGGCTGCGTCGATCTTGTCGGCCAAGGGTTTCTGCTCGCTCGGCAACAGACCACGCAGGCCTTTGTTGTCGACACCGACCCAAACGGTTTGCGCCGCGCTCAGGCTTGCTTGCAGGCCTTGCAGCGACGATTGGCTGCGCCAGGCATCAGCCTGGAATGGCTGTGGCGTGCCCTTGCTCTGACGGCCCATCGGCGTGCCGAGTTTTTTCTTCAGGGAGTCCAGCGCCGTCACTTGCACGCGCAACAGATCGGCGATCGCTTCGTGGGAGTCGGCGTAGCGCTGGTTCGGGAATTTGCTCATCTGCGCGAGCATGCCGTCGTTGGTGTTCCAGCTCGACAGGATCTCTTCGGCCAGTTGCTTCTGACGTTCGCCAATGGCGGTCAGCAGCGGGCAGTATTTGGCTTTCTGCGCACTGTCGGCCATGTCGATCTTGCTGTCGAACAGGATGTATTCATAGGCCGAGAGGCCTTGCACCACAACGCTGGACTTGATCAGGGCGGCGGCATCGATCTGCGGTTGTGCGGTCACCAGTTGCTCGACCTGACGGCCCACGAGGTTCTTCTTGTCCGGCCAGAACTGCACCTGCCAGGAACGGTTGCCCTCGGCTAATGGCCCGATCAGCAGCGGCTGCAACTCGGCCCAGGCTTTCTGCGCGTGCAGGAAGTCGGCGCGGGCGGTGTCCAGGGTTTCCTTGCCTTGGCAGAACGCCAGGGCGCTGACCGCCAATTGACGGTCGGCTTCGACCCAGCGGCTGTAGGTCGGCAGGATCACTTGTTTGGCGATGGCTGCCGACGTGACCGCTTGCGGATCCTGGGGCGAACAGGCGCCCAGGGCGAGGGCGGCAAGGCTGGTGAACAACAATTTGGGACGGAACATGTCGGGCTCCCGCTGAAGGAAAACGTATTAAAGGGAATTCAAAAACGCCAGCAACGCCGCGCGCTGCTCGGCATTGAAAGACAAAACCTGTTGCTGCGCCGCCGTTGCCTCGCCGCCATGCCAGAGCACGGCTTCGAGCACGTTACGGGCGCGGCCGTCATGCAAAAACTGGGTGTGGCCGCTGACCGCCTGCGTCAGGCCGATGCCCCACAACGGCGGGGTGCGCCAGTCGCGGCCGCTGGCCTGGAATTCGCTGCGGTTGTCGGCCAGGCCGTCGCCCATGTCATGCAGCAGCAGGTCGCTGTAAGGGCGAATCACTTGATTGGCCAATTCAGGTTCCGCGGCGTTGGCGGCGGTGGTGTATTGAGGGGTATGACAGGACTGGCATCCCGCCTGGAAAAACAGATTCTTGCCGGCCAGCACCTCAGGCGCGCCGACATCACGACGAGCCGGTACCGCGAGGTTACGGCTATAGAACAGCACCAGACGCAGAATGTTGTCGCTGACTTCCGGCTCGCCATCCGGGCCATTGCCATTGGGCGCCTGCTTGCAAGCGGTTTGCGCGTCGGTGCAGTCATCGGTGGGTTTCAGGCTGGTCGTGAGGCCCATATCACCAGAGAAGGCGTGAACGTTTTGTTGATTGAGGTTCGGTTGCCCGGCCTTCCAGCCAAATCGCCCGAGGACGGTTTTCTGCTGCGCGTCGTCCCAGACCCGGTTCGGTCGTCCGGCGATGCCATTCTTCTCCCGAGTTTGGGCCTCGGCGTTGGCCAGAATGGCCTCGTCGGGGATCGCTTCAAGCAAGCCCAGGCCAATCATCGGCGGTGCGATGCGCGCCGAGAAACGCGTGTCGGGGTGCATCGGGCCGTAGCCGAGTTGAGTGATCTGCAGGGTCGGCTTACGCAACTCGATTTCGCTGCCGTCCTTGAAGCGTACCGGGACCGGCGTGTAATCGACGCGCACCTTGCCTTCCGGGACGACGCCGGGCACCGACATGTCCTGGAACTGCCCGCCGTAGACCGGCTCTGGCACCACGCCCAGTTGTTCGATGACCTTGGCGTAGGCCGGCGCATCGGGAATCGACAGACGCACCAGCATCGATACTGCGTTCTGTGCACCGGGCGTGGGCGGATGACCGCGCCCGTCCTTGATGTGGCAATTCTGGCAGGCGTTGGTATTGAACAACGGCCCGAGGCCATCGCGGGCGGTGGTGGTCGACGGTGCGATCACCCAAGGGTTGCGAAAGAAACTGTTGCCGACACTGAAATCGACGCGCCGTGACGGAGGCAGATTGGCGGAGGGCAGGGAGAATGCGTTCTGATCGGTCTTGCGCACCGTCGCACTGCCGCCGGACCGGGCTTCACCGGGTTCGGCCTGGGTGAAACGCGGGGCGTCATCGCAGGCACTCAGGCCCAGAGCCAGCAACAGTGCAGACAAGCGAAGAGGCAGCGAAGGCATCGGACATCCTGCAAGACGAGCAAAACAAGGGCGCAAAGTCTAACAGGGCAGGGGAGTTTGAATAAGAGGAATTATCGTTTGGTTGATTTGGCGCGGGTTTATCGCGGCTAACAGGCTAAGCGCGATACCTGTGGGAGCGAGCCTGCTCGCGATAGCGGTTTCACATTCAACATCAATGTTGGCTGTGATGCCCCTATCGCGAGCAGGCTCGCTCCCACAGGTATTTCATTCAGGCAGGGACAAAAAAGGCGACCCAAAGGTCGCCTTTCTATTCACTCAGCCAGCGTTGATCAGAACTCGTGATCAGCGTTGTCCGGGTTCAGGTCGCTGATGCCCAGTTTGCCGGCGGCCGCTTCGATCGAACCGGTCTGCTTGACCAGCGAGGCGATGGCATCGCGCACGATCTGGTTGCCAGCAGTGTTGCCGGCGGCGATCAGTTGGTCGTAGTGCTCACCCTTGTTGGCGTGATCGACGATGACCTGCATTTTGGCTTCGGTCGCAGCCAGGTCGGCTTTCAGCGCGGTGTCGGCCGCCGGGTCGGCTTTGGCGACCAGAGACGACAGGCTCGCACCGGTCATTTTGCTGCCGTCTACACGGGTGTATTCGCCCAGGTACACGTTACGCACGCCTTTGGCATCGTAGAACTGCGAGTTGTGGGTGTTGTCGCTGAAGCAGTCGTGTTCGTCTTCCGGGGAGTTGGCTTCCAGGGAAACCTTCATGCGCTCGCCCGCCAGTTCGCCCAGCGACAGGCTGCCCATGCCGAACAGCATTTTGCGTAGACCGGTTTCAGCCGGTTCCGCTTCCAGGGTGGCGCGGTAGTTGTCGGCCACGTTCGGCTTCCAGTTACCGACCATTTCTTGCAGGTCGTTAACCAGCAGTTGGGTCACGGATTTCAGGTAAGCACGACGACGATCGTTGTGACCGCCGGTAGCGCCTTTGCCTTCCAGGAAGTCGGAAGCAGGACGGTTGCCGGCGCCAGGGCCGGTGCCGTTCAGGTCTTGGCCCCAGAGCAGGAATTCGATGGCGTGGTAGCCAGTGGCGACGTTGGCCTCGGAACCGCCCAGCTCGTTCAGACTGGCGAGTTTTTCCGGGGTGATGTCTTTCACGTCGACCTTGTCTTCGCCGACCTGAACTTTAGTGTTGGCGATGATGTTGGCGGTGGCGCCCGGGTTACCCAGTGCGTGTTCGTAGGATTTGTCGACGTAGTCGATCAGGCCTTCGTCCAGTGGCCAGGCGTTCACCTGACCTTCCCAATCGTCGATGATGGTGTTGCCGAAGCGGAACACTTCGCTCTGCAGGTAAGGCACGCGGGCCGCGACCCAGGCAGCCTTGGCGGCTTTCAGGGTGTCGGCGTTTGGCTTGGCCAGGAACGCGTCGACGGCTGTTTGCAGGTTTTTCGCGGTGGATTCGGCATCGCTGTAAACGGCGAAGACGATGTCGGCGTAATGCGCGACCACAGCCTTGGCGGCGGCTTCATCAATTTTACCGGTAGCAGCAGGCGCAGCGGTGCTGGCGGCCGGGGTCGGCGCTTGTGGAGCGCCAGCCTTGTCTTTGCCTTCGCCGCAACCGGCGAGGGAAATAGCGATGGCCAGCAGACTGGCGGTGGCCAGAGGCATACGAATCATGGCGAACATCCTGCTTCGGTGATTGATGGACGCGCGAGGGGCGCGCAAAACTGCGACATAATGCAAATCTTTCGCATTATGTGTAAAGGGTTGTGCTTGTAAATATTTCTTATTCAGGCGGGAGTTGTGTTGTAGATCAAGAGATCGCAGCCTCGTTTCACTCGACAGCTCCTACTGTAGGAGCTGTCGAGTGAAACGAGGCTGCGATCTTTTGATCTTCTACAAAATAACTGCATTACTGCGCTGGGCTTGCTTTAGATAAGCGCTCAATTCCCGTGCCGGCAGCGGTTTGCTGTAGTGATAGCCCTGACCTTCGTGGCAGCCTTCGGAGATGATGTAGGCCTCTTGCTCGGCGGTTTCCACGCCTTCGGCAATCACCTGCATGCCCAGGCTCTTGCCCAGCTGAATGATGGCGCGAACGATGGTCGCATCGTCGTCGTCATCGAGCAGGTCCTGAACGAAGCTCTTGTCGATCTTGATCTTGTCCAGCGGCAGGCTTTTCAGATAACTCAGTGATGAATAACCGGTGCCGAAATCGTCGATGGCGATCAGCGCACCGGAGCGACGCAGGCTCAGCAGATGCTGGGCGGCGGTGCTGATGTCTTCCATCAGGCCGGTTTCGGTGACTTCCAGCTCCAGGCTGCGCGGAGGCAGGCGATACATCTGTAGCAGGTTGTTGACCACCCGTGGCAACTCGGCGTGGTGCAGTTGCACGGTTGACAGGTTCACCGCCATGCGCAGGTCGAACCCCTGATCGTGCCATTCGCGCAATTGTTTGCAGGCCTGATCCAGCACCCATTCGCCGATGGCGATGATGGTGCCGTTCTGCTCGGCCAGTGGAATGAACAGGTCCGGCGGCACCAGCCCGTGTTCGGGATGTTGCCAGCGGATCAACGCCTCGACGCCCACCACGCGATGATCGCGGTAGCTGATCTGCGGCTGATAAACGAGGTAGAACTGATCGCGGATCAAGGCATCGCGCAGGTCTTTTTCCAACTCGCGGCGCCGACGCATTTCCGTGTCGACGCTGGCGATATAGAACTGATAGCGGTTGCGCGAGCGAGTCTTGGCCAGGGTCATGGTCTGCTCGGCTTTTTGCAGTAACTTCTCGGTGCTGTCACCGTCCTCGGGGAACAGGGTGATGCCAATGGTGGCGCGCAGGCGAATTTCCTGATGATCGAGGGCGAACGCCGCTTCCAGGTCATCAAGAATGCTTTGGGCCAGTTCGGCCGCTTCATAAGGTTGTTCGATGTCGGCCTGGACCAGTGCGAACTGGTCGCCACCCAAACGGGCGAGGGCGCCGAGGCGGCCGCTATGAGCCCGCAGACGATCGGCCAAGGCCAGCAGCAACTGGTCGCCGGTCTGATAACTGAACTGTTCGTTGATACCTTTGAAGTCATCGAGCCCGACACACAGCACCGCGACCCGACGCTGCAATTTGCCCGCGTCGACGAGGATTTTGTCCAGTTGTTGCTGCAGTTGCTGGCGGTTCGGCAGACCGGTGAGGAAGTCGTACTGGGCCATGCGCAGCAGGCTGTTTTCCGCTTCGTGGCGCAGGTGGGTGTTGCGCTCGATGGATTCGAGCAACTGGTTGGCGGTGTTGATCCACACGCCCAACTCGTTTTTTTCATGACCCTTGAGCTGCGGAATCTTGTGGGCGCTGGGTCGGTCCGGGTTGATTTCGGTCAAGTGTTCGATAATCCGCGACAGCGGTTTGGTCAGCAGCCAGTGATAGACCAGATACAACACCAAGGCCATGGCCAAGGCGCGCAATACGCCAGAGATGAAGATGATCTCCGAGCTGACAATGAACCCCTTGCCGTAGGTGGCGGTGTCGAGGGTAATGCTCAGGTCGCCGTAGTACTCGCTGTAGGGGCCACGGCCCACCAGTTGGGTGGTGAAGGTGCGCTCCTTGCCGAGGATCAGGTCGGTCAGCCAGCGACTGCTGGAATGCTGCAGCTCGCGGGTTTTTTGCGCGAGCATGGCTTCGTGGGGGTGGCCAATGGAGGCCATGCGCACGGCGTCGTCCTGGAACAGGCCTTCGATCACCTGCATGCCCATTTCCCGGTCCAGGCTGTAGACGGCCTGGGTGGAAGGATCGCGGAACATATCGAGAATGCGCTGAGCATCGCTGGCCACGGCCTGACGTGTTTTATAGGCATCGAAAACGATCTGCGCGCAGCTCAAGACCACGCCGACGATTAATGCCGACAGCAGCACGACCCGGAGCAACTTCACCGACAAGCTGTTCTTGAGTTCCAGCTTCAAAGAGTTATTCCTTGTTCCGTGCGGGTAGCGTCAAGTTGCCATGAGTATTGGCAATCCCGTGATGTCAGTCAAAGGGACAATCCAACCCAGGGGATTTTGCCGGTAGCTTGGCGGATATGCTGTTGTTTAAAGTATTTGCCCTATTAGCACTGTGTCGGTTGTTGAGGCCCTCAACTTGAGGGGAACGGGACAATTTTTCGTTGTGGTCGATGTTAGACGGCTGTGATGTGGGGGCAAGAGGGCGAATGCCACTCGTGTTGTGGGAATGTTCCCTTCTACAGAGACCGGCGTCTGGCATGGGTTGTTTAACCGACTTGTCAGAATGCAGATCTTTCCCACGCATTTTTCAGGTTGCCGGGTGGGAAGCGGATTCCCTAACCTTTGGCTGTCGCTGCAAATTCAGCGACCGGGCGTGAGATCCCCGGCAACTAGTATGCATCTAGCGCCAATACCACCATAATTGGCGCCAGCTTATCCGCTGCCTGTAAATGCGTTATGGCGGCTGTGTGCGGGCAGACTTCGGTCTGGCCGGGTGCCTGCTACCGGTGATCTCACTCTGCACATAGCTGCCACCTCTTCGCCGCTTGAGATCCGGCGAGTGGTGGCACCCATTTCAGCAGGAGTTTGTATGGATAAGTTAATTCCCGACCCACCCTTCAACACCACCACCCCCAACGCCGAAGCCTTGCGCACCGAAGAATTACTCAAAGACCGGGAAGCGATAAAACGCGCCCTCGATTACTACCTCGATCCCCCGGCGCCCTACACCGAAAAGCCCCGTCGCCCCAGTACCATGTTCATGGTCGCCCCCGATGCCGACACCGAAAGCCTGCTGGCCCATGCCTGTGAATCGTTGGCCTCAGCGAGTGTGCTGGCCAGCGATTTCGCCAACAATCTGATCGGCCCGCAACGCCATATAGCGATGGCGATTCAGCAGATCATCATGGTGGCGGAATTGGCGGTGAATCGGGCGCTGGATAACTTCGATCCGGCATAGTTTTTCAGATAGACCGCGTTATCGTTCTTCGCGGGCAAGCCTCGCTCCTACAGCATTGAGTCGAGTCGAAATGGTGCAATCGACTCAATGCTGTAGGAGCGAGGCTTGCCCGCGAAGGCGGCTGTAGGATCTACCCATTTCCCCAGCCCATAAAAAACCCGGCATAAAAGCCGGGTTTTTTGACTGGCGCGAAGCTTAAGCGGTGAAGGTTTTGCCTTCGAACTGCTCAGCCACGAACTTCCAGTTGACCAGGTTCCAGAACGCTTCGACGTACTTCGGACGAAGGTTGCGGTAGTCGATGTAGTAAGCGTGTTCCCAGACGTCGCAGGTCAGCAGCGGGGTGTCGCCGCTGGTCAGCGGGTTGCCGGCGCCGATGGTGCTGGCCAGGGCCAGGGAACCGTCAGCCTTTTTCACCAGCCAGCCCCAACCGGAACCGAAGGTGCCGATGGAGGTTTTGCTGAACTCTTCCTTGAACTTGTCGAACGAACCGAACGCTGCGTTGATGGCATCAGCCAGCGCGCCGGTTGGTTGACCGCCGGCGTTTGGCGCCAGGCAGTTCCAGTAGAAAGTGTGGTTCCAGACCTGAGCGGCGTTGTTGAAGATACCGCCCGAGGAAGTCTTGACGATTTCTTCCAGGGTCTTGCCTTCGAACTCGGTGCCTGGCACCAGGTTGTTCAGGTTCACGACGTAGGTGTTGTGGTGCTTGTCGTGGTGGTATTGCAGAGTTTCCTCTGAAATGTGCGGCTGCAGGGCATCGTGTGCGTAAGGCAGCGGCGGCAATTCGAAAGCCATGATGATTCTCCTAATCAGGTCAGTTGCGGTGAGCGCAAGGCCGATCACGGGCGGCCAGACATGCGCCGGGGAGTTTGTACTCTTTGCGGCGCAGGGATCGGATCATAGCACCGGGGGTGCGGCATAACCACGCAACAACTGTGTGGAATAGAGGTTCCAGAGCCTTTTGGAATAAATCATGAAGCGATGATTAACTGGAACGCTACGGTGAACATCATGACGGCGACCAACAGGTCGAGAATTCGCCAGGTGCTCGGCCGTGCCAGCCACGGCGCCAGCCATGCCGCGCCCAGCGCCAAGGTGAAAAACCACAGCAATGAAGCACTGGCCGCGCCCACCACATAAGCACCGGGCTCTGTTTGTTGTGCGCCGAGGGAGCCGATCAGCAACACGGTGTCCAGATAAACGTGCGGGTTGAGCAGCGTCACCGCCAACGCACTGAGCAGCACCGCCCGCAGCGAACGTACGGTCTGATTTTCACCCTGTTGCAGGCTTTGTTTCGAGCACGCCCGACGCAACGCCAGACTGCCGTACCACAGCAAAAACACTGCGCCACCCCACCGGGCGAAGGCCAGCAGGGTCGGGTTTTGCGCCAACACCGTCGCCAGGCCGAACACTCCGGCGGCCACCAGTAACGCATCGCAGGTCACGCAAAGCGCCGCCACTGGCAGGTGATGTTCACGCCGAAGGCTCTGAGCCAGCACAAACGCATTCTGGGTGCCGATCGCCATGATCAGCCCCGCGGCCACCAACAGGCCGTTCACATAGCTTTGCCACATACGTATTACTCCGCGTTGGACGCCAGATCCCGCAGTACCTGCAGGGCGCGTTCGGCATCGGCCTGGCCGACGAACAAATGGTCGTGGTAATACCCGGCGATCACGTTGCAACTGATGCCGGCCAGGCCCAACGCCGTGGCGAACGCGGCGGTCAGGCCGACGGCTTCAAGGGCCGAGTGCACGTTCAAGGTGATCCAGGCGGCGACGTAGTCGAAGCTGAAACCGGCCTTTTCAGCGTGGGAACGTTCCAGAATCACCGTCAGGCCTTCCCGTTCGCGAAAACTGCCGACAATCTCAAGGCCGGCGGGCAGCTTGCCGTCGCGCAACGTGCAGAACACGTATTCGCCGTCGTTGAGTTGCGGGCTCATGCTGCGCAGCAGGGTTGCCAATGACGTTTCGCCAGCCATGTTGGTGATCCTTGTTCAAGAGTTCTTGCTGGCCATTCTCCGGTTGAAGGCTGTATAAGAAAAACCAATAGTGCTGATCGCCCATTAGGAAAACTGATGTTCGACTACAAATTACTGTCCGCGCTCGCCGCCGTAATCGAGCAGGCCGGATTCGAACGCGCCGCGCAGGTGTTGGGTTTGTCCCAATCGGCCATCTCCCAACGGATCAAACTGCTCGAGGCACGGGTCGGCCAACCGGTGCTGGTGCGGGTCACACCCCCGGCGCCGACGGAGATTGGCCGGCGATTGCTCAACCATGTGCAGCAGGTGCGATTGCTTGAGCGCGATCTGCAAACCCTGGTGCCGGCGCTGGATGAAGAAGGCCTGCCGGAACGCCTGCGTATCGCTTTGAATGCCGACAGTCTTGCGACTTGGTGGGCCGAGGCGGTGGGGGACTTTTGCGCGGAACAACATCTGTTGCTCGACTTGGTGGTAGAAGACCAGACCGTCGGCCTCAAACGCATGCGCGCAGGCGAAGTGGCGGGGTGTGTCTGCGCCAGTGAACGGCCAGTGGCCGGTGCGCGCAGCGTTCTGTTGGGGGCGATGCGTTACCGTGCGATGGCGAGCCCGGCGTTCATTGCCCGGCATTTTCCCGAAGGTGTGCGCGCCGATCAGTTGGCCAAAACCCCGGCCCTGGTGTTTGGCCCGGACGATTTCCTACAGCATCGCTACCTTGCGTCCCTCGGTGTGGACGGCGGTTTCGAACACCATTTATGCCCATCGTCCGAAGGCTTTCTTCGCCTCACGGAAGCAGGGCTTGGCTGGGGCCTGGTGCCTGAATTACAGGTGCGCGAGCAACTTGAGCGCGGTCAATTGCAGGAGCTTTTGCCAGATAAGCCGATCGATGTGCCGCTGTACTGGCATCATTGGCGCAATGGCGGTCAGCTGTTGGGGTTACTCACTGATCAATTGGTGCGCTCGTCGAAGCAATGGCTGGTGCCGTTGGACTGACGGGCAGCGTCAAGACCTCACGCCCTACGCCCTACACCCTACACAATATGCAAAGCGCAAAGCGCAAAACGCAAAACGAAATATTCGGAGCAATTCATGAAGATTCTGGTCACCGGCGCAAGCGGCTTCATTGGCGGACGCTTTGCGCGTTTTGCCCTGGAGCAGGGCCTGGACGTGCGGGTCAACGGTCGCCGGGCCGAGAGCGTCGAGCATCTGGTGCGCCGTGGCGCCGAGTTCATTCAGGGCGACTTGAGTGACCCGCAACTGGCGCGCGACCTGTGTTCAGACGTCGAAGCCGTGGTCCATTGCGCCGGTGCAGTGGGTTTGTGGGGGCGGTATCAGGACTTTTATCAAGGCAACGTCGAAGTCACCGAGAACGTGGTCGAAGCCTGTCTGAAACAGCGGGTTCGGCGTCTGGTGCACTTGTCGTCGCCGTCGATCTACTTCGATGGCCGTGATCATCTGGGGTTGACCGAAGAGCAGGTGCCCAAGCGCTTCAAACATCCCTACGCCGCGACCAAATACCTGGCCGAGCAAAAAGTCTTCGGTGCGCAGGAATTCGGCCTCGAAACCCTGGCCCTGCGCCCGCGTTTCGTGACGGGCGCAGGCGATATGAGCATTTTCCCGAGACTGCTGAAGATGCAGCGCAAAGGGCGGTTGGCGATTATCGGCAATGGCCTGAACAAGGTCGATTTCACCAGCGTGCAAAACCTCAATGAAGCGTTGCTCAGCAGCTTGCTGGCCAGCGGTTCGGCCTTGGGCAAAGCCTACAACATCAGCAACGGAGCGCCGGTTCCGTTGTGGGATGTGGTCAATTACGTGATGCGCCAAATGGATGTCCCACAGGTTACCCGTTACCGTTCCTACGGTTTGGCCTACAGCCTTGCCGCGCTCAACGAGGGTGTGTGCAAGCTGTGGCCCGGTCGTCCCGAGCCGACGCTATCGCGGTTGGGCATGCAGGTCATGAACAAAAACTTCACCCTGGACATCAGCCGCGCACGGCATTATCTGGACTACGATCCGAAAGTCAGTCTCTGGACCGCCCTCGATGAATTCTGCGGCTGGTGGAAGGCTCAGGACATTCGCTGACACACAAGGGCGACCCTTACTGAACCGAGTTCGGGGTTCAGGGTCAACCGGTGCGGCAGCGGGGGTTATACTTCGCCGCATCAAGCCATCACCGCGTTTTACAAAGGTTGACCCTAATGCCCATGCGTAACGATGCCAACGACGACTTCGACGATGTCCCGAGCCTGCGCGCCAGCAGCCTCGATGACGATGATTTTCCGACCACCGCTCGCACTTCCGTGCATTCGCGCACCACACCGGTGGTCAAGGTCAATGGCCCGAGCACCGGCCCTCTGTGGGCATTGGTCGGCGCGTTGTTCTTTGCCTTCGCCGGCCTTGCCTGGTGGAGCTTTCAGCAGATCTCGCTGATGGAACAGCAGCTGGTGGCGACCCAGGAAAGTTTCGCGCGCATCAGTGAGGAAGCGGCGGGGCGCTTGCAGGATATTTCCGGCAAGGTCGTGGCCAGTCAGTCCAACGTCAGCACTGGCAGTGAAGCGTTGAAGCTGCAAATCAAACAGTTGGAAGGCAAACTCCAGGAGCAGAGCAAACAGCTGGAAAGCAAGCTTCAGGACCAGAGTAAACAGCAGCAAGGCGTACTGGGCCAGACCTCCGATCTGGACAAACGCCTGGCGCAAATGACCGCGCAAGCCACCGAACAACAAACCGCCAATGCTCAGTTGCAGGCTCAGGTCAAAGCCTTGAGCGGCGAACTGGCCGCGTTGAAGAACGCGTCGGACGATACCAGCCAATTCGACGCCCAACTCAAAAGCCTGGGCGCTGACATCGTCGCGCTGAAGAAACAAGGCAATCCAAGCGCCGCCATCGAGCGCCTGGAGCAAGACATGATTGTGCTCAAAAGCCAACAGGACAACCGCCCGGCCGCCACACCAGGTGGCACCAACACCGCCGAGTTCGACGCCTTCCGCGGTCAGGTCACCCGCAACATCAACACCCTGCAGGCGCAGATTCAGAATCTGCAACAGCAACTGCGCACCCGGCCTCAGTAGTCCGATGCAGTGATGGGGCCTGTGGAGTAATGCCAGTCAGTTAAGCCGTAATACGATCTGTAATTGGATGGACTCGCCCTCGCTGTCGTTGGCTGTTTAGACTGCCTCCGTGGCGCATTGACGCCTCGGCTTGGGCGAGTCCATCCAATTACAAAAAGAGTGCGTCGCGGCTGAAATTGCTTAACTGACTGGCATTCGGCCTGTGGAGTGGTTTTTTTTGGCTAGGGTTTGCTGTGGCGAGGGGACTGAAAGACCGCTATCGCGAGTAGGCTCGCTCCCACAGTAAATCTCCATTGGTCACAGATGTTGCATACGGCCGAGATCCAATGTGGGAGCGAGCCTGCTCGCGATTGCAGGCGACTCGGTCTTTCTACCGAACCGTGTGCTCCCGCCCACGCAACACCCGGTTCGGCATGGCAATCGCCGCCGCCAGCCCCAGCAGCGACACCGCGGCACTGACCATCAACAAATGCCGGAAGGTCAGCAGCAGCTCGGCGCGCAGTGCGTTTTGCGCATCACCCGGCGCGGCGTTCAAACCATCGAGCAAGACATTCCCCGAATGGCCCTCGGCAATCAGCGACGAGCCGGCCAGGTGAGCGAAACTCGAATCCTGTAACAACGCCAGCAGCAGCGCCGACATCAACGCCACGCCCACTGCACCGCCCAGAGAGCGGAACAGATTGGTGGTGCTGGTGGCGACGCCGATGTCCCGTGGTTCCACCGAGTTTTGCGTACCCACCAACGATGTCGGGAACTGCATACCGCTGGCGATGCCGCTGAGCAACATGAACAGGCTGCTCAGCACAAACGCCTGAGGCGCACTCAACGCCATGCCGAGAATCGAGAACGGCATGAGCAGGGCGCCGGTCAGGATCATCGGTTTGTAACGACCGCTCACTGAGGTCTGGCGTCCAGCAAAGTACGCGCCTATCGGCAAGCCCATGGCCAGCGGCAACAGGTGCAGCGCGGCGCTATCGGCCCCGGCGCCGGTGACGCTCTGGAAGCGCAGCGGCATCAGCACAATCAGGGAAATCGCCTGGAAACTGGTGAAGAAAATCGTGCACCAGCAAAGAATCGCACTGCGGTTGGCAAACAAGTGCATCGGCAGCAACGGTTCCCGCGCCCGCCGTTCATGCCAGACGAATACCGCCAGCACCACCACCGCACAACCGAGCAAACCCGACACTTCGGTGCTGCGTAACAAATGTCCCTGGCCAACCTGAGTAATACCCAGCAGCAACGCCGTCAGGCCGATGATCATCAGCAACGTGCCGAAGTAGTCGATGATCGGCTTGCGCTGCGGCACTGGCAGCCCCACCAGCGTGCGGTGGGCCACCAGCCAGGCACCCAGGCCCAGTGGAAGGTTGATCAAAAACACCCAGCGCCAGGACAGGTATTCGGTCATGTAGCCACCGAGAACCGGGCCGGCCACACTGGCCACCGCGTACATGCTGCTGAAGTAACCCTGATAGCGACCGCGTTCGCGGGGTGGAACGATGTCGCCGATGATCGCCTGGCTCACCGAAATCATCCCGCCGGCGCCGATGCCCTGAAGGATCCGCGCCAGCACCAGTTGCTCCATGCTTTGCGCCATGCCGCAGAACAACGATGCCAGGGTGAACACCCCCATGCCGAACAGCATCAACTTGCGGCGGCCATACAGATCGCCGAGTTTGCCGTAGATCGGCACCGCCACGGTCATCGCCACCATGTAGCCGGAAATCACCCAGGCCAGCAGGCTGACATCCTTGAACTGCGCGGAGATGGCCGGCATCGACACGGCGACGATGGTCTGATCCAGCGCACCCAGAAAGATCGCCAGCATCAGGGCGATCAGCACGCTGCGAATGGCCGGTTTGGGCATTTCAGGCTGGTTGAGATCGGTCACGGGTAAAACCTGCGGGCAGTATTTGGACCCGCAGCAGGCAAGGCGAGCGGGATGCTCGCCAGTGTAGGTCGATAGCAGGCTATTCGATAGCCTCATATGGAAGGCCGACGTAATTTTCGGCAATGGTTTTTCGACCCGCCTCGGAGTCCACGAAATAGGCCAGTTCCGATTCGCTGATGCGCTGGCTGAACGCGTCGTGCTCGTCGAAGCGATGCAACATCGAAGTCATCCACCAGGAAAACCGTTCGGCTTTCCACACCCGCCGCAAGCAGACCTCGGAATACTTCTCCAGAAAATCCACACGGCCTTCGCGGTAAACCTTCAGCAGAATATTGAACAACGTACTGACATCGCTGGCCGCCAGGTTCAGGCCCTTGGCGCCGGTGGGCGGAACGATGTGCGCGGCGTCGCCGACCAGAAACATCCGCCCGTACTGCATTGGCTCGACCACGAAACTGCGCAGCGGCGCGATGCTTTTTTCAATCGACGGGCCGGTCACCAGCGCGTCGGCGAGGGTGGCTGGCAAACGGGATTTGAGCTCATCCCAGAAACGCTGATCGGACCAGTCTTCGACCTTGTCCTGTGCCGGAACCTGGAGGTAGTAACGGGTACGTGTCGGTGAGCGCATGCTGCACAGCGCAAAACCCCGCTCATGCCGCGCGTAGACCAACTCTTCGTGCACCGGCGGCGTGTCGGCGAGAATCCCCAGCCAGCCGAATGGGTAAATCCGCTCGAACACTTTCAGGCAGTCCACAGGAATCGACTGTCGCGCCACGCCATGAAAACCGTCGCAACCAGCGATGTAGTCACAATCGAGTCGATACGTTTCGCCGTCCTTGTCGAAGGTGACAAAGGGTTCAGCGGTTTTCATGCCGTGGGGGACGACATTGCCGGCTTCATAAATCGTCTGTGCGCCGGCGTCCCGACGGGCGGCCATCAGGTCGCGGGTGACCTCGGTCTGGCCATAGATCATCACGGTTTTGCCGCCAGTCAGCGCCTGCAAATCGATGTGTACCCGGCGCCCGTCGAGGGCCAGTTCGAAGCCTGCATGGACCAGTCCTTCAACATCCATGCGCTGACCCACTTCGGCCTGACGCAACAGCTCTACCATGCCTTGTTCGAGGACACCGGCGCGGATGCGTCCGAGCACATAATCCGGGGTCTGGCGTTCGAGGATCAGGGTGTCGATGCCGGCGTTATGCAGCAATTGGCCGAGTAGCAAACCAGAGGGGCCGCCACCGATGATCGCGACTTGGGTTTTCAGTGTTTTTAGCGTTTTCATTGTTTTTATGACTCGCAAGCTCCACACGACCAAGGCCGGTGAATGATTTTTATGGATCGAGTACTTGCATTTTTCACTTGCGAGTCTGTCAATTGAAGGGGAAAACTGAGCCGATACCTGTACATTCTGCCAATCGGTGCGATTATCGCCCCGTTACCCTCGAGGCCTGGATTGAAGTGATGAACAAGCCTGACCTGCCATCGATTCCGGTGTTCAAACTCTACGGTGAAAGCCTGGACTGGCCGACCCCTGACTTGTTGCACTGTGAAACCATTTCCAAACGCAGCCGCGAACATCAATGGGAAATCAAACCCCATCGCCACGCCGATTTGTGTCAGTTACTCTTCGTCTTCAAAGGTCAGGCAGAGCTTGAGATCGAAGGCAAACACTCACAATTGACCGAGCCGGCGATCCTGATTTTGCCGCCGTTATCGGTGCATGGTTATCGGTTTTCCGAGGACGTCGAAGGTTTTGTCGTCACCCTTGCCGCGCCGCTGATCGCCCATCTGCAAGCACAACTGGGCCATTCGGTGAATGCTCTGGCACAAGCCGAAAGCTACCCGGCGGGCAAGAACAGCGAGTACCTCAACAGCCTGTTTTCAGCGCTGCAAAGCGAATACACCGGTCATCAACCGGCGCGGGAAATGCTCATGCATTCGCTGGTCAGCGTGATTATGGTGTGGATCAGCCGTCAGGTGATTCAGCGCCAAACCGCCACTCAGCGTCCGCAACGGGCTCGGGAATACCTCAACGGCTTTATTCAGCTGGTGGAAGAAACCTATCGCCAGCACGTCAAGGTCGAGGACCTGGCTCATCGGCTGGGGATTTCCGTGTCCCACCTCAACGGCACATGCCGTGAACTGGCGGGGCAACCGGCGTTGCAGATCATGCATGAGCGTCAATTGCTGGAGGCCAAGCGCTTGCTGACCTACACCAGCATGACCATTTATGAAATGTCCGACGTGTTGGGGTTTTCCGATCCGACCAACTTCACACGCCTGTTCAGGCGTCGCGTGGGGATTTCGCCCAAGGCCTTTCGCGACCGCTTGAAGGCCGATCAGGACCATGGCGATCAGGACAACGAGGCCTGAACCCCTTCGTCATCGGAGGGCGTTGAGGGTCGCATTGTGGGGAATGCAGCGTTCGAAGTTGCAGCTCGCGTATTCACGGGGCACTTGGCGCAACTGCTCGACACGCCAGGCGGCTGTGCCATACAGCGCCAGCGTCGCCGCGCAAGTGACAAAAATGGCGAGGTATCTTTTTGTTTTGATGTTCATGGCGTTGACCTCTGAACGAATACCTTTCGGTACTGCTTTGAGCATAGGTCAGGGCCGGTGAGTTGCCAGCAACACGGGTTACGCATGTAACACGGTATTCAGAACATTGATGGGCCCCTGTGCGGGTTTGCTCGCGAATGCGGTTATCCATCCAGCGCATCGGGTGATTGACCCACCGCGAGCAAGCCCACGGTAAGGCAGGAATATATTGATTGGTTCAGTCAGCGGGGCGTTCGACCTATACGAGAAAAGCCACTACAGAAGAGTGACTGAACGTCAGATTCTCCAGCGTCGTTTTCCCGGCACATATCAAGCGGGTATCACCTTGCATGTCAGCACACGCGAATGGAAAAGATTTATCCGGTAAGGGCGTCGTCTCCCAACCGCCCTCGTTGCCGAACCTTGAATCCAGTTGTCCTGACTTGAGGTAGCGGGCGACCATCAGTTTACTTTTCTCGTTGGCTGTCGCCAGTGCTGTGCCCGCCACCATTACGTCGCCATTCTTCAATATCTTACAGTTCAGCCAGAAATAGGGATCTGTTATCAGTCGATCAATAATGGGTTGTCCGCCATTAAAGCTGAAGTCAGGTTGGCCGTCTGCTGTGAATTTCATCAACGTGCCACTCACTGGTTCGATGGCATTGTGACGGCGGCCTGCGGCGATCAGATGTCCGTCGGGCTGAACTGCCAGGCCGAGGAGGGAGGTTCCTTCCAAGGGGTGAGAGTACCCCTCTGCTCCAAAGGTGGGGTCAAGTGAGCCGTCCTGCTGATAGCGGACCAAAACTGCATTAGCCCTGCCTTGGTCGACGGTAGCGGCGTTTTTCAAGGTACTTGTCGCGTCAACCGTCCTACTATGCCGCTCTTTTCTCGGCCTGCTGCTCCCGATCCGGGTTCAGCATCACCGTGCCGATCGGTTCCCAGTTACGCGTCCGACCTGACCAGCGCTCCGGGGTTTTCTCCTTGGCTCGTTTGTACAGCTCATGGCGCTGCGCCAGGATCTGATGGTCCAGTCCTCGATGCCGCTCAGCCGGTGTGACGAAGCGGATGCGGCTATGCCGGTGCTCGTTGTTGTACCAACGCATGAAATCCCTCACCCAGGCCCGTGCGGCGTCCAAACTGGCAAAACCATTCACTGGCCATTGCGGGCAATATTTCAGCGTTCTAAACAGCGACTCCGAGTAGGGATTATCATTGCTCACACGCGGGCGACCGCGGGACGGCGTGATGCCCAGGTCGTACATCTTGCTCAACAGCGTCACCGATTTCATCGGCGCTCCGTTGTCCGAGTGCAGTACCAGCGGCTCGCGTAAACACTGCTCGCTGATCACGCTGTGCTGCAGCAGGGCCGCCGCCTTTTCGCCGCTTTCTTCTTCGTAAACCTCCCACCCCACCGCCTTGCGGCTATAAATGTCTTCGATCAAATACAGGTAGTAATACTTGCCGCGTATCGGCGACGCCATATACGTGATGTCCCAGGACCACACCTGGTTGGGCGCGTTGGCGGCATGCGTCGTCGGAGCCGCGTGCCGTCTGGGCCGCTGGCTACGGCCACGGTGCTGCTGCTGGCCTGCCGCACGCAGGACGCGATAAAACGTGGACTCCGACGCCAGATAACGCGCCTCGTCAGCCAGACGCGGAACGATCTGACTCGGCGGCAGATGGGCGTATGCCGGGCTATTGCACAGCGTCACGATGGCTTGCCGTTCGATCTCGCTCAAGGCATTACGCGGCGTAGGCCGCACGGTAGTCGTGCGGGCATCGGCTTGAACATCTTCAGTCTCGGTCCAGCGCTGCAAGGTCCTGAGCGAGAGCCCGATTTCCTGACACGCCCTGTTTTTTCGGGCCCCGGCCATGATCGCTTCGATCAACCAGGCCACCAGTAACTGCCGTTGCGGCAAAGAGGTTAGCTGTCCTCGTTGTCGATCCCCCAGTAGTCGTTGAGCTTTTTTCGCAGCACCAACAACGCGGCGGTTTCAGCCAGCGCCTTGTCTTTGCGGCGTAGTTCTCGCTCAAGTTCCTGGATACGTTTCTTGTCCTTTCGAGACTGTTCGCGGTCAACCTTTTGTTGGTTCTGAACGCCCTGCTGCCCCGTGATACAGGCTTGACGCCAAGCGCTGACGTGTTCGGGGTACAGACCTTTTCGTCGGCAATACTCACCCAGTTCGAGCTGCGACAGACCGGCGGTTTCGAGGACTACAGCGAACCGGGCTTCAGCAGACCAGGTCTGCGGGAGTGACTTGTCTTCAGGCACTGTGCTTCCTTCAGAACTGACCTTCTTGCGCCAGTTGGACAAAGACATTTCGCTGACTCCTTCGCGGCGGGAAACCTCGGCCATCGATAGGTTCAGCGGGGGAAGCAGCATCTTGAGTAATGCGGCTTTGCGTTCAGATGAATAGTACGGCACGAACAGTCTCTTTCCGCCCCCGATATGCTTTTTCAGGAAAAACCGGAGAGGCGACAACTATCCTGACACCGGGGGGTAGTTCCATACACCACGATCTTTTGATCGGGCTGTATAACAAATCCTCCGACTTGTATTGATGACGACCACGGAGCGTTTTCGATGACCAAACGTCCCAAGCCATTATTGAAATCAGGGTCGATTTTTCCGTCAGGCATCAACCGTAGAATCCAGCGCTCTCCTTCGGGTGTAAAAGGGTAACCAAGAAGAACAAGAATATTGTTGTCCGACAATACTGCGATCTGTCCAGAGGTGCCTTGGCCGGAGAAGGGTTCCGCAGAGGCGAAGACTGGCTGGGCGGTATGTCCAAATGGAGGAATCGTCACCGTTCCGGAGTTTCCAAAACTGCTGTCGACCGCTCCATTGGGTAAAAAGCGGGCCAGGCACGACTTCATACGATCAGATGTGTCTGACCAAGTGTCGGAAATACCATAAAGCAAAAACTTTCCGTCATTGAGAACCTCCATGCCCAAAACTGAAGCAGGTTCAGCGGGTAAGAAATATCCCCTCAGATAGCCTTCATGGCCAAATGCGTGGTCAACAGTGCCATGTTCGTTCAGAAGGCAGAGACCGTAGGCAGGATGGGACAGGTGCTCCCCTACCTCAAGTATCAACCGACTGGCCAAGAGTATGTGATGGTCTGGTGTTACCACGATATCTTTGACTTGGCTGCTGATAGCTTGCGGAAAAACCAGATCAGTCAGCCCCTTGGCACCAAACGACGGATCGAGTGCTGTAGATTTCATATCCCTTTCCTTTTTCGGCGAGCAGTTACATTGAAATGAACACCCGACGCCAATCAGATGTATTGAGATCAAACAGGAAAGAAGGAGGGGTGCCTACTGTCAGATCTGTCAGTATTGACCAACGGCGTGACCGCGAAGTTGATGAAAATGGCGAGGTACCTTCTTGTTTTGATGTTCATGGCGCAGACCTCTGAACCAATACCCTTAGGTATTACCTTTTGCATAGGTCAGGGCCGGTGAGTTACCAATTCAGGGTACTGATGAGCCCTGTAGGAACTGGCTTGCCAGAAATCGGACGGTCTGCCAACAGAGTTGCTGACGTGATGGCCCCTCCTACAGGATGACCGTATCTACAGGCCGATATCCCACGCCGGTTCTTGCGGAAACCTCAACACCAAAAAATCCAGCATGCTGCGCAACGCCGCCGGCATGTGCTTGCGTGAGGCATACACCGCGTAGATGTTCATCTGCCGCGGTTCGGCCTGGGGCAGCAGGCGGATCAGTTCGCCGCTGTGAATATGCACACCCGCCTGATAGCTGGGCAGCATCGCCACGCCGGCACCGGCCATGGCCGCGCGCAACAGCGTGCTGGCTTCGTTGGCGCTGATGTTGCCCTGCACCGGCACCGAGACAGGCTCGCCATCCTGTTCGAAATGCCAGAGGCTTTTGCCGAAGTAGGAGTGGGTCAGGCAGTTGTGCAGGCTCAGGTCCTCGACGCGTTGCGGTGTCGGATGCTCGCGCAGGTAAGCGGGGGAAGCGCAGATCACTGAACGGCAGACTGTCAGCCGTCGGGCGATCAGGTTCGGGTCCAGGTCGTTGCTGGTGCGGATGGCCAGGTCGATGCGTTCATCCACCAGGTTCACTGTGCGGTCGAGCATTTGCATATCGATGCTGACGCCGGGGTAACGCTTGACGTAAGCCGCCATGGCGTCCGCCAGTTGCGCCTGGCCAAACGAGGTGCTGACGCTGATCCGCAGCAGGCCTCGCGGTGCGTCGTCCGGTTCGCTGACGGCGGCCTGCATGTCGGTGGACAAATCGAGCATCTGCCGACAGCGAGGCAGAATTTCCGCACCGGCCGCGGTCAGGCTCAATTTGCGTGTGGTGCGGTGCATCAGGCGCGCGCCGACCCAATCCTCCAACTCCGCCAGATAACGTGAAACCACCGGCCGTGACAGGTCCAGGTGATCGGCTGCAGCCGATTGGCTGCCCAGGTCCACCACCGTGACGAACACCCGCATTGCTTGTAGACGATCCATGATTTGCCCGCTTTCAGAAACAAACTATGTTCAAGCATCGCATTTTTTGTATCGAACCAGGCAACTAAGCTCTGTCCCATCGCCAAACACGGCATTTGGACAACGGAGCAACAGATGATCGGCTTCACTTCAATCAAACGCATTCTTCTGGCAACCGCCACGCTCGGCTTCGCGGCCCATGCCGCTGCGGCGTCCACCCTGACGCTGGACGTCTACAACCCTGGAACCAACGCGATCTTCCCGGTGACCTCGGTGCTGGTCAGTGGCGAGAAAGAAGCGATTCTGGTGGACGCGCAATTCGGCAAAGCCCAAGCCGAACAAGTGGTGGAAAAAATCCGCGCCAGCGGCAAGCAACTGACCACTATCTACATCAGTCACGGTGACCCGGATTACTACTTCGGTCTCGACACTGTGACCAAAGCATTTCCGAAAGCCAAAGTGTTGGCTTCGCAACCGACTGTTGATCACATCAAAAAAACCGTCGACGGCAAACTGGCATTCTGGGGCCCGAAAATGGGCGCTGACGTGCCGAACAAAACCATCGTGCCGCAGGTGCTCAAGGGCGATAGCCTGATGCTGGAAGGGCAGAAATTGCAGGTGATCGGCCTGGACGGCAAGCAGCCAGATCGCAGCTTTGTATGGATCCCGTCGATCAAGGCTGTGGTCGGTGGCGTGGTTGTCGCCGAAAACATTCACGTGTGGATGGCTGACACCCAGACTCCGCAGTCCCATGCCGATTGGCTGACGACCCTGCATGCGATCGAAACGCTGAAGCCGAACACTATCGTGCCGGGTCACTACCTCGGTGACAGCGCTCGCTCGCTGGCGGCGGTGCAGTTCACCGCCGATTACATCAAGGCGTTCGACGAAGAAACCGCCAAGGCGAAAGACGCTGTCGAACTGATCGCCGCAATGAAAAAACGCTACCCGTCCCTGGGTGAAGAAAGCTCGCTCGAGCTGAGCGCCAAAGTCGCCAAGGGCGAGATGAAGTGGTGATCCGCTGAGATTTTGTGGCGAGGGGGGACGACGCAGAACCTGTAGGAGCGAGGCTTGCCCGCGAAGAACGATAACGCGGTGCATCAAGTACACCGCGTTATCGTTCTTCGCGGGCAAGCCTCGCTCCTTGGTTCTGCGTCTGTCACACCTGTACAGATTCACCCAAACCAACTGGAGAAACGTCATGAGCAATATCGCAATCATCGGTGCCACCGGTCGTGCCGGTGGCCAACTGTTGGAAGAAGCCCTGCGTCGCGGTCACAGCGTCACGGCCATCGCCCGCGACACCTCGAAAATCGCCCCGCGTGCCGGGGTCGTGAGCAAAAACGTGGACGTGCTCGACGCTGCTGCATTGCAAGCTGCCGTGGCCGGGCATGATGCGGTGATCAGCGCTGCACATTTCGCCACCATCCCGGCCAGCGCGATCATCGAGCCGGTGAAGAAGGCCGGGGTCAAGCGTCTGCTGGTGGTCGGCGGTGCCGGTTCGCTGTTGCTGCCGGACGGCTCTCGGGTGATCAACAGCGAAGGCTTCCCTGAGGAATACAAGGCCGAGGCCAGCGCCGGTGCCGCGTTCCTGAATACCTTGCATCAGGAAAAGGAGCTGGACTGGACCTTCCTGTCGCCGTCGGCAGAGTTTGTCGAAGGTGAGCGCACCAGCTTGTTTCGGGTCGGCAAGGATGACTTGCTGGTGAGTGCAGAGGGCCGCAGCTGGATTACCTTTGCTGACTTCGCGATTGCGCTGCTTGATGAAGTGGAAGCACCGAAGTATTCACGTCAGCGGTTTACTGTCGGGTATTGATCCCCGCCACACCGCAAACTTGTAGGAGCTGCCGAAGGCTGCGATCTTTTGATCTTCGATTTTCGGCGACTTTGAAGGCGTTAAAGATCAAAAGATCGCAGCCTTCGGCAGCTCCTACAGGGGGATCAGCGGCTTTGAGCCTGCTCCACCAACCACCCCATCAATTCGCGCAGTTTCGGCGAAGGTTCCGGTTTTTCGGGGAACACCAGGTAATACGCCAACCCGGTTTTCACCTTCAAGTCAAAGGGCATGACCAGCCGCCCGGCACTCAGGTCATCGCCGATCAACGACCAATCGCCAATCGCTACACCTGTCCCCTGAGACGCCATCGACATCGCCAAATCCAGGGTTTCGAAATGCTGCCCCTTGCCGACATTGCTCAGCCGAATATCCGCGGCTTTCAACCAGGCGTTCCAGTCCCGTTCATCGCGGGTGGGGTGCAGCAACAAGTGCTGTTGCAGATCGGCCGGTGTCTGCAAAGCCATGGGCCCTTCAAGCATCGGTCGGGAACACACGGGCGTCAGTTGCTCATCAAACAGATGTTGGGAAGCCAGTGAACTGTCCGGCGTTGGGCCATACATCACCGCCGCATCGAACTGCTCGCGATGAAAGTCCACGCCGTGTTTCACCGTGGTGGTCAATTCCACCGGCACATCCGGGCGCTCCTTCTGCCACTGCAACAGGCGCGGCAACAGCCAGCGCATCACGCAGGTCGGGGCTTTCAGTTGCAGGGTTTCGCGCTTCTCGCCGATCTGCTCCACGGCCTCGTCGATCAGGCCGAAAATCTGCTGCACCCGTGGCAACCACTCCCGTCCTGCGGCGGTCAGGTTCAAGCCCCGCGCCTGGCGAATGAACAGCTCATAACCCAGATGATCTTCCAGCCCGGCGATCTGCCGGCTCACCGCGCCTTGGGTGATGTGCAGCTGTTCGGCGGCCCGGGTGAAGTTGCAGCACTGCGCGGTGATCAGAAAAGTGTGCAGCGCCGGCAGGGGAGGCAATCGTTTCATTGGGATCCAAGGTATGACGTGAGGACATGGCTAGTATGACTTTTTATCCATTGTTGCGGCTACGTGTCGCCCGTTCCAATGAGGCCATCCCTGGACCTGCCAACCCATCATAAACACTGCGCAGGCCCGGCGTCTCAAACGAACAAAAAGGGCAAAGACATGGCGACGTGCGGCGAAGTATTGGTCAAGTTACTCGAAGGTTACGGGGTCGAGCAGGTGTTCGGCATTCCCGGGGTTCACACCGTGGAGCTGTATCGCGGGCTGGCCCGTTCGAGCATCAACCACGTCACTCCGCGTCACGAACAGGGCGCCGGTTTCATGGCCGACGGTTATGCGCGCACCAGCGGCAAACCGGGTGTGTGCTTCATCATCACCGGCCCTGGCATGACCAACATCACCACCGCCATGGGCCAGGCTTACGCCGACTCGATCCCGATGCTGGTGATCTCCAGCGTGCAATCGCGCAGCCAATTGGGCGGTGGTCGCGGCAAGCTGCATGAGCTGCCGAATCAAAGCGCACTGGTCGGTGGTGTCGCAGCGTTCTCCCACACCTTGATGTCGGCGGCTGAATTGCCGGGCGTGTTGGCCCGCGCCTTCGCGCTGTTCCAGGCAGGCCGTCCGCGTCCGGTGCACATCGAAATCCCGTTGGACGTATTGGTCGAAGAGGCCGATGACTTGCTCGCCAGCGTGCCGGTGAACATCGACCGCGCCGGTGCTTCGCCAAGCGCGATCAGCCGCATGACCGACTTGTTGGCCGGTGCCAGGCGCCCGTTGATTCTCGCCGGTGGCGGCGCCATCGATGCCGCGGCTGAATTGACCGAGCTGGCGGAACTGCTGGATGCGCCAGTAGCCCTGACCATCAATGCCAAAGGCATGCTCGAATCCAGTCACCCGCTGCTGATCGGCTCGACCCAAAGCCTGGTAGCCACTCGCGCGCTGGTCGCCGAGGCCGACGTGGTGCTGGCCATCGGCACCGAACTGGCCGAAACCGATTACGACGTCACCTTCGCCGGCGGCTTCGAAATTCCTGGTGTATTGCTGCGCGTAGACATCGACCCCGACCAGACCGTGCGTAATTACCCGCCGAAAGTCGCGTTGGTCGCCGACTCGCGCAACGCCGCTCAGGCCTTGCTGAGTGCGCTGTCCCACAAGTCGCTGGCCGAGCGTCGCAACGATTGGGGCCAGGTGCGTGCCGCGCGTTTGCGCGATGAATTGGCCGCGTCCTGGGATGCCCCGACGCTGGCCCAGACCCGCTTCCTGGAGACCGTTTTGCACGAATTGCCGAACGCGGTGTTCGTCGGCGATTCGACCCAACCGGTGTACACCGGCAATCTCACGTTCAACCCGGAACGCCCGCGCCGCTGGTTCAACTCGTCTACCGGTTACGGCACCCTCGGTTACGCCTTGCCGGCAGCGATTGGCGCCTGGCTCGGTGGCAATGTCGAAGGCGGCGCACGGCCTCCGGTGGTGTGCCTGATCGGCGACGGCGGTCTGCAATTCACCCTGCCGGAACTGGCCAGTGCGGTGGAAGCACGCACCCCGGTGATCGTGCTGCTGTGGAATAACCAGGGCTACGAAGAGATCAAGAAATACATGGTCAACCGCGCCATCGAGCCGATTGGCGTGGACATCTACACCCCGGACTTCATTGGTGTGGCCAAGGCGCTGGGCTGTGCGGCCGAGGCGGTCAGCGGTGTCGAAGAACTGCGCAGTGCATTGCGCCTCGCCACCGATCGCCAGGGCCCGACCCTGATTGAAATCGATCAGACCCAGTGGATGAAGGCGGTGTCGAAATGAGTTTTTCTGCGACGTTCCCGACCACGCTTGATGGCCTGTACATCGACGGCAAATGGTCGGCTGGCAACGAACATTTGCGCGTGATCAACCCGGCGACGGAAGCGCTGCTGACAACCGTCAACGGTGGCGATGAACACGCTGTCGATCAGGCCGTCACGGCGGCGACCCATGCGTTCAAAGCGTGGTCGAAAACCACCGGCGGCGAGCGCGGGGCGATCTTGCGCAGAATCGCCGCTGGCGTGCAGGCCGGTCGCGAACAGTTGATGAAATTGCAGTCGAGCAACAACGGTAAACCGCTGTTCGAAGCGGCCATCGATGTCGACGATGTAATCGCCACGTTCGAGTATTACGCCGATCTGGCCGAAGGCCTGGACGCGAAACAGGATAGCGCCGTGGCGTTGCCGAGCGACGATTTCAGCGCCCGTTTGCGCCGCGAGCCATGCGGTGTGGTGGGGCTGATCGTGCCGTGGAATTTCCCGATGGTCACCACCGCCTGGAAACTCGCCCCGGCCCTGGCCGCCGGTTGCTGCGTGGTGCTCAAACCGTCTGAAGTGACGCCGCTGCCGGAGCTGGAACTGGCAGCGATCATCGCTGAGGCCGGTTTGCCAAAGGGCGTGTTCAATCTGGTCTGCGGTACTGGCCTGGCCGTCGGCGCACCGCTGTCGGCTGACCCACGCATCGCCAAGATTTCCTTCACCGGCAGCAATGCGGTGGGCGTGCAGGTGATGCAGCGGGCGGCGGAAACCGTGAAAGGCGTGAGCCTCGAACTGGGCGGAAAATCTTCGCTGCTGGTACTCGCAGATGCCGACATCGAGCTGGCCGTGGAAGTGGCCTGTGGCGGAGGTTTCTTCAACGCCGGGCAGATGTGTTCCGCCACCAGCCGCGTGCTGGTTGCCGATGAGCTGGCGGAAAAATTTGTAGCGCGATTGAAGGCCCGCGCCGAAGCCATTCGCGTGGCCGACCCGTTCGACCCGAACGTGGAAATGGGCGCACTGGTCAATCAGGCGCAATACCAACGTGTGCTGGGTCACATCGATCGCGGTTTGAGCGCTGGCGCGAAGTTGATCTGCGGCGGTAATCGTCCGGCGGACCTGGCACGCGGCTATTTTTTGCAGCCGACCATTTTCATTGACGTGCCCCTCGACAGTGCGCTGTGGTGCGAAGAGATTTTCGGCCCGGTGATCTGCGTGCGCAGTTTTACCTCTGAAGCCGAGGCAATTGCCCTGGCCAACGACAGCCAGTTCGGCCTGGTGGCCAGCGTGGTCACTCGCAACAGCGAGGCCGCGGATCGGGTCGCCAACGCTTTGCAGGCGGGGCTTGTATGGATCAACGCGCCGCAAGTGATCTTCCCGCAGACCGC
This sequence comes from Pseudomonas sp. MDT1-85, assembly GCF_054898065.1. Taxonomy (NCBI): domain Bacteria; kingdom Pseudomonadati; phylum Pseudomonadota; class Gammaproteobacteria; order Pseudomonadales; family Pseudomonadaceae; genus Pseudomonas; species Pseudomonas sp. MDT1-85. The sequence goes on along the minus strand of NZ_CM142715.1, from coordinate 4,984,098 downwards.
TTGGGGTGGCTACAAGCAGAGCAGTATCGGCCGCGAATTGGGGCCGTGGGGCTTGCAGGCTTTCCAGGAAATCAAACACGTGATTCGGGCCCTCTGACAGCACGAAAAAGGTGAGCGCATGCCTCTCGATGAGGCATGCGCCAGCGTCATGGCTTCAATGAGTTTTTATCGATAGTCAGGTGTTTTGCACGACCTCAGGATGAAGCGGTCGGCTCAACTCAAGCCCTTTGAAACCGGGGGCTTGCAGCGGATCTGACCGCGCGGATGCAAGGGTTGCGACCAACCTCATACTTACAAAAACAAAGGGAGTCCTTCATGGGCGAGCATGATTTAAACAGACGTCAATTCATTAAAACCGTGGGCGTGGCGTCCGTAGCCGCGGCGGCCATGAGTTTGCCCTTCGTCAAGGCCAATGCCAGCGACACACGCTTCCAGGGCAAGACCCTGCGCCTGCTGACCTGGTCCGATGACACGGGTCTGGCCGCACTGCGCAACATCGCGGCAACCTTTGAAGCCAAGTACGGCTGCAAGGTCATCGCCGACCGTACCGGCAGCACCTCGGAAATGGTCGCCAAACTCAAGGCCGGCGGTGATCGTCCGCAGTACGACATCATCACTCTGGCCGGCGTCGGCGCCGAAGGTCTGGCCGCCGCCAACCTGCTGGAAAAACCCGATCTCAACCGCATCCCTAACCTGATCGACGTACCGGAGCAATACCGCACTGGCGCCAACGGTCACGGCATCGGTTACCTGTTGTGGTGCAACAGCCTGGTCTACAGCACCCGCACCATCAAAGAAGCGCCGGACAGCTACGCCGCGCTGTGGGACGCAGAGCTGTCGCCGAACATCTTCCTGCCGCCGCCGAACTGGACCGAGGCCATGGACCTGATCATCATCGCCGCCAAACTGGCCGGCGGTGACGAACACAACATCGAGCCAGGCTTCAAGAAGCTCGCCGAGCTGAAAGATCGCGTCGTGACCTTGGGCGAAAACCCGAACCAGATCGCCGAGCTGTTCCGCACCGGCTCCCTGGACATGGGCGGCTTGTACGCGCCGGCGTTTTTCCCGAAACAAATTCGCGATCCGGCCTACGGCCTGGGCGCCACGTTCGGCATGAAGGAAGGCTTCTACACCGACCTGATGTTGTCGGTGATGCCGAAGAATCGTCCGGGCGATACCGACCTGGCCTACGCCTTCATCAACCACTCTCTGGACCCGCTGGTGCAGGGCAAGATGGCCGAAGACATCTACAACGGCCCGGTCAACGCCAAGGCGATCATCTCCGCCGAAGCACGCAAGAGCCCGTACATCCTCACGCCGGAGCAGATTGCCGAGAAGGCGATCATGCACGACAACGCCTTCCTGGCCACCGTGCATGACCAATGGATTCGTCGTTACACGGAAATCTTTTCTTCCTGATCGAGTGGCGAACGCAGGTTCTGAAAACTCTGTAGATCCCCTGTGGGAGCGAGCCTGCTCGCGATTGCGGACTGACATTCAGCATTGATGTCGACTGACAAATCGCTATCGCGAGCAGGCTCGCTCCCACAAGGGGCCAATGTGATTTCGAGGCCTGTGCTCGCTCAGCTACTTTCCATTGACGAGACCCTTGCTATGGAACACCAACCTCTGACCCATCCGGTAAGCGCCGCACCCGTGCGCATCAATCGGGGTGTCTCACCGACGGCGCGTGCCTGGCTTTTCCTCTCGCCGTCGATGCTGTTTCTCGGCGTGCTGATTGCCGCGAGCCTCTTGGTGCTGCGCATGAGCGTCGGCACCAAAGGCGCGGAGTGGACCGGGTTCAGCCTGGCCAGTTACGCCCAATTGCTGGAACCGTATTACCTCAAATCGTTGCTGCTGACCTTGCGCCTGGCGCTGATCAGCGCGGTGATTGCGGTGCTGCTGGCAATCCCTGTCGCCTACACCATGTCGCGGCTGACCTCACCGTTTGTGCGGCGGATCTTCCTCGCGGCGGTGCTGCTGCCCTTGCTGGTCAACCTGCTGCTGCAAAGCTACGGCTGGCTGGTGATTCTCGGCCCCGGCGGCATGCTCAATCAGGCACTGATGGGCCTGGGCCTGATCAAGCGGCCGATCATGCTGCTCTACAACCAGAACGGCGTATTGATGGGGCTGGTGCAAACCGCGTTCCCGTTGGCCGTGCTGCCGATTGCCAGCGCCATGCGCGGCGTTGCCCGTACTTACGAAGAAGCCGCTGCCACCCTCGGCGCCAGTCGCTTGCAGGTGTTTCGCCAGGTGGTGTTGCCGATGAGTTTGCCGGGGATCATCACCGGCGCGACGTTGGTGTTTGCCTACAACGCCAGCAGCTTCGTGGTGCCGCTGCTACTCGGTGGTCGGCGCGTGCCGATGCTGGCGGTGATGGTGCATGACCAGATCGCTCCGCTGATGAACTGGCCCGCCGCGTCGGCTGCCGGTGTGGTGCTGATCGTTACCACCCTGGCGATCATGACCTTGTCCGAATACATCACTGGCCGTCGTCGGCGCATGCTGGAGGCTTCGCAATGAGTTCCCTGACCAAGAAGCGCCACTCGCTGCTGCCAGGCGATACCGGAAAGTTCGCCGGCATCCTGTCGGGCTTCATTTTGCTGCTGGCAGTGCTGCCGATTTTGACCATGATCGTCATGTCGTTCAGCGGTGCGTCGAACCTCGACTTCCCGCCCAGCAGCTATAGCCTGCAATGGTACAAAGCCGCCTGGGACACCTTCGTGTCGCCAGACTCCAGCGATGTGCTGAGCCTCGGCAAAGCCATGACCACCAGCCTGATGGTGGCCTGCCTGACCATGATTTTCGCCACGATTATCGCGGTGCCGGCAGCCTATGCCCTGACCCGTTGCGAGTTCCGCGGCAAGGCCGTGGCGTTGCAATTGATGTCGCTGCCGCTGGTATTTCCGATGGTGGTATTGGGCCTGGCCTTGCTGCTGGTGTTCGACAGCCTGCCGTTCCACATCACTACCTCGCGGTTGGTGATTGCCCATGTGATTCTGGCGCTGCCGTTCGTGGTGAAAAACTGCACCGCGGCGATGCTCTCCATCGGCAGCGAAGTCGAAGAGGCCGCGCAAATGCTCGGCGCTTCACCGACTCGGGCGATTGTCGATGTGGTGGTGCCGCTGATGAAGTCGGGGATTCTGGCGGGCATGCTGCTGGCGTTCATCGTCTCGTTCAACGAATTCACCGTGACCTATTTCCTCTACACCATCGACGTCATGACCGTGCCGATCTGGATGTACAGCCGCACCGTGTCTTCGCTCGACCCTACCGTTTTCTCGTTTGCCGTGCTGATTGTGCTGATCGACTTCGTCCTGATCTGGGCGTTGGAGAAGCTGGTCGGCGAAGGTGGCGTTTCCTTTTGATTTGAGGTGCAACATGACTGGTCTGATTCTGGAAAACGTCGAGAAACATTACGGCTCGGCCTGCGCGGTAAAGGATGTGAACCTGCATTTGCCCGAGGGCAAACTGGTGTGTTTTCTCGGCCCTTCGGGCTGCGGCAAAACCACCTTGTTGCGGATGATCGCCGGGCTTGAAACCCTGACCGGTGGCGAGATTCGCCTGGACGGTGAAGACATCGGCCAGACGCCGGCGCACCAACGCAATTTCGGCATGGTGTTTCAATCGCTGGCGCTGTTTCCGCACATGACGGTGGGGGAGAACATTGCCTATCCGCTGAAACTGCGCGGGGTCAGCAAGGCTGATCAACAGGCGCGGGTGGTGGAGTTGCTGGAGCTGATTCAGCTGCAGGAAATGATTGATCGCCCGGTGGCGAAACTCTCCGGTGGTCAGCGTCAGCGCGTGGCGATTGCCCGGGCGATTGCCGCGCGGCCGAAAATCCTTCTGCTCGATGAACCGCTGTCGGCGCTGGACGCCAAGTTGCGTGAGTCGATGCAGGTGGAAATCCGTCAGTTGCAACAGCGTTTGAACATCACCACCATCATGGTCACTCACGACCAGCGCGAAGCCATGACCATGGCAGACATCGTGGTGGTGCTGGGTGAGCATCGGGTGCAGCAGGTCGGTACGCCGATTGAAATCTATCGGCATCCGGCCAATGAGTTCGTTGCGGACTTTATTGGTTCGGGCAACATTTTCCCGGCCACGGCGCTGGGCAACGGCAAGGTCAGCTTGCCCGGTGGCGATGCGCTGCAAGTGCCGATCTGCAGCAGCATTGTGGTGGGGGAGAAGGTAAAAATGCTGATCCGCCCGGAAGACCTGCAACTGTCGCAACCTCTGGCGACGGCGGGGAATCGCTTGCTCGGGAAGGTGACGTTTGTGCGGGATATCGGTGCGACGATTGAAACCACCGTCGAATGTTCCGGGGTGTCGTTTACCGCGTTGAGCACGCCGTGTCAGGGGATTGGGTTGAGCATTGGCAATCCGGTGTCGGTGACATTGCCGGCTGAGGCTTGCCGAGTACTAAGCGCCTGACTTACTGGCCCCATCGCGAGCAGGCTCGCTCCCACAGGGTCCGGTGTACACCGATCCAATGTGGGAGCGAGCCTGCTCGCGATGAGGCCGGAACAATCAACATCAAACTTGGCTAAACACTCAACCGCAACCGCGCCAAATCCCGGAGCGGCGGCGCCCCGAACAATCGGCTGTACTCCCGGCTGAATTGCGAAGGGCTTTCATACCCGACCCGATAACCCGCCGCCGATGCCTCCAGCCCTTCAGCCAGCATCAAGCGCCGCGCCTCTTGCAGGCGCAACTGCTTCTGATACTGCAGCGGGCTCATCGCCGTCATCGCCTTGAAACGGTGATGCAATGTCGACACGCTCAGGTTCACTTCCCGCGCCAGATCATCAATGCGCAGCGGTTGCTCATAATTGCCGTTGAGCCATTTGATCGCCTGGCTGATGCGATGGCTCTGGCTGTTGGCGATAGCAATCTCATACAGCCGATGACCCTGCTGGCTGCGTAACAGCCGATACAGAATCTCCCGGCGAATCAGCGGCGCAAGCATGGTGATGTCTTTCGGTGTGTCCAGCAAACGCGCCAGACGCAACACGGCATCGAGCATGGAGCTGTCGATCTGCTCGACATACAAACCCCGCCCGGTCGGCCGGGTTGGCACGCCCATGGGACCCGCGTCAGCGATCAGCGCGGTGATTTCTGTGGGATCGATATCCAGGCGCACGGCGAGGATCGGCTCTTGCGGCGAAACATTGACCACGCGCCCGCTCAGCGGCATCGAAACCGACACCACCAGATAATTCAGCGGGTCGTAATTGAAGAACTCATCGGCCAACCGTACCTCTTTGCGACCTTGCGCCATGATGCACAGCGCCGGTTGCGCGAGCACTGGGGCGAAGTCGTGGGATTTGGTGTGGCGCGACATGAACAGCGAGCCGATGGCGGTCTCGTAGCTGCCATCGTCGATGGTGTTGCGGCGGATGATCGCCGCCAGTTCCGCGCGCTGCTTTTCCATGTCAGCGGTGGGTTCGGCTTGAAAACGATCGAATGACGTCATGCACGGCATCCTCGGCAAGGGAGGTGGAATGGAGCAGAGCATAAGTTTGTGCAAGCGACAGCGGTAGACACATTCTGCGAAATGCTTGCCTGATTCTGCCGGGGGTGTTTTCACTGCCTGTCGCCACTCAACCTTGTAGGAGCTGCCGAAGGCTGCGATCTGTTGATCTTCAAGGCAAAATCAAAAGATCGCAGCCTTCGGCAGCTCCTACACAAAACGCGTATGACAACCGTGTGACGCTGTTTTACAGGTTGTTACAGGTCCAGTGTGCAGTCTCGCAGGATTGTGCAATGCGTCGGCAGGAATCGACTAACGATAACTGCGACACGCCGCCTAATCTTGGATCCTGTCGCAGCCCGTCCCGGCTGCCACTGGATGACCTGGGAGGGTTGAACATGTCTACGCAGATCCCCGTCAGTCATATGGCCTTCGTCCGCGCCCGCGCCGGGCGATCGGCAGAACTCGGTGCGCGCCTGAGCGCCCTGATCGAGCCATCGCGCAACGCGCCGGGTTGCCTGAGCTTCGCCCTGCAGCACTCGCAATGTGATCCGGAGTTGTGGCTGGTGTCTGGTTTCTGGGCCAACCAACAGGCCATGACCGCTTACTTCGGCAGCCCGGCGATGCAGATTTTTGCCGAGCTGGTGCAGGAACTGGTGGTCAACAGCCTGGATTTCCATACCTTCAAGGATGTCTCGGCGGCCCAGGCCCTTGGCCAGTCCCAGGTAGCGGTACACAAACTCGTCGGTTGAGGGTTTAATGGCGCCATTCTCCATTAGCCAGGATCCGCGACATGGCACGCAAAGCCTTTGAACATTTCGAAGCCGTTTCAGCAGTAGTACCGGGCGAGGGCGGTTACCACGCCGCGATTGCCGTCAAAGCCCTCGGCGGTTCCGGTGCCCCGCGTTTTCACAAAGTGCTGGAAAGCCAGACCTTCAAGACCGCTCATGAAGCCGACGAGGCCGCGGCCAAAGAGCTGACCCGCCTCAAAGACGTTAAAGAAGACACCGACCTGCTCTGGTAATTACTTGACTGCCCCCGGGCGGAACATCTTGAACAATGCCTCAGGCCCCAGCTGAAAGTAATCCGCCGGCCCGCCGCCGCGCAGAATCGGTTCTGCCGCGGCGGTGTCGTACACCCCTTCCTTCAACAGCCATTTGGCGATATGCACGGCGACCACTTCGCCGAGAATCAGCCAGCTCGGCACCACTTCCTTGTTTGCGCGCTGCAACTGAATGATCTGCGTGACCTTGCACTCAAAGGACACCGGGCTTTCGGCAACCCGTGGCACCTGAATGATTTTCGACGCCGCGGTGGTCAGCCCGGACAGTTCGAACTCATTGACCTGCGGCCCGACCATGGCGCAGCTCTGATTCATCTGCTCGGCCAGTGGGCGGGTCGCCAGGTTCCAGGCGAATTCGCCGGTCTGCTCGATGTTATTCAGACTGTCTTTGCGCCCGACGCTGGAAAAACCAATGATCGGCGGAATGTAGTTGAAGGCGTTGAAAAAACTGTAGGGCGCCAGGTTCAAGCGACCGTTGGCGTCCTGGGAGGAAATCCAGCCGATAGGGCGCGGGCCGACGATGGCGTTGAACGGGTCATGCGGCAGGCCGTGGCCGTTGGCGGGTTCGTAGAAATGGATGTCGTCGGGCATACAGTGAATTCCTGGGGATTTCGGGAGAGGGCCATGGTGCAAGGGCCTGCGACATAACTCCAGTCGATCTTCGATCAATGTGGGAGCGAGCCTGCTCGCGATGACTGCTTAACATTCGATAAAGATTTCGACTGTTACACCGCCATCGCGAGCAGGCTCGCTCCCACAGGGTTTTGTGTTGATTCCGCTATTTGTGCTCGCAGCCGATCGCTTCTACGGGGGCTGGCGCCAAATGAAAAGGGGCAGACCGTTGCCGGATCTGCCCCTTTTTTGTATGAGTGGACTCAGTCCGTCTCGATCCGCGAATGCTTGCGGGTGTCTTTCATGGTGATGTACACCAGCAACGACACCGCGATGCACGCCGTGACATACCAGTAGTAACCGGTTTCCATGCCAATGCTCTTGAACCACAGCGCGATGTATTCAGCGGTACCGCCGAAAATCGACACGGTCAGTGCGTACGGCAAACCAACACCCAGGGCGCGGATCTCGGTCGGGAACAGTTCGGCTTTGACCACCGCGTTGATCGAGGTGTAGCCGCTGACGATGATCAGCGCCGCCATGATCAGGAAGAACGCGCCCCACCAAGTCTGGACGGTGTGCAGGGTGGTCAGGATCGGCACGGTGAACAGTGTCCCGAGAATACCGAAGGCGATCAGGATTGGCCGACGACCGACTTTATCCGACAACCCGCCGATGATCGGTTGCAGGCACATGAACAGGAACAGCGTGGCCGCGGAAATCGTGGTGGAGTCGGAAATGCTCATGCCGACGGTGTTCACCAGGTATTTCTGCATGTACGTGGTGTAGGTGTAGAACGCCAGTGTGCCGCCCATGGTCAGGCCGACCACGGTCATCAGTTCCTTCGGATGGCGCATCAAGGTGCGCATCGCGCTTTCCTTGGCTTTCTCTTTCTTGGTGAATGACTCGGTTTCTTCCATGCCACGACGCAGGTAGAGCGCGACCACGGCACACAGCGCGCCGATGGCGAACGGAATGCGCCAGCCCCAGGCGTACAGCTCTTCGGTGGTCAGGGTCTGTTGCAGCACGATCAACACTGCCAGGGCGATGAGCTGGCCAGAGATCAGGGTCACGTACTGAAAGCTGGAGTAGAAGCCGCGACGTTCCTTGGTGGCCATCTCACTGAGGTAAGTCGCCGAGGTGCCGTACTCGCCCCCGACCGACAAACCTTGCAGCAGGCGGGCGAACACCAGCAGGATCGGCGCGCCGATGCCGATGGTTTCATAACCCGGGCTCAGGGCGATCAGCAGCGAGCCGAAGCACATCAAGTACACCGAAGCCATCAGCGCACGTTTGCGACCGGCCTTGTCGGCGTAGAGACCCATCAGCCAGCCACCGATCGGGCGCATCAAAAAGCCCACGGCGAAGATCGCGGCGGTGTTGAGCAGTTGTGCGGTGGTGTCGCCTTTGGGGAAAAAGGCTTTGGCGAAGTACAGAGAGAAGGCGGCGTAGACGTACCAGTCGTACCACTCGACCATGTTGCCGACAGAGCCGCTGAAGATCGATTTGATCCGGCTAGCGGTGGTTCTTTCTTTGGCCGGCAGGGCAGCCGACCCAAGGGGCAGGGCGTTGGAGTTATCCATTGAAGGATCCTTCGTTTAATTGTTTTTGTGGAGCGCGTTAAAACGCAGCCTGCCAGGGCTATAGCAGGAGCTGTGCCAAGGAGAGGAGGGCCGGTTTAGAGGGGGTAGCGGGATTTATTGAGCGGAAATCCGCTTATTCAGGAACGGGCGCGAGCGGAAAACCGCTTATAGAGTTATGGGGGTTCTTTGCCTGTGCCGGCCTCATCGCGAGCAGGCTCGCTCCCACAGTAGATTGGTGTATGCAGGACCATTGTGGGAGCGAGCCTGCTCGCGATGAGGCCAGTTCAGGCACGCCAAAAATCAGCTGTCCTGCAAAAACATCTCCCGGCTCAACCCATGCCGCTGCATCTTTTCATTAAAGGTACGGCGCGGCAGTTGTAACTCTTCAAGCACCGCTTTCACATCACCTTTATGCCGGGTCAACGCCGCGCGCAAGCAATGCGCTTCGAAGGCTTCCTGCTGCGCCGCCAGTGACTGGCCGGGGTCGATCCCCGCCGGTTCCGGCTCGCCCAGGCCCAGCACTTGTCGCTCGGCGACGTTCGCCAGTTCCCGCACATTACCCGGCCAGTCGTGGCTCAGCAGATGGCTCAGTTGCGGCCCGCTCAAGGGCGCAAAGGTGCGACCCAAACGCTCGGCGGCACTCTGGGCGAAGAATTCGAACAACAGTGGAATGTCTTCACGCCGGTCACGCAACGGCGGCAGACGCAATTCGGCAACGTTCAATCGATAGGCCAAATCTTCGCGAAAACGTCCGGCCCGGGCTTCATCCAGCAAGTCGGGTTTGGTCGCGGCGATGATCCGCAAGTCCACGTGGATGCTCTGGTTGGAACCCAATCGCTCAAGTTTCTGTTCCTGCAACACCCGCAGCAATTTCACCTGCTGGGCCAGCGGCATGCTTTCGATTTCATCGAGAAACAACGTGCCGCCGTCGGCGTATTCGAGCTTGCCGATGCGTTTGCCCTGGGCGCCCGTGAACGCGCCGCTCTCATGGCCGAACAGTTCGGCCTCGAACAATTGCTCGGGAATCGCCGCGCAGTTCAGCGCCACAAAGGGCTTGTCGGCACGGGGACCGAAGTCGTGCAGGCAACGGGCAACCAATTCCTTGCCGCTACCGGTTTCGCCCCGGATCAGCACATTGACCGGCAACGTCGCCAGGTCCAGCACCTGCCGACGCAACGTCTGCAAACCACGGGAAACCCCCAGCAGGGTGGCATCGAGTTTCGCGCGATTGTCCGCCTGCTCGTGCAGGGCACGGTTTTCCAGCACCAGCCGACGCTTGTCCAGAGCGCGGCGCAGGCTGCTCAACAGGGTTTCCGGGCTAAACGGTTTTTCGAGGAAATCATAAGCGCCATCGCGCATCGCTTCGACAGCCATCGGCACATCGCCGTGACCGGTCAGCAGGATCACCGGCAAGTCGGCATCACGGCGCTGAACTTCGGCCAGCAGCTCCAGCCCCGTCATGCCGGGCATGCGCACGTCGCTGAGAATCACCCCGGGGAAATGCTTCGGCAGCTGCGCGAGGCACTCATCGGCGCGACTGAACAGCTGCACTTCGAACCCGGACAGGCTCAGCCACTGTTCGACGGCGCTGCGGATGCTGCTTTCGTCATCGACCACCATCACCGAATTGAGCATCAGTCAGGCATCTCCAGATCAATGGGCAATGTCAGGGTGAACACCGCGCCGTTTTCACCATTTTCGACACTCAGGCGTCCGCCCGCTTCGTGAGCGATAGCGAAGGAGACGGCCAGCCCGAGGCCCAGGCCATCACCCACCGGTTTAGTGGTGAAGAACGGATCGAACACCTTGCCCAGATTTTCTTCGGCAATGCCGCCACCGTTATCGGCGACGGTCAGGCGCCACAATTGTTCATCGGCTTCGAGGCGGATTTCCAGACGCTTGCAGGGTTTGTCGTGCATTGCATCCAGGGCATTGCGCAGCAAGTTAATCAGCACCTGTTCCAGACGAATCGCATCGCCACGCACCCAGGCCGGGCGAGTCAGATGTAGCACGGTGCTGATGTGCTCGTCACGCAGGCGCGCATCGAGCAACTGCAAGGATTGATCGACCACCGCCGCCAGGTCCAACCGTTCGCGCAGACCGCTGGGGCTTTTGCGGGCGAAGGTTTTCAGGTGGCCGGTGAGGGCGGCCATGCGCGTGAGCATGTCGTCCACCGGTTTGAGCGCCTTGTAGGCGTCTTCGACCCGACCGTGATCGAGCAGCAGGCGCAAGGTCGCTAACTGCATGCGCTGGGCGGTCAGCGGCTGGTTGATTTCATGGGCCAGCGCGGCAGACATCTGGCCGAGGGCGGCGAGTTTGGCCGATTGCACCAGACCGTCCTGCGCGGTGCGCAAATCGCGGGTGCGTTCTTCCACCAGTCGCTCGAGTTCTTCACGGCTGCGCTGGCGTAATTTTGCCAGACGCCAGCGCTGATTGAGGAACAGCAGCAAAAACACCACTGCCAGCCACACCCCGGCGGCGGCGAGCCCGGCGTTACGCAGGTCTTCAAACGCCACCTGCGGACGACGCAACAGGTGTAGCGTCCAGCCTTCGGCGGCCAGCGGCAGCGATTCCCAGAGATAATCCGCCGTCCCGTCGGGGCCAACGACCCGGGTCAGCGCACTGTTGTCGTCAAAGCGTCGCACCGGTTGATAGTCAAGCGGTGTCAGCGGTTGTTTGTCGTATTGGCGCGTGGCTTTGAGTTCGGCGTGATCGTTGTCGCTCAGCGGTTTCAATAGGCGATAGCGCCAGCCCGGTTGGTTGGCGATAAAGATAATCCCGCGTGCATCGCTGACCAGCAACGTGTCAGTACCCTGACGCCATTCGCGTTCCAGTTCCGGAAATTCGAGTTTCACCACCATGGCGCCGAGGAACTCACCACTGTCGCTGGTCACCGCGCTGGACAGAAAGTAGCCGGGAATGCCGCTGGTCACACCCACCGCATAAAAGCGTCCCGTGCCTTGGGTTCGGGTCTGGCTGAAGTAGGGGCGAAAGCCATAGTTGTGGCCGACGTAACTGCTGGGCAGGCGCCAGTTGCTGGCGGCCACGGCCAGGCCGGTGCGGTCGAGCAATTCCAGGGTCGAGGACTGCGCGGCGCCGTTGATTTTTTCCAGTTTGCGGTTCAACGCAAGCTGCTCTTCGGGGCTCACTTCACCGTTTAGCGCGGCGCGCAATTCCGGGTCCAGCGCCAATACGACGGGCAGGGCGCGGTAACGTTCGATCAGGGTGTGCAGTGAATTGGCGTACAGCGCCAGTTGCTGGTTGGCCCGGGCGGCGTCTTCCTCCAGCGCCTGACGTTCGGCGTGGCGAATCGCAAGCGTTGCGGCGAACACCGCGCCGGCGATGATCAGCAGGGTATACAACGACAGACGCAGGGTACGGGAAGTCGGCAGCATGCTGGGCGCAGAAATGAGGGACGGGCAGGCACATTACCATGCCCGCTGTTCGGGCCAAGAGCTGTGTCACCCCCTTTTTACACAGCAGTGAAAGTGGACGAATTGGAATGAAGGACTGTTCGCAAGTCTCGCAGCAGATTAATTCGCTTTGCGGTTTTGCGTTCAATACGTTCCACGGTTTCAGAATGACTGGTGGTCTTGACCATTTCGATTAAACGTTCCGAGCCACGCTGCAGCATATTTATCGTGCCGGTAATGTCGGCATCCAGTGCGGTCACCTCATCTTCGGTAAGATCATTTCCGATTTTATTTACTTCCTTCAAGATATCAATGGTGTCTGGAATCGCCTTGATTGCCGGTCCGACGTAGGGGATCTTGCCTGCCCCGGCCAGCGCCGCCTCCTTGCCAACGAAGATGCCGCCCTGTTTGATCTTTTTGCGTCCTTCGGAAGTAGACGGATTGTAATCAGCGATGCCTTTCGCGTCAGACAGGGGATCTCGTTTAACCTGTATTTGCTTTACCAGCTTGGACGCTTTCAGTCGATCCGGTTGCAGGCTAATGGAAGTGCTCAAACCGGTTTTTGTGCCGATCGCTTTCGTCGTTCTGCTCACGGCTTTTCCGACCACGAAACCAAGAGCCCCGCCGATCAGCATTCCTAGCGGGCCAGCGGGGATTCCCAATGCTGCCCCGGCTGCGCTTAATCCTATGCCAACCCCATTAGATGCGCCTTTTTCCGCAAGGAAAAAACCGGTTCGTTTCGCGGTTGATATTCTGCTGTTTTTCTCAGATCGATGATTGAGTATTTGCGTTGTGATATCCCTGACAGCCAGATCAACGGCTGAAAGGAGCTCGGAATGGAAGGCTATTTTATTCAGCATTCGCTCTCTGGGAGTATTTCCGGCTATAAAGGCCAGAGCTCCTCCGCTCTCCGGTTGGGCTTCCTTTGAGACACTGCCTGTCGGGTCGACATAAGTCATGGGGTTGTTGCGCACAAACCCGTACAGATTCAGCCCGTCCACATCTCCCGCCGGATCGGCGCTGAGCCAGCGCTGCAACCACGGCGCGTAATACCGCGCCCCGTAGTAGTACAAACCGCTGACGTCCATTTCCTTGCCCGAATAGCGGATGAACGTGTAACTGACATCAATCGCCGAGCGGGCGGCCATCCACGCGGTGGCGCCGAACGGGTAATAGCCTTCGTGGCTGATCAGTTGCGCTTGCTGATCCAGCTCCATCACGCAGGAACCTAAATGATCATTGAGGCTGTAGCGCAGTTGATGCGCGTCGGTGTCCCGAGGGTTTTTCTGCGCCCAATGCAGGCAGCGCGCGTTGCCGACGCCGAGGCTGATGACGTGCAGTTCCTCGCCGTTGTCTTTAGTACGGATCTCAAGCCCCGGCAAGTAGCGCACCTGGTGGAAATGCCGGGTGCTGGGGGTGAATGTCTCGTGGCGCTTGAACACCCGCACACCCTGGCTGTAGCCGTAATGTTCGGCGTCGTGACGGCCGTCGTCGCGGGGGATCAGGGTCACGCCTTCCAGCTCGTCGCGCGGGTTCCAGTGCAGGTCTTGCCCCGGCTGCACGGTCTGCTGGTTGCCGTGGCGGTCGAACAGGGTGTCGAACACCGGGGCGGGATCACCCGGTTTCCAGCGCACCCCGCGGTTGCTGTGCGGATCAATGCGCATCTGACGGGTATAGCTGGCGCCGGCCCGCACATGGCACAGCTCGATCAGGTTGCCACCGGGGTCGTACTGGTAAGTCTGGGTGTAGTTGAGGCGGTTTTTCGGATCGGTCGGCTGTGGCAGGCCGGGAATGTCCGACGGCGGGGCGTCGTCGTAACCGGTGGCACTGGTCAGCCGGTACAGCGAGTCATAGGTGAAATCGCGGTGGCCGTCGATGAGCTGGTTGGCGAAATGAACCGGCTGGAAGGCGTGATCCTCGATGCGGGTGATGTTGCCGACACGGTCGTAGAAATACTCGTAACTTTGCAGCACGGGCCCGGCGTCTTTCTGGCTGGATTGGGTGTGCAGGCGGCCATCGGCCGGATCGTAAGCCCAGCGGCTCAACACCTGATTGCCGGCCTGCTGTTGGATGATCTGGTTGGCGGCGTTGTATTGCGTATCGAGCAAGACCGATTGCCAATCGGTTTGACCATTGACCAGCAGTTGCACCTGCCTGAGTTGCCCGGCGAGGCCGTAGCGCGATTGCTGCCGATGGCCGCCGGCATCGGTCTGCTCCAGCACCGTGCCCAGCGGACTGAACGTGCGGCGGCTGGTGAATACTTCGTCATCGTGAAAAATGCGGGTTTCCTGCAGCGGCTGGCCGGGCAGGGCATAGCTGTCCGTGCGCAGCGTGCCTGAGCGGTCTTTCTGTTCCAGCAATCGACCGCGCAGGTTGTGCCCGGCATCGGCCGAAGCATCGGCGTAGGTGAACGTGTCGACATCGGCCTCAGCGTTTTCCTCGACCGCCGCCACGCGCAACTGATCATCGAAGGTCGTGCGCCAATGATTGCCGCGCTCGTCCCAACGCTCCAGCGGCTGACCGGCCAGCCCCGGCAGGCTCAGGCGCCAGCCGGCGTCGGTGCTGTCGGACTTCAGCACTGCGCCGCCCAACCCGTAAACCGTGGTGAGGTTGGGGCTGGACAAGCGCGGATCCCATTGCGCCACCAGGCGTCCGGCCGCATCGTGGCGCTGGCGGGTCACCAGGGCGGTAGCCGTGTCATCACCGACGACCGTGCGCAGATAAGCGATCTGGCGGATCGGCAGGCCGCGGCCGTCACTCACCGTGAGCGAGGGCGTGCGCCGATGGATCGCGGTTGTCATGAGCGCGCCGCACGTGGTTCCGGCGACGGTTCAGCGGTGTCGTTGAAGTCTTCGCTGATGTGGTACCAAGGGTGATAGGTCTCGCGGGAGAAGTCCTTTTTGGCGTTGATCAGTTTGATCGCACGGCCCATCGGGTCATAGAACAGTTGATCGAAGAAGCCGAGATCGCGCAGTGACTGGTCGTTGACATAGCAATGGGTATTGGCAAAGAACGGCCGGAACTGGCGCACCGCCAGGCCCTTGTTGTTGTATTCGATGCGCTCGCTGATGCGCCAGCGCGGATCGGCGAACACCTCAACGAACTGGCCACCCACGATAATGAGCGAGCAATCTTCATCCACCGCGTACGCCATGCCGGGTTCGACCAATTGCTGGGTTTGCAGTGCCCGGCCAAAGCCGTCCACACAGGCTTTGACGATCTGGATCTGTGCCGGAACCGGATCGTCGGGGTAACGGTCGGTACTGAGGATGACGCTGTGCACCGGCTCGCGGCGAACCGTCGCGATGAGTTCGCTCAACGCTTGTTCCGATACGGTCATCGCGGTGCCTTGCTGCAAGCGTTGACGGGCGCTGGCGCAAATATGTCCGCAGGGCAGGACATCACCGTTGGCGATCCATTCGGCGAGCAATTCGGGGCTGACCGCCGGCGGCAGCTGCCCCATCCAGCTGAACAGATCTTTGCGCAAGGTACTGGCGGCTTTTTGAATGGCATCCACCGGGTTCTCGATGGCCGGATCCGGACGATGATCCACCGGACGGACGAATTCGCTCAGCGGTCTGAAGCCTGCGGCGCTACCGTTTTCGGTGCCGTAAAAACTGATGGTCAAGGGCTGCCCGGACGGTTCGTAAATGGCTTCCTGAATATTGTCGTTGGCATCGATGATGCGTACCGGTTGCAGCGCGTGATAGTCGTATTCGATCCGGGTCGTACAGCCATCTGGCAGTTCGACACTTTTGATCGCCAGACGGTAGGTGTCGTATTCGGCTTTCGTCACGCCGTGGCTGGGCGTCTCGTGGTGCTCCAGCACTTTGTAAAAACCGTTGAGATTGTCGTACTTGGCGAACCCGTAGCGGGACGACCACAGATTTTCTTTGTCGTCGGCCTGGGGCAGCTTTTCGAATAGCAAAGGCATCGGCGTGTAACCGATTTTCGCCAGTTCGGCCCGGATGTCGAAGGGCGGCGGCAGGATGCTGTAAGCGTCCAGCGCGGTCTTGTCCAGTTGCGCCACTTCGAGTGGGCCGGCCAGGGCTTCGAATTCGGCCTTGCAATCGGGCATCAGCGACTGATCTGCGGTCTTGAGGTAACGCTGCACGGACTGCGTCGTTAATACGCGCTGGGCATTCCAGTGCGCTGAATCCTGATGCGCCCTCAGTTGGTCAAAAGACACCTGATTCGGGGAGAGGCCGGTTGGCAGCGTCCCTTTGGACAAGACCAGCGCGTTGCCGCGCTGTTGAAACGGCAAGCCCAGCCGCCAGTGCTGGGGATCCTTGTCCAGGTCAATGAACTTCGAACGGGTTTCGCTCAGGTAGTACGACTGCTGAGCCTCGTCATGGGCGTCGCGCCACCACTGCTGCTCATCGGGATCGGTAAACGGCGGCGTGTCCGAGGCGGTAAGCCTGCGTGCGTAGCTCACCGCCAGGGCGTGGGTCGGCAGACCGTAATCGCTCCAGCGCAGGTTGACGTTGTGACGGCACAGCGGATCGTCGATGAACCGGTCGTACTGATAGCTGATTTTTTCCAGCACAAACGGTAGCAACACAGCTGCCGCGTATTGGCCTTGGGGCCGAACTTCGCGCACAAGATAGCGCAGTTCCTCCACCGCATAAGGTGTGGCAATGCCCGGTTCGTCTACCTCTGCATCGGCATAGGTTTCTATGCGGGTGACCGAACCGACCAGCGCCCGGGAAATCTGGTACTGGCTGTCGGCGTCGTGTGGCTCGATGGGTTCGTCGATTTCGTCTGCGGCGTGATAACGGCTGAACAACGTCTTGCCCAGTGCAACAGCGTGCGCATCCTCATTGAAATAAGCGTCACGTGGTCGATCCATCGATTGCCCGGTATGAAACCAGGTGTAGACCCGCACCGGTTCGCTGAAGCCGACGTCGTCATCGCCGGTGGCGCTCTCGCTGTCAGTTTGCTGCAACAGACCGAAACCGCGGAACTCGCGCTCTTTGCTGTCGTAAACACCTTCACGCCAGGTAAAAGCCTGGGTCAGACAGTTACCGGTGACTTCATCCAGTTGCTGCTGTTTTTTGATCACTGCCACCGGGAACGGCAAGTACGACACCGGCAGGCGCTTGAGCTTGAGCATCCGCTGCTTTTCATCCAGCCATTCCTGCGCGGAGCTGCGATAGACCACGCTGGTGCTGCAACCCATGTTGTTGTTGCTGGCCGTCAACAAATAGGGTTTTGCCGCGACGAAATCGTAGCGCCAATGCTGCGGCTGGATGTGCGGCACGGTCAGGATCAGGCTGGCACAACCCAAACCTTGAAGATCGGCGAAGCTCACCTGACTCAAGCGGTCATAACGCACGCCTTCGGGCCAGGGCACAGTCACCGGTAGCTGCTCCAGGCCATTGCCGCCCCGGTTCAGATAGATCTCGAACGCCTCGGATTTCAGATAGATCAGTGCCGGCGCGCCAGAGCCGTCCAGGTCGGCGAGGCGTACCCGCGACGAATCGAATTGCTCGTAGGTGAAGGGCAGGTCACTGATCTTGCGACCTTCGCCAAACCTGCCGTGGCCCAGGTTGGGCCAGCATTTGATTTCATCATGGCGGATGCGGCACAGCTCGGGCATGTCGCTGCCCAGCAGATTACCCAGCAGCACCAGTTCACTGGGCGAGTTGCTGAACAATGGCAACCGGTCATCGCCGGTCTCATGGGGAACCTCTTGGGCCGCCGCGAAGCCTTGTTCACGTCGGTTGGCGTACAGGCGCACCGAGTTCGGGCCAATCAATGCTACAGAGCTGAGGCCGTCACCACTCAGGTCGCCCAGCGTCGACAGCGTGTTGAAAAACTCCAGCGGGAACGCGTTGAACGGTATGAAGTCAGCGAAATCACGCTGCTCATTCAGCGTGCGGAAACCGCTGATACCCGGCTGGGCAGTGATCCAATCAAGGCGTCCATCACCGGTCAGGTCAGTGAGCAGTTGTTGTACCGGACGGCTGCGATCGGCCACCGGGACCTTGTCCAGCGCCGTCCATGGCCCGTAACCGATATCGTCGGTTCCCGAGACTGCGCGCAGCGGTTCGCGGTAGTACCAGCATTGGTCATAGCGGCAGAGAAATCCCGGCAGGCCTTCACCGTAGAGGTCGACACACTGGTAAAAGCCACCGTCTTCAACACCCGGTTGGGTGTCTGATTCGAGTAAACGGGCAGGGGTTTTATTGATCTCGAAGGGCGAATAGTCGAACTCCACAGGCGGGGTGTTTTCCACGGCGCCGCTGGCGTCGTAGGCCTGATAGTGTGCCGCCGTTATCTGGCTGTAAGTCCATTCTGGTGTGCTCTTCGCATATTCCAGCAACAGACGCCGAACCAGCACCGGCGCGGTGCCCGGCTCGTCAGGAAAACAGTGAAACATCAACACCTGCCGGCAGAGCCGGCGTGTACCTAGCTCAAAGCCCTGCCCGTAGGTCGAAAACGGGTCCGGGCGAGTCAACCAGGGTTGCAGTGTGTCGCCTTCATACACGGGTTTTTCTGTCAGCGACGTGCTGCGTTCGCCATAGTCGAACAGCAAATGAAAATGCCAGTCCAGCTCAGCGGGGTTTTCCACTGTCCAGGCGTATAGTTTCTGGCTGGCCGTGAAGTTGCCGTAGAACACCCGGTGCAGGTAACGCTGGGCGCGGTAGTCATGGATGGGGTCGGGATCCTGGTCATCGATTTTGTAATCGAAGCAGATGTGCTCGCCGTGAGCGTTCATGCTTTCGCAAAGCCGCCAGGAGCCGACGCGTAACGGATTGTCGGGATCCGAGCGGCGCGAAGCCGCGGTTTTGCCATAGACATGCAACGAGCCGTCACTGCCATGCACCAGCCAGAATGGCGGAACATCACCTTGGGGTTGCCAGCGTTCGCGCAGGGCAAAGTCGCTTTCGACTCGTGGCCAGTAACGCACCACCGTGTGCTCGCCGACGCCCACTCTGTTGTAGCTGCTTTCGGTGCGGGATTCGATCTCGCCCTCGTCGTCGAGCTCGGGCATCCAGACTTCGCCATCGTGGCCGATGATCTCGTCATGGTCGGTATAACGCGGCACGCCCTTGTTGGTGCGGCGGCTGATCTGGCCGAGCCCCAGATTCCAGCCAATGCCGAACACCCCGTTCCCGGTCTGACTGCTGTAAGTCAGTGACAGTTGCGGATCCCAACCCCGCCCTGAGGAATTCGGTATCGGCAGCTCGAACCCCGAAGCTCCCGTCGGGCCCACGGCGCCCCAACTCTTGCCGATCGTGGCGATCGATGAGCTTTTCGCGATGGACGGCGTCGTGATGCTGAGGTCTTGATCTGCCATGGTTTCATCCAGTGCGCACGCGGTAGGACGTGGGTGGATCAACGCTATCAAGATAGAGGCGAAACGTAACCTGTCAGATCTGACAGGTAGAACCGTTTTTTCTAGACCGAATGGATTGGTCGAAGTGGCTGCTTAGATCGAAGGACTAAATCGTTATCCAAAAAAAGGCCGGGTCGTCTGGGGAGACGGCCCGGCCTTTTCAGCAGTGAGGGAGGTGCTTACTGCACTTCCACCGCCAGGCTTTCACTGATCTTTTGCTGCCAGATCGCAGGACCGGTGATGTGTACCGACTCGCCCTTGCTATCGACCGCAACGGTCACAGGCATGTCTTTGACGTCGAACTCGTAGATCGCTTCCATGCCCAGTTCGGCGAAAGCCACCACGCGGGATTTCTTGATGGCTTGTGCCACCAGGTAAGCCGCGCCGCCGACAGCCATCAGGTAAACGGCTTTGTGGTCTTTGATCGCTTCGATGGCGGTCGGGCCGCGCTCGGATTTGCCGATCATGCCCAACAGGCCGGTTTGCTCGAGGATCTGACGGGTGAACTTGTCCATCCGCGTGGCAGTGGTAGGACCGGCAGGGCCAACCACTTCGTCACCGACCGGATCAACCGGGCCGACGTAGTAGATGAAGCGACCTTTCAGGTCCACCGGCAGGGTTTCACCCTTGTTCAGCATCTCGACCATGCGCTTGTGCGCCGCGTCGCGACCGGTGAGCATTTTGCCGTTGAGCAGGACGGTTTCGCCCGGCTTCCAGCTCTGCACGTCTTCCGGGGTCAGGGTATCAAGGTTGACGCGACGGGCCGACGGGCCGGCTTCCCAGACGATTTCCGGGTAGGCGTCCAGCGGTGGCGCTTCCAGCGAGGCCGGGCCGGAACCGTCGAGCACGAAGTGCGCGTGACGGGTGGCGGCGCAGTTCGGGATCATGCACACCGGCAACGAAGCGGCGTGGGTCGGGTAATCCATGATCTTCACGTCGAGCACGGTGGTCAGGCCACCCAGGCCCTGGGCGCCGATGCCCAGTTGGTTGACCTTCTCGAACAGCTCCAGGCGCATCTCTTCGATACGGTTGGACGGGCCGCGCTTCTTCAGCTCGTGAATGTCGATGGATTCCATCAACACTTCCTTGGCCATGACGGCGGCTTTCTCGGCGGTGCCGCCGATGCCAATACCCAGCATGCCCGGTGGGCACCAGCCGGCGCCCATGGTCGGAACGGTCTTCAGTACCCAGTCGACGATCGAGTCGGACGGGTTGAGCATGGCCATTTTCGACTTGTTCTCGGAACCGCCACCCTTGGCCGCCACGTCCACTTCCACGGTGTTACCGGGAACGATGGAGTAGTGAATCACGGCCGGGGTGTTGTCCTTGGTGTTTTTGCGAGCGCCCGCCGGGTCGGCGAGGATCGAGGCACGCAGGACGTTTTCCGGCAGGTTGTAAGCCCGGCGCACGCCTTCGTTGATCATGTCGTCCAAGCCCATGGTGGCGCCATCCCAACGAACGTCCATGCCCACGCGCACGAACACGGTAACGATACCGGTGTCCTGGCAGATCGGGCGGTGGCCGGTGGCGCACATGCGCGAGTTGATCAGGATCTGCGCCATGGAATCGCGGGCTGCCGGCGATTCTTCACGCAGGTAGGCCTCGTGCATCGCCTGGATGAAATCCACGGGGTGGTAGTAGGAAATGAATTGCAGGGCGTCGGCAACGCTCTGAATCAGGTCGTCTTGCTTGATCACGGTCATGAGTCGCGCTCCTCTAAAAGACGGGAACATTCAATAAGGTGCTTGCAGCTTGGGTGCATCGGTCGGTTGCAAGCACCTTTCAAGGCACGCCGGGCATGCTGGCGCGACGCTAAAAAGGCGCGGCAGTATAGCGCGCCTCGGTTCGGTACACACCCGCCAACAGTCAAACGTTGGTCGCATAGGTCGGGAGGTTCTGATCGCCAGTTATCGCACGACGCGAACCCGTAGGAGCTGCCGAAGGCTGCGATCTTTTGACTTTGCTCTTTTTGAAGTGCCGAAGAGCAAGATCAAAAGATCGCAGCCTTCGGCAGCTCCTACAGAGGCAAGTCAGTCATCGTTCTGACGCCAGTTTTCTGCCCCGAAAATTGAATGGTCATTTATCAGACTCGCCACTAAAGTGGCATCCGGCCTGTAGAGTAGGACACTCGATCAGCCTCCTTTCCCACGGTGAATCAACGATTGACCCATAACGCCATCCAGCGGCTTTTGCTCAAACGCTTTGCCCTCGCAGCTGGCACCTACGCCCTGGCTTTGCTGCTGCTGTGGCTGGCGTTTTTCACCGGTCACTACCAGGAATCCGTCAGCGGCATGGCGATCGGCAGCGCGTTGGTGGTGCTCAGCCAGGCGGTGTTGTTCGCGGTATTCTCCAGCGGCTGCAACCTGCGGTTTTCCGACCCGAGCCTGACCGAAGCGCAAATACTGCTGGGGCTGGGTTGGCAAACCTGGCTGATCGCCCATCTGGACGAGGCGCGCGGCGCGTTTCTGGTGTTTTACCTGTTGATTCTGTTGTTCGGGTTGTTTCATCTTTCGCGCACGGCTTTCGCCCGTTGCGCGTTTCTGGTGTTTTTCAGTTTCAGCGCCCTCACCTTGTGGGAGGGCTACCACTTTCAGCTGCCCGACCCGACGTTGGCGCTGTTGCAGGTGTGTGTGCTGTTTGTGGTGCTCGCGTGGCTGGTGCTTTACGCCCGTTACGTGCAGATGTCGCGCCAGCGTATACGTCAGCGGCGGTTCGCCTTGCAGGCGCACCAAGACACCCTGCGCGGCATGATGCGCCAGCTCGAAGGCCTGGTGGCGACCGACGAACTCACCGGGCTGTTCAACCGCCGGCACTTCCTGCGCCTGGCCTCCCGCGAGTTGAATGCCATGGAAGCCGACGTGGTGCATGGCCTGGCGTTGATCGACCTCGACCACTTCAAACGCATTAACGATGTTCACGGCCATGCCGCCGGCGATCAGGTGCTGCAAGCGTTTGCCGCAGTGGCCACCGCCTGCCTGCGCGATGGCGATATTCTGGCCCGCTACGGCGGCGAAGAGTTCGTGGTGCTGGTGCCCGATTGCGACGCCGAGCGCCTGACGGCATGTTGCGAGCGGTTGCGTATTGCCTTTATGGATGTCGAGTTGGTCGGCCTGAATGTGCGCAACCTCAGCCTGTCGGCGGGCATGACCCTGCTGCAATTGGGCGATGACCTGGACGACGCCTTGCACCGCGCCGATCAGGCGCTCTATCGCGCCAAGCGTGACGGCCGTAACCGTTGCGCGGCGGCCTGGGAGAATGTCGATGCCTGAATTACGGGTCGGCGAACGCCAATGGACCGTGGCGGCGGGGAGCAACCTGCTCGATGCCTTGAATCAGAACGGCGTGTCGGTGCCCTACAGCTGTCGCGCCGGCAGTTGCCATGCGTGCCTGGTCAAATGTGTCGAGGGCTTGCCCAGCGACAGCCGTCCCGATGCCTTGAGCAATGAGCAGCGTCAGCAGGGTTGGCGGTTGGCCTGTCAGTGCCAGGTGGTCGATGACCTGCAAATCGAAACCTTTGACCCGTTGCGTGATGGGCTTGCTGCGCAGGTAGCCGCCAGCGATTGGCTGAGCCCCAGCGTTTTGCGTTTGCGTCTGACCAGTGAGCGACCGTTGCGCTATCAGGCGGGGCAGCACCTGGTGTTGTGGGCGGGTCAGATTGCGCGGCCGTATTCCCTGGCCAGTCTGCCGGAAGAAGACCGTTTTCTGGAGTTCCATCTCGATTGCCGTCAGCCGGGGGAATTCAGTGATGCGGCGCGTTGCTTGAAAATCGGCGATCCGATTCGCCTCGGCGAGTTGCGCGGCGGGGCACTGCATTACGACCCGGACTGGCATACCCGACCGCTGTGGTTGTTGGCGGCCGGCACCGGTCTGGGGCCATTGTTCGGTATTTTGCGTGAAGCGTTGCGTCAGGACCACCAAGGCGCCATCCGTGTCATTCACCTGGCCCATGACGCAGAGGAGCATTATCTGGCCAAACCCCTGCAAGCCATGGCCGATGGCCGTGAAAACCTAAACGTCGAGCTCTGGACCGCGGCCGAGTTGCCCGCGGCTTTGGCGCAACTGCGCCTTGTTTCGCGGCAAACCCTGGCCTTAGTCTGCGGGGCCCCCGACAGTGTCGACGCCTTTGCCAGGCGCCTGTACCTGGCCGGTTTGCCGCGCAATCAACTGCTGGCGGATGTGTTTCTACCCCGCGGTTGAGCGCTGATTTTTGTGGCGAGCGAGCTTGAAGCGGTGTTGGCCAAGGCGCGGGAGATGGCGTTGCGATTTGAATCGTTGCCAGCGGAGGCGGTGCGCATCAGCAAGCAATTGATGAAAGCCCCGGATCGGGAACAGTTGCGCAAGGTAATAGAAGAAGAGGGCGCATTGTTCACCCAGCGGCTGCGTTCGCCGGAAGCGATGGCGGCGTTGTCAGGGTTTCTCAACAGGCATTGAATTTGCGGTGACAGGGCGGGCCTCTTCGCGGGCAAGCCTCGCTCCTACAGGTTTTGTGTTGAAATTCGATTTTGTGGACACCCGCCATCCTGTAGGAGCGAGGCTTGCCCGCGAAGGCGTCAGCCAAGACAACAATTTTTCAGGATCAAAAACCAAAAAGCCCCGCCATTCACATGGCGGGGCTTTTGTTTTACAGCGCTGCGGTACTCAGACCATCTTGTCGCCAACGTGCAGGATTTTCATCCCGTTGGTGCCGCCGGTGGTGTGGTAGCTGTCGCCCTTGGTCAGGATGACCCAGTCGCCTTTCTCCACAACACCGCGTTTGAGCAACTCGTCGATCGCGGCCTGGCTGACTTGCTCAGGCGGCAGCGATGCCGGGTCAAACGGTACGGTGTAGACGCCACGGAACATCGACGCGCGGGCCTGGGTTTCGCGGTGCGGAGAGAACGCGTAGATCGGCACCGAAGAACGGATGCGCGACATGATCAACGGCGTGTAGCCACTTTCGGTCAATGCGATGATCGCTTTCACACCCGGGAAGTGGTTGGCGGTGTACATCGTTGCCAGTGCGATGCTCTCGTCGCAACGTTCGAACGTTTTGCCGATGCGGTGACTGGAGGACTTGCTGGTCGGGTGCTTTTCAGCGCCGATGCAGATGCGCGCCATGGCTTGCACGGCTTCCAGCGGATACAGGCCCGCAGCGGATTCAGCCGAGAGCATTACGGCGTCGGTGTAGTCGAGCACGGCGTTGGCGACGTCGGACACTTCGGCGCGGGTCGGCATCGGGTTCTGGATCATCGACTCCATCATCTGGGTCGCGACAATCACCGCCTTGTTGTGGCGGCGTGCGTGCAGAATGATTTTCTTCTGAATGCCCACCAGCTCGGCGTCGCCGATTTCCACACCCAAGTCACCACGGGCCACCATCACCGCGTCGGAGGCTTTGATCAGGCCGTCGAGGGTTTCGTCGTCGGCCACGGCTTCGGCGCGTTCGATCTTCGCCACCAGCCAGGCAGTACCGCCGGCTTCGTCGCGCAGTTGACGAGCGTATTCCATGTCGGCGGCGTCACGCGGGAAGGACACCGCGAGGTAGTCGACTTCCATTTCCGCAGCGAGCTTGATGTCGGCCTTGTCTTTCTCGGTCAGGGCCGGTGCGGTCAGGCCGCCACCGCGACGGTTGATGCCTTTGTGGTCCGACAGCGGGCCGCCGATGGTCACGGTGCAGTGCAGTTCGGTGGCGGTGGCGGTATCGACGCGCATGACCACGCGACCGTCGTCGAGCAGCAGCTCGTCGCCCACGCCGCAGTCTTTCACCAGGTCGGGGTAGTCGATGCCGACCACTTGCTGGTTGCCTTCGGTCAACGGATGGCTGGTAGAGAAGGTGAATTGATCACCGATCTTCAGCTCGATCTTCTTGTTGGCGAATTTGGCAATACGGATTTTCGGGCCTTGCAGGTCACCCAGCAGGGCAACGAAGCGGCCGTGCTTGGCAGCGAGGTCACGCACCAGCTTCGCGCGAGCCTTGTGCTCGTCGGGGGTGCCGTGGGAGAAATTCAGACGGGCGACGTCCAGGCCAGCCAGAATCAGCTGTTCGAGAACTTCCGGCGAGTTACTGGCCGGGCCAAGGGTAGCGACGATTTTGGTACGACGGACGGACATGCAAAGACTCCTGAGTTCAAGCGCTAGCAGAGGCTACTATGGTCCGTAGGTGTAGTCATTGTTCGTTTGCACTACTTATTGTTTTCTTTATTGAACGGTACAGCTTGGTGCAAATGCTCCTGAAGATTTCTGGCCACGGGTCGATACAGAGCGCAAGACAGGAGATCCCCCATGCGATTCGTGCTCATTGCCGTTCTTGCCCTCAGTGTTGTGGGCTGCACCCGTTGGTCGATGAACCATCATTTGAATAATGCCTACAGCGCCTATGACCGTGGCAACTGCGAGCAAGTGATGCTCGAACTGTCCAAGGTCGAGCGCGCCAGTCGCGCGCGGCCGTATGTGTGGCCGGAAGTGTCGATGATGCGCGGCCAGTGCCTGGAACGACAAAAGCTGTTTATCGATGCGGCCCAGACATACGAATTCATCATCGCGTCCTACCCGCAAAGCGAATACGCCTACCGCGCCCGTGCCCGTCTGGAAACCTTGCAGAGCCTGGGGCACTACCCGACCCGCAGCGCGGCGGCCGTGCGCCCGACCCGGTTCTGATTGAAGCGGCTGGCTGACCGGCGGCGGTGAGCTATAGTCGAATAAATCGATTTAGAGCCTTGCTTCTAATCGAGGTAACACCTGTGATCGGCAGCAGTAAGCGACAGCGGATGAATGGACTGTCGCACCAGGATCGGGGAGAGCGCGGCTTATGCCTATCAAGTCATAGAGCAGGCCCGTTCCGAAGCATTAGTGCGGCCCTGCTTAAGGGCCTTGCGTAGCGAAATCAGCATGTTCACTGACCGCCGGATCGAGCGGCATCAACTGCCGTATTTTCTCAAAGTGTTCAACAGCGTCACCGACAAGCCCATTGGCTTTCTGGGCAATCTGTCCCAGGACGGGCTGATGTTGATCAGCCAGTTGCCGATGATGGTGGGCGCCGATTTTGATCTGCGCCTGAAAATCCCCATGGACGGCCATTGTCAGCAGGTTATCGACCTCAGCGCCTGCTGCCTGTGGTGCCACGAAGACGCAACCCCCCACCACTATGACGCCGGGTTCAGCCTGCAACGGGCACCGCCGGAGTATGGGCAATTGTTAACGGCGTTACAGCAGTACTTCAGCTTTCAGCCGTTGCCGGCTTCTGCCTGAAGGCTGCGGCGCTTTCACTATTGCCATCGCGAGCAGGCTCGCTCCCACAGGAGATTTGCGTTGAACACAAAAGTTGTGATCAGCGCCTATCACTGTGGGAGCGAGCCTGCTCGCGATGGCGTCAGTACAGACGCCCGACGTCTAAAGGTCAGGCCGG
Organism: Pseudomonas sp. MDT1-85; assembly: GCF_054898065.1. Taxonomy (NCBI): domain Bacteria; kingdom Pseudomonadati; phylum Pseudomonadota; class Gammaproteobacteria; order Pseudomonadales; family Pseudomonadaceae; genus Pseudomonas; species Pseudomonas sp. MDT1-85. Next base: position 4,957,225 of record NZ_CM142715.1, on the reverse strand, counting down.
CTTAATCGCCCGCTCGATATCCAGCGACCGCTCCGCCAGCATCAACCCCATCTCACTCATCTGATAAATCGCCATCGCCAGATGCCGCTGTTTGTCTTCCAGGCTGTCCGCCAGATCCAGCAGCAAAATGCTTACCGAGGAAAAGGTTTCATAGGTCTGGATGATCAGGGCTTCGGGGTTTGCATCAGGTACCACGGTGAACATTTTCATGGCACGGTCCTGGGATGAGCGCAGCGATTCGATGTCGGGTTTGAGGTAATGGTCGAGGGCCTTTTCGGCGGCGGCGTGGAGCTTTTTTGAATCGAGGGTGGCGTAGGGAGAAACCGGGTCGGTTTCGGGGGGGTTGGGTGTGGCTTTGAACATGGTAAATCTCCTTGTTGGAGCTACCACCGGCTCGCGACTAAACGAGGGGGTGGCGGCTGTACGCAGGTTAGTCGACCGGGAGGAGATATGAAAAACCGGCGCGCCCGAGGGCGCCCTGCGCACAGCCACCATCAAGTGCGGGGATAGGGATTACCCGACTGGATGACGCCTTATGCACATTCATATCACCTCCGGGCGACTAAACCCGGCCGCTGATTGGCAGCGACGCGGATCAAGTTACGGGGCAATACCAAAGCGCACAAGCCGGCGGATTCTGAGTGATGTGTAGGCAACGGCGCAAGCCGCTGTAGCCGCGTGTTCACGACTGAAGGACGTCAGCATATTGCGGCGTGGGAAAAGTTACCGCTTGTCGGGACTGTCAGATCTTACAGGTGTCAGTTCGTGTTTTACGGTTCTTAAATGAAGCACCCACGCGCCGACGGTATGTAGAAGGAAGCTCAATCATGTCCGAGCAAAAGAACCCAGGCTCCAACCCTCCAGAAGATGGCCAGTTTCCGGAGGACCAACACCCTTTCCTGAATCCCGATGAGCCGGGTATGTTAGTCGCGGACCTGGAGTATGAGGCCGGCAGAGGTCCACTGTTAGTGGATACCACGATGGATTTCAAGTTTCGCATCCCGGTGAACGATGGCCATTACCACAATGTTCATCTGGATTTTCATGGACCCGATAATTACTACCGGCGTATCACTGCAAGTGCATGGTTGGGTGGCGTCTGGCACAGTATTCGGGTCGAAAACCTCCCTGAGAGTGATCTGCAAGTCAGAGTTGATGGAAGATGGGATTACATCGATCAATGGTCAAGGTGGACACCGCGGACATTACTGGTCAGAAAGGCTGCTCGCATCGCTAGCAATCGTACTGTAACGACCACAGTGCCAGGCCTCGCCGGCAAAGGCAGCAAAATCACGCTTGTACGTCCCAATTCAGGCACTGTGCTGAGCACAACGACCATCACTGACGGCTACGGGCATTGGACTGTCACGCTTCTTGGTAACGTCCCCCAGGGTTTGCAGGGTTTCATCATCCGCGAGGAGTATGGAAATACGCAGGGGCGCTACGCGGGTACAGCGTCACTCACTGTACTCAAGCCTGTAACGCTCACGCCGTTGCCCCAAGTTATCAGTACACAAACGCCGCAAATTGCGGGCACAGGTGGTCTACACCATGCGATGACGAGAGTGGATGTTTACATCAAAGACACGTCGACCAAGGTATTGGCGGACGCAAAGATCGAAATTGATGGGACATGGGGTGGTACCAGCACCCACACGTTTGCGTTCGGGAAAAATTATTCGCTGGTCGCCCGTCAAAGATACGAGGGCGCAACATCTGAGCCATCCGTCCACCGCAATTTTTACGTCATTGACTGGCCCCGAATAACGTCTCCGGGATCAATGCAAACGGTGGATATGACGTCGACGTTCACAGGCACTGTCGCTGCTGGCATCTCCAGCGCTGTTGCTGTGCGTTCGGAAAACACCCAGGCTCAAATCAGCACTTCAGTCAATGCCGCCACGGGCGCATGGTCTGCACCTTTTACGCTGACCCCTGGCCCGCATTCGATTGTTGGCACACACACCTATTTGGGGTTGACATCGACAAACAGCCAACCCTTCGGCATACGGGTACGCACGGGCAAACCGACGGTCACATACACGCAAGCCAATGAAACGATCACATTTTCCGGCACCGGCCATTTCGACGAGAAACTCAAAACCGAAATCCAGTTCACCATCGTCGCAAGTCCAGTCCAACCACCGCCGGCTGCGCCTCAAAATGTCGAGGTGCAGAGCAACGGCACTTGGCAAACCACCGCCACGGGCTGGGAATTTGGCACCTACAAATTAAGGGCCGTTCAGAGGATCAGAGACAACGCCGGCGGCTGGATCGATTCGCTGCCTTATGAATTTACAGTCAACAATGTGTTTCCTGATGTCAGTGACCTGAAATACACCCCGGACTATCGGCCGACCTTCAGTGGCAAAGGTTTTAACGGAGCAAGGGTAGAGGTTCGCAAACCCCATAGCGATGACCTGGTTGCGCCCGAGAAACCTGTTGCCGGTGGCCAATGGTCAACCCAGGCGTTTGAACAATGGGGACCCTCGTTCGAACGGCAAGTCCGTATCAGGCAGGTTTTCAAGGAACACGAATCAGACTGGCTCGTTCTCAAAGTCACGATACTTCCACGCAAACCAACGGTGGAGGAACCGCCCAAAGAGGGGCTTTCGCCCTTGTTTCGCGGCACCTGCTGGGCAAACGCCTCGGTGACCATCCGATTCAGCGATGACGAAAACAAGACCTATCCAGGCTTAGTCGACGGTGAGACCTGGAGCTTCCAGCGACTTGACGAATTCACCGAGGGCGAACCCTACACCATCATCGTGACCCAGACAGTGGCTCCCCAGACATCAGAACCTGAACGCAGAAACTTCACGGTTTCGGCGCCGATGCTCGCACCAGTGATCACCCAGCCAATAAACGGCTCGAAAGTCGGCAGCGTTGTGAAGGTCGAGGGCACGCAGGGTATGGCCGGGGCCACTCTGCAGTTGCGTGATAAACGTTTCGATCGTCCGTTGGGGGATCCGAAAGTATTGAGCCAGGACGGCGACTGGTCGATTGACCTGAGCCTTCAGGATTTCAGGCTCTACACCCTCGATGCACGGCAGACATTGAAGGGGCGGCCATCGGCTTATAGCGAACAGCGCACGTTCGAGGTGGTGCTGCTGCCCCCCCAAATTATCCAACCATCGAAAAACGGCAAGTTGCCACGTACCGCAATGCTCAAGGGGACGGGGATGAAGGACGGGCTTGTCGAGGTCTGTCTGGAGGGCCTTGCCGAACCACTGCTCACGAATGTCATTGTGGACCCGGACGGCAATTGGCAAGCCGAAGTGACATTGCCGGTGGGCAGCAAAACCATTTGGGCCCGGCAAACGTTCATGGATGAAAACGGCAAGCTGCAAGAGTCGAAAGACAGCGAGCCGTTGCAATATGACGTGGTCCCGGCCGCTCCCTTCATCGAAACCCCGGTTGAGGGCGATGCCATCGGGCGGCAGGTGGTGGTGTCCGGTTTTGGTGTGCCGGGCGATACCGTCACGGTGACGCTGGTCGGTGCCACGCGCTCAGAGCCGGCAAGCGCAATCGTGCAGGAAGATCGCACCTGGTCGGTGATGCTCGATGCCGGTTTACTCGCTGGGGGGCGTTACCGGTTGGAGGCGGTAGCGTCATTGGGAGAGTTCGAATCGTTTGAGACACAACACCCAGTCGTGTTGGGTACTTTTTTGCCCACCCTTGACGAGCCCGCTGCGGGCCAGTGGGTCAGTTATCCGGTTCAGTTTGCCGGCCGAGGCCGTCAGGGCGTTGGGGCCGCCGTGAGCTGGTACAACCCGGATGTGCAGTGGGTGCCGCAGTTGCCCGTGACCAATGGACAGTGGCGCGGTGAGTCGACGCAGGCACTGCCCGAAGCGGGTAACTGGTACCGATTCAGGCAAACCCTCACCGACGGTGCGGATGACGCGACGATTTCCGATTGGGCCGACAGCGCGCGTTTTGAAGTAGAGCCCGCACGCCTGCCTTCGGAAAAAACCTGAGAGCACGCTTCCGACGAACGGTCATCAGAACTGTCAGATCTGACAGTCGACGTCCCCGCTGCCGAAGCGCTAAATCGTACTCACTGAATGCGCAGCCTGACGAAGGACGTCAGGTTGTGCGGGCCAGTTGTCGCCTAAAGGAACCTGATCATGGTTGATTCGCGCCGTCCCGCCCTGCAACTGGTCGATCAGTTGTTCAGCGAGGAACAACAAGTACAAAACATCGGATTGAAGAACCTCCAGACTTACCTGGAAAAAGGTGGGTCGATTTTTCCATTGGTGGAGAAGGGGGTTCAAGGCCTGGTCCGGGAGCAGCGGCTTGGCCCGGATGACGCGCAACGATTTTTACGCGGGGCCAACAGCATGGCCACGTATCTGCGTCGCCAGTTTATCGAGCAGACGCTGACAGGCAACAAGCTCGCAGCCACACGCAGCTCGAGCGGTTTGTTATCGATCGTTGATGGTCCAAATTATCACGGTCTGATCGGTACCGATTTTGCGGCCCTCTGCCCGTCAGATGCTCTGGAGTCCATCACGTCGCCGGTGGCGTACCTGATCGAGTTGTTGCGCTGGATTCGTGACCGTATCGAGCATGAGAACCAGGAAGAAAAATATCAGTTGCATCAGCGCCGTACGGATTTGCTGTCGCTGGATGTCGACTTCAACGCGGTCTATCAGACGGTATCGTCGGTAGACATCATCGTCACGGTACTAGAGGGGTTCATTGCGGCGAACACGCAGGCCGAAACAGCTGAGTCGATTGAAGACGCGTTGATCCAGGCCCGCTACCCCAATGGCCTGCCGTATTACCAGCATTGGGTCACGATTGATGGCATCGCCCAGTCTCATGGCCTGTCGGTGGGGGATTTCGAGCACCGGGTTGACCTGGCTTACCCCTATTTTCTGCAAGCCAATGCTCGAGGTGCCAATACCGGCCGGGGTTTTGCCCATGCTTCGCGGCTTGGCCCTTATCAGCGCCTGTTGCTGACAGAGGCGCGTGCGGACTTTGAGGAGCGTGAAGATTTTTTTGCCCGCCACTTCGGTACCAATAATCTCGATAAGTATCAAAATCTTAACCAGGTGGTTTTTTTTGGTGAGCGCACGAAGCTGGACAGCCGGCAGATCGAAGCCTTGCTGTCGGTTGGCGACTTTGCCCCGGTGCGCTCAGCCAATGTGACCTATCCGGAAAAGAAACCCGAGCATCCGGAAAGCGAACATTCGGGGTCGATCTACATCAACAACAATACTGCACCAGCGGTGCGTATCGATCCTGCATCAGAGCCTCGCCATCGATTGACGGCAAGCACCGACGACCTCATCGGTTTCAAACGCTATGACCGGATAAACCAGATGGTGCGCCTGGCCAACTGGACCGGATTGCCGTTCGACCAGGTGGATGCAGTGTTGGTGGCCGCCATCAGGGCAACAGCGCTCGGCAATTCGCCGAAATTCGTTCCGTACGAGATGGATATAACGAGCGGCGCCGTGCATGCACTTGGGCTATTTCAGACGTTGCGCGAGCGCTACGAATGCACCGCCGCGGACTTTGCGGTGTTTATCGGTGAGCTGTCGGTTTACGGTCGCGGCGAAACGCTCTCAAAGTTCGATCAGGTCTTCAATTTTCAAACGGATTATCGCGAGCCCTTGAGGCTCGACAACGGTACGTTTGCGGTGACACCGACGCCGGGCGAGGTTGATTTGACGATCAGCCAGCTGTGCAGCGGCTTGGCGATCGATCCGCAGACTTATTACTTTCTGGCAATGACGGTGGCCAGGGCTCATGGTCTTACTGACGCACTAACCCGCAGTCCGGCGATCATCTCAAGTTTTTACCGCTTGGTGAGACTACCCCGGCTGTTGGACATCACACCGGTCGAAGGTGTGTTGATGCTGTCGGTGCTGGGCGGGGATGACTGGGTTGATCGCTTCGCAGGCATTCCTGCTATTCACAACGTGCCGGACGGTTTACCGGATGTGCTGGAACTGATCGAAGCCATGCAAAGTTGTGTGCAGTGGTGTGCGCAAAACAATCTGCCGGTGTTGTGGGCGCTGCAGCACGCGGTCGATGCGCTACCGGCGCAGGAACCGTCCGAACAGGATCTGCAGTTTTTCGAGCAGATTCGCAATTTGCTGCCGACCGCATTGTTGTCCAATAGCGTTTTTTTGATGGCGGGCGTGCCGTCTGCCGGGGCTGCCGACTGGCTCGAGTTCCTGGCGACATCCGCCGATAACCTGGATCCGATAGTCGACACCTATGGTCTGGTATTGCCCCATGAGGGAACAGGCGAGCAGTACCTCGCCGTTGTCCGCGCGAAAATCACCTGGGCGGTCGACAGTGCCTTGGGTGTGATCGAGCCGTCATTGCGCCAGAACATCATCGACAACATGGTCAGTGTGTTTTTGCAGGTACGCGATGCTCAGGCGTCGCTGTTGAAAGAAACGCTGGCGGTGTATGCCGGAGTCGGCGTGGAGCAGGCAATACCGATTCTGAACTGGGCAAACGCCACGGTTCATCAATTGCTGCAGCAAGTGCTTGAACGAACCGGTACGGGTTCCGAGACGCCAGGCCGGGGACATAACCGCAATGCCAATGCGCTGCTCGATCTGTTGGCTGAAGTGAGACGGCGCAGTGAGGTGGTGTCGACGCTGGGGTTGAGTGCCACGCTGTTGCAGGACTATCTGGATTACGGCTACAAGGCCTGGCTCAGTCAGGACGACAAGTATGCGTTGACGATGCGCACACTTTATTACCTGACGACACTCACCCGCGCCTTCGCCTTGGGTGAACAGCCGGCGCAGAAACTGTTGGACTACCTGCGTCAAGTCAACGCGTTGCCGGATGTCACGGGTGATGCAAGGTGGCTGGCGCAACAGGCCGCCGCCATCAAGCTGGCCGATTTTTTTGGCTGGAGCGTGCAGGAAGTGCGCGAGTGTGTCAGTCGCATCGACCCCACCGACCTCAAAGTGCTGAAAAATCTCAGTCAACTCGATCTGTTGATGCGCGTCCGGGTGCTGTCCACCGAGAGCGGTATGGATGCGTTGACGATTTTCCTGATCGGCAATCTGCCCGAAACCTTCGATAAACCAGCCTATACCGAAGCCGCCGAACGTGCCCAGCTGGACGCATCCCGTGTGCGGGCGCCAATGGTGCATGTGCCGGGCGACCTCCAGGGGCTGGTCACGATCACGTGCGTAGTGGAGGGTGACAGCACCGTCGTGGCCAACAAGCCAGGGGAAAAAGTCACCTATAAAGTGACCCTCAATAACACCGAAGGAGCGGCGCTTAGTGGTGTCAACGTTTATTGGCGCGCCACTCTGGGCACGATTGAAACAGGCGCGACCGAGATAGACGGAACGCTTCTGGCCACGTTTACCCCCGGCAAGGTCATGGGCCGCGACACGCCACTGTTATGGCTGGACTTGTTTGAGCCGCAGTACGCCCCTGCTGTCCAGATCGACGCCGATTTCGCTTCGCTGTCTTTCCCGCTTGCAGAACTGTCACCAACGCCCTTGGGGGAAGTGCCGAAAGGGCAGGAAGTCGAACTCTACGCAGTGCTGGAGGACCGCTATGGGAACCGTGGACAAAACTCGCTTGTGGAGTGGCATTGGGAGACCGTCCCCCCCGCAAAACTCGATGACGCCACTATCCGGCCAGCGCAAGGGTTCACCGATCAGCAGGGGCTCACGCGGGTCTTTGTGTCCAGCAAGACGGGCGGCACCTTCCTTTTCGGTGTTCGCACTCAGTCTGGCGAGGGCGAAAGAGTTTTTGTCGACCCCATCAAATTTGCCCGTGAGTAGCTACCGGGGCGAGCGGTATTGCTTGTCGAACGTTTGTCCCCGGGTCATACCCCAAGGAGCAAGATCATGGCACTGAGTAATATTGGCGGGCTGCTGGAAATGCGTCGCTCGGCACTGCTCGAGTACTGCATCGGTCAGGTTGCCAATACGAAATACCCGTTTCTGAAAACACCGGCAGATCTATTCGAACTGCTGCGCATGGATCCGCTGGACACCTACCAGGTACAGAGTTCCTGGGTAGCCGAAGCGACAAGTTGTGCGCAGCAATACATCCATGCGGTGTATCGCAAGCTTGAACCAGGCTTTCAAACGCACCAGTTCGACAAGCGTCATCTACTCGAATGGGCGCTCTACAACAACTACCCCGACTGGGCCGCGGTGCAGTTGATTTCGTGCTACCCGGAAAACTTCATCAATCCCTTTGTGCGTCTGCGCAAGACCAGTCTGTTCAAAAACCTGGAAAACAACCTTAACCAGGCACGCTTGAACAACGACTCCGTGCAGGCGGCGCTGCAGGACTACCTGCAGTCATTCGAGCAAACCTGCGATCTGGACGTGATCAGTTGTTTTATGGACGGCATAACACCTGCCAGAGCTGATTATTACTTTGTCGGGCGGCAGCGGGTGCAGCCGTTCCAATACTTCTGGCGCAAGGCCGAGATTGAACTGGGTACAACGAGTGTCGCTGTCAACCCGGCGGCCTGGAGTGAATGGCAAGCCGTGGAAATCCCGACCGCCAATCAGGTGCTGGACATTCGCCCGGTGTTCTGGAATGGCCGGCTATGTCTGGTCTGGGCCGAATGGCGCGATAAAATCGTTGGTAAAACAGCGGGCGAATTCATCCCGAACAAGCTGGATATCAACCTGGCGTTCATGACGCAGAACGGGCAGTGGTCGGCACCGCTGTGTGTACACAGTTCGGAACATGATCGCATTCTTTTGCCGGGTACCCGATTGGTTGCGAGTGTGCGCACCGACTATCTGGATCCCAAGGGCAAGTTGGGAATTTTACTGACGGGCGATTATTCGCCTGCAACTCCTGCACCTGCACGTCTGAGGGTGCATGCGGTTTACGATGTGCTGATGCGCCCCGTCACCGGTGATGGTGGGGCCTGGCTTGATCTGGCGCTTGAAGATCGATTTGTCAGTAACGAAACAGTGCAGCACCCACTGAGCAGTCAGGTGACGGTTGTTCCCCGTGTGACGACGGAAGGTTCCCTTACGCCGCACCTGGATCTGCATGTCGCGGCTTTGCGGGTGGGTGACCTTGATGTGCTGACGGTGCAGGGTTTTTGCAGGCCCACCGGACTTGCCGGCGGTACGGTGAAAATGACGCTGGAGCTTTTGACTGCTTCAGGCACGGATCCTGGCCCGGTAACACAAGACCTGGCCCAAGCGGGTGACTGGCTCACTCAGTCGTGGACATCCAGTCGAGGCGAAGGCACATGGCCGAACCCGGCCACTTTTTCACTCGGCTCGTCCTCTTCTGCGGCGGGTACCAAGCAGTTTGACCTGACGATTGTCGACCTCCTGGACTTCGTCCCACCGACTCTGCACAAAAACACCGCCGATGCGGCGCAGTTTCTCTCATTCAATCAATCCGGACTGGCGTTGAAATTCGTCCGGCTCAATTCATTGTTTGGCCCGGAACTGGTGCAACGCTCGAATATTTCCGTGGACGCCGTGCTGGACTGGGACACCCAGTTTATTCCGGAGCCGCCGCCGATGGGTGTGGTGTTCGTTGAGCCCAATGGCGCTTTCAATGGTGCCAATGGTCTGTTTTTCTGGGAGCTGTTTTTTCATTTGCCGCATTTGATGGCCACGCGCTTGCGCGACGAAGAGCGCTTCAGTGAGGCGCAAAACTGGCTGCATTACGTGTTCGATCCACAGGCATCGGCCGATCCTGAAACAGAGCCAACCATTGAAAACCCAAAACCGGCGTACTGGCGTTGCCGGCCTTTGGATATCGTCAAGGCGCCGGGTGATCCAGGTTGTGAAACTCAAAACCCCACGGATCCAGATGCCATTGGCTACGCGGCACCCGCGCATTTCCAGATACTGATGTTCACCGACTACGTAAAAAACCTGATGGCGTGGGGTGATTGGTATTACCGGCAATTGACCCGTGACAGTCTGGTGGCCGCCAAACTTTGCTACGTCCAGGCCGGGTTTCTGATGGGCAAGGCGCCCACCGCCGACACGGCGACTCGTTGGCAGACCGATACCGTTGCAAGCCTTTTGGCCAAGAGCGCCTCGCGACCCAGACTCGAAGAGCTTGAAAGGACGCTGGATTTCAGCCTGGCGGATTACCCGACCGCTTCCGACACCCCACCGATGCTCGGGCTGTTGGCGTGCGAGCCTTTTGAAATTCCGATCAATCAGTCGCTGCTCGACCTGTTTGCAGCGCCTGAACAACGGCTGCATAACCTGCGCAACAATCTCACCCTCAATGGCAAACCCCTGGATATCCCGCTGTTCAGCCCGATGACGGACCCGAATCAATTGCTGCGCGATCTGGCGGCCGGAGGCGTGGCCGGGCCGCGACCGATGGGTGGGCGGCTGGTGGTCAATGCGTTCCGCTGGCGCGTGACGTTCGAAGTCGCGTTGCGTGCGGTACAGGCGCTGCAGGATTATGGCAGTCAGGTGCTCAATCTGCTGGAACGGCGTGATCGCGCCGAGCAGGAAGAATTGCAGCAAAACCATTTGCTGGAATTGGGTAGCTACGCCGAAACGGTGCAGGAACAGTCCATCGCCCAATTGGAGGCGAATGTGACAGCGCTGCAGCAAAGCCAGGCAATGGCGCAGGAACGGGCCAATGCTTATGCAGCGCGTTACAACGAAAACGTGTCGGCGATCGAGTATCAGGTCATGTCGAGCCTGAATCAGTCGAAAACCGCTGCCTTGCAAGCCAAAGTCATCAAGACCGCCGGGGGAGTCATCGCGGCGTTGCCGAAAATATTTGGCGTGGCCAATGGTGGCTTCAAACCCGAACATGCGTTGGATGCAGCTGCGTTCGGTCTGGAGGTTTATTCTTCACTGCTGCAAATCGATGCCGACAGGCAGGCCACCACCGAAGGTTACCGTCGTCGACGTGGCGAATGGGCGCTGCAACGCGATCAGGCATTGGCGGAGGTGAGCACCATCAATGCGCAGATCGAGGCGCAGAGCCACGCGGTCACCGCGGCACGAACCAATCTTGAGCAGACCCTCAGGGCCAACCGGCAGGCATTGACGGTGTACAACTACTTGAAAAAACGCGCGAGCAATGCCGAGTTGTTCGGCTGGATGCTCGGCCAGCTCAAGGCGCTGCACTATCAGGCCTACGATGCCGTCATCAGTCTGTGCCTCAGCGCCCAGGCTTCGCTGGCCGCCGAAACCGGCGATTACGATGCGCAAATCCCCTTGCCCCAGGTCTGGCTTGATCACCGTCATGGTATGACCGCCGGTGAGCAGTTGCGCGGGCATCTGCTGCGTCTGGAACGCGAATACCTGCAACGCCACGAGCGGCGCCTGGAGTTGGTAAAAACCATCTCCCTGCGACAGTTGTTCGAAGACAAAGTCGACCCTCAGGTGGGCCTGGCGAACTGGGCGGATGCATTGCAGCAATTGCAGGACACGGGGGCACTGGAGTTCAAGCTGACCCAATTGCTGTTCGATCGGGATCATCCGGGCCATTTCTGCCGGCAGATCAGTTCTGTGGAGGTCGATCTGCCTGTCCTGACCGGTCCCTACGAGGATGTGCGGGCGACTTTGCTGCAGATCAGCAGTATGACGGCAACCCGGTCAACCACGCAGTCTGTGCAGTACTTGCACAATCCGGGCGGGGTAGCACCTTCGGATGTGGTGATCAACCTGCGCAGCGCTCAACAAATCGCTTTGTCGGTCGGGCTTTCCGACAATGGCCTGACAAACATGAAGCCCGATGAAGGATTGCTCAATCCATTTGAAAACACTGGCACGATTTCCCAGTGGAAATTGAGTTTTCCGTGGCCGGGAAAACAACCACAAGCAGCCATGCTCAAGTCGGTGACCAACATCATTGTGCGCATCCGCTACTCCGCCAAGGCCGGTGAGCCGACGTTCACCCAAAAAGTCGAAGACATGGTCACCGAGGCTGAAAACGCCAGGCTGAACACACAGGTCAAAGGAGCAGGCGATCATGAATGAGCCAGTTATCCGAGCGAATGAAAGCCTGGTGCGCAATGGTGATTTCAACGACCGGCTCAAGGAGTGGAGCCGTAAGGGGGCCGTGGGTGTAACGGGGGAGTTTTATCAAGGCGAGTTCATTCGTTTTATGGAAGTCGGTGTAGGGGCCTCGGCTACACAGGTGGTTACAGCCCCTAAAACCCCCGCTGCCAACGCCAGTTACGAATTGACGTTTCTTTGCGAACTGCGGCCCGGGGTGTCATGGTCGGGCGATTCAGGCTGGTTGCGCATCCTCAAGGGAAGCGATGAGGTGATGAGCATCGAGCTCACGGCGGGGGCAGATCGCGGCCTTGAGCAGGCTCAAGCCCGCCTGGGGGCGGGGCAGCCGTTGGAGTTCAAACCGATTGCCTATCAGGCATCGCTGGACGAACTGGCATTCGACAGTGGCGACGAGTTGAGCTTCGTGGTCAGCGGTATCCCGACCAATCCTTCAGACAACCGCTCGACAATCTGTATCACTCGAATCAACCTTCAACTGAAGCTGGAGCGATTAGAACTACAGTCGTTGCTTCTGGATCAAGAGCTCCTGGTACCAGGCCAGACATTGTATCTGTGCCTGGGGGCGTCCCTTGGCAATAATCCGGGCAACCCCCTCTACATTCCCCACAGGCTGTCTTTTGCACCGGTGGACGGCAGCGCCTGGGCGGATACAAAAATCGCATTGATCAATCACGGCAACCCGATGGAGGCGGTCAAGGCGGACCCTGACTGGGGAGTCGATCAGCCGTTGCTCATACCGTGGTCGCTCGACTGCCCTGCTATCGGTGAAGAGAAAAGCTACGATTTCTCGATCAATCTGGTCAACCAGTACAACGCTGAACCTTATGCGATTGACGTGTCGTTGGGACATCATCGCCTGGATATTCGCAACGTGCAGGAAGCGGCTTATTACCCGGTACTTGAACATGAGCAAAGTGTCCGGCTGGGCGTGCAAGTCATTTCGTTTTACACCAGCCAGGCGCTTGATGGCCGGACAGTCACGTGGACGAGTGCCGGGCAGGGTGTACTGGGCATCGACACCACGAATGAGCAAGGCTGGGTCTACTTCGATTTCAAGCCTTCGCAAGCGGGCGATTTTGTCATCAAGGCGTCGGTCGACAGCCCTTATTACGCCAGTGGCGAGGTGACTCGCGAATTTCCAGTGAAGGTGCTGGCGACCGATCCCTGGAAGGATTTGCGTTGCGTTGTCGAGGAGCAAGTAACCCTCTGGGATGTGACCGGCTATCCCAATCGCGGCACCGACCATCCCGTCATTGTGCGCTTGCCCGCCGACAGTCCTTTGAAGGGAACTGATCTGTCGCTGCACTGGAGTGGCGATGGTCATGAGCAGCTCGGTGTGGCTGTCAACCCGGTATTAGAGCGCCCGATGCCCGTCACAGGGCAGGATATGATCTGGACGCTGACCAGTGAGGATAAGCTCGATGGTAAGTTCAGACTGTTGTTGGTCTGCTCGAAGTTGTTGTTGCCATCGCCGCCCAAACCCATGTCGCTGGCGCGCAATCGGATCAGGGTGGGGGGAGTGCGTGAGGCCAACAAATTCCCGATCGTGGAAGAGGCAGAGAGTGTGCTGCTGCGGGTACAGGCGGTGCATGAGCGGGACAGCGGCAACGGTGATCCGGTCAGTAATGCGTTGGTCGAATGGCTGATTCCCGACGGGGACCCGGTACACGGTGTGACCGGGGCGGGCGGCTGGGCCAGTTTGCTGTATACGCCGAAAACTGATGGGGAAAAGCCCATCACGGCTCGCCTCAAGGCGCACATGGACGCGGTATCGGTTGAGCAGCCCTTCACCGTCACGGCCATTGGCGAGAGCCCGTGGAAAAGTCAGGTCAGAATCTGGCTCGACGACGTCGAAGTACAACGCAATACGCTTGGCGTACTTTGTCGACATGGTAAGACCCACACCCTGAAGGTCGTACCTGATACCGCTGAATGGATTGACCGCAATATCAGTTTGCACTGGCGCGGGGATGATCCTGAAATCGGCTTGAAGCCGGCAGATCTGACAATGCCCAAGCGACTGACAGTGGAAGGGGTGCGGTGGCAACTTGTCTCAGACAAGGACAGTCGCAGCAGTCTGTTTGAGCTGGAACTGCGCCTTGAAAATCTGCAAAGCGTTCGCGAGTTGTCGGGACGCCTGATCTCCGAGGATCTGACAGAAGAATTGGCGTTGATGCTCGATCAGGTAGCGTCGACGCTGGATGAACGCAAGCTTTACCCATGTCTGAAGGCTATTCACCGTTTCAACGTTTTGCCCCATGCGCTGAGTCCGCTGGTGGGGCTTGAGGCGTTGTTGACCTGGTCGGGCACACCGGCCGATTCGTTAAGGGCGACGGTTGACCCCCTTCTGGATCGTCCGCAAACATTGAGCGACGGCGGTGCGATCTGGACGCTGTGCTTTAAGGACAGCGAGGTGCCGGGCGAGTTTGCCCTGACCCTGGCCTTGCCTCAGTTGCAATTCGAGGCGGTCGCCAAGCCGATGGAGCTGGCACATAACAAAGTCAGGATCGAGGCGTGGCGTGAATCGGCGGTGGATCCGGTCATTGGCCAGGAGCCTGCATGGATGTGGGTGCAGGTTTATTCGCAACACACCAATGGCCCCGTGGATCAGGCGCCTGTGAGCTGGACCATCGACGCCGGAAAGCGAGACATCAACACCACGGCGGATGGCTGGAGCGGCTTCGACTTCAAGCCGGGCGTTGCCGCTGAGCACTCGATAACGGCGTCCGTGCTCAGTCGCTTTGACGACTATGTAGATCGTCGTCCGATGACGGTTACATCACTGGCAAGCGATCCCTGGGAAGAGCTGATGGTCGGTTTCGACCTTCAACCGGAACAGCCCTTGGGTAAACAAACGTTTTTCCCGCGGCGCAATGGTCAACATCAATTGCACGTGAGAGCGCTGGAGGGCAGTGCCTTGCTCGATCAGAACCTGACACTGGGAATGACGGGGACCGGGCCGGCGGCACTGGGCATACGCTTTGAGGAGCCAAGGCTTGGTGAGCCCAGGTTGTTTTCAGAATCCGGACTGACCTATGAGTTCAAGGCGGGCGACCTCAAGGATGGAAGTTTTGCGTTGCGCTTTTCGTCCGCTCGGTTGGCCAGTTTGTCCCCCGTGAATGCGATGTCGCTGGGGCGGGGCGAACAGGTGGTGAAAATCGCGGAGCGCCAGCGGGTCAACCAGACACTGTTCTGGGGCACAGAGGTGTCGGAGCAGATCACCGTGGTGTCGGTTATCAGCGGCAAGCCGATGGTCGGGGTGACTGTGACCTGGCGCAGTCCGGATCTTGGTGAGGTGACAACGACCACCAATTACTACGGCGAGGCACGGATCCGATTTGTACCGACGACACCCGGGCCGGCGCAACTGACGGCCACGGTGGGGGATGAGCGTTATTCGGAATCGATTTCAATGCCGTTTTTCCTGAATGAGCCTCGGGAGATAAAAGAGCTGGTCAGCAATGATCCGAGCGGTTATCCGGGGCAAGAGATTACAGCGCAGGCGTTGGTGGTTTCAGCTAGCACCGGGGAGCCTTTGGCCAATGTCGAAGTGATGTGGGAATACGACAACACATCATTGCCGGCAACACTGACGGGCGACGATGGCAGGGCAACGGTTCGCTTTACCTTGGGGGCATCAGGTGAGGCTTCGTTATGGGCGTCGGTAAAGGGCGGTTTGGCAGGCTGGGATGTGAAAACGCTGTGGTTGACCGTCAATGAACGTCCAGCGGCAGTGGCGTCCGTTGTCGCGTCGCCAAATCCGGCGCCCGTGCAGAGCGTCGTAA
This sequence comes from Pseudomonas sp. MDT1-85, assembly GCF_054898065.1. Classification (NCBI taxonomy): domain Bacteria; kingdom Pseudomonadati; phylum Pseudomonadota; class Gammaproteobacteria; order Pseudomonadales; family Pseudomonadaceae; genus Pseudomonas; species Pseudomonas sp. MDT1-85. The sequence continues at coordinate 4,941,459 of NZ_CM142715.1, read as the reverse complement.
TCATGACTGCGTTGATCGTGGACAAGGAGTCCCGAGAGCCGATGCCCACCAGAAAAATCCTGGTCTCCAATAATGGAGCGTCATTCATTGAAGCCAGTACAGATAACAAGGGGCAATACGTGGCCTATTGGAGTGTGATGGACATATCGGACATCGTGTCCCTTGCCGTTCAAGTCAACAATCCTGACGGTACTTCGGACGGTGGCGCCGTACAGGTCACGGTCGTGAGTTGACCGACACGTTAAAACGCGGCGCTCCTTTTCCAACTGAGATATTGCGTTACCAGTTCGACCCCCAGCTCTGTGGGCCGAGCATCCACCACCGGAACGCCATGAGCGCTCAAACGCTCATGGAGTTCTGCCCGCTCATTCAGATAATTCACCGTGCCACAGTAAGCCAGCGCTTCGGGCAGGGTTTGCACCGGGGCCTGGCGCAACGTATCCAGTGCTTCTTCGCGCAGACTGGCGACCAACACCCGGTGTTGTGCGCTCAGGCGTTTGACCGCGTTCAGCAGTTCATCGTCGTCCTCATCGCGCAGGTTGGTCACCAGCACCACCAGCGCCCGGCGTTTCTGTCGAGTCAGTACTTGATTGGCGGCGGCCTGAAAATCGGCGGGGCGCTGGCTGCTGTCGAGGTCATAAACCGCGTTGAGCAGCACGTTCAGTTGCCCGGTGCCTTTGACCGGCGTGAGATGGCGCGGCTGTTCACAGGCAAAAGTACTCAAGCCCACCGCATCGCCCTGGCGCAACGCCACGTAACTGAGCAACAGACAGGCATTGAGCGCGTGGTCGAAGTGCGACAGTTCATCGTCCTGGCTGCGCATGCGCCGGCCGCAGTCGAGCATGAAGATGATCTGCTGATCGCGCTCGTCCTGATACTCGCGGGCAATCGGCGTGCGTTGGCGAGCCGTGGCTTTCCAGTCGATCTGGCGCAAGCTGTCGCCTTCACGGAACTCGCGCAGTTGATGGAACTCCAGGCCCTGACCGCGACGTTGCCGTTGGCGTACGCCGAGTTGACTGAGCCAGTTGTCCACCGCCAGCAGTTCACCGCCGTAGAGACGGGCGAAGTCGGGGTAGACGCGGGTTTGATCGGCGACATTCAGCAGGCGTTTGCCAGACCATAATCTCAACGGACTGGGCAGGTTGACTTCGCAGTGTGCGAAGCTGAAATGACCGCGTTTGAGCGGGCGCAATCGATAACCGATGCGGCTGGTACGACCGGGTTGCAATTGGAGGGTCAACGGCAGGTTTTCAAAGTTCAAGCCGTCGGGAACGTGGTCGAAAATCTCGATGTTCAATGGCTCGGCGAAATCATGTTCAACTTCCAGGCGCACTTCACTCCAACGCCCGAGGGCGAGGCTGCCGGGCATGTGCCGATTGATGCGTGGCGAGGGCAGTCGTCTGAGACGCAGCGCATCGAGCACCGCCAACGCCAACAAGGCCAGCAGCAAACCCCAGTTGATCGAAAGCAGACTGGGCGGGATGTCGATCTCCAGCGCCTGTAATGTGCCCAGAACAATGCCGAAGAGCAGCAGAGCAACGAGCCAGATCAGCAGCACTCGGGACGGTTTCATGTCGTGACACCGTGTTGCCTGCTGAAAAGATCGCAGCCTTCGGCAGTTCCTACAGGGGATCGCGTTCGGGGTAGGAGCTGCCGAAGGCTGCGATCTTTTGCATGTTTCGGGATTTTCACAGGCGCGGCGCCGGGACTTGATCGAGCAGTTGCTTGAGCACCTGATCGACTTCCAGCCCTTCGATGTCCAGCTCCGGGGCGATGCGTACGCGATGGCGCAGAACGGCCAGTGCGCAACCCTTGATGTCATCGGGAATCACGAACTCGCCGCCACGCAGCAAGGCGCGGGCACGGGCGCAACGCACCAGGGCAATCGAGGCACGCGGCCCGGCGCCAAGGGTCAGCCCCGGCCAGGTGCGAGTGCTGCGCGCCAGACGCACGGCGTAATCGAGCACCTGGTCGTCCAGCGGCAAGTCACTGGCGATACGCTGCAAGACCTGCACATCCTTGGCCTGCAACACGGTGCGCAACGGTTGTACATCGAGCATGTCGGCGCGAGTCGAACGACTGACTTGGCGCACCATGTCCAACTCCTGATCGGCATCGGGATAGTCCATGCGCACCTTGAGCATGAAGCGGTCGAGTTCGGCTTCCGGCAGCGGATACGTGCCTTCCTGTTCGATCGGGTTTTGTGTGGCCAAGACCATGAACGGTTGCGCGATCGGCAGAGCGCGACCTTCGAGTGTCACTTGGCGTTCCTGCATCGCTTCGAGCAGTGCCGCCTGGGTTTTCGCCGGGGCGCGGTTGATCTCGTCCGCAAGCAGCAGATTGGTAAACAACGGGCCTTTGCGCAGTTTGAATTGCTCGGTTTGCAAGTCGTACACCGCGTGCCCGGTGACGTCGCTGGGCATCAGGTCCGGGGTGAACTGGATGCGTGCGAATTCACCGCCGAAGCAGCGAGCGAGGGCGCGCACCAACAACGTCTTGCCCAACCCCGGCACGCCTTCGAGCAGCACATGGCCGCCGGCGATCAGGGCGGTGAGCACATCGTCGATCACGATGTTCTGGCCGATCACGGCTTTTTGCAGTTCCGTCCTTACCGCTTGGGCCAACTGGCTGGCGCGCTGGCGCTGCTGGGCGGCGTGGGTCTGGGTGCCGGGCTCGATCTGTTCACTCATAAGGCGTTCCTCAAGGTTTGCAGGTGGGCGACCTGACGGCTGAATTCAGCGCTGGACAGCCGCTGCTTCGGTCGCGGGCTCATGGCCTGGCTGATGGCGCGTGTGGGTTGGCCAGTCAGGCGTGCGAGCACCAGCCATTGTTCGGCAACGCCGAGTTGTTCAAAGCCGGGATGACGGTGACGGACACGCCGCAGGATGTCTTGTTGCAAGGCTTGTAACAGGCTGTGCTGACCGTTGTGACGGAGCATGAAATCGGCGCTGGCACGCAGGTGTTCCTGAAGCTGGCGGCGGGCTCTCGTGGCCGGTTCCAGCAACGGGCCGTTACGCACGCCAACGTGCCAGAACCCGAAAACGATCAAGGCGATCAGGGCCATCAAGGCTTGTGGAAAGTAACGCCACAGCAAGGTCAGCAAGCTGTCGTGATCGGTATTGAACAGCAGGGTCACGTCGGTGTCGGCCGTCAGGTACCACAGCAGCCAGGCGTTGTCGTATTGATCGATGGCCGGGGTTTTCCAGAGGTCGGCGTCGGTGACCACGGTGATCGAACCCAGCCCGTGAGTCAGTTGCATCATGTGCGTGGCCTTGCCGCTGTTGGCCCAGGCCTGGGCGATGTTTTTCGGGTCGTCGAGATGGAATGCGGTATCAAAGCTGACGTAGGCCGGCGCCTCTTCGTTTTCCAGGTAGAGCTTGGTCAGTTTCGGGTAGGGGTCGTCGACAGGATCGGGCGGCGGTTCCTTGAGGTCTTTGCTCAGGGACTGGTGCAACTGCACACGATCGAGCAGCAGGTCATTGCTCTGACCGGTCTTCTCATCCCACAGGGCTTGGGCGACGAATAAAAGACGTCCACCGGCCCGGGTCCAGTTCAACACTTGATCCACTTGTCGCGGCGACATGTTCGATCGATCGCCGAGCAACAACAAACTGCGCTGATGAGGCTCGAGGGTCGGCAGGATGTCGAGGCTGTTGGCATGGCTGACGGTCAGGCCCTGTTTGCGCAGAAAATGCTCGGCCGCCAGGTAGGGGTTAGCCTGGGCTTCGGGGGATGGGCCGTGATCGATTTCTGCTGGATAGGGTGTGGCTTTCAGGTACAGATAAACACTCAGCACGCCCACCAGCAGGGCGATGAACGCACCGACCGAAAGCCACAAACGCCGGTTCAACGGACCGCTCCCGGGCCGAACAACGCGCGCCAACCGTCACAGAGTTCCTGTTGCAAATGCGCCGGGGGCAATCGATGCCCGTAGGCCATGTTCTGCCAATGCCAGGTCAGGCTTTTACTGAAGGCCAGCAAGGCAGGTTGGTGCAGTTGTTCGACGCGCTGCAGAACTTCGCCTTCGGTGTCGGCGGGTTTGAGCGCCATGTTGAAGTCGTGCAGCAAGTGGCTGAGCAGGGCGCGATAGAGCAACCCGAGGGCTTCACGGGGATGGGTCTGCCAGAGGCTTTCGGCGCTGGCCGCGATGTCGGCAGGCAGGGTTTCGCGGTTGAGGTCCAGGCCGAACGCCTGTTGCGGTAATGATCGCGCAACTTTGCGATTTAACGTGGGTCGACGGCTGACGAACGCCTGCAGCCAATCGCGGTAACGCCAGATCAACAGCCCAATGGCGCCGATCACCGTGCCCCACAGCAACACTTCGATCAGGCTGGCCAATACGCCAAAGCGTTGGCTGTCCAGCAAGCTGAACAGCGCCTTCAGCCAGACGGGCGTTTGACTATCGTCGGCCGTCTCGGAGGCGGGTTTGTCTTCGCCAAAACGATAGCGCGTGATCGTTTCCTTATTCTTGAAGGGGGGCCGATCGAGGATGAATTTGATGCTGTCGCGGGATGCCTGGCTGGTCAGTGGTTGCTCCAGCAGACGCGCAGAGTCCGGTGAGATAACCGGTTCGGCGGCCCAGACGTTTGGCGCCGTCGGCACGAGCAGGATCGCGGCCAGCAGCAGCGTGACGACCGTGCTGGTCAAGCGTTGGCGCAACCGACGGAACACCAGCTCGATGTCCCAGGCTTCCAGCCGCGTGCGCCGGTTCAGATAGAGGCTGAATCCGCAGGCCACATAGATCGGTTCCCAGACAATCAGCACCAGAACGTAAAAGGTATTGGTCAGGTGTTCCAGCCAGCGCCAGTCTTGTGTGGCGGCGGTAATCAAGGTCTGCCAGCTCCAGTCGAGTTCGACCTGTTGCGGCAAGAACATATAGAACAGCACCATCAAACCGATCCACAGCGCAGTTTCCAGATGCACGCCGATGATCGTCAGCCACTGGGCGGCGCCCGCGTTGCGCTGCAGCAACACGCGCAAACGTTGTTGGCGTTCTTCGCCCGCCAGACCTTCGAGTTGCACCACCGGCATCAGAAAACTGCGGCTCAGGCTCAGGCGGCGCCAGGTCAGGCTGGCCAGCAATTGCGGCATGAGCAGGCGCGGCCATTGGCGCAGGGCCTGTTGCAGTGTGGGCGTTTCGCCGAACATGGCTTTGGACAGGATGTACAACGGCAGCCGATCGAACGCCGGTTTGAGCCACCAGAACAGGAACACGGCGAGGGAGGGTGAATCCCACAGCAGCAAGGTGAGCAGGGCGAAGATCGGCAAGGTCACGATCGCCCAACTGGTCATCAGCAAGCGTCGATGGCGCTGGCTCAGCAGCACCCCAAGATCCATGGCTTCCCAAGTCGTGCGCGGGCGGATCACCACACTGGCATCACTCAGGCGCATGGCGGGTCCGTCCGGCGAACAACAGATAAGTCGCCACCAGGCACCAGAGCGCCGCGCCGACCAGGTATTTGGTCAGCGGCGTGACGCCGGTCCGCGAAGACCAGTAGGCTTCGATAAACGCCGCAATCACCAGAAACAGCATGACCCCGCAAATCAGCAACACGCTTTTGCGCGCCGCCAGTCGCAGGGCCTCGGCGCGGGGTAAACGCCCCGGCGCGATCAAGGCCCAGCCCAGTCGCAGGCCTGCGGCACCGGCCAGGGCAATGGCACTCAGTTCGAAGGCGCCATGGCCGATCACGAACGACCAGAACGTTTGCCCATAGCCAATGTGCGTCAGGTGTCCGGCCACCGCGCCGATCATCAACCCGTTGAAGAACAGGAAAAATGCGCTGCCCAAGCCAAACAGCAAACCACTGGCGAAGGTCTGAAAAGCGATGCCAATGTTGTGCATGATGTAGTAACCGAACATTACCCAGTTTTCACTGGCTGCCCGTTCGGCCGAACGTCCCAAGTGGCCAGCGACGGGGTCGTACATGCTTTGCATCTCACTGACCTGCTCGGCCGGGATCAGGTTGTAGACCAGCTCCGGGAACAGATACACCAGCAACGCGAAGCCGATCAGGCTGCCAAAAAACATCAGGCTGGCGGCAAAAACGAAGCGCCACTGTTCGCGCACCAGTCTCGGGAAATCGGCAAGGATGAAACTCAACGCGTTGGCACCCAGTCGACTGCGATGCCGATAAAGCTGCTGATGCCCGCGCAGGACCTGTTGCTGCAGTGAATCGATCAGGAAACTGCTGTAGCCGCGTTCCTGAGCCAGCGCCAAGTGTTGGCAGAGCCGTCGATAATCGCTGGGGAAACTGGCGACTCCAGAGGCGTCCTTGCCTCGTTCCAGCCGTTCAAGCATGAGTGCAAACTGCTCCCATTCGGCGCTGTGGCGACTTTCGAACAGGCTTTGCTTCATGTGGGGCCCAACAGTCCGCGAGCGATGCCGTTGAGTTCGGCCTTCGCCTGAGGCTTCGATACCTGCAACGGTTGCGCGAGTATCGCGGCGAGCTCGTTGGCCCGCGCCTCGGAGAGCTCGCCTTGACGTTCGGCAAACCCGAGGATGGCGCGTTGCTCGGTCAGCGTCAGCGCGAAGGCTGCGCGCTGCGGCGGGACATCAGGCGACTGCGGTCGGGTGAGCGGTTGTTCGCGGTAGATCACCAGCGTACCGGCGGCCAGGTCACCGAGGCGTTTGAAGGTGGGATGTTGCAGGCAACTGATCGCCCCGAGAAAGTAGCCAAACGGCAACATGTCGACAAATCGCAGCAGGTTGCGCAGCAAGGACGCGGACCAGCCAATCGGTGTGCCATCGTCATGTACCACGCGCAACCCCATCCACTGCTTACCCGGCGAGCGGCCCTGATTGAGCACCTCGAACAGCACCATGTACCACCAGCTCACCACGAACAGCAGAATCGAACCCAGCCCGGCACCGAGTTTTCCAAGAAACGCCAACACCATAAACAGCAGGCCCAGGATCAAACCGCGCAGACCCAGGTCAATGGCGAACGCCAGCGCACGTACCATCAACCCGGCCGGGCGCAGCGGCAAGTCGATGCCTTCGGGCGTTTCGACGTGATGCCGTGTATCCAGTGGCGGGGCCAGCGTCGCTTTCCCTGGCAGTGCTGTGGTCTCGAGCATGGGCAACCTTGATGTGGCCTGGTCCGTCGGATGCTAGCAGCCTCTCGGGGGAAAACGACATAACTATGTATTGCACGGTGCGTGGTCACAGATGATTGAATGACAAGATTGCTGGTCGAGGCAGCATCTGTGCGCCTAGACTTCGCCGGTCTTCAGTTCAGGAACAACCCGTGACCTCGATCTTCTGGTACGACTATGAAACCACTGGCATCAACCCCCGTTGCGACCGTCCGCTGCAAGTGGCGGGGATTCGCACCGACTTCGATCTCAATGAAATAGACGAACCGGTCAACCTTTATTGCCAGCCCAGTGACGACATTCTGCCGCATCCGGCGGCGTGCGCGATCACCGGTATTACGCCTGGCTGTCTGGCTGAACGAGGTTTGAGCGAAGCCGATTTCATGACCCGGGTGCATGCCCAGCTGGCGGCGCCCGGCACCTGTGGGGCCGGGTACAACACGCTGCGTTTTGATGACGAGATGACCCGTTACAGCCTGTATCGAAACTTTTTCGACCCCTACGCACGGGAGTGGCAGGGCGGCAACAGCCGCTGGGACTTGATCGATGTGGTGCGCGCGGCTTATGCCTTGCGTCCTGATGGCCTCGTCTGGCCCAAGGACGACGAAGGGCGAGTCACGCTCAAGCTCGAACGTCTGACCGCCGCCAATGGCATCGATCACGGGCATGCACACGAGGCGCTGTCGGATGTTCGCGCCACCATCGCCTTGGCGCGCCTGATTCGGGAGAAACAGCCGAAGTTGTATGACTGGCTGTTTCAACTGCGCAGCAAACAAAAGGTGATGGATCAAATTCGGCTGTTGCAGCCGATGGTGCATATTTCCGGGCGCTTTTCGGCGGCCCGCAACTATGTGGGGGTGGTGCTGCCGTTGGCCTGGCATCCACGTAATCGCAACGCGCTGATTGTCTGTGACCTGCATCTGGACCCTCAGGGGCTGCTCGATCTGGATGCCGAAACCTTGCGTCAGCGGCTTTATACCCGCCGCGATGACTTGGCCGAAGGCGAGCTGCCGGTGCCGCTCAAGCTCATACACATAAACAAGTGCCCGGTAGTGGCGCCCTTATCGGTACTTCGTCCTGTAGATCAGCAACGTTTGGGGCTGGATATGGGGCTCTATCAGGAACGGGCGCTGCGGCTAAGTGACGCACAACAAGTTTGGCGAGATAAAGTGGCAAACATTTACGCCAGCGACGATTTCTCACCGAGCCTGGACCCCGAGCAACAGTTATACGACGGTTTTATCGGCGATCGGGACCGGCGTCTATGTGAGCAAGTCAGAGCCGCAGACCCTGCGCAATTAGCACAAGAACAGTGGCCTTTCGATGATGAACGTTTGCCTGAGTTATTGTTTCGTTATCGCGCACGCAACTTTCCCGATACGTTGAGCCTGGAAGAGCAAGAACGCTGGCGAATATTCTGTCAGAAACGTTTGTGTGCACCCGAGTGGGGCGCGCCAAATACGCTGGATAGTTTTCTGGAGGCTGCCGCCCAATTGAAAACTAGAGCTACATCGTTTCAGCGAGAGGTTCTGGATGAATGGCAGAATCATGTCCAGGCATTACGCAAACGTTTGAATCTATGAAAACGAAAATAATCTGCGCTTGAATTCCAGGCATAAAAAACGCCAGCATTTGCTGGCGTTCTTTTGGTCGCGAATCAGTCTGCGATACGCTTGGGGCTTAGCCCAGCAGGGTAACCCAGCTTTCAACCACGTCACCGCCCCACTTGGCTTTCCACTCTTTCAGAGTCTTGTGGTTGCCACCTTTGGTTTCGATGACTTCGCCGTTGTGCGGGTTTTTGTATTGTTTAACTTTGCGAGCGCGCTTGGTGCCGGTAGTTTTTACTGCGCCGCCACGTGGAGCCTTGGTTTTGGACTCTGGATCCAACAGCGCGATGATGTCGCGCAGGGATTTGGAGTATTCGCCCATCAGGGTGCGCAGTTTGCCTTCGAATTCCAGCTCGGTTTGCAGTTTGTCGTCTTGGGACAGGTTCTTCAAACGGGCTTGCAGCTCTTTGATAGCTTCTTCGGTGGCGCGATATTCGTTGATCAAGGACATGAGGACTACCTTATGTTGGGCGCTGGATGCAGGGTGACAGTGCGACAATAATAGTCAGGGTGTTTCATCAAGTAAACATTTAACCGGAGTTTTATTTAAATTAGTTGCGGAATAGGACACACAGTGGAGTGACAGTTAAATAGCGTCACAAATATTCACAGTTGACCTCTTGAAGATTGCCCACAAGAACACCATCGCGTGGGGCAGCGTGGTGCTTGCAGAACCTGTACCGCACCTGCGGGCAAGGCCATACGTCATCAATACTGCAGTTTTGCTGCGCAATCGCTAGAATGGCGGCCTTTGCGAAGTTCTGGAGTTTCCCCCTCATGCGCACTTTTCGGCTGGTGATTGCTTGCCCGGACCGCGTCGGCATCGTTGCTAAAGTCAGTAACTTTCTGGCGTCACATAATGGCTGGATCACTGAAGCGAGCCATCACTCGGATAATCTCAGTGGCTGGTTCTTCATGCGTCACGAAATTCGTGCCGATTCGCTGCCTTTCGGTATCGAAGCCTTTCGCGAAGCGTTTGCACCGATTGCCGAAGAGTTCTCGATGGACTGGCGCATCACCGACACCGAGCAGAAAAAACGCGTGGTGTTGATGGCCAGCCGCGAATCCCACTGCCTGGCCGACTTGCTGCACCGCTGGCACAGCGACGAACTGGACTGTGAAATCGCCTGCGTGATTTCCAACCATGATGATTTGCGCAGCATGGTCGAGTGGCACGGTATTCCTTACTACCATGTCCCGGTCAACCCACAGAACAAGGAGCCGGCCTTCGCCGAAGTCTCGCGCCTGGTCAAACAGCACGAAGCCGAAGTGGTGGTACTTGCCCGTTACATGCAGATTCTGCCGCCTGAGTTGTGCAGCGAATATGCCCATAAAGTCATCAATATTCACCACAGCTTCTTGCCGTCATTCGTCGGTGCCAAGCCGTATCACCAGGCTTCGATGCGCGGTGTGAAGTTGATCGGCGCCACTTGCCACTACGTCACCGAAGAGCTGGACGCCGGTCCGATCATCGAGCAAGACGTGGTGCGCGTGAGTCACAGCGACAGCATTGAAGACATGGTGCGCTTCGGCCGTGACGTCGAGAAAATGGTGCTGGCCCGTGGTCTGCGTTATCACCTGGAAGACCGGGTGCTGGTGCATGGCAACAAAACCGTGGTGTTCTGATAGCCATACGGTTGAAACTCGAAGGGCCTGGGCGTTCAATCGCTTCAGGCCCTTCGCCGTTTCTGCATTGAGAACATAACCATGGCCAATCCATTGGACAAAGCCACTTCCAAGGCGCCCGCCACATTGGGTGAGGGCTGTTTGAGTCGCTATGACCCGGATGACCTGAGGGCCGAAGACGGCACGGAGTTTCCCGGCGCCGCCGAGTTGTGGGAGCAGTTACAAGACGATTCCAAGGATGAGTCCGGGGACTCCTGAAAAAGATCACAGCCTTCGGCAGCTCCTACAAGGGCTTGGCGTACACCCTGTAGGAGCTGCCGAAGGCTGCGATCTTTCTTTTAAGCCTGCTTGAACTTCATCAACTTCCTGAGCAATGGCCGCCCAAGCATCAGCAAAAACACCGGGCCACCGACCACCAGATAGAAGTAATAGGTCACTGTCCGCCAGATCAGAATCGCCGCCGCCGCGGTGGATTTCCCGACCATGGGCGCCAGCAGCGCCGCCGATGTCAGTTCCGCCGCCCCGGCACCGCCCGGCAACAGGCTGAACTGCCCCGCACTCAGCGACAGCATCTGGATCAGAAAACACCAGGCCCACTGCAAATCCACGCCCAGCCCACGTAATGCCAGATACAGCACGCTATAGCGCAAGAGCCAATGCAGGCAGGTCAGTGCAAACACCGTAATCAATGTCTGAAAGGGCAGCTTCAGCGTGTCAGTGAACGCCGCCAGGAAGTGCAGGAGCTTTCGCGCCCAGCGCATTCGGGTGGTGCCTTTGACATTGAGGCGAGCGAGCAACCGACCACTCAGACGAATCAGCGAGCGGTGGTAGCGAGCCGCCAATACGCAGCTGAACAGCCCGCCGAACATCGAGATGGCACTGACGGTCAGCAGCCATTCCATGCGCTGGCTGAGGTGCTGGAACAGTGCATAAATCAGAATCCCACTCAGCGCGCAGAGAAAAAACAGCAGATCGCTCAACTGATCCATGGCGAACACGGCGCTGCCCCTGGCCGGTCGTACGCCGTGGCGTGCCAGCAGCGCCATGATGGTCAGCGGTCCGCCACTGCCGCCGGGGGTGGCGCAGTAGGCGAATTCGGCGGACATCACCACCCCAAGGCTTTTGAAGCGACTGATCTTGTCGCGCTGATCCCCCAGCAGCAGGCGCAAGCGCTGGGTGTTGAGCATCCAGCACAGCAGGATCATGCCGAACATGATCAGCAACCATTTCAGCGGAAAGCTTTGCAACCGCGACCATGTCTCGCCGCCACCCAGCAACGACGGGATGAGCACCGCAGCGAGCAGGGCAACGACCAGCAGAATCCCGCGGCTCATGCGGCGCGACCGACGGCGTCGCGTTGCTGTGCCAGCCAGTTGGCCTTGGTCATCGGCACACGACCCTCGTCGAGCAAGCGCTTGAGGGTTTGCAGCCAGTAGTGACGCGAGAACTCATGGCGCATGTCCACCGGGTGCAGGCCGAGACGGATCACCGGCGCTTGCTGCCAGCGTCGTTCGCGCTGATCGCTGACGATTTTCGACAGGCCGCGACGCCAGGCGCTGCGCGCGCTCCAGACCAGGCACGGAGCATCGATCGCGGTGAAATCCGGCAATCGATACAGATGCTGCGAGTCGCTGGTGTAGCTCAGAGGTAACTGGCGCAACGCCTGGCGGGTGCCTTCACTCATCAGCCAGGCCGGCGCGACGAAACCTTCCAGTGGCCAGTTGTAACGGTGGAACACCTCGATTCCGGCACGCAGGCGGGAGAGGGCGGCTTCCAGAGGCAGGTCGTAGAACTCGCCTTCATGGGTGTAGATCCGGCGCATGAACCAGTCTCGGGGAGTGAGGGGGATTGGTCCTTCATCGCAATGAAAGTAACCGTGCAGTGCCAGTTCGTCGCCGCGAGCGACGCGGCGGGCCAGCAAACGTCGAAACGCCGGATACGCGGCCAGGTCGTTATGTTTGTGGAAATTCGGCACCACCAGCCAGGTGATCGGCACCTCTCCCAACGCGTCGACGGCTTCGACGAAGGCTTGGTAATCGGGCCAGGTTTGCGGCGCAACGTCGTGTAATACCAGTAACAGGCTGGGCGCGTTCATGGGCTCAACCATTGGCGATTAGGGGCCATTGAGTACCGATTACGGCGTGATAGTGGCCCAGCAGGTTGTCGACCACGATGTCCCAGGCGTAATGCTGCTCGACATGGCTGCGGGCTTGTTTGCCCAGCGCGGCGCTGCCCTGGCTGAACAGTTCGCGCACAGCGTTGGCCATCGCCGCTGGATTGTTCGGCGTGCAAAGCAGGCCGCATTGATCGGTGACAATCTCCTGAAAAGCCCCGGCCGCCACGGCCACCACCGGAATGCCACTGGCCATGGCTTCGAGGACCACCAGGCCAAAGGTTTCCTGATCACCGGCATGTACCAGCGCATCGGCACTGGCCATCAAGCGCGCGACTTGCGCCGCCGGGTAGAACTCATTGAGGACGGTGACATTGCGCGGTACCAGGGTCGGCATCGACGAGCCCACCAGTAACAGGTGATAGCGACGGCCCAGGCGTTTCATGCATTTGAGCAGCACCGGCAGGTTTTTTTCCTTGGACCCACGGCCGGCGAAGATCAACAGATGCGTATTTTCATCGATGCCCAATTCGGCCCGCAAACCGGGATCCCGTGCACCGGGGTTGAACGTTTGCAGGTCGACGCCCAGCGGTTGTACGAAAACGTTTTTCACGCCCAACCCGATCAGTTTATCGGCCATGATTTGACTCGGGGCCAGAACCCGGTCGAAGTTGCCATAGAGCTTGCTGACATAAGCTTCGACATTGGGTGTAACCCAGTTGCCCATGCGATTGCTGACCAGCAGCGGCAGGTCTGAATGATAAAAACCGATCACCGGCACATCGAGTTGCCGCTTGGCGTCCAACGCAGCCCAGGCAGTCAGGTAAGGATCGCCGACTTCGATCAGATCGGGCTGCAGATCTTGCAGGACGTTGCGCCAGGGCGCGAGACGGAGGGGGAAGCGATAACCCTTGCCAAACGGAAGGGCAGGGGCCGGAACCGTGTAGACACCGTCCTGTTCACTGAAATGAGCCCCGGGAATCAACAGACTGTGGCGAATGCCCGGTTTAATGCCCAGACGACGGTGTTTGGCATCCAGATAAGTGCGCACGCCACCGCTGGCAGGGGCGTAGAACATGGTTATGTCAGCGATATGCACGATGAACATTCCTCCGGTCCGTTTGTTCTCCCTTGGTTGACCTATATGAAGGATAGATGTTCGATTGGGGTTGTGCGGCGGAGGGTGGCAGTGGGGGGCTTTGCAGATCGTTATCGCGAGCAGGCTCGCTCCCACATTTGATCTGCGTTGTTCACAAATAATGTGTTCACAATAGATCCAGTGTGGGAGCGAGCCTGCTCGCGATTGGGGTCTATCAGACGCTAAATCCGGAAACTGCCCACCAATTGCTTCAATCGCGAAGCCTGTTGCTCAAGGTCCGAGCACGCGCGCAACGTCGATTGCAGGTTTTCCACGCCTTCCTGGTTCAACGTGTTGATCTCGGTGATGTCCACGTTGATCGACTCAACCACCGCCGTCTGTTCCTCGGTCGCGGTGGCCACCGACTGGTTCATGCCGTCGATTTCGCCGATGCGCAGCGTCACGCTGTTCAAGCGTTCGCCCGCCAGGTTGGCGATTTCCACGCTGTCCTGGCTGTGGCGCTGGCTTTCGCTCATGGTGCTGACCGATTCGCGGGCGCCGACTTGCAGTTCCTCGATCATGGTTTGCACCTGTTGCGCCGACTCTTGCGTGCGGTGCGCCAGGTTGCGCACCTCATCGGCCACCACGGCAAAACCGCGCCCGGCTTCACCGGCCCGCGCCGCTTCAATGGCGGCGTTGAGCGCCAGCAGGTTGGTTTGCTGGGAGATGCTGGTGATCACTTCGAGAATCTGCCCGATGTTCACGGTTTTGCTGTTCAGCGATTCGATGTTGGTACTCGAGGCGCTGAGCATGCTCGACAGCTGATTCATCGCGGCAATGCTGCGATCCACCACTTGCTGGCCGTCTTCGGCCAGGCTGCGCGCGTCGCTGGCCTGATTCGACGCTTGCGCGGCGTTACGGGCGATTTCCTGGGCGGCGGCACCGAGCTGGTTGATCGCCGCGGCCACGCTGCTGGTGCGCGAGGCTTGCTGGTCAGAATTGAACATCGAGGAGTTCGAGGCGGCTACCACACGCAGGGCCACTTCATTGACTTGGCCGGTGGCCGAGGACACTTCGCGGATCGACGTATGAATCCGCTCCACGAAACGGTTGAACGCCGTGCCGAGGATACCGAATTCGTCCTGATTCTGGATGGTCAGGCGCTTGGTCAGGTCGCCTTCACCGTCGGCGATGTCTTCCATGGCGCGGGTCATGACGTGCAGCGGCTGGATCAGGATGCGGATCAGCATGCCAAGCAGGGCGATGATGATCGCCACGGCAATTAGAGTGGCGACGACCGCCGAGGCGCGGAACTCGGTGAGCATCGAGAAGGCTTTGTCTTTATCCACCGACAGACCGATGTACCAGTTCACCGATGGCAGGCCTTTGATCGGGGTGAAGGTGACGATGCGGGTTTTGCCGTCGACGTCCACTTCTGTGAAGTTGCTGCTGATGCGCGGAGTGTTTTTCGGGTACGCCTCGCTCAGGGACTTCATGACCAGGGCTTTGTCCGGGTGGACCAGAATCTTGCCATCGGCACTGACCAGAAAGGCGTATCCCATGCCGCCAAAGTCGCGGGCGCTGAGGGTGTCGATCAGGGTTTGCAGGCTTAGATCGCCGCCCACCACACCCACGCTTTTACCGGCCTGTTTCGAGGCTGTGGCGATAGAGATGATGGTCTGGCCGGTGGCTGCGTCGATGTAGGGTTCGGTCAGGGTTGCGGTGCTGCTGCTTTCGGCGCCTTTGTACCAAGGGCGCACCCGTGGGTCGAAACCGGCGGGCATTTTCGCGTCGGGGCGAATCGTGAAGCTGCCAGTGGCATCGCCCAGGTAGGACGCCATGAACGTCGATGTCAGCGCTTTCTGCTCAAGCAGACTGGCGACGGTGGCCTGTTCGGGGTTGATAGCGATGTTCTGGGCGAGGTTATCGATCAGCAGGATTCGGCCAGCCAGCCAGCTTTGAATGTTGTTGGCAGTAACGTCTCCCATCTCATTGAGATAGTTGTCCAGGTCTTTGCGAATGGCGTTGCGCTGCAAATAGTCGTTGTACAGCGTAAACGAGGCAAAGGCAGCTATAACGATGAGGGCGGCGGCAAGCAGTATTTTATGGCTGAAGCGCAGATTTTTATTCATGGCTTGGGGTCCGCTAAAGTCTTAATGTCCAGGGCGTGCTTTTATAAAGGCGCGCAAAATGGGCAGTGTTGAAAGTAAGCTGATATTTCCACCTCTCCTTAGGGAATTACCGACGCTATTTTCAGTCTGGTCTCTGGCTTGTTATCGGCCATGAAGGATCAAAGATTAACCATGGGTGACAAAATGCCTGACTCATCGCAACTCGTTATCGGCGCCGACCTCGCGGGCCAGTCCATCGCCCAGGCCATGCGCCTCGCCAACCGTCACGGCTTGGTAGCGGGCGCTACCGGGACCGGCAAAACCGTCACCTTGCAGCGCCTGGCCGAAGCCTTCAGCGATGCCGGCGTTGCGGTGTTCGCCGCGGACATCAAAGGCGACCTGTGCGGCCTGGGCGCTGCCGGCAACCCTCAAGGCAAGGTCGCGGAGCGGATCGCCGGGATGCCTTGGCTGAACCATAAGCCTCAGGCGTATCCGGTGACCCTGTGGGACATTAACGGTCAGTCCGGTCATCCACTGCGCACCACCTTGAGCGAAATGGGCCCGTTGCTGCTCGGCAGCCTGCTGGAACTGACCGACAGTCAGCAGTCGGCACTTTACGCCGCGTTCAAGGTGGCCGATCGCGAAGGGTTGTTGCTGCTGGATTTGAAGGATTTGAAGGCACTGCTCAACCACCTGCGTGACAGCCCCGAATTGCTTGGGGATGACGCCGCGTTGATGACCACCGGTTCCAGCCAGGCGCTGTTGCGCCGCTTGGCGACGCTGGAACAGCAAGGCGCCGAAGCGTTGTTCGGCGAACCGGCGCTGCAACTGGAAGACATGTTGCAACCGGCCGTGGATGGTCGCGGGCGCATTCATTTGCTCGATGCCAGTCGTCTGGTGCACGAAGCGCCGAAGGTCTATGCAACGTTCCTGCTCTGGCTGCTGGCCGAACTGTTCGAGCAGTTGCCGGAACGCGGTGACGCCGAGAAACCGCTGCTGGCGCTGTTTTTCGACGAAGCGCACTTGTTGTTCGCCGGCACGCCCAAGGCGTTGCAGGAACGTCTGGAACAAGTGGTGCGACTGATCCGCTCGAAAGGCGTGGGCGTGTATTTCGTCACCCAATCGCCGGGCGACTTGCCGGATGATGTGTTGGCTCAACTGGGCCTGCGCATTCAGCATGGTTTGCGTGCATTTACCGCCAAAGAACAGAAATCCCTGCGCGCGGTGGCCGACGGTTTCCGGCCGAATCCGGCATTTGAAGCCTTGTCGGTGTTGACGGAGTTGGGGATCGGCGAGGCGCTGGTCGGCACCCTGCAAGACAAGGGCACGCCGGGGATGGTCCAGCGTGTTCTGGTTGCACCGCCGCAATCGCGGATCGGGCCGCTGACCGAGACCGAACGCACCGTGCTGATCGCCGGTTCGCCGTTCAAGGGGCGTTACGACAAACCGGTCGATCGTGAATCGGCTTATGAAGTGCTGATGGGGCGTAAAGGGCTGGCACCGAATCCTGAAGTAGTGCCGGGCAAACCTGCACCTGAAGAGCCAAGTTTCACCGAACAGGCCGGGGAATTCCTCGGCACGGCGGCAGGCCAGGCGTTGAAATCAGCGATGCGACAGGCGGCCAATCAATTGGGCCGGCAATTGGTACGCGGGTTGATGGGCTCATTGCTCGGTGGCAGCAAACGCCGCTGACAAGTGGGCAATCAAAATGTGGGAGCGAGCCTGCTCGCGATTGCGGCCTGAAATTCAACACATATGTCGACTGATACACCGCTATCGCGAGCAGGCTCGCTCCCACATGGGTTCTATGTCATGCCTTTGGTTTGGCGTGCGCCGCCAGGCGTTCGAGGGCCGCCCGCAGGTTCGGGTCGGTAATGCCGTCAGCCGTCGCCTGTATGGTCGCCGCCGCATCAGTCGACAAATTTATCGTATGCCCCGCAGCCCCTTGCTGAACGGTAGGCGGTTGAACCTTGAACAGAATCCGCGTCAGGCTGGCGAACTCGTCGAACAGCTGTAACTGCCGTTGCAGACGCTTTTGTTGATAACGCAGGCGGGTGGCCCAGTGGCCGTCGGTGACAATCAGCAATAAGCTGCCTTCACGCCACGACGCCACATGGCAATGCTCGCGGGCAGCTGGCTGCAACTGACTTTCCACCAGACGTTGTAAATGACCCAGGCGTTGAGCGTGGCCAAAAATGGCTTTTAGCGGTTTGGCTTCGCGAAGCAGAACGGCGGGTGCTCTGGCCGTGAGAGGGCGAAATGCCATGATCAGACACCTGAAGTAACAGAGCGGCCATGGTAACAGAAAGCACCCGCTGCCCCCGACCCATTGCTTTGCGAGCGCTTTACCCATTAAATCAACAAGTAACTTGTGCCCTCGATGGGTTGAAGTTCAGCAAAATGCCCTTATTTTAAGTGAGCCCCGTCACAGCGCAGTGCATGCATCGTGGAATAACGCCACTTTCCTCACCATCGTTTCCGGGTAGAATACTCGTTCGCATGCGGCCATGAGGGCTGCACGGGCGACTCACGGGGCCGCCCTCCATCCCTTTAGTGTGGAAGATCCTGCCGATATGTTTGCGCCTTTGTTAAAGAAACTTTTTGGAAGCAAGAACGAGCGTGAAGTCAAACGCATGCTCAAGACGGTGCAGCTCGTCAATGCCTTCGAAGAGCAAATGGTGGCCCTTTCGGACGATCAATTGCGTGCCAAGACCGACGAGTTCAAGGCCCGCCTCGCCAAAGGGGAAACCCTCGACAAGCTGCTGCCCGAAGCCTTTGCGGTCGCCCGCGAAGCCGGCAAGCGCGTCATGGGTATGCGCCACTTCGATGTCCAGCTGATCGGCGGCATGACCTTGCATGAAGGCATGATCGCGGAAATGCGTACCGGTGAAGGCAAGACCCTGGTGGCAACACTGGGCGTTTACCTCAACGCGCTGTCCGGCAAGGGCGTGCACGTTGTGACGGTGAACGACTACCTGGCCCGCCGCGACGCCAACTGGATGCGTCCGCTCTACGAATTCCTCGGCATGTCGGTCGGCGTGGTCACCCCATTCCAGCCGCCGGAAGAGAAGCGCGCCGCTTACGCCGCCGACATCACTTACGGCACCAACAACGAATTCGGTTTCGATTACCTGCGCGACAACATGGCGTTCAGCATGGAAGAAAAATTCCAGCGCGAACTCAATTTTGCCGTGATCGACGAAGTCGACTCCATCCTCATCGACGAAGCGCGTACCCCGCTGATCATCTCCGGTCAGGCCGAGGACAGCTCCAAGCTGTACATCGAGATCAACAAACTGATCCCGCAGCTGGAATTGCACGTCGAAGAAGTCGAAGGCGAAGTCACCAAGGCTGGCCACTACACCGTCGACGAGAAAACCCGTCAGGTCGAACTCAACGAAGCCGGTCACCAGTTCATCGAAGACATGCTGACCAGCGTCGGCCTGCTGGCTGAAGGCGAGAGCCTGTATTCGGCGCATAACCTCGGTCTGCTGACCCATGTTTATGCCGGCCTGCGCGCGCACAAACTGTTCAATCGCAACGTTGAATACATCGTGCAGGACGGTCAGGTCGTGCTGGTCGACGAACACACCGGCCGTACCATGCCGGGTCGCCGTTTGTCCGAAGGCTTGCACCAGGCCATCGAAGCCAAGGAACACCTGAACATTCAGGCCGAGAGCCAGACCCTGGCATCGACCACGTTCCAGAACTACTTCCGTCTGTACAACAAGCTGTCCGGCATGACCGGTACCGCGGACACCGAAGCGTTCGAATTCCACCAGATCTATGGCCTGCAGGTCATGGTGATTCCGCCGAACAAACCTTTGGCGCGTAAAGACTACAACGACCTGGTGTTCCTGACCGCCGAAGAGAAATACGCGGCGATCATCAACGACATCAAGGAATGCATGACTCAGGGCCGTCCGGTGCTGGTGGGTACCGCCACCATCGAAACGTCCGAGCACATGTCCAATCTGCTCGTGAAGGAAGGCATCGAACACAAGGTTCTGAACGCCAAGTTCCACGAAAAAGAAGCCGAAATCATTGCACAGGCCGGTCGCCCTGGCGCACTGACCATCGCCACCAACATGGCCGGTCGTGGTACTGACATCCTGTTGGGCGGTAACTGGGAAGTGGAAGTCGCTTCGCTGGAAAACCCGACCCCTGAGCAGATTGCCCAGATCAAGGCCGACTGGCAGAAACGTCATCAGCAAGTGCTGGAGTCGGGCGGTTTGCAGGTGATCGCTTCCGAGCGTCACGAATCGCGCCGTATCGACAACCAGTTGCGTGGTCGCGCCGGTCGTCAGGGCGACGCCGGTTCCAGCCGTTTCTACCTGTCGCTGGAAGACAGCCTGATGCGCATCTTCGCCTCTGACCGGGTGAAGAACTTCATGAAGGCGCTGGGCATGCAGTCCGGGGAAGCGATCGAGCACCGCATGGTGACCAACGCCATCGAGAAGGCTCAGCGCAAGGTTGAAGGCCGTAACTTCGACATTCGTAAACAACTGCTCGAGTTCGACGACGTCAACAACGAACAACGTAAAGTGATCTATCACATGCGTAACAGTTTGTTGGCCGCTGACAACATTGGCGAAACCATCGCCGATTTCCGTCAGGACGTGCTCAACGCAACCGTCAGCGCACACATTCCACCGCAATCGCTGCCAGAGCAGTGGGACGTGGCCGGTCTGGAAGCGGCGTTGCAGAGCGACTTCGGTGTGGCGCTGCCGATCCAGCAATGGCTGGACGAAGACGATCACCTCTACGAAGAGACCCTGCGCGAGAAGCTGATGAACGAGCTGATCGCAGCCTACAACGAGAAAGAAGACCAGGCCGGTGCCGAAGCACTGCGCACCTTCGAGAAGCAAATCGTTCTGCGCGTACTGGACGACCTGTGGAAAGACCACCTGTCGACCATGGATCACCTGCGTCACGGCATCCACTTGCGTGGTTATGCGCAGAAGAACCCGAAGCAGGAATACAAGCGCGAGTCCTTCACCTTGTTCTCCGAGTTGCTGGATTCGATCAAGCGCGATTCGATCCGCGTGCTGTCGCACGTTCAGGTTCGCCGCGAAGACCCGATCGAAGAAGAAGCTCGCCTGCGTCAGGAAGCCGAAGCGCTGGCTGCGCGCATGCAGTTCCAGCACGACGAAGCACCTGGCCTGGAGCATCCGGAAGTGTTGGGTGAAGAGGTCGATGTAGCCCTCGCCACCGCGCCGGTGCGCAACGAGCAGAAGCTGGGCCGTAACGAGCTGTGCTACTGCGGTTCGGGCAAGAAGTACAAGCATTGCCACGGGCAGATCCAGTAAACCCGTTTCATACGCTGAAATACCCGCGCCGCGACCGGCTTATGCCGTCGCGGCGTTTTGCCATTTAAACCACCGCGCCACGTTAAAAGAACGGGGTAATGACGGTGCAGACACTACTTTTTAAGGAGCGCATTCATGGCTGTTGGTCTTGGTCCTTTGCCAACGTTGCACCCGGTTGCCGGTTTTGAACTCGGTATCGCCTCGGCCGGCATCAAGCGCCCGGGGCGCAAGGATGTCGTGGTCATGCGCTGTGCCGAAGGTTCCACAGTGGCGGGCGTGTTCACCCTGAACGCCTTTTGCGCCGCTCCCGTGATCCTGGCCAAGCAACGCGTGCAAGGCCCGGTACGTTACCTGCTGACCAACACCGGCAATGCCAACGCCGGTACCGGCGAACCAGGCCTGGCAGCTGCCGAGCGCACCTGCGCCAAACTGGCTGAGTTGACCGGTGTCGATGCAAGCCTGGTGCTGCCGTACTCCACCGGTGTGATCGGTGAGCCGCTGCCGGTCGAAAAAATCGAAGGCGCACTGCAAGCCGCCCTCGACGATCTGTCGGTGAATAACTGGGAAGCGGCCGCCACCGGCATCATGACCACCGACACCCTGCCCAAGGGTGCCAGCCGCCAGTTCCAGCATGACGGCGTGACCATCACCGTCACCGGCATCAGCAAAGGCGCGGGCATGATCCGCCCGAACATGGCGACCATGCTTGGCTACATCGCCACCGACGCCAAAGTCTCGCGCGATGTACTGCAAAACCTGCTGCTGGACGGCGCCAACAAGTCGTTCAACCGCATCACCATCGACGGCGACACCTCGACCAACGACTGCTGCATGCTGATCGCCACCGGTCAGGCAGCACTGCCCGAAATCACCGAGGCCAGCGGCCCGCTGTTCGCTTCGCTGAAACAAGCGGTGTTCGAAGTCTGCATGGACGTGGCCCAGGCCATCGTGCGTGACGGCGAAGGCGCGACCAAGTTCGTCACCGTGGAAGTCAACGGCGGTGGCAATCACCAGGAATGCCTGGACGTCGGTTACACCGTGGCCCACTCGCCGCTGATCAAGACCGCGCTGTTCGCCTCCGACCCGAACTGGGGCCGTATTCTGGCCGCCGTGGGCCGTGCCGGCGTACCGAACCTGGACGTGAGCAAGATCGACGTATTCCTCGGTGACGTGTGCATCGCCAGCCGTGGTGCTCGCTCTGCCACTTACACCGAAGCCCAGGGCGCGGCGGTGATGCAGCAGGAAGAAATCACCATCCGCATCGAGCTGGGTCGCGGCGATTGCAGCGAAACCATCTGGACCACTGACCTGTCCCACGAATACGTGAAGATCAACGCTGAGTACCGTACTTGATCACTCGTTAGACCGAGTCGCTGCAATCGCGAGCAGGCTCGCTCCCACAGTAGATCTCCAGTGAATACAATATTTGTGTTCGGCAGGATCAAGTGTGGGAGCGAGCCTGCTCGCGATGACGGACGACCAGACGCTAAAAAGTCTGGCGTGTGCCCCTTATCAAAAGGTCCCGAACATGGAGGAAATAGAGCGGTGAAACGAGTCCATGTAGCAGCCGCGGTTATCCGCGATGGCAGCGGCAAGATCCTTATTGCCCGCCGTGCCGACACCCAGCATCAGGGCGGTTTGTGGGAGTTCCCCGGTGGAAAGGTCGAGGAAGACGAATCCGTCGAGACAGCCTTGGCTCGCGAGCTTCACGAAGAGTTGGGCATCGTGGTCAATACCGCGCGACCGATGATCAAAGTCCGCCACGACTACCCGGACAAGCAGGTGTTGCTGGATGTCTGGGAAGTCTCGGCATTTACCGGTGAACCCCATGGCGCCGAAGGTCAGCCCTTGGCCTGGGTGACCGCGCGGGAATTGGTGGATTACGAATTTCCGGTCGCCAACCAGCCGATCGTCGCCGCTGCCCGTTTGCCCGGCGACTACCTGATCACCCCGGAGGGCCTGGAAACCCCGGCCTTGCTGCGCGGTATCCAGAAAGCCATTGCTGGCGGCATCAAGCTGATTCAATTGCGCGCGCCTAACGGCTACGACCCGCAATACCGCGATTTGGCGGTGGACGCGGCGGGGCTGTGTGCCGGCAAGGCGCAGTTGATGATCAAGGGGCCGTTTGAATGGCTGGGGGACTTCCCGTCCGCCGGTTGGCACATTACTTCGGCGCAGTTGCGCAAGTACGCGGCAGCGGGGCGTCCGCTACCGGCGTCGCGCTGGTTGGCGGCGTCTTGCCACAATGCTGAGGAACTGGCGCTGGCCGAGCAGATGGGCGTGGACTTCGTGACCCTGTCTCCGGTGCAGCCGACGCAGACTCATCCGGATGCGCTGCCACTGGGCTGGGAGCAGGCTTCGACCTTGATCGAGGGCTTCAGCAAGCCGGTGTTTTTGCTTGGTGGGGTTGGCCCGGCAGAGCGGCAAAAAGCTTGGGAAGCAGGGGCGCAGGGTGTGGCGGGGATTCGGGCGTTTTGGCCTGAAGCCTGATTCTGCGGTGTAGCCACTGGCCTCATCGCGAGCAGGCTCGCTCCCACAGTGGATCGAGGTGCACACAAATCCAATGTGGGAGCGAGCCTGCTCGCGATGGCGTCTTCGGACGCGCCGACTAAACTTGGGGTTTCGCCGCCGCTTGCCACAAAATCTCGGCAATCCCCTGACGCTTGGCAATCAGCCTCGCCGCCACAAACAACAAATCCGACAACCGATTGATATACGCCAGCCCAACCCCGGCCAACGGCTCGATCGCATTCAACTGCTGACACCGACGCTCGGCACTGCGTGCCAGGCAGCGGCATACATGAGCCTGGGCGATCAGTGCCGAACCGCCGGGCAGGATGAAATTCTCCAGCGGCCCCAACTCTTCATTCCACACATCAATCGCCGCTTCCAGGCGCTCGATTTCTGCCGTGTTCAGTGCCTGATACACCGGCATCGCCAGTTCGCCGCCCAAGTCGAACAACCGATGCTGGCAGGGCGCCAATACCTCGATCACTTCGTTCAGCCCCGGATACGTATCACTGTGCGCCGTTAACCCGGCCAACAACACACCCACCTGGCTGTTCAGCGTATCGACTTCGCCAATGGCCTCGATGCGCGGATGGTCCTTGGGCACCCGGCGGCCATCGCCGAGACCGGTTTCGCCTTTGTCGCCAGTGCGGGTGTAAATCTTCGACAAACGAAAGCCCATGGTTACCTCGACAGCTGATTGAGTTCTTGAGAGACCACCGCAGTGCCCGACAACGGCAGGCGCAAGGTGAAACAGGTGCCTTGGCCCGGCGTCGATTGCACTTCCATCTGGCCTTTGTGGTTATTGGTGATGATGAAGTACGAGACCGAGAGCCCAAGGCCGGTGCCCTGACCGATTTCCTTGGTGGTGAAGAACGGCTCGAACGTGCGTTTGCGCACGCTCTCGCTCATGCCGATGCCGTTATCCTCGACCTGGATTTCTGCCCATGGCGGGTTCAGTTTTGTACGCAGAATGATCCGCCCCGGTTCGCGATCATCTGTGCGCTGGTGAATGGCTTGCGCGGCGTTTTTCAGCAGATTGAGCAGTACCTGTTCCAGTTCGTTGGCGGTGCCGGGCACCGGGCCCAATGCCGGATCGAACTGCCGAATGATCGCTTGGCCCTTGAAGTCGAAGCCGATAGCGAGGTCGAAGTCGTTGCCGGCAATTTCCACCGCTTGATCAATCAACGCCGGCAAATCGCAGGGAGCCATTTGCCGGGTACTGCGGCGGCTGAAGCTGAGCATGTGCGTCACGATTTTTGCCGCCCGGGCGCCGGCCTGTTGAATGCCATCGAGTAACTGCGGCACTTCGCGAGCTTTCAAATACTGGTTGACCGTTTCCAGCTCAATGCCCAGTTGCTCGGCCTGTTCGAGGTTTTTCGGCAGATCGGGTGACAGGCGCCGACGAATGTTCTGCACGTTGTGCAGGATTGCGCCCAACGGATTATTGATCTCATGGGCCATGCCGGCCGCGAGGCCACCGACCGAGAGCATTTTTTCCGACTGCACCATCATTTCTTCCAGGGACAGACGCTGAGTGATGTCGTCGATCCGGATCACCACGCCGCGCCCGGCACCGCCCATCAACGGGTAGAACGTCAGGGCGTAATGCCGTGGCTCGTCGTCCTTGAGCCAGGTAACACGCTCGATTTTCGCCACCGTGTGCTGCTCGACGGTTTGCCTGAGCTGCGGCAGGAACGGCTTGAGCGGTTCGAAGGCGAGGAAGATCGGCTGGTTCAAGGCTTCGGCGAGGCGCGTGCCGGATAGGGCGCTGGCTTCCTGATTCCACTGGGTCACGTAGAGCTGCTCGTCGAGGGCGATCAGTGCCGACGGCATGGAGTCGATGATGCTGTTGAGGTAGTTCTGGAACCCGGTGAGTTTCTTTTCGATCTTGCTGCGCACCTGAACTTCCAGCTCCAACTTACGGTTGGTGTGACGGGTTTCTTCGGCCAGCCCCTGGGCCTGATCGTAAGCGGCCTGGGAGTCGTCGCGAGCGCGCTTGAGTTGCTGCTCCCGGGCCTCGATGCGCGAGAGCATGGTGTTGAACGCTTCGGCGAGGCTGCCGATTTCGTCGTGGTTGCCGCGAGAGGCGCGCAGAGCGTAGTTCTCTTCCCGGGTCACTTGCCGGGACAACTCTTCGAGCTGATGGATCGGCCGGGTAATCAGGCGTTTGATCTGCCGGGCGATCACCAGCCACAACAGCACGCTGAAGATCAGAATCCCCAGGCTGGCGGTCAGGGTCCCGGTGTAGAACGCCATCGGCAATTCGCTGCTGGCCACCAGCAGCAAGTGCCCCGGCGCAACGCCGGGACGAGGCAGGGTAATCACTTGATTGCTGCGAAACTCCGTGGCTTGCCAGGCTTCGAGGTGCCGGTAATGCTCCGGCAGGCTCAACGTGTCGCCCTGCTGCAACTGCGCCAGACGCACACCTTTACCGTCATAGAGCGCTGCCGCGCGCAGCGGTGTATAGCTGTTGAGTTCGTTAAGCAGGCGTTCGGCGGTTTGTGGCGACTTCAAGGCGTCGGAGATCAGGCTCGGGTTGGACACCAGTCGGCCGATGGTCTGCAAGGCCTGGGGGGCCATGCTTTCCTGGGAGATGTAATAGGCGGCGCTGATAAAGGTCAGGTTGGCGACCAGCAAAACGGTGGTCAACAGCACCAGCAGGGCGGCCAGCAATTTCTGGCCGACTGGGAGGTTTTCAAGGCGCTGGCGCAATGGCATCAGGTTCATCGCTGAAAAGGAACAAGTGGCCAGCGTAGCCGCTGCTCAGTCGCTGGGCAATCCAAGGCTGTGCAGATGAGTGATCAAGCGCTGCTGCAATTGACTGAGGTGGGGCAGGTTCAACTGATGCCGCGACGCGACTTTGCAGGCATGGCCCAACAGGTAGCTGATTTCGGTGCGCCGCCGATTTGCGACGTCCTGGTACATCGAGGAGAAGTTGGCCGCGGTGGCCTGGATCACCCGTTCGACTTCCTCCTGAAGATTTTGCGCCGCTGCCGGCTGGCCGCAACGCTCCAGCAGATCGGTGAGTTCGGTGCACAAAGTGGCGACTTCGCAATGATGTTGCTGCAAACCGCCGTTGCGGCAGTCGTGCAGCACGGTCAGTGGGTTGATCGCACAATTGAGCGCCAGTTTTCGCCACAGCCTTGTGAAGATGTCCGTGCTCCACTCATGGGGAATACCGGCGGCGCTCAAGTCCTCCAGCCAGATCGGCGCTACCGGATGGCCGACATCCCCCAGCCAGGTGTAGCCGTGGCCGGCGAACACAACACGCCAGTCGCCATCGCGAAACGCGCCTTCGGTGCTGGAGGCTAAGATGCAGCGCGCCTGAGGCACCTGCGCGGCAACCGCGTCCTGACTGCCGAGACCATTCTGCAACAGGATCAGCTCGGCGTCGGGTGTCAGGCGATGGGCGAGCCGGGCCACGGCGTTTTCGGCGTCATAGGCTTTGCAGGCCACCAGCAGACGGCTGATAGGGACGCCGCTGTCAGGTGTCTCGGCGGGCACCGGATACAGCTGCGCTTCGCCGTGTTCGACCAGCGTCAGCCCGCCCGCCGCCTGATAGGCCTGCAAGCGTGTCGCGTCGCGCACGATCAGCCTGACCGGCACATCCGCCCGTGCCAGACGTGTGGCCCAAAGGGTGCCGAGGCTGCCGGCACCCAGAATATGCCAAGGGGTGGACATCAGCTTTTTGCTCGGTTTGACGCTGGCATGTGAGGCTCGCAGTATCGGTTGGAAAAGACCCGTTATAATGAGCCCGATTTTAACCGCAAGCCAAGCGCGCTCCATCGTTATCGAGCGTGCCTTTTTATTGGAGAGATTACATGCCGTCGTTCGACGTGGTATCCGAACTGGACAAACACGAAGTCACCAACGCGGTCGAGAACGCCGTCAAGGAACTCGATCGTCGTTATGACCTGAAAGGCAAAGGCACCTTCGAGTTCAAGGAAAAGGACCTGACCGTCAACCTGACCGCGGAAGCCGATTTCCAGCTCGAAGCGATGATCGAGATCCTCAAGCTGGCCTTGGTCAAGCGCAAGATCGACGTGCAGTGCCTTGAGGTCAAGGACGCCTACGCGTCGGGCAAGTTGATGAAGCAGGAAGCGGTCCTCAAGGAAGGCATCGACAAAGAGTTGGCGAAGAAAATCGTCGCTCACGTCAAAGACGCCAAGCTCAAGGTCCAGGCCGCCATTCAGGGCGAGCAAGTGCGCATCACCGGCAAAAAGCGTGACGATTTGCAGGAAGCGATTGCCGCCCTGCGCGCCAAGACGTTCGACATGCCGCTGCAGTTCAATAACTTCCGCGACTGACTTTTCAGGCGGGAACCTTGTGGGAGCGAGTTTGCTCGCGAATTGGGCGTATCAGTCGACATCACTGTTGAATGACACACCGCTTTCGCGAGCAAGTCGAATCGTCGCACCGCCGCTCCCACCTCGATTGTGTTTAACCCGGCGGGTCTTTCTGCCGCTCATTTTTTGCGTGCCGGGTAGCCGGAAATCAGGAGAAAGAAGATGGATTTGAATGCTGAAGTGGACAACCTGGTCAAGGCATCCCAAGCTTGGGTTCCGATGATCATGGAATACGGCAGCCGCGTGCTACTGGCGGTGATTACCCTGGCCATCGGTTGGTGGCTGATCAACAAGGTCACGCAAAAACTCGGTGGCCTGCTGGCGTTGCGTAACGCCGATCTGGCGCTGCAGGGTTTCATCAGCAGCCTGGCGAACATCATCCTCAAGGTTCTGCTGATCGTCAGCGTGGCGTCGATGATCGGTGTGGAAACCACCTCGTTCGTCGCCGCCATCGGTGCAGCCGGCCTGGCAATCGGTCTGGCGTTGCAGGGCAGCCTGGCGAACTTCGCCGGTGGCGTGCTGATTCTGTTGTTCCGCCCGTTCCGTATCGGTGACTGGATCGAAGCTCAAGGTGTTGCCGGTACTGTCGACAGCATTCAGATCTTCCACACCGTACTGCGTACTGGCGATAACAAAACCATCATTGTGCCTAACGGTAATCTGTCGAACGGCATCATCACCAACACCAATCGTCAAACGACACGCAAAGTAGTGTTTGATATCGGTGTGGATCACCACGCGGATCTGCAAAAGGCCCGTGAAGTGTTAATGGAATTGGCCAGGGATGAGCGGGTGTTGACTGATCCGGCACCGGAAGCGGTCATTTCAATGCTGGGCGAAAGCTCGATCACTGTTTCGCTGCGAGTGTGGGTCAAGACCGCTGATTACTGGAATGTGCTGTTCATGTTTAACGAGCACGCCCGAGATCGTTTGAAGGCAGCGGGTATTGATATTCCGTTTCCGCAGCGGGTTATTCGAGTGGTTCAGGAATCGGCAACGGTGTAATGATTGGTCTTTCAGCTAATGTCTGACCTTTCGGTCAGGCAAGTTCTGCAAGAGGCCCGATCTGTTAAACGCAGTGTTGTAGGCAATAAAAAAGGCCCATCCGAAGATGGGCCTTTTTTTGATTACCGCGAACTGGCTTTCGGCAATTACAGAACCGAAATCGGGTAGTCGACGATCAGACGGAACTCGTTGATATCGCCTTCAGCCTGGTCGGTATTGGCGCGGTGCCACGCCTGACGAATGCGGAAGGAAAGATCTTTAGCCGGGCCTGCCTGAACTACGTATTTGGCTTCGAGGTTGGTTTCGTGGTGCTTGCCATCTTCGCCATAACCATAGGCAGCGTATGGGCCGTCGGCGTCCATTTTGGTGCCGTCGATATCCCAGCCTTTAGCGTAACGGGTCATGAAGCTCAAACCAGGTACGCCGTACTCAGCCATCTTCAGGTCGTAACGAACCTGGGCGGACTTCTCGTTAGGAGCGTTGAAGTCAGAGTACTGGATGGAGTTGGCGAGAAAGATCGAGTCGCCGCCGCGGTTGTTCTTGCCTACCCCGATGTAGTCGAACGGAGTGTCACCGTTGACCTTCTGGAAGGCGACGGTGATCGTGTGCGCTCTCAGGAACGAGAAAGCGGCTGCCAGGGAGAACGTGGTATTGCTGATCTCGCCAGCTTTGGCGTCACCGGTATCTTTGGTGTTGTAGATGTTACCGTCCAGGTTGAGCGACTGATCGCCACCCATCGGGATGGTGTAGTTCAGGTTGGCGTAGTACTGGTTCCAAACGTCTTCCAGTTTTGCGCCATACAGCGATGCGGACAGGTTGTCAGTGATGCCGTACTTACCACCAAAGTAGTCGATGGAGTTGGCTTTAATATTGTCGGCATATTGTGACCACAGATCGCCGTCAAGTGCGTTTTTGTCTTGACTGGACGCCGAGTAAAAGTGACCGGCTTCAAGGTCAAGGTCTTTGACTTCGCTGCTCTGCAGTTGGAAGCCGCGGGCAGTTTGCGGAAGGGTCCGGGAGCCGCCAACAGCGAACACTGGAGCAGTGCTTGGCTGCATGTCACCGAATTTCAACTCGGTTTTGGAAACGCGGAATTTAATGGCTCCGCCGGCTTTGCCCTGGCTGTCGTTGACTTCACGGGCATAACCGTTGGCCTTGCGGGTGTCGCTACGGCTCATGTTACCCGTGCCGGAAGTGCCATCGCCGCCATCCAGTTTGACGGCCAGGTAACCGAACGCATCAATGCCAACGCCAACGGTACCTTGGGTGTAACCGGAGCTGAAGTTGCCCCAAATGCCCTGGGTCCAGTCTTTTTGGTCGCGGTTGCGATCTTTGTTATCACGGTTGAAGTAATAGTTGCGAAGCAGCAAGTCGAACTTGGCGTCTTCAACAAAACCTTTGGCTTCAGCCTGGTCACTTACGAAAGGTGCGGCCGTAGCCATTTGAGTACTGGCTGCTGCTGCAACTGCCAGTGCGATCATGCTCCACTTCATCACGCGCATCGTGATTTGCTCCTTTGGTTTTTAGAAGAGTACTGCCGTCCCGCCTGTTTTATTATCCGGGCGGCTCTTTCTTTTTGTGTCGGCGCAAACTTATATCACGCCGACCATGTTGGCGATACTTGCGGATCTAACCTTTCAGCTTCTTTACGACCCTGTCGCAAATGGCGGGGTAGATGTCGCAAATTCACAATCCCGACGCAATCGGACTGACAACTTCAACGTTGTTTTCCATGACTTGAGCATCGGTAAAAAAGAGTCCCTGGTCCTGCACTTGAATCTCCATTCGGGCAACCCTGCCACTGTTTTTATTGGCCTTAAGGCTTCCACTTCCAGCGGAGCGCTTATAGACGATACGGGTGTGAATGCAACAAGCGTGCACAAATCGGAATTCTGTTGCTGTTTTTTTTCGAAGGCGTGCCTGCTGCTGAAAAAACCTCATAAAACCGGGGGGTTCAAGCTCTTTTTTCTTGGGCTTGACGCCATGCTTTGCATCGTGGTTATCCCGTCGAATCTGCGGGGAGACAACCAAAAACGTTACCGGTTCACCCCGCCAGTGAGTAGTTGGCGGATGCTGACGCACTGAGCGTAGACGCGTTGTGCGGTTTTGGTGCAAAAAATTTCAATTGCTGTACTGAATTCACACAACGCCGCTGTGTGGTGGATCCGGACGGCGCGTTGTTTTTCGGTCATTTCGGCATTTTTTATGTGGCTGCTGGTTCTGTCGTGGTGCGCCCCGGCTCAAAATGGCTCATGTCGGGGCGCTCGGAAACGATGGAGGTGGCAGTTCGTCGTGAAGCGCGTGGCGTTCGCAGGTATGCTGCCGTCCTGTCGCTTGGCGCGCCGTCTTTTGGCATGGGCGCTAAGCTGAAAAAAGATCACCAGAGGGGAGTGCGCGCTGTGTTCGCTTTAGATCCACGACTTCAACAAGACACATTGCCTATCGGCGATTTCCCGCTCTGTCGGTTGCTGTTGTCCAATGATTCGAATTACCCGTGGTTCATCCTCGTGCCCCGCCGCGAGGATATCAGTGAGATATTTCAGTTAGATGTCGCAGATCAACAGCAGCTGTGGCAGGAAACGACCGCGCTGGCGGAAATGCTCAAGGACTCGTTCGATGCGGACAAGTTGAACGTCGCGGCCTTGGGTAATGTCGTCAGTCAGTTGCACATGCATGTGATTGTGCGCAAGCGTGAGGACGCCGCCTGGCCAGCCCCGGTCTGGGGCAATCAGCAAGCCAAACCCTACAGTCCAGAGCAGATCGCGACGATTCGCGAACGGTTGCGTCTGGTGTTGACCGATGACTTCACGTTTCTGGAGGGTTGAGTCATGAGCCTGGAAGAACGCGTTACCGATCTGGAAAGCCAGTTGGCGTTTCAGGATGACACCATCCAGACATTGAATGATGTGCTGGCGGCGCAGCAGCACGCGGTTGAGCGCTTGCAACTGCAAATGATGGCGCTGCTCAAGCGGCAGGAGGAAATGGTCGGTCAGTTCGAGTCTTTCGAAGAAGAAGCGCCACCGCCGCATTACTGAAATGCAGGCAAAAAAAACCGCGAACGATTATTCGCGGTTTTTTTTAGCCTTGGAATCAGCGACGCGGCAGGGCGGCGATCACATCTTCGGCTTGCAGGCCTTTGTCACGGTTCATGACAGAGAACTCCACGCGCTGGCCTTCGACCAGAACACGGTGGCCTTCGCCGCGAATTGCCCGGAAGTGCACGAAAATATCATCGCCGGAATCACGGGAAATAAAGCCGAAGCCTTTGGAGGTGTTGAACCATTTGACGGTGCCAGTATCGCGGTTGCTCATGTCATAGCTTGGCGAGGCGGCGGCCGGTGAAGATTTGTAGAAGCTGACGGCCAGGTGCAAAAGAATGGCGATCAGGGCAACGACCAGACTGAACAGAACGGCAGGTTGACCGGCGATGACAGGCATCGGGGCGATCAGCGTCAGGGTTTGCAGCACGACAGCCAGAACCAGCAAGGCGCTGACCAGGTTTTGCAGTTGATGACGCGGGCCTTTGTTCCAGTAAGGGATAACAGGTGCAAGGGTGAGGTTGAGCAGGCCGAAAAAGGCCAGGTACAGCGCATCGGGTTGTTGCAGGTAAGGTACTGCTTCGGATCGCAGGCTAGGGATGAAGGACAGCAGCAGGGCTGCTGCGCCCATTAGCAGGTGGACGATTTTCAACATTTTGATTAACTCACGTTAAGACGGATCACAAGGAAGAGCTGATGGAGCACGGTTCGCTTCAGAACAATAAGAGGCGTTGGACACGTACCCGCTATCAGCCTATGCGCAGCCCCCGGAAAAATAGGCGGTAGCGACACACTGCCTATTTAACAGCAAAGCCCGCAGCTACTCAAATCAGGCAGTCCGGCGGTGCTGCTTCTGGCCGCTGAGCAGATAACGCTTGCTGAGTGTTGTTTGCGCGCTGTGTTCCTCGGATCTTTTGCCTTTCATTGAGTGATGTTGCGTCAGTTTTCGTAGGAAATCGTCCGGCCTAGGACGTGCTCCATGATCTCCCCTTTGTTGTTGGCTTATCCTACGTCGATGGTCATAAAGTCATCTGGATATCCCTGTACGCCTGCGCTTTTATAAGGAAACGGAATATGACTCTTATAAGCAGCAAGGATGGCAAAGGAGTGTCAACGGTATGGTTTATCAAGAGAGACGAAGCGAGGGGAGGGTCGGTCCACTCAAGGAAGTAAGGATTGATTCATTTGTCAGCGAATTCGATATGGGCCTGGCCCAGCCATTATCCCGGTCAGTGCGTTTGAATGGCTTTGCGACCTGTTTGCGACTGGAGCAGGTTTATTGGGATATTTTGAGTGATATGGCCAAGGTCAATTGCTGCTCGATCAGTGCGCTGTTGTCCCATGTGGACCGCGAAGTGCATTTGCGCCATGGCGGGGTGAAAAACTTCACCGGGCTGGTGCGGGTTGTCTGCGTCGTGCACAGCCTGAAGGAGGGAAGTTGCCTCGTCATGGCCTAGCGGTTGGCGGTTGATCGGGTCGAGTGTCGGTCTGTGCAGTCTTACGGCTGCACAGGCTGCATTTAATGGATATAATCCCGCCCTTTGCCGCAAAGCCCAGCATGCGCGGTAGCAATCTGATCGCCGAGACAACCCCCATGCCGATGTACGACTATCAATGTGCTTCCTGTGGTCATCAGTTGGAAGCCATTCAAAAGATCAGCGCAGCACCGCTGGTCGACTGCCCTGCCTGCCAGGCGCCAGAGCTTAAAAAGATGCTGTCCATGCCGGGCTTCCGCCTCAGCGGCACCGGCTGGTACGAAACCGACTTCAAGACCGGTTCCAAGAAAAATCTGGCCGGTGGCGACAAAGCTGACTAGGGTCTAGCGCCCGGGCTGAATGACACGCGCGAGCTCTTGCATCATCCGGCACCTTATTCAAGTGCGGGGGGCGGCAAGACCTCCAACCGAATTTCGAATTACGAGAAGCGAAACCACTACCATGATGCGCAGCCATTATTGCGGCCAACTGAACGAAAGCCTGGAAGGCCAGGAAATTACCCTTTGCGGATGGGTTCACCGTCGCCGTGACCACGGTGGGGTGATTTTCCTCGATATCCGTGATCGTGACGGTCTGGCCCAGGTGGTGTTCGACCCGGACCGCGCTGAAACCTTCGCCGCCGCCGATCGTGTGCGCAGCGAATACGTGGTCAAGGTCACCGGTAAGGTGCGCCTGCGTCCGGCCGGTGCCGGCAACGCCAACATGGCGTCGGGCATGATCGAAGTGCTGGGCTATGAGCTGGAAGTGTTGAACGAAGCGGAAACCCCGCCGTTCCCGCTGAACGAGTTTTCC
Organism: Pseudomonas sp. MDT1-85; assembly: GCF_054898065.1. NCBI lineage: Bacteria > Pseudomonadati > Pseudomonadota > Gammaproteobacteria > Pseudomonadales > Pseudomonadaceae > Pseudomonas > Pseudomonas sp. MDT1-85. Next base: position 4,907,332 of record NZ_CM142715.1, on the reverse strand, counting down.
GACGTCGGCGAAGAAACCCGCCTGCGTTATCGCTTCATCGACCTGCGTCGCCCGGAAATGCTCGAAAAGCTGCGTCTGCGTTCGCGCATGACCACCAGCATCCGTCGTTACCTGGACGAGAACGGCTTCCTCGACGTCGAGACGCCGATCCTGACCCGTGCGACCCCGGAAGGCGCGCGCGACTATCTGGTGCCGAGCCGTACCCACGCCGGTTCCTTCTTCGCCTTGCCGCAATCGCCGCAGCTGTTCAAGCAACTGCTGATGGTCGCCGGCTTCGATCGTTACTATCAGATCGCCAAGTGCTTCCGCGATGAAGACCTGCGTGCCGACCGTCAACCTGAATTCACCCAGATCGACATCGAAACCAGCTTCCTCGATGAAAAAGACATCATCGGCCTCACCGAAGGCATGATCCGCAACCTGTTCAAGGAAGTGCTGGGTCTGGAATTCGGTGATTTCCCGCACATGACCTGGGACGAGGCCATGCGTCGTTACGGTTCCGACAAGCCGGACCTGCGTAACCCGCTGGAACTGGTAGACGTTGCCGACCAGCTCAAGGAAGTCGACTTCAAGGTGTTCAGCGGCCCGGCCAATGACCCGAAATGCCGTATCGCCGCCTTGCGCGTTCCAGGCGGGGCGAGCATGCCGCGCAAGCAGATCGACGATTACACCAAGTTCGTCGGCATCTATGGTGCCAAGGGCTTGGCGTACATCAAAGTTAACGAGCGCGCTGCCGGTGTTGAAGGTCTGCAGTCGCCGATCGTGAAAAACATCCCTGAGGCCAACCTCAACGTGATCCTCGATCGCGTCGGTGCAGTCGATGGCGACATCGTGTTCTTCGGCGCCGACAAAGCCAAGATCGTCAGCGAAGCCTTGGGCGCGCTGCGGATCAAGGTCGGTCATGATCTGAACCTGCTGACCTGCGAATGGGCCCCGCTGTGGGTCGTCGACTTCCCGATGTTCGAAGAGAACGACGACGGCAGCCTAACCGCGTTGCACCACCCGTTTACCGCACCGAAGTGCTCGCCGGAAGAACTGGAAGCCAACCCGGCAACCGCGCTGTCCCGTGCCTACGACATGGTCCTGAACGGCACCGAACTGGGTGGCGGTTCGATCCGTATCCACCGTAAGGAAATGCAACAGTCGGTGTTCCGTCTGTTGGGTATCAGCGAAGCAGAACAGGAAGAGAAATTCGGCTTCCTGCTCGACGCCCTGAAATACGGCGCGCCGCCGCACGGTGGCTTGGCCTTCGGTCTGGACCGTCTGGTGATGCTGATGACCGGCGCCCAGTCGATCCGTGAAGTGATCGCCTTCCCGAAAACCCAGAGTGCTGCCTGCGTCATGACTCAGGCACCGGGGCTGGTGGATGCCAAGGCATTGCGCGAACTGCATATTCGTCTGCGCGAAACGCCGAAGGCAGAGTAAGACTGACCTGAGGGGCGCATCTGCGGATGTGCCCCTTCTTTTATAGATAAGGTCGAGATTTTTTTTTGCTGGCTGGCGCATCATGGCGTGGCGGGCAATGTTTCAAAGATAATTCGGAGCGAGTTATGGCGGGTCATTCCAAGTGGGCGAACATCAAGCACCGCAAAGAACGTCAGGATGCCAAGAAGGGCAAGATTTTCACCAAGTGGATTCGTGAACTGACGGTTGCTGCTCGTCAGGGCGGCGCTGATCCAGGCTCCAACCCGCGCCTGCGTCTGGCACTGGATAAAGCGTTGGGTGCGAACATGAGCCGCGACATCATCGACCGCGCAGTTGCTCGCGGCGCCGGTGCTGCCGATACCGATGACATGGTCGAACTGACCTACGAAGGTTACGGCCCGGGCGGTGTGGCGGTGATGGTCGAATGCATGACCGACAACCGCAATCGCACCGCAGCGGCGGTTCGCCATGCATTCAGCAAATGCGGCGGCAACCTTGGCACCGACGGTTCAGTGGCTTATCTGTTCGAGCGCAAGGGGCAGATTTCCTTTGCGCCAGGCGTTGATGAAGATGCATTGATGGAAGCGGCCATGGAAGCCGACGCCGATGACGTGGTGACCCACGAAGACGGCTCCATCGACGTGTTCACCTCGTTCGCCGGCTTCTATTCCGTGCGCAACGCTTTGGAGGCCGCCGGCTTCAAGGGCGATGACGCGGAAATCGTCATGCTGCCGACCACCAGCGCCGAACTGGACCTGGAAGGCGCCGAGAAGGTTCTGAAGCTGATCGACATGCTCGAAGACCTGGATGACGTGCAGAACGTTTATTCCAACGCCGACATTCCGGAGTCGGTGGCCGCACAGCTCGGTTAAGGGCGACTAAGATTCAATGTGGGAGCGAGCCTGCTCGCGAATGCGGAATTTCAGGCAACATTGTTGCTGAATATGAAACCGTTTTCGCGAGCAGGCTCGCTCCCACAGTTTTTTCGCTGTAATGAATATCGTGCTTTTACTGAAGCTGCAGGCGTTATGACTTTAATTCTTGGTATCGACCCCGGTTCGCGTATCACCGGTTATGGCGTGGTACGTGATACCGGGCGTGGCTGCGTGTACGTGGCGTCGGGCTGCATTCGCACGGGCTCCGGCGAGCTGCATGAACGCCTGCAAATCGTCTATCGCGGCGTGCGTGAAGTGATCCAGACCTACAGCCCGGTGACCATGGGCATCGAAAAAGTCTTCATGGCCCGCAATGCCGATTCCGCCCTCAAACTCGGCCAGGCTCGCGGCGCAGCCATCGTGGCCGGTGCCGAGGAAAGCCTGGAAATCGCCGAATACACCGCGACCCAAGTCAAACAGGCAGTGACCGGCACCGGCGCGGCGAACAAGGAGCAGGTGCAAATGATGGTCATGCACATGCTGAAGCTGACCAGCAAGCCGCAAATCGATGCTTCGGATGCCCTGGCCATCGCGATTTGCCACGCTCACACCCGTTCCAGCCTGTTGCCTCATGGTCTGGGTACAGCACGCAGTCGTGGCGGGCGCCTGCGTCTCTGATAGCATCAGCAATCATTTTTTATGGAATGAGGGTTTTGCGCCTGTGTTGTCGGCGCAAAACCCTTGTTCTGTCAGTCGCCAGCACTGATCTGGCCAAGGCTCAAGGATCTGAAACGTGATTGGACGCTTGCGCGGCACTTTGGCTGAGAAACAGCCGCCGCACCTGATTCTGGATGTAAACGGTCTGGGGTATGAGCTGGAAGTGCCCATGACCACGCTTTATCGCTTGCCGTCGGTCGGTGAACCGCTGACCTTGCACACCCATTTGGTCGTGCGCGAAGACGCGCAGTTACTCTATGGCTTCTTCGGCAAGCGCGAGCGAGATTTTTTTCGCGAGCTGATCCGTCTCAATGGTGTGGGGCCGAAACTGGCGCTGGCCTTGATGTCGAGCCTGGAGGTCGACGAGCTGGTTCGTTGCGTGCAATCCCAGGACACGTCGGCGCTGACCAAGGTGCCGGGTGTGGGCAAGAAGACGGCCGAGCGTTTGCTGGTGGAGCTCAAGGATCGCTTCAAGGCCTGGGAAACCGTGCCGGCGATGTTCGCGTTGGTGCCAAACCAGCCGGGTGGGCCAGATGCGCCAGCTCCGGTCGCCACCGCCGAAAATGACGCGGTCAGCGCGCTGATTTCCCTGGGCTACAAGCCGCAGGAGGCCAGCAAGGCGATTTCCGCGATCAAGGAGAAAGGTTTGAGCAGTGAAGACATGATTCGTCGTGCCCTGAAGGGAATGATCTAAGTGATTGAAGCTGATCGTCTGATCGCTGCCACGGGTGGTCCCCGTGACCGCGAGGAAGTCCAGGACCGGGCGATTCGTCCCGTCAGCCTGGCCGAGTACATTGGCCAGCCAACTGTTCGCGAGCAAATGGAGTTGTTCATCCAGGCCGCGCGTGGGCGCAATGAATCTCTGGATCACACGCTGATTTTCGGCCCGCCGGGCCTGGGTAAAACCACCCTGGCCAACATCATTGCCCAGGAAATGGGCGTGTCGATCAAAAGCACCTCGGGCCCGGTCCTTGAGCGTCCGGGTGATCTTGCGGCGTTGCTGACTAACCTTGAGCCCCATGATGTGCTGTTCATCGACGAAATCCATCGGTTGTCGCCGATCGTCGAAGAAGTGCTGTACCCGGCCATGGAGGATTTCCAGCTCGACATCATGATCGGCGAAGGGCCGGCCGCGCGCTCGATCAAACTCGATCTGCCGCCATTCACCCTGGTAGGCGCAACCACTCGTGCCGGCATGCTGACCAACCCGTTGCGCGACCGTTTCGGGATCGTCCAGCGTCTTGAGTTCTACAACACTGCTGACCTGTCGACGATTGTCAGCCGTTCGGCGAATATTCTCGGCTTGCCGCTGGACCCGGAAGGCGCCTTCGAAATTGCCCGCCGTGCCCGTGGCACGCCGCGGATCGCCAACCGCTTGCTGCGCCGGGTACGGGATTTCGCCGAGGTTCGTGCCAAAGGCCATATCACCAAACCGATCGCCGACCTGGCGCTGAACCTGCTGGATGTCGACGAGCGTGGCTTCGACCATCAGGATCGACGCCTGCTGCTGACCATGATCGAGAAGTTCGACGGTGGACCGGTGGGGGTCGATAACCTGGCGGCCGCCATCAGTGAAGAGCGTCACACCATTGAAGATGTGCTGGAGCCGTACCTGATCCAGCAGGGCTACATCATGCGCACCCCGCGGGGGCGGGTGGTCACTCGGCATGCGTACCTGCACTTCGGTTTAAACATCCCGTCACGATTAGGCGAAATGCCCGTGGTAGACGAGTTCCGCGATGCCGTGGACGATTAATCACCTTTGCGCGCTGATTTATTCGGGGTTTGTGCTGTCCCAGGACGGTACTTTCGCCAGAAAGCCGCGAATCAATGAAAAACAGTTGCCTGGCCGGATTGGCAACCTGAGGAGTAAGCACTAGAGTATGCGCGCGCAAAACGGGCTTGAGCCGTTCGCACATCGTTGTCGCGTTTATTACGAGGACACCGATGCGGGCGGCATCGTGTATTACGTCAATTACCTCAAGTTTATGGAACGGGCTCGAACCGAGCGGCTCCGGGAGCTGGGCTTTGCCCAGTCGGCGCTGGCAGGGGAGGACCTGTTGTTTGTCGTGCATTCCAGCGAAGCGCGTTACCACGCGCCGGCGCGACTGGACGACGAACTGCTGGTAAGCGCTGAAGTAATCGAATTGAACCGGGTCAGCCTGCGCTTCAAACAGCAGGTCAGGCGGGCTACGGATAATGTGCTGCTCTGCGAAGGGCAGTTTCTGGTGGCCTGTGTGCGCACCAACAGTTTGAAACCCCGGGCCATTCCCGAAGCTCTACGTGCGGCCTTTGCCGACGTGAGCGGCGCGGGTACACACTCAAAGCAGGAGATAAAGCGTGGAAGCTAACGTCGTCGACCATTCCTCCATGTGGAGCCTGATCAGCAATGCCAGTATCGTGGTGCAACTGGTAATGCTGATCCTGGTAGCCGCATCGGTGACCTCATGGATCATGATCTTTCAGCGCAGCAACTTGCTGCGCGCCGGTCGACGTGCCCTGGAGAGCTTTGAAGAGCGCTTCTGGTCGGGTATCGACCTGTCCAAACTCTACCGTCAGGCCGGCAGCAACCCTGATCCGGATTCGGGCGTCGAGCAGATCTTCCGTGCCGGCTTCAAGGAATTCTCCCGTCTGCGTCAGCAGTCAGGCGTTGATCCGGAAGCGGTCATGGAAGGCGTGGCCCGTGCCATGCGCGTGGCCATTTCCCGCGAAGAAGAAAAGCTCGAGCAGAGCCTGCCATTCCTCGCCACCGTCGGTTCCGTCAGCCCGTACATCGGTCTGTTCGGTACGGTCTGGGGCATCATGAACTCCTTCCGTGGTCTGGCAACTGCCCAGCAAGCGACCCTGGCCACCGTGGCCCCGGGCATTGCTGAAGCACTGATCGCTACCGCGATCGGTCTGTTCGCCGCCATCCCGGCCGTTATTGCGTACAACCGTTTTGCTGCTCGCAGCGAAACCCTGCTGGGCCGTTACTACACCTTCGCCGATGAATTCCAGGCGATCCTGCACCGCAAAGTGCACACCAGCGAAGAATAAGCAGGTAATTTCCAATGGCTTTAATCGCTCGAGCTCGCAAAAAGCGCAAGCCGGTTGCCGAGATGAACGTGGTGCCTTACATCGACGTGATGCTGGTACTGCTGGTCATCTTCATGGTGACCGCGCCGATGCTCAATCAGGGCGTGAAAGTTGATCTGCCCAAGGTTTCCAGCGAAGCCTTGCCGCAGGACAACAACACTCAGGTCCTGACCATTTCGATCAAGTCTGACAAGACCTACTACTGGAACCTTGGCAGCGAAGTCGACACCGAAAAGCAGCAGGACAAGGCCATGACCTTGGCGCAAATGACCGACGCTGTGACCAAGATCGTTCGCGCCGGTACTGAAGGCGGCAAGCGTACCCAGGTATTCATCCGCGGCGACAAGACCGTCGATTACGGTTCCGTCATGGGCGCCATGGGCGGGTTGCAGAAAGCCGGGGTCGGTAATGTTGGCTTGATTACCGAGGCACCCTGATGCAGCAAATGCGAGAGCCGTCCGCCTCGGAAAGCTACTTCTGGCCTAGTGTCTGGGCGCTTGTCTTGCACGTGCTGGTTTTTGGCATGCTGTTTGTCAGTTTCGCCTTCACACCGGAGCTGCCGCCGGCCAAGCCGATTGTCCAGGCGACCTTGTACCAGCTGAAATCGAAAAGTCAGGCGACCACCCAGACCAATCAGAAGATTGCGGGTGAGGCGAAGAAATCCGCCGCGCGTCAGACCGAAGTCGAACAGATGGAACAGAAGAAGATCGAACAGGAAGCGATCAAGGCCGCGGAACAAAAGAAGGAAGATGCGGCTCAAAAGGCCGAAGAATCCAAGAAGGCCGACGAGACGAAGAAAGCGGAAGAGGCAAAAAAGGCTGATGAAGCCAAGAAAGCCGATGAAGCGAAGAAGACCGCCGAAGCCAAAAAGGCCGAAGAGAAACAATTGGCTGATATAGCCAAGAAGAAATCTGAAGAAGAAGCCAAGAAAGCTGCTGAAGAAGAGGCCAGGAAAGCGGCCGCTGAAGAAGCGAAGAAAAAGATCGTCGAAGACGCGAAGAAGAAAGCCGCCGAAGACGCCAAGAAGAAATCTGAAGCTGAAGAGGCGAAGAAGAAAGTCGCCGAAGACGCGAAGAAGAAAGCTGCCGCCGATGCCGCGAAGAAAAAATCGCAGGAAGCGGCACGTAAATCCGCCGAAGACAAAAAGGCCCAGGCCCTGGCAGATTTGCTTTCCGATACGCCAGAGCGTCAGCAGGCCTTGGCCGATGAGCAGGGTGACGAAGTCGCCGGCAGTTTCGATGATCTGATTCGTGCTCGTGCAGCGGAAGGCTGGGCTCGTCCACCTTCGGCACGCAAAGGCATGACGGTCGTGTTGCAAATCGGCATGTTGCCCGATGGTACGTTGACTTCGGTTGGCGTGGCCAAGTCCAGCGGCGATGGTCCGTTTGACGCTTCTGCTGTAGCAGCGGTCAAGAACATTGGACGTTTGACAGAAATGCAGGGAATGAAACCGAGCGATTTCGCTCCCTATCGTTCATTCAAGATGACATTCACACCTGAGGATCTAGCCTTGTGAGAAACCTTCTTCGAGGAATGCTTGTCGTTATCTGCTGCCTGGCAGGGATAGCGGCAGCTGATGAAAAAAACATTCTGGTCACCAGCGGCAGTGATCGGGCCACCCCGATCGCAGTCGTTCCGTTCGGCAACCAGGGCGGCAGCGTGCTGCCGGACGACATGGCCGAAATCATCGGTAACGACCTGCGCAACTCGGGTTACTACTCGCCGCTTCCGAAACAGAACATGATCAGCCAGCCAAGCCAGGCCAGCGAAATCATCTTCCGTGACTTCAAGGCGCTGGGTGCCCAGTACGTTATGGTCGGCAGCATTGTTCCAGCGGGCGGTCGCCTGCAGGTTCAATACGCACTGTTCAACGTCGCCACCGAGCAGCAAGTGCTGACCGGCAGCGTGTCGGGCAGCGTCGATCAATTGCGCGACATGTCGCACTACATCGCCGACCAGTCGTTCGAAAAACTCACCGGTATCAAAGGCGCGTTCTCGACTCGTCTGCTGTACGTGACGGCCGAGCGGTTCTCCGAGAAGAACACTCGCTACACGCTGCAACGTTCGGACTATGACGGTGCCCGTGCCGTGACGCTGCTGCAATCGCGCGAGCCGATCCTGTCGCCGCGTTTTGCACCGGATGGCAAGCGCATTGCCTATGTTTCGTTCGAGCAGAGACGCCCGCGCATTTTCATGCAGAACATCGACACCGGTCGCCGTGAGCAGATCACCAACTTCGAAGGCCTGAATGGTGCGCCAGCATGGTCTCCGGATGGTCAGCGCTTGGCGTTCGTACTGTCAAAAGATGGCAACCCGGACATTTATGTGATGAACCTGGGTTCGCGTCAGATCAGTCGCGTCACCAACGGTCAAGGCATCAACACCGAACCGTTCTGGGGTAAAGATGGTTCGACCATCTACTTCACCTCCGACCGTGGCGGCAAGCCGCAGATCTACAAAACCAGCGCAAGCGGTGGTGGTGCGGAACGTGTGACCTTTATTGGTAACTACAACGCCAACCCTAAACTGTCGGCCGATGAAAAGACCCTGGTGATGATCCATCGTCAGGAAGGCTTCACCAATTTCAAGGTGGCGGCCCAGGATTTGCAGCGCGGTAGTGTAAAGATCCTCACTGATAGCACTCTGGACGAGTCGCCTACTGTTGCGCCCAACGGCACCATGGTAATCTACGCCACCCGCCAGCAGGGCCGGGGAGTCTTGATGCTCGTGTCCATTAATGGGCGCGTGAGGCTCCCGCTTCCTACCGCACAAGGCGAAGTCAGAGAACCGTCCTGGTCCCCTTACCTGAACTGACGCGGCGCTACACGTTGTACTTAACACACTGGGGTTCATTAGGAGTTTCACGATGGAAATGCTGAAGTTTGGTAAATTTGCTGCGCTGGCTCTGGCCATGGCTGTAGCTGTAGGTTGCTCGTCCAAAGGCGGCGACAACGCCGGTGAAGGCGCTGTTGATCCAAACGCTGGTTACGGCGCTAACACTGGTGCTGTTGACGGCTCCCTGAGCGAAGAAGCTGCTCTGCGCGCAATCACCACCTTCTACTTCGAATACGACAGCTCGGACCTGAAGCCAGAAGCCATGCGCGCTCTGGACGTTCACGCCAAAGACCTGAAAGCAAACGGCGCTCGCGTTGTTCTGGAAGGCAACACCGACGAACGTGGTACTCGTGAGTACAACATGGCACTGGGCGAGCGTCGTGCGAAAGCCGTTCAGCGCTACCTGGTACTGCAAGGTGTTTCCCCAGCTCAGGCGGAACTGGTTTCCTACGGCGAAGAGCGTCCAGTTGCTACCGGCAACGACGAGCAGTCCTGGGCTCAAAACCGTCGCGTCGAACTGCGTAAGTAATTCGTCATGCGAACGTGCCGTCGTGCTGTAACTGTTTTGGCTCTCAGCCTCGCGCCGCTTGCGGTGTGGGCTGCGGTTCCTGTAGTCGAGGACAACTCCGGCTATAACAATAGCGGGAGTAGTTATCCGCCTGCGGGTTACGGTACGAACGGCGCCTATGCCGGGGGAGGGGTTTCGACCCCTGTCTCGGCACAGGGCCAGCTGTTTAACCAACTGCAACAAATGCAGGATCAGATCTCGCGCCAACAGGGTGTGATCGAAGAACTGCAAAATGATGTAGCGCGCATGAAGCAAGAGAACCTGGAGCGATATCAGGATCTTGATCGGCGCATAGGGACCGGCGTTGCACCAGCCGCGACTCCTGATAATTCTTCCGCCGGTGGCAGTTTGAATGCCCCCGGTGCAGCAGCCGGCGCAGGTGCGGGAGCGGCAGCCGCTGCCACTTCCACACAAGCGCCTGCCGCAGGTGGCGAACCGGCTGATCCGGCGAAGGAAAAACTGTATTACGATGCAGCCTTCGACCTGATCAAAGCCAAGGATTTCGACAAGGCCAGCCAGGCTTTCGCCGCATTCCTGCGCAAATACCCGAACAGCCAATACGCGGGCAACGCCCAGTACTGGTTGGGGGAAGTGAACCTGGCCAAGGGCGATCTGCAAGGTGCAGGTCAGGCTTTTGCCAAGGTTTCGCAGCTGTACCCCAAGCACCCCAAAGTGCCTGATTCGCTGTACAAGCTCGCTGATGTAGAACGCCGCCTCGGTCATACCGACAGGGTCAAAGGCATTCTGCAGCAGGTTGTGTCCCAATATCCGGGCACTTCCGCCGCTCAGCTGGCGCAACGGGATTTGCAGCGCATGTAAGCCTGTAAGCTTGTAGAAATAGCTCCGTTTTGAAGAAACCCGCGCCTATCGCGGGTTTTTTCGTTAGAATTCATGCCCTTTTTACGAAACACGCTTTTTGGGATCTGCGCGTTGGCGAGGTTCCTTGAAGTGCCTGACGGAGGCGGACAGCCTGTTTAGCTGTTACGCCCGTGGCGACTATGCAAGACACATTGAGAATTACCGAAGTTTTCTACTCGTTGCAGGGTGAAACGCGGACTGCCGGGCTGCCCACTGTATTTGTGCGCTTGACCGGTTGCCCATTGCGTTGCCAATACTGCGACAGCGCCTACGCGTTCACTGGCGGCACCATTCGCACGCTCGATGACATCCTCGAGCAAGTGGCCGGTTTTCGCCCGCGTTATGTTTGTGTCACGGGCGGCGAACCCCTGGCGCAACCGAATGCCATTCCCTTGCTCAAGCAGTTGTGTGACGCCGGCTATGAAGTGTCGCTGGAAACCAGTGGCGCGCTGGATATCTCGGCGGTCGATCCACGGGTCAGTCGCGTCGTCGACCTGAAAACCCCGGGTTCGAAAGAAGCACACCGCAACCGCTACGAGAACATCGAGCTGCTCACGCCTAACGATCAGGTGAAGTTTGTCATCTGTTCGCGGGAAGACTACGACTGGGCCGTGTCCAAGCTGATTCAATACGGTCTGGATCAGCGTGCCGGCGAAGTCCTGTTCTCGCCGAGCCACCATGACCTGAGCGCGCGTGATCTGGCGGACTGGGTGGTGGCGGACAATCTGCCTGTGCGTCTGCAATTGCAGCTGCATAAATATCTTTGGAATGACGAGCCGGGGCGCTGAAATGACTGAACAAACGAACACTACAGAAAAACGTGCGGTCATCTTGCTGTCCGGCGGCCTCGACTCGGCAACCGTCGTGGCCATGGCCCGTGCTGAAGGCTACAGCTGCTACACCATGAGCTTCGATTACGGTCAGCGGTCTCACGCCGAATTGCACGCCGCCGCACGTGTCGCCCAAGACTTGGGTGTGGTCGAGCACAAGGTGATCGGCCTGAACCTGAACGGTATCGGCGGCTCGGCGTTGACCGACACTAGTATCGATGTGCCGGAAACGCCGGGTGAAGGTATCCCGGTGACTTACGTACCGGCGCGCAACACCGTGTTTCTGTCCCTGGCGCTGGGCTGGGCCGAAGTGTTGGGCGCGCGTGACATCTTTATCGGCGTTAACGCGGTGGATTACTCCGGTTACCCGGATTGCCGTCCCGAGTTCATCGAAGCCTTCGAGCGCATGGCCAACCTGGCGACCAAGGCCGGAGTAGAAGGGCAGGGCTTCCGTATCCAGGCGCCACTGCAGAACCTGAGCAAGGCGCAGATCGTTCAGGCTGGCGTGAAGCTGGGCGTCGATTACGGGCTGACCGTTTCCTGCTATCAGGCGGACGATAGTGGCCGCGCCTGCGGTAAATGCGACAGCTGCCGTCTGCGTGCAGAAGGCTTCGCAGCAGCCGGTGTGACTGACCCAACACCTTATTTTTGATTTATTTCAAATTAGGTGTTGAATAGTCCTTAAAAATCAGTATTATACGCGCCACCACACAGCGGGTCGTTAGCTCAGTTGGTAGAGCAGTTGGCTTTTAACCAATTGGTCGTAGGTTCGAATCCCACACGACCCACCATTTTAAAAAATCTGGAAGGCCCACGTAAGTGAGGATTTCCGGGTTTTTTTTTGCCCGCGATTTGAGCTCGGCTCAGTCCGGGTGACGCAGGTCAGAATCATCTTTTGCATCCAAGGGATATTCTGTAGCCTTGCGCAGCTTCAACGCTGTCCACGCCTGATGAATACTCACTCTCCCGGCGGTACCCTGAAGGGTCCGGAGCCGGGTGTATACTCGACTTTCGCGCGAAAGCGCCTGCAGGTCTTGCGAACATGACGCAGATTTCCGAACGCCTTCTGGTTCAAGCCCATCTCGACGCCAAGCAGCCCAAACCGCTGACCGCCGAGGAAGAGGCTTATTACCGTACTGCCATCGCTGCCGAGCTCAGGGCTCAGGACGCGGTGCTGGTTGCTCACTTCTATTGCGATCCGGTCATTCAGGCCCTGGCCGAAGAAACCGGTGGCTGCGTCTCCGACTCCCTGGAGATGGCCCGCTTTGGCAATGCTCACCCGGCCAAGACCGTGGTGGTCGCCGGCGTAAAGTTCATGGGCGAAACCGCGAAAATCCTCAACCCTGAAAAGCGCGTGCTGATGCCGACCCTGGAAGCGACTTGCTCGCTGGACCTGGGTTGCCCGGTGGACGAGTTCTCGGCGTTCTGCGATCAGCATCCGGAGCGCACGGTGGTGGTGTATGCCAACACCTCGGCGGCGGTCAAGGCGCGGGCGGACTGGGTGGTGACTTCCAGCTGTGCGCTGGAAATCGTCGAAAGCTTGATGGATAACGGCGAAACCATCATCTGGGCCCCGGACAAGCACTTGGGCACTTACATCCAGCGCAAGACCGGTGCCGACATGCTGCTGTGGGACGGTGCCTGCATCGTCCACGAAGAGTTCAAGGCCAAGCAACTCGAAGACATGAAAGCGTTGTACCCGGATGCGGCCATTCTGGTGCACCCGGAGTCGCCGACCGCAGTCATCGACTTGGCCGACGCGGTGGGTTCCACCAGTCAGCTGATCGCTGCTGCGCAAAGTCTGCCAAACAAGACCCTGATCGTCGCGACCGACCGCGGCATCTTCTACAAGATGCAGCAGATGTGCCCGGACAAGGTCTTTATCGAAGCGCCAACGGCCGGTAACGGCGCAGCCTGCCGCAGTTGCGCGCATTGCCCGTGGATGGCGATGAACACCCTTGAGCGCACGCTGAAGAGCTTGCGTGAAGGGACCAACGAGATCTTCGTTGATCCGGCGTTGATTCCGCAGGCAGTGCGGCCGTTGAAGCGGATGCTTGATTTCACGCAGGCGGCGCGGATGAAGTTGGCCGGTAACGCTTGAGAGTTGTCAGTTAAGCCGCAAAAACTGTGGGAGCGAGCCTGCTCGCGATAGCGTTCTGTCCGTCATATCCATGTTGACTGATACGCCGCCATCGCGAGCAGGCTCGCTCCCACAATGATTTGTACTCTGTGCAATTACTTGGTCTTCTTCGGAATGCGTACGAGCTGGGTATTGGAATAGATGTCATGCCAGCTGCGCTTCTGCTTGTCGAACAGCGACCAGAAGAACCCCAGCCCGAGGCATAGCCAGGACGCGATCGACACCACAAAGCGCAACAGCGCCTGCCACAGGCTGATGGATGAGCCATCGGCGTTTTGCACGCGGATGCCCCAGACCTGCATGCCTAGCGTCTGCCCCGACCAGGTCCAGAACTTGGCGAAGAAGCCGAACAGCACGAATAACAACACCGTCGATAGCAGCGGATCACCGTCCAGCGCGCCAGCTTCAGTCAAGGCGCGCATTTGGCCTTCGCCGATGATCGCCATCTGGATCATCTTGTAAATGCCGCTGGTGACGATCAGCAGGGCGGTGCATAACAGAAAGTCGTAGAACATCGCTGCCAGGCGACGCCCCAGGCCGACGGCGGGGAAGTCGCCCTGTGGGTAGAGCAGGTGTTTCGACATGGCAGCCTCTGAACGGAAAAAGAAGCCATTTTACGGATTTACGCGCACAAAAAAGCCCCTGATATCAGTATCAGGGGCTTTTTCGTTACAGAAGATCAGGCTTCTGCTTGTACTTCGTCAGCCTGCATGCCTTTCTGGCCTTGCACAGCAACGAAAGTCACTTTCTGGCCTTCTTTCAGGCTCTTGAAGCCGTTGCCCTGAATAGCGCGGAAATGTACGAACAGATCCGGACCGCTTTCTGGAGTGATAAAACCAAAACCTTTCTCGTCGTTAAACCACTTGACGGTACCGCTCTGACGTTGGGACATTTCTTATTTCCTTTGACGCAAATGAATGACAGTCTCCTTCTGATGAAAGAGTACTGGGGCTGGTTGCAGGAGAGTAAGAAGACGTCGAACGGGATGTAGCTAACTTTGTAGGCTACTGCCCAGGTCACGATTCCAAGCGACCCATGCAAACACAGTGAACAAACTCTACGCCAACTACGGGAGAAAAAACAAGCCCTGCGAAGGCCCGGATTTCCTCGGGTTGGTGACAATCTGAGGGGCACTAGCGCAGGCTTTTTCGATAGCGTTGTTCAGTTGTTTTCGATCGTTATAAGTAACGTTCATAAACGAAACGTTCGCACTGTTTTATGGCGGCTGCGTTACAGATTAGTGCACTGTTAACGCAACCGCGTTACTTATAGAAACAGTCAATCAACCGCGATAGTAGCGTTGTGGAACAAATGGCATTTTGCTTACAAGCAAAGGCACCTTTTTCCCACGAACAATTGCCCAGACTGGCGTATCCAGACCGATGTAAGCGCTGTCGAGGTAACCCATGGCCAAAGGACCGCCAAGGGTCGGACCGAAACCGCCGCTGCACACGCTGCCGATGATTTCGCCGGCTTCGTTGACGATTTCCGCACCTTCACGCACTGGCGTACGTTCCTGTGGCAGCAGCCCAACGCGTTTGCGGCTGACACCGGCTTGCTGCTGGGCGAACACGGTTTCAGCGCCGGGGAAGCCACCGGACCGCGCGCCATCGGCACGACGAGGCTTGGAGATGGCCCACAACAGGCTCGCTTCGATTGGGGTGGTTTCGGTGTTCATGTCGTGGCCATAGAGGCACAGGCCGGCTTCCAGGCGCAGGGAGTCGCGAGCGCCGAGGCCGATAGCCGCTACTTCCGGTTCGGCCAGCAGGGCGCGAGCCAGGGCTTCGGCGTTGGCCGCTGGTACGGAGATTTCGAAACCGTCTTCACCGGTGTAGCCCGAACGGCTGACAAAACAATCGACGCCCACCAGCTTCACGCGAGCGTATTGCATAAAGGTCATCTTCGCCACTTCAGGCGCCAGGCGTGCGAGCACGGTGACGGCGGCCGGACCTTGCAGAGCCAGCAACGCGCGCTCTTCGAATAGCGGCTCGATGGTGCACTGGTCGCCAATATGCTTGCGCAGGTGCGCCAGGTCCTGATCCTTGCAGGCCGCGTTGACCACCAGGAACAGTTCGTCGTTACCGAGGTTGGCGACCATCAGATCGTCGAGGATGCCGCCGGTCTCGTTGGTGAACATCGCGTAACGCTGCATGCCCACTGGCAAGTCGATGATGTCCACCGGTACCAGGGTTTCCAGGGCTTTGGCCGCGTTGGCGCCGGTCAGGCGGATCTGGCCCATGTGCGAGACATCGAACAGTCCGGCCTGCTCACGGGTGTGCTGGTGTTCTTTCATCACGCCCAACGGGTATTGCACCGGCATGTCGTAGCCGGCAAACGGCACCATGCGGGCGCCGAGTTCGAGGTGCAGTGCGTGCAACGGGGTTTTCAACAGTTGTTCGGTGGACATATCCAGCTCCTGAAAATAGTGCGGATGCTTGCATCAGCACTCGATAATGTTGACCGCCAAACCGCCACGGGCGGTTTCCTTGTATTTGCTTTTCATGTCGGCGCCGGTCTGGCGCATGGTACGGATGACTTTGTCGAGGGAGACGAAGTGCTGACCGTCGCCGCGCAGGGCCATGCGCACCGCATTGATGGCCTTGACCGAACCCATGGCGTTGCGCTCGATGCAAGGCACTTGCACCAGCCCGCCAATCGGGTCGCAGGTGAGGCCGAGGTTGTGTTCCATGCCGATTTCGGCCGCGTTTTCCACCTGCTGCACCGTACCGCCCAGCACTTCACACAAAGCTCCGGCGGCCATCGAGCAGGCGACGCCGACTTCGCCCTGACAGCCGACTTCGGCGCCGGAGATCGAGGCGTTTTCCTTATACAGAATGCCGATCGCAGCGGCCGTCAGTAGAAAGCGCACCACGCCGTCTTCGTTGGCGCCGGGGATGAAGCGCATGTAGTAATGCAGCACCGCCGGAATGATCCCGGCTGCACCGTTGGTGGGCGCCGTGACCACGCGTCCGCCGTTGGCGTTTTCTTCGTTGACCGCCAAGGCGTACAGGTTGACCCAGTCCAGCACCGACAGCGGATCGCGCAGCGAGGATTCCGGGTTGTTGCACAATTGCCGATGCAGCGCCGCGGCCCGACGTTTGACCTTCAGTCCGCCGGGCAGGATGCCTTCGTTGCGGCAACCGGCGGCGACGCAGTCTTGCATCACTTGCCAGATCTTCAGCAAACCGGCACGGGTTTCTGCTTCCGGACGCCAGGCACTTTCGTTGGTCAGCATCACCTGACTGATCGACAGGCCGTAGGTGCTGCAATGACCGAGCAGGTCCTTGGCGCTTTTGAACGGAAAGGTCAGCGGCGTGGCGTCTTCGACGATGCGGTCGGCACCGGCGGCGTCTTCATCGACGACGAATCCGCCACCGACCGAGTAGTACTCGCGGCTGCGGATCTGCAGGCCAGCAGCATCGAACGCGCGAAAGATCATGCCGTTGGGGTGATAGGCCAACGGTTTGCGAATCATCGCCAGGTGTTCTTTCTCGTTGAACGCAATGCTGTGTTCGCCGAGCAGGTTCAAGCGACCGCTGCCGCGAATCTCTTGCAGGCGAGCGGCGACGGTTTCGGTGTCTAAGGTGTCCGGGTGTTCGCCTTCCAGGCCCAGCAACACAGCCTTGTCGCTGCCGTGGCCTTTGCCGGTGGCGCCGAGCGAGCCGTAGAGCTCGACTTTGACGCGGGTGGTTGCCGCCAGCAGCCCTTCACGGCGCAGACCTTCGGCGAAACGCGCAGCAGCACGCATCGGGCCGACGGTGTGGGAGCTGGAGGGACCGATGCCAATCTTGAACAGGTCGAACACGCTTAACGACATGGTTGTTCTCCGGTTTCTTGTTATAGGAATTGGCGGAAATCTTTTGACTAAATACGATCCTGTGGGAGCTGGCTTGCCTGCGATGGCGGTGGGTCAGTCAGCATCTCAGTTGCCTGATCCACCGCCATCGCAGGCAAGCCAGCTCCCACAGGGTTTTGTGGTGTTCTTGAAAAGGGGGGCGAGCGAACCCGCCCCCTATAGATCAAGCGTAGCTTTCGATCGACGGGCAGGCGCAGACCAGGTTGCGATCGCCGAAGACGTTGTCGACGCGACCGACCGGTGGCCAGTACTTGCCTTCGATCAGCGACGCAACCGGATATACCGCTTGCTCACGGCTGTACGGGTGAGTCCACTCGCCGACGAGTTCCGCGGCGGTGTGCGGTGCGTTTTTCAGCGGGTTGTCGTCCTTGTCCAGCGTGCCGTTTTCCACTGCGCGGATTTCTTCGCGGATGCGGATCATGGCGTCGCAGAAGCGGTCCAGTTCTTCCTTGGATTCGCTTTCGGTCGGCTCGATCATCAACGTGCCGGCCACCGGGAACGACATGGTCGGGGCGTGGAAGCCGAAGTCGATCAGGCGCTTGGCGACGTCATCGACACTGATGCCGCTGCTGTCTTTCAACGGACGCAGGTCGAGGATGCATTCGTGCGCCACCAGACCATTGCTGCCGGTGTACAACACTGGGTAATGCTCTTCGAGGCGACGGGAAATGTAGTTGGCATTCAGGATCGCCAGTTGCGAAGCACGCTTGAGACCCGCGCCACCCATCATTCGAATGTACATCCAAGTGATCGGCAGAATGCTCGCGCTGCCGAACGGTGCCGCGCAGACTGCGCCTTCCTTGCGTTCCATCTGGGCGTGGCCCGGCAGGAATGGGGTCAGGTGCGACTTGACGCCAATCGGGCCGACGCCCGGTCCGCCACCGCCGTGTGGAATGCAGAAGGTTTTGTGCAGGTTCAGGTGGGACACGTCGCCGCCGAACTTGCCCGGTGCGCAGAGGCCGACCATGGCGTTCATGTTGGCGCCGTCGATGTACACCTGGCCGCCGTTGTCGTGAATGATGCCGCAGATTTCGCGGATGCCTTCTTCGAACACGCCATGGGTCGACGGGTAGGTAATCATCAGCGCAGCGAGGTGTTCGCGGTGCTCGATGGCCTTGGCGCGCAGGTCTTCGATGTCGACGTTGCCGCGAGCATCGCAGGCGGTCACGACTACACGCATGCCAGCCATATTGGCGGTAGCCGGGTTGGTGCCGTGGGCAGACGACGGGATCAGGCAGATGTCGCGACGGTCTTCGCCACGGCTCTGGTGGTACGCACGAATCGCCAGCAGGCCGGCGTATTCGCCTTGCGAACCAGCGTTCGGTTGCAGGGAGATCGAGTCGTAACCAGTCGCGGCGCAGAGCATCGCTTCCAGTTCATCGGTCAGTTGCTGATAACCGGCGCTTTGCTCGGCCGGGGCGAACGGGTGCAGGGCACCGAATTCGGCCCAGGTGACCGGGATCATTTCGCTGGCGGCGTTGAGTTTCATGGTGCAGGAACCCAGCGGGATCATGGTGCGATCCAGGGCCAGGTCCTTGTCGGCGAGCTTGCGCAGGTAGCGCATCAGCTCGGTTTCCGAGTGATAGCGGTTGAACACTGGGTGGCTGAGGATCGGCGATTGGCGAACCAACGCGGCCGGGATCGTGCTTGCAACGCTTGCGGCCAATGCGGCGAAGTCTGGCAGGGTTTTGCCGTCGGCCAGCAGGGCCCACAGGGTTTCCACATCGGCTTGCGAAGTGGTTTCGTCCAGGGACAGACCCAGGCGCTCGCCATCGACCACGCGCAGGTTGATCTGCTGGGCACGCGCCTTGTCGTGCAACGCCGCCGTTTGCGCGCCGGTCTTGACCGTCAGCGTGTCGAAGAAGCTGGTTTGCTCGACGTTCAGACCGAGTGCGCTCAAGCCTTTGGCGAGGATCGCGGTCAGGTGATGAATGCGCTGGGCGATCTGCGTCAGGCCTTTCGGGCCGTGGTACACGGCGTACATGCTGGCGATGTTGGCCAGCAGAACCTGGGCGGTGCAGATGTTGCTGGTGGCTTTCTCGCGGCGGATATGTTGCTCGCGGGTCTGCATGGCCAGGCGCAGGGCCGGCTTGCCGAAACGGTCCACGGACACGCCGACCAGACGGCCCGGCATGTCACGCTTGAACGCGTCCTTGGTGGAGAAGTAGGCCGCGTGCGGACCACCGAACCCCAGCGGCACGCCGAAGCGTTGCGCGCTGCCGATGGCCACGTCGGCGCCGAACTCGCCCGGCGGGGTCAGCACGGTCAGGGCCAGCAGATCAGCCGCGACCGCGACCAGCGCATTAGCAGCGTGGAAGCGCTCGGTCAGTTCGCGGTAGTCGAACACGTCACCGTTGCTGGCCGGGTATTGCAGCAGGGCGCCGAAGAACGGCGTCACGTCAGTCAGTTCACGCTCGTCGCCGACCACTACGTCAATGCCCAACGGCTCGGCACGGGTGCGCAGCACGTCGAGGGTCTGCGGGTGGCAATGAACCGAGGCGAAGAACGCGTGGCTGCCTTTGTTCTTGCTCAGGCGTTTGCAGAAGGTCATGGCTTCGGCAGCGGCGGTGGCTTCATCGAGCAGGGAGGCGTTGGCGATCGGCAGGCCGGTCAGGTCGCTGATCAGGGTCTGGAAGTTCAGCAGCGCTTCGAGACGGCCTTGGGAAATTTCTGGTTGGTACGGGGTGTAAGCGGTGTACCAGGCCGGGTTTTCCAGCAGGTTGCGCAGGATCGGCGACGGCGTGTGAGTGCCGTAGTAACCCTGGCCGATGTAGGTCTTGAACAGTTGGTTTTTGCCGGCGATGGATTTGATCAGCGCCAAGGCATCCGCTTCGCTCAGGCCGTCTTCCAGACCGAGGACGCTGGTGCCCTTGATGCTGTCCGGGATGACGCTGGCGCTCAGGGCTTCCAGCGAATCAAAGCCCAGGCTGTTGAGCATGGCTTGCTCATCGCCGGCACGCGGGCCGATGTGGCGCGCGATGAATTCGTTGGCGGTGCTTAGGTTTACTTGAGTCATGTAGGGCGCTCCTCAGGCTTCGGCGTTGGCTTTGATCAGACGGTCGTAAGCGTCCTGATCCAGCAGTTGGCCGACAGCCGAGGCGTCGGTTGGCTGGAAGCGGAAGAACCAGCCTTCGCCCAGCGGATCTTCGTTGACCAGTTCAGGGCTGCTGTCCAGCGCCGGGTTCACTTCCTGCACTTCGCCGTCGAGTGGCATGTACACGCCGCTGGCGGCTTTTACCGATTCTACGGTGGCGGCTTCTGCGCCTTTGTCGTAGGACTGCAGCTCAGGCAGTTGTACGAAAACCACGTCGCCCAGTGCGTTCTGCGCGAAAGCGGTGATGCCGACTGTGACCGTGCCGTCAGCTTCGGTGCGCAGCCATTCGTGATCTTCAGTAAAACGCAACTCGCTCATGGAAACTCCTAAGGGGGCCAGACTCGTCTGGTGGACGCGATTGAATGCTCGGGCAATGCCCTGATTTATGAGGGCTGCTTTTTTATAGAAGCTAAGCAAAATCGCGGCCAATGTTATTTATTCTTTATAAATCAATGAGTTATTGGTTTTTATGGGGGGCTGAGAAAGGCTGGCTGTAGCGAAATCGCTACAGCGCGGACGGGAGAAAAAAGCTGAGGTGGATCAAAGCCTTGCACAGCGGTGATCAGGAGAGAGTGTAGCGATATCGTTCCACTGTAGCGCTTTCAGTACAGATGGAGGTCGTTTTGAGGAGATTTTCAGACCGCGCATAAACCTGTGGGAGCGAGCCTGCTCGCGAAGAGGGTGTATCAGTCGACATCCATAGTGAATGTCAGTCCGCCTTCGCGAGCAGGCTCGCTCCCACAGTGGTTTTGTGTCGGTAACGAGATTCGTATTTCCAGCATTACGGCTTGTTGGGTATGCCGTACTTACGCAACCGATGGGCAATCGCGGTGTGGGAGGTTTGCAGGCGGCTGGCCAGTTGGCGGGTCGAGGGGTAGCTGACGTAGAGCTTTTCCAGCAGGGTTTTCTCGAACTCTTCCATGGCCTGTTCAAGGCTGTCGACCTCGCTGTCGCTCTGGCGCGCCACGGAGGTGCCGGCGATGTCGAGGTCGCCGATGTCCACCAGGCTGCTTTCGCAAATCGCTGCGGCGCGGAAGATCACGTTCTGCAATTGCCGCACATTGCCCGGCCAGCGGTTGCCCAGCAGCGCCGGATAAGTGCCCGGCGCCAGGCGACAGACCGGGCGCTGGATCTGCGCACAGGCCTGCTGCATGAAGTAGCGCGCCAGCAGCAGAATGTCCTGGCCGCGCTCGCGCAGGGGCGGGACTTCGACATTCAGCACGTTGAGGCGATAGAACAGGTCTTCGCGGAAGGCGCCTTCGCTGACCATTTTTTCCAGATCGCGATGGGTCGCGCTGAGGATCCGCACATTGACCTTCACTTCGCGATCGCCACCGACCCTGCGGAAGCTGCCGTCGTTGAGAAAACGCAGTAATTTCGCCTGCAAGTACGGCGACATTTCACCGATCTCGTCGAGAAACACCGTGCCCTGGTTGGCCAGTTCCATCAGCCCCGGTTTGCCGCCCCGTTGCGCGCCGGTGAAGGCGCCGGGGGCATAGCCGAACAGCTCGCTTTCGGCGAGGTTTTCCGGCAATGCCGCGCAGTTCAAGGCCAGGAACGGCGAACTGTGGCGGGCGCTGATCGCGTGGCAGGCGCGGGCCACCAGTTCTTTGCCGGTGCCGGTTTCGCCCTGGATCAGCAACGGTGCATCGAGGGCCGCGACGCGTTGAGCGCGAGCCTTGAGCGTACGAATCGCCGGGGATTCGCCGAGCAGGGCATCGAAACCTTCGGCATGGTCGTGGTGCAGCGCCGAGAGGCGTTCACCGATGCGGTTCGGTTGATACAGGGTCAGCAGCGCGCCGGCGTCGGTGATCGGCGTGGCGTCCAGCAGAAGGGTCTGACCGTTGACGGTGATCTCGCGCAGCGGCAGGCGGAAGCCGTTTTCCAGTAACGCGTCGAGCAGCGCCGGGTCGGCAAACAGCTCGCTGATGCTTTCACCCGCCGGTTCGCGGCCGTACAGGGCAATCAGCGCCGGGTTGGCCAGAAGCACCTTGCCAGCACTGTCCAGAGCCAGCACCGGGTCGGTCATCGCCGCGAGCAACGCATCGAGCTGCAAGTGACGGCGCTGGCCGGGAAGGATGTCGACCACCGTCACCGCTTGCACGCCATGCACACTGAACAGCGCGTCGCGCAGCTCTTCGAGCACGGCCGGGCTCAAGGTCGGGGCGTCGATGTAGACGTTGGGCGGGACCATTTCCACCGCATCCAGATTGAGATTGCGCCCACCGAGCAGGGCCAGGACTTCCTGGGTGATTCCGACGCGGTCGATGAAACTGACGTGGATGCGCATGGGGCGGTTGGGTTCTGGAGTGCGGAGGGTGGCAAGTATGCCTTGGGGCGGGCCAATGGTGAAATCCTGCGCAGGACTTCACGTCACCAAACAACCCATGTGGGAGCGAGCCTGCTCGCGAATGCGGTCTATCAATCACCGTCCATGTAATCACCGTCCATGTTGATGGTCAGACCGTCATCGCGAGCAGGCTCGCTCCCACAGGTACAGCGTTCATCCAGGGGGAATAGGGCTATTCGAAGTTCTCGAGGTTTACCGGGTCGCCGGATTTCATATCCAACTGCTTCCGGATGTCTTCAAACATTAAATCGTAATGCTTGTGAATCGAGCCGATCTGGCTGTGTGTCTTCGGGATTCCGTACTTCTCGGCGATTTTCGTCACGTTGTTGGCGAAGTTGTAAGCCTCCTCCTTGGGCAGAAAGAAGGTCTCCGTCATGTCCTTTCCCTGCATGCTGCCGTGCATGGTGAACAGCACCCCTTTGCCTTTCTTGGGATCCTGCGTGACCTCATAGTCGAGATGCACGTTGTAGCTGACATCATCCTTGGTCAGCGCGTGGCGCTCGATGTGCAGGTGGCCTGGCTCGAACGTTGCCATTGACGTTTCTCCTTATAAATAAGTAATGCCAGATTTCGCCGTACTGATACGCGTGCCGGCCTTGCCCTGGACGATCGCTTCGATGTCCGAGAGTGAGCCGATCACCGCGGTTTTTCCAGTATGGCGGGCGAACTCGCAGGCTGCCTGGACCTTTGGTCCCATGGAACCGGCCGCGAAGCCGAGTTTTTCCATGTCATCCGGGTGGGCTTGGGCGATGGCTTTCTGGGTGGGTGTGCCGAAGTCGATGAACGCCGCGCTGACGTCGGTGGCGATCACCAATAGATCGCTTTCAAGCTGTTCGGCCAGCATGGCCGAGCACAGGTCCTTGTCGATCACGGCTTCTACGCCTTGCAGTTTGCCGCTGGCGCCGTACATCGTCGGGATGCCGCCACCGCCCGCACAAATCACGATGCTGCCTTTTTCCAGCAGCCATTTGATCGGGCGGATTTCGAAGATGCGTTTCGGTCTCGGGCTGGCCACCACGCGACGGAATTTGTCGCCATCCGGAGCAATCGCCCAGCCTTTTTCGGCAGCGAGTTTTTCCGCTTCGGCCTTGGTGTAGACCGGGCCGATGGGTTTGCTGGGGTTCTGGAACGCCGGGTCATTGGCATCGACTTCGACCTGGGTCAACAGGGTGGCGAACGGGACTTCGAAATCGAGCAAGTTGCCCAGTTCCTGTTCGATGATGTAGCCGATCATGCCTTCGGTTTCGGCACCCAGCACGTCCAGCGGGTAAGCGGAAACCTGGGTGTAGGCCGCGGCTTGCAGCGACAACAGGCCGACCTGCGGGCCATTGCCGTGAGCGATCACCAGTTGGTTGCCGGGATAAACTTTGGCGATCTGCTCGGTGGCGATCCGGATGTTGGCGCGCTGGTTGTCCGCGGTCATGGGTTCACCCCGGCGGAGCAGGGCGTTACCGCCCAGAGCAACGACGATACGCATAATGCAGTCCTTCTAAACAGAGAGGAGGTTGCAGGTAACTCGGTCTCCTGTGGGAGTGAGCCTGCTCGCGATAGCGGTGTATCAGTCAACATCCATGGTGAATGTCAGTCCGTCATCGCGAGCAGGCTCGCTCCCACAAAGAGCAAACCGAGGGAGCCGTTAGATATCCGCCAGCGCCGACACCAGGATCGCCTTGATGGTGTGCATGCGGTTTTCCGCTTGCTCGAAGGCGATGTTGGCCGGCGACTCGAAGACTTCTTCAGTCACTTCGACGCCGTTGGCCAGGTGCGGATAGCGCGCGGCGATGTCTTTGCCGACCTTGGTTTCGCTGTTGTGGAACGCCGGCAGGCAGTGCATGAATTTCACGCGCGGGTTGCCCGAGGCCTTCATCATGTCGGCGTTGACCTGGTAGGGCAGCAGTTGTTCGATGCGCTCGTCCCACGCCTCAACCGGCTCGCCCATCGACACCCAGATGTCGGTATGGATGAAGTCCACGCCCTTGACCGCTTCTTTCGGGTCTTCGGTGATGGTGATGCGCGCGCCGCTTTCCTCGGCGAAGCCTTTGCACTGATCGATGAAGTCCTGATGTGGCCACAGCGCTTTCGGTGCGGCGATGCGCACGTCCATGCCGAGTTTTGCGCCGATCATCAACAGTGAATTGCCCATGTTGTAGCGGGCATCGCCGAGGTAGGCGTAGCTGATGTCGTGCAGCGGTTTGTCGCTGTGTTCACGCATGGTCAGGGTGTCGGCGATCATTTGCGTCGGGTGGAATTCAGCGGTCAGGCCGTTGAACACCGGCACGCCGGCGAACTTCGCCAGCTCTTCGACGATTTCCTGTTCGAAGCCACGGTATTCGATGGCATCGAACATCCGCCCCAGCACACGGGCGGTGTCCTTCATGCTTTCCTTGTGGCCGATTTGCGACGACACCGGGTCAATATAAGTGACGTGCGCGCCTTGGTCATGGGCCGCGACTTCGAAGGCGCAACGGGTGCGGGTCGAGGTTTTTTCGAAGATCAGCGCGATGTTCTTGCCTTGCAGGTGTGGACGCTCGGTGCCGGTGTATTTGGCGCGTTTGAGGTCGCGGGACAGGTCCAGCAGGTAATTCAGCTCGCGAGTGGTGTGGTGCATCAAACTCAGCAGGCTGCGGTTGCGCATATTAAAAGCCATGATTGGATCTCCTTTGGTATCGGTTATCCCCCGGGCCGCGCTGGATAAGCGGCGGCCAGGGTTTGAAAGTTAATAGTCGATAGGGTCACGAATGATCGGGCAGGTCATGCAATGGCCGCCGCCACGCCCGCGACCGAGTTCACCGGCGCTGATGGTGATGACCTCCACACCGGCCTTGCGCAGCAGGGTGTTGGTGTAGGTGTTGCGGTCGTAACCGATCACCACGCCGGGTTCCATCGCCACCACGTTGTTGCCGTCATCCCATTGCTCGCGTTCGGCCGCGAAGCTATTGCCGCCGGTTTCCACCACGCGCAACGCCGGCAGGTTGAGGGCCTTGGCCACGGTGTCGAGGAAGCTGGTTTCTTCGCGGCGAATGTCGACGCCGCCCGGTTTGCTTTCATCAGGGCGCACGCTGAAGGCGACGATCTGGTTCACCACTTCCGGGAAAATGGTTACAAGGTCGCGGTCGCAGAAGCTGAACACGGTGTCCAGGTGCATCGCTGCGCGGGACTTCGGCAGGCCGGCGACGATCACCCGTTCGACCGCTTTGTTCTTGAACAGGCTGACCGCCAATTGACCAATGGCCTGGCGGGACGAGCGCTCGCCCATGCCGATCAACACCACACCGTTGCCGATCGGCATCACGTCGCCGCCCTCAAGCGTGGCGTTGCCATGGTCCTGATCCGGATCGCCGTACCAGATCTGGAAGTCGGCATTGGTGAATTGCGGGTGAAACTTGTAGATAGCGGTGGTCAGCAACGTTTCCTGACGCCGTGCCGGCCAGTACATCGGGTTCAACGTCACGCCGCCGTAGATCCAGCAGGTGGTGTCGCGGGTGAACTGGGTGTTGGGCAGCGGCGGCAGAATGAAGCTGGAGTGACCGAGAAACTCGCGGAACATCTGAATGGTCTTGCCGCCGAAGCTGTCCGGCAGGTCATCGGCGGAGACGCCGCCAATCAGGAATTCGGCAATCTTTCTCGGCTCCAGGCTACGCAGCCAGGAAGCGGTTTCATTGACCAGACCCAAACCCACCGAATTGGCGGTGATCTTGCGCTCCAGGATCCAGTCGAGGGCTTCAGGAATCGCAACGATGTCGGTCAGCAGGTTGTGCATTTCCAGCACGTCGACGTTGCGCTCGCGCATTTTGGTGACGAAGTCGAAATGGTCACGCTTGGCTTGAGCAACCCACAGCACATCGTCGAAAAGCAGTTCATCGCAGTTGTTCGGGGTCAGCCGCTGGTGGGCCAGGCCGGGGGAGCAAACCATGACTTTGCGCAGTTTGCCGGCTTCGGAATGGACGCCGTACTTAACTTTTTCGGTGGTCATTACAGTGATCCTCCAGATGACAAATGGGTCGGGTGCTACAGAGTCAGGAAGCCGTCATACAGCCCGTAAGCCGCCACCAGGGCGCCCACGACAACCGCTGCGAAAATCAGTTTCTCGACGTTGGTGAAAACCGGTTTGTTGACTTCAAGCTTGGCTTTGGCGAACAGGATCGCGCCGGGCGCATAGAGCAGGGCGGAGAGCAGCAGGTATTTGACGCCACCGGCATAGATCAACCAGACCGCGTAGATCAACGCAACGGCGCCGATGAACAGGTCTTTCCTGCGCTCGGCTATAGCGTTTTCATAACTCTCGCCGCGCACCGCCAGCAGCAGTGCATAAGCCGCCGACCACAGATACGGCACCAGAATCATCGAAGTGGCGAGGTAGATCAGCGACAGATAAGTGCTGGCCGAGAACAGCGTGATGATCAGGAACAACTGGACCATGGCGTTGGTCAGCCACAGCGCGTTGACCGGTACATGGTTGGCGTTTTCCTTGCGCAGGAAGGCCGGCATGGTGTGGTCTTTGGCTGCAGCGAACATGATCTCCGCACACAGCAACACCCACGACAGCAGCGCACCGAGCAACGAGATGATCAGGCCGACGCTGATCAGCACCGCGCCCCAATGCCCGACCACGTGTTCCAGCACCGCGGCCATCGACGGATTCTGCAGTTTTGCCAATTCCGGCTGGGTCATGATCCCCAGCGACAGCACGTTCACGAGCACCAGGAACAGCAGCACGGTGATGAAACCGATGACGGTGGCTTTACCCACGTCGCTGCGTTTTTCCGCACGGGCCGAGAAGATGCTCGCGCCTTCGATACCGATGAACACCCAGACGGTGACCAGCATCATGTTGCGCACCTGGTTCATCACGCTGCCCAGGTCAGGGGTTTTCACGCCCCAGATGTCGGCGGTGAAAATGTCCAGTTTGAACGCGAACACAGCGATCAACACGAACAGCAGCAACGGTACGACCTTGGCGACGGTGGTCACCAGGTTGATGAACGCCGCTTCCTTGATTCCGCGCAATACCAGGAAATGCACACCCCAGAGCAGCACCGACGCACCGATCACGGCCGCGACAGTATTCCCCTCTCCAAAGATGGGGAAGAAGTAGCCGAGGGTGCTGAACAAAAGTACGAAGTAACCCACGTTGCCCAGCCAAGCACTGATCCAGTAACCCCAGGCGGACGAGAAACCCATGTAGTCGCCGAAACCGGCCTTGGCGTAGGCGTAGACACCGCCGTCCAGATCAGGTTTTCGATTAGCGAGGGTCTGGAACACGAAGGCCAGGGTCAACATTCCCACCGCGGTAATTGCCCAACCGATAAGAACGGCACCGACGTCGGCACTGGCGGCCATGTTCTGCGGCAAAGAGAAGATCCCGCCACCAATCATTGAACCGACAACCAATGCAACCAGGGCGCCGAGTTTCAGTTTTCCGGGGGATTCAGACATTGCATGACTCCAGTGCAGGAGAAGAGAGAAAACAGGGTAGTTTCGTTCGCTGTTCAATCATCTGACTTGGATCAATGCATAGTCACATTCCATTGTTAATTAAAGACTTATGGGTCTTTGGCAGGCATAAGGCTAATGCCCGGAAAGCCCTGTGCAGAGGCCTCGGATAAAATTGAAAGAAATAAGGCGTATCAGTTGAAGTTTAGACGCTAGTTTGTTTTTTTGTTTTGAAAAGTATTGGTCATTGGGTTTTTCAGTGATATTGATTTATTAGGATCTACCGACAAAACCGCTATTTACGGACGGTGCTATAGCGTGATCAGTTATAAATAAAAAAAACAGAAATTTGAGTTGCACGGAATTGGTGACTGGACGGCGCAATACATTGCCTTGCGGCAGTTGCGGGAAATGGATGCGTTTCCGAGTGGGGATGTGGGGTTGATCAATTCGCTGGGGGCGCTGGAGGGTGGGGCGGTGACGGCTCGGGAGTTGTGGGTGAGGGCGGAGGCTTGGCGGCCTTATCGAGGGTATGCGGCGCAGGTGCTTTGGACATCGTTGAGCCGACCGGACTGAATACAGATCCAGCAATTGTGTTGAGTTTTTCGGCCCTATCGCGAGCAGGCTCGCTCCCACAGTTCACCGAGCCGTATTGGAGAAATGAGATCACCTGTGGGAGCGAGCCTGCTCGCGAAAGCTATCTGATGGTCACCACCATTGTGCGCGATGGGAACCCAACTCCCCGGCTGGCAGCGCCCACTGCAGCGGTGTTCCGGTGATTTTCAGCGGCACTTGCAGCCGATGGGCCGGCCCCCAGGGTGTCTGCTCAACCAGCATCCCTTGATCGTTGTCATCCTCTGCCCGCAACGGCTCATTTGTCCCCGCGTCATTTTCAATCAACAACTTCGCCGTCCGTGCCAGCGACAAGCGCGCCGATCCACAACCCCCGCTACTCAATCGCTCAGCCAATAGCTTGATCGCACTGGCCGCCATCAAATACCCGGTGGCGTGATCAAGGGCCTGCACCGGCAGCGGCGTCGGCTGGTTCGCTTTCTTCCATTGCATCCCCGCTTCAGCAATCCCGCTGCTCATCTGTACCAAACTGTCGAACCCTCGACGGTTCTGCCAGGGGCCGCTCCAACCGTAGGCGTTGAGGCACACATCAATCATACCCGGCGCCAGTTTTTGCCGCGCGGCGACACCGTACCCCAACCTTTCCAGTGCATCGGCGCGGTAGCCGTGGAGCAAGATATCGGCGTCCTTGAGCAGGCTTTCGAACATCGCGCGATCAGTCTTGTCGTGCAGATCCAGACGCGCACAGCGTTTGCCCAAAGTGACTTCCGGCACCACACCCGGTTCGTTCCAGGTTGGTGGGTCGATGCGCAAAACATCGGCGCCGAGGCCGGCGAGAAAACGGCTGGCGATGGGCCCCGCGAGCACGCGCGTGAGGTCCAGCACCTTGATCCCGGCCAGCGGTTGCGCCACCGAACCCCTCCACGGTTTGGGATTTTGGCTGTCGTCGGCGCTGAACTGAATCAACGGCTCGGCGTTCACCGCCAAACCTTGGGGATGCGCTTGCCATTGCGCCAAACTGCGCATTTCGGCCGCGCAACCACCGGCATCAACTACGACCTGTTCCAGATCGCTTTTCGCCCATTGCGCAACCTTGCTCGCCATCGCGACGCGGTCGGCACAGGCGCCGAGCACGCTTTCAGCGGCGGCACGATGATGAGGCGCGTTGGTGTGCAGGCGGATCCAGCCGTCCTTGGTCGCATAGTCACCAGCAACCGGGTCCCACAACGGTGGAACGCTCCAGCCCACGGGACGGATCGACGTCGCGAACCAGAACGACGCCAGACGGCGGTCGACTTCAAGAGTAGGCAAACGGCCGGTGTGTTGTTGCAGCAATTCACTGACGGCCTGACCGGCAGCGGCAATGCTGGCGCAGGCAAGGTCGGTGACGGCAAACGCCGAGGGCAGGGCGCCACTCGAGGTGAATGGAATTGGTGTGTGCGGCAAGCCGAGTGCGGCTTGAATGGACGTGAGTAAATCAGTCATCGAAGGCCCTCCGAAGCGAGAGCCCGAGCATAGATCAAAAATCTTCCAAGCCGGATGAAATCCCCTGTAGGAGCGAGGCTTGCCCGCGAAGAACGATAACGCGGTCTGTCTGAAAAACCGTAGCGCTTTTCGCGGGCAAGCCTCGCTCCTACAGGAGCAAACAGCTACACCCGGAACTGGTCCATCAATTTCATCTGGTGCGTCGTCAGGGAGTTGAGCTGGCTGCTGATCTGTGCCGATTCGGTGGCTTGGCCGGTGAGGGTTTCGGTGACGGTGCGGATGGCCGAGACATTGCGATTGACCTCTTCGGCCACGGCGCTTTGCTGTTCGGCGGCGCTGGCGATTTGCAGGTTCATGTCGCTGATCACCGTGACCGCGTCACTGATTTTGCTCAACGCCTGAACCGCTTGCTGGATCTGCCCGGCGTTGCTGTGGGCCTGGGTCTGGCTCGAATGCATGGTGGCGACCACGCCGCGGGTGCCGGTCTGGATGCGTTCGATGACGATGCGGATTTCTTCCACCGAATCCTGAGTCCGTTTGGCCAGGTTGCGCACTTCATCGGCCACCACCGCAAAACCGCGACCGCTCTCACCAGCACGCGCCGCTTCAATTGCCGCGTTGAGCGCCAGCAGGTTGGTCTGCTCGGCGATGCTGCGGATGACTTCCAGTACCGAACCGATCTGCTCGCTGTTGACCGCCAGCGCTTCGACTTCGGTCACGGCCTTGCTGACTTCTTCGGCCAGCTGATTGATGTCACGGGTGCTGCGCTCGATGATCGACATGCCATCGCGAGCCGACTGGTCGGCACCTTTGGCGGCATTGGCCGCGTTCGACGCACTGTTGGCGACGTCGTGAGCGGTGGCGCTCATTTCGTTGGAAGCGGTGGCGACCTGGTCGATTTCGCGGAACTGCACTTGCATGCCTTCGCTGGTCTGACGGGCAATTTCCGAGGACTGGTCGGCGGTGCCACGGGCATCGGTGATGCTTTGCTTGATCTGCGCGATGGTCGGTTGCAGCTTGTCGAGAAAGCGGTTGAACCAGCTGACCAGTTCGCCCAGTTCATCGTTCTTGCTGTAGTGCAGGCGTTGGGTCAGGTCACCGTCGCCACTGGCAATCGCCTTGAGCATTTCGGCCACGCTGTTGATCGGCCGGGTCACGCCGGACGCGGTGAGCCAGATCAGCAACAGACCGAACAGGCCGGCAGCGACAGCCACCAGCATCGCTTTGATCGTGCCACTTTGCTGGGCATCGTCGAGCACCGTTTGCAGCTTCACCGAATCGGCCAGCAGCACGTGTTTCGGCAGGTCGATCACCACACCCCAGGCTTTGGAATCGCTGATCGGGCTGACCGGATAAACCGCACGGATCAGGTCGCCCTGTTCGAGGATTTTTGGCGTGCCGGCGCTGAGCAGTTGCAGGATGTCCTTGCCGTCTGCGCCCAGGGTTTCGCCGATGCTTTCGCCGACCTTGCTCGCGTCGACACTGTAGCCGGCCAGTACGCCGCTGCCGGAGACGATCAGCATGTGCCCGGCGCTGTTGAACAGGTCACGTTGGGAATCGACCGCGGCGGCTTGCAGGGCGTCGAGCGCGATGTCCACACCGACCACGCCGATGGATTTTCCGTCCACCAGCAGCGGTACGGAAATGGTGGTCATCAGCATTTCTTTGCCGCCGACGGTATCGGCATACGGATCCAGCAGGCAGGTGCGTTTGCTGTCGCGGGGGCAGGTGTACCAGCTGTTGTAAGGCGTACCGCTGAGGCTCAGGGTGGTTTTGGTCATGTCGTCTTCGACCATGATCGTGTTCATCCCGGCACCGCCGGCACGGCTCCAGTAACTGGCGAAACGCCCGGCTTCGTTGGACTGGCGAGCCGCATCATTGGCGAACTCACTGTCCTTGCCGTCAAGCCCGTTGGGCTCGAACGCCAGCCAGATCCCCAGCACCTTGCTGTTGCGCTCGAAGGCGGTTTTCAGGCTCTGGTTCAACTCTTCACGCAGGGCACCGGCCTCAAGGGAGCGTTTGCTGGCCATGGCCCGCATGTCCTTGATCTGATCGGCCAGGGCGGTCACCACCAGCAGGCTTTCGCCAAACGTCTTCTGTACCCGCACCGCTTGCTCGGCGGCCTTGGCCTGGAGCAGGTTTTGCACGCTGGCAGTGAGCATTTTGCTGCTGGAGGCGCTGACCAGTTCATCGTTCCGGTTGGTCTGGTAGATGTTCATGCCGACGATCAAAGCGACCACGCCAAGCAGGCACAGACCGGACAGCAAAACGATTTTCAGGCGGATGGAGAGAGAGTCGAACATAGAGCGATCTCGTGAATGGATGAGATGTTGGCTGTGAGCCGAAGTCGACCCGAGTCGCCAAATCCATTCAGCGCCAATGCGCATCGGCGTGGGCACGGGTTGCATGAATGCAAGCCGACGAACGGCAGCAGGTAAACGTTTGCGCAGGAAAATGCCCTGAAAAGGACAAGAATTCAGGAGATTTTCGGCAACGATTCCGGTCGCGATCAGCAGTTGACTCACGGCAGAACCTGATCCATTTCGAGCAAATGTAATGCTTGTCATCCGCCCGAAGGGTCAAGTGCTGATTTGTGACGCTTTACCCGCGCCCCAGCAGATAGGTCGCGTAATCCGGGATGCGGTGCTCGTGAGCCTGATCCATCAACGGGCTGCTGAGCAGGTAATCGGCGCTGCACTCGTTGCAGGCCACCGGGATGTTCCACACCGCCGCGACCCGCAGCAGCGCCTTGATGTCCGGGTCGTGGGGTTGCGGTTCGAACGGGTCCCAGAAAAACACCAGCAGATCGACCCGCTGCTCGGCGATTTGCGCGCCCAGTTGCTGATCGCCGCCCAGCGGACCGCTGATCATGCTTTCCACCGGCAGGTCGAGACGTTGTTGCAACAACAACCCCGTCGTGCCGGTGGCGACCAGTTCATGTTGCGCGAGTTTGTCTTTCTGCCGCTCGGCCCAATCCAGCAAAAATACTTTGCAGTGGTCGTGGGCAACCAGGGCGATACGCTTGCGCGCTGCCAGGGTTTTTTGCGTAAAGCTGATACCGATCATCGCTTGCTTCTCCAGACGAGAATGCGCCTGCGACGACGCATTTTTCGGCGTTTCACATACCGGTAGGAGCTGCCGAAGGCTGCGATCTTTTGACCTTGGCGGCTGTGAGGCCGACAAAAAATCAGGATCAAAAGATCGCAGCCTTCGGCAGCTCCTACAGGGGCCGCGTCGACACAGCTGTTTATTCTGCGTTGCAGAGCGCCAGGCAGTTATCGAGCATGCGGTTGGAGAAGCCCCATTCGTTGTCGTACCAGGCCAGCACTTTGAGCAGCTTGCCGCTGGACTTGGTGTGGTTGGCGTCGAAGATCGAGGACAGCGGGTTGTGGTTGAAGTCGCTGGAAACCAGCGGCAGGGTGTTGTAACCGAGAATCTTCGAGTGCTGGCTGGCTTGTTTGAGCATCGCGTTGACTTCATCGGCCGACGCTTCACGCTTGAGCTGCACGGTCAGGTCCACCAGCGACACGTTGATCACTGGAACAC
Source organism: Pseudomonas sp. MDT1-85 (assembly GCF_054898065.1). Taxonomy (NCBI): domain Bacteria; kingdom Pseudomonadati; phylum Pseudomonadota; class Gammaproteobacteria; order Pseudomonadales; family Pseudomonadaceae; genus Pseudomonas; species Pseudomonas sp. MDT1-85. The sequence continues at coordinate 4,873,672 of NZ_CM142715.1, read as the reverse complement.
GCACCGCCATGCCGGTCAGCTTGCCCGCCAGTTCCGGCAGCACCAGGCCCACCGCTTCAGCGGCGCCGGTCTTGCTCGGGATCATGTTCTGGGTGGCGGAACGGGCGCGGTATGGGTCGGTGTGATAGACGTCGGTCAGGTTCTGATCGTTGGTGTAGGCATGAATGGTGGTCATCAGACCGCTTTCGATGCCCAGCTCGCGGTGCAGCACCTGGGCCACCGGGGCCAGGCAGTTGGTGGTGCACGAGGCGTTGGAAATGATCTGGTGCGATTGGCGCAGAATGTCGTGGTTAACCCCATAAACCACGGTGGCGTCGGCGCCTTTGGCCGGGGCCGAGATAATCACTTTGCGCGCGCCGGCCGTAATATGTGCGGCGGCTTTGGCACGGTCGGTGAACAGACCGGTGCATTCGAACACGACGTCTACCTTTTCCGCAGCCCAAGGCAGTTCGGCCGGGTTGCGAATGGCGCTGACCGAAATACGGTCGCCGTTGACGGTCAGGCTTTCCTGATCGTGCTGGACATCGGCATCGAATGTACCGTGGACGGTGTCGTACTTGAGCAGGTGAGCATTCATCGAGCTGTCGCCCAGATCGTTGATCGCTACGATCTGCAGATCCTGACGATAACCTTGGGTATACAGTGCGCGCAGGACATTACGGCCGATACGGCCAAAACCATTGATTGCGATTCGAAGAGTCATTTACAGCGCCGCCGTCGTTTTGTTGTTGGAATTACAAGATTATTCGCAAAAAAATAGAAAACAAGCCTTTTTAGTGGCAATATTTTGTTTTATCTACAACTAGTGACCTGAATCAACTGGTCCGAATGATCAAAAAAACCGTCTGTCATCCCAATCACAGCGGTGCTTGATCAGCATAGACAATCAGGTCGCCACATCCGTTAGCCTGGAGTTCTACACATGCATCCCCGCGTCCTTGAGGTCACCGAACGGCTTATCGCCCGCAGCCGCACCACGCGTGAGGCTTACCTTGCATTGATCCGCGGCGCCGCCAGCGACGGCCCGATGCGCGGCAAGCTGCAATGCGCCAACTTCGCCCATGGCGTGGCCGGGTGTGGCAGCGACGACAAGCACAGCCTGCGGATGATGAACTCCGCCAACATCGCCATAGTTTCGTCATATAACGACATGCTCTCGGCGCACCAGCCGTACGAAGTCTTCCCGGAACAGATCAAAAAAGCCTTGCGCGAAATCGGCTCCGTCGGCCAGTTCGCCGGCGGCACCCCCGCGATGTGCGATGGCGTGACCCAGGGCGAGCCGGGCATGGAACTGAGCCTGCCGAGCCGCGAAGTGATCGCGCTGTCCACCGCTGTGGCGCTGTCCCACAACATGTTCGACGGCGCGCTGATGCTCGGCATCTGCGACAAGATCGTGCCGGGCCTGATGATGGGCGCGTTGCGGTTCGGTCATCTGCCGACGATTTTCGTGCCGGGCGGGCCGATGGTGTCGGGCATTTCCAACAAGCAGAAAGCCGATGTGCGTCAGCGCTACGCCGAAGGCAAGGCGACGCGCGAAGAGCTGCTGGAATCGGAGATGAAGTCCTATCACAGCCCTGGCACCTGCACTTTCTACGGCACCGCCAACACCAACCAGTTGCTGATGGAAGTCATGGGCCTGCACTTGCCGGGCGCCTCTTTCGTCAACCCGAACACGCCGTTGCGCGATGCGCTGACCCGCGAAGCGGCGCACCAGGTCACCCGCCTGACCAAGCAGAACGGCGACTTCATGCCGATCGGCGAAATCGTCGACGAGCGTTCGCTGGTCAACTCCATCGTGGCCCTGCACGCCACGGGCGGTTCGACCAACCACACCCTGCACATGCCGGCCATCGCCATGGCTGCGGGCATTCAGTTGACCTGGCAGGACATGGCCGACCTCTCCGAGGTGGTGCCGACCCTGAGCCACGTGTACCCGAACGGCAAAGCCGACATCAACCACTTCCAGGCAGCAGGCGGCATGTCGTTCCTGATCCGCGAACTGCTGGAAGCCGGCCTGCTTCATGAAAACGTCAACACCGTGCTTGGCCACGGCCTGAGCCGCTACACCAAGGAACCGTTCCTCGATAACGGCGAACTGGTCTGGCGCGAAGGCCCGATCGAAAGCCTCGACGAAACCATCCTGCGTCCGGTCGCTCGCGCATTCTCGCCAGAGGGTGGCTTGCGGGTGATGGAAGGCAACCTCGGCCGTGGCGTGATGAAGGTCTCGGCGGTCGCGCTGGAAAATCAGGTCGTCGAAGCACCGGCCATGGTATTCCAGGATCAGCAGGATTTGGCCGATGCATTCAAGGCCGGTCTGCTGGAGAAGGATTTTGTCGCCGTGATGCGCTTCCAGGGCCCGCGCTCCAATGGCATGCCGGAACTGCACAAGATGACGCCATTCCTCGGCGTGCTGCAGGATCGCGGTTTCAAAGTCGCGTTGGTAACTGACGGACGCATGTCCGGCGCGTCGGGGAAAATTCCGGCGGCGATCCACGTCAGCCCGGAAGCTTATGTGGGCGGCGCTTTGGCGCGAGTGCAAGAGGGCGATATCATCCGCGTCGATGGCGTCAAAGGCACTCTGGAGCTTAAGGTGGACGCCGAAGAATTCGCAGCGCGCGAACCTGCCAAGGGTCTGTTGGGCAACAACATTGGCAGCGGTCGCGAACTGTTTGGTTTCATGCGCATGGCCTTCAGCTCCGCAGAGCAAGGCGCCAGCGCCTTTACTTCTGCCCTGGAGACGCTTAATTGAAACTGGCTCTGGTCGGTGACATCGGTGGCACCAACGCACGTTTCGCGTTGTGGAAAAACCAGCAACTGGAATCGGTCCAGGTGCTGGCGACGGCAGACCACGCCAGCCCGGAGGAGGCCATTGCGGTCTACCTGAGCGGGCTCGGTCTGGCGTCGGGTTCGATCGGTTCGGTGTGCCTGTCGGTGGCAGGCCCCGTGAGCGGCGATGAATTCAAGTTCACCAACAATCACTGGCGGCTCAGTCGCAAGGGTTTCTGCAAGACTTTGCAGGTGGATCAACTGCTGCTGGTCAACGATTTTTCGGCGATGGCCCTGGGCATGACCCGTTTGCAACCGGGCGAGTTTCGGGTGGTCTGCGAAGGCACGCCGGAACCGTTGCGGCCGGCGGTGGTGATCGGCCCGGGCACTGGTCTGGGCGTGGGCACGTTGCTCGATCTGGGCGAGGGCCGTTTTGCCCCGCTGCCTGGGGAGGGCGGTCACGTCGATTTGCCGCTGAGCAGCCCGCGAGAAACCCAACTGTGGCAACACATCTTCAATGAGATCGGCCATGTCAGCGCTGAAACAGCCTTGAGCGGCAGCGGCTTGCCTCGGGTTTATCGGGCGATTTGTGCGGTGGACGGTCATGAACCCGTGCTGAATTCCCCCGAGTCGATTACCGCTGCCGGTCTGGCCGGCGATCCGATTGCCCTGGAAGTACTTGAGCAGTTCTGCTGCTGGCTGGGGCGTGTGGCCGGCAACAACGTGCTGACCACGGGCGGACGCGGTGGCGTGTACATCGTGGGCGGGGTGATTCCACGGTTTGCCGATTTCTTCATCAAAAGCGGTTTCGCCCGTTGCTTCGCCGACAAAGGCTGCATGAGTGATTACTTCAAAGGCATTCCGGTGTGGCTGGTGACGGCGCCGTATTCCGGCCTGGTTGGCGCGGGTGTGGCACTCGACCAATCCAACCCCGCCTGAAATGCGACCCTGTGGGAGCGAGCCTGCTCGCGATGGCGGTCTGTCAGTCAACCAATGTGTTGAATGTAAAACTGCTATCGCGAGCAGGCTCGCTCCCACAGTGGTTTTTCCACAGTTGCTTCTGCGGTGTTTGTAGATTTCGTGCTTAAGGCATAATCCACCCAATTCAAACAATAAGGACGCCGCCCCGTGAGCTCAGTCAACAAGTCGATTTTGTTGGTCGATGACGATCAAGAGATACGCGAGTTGCTGGACACCTACCTGACCCGCGCCGGTTTCCAGGTCCGCACCACGCCTGATGGTGCAGGGTTTCGTCAGGCCTTGAACGAGGCACCGAGCGATCTGGTGATTCTCGACGTGATGCTACCGGACGAAGACGGTTTCAGCCTCTGCCGCTGGATCCGCCAGCACCCGCGTCAGGCCCATGTGCCGATCATCATGCTCACCGCCAGTTCCGACGAGGCCGACCGCGTCATCGGCCTGGAATTGGGCGCCGACGATTACCTCGGCAAACCCTTCAGCCCGCGTGAATTGCAGGCGCGCATCAAAGCCTTGTTGCGCCGCGCGCAGTTCGGTCAGGAGCGTTCTGGCAGCGAAGTGCTGGCCTTCGATGATTGGCGGCTGGACATGGTCAGCCATCGACTGTTCCACATCGACGGCGAGGAAGTGATTCTCTCGGGCGCCGATTTCGCGCTGCTGAAACTGTTCCTCGATCACCCCCAGGAAATCCTCGACCGCGACACTATCGGCAACGCCACCCGTGGCCGTGACCTGATGCCGCTGGATCGCATCGTCGACATGGCGGTCAGCCGTTTGCGCCAGCGCCTGCGCGACACCGAAAAACCGCCACGGCTGATCCGTACCGTGCGAGGCAGTGGCTACCAACTGGCAGCCAACGTGGTTGCCAGTAATGGTCACTGAGTTCCTGCGCAAGCTCGCCGGGCGGGTGCCGGTGCCGCGCTCGCTGCTCGGGCGCATGTTGTTGCTGACCCTGCTGGCGGTGTTGTTCGCCCAGGCGCTGTCGAGCGTGATCTGGGTCTCGCAATTGCGCGCCACGCAGCTTGAAGGCCTGGTCACCAGCGCTCGCAGCCTGGCTCATTCGATGACGGCCAGCGTCAGTTATTTCCGCTCGTTACCGGTGGCATTTCGACCGCTGGTACTCGATCAATTGCGCAGCATGGGTGGCACCCGATTCGTGGTGACGCTCAACGATAAACCGCTGGGCATGGAAGTGCTGCCGATCACCCCGCGCAAGGAAGCGGTGCTCAAAGCGGTGGACGAAGTGTTGCGCCAGTCGCTGGGCCAGGACATCGACATCTCGGTGACGTTCGTCAGCCCCGAAGACCTGCGGATTTTCAACGGCGGCTTGAAGCTCGATGAATTGCCGCGCTCCTGGGCGCATTACGCCTTGACCCTGGAACCGGTGAACCCGCCGGTGCTGGTCACGCAAATCCAGATGGCGCCGGGAGAATGGCTGTACATCGCCTCCCTGTTGCCCGAGCCCTACACCAGTCTTGAAGAACAAGGCCTGCCGGCGCAGCAGGTCTGGTTTATCGTGCTCACCAGCGGTTTTTTGCTGCTGTTCATCGGCCTGCTGGTGCACTGGCAGAGCCGGCCGCTCAAGCAATTGGCGCGGGCGGCTCGGGACATGTCTCTGGGTGCCGAAGTCGAACCGGTGGCCGAGGGCGGCGGCAGTGAAGTGGTGGAAGTGGGCCGCGCCTTCAATGCGATGCGCGAACGTATCAGCCGTTACCTGACCGAACGCAGCCAATTGTTCAGCGCGATCTCCCATGACTTGCGCACGCCGATTACCCGGTTGCGATTGCGGGTGGAATTGCTTGAAGACGAAAAGCTGCAAGCCAAATTCGGTCGCGATCTGGATGAGCTGGAGTTGTTGGTCAAGGGCGCATTGCAATGCGTGAAAGACACCGACATCCACGAAAACATCGAGCCGGTGGACCTCAATCATGTGCTCGACTGCCTGGTGGAACCGTATCTGGCGCCCAACGGCAATGGTCGCGTGACTCAATATGGCCGGGCGCTGGCGCCGTATCCCGGTAAGCCATTGGCGCTCAAGCGTTGCATCGGCAACCTGATCGACAACGCCTTGAAGTATGGGCAGAACGCGCATCTGCACATCGATGACGACGAAAGCGCGTTTGTCCTGCATGTCGACGATGAAGGGCCAGGCGTGCCGGAGCAGCGGTTGGAGCAGGTGTTCGAGCCGCACTTCCGCTTGGCCGGGCAGCAGCAGGGTTATGGTTTGGGGCTGGGGATTGCACGCAATATTGCCCATAGCCATGGCGGTGAAGTCAGCCTGCAAAACCTGCGTGAAGGCGGGTTGCGGGTGACATTGCAGTTGCCGCGCAGTATTGATTAGCGGGACCGCGTCGTTCATCGCGAGCAGGCTCGCTCCCACAGGGGGTCTGAGTCGTACACAAATCCACTGTGGGAGCGAGCCTGCTCGCGATGGCGTCAGAAGACTCAACACATCTCCCAAGGTAAATGTCACAAACCAGTGACATAACTCGCCCCCTTCGTTACCTGCCCGCCACCGCCCGTTGTTTAGACTGCCCCCAGTCATAACAACAAAAAAGGTACTCCCATGGACACCTTCCAACCTGCCTTCAGCAGTTGGCTGAACGCGCCTGCCCATCAGCAATGGCTCGCCGCCGAAGGCCTGCGTCTGCTGGCATTTGCCAAGGCTTCAAAGCTTGCCGAAGGTTTCGGCAATCTCGATGAAAAGGGTCGCCTGCCGGCCAACGCACAAGCCGAAACCATGAACACCGCGCGCATGACCCACAGTTTCGCCCTGGCCCACATCCAGGGCCTGCCGGGTTTCGCCGAGCTGGTGGATCACGGCATCCAAGCCCTCAGTGGGCCACTGCGCGATGCTGAACACGGAGGCTGGTTCGCCACGCCCGAACACCGCGATGGCAATACCGGCAAAGCCGCTTACCTGCATGCTTTCGTGGCGTTGGCCGCGAGTTCTGCTGTGGTCGCTCAGCGTCCCGGCGCACAAGCCTTGCTTGACGATGCGATCCATATCATCGACACGCATTTCTGGAGTGAGGAGGAGGGCGCCATGCGCGAATCCTTCAACCGCGACTTCAGTTGCGAAGAAGCCTATCGCGGCGCCAACAGCAACATGCACGCCACCGAAGCCTTCCTCGCCCTGGCCGATGTGACCGAGGATAACCGCTGGCTGATTCGCGCCCAGCGCATCGTCGAGCGCGTCATTCACGATCACGCCGCGGCCAACGATTACCTGGTGGTCGAGCATTTCGACCGCGACTGGCAGCCGCTACGCGACTACAACCACGACAACCCGGCCGACGGTTTCCGCCCTTACGGCACCACGCCGGGCCATGGTTTCGAATGGGCGCGGCTGTTGCTGCATCTTGAAGCGGCGCGGGTGCAGGCCGGGATACTCACGCCGGGCTGGCTCGCCACCGATGCGCAAAAACTCTTCGAGAACAATTGCCGTCACGGCTGGGACGTCGACGGTGCGCCGGGCATTGTCTACACCCTCGACTGGGACAATCGCGCGGTGGTTCGCCATCGCCTGCACTGGACGCACGCCGAAGCCGGCGCCGCCGCCAGTGCGCTGCTCAAACGCACCGGTGATGAGCAATACGAGCACTGGTACCGACTGTTCTGGGAATTCTGTGACAGTCATTTCATCGACCGTTGCGATGGCAGTTGGCACCATGAACTCGATCCGCTGAACCGTCCGAGCGCCGATATCTGGGCCGGCAAACCCGATCTGTATCACGCCTGGCAAGCCGTTTTGATCCCGCGCCTGCCGCTGGCGCCGAGCATGGCCACTGCGCTGGCGCAATTGTCCCGGAGCGCTCCCGTGTAACCATGTGGTGACATTCGCGCGTCCCTTCGTTACCTGCGAAGGGGCATCCCCTGTTTAGAATCCTATGTAGCGCAAGCACCAGACTTGCATGCATAACAACAAGAAAGGTACTACTAGATGAATGCGATTTCTCGCCTCGCTACTGTCATTTCTCTCGCTTCGTTGCTTCCCGTTGCTGCATTCCCCGTCAGTGCCCTTGCCGCCGATGCCAAAGGTTCGGTGGAAGTCGTTCACTGGTGGACGTCTGGTGGTGAAAAAGCGGCCGTCGATGTGCTCAAGGCCCAAGTCGAAAAAGACGGCTTCACCTGGAAAGACGGCGCAGTCGCCGGCGGTGGCGGCTCCACGGCCATGACCGTACTCAAAAGCCGCGCCGTGGCCGGTAACCCGCCGGGCGTTGCCCAGATCAAGGGGCCGGACATCCAGGAGTGGGGCAGCACTGGCCTGCTCAGCACCGACACCCTCAAAGAGGTTTCCAAGTCCGAAGGCTGGGATAACCTGCTGATCAAGAAAGTCTCCGACACCGTGAAATACGAAGGCGATTACGTCGCCGTACCGGTGAACATCCACCGCGTCAACTGGCTGTGGATCAACCCGGAAGTCTTCAAGAAAGCCGGGATCGAAAAAGCGCCGACCACCCTCGAAGAATTCTATGCCGCTGGCGACAAGCTCAAAGCCGCCGGCTTCATCGCGCTCGCTCACGGTGGCCAGCCTTGGCAGGACAGCACCGTGTTTGAAGACGTGGTGCTCTCGGTCATGGGCGCAGACGGTTACAAGAAAGCCCTGGTCGACCTGGATCAGAAAACCCTTTCCGGGCCGGAGATGGCCAAGGCCTTCACCGAGCTGAAAAAAATCACCGGCTACATGGACCCGAACCGTGCCGGTCGTGACTGGAACATCGCTGCCGCCGACGTCATCAACGGCAAGGCCGGCATGCAGATGATGGGCGACTGGGCCAAGAGCGAATGGACCGCCGCGAAGAAAGTCGCGGGCAAGGACTACCAGTGCGTGCCATTCCCGGGCACCGAAAAAGCCTTCACCTACAACATCGACTCGATGGCTGTGTTCAAGCTCAAAGCCGATCGCAAAGGCGACATCGCCGCCCAGCAAGACCTGGCCAAAGTCGCTCTGGGCAAAGACTTCCAGAAAGTCTTCAGCATCAACAAAGGCTCGATCCCGGTGCGTACCGACATGCTTAACGACATGAGCGCGCTGGGCTTCGATTCTTGCGCTCAAGCGGCGGCCAAGGATTTTCTGGCTGACGAGAAGACGGGCGGCCTGCAACCGAGCATGGCGCACAACATGGCCACGTCCCTGGCCGTGCAGGGCGCGATCTTTGATGTGGTGACCAACTTCATGAACGACAAGAACGCTGATCCGGCCAAGGCCAGCGCGCAACTGGCATCGGCTGTCAAAGCTGCCCAGTAATCTGCGGCACATATCTGAGAGCGTTCCCCTTGTAGGAGCGAGGCTTGCCCGCGAAAGCAGTCTGACATTCAACACATTTGTCACCCGTTACACCGCCTTCGCGGGCAAGCCTCGCTCCTACAAAGGATCGCTCTGTGATTCTCACTTCTTCACCTGGATTATCCCGATGAGCTCTGTGGCGGTTTTCAGCAAAGCCTCACCGTTCGACGCACTGCAGCGCTGGCTCCCCAAACTGGTTTTGGCGCCAAGCATGCTGATCGTCCTGGTTGGTTTTTACGGTTACATCATCTGGACATTTGTTCTGTCCTTCACCAATTCCAGCTTCATGCCGAGCTACAAGTGGGTCGGTTTGCAGCAATACATCCGCCTGATGGACAACGATCGCTGGTGGGTCGCGAGCAAGAACCTTGCGGTGTTCGGCGGCATGTTCATCGGCATCAGCCTTGTGCTGGGTGTGTTCCTCGCGGTGTTGCTGGATCAGCGCATTCGCAAGGAAGGCTTCATCCGCACCGTTTACCTGTACCCGATGGCGCTCTCGATGATCGTCACCGGTACCGCATGGAAATGGTTGCTCAACCCAGGCTTGGGTCTGGACAAAATGCTGCGCGACTGGGGCTGGGAAGGCTTCCGTCTCGACTGGCTGGTGGATCAGGATCGCGTGGTGTATTGCCTGGTGATCGCCGCCGTGTGGCAAGCCTCCGGGTTTGTGATGGCGATGTTCCTGGCGGGTCTGCGTGGCGTTGATCAATCGATCATCCGCGCGGCGCAAGTCGACGGGGCGAGCCTACCGACCATTTATTTGAAGATCGTATTGCCGAGCCTGCGCCCGGTGTTCTTCAGCGCCTTCATGATCCTGGCGCACATCGCGATCAAGAGCTTCGACCTGGTGGCGGCGATGACGGCGGGTGGCCCGGGCTACTCGTCCGACCTGCCGGCGATGTTCATGTACTCCTTCACGTTCAGCCGTGGCCAGATGGGCATTGGTTCGGCGAGCGCCATGATGATGCTCGGCGCGATCCTGGCGATTCTGGTGCCGTACCTGTACTCCGAATTGCGAGGCAAACGCCATGAGTAATCAACTCGGAAAACCGGCGATAAGCTTCAGCCGCATCGCCATTTACGCAACCCTGTTGCTGGCCGCGGCGATCTATTTGGTCCCGCTGGTGGTGATGCTGCTGACCAGTTTTAAATCCCCGGAAGATATCCGCACCGGCAACCTGTTGAGCTGGCCGCAAGTGATTGATGGCATCGGCTGGATCAAGGCCTGGGACAGTGTCGGCAGCTACTTCTGGAACTCGGTGAAAATCACCGTGCCGGCGGTCCTGATCTCGACTTTCATCGGTGCAATGAACGGCTACGTGCTGTCGATGTGGCGCTTCCGTGGTTCGCAACTGTTCTTCGGCCTGTTGTTGTTCGGCTGCTTCCTGCCGTTCCAGACCGTGCTGCTGCCAGCCTCGTTCACCCTCGGCAAGATCGGCCTGGCCAACACCACCACCGGCCTGGTGCTGGTGCATGTGGTCTACGGCCTGGCGTTCACCACGCTGTTCTTCCGCAACTACTACGTGAGCATTCCGGATGCGCTGGTCAAGGCGGCGCGGCTGGATGGCGCGGGCTTCTTCACGATTTTCTGGAAGATCCTGCTGCCGATGTCGATCCCGATCGTGATGGTCTGCCTGATCTGGCAGTTCACGCAAATCTGGAATGACTTCCTGTTCGGCGTGGTCTTCGCCAGTGGCGATGCCCAGCCGATTACCGTGGCCCTGAACAACCTGGTCAACACCAGCACCGGGGCCAAGGAATACAACGTTGATATGGCCGCCGCGATGATCGCCGGGCTGCCGACACTGCTGGTCTACATATTCGCTGGCAAGTATTTCCTGCGTGGGCTGACGTCCGGCGCGGTCAAGGGGTAGAACATGGCAACTCTCGAATTACGCAACGTCAACAAGACCTACGGTGCCGGTTTGCCGGACACCCTGAAAAACATCGAACTGAAGATCGATGACGGTGAGTTCCTGATCCTGGTCGGCCCATCGGGCTGTGGCAAATCTACCTTGATGAACTGCATCGCGGGGCTTGAAAACATCAGCGGCGGTGCGATCCTGGTGGACGACGCCGACATCAGCGGCATGAGCCCGAAAGATCGCGACATCGCCATGGTGTTCCAGTCTTACGCGCTGTACCCGACCATGAGCGTGCGCGACAACATCGCGTTCGGCCTGAAGATTCGCAAAATGCCCACCGCCGAAATCGACGAAGAAGTCGCTCGCGTCGCCAAGCTGCTGCAAATCGAACACCTGCTCAGCCGCAAACCCGGCCAGCTCTCGGGTGGTCAGCAACAGCGCGTGGCCATGGGCCGGGCGCTGGCGCGGCGGCCGAAGATTTACCTGTTCGACGAACCGTTGTCCAACCTCGACGCCAAGCTGCGGGTCGAGATGCGCACCGAAATGAAACTGATGCACCAGCGCCTGAAAACCACCACGGTCTACGTGACTCACGACCAGATCGAAGCCATGACTCTGGGCGACAAAGTGGCGGTGATGAAGGACGGGATCATTCAGCAGTTCGGTACGCCCAAAGACATCTACAACAACCCGGCCAACCTGTTCGTGGCGAGCTTCATCGGTTCGCCGCCGATGAACTTCATCCCTCTGCGTTTGCAGCGTAAGGAAGGTCGTCTGGTGGCGCTGCTCGACAGCGGTCAGGCGCGTTGCGAATTGCCATTGGGCATGCAGGACGCCGGGCTCGAAGACCGCGAAGTGATCCTCGGTATGCGCCCGGAGCAGATCGTGCTGGCGAACGGCGAGCCGAATGGTTTGCCGACCATTCGTGCCGAAGTGCAAGTCACCGAACCGACCGGTCCCGACACGCTGGTGTTCGTCAATCTCAACGACACCAAAGTCTGCTGCCGCCTGGCACCGGACGTCGCACCGGCCGTGGGCGAGACCCTGACCCTGCAATTCGATCCATCGAAAGTGCTGTTGTTCGATGCCAAGACCGGTGAACGCCTGGGGGTGGCCGGCCTGCCGAAAGCTGAAGCTCACAGCGCCAACGTAGCCCAATTCAAAGGCAGATAAAGATCAAAAAATGTGGGAGCGAGCCTGCTCGCGATAGCGGACTGACATTCAACATCGATGTCGACTGATAGACCGCGATCGCGAGCAGGCTCGCTCCCACAGGGGGGAATCCGTGGCGCCCGGACTGTCGTGCGCCGCACTTGATGTAAACCGCGTTAGATAAAAACAGTTAATAACAATAAAGACGAGGATGTAGGGATGAAGAAGAAGAACAACGCTCAGCTTATCTGCCAGTTGTCAGCGATTGCGGCAATGATGCTGGCCGGTAGCGCACACGCGGCTGACGCGTTCAGTGCCGACTCGCAGTGGATGACCGGGGATTGGGGCGGGGAGCGGACCAGGCTGATCGAACAAGGTATCGACATCAAGGCCGACTACGTCGGTGAAGTGGGCGCCAACCTGCATGGCGGCTATAACGACGACAAGACGGCGCGTTACGCCGACCAGTTTGGCTTGGGCGTGGCGCTGGACCTGGAAAAGCTGTGGGGCTGGGATAACACCCAGGCCAAGATCCAGCTCACCAACCGTAACGGTGAGAACATCTCCAATGACCGTATCGGCGACCCGCGTGCCGGCACCTTGAGTTCCTCACAGGAAGTCTACGGCCGTGGCCACATGGTCCGTCTGACCCAATTGTGGATCAAGCACCAATTCCTCGACAATAAACTGGACGTCAAGGCCGGTTACTTCGGCGAAGGCGAAGACTTCAACACCTTCCCATGCGAATTCCAGAACCTGGCGTTCTGCGGTTCTCAAGTGGGTAACTGGGCGACCAACATCTGGTATAACTGGCCGGTCATGCAGGCAGCGGTTCGCGTGAAGTACAACATCACGCCTGAGTTCTATGCGCAGATCGGCGCGTACAACCAAAATCCGTCGCAACTGGAGCACGGTAACGGCTTCAAGCTCAGCGGCAGTGGTACCAAGGGCACCGTATTGCCGGTCGAACTGGTCTGGTCACCGAAGGTCAACAACCTGCCGGGCGAATACCGTGTGGGTTACTACAAGAGTACGGCCAAGGCCGATGACGTTCGTGAAGACGAAAACGGCGATGATGCGGCAACCAGCGGCAACGCCTATCGCAGCCACAGCAGCAAGTCCGGCTACTGGTTCGTGGCGCAGCAACAACTCACCACCCACAACGGTGACGCTTCGCGCGGTCTGAACATCGCGGCCAACGCCACCTTCCACGACAAGGACACCAACATCGTCGACAACTACCAGTCGCTGATGTTTGTGTACAAGGGCCCATTCGACGCACGTCCAAAAGATGACGTCGGGATCGGTTTTGCCCGTATCCATGTCAACGAAGACGTGAAGAAAAACGCCGAGTTGGTCAACGCCGCCAATGGTGTCAGCGACTACAACGATCCGCTGTTCTCGCCGTTGCGTTCCACCGAGTACAACTACGAGATCAACTACGGCTTCCACGTTACCAACTGGCTGACCGTACGTCCCAACCTGCAATACATCACTCACCCGGGCGGTGTGGATGAAGTCGACAATGCTCTGGTGGCCGGTCTGAAAATTCAGTCGGTGTTCTAACGCTGTTGCGATAAGCTCCTCTCTATGTGCGCATTTTTGCGGACGGCCATGGCTGTCCGCTTTTTTTTGGGGGCAGCACACCCTCGGGTGACAGATGATTTTCAGGACCGTGGCACATGCTTGAGCATCCGCTACAACGCTTCTTCAAATCCTTGCGCGAACGTCCGGTGTTTGCGTGGGAGCGCTATCAGATGCGCGATGTGCTGGTGATCGACCATCCGCTGTGTCAGGCGGTGTTCAGTCGGCAGGGCGCGCAGTTGCTGCACTTCCAGCCCAAGGGTCAGAAACCCTGGTTGTGGTGCGCGGCGAAGTGGCCGCATGTCGGTGCGATTCGCGGCGGTGTGCCGGTGTGCTGGCCGTGGTACGGCCGTCATCCGAGCGAAAACGCCTGGCCGTCCCATGGCTGGGCGCGTTTGCTCGACTGGAAACTGCTCGACAGCAGCGGTGATGACGATGGCGTGCACCTGCATTGGCAGTTGCAGCTGTGCGACTGGCAAGTGGACCTGCACGCACACTTGGGCGAACGCATGGATTTGCACCTGAGCACCGAGCATCAGGACGACATGCCGTGCCAGTTGAGCCAGGCGTTGCACGCCTATTGGCGTATTGGTGACGTGGGTGAGGTAGCGCTGTCTGGGCTCGACGGCGCGCAAGGTTACGACCAGTTGAGCCGCCAGGTTTGTCAGCAGGAAGGCGAGTTGCGGGTCGACGGCGGTTGTCAGCGCGTGTTCCAGCATGACGGCGAATTGCAGCTCAAGGATCACGCCTGGCAGCGCGAGTTGTGCATCGACACCGGTGACCATGCAGACACGGTGGTCTGGCATCCCGGCTCGCGGCCGTTGCTGGGCGTGAGCTGGAACGAGGTTTTAGAGTTTGTCTGTGTGGAAGCGGCCAGCGGCGGGACCGACAGCCTGTGCCTGGCACCGGGGGAGCGGGCGCATTTGAGTTTGCAGGCGCGGGTTGGGGCGTGAAAAAGATCGAAAGATCAAAAGATCGCAGCCTCGCTTCGCTCGACAGCTCCTACAAGGCGCAGCGAGGCTGCGATCTTTTAAGGTGGGTTAATTAAACTCATCCCCAATCGGATACCGACTGGCATTCAGGCTTTCCTTGATCTTGCGCAGATGCGGCTGGAAATCCACGCCCCGGCGCAGGGTCATGCCGGTGGCGAGCACATCGAGCACGGTCAGCTGAATGATCCGCGACGTCATCGGCATATAGATGTCGGTGTCTTCCGGCAACGGGATGTTCAGGCTCAAGGTGCTCGCCTTGGCCAGCGGCGAACCCTCAGCCGTCAGGCCCAGCACCGAAGCGCCGTTTTCCCGGGCGATGCGCGCCACTTCCACCAGTTCGCGGGTGCGGCCGGTGTAGGAAATGATCACGAACAACTCACCGGTGTGGGCCACCGAGGCAATCATGCGTTGCATCAGCACGTCGGCATGGGCGGTCACCGCCAGGTTGAAGCGGAAGAACTTGTGCTGCGCATCCAGCGCCACCGGGGCCGAGGCACCGAGGCCGAAGAAATGGATCTGCCGGGCCTGGATCAACAGGTCGACGGCACGGCTGATCAGGTTCGGGTCAAGCGCCTGCAACGCACTGTCCAAAGACGCGATGGCGCTGCCGAAAATCTTTTTCGTATAGGCTTCCGGATTGTCATCGGCTTCAACCGCCCGGCTGACATACGCCGCGCCACTGGCCAGGCTCTGGGCCAACTGAAGTTTGAGTTCTGGATAACCGCTGACGCCGAACGAGCGGCAAAAACGGTTGACCGTCGGCTCGCTGACCTTTGAGGCCTGGGCGAGGGCGGCGATGCTGAACCGGGTGGCCTGCTGCGGGTTGAGCAAGATCACTTCGGCGACTTTGCGTTCAGCCTTGTTCAGGTCTTCAAGGCGATTCTGGATCTGTTCCAGTAGATTTCGCACGCGGTCCATTTCATGTTCCTTAGGTCAGCAGCGCAAATAAGCGTTCGGCTAATGCAAATTGGGCCTTTGATACGGCCCATAACGGTGGCCTATCCTACTGATGGCTCCGACCGACCACCACTCGGAATCTGTATTTTGCGAAAATGTTGTGGTTATTACTACATTTTCCCTTGAGTGATGCCTTGAAAAAAGGTATTTGTAGCTTAACTTGATAAAAGAACAAACATCATGCCTTCGATTACGGTTGAACCTTGCACCTTTGCCTTGTTCGGCGCTCTCGGCGATCTGGCCCTGCGCAAGCTGTTTCCTGCCCTTTATCAACTCGATGGCGCCGGCCTGCTTCATGAGGATACGCGCATTATCGCGCTGGCCCGTGAGCCCGGCAGCGAGCAGCAGCACCTGGCATTCATCGCCACTGAGCTACGCCGTTACGTGGGTGCCAAAGAGCTGGATGAAGCGGTGGTCGAGCGCTTCCTGGCCCGTTTGAGCTACCTGCACGTCGACTTCCTCAAGACTGACGATTATGTCGCCCTGGCCGAGCAGGCTGGCAGCGCCCAGCGGGTGATTGCCTACTTCGCCACCCCGGCGGCGGTTTATGGCGCTATTTGCGAGAACCTGTCGAAGGTTGGCCTGACCGAAAACACCCGAGTGGTGCTGGAAAAACCCATCGGTTCGGACCTGGAATCCTCACGCAAGGTCAACGACGCCGTGGCGCAGTTCTTCCCGGAGAACCGCACTTACCGCATCGACCACTACCTGGGCAAAGAGACCGTACAAAACCTGATCGCCCTGCGTTTCGCCAACAGCCTGTTCGAAACCCAGTGGAACCAGAATTACATCTCCCACGTGGAAATCACCGTGGCCGAGAAGGTCGGGATCGAAGGCCGTTGGGGCTATTTCGACAAGGCCGGGCAACTGCGGGACATGATCCAGAATCACCTGCTGCAATTGCTCTGTCTGATCGCCATGGACCCGCCGGCTGACCTGTCCGCCGACAGCATCCGCGACGAGAAAGTCAAAGTCCTCAAGGCGCTGGCGCCGATCAGCCCGGAAGGCCTGACCACTCAAGTGGTGCGCGGCCAGTACATCGCCGGCCACAGCGAAGGCAAATCGGTGCCCGGGTATCTGGAGGAGCCTAACTCCAACACCCAGAGCGACACCGAAACCTTCGTCGCCCTGCGTGCCGATATTCGTAACTGGCGCTGGGCCGGCGTGCCGTTTTACCTGCGGACCGGCAAGCGCATGCCGCAGAAGCTGTCGCAGATCGTCATCCACTTCAAGGAACCGTCGCACTACATTTTCGCCCCCGAGCAGCGCCTGCAGATCAGCAACAAACTGATCATTCGCCTGCAACCGGACGAAGGCATTTCCTTGCGCGTGATGACTAAAGAACAAGGCCTGGACAAGGGCATGCAGCTGCGCAGCGGTCCGTTGCAGCTGAATTTTTCCGATACCTATCGCAGCGCGCGGATTCCCGACGCCTACGAGCGGTTGTTGCTGGAAGTGATGCGCGGCAATCAGAATTTGTTTGTCCGTAAAGATGAAATCGAAGCCGCGTGGAAGTGGTGTGACCAGTTGATCGCCGGGTGGAAAAAATCCGGTGATGCGCCCAAGCCGTACGCGGCCGGGTCGTGGGGGCCGATGAGCTCCATTGCACTGATTACGCGGGACGGGAGGTCGTGGTATGGCGATATCTGAATTGAAACTGCCTCAGGGCGTCAGCGCCCATGAGTTCAAAAGCCCGGTGCTGCTGGCCGAAGGCCTGGCATTGACGGTGGCCAAGCAACTGAGCGACGCGATTGACGCACAAGGCGCCGCGACGCTGGTGGTGTCTGGTGGACGCAGCCCGGTGGCGTTTTTCCAGCACCTGGCCAAGCAGGCGCTGGACTGGTCGAACGTGGTGGTCAGCCTGGCTGACGAGCGCTGGGTGCCGGTGGAACATGCCGACAGCAATGCCGGTCTGCTCAAGCGTTACCTGTTGCAAGGCCCGGCGGCCAAGGCTCAGTTCCTGAGCCTCTACCGTGCCACCGCCAACCTGGAACAGGCCGCCGAGCAGGCTGATCGCTTGCTCGCCGAATTGCCGCCGATCGATGTGCTGGTGCTGGGCATGGGCGACGACGGTCATACCGCGTCGCTGTTCCCCAACAGCCCGAACCTGGCCGACGCCTTGAAAGTCGACGGCGCCCGTCGCTGCTGGCCGATGCTGGCGCCGACCGTGCCCCATCAACGCCTGACCATGAGTCGCGCGCTGCTGGCATCTGCCAAAAATACCGTTCTATCGATTTCCGGTCAGTCCAAGCTGACCACCCTGAATGCCGCACTGGCCGGTGACGATGTCGCCGCCATGCCGATTCGGGCGTTTCTGCAACCTACGTTAGAGATTTACTGGTGCCCATGAACCAAGGATCAGCCGCTATGACAAACACATCCCCGACCGTTTCCATGGCGGACAAAGTTGCCCTGATCGACAGCCTCTGCGCCAAGGCGCGGATTCTGCCGGTGATCACCATCGCGCGTGAACAGGACGTGTTGCCGTTGGCCGACGCCCTGGCGGCCGGTGGCCTGACGGCGCTGGAAGTGACCCTGCGTTCGCAGTTCGGCCTCAAGGCGATCCAGATCCTGCGAGAGAAGCGTCCGGAACTGGTGACCGGTGCCGGTACCGTGCTGGATCGCAGCATGCTGGCCGCTGCCGAAGCGGCCGGTTCGCAATTCATCGTCACGCCGGGTATCACCCGTGACCTGCTTGAAGCCAGTGTCGGCAGCCCGATCCCGCTGTTGCCGGGCATCAGCAACGCTTCCGGCATCATGGAAGGCTATAGCCTGGGTTATCGCCGCTTCAAGCTGTTCCCGGCGGAAGTCAGCGGCGGCGTCGCGGCCATCAAGGCCCTGGGCGGCCCGTTCGGCGAAGTAAAATTCTGCCCGACCGGTGGCGTCAGCCCGGCCAACATCAAGAGCTACATGGCGTTGAAAAACGTGATGTGCGTGGGTGGTAGCTGGATGCTTGACCCAGAGTGGATCAAGAACGGCGACTGGGCCCGCATCCAGGAGTGCACCGCCGAGGCGTTGGCCCTGCTGGACTGATTAACCGGATTTACCAAACACTTCGTTGTGTGTTCTACGGCTTTACGGTGCACTTGGTCGGTGCACCGTTTTTTTTTGCCTGATGAAAATTCCTGTGACCGTCGAAACGCTCTTTGTAGCAGCTGCCGAGCCTGCGAGGCTGCGTTCGGCTGCGTAGCAGTCGTGAATCCGGCTGACGCGGTCTGCCTGACCCTACCGCAATCTCTGGTTTTAACGACTGCTACGCAGCCGAACGCAGCCTCGCAGGCTCGGCAGCTGCTACAGATCGACATCATGCGATACATAGTTACCGCATCTCGCCGCTCGTCCAGCGTTAACCTGCGTTCATCTTATGGAAGAGAGAACGTCATGGACGACCACACTGCAATTACATCCCCTCCAGCGGTTTACCAACTGTCACCCGAACAGATCGCCGGCCCGTATTTTCGAAACCCGAAACTGATCAGACGAAACATCAGCGAAGACATGGATGGCGTCCCCCTGGTGCTGCGGCTGACGATCGTCGATGCGATGACCGGTCAACCGGTCACGGGGGCGGTAGTCGATATCTGGCATTGCAACGCGCGCGGGGCATATTCGGGCTGGAGCAAGGTCGACCCGGACAAGGAGGTTGACGTCGGTGATATCGGCTCGATCCCGCGTACCGATGACGACACTTACCTGCGTGGCGGGCAGTTCACCGACAAAAAAGGCATCGTGCGGTTTACCACCATTTATCCGGGGTATTACGCCGGACGCGCCCTGCACATCCACGTCGCTGTCCGCATCACTGCTGGCAACAACTATCTGGAAGAGCGGCATGTCGCCTGGGTCGGGCAGCTTTATTTTCCCGAGGCCGCATCAAGGTCGGTGCTTAACGCCCGTGAGTACAGAGGTCGAGCCGTGTCACCGCTGACCAACAATCAAGATTTTTTCTATGAAACCATGGGTGGTGAAGCCTCGACCCTGAATGTTCACACCATCGGTCGAGACTCGAACGAAGACGGCTTTTTCGGGCACATGACCATCGGTGTCGACACGTTTGCGCTGTCATCGCAAATCAAGCCCGAAGACTTCGACAAATACACCGTGTGACGACGTCAGCGCAATTCAGTTAGCGCCCGGGCTAGCAGATCCATATCGGCGGCGGTGGTGGTGAGCCCCGGCGTAATGCGGATGCACGGGCCACACGCCGCACCGCTGCGCGCCACGGTAAACAGGTTGTAGTCGTTGAGCAGGCGCTCGACCATTGCCTGCTGATCGGCATGCCAGGTAAAACGCATCGAGGTGATGCCGCAATACAGGCGCGGGTCATCCGGGGTCATGACTTCGATCCCCGGTAACCCCCGAACGGCATTGACCCAGCGGTTGCGCAGGTAATTGAGCCGCATGCCCTTGGCGACGGAACCGCCCATGGAATGATGTTCTTCAAGCACCAGCGGCAGGGTTAGCAGGGCCGGAATATTGGGCGTGCTGTAGGGCGTGCGGGCGCGAATGTCGGTGACCGGGAAATGCATCTCGCCCTTGACCGTGTCGTACTCCAGATCGCCTATCAGCACCTGATCGCCCGGTTCCAGGCGGTTGTAGTTGCGGATCAGCGATTGCAGGCCATCCGAGGCGTTGCGGGTGAGGGCGACGGCTTCGGCCGGTGCGCCGATCAACTCGGCCAGTTGCGCACGAATGTCGACGCTTTCGCCCTGTTCGAAGCGCTGGCGCGCATGCACCGAGTTGCCGCGGTTGATGAGCTCGATGTTGCGCTGATACTCCTCGACCACGGTGCGTGACATGCGCCCGAAGTAACCGTTCTCCAGGTTAAGGGGGCCGGGTTCGACAGCATAGCGGTCGGCAAAGGTCAGCCAAAAGGCTTCATCGCGGGAACGGCGGGTGTTATCGGGCATGAGCTACTCGGTGAGGTAGGGCGGGTCAGTGGCGAGGGGCGGGTTTGCCGTGTTTGGCGCGCAGCGGTTCGAGCAGCTCCGACAAGCCGTTGTGGTCGATTTCCTGCATCAAGGCCAGCAAACCACCCAGTTCACCGTGGGGGAAACCTTCGCGAGCGAACCAGTTCAGGTACTGGCCGGGCAGGTCAGCGATGATGCGGCCCTTGTATTTGCCGAAGGGCATTTCGCGGGTAATCAGCAGTTCGAGCTTTTCGGGATTCATCATCAGTCGTCTTGATTCAAACAGTCTGGAAAATACAGGCATTCTGCATGCAGGCCAAATGACAGATCATGCAAAAAAAGCGGATACAGATTTCGCCTTAAAATCTAACCGATTGAAATATAAGTAAAAGTCGTCAATTCAAAGCTGGCATGCAGGGTGCAACTACTTATTGCATCTTTCATCAACCGCAAGGAATTGAAAAATGACCGACATCAACAAAGAAGCGATCTCTGTACTCAACGACCTGATTGAAACCAGTAAAGACGGTCAGGAAGGGTTCAAGACTTGCGCTGAAGACATAAAAAATCCAGAACTCAAAAACCTGTTCATTCAGCGCTCCGCCGACTGCGCGGCTGCCGCTGCCGAGCTGCAGGCCACTGTGCGTTCCCTGGGCGGTGATCCGGAAACCTCCACCAGTGTCAGTGGCGATATGCACCGTCGCTGGGTCGACGTGAAGGCGATGTTCACCGGCAAGGACGAAGAGGCGGTGCTGAACGAAGCCGAACGCGGTGAAGACCATGCGCTGAAGGCTTACAAGGATGCACTGGAAAAAATCAACAAGAACAACCTGGTGAGCATTCGTGACATCGTTGAACGCCAGTATCACGGCGTGCAACGCAACCACGATCAGGTGAAAGCCCTGCGTAACCAGGCTCGCGCACGCTCATAAGCGTTCGTTATCCGTCAAAAACGCCAGCCAGTCTGGCGTTTTTTTGTATTCGGGATTTAACGCTGGACGGGATATAGATAGCTAGCTAATAATTTGTTCTTCAAATCATTTCGCCCAACCCGGCTATCGTTAAACCGTCCTTTCAAGAGTGCCTTACGTGCCCATTACTTTGCAGGCCTTGTTCGCGCCTGACCGCCGCGCCTTGCAGTTCGCGATCAAGACTTTGATCGGCGGCGGCCTGGCGCTGTGGCTGGCGTTGCGCTGGGGGCTGGAGCAACCGTCGTGGGCGTTGATGACGGCGTTTATCGTCGCCCAACCGCTGTCCGGGATGGTGGTGCAGAAGGGTTTGGCACGGCTGCTGGGTACGCTGGTTGGGACGATCATGTCGGTGGTGTTCATGGGCCTGTTCGCCCAGACGCCCTGGCTGTTTTTGCTGGCATTGGCGTTTTGGCTCGGGCTGTGTACGGCGAGCTCGACCTTGCTGCGCAGTGCCTGGTCCTATTCCTTTGTGTTGGCCGGTTACACGGTGGCGATCATCGCATTGCCAGCCATTACTCATCCGCTGACGGTGTTCGATCAAGCCGTGGCTCGCTGTACGGAAATCTGCCTGGGCATTCTCTGTGCTACTGCCGCCAGTGCGTTGCTCTGGCCGTTGCGGGTCGAACGGCAACTGGCGGATCAAGCCCGGGCAGCCTGGCAAAGCGGCATGAATGCCGCGCGTGCGACCCTGGCTGGCGACGGTCAGGCGCGTAAAGGCTTGCTGGAAATCCTCGGGAAAATCGTCGCGGTCGATGCCCAGCGCGAACATGCCTGGTTTGAAGGCAGTCTCGGTCGGCAACGAGCGCGCGCCATCAGCGGTTTGAGCCAGAAGCTGTTGATGCTGTTGCGCATCGCCCGTTCGGTGCGCCGCCAATGGAATCAGTTGGAGCAGCAGGAAGCCGAGCAACTGATGCCATGGATGACCGAGGTTCAAGAAGCGCTTGGCGCTTGTGATACCGCCCAGTTGCAAGCCTTGCGCCCGAGGTTGCTCGACGCCTCTCACGATGCACACATCAGTTGCGCGCAAAGTTACTGCCTGGCCCGTTTCACCTTGTTGCTCGATACCGCCATGGCAGCCTGTGCCGCGTTGAAAGCGGTGCAGGAGGGGCGTGAAACGGTCGATCCGCCGAGAACCCTGACGCCGCATCGCGACCTGTCATTGGCGCTGGTCTTTGGCGCGCGCAGTGCGCTGGCGTTTCTGGTGGTATCGGGTTTCTGGCTGGCGACGGCATGGCCGGCGGCGTCGGGCGCTCTGGTGCTGACGTGTGTGGTGTGCAGTCTGTTTGCCAGCCGCGAGAATGGGGCGCAAATCGGCATGAGTTTTCTGCGCGGCATACTACTGGCGATTCCGTCGGCGTTTATTGTCGGGCAGATTCTGCTGCCGCAATGGAGCGGGTTTGCGCTGCTGTGCATGGGCATGGGTGTGCCGCTGTTTCTCGGGGCGCTGGGCATGGCCAAACCGCAGATCGGCGCGACGGCTACTTCGTTTTGTCTGCACTTTATTGTGTTGGTATCGCCGCTGAACATGATGAAGTTCGATGTCGCGAATTTCTTCAACAGCGCTCAGGCCATGCTGATCGGTGTCGGCGCCGCCGTGCTGGCGTTTCAGTTGCTGATCTTGCGCAACCCGACATGGCATGGCCGACGGTTGCTGGCGGCGACCCTCGCCGATCTGGTGCGCCTGACCCGACGCAATCTGCGCGGCGCCGAAAGCTGGTTCGGTGGGCGTATGGCCGACCGTTTGCTGCAATTGGCGCGGCATTATCCCGAGTTGCCGGAGCCGGCGCGCAGCCGCTGGGATGATGGCTTGCTCGGCCTGGACATCGGCGACGAACTGCTGCATTTACGCTTGAGCCTGGCGGTGGCGCAGGTACCGGTCAAAGAGCCCCAGCGACGTTATCTCGAACAACTGGAAAAAGTCCTCGAGCAAGGCCCGGCCGGCAATCGCGCCGAGGCGCTGGCGCAACCGAGTGAGGCGTTATTGAAAACCTTGTACGCGTTGCCGCCCAGCGATGCGGTGAAACTCGCCCAAGGCGCGGTGCTGCAATTGCAAAGCAGCTGGCGTGCCTGGTGTCACCAACAGGAGCAAAGCCATGGGCTTGCGTGAGTGGTCGATGGGCGGCGTGCTGCTCAGTCCGTTTCTGATTGATGTGTTGCTGGCGTTGCTGGTCACCGGAGCGTTGCGCATGGTATTGCGCCTGACCCCCGTCGGTCGCTGGATCTGGCACGAAGCATTGTTTGATTGCGCCTTGTACGTCTGTGTATTGACCCTGATCACCGTCGTCCTCGGGCCTTTATAAAGGAGTTGAATATGCGTACACCCGTACGTGTCGCGATAACCCTGAGCCTGACGGCGCTGGCGATTTTTGCCGGTTTCCATCTGTGGCAGTACTACATGTTGACGCCCTGGACTCGCGACGCTCGGATCCGCGCCGACGTGGTGGTCATCGCCCCGGACGTTTCTGGCTGGGTGCGTGAGCTCAAGGCTTTCGATAACCAACAGGTCAAGGCTGGCGATGTGTTGCTGAGCATCGACCGCGATCGTTTCGAAGCCGCGCTGGATAAGGCGCAAGCGGTGGTGCAGACCCGTCAGCAGCAACTCAGTTTGCGTGAACACGAAGCCAGCCGCCGCGCCAGTCTCGGGCCACAGGCGATCAGCGCCGAATTGCGCGAGAACGCGCAAATCAATGCCAGCATCGCCCGGGGCGAACTGCGCGAAGCTCAGGCTGAAGCCAAAGTCGCGCAACTCAACCTGACCCGCAGCGAAGTGCATGCGCCGCGCAGCGGCCACGTCACCAACTTGCGTTTGGCCCAGGGTAATTACGTGAATGCCGGGCAACCGGTGATGGCGTTAATCGACGATTCGACCTTTTACGTGCAGGCGTACTTTGAGGAAACCAAACTGCCGCGAATTCGCGTCGGCGATCCGGTCAAGGTCTGGCTGATGAGCGCGGGGGAGGCGTTGCAGGGGCACGTCGAGAGCATCAGCCGCGGGATTACCGACCGCAATACCACGCCCGATGGGCAGTTGCTGGCCGAGGTGGAACCGACGTTTAACTGGGTGCGCCTGGCGCAGCGGATTCCGGTGCGGATCAAGCTCGACAAGTTGCCTGAAGGGATCAGTTTGAGCGCGGGGATGACGGCGAGTGTGCAGGTGCAGGAGGGGCGATAAGATCAAAAGATCGCAGCCTTCGGCAGCGCCCACAGGCGGGTAGGAGCTGCCGAAGGCTGCGATCTTTTAGGAATATCAACCGATGCTGATCGCCGGCAGGGTAGGCAATGTCACGGTCTGTTGCTTGCGCGGTGCCAGAATTTCCGCCTCGCCATCCACCACCAACTCATCGCGCTGGTTGAATACTCGAGTGGCGATACGCACACGAAACTTCGGCAGTTTCTCGAGAATCTCCAGGCGCACAGTCAGCGTGTCGCCAATTTTCACCGGCTTCTGAAAGCTCATCGTCTGACCGATATAAATAGTCCCCGGCCCAGGCAACTCGCAAGCCACCGCCGCGCTGATCAACGCGCCGCTGAACATGCCGTGGGCGATACGCTCCTTGAACATGCTGGCGGCGGCGAATTCGGCGTCCAGGTGCACCGGATTGTGATCGCCGGACATCGCGGCGAACAACTGAATGTCGCGCTCTTCGACGGTCTTGCTGTAGCTGGCGGTCTGGCCGATTTCGAGGGCTTCATAAGGGGTGTTGGTAACCTGGGTCATCTGTCTCGATTCCTGTGACGAATTAAAAAAATCCACAAAAAAACTATTCGGCTCTGGGGGGCCGGCGATTGCTCAAGGCTTGGGCGATCCAGTTCAGCACGTCGGCCGTCACTTCGTCGCGGTTGCTCTCGTTAAACAGTTCATGCCGGGCCTGCGGGTAAATGGTCAGCTGCAGGCTCTGGCAGCCAGCGTCGCGCAGGGCGAGGGCCAGATCTTTCAGACGCTTGCCTTCGCTCACCGGATCACATTCGCCGCCAATCACCAGCAGCGGCAGGCCCGGATCGATCTGGGCGAGATTGGACGCTTTGCTGATTTGCTGCAAGCCGCTGAGCAAATCGACCCACAGTTGATTGGTGCAACGAAAGCCGCAGAGCGGGTCATTGGCGTATTTGTCGACTTCGGCCGGGTCGCGGCTCAGCCAGTCGAATGGCGTGCGCGCCGGTTTGAATTTCTTGTTGAATGAACCGAACGACAGCCACTCGATCAGCGCACTGCGCCCCTTGGGGCCTTGGCGCAGGCGTTCGAGGCGAGCAATCTGTCGCGCTGCGCGATAGAGCGCTATAGGCTGGAAGTTAGAGCCGCTGAGAATCGCCCCGTGCAGGCTGGCGCTGTGGTGCAGCAAATAAGCCTGGGCGATGTAACTGCCCATGCTGTGGCCGAGCAACACAATCGGCACGCCGGGATGCTGTTGGCCGATCTGTTGGTTGAGGCTGGCCAGGTCGCCGACGACTTTGCACCAGCCATCGTCATCGGCGAAATGGCCCAACGTACCGTTTTCGGCAGTTTTGCCATGTCCACGCAGGTCCGGCGCATAAACGCCATAATCCTGATCACAGCAGGCTTGCGCCAGACGGGCGTAGCGACCGCTGTGTTCCGCCATGCCGTGGGCCAGCAGGATCACCGCCTTGAGCGGCGCGGCCGGCAACCACTGGTTGACGAAAAGGCGGCTGCGGTCACTCGCGGTCAGCCAGAAAGTGTCGTGGATCATGGCGATTCCTTTGCGTTGGGCTGTATGAGACTGCTGGGTGGGAAACAGCCCCGCTGCATTGTATAGCGCATCCAGCGCCTACCGTCTGATCAGGCCACGCCGGGGCAGCAAGATTCACGCGATCAATGACGACCGTGCGCATATTTGCCTGTTTCACCATAGCTGCTAGTGTCCGGGAAGCACCGTTTTTCGCTTTCCGCTTTTTGAGAAAAGAGAGAAAGGACAGAAAAGCGGCCCCGGATAGGCTCAGGTAAAGAGGACAAAAACAATGCAACCTGATTTCTGGAATGACAAACGCCCGGCCGGCGTGCCCCTGGATATTGACCTTGGGGCCTATAAGTCGGTGATCGAGGTGTTCGAGCGTTCCTGCAAGAAATTTGCCGACCGCCCGGCATTCAGCAACATGGGCGTGACCCTGACCTACGCGGAACTGGAACGCTACAGCGCTGCGTTCGCCGGTTACCTGCAAGCCCACACCGACCTGGTGCCGGGAGATCGCATCGCGGTGCAGATGCCCAACATCCTGCATTACCCGATTGCCGTGTTCGGCGCCTTGCGCGCCGGGCTGATCGTGGTCAATACCAACCCGTTGTACACCGCGCGGGAGATGCGTCACCAGTTCAAGGACTCCGGTGCCCGGGCGCTGGTCTACCTGAACGTGTTCGGACAGAAGGTCCAGGAAGTGCTGCCCGACACCGACATCCAGTACCTGATCGAAGCGAAGATGGGCGACCTGATGCCCACGGCCAAGGGCTGGCTGGTCAATACCATGGTCGCCAAGGTCAAGAAAATGGTCCCGGACTATTCATTGCCACAGGCCATTTCCTTCAAGAGTGCGTTGCGTCTGGGCCGAGGTTTGGGCATCAAACCGCTGAACGTCGGCCTCGACGACATCGCCGTGTTGCAATACACCGGCGGCACTACCGGGTTGGCCAAGGGCGCGATGCTGACCCACGGCAACCTGGTGGCGAACATGCAGCAGGCGCGCGCGTGTCTGGGGCAATTCGGCGCTGACGGTCAGCCGCTGCTGCGCGAAGGCCAGGAAGTGATGATCGCGCCGCTGCCGCTGTACCACATCTATGCCTTCACGGCGAACTGCATGTGCATGATGGTGACCGGCAACCACAACGTGCTGATCACCAATCCACGGGACATTGGCGCCTTCATCAAGGAGCTGAAGAACTGGCGGTTTTCGGCGCTGCTGGGGCTCAACACGTTGTTCGTTGCGCTGATGGACCATCCCGACTTCAAGACCCTGGATTTCTCCAGCCTCAAACTCACCAACTCCGGCGGCACCGCGCTGGTCAAGGCCACGGCCGAGCGCTGGGAACAGCTCACCGGTTGCCGGATCACCGAGGGTTACGGCCTGACCGAAACCTCGCCGGTGGCTTGCACCAACCCCTACGGCGACAAGTCGCGCATCGGCACGGTCGGCCTGCCAGTGCCGGGCACGATGCTTAAGATCATCAACGATGAGGGCGTCGAGCTGCCGTTGGGCGAGCGCGGCGAACTGTGCATCAAGGGCCCGCAGATCATGAAGGGCTACTGGCAGAACCCCGAAGCCACCGCCGAAGTGCTGGACGCCGACGGTTGGTTCAAGTCGGGTGACATCGCGGTGATCGACCCGGACGGTTTCGTGCGTATCGTCGATCGCAAGAAAGACATGATCATCGTCTCGGGTTTCAACGTGTACCCCAACGAGATCGAAGACGTGGTGATGGCCCACCCGAAAGTCGCCAACTGCGCGGTGATCGGCGTGCCGGACGAGCGTTCGGGGGAGGCGGTGAAGTTGTTTGTGGTGGCCCGTGAATCCGGGGTCAGCCTTGAAGAGCTGAAGGCTTACTGCAAGGAAAACTTCACTGCATACAAAGTACCCAAGCACATCGTCTTGCGTGAGTCGTTGCCGATGACGCCGGTGGGCAAGATTCTGCGACGGGAGTTGCGGGATATCGCGTAACCGTTGAAAGCCGCGCTTCGCGCGATCGCGAGCAGGCTCGCTCCCACAAGGTTGTCAGTGATCTGTGGGAGCGAGCCTGCTCGCGATTTTTTTTGGATAAAGCCCCGGTTTCAGGGGCTTTCGAGGCTCTATAGAATTTTTGCTCTAAAAGTGACTATTGAATATTCAAGAGTCATAAACGTGACCGTAGAGGCTGATTTTGGCTCTAGTAGCCCCTTGGCAAAGCTGCTACTCTCGGCGCGCTTTGTGACTTCTCGGCCTTGAAAAAAGCCAGACTCACCAATAATCAAACACCAATAATAATCGCATCAAATGCGGTATTTGAATTCGCGTTGCTGAGGAGTGGGCTTCCATGATCGAAGACTTTTGGAAGGATAAGTACCCAGCTGGAATTGCTGCCGAGATCAATCCAGACGAGTATCCGAATATTCAGGCAGTGTTGAAGCAATCCTGCCAACGCTTCGCTGACAAACCGGCATTCAGCAACCTGGGCAAGACAATCACCTACGGTGAACTGTATGAATTGTCCGGTGCCTTTGCCGCTTACCTGCAACAGCATACCGATTTGCAGCCAGGCGATCGAATCGCCGTGCAACTCCCCAACGTGTTGCAGTACCCGGTCGCCGTTTTCGGTGCCATCCGCGCCGGGCTGATCGTGGTCAATACCAACCCGCTGTACACCGCACGGGAAATGGAACACCAATTCAACGACTCCGGCGCCAAAGCCCTGGTCTGCCTGGCCAACATGGCGCATCTGGCCGAGCTCGTGGTGCCGAAGACTGGCGTCAAGCACGTGATCGTCACTGAAGTGGCCGACCTGCTGCCGCCGCTCAAACGCCTGCTGGTCAACAGCGTCATCAAGTACGTGAAGAAGATGGTCCCGGCGTATCACTTGCCCAAGGCCATCAAATTCAATGACGTGCTGAGCAAGGGTCATGGCCAGCCAGTGGCTGAAGCCAACCCGGCGAGCAGCGACGTTGCCGTGCTGCAATACACCGGCGGCACCACCGGCGTGGCCAAGGGCGCGATGTTGACCCACCGCAACCTGGTGGCGAACATGCTGCAGTGCAAGGCGCTGATGGGCTCCAACCTCAACGAAGGTTGTGAGATCCTGATCACCCCGCTGCCGCTGTACCACATCTATGCGTTCACCTTTCATTGCATGGCGATGATGCTGATCGGCAACCACAACATTCTGATCAGCAACCCGCGCGACCTGACGGCGATGGTCAAGGAACTGTCGAAGTGGAAGTTCAGCGGTTTCGTCGGCCTGAACACGCTGTTCGTCGCGTTGTGCAGCAACGAAGCGTTCCGCAAGCTGGATTTCTCGAATCTGAAAATCACCCTGTCCGGCGGCATGGCCTTGCAACTGGCCGCCGCCGAGCGCTGGAAAGCGGTCACCGGTTGCCCGATCTGTGAAGGTTACGGCATGACCGAAACCAGCCCAGTGGCGACGGTGAACCCGAACCAGAACATCCAGATCGGCACCATCGGTATTCCGGTGCCATCGACCTTGTGCAAAATCATCGACGATGCCGGCGTTGAACAGCCGTTGGGCGCCATCGGTGAACTGTGTGTGAAAGGTCCGCAAGTCATGAAGGGCTACTGGCAGCGTCAGGACGCCACCGATGAAATCCTCGACAGCGAAGGCTGGTTGAAGACCGGTGACATTGCGCTGATCCAGCCTGACGGTTACATGCGTATTGTCGATCGCAAGAAAGACATGATCCTGGTCTCCGGTTTCAACGTGTACCCCAACGAACTGGAAGACGTGCTCGCGACCCTGCCGGGCGTGCTGCAATGCGCGGCCATCGGTGTACCGGACGAGAAGTCGGGGGAGGCGATCAAGATTTTCATCGTCGCCAAACCGGGTGTGACCCTGACCAAGGATCAGGTGATGGAGCACATGCGCGCCAACGTCACCGGCTACAAAGTGCCAAAAGCCGTGGAGTTCCGCGACGCACTGCCGACCACCAACGTCGGCAAGATCCTGCGCCGCGAACTGCGCGACGAAGAGCTGAAGAAACTGGGCGTGAAGAAAGTCAGCGCCTAGTCAAACAAAAGCCCCGCAGATGCGGGGCTTTTGTTTCTGGCCAGGATCTTTTCAGCGCCTGTCAGGCCGCCTTCGCGAGCAGGCTCGCTCCCACATTTGATCGCTTTCTTTCTGAAGGAACTCGGTTGAATGTGGGAGCGAGCCTGCTCGCGATGCTTTTGGGTTATTGCCGGAACTGCGTGAAATCAACGTTGGTACCCGCCGGGCGCATGTCCTGCAGGTAGGAGTCCTTGTCGGCGCTCAGTTCCAGGCTCAATGCTGCCTTGCGCTTGCCCTGGTTGCGCACCACCAGGCCTTCGAGTTTCTCGCGCAGGAACACCGTCGGCACTTTCAAGTGCAGCAGTTCGTCGGTATCCGGGGTGTGCATCAGCAGGTGAACCCACTCGTACTGACCAACGGCCAGGCGTGCGACCGGAATATCGAACCAGAAAATGTTGCGGTTGCGGTTCAATTCGGTGAAATGGCAGTTGTTGACGCCAAGCACAGCACCGCCGAGTTCCTGGTTTCTGCGGGCAATGGCCTGCTTTTTATCGAGTTTCATAACGTTCCTACGGGGTTGGATCTTCAGCGCCATGGCCTGAATCGTTGCGCATTCTCGGGGCAAAGGCTGCAAACATAAAGCCTAACCTGCGAAATGTCCGGTTAATAAATAAATGAAACTCCGCGCAAAGGCCCCCGGTCAATCCTTGTGTAACTACTTTCCCCGTTGAAATGTTCACAGGAGAAACACCATGAGCAGCACTGGCGATAAAGTAAAAGGCATGGCCAACGAAGCCGCCGGCAACGTCAAGCAAGGCGTCGGCAAGGCCACCGGTAATGACAAGATGCGCGCTGAAGGCGTGGTGCAGGAGAAGAAAGGCGAAGCCCAGCAAAATATCGGCAAAGCCAAGGACGCCATTAAAAAAGGCGTCGACAAGGCTTGATTCAGCCTTTGACGAGTGCAAGAGGACGGCCATCCCCCGGATGGCCGTTTTTGTGTTGGATAGGCGAGATATAACCTGAGATTGTTTCAAAGTCGTCAAGTAGGCTACTTTGTTGTAGAAAACGGCCCCTGAGTCGCCATGACTTCAACCTTTTTGCGGCGAAGGAGACGCTAATGTTTTTTCCAACCATGAAAGGTTTGCCCTTGCATCGGGTGATGATGCGTACGGTCACCGAGTTCGTCGACGACGAGATGTCGACCTATGCCTCGGCGCTGGCCTATCAAATGCTGTTCTCGCTGTTCCCTTTCATCCTGTTCCTGATCGCCCTGATCGGTTTTCTGCATTTGCCGGACTTCTTCTCCTGGTTGCGCCTGCAATCGGAACTGGTTCTGCCGCCGCAGGCGCTGGAGCAGGTGAACCCGGTGATCGACCAGCTTCAGCAGTCCACGGGGGGATTGCTCTCGGTAGGTATCGTGATTGCCCTGTGGACCGCGTCTGCCGGTGTGCGGTTGATGATGAGCGCGATGAACGCCGCGTATGACGTGGTCGAAAGCCGTCCGGCCTGGAAACGTTTTCCGCTGTCGATTTTCTACACCATCGGCATCGCCGGCATGTTGCTGATCGCCGCAGCGCTAATGGTGCTCGGGCCTCAGGTGATGGGGTGGATTGCCTCGCAAGTGGGCCTCGAAGATTTTATCGTGACCGTCTGGACCATCGTCCGCTGGCCGGTGATCGTGATTTTGCTGATGATGGCGGTGGCGCTGATTTACTACGTCATGCCTGACGTCAAACAAGAGTTTCGCTTCATCACTCCGGGGGCGGTGTTGTCCGTGGTGGTCTGGATCATCGCTTCGCTGGGCTTTGCTTTTTACGTTAAAACCTTCGCCAACTACAACGCCATGTATGGCAGTATCGGCGCGATCATCGTGTTACTGCTGTACTTCTATATTTCCGCTGCGGTGATGTTGCTCGGTGCAGAAATGAACGCGGTGATCGAGCACATGTCGCGCGAAGGCAAAGACCCTGGCGAGAAGGTCCCTGGCGAGCATGGCCCCGGCCATGAAGAAAAACAGCACGTTTCGGGACTGGGGCGCGACCACTCAAAGCCGACCACTGACGAAGCCATAAAATGATCCGTGAAATTCTGAAAATGGGCGATGAGCGCCTGCTGCGCATTGCCCCACCGGTGCCGGCAGAAATGTTCGACAGCCCTGAGTTGTGGCAACTGATCGACGACATGTTCCAGACCATGGAAAGCGTCGGCGGAGTTGGCCTGGCCGCACCGCAGATCGGTGTCGACCTGCAACTGGTGATCTTTGGTGTCGAACACAGCGAACGCTATCCGGACGCCGAGGCGGTGCCGCAGACCATTCTGATCAATCCGTTGATCACGCCATTGAGCCCGACCCTCGAAGAAGGTTTCGAAGGCTGCCTGTCGGTGCCGGGCCTGCGTGGTGCGGTGGATCGTTATCAGCAGATTCGTTATGAAGGTTTCGATCCCAAGGGCGAGCCGATCGTGCGCGTTGCCTCGGGATTTCATGCGCGGGTGGTGCAGCATGAATGCGATCACCTGATCGGCCGGTTATACCCGTCGCGAATCAGTGATTTCAGCAAGTTCGGGTTTACCGAGGTGATGTTCCCGGATCTGGACCCAGCGGCAGACGACTGATACCGCCCCTGAATCCACCGCAAAACCAATGTGGGAGCGAGCCTGCTCGCGATGAGACCCTGACAGTCAATATTGATGGTGACTGTCACACCGCTATCGCGAGCAGGCTCGCTCCCACATTCGATCTTCACAGGTCTCTACTGCTTCGGTTCCAACCCCATGGCAATCATCGGTTTGCTACGCGCATAACGGCTCAACCGCTCAGCCATGGCGTAGGGCAGGGGCGGGTCGAACGTAAAACCGCGGCGTTCATAAAAGCCGCGCAAATCCGGATGGCAGAACAACCAGACCGGTTCTTCGAGATGCTTGATGGCGTGGGCGATCAACGTCGCGGCGATCCCTTGTTCGCGACAGCGTGGGTCGACGAACAGCCCGGTCAGCCAATGCCCGCCGGCCACTGGCCGCAAACTTAACGCCGCAATGATCTCATCGCGTTTTGCGACCCACAGCCGAGCGTCGCGGACCGCTTTCATCGACGATTGGTGGGCGCGGTAAAACTTGTTCATCAACGGCCATAAGGGCTCGTCGAGCAAGGTGTACTGGGTGTTGGGCATGGGCCTGGACTGTCAGTGCGCAAAGCGGGTGATTATAAAAGAACGCGGGCGCCGCGATAGGTGTATACCTGATCTCACGTCCCGTATGAGTGGAGTATGTATCATGGCCAAAGGCATGGATTCAAAGAAAGCGGCAAAGAAGAAACCGGCTAAAACCGCCGATGAAAAACGTGCGGACAAGAAGGCCAAGAAGGTGGGCGTGTTCGGCCATTGAGATGTAGATCACACCGGCCCCCGTAGGAGCTGCCGAAGGCTGCGATCTTTTGATCTTGATTTTCAGCGGTCCCCAAAAGATCAAAGTCAAAAGATCGCAGCCTTCGGCATCTCCTACAGGAGGGTGTTGAAATAACCAGATAATCTGCAAGAAATCCCTGCGCCATTGCACAGAGGGGGACTGGTTCCCGATCTGAGCAAAGCCATGCCCCATTACTTCGATGCTGCCCACCGTGAAGAAATCGAAACCCTGCGCCAACGCTTCACCGCTCGCACCGAGTGGCCGACCTGGCTGCTGTTGATCGGCGTGTACGTCGGCTGGTTCAGCATTGTCCTGGGCAGTGACCGGCTGGGTTTGTGGTGGAGCACGTTGTCGCTGATTCCACTGCTGGTGTTGTGGTTGTCGGTGCAGCACGAATTGCTGCACGGCCATCCCACCCGTTGGCAAACGCTGAACAAAGTCCTCGGTTATGCGCCGTTCGCGGTCTGGTATCCCTACACCCTGTACCGCGACAGTCATTTGCGGCATCACCGCGACGAAGACCTGACCCTCCCCGGTCTCGATCCGGAAAGCCGTTACCTGAGCGCTGAACAGTGGCAGCGCAGTTCGCTGTTCGAACAAGGCCTGCACTGGCTGAACAAAACTGTACTGGGTCGCTTCATCCTCGGTGCACCACTGGCCTTGCTGGCGCTGGCCCGTGAAGAGCTGCAACGGCTAAAAACGGGTGAGCGCCACGCCTGGTTGATGTGGCTGACCCACGGTGCGCTGACGCTGCTGATGCTGACGTTCATCGCGCGCTACAGCGTGTTGCCGGTCTGGCATTACCTGCTGTTGATCAGCGTGCCGGCGCTGTCGATCGCGATGATTCGCTCTTACTATGAACACCGTCCGCGCGCCGCACCCGAGCAACGCACCGTCATCAATGAAGCGGCATGGCCGTGGCGTTGGCTGTTCCTGAACCTCAATCTGCATTTGGTGCATCACGATTTGCCGGGCCTGCCCTGGTACGACCTGCCACGGGTCTATCGAGCGCGCCGCGAGCAATGGCTGGCGCGCAGTGACGGGTTTGTGGTGCAGGGTTATGCTCAGTTGATGCGTCAGCATGGGGTGAGGGCGATTGACAGTCCACGGCATCCGTTTCACTAACTGGCGTAAGTCGCGAATGTTGGTATGGCAAATATTGCCAAGATCGCAGCCTTCGGCAGCTCCTACATAGATCGCATTCCTCTGTAGGAGCTGCCGAAGGCTGCGATCTTTTGACTTTAAAGGGTGAAGAAATTTTCGATGACACAACACCTCGCGGAATTACTGATGTACGTCGCTCCCGAGCCGCTCCGCCAAGCCAACGAGCGTTGGCTGGCGCAGATCGTCGAACGGCTCGGCAGCACTCGCCTCGATGCCGAAGGGCTATCGCTGATGGACCTATGGCTGTCCCCGCACCTGCTGCTGACCCAGACCTGCGGCTATCCCTTGATGACGGCCTTGCGTGGTCGCGTCCGGGTCATTGGTCGTCCTCGTTACGAACTTCCAGACAGCAACGGCGGTAACCATTGCAGCCTGTTATTGACTCGCGCCGATGATCCTCGAAGGACCTTGTCGGCCTTTCGGGGCAGTCGCGGTGTGATCAACGGCGAAGACTCCAACAGTGGCATGAACCTGTTGCGCCACCGATTGGCACCGTTGCAGCGCGATGGGGAATTTTTTGCTGCCGTCGCCATCAGCGGTAGCCACCGCGAAAGTCTGCGTTGGCTGCGTGATGACCGGGCGGACCTGGCCGCCATCGACAGCGTGACCTTCGCTTATCTCGCGCAATATGCCCAGGCAGAGGTCGAAGGCCTGCGCGTGTTGGCGCGCACGGCGTTCAGTCCGACGCTGCCCTACATCGCGGCCGCAGACACCACCGATGAGCAGGCTGAACAGCTTCGACGGGTGATGAATCAGGCGTTGAAGGAGCTACCCGACGTCGCTGAGACTTTGGGCCTGCAAGAAGTGCTGCCAGCCACCGAAAGCGACTATCAAGTCATTCTCGATTATCAGCAGGAGGCCGAAGCGCTGGGGTATGGGCGATTGCGTTGACTGAAGGATTGTTCGCGGGCAAGCCTCGCTCTTACGAGACGCGAACCTTGTAGGGCGAGGCTTGCCCGCGAAAGCGATTTTAAATTCCTAAATAGAATATAAAAATTCGTTTTAAGTATTATTAATGAATAAAGCTCCTTGCTAGGATCGCGCCACCGGATCACCGGACATTCAGCGAGCCCTAACCCATGGAGCCTCTATGTCCGGCGCCGACCATTCCCATCGCAACGACGTGGGCGGATTGTTCCGCGCCCACTACGCCTGGCTGTGCGCACGCCTGCGCCGATATTTGGGGGCCAGCCCCAGCGTCGAAGACATCGCCGCCGAAACCTTCGTGCAGTTGCTCGAATCGCCAGGCCTGACGCCAATTCGCGAACCTCGCGCCTTGCTCACCACCATTGCCCATCGGTTGATTTATCAGCTGTGGCGCCGTCGTGATCTGGAACGCCAGCACCTCAATCAACTACCGCCGATTGACCCGCTCGGCGGACCATCGCCTGAAGATCTGGCGCAGTTTTCCCAGGCCCTGACACGCCTTGATCAAACCCTCGAGCGCCTGCCGGGCAAGGTCAGGGCGACCTTCCTGCTGTCGCGAATCGACGGCCTGACCTACCCACAAATCGCCGCCGAACTGGGCATTTCCCAGCGCTCGGTCAGCGTCTACATGACCCGCTCCCGGGCACTGTGCGCCCAGCACAGCGCCAACGAACCCTTGAACCGAACACCCCTGAGCCGATTCCCACTGAACCAGAGGTCCGCATGAGATCGATCAAAACCCTGCTCGGCAGTTCGCTGCTGGTCCTGAGCCTTGTGGCTGGACACGCTCCAGCCGCAGAAAAAACCACGCCCATCCACTTCGGTGACATCACCTGGGAAAGCGGCAGCCTGATCACCGAAATCCTGCGCTTGATTGTCGAGAAAGGTTACGGCTACCCGACTGATACCTTGCCGGGCAGCACCGTCAGCCTCGAAGCAGCATTGGCGAAGAACGATATTCAAGTGATTGGCGAAGAGTGGGCCGGGCGCAGTCCGGCCTGGGTCAAGGCAGCATCGGAGGGCAAAGTGTTTGGTTTGGGCGACACGGTCAAAGGCGCCACCGAAGGTTGGTGGGTGCCGGAATACGTGATCAAGGGAGACCCGGAACGCGGCATTAAACCGCTGGCGCCGGAGCTGAAATCCGTCGCCGACCTGGCGCGCTACAAGGACGTGTTCCGCGACCCGGAAGACCCAAGCCGCGGACGCTTCCTCAACAGCCCGACTGGCTGGACGTCGGAGATCGTCAACAGCCAGAAACTCAAGGCCTATGACCTGACCGCCAGCTACGTCAACTTCCGCACCGGTTCCGGCGCGGCGCTGGATGCCGAGGTCGCTTCATCGATCCGCCGTGGCAAACCGGTGCTGTTTTACTACTGGTCGCCGACGCCATTATTGGGTCGCTTCAAACTGGTGAAACTCGAGGAACCGCCGTTCGATGCTGAAGCCTGGAAGACACTGGCCGATGCCAACAACCCGAACCCCAAGGGCACACGTTCGATGCCGGCCAGCCTGGCCATCGGTGTGTCGGCACCGTTCAAGGCGCAGTACCCGGACTTGGTGGCGTTCTTCGAAAAGGTCGATTTGCCGATCGATCTGCTGAACCAGACCATCGGGCAGATGAGCGAAAAACGCCAGCCACCGCGGCAGGTCGCTGAAGCATTTTTGCGGGATCAACCGCAGATGTGGAAGGCCTGGGTGCCGGGGGAGGTGGCCACGAAGGTGAGTGCGAGTTTGTAAATTCGCCTGGTGTTTCTATGCTGCATGAACCACCGCTATCGCGAGCAGGCTCGCTCCCACATTGGGTAAATGTCGGTCA
The DNA here is from genome assembly GCF_054898065.1 of Pseudomonas sp. MDT1-85. NCBI lineage: Bacteria > Pseudomonadati > Pseudomonadota > Gammaproteobacteria > Pseudomonadales > Pseudomonadaceae > Pseudomonas > Pseudomonas sp. MDT1-85. Next base: position 4,836,203 of record NZ_CM142715.1, on the reverse strand, counting down.
CATATGGGTGGGCCGACATAAATTGCCTGTGGGAGCGAGCCTGCTCGCGATTGATCTAACGCCTTACACCAATTCCGCAGCCAACGCCGCCTTCACGGCCGGCCGCGAATCAACCCTGGCCTGAAACCGCACCAACGCCGGCCATTGATTCAAATCGATGCCAAACACCTGCGTCCAGCGCAACACCGTAAACAGATACGCATCAGCAATACTGAATCCGCCAGCCATCAGATAATCCTGCCTCTCCAACGTCTGACTCAACACGACAAAACGCTTGAACAGCTTCTCTTTGATGAGCGCTTTCACATCATCCGGAAACTGCGAATTGAACAGCCAACCCAGCCCGCCATGAATCTCGGTAGAAACGAAATTCAGCCATTCCTGCAAACGCACCCGCTCGAACGTCCCATTCGCCGGTGCCAGGTTCGCCTCGGGCCGTAGGTCTGCCAGGTATTGCAGAATCGCCGGGCCTTCGGTCAGCACCTCAGCGTTATCCAGCTGCAATGCCGCAACGTAGCCTTTTGGGTTAATGGCCAGGAAGTTTTCGCCGGTGACGGTTTGCTTGGTGCTGTTGTCGACGCGGACCAACTCGAACGGCAAATCCAGTTCGCGCAGCACAATGTGCGGCGCCAATGAGCAGGCTTGCGGGGCGTAATACAACTTCATGGGCAGGGCTCTGGTTGCGGATTTGCGCCAGTGTCATAGTGCGCGGCACGCTCGGTAAAATTAATTTTTCAGAAAACTGCCATTAGGAAAGCTACTGCCATGATGAACCTGATGCACTGGCGAATGGTGGTGGCGGTGGCCGATACCGGCAACATCACCCGGGCCGCCGAGCGGATCGGAATGACCCAGTCCGGTGCCAGTCAGGCGCTGGCACTGATCGAAGAAACCCTGGGCGTTCAGCTGTTCAGCCGGGAAAACCGTCAGACCTTGCCGACCGCCATCGGCTTGTCTGTGATCGAACAGGCGCGAACCATGCTCGGTGCTCTGGAGAACATTCGCAGTACCGTCGACGCCACTAAAGATATCCAGCGCGGGACGATTCGCCTGACCAGTTTCCCGTTGGTGCTGGCGACCTTTCTGCCGCCGCTGCTGCGCCAGTTCAATCGGCTGTACCCCGGCATTCAAGTGGTGGCGCTGGAAGTCAGCGACGATGAAGTGGAAACGTTGCTCAGTGACGGACTGGTGGATGTCGGCGTGGTGTTGAACCCGGCGCCCGCGCGCAATGCCGGTCGTTTGGGGCGTGATGCCTGGGTGGCGGTTTTGCCCGGTGGCCATCCCTTGGCGCGACGCTCGAATGAAGAGGGCGTCTCACTGGCGGAACTGGCGGAGCAACCCTTTGTGCTGGCCACGGGCGGTTGTTCGACCAATGCCCGCAGCCTGGCCACCGATGCGGGGTTGCAGCTGCTCGATGTGCGGGCCGAGGTGCGAGAGTGGAGCAGTGCATTCACCCTCGTGAGGGAAAACATCGGCGTGACCCTGGTGCCGGAAATGACCTTGCCGAGTAATCGTCAAGGCTTGCGCGTAGTGCCTGTGATGCCGCGTATCGATCGCGAATTTGCCTTGGTGATCGCGCCGAACAAAGAACCTTCAGCGGCGGTGCGGGCGTTGTTGGGAATGCTCGCAGATCATCAGTTTTCGGCTGGCTAGCCAGGGAACCGAAAGAGGCCCTTTGACGGGTAATGCCAGTCAGTTCAGAGCAATCTATGTGGGAGCGGGCTTGCTCGCGAAGACGGCGGCACAATCAACATCGATGTCGTCTGATACACCTCTGTCGTCGGAACGCCGCCGAGCGGCAGAGGTCGACCGCCCACCCTCGGGTTACAGCGCAAGAACCACGTTGCCCGGATTCTGGAGACGCACCGTCAAGGAAGCCCAATGGGAATGTCGAACTCCTGAAACGCATCATCCACTGGCCTATAACCCAACACCCGGGTAGTTTCACTGAGGTCCAGGCGTTTGAAACGGTTATTGGAAATACCGTGGGCGATCAGGTGTTGCACACCTTTGACCTCTACCGAGAGTTGCAGCAACTGCACTGCATCACGAGGGCTGAGCCATGCGCTCAGGTCGCGAGCGTTGGTCAATTCGTGATGGTCCGCAAACTCGAAAGCGCCGATGCGTATGGCGATGGTCGAGAGGTTGTGTTTGGCAGCGTAGAACGCACACAACGCTTCGCCATAACACTTGCTGACGCCATACAGATTGGCCGGCATCACCTGCATGCCCGGTGTGATCTGCCGGTCCACCGGATAGCCCTCGATGGTCTGCGCGCTGCTGGCGAACACCAACCGCTTACAACCCGCCGCCACGGCGGCTTCGAACAGGTAAGTGGTGGCCAGAATATTGTTGGGCAGTAACTCATCGAAAGAGGCGGTGGCGTGAGGGATGCCGGCCAGATGCACGATGACGTCGATGCCTTGCAGCACTTCGCTTATGGCGGTGAGGTCGGACAGGTCCAGGCGTACAAAGCGATGCGGTGCATCGACATTGAAGTCGGGCTTGATGCGATCTGTCAGCACGAAGGTGTAGCGGTCCTGCGAAGCTTCGAAAAAGGTTCTGCCAATTCTGCCGCAGGCGCCGGTCAGCAGTACGTTGAGTCCATTCATGGCTTTCTCTTTTTATGGAAGGGTAGAGGGGGCGGGTTTGGCGTTATGGCACGCCGTTGCAGGCGTGTTCCATGAACCCCGGCCGCAGTGCCAGTCGTTGGCAATAGGCGTCGACGGCGGGGTAGTCCGGGCGCTCCATCGGTGTCATCCGCCAGCGGTTGACCGAGAGCCCGATGAGGATATCGGCCAGTGTGAAGTGTGACCCGGCGACATACGCACCGGTCGCCGCGAGTTGCTGTTCGAGGATGCCCATTTTCGCGTTCCAGCCGCGAACGCCATCAGCAATCCGTTGCGAGTCCTGGAAGTTCGGCAGTTGCCGGACCAGCGCAAAAAATGCGTAGCCCCACGACGGGTTGAGTTCGGTGGCTTGCCAATCCATCCATTGCTCTACGCGAGCGCGGGCCGCCGGTTCAATGGGCAACAGGTCAGTGTTTTGGTGTTTGCCGGCCAGGTACCGGCAAATGGTATTGGACTCCCACAGCACGCCGGCTTCATCGATGAGAACCGGCACTTGTGCGTTAGGGTTGAGCTGGAGAAACTCCGGGCTCTGGGTCGATGCGAAGCCGCTGCCCCAGTCTTCGCGTTCGTAGGAAACGCCCAGTTCGTCGCAGGTCCACAGGACTTTTCTGACGTTGATTGACGAGGCCCGACCCAAAATCTTCAGCGTATGTCCCATTGAGCTTCTCCGTTTGCTGTTCCAGGTATCGGAATCTAGCACGCGGAGCGTGGGAATGGTCGTGCGTCAGGTGCTCTCGCGCACCTTCAATTCAAACCCCATATCCTGCACCGGTTTGGTCACTGAATTGCCGGCCAGCAAGGTCAGCATCAGCTCCGCGGAGCGACGGCCAATGGCTTCTCGTGGGGTGCTGATACTGCTCAGGCGCGGGACCATGTGCTCAGACGCCGGCAAGTCATTGAAGCCGAGGATCGCCACGCGCTCGGGGATCTTGATGCCATTGCGCAACGCCTCGAGCAACGCGCCCTGGGCCAGGTCGTCGTTGCCGAAGAAGATCGCATCGACGTCTGGATGGGCAGCGAGCAGTTGCAGGAACAGTTCGCCGCCCAGACCCACCGAGGAGGCTCGCGGTGTCAGCACTTCCAGGGCCGGATCATACAAACCGGCCTTTTGCAGCGCGCGACGGAAGCCTTCGCCGCGTAGCAGCGTGCGTTGATCCAGTTGTGCGCCGATATAGGCCAGGCGTTTGCGACCGCGGGAGAGCAAATGCTCGGCAGCGGTTTCGCCGGCGGCGACTTGCGAAAAGCCGACACAATTGAGCCCCGCCGCGCTGTCCAGTTCCATCATGTACACGCAGGGAATGTTGCTGGCCTCGATCATCCGCCGCGAACTTTCGGTGCGGTCGAAACCGGTCAGCAACAAGCCGCGAGGCTGATAAGCCATGTAATTGCGCAGCAGGTTTTCTTCTTCATCACGCGAGTAATGGAAGTTGCCGATCAGCACTTCGAAGCCCTTTGGTCGTAAAACCTGATGAATGGCTTCCAGCGTGTCGATGAACAGCAGGTTGGACAATGACGGCACCAAAACCACCACGGAATGGCTCTGGGCCGAGGCTAATGCGCGGGCGGCGGGGTTGACCACGTAGTTCAGGTCGAGGGCGGCCTTCTGGACTTTTTCCACCAATTCGGTGGCCACCGTGCTGACGCCGCGCAGGGCGCGGGACGCGGTAATCGGGCTGACACCCGCCAGGCGCGCGACTTCGTTGAGGGTAGGGCGGCCAGTGGTGCGAGTATTTTTATCGTTTTTAGGGGTATTCATCGGACGGCTTGCCAAACAAAATTCAAGGCACTAAGGTAGCGCTGTCTCGATGCAGCTGCAAATGCGTGAACGAGGTTTGCCTGATCCTCGCTTTTTTGGCTTCGAGAACGAACATGCTGCAACCCACAAAAATGACAAGAAGGCGTCGGCAACTTCTGCTTTTGCACTTGAGTCTTACGTAGCAAAGGTAGCGCTGTCTGCGTGCTGAGGTGTTACATGAATCATCCCATCACCGCCCTGGTCATCATGGGCGTTGCCGGTTGCGGCAAGACCTGCGTCAGCCAGTCCCTGTGCCAGCTTAGCGGCGCGACCGCCATTGAAGGCGACACTTTCCACCCTGCCGCCAATATCGAAAAGATGAGCGCGGGTATCCCGCTGAACGATGAAGACCGTGCCGGCTGGCTCGACAGCCTGTGCGATGAACTGCGCCGCGTCGATGCCAAGGGCGAGCGCCCGGTGCTGACTTGCTCGGCCCTCAAACACAGTTACCGCGAACGCTTGCGCTGTGCCTTGCCGGGCCTGGGCTTCGTTTTCCTTGAGCTGACCCCCGAAGTCGCCGCTGATCGTGTGTCTCATCGGCCGGGCCACTTCATGCCGTCGACCTTGATCGACAGCCAGTTCGCCACACTTGAATCGCCCGTTGGTGAGCCCCTGACCCTGGCTCTGGATGCTTCAAGTCACAGTGTCGATGAATTGGCCGCTCTGGCCCACCGTTGGTGGCTCGATCATGGCTTGAAACTCGCCAGTTGAGTTTTGCTGCGAAAGATAGCGCTGTCCTGACGGCTTTTGAATAACCGCTTTTTATAACAACAACAAACAGGAGACACCCCCTTATGTTTGGCATGTCCCACGAGACCTTTCTGCTGCTCGATGCAGTGGTCACGGTGATCGGACTTATCGTCCTGATCACCAAGTTCAAGTTTCACCCCTTCATCGCCCTGATCATTGCCGCAGCTTTTCTCGGGCTGACCTCCGGCATGCCGATCGGCACCATCATCAAGGCGTTCCAGGACGGCTTCGGCGGGGTGCTCGGTTTCGTCGGGATCATCCTGGCGCTGGGCACGATGCTCGGCAAAATGATGGCCGAGTCGGGCGGGGCGGACCAGATCGCCCAGACCCTGATTCGCGCGTTCGGCAAGGACAAGGTGCAGTGGGCCATGATGTTCGCGGCCTTCCTGGTCGGCATCCCGCTGTTCTTCGAAATCGGCTTTGTGCTGTTGATCCCGCTGGTGTTCATCGTTGCCCGGCGTACTGGCGTGTCGATCATCAAGATCGGTATCCCGTTGCTGGCCGGTCTGTCCGCCGTGCACGGCCTGGTTCCGCCGCATCCGGGTCCGTTGCTGGCGATCGGCGTGTTCGGTGCCGACATTGGTAAAACCATTCTCTACGGCCTGATCGTTGCCCTGCCGACGGCCATCATCGCCGGCCCGATCTACGGCACGTTCATTGCCAAGTACATTCCGGGTCATCCTAACCAGGAACTGGTCGATCAACTGGCGCGTGATAACGATTCTGCCGATCTCCCGAGCTTCGCCATCACCTTGATCACCGTGCTGTCGCCGGTGTTCCTGATGCTGCTCAAGACTTTTGCCGATGTGGCGCTGCCGGACGGCAACTTCTTTCGCACTTTCATGGACCTGATCGGTCATCCGATCTCGGCACTGTTGCTGGCGTTGCTGCTGTCGCTGTACACCTTCGGTTACAAGCAGGGCATTAGCTCCAACCAGATGCTCAAATGGTTGGATGCCAGCCTTGCGCCAACCGCCGCCATCATCCTGATCATCGGTGCCGGTGGTGGCTTCAAGCAGATGCTGGTGACCAGCGGCGTTGGTAATGTCATCGGCAACATGGCGGTGGCTGCACAAATCTCGCCGATTTTGCTGGCCTGGCTGGTGGCGGCGGTAATTCGTATCGCGACCGGTTCGGCGACCGTGGCGACCATTACTGGCGCGGGCATCGTGGTGCCGGTGGTGGGGATGATTCCGGGTGTGAACCGTGAGCTGCTGGTGTTGGCCACCGGTGCCGGTTCGTTGATCCTGTCCCACGTCAACGACGCCGGTTTCTGGCTGGTGAAGCAGTACTTCAACATGACCGTGGCGGAAACCTTCAAGACCTGGACCGCGATGGAAACCATCCTGTCCGTGGTGGGCCTGGGCTTCATCCTGCTGTTGTCGTTGTTCGTCTAAGCACACCGCAAAACCAAATGTGGGAGCGAGCCTGCTCGCGATGAGGGCTTAACATTCAGCGAAGATGTTGAATGTAAGTCCGCTATCGCGAGCAGGCTCGCTCCCACAGTGTTATGTGTCAGGTCTCAGGATTTGCTGACAAGCCCATCCGCCCGGAACATCCCGCGAATCCCGCGCACGGCCTGACGAATCCGGTCCTGGTTTTCGATCAGCGCGAAGCGCACATGATCATCCCCATACTCGCCAAATCCCACACCCGGCGAGACGCAAACCTTGGCCTCAGCCAGCAGTTTCTTGGCGAATTCCAGCGAGCCCATGTGTGCATAAGCCTCGGGAATCTTGGCCCAGACATACATCGAGGCTTTCGGGTTTTCGACCATCCAGCCCAGTTCATGCAGGCCTTTGACCAGCACGTTGCGCCGCTGCCGATACTGATCGGCAATGTCTTTGACGCATTGCTGATCGCCTTCCAGTGCCGCGATGGCAGCGACTTGCAGCGGAGTAAACGTGCCGTAGTCGTGGTAGCTCTTGATCCGCGCCAAAGCGTTGACCAGCTCCGGGTTGCCGACCATGAAACCGATGCGCCAGCCTGCCATGTTGTAGCTCTTGGACAGGGTGAAAAACTCCACCGCGATGTCCTTGGCGCCGGGTACTTGCATGATCGACGGGGCTTTCCAGCCGTCGTAGACAATGTCGGCGTAGGCCAGGTCGTGCACCACCAAAACGTCGTACTGTTTGGCGAGGGCAATCACCCGCTCGAAGAAGTCCAGCTCCACACACTGGGCGGTGGGGTTGGACGGGAAACCGAGGATCATCATTTTCGGTTTCGGGATCGAGCCGCGAATCGCCCGTTCCAGCTCGGCGAAGAAATCCACGCCAGGGATCAGCGGCACCGACCGCACCTGGGCGCCAGCAATCACGGCACCGTAGATGTGAATCGGGTAGCTGGGGTTCGGCACCAGCACGGTGTCACCCTGATCGAGGGTGGCCAGCATCAAATGCGCCAGACCTTCCTTCGAACCGATGGTGACGATGGCTTCGGTTTCCGGGTCGATGTCAACTTCGTAGCGATCCTTGTACCAGTTGGAAATCGCCCGGCGCAGGCGCGGAATCCCTTTGGACGTGGAATAGCCGTGGGTGTCTTCACGCTGGGCAACGGTGACGAGTTTTTCGACGATGTGCGGCGGCGTGGCGCCGTCGGGGTTGCCCATGCTCAAGTCGATGATGTCTTCGCCACGACGACGGGCGGCCATCTTCAGCTCGGCAGTGATGTTGAAAACGTAAGGGGGGAGTCGATCTATGCGCGCAAAGCGGCGCGGCGAACCTTGTTCGGCCATTGTTGCCTCGGATAACGTAAGCGCCCGGAACCGTCCGAGCGACGCTGGCCACTGCGGTGGCCTGTGGCGGAATGTAAGGGCAGTCGTGGCAAACTGTCTAGCCTGCGCATCAATAAATTTTCCCAAGGATATGGTCGATGGAATTTACCAGTGGCTTCTTGTTGAGCCTTTCGCTGTGCCTGGACATCGGCGTGGCCAATATCGCGATGATCACGGGTGTTGTGGATCGGCGGGTCGGCGCTGCTGCTGTACTTCGCGGCAAAGATGATTTATTCGGCGATCCACCATGAAGCGCTGTTGGCACAGACCGCTGAAGTCGGCCACAACTCCCACCGCAAGGAGTTCTTTCGCGGGATTTTTCTCGCCATGTCATCACCCAGCGCCATTCTCTGGTTCGCCGCGGTGGGCGGCACGCTGATCGCCCGTTCCGGTGGCGGTGATGCGCTCAGCTCGGCGCTGTTTCTCGGTGGTTTCTTGTGCGCCGGGGTGCTTTGGTGTGTCGGTCTGTGCTTCGCTGCGAGCCACGGCGGCAAATTGCTCGGTGACAAACTGCTGCGTTATTCCTACATGGCATCGGCCGCGATCTTCTGCTATTTCGCGGCCTACGTGATCCTGTCGGGTTATAACGAGTTTATCGGTCCAAGCGCCATCGAACAGTTGCACGCACTGTAATTGGGCGAATCAGGTTTGGCTTCTATACTCCCAGCCGAACCCACCTTTTCAGTACCAGGAGTTGAGTCATGGATGAGCAAACAGGCGTCGAAACGGCCGAGCCACGCTTTGAAAACGGGCACTTCATGCTCATAGCGGGGCTTGGTGGACGATTTACTGCGGATACCACCAAAGCGATCCCCGACTTGTGGGAGAAATTCATTCCCGAGATTGGAAAAATTCCCGGCCAGAAAAGCGAAGTAACCTACGGCATCTGCTGTAATCCGGATGGCAAGGGTGGTTTCGAATACATCGCCGGTGTCGAAATCAGCAAGCTCGACGACCTGCCCGATAAGTACCGCTGGATCGAAGTTCAGCCTCAGAAGTATGCAGTCTTCGAGCACAAGGGCTCTCTGGATGCCTTGCCCCAGACCTTTCAATACATCTGGAAAACCTGGTTGCCGAAGTCCGGCCATGAAGCGGCGGACGCTCCAGAGTTCGAACGCTACAGCGACGACTTCAACCCGAAGCTCAATACCGGCGTGCTGGAAATCTGGCTGCCGCTCAAAGCCTGATTACGCCATCGAGAGGCGGCTCAACTGGCCGCCTCTCGATACGGCACTGATGCTATTTGCCCTTGTTCATCCGTCGCGCCCGCAACAGGTCGATCGATAAGGTGACGAAGCCGAAAGTGCTGATGCCCAACAGCACAAGAAGACCGATCTGAACGCTGCTCATGGTGTGTTCCCCTAATGGTGACTAGAGACAGGGAACACAAATACCCCCGGGCGATGCGCAATGACAGCGACTATACGAAGGCTTTACGACGCCCGTCGTGATCGATATGAACACCTTATTAATTTATGATTCCCAGCCTTCCCACGCCGATTCCGAGCTGCCATGAACACCGTCATCCGCCACGTCATTCCCGCTGACCTGGACCGCTGTTACGCCATCGAAACCGTTGCCTACGAAGGCGATGAAGCCGCCACCCGCGAGAAAATCGCCACCCGCATCGCCACCTGGCACGAGGGCTTCATCGTTGCTGAGGTGGATGGCGTTGTCGCCGGCTTCATCAATTCCGGCGCGGCGTTTGAGGTGGAAATGTCGGACGAGGCGTTCAAGGAACTGATCGGCCACGACCCGGCCGGCCCGTACGTAGTGATCATGTCGGTGGTGGTGCATCCGGACTACCAAGGGCAGGGCTTGGCGAAACGCTTGCTCGGTGAGTTTATCCAGCGCATGCGCGCACTGAACAAGGCCAGCATCCATCTGATGTGCAAAGAGCGGCACATTCCACTCTATGCCGGGTTTGGTTTTGCCTACATCAAGCCTTCGGCGTCGGACCATGGCGGGATGGCATGGCATGAGATGTTATTGACGCTCTGACCAGAGGACGGCGTAGATCCAGTGTGGGAGCGAGCCTGCTCGCGATGACGGCGGTACATTCAACATCAATGTTGGCTGACCCGCCGCTATCGCGAGCAGGCTCGCTCCCACAGGAACTGCGGTGTTCAAGTCCTTAACTGATCGGCATTGGTGCAAGCCCCACAGGTTCGGCGTTGATCACAAGCCTCAATCGATTCCGACAAACCCACCAGTCTGGTGCTGCCACAACCGCGCATACAAACCGCCATGGGCCAGCAGTTCGGCGTGGCTGCCGGTTTCGGCGATCTTGCCGTTTTCCAGCACCACCAACCGATCCATCCGCGCGATGGTCGAGAGGCGGTGGGCGATGGCGATCACGGTCTTGCCCTGCATCAGAGTTTCGAGGCTCTCCTGAATCGCCGCTTCGACTTCCGAGTCCAGTGCCGAGGTGGCTTCGTCCATGATCAGGATCGGCGCGTCCTTGAGCAGCACACGAGCGATGGCGATCCGCTGACGCTGGCCACCGGAGAGTTTCACCCCGCGTTCACCGACGTGAGCATCGAAACCGGTGCGGCCTTCAGAGTCCGATAGCAGCGGGATGAATCCGTCGGCACGGGCCTTGTGCACTGCTTCCCAGAGTTCGGCGTCGGTGGCGTCGGGTTTGCCGTACAGCAAATTGTCGCGGATCGAACGGTGCAGCAGCGAGGTGTCCTGGGTGATCATGCCGATGCGTTCGCGCAGGCTTTCCTGGCCGACTTCGGCGATGTTCTGGCCATCGATGAGAATCCGCCCGCCCTGCACGTCATAGAGACGCAGCAGCAGATTGACCAACGTCGATTTGCCGGCACCGGACGGGCCGATCAGGCCGATTTTCTCGCCGGGTTTGATGGTCAGGTTGAGGTCGCCGATGATCCCGCTTTTCTTGCCGTAGTGAAAATCGACGTGATCGAAACGCACCTCGCCACGCGCCACATTCAAAGGCTTGGCCTGCTCGCGGTCGGTGATGCTGACTGGCTGGGAAATGGTCTGCAAACCGTCCTGAACCATGCCGATGTTTTCGAAAATGCCAGTGACCACCCACATGATCCAGCCAGACATGTTGACGATGCGGATCACCAAGCCTGTGGCCAAGGCAATTGCACCCACTGAGATCAGCGACTGCGTCCACAGCCACAGCGCGAGGCCAGTGGTACTGACGATCAGCAGGCCGTTCATGCTGGTGATGGCCACGTCCATGCTGGTCACCACACGGCCGGCCAGTTGGGCTTTTTCGGTTTGCTCCTTGATCGCTTCGCGGGCGTATTGCTGCTCGAAGTTGGTGTGGGCGAACAGCTTCAGGGTGGTGATGTTGGTGTAGCCATCGACGATCCGCCCCATGAGTTTGGAGCGCGCATCGGACGACACCACCGAGCGTTCCTTGACCCGTGGCACGAAGTAGTAGAGGGCGCCGATGAAGGCGGCGATCCAGGTCAGCAGCGGGATCATCAGGCGCCAGTCGGCTTCGGCGAACAGCACCAGCGAACTGATCGCGTAGATCAGCACATGCCATAACGCGTCCACCGCTTGCACAGCCGAATCGCGCAACGAGTTGCCGGTCTGCATGATGCGTTGGGCGATGCGCCCGGCGAAGTCGTTCTGGAAGAAATTGAGGCTCTGTTTGAGCACGTAACTGTGGTTTTGCCAGCGGATCAGGCTGGTCAGGCTGGGGCTCAAGGTCTGGTGCACCAGCAAGTCATGCAGGCCGACGAATATGGGGCGCAGGACCAGCGCAACCACCGCCATCCAGGCCAGTTCGATGCCGTGTTCCTTGAAAAAATTGACGTTGGGCGTGCCTTGCGCGAGGTCGATGATGCGGCTCAGGTAGCTGAACAGCGCCACTTCGATCAGCGCGCCGAACAGGCCGACGATCAGCAGGACGGCGAAACTCGGCCAGACCTGCTTCAAGTAGTAGGTGTAGAAGGGGAGAACCCGATCCGGCGGAGCCGCCGTCGGTGCATCGCGGAAAATGTCGATCAGTTTTTCAAAACGGCGATAAAGCATCAGTTCTTCGCCCGCGCACGGGCTCTCCTTTAAACGATATGAGCGGCGCCGGAAGAACCGACGGCCGCTCAAAACTCCCTGTTCAGCTTAGTCTCAGTCGATGCGCTTGGCCGACTTGATGAACACGGGATCGGCAGGCACGTCTTTCATGCCGCTTTTGGTGGTGGTCTGGGAGTTGACGATGACATCGACGATGTCCATGCCTTTAACGACCTTACCGAACACGGCATAGCCGTCGCCCTGGTCCAGGAAATCGTTGTCTTTGACGTTGATGAAGAACTGGCTGGTGGCTGAGTCCGGCACTGAGGTGCGGGCCATGGAAAGCGTGCCACGCACGTTATGCAGGCCGTTTTTGGATTCGTTCTTGATCGGCGCCTTGGTTTCTTTTTGCTGCATCTGTTGAGTAAAACCGCCGCCCTGGACCATGAACCCAGGAATCACACGGTGAAAAATCGTGTTGTTGTAGAAGCCGCTGTCGACGTACTCAAGGAAGTTCTTGGTACTGATCGGCGCCTTGACCGGGTCCAGTTCGATTTCGATCTGGCCGTTGGTGGTTTCCAGCAGCACGTGCGGCGCCTTGGCGGGCGTGGCGGCCATCAGGTTGGCGGCAAACAGAACGGAGCCGGCGACGAGGGCGATTTTTTTCAGCATAAGTCAGTGATCCTGAGTGGTGGTGTCGACTGCGGTGAGAAATTCGAGCAGCGTTTGGTTGAAACGTTCGGGTTGATCCAGCGGGGTGGCGTGGCGCGAGTCGGCGATCACCACCAGCCGCGCATCGGGCAGCAGTTTTACATAGGTTTCTTTCAACGCGACCGGGGAGTAGTCACGGTCGGCGCTGACGATGAGGGTTGGACAGGAGACCTTGGAAAGTCGTTCCTGAACCCCCCAGCCAACGATGGCATCGAAGCTGGCGAGATAAGCACGTTTGTCGTTTTTTGCCCAGCGCGCCGCCATTTTTTGTCGTAGCGAAGCTTGTTCGGGCTTGGGAAACAGTTTGGCGCCCAAGGCCTTGCCGATGGTGCCCATGCTCAGCGCGCGCATCAGGCTCCAGCGCTTGAACCACTGCCAGTAATCGTTACGGCTGCGCAGTTTGACCTCGGGGGCACTGTTGACGATGCACAGACTCTTGAGCAGTTGTGGCTGATCGACGGCCAATTGAAAACCGATCATCCCGCCCATGGACAAGCCCACGTAGTGAACAGGGCCGAGTTTCAAATGTTCGATCAGCTCTATCAGGTCGGCGCTGAATCCGGCGATGCTGTAGCGCTCTCGGGGTTTGTCGGAGCGCCCGTGGCCGCGCACATCCGCCACGATCACCCGATGATGGGCTGCGAGCGCGGGGATCTGCATTTCCCAGTCCAGGGTGCTGGAACCCAACCCGTGAACCAGCAGCAACGGCGTGCCTTGGCCATATTCCTCATAGTGCAGGTTGCAACCTTCATGTTCGAAATAAGCCATGGGTACACTCCGTGTCAGGCTTGCTCAGGGGCGGCGAAGGGCGCATCCAGCGGCGCAGTATCGAAGGTGCGCAGCAGTTCGATGAGAATCTGCGTGGCCGGGCCCAAGGGTTTGTCCTTGTTCGAATACAGATAGAAGCTCGGGTTGCGGCTGCCACCCTGATCCAACGGTAGCACTTTGAGCGTACCTTCCTTGAGTTCGCGCTCGATCATGTGCCGGGGCAGCCAGGCGAAGCCCAGGCCGCTGCTGACGAAAGTCGCGGCGGTGGCCAGGCTGCCGACGGTCCAGCGTTGTTCGGCGCCGAGCCAGCCGACGTCTCGCGGTTGCTGACGGCCGGAGTCGCGGATCACCACTTGCATCTGGCTTTCCAGGTCCTGGAAGTTCAGTTCGCGGCTCAGGCGATGCAAGGGATGCTCGGGGTGGGCGACCGCGATGAACTCGACATCGCTCAATTCCGCGCCCAGATACCCGGGAATACTGAATCCGGTGATGGCCAGATCCGCCACGCCTTCGAGCAGCACTTCTTCGACACCCGACAACACTTCTTCGCGCAGACGCACCCTGCAGCCACGGCTTTGTGGCATGAACGCAGTCAGTGCGCGAACGAGGCGGGCGCTGGGGTAGGCAGCGTCGACCACCAACCGCACTTCCGCTTCCCAGCCTTGCTCCATGTGATGGGCCAGGTCTTCCAGTTGACTGGCCTGTTTCACCAGTTGCCGGGAACGGCGCAGCAGCACGCCGCCAGCCTCGGTAAGCACCGCTTTGCGGCCGTCGATGCGTAACAGCGGCACACCGAGCTGGTCCTGCATGCGCGCTACGGTGTAGCTGACCGACGATTGCGAGCGGTGCAGCACTTCGGCGGCCTGGGCGAAACCGCCGTGATCGACCACGGCCTGCAATGTTCGCCATTGATCAAGGGTCACGCGGGGCGCTTTCATGTTGAGCTCCTCTTGTCCTAAGCTGGCAGTCCTTATTGGAGGCTGCTGAATGAAAAAACTTTGTTGTGTGATAGCGGGTTGTGCGGTGTTGGCAATGCTGCCGCTGACTGCGTTTGCTTATCCGATCGACGTTCAAAAGCAATTGAACGGCTTGAGCATCGACTACAACGCCTTTGATACAGATGCCGATATCGCCTCCATTCAGGTGAACAACTACGGCAGCACCGATGCGATCTGCAAGGTGGTTTTCAACAATGGTCCGGAAGCGCCGCGTAACCGCACAATCGAAGTGCCCGCCGGCAAGCACAAAAACGCCACCGCCAAGTTCACCCGGACCATCATCAAGATGCGTATCAAATTGACCTGCACCCCGAAATGACCTCGAGCGGCTGTGGGAGCACTGTGGCGAGGGGGCTTGCCCCCGTTGGGCGGCGAAGCAGCCCCAAACTCTGATACCAAAGATCTTGTGAGTGTTATGCACTCAAACGGGGGCAAGCCCCCTCACCACACTAGCTCCCACAGGACATGCTCCGCTTATAAACGAATTTATCGATGCTTTATAGCAGTTATTTGCGCTTTTTCATCGATATGACTCTGTTTAACCTTCACTCCATCGACCTACAGCATTCTCAGATGGAGGCTACATCCCATGTCCCGCGTTCTGATCATCGAAAGCAGCGCCCGTCAGCAAGACTCGGTTTCCCGCCAGCTGACCCAGACCTTCATCAGCCAATGGAAAGCCGCACACCCGGCCGACCAGATCACCGTCCGTGACCTGGCCACCACCCCGGTGCCGCACCTGGACATCAACTTGCTGGGCGGCTGGATGAAACCTGCCGAACAACGCAATGACATCGAACAAGCCTCGCTGGAACGCTCCAACCTGCTGACCGATGAACTGCTGGCCGCCGACGTACTGGTAATGGCCGCGCCGATGTACAACTTCGCCATTCCGAGCACCCTCAAAGCCTGGCTCGACCACGTGCTGCGTGCCGGCGTGACGTTCAAGTACACCGAAACCGGCCCGCAAGGTTTGCTCAACGGCAAGCGTGCTTATGTGCTGACCGCTCGCGGTGGTATCCATGCCGGAGCCACCTCGGATCACCAGGAACCGTACCTGCGTCAGGTCATGGCTTTCGTCGGCATCCACGACGTAACGTTTATTCACGCCGAAGGCATGAACCTGGGCGGCGGCTTCCAGGAGAAAGGCTTGAACCAGGCCAACGCCAAGCTTTCCCAGGTCGCCTGACACGTTAATCGCCAGATAATCGCTGGAGGGTCTAGTGACCTGGCGCAACCCTTCAAGCCTGTACGCGCATCGAACCTCCCTTTGCACTTGTTGCTCCTGAGTGCTCTAGCCCGATTGAACGCATTAGCGAGATCGGGCTTTTTTTTGCCTGCGATTTAGTGAATGAGCACACAACCCCCTGTGGGAGCGAGGCTGCTCGCGATAGCGGTGTGTCAGCCAACATCAATGTTGAATGTAACGCCGTCATCGCGAGCAGGCTCGCTCCCACAGGGGGTTGTGTGTTGCCTGGCGATTCGCGATGACGGGCAAAAAACGCTATCGTCGCCGCCATTCGAAATGAGGCGAGCATGGGCTATCTACTTTTTGTCACGCTGATCCAGGCGTTTTCCTTCAGCTTGATCGGCGAATACCTGGCCGGGCATGTCGACAGTTACTTCGCGGTGCTGGTGCGGGTGTTGCTGGCGGGGCTGGTGTTCATTCCGCTGACGCGCTGGCGTCAGGTCGAGCCGGCGTTCATGCGTGGCATGTTGTTGATCGGCGCCTTGCAGTTCGGCGTGACTTACGTTTGTTTGTATTTGAGCTTCCGGGTACTGACGGTGCCGGAGGTGTTGCTGTTCACCATCCTCACGCCGCTGCATGTGACCCTGATCGAAGACGCGCTGAACCGGCGCTTCAATCCGTGGGCCTTGATTGCTGCACTGGTGGCAGTGGCGGGCGCGGCAGTGATTCGCTTTGACCGGATCAACCCGGACTTCTTCATGGGCTTTCTATTGCTGCAACTGGCCAACTTCACCTACGCCGCCGGGCAGGTGCTCTACAAACATCTGGTGGCCCGTCATCCGAGCGATCTGCCGCATTACCGGCGCTTCGGCTACTTCTACCTGGGCGCGTTGGCGGTGGCGTTGCCGGCGTTTCTGCTGTTCGGCAAACAGAACTTCCTGCCTGAAGCGCCGCTGCAATGGGGCGTGCTGCTGTTCCTCGGCCTGGTCTCGACCGCGCTGGGTTTGTACTGGTGGAACAAGGGCGCGTGCCTGGTGAACGGCGGGACGCTGGCGGTGATGAACAACCTGCATGTGCCAGTGGGGTTGCTGATCAACTTGCTGATCTGGAATCAGCATGAAGAACTGGGACGGTTGTTGTTTGGCGGGATGGTGATTCTGATGGCGGTGTGGATTAGTCGGTTGGGTTCAGGCCGACCGCAATCCGCTCTTCGTAGGAGCGAGGCTTGCCCGCGAAGGCGGTGTATCAGCTGACATCAATGTTGCCTGACACACCGCTTTCGCGGGCAAGCCTCGCTCCTACAGGGGGAGGCGGTGTTACATGACGTGTTTTTCGGGCTCGGGAATGTGGCTCGCGCCCAACACCGCCGGGAGCAATCCCGACCGCAGATCCCCACCGCTCGGCTGCTGATAAAGGCTCAAGCCAAACTCCGGCAATACCGCCAGCAGGTAATCGAAAATATCCCCCTGAATCCGCTCGTAATCGGCCCACACGGTGGTGCGGGTGAAGCAGTAGATTTCCAGCGGGATGCCCTGAGCGGTGGTCTGCATCTGGCGAACCATGCAGGTCATGTTCGGCTGAATCTCCGGGTGACTCTTCAGATACGCCAGCGCATAGGCGCGGAAGGTGCCGATGTTGGTCATCCGCCGGCGGTTGGCCGACATCGCCGCGACGTTGCCCTGAGCTTCGTTCCAGGCCTTGAGCTCGGCTTTCTTGCGGCTCATGTAGTCGGTCAGCAGATGCACCTGGGACAGTTTCAGCTCTTCATCATCGCGAATAAACCGTACGCCGCTGGCGTCGATGAACAGGCTGCGCTTTATCCGGCGCCCACCGGACTGTTGCATGCCGCGCCAGTTCTTGAACGACTCGGACATCAGGCGCCAGGTCGGGATCGACACAATCGTTTTGTCGAAATTCTGCACCTTGACCGTGTGCAAGGTGATGTCCACCACGTCACCGTCGGCACCCACTTGTGGCATCTCGATCCAGTCACCGACCCGCAGCATGTCGTTGCTGGTCAGTTGCACACTGGCGACGAACGACAGCAGGGTGTCTTTGTAGACCAACAGAATCACCGCCGACATGGCGCCCAGACCCGAGAGCAGCAACAGCGGCGAACGGTCGATCAACGTGGCGACGATGATGATCGCGCCAAACACGAACAACACCATTTTCGCCAGTTGCACGTAGCCTTTGATCGAACGGGTGCGGGCGTGTTCGGTGCGGGCGTAGATGTCCAGCAGGGCATTGAGCAATGCGCTGACGGCTAGCACCAGGAACAGAATGGTGAACGCCAGCGCTACGTTGCCGAGGAAGTTCAGACTGGTCTTGCCCAACTCCGGCACCAGGTGCAGGCCGAACTGGATCACCAGCGAGGGCGTCATCTGCGCCAGGCGATGAAACACCTTGTTGTGGCGAAAATCGGTGAGCCAGTGCAACGACGGCTGGCGACCGAGCATTTTGGTCGTGTGAAGAATTAGGTAACGCGCCACTCGTCCGAGCACCAGTGCCACTACCAGCAGCAACATCAGCGCGAGCGTGGAATGCAGGAGCGGGTGCTGATCGAGGGCACCCCAGAGGTCTTGGGCGTTGAGCCAGAGCTGTTTGATATCCATGGAAAAACGGTTCTTCTGTTGGACGCGACGGGGCGATTAGAGCATTTAAGACGTTCCGGATGACGTTTTGAGACAAAACAGGCAACAAAAAAACCACTGTTTGCAGCCGTTTGTATAAAGAAACTCGGCCTTCGCGCTCGAAACCGTTACCCTATGCAGCTGTTTTTTTGTATATCTTCGAGGTAGCACCCGTGTTTTCCCAATTCGCCCTGCACGAACGCCTGCTCAAAGCCGTGGCCGAGCTTAAATTTGTCGAGCCAACGCCTGTGCAAGCAGCGGCTATCCCGCTCGCGCTCCAGGGGCGTGACCTGCGGGTGACAGCGCAAACCGGTAGCGGCAAAACCGCTGCATTCGTTTTGCCGATCCTCAACCGCTTGATCGGCCCGGCCAAAGTCCGCGTCAGCATCAAGACCCTGATCCTGCTGCCGACCCGCGAGCTGGCCCAGCAGACCATCAAGGAAGTCGAGCGCTTCGCTCAGTTCACCTTCATCAAGTCCGGCCTGATCACCGGCGGTGAAGACTTCAAGGTCCAGGCCGCCATGCTGCGCAAGGTGCCGGACATCCTGATCGGTACGCCGGGCCGGATGATCGAGCAATTGAACGCCGGCAACCTCGACCTCAAAGAAGTCGAAGTGCTGGTGCTCGACGAAGCCGACCGCATGCTCGACATGGGCTTTGCCGAAGACGTGCAGCGTCTGGTGGAAGAGTGCACCAACCGTCAGCAGACCATGCTGTTCTCCGCCACCACCGGCGGTTCGGGCCTGCGCGAGATGGTCGCCAAGGTGCTGAACAACCCTGAACACTTGCAGCTGAACAACGTCAGCGATCTGAACGCCACCACTCGTCAACAGATCATCACCGCCGACCACAATCAGCACAAAGAACAGATCGTGAACTGGCTGCTGGCCAACGAGACCTATCAGAAGGCCATCGTGTTCACCAACACCCGGGCCATGGCCGACCGTATTTACGGCCGCCTGGTAGCGCAGGAATACAAAGCGTTCGTGCTGCACGGTGACAAAGACCAGAAGGATCGCAAGCTGGCCATCGATCGCCTGAAGCAGGGCGGCGTGAAAATCCTGGTTGCCACCGACGTCGCTGCCCGTGGCCTGGACGTGGAAGGCCTGGACCTGGTGATCAACTTCGACATGCCGCGCAGCGGCGACGAATACGTTCACCGCATCGGTCGCACCGGTCGCGCCGGCAATGATGGCCTGGCCATCTCGCTGATCTGCCATGGCGACTGGAACCTGATGTCGAGCGTCGAGCGCTACCTCAAGCAGAGCTTCGAGCGCCGCACCATCAAGGAAGTCAAAGGCACCTACGGCGGACCGAAAAAGGTCAAGGCCTCGGGCAAAGCCGTTGGCGTGAAGAAGAAAAAAGTCGACGCCAAAGGCGACAAGAAGAAAACCGGTGCCAAGGCTCCGACCAAGCGCAAGATCGCCAACCGCCCGAAGACCGACGCCCTATCGCTGGTCAGCAAGGACGGCATGGCCCCGCTCAAGCGCCGCAAGCCGGAAGCACCGGCTGCTGAATAAAGCGCGGTAGCGCTCCCATAAAAAACCCGGACAGTGTCCGGGTTTTTTTACGTCTGAAAATCGCAGCAGCTCCTACAGCTGCACGCGCAAACCCGTGTAGGAGCTGCCGAAGGCTGCGATCTTTTGATCTTGCCGTTTAACCCTCGGCTTTCTTCTCCGCCGACTGCAACTCCTTGAGACGCTGATCAATCAACTGGCACTTGTCCGGCAAATCCTTGCTGGCCGTCTCCAGGTCCATCTTCTGCAACTCATCATTGATCTCCTTGGCCTTGGCCGGGTTCTGCTCAGTGATCTTGGCGACTTCCCTGGCCAATTGTTCGCGCTTGGCGGTGGCTTCGTCGGGCGGGCAGGCCCAAACGGGGAGGGCACAGGCGAGAGTGGCGGCGAGGGTCAGTTTCAGCAGGGTGGTTTTCATGAGTGGGCCTCATTGATCAATGTCACGGCGTTATTGAGTGGAGGGTTTTTCCACCCGGAAAGTTCAGGCTGTGGACCCAAACCCGCGAGCTAGAGCGTTTGCCGAAAAACATCCTGAACGGCTTATTGACGCCAGAATGATGGCAACTTAACATCGCGCCATCACATTGATATCACTTCGCCGTTTCGAGGGACCGAACAGACCAATTGCACGCTGATGCAATGGTCGTTTACGCCACGCTTTGGACCTTCTGACCCAAGCGCGCACTTACCCCCCTTATGACGTATTCGCTCTGCAAACGCCCCCAGCGTTTGCCGTGTCGGGACGGCCGTGTCTGTGAATTGCCCCTTCCATTGTTGCCGATCGAAACGAGACCTTTTGACATGGACGTTCGCCACTACGCCTTCCTCGCTGGCCAGCCCTCTGCTGCGGTCAAAAATCGCGAGCACTTCTGGGGCATGCCCAAGCGTGGTTTGGCGTTCCTGTTGGCCAACGTCATGTTCTGGCAGCCGATGTGGGCGCAGGCCGACGGGATTGTGGTGGCCTCGCCGGGCACCAGTCTCGGGCAGGCAGGCAACGGTGTGCCGATCGTCCAGATCGCCACGCCCAACGGCAGCGGCCTGTCGCATAACCAGTTTCACGATTACAACGTCGGCACTCAGGGCGTGATCCTCAACAACGTCGCCAACCAGACCGGCGCGACGCAGCTGGGCGGCATCATCGTCGGCAACCCGAACCTCACCAACCGAGTCTCCGCACAAACCATCCTCAACGAAGTGGTCGGCGGCAGCCCCAGCCAGTTGCGCGGTTACACCGAAGTGGCGGGGCAGTCGGCGCGGGTGATCGTGGCCAACCCTTATGGCATCAGCTGTAACGGTTGTGGATTTATCAACACCCCACGCGTGACGTTGACCACCGGCAAACCGGTGCTGGACAACGGTCGTCTGGATCGTTTTCAGGTCGATCAGGGCAGCGTTTCCATCGACGGCGCCGGGCTGAATGCCAACAACGTCGACCGCTTCGAAATCATCACCCGCAGCGCGAAGATCAACGCCGAGATTCAGGCCAGGAACCTGACCATCGTCGCCGGCCGTAACGACGTCAACGCCGACAGCCTCAACGCCACTGCCCGCGCCGATGACGGCAGCGGCAAACCAGGGTTGGCCATCGATTCCTCGGCGTTGGGCGGCATGTACGCCGGGGCGATCAAACTGGTGGGCACCGAGGCCGGCGTCGGGGTGAAACTCGATGGCAAACTGATCGCCAGCGGTGGCGACATCCAGCTCGATGCCAATGGGCATCTCAGCCTGGCGCAGACATCGGCCACGAACGGCGCAGTCAACATCAAAGCCGTCAGCCTCGATGCGCGCGGCCCGGTCTACGCCGGCACGGCGCTGAACGTGCAGACCCAGGGCAACCTGACCAATCAGCAAACCTTTGCCGCCCGGGACAGCATCACCCTGAGCGCCGGCGGAGTGCTGACCAACAACGGCATCATCGAAGCCGGGGTCAACGCCGACACCAGCCGCAACGCCACGGGGGATGTGAGCCTCAGCGCGCAGAACCTCAACAACACCGGCAAGAGCGTGGTGGCCAGCCGTAATCTGACGGTCAATACCAGCCAGACCCTGAGCAACCAGAACGGCACGCTGAGCGCCGCACAAACCGCCAACATCACCGCCGGGACGTTGGATAACCAGAACAACGGTCGGGTGTTGAGTAGTGGCGCGCTGAGCGTGACGGCCAATCAGGTTTTCAACACCAAGGGGGTGATCAACAGCACCGGCCATCTCACCGGCAACATCGGCCGGCTGAACAACACCAGCGGCGAACTGAGCAGCCTCGCCGACGTTGTCCTGACCCTGACCTCACTGGATAACGTTGCCGGCCTTGTGACAGCCGGTCGCCTGCTGGACATCACCGCCAGTGGCGGCATCAATAACATCGGCGGCACCCTGGGGGCGAAACAAGCTCTGACAGTCCGTGCGCAAAACCTCGACAACAGTCAGCAAGGAAAACTGAACAGCGAAGGCCAACTGACGACCCGCGTCAGTGGTCTGCTAAACAACCAGAGCAAAGGGCTGATCCAGGCCAACGGCGCGATGGATGTGCAAGCCACGCGCCTGGACAACCGTGAAGGCAAGATTTCCGGGATCAACACACTGACGGTCAGCAGCAACAACGCAGACAACCGCAACGGCGTGATTCGTGCCGATCAGACGTTGAAGCTGCTGGTCACCGAGCTGGATAACAGCGCCAAAGGACGCCTCGAAAGCAAGGCTGCACTGACCTTTGACGGCAACAAGGTGGACAACCGCAACGGTGGTCTGCTGACGGCCAGCGGCCTGATCAGCCTCAAGGCCAAGGAGGTCGCTAACGATGCCGGCCGGATCTCCGGCAAGGGCGATGTCGAGGCGAACATCGACGCCCTCAGTCAGCAGGGCGGTGAACTGGTAGCCGAAGGTAATCTGAAGCTCACCGGCAAAACCCTGGACAACCAGAAAGGCGGCCTCGTCGCGTCCCTCAAGTCACTGACGGTCAACGTCGATCAGGTCGACAACCGCGGCGGTTCGTTGTCCAGTCAGACCGACATGCATGTCAACGGCAAGAGCCTGAACAATAGCGACGGCGGCAAAGTGCTGTCCGACATGACCCTGGCACTGAAGGTCGATCAGATCATCAACCAGACCGCAGGTCTGATCTTCAGCAAAGGCGCGAGCACGCTCAACGGCATCGGGCTCAACAACGTCGCCGGCAAAATTGTCAGCCAGAACAGCCTGGTGTTGACCTTCGACAACGTAATGGACAACCAGCAAGGCCTGATCAGCAGCGAAGGGACGCTGACGCTAAACGCCGGCATTCTGGACAACCGACTGGGCAAACTGTCCAGCCTCGAGGCCATGGAACTCACCACGACGGCTGCGCTGCAAAACCAGGGCGGTTTGATCGCCTCGCAAAAAGGCCTGACGCTGGTCAGCGGCAGCCTCGACAACGGTGATAAGGGCGTCATCAGCGCCAAGGCTGCATCCACCGTCACCACTGGCGAATTCAACAACAGCAAAGGCGGCAGTCTGGCGACTGACGGTACGCTCGATCTCACCGCCAAACATTTGGATAACAGCGCCGGCCAGATTGGCAGTCAGCAACAGTTGAACGTCTCGGTCACCAGCCTGGATCAAGACAACGGCGAGCTGTTCAGCAACAGCGACCTGACCCTAGACCTGAACAACGGTCTGCTGAACAACCAGCGCGGCAACCTCCATACACCGGGTCTGTTGCTGTTGAAAAACCTCAATGAGGTGAACAACAGCGGTGGTGAAATCTCCGGTGCCAAGGCCTACAGCCTCACTGCGAAAAGCCTGAACAACGATGGCGGCAAGTTGCTGAGCAACGAGAAACTCACCCTCGTCATCGACCGTGCACTGAGCAACGTCAAAGGGTTGATCGCCTCCGCCGGCCTCGACAGTCGCAGTGCCAGCCTGAACAACGCCAGTGGTGAAATCCGTGGTCGCGGCGAAGTAGATCTCACGGTCACCGACGCTTTCGATAACCAGGCCGGCGTGGTCATTGCCGATGACGGGCTGACCATAAAAGCCGCCAGCTTCGATAACCGCCAGGAGGGTTTGGTAGGCGCCACAAAAGCGCTGAAACTGACCGTCGATGACATCGATAACCGTAACGGCGAACTGTCGAGCAAGGCTGATGTGACACTGGTCGGCCAACAACTCGACAACAGCGACGCCGGTTACATCCTGGCCGGTGGCAACCTTGCACTGACCGTAGGCAAGGTCATCAACCGCAACAAAGGGCTGCTGTCCGGCGACGCCGGGCTGACGCTGACCGGGCAAACCTTGGAAAACAGCGGTCGCCTGACCACGCTGAACAACCTCACGGTGAACCTCACTTCGGACTTGGACAACAATCAGGGCAGCCTCGTCAGCGAGGGCGAACTGGCAATCGATGCCCAGAGCCTGAGCAACAACGGCGGCACGATTTCCAGCGCCAAGGCGCTCACAATCGATAGCAAAGGCGCGGTCAGCAACCAAGGCGGCAAACTGCTGACCGACACCACACTGACCCTCACTAGCACCAGCCTGGATAACCAGCAAAAAGGTGCGATCAGTAGCAAAGGTGGCATGAGCATCACCACCGGCGCACTCAATAACAGCCAGGCCAGTATTTATGCGGGCGACAATCTGGAGCTGAGCGCCGGCCAAGTCACCAACACCGGCGGCAGCATCGGCGCGGCCACCTCGCTGGTTGCCAACATCAGCGGCCTCGATCAGCAAGGCGGCAAACTGTTCAGCAAGGGCACCTTGAGCCTGGACGTGAACGGCGGCGCGCTGAATAACCAAGACGGTTTCATCAGCGCACCAGGCCAGTTGCTGCTGAAAAACCTTGCTGACGTGAACAACCGCAACGGTGAAATCTCCAGCGAGGAAGCCTTCGACCTGGTCGCCAAACAACTGGATAACAGCGATGGTCGACTGCTCAGCAATCAGAGACTCACGCTGCACATCGACAACGCGCTGACCTCGGTCAAAGGCAAAATCGCCGCCGCAGCATTGCAAGTCCGCGCCGCCAGTCTGGATAACAGCACCGGCACAATGCTCAGCGATGGCGATCTGCAAGTGACCGTCGACGGTCTGCTGACCAACCAGAACAAAGGCCTGATCAAAGCCGCCCAACAACTCACCCTCAACAGCAACGGGCTGGATAACCTGGGCGGTACGCTGCTGGGTGGCACTGGCCTGAGCATCGATCTAGGGGCAGCACCTGCCGACCTGAATAACCAGAACGGCCTGATCAACACCAAGGGCGTGTTGAGCATTGCGCACCTGCGTGACCTGAATAACCAGAAAGGCGAAATCTCCAGCGTCAACAGCTTCAGTCTGACCGGCAACACGCTGGACAACCGCGGCGGCAACCTGATCAGCAATGATCAATTGACCCTCAACGTTACCCGCCTGAATAACCAGGGCGGCCTGGTTTCCGGTTGGAACAAACTCACCGTCAGCGGCGGTAGTCTCGACAACAGCCAGGAAGGCACGCTCTCCAGCCTGCTCGGCAATCTGAACATCGACCTCAGCGGCGCGCTGATCAACAACGCCAAGGGCGGCCTGGCGGGTAAAGGCGAGGTGACCATCACTGCCGCCAGTCTCGACAACAGCAACGGCATCGTCACCAGCGGCGGCAAGCAGACCCTGACGATGACTCAAGGCGCGATCAACAACACCTCGGGTGGCCTGATCGAAAGCAGCGGCACACTGGCTATCAGCGCGGTCTCCTTGAACAACGCGTCGGGGACAGTCACTGCGAACAAAGCCCTGACCTTCACCGGTACGAGCCTGGATAACAGCAACGGCAGTCTGGTCGGCGAAGACAGCGTCACCCTCGATCTGCTCGGTACGCTGACCAACATCAAAGGCTCGTTGGGTAGTACGGGGTCGCTGGTGATCAAGCGTTCCAGCAGCATCGATAACCAGGGCGGCCAGCTACTCAGCCAAGGGTTGTTGAGCCTGTTGACTGGAAACCTGAATAACAGCCAGGAGGGCACAGTGGCTGCCAATAGGCAGCTCGACCTCACCGCCACCGGCAGTATTCGCAACGACGTCGGCGGCCTGATCTCCAGTCGCGACGCAGGCATCAACCTCAAAGCCGCGTCCCTCAACAATGCCGGCGGCGCGCTGCAAAGCCTGGGGGCATTGACCCTGGACGTGAAGGGCGGCGCCATCGACAACCAAGGCGGCAAGGTCATCGCCCAGAACGGTGAACTGAACATCACCGCCGCCAGCCTCGACAGCCGCGCCGGTGTGCTGTCGAGCCTCAAAGGTTTGCTGCAGACCCGCCTGACGGGCGTATTGCGCAACGGCCAGGGCGGCAAGATCGAAGGCAATCGCCTAGACCTTCAGGCCTTGGGCGGAATCTACAGCGACGGCGGACGCATCGCCGCCAACACCGGCGACATTCTGCTTAACGCCGGCAACGCCGCTATCGATAACAGCAACGGCGGGATCTACGCAAAAGGCCTGATCAAGGTTATTGGCGGTGCGCTGAACAACAACGCCGGCAAGATCAGCGGCGATGGTATCGACGTCGTTCTCGATAGCAATCTCACCAACCGCGGCGGTTTGATCGAAAGTGCAGCCACCCTCGCCGTGCGTGCCGCCAGCGTCGATAACCAGACGGGCAAACTGCGAGCGTTGGGCGTCGGCGGGAAAACCAATTTCCAGATCGGTAGCCTGTTCGATAACCGCAATGGTTTGGTGGAAACAGCCAACACTGACCTGACCCTCGCGACGCCGAGCTTCTTGAACTCGGGCGGTACCGTGACTCATGTGGGCGTGGGTGAGTTCGATATCTCGACGGCTAACGTCATGAATGCTGGAGGTTCGCTGGTGACGCGTGGCGGGCTGACGTTGAATGCGGATAGCTGGATTAACAGCAGTGTGATTCAGGCGGGACGGTTGACGGTCAACGTCAATAACTTCGCGCAAACCGCAAGCGGACAACTGTTGGCTTCGAACCACCTCGAAGGTCGGGGCGTGAACTGGACCAATGATGGTTTGATTGCCAGTGATGGCAGCCTGGATGTGCAGTTGAGCGGGAACTATGGCGGCAATGGTCGCGTGAGCAGCCTGGGCAATCTGACGCTGACGGCTGCGCAACTCGGCTTGACCAGCACCGCAAGCATCGGCGGTGGCGCACAAACCACGTTCAACATCGGTGGGTTGCTGAGCAACTCCGGCGGACGGCTGACTTCCAATGGCGGCTTGACGATCAACGCCGGTGGAGTGAGCAATACCGGGACGTTGGGGGCTGCGCAGGATCTGACGATTAAAACCGCGAGCCTGGTAAACAACCGCGGGCTGATTTTCAGCGGCGGCAACATGAACCTACTGGTCAATGACTTCACCAACCAGACTGGCGATGTTTACAGCATTGGAAATCTGACGATTGCCGGAAGGGATGGTGGTCGTGCCAATACCGTCAGCAACCTGGCGGCCTCGATCAATGTTGACGGTGATTTTTCACTGTCAGCCAACAGCTTCAACAATAAAACCGAGGGTGTCATTGGCGAGGAAAAGTTTATATCCGGCGACATCACGTTTGATGGTTCCGCCACCTTCTACGTCAATGAAAGCTATGAGTCGCAATCTTCGATCAGCGGACCTCGTGCGTCGCTCACTGTGGCCGGAAATCTGACCGGGAATGTCGGGGCCTTCACCAACACCGCTTCGTTGATCTCGGCGGGCAAGAACATCAAACTCGACGTTGATACCTTCGATAACTTTGGGCTGCAGTCGGGCAGTTTCACCCGTTCGCGAATTTACAAGCTCGGTGGGCTTCCCGATCGCCGGCCCAGTTGGATAACTGTGGATCTGGAGAACTATGCAAACAGAAACTCCAAGTATGTTTATGACTACACGGAAAGTTGGCATGAGCCCGATAAGGGTGGGACTCATTGGGACTATGTGAGTCTAAACAAACAATTAACCAGCAAGATCAACCCAAAATACGGCATCGGGCCTGAAGTCGCGGTGCCTGCACCTATTCTGGCCGGTGAACTGAAAAATGATGACCGCATTTTCACCAATGGCGGCGGCAGCGTGCCCTCGATTGTTCAGGCTGGGCAAACGGTAGAAATCAACGCTAAAACCACGATCAACAACGGCAACCTCAACCCTTACACCAATTTTGGCGGAGTTACCAAGGACACGGCGGACACCGGGGTCAAAAATTCCGCCAAACCGACCGTGGTTTTTTTGAATCCGCAGTTGCCACCGGACCTGGCCCAACAACAGGTCAACCCGCTGACGCTACCCGGTTTCACCCTGCCAACGGGCGATAACGGTCTGTTCCGCCTTAGCGGCAAAGGCGGCACCGAGCAAACGATGGTACCCGGGCAGAGCTGGACTATTGGTTCGGTTACGGCCAGTACCACGCAACGCTCGGACGGCATGCCTGTCAGGCAAGCCACCGAACTCCAGTTCGACAAAAACGACCCGGTCTCGGTCAAAAATCGCGAGCTGGCCCTGGCCAGTCGCCCGTCGGTGAATCTCAACGACAAAGCCGCTCAGATCAACGTCACTGCCGCCGCCGGTGACGGTCCGGTCGGTGTGCTGTTGCCCGGGAACCCTTCCTTCAATGTGCCGCGTGTGCAGGGGCTGCCTGACACCAGCGTGCGCTCCAACCCGCACAAATACCTGATCGAAACCAACCCGGTACTGACCAACCTCAAGCAGTTCATGAGTTCGGACTACCTGTTGGCGAACCTCGGCTACAACCCGGACACCAGCGCCAAACGCCTGGGCGATGGCTTGTTCGAGCAACGTCTGGTCCAGCAATCGATCGTCGCTCGCACCGGCCAACGCTTCATCGACGGCCAGACTTCCGACGAAGCAATGTTCAAGTACCTGATGAACAACGCCATCGCCAGCAAGGACCAACTGAACTTGTCCATGGGTGTGACGCTGACCTCCCAGCAAGTTGCCGCCCTGACCCACGACATCGTCTGGCTCGAAGAGCACGTAGTGAACGGTGAAAAAGTCCTGGTGCCGGTGCTCTATCTGGCCCAGGCCAACAACCGTCTGGCACCCAATGGCGCATTGATCCAGGGCGGCGACGTGACCCTGATCGCCGGCCAGGACCTGAACAACGCCGGCACCCTGCGCGCCACTAACAACCTTTCGGCCGAAGCCGGCAACGACCTCACCAACACCGGCTTGATCGAGGCGGGTGATCGCCTGACGCTGAAGGCGGGAAACAACATCGTCAACAAATCGGGCGGGATCATTTCCGGTCGTGACGTGACGCTGACTGCCACCAATGGCGATGTGATCAACCAGCGTGACGTGACCGGTGTTGATGTCCGCCGGGGTGGAAGTCTGCTCCATCGCGATTACCTGGACAGTGCTGCGCGAATCGAAGCGGCCAATGATCTGACCATCAAGGCCGGTCGTGACATCAACAACATCGGCGGCGTGATGAAGAGTGGCCAGGACCTTGAGTTTGATGCCGGTCGGGACGTCAACATCACCTCGGTCCAGGATCGCAGCACCAATGCGCGTGGCAGCCATTTTCTCAACCAGACCATCACCCAGCATGCTGCTGAGGTGACGTCTGGTCGGGATCTGTCGATCAGTGCTGATCGTGACGTCGCCATCGTTGCCAGTCGCCTGGACGCCAAACGTGATATCAGCGTCGATGCCGGTAACGACATCGTCATCACCTCTGCGGCCAACGAGAGCGATTACGTCTCGCGCAGCAAAAAACGAGCGCAGGAAACCCACAGCACCACGCAACAAGCCTCCGTATTGAATGCCGGTCGGGATATTGCACTAAATGCGGGCAACGACCTGGGCATCATCGCCAGCCGGATCAAGGCCCAGGAAGACATCAGCCTCGACGCGGTGCAGGACATCACTGTCGCTTCGGCAAAGGACGAAAGTTCTTCCTATTACTACAGGAAGAAAACGGGCTCGTTCGGTCGCAGCAGTACCACTCAAAAAGAAAGCTACGACAGCACCAATGTGGCCTCGGTGATTGATGCCGGCCACGATCTGACCGTCAATAGTTCCAAAGATGAAGACGGAGCGGTCAGCCTCGATGGTGGGCGTAACGTCACCATCATCGGCAGTCAGTTGAAGGCCGGTAACGATTTGGTGGTGGGCGCGACCAACGACGTCGCCATCCTGTCTGCCACCGAAGAAACCGGTGACTACAGCAAGAAAACCAAAACCGGTCTGTTCGGCATGTCGAGCAGCGGCAAGAGTCAGTTGCAGACCACAGTCACCCAGATCGGTAGTGAACTGGATGCAGGCCACGATGCGGTCATTCTGGCGGGGCGCGATGTGCGGTTGAACGCCAGTGAAGTCAATGCCGAAAATGATGCCGAACTGCACGCCGGGCTGGTGGACAAAACCGGTGACATCACGCTGTCGTCCTCCGATGATCTGGCCTACAGCCGTGCCGAGGAGTACAAGAAAAAGCTGGGTCTGACGCTCAAGGACGCTATCGGCTGGGCGGTCGGTACGCCAAGTTTCGGGGGTGACATTACTGTCAACTCGTCACACAAAGAAGGGCGCGAGGTGGTCAGTTCCAACAGTGTTGGCAGCCAGGTCAACGCCGGAAATGACGCGATTCTGAATGCGGCCCGTGACATTAATGTCATCGGCAGCGGCATCAGCGCCGGAAACAACGCGAAGCTGGATGCCGGGCGTGATGTCAACGTCGTCGCCTCCACCGATCAACAGCGCAGCAACAGTTGGGAAACCGATAAAAGCACCGGACTAAAGCAAAACGTCGATAACAACGGGTACACCACGTTTGTCGGCAATGAAACCATCAAGCACGGGGTCGACAGCAGCGGTTATACCGCCGCCGGCAGTTCCATCGATGCCGGATGGAACCTCAAGGTAACGGCTGGTCGCGATGTAAATCAGCAGGGCTCTGACTTGGCGGCTGAAAACAACATCAAGCTCAAGGCCGGTCACAACATCAATATTGATGCGGCGGAAGAAGCCAGCATCGTCACCACTCGCGACAGCGTGAAACGTACCGGCTCGACCACCACCGTCGCTTACAACTACGGCAACACTGTTGATAGCCTCAAAGGCACTGGCAACGGTGAGGATGGGGTCAGCAAGGGTTCCAGCGTTCTGAAGTCAGTCGATGCCCTTGATCAGTTCTTCAGCGGGCCTAAGTTTGATGGTCATCTGGGCTCATCCAGTACTAGCCAGACTCACACCCAAACATCGATAACCAATCGCCCATCCAGTCTGTCGGCCGGTGGCGACATCACGCTTGAAGCTGAAAATGATGTCAACGTGAAAGGCAGCCAGTTCGATGCCGGGCGCGATATCAATGTCTCTGGCCGTAACATCACCTTCGATGTAGCGCACGGCGCCGAAAACAGCGAAGACAATCAGACCCAAAGCAAGGGCGGTATCAAGGGGGGCACCAGCGGCGGGTTCAAACTGGGTGTAGGTATCAGTAATGCTGGCAACCAGGGCGAGTCGAGTCAAGGCACCTCTACCGCGACGCAACTCAATGCCGGTGGCAGCATCAATCTGGACGCGAAAAACGATCTGACGCTGATCGCCACTCAGGCGACTGCCGAACGGGATATCAAACTCAAGGCCGGCAACGACCTGAACGTGTTGTCCACACAAAATGCTTACAGCAGTGAAAACGACCGCCGCAGCTGGGGAGCAGAGGGCGGCATCATCCTCGGCAAAGACGGGTTTGGCATCTATGGCTCCGCCAATATCGGTATTGGCGATCTTAACCGTGAAGGTGTGAAGCAGCAGGAAGCCTACCTGTACGCAGGCAACAAGCTGGACTTTGAAAGTGGACGTGACACCAAGATCGCTGGCGCCACATTGCGTGGCGATGAAGTCATTGGTGATGTGGGTCGCAATCTAACAGTGAGCTCGGTGCCGGATACTGGAAAAGTGCGTGGGCAGGAACTGGACCTGAGCATCACTGGTTCGTTTTACGGTGTTAGTGGCTCGGTCGGGTATGGCAAAACCACTGGCCAGACCAACTGGGTCGAAAACCAGACGGTGATCAACGGCAAAAACAAAGTCGATATCCGCACCGAAGGCCACACGCAGCTGGATGGCGCAGTACTGACCGCCGACAATGGCAATCTCAAGCTGGATACCGATACTCTGGGTTTCCGCAATATTACCGGCAAGGACAACGAGCACGGTTACTACCTGAATGTCAGTGGTAGCTACGGCGCGGAGGGTGGCTCCCAAGCCGACAAACCCAACAAAGGCATGGAAGCGCCGGACAAGAACAGTTGGGCGGTAGAGGGTTACAACTACACCAAGGATCGTGAGCAGACGCTGAATGCCACGGTGGGTGCGGGAGAGATTGTCGTGCGCCATGACAAGGCAACCGGGCAGGACTCCACGGCCGGGCTCAACCGCGATGTGAACAAGGCTTACGAGGTGACTCGGGATGAGGAACATCGGACGGATCTGTATGTAAGCAGTTCTTCGATTGATGCGGTCATGGATCCGGTAAAAACCGTCAATGACTGGAAGAACAACGTCGTTGATTTCCCCAAGAACCAGAAGGAGCAGGTCACCCAAGTCTTCGATGCCATTGCCGACAAATGGAATGAAATCCAGGCACAGCACGTCGATAGCAGCGATGTGCCGAAAAACGTGCGGGACATGTTTGGCGAAGAGCGTGCCCTTACTATCACCAAGAATCTTGTGCGCGCAGGTGCAGATCCAAAAACGCTCGAGTCCCTTGATGAGAAGGTGCTGAACGCACTGGGTGATTTTGCCAATCAAGCGGCGGCTTTCGATGGCAAGCTGCATGTGCTCAATGACGGTCAAGATGGCAACGGTGGCACTCAGTCTGGCTGGCTACCGGGCACTACGTTTAATCTTGGAGAGGTAGTCATCACTGACGGTCCTCGTAACACGGGCGAGGCCATGCTCCTCCCGCTCGTAAATGCGTTGAAACTTGCCACCAATGTCAATCCAGAGCAGATACAGGCGATTTCGCTGTCTATCCAGGCAATCATGGGGCCTCTGAAGCTCGTGGTCAGCTTGGCAGCTAATGTGGTGATCGAGCAGACAGAATTAAAAGACAAAGTCGATCGGCTTAAAGAGGAAAAAGCGATCGAGTTGGCGGCTCTGCTCACCGACCGTCCTGCGGGGTATTTGAAGACGTTGCATGAGGACGCCAAGTCGAACGCCGACAGCGTTCTGAAAGGCGATCCGTATGTTGTGGCTACTGAGTTTTTGATTGATGCTGTGCTGGGTGAGGTTAAATCGCTTGGTATAAGGGGGGCAAGCAGGGTACTGGCTGTCAGCACAAAAGGAAGTGGCAGGCAACCAGACCCTGATACAACCCCAAGCAGGCCCACGGTTACAAAAATTGAAAAAATGGAAGATTTTTTCAAACAACCTGGTTTTGGCAGTGAACTGTCGGAAGGTACTAGAAAAACGTCAAAAAGATATCAAGGGCAAACGGTATTTAAAGCGACTGAAAAAATTGGGGAAAATATTAAGAAAGGTGATCAAATATATTTGGATAACCTGCACAAGGATCACTTGGAGGTTTTTGATAAATTTGGTGATGTAAGGTTTGTTTTGAATCTGGATGGTTCAAGAAATATTGAAAAAACGGATAAGGCAATCGCGGCAGGCAGGAAACTAAAATGAATGATTTAGATGTGGTGAAGGTTTTTATTGTTCAGTTGGTGCAGGACAGAAAAGGTAGCTTTGATGATGGTGTGTGGGAGGCTGATTACAAGTTGAATTGGGACTCCGAGTTTGCCGAGAGAATGGGGAAAGGACTTTTTAATATCGCAAAAGCAATGTCTGCAAGAAAAAGCGAAGATGAAGTTATGTTGAAGGCGGCTCTATTGCATGCTCGTGTGGACTTTATGGATTTGGCCAATTTTTTTAGAGATATTTATGACGATATCGACACTCTTGTAAGAGATAAGTCGTGGCCTGAAATACCGGAAAATTTTGATTATGAGCAATAAGCGGGATCTAAGGGGGGCGGATTTATTTGTCTGGCTTGTCCAGAAAATAAATCGGTCCCCTTTTGTTCCGTCCCTTTTGTTCCATAAACCTTGAAGCAGGGGAGACGCATGGAACTGAAGTATTACTATATATTCGGGGGGCATCACGCTATTTCAGGGGAGGTACTTTACCTGGCAGCGATGGTTTCATCGGGAGAAAATGCCCAGCGCTATGAGCTGTATATATGCTCTGTGCTGGACGCTATTGCTCAAACCCAACAGGGATGCGACCGACTGCTTCATTGCATTACATCAATCGAAAATGGCTCGGAAATATCCGTTAAGGGCGGGGGAAATGATGTTGAGCTGACCATGGACGCTTCAGGTGTACAGGTCGACATCCTGATCAACGACGACTGGGTCGGACAACCCGAGGGTAAATTTACCCTGCAGGAATGGCGTCTGGTACTGGAGCAGTGGAGGTATTTCCTTGGACTGCCTGAATCCTTGGAAACAGTAGTCACCGTGAAACTGTCGTAGAAAAAATCCAAACGCATCAGATTTATTTGTTCGCATAACGGGAAACGGGCAACCAACAGGTCGCCCATTTTCATTCACTCCGCAGCCAACGCCCGCAACCGCCTACCAATCACATCCATCAAATCACAACCATCGCGCAACGGTATGGCCAGCAGTTTTGCAAAGTCGGAAAGCACCACCGTATCGCAACCAATTTCAGCGCGAAACGCGATGTTTTCCAGCACCTGAGTAACGGTGCGGATGCGGTAGTCAGCCATGGCGTGCAGAACATCGAGTGGAGCTTGGGTGTCGATCAGCAGGCCACCTCATGCAACGAAATGCCTAAGCAAAAGGCGAACGCAACGCCCCTCTACTGTCCATCGACCCCCACCCCCAAACGGATCCATTCATTGACGCCAGAATACTGGCCATCTAATATCGCGCCACCATTCTGCTATCACTCTCCATTCGAGGGATCGAACATGTACCCACCCGCCCTCGTGGCGAGGTTGTGCCTGGCTTTGCTGTGCCTTTCTCCGCTGAATCTTGCTCACGCCGCCCCCACCCCCGGTGAAACCGATCTGATCCGCGAACGTCAGGATCGGTTGCTCGAAGAGCAGCGTCGGCGTCTCGAAGAGCTCAAGGAATTACCCGGCAAGGAAGCCAAACCCACGCCACCGACGGCCCCGGCCGATGCCCGTTGTTTCCCCATCAAGGACATCGAGCTCAAAGGCGCCGACAGTCTCTCGGACGGCGATAAAAATCGTCTGCTCAAGCCTTACATCGGTCAGTGCCTGGGTGTCACGCAGCTCAACGAGTTGCTGAAAGTCATCACCGATCACTACATCGAGAAAGGCCTGGTCACCAGCCGCGCCTACTTGCCGCAGCAGGATTTGTCCGGCGGACATTTGAAGGTGCTGGTGGTCGAGGGCAGGCTCGAAGGGTTGAAGGGCGCGGAGGGCGGCAAGCTGTCGGACCGTGAATTGGGTATGGCTTTTCCCGGCAAGAGCGGTGATCTGGTCAATCTGCGGGAAATCGAGCAGATGGTCGATCAACTGAACCGCTTGCCATCGAACCAGGTGCAGATGGAGTTGGCC
Organism: Pseudomonas sp. MDT1-85; assembly: GCF_054898065.1. Lineage (NCBI taxonomy): Bacteria > Pseudomonadati > Pseudomonadota > Gammaproteobacteria > Pseudomonadales > Pseudomonadaceae > Pseudomonas > Pseudomonas sp. MDT1-85. Next base: position 4,800,908 of record NZ_CM142715.1, on the reverse strand, counting down.
CCGGGCAAGAACGTCGGTGGCAGTGAAGTGCTGGTCAAGAACACCCCGAAAAAGCCCTGGCGTGCCGGGTTGTCCCGCAGCAATGAAGGCCAGCGCAGCACCGGCGAGCAACAGTGGGGGACAACGTTTGATTGGGACAGCCCGCTGGGCCTGGCGGATCAGTTGTCCATGCGCGGCAGCCACGATGCGATGAGCGATCACCAGCACACCTCCGGCAGCGCAATGCTCAATTACACCTTGCCGTGGGGCTGGTGGAACTTCAGTTACGTATACAACCACACCGAGTACCGCTCGCAGATCGCCGCCAATGGCTACAACTTCAAGCAGACCGGCGACAGTGAAAACCATCAGTTGCACGCCGAACGAGTGATTTACCGAGACGCACAAAGCAAGACGTCGCTGACGTCCGGTCTTTCCTGGCTGGGCACCAATAACTACATCGAAGACAGCAAGCTCGACTTGAGCAGCAACCGCATCAGCGAAGCGCAGTTAGGGGTCAACCACGGTCGGCGCATCGGCGGGGCTTACGCAAACTTCGACCTGGGTATGCAGGAGGGCATCGGCGCTTTTGGCGCTCAGGATAACGGCCATCCCGGCCCGGGCGAGCCGGATGCACGCTACCGCAAATACGCCGCGACCCTCAGCTACCTGCACCCGTTCAAACTGTGGGGCGAGTCGTTCCTGTTAGGCAACATGCTCACCGGCCAACGCAGTGAAGACGTGCTCTTCAGTTCGCAACGCACCAGCCTTGGCGGACAATCGTCGATTCGTGGTTACAAGGATCAATCCTTGTCCGGCGACAGCGGCGGCTACTGGCGCAACGACCTGAGCTGGACCCATCCGGTGACTCTGGACTGGATGCGGCCGTTTTTCACCGAATACAGCACCGGCCTGGGTTACGACGTGGGCGTGATCCGCAACGATCGCTACAACGGCGAGCAGCATGGGCGTCTGTCGGGCAACGCACTCGAGTTTTCGGCAACGGGGCCGCATCTGGGCTTCAGGTTGACCTTTGCTCATTCCCTGGAACGCCCGGACACTCTGACCGAGCGTGAAGCGCCGATCTATTTCCGCGTGGATTTCTTCCTCTAGTTACGCCTCTTCGAGAACACTGACATGGACGTTCGCCACTACGCCTTTCTTGCTCGCCAGCCTTCTGCAGCGGTCAAAAACCGTGAGCATTTCTGGGGCATGCCCAAGCGTGGTTTGGCGTTCCTGTTGGCCAACGTCATGTTCTGGCAGCCGATGTGGGCGCAGGCCGACGGGATCGTGGTGGCCTCGCCGGGCACCAGTCTCGGGCAGGCAGGCAACGGCGTGCCGATTATCCAAATCGCCACGCCCAACGGCAGCGGCCTGTCGCATAACCAGTTTCACGATTACAACGTCGGCACTCAGGGCGTGATCCTCAACAACGTCGCCAACCAGACCGGCGCGACGCAGCTGGGCGGCATCATCGTCGGCAACCCCAACCTCACCAACCGAGTCGCGGCGCAAACCATCCTCAACGAAGTGGTCGGCGGCAGCCCCAGCCAGTTGCGTGGTTACACCGAAGTGGCGGGGCAGTCGGCGCGGGTCATCGTCGCTAACCCCTACGGCATCAGCTGCAACGGCTGCGGCTTCATCAACACACCGCGCGTGACCTTGACCACCGGCAAACCGGTGCTGGACAACGGTCGTCTGGATCGTTTTCAGGTCGATCAGGGCAGCGTTTCCATCGACGGTGCCGGGCTGAATGCCAACAACGTCGACCGCTTCGAAATCATCACCCGCAGCGCCAAGATCAATGCCGAGATTCAGGCCAGGAACCTGACCATCGTCGCCGGCCGTAACGACGTCAACGCCGACAGCCTCAACGCCACTGCCCGCGCCGATGACGGCAGCGGCAAACCAGGGTTGGCCATCGATTCCTCGGCGTTGGGCGGCATGTACGCCGGGGCGATCAAACTGGTGGGCACCGAAGCCGGGGTCGGGGTGAAACTCGACGGTAACCTGGCGGCCAGTGGTGGTGATATCCAGCTCGATGCCAATGGACATCTCAGCCTCGCGCAGACTTCTGCCACGGGGGCAGTGAACGTCAAAGCCGTCAGTCTCGATGCCCAAGGACCGGTTTACGCTGGCACCGCCGTCAACGTGCAAACCCAAGGCAACCTGACCAACCAGCAAACCCTCGCCGCACGGGACAGCATCACCCTGAACGCCGGCGGTGTACTGACCAACAACGGCATCATCGAAGCCGGAGTCAACGCCGACACCAGCCGCAACGCCAGCGGTGATGTGAGCCTGAGCGCGCAGCACCTCACCAACACCGGCAAGAGCGTGTTCGCCAGTCGCAACCTGACGGTCAACACCAGCCAGACCCTGAGCAACCAGAACGGCACGCTGAGCGCCGGGCAAACCGCGAACATCACCGCCGGGACCCTGGATAACCAGAACAACGGCCGGGTGTTGAGCAAGGGCAACCTCAATCTCACGGCCAATCAGGTCCTCAACAGCAACGGCCTGATCACCAGTACCGGTAATCTCAACGCCACCCTTGGACATCTGAACAACCGCAATGGCGAGGTCTCGAGCCTGGCCGCCGCGACGCTGCGCATGGCCACTCTGGATAACGTAGCGGGACTGGTGAACGCCGGTCAGGCTTTGAGCATTACCGCCACCGGGGTGGTGAACAACCAGAGCGGCAAACTGACCAGCCTGGACAGCCTGAGCCTCAGCGCCGGCAAGGTCGATAACAGCAACAAAGGCCGGATCGCCAGCAATAAGGCCCTGACGGCCAGCGTCGGCAGCCTCGACCAACACGATGGCGGGCAACTCACCAGTGGCACGTCGCTGACTCTGGATCTGAATCATGGCGAGTTGAACAACCAGAACGGTTTGATCAACGCCCCACTGCTGGTGCTGAAAAACCTTGCGCAGGTGGACAACCGCAACGGCGAAATATCCAGCGCCCAAGCGTTCACGCTGACGGCCGACAGCCTCGACAACAGCAACGGCAAACTGCTCGGCAATCAGGCAGTGACCCTGCGCGTGCAACAGGCGCTGACCAACGTCAAAGGCCTGATCGCGGCGGCAAGCGTCGATGTACAGGCCGGTAGCCTGAACAACAACGGCGGCACCCTCACCAGTCGCACCGGCCTCGACCTTCGGGTTAACGGCCAACTCGACAATCAGGACCAAGGGCTGATCAACGCCACCGACAACCTGACCATCAACACCGCGAGTTTGAACAACCAGAATGGCGGCTCGTTGCTTGGCAGCGCCATTGCCATCGACTTCAGCGGCGCCATGGGTGACCTGAGCAACGCCAACGGCCTGATCACCACCACCGGCCAACTGAGCATCCGCAACCTGCGGGATTTGAACAACCAGAGTGGTGAAATCTCCAGCAGCCAAAGCTACACGCTGACGGGCCGCCATCTGGACAACAGCGATGGCACACTCTTCAGCCGTCAGCAACTGGACCTTACCGCCGCTAGCACCACTAACCTCAATGGTCTGATTTCCGGTTGGCAAAGCCTGAGCCTTTTGGGCGGCAGCCTCGACAACCGTAATCTAGGCACCTTGTCGAGCCGCGACGGTGACGTGCTGGTGGACCTTACCGGCGCCGTGCGCAACAGCAACGCCGGCGCTCTGGTCAGTAACGGCACGTTGAAGGTCACGGCGGCCAGCCTCGACAACAGTGACAACGGCATTCTTTCCAGTGCCGGCGCGCAAACCGTTGTCATCGCCGCAGCATTGAATAACGCCCAAGGTGGTTTGATCGACAGCGGCGCCACTCTGACTATTCAGGCCCAAACCCTCAACAACACCAACGCCACCATTAACGCCCAACAAGACATCCGTTTCACCGGCACCGACCTGAACAACAGCGCCGGTACCTTGGCCGGTAATGGCGCGATCACCCTTGATCTGCTCGGCACCCTGACCAATACCAACGGCAAAGTGGCGAGCAACGGCCCGCTGGTCATTCAGCGCGTGCAGCAGATCAACAACCAGAACGGCAAATTGATCAGCCAGGGTTTGCTGAGCCTGTTGACCGGTGGTCTCGATAACCGCAATGGCGGCATTGTCGGGGCCAACGATCTGTTGACGCTCACGGCCAGTGGTTCCGTGCAGAACAGCGCAGGCGGTCAGATCTTCAGCAGCGTCGCCGGCCTTACACTCAATGCCGCCAGCCTCGACAACGCCAAGGGCTCTCTGCAAAGCGAGGGCGACCTGACGGTAAAAACCCGCGGCGCCATCGACAACCAGAGCGGGCGCATCGTCGCCAAGAACGGCAACCTCGACATCACCGCCGCCAGCCTCGACAGCCGCGGCGGTGTGCTCTCCAGCCTGAAAGGCGCCTTCAGCAGCCACATCACGGGTGTACTGCGCAACGGCTATGACCTGAACAACAACCGTCAGGGCGGGATCATTCAGGCCCAGAGCCTGGACCTCGAGGCACTGGCCGGCATCGACAACTATGGCGGGCGGATCACCGCCCAAACCGGCGATGCCATTGTCGACACCGGCACCAACGGCAGCTTCGACAACCGCAATGGCGGCCTTTACGCCAAGGGGCTGGTCAGCGTCACCGCTAAAGACTTCGACAACAGCGGCGACAACGACGGGCAGATCGGCGGGAAACAGATCGACCTGAGCCTGCGCGGCGCATTGAACAACCGCCTGGGCATCATCGAAAGCGAAAGCACCCTCACCATCTCCGCCGCCAGCCTCGACAACCAGACCGGTCAACTTCGCGCGCTAGGCGGCAATGGTAAAACCACGTTCGCCATCGGCGGCCTGTTCGATAACCGCAATGGCGCTGTGGAATCCGCCAACACCAACCTGACTCTCGCTGCCGGTAGCTTGCAGAACGTCGGCGGCAACGTGCTGCACGTCGGCACCGGCCTCTTCGACATCGCCACCGGGCAACTGGGCAGCGCTGGCGGCAACTTCGTCACCCGTGGCGGACTGACCCTCACCGCCGACGGCTGGACCAACAGCAGCGTGATCCAGGCCGACCGCCTGACCGTCAACATCAACAGCCTCAACCAGACGGCCAGCGGTCAACTGCTGGCCGTCAGCACATTGACCGGCAGCGGCGGCAACTGGAGTAACGATGGCCTGATCGCGAGTGACGGCAGCTTGAGCCTGAATCTGGGTGGCACGTACTCGGGCAATGGTCGGGTCAGCAGCCTGGGGACGCTTGGCCTCAGCGCTGCACAACTGAACCTCACTGCCGCATCGACCATCGCCGGTGGTGGCAACACAACCATTTCCGTGGGGGGACTGCTCACTAACGCAGGCCGCCTGACCTCGGCGGCCGACCTGAACCTGACGGCCGGTGGCGTAAACAACACCGGCACTGTGGGCGCCGGCAAGAACCTGACGTTGAGCACCGGCGTGTTACGCAACGACCGCGGATTGATCTTCAGTGGCGCCGACATGCAGCTCCTGAGCCCCAGCTTCACTAACAGCTACGGGCAGGTCTACAGCCTGGGCAACACGCTCATCGCCAGGGACAAAAACGGCACCAAGGCTGATCTGCTGGACAACAGATCGGGTGGGATTGATAGCACCGGCGACCTGACAATCGCCGCCACGACGGTTAACAACGTCATGGATGTGTTGGAGTACACCGAGCATGAGAAAAGTGTCGCGACCATCACTGAATTGCCCTGCGAACAGATCGCCGGTGGCTGTGACAGCCGTGGCGGTGGCCGCAGAAACGGCTTGTGGGAAATTGCAGAAACCGATCGTTTGAAGATCACGCTTCATTCGCAAGCCTCCACGATCAACAGCGGCGCGGACCTGACGATTAACGCCGGCGAAGTGAACAACACCAGCAGCAGCGTGACGGCCGCCGGGGATGTAACGATCACGGCGTCGACGATCAACAACAAAGGTGTGCAAGAGCAGGAAATCGAATCCACCCGACGATTCGTAAGCTGGGTCAACGAAACCGCTTCGGCCATTAGAATGGCCGACCTCTTCACCCAACGAAACAACCCGACACCTTCGGCCACCGTCGAACAGGACATGAGCAACTTTCTGGCCTGGATGGGCGAAACACTGCCGACCAGCAGCCGCGTCATCAGCGGCGAATCTCTGGATGCCATCATCCAGGCGGGTGGAAACGTCACCCTCGATGCCACCCAGACCATCAACAACAGCGTGGTTCGCCCGTACTACGCCTATGTGGCGGCGGGTCGCACCACAACCGACACCGGCGCGGGCAGTGGCTACTCGACGCGGATCCAGATCAACCAGCAACTCGCCCCCGATCTGGCCCAGCAACAAGTCAACCCGCTGACGCTTCCCGGCTTCAGCCTGCCCACCAACCAGAACGGCCTGTTCCGCCTGAGCCAGGAAGGCAGCACCCACCCAACCGGCACCGGCCCGCAAAGCTGGACGCTTACCGGCGGCAAAGTCACCGCCGGTGCATCGTCTACGCCGGTCACCATCAACCGCGTGCAAGGCCTGCCGAACAGCGCCGGCAAATCCCAACCGCACAAATACCTGATCGAAACCAACCCGGTGCTCACCGACCTCAAGCAGTTCATGAGTTCGGATTACCTGCTGTCCGGTCTGGGCTACAACCCCGACCAGAGCGCCAAGCGCCTGGGCGACGGCCTCTACGAGCAGAAACTGGTCCAGCAAGCCGTGGTCGCCCGCACCGGCCAACGCTTCATCGATGGCCAGACCTCGGATGAAGCGCTCTACAAGTACCTGATGAACAACGCCATCGCCAGCAAGAGCCAACTCAACCTGAGCCTCGGCGTGACCCTCACTTCACAGCAAGTCGCGGCCCTGACCCACGACATCGTCTGGCTCGAAGAGCACGAAGTGAACGGCGAAAAAGTCCTGGTGCCGGTGCTGTACCTCGCCAACGCCAACAACCGCCTCGCGGCCAACGGCGCCCTGATCCAGGGCAGCGACGTAACCCTGATCGCCGGCAAAGACCTGAACAACGCCGGCACCCTGCGCGCCAGCCAGAACCTCGATGCGACGGCCAGGAATGATCTGGTCAGCAGTGGGTTGCTGGAGGCGGGGGATCAGTTGAAGGTGCTTGCCACTAATAACCTGACCAACAAGGCGGGGGGGATCATTGCCGGGCGGGACGTGACGCTGACCGCGACCCGTGGCGACGTGATCAACGAACGCACCGTCACCACCCACGAAAGTGGTACGGGTTACACCAACGAGCGCACGGACTTCGTCAACAGCGCCGCCCGCATCGAGGCCGCCAACGCACTGACCCTCAACGCCGGGCGCGACGTCAACAACACCGGCGGCGTGCTGAAAAGCGTTGGTGATACCACGATCAACGCCGGTCGTGACGTCAACATCGCTTCCGCCGAACAGATCGTCGGTCATGAGGTGGGCACACATCGCGATCAAACCATCACTCAATATGGTTCAGACGTGGATGTGGGGCGGGACCTGAAGGTCAATGCCGGCCGAGATCTCACCGTTATCGCCAGTCAGATCGACGCCAAACGTGACGTCAGCATGAGCGCCGTCGGTGACCTGACATTGGCCTCGGCGGCGGATGAACAGCACTCCTTTAGTCAAAACAAAAAGTTCACCAGTCAGGAAGACCATGTCAGGCAGGTGTCTACGACGGTTAATGCGGGCGGTACCGTCTCGCTAGACGCGGGTAAAGATCTAGGCCTGATTGCCAGCCGGGTGAGTGCCGGGGATGAGGCGTATCTGGTTGCCGGCGGTGATCTATTGGTAGGAGCAGCACAAGACGAGGACTACAGTTTCTACAGCAAGACCAAGAAAAGTTCGTCGGGTAAAAAGAGCCAGCTTCAGGAGTTTTCCAGCACGACCAATGTTGGAAGTTCAGTCACTGCCCAGGGTAAAACCGTGCTGTCCGCCGGCAACGATTTGCTGATCGAAGGGAGCAATGTGATCTCTGAGAAAGGCGGTATCGGTCTGGCTGCTGGCAATGATGTGAAGATTGTTGCCGTCACCGATTCAACCAGCGCACGCAATGAAAGCAGCTCAAGCAAAAGCAGCTGGGGTGGTTTGAAATCGAGCAAAGTTCAAGACAACGTCTCGGAGACTCAAACCACTGCGGTGGGTAGCCTGATATCGGGTAACACCATCGCAGTGAGCGCGAAACGGGACGTGGCAATTACCGGGTCGGCCTTAGTCAGTACTGACGATTTGGCGGTTCGCGCAGGCCGCGACCTGAACATCACCGCCGCTGAAAACACCTACACCCGCACCGAATCACACAAGGAAAAGAACCGTGACCTGACCGGTGTACTCACGGCCAACAACCTTGGCGTCGATGACATTACTGGCAACCAGCACCTGTCCATCAGTGGCCAGCGCCACAACGGCACGATGTCGCAAACGACCCTGACCGGCAGCACCATTGGTTCCAGCAACGGCAATGTCAGCCTTGTGGCCGGGGGGGATCTGAGCGTTATCGCCAGCGATTTGATCAGTACCCAAAGTATGAGTTTACGGGGCTCTAACGTCACTATTGCGGCGGGCATGGAAAGCTCAAGTCAAAGCAGCGCTGACCAATCCAATAGTCTGGCGGTAGGACGTGTTATCGGTGGGGCGATCATAGACACCGTTAACACCATTCGCACGGCGGTCAAAGCCGCAAACGATGCGGACGATCCTCGTCTTAAAGCGGTGAAGTTTGCCCAGGCTGCATTGGCTGCGTACAACCTCAATGGCATGGCGGGTGATGCGGAGGCGAACAGCACCGGTTTCAAAGACAAGACTGGCGGTACGTCCAGCAATGGGTCGCTGATTAAAATTGGTACCGAGCTTGCCAATACTCACAACAAAAGTACCAGTGAATACAACAGTCAAACGGCGAGACAGAGCTCCGTCAATGCTGGCGGCACGCTTTCGATCATCGCCACGGGGAACGCGGAGGGTGAGTCCGGCGACATACATGTCATCGGGAGTACTTTAAAAGCAGCTGACACTGCCTTGATCGCGAAAAACGACATCATTCTGGAGAGCGCGCAAAACACTGCGGAATGGGCCAATAACAGCTCCAGCAACAAAACTGCCATCGGTGCCAGTTTCAACATTGGGCAACAAAACGGCTTTACCCTGGATCTCGGTGCGTCGGGCGCGAAAGGCACCGGGACCGGCAGCTCCATCACGCAGGTTAACAGCACACTGAACACAGGTTCGCTCCTGCTGCGTAGTGGAGGCGACACCACTCTTGCGGGTGCTCAAGTCCATGCCGACAGCATCAATGCATTGATCGACGGCAACCTGAACATCATTTCCCGTCAAGACGTAGAGATCCAAGAGAACAAGCAAGGTAGCGGTGGTTTCGGCGCGAGCATTTGCATTCCTCCGTTTTGCTATGGCGTACCGGTGTCCGGCTCGGCAAATCTTGCCGCTGGCAATATGAACAGCGAGTACAGGGCTGTAACTGACCAAACCGGGCTGTTTGCCGGCTCGGGCGGGTACACCATTGATGTTGGCAAAAACACCACCCTGACCGGTGGGGTTATTGCCAGTGACGCGACGCCGGACAACAACCTGCTGATCACCGACCGACTCATTGTCAGCGACATCAAGAACGTCAGTGAAATCGAGGCTCAGTCTGGAGGCATTTCGGCCAGTTTCAGCAGTGCAGGTGGCGGGAGTGGTTCTGCCGGTGGTTTGTATGGCATCGCACTTAATGACTCAGACCAAAGCAAAACCCGTAGCGCCGTCAGTGAAGGCACCATCATCGTCCGCAACCCAGAAGGCGCGAACGATCTGGTTGGCCTGAATCGCGACACCGCCAATGCCAATGAACAGCTCGACAAGCCAGACCAGGAGGCAATGGACGAGCGCATCGAGCTTGTAAAAAGCGCGATGCAGTTAGCACAGGGCATTGGTGATGCAATCGCTGCCGCAAAAATCGATGAAGCCAAGGATCTGAATAGCGACGCATCCAACGCTGCAAGGCAGAAGCTTAACGACAAGGGCATTGCCGACCCGACTCCTGAACAAATTGCGCAGCAAGTTCAGCAAGATTACGGCATGGGCAGCAGCTTCCAAAAAGCCTCGAAGGCGGTCAGTGCCATAGTCCAAGGGGTGCTGAGCGGGAACATTCTCGGTGCCTTCGCCGGAGCATCTGCGCCTTACCTGGCTCAAGCCGTGAAGCAAATGACCGAGGGCGATGACGCGGCCAACTTGATGGCGCACGCCTTGTTGGGGGCGGTGCTTGCGAAAGCGCAAGGTGGTTCGGCATTGGCAGGTGCTGCGGGAGCGACTATTGGTGAGCTGATTGCCAAACAGCTTTATCCGGGCAAGACCAGCGATCAACTGACTGAATCGGAGAAACAGACGGTTTCAGCACTGTCGACGCTGGCTGGTGGGTTGGCTGGGGCTATGGTTACCGGGAGTTCCGCAGGAGCAGCGTTGGGTGCCTGGACATCAAAAAATGCTGTAGAAAACAATCATCTGAGCGTGGTTGAACAATACTCGCTTCGTGTAGCGCAGAGAGAGTACGAGGCGGCATGTACCGGAGTTACATCAAGTTACTGTCAGGGGCTGTCCAGCGACATTGCTGACCTTATCGCTAAGGGCTCCAGCGTACTCAAGGACGAAAGAATCGTAGAGGACAGTGATTTCACGCGTGCTTTTGTTTTCAGTACCAAACCTGGAGATATCGTTTCCTGCGTTACGTCCACGAATGGTTATTGCGTCGCCACTGATAAGTCGGTCACAACGGATCAGGGCGAGGAGTGGATCCTACAACCTGCTTCTTATGAGCAGTCGATCAGAGGGGGAACTGAAAGAAAATTACGCGACGCGGAAGCGAAGGCTCGTCTTGATGGAGTATCCAACGAGCTTTTCGTGGCGGGTTGTGGCGGGGCGGGAATCCTTGGTATAGCTTGTCAGAGCTACATGGCCGCAGGGGGGGCGAACCCGATTACAGGGAAGAGTGCGTCAGGTACCGAGCAGGTAATGTGGGGCGTAGGAGCTATATTAAATGCTTGGGGACTATTTGGCTCCGTTTATACTGGTGGTCTAAAGATTTCAGGTGTCAGTCGTAGTACTGAAATAACAGAACTATTTAGCTCTGCCAGTTCGAGGAATAGTATTCAAATTGGAAGCCGTACGCTTACGGAGCTGCCAAATACGGGGAATGCGAAAATATTTTCTGGCGCGACTGAAAATGAGATAAAGCAATATTTTTCGGAGTTGACAGACGCTGTTTATTTGCCTCCTCCTCGCATGATTCCTGGGAAAGGAGAGATATATGTTGTTAATACGCCGCACGGGAACTTCACGCTTAGAAATTTTTCGTCATCATCGGGGCAGACTGGTCCAGCTTGGACTATAGATGTTCCTAAAGGTGCAACAAGTACAACATATAACCCAGAAATAAAATTTCTAATAGGAGGGAAATAATGACTATTAAGTTTCTTGAAGAGATAGTAGAGGATTCATTTGGTTTGTGGATTTCGGCTCTATTTAGTGCTGTTGGAGCACGGAATCCAGATTTAACATTCTCTCAGCAGAAAGATGCTTTCTTTACTGTGGTTGAGTACCTACTAACAATGGGGAGAATAAAGTTCATCGCGCCAGATGCGGATTGCTATATCTCCCCAGATAATCTACATCCTAAACTCTCCATTAATGACAGTGAATCTCATTGGGTGTTAAGCCCGAGGCAGATCGTTTCGTATTTGGAAAGCAAATGGCCTGAAGGTGTAGTGAGTGAGGATGATGAAGCTCTCACGATTTATTTTTATGAAATTCCAGCTGTGATTTGGGTCGATGAGAAAGGCTGTTTTTTTTCGTCATGATTGGGGACAGAAAAACGGAGGCACCAAGTTTTTCCTGAAAGTGGGGGCAATACTCTTTCGATTTAAACTTGGTCTGTCCCCGGTTTCTAGATGAGGTATTAAAAACAGCAACAACAGTTACCCCGGATAGGATGGCAGGGTTCTATCGTTATACGAATGATTCGATGGAGATGGTGTATAATCCTGTCACTAAAGAGGTTTGGTATCTTCAGTCTTTAAGGTGATTAATAAGTGTGTGAAATTAACCTGCGGATTATTTATTTTTTATTTGTGTGTCAGGAAGGACGACGGATTTCTGTTTTGGAGGCCGGCATAAATTATGTTGATGGGGATTTGGTTTTATTCGGAGGATTTTCTACGTAACGAGCCAGGAATGTACGAAGAGCTTTTTTTCGTATTCTGGATAGCAAGTGAGGAGGCTGTAATGAATGTTGAATATTTCAATGAGAATGTTAAACCGTTATTGAAAGGTTATTGTTTTAGATATTCCTCGTTTGCTAATGGTGATTTTGGTGATCTTGAACGGATTGAGTTTGAGGGGTTTAACAAGGTGGGGGGTGGAGTTTTGGTCTATGGGATGGATGGGTGTTGATGTTTATGATTGCTCTTTAGATGATCAAGTTTTGAATGTTTTGCTTTCGCCTGAAGAAAAGGAGCTGGCAGAGGAGGTGTTTGCTCGGTTGTTAGAGGTTCTAGAGGTGAAGTCTTACATAACAAAGAGATGAATTGGAGCAGATCACGCCTTTCCTGAAAGTAGAAGGGCGGTTGTAGCCTGTCCTCCAATTTACGTGAAGGTATGCTGCGGCGATTTTCAATATTTATGACGCATCACTTTGACAAGTATTTTCTCATCAGTTGAATATACGCTTATAAGGACTTTCATTCGTGAACAGAATCACGCTGCTAACACTGACTCTGATTTTTACATTGTCAGGCTGCCATTCCCACGTCAGGGACTCTTCACCCAGCCTGCTGAAGGACGGTGTCCAGCTACGCCAGAACAAGGTGATAGTCGATGCGCAACACGCCAAAGTCATCATGAAAGCATCAGGTAACACTTATCCAGTAGAGTTCGCGATCAGGCGCGCAGCGGATCCTGACCAGCGTATGGAAGTGCTTGGAACCGTGGTGGATTCAGGTCAGGGGAAGGTGTTCGGCTGGATTGCCAAACTCAACGAAGCGGCCAACAGCGCCACGCTTAAACGCTTCCCGCAGATGGAAGTACAGGCCGATGCCGATCAGCCGTTCGAGGTGTCGGGTTATTCAAAGGGTGGGGGCGTTGGAAATATTTATAGCTGCGGTCCCCTCAAAACCACTTTCACACCGCAAAGAAGCAAAGTCTATTTGGTAGAGTTCCAGTTTGTTGGTAGCCGCTGTGAGCAGCATGTCTACGATATCACCCAGCCTCAGGAACGTATTCCCGTGACGAGCATACCGTCAGCGTAAAGTGGCAAATTTAATTATTTGGTTGGCTGAGGTAAACCAGTACAAATCACGTTTTCTCTTGAGAGGGGGGTAGGGCTCGCTCCTTCGATTTCTTTCTGGCCTGGATGGGCGAAACACTGCCGACCAGCACCCGCGTCATCAGCGGCGAATCTCTGGATGCCATCATCCAGGCGGGTGGAAACGTCACCCTCGATGCCGCCCAGAACATCAACAACAGCGTGGTTCGCCCCTACTATGCTTATGTGGCGGCGGGTCTTACCCAAACCGACACCGGCGCGGGCAGTGGTTATTCGACGCGGATCCAGATCAACCAGCAACTCGCCCCCGATCTGGCCCAGCAACACGTCAACCCGCTGACGCTCCCCGGCTTCAGCCTGCCCACCAGCCAGAACGGCCTGTTCCGCCTGAGCCAGGAAGGCAGCACCCACCCGACCGGCACCGGCCCACAAAGCTGGACCCTCACCGGCGCCACCGTTACCTCGTCCACCAGTGCGCCGATCACCCTGAACCGTGTGAAAGGCCTGCCGAACAGCGCCGGCAAATCCCAACCGCACAAATACCTGATCGAAACCAACCCGGTACTCACCGACCTTAAGCAGTTCATGAGTTCGGATTATCTGCTGTCCGGTTTGGGCTACGACCCCGACCAGAGCGCCAAGCGCCTGGGCGACGGCCTCTACGAGCAGAAACTGGTCCAGCAAGCCGTGGTCGCCCGCACCGGCCAACGCTTCATCGACGGCCAGACCTCGGACGAAGCGCTCTACAAGTACCTGATGAACAACGCCATCGCCAGCAAGAGCCAACTCAACCTGAGCCTCGGCGTGACCCTCACTTCACAGCAAGTCGCGGCCTTGACCCACGACATCGTCTGGCTCGAAGAGCACGAAGTGAACGGCGAAAAAGTCCTGGTGCCGGTGCTGTACCTGGCCAACGCCAACAACCGCCTCGCGGCCAACGGCGCCCTGATCCAGGGCAGCGACGTAACCCTGATCGCCGGCAAAGACCTGAACAACGCCGGCACCCTGCGCGCCAGCCAGAACCTCGATGCGACGGCCAGGAATGATCTGGTCAGCAGTGGGTTGCTGGAGGCGGGGGACCAGTTGAAGGTGCTCGCCACCAATAACCTCGTCAACAAGGCCGGCGGCATTATCGCCGGTCGTGACGTGACGCTCACTGCCACCCGTGGCGACGTGATCAACGAACGCACCGTCACCACCCACGAAAGTGGTACGGGTTACACCAACGAGCGCACGGACTTCGTCAACAGCGCCGCCCGCATCGAAGCCGCCAACGCGCTGACCCTCAACGCCGGGCGCGACGTCAACAACACCGGCGGCGTGCTGAAAAGCGGTGCCGATACCACGATCAGCGCCGGTCGTGACGTCAACATCGTATCCGCCGAACAGATCGTCAACCACGAAGTCGGCACACACCGCGATCAAACCATCACCCAATATGGTTCAAGCGTTGATGTGGGGCAGGACCTGAAGGTGACTGCGGGTCGAGACCTCACAGTCATCGCCAGTCAGATCGACGCCAAACGTGACGTGAGCATGAGCGCAGTCGGTGACCTGACATTGGCCTCGGCGGCGGATGAACAGCACTCCTTTAGTCAAAACAAAAAGTTCACCAGTCAGGAAGACCATGTCAGGCAGGTGTCTAGCACGGTTAATGCGGGGGGCAGCGTTGCCCTCAGCGCTGGCAAGGATCTGGATCTGATTGCCAGCCGGGTGAGTGCCGGGGATGAGGCCTATTTGTTTGCTGGCGATGATGTGAATCTGGAGACAGCGGATAACGTCGACTACTCCTACTACTCGAAAACCAAGAAGGGTTCATTCGGCAAGAAAAAGTCGACGACGACCGAAACCGACAGCGTCATGTCTGTCAGTTCGAGTGTCGAGGCAGGGAATAAGTTGGTGATCTCTGCCGGGCAGGATTTCAACGCCACCGGCGCCAAGCTGAACAGCGATGGGACATTGCTCGCTACCGCTGGCCGCGACATCAATCTCGATGCCGCCGAAGACTACGCAAGCCAGGCTAACGCATCGTCTAAAAAGGGATGGTCCTCCAGCAAGTCCAGCAGCTCGGAAGTCACGCAGACCCGCTTGAACAGCACTGAGCTGGTCGCAAAAAACATCGAGCTGAAAGCCGATAATGACATCTCGCTGACGGCCGCTGCACTGCGTGCTGAAGAGGCGGTGAAACTCACCGCCGGCAACGACGTATTGATTGGTGCGGGCGAGGAAACTCAAACAACCGAACAGGCGAAAAGCTCCAGCAAGGCCAGTGCAACGTTCACGGGTTTGCTGTCTTCCACACAAAAATCGCAACAAGGGAAAACGACCTCAACCCAAAGCATTGGCAGTGATATCAGTGGCGGCAGCATTCAGATCAAGAGTGGCCGCGACACTGTCGTTGAGGGCAGTACGCTGGTGGCCGACAAGAACATCGGCATCGATGCCGGTCGCAATCTGGAGATCATCAGCGCTGAAAATACCGAGACTTCAAGCTCCAAATCCGGCAGTAAAAAGGTTGGTGAAATAGGCTCCTGGTGGCAGGGTGCGACAGGGATCGTCAAGCACAAAGAAGCCGATCAATACACCTCTACCCGCCAGTCGGGCAGCCAGATCGCATCGCTGGGCGGCAATATCAGCCTCACGGCGGGCGACCATTACACCCAAACAGCCAGTCAGTTAGTCACACCTCAGGGTGATATCGGCATTACCGCCAAACATGTCGACATCGAGGCCGGTTTCGACACCCTCAACTCCACTAAAACCGCCAGTACCAGTCGTACCGCCATCGGTGGGTCAGTGAGCATTCCGCTGCTTGACGCGTTGCGTGGCATTCAGCAGATGGGCGAAGCGGCGCAGAAAACCAGTGATGATCGGATGGTCGCGTTGGCTGCCGTGAATGCGGCCATGAGTGCTAAACAGGCCATGGATGCCGGTCAGGCGTTGATGAAAAACCCGACAACTGGCGTCAAGATCAGCGCCAGTGACAGCCGCAGTCATAGCGAAAGCAGTCAAAGCGGCCGCAATGTGGTGGGCAGCGATGTAGTGGCGGGCGGTAATGTCAAGATCGTTGCCACCGGCGACGGAGCTGGCAGCGATATCAACGTAGTAGGAAGCCGGATCGAGGGCGGCGGCGATGTCAGCTTGAAGGCTGACGGTGAAATTAACCTGCTGTCGGCGCAAAACACGGCGCATCAGGAAAGCACCAACAGCAACAGCGGCTGGAGTGCCGGGATTGGGTTCAGCTTCGGTGGGGCGCAGAACGGCTTCTCGCTGGACCTGGCGGCGAATGCCGGGCGCGGCAATGCTGACGGCGACGACGTCACCCAGACCAACACGTATATCAAGGGTGGTAAGAGCGTCAATCTGGAGAGTGGTGGGGACACCAACATCAAAGGCGGGGTCGTATCCGCTGATCAGGTCAAGGTCAAAGTGGGCGGCGATCTGAACATTGAGAGCCGGCAGGACACTAGCACCTACACCTCCAAACAAGAGAGCGCGAACGTCGGCGTCAGCATCTGTGTTCCCCCATTCTGTTATGGCACCAGCAGTGTCAGTGGCGGCATCGCAGCGCAAAACATGCAAAGCGAGTACGCCAGCGTTAGCGAGCAATCGGGCATCAAGGCGGGTAATGGCGGGTTTCAGGTAGAGGTCACCGGCAATACCGACCTCAAGGGAGCGGTCATCGCCAGTACCGACAAAGCGGTAGCCGATGGAAAAAACACCCTGAGCACCGGAACACTCACCAGCTCCGACATCAAGAACAAAGCTGAGTACGACGCCACCAGCATTAACCTGAGCGGGGGTTACGGCGGTGACATAGGCCGTGATGCAAAAGGCAATGCCAGCGCCACGGCCAACCCAAATGGACCGAAGGTGCCGAGTAAAGGTGGGTTTAGTGTTTCCACTCCGGTCGTGTTGTATGCCGGTGACAGTTCCAGCAGCACCACCCACAGCGGGATTAGTGGCGCAGCGATCACCATCACTAATACCGTCAAGCAGCAGGAGTTGACCGGTCAGACGGCAGAGCAGGCAATTGCTGCAATCAATACTGATGTCTCCAGCGATCGCGACGGCAGCAACACGCTCAAACCGATTTTCGACGCGCAAGAAATCGGCGTGGACTTTGAGATTGTCGGCAAGTTTGTGCAGAACGTTTCCCAATACATCGAGAGTCGTGCGCGAGAAATCGACCAGATGAAGGAGCAGGCCAATAAGGAAAAGGCTGCTGCTAATAATGAGACGTTGCCTATCGCGGAGCGGATAGCCCACCACGAGAACTACCTGCAGCTCAATCAGCAGATCAAGGAGGTCGGCGATAACTGGGGAGCCGGCGGCACTTACCGGCAAATCGCAACAGCCCTGGTCGCCGGGATCAGCGGAAATGTGGCCGGCAGTGGCGCCCAGTTCGCGCAAAACATGGTGGTCAACTACGTCCAGCAGCAAGGCTCGGCGTACATCGGCGAACTGGTGAAAAAGGGCCTCAAGGAAGGCAGCCCGGAACACGCGGCCCTGCATGCAATTCTCGGTTGTGCTGGCGCGGCTGCCAGCAACCAGAGCTGCTCGGCTGGTGCCTTGGGTGGTTCTGCCGCCAGCGTGCTCGCCGGTCTGTTCGCCGATTCCGATCCGAACGAAACCGCAGTAGAGCGAGAAGCCAAACGCAACATCATCACCAGCCTGGTGACCGGTATTGCGGCCATGAGCAACCCGAACGGTGCGGCTACCGCGAATAACGCGGCTACGGCGAACGTCGATAACAACTGGTTGGCGACGCAGCAGTACGTTCAGGCAAAGAAAGAAATTGATGCTGAACCTAATCCGCTTAAGAAACTGGCGATCGCTCTAAAGTGGCAGATCACTTCTCTACGGCAGGATGTATTGACCGGTTCGGGGATCCTCAAAGGCTTCACGGACGGGATGGCTGGCGCGGGTTTAGGAACCTTGGATAGCGCCGTCATGTTCATGAGTGACCCGGTGCAGAGTTGGGAGGCCGCCAAGGCGTTCGTATCCTCCGATGAGGCCAAGGCGATTTTGGGTAACGCAATCGCCGATGCGTTCAAGTCTCAAATGGACCAAATTGGAAAAGCGGTCGTCGAAGGCGGCGATGCAAACGCAGAAAATCTTGGCAACCAAATGGGGCAGGCATTGGCGCTTGTCGTACAGCTCATGATTGGCGGGGGGAGCAGCTCCGCCAACAGCGCGCTGACCCTTTCGAGAATGGGGATTGACGTTTCGGTCAACACCGTCAAAAAAATCGGCGCATCGGTTGACATCAACGTTGTCAAAACTCAAATCAACAAACTGCAAGATCTGATGCCGGATTCGGATGTGCCGGTGCTTGATCCGACGAAGCCGGTAACGCCACCGAAGACCACAGTCCCGTCAGATTTCATCGACATCCTATCGGATGAGTCGAAGAAGCATATTTTGTATGGCGATGGGCCAGGGAGCGGTGGTCACCTTTGGCCGGGGCAACCCGGAAAAACAGTTTTTCCGGAAAGCTGGTCCGCAGATAAGGTAATTCATGAAGTGGGTGATATTGTGACTTCGCCAGATACGAAGTGGTATGCCCAGACAGGAACGGGCGGTTTGTACACAAAAAATGGCGATCCAGCGAAGTGGGTTGCTTACGAGGTGCGAGATGGGGTTCGTATGCGTGTTGTCTATCAACCCGCGATAAGCAATGTCGTAACTGCATTTCCTGATGACGCACCTATACCACCCTATAAATCGATTAAGTAGGCTGCTATGTACTCGCAACGGATATTAAAGTTAGGTGCTAAGTTTGAAGGGCGTTTGGATGCGGTGTTTCTTGAGGGGGCATTGGACTATGTTAAATATAATGAAGAGAGCTTGGCCTTAGAGATTCTTTGTGAACATATTTGTGAATATGATGTGGCTTTGGCTGTTGATGAGCTTAAAGAGATTCAGCAGTTAGCATTAGATATGGGGTTTGAAGTCGGAAATTCTCCTTTTAAATATTTACAGGCACTGACGAAGACGGAAGATTAAGGTTTTAAAAATAGAAAGGCACATGGGCAAATTCTAGAGGATAAACGGGGCAGTCCCTGGGGGTAAACGGGGACAGACCACGTTTTTATGGTAAACGGGGACAGACCACGTTTTTATTGGGAATGGTAGTCTGTCGCCGTTTCTCGCAGTGATATCCTGATCAACGACGACTGGGTCGGACAGCCCGCGGGTAAATTTACCCCGCAGGAATGGCGTCTTGTACTGGAGCAGTGGGGATATTTCCTTGGACTGCCCGAATCCTTGGAAACAGTAGTTACTGTAAAACTGCCGTAGAAAAAATCCAAACGCATCAGATCTTACTTATTCGCATATCGGGAAATGGGCGACCAACAGGTCGCCCTTTTTCATTCACTCCGCAGCCTGTGCCCGCAACCGTCTACCAATCACATCCATCAAATCACAACCATCGCGCAACGGAATGGCCAGCAGTTTCGAAAAGTCGGAAAGCACAACCGTATCGCAACCAATCTCGGCGCGAAACGCGATGTTTTCCAGTACCTGAGTAACGGCGCGGATGCGGTAGTCAGCCATGGCGTGCAGAACATCGAGTGGAGCTTGGGTGTCGATCAGCAGAGATGCCGGGATCAAGTCGATTCCGGTGAGGGGCATGTATCTATCCATCGGTGGAGCCTCGTTTAGTTTATTGAGAGTGCCAACAAATCGTCGCCAAACGAAGAGGGTGGCAGCTGTACGCAGGTTGGCGAACCGGAAACGAGTAACCGGCAGACCCGAAGGTCTCCCGCGCACAACTGCCATAAAAAGCAGTTTTGCGGATGCAGAGGCGCCTGCAAATAAGCAGACAGCTCTCGCACTCGTTAGTCAGGTCGCCAAACCCGGTCGCCATGTGGACGACGGGCGGACTATAAGCTTCATCGTTCCGACGGTGCAAGGCGTCTGATTCCGAGGTTTGCGTAGGACTTTGTCCGCACAGGCAATCGCCCGCATGACATTCGTCAAATCCCACACCAAGGCCGATCTGCTGGACAACAGGTCCGCAGGGATTGATAGCACGGGCGACCTGACGATCGCCGCCACGACGGTTAACAACGTCATGGATGTGTTGGAGTACACCGAGCATGAGAAAAGTGTCGCGACCATCACTGAGTTGCCCTGCGAACAGATCGCCGGTGGCTGTGACAGCCGTGGCGGTGGCCGCAGAAACGGCTTGTGGGAGATCGCTGAAACCGATCGTTTGAAGATCACGCTTCATTCGCAAGCCTCCACGATCAACAGCGGCGCGGACCTGACGATTAACGCCGGCGAAGTGAACAACACCAGCAGCAGCGTGACGGCCGCCGGGGATTTAACGATCACGGCGTCGACGATCAACAACAAGGGTGTGCAAGAGCAGGAAATCGAATCCACCCGACGATTCGTCAGCTGGGTCAACGAAACCGCTTCGGCCATTAGAATGGCCGACCTCTTCACCCAACGAAACAACCCGACACCTTCGGCCACCGTCGAACAGGACATGAGCAACTTTCTGGCCTGGATGGGCGAAACACTGCCGACCAGCAGCCGCGTCATCAGCGGCGAATCTCTGGATGCCATCATCCAGGCGGGCGGAAACGTCACCCTCGATGCCGCCCAGAACATCAACAACAGCGTGGTTCGCCCCTACTATGCCTATGTGGCGGCGGGTCGTACCCAAACCGACACCGGCGCGGGCAGTGGCTACTCGACGCGAATCCAGATCAACCAGCAACTCGCCCCCGATCTGGCCCAGCAACAAGTCAACCCGTTGGCGCTGCCCGGCTTCAGCCTGCCCACCAGCCAGAACGGCCTGTTCCGTCTGAGCCAGGAAGGCAGCACCCACCCAACCGGCACCGGCCCGCAAAGCTGGACGCTTACCGGCGGCAAAGTCACCGCCGGTGCATCGTCTACGCCGGTCACCATCAACCGCGTGCAAGGCCTGCCGAACAGCGCCGGCAAATCCCAGCCGCACAAATACCTGATCGAAACCAACCCGGTACTCACCGACCTCAAGCAATTCATGAGTTCGGACTACCTGCTGTCCGGTCTGGGCTACAACCCCGACCAAAGCGCCAAGCGTTTGGGCGATGGTCTCTACGAACAACGCCTCATCCAGCAAGCCGTGGTCGCCCGTACCGGCCAACGCTTCATCGACGGCCAGACCTCGGACGAAGCGCTCTACAAGTACCTGATGAACAACGCCATCGCCAGCAAGAGCCAACTCAACCTGAGCCTCGGCGTGACCCTCACTTCACAGCAAGTCGCGGCCCTGACCCACGACATCGTCTGGCTCGAAGAGCATGAAGTGAACGGCGAAAAAGTCCTGGTGCCGGTGCTGTACCTGGCCAACGCCAACAACCGCCTGGCCGCCAACGGCGCGCTGATCCAGGGCAGCGACGTAACCCTCATCGCCGGCAAAGACCTGAACAACGCCGGCACCCTGCGCGCCAGCCAGAACCTTGATGCGACGGCCAAGAATGATCTGGTCAGCAGCGGGTTGCTGGAGGCGGGGGAGCAGTTGAAGGTGCTGGCCACCAATAACCTGACCAACAAGGCGGGGGGGATTATTGCCGGGCGGGACGTGACGCTCACCGCCACCCGTGGCGACGTGATCAACGAACGCACCGTCACCACCCACGAAAGTGGTACGGGTTACACCAACGAACGCACGGACTTCGTCAACAGCGCCGCCCGCATCGAAGCCGCCAACGCGCTGACCCTCAACGCCGGGCGCGACGTCAACAACACCGGCGGCGTGCTGAAAAGCGGTGCCGATACCACGATCAGCGCCGGTCGTGACGTCAACATCGTATCCGCCGAACAGATCGTCAACCACGAAGTCGGCACACACCGCGATCAAACCATCACCCAATATGGTTCAGACGTGGATGTGGGGCGGGACCTGAAGGTCAATGCCGGCCGAGATCTCACCGTTATCGCCAGTCAGATCGACGCCAAACGTGACGTCAGCATGAACGCAGTCGGTGACCTGACACTGGCCTCTGCGGCGGATGAACAGCACTCCTTCAGCCAAAACAAAAAGTTCACCAGTCAGGAAGACCATGTCAGTCAGGTGTCTACGACTGTTAATGCAGGGGGCAGCATTACCCTCAGCGCGGGTAAGGACTTGGGGCTGATCGCCAGCCGGGTGAGTGCCGGGGACGAGGCGTATCTGGTTGCCGGTGGTGATCTGTCTTTGGGGGCGGCTCAAGACGAAGACTACAGTTTCTACAGCAAGACCAAGAAAAGTTCGTCGGGTAAAAAGAGCCTCCTTCAGGAGACTTCCAGTACGATGAACATTGGCAGTGCGGTCACTTCTCAGGGCAAGAGCGTCCTGGTGGCTGGTAAAGACTTGCTGATCGAAGGCAGCAACGTGGTTTCCGAGACCAGCAGCGTCGGTCTGGGTGCTGGCAATGATGTGAAAATTGTGGCCGTCACCGATTCATCAAGTGCTCGCCATGAGAGCAGCTCCAGCAAAAGCAGCTGGGGTGGTTTGAAATCGAGCAAAGTCCAAGACAACGTTTCGGAGACTCAAACCACTGCAGTGGGTAGCCTGATCTCGGGTAACACCGTTGCGGTGAGCGCCAAGCGCGATGTCGACATCACAGGCTCGGCCGTGGTCAGCACTGAGGATCTGACAGTGCGCGCGGGGCGTGACTTGACAATCAACGCTGCCGAAAACACCTTCACCCGCACCGAAGTGCATAAGGAGAAGAACCGCGATTTTACTGGTGTACTGACGGCCAACAATCTTGGTGTCGATGACATCACTGGCAACCAGCACCTGTCGGTTGGTGGCCAAAAACACAATGGCACGATGTCGCAAACCACGCTGACCGGTAGCACCATTGGCTCAAGTGCGGGCAATGTCAGCCTCGTCGCGGGAGGTGATCTGGATGTTATCGCCAGCGATCTGTTCAGCATCAAAAACATGACCCTAATGGGGTCGAATGTCACCATCGCGGCAGGCATGGAAAGCTCGAACCAAAGCACCACAGACAAAAGCAACAACTTGGGTGTGGGACGAGTTCTCGGTGGTGCGATCATCGACACCGTCAACACCATTCGCACAGCCGTCAAGACGGCCAATGATGCTGAAGATCCACGACTCAAAGCCGTGAAGTTGGCACAAGCCGCATTGGCGGCCTACAACTTGGGCGGCATGGGTTCCCAGGCCGACGACGCGACCACGGCTTATAAAGACAAACAGGGTAGTTCCGCCAGTAATGGCTCGTTGATAAAAATCGGCACCGAGCTTGCCAATACCCACAACAAAAGCACGAGTGAATACAACAGTCAGACAGCCAAGCAAAGCACGGTCAACGCGGGGACCGGCCTCACCATCATTGCAAATGGCAGCGCGGCAGGCTCTCAGGGTGACATTCACGTCATTGGCAGTAGCCTGAGTACGGGCGGCACCGCTGTATTGGATGCCAAACACAACGTTGTTCTGGAGAGCGCCCAAAACACTGCTGAATGGGCCAATAACAACTCCAGCAACAAAACTGCCATCGGTGCCAGTTTCAACATTGGCCAACAAAACGGCTTTACCCTGGATCTCGGTGCTTCGGGCGCGAAAGGTACCGGGAGCGGCAGCTCGATCACCCAAGTTAACACCACGCTGAATGCGGGAACGCTGGTGCTACGTAGTGGTGGCGATACCACATTGGCGGGGGCTCAGGTTAACGCTGACAGCATCAATGCGAAGATTGAAGGGAACCTCAACATCATTTCCCGCCAGGATGTTGAAACCCAGGAAAACAAACAGAGCAGCGGCGGATTCGGTGCAAGCATTTGTATCCCGCCTTTTTGTTATGGCACGCCGGTGACGGCTTCCGGAAGCCTGGCCTTCGGCAACATGGACAGTGAGTATCGAGCGGTCACGGAGCAGACTGGCCTGTTTGCCGGGGCGGGTGGTTACAACCTGGATGTTGGCAAAAATACGACCTTGCAAGGCGGCGTGATCGCCAGCGACGCCTCCGCTGATAAAAACGTGCTGAGCACTGATCGTCTGATCGTCAGCGACATAAAAAATGTCAGTGAGATCAGCGCGCAATCGGGAGGCGTGAGTGTTTCCAGTAGCTATGGCGGTGGGGCTGCAAGCGCTTCAGTAGGTGGATTGTACGGTGTCGCACTTACAGACTCGGATAAAAGCAAAACCCGCAGCGCGGTCAGTGAAGGCACGATCATCGTGCGCAACCCTGAAGGCGCCAACGATCTCGTGGGGTTGAACCGGGACACAGCGAACGCCAATCAGCAACTCGACAAGCCCGACACGGAGGCAATGAAAGAGCGCGTCGAGCTTGTAAAAAGCGCCATCGAGCTGACCAAGGGCATCAGTGACGCCATTGCTGCCGCGAAGATGAAAGAAGCCGAGGACCCGAACAGCGAGACCTCGAAGGTTGCGATTCAGAAACTGAAAGATCAAGGGTTCGTCAATCCGACGGCCGAACAGATCAGCCAGCAAATTCAGCGTGACTACGGCATGGGCAGCAGTTTCCAAAAGGCCGCTCAGGCCGTGACTTCGATCGTGCAAGGCGTGCTCAGTGGCAACATCGCCGGCGCTTTTGCCGGGGCCGCTGCGCCATACGTTGCTCAGGCCATCAGAGATGCAACTGAGGGAGATAAAACGGCCAATCTGATGGCTCACGCCGTGTTGGGGGCGCTGGTTGCCAAAGCTAATGGTGGCTCAGCCCTTGCGGGTGCGGTGGGTGCTGTTGCTGCGGAAGAGATTGCTCGGATCATCAAGGAAGAACTCTACGGTGACATGAGTAACGACAGGCTGACCGCCGAGCAGAAACAGACCATTTCTAGTTTGGCTACGCTGGTTGCTGGCATTGGCGGTGCGTTCACGGGGACTGATTCGCTGGATGCCGTTACGGCGGCTCTTGTTGGGAAAAATGCGGTAGAAAATAACGGGCTTAGTGCCCAAGACGTGAGTAATTGGGCTAGAGAGCTGATAGCCGCAAATAAGAAAGGCGAATCTACAGAGGGGATCTGGGAAAAGTACAAGGGGCTGAGCGCGCAAAAACGTGCAGAAATGCTTGCGGACTGCGCCGGCACTGGCGGCGTTTGCACAATCTACTATCAATCTGACTTGGATATGGGAATCACCGCTGCGGACGGCGTCAGTGCGCTTACCTGGTTTTTTGATCTGTCGTCTGAGGAAGCTGGTCGGATTCGTCAGTACGTCACTGATGAAAATCAGAATGATATGGCGTTACTGTATGACGCCTTGCCGACATGGGAAAAGGTTGCACTAGTAGGGAAGGATACGATCGAGGTTCTGGGCGCCGGCGGCCTAGCGTCCAGAAGCAAGACATCTGTGGCTGCGGTGGTAGGCAAGAATCGAGGGAGTCCGATTCCTGTTGCTCACCCAACTGTCGCTTCCAACGGGCTGACGTATCAATCAAATTCCAAACATACTCTTGGTCAGATAGGTAATCGTCCCAACGCGGGTATCGAACCACAAAACTCGCTAGATTTATTTGGACAGTCCATCAAAAGTCCCATCACCTATCCAAACAAAGTTGTTACCTTCGCTAAGGATGAAAATGGTAATGTTCACCGATTTGAGGGTACCAATGGCATTTTTCACTGGAATGGCAGTACAGGTGATGCTAAGAATCCTCTAGGAGCGAACTATGTTCCCTCTGAGGTTCAGAAAGCTTTGGGAGTGAAACTTAGATGATTTACGGCGAACCATTTGATTTCGCAATACAGTTTGATGTGGTTGATTGCTGGACTGATCCGGATGGCTATTGGCTGAATGGAATGTTCTGCATGTTCGTTGATGGTCGGCGCATGGTAGAGGCAGTCGAGGTGACAGAGCTTAAAGTTGCCGTTAACTTCTATGCCAAAATGGAGTTCGATCGTGTTATAGATGGGGATCCCGAAATTACGGCAGAAGATCTTTTTAAAACCGCACATGATTATTTTTTTTGCGGAGGGGCTCACTTGATTTCAAGCGTGCAGGACCTGACATGTACATATCTGAGTGACTGTGGTTGCTTTATTTACTTCCAGCAATTGACAAATAGTGATCGTCTTGTCTGGAGTTGTGATTTTGGAAAGACCGTGCATGAGAAAATAATGTCTGTGGGTACTGTAATTAATGTGGTTAAAGGTATTGGGGAGTTGTGAGTGTAAGGTGTTAGGAATGAGAGTCGGACGAATTTATCTCCTGAGAGTGGTGGCCAGAAAATAAATCTGTCCTCTTTAAAGTCTTAGTGCTACAAGTCCAAGAGTCAGAGCTAATGGGATGTTGTTCGTTTTAATCTGAAAGTAGATGAGTTTGGTGTTGCCCGATGTGGTTGTTCATGGTGATGGGGGCGCAACTTGGATTACTTTAATGCTCATAAAAACGATATTCATCTGTCCTGTATGCATGTATCCCGATCTTGATGAAGCACCCTATGATAGTTTTGGATGTGCTTCATACAATATCTGCCCGTGTTGCGGTACGGAGTTTGGTTATGATGATTCCTCAGTTACGCATCTTGCTTTACGTCAGAAATGGAAGGAGAACGGTATGAGGTGGTGGAGTGGGAATCAATGTCCCCCGCAGGGGTGGAGTGCAGAGCTACAATTGAAAGGTATGCGCTCGGCGGAAGAGTGAGCATATAAAAAAATTGGTAAAAATAATAAAGAAAGGGGGCGAATTTTTTTGGTTTCGGGTGTGCTGGCCAGAAAATAAAGTTGTCAATTTTTTCTGCTGATAGGTCTGCCTCTGGCTAGTTCAGTATTTATGATTCGCCGTTTTGAAAAATATTTTCTCATCAGCCGAATATACGTTTATAAGGACTTTCCTACGTGAAGAGAAGCACGCTGTTAACTCTGACCCTGATTCTGGCATTACCAGGTTGCCATTCCAACGTCAGGGACTCTTCTCCCAGCCTACTGAAGGACGGTATCCAACTGCGCCAGAACAAGGTGACAGTCGATGCGCAACACGCCAAGGTCATCATGAAAGCATCAGGTAACACTTCCCCAGTAGAGTTCTCGATCCGCCGCGCAGCGGATCCTGACCAGCGTATGGAGGTGCTTGGAACCGTTGTGGATTCAGGCCAGGGGAAGGTGTTCGGCTGGATTGCCAAACTCAACGAAGCAGCCAACAGCGCTACCCTTAAACGCTTCCCACAGCTGGAAGTACAGGCCGATGCCGATCAGCCGTTCCAGGTGTCGGGTTATTCGAAGGGTGGGGGAGTCGGGAATACTTATAGCTGCGGTCCGCTCAAAACCACTTTCACACCGGAAAGAAGCAAGGTCTATTTGGTGGAGTTTCAATTTGTTGGTAGTCGTTGTGAGCAGCATATCTACGATATAACGCAGCCTCAGGAACGCATTCCCGTGACGAGCGTGCCTTCAGCGTAAGGCTCATTTATTTGTATTCCCTATGTAAATCGGGCGGCCCATAGGTCGCCCGTTTTTCATTCACTCCGCTGCTTGCGCCCTTAACCTTCGACCAATCACGTCCATCAAATCACAGCCATCACGCAACGGTATGGTCAGCAGTTTTGAACAGTTGGAAAGTACAACCGTGTCGCAACCGATCTCGGCGCGAAAGGCGATGTTTTCCAGTACCTGAGTGACGGTGCGGATTCGGTAGTCGGCCATGGCTTGCAGGACGTCGTTCCAGCGGTGCAAGGTGCCAGATTCCGAGGTTGATGTAGGGCGTTTGCCGTAGTTGCAGTTAGGCAATTGGATGCACCTACAGAACACCACGCAACCTTGTGGGAGCGAGCCTGCTCGCGAAAGCGGTGTATCAGTCGACATCTATGTTAAATGTTAGTCAGTCATCGCGAGCAGGCTCGCTCCCACAGGGGATTTGTGGTGTTGGCGGATGTTGTGTTCAACCCGATCCAATGCCCGCGATGGCTGCGGCCTATCCCCCATGGCAGCAACTGCCCGGTGCCTTGTCCTCATACCGATCGTGATGCCTCACCCAATCCATGATTTCCTCTTCATTACGCCCCTTTGGCGTGAGGTCCAGATAGTTGTAGGCGCCGACCAGCAGGTCCAGGCCTCGGGCATAGGTGGAATAGGTATGGAAAATATCCCCCGCTTCATTGCGATAAAACACGCTGAGGCCAGGAAGTTCTTCTTCAACTCCGTCGGATTTTTCGTAGTTGTAGGTAGCTTTTCCGGCGGCGACGTCTTCGGCTCGGGCCGATACGCCAAAGTCATAGTTGAAGTCGCAGCCTTCGGACGAGACCCAGTCGAATTTCCAGCCCATGCGCTGTTTGAAGGGTTGGAATTCGGCGAAGGGGGCGTGGGAAACCGCGACCACGGCCACGTCATGGTGGGCCAGGTGTTGGTTGGCGCCGTCAATGTGGTCGGACAAGAACGAGCAACCGGGGCAGCCTTCGTCCCAACCAGCAGCGAACATGAAGTGATAGATGATCAATTGGCTGCGGCCGCCGAACAGGTCGGCCAGGCTCAGTTCGCCGTGGGGGCCCTGGAAGCGGTAGGGTTTGTCGATTTTCACCCAGGGCAGGGCGCGGCGTTCGGCGCTGAGTTTGTCTCGCTCCTTGGTGAAGGCTTTTTCGTGGGCCAGGTGTTGTTTGCGGGCGGCGAGCCATTCTTCTCGGGACACGACCGGATGATTCTGAATGTTCATGGTGATTTCTCCTGCATGCTTTGGCGAAAGTCGATTCGCGCTGCGGGTTAAACCTTCTTACACAGCCTAGTCGTTTGGTCTGTGCCCTATTCGACATACCGCCGGTCGGTAGGGCGAAATACCTCGGCTGAACGGCTGCTCACCGCGTCGGTCACAACTGATGAAGGCCATTTCACTCGCGGGCATTGGAGGTTGAATCAGGATGACGACTTATAACTGGGATTTGATTGAACGCTTGCTGCATGAAGTGCAGAACGGCGCCGGCCACAGTTTCACTCCACGGCCTTATGCCGAGCAGTATGCGGCGGCGAAAGCCAACGCGGGCGAGCCGTTTGAGAATCTGGACCACTTGAAAACGGTGGCTGGCAAGTACGAAAAGTTACTGCTGCTGCGGGGTTATATCGAGCCTCGACCGGAGGATCAGGGTGGCAATGGCGAGAATTACATTTTAACGCCCCGGGGCTCGAGGTTGTTGAGCCTGATCGATAGCAGCATTCCGGGTAATGAGCATCCGCGGCAGGTGCTGGATGAACAGGAGGATGCGCTGGAGGAATTGACGTTTGATGAAGTGGCGTCGAAGGCGCAGATTGCTTGATACCGTAAAAAGCTTCGCGGGCAAGCCTCGCTCCTACGGGTTTTGTGTTGTTCACAAAATGTGTGAACAACGCTTACCAGTAGGAGCGAGGCTTGCCCGCGAAGCTTTTTTTTATTCCTGCCGCGCCGCTTTCAGGCATTGCAAATCAGTGAAATCCTTGCGCACGCCTTCAATCTTCTTCAGCAACTGTTGACGCTGAACCGGCGTGCTCTCGGCCATCACGTCCACCAGCAACGCCCGAGCCTGGGCTTCGGTGTTGGCGTAGGCCTCGCGGTAAGCCGGCGTCCACAAGCTCTCGCGATTCACCAGAAGCGTCTCGATTCGTTGTGGGAATTCTGGACTCTGCCGTTGCGCAACCGCCGCGCTGAATTGCTGTTGCCAATGGGCGCGGTTGGCAATCCATTGTTTGTTCTGATCACCCAAGGCATTCGACCAAGCCACTACCCGTTGCTGTTGGTTCGGGCTTAGCGGTCCGAGCCAGACATTCAGGCGTTTCTCCATGCGCTTGCTCCGCTCGCTGATCTGTTGTTCCAGAGACGGTTTGAGGTAGGCCTCCTGGCGTTTGCGCTGGTCCTTGGCGAAGGCATCGTTCATTTCCGCGACTTGCTTGTCATCAAGGCCCTGCAACAACTCGATGGCCGATGGGGTGATCTGCCGGGCGGTTTCGGCGATGGCCTGTTTGGCTTCCTGGGTGCGGGTTTGCAGCGCGGCGTCGGTGATTTGGTTGGCCTCGACCATGGCCTGTAAGCGATCCAGCCAGTCGAGGTAACCAGGCAATTGCGTAGTGCAGTGCCAGCTCAGGTGTTCTTTGAGGCGCTCGTTGAACCAGTCTTTTTGCTCGTGGTTCATTTCCAGATAGTCGTTCAGCGTCCAGGGAATGATCACGTCGAGGTTGCGGTAAGCTAGGCCCACGCGGCTGCACGCGGCGACGGTAAGGCTGAGGGTGAGGATGACGCCGATCTGTTTCAACCAGTGCGACATGACGAGTCCTTGCGAAGACCTGGTTTCTTATTGGGTTCTCTTATGTGATCGCGAGCCGAGTCCGGCAGTTCAGCCGATTAATAGAAACTGTGTGCAGCCTTGAGCGTAACCAGACCATCGCACTCGCTATTGTGGCCGGAATAGGCGGAGCAATCATTGCCACTCAGGCTTGAATCACTGTAGATCAAGTCCAGATCGATGCCCATGAATGGCCGGGACAATTTCACTGACCAGTCGGTAAAACTTCCTACATACCCATCGTCGACGGACACCGGTGTGTTGAGTTGGTGGGTGGTGTATTTCAGGCTGATCCCGATGCCGAACGGCTGATTGCCACTGAGGTCGGCGAACAGGGTGCTGTTCTGCTTGTCCGGATCGTTGCTGAAGGCCGCGCCGAACCGACTGCCCAGCAGGGTCAGGCCGCCGAACAGCTCTTGGCTGTCGAAGGTGTCCGCTTTCGGGTAGCTGTAATGGATCATGCCCACTTCGTAGCCGAGGGAGTGATCGAAAGGCTGTTTAAAACCCATGTAGGAATCGACTTCAAGGTTGCTCGACGGGCTCAGCCCCATGCTGGGGGACCATTGACCCACGTAGAAGCCGCTGTCGTGGCTCAGGTCGAGACCACCGTGGAACGAGCCGGTCGTCGAGGGTTTGACCAGACCTTGGGCCATGCTGCGGCTCGGGGTGGTGGCGAGTTTGAGATCGAAGTCGCCCAGTTCGCGCTGGAAGACTTGCGCATGCACGACCGAACACCACAGCAGGCTGCCGAGCAGGAATAGAGAGGGCTTGAGCATGCGTCACTCCATGAGCTGCGAGGAGCAGGTTCTGAAAACCTGCTGAAACGCTTGATCCAGACACGTGCAAGCATACCGGCGAATGTTCGGCATCAAGGGCCGTTCGTCGATTTTTGAAATATTGATTTGTTTTATGGGGTCTTGCGGAAGGGTTCCAGTCCAAGCGCTTCGAAGCTCAAAGCGCTTAGGGACCAGGTGACGCGGCGGATCTTTGGGGGATGTTACTTCTTGCCCAAGGTGATCTGCTTGGACGGGCCGAACGTCTGGCCGCTGACGCCTTTGGCAATTTGCTGGATCTCGCCGCCGGACTTGAGGAACGCAGCGATCTGGTTGTTGATCGATTCGCTGGTTTCAACGGCTGGAGCTGGCTTTGCTTTGCTGTTGGATGCTTTTACACGCATGGCGGCCATTAACCTGTAGAAATTAACTTGGCCAGGCATCGTACAGGAAATACTTGACAATTGCTTGGTAAATATCCTCCCGAAATACACATTGGAGCAGCGCGATTTATCGCAAGTTATTATTCGCAATGTTCCCCTAAGCTGCTGTTTTAACTAAGAACCCAAGTGGAGAAAAAGCGCTTTTCGGATGGCCAAACCAAGGTGTGGGGCACCCAAATGGCCTGACGAGCGGCCAAACGCACAGGGCAAAACCCAGGAAAATTAAGGCCTTCCGTGGATTTTCTTGCGCCACCGGGCCGGCCGCCGAACGCCGCCCGCAAAACCGGGTAGAATGCCGCCCACGCAATGAGGGTATTGGACATGGCTTTAGTCGGGCGCTACAACAGTTTGCAAGTGGTTAAACATACTAACTTCGGTTTATATCTGGACGGTGGCGCGGAGGGTGAAATCCTCCTGCCTAACCGTTATATCCCCAAAGATATTCCCAGCGAAGATGAAGACTGGCTCAACGTTTTTATTTATCTGGACAGCGATGACAAACTTATCGCCACCACCGAAAAGCCGAAAGTTCAGGTCGGTGAGTTCGCCAGTTTGAAAGTCGTTGAAGTCAACAGCATCGGCGTGTTCCTGGATTGGGGTTTGCCGAAGGATCTGCTGCTGCCGTATTCCGAAGAAAAGCGCCAGATGACGGCCGGCGAGTATGTCGTGGTGCATGTCTACCTCGACAAACACACGCGGCGCATCACCGCGACGGCACGTCTGGATCGCTACCTGGACAAGACCCCGGCCAATTACACCCCGGGTCAGGAAGTTGATTTGCTGGTGGCCGAAGCGACCGATATGGGCTTCAAGGCAATCATCAACAACAAGCATTGGGGCCTGATCCACAAGAACGAAATCTTCAAGTTCATGCGTGCCGGCAAAGAAGAGAAGGGCTTTATCAAAGAAGTTCGCGCCGACGGCAAGATCAGCCTGAGCCTGCAACCGGTGGGCGAGGAAGCCGCCACCAGTCTGAATTCGAAGATCCTCGCCAAGTTGCGCGACAACAACGGCACCCTGCCAGTCAACGACAAGAGCGACCCCACGCTGATCAGCAGTATGTTCGGCGTCAGCAAGGGCAACTTCAAAAAGGCCATCGGTGCGCTGTACAAGAACGGCCAGATCGTCATTCACGCTGATCGTATCGAACTCAGCTGACCCTACGCGCTCCTACAGGGAGTTATTTTCGGTTGTTACAAGAGGACTACAACCGGATGACGCAAGCAACGATTTAAAGGTCTTTCGCAGACACCTTTTTCTGTCCATCTGGTTAATAATCGGCAGCATCATTTTTCGCCCCGGCACTCTGCTCAGCCAGAAGGTCGGGGCTTTATTTTTACTGTCGAGTCACGGCCATGGATTGTGTTGTCGAGGTATTCCGGTGAGCGCCACCCGGCGTAGCGCCGATGGATTTGCCCTGCAAGTGATGGTCGGGCTGTGCCTGATCTGGGGCGTGCAACAGGTGATGATCAAGTGGGCCGCGCCCGACATCGCGCCGGTCATGCAGGCGGCGGGGCGGTCGGGTATTTCCGCACTGCTCGTAGGATTGTTGATCTGCTGGAAGGGTGGCTGGGATCAGGTCGGCAGTACCTGGCGCGGCGGCTTGCTGGCGGGTGCGTTGTTTGGTCTGGAGTTCTTCTTCATTTCCGAAGGCCTGCAATTGACCACGGCGGCGCACATGTCGGTGTTCCTCTACACCGCGCCGATCTTCACCGCGTTGGGCGTGCATTGGCTGCTGCCGAGTGAGCGTTTAAGACCGGTGCAGTGGTTGGGGATTTTTCTCGCCTTCATCGGTATTGCCATTGCGTTTGCCGGTGGCGTGTCGTGGGACAACCTCGATCACCGCATGCTGATGGGCGATGCGTTGGGCGTGCTGGCCGGAGCATCGTGGGGCGCGACCACCGTGGTGGTGCGCGCCTCTCGTCTGTCGGAAGCGCCGGTGACCCTGACGCTGTTTTATCAACTGATCGTCGGCTTCGTCGGCCTGCTGTTGATCGCGATCCTCAGTGGGCAGGTCACCCATGTCAGCCTTACAACTGTTGCCGTGGCCAGTGTGCTGTTCCAGGGGTTGGTGGTGTCGTTCTTCAGTTACCTGACCTGGTTCTGGCTGCTGCGCCGTTATCTGGCGGCGAACCTGGCGGTGTTTTCGTTCATGACGCCGCTGTTCGGCGTCACGTTCGGCGTGGTGCTGCTGGGCGAAGAGCTTAGCCTTAACTTTGTGATCGGCGCGGTTCTGGTTCTGCTCGGGATCACTTTTGTGAGCGCAGAACAGTGGGTCCGCCGTCGTTTGCGCAAAGCACTTGGGCAACCCTGACCGGGCGCAGCAATAAAGCGCCGGCGATGAGCAAACCGCTGCCGGCGATTATCAGCGCGGGTTGCAATCCACCGCTGAAATGACTGCTCAGCGCGGCCAGCAACGGCCCGCTGAGCTGACCCACGGCGAAGCACGCGGTCAGCAGGCCGGCGTTGCGCTGGGTGGCGTGGGGCGCCAGTTCCCGGGAGCGTTGCATCACCAGTTGCATGCAGGCCAGGAACGGTCCGCCACACAGGATGACCCCCAACGCCAGTCCGGCACCGCTGCCCAACAGGCAGGCGAATACCCCGGCCGCCTGCAACCACAACGTGGCTATCAGCCAATGGCGAGTGGCGTTCGGGTTGTGTCGACGCAGGCTCACCAACACCACCCCGATTGCCGCCGCGAGGCCGAAGCATGGCCAGAACAGATCGGCTTGCCATTGGCCATGGAACTGCGTGCTGGCCATTTGCGAGAGGAAAGTGGCCGGGATGATGTAGCCCAAACCGTACAACCCATAGATCACCGGTAAACGTCCGACACCGTGTACGCCCGATGTAGCAGTAGGTGATGTCGCAGTAGAAGGGACGGCCGGCTGCGGCAGGAACGGCAGAATCCCCAGCAGCATCACCAGCCCGACACCGGCATACACCAGCCACAAGGTCGCGGACGTCTGACCGAGCAGGTTCGAGCCCAAGGCCAATAATCCTGTCAGAAAAATCCCCAGCCCCGGCCCGGCAAAGACCAGCGCGCCGAGCCGCGGACGACCGGCCGCCGCTGCCAGCGGTTGACTCAATGCGGTAATCATCACCAACACCCAGGCGCTGGCCACGCCCGTACCGAAACGCAACACCAGATGTGACCATCGGATGCGTCTGGAAGCCTGGTTCGCCCATGATCACGCGGCCATGGGCCGGGCGATGGAGATCGAGTCTTACCCGGGAATGCTCGCCTGCGTGATTGCCGGCTCCGGCGTGGCGCTGATGTCGGAGTCGATGCTCGCCAGCCTGCCGGGGCGCGAAAGCGTGGCGGTGCACCCGTTGGCCGAGCCGTTCGCCAGCGCAACCACTTGGCTGATGTGGCGCAAAGGCATGGTCGGGGCCAACCTGAATGCATGGATCGAGCAGCAGCAGGCGGTATACCCGTCGGCAGCGATGCAGGCCCAGGCATTTGCTTGAACTGACGGTCAGGGATTTGGATCAATTCAGTAACAGATCATTGCGATGTTGGACGAGCATTACGTAGGACTTCGGACTATTATCAGTGCGAAGGGGCTACAGAACTTCGGCCGCTCGGCACTACCCTGAAGGGGGCACCATGAAAGAGAAAATCCAAAACTGGCTGCATGACCTGGGTGTCGCACTCGGTTTGATCGAACCGCCTCTGCAACCCGTGCCTATTCGCACTGACGACGAACAACGTCGCCGCCAGCAGCGCCGCCGGTAAGCCGTTAATCCTGAAAAAGATCGCAGCCTTCGGCAGCTCCTACAGGAGTGCGCTTGTGCTGCGATTTCGGGTACACCTGTAGGAGCTGCCGAAGGCTGCGATCTTGGCGGTCGACAGTTAGATCAGGTGTGGCGGTTAATACCGCCCGATCTCAATCAAAAACCGGCTCAAGTCGTCGACGGTCGTCGCAGTCTTGAGCATCCGGTCTTCTTCGGCGGTAAACGCCGTCAATCCCAGCTGATCTTCCAGATGGAAAATCAGATCTTCAATATCTTCTTTATCCAGTCCCAACTGCACCAGGCGAGTGTTGTCGTCAAAGTCCTTCTGATTTTCCAGCAGGCGGCTGATAAGGCGATGCACGGCTGTACGAACGGCGTCTCTTGTCATGGTTGTTCTTCGAGGGCGTCATTGTTGTTGTCCCTGGTGCTGAGTACAGCAGGCTTCAAGCGTGTCGGCGCTGCCACTCGTCAATCATCGTGCGCAAATAGCAGATTCCTTCAGGCGAAAAAAAACGGGTGTGGCACCGACGCCACACCCGTCGAAGAAAGCATCAAATCGTTATAGAAATTCTTAGATGGCGCTCGCTACCGGTGCCGGGCGACGGGACAGCAAGCTGACTACCACGAAACTCACCAGACCCACGCCGAGGCTGTAGTAGATCGGGGTGTTGGCGTCCATACCGTCCTTGATCATGAACAGCAATGCGGTGGCAAAGCCCAGGCCCATGCTGGCGATAGCGCCGGCGGTGGTTGCGCGTTTCCAGAAGATTGCACCGATCAGCGGGATCAGCATGCCGCCCACCAACAGGTTGTAGGCCAGGGTCAGCGCGCTGATCACGTCGTTCACTACCAGCGCGATGCCGAGTACCACGATGCCGGTCAGCAGGGTGAACAGGCGGTTGATGCCCAGGCTCGACTGTTTACCGCCGCGCAGTTTCGGCAGCAGATCTTCGGTCAGGGTCGTGGCGGCGGCGAGCAGGCCGGCGCTGGCGGTGGACATCATGGCCGCCAGGGCAGCCGCAATCACCAGGCCACGGATACCGTCCGGCAGGGACAGTTTGACGATGGCGGCGAAGGCGTTGTTGACGTTGTCCAGGTCCGGGATCAGCACATGAGCGGCCATGCCGATCAGGGCGCAGGCCAGTCCGTAAAGGATGCAGTAGAAGCCTGCGAATGTACCGGCGACCTGAGCCACTTTGGCGCTCTTGACGGTGAACACACGCTGCCAGATATCTTGGCCGATCAGGATCCCGAAGAAGTAGATCATGAAGTAGGTGATGATGGTGTCCCAGCCAATCGTGGTGAAGC
The DNA here is from genome assembly GCF_054898065.1 of Pseudomonas sp. MDT1-85. Taxonomy (NCBI): domain Bacteria; kingdom Pseudomonadati; phylum Pseudomonadota; class Gammaproteobacteria; order Pseudomonadales; family Pseudomonadaceae; genus Pseudomonas; species Pseudomonas sp. MDT1-85. The sequence goes on along the minus strand of NZ_CM142715.1, from coordinate 4,764,190 downwards.
TGAAGGCGGTTGCGGGCAGTTTCAGCACCAACTCATCCCAGCCACCGACTTGGTACAGGCAGATTGGCAACAGGATGAACATCAGGCCCACGGTCTTGATGACGAACTGGACGATGTCGGTCAGGGTCAGGGACCACATGCCGCCGATCGCCGAATAAATCACCACCACGCCACCGCCGACCAATACCGACAGCCAGAACGGCAGGTCGAACAGCACTTGCAGCACGGTGCCAATGGCCAGGATCGAGACCACGCCGATCATCAGCGCATACGCCAGCATGATCACCGCGCTCGCGGAGCGGGCCATCGGGTTGTAGCGTTTTTCCAGCACCTGGGTAACGGTGTAGATTTTCAGTTTCAGCAGCGGTTTGGCGAGGAACAGGTTCAGCGCCACGATCCCGCAACCGAGGGCCGCGCAGAGCCAGAAACCGGAGATGCCATGGACGTAGCCCAGGCGCACGGTGCCGACGGTAGATGCGCCGCCCAGAACGGTAGCGGCCATGGTGCCCATGTACAGGCTCGGGCCGAGGTTACGACCGGCGACCAAAAAGTCTTCGTTGGTCTTGGCCTTGCGCATGCCGTAGTAGCCGAGTATCAGCATCGCGGCGGCGTAGATGAGTACGACGAGTAAATCCAAAGCCATGATGGCGTGTCTCCGATTGTCTTTTTTATGGTGAGGCGAAAATCAATCTTTGTGGAAAATCGACCCCTGTGGGAGCGAGGCTTGCCCGCGAAGGGAGCGCCGCGGTCCATCAGGCCGACCGCGTTATCGTTCTTCGCGGGCAAGCCTCGCTCCTACAGGTCATGCGTTGACCACAGGTAATGTGTTGAATCAGGCGGCTTGTCGCATCGCCGGTTTACCGAGCGAATCCGTGCCCTTGCTGCGTGGATCGTTGGGGCCGAACACCGTGGCCGGTTCCGGGAACAGGCTCAGCAGCGTCAGGTACACCAGCGAGGCCAGACCGAGGGTCACCGGCAGACTGATGTCGATGCCGCCCGCCAGATTTCCGAGTGGCCCGACAAACTGCCCCGGCAGGTTCACGAAGCACAAACCCACCAGCGCACTCGGGATCCAGGCACCCAGGCCACGCCAGTTCCAGCCGTGGGTGAACCAGTAACGGCCACCTTTCTCACCACGGGTGAACACTTGCAGGTCATCCGGGCAGTAGAAGCCGCGACGTACCAACAGGCCGATGATCATGATCACCATCCATGGGGTGGTGCAGGTGATGATCAGCACGGCGAAGGTCGACACGCTCTGCACCAGGTTCGCCGCAAAGCGCCCGATGAAGATGAAGGCAATCGACATCACGCCGATCAGCAGCGTTGCCTTGACCCGCGACAGCACCCGCGGAAACACGCTGGACATATCCAGCCCGGTGCCATACAGCGAGGTGGTGCCGGTGGACATGCCGCCGATCACCGCAATCAGGCACACCGGCAGGAAGAACCAGCTCGGCGACACCGCCAGCAAGCCGCCGACGTAGTTGTTGGCCGCGATGTAGTCCGGCGCCTTGATCGCTACGATGGTGGCGGTGGCGAGGCCGAACAGGAACGGAATCAGCGTGGCCAGTTGTGCGGCAATCACTGACAGCATTATCCGGCCTTTCGGCGTATCACGCGGGATGTAGCGCGACCAGTCGCCGAGGAACGCCCCGAAGGAAATCGGGTTGCTCATGGCTACCAGCGCCGCGCCGATGAACGCCGCCCAGAACCCCGCCTGACCCAGAGCCACGCTGCCGGCGTATTGGCTGTCGAATGCCGGGGCGAAGGCGAAGATGCCGAGCAGGAACAACAGGCTGGCGGCCCACACCGCGATGCGGTTGACCCACAGCATGAAGCGGAAGCCGTAGATGCACACCGTCAATACCAGCAGCGCGAACAGACCGTAGGCCAGGCCCAGGGTGAGGTCGGTTTCCGGCAGGTTGATCAGGCGTTTGGCGCCGCCCACCAGCGCATCGCCCGAACTCCACACAGAGAGCGAGAAGAACGCGATAGCGGTCAACAGTGACAGGAAAGAACCGACGATTCGCCCATGCACGCCGAAGTGTGCACCGGAGGACACGGCGTTGTTGGTGCCGTTGATCGGCCCGAACAGGCCCATCGGCGCCAGGATCAGCGCACCGATCACCACGCCCAGCACAATCGCCCAGACGCCCGCCTCAAAGGACAGGCCGAACAGTACCGGGAAGCTGCCGAGTACGGCGGTGGCAAAGGTATTGGCGCCGCCGAAGATCAGGCGAAACAGGTCGCTGGGCCGGGCGTCGCGTTCATTGTCCGGGATCTGTTCGACCCCGTTTGTTTCGATGCTGCTAAGGCTTTGGTCTTTGTTGTTGTTATTCATGATCTGCTCCGATCATAAAGGCGCGCTCATCGTGCGTGAGCGTCACCTGTTTGGCTAAGGGGGTGGCAGCCCTTCCGGCATAGCGGACAAATGTTCGTGGCAGGCCAGCCATAGGCCTTGTTGTTCTTGGCCAGACGCTTGTTTCTTGAAAACAATCGTCTCGCGCTCCTGGCTGAAGTGTTGCTCCCCTTGCATGCGTAGCTCGGTGGCTACGTCATGGATGAAAATCGCCACGTCGCCCTGCAGGCTGACGAAGGCATTGCTCGAGGCGCATGACAGCACCTCGAAGCCGTCCTCGGCGCGCCAGATGTCCCACAACGCCTGATAGGCATCGCGCGACAGCAGGGGCTGCTCGAGGGTGTAGAACACGAAGCTGGCATCAACGCTGAATGCGCCGAAGTAGGCTTCGCGATCGTTACGGGCAAAGGCCGATACCAACTCGGCGGCGGCTTTGAGTACCTGATCACGTTCGCTCATGACCGATCCTCAGCGATGGACCACGCCCGGCAGTACGCAGAGCATTTCGTACAGCAGGTTGGCGCCCAACAGCGAGGTATTACCGGTGGTGTCGTACGCTGGCGAGACTTCTACCAGATCGCAACCGACCAGGTCGAGGCCTTGGCAGCCGCGCACGATTTCGATCGCCTGAATGGTCGTCAGACCGCCAATTTCCGGGGTGCCAGTGCCGGGTGCCCAGGCCGGGTCGATACCGTCGATATCGAAACTCAGGTACACCGGACCGCCGCCGACTTTCTCGCGCACTTCGGCCATCAGCGGTGCCAGGGATTTGTGCCAGCATTCTTCAGCCTGAACCACACGGAAGCCTTGATTGCGGCTCCAGTTGAAGTCATCAGCGGTGTAACCCTGAGCACGCAGGCCAATTTGCACCACGCGGTCGCAATCCAGAAGACCTTCTTCTACAGCGCGACGGAAGGTGGTGCCGTGGGCGATCTTCTCGCCGAACATGTGATCGTTCACATCGGCGTGAGCGTCGATATGCACCAGGCCGACCTTGCCGTGCTTTTTATGGATGGCACGCAGGATCGGCAGGGTGATGGTGTGATCGCCGCCGAGGGTCAGGGGGATCACATCGTGTTCGAGGATATTGTCGTAGGCCTCTTCGATGATCCGCACGGCGTCCAGCAGGTTGAACGTATTGATTGCCACGTCACCGATGTCGGCAACCGACAGCGAATCGAACGGCGCGGCGCCGGTGGCCATGTTGTACGGGCGGATCATCACCGATTCAGCGCGGATTTCACGCGGCCCGAAACGGGTGCCGGGGCGCAGGGAAGTGCCGATGTCCAGCGGGATGCCGATAAAGGCAGCGTCCAGGCCAGCAGCGGATGGCAAGTGGGGGAGTCGCAGCATGGTGGCGATGCCGCCGAAGCGCGGCATTTCGTTGCCGCCCAGTGGTTGGTGAAGAATCTTGTCCACGGGTAAGGCCTCATCGTCGTTGTTTTATTTATGTCGGTTGCACGCTCGGGGAGAGACGGGCACCGCTGTGGGCCGATTCTGCGAAATGTAGTGGCCGGGAAGAATCGCTACGGGCAAATACTTAGTTCAGATTTTTCTAAACTAATGGAATGTGTAGCGATAGACTCAACACGTCTCGTAGCCGCTGACGAATAACCCTGTAGGAGCTGCCGAAGGCTGCGATCTTTTGATTTTGGCGGAGTCATGGCCGCACACATTAAAGATCAAAAGATCGGCAGCTCCTACAGGGATGTAGCTGAATCTCGACCAGTGTTTTTGGAGCACCCATGGCCAACGCTTTACCCGACCTGAAACTATTACGCATCTTCGTCAGCGTGGTCCGTCATCAGGGGTTCGCCAACGCCCAGCAAGAGCTCAACCTCTCGACCTCGGCCATCAGCACTTACATGAGCCAGCTCGAAGCGGCCCTGGGCCTGGTGCTATGCCATCGTGGTCGCGGTGGTTTCAGCCTGACCAGCAAGGGCGAGCTGTTCCATCAGGAAACCCTGCGTCTATTGGCGGAACTCGAAGGTTTCGAACAGTACGCCGCCGCTCTCAAAGGCGAGCTGCGTGGCACCTTGAACCTCGGTGTGATCGACTCCACCGTCAGTGACAAGGCCTTGCCGTTCGCCGAGGCCATCGGTGCCTACAGTCAGGAACACCCGGCGGTGCATTTGCATCTGTCGGTCATGAGCCCCTACGAACTGCAGCTCGGCGTGCAGGACAACCGCCTCGACTTTGCCATCGGTGCCTTTTCCACGCGCATGAGCGGTCTGGTCTACATGCCGCTCTACCGCGAACAACACTGGCTTTATTGCAGCAGTCGTCATCCGCTGTTCACCGAGCGGCGCATCCCCGAGCAAGTCATCACCCAACAGCGCATGGTCGGTCGCGGCTATTGGAGCCAGGCCGAACTGGCGCGCCACGGTTTCAAGCACAGCGCGGCGACCGTGGAAAGTATGGAAGCCCAGTTGATTCTGGTGCTGTCCGGCGCCTACATCGGTTACCTGCCGGAGCACTACGCTCAGGCTTGGGCCGACAAAGGTGATTTGCGCGTGCTGCTGCCGGCGACGTTCGGTTATCAGGCGCCATTTTCGATGATCGTGCGCCGTGGCCGCAGCCGCGAACCGCTGATCCAGACTTTTCGTGATTTGCTTAAAGCGCAGCTCAATCAGGCCGCTTAAAGGAAAAAGAAGCAATGTCCAGAATCCACTGCCCGCGTTGCCTGCGTCCGCAAACCCATTGCCTGTGCCCGCTGATCCCGAGCCTCGACAGCCGCACTCGGGTGTTGCTGCTTCAGCATCCAAGCGAAGTGAACCATGCGCTGAACACCGCGCGGTTGGCGGCATTGGGGTTGAAGAATGCCGAGTTGATTGTTGGCGAGGTGTTCGAGGATTTGCCGGTGCTGTTGAATCAGCCGGGCTATCAGGCACGGTTGCTGTTTCCCGGCGATGAGGCACAGCCGATGCAGGCCTACACCGCGAATGATGAGCCGCTGCTGCTGGTGGTTCCGGACGGCACCTGGCGCAAGGCACGCAAAATGCTGCACCTCAATCCATTGTTGGCGGCGTTGCCCAGAGTGACATTGGCCGAGGACGGGGTGTCGCGTTATCGCTTGCGCAAGGCGCCGGGGCCGGGGGCGTTGTCGACGGTGGAGGCGATTGTTCAGGCGTTGCAAACGCTTGAGTCACCCGTCAGTTTTGAGCCGTTGTTGAAGCCATTCGAGGCGTTGATCGAGGGGCAGATTGCGGCGATGGGGGAGGAGGTTTTTCTGCGCAATCATGGGCCGAAATAGTGTTGTTTGTGCCGGCCTCTTCGCGGGCAAGCCTCGCTCCTACAGGATTTGCGTGGTCGCAAATGTTGAACACGACAAATAACCTGTAGGAGCGAGGCTTGCCCGCGAAGAGGCCGGACCAATCACCGCAGTATCTGGATAATCACTACCGCTCCCGCATCGCCTCAGTCCGCGCTTTCAACACCGGTTTAAGCAGATAATCCAGCACACTTTTCTCCCCGGTAATAATGTCCACCGTCGCCACCATCCCCGGAATGATCAGCAGCGGTTTCGCATCCCCGCCCAAGTGATTCTTGTCGGTGCGCACCTGAATCAGATAAAAACTGTTGTCCTTCTCATCAGTAATAGTGTCCGCCCCGATCAGTTCCAGCTTCGCACTCAACCCCCCATAAATCGTGTAGTCGTAAGCGCTGAACTTGACCATGGCTTTCTGGCCCGGGTGCAGGAACGCTACGTCTTGAGGGCGGACCTTGGCTTCGATCAGCAGGTTGTCTTCCAGCGGCACGATTTCCACCATGTCGTTGCCCGGCTGGACCACGCCGCCGATGGTGTTGACCTTCAGCATTTTGATAATGCCGTGAACCGGCGACACCACGGTGGTGCGCGTCACCCGGTCGTCGATGGCAATGCTCGTCGCGGTGATTTTCGACAGGTCGGTGCGTTTCTCATTCAGCTCTTTTGCCGCGTCCGAACGGAAGGATTGTTCGGACTCGTCGATCTTGCTTTTGATCTCATTGATCGCCGATTCCGCCCGGGGAATCGCCAGGGTCGTGGCGTTCAGCGAGCCGCGGATTTCCACCGCGCTGCGTTTGAGCCGCAGGATTTCCACCGGCGAAACCGCCCCGGTGCCCACCAGCGGCGCAGACATGTTCATCTCTTGTTGCAGCAGCGCCAGGCTGGAACTGAACTGCCCCTGTTTGGAACGGAACTCCGCCAGCTCCTGAGTCTTCTGCCGAAGTTGTTCGGTTAGCGTGCGCTGCTCGCTGGCCAGTCGGCGCTGGCGTTGTTCGTACAGCGAGCGTTCATCCTCGGCCACTTGCGGAGCCTTGGCGATGACTTCCGCGGACAGCTTAAATGGCCGGCCTTCGGCTTCGGCCGACAGCCGTTCGACTTGCGCAGTCAGTGCATAACGATCCGCTTCACTTTCACCTTTGTTCGACAGAAATCGCGTGTCATCCAGGCGCAGCAAGGTGTCGCCCTTGTTCACCATTTGCCCTTCGCGCACGTAGATTTCCGTGACGATGCCGCCTTCCAGGTTCTGGATTACCTGAATCTTGCTCGACGGAATCGCCTTGCCTTCACCCGTGGTGACTTCCTGCAACACGGCGAATTTGGCCCAGACCAGCGCGGTGATCAGCAGCGCCGCCGCCAGCCACACGGTGATCCGCGACCAGCGCGGCGAATCCTGCAACGACGCGCCGGCGGTTTCCGGCATGAACTCGCTTTCGGCGCTTTTGCTGAAACTGCCAAAGTAGCCTCTGTCCTTTGATGACGCGGACGATGAATCAGCCATGGGCAAAACTCCTAGACCGCCGCAGAGCCGACACGGCCCTTGCGCAATGCATCGATGACCGCTTCTTTCGGGCCGTCGGCGACGATCCGCCCGTTGTCCAGCACCACCAGCCGGTCCACCAGGCTGAGCATCGAGGTGCGGTGAGTGACCAGCAGCAGGGTTTTGCCCTGAATCCAGCCGTGGAGTTTTTGCCGCAGGACGTCTTCGCTGCTGTTGTCCATGGCGCTGGTGGGTTCATCGAGCAGCATGATCGGCGGGTCGAGCAACAAGGCCCGCGCCAGCAACACCGCTTGCCGTTGACCGCCCGACAACAACTGACCACGCTCGCCCACCGGCCGGTCGAAGCCCTGGGGATGTTGGCGAGCCAGTTCGGTGACGCCGGTCAGTTCAGCGACTTCAAGCATTCGGGCGTCGCTGATGTAGCGCGCGCCCAGGGTCAGGTTGTCGCGCAGGCTGCCGGCCAGCAGCGGCAGGTCGTGGGCGACATAGCCGATCTGTTGACGCAGGTCGGCGACGTCCAGCTGCCGCAGGTCCAGGCCATCGAGCAGCAACTGGCCTTCTTCCGGCGCATAGAAACCCATCACCAGCCGCGCCAATGTGCTTTTGCCCGAGCCGCTGCGGCCGATGATGCCGATCCGTTCGCCGGGTTTCATGCTGAAGCTGACGTTGGCCAGGGCCGGAGCATTCTGGCCGTTGTAGTGGAACGTCACGCCGCTGACGTCGAGCGCGCCTTGCAGTTGCGTGCGCTCCAGCGGCCGCTGTTTGGCGTCACGTTCTTGCGGCAACGACATCAGCGCATCGGTGCTTTTCATGGTCAGTTGTGCTTGCTGATAACGGGTGATCAGCCCGGCGATTTGCCCCAGCGGCGCGAGCACGCGGCTGCCGAGCATGTAGGTCGCCACTAGCGCGCCGACGCTGAGGTTGCCGGCGATGATGCTGTAGACCCCGGCGACGATGGTCGCCATGCCGGAGAATTGCTGAATGAACAACGTGCCGTTGGTGGCCAGCGCCGAGAGGTTGCGCGCATGACTGTCGAGGCGGGTGAGGGCGCCGTGGGTGCTTTCCCATGTGTGCTGGCGTTCGCTTTCGGCGCTGCACGCCTTGAGGGTTTCCAGGCCGCCGAGGGTTTCGATCAGCAGGGCCTGGCGTTCGGCGCCAAGGCTCAGACTCTTCTGCACGGTGTCGCGCAAACGTGCCTGAATCACCATGGCGAAGATGATCGTGATGGGGAAGGCCAACAGCGGAATCACCACCAGCCAGCCGCCGAGCAGGCCGATCACCACCAGCATCAACACCGCGAAGGGCAGGTCGATCAGGCTGGTCAGCGTCACGGCGGTAAGAAATTCCCGCAGGCCCTGAAAGTCATGAATGCTCTGGGCGAAACCACCGATGGTTGCTGGCCGCGCTTTCATCGCCATGCCCGTGATGCGTTCGAACAAGGTCGCCGAAAGAATCACGTCGGTTTTCTTCCCGGCGGTGTCCAGCAAATGCGCGCGAACCACCCGCAGTACCAGTTCGAAGCCGGTGCCGATCAGCAAGCCGATCGACAGCACCCACAAGGTTGAAGTGGCCTGATTCGGCACCACACGGTCGTAGGTTTGCATCACGAACAGCGGCACCATCAGCCCGAGGAGGTTGATCAGAAAACTTGCCAGAATCGCATCGCTGTAGAGCCACTTCGACAACTTCAACGTGTCGCGAAACCACGCCTCGACTCGCGGCACCAGCGGCGCGCGCAAGTCTTCGAGTTCATGCCGCGGCCGGGCGAACAAGGCCTGGCCGCTGTAGTTGGTGGCCAGCTCGTCCGTGCTGACCCATTGTTCTCCGCCGTCGGCTTCACTCGGCAGAATCAGCGCCTGACCGTCATCGCCCAAGCGCCGCAAGATTGCGCAGCGGCCATGGTTGAGGATCAGCATCACAGGCAGGTTGAGCGCGCAAATCTCCCCCAGTTCACGGCGCAACACACGCGCCTGCAAACTGGCCCGGGCCGCTGCGCGCGGCAGCAGGTCCAGACTCAAGCGTTGGTGTGCCATTGGCAGCCCGGCGCTCAGGCTGGCGCGACTGACCGTCGCGCCGTGGAGTTTGCAGAGAATCAACAGACCGTCCAGAAGCGGGTCATCGAAGCTCAGCCGCGGATCGACACCCGTGTTGCCGGGTTCCATGCTGGTCACAATGAGCGCTCCTGTTGAGCTACGGCAATTGGCATAAATATCTACACATCGCCCTGTAGGAGCTGCCGAAGGCTCGGGCCGCGTTCGGCAGCTCCTACAGGGTTATTTCATTTCAGTTCAGGCAAGCGAGCTTCGTTTTTCACTTCGGTGGAGGCGATCGCATCGGCGGGCAGCACCACCCGTTGTTTGCTCAGCAACTGACCCATGTTCGCCAGCACGCGGTACATCGAAAACTCCTCGGTGTAGCGCACTTCGGTGTAGCGGCGGTTGGCGTTGTAGAGTTCGTTTTCACTGTCGAGCAAGTCGAGCAAGGTCCGTTGGCCAAGGCCGAACTGATCCTGATACGCGGCCCGCACACGGGTGGTGGTTTCGGCGTATTCACGGGCGGTCGGGGTTTGTTTCTTGGCGTTGAGCATGGCGTTCCAGGCCAGGTGGATGTTCTCGTTGAGTTGGCGCAGGGCGTTGTTGCGGATGTCCAGCGCCTGGTTGATCTGGTGCGCATTGGAGGCCAGCCGGGCCTTGTCGCTGCCGCCGCGGAACAGGTTGTAGTTCATCACCACACCCACTCGCCATTCGTTGTCGTGGCCTTCGTCGCCCTGAATATTGTTGTTCGCGCCCACCGCCGCTTCAGCATCAAAACGCGGGTAGAACGGCGACTTGGAGACTTCATACTGGCTTTCGGCCGATTGCACATCGGCCTGGGCGGATTTCAGGTACGGGTTGTTTTCCACCATGCTCTGCTGGGCTTCCGGCAGGGTGGCGGGCAATTCGCCGCGGGTCGATGGCGGTGCTTCGAGTTCATCGGGCATGCGCCCCACGACGCTGTAGAAATTCGTCTCGGCATCGGCCAGATCGACTTCGGCGGTGTCGAGGTTGTTCTCTGCTAGTGCCCGGCGAGCCGTGGACTGGTCGGCGTCGGCGTTGCTGCCGACCCCACGTTCGGTGCGCAGGCCGATCTGATCGTTGACCCGCATGTGCGCTTGCAGGTTGTTCTTGGCCAGGGTCACCAGTTCGCGGCGCTTGAGCACTTCGAGGTACACCTCGACGGTGCGCAGGGCCAGATCCTGGGCGGTGCCCTGAGCGTAATAGGCTCGCGAGTTGGCCACGCCTTTGGTGCGCGCGACCTCGTTGGAGGTGTTGAAACCGTCGAACAGCATTTGCCGCAGGCGCAGTTCCGACTGGGTGTAGGTGAGGATCTCGGTGTGGTGATTGCCCTGCGCCCGAGTGGTGGTGTTATCGCTGTACCCGCGCCCGTAGCCGGCGTTCAAATCCACCGATGGATAAAAGCCCCCTTTGGCGACTTTAATCTGCTCGTCGGCCGAGAGCCGGGCATCGACCCGCGACGCCAGTTCCGGGTGGGTCGCAATGGTGCTCTGGATCGCCTCGGTCAATGACATCGCCTGAGCCTGAGAAGTGCAGGCCATGGCCAGCAAAATCGCGCTGCAGAGGGGGGTTAAAACGCGCATGGATGCCTCTCCCTGATTCCTGATGGTACTTAGTGATCCGCCAGATATTTGACGTTATTTTTAAGTGAAACCGTCTCACGCTTGTTACAACAGAGCTAAGAACATCCTGACGCGAAGCTAAGAAGGATTTCTCATAAGTCTTATGCCGAAAAAAACTTATGCGCTCTGAAAAATCCAGCACATTGTTCAATGCGAAAGCCTTTGTTTATGAGCTCTCAGGAGCATTGAAGGGCTTGATGAAAGTTCAATCCACTTTTCGACACAGAGCGAAGAAGTGCTGGAGGGGAGGAGGCGGGACGGTTTAGAGGCGACAATTTTTTGTCACTCAAGTGATTCAAAACCGTTACGCATCGTTAGCAGGGCGGTTATTTTTGGAAGTGGACCCCGATGCCATTGATTGCAGAGGGTTTTATCCCTATCCAGACATTCCCCTTGCCAGCGACACGTTTGGCGACAGAGTCGGGAGGCAGTGGTTTACCTCAGGTAAACGCTATCTCGGCAGACGATCTGCCAGGCAACCTGCTTAACCGTGGGCACGTTCTTCGCGCAAACAGGATGCCGACACCCGTTGGCAGCGGAGGAAATGCACATGGCAACGCTCATCGGTATCGTCAGTAAGGTCATCGGTCAGGTGTACGCAGTGGCGGGTGATGGCACCCGACGCACCCTGGTCGAGGGCGATCGGCTGTTTGCCGGCGAGCAACTGGTCACCGGGGCCGAAGGCGCGGTGGCGGTGCAATTGAAAAATGGCCAGGAGCTGACTCTGGGGCGTGACAGCAGCCTGCAGATGACGGCCCAATTACTGGCGCATCAGGCCCCGCACGTGGAGACCGCCGATGCGGTGACGCCGAGCCAGGCGCAACTGACCGATGTCGAGCAACTGCAAAAAGCTATTGCCGCCGGTGCCGACCCGACCCAGACCGGTGAAGCCACCGCCGCCGGGCCGGGCGCCTCGGGCGCGCCGGGTGGATTGGGTGGTGGTCACAGTTTTGTGTTGCTGGAGGAAGTGGCGGGCCGGGTCGATCCCACGATCGGTTTCCCCACCGCGGGCTTCAACGGTATTCCCGAATTCCCCCTGGAACGCCGGGACCCGGACAATGGTGCAGGAGGTACAGGCACGCCGAATAACCCGGTCACCCTCATTGGCCTTTCGGTGGCGGGGGGCGAACTGACCCTCAATGAAGCCAACCTGGCGGACGGTTCGGCCAGCAACCCCGGAGCACTGATTCAAAACGGCACCTTCACGGTCATTGCTGCTGACGGGCTGACCAGCCTGAGCATCGGCGGGATCAACGTGATCAGTGGCGGTGTGCCCGCCGGTTTTCCGCAGTCGATCACCACGCAACTGGGCAACACCCTGACGATCACCGGTTACAACCCGGCCACCGGCGTGGTGAGTTACAGCTACACCCTGGTCGGCAACGAAACCCACTCGGCTGGCGCCGGCGCCAACAACCTGAGTGAACAGTTCACCGTGGTCGCCAGTGACAGCAACGGCGATACCGCCACCGGTTCGCTGGACGTCAACATCACCGACGATGTGCCCAAAGCCATCGACGACACCAACGCCAATAGCGCCTCGCAAATCCTGCTGACCCTGACCGGCAGCGTGCTGCCCAACGACCTCCAGGGCGCCGATCGCATTGCCACCGGCCCCGACAGCGGGCCGATCATTGGCGGTACGTTCAACGGGACTTACGGCACACTGGTACTCAACGCCAACGGCACGTACACCTACACCCTGAACACCAGCGATGCCGACTTCAAAGCCTTGAACGGTGGCGGCAATGCCACGGAAACCTTCACCTACACCCTGACGGATGCCGACGGCGATACCAGCACCGCAAACCTGGTGCTGAGTATCCAGAACAACGATGACCCAGTGACCCTCGATGGCCTGAACGTCAACGGCGGTGAACTCAACGTTTATGAGAAAAACCTCAGCGACGGCAGCAGCCCCAACACACCGGCCTTGACCCAGAGCGGCACCTTCACCGTCACCGCCCTCGACGGTTTGCAAACCCTGACCGTGGGCGGCATCGCGGTAGTCACCGGTGGCGTGGCCGCAGGCTTCCCGCAATCGATTGTCACTGCGCTCGGCAATATGCTGACCATCACCGGTTTCAACAGCACGACCGGCGTGGTCAGCTACAGCTACACCCTGACGGATAACGAAACCCACCCGAACGCCGACGGCACCAACAGCATCACCGAGAACCTCAACGTCGTCGCCACGGACGTCGATGGCAGCACGGCATTGGGTCAGATCAACGTCAACATCGTCGATGACTTGCCCACCGCCAACCCTGATCTCGCCACGATAGGCGAGGGCGCAACGGCCTCGGGCAACGTGCTGAACAATGACGTCGGTGGCGCCGATGGCCCGGCACTCAGTGGTGCGGTGGTCGGCGTGCGCGCCGGCAGCGACACCTCGACTTCAGCCATCGGCGGCTTGAATACGCAAATCAACGGCACCTACGGCTACCTGACTCTGGATGCCAACGGCAACGCCGTGTATCACAGCAACCCGAACTCGGTCAGCGCACCGGGCGCCACGGATGTGTTCACCTACACCGTGCGTGATGCCGATGGCGATGAAAGCACCACGACCATCACCATTAACGTGGCCGATTGCACCCTCGTAGCGGCCAGCGATAACGACGTGACGGTTCACGAAAAAGCGCTGGATTTGATTAAGGACGGCCAGGACCTGGCAGCGGGCACCGTCACCGGCAGTCAACCTGGCAGCACCGGCGAAACTGCCTCTGGAACACTGGTCGGTTCCGTCACCGGTGCCACTGGCGTGATCACCTACACCCTGGTCGGCAGCGCCACCGGAACCTACGGGCAAATCCTGCTCAACCCGAACGGTTCTTACACCTACACCCTGACGTCCGCGCCAACGACTACACCCAACGCCAACGACGGGTCGAATACCCTGAGCGAAAGTTTTACCTATCAAGCCACCGATCCCTTGGGCAACAGCGTCACCAGTACCATCGTGATCAACATCGTCGACGACGTACCCACCGCCCACGCCGATGCAGTCTCGGTGGCGGAGGGCGGAACCGTCAGCGGTAATGTCTTGGGCAACGATGTGCTCGGCGCTGACGGCCCTGCGTCGGGTGGCGCGGTAGTCGGCGTGCGCGCCGGCAGTGACACGTCGACTTCAGCCATCGGCGGCCTGAACACGCAAATCAACGGCAGCTATGGCTACCTGACGCTGGATGCCAACGGCAACGCCGTGTACCACAGCAATCCGAACGCGGTCAGCGCGCCGGGCGCAACTGACGTGTTCACCTACACCGTGCGCGATGCCGACGGTGATGAAAGCACCACAACGATTACCATCGACGTGGCCAACTGCTCCCTCGTCGTTGCTCCCGATACCGATGTGACGGTTCAGGAAAAAGCGCTGGATTTGACCAAGGATGGACAGGACCTGGCAGCAGGCACCGTCACCGGCAGCGAGCCGGGCAATACCGGAGAAACCGCCAGTGGCACCTTGGTCGGCTCCATCTCCGGCGCTACTGGCGCGATCACTTACACGTTGGTCGGTAGCACCACCGGGACCTATGGGCAGATCCTGCTCAACCCGGACGGCTCCTACACCTACACGCTGACGTCCGCACCAGCGACCACCCCCAATGCCAACGACGGACCGAACACCCTGAGCGACAGTTTCACCTATACCGCCACCGACGCCGTGGGCAACAGCGTCACCAGCACCATCGTGATCAGCATCGTCGATGATGTGCCGACTGCTCACTGCGATTCCGTCTCGGTGGTGGAGGGCGGTACGGTCAGCGGTAATGTACTGGCCAACGATGTGCTCGGTGCTGACGGCCCGGCATGGGGAGGTGCAGTGGTCGGCGTGCGCGCCGGCAGCGACACGTCGACCTCGGTCATCGGCGGTTTGAACACGCAAATCAACGGCAGCCATGGTTACCTGACGCTGGATGCCAGCGGCAACGCCGTGTACCACAGCAACCCGAACTCGGTCGGCGAACCGGGCGCCACGGATGTGTTCACCTACACCGTGCGCGACGCCGATGGCGATGAAAGCACCACCACGATCACCATCGACGTCCACAACAGCTGCCTCGTAACGGTCACCGATACCGACGTGACGGTTTACGAAAAAGCTCTGGATTTGACCCAGGACGGCCAGGACCTGGCAGTGGGCAGCGTCACTGGCTCCGAGCCGGGCAACACCGGTGAAACCGGTTCCGGTACGCTGGTCGGTGCAGTCACCGGCGCCAGCGTTGCGATCACCTACACCCTGGTCGGCAGCGCCACCGGAACCTACGGGCAAATCCTGCTCAACCCCGACGGCAGCTACACCTACACCTTGACCTCGGCACCGAAAACTTCGCCCGACGCCAACGACGGCGCGAACACCCTGAACGAAAGCTTCACCTATACCGCCACCGATGCCGTGGGCAACAGCACCACCGGCACTCTTGTGGTCAGCATCGTCGATGATGTGCCCAACGCCGTCGCCGCGGACCGTTCGGTGCCCGCGCTGCAGATCGACTCCAACCTTTTACTGGTGATCGACGTGTCCGGGAGCATGGTCGACCCTTCCGGTGTATCGGGGCTGTCGCGGCTGGACCTGGCCAAGCAGGCGATCAGCGCATTGCTCGACAAGTACGACGACCTCGGCGATGTGAAAGTGCAGATCGTCACCTTCAGCAGCAGCGCCACAGACAAAACCTCGATGTGGGTGGATGTGGCGACCGCCAAGGCGATCATCGCTACGCTGACAGCTGGCGGCGGCACCAACTACGACGCCGCCGTGGCGACCATGCAAACCGCGTTCAACACCTCGGGCAAACTCACCGGGGCGCAGAACGTCGGTTACTTCTTCTCCGATGGCAAACCCAACGAAGGCGACATCGGCCCCGCGGACGAGGCCGCGCTCAAAGCCTTCCTCGACGCCAATGGCATCAAGAACTACGCCATCGGGCTGGGCAGCGGCGTCAGTAACGCCAGCCTCGATCCAGTGGCCTATGACGGCAGCACGCACACCAACACCAACGCCGTGATAGTGACTGACCTCAATCAACTCAACTCGGTACTCTCGGGCACTGTGCAAGGCGCGCCGGTCACTGGTTCGCTGCTGGGTGAGGGCGGTACATTCGGTGCCGATGGCGGATTCATCAAATCCCTCACGATCGACGGCACCACTTATACCTACGACCCGAAAGCCAACAGCAATCAGGGGGCGCTGAGCTTCAGCGGCGGCGCCAATCACGGCACCTTCAACACCGCCAACAACACCCTGAGCATCGCCACCGACAACAGCGGCACCCTGCTGGTGAACCTCGATACCGGCGAGTACACCTACCTCTCGCAGAAAACCACGGCCGCGGTGATCACTGAAAACATCGGCTTTACCGTTAGCGACAACGATGGCGATCTGGCCAGCTCCACGCTGGTGATCAACGTGATTGCGAACACGCCACCGGTGGCGGTCGATGACCACGTCATCACCAACGTGCTGTCGGGCAGCATTGTGGTGCCGGGTGAATTGCTGCTGGTCAACGACACTGACGTCAATGGCGATGCGCTCACGGCATCGCCAACCACCTTCAACACCGGCTGGACGGCCAGGGGCGCGGACTTTACCGGCACCAACCCGAACTTCAGCTTCACCGGAAATAACCAGGCAGTGACCATCGCCCGCAGCGCATTCGTCGCCAACACCGCGGCCATGACGGCAGTGCTGGTGGTCAGCGGGGCACTGGGATCAGTCAATACCAACAATACCAATGATGAGGACCGGATCACCGTCAACCTCAAACAGGGGGAAACCCTCAACCTGGACCACAACCTGGCGGCGGGTCACATCACCGTGGAGTACTCGGTCAACGGCGGGGCTTTCATTGCCATCGCCGACGGCCAGACCCTCACCGCCACGGCGGACGGCACGTACCAGATCCACATCACTAACATCGACGACGGTGGGCCGGGCAACAGCGGGAAGGGGTCGGAAAACTATCAGCTGACCATGACCGTCAACTACGCCGCAGCTCAGGACAGCGCTGCGGACTACCACGACACCTACACCGCCAACGACAACCACGGCGGCAGCGACTCGGCCAATGTGACCATCAGCTATCAGGACGGCCATACGCTGACCGGCACTTCGGGCGACGACGTACTGGTGGCGGGCGCTGGCAACAACGTCATCAATGCCGGCGACGGCAACGATGTGCTCACCGCAGGTTCAGGCAACAACGAGATGCACGGCGGCGCGGGCAACGACTTGCTGTTCAGCGGAGCGGGCAATGACCTGCTCGACGGCGGCGTCGGCAACGACACCGCGAACTACGCCCACGCCATCGCCGGGGTCACCGTCGACCTGGGCCTGCTTACCGCGCAAAATACCCTTGGCGCCGGCACCGACACCTTGACCGGCATCGAAAACCTCACCGGCTCAAACTTCAACGACAGCCTCATGGGGAACAACAACAGCAACATCATCAACGGCGGTTTGGGTAACGATGTGCTCAATGGCGGGGGCGGCGACGACTTCCTCATCGGCGGCCTCGGCAACAACACCCTCACCGGCGGCAGCGGCGCCGACACCTTCCAGTGGCTCAAAGGCAACAGCGGCCACGACGTCATCACCGACTTCACCCCAGGCACCGACAAACTCGACCTGTCGCAACTGCTGCAGGGTGAAAACGGCACTGCGGCATCGCTGGATGACTACCTGCACTTCACCGTCAGCGGCAGTGGCGCCTCGGTGATTACCAGCATCGACGTCAGCGCCATGGCCGGCGCCACGCCGAACCAGACCATCGACCTGGCGGGTGTGAACCTGGCCAGCCACTACGGCGTCACGCCGGGGGTGGATGGGGTGATTGCTGGCGGTCACGATACCGCGACCATCATCAACGGGATGCTCAATGACCATTCGTTGAAGGTGGATACGGTGTGAGCTGAAACGATAAAACCCGTCATTCCTGTGGAAAGGAATGGCGGGTTCTTTGTTGTTTGAGGTTTTGAAAGTCAAAAGATCGCAGCCTTCGGCAGCTCCTATGGACTCGGTGTTCACCGCCCTATTGCGGTTGAGCACAATCCCGCGTAGGAGCTGCCGAAGGCTGCGATCTTTTGATCTACCAACCCTATGTCCCTGGAGCAAAAAAGCCAGGTCCGGGTTGAATATCGACGGTCCTGAGTTTTTTGTTGGGGCTTAGGGCCTCTTCGCGGGCAAGTCGGATCGCCGCACCGCTCGCTCCGACTTGCCCGCGAAGCTTTGACTCAGGTCGCCTCGTTCAGGTATTTGCCCACAGTCGCCACGTTGTCGAGCGAGTATTGCTTGCTCAGGTTGGCGATCATTTTGTTCAGGGCTATCGCGAGCAGGCTCGCTTGTATGTTTAGACTTGAAGGGGGGGGCGTGTCGTGTGTGTACCGAACTCGACACAATTACCGCAGGAGCTAGTCTTGTCTTGACCGCGCCGACGATTTACCGATCATCGGGTCCCGCAGCGGCGCTGGTTCCGCTACAATACGCGCCGATTTCGACTTGCCTGAGAGCCCGCTCATGTCCGCCTGCCAGACGCCTATCATCGTCGCCCTGGATTTCCCTACCCGTGACGCCGCACTGAAGCTGGCCGATCAACTGGACCCGAAGCTGTGCCGGGTCAAAGTCGGTAAAGAACTGTTCACCAGTTGCGCCTCGGAAATCGTCGGCACTCTGCGCGACAAAGGCTTCGAAGTGTTCCTGGACCTCAAGTTCCACGATATTCCGAACACCACCGCCATGGCCGTCAAGGCCGCCGCGGAAATGGGCGTGTGGATGGTCAATGTGCACTGCTCCGGCGGTCTGCGCATGATGGCTGCCTGCCGAGAAGTGCTCGATCAGCGTAGCGGCCCGAAACCGCTGTTGATCGGCGTGACCGTGCTGACCAGCATGGAGCGTGAGGATCTGGCGGGTATCGGTCTGGACATCGAGCCACAAGAGCAGGTGCTGCGCCTGGCCGCGCTGGCGGAAAAAGCCGGGATGGACGGTCTGGTCTGCTCAGCCCTGGAAGCCCAGGCCTTGAAAGCCGCTCACCCGTCGCTGCAACTGGTGACTCCGGGGATTCGTCCGGCGGGCAGCGCCCAGGACGATCAACGCCGCATCCTCACCCCGCGTCAGGCGCTGGACGCCGGTTCCGACTACCTGGTGATCGGCCGTCCGATCAGCCAGGCGGCGGATCCGGCGAAGGCGTTGGCGGCGGTCGTCGCAGAAATCGCTTAACCAAACGCTGAAGCTCAAAATGTGGGAGCGAGCCTGCTCGCGATGAGGGAGTGTCAGTCGACATCAATGTTGGCTGATACACCGCTATCGCGAGCAGGCTCGCTCCCACATTGGTTTTGTGGTTCTTTCAGATATCGGGTTAAACCTTCAACACCAACTTCCCGAAATTCTCGCCGCTGAACAATTTCATCAGCGTTTCCGGGAATGTTTCCAGCCCTTCAACAATATCTTCCTTGCTCTTGAGCTGCCCCTTGGCCATCCAGCCGGCCATTTCCTGCCCGGCAGCGGCGAACTGCGCGGCGTAATCCATCACCACGAAGCCTTCCATCCGTGCACGGTTGACCAGCAACGACAGGTAGTTGGCCGGGCCTTTGACCGCTTCCTTGTTGTTGTACTGGCTGATGGCACCGCAAATCACCACCCGCGCCTTCATGTTCAGCCGGCTCAGCACGGCATCGAGAATATCTCCGCCGACGTTATCGAAATACACATCGACCCCTGTAGGGCATTCGCGCTTGAGGCCGGCCTGTACGTCTTCGTTTTTGTAGTCAATGACGCCGTCAAAACCCAGCTCGTCGATCAGGAACTTGCACTTGTCCGCGCCACCGGCAATGCCGATCACCCGGCAACCTTTGATCTTGGCAATCTGCCCGGCAATGCTGCCCACCGCGCCAGCCGCGCCCGACAGCACCACGGTGTCGCCGGCTTTCGGCGCGCCGACATCGAGCAGGGCGAAGTAGGCGGTCATCCCGGTCATGCCCAGCGCGGATAAATAGCGCGGCAGCGGTGCCAGTTTCGGATCGACCTTGTAGAAGCCTCGCGGCTCGCCGAGGAAGTAATCCTGCACACCGAGGGCGCCGTTGACGTAGTCCCCCACGGCAAAACCCGGATTGTTCGATGCGATGACTTTGCCTACGCCCAATGCACGCATGACTTCGCCAATGCCGACCGGAGGGATGTAGGACTTGCCCTCGTTCATCCAGCCACGCATGGCCGGGTCCAGGGACAGGTATTCGTTCTTGACCAGGATCTGACCCGTCGCCGGCTCGCCGACCGGTACTTCCTGATACGTGAACGTCTCACGGGTGGCCGCCCCCACTGGGCGATTGGCGAGCAGGAACTGGCGATTGGTCTGGGTAGTCATGACAGGCACTCAAGATGAATGAAGTCTTGTTGATAGACCTTCATGGGCGATGTCGCAAGGTTGGCTGACGCTGCGAATGCACATCGATCCAGTGCAGTGATAGTCAGGGCGCCGGCTCTATCACTGCTACTCATGGGCAACCCACCGGCCTTCTGATAGTGCTGCCGTGCCATACGCCGCTATGACTAGACTGGCCACACGCGATCCCCTGCATTCTTCCCTCTGAGGACATAACAATGAGCATGACGTTTTCTGGCCAGGTTGCCGTTGTGACAGGCGCGGCCAATGGTATTGGCCGCGCGACCGCTTTGGCGTTCGCCGCTGAAGGATTGAAAGTGATGGTCGCCGATCTGGACGCGGCGGGTGGTGAAGGCACTGTGGCGCTGATTCGTACCGCCGGCGGTGAAGCGACCTTCGTGCGCTGCAACGTCACTCTGGAAGGCGATGTAAAAAATCTGATGGACGAGGTCGTGAATACCTACGGCCGTCTCGACTATGCCTTCAACAACGCCGGTATCGAAATCGAGAAAGGCAAACTGGCCGAAGGCACGATTGATGAGTTCGACGCGATCATGGGCGTCAACGTCAAAGGCGTCTGGCTGTGCATGAAGTATCAGTTGCCGTTGCTGCTGGCCCAGGGCGGCGGTGCGATCGTCAACACCGCTTCGGTCGCCGGCCTGGGGGCTGCGCCGAAAATGAGTATCTACGCTGCCTCGAAACACGCGGTGATCGGCCTGACCAAATCGGCGGCCATTGAATACGCCAAGAAAAAGATTCGCGTGAATGCGGTGTGCCCGGCGGTGATCGACACCGACATGTTCCGTCGAGCTTATGAAGCGGACCCGAAAAAGGGTGAATTCGCCAACGCCATGCACCCGGTCGGGCGTATCGGCAAGGTCGAAGAAATTGCCAGCGCGGTGCTGTACCTGTGCAGCGATGGCGCGGCATTCACCACCGGGCATTCGCTGGCGGTGGACGGTGGGGTTACGGCGTTTTAATGTTCCAGGTCGCGATGAATTCCTTGTAGCAGCTGCCGAGCCCGCGAGGCTGCGTTCGGCTGCGAAGCAGTCGTGACTCCGGTCGGCGCGGTCTGCCTGACGCACCGCAAATTCTGATTTTACGACTGCCTCGTCCGAACGCGGCCCGAGCCGAACGCAGCCTTCGGCAGCTGCTACAGATCGCATTTCGCCTTATCGATCGGCACCGGTGCCCTGACGACTCCGGTCAATGTGTTTCAAATGGTTAGAACCAACGGTTTTGACGGCGTTGTCGCACATCTTCTCGAGCGCTCCTGTGATTAACTGTTTTCCGCAAAACGGAGAGGAGTTTGCTTGCTCATGGAGTTGAGAATCGATCGAGAGGCATTGGTGCCTGTCGTGCAGCAAATCGTCGACGCGTTGGCCGAATGGCTCCGTTGCAGCGAGGTGTCGCCGGGGGCGCGTTTGCCTTCGGTGCGACAAATCGCGCGGATCAATCTGCTCAGTCAATCCAGTGTCGTCGAGGCCTGTGAACGGCTGGTGGCTCAAGGGGTACTGGCGACGCGTAACGGCGCGGGTTTCTTTGTCGCGGCAACAGCGCTGGCCGTTCAGGGGCAACGGGATCTTCCCTGGTTCGAAGGGGTTGAGGAGAAGCAAAGCAGCCACGTCGGCGAACTGAAACTGGGTTGTGGCGGATTACCCGAAAGCTGGCGCGAGACTGACGACCTGAGCTACGCCATACGCCAGGTCAGTCGCACCGACATGGCCGGATTGTTCAACTACAGCACGCCGCTGGGCTTGCCTGCCTTGCGTCAGCAGATCCTCAAACGATTGAAACAGCTGAATATCACGGTGGATGAAAGCCGAATCCTGACCACGGCGGGGGCCAGTCATGGGCTCGACTTGATCGTACGGACTTTATTCAAAACGGGCGATTGCGTGGTGGTGGAGAGTCCCGGCTACTCAATGCTGTTCGATCTGCTCAGGCTGCACGGGGTCAGCATGATCGAGGTGCCGCGAACCCCTCACGGGCCAGACACCCATGCCCTCGAGGCATGTTGCTGAAGCACAAACCCCGTGGCTTGTTCATCAACAGCTTTTATCACAACCCCACCGGCAGCAGTCTGGCCCCGGCGGTGGCTCAGCAAGTTCTGCAACTGGCCAAAAAAAATGGCGTACTGGTGATCGAAGACGACGTCTATGCGGATTTGCACAACGGCCCCGGCACACGCCTTGCGGCACTGGGCATCGATGACAACGTGATCTACGTCGGCAGCTATTCCAAAACCCTCAGCAGTTCGTTGCGGGTCGGCTTTGTCGTGGCGGGTGCCGATGTTATTTCGCGACTGGCCAGGGTCAAGATGATCAGCAGCATGGGCGCTTCACGATTTAGCGAATCGGTACTGGCTTGTTTGTTGGCCAGTGGTGCCTATCGCAAGTTGGTGCAGCGTCAACGTCAGCGATTAAATACTGACAGGGAAGCGGCCTTGCAAATACTTGAAGACGCCGAATGGGAGGTTTTCGGCAAACCGGTGGGCGGCCTGTTCATCTGGGCGCGCTCACGCAACGCTGACTATGCTCAGGTGCGAACTCAGGGGCGGCGCTTCGGTGTCCTGTTGTCTTGCGCAACGGCATTCAGTCCAACCGGCCAGGCTCATGATTGGCAGCGGATCAACGTTGCTTATGCCTGTGATCCTCGCGCCCGGGCATTTTTTCAGGCCACTGCTCGGGATCGACCTCAAACGTTCTGAAAGCGACGCTGGCGTAGCTTTTTGCCATTATTCCGACGCCAGAGCCTTGTGTTGGCTCAAGCCCGTTGCGAATCTGCATCAACAGACAATGGCAGGGGACTAAGCGCAATGATTTCGGCCGTGCAAGGACGTTTTGCCAACCTCGGTATGGCGAAAAAACTGGGTATAGGGTTTGTGCTGGTACTGCTGTTGACAGCCCTGGTGGCAGCCATTGGCGTATGGTCCCTGCAAACCATCAGTCAGCGCTTCGACGGGCTCAAGCAGATGTCGTCGCTCAACAGCGGTTTGCTCAAGGTTCGCCTGCTCGAGCAGGAATACGCCTTGCACGGTAATCCGAAAACCGCGGAGGCCTTGCGCGCCGGGGTGGACGCTCTGGTCGCTCTGGCAATCGAACTCAAGACTCAGTCGACGAACAATGTGCCGGTCATGAATGACGTCGAGCAATCTCTGGGGGCCTATCGCAAGGCGTTTGATGAGTTCGTCTCGCTGAGCCAGGCCAAGGACCTCGCGCTGGAAATGGCCAGTTGGTCGGTCTCCAGCGTGGCCAATAACCTCGACGTGTTGCAGGCCGGGCTCGCCGACGATGGTGCCTATACCTTGAAGGAATCCGAGGGCAAGGACGGCGCGCAATTCATCGAGCAGGCCAATCAGGTCAGCCAGGTTTCGCGGTTGATGTTGCAGGCCATGAATGAAGCGCGTGTCCGCCTGGACCAGAGCCGCAAGGGCGACGACAGCGGCGGGCAGGGCAAGATCGAGCAAGCCGATCAGGCACTGACCCAAGCAGAGCAGCTGAAAACCACGATCAAGGATGAGGGTTACCAAACCGTCCTCAATGAAGTGTCCGGTCACATCGCCGGTTTCAGTGAAAAACTCGCTGAGTACACCGGGTTATTGGCGCAGGAAAAAACCGTCTACGAGCAACTCCACCAGCGCGCCGCTCAAGTGGTGGAGCGGGTGGATCAGGCCTATGTTGCCGAAGATCAGTCGATGCAGGCAGAGCTGAAAAAGAACTCGCTGTTGATCATTGGCTCTTCGGCGCTGGCCTTGCTGGTGGGGCTGATTGCTGCTTGGGTGATCACTCGGTTGATCGTCGCGCCGCTGCGCAGTGTGATTCGTGTGGCTCAGCAGATCGCCGCGGGCGATTTGAGTGCAACGATTGAAGTGACCCGCCGTGACGAGATTGGTCAGTTGATGCAAGCCATGCAGCAAATGGGCGCGGGGCTCAGCAATATCGTCAGTGGTTTGCAGGCCGGTATCGAACAGCTGGCAAGCTCAGCACAATCGCTGTCGGCGGTGACCGAGCAGACCAACCTCGAAGTCAGCAGTCAGAAGGAAGAAACCGAGCAGGTCGCCACCGCAATGAACCAGATGACCGCCACGGTGCATGACGTCGCACGTAACGCGGAGGAGGCCGCCCAGGCGGCGCAGACTGCCGATGGCAAGGTCGAAAGCGGTCAGCAGGTGGTGCGTCAGAGCATGGCGCGGATTGAACAATTGGCGGATTCGGCCGCCTCGGCCAGTTCCAGCATCGAAAGCCTCAGTGCGGAAATCCAGAACATTGGCACGGTGCTCAGCGTGATCAAAAGCGTTGCCGAACAGACCAACCTGTTGGCGCTCAATGCGGCCATCGAGGCGGCGCGGGCCGGCGAGCAGGGCAGGGGTTTCGCGGTGGTGGCCGATGAAGTTCGGGCGCTGGCCAAGCGAACTCAGCAATCGACCGAAGAAATCGAACGGCTGGTCAGTGCTTTGCGCTCGGCGGCGCAGTCGTCGGTGCAGCAGATTCAGAACAGTGGCGAGTTGGTGAAGCTGGCGGTGAGCGATGCGTTGCAGACCGAGAGCGCGTTGGGGAGCATTGCGGCAGCGGTGTCGTTGATTCAGCAGATGAACCAGCAGATTGCGGCAGCTGCGGAACAGCAGAGTTCAGTGGCCGAGGAGATCAATCGCAGTGTCACCAGTATCCGCGCCAGTGCGGATCAGTCGTCGCTGGCGATGCGGGGCAATGCGGCGTCGAGTATAGAGTTGGCGCAGCTGGGGGTTGAGTTGAAGGGGATGGTGGGGCACTTCAGGCTGTAAGCGCTGCCGAAGGCTGAAAAGCCACCGTGTGGGCAAATCGGACATGTAGGAGCCAGGCTTGCCGGCGAAGGCGTTCTTGAAAGCGCCTTCGCCGGCAAGCCTGGCTCCTACGGAAAGCAGTTTGCTCGCCTAACTGACTGGTATGTGCATGATCAGTCGTAGATCGCTTTTTTCTTCCAGTCGGCATCAGCCTCGACGTCTTTGAGGCCTTCGGTCAATTGGTTCACCTCGCCTTCAACCGGGGCGATGGTGTCCATGACCTGAGCGTTGGCGCGGGCCAGGAGCTTTTCCAGATACTCCAGCTGTTCAGCGTAAATCTGCGGTTCCTGTTGTTTGCGCAGGTATTGCACGCCGCGTTCAAAGGCCAGGCGAGCCTGGCCGGGCTGGTTCTGTTGCAGAGAATGCTGGCCCAGGTTGTTGAAGAATTCGATGTGCAGCAGGACCAGGATATGGCGGACCTCACGGATCCAGCGCTTGGCTTCGTTGGTCGGCAGGAAACCGTCCTGTGCGGCGCGGGTGATCTGGCCATGCAGGGCTTCGAGCAAAAAGCGCACGTCTTTGGCTTTGGCTTCGGTCTGGATCGGTGCTGGCGGGTTGTTGACCGGGATCGATTCGCCTTGGGCGACGAGGGCACTTAGCTCGGTAATCCGTGCCTTTAAAGTGGCATTGGATTTTTCCAGGTTCAGCAAGCGCTGGCAGACGTTCAGTTCCAGACGGGTCAATAGCAGCTTGAGCGCTGGTGTCATCAATTGGCCGGGGAAGGTCTCGGTGATTTCGCCGCAACGACGCAGGCGATCGTTGAGTTCAACCTTGGTGCGGGCCTTTTCCAGCTTATTGTTCTCCACCACATGGTTAATGTAGCCAATGGCGATCAATAGTGCGATCCCGGCTACGACTAGCAGGGTGATCATGAGTGGTGTCACCGGTAAGACCTCTTTTATAGGGTTCGCATGCGAGTCGAGTGTAGTGGCTTGGTATTTGGGCGCCTAGGGCCGCTCGACGAGTTGAATCGGCTATGGCTCTACTTATATCGGCCGTAACGCTGCATATATAAGTAAATAGCGTGCGAGGTGCACAGTGCCATCATCTCGGCGTGGACTATAGCGCCTTGCTGGATGCCAGAATATAGGCGCCAAAGGTCAGTCGACGGAAAAGCCTGAATCGCTGCTGAAAGCAGGGCGAAGTCATTGATTTAAATAAATTTATATCTGGGGGTTGACGACCCCTCAATCCATCCATAGAATGCGCGCCACTTACAGCGTAAAGCACACAGCGAAACGCGGTAGGGAGTGAATGTTGTACGTGTGTCCCCTTCGTCTAGTGGCCTAGGACACCGCCCTTTCACGGCGGTAACAGGGGTTCGAGTCCCCTAGGGGACGCCAATGCGGGAATAGCTCAGTTGGTAGAGCACGACCTTGCCAAGGTCGGGGTCGCGAGTTCGAGTCTCGTTTCCCGCTCCAGTTTTAAACGGCTTTGCTTTCGGGCAGGGCTGAGTGAAACCAGAACCAAATCTTCGGATGCGGATCTGGGCACCGAAACACACACCATGTGTTCCGGGCAGCGTGTCCCCTTCGTCTAGTGGCCTAGGACACCGCCCTTTCACGGCGGTAACAGGGGTTCGAGTCCCCTAGGGGACGCCATTTGCGGGAATAGCTCAGTTGGTAGAGCACGACCTTGCCAAGGTCGGGGTCGCGAGTTCGAGTCTCGTTTCCCGCTCCAAATTCAAAAAAACGCCGCTCATTGAGCGGCGTTTTTTTATGCGCGTTATTTGTCATTTTCATTGATTGGAATAAAACCTTCGGGTAATCCGGGAGCAGCTGCCGAGCCTGCGTAACGGTCTCAACTCCCGAGGCTCTGCACCAGGCTTTCGAGCACTTCCGCAGTTGTATCCTCCAGCGCCGGTTGCGCTGCTACCGCTCTGAGTTGGCATGTCAAACGGTATTCGCTGGGCGTGCAGTTGACGAACTGCTTGAAGGCGCGAGCGAAGTAGGACGGATCCTTGAAGCCGGCCTCATAGCCGATGCTGGTAATAGGCATCTGGCTATTGTCGAGCAGTTGTTTGGCGAAGCTCATGCGCTTGTTCAGAATGTAATCCGTGAAACCAACGCCATTGGCCTCCTTGAACAGGCGGCTGAAGCGAAAGGTCGTCATGCCGCAGCGCTTCGCCAAATCCCTCTGATCGATGCTGTCCCGAAAGTGCTGATCGATGTACAGCATCACGTTGCTCAGCGCCTGGTGTTTTTGGTGCCCCGAGGTCAACCGGATGCTGTCCGGCAGGGTCGGGGAGTGATCGATCAGCGATGTCTGGCCATGGCCGTTGGCATTTCTGCGCAATTCGCACAGCTGCACCACGGCCGTCAGGTAACGCTTTCTCTCAGTGGATGAGAGCGGCAGCACCATGTATTCCCAGACGCTGGAGCGCATGGCCCAGACGGCCAGTTCTTCCGAGTGCTGCACGGTGAACATGGTGATGGGGATGGTGGGGGTGGTGCGTTTGATCTCCAGCAACAACCTCAGGCCCGGTGTGTCGGGGCGATCGAAATGGACGCAGATCATGTCTGCCTGTTCCCCGTGGGGCAACACGGAGTTTTTCGCCAATTTGCAGTCGCAAGTACCCTCGAACTGCGCGATGAGTTCCTTGGCGGAACGATCGTGAGTCTGATCGAACCACAGTAGCGATGGCCTTCTGGTCAAATTGGACGTCATGTCTCTACTCTGGGGTTCTTGGCGCCGCTCTTCGCTGAGTAGTATTGCTAACGTTCGATCACTTTGCAGACTAAATGCTTATAAGGAACCCATGGTTTAGTTCTATGCGCTCTATATTTCGTTTGAAAATCGACCCTGCCCGTTTGTTTGTTAGCGTGGAATCAATGTCCCAGGCCTCACCCGCTCGTCGCTTGTGAATCAACGACAATCGCATTCGCAAGTCATTTCCTTCCTTACCCGCCGTTCCTTCCAAAAGCCAACTAACGGTAGTTGGGGTCCCCGCAAAAAAGTCCTAGTGATGTGCAAAATCTTCCTAACGCCCATGCCTTGCCCCTGACTAGTGTTGCATCCAGGCAGAGCAGAACGCACTGCCTCCAAAAAACAACATTCGAGTGAGGTGGGCAAAATGATCATGCAAACAATCAAGGCTTCGGTAGTGAAGTTCGCCAAAGACGAAGACGGCCTGACCATTGTGGAATACGCAGTGGCGGGTGGGCTGATCACGGTAGCTGTGGTCGGGGCGTTCACGCTTCTCGGCGGGGTGGTGGATACAAGAATCAGGGCTATTTGTAACGCCATTGTTCCTGGTGCTTGCTGATAACAACAACTCTGTTAGGGAGATGCGCAATGTCCATGGAACAGCTGGTAGCGACCGTTGTGCTGATAGGACTACTGGGCGTGGCGGTGGTGAGCGACTTGCGTCGCCACCGCATTCCCAATCTGCTGATCCTGGTAGGTCTGGCCTTGGGATTGGCCGGCCAGACTTATTCAGGTGGGATCAACGGGATGGGGGATAGCCTGATGGGCCTCCTGATCGGTTTTGCGCTGTTCATGCCTATGTATGCCTTGGGTGGCATGGCGGCCGGCGACGTCAAACTGATGGCCATGGTTGGCAGTTTTCTACCTCCCCATTACGCCTTGTGGGCAGTGTTTTTCAGTCTGCTGTGGGGAGGTCTGTGCGGTTTCCTGATCGTGCTGGTGCGCGGTCAATTATTGCAGACCCTGGGGCGCTATCGGTTGATGCTTCGGGCGCGTTCCTATATGGCGCCGAGCTCGGGCGAAGTGGCCGGCAAGCCCTTTCCTTATACGGTTGCGATCCTGCTTGGAACTTTAAACAGCGTCTACTGGCAACTGGTTGCCGGTGGATTCGGAGGTTAGTCATGCACGTCATCGTCGATAGTGATGTCTACCCCAGCGAGCGGGAAGCGGTGCAGCGACTGGCTCCTCAGCCCTGCACTATTCGCGAAACTGGTTTGACCGACAGTTTTCTCGGCGAGTTGGTGTGCAAACATCTGCATGACGCCGGTGTGCTCGACATGCAGCGGCTGGTGGAGCGACTGGCATTGACCGGCGCCGTACTTGAAGAAGTCCTGGCGTTTCTGCGCAAGGACGGCCGTGTTGAAGTGCTTGGCCAGATGGGGCAATCCGGTGGGCAGATGCTACGTTTTGGCCTGACTGAGCGGGGGCGCAGTGCCGCCCGCGACGCCTTGTCACGCAGTGGCTACATTGGCGCGGCACCTTTCCCGGTGAGTACTTACCGTTCCCTGATCAAAATCCAGACCATTCACCACGGCCGCATCAACGCCGACGATATGCACAACGCCCTTGCTGGCGTGGTGCTTACCGAAGGGATGCTTGATCAGTTGGGTGTGGCGCTGAATTCCGGGCGCGCGATCATGATTTATGGCCCCGCAGGTACTGGCAAGACCTATGTCAGCAGTCGGCTGATTCGTCTGTTCGCCGAGGCCATCTGGGTGCCTCACGCCATCGTCATCAACGAGTCGGTGATCGAGATCTATGACCCGCAGGTGCATCAGCGCCTGGATGACAACAATCAACCGAACAATCTGATGCTCAATGAAGGGATCGATCGTCGTCTGCTGTGCTGCAAACGCCCGATCGTTATTACGGGCGGCGAACTGAGCATGGAACAACTGGACGTTCGCTATGACTCCTCCACCCGTCAGTACCAGGCTGCCTTGCAGCTAAAAGCCAGCAATGGCTTGTTCATCATCGACGACATGGGACGCCAGCGCATGGCACCTGCCGAGCTGTTGAACCGCTGGATCGTCCCGATGGAAGAGAAGCGCGATTTCATCAATCTGGGCGGTGGTCGGCACTGCGAATTGCCGTTCGATCTGATTCTGGTGTTCTCCACCAACCTCAATCCCCTGGAGCTGGCCGATGAGGCCTTTCTTCGCCGGATTGGCTACAAGCTGCAATTCGGTTACTTGAAGCCTGAGGAGTACGAAAAGATCTGGCGTCAGGAAAGCGAGCGTTTGGGCATTCCTTTTGACCCGCTGCTGCTGCGTTATGTGCTGCAAAGGCTTTATGCAAGTGAAGGCATGCCCCTGGTGCCTTGCCATCCCCGCGATCTCCTGAACATGGCCCTCGATCGTCAGCGTTATATGGGCGGTTCCGGAGCCTTGTCACCACAAGAGTTGGAATGGGCCTGGCACAACTATTTCGTCCAGCTCGACTTTCTTTGATACGGAGATACTGACATGAGCTCTCGTACTCTTACCCTCGTAGGCGTTTCTTTGGTCATGGGCCTTGGTGCTGCATGGATGGCCGACTCCTGGCTGAGCGCACGGCTCAATGCCAGCCCGGATGATCACCTTCGAAGCGTGGTGGTTGCCACGGTAGAAATTCCATTCGGGCAGATGGTCGAGGCCCAACAGGTCACGACCATGCGCATGCCCATGGACACGATCCCGGACGATGCCTTCGACTCCACCGACAAAGCAGTGGGCAAGATCGCAACGTTCGACATCTTGAAGGGCGACATCATGCGCGGCGCGCGTCTGAGTGAGCACTTGGGCGGCAGTACCCTGGCCTCTCTGATTGCAACCGACAAACGTGCCATCTCGGTACGCGTGGACGATGTGGTCGGTGTCGGCGGCTTCCTCTTGCCGGGCAACCGGGTCGATGTATTGGCGACTAAACGCACTGATGGCGCCGGCAATAACGCCGTGTCCAAAACCATCCTCGAGAACTTGCGGGTATTGGCGGTGGACCAGACGGCGGGTACCGACAAGACCCAGCCGGTGGTGGTGCGTGCAGTGACGCTGGAGATGACAACGGCAGAGGCTGAAACCCTGGTCACGGCGCAAACGGAAGGGAAATTGCAACTGACCCTGCGCAATCCGCTGAACGACCAGAAAAAAATCGCGACCGTTGCGCCTGCCACACCGGTCATGGCGGTGGCCGCTGCTCCAGCGCCAAAACGCGTGGTGCGTCGCGGTAATGGCGAGGGAGGTGGGTCTGTCACCATTATCCGCGGAACCCAAGCGAGTGTAGTCAAGCGTTGACAGAGCGGTAGGGGTGCTGGGCACCAAGGTATTGGCGGAGCCGATCCGGATCAGATTCGGCAAATGAGGGCTTGATGATGAATCTTCGAATTCAGCAGCCGTTCACTGCGACGCCAAGGCGCCAGGAAGGATCGGTGAGCGTGTTGATGGTAATCGCGTTGGCGGCGATTTTAATGATGGCGGGTTTGACGCTCGACGTGGGCCACATGCTGTTGAACAAGACGCGCCTGCAGAACGCTGTAGACGCTGCCGCCCTGAGTGGCGCCAAAACCCTGAGCCAGGTGGAAGGTGGTAGCAACCCTGCCATCGTAACGCGCACTGCCGCGCTCAATACGCTGGCGCAAAATGCCAATGCCATGGGTAATAGCGAATTGGCCACGGCGATGGGTGGCAACGCAGGCTTCGCGGTAGTGGAACTGGCAAGCAGCGTCTATGGCCCATTCGCCTATCCCGGGCCTGCGGATGCCAAATACGTTCGGGTATCGGTACCGACCTATAGCTTGACGGGTTTTTTCTGGAACTTCGTTCAGACATTCGGCACTAGCGGTCTGGGGAACAAAGCAGTGTCGGCGATCGCCACCGCAGGCCCCAGCCCTACCAGCCCGTGTGATCTCGCACCTTTGATGGTCTGTGGCGATCCGGCTCAATACGACCCGGACGCCGGTATGTTCTGGGGCTTCCAGTTTGGTGGTTTGCAAGTATTGAAGTCGGCTGCCGGCAATTCGTCCCCCATTGGTCCAGGCAACTTTCAGTTGCTCGATTTTGGTTCGGGCGGCAGTTCGGTCAGGACAGATATGGCCGGAGGCGGCTCGATCTGCCGCAACGTGGGGGAAAATGTCCAGACCAAACCCGGCAACACGGTGGGCCCTGCGTCTCAAGGCTTGAATACGCGCTTCGGCATCTACAACGGCCCGGTTCGGGCCTCGGACTATCCGCCAGACCTGGTGACCACGTCCAGCAATCCCGCGATTACTTACGACGACTCGGTTTCCCCACCACAAATGAAATACCAGGGGCAAACCGTCACCTCGAACAACGGCGATCTCACGGCGGGCGGCAACGCGATACAGGACTACAACGACTGGCGTGCGAGCGCTGCTGCATGTGTGGCAGGGACTGGCAGTGGCTGTCAGAGCAATGGGGTGTTCGAGCGCCGGATGCTTAAAATCGTGGTGGGCAACTGCACCGGCCAACAGGGCGGTACCACCTCGGTCCCCGTCCTGGGTTTTGGTTGCTATTTCGTGGTGCAGCCGATGAGTAACGGCGGCACGGAAGCGCAGATCTTCGGCCAGTTTGTGAAGGAGTGCGAAGGCGACAACGTGCCCGGTCCTAATCCGACGAACGATTCCGGCCCGCAGATCATTCAGCTCTACAAAACCTATCTCGGCATCGGCACTCCGAGCACAGACTCGTAGGAGGCGTCATGAGACTTCATTCGTTTAAACATCCGCGGCGCCAGCAGGGCTTGGCCATGGTGGAGTTCACCCTCGCTCTGCCGGTGCTGCTGTTGCTGTTGCTGGCTCTGGGTGAGTTCGGCCGCATGCTCTACCAGTACAACGTACTGCTGCAGGCCAGCCGTGATGCCGACCGTTTCGTTGCCAGCCAGGCCTGGAACTCGACGCTTGGCGCTGTCGCTCTGAGCGATGCGTTGAAGGCCCAGACGAGAAACGTCGCGGTCTATGGCGTGCCTGCAAATACCGGGACCGCGGTGGTGCCAGGGTTGACGACCAGCATGGTGGATGTCGCCGCCGTGGGCATCGACCATGTGCGAGTCACCATCACTTTTATGTTCTGCCCGGTGATTGGCGGTGGCAATTGCACCGGATCGCTTCCCGGGTTTTTCGGTAATCCAATTGCGCTGAGCATTCCGCTGGTCGCCACCACTGTCATGAGGGCACTGTGATGAATCGCAAACGCATGCGCGGCACCTATGTGGTGGAGTTCGCCATTATTGGCGCGCTGATATTCACATTGTTGTTCGGCGCGTTGGAAATCGGCCGCCTGTACTTCACGATCAATGCGCTGGATGAAGTCGTGCGCCGTGGTGTGCGCCTGGCGTCGGTGTGCAATATCAGCGATCCGGTGGTGTTGCGGCGGGCGATCTTCAATGCCGCGACCGACGCCGGTGCGAGCCAGATCATCACCGATCTGGCCACCACCAACTTGACGTTGACCTATCTGGACGTAAACGGCGCTCAGGTGGGCAACCCTGCCGACACGAGTGGAGCCAATGGATTTCGTGCCATCCGCTACGTCCAGTTGAGTCTGCAAAACTTCGTTTTCAATCTGTTTATTCCCGGGTTCGGCGTGCCCATTACCCTGCCTGTATTCAGGGCAACCTTGCCACGCGAAAGCCTCGGGCGTCATTCCGATTCCGGGGAGATCACGCCATGCTGAATACTAAAGAAACTCCAGTCGCCACCTCGACCGGCAAAGCCGGGCTCCGGTTGCTGATCAGCAGCCGTGACGCCACCTCTTTGCGCGATCTGCAGAGCGTCTGCCAACGCATGCCCAGCCTGGAGGTGAGCACTCGCCTGGTGAGCAACGGGCATGTCGACCCGCTCTACGGTCTGGACCGGATGCCCGATCTGTTGCTGTTGCGCGTCAGCCACCTGTGGCGCGAGGAGCTGGCGGCGCTGTTGCTGCACCCGGCCCATGAGCGTCCACCGATGTTGGTCTGCGGTCTGCTGAGCGAACAGGAAGGCATGCGTATGGCGATGCAGGCCGGCGCCCGTGACGTGCTGCCCGAGCCCATCGCCGAGACGGAGTTGGTTGCTGCCTT
Source organism: Pseudomonas sp. MDT1-85 (assembly GCF_054898065.1). Taxonomy (NCBI): domain Bacteria; kingdom Pseudomonadati; phylum Pseudomonadota; class Gammaproteobacteria; order Pseudomonadales; family Pseudomonadaceae; genus Pseudomonas; species Pseudomonas sp. MDT1-85. The sequence goes on along the minus strand of NZ_CM142715.1, from coordinate 4,730,427 downwards.
GAATCGGCTGGTCATGGAGGTTCGGACCGGCAGTGGGGCAGAAGGCAAATTGATCGCCGTGATGAGCGCCAAGGGCGGCTCCGGCGGAACCCTGGTGGCCTGCAACCTGGCTCAGCAGCTCAGTGCCAGAGGCGGCAGTACCCTGTTGCTGGACATGGACCTGCAATTTGGCAGCGTAACGCATTATCTGGATGTGGCGCAGTCGCACAGCCATTTGGAGGTGTTGCACCAGATCGACGGCATGGACAGCGTCGCGCTACGCGGTTTTTGCAGTCACTTCAGCCCCACCCTGCATGTGCTGGGTGGTCGGGCCGGTGAGCTGTGTCTGCCGCAAGATGCCCAACCCGAGCAACTTGACACCCTGTTGAAGTTGGCCCGCGCCAGTTATGACTGGGTGGTGATTGACCTGCCGCGGCAAATCGACCACCTCACCGGCTCTGTGCTGGAACAGGTAGATCGGGTGTACGTGGTGGTGCAACAGAGCGTCAGCCATCTGCGCGATGCCAGCTCCCTGGTGCGGATTCTTCGCGATGACCTGGGTGTGCGCGGGGATCAATTGCAGATTGTGGTCAACCGCTTTGACAAGGCGGGAGCGATCAGCCTCAAAGACATCGGCGAGGCGCTGCGCTGCACCAATCTGTCGAAATTACCCAACGACTTCAACCTGGTCAGCCAGAGTCAGAACACTGGCGTGCCGTTGGGGCTGCATGCGCCGAGGGCAGCGATCACTGCTGCACTGAGCGACATGACCGAAGACTTGGTCGGTCAACAGGTGGCCGGGAACAAAGGCTTACTCAAACGCGCCTTCAACCGTTTTTTCGGGGGATGACCCATGATCAGCGACTTTCGTAACCGCTTGCGCAAACAGTCCGGTAAACCCGCCTCATCGTCGGCTGCTCAGGGCGACGACTTGCTGGACCCGGCAGAGGAAATAATGGCTTGGGAGCGTGCTGCCCCGGACGTTCTTTACGAAACCAGAAGCCAGGTCACCCCGGTGGAGGCCGAGTGGCGGGAAAAGATCTATCAGCAGTTGCTCAAGGTGATGGACTTGTCCTTGCTGGACTCCCTTGAACAGGCCGAAGCCACGCGACAGATTCGCGATATTTGCCAACGCTTGCTCGATGAACATTCGGCACCGGTGAGTACGGCCAGCCGCCAGTTGATCATCAAGCAGATCACCGACGAAGTGCTCGGCCTGGGGCCCCTGGAACCGTTACTGGCCGATCACAGCGTGTCCGACATTCTGGTCAACGGTCATGCCTCGGTCTATGTCGAGCGCTTCGGCAAACTGCAACGGACCGATGTGCGCTTTCGCGATGATCAGCATTTGCTGAACATCATCGACCGCATCGTGTCCAGCCTGGGGCGGCGTATCGACGAGTCCTCGCCATTGGTGGACGCCCGACTGAAGGATGGTTCGCGGGTCAACGCGATTATCCCGCCGCTGGCCATCGACGGCCCGAGCATGTCGATTCGCCGCTTTGCGGTGGACCTGCTCAATACCGACAGCCTGATCTCGGTGGGGACGTTGACCCCGGCCATTGCCCTGCTGCTCAAGGCGATTGTCCGTGGACGCTTGAACGTGTTGATCTCCGGCGGTACCGGCAGCGGCAAGACCACCATGCTCAATGTGCTGTCCAGTTTCATTCCACAGAACGAGCGGATCGTCACCATCGAAGATTCGGCTGAACTGCAACTGCAGCAGCCCCACGTGGTGCGCCTGGAAACCCGGCCTTCGAATATCGAGGGACGAGGTGAGGTGAGTCAGCGGGAATTGGTACGCAACAGTCTGCGGATGCGCCCGGACCGCATTGTCATCGGCGAAGTGCGCGGCGCCGAGGCGCTGGATATGTTGACGGCCATGAACACCGGCCACGACGGCTCCTTGACCACCATTCACGCCAACACCGCGCGCGATGCGTTGGGACGAATCGAGAACATGGTGTCGATGACCGGGGCGACCTTTCCGATCAAGGCCATGCGGCAGCAGATCGCTTCGGCCATCGATGTGGTGATCCAGCTGGAACGTCAGGAGGACGGCAAGCGCAGGCTGGTCAGCGTGCAAGAGATCAACGGCATGGAAGGCGAGATCATCACCATGACCGAAATCTTCTCCTTTGCGCGTCAAGGCATGGGCGAAAACGGTGAGGTGCTCGGTGATTATCGCCCCAGCGGCATGATCCCGGCCTTCCGCGATGTCCTGGCCAAACGCGGTATCGAATTGCCGCTTAACATGTTCAGGCCTGAATGGATGGAGGCACGGCAGTCATGAACAATATTCCTGGCGAATTCATTCTGATGTTCCTCGGCATGGTGTTTATCGCCGTGTTCCTCCTGTCCCAGGGCGTGGTGGTGCCGGTGTTCGGCGAGGCCGGCAAGATGCGCAAACGCATCCGCGGCCGTTTGCACGTACTGGAGAAAGCCAACAATCTGCCCAACATGCAGACGGTGTTGCGGCAGAAATACCTGACGCGCCTGTCGCCACTGGAGGCCATGCTTGAGCAGTTGCCTTTTATGGCGAACCTGACACAGGTGATCGAGCAGGGCGGACACGAATACCGGGCGTATCGGGTACTGTTGCTCGGGCTGTTCCTGGGCGTCTGTGCGGGTATTTCGATCTGGATGATCTCGGCAGTCTGGTGGATGGCGCTGCTGGTGACCTTCGGAGTGTTCTGGTTACCCGTGCTGAAAATTTTTCGTGACCGTGGCAAACGTTTCGCTGAATTTGAGGAAGGCCTGCCAGATGCACTGGATGCCATGTGTCGAGCCCTTCGCGCCGGACACCCGTTCAACGAAACCCTGCGCCTGGTCGCCGAGGAGCACAAAGGACCGGTCGCTCATGAGTTCGGTCTGACCTTCGCCGATATCAACTATGGCAACGACGTACGCCGGGCCATGCTAGGCCTGTTGGAGCGCATGCCAAGCATGACGGTGATGATGCTGGTGACCTCGATCCTCATCCATCGCGAGACCGGCGGCAATCTGACCGAAGTGCTGGAGCGTCTGAGCCGGTTGATCCGTGGCCGCTTCCGCTTTCAGCGCAAGGTCAAGACCTTGTCGGCCGAAGGGCGGATGTCGGCCTGGATACTGGTGGCCATTCCTTTCGTGTTGGCGGCAGTGATCGTGTTCACCAGCCCTAACTACTTGCCGGTGCTGCTCAATGACCCGATCGGCCATAAGCTGATATTTGGGGCGTTTGGTTGCATGTTGGTCGGGATCTTCTGGATTCGAAAAATCATTCGGATTCAGGTTTAAGCGTTATTCGCCATGTGGAGGTGCAGGTCATGGACTATTTGCTCGGGTTGTTCAATCGAGTGACAGGCAATGAGGAGATGGCACGCCTGTTGTTTGTCGGTGCGATGAGTCTGAGTGCGGTACTCGCGATTGTCACCGTGGTGCTACTGCTGTTAGGGCTGCAGGACCCCGTGCAGCGTCGTTTGGCGCTGATCAAACGCGGTCATTCCGGCAGTGCAGGGCAAGACGCACCGGGTAATCTGCAGTTATTGCTGGAGCGGGTCGGCCAGCGCTTTGGCTCGACTGAGGCCGCTCAGACGTCCGCCACCCAAACCCTATTGATGCACGCCGGCTACCGCTCACAGTCGGCGGTCCAGATGTACTGGGCGGTGCGCTTGTTGTTGCCACTGGTGTTGGTTGGCATTGCGCTGTTGGTGTTGCCGATAATCCCCAAGCTTTCCCTGATTACGGGGTTGTTGCTGGTGTTGGCGGCTGCTGCTGTCGGCTGGTTGGCTCCCGCGCTGTATGTCGGAAAACGCAAGCAGGCTAGACAGGGCAAGCTGCGTGCCGCCTTTCCGGATGCCCTGGACCTGATGGTGGTCTGCGTGGAGTCGGGCTTGGCCTTGCCTCTGACGATCGAGCGAGTGGCTGAAGAGATGTCAGTCAGTCAGATTGAGTTGGCTGAAGAACTGGCCTTGGTCAATGCACAAATCCGCGCGGGTATTTCCAGTACCGAAGCGCTCAAACAACTGGCTGTGCGCACCGGTCTGGATGACGTACAAGGGTTGGTCAGTCTGTTGGCGCAGAGCATCCGCTTTGGTACCAGCGTGGCCGATACTCTGCGCATCTATGCCGATGAGTTCCGTGACCGGCGTACGCAGGCCGCCGAAGAGGCGGGGGCGAAAATTGGCACCAAACTTATATTCCCGCTGATTTTCTGTCTGTGGCCGAGCTTCTTTTTGATAGCCATAGGCCCCGCCATGATCGGGGTACTCAAGACATTCGGGAAGTAATGAGCTTCTTGCGGTCGAACAGGATGGCTGTGTTGCATCAGTACGAGGTGGAGCAGGCGAGCGGAGGGTCATTCACTCCCATCGCCTGCTCCACTTCGTACTGATTTGTATTTTTCTGCACATGATTAAGCCTGGCTTATTAGCCAGGCCACTCTGGACGACGCCAGAGGCTGATGAATCATTGACGTCCCTCAGTTGCTGCCGCTGGTGGCGTCGCCGCCCGCATCCTGGTCAAAAAACTCCGGAATCGGGTAGAGGAAGCTGTTCAGCCAACGCTGCATGGCCAGGTCACGTTCGGTGGCCGAAGCGGTTTGCAGTTTAGGGGAGGCAAATACACCGCGACTCTGTAACACCAACCACTGCTCAGTGCCTTTTTGCTCCTTCGAAGAGGGGCCCGGTTCAATAGCCCAGGCACTGGTGGACAGGCAAACCATGCACACAATCAACAGCCTCTTGGTATTCATCTCGACTCCTCGTACGTTTTACTTGGTCGCACTGGATGAGGCAGCGGCTACCTCAGTTTTGCGATTCCCCTCCGAAGCCGCCACTTTTTTTGCGGAGGCCTTGAGTTTTTCCGCGCGGCTTTGAGCCTCGGCGACTTGCTGGGGACTCAAGCTGGCACGGTTCGCGAGTTCGGCAGCCGACTTCCAGTTATCCTGATAGATCAGCAGCGTCACCAAATTGAGTGCCGCCAGTGAATTGGACTGTTTGAGCTCCATGGCGGTCATGAACTCGAAGCGTGCTTCAGGGATACGTCGTTGATTGAGGTAGACCACCCCCAGGTCATTGCGCATCTTGTCGTCGGTGGGGGCCATTTTCGCCGCACGCTCAAGGTGAGTGGTCGCGGTGGCGTAATCATTTTTGGCCGCGGCCAACTGGCCCAGGCCATGTTCCCCGTCAGCGGCCATGCAGGTGCCGAGCAAGCTTTGATACAACGGCCCCGCCTCGTTACGCCCCATCAAGCGCAGCACCCGAGCCTTGCGCAGGCGAACCTGAACCAGGTTGTCGGGCAAACCTTCAAGATTCGCCAGGCTGGCATACAAACGGCCGTCGTTGGCCATGTTGTCGGCCAGACTCAGGGCCAACTCTTGATCCGAATCGGGCTTGGCACAGATAGGAGGTCGCGAAGAAAAACCATTAGTGGCACAACCCGTGAGCATTAATGTCGCCATTATTGCAATGACTGCTTTCATCGAATGTCCTTTGGCTACAACACGTTGAACGCCTGGCCAATGGCAAGAAAGCTGGCCCGGCAAGCGCTCAAGGTCACCGTTACGAATGAGGGCGAGGCCAGTCTGATTCAGGCTCTGGCTCATTGTGAAAGCCCGGAGCGACTGTCGAAATCGCCATTTTCGAGGAAGAACATGCGATAGAAGTTCGGGTCGTAATTGCGCAGCTGCTCGCCAGGCAATGACGGCAGTTGTGCATTGGCAGCCAGTGGCTGGACCAGATGCGGGGTGACGATCATCAGCAGTTCGCGCTCTTCACGGTTGATGGTGTTATCGCGAAAGAACGCCCCCAGAATCGGGATGTCGCCCAGCCCCGGAAATTTGTTCACTTGGGAATTGTTACGGGTGCTGATCAGGCCGCTGATGACGAAGCTTTCGCCGTCGGCCAGGGAGATGCTGGTGTCGGTGCGGCGTATGGTCAGCGCCGGAACGATGGTGCCGGCGATGCTCACGGCGTTGGTGAAGTCCAGTTCACTGACTTCCGGCGCCACCTTCAGCGCGATACGGTTTTTTCCGATGATGGTCGGCGTCAGGGTCAGGCGGATACCGAATTCCTTGTATTCGATGGACACGTTATCGCTGCCTGAACTGGGCACCGGAATCGGCACCTCACCACCGGCCAGGAAGCTCGCACTCTGCCCGCTGAGCGCTACCAGGCTTGGCCGTGCCAGGGTGTAGGCGAAACCGCTGCCTTCCAGTGCGTTGATCGACACTAGAGTATCGCTGGACGCAAAAGCGAAGTTGAACATGTCGTTGTTCACCGGCACCGACGGCGTGACAATGCCGCCGATGGTGGGCAAGGTTCTCGGTGAGCCGAACAGGAAGTTGCCCTGGCGGCCAAAAATCGAGGCATTGGCTTCCTTGAGTTTGGTCCGGCTGACTTCAACGAAGCGGATGTCGGTTTGCACCTGGATCGGCAACAGCGGGTCTTCTGAAGGCACTGTCGAGACGCTGGTCAGCGCCGCAGTGGCCTTGCCCTTGACGAACACCATGCTTTGGCGCGGCGTTTTCGAACAGGCGGTCCAGACCATCAGGCTGGTAGCCCCCGGCGCGAGGCCCGTGAGGATGAAGGCGTTGCTGCCGCTGGGTTGCACGTCGGCGATTTTCGGATCGCCGACTGCCAGCTGTGTCACCGGGACGGGGACGCGCAGTTCATTCTGGAGCCCCTGACCGACCTCGAACGTTGCCGGCAAATTATCCAGTTGCGAACAATTGGCCGGCGCGGCCTGAGCCGCATTCACGCTGAGGCCCGTCCAGAACAGGCCATGGATAATTCGCTTGAAAGCGGGCACGGTACGATAGCTCATTAAGTGCATCCTCGCTGAATAGGCCATCTTTGAGGCTAACTGGGTTGCCTCGGATCACTACAAGGGGCCTTGGTCGGCCCTCTACCCCGCCAGACCCCTGAACTAATGGCCCCGGCAATATTCCTTGGTGCTACATGCAAGCCGCTGCAATACGCTGTTCTGACTGAACAACGAGCGACCGCTATAACGGTTTTTAGTGATCCAGATACCTGAGCTGTCGACCCGAACGATGTGCACAGGCTCGACAGCAACATCAGCTAAAGGCGGCACTTTTCGCCGACCTGACTCCCCTAAAAAGCAACCGGCAATCAAAGCAAAGAGCCGGAAAACGCTTGCCAGGACCATAGTGAGGTAACTCCTTTTGCCAATCCGCTATCTGATCGCTGAACCTAACGTGGCATTTCAAACCGATATGTCTTCTTCTTGTTTGAAAGGTAGTTCAACCAAGGCAAAGCGCCACGCTTTGAACGAAAACTTTCCGTTCAAAGGGTGGAGGTAGGCAGGTTGGAGGTGATGGAGCGGCACATGAGGCTGTTCAAGTAGACGACTTCGGAGGCTCTCGAGCGACTGGCTCATTTAATCCTGCTTCTTGACCAGCGTGAACCAGACTACGCCAATGCCCCGGATAATCGCCGTATTGCGGGCAACCTGGCCCTCAGCGTTGCAGCGCATCCCGCGAAACTCATGCCCAAAGTGACGGGACAGCAGGTCGAGGCTTTTGCAATCGACGAAAATCATGTTGTTCGAAAGCACTAACGCTTTGATTGCAATGCCTGTGTCACGCATGTCGCGGGTCAGGCCGTTAAAGGCCGCCAACCTGGCCGGGAATTCCTCGGTAAGGGTGCTCAGCGGCGGGGCTGACGGCGATGCTATGAGATACAGAACGGCCATGTCGTACTCCCTTGACCACGTCAGATAGTCAACAGAACCCGCGAACACAGGTCCTCGGCGTCGACATCGCCCAAATGTTCAGTCCACGCTGTAGTGGACTGACAGCGCTCCCTTCTTCTGTGAAAGGGAAGTGATCGTGACCGTGCCCAAATCCTTCAGGCTCTGTACATGGGTGCCGCCGCAGCCGTAGGCGGGCAGTTCACCGAAACCGATTTCCCGGGCGCCTTCGTGCCATGACGTCTGGCGCGGTAGGTCATGAGTGATCCATTGCGTGATGCCGTGCTGAATCGTCTGGGCATCGACCTCCTGCACGTCATCACCCGGTTTGAACTGGACACGGCCTTCATCGGGCCAGTGATGAGCCTTGGTCGGCATCCAGCCCATCGCCTGGACGCAGTGACCGATCAAGTGCCCCGCCGAATGCATGCGCGTATTGAACCGGCGGCGTTGCTCATCGACCCGAATCCAGGTCATGCCGAGTTTTACCGGGTGGTCGACAAAATGAATGATCCGATCTGGATCCTGAACCACGCGAAGTACCTGGCTTTCGCCGATCCAGCCGGTATCCCAGGGTTGCCCGCCGCCTTGGGGATGAAACAGGGTGGCGTGCAGCACCACGGCGAATTCGTTCTCGCGGGGCGTGCAATCCAGGACTTCCACATTAGCCTTGAGGTCATCACTCTGGAAAAAGAGGCGAAACGTCATAGTTCATACCCTTATTAAAATTTCTTCCTTTATTATATGAATCATGAAATTGCGTGATAATCCGTTCAACCATCAAAGGACTGTTGCGCTGTGAGCATAAATCTTCCCCTGCCGCTGCTCGGTGAAAGGCGATTTTTGTCAAGGTGGTCGAAACCGGCAGCTTCTCCGAAGTAGCGCGCCAGTCAGGTACTTCACCCTCGGCGGTGAGTCGCAGTATTTCGCGGCTGGAGAAGGCGCTCGCCATGCGCCTTCTGCAACGAACCACGCGCAAGCTACGTCTGAGTGACGGTGGCGAAGAGGTGTTCAAGCGTTGCCAGGAGATGGTCAGCGCGGCGAAGTCGGTGATGGAAATCAGCGGTCAATTCACCGATGAAGCAGAAGGGCTGGTGCGTGTCAGTGTGCCCAAGGCCGTCGGGCGATTCGTGATTCATCCGCATATGCCGGAATTTCTGCGGCGTTACCCCAAAGTGAATGTGGAGTTGTTGCTCGAGGACCGTCAGATGGATTTGATCGACGACAACGTCGATCTGGCGATCCGTATTACCGATCGCCCGCCTGCGGGATTGGTGGGGCGGCAGTTGCTGACCATCGATCATTTGCTCTGTGCAACGCCGCAGTACCTGGCCGAACACGGCACACCGACTCATCCCCACGACTTGCTCAACCACAGCTGCATCTATCTGGGCGAAACCCCGAGCGATGCGCGCTGGAAATTCAAGAAAGGCAGCAAAGCCGTGACCGTCGGCGTGCGCGGACGTTATGCCGCCAATCACACGGGCGTGCGATTGGGCGCGGTATTGCAACACATCGGAATCGGCAGCCTGCCGTACTTCACCGCCCGTTATGCGCTGGAACAGGGGCTGATCGTGCAGGTACTGCCGGACTGGACTTTTCTGGCGTCCTACCAAGGAGGCGCCTGGCTACTGCATTCGCCAACCCGCTATCTACCGCCCAAGTTACGGGTGTTTATCGACTATCTGGTGGAATGCCTGGAGAAGGAGCCGACCTTGAGCAAGCCGGGCAAGCCAGGTGCATTGGGTGCGGTCGCGGTGGAGTATGAGTTACCCGAGAGTGATGGGTTGCTTTGACGGGCCCTTTCGCGAGCAAGCCCGCTCCCACATTTGATCTTCAGTGGACACAGATTCTGTGTACGACAAAAGTCCATTGTGGGAGCGGGCTTGCTCGCGAAGACGGTAGCCCAAACACCACATCACTCGGCAATGCCACAAAAAAAGGCCCGCATGTTCAACCATGCGGGCCTTTTACATGACTGACTGTGAGATCAGTGCTTGCTGTCCTGGTTCGACATCGCCAGCAGCTGTTTTTCCTGATTCCAGTCGAACGGCTCGTCGTTCTGTTCGGCTTCGAAGCGACGCTCTTCAAGGGCCTGGTACAGGTCGATTTCATCATCGGGCATGTAATGCAGGCAATCGCCGGCGAAGTACCACAGCAGGTCGCGCGGGACCAGGTGGGCGATTTGCGGATAGCGAGTGATCACCTGACACAGAATGTCCTGGCCCAGGTATTGGCTTTCGATCGGGTCGACCGGCAACAGGGCACGCAGTTCGTCGAAGCGCTCCAGGAACAAGGCATGGCTTTCTTCGGGAACCTGTTCGGCCTCACCTACGGCGACCAGGATGCTGCGCAGGTGGTCGAGCAAGACGAGATGATCGGCAACGACGTTGGACACGAGATAAGTCCTCAAGAGCAAAACGGGCGCAAGAGTATAAAGCTCTTGCGCCCCTTTTCCCATGACAGACATACCGTCCGCCGGATCAGCGGACCTTGTCTTTGGCCAATACCAGCTCCTTTGGATCGAAATCATCGACATCGATCACCTTGCGCCGCGCTACTTCTGCCTCGCGCAAGACCTGGGCTTCAACCGGTTGCAAGACGCCAGCCTCCAGAGCGGCATCGATAGGTGATTCTCCGACAGTGGGTTTGACCTGGCGACTTTTCAGCGCCGTATTGAGTTTTTTCTGTAGCGGTTTGGCGGCGTTCAGCAAATCGCAAGCGTGCTGCAGGGCGCCGACCGAATCTTCTGGCGATTGTGGGCGATAGCAGCCTCCCAGCAACTCCTCAAGCGTTGGATCGCCCTTGGGACGGCCGATGACGGCTGCGACTTGGGCCGCCACCCTGTCCGATGGGCCTCTGTGGCGACGACCGAATGGAAACACCAACACCCGCAACAGGCATCCGAGTACCTTGTTCGGGAAGTTGGTCAGCAGTTCGTCCAGCGCACGTTCGGACTGGCCGAGGCTCTCCTCCATGGCCCAGGCGAACAGTGGGTGCATATGCTCGGGCGAGTCGAGATCGTGATAACGCTTGAGTGCGCCGGAGGCCAAATACAGGTAGCTGAGCACATCACCCAAACGCGCGGACAACCGTTCGCGCCGCTTTAGATCGCCGCCCAGCAGCATCATGCTCTGGTCGGCCAGCATGGCAAAGGCTGCGGCCTGCCGGTTGAGGGCGCGGAAATAGCCTTGGCTGAGCCTGTCCCCGGGCATGTGTTCGAAATGCCCGAGGCCGAGGTTCAGCACCAGCGTGCTGGCGGCGTTGCATACGGCAAAACCAATGTGGTCGAGCAGCAATGCGTCGAATTCGACCAGTGCCTGTTGTTTGTCTTCGCGATGGGCGAGGGCCATTTCCTTGAGCACGAACGGATGGCAGCGAATAGCGCCCTGGCCGAAGATCATCAAACTGCGTGTGAGGATGTTCGCACCTTCGACCGTGACGGAAATGGGCGCACCTTGCCAGCTACGCGCCAGGTAGTTGTTCGGGCCCATGATGATGGCCCTGCCGCCGTGAACATCCATGGCGTGGCTGATGCATTCGCGGCCGCGTTCGGAGAGGTGGTATTTGATAATGGCCGAGGGTACCGACGGTTTTTCGCCGAGGTCGACCGCGTTGGCGGTGAGCATTCGTGCGCTGTCCATCAGCCAGGTATTGCCGCCGATCCGCGCCAGTGCTTCCTGAATCCCTTCGAAGGCTGACAGCGGTGCGTTGAATTGTTCGCGAACCTGCGCGTATTGGCCCGTGACCAGGCTACTGAACTTGCCCGCAGCGGTACCGATGGCAGGTAGCGAAATGGAACGCCCGACCGACAGGCAGTTCATCAGCATCATCCAGCCTTCACCGAGCATCTCCTGACCGCCGATGATGAACTCCAGCGGTACAAACACATCCTTGCCGGAGTTCGGACCGTTCATGAATGAGGCGCCCAGCGGCAGGTGACGGCGCCCGATTTCTACACCGGGGGTCTGGCTCGGAATCAAGGCGAGGCTGATCCCCAGGTCGACTTTGTCGCCCAGCAGATGGTCCGGGTCATAGGCCTTGAACGCCAGGCCGATCAAGGTCGCAACCGGGCCGAGGGTGATGTAGCGTTTTTCCCAGTTCAGACGCAGACCGAGGGTTTCCTTGCCTTCCCATTCACCTTTGCAAATCACCCCGGTGTCGGTCATGCCGCCGACGTTGGAGCCCGCCATCGGGCCTGTCAGGGCAAAGCAGGGGATATCGTCGCCGCGGGCCAGCCGTGGCAGGTAATGATTGCGTTGTTCATCGGTGCCGTAATGCAGCAGCAGTTCCGCCGGGCCGAGGGAGTTTGGCACCATGACGGTCGAGGCCAGGTCGCCGCTGCGGGTGGCCAGTTTCATCGCCACTTGGGAGTGGGCATAGGCCGAGAAGCCTTTGCCACCGTACTCTTTGGGGATGATCAGGGCAAAAAAGCCATGTTGTTTGATGTGATCCCAAGCCTGGGGCGGCAGATCCAGCAACTGGCCGATCTGCCAATCGCTGACCATCGCGCAGAGCTCTTCGGTCGGGCCATCGATGAACGCTTGTTCCTCTTCGCTCAGTTGCGCTTTTGGATAGGCCAGCAGCTTGTTCCAGTCCGGGCGACCGCTGAACAGCTCGCCGTCCCACCAGACCGTGCCCGCTTCGATGGCTTCACGCTCGGTTTGCGACATCGGCGGCAAGTTTTTTTGAAACCAGCTGAACATCGGGGCCGTGAAGAGTTTTCGGCGCAGATCCGGCAGCAACAGGAAAGCGGCCACGGCTGCGAGCATCACCCAGAAAATCAGCATTAGCCAGACGGGGGCATGGCTGAAGATGCCCATCGCCAGCAGATAGACAGCGATGATGCCCAAGGCGGGCAGAGGCGCAGTGCGGCGATGTGCCAGGTAGGCAATCCCGACCACCAGAACCAGTATCCACAACAGCAACATATTCAATTCTCCATGAAGCCAAGGGCAAAACCACTTTCAGAGCTTAGACGGCATCCATAAAAGTGGAGGTCAGAGCGATAGGTCTGAGTTTGTAGGAAGCAACGGCTGAAACTTGTCAGTTATTTCGAGGGCAGACGGTTGAGCTGTTATCGACAGGGCGGCAAACGCTGATATTTGGCCGAAACGTCGTTATCTCTGTGCTGAAGGTGTCGCTAGACTCGTGGCTTCCCCCAGGAGATTGTTCCCATGCACGCATGTCTGAGCCCCGGCCGCTTCATCGATAGTGACCACCCCTCGGTGGTGGAGTTCGCCGAAAAACATCGTGGCACCGGGCGCGATCCGCTCGAACAGGCGATCAATCTCTATTACGCGGTGCGCGAGGCCGTGCGCTACAACCCTTACACCTTCAGCCGCGATCCAGAGACCTTGCGCGGCAGCTATGCGCTGGCGGCAGGGGAGAGTTATTGCGTGCCCAAAGCCACGCTGCTGGCCGGTGCTGCCCGGCATTGCGGGATCCCGGCGCGTATCGGTCTGGCAGATGTGCGCAATCATCTGTCGACGCCGCGTCTGCTCGAACTGCTCAAGAGCGATGTGTTCGCGATGCACGGCTATACCGAGTTGTATCTGAACGATCGTTGGGTCAAAGCCACGCCGGCTTTCAATCAACAACTCTGCGAACTGTTCAATGTCGCGCCGCTGGAATTCGATGGGATCAACGACAGCGTGTTCCACCCCTTCAACCTGGACGGCGAGCAGTTGATGGAGTACCTGATCGATCACGGGCAATTCACCGATGTGCCTGAAGCGTTCTTTTTCGAACACCTGGAAAAGTGCTATCCGCATCTGTTCGACGAGCAACTGCCGGTGTTGCTGGGTGCCATGCAGAGCGATTTGAGTCGCGCCTGATCCGGCGTATGCTGCCTGCGCATTCATCCAAAAGGGGCGGTCATGCTGAAGATCTGGGGTCGGAAAAATTCGTCGAATGTCAGGAAGCCGTTGTGGGCGGCCGAAGAACTGGGCCTGGCCTATGAAGCCATCGACGCCGGCGGTGCCTTTGGCGTGGTCGACACGCCTGAGTACCGCGCGATGAATCCCAACGGCCGCGTGCCGGTGATCGAAGACGACGGTTTTGTGCTGTGGGAGTCCAACACCATCGTCCGTTATCTGATGGCCCGTCATGCCAGCGATACGGCCTGGTATCCGACAGACCTGCAGGCCCGAGCCTCGGCGGAAAAGTGGATGGACTGGACCACCTCAAGTTTTGCCGCCCCGTTCCGCACGGTGTTCTGGGGCGTATTGCGCACCCCGGCAGACCAGCAGGATTGGCCGGCCATCAAGGCCGCGATCAAGGAGTGCGACGATCTGCTGTCGATGGCCGATCAAGCGCTGGCGGCTAAACCGTACCTGTCCGGCGACGCGATCGGTATGGGCGACATTCCCCTGGGCAGTTTCATTTATGCCTGGTTCGAGATGCCGATCGAGCGTGCGCCGCAGCCTCATCTCCAAGCCTGGTATGCGCGATTGAAACAGCGTCCGGCGTATCGTAAAGCCGTCATGACCGCGTTGACTTAATACTCACTATCGACACACTTGACTGTACTTGTGTGGCAGCGACAAGCACCATTGCGCTCGTGCGCCGTGGTTGCATTGCTCGCCGCCCGCCCTTATTTATTCCTTCCTTCCCTTCTGGTGCGTAAATCCGATATGAGTTCCGCTCTGTCCATCCGGCAGCTAACCAAAACCTACGGCAACGGTTTCCAGGCCTTGAGTGGTATCGATCTGGACGTCGCCGAAGGTGACTTTTTCGCCTTGCTCGGCCCCAACGGCGCCGGAAAATCCACGACCATCGGCATTCTCTCGACCCTGGTGAACAAGACCAGTGGAACAGTGAACATCTTCGGTCACGACCTGGACAAGAATCCTGCGCAACTCAAGCGCTCCATCGGCGTGGTGCCTCAGGAATTCAACTTCAACCAGTTCGAAAAAACCTTCGACATCGTCGTGACCCAGGCCGGTTACTACGGCATTCCGCCGAAAATCGCCAAGGAACGCGCCGAGCAGTACCTGACCCAACTGGGCCTGTGGGACAAGCGCGACGTGCCGTCGCGCTCCCTGTCCGGCGGCATGAAGCGCCGACTGATGATCGCCCGAGCGCTGGTTCACGAACCGCGCCTGCTGATCCTCGACGAACCGACGGCGGGGGTAGACATCGAATTGCGTCGCTCGATGTGGACCTTCCTCACCGAACTGAACAAGAAAGGCATCACCATCATCCTCACCACTCACTACCTGGAAGAGGCTGAGCAGTTGTGCCGCAACATCGGCATCATCGACCACGGCACCATTGTCGAGAACACCAGCATGAAGCAGTTGCTCAGCCAACTGCATGTCGAAACCTTCCTGCTGGATATGAAGAACACCTTGCAAGTGGCGCCGCAATTGCTCGGTTACCCGGCCAAGCTGGTCGACAGTCATACCCTGGAAGTCCAGGTCGACAAGGCCATGGGCATTACCGCGCTGTTCACTCAATTGGCGCAGCAGAACATTGAAGTGTTGAGCCTGCGTAACAAAACCAATCGCCTCGAGGAGTTGTTCGTGTCCCTGGTGGAGAAGAATCTGTCGAAGGTGGCGGTATGAGTTCCGAGCTGCAACCCAACCTCGTTGCCCTCAATACCATCGTCTATCGTGAGGTCAAGCGCTTCACCCGGATCTGGCCGCAGACCTTGCTACCGCCGGCAATCACCATGGTTTTGTACTTCGTGATCTTCGGTAACCTGATCGGTCGGCAGATCGGCGACATGGGTGGCTTCACTTACATGGAGTACATCGTGCCGGGGCTGATCATGATGTCGGTGATCACCAACTCCTACGGCAACGTGGTGTCGAGTTTCTTTGGCAGCAAGTTCCAGCGTTCCATCGAAGAATTGATGGTGTCGCCGGTGTCACCGCATACGATTCTGATCGGCTACACCCTGGGCGGCGTGCTGCGCGGGTTGATGGTCGGGATCATCGTGACGCTGCTGTCGCTGTTCTTCACTCAATTGCAGGTGCATCACTTGGGCGTGACCGTTCTGGTGGTGGTGCTGACGGCGACGATTTTCTCGCTGCTGGGCTTTATCAACGCGGTATTTGCGCGCAACTTCGATGATATCTCGATCATCCCGACGTTTGTGCTGACGCCGCTGACGTACCTCGGCGGGGTGTTCTACTCGATCAGTTTACTGCCACCGTTCTGGCAGACCGTGTCGCTGGCCAACCCGGTGCTGCACATGGTCAACGCTTTCCGTTACGGCATCCTCGGTGTGTCGGATATCAGGATCAGCGTGGCGATCACCTTCATGCTGGTGGCGACTGTTGTGCTGTATATCGGTTGTGCGCGGTTGCTGGTGAGCGGGCGTGGGATGCGTACGTAAGGGCTACCGCGTCGCCTTCAATCGCGAGCAGGCTCGCTCCCACAAGGGATCTTCATGGCGGCATAGATCCAATGTGGGAGCGAGCCTGCTCGCGATGACGCCAGTCCAGACACCGCAAAAAAAACGGCCTCCCAAGCGGAGGCCGTTTTACATTCTCACATTCGACTTTTCTTGCGCCGCTTCCACTGTCGACTCACCCACCAGCGCCAATACATCATTACCAGGCAATAGGCGAGGGCGCCCAGCACCAACCCCATTACCACCGAGCCGAGCAAGAACGGTTGCCACAGGCTCGAGAGTTCGCCGCTGATCCATTCCCAGGTCAACTCATTCGGCAGGCTGCGGGCGGGAACATCCATCAACCAGGCGCCAGTCTGGTAAGTACAGAAGAACACCGCCGGCATGGTGATCGGGTTAGTCAACCAGACCAGGCTGACGGCAATCGGCAGGTTGCCGCGCGCGATGATGGCCAGGAACGCCGCCACCAGCATCTGCAATGGAATCGGCAGGAACGCCGCGAACAGTCCGACCGCCATCGCCCGCGCGACGGAATGGCGATTGAGGTGCCAGAGGTTCGGGTCATGCAGCAGAGTGCCGAGAAAGCGTAAGGATTTGTGTTCCCTGATGCTGGTCGGGTCTGGCATGTAACGTTTGAATAAGCGCCGGGGCATAAGGCTTCTCGGTCGGTTCAGGCGGCAAGTATGTCTGGATTCTACGAACCGCCCATTCAGACTTTGTGACAATTGATAACGACAGACGTGCGGCGGACCAGCTAAGCCTAGGGCGGGGACTCTCAAGGACGGGCTTATGCGCACAGGGATGATGGCGCTGGCGTTGGGTCTGCTGGCCCTGCGTTTTTTACCGGTATTACCGCCGGCGGGGTTGTGGCTGTTCTTGCCGGTAGTGGGATTGATGTTGCTGCCGTTTCGCACCTTTCCCCTGGCATTTTTTCTGTTCGGTTTCAGTTGGGCGGGCGCGAATGCACAGTGGGCACTGGATGATCGCCTAGCGCTGAAGCTTGATGGCGAGACGCGCTGGGTCGAAGGTCGTGTGACCGGGTTACCGCAGCAGGCCGAGGGTGTGGTGCGGTTCGAACTGATGGACAGTCAATCGCGTCGCGCCAAGCTGCCTAGGCACCTGCGCCTGGCCTGGTATGGCGGGCCTCCCGTCAACAGCGGCGAACATTGGCGGCTGGCCGTCAAATTGAAGCGTCCTGCCGGGTTGCTCAACCCGCATGCGTTCGATTACGACGCCTGGTTGCTGGCCCGGCACATCGGCGCCACCGGGACCGTCAAAGATGGCCAGCGCCTGAGGGAGGCGCAGTGGGCCTGGCGTGACGGCATCCGTCAGCGTCTGCAGGCCGTGGATGCCCAAGGGCGAACGGGGGCGCTGACGGCGTTGGTGCTGGGGGATGGCGCCGGGTTGAGCCGTGAGGACTGGCAGGTGCTGCAAGACACCGGCACCGTGCATCTGTTGGTGATTTCCGGGCAGCACATCGGTTTGCTGGCGGGAGTGGTGTATCTGTTGATTGCCGGTTTGGCACGTTATGGTTTGTGGCCCAGGCGCTTGCCGTGGCTGCCATGGGCGTGCGGGCTGGCGTTCGCGGCGGCGCTCGGTTATGGGTTATTGGCCGGCTTCGAGGTGCCGGTGCGGCGGGCCTGCCTGATGATCGGTCTGGTGCTGTTGTGGCGACTGCGGTTTCGTCACCTCGGCGCATGGTGGCCGCTGTTGCTGGCGCTTGACGGCGTTTTGCTGCTGGACCCGCTGGCGAGTCTGCAACCGGGTTTCTGGTTGTCGTTTGCGGCGGTCGCGGTGCTGATTTTCACTTTTGGCGGCCGATTGGGTCCGTGGCGCTGGTGGCAAACCTGGACTCGCGCCCAATGGCTGATCGCAATCGGTCTATGCCCGCTGTTGTTGGTGCTGGGGTTGCCGATCAGTCTCAGCGGGCCGCTGGCCAATTTGCTGGCGGTGCCCTGGGTCAGTCTGGTGGTCCTGCCGCCGGCCTTGCTTGGGACGATGTTGTTGCCGGTTCCTTATGTGGGCGAAGGATTGCTGTGGTTGGCCGGCGGTCTGATCGATCTTTTGTTCAAGGGCTTGGCGTTAATAGCCGGGCAGTTGCCCGCGTGGGTGCCGGTGGCGGTCCCGTTGTGGGTATGGGCACTCGGCACGCTGGGGGCCTTTGTGCTGTTATTGCCGCGAGGCGTGCCGTTGCGCCCGTTGGGTTGGCCGATGTTGCTGTTACTGGTTTTTCCGCCCCGACATACGTTGCCTGAAGGCATGGCCGAGGTTTGGCAGCTGGATGTCGGTCAGGGTTTGGCAATTCTGGTGCGTACCCGCCATCACACCTTGCTGTATGACGCCGGGCCACGGTTCGGCGATATCGACCTGGGTGAGCGGGTGGTGCTGCCGTCATTGCGCAAACTGGGCGTGAACGGCCTCGATCTGATGCTGATCAGCCACGCCGATGCCGATCACGCCGGCGGTGCGCGAGCGATTGCCAGCGCAATACCGGTGAAGCAAGTACTGAGTGGCGATCACCTGGCCCTGCCAGACGAACTGCACGCCGAGGGCTGCGAGAGCGGTCAGCAATGGACCTGGGACGGCGTGAAGTTTCAACTCTGGCAGTGGGCGTCTGCCACCGACAGCAATCAGAAGTCCTGCGTGCTGCAGATTGAAGCCAATGACGAGCGGTTGCTGCTGACCGGCGACATCGATGCCGCAGCCGAGCGGGCGCTGCTCGACGGTCCATTGGCGGTGCCGACGGATTGGCTGCAAGCCCCGCACCATGGCAGTCGCAGTTCGTCTTCAATGGCGTTGCTCAGTGTCTTGCAACCCAAAGCGGTGCTGATCTCCCGTGGCAATGGCAACTCTTTCGGCCATCCCCATCCCACGGTCGTGGCGAGGTATCAAAAGCGCGGTTTGGCGATCTACGACAGCGTCGAGCAAGGTGCCATTCGTCTGCAACTGGGACGCTTCAAGCCGCCGTGGACGATGCTTCAAGAACGGCGCTTCTGGCGCGATCCGCCACCATCGCGCCAGTAACCCGAACTATCAAAGCCCGACCGGATGCGACATCGCGGTCTTCGGTGCGTCCACCCCCTATGTTAGAGTGGCGCACTTTTTCGAGGGGACTGTCACTGTGTGGGAATTGGTCAAATCCGGCGGCTGGATGATGCTGCCGATCATTCTGAGTTCCATCGCGGCCATGGCGATCGTCGCTGAGCGTCTCTGGACCCTGCGTGCCAGCCGCGTGACCCCGGAGTACTTGCTCGGGCAGGTCTGGGTCTGGATCAAGGACAAACAACTCAATAAAGAAAAACTCAAGGAACTGCGCGCCAACTCCCCGTTGGGCGAGATCCTGGCCGCTGGTCTGGCAAACTCCAGGCATGGTCGCGAGATCATGAAAGAGTGCATCGAAGAGGCCGCTGCGCGGGTGATTCATGAACTCGAACGCTACATCAACGCCCTCGGCACCATCGCCGCGATGGCCCCGTTGTTGGGGCTGCTGGGTACGGTGCTGGGCATGATCGATATTTTCAGTGCGTTCATGGGCACGGGCATGGGCACCAACGCTTCAGTGCTGGCCGGTGGTATTTCCAAAGCGCTGATCACCACCGCCGCTGGCCTGATGGTCGGTATTCCGGCCGTGTTCTTCCACCGTTTCCTGCAACGCCGTATAGATGAGTTGGTGGTGGGCATGGAGCAGGAAGCGATCAAACTGGTCGAGGTAGTGCAGGGTGACCGCGACGTGGATCTGGCTGAGGGCAAAGCGTGAAATTCCGTCGTAAACCACGGGAAACGATAGACATCAACCTCGCGTCGTTGATCGACGTGGTGTTTATCCTGCTGCTGTTTTTCGTCGTGACCACCACTTTCACCCGTGAAACCCAGTTACGCGTCGACCTGCCGGAAGCGGTCAGCGGTTCCCCGGCCGAAGACCAGCAGCCCAAGCAACTGGACATCGCCATCAGCGCCGAAGGTGTGTTCTCCGTGAACAACCAGTTGTTGCCGAAGAACGACCTGACCAGCCTGATGGAAGCGCTGCAGAAAGAATCCAATGGCGACACCAATATGCCGTTGTCCATCAGCGCTGATGGCAAGACCCCCCATCAGTCCGTCATCACTGCCATGGACGCCGCCGGCAAACTCGGTTTCAGTCACTTGCGCATGACCACTGTCGAGGCGGCACCAGCGTCCTGATGGCCATGTCCGATCGATTGCTCGCTGCGTGGTACGAAGGCCATCCGGCGCTGAAGCTGTTGCAGCCTCTGGAGTGGCTGTATCGGCGTGTGGTCATCGGCAAGCGCGAGCGCTTTCTGGCGGGTGAAGGCGAAATCTACCAACCGCCGGTGCCGCTGATCGTGGTCGGCAACATCACGGTGGGCGGCACCGGCAAGACGCCGCTGATTCTGTGGATGATCCAACACTGCCAGCGCTGTGGTTTGCGGGTCGGCGTGGTCAGCCGTGGTTACGGTGCCAAACCTGCGCAACTGCCGTGGCGGGTCGAGGCCGATCAAAGTGCGGACGTGGCGGGCGATGAACCGTTGTTGATCGTCCAGCGCACCGGCGTGCCGCTGATGATCGACCCGGACCGCAGCCGCGCAGCCAAAGCCTTGCTGGCGAGCGAGCCGCTGGACCTGATCCTCTCCGACGACGGCATGCAGCATTATCGGCTGGCCCGGCACCTGGAGCTGGTACTGATCGATGCCGCCCGGGGCCTGGGCAACCAGCGTTGCCTGCCGGCCGGGCCGTTGCGTGAACCGATCGAGCGTCTGCAAAGCGTCGATGCGGTGCTTTATAACGGCGCCACGGCCGACCGCATCGACGGTTTTGCCTTCCAGCTGCAACCCACGGCACTGGTCAACCTGCAAAGCGGCGAACGCCGTCCCCTCGACCACTTCCCCTCAGGCCAGGCCATTCACGCCGTGGCCGGGATCGGCAATCCCCAGCGTTTCTTCACGACCCTCGAAACGCTACACTGGCGGCCAGTGCCGCATGCATTTGCCGATCACGCCGAGTACAGCGTGCAGGCCTTGAATTTCACACCGTCATTGCCCGTGGTGATGACGGAAAAGGACGCGGTGAAGTGCCGTGCCTTCGCCGCCGCCGATTGGTGGTACCTGGCGGTCGATGCTGCGCCATCGCCGGCCTTCGTGGCCTGGTTCGATACGCAGCTGATACGCCTGTTGCCGGCTGGTCTTTTGCCTTAACTCCGTTTCTATCCAGGGAATGTTCATGGACACCAAATTGCTCGATATTCTCGCTTGCCCGATCTGCAAAGGTCCGCTCAAGCTCAGCGCCGACAAAACCGAGCTGATCAGCAAGGGCGCTGGCCTCGCATATCCGATTCGCGACGGCATCCCGGTGATGCTCGAAAGCGAAGCGCGCACCCTGACCACCGACGAGCGTCTGGATAAATGACCGCAGCCTTTACCGTCGTCATTCCATCGCGCTATGCCTCCACCCGTCTGCCAGGCAAACCCCTGCTGCTGATCGCCGGCAAGCCGATGATCCAGCACGTCTGGGAACAAGCGAGCAAAAGCAGCGCCCAGCGGGTGGTGGTTGCCACTGACGATGCGCGCATCATCGAGGCCTGCAAAGGCTTTGGCGCCGAAGTGGTGCTGACTCGCGAAGACCACAATTCCGGCACTGACCGTCTGGCCGAAGTCGCAGCGAAACTGGGCCTGGCCCCGGATGCCATCGTGGTCAACGTTCAGGGCGACGAGCCGTTGATTCCGCCGAGCGTGATCGATCAGGTTGCTGCCAACCTGGCCGCCCACACCGAAGCGCGCATGGCCACCCTGGCCGAGCCGATCGAAGACGTGGAAACCCTGTTCAATCCCAACGTGGTCAAGGTGGTCAGCGACCTCAATGGCCTGGCGCTGACGTTCAGTCGTGCCACCTTGCCGTGGGCGCGGGACGCGTTCGCCAAGAGCCGCGAGCAATTGCCGGAAGGTGTGCCCTATCGCCGCCACATCGGCATTTATGCCTATCGCGCCGGTTTCCTGCATGACTTTGTCACCTGGGGCCCGTGCTGGCTGGAAAACACCGAGTCTCTGGAACAGCTGCGGGCGCTCTGGCACGGCGTGCGGATTCACGTCGCCGATGCGCTGATCGCACCGCCCACCGGCGTCGATACCATTGAAGACCTCGAGCGCGTTCGTCGCTTGCTGGAGGCCTGATGCGGGTTCTGTTCGTCTGCCTGGGCAATATCTGCCGTTCCCCCACGGCCGAAGGCGTGTTGCGACACAAACTGCGCGAGGCGGGGCTGGCCGATCAAATCGAAGTGGCTTCCGCCGGCACCGGTGACTGGCACGTCGGCAAGGCCCCGGACAAGCGCAGCCAGGCCGCGGCGAAACTGCGCGGCTACGACCTGTCGACCCAGCGCGCGCAGCAGGTGAACCGTGCCGATTTCGCCACCTACGACCTGATTCTGGCGATGGACAACAGCAATCTGCGCCACCTCAAGGCCCTGCAACCGGCCAAGGGCAAGGCCGAACTGGACCTGTTCCTGCGTCGCTTCCAGTCGGAAATCGATGAAGTGCCGGATCCTTATCACGACAGCGACCAGGGTTTCGAAACGGTACTGGACCTGATCGAGCGCGCCAGCGATTTGCTGGTGATCGAATTGAAGGGCCGGTTATGAGTTTGCAGGTACAAGCTCAGGTATCGCTCAAGCCGTTCAACAGCTTTGGCGTGGACGTTCAGGCCCGGCTGTTTGCCGAGGCCCATAGCGATGCCGACGTGCGCGAAGCCCTGGCCTATGGGTTGGAACATGATGTGCCCGTGCTGGTGATCGGTGGCGGCAGCAACTTGTTGCTGACCTCCGATGTGCAGGCGCTGGTGCTGCGCATGGCCACACGGGGGATTCGCCTGCTGAGCGATGACGGTAACCAGGTGGTGATCGAAGCCGAGGCGGGCGAGCCGTGGCATCCGTTTGTGCAACACACCTTGGCGCAAGGGTTGGCGGGGCTGGAAAACCTGAGCCTGATTCCCGGCACAGTGGGCGCGGCACCGATGCAGAACATCGGCGCTTACGGCGTCGAAATAAAAGACGTGTTTGCCGGCCTGACGGCCCTCGATCGCCAGACCGGCGAGCTGCGGGACTTCACGTTGGCTGAGTGCAACTTCGCCTACCGTGACAGTCTGTTCAAACAGGAACCGGGGCGTTGGTTGATCCTGCGCGTGCGTTTCATCCTCAATCGCACCGCGCATCTGCACCTGGAATACGGCCCGGTTCGCCAGCGCCTGACGTCGCTGGGTATTGATCACCCGACGCCTACCGAGGTCAGTCAGGCCATTTGCAGTATTCGCAACGAAAAGCTCCCGGACCCGGCGGTGCTGGGCAATGCCGGCAGCTTCTTCAAGAACCCCTTGGTGCCGGCGACATTGGTAGCGCGACTCAAGGAGCAATACCCGGAGCTGGTGGCCTATGCGCAACCCGACGGGCAAATGAAACTGGCGGCGGGCTGGCTGATCGAACGGGCCGGCTGGAAAGGCTTTCGCGACGGTGATGCCGGTGTGCATAAATTACAGGCGCTGGTGCTGGTCAACTACGGCGCCGCAACGGGTCTGCAGTTGCTGAACCTGGCGCAACGCATTCAAAAAGACATTTCAGAACGTTTTAATGTCGACCTGGAAATGGAACCCAACCGGTATTGAGGCTACGCTTTCAGGCTGATTCCAAAGCCCTGCACATCTTCAAATGTACAGGGCTTTTTTGTTAATGCTGGGTTAACTTAGCTACCTAACGATGCAAGCATTTGCTCCGTCAAAGGCCCGGTGCAGACGTCGCCGTCCGCATAAGAGAGCCTATTAGCCTGAGTCGATCTGCGTGAAGGAACCCACGCGGCAGATTGCTCGACCCCATAACCTCTATAACTATGCGGGCGTGCCCATGATTACCCTGAAACTCAATGGTCAAGATCATCAACTCGATGTCACCGAGGACATGCCGCTGCTCTGGGCGATCCGTGATGTGGCCGGTTACAACGGCACCAAATTCGGCTGTGGCATGGGCCTGTGTGGCGCCTGCACCATTCATATCGACGGTGCGCCCGCGCGCAGTTGCATCACGCCGATTGGCTCGGTAGTCGGCCAGAACGTCACCACCATCGATAACCTGCACGCCGACCCGGTTGGCAAAGTCGTCCAGCAAGCTTGGCTCGACAGCGCCGTGGCTCAGTGCGGGTACTGCCAGGGCGGGCAGATCATGTCGGCCACCGCCTTGCTGAAAACCAATCCGAACCCCAGCGACGAGCAGATTGAAGAGGCGATGGTCGGCAACATTTGCCGTTGCGGCACTTACAACCGGATCAAGACCGCCATCCGCCAGGCATCCACTCACCTGAAGGAGGCCAAGGCATGAGCCAGCTACCCAATGATTTTGCGCTGAGCAACCTCAGCCGCCGGGGTTTCCTCAAAGGCGTGGGCGCCACCAGTGCGCTGGTGTTGGCGGCAAGCTGGGGCTGGCAGGACGCGCTCGCCGCAGAGAAAGACAAGAAATTCGGCGCCGACGGCATGCCCAACGGCTGGATCGATGATCCCAAGGTTTATGTCAGCATCGCCGCCGATGGCAGCGTGACCGTGGTTTGCAACCGCTCGGAGATGGGCCAGGGCGTGCGCACCAGCCTGACCATGGTAGTGGCCGATGAACTGGACGCCGATTGGGCGCTGGTCAAAGTGCAACAGGCGCCGGGCGACGAAGTGCGTTTTGGTAACCAGGACACCGACGGTTCGCGCAGCATGCGTCACTGGTACGAGCCGATGCGCCGTTGCGGTGCTGCCGCGCGAACCATGCTTGAACAAGCCGCCGCCGCGCAGTGGAAAGTGCCGGTCAGCGAGTGCCATGCGCAACTGCATAAAGTCATTCACCAACCGACTGGTCGTGAACTGGGCTACGGCGCGTTGGCCGCTGCTGCCGGTGCGTTGGCGGTGCCGGCCCGCGACAGCCTGCGGCTCAAGCAGCCCTCGGAATTCCGTTACATCGGCAAGGAAGGCACGAAGGCCATCGACGGTGCGGACATCGTCAATGGTCGTGCGGTTTACGGCGCCGATGTGCATTTCGACGGCATGCTTTTCGCTACCATCGCGCGTCCAGCGGTCTATGGTGGCAAGGTCAGATCCTTCGATGCCAGCGCCGCGATGAAAGTCCCGGGGGTGATCAAGGTTCTGCAAGTCGAAAGCCGTCCATTGCCGTCCGAGTTTCAGCCTCTGGGCGGTGTGGCCGTGGTGGCCAGCAACACCTGGGCGGCGATCAAGGGCCGCGAGGCGCTGAAAATCGAGTGGGATGACGGCCCCAACGCCAGTTACGACTCGATCGCCTACCGCAAGGAAATCGAGGCCGCGTCCCTCAAACCCGGCAAAGTGGTGCGCAATACCGGCAGCATCGACCAGGCCATGAGCAGTGCCGACAGCACCCTCGAAGCCTCTTACTACCTGCCGCACCTGGCGCAATCGCCAATGGAGCCGATGGTCGCCATCGCCCGTTTCAAGGACGGCGTGTGCGAAGCCTGGGCCCCAAGCCAGGCACCGCAAGTCACCCGCGAACGGATCGGCGAGCGCCTCGGCATCCCATTCGATAACGTCACGTTCAACGTCACCTTGCTCGGCGGCGGTTTCGGCCGCAAATCCAAGCCGGACTTCGTCGTTGAAGCGGCGATCCTGGCCAAGGAGTTCCCGGGCAAGGCAGTTCGGGTGCAATGGACCCGTGAAGACGACATCCACAACTCCTATTTCCACACCGTGTCGGCCGAATACCTGAAGGCCAGCCTGAACAAGGACGGCCTACCGTCCGGCTGGCTGCACCGCACGGTGGCGCCGAGCATCACCGCGCTGTTCGCGCCGGGGATGAACCATGAGGCGGCTTTCGAGCTGGGCATGGGCTTTACCAACATGGCTTACGCGATCCCCAACGTGCGCCTGGAAAACCCTGAAGCGGCGGTCCACACGCGGGTCGGCTGGTATCGCTCGGTGTCGAACATTCCCCACGGTTTTGCGATTCAGAGCTTTGTCGATGAACTGGCCCACAAGGCCGGCCAGGATCCGCTCAAGTACCAGATCAAACTGCTCGGCCCGGATCGTCAGATCGATCCGCGCACTTTGAGTGAAGAGTGGAACTACGGTGAATCCCCCGAGCGTTACCCGATTGATACCGCTCGGATGCGCACCGTGCTGGAAACCGCCGCCAAAGCGGCCGGTTGGGGGCGTGAGTTGCCCAAGGGTCGAGGCTTGGGCCTGGCGGTGCACTATAGTTTTGTCACTTATGTGGCGGCGGTGATCGAGGTGGAAGTCAAAGACGATGGCACGTTGATCGTGCACAAGGCCGACATCGCCGTGGATTGCGGTCCGCAGATCAACCCTGAGAGGATTCGCTCGCAGTTCGAAGGTGCCTGCGTCATGGGCCTGGGTAACGCGGTGCTGGGGGAGATCAGCTTCAAGGACGGTAAGGTTCAGCAGGACAATTTCCACATGTACGAGGTGGCGCGCATGTCTCTGGCACCGAAAGAAATCGCCGTGCATCTGGTCACGCCACCGGGCGATGTGCCGTTGGGCGGGGTCGGTGAGCCGGGCGTGCCGCCGATTGCACCAGCGCTGTGCAACGCGATCTTCGCTGCCACTGGCAAGCGTATTCGTGACCTGCCAGTGCGTTATCAGCTGCAAGGCTGGCAGAAGGCGCAAGCCTGATGGACAGCGTCGATCTGAACGTCCTGCGCAGCGTGCTGGAATGGCGCCGCGCCGGTCAGCGGGTGATGTTGTATAGCGTGGTCCAGACCTGGGGCACCGCACCCCGGGCGCCTGGCGCGATGCTCGCCTTGCGTGAAGATGGTGTGGTGATTGGCTCGGTGTCCGGTGGCTGTGTCGAGGATGACCTGATTGCCCGGCTGCACGATGGCCGTATCCCGGCCGATGGGCCGCCGGTGCAGTTGATTACCTATGGCGTCACCCGTGAGGAGGCCGCGCGGTTTGGTTTGCCATGCGGCGGCACGTTGCGTCTGACGGAGGAGCGCGTCGGCGATCCGGTGTGGGTCGCCGAATTGCTGACGCGCTGCGAGGCCCATGAAATCGTTGCGCGGGAGCTGAATCTGGCAACCGGTGAAGTGATTCTGCAGCCTGCGAGCAAGACCGATCCGCTGGTGTTTGACGGGCAGACCTTGCGCGCCATTTATGGTCCGCGCTGGCGGTTGTTGCTGATCGGCGCCGGCCAACTGTCGCGCTACGTTGCCGAGATGGCGCGGCTGCTGGATTTCGAAGTGCTGATCTGCGATCCGCGCACCGAGTTCGTCTACGGCTGGGAAGAACAGCACGGTCGCTTCGTCCCGGGCATGCCCGACGAAGCGGTGCTGGCCATCCAGACCGACGAGCGCACGGCCATTGTCGCGCTGACCCATGATCCGCGCCTGGATGACATGGCGCTGCTCACGGCGCTGGACTCAAAGGCGTTTTATGTCGGTGCGCTGGGTTCGCGGGTCAATAGCCAGAAGCGCCGGGACACCTTGGCTCAGCTAGGCTTGTCACAACAGGCCATCGAGCGCTTGCACGGCCCGATCGGTTTGCACATCGGCAGCCACACACCGGCGGAAATCGCCTTGTCGCTGCTGGCCGAAATTGTGGCGATCAAGAACGGCGTCGAGCTGAAACAGAAGAGGCCGTTGCAGGAGGGCGTATGAGCGACCCCATCGGCGTTATCGTAGTGGCCGCGGGGCAGGGCAGCCGGTTTCGACAGGTAGCGGGTGACGATAAGGACAAGCTGCTGGTGGACTGCACAGGTCGTGACGGCGTCACCGTGCATTCGATGATTGAGCAGGTGCTGGTGAATCTGCCGGCCGCGCTTGAGAAGCGCGTGCTGGTGACCACGGCGGATCGCCCGCAAGTGATTCGCATGGCTCAGGCCTATGGTTGCGAGATTGTGCGGATCGAGTCGACCGGTCTGGGCGACAGCATTGCCGCGGGTGTGGCGGCGTGCTCGCAACTCGGTGGCTGGCTGATCATGCTGGGGGATATGCCGTTTATCCTGCCGTCCAGCATTGAACAGGTTGTTGCGAATATTGCCGAGGATGCCATCAGCGTGCCGGTGCATGAGGGGCAATTTGGGCACCCGGTGGGGTTCGGGCGAAGCTTTGGTCCGGGATTGATGGCGTTGACCGGTGATCAAGGCGCCAAGTCGCTGTTCGCACAGGCGAGGGTGGTCGAGGTGGCGGTGGAGGATCCGGGTGTGTTGTGGGATGTGGATGTGCCTGATGCATTAACCTTTAAGTAACCTTGGCGCAGATCCAATGTGGGAGCGGGCTTGCTCGCGAAAGCGGTTTAACATCCAACATCTATGCAAGCTGGCCCACCGCTTTCGCGAGCAAGCCCGCTCCCACAGGGTATGTGTGTTGTTTTCGGGCATAAAAAAAGCCCCGCCTGGATCACCAGGCGGGGCTTTTTAGTGGCCGATGGAATCAGACGAGGGGTTTAGGCTCGTGCTCTTTTTCCTGGGCTTGCTCGTGTTGCTCTACCGCTTCCTGAACGGAGCGCGGAGCTTCGTCGATCGCGGATTCAACCGGCTCGGCAGTGACTTCAGCGGCCGGGGCAGGGGCTGCCTCGACAACGTCAGCAACAACCGGTGCTGGCTCGGCAGCGGCAGCCAGTTCGGCTTGCAGGCGCTCGGCTTCACGCTGGCGACGACGTACTTCACGCGGGTCGTTCGGCGCACGGCCACTTGGGGTCAGAGCGCTGACAGGGGCGGCTTCGGCCACCGGTGCAGCCTCTTCGGCAACAACCGGCGCTTCAACAACCGCTGGAGCAGGTTCGGCCGCAGCAACCACTGGCTCGCAGACCATGGCTTCAACAACCGGAGCTTCAGCGACTGGCGCTGGAGCTTCGGCAGCTACAGGTGGCTCGGCAACCCAGTTGAACGCGGTTTGTTCTTCGCGAACTTCACGTACCGGTTCAGCCGGCGCTTCAACCACAGGCTCAGTAGCAGCCACTGGTTCAGCGACGACGGCCGCTTCAGCGGCAGCTTCAACTTCAGGCTGGGCTTCGCGAACCGGTGCCACTTCGATTTCCGGAGAGGCAGTGACTTCTACCGGCGTGGTCGCTTCAACGACTGGCGCTTCGACCGGAGCGGTTTCCAGCGTGGCGGCAGTGGCGCGTTCAGCTTGCTCGTTGGCTTGTGCTTCAGCAGGCGCGCTGATCACGGAGCTGGCAACGGCTGCGGTAACAGCCAGGCCGGCGGCCAGATCGGCAGCGCTTGGCGCTTCGGCGTGTTCAGCCGATTCAGACTCTTCCGAACCTTCGATCACGTTGCCGTTCGCATCGCGTTGACGCTCACGACGGTTGCTGCGACGACGCTGGCCACGGGAGCGGCGGCGTGGACGATCACCTTCGGCGCCTTCCTGACCGTCTTCCTGCAGTTGCTCTTCGCTGGTGGTCAACTCTTCTTCAGCAACGGCAGCAGCGGCTTGCTCGGTACGTGGCTGACGTTCTTCACGCGGTGGGCGTGGAGCGCGTTCTTCACGTGGCTGGCGGGCTGGACGCTCTTCAGCGTTGGCAGCGGCGGCATCCAGAGGCTCGCGCAGTTCACGAACCGGACGTTCTTCACGCTCGCCACGTGGCTTGCGATCTTCACGCGGGGCGCGCGGTGCACGTTCTTCACGAGGGGCGCGTGGTGCGCGCTCTTCACGCGGAGCGCGTTCCTGGGCGACTGCTGGAGCTTCTTCGCGGGCTTCACGTGGCTCACGTGGTGCGCGTTCTTCACGCGGTGCACGTTCCTCACGAGGCTTGCGCTCTTCATCGCGGCGACCGTTACGGTTGCGGCTCTGTTGACGGCCGTTACGGCGCTCTTCGTTGCGAGCAGGGCGTTCGGTGGCTGGCTTTTCAACCACAACCGGCGCAGCAGGCTCTTCCTTGGTGGCGAACAGGCTGACCAGCGACTTCACCAGACCTTTGAACAGGCTTGGCTCTGGCGCTACGGCCGCTGGTGCAGCCACCGGAGCAGCGGCGACTTCGGTCGGAACCGGAGCGTTGGCGCGGGCCGGAGCGGTCTTGACCGCGGCTTCCTGGCGAACCAGGGTGCGGGTCGCGGCAGCGGGTTGGACTTCTTCGACTTCGGCAGCGGCAGCCGCGATTTCGTAGCTGGACTGGTTGATACTGGCTTCTGGGCTGTCATCGCGCAGACGCTGAACTTCGAAGTGCGGCGTTTCGAGGTGATCGTTCGGCAGAATGACGATGCGGGCACGGGTGCGCAGTTCGATCTTGGTGATCGAGTTGCGTTTTTCGTTGAGCAGGAAAGCTGCAACCGGAATCGGCACTTGGGCGCGAACTTCGGCGGTACGGTCTTTCAGGGCTTCTTCTTCGATCAGGCGCAGGATCGCCAGCGACAGCGATTCAACGTCACGGATGATGCCGGTGCCGTTGCAACGCGGGCAGACGATGCCGCTGCTTTCGCCAAGCGATGGACGCAGGCGCTGACGGGACATTTCCAGCAGGCCGAAGCGCGAGATGCGACCGACTTGCACGCGGGCGCGGTCGGCTTCCAGGCATTCGCGGACTTTCTCTTCCACGGCGCGCTGGTTCTTGGCAGGGGTCATGTCGATGAAGTCGATGACGATCAGGCCGCCGATGTCGCGCAAGCGCAACTGACGGGCGATTTCTTCGGCGGCTTCAAGGTTGGTTTGCAGTGCGGTTTCTTCGATGTCGCTGCCTTTGGTGGCGCGCGCCGAGTTGATGTCGATGGACACCAGGGCTTCGGTCGGATCGATAACGATAGAGCCGCCGGAAGGCAGTTCGACAACGCGCTGGAAGGCGGTTTCGATCTGGCTTTCAATCTGAAAACGGTTGAACAGCGGAACGCTGTCTTCGTACAGCTTGATTTTGCTGGCGTACTGCGGCATCACCTGGCGAATGAAAGTCAGGGCTTCGTCCTGGGCTTCAACGCTGTCGATCAGCACTTCGCCGATGTCCTGGCGCAGGTAATCGCGGATGGCGCGGATGATCACGTTGCTTTCCTGATAGATCAGGAACGGCGCGGAACGATCCAGCGAAGCTTCTTTGATGGCGGTCCACAGTTGCAGCAGGTAATCGAGGTCCCACTGCATTTCTTCGCTGCTGCGGCCAAGGCCGGCAGTACGAACGATCAGACCCATGTCGGCCGGGGCAACCAGACCGTTCAGGGCTTCACGCAGTTCGTTGCGCTCTTCACCTTCAATGCGACGGGAGATACCACCGGCACGCGGGTTGTTCGGCATCAGCACCAGGTAACGACCGGCCAGGCTGATGAAAGTGGTCAGGGCGGCGCCCTTGTTGCCACGTTCTTCTTTTTCGACCTGAACGATGACTTCCTGGCCTTCGCTCAGGACGTCCTTGATGTTGACGCGGCCTTCGGGGGCTTTCTTGAAGTATTCGCGGGAGATTTCTTTGAGGGGCAGGAAGCCGTGGCGCTCAGAGCCGAAATCGACAAAGGCAGCTTCAAGGCTTGGTTCGATGCGAGTAATCCGGCCTTTATAGATGTTGGCCTTCTTCTGCTCGCGTGCACCGGATTCGATGTCCAGGTCGTAGAGGCGCTGGCCATCTACCAGTGCAACACGCAACTCTTCGGGTTGAGTTGCGTTAATCAGCATTCTTTTCATGTAGTACCGTCGGTTTCCGGGCTGCCGGAAACGGCGTTCGGCACACACGACTTCTCATGGTCGGTGTCAGGTGCGTCAGGAGTGGTTGGCCACTCCAGTGTCTAGCGAACCCCGGCCAATTGGGCCGGTGTCGCGACGTACGCGTCCTGCTTGCTGTGGCTACTTAAGCACTCAGTCAGGAGGAGGAATCAACCGGCGGCTGTGGACGAGATGAAGCGTCTTGATAAAGCCTATTGCTACACAGTCCAG
Organism: Pseudomonas sp. MDT1-85; assembly: GCF_054898065.1. Lineage (NCBI taxonomy): Bacteria > Pseudomonadati > Pseudomonadota > Gammaproteobacteria > Pseudomonadales > Pseudomonadaceae > Pseudomonas > Pseudomonas sp. MDT1-85. Next base: position 4,698,552 of record NZ_CM142715.1, on the reverse strand, counting down.
CGGTTGTGCATCTCCACCCTACACGTATCCCTGATAATTCGGGTGCTGCCGCGCGCAGAATCCGCAGCGGGTTGGCATTTACCGTAAGCTCCGAAAGGGGAGGTCACGCATCATGGCTAATTTAGGCGGTGTTTCCGAAGCGTTCGCTCGGGGTCGTTCGCAGCTGACTGCACTTTGTGAACTGGCCGTGAATATTTGCTCGGAAGGCGAGTGAAAACTCTGCTTTGCGGCATGATTCAGGCCTTATGTCACCTGCGCTTGTTACAACTGCAAACTCCACCGTTACGTAGCGAAAGCCCCGTAGGACGGCCTCGCGTCCTGGTGAATTGCGTTGGTCAGGGCCGGTTTTTGACCGTGGTTCCGCTGTCCAGGCCGCTTTTGGCGGCGTTCGCGACTATAGCAGCAATGATTAAGTGCTTCAATTCCATAAAAAATTGTTATCATCCGCGCCATGACGACTACTGCCCCTTCGACCCCAGCCGTACAACTGCTGGAGGTCTCGCCGGAATATGCCGGCCAACGTATTGATAACTTCCTTCTCGCTCGGCTCAAAGGCGTGCCCAAGACCTTGATTTATCGCATTTTGCGCAAGGGCGAAGTGCGGGTGAACAAGGGTCGGATCAAGCCCGAATACAAGCTGCAGGCGGGCGATATCGTGCGCGTGCCGCCGGTTCGTGTGCCTGAGCGCGACGAGCCTGTGCCGCTGGCCCAAGGGCTGCTGCAGCGGCTCGAAGCCTCAATTGTCTACGAAGACAAAGCGCTGATCGTGATCAACAAGCCTTGCGGCATTGCGGTTCATGGTGGCAGTGGCTTGACCTACGGCGTGATTGAAGCCTTTCGTCAGTTGCGTCCGGATTGCAAGGAGCTCGAACTGGTTCATCGTCTCGATCGTGATACCTCCGGCCTGCTGATGATTGCCAAAAAGCGCAGCATGTTGCGCCACTTGCACACGGCATTACGCGGCGATGGCGTCGATAAGCGCTATATGGCGCTGGTCCGCGGCAACTGGGCTGCCTCGATCAAGCAAGTCCGTGCGTCCCTGGGCAAGAGCAATCTGCGCTCCGGCGAGCGCATGGTCGAGGTGGACGAGGAGGAGGGCAAGGAGTCTGTGACGGTGTTCAAGGTGCTGCGTCGCTTTGGCGACTTTGCCACTATGGTCGAGGCCAGGCCGATCACGGGTCGCACTCATCAGATTCGCGTCCATACTCTGCATGCCGGGCATTGCATTGCGGGTGATACCAAGTACGGCGACGAGGGTTTCAGCAAAGAGATTCGTGATCTGGGCGGCAAGCGTCTGTTTCTTCACGCCTACATGCTGACTGTGCCGCTGCCTGATGGTGGCGAACTCAAGTTGCAAGCGCCGGTCGACGAGATGTGGGCCAAAACCGTGGAGCGCTTGAGTGCACCCTACTGATTACAAGCTGCTGATTTTCGATTGGGACGGCACGCTCGCTGACTCCATTGGTCGGATTGTCGAGGCGATGCATGTCGCGTCCGAGCGGTCCGGTTTTCAGTTGCGCGATGATTTTGCCGTCAAAGGCATTATCGGTCTGGGCTTGCCGGAAGCGATTCGCACCCTGTATCCCGAGATTGGCGACGCCCAGCTAGTGGCATTCCGTCAGCACTATGCGGATCACTACATTGCGGCGGAGGCCGTGCCTTCCCCACTGTTTGAAGGTGTTATCGAGTCACTCGAAGCGTTTCGTGTCGAGGGGTATCATCTGGCAGTAGCGACCGGCAAGGCTCGTCGTGGGCTGGATCGGGTGCTGAAATCTCATGGCTGGGAAAATTATTTCGATATCACCCGTGCTGCTGACGAAACCGCCAGCAAACCCCATCCGCTGATGCTCGAGCAGATTCTCGCCCATTGCGAGGTTCGCCCGGAGCAGGCGCTGATGGTCGGCGATTCGTCGTTCGACCTGCAGATGGCGCGCAATGCGGGCATGGATTCGGTGGCGGTCAGCTATGGCGCTCAATCGATCGACGCCTTGAAGCTATTTGAGCCGAGACTGGCCATTGATCGTTTTGCAGAGTTGCACGCCTGGCTGGGTCAGCGGGTTTAATTGGTTTTTTTGCTGGGGTACATGGCATGACCGACGAATGGAAAGCGCCCGCCAAGACGAGTGCGCAAAGCGGTGACGACAAAAGCTGGAAGCTGCTGGAAAAAACCTTGCTGGCTGGCGTGCAGGAGCAGCGCCGGTCCCGTCGCTGGGGAATATTCTTCAAATCGCTGACTTTTTTGTACCTGCTCGGCGCGTTGTTTCTGTTATCGCCGTTGGTAGGCATGGAGAAAGGCGCGAGCCTCGGCTCTGGCTACACGGCGCTGATCGATATAACGGGCATGATTGCCGACAAAGAGCCGGCCAGTGCCGACAATATCGTCGGCAGTTTGCGTGCAGCCTTCGAGGACAAGAAGGTCAAGGGTGTGATTCTGCGGATCAACAGCCCGGGCGGCAGTCCGGTGCAGTCGGGTTATGTCTACGACGAGATCCGTCGTTTGCGCGGCCTGCATCCGGATACCAAGGTTTACGCGGTAATCTCGGATCTGGGCGCTTCCGGTGCCTATTACATCGCTAGCGCCGCGGATCAGATCTACGCCGACAAGGCGAGCCTGGTGGGTTCCATCGGTGTGACGGCGGCCGGTTACGGTTTTGTCGGGACCATGGAAAAGTTGGGCGTTGAGCGTCGTACCTACACCTCCGGCGAGCACAAATCATTCCTCGATCCGTTCCAGCCGCAGAAGCCTGCGCAAACCCAGTTCTGGCAGAGCGTGCTCGATACCACTCATCAGCAGTTCATCAGCAGCGTCAAGAAGGGCCGGGGTGATCGTCTGAAGGATAAAGAGCATCCGGAGCTGTTTTCCGGGCTGGTCTGGTCGGGTGAGCAGGCGCTTTCGCTGGGCTTGATCGATGGTCTGGGTAATGCCAGTTCGGTTGCCCGTGATGTGATTGGCGAGAAAGAGCTGGTGGATTTCACGGTTGAGGAATCGCCATTCGATCGCTTCTCGAAAAAGCTCGGTGCCAGCGTGGCTGAGCATTTGGCGATGTGGATGGGCTTTCAGGGTCCGTCGTTGCGCTGATCTTCTTGCTGCATAAAAAAACCGGCCTGCGTGGCTAATGCCAGTCAGTTAAGGATGAATCGGACCTGTAGGAGCCAGGCTTGCCGGCGAAAGCGCACTTAAGGACGCCTTCGCCGGCAAGCCTGGCTCCTACGAAAAGCGGTTTGCTCGCTTAACTGATTGGCATTAGGCCTGCGTGGCCGGTTTTTTCAGATCAAAAGATCTTCAGGGTATTTGCACGCCTTCAGCCAGCAGCATATCGATCAGGCGAATCAGCGGCAGACCGATCAGACTGGTGGCGTCAGGGCCTTCGGTGCTTTGAAACAGGCTCACCCCCAAACCTTCGGCCTTGAAGCTGCCAGCGCAGTCATAGGGCTGTTCAGCGCGCAGGTAGCGTTCGATGCGCGCTGCGTCGAGTGTGCGCATGTGTACGGTAAAGGGCACGCAATCGACCTGGCAGTGGCCGGTCTGACTATTGAGCAGTGCCAGGCCGGTCAGGAAGGTCACGCTGACGCCGCTGGATGCCAGCAGTTGTTCGCGGGCCTTTTCGAAGGTGTGAGGTTTGCCGAGAATCCGCTCGCCGAGTACCGCGACCTGATCCGAGCCGATGATCAGATGGTCAGGATGACTGCCTGCAAGTGCGCGGGCTTTTTCTTCGGCGAGGCGCTTTACCAGTTCGACGGCTGACTCGTCCGGACGATGGCTTTCGTCGATATCCGGCGAGCTGCACGTGAACGGCAACTGCAATCGGGCCAGCAGTTCCCGGCGATAGGACGAGCTTGAAGCGAGTAATAAAGGCAGCATGCGCATCTCCAAAGGGCAGGGGTCGAATTCTAGCGCAGGCTCAAGTGACGGACAGGGCTGAATTTCCTTTGACATGGCTGGGGGCATCCCTATAATGCTGCGCCTATGTTGAATGACCCGATTCCACCTCACGTTGACCCGCGCAAATTGGCTGACCGTGGCACCACCCTTCAAGGTGAACTGCTGCTGGCCGATTTGGAGAGACTCTGCGACCCGCTTTCCGATACTGTCGGTACGGTGCAGGCTAAATTCGTTTTTGAACGAGATGAACGTAAATCTGTGGTAATTCACAGCTTTATCGACACCGAAGTCAAAATGGTTTGCCAGCGTTGTCTTGAGCTGGTCACCCTGCCGATCCATAGCGAATGCAGTTATGCTGTGGTGAAGGAGGGTGCGAATACCCAGTCGTTGCCGAAAGGTTATGACGTGCTGGAACTGGGCGAAGATCCTTTGGATCTGCAGTCACTGATCGAGGAGGAGCTTCTGCTCGCCTTGCCCATTGTGCCTGCTCATCATCCGGAAGAATGCCAGCAGCCGGCGGGTCTCGATGAGCCCGAACCGAGCGAGGACGAGGTAACGCGGTCCAACCCGTTCAGTGTATTGGCGCAGTTAAAGCGTGACCCAAACGTTTAGGAGTTAATCAATTATGGCTGTTCAGCAGAACAAAAAATCCCGCTCTGCCCGTGACATGCGTCGTTCGCACGACGCTCTCGAGGCTAGCACCCTGTCTGTAGAAAAAACCACCGGTGAAGTTCACCTGCGTCACCACGTATCGCCAGAAGGCGTATACCGTGGTCGTAAAGTGATCGACAAGGGCGCTGACGAGTAATCCTTGTCCGCTCAAGTCATCGCGATTGACGCAATGGGCGGGGACTTCGGTCCCCGCAGCATTGTTCAGGCCAGCCTTGCTTGTCTGTCTGCTACACCCTCGCTGCACCTGACCCTCGTCGGTCAACCCTCCCTTCTTGAAGAACTGCTCGCCAGCCAATCGGCTGTGGATCGCGCGCGCCTGTCGATAGCGCCAGCCTCCGAAGTCATCACCATGGACGAAAAGCCTGCTCAGGCCTTGCGCGGCAAGCCCGATTCGTCGATGCGCGTGGCGCTGGAGTTATTGCGCGATGGCAAGGCCCAGGCCTGCGTCAGTGCGGGTAACACCGGTGCGCTGATGGCATTGTCACGGTTTGTGCTCAAGACCTTGCCAGGCATCGATCGGCCGGCAATGATCGCGGCCATTCCAACGCAGAAGGGCTACTGCCAGTTGCTCGATCTGGGCGCGAATGTCGATTGCAGTGCCGAGCACCTGTTGCAGTTTGCTGTGATGGGCTCGGTCGCGGCAGAAACCCTGGGTATCGTTCGCCCAAGGGTCGCCTTGCTGAACATCGGCACCGAAGACATCAAGGGCAATCAGCAGGTCAAACTGGCGGCCACCTTGTTGCAGAGTGCTCGTGGCATCAACTACATCGGCTTTGTCGAAGGTGACGGTTTGTACCGTGGCGAGGCGGATGTGGTGGTGTGTGACGGCTTTGTCGGCAATATCCTGCTCAAGTCCAGCGAAGGCCTGGCGACCATGATTGCCGGGCGCATCGAGGCGTTATTCAAGAAAAATTTCGCGTCGAAAGTGGTGGGTGCTCTGGCGCTGCCGCTGATGAAACGCTTGCAGGCCGAACTGGCGCCGGCGCGGCATAACGGCGCAAGTTTTCTCGGTTTGCAGGGAATTGTCGTGAAAAGCCACGGTTCGGCGGGGGTACAGGGTTTTCAGAGTGCGATTCAACGCGCGTTGATCGAGATCCAGGAAAACGTGCCGGAGCGGCTTCATGGGCGCCTGGAAGATTTGTTGCCTTAGGCGTTTTCGTCGGACAATGCTTAAATGTGACCGCTCAGTTCAATGGGCCATCCAACTGTGAGTTTCTTGCGTTCCAGAAACGGGACGTCATTCTCCGACGACAAGATTATTAGGGGCTTGTTACATGTCTGCTTCCCTCGCATTCGTCTTTCCAGGACAGGGTTCGCAGTCCCTCGGCATGCTGGCCGAGTTGGGCGCGCAACATCCGGTTGTCCTCGAAACATTCAAAGAAGCTTCCGATGCTCTGGGTTACGACCTGTGGGCACTGACCCAGCAAGGGCCGGAAGAACAACTCAATCAAACCGATAAAACCCAGCCGGCCATTCTGACCGCTTCGATCGCCTTGTGGCGCCTGTGGCTGGCTGAAGGCGGCGCGCGTCCGGCTTACGTTGCCGGTCACAGCCTGGGCGAATACAGCGCCCTGGTGGCGGCAGGCAGTCTGAGCCTGGGCGACGCAGTGAAACTGGTAGAGCGTCGCGGTCAGTTGATGCAGGAGGCCGTTCCGGCCGGGCAGGGCGGCATGGCTGCAATCCTTGGTCTGGAAGACGCTGACGTGCTGGCAGCCTGTGCCGAAGCGGCGCAAGGCGAAGTGGTTAGCGCGGTCAACTTCAACTCCCCGGGCCAGGTAGTGATCGCTGGCGCGAAGGCAGCGGTCGAGCGCGCCATCGAAGGCTGCAAGGCACGTGGCGCCAAGCGCGCCATGGCATTGCCGGTCAGCGTGCCGTCCCACTGCGAATTGATGCGCCCGGCCGCCGAGCGGTTCGCCGAGTCGATCGCAGCGATCGACTGGCAGGCGCCGCAGATCCCGGTGGTACAGAACGTCAGCGCTAGCGTGCCGGCGGACCTGGAAACCCTCAAGCGCGATCTGCTTGAGCAGCTCTACAAGCCTGTACGCTGGGTCGAGTCGGTCCAGGCGCTGGCCGCCAAGGGCGCGACCGAACTGGTCGAATGCGGCCCTGGCAAAGTACTTGCCGGTTTGAACAAACGTTGCGCCGAAGGCGTGTCGACCTCTAACCTCAATACCCCAGACGCTTTCGCTGCCGCCCGCGCAGCGCTGGCTTAACAAGGAGAAGCTTGCATGAGTCTGCAAGGTAAAGTTGCACTGGTCACCGGTGCCAGCCGTGGTATCGGCCAGGCTATCGCTCTGGAATTGGGTCGTCAGGGTGCCATTGTTATCGGCACCGCGACTTCCGCTTCGGGGGCCGAGCGTATCGCTGCGACCCTGAAAGAAAATGGTGTTCAGGGCACTGGCCTGGAACTCAATGTCACCAGCGACGAGTCCGTAGCGGCCGTGCTGGCGAGCATTCAGGCGCAATTCGGTGCGCCGGCGATCCTGGTCAATAATGCCGGTATTACCCGCGATAACCTGATGATGCGCATGAAAGATGACGAATGGCATGACGTCGTCGATACCAATCTGAACAGTCTGTTCCGCCTGTCCAAGGGCGTTTTGCGCGGCATGACCAAAGCGCGTTGGGGACGAATTATCAGTATTGGCTCGGTTGTGGGTGCCATGGGCAACGCAGGCCAAGTAAACTACGCTGCCGCCAAGGCCGGTCTGGAAGGTTTCAGCCGTGCACTGGCGCGTGAAGTCGGTTCGCGTTCGATTACGGTAAACTCGGTGGCCCCTGGGTTCATCGATACCGATATGACCCGTGAACTGCCCGAGGCGCAGCGTGAAGCCTTGCAGACGCAGATTCCGCTGGGTCGTCTGGGGCAAGCTCAAGAGATCGCGTCTGTGGTCGCTTTTCTTGCGTCTGACGGTGCGGCTTACGTTACTGGGGCTACAATCCCGGTGAACGGCGGGATGTACATGAGTTAAATGTGACGGATTGCTTCAAAAAAATGTCATACGAGCTGTCTAAAATCCGTTATAAAGCTGCAATCTATTTATAGACAGAGGGTCGCCGGGTTTGAGGAGTGAAGCTTTCAGTTGAAAAACTGAAAAGCCTTTCTATACACTTACCCACCGGCCAGCTGCCTGAATTTGTCCATTAGGAGTGAAAACAAGGTATGAGCACCATCGAAGAGCGCGTCAAGAAAATCGTTGCTGAGCAACTGGGCGTTAAAGAAGAAGAAGTGGTCAACACTGCTTCCTTCGTTGAAGACCTGGGTGCCGACTCCCTTGACACTGTTGAGCTGGTGATGGCTCTGGAAGAGGAATTCGAGACCGAAATCCCTGACGAAGAAGCTGAGAAGATCACTACTGTACAAGCCGCAATCGATTACGTTACTAACCATCAGGCTTAATAGCTTGTAATCGTTGCTTGCTGTCATGGAAAAACCGCACTGCCATCATGGCGTGCGGTTTTTTCTTTAGGCCTGATGCAAAGTCGTCATTTGAAAAAAGGAGAGTGCTGTGTCGCGTAGACGCGTCGTAGTCACCGGTATGGGTATGTTGTCGCCACTGGGCACGGATGTGCCGAGCAGCTGGCAGGGCATTCTGGCTGGCCGCAGTGGCATTGGTCTGATCGAACACACCGACCTTTCTGCCTATTCCACCCGTTTTGGCGGCTCGGTAAAGGGCTTCAATGTCGAGGAATACCTGTCGGTCAAGGAAGCTCGCAAACTCGACCTGTTCATTCAATACGGTCTGGCTGCAGGTTTTCAAGCCGTGCGTAACGCAGGTCTTGAGGTCACCGACGCCAATCGCGAGCGGATCGGCGTGGCCATGGGTTCGGGTATTGGCGGTCTGACCAATATCGAAGAAACCAGCCGCACGCTGCATGATTCCGGCCCACGACGGATTTCTCCGTTTTTCGTGCCTGGCTCGATCATCAATATGATTTCCGGTTTCCTGTCCATCCACTTGGGCGCACAGGGACCTAACTACGCCATCGCCACGGCGTGTACCACCGGTACGCACTGCATCGGCATGGCGGCACGCAACATCATGTACGACGAAGCCGACGTGATGATTGCCGGCGGCGCTGAAATGGCGGCTTGCGGTCTGGGCATGGGCGGCTTCGGTGCCTCCCGCGCACTATCGACTCGCAACGACGAGCCGACCCGCGCCAGCCGTCCATGGGACAAGGGCCGTGATGGCTTCGTGCTGTCCGACGGCGCTGGCGCACTGGTTCTCGAAGAACTGGAGCACGCCAAGGCCCGTGGCGCGACCATCTACGCCGAGCTGATCGGTTTCGGCACCAGTGGCGATGCTTACCACATGACCTCGCCACCGGCCGATGGCGCGGGTGCTGCGCGTTGCATCACCAATGCCTTGCGCGATGCGAAGATCAATAGCGATCAGGTTCAGTACATCAATGCCCATGGCACTTCGACCTCGGCTGGCGACCTCGCCGAAGCCTGTGCGATCAAATCCGTGTTCGGTGATCACGCCTACAAGCTGGCGGTCAGTTCGACCAAGTCCATGACCGGTCACCTGTTGGGTGCGGCGGGCGCGGTCGAGGCGATTTTCAGCGTGCTGGCAATCAACAGCCAGGTAGCGCCGCCGACCATCAACCTCGATGAGCCGGACGAAGGCTGCGATCTCGACTTCGTACCCCACACCGCGCGTGGCATGGATATCGACGTGGTGCTGTCCAACTCCTTCGGATTTGGCGGTACCAATGGCTCGCTGGTGTTCCGCCGGTTCGCTGACTGATGGACAGCTGGGTCGACGGTCAACCGGCTGACGCTTTGTCGCTGAAGGATCGCGGCCTGGCTTACGGTGATGGTCTGTTCGAGACCATTGCGGTCAAGGGCGGGCAGCCGCTGCTGCTGGATCGACATTTGTCGCGTCTGGCGGAGGGGTGTTCGCGCTTGGCGATTGCCGCCGATCATCAACTGATCCGCGCGGAGCTGCTGGCCTATGCCGCCTCGCTGGACGAGGGCGTGCTCAAACTCATCCTGACCCGCGGCGACAGCCTGCGCGGTTACGCCGCCGATCCCTCGGCTCAGGCTCGACGCATTCTGCAAGGCAATCCTCCTGCGGCTTATCCGGTTGTTCATGCGGAGCAGGGCGTTCGGCTGTTTCCTTGTGCGACACGGCTTTCCAAACAGCCATTGCTCGCCGGTCTCAAGCATTTGAATCGTCTGGAACAGGTGATCGCCCGTTCCGAATGGCAGGACAGCGAACATGCCGAAGGCTTGATGCTGGATCAGGTCGGGCGGGTGATCGAAGGCGTGTTCAGCAATCTCTTCCTGGTGCGCGATGGCGTGCTGGTGACCGCCAATCTCAAACGCTGTGGCGTGGCGGGCGTGATGCGCGCCGAATTATTGTTTCAGGCCAAGTCATTGGGGATTCCCACGCAAATCACCGATATCACCCTCGAGCAGTTGCAATGGGCTGACGAGGTCTTTGTCTGCAACAGCGTGTATGGCGTTTGGCCGGTGCGCGCCTATGCCGCACTGAGCTGGCCGGTTGGGCCGCTCACCCGTAAACTCCAAACCATTGCCCGTGCGCTACTGGATGCTTGATTCGTGAGACGTAAATTCTTGCTGCTGCTGGAAACCGGATTGGTTCTGGCGGGGCTGTTGGCAGGCGCTTGCGCCTGGAAAATCGATTCGGCGCTGGAACAGCCGCTGAACATCGCCCAGGAAGAGCTGCTGGAAGTGCCCAAAGGTACTACGCCAAACCGCACTTTGCTGCGACTCGAAGCCGATGGCGTCATCAAAGACGCTTTTTGGCTGCGTGTATATTGGCGCTTCAATCTGGCAGGACAACCGCTGCACAGCGGCGAATACCGCATGGTGCCGGGTATGACAGTCAACGGGCTGATCGACCTGTGGAAACGCGGTGAAATGGTGCAATACAGCCTGACGCTGGTCGAAGGCTGGAATTTCCATCAGGTTCGCGCAGCGCTGGCCAAGGATGAAAAACTCGAGCAGACCCTCAACGGTCTGAGCGACAGCCAAGTGATGGACAAGCTCGGGCACAGCGGGATTTTTCCGGAAGGGCGATTCTTCCCCGACACCTATCGTTTTGTGCGTGGCATGACCGACGCCGATCTACTCAAGAAAGCTTACGACCGCCTCGACGAGGTCCTCCTCAAGGAATGGAATCAGCGCGCTGCCGACGTCCCCTATACCGAGCCCTATCAGGCGCTGATCATGGCCTCGCTGGTGGAAAAGGAAACCGGTGTGCCGCAGGAGCGGCGGCAGATCGCCGGCGTGTTCGTGCGGCGCATGGAGATGGGCATGCTGTTGCAGACTGATCCGACCGTGATTTATGGTCTGGGCGATCGTTACAACGGCAAGTTGACCCGCGCTCATCTCAAGGAGCCGACGCCGTATAACACCTACATGATTGCTGGTCTTCCGCCGACGCCGATTGCGATGGTGGGCCGCGAAGCGATCCATGCGGCGTTGAATCCGGCGAACGGCAACAGCCTGTATTTTGTCGCGCGCGGTGATGGCAGCCATGTGTTCTCCGATGATCTGGACGCCCACAACAATGCGGTGCGCGAGTTCCAGATCAATCGACGTGCCGATTACCGGTCCAGCCCTGCTCCGACCGTTACGCCGCCGACCGAGGATGCTCAGGCCCCGATCCCGGCGGCTTCGCCCAATACGGCGCCCGAAGACATGCCGCCGGTAGCGCCGCATGACTCTGAGGCACAAGAGCCTGCACAAGAACCTGCGCCAGCACCCGAAGCGGATGCGCCCGCGCCGCAAAGCCCGCAATGACTCTGACTAAGGACTGCCTGTGACTGGCTTGTTTATTACCCTGGAAGGCCCTGAAGGCGCCGGCAAGAGCACCAATCGCGAATACCTGGCCGAGCGTCTGCGCGCTGCCGGGATCGAGGTGGTGTTGACCCGGGAGCCCGGCGGCACGCCCTTGGCTGAACGGATTCGCGACGTGCTGTTAGCGCCGGTCGATGAAGTCATGAACCCCGACACCGAGCTGCTGTTGGTGTTCGCCGCGCGAGCCCAGCATCTGGCCGAGGTGATCCGCCCGGCGCTGGCCCGTGGCGCTGTGGTCTTGTGTGATCGTTTTACCGATTCGACTTATGCCTATCAGGGCGGTGGTCGTGGTTTGTCGCTGGAGCGCATCGCGACCCTCGAAACATTCGTGCAGGGCGATCTGCGCCCGGACTTGACGCTGATCTTCGATCTGCCGGTAGAAGTGGGCCTTGCCCGCGCCAGCGCCCGCGGTCGCCTGGACCGCTTCGAGCTCGAAGGCCGAGCGTTTTTCGATGCGGTGCGCACAGCCTTCCTCGAGCGTGCCAAAGCGGATCCTGCGCGTTATGTCCTGGTGGATGCCGCTCAGCCGTTGGCACAGGTTCAGCAGTCTCTGGATGCCTTGTTGCCACGTCTGCTGGAGTTGACCCGTGGCTGAAGCCTATCCGTGGCAGGACAGTCTTTGGCAGCAATTGGCCGGGCGTGCCCAGCACGCTCACGCCTATTTGCTGCATGGCCCGGCCGGGATCGGCAAGCGTGCGCTGGCCGAGCGTCTGATGGCCCATTTGTTGTGTCAGCGCCCGACCGCCCAAGACGCCTGCGGTGAGTGCAAATCCTGCTTGTTGCTGAAGGCTGGCAGTCACCCCGACAACTACATCCTGGAGCCGGAAGAGGCAGACAAGGCGATCAAGGTCGATCAGGTGCGTGATCTGGTCAGCTTCGTGGTTCAGACCGCGCAAATGGGTGGGCGCAAAGTGGTGCTGATCGAGCCAGTCGAGTCGATGAACATCAATGCCGCCAACGCCTTGCTGAAAAGCCTTGAAGAGCCGTCCGGCGATACCGTTTTGCTGTTGGTCAGCCACCAGACCAGCCGTCTGCTGCCGACCATCAAGAGCCGTTGCGTGCAGCAAGCCTGTCCATTACCAAGCGAAGCGATGAGTCTGGCCTGGCTGGCCAGCGCCTTGCCGGACTGTTCGGAAGAAGAGCGCATTGAACTGCTGACCCTCGCCGCCGGTTCGCCATTGGCCGCGGTCAAATTGCAGGCACAGGGCGTGCGCGAACAGCGGGCTCTGGTGGTTGAAGCCGTGAAGAAGCTGCTCAAGCAGCAGCAGTCGCCGACGCAACTGGCCGAGGAGTGGAAAACCATTCCCATGTTGCTGCTGTTCGACTGGTTCTGCGACTGGTCGAGCCTGATCCTACGTTATCAGTTGACTCAGGATGAAGCAGGGCTGGGCCTGGCGGACATGCGCAAGGTGATTCAATACCTGGCGCAGAAATCCGCTCAGGACAAAGTCCTGAATATCCAGGATTGGATTCTCGCCCAGCGCCAGAAAGTGATGAGCAAGGCCAACCTCAATCCGGCGTTGTTGTTGGAGGCGCTGTTAGTGCAATGGGTATCTTTGCCTACCCAGAAGTGACTGTCTGAGCCTAGACTCCGATTATCAGACAGTGGAGGTCAGCATGAATGAACCCATCAGTCCGGGGCCGCGCAATGGCATTTTGTCCTTGACCATCAAGGACAGGGCCGTGCTCTACGCGGCCTACATGCCGTTCATCAAGAACGGTGGCCTGTTTATTCCGACCAACAAAAGCTACAAGTTGGGCGATGAGGTCTTCATGCTGCTGCACCTGATGGATGAACCGGAAAAGATTCCGGTTGCCGGCAAGGTCACCTGGATCACCCCCAAAGGTGCCCAGGGCAACCGCGCCGCCGGGGTTGGCGTGCAATTCAATGAAGGCGACAACACCGCGCGCAGTCGAATCGAAACCCATCTGGCCGGAGCCCTGAAGTCCGACCGTCCCACTCATACGATGTAAGTTGTAGTCCTTTTATGCTCGTAGATTCCCATTGTCACCTTGATCGCCTCGACCTCACCGCCCACGAGGGATCCCTGGATGCTGCACTCGATGCGGCCCGTGAGCGCGGGGTAGGGCACTTTCTGTGCATTGGCGTCAGCGCCGATAACGCCGCCGACGTCAAAGCCCTGGCCGAACGTTACGACGATGTCGACTGTTCGGTCGGCGTGCATCCACTCGATGTGCAGCCGGGTGCCGCACCGGCGCTGGATTGGCTGTTGCGCGAACTCAATCATCCGCGGGTGGTGGCGATCGGTGAAACCGGTCTGGATTATCACTACGAACCGCAAGCGGCTGCGTTGCAGCAGGAGTCGTTTCGTCTGCACCTGCAAGCGGCCGGGCAGACCGGCAAACCGGTGATCATCCATACCCGTGGCGCGCGGGCCGATACCCTTGAACTGCTACGCGAAGCGGCGCTGCCTCAGGCGGGCGTGCTGCATTGCTTTACCGAAGACTGGGAGATGGCCAAGGCTGCGCTGGACATGGGGTATTACATTTCCTTGTCCGGTATTGTCACTTTTCGCAATGCCGATGCCCTGCGGGATGTGGCCAGCAAGGTGCCGGCTGACCGGTTGCTGGTTGAAACCGACTCGCCGTACCTGGCGCCGATCCCTTATCGGGGCAAACCGAACCTGCCGCAGTACGTGCGTGAGGTAGCGGAATTTCTGGCAATGTTGCGAGGTGAGACCTACGAGCGATTTGCCGAGCAGACCACCGAGAATTTCAAGCGTTTATTCCCGTTGGCGCACGTCAGGACATCGGTGTAACGTTTAGAAAAGATCGCTACCTATGGGATTTTTGGCCGCTGAATCGCAGGCAAAAAAAACCCGGGTTCTGGGGGGTGAATCCGGGTTAAGACCATTAGGAGTAAAACAAAGGCACACAATCCTTTGGTACCTTCATCGGCGCGACACTTGGGGGAGATGCCTCGCCGACAGTTGAAGTATTGATCAGTATTGCGCCGAGTCCAGTTTAGCTGGTCGGGTTTTTAAACAAATTTGGAATACGCACGCTTCGGTTGAGTTCTCATCGACCGGCAAGGTTGTGCGAATTCATCAAGAAACACATATATGGTCGGATGATCCGTGCATTTTGGCGCAAGTTAGGCATAATACGCGGCTTCGAATTTTGACCCCTACAGACCTTTTCTTATGCATAAAGAACCTCGTAAGGTCCGTGAGTTTCGTCGCCGCGAGCAAGAAATTCTCGATACCGCGCTCAAGCTGTTCCTCGACCAAGGTGAAGACAGTGTCACCGTCGAGATGATTGCTGATGCCGTCGGTATCGGCAAAGGCACGATCTACAAGCACTTCAAATCCAAGGCGGAGATCTATCTGCGCTTGATGCTCGATTACGAGCGCGATTTGAACGAGCTGTTGCATTCAGCCGATGTCGATAAGGACAAGGAAGCCCTGTCCCGGGCCTACTTCGAATTCCGCATGCGCGATCCGCAACGCTATCGGTTGTTCGATCGCCTGGAAGAAAAGGTGGTCAAGGGCAATCAGGTGCCGGAGATGGTCGAGGAACTGCACAAGATCCGCGCCTCGAACTTCGAACGCCTGACCTTGCTGATCAAGGGCCGGATAAGCGAAGGCAAGCTCGAAGACGTGCCGCCTTATTTCCATTACTGCGCAGCCTGGGCGCTGGTGCACGGGGCCGTGGCGCTGTATCACTCGCCGTTCTGGAGTAACGTGCTGGAAGATCAGGAAGGTTTCTTCCAGTTCCTGATGGACATCGGCGTGCGCATGGGCAATAAGCGCAAGCGCGATACCGACACGCCGAGCAGCTGAACCATTCAGTTGCCTTATTGCGCCATGATTTAGCTGCATGGCGCAGTACCGCAGGAATATACTCAGGCATAGGGCTTGCTAAAACTTGATTTGTGAGTCAAGTTTTGCGCGTTCGAATCTTCTTTCGCCGGAGTGATCCATGATCGTTGACCGTCAAGGCAGGCGTTTTCGCAATTTGCGGATCAGTCTGACCTCAGCCTGCAACTACGCTTGTACCTACTGCGTGCCCAACGGCAAGCGGCTGGTGGCTGCGCAGGATGAGTTGTCGGCGGAGGCCATGGCACGCGGCGTGGCCTATCTGATCGAAGCCGCGGGCATCGAGCGTTTGCGCATTACCGGTGGCGAGCCCCTGGTCAGTCCCAAACTCGAAGCCTTCATGACTGCCGTCGGGCAGATGGGCCTGGCGGATATCAGCCTGACCACCAATGGTCAGTTGCTGGCGAAGAAACTGCCGCTGCTGATGGATGCCGGCATTCGGCGCATCAACGTTTCCCTCGATACCCTGGATGCCAGCGCTTTTCGCAGCATTGCGCGCGGCGGTGATCTGGCGACCGTACTCGACGGCATGAACCAGGCCGCCGCGGCCGGCATGAAGATCAAGGTCAATATGGTGCCGCTGCGCGGGCAGAACCTAGATCAGGTGATGCCGTTGCTCGACTATTGCCTGGAGCGCGGCTACGAGTTGCGCTTCATCGAGTTGATGCGCATGGGCCACTTGGCCAGCGACTCCAACGCCTTCCTGCAGCAGTTCGTCAGCCTTCAGCAGTTGCTGAGCTTGATTGGCGAGCGCTACGAGTACCTTCAGGCCGATGCGCCGGTCGATGCCACGGCGGTGCGTTACCAGATTCCAGGGCTGGGCCACTTCGGCGTGATCGCCAACGAAAGCGTTCCGTTCTGCCGCACCTGTTCGCGTCTGCGTTTGTCGTCCACTGGTTGGCTGCATGGTTGCCTGTCGTCGAGCAATCGTCACTATGTCGGCGACCTGCTGGACAAACCTCGTCACCAGGCGCTACCGGCGTTGCAGCGACTGCTGGTCAAAGCCTTGGGGGACAAGCAGGAAGTGGCATTCTCCGGTGGTGCGACCATCATGAAAATCATCGGCGGCTAAACGCGACCTGTAGCAGCTGCCGAGCCCGCGAGGTTGCGTTCGGCTGTGAAGCAGTCGTGAATCCGGCTAACACGGTTTGCCTGACGTACCGCAGTTTCTGATTTTACGACTGCTTTGCAGCCGAACGCAGCCTCGCTGGGGCTCGACAGCTGCTACAGCCGAACGCAGCCTACGGCAACTGCTACAAAGATGAACCACTCATAAGCTGGCGCGGAAGCTGCATCCCATGGCCATTCGCCGGTTTTCCGTCACCGGCCTCTGGAGGGTAGGATGCGTAGCCTGGTTTTGCTGCTGGCCGTTTTGGCGCTTGGTGGCTGCATGAATGTCAGCGATATGGCCGAAGGGAGTCGCTACCACATGAGCGACGCGGGCCTGCTGGACCACAGCGACAGCCGTCGTGTGAATAACTTCCGCATTCAGCCGGACTCGTTCATCTACATCGCCCAAGGTGCCTTCGCGCCGCCGGGCAGTGCCTACCCGCGACCTAACGTGGTGGCCGAAGAAGCCTTCAACGGCTTTATAGAATATTTCCCGATGGTCCGCCGTGCCCGCGCGCCGGAAGGCCTCGACGCTGCCATGGGCGAAGCCCGTGCCGCCGGCGCCCATTACCTGCTTTACACGCGTTTCGCCAAGGCCGACGACCGCATCGGCAACTCGGACGAATGGCTCGACCAGGAACACGTGGATCGCCTCGGAATCGACAACGGCGTGATTCAGATCATGTTGATCGAGACCAGCACCCAGTATTTGATTGATACTGCACGTATCAAGAGTCGTGGCGGTTTACTGACGTTCCACGACAACAAGCCAGAAGACTTGCTGGGCCCGCCGCTGGAGCAATACGCTCGTAGCCTGCTGGGGCTCAGCGACCAGTAATTCAAAGGAGAACGCCATGAGTGGCCCGCAAAAAGCCAACGACCTGTTGGGGCAAATCCCCAAAACCAAAGGCTTGCCGCCGGTCCACTTGTGGAATCCCGACTTCTGCGGCGATATCGATATGCGCATCGCACGCGACGGCACTTGGTATTACCTCGGCACGCCGATCGGGCGCAAACCGATGGTCAAGTTGTTCTCCACCATCATTCGCCGCGACGACGATGATTATTTTCTGATTACCCCGGTCGAAAAGGTTGGCATCAAGGTCGACGACGCGCCGTTCGTGGCGATTGCCGTGGAGGTCGAAGGCGAGGGTGAGGCCCAGGTCTTGCGCTTTACCACCAACGTCGACGAAACCGCCGATGCCGGCGCCGAGCACCCTATGCGTGTAGTGATTGATCCGGTAACTCAGGAGCCCGCGCCGTACGTGCATGTGCGCACTAACCTTGAAGCGCTGATTCACCGCAATGTGTTCTACCAACTGGTGGAGCTGGCGGTGAGTCGTGAAATCGACGGGCAGCGTTGGCTGGGCGTGTGGAGCAGTGGCGAATTCTTTCCTATCGGGCTTGAGCCGTAACGCGCTGCGCTTATTTCGCTGTGAAAAACGGCCCGTTAGTTCAACGGGCCGTTTTTTTGGGGCTTACAAACCTTTGCTCTTGAGTCGCTCTGCATGTTCCAGGTAGAGCCCGACCGGGCTCACGTTCCAACTGGTGATCCCGGCCATCTGATTGACGGCATCAAAATGGTCCATCGGGTAATCCGAGCGAATCACTTTCCCCAGGTGCGAGCTGTAGCGGCCGACCAGCCCATCATTGGCGCGCTTCTCTTTATAAAATAACTTCGACAGCACGACAGTATTCAAATGACTCGGGTCGAGTGGTTGCAGACTTTGGAAGTTCTGCACGATCCCGCTCCAGGAGTAGTAATACACGCCGTTTTCAACTTCGTTGCCTTCGCCGCCCCACACCTTTGGCACCCCTTGTGGGTACTTGCGATTGAAGGCAGCCAATCCCGCGCTGGTCAGCGATTCGAAAGCCGCTTCAGCGTCAATCGGGTTTTCTGGATGGCCGCTGATCAGCGAAATGAAGGTGCCGACTGCGCCCAACAGGGCCAGTACGAACGCTTCGGGCAACTCTCCGGGCGTCAGTGCCTTATGCAATTGGTCGGCAATCTCCGAGCCATGATTGGGGCAACTGACCGAAGTGACCGACGCGACTTTTTCCGGGTGCAGGGCTGCTACGTAGCGTGCGGCCAAGGGGCCTTGGCTATGGCCGATCAGATTGACCTTGGCGACTCCGGTTTCCAGCAAAATGCGGTCGACGTGTTCGAGCAGTTTTTCTCCGCGTTCCTCATTACCGTTGACGGCTGGAATATTGACGGCAAACACCTGGGCGCCAGCGCGTTCCAGGGCTTCCTCGATTTCAAAGAAGTAGGGATAACCGGCGATTTTATCGAAGCCGAAAAGACCGTGAACCAACACAATGGGGTATTTCGTAGACGCATCCCTGTCCATGTTCATACCTATCAATAGCGGATTTGAAGGGGAACAGATCGCCGACTGCCCGATCTGCTGCGGCTAACCCTAGTTTACAAAGTGGATGGAATCAAAGCGCTTCAGGCAGGATTCGGACGAACAGCCATGTTCATATTGGCAAGGGCAGCTGAAAATCCAATTGACACCCAATCATATGATGATTAGCGTGGACATCCATCGCGAACGGCTTTGTGTCGTTTGTTTTTATCACCGGTCGACGAGGTGTCCATGTCCAGCAGTTTTCATGCGTCGACGGTCGACTGGCTGGGGTGCTGGATTGCTGCCGGCCAGGTCAAACCCGGCGAAACCATCAAGGTCGAAGCCGATCTGGGCGAGCAGCTCGGAGTCAGTCGTACGGTCATCCGCGAAGCCATCAAAACCCTGGTCGCCAAAGGCATGCTCGAAGTCGGGCCGAAGGTCGGCACACGCGTATTACCGGTGCGGCGCTGGAACCTCTTCGACCCGCAAGTCGTCGGCTGGCTATCGCGCAGTGGCTTGCCGGAGAACTTCGTCGACGACTTGCTCGACCTGCGCCGCACCATCGAACCCATGGCGGTGCGCTGGGCTTGCGAGCGGGCGACGGTGGAACAAGTGCAAGCCGTGCTCCAGGCCTATAACGCGCTGGAACGGGCAGTGGACAGCGGCGTCGATTACAACCGCGCCGATCAGTTCTTCCACGAGTGCATCCTCGCCGCCAGCCACAATCAATTCATCGAACAAATGGTCCCGGCCCTCGGCGCGCTGCTGGCAGTGTCTTTCGAAGTGTCTGCCGCCGACCCGGACGAACTGCGTCGGACCTTGCCAATCCACAAAGACATGGCCGACGCCATCGCCGCCCGGGATGCCGCCCGGGGTGTGTGGGCGTGCATGACCCTGATCGATAACGCCGACCTGGCGATCAAACGCTTTTACCCCAAAGTCATGGCCGACAAGAAGGCCAGCTAACAATAAAGAACCCTTGTGGGAGCGGCGGTGCGGCGATCCGACTTGCTCGCGAAGGCGATGTGTCAGGCGACAGAGATGGTGAATGTCACGGCCTCTTCGCGAGCAAGCCCGCTCCCACATACAAGCAATACAAAAGGAGCTTTCATGACGTGGACTGCGGTTACCGGACACCGTGCGCAACTCGGCGAAGGCCCGTTCTGGGATGCTCCGACCCAGGCACTGTATTGGGTAGATATCGCCGGCAAACAAGCGCTCAGGCTGATCGGCGCCAATGTGCAAATCTGGCAGATGCCGGAGCACGTGTCCGCGTTCATCCCCTGTGAAAGCGGCGATGCCTTGGTGTCATTGAGCAGTGGGGTTTACCGGCTGGATCTGGATTCCCCAGGCCTGGAACCTCGGCTGACTTTATTCTGCGTCGCCGATCCGCAACCCGGCAATCGCCCCAACGAAGCCCGCTGCGATGCCCAAGGCCGGCTCTGGCTGGGCACCATGCAAAACAACATCGGTGAGCAGGGCGAAGATTTACCCGTCGTGCGCCGCTCCGGCGGCCTGTTTCGCATCGACCGCGATGCTCGGGTCACGCCGCTGCTTCGGGGATTAGGCATTCCCAACACGTTGCTGTGGAGCGACGACGGCACAACGCTGTATTTCGCCGACAGCCTCGACAGCACGTTGTACCGGCATTTCATCCATACCGACGGCAACCTGGACACCGCCTATGTCTGGTTTGGCCCCCACGAACGTGGCGGCCCCGATGGTTCCGCGATGGATGCCGACGGCTATATATGGAATGCCCGTTGGGATGGTAGTTGCCTGCTCCGGCTAAACCCGGACGGTTATGTGGATCGGGTGATCGAACTTCCGGTCAGCCGTCCCACCAGTTGCGTGTTCGGTGGCGAAGACTTCAAAACCCTGTACATCACCAGCGCCGCAAGCCCGCTCAATCACCCGTTGGACGGCGCGCTGTTATCGATTCGAGTGGATGTGCCCGGAAAACCCTGTCAGCGCTTTGCTGGGTAAATCCCAAAATATGGGATGTAAAATTATATATTGAGATTATTTGGTAGTCAGGTTTATAGTCGGCCCCATCAGTTACACGCACTCACACTTAAAAAAACAAAACAGGTGAAGTGATGCAGCGATATCCCACCGCACTCCCTTACGGAGTCAGTGCTTCAGGCCGCCTCGGCGCCCGGCCGTTTTCGCGCCTGCCTGCCTATTCCCAACAGCTTTTTGACCGGACATCGACAGATGCCCGGTTTTCGTCGTGCCTTCGAACAGGAGTGTTGATCCATGGCTGAACCTCTTTCCTTGCCTCCGGTGCCCGAACCGCCCAAGGGTGAGCGGCTGAAAAATAAAGTCGTGCTGCTGACCGGTGCTGCTCAGGGGATCGGCGAGGCGATTGTCGCAACCTTCGCCTCTCAGCAGGCCAAGCTGATCATCAGTGACATCCAGGCCGAGAAAGTCGAAAAAGTCGCGGCGCACTGGCGTGAACAAGGCGCGGATGTCGTGGCGATCAAGGCCGACGTGTCGTGCCAGCAAGACCTGCATGCCATGGCCGGATTGGCCATCGAACTTCACGGTCGAATCGACGTGCTGGTCAACTGCGCCGGGGTCAACGTGTTCCGCGACCCGCTGCAAATGACCGAGGAAGACTGGCATCGCTGCTTCGCCATTGACCTGGACGGCGCCTGGTATGGCTGCAAAGCGGTGTTGCCGCAAATGATCGAGCAGGGCATCGGCAGCATCATCAACATCGCCTCCACCCATTCCACTCACATCATTCCCGGCTGCTTCCCGTATCCGGTGGCCAAGCATGGTTTGCTCGGGCTGACCCGCGCCTTGGGCATCGAATACGCACCCAAGGGCATTCGCGTTAACGCCATCGCGCCGGGCTACATCGAAACCCAACTGAACGTCGATTACTGGAACGGTTTTGCCGACCCCCATGCCGAACGTCAACGAGCCTTCGACCTGCATCCACCGCGGCGCATCGGCCAGCCGATTGAAGTGGCGATGACCGCTGTGTTCCTGGCCAGCGATGAAGCGCCGTTCATTAACGCTTCATGTATCACCATCGATGGTGGGCGCTCGGTCATGTACCACGACTGAATAACTCGGGTTTCAAGCGCGAAACTACGTCTGAAATCCAATCATCATACGATATGACTATTTGCTGCATGCTTCGACCGCTGTATTGGCTTTCAAATAACGCTCAAAAAAAATAACAAGGAGTCAGCTTATGAAACGTCGTCGTGGTATCCGTTCCCTGTGCTGTGCCGCTTTGGCGGTCACCGCGGTCAGCCTCAGCAGTACGTTGCTGGCAGCCGAGGAAGTGAAGATCGGTTTTCTGGTCAAGCAAGCGGAAGAGCCCTGGTTCCAGACCGAATGGGCCTTCGCCGAAAAGGCCGGCAAAGACAAAGGCTTCACCGTGATCAAGATCGCCGTGCCTGATGGCGAGAAAACTCTCTCGGCCATCGACAGCCTGGCGGCCAATGGTGCCAAGGGCTTCGTGATTTGCCCGCCGGACGTGTCCCTCGGCCCGGCAATTATGGCAAAGGCCAAGCTCAACGGTTTGAAAGTGATCGCCGTCGATGACCGTTTCGTCGATGCCGGCGGCAAGTTCATGGAGGACGTGCCGTACCTCGGCATGGCCGCTTTCGAAGTCGGCCAAAAGCAGGGCGCCGCCATGGCCACTGAGGCGAAAAAACGCGGCTGGGACTGGAAAGATACCTACGCGGTGATCAATACCTATAACGAACTCGACACCGGCAAGAAACGCACTGACGGTTCTGTCAAAGCGCTGGAGGACGCCGGTATGCCGAAAGACCACATCCTCTTCTCGGCGCTGAAAACCCTCGACGTACCGGGCAGCATGGACGCCACCAACTCGGCCTTGGTGAAGCTACCGGGCGCGGCGAAAAACCTGATCATCGGCGGCATGAACGACAACACCGTGCTGGGCGGCGTGCGCGCCACCGAAAGCGCCGGTTTTGCCGCGGCCAACGTGATCGGCATCGGCATCAACGGCACCGATGCCATCGGCGAACTGAAGAAACCCAACAGCGGCTTCTTCGGCTCGATGCTGCCGAGCCCGCACATCGAGGGCTACAACACCGCGAGCATGATGTACGAGTGGGTCACCACCGGCAAAGAACCGCCGAAATACACCGCGATGGACGACGTTACGCTGATCACGCGCGACAACTTCAAGCAGGAACTGGAAAAAATCGGCCTGTGGAACTGAGGCGCGGTTGATTCCATCGGCGGCCCTGGCGACGGGGCTGCCTGACCGGTGTGATGAGGTGGGTTTATGCACGCACAAGTACAGACAGATCAACAGAGCATTGGCGGCAGCCTGCGCTTCAACGGGATCGGCAAAACCTTTCCCGGGGTGAAGGCGCTGGACGGCATCAGCTTCGTCGCCCATCCGGGGCAGGTTCACGCCTTGATGGGCGAGAACGGTGCCGGTAAATCCACGCTGCTGAAAATCCTTGGCGGTGCTTACACGCCGAGCAGCGGCGATCTGCAGATCGGCGAGCAGAAGAGGATCTTCAAGTCCACTGCCGACAGCATTGGCAGCGGGGTCGCGGTGATCCATCAGGAGCTGCACCTGGTGCCTGAAATGACCGTCGCCGAGAACCTGTTTCTCGGGCATCTGCCAGCGAGTTTCGGTCTGATCAATCGCGGCGTTTTGCGGCAACAGGCATTGGCCTGCCTTAAAGGCCTCGCCGATGAAATCGATCCGCAAGAGAAAGTCGGGCGCTTGTCCCTCGGCCAGCGGCAACTGGTGGAAATCGCCAAGGCGTTGTCCCGTGGCGCGCATGTGATTGCATTCGATGAACCCACCAGCAGCCTGTCGGCGCGGGAAATCGATCGCTTGATGGCGATCATCGGGCGCCTGCGCGACGAAGGCAAAGTGGTGCTTTACGTCTCCCATCGCATGGAAGAAATTTTCCGCATCTGCAACGCGGTGACGGTGTTCAAGGACGGTCGCTTCGTGCGCACCTTCGAGGACATGAGCGAGCTGACCCACGACCAGTTAGTGACGTGCATGGTCGGTCGCGACATTCAGGATATCTACGATTACCGCAGTCGTCCGCGCGGCGCAGTGGCGCTCAAGGTCGACAGATTACTGGGGCCAGGCTTGCGGGAGCCGGTGAGTTTCGAGGCGCACAAGGGTGAAATCCTCGGGCTGTTCGGCCTGGTCGGGGCCGGGCGCACCGAGCTGTTCCGGATGCTCAGCGGGCTGACGCGCAACACTGCCGGACGCCTGGAGCTGCGCGGTCGTGAACTGAAATTGCATTCGCCCCGCGATGCCATCGCGGCGGGGATTCTGCTGTGTCCCGAGGACCGCAAGAAGGAGGGCATCCTGCCGCTCGCCAGCGTCGCCGAGAACATCAACATCAGCGCTCGTGGTGCCCATTCCACCTTCGGCTGCCTGTTGCGCGGCTTGTGGGAAAAGGACAATGCCGACAAGCAGATCAAGGCGCTGAAGGTGAAGACGCCCAACGCGGCGCAGAAAATCATGTACCTGTCTGGCGGCAATCAGCAGAAGGCGATTCTCGGTCGCTGGCTGTCGATGCCGATGAAAGTCCTGCTGCTCGACGAGCCCACCCGCGGCATCGACATCGGAGCAAAAGCAGAGATCTACCAGATCATCCATAACCTGGCCGCCAGCGGCATCGCGGTGATTGTGGTGTCCAGCGACCTGATGGAAGTCATGGGCATTTCCGACCGCATCCTGGTGCTCTGCGAAGGCGCGATGCGCGGCGAATTGACCCGCGAACAAGCCAATGAATCCAACCTGCTGCAACTGGCGTTGCCACGCCAACGCGCTGCCGACGTGGCGAACTGAGAGGTGACTATGACCGTCCAAAACAATGCTTTGCCAACCCCGCGCAAACCGCTGGACCTGCGGCGCTTTCTCGATGACTGGGTGATGCTGCTGGCGGCCGTCGGGATCTTCGTGCTCTGTACCTTGCTGATCGATAACTTCCTGTCGCCACTGAACATGCGTGGCCTGGGCCTGGCGATTTCTACTACCGGAATTGCCGCGTGCACCATGTTGTATTGCCTGGCGTCCGGGCATTTCGACTTGTCGGTGGGTTCGGTGATTGCCTGCGCCGGCGTGGTTGCGGCGGTGGTGATGCGCGACACCGATAGCGTGTTCCTCGGCGTCAGCGCGGCGCTGGTGATGGGGCTGATCGTCGGGCTGATCAATGGGATCGTAATCGCCAAGCTGCGGGTCAATGCGTTGATTACCACGCTGGCGACCATGCAGATCGTCCGTGGCCTGGCTTACATTTTTGCCAACGGCAAAGCAGTGGGCGTTTCGCAGGAGCAGTTCTTCGTGTTCGGTAACGGCCAGTTGTTCGGTGTGCCCGTGCCGATTCTGATCACCGTTGTCTGCTTCCTGTTTTTCGGCTGGTTGCTGAATTACACCACTTACGGGCGCAACACCATGGCCATCGGCGGTAACCAGGAAGCGGCGTTGCTGGCCGGGGTGAACGTTGATCGGACCAAGATCATCATCTTCGCCGTACACGGTGTGATCGGTGCGTTGGCCGGGGTGATTCTGGCGTCGCGCATGACGTCCGGTCAGCCGATGATTGGCCAGGGTTTCGAGTTGACGGTGATCTCGGCTTGCGTGCTCGGCGGGGTATCGCTGAGTGGCGGGATCGGGATGATTCGGCATGTGATCGCCGGGGTGCTGATTCTGGCGATCATCGAGAATGCGATGAACCTGAAGAATATCGATACGTTTTATCAGTACGTGATTCGTGGTTCGATCTTGTTGCTGGCGGTGGTTATTGACCGGTTGAAACAGCGCTGATTGTCCCTGTAGGAGCGAGGCTTGCCCGCGAAAGCAGTCTGTCTGTCACGCCGATGCTGGATGTGCCGACGCCTTCGCGAGCAAGCCCGCTCCCACATTTGATCTTCAGTGAACATAGATTTTGTGTACCACCAAGATCCAGTGTGGGAGCGAGCCTGCTCGCGATTGATCGCGCAGCGGTCGATTTTGAACCGGTATCCTTCACCCACTTTCACAAAATATCCCTTGCTCGCCCCAACCCGTTTCAGCTATGACGGTACACCCGAGGTGTACATGATCAGACCGCTACGAATTGACAAGAAACAACAGGTAGTCGACGAGCTCGTCCGGCGCATCGAAAACGGCCTCATGGAGGACGGCGTTGTATTGCCGGGCGAACATCAGTTGGCTCAAGAATTCAAGGTCAGCCGAGGCACGCTGCGTGAAGCCTTGGCCGAACTGAAACGGCGCCACAACATCGCTACGCAAGGCGCGGTGGGCTCCATCGTCACTTACGACGGGGTGGTGCTCGATCAGCGTAGCGGCTGGTCCCAGGCGCTGGCCGACAATGGGGCGCTGATCAATACCGAAGTGCTGCGGCTGGAGGCGGTGACCCGACCGGATCTGTTGTCGCGTTTCGGCACTGATCAGTTCATCACCCTCGACCGTCGCCGCCGCGGCACCGATGGCACGCTGGTGTCCCTTGAACGCTCATTGATGCCCGCCACTGGAGATCTGGAAAGTCTCCCGCGAGTGGGGCTGATCGATGACTCCCTGACCATCACGCTGGCCGCCTACGGCTACATCGGCGACCACGGGGATCAGTGGATCGGTGCCGAACCCTTGAATGCCGAAGACGCCGAATTGCTCGGGCGCCCGGAGGGCACGGTGTTCCTCAAGGCCCTGCGCACCACTTACGACCGTCAGAACCGCTTCATGGAACAGGTCGAAAGCCTGCTCGACCCGATGCATTTCCGTCTGCACCTGCAAATTGGAACTTCAAAATGACCGCGCTCGACCGTGCCCTCGGCGCCTTCTACGGACTGGCCCTGGGCGATGCGTTGGGCATGCCGACCCAATCCCTGAGCCGCGCCGAGATCAAGGCGCGCTTCGGCGAGATCACCGATCTGCAAGACGCTGGCCCGGATCAGCCGATCGCCGCGAACATGCCCAAAGGCTCGGTCACCGACGATACCGAACAGGCGATCCTGGTCGGTCAGTTGTTGATTGAAGGCGAGGGTTGGATCGAACCGGCGGTGCTGGCTCAACGCTTGATCGAATGGGAAGCCGGGATGCAAACCAAGGGCTCGCAGGACTTGCTCGGCCCCTCGACCAAACGCGCGATCGAGATGGTCCTCGCCGGCCATTCACTGGAAGAGGCAGGGCGCTACGGCACCACCAATGGTGCGGCAATGCGCATCACGCCGGTGGGAATTGCGGCTGATGTTGCCGATCCCGAACGTTTCATCCGCGCCGTGGTGCAAGCCTGTCAAGTGACCCACAACACCACGTTGGGAATTGCCAGTGCGGCAGCGGTGGCGGCGGTAGTGTCTGCCGGAATCAATGGCATGGATCTGGGCGAGGCATTGGACCTCGGCCAGCAGATCGCTCAGCAAGCCGAAAGCCATGGTCACTGGGTCGCTGGCGGACGTATCGCTTCGCGCATCAGTTGGGCGTGGAGCATCAGCGTCGACAGCGACAAGGCGTTGCTGGCGGACTTGCTGTACGACGTGATCGGCACTTCGGTGGCCTCGCAGGAATCGGTGGTGGTGTCGTTTGCTCTGGCTCGGCAAGTGGCTATCGGGCAGATGACGGCTTTCGATGCATTGTGCATGGCTGCCAGTTTGGGCGGTGACACTGACACCGTCGCGGCGATACTCGGCGCCATGCTTGGGGCTTGTCTGGGGCTTGAGAGTTGGCCTGTGGAGATGATTGAACAGATTAAAGCGGTAAATGATTTGCAGCTGGAATCGTTGGTGCAGGGGCTGTTGGCTTTGCGTTGACTGTACTGACGTCATCGCGAGCAGGCTCGCTCCCACAGGGTATGGTGCAATCTCAATGCACACGCCGTACCTGTGGGAGCGAGCCTGCTCGCGATAGGCGCACCGCATATTTGAATTTTTCACCCGCAATGGAGCGCACAAACATGGCCAGGACCGCCGGAAAGTTATGTCAACTTCCGAATTGCCCACAACCACAACAATGGCAACAGGAGCAGTTTTCATGAGTTCATCGAACACCGGGCAAAGTGCCGGGCAATTGGAAACCCGTGGTATTGAACCGGTGCCGGAAGGGGAGTGCAATGGCCACCCACTGCAACTGTTCTGGGTCTGGTTCGCGGCGAACATTTCCATCCTCGGCCTGCCGTTGGGCGCCACGCTGGTGGCCTTCCGCGGCCTGGCGATCTGGCAGGCGATCATCGTCGCCATCCTCGGTGCCGCCGGCTCTTTCGCGGTGGTCGGGATCATCTCCATTGCCGGTCGTCGCGGTCGCGCACCGAGCCTGACGCTGTCGCGAGCAATCTTCGGGGTGCGCGGCAATATCGGCCCGACGCTGGTCTCGCTGATGTCGCGTCTAGGTTGGGAAACCGTCAACACCACCACCGCCGCATTCGTCTTGCTGTCGCTGTGCTCGATTCTGTTCGGCTCGCCGGTGGAAGCCAAAAGCGCGCCGCTGCTGACCCTGGTGTTCATCGCGATTTTCGTGCTGCTGACGTTGTCGGTGTCCGGTCTCGGTCACGCCACGTTGCTGGTGATCCAGCGATGGGCGACCTACGTATTCGGTGCGTTGAACATTCTGGTCGGCGGTTTCCTCTGCGCGACCATCGACTGGAGCGCCGTATTCAATGCGACGCCAGCGCCCCTGAGCGCGATGATCATCGGCATCGGCACCATGGCCGCTGGTACCGGGATCGGTTGGGCCAACGCCGGTGCCGACATGTCGCGCTACCAGCACCGCAGCGTCAAAGCCGTGCGTCTGGTGGCGTCGGCGGCGTTCGGTGCGGGGATTCCGCTGGTGCTGCTGATCACTCTCGGTGGTTTGTTGTCAGTGGGCAATAATGATCTGGCCTCGGCGACTGACCCGATCGTCGCGATCCGCGACATGCTGCCGACCTGGATGGCCGTGCCGTACCTGATCACCGCATTTGGCGGGCTGCTGCTGTCGAACAACCTGTCGGTGTACTCCGCCGGTTTGACCACGCTGACCCTCGGCCTGAAGGTCAAGCGCGTGTATGCGGTGGTGGTCGATATCATCGCGATCTTCGCCGGGTCGATCTACTTCATGCTGATCGCCGAGAGCTTCTACGGCCCGTTCATCACCTTCATTTCCTTGTTGGCCGTGCCGATCACGGCGTGGGTCGCGATCTTCGTGATCGACCTGATTCACCGGCATTACTACAGCCCCAAAGACCTGCTGGACGTCAGTCCGAGCAGCGCCTACTGGTATCGCGGCGGCGTCGAGTGGCGCGCCTTCGGTGCATGGGCGCTGGCGATCGTGTTGGGTTTCAGCTTCACCACCATTGGCACCACTGAACAAAATGTCTGGTTCCGGGGCTTTTTGTCCGACTCCTGGCTGGGCCACAACGGCCTGGGCTGGATCGTGACGTTCCTGGTGGCCGGTGGCATTTACGGGGTACTCGGCGGTGCCAAGGATCGCCGCGCCGCGTTGCTCGAGAGCGCTCATGCCTAAGTTTTTGCACACCGGCCAGGTCATGATCGACCTGGTCATGGCCGTGGATAAATTGCCTCAGTCGGGCGGTGACGTGCTGGCGCAATCCGCCCGTTTCGAGGCCGGCGGTGGCTTCAATGTGATGGCTGCGGCCCGGCGAAACGGCTTGCCGGTGGTCTACCTCGGTGGCCACGGCAAGGGCCGTTTCGGCGACCTGGCCCGAGAGGCAATGACGGCTGAAGGCATTCGGATTGGCGTCAATCAGAGTACTGAGCGTGACACCGGGCTGTGCGTCGCGTTGACCGAAGCCTCGGCCGAGCGCACATTCATTTCCTGGATCGGTGCCGAAGGCGAATTGACCGCCGAAGACCTGACGAGCGTGCCGGCCGAGGCGGGCGATTTTGTCTATGTCAGTGGCTATAGCCTGTTGCATGGCGCAAAGGCTCAGACGCTGATGGATTGGGTGCTGGATTTGCCGGACGGGATCAAGGTGGTGTTCGATCCGGGGCCGTTGGTGGACTCGCCGGACGCATCGCTGATGAAGGCTTTGTTGCCGCGCATCGATCTGTGGACCAGCAACCGTGTCGAGGCGCTGCGGTTTACCGGGGCGACGGACATCGGCGAGGCATTGAGTCGGTTGGCGGATCATCTACCGACCGAGGTGTTGATGGTGGTACGCGATGGGCCGCAAGGATGCTGGATCAGCCAGCGTGGTGATCGGCAGCGTGTGCCCGGCTTCAAGGTCGTGGCGGTGGACAGCAACGGTGCGGGGGATGCTCACGCGGGCGTTTTTGTTGCCGGGTTGGCGCACGGATTATCAGCGGTCGAAGCGGCGCGGCGGGCGAATGCGGCAGCGGCGTTGGCGGTCACTCGCTGGGGGCCGGCGACTTCGCCAGGGGCGGCTGAGGTGGATGCGTTGATTCGCGAGACCTATGGCGCCTGATTGACCGCTATCGCGAGCAGGCTCGCTCCCACATTGGATTTATGCCAGCCGCCAATATTGCGGTTCACACGAATCAACTGTGGGAGCGAGCCTGCTCGCGATGGGGCCCTTGAACTCACCATCAAATCCGAACCCTTACCCGACCTTGCGCAACGCCTCGATCAACGCTTGCTTGCGCATGCTCGAGCGCCCCGGAATCTTCTTCGCCCGGGCTTCTTTCATCAGGCTGACCACCGTTTGCGTATCGCGCGAAGCCTTACTGTTGCGTGGCTTGCCTTCACGAGTGGCCATTGCACGTCGGGATGATTCCTTGCGATCTGCAGACTTGGCGCTGGCCGGCTTCTTGCGCCCGGAGCCGCCGGCGCGTTCACCGCCACCGGACTGCTTGTTCACCGTGGCCCAGGCGCGAGCTTCGGCTTCATCTTTCGATACGCCTTTGTGCTCGTAGCTTTCTTCGATGTGTTCGGCCTTGCGTTTTTGCTCGGCGGTGTATTTGTCTTTGCTTCCACGAGGCATGCGATTTCTCCTGGTTTCAGGATATATATCCGTAGGAACTCTTCAAACATCCACAGGCAAAAGATCTCAGCCCGCGGCAGCTCCTACGCGGTTAAATATCCAGCTTGCGCGCCGCTTCAACCCCTGCGGCGTTGAGTTTGATCGGCAGGTTCAGCGAATGCTCGCCGGCTTCGTTGCAGGTCACATGACCGTGCTGGATCAATCCGCGCTCCTGCAGAGTGGCGAGGGTGCTGGCCACGACTTTCTCCCCCCGGTAATTGTCCAGAACCTCCTTGCCCAAGCCACTTGGGTGGGCGTGCAGCAGGCGGGTCAGGACTTCTTTTTCCAGGTTTTTATCGACGTTCATGGTTACCTCTTCGTCAGGATGGATGGGTATTGCATGTTCGCTCGCATCTGCGAACTTATTGATTGGCGCTACGGCCTTCGGAGCCCGAGCCACCGGTGGTGGTTTTCGAGCTGACGCCGGTTCCCGCATTGTCAGGAGTTTGGGGGCCGGGTGTATTCATCCCGCCTTGAGCGCCCGCGTCATCGTGATAAATCCGTGGGTCTGTGGCCGTCGGAGACGGAGACGGAGACCGGCCGCTGTCGATGCCTTGGGTGGCCGCAGATTCGGGCCTATCGATTGGATCGGTCGGGTCGGTCCCGGAAGCGCTGGTCGCGGCGAACGCGACAGAGGTGAGCAATGTGGTGAGAGCGAGGGCGGTCAGTCGGGACGTGATCATGGTGTCGTCTCCGTTGATTAGAGTCCTTACCCGATATTGGTCCTTCCCGACCTGAATTGGTGCCTGATGAACGACGAGCGGTGCCGTCCAGATTTATTGGTCGACGCCGATTTCTTCCTTGAACAGCTCCATGAAACCCTTCAGGCGTTCGTGGCGAATCAGTGCCAGACGTTGACCGGTGGTCGTTTGGAAACCGTCCGCCAAGTGCAGCAACTTGGTCTGGAAATGATCGAGGCAAAAGCGCTTGTCGTCGTAGTCCCGTTCTTTTGCTTCCGGGTCCAAAGGGTCGTACAACGCACTGCCCATGCGCCCGGCAATGTAGAAGGTACGCGCCACGCCGAGCATGCCAAGGGAATCGAGGCGGTCGGCGTCCTGGATGATTCTCGCTTCGAGGGTGATGGGCGGGATGTTGGCGCTAAAGCTATGGGTTTCGATGGCATGGACGACCGCTGTGATTTTTGCGTCAGGCCAATCCATGGCTATCAGAACTGTCGAAGCTTTCTGCGCCGCCAGGCGTGATGCCTGCGAGCGCAGCGGCGAGTTTTTCTCCACCGCCACGCAATCATGCAACAGCACGGCTGCCAGCAGCACCTCAAGATCACCGCCTTCTTCGGCATGAAGCGTGCGCACGTTGTGCCACACCCGCTGCAAATGCGACAGATCATGGGCACCGTCCTCGCCAGGTTCCAGTGCATGAGGCAGCAGTTCAGAAGCCAGATTGTGCAGCGGTGCGAAAGCGGCAGTGGTCATAAAAGTCCTTTTGTGTGGAATACTTTTGTGGCGAGGGGGCTTGGTCTACTACCGGTAAGTTAGCTGTAAAAGCGATCTGTAGCAGCTGCCGAGCCTGCGAGGCTGCGTTCGGCTGCGAAGCAGTCGTGAATCCGGCTGACGCGGTCTGTCTGACGCACCGCAATGTCTGGTTTTACGACTGCTTCGCAGCCGAACGCAGCCTCGCAGGCTCGACAGCTGCTACGGAGAGTATTGCGCCTGATATTTCTTAACCTATCGGCATTAGCCGCAAAAGCCCCTCACCACCATTTCTCATGTGACGAGCGCCGCGCGCGGACTTAGTATGGCGTTTTCAACTTTTGACAAGGCACGTTCATGACGATCGAAATCCGCCCGGCAACCCCCAGCGATGCTCCGCAAATACTCGCGTTCATCACTGAACTGGCCGACTTCGAACGTGCCCGCCACGAAGTCATCGCCAGCGTCGCCGACATCGAGCGTAGCCTGTTCAGCGAAGGCGCCACCGCCCATGGCCTGATTTGCCTGCGCGATGGTTTGCCGATCGGCTTCGCGGTGTTCTTTTTCAGCTATTCCACCTGGCTGGGCAGCAACTGCCTGTACCTCGAAGACCTCTACATCACGCCAGAGCAACGGGGCGGCGGCGCCGGTAAAACCTTGCTGCGCCACCTGGCGAAAATCGCCTGCGCCAATGACTGCGGCCGTTTCGAATGGAGCGTGCTGGACTGGAACAAACCGGCGATCGAATTCTACAAATCCCTCGGCGCACAACCGCAGGAAGAGTGGGTGCGGTATCGGATGGATGGGGCGGTGTTAAGGGATTTTGCCGCGGGCAATTGATCCCCTAAAAGATCGCAGCCTTCGGCAGCCTCCTACACAGGATTGTGTTCGACCGCGCTCTTGCGTCGTGCATCGAATGTGTAGGAGCTGCCGAAGGCTGCGATCTTTTTTTGTGTTCGTCTCAATATGTGGGATCGATAGTTATATATTGAGATTTTACTTCGTTCAGGTTTATAGTCCAGCTCACTCACTGCCAAAAAACAAAACAGGTGAAGCGATGCAGGCGCAATTGATCGCGCTCGATTGGGGGACAACCTCATTACGTGCTTACAAACTCGGCTTCGGTGGCCAGGTGCTGGAACAGCGCTCGCTGTCGTCCGGGATCATGCAGTTGCCCAAGACGCCGCGAATCATCGCCAGCCAGGAATGTGCCGACGGTTTTGAATTGGCCTTCGATGAGGCGTGTGGTGACTGGCTCGACGCGCAGCCCGATTTGCCGGTGATTGCTTGCGGCATGGTCGGCAGTGCTCAGGGCTGGCGCGAAGCGGCCTACTGCGACACGCCGGCGAACGTCGCCAATCTCGGAACTTCCCTACAAACCGTTCGTAGCCTTCGTGGTGTCGATGTACATATCGTGCCGGGCGTGATTCAGCGTTCGCGCTTGCCGAACGTGATGCGCGGCGAGGAAACCCAAGTCCTCGGCGTGTTGCAGAATCTGCCGAGCGGGGCGGGTAACGATCTGTTGATCGGCCTGCCGGGCAGTCATTCGAAATGGGTGGAAGTGGCCGACGGCTGCATCGTGCATTTCGATACCTTCATGACCGGCGAAGTCTTCGCCGTGCTCAGCGAACACAGCATTCTGGGGCGCACTCAGCAGCGCGGCGCGTCCTTCGATGGCGAAGCGTTTGATCGCGGCGTGCGGGTGGCTCTGTCGGCGGACGGCGAGATCGGGCCGCTGTCGACGTTGTTCAGTGCCCGCAGCCTGGGGCTGACCGGTGAACTCAGCGCCGTCGCTCAGCCGGACTATCTGTCCGGCCTGTTGATCGGCCATGAACTGTCGGCCCTGGCCAACGTTCAGCGGTGCCGACGCAACAGCGTGCACCTGCCTTCGATCATCCTCATCGGCAATGCGCAACTCTGCGCCCGCTACAGCCGGGCGCTCGACGCTTGCGGTTTTGCCCGGGTGACCCTGGCCGAGCAGGCCACCGAACGCGGGTTGTGGCAGTTGGCGGTCGCCGCCGGACTGATCACGACACCCCCATCCCGTTAAACCTGACTGGAGGTCTGACATGCTCAAGCAAGCACTGGCACAAAACGGTTTGATCGCGATTCTGCGTGGCCTGCATCCGCAAGAAGCGGCAGCCGTCGGCGAAGTCCTGTACTCGGCCGGATTTCGCGTCATCGAAGTGCCGCTTAATTCCCCCGAGCCGTACGAAAGTATCCGCATCCTGCGCAGTACCTTGCCCGCCGATTGCCTGATCGGCGCGGGCACGGTGTTGACGCCGGAACAGGTCGAGCAAGTGAAAGCGGCGGGTGGCCAGGTGATCGTCATGCCTCACAGCGATGCCAAGGTGTTGCGTGCGGCGAAAGCGGCGGGGCTGTTCCTGTCGCCAGGTGTCGCGACGCCGACCGAGGCCTTTGCGGCGCTGGCCGAAGGGGCGGATGTGCTGAAGATGTTCCCGGCCGAACAAATGGGTCCCGCCGTTGTGAAAGCCTGGTTGGCGGTGTTGCCGGCAGGGACGGTGCTGGTGCCGGTGGGCGGGATTACGCCGGACAACATGCAGGTGTTTGTCGAGGCCGGCGTCAAAGGTTTCGGCCTCGGTTCCGGGTTGTTCAAACCGGGCATGACGGCTGACGAAGTAGCGGTGCGCGCCAAGGCGTATGTCGCTGCCTGGAATGCTTTGCATTAAGACTTTTTGGCGCTGTGAGCGCTGCATCTTATAAGAGAGACAAAGGATGAAAATCACCAAACTCACTACCTTCATCGTTCCGCCGCGCTGGTGCTTCCTCAAAATAGAAACCGACGAGGGCGTGACCGGTTGGGGTGAGCCTGTGGTCGAAGGCCGCGCGCACACCGTCGCTGCTGCGGTTGAGGAATTGTCCGACTACCTGATCGGCAAGGACCCACGCAACATCGAAGACATCTGGACCGTGCTCTACCGTGGCGGCTTCTACCGTGGCGGCGCGATCCACATGAGCGCCCTGGCCGGCATCGACCAGGCATTGTGGGACATCAAGGGCAAGGCACTGGGTGTGTCGGTCAGTGACCTGTTGGGTGGTCAGGTGCGGGACAAGATTCGCGTTTATTCGTGGATCGGTGGTGATCGCCCGGCGGACACCGCTCGCGCCGCGAAAGAAGCGGTCAGCCGTGGTTTCACTGCGGTGAAAATGAACGGCACCGAAGAACTGCAATTCCTCGATTCCTTCGAGAAGGTCGACCTGGCGTTGGCCAACGTCGCCGCCGTACGCGATGCGGTCGGCCCGAATGTCGGCATCGGCGTGGACTTCCATGGTCGGGTGCACAAGCCCATGGCCAAGGTGCTGATGAAGGAACTCGACTCATACAAACTGATGTTCATCGAAGAGCCGGTGCTCAGCGAAAACTACGAAGCGCTGAAAGAACTGGCGCCACTGACCAGCACACCGATTGCCCTCGGCGAGCGGTTGTTTTCGCGCTGGGATTTCAAGCGGGTGCTCAGCGAAGGCTATGTCGACATCATTCAGCCGGATGCCTCCCACGCAGGCGGCATCACCGAAACCCGCAAGATCGCCAACATGGCCGAAGCCTACGACGTGGCACTGGCGCTGCATTGCCCGTTGGGCCCGATTGCCCTGGCGGCGTGCCTGCAACTGGACGCGGTTTGCTACAACGCGTTCATCCAAGAACAGAGCCTGGGCATCCATTACAACGAGAGCAATGACCTGCTCGACTATGTGAAAGATCCGCGGGTGTTCGACTACGACAAGGGCTTCGTGAAGATCCCCAACGGCCCGGGCCTGGGCATCGAGATCAACGAGGAATACGTGATCGAACGCGCCGCCGTCGGCCACCGCTGGCGCAACCCGATCTGGCGCCATGCCGATGGCAGCTTTGCCGAGTGGTGAATGGCTGACACACCACCGCCCCCTGTGGGAGCGAGCCTGCTCGCGATGATGGCGGTACATCCGACATTGATGTGACTGACAAGACGCCATCGCGAGCAGGCTCGCTCCCACAGGTTTGATCTCCAGGCAGAGGAGATCCGCGTTCATGTTCGTTCCACGACCTCAATAAACATAAGAAGAGGCATTCCCCATGCAACCGCAAACCGACCCTGGCCCCGGCGCGCTTGCTTGGATTGACCGGTGGGGTGTTCAATTTCATCGGTAACCTGGCGGCGATTACCACGCCCATCGTCATCGGCTTTCTCGCTTCCGGTGATTCGTTTGCCCCGGCGATTACCTATATCTCGATTCTGGCGTTGATGGGGGCGCTTTCCTACGTGTTGTTGGTGGGCAAGGTCGAGCGTATCAAGTTGTAGTCGCAGCCTTCGGGCGACCATAATGCCGCCCGTTCACTCGCTCAACGGTAAAGGCTGGATATGCAGGAAGACGCCCCAAAAATCGCCAAGGACGCCGCGCCGACTGGCACCCAGACACTGCTTCGTGGTTTGGGTGTAGTTCAGGCCGTGGCCAGTGGCGCCCGCGATCTCAAGGAAATCGCCCGGCTGATCGGCACAACGCGCAGCACCACCCATCGTCTGGCCAGTTGCCTGGTGGACGAGCGTTATCTGCGGGTGGTGCCGCAAGTCGGTTATCTGCTGGGGCCGAAACTGATCGAGCTGGGTTTCCAGGCGCGTGAAGAGTTGCCACTGGTGACGCTGGCGGGGCCGTATCTGGATGAGTTGTCGGCGTTGACCGGTGACACCATCCACTTGGCGATTCGTGAGGGTGACGAGGTGTTGTACCTGCACAAGAATCCGGGGCGCAATGGTCCGGAAATGCGTTCGCGGGTGGGGCATCGCATGCCATTGGCGCGTACCGGGATCGGTAAAGCGCTGATGCTCGATGACTCGCAGGAAGAGTGGCAACGGCTGTACGAAATCAGCTTGCCGGCGGCTGGGAAAAGTCAGTTCTGGCCGCAGCACCCGGAGCAATCCTGGGAGCAGTTCCAGCAGCGCATGATCGAGTACGTGGCCGGCGGTTACGCCTTCGATCTGGAAGACAACGAACCGTCGATTCGCTGCGTGGCGGCGCCGATCCGCGATGCCAGCAAGCGCATCGTCGCCGGTATCAGCATCGCCAGCACCGTGCCCTACATGCCGCTGGAAAAAATGGCCGAGCTGATTCCCCTGATCAAAGGGGTCACGGCTCGGCTTTCTGCTGAACTCGGCTTGAAGGTATAAGGCGAGCAGGTCTGATCAGACTTTCAGCGTCGCCATATCGATCACAAAGCGGTACTTCACGTCACCGGCAATCATGCGGGTGTAAGCCTCGTTGATCTGGCGGATGTCGAGCATTT
This sequence comes from Pseudomonas sp. MDT1-85, assembly GCF_054898065.1. Taxonomy (NCBI): domain Bacteria; kingdom Pseudomonadati; phylum Pseudomonadota; class Gammaproteobacteria; order Pseudomonadales; family Pseudomonadaceae; genus Pseudomonas; species Pseudomonas sp. MDT1-85. Next base: position 4,661,203 of record NZ_CM142715.1, on the reverse strand, counting down.
CGATGTCGCAGGTGATGCCGTGTTCGGCGCAGAAATCCAGCACTTCCTGGGTTTCTGCGATGCCGCCGATCAGGGAGCCTGCCAACACGCGACGACCCAATACCAGTTTGGTGGCGTGGACCGGTGGATCGATCGGTTCGATCAAGCCCACCAAAATGTGTATGCCGTCGAAACGCAGCGTATCGAGGTAGGGATTGAGGTCGTGTTGCACCGGAATGGTGTCCAGCAGGAAGTCGAAATGTCCGGCGGCGGCTTTCATCTGTTCTGCATCGGTGGACACGATCACGTGGTCCGCGCCTTGACGACGGCCTTCTTCAGCCTTGCTCGCCGAGCGGGTGAACAACGTCACTTCAGCGCCCATCGCCTTGGCGAACTTGATGCCCATGTGACCGAGGCCGCCCATGCCGAGAATCCCGACCTTGTCGCCGGCCTTGACGCCGTAGTGCTTGAGTGGCGAGTAGGTGGTGATGCCGGCGCACAGAATCGGCGCGGCGCTGGCCGGGTCGAGTTTCGCCGGGATACGCACGACAAAGTGCTCGCTGACCACGATGCTGTCGGAGTAACCGCCCATGGTGTTGCTGCCATCGACCCGGTCCGGGGTGGCATACGTCATGGTCGGACCTTCGAGGCAGTATTGCTGCAGATCCGTTTGGCAGGCTTCGCAGTGGCGGCACGAGTCGACCATGCAGCCGACCCCGACCAGATCGCCGACCTTGTGTTGGGTCACATTCGCACCGACGGCGGTGACTTTTCCGACGATCTCATGGCCGGGCATCAGTGGGTAAACAGCAATGCCCCACTCGTTGCGTGCCTGATGGATGTCGGAATGGCAGACGCCGCAGTAAAGAATCTCGATCGCAACGTCGTCGGCACGCGGGCTGCGGCGTTCGAATTTCATCGGGGCGAGGGGAGTGGTGGCTGATTGAGCCGCGTATCCGATGGCGGTGTACATGGTGAACCTCGCAAAAGCAGTGACAGGTGAGGCGAGCCATTCTGGGCGCCGCACGGGTGACCGGCCATGGCGATTCCTCCGGGGGTCATGCCTAATCCTCCGGTATGCACCGTTGATGGGTCGCATTGGCGTTCAGACCTGCGATGATGTTTTCATCCCTTTTTTCGCGACTTTTTTTGTGACTTCTTTTGTGAAGAGCCCCTCATGTTGTTGACTCGTCATCTCGATGCCAACGCCACCCTGGTTTCGCTGATCCAGCCGCTGACTATTCGCGATGGTTTCGCGCCCACCGCATTGCCGGGGGTGCAGGTTTTGCGGGCCAGTTGTGATGTCGCCCGTGGCCCGCAAATCTACGAGCCAAGCCTGGTCATCATCGCCCAAGGCAGCAAGTTGGCGTATCTGGGCCCGCGTACGCTGGAATATGGTGCCGGGCATTACCTGATTCAGGCGTTGCCGGTACCCTTCGAATGCGAGACGTTTTCGGCTCCAGATGGCCCGATGCTGGGCGTTTCCATCGCCATCGACCGGGTAATGCTCGGTGAGTTGGTGTTGGCCATGGGGCTGTCGCCGGGGCGCACTGTTCCCGCACAGACGCCCGAGTCCATGACCTCGGCGGTGCTCGACGATGCCATGCGCGGTTGTGTGGAACGGTTGTTGCGCTGCCTGCACGATCCGCTGGAGTGCCAGATCATGGGCCCGGCGCGCTTGCGTGAATTGTTGTTCGTGGCGTTGCGGGGGCCGCAAGCCGATGTATTGCGAGCGTTGGTGGAACAACAGGGGCAGTTCGCGCGGATTGCGGCGTCGCTGAGTCATCTGCATGCGCACTACACCGAGCCGCTGAACGTCGAGACCCTGGCCAGTTGCGCGAACATGAGCGCGTCGACGTTTCATGAGCATTTCAAACGCAGCACGTTGTTGTCGCCGGTGCAGTATTTGAAGCGTTTGCGTTTGCTCAGGGCCCAGCAATTGTTGCTGGGCGAAGGCTTGGGCGTGGCCCAGGTGGCGCATCGGGTGGGGTATCAGAGCACGTCGCAATTCAGCCGCGAGTACAAGCGTTACTTTGAGCGCAGTCCTGGGGATGAGCGGGTGGCTTGATCCAGTGATGGCCCGTGTGGGAGCGAGCCTGCTCGCGATTGCGGTTTATCATCCAGCATAGATGTCGACTGACACACCGCTATCGCGAGCAGGCTCGCTCCCGCATTGGTTTTGTGGTGTGGCTTAATTTCGGGCAACAAAAAGGCCCCCATTTCGGGAGCCTTGATGTTCAGCGATTCGACTTACATGTTCGGGTAAGTCGGGCCGCCAGAACCTTCCGGCGCCACCCAGGTGATGTTCTGTGCAGGGTCCTTGATGTCGCAGGTCTTGCAGTGAACGCAGTTCTGGGCGTTGATCTGGAAGCGCTTCTCGCCGTCTTCCTGGGTCACCACTTCGTACACGCCGGCCGGGCAGTAACGCTGGGCAGGTTCATCGTACATCGGCAGGTTCTTGGCGATCGGAATGCTCGGATCGGTCAGCTTCAAGTGGCAAGGCTGTTCTTCTTCGTGGTTGGTACCGGAGATGAACACCGAGCTGAGTTTGTCGAAGCTGATCTTGCCGTCCGGTTTCGGGTAGTCGATCTTCTTGCAGTCGGCCGCCAGTTTCAGGCAAGCGTAATCCGGCTTGGTGTCGTGCAGGGTGAACGGCAGTTTGCCGCCGAAGATGTTCTGGTCGAGCCAGTTGAAACCGCCGCCGACGATGGCGCCGAACTTGTGGATCGCCGGGCCGAAGTTACGACTGGCGAACAGTTCGTCGTAGAGCCAGCTTTTCTTGAAGGCGTCGACGTAAGTGGTCAGCTCTTGCGTGCCGTCCAGATCGGCGAACAACGCGTCGGCCACGGCGTCAGCGGCGAGCATGCCGGACTTCATCGCGGTGTGGCTGCCTTTGATCTTGGCGAAGTTCAGCGTGCCGAGGTCGCAACCGATCAGCGCGCCGCCCTTGAAGACCATTTTCGGCAGCGAGTTCAGGCCGCCTTTGGAGATAGCACGCGCGCCGTAGCTGATGCGCTTGCCACCTTCCAGGTATTGCTTGAGTACCGGGTGATGCTTGAGGCGCTGGAACTCGTCGAATGGCGACAGGTAGGTGTTGCTGTAGGAAAGATCGACGATCAGACCGACGACCACTTGGTTGTTTTCCAGGTGATAGAGGAACGAGCCGCCAGTGTTCTCGGTGCCCATGATGTCCAGCGGCCAACCGGCGGTGTGGACCACCAGGCCAGGTTGATGCTTGGCTGGATCAATTTCCCAGATTTCTTTCAGGCCGATGCCGTAATGCTGGGCGTCGGCTTCACTGTCGAGGTTGAAGCGCTTGATCAGCTGTTTGCCGATATGGCCACGGCAACCTTCGGCGAACAGCGTGTACTTGGCACGCAGTTCCATGCCCGGGGTGTACAGGCCTTCTTTCGGATTGCCTTCGCGGTCAACGCCCAGATCGCCGGTGATGATCCCGCGAACCACGCCGTTCTCGTCGAACAGAGCTTCCTGGGCGGCGAAGCCCGGGTAGATTTCCACGCCCAGGTTCTCGGCCTGCTGGGCCAGCCAGCGGCACAGGTTGCCCAGGGAGATGATGTAGTTGCCTTCGTTGTGCATGGTCTTGGGCACAAAGAGGTCAGGAATCTTCTGCGCGCTGTCGGCATTCTTGAGCACGAAGATGTCATCGCGTGTGACTGGCGTATTCAGCGGCGCGCCGAGTTCTTTCCAGTCCGGGAACAATTCGTTCAGGGCGCGTGGTTCGAACACGGCACCGGACAGAATGTGAGCGCCGACCTCGGAGCCTTTTTCGACCACGCAGACGCTGATTTCCTTACCGGCTTCGGCGGCCTTCTGCTTCAAACGGCAGGCGGCGGACAGGCCAGCGGGGCCGGCACCGACGATGACCACGTCGAATTCCATGTATTCGCGTTCCACAGGCTATCTCCTACTCAAGGCTCAACAGTTTTTTCTAATTGGAGGTTTGGCGTTGCATCCATTATTTCCTCCGGTAACTGCCGGAAGGGACAATGGATGACCCACCTTTCTCTCTAGGTGGCGCATTATATCTACACCACTCCTAGCGTCCAATACAAACGTTTGTTTGAATTGGCTCAAAGCCAGAGAAATCAAAGTCACGCGGCTTATGAACGGCTATTTTGCCGTATTGACCGGAATAGGCGTTCCGGTCAAGATACGGTCGGTTTTGCGCTCGCCGTAGGCTGACTGTTGGTTTCAAGAGCACCTCTAAAGACAGGGCGATGGCAGTATAAGGTGATGCGCAGTGCAGGTCAGGCGCGCAGTTTACATGCCGCGATTATGAATGACTTATCGGTCACCACTGACGAACGGTTATCAGCCTCGTGAGCAGAGTTCACCTGATACACCTGCCAGCGTTTTTAGAGGTGCCCTTGCGCCGATGAGCATCAACCGCCAGGTTCGCCTAGGCGACTTTCTTTTCACCGGAGAGTAACGAGGAATCCATGAAGGTTCTTGTAGCTGTCAAACGCGTTGTGGATTACAACGTCAAGGTTCGTGTCAAGGCGGACAATTCCGGCGTCGACCTCGCTAACGTCAAGATGTCGATGAACCCATTCTGCGAAATCGCAGTGGAAGAAGCCGTACGTCTGAAAGAGAAAGGCGTTGCGACTGAAATTGTCGTCGTCTCCATCGGCCCGTCCACCGCTCAAGAGCAACTGCGCACCGCGCTGGCTCTGGGTGCCGACCGCGCCATCCTCGTCGAATCCGCTGAAGATCTGACTTCCCTGGCCGTTGCCAAGTTGTTGAAAGCGGTTGTCGACAAGGAACAGCCTCAGCTGGTGATCCTCGGCAAACAAGCCATCGACAGCGACAACAATCAGACTGGCCAGATGCTCGCTGCATTGAGCGGCTACGGTCAGGGCACATTCGCGTCCAAAGTCGAAATCAGCGGCGACACCGTTGCCGTGACTCGCGAAGTCGACGGCGGCGCGCAGACGGTTTCCCTGAAACTGCCGGCCATCGTCACCACCGACCTGCGTTTGAACGAGCCGCGCTACGCGTCCCTGCCAAACATCATGAAAGCCAAGAAGAAGCCTCTCGAAGTGCTGACTCCGGACGCTTTGGGCGTTTCCACCGCCTCCACCAACAAGACCGTGAAAGTCGAAGCGCCGGCTGCACGCAGCGCGGGTATCAAGGTCAAGTCGGTGGCTGAACTGGTCGAGAAACTGAAAAACGAAGCGAAGGTGCTTTGAGTTAAGGAGCCGAATCATGACTATCTTGGTAATCGCTGAACACGACAACAAAGTACTGGCTCCGGCCACGCTGAACACTGTGGCTGCTGCTGTCAAGATCGGCGGTGATATCCACGTTCTGGTTGCAGGTCAGGGCGCTGGCGCCGTGGCTGAAGCTGCTGCGAAAATCGCTGGCGTGGCTAAAGTGCTGGTGGCCGACAACGCCGCCTACACACACCAACTGCCGGAAAACGTAGCTCCTCTGGTTGCAGAGTTGGGCAAGGCTTACAGCCACATCCTGGCTGCCGCGACTTCCAACGGCAAAAACATCCTGCCGCGCGTTGCCGCTCAGCTGGACGTTGACCAGATCTCCGAGATCATCTCGGTCGAAAGCGCTGATACCTTCAAGCGCCCGATCTACGCCGGTAACGCCATTGCTACCGTACAGTCCAACGCTGCGGTGAAAGTGATCACCGTGCGTGCTACCGGTTTCGACCCGGTTGCAGCTGAAGGTGGTTCGGCTGCCGTTGAAGCGGTTGCGGCTGCTCACGACGCTGGCACTTCGAGCTTTGTTGGCGAAGAACTGGCCAAGTCTGATCGTCCGGAACTGACCGCTGCCAAAATCGTCGTTTCCGGCGGTCGCGGCATGCAGAACGGCGACAACTTCAAGCACCTGTACGCCCTGGCCGACAAGCTGGGCGCTGCTGTCGGTGCTTCCCGCGCCGCGGTCGACGCAGGTTTTGTACCCAACGACATGCAGGTCGGTCAGACCGGCAAGATCGTTGCGCCACAGCTGTACATCGCCGTCGGTATCTCCGGCGCGATCCAGCACCTGGCCGGCATGAAAGACTCCAAAGTGATCGTTGCGATCAACAAGGACGAAGAAGCGCCGATCTTCCAGGTGGCCGATTATGGCCTGGTGGCGGACTTGTTCGAAGCCATCCCCGAGTTCGAGAAGCTGGTCTAATCCGGCGGCTTGACTTATAAAGAGCCCGACCTTTTGGTCGGGCTTTTTTTTGGTTCTTCGTGTAGGAGCTGTCGAGTGAAACGAGGCTGCGATCTTTTGATCTTGCTCTTGATACTCAAGTGCGGCAGGAAAGATCGCAGCCTCGTTTCACTCAACAGCTCCTACACAGATCCTACGGGCGAAAATATTGGGTTGTAGGGAGTGTCGCCATGGATTTGCGCCGCATGTGTGGCTGGTCATTACTGCTGGGGCTGACGCTGTTGCCGGGGCTGTCTGCTGCCGCGGGAAAATGCGAGCGCCTGGTAGTGACCGGCAGCCCGGACGCGCCGCCGTACCTGTGGCAAGACCCACAAAACCCCAAGTACCTGATAGGCGCCAGCGCTGACCTGTTGCAGCAAGTGGCGGGGGAGTTGGGCATCAAGGTCGAACTGCTTTACGCCGGAAAACGCTCCCAGGCCCTGGACGAAGTGCGCAGCGGGCGCATGGACATGCTGGCCGATGCGCCGTTGACAGTCACTGAGCTGGAAAATCTGGATTACATCCACCCACCGCTGTTGGAAAATGATTATCTGGTCTGGACCCGCAACGACTCGTTACTGGTCTACAACGAAGCGCAGGACCTTCACGGGCATCCCGGTGCCTTGTCGGAAAAGGCTCGAGTAACCCCGTCATTTGGCACTTTCGCCGAGCAGCAATTGACCCTGGTACGCCCGCCCAACCTGACCCAGGCCTTTCAGAAATTGCTGCTGAACGAGGTGGAATTTGTCCTCGCCGGACGCTACTCGGGCATGGCCATAGTGCAAACGCTGGGGATGGCCGATGACTTGATGGCCCACCCACACCCCATCGACAAACCCGGCCTGTATCTCGCGGTTTCCCATAACTCCGCCTGCAACGATCCTTGGTTGCGCGGACAGCTGGCCAAAAAGATGACAGAATTGCCCGCGTCCGGACTGACGGAAGCTGCGCTGCTGCGCAATATCGAGCGTTGGAAAGCGCAACGCTCACAACCGCAGCCACAATCTGTCAGTACCCCAAAACAGTAGGGATTTTTAGTGAGTATTCGACCTCTTTTCGCTGCCCTGGCCGTTCTGGCTCTGGCGGGTTGTGCAGCCGATCCGGCGCCGAATGAACAAATACGCCTGACCGAGCAGGCCCTCGAACAAGCCAAGGCCGTGGGTGCTACCGCCGACGAAGTGCCAGAGCTGAAACTGGCTGAAGACAAGTTCAAGCGTGCCAAGGGCAATATGGCCGACCAGTCCTTCAAGAATGCGCGCATGCGGGCCGAGCAGGCCGAGCTGGACGCGCGTCTGGCCGAAGCCCGGGTTCTGACCCTCAAGAGCGAGGAGCAGTTGAACGTGCTCAATACCCGCATCACTCGCCTGCGCAAGCAACTGGGAGATGCCCAATGAGCCTGAAGACCAAAGCACTCGGCGGCTTGATCCTGGCCGGTTGCGCAAGCCTTTATGGCTGCGCTGGTCAACACAGCGAAGCCGCAATCCAGCAGGCCGGCACTGACTTTCAGAAGGTCAAGGAAGACTCCAACGTGCTGCGCATTGCGCCCAAAGACGTGATCCGTGCCGGCGAGTCGCTGGCCCGCGCCGATCGTCTGTCCAGCTACTGGGGCAGCGGTTCGGACGTTGTGCATTACGCCTACCTCAGCCGGCGCTACAGCGAAATCGCCCGGGAACACACCAATCAAGTGCTCAACGAGGAACGCGCGGCGAAGCTCGAACTCGAGCGTCAGCGTCTGCAACTGGCCCTGCGTGAGTCCAAGTTGCTCAGTGTGCAGCAACAGGGCAAGTGGCTCGAAGAGCAGATCGTCGCGCTGGCGACTACCCAAACGGACCGTGGTCTGGTGATGACCCTGGGCGATGTGCTGTTCGATACCGGCCAGGCGGAGCTGAAAAGCTCGGCAAACCGCGTGGTGCTGAAGATCGTTCAGTTCTTGCAGCTCAACCCCAAACGCGTGGTGCGGATCGAGGGCTATACCGACAGCACTGGCGGCAAACAGGAAAACCTCAAGCTGTCCCGCGACCGTGCGCAATCGGTGGCTGACGTGCTGACGGACCTGGGTATTGACGACAAACGCATCCAGGTCGAAGGCTATGGCGATGAATATCCGGTGGACGTGAACGCCTCAGAACGTGGTCGTGCACAGAACCGTCGAGTGGAAATTGTATTCTCCGACGAAAAAGGCCAGCTCGGCGCCGCCCGCTAAGGGCTGCGTTACTGGAAAACCCGGCCTGTAAGTCAATGCCGGGTTTTTTTGTGCGCGGATCAAACCCTTGTAGCAGCCTGCGTTCGGCTGCGAAGCAGTCGTCAATCCTGAGTACGCCGCTCTCCAGAATGATCGAGGGGACCCCAGACGAGGCCTTCGTCCTCGAACGCAGCCTTCGGCAGCTGCTACAAGGTTTCGCCGATCAATTGCATCGCATCTTCGCAAAAAACAGTACAGTTTTTGCTGACACTGCACTGTACGGTCGACTATTGTGACAACTGTCCCAGTACACTTCCAAACTGTTCCGGTATTGTTTCACACAAGAATAAAATGCCCGTGAAATCGAGTGCTGCGTCATGACCAATCTCTTGCTCTACCAACGTATTGCTCAGCAACTGGCCGAAGACATCCGCCGCGGTGTTTATCAACCGGGGGAGCGCGTGCCTTCGGTGCGCAAGATGAGTTCGCAGCTCAACGTCAGCCACGCGACGGTGTTGCAGGCCTACGCCAACCTTGAAGATCAGGGGCTGATTCGTGCCCGGCCGCAATCCGGTTACTACGTGCACCAGACGCCGGCGCTCACGGCGCCAACCCCTGACATTGCCCGGGTCGAGCGACCTGGCCTAGTCACCCGCAGCAGCATCATTCAGCAAGTTCTGGTCGAATCCCGCCGCGAAGGCGTCTTTCCGTTGGGCGCCGCCGTACCGAGTGTCGATTATCTACCGGTGCGGGCGCTGCATCAGCAACTGGCCAAAGTCACCCGTTTCCATAGCCCGCGGGCGTTCAGCTACATGTTCAGCCCCGGCTTCGAGCCGTTGCGTCGACAAGTGGCGATCCGCATGCGCGACGCCGGTGTAGTGGTCGACCCGTCGGAAGTGGTGATCACCCACGGCTGCGTCGATGCCTTGCAAATGTCTCTGCGCGTATTGACCCGGCCGGGCGACCTGATCGCGGCCGAGTCGCCAACTTATTACGGTTTACTCCAACTGGCCGACCTGCTGGGGCTGAAAGTCATCGAGATCCCCAGCGATCCAGCCACCGGCATGAGCCTCGAAGCTCTGCAACTGGCGGCCAACCAATGGTCGATCAAGGCGCTGGTGCTGACCACACGCCTGAGCAATCCCCTGGGCGGCACCATGCCCGAAGAGCGGCAGAAACAACTGCTGCGCCTGGCCTCGGATTTCGATATCCAGATCGTCGAAGATGATATTTACGGCGAATTGATGTTTGAGCAGGGTCGCACCAAATCGCTCAAGGCCTATGACCGGCTGGATCGGGTGATCTATTGCTCCAGCTTCTCCAAAACCCTGTCGCCCGGTGTGCGCATCGGCTGGATGATTGCCGGCAAGTACCAGCAGGAAATCCAGCGCTTGCAGACCTTCAGTACCCATTCAGCCTGCAGCGTCACGCAAATGGGCATCGCGGCCTATCTGGAGAACGGCGGTTACGATCGGCATTTGCGCTACATCCGTCAGGAGTACCGCAAGAACCTCAGCGCTTTTCAACTGGCGGTGCAGCAGTACTTCCCGGAAGGCACGCAGATGACCCGGCCCACCGGCGGCTTCATTCTGTGGGTCAGCCTGCCGGGGCGGGTGAATACGCAGGAACTGCATGTGCGTGCGTTGCAGCAAGGCATCAGCATTGCGCCGGGGCTGATTTTCAGTAACACCGAGCAGTTCAATCACTGCATTCGCCTGAACTGTGGCATCCCCTGGAACCGCGAGGCCGAGCGTGCATTGATGACGTTGGGGTTGCTGGCGACGCAACTTTGTCAGGAGACGGCGAGCGGTTTTTGAGCGGCCGGGCAGTTCTGAACTGCCCGCTTGTCTTGTCGTCTCCAACAGGCGAGCATATAGCCTTCTGCCGTTCACGCCGTTGGGTCCATGAAGCCGATTTTTCCTGCCGCCTGGTTGTTGATCTGCCTGCTAATGATCTGTCACCCGGAAGGCGTCATGGCGGCTTCCGTTCAGGAAAAACCGACAGCCAGCACACCTGCGAAGAAAGCGGCACCGGTCAAAAAAGCAGCGCCGGCCAAAAAGAAGGCTGCAGCGGTCAAAAAACGTTCCCCCATTTCTTCCAAGTCGAAAGTGGCCAGTGAAGTCGTGAAAACCAAACTCCCTTCGGCAAATCTCGATTTGAGCTTGCCCAAGGACATGGTCGAGGAACTGAAGCCGGTCGGCACGGTAACGTTGCCCCAACGCGATGCGCTGTTGCCGCAAATGTTCGGTGACAAGAGCAGCCCGTTCCAGCTCAACGGTCGTCTGCTCAGCAACGAGATGCAGCTGCAATTGCGCAATGAAGAGCGTCGGGAGGTTGAAGGCGCGGCGCTGGACTTCGAATTCAAGCAATAAATCCTTTCCAATCGTGACCCACGGACCAGGCGCTTTGTCGGAGACTGGTCAGTCACGTTCGTTTGAGCTAAAAAAACCGGGCTCAGGTAATTTTAAACAGTCGTTTTAGCCGTTACTCTGTGCCCCGTCCCTTTTTTAACACATTGCCCGTCGCGAGGAGCTTGTCGTCATGAAATGCCGTGAAGGCTGTGGCGCCTGTTGCATTGCCCCTTCCATCAGTTCGCCGATTCCCGGCATGCCCAATGGCAAAGCCGCCGGAGAGCGGTGCTTACAGCTGTCTGCCGATAACCTGTGCAGCATTTTCGGCGAGCCGGAACGTCCTGCGGTGTGTTCGGCATTTGAAGCCGATGTCGAGGTCTGCGGAAGCAGCAGCGACGAAGCGATCAAGTTGCTGGGCTGGTGGGAACAAATGACGGCCGCGTGATGTGTTCAACGCATGGAACTTCAACAATAAGGAAAAAGACTATGGGTTCGCTGCATCGTATGGCTGTGCTGTGTGGTTTGACGGTTTTACTGGCCTCCACGGCCCAGGCTGAAGAATGGAAAACCGCCAAGGAAGAAGAGGGCATCAAGGTGTCCTTGAGTGAAGTGGCCGGTTCCCAATACAAGGCGTACCGTGGCGTGACCGTCATGAAGACCACCATGGCCAAACTGCGAGCATTGCAGGAAGACGTGCCGGGTGCCTGTGCATGGATTCACGAGTGCAAGACTCAGAAGTTGCTCAAACATGAAGGTAATCAGAGCTGGACCTACACACAGTTCAATACCCCTTGGCCGGTCACTCCTCGCGACTCCGTATTGCATGTCACCACTGTTGAAGGCGCCGATGGCAGCCTGACCCGCGAGTTGGAAGGGCAACCCAAGTACGTCCCGGAAGAAAAAGGTTTTGTGCGGGTGGCCCAGGTCAAAGGTTTCTGGAAGCTAGTGCCTAAAGGCGATCGAGTCGAAGTGACTTACCAGGCCCATACCGAACCCGGCGGCAGCGTGCCGTCGTGGTTGGCCAACAAGTTTGTGGTCGATGCGCCGTTCAACACCCTCAAAGCCCTGAAGGAACGTGCCGAGAAGTAACCGCGTAGACTTTTGATAATGCCCGTTCAACAGCGCCCCGATTTGATCGGGGCGTTAGCGTTTTTTACCAAGGGGCGGGGCTTTATTTTGTTTCTGGATATGCGTTGAACGAAATTTTCACAAAGTCTCCAAGACAATTCACCCGCGCCGCAACCCGTCAGCCTCCGCAACTTTGCGCCAGGTCTCTTGTCCCAGAACGCTACAAGCGACCGTCGGGGCCTGCCGGTCAGTAATCAATGGTAATGGCGCGGTTGATCGTGCAACATTTGTGCATCGCGCAAGCCCCGGGGCCGAGGATGGCCAACAGAGGGCAAGGCACTTAATGCCGGTCAGTTAAACGCAATCCAAGTGGGAGCGGGCTTGCTCGCGAAAGCGGTGTGTCAGACGACATCAATGTTGACTGTGCCGCCGTCTTCGCGAGCAAGCCCGCTCCCACAGGTTAACTGATCAGCATTAGGCAAGGCGCCGCTGTATTTTTGAAACTTCAACTTCCAATGGGTCCTAAAACGACATGGCAAACCCGGACGCCCTGAGTCAGCAGCGAGCTTCTAGTCGCCTGCTGCAACCGACCGTCAAATCGCATCTGGCCTACACGCTATTGTGTGCCCTGGTCATGATGGTCATGTTCAGCCTGCTGCGCGTGGCGCTGCTGGTCTACAACAGCTCGATGATCCTCGACACTCCCGCTTCGACCTTTCTGGAAGCGTTCGCCAACGGCCTGCGTTTCGACTTGCGCCTGGTGGTTTACCTCAGCATTCCGCTGCTGCTGGCATTGTTCAGCGCCCGAGCGATGGCCGCCCGCGGATTCTTCCGGCTGTGGCTGACCGTTGTCTCGAGCATCGCGCTGTTCCTCGGCCTGATGGAGATGGATTTTTACCGCGAGTTCCACCAGCGCCTCAACGGTCTGGTCTTCCAGTACGTGAAAGAAGACCCGAAAACCGTGATGAGCATGCTCTGGTATGGTTTTCCGGTGGTTCGCTACCTGTTGGCCTGGGCCTTGGGCACGTTAATCCTGACCCTCGCGTTCAAGGGTGCCGACCGGGCCACGCGTCCTCGCGGGCCGTTCAGCGGCGGCAGCATTGGTACGCGGCAGGTCGCTCCGTGGTATGCGCGTGGCGTAGTGTTCGTGGTCTGCCTGCTGGTCTGCGTGGTCGCTGCTCGGGGCACTCTGCGTCAGGGCCCGCCAATGCGTTGGGGTGACGTTTACACCACCGACTCGAACTTCGCCAACCAGTTGGGCCTCAACGGCACGCTGTCGTTGATCGCGGCGGCCAAGAGCCGGTTGTCCGAACATCGCGACAATGTCTGGAAAGCCACACTGCCACAGCCCCAGGCCCAGCAAACCGTGCGCGATTTGTTGCTGACCCCGAGCGACAAGCTGGTTGATTCCGAGGCCGCCGCGGTGCGTCGCAATTTCAGCCCCGACACCAACAAGACAGTGCCGATCAAGAACGTCGTGGTGATCCTGATGGAAAGCTTCGCCGGTCATTCGGTGGGCGCTCTGGGTCGTCCAGGTGAAATCACCCCGTACTTCGACAAACTGTCGAAAGAAGGCCTGTTGTTCGATCGTTTCTTCTCCAACGGCACCCATACCCACCAAGGCATGTTCGCCACCATGGCCTGCTTCCCGAACTTGCCGGGTTTCGAATACTTGATGCAAACGCCTGAAGGCAGCCACAAGCTGTCCGGTCTGCCGCAGTTGCTCAGCGTGCGTGACTACGACGATGTATACGTCTACAACGGCGACTTTGCCTGGGATAACCAGTCGGGCTTCTTCAGCAACCAGGGCATGACCAACTTCATCGGGCGCAATGACTTCGTTAACCCGGTGTTCTCCGATCCGACTTGGGGTGTGTCTGATCAGGACATGTTCAACCGTGGTCTGGAGGAGTTGAAGGCCCGCGACGGCAAGGACAAAAAGCCGTTCTATGCCTTGCTGCAAACGCTGTCCAACCACACGCCGTACGCTTTGCCGACGCCATTGCCGGTGAAACCTGTGACCGATCGCGGCAGCCTCAACGAACACTTGACCGCCATGCGCTACTCAGACTGGGCGTTGGGTCAATTCTTCGAACAGGCCCGCAAAGAGCCGTATTTCAAGGAAACCCTGTTTGTGGTGGTCGGTGACCACGGTTTTGGCAACGAACAGCAGATCACTGAAATGGACCTGGGTCGCTTCAACGTACCGATGCTGCTGATCGGGCCGGGCGTCCAGGAAAAATTCGGCCAGGTCGACCACACCGTCGGCACCCAGATCGACATCGTGCCAACCATCATGGGCCGTATTGGTGGAGATGTCGTTCATCAATGCTGGGGTCGCGACTTGCTGAACCTGCCGGAAGGCGACAAGGGCTTTGGTGTGATCAAGCCGTCGGGCAGCGATCAGACGGTCGCATTGCTTACCGGAGATCGCGTGCTGGTACTGCCCAAAGAGATGCCGCCGAAGTTGTATCGATACGAACTGGGCGCCAATCCGAAAGGTGAAGTGATCCCGGCATCGGCTGATGAAGCGGCGCTCAAGCAGAAGCTCGAGTCGTTCATCCAGACGGCCTCCAAAAGCCTGATCGATAACACCGCCGGTGTCGTTGACGGCAAGCCGGACCTGTAGGAGCCAGGCTTGCCGGCGAGGGCGTCCTTAAGGGTGCCTGCGCCGGTAAGTCGGATCACCGACCGCTGGTGCATACAAAAAGAGGCCCTTCGCAGGGCCTCTTTTTTTTGCCGGCAAAACCTTTATATCTTGCCAAGTAGCAGCAGGATCAATAGCACCACCAACACCACGCCGATGATACCGGACGGACCGTAACCCCAACTTCTGGAGTGCGGGAAGACCGGCAAGCCACCTATCAACAACAGGATAAGAATAACGATAAGAATTGTGCCCATGTCTGTTTCCTTGTTGGAAGCGTTGTGGTTGACCTAGCGTTTTAGCTTTTAGCCATCAGCTGGACTTGTATTAATCCTAGCTGCTTACAAAATCCGACTCATGGATATGAAGAAAAATTCCAGTTTTTTTTAATGTATTTGGAAAGTACGTTTATTTCTTTTACTGCGTCTCAAAGTTGAAACAATCGAACCGCGCCGTGGTTCATTGCTGGCCATTCAGCACTCTGATGGAGCGTGGGTCGCGCATTATCCTTCGCTACACTCGGTGCATCTTCCCCGGAACAACAAGGCTGTTTGCTATGCAAAATCGCATGATGATCACTGGCGCGGGCTCAGGCCTGGGTCGCGAAATCGCGCTGCGCTGGGCGCGTGAAGGCTGGCAGCTGGCCTTGTCGGATGTCAGTGAGCCCGGCCTGCAGGAAACCCTGAAGCTGGTTCGCGAAGCTGGCGGTGACGGTTTCATCCAGCGTTGCGATGTGCGTGACTACAGCCAGCTGACGGCGTTCGCCCAAGCCTGTGAAGAGAAGTTCGGTGGCATCGACGTCATCGTCAACAACGCCGGCGTGGCGTCGGGCGGGTTCTTCAGTGAACTGTCGCTGGAAGACTGGGACTGGCAGATCGCGATCAACCTGATGGGCGTGGTGAAAGGCTGCAAGGCCTTCCTGCCGCTGCTGGAGAAAAGCAAAGGCAAGATCATCAACATCGCCTCGATGGCGGCACTGATGCAAGGTCCGGCCATGAGCAACTACAACGTGGCCAAGGCGGGTGTGGTGGCGTTGTCCGAAAGTCTGTTGATCGAACTGGCCCACGAGGAAGTCAGCGTGCATGTAGTGTGCCCGTCGTTCTTTCAGACCAACCTGCTGGACTCCTTCCGCGGCCCGACACCGGCCATGAAAGCCCAGGTCGGCAAATTGCTGGAAAGCTCGCCGATCACCGCTGCCGACATTGCCGATTACATTTATCAGCAGGTCGCCGCCGGAGAATTCTTGATCCTGCCTCACGAACAGGGCCGCATGGCCTGGGCGATCAAGCAAAAAGACCCGCAATTGCTCTACAACGAAATGACCGTGATGGCTGACAAAATGCGCGCCAAGGCCAAACAATCCGCAGGCTGAACTTGCCCGTGCGCAACACCATCGTTAGGGTGGCCGCAACCGGTCATCCTCACGAGACATCTGCATGCTCAATTACCTGTGGTTTTTCCTCGCCGCGCTGTTCGAAATCGCCGGCTGTTTCGCCTTCTGGATGTGGCTGCGCCAGGGTAAAAGCGCTTGGTGGATCGTCCCGGCGTTACTCAGCCTGATGGTGTTCGCGGTGCTGCTCACCCGGGTCGAAGCGAGCTACGCCGGCCGCGCCTATGCCGCCTACGGTGGCATCTACATCATTGCGTCGATCGGCTGGCTGGCAGTGGTCGAGCGGATTCGTCCACTGGGCTCTGACTGGATTGGCGTGGCGCTGTGCGTGATCGGGGCGAGCGTCATCCTGTTTGGTCCGCGCTTTTCCGTATCCTGAAGGATCGGTCCTTCATTCAAACCGGTTTGTCGGATACGTCCTTCAGGGCTCTGCATCCTGCGCTGTAGGGCGAGACTGTTTTGTTGTCGTTGCATTGAAGACCCGCTGCGCGCCGTGCATCTTCAAGGGCCGGTAACCCTGAAGGATGAATGCCATGCTTGTACTTAGCCGCGTTGTGGGCGAATTGATATCCATTGGTGACAACATTTCCGTGCGGGTTCTCGCCGTCAACGGAAGCAGCGTGCGCTTCGGCGTTGAAGCGCCGCAGAAGGTCAACGTACATCGCGCCGAAGTCTATGAGCGCATCCAGATCCAGCAGGCAAAAGCCAAGGCGCGTTAAGGGCCTCAGTCGAACAGATGCTTGGGCACGTCGTGCTTGAGCATCAACTGGCATTGCTCGCTTTCCGGATCGAAGACGATCAGCGCCTGGCCCTTGGTCAATGCCTGACGAACACGCAAGACGCGGGTTTCCAGCGGCGTGTCATCGCCGTTGTCCGTGCCGTCGCGGGTCACGAAATCCTCGATCAGATGGGTCAGTGTGTCGACTTCAAGTTGGTCGTGGGGGATCAGCATAAGACACCTCGGCTAAACAATGGCGCGATGCTACGGCGAATGGGCGGTGGCGGCTAGCCTGGAACTCATGTGGCGCCTGATCCAGCGCTATCGCGAGCAGGCTCGCTCCCACAGTAAATGGTGTACTCCTGTGGGAGCGAGCCTGCTCGCGATAGCGATATTTCATGCGCTACACATCTCGAATTTGACTCAGCTCTCCGAGCGCTGCCCAATCAAACTATCCACCGACGGCACCCGCGTATCGCTTTCCATCTGCGTCTCGTGTTCGATCTGGTGACTGAACCGGTCCAGCGATCCCTTGGCCGGTTGTGCATCGCTGGCGAACACCGGCGGGCTGAGGATATAGGCGCCGAGCAGGCGACTGAGGGCGGCGAGGCTGTCGATGTGGGTGCGTTCATAGCCGTGGGTGGCGTCGCAACCGAAGGCCAGCAGGGCGGTGCGAATGTCATGGCCAGCAGTGACGGCCGAGTGAGCATCGCTGAAGTAATAGCGGAACAGGTCGCGGCGCGCCGGCAGTTCGTTATCGCTGGCAAGCCGCAGCAAGTGGCGCGACAGGTGATAGTCATAAGGCCCGCCGGAATCCTGCATCGCCACGCTCACCGCGTGTTCACTGGAGTGCTGGCCGGGCGCGACCGGCGCGATGTCGATGCCGACGAATTCACTGACATCCCAAGGCAAGGCCGCCGCCGCACCGCTGCCGGTTTCTTCGGTGATGGTGAACAGCGGATGGCAGTCAATCATCAGTTCTTCGCCGCTGTCGACAATGGCTTTCAACGCCGCCAGCAATGCGGCAACGCCGGCCTTGTCATCAAGGTGACGGGCGCTGATATGGCCGCTTTCGGTGAACTCCGGCAACGGGTCGAAGGCAACGAAATCACCGACGCTGATCCCCAGCGAATCGCAATCGGCGCGGGTGGCGCAGTAAGCGTCCAGACGCAATTCGATATGATCCCAACTGATCGGCATTTCATCCACGGCAGTATTGAACGCGTGCCCGGAAGCCATCAGCGGCAACACGCTGCCACGGATCACGCCGTTGTCGGTGAACAGACTGACGCGGCTGCCTTCGGCGAAACGGCTGGACCAGCAACCGACGGGTGCCAGGGTCAGGCGACCGTTGTCCTTGATCGCGCGAACCGCCGCGCCAATGGTGTCCAGGTGAGCGGAGACCGCGCGGTCCGGGCTGTTCTTCTTGCCCTTGAGGGTGGCGCGGATGGTGCCGCGACGAGTCATCTCAAAGGGAATGCCCAACTCTTCGAGACGCTCGGCGACGTAACGCACGATGGTATCGGTGAACCCGGTGGGGCTGGGAATGGCGAGCATTTCCAGCAGGACTTTTTGCAGGTAATTGAGGTCCGGTTCGGGAATTTTGCGGGTCATGGAAACTCCTGATGAAGTGAGAGCATCGATGGTTTCGATGAGGAAAAGAGAGTGTGTGATCTGTCAGGCCCCCATCGCGAGCAGGCTCGCTCCCACAAGGGAATGCGGTCAAATGTGGGAGCGAGCCTGCTCGCGATGGCGATGGAACAGGCGACACATTAATGTCAAACCGCCGGCTGACTATGCGCAAACAACAAATCCACAAACCGCTCGGCCGTCGGCTGCGGTTCATGGTTGGCCAGCCCGGCGCGTTCATTGGCCTCGATAAACACATACTCCGGCTGGTCGGCGGCCGGCACCATCAGGTCGAGCCCGACCATCGGAATATCCAGGGCCCGCGCCGCGCGCACCGCCGCGTCCACCAGGGTCGGATGCAGAATCGCCGTGACGTCTTCAAGAATGCCGCCGGTATGAAGATTCGCCGTGCGCCGCACGAACAAGTGCTCGCCGGCCGGCAGAATGCTGCTGTAGTCATAACCCGCCGCCTGCAACGTGCGCTGAGTCTCATGGTCCTGCGGGATTTTGCTTTCACCGCTGGTCGCCGCCTGACGGCGACGGCTCTGGGCTTCGATCAGCGCGCCGATGGAATGCTGACCATCGCCCACCACTTCCGCCGGCCGGCGAATGGCGGCCGCGACCACTTCGAAACCGATCACCAGAATCCGCAAGTCGAGGCCTTCATGGAAGCTTTCCAGCAGCACTCGACTGTCGAACGCGCGGGCGTTCTCGATGGCTTGCCGGACCTCTTCGAGGGTGCGTAAATCCACTGCCACCCCGTGGCCCTGTTCACCGTCCAGCGGTTTGACCACCACCCGTTCGTGCTCGTCGAGAAACGCCAGATTGTCGTCCGCGCTCCCCGCCAGTTGTTGGGCTGGCAATTTAAGGCCGGCGTTTTTCAGCACCTTGTGGGTCAGGCTTTTGTCCTGGCACAACGTCATGCTGATGGCGCTGGTCAGATCGCTCAGGGATTCGCGGCAACGTACCCGACGACTGCCGTGAATCAAGGTAAACAGACCGGCTTGCGCGTCGTCCACCTGCACCTCAATACCGCGCCGATGAGCCTCCTCGACGATGATTCGCGCATACGGATTGAACCCGGCTTCCGGGCCGGGGCCGAGAAACAACGGTTGGTTGATGCCGTTCTTGCGCTTGATGGCGAAGGTCGACAAGTTGCGAAAACCGAGCTTGGCGTAAAGGCTTTTCGCCTGGCCGTTGTTGTGCAGCACAGACAGGTCCAGGTAACTCAGGCCACGGCTCATGAAGTGTTCGATCAAGTGCCGCACCAGCACTTCGCCGACGCCTGGGCGGGAACATTGTGGATCGACCGCCAGGCACCACAGGCTGCTGCCGTTTTCGGGGTCGTTGAACGCCTTGTGATGATTCAGGCCCATGACGCTGCCGATGATCGCGCCGCTGTCCTCATCTTCGGCCAGCCAGTAAACCGGGCCGCCCTGGTGATGAGGCGTCAGCAAACTCGCATCAATCGGCAGCATGCCGCGCGCCTGATACAGCTGATTGACGGCCTGCCAATCCGCCTCGCTTTGCGCCCGACGGATGCGGAAGCCGCGAAACACCCGGGTGGCCTGACGGTAATCGCTGAACCACAGGCGCAAGGTGTCGGACGGGTCGAGAAACAGTTGCGCCGGTTCCAGCCCCAGCACTTGCTGGGGCGCGGCAACGTACAAGGCGATGTCCCGCTCACCGGGCTGCTCATTGAGCAACTCTTGGGCAAGGCTCGCGGCATCGGGAAAGGTATGGCCGATCAGCAACCGACCCCAGCCGCAGTGCACCGCGATCGGCGCGGCGCCCAATTCACTGCCGTCTTCGGCCAGTCGCGCCTGCAAGCGTTCGTAGGAGGGCGCCTGACCGCGCAACAAGCGTTGGCTATAAGCCGAGGCGTGAGGTTTCATCGATCAGATTCCTTGTTCACTGAGCCACAGGTTCAGGGCTGCCAATTGCCACAGCTTGGAGCCGCGCAACGGGGTCAGTTGACCTTGCGGATCGGTCAGCAGGCGGTCGAGCATGGCGGGGTTGAACAGGCCGCGATCCTGACTCGGATCGAGCAGCAGTTCACGCACCCAGTTCAGCGTATCGCCCTGCAAATGCTTGAGGCCGGGGACCGGGAAGTAACCCTTTTTGCGGTCGATCACTTCACTCGGAATGACCAGCCGTGCCGCTTCTTTCAACACGTGCTTGCCGCCATCCGGCAGCTTGAATTTACCCGGAACCCGCGCCGACAATTCCACCAGGCGATAGTCGAGAAACGGCGTGCGCGCTTCCAGGCCCCAGGCCATGGTCATGTTGTCGACCCGTTTGACCGGGTCATCCACCAGCATCACGGTACTGTCCAGACGCAGGGCTTTGTCCACGGCTGCGTCGGCGCCGGGCTGGGCGAAATGTTCTTTCACGAAGTCGCCGGCCGCGTCGTTGGCCGTCAGCCATTTCGGCTGCACCGTGGCGGCGTAGTCGGCGTAGCTGCGGTCGAAAAACGCATCGCGATACGCCGCGTACGGATCGCTCGCACCGTCCACTTGCGGATACCAGTGATACCCGGCGAACAATTCGTCCGCGCCTTGGCCGCTTTGCACCACCTTGCAGTGCTTGGCCACTTCGCGAGACAGCAGATAGAACGCAATGCAGTCATGGCTGACCATCGGCTCGCTCATGGCGCGGAACGCTGCGGGCAGTTGCTCGATGATCTCTTTTTCGTCGATGCGCAGTTGGTGATGTTGTGTGCCGTAGTGCTTGGCGATCAGGTCCGAATACTGGAACTCGTCACCGCGCTCGCCGCCGGCATCCTGGAAACCGATGGAAAAGGTCGACAAGTCTTCGACCCCGACTTCGCGCAACAGGCCCACCAACAGACTCGAATCAACGCCGCCGGAAAGCAGCACGCCGACATCCACTGCCGCCCGTTGACGGATCGCCACGGCATCACGGGTGCTGTCGAGCACGCGATCGCGCCAGTCTTCGAGGGTCAGGTTCAGTTCGTCGGCATTTGGGCCGTAGGGCAGGGTCCACCAGGTTTTCTGCTCGGTGGTGCCGTCTGCTTCGATGCGCATCCAACTCGCCGGGGGCAGCTTTTCGATGCCCGCCAGCAAGGTGCGCGGCGCCGGGACCACTGCATGGAAGTTCAGATAATGGTTCAGCGCCACCGGGTCGAGAATCGGGTTGATGTCGCCGCCCTTGAGCAATGCCGGCAGGGACGAAGCAAAGCGCAGGCGCTGACCGGTGCGCGACAGGTACAACGGCTTTACGCCGAGACGGTCGCGGGCGATGAACAGACGCTTGGCGTCGCGCTCCCAAATGGCGAAGGCGAACATGCCGTTGAGTTTGGGCAACAAGGCTTCGCCCCAGGCGTGATAGCCCTTGAGCAGCACTTCGGTGTCGCCGCCGGAATAGAAGGCGTAACCAAGGCTTTCCAGCTCGGTGCGCAGTTCCGGGAAGTTGTAGATCGCGCCGTTGAAGGCCAGTGACAGGCCCAGTTGGTTGTCAATCATCGGCTGTGCCGAGCCGTCCGACAGGTCCATGATTTTCAGGCGCCGATGGCCCAGGGCAATCGGCCCCTGGCTGTGGAAGCCCCATGCATCAGGGCCGCGAGGGGCCAGGTGATGGGTGATTCGTTCAATGGCTGCGAGGTCCGCAGGTTGATGGTCGAAACGTAATTCTCCAGCTAATCCGCACATAAGTCCTTACCGGTTTTTCCGTTGGGGAGGGTCAATCGATACCCGCCAAAAACGGCGGGTACCCGGAAACTGACCCAGGTGAATCCCTGGAGTTTTAGACCGATAAGTTATAAGGCTGTGGGTCAGGCTTTTCCGCGGATCAATTGGCGCAAGGCAAAACGGTTGGGATGGCAGGCCTCGGCCACTGTTTTTGGCAGCGGCAACGGCTCGTTTTCAAGCCATGCCGCCAACAGCTCGCCAGACAATGGCGCAGTGATCAAACCGCGAGAACCGTGACCGCTATTGACGTAAAACCCCTCGAGCCATGGGCAGGGCACATCGGGCACTTGCCGGGCATCTTTGCTCAGCGCGGTATAGGCCTCGGCGAAGGCGACTTGTTCAGCCAACGGTCCGACGATCGGCAGGTAGTCGGGGCTGGTACAGCGGAATGCCGCGCGTCCTTCAAGCTGCTGCGGGTTCAGGTCTGGAACATGCAACCGGGCGACCAGGTCAGTGGAAATTTCCTCGAGCAACGCCAGGTTGCCAAGGTGTTCGGCGACGGTAGGGGCCAGCTCGTCACTCTTGAAATCGAAGCTGGCGCCGAGGGTGTGTTCGCCCAGGCGTGCCGGCGCCACATAGCCTTCGGCGCAGACGACGGTCGCCAGGCTATGGCTTTCAGGGGTTTGCGCCAGTCGGGTGATCTGGCCGCGAATGCGTTTGAGGGGCAGGTCGGCGCTGTATGGAAAACGCTTGATCTCGGCGGCGCCGGCCAGAATCACCACGGGCGCGCTGGCCAGTAGGGCATCGCCGTCCCAGGCCTGCCATTGATCATCGACCTTGCGCAGTTCCAGCACCTCGCGATGGGGCAGCCACTGGATGTTCGGTGAGGACGCCTGCCACTGGCACAACGCGGGCGGATGAACCCAGCCGCCCTCAGGGTAGAACAAGCCGCCGTGCGCCAATTCGATACCGGCCCGGGCCTGGGCCTGTGGTTGATCGAGCAGGTGCACCAGGCTCGGTGAAAAGGCCGCGGCCAATTGCGTCTGACGCTCGGCTTCCTTGGCATTGAAGGCCAGTTGCAAGACCCCGCAATCGTCCCAGTCGACGCCTCGCTGTAATTGCTCCAGTAGACGTCGGGTGTAGCCAAAACCGCTGACGATCAATTGCGACAACGCCGTGCCGTGGGCTGAAAGCTTGAGGTACAGCACACCCTGAGGATTGCCCGAGGCCTCCTGCGCCAATGCTTCGTGGCGGTCCAGCAGGCTCACTTGCCAACCCCGCGCGGCCAGGCTGGCGGCACTCGCGCAACCGGCCAGCCCGGCGCCGATCACCAAGGCGTGGCGTTCGCCGGTCAGCGGTTGTGGGCGAGCGAACCATGGTTTTGTCGCGGCTGGTTTAGCGGTCTCTTCAGGCCAACCGAGGAAGGTGCCCCGCAGGATTTCCCATTTATGGCCGATGCCAGGCGTGCGCTTCATCTTGAAACCCGCCGCGTTCAGCAAGCGGCGCACCCAGCCGGTGCTGGTGAAGGTGCTGATGGTCGAGCCGGGTGCCGCCAGGCGTGCCAGTTCGGCAAACAATTCGGCGGTCCACATGTCGGGGTTTTTCGCCGGGGCAAAACCGTCGAGAAACCACGCGTCGATCTGGGCATCCAGTTGCGGTAACTGCTCAAGTGCATCGCCGACCAGCAAGGTCAGGGTGACGCGGCCGTTGTCCAGCACAAGGCGCTGAAAGCCTTGATGGATCGCTACGTATTGCGCCAGCAATTGATCGGCAAACGGCTTGAGCTCCGGCCATAACGCCAAGGCCCGTTGCAGATCGGGCGCGCTCAGCGGGTACTTTTCGACACTGACAAAATGCAGTCGCGCACCGGCCACCGCGTGCTGTTCGAACAACTGCCAGGCACAGAGAAAATTCAGCCCGGTACCGAAACCGGTCTCGCCAATCACCAGTCGACCATTCACCGGCAAGGCGGCGAAACGGCCGCGCAAATCGTTTTGCTGCAGAAACACGTAACGGGTTTCTTCAAGGCCCGACAGGTCGGAAAAATACACATCATCGAACACCCGCGAACGCGGGCGACCTTGGTCGTCCCAGTCGAGCTGGGCGTGGGGCAATACAGGTTTCATGGCAGGCTCGGTAACGGCAAGGTGGCCATTCTAGCCGATCGCCGTTACGGCGCTTGATCCATGGCAAGACACGTTCGACCTGTCGCTGAAATTCTGTAGCAGCTGCCGAAGGCTGCGTTCGATCGCGAAGCGGTCGCAAAGTCAGGCAACGTGGCTTTCCGGTAATGCATCGCCGCCGGGTTTGGCGACCGCTTCGCGATCGAACGCAGGCTGCGCCAGCTGCTATGTATGGACTCGCCCCCACTGTCTACCCGCTTTTGAAAAAACCGTCGCCCTGTTGCATCTATGTATTAGGCCTATTCGTGGAAGCCGTCTTCGGCTTCTGGCCAAAATTGGAAAAGCTCGTGGTATGCCGATTACAGTCAGGCCTCGAAGGCCAGTAGCAGCTTAGGCATCAATCCACGCCGGTCTTACCTGGGGTCAATTTTTCTTCAGCAAAGGGTCGGACAGTCAGTACCTCGGTGGCAGAACTCTGTCGCTCAGTGGCTCATCGTCGCTTGCTGGCCATCACCAGCGTGGCGACGATAAGTCTGGTCACTCTGTAGAAGCACCCAGACGATTCGCAGGTTGCGGTTGGCTAGCCTGATCGCAGCCTCCTTACGACCCAGCCGGCTCATCCAGCGCAACAAGCGGCGGTCATCGGGTTGCTGGGAATCAGGTCGTAGTTGTTGCAGCACCGCATGGGCTCCCTGGATCATCAGGCTGCGTAAATAAACATCACCTCGCTTGGTCATGTCCCCCAGCCGGACCGTCTGCCCGCTGCTGTGCTGGTCAGGCACCATGCCAAAGTACGCGGCAAACTTGCGGGCATTGGGAAATCGCTCAGGCTTGGTTTCCTTGGCCACCAGTGCCGTGGCAGTGACTGGGCCGATGCCGCGCACAGTCATCAGTCGCTTCGCCGTCATGTCGGCGCTGGCGGCCACTTCCAGGCGCCCCGTCAGCACGCTGATGCGTTCGCCCAAATGGCGCCACTCGGCCAACAGTTCGTCGATCAGTTCACGCAGCAGGCCCGGCACCGGCTGGGTGGCATCTTCCAGTACCCGCGGAATTTTCTGGCTGATCGCAACATCGCCCTGCGCCAAGGCCACGCCGTGCTCGAGCAGCAGGCCGCGCATCTGATTACTCACCGCCGTGCGTCGACGCACATAGCCTTGGCGGGCGCGATGCAACGCCTGCATTGCCAGCGCCGCAACGCTTTTGACCGGCACTGCGTAGATCTTTTCATCGCGACCAGCCCGCAGAATCGCCAGCGCATCGTTGCGATCATTTTTAGGCCCGCTGCGATGTGTGGCCACCAAACCGGCTGGAAGAATCCGCGCCAGATTGCCTTGGTCTTGCAACTGCCGGGCCCAAGCTTGAGCACCCGGACCGGTCTCCATCAGAACCACGACATGAGGCGGCAACTGGCGGAGAAACTCATAAAACGCCTCGCGCGACTTGATCCGCTGCTCGTAGTGCACCTGGCCGAGGACGTCTTCACCGGCGACCTGAAAGACCTGCTTGGCCAGATCGACCGCCACGGTTGTGCAGGCCGACAAATCGGAAGAAGACAGGGATTGATCAATCGAAGTATGCTTTTTCATGGACTCGCCCTCGCTGTCGTTGGCTGATTAGACTGCCACCGTGGCGCATTGACGCCTCGGCTTGGGCGAGTCCATCCAATTACAAGGCGGCGATCTTTTGATCTCTTTTTGCTTCACCGCAAACCTCCATCTTCCGCTAGTCTTGCTCAATCCTGGAAGGAGCCGCTCCATGTTCGAATCCGCCGAAATCGGTCATGCCATCGACAAAGAAACCTATGAAGCCGAAGTGCCAGCGTTGCGCGAAGCGTTGCTCGAAGCGCAGTTCGAACTTCGCCAGCAACACCGCTTTCCAGTGATCATTTTGATCAACGGCATCGAAGGGGCCGGCAAGGGCGAGACGGTCAAGTTGCTCAACGAATGGATGGACCCGCGCTCGATCGAGGTCCGCACTTTCGACCAGCAGACCGACGAAGAACTGGCGCGACCGCCGGCCTGGCGCTATTGGCGGATGCTTCCGGCCAAGGGCCGCATGGGGATTTTCTTTGGCAACTGGTACAGCCAGATGCTGCAGGGACGGGTTCATGGTTTGTTCAAGGATCCGCGACTCGATCAAAGCATCAATGGGGCCGAGCGGTTGGAGAAGATGCTGTGCGACGAAGGCGCGCTGATCTTCAAGTTCTGGTTTCACCTCTCCAAAAAACAAATGAAAGCACGGCTCAAGGTCCTGGCCGACGACCCGCTGCACAGCTGGCGTATCAGCCCGCTGGACTGGCAACAATCCGCGACCTACGACAAATTCGTGAAGTACGGCGAACGGGTGCTGCGCCGCACCAGCCGCGACTATGCACCGTGGCATGTGATCGCCGGCGTGGACGAGCGCTATCGCAGCCTGACGGTCGGCAAGATCCTGCTCGATGGCCTGCAAAGTGCGTTGAAGAGACCCAGGATTCACCCGGACAAAGTCAGCGCCGCACCGTTGTTCCCCAGCGTCGATCAGTTCAATCTGATCGACAGCCTGGACTTGACCCTGCACCTGGACAAGGACGATTACGAAGAGCAACTGATTACCGAGCAGGCACGGTTTTCCGGGCTGATGCGCGACAAACGCATGCGCCGCCATGCGTTGATCGCGGTGTTCGAAGGCAACGACGCGGCAGGTAAGGGCGGGGCGATCCGGCGGGTGGCCGCGGCACTTGACCCACGCCAGTACAACATCGTGCCGATCGCCTCGCCCACCGAGGAGGAACGAGCGCAGCCGTATCTCTGGCGGTTCTGGCGGCATATTCCGGCGCGAGGCAAATTCACTGTATTCGACCGTTCCTGGTATGGCCGGGTGCTGGTGGAGCGCATTGAAGGCTATTGCAGCAAAGCGGACTGGATGCGCGCCTACGGCGAGATCAACGACTTCGAAGAGCAGATCGCCGATGCCGGAGTCATCGTGGTCAAGTTCTGGCTGGCCATCGACAAACAGACTCAGATGGAGCGCTTCCAGGAACGCGAACAGATCCCCTTCAAGCGATTCAAGATCACTGAAGACGACTGGCGCAATCGTGACAAATGGGACGATTACCGCGCCGCAGTGGGCGATATGGTTGATCGCACCAGCACCGAGATATCACCCTGGACCCTGGTGGAAGCCAACGACAAGCGCTGGGCGCGGGTCAAGGTGCTGCGCACCCTCAATCAGGCGCTGGAAGAGGCGTTCGAAAAGTCTGACAAACGTGAGAAGAAGCTGCAGAAACGCAAGCGCTGAATCGATGGCTACGCATACGCGGGGTGAATGATTGTCGCGGTCAGTCATAGGGTGGACTTATGCTCGGTCCAACTCCTGACTGACAACAACAATGAGGTGTATGTCATGCGTGAAGTGGTGATCGTCGACAGCGTACGGACCGGCCTGGCCAAATCCTTTCGCGGCAAGTTCAACATGACCCGCCCGGACGACATGGCGGCCCACTGTGTCAATGCGCTGCTCACGCGCAATGACGTCGATCCGGCCAGCGTCGAGGATTGCATCGTCGGCGCCGGCTCTAACGAAGGCGCCCAGGGCTTCAACATCGGTCGCAATGTCGCGGTGCTGTCGCACCTGGGCATCGGCACGGGAGGCATGACCCTAAACCGCTTCTGTTCGTCAGGCTTGCAGGCCATCGCCATTGCGGCCAATCAGATCGCTTCGGGTTGCAGCGACATCATCGTCGCCGGTGGCGTCGAATCGATCAGCCTGACCCTGAAAAGCGTCAACACCGACAACCTGATCAACCCGCTGCTGAAAGAGCAGGTGCCGGGCATCTATTTCCCAATGGGCCAGACCGCCGAGATCGTCGCGCGTCGTTACGACGTCAGTCGCCAAGAGCAGGATCTGTACGCCTTGCAAAGCCAGCAACGTACCGCCCTGGCGCAGGCCGCCGGGTTGTTCAACGATGAAATCGTGCCGATGGCGGTGAAGTATCGCGTTGAAGACAAGGCCACCGGGCAGGTGAAGATCCTCGACGGCATCGTCGATCACGACGACTGCAACCGCCCGGACACCACGCTGCAAAGCCTGGCCGAGTTGAAACCGGTGTTTGCCGAAGACGGCTCGGTCACCGCCGGCAACTCGTCGCAGCTGTCCGACGGCGCTTCGATGACTCTGGTGATGAGCCTGGAAAAAGCCCTGGCGCTGGGGCTCAAGCCCAAAGCCTTCTTCCGCGGTTTTGCCGTGGCCGGGTGTCAGCCGGACGAGATGGGCATCGGCCCGGTGTTCTCGGTGCCGAAGTTGCTCAAGGCCAAGGGGTTGCAGGTTGCCGACATTGATCTGTGGGAACTCAACGAAGCCTTCGCCTCGCAATGCCTGTACAGCCGCAACCGGCTGGAAATCGACAACGACAAGTACAACGTCAATGGCGGTTCGATTGCCATCGGCCATCCGTTCGGCATGACCGGTTCGCGTCAGGTCGGGCACATCGTGCGTGAGTTGCAGCGGCGTAACCTGCGTTACGGCATCGTCACCATGTGCGTGGGGGGCGGGATGGGGGCTACGGGGTTATTTGAGGCGGTGCGTTAAATCTGCAAGTTCGTACTACCTGATTGACCGCTATCGCGAGCAGGCTCGCTCCCACATTGATCACTGGTGTTCACCTATCTTGTGTTCACCATAGATCCACTGTGGGAGCGAGCCTGCTCGCGATGAAGGCGCCGCGGTTTACCGGCTCATGCTCATGACCTGCATCCGCTCGATATACGCCTGAATCTCACGCTTCGCTGCTTCCCGGTTTTCAAACGGCCCCTCAAGGGTGAGTTCCCGTGTGGTGAAATACAGCTCTCCATTCACACGACATAACCGGTCACAACGAAAGTGGGTGGTGGGGGCGTTGTCTTGGGCGCGCATGCCGTACATGGGCGATCTCCTGCGGATGACGGTTTCAATGAGCTTATGCATGAACCACTTGTCGCGCCTGGTCACCTGATCGACGGCATATCGTCAACTTTATGGTGCGACCTGCACAGTTTCATTCGCGGCCCTTCGGCAACTGTCCCTGTGTCGCGCCCCGGTCTGAGCCTAGAATGACCGTTTTTGCCATGGGCTTCGGGGGCAGCATGCATATTTCATCGGGTCGCTGGGTTTATGGTCTATGCCTGGCCTTGCTGACCGCGTTGCTGTGGGGAATCCTGCCGATCAAGCTCAAGCAAGTGCTGCTGGTGATGGACCCGGTGACGGTGACCTGGTTTCGCCTGCTGGTGTCCGGCGGCTGCCTGTTCATTTATCTGGCGACGACCAAACGCCTGCCGAGTCGCAAAGTCCTCGGCCCGCGTGGTGGCTGGCTGGTGTTGATGGCGGTATTCGGACTGGTCGGCAACTACGTGCTGTACCTGATGGGCCTGAACCTGCTCAGCCCCGGCACCGCGCAACTGGTGGTACAAATGGGCCCGATCATGTTGCTGATCGCCAGTCTGTTCGTGTTCAAGGAACGTTTCAGCGTGGGGCAGGGGATTGGCCTGTTGGTGTTGCTGATCGGCTTTGCGCTCTTCTTCAATCAGCGCTTGAGTGAACTGCTCACCTCTCTGACTGATTACACCGCCGGTGTGCTGATGGTGCTGTTGGCGTCCACGGTCTGGACCTTCTATGCCTTGGGCCAGAAGCAGTTGCTCACGGTGTGGAATTCGTTGCAGGTGATGATGGTGATTTACTTGTTCTGCGCGCTATTGCTGATGCCATGGGTGCATCCGCTGGAGGCGCTGCAATTGAGTCCGCTACAAGGCTGGTTGCTGCTGGCGTGCTGTTTGAACACGCTGATTGCTTACGGCGCCTTTGCCGAAGCCCTGGCCCATTGGGAAGCCTCGCGGGTCAGTGCGACGCTGGCGATCACACCGCTGGTGACCTTTGCCGCCGTAGCCGTGGCCGCGTGGTTATGGCCGGAGTATGTGCACGCCGAACAGATCAATGGCCTGGGGTATGGCGGGGCGGTGTTGGTGGTATTGGGGTCGGCGTTGGTGGCGTTAGGGCCATCGTTGATGGCGGGGCTCAGGGCGCGGCGGGTGCGGATGACGGCCAGTTAGACCGCGTTATCGTTCATCGCGAGCAGGCTCGCTCCCACAGGTGACCGAGTTCCTTTCAGGGGAATGCGGTCAAAATGTGGGAGCGAGCCTGCTCGCGATGGCGGACTACAGGGCTATGTAGAACTCAGCCTTTGGCACCCGCCTCCAACATGTCCTCTGGCCTCACCCACGCATCAAACTCTTCATCCGTCAGATACCCCAGCTGCAACGCCGCCTCGCGCAGGGTCAGCCCCTCGCTGTAAGCCTTCTTGGCAATCTCCGCCGACTTGTCGTAGCCAATATGCGGGTTCAGCGCCGTCACCAGCATCAAGCCTCGTTCCAGATGCTCAGCCATTTTCTCGGCATCGGGTTCCAGCCCGGCAATGCAATGCTGCTGAAAGTTACTGCAGCCATCGCCCAGCAAGCGGATCGATTGCAGCAGGTTGTGGATGATCACCGGTTTGAACACGTTCAACTGCAGGTGGCCCTGACTGGCCGCAAAACCGATGGCAACGTCGTTGCCCAATACCTGACAGGCCAGCATCGATAGCGCTTCGCACTGCGTCGGGTTGACCTTGCCGGGCATGATCGAACTGCCCGGCTCATTGGCCGGCAGTTTCACTTCGGCAAACCCTGCTCGCGGCCCGGAGCCCAGCAGGCGCAGGTCGTTGGCGATTTTCATCAGGGTCACGGCAAGGGTTTTCAGGGCCCCGGAAAGGGTGACCAATGGCTCGTGACCGGCTAGTGCGGCAAATTTGTTCGGTGCGGTGACGAACGGCAGGCCGGAGAGGGCGGCCAGTTCAGCCGCGATCGCTTCGCCAAAACCGTGGGGCGAGTTCAATCCGGTGCCCACCGCAGTGCCGCCCTGAGCCAGTTCACAGACCGCCGGCAACGCGCTACGGATCGCCCGCTCGGCGTAATCCAGTTGCGCGATGAACGCCGAGAGCTCCTGGCCGAAGGTCATCGGCGTGGCGTCCATCATATGGGTACGACCGGTCTTGACCAGTTTCATGTGCCGCGCGGACAACTCCGCCAACCCGCCAGACAATTCGCTGATCGCCGGCAGCAAATGTTGCTGCACCGCCTGAACCGTCGCGATGTGCATGGCCGTGGGGAAGCAATCGTTGGAACTCTGGGAGCGGTTGACGTGATCGTTGGGGTGCACCGGAATCTTGCCGCCGCGCGGGTTGCCGGCCAGTTCGTTGGCGCGACCGGCGATCACTTCGTTGACGTTCATGTTGCTTTGGGTGCCGCTGCCGGTCTGCCAGACCACCAGCGGGAACTGCTCGTCGTGGTCACCGTCGAGCACTTCGTCGGCGGCCTGTTCGATCAGGCGGGCGA
The DNA here is from genome assembly GCF_054898065.1 of Pseudomonas sp. MDT1-85. Lineage (NCBI taxonomy): Bacteria > Pseudomonadati > Pseudomonadota > Gammaproteobacteria > Pseudomonadales > Pseudomonadaceae > Pseudomonas > Pseudomonas sp. MDT1-85. The sequence continues at coordinate 4,629,910 of NZ_CM142715.1, read as the reverse complement.
TGTCGGCGGGCAGGTCGCCATTGCGATCGTTAACGCGCGCCGCGGCTTTCTTGATCAGGGCCAGGGCGTGCAGCACCGCCCGCGGCATGCGCTCGTTGCCGATGGCGAAGTTGATCAGCGAGCGTTGCGTCTGAGCGCCCCAGTAAGCGTCATCCGGGACTTCTACCTGGCCCAGGCTGTCGGTTTCGATACGGCTCATCATGCACACTCCTGTAGGTGATAGCGCAGTTTAGGCCGTGATCGCCCGCCGTGGTTCCATCAGTCTGGAATTTGACCGTTCAGCCCCTCTAAATCAGGTGCGACAAGGCTTGGGGTTGAGTGACACACTTTTTTAGGTGCAGAATGGTCGCCCTTGAGGTTTTGCCTCGCCTGCTAGAAAAGGAAACTCGATGACTCGTCTTCGTGCCATCTGTACCGCGGTTGCACTGGTTTGCGCCAGCGGCCAGGTTTTTGCCGATACCGCCAGCCACAACGCCAGTGCCGAAGCTTTCCTGACCCTGGCGCACGCTGACAAATTGGGCACTCCGGTGTACATGCAAGTGCAGCAAATGTTCGCTCAGCGCTTTGAACAGACCAAAGCCCCTGAATCGAAAAAAGCCCTGCTGGAAACTTACCAGGCCAAGGCCAATGCCGCTCTGGATCAAGCCATTGGCTGGAAGAAGCTGAAGCCGGACATGGTCAAGCTTTACACCACCAATTTCAGCGAATCCGAGCTCAAGGATCTGGTTGCGTTCTACCAGTCGCCACTGGGCAAGAAAGTCCTGGAAAAAATGCCGCAGCTGACTCAGCAATCGGCCCAGATGACCCAAGCCAAGCTGGAAAGCGCGGTGCCTGTGGTCAACAAACTGCTGGCTGACATGACGGCCGAGCTGGAGCCTAAAGGCGCCGCTCCTGCCAAGAAAAAGCCTTAAGCGGAGTTCGGGATGACCATGCAACAACGCATCGAATCGACACTTGGGCTATTACAGCCCGAGCACCTGCAAGTGCTGGATGAAAGCCACATGCACAGCCGTGGGTTACAGACCCACTTCAAAGCGGTGGTGGTCAGCCAGCAGTTCGAAGGCCTCAATCGCGTCAAGCGTCACCAGAAGGTGTACGGCACTTTGGGCGAGCTGATGGGCGAGTTCCATGCGTTGGCGCTGCATACCTATACGCCGCAAGAATGGGCACAGATCGACGCGGCCCCGGCTTCGCCGACCTGTGCTGGCGGCAGGTAGGAGCGAGGCTTGCCCGCGAAGGCGTACTCAAGATCGCCATCGCCGGCAAGCCGTGCTCCTACAGAAGGGTTTATTTTTGCTAGAATCCGCAACGCGCCGCTCACCCGGCGCGTTTTTTTTCGCATCCGGTTCACCCCTTACGAGGGTAGCCACCTGGAGAATTACCCATGACACAACAGATTGTCGTGGCGGCACTGTATAAGTTCGTCACCCTGGAAGATTACGTCGGCCTGCGCGAGCCGCTGCTGCAAGCAATGGTCGACAACGGCATCAAAGGCACGCTGCTGATCGCCGAAGAAGGCATCAACGGCACCGTGTCCGGCAGCCGCGAAGGCATTGACGGGCTGATGGCCTGGCTCAAGAACGACCCGCGCATGGACGACATCGACCACAAAGAGTCGTACTGCGATGAGCAGCCGTTCTATCGCACCAAAGTCAAACTCAAGAAAGAAATCGTCACCCTCGGCGTCGAAGGCGTGGACCCGAACAAAAGTGTCGGCACCTACGTGGATCCACAGAACTGGAACGCGCTGATCAGCGATCCTGAAGTGCTGTTGATCGACACCCGCAACGACTATGAAGTCTCGATCGGCACCTTCGAAGGCGCCATCGATCCGAAGACCACCAGTTTTCGTGAATTCCCCGACTACATCAAAGCCCATTTCGACCCGGCCGTGCACAAGAAAGTCGCGATGTTCTGCACCGGCGGCATTCGCTGCGAGAAGGCTTCGAGCTACATGCTCAGCCAGGGTTTCGATGAGGTCTATCACCTCAAGGGTGGCATCCTGAAGTACCTCGAAGAGGTACCGCAGGAAGAAACCAAATGGCAGGGCGACTGCTTCGTGTTCGATAACCGCGTGACCGTGCGCCACGACCTCAGCGAAGGCGACTACGATCAATGTCATGCCTGTCGTACGCCCATCAGCGTGGAAGACCGCGCATCCGAGCATTACGTGGCCGGCATCAGTTGCCCGCATTGCTGGGATAAGCTGAGCGAGAAAACCCGTCGCAGTGCCATCGACCGGCAGAAGCAGATCGAACTGGCCAAGGCGCGCAACCTGCCGCACCCGATCGGTTACAACTACAAGCAAACTCCTTCCGAGGCTTGAACCATGTCTGCACGTCGCCTGCTCTATGTGATGGACCCGATGTGTTCCTGGTGCTGGGGTTTTGCGCCAGTGGCCAACGCGCTGGTCGAGCAGGCGCACGCAGCGGGGGTGGACGTGCATCTGGTCGTCGGCGGTTTGCGCACCGGCAGCGGCTCAGCGCTGGAGCCGACCACCCGGCGCTACATTCTTGAGCACTGGCAAGCGGTGCATGAGGCCACCGGTCAACCGTTCAAGTTTGAAGGCGCGTTGCCCGACGGGTTTGTCTACGACACCGAGCCGGCGTGTCGGGCGCTGGTGACGGCGCGCAGCCTGGCACCGGATTGCGCGTGGAAGCTGCTCGGGTTGCTCCAGCATGCGTTCTACGCCGAAGGTCGCGACGTCACTCACGCCAGCGTGTTGGTGGAGCTGGCAGAGCAGGCCGGTTTACCGCGCATCGAATTCGCCGCCGCCTTCGACCGTGCCGATCAGCACGCAGCCACCGCTGCCGATTTCACCTGGGTCCAGGACTTGGGCATTGCCGGTTTCCCGACCTTGCTGGCAGAGCGTGATGGTCAATTGGCGTTGCTGACCAATGGGTATCAACCTTTGAGTGTGTTGTCACCGTTGCTCGGCCGCTGGCTGGAGCGCGCTGCCTGTGCATGACCTGCCCGACGACGTTCCAGCCCCTGCACGTGTCGACCGTCTGAGCTGGGCGGAAATCCGTCGTCTGGCCCTTCACCATAAAAAGTCCCTGTGGATCGCCAACGGCGTCGCGGTATTGGCAACACTATGCAGTGTGCCGATCCCCTTGCTGTTGCCGTTGCTGGTCGACGAAGTGCTGCTGGGCCACGGCGACGCCGCGCTGAAAATCATGAACCATGCGCTGCCCGACGTCTGGCAGAAAGCCGCGGGTTACATTGGCCTGATGCTGCTGGTGACCCTGGCACTACGCTGTGCGGCGTTGTTGTTCAACGTTGTGCAGGCGAAATTGTTTGCGGCGTTGGCCAAAGACATCGTGTATCGGATTCGGGTGCGGCTGATCGAACGGCTCAAGCGTATCTCGCTCGGGGAATACGAAAGCCTGGGCAGCGGCACGGTGACTACGCACCTGGTCACCGACCTGGACACGCTGGACAAATTCGTCGGCGAAACCCTCAGTCGTTTCCTCGTGGCCATACTGACGCTGGTGGGCACCGCCTCCATCCTGATGTGGATGCACTGGAAACTCGCGTTGCTGATTCTGCTGTTCAACCCGCTGGTGATCTATGCCACGGTGCAGTTGGGCAAGCGCGTCAAACACCTGAAGAAACTCGAGAACGACAGCACCTCGCGCTTCACCCAGGCCTTGACCGAAACCCTGGATGCCATCCAGGAAGTGCGCGCCGGTAATCGTCAGGGCTTTTTCCTCGGACGGCTTGGCCAGCGAGCACGTGAGGTGCGCGATTACGCAGTGAACTCGCAATGGAAAACCGATGCGTCGAACCGTGCCAGCGGTTTGCTGTTCCAGTTCGGCATCGATATTTTTCGCGCAGCGGCCATGCTCACCGTGCTGTTTTCCGACCTGTCCATCGGCCAGATGCTGGCGGTGTTCAGCTACCTGTGGTTCATGATCGGTCCGGTGGAACAACTGCTCAACCTGCAGTACGCCTTTTACGCCGCCGGCGGTGCGCTGTCGCGAATCAACGAGCTGCTGGCCCGCGCTGATGAGCCGCAATACACCGGCAGTGTCGACCCGTTTCAAGGGCGCGACACGGTAGGCATCGAAGTTCAGGGGCTGAGTTTCGGCTACGGCGACGAGTTGGTGCTGAACCAAATGAATCTGTCGATTGCCCCCGGTGAAAAGGTCGCGATTGTCGGCGCCAGCGGCGGTGGTAAAAGCACCCTGGTGCAGTTGCTGCTGGGCTTGTACACGCCGCTGGCCGGCACCATCCGTTTCGGTGGTTCGACTCAGCAAGAGATCGGTCTGGAGACCGTGCGAGAAAATGTCGCCGTGGTCTTGCAGCATCCAGCACTGTTCAACGACACCGTGCGCGCCAACCTGACCATGGGCCGTGAACGCAGTGACGAAGCCTGCTGGCAGGCATTGGAAATTGCTCAACTGCACAACACGGTGCGTGAATTGCCCAACGGCCTGGACAGTATTGTCGGGCGCTCCGGTGTGCGTTTATCCGGCGGGCAGCGTCAGCGTCTGGCGATTGCGCGGATGGTGTTGGCCGAACCCAAAGTGGTCATCCTCGACGAGGCCACGTCCGCCCTGGACGCAGCCACCGAATACAACCTGCACCAGGCACTGGCGCGGTTCTTGAGCAACCGCACCACGTTGATCATTGCGCATCGGTTGTCGGCCGTGAAGCAGGCTGACCGAGTGCTGGTGTTCGACGGCGGTCAAGTTGCCGAGGATGGCGACCATCAGCAATTGATAGCTGATGGTGGGTTGTATGCAAAGCTTTATGGGCATTTGCAGCAGCACTAGATTAATGCCACAGGACGTTCAGGGTATTTTTCCCCGGCAAGGATTAGCACATGAGGACGAGCCAGCCTTGAAGCGCTGGGGCTATGCTGCTGTTGAGCAGGAGCTTCCCCGGCTTGCCTAGAGTGAGAACCCATCCTAGTCTAGCTGTAGCGTTTTCGTCCGGACGACGATCAAGCAGTGTCAAGACAAGGGACCTCATGAAGCAAAAAAGGACTCTCGGAACCCCGCGGTTGTTGGGCATCGTCTGGCCTTTTATCGCCGTCGTGTTATTTCAGGCCCTGTTGGGAGGCGTAAGCCTTTACGTTCTTTCGGCGGTTCGCGGCTACGTCGGTGGTGAAAGCCTGTGGTCCAAGGGCCAGAAAGACGCCATCTATTACCTCAATCTCTACGCCGACAGTCGCGACGAAACGATTTTTCTCAAATACCAGAACGCGATTGCGGTACCTCAGGGTGGCCATGAATTGCGTCTGGCGCTGGATCATCAACCACCCAATATCGAGGCGGCGCGAATCGCCATCCTCAAGGGCGGCAACCACCCGGACGACGTCTCCAGCGTGATTTGGCTGTACCTCAATTTCCGGCACTTCAGCTACCTTGAAAAAGCCATCGACCTCTGGACGGTCGGTGACGCGTACCTGGTGCAACTCGATGACGTCGCGCGGGAGATGCACCAGCGCATTGCCGATAGCCAGGTCACCGACGCCGACGTCAAACGCTGGAAGGACCAGATTTTCGCCATCAACGATGGCGTGACGCCTGCCGCCAAAGCATTCAGTGATGCCTTGGGCGAGGGCTCGCGGGTGATTCTCCGGCTGCTATTGGTGACGAACCTCGCCACTGCGCTGGGTTTGATTGTATTGGCCCTATTGCGTACTCATAAGCTGCTCAAGCAGCGCCATGCCTTCGCCGATGCCTTGCAGTTGGAGAAAGACCGGGCGCAGATCACTCTGCAATCGATTGGCGATGGGGTGATCACCACGGACGTCGAGGGCGCGATCGCTTATATGAATCCGGCCGCCGAGGCCTTGACTCACTGGAAGGCCGAACAGGCGGCGGGGTTGCCATTGGCCGCGCTGTTCAATCTGCTGGACGAGAACGCTCAGACCGACGGTTTTACCTTGATCGAGCACATTTTGAGCGGTCAGCTCAGCGGTGGCAGCGAGCATTCCAAACTGATCCAGCGTCTGGATGGCAGCACGGTGTCGGTCACTCTGGTCGGCGCGCCGATCCGCAATACGGGCAAGGTCAGTGGCGCCGTGCTGGTGCTGCATGACATGACCCAGGAGCGGCAATACATCGCCAATCTGTCGTGGCAGGCGACCCATGACGCACTGACCGGGCTGGCCAACCGCCGCGAATTCGAATATCGCCTCGAACAGGCACTGCATCACCTGACGCGCCAGGCGGGGCGTCACGCCTTGATGTTTCTCGACCTGGATCAATTCAAACTGGTCAATGACACTTGCGGTCATGCGGCGGGCGACGAGCTGTTGCGGCATATTTGTGCATTGTTGCAATCAGGGTTGCGCGAAGGCGACACCCTGGCCCGGTTGGGTGGCGATGAGTTCGGCATTCTGTTGGAAAACTGCGCGCCGGAAGCGGCCGAGAAAATCGCCGAAAGCCTGCGCCAGACCGTGCAGAACCTGCATTTTGTCTGGAAAGGCCGGCCGTTCGTGACCACCGTGAGTATCGGTCTGGTGCATGTGACCCAAGGTCCGGCCACGCTCGAAGCTTCGCTGCGTGCCGCTGACATGGCCTGTTACATGGCCAAGGAAAAGGGCCGCAACCGGGTTCAGGTCTATCACGCCGACGACTCGGAGCTGTCCCTGCGTTTTGGCGAGATGGCGTGGGTTCAGCGCCTGCACATGGCATTGGAAGAAGATCGCTTTTATCTGTATGCCCAGGAAATCGCGCCCCTTGGCCATACCGAACAGGGCGGTGGGCATATCGAAATCCTGCTGCGTCTGCATGATGAAGCGGGGCGCATGATTCTGCCGGACAGTTTCATTCCAGCCGCCGAGCGTTATGGTTTGATGACGTCGATCGACCGTTGGGTGGTGGAGAACGTTTTCAAAGTCATTGCCCAGTGTATCGCTGAAGAGCGCGAAGGGCCGTTGGCCATGTGTGCGATAAATCTGTCAGGTATTACTATCGGAGATGAGGCGTTTCTGGACTTCCTTCGTGAACAGTTTGTTGCATATTCAATTCCACCTGAAATGATTTGTTTTGAAATTACAGAAACCAGCGCGATTGCAAATTTGCGCAGCGCAATTAGATTTATCAATGAACTCAAAGGTTTAGGTTGTCACTTTTCGCTAGACGACTTTTGCGCCGGTATGTCCTCATTCGCTTACTTGAAACATTTACCTGTAGACTTCCTGAAGATCGACGGGAGTTTCGTAAAGGATATGCTGGACGACCCGATTAACCGCGCCATGGTCGAAGTGATCAATCACATCGGTCATGTCATGGGTAAGCGCACGATTGCCGAGTTCGTTGAAACACCTCAGATCGAGCAGGCATTGCTGGAGATCGGGGTGGATTACGCTCAAGGGTATGTGATTGAACGCCCGCATCTGTTTACCTGGGATAGTTTGCAAAGTCGTCCAGCCCGGCCCCGACCTTTGTTGTTCAAGGCGCCCGGCACGTTCCGTTGAAACCTCTTGTTGATCTTAAAATCACAATCAAAAGGAGCGCGACAGTGATCGACACATTCAACCGAACCGGACCACTCATGGAAGCTGCAAGTTATCCCGCCTGGGCTCAGCAACTGATCCAGGATTGCAGCGAGAGCAAGCGCCGGGTAGTCGGACACGAACTGTATCAACGCATGCGAGATAACAAACTCAGCGCAAAAACCATGCGTCAGTACCTTATTGGTGGCTGGCCAGTGGTCGAACAGTTCGCGTTATACATGGCACAGAACCTGACGAAGACCCGTTTTGCGCGCCACCCTGGTGAAGATATGGCGCGTCGCTGGCTGATGCGCAATATTCGCGTCGAATTGAACCATGCCGATTACTGGGTGCATTGGAGCCGTGCTCACGGTATTAGCCTGGAAGATCTGCAAGCCCAACAGGTGGCCCCCGAGCTTCACGCCTTGAGCCACTGGTGCTGGCACACCAGTTCGTCGGACTCGCTGATCGTGGCCATCGCCGCCACCAACTACGCCATTGAGGGTGCGACAGGGGAGTGGTCGGCACTGGTCTGTTCCAGTGGCGTCTACGCGGCAGCGTTCCCCGAGGAAGATCGCAAGCGGGCCATGAAGTGGTTGAAGATGCACGCCCAGTATGACGATGCCCATCCATGGGAAGCGCTGGAAATCATCTGCACCCTGGCGGGCATGAACCCGAGCAAAGCGTTGCAAGTGGAGTTGCGCCAGGCTGTCTGCAAAAGTTACGACTACATGTATCTGTTCCTGGAGCGTTGCATGCAGTTGGAATTGGCAGTGAAAACTCCGGTAGTCCGTGAGCGAATGGAGTTGGCCGAAAGCTGATCCCCTGAAAGCAACACAAACCAAATGTGGGAGCGGGCTTGCTCGCGAAAGCGGCTTAACATTCAACAGAGATGCTGAATGTCAGATCGCTTTCGCGAGCAAGCCCGCTCCCACATGGGTTATGCAGCGTTGCTGAAAGATCAGCCCGCCATCGCAAGGCGATTCCGCCCCTCACGCTTAGCCACATACAATGCACTGTCGGCTCGTCGCAACAAACTCTCGGCAGACTCGCCGGGCAGCAGCGTCGAGCAACCGATGCTGACCGTCAGTTCGATCATCTTGCCCTCGGCCACATAGTCCTGCGCCTGCGCCGCAAACCGCAGTCGTTCACCGACCATGGCTGCTGCTTCCCGACTGGTGTTGGAAAGCAGAATCAGAAATTCTTCGCCACCAAACCGGAACACCATGTCGACGTTGCGCAACTGGTTCTTGATCGAGGCCGCGACGGCCTTCAACACTTCATCGCCGGCACTGTGCCCGTAGGTATCGTTGATGTGTTTGAAATGATCGATGTCCAGCATCAGCAGCGACAGCGGCTGCGAGTGCCGCCGCGACATCTCCATTTCCCGTTGTAGCGTCTGATCCATAGCGATGCGGTTGCCGGTATCGGTCAGCGGATCACGCAATGCACTTTGGGTCGCCGCTCGGTAGAGCAGGGCGTTTCGCATGGGGAAGAGCAGGGCCGACAACAGTGACTCCAGATTGCCCTGTTCCTGTTCGCTGAAGCGTTGATTGCGACGGAACACCAGCTCTCCCAATTGCTCGCCTTCATGGCTCAGGCTATAGCTGATTGAATGATGACCCCGAGCACCGAATTGCAGGCGCAAGTCGCTGGGCTGATGTTCGTAACTCAAGGCATCCAGCGGCACAAGGCGCTGAATTTCGCGGAAGAAAAGCCCGAGAATGCGTTGCGGCTCAAGACTGGTTTGCAGTTGCAGACCCAGCGCTTGGCGCAACTGCACAAGACTGACGGGCCGCTCCAGGAGGGGAGGCTGCTGACCAAAGCCCAGGCGTTGCAATTTGGCACTGTCGAAGTCAATTGCGTTGGTCTGGGAAGGTGATTTCATATGGCGTGAGCCCCTAAGCAGTAAGGCTGTCTTACAGGCTGGGTGAGAGCGGCTTTGAGCTGCGCGTCATACTGGTCCATCAGTCCCGTAGGACATTTGGCACGAGTTTAGTCCGCTTTGCCGAAGATTAGTAACCTCTCGGCTCAAGCTCCGCCCCGTCTGCTTTCACACGGCGTGTCTGAACAAAATTAGAGCGAAAGTCGTGCCATTCGGTTCAGTCGAATAAAAAGCTTTAAAAATCAAAATACTGGAAGGTCATGCGAGAGGAGTCGCGGAGGGCGATGACATTTATTTGACTTGAAGCAACTGCAGTTATCATCTGTTTTGCGTGCCGCGGCGGGAAGCCGTCGCGGCAGAAAAGCGACGCACGGGCGTTACTGAGCGTTGAACGCCTGGCCATTGATGCCGGTACTGTCCGGACCCATCAGGTAAAGGTAGACCGGCATGATCTCCTCGGGTGTCGGGTTGTTCAGCGGGTTTTCACCGGGGTAGGCTTGAGCGCGCATGCTGGTGCGGGTGGCGCCGGGGTTGATGCTGTTGGAGCGCACCGGTGCCACTGTATCTACTTCGTCGGCCAGGGTTTGCATCAGGCCTTCGGTGGCGAATTTGGAAACGCCGTAAGCGCCCCAGTACGCACGACCCTTGCGACCGACGCTGCTGGACGTGAACACCACCGAGGCGTCTTGAGACAGCTTGAGCAGTGGCAGCAGGGTGCTGGTGAGCATGAACATGGCGTTGACGTTGACGTGCATGACGCGCATGAAATTCTCACCGGACAACTGCTCGATCGGGGTACGTGGACCGATGATCGAGGCGTTGTGCAGCAAGCCGTCGAGGTGGCCGAACTCGGTCTCGATCATGGCTGCCAGTTCATCGTATTGATGAGGCAGTGCGGTTTCCAGATTGAACGGAATCACGGCCGGTTGTGGATGCCCGGCCGCTTCGATCTCGTCGTAGACCTGAGTCAGGTTGGCTTCGGTCTTGCCCAGCAACAGCACGGTGGCGCCATGGGCGGCGTAGGTTTTTGCAGCGGCAGCACCGATGCCACGGCCAGCGCCGGTGACCAGGATGACCCGATCCTTGAGCAATTCAGGGCGGGCGGAATAATCAAACATAAAAAACCTCAACACAAATAATGTGAACCGCTTTTCGTAGGAGCCAGGCTTGCCGGCGAAGGCGTCCTTAAGAGCGCCTTCGCCGGCAAGCCTGGCTCCTACAAAAGCGTTCTCAGCTCAGCAACTGCACAAAGCGTTATCCAGCACCTCGACCAGCGCCAGCGGATGATCGATCACCACGTCCGCGCCCCAGTGTTTGGGGTTGTCGTCCGGATGAATGTAACCGTAGGTCACCGCGCAGGTTTTGGTGCCGGCATCGCGGCCGGACTCGATGTCTCGAAGGTCATCGCCGACAAACAGCACGCTGGCCGGGTCCAGGTCGAGCATCTTGCACGCCAGGATCAACGGCTCCGGATCCGGTTTGCTGTTCTTCACATGATCCGGGCAAATCAGCACTTTCGAGCGTTCGGCCAGGCCCAGCTGCTGCATGATCGGCTCGGCGAAACGTACCGGCTTGTTGGTGACTACGCCCCAGATCAGGTTGGCCTTTTCGATTTTCTCCAGCACCTCGGCCATACCGTCGAACAGATGGCTATGGACCGCGCAACCCTTGAGGTAGCGGTCGAGGAATTCCTGACGCAGTTCCTCGAACCCCGGCGATTCCGGGTCCATGGAAAAGTTCGCGGCGATCATCGCCTTGGCGCCACCGGAAATTTCATCGCGAATGTGTTGAGTGTTGATCGGCGGCAAACCACGATCAGCGCGCATCGCCTGGCAGATGGCGATGAAATCCGGCGCGGTGTCGAGCAGGGTGCCGTCCATGTCGAAAAGGACTGCTCTGATACGCATCGGCTTACTCCTCGCGCAGGGTCTGGATCATGTAGTTGACGTCCACGTCGGCCGCCAGTTTGTAGTGCTTGGTCAGTGGATTGTAGGTCAGGCCGATGATGTCCTTGACGGTCAAACCGGCCATGCGACTCCAGGCACCAAGCTCCGAAGGGCGGATGAATTTCTTGAAGTCGTGGGTGCCGCGCGGCAGCAGCTTCATGATGTATTCGGCACCGACGATGGCGAACAGATACGCCTTCGGATTTCGGTTGATGGTGGAGAAGAACACCTGGCCGCCCGGTTTGACCATTTTGAAACAGGCGCGGATCACCGACGACGGATCCGGCACGTGCTCAAGCATTTCCAGGCAGGTCACTACGTCGAACTGCTCGGGCATTTCCTCGGCCAAGGCTTCGGCGGTGATCTGGCGGTACTCGACGCTCACGCCGGATTCCAGCTGATGCAATTGAGCGACAGCCAGCGGCGCTTCGCCCATGTCGATGCCCATCACGGTCGCGCCGCGTTGAGCCATGGCTTCGCTGAGGATGCCGCCGCCGCAACCGATGTCGAGGACTTTCTTGCCGGCCAGATGGACGCGCTCGTCGATCCAGTTGACCCGCAGCGGGTTGATGTCGTGCAGCGGTTTGAACTCGCTTTCGCGGTCCCACCAGCGATGGGCCAGGGCTTCGAATTTGGCGATTTCGGCGTAGTCGACGTTGCTCATGGTGTCAGTCCTCTAAAACTTGAAAAATCCTGTTGCCCCGGTTTCGGTCCAGGGTGCTTACAATTCGGTGCTTACGATTCGGTATGGCCGCTGATGCGCTGGCCCCAGGCCTTGGCGGTCGCACACAGCTGCGCCTCATCCAGGCGGGTCAGGCGGCGGTCGTCGAGCAGTTGCTTGCCGGCGACCCAAAGGTGTTTCACGCAGTCGCGGCCAGTGGCATAGATTAGTTGCGAAACCGGGTCATAGACCGGTTGCTGCGCCAGGCCCGACAGGTCGAACGCGACGATATCCGCCGCTTTGCCGACTTCCAGCGAACCCGTCTCGGCTTCGATTCCCAGTGCGCGAGCGCCATTGAGCGTGGCCATGCGCAGGGCGCGATGGGCGTCCAGCGCGGTAGCGGAGCCGGCAACGGCCTTGGCCAGCAACGCAGCGGTGCGGGTTTCGCCGAGCAAATCGAGGTCATTATTGCTGGCCGCGCCATCGGTGCCGACCGCCACATTGACCCCGGCCTGCCACAAGCGCTCGACCGGGCAGAAACCGCTGGCCAGCTTCAGGTTCGACTCCGGGCAATGAATCACATGGGTGTTACTTTCTACCAGCAGCACCAGGTCTTCATCGCTGATCTGGGTCATGTGAACGGCCTGCAGGCGGGGCCCGAGCAGGCCCAGGCGACCGAGGCGGGCCAGCGGGCGTTCGCCACGCTGCTCGACCGACTGCTGCACTTCGAAAGCGGTTTCATGGACATGCATGTGAATCGAGGCGTCCAGTTCTTCGGTGATGACCCGGATTTTTTCCAGGGTTTCGTCGCCCACGGTGTAGGGTGCATGAGGCCCAAAGGTGATTTTGATCCGCTCGTGATGCTTGAGATCGCCAAATAATTCGACGCCCTGACGAATGGCTTCATCCGCCGTGCTGGCGCCTGGGATCGGGAAATCGAGGATCGGAATGGCGATCTGGGCGCGAATGCCGCTGTTATGCACGCGTTCGCTGGCGACCTTCGGGAAGAAATACATGTCGGAGAAGCAGGTGATGCCGCCTTTGAGCTGCTCGGCGATGGCCAGGTCAGTGCCGTCACGTACGAAAGCTTCGTCTACCCATTTAGCTTCGGCCGGCCAGATGTGCTTTTCCAGCCAGGTCATCAGCGGCAGATCGTCGGCCAGGCCTCGGAACAAGGTCATTGCCGCGTGCCCGTGGGCATTGATCAGGCCGGGGCTGAGCAACATGTCCGGCAATTCGCGGACTTCGGTTGCGTTAAACTTCAAGGCTGCTGCGCGAGGGCCGATAAATACGATACGACCGTCGCGGATGCCCAGGGCATGCTCTTTAAGGACCACGCCAGCCGGTTCGACGGGTACCAGCCAGGTCGGCAGCAATAACAGGTCGAGCGCAGCGGTGGGGGTCGGCATCGAAAGTTGGTTCCAGTGCTTTTGTAAAGGATGGCGAAGTATACCCGAGCGTCTTCGCGGGGGGATCGCTATAATCGGCGGCTTTTGTTCATGAGTGCGGGGTAAGTGGATGCGCGATCGACTGTTGGCTGCGGAGAAGGTGAAGGCCATCGATTGGCGTGATGGCGCACTGTACCTGCTGGATCAGCGTATTTTGCCGTTCGAGGAAACCTGGATCGCCTACACCAGCGCCGCGGGGGTGGCCGAAGCCATTCGTTCGATGGTGGTGCGTGGCGCGCCAGCCATCGGCATCAGTGCCGCTTATGCCATGGTGCTGGCAGCCCGCGCCCGAATTGCCGAGGGCGGTGACTGGCAGGCAGCGTGGGAAGAGGATTACGCGGTACTGGCCGATTCCCGTCCAACAGCGGTGAATCTGTTCTGGGCTTTGAGTCGCATGCGTGACCGCCTGGATCGCCTCAAGGAAGACGCCGACCCTCTGGCGGCGCTGGAGGCCGAAGCCATCGCCATTCATGAAAGTGATCGCGAAGCCAACCTGACCATGGCCCAGCTGGGTGTCGACCTGATTCGCAAGCATCAGGGCAACGCGCAGGCGATCCTCACGCACTGCAACACCGGCGCACTGGCCACCGGCGGCTTCGGCACGGCGCTGGGGGTGATTCGCGGGGCTTTCATCGAAGGCATGGTCGAGCGCGTCTACGCCGACGAAACCCGGCCGTGGCTGCAAGGTTCGCGATTGACCGCATGGGAATTGGCCAATGAAGGCATTCCCGTGACCCTCAATGTCGATTCCGCCGCCGCACACATCATGAAAACCAAGGGTGTGACCTGGGTGATCGTCGGCGCCGACCGCATCACCGCCAATGGCGACGTGGCGAACAAGATCGGCACCTACCAACTGGCGGTCAACGCCATGCACCACGGCGTGCGCTTCATGGTCGTGGCGCCGAGTTCGACCATCGACATGAACCTGGCCAGCGGCGACGAGATTCCTATCGAAGAGCGCGATGGCCGCGAGTTGCTGGAAGTCGGCGGCAAGCGGGTGGGGGCGGATGTCGATGCGTTCAATCCGGTGTTCGACGTAACGCCTGCGGATTTGATCGACGCGATCGTTACCGAAAAAGGCATCGTCGAACGGCCGGATACGGCGAAAATGGCGCAATTGATGTGCCGCAAGCGTCTGCATTAATAATTTCTGGCGCCTGAGAGATTGCCATCGCGAGCAGGCTCGCTCCCACAAGGAATTTGTGAACGACGCAGATCCAATGTGGGAGCGAGCCTGCTCGCGATGAGGCCCTGACAGCCAACAAATACGCTTCATTCCCCTCTGAAATTTTCCTCTAAGCCCCTCTCGTCCCCTTCAAGCCTGCCACCAGTCAACTAACTACACTCCATGCGCATCTGGGGGATAGGTGCGTGGCGGCTCTTGTGATAACATCCGGCGGTTTCCAGGGTAGCCTGATGTGGCTGCCTTTACTGCGCAGATCCATGGCATAACTCGTTGATTTGTCGTAAGTCGGTGCATGGCACTCAGTCTGCATCGGCGAGCTTCGTTCGTCCCATATGGATGTGACGAAGTTTCACCAGAAAAAGGAATCAGGCTTCTCATGGGCGAACTGGCCAAAGAAATCCTCCCGGTCAATATCGAAGACGAGCTGAAGCAGTCCTACCTCGACTACGCGATGAGCGTAATTGTCGGGCGGGCCCTGCCGGATGCGCGCGATGGCTTGAAGCCCGTGCACCGGCGTGTGCTGTTCGCGATGAGCGAGCTGGGCAACGACTTCAACAAGCCGTACAAGAAATCTGCCCGTGTTGTCGGTGACGTGATCGGTAAGTATCACCCTCACGGTGATACCGCGGTGTACGACACCATCGTTCGGATGGCGCAGCCGTTCTCGCTGCGTTACCTGCTGGTAGACGGTCAGGGCAACTTCGGTTCGGTGGACGGCGACAACGCCGCGGCCATGCGATACACCGAAGTGCGCATGACCAAGCTGGCGCACGAGCTGCTGGCTGACCTGCACAAAGAAACCGTGGACTGGGTGCCGAACTACGACGGCACCGAAATGATCCCGGCGGTCATGCCGACCCGTATTCCCAACCTGCTGGTCAACGGCTCCAGCGGTATCGCCGTGGGCATGGCGACGAACATCCCGCCGCACAACCTCGGTGAAGTCATCGACGGTTGCCTGGCACTCATCGACAACCCGGAACTGACCGTCGATGAGCTGATGCAATACATCCCTGGTCCGGACTTCCCGACCGCCGCGATCATCAACGGTCGCGCCGGCATCATCGAAGCCTACCGCACCGGTCGCGGGCGTATTTACATGCGTGCCCGCTCGATGATCGAAGACATCGACAAGGTCGGTGGTCGTCAGCAGATCGTCATCACCGAACTCCCTTACCAGCTGAACAAGGCGCGTCTGATCGAGAAGATCGCCGAGCTGGTCAAAGAGAAGAAGCTCGAAGGCATCACCGAGCTGCGCGATGAGTCCGACAAGGACGGTATGCGCGTCGTGATCGAATTGCGTCGCGGTGAAGTGCCTGAGGTAATCCTCAATAACCTCTACGCCCAGACCCAGCTGCAAGCGGTGTTCGGTATCAACATCGTCGCGCTGATCGATGGCCGTCCGCGGATCCTGAACCTCAAGGACCTGCTGGAAGCTTTCGTTCGTCACCGTCGCGAAGTGGTGACCCGTCGTACCGTGTTCGAGCTGCGTAAAGCGCGCGAACGTGGCCACATTCTGGAAGGTCAAGCGGTTGCCCTGTCGAACATTGACCCGGTCATCGCCCTGATCAAGGCCTCGCCAACGCCGTCGGAAGCCAAGGAAGCGCTGATCAAGACTGCGTGGGAATCTTCCGCCGTGGTTGCGATGGTTGAGCGTGCCGGTGCCGATTCGTGCCGTCCAGAGACCCTGGACCCGCAATACGGTCTGCGCGAAGGCAAGTACTTCCTGTCGCCAGAGCAGGCGCAAGCCATTCTGGACCTGCGCCTGCACCGTCTGACCGGTCTGGAACACGAAAAGCTGCTGGCCGAGTATCAAGAGATCCTCAACCAGATCGGCGAGCTGATCCGCATCCTCAGTAGCGCCACGCGCCTGATGGAAGTGATCCGCGAAGAGCTGGAAGTGATCCGCGCCGAATACGGCGATGTGCGTCGCACCGAGATTCTCGATGCCCGTCTCGACCTGACCCTGGGCGACATGATCCCGGAAGAAGAGCGCGTCGTGACCATTTCCCACGGTGGCTACGCCAAGACCCAGCCATTGGCTGCGTACCAGGCTCAGCGTCGTGGCGGTAAAGGCAAGTCGGCCACCGGCGTCAAGGATGAGGACTACATCGCTCACCTGCTGGTCGCCAACAGCCACACCACGCTGCTGCTGTTCTCCAGCAAAGGCAAAGTGTACTGGCTGAAAACCTACGAAATTCCGGAAGCGTCGCGTGCGGCCCGTGGTCGTCCGCTGGTCAACCTGCTGCCGCTGGACAGTGATGAGTACATCACCACCATGCTGCCGGTCGAGGAATACACCGAAGGTCACTTCATCTTCATGGCCACTGCCAAAGGCACCGTGAAGAAGACCCCGCTGGAATCCTTCAGTCGTCAACGCAGCGTCGGTCTGATCGCGCTGGAACTGGACGAAGGCGACGTACTGATCTCTGCCGCCATTACCGATGGCGAGCGTGAAGTCATGCTGTTCTCCGACGGTGGCAAGGTCACTCGCTTCAAGGAAACCGACGTTCGCGCCATGGGCCGTACCGCTCGCGGTGTCCGCGGTATGCGTCTGCCGGAAGGCCAGAAGCTGATCTCCATGCTGATCCCGGAAGAAGGCAGCCAGATCCTCACCGCTTCGGCGCGTGGTTTCGGCAAGCGCACCGCGATCACCGAGTTCCCTGAGTACAAGCGTGGCGGTCAGGGCGTTATCGCCATGGTCAGCAACGAGCGTAACGGCCGTCTGGTCGGCGCAGTCCAGGTGCTCGATGGCGAGGAGATCATGCTGATTTCCGACCAGGGTACTTTGGTTCGTACCCGTGTCGACGAAGTCTCCAGCCTGGGTCGTAACACCCAGGGCGTAACCCTGATCAAGCTGGCCAGCGATGAAACGCTGGTGGGCCTGGAGCGGGTTCAAGAGCCGTCGGAAGTCGAAGGCGAAGAGCTGGAAGGCGAAGGGCTCGAAGGTGAAGAAGGTGCAGTGTTCGACGGTGAAGTCGTGATCGACGACGTTGCCGAAGACCAGCAACTCGACGCCGCCGCTGACGAAGAGCCGCAAGAGTAAGCGGGCAAGCAGGGGGCGGATGAAGATTCGCCCCCTTGTTTGTCCATAATGAAATATCGACACCTTTTGGAGATCCCTTGTGGGAGCGAGCCTGCTCGCGATGCAGGCGCCGCGATACGTCCGAAGCACCGCGGTGATGCAATCGCGAGCAGGCTCGCTCCCACAAATATTTGCTTCAGCAGGGACCCGTGGCGATTGATGTTGTGATTTATTGCGTGATACCACCAAATCAGAGCGAGATTGGATGTGAGCAAGAGAGCCTATAACTTCTGTGCCGGTCCTGCGGCGCTTCCCGAAGCTGTCCTGAAGCGCGCCCAGGGTGAACTCCTTGATTGGCACGGCAAGGGCTTGTCGGTCATGGAAATGAGCCATCGCAGCGATGAGTTCGTGTCCATTGCCACCAAGGCCGAGCAGGATCTGCGTGATCTGCTGAATATCCCCTCGAACTATAAAGTGCTGTTTCTGCAAGGTGGCGCGAGCCAGCAATTTGCTCAGATTCCTCTGAACCTGTTGCCGGAAAGCGGCACCGCCGACTATATCGACACCGGTATCTGGTCGCAGAAAGCTATCGAAGAAGCCTCGCGCTACGGCCACGTCAACGTTGCCGCGACCGCCAAGCCTTACGACTATTTCGCTATTCCCGGTCAGAACGAATGGAGCCTGTCGAAAGACGCGGCCTACGTTCACTACGCACCGAACGAAACGATTGGCGGCCTGGAATTCCAATGGATCCCGGAAACCGGTGATGTGCCGTTGGTTGCCGACATGTCCTCGGACATTCTCTCGCGTCCGGTGGATGTCTCGCGCTTCGGCATGATCTACGCCGGCGCCCAGAAAAACATCGGCCCGAGCGGTGTCGTCGTCAACATCGTTCGCGAAGACCTGCTGGGTCACGCCCGTTCCATTTGCCCGACCATGCTCAACTACAAGGTCGCGGCCGATAACGGCTCGATGTACAACACCCCGCCAACCCTGGCCTGGTACTTGTCCGGTCTGGTGTTCGAGTGGCTGAAAGAGCAGGGTGGTGTTGAAGCCATCGGCAAGCTCAATGAAGTGAAGCAGCGCACGCTGTATGGCTTCATCGACGCCAGTGGCTTGTACAGCAACCCGATCAACAAGTCGGATCGCTCGTGGATGAACGTGCCGTTCCGTCTGGCTGACGATCGTCTCGACAAGCCATTCCTGGCGGGTGCCGACGAACGCGGCCTGCTGAACCTCAAGGGCCACCGTTCCGTGGGCGGCATGCGTGCCTCCATCTATAACGCCGTCGATATCGTTGCGGTCAACGCGCTGGTTTCGTACATGGCAGAGTTCGAGAAGGAACACGGTTAATGTCTGAGCAAGAACTCAAGGCGCTGCGCCTGCGCATTGATGCTCTGGACGAAAAAGTCCTCGAGCTGATCAGTGAGCGCGCACGCTGCGCCCAGGAAGTTGCGCGAGTAAAGATGGCCTCGCTGGCCGAAGGCGAAGTGCCGGTGTTCTATCGTCCTGAGCGTGAAGCTCAGGTGCTCAAGCGTGTGATGGAGCGTAACCAGGGGCCGCTGGGCAACGAAGAGATGGCGCGGCTGTTCCGCGAAATCATGTCCTCGTGCCTGGCCCTCGAGCAGCCGCTGAAAGTGGCCTACCTCGGCCCTGAAGGCACCTTCACTCAGGCTGCGGCCATGAAGCACTTCGGCCACGCGGTGATCAGCAAGCCGATGGCAGCGATCGACGAAGTGTTCCGTGAAGTCGCGGCCGGTGCGGTGAATTTTGGCGTGGTCCCGGTGGAAAACTCCACCGAGGGCGCGGTCAACCACACCCTCGACAGCTTCCTCGAACACGACATGGTGATCTGTGGCGAAGTCGAGCTGCGCATTCACCATCACCTGTTGGTGGGTGAAAACACCAAGACCGACAGCATCAGCCGCATCTATTCCCACGCCCAGTCCCTGGCCCAGTGCCGCAAGTGGTTGGACGCGCATTACCCGAATGTCGAGCGCGTGGCGGTTTCGAGCAACGCCGAAGCGGCCAAGCGAGTCAAGGGTGAGTGGAACTCGGCGGCGATTGCCGGCGACATGGCCGCTGGTCTGTACGGGTTGACTCGTCTGGCCGAAAAAATCGAGGATCGTCCGGACAACTCCACGCGATTCCTGATGATCGGCAGCCAGGAAGTGCCGCCGACTGGCGACGACAAGACCTCGATCATCGTTTCCATGAGCAACAAACCCGGCGCCCTTCACGAGCTGCTGGTGCCGTTCCATGACAACGGCATCGACCTGACGCGCATCGAGACCCGTCCGTCGCGCAGCGGTAAATGGACCTACGTGTTCTTCATCGACTTCGTCGGGCACCACCGCGACCCACTGGTCAAAGGTGTACTGGAAAAGATCAGTCAGGAAGCAGTAGCACTCAAAGTGCTGGGTTCCTACCCGAAAGCAGTTCTCTAAGGGCGGTAGCAAATGAGTGGCAACTTCCTCGCTCTGGCACAGCCGGGCGTGCAACAACTTTCGCCTTACGTTCCGGGCAAGCCCGTGGACGAACTGGCCCGTGAGCTGAACCTCGATCCGGCCAATATCGTCAAACTGGCGAGCAACGAAAACCCGTTGGGCGCCAGCCCCAAGGCATTGGCAGCGATTCGCGAAGCGCTGACCGAACTGACCCGCTATCCGGATGGCAACGGTTTTGCGCTCAAGACCCTGCTGGCCGATCAGTGCCGCGTCGAGCTGAACCAGGTCACGCTGGGCAACGGCTCCAACGACATTCTGGAGCTGGTGGCGCGTGCCTATCTGGCCCCGGGTCTGAATGCGGTGTTCAGCGCCCATGCGTTTGCGGTCTATCCGATCGTCACCCAGGCCGTCGGCGCCCAGGCAAAAGTGATCCCGGCCAAAGACTGGGGGCATGATCTGTCGGCCATGCTGGCTGCGATCGATGCCGATACCCGCGTGGTGTTCATCGCCAACCCGAACAACCCGACCGGGACTTGGTTCGACGCCCAGGCACTGGATGACTTCCTGCAGGACGTACCGGCCCATGTGCTGGTGGTGCTGGACGAGGCTTACATCGAATACGCCGAAGGCAGCGACTTGCCCGATGGCCTGGACTATCTGGCGGCCTATCCGAACCTGCTGGTCTCGCGCACCTTCTCCAAGGCCTATGGTCTGGCGTCGCTGCGGGTCGGTTACGGCTTGTCCTCGGCCATCGTCGCCGATGTGCTGAATCGCGTGCGTCAGCCGTTCAACGTCAACAGCCTCGCACTGGCCGCCGCTTGTGCAGCGCTGCAAGACCTCGAGTACCTGGCCGAAAGCCGTCGCCTGAACGAATCCGGCATGCAGCAGCTGCAAGCGGGTTTCCGCGAGCTGGGGTTGAGCTGGATTCCATCCAAAGGCAACTTCATCTGTGTCGATCTGGGGCGTGTCGCTGCTCCTGTATTCGAGGGGTTGCTGCGTGAAGGCGTGATCGTGCGTCCGGTGGCCAACTACGGCATGCCGAACCACCTGCGTATCACCATCGGTTTGCCGGCTGAAAACAGCCGCTTCCTCGAGGCGCTGACCAAGGTTATGGCTCGTGGTTGATGTCACTGCACTGCAATCTGCTCAACCTATGATCGGTCGCCTGGTGGTGGTCGGCTTGGGGTTGATCGGCGGTTCGTTTGCCAAAGGCTTGCGTGAAAGTGGTCTGTGCCGCGAAGTGGTCGGAGTCGATCTCGATCCGCAGTCGCGCAAGCTGGCGGTCGAGTTGGGCGTGGTGGATCGCTGCGAAGAAGACCTGACGGCGGCTTGCCAGGGCGCTGACGTGATTCAGCTGGCGGTGCCGATTCTGGCCATGGAGAAACTGCTCGCGCTATTGGCGGGCATGGACCTGGGACAAGCGATTCTGACCGACGTCGGCAGCGCCAAGGGCAATGTGGTGCGCGCAGCGACCGAGGCGTTTGGCGGCATGCCGGCGCGTTTTGTGCCGGGGCATCCAATTGCCGGTTCCGAGCAGAGCGGGGTGGAAGCCTCCAATGCCGAGCTGTTCCGTCGTCATAAAGTGATTCTGACGCCGCTGGATCAGACCGATCCGGCCGCGTTGGCAGTGGTCGACCGGTTGTGGCGCGAACTGGGCGCCGACGTCGAGCACATGCAGGTAGAGCGTCACGACGAAGTGTTGGCGGCGACCAGCCATTTGCCGCACTTGCTGGCGTTCGGTTTGGTCGATTCGTTGGCCAAACGCAATGAAAATCTTGAGATCTTCCGTTACGCTGCGGGCGGTTTCCGCGATTTCACAAGAATCGCCGGTAGCGACCCGGTCATGTGGCACGACATCTTCCTCGCCAACCGCGAAGCTGTCCTGCGCACACTCGATACATTTCGCAGCGACCTCGACGCCTTGCGCGACGCGGTCGATGCAGGGGATGGGCACCAATTGTTGGGCGTGTTCACTCGCGCCCGGGTTGCCCGCGAGCATTTCAGTAAAATCCTGGCCCGCCGGGCCTATGTGGACGCTATGAATTCCAACGATCTGATTTTCCTGGCACAACCTGGTGGCCGCCTGACTGGGCGGATTCGTGTACCGGGCGACAAATCGATTTCCCACCGTTCGATCATGCTCGGTTCCCTGGCCGAAGGCGTCACCGAAGTGGAAGGTTTCCTCGAGGGCGAAGACGCTCTGGCGACCCTGCAAGCTTTCCGTGACATGGGCGTCGTCATCGAAGGTCCGCACCATGGTCGTGTGACCAT
Organism: Pseudomonas sp. MDT1-85; assembly: GCF_054898065.1. Classification (NCBI taxonomy): domain Bacteria; kingdom Pseudomonadati; phylum Pseudomonadota; class Gammaproteobacteria; order Pseudomonadales; family Pseudomonadaceae; genus Pseudomonas; species Pseudomonas sp. MDT1-85. The sequence goes on along the minus strand of NZ_CM142715.1, from coordinate 4,607,585 downwards.
CCACGGCGTCGGCCTGCATGGCCTGAAGCCTGCGCCGGGCCCGATCTATCTGGGCAACTCCGGCACTTCGATGCGTCTGCTGTCTGGCCTTTTGGCTGCGCAGAGTTTCGATAGCACGCTGACCGGCGACGCCTCGCTGTCCAAGCGTCCGATGAATCGCGTGGCCAATCCGCTGCGTGAAATGGGCGCCGTAATCGAGACCGCTGCTGAAGGTCGTCCACCGATGACCATTCGTGGCGGCAACAAGCTCAAGGGCCTGACTTACACCATGCCAATGGCCAGCGCCCAGGTTAAATCCTGCCTGTTGCTGGCGGGTCTGTATGCCGACGGCAAGACCACCGTCACCGAGCCGGCACCGACTCGCGATCACACCGAGCGCATGCTGCGCGGCTTCGGCTATCCGGTGACCGTCAACGGCGCGACTGCCTCGGTCGAGTCCGGCCACAAGTTGACCGCGACCCACATCGAAGTGCCGGGCGATATCTCGTCGTCGGCGTTCTTCCTTGTAGCTGCGTCGATTGCCGAAGGTTCGGAGCTGGTGCTTGAGCACGTCGGCATCAACCCGACCCGTACCGGCGTGATCGACATCCTGCGCCTGATGGGTGCGGACATCACCCTGGAAAACCAGCGTGAAGTTGGTGGTGAGCCGGTAGCGGATCTGCGCGTACGGGCAGCTAAACTCAAAGGTATCGAGATCCCTGAGGCGCTGGTTCCACTGGCTATCGACGAGTTCCCGGTGCTGTTCGTGGCCGCTGCATGTGCCGAAGGGCGCACCGTGCTGCGCGGCGCCGAAGAGCTGCGCGTGAAGGAGTCGGACCGGATCCAGGTCATGGCGGATGGTCTGCTGGCGCTGGGCGTCAAGTGCGAACCAACCCCGGACGGCATCATCATCCACGGCGGCCAGATCGGCGGCGGCGAAGTGCACGGTCACGGCGATCACCGGATTGCCATGGCCTTCAGCGTGGCTTCGCTACGCGCTAGCGCACCCATCCGCATCCATGATTGCGCCAACGTCGCGACCTCGTTCCCGAACTTCCTCGCGCTGTGCGCGCAGGTCGGTATCCGTGTTGCACAAGAGGCTCAGTCGTGAAAATCATCGCACCGGTCATCACCATTGATGGGCCAAGCGGCTCTGGCAAGGGCACTGTCGCCGGGATGCTGGCCAAGCGTCTGGGCTGGAACTTGCTGGATTCCGGTGCGCTGTACCGATTGCTGGCGTTCGCGGCGTATAACCATGGCGTCGATCTGACGAATGAAGAGCTGCTCAAAAAACTAGCCGCTCATCTGGATGTGCAATTCATCGCGGCGACCGACGGTCAGCTGCAGCGCATCATTCTGGAAGGCGATGAAGTCAGCGATATCATTCGCACCGAGAGTATCGGCTCGGGCGCCTCGCAGGTTGCTGCATTGCCTGCCGTTCGTGAGGCGCTGCTACAGCGCCAGCGGGCCTTTCAGGAGCCACCGGGTCTGGTGGCCGATGGCCGCGACATGGGCACGGTGGTATTTCCCGACGCACCGTTGAAGATTTTCCTGACCGCCAGTGCGGAGGAGCGTGCGCGCCGTCGATACTTGCAGTTGAAGGGCAAAGTCGATGGTGTTAGTCTGTCGAGTCTGCTAGATGAGATACGTGCGCGCGATGAGCGCGACACCCAGCGAGCGGTAGCCCCGCTCAAACCGGCGGTTGACGCCATCCAGCTGGATTCCACGGAATTATCCATCGATCAGGTGCTGGAACGCATCATGAGCGAGATCGCCATTCGCGATATCGCCGGGTGACCAAGAAGGCCGCAGGGGACCAGTCATAGTCCTGCGGTGGCTTCTTTTAAATGAAACTAACCCACACCGTCTGGGGTGTGGAGATGGGCGTATTCTTCGCCCTCATCAACAGGAATTAAAATGAGCGAAAGCTTTGCGGAACTCTTTGAAGAAAGCCTAAAAACCCTGAACCTTCAGGCAGGCTCCATCATCACCGGTGTTATCGTTGATATCGATTACCAAGCTCGCTGGGTAACCGTTCACGCTGGCCTGAAGTCTGAAGCACTCATCCCGCTTGAGCAGTTCTACAACGACGCTGGCGAACTGAACATCAACGTCGGTGACGAAGTTCACGTTGCTCTGGACTCGGTTGAAGACGGCTTTGGTGAAACCAAGCTGTCCCGTGAAAAAGCCAAGCGCGCTGAATGCTGGATTGTTCTGGAAGCAGCCTTCGCAGCCGAAGAAGTGGTCAAGGGCGTTATCAACGGTAAGGTTAAAGGCGGCTTCACTGTCGACGTTAACGGCATCCGTGCGTTCCTGCCAGGTTCTCTGGTTGACGTCCGTCCAGTGCGCGACACCACGCACCTGGAAGGCAAAGAGCTGGAATTCAAGGTCATCAAACTCGACCAGAAACGCAACAACGTTGTCGTTTCCCGTCGCAGCGTCCTCGAAGCCGAGAACTCCGCCGAGCGTGAAGCTCTGCTGGAATCCCTGCAGGAAGGCCAACAAGTCAAAGGTATCGTCAAGAACCTCACCGATTACGGCGCATTCGTCGATCTGGGTGGCGTCGATGGCCTGCTGCACATTACCGACATGGCTTGGAAACGTATCAAGCATCCTTCCGAAATCGTCAACGTTGGCGACGAGATCGATGTCAAGGTGCTGAAGTACGATCGCGAACGCAATCGTGTTTCCCTGGGCCTCAAGCAACTGGGCGAAGATCCATGGGTTGCTATCAAAGCCCGTTACCCAGAAAGCACTCGCGTTACCGCTCGTGTAACCAACCTGACCGACTACGGCTGCTTCGCTGAGCTGGAAGAAGGCGTTGAAGGCCTGGTACACGTTTCCGAAATGGACTGGACCAACAAGAACATCCACCCTTCGAAAGTCGTACAAGTCGGCGACGAAGTGGAAGTTATGGTTCTGGACATCGACGAAGAGCGTCGTCGTATCTCCCTCGGCATCAAGCAGTGCAAATCTAACCCATGGGAAGATTTCTCTGGCCAGTTCAACAAGGGCGATAAAATCTCCGGCACCATCAAGTCGATCACCGATTTCGGTATCTTCATTGGTCTGGACGGCGGCATCGACGGTCTGGTTCACCTGTCCGACATCTCCTGGAACGAAGTGGGCGAAGAAGCCGTTCGCCGCTTCAAGAAGGGCGACGAGCTGGACACCGTTATCCTGTCGGTTGACCCAGAGCGCGAGCGCATCTCCCTGGGTATCAAGCAACTGGAAAGCGATCCGTTCTCCGAGTACGTTCAAGAGAACGACAAAGGCGCCATCGTTAAAGGCATCGTGAAGGAAGTTGACGCTAAAGGCGCCATCATCACTCTGGCCGACGATATCGAAGCGACTCTGAAAGCCTCCGAAATCAGCCGTGACCGCGTTGAAGACGCGCGCAACGTTCTGAAAGAAGGCCAGGAAGTAGAAGCCAAGATCATCAGTGTTGACCGCAAGAGCCGCGTAATCCAGCTCTCCATCAAGTCGAAAGACGATGCTGAAGAGAAAGAAGCCATCCAAAGCTTGAAAGACAAGCCTTCGGATAGCATCGCTGCTGGTCCTACCACTCTGGGCGACCTGTTGCGTGCACAAATGGAAAAACAGAACTAAGTTCTGTCAGACCATAGAAAAAGGGCGACTTCGGTCGCCCTTTTTTATGTCTGCGATTTGGTGAATCCCAGACGTGCTGGCGCCACCGCTTTTCGTAGGAGCCAGGCTTGCCGGCGAAGGCGTCCGTAAGAGCGCCTTCGCCGGCAAGCCAGTTAAGCGCAATCCATGTGGGAGCGGCGGTGCGACGATTCGACTTGCTCGCGAAGACGGCAACACAGTCAACATTGATGTCGCCTGATACACCGCTTTCGCGAGCAAGTCGGATCGCTGCACCGCTGGCTCCTACGAAAAGCGGTTTGCCCGCCGCCTTATTTCTTTCGTGAAACCAATGATCTACATAAGCTGTCTGTAACTTCATACAGGTCAATCGTCTATTCAAGGCTAGGCTTAGTCTGAAGTGAACGACCGCTGGGCAGCGCGCCTGGCATAAGGAAATAAATGAACAAGCTCATTGTCGTGATAGCAGTACTGACATTGGCAGGTTGTACCACCAGCGCCAAGACTCATGCAGTGCGCGGAGTCAGTGGTATAGAGATCGATTGTTCAGGATTGGGCTCCGGATGGGAGAAGTGTCACAAGCGAGCCGCCAAGGAATGCAAGGGTGCAGGCTATAAAGTCGTTGTCAGGTCCGATGACGCGAAGGAGGAAGATGAATTCCCTTTTGGCTTCAATCCCGCGGGTTATCTGACGCGCACCATGCTGGTTATCTGTAGATGAATGCCGGGTTTGAGTAATGTTCCGATGTTCTGAAATCGGGCGCCTCATTACGAGGAAAGATATGTCAAAACTCGGGCTGTTCAAATTTCTCCTGGCATGCTAAAACCTTTGAAGCGCTTTTCCTAGCTGCTTGAAAAAGAAGGGAAAAATATGACGAAGTCGGAGTTGATCGAACGAATTGTCACCCATCAAGGGCTGCTCTCATCCAAGGATGTGGAGCTGGCCATCAAGACCATGCTTGAGCAAATGTCCCAATGTCTGGCCACCGGTGATCGAATCGAGATCCGTGGGTTTGGCAGCTTCTCCCTGCACTATCGCGCGCCGCGCGTAGGCCGCAATCCGAAAACCGGTCAGTCCGTCAGCCTCGACGGCAAGTTCGTTCCGCATTTCAAGCCAGGCAAAGAACTGCGTGATCGCGTGAACGAGGAAGAGGAGGAGGGGCTTTGACAGCTGCTGCACTTCAAGGAGCCGCTGATGCGTAACCTCAAGCGCGTACTTCTCGCTGTATTTGTCCTGTTGCTCGTTCTGGCGATCCTGGCGTTCGTTCTGGAGAACCAGCAAAGCGTGTCGCTGCTGTTCCTGGGCTGGGCGGGCCCACAGTTGCCAGTATCGCTGATCATGGTGATCGCGCTGCTGATCGGCATGGTGATCGGGCCGATTCTTGGCTGGTTTCTGGGACGTACGTCCAGAGCCTCACGCAAGCGCCTTGTCTGATTGCGACAAACCCGTTACACGCGTCGAATTTGCGTCATAGCTTGTCCATATCCATTAGTAAAACCTTCATTAAGCTGTAAAATGCTGCGCTTGGTCGATAGGGCGTTTCCTGATCGGTTCAGACTGACTCTGTCAGAAGCCACGGCTGACTTGATGGCTTTTGCATTCATGGATTAGACAGTGCGCGGTTGGCGGCCCTGTCAGCAACTTAAGGGTATGGTTTCGCGTGAAAATTCTAGTAACCGGCGGCGCCGGGTTTATCGGCTCGGCAGTCATTCGTCATATCATCTCCAACACTAACGACTCTGTCGTTAACGTCGATAAACTGACTTATGCCGGTAACCTTGAGTCGCTGGCCGAAGTCAGCCAGAACTCGCGTTATGTGTTCGAGCGCGTCGACATTTGTGACCGTGACCAAGTGGACCGTGTCCTGCGCGAACACCAACCGGATGCCATCATGCACCTGGCCGCAGAGTCCCACGTTGACCGCTCGATCTCCGGTCCGTCTGAATTCATCCAGACCAACATCATCGGCACTTACACCTTGCTGGAAGCTGCACGCCATTATTGGGCGGCACTGGATGATGCGCGTAAAGCCAACTTCCGCTTCCACCATATTTCCACCGACGAAGTCTACGGAGACCTCGAAGGTCCGGAAGACCTCTTCACCGAAACCACGCCGTACCAGCCAAGCTCTCCGTACTCGGCCAGCAAGGCCAGTTCCGATCACCTGGTTCGCGCCTGGGCGCGTACTTACGGCCTGCCGACTCTGGTCACTAACTGCTCGAACAACTACGGCCCGTGCCACTTCCCTGAGAAGTTGATCCCGCTGATCATTCTCAACGCACTGGAAGGCAAGCCGCTGCCGGTCTACGGCAAAGGCAATCAGGTTCGTGACTGGCTCTATGTCGAAGACCACGCCCGCGCACTGTACAAAGTCGTGACCGAAGGCGTGATCGGCGAGACCTACAACATCGGTGGCCATAACGAGAAGCAAAACATTGAAGTAGTGCACACCCTGTGTGCGCTGCTCGACGAACTGCGTCCAGACTCCGCTCATCGTCCTCACGCCAGTCTGATCACCTACGTGCAGGATCGCCCGGGTCACGACCAGCGCTATGCCATCGACGCGAGCAAAATCCAGCGCGAGCTGGGTTGGACACCGGAAGAAACCTTTGAAACCGGTATTCGCAAGACCGTCGAGTGGTACCTCAACAACACTGAGTGGGTGGCTCACGTGAAGAGCGGCAGCTACCAGCAATGGATCGACCAGAACTACACGGATCGTTCGGACAAGGCATGAAAATCCTCCTGTTGGGAAAAAACGGCCAGGTGGGCTGGGAGCTGCAACGTTCCCTTGCGCCGCTTGGTGAGTTGATCGCCCTAGACCGTCACCCGGTCGATGGTTTGAGCGGCGACCTGTCTGATCTTGATGCATTGCGTGCGACGATTCGTCAGGTGAAACCTGACGTTATCGTCAACGCAGCGGCCTATACCGCCGTCGATAAAGCCGAGTCCGAGACCGAGCTGGCCGACCGTGTGAACGGTCAGGCGAGTCAAGTCATGGCTGAAGAAGCTGCATCCCTAGGCGCCTGGCTGATTCACTACTCGACCGACTACGTGTTCAGTGGTGAAGGCCTGACGCCATGGCAAGAGACAGATGCTGTCGCGCCGGTGAATCACTACGGCGCCAGTAAACTGGCCGGCGAGCAAGCGATTGCTGCCTCGGGCTGCAAGCACCTGATTTTCCGCACCAGCTGGGTCTATGGCGCACGCGGCAACAACTTTGCCAAGACCATGCTGCGTCTGGCCAAGGACCGCGACACCCTGAGCGTCATCGCCGACCAGATCGGCGCCCCGACCGGCGCAGATTTGATAGCCGACGTGACGGCTTTGGCCATTCAGCAGGTCTTGCAGCGTCCTGAACTGGCGGGCCTGTATCACCTGGCGGCCGCCGGCGAAGTGTCCTGGCACGGCTATGCCAGGCATGTCATCGGTTTTGCCAAGGCCAACGGTGAAGAACTCGCCGTTACGGCCATCAACCCAATAGACACAACCGCCTACCCAACACTGGCGCGCCGCCCTCTGAACTCACGGTTGAATACTCAGAAGCTGCGCGACAATTTTTCTCTACACTTGCCGGATTGGCAAAGTGGTGTCACCCGAATGCTTATGGAAGTCCTGAATAAATGACCACGACAAATCGTAAAGGCATCATCCTCGCTGGCGGCTCGGGCACTCGTCTGCACCCGTTGACCCTTGGCGTGTCCAAGCAGATGCTGCCGATCTACGACAAGCCGATGATCTTTTATCCGCTGTCGGTGCTGATGCTTGCCGGTATGCGCGAAATCCTGATTATCTCCACCCCTGAAGACCTGCCGAACTTCCGCAAATTGTTGGGCGATGGCAGCCTGTACGGCATCAAGCTGACCTACGCCGAGCAACCTAGCCCGGACGGTCTGGCACAAGCCTTCATCATCGGCGAAGAGTTCATCGGCAAGGACCCTTGCTGCCTGATTCTGGGCGACAACATCTTCTACGGTCAGCACTTCTCGGAAAACCTGCGCTCCGCCAGCACTCAAGAGCACGGCGCGACTGTATTTGGTTATCACGTATCCGATCCAGAGCGTTTCGGTGTCGTCGAGTTCGACGCTGCCGGTCGGGCCTTGAGCATCGAAGAGAAGCCGCTGAAGCCGAAATCCAGCTACGCCGTGACTGGCCTGTACTTCTACGACAATCAGGTCGTCGAAATCGCCAAGAGCATCAAGCCATCCGCACGCGGCGAACTGGAAATTACCGACATTAACCGTGCGTACCTCGAGCAGAAGACTCTCAACGTCGAAATGCTCGGCCGTGGCTTCGCCTGGCTGGACACCGGTACCCATGATTCGCTGTTGGAAGCCAGTCACTTCGTGCACACCATTGAACAGCGTCAAGGCTTGAAAGTGGCTTGCCTTGAAGAGATCGCGTATCACAATGGCTGGATTACTGCTGAGCAGTTGGGTACTCAGGCTGATGCTCTGAAGAAGACGGGGTACGGTCAGTATCTGCAAAAACTGCTGGACTCGCCTTCTCACTGATTCGAAATTCAAAGCCTTCGAACAGTAGCGTTTAACCGGTCCCAGGCAGGAATGGTATGTCAGTAAAACATCCCAAGGTTGCGGTTTTGCTGGCTGCCTACGATGGCATGCGGTGGATCGAGGAGCAGTTGGCCTCGATCCTCGATCAGTCAGCTGTCGACGTAACCGTTTATATCAGTATCGATCCTTCGACTGACGGTACCGAGGCTTGGTGCGCGGCTTATGCGGCTGAGCATCACCAAGTGGTCGTTCTGCCGGATGCCGGTAGCTTCGGGGGGGCCTCGCGTAACTTCTTTCGTTTGATTCGTGATGTCGATTTCGGCTCCTTCGATTTCATTGCCTTTGCCGACCAGGATGACATTTGGCACAAAGACAAATTGCAGCGTGCAGTCGATGCCATTCAAACTCGCCAGATCGATGCCTGCTCCAGCAACGTCACGGCCTTTTGGCCAGATGGCAGAATCCACTTGCTAGACAAGGCCCAGCCCCAGGTTGAATGGGACTACCTGTTCGAGGCAGCGGGTCCGGGTTGTACCTATGTGCTCAGCAAAACGCTGGCAGAGTCCTTGAAAGCGGCGATGCTTGAAAAATGGCAGCATCTGCAGAAAGTCACTTTGCATGACTGGTATTTCTACGCTTTTGCCCGCAGTCATGGCTATCGCTGGTATATCGACCCGTTGCCATCCATGGACTATCGCCAACACGAACGTAATCAGGTGGGTGCCAACAAGGGTTTGAGCTCATTGATTTCTCGTTACAAAACGATTCATGACGGTTGGTGGTTTAATCAGGTGCGAACAATTGCTCGACTGGTCGGGCAAGATTCGAACCCTTTTGTCGAAACATGGCTGCATCTACGTCATAGGGAATTAATAAAGCTGTCTTTTAGTGCCTGGCAATGCCGGCGTCGGGTGCGTGACAAAGTGTTCTTCTTTTTTATCTGTTGGGCTACGGCGTTGATAGGGTGCAAATCTAAATGAATGCCCCAAAGATACTGGTAACAGGGGCAAGCGGATTTGTCGGCGAAGCGGTGGTTTTCAGGCTGTTGCTGGACAGGAAATTCATTCCTATAGCAGCTGCGCGCGGCTCAACCCGGCTGAATGGGTTGTGCGCGGTTGTTCCTTTTGAGCTGACTGATTCGAAAGCGTTACCTGATCTCTGTGGCGTGCAAGTCGTCATCCATGCCGCTGCTCGCGTACATGTGATGAATGAAACTGCTACAGATGCCTTGACCGAATTTCGCAAAGTCAATGTGGAGGGGACCCTTCGACTGGCACGGCGCGCCGCTGAGTCCGGGGTAAAGCGCTTCATTTTCATCAGTTCGATCAAGGTCAATGGTGAAAGTACTGTCTTGGGTAAACCATTCAAGGCTAAGGATTTTCCGGCCCCAGCCGATCCCTATGGTGTGTCCAAGCACGAAGCCGAAGAGGCATTGAAGCAGCTCAGCCTCGACACTGGCATGGAGATTGTCATCATTCGCCCGCCACTGGTCTACGGTCCGGGAGTGAAGGCCAACTTCCTGAGCATGATGCGTTGGCTTGAGCGCGGTGTGCCACTTCCGCTGGGAGCGATAAAAAATCGGCGTAGCTTGGTGGCTATAGGGAATCTGGTGGATTTGATCAATGTCTGCATCAGCCATCCTGAAGCGGCGGGAAATATATTTCTAGTCAGTGATGGCGAGGACTTGTCCACCTCCCAATTGCTTCGGCGAATGGCCGATGCGCTGGGTGTGAAGCCTCGTTTGCTGTCAATCCCTTACTGGGTACTAAATTTAGGCGCATCTTTGATTGGGCGTCGTGACTTGGCGCAGCGGTTGTGTGGCTCATTACAGGTCGATATCAGTAAAGCCCGGGATATCCTGGGGTGGCTGCCTGTTATCAGTGTGGACGAAGCGCTTCGTCACACAGCCGAACAGCATCGCCTGAAACCGCATAGCTGAACTGCAGTATCAAGTGGGTCGGTGACGCATTGATCCTGCCATTGGCAAACTGCCACCCTTTTTCGGTGAAGGGGGGCTTGGTACCCTACACTCCCGGTGCCGCGGCGTGTGCGGCTGCACCTCGAATTGTTCAATGTTATGTGTTTTCAATCCCGAAACCCGCTTCCAGCGTTTGCAAAGCGATAATGTCACTGGGCTATCAAATGGCAATGCTTCATCGCTATAATCGCAAATTTTGCGCAGTTGGGGGTGGTGTCTGAGCCGATCATCTAACGCTCCACAGACCCGTCGAACGCCTGCCTGTGTTGAACGAGTCGGCACAGGTGAAGTTCTCTCATTTCAGCAACGGAGTGCTCGGTGGTAGCCCCTCTTTCCCCGGTTGTCCATAACAGCAATTCGGATTACCGCGATGTGGGCGATAGTCGGCAGAAAGTAACCGGGCATATGGAACGTGTTGCGATTCTTTTGTGCACCTTCAATGGTGAGCGATTTCTGGTTCAACAACTGGAATCCATAGCGCGTCAAACCTATTCGCACTGGGTTGTTGTGGTATCGGATGACGGCTCCACTGACTCTACCCTGGAACTGTTGCGCGAATATGTCGAGCGCTGGGGCGATGACAAACTGTCGATCCGACAGGGGCCAGGACGCGGCTATGCTGCAAATTTCCTCGCTGTTACCTGTGACGAATCGATCAAATCCGATTTCTATGCTTGGGCCGATCAAGACGACATCTGGCAGGAAAACAAGCTGGAGTCCGCTTTGCAGCGACTGCAGGATATACCGTCGCATACACCTTCTCTTTATTGTGGCAGGACGGCGCTGATCGACGAACATGGCGCAAATATCGGCTTGTCACCCTTGTTTGAGCGTCCCGTCGGATTTGCCAATGCACTGGTGCAAAGTGTGGGTGGCGGCAACACAATGGTCTTCAACCATGCTGCCCGCCAGTTGTTTCAGTGTGCAGGCGCCGGTCTGGATATCGTCTCCCATGACTGGTGGGCCTATCTGCTTGTTTCGGGCGCCGGTGGGCGGGTTTGTTACGACGTTTGCCCGACCATTCTCTATAGGCAGCATGATGCGAATCTTATTGGCTCTACCTCGGGGTTGAGAGCGCAATTGAAACGAGTGCGCATGCTGTTTCGCGGTCGTTTTCGTGGGTGGAATCAAAAGAATATTGCAGCGCTGGAATCGACCCGATTTCAGTTAAATGAAGAAAACCGAATGAGGCTGGATCTTTTTCAACGAGCACGTAGCTCACGTGGATTGGCGCGGATCATCTGGCTACGACGATCTGGGGTCTACCGGCAATCCTTATGGGGCAATCTTGGGCTGGTTTTGGCGACGGTGTTCAATGGAATCTGACACGCAGTCGGGCTTGGCTCCTTTCAGGAAGAGTTCTGTGGTAATTCAAGTAATGATCGGACGAGAGAGTTTGCTGAGAGAGTTAAACTCCCTCGGATTTTTTGAGGTTTTTACACAATGCTGAATTTTTCTACGTCGCCAAAGGAGATGCTCAATAGCGTCTGGCGCAACAAAGGCCTCATCCGAGCGTTGGTACAGCGGGAGATCGTTGGGCGCTATCGTGGTTCGATCATGGGGATGTTGTGGTCACTGTTCAACCCGATTGTCATGCTGGTGATTTACACATTCGTGTTTAGTGTCGTGTTCAAAGCCAGGTGGAGCGTCGATAGCAGCTCGAAAACCGAGTTTGCGCTCATGCTGTTTGCCGGCCTGATCGTGTTTAATCTGTTTGCAGAGTGCATAAACAGAGCCCCAGGGCTGATTATCGGCAACGTCAACTACGTAAAGAAGGTGGTATTCCCGCTGGAAATACTTCCTTGGGTAACACTTGGCGCGGCAATGTTCCACTTTCTTGTCAGCCTTAGTGTCTGGTTGATTGCTTACCTGATTTTCTTCGGAAAACTCCAATATACCGTCCTTCTGCTGCCGGTATTCTTGGCGCCCTTGATGATCTTTGTTGTCGGCCTGGTCTGGTTTCTCGCCTCAATGGGGGTGTACCTCAGAGATGTCAGTCAGATCATCGGTGTCTTCACTTCGGTTCTGATGTTCCTGTCCCCCATTTTCTATCCGATCACGGCGCTGCCTGAGCAGTACCGGCATTTGCTTTTCCTGAATCCCCTGACACCTGCGATCGAAGATGCGCGGGCTCTGCTTTTCCGTGGTGAACTGCCCAGCTTTGTTCACCTAGGTTTTTACTATATCGCTGCAGCTCTTGTCTTCTGGCTAGGATTTGCGTGGTTCCAAAAAACGCGTAAAGGGTTCGCCGATGTCCTCTAACACAGCAATTGCCGTCAACAACCTGAGCAAGTGTTTTCATATCTACGACAAGCCTAGAGATCGGCTGTTGCAAATGTTCGCTCGCGGCCGGAAGCAATACTTTCGGGAGTTTTGGGCCTTGCAGGACGTTTCGTTCACCATCAACAGAGGTGAAACCGTCGGTATTCTTGGGCGTAACGGCAGCGGGAAATCAACCCTGTTGCAGATGATTTGCGGCACGCTCAATCAGACTCATGGCGATATTTTGACCCATGGTCGCGTCGCAGCCTTGTTGGAGTTGGGTTCTGGATTCAACCCGGAATTCAGCGGCCGCGAAAACGTGTACATGAACGCTGCAGTGCTTGGTCTTACAAAAGAAGAAACCGACGCCCGCTTTGCCGAGATCGAGGCATTCGCGGAAATCGGGGATTTCATTGATCAACCGGTCAAGACCTATTCTAGTGGCATGATGGTGCGCCTGGCCTTTGCGGTGGCCATCAACGTTGACCCGCAAATATTGATCGTCGACGAGGCGTTGTCCGTCGGCGACGAATTATTTCAGCGCAAATGCTTTGCGCGTATCGAGGCGATTAAAGCCAGCGGCGCCACTATTCTGTTCGTATCGCACTCGGGAAGCGCAGTCATCGAATTGTGTACCCGCGCGATACTTCTCGATAAAGGTGAGAAGCTTGCCGAGGGAGTGCCGAAGGTTATTGTCGGCCAATATCAGAAGTTGTTGTATGCACCCGCTGACAAGGTTGCCGGCATTCGCGAAGCGATCAAATCGGGTGGTCTCGAACGGCTTGAACTGGAGCGAGAGGCGAAACGCTCGGCGGTTGCGGTCGAGGTATCGCGAGCTGCGGACAATGGATTGGAGGAGTACTTCGATCCTCATATCGTCTCCAAAAGTGTTATGTCCTACGAATCTCACGGCGTTCTGATCAGTGATCCACGCATCCTCAATGCGGCCGGCAAACAGATCAACTGCCTCAAGCGTGGGGACACCTATCGCTATACGTACCGTGTAGCGTTTTCGACAGGGGCCGTGGCTGTTCGCTTTGGCATGATGATCAAAACGCTTGCGGGCATCGAGATCGGTGGGGCGGCCAGTGCGGCCACGGCTCAAGATTCTATTACCTATGTGGCTGCCGAGGCGGAAATCGATGTCGAATTCAAGTTCGAGTGCAACCTGAATCCTGGCACGTACTTTCTCAACTCCGGCGTGGTCGGTGTCGTAGGGGAAGGGGAAACCTACCTGCACCGTTTGATCGATGCGTGCCTGTTTCGTGTTCTACCGGAAACCGCGATCACAGCAACCGGGACGGTAGATTTCAAGTGTATTTCAGCTTTTACCATTTCAAGTGTTGAGCATAATTAATCTTATGGATCATAAACAAATAGTCGTAGTTCTGGGCATGCACCGTAGCGGTACAAGTGCCATTACTCGCGGGTTAAAAGTTCTTGGTGTAGACCTCGGCGGCAATCTTTTGTCGGCTGAGGTGGGTAATAACGAAAAGGGTTTTTTTGAAGACGCCGCAGTAACGGATTTCAACGTCGAACTGCTAAAGGCGCTGGGTCATGACTGGCATACGCTGACGCCGATCCTGCCGAAGGAGTTGGAGTCGAAAGTTGCCCAAGATCAAAAAATTCTTGCGATCGAACTTCTGCGTAGCAAGCTTGCGGGGATCGATTGTTTTGGCGTTAAAGATCCACGCATGGCGCGGCTCCTGCCTTTCTGGCAGGAGGTTTTTGCCGCACTCGAGTTGAAAGTCAGCTACGTCGTCGCCTTTCGTAATCCGAAAAGTGTCGCTCACTCGTTGGCCAAGCGAAATAATTTTGAGCTGGAAAAAGGTTATTTTCTCTGGCTGGAACACATGCTGTTCAGCATGAAGTATAGCCAGGGCACTGCTCGTGTCTTTGTTAACTACGATTTGATGCTTCAAGAGCCAGAAAAGCAGTTGAAGCGTATTTCTGCTTCCTTGGGGCTACCGTTTGATCCGCAAGGGCCGGAGTTCCTTGAGTATCAGCACAAGTTTCTCGAGCGTTCGCTGCAACATAATACCTTTACCCCAGAAGACCTCAGCAAGGATCCCGCTGTATCGGTCGATGTGTTGAAGCTCAGCAATGTTCTTCTGGAGCTTTCCCATGACAAGCGAGCAGACGACCAGGCACTTGAAGCGTTGCTCAATGAACTCCACCGTGGGATGTTGGACCGTTTGCCTGCTTATCGACTCATGCGCCACTTCGAGGACCACAGTTCGGAGTTGAGTGTGCGACTGATCGAACAAGCGGTGTTGAAGGATCAGAGCATAAAGGCGCTTGAGGTAGACCTCGGTAATCTGGAAGCTCAACACAGCACACTTGCATCTGAATACTCGAACTTGGTAGCACACCGTCACGCACTTGAATCCGAATATGACACGATCAATACGGTTCTTGTTGATTCCGAGCGTTCGATTCAAAGCCTGGAAGCGGATCTGCGCCGCTATGCTTCTGGGCGCTTTCTGCTCAAGTCGCTGGTGTCGCATATGGCCGAGCGATTCGGATTGCGGTATCGCGGAGACAGTCCTGCCGAAAGCGAATTGTTCGACGCCAACTATTACCTGACCACTTATGAGGATGTTCGAGCCGCAGGCGTCAATCCGCTGCAGCACTATCTCGAACAGGGCTGGCGTGAAGGGCGCGACCCTTCGGCCGGCTTTTCTACCAATGCCTACCTTGAGCGATATGCTGATGTTCGGCTGCGTCGTATCAATCCTCTGATCCACTATCTGCGCCACGGCTACTACGAAGGCCGGTCGATCTACGATACGAAAGGTCGTAACTATCACCTTTCGCGTAAATTGAGTCGTCAACGCACTGTTGTCCAACTGCTGAGTCTGGTTTCGCAGCAGCCGCAGTTACTCGGGCGTTTTGTTCGCGAGGCACGTCGTGGTGGTCTGCGCCATGCGATCGCAATTGCGGCTCGTACACTCACTCGCAGTCAAAAACGCTTGGCCTTGAGCAAGGTGCTGCAGCCGCTGAGCGACAGCGCACTGGCAGAGTACGAGGTACTTAAAGTCGTACCTTATTACCTGGATCCTTATTTGCAAGAGATTACGAAGCCAGGGTCGATCATGATCGCCGTTCATCTTCATTTGCATGATGAGCAGATGGCTGGGGACTGGTCCGACTACCTGAAGCATATCCCGGTCGAATTTGACCTATTCATTTCCCGTAGTGGCGCAGGTAACACAAAGTTTGACGATAAGTCCTTGCGTGCCGCCGTGCCTTTGCTGCGCGAACTGGTCGTCGAGGGTGTTCCGGTAAACAGTGGGCACCTCGTCCCGTTGATCATTCAGTTCGGTAGCCGTTTAAGCAGTTACGACTATGTTGCGCATTTTCACGACATGGGCGGAAAAGACGCGGGCACGAACCTTCGGATGGAGCAGCTGTGCGGTTCACCGAGCATCGTTGGGCAAATCTTCGACTTGCTCGGCAATGACGCGAAAGTGGTGTACCCGGTCGATCACCGGCCAGAGGACGCTACGTACCATGAGTCTGGTTGGAGCGACGCCCGTGGCGTGCTCCCGACGGTAATGGAGAAGTATCCCCAGGTTGATGGCGCGACGTTCCCGAGCGCGGAATTCCCGCGTGCCGGCATGTTCTGGGCCCGCGTAAGTATGGTTAGCGACTTTATTCATTTGCCTTTGCAATATGAAGATTTTGCAGGTGAGCGCAAAGTTGCCACGTCCGACATGCTTACCCACTGCCTGGAACGGCTGCTTCTGGTTTGCACGACGATGAATGAAGGTCGCAATTACCAACTGGAGTCACCGCAGCTTTCTGGTGACCCGTTGGCCTATTACGAACCGCAATCCGATTACTCCGGCTCTATCGTGCACGACACGATCAAAGTGCTGGCGTACTACTTGCCACAGTTCCACCCTACGCCTGAAAACGATGAGTGGCACGGTGAGGGATTCACCGAGTGGTACAAGGTTCGCTCTGCCAACCCGCTGTTCCACGGGCACTACCAGCAGCATGTTCCTCACCAGGACATCGGTTATTACCATCTGGACGGCCCGGCACAGTTGATGCAACAGGCTGAGATGATGAAGAAGTCAGGTGTTCATGGCCTGATTTTCTATCACTACTGGTTCACCGGACGAATGATCTTGGAGAAGCCGGCGCAGATGCTGCTGGACAATCCACAAATCGACATGCCGTTTTGCTTCTGCTGGGCTAATGAAAACTGGACTCGTCGCTGGGATGGCAACGAGCAGGAAGTTCTGCTGGGGCAAGTGTATTCGGAAAATGACGCTCGTGACTTCATCCGCTATCTCATCCCATTCTTCAAGGACGAGCGCTACATCAAGGTGGATGGACGTCCAAAACTATCCGTTTATCGTCCTTCTTCAATCGAGCATAGCGAGCGTTATATCGCTATCTGGCGCGAAGAGTGTGAGAAGGCGGGTGTTAAACCACCTTATGTTGTCGCGACGCTGACACGCGGGGCAACGCATCCGCAAGACTATGGTATGGATGCTGCTATTGAGCGGGTCCTGCATGACTGGACCGGTGATGCGGTCGCTGATACTCGCGCTCAGTTGCGCCCCTATTGGCCTCTGGAAGGTAGTGTTCTCAACTACGCGGAAGTCGCCGACCACTATATGGAGCAGGATCTGGGCAAGGATTTCACCTTGTTCCGCTCTCTGGTTCCAACATGGGACAACACCGCTCGATACGGCACCAGAGCCTACGTGCTGAACAACTTCACGACTGCGAAGTTCCAGAGTTGGGTCGAGCGCCTTATCGATTATTCCGAGCAAAACTTGCCGGAAGATCGCCGTTTCGTGGTGATCAATGCCTGGAACGAATGGGCTGAAGGTGCGCATCTCGAACCGGATACTCGATTCGGTTACGGCTATCTAAACTCCATTGGGCGGGCAATGTCCGGTCAGTCGTTTTCGGCGGCCGGCCACGACGCTCTCGATAGTGATCTGAAACTCAATATTGTCCTGACATCTGATGCCTCGGCGCGTCTGGAGGCCGAGCCCGAGTCCCGTCACAAGTTCCTGGCGTGCCTTGCGAGTTCCGGCGTTTTTGAGCGGTGTTCGGTTGCTGTCGAAAGCGGTCAGGTACACCAGGCGCTGCAGGCACAAGGCGTGAAAGTTTCCAGTCATGCTGCCGATCTCGCGGATTTCACCCTTGTTTTCAGCGATGTCTGCCTGTTTCCCGCCGACGCCATTGAATCGTTGCTGAAAATGGCGATCCGGCACAAAGGCTTTGCCGTGTCCGCCAACCTGCGCAACGATCCTGACTTTGTGCAAAGCGAAACTATTGTCAACTTTACAATTGAAGCTGATCAGCGCGCTTGCATGGAGTTGCGCCCGAATGTTTCGGCCATCGGCTACAAGATCTGCTGCGAAGCTACATGCTTCCAGCTAATGCCCGAAGCCGTTACTCAGGTTGCGCTCGACACCGTGTCGACCATCATGCGCTACCATCGGCGGGGCGACAGAGCCTCACTGATTAATGCACTTCTTTCTTTAATTGCCCAGTCCGGTTGCTTGGTCAAGCCGATTCTGGCCATTCAGGATATGAGTGACGAGGAGATAGCGGTACTGGAAGGGGAGCTTGCAAAGCTGCCTTGGAGCGATGGCTGCGCACCGGTCATTCGGCGTTATTCATCGACAGAGCAGGCACCGGATCTACGCTCTCTGATGTTGAACGACACGCTCAAGGCTGTCGGCCGTGGTTATGTGGCATTTCTCGATTACGACGATTTGTTGTTTCCGAAGGCTTACGAGGTGCTGTTAGAGCAAATCAAGGCCAGCGGCAAAAATGCGACCTTTGCACGTGTGTATTCCACCATGGTCGATGCGGAGACCGGTTGCACGATCAAACGCGAAAAAATTTATGACTACGGTGAAACCTATCGTGATTTCGTCGAGCATAACCACGCACCGCTGCACAGCTTCCTGCTGGATCTGGATAAGTGCGATCTCGAAGCTGTGACCTACTTCGATGATATGAAGTACATGGAAGACTATTATCTGACGATGCAATTGTTCACTCGAGCCGGAACAGATTGGGCGTCCTTGCGAACCAGCGGCTTTATTGGTGACTACATTCATCGAATCGGCTGTGACACTCATACGCTCGCGCTCACTGACGAACAGCAGCGTACGGACTTGCTGAACAGTGAGTCCTATCGAATCTGTGAGGCTCGGATCAAGGCGTTGCGCGATCGTCTGCTTGCCCACGCATAACCCGGAGTAGGCCTGCCACTTCACTGGCGGGCCTTGGTTGTCTGATTCACTTAAGGTTTATCGTATGAGTAAGGATCTGGTTTTTCACACTACGGCTGTCAGTGCCTCGGCGAGAGCCCAAGTGAAAGGGCAAAAGCCTGCAGTCATCTGGCTCACAGGGTTGAGTGGTGCAGGAAAGTCGACGATTGCCAATGCGCTGGAACAGGCCCTGGTTGACAAAGGTCGGCATACGTTTTTACTCGATGGCGACAATCTGCGGATGGGGTTGTGCAAGGATCTCGGTTTCGCGGATGCCGATCGTGTTGAAAATATCCGGCGAGTTGCAGAAGTTTCCAAACTGCTCGTCGATGCTGGATTGATCGTGATCACTGCTTTCATATCGCCCTTCCAGCAAGATCGCGCGATGGCGCGTGACGTTATCGGGCCCGACGAGTTTGTCGAAGTGTTTGTAGACACTTCGCTGGAGGAATGTGAGCGGCGCGATCCTAAAGGGTTGTATAGCAAGGCAAGGGCTGGGGAGATTAAGAACTTCACCGGGATAGATTCTGCTTATGAGAAACCTACAGACCCGGATATTTCCATCAACACTGTTGCAGAGCCTCTGTCGGTCTCCATTGGATGCGTTTTAGAGTATCTGGACAAAAGGTTTGGTCAATGAAAACACTCGTTATCATTGGTGCTGGTTTCAGCGGTGCGGTAACGGCGGCGCAATTTCTGCGCCGCAGTCCTCCTGGGGTTCGAGTGGTGCTGATCAATAGATCCGGGGCAATGGCCCGAGGTCTGGCCTACGGCACCAACAGCTCCCTGCACCTGCTCAATGTGCCTGCCGGCAATATGAGCGCCTATGTTGATGAGCCGGATCATTTTTTACGCTTTTGTCAGGCACAGGATGCTGCTTATACAGCGTCGTCTTTCGTGCCGCGCAAACTTTACGGCGATTATCTGACCACTGTGCTGGATGATGCTGAAAAGTATTGCACCGAGGGTGCAATGCTTGAGCGGATTATTTCGGAAGTTAATTGCCTGCGACCCGATGGAGCAGGGGCTTATCTGGAGTTAGCCAACGGCGAGTGTATCAAGGCCGATCAGGTGGTACTGGCATTCGGTAATTTCTCCCCCGTCGATCCTTATGATTTTGATTTGTGCATGGCATCTCATCAATACCAGTCGGATCCTTGGGCAGGTAATTCTCAGATCAATGATGCGAATAGTCCGATCCTGTTAGTGGGTGCAGGGCTTACAGCTCTGGATGTTTCGCTCGGGCTATTACAGCAGGGGCATCGTGGACCCATTTATATGGTTTCGCGACGTGGACTTCGTCCACTGCCCCATCGGCCTCAAAGGCCGGCTCAGGAAGTACCGATAAGTTTAGTGGATGACCTGATGCAGGCTCCTCCAAAGGTACTTGAGTATGTGCGGTTGGTTCGCCACGCAATCGACGCGGCGCGACCTCATGGGCTGGATTGGCGCGATTTGCTGGCGATTATCCGCTCAGCCACGCCTCAATTGTGGGAGCGTCTGGCAGAGGTTGAGCGCCAGCGCTTTCTACGTCACGTGCAACCCTACTGGGATGTTCACCGTCATCGAGTTGCTCCGGTGGCCTACCAACGCTTCGAAGAGGCGGTATTGGCCGGGCAGATTTACTCCGTGGCGGGACGAATCCAGAAGGTAAGTTCAAATGCCGGGCAGATATCAGTCGATGTACGACTGCGCGGCGAGGACAGACTGCAACAACTCACCGTTGTGCGTGTCATCAACTGCACAGGGCCAAATACCAACTTGCGACGTGTCGATGACATGCTGATCACCCAACTAAGAGAGGACGGTCTCATACAATCCGATCCGCTCGGTCTGGGATTGGTTGTCGACGAGCGACTGGCGGTAAAAGATGCCAATGGCAATGGATCAACTTGGCTTCACTACATAGGTCCGATGCTCAAGGCAAACTTTTGGGAAGCTACTGCCGTACCTGAACTGCGTCAACATGCAAAGGTGCTGGCGTCAAGATTAGTAAACTTGCTTCACTGAAAAATACGTTGATGGCTTACCATTGCACCGCTTTGAGGAAGTGCTCAGTCGTCACGACATCGATATCCCGTGTCAAATCCCTGGCACGCTGGGTGATCCAGTGCGGTGACCACCTCCAACCGTTGCTCAATCTGATGTGCGATCAGTTGCAGGAAAGTCGCATGATCCACTGCGACGTTTCTGAGATATTGCGGCGGTGCCGATACTGATCAATCGGCACCGAAGGCGATCGGTCCAATGTGCAGGATCTGGCCGCACCCTTAAGCGGTAGCACATAGATGACTGATGTTGAATACTAAGCAATTGATTGGCAGTCTGCCCTCTTATTTTTAGTTATATGGCAAAGGCGTCATCCAGATTGTCCATGTCATATTCTTTTACGCTCTAGCCACTGCTTCATTCAGACGAACATGCTTCAGTATAATTGAGAAGTTGTATTTTGTCGGGAGACCCAACTACCGCTATTTTCTTGTATTTCTGGTGTATATACTCAACAAGCAAACTATAAGTATTTTTTAGCTTGAGATTTTCCAAGTTGTCAATCGTTGCCTCTGGCGAAAGCAGTATAAGTTTTGTGTTAGATATCGCCTTGATGTGATCCCGCTGGAATTGGTCAGATCGCTTGTACAAATAGTACAATTCCCAAGATGGAGCTTTTGCATTGAAAAATGCGTATACGCCTGGAAAATGTGGTGCGGCTAGTAACTCATTGCGTCCAATATTGCATTGTTGCATCGCTCGTTTCACTGCGAACAGAACATCGGCTTGATACTTGTCGATGTAAAATTTCTTGTCTCCTATGTCAATGGCAGAGACGGAGTCGGGATCATTGCTTTTTTGTCTCAAGTAGATTATTCCTGGCTCGTTAGGGATCCAGACAGTGAGCATCGTAATTGATGTTATATATGCAAGCGTTACCGACAGGGCCTTTTTGTTTTTCGATGAAAAATAGTGCGACATGCCAAATGCGGCAATGTAAGCAGGTAAAGTCGCTTGCGCTATATGACTGAGGTCAGCTCGCTCAAATGCTTGGTGCAGGTATGGTATTCCAGCAGCGCAACTTGCCCCTATCAGCAGGGAAAGACTATTTGGAATCCCGCGCTTGGATTTAGATAAGAATATGTATATGCCTGCCGCATAAATTAACGGTATAAGAATACATGTCATGCCGAGGGCGGCAGTTTGAATCAGGGTTACTGTTATTTCTCCGCTGAGATCAGCTCTCCAAATAAATGGAATAGGAATTGGAAGCTGCCAAGTGGATACTGCAAGCAGGGAGTCCATGAATGCCGAGAAGAAACCTTGCTGAAATACCAGCATCATCAGCATAGGCGAATAACCAGCAAAAATTCCTGCAGTAAACCATGCAGTGGCCGAGAGTAATAGAGTGCGTCTATTTAAATAAAGCATATACAGCATAATCAGAAAGAATGCCACTAGGAAGTAAAATCCGTGATTTCTACCAATAAACGCGGCTAACCCTGTAAAAACTCCAAATATGAACCATTGCCTAGTTTTGTCAAAGTTAACCAATGTAAAAAACACTAATGCACAAAGTATTAGAGTTAAGGATTGCTCGTAGACTTTGTGTCTAGGAAATCCCAAAGCAATTACTAATAAAACAGCGCAAGCTAGCCGTGTCTTCCATGGCAACCCGGCTTTTGACATTGCATACCATACAACCGTTAAGCCCATAGAGCCAAAGGCTGCGCCGGCAAGAAGCAAACTGAAGAGATCGTTGCTGCCGGTGATGTGGAAGAACAAACTGGCCCAGTAGTATCTTCCAGGATCATAACTATAGAAATCCAATATTGGAATTTCGCCAAGAAATGTTCTCTGCGAGGCATACCATAATAAACCTTCATCAGCCAATCCGAAGCCGTATCGCCACTGTATGACAAAACCAATTCCACATAGAAAAATCGATCCTAGAACGGCTTCAATAGACGCTCTATTTTTCACAAATATTTGTTTAATTAATATGAGCATTTTTCCTACCGTTAGTCGGTATTATCACCAGGTTAAATGGAAGATTTATTTTGTCGGCGTTATTGTTGACTCAGGAAAAATGTTCTTTGTTTTACCGGCCTTGTTTAGTGAAAGCGCAGGTTTTTCGATAAAAAACCAACACAATAGTGAGAGGCCGATAAGGGTAGGCGCTCCAATAATAAGCATGCTCGTAAAAGAGTCTGGTTTTATTTTTGACGCCATATAAAAAACCGGGTCATGAAAAACGTAAAGTCCGTAGGAAATATCAAAAGGCAATCTTGGTAAGGACGGACCATTCAGGCATAGTGTTAAAGCTAAAAAGCCTGCTACTGGAACCATGTACCAAGCCTGTGGATGCAGTTGGAAAACGCTATTTAAAATTGTTGTGCTGATCAATATCGCAGCTAGAACTCTCCATGATATTTTTGATAGTTTTTGGCGGTATAGATAAACGAGGTTTCCGGTAAA
Organism: Pseudomonas sp. MDT1-85; assembly: GCF_054898065.1. Lineage (NCBI taxonomy): Bacteria > Pseudomonadati > Pseudomonadota > Gammaproteobacteria > Pseudomonadales > Pseudomonadaceae > Pseudomonas > Pseudomonas sp. MDT1-85. The sequence goes on along the minus strand of NZ_CM142715.1, from coordinate 4,584,528 downwards.
AAGCGCTGGAACTAAATTAGTGATACGCCATAAGGGTTCTTGCTGATTGTTAAGCGCTGCTATGGTGCAGCCTATGAAGAAACAAAACCAAATCACCCACTTATGATCGTATGCTTTTATTGCTATCAATATAGCCATTATAAGATAGGCAATTTCCTCCCATAGCAATGACCATAGCGATCCATTACCACCAGGCGCTAGAATTAACGCACCGCCACCAATATATATCTGCAGAGAACCGATCACACCAACTGAGAACCCCCACGCCAATCCGCTTACCACAAGCGAAGCGCCTAGCGCAGGAAGAATACGCAAGGCGCGCTTTTGCATGAAATGTAAATAGCTTCGACTCGACGAAAAGCTGCTGAACATTAGATAACCCGACACGGCTAGGAAAGTAGGCACCATTGGGAATGGAATTATCCAAGATGGCACATCTTGACCATTGGCAACCTTTGAGAAATAGCCTGCATGAAAATACGCAACCGAACCAGCCAAAAATAGGCGCAGCCAGTCAAAATTTGAGTTTCTAGATGCATTTGAAGATGCTTGGGGTGTCATGAGAGATCCTTTATAGTGGGCGCCATGCTAGCCGATGACGGCTGTTAGCTCCACAGTCCCCTATTAGCAGCATCCGCCTGAATGATTACATATCCAAAAGCCGTCTCTCGGCGGCTTTCTGTCTGATGGAGACAGCTATGTCCATCATCGGCTTGTCCGCAGTCACTGGCACGGTTTCGCAACCACGGTAGGCTTAGACCTTGTGGATATGATTGATCATACGGATCTGCATCGGCACGATTTCAAGTTGTTCACTGACTTCTTCACCGATGGTGTAGTTTCGGCTCTGTACGAGAGTTGGAAAGCTCGATTACCACCTTCTTGGCATTACGAAACGCGCAACCGACTCGGTACGTTTGGAACGCAAAGGGAGAGGAAATTTTGAACAAGATTCGGCGAGCACGCGACGCGATGGAAGCGCAGATGAGTGGGTAATATATTTCGAAAACAGCACACTAGTGGCCTGAGCGGCTAATTCATTAATTTATTTTTTATCACGCTCAGCTTCGCCTTGTGTACCGAACTGATAATGGCTTCAGCTGTTTTATTCCACTTGAACGGCTTGGCTGAGAACTCATTGTGAGCCTCGATGAATTGGCGGATAGCTGTCTTCAAGTCGGCAACGCTGGTGAAGGCACCTCGGTACAGCGCTCGCCTTTCCAGTTGTGCAAACCAGCCCTCTACGGCGTTCAACCAGGACGCGCTGGTCGGTGTGAAGTGCAATTTGAAACGCGGACGTTTTTCCAGCCACTGCTTGATTGCGGCCGTTTTGTGGGTCGAACTGTTATCCAGGATGACATGCAGATCCAGTGCCGGAGGTGTGCTGCGATCAATCTGGTGCAGAAAGGCTAGGAATTCCTTGGCGCGATGGCGTTGCGTGATCCGCCCGATGACTTGGCCAGTCATGATGTCGAATGCCGCGTACAGACTGGCTGTTCCATGGCGCTTGTAATCATGCGTCCGACGCTCGATCTGTCCGGGGCGCAGAGGCAACATTGGCTGGGTGCGATCCAAGGCCTGAATCTGAGTTTTCTCGTCCACAGACAGCACCAGGGCGTTGTCTGGTGGATTCAGATAAAGCCCGACTACGTCGACCACCTTGTCGGCGAAATGTGGATCGTTGCTGATTTTAAAGGTCTTCAGACGATGGGGTTTGAGGTCGGAAGCAGCCCAGACCTGACGCACCTGCCAGGTGGTGACCCGCGCATACTTGGCCATCAGGCGAACACTCCAGTGAGTAGCCTCCTTGGGTACTCGCCGGGTAGTCAGTGTGAGGATCTCGCTGACTTTTTCAGCCCCGAGTTTGAGCGGCTGACCACTACGTGGCAGGTCGCTCAAACCCTCGACGCCCGCCTCAAGATAGCGTTTTCGCCACTTGAACACTGTCGGCGGCGTGACCTGCAACTGTTCGCTGATGACCTTGGGCGTCAATCCATCCGCCAGTAGAAGCAGGATATGTGCACGCAGGGCGAGGCTCTGTTCCAGCGTACTCATACGCAACCAGCCTTGCAGGATAGCGTGATCAGAAGGCGTTAAAGCGAAGGGGGAAGTCGGTCGGGCCATGCGCATAACCAAGTCATGATATTGGGCGCTTAGTATATTCCTTACCAACATATAAATAAATGAATTAACCGCTCAGGCCACTAGGGACTTGGAATGTGGGGTTCATGGCGCGCTTAGTGCGCCAGCCAAGCTTGCAGTTGATAAAGGGTGAAAGTCCCTACGAGAGAAGTTATGGCGAAACACCTCGACCCCGAGTCATGCGTTGTGCACCGCGAGGTGTACGGCGAAGCGTTGGCAGGGGAAACCAGCAGGCCAGCCATTGAGCCGCGAAATCATGAGTCCAGGGCGCCGACGCTGTTAAGCGAAGCGGAAGGCCACAGTGTGCATGACGATAATCGCAAGCCATGTTTCACGCCCTGCGCGGTCGTAGACCCTGAGCATGCTGGGAAGTCAACTGTACGGAAGCTGGGAGATCTCATCCGTGTCTGGTCGTGACAAGCCAGACGGGGCAGGAAAGGTCACAAGCCAAAAGCCTGCCGTCTACGCGGATGAGAAGTCGGATAACTCCGTAGTACCTGAGAAGTTGTCGAACAATGGGTTTTGCTCAGCGGAGACAATGGAGGAAAGGGAGTTAGCCAAGGGGAACAGCGAACAGCCTTCCGCACCCCGGACGCAGAGCCGGACAAGTGCGTTGTCAGGGTTGCTCGCTGTACGTCAAGCAGCTCGGCGAGATCGCCGGGTAAAGTTCACGAGCTTGCTGCACCACGTGACGGTCGAGCTATTGCACGAGAGTTTCTACAATCTCAAGCGAGACGCGGCCAGTGGTGTGGATGGTCTATCGTGGCGAGAGTACGAGCAAGGTCTGCCCACAAGGCTGACAGCCTTACACGACAAAGTGCACAGTGGCCGCTATCGCGCCCAGCCTGTTCGGCGGGTGTTTATCCCAAAGGCAGATGGTAGCGAGCGCCCGCTGGGCGTAACCGCACTGGAAGACAAGATCGTCCAGACCGCAGTCGCGCAAGTGCTCAACGCAATTTATGAGCAGAACTTTCTCGGACTCTCGTATGGTTTTCGCCCAGGTCGAGGGCAACACGATGCATTGGATGCGTTATCGGTAGGAATACAGAATTCGCGTGTTCGTTGGATATTGGACGTGGATATTCGAGCGTTCTTTGACACCATCGATCACGAATGGATGATGTGCTTCCTGCAACACCGAATCGCGGATAGGCGAATGTTAGCGCTGATAGCTCGATGGTTGCGCACAGGTGTTCTCGAAAATGGAAAGCGCATTCCTGCGAAGCAGGGCACGCCGCAAGGTGCGCCCATTTCACCGTTGCTTGCCAACATCTACCTGCACTACGTGATGGACTTGTGGATCAGGCAATGGCGCGAGCGTACTGCACGAGGTCAGATGATTGCTGTGCGGTACGCAGACGACAGTGTGCTTGGGTTTGAAAAGCATGAAGATGCATGGAGTTTTCGCCAGGCGTTGGAGGCTCGACTAGCTCAGTTCAACGTAACTGATCCATAAACCCCACCTATCCAAAAACAGGTGGCGCGTTCAGCGCGTGAGATCGGGTGTGAAATCAAATCATTCTGGCGCGGAGACCATTCGTGGCGGTTACTTCATTTTTTGTGGCTTCATATCCACTACCGTCCCCGCCTGCACGTTTTTGATCGGTGACAGTAAGTGCGGCGAAATATTCCAGCGCTGGCTGGTGTCGGTTACCACTGTGACGGTCTTGCGGTTGAACTTCATGACGGTACCGGACAGGCGCTCACCATTGGGTGAATCGAAGCTTACCCGTGCTCCCGGATGGAACTGCATCATCGATTTATGAGCCTCCAACGACTCCAACATCTTCAGCCGTTCGATAATGTGATGATTCAATGTCACTAATTCATCGACGCTCAGATGATCAATATTGATACTCATGATGCCCTCCAATTCCAGGGTAGTAACGCCTCAACATCTTCAACCGATTCAGCCTGCGGTAATCGTTCCAGTACGTGGCGCAGCCACGTATAGGGCTCCTGGCCGTTAGCTTTGGCGGTTTCGACCAAGCTGTAGATCTGCGCACTGGCTGCGGCGCCCTTGGGCGTATCGCTGAATAACCATGCCTTGCGCCCTATGACAAACGGCTTGATTGCTCTTTCGGCGGCATTGTTGTCGATCGGTAAAAAACCGGCCTCCACGTAACGCTCCAGCCGGCTCCAGTTGCTGGCCAGATAACTGAGCGCCTTGCCGAGAGCACTTTGCGATGCGACTTGCGGGTGAGTTTTCTCCAGCCAGCTTTTCAACTGCGCGAGCACCGGCAAGCTCTGTTCCTGGCGACCGGCAAAGCGCTGCTCATCCGTCATTTCTTTCAAATCACGTTCGATACCGTACAACTTGTTGATCATCGTCAGCGCAACATCGGCCCGACCGGTTTTACCCTTGGGCTGCACTTTCTGCGCATCGACAAATTTGCGCCGTACATGGGCCATACAAGCCAAACGCTCGACACCCGGCTGTGCGGCCAAGGCGTTATAGCCGGCGTAATCGTCAGTCATCAAATAACCACGATAGTCGCCGAGCAGCCGCAATGGCACCTCCTGCGCTCGGCTGGTGGTGTAGTCAAAAAGAAGGACTGGTCGCTCCGGTGGGCCGCTGGCTTGTACCCACATCCAGGATTGGCTGGTCGGGTCTCGACCTGGCTCTTTCAGCACCTGCACTCGCGTTTCATCGCAGTGAACAATCGGACTTTCCAGTAACCGATCACGCATCAGATTCAGCAGCGGCTGGAAGTGTTCGCAGCACTGGATCACCCAGCGCGCCAGAGTTTGACGCGGGATATCGACACCGTGGCGAGCGAGGACTTTTTCGAAGCGGTGCAGCGGCAGGCCATCGACGTACTTGGTGGTCAGCAGCATCGCCAGCACGCTGGGGCTGGCCATGCTTTTATCGATCAGTTGCGCGGGTTTGTCGGCAGTGACCGGTGCTGTTTCGCAGCCTCGGCAGCCGTAGACCTTGCGGATATGTTTGATCACCCGGATCTGCATCGGCACGATCTCCAGCTGTTCGCTGGTTTCCTCGCCGATGGCATGTTTGCGGCAGCCGCAAACGCAGGTCAGTTCGTGTTCGGGGAGTTCGTGGATAACTTCGATGCGTGGCAAGTCAGCCGGTAGTGGCTTGCGTTTGCCACGGCGTTTGGTCGGGGCGACAACTTCTTCGTCAGCAGCAACAGGCGCTAGCGTGTCGATACTTTCGGCTTCATTAAACAGCGGCAGTTGTGGTGTCGCCGGATCAGCCGTTTGCTCAGACTTGCGCCCGAACAGGCGCTGACGAAGCAGCGCATTCTCTTCTTCAAGAAAAACGACCTTCGACTGCATCTGAGCAAGTAATTGCTTGAGCGCAGTCAGATCATCGGGAAAGTTGTCGGGCCTGGAAATCATGGCCCGGATTATACCCAATCAAGCAACAAATCGCGGCGTCAAAACCTGATGCGGACGGTTGCGCCAAAGGTCAAAACCGTCAAGCAGCCAGTTCAGTTCCTGGACGCTCAATACGATGGCTTCGTCAGTAACGTCGGGCGAGGTTTTGAAACGCTCGGACTCCAGGCGCTTAAGCCAAAGGCAAAAGCCATTGCGCTCCCAGTAAAGGATTTTCACTCGGTTCCGGGGGCGATTCAGAAAAACAAAAAGTACCGGGTCGAATACCGCCACCTTGATATCCAGTTCGACCAGGGCAGCGAGGCCATCGATGGATTTTCGGAAATCCACGGACTTGGGGTAGAGGTAGACTTTTTCGACTTTGGCGTCGGGTCGCATCATGGCGGACGGCTCCAGAAAAATTCGGGAGCACAGCATCCGCGATCATATGGTGGCTTTGAATGTGGGGTTCATGGCGCGCTTACAGTTCAACCTGACACTGCATCCAGAGAAAACACGTTTGCTACGGTTTGGCTGGTTCGCGATCGAAGATCGCAAGAAGCGCGGAGAAGGAAAACCGGAAACTTTCGATTTTCTCGGGTTCACGCATATCTGTGATAAAACCAAGAACGGGATGTTTGTGGTTAGACGCGTGACCATCGCCAAGCGTATGAGAACGACAATCAGGGAGATACGGGCGCAGTTACACAAGCGCAGGCACGAGCCCGTCCCGGTAATCGGACAATGGTTGAGCCGTCTGTTTAAAGGTTACTGCAACTACTATCACGTACCCGGTAACACACGGCGACTGGATGCCTTTCGCCGTGAAGTGATCGGTGCGTGGAGGCATGCTCTTAAACGGCGAAGTCAGCGGCACCGACTGAACTGGGAACGCATGACTACGTTGGCCCGGCTATTCATACCCTATCCAAGAGAGCTACCAATGCATCCGCATCCCATAACCCGCTTCGGCGTCAAAACCCAAGGCAGGAGCCGTATGCGGTAATTCCGCACGTACGGATCTGTGCGGGGGGTGGCAGGTGACTGCCATTCCTACCGCGACCGCCTGACTGGCCCCGCGTATGCTTAAGAGTGTCGCCATCGCCATCGCCATCACCGACACCGATGACCGATGATTGATCGCGCTGGCGGGTGTGTCAGCATATGTTCGGGAGATGACCCCCTTACGTTACTGCTTGATCACGCCCGGTTTGCCTTTAGGTCGTACTTTTTGCGCTACCTTGGAGCCTTTGCCATTTTTTTAAAAATAAGCGTGCAGACTGCGAGTCGGTTGCTGGCTATCAAACACCCCGTCATCTATGTACTACCGCTGAAGCGTGCGTTCAGATCCCACATTGGGCCGCATCGCCTACGGTGCCGATATACGTCCAAACGAAGGAATGGCTTGATGGAAACATCTACCGTTATCGGCTAGCATGTACGCCATCTAAAATAGGTAAAAAATAAATGTCTAAATCAAATTTAAGTAAGGTAACCCACTACCCAAACTTTGATTGGCTGAGGCTGCTCTTGGCAATCCAAGTTGTTGCTATTCACTGCGGCATTGCGCCTAACGTGTTTATGAATCCAGTGCCTGCATTTCTTGCGATAAGTGGATTTGTTGTTCTTGGAAGCATGGAGCGTCGGCCGATTGGGCAGTTCTTCGTCAATCGCGCCTTACGTGTTCTACCTCTCCTAGCTGTGTCTTTCATTGCGGTGGGAATATTCTGGAGCCCTCAGGAGATGGTTCGCAACATATTGTACTGGCTGTGGCCAACAGGAGATGCTCCTGCAAACCCGGTTGTCTGGACTTTAATCTATGAAGAAGTCTTCTATATAATACTGGCGATATTGTTTTCGCTAGGTATATACAAGCGTAAAATAGTACCGATATTGATTTGCGGGTTTATCATGGCAATGACAATAGCTTTCAAATTCATTATACTGCCGAAGCAATGGTATATGCTAGGATCCGCTTTTTTTCTTGGTAATATAATGTATTTGTATCGCGACAAAATCGCTGAGAAATTAGATAAGCGAATAGCGACTGTTCTTTTTATAGGCTCTATTGCTGCAGTATACTGGCTTCCTTATAACTCTATCGTGCGCAATCCGATGGCCTACATAGATTTTGTTTCTTTCGCAGCTATGATCGCATTTGCAATTTCCGGGCCTCAACTTCCAAGGCTCAAGATTGATATGAGTTATTCGCTGTACCTTACGCATTACCTTGTTCTTGCACAGCTTATATACTTTGTCCCATTGGGTCAAAGGCTCTTTTGGTTTGTTTTGCTCTCTTCACTCCCTATTTGCTATATGGCTTGGCATCTAATTGAGAAGCCAGCGCTCAACCTGAAGGTTAAATTTTTTGCGGAAGCTGAAGAAGTTATAGTTGCCAAGGAGGCCTGAACTTCGGTATTGCAATAACTCCCTCGCGGCATTCTGTAGGGCTGAGGATCGCCGCGATAAGGCTAGAATTTTATACTGAATACCGATGGTGCGGTTTGCACTAGTCTAATCAGCGATAACGCGTTACGATAAACGATATATCGTCCATATATTGATTGGTCTCTGGCGGCCAACTCGGATATGACCGTTCCATAAACCCCAACTCTTAATGAGTTGGGTTTATGGAGATGAGTTTACCGTCCTTTCTCGTGTGTTCTGCGTAGGGGGGGCTTTGTAAAGGTTGAACTGTACTGTTCGAGTACTTCTTTAAAGAGTATGCAAATAAACATAAGACTTATAATGTCGCCTGCCAACAATACTCTGTATCCAGACTCGTACGCTGTTGGCGAAAGCCCTACTAATGCTGTTACTGCTGTGTAAAGCATAAGCAGGAAAGCGGCAAAATAAAATTCTTCGTCGTTAATGATGACGTTTCTAACGATGTAGATCATGCTAACCAAGGCCAAGAGGGTCAGCGTATAGGAAACGAAGTACTCGAGGCCCAAGCCAGTGCTTAAGTAGCGAATGGAGAAATATTCGTCACCTCCCGTGTTGAATATGTATCCAAATATACTGCTTTGGAATACTCCGAAAATAACAAGCAGAATTGCGAGTTTTTTCAAAGGGAAATTATTTTTAAGGGAGAGCAGGGTCAATAGAAGGGCTAGTAACTTTGGGTAAAGGTTTCTTGGATCTGTGAAGTGGTAGTTAAATACATCAAGTCCGGTCGTTGCTTTTTTTAATATGGAGTAATCGGTGAACTCAGGCATGTATCGTAATTCTGATGTCAGGCGAATATAGTTCCCAGGTGCCGACAGTAGAAAGGCAAATCCGGTTAATACAACTGCCAGTATTATGCATCTGTATGCGAGGGCGTTCTTTCTATCCCAAATCAAAGAAACTGTAAAAATACTAAGCATTGACACGCCTGCTTGTTCTGATTGCGAAGCGATTAGGGCTAACGGAAATACAAGTATTTTTTCTAGTATTGAAAAGCTCGATGGTCGCATGAAAATTGTGCAAACAAAAACTGCACAGGAAACGGGTAGCAAGTAGTTGTAAAATCCTGTGACATAAAATGCGGTAGTGTCCAGGATGTCATGGCTTATAAGCAGTGTAAGGAAAATGCAGAGAGTAATACCATAACTATAATGAATGGTATTTGAAAAAAATGCCTTCCATGTAGAGTAAGCACTCAGCAGCAGGCAGGTTGGAATGGCAAGCTTCCAGAAAATTGGATAGCCTATTGTGGTAATCATGACTCCTTCAATCGCTATTCGCCCGGTCCACGTATGGTAGCGTTCAGTGATGTAATCCATAGGAGGTACGCCAGACATGGCAGCAGATAAAAACGTGTAGTCGTCCGAAAATTCTTTTAGTTGCAGATTGAAGAATAAGCTCAAATAGAAAAACGCAAGATATAATATAAACGTAAATAGTTTCAGGGTTTTCGAGTCAAATCGCAGTGCAGACATTTTCGCCTCCATAATGCATAACGCCTTTTGAGTCTTCAATGTACAGCTTAACGGTATTACCGTAGCGATTGCGGATCCGGTAACCCACCGCTGATGCGGAGAATCCGTGTAAATGGAAATCACTTTTTACTTTCAGAAAATCGCTGACATCTTTTCTATATAAGCGGCGAGTGATCAACTTGATCGCGCCTTTCTTTCCCGTGGCGATAAGGTGGATCTTGATAGTGTCGTTGGGCGCGTTTAGAACCGCCCAGCCACTCACGGTAATCCAGAACTTTCCGATTTCGCACTTGTCAAAATTAGCTTTCAAGTCGGGCGTGTAGTTTTTTTCTGCAGGAAGCTTCGTGCGCTCTGTGGAGTTATTTGCAAAAAAAAGAGTAATCACCAAAAGGATTGAAAGGATAATTACAATCACGTAAGTGGCTGGTGAGAAACTAAGCACATTTTTGAGTCTCGTGTTGACGAGTATCTTCGGCACTTTTTTATCCTGTCGGGATTTTATTTTATCTGGTTGTGACTTAATATTGGTTTTTGTGAAATACAAATTCTTTGTTTAGAAGATAAAAAACTACTGTATACGAGACCATTGCGAAAATTTGTGCTATTTCGGCGGGCGCACCCATTCCTTGATAAACTATCAAAAGCACCAGTTGATTTATAGTAAATGAGATGGCAAAGGCGAGAATGAATTTCGGGATCGTGCTTCGGTCAGTTGTTGACTGATTAAATACGAAAATCTTGTTAAGTACAAAAGCTGCGATCAATGCAACACCATAACCGATGGCGTTAGCGTACGCGGGGTTTGTGTTGAACAGAATTATTAGTGCTAAAAATACACCGTAGCCGATTACTGTGTTGACCACGCCTGCAAAAATATACTTTAGGGGTTGCATTTTGGGCGAAGTTTCCTATGAGGACGATAAGGCTTTAGGCAATTGATTGAAAATTTGCAAACCTATGGATTTGTTAGCGTACTCTTCTAATGCCTTCCAATAGGCGAGTGTGTTTTCCAACTGCTCAAGGTTTCTTGGTCCTATTACGACTCCAGATAACGCAGGGTTTACATAGGATGCGGCCAATGCCAATTCATTGAGTGTCATGGGACGAGGCTCGAATCCATGATCTGAGTTGAGGAAGTGTCCAAGCCTCTCGGTGAGCGATTGCGGGATATTTATCTGGCGCAATTCGATCGAACTATTTGTTTTCGGCGCTTCGATTTTCAGCCCGCCCAAGTTGATCCCGTAGGCAAGATACTTTGCTTTGGGAAACCACGTTTGATAGGTCTCACGTGCGGCACGTGTCATGAAGTTCTCTTTGACCTGGATTATCCATTTCTCTGCAAGGGCTGGGTCGGCCTTGAAGTACAGTTCGGGATACTTTATGCCCGACAAACCAATGGAAAATCCCGCTTGCTCCAGCTTTGACATGGCATCAACGGTTTGCGCAATGCCTACCCGTTGGTGATCTTCATCTGCCCTGTTGTCCCAGTGGATCGAGATGCAAGACAGGGCATTGCCAAACCGGCTCTTTAAGGTGTCGGTAGCTCGCTCGATATGCTCGGGCGTGAGATTGACATCAGGGGAACCCATGTTGTCTCTGGAACCGATTTTCACGATCAACTCAAGGCTGCTGGCACCGTGTTGCTTTACCCAGTCCGCCATCCAGCTAACAGCAAGCCCAAAGTCTTCCTTGTGCTTGTTGATCGGGTAATTGGTGGCGGTATCGACAACGCTGCCGCCACTTTGCAAGAAGTGTTCGAGTAGCTGATAGGCTTCGCGGCGATCTATCCCCCAGCCCCAGAGTGCTGTGCCCAGCACCAGTTTCTTGTTGTCAGGCGTGAATGTCGGCATGCTCATGCTCCGCGCTGAGTGCTGTTCAGACGCTGGCGTAAGGAGAACATTGCCTTCAAGTACTCAATGGTCAATTTGATGATTTTTACTTTTGAATTCGGGTCATCGGTCCAGGTAACCGGCAAATCCAGTACTCGGTATTTCAGGTGTTCGCCCGTGATCAGAATTTCTGTGGCGAAGAACCAGCCATCACTTTGCGCCCCGGTTTTCATCAGCGAGTCGAGAATGTTTCGCTGCAGAAATTTGAATCCGCACATACCGTCACTGAACGACGTATTGAAAATGAGCTGGACGATATAGTTGAACCCAAAACTGGTGACGTTCCTCAGAGGTTTTCGACCAATGACCTTTGCGCCCTTCGCCAGGCGCGAGCCTGTGACGATGTCCGTGCTGTTTGCCTTGAGCGCTTCAAGTGCCGGGCGCAGGTGGCACAAGTCGGTTGCCAGATCCAGATCCATATAGCCGACAATGTCTGCAGTGGATTTCGTCCAAGATGCTTTGAGGGCACGGCCGACACCACGTTCTTCCAGGCGAAGATATCGCACACCGGGGAGTGTGCTTTCCAGCTCGCGGGCAATTTCCTGCGTTCTATCGGTTGAGCCATTGTCGGCCAAGACGATGTGGATATCGCCAATATCCGTCAGGTTATTGAGGATATAGTCGTGGGTTTTATTGACTTGATCCGCCAGTGTCGCTTCTTCATTCAGGATGGGGATTGTAATTTCAATTGATAGATTCATTTTCTTTGCTCTGAAAGGATGGTTTGGGTGCTGGCGAGATTTTCAGTTTCAAGCTTTTCCAGAACGTCATAAATGTTATCTATTTTTCCACCTAGAATGGAGTAGCAACCCGGAAGCACATCGTGTTTTTCGAACAGAATGGGCCTGCCATCGTCGCCTTCATTCTTTGTAAGTATGGTTTTCACTTCGAAAAGCGATTCTACATATTTGGCATCCAGCGCCGATGGAAGATAGCGACCTATATCGCGAATCATGCGGTCAACACGGGTTGCGCGATCGTAATTGTCCAGTTTCCAGTAGGGGTCGCTACCCAGCTTGTCAGTCCAGTGCATATGAGGTGTGTACCGTACGTGCGATACGGTATGCAGGCCACGGGCAGGAAATGGCATGATGGAAAAAAATGGACCATCCATGACAGTGATGCCCACATCCTGAAGCACGGCCGGTACCTGCATCAGCGCCATCTCTGTGACTTCCTGCTTCAGCCCTGTTTGTGTGCCAGGAAAATCGCCACCAAACTGATTGAGACCGCTATAGGTGCAATTAAATACATATCGGCAGGTGATGAGTTCCTGCGCTTTGCCCTCGGGAGCGAGGGTGACACTCAGAGCGTTGTCGGAATTGTTGGATATTGCGACGGCCCGAGTCTGCAGGCGGATGTTCACCCCGCTTTCGTTCAGTTCACGCAGTGCCCATTGAGCCAGTCTGGTTGTATCGAATGCATATTCTTCAACCAGAAAAACCTCTTCGATCAGGCGTGGTTCAAATAACGCCCGCAGTGCGGGTTTGGCCGGTTCGATTCTGGCGCCGATTTCTCGATAAAAACGTTCAAACTGATTGGCCGTTACTTTGGAGTTGCGTCGAGCGATGGCATACAGCTTGGTGAAGTCTTGCTTTACCGCGTCGGGCCAGTCTTGAACGAATTTTGGCAAGTTGATGCGACTGCGATACGCAGTGGTGAAGCTTCGCGGGTAGTGATAGCCGTTGTGTACTCGTGCCTGGTTATTATACGAGGCGCGGGATAGCAGCGTGGATTCGCGCTCGATCAAAGTGACACGTTTCATGCCGCGTTGCTTGGCTAGGTAGACGGCGATTGCTGCACCGTAAAACCCCCCTCCGATGACAACTGCATCTTGCGTGTAATCAATAGCCGCCATCAGGCAACTCGACCAGAAGCAGACAGGGAGGCGGGAGCCGTCTGGGAGGCTACTTCCTCGATATTCAGTTTTTCGTGCCGCGTAATGCGGGCGCTCGTGAACTCTTGGGCAATGTGATAAAGCGGACCTTCGTTCGACAGGCTGGTCATGTGCAGGATGTATTCCCCAAGCACCATGAGAACCAGCGATATCAGGAAGAACATGCCGGACTGTTGCAAGGAAAGGCTGATCCAGCCCGGTGCAATATGCGGATTCAAGAAGCCGCTGGCAACGACATAAAACGAGTAGATCAGATTGGCGATGGCACCAAACAATGAAAGCGAGGTGACTAACCGCATCGGCGCTCGGGTCGTTGAGACCAATAGCAGCATACCTCGATCCACACTTTCACGCAGGCGCTTGGTCTGAGTCACTCGAGGCTTGGAACTGTAAATAAGGTTGGAGCGAGCGAAGCCGCCAGTGGCAGGAAGATGGCGGTAGGTAACGGATGGCTGTGGGTGTTGCAGGATGAAGTTGATAACTCGTTTGCTGAGCAGGCGATACTGGGGGGCTTCAGTGGCCAGATGAATGCCATTAAACGACTTGTAGGCCTTATTGAATATTTTGTAGGCGGTCTCATAAGCAAGGCTTTGTGGCGGCTTTTGCTGGTTGTTGGCAAAAACCACGTCCGCGCCGCTGACTGCCTTGTCGAGCATTTCAGGCAGAAAAGCGATGTCATCGGCCAAAGGATCTATCACGACTACGAAATCCCCCAAGGCGTTTTCAAGACCCGCCCAGGATGCGGTGTCGGTGTCGACTTCCTTGGTCAGAGCATAAACTTGCAAGTTGGGAAGACCGTTTTCAGTAGTCAGACCTTTTAATATCGATATACTTTCGTCGTCCGACGCATTGTCGACAACAATTAGTTCGTAATCACTAACGAGCGTGGACATTCGTTCGACCGCGTCTGCCAGGATACTTCCTATATGGTTTGATTGGTTGCGCACAACAAACACAACCGAGAGAAATACCGGAAAAAATACCATTTAGAGTTCCTCCAGACGCCGGCCATTTGGCCGTCGCCCATATTTTCGAAAAAAAAGCGCGTAATCTTAATCTGCGGGGTAGAAGACGTCACCCTTTTCGTTCATGGCCATTTGCAGGCAATCGCGCACAACCCCTGCTTTCCAAGGCTCTTGATGCCTAGCTTTGCTACGTACGACAACGCCACACATCGTGTACCCTTTATCACTTTGGCAATCAAAGCGACGCACGGCGTGCTCCAGTTCGGTTGCGCGCAATGGCGTCGGGTCGGTACAGCGGGATATTCTACTTTGTTTCTGAGCAACCCTCTGCGCCCATGGGGAATGCGTCGCGGCGTAGCTGACCCTACACTTCGGAGTGATGTAATCAATGATTTTCTGGTGGTTCATACCGGCTGTCTGCTGCCTTTCTTTTGGTTTGACTGCAGTGCTGCGTCGATATGCACTGGCACGTAGCATGCTCGATGTGCCGAATGATCGCAGTTCGCATACAGTACCGACTCCAAGAGGCGGTGGCGTTTCGATCGTAGTCACTTTTCTCGTTTGCCTCGCGGCAATGTGGGGGGAGGGTTTGATTGATTCCCGGTTTTTTATCGGGGCTGCAGGTGCGGGATTGCTCGTGGCTGTTGTCGGGTTCATGGATGACCACGGCCACATTGCTGCCCGCTGGCGCTTGCTTGGCCATTTTGTCGGCGCCGCGTGGGTGCTGGTCTGGACGGGAGGACTTGCTCCGATAGAAGTGGCCGGAATTGTCTTGAATTTGCGCTGGGCCGGCGATCTCTTTGCGTTGTTCTATTTAGTGTGGCTGCTGAATCTATACAACTTCATGGATGGAATTGACGGAATTGCCAGCGTTGAGGCCATCTGCGTCTGCCTAGGGGTTTGTCTGCTTTACTGGGTGGGCGGTCACCCGAACCTGATTTGGGGGCCTCTGTTGCTGGCGATGTCGGTGCTTGGTTTCCTGTTCTGGAATTTTCCGCCAGCGAAAATATTCATGGGGGATGCCGCGAGCGGTTTCCTGGGAGTCATCTTGGGGGTGCTATCGCTTCAAGCTGCTGCGGCCGAGCCTCGTTTCCTATGGGTATGGCTGATTTTGCTTGGTGTCTTTATTGTCGATGCGACGTTTACCCTGCTACGACGTCTGTTGCGGGGCGACAAGGTATATGAAGCCCACAGAAGTCACGCTTATCAATACGCATCGCGTCAACATGGGAGGCATTTGCCAGTAACAGCAGCTGTCGCCGTTATCAATGTGCTCTGGTTGCTGCCCATCGCACTCTGCGTAACTATTTTTGGCATGGATGGGTTGCTTGGGGTGGTGATAGCTTACATACCGCTAATCTTAATAGCCGTGAAATATCATGCGGGGGACGTGGATCTGGACCGCTAAGCACAGATTGAGTGGAAACTTAGAATGATTTCCGGATTATTCCGTACAATGAGCGCAGATTTTGTAAGGGAATGGGCTTGGTCGGGTGAGGTTTATGGATAAAATACGCGCCTTTTTGCTAGGTTTGCCACGTAGGCAAAAACGGCTGATTCAAGTTGCCACAGATATATTTTTGGTCTGGGTTTCGCTCTGGCTTGCGTTCATCGTCCGCTTGGGCATCGACGATATGTACAACCCACTGAGGGTCCATTTCTGGCTATTCCTCAGCGCTCCGATTATAGCCATCCCGCTTTTTATACGCTTTGGCATGTATCGCGCCGTCATGCGCTATTTCGGCAATGATGCGCTGATCGCAATCGTCAAGGCGGTCAGCCTGTCATCGCTGATCCTGGCACTCGTCGTCTACTGGTACAGCAACCACCAAACCGTCGTCCCACGCTCCATCATCTTCAACTACTGGTGGCTCAGCCTCGTCATCATCGGCGGCCTGCGTCTGTGCATGCGTCAATATTTCATGGGCGACTGGTTCACCGCCGCCCAACACGTACCCTTCACCAGCCGCGACGATGGCCTCACTAAAGTGGCGATTTATGGCGCTGGCGTGGCAGGCAATCAGTTGGTGGCTGCGTTACGCATGGGTCGGGTGATGCGTCCGGTGGCATTCATCGACGATGATTCCAGCATCGCCGATCGCTCTATCTCCGGCCTCCAGGTCTACAAACCCAAACACATCCAGCAGATGATCGACGTCACCGGCGCACAGGAAATTCTCCTGGCGCTGCCGTCATCCACCCGCGCACGACGCCGGGAAATTCTCAATCTGCTGGAGGCTTACCCCCTTCACGTACGAAGCGTCCCGAACTTCACCGATCTGGCCAGCGGTCGGGTCAAGGTCGAAGACATTCAGGAAGTGGATATCGCTGACTTGCTGGGCCGTGATGCCGTGCCAGCGCAGGCCGATTTGCTTGAGCGCTGTATCAAAGGCAAGACAGTAATGGTCACTGGCGCGGGTGGCTCGATCGGTTCGGAGCTGTGCCGGCAGATTTTCTCCCTTGGCCCGACCACGCTGATTCTGTTCGAACACAGTGAGTTCAACCTTTACAGCATTCTGTCGGAATTGGAGCAGCGCGGCTGTCGTGAGTCAGTGTCGGTCAAGTTGCTGCCTATCCTGGGCTCCATTCGTCATCCGCACAAATTGCTCGATGTGATGAAGACCTGGCGGGTAGATACCGTTTATCACGCGGCCGCTTACAAGCATGTGCCGATGGTTGAGCACAACATTGCTGAAGGTGTGCTCAATAATGTCATCGGCACGTTGAACACTGCTCAGGCTGCCTTGCAGTCGGGAGTGGCCAACTTCGTGCTGATCTCCACCGATAAAGCCGTACGTCCGACCAACATCATGGGCAGCACCAAGCGTCTGGCGGAGTTGACGCTTCAGGCGCTCAGTCGTGAAATTGCCCCCGTACTGTTTGGCGACAAGGCCAATGTATCCCGGGTCAACAAAACCCGTTTCACCATGGTGCGTTTTGGCAATGTGCTTGGGTCGTCCGGTTCGGTGATTCCGTTGTTCCACAGCCAGATCAAGTCCGGTGGTCCGCTGACGGTCACGCACCCGAAGATCACCCGTTATTTCATGACTATCCCGGAAGCCGCGCAACTGGTGATTCAGGCCGGTTCCATGGGGCAGGGCGGTGATGTGTTCGTGCTGGATATGGGGGAACCGGTGAAGATCATCGAACTGGCGGAGAAGATGATTCACCTGTCCGGTTTGAGTATTCGCTCGGAGAAGAACCTGCACGGTGACATTTCCATTGAGTTCACGGGTCTGCGTCCGGGCGAGAAGCTTTACGAAGAGTTGCTGATCGGCGATAACGTCGCGGCGACGCCGCATCCGATGATCATGTCCGCTAACGAAGATCATCTGCCCTGGGACGTGCTCAAGGGCCGTTTGACTGAGCTGTTGTTGGCTGTCGAGCAGGACGATTACTCCCGGGTGCGCCAGCTCCTGCGCGAAACGGTCAGCGGATATACCCCCGACGGGGAGATTGTCGACTGGATTCACCAGCAACGTCGTCTCGAGCCCTGATTGTTTCACATCCTGTAACGGACACATTTTTGACAGCTCCATCATATCGCCTAAGTTTAGGGGGCAGCTTCGGAAAAGCTGCTTTCTCAATCGATGTCATGGAGCTTCATTTATGCGTACTGGCTATTTCTACTCTCTGGTTTTTGCCCTGCTTACCAGCGCCTCTATTGCGGCCATTGCTGCGCCGACGGCTGCGCCAGAGGCTGCCAAGGCACCCTTGATGCTGGACGTTGCCGCCAAGGCTCAAACCGCCAAGGTCGATCTCAATGGGGCCGATGCGCCGACTCTGCAGCGCGAGTTGTCCGGGATTGGTGAGGCGAAGGCCAAGGCGATTGTTGCGTATCGTGAGAGTAATGGGCCATTTTCGTCCATCGACGAATTGTTGGAAGTGAAAGGAATCGGCAAAGCCATTCTGGACAAGAATCGCGAGAAGCTGGAAGTGAACTAAGCTTGTAAATCCACACTAGGAGGCCGGTCATTGACCGGCCTTTTTGTTTATTGCCGCAGAGGGTTATTTGGTGCATTTCATCGGGGGAGTAAAAATTACGGCTATCATATGGCGTTTAAATTATGCCTATAATAAATTCGTCATTCGCTGAAGCGCTCTGACATTCAGGCGCCTCGCCTTCCTCAAGCATTCCTCCAGGAGCACAGTCATGAATTCAGGAGCACAGTCATGAATTCTGTCCAGAACCAAGGTACGGCCCTCGTCACCGGTGCTTCTTCCGGCATCGGTGCGGTTTACGCGGAGCGGTTGGCGGCCCGTGGTTTTGATTTGTTGCTGGTGGCCCGTGATCTGGAACGGCTGGAGGTCGCGGCGAGTAAGTTGCGCGCGGCGCATGGTGTTCAGGTGGAGGTGCTTAAGGCAGATCTGACGCAAAAGGATGATGTGTTGAAGCTTGAGCAGCGCCTGCGCAGCGATTCGAGTATCAGCCTGTTGCTGAACAATGCTGGTGTCGCGGCGGACGGTTTGCTCGCCAACGCGGATATGGATCAGCTGGAGCGGTTGATTCAGCTGAACGTCACCACGGTCACGCGGCTGGCCTCGGCGGCGGCGGCCGGTTTTACCAAGGCCGGTCGCGGGACGATCATCAATATTGCGTCGGTGGTGGCGTTGTTTCCGGAGCGGTTCAACGCGACGTATAGCGCGAGCAAGGCTTATGTGTTGAGCCTGACTCAGTCATTGAACGCGGAGCTTGCGGGTACCGGAGTTCAGGTTCAAGCAGTGTTGCCGGGGGTAACACGCACCGAGATTTTGGAGCGCTCCGGTATCGATGCGTCCCAGATTCCGGCGGACATGATCATGGAAGCCGGGGAGATGGTCGACGCGGCGTTGTCGGGTCTGGACCAGGGTGAGTTGATCACCATTCCTTCGTTGCCGAATGCTTCCGAGTGGGAGGCCTTTATGGCGGCGCGTCATGCGATGGCGCCGAATCTGTCTAGAAGTACGGCCGCCACGCGTTACAAGTGAGGCGTCATGAATCGGCTTGAGGTATTTGCGTTATGAGTAATCGTCGAGTGGTGGTCACGGGCATGGGCCTGGTGTCGCCGTTGGGTAGTGGCGTCGAAGCAGTTTGGGCGCGTCTGTTGGCCGGGCGCTCTGGGTTGCGGGCGTTGCCGGACGAGGTGGTTGCCGATCTGACCACCAAGGTCGGTGGCGCGGTGCAGACTCTGGCGGAAGATCCCGAGGCGGGTTTTGATCCGGATCGGGCGACGTCGCCCAAAGAGCAGAAGAAGATGGATCGCTTCATTATGTTTGCCATGGAGGCGGCGCGTCAGGCATTGGAGCAGGCCGGTTGGCAACCGCAGGACGCCAACGCCCAGGAACGCACTGCCACCATTATTGGCTCGGGCGTGGGCGGTTTCGGCGCGATTGCCGATGCGGTGCGCACCACCGACAACCGTGGCCCGCGACGTTTGTCGCCGTTCACCATTCCTTCGTTTCTGGTCAACCTTGCGGCGGGCCATGTGTCGATCCAGCACGGGTTCAAGGGCCCTTTGGGGGCTCCGGTAACGGCGTGCGCGGCCGGGGTTCAGGCGATTGGTGATGCGGCGCGACTGATTCGATGTGGCGAGGCGGACATTGCGGTGTGTGGCGGTGCGGAGGCGGCGATCGATCGTGTCAGTCTCGCCGGGTTCGCGGCGGCTCGAGCCTTGTCCAGCGGTTACAACGATACCCCGGAGCGCTCCTCGCGGCCGTTCGACAGTGGGCGCGATGGCTTTGTGATGGGCGAGGGCTCGGGCCTTCTGGTGATCGAATCCCTGGAACATGCCTTGGCGCGCGGTGCTCAACCATTGGCTGAGCTGGTCGGTTACGGCACCAGCGCCGACGCCTTTCACCTGACCGCTGGCCCCGAAGATGGCAGCGGTGCGCGTCGGGCGATGTCGCTGGCGTTGGCTCAGGCGGGCATTTCGGCGGCGCAGGTGCAGCATCTTAACGCTCACGCGACCTCGACTCCGGTTGGGGATTTGGGGGAGTTGGCGGCCATCAAGTCCTTGTTCGGTTCGGACAACAACATAGCCGTGACAGCGACCAAGTCCGCCACTGGGCATTTGCTCGGCGCTGCTGGCGGGATCGAGGCGATCTTTACTCTGTTGGCGCTCCGCGATCAGGTGGTGCCCGCCACGCTTAACTTCGATAACCCGGACCCGACCACCCAAGGCGTGGACATCGTTCACGGTCAGGCACGGCCAATGACGATCGAGTACGCGATGTCCAACGGCTTCGGATTTGGCGGCGTGAACGCCAGCGTGTTGTTCAAATATTGGGAGGACTAGTTCACGACAGGTGATGGCACGAATAATGATTACTCATTCGCTGACGATTGTTGAACAATCACGAGGCATTGAGTATGAGCAGCAGCGGACTGTCCCTGGCCGACCACATCACATTGGAGTTACGCGCTGACATTATCGGCGGTCGTTTGCTGCCCGGCATGGCGTTGGTGGAAAACGATCTGGTGTCGGCTTGCAACGCCTCGCGAAACACGATTCGCGAGGCGTTGCATCGTCTGGGGCAGGAAGGGCTCACCCTTTATGTCCGCAACAAAGGCGTGATGGTGCGCAGATTAGGGGTTGATGATGTGCGCGATCTGTTCAAGGTCCGTCGCACCCTGGAACTGCAAGCCATCAGCGCCAGTCAGCCACTTCGTGAATATCAGTCCGACCGGATGCTCGAAGCCCTGGAAGCCACCGAGCTGGCCCGGGAACGTGAGGACTGGCGCGCCGTCGGCACCCATAGTCTGGCGTTTCATCAACACATCGTCGGATTGCTGCGCAGTCCATTGTTCGATGAGTTCTTCACCAACGTCGTCGCGCAACTGCGCCTGGTGTTTTGCACCGCTCCCGATGAATCACGTTTTCAGGCGCCTTGGCTGGCGCGTGACCGGCAGATACATGATTTGTTGGCCGACGGCGACAAACGCGGGGCCGGGGACGCCATGAGCCTTTATCTCGATGACTCCGAACACCTCCTGTTGCAGATGCTTGCTGCCCCTTCTTCCCATCACTGATTGAGGATTTGTGCCATGTACAAAGACTATCCGGCGGCCTATCAAGTCAGCAAAGGCTCGGCCTTGCAGGTGGACACGGCTTTCTACGAGAGAGTCCGGGACAAGAAAGAGGGTCGCATGCTGATCGAACAGTTCGAGGTGCCGATCCGCACCGGCCGTGCCTGGAATGTGCCGGCCGGGCATGTGTTCAGGGTTACGACCCCGGTCGGTCCACAAGTCGGGGACTTCAACGTCTGGAATGCCCACGATCCGCGCGAGCGTTTGTGGGCGGCGCGGACCCGCCAGTTGCAAGGGGCGCATGTCAGCACCCATGACCGGCTCTGGTCGAACCTGCCCTTTTTACGACCGCTGGTGACCATCACCGACGATAGCCTGGCCGGGTACGGCATCGACGAACATGGCGGGCGTTTGCACGACTTGCTGGGGACGCGCTGCGATCCGTACGTTAACAAAATGCTCACTGGCGAGGACTTCCATCATCACTGTCACTCGAATCTGACTCGCGCCGTGTTACCCCATGGCCTGACTGAGTTCGACGTGCATGATGTGCTGAACATTTTCCAGTGCACCGGCCTGAATCACGATGACATGTACTTCATGAAAGCCTGTCCGGCAAAGCAGGGTGACTACCTGGAGTTCTTTGCCGAGATTGATTTGCTGTGCGCGTTGTCGACGTGTCCGGGCGGGGATTTGTCACTGGCCATGTGGGGGCCGGATGCGCAGGATCCGCTGAGTGTATGTCGGCCGTTGGGGGTGGAGATTTACCGGTTGGAGGAGTCGTTGCTTGAAGGCTGGAGCCAGCCGGAGCGTGCGGCTTACAAAGGGCTGCATGGCTTGCACATCGCCAAGGCCGATTGGGAAAAGTAAGAGCTAAAAGCAAAAAGATCGCAGCCTTCGGCAGCTCCGACAGGGGAAACTCATATTCCGTGTAGGAGCTGCCGAAGGCTGCGATCTTTTGATCTAGCGGTCCTGCGCATCCTTGGCATCCGCTTCCGCATTGCGTTCGGCGACGCGTTTGCGTTGCTCTTCGGTCAATTCGACCTTGTTGGCGGTGTCGCGCAGCATCATCAAACCACCAACGATCGAGCCGATGGCGACGATCAGAATCAACCAGGCATACCAGGGCATAGGGCTCTCCTTGAGGGCAGGCCGATTGGCGGGTTTCGCCGACCGATCGTGCATACCACTTTGAGCGATTAATTTTCGCAGTGGTTCCATTCTATGCCTGATATGCCGTAGACGCCGTACATCCTTGCAGGCGCGGTGTGTGAAGTTAAAGCCCGGTCAACATCGCATCCACCGGCGCATCGGCACGCAACTGCGCCGTCAGCATGAAGTACACGAAACCCACTGCCATGAATCCAAGGAAGATCAACCCGATCAAGGTGTTGAACCAGGCCATCGCCACCAGGCAAACCACCGCCAGCATCAGCGCAATGAATGGCACCAACGGGTAGCAGGGCGCGCGGAAACTACGTTCCAGGTTCGGCTCGGTTTTGCGCAGCTTGAACAGGCTGAGCATGCTCATGATGTACATCACAATCGCGCCGAATACCGCCATGGTGATCATCGCCGCCGTCAGCGTCATGCCGCCGAGGTTGATCAAACCGTCGCTGTAGATCGCGGCGATGCCGATTACGCCACCGGCGATGATCGCCCGGTGCGGGGTCTGGAAGCGCGACAGTTTGGCCAGGGATGCCGGCAGGTAACCGGCTCGGGCGAGGGCGAAGAACTGCCGCGAGTAGCCGAGGATGATCCCGTGGAAACTCGCCACCAGGCCGAACAGGCCGATCCACACCAGCATGTGCAACCAGCCGGAGCTTTCGCCGACCACGGCTTTCATGGCTTGCGGCAGCGGATCGTTGATGTTCGACAGGGTACGCCAGTCGCCGACGCCGCCGGCAAAGAACATCACGCCCATCGCCAGCAGCACCAGGGTCAGGATGCCGCTGATATAGGCTTTGGGAATTGTGCGTTTCGGGTCCTTGGCTTCTTCGGCGGCCATGGCCGCGCCTTCGATGGCCAGGAAGAACCAGATGGCAAACGGAATGGCCGCGAACATCCCGGCAATCGCTGGCGCACCGAACACATCAGAGCCGGCCCAGCCGTTGAGCGCGAAGTTGCTGAAGCTGAACGCCGGCGCGACCACGCCCATGAACACCAGCAACTCGGCGACCGCCAATACGCAGACCACCAGTTCGAAGGTCGCGGCGAGTTTTACGCCGAGGATGTTCAAGCCCATGAACACGATGTAGGCGCCGACCGCCGCGTGTTTCGGGTCTAGGGCCGGAAACTGCACGTTCAGGTAGGCACCGATGGCCAGGGCAATCGCCGGTGGGGCGAAGACGAATTCAATCAGCGTCGCCAGCCCGGCAATCAATCCACCTTTTTCGCCAAAGGCGCGGCGGCTGTAGGCAAAGGGACCGCCGGCATGGGGAATGGCGGTGGTCAGTTCGGTGAAACTGAAGATGAAGCAGGTGTACATCGTGGCGACCATGAATGAAGTCACCAGGAAGCCAAGTGTGCCGGCAACGCCCCAGCCGTAACTCCAGCCGAAGTACTCACCGGAAATCACCAGCCCGACTGCGATACCCCATAGGTGGAGCGTGCCCAGCGTGGGTTTGAGTTGTGTGTTCATGCGTTGCTCCCTGAACTGTTTGGAAAAGCTCGGGGGAGGGCGTGTGCAGTGGGCGTGCCATTTTTCAGGTGGGCGTCGTAAAGCGCTGAAAGCTGTCGTATCGGGGATGTTCGCGGCTGGATGTATGCGTTTTGTGCGCCAGTTGGGGGCAGTGGCGCCTGTTCTGGCCCTATCGCGAGCAGGCTCGCTCCCACATTGGAATAGTGTTTGCCGACACACCGCAGATCCCCTGTGGGAGCGAGCCTGCTCGCGATAGCGGTCGTCCGAACACCCCTTTAACCCCGACAAAAACCCACTCTTTACGCTTTATTTATGCCCCGCCCCGCCCCTCGATCTCGCGCCTTTACAGCCTCCTTGCGGACAATCACTCCACACGCGGCAATACGCCGTAACACGGAGAACTTCCATGAGCGTTCTGGACGGGGTGTCACTGCTATTGGCAGTGGGGCTGTTCATTTATCTGTTGGTTGCGCTGTTGCGCGCGGACCGGAACTAGGAGCGGCTATGCACAGTTATGACTATTGGCTGATCCTCGCCTTCTTCGCCGTGGTGCTGATCCCGGCACCGTTTCTGGGGCGCTTCTACTACAAGGTGATGGAAGGGCAGCGCACCTGGCTTTCGCCGATCCTCGGGCCGGTGGAGCGTGGGTGTTATCGCGTGGCCGGCGTCGATCCGCAGGCCGAACAGAGCTGGCAGAAATACACCCTGGCCTTGCTCGCCTTCAACCTCGCGGGTTTTTTGCTGTTGTTTGCGATCCTGGTGTTTCAGGATTACTTGCCGCTGAATCCGCAAAACCTTCCGGGTCAGGAGTGGACGCAAGCGTTCAACACCGCCGTCAGCTTCATGACCAACACCAACTGGCAGTCCTACAGTGGCGAAGCGACCCTGAGCTACTTGAGCCAGATGGTTGGCCTCACCGTGCAGAACTTCGTCAGCGCCGCCACCGGGCTTGCTGTATTGGTCGCGCTGTGTCGCGGCATCGGTCGCAAGTCCACCAAGACCCTGGGCAACTTCTGGGTCGATATGACCCGCGCTACCCTCTATGGCCTGCTGCCGTTGTGCCTGCTGCTGGCGCTGTTTCTGGTCTGGCAGGGCGTGCCACAAACTTTCGCTCATTACGTGAGCGCCGTGACCATGCAGGGCGTCGATCAGGTGATCCCGCTCGGCCCGGCCGCCAGCCAGATTGCGATCAAACAACTGGGTACCAACGGCGGAGGCTTCTTCGGCGTCAACTCGGCGCATCCGTTCGAGAACCCGACGGCCTGGAGCAACCTGTTCGAGGTCTCTTCGATCATTTTGATCCCGGTGGCGCTGGTGTTCACCTTCGGCCATTACGTGAAAGACCTGCGTCAGAGCCGCGCGATCATCGCCTGCATGCTGGCGCTGTTTTTGATCGGCGGCGCGACGTCGCTGTGGGCTGAATACCAACCCAATCCAACCCTGGCCAACGTCGCCGTCGAACAGACCGCGCCGCTGGAAGGCAAGGAAGCGCGTTTCGGCACCACCGCTACGGTGTTGTGGTCGGTGACTACCACGGCGGCGTCGAACGGTTCGGTCAACGGCATGCACGACAGTCTCAACCCGCTGAGCGGCATGGTCGCGATGATCAACATGATGGTCGGCGAAGTGATCTTCGGCGGCGTCGGAGCCGGGCTCTACGGCATGTTGCTCAACGTGCTGATCGCGGTGTTCCTCGCCGGGCTGATGATTGGCCGCACTCCAGAATACCTCGGCAAGAAACTGCAAGCCCGGGAAGTCCAGTTGCTGGTGGTGACTTTGCTGGTGATGCCAGTCGGTGTGCTGGTGCTCGGCGCGATTGCCGCCAGCCTGCCAGGCCCGGTCGCGGCGGTGAGTAACCCCGGCGCTCACGGTTTCAGTCAGTTGCTTTATGCCTACACCTCGGCCAGTGCCAACAACGGTTCCGCGTTTGCGGGACTTGGGGCGAACACGGCATTCCACAACCTGATGCTGGGGCTGGGCATGTTGATCGGTCGCTTCGGTTACATCCTCCCGGTTCTGGCCCTGGCCGGCAGCCTGGCGATGAAGAAAACCGCCCCGATTGGCCAGAACAGCTTCCCGACTCACGGCCCGCTGTTCGTGACCTTGCTGACCGTGACCATTTTGCTGGTGGGTGGCCTGACCTTTCTGCCGTCATTGGCGCTGGGTCCTATCGCTGAACACCTGAGCCTGGGCTTCTAAGGAGTCAATGATGAATATGCCCGCAACTAAAGCCGCCGTCGTCAAGGCGCCGGAACAACCGAAAACCGCGATCTCGGCCCTTTGGCGTCCGGCGCTGGTGCAAGCGTTCGTCAAGCTCGACCCACGGCAATTGAAGCGTGCGCCGGTAATGCTGGTGGTCGAACTGACCGCGATTCTGACCACGGTGCTGTGCTTCATTCCCGACAACGCCGTGCCGACTTTCGTCGCCGCGCAAATCGCGTTGTGGCTGTGGTTCACCGTGTTGTTCGCCAACTTCGCCGAAGCGCTGGCCGAAGGTCGCGGCAAGGCCCGCGCCGACAGCCTCAAGGCCGGCAGCGAAGGCTTGAGTGCCCGGCGCAAAAACGCCAATGGCAGCTTTCAAGTGGTGCCGGCCACCAGCCTGCGCAAAGGTGATGTGGTGCGCGTCGAAGCGGGGGAGATGATCCCCGGTGACGGCGAGGTGATCGAAGGCATCGCGGCAGTCAACGAAGCGGCGATTACCGGTGAATCGGCGCCAGTGATTCGCGAATCCGGCGGCGACCGTTCGGCGGTCACCGGTAATACCCGACTGGTTTCTGATTGGCTGTTGGTGCGCATCACCGCCAACCCCGGCGAGTCGACCCTCGACCGCATGATCGCCCTGGTCGAAGGCGCCAAACGCCAGAAAACCCCGAACGAAGTGGCGCTGGATATTCTGCTGATCGGCTTGACCCTGATCTTCCTGGTGGTGGTGGTGACCCTGCAACCGTTCGCCCACTTCGCCAATGGCAACCTGCCGCTGGTGTTTCTGGTGGCGTTATTGGTCACGCTGATTCCGACCACTATCGGCGGTTTGTTGTCGGCCATCGGTATCGCCGGGATGGACCGTCTGGTGCGCCTGAACGTGATCGCCAAATCCGGACGCGCCGTGGAAGCGGCGGGGGACGTGCATGTCCTGTTGCTGGACAAGACTGGCACCATCACCTTCGGCAACCGTCGCTGCTCCGCGGTCTATGCCGCGCCTGGCGTTACCGCCAAAGAACTGGCCGAAGGCGCGTTGTTCGCCTCGCTGGCCGATGACACCGCTGAAGGCAAATCCATCGTCGAGTACCTGCGCGGTCTTCACCCGCAACCCGAGCCGTCCGCCGATGTGCTGACCGCCGTGCCGTTCAGCGCTGAAACCCGCTTGTCTGGTGTCGACTATCAAGGCCGGGTCTATCGCAAAGGTGCGGTGGATTCGCTGCTGACCTTCGTCGGCCTGAAACGCGCCGATCTGGCAGCGTCTCTATCCCGGGAAATCGACAAGATCGCTCAGAGTGGCGGCACGCCGTTGCTGGTGTGCGCTGACGGCAAATTGCTCGGTGTCATCCACCTCAAGGACGTAGTCAAGCCTGGCATCCGTGAGCGTTTCGCCGAACTGCGCAAGCTGGGGATTCGCACGGTCATGGTGACCGGCGACAACCCGCTGACCGCTGCGGCGATTGCTGCCGAAGCGGGCGTGGATGATGTGCTGGCCGAAGCCACACCGGAGAAAAAACTGGCGCGCATTCGTCACGAGCAGAACGACGGTCGGCTGGTCGCCATGTGCGGCGACGGTGCCAACGACGCCCCGGCCCTGGCCCAGGCGGACGTCGGCATGGCGATGAACGACGGCACACAAGCGGCGCGGGAAGCGGCGAATATGGTCGACCTCGACAGTGATCCGACCAAGCTGTTGGACGTGGTGCAGATCGGTAAGGAATTGCTGGTGACCCGCGGTGCGCTCACCACCTTTTCCATCGCCAACGACGTGGCCAAGTACTTCGCGATCCTGCCGGCGCTGTTCGCCTCGATCTACCCGCAACTGGGTGTGCTCAACGTCATGCACCTGAGCAGTCCGCAGAGCGCGATTCTGTCGGCGATTGTGTTCAACGCGTTGATCATTGTGGTGCTGATTCCGTTGGCGCTACGTGGTGTGCGAGTGCAGGCGGCGAGTGCGGCGGCGTTGCTGCGGCGCAATCTGCTGATCTATGGGCTGGGCGGGATTCTGGTGCCGTTCGTGGGCATCAAGGCG
This sequence comes from Pseudomonas sp. MDT1-85, assembly GCF_054898065.1. Classification (NCBI taxonomy): domain Bacteria; kingdom Pseudomonadati; phylum Pseudomonadota; class Gammaproteobacteria; order Pseudomonadales; family Pseudomonadaceae; genus Pseudomonas; species Pseudomonas sp. MDT1-85. The sequence continues at coordinate 4,556,498 of NZ_CM142715.1, read as the reverse complement.
ATCGATATGCTGCTGACGGCTTTGCATCTGGTTTGACCTGTGCGGTGCGCCTGCTGCCGCTATCGCGAGCAGGCTCGCTCCCACAAAGGCACCGCGTTCCCCTGTGGGAGCGAGCCTGCTCGCGATGAATGCGCCACGGTGCACCTGACTGAATGCTGTATTTGTTATCCGAATCGAGGATTGTGAAATGTCCACACTGATACGTCCGGCCCTGAGCCTGCTGATGCTGATGACCCTGATCACCGGCGTCGCTTATCCATTGGTGGTCACCGGCGTCGCCCAGGTCGCCTTCCCGAACCAGGCCAATGGCAGCCTGGTGCGCGACGCTGACGGCAAGGTTCGTGGCTCGTCGCTGATTGCCCAGGATTTCGTCGGCGACGCCTGGTTCCACTCTCGGCCATCGGCCGGTGCCTTTGCCACCGTGTCGAGCAGCGCCAGCAACCTCTCGCCAAGCAATCCGGCGCTGGCCACTCGGGTTATCGACGAGGCCAATAAATTGCAGGTGGCTGGCCAAGGTCCGGTGCCATTGGCCATGCTGACCACCTCCGGCAGCGGCCTCGATCCGCACTTGCCACCGGCCGCGATTGCCTATCAACTAGCGCGTGTTGCGGCGGCGCGCAATCTGCCGGTGTCTACGCTTGAGCAACTAATGGACGCGCACATCGAGCAGCCGTTGGTGGGGCCGTCGGTGGTGAATGTGTTGGCGCTGAATATGGCACTGCAAAAACTGTAGATCGGTGGTGGCGCCAATCGCGAGCAGGCTCGCTCCCACAGGGGATCTTCGTTGGCCACAAATTGTGCGCACGACAGCTATCTAATTGTGAGAGCGAGCCTGCTCGCGATGACGGCCTCGCAGGCACCACATAAACATCTGAAAAAAAGAGATTTCCAAGCATGAGCAACTCCGGCCGCGCCGACGCGCTGTTAGCAGACCTGCCCCGCGATGGCCGTGGCCGGCTCAAGGTGTTCCTTGGCGCAGCGCCGGGAGTGGGCAAAACCTACGCCATGCTGCAAGCCGCCCATACTCAACTGCGCCAAGGCGTGAAAGTCATGGCCGGGGTGGTCGAAACCCACGGTCGCGCCGAAACCGAAGCGCTACTGGCTGGCTTGCCGCAGCAGCCTTTGGTGCGCTCGGAATACCGCGGCGTGATGCTCGAAGAAATGGACCTCGACGGCTTGCTCGCCGCCAAACCGAAACTGGTGCTGGTGGACGAACTGGCCCACAGCAATGCCCCCGGCAGTCGTCACGCCAAACGCTGGCAAGACATCCAGGAACTGCTGGCCGCCGGCATCGACGTGTTCACCACGGTCAACGTCCAGCATCTGGAAAGCCTCAACGATCAGGTGCGCGGCATCACCGGCGTACAGGTGCGCGAAACCCTGCCGGACTGGGTGTTGCAAGAAGCCTACGAACTGCTGCTGATCGACCTGCCGCCGCGTGAGTTGCTGGAGCGTCTGCGCGACGGCAAAGTCTACGTGCCGGAACAGGCGAGGGCGGCCATCGATGCGTTCTTCACCCAGACCAACCTCACCGCCCTGCGCGAACTGGCGATGCAAACCGCAGCCGCTCAGATCGATAACGATCTGGCCCAGGGGTATCGCCAGTTGGGGCACACCGCGCCGGCCGTGCGCGGTCGTTTGCTGGTGGGCGTCGATGGCGATGCTCAGGCCGAGCGCCTGGTGCGTCACGCCAGTCGTGTCGCCCAGCGCCGGCATCTGCCGTGGAGTCTGGTGCATGTGGACAACGGCCGTGTGCGCGACGAGCAGTCGCGGCTGCGCCTGCAAAGCGCTCAGCAACTGGCCGAACGCCTCGGGGGCGAAGTGGTGTTGCTGCGCGCCGGTGAGGTGGCGAAAACGTTGATCCAGCACGCCGCCGAACGCCGCGCCAGCCTGGTGTTGGTGGGCCAGTCGCGCCAGCGTTTGCGACGGCGGTTGTTCGGCGGCGGTCTGGCGTCTCGTTTACTGCGCGATGCTCGCGGGCTGGAAATCAACGTGCTCGACAGCGATCAGGAACAGCATCAACCGCGCCAGCGCTCGGCGCAGTCGCTGGTCTGGTTCGACTACGCATTGGCGCTGGTAGCGACGGTGCTTGCCAGTGCCTTGGCCTGGGCGGTGTCGAGCGCCTTGCCGCTGCCCAACATCTCACTGGTGTTCCTCGCGGCAGTCTTGCTGGTGGCGGTGCGCAGCAGCCTCGGCCCGGCGCTGGCCTGTGCGGCACTGTCGTTTCTGACCTATGACTTTCTGTTCATTCCACCGACGTTCTCCTTCCGCATCCAGCGCGAAGAAGACGTACTGACTTTGCTGTTCTTCCTGCTGATGGCGGCTCTCACCGGCAACCTTGCGGCCCGGCAACGCCGGCAATTGCAGGCCTTGCGTGACACCCAGGAAGAGACCAGCGAACTGCTCGACCTGTCGCGCAAACTCACCGCCGCCACCGACCGTCAGGCCGTGATCAGCGCGGCGGCGCAGCACCTCAATGGCTGGACCGACCTGAAACTGTGCCTGCTCAACCGCGATGGCCAGAGCGGCTGGAAAGTCGAAACCGGCGGGCCACTGGAGTTTTCCGAAGCCGAGCGCGCTGCCGCCGATTGGGCCTGGCAACATGATCAACCGGCCGGCGCGGGCACCGGCACCTTGCCGTTCGGGCGCTGGTGGTGGTGGCCGTTGTCGGTGGACGACGGACCGTTGGCGCTGCTCGGTGTGTGTGCCAAAGAAGGTCAGACCCTGAGCGGCCAACGGCGACGCTTGTTGACTGCGCTGAGCCAACCGCTGGCCCAGGCGTTGGCGCGCGCGCAACTGGCCGATGACCTTGAGGCGGCGCGCTTGCATGGCGAAACCGAGCAACTGCGCAGCGCGCTGCTGGCCTCGGTGTCCCACGATTTGCGCACGCCGCTGACCTCCATGCGCGGCAGCATCGACAGTCTGTTAGCGCTGGGAGAGGCGATTCCGTTGGAGGACCGCCGCGAATTGCTCGAAGGTACTCGCGATGAAGCCGAGCGGCTGGATCGCTACATTCAAAACCTGCTGGACATGACTCGTCTCGGTCACGGCGCCCTGAAGCTGGCGCGGGACTGGGTATCGCCGGCAGACATCGTCGGCAGCTCGCTCAATCGTCTGCGCGCGGTGCTGGCGTCCCTGCAAGTCATTACTGAAGTGCCGGCCGAATTGCCGCTGCTCTATGTGCATGCCGCGTTGATCGAACAAGCACTGGTCAATGTGCTGGAAAACGCCGCGCGTTTCTCACCGCCTCGTGGGCGTCTTGAGTTGCGTGCCGGGGCCACTGACAGCGAACTGTTTTTTTCGGTGAGCGATGAGGGGCCGGGAATTCCGGAGGAGGAGCGGGCGAAGATTTTCGACATGTTTTACACCGCCGCTCGTGGCGATCGCGGCGGGCAGGGCACCGGGCTGGGGCTGGCGATCTGTCAGGGCATGGTCGGTGCCCATGGCGGGCGAATCAGCGTCGCCGACGGCATCGAAGGGCGCGGTACCTGCATCACCCTGCATTTGCCGTTGCAGACTCAGCCGGGTTTGGACAGTGAAGCCTGAGCTCACCTGCGCTACTCTCTTGCCACCTCTTTGTGTTGATGTGAATTCATGAGCCAGACCGCGACCATTTTGGTCATCGATGACGAACCACAGATTCGAAAATTCCTGCGCATCAGCCTCGTTTCCCAAGGCTACAAAGTGCTGGAGGCCGGCACCGGCACGGAAGGCCTGGCCCAGGCCGCGTTAAGCAAACCCGACTTGCTGGTGCTCGACCTTGGCCTGCCGGACATGGACGGCCAGCAGGTGCTGAGCGAGTTCCGCGAGTGGTCGACGGTGCCGGTATTGGTGCTTTCGGTGCGCGCCAGTGAAGGGCAGAAAGTCCAAGCCCTGGATGGTGGCGCCAACGACTACGTGACCAAGCCGTTCGGCATTCAGGAGTTTCTGGCCCGAGTGCGCGCCTTGCTGCGTCAGGCGCCGACGGGTGAGGCCCAGGAATCGGCGCTCAGCTTCGGTCCGCTCACTGTCGACCTGGCTTATCGTCGGGTGCTATTGGGCGGCGCCGAAGTGGCGCTGACGCGCAAGGAATATGCGGTACTGGCGCAACTGGCACGGCATCCGGGAAGGGTCATCACCCAGCAGCAATTGCTCAAGGACATCTGGGGGCCGACCCATACCGAAGACAGCCACTATCTGCGGATAGTGGTCGGACACCTGCGGCAGAAACTGGCGGATGATCCGACTCAGCCACGGTTTATCGTCACCGAAGCGGGGGTGGGGTATCGGTTGTTGAGTGAGGGTAGCCTTTAGGTTTTGTGTTGTTAGGGCGATTGCTTTCGCGGGCAAGCCTCGCTTCTACAGGGTTTGAGTCGGTCATACGTTTTGTGAGCGACATCAAACCGTAGGAGCGAGGCTTGCCCGCGAAGAGGCCCTCACATTCACTCGAGAACCTCAAGAATCCCGCTCATTCTCATACCGATCCAGCGTATCCCGCGCAATCTCGCGCCCCAATGCGATCAACTCCGGCGCTTTGTAGAACTCGAAAAACCGGCATACCCGCTTGGGCACGTTGATCAGGATATCCGGCGGATACCCGGCAATCTTGTATTGCGCCAATGACGTCTGCATCACCTCGAAGCTCTGGTTGATCAGGTCCAGCAAGGATGCCGGGCCGACGTTGTCGATGATGAACGACCCGGTGGCGGATTTCGGTGCGCCGTTGCTTTCCGGGGCCGCCGCCGGTTGCTGGCCTTCGGGCTCGGCGGATTCGATCCACGGATTGATGTCGGCCGCTTCGGCCATCAACGCTTCCTTTTCCAGCAGCAGCAATTGTTCGGCCTGTTTGCGGCGGAAGGGCATTTTCGAGCCCAGCGAGTTGATCAGGCTGTCGAAGCGGGTCTTGAACGCCGCCGGGCGCTGGATCACCGGCAGTTGATAGTGACGCTGGTTGGTGGAGTTGAGATTGACCGCGATGATCAGGTCGCAATGGCTCGACACCACCGGCACAATCGGTAACGGGTTGAGGATACCGCCGTCCACCAGCATTCGATTGCCCTGCATCACCGGCGTGAACAGGCTGGGGATTGCCGCCGAGGCCCGCATGGCCTGGTGCAGGCAGCCTTCCTGGAACCAGATTTCCTGTTGGTTGGTCAGGTCCGTGGCCACGGCCGTGTAGGGAATGCGCAGGTCTTCGATGTTGATCTCGCCGACGATCTTGCGGATCTGCCCGAAGACCTTTTCCCCGCGAATCGCGCCCAGGCGAAAACTGACGTCCACCAGACGCAAGACGTCGAGGTAATCCAGGCTCTCGATCCAGTCGCGATAATCCTTGAGCTTACCGGCGGCATAGATCCCGCCGACCACTGCGCCCATGGAGCAACCGGCGATGCAGGCGATGTCGTAGCCGCGCCGTTCGATCTCTTCAATGACGCCGATATGGGCGTAGCCCCGGGCGCCACCCGAGCCCAACACCAGTGCGACACGCTTTTTCATGAATCGACCTCTCTGACAAGGTTCAACAATGCACCTATCGAGGGGCAGGCTTCAATCGCTATGGTCGTTCGGCGGGGCCAATGCGTCGTTTTTTGACACACCGGGAAGCCGAATGGGTATTCTCGCGGGCGCTGTGATTTCCACGGCGGGTTTCCACTGCGGCCCAAGGCACTTTTCACGCGCCAGACCGTCTTACGTGCATGACTGTTTACCTATCTTTGAGGTGTGAGTGATGAAAGCCTGGATCTGTGTGCCGTTGATTGCCTTGGCGCTCGCCGGTTGTGCCGGTAAAACCGCTTACCGTGACAGCTGCGACAGCCAGCTCGACGCCGCCTGGCGCGAACTGGATCTGGCCAAGGTCGAGGGCTTCGCCGGCACTGTCAGTTACTCCAAGGCCCTGTCATTGCTGACCGGCGCCAAGACCCAACAGCAATTCGAAGCATTCGAGGGCTGTACCAAGAAGGCCGAGAAGGCGCGCTTCTACATTCGTGAGTCTCGCGCCGGCCGCTGAAGCATGCTATAGCCAATGAGGGAAATCGATTCAGGGAGCAAGCGATGTCTGCCTTGGTTGATCGGTTGGTGGCTCATGTCCTGAGCCTGGACATTCGCCTGCTCGCCTGTCAGGCACGCTTGAGTGCCCACACCGACTCTGAAGCGCTGCACGATCTACGCACCACCGTGCGGCGTTTGCGCAGCTTGCTGCGGCCCTTGCGCGGTTTGCCCGGGGTCGAGCAACTGGAAGCGGCGGCATCCCGGGTCGGTGACCTGACTACGCCGTTGCGCGATCGCGAAGTGCTGGCGGCGTACCTGCTCCAGCACAATCAGCCCGAGGCCGCGCATCGGCGCATGGCACGGATGGCCGAGGCTTATCCCATCGTGGCGGCGAGCCCGGAGGTGGCGCAGATGCTGATGATCCTCGACGCCTTTCCGCGTTTCCTGCGGGCTTCCCAGCGTCAGGGCCTGCTCAAGGGCTTGCGCAAGCGCATCGAAAAACGCCTGGGCAAACAATGGAAGAAACTCGACCAGGCCCTGCATGACCCCGCCCATGACCGACATCGCCTGCGCCTGCTGATCAAGCGCGTGCGCTATGGCATCGAAGCCTACCCCGAACTGGATCGCTTGCCGGAAGCGGCCCTGCCCAACCTGAAATCGGCGCAGTCCGCTTTGGGCGATTGGCACGACAGCTGGCAGTGGCTGGACCGCGCCAAAGAAGAGCCCGATTTGCAGCCCTGTGTCGCGGTCTGGAAAACCACTTTGGCCAAGGCTGAAGAGAACGCCGACCGCGTCCTCGACAAACTCAGCGCCGCCTGCTTCAAATCCTGAACACCCACCGTCCCGTAGGAGCTGCCGAAGGCTGCGATCTTTTGATTTTCAGCGTAAGTGATGACGCTAAAGATCAAAAGATCGCAGCCTTCGGCAGCTCCTACGGGGTGGTGGTGTTATCCGGCTCATCTGTCAGCGATTTTGGCCGGATTAAGCGCTGTATCGGCTTTGCGGGCTGGTTAAGATCATTCCATCCATTTTTTCCGTCTCTGGGGGTTCCCATGCACTTTTCCGATCTGCTCGACGCTGTCCGCAGTCAGCCGCAGGAGTTGTCTATTCCGGCCGAGTGGGGTCAGGGGCGGGCGAGCTTTGGTGGGCTGATTGCCGCCTTGCAATACGAAGCCATGCGCGCAAAAGTCCCGGCGGATCGTCCGGTGCGTTCGCTGGCAATCACCTTTGTCGGCCCGGTCGAACCCGATGTGCCGGTCAGTTTTGAAGTCGATGTGCTGCGCGAAGGCAAAGCCGTCAGCCAGGTGCTGGGCCGGGCGATGCAGAAAGGGCAAGTGGTGACGTTGGTCCAGGGCAGCTTCGGCGCCTCGCGACCTTCCGAAGTGGCGGTCACGGCCAACGCTGCGCCTGAGATGAAGCACTGGGACGACTGCCAGGAAATGCCCTATATCAAAGGGGTGACCCCGGAATTCATGCGTCATTTGGCAATGCGCTGGAGCATCGGCGGCCTGCCGTTCACCGGCAACACCTCCCGTGATATGGGAGGTTGGGTGCGCTTGCGTGGAGAAGGGAAGGACGAGGTGGTCAGCGAGGCGCATATTCTGGCGCTGGTCGACGCCTGGCCACCGTCCTTGTTGTCGCATCTGAAGAAACCGGCGGCAGGCAGCACGCTGACCTGGACCATCGAATTCGTCCAGCCGTTGCTCGCGTTGAGCACGCTGGATTGGTGCAAGTACCTGGTGGAAATCGAGTATGCCGCTGACGGCTACGGGCACGCCGCCGCAAAACTGTGGAGCGAAGACGGTCAGTTGATCGCGATGAGCCGGCAGACAGTCACGATTTTTGCGTGACGGCAATGGCGTTCACGCCAATCGGTGACCGTGATGCTGCAGGCCCACGGCGGCAATCAGGCTGATGACACCGATTGCGATGCTCGCCAGATCCAGGCTGAACACCCCCGAGATCATCAGTAAAGACCCCACGATGAACAGCGGCACGGCAATCTGGTGCAGCACCAGATTGGTCGGGTGCTGCTGTTTATGCGGGTACGTTCGCCATTGCCAGGCGGGAAGGTTGGGATGACGTTTGCCCATGATGTTTATCCTTTATTCGTGAGGCGCTTGAGTAAAGAATAGGCCTGGAAAAAGCCGTCGGCGAATCAAGGCTGGCTATCGACATGATAGGTGTGATGGTCAAAAAAGATCGCAGCCTTGGGCAGCTCCTACGCCGATCACGGTCCCCCGTAGGAGCTGCCGCAGGCTGCGATCTTTTAGCGATCTCTAAAGCTTGAGCTGCCCGATGGCCTTGTTCAACTCTCCTGCCAACATCGCCAGCTCATTGCTGGTAATCGCCGAATTCACGGTCTGCTGCACGGTGTTTTCGGTCACATCGCGAATGCTCACCACCGCCCGATTCATTTCCTCCGCCACATGGCTCTGCTGCTCGGCTGCGACCGCGATCTGCGTATTGCTTTCACGCATCTGCGCCACCGCACCGGTGATTTCGGCCAGGGCCACACTGGCTTCCTGAGCCTGCTGCATGCAGTCGTCGGCCTTGAACGAGCTTTCCTGCATGAAGTCCACGGCGTCCCGAGTGCCGGCCTGCAGCGCTGAAACCATGGTGGTGATCTCGTCGGTGGACGCCTGGACTCGCTTGGCCAGGTTACGCACCTCATCGGCGACCACCGCAAACCCGCGGCCCATTTCACCGGCCCGGGCGGCTTCGATGGCGGCGTTAAGGGCCAGCAGGTTGGTTTGTTCGGCGATGCTGTGGATCACGCTGACCACGCCGTTGATCTTCTGGCTGTCCTCGGCTAGACGCTGAATCATCTCGGCCGTTTGCTGCACGCCGGTGGACAACCCGCCAATCGATTTCTGCACCCGAGTGACCACTTCCTGGCCACTGCCGGCCAAGGTGTCGGCGGTTTGCGATAGGTCGCGGGTGGCGCTGGCGTGTTGGGCGATGTGATGGACCGTGGCAGTCATTTCGTTGATCGCCGTGGCGGCCTGATCGGTTTCGCTTTGCTGACCGAGCATGCCGTGACGCACCTCGTTCATGCTCGAGGCCAGCCGCGCGGCGCCCACATCCAGTTGCCGGGCGGTGTTGGCGACGGTGTTGACCACCCGCTGGTAACCGGCCTGCATGGCATTGAAGGCGGTGGCCATCTGCCCGACTTCATCCTTGCAAGCCAGTGGCACACGGGCCGACAGGTCGCCGGTTTTCTCGACGTGGAGCATCACGTCTTTCAACGTGTTGAGCTGGCTGAGCAGGAAGCGGATCAACAGTTGCGACGCGCCGAGCATCGCCAGCATCAGAATGAACACCGCTACCGCATAGTGGGTGAAGCGCTCGCCGAACACCTGGCTCAGGCTCGGGCCATAGGCAATCACCGCGATCTGTTGACCGTCGGGGCGAGTGAATACCTCGGCGCCCATCAATGGGTTTTCACCGAACAGTGGCATAGCGTTGATCTCGACCCAACCATTGGCATCGGTCAGCTCCAGCACCGGTTGCCCGTTCAGCAACGGCGCCTGCCCGCGATTGAAGGTCAGCAGGTGATCGGCCTTGGGCAGCGGCTGCCCGGCAGGCCAGGCATTGAGCAATCGCGCCTGGGCCTGGGCCGACGCTTGGGCGGCGTGGCTGCGGGCTTGTTGCTCAAGTTGCACGGCGTACAGCACCAGCAACAGGGTAGTGACGAAGGCGACGGCGTTGACCGCCCAGAATTTATATTTCAGCGAGATGTTGCTAAGCCAGGCACCCATGGAGGTCTTCTCTGATAGCGGAAACAGTTTTGGCAAGGTGCCAGCATTGTGCCGCTATGCAGGGAGGCTGAATTTGATGTGAGTCAACAGATTCTGTGTTGTATGAAAAGATCGCAGCCTTCGGCAGCTCCTACAGAGGAATGCGATCCATGTAGGAGCTGCCGAAGGCTGCGATCTTTTCAGGCGTTACGCTAACTCAGGCAATCCGAAAAATGCCCGCGCGCAGGCCGTGCTGTGAGCAGCCAAATCTTCCACCGTCTCCCCACGATGCAACGCCACCTCACGCAACACTTCAGTCAGATACGCCGGCTCGTTGCGCCCGTTCTTCGGCTTGGGACGCAGACTGCGCGGCAACAAATACGGTGCATCGCTCTCCAGCATCAGGCGCCCGCGTTTAATCTCTTTGACCAACGGGTGCAGGTGCGTACCGCGGCGTTCATCGCAGATCCAGCCAGTGATGCCGATGTGCAAATCCAGATCGAGGTAGCTGAACAACGCCTTTTTTTCACCGGTGAAGCAGTGCACCACGGCGGCCGGTAACTGGTCGCGGTAATCACGCAGGATCTCCAGCAATCGTTGGCTGGCATCGCGCTCATGCAGGAACACCGGCAATTGCAGCTCGATCGCCATCTCCAGATGTTCTTCCAGAACTTTTTCCTGTTGCGGTCGGGGTGAGAAATCACGATTGAAATCGAGGCCGCATTCACCCACGGCCACCACGTTTGGCTCCTTGAGCAAACTGCGCAGACGCTGAGCGCTATCGGCGTTCCAGTCGCTGGCCGAGTGCGGGTGAATACCGGCCGTGGCGAACAGCCGTTGAGCGCTTTCGTCCAGTTGCTGGCACAGCTCCAGAGCCTGTTCGCTGCCCTCGACGCTGGTCCCGGTGAGCACCAGTTGGCAGACCCCGGCAGCATAGGCACGGTCGAGTACAGCCTGGTGTTTGTCGGCGAAACTGGGGTTGGTCAGGTTGACGCCGATATCGATGAGTTGCATGGTGCTACCTCGGACCAAAGACCGGAAAGAATATCAGAGCTGTAGATTTATAAGAAAAGCCAAGAACTACAACGAGTTAAAGCTGTCTGTTGAGGCCGCGAGACAGGTCGGGGTTGGTGGAATTGCCATCACTGTGCCACTCTCACGCACTTTGCCAGCGCTTCAGGCGCTCTGTTTCTGTCGCTCGACGTCATGAAATCATCCATGAGTCGACCAGTATTCTTTCCGGAGAGTGGATGATTCGTCCCTCGGTTTTGTTACTGCTGTGTTGTTCGTTGCTGCTGCCCATGCCGGCGGTTGCGCGCTTGGCCGGGCCGTTGCAAGCCGTGCCCGCGGCCAAGGTCCGCGACCTGGCGGAAATTCGCAGCAGTCGCGTGTTGCGGGTATTGGTCAACCAGAGCCGCAACAGCTCCGGTGAAGTCCAGGGCCAGGCCATTGGCGTCGAATATCACCGCCTGCGCGCTTTCGAACAATACCTCAATGGCCATGCCCGCGATGGCCAGGAAATCACCCTCAAGATCATTCCCAAAGCCAAGGATCAACTGCTCGGCGCGTTGCAGCGCGGGGAGGGTGATCTGGTGGCGCCAGGGGAGTTACTCGACCCGCAACCGGGCCTCGCCGTCAGCACCAGCCAACCGATTGCCAGCAATGTGCCGTTGCTGCTGGTGGGGATCAAAGGCGAACGACGTTACACCCGTCTCGAGCAACTCTCGGGCAAAACCCTCGCGCTGCCCACGGGCAGTGCCGCCGGTGATGCGGTCAGTCAGATCAATCAGAAGCTCGCGCTGCACAAGCTGCCGCCGGTGAAAATCGAGTGGGTCGATCCAAGCCTGGCGGTCGAGGACGTGCTGGAAATGGTCCAGGGCGGGATCTTTCATCTGACGATCGTCGAGCAACCGATTGCCGAGCGCTGGGGCAAAATCTTGCCCAAGTTGCGCTTCGATAGGCAGGTCCTTATCAGCGAGCCGGGCGAGGAATACTGGTTCGTGCGCCGCGACGCCTCAATGCTGCGTTCGAGCATCGATCGCTTTTTGACCACCTACAAGAAGCCGTCGGACCAGGATGCTGCGTTCCTGCGGATCTACAGGCGCCTGTATCAAGTGCACTATCCCTTGGCCAAGGCCGATCGGCAGCGCCTGGAAAAACTTCGACCAGTGCTGCAAAAACACGCTGAAGCCCAAGGCATGGACTGGCTGAACCTGGCAGCGCTGGCCTTCAAGGAGTCGGCGCTGCAACCCAACGCCAGAAGCGGCAGTGGCCCCACCGGCCTGATGCAAATCACCCCGTCCGCGGCGCAACGGGTTGGCGTCAGTAATATTCAAAACCTCGACGCCAATGTGCAGGCCGGGTCCAAGTACCTGGCGATGATCCGCCGCAAGTTTTTTGCCAGCCCCAAACTCAACGAGCGCGAGCGTATGGCGTTCGTGCTGGCGGCCTACAACATGGGGCCGGAGCGGGTTCAAGGCATGCGCGCCGAAGCCCGGCGGCGCGGCTTGAATCCTGACCAGTGGTTTTTCCAGGTCGAGCGCATCGCCATGGAGCAGGTGGGAATGGGGGCTGTCAGCTATGTTAATAGCGTGAACAAGTATTACTTGGCGTTCGATCGGGAGCGGGAGTCGTTGGAGCCCCAGGGGCAAAAAGTGGCCTCACGGAAATGATTGACTAATCTGATTGTTATGGTGCGTTTTTTGCGCTTTTAACATGAGTTTTACTGATTAATATAGCGGCCAACCAACACACACTCACAATGGATGACACAGCATGAGCACACTGATCAACAAGGTACTGTTCACTCGCGCGGGCTACGGTCTGACGATTCTGCGGATTTTCGTCGGCATCATCTTCGCGGCCCATGGCTCACAAAAACTCTTTGGGGCATTCGGCGGCTACGGCATTGCCGGCACCGCGCAGTACATGGAAAGCATCGGGCTGGCACCCGGTCACCTGATGGCGATCCTGGCGGGTGGTACCGAGTTCTTCGGCGGTCTGGCGCTGATCATCGGCCTGCTGGTACGCCCGGCAGCACTGGGGCTGACCTTCCTCGCGCTGGTGGCTATTTTCACGGTGCACATCAGCAACGGTCTGTTCATGGCCAACAACGGTTATGAATTCGCCCTGGCTTTGCTCGGTGGCAGCCTCGCGGTGCTGATCGAAGGTGCAGGCAAGCTGTCGGTCGACCGCGCCATCACCAACTGACTGCCCTGGCTCAACGAAAAGGCCTGCATTGTGCGACGCACTGTGCAGGCCTTTTTTGTTGCGGGTGATTCTTGACACTGTCCGGTCAGCTTCTCTAGGATGCTGCCCATGCGCCGATTTAAACAGCTACTTGCGGGGCGCCAGGTGACTTATTCAGTTGCCGATAGAAGCTTGAAACAGGCTTCGAAATACCGCTAAAGCGCTGGTTCGGTGTTGCCTCTCACCTGCCATGCAGACTTTTGAGGCAGAGACACGACCCAATGAATGCATTAAGCCTCGTTATACGCCCCGCGCCGATCACGGCACACCTCACCCAGCGCAATCCAAAAATCCTGCTTGGTGGTAAACATCAGCCAACTTTGTTGCGTTACCTCGATGGCTGGCCACGTCGCACCGGTGGGCCTGCTGCCTTCCTGATTCAGTTTGTCCACGACGGCGAGTCACTGGCACGGTTTGCCAACGACAGCTTCGATCTGGCGGTGATTCTGGCACCCAACGCCGAGGATGCGCCGGAAGTGATCAGGCAGCTGACTCGCGTGGCTCGCCAAGGGCTGATTACCCGCCGTTGAGATTCAGAGCGCTGCGGCTCAAAAATAGTCGATCGCCACGGTTTATACGCATTGTCCACCGGTGGGTGTCTGGACTCGCACTTCGGCGTCCAGTGCCTTGCCGATCAAGGCGCGGGCCAGCGATGAGAGTCGATGCTGATCAGGTTCAGTTTCAAGTCCAGCTCATCCAGCTTCCCTCCACCGTTTGTCCCCCCTTGATCAGGAAGCTTGCAGCCGAAAGATTTGTTGAGCTATTGGTCGTATCTGATCTTTTATTCTTATTATTTGGTCTCAATGGGTCAATTTTGACCATTAATATAATAAATTCCATATCGTGATATTTACTCAAATGGTCAAAATAGACCCTTTGTTTGATATTATTCTTCATAGTGGGTCAATAATGACCAATAGTGCGTTCGGAGAAGGCTATGTCACTTATGCATTTTTTGTACAGCCCAGCGGAAATCGCACGCGAACTGGGGAAAAATGCCGAATCGTTGCGCTTGTCCAGGAACCTTTCTCGCAAAACCTTGGCTGCGCAATCCGGAGTGTCTGAATCCTCCATCAAGCGGTTCGAACACTCAGGCTCGATCACCCTTGAGTCCATGATTCTCCTGGCCACGGCGCTCGATGAGCTAACGCCGGTGATGAGTCTTTTCAAACCCTCGCATCCAGGCTCAATCGACGAGCTAAAAAACCTTAAGCGTAAACGAGGCACCAAATGAGCTCGCCTATCCCCAAATTCAAGCCCACCGAATCGCTCACCGTCACTGCTAATGGCGTAATGGTTGGCGAATTGAGCCGGGTCGAGGGGAAAGGTATCTACTTTGTGTACGGCAAAGAATGGCTGGCCAAGGGGTTCGACCTTTCTCCCCTGACAATGACATTCGATGACAAGCCGCAGCTCGCTCGTGAAAGTCGTTTGTTCAAGGCGAGCAAGCGTATGCGGTGATGGCCAGAAAGGCTGGGGTGAATATGGCGCATACGGAACTGCTGGAGGTGCAGATGCGTCAGGGCGGATTTGAGCGATTCTTCGCAGCCAAACGTTTCGATCGTGATGGCGACCGCAAGATTCATATGATGACCCTCTCAGCGTTGGTCTACGCAGACTTCCGGGCGCCGACGATGGATTACAGCCAGATACTCAAGCTGACAAGCGCGCTGACGAAAAGCGCTGCCGAGGTTGAGAAAATGGCAAGACTCATGATCTTCAATGCGGTGTTCCACAACTACGACGATCACACCAAAAATTTTGCGTTCCTGTATCACGAACCTCAGGACAAAAATGGGCAGGGCGCCTGGACGCTGTCTCCCGCGTACGACCTTACTTTCTCCGATGGGATGGGCGAGCACTCCACTGCTTTTTCAGGTCATGGTAAACCGACACGAAAGGTCATCAGAGATCTGTGCAAGGATTACCTCAAGCCTGATGAATACATCGACCAAACCCTCACGGCGCTAGATGACTGGGATCGTGTGCTCAAAACACTGAAAATTCCTAAGTCTGCGGGGGGTGCGATTCACCGGGTTCTCAATGATGCACGGGTGCGCTTCGAGGATGATTCGAAGGCTTTACGATAAATCGTTAGTGAGAAACCATATTGAGTACAAACATCATCACAAAGGAAGGTCATGAGGCTCTGAAGCAGGAGCTCGATTACCTTTGGCGGGAAAAGCGTCCTGACACCACGCGCAAGGTCACTTGGGCGGCATCGCTCGGCGACCGCAGCGAAAACGCGGATTACCAGTACAACAAGAAGCTGCTGCGGGAAATCGATCGACGTGTTCGGTACCTTCGCAAGCGCCTCGAAGATGTCCGGGTGGTTGCGTACTCACCCGAGCAGGAAGGCAGGGTCTTTTTCGGGGCTTGGGTCGAGATCGAAAACGAGGCAGGTGAAATCAAAAAATTCAGGGTTGTGGGCTATGACGAGATCTACGGACGCAACGATTACATCTCCATCGATTCACCAATGGCGCGTGCGCTTTTGAAGAAAGAGGTGGGGGATGAGGCCGTTGTGCAGACTCCGGGCGGAGAAATGTTGTGGTGGATAAATGAGATCAGATACTCGACGTAGCGCTTGAGTTCATCAACCCTCGCGCAGAACTGTCAGGGGGCTGGCGTTCAGGGCGCGGCGCGTGCCGAACACACCGGCACCGCCGATCAGTACGGCGCCGATCAGCGGCAATACCAACAGCCACGGATGCGGATGCCAGGGCAGGTCGAAGGCGTAGCGGTAAAGCACCAGGCTCACCAGTTCCGAACCCAGTGCCGCCAACAACCCGCTGACCGCGCCGAGCAGGCCGAACTCGATCCGCCGGGCCCTGACCAGCAACTGTCGCTCGGCACCCAGCGCTCGCAGCAATGCACCTTGGCGAATGCGTTCATCCAGCGTTGCCTGCAAACCGGAGAACAACACCGCCATCCCCGCCGCCAGCACAAACAACAGCACGTATTCCACCGCCAGGGTGACCTGGCCGAGAATGCTGCGCAGCTGCGCCAGCAAGGCTTCGACTTGCAGAATGGTCACTGCCGGAAAGCTGCGGGACAGGTCGACGATCTGCTGATCGTGACCGGCCGCCAGATAGAAACTGGTCAGGTAGGTCGCCGGCAAGTCCTTCAGGGTGCCGGGCTGGAAGATCATGAAAAAGTTTGGCTGGAAGTTGTCCCAGTTAATTTCCCGCAGGCTGGTGACTTTCGCCTCCCGATTGGCCCCGCCGACGGTAAACACCATGTGATCGCCGAGCTTGAGTTTGAGGCTTTCGGCGACTTTACCTTCCACCGAAACACCGGGTATTTCATCCGCGGGTTGCTGGTCCCACCAGTTGCCGGCGGTGAGTTTGTTACCCGCTGGCATGTCGGCCGCCCAGGTCAGGCTCAGGTCGCGTTGAATGGCTCGATCACCGGCCGAGTCCTTGCTGACGATGTCCTGCACCGGTTCGCCGTTGATGCTGATCAGCCGTCCCGGCACCACCGGGTACAGCGGCGCTGATTGTGCCGACAGCTCCATCAGTCGATCGGTAAAGGCCTGTTTGTCCGCCGGCAGAATGTTCAGGGCGAAATAGTTCGGGGCGTTTTTCGGCAACTGGTTTTGCCAGGTGTCGAGCAACTCGCCACGCAGCAAAGCGATCAGCGCCATGGACAGCAGAATCAAACCGAAGGCCAGGGCTTGACCCGCCGCCGCCAGTGGATGGCGCAGCAGTTGGCCCAACCCGAGGCGCCATGGCAATGCGGCCCGCGCCAACATCCGGCGCAGGCTCTTGAGCAGTAGCAATAACAAACCGCCCAGCACCAGCGCCGCGATCACACCGCCGCCGAGCAGGGCGAAGGTCAGCAACAGGTCCAGGCTCAAGCGCCACATGATCAGGCCGAGGGCGCCCAATGCCGCGCCATAAACTATCCAGGTGCTGGACGGAATCGGCAGCATGTCGCGACGCAACACGCGCAGCGGTGGCACTCGACCCAAAGCAGCCAGTGGCGGCAGGGCGAAGCCGGCGAGTGCGACCAGCCCGGTGCCGATCCCGGCGATGGCCGGCAGCAGGCCACCCGGTGGAACATCGGTCGGCAGTAAATCATGCAGCAGTGCAAACAGCCCGAGCTGCGCCAGCCAGCCGAGCAGGGCGCCGCTGATGCTGGCGAGCAGTCCGAGTACGGTTAGCTGCAGACTGAACAGCACCATGGTTTCCCGACGGGACAGACCCAGGCAGCGCAGCAATGCGCTGGCATCGAATCGGCGCGTGGCGAAGCGTGTCGCCGACAACGCCACTGCCACGCCGGACAGCAACACCGCCACCAGACTGGCCATGTTCAAGTAGCGTTCAGCCTTGCCCAGGGCGCCGCCGATCTGCCGGTTGCCATCGCGAGCATCCTGGATGCGCTGGTTGGCGGCCAGGCCTGGCTTGATCAGCTGCCGATAGGTTTCCAGCGCCGAAGCGTTGCCGCGCCAGAGTTCGCGGTAACTGACCCGGCTGCCGGGTTGCACCACGCCGGTTGCCTCAAGGTCGCTGAGGTTGATCAGCACCCGTGGCGTCAGGCTGTAGAAATTGCCGGCGCGATCCGGTTCGTGGGTCAGCACTCGCGCCAGCGTCAGGGTTTTCATGCCGACGTCGATACTGTCGCCGATCTTCAAATCCAGCGCGGTCAACAGTCGCGCTTCGACCCACGCTTCGCCGGGTTTCGGACCGCCACCGGGTTCTTCCAGCGCGAAGGGCGCGGGGGCGCTTTTCAGTTCGCCGCGCAACGGGTAGATGTCATCGGCGGCTTTGATGCTGGACAGCTGAATGCCGTTGTCGGTGGCGATGACACTGGAAAACTCCACCACTTGAGCGTGTTCAAGTCCCAGTTCTGTGCCGCTCCTAACCTGTTCCGGTCGCGCCGGTGAGCTGCCTTCGAGCACCAGGTCGGCACCGAGAAACTCGGTGGCGCGCAGCATCATGGCGCCGTTCAGGCGAGCGCCGAAGTAGCCGATAGCGGTACTTGCCGCCACAGCCACCAGCAAGGCGAAAAACAACACGCGCAACTCACCGGCGCGGGCATCGCGCAGCAATTGGCGGATGGCGAGACTGAACAGGCGCAACAGCGGCAGGCGTGCCATCAAGGCTCCAGAGGGGCGACCAGCAGGCCGGCTTCAAGGCGGATCAGGCGCCGGCAACGATGTGCCAGGCGTTCGTCGTGGGTCACCAGCACCAGGGTCGTGCCGCTTTCCTGGTTGAGTTCGAACAGCAGATCGCTGATGCGCTCGCCGGTATGGCTGTCGAGGTTGCCGGTGGGTTCATCGGCGAACAGTACGTCGGGCTCGGCGGCGAACGCTCGGGCAATCGCCACGCGCTGCTGCTCGCCACCGGAAAGCTGACGCGGCGAGTGGGTCAGGCGTTGGCCCAGACCGACCCGTTGCAACAGTTCGGTGGCGCGCTCGCGAGCGTCTTTGCGGCCATCGAGTTCCAGCGGCAGCATGACGTTTTCCAAAGCGTTGAGACTGTCGAGCAGCTGGAATGATTGAAAGACAAACCCCACATGCTCGGCGCGGATGCGCGCGCGTTGGTCTTCATCAAGATTGCTCAGGCCTTGCCCGGCGAGGGTGACTTCGCCGCTGCTGGGCAGGTCAAGGCCGGCGAGCAGGCCCAGGAGAGTGGATTTGCCAGAACCGGAGGCGCCGACGATGGCCAGGCTATCGCCCTTGTTCAGTTCCAGGCTGAGTTCGTGCAGGATAGTCAGTTCACCTTCCGCGCTCGGAACCACTTTGCTGAGGTTCCTCGCGGTGAGAATACTTGCGCCCATGGAGAATCCGATGCGTGTGTGGTTTTTGAGTGCTGGCCTGGCCTTGATGTGCATGGCCCAGAACGCAGCGGCGGGTACAGTCCTGATCGTTGGCGATAGTATCAGCGCCGGTTTCGGCCTGGATACCCGCTTGGGGTGGGTGTCATTGCTCGAGCAACGGCTCAAGCGCGAAGGTTTCGACGATAAAGTGGTCAATGCATCCATCAGCGGCGACACCAGCGCCGGAGGCCGGGCGCGCCTGCCGGCGCTGCTTGCAGAGCATAAGCCGGCGCTGGTTATCCTCGAGTTGGGGGGC
Source organism: Pseudomonas sp. MDT1-85 (assembly GCF_054898065.1). Classification (NCBI taxonomy): domain Bacteria; kingdom Pseudomonadati; phylum Pseudomonadota; class Gammaproteobacteria; order Pseudomonadales; family Pseudomonadaceae; genus Pseudomonas; species Pseudomonas sp. MDT1-85. The sequence continues at coordinate 4,537,463 of NZ_CM142715.1, read as the reverse complement.
AACGATGGGTTGCGGGGAATGCTGCCAACACAATTGCAACAAAATCTTGCGTCGATGATCGACAGCTCCCGCGCCAGTGGTGCCAAGGTACTGCTGCTGGGCATGCAGTTGCCGCCCAATTACGGTGCGCGTTACACCCAGGCCTTTGCCGAGGTTTTCACCAGGGTTGCCGATGAGAAAAAGATCCCGCTGGTGCCGTTTTTTCTCGACGGCGTGGGCGGTCATCCGGACCTGATGCAAGGCGACGGCCTGCACCCGGCTGCGGCGGCTCAGGACAAGTTGCTGGAAAATGTCTGGCCGACACTGAAACCGCTGCTTTGACGCTTTTCTAGCGGCGGTGTTTCGGCTAAGGTGGCGCCCCCGATTTGGAGCCCCCGATGCCACGTCCCGCCTGGTCCCTTTTTGCCTACCAACTGATCGAGCCTGACGAACAGCTGGATCTGTTCGCCTGCCAGGAAGTGCGGGTGCATCTGGTGACCCGTCAACTGGAATTGGGCGGCTCGGTGGACCGAACCTTGTGCGGCAGCCTGTTGCCGGCGCAACCTCGCTGGTCGAGCGTCGACCGTACCGTGTTCCAGGACCAGCGCCTGTGCTCGCTGTGCCGGGCCATCCTGGAATCGCAAAAACGCGGCACCTCGCCGATCTGGCCTGAGTTGCGGTTCGAGCTTTAGATCGTCATCGCGAGCAGGCTCGCTCCCACATAGGGAGCGTGCTGGATGCAAGGTGTGTGAACACCACTAACCCCTGTGGGAGCGAGCCTGCTCGCGATGGCGTCATTCTGGTCGCCAACTCTCTGTGAGGCAGTCCTCCCTGCGAAGCAAGTGCCTTGCATCGCCTGTCACTTCTCGACCTCCCCGAAATAACGGAAGGCGGTGTACAATTCCATTTTTATACCCTTGTCGATCATGCAAAGGATTTTCCGGATGTTGCCGCGCTTTCCCGCCGTCACCCGCTGCCTGTCTCTTGCCGCCCTCTGTGTCGCGGGGCCGGTAACAGCATTGGAGCTACCCCTGCCACCACCCGGTGAAGACATCATCGGCCAGGTGCAAGTGATCAAGGCCAAGTACGAAGACACCTTCGCCGACCTTGGTACCACCTACGATCTGGGCTATTCGGAAATGGTCGCCGCCAACCCTGGCGTTGATCCATGGCTACCGGGCGCAGGTACCGAAGTGGTGCTGCCGACGCGCTTCATCCTGCCGCCGGGTCCCCGTGAAGGCATCGTCATCAACCTGGCTGAATACCGTCTCTACTATTTCCCGAAAGGCCGGGACGTGGTGTACACCTTCCCGCTGGGTATCGGTCGTGAAGGCTGGGGCTCGCCGATTGCCCACACCAGCATCATCGCCAAGACGCCGAATCCGACCTGGACGCCTCCAGCGTCGATCAAGGCCGAGCACGCCGCTGATGGCGATCCACTGCCGAATGTGGTGCCGGCCGGCCCGGACAACCCGCTGGGGCCCTTCAAGTTCACACTGGGCACTCCGGGCTACCTGATCCACGGTTCGAACAAGAAGTTCGGTATCGGCATGCGCACCAGCCACGGTTGCTTCCGCATGTTCAACAACAACGTGCTGGAAATGGCCAGCATGGTGCCGGTCGGGACGTCGGTGCGGATCATCAACGACCCGTACAAGTTCGGGCTCAGTGCCGGCAAGGTTTATCTGGAAGCGCACACGCCGCTGGACGATTTGGGCAACCCTTCGGTGGTCGACAAGCACACCGCAGTGATCAATGCGATGCTCAAGCGTGAAGACATCACCAGCAACTTGCGCATGAACTGGGATGTAGTGCGTGACGTGGTTGCCGCTGAAGATGGCCTGCCGGTGGAAATCGCCGTGCCGAATGCTTCCGAGCCGATGGTATCGAGTGCACCAATCGACCTGCAGCAATAACGCGTTAAAGTAACCCGCCGATGCAGGCCGCATCGGCGGGTTTTTTATGGCCTGCAGAAACGGCGGGCAATAAAAAAGCCGACCCAAAAAATGGGTCGGCTTGATAACAATCCCGAAGGACTATTACTTGCGGCTAGCTTTTTCCAGCATGCGCAGAGCACGCTCGTTAGCTTCGTCAGCAGTCTGTTGTGCTTTTTGAGCAGCAGCCAGAGCTTCATCAGCTTTACGGTAAGCTTCGTCTGCACGAGCCTGGGAGCGAGCTGCTGCGTCTTCAGTAGCAGTCAGACGTGCTTCGGTTTCTTTCGATACGCTGCTGCAACCGGTAGCCAGAACTGCGGCCAGAGCCAGAGCAGAGAATTTCAGAACGTTGTTCATCGTGTTCCCCTTCAAGGACTTTCTATTAAGTAGCTGTCTCCTCAGAGTGAGGAAATAGCCGGCGTACATACTACCCATTACTTGTAGTAAGTAAACTGACGTTGAGCAAGAAGCAAAAAAAATTGTAGGCGTTGATTCTTTTTCGAGCAACTTTTAACTGCATTGTATAAAAAATATCCAGCTGCGAGGCCCGAACTGAGCGAGCCGCCAAAGAAAAGTTCCCTACCTCGGCAGCTGTTTTTCAGTCTCGACTAAAGTCTGTCTAGATGGAATCGTCCACACTTTTGTTCGGATTTTGCGCAGCGGCTCTCATATCTTTATCCATGTTGAGGTGACTTAAACAACGGGCGCTCGTCTTAAGTCTCAATATCCGGCAATGTTCAGGCTCGGACTCGGGAAGATCCCGGTCGAGCCGCCCCTGCATTACCCAAGCAACACCCGCCTGCCAGCATGACGAGCGTCCCTTGAGCATTTCTGCCAATGGTGCCTACTATTTGTTACGTGCTCGGTTGCGCGAGATTGGTGTTGCTCTCGGTGTCCATTCAGGCACGGGGTGGCGTAGATGTTCCTTCGCCGGAAAAACATCGGTAAGGTAGGGGTCAGAATTAAAGACCCGCGAGGAGTAGTGATGAGCGAGGCGTTGTCCATCCACCATGACCAGGCTGGTCATCAGTTCGAGACCACCGTGGACGGTTATCGTGCCTACCTGACCTATATGGATCTGGGAAAACAGACCCTGGATATTTATCGTACCTTTGTGCCCAATGCGTTGCGTGGTCGCGGCATCGCGGCGGCGTTGACCGAGCAGGCACTGCAATACGCTGAGGAAATGGGCTACACGGTCATTCCATCGTGTTCCTACGTGGAGCGCTACATGGAACGCCACCAGCGGCATGCCGCCAAGCTGTGAACAAAGCGAACGCATAAAAAAACGCCAGGTTTAAACCTGGCGTTTTTTATGCGTGAAACGAAACGGCGATCAGCTGCGATTGCGTTTCGGCAGCACGTCCTTGAGTTTGGCGTGCATGCTGCGCAAGGTATTTTCGGTGGCGGTCCAGTCGATGCAGGCATCGGTGATCGACACGCCGTATTGCAGGTCGGCGAGGTCTTTCGGGATCGCCTGGCAGCCCCAGTTCAGGTGACTTTCGACCATCAGGCCGATGATCGACTGGTTGCCTTCGAGGATCTGGTTGGCGACGTTTTCCATCACCAGCGGTTGCAGGGCCGGGTCCTTGTTGGAGTTGGCGTGGCTGCAATCGACCATGATGTTCGGCTTGATCTTCGCCTTGTTCAGCGCTTGCTCGCAGAGCGCGACGCTGACCGAATCGTAGTTCGGTTTGCCGTTACCGCCGCGCAACACCACGTGACCGTAGGCGTTGCCCTTGGTGGTGACGATCGATACGCCACCTTCCTGGTTGATGCCCAGGAAACGGTGCGGGCTGGAGACCGATTGCAAGGCGTTGATGGCCACGGTCAGGCCGCCATCGGTGCCGTTCTTGAAGCCGACAGCCGAGGACAGGCCGGAAGCCATTTCACGGTGAGTCTGGGATTCGGTGGTGCGAGCGCCGATCGCCGACCAGCTGATCAGGTCCTGCAAGTATTGTGGGGAGATCGGGTCGAGGGCTTCGGTCGCGGTAGGCAGGCCCATTTCGGCCAGGTCCAGCAGCAACTGACGGCCGATGTGCAAGCCATCCTGAATCTTGAACGAGTCGTCCAGGTACGGGTCGTTGATCAAGCCTTTCCAGCCGACGGTGGTGCGTGGCTTCTCGAAATACACGCGCATGACCAGATACAGGGTATCGGACACTTCGGCCGCGAGCACTTTCAGGCGCTCGGCGTATTCGTGGGCAGCCTTGATGTCATGGATCGAGCACGGCCCGATCACGACGAACAGGCGGTGGTCGGTGCCATCAAGAATGTTGCGAATGACTTCGCGGCCCTTGGTGACGGTGCGCAGGGCAGCGTCGCTCAGAGGAATATCACGCTTGAGCTGATCGGGAGTGATCAGAGTCTCGTTGGAGGCGACGTTAAGGTCGTTGATCGGTAAATCAGCCATCGTTTACTCGTCAGGTCACGGGTGCCGGCCGCCAGCGAACCCGCGCGGCGGAGCACAGCAAATTAAGCGCGTCGGGGAGCTGAACCTTAGCGCGTTACACCGTGGCTCGACAATGGGCAGACACCGGTTAGGGGGCATTCTCAGTTAGTTTTCCCACCGCGCCGGGTCTGCTGTTGTGCAGGGCAAGGCGCGAGAAGCGTGGTTTGGTCATTCCAAATAAGCTTCGAGCAACGCAGCCCTGCACAACAGCAGGCCCGGCCCTTCGGGTTGTGCCTTAAAGCGGGCCAGGCTGCGTTGCAGGCCTTGGAAAGGGAACAACCATTCCCAGCGGCCTGCGCCTTGCCTGGCCCGCTTTAAGGCGACAACGCGGCGGGGAAACTAATTGAGAACGCCCCCTACGCAAATGCCTTGCGAACCATGTCGTGGGAGAACTCGTCGGCATGCAGCTGGACCCATTCGAGGGCCAGGGTCTGGGTGCTTATCTGTTCGCTTTGAGGTTCATGCTGACGACAGTAACGTTCAATCTGACAAACCTGCTCACCCATTCGCGCGCTGAACAGGGTCTGCTCATCGACGAAGGCGATGCCCACCAGATAGCTGCGTTTTCGTCGCAGACACCAGGCAACATAGCCCAGGTAACAGATCGTGGTGCTCAGGGTGGGCATGCGCACTTGAAGTGCGGTGCCCCTTCGCCATCCGCGGTGGTAATTGCAAGCCATGCCGCCGAGGCTGATAGTGTGCAGCTGCTGCCGCGAAATGCACTCATGTTTAAGCAACGTTAATTCGACGGGTACATCGTCAGGATGAGGAAGATAACGTCCCATGAACACGGACTCCCTGTGTCGGCCATCTGACATCGTTTCTCCCAGTATAGTGGGCGAATCGGAATTGACCGATTTCGACGCCGACCAACGGCTGTTGGCGATGGACGGCATTTCCCTGGTGATTTTTACCAGCGTCGGCTGCGCCAGTTGCCGTTTTGCCCGTGAGCAATTGCCCACGTTCGATCTGGCGGTCGATCGACTGTGCTGGATTGACGCCGGGAACAATGGCGGGGTGGTCGAGCGTTATCGGGTCTTTCATTTGCCGGCGCTGTTTGTGGTGCGCGACGGTGAGTTCTTCGGGTCACTACAGTCGCGTCTGACCCGCACGGCGCTCAATGAGGCCGTGCGTCAGGCGCTGAGTCGACAAGCAGAGGAGTTGCCATGACACACACAGTGGCCAGGCCGACAATCGGCATTATCGGAACCGGCGCGATCGGTGGTTTCTACGGGCTGATGCTGGCGCGTGCCGGCTTCGATGTGCATTTCCTGTTGCGCAGTGAGTTTTCTGCAGTGGCCGAGCGTGGCTTGCATCTCGACCATGCATCGCTGGGCCCGCTGAGCCTGAACCCGGTTCAGGCCTATTCGTCGGCGGCCGACATGCCGCCGTGCGACTGGCTACTGGTGGGTGCCAAGACCACCAGTAACGCGGATCTGGCCCCCGCCATTATTCAAGCCGCGGCACCTGATGCCAAAGTGCTGTTGCTGCAAAATGGCCTGGACGTTGAAGACAGTCTGCGCGAGTTGCTTCCCGATTCGCTGCACCTGCTCGGCGGCCTCTGTCTGATCTGCGTCCATCGTACCGGCCCAGGGGGCGTTACCCATCAGGCGCTCGGTGCCGTGAATGTCGGCTACCACAGCGGCCCGGCCGCCGATGAACAGACGCGTATGAATATCGTCGAAGAGGGCGCCGGGCTGTTTCGCGCCGCCGCCATCGACTCCCAGGCCATGCCGAACCTTCATCAGGCGCGCTGGCAGAAACTGGTCTGGAATATCCCCTACAACGGCCTGTCGGTTCTGCTCGGGGCCAGCACCACGCCCTTAATGACGGATGCCGACAGCCGCGCGCTGATTCAGGCCTTGATGGCCGAAGTGGTTCAAGGGGCCAAGGCCTGTGGTCATGACATGCCGCCGGGTTACGCCGATTATCTGTTCATGATGACCGAGAAAATGCCCGACTATTGGCCGAGCATGTACCACGACTTCCTGCACAAGCGACCGCTGGAACTGGATGCCATCTACACTCGGCCACTGGCAGCGGCGAAGGCGGCGGGATGTGAGTTACCGCGTATCGAAGCCTTATATCGCAGCTTGAGTTTTATCGACCGACGTAATCACTGAGTCGGTTAAAAGGAGAGGGAAGGGAAGGGCAATAATGCCGACAGTTCAGCAATTTCAGCCGCGACGCACTTCCTTACAGATAGCATTGCGGCTTAACTGACTTGGGTATTAGGGGAAATGCATGGCCAATGGCATAGACGACAAACTGGTGTTGGCGATTTCTTCGCGAGCACTGTTCGATTTGAGCGAGAGCCACAAGGTTTATCTGTCGAGCGGCGTCGAGGCTTATCGGCAATACCAGATCGAACACGAAGACGAAATTCTCGAGCCCGGCGATGCGTTCCCGTTGGTCGAAAAACTCCTGAATCTGAATGCCAGCCTCGGCCGAGCCCGGGTCGAGGTGATCCTGGTGTCGCGCAACAGTGCCGACACTGGCCTGCGGGTGTTCAACTCGATTCATCACTATGGCCTGGCGATTTCGCGTGCGGCATTTGTCGGCGGCCGCAGCCCTTATCCGTACCTCAAGGCCTTTGGCTGCGACCTGTTTCTTTCGACCCATTCCGACGATGTGCGCAGTGCGCTGGATGCCGGTTTCGCTGCAGCGACTATTCTATCGGGCGGTGCCAGTCGCGCCGCCAGCGATGAATTGCGCATTGCTTTCGACGGTGACGCGGTGCTGTTTTCCGATGAGTCGGAGCGGGTCTATCAGTCAGGAGGCCTCGCAGCGTTTCAGGCCAGCGAGCGTGAGGCCGCCCGCGAGCCCTTGCGCGGCGGGCCGTTCAAAGGCTTTCTCGCGGCGCTCAACCTTTTGCAGCGCGAGTTCCCCGATGATGCGTGTCCGATCCGCACCGCGCTGGTGACCGCGCGCTCGGCGCCGGCCCATGAACGGGTGATCCGCACCTTGCGTGAATGGGACATCCGTCTGGACGAATCGCTGTTCCTTGGGGGGCTGACCAAATCGGCTTTTCTCGAAGCCTTCGCCGCCGACGTATTTTTCGACGATCAGGCCGGCCATTGCGAACTGGCCCGCGAAGTGGTCGCCACCGGTCACGTGCCGCATGGCATCAGTAACGAGCCGTCGATTTAAAGCGCCGCGGTTCAATGCGTTGCGCCAGACGCCGCACTCGCCACGGCACTGCTAAGCTGAATCAATCTCCGCCATGTTGGCATTAAAGGAGGTCACTATGATTCATTCGATGCTGTATGCCACCGACCTCGGTCTGTATGCACCTTTTGTGATGCAGCATGCGTTGGCACTGGCTCGAACATTCAATGCCGACTTGTATGTGGTGCACGCGGTTGAGCCGATGGGGTTGTTCGCCGAATCGGTGCTTCAGAGTTACCTCGATGAGCAGGCCCTGAACGAGTTTCACAGTCAGGGTCTGAATACGGTGATTGCCAATATCGAGCAGCGGGTGCTCGACAGCTTTCGCGAAGAACTGGGGGATGAGGGGGAGCAGGATCTGGAACGGATTCGGGCAGTGCGGGTGCTGCAGGGCGATCCGTCGCAGGTGATTCTCGACCAGGCGCAGAAACTCTCCGTCGATTTGCTGATCGTAGGAAGTCACAGTCATGGCGCTGGCGCGGAAACGCCATTGGGCCGAACCGCTGCGCGCGTGTTGCAACTGTCCAGAGTGCCGGTCTATCTGGTGCCGCTGATGGAACGTCGCCGCAAAGGGGATCGCTAGGACACGAATAATGGCGTTTTGATAAAAAGTTCTAGATTTATTAACCAAACCATTAATATAGTTATATATCGTCGCTGATGCCCGTGGCGTCTACCTGCTTTGAGGGATTCATATGAAGCTCCAACAATTGCGCTACATCTGGGAAGTGGCGCACCACGACCTCAACGTTTCAGCTACAGCCCAAAGCCTCTACACCTCGCAACCGGGCATCAGCAAACAGATCCGTCTGCTGGAAGACGAATTGGGGGTCGAGGTTTTCGCCCGCAGCGGCAAGCACCTGACCCGCGTTACTCCGGCTGGCGAGCGCATCATCACCACCGCCGGCGAAATCCTGCGCAAAGTTGAAAGCATCAAGCAGATCGCCCAGGAATTCTCCAACGAGAAAAAAGGCACCCTGTCGATCGCCACCACGCATACCCAGGCGCGTTATGCATTGCCACCGGTGATCAGTAATTTCATCAAGCAATACCCGGACGTTGCCCTGCACATGCACCAGGGTTCGCCGATGCAGATCGCCGAGATGGCCGCTGACGGCACCGTCGATTTCGCCATCGCCACCGAAGCGCTGGAGTTGTTCGGCGACCTGGTGATGATGCCGTGCTACCGCTGGAACCGCTGCGTGGTCGTGCCTCAGGGCCACCCGCTGACCAAACTGTCGAAGCTGACCCTCGAAGCCCTGGCCGAATACCCCATTGTGACCTACGTGTTCGGTTTCACCGGCCGTTCGAAACTCGACGAAGCCTTCAGCCATCGTGGCTTGACACCGAAAGTGGTGTTCACCGCGGCCGACGCCGACGTGATCAAGACTTACGTTCGTCTGGGCCTGGGCGTGGGCATCGTGGCGAAAATGGCGGTCGACACCAAGCTCGATAGCGACCTGGTGGTGCTTGATGCCAGCGAGTTGTTCGAATCCAGCATTACCAAAATCGGTTTCCGTCGCGGCACGTTCCTGCGTGGTTTCATGTGCGACTTCATCGAGAAATTTGCCCCACACCTGACCCGCGAAGTGATGGCCAAGGCCATTCAGTGCCACAACAAACAGGAACTGGAAGAGCTGTTCGACGGCGTCGAACTGCCGGTTCATTAATTGCCAGACAATCGCTAGACCACCTCGGTGACAGAAAACTGTTGCCGAGCGCCCGCCACCAGAATCTCCACTTCATCCCCTTCGAACTTGCCCAGCAGGCTTTTGCCCAGCGGTGAGCGATGGGTGATGACCGTAACCAGTTGCCCCACCAGATCAACCTTCAGCCCGGCCGCGTCGGGGGCGAGGAACAGCCATTGTTCGCGACCCTTTTCGTCTTCCAGGCCGAGCAGGGCACCAACTTCGATACCGCGCTGATCGTCATAAGGCCGCAGTGTCAGGTTCAGGCAAAGGGTCAACGACTGTCTGATTTCTTCCACTCGTCTGGCTTGTCCGGCCGCCAGGTAAGACGCCTCCAGCCCCAGCGTGTCGTACTTGTTTTCGGCTATGTTTTCTTCGTGGGTCGCGGTTTCGTAAGCGGTTTGCGCGGCACGCTCGGCGATGTCGAGATCGATCCGCAGCTTGTCGATAATCAGTTGGTGGACGGTCGGCTTGTGCATAGAGAGCTTCATGATCAATCGCAGAATTGCAGGACGTTGGCGCGGCTTTTTTCGCTCGGTGCAGTTTGATTCTGCTGCAACCAGAACTGGCATTTGGGATTGGACAAATTGTGTTTGCTGCTTCTGGCCTGTTCCACCATTTGCTGCTGTTCATTCCTGCGCAAATGGTCCTCGTACTGTTCGAACATCGGGTTCTGCGGGGCAGGTTGGGCAGGCTGCTCAATCACCGGTGGCTTGGCCAGCTGCTCCACCGCCTGGGCCAAGGGCGCCAATTGCTCGTTGAACAACAGGCGCCAGGCGAGCCAGCAAGTCAGTGCGATCGCGATGAATCCCAGCCACAAACCGAGGGCAATGCTGCCGGTCAGTTGCAGCGCATTAAACTGGATCGGCAAGGGACGGCGCGGGTTGGGACGGTAGGGCATTACTGCCTCCTGGCGGGTGGTCGCGGGCAAGTGGCGATTGTCGCATGAAGATTAATCGCCGTCGGCTCTTCTGCACGGGGTAATTTATGCGGACAATCGGCGCCTTTGCCAACGGGAGCCTGGAATGCCTGAAATGAAAACCCGCTGGGATATTTTTTGCACCGTGGTCGACAACTTCGGCGACATCGGCGTGACCTGGCGCCTGGCCCGCCAACTGGTGGCCGAACATTCAGTGGCGGTGCGCCTGTGGGTCGACGACCTGCGGGCCTTCGAGCGTTTGTGTCCGGACATCGATGTCAACGCTGCGCAGCAGTGGCAGCAGGGCGTCGAGGTGCGACAGTGGCCGGCCGACTGGCAGCCTACTGAAGCCGCTGATGTCGTCATCGCAGCATTCGCTTGCCAGTTGCCGAGTGCCTACATGGAGGCCATGGCCGAACGGGAAAAACCGCCGTTGTGGATGAACCTCGATTATCTGAGTGCCGAAGACTGGGTCGTCGGCTGCCACGGCTTGCCGTCGGTGAAGTACAAGAACGTGCAGAAGTTCTTTTTCTTCCCGGGCTTTCGCAAGGGCACCGGTGGCTTGCTGCGTGAAAGCGGATTGCTGGAGCGGCGTCGGCAGTTTCAGCAAAGTCCGCAAGCTCAGCGAGAGTTCCTGAAAGGCTTGGGAATTGATCGCACGCCGAATGCACAGCTGATCTCGCTGTTTGCCTACGAAAATACCGGGCTGGCCAGTTGGCTCGACACGATGGTGGCCGACTCGACGCCGACTCATCTGCTGGTACCCGAAGGCCGGATTCTCGGCGACGTCGAACGCTGGCTCGGGGCGGATGGGCTGAAGGCTGGGGCGGTGCATGTACGTGATGCCTTGACCGTGCAAGTGCTGCCATTCGTCCGGCAGGATCAATATGACCTGCTGCTGTGGAGCTGCGATTTCAACGCCGTGCGCGGCGAAGACTCCTTTGTCCGCGCTCAATGGGCTGGTCGTCCGCTGCTCTGGCATATCTATCGGCAGGACGAAGATATCCATCTGGACAAGCTCGATGCCTTCCTGACCCTGTACACCCAAGGCCTGTCCGAACCTGCCCGCGAGGCGATCAGTGGTCTATGGCGGGCATGGAATGCAGGTGAGACAATGACCGATCACTGGAAATCAACCCGCAAACACTGGCCTGAACTGGAAAAACATGCGGAGACATGGTGTCTGGAACAAGCCTTGCAGGCAGATCTTGCCGCAGCGCTGGTACAGTTTTACCTAAATTGGATATGATACGCGGCCTAGATTTTTGTAAATCCCATCCAAATTCGGATATTCGTAATGAAAACTGGTAAAGAACTGAAACCCGGGATGGTGATCCGTCTCGAAAACGATCCTTGGCTGGTTCAGAAAGCTGAATTCACCAAGTCGGGTCGTAACAGCGCGATCATGAAGACCAAGCTGAAGAACCTGCTGACCGGTTACAAGACCGAGATCGTTTACAGCGCCGACGACAAACTGGACGACGTAATCCTCGACCGTAAAGAAGCGACCCTGTCCTTCATCAGCGGCGACTCCTACACGTTCATGGACACCACTGACTACACCATGTACGAGCTGAACGCTGAAGACATCGAAGCCGTTCTGCCTTTCGTTGAAGAAGGCATGACCGATGTTTGCGAAGCGATCTTCTTCGAAGAGCGTCTGGTTTCCGTAGAACTGCCGACCACTATCGTGCGCGTAGTTGACTACACCGAAGGTTCGGCTCGCGGCGACACTTCCGGCAAGGTGATGAAGCCTGCCAAGTTGAGCAACGGTACTGAGCTGCAAGTTGCTGACTTCATCGAAATCGGTGACAAGATCGAGATCGATACCCGCGAAGGCGGTTCCTACAAAGGCCGTGCTAAATAAGCACAGCCTCAGGAATAAAAAAGCCCGACCATTGAGTCGGGCTTTTTTGTGCCTGAAGATCAAGATCAAAAGATCGCAGCCTCGTTTCACTCGACAGCTCCTACAGGGGAGTACAAAACCCATGTAGGAGCTGTCGAGTGAAACGAGGCTGCGATCTTTTGCTACGTTGCCCCCCAATCCTGTGGGAGCGAGGCTTGCCCGCGAAAGCGTCCTGTCAGCCGACAACAATGTCGGATGATAAACCGTCTTCGCGGGCAAGCCTCGCTCCTACAAGAGCTGTTATTTCAGGTGTTGCTTGAGCTCTTCAGACGCGTGCAACATCGCCGAGCGCACCGCGGGCACTTGGCTCACTACGTTGAGCAAACCGTAGTCGTGGATCATGCCGTTGTAGCGCACTGCCGTGACCGGTACACCCGCCTCGTCGAGTTTGCGGGCGTAGGCTTCACCTTCATCGCGCAATACATCGGCGCTGGCCGTCTGCACCAGGGCGGGTGGTAAGCCCTTGAGTTGCGCGGTGGTCGCCCGCAGCGGTGAGGCGTAGATCTCGTTCCGTTGTTTGGAATCGGTGGTGTAGTTGTCCCAGAACCACTTCATCATGTTTTTGGTGAGGAAGTGCCCCTCGGCGAACTGGTTGTAAGACGCCGTCTCGAAGCTGGCGTCTGTCACCGGCCACAACAACACCTGGAACCTGATCGCCGGCGTGCCTTTATCTTTGGCCATCAGCGCAACCACGGCCGCCATGTTGCCACCGACGCTATTACCCGCCACAGCCAGACGTTTGCCGTCGACGTTGATCTCTTTACCGTGCTCGGCCACCCACTTTGTTGCGGCGTAGGCCTGGTTGATCGCCACCGGGTAATGCGCTTCCGGCGACGGGGTGTAATTGACGAATACCGCCGCCGCGCCCGAACCCGTTACCAAGTCCCGAACCAGTCGTTCGTGGGTCGGGAAGTCCCCCAGCACCCAGCCACCGCCGTGAAAGAACATGAACACCGGCAGCTCGCCTTTGACCCCGGCCGGCCGAACGATGGTCAGGCTGATCGGTTGGCCATCGACCTGGATAGTCTTCTCGCTGACGTCGGCTTTGGGCAGCGTCAGTTTCACCCCGGCCTGCGCACCCACCAACACCGCACGGGCTTCGGCAGGGGTGAGCTGTTCCAGCGGTTTGCCGGTGCCGGCATTCAGTACATCGAGGAACGCCTGGGTGTTGTGTTCAACCCCATTGCCTGCGAATGCACTGTTGATGGACAGGGCGAGAAGAGTACCGGTCAAGACTTTGCTGAAAGTGTTCATATTCATTTCCTGTTCGACCTTGGAGTCAGCAGTTAGACGGTAACGTGCAGGCGCACATCGACATTGCCACGGGTGGCGTTGGAGTACGGGCAGACCTGGTGGGCGGCTTCGACCAGGCTTTGTGCATCGGCTTGCTCAAGACCCGGCAGACTGATGTGCAAGTCGATGTCCAGACCGAAACCGCCAGGGATCTGGCCGATGCCGACATGGGCGGTGATCGATGCGTCGTCCGGGATCTTGCGTTTGGTCTGGCTGGCGACGAATTTCAGCGCGCCGATGAAGCAGGCGGAATAGCCGGCGGCGAACAGTTGTTCAGGGTTGGTTGCCGCGCCGCCAGCACCACCGAGTTCTTTCGGGGTGGCGAGTTTGACGTCGAGCACGTTGTCGCTGGAAATCGCACGACCGTCACGGCCGCCGGTGGAGGTTGCGATTGCGGTGTAGAGAGTTTGCATGGTGTGGGCCTCGTTCGGGTTTGAGTGTTTTTGCGCTAAATGTTTGCGCGCTAAGTAAGTGCGAAGTGAATGTAGCTCGCAAGTATTTAGCGCGCAATATAATTTTTGAAGAAATTCTGACCCGAAATAGACGCGCGCGATGAAAAGTGTTGAGTTAGAGCTGTCGGGGCGGGATTTTCGCGGGGAATTTTTTTCGAGGACAGGATTGGCGAAGCGGATTTTTTGAGAGCGCTACAAAACAAATGTGGGAGCGAGCCTGCTCGCGATAGCAGGGTGTCAGTCAACATCAATGCTGAATGTCACACCGCTATCGCGAGCAGGCTCGCTCCCACAAGGGATTAGTGGTGTTTTGGAGGTTAGATGCTGTCTTGCAGATGGCTACGCAGCGCTTGCAGATCCGCTTGCAGCTTCTTCAACTGTTCCAGCGTTTGTCCGCTGGCGCCGAGGATGCACTGGGGAATGCCGCGTGCCTTGTCTCGCAATGCACGGCCTTGCTCAGTCAGTTCGACAATCACCACCCGTTCGTCTTCACGGCTGCGGGTGCGGCTCAGCAGGCCTTCGGCTTCCAGGCGTTTGAGCAGCGGGGTGAGGGAGCCGGGATCGGTCAGCAGTCGTGTGCTGATTTCGCCGACCGTCAACCCATCCTTTTCCCACAACACCATCATCGCCAAATACTGCGGATAGGTCAGGCCCAGCGCTTGCAGCAGCGGTTTGTAGACCTTGGTCATCAGTAGTGAGGTGGAATGCAGGGCGAAGCAGACCTGATTGTCCAGCAGCAGGTCGTCGCAGTTATCCGGGTTGTTGCGCTCGGTGTTCATTTCAAAGCCTTGATCAGTGATCGTCATGAATCTAGCGGGCGAATCTTTAATGCGCCAGATAATTCTGGACTAGTGGCGGTCCAGATTGGTTTGCAGCGCCAGATCCCACGGCGGGATGGGGCTGAAACGGGTTTTCAGGTATTCCAGCAACAAGCGGCTGCGCGAACTGGGTTGCTGCTCCAGGCGCAACGCATAAATGCCGGTGCTTTCCGGTTTTGGCAGACCGTTTTCGCAGAACAGCGGCAGCAGGTCGCCGCGTAATAAATATTCGCTGGCCAGCCAGGTCGGCAAATGCGCGATGCCCAACCCCGCCAGTGCGCCGCAGACCAGTGCCTCGGCATTGTTGGCGCTCATGCGGATTCGCGCTGGCCGATGCAAGTGCATCTGTCCATCCCGCTCGAAGCGCCAGGCGAACGGCGGAGCCAAGCCTTCCCAGTCGAGGCCATCATGGTCGATCAACTGCGCCGGATCGGTCGGCACGCCACGGCGTTGCAGGTAATCGGGGCTGGCGCAGGCGATGCGCACCATGCTCGCCAGCGGCGTCGCCACCAGCCGGGTGTCGGCCATCTGCCCTGCACGCAATACCAGATCGACCTTGCCCAGGTTCGAGCCCTGCATGTCAACAAAGCTGTCGATGAGGTGCAATTGCACGTCGAGACCGGGGTAAAGCGTCAGGAAATCGGCAATCACCGGCGCCAGGTGTCGGCGTCCGAACGCTGCCGGTGCATCCACCCGAATCAAGCCTTCCGGCGCACTGCTCAGGGACACCGCTTCCGCCCGGGCCAGGCGCAGTTCAGCGACGATCCGCCGCGCACGCTCGGCAAAAGCCAGGCCAGCCGGGGTGGCGCGCACCGCATGGGTGCTGCGAATGAACAACTGGCTGCCAACGGCGCTTTCGAGGCTGTCGATGCGCCGTGCCACGGCCGAAGGCGTCAATGGATGGCGTCGGGACGCGGCGGAAAAACTACCGCTTTCCAGCACATCGAGAAACAGGCCAAGTTGTTCGGTCAATTGATTGGGGTTCATGGTTCGTCGGCGCTTGTGCGAAGTTGGCACAGCCATTGTGCGTTGCTGTGCGTTTCCCCGCCAGAGCCGACTGCGTAGGATGAACAGCCTCACAAAAGGAAATTCGCCTGTGATTGAGTTTTTGATGTATCTGGTTTTTGGCGCGGCCTTGGGAACCCTCGGCGGGCTGTTCGGCATCGGTGGCGGGCTGGTCGCGATCCCGCTGCTGGGCGTGTGGTTCGGTCTTGATCAGCAGATTGCTCAAGGCACGGCGCTGGTGATGGTGGTACCGAACGTGATGCTGGCGCTGTGGCGATATCACCAGCGCAATCGCATCGAATTGCGGCATGCGCTGCCACTGGCCTCGATGGGGTTCTGCTTTGCCTGGATCGGTTCGATCTGGGCAGTGGGTATCGATGCGCAAACCATGCGTTTGGGCTTTGTCGCTTTCCTGATCGCGCTGTCGGCCTACAACCTGATGCGAATGTTCACCACCAACGCACCGGCCTCTTCGCAGATGCGCTATTCCTGGCCGTGGCTGGGCGTGCTCGGCGCGGCTTCAGGGACCATGGGCGGACTATTTGGAGTGGGCGGGGCGGTGATGGCAACGCCGGTGCTGACCAGCCTGTTCGGCACCACCCAAGTGGTTGCCCAAGGGTTGGCGCTGGCGTTGGCGTTGCCGAGTACGGGCGTCACCCTGGCGACGTATGCGGTGCACGATCAGGTGCATTGGGCGATTGGTGTGCCGTTGGCGGTCGGTGGATTGATGAGCATCAGTTGGGGCGTGAGAATTGCCCACGCATTGCCGGAGCGGCTGCTGCGCGGGCTGTTCTGTGGTTTTCTGGTGGTCTGTGCGGTGATGCTCGCGTTTAAAGTTTGAAACCTTCGACGATGTGCTCGGCCAGGCATTCGGTGATCGGCGAAGGGTTGTTCAGGTTGCGGATCAGCATGATGCTGGCTTCCGGCAACAGCGGCAGGTCTTCGTTGGCGCCGAGGATGCGCATGTCCGGTGTGATCAGGCTTTCCAGCTGCGCGGTGATCGCCAGCCCCGCGCTGACCACGGCCATCAACGCCGACAGGCTGGAGCTGTTGTAGGCAATCCGGTAGTCGCGACCCATGGCGTCCAGGGCATTGCATGCCCAGAGGCGGCAGAAACAATCACTGTTGAACATCGCCAGCGGCAGCGGTGTTTGCTCATGGGCGCTGAAGCATTGGGCCTCGGCCCAGACAAAACGCTCCTTGCGCAACAATTGGCCAATTTCGTTACCCGGCTCACGGGTGACGATGGACAAGTCCAGGTCCTGGCGCTGCAACAGTTGCCGGGTCGACTCGCAATGAACCTCGATCTGGATCAGCGGGTAGAACTGCGCGAAGCGCGACAGGATGCCCGGTAGAAAGCGCATGACGTAATCATCGGGCGTGCCAATGCGCACCGTGCCGACCATATGCGGCTCACGCAGGGTATTGAAGACTTCGCTGTGGAGTTTGAGGATGCGCCGCGCATAGCCCAGTAATACCTGGCCTTCGGCGGTCAGCTTGACCTGGCGCCCGTCGCGTTCGAACAGCTGGCGCTGCAACACGTCTTCTTCCAGGCGTTTCATCTGCATGCTCACCGCCGACTGGGTGCGGTTAACCATTTCACCGGCGCGGGTAAAACCGCCCTGATCGGCAATCGCGACGAAGGTGCGCAGTACATCGGTGTCGATACTGGGGTAGGCGGACATTCATCAATCTCCGAGATGTATGCCATCAGAAACATTCGTTGGATTGATCTTAGCGCTGGCGCGAGACTTGAGCCATCCCTAAAGGAGGGCAACACGATGAAAGGTCACAACGAGCATGTAACGGAACAAAAATTCTCAATCCACGCGGTATCCGATCTGTTGCACAAGTTTAGTCGCTGGTACGAACTTCACCGTGAACGTGAAATGCTGGCGGGCTTGAGCGACGAAGCACTGAAGGATATCGGCGTGAGCCGTGCGGACGCGGAGCATGAGACGGTAAGACCGTTCTGGGATGATCCGATGCATAAATGATGATGCCATCGCTACACAAACCACTTGCGGGTGAGGTAGGTTGCGAGCAGACAAGGAGATGCTCATGCCCGCCACACTGTCTTTTTCCCTCAAACAGGCTCGGCGTCTGGCGCTGGCTGCCCAAGGGTTCAACGGGCGCCAGCCGCCGGCGACGATCAAAGCGGTTCAGCTCAACCGGCTGATCGAACGCTTGGGCATTCTGCAGATCGATTCGGTCAATGCGTTAGTGCGTTCGCACTACCTTCCCTTGTTTTCCCGTCTTGGTAATTACTCCCCGGATTTGCTTGATCAGGCTGCCTGGAGTCAGGGCCGTCGACGCACGTTGTTCGAGTACTGGGGTCATGAAGCGTCTTTGTTGCCCTTGTCGATGTACCCCTTGATGCGCTGGCGCATGCAGCGCGCGACCCGCGGCGAAGACATCTATCAGCAACTGGCGCGCTTCGGTCGTGAGCAGCAAGCCACGATTCGCCGCGTTTTGGCGTCGGTTCAGGAACTCGGTGCGCTGGGTGCGGGCAGCTTGTCGACCCGTCAGGAGCGGGCAGGGCCGTGGTGGGACTGGAGCGCGGAAAAGCATGCGCTGGAATGGCTGTTTGCCGCTGGCGAAGTGACCGTGGCCGGTCGGCGCGGGTTCGAACGGCTTTATGATTTGCCGGAGCGGGTAATTCCTTCGGCGATTCTTCAGCAGCCTTTGCTCAGCGAGGCCGAGGCTCAGCGCGGTCTGCTGCTGCACGCCGCCAATGCGTTGGGCGTGGCGACGGAAAAGGACCTGCGGGATTATTTTCGCTTGAGCCCGGCAGACAGTCGGCCGCGTCTGGCGGAGCTGGTCGAGGAGGGTGATCTGCTGGTGTGTGAGGTTGAAGGCTGGCGACAACCGGCCTATTGCCTGGCAGAGCCGAAGGTGCCGCGCAAGGTCGAGGCGAGTGCGCTGCTTTCACCCTTCGATTCGCTGATCTGGGAACGCAGCCGTACCGAGCGATTGTTCGATTTCCGTTATCGGCTGGAGATCTATACGCCGCAGCACAAGCGCATCTACGGCTATTACGTATTGCCGTTTTTGCACCATGAGCGAATTGCCGCGCGGGTCGACTTGCGCGCAGAGCGAGCGTTGGGCCGGTTGGCGGTGCATGCCGTGCATGAGGAAGAGCCGGGGCTGGATGAGGCGGGGATGTTGGCGTTGGCGGTCAATCTGCGGCAGATGGCGGATTGGTTGGGGCTTGCGCAGATTCAATTGAATTGCCCGCGGGCGAGTGCGGCGCGGTTGCGGGTGGCATTGGCACAGATTGGCGGTGAATGAGCTGACGCCTTCGCGGGCAAGCCTCGCTCCTACAGGAATTCACGATCCCTTGTAGGAGCGAGGCTTGCCCGCGAAGGCGGCGACGCAGTTTAGCGCCGAACCTGCTTCAACGTCTCAGCAATCAAAAACGCCAATTCCAGCGACTGATCGGCATTCATCCGTGGGTCGCAGTGGGTGTGGTAACGATCCGACAACCCATCCTCGGTAATCGGCCGCGCGCCGCCGATGCATTCGGTGACGTTCTGTCCGGTCATTTCGATGTGGATGCCGCCGGCATAACTGCCTTCCGCCTCGTGAACCTGAAAGAACTGTTTCACCTCGCCAAGGATCTGCGCGAAGTCGCGGGTCTTGTAGCCGCTGCTGGCCTTGATGGTATTGCCGTGCATTGGGTCGGAACTCCAAAGCACCTGCTTGCCCTCGCGCCGCACCGCGCGAATCAGCTGCGGCAGGTGATCGCCGACCTTGTTCGCGCCCATCCGCGCAATCAGGTTCAGGCGGCCCGGGTCGTTGTCCGGGTTGAGCACATCGATCAAGCGAATCAGGTCTTCGGGGTTCATGCTCGGGCCGACTTTCACGCCGATCGGGTTGTGCACCCCACGCAGGAATTCGACATGGGCACCGTCGAGCTGACGGGTACGGTCGCCGATCCACAGCATGTGGGCCGAGCAATCGTAGTAGTCGTTGGTCAGGCTGTCGCGACGCACGAAGGCTTCTTCGTAGTTCAGCAGCAACGCTTCATGGGCGGTGAAGAAACTGGTTTCGCGCAGTTGCGGCGAGCTGTCCATGCCGCAGGCGCGCATGAAGGCCAGGGTTTCATCGATGCGATCGGCCAGGTGGCTGTACTTCTCGGCCAGCGCCGAGTTGGCGATGAAATCCAGGTTCCACTTGTGCACCTGATGCAGGTCGGCAAAGCCGCCTTGGGCAAAGGCGCGCAACAGGTTTAGGGTCGCGGTGGACTGGTGATAAGACTGCAGCAAACGTTCCGGGTCCGGCACGCGGCTTTTTTCGTCGAAACCGATGCCGTTGACGATGTCGCCACGGTAGGCCGGCAGTGTCACGCCGTTGATGGTTTCATCGTTGGCCGAACGGGGTTTGGCGAACTGGCCGGCCATGCGTCCGACTTTGACCACCGGGCAACCGGCGGCGAAGGTCATGACGATCGCCATTTGCAGCAACACTTTAAACGTGTCACGAATTTTCGCGGCGGAGAATTCGGCGAAGCTTTCGGCGCAGTCGCCGCCCTGCAACAGAAACGCCCGGCCCTGGGTCACTTCGGCAAACTGACGGCGCAACTCCCGGGCTTCACCGGCGAACACCAGCGGCGGATAGCTCGCCAGGGTTTGCTCGACCTGCAGCAAATGCGCCGCGTCGGGGTATTGAGGTTGTTGCTGGATCGGCAGGGCGCGCCAGCTGTCAGGGCTCCAGGGTTGGCTCATTGCAGTCTCTAGTGTTTTACGCTCGGACGGTTATGTTATCAGCAATTAGTGCGTGACCTGTTCCCGTCGCTTCGCCGACAATTGCGCCTTTGCCGCGCCACCCACGCGGATTTATTGCGCTGCTATTTATTACCTTGCAGGCCCGGTGACATCAGGAGACGAAATGACTGAGGAGCGCGTCGAGCATCTGCTCGCCGAGGTACAGGATGAATTCGGCGTGATTCGCGTGCTGGAAGTGGCCGATTACCGTTTTCTGGAGTTCGGTGATGCCATCGAACAGAGCTGCGTGTTCACCGCCGACCCGAGCTGGCTCGAGTACGATTACACCCGGGCGATGCTGATTGGCGCGCTGTGCCACGAACAGCCGGAAAGCGCGCTGTTCCTCGGGCTCGGCGCCGGTACTCTGACTCAAGCCTGTCTCAAGTTCCTGCCGCTGGAAGATGTCGAAGCCATCGAGCTGCGTCCGGATGTACCGCGCCTGGCCATCGAATACCTCGGCCTGGATGACGATCCGCGGCTGTACATCCGCGTCGGCGATGCCCTGGAGCTACTCGAAACGGCTGAACCGGCCGATCTGATTTTCGTCGACCTCTATACCGATGTCGGGCCGGGTGTCGGGCATCTGGCCTGGGGTTTTCTGGAAAACTGTCAGAAACGTTTGAACCCGGGTGGCTGGCTGGTGATCAACCAGTGGGCCACCGATGATGGTCGACCGTTGGGGGCGGCGTTGTTGCGCGGTCTCTATCACCGGCATTACTGGGAACTGCCAGTTAAGGAGGGCAACGTGATTCTGATCGTGCCATCGGAGCTGGATCAGGAACTGAATATGGATGGGTTGATCGCGCGCGCTGAAGGCTTGGCACCGCAATTGGGGTATTCGTTGCAGTCGTTGATCAAGGCGATTCGGCCGGCAACATAAGTCGTTGCATGTGCGAGCCTCATCGCGAGCAGGCTCGCTCCCACATGGAATCGCGGTTCAAATGTGGGAGCGAGCCTGCTCGCGAAGGGGCCATTACAGCCAATACATCCTTCAGAGACCTTTGAAGACCCCCGGTCGCTTCTCGATCATCGACCGCACACCCTCCTTGGCATCCTCGCTATTCAGCAGTTTTTTCACCTGTGCCGGCAATGCCTGAGCTGCTGCCATTTCACCCTCATAGCGCGCCTGCCGGGCCGACATCAGCGTCGCCTGAACCCCCAGCGGCGCCTGCCGGGCAATCCGCTCGGCCAGTTCAATGGCCCGCGGCAACAAGTCCTCGCTGGCCATGACCTCCTGCACCAATCCTAGATGCAAGGCTTCATGAGCGTCGAATTCATCGCCAGTAAGCAGCCAGCGCATGGCATTGCCCCAGCCGGCGACCTGATGCAGGCGCAAAGTGGCGCCGCCGAACGGGAAGATCCCGCGCTGCACTTCCTTCTGGGCAAAACGGGTATTGCTGGCGCACAGGTTGATGTCGGCAGCCAGCATCAACTCGATGCCAACGGTCAGGCAGTAGCCTTGCGCCGCGACAATCACTGGTTTGCTGACCCGGGGGCCTGCGAGCACGCCCCAGGGGTCGCAGCCACCGGGCGGTGCCTGCCAGCCTTCGGCCAGGGCCGCTCCGGCGCTGACCAGATCGAGCCCGGCGGTGAAATGCTCGCCATGGCCGAACACCACCGCAACCCGCGCCTCGCTGTCGGCCTCGAACTCGCCATAGGCCAGACTGAGTGCGTTGAGCAGGTCGAGGTCGAAGGCATTGCGTTTGGCCACCCGATCCAGGCCGATCATCAGGACATGGCCGTGTCGTTCACGGGTTACACGATTGGGGCTGGGCTGATTCACGGAGCATTTCCTCGGGTGGGGAAGGGGCGGGAAAGGGATATGTGAGACCGCAGGTCTGCGTCACAAGAGTGAACCGTTTTAGCGCCATCGTCAGCAGGGCCGGGCCTTTGCAAAATAGACCGTCGCACAATTATCCGCAAAGCCCGTGACACAACGGTATCCGCCGGTTTTTTCCGATAAAAAAAGCTCCCTTTTCGGGCGAATTCCGGTATAGTGCGCGCCGGCCTTTAACCGGGCCGCGTTTAGGTAGCGCAATTCCCCGAAGCCAGCTTCGGCTGCACGTCCGCACAGCGGACTCTTCCTTGACGAATCTTTTTCATTCATTCGTTTTCGCAAATCCCCGCCGACAAAGCAGCCAGGGCGACTCTTGAGTCTTACACGGCATGCGCAGCTTTGGAGCATGGGTCTTTGCGGATGCACTTAGAGGCAGACCCATGACCCAGGAAACCGGCGGCTTCGCCGCTTTTAATCTTAATCCGAATATTCTTGCAGCTGTCATTGCGACCGGCTACGAAGAACCTTCGGCTATTCAGCAGCAATCGATCCCGATCATCATGGCCGGTCACGACATGATTGGTCAGGCGCAAACCGGTACGGGTAAAACCGCCGCGTTCGCCCTGCCGATCCTGCACCGCATCGATCCTGCCAAGCGCGAGCCGCAAGCCCTGATCCTGGCGCCAACCCGTGAGTTGGCGCTGCAAGTAGCAACCGCTTTCGAAACCTACGCCAAGCAAATGCCGGGCGTTACCGTTGTGGCCGTTTACGGCGGCGCGCCTATGGGCCCACAACTGAAAGCAATCCGTAATGGCGCACAGATCGTTGTCGCCACGCCGGGCCGTCTGTGCGACCACCTGCGTCGCGACGAAAAAGTTCTGGCTACCGTGAACCACCTGGTTCTCGACGAAGCTGATGAAATGCTCAAACTGGGTTTCATGGACGACCTCGAAGTTATCTTCAAGGCCTTGCCAGCAACCCGTCAGACCGTATTGTTCTCGGCCACCCTGCCGCAGTCGATCCGTGCCATTGCCGAACGCCATCTGCGCGATCCGCAACACGTGAAGATCCAGACCAAGACTCAGACCGTTACCGCGATCGAACAGGCTCACCTGTTGGTTCACGCTGACCAGAAGACCTCGGCTGTATTGAGCCTGCTGGAAGTGGAAGATTTCGACGCCCTGATCATGTTCGTACGCACCAAGCAAGCGACCCTGGATCTGGCCAGCGCCCTGGAAGCCAAAGGCTACAAAGCCGCTGCGCTGAACGGTGACATTGCTCAGAACCAGCGTGAGCGCGTGATCGAATCCCTCAAGGATGGCCGTCTGGACATCGTTGTGGCGACCGACGTTGCTGCTCGTGGTCTGGACGTTCCGCGCATCACTCACGTGTTCAACGTTGACATGCCGTACGACCCGGAATCCTACGTTCACCGTATCGGCCGTACCGGCCGTGCTGGTCGCGAAGGTCGCGCACTGCTGCTGGTGACTCCTCGTGAGCGCCGCATGCTGCAAGTGATCGAGCGTGTAACCGGTCAGAAGGTTGCCGAAGTTCGTCTGCCGGACGCTCAGGCTGTTCTCGATGCCCGCATCAAGAAACTGACCAACAGCCTGTCGCCGCTGGTCGCTGATGCCGAATCGACTCACGGTGATCTGCTGGATCGCCTGACCGCCGACATCGGTTGCACCCCGCGTGCACTGGCCGCTGCTCTGCTGCGCAAGGCAACCAACGCTCAGGCACTGACCCTGGCCGCAATCGAGAAAGAACGTCCATTGGTGCCGAACAATGCACCGCGTGGCGATCGTCCAGAGCGTACCGGTGATCGTCCGGACCGTGGTGATCGCGAGCGTCGTGCTCCGGTTCCATTGGCCGAAGGTCGTGCTCGTTGCCGTACCGCGCTGGGTGCGCGTGATGGTATCGCTGCCAAGAACCTGCTGGGCGCCATCCTCAACGAAGGTGGTCTGGCGCGTGAAGCCATCGGTCGCATCCAGGTGCGTGACAGCTTCAGCCTCGTCGAGCTGCCGGAAGATGGTCTGGAGAAACTCCTGACCAAGCTGAAGGACACTCGCGTTGCCGGTAAGCAGTTGAAGCTGCGTCGCTATCGCGAAGATTGATCCGCTTTCGAGCTGATTGATCGCCCATAAAAAATCCCCGACTGGTTCGGGGATTTTTTTGTGCCTGAAAAAAGATCGCAGCCTCGTTTCACTCGACAGCTCCTACAGGAATGTCGTCGAACGCGGACAAGGAGCTGCCGAAGGCTCGGGCCGCGTTCGGACGATCTTTTGATCTTGACGTTATCCGAAACGATAAATGTCCATCCCCAGCGCGCCCATGGTGAAACCCTGATGCGCAATGCTGAACTCACCCCCGGCCGCACGGGCAAAATACAGCGGCAGCAGATGCTCGTCACTCGGATGGTTGCGCACAGCATTCGGAGCTTGCTGACGATAGTCGTGCAGCGCGGCTTCGTCGTTCGCTTCGAGTTTCTCGATCATCCAGTCGCGGAACGCCTTGGCCCAGGGTTCGACGCTTTCCGGGCCGGCGTGCCAGTCCAGTTCGCGCAGGTTGTGGGTGATGCTGCCGGAGCCGATCAACAGCACACCGTGTTCGCGCAGGCTTGCCAAGGCATGGCCGACGCGGGTTTGCAGGGCAGGGCCGCCACGGGTGGGTAGGGAAACCTGCACCACCGGGATGTCAGCTTGGGGATACATCAACGACAAGGGCACCCATACGCCATGATCGAACGGTCGCTGGGTGTCGATGCGCGCCGGCAGGCCATCGGCCTTCAGCAGCTCGACCACCTCCGCCGCCAGTTGCGGATTGCCCGAGGCCGGGTATTGCACTTCGAACAAGGCTTGGGGAAAGCCGCCGAAGTCGTGCCAGGTTTCAGGTTGAGGGTTGCCGCTGACCAACAGTTCGCTGCTTTCCCAGTGCGCGGAAACCATCACGATGGCTTTGGGTTTCGGCAATGCTGCAGCCAGACGCGTGAGGGCCGGCCCGCTGGCGCCGGGTTCCAGGGCTAGCATCGGGGAGCCATGAGAGATATACAGGCTGGGGAACATGAATGAGCTCCTGAGAGTAAGATGGCACCATCTTCAGTCAGATCATTGATCTAAATCTAATATAAGTTTTAGGGTCTTTTGATCGAATTTTTCGGGGTTAATTATGCAGCCGGAGTTTTGGCACAAACGATGGGCGTCGAATCAGATCGGCTTTCATCTGCCGGAAGTGAATCCTTATCTGCAACGGTTCTGGCCAGCGTTGGGGCTGGAAGAGGGCGCTCGCGTGCTGGTGCCGCTGTGTGGGAAAAGTCTGGATCTGTTGTGGCTGGCGCACCAAGGTCATGAGGTCTTGGGGATTGAGCTGTCGGAAAAGGCCGTGGAGGATTTCTTCAGTGAGCATCAATTTGACCCGGACGTCAGTGAGCAGGGGCCGTTCAAGGTCTATCGGGCGGGGTCGATCGAGTTGTGGTGCGGTGATTTCTTTGAGCTGACGGCCGGCGATGTCGCCGATTGCAGCGGGCTGTACGACCGCGCGGCATTGATCGCCTTGCCACCGGCGATGCGTGAGCAATACGCGGCTCATTTGATTCGGATTCTCCCGAAGGATGCTTTAGGGCTTTTGATTACGCTGGATTACGACCAAGCGCAAATGGACGGGCCGCCGTTTGCGGTGCTTGATGATGAAGTGCGACGGTTGTTCGGCGATGTGTGGGCGCTGAAGATTCTGGAAGATCAGGACGTTCTGGGTGAGAGCTGGAAGTTTCTCGAAGCCGGTGTCACGCGGCTTGAAGAGCGCGTTTATCGGGTTTCCAGCGTATAGACTTGTGTTGTTTGTACCGGCCCCATCGCGAGCAGGCTCGCTCCCACAACATTAGGTAGCGTCCGCCTGAGCGACTTGGTCCACTGTGGGAGCGAGCCTGCTCGCGATGGGGCCAGAATGAGCACCACAACATTCAAGCAGACAAAAAAAGGCCCGCATTCACTGCGGGCCTTTTCTTTTAGTGCGGAGCTTGTCAGCCCCGGCGGCGCAGTGCGTCAATACGCTCTTCCAGCGGCGGGTGGCTCATGAACATGCGGGCGAACCCTTGTTTGAGGCCACCGTTGATGCCGAAGGCATTCAGGGTGTCCGGCATGTGCACCGGCAGCCCTTGTTCTGCACGCAGACGCTGCAGGGCACCGATCATTGCGCTGGTACCGGCCAGGCGTGCACCGGCATCATCGGCACGGAATTCGCGCTTGCGCGAGAACCACATGACGATGGCGCTGGCCAGAATGCCCAGGACCAGTTCGGCGAAGATAGTCGCCACGTAGTAAGCGATACCTTGGCCTTCTTCGTTCTTGAAGATCACCTTGTCGACGAAGTTGCCGATGATCCGGGCGAAGAACATCACGAAGGTGTTCACCACGCCCTGGATCAGCGCCAGGGTGACCATGTCGCCATTGGCGACGTGGCCGATTTCGTGGGCCAGAACGGCTTTCACTTCATCCGGCGAGAAACGCTCGAGCAAACCCTGGCTGACCGCGACCAGTGCATCGTTCTTGTTCCAGCCGGTGGCGAAGGCGTTGGCTTCATAGGCCGGGAATATCCCGACTTCGGGCATCTTGATCCCGGCTTCACGGGACAGTTGCTCGACAGTTTGCAGCAGCCATTGCTCGTGCCGGGTGCGCGGCTGGCTGATGATCTGGGTGCTGGTGCTCATTTTCGCCATCCACTTGGAGATGAACAGCGAGAACAGGGAACCGGCGAAACCAAAGACCGCACAGAAAATCAGCAGCTGATTGAGGTTGAGATCAACCCCATTGGCCGCCATGAACCCGTTGAAGCCGAAAAGGCTCAGGGTGATGCTGGCAATCAGCACGACCGCCAGGTTAGTGGCCAAAAACAGCAAAATGCGCATCATGGTTGTAGAAATCTCCTCGTGCTAAAGATGTAGCGTACTGCGGGGTATATAAGGTGCTGCACCGGGCTATTCAACCGAGTGACTATTTCAAACTGTGTCCTACAGCAACAGTCTAGCTGCTTGAAGGGCATTTCCGACGTCGACATGGGAAACGGTTGTCAGCCAATTAGCGTCGCAGGCCCCCGCCGTTGTTAGGCGCGGGCATGAAACGTGTCGTCAGTCAGCGCTTGAAACAACGGTGCAGGGCAGGGTGCAAAGATATGTTGCTGAATTAATCACCGTGCGACTTTGATCAGCGTCGCACGGTGACAGGCCACTTACTGGCGATAGGATTTGAGGAAGTTGCCGATCCGGCCAATCGCCTGATCCAGGTCGTCGAGCCGTGGCAGGGTGACCACGCGGAAGTGGTCCGGCCATGGCCAGTTGAAGGCCGTGCCTTGTACCACCAGCAGCTTCTCCGAGAGCAGCAGGTCGAGCACGAATTTCTCGTCGTTGTGGATCGGGCAGACTTTCGGGTCGATCCGCGGGAACGCATACAATGCGCCCATTGGCTTGACGCAGCTCACGCCCGGAATGTTGTTCAGCAGTTCCCAGGTACGATTGCGCTGTTCCAGCAAGCGCCCTTGCGGCAGCACCAGATCGTTGATGCTCTGATAGCCGCCCAGCGCAGTCTGGATGGCGTGCTGGCTCGGCACGTTGGCACACAGGCGCATGTTGGCCAGTATGTCGATGCCTTCGATGTAGCTCTGGGCGTGATGTTTGGGGCCGGAAATGGCGACCCAGCCGGAACGGAAACCGGCCACGCGATAGGATTTGGACAGGCCGTTGAAGGTCATGCACAGCAGGTCCGGTGCCAGCGAAGCGGTGCAGATGTGCACGGCATCGTCGTACAGGATCTTGTCGTAGATTTCGTCGGAGAACACCACCAGATTGTGCTGACGGGCCAGTTCCAGCATGCCCAGCAGTACTTCTTTCGAATACACCGAACCGGTGGGATTGTTCGGGTTGATGATGACAAGGGCCTTGGTGTTCGGGGTGATCTTGGCCTTGATGTCGGCCAGGTCCGGCCACCAGTTGGCCTGCTCGTCGCACAGGTAATGCACCGGGTTGCCGCCTGCCAGGCTTACTGCGGCAGTCCACAACGGATAGTCGGGAGCCGGCACCAGCACTTCGTCGCCGTTGTTGAGCAGGGCCTGCATCGACATCACGATCAGCTCGGAAACGCCATTGCCCAGATAAATGTCTTCAATGCCGACGCCTTCCACCTGCTTTTGCTGGTAGTACTGCATCACGGCCTTGCGAGCGCTGAACAACCCCTTGGAGTCGCTGTAGCCCTGGGCGGTTGGCAGATTGCGGATCACATCCTGAAGGATTTCATCCGGCGCTTCGAAACCAAAGGGCGCCGGGTTGCCAATGTTCAGCTTAAGGATGCGATGACCTTCCTCTTCCAGGCGTTTGGCGTGCTTGAGCACTGGGCCGCGAATGTCGTAGCAGACGTTGGCGAGCTTGTTCGATTTGCTGACCTGCATGGCGATGTGTTCCCGAAAATGAACGATCCAGGCGGCGTATGAACGACCGTACTGGGAATCCTGCGTATTCACACAGGCCTGACGCCTTGAGTGGCGGCACCCATAATCTGTTTGAATGCGCGTGGTCTGGCTGCCAGACTGGCGTTTGACGAGGCGCAATCATACGTGCCGCCCGATCCGTGGAAAAGGTACAGATCGGGCTTTTTCAGCTGCTGAGGTGTGATCATGGAAAAGTTTGAAAAAACCCTGGAAGAATGGCGGGCCATGCTCGATCCGGAGCAGTACAACGTTTGCCGCCTCAAGGGCACCGAGCGGCCGTTTTCCGGTAAGTACAACGACAGCAAGGTCGACGGGGTTTACCACTGCATCTGCTGCAACGCGCCGTTGTTCGACTCCAGGACCCAATTCGATTCCGGCTGCGGCTGGCCGAGCTTCTATGCGCCGATCGGCGACAGCGCGATGGTCGAGATCCGTGATGTCAGCCACGGCATGATCCGCACCGAAGTGGTTTGCGCCACATGCGATGCGCACCTTGGTCATGCGTTTCCGGACGGTCCGCCGCCCACTGGCCTGCGTTATTGCATCAATTCGGTGTGCCTGGATCTCGTTCCCCGCCAATAATCTGCATCGTTGCGCAGGGTCGCGGATGTACCTTGCTTAACGTAGGAGCTGCCGAAGGCTGCGATCTTTTGATCTTTCAGACCGCTGAAGATCAAAAGATCGCAGCCTTCGGCAGCTCCTACGATGAGGAGTGCGTGCGGACATCTATTGATTTATTAAATTGCACGCAATTCAATTGCTCGCTATGTTTGGTCCTTGTTCTTCCATTCGGAGTTCGTGCCATGAGCGACAACCTGCTGAGCATCCCTTGCACCACCATCAAGGGCGAGCAAAAGACCCTGGCCGATTTCGCCGGCAAAGCGGTGCTGGTGGTCAATACCGCCAGCAAATGCGGATTCACCCCGCAATACAAAGGTCTTGAAGAGCTGTGGCAGACCTACAAGGATCAAGGCCTGGTGGTGCTCGGCTTTCCCTGCAATCAGTTCGGCAAGCAAGAGCCGGGCAACGAGGGGACGATTTCCGAGTTCTGCGAGTTGAATTACGGGGTGAGTTTTCCGCTGTTCAAAAAGATCGAAGTGAATGGTGCCGACGCCCATCCGCTGTTCGTTCAGCTGAAAAAGCGCGCACCGGGCGTGCTGGGTTCTCAAGGCATCAAGTGGAACTTCACCAAATTCCTGATCGGCAAGGACGGTCAATTGGTCAAGCGCTTTGCTCCGGCGACTAAACCGCAGGACCTGAGCCGCGAGATTGAAGCTCTGCTCAAATGAACACGTTGTCAGTTGATTCGCTGAAACTCGACAGTCAGCTCTGCTTCAAGCTGTATGCCGCTTCTCGGGCGGTGATCCGTGCCTACAAGCCGATGCTCGATCAGTTGGGCCTGACTTACCCGCAATACCTGGCGATGCTGGTGCTGTGGGAATGGCAGGAGGCGGCGCCGGAGCAACCGACGGTCAAGGCCTTGGGTGAGCGCCTGGCACTGGATTCCGGGACCCTGACGCCGCTGCTCAAGCGGCTTGAGCAATTGCAATTGGTGCAGCGCCAGCGTTCGGCACGCGATGAGCGTGAGGTGCATTTGAGCCTGTCGCCCGTCGGCAAGGCTTTGCGCGATCAGGTCGGGCCGCTCAAGGCCCGGCTGTTGTGCGATAGCGGCGTCGATCTGGATCGCCTGAATGATCTGCGCGATGGCCTCGATCACCTGCTGGGGCAAATCAAAGCGCCGTCGTAGTGGGTATCCACAAGTCGAGCAGGGCGGCCAGTTCTTCCCGGCGGAAAGGTTTGGCCAGGTAGTCACTCATGCCCGCCGCACGGCAGCGTTCGCGTTCTTCGGACATGGCGTTGGCGGTCAGGGCGACGATGGGCAATTGTGGCCAGCGCCCGCTGCGACGAATCTGCCGACTGGCTTCATAGCCGTCCATCACCGGCATGTTGCAGTCCATCAGCACCAGATCGAATTCGCTCAACTCAAGCTGATCCAGCGCTTCGCCCCCATGGGCGGCGACGCTTACCTCGCAACCGAGTTTTCCGAGCATGCCCTTGGCCACCAACTGATTGACCGGGTTGTCCTCCACCAGCAGGATGCGTCCGCGTCGCTGGGGTGAGATGGCCTCGATCCGGGCCCCGTTGATCGTGGTGAGTTCCGGTTGCAGGATCCGCCGCAGTGTCTGGTAAAGCGCATTGCGCGCCAGAGGCCGCGCCTGTTGTTGCAGGGGCGCGAGAGCGTTGACTTGCTCGCTGGGCAGGAAACTGCCGTAAGCGGTCACCAGCAGAATCGGCGCGGTGAAGGTAGGACGCAGGCCAAACAGGCATTCGGGGCAGTCGGTGATCAGCACATCCGGCTCCAGGCCGATTAACCGGTCATCGATGGAGCGCTGCTGATAGTCGAGCCCCCAGCCGGGCAACAGGCTGCTCAACAGTTCCGCCAGACCGCTGCTGGCAGCGGTAATCGCGACGACGTTGCCCTGCAATGCAGCCGGAGAAATGGCCCGGGTATGGCAGGGCAGGGGCAGGTCGACGCAGAACTGGCTGCCGAAGCCTGCTTCCGAGCTGATCGTCAAACGCCCTTGCATGGCTTCGCAGAGGCTATAAGTCAGCGCCAGGCCCAACCCGGTCCCGCCGAATTGCCGGGTAATGCCGGCACCGGCCTGGGTGAACGGCTGGAAGATTTTGACCTGCGCGTCCTGAGCGATGCCGATGCCAGTGTCGCAGACTTCGATTCGCACACCGTCTTCGAACGTTGAAAGACGCACATCGACCCGCCCGAAACGGGTGAACTTGAGGGCGTTGGACAACAAGTTGCTGACGATTTGTCGGACCCGGGTCGGATCGCCGAGCACCAGGGCGGGAAATTGCGGGTCGATCAGGCATGCCAACTCGACACTCGGCGCGGCGTTCTGGGACAGCAGGTTGGCGGTGTCTTCGATCAGCGAACCAAGGTCGAACGGAATGTGTTCGAGTTCGAGCTGACCGGCATCGAATTTCGACAGGTCGAGAATATCGTTGAGCAGTTCCACCAGCACTTTGCCCGAGTCATGGGCGATGGACAGCTGTTGTTGCTGCTCGGCATTGAGCGGGCCGTCCAGCGAGAGCGCGATCATCCCCAGCAGACCGTTGAGGGGTGTGCGGATTTCATGACTCATGTTGGCCAGGAACACCGAGCGCGCTTCGGCCATGCCCAGGGCAGTGCTGCGGGCGACTTCCAATTCCTCGTTGGATTGGCTGAGGCGGGTATTGATCGCCTTGAGTTCCGCGGTGCGGGCCGAGACGATGTTTTCCAGTTGCGAGAGGTAGTCGGTCAGGCGGTTTTCGGCGTTGCGCCGTTGCTGGATTTCGGTGGCGATATTTTCGAACTGCTGATTGGCGACCTCGACCAAGACCCCGATTTCATCGTTTTCATGCCCCGTCGGACACTCTAGCCAAGTAGGCTCTGCGCTGCGCGGATCACGACCACTGAGTTCGCGGATGACCCGCACCAGCGGTTTGGTCAGCATCACGTAAAACAGCGCCAGCAGAATGCCCGTGAGAATCAGGCTGCGCGCGAAGCCGTTGAACAGGGTCACTTCGGCCCGGCGCAGGAAACGGCTGCCGAAGGTGTAGGTGTCGACTTCCAGGTGCAAGGTCCCGAGGGATTCGTCCGGCAAGTGGTCGAGGTAAAGGCGGTCTTCGAACTGCCGGTTAGCGCCGAACAGGAAGTCGCTGATCATCCGGTCATTGTTTTCCAGCCCCGGGCGTTGGACGCTGGCCAACACGGTATTGTTGTTGTCGATCAATTGCGCGCCGATGATCGCCGGGGAGCGCAGCAGACCCAGGGCCAACTCCTGAGCGAGTTCGGCATCGATGTTATAGGCGATGCGGGATGCGGGATTATGGCTGATTTCCAGCAAAGACAGTATTTCGCGGTTGATGGAGGCGTCTTCGCTGGCATAATCGATGCCTATTTGCAGCAGGCTGAGCAGCGTGCCCAGAATGAAACCGGCCAGCACCGTAATCCTGGCTTGTTTGTACGACAGCCGGTGGCTGAACTTGATATCCATGGGGTGTTGAACCACTTCCGTTTCCCTTCGCTGCTCAAGCATAGTCGATCATCAATGGATACCGATGTTCTCGCAAAACACCTGTAGGGGGTGTAGACGCTGTGTTTCGTCGCTGTATCGCCATCATTACCTTGAACGTGCCCGAGGAGAAGACGTGGATTCCCGATTGAATGCTTTTCTTGAACGCGCCGATGCCGTTTTGGCCCGTATCGAACCGTTGCTTCCCGCGCCTCGGCAAGCCATCGACTGGACGCACTGCCTGGCCGCACGCTGGCAGCGCGAGGGTCGCAGCGGTTTTCTGTTGCCACTGCAAGTCAGCCTGGACACGCGTTTGTCCGACTTGATCGGCGTTGACCGGCAACTGGAACAACTGGGCCGCAACACCCGACAGTTTCTCGATGGCATGCCGGCCAACCACGCTTTGCTCTGGGGCTCGCGTGGCACCGGTAAATCGTCGCTGGTGCGCGCCTTGCTGTCTGAACACGCCACGAGTGGCCTGCGGCTGATCGAGATCGAACGCGATCACTTGGCGGACTTGCCACGCGTTGTCGAGCAGATCGCCAAGCTGCCTCAGCGCTTTGTGCTGTTCTGCGATGATCTGTCGTTCGAGTCGGGCGAAGGCGATTATCGCGTACTCAAGAGCGTGCTCGACGGCTCTCTTGAACAGGCACCAGACAACGTTCTGCTGTATGCCACCTCCAACCGTCGCCATCTGGTGCCGGAAAAGGAAAGCGATAACGAGAACTGGAAAAGGGTCGATGGCGAACTCCATCCCAGTGAGGCGGTGGAAGACAAGATCGCGCTGTCGGACCGTTTTGGTCTGTGGCTGTCGTTCTATCCGTTTACTCAGGAGCATTTCCTCAACGTCGTCGAACACTGGATCGGCCAATTGGCCGACAAGGCCGGCCTTGAGTGGCAGCGTGACGAGGAGCTGGACATCCTCGCGGTGCGCTGGGCCACGGGCCGGGGCAATCGCAACGGACGTTGCGCGTATCAATTTGCCCGTTATTGGGTCGGGCTGAAGCTGTTGGAGCACAAGGCATGATCGATTTACAAAAAAGCGGCCAGGGCCTGGAGGGCTACGGCATGCTGTGGGCGCAGCTGGAATCGCTGCTGGCAGACGAGCGTGATTTTATCGCCAACGCCGCACAATTTTCGGCGTTTCTGTTCAACCAGCTCGATGACCTGAACTGGGCCGGTTTCTACCTTAATCGCAACGAAGAACTGGTGCTTGGCCCGTTTCAGGGGCAGATCGCCTGTGTACGGATTCCATTCGGTCGCGGTGTGTGCGGGGCGGCGGCGGCCACCTTGCAGACTCAACGGGTTGAAGACGTACATGCGTTCCCCGGGCACATCGCGTGCGACAGTGCCTCGAACAGTGAGCTGGTGGTGCCGCTGCTCAAGGACGGTCGACTGATCGGCGTGCTGGACCTCGACAGCCCGAAACTCGCGCGTTTTACCGCTGAAGATCAGGCCGGCATCGAGCAACTGGCGGCGATTTTCCTGCGTCTGACCGACTGCTGATCAGGCCTTCAAGCCAGCCTTGATCAGCAGGCTTGACGGGTCGACCGCATCAATCTGTCGTGGGTCGAGAAAACGCTTGGCGTACTGTAAGTAGACTTCGTCGTTGATGAACAGCCCGAACAACTCAGCGTCAATATGGGCGTCACGGCACATCGTGGCCATGATGCCCAGCGCTTCGCTCAGGGACTTGGCTTTCTTGTAGGGGCGATCGGCGGCGGTCAGCGCTTCGAAAATATCGGCAATCGCCATCATCCGCGCCGGCAGGCTCATGTCTTCGCGCTTCAACCGTTTGGGATAACCGGTGCCGTCCATTTTTTCGTGGTGGCCGCCGGCGATCTCCGCGACGTTATTGAGGTGGCCGGGGAAAGGCAGGTGACTGAGCATCAGAATCGTCTGCACCATGTGGTGATTGATGATGTAACGCTCCTCGCGGGTCAGGGTGCCTCGGGTGATGCTCAGGTTGTAGAGCTCGCCCCGGTTGTACTTGTAGCGTGGCACGTCGAGCTTGAACCCCCACGGATTGTCGGCCGGGATCAGCTCACTGTCGGCGCGTTCGATCAGGTGTTCGGGTCTATCCGCCAGCAGTGGCTCGCTGACCGGCAGAGTCGGCGTCGGAGCCCGGGCCTGGCGACGGTTCTCTTCCCACGAAACCCCCAGTCGATCATCCAGGGTTCGGGTCCAGGTGCGTTGGGCGATGATCTTCAGGCGTTGCAGATCGTCCTCGGCCATGGCCTCGCTGCCGAGATTGCAGCGGGCGATGAACGCGAAATCATCATCCAGCGCCGCCAGGTTCGCGTTGCGCAATTGCGCCAGAGGCTGCTCGTCACCTCCCAGGGCGATGGCCTGCCAATAGTTGATCCAGGCATCGCGCTTGAGCACTTCGAAACGGGTGCGGATTTCGTGGATGCGGTCATTCAGGGTCTCAAGCTTCGTGGCTTTGTCGACCACGTATTCAGGGGTGGTGACCTTGCCGCAATCATGCAGCCAGGCAGCGATGTGCAGGGTTTCCCACTCATCGTCGGTGGGCCGATAGCTGCTGAAGGCCGGGGCCTGACTGGCCGCGGCCGCCTGCGCCAGCATCAGGGTCAATGCCGGCACGCGCTGGCAGTGCCCGCCGGTATAGGGACTCTTGGCATCGATCGCGCCAGCCAGCAGTTGAATAAAAGAGTCCAGCAGCTGTTTCTGTTTGGCTTGCAGGCGCTGACTTTCGATACTCACGGCGGCTGCACCGGAAACCGCCTGGAGAAACGCGATGCGGTCCGGGCGAAGTTTTTCCAGATCGTCTTGCGTGCCGCTGTCGGCCAGCAGCAGGACCAACAGCCCGACGGTTTCGTTATGACGGTTGTGCAGCCGGATACCGATCAGATGAACCCTCGGGCACTCCAGTGCGAGCAAAACCTTCTGCAAGTCCCCCGCCTCGTCGAAACCCAGGCTGGTGACGACATTGTCGGCGCTCGACAATTTCTGCATCCATTGAGGGCTCTGCGGATCCTGAGGCGTGTGTCCTTGAATGGCGAATGACGGCAATGCCTGTGAGCTGCCATTGATGACCAGCGCATGAGGCTCCACGCGCTCGTCATCATTTTCCCGCAGATAAAGCAGACCGGCCTGGGCCTGGCCTATCTTCACGGTTTCAAACAACACCCGTTGCAGCAGCGGGGCGAAACGGGTCTCGGCGCTCAGGCTGTCGGTGATCTGGAAAAAACTCGCGAGGGTGTCTTTCATGCGTGCCATCGACACGCTCAATTGGTCGACTTCAAGCACCGGCGAGCGACGGGAGGCCGGAAAATTGAAATCGAAACTACGAATCGCATCGGCTTCCTGCACCAGGGCACGCAGGGGTTTGACCAGAATTCTCGAGGTCAGCCAACCCATCGGCAGGCACAACAACAGCGTCGCCAAGGTAATCAATGCGCCTTGCCAGCGCATGCGGTAGGCATCGACGAGCAGTTCCTCCTCCGGCACCAGTAGCGCCAGTTGCAGTCCCTGCGGGCCACCCTCCTGGATGCTGCTGCGCGCCACGATCCATTGATGACCTGCGACGTTCAATCGTTTGACCTCGGGGGGGCTGGTGAGTAGAGCCGCAAGAGTCGGGCTCAGGTCGGCGGCTTTGGTCAACCGGGCGGTTTGGTCGTCGACGATCAGTTTGCTGCTGTCGGGGTAAGCGATGGCATTACCTTGGGCATCGAACAGCACAATTTCGGTACTGGGGGTCACCACATGTTCAGCCAGGGTCGCCGACAGTTCAACCAGCGTAAGGTCGGCCCCCATCACCGCCTGCTCGCCACTGCGCCGGGCCAGTGTGGTGCCGACGTTGTGGGTGGAGAAAAAAAGGTAGGGCTCGGTGGTGATCTGATCGTGGTTGCCGAGGGCGCTGGAGAACCAGGCGCGGGTACGGGGGTCGTAGGTCTCGTCGGGGTTGTCCTGATGGCTGATAAGGGCCAGGTTCTGATCGAAAAACAATGATTGGGAGCGGATCTGACCGCTGCTTGAGTGTTCGATGCTCCACACCTCATACGCCGCCGTGTCCGGTGCCTTGACCAGGTTTTTCAGGGCGACGGTACGCAGGGGACGAACCATGAAGAAGTCGCCATTGCCGTAGCCCAGGTACAGCGAGGCCAGATGGGGGTTGTCCTTGAGCGATTGGCTGAAGGGCTTGAGCATCGCCAGGCGTTGCTCAAGGTCGGGCGCCTCGGTCGCCGGATTGTCCGCCAGCAGGCTCAGTAGATGACGAATCGGCTGATAGGTGCGATGCAGGTCCAGACGGACATCCTGCTCGATGCGGTTGAAGAGCTTTTCGCTGCTGGAAAGAATGATCTGGGTGGTTTGCCGATAATTGAAAATGCCCAGTACCACCCCGGTCAGTAACAACAGGAAGGTGAACATCACGCTGATATGGATGTGCAGAGGAAACCGGCGTAGCTCCGGGCGCAGTGGGCTGGGCATTGCAGCTTTCTCCATGATGATTAACGCACTGCTCAGCCTTCAAGCATAGTTAATGCTCCTTCATTCTGCTTTTGTCATAGCGTGCCATCTGGTGTTGCAATGCCTGCTCCAGTTCAAGCATGGCGCGCGCCATGGACGTGCTGCAATCGGCCACTTCATCGTGGTGGAGCCTGTTATTGCAGGCCTGCTCGAGCGCCTCGCAGCTGTCGATGAGGCGGGAGGCCTGGACGATTCGGGCCGCGCCCTTGATTTTGTGGGCAATGTCGAGGAGTGACTGGCGGTCCTTTGACTCGGATAACGCCAGCAGCGCTGTGCGGTCCAGGCGGTTGCTGTTCAGCAGTTCGGTCAACAATCGCTGGTTCAGAGTTATGTTGCCACCCGTCAATAGATGCAGCCCCTCCAGACTGAAGGCCGGAGCGCGGACCGTTGGCCTGATGCCTTCGACCCATTGGCTCAAGGCCGTCAGGCTGAGGGGTTTGAACAGGCAATCGTCCATCCCGGCCAGTTTGCAGCGTTGTCTTTCCTCCGGCTGTGCGTTGGCGGTGAAACCCAGAACGGTGCAGGGAGGGCGCTGCATGTGTTGTTCATGTTGGCGAATGGCACGGACCAGCTCATATCCATTCATGATCGGCATGTTGCAATCGGCAATCACCAGGTCGAATGGCTGATTCTTCCATAGCTCGAACCCCGCTTTGCCATCCGCTGCGACGTTGAACCGATGCCCCAGAAACTCCAGTTGCTGGCACATGAGCAAGCGATTGGCCGGGTGATCATCGACCACCAGAACGTTCAAGGGAGCAGTGCTCGGGTGGATTTGCGGCTCGACAGGTTCCGGCATCCGTTCCGTCGGCAGGGTGGCCAGGTTCAGCGAAACCCGAACCTGTGTGCCGACACCTGGCTGACTGTTCAATTGCAGGCTACCGCCCATCATTTTGCATAGATTGCGGCTGATCACCAGGCCCAGCCCCGCACCGCCTCTGGCTAATTGGCCAGCGTTATCGGCCTGGACGAAAGGCTCGAACAACCGCTGTTGATCCTGCTCGCTGATCCCCGCACCACTGTCTTCGACCAGCAACTGCAACTGGACCCGGTCGGGTTCGTCGGTCGGCTGCAACTCGACGCTGATTCTGACTTGGCCCTGTTGAGTAAACTTGATGGCATTGCTGACCAGGTTGGACAGCACCTGCTTGAAGCGCATCGGATCCAGGAGCACATCGAAGGGTGGTTTGGCAGGACAGAATTCCAGTTGCAGCCCCAGACTTTTCTGTCGGGCCAGCCCGTCGAAGATCCGCACCACCGAGGCAGCGGTTTCAGCCAGATCGACGCGCTCCGGGCTCAGGCTCAAACGCCCGGATTCAATGCGCGCAATATCGAGAATGTCCCCGATCAGTTCCAGCAGGTCTTTCGCCGAGTGGTACGCGACATCGATGGCCGGTCGATCCGGATGGCTGTGATCGATACGTTTGAGCGTCAGTTCGAGCATGCCGATGATTGCATTCATAGGCGTGCGGATCTCATGACTCATGGTCGCCAGAAAGGTGCTTTTAGCCCGGTTGGCAGCATCGGCTTGCTCTTTCGCAGCCCGCAGTTCATCGAACAGTTGCCGCCGTTCGCTGATGTCGATCCAGCCGCCAATGATGCCTTGCACGTCACCGCTCGAGTCTCGATAGGGAAGAATCCAGTGATAGATCGTCAGCTTGCGGTCGACGATGTGCAACGGACGGTCGAGAATCAGCGGCGTTCCCTCGGCCATGACGCGCTGGTAGTCCGCCTGATATTCCCGTGCTTCGAAAGCGTTGCCCAGGGCGCCCTGTATGACGCCTTTACCAATGACGTCTTCGCGTTTCGCACAGAAGGTTTCCAGGTAACTGTCGTTGCAGCTTCGCAGCAATCCCTGGCGATCACGCACATAAATGGGATGAGGCGTGCCATTGACCAGTGAGCGCATGAATTCCAGTTGATCGTTCAATGCCCGTTCGGCCGTTTGCCGCTGTTTTATCTGGCGCCTCATATAGGCGTTCCAGGCAACGGATATCAGCAGCAACACGCCGGCACTGATAACGATCTGGTAGAACACCCGGTGATAGTTGCGCCAGGTACTTTGCGAGGCCGCGGAATAGC
Source organism: Pseudomonas sp. MDT1-85 (assembly GCF_054898065.1). Lineage (NCBI taxonomy): Bacteria > Pseudomonadati > Pseudomonadota > Gammaproteobacteria > Pseudomonadales > Pseudomonadaceae > Pseudomonas > Pseudomonas sp. MDT1-85. The sequence goes on along the minus strand of NZ_CM142715.1, from coordinate 4,498,192 downwards.
CACGCCAGCGGTTGTTGATGATGCCCAGCTCTTCCGGTGCAATGCTCAATAGTGCCTTGTCGAGAATCGCATTCAGTTCTTTGGCGTCGCGCCCGGTCGCCAGGGAAAACGCTGCCTGTCGGGTGCCGATGGTGGTGCTGATCTGAAGTGGCTGTTCGAAGATCCGTGATGAGATGAAGTAGTTGGCGATCACCAGTGAGTTCACCGCACCTTCTGCCTGGCCCTCGGCGAGCAACTGCACGGCGCTGAATGTGTCCGGGGTTTCAACCAGGTTGATCTGCGGAAACTCGCTGCGCAGGTAATCCACCAGTGGATTGCCTTGAGCGATCGCCAGGCGTTTATCCTGCAATTGCGTGAGGTTTGTCGGGCTGTCGGCCGCTTTGCGCGTCAGCAGCACAAAGGAGTTTTCCAGATAGGGGCGGCTGAAGTTCAGCATCGTTTCACGTTGGACGCTGGGGAGCAGGGCGGCGATCAGGTCGGCCTGATGGTTAACGATCTGCTCCACCATCGCATCATCGCTTCGGCTGCGCAGGATTTCGAAACGCAAACCGGTGCGTAATCTGATCAGCTCGAGCAGATCCGCCGTGACGCCCCGAAAGTTGCCGTCGCTGTCGAAAAACGTCAGTGGCGCAAACGCTTCATTGACCACGACGCGCACGACCGGATGTTGCGCCAGCCAGCGTTCTTCGCGGTGGCTGAGTTGCAGTTTGTGATCGGTGAGAAGAATGTCGCTGCCGGCACTCCAGCGTTTGGCAATGTTTTCTCGCTCGCTGGTGGGAATGGCCCTGAGTACCGCGTTGATGATCCCGAGCAGATCCGGGTTGTCCTTTTGCACGGCAAAGCTGAAACCGTGGGCTTCGTGTTGACCGAAGTTGGCCATGCGGATGTTGTTCAGATACCCCTTGTTGATCATGTAGTGGGTTGAAATGGTGTCGCCGAGAAAAACGTCGGCCTGGTCGAAGGCAACCGCATTGATTGCATTCTGGTAGGAGGGATAGGAGGTGATGATTGCCTTCGGATACAGCGCCCTGACCTCATTCAGAGGCAGATAGTGATACACCATGCTGAGCCGCATGCCGGCAAGCCCATCGGTCAGCGATCTGGTTTCTCCTTCTCGTGTCACCAGTACGGGTTGATCCACCGCATAAGGTATGGATAGGGCAATCTCGGCATTGTCGGCCTCGAACCCATTGGCGGTGCCAAGCATGTCGACCTGGCCTTTTTCCAGCGCCTCGATCGCGGCTCCTCGGGACGCGAAGCGCCGAACTTTGATCGGCAACCCTATAGCGTTGCCGAGGATGCCCGCGTAATCGGCGGTGAAACCTTCATAGTCCTGGCCGCTGAGCGTCAGGTCGAAAGGAGGATAATCTGGAGCAGATGTACCCAGGATCAATTCACGTTTTTCTTTAACCCATTGTCGTTGTGAGGTATCCAGTTGGACTTCCATGTGCCCAGCCGTCGAGCGACTAAGCAGGGTGTAGTGCTCGCTGGTCGTCTGAGTCGCGAGAACCGGGGTGCTCAGGCATAAACCCGCGGCCATGAGTATCAGATAATCCTTGAAACGACTGGGCATCCTGTTTCTCACACTAACGCGTTACGTTTTGCCATATCGATGAGTTCAACCAGGGATTTGGCTTTGAGTTTTTGCATGAGTCGTTTTTTATAAGTACTGACCGTCTTGTTGCTGAGAAACATACCCTTGGCAATTTCTTTATTGGTACGGCCCTGAGCGAATAGCTGTAATACCATCAGCTCTCGATCGTTAACGGACTTGAATAATTCCAGGTCGGCCCAGCGTGCGTCATCGCGGCGAACAGGGTTCAAGGCTTGACTGGGGAAATAGTTGTAACCTGATAAGACCGCTTTGATCGCACTCATCAGTTCACTGAGGTCTTCTTGTTTGCATACATAGCCCGAGGCACCGGACTGCATGCAGCGAATACCGAAAAGTGTCGGGCACTGTGCCGTCAATACCAGTGTTTTTAGGGGTGTACTCATGGCGTTGAAACGGGAAAGAACTTCCAGTCCATCCAGTTTGGGAATGCTGATGTCGAGGATGATCAGGTCAGGCATGCATTCGCGGACCATCTGCATTGCATCGACCCCATTGTCAGTTTCGCCGACGACTTTGTAACCTTCATGTTCCAGCAGCATTCGAACGGCGAGGCGAATGACAGGGTGATCGTCGACAATAAAAACGGAGTTCATAATCAAATCCCATACGTGCACAAATAAAGCGCGCACCTTAGCTCAGATAGTTGAGGGGCCGCATGAGCTGAGGTCGCTGTAGCGGCAATATAGGAAAAGTCCTACAATCGAAGAAGAATAGGACTACGTATCAACTAGGTTTTGCATGAAGAAGAGCAAAAGTTTGATCGGGATAATCAAGGGATCGAAAGCATTGAGTTAGAGAAGTGAATTGATGTTTTGATCATGGTTTTAGTGTGTTTGGTTTTTTTGCGTTTTATGGAGAGGCCAAGGTCAACAAGTTTCTGAAGTCTGATTGTTTCAATGGTTTGATCAAGTAACCGAGCAAGGGCAGATCATGGTGGCAGGCCATTGCTTTAAGTTCGTCCAGTTCGACGGATGTCAGGCTGCTCAGAAGTATTGCCTGTCTGATCATCCCCCGCTGACTGGCGTATGCAATCAAGTCGAGACCTGGAAGGTCGGGCAGGCATTGGTCGCACAGAAGAATATCGAACGGTTGTGCAGCCTTGAGCATGTGTTGCAAGGCACCTTCGGCACTGTCGGTGGTAGTCAATTGAGTGAAGCCATAACTTTCTAGCAGGTATTGAGTGGCTCTTAGTTGAAAAGGGTGATCTTCCACCAGCAAGATGCGCCAATCATGTTTGAACATAGGAATTTTCATGCTTCATCTGTCGAGCATTGGGACTTTGATTGTTTCGCGATATCGCCGAAGAATCGATCAGTCAGCTCTGCGCAAGGTGTAGGGCGATTCTGTCAACGTTGAAATACAAATGAATATCGAGTATTTCGATCAGCCGCTCAGGCGTCTCTGACGCGGCTGATCGATACGCTTTTACCTGTGGCTTGAACGACCGGTCATTTCCAGCGCCATTTCACCGGCATAGCTGTCGGTCATGCCGGCGATGAAATCAATCATGCGCAAGAAGGAGGTGTGTAAAGGGCCGTGAGGATCGGGCGCATTGTTGCCCAACAGATCGAGTATGCGACGGTGCTTGAAGGATGGCGTCCGGCCGTTGTGCTGCTCCAGTGCCGCGCCGCAAAAGGCGTTGAGGAGGATTTCCAGGGTGGTGTAGGCGCCGATTTCATGGAGCGTCTTGCGCTTGTCCTGGAAGATTTTTTTGCGCGCCATGTCCTTGGCATTCAAGACGCAGCGTTTGGCGGGGCCATGCATGTGTTCCACCAGGTCACCAGGCAGCGTGCCGGCCAGCAGCGCATCCTGTTGCTCGACGAAGGCTCGGGCAGCCGCGTTGGTCAGGTGTTCGATGGCCTTGCCCCGCAGGATCGCCAGTTTGCGCCGACGCGAATCCTGGGGGCCGAGCTGGCGATAGGTTTCCGGGAGATCGTCGCCCACCAGGTCCAGCAGCAGAGACTCGACTTCGGCGTATTCCAGCAGCTCCATTTCCAGGCCATCTTCCAGATCGATCAGCGCATAGCAGATGTCGTCGGCGGCCTCCATCAGGTACACCAGCGGATGGCGCGCCCAGCGCTGTTCGTCCAGCTGGGGCAGACCGAGTTTTTGAGCGATCTGTTCCAGCAGCGGCAGTTCGCTCTGATAGCAACCGAACTTGTGCTTTTTGTAGCCCAGTGAGTCGGCGTGCCGAGCCGTCCACGGGTATTTCAGGTAGGTGCCCAGCGTGGCGTAGGTTAGCCGGGTCCCCCCTTCAAACTGGTGATATTCAAGCTGGGTAAGCACACGGAAACCTTGGGCATTACCTTCGAAGTTGAGGAAGTCATTGCGTTCGGTTTCGCTCATCGCATCCAGCCAGCCACGGCCTGCGGCTTGCTGGAACCAGTGGCGGATCGCGTCTTCACCGGAATGACCGAAGGGCGGATTACCGATGTCATGGGCCAGGCAAGCCGATTGCACCACCATGCCCAGGTCGCTCGGTTCGCACCAGTCGGGCAGGGCGCTGCGGATGGTTTCACCGACGCGCATGCCCAGCGAACGACCGACACAGCTGACTTCCAGCGAGTGGGTCAGGCGCGTGTGGATGTGGTCGTTGCTGGAGACCGGATGGACCTGGGTCTTACGCCCGAGACGGCGAAACGCGCCTGAGAAAATGATGCGGTCGTGGTCTTTATGGAAAGGGCTGCGGCCGAGTTCTTCCGGGCTGTGCACAGGCTTTCCGAGGCGTTCACGGGTAAGCAGGGTTTGCCAATCCAAGGCTGGTTTCTCCGTCAGGTGACTGATGCCCTAGCTTCGCGGTTCAAGCGGGGCCCTGCAAGGGGCGCCAAGGTTTATTGACGTTTGATTCGTGACCAATCGTCAACAAGCCTTGGTGCCTTGGTCAAGCATGCAGCCAGAAAGGACAGATCAATGTTTGCGCGAAGAGCTCTGCATGATCAGCTTTATCAGGGGCCCCAGCGTGACGCCCAAGCGAGCCAGCCGGGTCAGGCTGCCGATACCGCCACCCTTGGCACCCTTGCCGGTCAGAAAGCCCAACCCGATCACGGCCGCGATGCCCCAGAGGGGGGCGTGTTTGATGCCGAAGCCGTCTTGCAGGTTTTGCGTCATGCCACGCACCCGTTGCAGGGGATGCAGCAGGTGTTGGGATTCGTGGCGGATTTCCTGGCGATGCATTTCCATGCGCAGGCGGATCAGCGCCTTGCGCATTTCCGTGCGCGAGCTGTTGCGGGGAAGTTCAGACATGTTCATGGCAACAGACGCTCCCGATCATTGGCCAACTCTTCCAGTGTGCCATGGAAGGGCGAGGACTCATCGAAAATCGCTGCTCTCAAGCGCATCGCACAGAACAATGCGGCGAGGGTATAGAACACACAGAGCCCGATGATTGCGGCCAGGCGATAGGTATCCCAAAACAGGATCAACACCAGCGTCGACAACCCCACCAGCAATAACAAGGCAAAGACCAGCGTCAGGCCTGCAAACAGCAGCAGGCTTACGGTGCGTGCTTTTTGTTCCTGCAATTCAATGCCGAACAGTTCGACATGACTGTGCAGCAGTCCAAGAAACGCGGCACCGAGGCGCCGCGGTGATGAGCCGGTGCCCGTCGCGGACGGGCCGGATTCGCCGATCGCCATATTAGCGCCGAGTGGCCAGCAGGCCGATCAGGAAACCCACGCCAGCCGCGATTCCGACCGATTGCCATGGGTTGGCCTGAACGTAATCTTCCGTGGCGGTGACAGCGGCTTTGCCGCGCTCGCGCACAGAATCTTCGGTCAATCTCAGGGTTTCCCGCGCGCGCAGCAGACTGTCATGGATCTGCTGGCGCAACTCATCGGCCTGATCGCCAGCCAGGGATTTGGTGTGTTCCAGCAATCTTTCAGTGTCGGTGACCAGTGTCTGAAAATCTTCCATCAGAACTTCTTGAGCAGTCTTTGCTGTGGTGCGTGCCATTGGTTATCTCCGTGAGTGGCTTGTGAAGCGTTCGAGTATGAGCCTTGCGTGAAGGTTCAGTACAAATGACTGGTACAACTTTTGCTGTGTCGTGGTGCGTCAGCCTGCGCCATTGCGCTGTTGCTGGGCATGATTTCAGGAAAACCTTAACTCAAATAATCAAAACTCGCGCAAAGGCTCCGTTCTTGTGCGCCAAAGCGGTTCATCCGGATCAGCGCTTCAGTCTGGATGAGCTGCAACTTGGTGCGTCAACCATGTGCGCGAACTGCTTTGGTGCTTTTTTTCAGCCTTCAGGTCTGCCAATCCATGGAAAATCTGCAAAGCGCTGTGGACAGTCTGGTCCATAGCTCCAACACGTTGTTCATCCTTATCGGTGCAGTCATGGTTTTGGCCATGCATGCTGGTTTCGCCTTTCTGGAGGTGGGTACGGTTCGACAAAAGAACCAGGTCAACGCCTTGTCGAAGATCCTCAGCGACTTCGCCATTTCGACCCTGGCCTACTTCTTTATAGGCTATTGGATTTCCTACGGGGTCACTTTCATGCAACCGGCGGCGGTGATCACCGCCGACCATGGCTATGGGCTGGTGAAATTTTTCTTCCTGCTGACTTTTGCTGCGGCCATACCGGCAATCATTTCCGGAGGCATCGCCGAGCGCGCCCGATTCGTCCCGCAGTTATGTGCGACGGCGCTGATCGTGGCGTTCATCTATCCCTTCTTCGAAGGCATGATCTGGAATGGCAACTTTGGCCTGCAAGCCTGGTTGCTGGAGCGTTTTGGCGCCAGCTTCCATGACTTCGCAGGCTCTGTGGTGGTTCACGCCCTGGGCGGTTGGCTGGCACTCGCGGCGGTGTTGTTGCTCGGCCCAAGGCATGGTCGTTATCGCGACGGACGACTGGTGGCCTTCGCACCGTCGAGCATTCCCTTTCTGGCGTTGGGTTCGTGGATTCTGATCGTCGGCTGGTTCGGCTTCAACGTGATGAGCGCCCAGACGCTGAAAGGGGTCAGCGGGCTGGTGGCGGTGAATTCGTTGATGGCCATGGTCGGTGGCACCGTGGCGGCGTTGATTGTCGGGCGCAATGACCCGGGCTTCCTGCATAACGGCCCATTGGCCGGACTGGTGGCGATCTGCGCCGGATCGGATCTGATGCATCCGGTGGGCGCATTGGTGACCGGTGCCGTCGCCGGGGCACTGTTTGTCTGGTGCTTTACAGCCGCGCAAGGCAAATGGCATATCGACGATGTGCTGGGCGTCTGGCCTCTGCATGGACTGTGTGGTGTCTGGGGCGGGATCGCTTGCGGCATCTTTGGTCAAACCGCCTTGGGTGGTTTGGGGGGCGTGAGCCTGATCAGCCAGTTGATCGGCACTTCTCTGGGGGTGATCGTGGCGCTGGCCGGCGGTTTTGTGGTGTATGGCGCGATCAAGATGTTCCATGGTCTGCGCCTGAGTCAGGAGGAGGAGTATTACGGCGCGGACTTGTCGGTGCACAAGATCGGTGCCGTGAGTCAGGATTGAATCAGCGTTCTTCATCGTCGGTGCCGGGGTAAAAACCGTGCAGCAGGCGATAACGGTCATGCCGTACCTGGTCGACCCGGTCTTGCACTTGTTGGCCGGGAATGCCCAGCATGATCAGCGCGTGGGAGGCGAGCATCAGGCTCGACTCCAGCAACTCGGGTACGACTTCGCTGGCGCCGGCCGCCTTCAACTCGGCCAACTGACTGTCGTCCCGCGTGCGCACCAGGACCGGCACGCTCGGGTTGAAGCGGCGCGCCTCCTTGAGTATCAATAGTGCGATGTCCGTCTGGTCCACGGCGACCACCAGCAATCTGGCGCGTTCCAACCCTATGGCGACCAGCAGTTCGCCGCGACGTGAGTCGCCATAATGAACGCAGCTTTCATTGACGGCTGCTTCCTGAACCCGCACCGGGTCGGTATCCAGCGCAATGTAAGGTTGATGCACATTACGCAGGACGCGCCCGATGGACTGACCTACACGGCCATACCCACAAATCACTACGTGATTGTGCAAGCCGGCGTTGAGCGCGCTGATTTCTTCGAGTTCAGCTTCTTCGTTGGGTTTGTGGTGCAGGCGTGTGGCGATGTGAGGAGCGGCGCGCAGCAGTAAAGGCGTCACCAGCATCGAGCAGAACGTGGCGGCCAGCAGCAGGCCACCGAAGTCGGTGGGCATCAGTTTGTTCTGCGTCATCTGCGTCATCAGGGCAAAGCAGAATTCGCCCCCTTGAGCCAATGCCAGGCCGCTGCGCCAGGCGGTTTCGACATCGCTGCCGCGCCATTTGACCAGCAGCGCTACCACGGCGCCTTTGATCAGCAGCAATCCCAGCGTCAGGCCGAGAATCAGCAGGCCGTGGCTGGCAAACAAGCGCAAGTCGATCAACATGCCGATACTGACGAAGAACACCCCGAGCAGAATGTCGCGAAACGGACGGATGTCCGCCTCGATCTGATGCCGGTAGTGGCTTTCCCCCAGTAGCATGCCGGCGAGAAAGGCGCCCAGGGCAGGGGAGAGGTCGAGCAGGTGAGTCAGCCAGGCCGTCAGCAGAACGATCACCAGTGCCAACAGCACGAACAGCTCAGCGGACCGGGACGCGGCGACTTCATGAAACAGGCGTGGCAAAAACCAGCGACTGACCAGCAGCAGACCGACGAACAGCACGATAGTCTTGCCCAGCGTCAATGGCAGAGCCCAATACCAAACCTGGTCGCTGGTGCCGGCGAACACCGGCACCAGGGTCAGTAGCAACACTGCGACCACGTCCTGGAACAACAGCACGGCGATGGCATTCTGGCCGTGGCGGCTGAAAAGCTCACCGAGGCTGCTCAACTCCTTGCTGACAATGGCGGTGGACGACAGCGCCAAACCGGCACCGAGTAACAATGCAGGTATGGTCGGCATGCCAAACAGTATCAGCAACCCCCCCAGCACTATCCCGCAAAGCAGCACTTGCAGGCTGCCCAGGCCAAAAACCACTCGGCGCAGTGCGAGCATTTTCGACAGGGAAAACTCAAGCCCGAGAGAAAACAGCAAAAACACTACGCCCAACTCGGCAAGGTCGGGCAACTCTTCACTTTCATTCACCCAGTTGAACGCGGTCGGCCCGATCATCAGCCCCACGCACAGGTAGCCCAGTACTGGTGGCAAGCTTAGGCGCTGGAACAGTGCAATCACCACCAGAGATGAGGTGAAGATGATCAAAAGATTGGCGAACACAAAAAACTCCGGTGAGGTTCTGGCTACCCAAGCGTAGAAGTAAAAAAAACGCGAGCATCGTGCAAATGGCCGTTGAGGCGAATGATGTGCGTCAGGAGTTTGCCGAAATCTCTTTAAATCAGCCATTGCTCAGACAGATAGGGCATCGGCTCGACGGCTTTTGATAGCGGGCCTAGAATGAGCGCTTACTTCGATGGGTCTTGTCGTCATGCCTCCTGAATGTCGCCTGTTCGGCACCCTTGGTTGCCATCTTTGTGAAGTCGCCGAAGCACTTCTGATGCCCTTTGTCGAAAACGGTTTGTTGGTGGAGTTGGTCGACATCGCCGAAAACGAAGACTGGGTCGAAGACTATAGTTTGCGTATACCGGTGCTGCGGCGTCTTGATAACGGCGCTGAACTCGATTGGCCTTTCGATGCGGATCAGGTCGTAGCGTTCCTGAGTCGTGACGCCGGTTGAAGACGCCCCTCCTGTCGCAGTTCTCGTTTCATCCATTGGCGAAAGGTTGGTTATTCGGTTACTGTATGCGTATACAGTTATTCCGATTGCCTGCCATGCTTTCCCTGTTTCGGGTTTGGCAGCCGATCTCGGACGTCAGAGGATGAACCTTGGTCAATGTCGAACAATTGAAGAACAGCGTGAACCGGATGTCGGCGGACGTGGTGCGCGAGGCCGTACTCGAATTGCGTTTGGATGGTCTGGTCACGGAGGGGAAAACGCCCTTCAACAAATTGCATTTCAATACCTGTTTCGCCGAAATCGAAGCCTTGTTCCAGCGTGCGGGTTACCACCGGCAGCTGGATGTCGTGGGCTATCAGGGTTTGTTGTATGCGCTTTATGACCCCGGTCGCTGGGAAGCGGTCGATGTGCTGCGCTGGCTCAAGGAATTCACCGAAGCGGCCGCTCGAACGCAGTCGATACCGGCCTGAGGATTCTTCTAGGTTCGTTCCGGTCACTGTTGGATAATGCCGCCCTGCATTGAGGGTCAGAACTTTTCGTATGTCCACTTCATCTTTTTCTGCTGCGCATAACCAGGCCAGCACGCTCTATCTGCCGCCGGGGCCGTGGCAGACCGTACTCGATTGCCTGTGCGAACACTTCAGCGCCATTGGTCGTGAACAATGGCTGGACAGAATTGCTCGCGGTCGTGTCCTCGATGGTCAAGGCCTGCCGATCGCCTTGGAACTGCCTTACAAGGAAGGTCTGCGGATTCATTATTTCCGTGAAGTACCGGACGAAAAACCGATCCCGGTGGTGGAGTCGATCCTCTACGCCGACGAGCATCTGGTGGTGGCGGACAAACCACACTTTCTACCGGTGACGCCGGCGGGTGAATACGTTGAGCAGACATTGCTGCGACGGCTGATCCGTCGACTGGATAACCCGCATCTGGTGCCGTTGCATCGAATCGACCGGCATACGGCGGGGCTGGTGCTGTTTTCAGCCAATCCTCAGAGTCGGTCGGCGTATCAGTCATTGTTTCCTACACGCCAGATCGAAAAGCGCTATGAAGCAATCGCCCGGGCATTGCCTGAACACTCCTTCCCGCTGGTCCATAAAAGTCGACTTATCGATGGCGAGCCGTTTTTTCGCATGCAAGAAGGTCCGGGCGTCAGCAATACCGAGACAGCGGTCGAGGTCAGGGAAAAAAACGGAGAACTCTGGCGTTATGCGCTGTACCCGGTGACGGGCAAGAAACATCAGTTGCGAGTTCACATGACAGCTTTGGGGGCGAGCATCTGCAACGATCCGTTCTATCCGCAGGTGCTCAAGGACGTTGAAGATGACTATGCCAACCCCTTGAAGCTGTTGGCCCAGGGGCTGCGATTTATCGATCCGGTCACGGGGCAGGAAAGAGAATTCGAAAGCACCATCACCTTGCAGTGGTGATCACAGGCTAACGACTCTGCTTTTCTTCAGCCACGAAAAAGCCCGCTTTTAAAGCGGGCTTTTCTGTATCCGGTTGTCGCCGTAAAGATTACAGATCTTTAACGGTACGGACCTGATCTTTGTTGACGCGGGTTTGCTTGCCATCCAGTTGTTCGAATTCGTAAAAGCCCGATTCTTCATCGTACTTAGGCGCGTCGACGGCCTGGATTTCTCGACCGTCATTCAAGGTAATCACTGTAGGCGATGCGCAACCGGCGAGGGTGGCAAGGCCCAGTGCGAGCATGAAAGTGGCGAGGGTCCGTTGAGTCATGGGTGTGTCTCCGAATGGGAATTCTTTTGGTTGCTGAGCTTGAGACGTGTACAACGCGCGCAAGTTCCTTCGCGTGTCAGTCTGACATAGTGTGATGTGTGCTTAACAGTTCCGGCGTATTGAGATTGGCCAGGCGAGCGTCGTTGTCCGGGCATTGCAGGGCCGTGGCGCCCAGTTTGCGCATAAGTCGACCCGGGCTGCGCTCACCTTCGTTCCAGGCGGTCTCGAAAGCCGCTGAAAGGGCGACGGGAATCATGCACAGCAAGGGTTCCCAGTGTTCGCCATGGCGCAGCATCAGTGGTTTGTCCGGATGCTGCCCGGCGGTTTCACGCATGCTCTGGAGCAGCGCGGCATCGATGCGTGGCACATCGCAGGGCAGCACCAGCAGGTGAGTGTGGCGGGCGGCTTTCAAGCCTGCGCGAATACCGGCCAATGGTCCTGGAAAGTCGCCTTCGTCGTCATGGACCAACTGATCCGCATAAGGCGCATATTTTTCCAGGTTTCTGTTACAGGAGATGATCAAGTCATCACTTAGTGGGCGCGTCTTGCGGTGCAGATGTGCGATCAGTGGCTCTCCGTGCCAATCCAGCAAACCCTTGTCCTGGCCGCCCATGCGTTGGCCGGGACCGCCGGCCAGGAGCAGAATGGAGCAAGGTGCCAGAGGTGTATTCGAGGTCATCGCACTTCTCCATGGTGGCGGCGAAAAAATGAGGCGCTGTGATATAACACCGGGCTGTTTCTCCTACAACTGGACGAGCCTATGAAAGCCAAGGCTGATGTACCTTTCGCACCGCTCAACATCGCGGTGCTGACTGTCAGCGATACCCGTACCCTGGAAACCGATACCTCAGGCCAGGTCTTCGTCGACCGTTTGAGCGCTGCCGGTCATAACCTCGCGGCCCGTGTACTGCTTAAAGATGACCTCTACAAAATTCGCGCGCAAGTCGCCAACTGGATTGCCGACGAGGTCGTGCAAGTGGTGCTGATCACCGGCGGTACCGGGTTCACCGGTCGCGACAGCACACCCGAAGCCGTGAGTTGCCTGCTGGATAAGCAGGTCGATGGTTTTGGTGAATTGTTCCGGCAGATATCGGTAGCGGATATCGGCACCTCGACGGTTCAGTCCCGGGCCTTGGCCGGTCTGGCCAATGGCACGCTGGTCTGCTGTTTGCCGGGCTCGACCAATGCGGTGCGCACCGGTTGGGACGGCATTCTCGCCGAGCAACTGGATTCGCGTCACCGTCCGTGCAATTTCGTGGCCCATCTGAAACAGGCGGCACCCTGTGAAACCCGCGGGTAAGCCAGGCAAGACTGGCAGTCTGATGGCTGTCGAGGTGGCACTGGCGCGTTTACTGGAAATGGCCGACGCCTCGAAGATTCGCGAGCACGAACGCTTGCCGTTGGCGCAGGTTCAGGGGCGTGTACTGGCCACTGACCTGGTCTCGACACTTGATTTGCCGCCCTGGCCCAATAGTGCCATGGACGGTTATGCCTTGCGCCTGGCCGACTGGAAGGGAGAGCCGTTGGTGGTCAGTCAGAAGATTTTTGCAGGCCAGGCCCCGGAGCCCTTGAAACCGGGTACTTGTGCGCGGATCTTCACCGGCGCGCCTGTGCCCGCAGGCGCCGACTGTGTCGAGATGCAAGAGAACGCCCAGGTTCAGGCGGATGAGCGGGTACGTTTCACCGAGACCATGACCCCAGGACAGAACATACGTCCACAAGGTCAGGAAGCCACCGTTGGTGAGCTGATTTTGCCCGCCGGAACGCGTCTGGGGGCTATCGAACAGGGGCTGGCGGCATCGCTGGGATGCGCTGAGCTGGACGTGGTTCGCAAGGCTCGTGTTGCAGTCTTGTCTACCGGTGATGAGTTGATTGAGCCAGGCCAGGTCCTTGGGCCGGGACAGATCTACAACAGTAATCGAGTATTGCTCTGCAGCTGGTTGCAGCGATTGGGTTGTGAGGTGATCGATGCCGGCATTCTTCCCGATGATTTAGCGACCACTCGTGCCCGCCTCGGTGAGTTGAAGGATGTCGACCTGATTCTCTCGACCGGTGGCGTATCGGTGGGAGAAGCCGACTTTCTGGGCATCGCCTTGCGGGAAGAGGGCGAATTGACCCTGTGGAAGCTTGCCATCAAACCAGGTAAGCCGCTGACGTTCGGGCATTTTCGTGGCGTGCCTGTGATTGGTTTACCCGGCAATCCGGCATCGACCCTGGTGACTTTTGCTCTGTTGGCAAGGCCCTACCTTTTGCGCCGCCAAGGCGTAAAAGAAGTTGAGCCCCTGAAGTTTCAGGTGCTGGCAGGGTTTGTCTGGCCAAAGGCTGGTAACCGACGTGAGTACTTGCGCGGACGTCTGGAGAATGGCCGGGCAATCATCTACAGAAATCAGAGCTCTGGCGTACTGCGCAGTGCCGCCTGGGCTGACGGTTTGGTCGAAGTGCTGGAGGACCGTACGCTGATCGAGGGTGATTGGGTGAGCTTTATCCCGCTGAGTGAAGTCTTGAACTGAACAGGCACTGGTTTTGCCACGCAAGCCCGGTTGATCGCATTGGGCTTGCGTCCATGACCATTCGTCAATTTGCCAGAAGTGTCACCATCTGGTCGAAGCGGCTGTTGGCGATCCAGGCCAGAAGTCCCAGGATCCCGGCTGTTCCGCCAGCTGAATAGGCGAGCCTGTGTTTGATGGATTTGACGTCACCCCGGACTTCATCCATGTCTCTTCGGATATATTTGAGGTGTGTCTCCAGTTCAATGACGCGAGGTTCCATATCAACTTCTCCGGCGGGCTTTGCGCTGTTTTTGAGGTCAGCCTGATGATTTGTGCGATTTTCTGCGAACGGCGCGACCGGGGTTACCGGTAGTCTGAGGTCATGGCTTTGCATGGAGTAACTGGCTCCTTGCGTTAAAACCATTCGAGTGATCGATGCCGTCGTTGCCTGCGCTTTTTGAGGCCCTTAAGGGGATTCCATTCATTGTTTTCACGTCCCTGTGTAAATTAACGGGTGATAACTGATAACCGAGATCCAACGGTGTACCAATTGTTCGGGTGGGTCAATTGAGCCGATTCCTCATGTTTTGTAAGAAAAAATACCGCTCTGTAGGACTCACGTTTTCTTTCCCTGAAAATAATTCAAATTCCTGCGACTTTTATGAGGCGCTGCGAGGTCAACATATCTCATGGAATTGCGGATATGGGAGTGGCAAAAATGAGCGAGCGCAAGGCGCTGTTGATTCTGCATGGCAAGCAGGCACTCAATGAGGAGGTCCGCGCAGCCGTCGAAGGCAAACGCCAACAGGGCTGGGAACTGGCTGTTCGACTGACCTGGGAGGCCGGTGATGCGCAGCGGTTGGTGGAGGAAGCGCTGACGGCAGGTTATACGCAGCTGATTGCAGGCGGCGGTGATGGCACCTTGCGTGATATTGCCGAAGCCATGGCGGCGCATTCGACTCAGGCAAGCCTGGTGCTTTTGCCCTTGGGCACCGCCAACGATTTTGCTCGCGCCGCCGGTGTGCCTCTGGAGCCCGCTCAGGCGTTGGACCTTCTGGAGGTTGCCCCGCGGGCCATCGATCTGGGCGAAGTCGGCGGGCAGGTTTTCCTGAACATGGCCACGGGCGGCTTTGGCAGTCAGGTCACGGCCAACACCTCCGAGGATCTGAAAAAAATTCTTGGAGGCGCCGCTTACCTCTTCACGGGTTTATCGCGCTTTAGTGAGTTGCATGCGGCCTATGGCGAGTTGCAGGGACCGGATTTTCACTGGCGCGGCGAATTGTTGGCATTGGGCATTGGCAATGGCCGACAGGCTGGCGGTGGTCATGTGTTGTGCCCGCAGGCGCTGGCTGACGATGGACTGCTGGATATCAGCATTTTGCCCGCGCCACAGGAGTTGGTTGGTACCTTGAAAGACTTGCTGACCGATGGCTTCGGAATCGACAACATGTTTGTACGAGCACGCTTGCCATGGGTCGAGATCAAAGTCTCGGAGGGCCTTTATATCAACCTTGATGGTGAGCCTCTGGAGGGCGACAGTCTGCGTTTCTCGGCGCGCCCGGCGGCATTGCGTGTGCATTTGCCCGAGGGTTCGCCGCTGCTGAGCGTCTCGAATCCAGCTAATCGTCCAGACTGATGATTTGCTCGCGCACGGCGAACAGCACCAGGCCGGCCACATCGTAGATCTGTAAGCGTTTCATGATCTGCGAGCGGTGGGTTTCGACGGTCTTGATGCTCAGACCCAGGCCATTGGCGATTTCCCGGGTGGATTTGCCGCGAACAATCAGTCGCAGGATTTCCAGCTGACGTGCCGTCAGGTTGTGCGAGTCCTGCGTTTGCACCTGATTTTTCTGGGTTCGGGTCAGCGCCTGATTGATGACGGTATGGGCTATGGCCGGGCTCAAATAACGTTCGTTATGGCGCAAGGCATCCAGGGCATGTTCGAGTTCGGTGGCCGTGGTGTCTTTGAGCAGGTAGCCATGCGCCCCTGATTCCAGTGCCTGCATGATGAGCGCCGGGTCGGTATGCATCGACAGGATGAGCACTTTGCACTGCGGGCGCACGCGCTTGAGTCGCTGCAAGGCTTCAAGACCACCGGTTTCCTTCATGGAAATATCCAGCAGAATGATGTCCGGGGACAGCTGCTCGACCATCTCGACCAACAGCGAGCCGTCATTAGCCTCCCCGATTACCGCGTAACCGGGAATATCCAGCACCAGAGCGCGCACGCCAGCCCTGATCAGTGAGTGGTCGTCCACCAGAAGTAAGTTACAAGTCAATGCATAACCTTATTCGTACTGGCCCGTTCTAGCGCACGGGGCGCCCAAGGGAAGAGTGCTTCTATTTGAGTGCCTTTACCCGGCTCGCTGGTCACGGTCAGTGTGCCACCTAACTGATCGGTCCGTTCCGACATCCCGGCCATTCCGCGTTGCCCCTCGCGAGCAGGATCTGCCGCTGGCGCGAAACCCAGGCCATCGTCGCTGATCAACAGCGTCAGGCCCTGGGGCAGGCGTTGCAGGCGGACCAACAGATTTTTGGCCTCGGCATGACGCAGTATATTGGTAATCGCTTCTTGAGTGATTCGAAAAGCTGCCACTGCCATTTCCTCTGGTATGCCCGTCAGGCGTTGATGGCATTCCAGGCTCCAGTGCACGGAGGTATTGGCCAGCGTCCTGAGTAAATGTGCACGCAAACTGGCTTCCAGCCCGAGACTGGCCAGTTGCCGCGGATTGAGGATGGCCGAGACGTCACGAACCTTGGTCAGGGTTTCGTCCAGCGTATCGCTAAGTACCGAACACTGACCCTGCAGTTCTTCGGGCAATCGACGTTTGAGCCATTCACTTTGAAGTTTTGCGGCGGTCAGCAATTGCCCGATGTCATCATGCAGTTCCCGACTGAGCCGGTGGCGTTCGTTTTCCTGCACTTGCAGCAGACGGTCAGCCAGTTCTTGAGGTTGAAACTTTATTGATTTGCGCGAGAGGCAATATCCCACCCAGACACAGGTCAACGCTGCACTATTGAGCACCAGCAGACTCAACGGCAGAGGCATGGACAAGCTGTAGACCAGCAGGCTGCCAAGCGCCGAGCAGATGCACAGTAAAAGCGTGAACCGGCGCGCGTTTTTTCGAGAAGGTGGCCACAGGGTAATTGACTTGAGGCTGGCGTACATAGCGGATGGAGCCAATGAATGTTCGCTGCGGGCAGACCGGCCATAAGGGCTGACGGGTCTCTGTGTGGAAATTGTTGTGAAGTCGCCTTCATGGCTGTGGTTCAGTGCTGGAAATGCAGCCTTCATGGTGCTTGGCTGGAGTCACTGTGCCATTAATTGGCGTCAACTAATGGTCGGCATACTACCACTTAACATACCGTTGGTCGCGTACGGTATATAAGTTCCATACAGTCAAAATATGGTATCTGGACGATGGTTCCACAATGGAAAAACTTTCGATTTTTATCGTCGGAATCGATCGCCAGGCATTTTGTCTTTATTGCCACGCGCTATCTGAAATCGAGACAGGATAATTATTTATTTCGACTGTCGTCGTGGGTATGAAATATTCAATTGCGACATGAGCGCATCAAGTTATAGGCAGCGTCATGGCAAGAGAAAAGCGCAGCACGGCTAGGGCTGATTAAGCTTGCCGTTCCGAGAACGAAACCAGCCTGAACGGTCTGGAGTGGCTGGGCGGCTGAAACTGACTTTGCCCCACCTGAAACGCAAACGCTTCAATCAGCGAGGTCTGTTCACTGTCATCGAGACCGAGTTGGCCGGTAGTCTGATCGATGAGTTCAAGTTGCCAGGCGATTAATGTGAAGCAGTCCTTGAGCGCGTCCAGGGCTTGATCATGCAGGTCCATGTGGTTCTGCGCGTGGCTTAGCAATCCATGAATATGCAGCGAGAATTCCGAGACCGCCGCCAATGCCAGAGCATCAGCCTTGCTGGACAGCTTGAGAAGGGTGCTGAGCATGCAATCGATGGCATCCTTGTCATTGCTGATCAGTTGCAAATGACTCAGGCATTCCTCGGATTTGGCCAAGAGTGTTTCAGCCTCGACGAGAAACTCTGGAAATCGCTGAGCCCACTCTTTGGTGTCGTTCGGCATGTTTATCTCCACAACGTCATGTCAGATGAGGGAATGTCGTGTGTGCCGAAGAGAACCATAGGTGTCCCGGCGCCGCCAAGCCTTCGTGAGATCGCGCTCCGGCAGGTTTGAGCGCCGGCTGGGGAACTCGAGAGGGTGGATGGCCACTGACCTGCGATCGCACACAAAAGCCTGACTCCGTTCATGCAATGAGAATGGCGTCACATTAATGGCTATTGGATACTGCGAATATCAGGTTGGGCCTGATTGTTACTAGGGGAATCCCTTACGCAGGGGAACCTGACGTACAAACCGAGGTCGCGCCGCAGGGAATGAAAGCAGATGAAATCACAGCGCCAGTAAAGCATGATGTTAATGTGACATCAATGTCTGATCGTGGCATTTTGTCTGGGGGTCAAGGTCCGGCAAAAACAGCCGATAACTCCCTTTAGTGAATTCATCAGAACAAGCCCAGGAGTCATCAATGGCCGGCATTCTCGACACGGTAGACCAACGCACGCAACTGGTGGGTGAGAATCGCCTGGAAATTCTCATGTTCCGGCTGGCCGGACGGCAATTGTTCGCGATCAACGTCTTCAAGGTCCAGGAAGTGCTGCAGTTGCCGAAGCTGACCCTGATGCCCCAACGCCATCCCTTTGTTTGCGGCGTGGTCAACCTGCGGGGCCAGACGCTGCCGGTGATCGACCTGTCCCAGGCCATCGGCATGCGTCCGCTGGTGCCAAGCCCCACCAGTACCATCATCGTCACCGAGTACAACCGCTCGGTGCAGGCATTCCTGGTCGGTGGGGTGGACCGCATCGTCAACATGAACTGGGAAGCCATTTTGCCCCCGCCGGCCAGCGCTGGTCGCCAGCATTACCTGACCGCCATCAGCAAGGTCGATGATCAGTTAGTGGAAATCATCGACGTCGAAAAAGTCCTGGCCGAAATCGTTCCGTACAACGCCAAGGTATCGCGCGAAAAACTCGATGATCCGGTTCTGGAGCGCGCCCGTGGTCGTGAAGTGCTGCTGGTGGATGACTCGAACGTGGCCCTTTCGCAATTGCGCGACACCTTGGGTCAACTGGGCGTGAAGATGCACATCGCCAGCGATGGCTTGAAGGCGCTGAACATGCTCAAGGCCTGGGCCGATACGGGCGAAGTCATGACTGACAAGCTGCTGATGATCTTCACCGATGCGGAAATGCCGGAAATGGACGGCTATCGCCTGACCACCGAAATCCGTAACGACCCCCGTTTGCGCGGCCTTTATGTGGTCTTGCACACCTCGCTGTCGGGCAGCTTCAACGACTCGATGGTGAAGAAGGTCGGCTGCGACAACTTCCTCTCCAAGTTCCAGCCCGACAAACTCGTCGACGTGGTGCGCCAGCGCCTGATGCTCGACGCCGTACCTGCCTGAAATGGGTATGTAGGAGCCAGGCTTGCCGCACCGCTGGCTCCTACGAAAAGCGGGCAAGCGCTCTCAACAGGGCTTTGATTCGTCGATCAAGCTCGTATAGGGTGGCGTTTTTACCTACCAGGGAGCTGGCCATGCGTCTGAGCGCGCTTTATCGTTTTCCATTGAAATCCGGCAAGGGCGAGACCCTCAATCAGGTCAGTCTGGACAAGCTGGGACTGGACGGCGATCGACGCTGGATGCTGGTGGACGAGGCCAGCGGGCGCTTCCTGACCCAACGCGCGGTCGCGAAAATGAGTCAACTGTCGGCGTTGTGGAATGCCGACGGCGGCTTGACCCTCAGTGCCCCGGGTCACTCGCCGATCGGTATTGCGTTGCCTGACGGCGATGCCGATTTGCGAGGGGTGACCATCTGGCGTGACACCTTGCGCGTTCCCGATGCCGGCGATACGGCGGGTGCCTGGGTCAGTGAGTTCATCGGCAAGCCGACGCGTCTGGTGCAAGTGCCGCTTGATCGCGCACGGACCACCCAGGCCGGCTACGGCAAGGACGATGATCAGGTGGCTTTTGCCGACGGCTTTCCGTTGTTGCTGATTGGTCAGGCGTCGCTGGAGGACTTGTCGAGCAAGGTCGGGCGGCCGCTGGAGATGTTGCGTTTTCGGCCAAATCTGGTGATCGAGGGGAGCGAGGCGTATGCCGAAGATAGCTGGAAGCGCATCCGCATTGGCGACATTGAGTTTCGCGTGGTCAAGTCCTGCTCACGCTGCATTCTGACCACTATCGACCCGCAGACCGGTGTACGCAGCGAAGATCGTGAACCGCTGGCCACCTTGCAGAAATACCGCACCGAGGCCGATGGCGCGATGTTCGGTCAGAATCTGGTCAACGACAGCAATGGCCGGCTCGAAGTCGGCATGCCCGTGACAATCCTCGAATAAAAGCCCTTCAAAAAAAATGCCCGCGTCCAAGGACACAGGCATTTTTTTTCGCTGTGAAAACCCGGGGGTTTAGCCGCGGTATTCGCACAGGTAGGCGGTGTCGACGGCCACTTTCAGCTGGAACTTGCTGTTGGCGGGCACGTTGAACTGGCTGCCGGCGGCGAAGGTTTCCCAGGTGTCGCTGTCAGGCAGTTTAACGGTCAGGGCGCCGGACACCACGTGCATGATTTCACGCTGGCTGGTACCAAATTCGTATTCGCCCGGTGCCATGACGCCGATGGTCGCCGGACCTTCAGGGGTGCCAAAGGCGATCGACTTGACGGTGCCGTCGAAGTACTCGTTGACTTTAAACATGGGCGGTTCCTCGAAAAGGGCTGAAAAGGGCCGGCCAGTATGCACAAGGTGTCGATAGGCGTCACCTCCTGCACTCAAGGATTAGCGGGGAAAATCAGCGGTAACAAACGCGCAGTATTGCGCGCGTCTTCCAGTGCCCGATGCTGCTGGCCGTTGAACTGCAGACCCGCCAGTTGCAAGGCTCCATTGAGGTTCAGCGGGCGCTCGAGCCGACAAGCCTTGGCGAAGCGTTGCTTGAGGTTCATGTGCGGCACCCGGCTCAGGGCGCTGTCGAGTTGCAGGCGCTGCCAGTCCTGAAGCAGTTGTTTGCGGTCGTAATCGCCCCAACTGGCCCAGCCTTCCAGGCGCGCGTGATGGTGGCCGAGCCAGCGTTCGAACAACGGCCAGACGTCGGTGAGCGGCAGTGCGGCATCGATATTGGCCTGGGTGATGTGGGTCAGTTCCCGGCAAAACGGTGTCAGCAAGGGCCGGCGCAACGGGCGCACGAAGCACTGGAAGTGATCCAGTTCCTGGCCCTTGCGGTCCACGAGGGTGGCACCGATTTCGATGATTTCCATTTCTGTTACTGGCCAGCCACCCTCATCGGTGGTGGCTTCCAGATCAATGACCAACCAGTGAGGCATCGCAGGGTTCCTGGTATCCGCGTCCTGATAGGGCTTGAGCGTAGCCAAACCCGGCGGATCCGCCTAGCGGCTTATTCGACCTCTAACAAAATCTGACGATTTTTGACCTGATCGCCGACCCTGACCTGCAAGCGTTTGAGCACGCCGTCGATACCCGATTTGAGCGGATGCTCCATTTTCATTGCTTCGAGCACCACCAACAGCTGACCTTTGCTGACCGGGCTGCCCTCGCTGACCAGTACATCTACGATCGCCCCGTCCATCGGCGCCTTGAGCGTTCCGGAACTGACACTGGCCTGGCCGCTGACCAGCGCCTGGGTCTTATCGACCAGCCGCAAGCTGCCGGGGCGCGTGAACAACCACAGTTGCCCGGCTTCGAGGCGATAGGCATGGCGTTGGCGAATGCCGTCGATTTCCAGGGTGGCCCAGCGTCCGTCGCATCCGATGACCTTCAGTTCGATGGCGCGAGCGCCGACCTGAGCACGGTAGGGCTGGCCGGGCTCAGCGTTAAATTCCACCGGCCAATCCTGATCCTCCAGGCCGATTCGGTAGTGCAAAGGCACGCTGGCGTTGTTGCGCCAACCGGCCAGCGGGGCGCGGTGAACCTGTGCGCAAGCTTGATAAAAAAGCGCCGCGGCGATGGCCAGTTCTTCGGCGCTCGGCACGTGGGGATGCAGGCACGGATGATCGGCGAAGTACGTGGGGATGAACCCGGTGCTGATCTCGCCGCTGATGAACTGTGGATGTTCCAGCAGGCTGGCGAGCAAGCGCTGATTGCTTTGCACGCCCAGCAGCACGCTGTCTTGTACAGCCCGCAGCAACTTGCGCCGGGCTTCTTCGCGGGTGGCACCGTGGGTGATGAGCTTACCCAGCATCGGGTCATAGAACGGGCTGACAGACTGGCCTTCGATCAGGCTATGGTCGATCCGCACGCTGCCCTGCAATGCAGGTTCCCAGGCTGCGATTCGTCCGGTTTGCGGCAGAAATCCCTGTGCTGGATCTTCGGCATACAGGCGCACCTCCATGGCATGCCCGTTGAGTTGCACCTGCTCCTGTCGCAACGGCAGTGGCAGTCCTTCGGCGACGTGTAACTGCCAGGCCACCAGATCGAGGCCGGTGATCAGCTCGGTCACCGGATGTTCCACTTGCAGCCGGGTGTTCATCTCCAGGAAGTAGAACTGCCCGCGAGCATCCAGCAGGAACTCCACAGTGCCAGCGCCGACGTAATTCACCGCGCGCCCCGCCTTGAGCGCGGCTTCGCCCATGGCCTGACGCAGCTCGGCGGTCATCACCGGGCAGGGCGCTTCCTCGATGATTTTCTGGTGGCGGCGCTGGATCGAACAATCGCGCTCGCCGAGGTAGATCAAGTTGCCGTGCTGATCGCCGAACACCTGAACCTCGACGTGACGCGGGTCGATCAAGGCTTGCTCGAGGATCAGTTCGTCGCTGCCAAACCCATGCAGCGCCTCGGAGCGTGCGGTACGGAGTTGCTCCAGCAACTCGGCGGCGCTGTGCACCAGACGCATGCCACGACCGCCACCGCCGGCACTGGCCTTGATCATCAGTGGGTAGCCGATGCGTTCGGCTTCGCGGCTCAGGGTTGCGTCGTCCTGTTCACTGCCCTGATAGCCTTTGATGCAGGGCACGCCCGCTTTGATCATGGCGAGTTTCGACAGACGTTTGCTGCCCATCAACTCGATGGCTTCGGGGCTGGGGCCGATGAAGATGATGCCGGCCTGTTGGCAGGCAAGGGCGAATGCTGCGTTTTCCGAGAGGAAGCCGTAACCGGGGTGGATCGCATCGGCACCGGTGCGCCGGGCGGCGTCGATGATTGCCGGGATGTTCAGATAAGACTGGTGCACTGGGGCCGGGCCGATGTTCACGGCTTCGTCGGCCATTTGTACATGCAGGGCATCGGCGTCGGCATCGCTGAACACGGCGACGGTGCGGTAGCCCAGGTTTTGCGCGGTGCGCTGGACGCGGCAGGCGATTTCACCGCGGTTAGTGATCAGGATTTTGCTGAAGGCGGGCATGGGGTCTTCTCTCAAGTTGTGCGGTGAAAGTGCTGGCCTCATCGCGAGCAGGCTCGCTCCCACAGGGGTTCTATGTCGTTCACAAAACCTGTGGGAGCGAGCCTGCTCGCGATGCTTTTAAGTAGCCCAACCCGGTTTACGCTTCTGCACAAAGGCCATCGTCCCCTCGACCCCTTCATCCCCGGTCACCGCTTCACAGAACCACTCGGCCGCCTGATCCAGCAGGCCATCCGAGAGTTGCCCGGCACTCGCCAGCAAGAGTTTTTTGGTCGCCGCATTCGCCCCCGGCGCGCAGCACAACACATGGGCCAGCACTTCATCGAGTCGCTCGGCCAAGGCTTGCGGGTCATGCTCGACAAAATGCACCAGACCCATGCGCCGCGCCTGGTTGCCATCGAACCGTGCGGCGGTCAGGGCCAGTCGACGGGCCTGAGTCAGGCCGATGCGCTGCACCACGAACGGCGCGATCTGCGCCGGCAACAGGCCGAGGCTGGTCTCCGGCAAGCCGAATTGCGCCTGATGATCGGCCATGGCGATATCGCTGACGCAGGCCAGACCGAAGCCACCGCCAAGCACCGCGCCTTGCAGCACCGTGATGACCACTTGCGGCGCGTGCTGAGCTTCTTCCAGCAAGGCGCCGAACGCACGGTTCAATTCGCGGTAGGCGGTCGCGCCTTGAGCACGGGCATTGGCCATGTCCTTGATGTCGGCACCGGCACAAAAATGCCCGCCGGCACCGCCGATCACCAGCGCGCGAACTTGCCGGTCATCCCGCACCGCCGCCAGCACCGCGCGCAGTTCGGCGACCATTTGCAGGCTCATGGCGTTGCGACTGTCGGGGCGATTGAGAGTGATGTGCAAGACGCCGTTGTGCCGTTCGAGCAACAGCGTCTGACAAACAGGGAGGGTGCTCATTTCTTTTTCCCCGGCAGGATGCCCATGAGTTTGCAGATGATCCCCAGCATGATTTCGTCGGCACCGCCGCCGATCGACACCAGCCGCACGTCGCGGTAAGCCCGGGCCACCGGGTTGTCCCACATGAAGCCCATGCCGCCCCAATATTGCAGGCAACTGTCGCTGACTTCCCGACCGAGGCGCCCGGCCTTGAGTTTGGCCATGGACGCCAGACGAGTGACGTCCTGGCCTTTTATGTATTGCTCGGTGGCCTGGTAGACCAGCGCCCGCAGGCATTCGATTTCGGTTTGCAATTCGGCCAGACGGAAATGGATGACCTGGTTGTCGATCAGCGCATTGCCGAAGGTTTTGCGCTCCTTGCAGTACTCGATGGTGCTGTCGACGCAGTACTCCAGGCCCTTGATCATGTTCGCCGCGCCGAACAGCCGTTCTTCCTGGAACTGCAGCATCTGCATCATGAACCCCGCGCCTTCGTGGCCGATGCGGTTGCGTTGCGGCACGCGCACGTTGTCGAAAAACACCTGGGCGGTTTCCGAACTGCGCATGCCGAGCTTGTCCAGGTGCGAGCTGAGGCTGATGCCCGGGCTGTTCATCGGCACCATGATCAGCGACTTGTTGATGTGCGGTTTGTCGTCCGAGGTGTTGGCCAGCAGACAGATGAAGTCGGCGCTCGGCGAGTTGGTGATCCACATCTTGCTGCCGTTGATCACGTAGTCGTTGCCATCCTTGCGGGCGGTGGTTTTCAAACCGGCTACGTCGGAGCCGGCGCCGACTTCGGAGACGCCGATGCAGCCGACCTGTTCGCCGGTAATCGCCGGCCGCAGGAATTCTTCGCGCAGTTCATCGGAGCCGAAACGCGCCAGGGCCGGGGTGCACATGTCGGTCTGCACGCCGATGGACATCGGAATGCCGCCGCAATGAATGGTGCCGAACTCTTCGGCGGCCACAATCGAATAGCTGTAATCGAGCCCCATGCCGCCGAATTTTTCCGGTTTTGAAATCCCCAGCAAACCGAGGTCGCCCGCCTTGCGGAAGATCTCATGGATCGGAAAGCGTCCGGCCTTTTCCCATTCCTCGACATGAGGATTGATCTCGTGATCGACGAATTGGTGGACGGTGCGGCGCAGTGCTTCGTGTTCCTGGGTGAAGATCATTTTTTATTGTTCTCCTGATCGCCGCTTAGAAGCGGGCTACGCCGAAACTGTTGGATTGCAGCGAACGAACCTCGGCCTCATGGCAGATATCCAGCAAATACCCGAGCAACGTGCGGGTGTCCCGCGGATCGATCAGCCCGTCGTCCCACAGGTTGGCGCTGCCATACAGCGCGGTGGACTGGCTGTCGAGTTTCTGCGCGGTGACCTGTTCCAGCATGTCGAGCATTTGCGGATCGGGCACCAACCCGTCCTTGAGCTGTTTGGCTTCGGTGACGATCCGCAACACTTTGCCGGCCTGGGCGCCGCCCATCACAGCGGTGCGGCTGTTGGGCCAGGCGAAGATGAAACGCGGGTCGAGGCCACGGCCACACATCGCATAATTACCGGCGCCGTAGGAGCCGCCGACGACGATCGTCAATTTAGGCACCCGAGCATTGGCCACCGCTTGAATCATTTTGGCGCCGTGCTTGATCACCCCTTGTTGTTCCGACTCGGTGCCGACCATGAAACCGGTGGTGTTGTGGAAAAACAGCAGGGGCGTCTGACTCTGATCGCAGAGCTGAATGAACTGTGCAGCCTTGCTCGCACCTTTGGGCGTAATCGGGCCGTTGTTGCCGATGAAGCCGCAGGCTCGACCTTGAATCTGCAAATGCCCGCAGATTGTTTGCGGGTCGAACTCGCCCTTGAATTCGAGAAAGTTCGAAGCGTCGGCAATCCGGGCGATGATTTCGCGCACGTCGTAGGGCTTTTTCGGGTCATCCGGGATCAGACCCAGCAGTTCGTCGATGGGGTAGAGCGGTTCTTCCCACCGACGTTCGGGTAACCATGGCAGTTGATCGTTCCACGGCAACAAACTCATGATCTCGCGCACCTGGCGCACACCATCGGCATCGTTTTCGGCCAGGTATTCGGCGGTGCCGGCGGTTTGCGCGTGCATCTCGGCGCCGCCCAGTTCTTCGTCGGTAGCGACTTCACCAGTGGCGGCCTTGAGCAGCGGCGGCCCGGCGAGAAACAGCTTGGCCTTGCCGCGCACCACCACCACGTAATCCGACAACCCTGGTTGATAAGCACCGCCCGCCGTGGCCGAGCCATGGACCACGGTGATCTGCGGCAAGCCCATGGCCGACATCCGCGCCTGATTGGCAAAGCTGCGCGCGCCTTCGACGAAAATCTCCGCCGCGTAATTGAGGTTGGCGCCCCCACTCTCCGCGAGGGTGATCACCGGCAGTTTGTTTTCCATGGCGATCTGTTGCAGGCGCAGGGATTTTTTCAAACCGCTGGGGGAAATGGTCCCACCCTTGATCGCGCTGTTGTTCGCCACCACCAATACCCGTGCGCCGGACACGTAACCGATCCCGGCGATCAAACCGCCGCCAGCCGAGCTGCCGTCCTTGTCGTCGTGCAGCTTGTAGCCGGCCAGGCTCGCGAGTTCGAGGAATGGCGCGCCGGGATCGAGCAATAGATTAAGGCGTTCACGGGGCAGCAGTTGCCCGCGCTTGTCGAACCTGGGCTTGGCTTCGGCGGCTTTGCTCAGCAGGTTCTGCTCGAGCTGACGGACCTGCTCGATGCCGGCCAGCATAGCCGCCCGGTTGCGGGCGAACGGTGCGCTGAACGGATCTACCTGGGACTGGATGACCGGCATGGTTATTCCTTGTCCTTGAACTCGTCTGGATTGGACGCGTCTGGTTTGGGCACGTCGGGTCGGAGTACTTCGGGTAAATAGGCGCGGTGAAAGCCGTTGTACGAATGACTGTTCTGCGCCTTGTGCATCGGCCAGGCCCGCCCGCCGAGGCTGGCGGCACCGTCGATGCGCAATGTGCTGCCGCTGACAAAAGCGGCTGCCGGGCTGAGCAGGAAAACAATCGCCGCGCTGATTTCCGATTCAGTGCCGATGCGCTTGAGCGGCACGTGTTCGCACAGGGTCGGGATCACGGCCCGGAACGCGCCTTCGTAGGTGTCCATGCCGCTGGAGGCGACCCAGCCTGGCGCGACGGCGTTGACCCGCACGCCGGCGTAGCCCCATTCAAACGCGGCGGTCTTGGTGAAGTTGTCCATGCCCGAGCGCGCCGCGCCCGAGTGACCCATGCCGGGCATGCCGCCCCACATGTCGGCGAGCATGTTGACGATGGCGCCGCCGTGCTTGCTCATGGACTGATTGAACACCTCACGGGCCATCAGGAAACCACCCACCAGGTTGGTGCGCAGGATGGTTTCGAAACCTTTCTGATTGATCGACGCCAGCGGCGAGGGGTACTGCCCGCCAGCATTGTTGACCAGTCCATGAATCGGACCGTGTTTGCGGATCAGCTCGCTGACCAATTGCGTGACGGCGTCTTCATCGCGGATATCGCAGACCTGCCAACTGGCTTTACCCCCGTCTTCGGTGATTTCAGCGGCGACCTTTTTCAGTTTCTCGACATTTCGCCCCACCAGCAGCACCTGCGCGCCGAGGGCTGCGAGCTCGTGGGCGGTGCAACGACCGATGCCGCTGCCGCCACCGGTGACGATGATGTTTTGGCCAGCGAACAGGTCGGGTTTGTAAATCGAGTCATAAGCCATGGCGACGGTCCTCTAGTTGACCTGATCGGCGATGCGTTGCGGCACCGGAATCTGGATCTCCAGCAGTTGTTGAGCGAACGCCTTGCCTTGCGGATCGATCCGAAGGCTGGCCACGCCACCGCCGCCGAGTGCGTTCTCCAGAAGAAAATTAAAGCTCTGAGTGCCGGGTAAATACCAGCGTTCGACACGCCCGTGGATCGGGTCGAGGACATGGCTCATCCAGTCGACCATCACCTCCGGTGTCAGCGCTTCGGCGATCCACGGCAGGTAGTCGGGATGGCGGGCCATGACGCCGATATTGCTGTGATTGCCCTTGTCGCCGGAGCGCGCCACGGCGAGTTTGATCAGGGCCACGCTGGCGTCGGCGCGTTCTGTGGGTTGGGGCGGATCGAACGGTAGCGGCAAGTCAGCCGGGTCGAGTACATCGAGGGCGGGCAAGGCGCATGGGTGACGCTCACCGACGAGGTCGATTTCCAGGGTGCAGGCCGTTTTGTCGATCAGGAATGAAAATAGCCGGATGAGTGGGTACACCGTCGGCCGCCCGCCGACGATCCCGGTCAACCCCGGTGCCATGCCGGTGGCGGCTTGGGCGATTTCCCGGGAGAACAGAATCAAGGCCTGTTTGCCCGGATGGCGCACGGCGAGTTTGATCACCACTTCGCGGCTGTCCTGGCGCTGGCCATGAGGGCCATAAGTGGCTTCGCTGCCCAGTAGCTCGATGTTCACTTCGCTGTAGGGCGCCCAGCCGCGCTGGCTGAAGATTTCCGAGGTTTTGTTGATGATCGCCTGGCTCACCCGTCGGGCCTTGGCCACGGCATCGATTCCGGCGATCAGGCAGCTGGCGGTACAGCGGAAACCGTCCGGATAGGTGGCGCTGACCTTGTAGTGATCGGTTGGCGGCAAGCCTTTTGCGCCATGCACCTGAACCGTGTTTTTGCCTTGTTGCACGAGTTTGACCTGACTGAAATCGCACACCACGTCGGGCAGCAAATAGGCCTGCGGGTCGCCGATTTCATAAAGCATCTGCTCGCCCACCGTCAGGGGCGTGACCAGACCGCCGGAACCGTCGGGTTTGCTGAGGATAAACTGGCCGTCGGCGCCGACTTCGACGATCGGAAAGCCGATGTGTTCGTAATCGGGCACGTCGTGCCAATCGGTGAAATTGCCGCCAGTGCATTGGGCGCCACATTCAATGAGGTGCCCGGCCAATGCAGCTTGGGCGAGTTTGTCGTAGTCGTGCCACGACCAGCCGAACTCATGCACCAGCGCGGCGCTGACCACGGCGCTGTCGACCACACGTCCGGTAATCACAATGTCGGCGCCCAGACGCAGGGCTTCGACAATGCCCGGCGCGCCCAGATAGGCGTTGGTCGACACGCACATCGGCGGCAGCGGCGCGCCACTGAACATCTCATGGAGGCCAAGGCTGCTCAGGCGTTTGAACTGCGGTTGCAAATCGTCGCCCGACAACACGGCAATCTTCAGCGCCACTCCGGCCTTGTCGCAGGCCGCTTGCAGGGCCGCGGCACACGCCTGTGGATTGACGCCGCCGGCATTGCTGATAACGCGGATCTTTTGTTCCGCGAGTTGGTTGAGGAGAGGGCTGAGGACTTCGATGAAGTCGCTGGCGTAGCCGGCCGCCGGATCTTTCATCCGCGCCCCGGCCATGATCGACATCGTGATTTCGGCCAGATAATCGAACACCAGGTAATCCAGCCGCCCGCCTTCCACCAGTTGCTCGGCGGCGGTCGAGGTGTCGCCCCAGAATGCGCTGGCGCAACCGATGCGGATTGTTTTAGGCGCAGCCAATTCCATAACCACCTCCGACAGAAGTGTTTCGAGACTACCAAGCAAGCGCTTGGTTTGTAAACGACTGAAATATCTTCTACCCAAGCGCTTGCTTGGTCGCCCCCGCCAGCTTAAATTGCCCGCGCAAGCCCGCTGTTTTAGCGGGCAGCGGCGCAATTGATTGATCGACTGTAGGAGAGAACGGGTGGACGAGCAAAAAGCCCTGAGGGTGATGCGCGAATTGGTCGACAGCGGCCAATTGACCGACCCGGACAGCGCTCGCGGCAAACTGCTGCAAGTGGCCGCTCACCTGTTTCGCAATAAAGGTTATGAACGTACCACCGTGCGTGATCTGGCTGGTGCGGTGGGCATTCAGTCCGGCAGCATTTTTCATCACTTCAAAAGCAAGGACGAGATCCTGCGGGCAGTGATGGAAGAGACCATTCGCTACAACACCGCGTTGATGCGCGCAGCCCTGGCCGAAGCCGGCAGTGTGCGCGAGCGGGTTCTGGCGCTGATTCGTTGCGAATTGCAGTCGATCATGGGCGGCAGCGGCGAGGCCATGGCAGTGCTGGTGTATGAGTGGCGTTCGCTGTCAGCAGAAGGTCAGGCGCAGGTCCTGGCGTTGCGTGATATTTATGAAGACATCTGGTTGCAGGTGCTGGGCGAAGCCAAGGACGCCGGTTTTATCCGTGGCGACGTGTTCATCACCCGCCGTTTCCTGACGGGCGCGTTGTCCTGGACCACCACCTGGTTTCGTGCCGATGGCAGCATGAGCCTTGATCAATTGGCCGATGAGGCGTTGATTCTGGTGCTTGAAGAACGGCAGTGAGCCGTCTATCTCGGCAAGAAACTGGCTAAGTCGGCGAAACCGCCTAGCTTGTATGCATTGATGAGTATTTTTTTGGGGAGTGGGCTGTTTTGATGTCTTCGCCAATTCGAACGGCGTCGCGGCTTTTGCTGGCGGCGCTTGCAGTGTGCTGGGTGTTGCCGTCTCAGGCTGCACAGTTGGTGCGGGTCGGTGCCGCACATTTTCCACCCTACACCGTGCGTCCGGAGTCCGGTGCCGACACAGGTCTGTTGCCGCAACTGGTGGAAGCGCTGAATCGGTTGCAAAGCGACTATCGGTTTGTGCTGGTACCCACCTCGATTCCCCGACGTTTCAACGATTTCAAGGAAGGCCGGGTCGACATGGCGATTTTCGAGAACCCGGACTGGGGGTGGAAGGACATCCCGCACACCCTCGTCGACATGGGCCTGGAAGATGCAGAAATCTTTGTCGCGCAGAAGAAACCCGATCGCGATGAGCATTACTTCAAGGACCTGACGGGCAAGCGCCTGGCGCTGTACAGCGGCTATCACTACGAGTTTGCCAATTTCAATGCCGATCCCAAGTATCTGGCCGACGCCTACAAGGCCACGCTGACCTATTCCCATGACAGCAACTTGCTGATGGTGCTGCGCGCACGAGCGGACATTGCCTTGGTGACACGTTCCTACCTGAGCGATTACCTGCTGCGTAACGAGAAAATCGGCGAGCAGTTGCTGGTGTCCCAACGCATCGATCAGGTCTATCACCATTACGCGCTGATTCGCCCGCAGGCACCGATTACTGGCGAAGCATTCGGCAAGTTGCTGCAAGGCCTGCGAGACAATGGGCAGATGCTGAAGATTTTCGATCCCTACAAAATTGCCTTGGTACCGGGCAAACCCTGATTCGTGCCCCCTGATGAGTGCCATGAGACGCGCATTTGGCGACGGCGCTTAAATTTCCTGCTCCGGCTCACGTCACATCGTTGAACTGTCGACGATTACCGTGAGCCCCTCCCATGTCCAATCTGAATGACTTGACCACCCTAGCCCTGCCGTCAGGCAACTGTCTTGTAGCCGATGAAACCGCCAGCCGCCTGAGCCTCAGCCTGCAAGGGCAGCCGTTGATCGAACTGCGGCTGACCCGCGAGCCCGAGTTGCATCTGCGGCTGGAGGAACGCTTCGGTCGTCCTGATGGTCAGGCATTCTGGGCGGCCTGCTATTGGCTGTTTGCCCGTGACGCGGCTTGTCAGCGTCTGACCTGGCAACTCGATGACGTGCCCACCGAAGCCTTGCTCAGCGGGTTGCTGATCGCGACCGAAGTCACCGGTCAGTATCGCTGCGAACGCACGCTGTTCTGGCAATTGCCCCAGCCTTGGCTGGGTGAGTCGCGCAACGGCTGTTATCCGCAGCAAATGGTCATCAGTGGCGGCAAGCGCCATCCATTGCGTGCGGTGAAACCCCGTGGTGAGGTCTATCGACGCTTCGATGCGCGGCTCGGTGCGTGGGTCTCCCTGCGCACGGTAGAAATCGAGCATGACCTGGCGCGTTTCAACCGCTGGCAGAACAGCCCGCGGGTGGCGAGTTTCTGGCAGGAGGAGGGCAGTCTCCGGAAGCATCGCGAATACCTGAGCAAGCTCGAAGCCGACCCGCACACCTTGACGCTGATCGGTTGCTTCGATGATCAGCCGTTTGCCTATTTCGAAGCCTATTGGGCCAAGGAAGATCGCATTGCGCCGTTCTATGACGCCGGCGATTACGACCGTGGCATTCACATGCTGGTGGGCGAAGAACATCACCGCGGCCCGCACAAGGTGGCGAGCTGGCTATCGGCGCTGGTGCATTACCTGTTTCTCGATGATCCACGCACTCAACGGCTGGTCGCCGAGCCTCGCGCCGACAACGCAAAGATGATCGGGCATATGCACAATCAGTGTTTCCACTGCGAAAAAGAGTTCGACTTCCCGCACAAGCGCGCGGCGCTGATGGTGCTGGGGCGTGAGCGGTTTTTTGATCGGTGTTCGTTGGCTTGATGCGTAAGGCTCAAGACTTGCTTTGGTCTTGAGTCAGCCATCGCGAGCAGGCTCGCTCCCACATTGAATCTCCTGTGAACACACCATTTGTGAACACCGCAGATCGAATGTGGGAGCGAGCCTGCTCGCGATGGAGGCGCCGAGATTCCAGATCCTAACGGCGGGCAAAGGTATCCGCACGATTGCCCGACACCTTGCGGCAATGCACCAGCGCGTCACGAATCATGAAGTTCACCAGGGTTGGCGAGACGCCGAGTTCCTTGGCGATGTCTTTTTGCGGTACGCCGTGCAGACGGTACATCTCGAAGGCGTAACGGGTGCGACTGGGCAGCTCCGTCAGCGCATCGGCAATGTTTTCCAGGGTCGAGAAATTCATGTGCGAGGTTTCCGGCGAAGCGCCCTGAATCACCACGTTCAGACCTTCCTCTTCCGGCCCCGAATACTTCTGCTCCAGCGCCTGCTTGCGGTAATGATCGATCGCCAGGTTGCGCACGATCTGGAACAGGTAGCTGAGCTGCGCCTTGATTGAGGACGTGATCTGCGGCGCCGATTGCAGCCGGAAGAACGCATCCTGCACCACGTCTTCGGCGCGTGATCGGCAACCGGTGATGCGGGCGGCAATCTTGACCAGAATCAGTCGATTGTCGACGAAGGCCTGAAGTAGCGGTGAATCGCACCTGCTTGTGGATACTTGTTCCGTCATTGGAAATCACCTTGCTGCAAATAGGGTCGTGGGACGACAGGGGGTCAGATTCGTCCTACGCATCGAGCGACAAATTAGGCTTAATGATAATGATTGTCAATTGAGAAAGAGAATTAATGCTCCACAAAAGAGCAGAGTGAGAACTGCGACACGCTGACTCACCTACTGGCTGCAAGCCTGCTGGCGCTCAAGCCTGGCGACTAATTATTTCAAGACCTCATCCGTTCTCATTGGTGAATGGCTGCGGGCGCAAGCCCCGGCCAGAACAGCATTCCCAAGCCTCGCGCGGTCGGCGAAGACCGCGTCCTGCATGTCCATGAACGGGCGTGACGTACGAAAACCGATTCCACTTGCAAGCCGAATTCAGGCAGGAAACCTCATGACCGACGCGTTCGAACTCCCTAGCACACTGGTCCAAGCCCTTCAGCGCCGCGCGGCCCTGACGCCGGACCGGGTGGCCTTGCGTTTTCTCGCCGAAACCCAGGATCAGGCGGTGGTGCTCAGTTATCGTGAGCTCGATCAACGGGCGCGAACCATTGCCGGTGCGTTGCAGGCCGAGGCGTCGTTCGGTGATCGCGCGGTGCTGCTGTTTCCCAGCGGCCCGGATTACGTCGCGGCGTTTTTTGGCTGTCTGTACGCAGGTGTAATTGCAGTGCCGGCCTATCCGCCTGAATCGACCCGTCGTCATCACCAGGAACGTCTGCTGTCGATCATTGGCGATGCCGAACCGCGCTTGCTGTTGACCAGCGCCGACCTGCGCGACGCGTTGCTGCAAATCGACGAGGCGCCGCCGCTGTTGTGTGTCGATACCCTCGACAGCGCCCTGGCCGAACGCTGGGTCGCGCCGGACTTGCACGGCGATCACATCGCCTTCCTGCAATACACCTCCGGTTCCACTGCGTTACCTAAAGGTGTGCAAGTCAGCCACGGCAACCTGGTGGCCAACGAACTGCTGATTCGTCACGGATTCGGCATCGATCTGAACCCCGACGACGTGATCGTCAGCTGGTTGCCGCTGTACCACGACATGGGCCTGATCGGTGGCCTGTTGCAGCCGATTTTCAGCGGTGTACCGTGCGTGTTGATGTCGCCGGCGTACTTCCTCGGCCGACCATTGCGCTGGCTGGAGGCGATCAGCGAATACGGCGGCACCATCAGCGGCGGGCCGGACTTCGCCTATCGACTGTGCAGCGAACGGGTCAGCGAATCGGCGCTGGAACGCCTCGACCTGAGTGGCTGGCGCGTGGCGTATTCCGGTTCCGAACCGATTCGCCTCGACACCCTCGAGCGCTTCGCCGAGAAGTTCGCGGCCTGTGGCTTTACACCGGACAGCTTCATGGCCTCTTACGGTCTGGCGGAAGCCACACTGTTCGTTGCCGGCAGCCCGCGCGGCCAGGGCATTCCATCGTTGCGTGTGGATGATCAAGCGCTGGCGCAGAACCGTGCCGAGCCGGGCGAAGGCAATCCGATCATGAGTTGCGGCATCAGCCAGCCGGATCACGCGGTGCTGATTGTCGATGCCGTATCGCTCGAAGAACTCGCCGACAACGCGGTCGGTGAAATCTGGGCTGCCGGGCCGAGCATCGCCCATGGCTACTGGCGCAATCCCGAAGCCACGGCCAAGACTTTCGTCCAGCACGCCGGCCGCACCTGGCTGCGCACCGGCGACCTGGGCTTTTTGCGTGACGGTGAGCTGTTCATCACCGGGCGCCTGAAAGACATGCTGATCGTTCGCGGTCACAACCTCTATCCGCAGGACATCGAGCAGACTGTCGAGCGAGAAGTGGAGGTGGTGCGCAAAGGTCGCGTGGCCGCATTCGCAGTCAACATCGAGGGTCAGGAGGGCATCGGCATCGCCGCGGAAATCAGCCGCAGCGTGCAGAAAATCCTGCCGCCCGAGGCGCTGATCAAAGCCATCCGTCAAGCAGTGGCCGAGGCGTACCAGGAAGCGCCGAGCGTGGTGGTATTGCTCAATCCGGGGGCGTTGCCGAAGACATCCAGCGGTAAGCTCCAACGCTCGGCGTGCCGTAATCGCCTGGCCGATGGCAGCCTCGACAGCTATGCGCTGTTCCCGTCGGCAGACATCGCAAGCACGTCTGAAACCAGCACCGGCTCAGAGCTGCAAACCCTGATCGGCCAGATCTGGTGTGATCAATTGCAGGTCAAGCAGATCAACGCAGACGATCACTTCTTCCTGCTCGGCGGCAACTCCATCGCCGCCACCCAAGTAGTCGCACGCCTGCGTGAAGAGTTGGGGCTGGAGCTGAATCTGCGCCTGTTGTTCGAAGCGACAACCCTCGGCGCATTCGCTGCCGCCGTCGCCCGGCAACAACAGGATGGCGGCGTGGCCCAAGGCGCGATCATGCCCTTGTCGCGCAGCGAAGCCATGCCGCAATCCCTGGCGCAAAACCGTTTGTGGATCACCTGGCAACTCGACCCGCAGAGCAGCGCCTACAACATCCCCGGTGCTTTGCGCCTGCGCGGCGAACTGGACGAAGACGCCTTGCGCGCCAGTTTCCAGCAACTGATCGAACGTCACGAATCCCTGCGCACGCGGTTTTTCGAACGTGACGGTGTGGCCCTGCAACAGGTCATTGCTGCCGGCGAATTCAACCTGCAAGTGATCGACATCAGCGACCTGCCAATCGTCGAGCGAGAAGCCCGCGCGCAGCAAATACGCGAGGACGAAGCTCGTACCCAGTTCGATCTGGAAAAAGGCCCGCTGCTGTGGGTGACCCTGGTGCGCCTCGACGATGAGGACCATCAACTGCTGGTGACGATGCACCACATCATCGCCGACGGCTGGTCGATGAACGTGTTGATCGACGAATTCTCGCGACTGTACGCGGCCGCTTCTCAAGGCCAGACCGCCAGCCTTCCAGCCTTGCCGACGCAATACGCCGACTATGGCAGTTGGCAGCGTCAGTGGTTGGCGCAAGGCGAGGGCGAGCGTCAACTCGCTTACTGGACCGAGCAGTTGGGCGTTGATCATCCGACCCTGAACCTGGCCACCGATCATCCGCGTTCGGCGCAACACATTCACAGCGCCGCCCGCCACACGCTGCGTTTGGACGCCAGCCTGAGCGATGCCATTCGCCAGACTGCCCAGGCTCATGAATCGACGCCGTTCATGCTGTTGCTCGCGGCATTCCAGAGCTTATTGCATCGCTATAGCGGCCAACGCGATATCCGCATCGGCGTGCCGAATGCCAACCGTCCGCGCCTGGAAACCCAAGGGCTGATCGGTTTCTTCATCAACACTCAAGTGCTGCGCGCCGAGGTGGATTCGCGACTGCCGTTCGTTGAGTTGCTGACGCAATCCCGTCAAGCCGCATTGGGTGCGCAAGCGCATCAGGATCTGCCGTTCGAACAACTGCTCGAAGCCTTCCCGCAGGCCCGCGAGCAGGGTCTGTTCCAGGTGATGTTCAACCATCAGCAACGGGATCTCAGTGCACTGCGTCGCTTGCCGGGACTGCTCGCCGAAGAGCTGCCGTGGCACAGTCGCGAAGCCAAGTTCGACCTGCAGCTGCACAGTGAAGAAGACCGCAATGGTCGCCTGAGCCTGTCGTTCGACTACGCCAGCGAGCTGTTCGACGCAGCGACTATCGAGCGGCTGGCCGAGCATTTCGCCAATCTGCTGCGAGCTGTCTGCGAACAACCGACGACCGCCATCGGCGACCTGCAACTGCTGACCCCGGGCGAGCACGATCAGCAATCCGCCTGGAGCGCCGTACCGTGCACACCGGCCAGCCAATGGCTGCCTGAGTTGCTCAACGAACAGGCGCGCCAGACCCCGGAGCGCACCGCGCTGCTGTGGGACGGCGGCAGCCTGGATTTCGCCGAACTGCACGCTCAGGCCAACCGCCTGGCGCATTACCTGCGTGACAAAGGTGTCGGGCCGGACGTGTGCGTGGCCATCGCCGCCGAGCGTTCGCCGCAGTTGTTGATTGGCTTGCTGGCGATCATCAAGGCCGGCGGCGCTTATGTGCCGCTGGACCCGGATTACCCGGCTGAGCGGCTGGCCTACATGCTCAGTGACAGTGGCGTCGAACTGCTGCTGACCCAAACTGAATTGCTCGACCGCCTGCCGGCCACCGACGGCGTCAGCGTGATTGCCATGGACGCCCTGCATCTGGAGAACTGGCCAAGCCATGCGCCGGGTCTGCACCTGCACGGCGACAACCTGGCCTACGTGATTTATACCTCCGGCTCCACCGGTCAACCGAAGGGCGTTGGCAACACTCACGCGGCGCTCGCTGAACGCCTGCAATGGATGCAAGCCACCTACCGTCTGGACCAAACCGACGTACTGATGCAAAAAGCGCCGATCAGTTTCGACGTGTCGGTGTGGGAATGCTTCTGGCCGCTGATCACCGGATGCCGTCTGCTGCTC
The DNA here is from genome assembly GCF_054898065.1 of Pseudomonas sp. MDT1-85. Classification (NCBI taxonomy): domain Bacteria; kingdom Pseudomonadati; phylum Pseudomonadota; class Gammaproteobacteria; order Pseudomonadales; family Pseudomonadaceae; genus Pseudomonas; species Pseudomonas sp. MDT1-85. The sequence goes on along the minus strand of NZ_CM142715.1, from coordinate 4,460,908 downwards.
GCGGGCCCCGGCGAACACCGCGATCCGCACCGCATCGCGCAACTGGTTCAGCAATACGGTGTGACCACGCTGCACTTCGTACCGCCGTTGCTTTCCTTGTTCATCGACGAACCGCTCAGCGCAGAATGCACCAGCCTGCGTCGACTGTTCTCCGGTGGTGAAGCGTTGCCCGCTGAACAGCGTAACCGCGTGTTGGAACACTTGCCTGCGGTGCAACTGCACAACCGCTACGGCCCGACCGAAACGGCAATCAACGTCACCCACTGGCATTGCACAACCGCCGATGGCGAGCGCTCGCCGATTGGCCGGCCATTGGGCAACGTGCTGTGCCGCGTGCTCGACAGTGACCTCAATCCTGTACCGGCCGGTGTGCCGGGTGAACTGTGCATCAGTGGTAGCGGTTTGGCCCGCGGCTATCTGGGCCGTCCGGCGCTGACCGCCGAGCGCTTTGTGGTCGATCCGCTGGGTGAGCAGGGCGCGCGTCTGTACCGCACCGGTGACCGTGCTCGCTGGGCCGCCGATGGTGTGATCGAATACCTCGGTCGTCTCGATCAGCAAGTCAAACTGCGTGGTTTTCGTGTCGAGCCGGAAGAAATCGAAGCGCGTCTATTGGCGCAGTCTGGCGTCGCCCAAGCGGTGGTGCTGGTGCGCGAAACGGCGGCGGGTGGGCAGTTGATCGGTTACTACACCGCCACTGAAACCAGCGAAACCATCGATGCTCAAACCACGCGCCTGAAAACCGCGCTGGCCGCTGAGCTGCCGGAATACATGGTCCCGGCGCAACTCATGCGTCTGGATGAAATGCCCCTGAGCCCGAGCGGCAAACTCGACCGTCGCGCCTTGCCGGAACCTCAGTGGCAGGTCCGCGAACACGTCGAACCGGTCACAGCCCTTGAGCAACAAATCGCCGGCATCTGGCGAGAGGTGCTGGGCCAGACACAGATCGGCCTGCGCGATGATTTCTTCGCCCTAGGCGGCCACTCGCTGCTGGCCACGCAAATCATTTCCCGTACCCGCCAAGCCTGCGACGTCGAATTGCCGTTGCGGGCGCTGTTCGAGGCCAGTGAACTGGCTGCTTTTGCCGAACAGGTTCGCTTGATCCAGGCCAGCGGCAAAACCAACAAGCAGCCGCCGATCGAGAAAGTCGATCGCAGCCAACCGGTGCCACTGTCCTATTCCCAGCAACGCATGTGGTTCCTCTGGCAGATGGAACCGGACAGCCCGGCCTACAACGTCGGCGGCATGGCGCGGTTGCGCGGCGTGCTGGATGTCGGGCGTTTCGAAGCGGCGCTGCAAGCGTTGATCATGCGCCACGAAACCCTGCGCACGACGTTCCCGAGCATCGACGGCGTGGCCCGGCAACAGGTTCATCCAGACACCCGCCTGCGCATGGACTGGAAGGATTTCACCACGCTGGATGCCGATGGCCGCGAATGGCAGGTCCAGCAACTGGCCGATGACGAAGCCCATAAACCTTTCGATCTGGAAACCGGACCGCTGCTGCGTGCTTGCCTGGTCAAGACCGCCGAGCAGGAGCATTACTTCGTCCTGACCCTGCACCACATCGTCACCGAAGGTTGGGCGATGGACATCTTCGCCCGGGAACTGAGCGCGCTCTACGAAGCGTTCGTCGATGACCGCGATTCGCCGCTGCAACCACTGCCGGTGCAGTACCTGGATTACAGCGTCTGGCAGCGTCAGTGGCTGGAATCCGGCGAACGTCAGCGCCAGCTCGATTACTGGACCGCGCAACTGGGCCGCGAACATCCGCTGCTGGAATTGCCCGCCGATCGTCCGCGTCCGCCGGTGCAAAGCCATCAGGGCGAACTGTTCCGCTTCGACCTCAGCGATGATCTTGCGGCGCGGGTTCGTGCCTTCAACGCCTACAACGGTCTGACCCTGTTCATGACCATGACTGCCGCACTGGCGGTGCTGCTTTATCGCTACAGTGGCCAGACCGATCTGCGCATCGGTGCGCCGGTGGCCAACCGCATTCGTCCGGAAAGCGAAGGGCTGATCGGCGCGTTCCTCAACACTCAAGTGCTGCGTTGCCAGCTCGACGGGCAGATGTCCGTCGGCGAGTTGTTCAAGCAGGTTCGCCACACCGTGATCGAAGGCCAGTCCCATCAGGACCTGCCGTTCGATCATCTGGTGGAAGCTTTGCAGCCGCCCCGCAGTGCTGCGTACAACCCGCTGTTCCAGGTGATGTGCAACGTGCAGCGCTGGGAATTCCAGCAGAGTCGCACCCTGGCCGGGATGACCGTCGAGTACCTGGCCAACGATGCGCGAGCGACCAAGTTCGACCTCAACCTGGAAGTCACCGACCTCGACCATCGCCTCGGTTGCTGCCTGACCTACAGCACCGATTTGTTCGATGAACCACGCATTGCGCGCATGGCCGGGCACTGGCGCAATCTGCTGGAAGCGTTGCTCGTCGATCCGCTACAACGCCTCAGCGAACTGCCGTTGCTGGAGGCCACCGAACAGCAAAACCTGCTCGACAGCCTTGGCATCGAGCCGGGCGAACATCGCCTCGATCAATGCATCCATCACCTGTTCAGCGAGCAGGCTCTGGTGCGCAAGGACGCACCGGCGCTGACCTTCGCCGGACAAACCCTGAGCTACGCCGAGCTCGACAGCCGCGCCAATCGTCTGGCCTGGATGCTTCGCGAACGTGGAGTCGGGCCGCAGGTTCGGGTCGGTCTGGCTTTGGAGCGTTCGCTGGAGATGGTCGTCGGCCTGCTGGCGATCCTCAAGGCTGGCGGCGCGTATGTGCCGCTGGACCCGGAATACCCGCTGGACCGCTTGCACTACATGATTGAAGACAGTGGCATCGGTTTGCTGCTCAGCGATGCGGCGATGTTCGCGGCGCTCGGTGAATTGCCGGTCAGCGTCGGCCGATGGTGCCTGGAAGACGACTCCGCTGCATTGGCCAACTATCCGGCCAGCGAACTGCCGTTTATCAGCCTGCCGCAACATCAGGCGTACCTGATTTACACCTCCGGCTCCACCGGCAAACCGAAAGGCGTGGTGGTGTCCCACGGTGAAATCGCCATGCATTGCCGCGCGGTGATCGAACGTTTCGCCATGCGACCCGACGACTGTGAGTTGCACTTCTATTCGATCAACTTCGATGCCGCGACCGAACGTCTGCTGGTGCCGCTGTTGAGCGGCGCGCAGGTTGTCCTGCGTGCTCAGGGCCAGTGGGATGCAGAAGAGATTTGCGGGCTGATTCGTCGCCACAACATCAATATTCTTGGTTTCACCCCAAGCTACGGCAGCCAGTTGGCGCAATGGCTGGCGACCCAGGGCGAAACCCTGCCGGTGCGCATGTGCATCACCGGCGGCGAGGCGCTGACCGGCGAACACCTGCAACGAATTCGCGCGGCGTTCAAGCCGAGCCTGTTTTTCAATGCCTACGGCCCAACCGAAACCGTGGTCATGCCGCTCTCCAGCGTGGCACCCGAGCAATTGGAAGAAGGGCTGGGCAGTGTGCCGATTGGCAGCGTGATCGGCGCTCGGGTGGCGTACATCCTCGACGCCGATCTGGCGTTGGTGCCGCAAGGCGCGACAGGCGAGTTGTATGTCGGCGGTGCAGGTCTGGCGCAGGGGTATCACCAGCGTCCAGGCATGACCGCCGAACGGTTTGTCGCCGATCCTTTTGCAGTGAAGGGCGGACGTCTGTACCGCACCGGCGACCTTGTCCGTCAGCGCGCCGATGGTCTGGTCGAGTACCTCGGCCGGATCGACCATCAAGTGAAGATCCGTGGTTTCCGCATCGAACTGGGCGAAATCGAAACCCGTTTGCTGGAACACGAATCCGTGCGTGAGGCGGTGGTGCTGGCCCTCGACGCACCGAGCGGCAAGCAATTGGTCGGCTACCTGGTCACCCACGTCGCCGAACAGGATGAAGCGCAACAAGCTGCATTGCGCGAAGCGTTGAAGGCGCACCTCAAATCGCAGTTGCCGGATTACATGGTGCCGACGCACTTGATCCTGCTGGCCAGCATGCCGCTGACCGCCAACGGCAAACTCGACCGCCGCGCACTGCCGGTCCCGGACCCGGAGTTGAATCGTCAGCAGTACGTGGCGCCGAGCAACGAACTCGAGCTGACCCTGGCTGGCATTTGGTGTGACGTGCTGAACGTCCAGCAGGTCGGCCTCAACGACAATTTCTTCGAACTGGGCGGCGATTCGATTCTGTCGATCCAGGTGGTCAGCCGTTCGCGGCAGCAGGGTATCCATTTCAGCCCACGGGACTTGTTCCAGCACCAGACCGTGCAGACGCTGGCCGCCGTCGCGACCCGCACCGAGCAGGTCACCGCCGAGCAAGGTCTGCTCACGGGCGAATCGCGTTTGACGCCGATTCAGCATTGGTTCTTCGACACTGAAATCCCCCGGCGTCAACACTGGAACCAGGCGTTGCTGCTGGAACCGACCGTGGCGCTCGACCCTCATCGTCTTGAGCAAGCGCTGCTGGCGGTGATCGAACAGCACGACGCCTTGCGCCTGCGCTTTACCGAAGTCGCCGGCCATTGGCAGGCCGAACACCAGGCGGTTTCCGACGCTGCCGTGCTGTGGCAGGTGCATGTGCCGGCCATGGACAAATGCGTGGCGCTGTTCGCCGATGCCCAACGCAGCCTCGACCTTGTGCAAGGGCCGCTAATGCGGGCGCTGCTGGTCGATGATCCTGAGGGGCAACAACGGCTGTTCATTGCCATTCACCACTTGGTGGTGGACGGGGTGTCGTGGCGGGTGCTGCTGGACGATCTGCAAACGGTTTATCGTCAGATCGAGTCCCGACAATCAGTAAAACTGCCGGCAAAAACCAGCGGCTTCAAAGACTGGGCCGCACGGTTGCAGGCTTATGCCGGCAGCGAATCCCTGCGTGAAGAATTGAGTTGGTGGCAGACGCAACTGGCCGGCCCAAGCGCTGAATTGCCGTGTGATCGTCCGCAGGGTGGCCAGCAAAATCGTCACGCGCAAACCGTCAGCGTGCGTCTCGACAGCGAGCGTACCCGCCAACTGCTGCAACAGGCGCCGACGGCCTATCGCACTCAGGTCAATGACCTGCTGCTGACCGCATTGGCCCGTGTGGTGTGTCGCTGGAGCGGTCATGAGTCGGCGTTGATTCAACTCGAAGGCCACGGCCGCGAAACCCTGTTCGACGAGATCGACCTGACCCGCACCGTTGGCTGGTTCACCAGCGCCTATCCGCTGCGCCTCACACCCATGAGTGAACAGGGTGCGTCGATCAAGGCGATCAAGGAACAACTGCGCGCGGTGCCGCACAAAGGTTTGGGTTATGGCGTGCTGCGTTACCTGGCCGACGGTGTGTGCCGTCAGACCATGGCCGCGCTGCCGGTGGCGCCGATCACCTTCAACTACCTGGGTCAGTTCGACCAGAGCTTGGGCAGTGATGCGCTGTTCCGTCCGCTCGATGTACCGGTGGGCGCGGCCCACGATCCACACGCGCCGCTGCCCAACGAGCTGAGCGTCGACAGTCAGGTCTACGGCGGTGAGTTAGTGCTGCGCTGGACCTTCAGCGCCGAACGCCACGATCTGCAAACCATCACCGAACTGGCAGAGGCGTATCTGGGCGAGTTGCAAAGCCTGATCCAGCATTGCCTGAGCGACAACGCGGGCGGGCTGACGCCGTCGGACTTCCCGCTGGCCAGACTGACTCAGCCGCAACTCGACGCATTGCCAGTCCCGGCGGCGATAATCGAAGACGTCTACCCGCTGACGCCCATGCAGGAAGGCATGCTGCTGCACACCTTGCTCGAACCGGGCACCGGCCTCTACTACATGCAGGATCGCTACCGCATTAACAGCGAGCTCGACCCGCAACGTTTCGCTCAGGCCTGGCAAGCGGTGATCGCCCGTCACGAAGCCTTGCGCGCATCGTTCTGCTGGAACGTCGGCGAAGACATGCTGCAAGTGATCCATAAACCGGGCAGCACGCCGATCGAATATCTGGACTGGAGCGCGGTTGCCGAAATCGAGCAAGAGCCGAAGTTGCAGGCGCTGCTGAAAAGCGAGCGTGAGGCCGGGTTCGATTTGCTCAATCAGGCACCGTTCCACCTGCGCTTGATCCGCGTGGGCGCGGCGCGCTACTGGTTCATGATGAGCAACCACCACATTCTCATCGATGCCTGGTGCCGTTCGCTGCTGATGAACGATTTCTTCGAGATCTACACCGCCCTCGGCGAAGGCCGCGAAGCGCAGCTTGGGCTTGTGTCGCGTTATCGCGATTACATTGGTTGGCTGCAACGCCAGAGCCTGGCCGAAGCGCGACAGTGGTGGCAGCAGAACCTGCAAGGTTTCGAGCGCACCACGCCGATTCCAAGCGACCGGCCGTTCCTGCGTGAACATGCCGGCGACAGCGGTGGCATGATCGTCGGCGACCGCTATACCCGACTCGATGCCCGCGATGGTGCGCAACTGCGCGAACTGGCGCAGGCCCATCAGCTGACCATCAACACCTTCGCCCAAGCGGCGTGGGCGCTGGTGCTGCGTCGCTTGAGCGGTGATCGCGACGTGCTGTTTGGCGTCACGGTGGCCGGGCGCCCGGTGGAAATGCCGGAGATGCAACGCACCGTCGGGCTGTTCATCAACAGCATCGCCCTGCGGGTGAAAATGCCCGAAGACGATCAGCGCTGCAGCGTTCGTCAGTGGCTCACTGGCTTGCTCGACAGCAACATGCAACTGCGCGAGTACGAATACCTGCCGCTGGTGAGCATCCAGGAAAACAGCGAACTGCCTAAAGGCCAGCCGCTGTTCGACAGCCTGTTCGTGTTCGAAAACGCGCCGGTGGAAGTCTCGGTGCTGGACCGTGCACAAAGCCTCAACGCGACTTCGGATTCGGGCCGCACCCACACCAACTTCCCGTTGACGGCAGTGTGTTATCCGGGCGATGACCTGGGCTTGCACCTGTCCTACGACCAGCGTTATTTCGACGAATCCACGGTCGAGCGCATGCTCGGTGAATTCAAGCGCCTGCTGCTGGCGTTGGTCGAAGGCTTCCATGGCGACATGGCCGATCTGCCGCTGCTGGGCACCGAGGAACAGGACTTCCTGATCCATGGCTGCAACCAGAGCGAACACGACTACCCGCTGGAGCAGAGCTATGCCTCATTGTTCGAAGCGCAGGTTGCCGAGCATCCGCAGCGAGTTGCCGCCAGTTGTCTGGATCAGCAACACAGCTACGTTGAGCTGAATCAGCGCAGCAACCGTCTCGGCCATGCGCTGATTGCAGCCGGCGTCGGCCTGGATCAACCGGTGGCGCTACTTGCCGAACGTAACCTCGATCTGCTGGGCATGATCATTGGCAGCTTCAAGGCCGGTGCCGGTTACCTGCCGCTGGACCCGGGCCTGCCGAGTCAGCGCTTGAGCCGCATCATTGACCTGAGCCGCACGCCGTTGCTGGTTTGTACTCAGGCGTGTCGTGAACAAGCCGTCGCGCTGCTGGAAGAGTTTGGTTGTGCCAACCGACCTCGATTGCTGGTCTGGGAAGACGTGCAGGCGAGCGATGTTTCGGTGGTCAATCCGGGTATTTACAGTGGCCCGGACAACCTCGCCTATGTGATCTACACCTCGGGTTCCACCGGCTTGCCGAAGGGCGTGATGGTCGAGCAGCGCGGCATGCTCAATAACCAGTTGAGCAAGGTGCCGTACCTGAAACTGAGCGCCGCCGATGTGATCGCCCAGACCGCCTCGCAAAGCTTCGACATTTCGGTCTGGCAGTTCCTCGCCGCACCGCTGTTCGGCGCTCGGGTGGACATCGTGCCGAACAGCATTGCCCATGATCCGCAGGGGTTGCTGGCCCATGTTCAGAGCCACGGCATCACCGTGCTGGAAAGCGTGCCGTCGCTGATTCAGGGCATGCTCGTCCAGGACCGCATGAGTCTCGATGGCCTGCGCTGGATGCTGCCGACCGGTGAAGCGATGCCGCCGGAACTGGCGCATCAATGGTTGCTGCGTTACCCGGAAATTGGTCTGGTGAATGCCTATGGCCCGGCGGAATGCTCGGACGATGTGGCGTTCTTCCGCGTCGACCTGGCTTCGACGCGCGGCAGTTATCTGCCGATTGGCACGCCGACCGACAACAACCGTTTGTACCTGCTCGATGGCGCGCTGGAACTGGTGCCGTTGGGGGCGGTGGGTGAGTTGTGCGTGGCCGGCACCGGTGTGGGGCGCGGCTATGTGAGCGATCCGTTGCGCACTGCGCAAGTGTTTGTGCCGAACCCGTTCGGCGCGCCGGGGGATCGCTTGTATCGCACCGGCGACCTGGCCCGACGTCGCAGTGATGGCGTGTTGGAATACGTCGGGCGCATCGACCATCAAGTGAAGATCCGCGGTTACCGCATTGAACTGGGTGAAATCGAGGCCCGTCTGCACGAGCAACCGGAAGTTCGCGATGCAGCGGTGGGTGTGCAGGAAGGTGTCAACGGCAAGCATTTGGTCGGCTATCTGGTTGCAGCGGATTCGGCGCTGAACCCGAACGAACGACTGGAGCGCATCAAGCAACGTCTGCGCGGCGAATTGCCGGAATACATGGTGCCGCTGCACTGGTTGTGGCTCGACAAGCTGCCGCTCAACGCCAACGGCAAACTCGATCGCAAGGCCTTGCCGGCGCTGGAGATTGGCCAGTTGCAGAGCCAGGACTACCAGGCGCCGCGCAATGAGCTGGAACAGACCCTGGCGGATATTTGGGCCGAGGTGTTGAAGGTCGAGAAGGTCGGCGTGCGTGACAACTTCTTCGAACTCGGCGGGCATTCGCTGCTGGCCACACAGATCGCCTCGCGGGTGCAAAAAGCCCTGCAACGCAACGTGCCGCTGCGGGCGATGTTCGAGTGCAGCACGGTGGCGGAGTTGGCCAAGTACATCGACGGGTTGGCGGCGAGCGACATTACCGAGGAGAAGGTGGATCGGCTTAATGACCTGATGGCGGAGTTGGAGGGGCTGTAGTTCTTTAGCGCCGGCGAGGGCCCTTTCGCGGGCAAGCCTCGCTCCTACAGTATCGAGTCGTTCGCAATAATCGCGATTGACTCAAGTCCGTAGGAGCGAGGCTTGCCCGCGAAGGCGTCATCACAGACACCACAAAGGTTGACTGCCGGTGCCCACCGGCTCAGTCTTCCTGTGCTTTTTAATGGATCCGATTTCACCAGGGAGACAGTCGATGCCCTTCGTAACGGTTGATGGACAAGCGCTTCACTACACAGATCAAGGCACAGGCCCTGCGGTTCTGCTGGCCGGCAGTTACCTGTGGGACCAGGCCATGTGGGCGCCACAGATTACGGCGCTGTCGCAGCACTATCGGGTCATCGCCCTGGACCTGTGGGGCCATGGCGAATCCGGGCGGATGCCCGAGTGCACGACGTCGCTGGATGACGTGGCGCGCCAGGCACTGGCATTGCTCGATCATCTGGACATCGATCGCATCACGCTGGTCGGTCTTTCGGTGGGTGGCATGTGGGGCGTTCGACTGGCGCTGTCAGCACCACAGCGGCTCAACGGTCTGGTGCTGATGGACACCTACGTCGGCGTCGAACCGGAACCTACCCGCCAATACTATTTCTCTCTGTTCAAGCAGATCGAAGACAGCGGTGTGATCTCGCCGCAACTGCTCGACATTATTGTGCCGATCTTCTTCCGTCCGGGCATCGATCCGCAGTCGGCGCTGTATCAGGATTTCCGCGCCAAACTGGCTGCGCTGCCGGCCGACCGTTTGCGTCAAAGCATCGTGCCGATGGGGAGGATTACCTTTGGTCGTGATGATCTGTTGCCGCGCCTGGGTGAACTGAACCCTGACACCACGCTGTTGATGTGCGGCGATGAGGACAAACCGCGGCCGCCGTCGGAAACCAAAGAAATGGCCGAGTTGATCGGTTGCCCGTATGTGCTGGTGCCGGAGGCGGGGCATATCTCTAATCTGGAGAATCCGCAGTTTGTTACCGACGCGCTGTTGAAGTTTTTGGCTGAGAGAACTTAGTCGATCAGGCGGACGCCTTCGCGGGCAAGCCTCGCTCCTACAGTATTGAGTCGTTCGCAATAATCGCGAATCACGCAACTCCTGTAGGAGCGAGGCTTGCCCGCGAAGAGGCCGGTGGGATTACTTAGGCCCGAGAATCTTCACCAACTTCTCCGGCGACGGCGCGCCTTGCTGCTGTTGCAGCTGACCTTTGTCATCCATATAGAAAATCGCCGGGGTGGCAGCCAGTTCCAGGTCTTCCATCAACTGCATGTTCGCCGCCAGTTTCGCCTGAATGGCCGGCGGCACATCTTTCAGGGCTTTGAGCGAGCTGTCCTTGCCGGATTTCTCGTGGTCTGCCAACGCTTTTTGCGGGTCCTTGGCGGCCAGCAGCGCAGCGGATTTGCCCGGGCTGTCTTCGCGAATGATGCCGACCATGATGTGCCGCAATTGCACCTTGCCAGCCTTGACCCACGGCCGCGCCTGTTCCCAGAACATGTTGCAGTACGGGCAATTCGGGTCACTGAATAGATAGACGATTCGCGGCGCATCCTTGTTGCCGTCGCCGATCCAGTTGCTCGCTTCCATCTTGCCCCAGACTTCCTTGGCCATCGGCGCGTAGACCAGTTTCTGCAACGGCGCGCTGCTCAGGTCATTGCCTTCGGCGTCGTACAGATTGCCCAGCAGTACATGTTTACCGTCCGGGGTCAGGTACAGCGCCATGCCGCGGTTCTGGTATTGCGCTGCATAACCGCGCAGGCCGTCGGGCGCATCGAAGGTGCCGACGATTTTGGCGCCCTTGGCTTCGATCTTCTTGATCGCTTCAGGCAATTCTTCGGCCTGTACTGACGGCAAATGCAGCAGGGCGGCACCCAGGGTTAACGTCAGCAGGTGGCGGAGGCGGAGCATGGCAGTTTCCTTGAAGGCGTGGCCGAGGTGGCCGGGTTCGGGGTGTCGAAGTTTTCCAGGGCGCGGGCCAGGCTGGCTTCAGAGAGCTCGCCCAGATGGCTGCCCAGCAGTTGCCCGGCGGGGTTATAGAACAGCGTAGTCGGCAATGCCATGGAACCCACGGCCTGACCCAATCGACCGCTGCCATCGAACAGCACATTAGTCAGGCTCAGGCCCTGGGTTTCGAGAAAGGTGCTGACGCTCTGCATGCTTTCGGCCTGATTGACGAACAGAAAGGTCAGGTCCGGACGCTGTTGCTGGGCGTTTTCCAGCACCGGCATTTCCCGGCGGCACGGCGGGCACCAGGTGGCCCAAAGATTGATGACCAACGGACCGCCCTGGTAGTCACTGAGCTGTATGGTTTGGCCGGCGGCATTGCGCAGGGTGATCTGCGGCAGACGCGTGCCTTGTTCGTAAATACTCAGGGAGAAGGTTGCCAGCAGCCAGAATGCCAGACCGCAACCTACGCCGAAGCCTAACGGGCGACGCAGTGCCGGACGACGCCAGCCTCGATACAAGGCGGCGAGCAACAGCACGACCACACCGGGCCAGGCGAGAAAACCACCGTCGCGCAGGTCGATGATCTGCCACGGATCGTTGCGATACTGCGCCCAGTAGGCGATCACGAAACCGACCCGGGCCGCCAGCATGCCGAGCAGAAACAGGCTGAACAGCACCGACTCCGGGTTCTCGCCGCCACGCTTGGCCACCCGCCAGCCGACAAAAGTCGCCAGCGCCAGGGCACTGATCAGCAACAGGTGATTAAGCGCGATGGCAAAGGTGCCGAGGGTAAAAGTCAGCATTAACGAGCGTCTCGGGTGGTGGTCCAGCGTTGCAGGAAGGTGTTGGCATCGACCTCACCGGTGATGCGCTGGCTGCGGCGCTCTTCGCCGTCGGGGCCGATCCACAACAGGCTTGGCGGCCCCGGCACTTTATAACGGCCGAGCAGTTCGCGGCTGGCGGCATTGTCGGCGGTGACGTCCAGCCGTAGCAAGCGCACATCGCTGAGCGCCTCCAGTACCTGCGGTTTGCCGAAGACCTGTTTTTCCATGACTTTGCACGACACACACCAGTCGGCGTAATAATCGAGCAGTACCCATTGACCCTGGGCCTTGGCTGCATCGAGTTCGCGTTGCAGAGCGGCCGGCTCCTTGATCGTAGTGAATGCATCATGCGCGCTCGGCGCGGCAGCGCCGGTACGGCCGGCGCTATACACGTGCAGCGGCTGATACGGATCGTCACTGCCGCCCGCCGCACCGACCACCAGCAGGCTGCCCCACAGTCCCAGCAACAGCGAGCTGGCGCCGAACAGTTGGGCGATGCGGCCGAAGCCCTCGGACTGTTTCCACGCGCTGTAAGCGGCGATTAACAGCAAGGCACCGCACAACCCGAGCCATAGAGAAGGCGCGAGCACCGGCCGCAGCATTAGCAATGCCGTGGCGAGGAAGAGGAAACCGAACACACCCTTGAGCAGATTCATCCATGCGCCGGGTTTGGGTAGGAAGCGATTGCCGACAGTCACCAGCAACAACAGCGGCACACCGATGCCGATGCCCATGGCGAACAGAATCAGCCCGCCGTGCAGGGCATTTCCACTCTGGGCGATATAGAGCAGAGCCCCCGCCAGCGGTGCGGTCATGCACGGACCGACCAGCAGGCCGGACAAAGCCCCGAGCACACCGGCACCGATCAGGCTGCCCCCGCGCTGATTGCGCGAAACATGCTCCAGCCGATCTCGCACGGCCACCGGCAATTGCAGCTCAAAGAAACCGAACATCGGCAAGGCCAGCAGCACGAACACCACCGCAAAACTGCCCAACAACCAAGGGTTCTGTAGCAGCGCTTGAAGGTTCGCGCCAAGCAGCGCAGCCAGAACGCCCATTGCTGCATACACCAGCGCCATGCTCACGACGTAACTGGTCGCCAAAGCGAATCCGCGTTTGGGCGTGGCCCCACTACCAACAATCAAACCCGCCAGAATCGGCAGCATCGGCAACGAACAAGGCGTGAACGCCAACAGCAGCCCCAGGCCGAAAAACACCAGCAGGCTCCAACCCAACGCTCGTTGTTGCAGGCCGCTGGCAAGGGCCTGGTCCGGCGCTTCGATGGTCACCGCTGTCGTCGCCTGGCCACCGAGATCGATGATCTGAGTCTGCGGCGGATAACACAAACCGGCATCGGCGCAGCCCTGGAAGCCAACTTTGATCTGACCAGTGGCTCCGGCCGGTATCTTCAGCTCCAGGCCCTGGCGGTAGACTTGCTGTTCGCCGAAGAACTCGTCGCTGTGGGACTCGCCCTCGGGCACAACCGGCACTTGCTCGGGGGCCAGACCGTCGAATTTCAGGCGTTTCTGATACAGGTAATAATTGTCGGCAATTTGCCAATAGAGCTGGGTTTCCCCGGATTCAAGGCGTTCGGAGGTGAAGATGAACGCTTTTTCCACCGGGAGAAACTCGGGTTTGGTCTCGAACGGATTCGTTCCAGCCTGGGCCATACCCGAGATCAACAGAACAAAGAATAAAAACAATCGACGCATGGGTAAGCCTTATCCCTGTGCAAGTGAGGTGCACAGTGGCGGGCGGCGATTAACCGATGATTAACCACACTCGCCTTGTGACAATGGCACTTGCGGCATAATGTCCGCTTAATCGGCTACCGGCCTAATCACCTTTTTTCTACGGGGCTCACCATGCACGTACTGGTTTGCGAAGACGATGAGCTGATCGCCAGCGGCATCGTTGCCGGGCTTACTGCCCAAGGCTTGACCGTGGAGCATGTCGCCACCGCATCGGCAGCCCGGGCGATGCTCAAAGTCGCGGAGTTCGACGTCATGGTGCTCGATCTCGGCCTGCCCGATGAAGATGGACTCAAGCTGCTGCAGCAGTTGCGTCACCATGGCCTGGAAATCCCGGTGCTGATCCTCACCGCCCGGGACTCGGTCACCGACCGGGTCGACGGCCTGCAAGCCGGCGCTGACGACTACTTGCTCAAACCGTTCGACCTGCGCGAACTTGCCGCGCGCCTGCATACCTTGTTGCGACGAGTGGCGGGGCGCAGCGTCAACCTGATTGAACACGGTCGTTTGACCTACGACCCGAGCAGCCGCGAAACCCTGCTCGGCGGCCAATCGGTGGATTTGTCGCGCCGCGAGCAATCGCTGTTGCAAGCCCTGCTGCACAATCGTGGCCGGGTACTGTCCACCGAGCAACTGAAGGACAGCGTCTACGGTTTTAACGATGAGCTGGAAAGCAACGCCCTTAACGTCCATATCCATCACCTACGGCGCAAACTCGGCAATGGCATCGTCGAGACGGTGCGTGGCCTGGGCTATCGCCTGGGGCCGGCCGATGGCGGAGAACAATCGAAGTGATGAGCCTGCGTTTGCGGCTGAGCCTGACCCTCGGCGCCGCGTTTGCGCTGATCTGGGCCCTGGCCGCCGCCTGGATGCTCAGTGATCTGCGCAACCAGATGATGTTTTCCCTCGACCAGCGGCTGGTGGCGTCGGCGCGGATGGTGGCCGGGCTGCTGGAGCAACTGCCGGCGTTGCCGAGCAAGGGCGAGGGCACTCATTTCAGTGCAGAGCAGCTGAGCATCCCTGGCGGCATGGCCTGTCAGGTCAGCTCGTTGCGCGGCGAAATCCTGGCCCGCAGCCACAGTAGCCCCGAACAAACCCTGGAAGCCGAAAAAATGGGCTTCCACGATCAAATGATCGACGGCGCACCGTGGCGCAGCTTCACCCTGGCGCGCGGTGATGTGCGCATTACCACCGCCGACCGGCAGATCGAGCGCGAAGCACTGAACATGTCCATTCTGCTGGCGGCCTCGGTGCCGGTCGGCGTGGCGCTGCTCGGTTGCCTGTGTCTGTTGTGGCTCGGCATCGGTCAGGGGCTGGCACCGCTCAATCGTATGCGCGATGCGCTGATGCGGCGCAGTGCCGATTCTCTGGAGCCGTTGCAAATCCAGCCGTTGCCGAGCGAACTGCAGCCGCTGCTGGAAACCCAGAATCAGTTGTTCCTGCGCATCGGCAAGACCATCGAGCGCGAACGGCGCCTGACCGGTGATGCCGCGCACGAATTGCGCAGCCCGCTGACCGCGATCAAAACCCACCTGCAAGTGGCACGCATGACCGAAGGCAGCGCCCGGGATCAGTCCCTGGCGCGGGCTGAAGAGGGCGCTGACCGGTTGCACCGCACGCTTGAACAGTTGCTGCTGCTGGCGCGCGTCGAGGGCAGTCTGTCGTTCGATGATGGCGTGCAATGCAGCGCCGAGCAGGTGGCAAAACTGGCGATTCAGGATGCCGCCAGCGGTGATCGTCAGCGGATCAAGTTTCAGTTGCCGACGACATTCTCCGATGCGCCGCTGCAAATGCCCGCGGTGCTGTCGATTGCCGCATTGCGCAACTTGCTCGACAACGCCCTGCGCCATACCCCGGGTGATGGGGCAGTGGAGCTGAGCCTGGAAACCACCAACAATCGCGTGAGCTTTTTGGTCCGCGACCACGGCCCGGGGATTGCCGAAGATGACCTGCAACACCTGACCCAACGCTTCTGGCGCAACGGCCAGAGCACCGGTTGCGGCCTCGGCCTGGCGATTGTCCAGGCCATCGTCCAGCGCTGCGGCTGCACCTTGCATTTCGACAGCCGGCCGGATGGTTTGCGGGTTGAATTGACGATGCCGTTGCAACCGGCCTAACAAGCACCACAAGCCCCTACATAAGTTCTGTGTCGCACACCAAATGTAACGCCTCTCCATTAGCCACCCGGCCTCCACAGCGCTATCGTCCCCGGCAGCTTTGACTCAATGGATTGAGGTAACAGCGCCATGGATGCATCGATACACATCTGCAAGGCAACGCCTGCCGACGCCGGGATCATCAGCCGGATCGTCGAGCGCTCCATTCGCGTCGGCTGCGCGCTCGACCATCGCAACGATCCGCGAACCGTCGCCACCTGGACCCACAACAAAACCATCGAACACGTGCAGCCCTGGCTGACCGACCCACGGTTGTACCTGAACATCGCCTTGCTTCAGGACAAACCGATCGGCGTCGCCATGGCAGCGATCAGCGGCAAGGTCGCGTTTTGTTACGTGCAACCGGAATGGTTTCGTCGAGGCGCCGGACAAGCGCTGGTGCAGAATCTCGAAACCTGGTTGATCGCTCAGGGTTTGCCTCACGCGCGGCTCAACAGCACCCGTACCGGCGAGGCGTTTTACCACCGTCTGGGTTACCGGGCTTGCGCTGAAACCTTCACCGTTGCGGGACTCCACGCCATTCCCATGCACAAGGCGCTGTCGCCACCTTCATAGAAAGCTGATCGAGGGTCTAAATCCTTGAGGTCCTGATGCGTTTCCAGAACAGGAAAACCTGCAAGTGCGCCCCGTGACCGGAACGCGCACCTGCCCGGTGTGCAGTTTTGGTCACTATCAACAGCGTATTGAGGGATCGAGAGATGTCAGTCGCTACCAGCCTTATCGAAGATCAGCAGGCTCGGCTCGTCCCGACGCCTGCCGAGACGCTTTATCAGTTCAACGAATCGCCATTGCTGGCCCGTCAAAGCCAGCAGGAATCGAATGCTCGCAGCTACCCGCGGCGCATTCCCCTGGCACTCAAGCGTGCCAAGGGCATTTATGTCGAGGACGTCGAAGGCCGCAGTTTCATTGATTGCCTGGCCGGTGCGGGGACTCTGGCTCTGGGACACAACCACCCGTTGGTGATCGAAGCGATCCAGCAAGTACTGACCGATGAACTGCCGCTGCACACACTCGACCTGACCACGCCGGTGAAGGATCAGTTCGTCCAGGACCTGTTCGGTCTGTTGCCACAGGCATTGGCCGCTGAAGCGAAGATCCAGTTCTGCGGTCCCACCGGTACCGATGCGGTGGAAGCCGCGCTGAAACTGGTGCGCACCGCCACCGGACGCAGCACGGTTTTGTCGTTCCAGGGCGGTTACCACGGCATGAGCCAGGGCGCGCTGAGCCTGATGGGCAGTCTGGGGCCGAAAAAGCCGTTGGGTGCGTTGCTCAGCAGTGGCGTGCAGTTCATGCCCTATCCCTACGATTACCGCTGCCCGTTCGGGCTCGGTGGCGCGCGGGGGGTGCAGGTCAACCTGAATTACCTGGAAAACCTGCTGAATGATCCCGAGGCCGGCGTGCAATTGCCCGCTGCGGTGATCGTCGAAGCGGTGCAGGGCGAGGGCGGGGTGATTCCGGCCGATCTCGACTGGCTGCGCGGCTTACGACGCATCACCGAGAAGGCCGGCGTAGCGCTGATTGTCGATGAAATCCAGAGCGGTTTTGCCCGCACCGGCAAGATGTTCGCCTTCGAGCACGCCGGGATCATTCCGGACGTGGTGGTGCTGTCCAAAGCCATTGGCGGCAGCCTGCCGCTGGCGGTGGTGGTCTATCGCGACTGGCTCGACACCTGGCTGCCGGGCGCTCATGCCGGGACCTTCCGCGGTAATCAGATGGCGATGGCCGCAGGCTCTGCGGTGATGCGCTACCTGACAGAGCACAAGGTGTGCGAGCACGCCGCCGCCATGGGCGAACGCTTGAGCGAACACCTGCACATCCTGCAACGAGACTTCCCGCAGATGGGCGACATCCGCGGACGCGGCTTGATGCTGGGTGTCGAACTGGTCGATCCGGCTGGCGTGCCGGACGCTCAGGGCCATCCGCCGATATTCGGTCGTCTGGCGCCGCTGGTGCAGCGTGAATGCCTCAAGCGCGGGTTGATCCTCGAGCTGGGCGGGCGCCACGGCGGTGTCGTGCGTTTCCTGCCGCCGCTGGTGATCACTGCCGCAGAAATCGATCGGGTGGCCAACATTTTCGGCAGGGCCATGGCCGCCGCCACCGTCAGCCTTTAAATTTTTTGGTGCCTTGAACGTTCCTTCTACATAACGGCTGCGCACGGCGTGCGGCCCACCCTACAGCGATGGAGAGACAGCATGACGTCAGTATTCGACCGCGAGGACATCCTCTTTCAGGTCGTGGTCAACCACGAAGAGCAATACTCGATCTGGCCCGACTACAAAGCCGTGCCACAAGGCTGGCGCACCGTGGGCAAGAGCGGCCTGAAAAAGGAATGCCTGGCCTACATCGAAGAGGTCTGGACCGACATGCGTCCACTGAGCCTGCGCCAGAAAATGGAAGAACAGGCTGCTGTGGCTCACTGAGTCACCGCCCAAAAAGAAGCCCGCTGAACCGGTGACGGTCAGCGGGCTTTTTTCATGACTTGAAATTGCCTTCGCGGGCAAGCCTCGCTCCTACAGGGTTGGGGATGTCCACACATACTGTGATCGACCCAAACCCTGTAGGAGCGAGGCTTGCCCGCGAAAAACGATAACGCGGTTTAACTGACGTTACCCCCCGCTCAACCCCTTGATCACGCTATCCACATTCCCTTCCAATTCGGCCACCGGATCCGCCTCATCGACACTCAACACCACCAACCGACTACCTGCCTCGGCAATCACCGCTTTCACCGCGTCCGACGGCTGGCGATGATGCAACACCACCGCCACGTCATTGTCCTTGAGCGTCGCACCCAGTTGTTTGAGCGACTCCGGCGTCCACTCGGCATCCGGTCGTGCATCAAGGCCGATCAGCTCCAGGTTGAGGCCGCCGATCAGATAGCCGAAATGATCGCTCAGGCTCATCGCACTCAAGTTGTCGGCATTGGCCAAGCGTGACTCACTGTTGGCGCTGAGCTTGAGCAAGCGCTGTTTGAGTACTGCCAGGTTGGCATCGATTTTCGGTTTGGCCGCTGGCGCCAGGCGCACCAGGTCTGCCGCCATGACATCCGCCATCCGGCCCATGTTGTTGCTGGCCAACCAAGGCTGACTGTTCAAACCGTCGACCTTGTTGCCAGGCTGCACGGCGATGCCGGGCAGGGCGCCGTCCACTGGGCGGGCAGCGTCGATTTCAATGATGCGGATATTGCTGCGGCGAGCGTTCGGGTACAGCGGATCATCCGGCCATAGCGAGCGCAGGCCGATGACTGCATCGGCATTGACCGCCAATTTACTTAGCGCCGGCGCGCCACGGCCGGTGAAATAAGCGGTCTGCCGACTGCCGGGCAGATTGGCCGGTGCGGCGCGCTCAAGGCTGACATCGGTGCCCTCCAGTAGCAGGGCCCCCAGACCGTAGGTCACCGGCAATGCCGCCAGGACCAGCACTTTGTGCGTTGAAGTCGAGGCGAAGAGCGCGGTGTTACCCACACCGTGATTGGCCACCAGACGCATCGGTTCGAAGCTGTCGGTGGCGAATGCGTTGAACGAGGCGGGCCCACACAAGGTCACCGCCACGGTCAATTGACGCAGAGAAAAAGACATTTATCCGAGATTCCCTTTCAGACTTGGAACGATGCCGCGAGCAATCGCGGCCAGGGCGAAGGCGATACCGGCCACCAGAATGATCGCGGCACCGGATGGGATAGGCAGGTCAAAGACAATCGGCGCAAGAATTCCGCACAGCGTGCTGACCGTGGCGATCAGCACCGAACACCAGAAGAAACCCTTCAACGACTGACTGAGCAAGCGCGCGGCCGCCGCTGGAATCACCAACAGGGCACCGACCAGAATCGCCCCGATGACTTTCACCGCCGCCACCGTGATCAGGGTCACCAGAATCACGAACAGGTAATCCAGAGTCTTCACCGCCACACCACGTACCGCCGCCAGTTGCGGGTTGAAACTGGCGAGCATGATGCGGTTGTACAGCGGCAGGGCCAGCGCCATCACCAGCGAACCAACGATGGCCAACACCAGCAGGTCATTGCCGTTGACCGTCAGCACCGAACCGAACAGCACGTTTTCCAGAATGTGTACGTTGATCTTGCCCGCCAGAATCAACAACAGGCTGGCGCCCAAGGCCAACGACACTGAGAGAAACACACCGATCAACGTATCCGGTGCCAGCCCCGTACGGTTGCGTAAATAGTTGAGCAGAATGCCGAACAGCAGGCAGTAGCCGAACAGGCTGCCGTAAGGCCCGGTGTAGGGCTCACCGAGCAGAATGCCAATGGCCACACCGGTCAGCGCCGCGTGGCCCACGGCTTCGGAGAAAAATGCGAAACGCTTGACCACCACCAGCGTACCCAAACCGCCCAACACCGGGCCGATCAGCAGGCCAGCGAGCAGGGCATTGACCACAAATCCATAGGCCAGCGCTTCTGGCAGGTAACCCGACGAGGCCCAACCCTGGACCATCAAACGAAAGGCTTCGTAACTCATCAGGCAGCGCTCCGAGGATGGGTCGAGAACAAGGTCAGCAGTCGCTCCGGGGTCAGTGCCTGTTTCGGCGTGGCATCGAACAGCACTCGGCGATTGAGCCCGGTGACCCGGTCCGCCAGTCGCCCGACCGCTTCCAGATCATGCTCGATCCACAGCACGGTGATGCCGCTCTGGCGCCAGTCGCCCAGCAACCGTTCGAACACCTGAATGCCGGCCTCATCGAGGGCCGACATCGGTTCATCGAGCACCAGCAATTTCGGCGTCGGAATCAATCCTTGGGCCAGCAAAACACGCTGGCGCTCACCGCCGGAGAGGGCGCCCATGCGCCGCTTGCGTTTGTCCTGCATGCCGACCCGTTCCAGTGCTTCGCCGATGGCCGCCGCGTAATGCTTGCTCAACCCGAGGAACGCCGGGCGCCGCTGACACATGGCCGCCATGAAATCATCGACCGTCATCGGCAAACCGCGATCGAATTCCAGCGCTTGGGGTACGTAGCCAATGGTCCCCGGTTCGCCAAGCCATTGCAGGCTCAAGCGACCCTGATGCGGCATTTGCCCCAGCAGGGTCTTGATCAGCGAACTCTTGCCGCCACCGTTGGGGCCGACCAGTGCATGTACGCTGCCGGGCTGAACCTGAAAGGTCACCTTGTCGAGGATCGTCGTGCGACCCAGCGTGAGGCTGACCTCGTCGAAATCCAGCGTCGGCCCCGAAACCTGTGGGAGCGGCGGTGCGGCGATCCGACTTGCTCGCGAAAGCGGTGGGTCAGTCAACATTGATGTCGACTGATACTCCCTCTTCGCGAGCAAGTCGGATCGCCGCACCGCCGCTCCCACAGGGGATTCAGTGATGGTTTCTTTAGCGGTCATGCGCCGGATTCCTGAATCGCCCGAACCACGGTATTGAGGTTGCCGGTCATTTCTTTTTCGTACTTGTCGGCGGTGTATTCGCCATAGGAAATGTGCGACAGCGGGTACAGCTTCACCCCGGATTCACGCTGGATGGTCTCGACGTAAGTGGACGGGAAATCCATCTCCGAGAAGATCACTTTCACGTCCAGTTCCCGCAGTTGATCGATGGTCTTTTTCAGCTGGCTGGGGCTCGGTTCGATACCGTGTGCCGGTTCGACCACGGCAGTCACTTCCAGGCCGAACTCGCGCAGTAAATAGTCGTAGGCGGCATGCACCGTGGCCACGCGCAACGCGGCGTCCGGCGCCTGGGTCAGTGTTGCCAGGGCGTCGGCGCGCATCTGTCGCAGGCGTTTGCCGTAGGCGCGGGCATTCTGGGTGTAGGTTTTGGCGTTGCTCGGGTCGAGCTTGCCCAGTTCCCGTGCGATGTTGTTGACCTGGGCGATGGAAGCGCTGATCGACAGGAACGTGTGCGGATTGACCACCTTGCCGGCGCCCCGGGCAGCAACGCCGGTCGCGGCCAGCAGGGGCACGTTTTCGTTGGCTTCGATCACCTTGACGTTCGGGGTTTCGCTGGCGGCGATCATGCGGTCGGCGAAGTCATCATGACCCACGCCGTTGAGCACGATCACGTCCAGCCCGCTGATGCGTTTGATGTCTTCGGCCCGCGGCTCGTAGGCATGAGGGTTGAAGCCGGCCGGGATCAGCGGCACCACTTCGGCCTTGTCTCCGACGATGTTGGCCACGTAACTGTAATAAGGGTGCAGGGTGATGCCGATGCGCAGGCGCTTGGCTTCGTCGGCACTGGCCAGTGGTGTCAGCAAACAGGCAAACAGACCGACCAGCAGCAGGCGAAAAAAGGCATGACGTTGAGATGAACTAGGCATGGGAAAGCGATCTTCTCTCGGGTGAAGGCGAGGGTTCAATGCCGATGCTGGCGGGTGACGCCGGCATCGAATTGCGCGACGATCTGCTGCCAGCCGGCGCCATTGAGCGCAGCGTCGGTGAGATCGTTCGGAACGGGGAGGGCGCTGCCGCGGTTGAGCCAGATGTCTGGCGCGGAGTCGTCTTCAGCGGTCAAACGCATCAAAAACGAACCGGCGACGGTGGGGGTCTGGCTCTGGCCGAAGTACGCCTTGGCGTCCTGCAACTGCCAGGCATGGCCGCCGCGGCTGACGGAACTGGCGTCCTGGGCAAACGGCGCAAAGCCTTCATCGGCGAGGGTGGCGGGTGTGGGCAGTGCTTGCTGTTCTTGACGCAACAGATGAATTTCATCCAGCGTGACCCGCAAATCGGCGTAGATACCTTGCTCGGAGGCGCTCAGGTCACGGCGGGCGTCCAGTTGATGGCTGCCCACGCTGCTCACTTCCTGAGCTTCGCCACGCCAGGCGACCACTGAGCCGGCAACCGCCAGGATCACCAGGCACAACAGCAACACATAAAGGGTTTCATGGCCGGCACCGGCCGGGCGAACAATTTGGGTGGTAGGCGAGGTCATGCTCACGTTCAGGGCGCCTCGATGTCGGCTTGGTCAATCTCGACGACATGGCCGGGACCGGCGTCGAACAGCACGTAGAATTCGGCGCCGGGCTTCTTGAACGTCAGGGTTGAATCGGCGCCGAGCTTGCCCGGCACCAGAATGGTTTCGTCGTAGCCGATCACGTCAAGGGTCACTCCTGGTGCGCCGCTGCCGTCGGAAAAACCGCCGGTGCATTGAATCTGTTCGGCGTCGATGGACTTGCATTCGCACATCGGATTATGGGCCAGTGCGGCGGTGCTGAAGGCGGCGCAGAACATCAATAAAACGGGGCGAAAAGCGTTGATCATGGTTTGCCTCCTTGTTTGTTCAGCCACGCGAGAGTGGCCGGAGATGCCCGGCTCAGAGGGATGGATGCTTGATGCATGGCGCCGTCCCAGCCTTCCATGGTGATCCACAGCTCGGCGTCGGTTTTGGTCTTTTCAGGCACTGGCAGCATCGCAGCCATGCGGTACGGCGTACCGAAGAAAATCGCCCCGGCCGCGCGCAGGCTGCGGGGTTTGCCGAGGCGCAGGTAAGTCGCCTTGACCTGGTCGCGACAGCGTTCGCACAGCGCCGCGTTGAAACCTTTCATGTAGCCGGCCGGGCCGGTCAATCGTGGTGCTTCGTTGCGCAGCTCGGCCAGTCGCAGGCTCCAGGGGCCGACCTGGATTTCGCCGATTTCCCGCTCCCCCAATCCGCTGTCGCCGCGAAACAGCGAGGCGTCGGCAAAGTATTTGGGCATGAAGCCCAAAGGGATCAGCAACAAGAGAATGTTGATGTGGAAGCGCCATTTGCGCCAAAGCAGGCTCGCCCGGGAAGGCTGCGGTGCAGTGATTGTCTTGCTCACAGGTTGCCCTCCGGAGTCTGTTGGTTCATGACCGTTTGCGGTCTCGACACCGGGCGTGGGGCCTTGTTGCTGCGCTTGAACGCATTGGCGGTGGCCAGGGCGGTGCGTTTGGTCCATATCAGCAACCCGCTGAGCACCATCATGCTCAGCAGCAAACCGAAGAAGAACCAGATCAGCTTGATCCAGATCCCGCCAAAGTCACCGGTGTGCAACGGACGCATCGACTCGGTCACGAACTCCAGGCCGGTGCGATCGGTCAGCAACCGCGTGCTGGCAATATCGCCGTTGTACGGGTTGACCTCGGCCGTCTGGAACATCAGCGGATACCAGCTTCGCCCGCCCACGGACAGGTGGCTGTAGGCGTTGCTCGGCAGCGTAACGAAACTGGCATCGAGTCCGGGGATCTGCTCTTGAGCGACCTTGATCGCCTGTTCCAGGCTGATCATCGGTGCCGGCTTGCCGGTGCTGGTCAACGGCACGCTTTCACGCGAGACGACCGACACCACCGGTTCCGTGGTAATCGAAATCTGGTTATCGAACAGAATCGCTTTGATCAGGAACCAGACACCGGTGATCGAGATCACCGCAATGAACCAGATCGACCAGATGCCGCTGAGCCGGTGAAAGTCGCCCCAGAAAATCCGCGCGCCATGACGAATGCGCAGGGTCGGTCGGAAAAAGCCTTTCCAGAACCGTTTGTAGACCACCAGCCCGGTGACCAGCGACGCCAGCATCGGCAGCGCGAGGAACGACACCAGATACCAGCCCCAGCTGTAGCCGTTGGTGAACGGCACCAGCCACCAGCCATGCAGTGCGCGGGTGAATGCCTTGAAATTGAATTGTGGAGCGGTGCCCTGAATCACCCCGCTATAGGGGTTCACATAGACCGTCACCGAGCGCCCGTCTGGGTAACTGACGTCCACGTCCAGGGCGAAATGCGACTCGTCGGGGCGACTGATGCCCTCGACCAGCGTCTGGGGCTCGGCCTTTTTGATGGCGGCGATGATCTCGTCATAATTGAGCCGCGGCGCATCGTCCGAAGGCGGGCTGGCACGCATTTGCGGATTGGCGAGCCAGACGATCTCCTGACTGACCACCGCCAGTGTGCCGGTCACACAGACGATCAAGACAAAGAACCAGATGGGCAGCGCCAGCCAGCTATGGACCAGAAACCAAAGTTTTGAGCGGGATTTCTTCGACATGATTAAAGGTCTTGTTTCGATGAGAGGACCGCTGCTGTGGGCTTCCCAGCGTTGCGTTCCATGAAAAGTCCGGCCGTGGCTTTTGCCTACGCGACCGACTGCATCTAAATAAGACGTATGAGCATCGGAAATCCCGAAAGGGGATATGAAAGTAAATGTTTCGTGTTTCTGCCTTGGGTGGGTTTACTCGTGAATGGGGCCTGACAGTCAACATTGATGTTGAATGTAATGGCCCATCGCGAGCAGGCTCGCTCTCACACTGGATCGGCTGCGTACACATAATGTGCGTTTAACACCGATCAACTGTGGGAGCGAGCCTGCTCGCGATAGGGCCCGATCAAACACCGAAGCTCTCAACCCTGCCTAAACATCTCCTTGGCCCGCTGTTCAATCTGTTCCTGAGTCAGATCCTCTTTATGCGTGGCCAGAAACCACAAATGCCCATAGGGATCCTTCAAGGTCCCCGAGCGGTCGCCATAAAACTGATCCTTCACCTCGGACACCTGCGTGGCACCGGCATCGATGGCCTGTTTAAAGGACTTGTCCACATCGTTCACATACAGATGGAGCCCCACGGACGGCGACTTGTCCGGGTTGCTCAGTGGCCCCTCGTCACACGGTGTGCCAAGCATGATCGGGCAGTCGCCGATACGCAGTTCGGCGTGACCGATGCCGCCATCGGGCATGGCCAGGCGCATGACTTCGGTGGCGCCAAAGGCTTTCTTGTAGAAGTCGATGGCTTCGGCAGCTTTCTGAATGCCCAGATAAGGGGTGATGCTGTGATAACCCTCTGGAATAGGTTTTACGCTCATGACGGTTCTCCTTTTGTGTGGGATCAGGGTGTTCCTTCGCCGATTTCCGGTCGAGTAACTATAGGTCAGCTCCTTTCTCGCAACCGAGTGCCCGACGAGCAGCAGCATCACTGTTCGGGCAATCTTTGATCCGATACCCACTATCGAGAGCGTTGATTTCTACCCTTCGAGCGGCACCGGTAGCCTGTGTTCATTGCCCCGAACCCAGATCGCCGGACACCCGAAATGAAATCTCTATTCGCCACTTTCTTGCTGCTCGCCGTTTCTGTTCTCGCCGGATGTGCCAGCCATGTTTCACCGGAACTGCGGCCCTACACCGCTGAAGAAACCCGGGAACTGGCGCAGGAGGCCCTGAGTCGTCGCGGCTTGTCTTTCGACGAGTACCACGCAAAGAAAGCCGAATTGCTCGGCCAGCCACCAAAATCGTTCAGTTTCGACAAACAAGGGGAGATGAATGCCGAACGCGCAATACAGCTGCACGGTCGCCCAAGCTGAGCGACGACTGTACTGCTCGAACTTTCACGCAACTGTCCATGGGTTTCCCTCAAGGTGTGCGATAGGGTCAATACCTGACTGACCCTGATGGACTGCCACCCATGACACTCTCGCTCGACCTGCTACTGGGCTTTGCCCTGTTTGCCCTTGTCACCTCGATCACCCCCGGCCCGAACAACACCATGTTGCTGGCATCGGGCGTGAATTTCGGTTTTAACCGCACCATTCCCCACATGCTGGGCATCACCTGCGGTTTCTTCGTCCTGGTGGTCGCTGTCGGTTTTGGCCTGGGCACGATGTTTCAAACCTATCCAATGCTTTACACCGTGTTGCGCTATGTCGGCGCGGCGTATCTGCTGTACCTGGCATGGAAAATTGCTCATTCCGGGCCGGTAGCCGAGGGTGAACAGGGCGAGGGTAAGCCGATCAGTTATCTGGGCGCGGCAGCGTTTCAATGGGTCAACCCCAAGGCCTGGATCATGGCCATCGGAGCCATCAGCACCTACACACCAATGCAGGGCTATTTCACCAATGTGATTGTGATTGCCGCGGTCTTCGCCTTGATCAACCTGCCAAGCGTCAGTGTGTGGGCCGGTTGCGGCACGCTGTTGCGCAATGTGCTGCGCGATCGCCGCTGGTTGCGGCTGTTCAACTGGGGGATGGCCTTATTGTTGGTGGCTTCGATGTATCCGTTATTGCTCGAAAGTTTTAGCTGACGCATTGCTTCATCCGGTGGCCCGATGCCTGTTAAGCTCGACTTCAGGAGCGTTCCTACGCACTTTTAAATGAAGTTGTTCTTCTTTAATGGCCTCCGATCAGGTATTGCTGTCGTTCTGAAAATTCGGCGTCGCTCATGAGGCGGCGCTTTGAAACTTCCAGTGACGAGCTTCCTGATCCCGGAACACGCTCTGCGAGTCTTTTATGAATATACGTCCGTTGTATTTCGACTACGCCGCCACCACGCCGGTGGATGAGCGGGTCATCAAGGTCATGGTCGAGTGCCTGGGTTTTACCGGTAACTTCGGCAATCCAGCGTCCAGTTCCCACGTCTTCGGCCAGCAGGCCCGGCAATCGGTTGAGCAAGCACGGCGCCAGGTTGCCGAATTGGTGGGCGCCCAGGCGGAGCAGATCGTCTGGACCTCCGGCGCCACCGAATCCAACAACCTTGCCCTCAAGGGCGTGGCTCAGGCCCGCGGTGTGTCCGGCGGCCACATCATCACCAGCCAGATCGAACACAAAGCGATTCTCGACACTGCAAAACAATTGCAGGACGCAGGCGTTGCGGTGACGTATCTGGTGCCTGATGCCGAAGGCCTGATTACCCCGCAAGCGGTCAGCGAAGCGATGCGCGAGGACACCTTTCTGGTGTCGCTGATGCTGGTCAACAACGAACTGGGCACCGTCAACGACATCCCGGCCATCGGCCAGGTGGTGCGTGATCGCGATGCGTTATTTCACGTTGATGCGGCTCAGGGCGCGGGTAAAGTGGCGATCGATCTGGCCCGGTGGCCGGTGGATTTGATGTCGTTCTCGGCGCACAAGGTCTACGGTCCCAAAGGCATCGGCGCGCTGTATGTCGGCCCGCGTGCGCAGCAGCGTCTGCAGGCGCAGATCCATGGCGGTGGTCACGAGGGCGGGTTGCGTTCCGGCACTCTGGCGACGCATCAGATTGCCGCAATGGGGGCGGCCTTCGCGTTGGCGGCCACCTCGTTCGATGAAGAAAAAGCCACTATCACGCGTCTGCGTGAACGCTTGCTCGAGCCTTTGCTGAGCATTCCCGGCGCGCGTCTCAATGGCAGCCCGACCCAGCGTATTCCCCATACCTTGAGCCTGACGTTCAACGAAGGCGTGTTCAGTTTCGCGGCGTTGAGCACCTCGATCGCATTTTCCGCGACCTCGGCCTGTAACTCCGCCAGCAATGCGCCATCCCATGTATTGCTGGCCCTGGGGCATGACGCGCGTTCGGCCAGTCGCACCGTTCGCTTGAGCCTGGGACGTTTCACCACCGAGCAGGATATCGACCAAGCGGTACATTTGATTAAAGCAGCTTGCGCCAGTGCTCCGGCATTCTGGGCGACAGGACCTTAAAAGCGCTGACGTCGATCGGCACTAAACAATAATGATGAAAGTGGTTAGCAGGAGACACGATGAGTACGCAGCCTTTGATCAATGGATCGGTGCCCGAGCGCCTGGCGCAAACCCGAGAGCTGATGAGCCGGGAGGGCATTCATGCTCTGCTGGTGCCGTCGGCCGACCCGCACCTGTCGGAATACTTGCCAGGTTATTGGCAGGGACGGCAGTGGCTGTCGGGTTTTCATGGCTCGGTGGGTACGCTGATTGTCACGCCGGATTTTGCCGGCGTCTGGGCCGACAGCCGCTATTGGGAACAAGCGAGCAAGGAGCTCAAGGGCAGCGGCATCGAACTGGTCAAGCTGCAACCGGGTCAACCCGGCCCGCTCGATTGGCTGACCGAGCAAACCCCTGAAGGCGCTGTCGTCGCAGTCGATGGTGCGGTGATTGCCGTGGCCTCCGCGCGTACTTTGAGCAGCAAACTCGAAGAACGCGGCGCACGTCTGCGCACCGACATCGATCTGCTGAGCGAGGTCTGGAGTGATCGTCCGAGTCTGCCGAACGAGCCGATCTACCAACACTTGCCGCCTCAGGCGACGGTCAGCCGTGGCGAAAAACTCGCCAAACTGCGGGAGGTACTGAAAGAGCGCGGTGCCGACTGGCACTTCATCGCCACCCTCGATGACATCGCCTGGCTGTTCAACCTGCGCGGCGGCGATGTGTCGTTCAATCCGGTCTTTGTGTCTTTCGCCCTGATCAGCCAGCAGCAGGCCACCTTGTTCGTCGCCCTGAGTAAAGTGAGCGCCGAACTGCGCGCCATTCTCGAACAGGACGGCGTGACCCTGCGCGATTACAGCGAAGTAACCGCTGCTTTGCACGCCGTGCCGAGCGGCGAGAGCCTGCAAGTCGATCCGGCGCGGGTCACGGCTGGTCTGCTGGATAACCTGAACAGCGGCGTGAGATTGCTCGAAGGCCTGAATCCGACCACCTTGGCCAAGTCGCAGAAAAGCCTGGCCGATGCCGAGCACATTCGTCGGGCGATGGAGCAGGATGGCGCGGCGCTGTGCGAATTCTTCGCCTGGCTGGAAGCAGCCTTGGGGCGTGAGCGCATCACCGAACTGACCATCGACGAACACCTGACCGCGGCGCGTACCCGACGCTCGGATTATGTGTCGCTGAGCTTCAACACCATTGCTGCGTTTAACGCCAATGGTGCGATGCCGCACTACCACGCCACCGAAGAAGAACACGCGGTGATCGAAGGTGACGGCCTGTTGCTGATTGACTCCGGTGGCCAGTATTTAGGCGGTACCACCGACATCACCCGAATGGTGCCGGTGGGTACGCCAACTGACGAGCAGAAGCGCGATTGCACCCGAGTGCTCAAAGGCGTGATTGCACTCTCCCGTGCACAGTTCCCACGAGGCATTCTGTCGCCGTTGCTGGACGCTATTGCTCGCGCACCGATCTGGGCCGAAAGCGTCGACTACGGTCACGGCACCGGTCACGGCGTCGGCTACTTCCTCAATGTTCACGAAGGCCCGCAAGTCATCGCCTATCAGGCCGCGGCGGCACCGCAAACCGCGATGCAGCCGGGCATGATCACGTCTATTGAACCGGGCACTTACCGTCCGGGGCGCTGGGGTGTGCGAATCGAGAATCTGGTGTTGAATCGTGAAGCAGGCAAGAGCGAATTCGGTGAGTTCCTGAAATTCGAAACCCTGACCCTGTGCCCGATCGACACCCGTTGCCTGGAACCGTCGCTGCTGACCGAAGACGAAAAGCAATGGTTCAACGGCTATCACGCCGAGGTCCGTGAACGCTTGAGCCCGTTGCTCGATGGCACGGCCCTCGAATGGTTGAACATCCGAACCGCGGCTATTTGAGCGGTTTGAGTTCAGGCGCTGTTTTCAGCGCCTGGCTCAGGTCATAGTCAGGCCCTGGTTATTGCGCACGCAGGGCTTCAAGGACGAAGTCCAGCCGATCCTGGCCGAAGAACAGCTGACCCTCGACAAACATGCTCGGCGCACCGAATACGCCACGTTGCACCGCTTCCTCAGTGTTTTCCTTGAGGTTGGCTTTGACTGCCTCATCGGTGGTCAGCGCCAGTACCTCGTTCGGATCAAAACCGTTTTGCGACAGCACGACTGCAACAGTCGCTGGATCATCGAGGCTGCGCCCATCAACCCAAAGGGCGTGAAACAGGCAATCGATAAACAACTGAAAGCGTTCGGGATGGCGCAGTTGCATACCCGTGACAGCGCGCATCAGCATCAGGGTATTGATGGGAAAGTGCGGGTTGAACTTCAGCGGTACGCCATAGCGTTTGGCATAGCGGTCCAGGTCCTGAAACATATAGCGACCCTTTGCCGGTACGGTGACGGGGGAAGCATTGCCGGTAGCTTTGAAGACGCCACCCAACAGCATCGGTCTGTAGATCAGTTGGCTATCGGTCTGTTTGCAGATCCTCGGTAGTTGGGTATAAGCCAGGTAAGTGGCGGGGCTGCCGAGGTCGAAAAAGAACTCCACGGTTTTGCTCATGGTCGATGTGCTCTTCTTATTGTTGGAAGGGGAGGGCTACCAGCGTTCGTTCCAGGGGCGCAGATCCAGCTCGAAGGTCCAGGCGTCCCGTGGCTGGCTGTGCAGGTACCAATAGTTGTCGGCGATGTGCTCGGGATCGAGAATGCCGTCCTCATCCTTGGTCGCGTATTTTTCCGGAAAATTGTCGCGGATAAAGTCGGTATCGATGGCGCCATCCACTACGACGTGGGCGACATGGATGTTCATCGGTCCCAGTTCGCGGGCCATGCTTTGCGCCAGGGCGCGAATCCCGTGCTTGGCCCCGGCGAAGGCGGCGAAACCCGCGGCACCGCGCAAGCCGGCAGTGGCGCCGGTGAACAGGATCGTGCCCCGTTGGCGGGTGACCATGCGCCTGGCCACTTCACGGGCGTTGAGAAACCCTGAGAAACAGGCCATTTCCCAAATCTTGAAATACTTGCGGGCGGTTTCTTCGAGAATACTGCAAGGCACATTGGCGCCGATATTGAAGACGAACGCTTCGATGGGGCCGATCTCGGTTTCGATCTGCTCGATGAGCGCTATCACGTCTTCTTCATTACGTGCATCGCAGGCAAAACCGCGAGCCTCGCCGCCACTGGCTGAGATGGAATCTACCAATGGCTGGAGTTTGTCTGCGCTGCGACGTGTGACGCAGGCGACATACCCTTCACGGGCAAAACGTTTGGCGATGGCGCCGCCGGTGGCATCGCCTGCGCCGACGACCAATACGATTTTCTTGTTATTGATAGCGGTGGTCATGGATATCGCCCTTTGCTGAACGGTCATTGACTGACGAACGTTAGCAGCATCCGGGCGGAGCGCCTATCGGGTACACAAACCCGATAGAACGGGAGGGTTACTTGCAGATGACGATCATGCTGCGGCTGGTATAGCCAGCCGGGTTGAGGCCGAACGGATAATCACCGGGCTCTTCTACCGCATCTCCTGACTTGGCGATGACCTTGTATCCCTTGGGCGCACACGAATTGGCGGCGCTGGTGTAGCACTTGTCCCACGAGGACGAGAGCCCCGAACAGTTGATATGCAGTCCTCTCTTGCCATGTTTCATCTGGGGTTTCGAGGTCGCGGCGCAGCCCGCAATTGCAAGTACGGCGATCAGTATCAAAATTCGTTTCATTGCTGTCCTTAATAGCGGCCCCGGGTGTGTGCCTGGGGCTGCCTGCATTCGCTTTTGCTTGAAGCGTTCTGATATCCCTATCTGAAAAAATCCATGTCTGGCACCGAGTTACGTAGCCTAAACATGGCCTAATTGAGCGGCAAATACCAGACCTTCGTCAATCCCGTTTCAATCTGCTGCGACCACAGGCTTGGCGGTACTCCCCATAGTCATGGTTGCGCCCACGGAAGCCAGAATGATGCACAGGATAGCCATCCACTGTGACAGGGAAAGGTATTCCTGGAGGAACAACAGGCCGGACAGCGCGCCGATCGCAGGTTCGATGCTCATCAACGTACCGAAGGTCCGGGCTGGAATCCGTGTGAGGGCGACCATCTCCAGAGTATAGGGCAGAGCGGTGGAAAGAATGGCGACCCCGATGGCCACGGGAATCAACGAGGGTGTCAGTAACGCGGCGCCAGCGTGGACAATGCCGATGGGCGCTACGAACAGGGCGGCAATCATCACGCCCAATGCTGCGGTCTGCACCCCATTATCAGCACCAGCCTTTTGGCCGAACAGAATGTACAGCGCCCAGCAGACACCAGCACCCAGCGCATAACCTGCGCCGACCAGGTCGATGCCCGCGCTCGTGGCGCCTATCGGAATCAATAGCAGTAAACCCAAGGCTGCCAGAGCGATCCATAAAAAGTCGATCGCTCGACGTGAGGCATAGATAGCGACTGCCAATGGGCCGGTGAACTCCAAAGCTACGGCGATACCCAAGGGGACAGTGCGCAAGGACATATAGAAGAGGAAGTTCATGCCGCCCAACGCCATTCCGTAGACGATAACGGTGCGCAGGGATTTCGCGGTGAGCTTCGCTCGCCATGGGCGCAATATCAGCAGCATGATCACACTGGCAAAGATCAGTCGCAGGGTGGTCGTTCCTTGAGCACCGATAACCGGGAACATGCTTTTGGCCAGGGAAGCTCCGGACTGGATGGATGCCATGGCTATCAAGAGCAGGCCGACCGAGAACAGAGTCGAGGCAAGGCTGCGGGGGTGATCATTCATTGCGTGGCATCGTCCGAAGTGGCAAGCGAGAGTTTATTGTATGTATTGGGCAATATACTGCGCATTCGTTGCGGGCGCGTCTATATATAAGCAGGGATTTTGAACATCCTGATAGAAAAATCAAATCAGGGGTTGACGGCAGATTCTGGAAGCCTATAATTCGCCCCACTTCCGGCGCAGTCGAAACGGAAAACTCCTTGGTAAACAAAGAGTTACGCAGTTTTCGGCAGCGGTTACGCTTCAGTTCATCGAAGCCAGAAGGAGTTGGTAGGGCAGTGTGCTTTCGCCTTATTGACGGTTCGATCTTCTCGGTCGAAAGCGGAGAAAAAAGAGGTGTTGACAGCAGCGAGTAACGCTGTAGAATTCGCCTCCCGCTAACGAGAGATCGGAAGCGCAAGTGGTTGAAGTTGTTGAGGAAAACCTTGAAAACTTCTGAAAATAACCGCTTGACAGCAACAGAGGCTGCTGTAGAATGCGCGCCTCGGTTGAGACGAAAGATCTTAACCAACCGCTCTTTAACAACTGAATCAAGCAATTCGTGTGGGTGCTTGTGGAGTCAGACTGATAGTCAACAAGATTATCAGCATCACAAGTTACTCCGCGAGAAATCAAAGATGTAACCAACGATTGCTGAGCCAAGTTTAGGGTTTCTTAAAAACCCAAAGATGTTTGAACTGAAGAGTTTGATCATGGCTCAGATTGAACGCTGGCGGCAGGCCTAACACATGCAAGTCGAGCGGCAGCACGGGTACTTGTACCTGGTGGCGAGCGGCGGACGGGTGAGTAATGCCTAGGAATCTGCCTGGTAGTGGGGGATAACGCTCGGAAACGGACGCTAATACCGCATACGTCCTACGGGAGAAAGCAGGGGACCTTCGGGCCTTGCGCTATCAGATGAGCCTAGGTCGGATTAGCTAGTTGGTGAGGTAATGGCTCACCAAGGCGACGATCCGTAACTGGTCTGAGAGGATGATCAGTCACACTGGAACTGAGACACGGTCCAGACTCCTACGGGAGGCAGCAGTGGGGAATATTGGACAATGGGCGAAAGCCTGATCCAGCCATGCCGCGTGTGTGAAGAAGGTCTTCGGATTGTAAAGCACTTTAAGTTGGGAGGAAGGGCAGTTACCTAATACGTAATTGTTTTGACGTTACCGACAGAATAAGCACCGGCTAACTCTGTGCCAGCAGCCGCGGTAATACAGAGGGTGCAAGCGTTAATCGGAATTACTGGGCGTAAAGCGCGCGTAGGTGGTTCGTTAAGTTGGATGTGAAATCCCCGGGCTCAACCTGGGAACTGCATTCAAAACTGACGAGCTAGAGTATGGTAGAGGGTGGTGGAATTTCCTGTGTAGCGGTGAAATGCGTAGATATAGGAAGGAACACCAGTGGCGAAGGCGACCACCTGGACTGATACTGACACTGAGGTGCGAAAGCGTGGGGAGCAAACAGGATTAGATACCCTGGTAGTCCACGCCGTAAACGATGTCAACTAGCCGTTGGGAGCCTTGAGCTCTTAGTGGCGCAGCTAACGCATTAAGTTGACCGCCTGGGGAGTACGGCCGCAAGGTTAAAACTCAAATGAATTGACGGGGGCCCGCACAAGCGGTGGAGCATGTGGTTTAATTCGAAGCAACGCGAAGAACCTTACCAGGCCTTGACATCCAATGAATCTGCTAGAGATAGCGGAGTGCCTTCGGGAACATTGAGACAGGTGCTGCATGGCTGTCGTCAGCTCGTGTCGTGAGATGTTGGGTTAAGTCCCGTAACGAGCGCAACCCTTGTCCTTAGTTACCAGCACGTAATGGTGGGCACTCTAAGGAGACTGCCGGTGACAAACCGGAGGAAGGTGGGGATGACGTCAAGTCATCATGGCCCTTACGGCCTGGGCTACACACGTGCTACAATGGTCGGTACAGAGGGTTGCCAAGCCGCGAGGTGGAGCTAATCCCAGAAAACCGATCGTAGTCCGGATCGCAGTCTGCAACTCGACTGCGTGAAGTCGGAATCGCTAGTAATCGCGAATCAGAATGTCGCGGTGAATACGTTCCCGGGCCTTGTACACACCGCCCGTCACACCATGGGAGTGGGTTGCACCAGAAGTAGCTAGTCTAACCTTCGGGAGGACGGTTACCACGGTGTGATTCATGACTGGGGTGAAGTCGTAACAAGGTAGCCGTAGGGGAACCTGCGGCTGGATCACCTCCTTAATCGACGACATCAGCTGCTCCATAAGTTCCCACACGAATTGCTTGATTCATTGAAGAAGACGATAAGAAGCAGCCTGTATCAGGTTGTAGCTGAGTTGGTTGGAGCGCACCCCATGCTGTGTGGTTAAGAGCAGGGTGAGGTCGGCCTTAGTAGCTCGAAATTGGGTCTGTAGCTCAGTTGGTTAGAGCGCACCCCTGATAAGGGTGAGGTCGGCAGTTCGAATCTGCCCAGACCCACCAATTTTGTGTGGGAAACGCCTGTAGAAATACGGGGCCATAGCTCAGCTGGGAGAGCGCCTGCCTTGCACGCAGGAGGTCAACGGTTCGATCCCGTTTGGCTCCACCACTACTGCTTCTGTTTGTTGAAAGCTTAGAAATGAGCATTCCATCGTGACGATGGTGAATGTTGATTTCTAGTCTTTGATTAGATCGTTCTTTAAAAATTTGGGTATGTGATAGAAAGATAGACTGAACGTTACTTTCACTGGTAGCGGATCAGGCTAAGGTAAAATTTGTGAGTTTAATCGCGAATTTTCGGCGAATGTCGTCTTCACAGTATAACCAGATTGCTTGGGGTTATATGGTCAAGTGAAGAAGCGCATACGGTGGATGCCTTGGCAGTCAGAGGCGATGAAAGACGTGGTAGCCTGCGAAAAGCTTCGGGGAGTCGGCAAACAGACTTTGATCCGGAGATGTCTGAATGGGGGAACCCACCTAACATAAGTTAGGTATCTTAAGCTGAATACATAGGCTTAAGAAGCGAACCAGGGGAACTGAAACATCTAAGTACCCTGAGGAAAAGAAATCAACCGAGATTCCCTTAGTAGTGGCGAGCGAACGGGGACTAGCCCTTAAGTGGCTTTGAGATTAGCGGAACGCTCTGGAAAGTGCGGCCATAGTGGGTGATAGCCCTGTACGCGAAAATCTCTTGGTCATGAAATCGAGTAGGACGGAGCACGAGAAACTTTGTCTGAATATGGGGGGACCATCCTCCAAGGCTAAATACTACTGACTGACCGATAGTGAACTAGTACCGTGAGGGAAAGGCGAAAAGAACCCCGGAGAGGGGAGTGAAATAGATCCTGAAACCGTATGCGTACAAGCAGTGGGAGCCCACTTTGTTGGGTGACTGCGTACCTTTTGTATAATGGGTCAGCGACTTATTTTCAGTGGCGAGCTTAACCGAATAGGGGAGGCGTAGCGAAAGCGAGTCTTAATAGGGCGTCTAGTCGCTGGGAATAGACCCGAAACCGGGCGATCTATCCATGGGCAGGTTGAAGGTTGGGTAACACTAACTGGAGGACCGAACCGACTACCGTTGAAAAGTTAGCGGATGACCTGTGGATCGGAGTGAAAGGCTAATCAAGCTCGGAGATAGCTGGTTCTCCTCGAAAGCTATTTAGGTAGCGCCTCATGTATCACTGTAGGGGGTAGAGCACTGTTTCGGCTAGGGGGTCATCCCGACTTACCAAACCGATGCAAACTCCGAATACCTACAAGTGCCGAGCATGGGAGACACACGGCGGGTGCTAACGTCCGTCGTGAAAAGGGAAACAACCCAGACCGTCAGCTAAGGTCCCAAAGTTATGGTTAAGTGGGAAACGATGTGGGAAGGCTTAGACAGCTAGGAGGTTGGCTTAGAAGCAGCCACCCTTTAAAGAAAGCGTAATAGCTCACTAGTCGAGTCGGCCTGCGCGGAAGATGTAACGGGGCTCAAACCATACACCGAAGCTACGGGTATCACTTAGGTGATGCGGTAGAGGAGCGTTCTGTAAGCCTGTGAAGGTGAGTTGAGAAGCTTGCTGGAGGTATCAGAAGTGCGAATGCTGACATGAGTAACGACAATGGGTGTGAAAAACACCCACGCCGAAAGACCAAGGTTTCCTGCGCAACGTTAATCGACGCAGGGTTAGTCGGTCCCTAAGGCGAGGCTGAAAAGCGTAGTCGATGGAAAACAGGTTAATATTCCTGTACTTCTGGTTATTGCGATGGAGGGACGGAGAAGGCTAGGCCAGCTTGGCGTTGGTTGTCCAAGTTTAAGGTGGTAGGCTGAGATCTTAGGTAAATCCGGGATCTTAAGGCCGAGAGCTGATGACGAGTTACCCTTTGGGTGACGAAGTGGTTGATGCCATGCTTCCAAGAAAAGCTTCTAAGCTTCAGGTAACCAGGAACCGTACCCCAAACCGACACAGGTGGTTGGGTAGAGAATACCAAGGCGCTTGAGAGAACTCGGGTGAAGGAACTAGGCAAAATGGCACCGTAACTTCGGGAGAAGGTGCGCCGGTGAGGGTGAAGCATTTACTGCGTAAGCCCATGCCGGTCGAAGATACCAGGCCGCTGCGACTGTTTATTAAAAACACAGCACTCTGCAAACACGAAAGTGGACGTATAGGGTGTGACGCCTGCCCGGTGCCGGAAGGTTAATTGATGGGGTTAGCTAACGCGAAGCTCTTGATCGAAGCCCCGGTAAACGGCGGCCGTAACTATAACGGTCCTAAGGTAGCGAAATTCCTTGTCGGGTAAGTTCCGACCTGCACGAATGGCGTAACGATGGCGGCGCTGTCTCCACCCGAGACTCAGTGAAATTGAAATCGCTGTGAAGATGCAGTGTATCCGCGGCTAGACGGAAAGACCCCGTGAACCTTTACTATAGCTTTGCACTGGACTTTGAATTTGCTTGTGTAGGATAGGTGGGAGGCTTTGAAGCGTGGACGCCAGTTCGCGTGGAGCCAACCTTGAAATACCACCCTGGCAACTTTGAGGTTCTAACTCAGGTCCGTTATCCGGATCGAGGACAGTGTATGGTGGGTAGTTTGACTGGGGCGGTCTCCTCCTAAAGAGTAACGGAGGAGTACGAAGGTGCGCTCAGACCGGTCGGAAATCGGTCGTAGAGTATAAAGGCAAAAGCGCGCTTGACTGCGAGACAGACACGTCGAGCAGGTACGAAAGTAGGTCTTAGTGATCCGGTGGTTCTGTATGGAAGGGCCATCGCTCAACGGATAAAAGGTACTCCGGGGATAACAGGCTGATACCGCCCAAGAGTTCATATCGACGGCGGTGTTTGGCACCTCGATGTCGGCTCATCACATCCTGGGGCTGAAGCCGGTCCCAAGGGTATGGCTGTTCGCCATTTAAAGTGGTACGCGAGCTGGGTTTAGAACGTCGTGAGACAGTTCGGTCCCTATCTGCCGTGGACGTTTGAGATTTGAGAGGGGCTGCTCCTAGTACGAGAGGACCGGAGTGGACGAACCTCTGGTGTTCCGGTTGTCACGCCAGTGGCATTGCCGGGTAGCTATGTTCGGAATAGATAACCGCTGAAAGCATCTAAGCGGGAAACTAGCCTCAAGATGAGATCTCACTGGGACCTTGAGTCCCCTGAAGGGCCGTCGAAGACTACGACGTTGATAGGTTGGGTGTGTAAGCGCTGTGAGGCGTTGAGCTAACCAATACTAATTGCCCGTGAGGCTTGACCATATAACACCCAAGCAATTTGCAGGCTTCGAGCTGAAAAGCGAAAAGGCACCAGATTGCGGTGTGTGAAGACGAAACGAACCGAAAGTTTGTGACACTCACGAAACACCAAGCTGTCACATACCCATTCGCTGGAGCGTGATCTCGCAAGAGAGAACGACCTGGCTACCGAATTTCTTGACGACCATAGAGCATTGGAACCACCTGATCCCATCCCGAACTCAGCAGTGAAACGATGCATCGCCGATGGTAGTGTGGGGTTTCCCCATGTGAGAGTAGGTCATCGTCAAGATCAAATTCCGAAACCCCTATCTGCGTATGCAGGTAGGGGTTTTGTTTTGTCCGCAGGAAAGTACCGCAGTGGTTACATCGGGCTGCATTGTTCATGAAATTTCGGTAGGCGCTAAAGTAACCACGCCGTTTTTGGTAGGGTGCAGCTCGTTTTTTAACGGACTGACTTCAAGCCTACGGATCGCTACCCCTCCACAGTCACAGAGTTACTGCAGATCTGCGGGTAGGGGCGGTCGGCAATACACGATTGTTTTCGGAGATCATCCAGCTCTTCTTTGACGTCGGAGGCGCATTCACGGGTGATGATGTGGATTATGAAGAAGTCGAGACCAACGCTCAGGGCCGCGTGCTGCGGGGACTCTACGCGCCCGGTTCGACCATCAAGCCTGAAGTGGCGATTGCCCTCACAAGTTGGGCATTGACCGCCTGCACGACTACGTGGCGATGTTCGGCCTTGGCGAGAAGGTCTCGCTGGACATGTTCGAAGAATTTGCGGGGTTAATGCCTTCCCAGGCCTGGAAACGCGCGACCCGTCGTCAGCCGTGGTTCTCGACTGTGATCCTCGGCATCGATCAGAGCTACGTGCAGGTCACGCCCCTGCAACTGGCCTAGGCCACCGCGCTTATCGCCAACAAAGGTGTATGGAGTCGCCCGCACCTGGCCAAAACAGTGGATGGCGTAGCGCGGCGTGGCGGGGGGCCATGTTGCTGGGACCGATAGGCGCAATTGCCGGTTTCATATTGGCCGGCAAGGAAACCGAAGTGACGTTCTGGCTACACTCAAGGATCGTGGAAGGTTTCTGGCGGCTGTAGATAGCGCCACATTTGAAGAAGTTTCCCGAAAAAATTCCGTCATAAACCGAGGGACTTGCGCCGCACCACCGTCGTGGTGCGGCGCACACCTATTCAGCTGAAAAACTTCGGATGTTGGCCTTTGTGAGCTGCGATTTCTTGCCGCATATTAGCCACCAGCGATGCGATCGCGTGGGGGCTGTCCAATGTCCATACCGGAACATGGGTGGCCACCAGATCCACTTTGCCAGTTATGCAATCGCAAACCCGAATCGTCATGGACTGGTCCGCTTCCAGGCTGCAAGTGCACACGGCGGGCAGAAAACTGTGCTCAATGATGTTTTGAATTTCCAGGGTCGAAAGGAACATCGCTACCTCCTTCACGTCAGATGTGTGGCCGGGCAAATGCTCCGTCATTCACCCTTAGCCCGAAAATTCTAATCCTGAATAAAGGGTGTCTCAAGACCGTAACAGCTTGCTCGTCGTCCCATCGGCTGTCGCGATATGCGACAAAACCACATCAAGCCCCAGGCACCGGACAACTCAAATCCCCTTCCTGACACTTCAAGTAAGTCTTGAACGCCTCGACCCGCGCCTTCGTCAGTTCGGTGATGCAATTGCTGTAGATCAGAGGATACACACTGCCACCCGCCACCCCGGACGCCGAGAACTTGCATTGGGCATCGCGAAATGCAATCCATGAACGTTGAGCGCCGACCAACAGTTTTTTGGTGTCGGGGCTGTCCTTCAAGCGCGCTGTGATTTGCTGGTAAAGCGCATTCAGCTCTTTGTCGGCCGTCTTGTTCTGCTGCGCCGCGCACTGATTAATCGTCGTCTGGTCAGTGGCATTGTCGCAGTCGATGGCATGCGCAAGAGGAGTGAACAGCGGCGTCAAAGCAAGGAGAAAACATTTGGGCATGGCGGGCTCGCTGTGATGATGGACAGTTGGGGGGCAGTGTAGCGAAGAGGGAAGTTTCAGCTTGTACCAAGGGCGCCCGAAGCCGCGAGCAATTGGTCTGCACAGGTCTGGATATCATTGCGCATGTGCAACTTCACCAGCCAGCCGTGAGGGATGGCCTGCACCGTAGTGAGCCCCAGCCACCTGGCCGACGATGGCGGCAGTGGTATCGGCGTCATCACCCAGATTCGCGGCTTCGAGGATGGCGGCTTCAAAACCGTCAGTATGATGAAAGCACCACAAGGCCGCTTCCAGTGATGCAACGCAGTAACCGCTACCGCGAACATCGTCTCTGGATTTACCGAGGTAATCGCCTCGGGCGATGCTCGCGACCTTCGGTTCCACGAACCTCATCTCTGGCAGGCTCTGCAAATCCTGCTTGGGCGCGCCTTGCAATGCCTTGCGGATCAGCTCGGCAAGCAACTGACAGCATTCAAGCGCCTCTGGTGCCGCGTGGGTAGTGCGCGAGCTGTCTGCGGAAAAGGTTCTGATCCGGTCGGGATCGGGAAAGTAGTACAACACTATTGGTGCTAACCGCATCAGCGAGCCGTTGCCGGCCGTGTAGGGATCGGTGGATCCAGCGAATGGTTGACCGGTTTCCAGATAACGAGCCAGCGCTTCACGTACGGTCGTGCCAATGTCGAAGCATACGCCGGTCGAACTCAGGTAACCCCATTGCCACCAGTTGAGATAACGGCCCATTTGGTCGGCCGCATCAAAACCTTTTTTGTTCAGCAGGCTTTCTGCCAGGCAAAGTGCCATGGAAGTGTCATCGGTCCATTGCCCTGGCTTCAGATTGAACGGGCCGCCCCCAACCATATCGGTGAGAGGGGAAAACGAGCCGCGCGGCTGAAATTCGGCACGGGTGCCAACGGCATCCCCACAAGCAAGCCCCAGCAGGGTTGCGCGATAACGTTCCGTGAGTGAAGGCTGCATGAATCTTCCTTGTAAGGGGTCACGTCGCTGCAAACGTTAGCAGCTTCAGCCCGCTGACTCCCCCCCTTCAAACCAGAACTTATGGCCAAAACTGAGGCCGAATATTTCAGGTACGGGTGATTGCCGCACCCGTTTGATACAACTTTAAGGTTGGTCTTATGGTCTTTACAGGCCTACTGTTCAATACAGGAGGTGACTTATGAACCCAGCATCAGATCGCATCGAAAGGAAAATCCTGCTCAAGGTGCCGCGCTCGCAGGTCTGGCGTGTGCTGGCCAATGCCGAAGCCTTTGGGCAATGGTTCGGCGTGGCACTCGAAGGTAAACGCTTTGTTGCCGGCGAGTGGACCCAGGGGCAGATTACTTATCCTGGTTATGAGCACTTGTTGTGGAATGTACGGGTGGAGCGGGTCGAGCCGGAGCGGGTGTTTTCGTTTCGCTGGCACCCGTATGCAGTCGAAGCCGATACCGATTACTCCCAGGAGCCCACTACGCTGGTGAAGTTCGAACTTCAGGATATGGACGAAGGCACGTTGTTGACGGTTGTCGAGTCCGGTTTCGATCATATCCCTCAGTCGCGCCGGCTCAAGGCGTTCCGCATGGACAGCCGCGGTTGGGATGAGCAGATGAGTAATATCGAACAATTTCTGGAAACAAATGCCAAGACTCATGAGCGTGAGGGAGGTTAAGGGCTGCAGGCCATGAAACTCGCGGCTTCAGCGCATGATGGCTGACTCGTCTAAGGGTTTTCGGAAGGGCGTCTATAGCGAATGTCTTACACGCGGTAGTAGCTATGTCGTCTATTGCAGATTGGATCCCAGGCGTAATCTAGCCTCATCAACTGAAGCACAGGAAGTGCTCCAGGGTCACGGATGATCGACCATAGCAAGGATTGCTGCCGACAGGGAGTCGATATGGTCTTGGGAGAAACCCGCTTCGGCGGGTTTTTTTTCGCCTGCAGAAAAATTGAAATCCGATCTCTGTAATTGCAGCTGCCGAACGCAGCCTTCGGCAGCTGCTACAAGTGCAGATTTCAGGCGTTGAATGGTCAATGGCTTACACGTAGCCAGTGGTATGTCGTCTTTTGAAGCTTCAACGATGCGTCTAATCTGGATCCATCAACTGAAGCACAGGACGTGCTCAGGATCACGGATGATCGACCATACGCCAGGATGGCTGCCGACAGGATGTCGCGATGGTCTTGAGAAACCCGCTTAGGCGGGTTTTTTTTCGTGTGTAAAAAACTGAAACCCGATGTAGCAGATGCCGAAGGCTGCGTTCGGCTGCGCAGCAGCCGTAAACCCTACAAACACGTTAATCGCTGGCAACGGATTTTCCGGCCTGAGTGACTGGCTGCAGGGGCGATAGCGCCCGCAGCCGTTTCTTCACTGGCGGTCGAGTTTCGCCGCGGCACGTTCGGTGATTTCCGAGCGCAATTTCAACGACGCGGCAGCGCGTTTCCGGGCGTCTTCCAGCACGCTGACCGGCGCTGTCTCGGGACTGCCCGAAGCAAACGGCGGTGCTGGGGCATATTCCAGCTGTAACTGCACCAGTTGCGCCGTGTCCTTATCAAACAATTCAGCCGTCAGGGTCAGGGCAAAATCGATGCCCGCGGTGATCCCGCCGCCAGTCAGCAGATTGCCGTCGCGCACCACCCGATCGCTCACCGGGATCGCTCCCAAAACCCCGAGCAATTGGTGATACGCCCAATGAGTGGTGGCGCGTTTGCCCTTGAGCAACCCCGCCGCGCCAAGCACCAGTGCGCCGGTGCAGACCGAAGTGACATACCGCGCGTTGGCGGCCTGTACTTTGATGAAGGCCAGGGTTTCGTCATCCTCCATCAATGGCCCGACGCCGCTGCCGCCGGGAATGCAGATCACATCCAGTGGCGGGCAATCGTCGAAGGTGATGGTCGGTTTCAACACGAGTCCGGTGCTCGCGGTGATCGGGACCAGGTCCTTCCAGATCAGATGAACTTTCACGTCCGGCAGCGAGGCCAGCACGTCATAAGGGCCGGTCAGGTCCAGTTGTTGAACCTGTGGAAACAACAGAAAACCGATCTGCAACGTCATGGCGTTTTTTCTCCTGGTTGGGGTGGACGACTTCACTGTAGGCTCGTAGG
Source organism: Pseudomonas sp. MDT1-85 (assembly GCF_054898065.1). Lineage (NCBI taxonomy): Bacteria > Pseudomonadati > Pseudomonadota > Gammaproteobacteria > Pseudomonadales > Pseudomonadaceae > Pseudomonas > Pseudomonas sp. MDT1-85. The sequence goes on along the minus strand of NZ_CM142715.1, from coordinate 4,417,376 downwards.
ATTTGGCGCATACGCCAATAACCCCACGAATTACGCCAAGCATGCCGAACAACCCGAAAACCATTCATGTGCTGGCCTTTGCCAACGTGCAACTGCTCGACGTCACCGGGCCGTTGCAGGTGTTCGCCTCGGCCAACGACATTGCTCGCCAGCAAGGTTTGCCGCCGCCCTATGCGCCGTCGGTGATTGCCTGCGGTGGCGGGGCGGTGATGTCGTCGGCGGGGTTGGCGCTATTGGCAGAGCCACTGCCGGATCAGGGCAGCGACACTTTGATCATTGCCGGTGGCTGGGGCGTTTATGCGGCGTCGAAAGACGAACCGCTGGTGGCCTGGGTGCGAGAGCACGCGACGGGTTGTCGGCGCGTGTCATCGGTGTGCACCGGGGCGTTTTTGCTGGCGGCCAGCGGTTGGCTCGATGGCAGGCGAGTGGTCACTCACTGGACCCGTTGCGAGCAATTGGCGCACCAGCATCCCAAACTTCAGGTCGAACCCAACCCGATCTTCATCAATGACGGCCCGGTCTGGACCTCGGCCGGTGTCACCGCGGGCATCGACCTGGCCCTGGCAATGGTCGAAGAAGACCTCGGCCGAACCATGGCCCTGGACGTCGCCCGGCAATTGGTGGTGTTTCTCAAGCGTCCGGGTGGCCAGTCGCAGTTCAGCGTAACCCTGTCCCTGCAAAAGGAAGGCAACCGCTTCGACGAATTTCACGCCTGGATCAGCGAAAACCTCACCAAGGACCTTGGCATCCCGACCTTGGCCTTGCAGGCCGGCATGAGCGAGCGCAGCTTCGTCCGTCATTATCGCGCCGACACCGGCCAGACCCCGGCGCGGGCGATTGAACTGATTCGGGTCGAGACTGCGCGACGGCTACTCAGCGACACCGGTGTGCCGATCAAACGGGTCGCGGTGCAGTGCGGGTTTGGCAGTGAAGAGACCTTGCGCCGCAGTTTTCTGCGGGCCATGGGCGTGACACCGCAAGCCTATCGCGAGCGGTTTTCCGTCAGCCCTGCAGCAGATCCAGTATTGCCTTGAGGGTCGCCTCGGGGGCTTCTTCGGGGATGTTATGACCGACGCCTGCCAGTACTCGGCGTTCGTAAGGGCCGGTAAAGCAGTCGGCGTCTTCATCGATTTCAGACGCGGGGCCGACACCGTCATCGGCGCCGCAGAGGGAGATCGTCGGCACGGAGATTATCGGTTGTTGGGTCAGTGCTTCTTCCATCCATTCCAGCGCCGGGTCGCCGGGCGCATACATGAACCGGTGCCGGTATGAGTGAATCACCACCTCGACGAAATCCGGATTATCGAAGGCTGGCGCGTTCAAGGGATAACGTTCGGCATTTTTCGCCCAGGTCGGCGACCACAACTTCCAGAGCAGTTCGCACAGGGCCCGACGATTTTGGGTCAGGCCTTCAACACCGCGCGGAGTGTGGAAGTAGTACTGATACCAGAGACGGTGTTCAGTCTCCGGATCCAGAGGCTGGGTGGAGTTGGGGATGTTCTGGAGGTTGTAACCGTCCCCGGTCACCAGACAGCGCACTCGTTCCGGCCACAGTGCCGCAACAATGCACGCCGCCCGACCACCCCAGTCGTAACCGCACAGAGCGGCTTGTTGAATGGAGAGGGCATCCATCAGATCCAGCAGATCCTGGGCGAGGGCGGCTTGCTGGCCTGAGCGCAGGATGTCGGGTGAGTTGAAGCGAGTCGGGCCGTAGCCGCGCAGGTACGGGACGATAACGCGGTAGCCCTTTGCGGCGAGGGCTGCGGCGATTTCGTCATAGGCGCGGGGGGAGTAGGGAAAGCCGTGGAGCAGAATGACCGGGTCGCCGGTGATCGGGCCGTGCTCTTCATAGGCGAGATTGAGGCTGGGTGTCAGTGCGTATTGGATCTGCGCGTCATGGTTCATTTGACACTCCATAGAGGCTGTAACGGCGTTATCCGAACAGCACCTTTTGCCAATATTCTTCACTGATGAGCGCTATCGGCACACCGCTTTCTCTCAGTTCGACAGCTCTTTTGATCTTGGTCCCGTAGGTGCTATGCAGCCATTGATCATTGCCAATGCTGCCTACCACTAGATAGTGGATCTTCTTGCTGACGGATCCGCCGATAAGCCCCCCACGCTCAATAATCAGTGATTCGCACTCCTTGCGCGGACCGTAAGCCATGATCCCGGTAAACAGGAACATTCGGTCAGCCCAACTTAAAGAGGGCGCAGGGTTATCGAGAGGAAGGCTGGTCGGTGCAGTGAACGTTTGGGCAGAACCAATCGGCAGGCCTGCAAACTGGTGAAGCATCTCCAACAGCTCGCCAGACTCCTCGGCATCAAGCACGCCGTCGCTCAGCATGCCGGCAAGGCGTTTGTAGAGGATATTCACCACCGGATCGCCGAGATGGCTTAAATGGGTTTCGATCCAGGTCTTTAGAAACTCGGCTTCCTGCTGGTTGATCGCACCATCGGCAGCGAGCCCGGCGGCGATTCCCACCAGTGCGTCAGCCGAGCGTCGATCAATCCGCGCTTCGTGGAAGAAACCGCTGTTTTGAAATTCCTTATGTAGGTCGACCATGCGTCCTTCTCCTTAAGCTTCCACGTCCGCCACCTGATTGAAATACTTCGACCGATCCGGTGTAAACGTCACCATCATTTTGGTCCTGGAACAGGTCAGCGCCCGTTCTGCGCTCAAATCAATATCCAGATCTTCGCCGCGCAACCCCTGCCATTGGGCGAGGTATTTGAGGGATCCGTATTTTTCGAGTTTCTTCAGACTGCGGCTGACGCCACCTTTCCAGCCTAGCACCGGGAGTTCATCGGTGAGGCATTGTTGGGCGAGGTCGGGGAAGCGGACGGCACGTTGGCGGCCGATTTCCCAGCATTTGATCAAGCCTTTGTCGTGGCCTTCCCACAATTCATCCCGGTTCAGGCCTGATCGGAGTGGGGTGTCGATGCTGCGATGGATACGCTGGGTCATTCTGGTTCCTTGAACTCGGGTTTTGTTGGACAGCTCCGCTGTGCCCGTTGATGTGGATGGTAGGGATGGATGTAAGCGCTGGCAACAAGGTATTTCTGGATGTAGGAATGAGTGACTGAGTGTTGATTGGGTGAGCTTGTTTAATGAATGTAGGTGTTTGGCCTACACGATCCTGTGGCGAGGGGGCTGGCCCCCATTCGGCTGCGCAGCGGCCGTAAAGCCAGCAAATGCAGTGCTTTGACGGAATGTGGGTGCAGATTCCAGGGCCGCTACGCGCCCCGACGGGGGCAAGCTCCCTCGCCACAGGGGTATGTAGAATGTTGTTTTGTTTACTGCCTGTAAGCCTTTCTCCTACAAAAAGTGCAGTTAAAGCAGGTATTTCCGACGGGTTTTGGCGACAGTAAGCCTTGTGTCGGGGCTGATGGCCCTTTCGCGGGCAAGCGTCGCTCCTACAGATCACAATATCTGTAGGAGCAAGACTTGCCCGCGAAGAAGGCGACACCGGTCTCAAGGCTGCCAGAAGTTTTTTTCCCCGCTCAACTTTCTGTTCAGGAAACTCGCCGCGCTGATCAGCGCCAGATGCGTCAGCGCTTGCGGTGTGTTGCCCAAGTGCCGGGCATGGCTGTCGAACTCTTCGGCATACAGCCCCAGCGGGTTGGCATACTTCAGCAATTGCTCGAACTCCAGGTGCGCTTTCTCCACTTGGCCGGCCCGGGCCAGGCATTCGACGTACCAGAACGAGCATGCGGCGAAGGCGCCTTCGGTGCCGGGCAGGCCGTCGATCTTGCTGTCGTCGTTGCGGTAGCGGTAGACCATGCCCGCGCGCACCAGGGTTTTCTCGATGGCTTCAAGGGTCGAGATCCAGCGCGGATCCTTGGCGCTGACGAAGCGCACCAGCGGCATCAGCAGCATCGAGCCGTCGAGGCCGGTGCCGCCGATGTGCTGGACGAAATGGCCGCGTTCTTCGTTCCAGAAGTTGCTCCAGATGTCGGTGTAGATCGCTTGACGGGTCTGGTCCCAGCGGGCGAACGGGGCGGGAAGCGAGCGTTTGGAGGCCAGTCGGATGGCGCGGTCCACGGCCACCCAGCACATCAGTCGCGAGTGCAGGAAATGATATTGCTCGCCGCGCATTTCCCAGATGCCGACGTCTTTTTGCTGCCAGGTCTCGCAGACCTGATCGACCACTTCCACGGTGTGTTTCCAGCCTTCGTGGGAAATCGCTTCACCGTGCTTGTTGACCAGGTACACCGCGTCCAACAGCTCGCCGAAGATGTCGAGCTGGATTTGATCGTAGGCCTGATTACCGATGCGTACCGGCGTCGCGCCGCCATGGCCGGACAAGTGTGGAAGTTCGATTTCCGGCAGTTCCTGACGGCCATCGATGGCGTAGAGGATGTTGAGTTTCATGGTCTTGCCGTGACAATCCCTGACCCGACCGCGCAACCAGCGGGTATAGGCGTTGGCTTCCTCGACGAAGCCCAGGCGCATGAAGGCATAGACGGTGAACGAGGCGTCGCGGATCCAGGTGTAGCGATAGTCCCAGTTGCGTTCGCCGCCGGGCGTTTCCGGCAGGCCGAAGGTGGCGGCGGCGAGGATGGCGCCGTGTTTGCGCGAGGTCAGCAGCTTCAGGGCCAAGGCCGAGCGATTGACCATTTCCCGCCAGCGACCGCGGTAATTGGACTGGCCGATCCAGTCGCGCCAGAACTTCAAAGTGCGTTCCAGGCACAGTGCGGCGGCGCCATCCTTGAAGCGCGCATCGTCAACGCCGCCGAGCAGGAACTCTGCGCTCTGGTCCTGTTCGAGGATGAATTCGGCGACGGCCGCATGGCCCTCTATGCGTAAGGACTGATCCGAACACAACTGTATGGCGGGCTGACCGGTGGCCTCGAAACATACACTCCGATCACGTGCGCGGGCCTTCGTCGCAGCCCGGGCATAGTCATGACGAACAGCGCAACGCATGCGGATCGTCGCTTGTCCGCTGACCACCCGCACCCGGCGCATCAACATCGGCAAATCATCTTCGCTGTCGCCGATGGGCAGCAGGTCGGTGACTTCGACCACCGCTTGATCGCTCATCCAGCGGGTTTGCAGGACGTTGGTGTCGGGCAGGTAAATCTGCTCGCGACGGGCGTCGGGCAGGTCCGGGGCCAGTTGGAAAATACCAGCTTGGGGGCTGTCCAGCAGCGAGCAGAAGATCGACGGGCTGTCGAATTCCGGCCAGCAGAAAAAGTCCACGCTGCCCTTGTCGTTGACCAGCGCCGCGCTACGCATGTCGCCAATGATGCCGTGGGCGTCGATGGCGCTTTGTCGTTCGGAATGATCAACCATTGCCGCAGAGCTCCGGGGACTGAGGGTCTAACTAGCTGACCGGTTTGAGTCGCAGAGAGTTCATTTGCCGGTAAACCGTCGTTCACACTCAACCAACAATTCGACGCTTTCCCCAAGGCAGACGTTTGTGGCAAGTTGCAGGCCCTTGTTGAGGCCGGATCCCATGGCAAACCCCTACCGCGAGCTGTTCCACGCCCCAGGCGCACGAGGTTTTGTGCTGGCCGGCATGATCGCGCGGATGCCGATTTCCATGACCGGCATCGGCCTGATCACCATGCTCTCGCAATTGAAAGGCGGTTACGGATTAGCCGGCTCCATCGCGGCGACCTTTGCCCTGGCCACGGCGTTTTGTGCGCCGCAGGTTTCGCGGTGGGTGGACCGTTTTGGTCAAAGCCGGATCTTGCCGGTGTCGGCACTGGTCGGTGGCGGCGCGCTGTTGATGCTGTTGCTCTGTACCCGGTTGCAGGCGCCGCACTGGACGTTGTTTGTGTTTGCCGCGCTGGCCGGTTGCATGCCGAGCATGTCGGCGATGGTGCGGGCGCGCTGGACCGAGTTGTATCGCGGTCGGCCCGAGTTGCAAACCGCCTATGCACTGGAGTCGGTGCTGGACGAGGTCTGCTTTATTGTCGGGCCGCCGTTGTCGGTGGGGTTGTGTGTGGTGGCATTCCCGGAGGCAGGGCCGTTGGCGGCGTTGCTGATGCTGGCGATCGGGGTCACGGCATTTGTGTTGCAGCGCGGTACCGAACCGCCGGTGCATCCTTATGAGGAACACCATCAGGGTTCGATCATCCGCTCGAGCGAGATCCAGTTGCTGATACTGTTGATGGTTGCCTTGGGCACCATCGTCGGTGTGGTGGATGTGGTCAGCGTCGCGTTCGCCGAGCAGCAGGGGCAACCGGCGGCGGCGAGTATTGTGCTGTCGGTGTATGCCATCGGCTCATGCCTGGCCGGGTTGGCGTTCGGCGCGTTGCGTTCGAAACTGCCGCTGCCTCTACTGTTCCTCTACGGCGGGGTGGCGACGGCGGTGACCACATTGCCGTTGCTGCTGGCGGCCAATATTTTCGGCTTGTCGCTGGCGGTGTTCGCCGCCGGGCTGTTCTTTGCCCCGACCCTGATTGTGGGCATGGCGCTGGTGGAGCGCATCGTGCCGCCGGCCAAGCTCACCGAAGGCCTGACCTGGCTGGTCACCGGTTTGAGCATTGGCGTGGCGATCGGCGCGGCCAGTTCGGGCTGGCTGGTGGATGCGTTCGGTGCGCGCAGTGGGTTCTGGGTGTCGATTGCTGCCGGTGCCGTGGTGTTGGGTTCGGCGGTGCAGAGCTATCGGCATCTTAAGTGATAACTGACTGCTGTTATCTGTGGCGAGGGGGCTTTCCCCAATGGGAGTCAGTTAAGGGCAAATCGTACATGTAGGAGCCAGGCTTGCCGGCGAAGGCGTCCTTAAAAGCGCCTTCGCCGGCAAGCCTGGCTCCTACGAAAAGCGGTTGGGGCAAGCCCCCTCGGCCATACAGTCTCCACAGACTAATTCTCATGGCGGTTCATCCGTTCTCTTTTACATATAACCAATCGAGGTAAGTGCGGTGACAAAGCTGACACTGCTGTGCCTGCCCTATTCGGGCGCCAGCGCCATGGTCTATAGCCGTTGGCGGCGCCAGTTGCCGCCGTGGCTGCACTTGCAGCCGGTGGAGTTGCCGGGGCGGGGCGCTCGTTACGACGAACCCTTGCAGACCGACATGCGCGCCCTGGCCCTGCAATTGGCCAGGGAACACAAGCCGTCCTTGCACGGCCCTTATGCGCTGTTCGGTCACAGCCTGGGGGCGTTGCTGGCCTGCGAGATGGCCCACGCCTTTTGTGCCCTCGGCGCTGCGGAACCGGTGGCGCTGTTCGCTTCAGGCACGGCCGCCCCGACTATGCGCAGTGACTATGACCGTGGCTTCGCCGAGCCCCAGAGTGACGAACAGTTGATCGACCAACTGCGCACCTTCCAGGGCACCAGCGAGGACGTGTTGGCCAATCAGGAGTTGATGAGCCTGACGTTGCCGATCCTGCGCGCCGATTTCATGCTCTGCGGACGCTTCCGCCCGATGCAGCGCCCGCTGCTCAAGTGCCCCGTGCATGTGCTCGGCGGCAAGGAAGACAAGGCCACCACCGAGCAATTGATCGGCTGGAGCCAGGAAACCCTGGGCAGTTTCTCGGTGGACATGATGACCGGCGGGCATTTCTTCATTCATGAGCATGAAGCCAAGGTGATCCGGATTATCAAGAATCATCTGGAAGTCCATCACCGGCGTCATGCGCAGCTGGCCGCGCCGGTTTTTTAGCGTGCGCGGTTCACTTATCGGTGTTAACAGGAGGCCCGTCATGGGTGTTGCTGTGGGTTTTGCCGTTCGGCCGTTGCTGCCGGCGCGGGGTCGCTTGCCGTTGTTGGTGGAAGCGACCGAGCCGAATACCAGCCTGTTGGCAGTGTTCGATGAATTAAATGAATTGGTGGATGAGCATTTGCTGCGTGATGGCGGCATTCTGTTTCGCGGGTTCCAGCTGGATGGCGCCGAGCAGTTCCGCCAATTCGCCGCCGGCTTCGGCCATCCGCTGCTCAATTACGAGTTCGGCTCGACGCCGCGGACCAACGTCACTCAGGGGGTCTACACCTCCACCGAATACCCGGCGCATCAAAGCATTCCGTTGCACAACGAGCAGGCCTACTCCCGGGACTGGCCGATGAAAATCTGGTTCTACAGCATGATCGTCGCTACCTCGGGCGGTGAAACGCCGATTGCCGACAGCCGGGAAGTCTATCGCCGCATGCCGGTCGCGATTCGCGAGCGCTTCGTCAGCAAGGGCCTGATGTACGTGCGCAATTTCGGGAACGGGCTGGACGTGGCTTGGGAGCAAGTGTTCAACACCGAAGACCGCGAGGTGGCCGAGGCCTACTGCAAGGCCCACGGCATCATTTGCGAGTGGAAGGACGACGGAGAACTGCGCACCCGCCAGACCTGTCAGGCCGTGGCGCGTCATCCGGTGACCGGCGACAGGGTCTGGTTCAATCAGGCTCACCTGTTCCACATTTCCAACCTTCAGCCGGAGGTGCGCGAAACCCTGCTGGACATCGTCGACGAGGAAGACCTGCCGCGTAACGTCTACTACGGCGATGGCTCGCCTATCGAAGATGAGGTGCTCAGTGAAATTCGCGCGGTGCTCGATGATTGCGCCATCAGTTTCCCCTGGCAGGAGGGCGATGTGCTGATGCTCGACAACATGCTCTCGGCCCATGCCCGCGCGCCCTTCGAAGGCAAGCGCAAGGTGATCGTCGCGATGGCCGAAGGGCATTCCCAGGACGCGCGCTGATTTTCATCAGTTACTGACACACCAATCGCCGAAGCCGGTCTTGCACCGGCTTCGGCGTTTCAAGCGCAATCCATGTGGGAGCGAGCCTGCTCGCGATAGCGGCGCATCAGTCAACATTGAGGCTGAATGTACCACCGTCATCGCGAGCAGGCTCGCTCCCACATTAGTTACGCACCTTAACCGACCGGCATTAACCGTTGGGCCCACGTTTGTCGGTACCGCTAAATCATCGCGTCAGCCATTCGTTCTTGTTGATACGACCGGGCCTCCTGGTCACGCCGCCGATCAGCAAGGACCCAATGCATGAATGCCGCAGACGCACAGAAACTCGCCCGCCGCTTTATCGAACTGCCGCAGGACAAGCGCCGCTTGTTTCTGGCCGGCATGGCCCGCGAAGGCATCGATTTTGCGCAGCTTCCCATGACCTCCTGCGTCGGGGTCGACGAGCGTGACGGCCTGTCCTATGCCCAGCAGCGGATGTGGTTTCTCTGGCAGCTGGATCCGCAGAGCGCGGCCTATAATCTGCCGATGGCGGTGCGCCTGAACGGTGCGCTGCAAACCGATGCGCTTGAGCGCGCGTTCAGTCTGTTGGTGGCGCGTCATGAGTGCCTGCGCACCACCTTCGGCCAGAAGGGCGAGCGTGCGTTCCAGCGGGTGGCCGAACCCCGTGACCTGACACTGGCGATCAACGACCTGAGTGCCTTGCCTGAAGAGCGGCGCTGGCCGCAGGCGCAACAGCACATGATGGCTGAAGCCACTCAGGCGTTCGACTTGCAACAGGGGCCACTGCTGAGCCTTCGCCTGTTGCGTCTGGCCGAACAGGAACACGTGCTGCTGCTGACGCTGCATCACATCATTGCCGATGGTTGGTCGATGAACATTCTGATCGACGAGTTCATGCGCACCTACGACGGGTTGGTGGCGGGGCGGCAACCGACCTTGCCGGAATTGACCGTGCACTACCGCGACTACGCCCTGTGGCAGCGCAGTTGGCTGGAAGCCGGAGAGCGCGAGCGTCAGCTCGATTACTGGCGCACGCAGTTGGGCGAAGAGCATCCGATCCTCGAATTGCCCACCGACCGTGGCTATCCGGCCCAGTCCAGCCACCAGGGCGCGCGCCTGGAAAAAGTCATCAATGGAGCCTTGCGCCAAGAGCTGAAAACCCTCGCCCAGCGCCAAGGCGTGACGCTGTTCGTGGTGTTGCTGGCTGCCTTCAAAACCTTGCTGCACCGCTACAGCGGCCAGACCGACATCCGCGTCGGCGGCTTGATCGCCAACCGCACTCGCAGTGAAACCGAAGGCTTGATCGGCTTCTTCGTCAATACCCAGATCCTGCGCAGCGAGGTCACCCCGCAGACCCGTTTCAGCGACCTGCTGCAGAGCCTGCGACAAGCGGCGCTTGGCGCCCAGGCCCATCAGGAGCTGCCGTTCGACGCGTTGATCGAAGCCCTGCAACCGGTTCGCAGCCAAAGCCACAATCCGTTGTTTCAGGTGATGTTCAATCACCAGCCATTGGTGACCGATTTGCAGGACGTGCGGCTCGATTGCGGTTTGCAGGTCGACTATCTGAGTGAACAGCAACTGGCCGGCAGCGGGCGTCAGCATGCGGCCACCAGCGACCTGATGCTCGACACCCGAGAGGAGGGCGAGCAACTGTTCGCGGCGTTCACCTACGCCACCGACCTGTTCGACGCACAAACCATCGCCGCGTTGGCCGAGCATTGGCACAACGTGCTGGTGTCGGTCTGCCGTGATCCGCAACAACCGCTGGGCGAGGTGGCGATGCTCGGCGCGGATGAGCGCGAGCGCTTGATTCAACCCGTCGCCATTCCGGCGCCGCTGCCCGGCATGCCGCAGCTATTCGAGGCTCAGGCCGCACGCACTCCCGACACCAGCGCCGTGATCCTCGCTGGCGATCAGTCGCCCTCACTCAGCTATGCCGAATTGAATGTTCGCAGCAATCGTCTGGCCCATCAGTTACGCGCCAAAGGTGTCGGTCCCGATGTGCTAGTCGGTGTGGCGTTGGGTCGCTCGCTGGAACTGGCCGTGGCGTTGCTGGCCGTACTCAAGGCCGGCGGCGCCTATGTGCCGCTGGACCCGCACACCCCGGCCGAACGCTTGCGCCATGTGCTCGATGACAGCGGGCTGAAACTGTTGCTGACCGAGAGCCCGCTGCTGAGCAGCCTGCCGACGCTCGATGGCATCGATTGCCTTTGCCTGGATCGACTTCCGGACGGCGACGCGGCGAGCCAGGACAACCTGCAAGTGACGGTAGATCCGCAGAACCTCGCGTACGTGATTTACACCTCCGGCTCCACCGGCCGGCCGAAGGGCGTGGCTGTCAGCCACGGCGCGTTGAGCGAATTCATCGCGCGGGCGATCGACTACAGCGATTTGCGCGAAGGCGATCGCGTGCTGCAATTCGCCACCAGCAGTTTTGACGGTTTCGTCGAGCAATTCTTCCCGCCGCTGTGCCATGGCGCCTGCGTCGTCCTGCGCGATGCGGGCCTGTGGGACAGTGCGACCTTGCATCAGGTGATCGTAGGACAGGGCATTACCCTGGCGGATTTGCCGGCCGCTTACTGGTATTCGGTGGTGCAGGATTATGCGGCCAACCCGCCTGCCCACTTCGGTGCCTTGCGCCAGATTCATGTGGGCGGCGAGGCGATGGCGGTGGACGGGCTGCGCTTGTGGCAACGCGCCGGATTGGGTCATGTGCGTTTGCTCAACACCTACGGCCCGACCGAGGCGACGGTGGTTTCGACCCTCCACGATTGCAGCGCATTGACCGCCGAGGCGGTGTCGTGGCGCGGCATACCGATCGGTCACGGCCTGGAGCAACGCCGGCTGTACGTGCTCGACGATGATTTGAACCTGCTGCCGCAAGGGGCGGTGGGCGAGTTGTACATCGGCGGACCGGGCCTGGCCCGTGGTTATCACCGGCAGCCGACGCTCAGTGCCCAGCGGTTTATTGCCGATCCGTTCGCGGTCGGCGAACGCCTGTACCGCACCGGCGACCGTGCCCGGCTGCGGGGCGACGGCGCGGTGGAGTACATCGGTCGCGTCGATCACCAAGTGAAAATTCGCGGGTTCCGCATTGAGTTGGGAGAAATCGAATCGCGGTTGCAGCAATGCCCGGGGATTCGTGAGGCGGTGGTGCTGGCCTTGTCTCTGACCTTGCCCTTGAACAATGGCGCGCAACTGGTGGCGTATCTGGTCGTCGATCAGAGCGTGCTCGACAGCGCGGCGGAGCAGGCGATTCTGCGCCAGCAAATCCGCGCCTCGCTGCAGAAGAACCTGCCGGACTACATGGTGCCCGGCCACTTGCTGCTGTTGCCGCGTCTGCCCCTGACCCCCAGCGGCAAACTCGACCGTAAAGCCTTGCCGATCCCCGATCCGAGCCAATTGCAGAGCAACTATCGCGCCCCGCAAACCGCCACCGAACAGGCGCTGGCGCAGATCTGGATCGAGGTGCTGCAGGTGCCTGGGGTCGGTGTCGATGACCATTTCTTTGAGTTGGGCGGGCATTCGTTGCTGGCCGCACAAGTGATTGCGCGGATCAAAAGCCAGTTGGGCGTGGTGCTGCCATTGCGCAGTCTGTTCGAGACACCGCTGCTGGGCGATCTGGCGCGGGAGTTGGCTGCGCTGGCAGACGGTGCAAGCGATAACGACTGGTCCGACATGGATCAGTTCATGAGTTCTTTGGAGGGAGTAGAAGCATGAGCGGCACTATGGCGGAGCGTATCGCTAAAAGGTTCGTCGGTTTGCCGCTGGAGCAACGTCGACTGTTTCTCGTCAAGTTGCGCGAGGAGGGCAAGGACTTCAGCCTGCTGCCGCTGCCGGTCAGTCGTCACGACTGCGCGGTGATCCCGCTCTCGTTTGCCCAGCAGCGCTTGCTGTTTCTCTGGCAGCTCGACCCGCAGAGCGCCGCGTACAACATGGCTGCCGGCCTGCGCTTGCACGGGCAGCTGAACGAGGCAGCGTTGCTGCGTTCCTTCGATCATCTGGTGGCGCGCCATGAAGTGCTGCGCACGGTGTTCCAGACCGACAATGACCAGCCGAGCCAGATCATCCTCAACCAGCAGAGCGTTCCACTGCAACGCGTCGATCTGTCGAACGTCGCCGTGCAAGAACGTGAAACCGAGCTGGCGCGGCGGGTTCAGGAAGCGGCCGCGCAACCGTTCGATTTGCTCCATGGGCCATTGCTGCGGGCCAGTCTGTTCCGTCTGGCGGACGATGAATATGTGCTGATCGTGAGCATGCACCACATCGTCTCCGATGGCTGGTCGATGGACGTCATGGTCAAGGAATTCGTGCAGTGCTATCAGGCCTTCAGCCTGGAGCGCGAACCGCAATTGCCGGCGTTGCCGTTGCAGTACGCCGACTACGCGATCTGGCAGCGCCGCTGGCTAGAGGCTGGCGAGGGTGAGCGGCAACTCGATTACTGGCGTCAGCAGTTGGGCGAAGAGCATCCGTTGTTGGACGTGGCGGCGGATTTCCCCCGGCCGCCGACCCAGAGTTTCGAGGGCCAGACCTTGAGCTTTGATTTCGGTGCGGACCTGTCCCGGCAGTTGAACGGGTTTGCCCGGGCTCAGGGCATCAGCTTGTTCATGCTGGTGCTGGCGGGGTTTTCGTTGTTCCTGTCACGTCTTGGCGGCGAGCGCGATATCCGCGTCGGCGTGCCTAACGCCAACCGTGGGCGCTCCGAGGTCGAAGGGCTGATCGGCTTCTTCGTCAACACTCAAGTGTTGCGTTGCCTGGTCGATGAGCGCGGCAGCTTCGACGATTTGCTGGCCCGGGTCCGGGAAGCGTCGTTCGGTGCCCAGGCCCATCAGGAGCTGCCCTTCGAGCAACTGGTGGATGAACTGGTGCCCGAGCGAACCCTGGGGCATAACCCTTTGTTCCAGGCCAAGTTCAACCAGAACGTCGGCATGCAGACCCAGCGATCGATGAACCTGCCGGGCCTGAACGTCACCGAGTATCCGCTGGACAAAGAGGGCACGCACTTCGATCTGGCGCTGGACATCACCGATGACGGCACGCTGATCCACGGGCAAATGACTTACGCCAGTGACCTGTACCAGCACTCGACCATCGAGGGGTTTATCCCGACGCTGCTCGGCTTGTTCCGCGAATTGCTCAGCGCCCCGCAGACGCCGCTGCACCGTCTTGCAACCACATCTGTGCAACCGGCGCTGACGCCACGGCAGCCGGCGGAGTCGGTGTTGCAGCAATGGGATCGTCAGGTTACCGCACAGCCTGAGGCGCTGGCCGCACGCTGCCTTGAGCGGACCTTGAGTTTCCATACGCTGGATCAGGACGCCAATCGCCTGGCCCACTACCTGCGAGCGCAAGGCGTGCAAAACGGGCAGCCAGTGGCGGTGCTGATGGAACGCTCACTGGAATGGCTGACCTGTGTGTTAGGGGTGATCAAGGCCGGGGCGGTGTACATGCCGCTCGACGTCAAGGCGCCGGCCGCGCGATTGCAGCAGATGCTCGCAGGCGCGCAGGCGAAGGTCCTGCTGTGTGCCGCAGGCGATGCGCGGGAAAGCACTCTGGTGGTCGCCGGTTGCCAGGGGATGGGCTTCGCCCCCGAACGCTGGCAAGACCAGCCGACGACGAAGCCTTCGCTGACCGTGTCGGCGGATGCGGCGGCCTATGTGATTCACACCTCCGGTTCCACCGGCCAACCCAAAGGCGTGCTGGTGAGCCACGGCGCCCTGGCCAGTTACGTGCGCGGTGCGCTGGAACGTCTGGCGCTGGAGCCGGCGGCAAGCATGGCGCTGGTCTCGACCATTGCCGCGGACCTGGGGTTTACCGTGCTGTTCGGCGCCTTGTGCTCCGGTCGCTTGTTGCATGTATTGCCGGAGGAATTGGGCTTCGACCCGGACCGGTTTGCCGATTACATGGCTGAGCACCAAGTGGGCGTGTTGAAGATCGTGCCGGGGCATTTGGCGGCGCTGATGCAGGCGTCCCGGGCCGCCGATGTGTTGCCGCAACACGCACTGATCGTGGGCGGCGAGGCCTGCTCGCCAGCATTGCTGGAACAGGTGCGTCGACTCAAGCCGGGCTGCCGGTTCATCAACCACTATGGCCCGAGTGAAACCACGGTCGGCGTGCTGACCCATGAGCTCAAGGATCTCGACTCGGGTGCCCGCAGCGTGCCGGTCGGCCGTCCGTTGCCGGGTGCGCATGTGTACGTGCTGGACGATGTGTTCAACGCGGTCGCCGATCAGGTGGCGGGCGAGCTGTACATCGGCGGCGACAGTGTGGCGTTGGGTTATCTGGGACAGCCGGGGCTGACCGCCGAACGCTTCCTGCCGGCTCCGTTTGGCGCCGTCGGCACGCGGGTGTACCGCAGCGGTGACCGGGTGCGGCGCAATCGTCAGGGGGCGCTGGAATTCATCGGTCGTGCCGACGACCAGGTCAAAGTGCGCGGCTATCGGGTGGAGCCGGCGGAAGTCGCCCGGGTATTGCTGGGCCTGAGCGGTGTGAGCGAAGCCGCGGTGCTGGCCTTGCCGCTGGATGGCGATGAAACGCGCCTGCAACTGGTGGCGTACTGCGTGGCCGCGCCTGACCTGCCGTTGAATGTCGACGCCTTGCGTCAGCAGTTACAGGCCTGTCTGCCGGAGTACATGGTGCCGGCGCAGATTGTTGTTCTGGAGCGCCTGCCGCTGACCGCCAACGGCAAACTGGACAAGCGTGCCTTGCCGACGCCGGGGCTGGTCACGCAGCAATTTGTTGCCCCGGTGGGCGAGATCGAACAGAAGCTCGCCGCCATCTGGGCCGATGTCCTGAAGCTTGAACAGGTGGGCAGTACCGACAACTTCTTCGAGCTGGGCGGCGATTCGATTCTCAGCTTGCAAATCATCGCCCGGGCCAAACGCCAAGGCATCAAGCTGAGCCCAAAACAACTGTTCGAGAAGCAGACCATCGGCCAGTTGGCGGCAGTCGCCAAACTGATCGAGAGCAAACCGCCGGCCAGCGTCGCGCAAAAGATCAGCGGCGAGTTGCCGTTGTTGCCGATCCTGGCTCGGTTCTTCCAGACTGACATCCCCCAGCGTCACCACTGGAACCAGTCGGTGATGCTGCAGCCGCAATCCCCCCTCGACGCGTCCCACCTAAGCAACGCATTGGCCGCCCTGATCGAGCAGCACGACGCGCTGAACCTGAGTTTCCAGGCGTCGGGCGAGACTTGGCAGGCGACATTTCAGGCGCAGTGCCACACAGACCTGTTGTGGGTGCGGGCACTGGACGACCTTGCCGATTTGCCCGCGCTGGCCACCGAGGCGCAGCGCAGTCTCGATCTGCAACAGGGACGGCTGGTGCGCGCGGTGCTGGTGAACCTGCCTGACGCTACACAACGTTTGCTGCTGGTGATCCATCATCTGGTGGTGGATGGCGTGTCCTGGCGGGTGCTATTGGAAGATTTGCAGCAAGCCTATACCGCGTCAGCGGCAGGCAAGACGATTGTCCTGCCGGGCAAAAGCAGTTCGCTCCAGACCTGGGCGCAACACCTGCACCGTTACGGGCAGAGCGATATTTTGAAGACCGAGCGCAACTACTGGCAGCGCACGCTGGAGGGTGATAACAGCGACTTGCCGAGGGATTTCCACGAGACCGTCCAGACCCGCCGCCAAGCCGCTCGGGCCACCTCGCGCCTGAACAAAACACTGACCCATGCACTGCTCAAAGTGGCACCGGCCGCCTATCGCACCCAGATCAACGATCTGCTGCTGACGGCCCTGGCGCGGGTGCTGTGTGACTGGAGCGAACAGGATTCGGTGCTGATCCAGCTCGAAGGCCACGGTCGCGAAGACCTGTTCGACGATCTGGATTTGAGTCGCACCGTGGGTTGGTTCAGCAGCCTGTTTCCAGTGCGACTGACCCCACAGGCAGAGCCGGGCATTTCGCTATGCGCGATCAAGGAACAACTGCGAGCCGTGCCGGGCAAAGGCATTGGCTACGGCGTGCTGCGCTACCTCGCAGGCTTCGAACCGCTACGTGAATTGCCGCCGCCGCGCATCACATTCAACTACCTCGGCCAGTTCGACGGCGCATTCAGTGGCGCTGATGGCGCGCTGTTCGTGCCGGCTGCCGAAAGCACCGGTGAGCATCAGAATGAAGATGCGCCCTTGGGCAATTGGCTAAGTGTCGACGGCCAGGTCTACGGCGGTGAGCTGGAATTGAGCTGGACGTTCGGCCAGGGCATGTACCGCCCGCAAACCATTCAGGCGCTGGCCGATGCTTATTGCCTTGAGCTGGAACGACTGATCGAGCATTGCAGTGCCGGTGAGCATGCCGGGTTCACGCCGTCGGACTTCAATCTGGTGCGCCTGACGCAAGCGCAACTGTCGGCGCTACCGGTACCTGCGCGGGAGATCAGCGATCTCTATCCGCTGTCACCGATGCAGCAGGGCATCCTGTTCCACAGCCTCAACGAGCCGGACGGCCCGGCCTACACCAATCAATTGCGGGTTGATGTGCGGCAGCTGGACGCCGAGCGTTTCCGTCAGGCCTGGCAGCAGACGCTGGAGGCTCATGAGATTCTGCGCACGGTATTCGTCTGGCCCGAGGACGCCGACGCGGCGTTGCAGATTGTCAGGCAGACGGTGCAGATGCCCATGACCGTGCAGGACGGGCGTGGTCATGATGACCTTCACGCAGCACTCGATCAATTGGCCCAGGAGGATCTAACCGCCGGTTTCGAACTGGACCAGGCTCCGCTGTTACGAGTCTTGCTGGTGCAAACCGGAGAAGCGCAGCATCACTTGATCTATACCAGTCATCACATATTGATGGATGGCTGGAGCACCTCGCAGTTGTTCGGCGAGGTGTTGCAACGCTATGCCGGCATGACACCGGCGGCGACCCCGGGACGCTATCGCGATTACATAGAGTGGCTGGGCCAGCGCGATGTTCAGGCCAGTCGCGAGTTCTGGACGTCGGCATTGGTTGACCTTCAGGTGCCGACCCGCCTGGCCAGCGCCATGCCGGCCAGCCAGACGTTGGTCGGCGGTTATGCCGATTACCAGCATGTGTTCAGCGAACAACAGACCAAGGACCTGAGCCGCTTCGCCCGCGAGCAGAAGGTCACCCTCAATAGCCTGATGCAAGCCGCGTGGCTGGTGCTGTTGCAGCGCTATACCGGCCAGGACACCGTGGCTTTCGGCGCCACTGTGGCCGGTCGCCCGACGGACTTGCCCGGCGTCGAGCAGCAGATCGGCCTGTTCATCAATACCTTGCCGGTGGTGGCTTCGCCGTCCGCCGAGATCCCGGTCGGGCAGTGGATTCAGCAGGTGCAGAACCTCAACCTGGCCCTGCGCGAACATGAGCACACGCCGCTATACGATATTCAGCGCTGGGCGGGGCAGGGCGCGGGCGCGCTGTTCGACAGTATTCTGGTGTTCGAGAACTACCCGATGGCCGAAGCGCTGGCCCAAGACTCTGCCACCGGGCTCGAGTTTTCCACCCTCTCGCGTCAGGAGCAGACCAATTATCCGCTGACGCTGGTGGCGGTCACCGGTCGTGAGTTGACCTTGGGCTTGAGCTTCGATCAGGCCTGTTTCGATCACGCCACCATCGCCAACCTGAGCACCCAGCTCGAAGGCTTGATGATGCAATTCATGGCGGACGCTTCGCAGCCTTTGGGCGCGTTGCAACTGCTGGACGGCGCACCGCGTCAAGCGGCTGTCGACTGGGGCAAGGCTGCGGTCACGGCGCTGGATTCGCGCAGCGTGGTCGAACGGATTGACGCGCAGGTACAGCGTCAGCCGCAAGCAGCGGCGGTGCTGTTTGCTGAGCAGACCCTCGATTACCGCACCCTCGACGCCCGGGCCAATCGACTGGCGCACAAGCTGCAAGCGCTGGGCGTCGGGCCGGAAGTGCGGGTTGGCGTGTGCATGCGCCGCACACCGGACATGCTGGTCGGGCTGCTCGCGATCCTCAAGGCCGGCGGTGCCTACGTGCCGCTGGACCCGGAGTATCCGCAAGAGCGCTTGCTGCACATGCTCGAGGACAGTTGCGCGGCAGTGCTGCTGACCGAAGCGGCGTTGCAGGCGATGTTGCCCGAAGCGTTGCCGTCTCAAGTGCTGTTGGTCGAAGAGGGCGCCGAATGGCTCG
Organism: Pseudomonas sp. MDT1-85; assembly: GCF_054898065.1. NCBI lineage: Bacteria > Pseudomonadati > Pseudomonadota > Gammaproteobacteria > Pseudomonadales > Pseudomonadaceae > Pseudomonas > Pseudomonas sp. MDT1-85. The sequence goes on along the minus strand of NZ_CM142715.1, from coordinate 4,398,613 downwards.
CCGGGTATCCGTCCACGGCACCGGTCAGCCGCATCGTTGCGCAGAACCTGGCCTACGTCATTTACACCTCCGGCTCCACCGGCAAGCCCAAAGGCGTGGCGATCACCCACGCTAACCTCGCGGCGCTGATCCAGTGGTCGCAGGGTGTTTACCGCGATGAGCAGCTGCGTGGCGTGCTGGCCTCGACTTCGATTTGCTTCGACCTGTCGGTGTGGGAGATTTTTGTCACGTTGGCCAGCGGCGGTTGCATGGTGCTGGCGGATAACGCCCTGGCGCTGTCCGAGTTGCCGGCCCGTGAGCGTGTGACGCTGATCAATACCGTGCCGTCGGCGATTGCCGCGCTGCAACGGGCCGGGCAGATTCCGGCGTCGGTCACCACCATCAATCTGGCCGGCGAGCCGCTCAAGCAGACGCTGGTCGATACGCTGTACGCCAGCACGTCGGTCAAGCAGGTTTATGACCTGTACGGGCCGTCGGAAGACACCACCTATTCGACCTTTACCCTGCGCACCGCCAACGGCCGGGCGAACATCGGGCGGCCGCTGGACAACACCGTGGCCTACCTGCTCGACAGCCAGTTGCAGGTGTTGCCGACAGGGCTGGCGGCCGAGTTGTACCTGGCCGGTTCCGGTGTGACCCGAGGTTATCTGCTGCGTCCCGGCCTGACCGCTGAACGCTTCGTGCCGGACCCGTTCGCCACCCATGGTGAGCGGTTGTATCGCACCGGCGATCTGGTGCGCCAGGGGCCTGACGACACGATTGAGTACATCGGTCGTGCCGACCATCAGGTGAAGATTCGCGGCTTCCGCATCGAACTGAGCGAGATCGAAGCCCGATTGCTGGAACAGCCCGAGGTGCGCGAAGCCGTGGTGCTGGCGCAGGAGGGCGCGGCGGGCAAACATCTGCATGCCTACGTCGTAGCGAGCCAGCTGGGCAATTTATCGTTGGTGGAAACCCTGCGCGCGGCGTTGGCCAGTCGTTTACCGGCGCACATGGTGCCGAGCCATCTGCATGTGATCGACACGCTGCCGCTGACCCCCAATGGCAAGCTCGACCGCAAGGCCCTGATGGCGCTGGGCGGCAATCCGACGCTGCAGCGTTACGAAGCGCCGCGCACCGATCTGCAATGGGAAGTGGCGACCGTCTGGCAGGAGGTGCTGGAAGTCGAGCGCGTGGGCCTGACGGACAACTTCTTCCAGTTGGGCGGGCATTCGTTGCTGGCGACGTTGGTGGTGACCCGGATCAAGGAGCGCCTGGGTGACAAGGTGCCGCTCAAGGAACTGTTCGAAGCCGACACCCTGCAAGCGTTCTGCACCCGCATCGAAGCGTTGCGCGTCGAATTATCGCCGGTTCAGGACGAATTGGCTAAATCCCTGGAGGCCCTCAAACGTCTATCCCTCGATGATCTGGAAAAACTGATTTCTTGAGGGGAACAACGCGTGCAAGAGTTAATCGAGTCGGTAGGACAACTTTCGGCTAAGCAAAGAAAGGCTCTGGCGGTTCTGCTCAAGCAGAAAGGCGTCAACCTTTTTGACATTGCCCCGGTTTTCAAGCGCACGGCTGAAGAACCGTTGTTGTTGTCTTACGCTCAACAGCGCCAGTGGTTTCTCTGGCAATGGGCGCCGCACAGCGCGGCTTACAACATTCCGACGGCCCTGCGCTTGCAGGGCCCGCTGGATGTGGCCGCGTTGCAGCGCAGCGTCCAGGCGCTGATCGAACGTCACGAAACCTTGCGCACTGTGTTCACTCAAGACGCCGGGCAACCCTTGCAAACGATCCTGCCAGCAGGATCGTTTACCCTGGATTCTCACGAGCTGAGCCCTGAACTGGCGGTAAAACCGCAGGCGTCGATCCAGGCCTTCGTCCAGACCCAGAGCCAGCAAGCTTTCGATTTGCAGACCGGCCCGCTGTTGCGCGCGGCCCTGCTGCAAGTCACCCCGCATGATCACGTGCTGGTGCTGACCCTGCACCACATCGTGTCGGACGGTTGGTCGTTGCAGGTGATGATCGAGGAACTGGTGCAGTTGTATGCCGGTTTCAACCTCGGGCATGACGCCGGGCTGCCGGCCTTGCCGATTCAATACGCCGACTACGCCCTGTGGCAGCGGCAGTGGATGGAGGCCGGCGAACAGGAACGTCAACTGGCCTACTGGCAACACAAGCTCGGCGGCGAGCAACCGGTGCTGGAGCTGCCCACTGACCGCGCGCGTCCGGTGGAACAGAGCTTTACCGGGGCCAGCCATAACCTGATTCTGGACCCGGCGCTGAGCGACAGTCTCAAGGCTTTTGCCCGACGGGAAAACGTCACGCTGTTTGTGCTGTTGCTCGCCTCGTTCCAGGCCTTGTTGCACCGCTACAGCGGCCAGGCCGACATCCGCGTCGGTGTGCCGGTGGCCAACCGCGGACGCGTGGAAATCGAGCGTCTGATCGGCTTCTTCGTCAACACTCAGGTGCTCAAGGCGGACGTCGACGGGCAAGCCAGCTTCGTCGATCTGCTGCGCCAGGTTCGGCAAACCGCCCAGGAAGCCCAGGCACATCAGGACCTGCCGTTCGAACAGCTGGTGGAAGCCCTGGAGCCAGGCCGCAGCCTGAGTCACAGCCCGTTGTTCCAGGTAATGTTCAATCACCAGGCCGAGAGCCGGATCAGTGTCGAGACGCGGTTGAATGGCTTGAGCATCGAACCGCTGGAATGGCAAAGCGCAACCGCGCAGTTCGATCTGGTACTGAACACCACCGAACAGGCCCATGGCATTGAAGCGGTGCTCAAATACGCCACCGATTTGTTCGAGCCTGCGACCATCGAGCGTCTGGCGCAGCACTGGCGCAACCTGCTGCGGGCGATCGTTCAGGACCCGACCCAGCGCATTGCCCAACTGCCGGTGCTTGATGACGCGCAGCAACAACAACTCCTCGCGCACTGGAACCCGAGCCCGGTGGCGCACCCGGTCAGCCAGTGCATTCATCAGTTGATCGAGGCTCAGGCCGAGCGTCATGCGGATGCGCCAGCGGTGGTGTACGCCGGGCAACGGCTGACGTATGCCGAACTCAATCACCGGGCCAACCAATGGGCGCATCAGCTGATCGCCCGTGGCGTCGGCCCCGATGTGCGGGTTGGCGTGGCGGTTGAGCGTTCGCTGGACATGATCGTCGCCATTGTCGCCGTGCTGAAGGCCGGTGGCGCTTATGTGCCGCTGGACCCGAGCTACCCCGACGACCGTTTGCGCTACATGATCGAGGACAGCGGGATCGAGCTGTTGCTGACCCAGGGCCACCTGTTGGCGCAGCTGCCAATTCCATCGGGGCTGGCCTGTCTGGACCTGAATCAACCGCTACAGGAAAGCAGCACGACCAACCCTCCTTGCCGCACCACCGCGGACAACCTCGCGTATGTGATTTACACCTCTGGTTCCACTGGCAAGCCCAAAGGCGCGTTGCTGCCCCATGGCAATGTCATTCGCCTGTTCAGTGCCACCGATCACTGGTTCGGTTTCGGCCCCGAGGACAGCTGGACCCTGTTCCATTCGTACGCGTTCGATTTCTCGGTCTGGGAAATCTTCGGCGCGCTGCTCCACGGCGGCAAACTGGTGGTGGTGCCCCACGACGTCACCCGCTCGCCGGAAGAGTTCTACACCTTGCTCTGTGATGAACAAGTCACCGTTCTGAACCAGACGCCGTCGGCGTTCAAACCGCTGATGCAGGTGGCCAGCGCCTCGTCGCGCAACCATTCGTTGCGTTACGTGGTGTTTGGCGGCGAAGCGCTGGAAGTGCAGAGCCTGCGTCCCTGGTTCGAGCGTTTCGGCGACCGCGCGCCGACCCTGATCAACATGTACGGCATCACCGAAACCACCGTGCATGTGACCTACCGTCCGCTGTCCATGGCGGACTTGCAGCAGACCCACAGCAGCCCGATCGGCCAGCCGATTGTCGACCTGTCGTGGTACTTGCTCGATGACGCGCTGAACCTGGTGCCCCAAGGGTGCATCGGCGAGTTGTACATCGCCGGGGCCGGGCTTGCGCGGGGGTACCTGAACCAGCCGGGCATGAGCGCCACCCGTTTCGTCCCGGATCCGTTCAACCCTGTGGCCGGCGAACGCTTGTACCGCACCGGCGACCTGGCGCGGCTGCGCGGCGACGGTGTGATCGAGTACATCGGCCGTATCGACCATCAGGTGAAGATTCGCGGTTTCCGTATCGAGCTGGGGGAAATCGAAACCCAATTGCTCAACCATGACGCGGTGCGTGAAGCCGTGGTGCTGGCGGTCGAAGGGCTCAGTGGTCAGCAACTGGCCGCGTGGATCGTACCGCGCGAGCCACTGGACGCTGATGCCCATGCCGGCTTGCGCGATTCGATCAAGGCGCAATTGCGTGAAACCCTGCCGGACTACATGGTGCCGGTCAGCTGGGTGTTCCTCGACCGCCTGCCGCTGACGGCCAATGGCAAACTCGATCGCAAGCAACTGCCCAACCCCGATGTGAGCCTGGTGCAAGAGGCTTACGCGGCACCGCGCAGCGAACTCGAACAGCGTTTGGCCGAGATCTGGCAGGACGTGTTGAAAGTCGAGCGAGTGGGGCTCAACGACAACTTCTTCGAACTGGGCGGCGATTCGATCATCTCGATTCAGGTCGTCAGCCGGGCGCGTCAGGCGGGCATCCGCTTTTCGCCCAAGGACATCTTCCAGCACCAGACCGTACAACGCCTGGCCACCGTCGCACAGCAGAGCGATGCGGTGCAGGCGATGCAAGGTGATGTGCTTGGCGCTGCCGTGCTGACCCCGATTCAACAGTACTTTTTCGCCACCGAGATTCCTCAGCGTCAGCACTGGAACCAGTCGATCCTGCTAACCCCGGCCGAGCCACTGCAAGCGGCTGCGCTGGAGCAGGCCCTGGAACACCTGCACCGGCATCACGATGCCTTGCGTCTGCGCTATCGCCAAACCGCCGGTGACTGGGCGCAGGAGCATGCCGCCGTCGATCAGCCGAATGCACTGCTGCGCACCGTTTCTTTGCCAGACAGCGAGGCCTTGCCGGCGCTGTGCCTGGAGTTGCAACGCAGCCTGAACCTGAGCGACGGCCCGTTGATCCGTGCTGTATTGGTGGATTTGCCCGACGCCAGCCAGCGACTGCTGTTGGTGATCCATCATTTGGTGGTCGATGGTGTGTCGTGGCGGATTCTGCTGGAAGACCTGCAAACCGCTTATCAGCAACTGAGCACCGGCACGCCAGTGCGCCTGCCGGCCAAGACCACGGCGTTCAAGGATTGGGGCGAACGCCTGCAAGGTTATGCGCGCAGCGCCGGGCTGGAAACCGAGCTGGATTACTGGCGCGGGCAACTGGCTGAAGCGCAGGCGGACTTGCCGCTGGACAACCCTGATGGACAACTGCAGAACCGTTTCGAGCGCAGCGTCGATACGCGTCTGGATGCCGAGCGCACTCGGCAATTGCTGCAACAGGCACCGGCGGTGTATCGCACTCAGGTCAACGATTTGCTGTTGACCGCGCTGGCCCGAGTGCTGTGTGAGTGGACCGCCTCCGACAGCGCTTTGGTGCAGCTCGAAGGGCATGGCCGCGAAGACCTGTTCGACGACCTCGACCTGAGCCGTACCGTGGGCTGGTTCACCAGCATGTTCCCGGTGCGCCTCACTCCGCAGGCCAGCCTCGAAGCGTCCATCAAGGGCATCAAGGAACAACTGCGCTCGATCCCGAACAAAGGCATCGGCTTTGGCTTGCTGCGGTATCTGGGCAGCGACGCTGCGCAGGCAGCCCTGAGCGGCTTGTCCCAACCCAAGGTGACCTTCAACTACCTGGGGCAGTTCGATAACAACTTCGACGAAGGCGCCCTGTGGGTGCCGGCCACCGAAGACAAGGGCGCCGGGCAGGATGAACAGGCGCCGATGAGCAACTGGCTGACCATCGACGGTCGTGTCTACCAAGGGCAATTGAGCCTGACCTGGACCTACAGCGGTGACGTGTTCGAAGAGGCGACCATCAACGCCCTGGCCCGCGCTTATGAAGTTGCGCTGGGCGAGTTGATCGACCATTGCCTGAGCCATCCGAGCGGCGGCCTGACCCCTTCCGACGTGCCATTGGCCGGGTTGTCCCAAACGCATCTGGACAGTTTGCCGATTGCGGCGCAGCGGATCGAGGACATTTACCCGCTGGCGCCGATGCAGCAGGGGATTCTGTTCCACAGCCTGTACGACGCCGATGCCAGCGCTTACGTCTATCAAATGCTGCTGGATATCGACGGTCTGGATGTGCCGCGTTTCCAGCAAGCGTGGCAGCGGGTAGTGGATCGTCATGAAGTGCTGCGCGCCGGTTTCATCTGGGGCCGCGACGGCCTCGATACACCGCTGCAAGTGATCTATCGCCAGCTGACCCTGGAAATGCCGGAAGTGGATGTACGCGCCGAGCCGGACTTGCAAGCCGTGCTTGAGGCTCGTGCCTTGGCCGATCGCGAACGCGGTTTTGATTTGCAGAATCCGCCGTTGCTGCGCCTGTGCCTGCTGCGCACCGCCGATGACCGTCATCGCCTGATCTTCACCTGCCACCACATTCTCATGGACGGCTGGAGCAACTCACGGATGTTTGGCGAAGTGCTGCAGGATTACGCCGGGCATCCGGTGCCGAGTGCGCAGGGCCGTTATCGCGACTTCCTGGCCTGGCTGCAACGCCAGGACAAGGGCGCGGCGCAAGCCTTCTGGCGCGGGCAATTGGCCGAACTGGACGAACCGACGCGGTTGGCCTCGGCCTGCCACGGGCAAACCGTGCCCGGCCCCGGCAAAGGCGTGCATAAGCTGACCTTTGACGCAGCCTTCACCCAGCGCCTCAACGGTTTCTCGCGTCAGCAACAGGTGACGCTCAACAGTTTGGTGCAAGCCGCGTGGCTGCTGGTGTTGCAGCGCTACACCGGGCAGAGCAGCGTCGCGTTTGGCGCGACGGTGTCCGGTCGCCCGGTGGACCTGCCGGGTATCGAGCAACAGTTGGGCCTGTTCATCAATACCCTGCCGGTGATCGCCAGCCCGCAAGCGACCTGCAGTGTCAGCGACTGGGTGCGCAGCGTGCAGGATAAAAACCTGCTGCTGCGCGATTACGAACAGACGCCGTTGCAAGACATTCAACGCCTGGCCGCGCTCAACGGCGAAGCGTTGTTCGACACCTTGCTGGTGTTCGAAAACTACCCGGTGTCCGACACCCTGGAGGCCAATCCGGGCGGCTTGCGTTTCAGCGGTCTCGAACACCGTGAGCAAACCAACTACGGCCTGACGCTGATCGCCGGTGCCGGCGAAGTACTGAGCCTGGACTTCAACTACCTCACCGAGCACTTCGCCGAGCGCAGCATTGTCGGCCTGGCCGCTCACCTGGAAGAAGTGCTGCGCCAATTCCTCGACGCACCGCAACGCTCGCTGGGCGAGATCGGCTTGTTACCGGCGACCGAGCTGCGCACTCTGGCGGAATGGAATGACCATCACGCCGCGTACCCGGCCCAAGCCTTGATCCATCAAGGCTTTGAAGCCCAGGTCGAAGCGCGGCCACAGGCAATCGCCTTGCGCCATGCCGGTGCCGAGCTGACGTATGCCGAACTCAATCGCCGCGCCAACCAATTGGCCCGTCATCTGCAAACGCTGGGTGTCGGCGCGGAAATCCGCGTGGGCGTGGCGATGCCCCGTTCCGCCGAGTTGGTGATTGCCCTGATGGCGGTGCTCAAGGCCGGTGGCACTTACGTGCCGCTGGACCCGGACTACCCGGCGGATCGCGTGGCCTACATGCTCGACGACAGTCAGGCGCGGGTGTTGCTGACCCAGCCGCACTTGCTGTCGCAGTTGCCCGAGACCCAAGCTCAAGTGGTGTGGGTCGAGGCGGGCGGTCAGGCCTTCGCCGACGTCGCGCCGCACAACCTTGAGGGCGGGATTGATTCTGCCAACCTGGCTTATGTGATTTATACCTCCGGTTCCACTGGTAAACCGAAAGGCGTGGCGATTGCTCATTGCAACGTGCAGGCGTTGATTTACTGGTCGCACGAGGTGTACAGCAAGGAGGAGCTGCAAGGCGTGCTGGCCTCGACTTCGGTGTGCTTCGACCTGTCGGTGTGGGAGATTTTCGTCACCCTGGCCCGCGGCGGTTCGATCATCATGGCGCGCAACGCCCTGGAATTGCCGGACCTGCCGGAGCGCGATCAGGTGCGCCTGATCAACACCGTGCCGTCGGCCATCGCGGCGTTGCAGCGCGCCGGGCAGATCCCTTCAGGTGTGCGCATCATCAATCTTGCGGGTGAACCGCTCAAACAAGGTCTGGTGGACACGCTGTACCGCGAGACTTCGGTCGAGCACGTTTACGATTTGTACGGGCCGTCGGAAGACACCACCTATTCGACCTGCACCCGCCGCGAAGCCGGCGGCCAGGCGAACATCGGCCGGCCGCTGGTGAACACCACCGCGCACTTGCTCGATGACCAGTTGCAGGCCGCGCCGATTGGCGTTGCGGCCGAGTTGTACCTGGCCGGCGACGGTATTACCCGTGGCTATCTGTTCCGCCCGGGCCTGACCGCCGAGCGCTTTGTGCCCAACCCGCTGGCCAGCAATGGTGAGCGGATGTACCGCACCGGCGACCTCACCCGTTTGCGTGAAGACGGTGTGATCGAATACGTCGGCCGCATCGACCATCAGGTCAAGGTGCGCGGGTTCCGTATCGAACTGGGTGAAATCGAAGCGCGCCTGCTGGCCCACGACAGCGTGCGCGAAGGTGTGGTGCTGGCGGTGGAAGGCCATATCGGTCAGCAACTGGTGGCTTATGTGGTGCCGGCGCAGTCAGACCTGAGCCCGCAACAGCAGGACGATCTGAACGAAGCGCTCAAGGCCGGACTCAAGGCGCATCTGCCGGATTACATGGTGCCGGCGCAATGGTTGTTCATCGAACAGTTGCCGCTGACCCCCAACGGCAAACTCGACCGCAAGGCCTTGCCGACCCCGGACGCCAACCAGCTGCAGCGCGATTACGTGGCACCGCGCACCGCGCTGGAACAGCAGATTGCCGGGATCTGGCAGGACATTCTGAAACTCGAGCGGGTCGGCCTGACCGACAACTTCTTCACCCTGGGCGGCGACTCGATCATCTCCATTCAGGTGGTGAGCCGGGCGCGTCAGCAGGGAATCAGCTTCACGCCCAAGGATCTGTTCCAGCAGCAGACCGTCCAGGGGCTGGCCACTGTCGCGCAGCTCGGCAAAGCCCTGGCGCCAACCGATCAAGGCCCGGTGACAGGTGAGACGCCGTTGCTGCCGATTCAGCAATGGTTCTTCGAACAACCCTTGCCGCAGCGTCATCACTGGAATCAGTCGGTGCTGCTCAAACCGTTGAACCCTCTGGTGGCCGCGCCGCTAGAGCAGGCCTTGCACGCGCTGATCGATCATCACGACGGCCTGCGCCTGGGCTTTACACAAACCCCAGGCAGCTGGTCTGCGAGCTATCGGACCGTGGAACAACAGCGCCAGTCACCGTTGTGGCTGGAATCGGTCAGTGATGCCGCCCACCTGGAACGTGTCGCCGAACAAGCCCAACGCAGCCTGGATCTGCAACAAGGCCCGTTGTTGCGCGCGGTGTTGTTCGATTTGCCTGAGGGCGAACAGCGCTTGTTGTTGATCGTTCATCACCTGGTGGTCGATGGTGTGTCGTGGCGGATCCTGCTGGAGGATTTGCAGGGCAGCTACCGCCAGTTACTGGCCGGCGAACCGTTGGCATTGGCGGCCAAGACCACGTCCTTCAAGCATTGGGCGGAGCAATTGCAGCGTCACGCCCGCAGTGAATCGCTGCTTGGACAACTGCCTTACTGGCAGGCGCAGCGCTCGGACGGCGCGCCGCTGCCGCAAGATAACCCCCAGGGCAGCCTGCAGAGCCGCCATGCCTTGACGCTTTACAGTCGCCTGAACCCGACCCTGACCCGACGACTGCTGCAACAGACCCCGGCGGCTTACCGCACACAGGTCAACGACCTGTTGCTGACGGCGCTGGCACGGGTGATCGCCCGTTGGAGCGAACAGTCGTCGGTGCTGATTCAGCTTGAAGGCCATGGTCGTGAAGATGTGTTCGACGGCCTCGATCTGACCCGCACAGTAGGCTGGTTCACCAGCCTGTTCCCGGTCAAATTGACCCCGACCCAGGCGCTGGCCGGCTCGATCAAGCAAATCAAGGAGCAACTGCGCGCGATTCCGGATCGTGGCATTGGTTACGGTGTGCTGCGTTATCTGGGTGACGAGGCTTGCCAGGCGTCGCTGCGGACCCTGCCGACACCGCGTATCACCTTCAACTACCTGGGCCAGTTCGATGGCAGCTTCGATAGCCAGAGCGGTGCCTTGTTTGTGCCGGCCGATGAGGTCAAGGGCGCAGAGCACAGTCACGATGCGCTGCTGGGTAACTGGCTGACGCTCAATGGCCAAGTGTACGGTGGCGAGTTGAGTGTCGGCTGGTCTTTCAGCACGCACATGTTCAATGCCTCGACCATCGAACGCCTGGCCGAGGAGTACGCCCGGGAACTGGAGCTGCTGATCGAGCATTGCTGCCAGCCGGACAGCCACGGCGTCACGCCGTCGGACTTCCCGTTGGCGCATCTGGATCAGGCCCGACTGGACGCCTTGCCGGTAGCCCCGTCCCGGATCGAAGACATTTATCCGCTGTCGCCGATGCAAGAGGGCATGCTGTTCCACACCTTGTCGGACAATGGTTCGAGCCTGTACGTCAATCAGATCAGTTTGCCGGTGGGCGGTCTGGATGTTGAGCGTTTCCGCAAGGCCTGGGAGGCGGTCATCGAGCGTCAGGCCATCCTGCGCACCAGCTTCCATTGGCACGATGGCTTGGCCAAACCGCTGCAAATTGTCCAGCGTCAGGCGACGCTCGATTTGCAGGTGCTCGACTGGCGCGATCGCGACGCCAGCGAGGCGGACATCGCCGCGCGGGCGGCTGAGGACCGCGCGCGAGGCTTCGAGCTGACCCATGCGCCACTGCAGCGAGTGTTGTTGATTCGCAGCACCGAAGATCAGTATCAAATGGTCTGGACCAGTCACCACATCCTGATGGACGGCTGGAGCAGCTCGCGGCTGTTTGGTGAGGTGATCCAGCACTACGCCAAGGGTGAAATCAGCGCTGAGAACGGCCGCTACCGCGACTTCATTGCCTGGTTGCAAGCCCAGGACCAGGACGCCCGGGAGCTGTTCTGGAAAGCCCGGCTGGCCCCGGTCAACGAGGCGACGGCGTTGAGCCAGGCCATCCATCCACGGCATGTGTCCGATGAACCCGGCCATGATGCCATCTACTCCCATTGGGACGCGCAACAGACCGGTCGTCTGCTGCAGTTCTGCCGCGATCTGCGGATTACGCCGAACACGTTGATCCAGGGCGCATGGTTGCTGCTGTTGCAGCGCTACACCGGGAAAAACACCGTGACCTTTGGTGCCACGGTGTCCGGGCGTCCCGAGAGTTTGCCCAATGTCGGCAACATGCTGGGTCTGTTCATCAACACCTTGCCGATCATTCAGACGCTGGAACCGGATCAGCCTCTGGCCGACTGGCTGAACCGGATCCAGGCTTACAACCTGGATATCCGCGACCATTCCCAGGCACCGTTGGCGGACGTGCAACGCTGGTCCGGCCTGGGCGGGCAGGCGCTGTTCGACAGCATCATCGTGTTCGAGAACTACCCGATCGACGACCGCCTGCAAGAGGACAACGATACCGGCCTGAGCTTCGGCAAATCCATCGGCCATGACGTGACGAACGTGCCGATGGACTTGGCGGTGACGCTCGGCGACGAACTGTCGATTGAATACCTGTACCTGCGCAGCCACTTCAGTGCCGAGGCGGTGGAAGGAATTCGCCTGACCCTGGAAAACACCCTTGAGGCAATGATGCGCGCGCCTGACGAACGCTTGGGGAACCTGCAGCGCCTTTCGCTCGAGCAATGGCAAGCGATGCAGACCTGGAGCGCCGAACCGCCAGCGGATCATCAGCCACAGCTGTTGCCGGAGCTGATCAGCCGACACGCACTGACTCAGCCTGAGGCCATTGCGGTGCAATGTGCCGGGCTGAGCCTGAGCTACGGCGAGCTGGAACGCCGGGCCAATCGTCTGGCCCACTGCTTGATCGAGCATGGCGCGGGGCCGGAAGTGGTGATCGGCGTGGCGTTGCCGCGTTCGCTGGAAATGGTCGTCAGCTTCCTCGCCGTGCTCAAAAGCGGCGCGGCGTATGTGCCGCTGGACATCGATTATCCGCCGGAGCGTCTGGCGTACATGATCGAAGATTCCGGCATGGCGCTGCTGCTGACCCAGAGCAGCCTGCGAACGACGTTACCAGCGCCCGAGGGCCTGTTGCGCCTTGAATTGGATCACCTCGACGAATCCCGCTATGGCGATGAGGCGCCGGTGCGTCGCGTGCTGGAGCAAGGGCTGGCTTATCTGGTTTACACCTCGGGTTCCACCGGGCGACCAAAAGGCGTGGCGGTTACCCAGGGACCCCTGAGCATGCACTGTCAGGCCATCGCCAAACTGTATGAAATGGACACCCGCAGCTGCGAGCTGCACTTCATGTCGTTCGCCTTCGACGGTGCTCATGAGCGCTGGTTGAGTACGCTGTACAGCGGCGGCCGGCTGGTGGTGCGCGACGGTTGCCTGTGGACGCCGGAGCAGACCTACCAGGCGCTGCACGAGTACGGCGTGACCATCGCCTGCTTCCCGCCGGCCTACCTCAAGCAATTGGCCGAGTACGCCGCGGCCAGCGGCATCGCGCCGCCACCGGTGCGCATCTATTGCTTCGGCGGCGATGCGGTGCCGGACCAGACCTTTGAACAGGTCAAGGCGGCGCTGCGTCCCGAGTACTTCACCAACGGCTACGGCCCGACAGAAACCGTGGTCACCCCGATGCTGTGGAAAGTGCCGGTGAGCCAGCAGTGTGAAGCGGCTTATGCGCCGATCGGCCGGGCGGTGGGCGCGCGTTCGCTGTATGTGCTGGATGAAGAACTGAATCCGCTGCCGCCCGGTTTTGCCGGCGAGTTGTACATCGGTGGCTACGGGGTTGCCCGTGGTTATCACGGTCGGCCAGACTTGACCTGCGAACGCTTTGTGCCCAATCCGTTTGCCAGTGGCGAGCGGTTGTACCGGTCCGGCGACCTGGTGCGCTTGCGCCAGGACGGCGTGGTCGATTACGTCGGTCGCATCGACCATCAGGTCAAAGTGCGCGGGTTCCGCATCGAGCTCGGTGAAGTCGAGGCCAGCCTGCGGCAACTGGCGCAGGTCAGCGACGCCTTGGTGATCGCCCGGGACAACGCTTCCGGCAAGCAACTGATCGGTTACGTCGTCACCGATGCTGGGCAGGAGCTGGGCGATGAACTCAAGGCCGGTCTGCGCAGCACCTTGCCTGAATACATGGTGCCGGCGCAGATCGTTTGCCTCAGTGCCTTCCCGATCACCCCCAACGGCAAGCTCGACCGCAAGGCATTGCCCGAGCCGGAGTTCAAAAGCGAGGAATACGTTGCCCCGCGCAATCAGCAGGAACAGTTGCTGGCGCAGATCTGGTCGCAGGTGTTGCAGGTGGAGCAGGTCGGTATCAGCGACAACTTCTTCGAACTGGGCGGCGACTCGATCCTGAGCCTGCAAGTGATTTCCCGGGTCAGGAACCACCCGACCCTGCAGATGGAACTCAAGCTGCGCGATTTGATGCGCTACCAGACCATCGCCGGCATCGTCGAACAGGACGTGGTGAAGGCGGGCACCGTGCAACCGTCGGTGGACCTCACCCATGTGGCCAGTGAAGGGTTGTTCAATCTGCTGCCGATTCAGGAGTGGTTCTTTGCCGAAGGCATGGCCGAGTCTCATCACTACAACCAGTCGTTTTTGCTGAGTGCGCGTCAGACGCTGGATCTGGATGCTTTGGAACAGGCACTGGGCTGGATCGAAAACCACCACGACACCTTGCGCCTGCGCTTCTGTCAGGAAGGCGGGCGCTGGTTGCAGCGCTATGCCGCAGCGACCGAGCGCCGCGAGCCGGTGCTGTGGCGCCGTGAAGTCGAGAGCAGTGAGCAGGTCGAAGCCTTGGCCAACCTGACTCAGCGCAGCCTCAAACTCGACGCCGGACCGGCCTGGCGTGTGGTGCACATCGCCTTGCCGGACGGCCAGGCGCGGCTGTTGATGGTCATCCACCATCTGGTGGTCGACACCGTGTCATGGCGGATTTTGCTCGATGACTTGAAGGTGGCCTACGAGGCTTGCGTGATGGGTATCGAACCGCAACTGCCGATCCGCACCAGCAGCTATCGCGCATTTGCCGAAGCCCTGCAGGCGCAGGCGCCGGTGATTGCCGAGCAGGAATTGGGTTACTGGCTGGGGCAACTGGATCAGCCGAGCGTCTACCTGCCGTGCGACAACCGTCGCGGCAAGAATCAGGTGCGTCACCAGGCTCAGGCGCGGCTCAAGTTGTCCCGCGAGCACACCGAGCAGTTGCTCAAGCAGGCGCCGGCGGTCTATCGCACGCAGATCAACGATTTGCTGTTGTCGGCCCTGAGCCGGGCGTTGTGTCGTTGGAGCGAACAGCCGTCGGCGCTGATTTTGCTGGAAGGGCACGGCCGCGAAGACCTGTTCGAGAGCATCGACCTGAGTCGCAGCCTGGGCTGGTTCACCAGCATGTTCCCGGTCCGGCTCACCCCCGACAGCGCGGACATCGGTGCGTCGATCATCAACGTGCAGGCGCAGTTGGCGGCCATCCCGCAGAAGGGCATCGGCTACGGCGTATTGCGTCATCTGGCCGGCCCGCAACTGGCCCGCCAATTGGCCGACCTGCCGCAGGCACGGGTGACGTTCAACTATCTGGGGCAGTTCGACCAGAGCTTCGACGAGCAAGCGTTGCTGGTGCCGGCGCTGGAAGAAACCGGCGACAACTACAGTCTGCAGGCCAATCTGGGCAACTGGCTGGAGGTTGTCGGCCAGGTGTACGACGGTCAGTTGGCGCTGCGTTGCATCTACAGCACCCAGCGTTATCGGGCCAGCACCATGGAGTCGTTCATGCAGGATTATCAGCGCGAGCTTGAGGCGTTGATCGAGCATTGCATGGCGCGGGTGGGCTGAGAGCCGGGTTTTTAATCATTGCTGGAGGGGCGTTGCTCAGGTGCGCCCCTTTTTACGGACATAAGGATTTTTTCGATGTCGTTACACCCTGATCTGGAAGCCTTCCTCGACCTGGCGCAAGACGGCCAGGACGCAGGCCTGCCGGCACTGCATCAAATGACGCCGGTCGAGGCCCGGGCGATCTTCGAACAAACCACCGCGCAATTGCGCTGGAATGCTCCTCAGGATATTGATGTGCTGGAGGTCAACACCACGGCCCGGGACGGTGCGCCGCTAGCATTGCGTTTGTATCGCCCGAGCGGGGCGACGGCACCGATGCCGGTTCTGGTGTATTTCCATGGCGGTGGTTTTGTAGTGGGCAGCCTGGATTCCCATGACGGAGTCTGCCGCGAATTCTGTCGGCGTACGCCGTGCGCGGTGTTGTCGGTGGGCTATCGACTGGCGCCGGAGCACCGTTTTCCGACGGCGCTGGAGGACGGTGAAGACGCCTTGTCCTGGCTGGCGGAACAGGCGCTGGCCTTGGGGCTGGATGCCGGTCGAGTCGCGTTCGGCGGTGACAGTGCCGGTGCCACATTGGCGACGGTGCAGGCCTTGCAAGCGGTGGTTCAGCCACACACCGTGGCCATCGTCCCCAAGGTACAGCTGCTGTGTTATCCGGTCACTGATGCCTCGCGCACCCACGATTCACGCTTGTTGTTCAGTGAAGGGTATTTGCTGGAGAACGACACGCTGGACTGGTTTTACCAGCACTACGCCCGCAGCCCCGAAGACCTGCTGGACTGGCGCTTCTCACCGTTGCTGGCCGAGGACCTGCGCGGTGTGGCGCCGGCGATTGTGTTGCTGGCGGGGTTCGATCCGTTGCTCGATGAAGGCCAGGCCTACGTTGATAAACTGCGCGCGCAAGGGGTGAGTGTCGAACTCGAACATTGCCCGGGCCTGACCCATGACCTGCTCAGGTTGGCATCGGTCATGCCGGATGTGCTGAGCGTGCATGAACGCTTGAGTCGGGCGTTGAGTCGGCATTTGGGTTGAACGTCGCCGTTATGCGACCTGTAGCAGCTGCCGAGCCCGCGAGGCTGCGTTCGGCTGCGAAGCAGTCGTGAATACAGAACGTCAAGATCAACAGATCGCAGCCTTCGGCAGCTCCAGGTTCGATGTTCGCCGCCATATCGCGGTCGAACACAATCCCATGTAGGGGCTGCCGAAGGCTGCGATCTTTTGATTTGTCTGGCTAGCCTCGCGGATCGAAGTTATCCAGCACCCGGTTGACGGCCAACTCCCCGAGCATCACCACCGATTGAATCCCCAACATCATGTTGCGATGTGGCATGTCCATCAATCCGGCGAACTCACTGAGCATCATGCTCGCTGACGCCAGGGATTCGCAGGCGTTGACCAGCAGGGTCTCGTTATCGACCTCGGCGCCGACATGGTAAATGGTGCTGGGTTTGCGCTTGGTGTCTTTGGGGATGGGCGGCTTGAGGTAGTAATCGAGGGCGCGGTCGGCGGCTTCGTTGAGTTTTTTGGAGTCGAGGGATTCGTACGGGGAAACGTCGTCGGTTTCCGGAGGATTCGGCGTTGGTTTGAACATGGTGAAGCTCCTTTGTAGAAAAGCGCCACCAGAACCTGTCGCTAAACAAACAAAGGTGGCGGCTGTATGCAGGTTAGCGAACCGGTCAAAGGCACCCGGTAGACCCGAAGGTCTCCCGCATACAGCCGCCATAACGTAATTGCAGACGTTAAAAAGCCTGCAATGAAGTCTGGGACACTGATGCACTTCGAATGATCCGGGTCGCTAAACCCGATCGCTGAATTCGTCAGCGACCGGAAAACGATACAGCCTGGGCCACAGGTGCACTAGCCGGCGGATTCTGGCGCAGTCGTAGGCAGCGGCGCAAGAATGTGTAGCCTGAGTGAGTATCTGGAAGTGTCGTTTTAAACAGTGCCTGTTTAGCGGTCTGACACTGAGCCTTGTGGTGGCTGTACGGGCCTCATCGCGAGCAGGCTCGCTCCCACAGGGGACCTGCGGTGAATCCATGTTTTGCGAACGCCGCAGATCAAAATGTGGGAGCGAGCCTGCTCGCGATGAGGCCCGAAAGAACACCCTCGAACAATCAAAAACAGGCAAAAAAACGCCCCGCATTTGCGGGGCGTTTTCATTGGCGCTGCAAAATCAGAAGTCAGCCTTGACCGACATCACAAAGTTGCGCGGTTCACCGTAGAAGTTACCCCAGCCTTCGGTACTGACCGAGACGTAGCAGCGCTCGATTTGACTATCGGGCAGCGCTGTTCGTTGCGCTGATTATCGGAGTGATGGCCCATGGCCTTGATGCGCAAGAAGTTGCGCACTCAAATGTGGATAACCGTGTGGATAGTTCTCTACAAGCCTCGTATCCAGCTATGTACAGACGAGTGCGCAAGAAGTTGCGCACCACTGCGCAACTTCTTGCGCACTTTTTCAGCCAATCCTTGCCAAAAACCCTGTCGGTTTTTTAAAAACCGCTTCAACCACCTGATTTATATAGCCTTCATAATTTCTGGCACGGTCCTTGATAACAGTCAGGCACCCACCGGGCGATACCGCCTCCCGGGCACCCTAACTTTTAGCAAGGAGCACATCCATGGCTACACCAGCGTACATGTCCGTTACCGGCGAGAAACAAGGCCTGATCACTGCCGGCGCGTTCACCGCCGACTCCGTGGGCAACACCTACCAGGAAGGTCACGAAGACCAGGTCATGGTTCAGGCTTTCAGCCACGACGTGATCATCCCGCGTGACCCACAGTCCGGCCAACCAACCGGTCAGCGCGTACACAAGCCAGTCGTGATCACCAAGGTCTACGACAAGTCTTCGCCACTGCTGCAAGCGGCGCTGACCTCCGGCGAGCGCATGAGCGAAATCGTTATCCAGTGGTACCGCACTTCGGCTCAAGGCACCCAAGAGCACTACTACACCACCAAACTGGAAGACGCGATCATCGTCGCCATCAACAACAAAATGCACAACTGCCAGGATCCGTCGAACTCGCACTTCACCCACCTGGAAGAAGTGCAATTCACCTACCGCAAAATCACCTGGACCCACGAAGTATCCGGTACTTCGGGTTCCGATGACTGGCGCGTTCCGGTCGCTTAATCGCGGCTGACGGTTCCAAACATCGGCCAGCCCTGCTGGTCGATGTCATTTGCGCCTTCCAGGAATTTTCGCGTCCGCAAGCACCCGTTTGGGTGTCAACGAACGCAGCAAGCATGCACGAGGAACAAGGGATGTTCGCGCCGGCCAATCAGACTCACTTTGCCCTGACTGTCGAAGGTCTGGAAAACGATCTCCAGGTCCTGTCCCTGCAAGGTCGGGAAGCCATCAGCCAGCCTTTTGTGTTTGAGGTGGAGCTGGTCAGTGAACAGCCGTCCCTGGACCTCGAAACGCTATTGCACAAACCGGCCTTTCTGCAGCTCTCGCCGGACGGCAGCGGCATCCATGGCCAGATCTACCGCGCCGCCCAAGGCGATTCGGGCAAACGCCTGACCCGCTACGCGGTGACCCTGCGTCCGCAGCTGTCCTACCTGGCGCACCGCATCAACCAACGCATCTTCCAGAACCTCAGCGTGCCGAAAATCGTTGGCAGGGTCCTCGAAGAGCACGGCATCCAAAGCAACGCCTACGAATTCAAAGTCGGGGCGATTTATCCCGAGCGCATTTACTGCGTTCAGTACGATGAATCGGACCTGCAGTTCATTCAGCGCCTGTGCGAGGAAGAAGGTATCCACTACCACTTCCAGCACAGCGCCACGGCCCACAAGCTGGTGTTCGGCGATGACCAGACGGTGTTCCCGAAACTCGCCCCCGTGGCCTACCAGCAAGACTCCGGCATGGTCGCCAACGACCCGGTGATCAAGCGCTTCGACCTGCGCCTGGAAACCCGCACCAGCCGCACCACCCGCCGCGACTACGACTTCGAAAAACCGCGCCTGACGCTGGAAAGCGAACACCGTGGCGACGCCCTGCCCGACCTCGAAGACTACGACTACCCCGGCCGCTTCATCGACCGCGAACGCGGCAAGCACCTGGCCAAACGCGCCCTCGAGCGTCACCGCAGCGACTTCCAGCTGGCCGAAGGCAAAAGTGATCAGCCGTTGCTGGTCAGCGGCCACTTCCTGGCCCTGACCGAGCACCCTAAGCCTAAATGGAACGACCTGTGGCTGCTGACCGAAATCCTCCACGAAGGCAAACAGCCGCAAGTGCTGGAAGAGTCGGTCACCAGCAACACCACCCAGCTCAAGGACGATTTCCACCAAGGCTACCGCAACCGCTTCCAGGCCACCCCCTGGGACGTGCCGAACCGCCCGCCGCTGAACCACCCCAAACCACGCATCCTCGGCAGCCAGAGCGCCGTGGTCACCGGCCCCAAAGGTGAAGAAATCCACTGCGACCAATACGGTCGCGTCAAAGTGCAATTCCATTGGGACCGCGAAGGCCAGTCCGACGACAAGACCAGCTGCTGGCTGCGCGTGTCCTCCGCCTGGGCCGGCGCCCATTACGGCGGCATCGCCATCCCGCGGATCGGCATGGAAGTGCTGGTCAGTTTCCTCGAAGGCGACCCCGACCAACCGCTGATCAGCGGCTGCCTGTACCACAAGGAAAACGTCGTCCCGTACGCCCTGCCGGCGAACAAAACCCGCAGCACCTTCAAAACCATGAGTTCCCCCGGTGGCGGCGGTTACAACGAACTGCGCATCGAAGACAAAAAAGGCCAGGAACAAATCTTCCTGCACGCCCAGCGCGACTGGGACGAGAACGTCGAGCACGACCAGAAAATCCGCGTCGGCCACGAACGCCACGACACCGTCGAGCACAACAGCTACAGCGAATTCAAGGCCGAAGAACACCACACGGTCTACGCCGACCGCAAAGTCGAAACCCGCGCCAACGACCACCTGACCGTGGGCGTCAACCAGCACATCAAAGTCGGCACCGGCCAGTTCATCGAAGCCGGCCAGGAAATCCACCTGAGCAGCGGCATGAAAGTCGTGCTCGAAGCCGGCAGCGAACTGACCCTCAAGGGCGGTGGCAGCTTCATCAAGATCGACGCCAGCGGCGTCACCCTCAGTGGCCCGGTGATCAACATGAACTCCGGCGGCAGCCCGGGCAGCGGGACGGGGGCGGCGCCGTTGATGCCGGGGGCGTTGAAGCAGGCTGATGCAGATAAAGCAGGTGCGGTGCTGACCCCGGCCCAAGTCAACACCCTCAAACGCAACGCGCCATTCTGTGAAGAGTGCGAAAAATGCAAGGCAGGTGCTTGTGCGATCTGATCTTTTGACCCCTCAAGCGTGGTTGGTCGAACGGCCGTTGCAGACGGGCGAGCGTTTGTACTTGATTGTTAGCGCGGCCAGCGATGCCGAAGCGCTCAAGACGCTTTACCAAAACGAACCAACAACCCAGGCGATCCCGATCTGGGGCGGCACACCCTACGCAGCTTGGCAGCCCGTGATGCCCTACCTCACCGAGTTGAAACCCAACTCAAGCTTCCTGCCATGGATCGCCGAAACCGACGCTCTCGATTGGGGGTGGTTGGCGGTATCCCGCTCCGAGCCTAACGAGGTATTTGAACATCTGCGCAGCCTGACTCAAGTGAAGATGCCGGATGGGACTGAAGTGTTTTTCCGGTTCTGGGACGGTCGGCATATCTACCCGATTCTGGCAGGACTCGGCGATGCCGCCGGTGAAGTGCTGCCGGTGTTTGATCGGTACCTGATCAATGGGAAGAGTCTGGAGGTGGGACCGCGTGCGGTGCCACCGGCGAAAGACTGGCCGTGGTGGGAGGTGCCGAAGGCGTTACTGGATGGCCTGACCAAGCAGAATCCGTCGACCGTCATCGGCAACATGATGCAGTGGTTGAAGGAAGATCATGCCGACCTGTACTTCTCGTTCCCCGAATCCAACCTGCGAGAAAAAGTGGCGCGCTTCGTAAAACGCACGCCACTCACGGAAGAAAACTACACAGGGCTGCTAAAAGCCCACTTGGAAAATGAGGTGGCCGTATGAGCATTTTGATGGGTTCGATCGTTGGGAACCTGACAGCAAAACAACCAGATGCTCAGGTCATCATCAGTGATTTCAAGAAGTGTATTGTCGACTACCGTGCCCATGCCGAAGCCTGGTATGGCGGTGCGCTGGATGCCGAACAACAATTTCAGGTCGGTGACGAAGTCGGTACTCAGGACAAAGACAGCAAAGAAAAAGTCGACCTTTACGCCAACTGTCCAGCCAATGGCAAGCTCAAACTGATTCACAGCTTCGAGTCTGCGCGTTTTGTCCCGATTGGTAATACGCCGGTTCGCTTGGTGCCCGTGACTGACGGCAAGTTGTACGGCAAAAATGAAGCAGGCCAAGCCATCACCAAGACCATAGGCCCCAGCGGGATTCTGGAAGTCGAAGGTCTTACCCCTAACCAGCAGTACAAAATCACGTTCTTCCCGAACCCCACCCCCGCGCAAATCGACACCCTGTTCAATTCCTATCAGGACGTGATCGGTGATCTGAGCGGCTGGCTGCAGACTCAGTGGAGTACTGACTTTTTACCGCTCTGGCAGGCGCATAACAGCGCGTCCATGCCCGGCCGTGCCTTGCAAGAACTGGAAGCTGCCTGGAAAGGTTTTCTAAAGGCCATCATGGGTTTGTGGGGCGATATCAAAAGCCTCTACAACCTGGTCGCGCATCCTCGGGAGAACTACGAGAAGCTGAAAAACTTCTTCACCGAAGAGCAAATCAAGAAAATTTATGACGCCTCCGCTGAGGCCATTCATACCGCTCTGCTGATCGCCAGCGACGAGCCGTTGATGTGGATCTACGTCGCCGCGATCATGGCCTGGGTCAAGATGCTGCCACCGCAGACCTGCACGGAAGTGCTTTCCGAACTGACCACAGAAGTCCTGCTGAACATCCTGGTTGGTGTTGTTTTGACCGGTGGCCTCGGCCTGGCAGTGCGTGTCGGTACCAAGGCACTCAGCGCCACGCAAAACGGTGGCAAGGTGCTGAAGCTGATCGAAGACTTCACCGGCATGCTGATGAAAATCAGCAAGAAGAACGCCAAGCTCCACACCGAAGCAGCCCAACCGTTGCTGCTAAACGGCAATTCGGCGGTCAATCAGGCACGCAAGGCCAGCGTTGAAATAGCTGCACCCAAGCCTGCGGTAACGGCAACAGCACCGAAGAAAAAGCCACCGGTTGCAGGCGCAAAGGTGGAAACCGACGCACAGATCCATGCGCGCGGGAAGAAAGACAACACCACGCGTATCGAACAGCAGGAAAAAGTCGATAACGCACCTGCCCAATCCAAGAACCCGGCCGATCAACCCGCACAGTGCGCCAACAACACCTGTACCAACGGCGAACCCGTTTCGATGGTGACGGGTGAGGAGTTGCTGACCCTTACCGACGGCGAGTTGGGCGGGTTGTTACGGCTGGAGTGGACACGTCTGTACCGCAGCAGTGCGGTTGAAATAGACAGTCGTCTCGGCCATGGCTGGAGCCATTCACTGTCCCATCATCTGCAACTGGACGATGAAGGCGTGCTGTGGACCGACAATGAAAACCGTCAGACCCGCTTCCCGATGCCGAGCGAACAGCGTCCGGCCATCATCAACAGTCTGGCGCAGTCGGCAATCTACCTGGGCGATGCACCCGGTGAGCTGATCCTGAACCAAGCTGGGCAAGGCGACCGCTTTTACCACTTCCGCGCCGGGCGTCTGATCACCATCAGCGACGCCTATGACAATCGTGTACACATCAGCTATGACTTGGTCGGCCGTATTCAACGCATCGACAACGGCGCAGGCCGCGCCTTGTTCTTGCGCTACGACGACCGCCATATTGCGGCGGTGGATCATCAGCAACAGCGTTCCGAGTACAATGATCGCGGTGAGCGCCAGGATCCATGGCTAACCATTCAGACCTTGGTTTCCTACCGCTACAACACGCGTAATCAGCTCGTGTCGGCTACCAATGCTGCCAGTGAAACCGAGCATTACCGCTACAACGACCAGCACGTCATTCTGGAACGGCAACTGGCCGGGGGCGCCAGCTTCTTTTGGGAATGGGAGCGTGAAGGCAAGCTTTCCCGTTGCGTCCGTCACTGGGCAAGCTACTCGCAACTGGAAGCACGTTACGTATGGGACGACAAAGGTACGGTTACCGTCCTCAACGCCGACGGTAGCGAACAGGTATACGTGCATGATGAAAATGCACGACTGATCAGCGAAACCGCCCCTGATGGCGGGGAAACGCAAAAAGCCTATGACGACGAAGGTCGCCTGATCGCTGAAAAAGACGCACTCGGCGCCGTCACCGAGTACCACTACAACGACGCCGGACGCTTGATGTCCGTTGTGCCTGCCGAAGATGAGGCAACACATTACAACTACTTCGATGGTCAACTCATTGAAGTCAAACGTGGCCGAGTGCGCTGGCAGTACGGGCGAAACCGCCAGGGCGACATCACCCAACAAACTGATCCCCACGGCAACGAAACCCATTACAGCTACGACCGTCAGGGTCGCCTGCTGGAGATTCGTCACCCCGATGGCAGCCGTCACCAACTGGGCTGGAACAACCTCGGTCAGTTACTCGAAGAACGCCTACCCGACGGTGGTCAGCGCAAGTACCGCTACGACGCCTTGGGGCGACAGATCACTCGTCAGGAAGAATCCGGCGCCATCACCCACTACCAATGGGACGCCGCCAACCGCCTCGCGCAAATCACCCTGCCCGGCGGCGCTACTCGCGCCTTCACCTACAACCCATACGGACGCGTCACCGCCGAGCGTGATGAACTGGGCCGCGTCACCCGCTATGAATACGCCGATGGCCTGCACCTGGTCAGCCGTCGTATCAATCCAGATGGCAGCCAACTTCGCTACCGCTACGACAACTCACGCTTGCTGCTCACCGAGATCGAAAACGAACGCGGTGAGCACTACCACCTCGATTACTACCCCAACGGCCTGATCCAGCAGGAAACCGGTTTCGACGGTCGCCGTACGGCCTACGAGTACGACCTCAACGGCCAACTGCTGAAGAAAACCGAATTCGGCGACGACGGCAGCGAGCTGGTCACCGAGTACCAGCGCGATGCGGCTGGCCGGCTGCTGGTGAAAACCCTGGCCGACGGTGAAGAAGTTCACTACAGCTACGACGCCCTCGGCCGACTGGTCAAAGTCGACGACAACCACTGGCCGCTGGCGTATGAATATGACCTGCAAGACCGCCTGATCACCGAACACCAGGGCTGGGGCACCCTGCGTTACGAGTACGACAGCGTCGGCCAACTGAGCCACTGCCGCCTCCCCGATGGCAGCAAGCTCGACTACCGCCACCAGCCCGGTGGTCAGTTGAGCAGCATCGACCTCAACGGCTCACGCCTCACCAATCACCAGTTCAGCGCAGGCCGCGAACAGCAGCGTCAACAAGGCCTGTTGCTCAGCCAATACCAGTACGATGAACAGGGTTGGTTGCAAGCCCACAGCGTCAGCCAACGCGAAAAGAATCTGTTCCAGCGCCGCTATACCTACGACGCCAACGGCAACCTCGCCGGTATCGACGACAGCCGCAAAGGCAACCGCAGCTATCACTACGATCCGCTCGATCGACTGATCAGCGTACGCGGCAGCACGCCGGAAAGCTTCGCCCACGACCCGGCGGGCAACCTCCTCGGCCAAAACAACGAGCCGACTGCGAACCTCGCCAACGTCAAGGGCAACCGCCTGCTGATGCAGGGCGACCGTCATTACGACTACGACGCCCATGGCAACCTGATCCGCGAACGTCGCGGCACCGGCCAGAAACTCGTCACTGAATACCGCTACGACTGCCAGCATCGCCTGATCGGCGTCAGCCTCCCCGGCGGCAGCGTCGCGTACTACCAGTACGACGCCTTCGGCCGTCGCATCGCCAAGGCCGTTGACGGCCACACCACCGAATTCCTGTGGCAAGGCGAACGCCTCATCGCCGAAAGCGCGGACAACCGCTATCGCAGCTATATCTACGAACCCGGCAGCTTCCGCCCGCTGGTCATGCTCGATGGCGAAGGCCCACTGAAGGCCGCGCCGTTCTACTACCAACTCGACCACCTCGGCACCCCGCAGGAACTCACCGACTACAGCGGCGATATCATGTGGTCGGCCAAGTACCGCGCCTATGGCAACCTCGCCGCGCTGGACATCGCGGAAGTCGACAACCCGCTGCGCTTCCAGGGTCAGTATTTCGATGCGGAAACGGGCTTACATTACAACCGGCATCGCTACTACAATCCGGGGACGGGACGGTTTCTGACGCCGGATCCGATCAAGCTTGCCGGTGGGTTGAATAACTACCAGTACGTGCCTAACCCGACGGGGTGGGTGGATCCGTTGGGGTTGAACGCAAATTGTCCGGGAAACAAAGACAAACCACCTTCTGGTAAGCAAAGCGAGCCCACAGCGCCCGAAGTGTCACGTAATGGTGCTTTCAAACAAGCGAAGTCCGAAGCTGGAATCCCAAGAACCCAGCAACCTGACGCCGTTTACGACCCCACGACAGGGAAAACACGTCAATACAAGTATGTGAGAATGACAGACAAGACCGGCGAAAGTATTTTGAACAACGAAGGAAAACCGATCCTGACACGAGAGTACCAATACACGCGCGCTGACGGATCAAAGGTGATAATTCAAGACCACTCCGCCGGGCATCAATACAACGAACCTGGCAACAAAGGCGACCAGACTGCACATTTTAATTTAAGGCCGATTGAAAACACCAGAACGGGAAAAGTTCCAGGTGCAAAAGATCACTACTACTTTAAGGATTAAGAATGAAATTCTGGAACGACCTTGACGGCAGTACTTTTTTTAACCAGGTATTCACAACCCCCGTAGCCATTAGCACCATCGAACTTTTCACAGTAAACATCGACAATAGTAGACCAACTATAATATTGGAATTTGATATTTCCGAACTCCCTGACGCGCCTCCTATAAAGTGGAAAAGGTCCGAATTCAATACGTGTCGCATCGGTCTAAACTGCGGAGGAATCAGCGATCTAAAAATAAGTAATATACCCACGAAAGAAAAATTAAATATAACTATAAGCCAAAATGAAAATCTCTTTACGATTCACGCTTCCAATGAAAAATCACTAATAGAGTTCACAACAAAATTCCCACTTCTTTGCGGCCCTTCAGTCTACATGAACGACAAAAGCCCAGAAGCCACCTAAACAAAGAATAAACCTTTCAACCAACTACGAAAGGAGACAAATTCACTTTCCAAGCTCATGCAAGTAAATCTGTTCCCTTTGGCGCGGGGGGAGTTTTTTTCGACCACCTTAAATCTCGACAAATCAGAATATTTTATAAGGAAAACGGAAAAAGTGAAGATGCATTTAAGTCAGCCATTGATCTAGCTAAAAGACCTTAACATGGAAAGACTACACAGAAGCGATGCAATAAATAGATTAAGCAAAAAAAACTTAAGTGCACTCAACAACGAGGCGCGCGAATCATATATATTAAATTGGTGGGGGATCGACGAGAGCGATTTTGAATTTTCTTTTTTATCAAAAGAAATGCGAGACCAATTAATTCTGAATGAAGATCCGCCTAGCGATATTGATAATTGTTTATACGATGAGTTAATACACATCGCCTTATCTTCTGAATATAAAGGCGTGACCAACACATATCTATCTAACGCAATGCAAAAAATGGGACTTGGCAAATACGAGGTTTATGGAGATATCGAATTACTAGAAGTTTGTCCATGCTGTGGGTTCCGCACGCTGCCTTCAATAGCAAATTATGACATTTGCGGCCTATGCACCTGGGAAGATAATGGCGTGACAGACACTGAAATATACAGTGGCCCGAACCATATGACTCTCGGAGAAGCAAAAGAAAAATTCGCAAAAAACATTAGCTCACTGCCTTTGGATAAATGGAATAAATAAGGAGAAAACATTAAAAACACATACTCACGAAAATAATCAGCCTCCTTCTTACCGCACAAACAGGATGAAAATATCAGCAATCACTGCCGAATGGATATAACATGATAATAAAAAGCATTAAATGGCTATCGAAGTCAGCTGAAGAAGCAGAAGTTGAAATTAGTGATGGTGACTTCATATGCATAGCCTTCTCTCAACCTTGCAATGTAATAGTGGGTGAGCATTTAACCCGGCCACTCCACATTTTTTCTATAAAAAACGCAGTGATAAGTGATCAGTCGGCGGTAGGGATATGGAACTTAAGCGACACAAAACTTGAGCGAAAAGTCGTTGCAAAAGTTATCGACATTATTAACCAAGTGGTTGCCGTTGGCGACATACATATGGTGATCGATGATTTTTTACCAGGAGGATTAGAGATTGGGAACATCATTGAATTCGAGTGTGCAAGAATAGATCTATGGAAGTAGCATAAATTTCACGACCTAGCCCCCGACGTTGAATACGCTGAAGGCCTGCACCTGGTCAGTTGCCGCATCAACCCGGACGGCGGCCATCTGAGCTACTGTTACGACAACTCGCGCCTGCTGCTCACTGAGATTGAAAACGAACGTGATGAACACTACCACCTCGATTACTACCCGAACGGCCTGATCCAGCAGGAAGCCGGTTTCGACGGTCGCCGTACCGCCTAAGAGTATGACCTCAACGGCCAACTGCTGAAGAAAACCGAATTTGGCGACGACGGATGCGAGTTGGTCACCGTACCAACGCGACGCCACTGGCCGCCTGCTGGTGAAAAGCCTGGCCGACGGCGAAAAAATTCACTACAGCTACGACGCCTTGGGCGCCTCGTCAACGTCAACGTCGACGACGGCCACTGGCCCGGGGGCGCATATAAACGTTTGGTCGGGTAAAAAACCTGCCCCCCACTATCTTTTCAACGCTAGTCAAAAAACCGTATTAAAACTTATTAAGGTGCTTATAAAATGAGCTACTTCGATGAAGAACTAGAAAAAGAGCTATCCGAACTCAACGTCGATTATAAAAAGCTAGAAAAAGAGAAGCACGATAGCTTCGTTTTTGAAATCAATAAAAAAGTTCAATTCTCAGGCTCTAAAATTTCCTGGAGTTCACTCAAAAACAGCATAAGCTACGACAAAGACGAACATTCCATAAAATTAATTGCAGAAAAAATAAAGAGCCTAAATGAGATCGAAATAATCTTCATTGGAGATTCTCTAATAGATAATGCATACCAGGTAAACACGGAAAATCTAGAGCGCACCCTTAATGTTTTTTCCGAAGTACCTCAGCACACATATTTTTTCTCAAACAGCCTAAACTGGATAGGGTGTATAAACGCAGAAGGCTACATAGACTTCGGCGAAATTTTAAAGGAAGAGGGGCAGATTTATTTTCTAAGTGTTCATGAGGATTAATCTGAAAATCATCTAGCCGACCTTATTCACTGACACCTCCAAGGCATCGTTGGGTTAACTTAAATAAGTGGATATCATCGTCCTAAGTGTTGGGGATCAGGAAGACGTACCGGACACTTAAAAAAACAGGCAAAAAAACGCCCCGCATTTGCAGGGCGTTTTCATTGGCGCTGCAAAATCAGAAGTCAGCCTTGACCGACATCACGAAGTTGCGCGGTTCACCGTAGAAGTTACCCCAAGCTTCGGTTCCGACCGTGGCGTAGTAGCGCTTGTCGAACAGGTTGTTGCCGTTCAGTGCAACGGACCAGGTGTCGTCGATGCGGTAGCCGATGCGACCGTTCCACACCGCATAACCGGCTTGGGTGACATTGTTGCCGCTGGTTGGCGAGACGCGGTAGTTGCCACTCTGGGCATTGACGCCGGCCCCGACGGTAACGCGTTCCAGTGGGCCGCTGAGCGCATAGTCGCCCCACATCCGCAGCACGTGACGCGGCACATAGGTGTTGTACGACACGCCATCCTGACTGACGTCGGCGTCTTCCAGCACCTTGGTCTGGGTGTAGGTGTAGCCGGCGAGCAATTGCAGGCGGTCGATGACTTCACCGCTGACTTCAGCTTCGAAGCCCTGGGCGCGCACTTTGCCGGAGTTCTGCGAGCAGCTGCTGTCCGGGCAGGCCGGGTCATCCTGGGCCGCGTCTTTCTGGACGGTGCGGAACAGGTTGAAGGCGCTGTTCAAGCGACCGTCGAACCATTCACCCTTGATCCCCAGTTCATAGCTCTGGCCGATCAATGGCTTGAGCGTCGAACCGGTGATGGTCTTGTAGCCGCCCTGCGGGGTGAAGATATCCGCGTAGCTGGCGTAGGCGGTCAGGTTGTCGTTGATGTCGAACAGCAGCGCGGCGAACGGGGTGACTTGCCCGGTTTCCTTGGCCTCGGAACGGGTCGGTGTGCCTTCGCCGCGCCAGAACGAGACGGAGTCGGTTTCGGACTTGTACCAGCTGACGCGGCTGCCCAGTACGAAGGTCAGCGGATCGGCCAGCTTCAGGCGTGCCGTGGAGTAGGCGCCGTATTGCTTGATTCGCATGTCTACCGGACCCCCCCGGGTGGCGTTGGCCAGGTAGAAGCTTTCATCCGGCTGGGGCAGGTGATGGTTGGGGTTCAGCACATTCTGAGTCTGAGGCAGGAGGGCCACGGCGTAGAAGTCATCCTTGCGGGAGCGGCTGGCGTTGGCACCGACGATCAGCTCGTGCTCTTGGCCGAATGCGTCGAACTTGCCGTCCACATAAGCGTCGAGGCCGTAGTCGACCTGATCGTAGTCAAAGATGCTGCCGATCATCAGGGTATTGGTGCTGGTGGCGCCAACCGGTACCGTACCGCTGGGGAAGGCGTATTCCATGTCCTGGGTGTTTTTCGAGTAAACCCCCGCGACCTTCAGCGCCCAGTTGTCGTTGAACTCGTGTTTGAGGTCGCCAAAGTAAGTGGCCCGCTTGCTACGCTGGTGGTTCCAGGCGGTGTTCAGGCACGTGGAGCGTGAGAGCTTCAGGTCGCTGCCATCGGCGTAGCGCGGCAAGCCGCCCCAGCACGGAGTGGCATCGACGTCTTCATAGGCCATGCCCAGGCCCAGGGTGGTGTAGTCGCTCAGGTCGAAGTCCAGCGCGCCGTAATAGATCTGGTCCCGGCGTTCGCCCACGTCATAGAAATACTGACGGGTCTGCTGAGTCACCACGGCCCGGCCACGAATGGTGCCTGCGTCGTTCAGCGGGCCACCGGTGTCGACCTGACCACGGTAGTTGTCCCAGGTGCCGGCAGACAACGACAATTGAGTGTGCGGGGTGTCCTGGCCGCGCTTGCGCACGAAGTTCACACCGCCCGCGGTGCCCCCGGCGCCCTTCATCATCCCGGCCGCACCGCGCAACACTTCGACCCGATCATAGATCGCCATGTCGCTGTTGAAGGCATCGGCCTGCACGTAGCTGCTGCCGATGTCCAGCGGCACACCGTCGTACTGATACTGGCCGGTCATGCGGAAACCCCGGGAGTAGAAATACTTGCCGCCCATTGGCGAATCGTAAACGGTGATGCCCGGGGTCTTTTCCATGACCTGTTCGATGGTGTTCAGATTCTGGTCATCGAGCATCTTGCGCGTGATGACGGTGACCGACTGCGGGGTTTCCTTGAGCGAGTGCTCGCCCTTGCCAATGGTCACCGCCCCGGTGGTGTAAGAGTTGCTGCCTTCGGTGGTCGCCCCCAATCGCTGACCGTTGATACTGGTCGGTGCCAGTTCCATCGCGCTGCCGGTGGCCGGCGCCAGCAGGGTGACTGTGTTGCCGTCGCGCTGATGGCGAATCCCGGTGCCCTTGAGCATCGCGCTGAGCGAATCATCTTCCTGATAGCGGCCGTTGAGGGCACTGGAACGCAGGTTCTGAATGCTCTCGGGGCTGTAGATGATTTGCAGACTGGTCTGTTGACCGAGGGTCTGCAGCGCCTGAGCCAATGGCTGGGCCGGGATATTCAGGGTCCACTCCTGGGCCTGGACATATGGCGTCATGGTCAGGGTCATTGCCAGGCCGAGGCCGGTGGACATCATGCGGGAGCGAGTCGTGCTGCGCAGTAACAGAGCGCGGGTCAGCGGTCGAAGCATAAAGCGAAATGCGGACATGAGGTTAAGACCTTGGCAGGTATAGTTGGTAATAGTTCTTATTCGTTTCATTAAGACGAGGAGGCCGCGGCAAACCGGAAAATTATTTTTCCGGCCTCACCACGGCCTGATCGATTACGCGGGTTGCAGTTCGCTTTTGACCTTGCCGGCTTCCATGCGCACCAGTTGATCGGCCACGTCGAAGTAGCGGTCATCGTGGGAGATGACGATGATGGTCTTGCCCAGGCGCTTCAGGTCGGGCAGCAGTTCGGTGTAGAAAATGCGGCGGAAGGTCGGGTCCTGATCGGCGGCCCATTCGTCGAACACCAACACCGGCCGTTCTTCGAGCCAGGCATTGACCAGCGCCAGGCGTTTGCGCTGGCCGGTGGAAAGATCGGTGGTGCTGAACGCGCCGTCACGCACGCTGACCTTGTGCGCGATCTCCAGGCGTTCGAGGTAGCGCGTGGCATCCTGCGGCACTTGTCGATCGCCCTGAATCAGGTCATCGAACAGGTAATAGTCGGCAAATATCGTGGTGAAGTTCTGCCGGTAGTCATCGCGGTTGAGCGCGGTAATCGGCTGGTCGTTCACGCGGATCTCGCCTTCGGTGGGCGCATAAAGCCCCAGCAGCAGTTTGATCAGCGTGGTTTTGCCACAGCCGTTTTCACCGACGATGAACACAATGTCGCCTTGCTCGATGCGCAGATTGACCGGGCCGAGACGGAAGGGCTCGCTGCCTTCCACCGGCGGGAAGGCGTAACGCACGTTGCTCAATTCCAGGCTGTGGACAGGGCCGGGTTTGTGGCCCTGATCCTCCAGCAGCAGGTGCGGTTCCGGGGAGGAAAATTGTTCGCTGAGCTCGGCGATCCGGCGAAACGCAATCTGCGCCCGGCTGATGATTGGCAGGGTGCTGACCAGATGTTCCAGCGGGCCTTTCATGTACAGCAGCACCAACACAAAACCGCTCATCACGGCCTTGTCCGAACTGGGCCAGAACGATTGCAGGGCCAGCGCCAGGCCGATGACCACGAAGAACAGCATCGAGCCGAACGACTTGGCAATGACGAAGGTATTGATCGAGCGGATCTGGGTGTCACAGATTTTCTCGGCGGTTTTCTGGATGCCGGACACGAACATGCGCTGACGCCGCGGGCGGTGGATGCGCAGTTCCTTGGCCCCTTCGGCGATGGCGTTGTAGTGCTTTTGCAGCTCGTCTTCGGAGTCTCGTGCCGCGTAGAACCCACGCATGCCCTTGGCCCGCGCGATGGCCTGGAGGGTGGTGCCGATGGCGATGGCCACCAGCATCATCAGAAACATCGGCCACGACAGTATCGCCAGGTAGCCGAGGCAACCGAGGGTCACGGTCAGGGAAATCGCCAGCGGCGCGAAGGCGAAGGCGAAATCGCTGATGGTGTCCACGTCATGGGTCAGCACCGGGATCAACCGGTGGCTGCGGTAGCGCTCGATCTGGTCGATCGGCGCCGACAGCACTTTCTCCCCAAGCTCTTTGCGCAGCCTGGCGATGATGTGCTGACCGACGTAGTTGGTGCCGATGTCGGACACAATCGTGGTCAGCAGCGCCAGCACGCACAGCCCGGCGAAAATCATCACCACGGTGCGAGTCAGGCCGTCAGCGGAGTGCAGGGCATTGTTGATGGTCGCCAGCAACACGGTGACGCTCAGGCCACCGATCATGCCGAGCACGATGGACACAGAGACGATCAGGCGGAAGGGCTTGAGCAGGGCGAACAATTCGTTGATCGCCCCACGCGTTGGCTTGGTCATGGAGGATTCCTGCTTCGATGCGGAGTGCGGAGGGAGTGCCGGTACTTAAGGAAAACGAATGGTGGGGGACTTTATTTAAACGGCGGCAGAGGGTAATGCCGGTGTAGCAGCTGGCGAAGCCTGCGTTCGGCTGCGTAGCAGTCGCAAACCAGAGAATGCGATCTCTCAGGCGGACCGTGTCAGCCGGATTTGCGACTGCTACGCAGCCGAACGCAGCCTTCGGCAGCTGCTACAAGGCGTGCGTCGGCTCGAAAGGATTCACAGCTCACGCACTACGCGAAACCCCAGCCAGTCGCCGCTGCTGGTGGGCAGGCTGCTGTTGCGATTGCCGGAGCGGGAAAATACCGGTGCTTCGCCCCAGTCGTTGCCGCGCATGACCTGGCGTTTGCAGTTCTGCTCCAGCCACGGGCTGCCGTCGCTGGGCACGCCGACATAGTCTTCGCGGTAGCAGTCGGCGACCCACTCATAAACGTTGCCGTGCATGTCGAACACGCCAAAGGCGTTGGCCGGGAAAGTGCCGGCCGGGGAGGTGAAGTTGTAGCCGTCAGCGGCGCCATAGGTGTTGGCGTTTTTCGAGATCTGGTAGTCGGCGCCTTCATCGAACGCAAACGGGAAAGACCCGGTACTGCCGGCGCGGGCGGCGTATTCACGGATCGACTCGCTGGGCATGCGATAGGCATGACCGGTTTTCTTCGACAGCCAGGCGATGTAACCCTCGGCTTCAGCCACGTTCATGCACACGGCCGGGTGTTGCGCGGTCTGTTTGAAGCTGGGTTTGCCGGCGGTGCAGCGACGGCCCGGGCGATCATCGAAGTCGGCGGGGGTGTTGCCGGTGGCGCGCACGTACGCATCCCATTCGCCGGCCAGTACCTGGAAGCGGCTGATGGCGAAAGGGCGGGTGAAGGTCACTTGATGCCGCGGACCTTCGTCGGGCTGGTGGCCGACTTCATCCTCTGGCGTGCCCATGGTGTAGCGGCCGGCGGGCAGCACGACCATTTCCGGACAGTCCTTGCAGTCCTTGAACACCTTGCCGGGGGCGGGCGGGTTCGTGGCCTGGGCGGTGCCGGGCAGCAGACCGGCGAGCAATGCGGTCAGCGCCAGGGCCGATAGGGTTTGCAGGGAAGAGGGCATATGGAGCGTTTTCATAAGTCGTCTCGGTTAAAGGAAAACGGTGCCTCGCAGCGAGGGTTCACGCGGAACGTTTTTTGCCCAGCACGTCGATGAAACGGTCCACCTCGGCTTCGGTATTGAGCAGGCCCGGGGCGGTGCGGATCACCGGGCCGACGTCGCGGCTGACTGCATCGCTGACGATGCGGTTTTGCATCAGGTGAGCGGCCACGGCGTCGCCGTCCTGACCCTTGACCCGGAAGAAGCTGAACCCCGCCGAAAACTTCGGATCGAGCGGGGTGACCAGCTCGACGCCCGGCTGCTCCAGCAAACGCTGTTTCAGGTAGCTGTTGAGCTGATGGATGCGCGCCTGGACGTCGGCCTTGCCCAGTTCCAGGTGCAATTTGAATGCTTCATCCACGGCCCAGCGATGTTCGAAAGCGTGATAGCCGCCCGGGGACATGGTGGTGGAAAAGGTCGTGGCTTCGGAGAAGGTCGGCACGCTCGGGCTTACATACTTGAGCTCTTCGCTGCGGCTGCAAACGATGCCGGTGCCGCGGGGGCCGAACATCCATTTGTGGGTGCCGGCAATGAAGAAGTCGCAGTTCATCGCCGGGAAACTCAGGTCTTCGACACCAAAGCCGTGCACGCCATCGACCACGTAAACGATCCGGTCCTTGTCATCGCGCTGGCGATTGTGTTCATCCACGAGTCCGGCGATGTCGCTGATCGGCAGCTTCACGCCACTGCCCGAGTGCACCCAGGTCATGCCCAGCACGCGAGTCTCGGGGCGGATGTTGCGGTTGATGGTATCCAGCACCTGATCGGCCGAGATCGACTGTGGCTGCTCGAACAACTGAATCTTGCGCACCCGGGTGCCATCGCGCTGGTTGCGAAAATGCAGGATGTTGTTCGTGGAGTAATGCTCGTGAACCGTGGTGAGGATTTCCTGATCGGGGCGCACCTGCACGCTGCCATAAATCATCGCCAGGCCTTCGGTGGTGCTGCCGGTGAGGGCGATCTGTGTCGGTTTGGCCTGCAAATACCGACCGGCCCAGAGCCGCACGTTTTCTTCGCGCTGGTGGGTCACACCCTGGTGCCAGTCCATGGCCAGCCCGGGATTCAGATCGAGAGCGGCGCGGTGACGGGCGATGGCCTCGCGCACCGGTTTGGGGTGGGAGGTCACCAGAAAATTGGCGAAGTGGATATAGTTCGGGTCCTGGTCGAACAGCTGACGCAATTGCGCCCATTTGTCCCGGGGCAGGGTTTGCATCTGCGCGGCGGCGACCGGTGAGCCGAGGCCGGCACCCAACGGCAGGCCGGCGGCGAGAACCCCGGCCTGTTTCAGAAAAGTCCGACGGTCACTCATGGCTTTACCGTTTGCTGGCGAGAAATCAGCGTGGGCTTCGCGGCTTTTTGCACCTGTTCCCAGACCCGCAGGAAGTTACCGCCCCAGAGCTTGGCGATATCGGCTTCGGAGTAACCGCGCTGAATCAGTTCGGCAGTGACGTTGCGGATTTCGCCGACATTTTCCCAGCCCTTGATGCCGCCGCCATCATTGAAGTCCGAGGCGATGCCGACATGGTCGATGCCGACCTTGCGCACGGTGTAATCGATGGCGTCGCCGAGATCCTTGAGTGTGGCCTTGGGTTCTTCCTCAAGAATGGCGTACAGACCGCTGGCGTATTGACCGAGCTTCTGTTCGGACCAGGCGGTGATGATCGGGTCGCCGGGCATCAGCGCCATCGCCAGGTTGGGCAATGGCGGCAGATCGAAACGCGTGCGCAGGGCGTTGAGTTTGTCCTGGGTGCCTTGGGTCAACGGTTTGAGGTATTGCGAGAAACCGACCACCTGGACTACGCCGCCGCTGTTCTTGATCAGCTGCAGCTCTTTGTCGCTGAGGTTGCGCGGGATGTCCACCGAAGCCCGTGGCGCCGAGTGCGAGGCCACCATTGGCGTGCGGCTCAGTTGCGCCACTTGCTCCAGGCCTTTGGTCGACATCTGCGACACATCAATGATCACGCCCAAATCGTTCAGGCGTTGCACCGCTTGTTTGCCGATGTCCGACAGCCCATCGAGGGCATCGGGTGAGTCGTTGAAAAACGGCAGCGGTCGTGACGAATCGGCCCAGCTGTTGTTGCCGATGTAGCTGAAACCGAACATGCGCATACCGCGGCTGGCCCACAGGTCCAGTTTGCTCAGGTCATTGCCCAGCGGGTAGGCGTTGAGCATGCTGATGAAAATCGCAAACTTGCCTTCGCCGTGCAGGCGCCGGAAGTCGTCGGGGGTGTAGGCGATGCCGACCTGATTGGGAAAATCGCGCACCAGCCCGGAGATGATTTTGTAGCGCACTTCCTGCTGGTTGCGTGCTTCTTCGACGAAACCGTCGGTGGGCCTGTGCGGCGCGTTCGGGCCGTTCCACATTTCTGGCCAGCCGAAGACCGTCAGGGCCGCGCCGGACAGTCGGCCACGGTTGGCCTTGATCAAATCGAACTGGCCGGAACCGTCCTTGTCGGCCTCGTTGCCGTGGGCGCCGAAACTCAGGGGGACGGTGATGTGGCTGTCGAAGGAAAGGATCCGCCCCTGCAGTTCAGTGGCCTGTTTCATGACCTTGACCGGGTAGCCGGGATTGTCCTTGAACCCGTAATCCCAGACCAGCCAGCCTGCGCCGGCACTGATCGCCAAGGCCAGTGGCAGGCCGAGGTACAGAGCTTTTTTCGAACGTGTTTTTTTCATCGCCATCTCAGTCAGGTTCGCCGCCCCGGTGCAGGCGCAGGGGCCTTTGCTATCTGGGAAGAACGAGTGACCGAGGCAGGAATTTAGGTGGTCGTTGAAAAGATCGCAGGCGGCGCCAACGCCTACATTTGAAATGCGATCCCTTTGTAGGAGCTGCCGAAGGCTGCGATCTTTTGATCTTGATCTCTGGTGGCCCCGAAAAGATCGCAGCCTTCGGCAGCTCCTACAGGGGGCGCATTTAAATTTGTAGACGCAACAAACGTTCTAGCTTGGATAAAGCCTGCTTCATGGCTGACACAGGTAGGGCAATGACGATTTCTCGACGCTGGTTCATGGCGGGCCTGGCGCTCACGAGCGCTGCGGTGCCTGCCGTTTTTTATGCACATCGTGAGCTGACCCGGGAAAAGGAACCGATCACGCCGGGGGAGGCCACGGTCGACCTGGCCAGCACCGCCGGGCAGCAACTGGCCGACAGCTTGCGCGGAGTCTGGGACATTCGATTTGTCGGCAGCGATGCCGGGCTTGATGGCTTGCCGCAGGACGGGCTGGAGCTGTTTCTCGATATCGCCCATCGCGGGCGAGGGTTGCGCGGTTGCCTGGACACCGGCACTCAACTGCGCGGGGAAGGCCTGCCGTGCTATCAGGTCATCGGCGATCTGGCACCGGCCACTGGTGCTGAACTGTACTGGCGACTGATGCGCACTGACGCCCCGTTGGTGGCGCCGGTGTATGAGTTCAAGGCAAAACTCGATGAGGTTTGGGCCGCTTTCGGCAACGCCGGCAGCGGCACGTTCAGCGGCCAGGTGCTGAGCCTGAATCGCCCGTTGGGTTTGCCCGAACTCGACAATCGCTTTATCGCCATCAAGCGCCGGTTTCCCGAAGCACGGGAGCGAACTGCCCTCAACCCGGCGTTTCTGGCGTGGCTGGTGTCCCCCGAGCATCGATTGTTTCATCAGCTCTGGCACGCGTCCCGGGACAAATGGCACAAGCTTTCGGAGAAAAAGCGCGAGGCGTTGCGCGGTATCGGCTGGCAACCCGGCCCACGGGACAAGGAGCGTGATGCCCGCGGTCCGCGCAAGGACCGAAACGGTTCGGGCATCGATTTTTTCTTCATGCACCGGCACATGCTCGGCATTGCCCGGTCCATGCAGGATTTGCCTTCCTGGCCGGCGTTCCCCTTGCCGCAGCCGGAACTTGAGCGCGATCGCCAGGGCTTCGCGCGCTATTTCGACAATCACGATGGCAATGCCTTGCCGCCGACCTGGTTGACCGAGGGCGACGACGAATACACCAAGTGGGTCAGTGACATCAAAGCCGTAGAGACCTATCACAGCAACTTCCAGGTCTGGGAGTCGCAGTACCGGGATCCGCGTTACCTGTCGAAACTGACCCTCGGCCAGTTCGGCTCCGAGGTCGAGCTGGGCCTGCACGACTGGCTGCACATGCGTTGGGCGTCGGTGGCCCGGGATCCATCCAACGAGATACCGGTGCCGATGGCCCGGGATCAGGCCGACTTCGCGGCGCGCTGGTATGCCCCGGAAAACGATTTTCTCGGCGATCCGTTTTCGTCCCACGTCAACCCGGTGTTCTGGCGTTTCCACGGCTGGATCGACGATCGCATCGAAGACTGGTTCCGCGCCCATGAACGGTTTCACCCCGGCGAACTGAGCCGCCTGGAGGTCAACGGCGTGCCGTGGTTTGCGCCGGGGCGCTGGGTGGAAGTCGGCGATCCGTGGCTCGGGCCGGACACCCACGGT
Source organism: Pseudomonas sp. MDT1-85 (assembly GCF_054898065.1). NCBI lineage: Bacteria > Pseudomonadati > Pseudomonadota > Gammaproteobacteria > Pseudomonadales > Pseudomonadaceae > Pseudomonas > Pseudomonas sp. MDT1-85. The sequence continues at coordinate 4,360,068 of NZ_CM142715.1, read as the reverse complement.
TGCAGCACAATCCCGGGCCTGCAAACGGGGCGCTCGGTGGAAATGGATCCTGAAACCATGAAGCTGGCGTTGCGCATCACCTTTGGCGATGAAGACAACATGAGCGAGCTATTGCGCAAAGTGCCCCGACGACCGTGGTATGCGCGGCATTTGAAGGTCAAGGGGTGGCCGGTTTAAGCAGATAGACCGCGTTATCGTTCTTTCGCGAGCAGGCTCGCTCCCACACTGGACGTCGCTGTACACAGTGTTTGTGTACGACGCAAATCCAATGTGGGAGCGAGCCTGCTCGCGATAGCGATCTCAATGCTCACACTGAGCTAAAGGACTTGCCACCCCCCACCCAACGCCTTGTACAGCGCAATACTGGCCTGCAACCGCGACAACCTCAGCTGCACATTCATATCCTGGGCGGCATACAGCGTGCGCTGGGTTTGCAGCACCGTGAGCAGGTCTTCGGCGCCGGCCTGGTAGCGACTCTGGGCGATGTCGAAAGCGGTCTGCGCCTGGCTCAGTTCTTCCCCTTGCCACTGACGTTGTTCGTCCAGCCCATGAATGCTGTTAAGGGCTTTTTCCACATCGGCGAAGCCATTGATAATTGCCCCGCGATAGGTTTCCAGCAATTCCTGTTGGCGCGCCGTGGCTTTGTCGCGGGCGGCGCTCAGGCGACCATTGTTGAAAACCGGCGCCACCAGCCCCGAGGACAGGTTGTAAAAAGTGGTGCGCAACAGATCCGAAGCCAGGTCAGCGCCGGTACCCAGACTGGCGGTGAGCGTCAGGGTGGGCAACATCGCCGCACGGGCGACGGTCACGTCGGCCTGGGCGGCGGAGAGTTTGGCTTCGGCGCTGGCGATGTCCGGGCGACGGCTCAACAACTCACTGGGCACGCCGCTGGCAATCTCTGGCCAATGCAATTGATCGAACGGCTGCTCCGTCAGCGTCAGCGCCTGTAGCGGTTGGCCGAGCAGGGCGGCGAGGGTGATCCGCGCTTCCCGGGCCTGTTGCTGCACCAGTGGCAGTTTGCGTTGCTGTTCGGCCACCAGGCTTTTTTGCTGAGCCAGTTCCAGCGCGGTGGCGCTGCCGGCGTCGTAACGGGTCTGTACCAATCGCAGCACGCTTTGGGCGTTGGCCAGATTCAACTCGGCGATCCGTTGCTGTTCACGCAATGACAAGGCTTGGGTGTAGCTGTTGGCCACGCCGCTTTGCAAGGTCAGCTCCACGGTGGCCCGGTCGAACTCGCTGGCCTGCAGGCCGAGCAGGGCGCTGTCCCGAGCCGCCCGTTTGCCGCCCCAGAAATCGATTTCGTAACTGGCGCTCAGTTCCGTATCGTAATAATTCAGCGAACGATTATCGGGGCTGGCGTCCAGTTGGCTGTAGCCCTTGCCATGCAGCAAGCGTTGGCGATTGGCGTTGAGGCCAGCCTTGAGTTCGGGCAGCAGCGGGGCGCCGGCGATGGTGGCGCTGGCCTGGGCCTGCTCCACCCGGGCGACGGCGGCGGCCAGGTCGTGGCTGCCCACGCTTGCTTGTTCGATCAGGCGATTCAGTTGCGGGCTGCCGAACTGCATCCACCATTGCCGATTGCTGTGTGCAGCTGCCGCGGTGTTCGGCGATTGCCAGGCGGCGGGTGGTTGCAGGCCGCTGTCGGGGCGCGGCGCAGGGTTGCTGCAGGCGGCCAGCAACAGGCTGGCGGCCAGAAGGGTCAGGGGCACTTTCATAGGTCGATCATTCACTGGTAAGGGCCGTGACCGGATCGAGCCGGGCAGCCTTGCGGGCAGGCATGAAGCCGAAGATGACACCGGTGACCAGGGCGCAGCCGAAGGCGCCGAGCACGGCGAACAACTGGAACGCGACCGCGACATTGCTCAGCAGCAACACGCCACCGACCAGCAGCGCCAAGCCGATGCCGGCGACACCGCCGACCACCGAGAGCATCACCGCCTCGGTGAGAAACTGGCGCAGGATGTCGCGCTGACGGGCGCCGGTGGCCATGCGAATCCCGATTTCCCGGGTGCGTTCGCGCACCGTCATCAGCATGATGTTCATGACGCCGATGCCACCGACCAGCAGCGAAATCGCCGCAATCGAACCAAGCATCAATGACAGCGTGCCCTGGGTGCGGGCTTCGGCCTGGATCATGGCGGCGTTGTTGGTCAGTTCGAAATCACGCTTGCCCTTGTGCTCGCGCAGCATCGTTTGTTCGATCGCCTGCTCGGCCTCCTTGACCTTGTGCGCATCCTTGGCGGCGATCACCACATACTCGGGGTTGCGGCTGCCAAACAGACGCACGCTGGCGGCCGAATAGGGCACGGCGATGCGATTGTCGCTGTCGGAGTCACCGGAACTGGAGCCTTTTGCGGCCAGCACGCCTAGCACCTGAAACGGCACGTTTTCGATCAGGATGTACTGGCCGATCGGGTCGGCCAGGTCTTTGAACAGCTTCTCCCTGACCTTATGGCCGATCACCGCGACCGCGGCGGCGCTGTCTTCATCGGCCTGGGTGAAATAGCTGCCCTGAACCACCGGCCAATTGAAAATGCTCGGGAAGTTGGTGTCGTTGCCGCCCACATAGGCGGTGTGATCGGCGTTGCCGAAACGCACGCCAGCCGTCGAGCCGTTGACCGGCATGATCCGCTGCACCTGGGGCAGGTTGGCGAGCGCGGCGACGTCATCGAGGGTAATGATTCCGGGCGGTGTACGCGGATTGGGTGCGGCGCCGCTGAGGTAAATGATGTTGGAACCGAAGGCGCCCATCTGCGCCATCACCTGTCGCTTGCTGCCTTCGCCCACCGCCAGCATCACCACCACCGACGCGACGCCAATGACAATCCCGAGCAGCGTCAGGGCGGTGCGGAAGCGGTTGATCCACATCACGCGCCAGGCCGCTTGAACTGCGTCTACCAGTTCGCCTTTCCAGGCGCCATTGGGCTCGCTGCCGACGCTCAAACGCTGGCGCAGGTCCACGGCTTGCAGCGCGCCGGGACGAGCCGTACGTGGAGCGGCCGAGAGATGTGTGGCGGTGTCGCTGATGATCAAGCCGTCGCGGATTTCGATGACCCGGTTGGCGCGCTTGGCCACTTCGCGGTCGTGGGTGATCAGGATTACTACGTGCCCCTGACTGGCCAGTTCGTCGAGCAGGGTCGTGACTTCGGCACCGCTGTGGCTGTCGAGAGCGCCGGTGGGTTCGTCGGCGAGGATGATGTGGCCGCCGTTCATCAAGGCGCGGGCGATCGATACCCGTTGCTGCTGGCCACCGGAGAGCTGATGCGGACGATTGCCGGTGCGCGAACCCAGGCCGAGGCGCTCGAGCAGGGCCGCCGCGCGGGCATGGCGTTCGTCCGCCGGGGTGCCGGCATAAATGGCCGGCATCTCGACGTTTTCCTGGGCCGATCCGGACGGGATCAGGTGGTAACCCTGAAACACGAAGCCGAAGGCCTCGCGCCGTAGCCAGGCCAGTTCGTCGCTGCCCAGGCCGGCGACGTTTTCCCCGGCGAACAGGTAGTCGCCGCTGGTGGGGCGATCGAGGCAGCCAAGGATGTTCATCAGGGTCGATTTGCCGGAACCGGAGGCGCCGACGATGGCGACAAATTCGCCAGCATGGATCGACAGGTCGATGCCGCGCAGCACTTCCACCACGGGGCTGTCGCCACCTCCGTAGGCTTTGCGGATCTGTCGCAAGTCAATCAGGGGCGTTTGCATTCAGCCTCCGCTGCCGGTGAGCGGAGCGCTCAGCACATGATCGCCTTCCGCCAACCCGTCGAGAATCTGCGTGCGTAACCGGTCGCTGATCCCGGTGCGAACCTCGCGGCGCTGAATCTCGCCGTTGGCCGCCACCACTTGCGTCACTTGGCGATCCACCGCGGTGCCGTTTTGCAGGGCCGCGGTGGGCACCGTCAGCACGTTCTGCGCCTGCTGGGCGACGAAAAATACCTGGGCGGTCATGTCAGTCATCAAGGCGTTGTCGGCGTTGTCGACATCCAGCAACACGGTGTAGAGCACTACTCGGTCGCTGCCGCTGCGACCGCTGGTGGGGCTGCCCTGCAGCTGTTCGAGCGGGCGCGGCGGCACTGGCAGAATCTGCCGTACGGTGCTGCTCCAGCGCCGGTTGCCACCGCTGAGCGTGGTGAACCAGGCGGTCATGCCGGGTTTGACCTGGCCGATATCGGCTTCCGAAACCTCCGCCCATACGGTCATCGGTGACAACCGGGCAATGCGCAATATCAGCGGCGTCTGTTGTTGGGCGTTGAGGGTCTGGCCTTCCCGGGCACCGATGGCGACCACTGCGCCGGACATTGGCGCGTAGATCCGTGTGTAACCCAGCTCCGCTTCGTCGCTGCGCAAACTGGCCTGGGCTTGACGAATCTGTGCCTGGAACCTGTCGATGCGCGCTTGGGTCGCCCGCACTTCGGCGCGGGCGGTTTGCACATCTTCTTCGCGGGTCGCGCCGCCGGCCTTGAGGTTCTGCTGGCGCTGGTACTTTTGCTGCGCCAAGTCGTGCTGGGCGCGCTGCTCTTGCAACTGGGCCTTGAGGTTGTCGATGGAAAAGCGTCCAGCGTCGAGTTTGGCTTTCTGGGTCGAGGGATCGATCTCCACCAGCAATTGGCCTTCCTTGATCTGGTCGCCGGCCTCGACATGAATCTTCTGGATCTGCCCGGACGCCTGGGCGCCGACGTCGACGTAACGTCGCGGTTGCAGGGTGCCGAGGGCGGTCACGCTGTTTTCGATATCGGCGCGGGTCACGGCGGCGGTGGCGAGTTCCTCACGCCCCGGCGGGATCACTTGCCAGGCGGCCAGGGCTACGGCGGGGATCAGGCACAGAGCGACAAACAGGGCGCGTCGGGTAGGGCGGGGACGTTTCATGCGGGGTTCCAGCCGGTGAAAATCGGCCCGTCGCTCGGCGAGCGCGGCAGTGACCGGCGCCGCTGAACGTTGTCGGTGGACCGACAGACACGGGAAGCTGTCCTGTAAACGAGAACCCCAGCGCGGAATTTAAGCCTTGATACATGGGGTTACAGCTCGGCAATGAGGTTATTTCTCAGGCAAATGGATCCAGTGCTTTAAATCTATATGAGAATTACTATAAATTACGCCTCTTGCGCGCTGCCATCATCGTGCCGCCATCTCTTATGGCGCACTCTTTATGGCACAGATTGGCCCAAGAACCGGGAGTCATGTTGGAAAACTACTATCGCGAGCTGGTGTGTTTCCTGAACGCCAAGCTAGGCAACCGTCAGGTGGCCGAAGATGTGGTGCATGACGCTTATCTGCGGGTACTGGAGCGTTCCAGTGACACGCCGATCGAACAACCCCGGGCGTTTCTTTATCGCACCGCGCTCAATCTGGTGATCGACGACCACCGACGCAATGCCTTGCGGCAGGTCGAATCCCTGGACGTGCTCGACAGCGAAGAGCGCTACTTCACGCCATCCCCCCACAACAGTATCGATCACGGTCAACGCCTGGACATGCTTCAGCGCGCACTGGCGGAGCTGCCACGGCTGTGTCGCGAGAGTTTTCTTTTGCGCAAGATCGACGGCTTGTCGCACCCGGAAATCGCCGAGCAGCTGGGTATTTCCCGGGCGCTGGTGGAAAAGCACATCGTCAATGCGATGAAGCATTGCCGGGTGCGAATGCGCCAGTGGGATGCTCCCTGATCGCCACCGTTTAGTCAGGCCTGGTTAAATTTTTTTTCATTGTCCTCGTTCCTATTCAACAGACGATCTGCTGCCGCACAAGGCCGGTCAGGTCACCCAGGCTTTATCCCCGCTGCTCCGGGGTTCATCCAGAGGACACTGGAAATGACACAGGCAATTGCATCGCCCATCGTTCACGACCTGATCGGCGTCGGTTTCGGCCCTTCGAACCTGGCTTTGGCCATCGCCCTGCAAGAGCGCGGGCCGAGCCAGGGCGAGCTGGATGTGCTGTTTCTCGACAAGCAAGCGGACTACCGCTGGCACGGCAATACCCTGGTCACCCAGAGCGAACTGCAGATTTCCTTTCTCAAGGACCTGGTGACGCTGCGTAACCCGACCAGCCCGTATTCCTTCGTCAATTACCTCAAGCACCACGGTCGTCTGGTGGATTTCATCAACCTCGGCACCTTCTATCCGTGCCGCATGGAGTACAACGACTACCTGCGCTGGGTCGCCGGGCAATTTACCGAGCAGAGCCGCTACGGCGAGGAAGTGCTGGCCATCGAACCGGTGCTGCACCACCAGCAGGTCGAAGCGCTGCGGGTGATCTCGCGTGATACGCAAGGCCAGCAGCATGTGCGCACCACGCGTTCGGTAGTGGTCAGCGCCGGCGGTACACCGCGCATTCCCGATGCGTTCAAGGCACTCAAGGATGACGGCCGGGTGTTCCACCACTCCCAGTACCTGGAGCGCATGGCCAAGCAGCCGTGCGTGAACAACCAACCGATGAGCATCGCGATCATCGGCGGCGGGCAGAGTGCGGCGGAAGCCTTCATCGACCTGAACGACAGCTTCCCGTCAGTGCAGGTGGACATGATCCTGCGTGGCTCGGCCCTGAAACCGGCCGATGACAGCCCCTTCGTCAACGAAGTGTTCTCGCCGGAGTTCACCGACCTGGTGTTCCAGCAGGCCAGCAGCGAACGCGAGCGCCTGGTCAACGAGTACCACAACACCAACTATTCGGTGGTGGACATCGACCTGATCGAACGCATCTACGGCATCTTCTACCGGCAGAAAGTCTCGGGCATCGCGCGCCATGCGTTCCATACCCTGACCACCGTCGAGAAAGCCACCGCCACCGAGCGCGGTATCGAGCTGTCGGTGCGCAATAACGCCACCGGTGAAGTCACGGTTCGCCATTACGATGCCGTGGTGCTGGCCACCGGTTATGAGCGTCAGATGCACCGCAAACTGCTGGCGCCGCTGGAACAGTACCTGGGGGATTTCGAGGTCGATCGCAACTACAAACTGATCACCGACGAGCGCTGCAAGGCCGGCATCTACATGCAGGGCTTCTGCCAGGCCAGCCACGGCTTGAGCGACACCTTGCTGTCGATCCTGCCGATCCGCGCCGATGAAATTGCCGGTTCGCTGTATGACCATGGCAAAACCCGTGGGCATGGCCGGTCGGTGATGGATGTGTTGTTGGCGACTGCCAGCTGAGATTTGTGGTGGCTGTGAGGCCGCCATCGCGAGCAGGCTCGCTCCCACATTTTATCTTTGTCTTACACAAACTCTGTGCTCACTGAGGATCCACTGTGGGAGCGAGCCTGCTCGCGACAGGGCCCTGCGAAGCACCACAAATCCAGAATCCTGAGCCCTGAACCTTTCTGAAGAATCCCGCGCTGCAACGGCGCGGCGAATCCCGGCCCGTTCCCTGAGATCCATGTGCTGAGGGACAAGTGACACAGTTTTTAGGAAACGTCCTACAGAATGCTCCGTGAGTCTTGCGTAGCCTTGCCGCCTCACTCATCAGTCATTGATTGACTTGGAGGCCCGCGATGATCAACAAAGCCCTGCGTATCCTGATCGCCGACGAGCAACATTTTCACCGGATGAAAACCGAACGGCTGTTCAATCAGCTCGGTTATTACCGGGTGGCGCTGGTACCCAGCCTTGCGCAGATGCTGACCCTGGTCGAGTACGGCTGCGAGCCATTCGATCTGGTTGTCATCAATGCCTCACTGGCGGGTGGGGCATTGGACCTGTCTGGGTTCTTTCGCGATAACCGCCAGGTTCAGCACGCCTTGATCTACGAAGGCCGCGCCGCGCCGCCTGATCTTGCCTCCATTCAACGGCTGATGACGCGCATCGATCCACCGGCGTGTGAAGCTGCACCCCCCTTGAATCAAGCGCGATATCGGCAACGGATCGGTTGATTTTCGGGACTACCGTTCATCGGTACTATCAATTCTGTCAGGTACATTCTTTCTGCCTTCCATGCAAAAGTCTTAGCGCAGCCGTGGCGCCCGGTTCGTTGTTATCCGGCGTGCATTCGTGCGCAATCGTCAGGTCTTTGCACAGGGAATTACCATGAAGTCAGTGCTGATTGTGGACGATCATCCGGTGGTACGCGCCGCAGTCAAAATCGTATTGGAGAAGGAGGGTTTCAAACGGATTTATGAGGCGTCCAGCGGTAGCGAAGCGTTGTCGATGCTCCGAGAGCATTCACCCACGCTCGTGGTGCTGGATCTGGTCATGCCCGAAGGCGATGGGCTGGATGTGCTGGAACGGATCAAGGCCAGTGATTGGTCCTGCCTGGTGCTGGTGTTCACATCGCTGGACCCGGAGTTCTTTCAAGATCGTTGCATGCGCGCCGGGGCCATGGCGTATGTCGCCAAGACCAACGTCCTGAGTCAATTGCAAAAAGCCGTGCATGCGGTCATGACCGGTTATACCTATTTTGCGCGGCTGCCTTCGGGATCGCAGGACGCCCTGCAACGCAGCGAAAAACAGATGATCGACAACCTCTCCAACCGCGAACTGACGATCCTGCGGTATCTGGCCTTGGGCGTGGCCAACAAAACAATCGCCGAGCTGATGCACCTGAGTCACAAGACGGTCAGCACTTACAAGACTCGTTTAATCCTGAAGCTCGGGCTGAACGCGGCGGTGCACCTGCGGGACTTCGCCAAGCGCAATCGCCTGATCTGAGTGAACCCGATCATGCGCATGTTTCTATCGGCTTTGGCACTGAGCCTTTTAATGCAGGTACCTGCGGCAATGGCCGATGAGCCGCAGCTGTTGCAATTGCTGGGGCGCTCCACCGTGGAGGGCTTTCAGGTCAAACTGGATGAGAAGGACTGGCTATGGCTAAGCGATAAACGGGCCCTGCGGCTCGGGGTAACAGGGCCGGATTACCCGCCGTTCGAAGTGACGCGCCACCGCGATGAGCTGGAGGGCATCACCGCCGATTATGCCGAGCTGCTGGGGCAACTGCTGCACGTCAAAATCGACGTGCTGCGCTACGCCACTCGTGAAGCCGCCATGGACGCCCTCAAACGCCATGAACTGGATCTGCTCGGAACATCGAACAACTTCGAAGCGGCCGACCCCGCGCTGACCCTGTCCCGAGCCTATGCCGAAGATCAGCCGATGCTGATCACCCGACTGGACGAGCGAATCCCTGTCGACCTTGCCGGCAAACGCATCGCCATGGTCGATGACTATTTGCCGGCGAAGACCGTTGAAGCGTTTTATCCCGATGCAAATTTGCAGCGTTATCCCTCGGCACTCGACGCGCTCGGAGCGGTAGCGTTCGGGCCAGACGATGTGTACCTCGGCGACTTCATCAGCGCCAATTACCTGATCAACAATAACTACCTCAACAATGTGCATCTGGCGGGGCCCTCCGGTCTGGATGCCAATCCGTTCGGCTTCGCTCTGGCGAAAGACAATCCGCGTCTCACAGGCATCATCGACAAGGCTCTGGCGGCGATTCCGATGGAACAGCGCGCGGTCATCGAGGTGCGCTGGAGTGCCGGCAGGGCCAATACGGCAGGTCAACAACAGGTGCGTTTAAGCCCCAGTGAACAACGCTGGCTGGACCGGCATCCGACGGTCACTGTCGGCGCAATCGACAATTTTGCCCCGCTGACGTTCTACGATGCCCAAGGCCGGCTCAGCGGGTTGACGGCGCAGTTGCTGACGCTGATCAGCCAGCGCAGCGGTTTGACCTTTCAGGTGCAACGCGGCCGCTCACTGGACCGGCAAATCGAGCGACTCCAGAACGGCGAGATCGACCTGTTGCCGGTGGTCACCCCCAGTACCGAGCGTGAAGACTCATTGCTCTTTACCCGCGCCTACCTCAGCAATCCATTTGTGCTGGTCAGTGCAGCGACGACGGGCAGCCCCAGAACGGTGGACGATCTGGCCGGTAAACGCCTGGCGATTTATCGGGGGCATCCGTTGTTCGGGTATATGCAGACCCGGGCGCCGCAGGTGCGCCTGGTCGAAGTGCAAAGCCCGGCCGAGGGCATGGAATGGGTGATCAAGGGGCAGGCTGATGCGACGCTCAGTTCATTGATTGTCGCCCGTTACCTGATCGCTCGACATTACCGTGATCGTCTGCGCGTCAGCAGCACCGTGGGTGATCAACCTGCCCGCATTGCCTTGGCCACGCATCGCGGCGCGCTGGAATTGCATTCGATTCTGAACAAGGCGTTGCTGAGCATTTCGCCTCAGGAAATGGACAATCTGGTGGCCCGCTGGAGTCATGATGTAGTGCTGGATGACAGCTATTGGCTGCGCCATCGTCAGGGCATTCTTCAGGCTTTTGCCGTGGCTGGCGCCTTGCTGTTGCTCGCCTTGGGCTGGATCGCCTGGCAGCGCCGACAGATCCGCCAGCGCCAGCAATGGTTGCAGCAATTGCAGGACGCCAAAAACGAGGCGGACGATGCCAACCGCGCCAAAACCACCTTTCTGGCGACCATGAGCCATGAGATCCGCACACCGATGAACGCCCTGATCGGCATGCTCGAACTGGCCCTGAAACGTGCGGACGAGGGCGTCACCGATCGCTTTGCCATTGAGGTGGCGTCCGGTGCCGCACAGCAATTGCTGGCGCTGATCGGTGACATTCTGGACATCGCCCGTATCGAGTCCGGGCATTTATCCCTGGCACCTGAGCGGGCCAATTTGCGAGGGCTAGTGGAATCGGTGTGTCGGGTTTTCGAAGGCCTTGCGCGGCAGAAAGAGCTGGCATGGCGAGTTGATCTGGATGAACACAGCGATTGCGAGGTGTTGATCGATCCCACCCGATTCAAACAGGTGCTGTCCAATCTGCTGAGCAACGCCATCAAGTTTACCCGGGAGGGCGAGGTGAGCCTGACGCTACGGGTGACGCCCGTGACGCCGGAGCATCTGGCGGTCAGTGTGCGCATTCAAGACACCGGCATTGGCATCAGCGCCGCTGACCGGCAACGATTGTTCAGCCCGTTCGCCCAGGCCAGTAATAACCCGCAGTCAGCTCGCGGCGGTTCCGGGTTGGGCCTGGTGATCAGTCGTACCCTGTGCGAAATGATGGGCGGCCGGTTGCAACTCGACAGCGTCCCTGGACAAGGCACAAAGATTGATATCAACCTTGAGCTGATCGCACTGCAACCGTTGCCTTGCATTGAGGCTGTGGATAGCGGGTTGCAGATGCCGACGCGGCCCCTGACGATTCTGGTGGTCGACGATCACCCGGCTAATCGATTGTTGCTTTCACGGCAACTGAGCCACCTTGGGCATCGTGTTCTGGAGGCCGAAGAGGGCGCGCGCGGGCTTGAGCTGTGGCGTGAGCATGAGTTCGATCTGGTGGTTACCGACTGCAATATGCCCACGCTCAGTGGTTATGAACTGGCGGGTGCAATCCGCGATGAAGAGCGCGCCCAAGGATTACCAGCGACGCTGATTCTGGGCTTTACCGCCAATGCGCAGCGCGAGGAAAAAGTCCGTTGCCTGGAGGCGGGGATGGACGACTGCCTGTTCAAACCCATCCTGCTGGCGGATTTGAGTGCATGGCTGGCCGCAAGATTTGCAAGCGAAGCGCCAGCGACTATTGAAGAACAATCCTCGCCCGAAATGGACTTGAGTGGTCTGGAGCAATACGTCGGTGCAGACCGCACGCTGCTTGATCACCTGGTGCGCGAATTGGCGGTTACAAACCGCAGTGATCGGACCCATCTGCTCCAGGCGCACGCCAGTGGCAATCGCCCAGGTCTGCAAGACCTGGCGCACCGCATCAAGGGGAGTGCGCGCATGGTCCGGGCGGTGCGTTTGATCGAGCATTGCGAACAGCTGGAGCGTGTCATCGATGAGGGGAACACGGCGCTGCTCGACGAAGCCGTCGATCGGTTGCAGCACGCTATGTCATCGCTGGACAAGCATTTGAACCAAGGCTGACGCTCAATCCCACTTCGGCGCAATGGGGGGATAGACATCAAATGACTCCAGGGTTTGTGATATGTCGGTGGTATTGATGATGCCTGATCTGACGCTATCGCGAGCAGGCTCGCTCCCACAGGGGATTTGTGGTGTACGCAGATCCAATGTGGGAGCGAGCCTGCTCGCGATAGCCACGGTGCGGTTTAGAGCCTCACCTCAAGCCTCGGTTTGCCGCTGCCTCTAAGCAATATCACTATGACTGAATTCCTCACCCAGAAAGTCGATCAAGGTCCGCACCGACGGCAGCAATCCGCGTCGTGACGGGAAGATCGCATGCACGATCCCGCACTTGGGTGTCCAGCCCGGCACCAGTTCCACCAGTCGACCGGCGGCAATCTCATCGCGCACCACCACTTGGGGCAGATGGGCAATGCCGATCCCGGCGAGCACCGCGTGACGCAAGGCCAGCAAGTCGTCGGTGACCATCCGCGGGGTATGACGAATCAGCGCGCTGGCGCCATCGGCACCGAACAATTCCCACTGATATTCACGCTGCGCACCACCCCAATGCACGCTCGGCAGACCGCTGAGGTCAGCCGGCGTGGCCGGTGACGACAAGCGCTGCAAAAATGCGGGAATACCCACCAGGCATTGGGTGCTGTTGCCCAGCACCTTCATCACCATGTCAGTGTTTTCCAGCGGCGGAAAGCGTACGCGCAGAGCGATATCGAACCCTTCGTGAATCAGATCGACCCGGCGGTTGGTGCTTTCGATAAACAACTCCACCAACGGGTATTTGAGCATGTAACGGGTCAGCATCGGCCCGACCCAGGAACTCAGCAGCGCCGTCGGGCAACTGATGCGCACCAGTCCCTGGGGTTCGGAGCGATTACGTTCGATCAGTTCGGCGGCGCTTTCGGCTTCCACGCGCATGGCCAGGCAACGCTGGTAATACGCCTGACCGATTTCGGTCAACGAGCAATGCCGACTGGTGCGGTGCAGCAGGCGCACGCCGAGGCGTTCTTCGAGCTCGGCAATGCGTCGGCTGAGCTTGGATTTTGGCATGTCCAGCGCGCGCCCGGCCGGGGCGAAACCGTGATGTTCCACCACTTGGGTGAAGTAGTACAGGGTGTTGAGGTCTTCCACCATCGTTCTCCAAATAGAACGCTAAGACTGATTTTTGCAGTCTAGCGCACCCAAGACGTCGGTTTTAAGCTTTGTCCATCGCGTCACACAACAGATTTGGAGGAAAAGATGAAAAACATCATCGGTATCTACACCAGCCCACGACCTCATTGGGTCGGCGATGGTTTTCCGGTTCGCACGCTGTTTTCCTACGACAACCTGGGCAAACACATCAGCCCGTTTCTGCTGCTGGATCACGCCGGTCCCGCTGAATTCACCCCAACCACTGAACGTCGTGGCGTTGGTCAGCATCCGCACCGCGGTTTCGAAACCGTGACTATTGTTTACAAGGGTGAAGTGGAACACCGCGACTCCACCGGCAGTGGCGGCAAGATCGGCCCGGGCGACGTGCAATGGATGACCGCGGCCTCGGGGATTCTTCATGAAGAGTTCCACTCCGAAGGTTTCGCCAAGAGTGGCGGCACCCTGGAAATGGTGCAGCTGTGGGTCAACCTGCCGGCCAGGGACAAGATGGCCGAGCCCGGTTACCAGACGATTCTCGACGGTGACATCCCGAACATCGCACTGAAGAACAACACTGGCAGCCTGCGCTTGATCGCCGGTGAGTTCGAAGGCCATAGCGGCCCGGCGCGGACCTTTACGTCGATCGACGTGTGGGACGTTCGTTTGAACGCCGGCAAATTACTGACTCTGGATTTGCATGAAGGGCGCAACACGGCACTGGTGGTGCTGCGCGGCACGGTTCAGGTCAACGGTCTGGAATTGGTTCGAGAAGGCCAGTTGGCGCTGTTCGAGCGCGACGGTGATCAGCTCAGTCTGGAAGCCAATAACGACGCCGTGGTGCTGCTGCTCAGCGGCGAGCCGATCGACGAACCCATCGTCGGCCATGGCCCGTTCGTGATGAACAGCGAGCAGGAGATTCACCAGGCTTTTGCCGACTTCCAGTCGGGCCAGTTCGGCCGGATGAACAATTGAGTTCAATGCTGTAACGCAGTGGCGTGCCGGGCTTGGCTGACTACGCTTGCCTGGCCGCGTTTAAACGAAAAATCAGAGTTCACTCACGCCGGCCCGTTCGGCATCGATAACACGCGAGGACTACTGCAATGACTACTTCCTACAAACGTCTCGACAAGGATAACGCCGCCGTTCTGCTGGTCGATCATCAGGCGGGCCTGCTGTCTCTGGTGCGCGACATTGATCCGGACCGTTTCAAGAACAACGTGCTGGCCCTGGCCGACCTGGCCAAGTACTTCAAGCTGCCAACGATTCTGACCACCAGTTTCGAAACCGGCCCCAACGGTCCGCTGGTGCCGGAACTCAAGGCACTGTTCCCGGACGCGCCGTACATCGCTCGCCCAGGCCAGATCAATGCCTGGGACAACGAAGACTTCGTCAAGGCGATCAAGACTACCGGCAAGAAACAACTGATCATCGCCGGTGTGGTGACCGAAGTCTGCGTGGCATTCCCGGCGCTGTCGGCCCTGGCTGAAGGCTTTGAGGTGTTCGTGGTGACCGATGCTTCTGGCACGTTCAACGAACTGACCCGTCAATCGGCATGGGATCGCATGTCGTCCTCCGGTGCACAGCTGATGACCTGGTTCGGCCTGGCCTGTGAACTGCATCGCGACTGGCGCAATGACGTGGAAGGCTTGGGCACCTTGTTCTCCAACCACATCCCGGACTACCGCAACTTGATGACTAGCTACAACACTCTCACCAACAGCAAGTAAACCCTGGCAGCACATACACACATAACTTGTGGGAGCGGGCTTGTGGCGAGGGGGCTTGCCCCCGTTGGTCCGCGTAGCGGGCCCAGGATCTGCGAGCGCTGCGCACTCGAACGGGGGCAAGCCCCCTCGCCACACAAGCCCGCTCCCACAGTGTTTTGTGTTGCTCTGAAGACATCAAATCCTCCTACACTGTGCCCATCCGTACTATTGCTGGAGTTGCTTGATGCTGTCACTGCTTACCGATCACCCGTTGCTCAGCGCGCTGATCCTGATCCTGATCGATCTGGTGTTGTGGCGTTTGATCACCGCCAGCGGCAGCAATTGGAAACTGGCGGTGCGGCTGGTGATTTTTTCGCTGTTCAGCGTGCTGCTGTTCAACGAAGGCTTGAACCCCATGGCACCGGCGCCTTGGGTCGACAATGTGCCATTGCACCTGGCGGCGACGGGTTTGCAGATCGGCTGGTGGCTGTATGCAGCGCGCACCCTGACGGTGTTGATCGGCGCGGTGATGATGCAACGGGTCGGGCACACCGGGCGTTTGTTGCAGGATCTGCTAGGCGCAGTGATTTTCCTGATCGCGGTCATCGCCGCCCTGGCGTACGTGCTCGAGTTGCCGGTCAAGGGCGTGCTGGCAACGTCCGGGGCGTTGGCGATCATCGTCGGCCTGGCCTTGCAAAGCACCCTCAGCGACGTGTTCTCCGGGATCGTCCTGAACACCACCAAACCCTATCAACTGGATGACTGGATCTCCATCGACGGCACCGAAGGCCGGGTCACCGACATCGACTGGCGCGCCACGCGCCTGCAAACCGCGCAAGGCAGCATGGCAGTGATTCCCAACTCATTGGCGGCCAAGGCCAAGATCATCAACTTCAGCCGACCCAGTGACATTTTCGGGGTATCGATCAGCCTGCAAGTGAGCCCCCATGCGCGTCCGCAAACGGTGATTGATGCACTGGAGCGGGCCATGCAGGGCTGCCGCTTTCTGTTGGCCAAACCGGCGCCGAGTGTGTCGTTGAAAAGCTCCGGCAGCACTGGCGTGGACTACGAAATCAGCGGCTTCGTGGTCTCCATGGATCAGAAGCGCATGGTGCGTAATCAGTTGTTCGACCTGGCATTCCGGCATTTGCAGGCGTCCGGCGTCAGCCTGTTATCGAGCGTCGAGCCTAACGCGCCTGCTGCGCTGTCACGGCCGCGGGCGCTATTGGATAGCTCGAGCATCTTCTCGACCCTGCGTCAGGAAGAGAAAGAAACCTTCAGCCAGAACATGAAGCTGCAAACCTTCCGCGCCGGTGAAATGATCCTGCCGGCGGGGGAGGTCAGCGATCATCTGTTCATCATCGAATCCGGCGTGGTGTCAGTCGCCCTGAGCCGTGGTGGCAAAAAGTTCGAGGCCGGACGCATGGGGCCGGGTGAGGTGATTGGCGAGGCCGGGATTCTTTCCGATGAATCGGCGCTCGCCGACTTTTCGGCCAAGACCTTTTGCACGCTCTATCGCATCGAGAAGGAATACCTCAAGCCGTGCCTGGATGCGCGGCATGACATCAGCGAAGCGATGAAGGCCTTGCTGGATTTCCGGATGCATACGGCTCAGACGCTGATTCAGGAAGTGCCTAAGGCGGTGGCGAAGAAAGGGTTTTTGCAGTGGTTGCGCAGGCGTAGCGCTTGATGTGTTGCCTGTTCCGGCCCTTCGCGAGCAGGCTCGCTCCCACATGGGGTTTGTGCAGGCATCAATTGTATGAACACCAAAGATCAAATGTGGGAGCGAGCCTGCTCGCGAAAGCGTCGGCACAGTCACTGAAAATCTTCTGGTCCATTGGCATCCTCAACTTCCCAATAATTGGCTATTTGTTCAACCTCAGGTCGGTATTAACGTAGCGCCAATCCCACCCGTGATTGGAGCTCACCATGCAACCTCGTATCGATTTCTACACCGCCTCCCCAGACGGCCTCAAAGCCATGATCGCCCTGGAAACCGCCGTCTCGAAACTGCCGCTGGAAAAGTCGCTGATCGAGCTGGTCAAGCTGCGCGCTTCGCAGATCAACGGCTGCGCATTCTGCCTCGACATGCACACCGCTGATGCTATCAAGGACGGGGAAACTCCACGTCGCTGTTCGCCGTGACGGCCTGGCGCGAGGCACCGTTCTTCACCGATCGAGAGCGCGCAGCGCTGACCTGGACCGAATCCTTGACCCAACTGAGTCTGACCCACGCCCCGGACGAAGATTATGCACTGCTCAACGCCGAGTTCAGCCCCAAGGAAATGGTCGACCTGACCGTGGCGATTTCCACCATCAACAGCTGGAATCGCCTGGCCGTGGGTTTTCGCAAAATGCCTCAGGCGTAACGTCTGGCTCTAATGTCAGTCAGTCAAGACGCAAAACCTGTGGGTTATTTAGTCGCTGCTAATCAGCGAATCCCCCTACATCCATTTCCACCTTTCCCGACTTCTTTCCTGATCGATCCCCCGCAAAGTCTCGCGCGCCAAATTTCCTGCGCGAGGGATTGCTCATGTTCGACCCGGTTTTTCACTCCACTTCATGCCGTTCGGTGCGTTGATGGAGTACATCGCCCGCATCGAGCAGGAACTCGACAGCTTCCCGCACACCCTCTCGCTCTATCGCGAACAGCTCAAGCAATGGTTCAGCCAGGCCGCCGACAACGTCAGCCACGTGGCGGATCTGCCTTCGCTGATGGGCATGGAACGGATCATATGGTTCGGAAGTTCCAGCACCGTTGTCAGTAGCAACGATGACGAGTTTATCTCCACCGTCGTCCAGTGCCCGCAAGGTGGAAAGCTCGAAATCGAGAGCAAGTTCGAATCGGTTTATGACATTCCTGTGGGGAGTATTCAGGTCGATGTGATCGCGATGGATGGCGGTAAGTCGACGCCGGTCACGCTCGATGAAAACGGCAAGGGAACGTTCCGAGGGGAAGAGGGCAAGTTCTACCGCGTTCATGTTCACAACGAAGTGACGCCGGAACAAGTTGATGAGCTTTTTTCTTCCTATGGCGGCCTGACCACGAAGCTCGAGAACTGGCTGCGTGAGGAATGGCAGACGTTCAAGCCGAAGTGGTCGGAATCATCTTCGGTTGCTGTAGGCAATGGAATGCTCGCGGGGAGTTGGGCGGCGATCGAGGGTGTGTGGGACAGCATCAGCCTGCTGTCGGACATCCTCAAGGATCCCGGTCGGTTCGCTAAGCGGTTGGGCAGCGGTGCCGATCAGTTGCGCGAGCTGGCGGAAAAATCACCGCAGGTGATGCAAAAAATCCAGCTGCTGGCCAGTGACGAAGCGGCTCTGTGTTTACTGCTGCGAACGGCCAGCCTGTGGCTGGAAATGCTACCGCCCAGCGAGATTGCCGGTAAAACCGCTGAAGCGGTCTCGGCGGGTGTGGTGCAATTGCTGATCGACATTCTGATCGGGATTGTCCTGACGTTCGCCGGGGCGGGTGCCGGGATCGCCTATCTGAGCATGCGCCTGGTCAACTACGGCGCGCGAATCATCAATGCCGTGGTGCGCTTTATCAAAGCGATTTTCACGATCATCGACAGCTTCATGGAGTACGTCGACCACTACAAGAAAGTCGCTGCACGCGGTGTTGCAGCGGGTCTGAAAAAAGGTCGGATGCAACTGCGCTGGGATGCCAAACGCAACACCACGCTCAAGCAAAACGAACACCACGACGACGTCCCGGATCAGGCGAAAAACCCCAACGGCGACAGCGCCGACTCGGCCGATAAAACCGCCACCAACAAATGCCCGGTGTCGATGGTCACCGGCGAAGAACTGCTGACCCTCACCGACGGTTCGCTGGACGGAATCCTGCCGTTCAACTTCACCCGGCTCTATCGCACCAGCGCCGCCGAGATCGACTGTGGCCTCGGTTTTGGCTGGAGCCATTCGCTCGCCCATCGACTGGAAATCGAGGGTGATCAGGTCATCTGGATCGACCACGAAAACCGGCGCACCACGTTCCCTATCCCGTCCGCTGAACGCCCGGCGATCCACAACAGCCTGTCGCGGGCGGCGATTTATCTGGGCGATGATCCCGAGGAACTGATCCTCGCCCAGGCCGGCAACGACGCACGTTTCTACCACTTTCATAACGGTCGGCTGACGGCGATCAGCGACGCGTACGCCAACCGCCTGCGCATCAGCCGCGACCGCCAGGCGCGCATCCAGCGCCTCGACAACGGTGCCGGCCGTGCCTTGCTGTTGCGCTACGACCGCGCCCACCTGATCGCTGTCGACTATCAGGTGTTTGTCCCGGCGCAGACCCTCGACGAGGCCTGGCACACCGAACAGACGCTGGTCAGTTACCGCTACGACGAATGCGATCAACTGATCGAAGCCAGCAATGCCGCTGGCGAGAGCGAGCGTTACGACTACGACGACCGGCACGTCATCCTGCAGCGGCAACTGGCCGGTGGCGCGAGTTTCTTCTGGGCGTGGGAACGGTCCGGCAAGGCGGCGCGCTGCGTTCGGCACTGGGCGTCGTTCGCGCAGATGGATGCGTGCTATGTCTGGGACGACCAGGGCAGCGTCACGGTTCATAACGTCGATGGCAGCCAAGAGGTTTACCTTCATGACGACCGCGCGCGGCTGGTGCGCAAGGTCGGGCTGGATGGCGGTGAACAGCTCAAGGCCTATGACGACAACGGCCGCTTGGTGGCTGAGCAGGATCCGCTGGGCGCCGTCACCGAATACCGCTACGACGAAGTCGGACGGCTGGTGGCGATGATTCCGCCGGAGGACGAACCAACGGCCTACGAGTATCGCAACGGTTTCCTGCATGCACGCTATCGCAGCAAAGCGGTGTGGACCTATCGGCGCAATGCGCAGGGGGATGTCACCGAAGCCACCGACCCGGATGGCCAGGTCACCCATTATCACTACGACCCTCAGGGGCGTTTGCTGTCGATCCGTTACCCGGACACCAGCCGCCATGTGTTCGTCTGGAATGCTTTGGGGCAGTTGCTCGAAGAGACCTTGCCGGACGGTGGTCAGCGGCGCTTTTCCTACGACGCGTTGGGGCGGCAGATTACCCGTCAGGACGAACACGGTGCCGTCACCCAGTACCAGTGGGATGCCATCGGCCGACTGCTCCAGACGATTTTGCCTACCGGCGCCAGCCGCGCCTTCAGCTACAACGCCTACGGCAAGATCACCGCCGAGCGCGATGAACTGGGCCGCATCACCCGTTACGAATACGCCGACGACCTGCACCTGGTCAGCCGCCGGATCAACCCCGACGGCACGCAACTGCGTTACCGCTACGACAACGCGCAGCTGCTGCTCACGGAAATCGAAAACGAATCCGGCGAGAAATATCGGCTGGACTACACGCCCAACGGCCTGATCCGACAGGAAACCGGTTTCGACGGCCGCCGTACCGCGTACGCCTATGACCTCAATGGGCACCTGCTGGAGAAAACCGAGTTCGGAGACGACGGCTCGCAGCTGGTTACGGCTTATCAGCGAGACCCGGCCGGACGGTTGCTGACCAAGACCCTGCCCGACGGCATCCAGGTCGAATACCGTTACGACTCGCTGGGCCGACTGACCAGTGTCGACGACGGCCACGATCATCCGCTGGAATTCGAGTACGACCGACAGGACCGCCTGATCACCGAGCACCAGGGCTGGGGCACCCTGCGTTATGGCTACGACGCCTGTGGCCAACTCAAGCGCCTGCGCCTGCCGGACGGCAGCAAACTCGATTACCACCATGCCAAGGGCGGCGCGCTGACCGCCATCGACCTCAACGGCGCGCGGCTCACCACTCACCAATTTGCCTTCGGTCGCGAACAAAACCGCCAGCAAGGCCTGCTGCTCAGTGAATACGCCTACGACGACCAGGGCCGGCTGAAAGCCCATGCCGTCAGCCAGCAGCAAAAAAACCTGTACCGCCGCGACTATGCCTACAGCCTCAACGGCAATCTCGACCAGATCGCCGACACCCGCCACGGCCAACGCAATTATCAATACGACCCGCTCAACCGCCTGACCCGCGTGCGCCACACCCGCCACGACCCACCGGAAAGCTTCGCCCACGACCCGGCGGGCAACCTGCTGATGCAGGACCGTCCCGGCGCCGCGAAGGTGCGGGGTAATCGTCTGCTCGTGCAAGGCGACCGGCATTACGACTACGACGCCTTCGGCAACCTGATCCGCGAACGCCGCGCCACCGCGCAGAAACTCGTCACCGAATACCGCTACGACTGCCAGCACCGGCTGGTCGGCGTCATCACCCCGGACGGTCGTTGCTCCAGTTACCGCTACGACGCCTTCAGCCGCCGCATCGCCAAAACCGTCGACGGTAACACCACCGAGTTCTTCTGGCAGGGCGACAACCTCGTCGCTGAAAGCAGCCGCGAGCACTACCGCAGCTACCTCTACGAACCCGGCAGCTTCCGCCCGCTGGCGATGCTCGACGGCAAGGGGCCGCGCAAGGCGTGCCCGTTTTATTACCAACTCGATCACCTCGGCACGCCGCAGGAACTGACGGATTTCGGTGGCGAGATTGTCTGGTCGGCGAAGTACAACGCCTACGGCAAAGTCACGCACCTGGCGTTCGGCGGCGGCGAGCAACTTGAGCAACCGCTACGATTTCAAGGGCAGTACTTCGACGCCGAGAGCGGTCTGCACTACAACCGGCATCGGTACTATGATCCGGAGGTTGGTCGGTACCTGACGCCGGACCCAATCAAGTTGGCGGGTGGGCTGAACCAGTACCAGTACATGCCGAATCCAACGGGGTGGGTTGATCCGTTGGGGTTGAGCGGGAATTGTCCGCCGCCGAATAAGCCGGGTTGCAAGGCGCCGGATGATGCTTCTGGCGCTAAGGTTGATGAGGGGGAACCTGAGTTACCAAAGCCCAAGCTCACTGAGGAGCTTGCCAAGAAAGAAATTAATAGATTAAACGACAGTCAAGGCATGCACATGGTAGGGAAGCATGGTCCAGAGGTTCCAGATGCCGCAATGAAACAACGAGCTATTGATGGTACGAATCCTATTACTGGTAAAAAACCAAGGAAAAGAAGAGGTAATTCAAGCTCCAGATTTTATAACTGGAAGATTATGCTCAAAGCATACAACCTTGGAATAACAAGGACAGAACAAGGTTTGCCACGGTTCACAGGAAAAGACTCTCAGCAGGCTGATATTGTGAGGATGAGACTTCCTGGCGCGGGAGAGGGTTATATACCCAATCCCAAGTCGGAAAAAAATCCGAAATTGATTGAAATGAATGGGTTTGAAATGAAGTTCGATCCAGTAACTGGCGTGCCATTTACGCTTTATCCTATTAAGTAGGTGGAAAATGTTTATTGATCCAGATGATGGGCAACCATACCTCCCAACACCCGCATTTTTTTTGGCGGGAGTTGATATTTATGATCGTGAAGAAACGCTAGGGGAAGCGCTGGAGAAACTTGATCCTAATGACCCGATCGATAGAGAACAAATAATAATCAAATACTGTTTACCTACAAGAAAAACATACAGGCACAAATTTCTGATTTATAAATGTCTGAAGGACTCCCTTCAGGATGAAACATATGATTTTCAGTCGCTGCTAGCATATGACCCAGAAGCATATTCTTCATTTCCTGATGGATGGGACGAAATGGAAAATACCAGGGCTTTTTTTGAAGATGTTTTTCGGTTAGCAACCGTCGAGTGGAAAGACGATCTTCAGAAAGCCAGTCTTGAAGATCAAACCACTTGGTGAGTTGAACCTAGTGGTGTGGAAGCGAAATTTCCGGACAAGGTCGTCGGAAGTTTCCTTCAATTCGTAGCGGTTTCCATGAACTGGTGTGGAATGTTTTCCAACGATAGTCTCTGGTGGTCACTGAAAATTCAGTGGCAGGGTGTAGGAACCCTTCAAGACCGATGGGATGCTCATAGCGTCAATGCTTGGTTTGCGGCCGTTAACATGCGTCCGTAAGATCATTTGCGGCGGCTATGCGCGGGCACGCTTTGGCGTGGTCGAGTTTTCCCAAAGGTCTCGATATTCCTACCTCGCGCATAGCTGCCACCCTAGCCTGTAGGAAGGCTGATGGCAGTTCCTATTCTTCTTTGGGAGTTTCTAATGACAACACTTACACCCGATCCACCCTACGAAAAACCAATTCCCCACCCCAAAAACCGCTTCATGGCGCTCACCAGCAACTGCACCGACATGCCCACCCTGTTCGTCGATACCCACGCACCGTTGGATATTTTGACAGACGCGGCCAGCTACCGAATTCGTGCTGTCACCCAAGTGCTCGAGAACCTGTCCATGCGCGGCTCGGTCGAGAAATTAGATCGGTAAGTGTTGAGAGATATCATTTCATAAAAGGATGATTCTAATGCGTGCGTTAACTCAAATGGAAATCGAAGCAATCAGTGGTGCTGTCGGTCCGCCCGGTGCAGTGGCAGGAGCAGTCGTTGGTGTCGCTGGATATATTGGAATGCAAGCAGGGGGTGGGCAGCCAGCCACTTGGACTGGAGCTGCGAGCGCAGGCGTCGCGGGCGGAGTATTCGGATTCTTTACCCCGGCAACGACTGCTCAAGCAGCAGGCACGGCAATGGCGTCTTTCTACGGAGGGCTTGGCGGCGGTTATTTGATGCGATCTAACGGTCCAGATGGTGGTGCGGCGTAACCATTGACCCATTCGTTTTGATTTGGAGACTCCGCCGGGCTTGGAGCTGTGGAGTTCAAGCCAATTAAAGTTTAACTTATATCGCTCTTTGAAGAAGAGGTCCTATGTCGGATTTTTTATTTACTTTTTTATTGGCGATCTCAGTATGGGGGCTGACTCAACTGATTTTTTATTTTGCGGACAGGCTGTTTGATTCAAAATTGTCCAGGCCGGCGAAGGCAGTGATGTTCATACCTGTCGTCGCAATCAATATATTTATCAGTAGTTCGTTTATGGCGGCTGTACGTGATTTCTTTGCTTAAATCTGTGGCGTTCTACGCACAGAAGGTTAGTTTGTTGCCGAATTCCACTTTGACTGGCCGATTGTTATTAGTGACTTGTACCTGAATCCGCTCAATGGGCATTCGCTGACGGCGCAGCCGGTGGTTGTACTTTGCGCATCAAGAGCACCATCGCTGTGGCGAGGATGAAGCAGACCATGATCAACAAAAAAAAAGCATCGCCATAGGTTCGCGTCTACGCTTCGCGGTAGGGTCAGCAGCCACAGCACAGCTGATCTTCCTTGAAATTCGCATCGACCCATAGCCCGCTGGCCGGCACCACCGACAACAGTTGCGAACCGGCCTGGGCGTAAGCGCCAACCCGTGCCCGGCGATTGCCGATCACGCCGTCGATGGGGGCTTTCAAATCGGTGTAACCGAACTGCGCCAGATCACGCTCGGCCCGCGCCTGTATCAACGCGGCGCGCGCTTGCTGTTTTTGGGTTTCAATCACATTCAATTGGCGTTGCGCGGCCAGCAATTCGGCCTGAGCCCGGGCACTCTGCGCCTGTGCAGTCTTGAAAGTGGCGTCGGCCCGTTGTGCGCTTTCCACCGAGACGGCATTGCTGTTCACCAAGCGTTTGTAGCGAGCGGTTTCGGCACCGGCGGCATCGATGCCGGCGCGGGCCTGGCCGATCACCGCGTGTTGCAGTTGCTCGGTAGCGTCGAGGTTGGCGAGCAACGCTTCTTCGGCAGCTACCGCACCTTCGGATTGGCCAGATTGGCGCGATAGTCACGGGCGTCGAGCCGGATCAGCACATCCCCGGCCTTGACCTTCTGGTTGTCGGTGACCAGCACCTCTTCGATATTCCCCGCAACTTTCGGCCCGATCACGGTGATGTCGCCACCGATGTAGGCATCGTCGGTTTCCTCGATGAAACGGCCGGCGGTCCACCAATGGTTGGCGTACAGCCCGATAAACACCAGCGCCGCGATGACCGCCGTCAGCAAGAGCAGCCTTTTAAGCAGGCGAGGCCGGGGTGTGTTCACCGCGACAGCAAGGTCGGGGTCAAGGCTGGGCATGCTGGTCATGGAGAAATACCTGTGGGAAACGATGCTTTATTACGAATGTAATATGACGCAGGTAGTATTCGCTGGAGTTAATTTCTGCTGCCGGTCGTCGCTTATCTAAGCCACGCGCCAGGGGTGATGCCCGTCATGTCCTTGAAGAACGCGATGAACGCGCTGTCACTGGCAAATCCCAGTTCGAAGGCGCTGTAACTGAGGTTGCGCCCGGTGGCGAGTAATTCCATGGCGCGCATCAACCGCCACTGTTGGCGCCATTGCTGATAGCTCATTCCGGTTTCACGCTGGAAGATTCGGCTGATCGTCCGGCCGCTGGCTCCGATCTGTCTTTCCAGCACCTGCAGTTCCGGTGGCAGTTTTTCTGGCGTCGCGAGCAGCGGTATCAGGCGCTTGTCCCGAGGCAGAGGCAGCAACATCGGTTGTTGCGTGGCATCACGAATTTCGCTCAGGCACAGGCCCAACAGGTGGACGAACTTGCCCTGTTGCCAATCGGTGTCGAAGTCGGCTCCGGCGATCGGTTCCAGTACCACTCGCAGCAGCGGGCTGACTTCAATGACGCAAACCTGTTGCGGCAGTTCGGCGCATAACTCAGGTTTCAGGTAAATGGATCGATAGTCCACGCTCTGTTGCATCACGGCACGGTGAACGATACCCGGTGGAATCCATGCGGCGCGGGACGGCGGCAATAAGCACAACTGCTGGGCCAGCGTGATGCGCATGCACCCCTGACGCGTGAACAACAACTGCCCGCACGCATGTCGATGAAGCCCGGAATCGTGATCGCCCACAGTCGCGGCGATGCCGATAACCGGTGCCGGGGAGGTGTCGGGGTTGAATTGCGCATGTGCATCGAGCCAGGCCATAGTTGTCCGATTTCAACGATTGATTGTCAGGATTTTGATAATACGTCAGTCACGGCCTCTTAAACTCCTCGGCAGTTTTTTCTTGAAGAGTGAAATCGTGATGAATTCCAGAAGCCTGCTGGTCCTGGCGATCGCCTTGCTGATGTTCCCGCAAATCGCCCAAACCCTTTACAGCCCGGCGCTGGCGGATATCGGTCAAGTGTTTGCCGTTGGACCCGAAGCGGCGGCGCAAACGCTGTCGGTGTATTTCCTGGCCTTCGCGTTCGGCGTGGTGGTGTGGGGCCGGATGTGTGACCGTATTGGTCGTCGGCTTTCGATGCTCGCCGGGTTGGCGTTGTACGTCGGCGCGACAGTGATGGCGCTGAGCGCCAGTACCTTCAACGCCCTGCTGGAGGCTCAGGCACTGGCAGCGTTTGGCGCGGCAGTCGGCTCGGTAGTGACGCAAACCCTGCTGCGTGACCGCTTCAAGGGCGCGGAACTGGCGCAGGTGTTTTCGGTGATGGGGATCGCCCTTGCCGCGAGTCCGGCGATCGGCTTGTTCAGCGGTGCGACTCTGGTGCAAGCCTTTGGATATCGAGGTGTGCAGGGCTGTCTGTTGCTGCTGTCGCTGGGGTTGTTGCTGTGGTGTTTGCGCGCGTTACCGGAAACCCGACCGCAGCACCTGACCACCGCGAACCTGTTCGAGACGCTGTGGCGGATGCTGCAAGACCGCGATATCTGGCGTTCGACGCTATTGGTGGCGTTATTCAACATTGCTTTGTTCAGCTACTACAGCCTCGGCCCCTTCGTATTCGAACGACTGGGCTTGAGTGCGCAGTTGTTCGGTTACAGCGGAGTGATCCTCGCCTTGGGTTCCGGTCTTGGCGCCTGGCTCAACAAGCGCTTGCTCCATCGAGGGGTGAGGGGGCCGCGGTTGATTCGTCTTGCGGCGTTGTTGGCATTGCTGGGTGGCATCGGTGTATGGCTGATGCAGGACAGCGGTCTGTTCGTACTGGCGATGTTGCTGGTGGTACTGGCGTTCGGTATGGCAATCCCGAACATCCTCGGCTCGGCTTTGGTGAATTACGCTGATCGACTGGGCACTGCGGGTGCATTGTTTGGTTTGCTGTATTACCTGTTGATTGGCGGTGGGCTGATATTGGCAGCCTGGAGTCAGGCGTTGGGTGAAACCTTGATGGTGTGCGGCGCGCTGGCCTTGCTGTTGGCGAGGACAGAAAGCTGACCAATTGTTTAAGAAGTGTAAGTGCTGTAGGACATGTCTTGCATTTGCGTAGGAACGATCTGACTATCACGCGCATTGATGGAGTGGCATTAAGCCATTTGATGTGTCGCAAGGATGTTGAGTGCCGTATTCGTTTCGCGCTGTTCCTCGTCGCACTCCCACGGCTTGCACGCTGTGGTTGGCCTTGCTGCTGAGCCTGAGTGTTTCCTCGCTCAAGGCGGCCGAGCCCTCTGCTCCAGGCCAGGAGGTGTTGCGCCAACAACAGCAACAACAGCGCGACCTGCAACAACTGCAACTGGAACAGCGTCGCCGGCAACTGGAGCGCGGCAGTTTCGGTGCGGCGCCGGTCACGTCTGCCATTCCTGCGACGGTGCCCGCCGATAAGCGCTGCTGGCCCCTGAGTGGAACGCGCATTGGCGGTGTGACGCTGATCAGCAGCCAGACACTCAACGAACGAATCAAACCGCAGCTGTCGTCGTGCATGGGCGTCAGTCAGATCAATCATCTGCTGGCGACCATCACCGGTCTGTATGTCGAGGCGGGTTACATCGCCAGTCGGCCGTACCTGCGCAACGCGCCAGCGGCGAGGCAGTCGCTGGATATCGTGGTCGATGAAGGCTACGTCGAGTCCATCGAGCTGGCCGACCAGAGCTTGCCGGTGTCCCTCGGCGGGGCGTTCCCCGGAATGCTTGGCAAGCCGCTGAACCTGCGGGATCTGGAGCAAGGCCTGGATCAGTTGAACCGCCTGCGCTCCCTCGACCTGACCGCCGACATCGCTCCCGGCAGCCAGCCTGGCGCCTCGCGGATCATCCTTCGTTCGCGCACCAGCGGTCAGTCGCGCTGGGCCTTGGGCTTGGGCATGGACAACCTCGGCAGCGCCAGCACCGGACGGGATCGCGACACGCTGAGCTTGAGCCTGGACAGCCCGCTGGAACTCAACGACGCACTCAATCTGAACGTCAGCGACACTCTCAATCAGGGCGACCGCTACAGCCGCAACGCCAGCCTTTATTACGCCATTCCCTATGGTTACTGGACCTACAGCCTGTTTGCCAGCCACGCCGAATACCGCGCTCCGTTCAAACTCAGTACGCTGACATTTCACAGCACCGGCATCACCGACCAACTCAGCCTGCGCGCCGACCGAGTGCTGTGGCGCGATCAAAGCCGCCAGTTGAGCGCCAACCTGCAACTGGCCCACAAGGACGTCGACAGTTACCTGGAAAACATTCGTCTGGGCATCCAGAGCCCGACCCTGACCGTGGCCGAAGCCGGGCTGAACCTGTTCTGGCTCAACCGCGCGGTGTGGAACCTGGACATCAATTACGCCCAGGGCTTGCGCTGGCTCGGTGCGGACGACGATGCCCAACACCAGGTCAATAACTTGCCCAAGGCGCAGTTTCGCAAATACCGCGCCGGCCTCAGCCAGTGGCGCAACGGCCAGCTCGGTCAGCAAGCCTGGCAATGGCAGAGTCAGTTCAACGTGCAATACAGCCCCGATCCGCTGCCGGCCATCGAGCAATTGCTGGGCACCGACGATTCCGCGGTACGCGGCTATCGGGTCAGCAGTGCGTCCGGTGCCAGCGGCGCGATCTGGCGCAACACCCTGCGCCTGCCATTGCGCAGCGCTCTACCAGTGCAGATCACCCCACGTTTGGGCCTGGACAACGGCTGGATCAAGGCCGACCACGGGGCTCAAGGGCAACGCCTGAGTGGCGCCAGCACCGGGGTCAATTTGAGCTGGAAAAACCTGCAAGTCGACGTCGATTACCAACGCAGCCTCAACACGCCCAGCGGTTTGCAGCATGAGCCAGAGACCTGGCTGATGCGGGTGGGGTTGCAGATATGAACACCGACAAACAGCCGTCGGACCTGAGCGCCACAGCCACGGCCAACAACTCAGCGCGCAACGTGATGCCGCACTTACATGGAGAGTTTTTATGCCTGCACAAACCTTTGCGTTTCATCTTTCTCCACGGGGCAAACTGCGCTGGGCGATTGCCAGCCTGTTTCTTATCACTCACCTGCCAAGCGCCCTCGCGAGTGGCGTAGTGGTCGCACCAGGCCCCGGTGGCACCGCGCAATTGCAAACCCAGGGCGGCGTGCCGATCGTCAATATCGTTGCGCCTAACGGGTCCGGCCTTTCCCACAACCAGTTCCTGGACTACAACGTCGACCGTCAGGGTCTGGTGCTGAACAACGCGCTGCAGGCCGGGCAGTCGCAACTCGCCGGGCCACTGGCGGCCAACCCGCAATTCCAGGGGCAGGCCGCGAGCGTGATCCTCAATGAAGTGATCAGCCGCAACCCTTCGGCCCTCAACGGCGCTCAGGAAATCTTTGGTCGCGCCGCCGATTACGTGTTGGCCAACCCCAACGGGATTTCGGTGAACGGCGGCAGTTTCATCAACACCCCGAACGCCAATCTGGTGGTCGGGCGCCCCGAACTGAACGACGGCAAGCTGCAAGCCCTCAGCACCCGCGACGCTACCGGCTCCTTGCAGATTCAAGGCGCGGGCCTGCAAAACCGCGAAGGCTCGGTCAACCTGATCGCCCCACGCATCGACAGCCAGGGCCGCCTCAGCGCTCGGGATCAATTGAACCTCACCGTTGGCCGCAACCAGGTGGATTACGCCAGCGGCCAGGTTAAAACCGTCGACCCGGCCGGCAACACTCAAGACCAACGCATTGACGCCAGCCTGTTCGGCGCCATGCAGGCCGGCCGTATCAACATCGTCAGCACCGCCGAAGGCGCGGGCGTGCGGGTCGGTCCGGTGCAGGTCGACGGCCGTGACGGCGTGCAGATTCGTTCCGCCGGTGACCTGAGCATCAGCGGTCAGGCCGTTCCCGACAGCCTCGATGTGGTCCGTGCCGGCGTGCGCAGCAGTCAGGGCGATGTCGGCCTGCACAGCGGCAAGGATCTGCTGCTGGCCGCCGCCGATGTCAGTGGCCATGACGTCAAGGTCGACGCCAAACGCAACCTGACCTTGACCACCGTCGAAAGCCGCAAGCTTCAAGAGAAGCGCGAAAACTGGAGCAACAGCACCATCGGCATCACCTGGGAAACCTACGACCGGACCCAGATCGACAGCGACTCGCGCCAGCACGGCAGCCAGATTCTCGCTCGCCGTGACGCTCAGTTGTCGTCCGGTGGCAACACCGAACTCAAAGCGGCCAAGGTCGATGCCGCCAACACCCTCAACGTCCAGAGCGGTGGCGATCTGCGCCTGACAGCGGCCACCGAAACCCACACCCAAACCGATCAGGGCAATCACCGCAAACACTTGTGGAAAGCCATCTGGGACACCAGTAGTGAAGAGCAGCGCAGCATCACCACACAGTTGAAGGGCGGCAATATCGCCTTGGCCACGGCGGCATTGTTACGTGCCGAGGGCGCGGAGTTGAGCAGCAAGGGTGATATCCAGCTCGCCGGCAAGCAGGTCGAGATCACCAGCGCCAGCCGCACCCAGCGCAACAGCGACAACCGTTATTCCGGCGATCTGGTGGGCGGTGGCTTCTTCGGCAAGACCGGCGACGCGGATCAGGGCAAATCTCTGAATCAGGGCAGCAAGGTCAATGCTGGCGGCAAATTGATCGTCGAGGCCGACGATGTACGCATCAGCGGCAGTCAGGTGCGCGGCGGCAGCGAGGCCAGCGTGATCAGCGACAAAGGCTCGCTGGTCATCGATGGCGTGCAAGACACCTCCCATGCCAACAGCCACGACAAGGACAGCAAGTTTTTCGGCATCACCAAGGATGAAACCCGTCAGAACGCCAAGGACAGCACCACGGTGCGCAGCGAACTGATCTCCGACAGCAACCTCAAGCTCAAGAGCGCCAAAAACATCGAAGTGGCCGGCGCCACGGTCAAGGCCAATGGCACCCTCAGCGCCGAGGCGGCCGGGGACGTCAATGTGCATTCCGCGCATAACACCCATCAGTCCGGCAAAACCACCGAGAGCCGTGGCTTCGATGCCTATGCCAAGGAAAACGCCCCGGGTGCCGGCCAGTACCGCGTCGGCGTGCATTACGAAGACAAGCAGCAAACCGCGAGCAGCAACGATGTGAACCAGCAGGGCTCCAGCCTCAGCGGCGCTAACGTGCAGCTGACGGCGGGTGGTGATCTGACGATCAAAGGTGCCGAGGTCAAGGCGACGGCCGGCGACGCGACCTTGAGCGGTCAAAACGTGTCGCTGCTGGCCGAGCAGGACAGCCACAGCACCTCGACGGGCAAGCGCAGTACTGGTGGCGGTTTCTACTACACCGGCGGCCTGGATCGTGCCGGCAGCGGCGTCGATTTCACCCACAGCACCTCTCAAGACACCACCCGCAAAACCACCGCACAAACCACCAGCGTGCAGAGCAGCGGCAAACTGAACATCAACGCTGACAAGCTGATCACCGAAGGCGCGCAGGTAAACGCTGGCAAAGGTCTGAACGTGGTCGCCGGGGAAGTCGACAATCGGGCCGCGAGCAACAGCGACAGTCGCACTCACACCGAGAGCGACTGGTCGGCGGACATCGGTGCCAACGTCGAATACAAGGACATCGCCCGGCCGATCGCCAAAGCCGTCGAAGGCGTGCTGGACGGCAAGGTGCCGGACAAGGACGCACTCGCCAACCTCGGCCAGCCAAATGGCGGCATCGACGTGGCGGTCGGTCATCAGAGTGGCAGCCATACCGAGCAAACCGGCAACGTCGTGGTCAGCCAGTTCAACGGCAGCACGGTGGACGTGAAAGTCGCCGGCACGCTGCAGGACCAAGGCACGCGGTATCAGGCGGGCGCAGGCAAGGTAGACATCAGCGCCGACAACCTGGTGGCCACTGCCGCCGCCAACACCCACAGCAGCACCGATCAGGCGCTGGACGCCAAGGCTGACGTGCGGGTCTACACCAAAACCGGTGAGGATGTGAATGTCAGCGGCAGCGGTGCGGGCGGCAGCAGCCAGACGCGCAAAGACAATTCCACGGCGGTGGTCGGCGGCTATTCCGGCAACGACGGGGTGAACATCAACCTGCGCCACGACGGCCAGTTTGAAGGCAGCCAGTTCAACGGTGGGCAGGGCGGTGTGAGCATCAAGAGCGGTGGCGAACTGGCGCTGAATCAGGCCAATGACCGCCAGAGCAGTGACAGTTCCGGCCTACGGGGTAATGGCTCGCTGAACGTTGGCACTGCGCCAGCTACCAACGGCTCGAATGTTAATCTCGGCGTCGGTTTCCAGCTCGATCACACAGGCAATCAGACTCAGGACAGCCAGGCCCGAGTGGCGAGTATTGAGGGCAAAGGTCCGGTGCAATTGAGCAGCAACGGCAACCAGCTCCTGCAAGGAACGAAAGTCGATACCAGCGGCACCATCGACCTGAAGGCCGGCGGCAAACTCGATCTGCAAGCTGCCACCGACACTCACCGCGCCAGCGGCAGTAACCTCGGCGGTGGCCTCAATGTGGGTGGCAGCAAAACCAGCACCGAGAAAAGCGGTGATCAGGGCGGCAACCTGAGCGCGAACTTCAACATCGGCCGGGTCAATGAAAACAGCCAGACGCTGACCGGGGGCCACCTCAGCAGCCAGGACAAGATTCAGCTCAGCGCTGATTCGATCCACCTGCAAGGCACCCAGGTCAGCGCGCCAAACATCACCCTCGATGCGCAGAACGGCGGCATCTATCAGGATTCGGCCCAGTCCACTCAGAACCGCACGAACTGGAACGTCGCCCTGAATGCCGGCGGTAATCTGAGCAACAGCACACCGACCGCCGCTAACGAAAAGGACGTCGCCAAGACTGATCATGGCTTCAATGCCGGGGCCAAGGTGGGCGTGGATTACCTGCAAGGCACGACTCAGCAGAACAGCCAGATCAAGGCTCACAGTGTGGTGTTGAACAGCGCGGGCGATATGCATTTGGCCGGTGCGCGGATCGATGCCGCAACAGTCAGCGGCAAGGTTGGCGGCGATCTTGAAGTGGAAAGTCGTCAGGACAGCCAGACCATCGCCAAGGTCGATGTTGACCTCGGTTTGACCGGCAAGAAAGCAGCGCCCGCTGACAAGGACAAAGTGGCCGACAACGGTAAACCGGGCGGGACGGACTACGAACCGACCCTGAAACTGGACGTCGGTTATGCCCACAAGGACAGCGTCGGCCAAGCCTCCGGCATCAGCGGCACACAAGGGGTGAGCCTCAAGGTTGGCGGTGCAACGCAACTGACCGGCGCACAGATTGCTTCATCTGAGGGTCGCGTGGATTTAGGGGGCTCCAAGGTCAGCACCACCGACCTGAGCAACCGCGATCACGGCGTCAAGGCCGGTCTGGATCTGCCGGAGAAAGCGCAAACCGAGAGCAGCAAGCCGGACGGTTCCGCCGTCGGGGAGCACAGCGTCAAACTCGGCCCCGTGACCGTGGGTGGTCATTACGACAGCCAGACATTGCAAGCCGGCATCGAGGAGAAAAACATCTAAGCCACATCCCCTTGTGCAGGCTTGCTCGCGAAGTGGGCGTATCAGTCGACATTAATGTTGCCTGATACACCGCTTTCGCGAGCAAGCCCCACATTTTTGATCGCCGGCCGCACACAGATTTTGTATTCGCTGATCTTGGGTGTGACTCTCTGGATTGGGTAATGCGAATAAGAGTGTTATCGCCACTACCACGAGATCCAGCGCCTGCGAGCAGGACTTTTTCTGAGGTGATGGCCAGTGGCTATAGATCGGCCTTGTTGCTGTCCTGGGCTCGGCGTAGGATGCGCGCCCCGATCAGCCTGGCTGAATCGTTTTACTCGAATGCAACATGGATTGTTATGACTCTCTCCACCCGTTTTTTTACACCGCTGCTCACTCTTGCAATAGTAACGATCCCGGTTATTGCCGAGGCAAGTCCCGATCGCGCCGATTTGTTGGGGGTTTACCGTCAGGCGGTCGAGCACGATGCTCAGCTTTCTGCGGCGCGCCATGATTACCGGGCTCGACGCGAAAGTGTTCCGCAAGCCCAGGCCGGGTTACTGCCCACGCTCAATGCGGGGAGCACGGTGGAGTCGGTGCGCCTGCAACGTGATGAGCCCGGCCTGACACGCACCCGCAGCACCACGGTATTTCAGGCCAACCTCAACCAGCCGCTGTTTCGTGCCGATCGCTGGTTTCAACTCGAAGCCGCTCATGCCAGTACCGCACAGGCCGAACTTGAATTGGGTGCGAAAGAACAGGGGCTGGTGCTGACAACGGCTCAGGCCTACTTCGAAACCTTGCGTGCGCTGGATTTGTTGGCAGCCTCCAAAGCCGAGGAAGCGGCGCTCAAGCGGCAACAGCAACAGGCCCAGGCGCGTCTGGAGAATGGGGCATCGAGCATCACCGATGTGCTTGACGCCCAGGCCGCTTATGACAATGCCGGCGCCAATCGAAAGCTCGCCGAGCGCAAGGTCGATGATGCGTTTGAGGCGCTGTCTCGTTTGACGCGCCAGCAGTATTCGGCAATCGAGGGCATTCAACATCAACTACCCGTGGAGCTTCCGGCCCCCAACGATGCCAACGAATGGGTCAGCCGCGCGGTACGTCAGAACCTTGCATTGCAGGCCAGCAGCTATGTATGGACTCGCCCCCACTGTCTACCCGCTTTTGAAAAAACCGTCGCCCTGTTGCATCTATGTATTAGGCCTATTCGTGGAAGCCGTCTTCGGCTTCTGGCCAAAATTGGAAAAGCTCGTGGTATGCCGATTACAGTCAGGCCTCGAAGGCCAGTAGCAGCTTAGGCATCAATCCACGCCGGTCTTACCTGGGGTCAATTTTTCTTCAGCAAAGGGTCGGACAGTCAGTACCTCGGTGGCAGAACTCTGTCGCTCAGTGGCTCATCGTCGCTTGCTGGCCATCACCAGCGTGGCGACGATAAGTCTGGTCACTCTGTAGAAGCACCCAGACGATTCGCAGGTTGCGGTTGGCTAGCCTGATCGCAGCCTCCTTACGACCCAGCCGGCTCATCCAGCGCAACAAGCGGCGGTCATCGGGTTGCTGGGAATCAGGTCGTAGTTGTTGCAGCACCGCATGGGCTCCCTGGATCATCAGGCTGCGTAAATAAACATCACCTCGCTTGGTCATGTCCCCCAGCCGGACCGTCTGCCCGCTGCTGTGCTGGTCAGGCACCATGCCAAAGTACGCGGCAAACTTGCGGGCATTGGGAAATCGCTCAGGCTTGGTTTCCTTGGCCACCAGTGCCGTGGCAGTGACTGGGCCGATGCCGCGCACAGTCATCAGTCGCTTCGCCGTCATGTCGGCGCTGGCGGCCACTTCCAGGCGCCCCGTCAGCACGCTGATGCGTTCGCCCAAATGGCGCCACTCGGCCAACAGTTCGTCGATCAGTTCACGCAGCAGGCCCGGCACCGGCTGGGTGGCATCTTCCAGTACCCGCGGAATTTTCTGGCTGATCGCAACATCGCCCTGCGCCAAGGCCACGCCGTGCTCGAGCAGCAGGCCGCGCATCTGATTACTCACCGCCGTGCGTCGACGCACATAGCCTTGGCGGGCGCGATGCAACGCCTGCATTGCCAGCGCCGCAACGCTTTTGACCGGCACTGCGTAGATCTTTTCATCGCGACCAGCCCGCAGAATCGCCAGCGCATCGTTGCGATCATTTTTAGGCCCGCTGCGATGTGTGGCCACCAAACCGGCTGGAAGAATCCGCGCCAGATTGCCTTGGTCTTGCAACTGCCGGGCCCAAGCTTGAGCACCCGGACCGGTCTCCATCAGAACCACGACATGAGGCGGCAACTGGCGGAGAAACTCATAAAACGCCTCGCGCGACTTGATCCGCTGCTCGTAGTGCACCTGGCCGAGGACGTCTTCACCGGCGACCTGAAAGACCTGCTTGGCCAGATCGACCGCCACGGTTGTGCAGGCCGACAAATCGGAAGAAGACAGGGATTGATCAATCGAAGTATGCTTTTTCATGGACTCGCCCTCGCTGTCGTTGGCTGATTAGACTGCCACCGTGGCGCATTGACGCCTCGGCTTGGGCGAGTCCATCCAATTACGCGGTGATTGCTGCCGAGCAAACCAATCGCCAGCGCAAGGCCGGTTATGCACCGACCGTCGATGCGGTGGCGTCCTGGCGCAAGGGCGATAACGACAGCTTCGGTTACAGCAACCCCACCGACTTCGGGCGTAACGGCTATCGAGGAAATGTCGCGCAAGGCAGCATCGGCCTGGAGCTGAACATTCCGTTGTACGCCGGTGGCATGACTCGCTCGCAAGTGCGCGAAGCGACCGAACGTCTGGCCCAGAGCGAAGACGAGCGCGAAGACCGGCGCCGCGAAGTGGTGCAGAACACCCGCAATTTCTACCGCGCCGTCAATTCCGATATCGAGCAGGTCATTGCCCGCCGACAGACGATTCGCTCCGGCCAGGCTTCGGTCAAGGCCAACCAGGTGGGTCGTGATCTGGGCTCACGTAATACCGCCGATGTGCTCAACGCCCAACGCCAGTTGTATAGCGCCGTGCGTGAATACAACAACGCTCGTTACGACTACATCATCGATACGCTCAAACTCAAGCATGCGGCGGGGACGTTGAGCCCAACAGACCTGACCGATCTGGCGATGTACCTGACAAAGGACTACGACGCGGATCGGGATTTCCTGCCGCCGCAGGAGCGCAAGGCGTTCTGATCATCGATTCATACGCCTGAGTGAAATAAATCTCAGACAGTGATGTCGTATTGATACTAATTGTTTCAGATTTTATGTAACGTATTGAAATATCTGGAACTTATTGCCGCTAGGCGGCACGCATGGAAGCTTATGAGTGATCAAGGAAGGGGCGCCGAGTCGCCTGCGCCAGATACCGGCCTCGTGTGTCTGGTGATGCTGGCCCGGTTTCATTCGGTGGCGGCATCCGCCGAGCAACTGGCTCACGAATTCGCTCCGGCGAATCAGCCGTTCACGCAACGTGAACTGCTGCTCGCCGCACGCAAGCTGGGACTCAAGGCCAAATCGGTCAACACCACCATCCCCCGTCTGGACCGTACGCCGTTACCGGCGATTGCGGCGAATGTCGACGGCACATTTTTCATCATTGCCAAGCTGGACCAAGGGACGGCGCTGATTCAGGACCCGCGATCGGATCGTCCTGAAGTCATCACCTTCGAGGCCCTGGCGGCGCGCTGGACCGGTGAACTGTTGCTGGTCCGTTCCGAAGCCGGGTTGCCGGGTGAAACCTCGCGGTTCGACTTCACCTGGTTCATTCCCGCCATCGTCAAATACCGCAAGTTGCTGGGCGAAGTGCTGCTGGTGTCCTTTGCCTTGCAGCTGTTTGCGTTGGTGACGCCGTTGTTTTTCCAGGTGGTCATGGACAAAGTGCTGGTGCACCACGGACTGACCACCCTCGATGTCATCGCGGCGGGGTTGTTGGGCATCATGATCTTCGAGTCCGCCTTGAGCGGCTTGCGCAGCTACGTGTTTGCCCATACCGCGAGCCGCATCGACGTGGAGCTGGGGTCGCGGTTGTTCCGGCATTTGATCAACCTGCCTCTGGCGTATTTTCAGGCGCGTCGGGTCGGTGATTCGGTCGCCCGAGTGCGCGAACTGGAAAACATTCGCAGCTTCCTGACCGGCAACGCCATTACCTTGTTGCTGGATGTGCTGTTCTCTCTGGTGTTCATCCTGGTGATGTTTTACTACAGCGGTTGGCTGACCCTGATCGTGCTGCTGTCGTTGCCCTTGTACGTGTTGGTCTCGCTGTTTGTCACGCCGCTGCTGCGTGCCAGGTTGCAGGACAGTTTTACTCGCGGCGCGGAGAACCAGGCGTTTCTGGTAGAGACCGTGAACGGCATCGACACGGTGAAATCCATGGCTGTCGAGCCCCAGGCGATCCGTAAGTGGGATAACCAGATGGCGGCTTATGTCGCTGCCGGTTTCAAGACCCAGACCCTGTCTACCATCGCCAATGAAAGCGTGTCGTTGATCGGCAAACTGGTCACCGTGGCGACCCTCTGGCTGGGGGCTCGATTGGTGATCGACGGTCAGCTGTCGGTGGGCGAGCTGATTGCCTTCAACATGCTCGCCGGTCGCGTCAGCGGCCCGATCATGCGCCTGGCGCAGTTGTGGACCAGCTTCCAGCAAACGGGTGTCTCGGTGCAGCGCCTGGGCGATATCCTCAACACCCGCACCGAGCTTTCCCAAGCTACTCGCAGCGCGTTGCCCCCTCTCAAGGGGCAGATCGAATTCGACCAGGTACATTTCCGTTATCGCGCCGATGGCTCGGAAGTCTTGCGCGGGGTCAGCCTGCAGATCGCTGCCGGGGAGGTGATTGGTGTGGTGGGGCGTTCCGGCTCCGGCAAAAGCACGCTGACGCGCTTGCTCCAGCGCTTGTATGTGCCAGAGCGCGGACGGGTGCTGGTCGATGGCATGGACCTGGCACTGGCCGACGTTTCCTCCCTGCGTCGGCAAATCGGCGTGGTGTTGCAGGACAACATGCTGTTCAACCGCAGCATCCGCGAAAACATCGCCCTGAGCGATCCGGGCGCACCGCTCGAAGCGGTGATGCATGCCGCCACCATGGCTGGCGCTCATGAATTCATTCTGGAATTGCCCGAGGGCTACGACACCATGGTGGGGGAGCACGGCACCTCACTTTCCGGCGGCCAACGGCAACGGGTAGCCATCGCGCGCGCCTTGATCGGCAACCCACGGATCCTGATCTTCGATGAGGCCACCAGCGCCCTGGACTACGAGTCCGAACGGATCATCCAGCAGAACATGCAAAGCATCTGCGCAGGTCGCACGGTGATCATCATCGCTCACCGGTTGTCGGCGGTACGCGACGCCAATCGCATTCTGGTGGTCGATCGCGGGCAAATCGTTGAGCAGGGCAGCCATGCCGAATTGCTCACGCATCAGGCCGGCCACTATTCGCGTCTGCACCGTATGCAACAGGGCTGAGCAGCCCTTCAATCACTCGTCATTGGTTTGTCGACCGCGCCTGATATCGGGCGCGGCGGCACTCACTGTATTCCGGATTCAAGGACCGATTTCCCATGAGCGCAACGCCTTCGTTATTGCAGCGCTACCGTCACGCCTGGCGACACTCCTGGCGCCAGCGCAAACAGATGGACAGCGTGCAGCGTCTGCCACATGAAGCGCAG
Organism: Pseudomonas sp. MDT1-85; assembly: GCF_054898065.1. Taxonomy (NCBI): domain Bacteria; kingdom Pseudomonadati; phylum Pseudomonadota; class Gammaproteobacteria; order Pseudomonadales; family Pseudomonadaceae; genus Pseudomonas; species Pseudomonas sp. MDT1-85. Next base: position 4,321,159 of record NZ_CM142715.1, on the reverse strand, counting down.
TTTCTTCCCGCCGCGCTGGAGTTGCAGGACACCCCCGTGCATCCGGCGCCGAGAATCTTTGTCTGGAGCATCATGGGCTTTGCCGTGTTGGCGTTGCTGTGGGCTTGCATCGGCAAGATCGAAGTGGTCGCCGTGGCCTCGGGCAAGATCGTTCCCAGCGGCAAAACCAAGCTGATTCAATCCAGCGAAACGGCGGTGGTCAGGGCGATCCATGTCAGTGATGGTCAGGCGGTGAAAGTCGGCGAGTTGCTGGTCGAACTCGACCCGACGGCTGCCGATGCCGACGTCAGACGGATTCAGAGTGACCTGCTGGCGGCCCGCATCGACAGCGCCCGAAGTGCGGCGATGCTTGACGCAATCAATCAGCAAAAGTCCCCGGCATCGTTGATCGGAGCGATTGCCGACGCCGATCCGCAACAGGTGCTCAGTGCCCAGCGCTGGCTGCAAGGGCAGTACCAGGAATACCGCAGTAACCTGGAATTGGTGGACGCAGAAATCCTCCAGCGCAACGCCGAAATCCAGTCTGCCCAGGCCCAGGTGGCCAGCCTGCGACAAACCGTGCCGATCGCCACGCAATTGGCCGAGGACTACCAGCGGCTGTTGACGCAACAGTACGTGGCGCGTCATGAATACCTGGAAAAGGAACAGGCTCGCCTGGACCTGCAACGTCAGTTGAGTGTGCAGCAAGCCAGCGTGCTGCAATCCACCGCCGCCCAGGGCGAGGCGAGGCGTCGGCGCGAAGGGGTCGTCGCGCAGAATCGCCGCGCCATGCTCGACCTGCAACAAGAGGCCAACCAAAAAGCCGCGAGCCTGGTTCAGGAACTGGCCAAGGCCCGCTATCAGGAAACCCTGACCAGCCTCAAAGCCCCGGTGGATGGCACCGTTCAACAATTGGCCATCCACACCGTCGGTGGCGTGGTCACTCCGGCCCAGCCGTTGATGGTCATCGTCCCGGCGGATCAGCCGGTAGAAGTGGAAGCGATGCTGGAAAACAAGGACGTCGGCTTTGTCCGCGCCGGCCAACCGGTCACGGTAAAAGTGGAAACCTTCACCTTCACCAAATACGGCACCGTCGACGGCGAAGTGCTCAGCGTCTCGAACGACGCCATCGAAGATGAAAAACGTGGGCTGATTTACAGCAGCCGTATTCGCCTGAAGTCCGATCACCTGTTGGTCAATGGTCAGCGAGTGGCGCTGTCGCCGGGGATGTCGGTGACGGCGGAAGTGAAGACGGATCAGCGGCGGGTGATCGAGTACTTCCTGAGTCCGTTGCAACAGCATATGGATGAGAGTTTGCGAGAGCGTTGAATATTGCCGGGAAGGGGTATTGGGGTGTGTTTGTTTGTGGAAAGAACCAGGCTCCAAGAGATGAATCTTTTGGCTTTGTTGATGTTGGGGGATTTATGAAAGTCAGGGTGGGTATTCTGAGAGTTGTTCGTTGGTTGAGATTTATATTGGTGGTTGTTGGTGCTCTGACGCTTCTGAAATATGGCGCTATCAAGTTATTATCTCTTAGCCCCGATTCCGATGATGATGTGATGACGATGGTTTATCTTTCTCCGGGTGGAAAGTTCATGTCATGCGTGCGGGGGGAGGCGCGATAGCTCCTTTTTGCTCGGACACTGTTTTTGTTTTTAACAGCCTGCAGACTGTATGAAAGTGCTGATGACGATCTAAAAAAATGGATGTTTTTGCGTTGAATTTTCTCCGGCTAATGGGTGTCCCCTTTGTTTATTGCCGAGGAGGTAAGTATGGAGTTGTTAAGGCAGGAACAGCGCACTTTTTACAGCCAGTACTTTTTAATGGCGGCTTTTTCCGGGGTTTTCATCTTCTTAGGGCTCAAATTCGTCGCGAAAATGCCCGATTCTTTCTTTGTCGGCCTTTACCCTGATTTGAGGGCGTTGATCTGTGTGAATATTTTTGTTGGGTTGTATCTGTCGGATAGAAAGGAAGTTGTTCTTGTGTATTTTGCACGTTTGTATGTGCTGGTGAATTTTTCGTTATTTGGGTTTTTTACAGGGTGTTGTGTCAGTTATCTGTCGGCTGATGTCAGGTAGATAGAGATGGGCGCTGGCAGGTTATGACCTACCTCGTTGATTGTTTTTGTAACGGTTCTCGGTTAAGGGTAAATCATGAATGTTTTTGTTAAGCGGGTTTTGTATTGGGTGGGGGCAGTAGCGGCTGTCTTGCTATTCTTGTACTGGTTGATCCCTGCGCCGAAAGATAATCCTTATATGAAGATTTTGTCTCGGGATGAAAGTGGTTTTGATGGGTGTGAGTTTTCGGGTGACGGAAAGAATGGAGGGCTGTTCAGGTTTAATATGAGTGCTGAGGAGTGTCGGCTCATAAACTACGATAAGGGTAGTATTCAGTTCGCCGTGATTATCCACAGTTAAAGATTGTGCATAACGGTTGGGAGGGGAATAGGATGCCCATATTTTTTTTTATGGAGCGCATATCCATGGATGGATTCGACGCAAATAGGCACCTGGCTGGCAAGGCACCTGTGCATGTCGCTGATGGGGTTGAGAGTTATGAGTTTGCTGGTTTTTTGGAGCGGAAATTTACGGGGGCGGATAATGTGCCTGTGTATGTTTCGGACTATGTTAATACAGCTCGGGCAAGTCGAATGTACAAGTCGGGGTTGTGGGTGTTTTATCAGTATTTGCGCGAACTTGTTGATGTGAGAGCGGTAGATGAGTTTGTTCTCAATGTTCTCGATAAGGTCTTGGTTGAATAAGTGTTGTCTATATGCGAAAGGGGGGCAGATTTGAATGGTGCTTCCTTTGCAGTATTAGTTAGTTAGCTGCTAAGTAAGTCAGTTAAAAGAACTGCAACGGCTGTCGGATAAGAAGGACTATCCAGCAGCATATGACTATAGGAAAAAGGGGGCCAGGAAAAAGGGGGCAGATTTATTTTTTAGTATGGTTCTGGCTTCAGAAAATACAATTGTCCCCTTTTAGTGGTCCCCTTTTAGTGCGCCCAGGGATGTGCTGGTTATGTTTGCTGGTTATCGTTAAGTAAGTAATTTTGTTCGCCGGTCTCTTTGGGGTCGTTAATTATTTGTTGATTAAGGGAGAGCAATGAATAAATTAGCAAAGCGGTTTTTGTATTGGTTAGGCGTGGGGATAGCTGTTTTGCTGTTTCTGTTTTTCCTGATTCCTGAGCCGAAAGATAATCCATACATGAGGATTTATTCAATGTCGGATGGCGATGATTTTTCGGGTTGTGAGTTTTCAGATAGCAAGAAGTCAGGGGGAGTATTTCGCTTTCATATGGTTCCTGAAGATTGTCGGTTGGTTGTTTATGATGGTGGGGGGGTTCTCACTATGTCTGTTGAATATCCCAGTATGAAATTAGTTGGCGCTCAAGTAGGGGATTCAATAATAACATTTAGAATGTTCCATGTTTCAATCCCCCCCTATGACACTATGGCGATTTTTGAAGGGCGTAGTGCGATTGGAACGATCAATGGGATGAAAGTTTATGAGATTGGTAGCGGCGTTACGTTCAGGTTTACAGGTAATGATGGAGTGGAGGTGGCTGTTAGTGAAATGAGCAGCAATTTTATAGCTAAGCGGCTGTTTGATGATTTAAGGATTTCTTATCAATATCAAAGTATTGGTAATGATTTAAGGAAGATAGATAGCTTTGCGTTGAGCTTTCTTAAGCGAATTATGTATGGAGCGGACAAGGGTAAATGAATACCGTAAACATGGAATCGGCTCAACTGGAAAAATTGAAACAGTTGCAAGATAAAAAAGACTACCAAGGCGTATATAGATACATGCACCATAAACGGGACAGACCACGTTTTTTCTGAAACTGCGCGGCTGTAAACCATCGATTTAATCGTGGGCTGTCCCCGCTTTTCTTTAGTGGTCTTTTAGTGGTCTTATGTTGTTGGTAATCGAAAAAAAGGAGCTGGCTGTGCATGGAGTTATAAATATATTGCGCAAATGGGCTATTGCTCTGCTTTGTGTGTTGTTAGTGGCCTGTGCAGATCCTCTATGGATAGTTAAACCTATGGACGTCTCTCGAGATAATCAACAGGTCTCTATGGATTTCGTGGTCAAGAGGGTGGGTGAGTACAGATTTGCATTGTTGTTTGTTCGAGGTAAGAACTTGGTGGAAATGAACAGGCAAAGTGAGATGTGGGGCGAAAGTGGCGGAAAAGGCATTTCAATACCCGTGCACGTTAGAATTTTTAGAGATGGAAAGATTTTTTCTGACGAAAACATTAGTACCAATGGGGTGTTTTGGGGGCAGAACTTTGAGTATCAAGGTAGTACGTTGAATACAGCGGTCAGACTCATCAAGACTTACGAGTTGCCTGCTGGAGCTTATTCCGTTCTGGTCAACACCCTCGAAGATGTAGAGGCGTTTCGTGGAGTCGAAAGTTATATAGAGTTTGCTTATTATAAGCCAAAGCATTGAAGCATTTTTGTTAGTAAGGAGGAGGGTAGATGGAAAAGAAATACAGCGTAACTTATAAGGTCGCGAAAAGTGGAGCTGAATATGTCTATCAACAGGACAAAGCCAAGCACAAGGCTGGGGACCTCCACATTTCTCCCGGTGGGCATATGTGGTATGCCTTGAATGATGGTTCGGGGAGTAGTGAAAGTTACGGGTTTGAGTCAAAAAATGATGAGATGTTTGGTCCTGGTCAAGTTACGAGGCTGGATAATGCTGGGTACAGGGATACCGAATATGAAGTAAATATTATGTTGACGGAGGATCAATATAATAAGCTACAAATATTCTCGAGGAATCCTGTCTCAAATGGTTTTGATTCTTCAATGTATAATCTGCTTGCCAATAGTTGTGTGGATTTTGTATTTGCCTCTTTGCAATCGATTGGATACAACAACAAAAAATTTGAAGGGGACCTTTTCCCCAAAGATAGTATCAAGCCATTACATGACCTGTTGTACACCCACGGCGCTCAGATTGTCCGCGACGACTTGACGCGCAAGGGCGACTACTATGATGTAAAAAATGGTCAGGTATGTTTATGGCTTGGCGCTGATGAGGTAAAACCAGCCTCTCAGACATCCAACCTGATCAACATCGACATCAACCCATCCTCCCAACCCCAACAACACATCCAGGGCGAAAGCAAAGCCCAGCAAGACGTCGCCAACGGCTTCATTCAAAACTCGGCGACGCACAACATCTTCGCCGTCGGCGGGATTCTCAACAAAACCGATTTCACCTCCACCCAAATGGCCAGCCTGGCTTCGGGTGGTATTCGCCCCGGTGAAATGCAGCTTGACTCCAACGTTCGCCCCAACACCTACCTGACACAGTTCTACCAGCCGGCCAGCCCCGAAAAACCGGATTTCAGCCTGCGCAATACCATGACTATGAACGGCTTGTCGGCCATGTGAAAAGGGGACAGATTTATTTTTCGGAATGGTTCTGGTTTCAGATAATAAATCTGTCCCCTTTAATGCTCCGCCTTAATGCTCTTGTATATGCGTGAGGTGGCTAGCGGTGTTGTTGTTTTTAATGGATGTCAAGGATGGAGTTTGTTGTGCATAGAATGATAAGTGTCTTACGCAAAGGAGTTGTAGGTTTTGCTTGCATTTTGTTGGCAGCCTGTTCTGCACCTATATCAATAGTAAAACCTCTGGATGTTTCTCGGGCGGATCAGTCCGCCAGTGTAGAGTTTGTGGTCAGGAAGACCGGTGACTATAGATTTGCTTTGCTGTTTACCAAAAGAGACGGTCTGACTGAGATACTCAAGCAGATTGAAGTTTGGGGGGATTATAGCGTTGATGGAGTCGCTATTCCCATCCATCTTAGGGTCTTGAAAGATGGGCAGATATTCTTTGATAAAAACTTAATAACAATAGGTGTCCAATGGGGGCAGGGGTTTGACTATGAGGGGAGGCGTTTGAATACCGCGGTACGGCTGATTAAAACGTTGGAGCTTTCACCTGGAAGTTATTCGGTTGAAGTTAGCACGCTTGATGATCTGGAAGCGTTCCGGGGTATCGAGGGATTTGTAGAGTTTTCTTATTATAATCCAAAGCATTGAAGCATTGTGGTGAGCTTTTTAAGGAGCGGGAAAGTGGAAAAAAAGTATAGTGTGACTTATAAAGTCGCAAAGGCAGGCGCGCAATATGTCTATCAACAGGATAAAGGCGACCACAAGGCTGGCGATAGCCACTCATCGTCAGGGGGGCATATGTGGTATGCCTTAAGCGATGGGGTGGGCGAGAACTCTAGCTATGGCTTTGAATCAAAGTTTGATGAAGTGCGCGGGCCAGGGCAAATAGGTCGGAATGATAATGCTGGCTACAAGGAGACGGTCTATGAAGTAAGCGTGGTATTGACTGAGGATCAATATAAAAATTTAAAGGCTTTTTCGGAGAATCCTGCGTCCGGCGGATTTGATAATACGCGTTATAGGCTTCTGACTAATAGTTGCGTGGATTTTGTATATGCTTCATTGAGGTCCATTGGTTATAATGGCAAAGAGTTCGAGGGTGCTCTTTTCCCGGCAGATAACATAAATCCAGTCAGCAATCTTCTGCATACTTATGGTGGCCAAATCATTCGTGACGACTTGACGCGTCACGGTGAATATTATGAAGCAAAAAATGGTCAGCAATGTTTGTGGCTTGGCGCTGGTGATGTATCTACTGTCCTTCAGACATCCAACCTGATCAACATCGACATCAACCCATCCCCCCAACCCCAACAACACATCCAAGGCGAAAGCAAAGCCCAGCAAGACGTCGCCAACGGCTACATTCAAAACGCCGCGACGCACAACATCTTTGCCCTCGGCGGGATGCTCAACAAAACCGATTTCACCTCTACCCAGATGGCCAGTCTCGCCTCAGGCGGTATCCGCCCTGGTGAAATGCAGCTGGACCCCAACCCTCGCCCCAACACTTACCTGTCGCAGTTCTACCCGACCCCGGACGCCGCCAAGCCGGACTTCAGCCTGCGCAGTGCAGTGACCCTGAACGGTTTGTCGGCGATGTCGACATTCAACACGTACGTTGACCCGTTGTTGCTGGACCTGACCGGCAATGGCGTGCACATGACCGACATCCGCGACGGTGTGCTGTTCGATACCGACCACAGTGGCACGGTCAAGCGTAGCGGCTGGGCGGATCGCAGCACCGGCATGTTGGTGATCGACGATGGCAGTGGCCAGATCAAAGACGTCAGCCAGATGTTCTCCGAGTATTACGGCGGCAAGATGGGCATCAACGGTGCTGCTGGCGAGACGCGGTTCAAGGACGGTTTCGCGGCGTTGGCCAGCGAAGACGCGAACAAGGACGGCGTGATCGATCAGAAGGATCCGATCTGGAGCAAGTTGCGGGTCTGGGTTGACGGCACGCATGACGCGAAAGTCGATTCTGGTGAACTCAAGACGCTGGCCGAGCTGGGCATTACCCAGATCAACGTCCGCGCGGCTTCCAGCAATGCTGAAATTCGTGACGGCAACAAGGTGCTTGCCACCGGTTCGTTCACCATCAATGGCAAAAGCCAGGAAGCGCTGGCGGTGGATTTCCTTGGCGACCCGGTCAGCAATACCCTGACCAGTCAGGGCACCGGCACGCGGGTGACCTCGACCACCAGCGGCGTCAACAGCCGAACGACGAGCGCTTATGCCAGCCAGAGCACCACGGGGGAAACCCTGGATGCGGCAAAACTGGGGGTGAATAATTTGTATGGCGGCAGCGGCGACGACACCTTGATCGCTGCACCGGTTGGCGGTTGGCTGGTGGGTGGCGCGGGCAGCAACACCTATAACGGCGGTGCAGGCGATGATGTGTTTGTCATCAGCGGATCAGACAATACGGCCAACTTTCATGGCAACGGCGGCCATGACACGGCGATTATCGTCGGAGAAGAAGGCGTTAGGTTAAACATGGCTAAGGCTGGCCTGACCATCGCCGAAGGTGGTCGTGGCAACGACACCATTATCAGTGGAGGTAACTCCAGTGCCTTTATCAAAGGCGGCTCCGGGGATTCGACACTGATCGGCGGCGGCGGCAACGACGTACTGGTCGGCGGCACCGGCCACAACACCATCATCGGCGGCAGCGGCAAAGCCGTGATTTATGCCGGGCCACAGGGCGACACCATTTACGCCTCCGAAGCCGGCAGCATCATCCATGCCGGTGGCGGCGCCGATAAAATCTACGGCGGCGTCGGCAATGACATCATCGAAGTCGGCCACGGCAATGCGACCATCGACGGCGACGGCGGGATCAACCTGGTGACGCTGCACGGCAACCATGGCGACTACCGGATCACCCACACCGCTACCGGTTATGAAGTGGCCGACAAGGTCGCCGGGCGTGACGGCACGGTCACGCTGACCAATATCCAGAAGCTCAACTTCTCGGACATTTCCGCCGTTGACCTGCAAACCCCCAACGCCATGCCCGTGGCGGACGTGCTGACACGTGACAAGGACGGCAAGGCCTTCGATCGCACTCAGGTTCACCTGATTTCCGCAGAGAGTCTGCTGGCCAACGATCAGCGCCTCAACAGTCAGGGTGCGCTGCGCATTGCCAACGTCGGCGATGCGGTCGGCGGTACGGTCAGCCTCACCGCCCAGGGCGATGTGTTGTTTAGCCCGGATGCGCGTTACACCGGTCTGATCAGCTTCAAATACGGTGTGGCCGATGCCGCCGGCAACCTGTCGGCATCGGTGGTGGACCTGAGCAGCGGACAGACCGCGCCAATGCGTGCCGGGGTGACCCTGCTGACGCCGGAAGTACCGCTTGATCCGCTGGCGGCTCAGGAATGGTACTTGAGCGATACCAACGTGCTGCCGGTCTGGAAGGACTACACCGGCAAAGGCGTGCGAATCGGTCAATTCGAGCCAGGCGGCCAGTTCGCCACCGCACCTGAAATCTTTGATATCGTTCACCCCGACCTGGCGCCGAATGTCGACAAGGCCTGGCTGCAGACTCAACAGACCAATGGCACCTTGCCGGGTCTGGTGTCCAACCACGCAACGATGGTGGCGGGTGTCATGGTCGCGGCCAAAAATGGCGTCGGCGGTGTGGGTGTGGCCTACGGCGCAACGCTGGGCGGTTACTACCTGGCCAATAGCGGCGCCGACCTCGCGGGGCTGGGGCATATGGTCAGCTTTGACATTGCCAATAACAGTTGGGGGTTCACCAACGATTTCGCCCTCAGCAGCTTTCAGGACGGCTTCGTCAATACCGCCACGGCGCTGAGCATGAATGCCCAGTACGCCGCGAGTAACGGTCGTGGTGGTCTGGGCACCGTCATTGTCGCGGCAGGCGGCAACAGCCGTGCAACCGGCGGTAATGCCCAGGGATCGTTGACCAACAACAACCGCTTTTCGGTGGAAGTCGGCGCAATCAACGCACAGGGTGATTTGTCGACACTGCAGATTGGCTCCTCGCCGTTCTCCAACCCAGGTGCAAGCCTTCTGGTTTCGGCGCCGGGCAGCAATGTTGTGTCCACCAGCCATATGCTGGAAACCGAACGCGGTTCTACCTTTGGCAATGACTACACCAGCATGCAAGGCACCAGTTTTGCCGCGCCGATTGTTTCCGGCATTGTCGCGCTGATGTTGGAAGCCAACCCGAACCTGGGCTATCGGGATGTGCAGCAGATCCTCGCGTTATCGGCGCGCAAGATCAACGACCCGTCCACTCAGTGGAGCGACAACGGCGCCCACGGCTGGAACGGTGGGGGCATGCACACCAGCAACGACTACGGTTTTGGCGAAGTCGATGCGCGGGCTGCCGTGCGCTTGTCCGAGGCGTGGATGACCCAAAGTACCGGCGCCAACGAATACGTCTATAGCGCCTCCAGCGGTGCCCTCGGGAAACCGTTGGGGGCGGGTGCGACGCTGACGTCGTCCATCGCCATGAATGCCGGTCTGAATGTCGAGCACGTCGAGATCGATTTCGACGCTCAGGTTGGCCGTCTTGGCGACCTGACGCTCAAACTGATTTCCCCCGACGGCACTCAGAGCGTACTGCTCAACTGCCAGGGCAAGGTCCCGGACGGCATGCCGGGCGCGAGTCCAACCGACTTGGGCAGCACGCAGTCCGGTTCGTTCAAGTACACCTTCATGTCGACCCATGACTTCGGTGAGCGCTCCGCGGGTAACTGGACACTGCAGGTGACCGATTCGGCTTCCGGTCTGCCGGTGACACTCAACACTTGGTCGCTGCGTTTGTACGGCAGCAAGAGCACTGCGGACGACACCTATTTCTACACCGACGAATACCTCAAATCGGTGGTTGGGCATGCCAACCGTGCGGTGCTGGATGATGCGGTCAATGGCGTGGCGGGCGGGCGTAATACCCTCAATGCGGCGGCTGTTTCTGGGGATACCTCGGTCAATTTGCTGACCGGTGTCGCCAGCATCGGCGGCGCGGCGTTGACGGTGAAAAATCCGTCGGGCATTCAGAACGTCGTCACCGGCGATGGCAACGACACGCTGGTGGCCGGCAAGGCCGATGCCTTGCTCGACGGCGGGCGTGGCAACAACACGTTGACGGGCGGTGCGGGCAAGGACTTCTTTGTGGTCCATCGCCGTGACGCGGGCAGCGATACCATCAGCAACTTCGAAGCTGCCCGTGGCGAAATCGTCGATCTGGTGGGGTTTGCCGGGAAAAAATTCGCTGATCTGCAGCTGACGCAGCAGGGCGCGGACGTCAAGGTTGACCTGGGCAAGGGCCAGAGCATCGTCCTGAAAAATCAGGCACTCGCTGGCATCACCGCAGCGAGCTTCAAGTTCCAGGACAGCTTTGTGGCGCCGACGGCTTACGTCAACAGCGATGCTTCGGCGGTCAAGCCGCAAGAAGGCCTGGGCACCGTGGTGCTCAACGGTGGCGGTAAAGGCGTGATGTACAGCAGCGACGCTCAGGGCAAAACCGTGGCCTCGCTGAACGGCACGATCTACAGCCATGACAGCGCAACGTCGGATGTGTTTGTGGTGGCGACTCAACCCGGCGCCAAGGATTACAGCAACGCCTTGCGCGGGTTCCGGCATGGCGTCGACAAGATCGACCTGCGTCAGACCGGCGTCACCGATTTCAGCCAGTTGACCGTCGAACACCAGAACCGCGCCACCTTCAATGGCCTGACGCAGATTCATGGTGTGTACGTGACGCGCAGCGATTCGAACACCAAGCTGTTGTATCTGGATGCATTGGATGTCGCGCAGGTCAGTGCGTCGGACTTCATCTTCGCCGAGCATGCACCGGATGTGGTGCCGACGGTCGGGCCGGTGGTGACACCGGTGACCGAGCAGCCGACGGTCACTGTACCGGGTACGCTGACACCGATTGTCGAGCGTCCCGGCATCGACAAGCCTTCGGTGGTCGTACCGTTGCCTCCCATTGATCTGCAGCCGACCATCAGCGTCCCGACAATTGATCCGGTGCTGCGACCTTCGGTCACGATTCCGGACATCAAGGTGCCGGAGACCAAGACAATTGAGCAGATCCTGGCAGAACGCGGTGTCGGCTCCCTGGAGCCGTCCAAAGTACCGGATATCGGTCCGGTCGGACGTGATGTGGGTGGGCGCACGCCGACTGATATTCCGAGCCCTCGGCCGATTGTCATTCCGGATATCCCGATGATCGATATCGCTCATCGCGACCTTGATATCCCGACGCGTCGACCGGTCACCGTTCCTGACGTCGTGGGTGCGCAAGATCCGCGGCTGAAGCCGGATGATACTTGGGGCGCAGGGCAAACGGCGGACACCACGTTTGCGTCAATCCGAGACAGAATTCGCGGCGGTTCAACATCTTCGACTGCGGACCCTCTACCGGCAGTCACCGATCCCAACGTCATGACGGTCAAAGGCTTCTTCGCCGATGTCACGCTGGGCGACGAGAGCAAGACCATCAATGTCGAGGCCTCGAATGCCAAAGTGCTTGCCGGCAACGGTGACAATAAGGTGAACGTCACGGGCCGCCGAGGCAATATCACCTTGGGCAATGGCAATAACGTTGTGACCGGTGATGTCGACAAGCTCACCGTCGGCCATGGCAACAACACCATTACCGACTCCGGGTCTTTCACCACGGTGAAACTGGGGGATGGCAATAACAAGGTGTTGGTCAGCGGCAACATGCCAACGGTGGAAGTCGGGCACGGAGTCAACGACCTCGAGTTCAGCGGCGGGATGGGCGAGTTGGTCTTTGGCAAGGACATCAGCCCCGATTATCTGTGGTTCCAGCACAAAGGGCAGGATCTGCAGATATCGGTCATCGGCAGCAAGCAGGAGGTCACGCTGCATAACTGGTATGCCGACGCCCCTGAACGTCCACGGAACATCATGGCCGGCGACCGTCATCGGTTGATGGACAGTAATGTCGAGCATCTGGTCCAGGCGATGGCGGCGTTTGCGCCGGCGGCACCGGCGACCATGACCTTTGGCGCTGCCGAGCAACAGGCGTTGCAGCCTGTGCTGGCGGCCAACTGGAGGTAATCACCACGCATTGATACGGTTACACGGCCCGCGATGATTTTCGCGGGCTGTCGACCCTCTCGTTCGAGACCGGTCAGCGTCTTCCCAATCCGCTTTATCGCCCCCAACGCTATACCCGGCCTGATGCTGTGTTCATCTCCTCTTGAACGTACGTCAACGCGCCGACGGGAATCCATTGCTTCGTCTTAATAGGAAGCATTACTATTCACGCTTCCTCCCCACAGCACACCGCAATGACCCCCAAGCTGCCCCGCAGACACGGCTTTTTCGAGCATTACGAAGAGTTGATCGGCACCTGGACCCGTCGCCTGAGAAATCGTCAGCAGGCCGAGGACCTGGCCCACGACACCTTCGTGAGGGTGCTCGAGTGCGATTCGGCGGCGGTGCACCAACCTCGGGCGTATTTGCACCAGACTGCGCGCAATATCGCGGTGGACGGTTATCGGCGTGAGGATCGGCGCAGTGCCATGGAGTCGGCGGCGATCGATCACAGTGTGTCGTCGTCCGGCGACCCGGAGCATTTCATGCACGCGATCCAGTTGGCGGATTCCATCGAACGGGCGCTCACCGAGCTACCGGTCAACTGTCGCAAGGTGTTCGTCTGGCAGAAGATCGAAGGCCTGACCCAGGCCGAAATCGCCGAACGCCTGGGGCTGTCCAAGAACATGGTGGAAAAGTATATGATCCGCACCCTGCGGCATTTGCGTGATCGCCTGGACGGACTACAGCCATGATTCTTCGCAGCCCGAAAAGATCGCCAGCCTCTGTAGGAGCTGGCGACGCCTGCGATCTTTTGATCTTGCTCTCCAGCGGTTTCAAGACAGTCAAAAGATCGCAGCCTTCGGCAGCTCCTACGAAAGGCAGCTGCGGTGCGCCCTTTCATCCCCAGCCAAACAGGACTTTCCATGATGGATACTCGTGATTGTGCGTGCGGGCAAACAACGGTTCGCGACGACGCGGCGCGGTGGTTTGTGCGTTTGCAGGAACCTGTCGTCAACGCCGAAGAGCGGCGAGGCTTCGAGATCTGGCTGGACGAACACCCTCAGCATCGCGATGAATATCAAATGCTCCAGAGCTTGTGGGCGGCAACAGATCTGCTGCCGGCCAAGCGTTTGCACGCCTTGTGCGAAACCCCGACGGCGCGCCGCACACGTCATCCGCTGGTGCGTTACGCGGTGGCCGCCAGTGTGTTGGCGGTGGCGCTCGGCCTGGGGTTGTTCAGTGGCTTGAACCCTCCGGCGACCTACACGGTTGAATATTCCACGGCCCTTGGCGAACGTCGTCATGTGGCGTTGCCGGACGGTTCGGTGATTGATCTGAATAGCCGCAGTCGGGTGCAGGTGCGCTATGAAAAAGATCGTCGCGGCATCGAGTTGACGCAAGGCGAGGCGATGTTCAGCGTCGAGCACGACAGCAGCCGACCGTTCGTGGTCGAGGCGGGCAGCGGCAAAGTGATAGTCACTGGTACCCGTTTCGACGTGCGTCGCGACAGCACCGAAACCCGTGTCGTAGTAGAGCAGGGCACGGTCAAGGTGCAAGGTGACGGCGCCGATTTCGTCAGCCTTACCGCCGGCCTCGGCACTCGCGTCGATGCCCTGGGGAAGGTGGCCGCCGCCTATACGGTCAACCCTGCGGAACTGACCGCGTGGCGCAGCGGCAAACTGGTGTTCAACAACGCCAGCCTCAGCGAAGTGGCCGAGGAGGTGTCGCGTTATCGGGAAAAGCCGCTGACGGTCGGTAGCGCCAAAGTGGGCAATATGCGCCTGACCAGCGTGTTCAAATCCGACAACACCGACGCGCTGCTCAAGGCCTTGCCGAGCATTCTGCCGGTGGCCATTCGGACCCTCGATGACGGCAGTCAGGAAATAATTGCCCGATAGAGTCAGGTTTTTTTCGAGTTCTTCGTCTTCTTGTCCAACTGCAACTGGTTTGCATTAACAGCCGCACACTCTTGCGATCCACAGGACAATGTTCGACGTGAAGAAAACCACCGCTAAAAATAACAAAACATCCTGGCTGCCCCTCGCTCTCGCCCTGGCGGTCAGCTCGGCGCTGCCCCAGGCGTTCGCTGCCAATGCCATTCATATTCAGGCGCAGCCGCTGGGTCAGGCCTTGAGTCAGCTGGGTCAGCAAACCTCGCTGCAGGTTTTTTTCAGCCCTGAACTGGTGGCCGGCAAACAGGCCCCGGCAGTGGACGGTAATCTTTCGCCAGAACAAGCCTTGCGCCAATTGCTGCAAGGCAGCGGTCTGGAATATCAGATCGATGAAGGCTCGGTGACCCTGATGCCTGCCCCGACTTCCGCCGCCAACGGTCCGCTGGAGTTGGGCGTGACCGACATCAAAGTGGTCGGCGACTGGCTCGGCGATGCCGACGCCGCCGTGGTGCAGAACCATCCCGGCGCGCGCACGGTGATTCGTCGTGAAGCCATGGTCGAGCAGGGCGCCATGAACGTTGGTGACGTATTGCGTCGTGTACCCGGCGTGCAAGTACAGGACGCCAACGGCACCGGCGGCAGCGATATTTCCCTGAACGTCGGCGTGCGCGGCCTGACCTCGCGCCTGTCGCCACGCTCCACCGTGCTGATCGACGGCGTGCCGGCCGCCTTCGCCCCTTATGGGCAACCGCAGCTGTCCATGGCACCGATTTCTTCCGGCAACCTCGACAGCATCGACGTGGTGCGTGGCGCCGGTTCCGTGCGTTATGGGCCACAAAACGTGGGTGGCGTGATCAACTTCGTCACCCGCGCGATCCCGGAGAAAGCCACCGGCGAAATCGGCACCACCCTGGAAACCACTCAGCGCGGTGGCTGGAAACACATCGACACTGCGTTTCTCGGTGGCACCGCCGATAACGGCATGGGCGTGGCGCTGTTGTATTCCGGCGTGAATGGCAACGGTTATCGCAAAAGCAACAACAGCAATGACATCGACGACGTGATCCTCAAGACCCATTGGGCGCCCACCGACCAGGACGATCTCAGCCTCAATTTCCATTACTACGACGCCAGCGCCGACATGCCCGGTGGCCTGACGCAGAAGCAGTACGACGCTGATCCGTTTCAGTCCGACCGCGACCATGACAACTTCAGCGGCCGCCGCAAGGACGTGTCCTTCAAGTGGATTCGGCAGATCGACGACCGTACCCAGGCCGAAGTGCTGACCTACTATTCCGACAGCTTCCGTGGTAGCACCATCGCCGCTCGCGACCAGAGAACGCTCAGTTCCTATCCGCGCACTTACTACACCTTCGGCATCGAACCGCGCGTGTCCCATGTGTTCGATCTGGGCCCGACCACTCAGGAGGCCAGTGTCGGTTATCGCTACCTGAAAGAGGGCATGCATGAAGAGGCGAGCCGCCTGGCGCTGGTGAACAATCAGCCGGTGGTCACCAGAACCTCCGATGGTCATGTGTTCCAGGATCGCACCGGCGGCACCGAAGCCCACGCCGTTTACATCGATGACAAGATCGACGTCGGCAACTGGACCGTGACACCCGGCATCCGTTTTGAAAGCATCAGCACCGAATGGCACGACCGGCCGGTTCTCGACACCGCCGGCAAACCTGTGCAGGAAAAACGCCGCAGCATCGACAGCAACGAACCGCTGCCGGCCCTGAGCGTGATGTATCACATGTCCGAGGCCTGGAAGCTTTTCGCCAACTACGAAACCTCATTTGGCAGCCTGCAATATTTCCAGCTCGGTCAGGGTGGTTCGGGTGACAACACCGCCAATGGCCTGAACCCGGAAAAGGCCAAGACTTACGAGATCGGTACGCGCTACAACGATGATGTGTGGGGCGGGGAAGTGACGCTGTTCTACATCGACTTCGATAAAGAACTGCAATACATCAGCAACGATGTGGGCTGGACCAACCTCGGCGCCACCACGCACCAGGGCCTTGAAGCCTCGGTGCACTACGACATGGCGGCGCTGGACCCACGGCTCGACGGCCTGACCGCCAGCGCCGGTTTCACCTACACTCGCGCCGTTTATGAAGGCGAGATTCCGGGCTTCAAGGGCCGTGACCTACCGTTCTACTCGCGTCAGGTGGCGACCGCCGGCCTGCGTTACGACGTCAACCGCTGGACCTACAACCTCGATGCTTTTGCCCAGTCCAAACAGCGCTCGCCGGGCACCGCGGTGAACGCTGATGGCAGTTTCAGCGGCAACTACATCACTGAAGGCAGCGCGGACGGCCAGTACGGCGACATCCCGGGTTACGTCACCTGGAACGTGCGTGGCGGTTATGACTTCGGCTCGCAACTGTCGAACCTGAAAGTCGGCGCGGGGGTGAAGAACATTTTCGACAAGCAATACTTCACCCGCTCCAGCGACAACAACTCGGGGATGTACGTCGGCGCACCGCGTACATTCTTTGTGCAGGCCAGCGTCGGGTTCTGATAGACCGAGGTGGATTCATCGCGAGCAGGCTCGCTCCCACAATAGATCTTCGGTGAACACAACATTTGTGTACGACGCGGATCAAATGTGGGAGCGAGCCTGCTCGCGATGCTTTAAACCTTCAACACCTTGCCACCAATCGCCACGGCCACCAGCAACACCGCCATCAACCCAAAGGCAAAACTCAAGCTGCTGCCATGGGCGATAAAGCCGATCACCGCAGGCCCGGCGAGAATCCCTGCATAACCCAGAGTGGTAATGGCCGGCACGGCAATGCTTTGCGGCATGACGGTCTGTTTGCCCACGGCGGTATAGAGCACCGGCACAATGTTCGAACAGCCAGCGCCCAGCAGCGCATAACCCACCAGTGCCGCTTCCCAACTCGGTGCGAATGTCGCCAGCGCCAGGCCCGTCGCAGCCGTCGACCCACCAAACACAATCACTCGTGTAGCACCGAGGCGCCGGACAATGGCATCGCCGGTCAAACGCCCGACGGTCATGGTCAGGGCAAACGCCGCGTAACCCAGCCCTGCATATGCCGTGTCGATCCCGCGCTCCTGTGCCAGGAACACCGCGCTCCAGTCGAGCGCCGCGCCTTCGGCCAGGAACACGATGAAACACATCCCGCCGATAAACAGCACGATGCCATGCGGCACGGCAAACGCCGGGCCGGAGCTTTCGCTGCCATAGGGCAACAGATGCGGCGCGGCCTTGAGCAACGCCACCACCAGCAGCACGATCACCACCAGCATCGCCCCCAGTGGCGACATCCCCAAGCCGAGCAGGGCGCTGACACCCGCCGCGCCGACGATTCCGCCGAGGCTGAACAACCCATGAAACCCTGACATCATGGTCTTGCCGCTGGCCCGCTCGACGATCACCGCTTGCAGGTTCACCGTCGAGTCCACCGTGCCCAGGCCCGCGCCAAACATGAACAACGCGGCGATCAACGCGGGAATTGAAGACACCGTCGCCAACAGCGGCAGTGCCGCACAGATCAACAAAGTCCCGCCGCTCAATACCCGACGGCAGCCGAAACGCGTAGCCAGAATACCGGCCATGGGCATCGCCAGAATCGAGCCCACCCCCAGACACAGCAGCAACAGCCCGAGGGTTCCTTCATCCAGCCCGGCCCGCGCCTTGGCGTAAGGCACCAGCGGCGCCCAGGCCGCGATGCCGAAGCCTGCGATGAAGAAGGCGATGCGGGTGGACATCTGTTCCAGACGTCCGGGGACGAAGGTGGCTTGGGTGTTGAGGTTGGTCATATCGATCCTTGGCAAAAAACGTTGCGTCCCCAAGGGACAGTGAACAACCGCAAAGGGTTCGATCACCTCGTCCGGGCGGGTCGCAGTCAGGCAGGGTGACATCCTTGCACAGCCAGCCGCTGTTTCGCGATATCGTCGACGTATCAATTGTTCATAGAGGGGGGCGCCAGGACGCGGATGTACGATGCTCGAGGGAATATCTACGTGGTCGTGACGCCGGACGACGTGTGCAGTAGCGGTATCGAATTGCCTGCGCTGGCCAGCCATGCCGCGCAGACCCGTGAGGCCTGGGCAATGTCGGCCATCGAGGCGTTCTGCGCTTGGGCCCCGGGTACACAACCACCCGGCAGCAAGGCACATCGCTGCGATGGTTTGCTGGTGGGGCCGTTTCAATCGTCGCCGCCTTTTGACCTGTTGATCGTCAACACCGATGGCACCCTGGCCGAGCGCAGTGGCAACGGCCTGACGATTTTTTCCCAGGCCCTTGGCGAACAAGGGCTGATACCGGAAGAGGCCTGTCAGCTCCGGGTTCATCACGACAAGAGCGACGCGGTTTCGCCGGTGGAGACTTCAGTCAAACCCGCTGAAATCGATGGCGTGCAGGGGTTCTGGCTGGACCTGGGGCAGCCATCGTTCGGGCCTGAAGCGGTGGGGGCGCAAGGCGTTGAACCCGTGACGTTGAAGGGGCGCGAAGTCAGTCATGTGCGGCCATTGTCAGCGCTCGATTCTGCCTGGAATCACAGCCAGTTCGTGCGCATCGGTAATCCCCATTGCGTAACGTTGGTGACCGGCGCCGATGCGTTGCCGAGTAACGCGCAGATGCGCGAGTCGGCGTTGGCCGAAGGATTGACCCGCATCGCCTACGCCATGCCGACCGGGGCAGGGCAGCCATGTGTGGCAGGGGTGAACCTGCAATGGGCGATGCTTGAATCCGAGGGGCGAATCGTTGCGCGGGTGTTCGAGCGCGGCGAAGGGCCGACCGCCTCGTCGGGCACCAGCGCCAGTGCGGTGGCGTGTGCGGCGTGGCGAGTAGGGTGGGTAGCGGCGGGGGAAGTGAAGGTGGTTATGCCTGGCGGCACGGCGCCGATTTTGCTGGAAGAGTTGGATGGCGAATTGAGTCGGGTCAGGTTGTTTGGTACGGCGCGGTTGATGGGTTGAATTTTAGATCGCCATCGCGAGCAGGCTCGCTCCCACATTAGATCTTTGGTGGACACGGTATTTTGTGTTCACAACGATCCAGTGTGGGAGCGAGCCTGCTCGCGATGGCGTCGGCCCAAACAACCTGAACTTCAGCTCAGATCGCTGCAAAACTCCACCACCGGCATCTGCCGCTTCATCAACACCTTGCCCCCGCGAACCGAATACAGCGGCAAACCCTGACTACGAATCACCTCATAATCACTGTCCGCCGACAGAATCAGCAGATTTGCCGGTCGCCCTTGTTCCAGCCCATAACGATCGCCCAGGTTCATGGCCTTGGCACTGTTATCGGTCACCAGATCCAGTGCGCTTTGCAGATTGCGATAACCCAGCATGTGGCAGATGTGCAATCCAGCCTCGAGCACCCGCAAAATGTTGCCGTTACCCAGCGGATACCACGGATCGACGATCGAATCCTGGCCGAAACACACATTCATCCCCGCTTCGAGCAACTCATTCACCCGGGTCACGCCACGGCGTTTCGGGAAGCTGTCGAAGCGTCCTTGCAGGTGAATGCTTTCGGTCGGGCAGGAGACAAAGTTGATCCTCGAATGCCCGAGCAGCCGAAAGAGCTTGGCGCAATAGGCGTTGTCGTAAGAGCCCATGGCCGTGGTGTGGCTGGCGGTGACGCGTGAGCCCATGTCGCGGCTGCGGGCTTCTTCGGCCAGCACCTCAAGGAAGCGTGAATGCGGGTCATCGGTTTCGTCGCAATGCACGTCCACCAGGCAACCGGTGCGCTCGGCCAGGTCCATGAGGAACTTCACCGAACTGACGCCTTGATCCCGGGTGTATTCGAAATGCGGAATGCCCCCGACTACATCGGCGCCCAGGCGGATCGCTTCTTCCATCAGCTCCCGGCCGTTGCGGTACGACTCGATGCCTTCCTGAGGGAACGCGACGATTTGCAGGTCGATCAGGTGGCGACTTTCCTCGCGGACTTCGAGCATCGCCTTGAGCGCCGTCAGTTCCGGGTCGGTGACATCGACATGGGTGCGCACATGCTGGATGCCGTGGGCGGCGAGGGTCTGGATGGTCTTCTTGGCGCGGGTCTTGGTGTCTTCCTGAGTAATGGTCGCCTTGCGCTCGCCCCAGCACTCGATGCCTTCGAACAGCGTACCGCTCATGTTCCAGCGCGGTTCGCCGGCGGTCAGGGTGGCGTCGAGATGAATGTGTGGCTCGACGAAGGGCGGCACCACCAGATTGCCGCCGGCGTCCAAGTCGTCAGGCCCCAGTGACGGGGCTTCGGTTTGCCGGGCTATGCTGTGAATCAGGCCGTTTTCCAGGTGCAACTCATGCAGGCCTTCTTGGTTGCGCAGACGGGCGTTGATGATGTGCATCAGGCGAATCCTTCTAGAGATCTTGTAGTGGTGCGTCGGCGGTACGGGCACCCAGTACCCCGGTCAATAGCACATACGTTAGCGCGGCGGCGGCAATCCCTACCAGCGGCGCGACCCACGGCGAGCTGAAGGCGGCGATTGTGCCGACCGCGTAAGCGCTCAGCCCCGGCCAGTTGAACGCGGGCAACCGTGTGTCGGCCAGGCGGGGGTAACGACCACGATAGCGAAAGAAAAAGTCCGCCATGATCACCCCGCCAATTGGCGGAATGACCGTGCCCAGCAGAATCAGATAGGGCACCAGCATGTCATACATGCCCAGCAGCGCCAGCAGCGTGCCGATCACCGCGCCAGCCAGGGTAACGGTTCTGCGCCGGCCGGTGCGCAGCAGGTTGCAGCCGGCGACGGCGAAGTTGTAGATGGTATTGTCCTGAGTACTCCAGATGTTGAGCAGCAACATCGCCATCGCGGCCATGGCGAAGCCTTGCAACAGCAGCACTTCAACCACGTCCGGTTGCTGATAGACGATGGCGCCGTAGGCACCGATCAACACCATCAGACCGTTGCCGACGAAGAAGCCGATCAGGCTCGCCAGCACCGCTACCCGCGCCGAACGGGAGAAACGTGTCCAGTTGGTTGCTTGCGTCGCACCGCTGACGAACGTGCCGAACACCAGGGTAATCGCGGTCGACCAATCCAGCGTTCCCGTCGGAACCACCGCGAGCAAGCCCTCGAGTCCGCCGACCTTTACTGTCGCGACCCACATCGACAGCATCAGCAGCAACATCATGGCCGGCACCGCGATGTACGACAGAATTTCAAGCCCGCGATAGCCGATGTATGCCGTGGCACAGAAACCCAGGCCGAACAGCACCATCAGTCCCAGAACCGTGCCGTCGCTCAGTTCGAAATATTTACCGAGTACGACGGCTGCCGTCGCGGTGCCCCAGGCGTACCAGCCGATCTGGGTGAAACCGAGGATCAGGTCGCTGAGTTTGCTGCCTACTTCACCGAAACAGAAACGTCCCATCAACACCGAGTTGAGGCCGCTCTTGAAGGCGATGTAGCCCAACCCCGCGGCGTAGATCCCCAGCAGCAGGTTGCCGACGATAATCACCGCCATCATCTCGCCGAAACTGAACGCCACACCGAGCTTGCCGCCGGCAAACATGGTCGCGGTGAAGAAAGTAAAACCCAGTAGCACCATGGCGGTGGAGGCAAGTCCCTTGCGGGCATGCATCGGGACTTCGCTGAGGGGATAATCGTTGCCCGTATCGTTCTGCGTCATGTGGCGTTCCTTGCTGGATGGAGGACGCGGAGGGTGCTGCAGTGCTCGTGCCAATGGCGCGAGGGTGTTGTTATTTATAGACGAGCAGGCGGATTTGGCTCGGAGAGGGCTCGAAAGCGGTGCGCCTGAAGGAACACAGCACCCATGTGGGAGCGAGCCTGCTCGCGATAGCGGTGGCACATTCACTACTCGGGTGACTGTCAGACCGCTATCGCGAGCAGGCTCGCTCCCACATTAAATGCGGTTTTTTCAGGGGGATTTGTGCAGGGGCAAAAACCGCAATATCGCCGCCACAATCGCCTCCGGCGCATCCTCCTGAACCAGATGCCCGGCATTGGCAATGGCATGAAACTGCGACCCCGCAATCATCTGATGCAGCGCCCGCCCGCGCTCGATGGGAATCCACTGATCGTCCTCCCCCCAAAGAATCTGTACCGGGCAGCGAACCGTCGGGTACAGCTCTTCGACCTCGCGGGTATAACGTTCATCCATCTGCGCGATCTGTCGGTAGAACGCCGCTTGCCCAGGTTCCCCAAGCCATGGCCGAACATAGGGCGCCAGCTCATGATCGGGAATCTCGCGCTTGATCGCGCCGCGAATATAGGCCGGTACAATCGCCTGCTGAATGTAATCGGGCAGTCCACTGAACGCTGCTTCATGCTGGCGCACATGCTGCACGAACGGCGAACCCCAAGGCGATAGCGCCACCGGATCAATCAGCGTCAGGCTGCGGTAATCCTTGCCATTGAGCAGATGCGCGCGCAACGCGGTGGCGCCGCCGAAATCGTGGGCCACCACGTCTGGCCGTTCAAGGCCCCAGTGCTCCAGCAATTGCGCCAACAGTTGGTTTTGTACGCCCAGCGACACATCGCTGTCCGGCTGCGTGGATTGTCCGTAACCCAGCAGATCGAAGTAGTGCACCCGATGCGTGGTAATGAAGTGAGGCGCTATCCGGCGCCATACATAAGAAGAGAAGGGCGTGCCATGCACGAACACCAGCGGCGGACCGTCGCCACGCACGGCGTAGCGCACGGAGTGCCCGTTGAAGCGATAGGTCTGAGCGAGCGGCCAGTCAGCCATGGATACGTCCTCTTGGCGTGTGCGAGCCAAAAAGCATAGGCATAAAAAAACAGCCGTTGAAGGCTGTTTCTCTATTCACTGACGAAACGCAGTTCCACCTGTGGGAGCGGCGGTGCGACGATTCGACTTGCTCGCGAAGGCGTCGTATCAGGCGGCCGCCTTCGCGAGCAAGTCGAATCGTCGCACCGACGCTCCCACAGGGGATTTGCGTTGTCTTCAGATCGGTTTACTCACCGCGATAGATGCAGCCGCTGGTGCAGGTCTCGTGGATACGAATCGCGCTGAGTTCCGGCAGCAGGGGCTTCAATTCAGTCCAGATCCACTTGGCCAGCACTTCGCTGGTCGGGTTTTCCAGGCCGGGAATGTCGTTCAGGTAGTTGTGGTCCAGGCGCTCGTAGAGCGGCTTGAAGATCGCCTTGATTTCCGAGAAATCGCGGATCCAGCCGGTGTGCGGATCGACGTCGCCGCTCAGATGAATCGCCACTTTGAACGAGTGACCGTGCAGACGACCGCACTTGTGGCCGTCCGGCACGAGGGGCAGGCGGTGGGCGGATTCGAAGGTAAATTCTTTAAAAATTTCCACAGTGATGTTCAGCTCTGTCAGGTGGCGATCGCCGCGGCGATGTGGGCAGGCGGCGAGTTTACCAGAGCTCTGGGCAAAACACTGACTAAAGGGTCAGCAAGCGCTCGCCCAAGCGACCGTTGGCGGTCAGTTCGAGGAATTCGTCACCCAGCCTGCGGCTTTCATCCATCGTCGTGCGCCAGTATTTCTGCCGGCTCGGGGCGTCGCCCATGAAGCGCTTGAAATCGTTACGGTCCGGCAGTTTGCCGTAGGGCAGGCGCGACAGATATTCCTTCGACGGCGCCAGCAACAGAACATCCTGCAAACGCGCCGGACAGGCCCGGCGCCACGGCAGGCTCTTGTCGAACCAACCAGGGATCACTCGATCAGTGAAGTGCGGATACAGCACAATGTCGTTGCCGCTGTAGGGCAAGTCGAGGTGATAGTCCAGCAGGCCGCCATCGCGAAACGTCCCGACGCCGGCACCCGGCAGATCGCGCACGCCTTGCATGACCATCGGGATCGAACCCGAGGCGAGCAGGGCCTGGCGCAGGTTGCCGGTATCCATCGCAACGAAGCGCGACGGGAAGTCGTTCAATGCATTGACCGGTGGCGCCAGGCGCGGGTCGTGGATGATCAGCCGCTCGAAATGCCGCGACAGCCGCGCGCGCCCGCGCAGGTTGTCGGCGATCACCGACGACAGGCCCAGCCCCAGCCGACCACGATGATCGTCCGCCAGCAGGCCGTGGCTTTTGACCACCAAGATGTTCAGTCGGTAGTGGGCGTTATCCAGAATCGAGGCATCGCGGCCGTCGAGCAAATCATTGAGCATGCGCCGGGAGCTCTGGCTGATCTGCGCCATGGTCACGCCCTTGGCGAAATTCTGCTCGGTATACAGATGACCGAGGCGGCGGAGGCCTTCGGCGGCATCCGGCAGGCAGGCGCTGGCGAACCGCCAGGAGCCCACCGACGCGCCAATCAGCGAACGCTCCCGGGGCGCCGCCGGTAGCCATTCGCCGAACAGCGCCAGATCCAGCCCTTGAATTCCCAACGCTTTCGGGCCACCGGCGGCACCCGGCAGTGTGCCCACATCAGCGGCGCTCAAGCCATCTGCACGGATGCGCGCCAAGGCGCGCGGGCCGGCCTTGAGGGTCAGGGAAGGGAACTTGATGTGGATCGCGGTCATACCGGTCTCGATGTCTGGCAGGCGGGGGATTATAGAGTGTTTCATTGGCATACAACCCCCGTAGGAGCTGCCGAAGGCTGCGATCTTTTGATTGGCTGCGTCATGAACACCAAAAATCAAAGTCAAAAGATCGCAGCCTTCGGCAGCTCCTACAGGGGATTTGTGTGGGTCAGTGATGTCGCATTGCAATCATCAATGATGGCGATTCAGTTTCAGTTAAGTTCGAATCACTAAGGTAGCTTTCGTAGCAACACATAAAAAAATACGGAGACACCCATGAAAATCCTGACTGCCCTGTTCACCGCCTCCCTCATCAGTCTGACCGCCAGCATCGCCCACGCTTGCGACCTGGGCCCCGACGAAGCCCTGAGACTGCGCGACGCTGGTACCATTGTGTCCTTCGAGAAGCTCAACGCCACGGCATTGGCCAAACACCCCGGCGCCAAAATCAGCGGAACCGAGCTCAAAGAAGAGTATGGCAAGTACATCTACCAGGTGGAACTGCGCGACCCGCAGGGCCTTGAGTGGGACCTGGAACTGGATGCTGTCAGCGGGCAGGTTCTCAAGGATCATCAGGATACGTAATGAAGGTGTTTTCTTTTAATCGGCGCGCCAGCAGTCGTATGGCGCTGGCGCTCCTGGCTTTTTGCTCGGTGGTCATGGCCCGCGACCTGGATCAGGACGAGGCCCTGCGCCTGCGCCAACAAGGTGTGATCCTGCCGCTGGAGCAGCTCTTGCAGCAAGCGCTGGACCTCTATCCCGGGGCCAAGCTGCTGGAAGCCGAGCTTGAGGAAAAGCACGACGTCTACATTTACGAGGTTGAGCTGTTGACCACCGAAGGCGTGGTGCGCGAGCTGGACCTCGACGCCACCACCGGCCACTTACTGAAAGACAAGGAAGATTGACCGATGCGTTTGCTCCTGGTGGAAGACCACGTGCCGCTGGCCGACGAATTGATGGCCGGCCTCAACCGGCAGGGTTACGCCGTGGACTGGCTGGCCGACGGCCGCGATGCGGTGTACCAGGGCAGCAGCGAGCCCTATGACCTGATCATCCTCGACCTCGGCCTGCCGGGTTTGCCGGGGCTCGACGTGCTGGCGCAATGGCGGGCCGGCGGCTTGGCCACGCCGGTGCTGATCCTCACGGCGCGCGGTTCCTGGGCTGAGCGGATCGAAGGCCTCAAGGCCGGCGCAGACGATTACCTGACCAAACCGTTTCACCCTGAAGAGCTGCATCTGCGAGTCCAGGCACTGTTGCGCCGCTCTCACGGTCACGCCAATCAGCCGACGCTCAAGGCCGCCGGTTTGCATCTGGATGAAGGTCGCCAGTGCGTGACCCGCGACGGCGCCGACATCCAGCTCACCGCCGCCGAGTTTCGCCTGCTGCGTTACTTCATGCTGCACCCCGAGCAGATCCTTTCCAAAAGCCACCTCGCCGAACACCTCTACGACGGTGAAACGGAGCGCGATTCCAACGTGCTGGAAGTCCACGTCAATCACCTGCGACGCAAACTCGGCCGCAGCGTGATCGAAACCCGTCGGGGTCAGGGTTACCGGTTCGGCGGGCAAGCCCAGTGAGGTCGATCCAGCGCCGCTTGAGCCTGGGCCTGATCAGCGTGATGGTGATCTTTGGCCTGGTGCTGGCGCAAACCAGTTTATGGCTGTTCGAAATGGGCTTGCAGCGCTACCTGGAAGCGGGGCTGCGCGACGACAGCGAAAACCTGCTGGTGGCGCTGGTGCGTGGGCCGCAGGGGTTGCAACTGGATGAGCGGCACTTGTCGCCGGCCTATCAGCGACCGTTTTCCGGGCATTATTTTCGCATCGACTTTGCCGACAGGCATTGGCGTTCCCGCTCACTATGGGATCAGGATCTGCCGCAGCTCGACCATGTCGGCCTGCACAGCAACCTGCAACTGGGGCCGGGAGGGCAGCAGTTGCTGGTGTTGCGTTCGGACTATCGCCGGTTGGGCCAGGCGATTTCCATTAGCGTGGCACAGGATTACACCCCGATACGTGAGAGTTTCAGCCGCATGCAACAGGTCGGTCTGGGGCTGGGCCTGGCGGGGTTGTTGTTGATTTTGCTGTTGCAACGAATCACCGTGCGCCGCGCCTTGCGCCCGCTGGAAAATGCCCGCGAGCAAATCGCTCAGTTGCAGCAGGGCCAGCGCTCGCAACTCGACGAAGAAGTGCCGCTGGAGCTGGAACCGCTGGTGACGCAGATCAACCATTTGCTGGCCCACACCGAAGACAGCCTCAAGCGTTCGCGCAATGCGCTGGGCAATCTTGGCCATGCCTTGAAAACGCCACTGGCGGTGTTGTTGAGTCTGGCTTCCAGCGAAAAACTCGATGCTCAGCCGCAGCTGCGCAAAGTCATGCAGGCGCAATTGGAGCAGGTTCAGCAACGACTCAATCGCGAACTCAACCGCGCCCGGTTGTCCGGCGATGCACTGCCAGGGGCGCTGTTCGATTGCGATGCCGAACTGCCGGGATTGCTGGCCACGTTGAACATGATTCACGGCGAACACCTCGAGCTGAGCTACCGCGCGCCTGCCGGTTTGCAACTGCCGTGGGATCGCGAAGATCTGCTGGAGTTGCTTGGCAACCTGCTGGACAACGCCTGCAAATGGGCGGATGCCGAGGTGCGGTTGAGCGTGGTCGAAACGACTGAAGGGTTTGAGTTGAGCGTGGAAGACGATGGACCGGGGATACCCGAAGACCAGCGCGCTCAGGTGCTCAGTCGCGGTACCCGGCTTGATGAACAGACGGATGGGCATGGCTTGGGGTTGGGCATCGTGCGCGACATCGTCGACACGTGGGACGGGGTGTTGAAGTTGCAGGAAAGCGAGTGGGAAGGGTTGAAAGTCACGATCGAGTTGCCCAAACGCTAACACCAATCTGAAGGACACCGATAAACCTGTGGGAGCGGGCTTGCTCGCGAAGGCGGCGGTACAGTCAATATCAATGTCGCCTGACACAACGCCTTCGCGAGCAAGCCCGCTCCCACATTGGATCTGTGTTGCCTGCAAATTTTGCGGACAACCGCTAACCCCTGTGGGAGCGAGCCTGCCCGCGATGGCGGTCTGCCGGCCATTTAGATGCTGGATGTGCCATTGCTATCGCGAGCAGGCTCGCTCCCACATTTGGATCTTCGGTGGACGCGGAGTCTGCGTCACACGCGAAACTGATCCATCAAGCTCTGTTGCTGATTCGCCAGGCTGTTAAGCGACTGACTCACCCGCGCCGATTCATTGGCCTGCCCCGACAGCGATTCGGTCACATCCCGAATGGTCGCCACGTTGTTATTGATTTCTTCAGCCACCGCGCTCTGCTCTTCAGCCGCACTGGCAATCTGCAGGTTCATGTCGCTGATCACCGTCACTGCATCACCAATCTGACGCAACGCCGTCACCGCCTGACCGACCTGCTCGACACTGCCCTGAGCCTGGCGATGGCTGTTGTTCATCGAACTCACCACCTCCTGAGTACCGCTCTGCAACTGCTCTATCACCAGGCGGGTTTCCTCCACGGACTCCTGAGTACGCCGTGCCAGATTGCGGACTTCATCGGCCACCACGGCGAAACCGCGTCCTGCTTCACCGGCACGGGCGGCTTCGATGGCGGCATTCAGCGCCAAGAGGTTGGTCTGTTCGGCGATGGCGCGGATCACTTCCAGCACCGAACCGATTTTCTCGCTGTTCGCTGCCAGGCCTTCGACCTGCACCATGGCTGCGCTCATGTCGGCGGCGAGGTGGTCGATGCTGGCGGTGGTGCGGTCGATCACGGTCAAACCCTGACGGGTCGCCTGATCGGCATCGCGCGCTGCTTGTGCCGCCTGCGCGGCGCTGCGGGCGACGTCCTGGGCGGTGGCGCTCATTTCGTGGGACGCGGTGGCGACCTGATCGACCTGACGGTATTGCTGCTCCATGCCGGCGCTGGTCTGGGTGGCGATGGCGGACGACTGATCCGCCGTGCTGCGGGCATCCTGCACCGAGCGTTTCACTTGGGCGATGATCGGTTGCAGCTTGTCGAGGAAACGGTTGAACCAACCGGCCAACTGGCCCAGCTCATCCTGCTTGTCGTAGGCCAGGCGCCGAGTCAGGTCACCTTCGCCGCTGGCAATGTCTTCCAGCATGCGGGCCACGCCGAGGATCGGCCGGGTCACGCTACGCGCCATCAGCCACACCAACAGCAGGCCGACGAGTGCCGCCAGCACACCCAGGCACAGTTCAATCAGCGTACCGGCGGTGTTGCTGTTGTCGAGTTGTTTTTTCAGCGCTTCGGCGGGGCCGACCAGGACCTTCTCTGGCACGTCGAGCAGCACGCCCCAGGATTTGCCACCGGGAATCGGCTGGAACGGCGACAGCACTTTCAGTTGCTGGTTGCTGTGCAGGCTCTCGGTCTTGTTGCTGGTGCTCAGCCTGCGGATCAATTCGGCACCGTTGGCTGTGTCTACGGCGTCCAGGCGTTGGCTGAGTTTGCTGGCGTCCGGGCTGTAGCCGGCGAGCAGACCGACCGGGCTGACGATGCTGACGCTGGTCTGACCGTCATAGAGTTTTTTGCTGGCGCTCTGGCTGATCGCTTGCAGGCTGTTGAGGTTGATGTCCACCGACAGCGAGGCGATGACTTTGCCGTTGACCATCAGCGGGAACACGATGCTGGTCATCAGCACGTTCTGGCCGTCGATCACATAGAAGTAGGGCTCGATCACGCAGGGCTTGAGCGTGGTGCGCGGGCACGTGAACCAGGCGTTGGCCGGCTCGCCGCTGGGGCCGGTGCTGGTGTCGGCCATGTCGCTTTCCGGCAGGGCCATGGAGGTCACCTTGCCAGGCACAGGTTGCGACCAATACAGGGCGAAACGGCCCTTGTCGTTACTGCCCAGCTCCGCCTGGCCGGCGAACAGTTCGTCTTTGCCATCCAGCGCATTGGCTTCGAATACCAGCGACAGGCCGAGCAGTTCCGGGTTGTCTTGCAAGGCTGACTTGACCTGCCGGGTCAGGTCTTCACGCAGGTCGAAGGCATCGAGAAAGCGCTTCTCGGCCTGATCGCGTAAAAACAGCACCTGCCGCGAGAAGCCATGGCCATATTGATAGGCGTCCATGAACTGCTGACGAATACCCAGCGCCTGAACTTCCCCCTGGGACTCGATGCGCGCCTGGGCGGCTTCGGTCAACATCTCCATGCTTGAGGCTTTCACCAGCGCGGAGCTGTGCTCCATGCGATACAGCGAAAGCCCTACCAGCAGGGTCACGATGCCCGCCAGGCACAGCCCGGCCAACAGGGTGATTTTCCATTGGATGGAAAGTTGTCTGAGCGACATGGAAACATCCTTTTATTCGATAAATATCTGAGACTTTGCACGGTATCGGCTGTGATTCGGCTTTCTTTATGTCGTTGTGCCGAATATCGACTCACACCCTTATGGCAACTGATTCACACCCTGTAGGAGCTGCCGAAGGCTGCGATCTTTTGATTTTCAACGCCTCGATGACGCCAGAAGATCAAAAGATCGCAGCCTTCGGCAGCTCCTACAGGGCGTGGTGTTGGCTTTGACAAGGCGGCAGCGGTCCGGCACAGTGCGCGCCCTCTAATAAAACCCTTTTCTTCATCCACTGGCGGCCTCCTACAGACTGCCGGCCGGACTCATTCCGTTTGGCGGTGATTGCCTCACCGCGCTGCTTTTGAGGTAACAACAATGAATGCAGTAATTGCCGCGGTCGGCATCATGCTGATACTCAGCCTGTCCCGCGTGCATGTGGTGATCGCGTTAATCGTGGGCGCGCTGGTCGGCGGCTTGACCGGTGGCCTGGGCATCGACGCGACCCTGAAAGCTTTCAACAGCGGCCTTGGCGGCGGCGCGACGGTTGCGTTGTCCTATGCCTTGCTCGGCGCGTTCGCGGTGGCCATCGCCAAGTCTGGCCTGGCCCATGCGCTGGCCGACAGGGCCTTGGCCATGGTCGATCGCCAGCACGCCAACGGTGGCGGAAGCGTCAAATGGCTGCTGATCGGCCTGCTGTGGGTGGTGGCCATCGCCTCCCAGAACATTTTGCCGATTCATATCGCCTTTATCCCGTTGCTGGTGCCGCCACTGTTATATGTGCTGACCAAACTGCAACTGGACCGTCGATTGATTGCCTGTGTCATCACCTTCGGTTTGATCACGCCGTACATGTTCCTGCCCGTGGGCTTCGGCAATATCTTCCTCAATGAAATCCTGCTGGCCAACGTCGCTCGTAGCGGGGTGGACATCAGCGGCATCAACGTCACCCATGCCATGGGCATTCCGGCGCTGGGCATGGTGTTTGGCCTGGCGGCAGCGTTTATCAGCTACCGCAAGAAGCGCGTTTACGACCTCGAGAAAATCGAGAAAGTCGAACAGGTTGCGGTGCAGTACAACCCGTTGAGCTTGATGGTCGCCGGTCTGGCCATTGCCGCCGCGTTCATTGTTCAGTTGTTGCTGGACTCGATGATTATCGGGGCACTGGCAGGCTTCCTGATCTTTTCTGTGTCGGGCATCGTCAAATGGCGCGACACCGATGACCTGTTCACCGAAGGCATGAAGATGATGGCAATGATCGGCTTCATCATGATCGCCGCGTCCGGGTTTGGCGAAGTGATCAAAGCCACCGGGCAAGTGCAGACGCTGGTCGAAACCTCCGCTTCGTGGATCGGCCACAGCAAAGCCATCGGCGCGCTGCTGATGTTGCTGGTGGGCCTGTTGGTGACCATGGGCATTGGCTCGTCGTTTTCCACCGTTCCGATTCTGGCGGTGATTTTCGTGCCGTTATGCGTGCAACTGGGCTTCAGCCCGATCGCCATCGTGTGCATCGTCGGCACCGCCGGTGCGTTGGGCGATGCCGGGTCACCCGCGTCGGACTCGACCCTGGGCCCGACCTCTGGTCTGAACATCGACGGCCAGCATCACCACATCTGGGACACCGTGGTCCCGACCTTCCTGCACTACAACCTGCCGCTGCTGGCGTTTGGCTGGGTGGCGGCGATGGTGTTGTAACGGCTACTACCCCTGTGGGAGCGAGCCTGCTCGCGATTGCGATCTGTCAGTCACATTGAGGCTGAATGTATTGCCGCCATCGCGAGCAGGCTCGCTCCCACAAAGACCGCGTTCAACTTTTGAATTGGCGTGCCGTTATAGCCTTTAACCACGCCAACAAAATCAAAAGAGTGAACGCCATGCGCATGAGCCTGAAGGCTAAAGTCCTGTCCCTTGCCGTCCTCCCGGTGCTGCTCTTTGCGTTGGTCATCAGCCTGACCATGCTGTTCATTCTGCAGGAACAGGCCCGCAAGGAAGTCGAGGAAACCCGTCAGCGCCTGCTCAGCGATGCCAAGGCGACTCTGCAAAGTTACGTCGCTGTCGCCATGACCACGATCAAACCGCTCTACGACGCAGCCGCCCCCGGCGATGATGCGGCGCGGGCGCAGGTGATCAAGTTGCTGTCGAGCATCACCTACGGCAAGGACGGCTATTTCTTCGGCTACGACTCCAACACCGTGCGCCTGTTCAAGGCCAACAGCCCCGAAGGTGTGGGCCAGAGCTTCAAGGACAACCGCGATCCGAGCGGCGTCTACGTCAACCGTGACCTGGTGAAAGTCGCCAAGGACGGTACCCACTACCTGCAATACAGCTCGACGCTGCCCGGTAACACCCAAGTGCTTGTGCCCAAGCTCGGTTACACCGAATACCTGTCGAAATGGGACATGGCGTTCGGTACGGCGGTCAACCTCGACGGCATCGAAGCTCAGGTCGCGTTAGTTGAAGCCAAGGTCCAGGAGCGCATGCAAGGCGTGGTGCTGAGCATTGTCGGGATTGCCGTGGTGGTGCTGTTGGTGATTGCTGCTGCCGGGATGCTGCTGGCCAACACCATTCTGCGTCCGCTGAACCTGATGAAAGCCAACCTCGACGACATCGCGGCGGGCGAGGGCGACCTGACTCGGCGCCTGACCATCACCAGCCAGGATGAACTCGGCGAACTGGCTGGCTCGTTCAACCGTTTTGTCGACAAGATTCACGGTTTGGTACGGCAGATCACTGAAATGACCTCGCAACTGACCGGGCTGGTGAATCAGGTCTCCGATCAGGCCCAGCGCTCGGATCAGGCCATGGAACGTCAGCGTCACGAGACCGATCAGGTGGCCACGGCGATCAACCAAATGTCGGCGGCGGCCCAGGAAGTGGCGAAGAGTGCGCAAAATGCCGCCGTCGCCGCTCAGCAGACCGACGAAGAAGGCCAGGCCGCCAAGCGTGTCGTGGCCGGCAGCATCGTGAAGATTCATGCGCTGGTGGACGACATTCGCAGCAGCGGCGTGTCTCTCGATAGCCTGCAGAAAGACGTGTCGTCGATTGTCAGCGTGCTCGGGGTGATCCGTTCAATTGCCGAGCAGACCAACCTTCTGGCGCTCAACGCCGCCATTGAAGCGGCCCGTGCCGGTGAGGCCGGGCGTGGTTTTGCGGTGGTTGCCGACGAAGTGCGGGCATTGGCCAGTCGCACGCAAATCAGCACCCAGGAAATCCAGGGCATGATCGACCGCTTGCAGGCCGGCACCCAATCGGCAGTCGAAGCCATGCGCCGCTCCAGCGAGGCCGGCGACGGCACGTCGGCCCAAGCCAACGAAGCGGGGGCCTCTCTGGACGCCATGGCCCAGTTGATCGGCACCATCAACTCGATGAACGCCCAGATCGCCAGCGCCGCCGAAGAGCAAACCGCCGTGGCCGAAGAAATCAACCGCAGCGTGCATCAAATTGCCGTGGCCGTAGACAGCGTCGCCGACGAAACCCAGCTCGGCGCGCAGACCTCACGCAGCCTGGCCGACCTCGGTCAACGCCTGGGGCAGCTGGTCGGGCAATTCCGCATTTGATTGATATTGCTTTGTGGCGAGGGGACTTCCAGGCAAATGCGATCTGTAGCAGCTGCCGAGCTTGCGAGGCTGCGTTCGGCTGCGAAGCAGTCGTAAAACCAGAACTTACGGTGCATCAGGCAGCCCCCGTCAGCCGGACTCACGACTGCTTCGCAGCCGAACGCAGCCGAACGCAGGCATCGACAGCTGCTACCGGGATGCGGCATCGCGACTACCCTCATTAGTAAGCAAACACCGCCCAAGCGTTTGTTTGAACCCGTTTGCGCAATGGACGGTCATTTGCTTCAGGTGTCACGCACCCGCGGCACCCGGACGACCCTAACCACGGAGTCAGACTGATGAACGACGGTACCTGCGACTGCCCGAAATGCAACTGTAAGCTGGGTGAACACCCTATCGTGCGTCACGGCAAGCACTATTGCTGTGAAGCCTGCGCCAAGCACCACGAAAACGGCGAACCTTGTGTCACTAAAGGCTGCAAGTGTGCTCAACACTGACCGTTCAGCCAAAAAAGTGGAGCCGTCCAGGCTCCACTTCGGTTTGAATCTTTCCCCTCCTTTTTGACGCTCAACTGGCCGGTCGCCAGGTCACATTCTCGATGCCGAATTTTTCCGCCAGCGGTTTGCTGGTCTTTTGCACCCGTTCACGGCCAAAGCGCGGGATCCGGCCGACTCCGGCGTCGCAACTTGCCCAGTGCCAAGCCTCTGCATTGTCCATTTTGTCCAGGCGGATAATGAAAGACTTGGGCTGGCCATGAAGGGTGTATTCAATAACGAAAAGTTTTGCATTGTTCATAAAGCCTGTATTCCTCCCTGTAGTTATAGAGGGATCGCGAGGCGCGGGGAAAATTCACTCGGATTGTCGCGGTGACAGTGACTGGCGACAGCCGGACGCCTCGTTGTCATGGAGCCTTCCCGGCCCCCCAATGATCCTAGCTTAAGGCCCAAGATGTGTCGGCGGAACCGTCACAGTCGGCATTTATGTTGAATGTTCTGGCCCTATCGCGAGCAGGCTCGCTCCCACAGGATTTGTGACCGATACAGACCTCTGTGGAGCGAGCCTGCTCGCGATGACGGCCTGAAGCCGAACTCAGACCTCAGGCACGCCTTTCTCCCAAACCGACCAATTCTGTCGCAGACGGATACTTCAAGCGTGATTCAAATGAGCCTTAAAACTGATAACCGACACCGGCGTAGTAGCCCCAGCCGTTGGAACGCGCGCGAAAATCACCGTCGCCGAAATTCAACTCACTGCCGTCGTCCCAGTTGCCGCCGTTGTGGAAATAACGGCCGACCAGGGTGAAACGCAAGTGGGTGAAGGCGTAGAGCAACACGTTGGTGGCCACGGTGGCGTTGGCGGTGCGGGCCGGGTTGTCCTTGTGCAGATCGGAGCCGAAGTCGAAGTTGGTGAAACCGATGTAGGTCAACGACGCGCCGTTGCTGAAACTGCTGATGGGCACGATGTACTTGAGTTGGGCGCGGTAGCCGTCCCATGAATACTCGTTGCTGGCGCCATAGTTTTCCCACTGGTAACGGCCATAGAAGTTGGCGGACAGGTTGACCCGCGAATGGGTGTCGATGTCGGTGCCGAGGCCGCTGTAGAGCGTGTTGGCGCGGTTGGCGCGGTTGCTGCCGTGGTCGTAAATCCAGTCGAACGCCACGTACCATTCCTTGAACGGTCCGACGGCCAGGCTGCGGCCGGCCAAGTAGTCGATGGAAATCCGCGGTTCGTGCTCCATGAACACCGGCGAGCCGTGGTCCCACACGCCTTTATCATGGCTGTTGCCGATGTCGAAGATCTTCGGAATGTCGATATAGCCGTACAGCTCGAACGGCCCCTTGCGGCCGAAGTACTCGTATTCCAGGTAGATGTCGTCGGCCGGCTGCGGGCCGAAGCTGATGTCTTTGCTGCCGATGACGGTGAGGTCCTGGTTGAACCAGTCCGACAGGTAGGCGCCTTTCTTCGGCGGGCTGGCTTCAGGGCTGAGGGCTTCGCCCTGGGCGGATTCTTCGGCGGTGGCAGGTTGGGCCAAAACGTGGCTGCTGAGTAGTCCTGTAACGCTGGCCAGCAGCAAGGAAACAGCCAATGTGCGTGAGCAAGTCACGCGGCTAGAGGTGCAATGCATTAAAAATCCCTTTTAGTGCGGATCGAAGCCCGGTGGTGCGGGTTTGCGCGGTTAGGTGGTGAACAGGCCGGTATCGGCGACTAGCAAACGTTTGCACAAGGCATACCAGTTTTGCTCAACGTACGGAAAAATCTAAGGAATTGACGGTTTAACTGTCCTTTCGGTCAAGGAATTCGAGGTGATGGGGAAAGGAGTGGAATTCGGGGGGCGAAGGGATCTGGATGAGATATGCACCAAAGTGGTGTCGACTGTTCCCTGTAGGAGCTGCCGCAGGCTGCGATCTTTTGACTTTGGGCGATTTCAACTCTGCCGAAGATAAAGATCAAAAGATCGCAGCCTTCGGCAGCTCCTACAAAATGGGGTTGCTGTAGAATCCTCGGCATTGACTTCACAAGGTGCAATCCCCGAATGAGCGAGCCGATTCGTCTGACCCAATACAGCCACGGCGCAGGTTGTGGCTGCAAGATTTCGCCCCAGGTGCTGGAGGTGATTCTGGCCGGCAGCGGTGCGCAGAACCTGGACCCGAAACTCTGGGTCGGCAACGCCTCGCGCGATGACGCGGCGGTGTATGCCATCGACGAAGAACGCGGCGTGGTCTCGACCACCGACTTCTTCATGCCGATCGTCGATGATCCGTTCGACTTCGGTCGCATCGCCGCGACCAACGCCATCAGCGATATCTACGCCATGGGCGGCGATCCGTTGATGGCAATTGCGATCCTCGGCTGGCCGGTCAATGTACTGGCGCCGGAGATTGCCCGGGAAGTGATTCGCGGCGGGCGTTCGGTCTGCGATGAAGCGGGGATTCCACTGGCCGGCGGTCATTCCATCGATGCGCCGGAGCCGATCTTCGGCCTGGCCGTGACCGGGCTGGTGGAAAAACGCCACATGAAGCGCAACGACACCGCCACCGCCGGTTGCTTGCTGTACCTCACCAAACCCTTGGGTATCGGCATCCTCACCACGGCCGAAAAGAAGGGCAAGTTGCGCAATGCCGACATCGGCCTGGCCCGCGACTGGATGTGCACCCTGAACAAACCCGGCAGCCGTTTCGGCAAACTCGACGGCGTGACCGCGATGACCGACGTCACCGGTTTTGGCCTGCTCGGGCACTTGGTGGAAATGGCTGACGGCAGCAACCTGACCGCCCGCATCGAGTATGACCGGGTACCGCGCCTGCCGGGTGTCGAGTATTACCTTGATCAAGGCTGCGTGCCGGGCGGCACGCTGCGCAATTTCGACAGCTACGCCAGCAAATTGGGACGGCTTCAGGAAATGCACAAACGCGTGCTCTGCGATCCGCAGACCAGCGGCGGCCTGCTGATTGCGGTCACGCCTGAGGGCAATGAACAGTTTTTGGTGGTGGCCGCCGAACTTGGCCTGACCCTTGAGCCGATTGGCGAACTGGTCGAGCGACAGACTAACGCGGTAGAGGTGTTTTGATGTCCATCGACTTCACCGATTACCGCGACATCTTTATCAACGACCGGCCGATGATGGATACCCGTGCGCCGGTCGAATTCCTCAAGGGCTCATTCCCCGGTGTGGTCAACCTGCCGCTGATGAATGACCTTGAGCGGCAACGGATCGGCACTTGCTACAAGCAGCAAGGCCAACAAGCAGCCATCACGCTGGGACATCAATTGGTGGCCGGCGAGATCAAGGCCGAGCGCATCCAGACCTGGGCCGATTTTGCCCGGGCTCATCCGGATGGGTATTTGTATTGTTTTCGTGGCGGGCTGCGTTCGCAGATCGTTCAGCAATGGCTCAAGGACGAGGCCGGTATCGACTATCCGCGAGTCGGCGGCGGCTACAAGGCCATGCGCACCTTTTTGCTGGATACGCTCGATCAGGCCATTACCCAGTGCGATTTCGTTTTGTTGGGCGGCATGACCGGCACTGGCAAGACCGAGGTACTCACGCAATTGAGCAACGGACTGGACCTTGAAGGCCACGCCCATCATCGCGGCTCCAGTTTCGGCAAGCGCGCCACCGGCCAACCCTCCAACATCGACTTTGAAAACCGTCTGGCCGTGGACGTACTGAAGAAGCGGGCCCGTGGCATCGAACAGTTCGTGCTGGAAGACGAGAGCCGCATGGTCGGCAGTTGCGCCTTGCCGTTACCGCTGTATCAGGGCATGCAGCAGTTTCCGATGGTCTGGCTGGAAGACAGCCTGGAAGGACGAGTCGAACGAATCCTGCGCGATTACGTGGTGGACTTGTGCGCCGAGTTCATCGAAGTGCATGGCGATGAAGGCTTCGCGCTGTTTTCCGAGCGTTTGCTGGCGAGCCTGAACAATGTCCAGAAACGGTTGGGCGGCGAACGTCATCAACGGATGTTGACCTTGATGGAAGACGCGCTGGCGGAACAGGCGAACAGCGGTGCGGTGGACAGGCACCGGGGCTGGATCGAAGGGTTACTGCGCGAGTATTACGACCCGATGTATGCGTTTCAGCGGGAGAAGAAAGGGGCGCGGATCGAGTTTGTCGGGGAGCGGGGGGCGGTGCTCGAATATCTGAGAGCGCGGGGCAATCAGCGGGGTTAGGTGGCGGATTTGCTGGCCCCTTCGCGGGCAAGCCTCGCTCCTACAGTGGATATTTGTTGTACACAAATGCTGTGTTCACTCAGATCCCCTGTAGGAGCGAGGCTTGCCCGCGAAGAGGCCCTGACAGGCGCCGCCCGACCGCTTACGTCGGACAGGTCTCCTGACCGTTATCCAGACCTTGCTTGTAGCTGTGGCTCTTCAGGCTGGCCTTGCCGTTGTGCCAGGTCAGCGTGAGCACGTACAGCGAGTCGTAGTCGCTGGATGCCCAATCATCGGTGATGTTCTGTTTTTTGCCGACGGCTTCTCCGGCGACCTTGTTGATCAGCTCGGGCAGGTAGCCGTGGGACCAGGCCGTATAAATGACCGAATTGTGATACTTGTCGTGCAGCAGTTC
This sequence comes from Pseudomonas sp. MDT1-85, assembly GCF_054898065.1. Classification (NCBI taxonomy): domain Bacteria; kingdom Pseudomonadati; phylum Pseudomonadota; class Gammaproteobacteria; order Pseudomonadales; family Pseudomonadaceae; genus Pseudomonas; species Pseudomonas sp. MDT1-85. The sequence continues at coordinate 4,282,445 of NZ_CM142715.1, read as the reverse complement.
ATCTGCCAGGTCGCTGGTGTCGTTGGCCGAGAAGTTGATGTTCACCGGCAAGCCGAGCTTGATCGCGCTGGGGCTGATGGTCATCAGGGGGCGGATGTAACTGTAGGAATTATCCAGTTCGCCTTCCTCGACATTGCGTGTCGGGTTGGCGGCAAACACGTAGTTGGCCTTGCCGAATTTTTCCGGCAACAAAGTGGCCAGATCGATGGCGCGATTCAGCCCCTGACAATTGAGCTGACCCAGTCCGCCGGCGGGTTTTTCCGCGTGGCGCAAGAAGACCAGTGTCTGGGTGCCGTCCGCCGGTTGGGCGCGGCTTTCACTGGATTCAAGCGACAAGAACAACGCGCTGACCGCCAACAGGGAGGGCAGGAAGATATAGGCGCGATGCTTGAAGCGTTGGGCGAATTTCAATGGATTCATCATCGAATAGGTCATCTTCAGCGTATTCGGTTAAGGCTGACAAACCTTGACACCGCGAGCTCCCAGCATCGGGTGTTTTCCATGTCATTGACCCGGTCCGTTTCCTGCGGGGCAATGCTCAGAGTCCTCTGAAGCCCTATGGTTCGATCCGAGCGAGGTGCCTGGCACTTTAACGGCAACCTTGAACGGATTGGGGAAAAGGTTATCGACTGGATGTTGCGGATTTATGGACACGGCACACACCTTACTCCTTGTAGGAGCTGCCGAAGGCTACGATCTGTTGATCTTTCTCTTCGGCGCCCCCTGAGGACGCCAAAAGATCGCAGCCTTCGGCAGCTCCTACATTATGATCTTCGCTCCGATTTTCTCGTGGATGCCCCTTATGACCGATTTGTCTGCATTCCCCATCACTCAAAAATGGCCGGCCCAGTACCCGGAGTGGATCCAGCTCTATTCCTTGCCAACGCCCAATGGCGTCAAGGTTTCGATCATGCTCGAGGAAGTCGGGCTGCCCTACGAGCCGCATCGTGTGGGCTTCGACACCAATGATCAGCTGTCCCCTGAATTTCTGTCACTGAACCCCAACAACAAGATCCCGGCGATCCTCGACCCCCACGGTCCGGGGGATAAACCGCTGGCGTTGTTCGAGTCCGGGGCGATTCTGATTTACCTCGCCGACAAGAGCGGGCAACTGCTGGCGCAGGAATCGGTGGCGCGTTACGAGACCATTCAGTGGCTGATGTTTCAGATGGGCGGTATCGGGCCGATGTTCGGCCAGCTCGGTTTCTTCAACAAATTCGCCGGCAAGGACTACGAAGACAAACGTCCACGTGATCGCTACGTCGACGAAAGCAAGCGCTTGCTCCAGGTCCTCGATGGCCGCCTGCAAGGGCGCGACTGGATCATGGGCGAGCGCTATACCATCGCCGACATCGCGACCTTTCCGTGGGTGCGCAACCTGATCGGCTTCTATGAGGCCGGAGACCTGGTCGGTATCCAGAACTTTCCTAATGTCACCCGCGTGCTGGAACGTTTCCTGGCCAGGCCGGCGGTGATTCGCGGTCTGGAAATTCCCAGGCAACCCCTTTGAATCCCTCATCACCAAGGCAGGCAATGAGCTCATTCGATTTCAAGCAAGTAGATGTCTTCAGCCACGTCGCGCTCAAGGGCAACCCGTTGGCGGTGGTATTCGGCGCCGACAGGCTCAGCGATGAGCGCATGGCGGCGTTCGCGTCCTGGACCAACCTCAGCGAAACCACTTTCGTGCTCGAGCCCCGAGACCCTCGGGCCGACTATCGAGTACGCATCTTCACCACTCTTCAGGAGTTGCCGTTCGCCGGTCACCCGACGCTCGGCACCTGTCATGCCTGGCTCGAGGCCGGTGGGGTGCCCAAGGGCGAGGAGATCATTCAGGAATGCGGCGTCGGCCTGGTGCGGGTGCGGCGACAGGGCGCTGAGCTGGCGTTTCTCGCGCCGCCCCTGCTCAGGTCCGGCCCGGTGGACGCCGAACTGGTCAAACGCGTACGGCGCGGCCTGGGATTGGCGCCGGGTGCGATTGTGCGGGCGCAATGGGTCGATAACGGTGCCGGTTGGCTGGCGGTGATGGTCGAGGATCGTCAGCAGGTACTGGACCTGCAGCCGGATCATTCGCAGATGCTTGGCCTCGCCGTCGGTGTCATCGCGCCATGGTGCGTCGAACGCGATGGTGCTGAAGCGCAGTTCGAAGTGCGTGCGTTCATCTCTGGCGATGGCATGCCGGAAGACCCCGCCACCGGCAGCCTGAACGCCGGGATTGCCCAATGGTTACTCGGCGAAGGGCTGGCCCCGGCGTCTTATGTCGTCAGCCAGGGCCTCACCATGGGCCGCGCCGGTCGGATTCAGGTCGAGCAGGTTGGGGATGAGATCTGGATTGGCGGCGCAGTGGTGACCTGTATTACAGGAGTACTGGCGATTTAACCTGTGGGAGCGAGCCTGCTCGCGATGACGGCGTGCAATTAAACAATGATGTCGACTGACAGTCCGCAAATCGCGAGCAGGCTCGCTCCCACAGGGGAATGCGGTGATTGTTGCCGCCGCGGTAACGCAGTCTTGAGCAATCGAGGTTTGTGCCTCGCGCCTTGCAGGCATAATCTTCGCCCCCTAAAACTTTCGTCTTTTTCCGCCGTTTTTCAGGAAGGCCCATGCCCAGTCAGTTCCCCGAAGCACGTCCACGCCGTTTGCGCCGCAATGCGAGCCTGCGCAGCCTGTTCCAGGAAACCGAGTTCAGCTTGAACGACCTGGTGCTGCCGATTTTCGTCGAGGAAGAAATCGACGATTTCGTGCCGATCAAGAGCATGCCCGGGGTGATGCGCATTCCCGAGTCGAAGCTGGCCGGTGAGATCGAGCGTTACGCCCGGGCCGGGATCAAGTCGGTGATGACGTTTGGCGTGTCCCATCATCTGGACAGCAGCGGCAGCGACACCTGGAGCGACAACGGCCTGGTGTCGCGCATGTCGCGCATCGCCAAGAACGCCGTGCCGGAAATGATCGTGATGTCCGACACCTGTTTCTGCGAGTACACCGATCACGGCCACTGCGGCGTGCTGCACCACCACGAAGTCGACAACGACCAGACCCTGATCAACCTCGGCAAACAAGCCGTGGCCGCCGCCCGGGCTGGCGCCGATGTGATCGCACCGTCGGCGGCCATGGACGGGCAGGTCCGGGCCATTCGCCGGGCGCTCGATGAAGCGGGTTTCAGCCAGACCGCGATCATGGCCTATTCGACCAAATTCGCTTCGGCGCTTTATGGCCCGTTCCGCGAGGCTGGCGGCAGTGCGCTGAAGGGCGATCGTAAAAGCTATCAGATGAACCCGATGAACCGCCGCGAAGCCGTGCGTGAATCGCTGATGGACGAGCAGGAAGGCGCCGACGCGCTGATGGTCAAACCCGCCGGCGCATACCTGGACATCATCCGCGACATCCGCGAAGCCTCGCGTTTGCCGCTGTCGGCGTATCAAGTGAGCGGCGAGTACGCGATGATCAAATTCGCCGCCCAGGCCGGGGCAATCGATGAAGACCGAGTAGTGCGTGAGAGCCTGGGGGCGATCAAACGGGCCGGGGCGGATTTGATCTTCACCTACTTTGCGATGGACCTGGCCCTGGCCGGGATCTAAAGCCCACCAGAAATCTAATGTGGGAGCGAGCCTGCTCGCGATAGCGGACGTTCAGCTACATCTATTTTGAATGTGCCGCCGTCATCGCGAGCAGGCTCGCTCCCACATTATTTGATCTTCTCCATTCTTGGGTTCAGCCGAAGAAAGGCCGAATCCCACGGTCCCGGAAATACCGCTCGATCACCTTCGGATCGGCGCTGTAGTCGGCAATCGCCACATACGTATCCGGCCGCAGCAGGTAAAACCCGTTGCGTGTGAGCCCCGCCGTTTCAAACGCCGGCCGCCAGTCGAACACCTGCAACGGCAAGTGATGCTCGGTGCACCAGGCGATCATCTCGTCACTGGTGTCGCCATACACATGCACTTGCCAGGTCGGGTCCTTCAGCGATTCGAAATTGTCCCCTTCACCGTCGTGGGCCCAGGGCAGGCGATCACCGCCGTGAACATGGCCAGCAACGCCCTCGCTCAACGGCATGCCGCGATAGTTGAGGGTGGTCTGCGACACCGTGCGAAACATGAACTCCCGAACCGGTTCCAGCGAAATCATTTTCGGGATCAAAAAAGGTGCCACGCGCATCCGCACCAAGTCGGCAATTGGCCCATCGGTCGTGACGAAACTGAAGACCCGATCAGTGGTGGCTACCAGGCGCCGGGCAAAGGCGATGCGTTCGGTTTCATAACTGTCGAGCAGTTTGGGCGTGGCGCCGCCGCTCAACACTGTCGCGAGTTTCCAGGCCAGATTGATCGCATCGCCAATCCCTGTGTTCATGCCCTGGCCACCCGCGGGGCTGTGGACATGGGCGGCGTCACCCAACAGAAACGCGCGCCCGGTGCGAAAGTGATCCGCAACCCGGTGATGCACACGGTAGGTCGAGAACCAGTTCACCTGATCGATCTGCACCTTCAGATGCTCGATGGCCCGGCTGCTGACGTCTTCAAACTGGAGGGTTTCGGCACGGTCGGCGCGCTCGTCGCGAACGGTGCCGATCAGTCGGGCGCGACCTTCGCCGGCCAACGGGAATACAGCGAGGAAGTCGGCTTCATCAAGGTCCACATGCAGTTCACCGTTGAACGTGGGGCCACGAGCCTGCACATCCGCCACGTAAAAAATCTGCTGGTAAGTGCCGCCCGGAAAACCGGTGTCCAGCGTTTTGCGCACAATCGACCGGGCGCCGTCGCAACCTGCGAGATAACAGGCCTGGCAAGTTTCCTGCTGACCATCGGGCAAGCGCAGCCGGGCGGTGATGCCGTCGCCGGTTTCCTCGAAGCTTTGCAGTTCGGTGTTGCGCTCCACCGTAATACCGAAGGCCTCCAGGCGTTTGATCAGCAGGCGTTCGTGTTCGTCTTGCGGATACATTTCCAGAAACGCGTAGGGCGTCAGACCCTCGCCGATGGTGCTCAGCGGCAGGCGTGCGACCGGTTCGCCCTTGACCCAGAAATTGGCCGCGGCCACTTTATGGCCGTTTTGCACAACGGTGTCGCTGAGGTCGAGCTGGCGATACAGTTCAAGCGTTCGTGCCTGTACTGCCAGCGCACGTGAGGTGGTGCCGGGTTCCGACGTCTTGTCGATGATGCGCACCCGAATTCCCAGTTTGCTCAGCCACAGCGCCAGTACCAGTCCGGTCGGGCCGGCACCGATGATCAGCACATCGCTACGGTTCATGAGCCTGTCCTCCACGATATGTGGATCAAGTATGGTCCAGCCCGGATGCACCGGCCGCCCGGCTGCCCAACGGAAACCACGCGTGTAGCAGCTGCCGAGCCCGCGAGGCTGCGTTCGGCTGCGCAGCAGTCGTAAAACCTGCAACTGAGTTCTTTCAGGTAAACGGTGTTCGCCGAATTCACGACTGCTGCGCAGCCGAACGCAGCCTCGCAAGCTCGACAGCTGCTACAAGCGCTACCGCTACAGGGGAACAGTCCGCGACTGTCACAGTCATAGCCTGCGCCATGCCATTGATCGTATGGTTAACCCGGCTCAACGGATTTTGATGGAGCACCATGCAAGCCAATCGATTGATCATGAGCGTCGCGGCACTGTTGGTTCTGGCCGGTTGCGGTACCCAACGCACTCAGGAACCGCCGCCCCGCAAGCCTGCCGAGGTCAAGGCAGAGATCATGCGTCTGCTACCAGCCAAGACACCGGACCGCCAAGGCTGGGCCACGGACATCTACGCGGCGTTTGCCGCGCAAAATATTCCACCGACCACGCAAAACCTGTGTTCGGTACTCGCGGTCACTGAGCAGGAATCGACGTTTCAGGCTGATCCGCGGGTGCCGGGCCTGGGCAAGATCGCCCGGGACGAGATCGACCGCCGTGCCGCCAAGGCCCACATTCCCGGTTTGCTGGTGAGCGGTGCCTTGCAGGTCAGTTCACCCAATGGCAAAAGCTACAGCGACCGGCTGAATGCCGCGCGCAGCGAAAGAGAACTCAGCGCGATTTTCGATGATTTCATCGGAATGGTGCCCATGGGGCGGACGCTGTTCGATGGTTTCAACCCGGTGCACACCGGTGGGCCGATGCAGGTCAGCATCGACTTCGCCGAGCAGCAGGCGCGTCATTATCCCTATCCGGTGAACGGCTCGATTCGCCGCGAAGTGTTCACGCGTCGCGGCGGTATGTATTTCGGTATTGCCCATTTGCTCGGTTATCCGGTGAGCTACAAGCAGCCGCTGTATCGCTTCGCCGATTTCAACGCCGGTTGGTACGCCAGCCGCAATGCGGCGTTTCAGAACGCAGTCAGTCGTGCGACCGGCATCCCGCTGGCACTGGATGGCGATCTGGTGCGCTACGGTTCAATCATGCCTGGCACCACGGAATTGGCGGTGCGCACCCTCGGCAAGCAATTGGACATGCGCAACCTGACCATTCGGGATCAATTGGAGGAAGGTAAAGGTCTCGAATTCGAGGACACCAAGCTGTATCGGCGGGTCTTTGCTTTGGCCGAACAGGCCGAAGGCCGGCCGTTACCCCGAGCGGTGTTGCCGGGGATCCTCCTGCAAAGCCCGAAAATCACCCGCAAACTCACCACGGCATGGTTCGCCAAGCGGGTCGATGAGCGTTATCAACGCTGCATGAAGCGCGCGGGGAAGTGACCGCCGACCGCCAAGATCGCAGCCTTCGGCAGCTCCTACGCCGACCGGGTACACCCATGGGGTCGAAGTCGTACGCAAATCCGTAGGAGCTGCCGCAGGCTGCGATCTTTTGGAGCAGTCAACGCTTGACTAATGGGTATTGGCTGATGAAGCAACCGAACACAATCTTCAGCAACTGCTACAAAGAAAGAGTCGCAGAGGAGATTTAGTCATGTACCAGCTCTACGGGCATCAGAACTCAGGTGCGGCCGCCATCGAAGCCGCGTTGGAACTGTGCGAGGTTCCTTATCGCTTCATCGATGTTTCATCGTCCCCGGAGGCGGTTCAGGCATTGGAGAAGCTCAACCCGCTCAAGCAGATTCCCACCCTGCAACTGCCCGATGGCGGCGTTCTCACCGAGAGTGCGGCCATCCTGATCCATCTGGGCCTCACGTTCCCGAAGTCGAACCTGCTGCCGGAAAACCCGCTCAAGCGTGATCAGGTTATTCGGGGCCTGGTGTACATCGTCAGCAATTGCTATGCCGCTATCGGCATCATCGATTACCCCGAGCGCTGGTTGGCCGAGGCGGACGAATCATCGAGGGAAAATCTTATGGCCGGTGCCCGGCAGCGCCTGCACTGGAGTTGGGAGGTGTTTGCCGATCAGTTTGCCGGAAAGTTGTACCTGGGCGAGGGAGCGCCGGGCGCGCTGGATATTCTGGCGGCAGTGGTGACACGGTGGGCGGGCACCCGAGAGCACTTGCGCGTTGCGCGGCCGGGGTTCTCCGCCTGGCTCGAACGCTTCGACCGGCACCCTGCGTTGGCACCGGTTTTCGCGCGGCATTGGCCGTCTTAAGAACACCGCCAAACAAATGTGGGAGCGAGCCTGCTCGCGATGAGGCCATAGCATCCAACATCAATGTTGAATGTCAGGCCGCCATCGCGAGCAGGCTCGCTCCCACAAGGGGATTGGTGGTGGGACAGAATCACTCGCCGCGAATGTACTGTTCCAACTGCCGAATCAGTTCAGCCTGTTCGGCAATGGCTTCCTTGACCAGGTCGCCGATGGACAGCAAGCCAATCAACTCGCCGTTTTCCACCACCGGCAAGTGCCGCAGGCGTTTTTCGGACATGATGCCCATGCAGGTTTCGACGGTTTGATGGGTGTCCACGGTGATGACCGGCGCCACCATGATGTCGCTGACCGGTGTGCCGACGGAGGAGCGCCCTTTGAGCACCAGTTTGCGCGCATAGTCACGCTCGCTGATGATGCCGACGACCTTTCCCTCTTTCACCACCGGCAATGCGCCGACGTTTTTTGCGGCCATCACCATCAGCGCTTCCAGCACCATTTGATGAGGCGCAATGGTATGGACTTCCTGATTCTGTTGGGCCTTTAACTTGAGCAGTTGGGCGACGGTTTTCATGGCGGCTTCTCGGGTGTTGTCGTTGTTCTTGAAGAATCGTAGAGACGCGCTCGCAGAGCAAGGCAGAAAGCGGCACATATAGCGCGAAAAGCGTCATTCAGCGATTTTCTTTGTAAAAGCCCGCCCCTGATGCCGGTAAGTTAAGAAATTTGAGCGACGAAATCCTGTGGGAGCGTGGCTTGCCCGCGAAGAATGCACCGCGGTTTTTCAGGTACTACGCGTCATCGTTCTTCGCGGGCAAGCCACGCTCCCACAGGTTCCGCGTCTTAACTTACCAACATTAGGGCAAGCTCCCTCGCCACAGAGCACTATCGCCATCGATCACGCGTAGAATTACCCCTTGAATCAGATCGTTGAGGTTGCAGTGGTGGATTTACAGCAGGGCTTCGTCCTGACCCGGCATTGGCGCGATACCCCCGCCGGCACGGAAGTCGAGTTCTGGCTGGCGACCGATGCCGGTCCCCGGCGCATCCGCCTGCCGCATCAACCGTCGGTAGCGTTCATTCCGGCGGTCCAGCGTGAGCAAGCCGAAGCGCTGCTGCGCGGCGAGAAAAACGTCGAGCTGAAGCCCTTGGCACTGCTGGACTTCGAACACCGCCCGGTGCTCGGCCTGTATTGCCAGCAGCACGGTCAGTTGATGCGCCTCGAAACCGCGCTGCGCAGATCAGGCGTCGATGTGTTCGAAGCCGACGTCCGCCCGCCGGAACGCTACATGATGGAGCGTTTCATCACCGCCCCCGTTTTGTTCGGCGGCTCGCCCAACGCCGAAGGCTTGCTGCTCGACGCGCAAATGAAACCCGATCCCGGCTACCGACCGAAGCTCAGGCTGGTCTCCCTGGACATCGAAACCACCGCCCAGGGCGAGCTGTATTCCATCGCCCTGGAAGGCTGCGGCGAGCGGCAGGTGTACATGCTCGGGCCGCCCAATGGCGATGACAGTGGAGTGGATTTCCAGCTCGAATACTGCGACTCGCGAACCCTGATGCTGAAAAAACTCAACGAATGGTTCGCCCGGCACGACCCTGACGCGATCATCGGCTGGAATGTCGTGCAGTTCGATCTGCGCGTACTGCACGAACATGCTCGTCGCTTGGCGGTGCCGCTGAAGCTGGGGCGTGGCGGTGAAGAAATGCAGTGGCGCGAGCACGGCAGTCGCAATCATTATTTCGCCGCGGCCGCTGGCCGGTTGATCATCGACGGCATCGAGTCACTGCGTTCGGCGACTTGGAGCTTCCCCTCATTCAGCCTGGAAAACGTCGCGCAAACCCTGCTGGGCGAAGGCAAGTCGATCGACAACCCATACCAGCGCATGGACGAAATCAATCGCATGTTCGCCGAGGACAAACCGGCCCTGGCGAAATACAACCTCAAGGACTGCGAACTGGTGACGCGGATCTTCGCCAAGACCGAGTTGCTGACCTTCCTGCTCGAGCGGGCCAGCGTTACCGGTTTGCCGGCGGACCGCAGCGGTGGTTCGGTGGCGGCGTTCACTCACCTGTATATGCCGTTGATGCACCGGCAGGGCTTTGTCGCACCGAACCTCGGGGGCAAACCACCGGAGGCCAGCCCCGGCGGTTTTGTCATGGACTCGCAACCCGGGCTGTACGAATCGGTGCTGGTGCTCGACTACAAGAGCCTCTATCCGTCGATCATCCGCACTTTTCTGATCGACCCGGTGGGCTTGATCGAAGGGCTCAAGCATCCCGACGACAGTGCGTCGGTGCCGGGCTTTCGCGGTGCACGTTTCTCAAGAACCCGGCATTGCTTGCCGGCCATTGTCGCCCGGGTTGCCGAAGGTCGTGAAACCGCCAAACGCGAACACAACGCGCCGTTGTCCCAGGCCCTGAAGATCATCATGAATGCCTTCTACGGCGTGCTGGGCTCCAGCGGTTGCCGCTTCTTCGATACACGGCTGGCCTCGTCCATCACCTTGCGCGGTCACGAGATCATGTTGCGCACCCGCCAGTTGATCGAAGCGCAGGGCCACGCGGTGATCTATGGCGACACCGACTCGACCTTCGTCTGGCTGCGCCGCGCCCACGGTCAGGCCGAAGCCGCGCAGATCGGCCACGCGCTGGTGGACCACGTCAACCAGTGGTGGCGCGAGCATGTGAAGCAGGAATACGGACTGGAAAGTGCCTTGGAGTTGCAGTTCGAAACCCACTACAAGCGCTTTCTGATGCCGACCATTCGCGGTGCCGAGGAGGGCAGCAAGAAGCGCTATGCCGGGTTGGTCACCCGTGCCGATGGCACCGATGAAATGGTCTACAAGGGTCTGGAAACCGTGCGCACCGACTGGTCGCCGCTGGCCCGGCAATTCCAGCAGGAATTGTACCTGCGCATCTTCAATCGCAAGCCCTATCAGGATTACGTGCGTGACTATGTGCGCAAGACCTTGGCCGGGGAATTCGACGAGCGCCTGATCTATCGCAAACGCCTGCGCCGTACCCTCGATGATTATCAACGTAACGTGCCGCCCCATGTGCGCGCAGCGAGGATCGCCGACGACTACAACGACCAGCAGGGACGCCCGCGGCAATATCAGAACGGCGGCTGGATCAGTTATGTAATCACCGTCGCCGGCCCCGAGCCGCTGGAAATCCGCAGCGCGCCTATCGACTACGACCATTACGTCACCCGGCAGCTGCAACCGGTGGCGGATGCGATCCTGCCGTTCGTGGGTAACGATTTCTCAACGCTGATTGGGGGGCAACTGGGCCTGTTTTGAGTCCAGCAGCGACAACGTCCAGTCATCCGGTATGCCGTGAAAATACCGATCCAGCGCCTGGTGGAACAGGCTGCCTTTTGGCGAAACCTGGGCGAACAGCGTCATCGATGAGTGAAACTTTAGATTGTCGGGGTGACCGAAAATCCTGGCGATCGAGCTTTGGGGAATGTCCAGAACCAGTTGCGTGCACATGCGCAATCGTGGCCCCAGCAACGGATGTTCCAGATACGCGGTGGCTTCTTCACTGGAGCGAATGGCAAAGTAGCGGGACATCTCGCTGTCACCCAGCCCGGAAAACTGCGGAAAGATAAACCACATCCAGTGCCGGCGCTTCTGGCCGGCGCGCAGCTCCTCCTGCACCCACTCGAACACAGGGTCCTGCGCCTGGACGAAGCGTGGCAAATTGAACGAGTCGAGCTGATCGGTACTTCTCATGCCGATGCCCTCTGACAGAACCGCGATGGCTCAGACCATGGCCAACCGCTGCTTGCGTTGTGGCGCGCGAAAAGCTTGGTCCAGCGCCTCCAGATCCCCGACTTCAAGCCGCAACTGCGCCGCTTGCGCATTGAGCTGCACATGCTCGGGACGGACCGCTTTGGGGATGGCGATCACGCCGTTCTGACGCAGAATCCATGCCAGCGCTACCTGCGCCGGTGTCGCCTCGTGACGGGCGGCAATCTGCTTGAGCGTCCAATTGGCCAGCATCTGACCGCCCTGGCCGATCGGACAATAGGCCATCACCGGCATCCTTTGATGTTGACTCCAGGGGAGCAAATCGAACTCGATGCCGCGCTCTTCCAGGTTATACAGCACCTGATTGGTGGTGCAGGTCGGCGAGGCTAATTCTTCCAGGTCGTCCAGATCGAAGTTGGATACGCCCCAACGGTCGATCTTGCCGCTTTCACGCAGGCGTTCGAAGGCTTCGACGGTTTCCTCAAGGGGATACTCGCCGCGCCAGTGCAACAGGTAAAGATCGATGTAATCGGTATTCAAACGCCGTAGGCTACGTTCGCAGGCCTGGGGGATGCCCAGGCAGCTGGCGTTGTAGGGGTAGACCTTGCTGACCAGAAAAACCTGATCGCGCCTGCCTGCGATGGCTTCACCCACCACCTCTTCAGCGCCTCCTTCGCCGTACATTTCAGCGGTGTCGATCAGGGTCATGCCCAACTCGATGCCCAACCGCAGCGCTGCAACTTCCTTTGTGTGTCGGGAGCGTTCCTCTCCCATGCGCCAGGTTCCTTGGCCGATGACCGGCACATGGATGCCGGCCAGCTCAAGAGTACGCATGAATCCTCCTTTGCGAAGCTCGATCGATACTTCAGTTGGCAGCAAAATAACCCGGTGGTTCCGTGGCATCTCGAAAGATCGCAGCCTGCGGCAGCTCCTACAGGGGCGGGGGCATACCCGATATTGGGGGCCGGTGTAGGAACTGCCAAAGGCTGCGATCTTTGATCTCGCCCGGCAGCCGTCCTTGATATCACGGGTGTACCTCGCCCTTGTAGGAGCTGCCGAAGGCTGCGATCTTTTGATCTACAGGGTAGAAAACTTATACACCGTAGTCTGGCTATAACTCTTGCCCGGATCCAGCCGAGGGGAAGGGAAGTTCGGCTGGTTCGGCGAATCGGGATAATGCTGAGTCTTCAGAGTAAACGCCCCCGCCTTGATGTGTTGACCGATGGCGGTCGGTTGAGTGAAGTCCATGGGTGTGCCCTCGACCGGGGCGAGTTCACCGGGAGGGATCAGTTTGCCGGTGACCGGCGTGTAGCGGGCGGCACACAAGGGTGGCCGCGTTTACGGACCACCGGCACTGCACTTTTTCGGCTTTCGCGGTTCTATCCTTGGCCAGCCCGCGGCGATCCCCACCGCCGGCCCATGCCCAAGTTCAAGAACCCATGGCTCGAGTTTTACCCCGCTTCACCCCGCACATTCGCCGTTATTGCTGGCTGCTGATTAGCCTGTCGATGCTCTTCGCCAGTGGCTGCAGCCATCAGCCGGGCAACGATATCGTCAGCCAGTTTCGCAACGGCCAACCCCAGGAATTCCTCCAGACCAGCGTCGACCGTATGGCGACCCTGGCGATGCGCGACAACCTCCAAAGCCTCTACCTGCTGATGAACAAGCTCTACCTGCGCAACCCGGACGAGCTGAAAAAATCCGGCTTCCTCGATGTCGGCACCGCAGAAAAACAAGTGCGCATGGCCATTGAACAGCAACAACCACTGCCCACCCTCGGCGGCAAAAAAGACCTCGCCGCGTTGAGCTACGCCATGAGTCCGGAATTCCTCGGCGACCGGGTCGGTGCCTTCATCTATGCCATCGGCAGCATGCTGGTCACCGCCCATGGCAATCGGCTGGAGTTCTACATGACGGATGCGATCAACCCGACCTTCGTCAGCAATGCCGCGCGCAACATCGAGAAAGCCACCTGGATCTTGAGTCAGCGACAAAACAAGCAAGGCGAGCCCTTGCTGTTTTCCAACGAAATCTCGGAGGAGGGCAGTAACCTGAGTTTTGCCGTGGAGTTCGGCAAGATCGTCGCGCGGCTGGATCTGCTGACCCAGATGCTCGACGAACGCTACCGACGGATCGGCCTCAACTACGCCCAGAGTTTGTTGTTCCTGAATTTCTTGCCGGTGCAATAAAACGAATGATGCACCCAATCCCTGTGGGAGCGAGCCTGCTCGCGAAAGCGTTGTGTCAGTCACCATGAGTTCGGCTGATACACCGCTTCGCGAGCAGGCTTGCTCCCACAAGGGAATGCGGCCAGGAAAAAATCGTGTTCCGGCTCAATGAGTTGGCATAACGATAGACCGCATCGATATAACTGGTTATAAGAAAAATCGCTATGCTGCGGGCCGGTTATTTCCCTGCGATTTTCTGGGCGTATTAATGGAATTCGGTAATTTCGGGTTGGTCGTTGCAGGTCTGGTGGTCGGCTTTATTGTCGGCATGACCGGCGTCGGGGGCGGTTCGTTGATGACCCCCATTCTGTTGTGGTTCGGCGTCAACCCGGCCACGGCGGTGGGCACGGACTTACTCTACGCGGCCATTACCAAATCCAGTGGTGTGCTGGTTCATCGCAAGAACAAGAACATCGACTGGGCGATCACCGGTTGGCTGACCCTCGGCAGTGTGCCGGCGGTGGCGCTGACGCTGTGGTTTTTGAGCAGTTTGCAGACCTCGCCCGACGCGATGAACGCCGTCATCAAACAAGCCTTGGGCTTCGTATTGTTCGCCACGGCGCTGGCGATTTTCTTCAAGAAACGTTTGCTCGATTTCGCCCACAAACGGGCTGGCGGACACTACAACCCTAGCGGTCCCCGCTTGAATGCACTGACCGTCATCACCGGATTGGTCCTGGGCACCATGGTGGCCCTGACCTCCATCGGCGCTGGCGCTCTGGGCACAGTAGCGCTGTTCATTCTGTACCCGATGCTGCCTACCCGCCGCCTGGTCGGCACCGAAATCGCTCACGCGGTGCCCCTGACCCTGGTCGCCGGCCTGGGCCATGCGAGCATGGGCAACATGGATTGGCACATTTTGGGCTACTTGCTGGTCGGCTCGCTGCCGGGGATTTACCTGGGCAGCCATTTGACCGGGCGTATCTCCGACGAACTGCTGCGTCCGTGCCTGGCGACGATGCTGGTGCTGATCGGCTACAAACTGGCGTTCTGATCGCGCACCGTATAGATCCCAGAATTTAGCGGAATCATGCCCTCGCTGGCGTAGTCAAAACTATGACCACGCTCAGATGAGGTCATGACGTCCATGAACAGCCCCGTAAACGATCTTCTACGACGGTTCAACCGCCCTCGCGGCGAGCCACCCGGCGCGGCCGAGGTGCTGCGCCGTCATGCCGAGCCGTTGCCTGCACTCGACTCACCTGAATTCGGCGAAATGTTCGACCGTTTTGGCGATGCCAGCGTGGTGCTGATCGGCGAAGCCAGCCACGGCACCCAGGACTTCTACCAGACCCGAGCGGCGATCACTCGTCGCCTGATCGAGCAGCACGGCTTCGGCATCGTCGCGATAGAAGCCGACTGGCCCGATGCCGGCCAGATCGACCGATGTGTCCGCGACCTGGGCCGCTCCGCCTGGAAAAAACAGGCCTTCGCCCGATTCCCCACCTGGATGTGACGCAACACGGCCGTGCAGACCTTCACCCGTTGGCTGCACCACTATAATCGCGGGCTGACGCCTTCGCAGCGGGTGGAGTTTCGGGGACTGGATGTTTACAGCATGCGTCACTCCATCGACGAAGTGCTGGGCTATCTCGATAAGACCGACCCGCAGCTGGCGAAAGACGCCCGACATCGCTACAGCTGTCTGACGCCGTGGCATGACGACCCGGCGCTGTACGGTCATTTCGCCGAGCGGGGCAACCTGGCCACGTGCGAGGACGCCGTGGTCGAGCAATTGAATGTGCTGCTGGGCGAGCGGCTCGATCCGATGGTCGCCGACGACGAGGCGTTTTTCAGTGCCACCCAGAACGCCCGCGTTGTGCGGGCCGCCGAGCAGTATTACCGCGCCATGTACCGCGGCTCGACTTCCTCGTGGAACCTGCGTGACCTGCACATGTTCGACACCTTGCAAACCCTGATGGTGCATCGCGGGGGAGGCGCCAAAGCGGTGGTGTGGGCGCACAACTCACACATCGGCAACGCCGCCGCGACGCAAATGGGTTGGGAGGGGCAATTCAACATGGGCCAGTTGTGCCGCACCGCCTACGGCTCACAAGCGGTGCTGATCGGCATGGGCACCGACCACGGCACCGTCGCGGCCGCCGATGACTGGGACGAACCGATGCAGGTCAAACAGGTGATCCCCGCATTGGCCGACAGCTGGGAACAACTGTTTCTCAAAGCCGGCATTCCCGCAGCGCTGCTTGACTGGCGGACGTCACCGAGCGAGGAATTGCTCGACGTACTGGCCGAACCGTTACTTGAACGCGCCATCGGCGTCATTTATCGACCCAGGACCGAGCGCCAGAGCCATTACTTTCAAGCCGTGCTGGCGGAGCAGTTCGACGCTTTCGTCTGGATCGAAAAAACCCACGCGGTCTCGCCATTGCCGGCGCCTGAATTCATGGAGCACGAGGAAGACACCTTTCCGTTCGGTATATGACCCGCAAAAATGAAGGGTCTCTATGCCAGTCAGGGAGCGGGCTTGCTCGCGAAAGCGGTGTATCAGGCGACATCAATGCTGACTGTGGCGCCGTCTTCGCGATCAAGCCCGCTCCCACAGGTTCTGCGGATTGGCATTAGTCTCTATTCCCGGGTAAAAATCTCCAGCAGATGCCCGTCCGGGTCATCGAAATACACCCGCCGGCCACCGCCGTAGTCATTGATCTCGTTCGGCCGTTGCCTGCCAGGATCGGCCCACCAGGGCTGCTTGAGCGCTTGCAGGCGAGCGAAGGCTGCATCGAAGTTCTCGTCGCCAACCAGAAACGCATAGTGTTGGGAGGCAATCGGCGGGTCGTTGTTGTAGAAGTCCAGCGACACCCCATTGTCGAACTTGACGACCAGCATCGGTCCGAATGGCTCGGCATCGGGCAGGCCGAGGAGGTCGGTCAGGTAGCGGGCTGAAACCTGTTTGTCACGACACCAGACGATGGTGTGGTTCAACTGAGCGCTCATGGAAAAGTCCTCACGGCGAATCAGGTCGTGCGAGTCGTGCTATGAGATTAGCTCAGGCTGTTGCGCAATGACCGCCCTGACCTAAGCTTGGGCAAGGCGAAACACAATTGCGGTGCGTCACCCGGAACGTTCGCCGCGATGCGCAATCATTAGAGCGTGGATATCAAAAGGAGATGCGCATGCTCATCAGGTCTTTGACCCTGGCTGCCCTGCTGGCTTTCGTCGGCCCCTTGTTCGCCGCCGATGACGATTCCCCTCTGGTTAAAGACGTGGGCAGGGCCCGTCCCCTGATTGTCATCGCGCCCAGTTCGGTCGATCCCACTTGGGTCAACCTGAAAAAATCCCTGGATGAACCCGCCAGCCGCAAGGGCTTCACCGAGCGAAACATGGTGCTGTACACCGTGATCAATACGATGGGCCAGCGCGACGGCAAAGACCTCGACCCGCAAACGACGATGGCGTTGATCCGCTCGCTCAAGTTGGGCGCCGGGGCGAAGAGCAAAATCATCCTGGTCGGCAAGGACGGCGAAAAGAAGCTTGAACAATCGGGGGCGGTTGAGCTGAAAGAGATTTTCGCCACCATCGATCAACTGCCTGCAGCCGAGAAAGAAGCAACGGTGCCAATACCTCCGCCGGTCACCGAAACTGCCCCGGTCAAGGGCGCAAAAGGCAAACCGGCGAAACCTGCCAAGCCGCCTGAGCAGCCGGATGATTGAATTGCCACTGAACCCTGTGGAGATCTCTTCAGGTAGGAGGGATGAGTGTGTGGGGATTAGTCCGATTCCAGAAGGCGTGTCGAAAATGGCTGAAGTGGTCGTTTTCAACCGCCTCAGCCCTCTGGTAGAAAGTCCCGACTGTTTAAGGTCGAGCCAGCAAATGACGGATCACATTAACCAATACGGGTGAGAAGGGCTGAAGGCATTGCCCGACATCAGGCGCTTGCAGGTCTTCCAGAAGTAAGCCCAAGAACTCTTCGTCCTCATACTGCAACTCGTCGGGTGGCAGGTTCTGAGTATATATCAACGCATCCACCAGAGTTTTACGTGCTCCGACTAACGTAATGTGCTGTTCAAGCGCTTCCATCGAGTCAGCGCCTCCGGCTCAATACCCTTGTTGATCTTACGCACGACGCAACTCCAGTTTGCGGATCAACAGTGCGGCTTTCGCCAGCTCCAGATGACCGTCTGAAAGCTCCAGTGACAGCTCGGAAAACAATTTCCTGGCTTCGTCCAAGTCACCATCCTGCAGGCGCTCAAGCAATCGATTCAGTCTTCGCTGTACCTCGCTGTTTCCTGCGTACAGCTGCCACCCTCCTGTGGAAATGAGATGGGTAGCTCCCTGAAACCAAAAAAGAGCTTCGCATATGAAAAAGATCACACCCAACCCTCCCGAAACCCCAACCGATTCCGATCCCCCTCGATCCTGAGGCCACTGAGCGCGTCGTCAGCGCTCGCTTGCGTAACCCCAGGCGAGCCGACCCGATAAGCCATATCTTCACCATCGTCCCGGGCGTCGACACCGAAACCCTGCTAAGCCACGCCTGCGAAACCCTCGCGTCCCTGAATGTCTTGATCACGGATCTGGCCTGCAAGCTGGAAAGCTCTAACCGCAACGTGGCGCTGTCGATTCAGCAGTTGGCGGTGGTCGCCGAATTGCTGGTGAACCGCGCACTGGACACTATCGATCCGCCCGAAGACGCGCCTGCTGTTCAGCCAGGCACTCAGCATTGATCAGGGAGGTTCAACCATGGCTCGATACATGCCAATTACCGGCATCGACTGCAACATTCCGTCCTTGCTGATCGATACCGAAGCGCCTGTCGACGTGTTGCATGACACGGCGGCGTATCGCGTTCGCTGTGTCACGCAACTGCTGGAAACACTTGCCCTGAGCGATGGCGTCGGCCGTGATGCGTCGCTGTTGCAGGATTTTGCCCGGGTGTTGGCGGCTATTTGTCCAGTGCACTCAGAATTTCATGGGCGATTTTGACTCGCTCAGCGTTCGGGTAATTTTTATTGGCCAGGATCACGATGCCGATGTTTTTGGCCGGGATAAAGGCGACATAGGCGCCAAAGCCGCCGGTTGAGCCGGTTTTGTTGATCAGCACAGTGTCGCGTTGCGGCTGCGGCGGGTTCAGCCACTGGACTTCATGAGCCTCAAACGCCATCTGCGACGAGTTGCCCGCCAGCAATGTATCGAGCGTTACCGGGTAATTGTAGAACTCCCATCCCAACCCTTGAGTCATCTCGCCGACGGTGTAGTAACCGGTGTGAGTGGTGGCGATGGCTTGCTGCAAAGGCTTTTCCAGCGACGCCGGATTCATGTTCGCTTCAACATAGCGAAGCAGATCCGATGCGCTGGTTTTCATGCCATACGCTTCGGAAGCCAACGCGCCCGGCTCGACCCGCACTGGCTTGTCGTCCTTGTTGTAACCCTGGGCGTAAAGCGCTATCTGATCCTGCGGCACCTTGAGGTAGCTGTGTTTCAAGCCGAGTTTCGGCAGCAAGGTTTTTTCCATCAGCTCATTGAACGGCGCCCCCATGCTGTGGGCAGCCAGATAGCCGAACAACCCAATGCTGGGGTTTGAATACTGGCGATGAGTGCCAACAGCGTAGGTCGGTTTCCACTGCTTGAAATAGCCGAGCATTTCGTCCTGATGGTCTGCATCGCTGGGGAATTGCAGGGGCAGGCCGCCGGGGGTGTAGGTGCCGAGTTGCAGCACGCTGATGTTGTCGAACGCGCTGCCGTGCAATGCCGGCAGAACCTGACTGGCGTTGTCCGACAGGGCCAGTTTGCCTGTTGCCTGCGCGTAGGCGGCGAGGGTGGCGGTGAAGGTTTTGCTCACCGAACCGATCTCGAACAGGGTGTTTTCGGTGACGGCTTTACCGTTTTCTTTCGAGGCCACGCCATAGTTAAAGTAATGCGGTTTGCCATTGACGGTAATCGCGACCGCGACACCGGGGATCTTCTGTTGCTGCATCACCGGTTCAATGGTTGCCTTTACGATGGCTTCAATGCGGTCATCAGCAAAGCTGTGGCTGACGCCGAGCAGAAGTGCGAAAGCGCTGTAAGACGCGAGTTTTCTCTGATTTTTTTTAGGCATGATTGAATCACTTTCCATGAGTTTCTGTTGTGTTAACCGCTACACTCCGAGCGGTTTTTAAGCCGGTCCGTTGCTGGACGAGCCGAATCTATGCAGTTTGGCGAAGACCGACAAACGACGATATTTCGGATGAGCCATTAGAAAATTTTGGGAGTTAGCATGATTCGACCTCATCTGCCGCTGAATGCGTTGCGCGCTTTCGAGGCTTCGGCACGCCATTTGAGTTTCACCCGGGCGGCGGTGGAGTTGTGTGTCACGCAGGCGGCGGTGAGTCATCAGGTCAAAAGCCTTGAAGCCCAGCTTAACGTGACCTTGTTCAAACGCCTGCCCCGAGGCCTGATGCTGACCAGCGAAGGTGAAACCCTGCTGCCGGTGTTGCGCGAATGTTTCGACCGGATCGCCGAGACCTTGGAGCGCTTCGAGGGCGGGCATTTTCGCGAGGTGTTGACGGTGGGGGCGGTGGGGACGTTTGCGGTCGGTTGGCTGTTACCGCGGCTGGCGGATTTTCAGACGAAACATCCGTTTATCGATTTGCGTCTTTCGACCAACAACAACCGGGTGGACGTGGCCGCGGAAGGCCTGGATTACGCGATTCGATTTGGCGCGGGAGCGTGGCATGGGATCGAAGCGGTGCGGTTGATCGAGGCGCCGCTGTCGGTGCTCTGCGTTCCCGAGATTGCGCGGCAATTGCACACACCGGCCGATCTGTTGCAGCAAACGCTGTTGCGCTCTTATCGCACGGATGAGTGGCCGGAGTGGTTTCAGGCGACTGGTCTTTCGGCCCATGCCGCACCGCCCCGGAGCATCGTCTTCGATTCCTCGCTGGCGATGATGGAAGCGGCGTTGCAAGGGGCAGGCGTTGCGTTGGCTCCGCCCTTGATGTTCTCTCGCCAACTGGCGGCGGGCGCAATCGAGCAACCGTTCACCATCGGGATCACCACGGGCAGCTACTGGCTGACCCGCTTGCAGTCGCGGCCTGAAACCTCGGCGATGGCCGCGTTCAAGCAATGGCTACTACAAGTGGCACAGCAGAATTAGTGTGAATACCTCCCCTGTGGGAGCGAGCCTGCTCGCGATGGCGGTGTGACAGTCAATGATGATGTTGGCTGTTACGGCCTCATCGCGAGCAGGCTCGCTCCCACAGGGAAATCAGTGTTTCAGGGTTACCGCACCAAACACGGCCGCTTGTTATCGAACGTCCACCCCGGAATCAGAAACTGCATCGCCACGCTGTCGTCCCGCGCGCCCAGTCCCATGCCTTTGTACAGCTCATGGGCCTTGGCCAGTTGATCGATGTCCAGCTCAACCCCCAAGCCAGGTTTTTTCGGTACCTGCACGCAGCCGTCGACGATTTGCAGCGGCGCTTTGGTCAGGCGTTGGCCGTCCTGCCAGATCCAGTGAGTGTCGATGGCCGTGATTTCACCCGGCGCGGCCGCCGCGACGTGGGTGAACATCGCCAGGGAAATATCGAAGTGGTTGTTGGAATGCGAGCCCCAGGTCAGGCCCCACTCGTGGCACATCTGTGCGACTCGAACTGAGCCCTGCAGGGTCCAGAAGTGCGGGTCTGCCAAAGGAATGTCCACCGATTGCAGCTGAATCGCGTGGCCCATTTCCCGCCAATCGGTGGCGATCATGTTGGTCGCGGTTTTCAGGCCCGTGGCACGCCGGAACTCGGCCATGACTTCGCGACCGGAGTAACCGTTTTCCGTACCGCACGGGTCTTCGGCGTAGGCGAGAACGTGATGCTGATCCCGGCACAGCCGGATCGCTTCCTTAAGTGACCAGGCGCCATTCGGATCAAGGGTGATGCGCGCATCGGGAAAGCGTTCGGCGAGGGCGGTGACCGCTTCGATTTCCTCGTCGCCGCTCAACACGCCGCCCTTGAGTTTGAAGTCCTTGAAACCATAACGGGCGTGGGCGGCTTCGGCCAGGCGCACCACGGCGTCGGCGCTCATGGCTTTTTCGTGACGCACACGGAACCAGTCGTTGTCGGCATCCGGTTCGCTGCGGTAGGCCAGATCGGTTTCGTTGCGATCACCGACATAAAACAGATAACCGAGCATCTTCACTTCGTCGCGCTGCTGGCCTTCGCCGAGCAGGGCCGCGACCGGTACATCCAGGTGCTGACCGAGCAAATCGAGCAGGGCGGCCTCCAGGCCGGTGACCGCGTGAATGGTGATGCGCAGGTCGAAGGTCTGCAGGCCACGCCCGCCGGCATCGCGATCGGCAAAGGTCTGGCGCACTTGATTGAGGATCTTCTGATAAGTGCCGATCGGGCTGCCGACCACCAGTGCGCGCGCATCTTCCAGCGTCTGGCGAATACGCTCGCCACCCGGCACTTCGCCGACGCCAGTGTGGCCGGCGTTGTCCTTGAGGATCACGATGTTGCGGGTGAAAAACGGGCCGTGGGCGCCACTCAGATTGAGCAGCATGCCATCGTGGCCGGCCACCGGCACAACCTGCATGCTGGTGATGATCGGGGCTTTTGCGGCTTCTTGTGGGTTCATTTTCTTGTCCTTTAAACCGTGCTCTTACATGAGTGTTCAGGCGTGATTAGGTGCTGGTTTGCCCAAGGCAACCACAGGTGCGGGTTTCGGTTTATTGCGCGCGGCGAAGACGATGATCGCGGCGATGATCGAGGTGGCGGTCAGACCGTAAAGCCCGCCCTGAATCGACCCGGTGTGTTCTTCAAGCAGACCGAAGGTGGTCGGCGCAACGAAGCCTCCGAGGTTGCCCACCGAGTTGATCAGTGCGATCACGCCTGCAGCAATCCGGGCATCCAGGTACGCCTGGGGAATTGGCCAGAACAGCGACGATGCGGATTTGAAACCCAGCGCGGCGAAGCAAATGGCGACGAAGCCGTAGGCGGCAGCGCCAATCCCTAGGTCATGTTCCATGTGGGCGCGGACGAAGCCGATGTTCACACGGTCGATGTAGTTGACGATGAACATGATCACGAACAGCGGCAGGACGTGGCGTTTCACTTTTGAGGCGAGATTCCAGTCACCGAAAAGCGAGCACGGTGCTACGATCCGGATAACCCGCTTTACGGATAATCACCATGCAAGAAGACATCGACGCACCTGCCCGCAAGCGTGCCCATAACCTGGCCCATGATCTGGTGAGCAAACTGACCCAGAGCATCCTGCTCGGCCAGAGGGTGCCGGGGGACAAGCTGCCGTCGGAGAATTCGATTGTTCTGGAGCATGGCGTCAGTCGCACAGTGGTGCGCGAGGCAATCTCGAAGTTGCAGGCTTCGGGGCTGGTGGAAACCCGTCACGGCATCGGTACTTTTGTCCTCGAGCGAGCACCGGATCAGGGGCTGCGACTGAACGTCGATACCGCGCTGGGCGTGCGCAGTATTCTGGAGTTGCGCATGGGCCTGGAAACCCAGGCCGCGGCGCTGGCAGCGGTGCGTCGCACAGACCAGCAATTGGCGCAGATGCGTGAAGCGCTGGATGACTATCAAAGCCTGTTGGCCAACAACGACAGTTGCGTCGAGGCGGACAAACGCTTCCATCTACTGATCGCCGAAGCCACCGGCAATGTGTGTTTCACCGAGATCATGCAGCACCTGGGCAGCGCCATGATCCCCCGGACCCGCGTCAATGCCGCCGAGCGCGGATCGGCGGATTTGAGCAAGCTCGGGCAACTCGCCAACCTCGAACACGAGGCGATTCTCAACGCCATCAGACGCCAGGACCCGGACGCGGCGCGGGCGGCGATGTGGTTGCACCTGACTAACAGTCGCGACCGCTTTTCGGCTGATCGGTAGCCGCCGTTGGTCTCCTCGATAGCACCCCGTTTGCAGGCTCGTTTCCAACCTGTACGGCCCAGATTCGCTGGACCTCATCAGTGAGGTGCGTCATGGTTTACGAGCAAATCCTTCAAGGTGGGACTTCTGATAACGACCCTGTCAGACCCATTCCCGATAGGGACGATCCGTCGATGGATCACGACGCACCACCCGGCATGGACCCTTCGCGAGACCCGGCCGATACGGACGTTGATCGTCCTGAAGACTGGAGGGACCCGGCTCTGGATCCGGCTGTGGATGACGACATGCCTGCGCCGGATGAAGAAACACCCTTGTCAGACGACAGGCGATAAACGAAACCCGGCCGATGCGCCGGGTTTTTTGTGGGTGCAGGTTCATCGCGTCATCGTTCTTCGCGGGCAAGCCTCGCGCCTACAAAAGCACCGTCGCCGGATGCGATTGACCTACCACAACGAGCGATAGGCAATGGGGTCGATGTAAGCCGACTGCAGATCCCGCTCCGGGATTTCCCAGATGATTTGCTTTGGCGGCGTTTCTTTGGAGGCCGGGT
This sequence comes from Pseudomonas sp. MDT1-85, assembly GCF_054898065.1. Taxonomy (NCBI): domain Bacteria; kingdom Pseudomonadati; phylum Pseudomonadota; class Gammaproteobacteria; order Pseudomonadales; family Pseudomonadaceae; genus Pseudomonas; species Pseudomonas sp. MDT1-85. Next base: position 4,258,576 of record NZ_CM142715.1, on the reverse strand, counting down.
TGTTGAGGTAGCTGTTTGCCGCGCCAGAGAACGCTCCGCCGTCTTTGGCGAAGTTACCTACGGGGGCGCCCAGTGCCTGCTGCAGAAACCCTGCGAAGTTGGAGTTGCGCGAAAATGAAGTGCCGATGAGCACGGTGTTGGGGAGGTCGGCATCGCCGAAGAGGTCTGCCTCGGTATCAGGGCTGTCGGCTGACGCAACGGGAAGTTCGTGGGTGCTGGTTTGGGCGACCATTTCGGGCGCGGGTTGCCATTTGAGCGGTAGCCAGTCGATGCCCGCGAGATGGACCAGATCGCCAGGTCGCACCGCGAGCGGGGCATGACTTTCGTTGAACGACCTGTGTGGCGTTGCGCTGATGCCCAAGGTCTTCAGGCGCTGCGTGATGGCATCGGCCGCCGCCTTCGCGCCGGATTCGCTCCAGTGCGTATCGGTGCGCAACCAGGCGCTGGCCCCCAGTGGCGTCAGCGCACCGGTGAGGTCCAGATTCGACACGCCACCCACGTCTAACTTCGAGGCCCACGCCTGGATGCGCCCTTCGAGAGCGGCTGGGCGGTGCAGTGCGCAATGCTGCTTAGCAGCGATGCGACTCTTGTCTGGAACGATGACCACCAGCAGGCTGATGTCACGTTGGGAGAGCTGCTGGTTCAGATCAATCACTGCCTGGATTTTGGCATCGGCATTGCGCTGCGCTTGATGATCGACCTTGAGCTCATCGGCCAAAAACAACCAGTCAGGACAACCCGAGCGAACCCTCGGTCCGGTGTCGCTGAGGAGCAGCCAACTGGCACCGCGTTCCAGCTTGGCGAACGTGGTGGGGAAGGCGGCTTTCGACAGCTCCTTGGCGATTTTATGGGTGATAGCTCCGTCAAGAATCTGCGTCGCCGATAATCCCGGTGGTAGCGGCGCTATTTGCCCTGACCCGATCAGCCAGCCAGAGGACAGCAGCCCGACGAACAGGAATATCAGCAGAGATGCGCCTGCCAATGGGCTGGTGCGTGCGACCGGATCGTCAGGTTGAGCAAGCGTAATGGTGTGCTCTGGCGTCTTCATCAGAATTGAAAGTACAGAAAGGGTACGGTTTCGCGACTGGCGGTCAGCGCGAACGACAGCATGAAACCGACAATGGGCCAAAGGGCGAGCGCTACGCCGACCCGGTGTTTTTCAGCGTAAGGGCGTAGCAGCGGTGCGACGATACTCAGCACACCCAACAACCCCGCGAGGCCATGGATCGGGCGCAGGGTCGCGGACAGTTCCTCACTGAGGGCAATGCCCTGCAGCCCGAACTGTCCGGCATACAGGTTCAGTGCACTGTGAAAGTCAGGGGCGCGGAACAGTGTCCATGCCAGGCAGACGAACAGCAGTGTCAGCCCATGGGAAAGCACGGGAGGTACAGGGGGCAGGGAGGAGCGGTTCCAGGCACGATCAACACACAACGCAATGCCATGGGCGCAGCCCCACAGTAGATAATTCCAATTGTCGCCACCGTGCCAGAGGCCGGCGATGGCCATGATCAGGAACAGGTTGCGATAGGTTTTCCGGGGGCCGTGGCGATTGCCACCCAGCGGGATATACAGATAGTCACGCAACCAACTGGACAACGACATGTGCCAGCGGCGCCAGAAATCCTGGATGCTGTTAGCCAGATAAGGATGGTTGAAGTTCTCTGGAAAGTGGAAGCCCAGCATCAGTCCCAGACCAATGGCCATGGAGCTGTAGCCGGCGAAGTCAAAGAACAGCTGCAGGGAGTAGGCCAGGCAGCCCAGCCAGGCGTCAGAAAAACTGGGGGTCTGCACATTGAACGCCACGTCGACGACGGGCGACAGGGTGTCGGCCACCAGAACCTTCATACACATCCCGACCATGAACCGGCGTGCTCCCAGCGAAAAGTTCTGCGCGTTGAAGGAACGTCGATGCAACTCGCGCCGGACCCAGTCATAGCGAATGATGGGGCCGGCGACCGAGTGGCCGAACATCGAAATATAGGTCGCGTAATGGATGAAGCTGCGCTCGACCGGCACGGTGCGACGATGCACATCCACCAGGTAGGAAATCGCCTGCAGCACGACAAACGACAATCCGGCCGGCATGATGACCCGTTGCCAGGACAGGGGCGCGGCTCCGGACCAGACCATCGCTTCGTTCAATGTGCCAGCGACAATGTTGGCGTACTTGTACCAGCAGAGCATTGCTGTGTTGAGCACGATCAGGGCCACAAGTATTCGCACACGGCCCTTGCTCTCCTGTCGCCAGGCATCGATCAATAAGCCACCCCCCCACGCCGTGATCGTCAACATCACATGCACAGCGAGGAACCGAGGGCTCAACCAGCCATAGAACAGCCAGCTGCCGATCAGTAGCGTGACGTTGCGCCAGGCGGCTGGGCACACTGCATAAGTGCACAAAAACAGCGGCAGGAACAACGTCAGAAACTCGAGAGAGGCAAAAACCATGGTGGTGGCGCGATCCGATCAGTGGGCCAGGACGTCAGTCGCGAGCAACAGGTAAGGACCATTTGCGCCAGGCAGCAGCACAACGCTGTAGCGCTCGCCGGCCTTGAGCTGGCCCAGGTCAAGTGGGGCGCCGACGTTGGTTTGGGCGCAGACCAATTGAACCGACAGGCTGACCGGATTGATGGCGCGGCGTTGCACGCTGCCGTCGGCCACTTCCTTGAACAGGTCGGCGTTCTTCCCCGCAGCGCGCAAACTGGCCTGGGTGCACGCTGGATCGGCGCTGATAAATGCCAACGAGGCTCTCAGGCTATTGAAGTCGTCGGGTTGCTCACGGATGACGACCTGGCGAATACCTTGAGCGCTGTCTGGCAAAGCGATCACGCTGGCGAATTCGCCTGCTGCCACCTGAATGTCCAGCGGCAGGCTTTTGCCGTTGCGTTCCAGGGTGCCCTTGATCGGCTGGTTGGCGGGCACGGGCAGGTAGTCGGACACGGCATTCGAGCCTTCCAGTTTGAGGCTGGCCCGTGAGCCTTCGGCCAGCAGCTGCAATGGTCGGTCGGCGGCGTTGATAAAACGCAGGAAAGCTGAGTCTTGATCCGGGCCCGTCGGGTACAGGGCAATGTCAGCGGCCTGGGCGTGCAAGCTCAGCATCAAGGGCGCTAACAGTTTCCAGCCACATGCGGATCGGCTCATTTGCCGGCTCCTGCGCTGCTGACGCGCTCGGCGGGCAGTTTGGCCAGCGCACCGCCAATTGCAGTGCCCCATGCGTGATAACCGGCGACGGTGAAGTGCTGCCCATCGGTGGTGATCCACTGCCCAGGTTTGGAGAGCGTCAGCGAATCGATGTAGGTGCAAGGCGCCACGTTCGCGGCCAAAAACTGCGACATCAACTGGGTGCGGGCATCATTCTTCTGGTACATGCCACCGGCTTTGCCCCAGGCCGGGCCCACCCAGGCGCAACGGGTCCCGGTGGCCGCGATGGCCTTGGCCAGGCCGGTGACGCTTTGCCAGGCCCAGGCCTTCGGAAACACTGGCTTGTCATAGGACGCCATGGTGTCGCCGATGACCAGTACCACCAGGTCAGGTTTGTCGGCGGCGATCAGGTCCTGAATCGGTGTGGTGGTTGCCTCACGCCCTTTGATCACGATTTTGTCGTTACCTTTGCGCTCGGCACCGCAGTCGACCTTTTTGCTGATCAGCCAATCGCTGGCGCTGGCACCGCAGGCACCGATGGAATGAACCTGAGCGCCTTGGCGAGTCAGGTTGTCGTGCAGCGGCTCCAGCAAATGGTCCGCGAGGCTCATATGGCTCTCCCCGAGAACAAGGAGGGACAGGCCGGCAAGGGCAGAAGTGGGCATCGAAAGCTCCAGAATGATCAGTTGGAATAAGGCGAGGTGTACGGGCTGACCGGCAGGCTCATGGGGCCGCTGATGTCTTCGAACTGGTAGCGCAAAGACAGGGCACCGCTGAGTTGTTGGTAGTCATGGGCATTGTCCAGGCCCAGATTGGCGCCTAGCAGGAAGTTCGAAGCGACCTTGTATTCAGCTGCCGCGGCGACGCTATAGCCAATCCCGGTTTTGTTTTGCCCTTCGTAGCGCAGGCCCGAGGCCGCTTGCAGGGCTTTGTCGTTGGGGAAATAGTCGGCGCTGTCCTGTTCGAAATGCTGCACGCCGACCGAGCCCTTGATTTGATACGTCAAGCGTCCGGAGCGTTGTGCCCAGGTCACTGGCACGCCCAGGGCGAAGAATGTCTGCGGGCTGAAATAGCCGCCGTGGCCGTAGGTGAAATAGTCCTGATTGTTGGCGTAGCTGATACCGGTCATGCTCAGGCCGACGGTCAGCTTGCTGTCCGTTGCATTTTGCAGGTACCAGTACACACCGCTGCCCAGTTCACTGCGGTTGTTGGACTCGACATGGTTGCCCAACAGCTGGTGCCAGGAGGCGTAGCCATAGACGCCGACTTCGTTGTCGTCAAAGCTCAACTGGCCACGCCCGCCGTTAGCGGTCACGCCGCCCCAGGACTGCCCGCTGCGTTTGTCCGTGGTGCCGGCAAACGAGGTGACGCTGTCAGTCACCGGACGCCGGGAAACGCTCACGCCGTAACGGACATTAGAGGTGTCGCTCACGGGGCGATCAATGCTGATGCCGCCGGTGGCGGTGGTGTACTTGAAGCCGAGCGGGGTGGTGCCGAGATCGGCTTTGAGCCCATCCGCGGGCCGTTGAATAGCGACGGAAAGGCCGACACCCTCGGCTTTTTGCGAGCCGACGCTGCCACTCTGCGCACCGTTACCGAAACGCGACAGCGCCTCGTCGCTGGCACTGCCGGCGTTCAGCGAGACCGGCGTCACCTGCAGGGCGACGCGGCTTTCATCCAGCGGGATATTGATTTCCAGAGGTGTTTCAACATCGGTCAGTTTGCTCAGCCCCGACTCACTGTTGTTGCTGCGAATGCTCACGCCCTGGGTGACGTAGGCACTGCGCTCCTGAAGGATTTTATTCAGCGCCAGTTGCGCGGGGCTGATGTCCTCGCTCACCAGTGCCGCGCGCGGCAGCTGCGACGCGTATGCATTGCTCGCCTGCTGCGGCCTTGGCGGGGCGTCGATGCCAAAAGGGGGGGGAGACGTCATGCGGCCTGGCATCTCTTGAACCGGTGGCGGGATCGCTGCCAGCAAGGTGTCGCGACTGACTTCATTACGTGACCCCGACACCCCGGCAAAAGGGTTGGGCGCCACCGTCGAACCGGCCAGTTGGCCGACCTGGCTTCTGCGTTTCTCGTTCTGTTCAATGGCCACCGCTTTGCGCAGCAGATCGGTCGCCGTGCCGGTCTTGCCCATGTTCTGGTAGAGGCGGGCGGCCTCGGTCAGCATTTGAGGGTTGCCGGACTCAGTCTTGAGCAGCTGTTGCAGTGCCTGTTCGGCAAAGGCAGTGTCATGTGCCAACACCGCCGCGTTGGCGGCACCCAACAGCAGTTGCGGGTCGTTCGGCTGACGTTGTAACAGCGGTTTATAGAGTTCGAGGGCTTTTGCCGTGTCGCCATTGGCCGAGTACATCCGTGCCAGCGCCGCGACGGCAGCGCTGTCACCGGGACGTTGCGCCAGTGCGGGCGCCAGCGTGTCATAGGCGTTGGCCAGATCGCCTCGCTCACGCAGCTGGTCAGCCTGGCGGATGCGATAGAGATAGAGCAAATCGTCGAAACGCTTGCGAGCCGGCGCGTTCAAGGGCCTGTTCTGAAGGTCGCGCAGAATCTCGTTGACCTGTGCGTCTTCTCCGGTTTTAAGCAGGACAGCGGCGTATTGCAGGATGAAGTCCGCCGAGGGCGCCGTGGTGTTCTGCAACTGGCCGCGCATGAGGGCCAGCGCGCGGGTTGGCTCGCCGATGTCGACATACGCCGAGGCCAGGCTCGCCGTGCGATCTGGACTGTTGTTGGCCATCGGCTGAATACGATCGAGCAAGGTCAGGGCTTCCTGGCGCTGTCCGCGCTTGCCCAACTCGATCGCCTGACTGAGTTGCAGGTTGAGGCTGACATCAGCGGCCAGCGCGTCCATGTCCGGGGTGCGCTGGTCGGGGCGCAAGCGTCCCAACGTTGTCTGGGCGGCTTTCCACTCACCCATCTGGACCGACAGCAAGGCGCTGACGTAAAGCGCATCGGCATTGTCGGGATGGGCCTGGAGCATGGCGCTGATCAGGTCCCGAGCCTTTTGCGGTTCGCCCATCGCCAGGTTCAGGCGAGCCAGGGCGAAACGCGTCCAGACGTTGTCCGGTTCGTAGCGCAGCGCGTCTTGCAAGGCGTTGCGCGCAGCGGGCAGGTCGTTGCGTTGTTCGGCGAGGGCGGCCAGTTGCGTCGCGCGCAAGGCTTGCAGACGTGCGGACTGGCCGATCTTTGCCTGTCCGGTGGCGGGCAGGCTGTTAATCAGTTGCAGGGCTTCATCGTTCTTGCCGCTCTTGAGCAGCACATTGACCAGCCCTTCCTGTGCTTGAGGGTCGTCGCGGCGCTGGTTCAAAATATGCCGATAGCTGCGCTGAGCGTCATCGAACTGGCCCGCGCTGGCCTGAATATCCGCCAAGGCGAGGCGAGCATCCACCCCGTTTGGATTGAGCCGCAGCGCCTGGTTGACCGAGACCTGTGCCTGGGCTGTCTGGCCTTTGGCCTGGGCGTCGCGGGCCTGCTGCAACGCCGACCAGTAGCGCACTTCGTTCAGCGCAACTTGCCAGTGGCTGCCGTCGCGTTGCCGCGTGGCCTGACCCAGAAGCTTTTCCGCTTCGGCCAGTCGGTGTTGCTGCTGGCGAATAACCCCAAGGCCGCCCAGCGCGTCAGCATCATCGGGCAGGCTTTTCAAGCGCGCTTGAAAAGCCTGTTCGGCGGTGGCCTGATCGCCTTCTTTGAGCGCCTTCAGGCCGCGCGCGACTTCGGCGGGCGGTTGCCATTCCTTGCTGGCCGTCGTTGCTACCTGTTGCTTGCCCTTGTTCATCTGCGCGCGGATTTCCACGTCATCCGGATGCGTCTTGAGGTACGCCTCGAACAACGGTACCTGTGCCGGATTGGGCGGACCGATCCAGGTCAGCGCCAGGCGCCAGCTTTCGTCGGCATCACCGGCAATGTCGGTACGCTGGGTCAGCGCGGCCAGGGCGCGGATGCCCTCGGCACGGCTGTCTTCACGGCGAACCAGATGCTTGGCGTAAAACAGCGCGACGATCGAATCGTTGGGCATCTCACGTTGCAGGCGCTGAAATCCGCTGCGTGCTTCAGACCAGTCCGCCTGATTGAAGGCAAGGTTGTTGTAATACTCGCGGCCGATCGTACCTTGAGGTGGACGGCCATCGAACAGCGAGCGAAATACGGCGGTCGCCTTGTCACGCTCACCGGCATCGACGAGGCGCCGAGCCTCTTCCAGACGCTGCTGGTTCTGCGGTTGGGCCACGCTGATGTCCTGCGCCAATTGCAGTGCCTGCCGAGGCGGTGGCTGGATGGCCTGCAAGCGGGCGAGGTATTGCTGCGCCTGCTGTGGCTTGCCCTGTTGCACGCCGATCAAGCCCAGGCCATACAGTGCGTCAGCCTGGGCCGGGTCCAGCAGCAGGACTTTCAGCCAGACTTCCGCAGCGCGTTGAGGGTTGTTGTGCGACTGCCAGTACTGCCCTTGCTCGACGAGTAATGTCTGGGGTGTCGGACTTTGAGCGTGGGCAGCTGCGGCCGTCCATGCGCTCATGACGGCGATGGCTAGCGTGCGGTGGTGCGCGTGCATGCGGTCTCCCAGGAGAGTTTCAGCGTTCCGTCTTCCCGGAATCGGTAATGTTTATCTGCCCATCCGAGGGCGAACAGGCTAAGCATGAAGTTGTAGTAACGCGGCGGACCGGCGTCGGCATCAGGCCTGGCCAGCGCCTCGCGCAAGGCGAGTTCCACGCGGCGTCGTTGCTGATCGGCCAACCCGGGCAGCCCCTTCGCCTCAAGGTAGGGAATCAGTGCAGCCCAGAATCCGAACGGGCTCTGACCCTGAACACTGCCGTGGAGAATCTGGACTGTTTCTGGGGGGGAACCCGTCGCGACAGTGCTGCGGGCCATGCCGTCCAGCCGTTTGAGCAGGAGCGCTGCCAGCGCTTCGGAGGTATCACTCATGCCCAGCCAGAGGTACACGCGAATGGCATCGTAGCTGCCTGTGTCGCCGTGGATCGGGTCGCTTGTGAAGGCGCCCGATTGCGCTGAAGTGCCTTGATAACTGACCCAGTCAGCGACGAAACCGTGGCGGCTGGATTGGCCAATCATCGTCGCGGTGTTGTTGGCAATCGCTTGCCAGGGCCCCGAGGGTGCTTCCTTGGCCAGCCGTCGTAACAGGGGCAGTGGCAGGTAGCTGGGGTTCAGGCGCCAGAGAGCGTCCGGCTGGACGAAACCCTGTGGTCCAGGCAATACCATCGGGCCCAGCCCGGGCAGCTTGACAACCAATTGCGCTTCAATTGTCGCCATCAAGTGCAGGGCATCCTGGTGATAGTCTGGCCGATGCCACAGGCGCGCGGCTTCGAGCAAGGCGTAGGCGATCCACAGGTCGGCGTCGGCGGCCGAATTGGCGTCTTGCAGGCGCCACTGACCGTCCGTGCCTTGCCCCCATAACCAGCCCGGCAGGCGTGTGGCGGTGGCGGAGCCTGCGAGGTTGGCTGAGGTCCAGCGCCAGAGTTTGTCAAAGCGTGGCTGATCGTTGCCGATCAGTGCGAAGAGCATGCCGTAGGACTGCCCTTCAGAGGTGCTGTGATTGTTCTCCAGGCTCGATTCCAGAACACGACCGTCGTCTTGAACGAAGCGCGTTGCGTAGGTTTGCCACAGTGGCCAGGCTGGCGACTCACAGGGGGTTGCGGCCGCTACCGCAGGCGCCAGCAGGGCAAGCGCAAGCACAGCGCTCAACCTGCGCGTGTTACCGCGCAGGCACCGGCGAAATGAAACACCCCGGCTGCTCATGGACGACACAGGCATGCGCGGCTCATTGACCAAGACGACGTTTGGCCCGTAAGCGCAGGGCCAGGTAGGCCATCGAAGCAAGCAGCAGGATCCCGAGGAGAGTGAACAGCATGAGCGCCATTACGTTTTGCGAGAGGTACCACTGCAGATAGCGCAATGGGCCCAAGCTCCCGACGTAGTAATCCTGCTCGGCGACCAGCGATTGGACATGCTTGCCCCTGACCACCACCAGACTGCCTTGCAACTCGTGGGCGTTTTCTTCGCTGCTGAGCAGGGCGTTGGTCACGTCGGCCAAGCCGTTGGGCCTTGCGCTGGCGATAAACACCACACTGCGCCCACTCTTGAGCGGCGATTCGAATCCAGTCAGATAAGCACTGCCGTCGTCAGCGGTAAACCTGAAGCTGCTGCGCGCTTCACGCAGATTGGTTTTCGTATCCGGGCTGATCCAGTTGCGCAGACGCAAGGGCAGGTCAGACAGTTCAAAGTACTGAGCAGCGTCTTCGTCCTTGGCCGGCAGCAGACTTTGCCATTGCTCCAGCAGCGGCTGATTGTTGCCCGAGGCGAGCACCAGCAAATCCCGGTCGCGTTGCTCGGCCAGCTGGTCGGCGTGGACCACCTTCACGCCGGTGGCCGGATAACCGGTGGAGTCGCCGAAGCGGCCCAGCAGGGTCAGGTAGGCGCTCAGATCGGCCGCGCTTGGCTCGTTGGGCAGGATCACCGATGTTTCAGAAAGGTCGGCCATGCGGGTGAACGGGAAGCCACTGTCCTTGAACACCCCGAGGTTGGGCATGGCCATGAAATGTTCATATTGGCTGAGGTCCAGGGTCGAGTCCGGGTCGATCACACCGCGCATGTTGTCGATGATGATGTCGCGGCATTCGCCCTGTTTGATGTAGTCATACATGAAGCGAAATTGCAGGCGTGATTGCAGCGCTACGGAATTGAGCGGCAACAGCATGCGCGACGTTCGGGCCAGGCTGTCGTCGGTTTTGAGCATTGCCAGCAGGCTGTCGCTGCTGCCGAGTTTCTCGATCGAGGGCAGATCGATCGACTTGATGAAGGTGTCGTTGAAGTTGACCAGCAACGAGGAGTTGGTGGAGACCGGTTGCGGCGTATAGCGGTATTTCAGGTCAAGTTGCGCGCCGGGTTCACGCCAGTTGAACAGGTCGGGTGGCAAGCGCAGCGCAACCGTCATTTGTCCCGGGTTATAACCCGACACATTGAGCTCTGCGGGTTGCGCCAGTTCACCCAGGCGAACCGGGCGATCGGAGGGCAGCCAGTTAGGCGCGTCGTACGGTCGGCGTGGCTTGAGCGAGTCGATCCGGTCGATCACCACGCTCTGCCCGGAGAAGGCCGAGCCACCGAGGGCCAGCGCTGTCGCGGCGACCTTGAGATCGGCGCCATCGCGCCCGGAGACGATCAACAGTTTGCCCTGAGCGTCATTTGGGTTGCTCACGAGTGTCAATGTCGGCCCCGTGGCCTCTTTGATCGGCAAGCCACTCAAGGTCGTTGATTCGCTGCCGCTGACAAACACCACGGCATTGCCTTTGGCCGGCAGGCCGGTGAGGCTGGCGGGGAAGGTTGCGCCGCGGTAGCTGGCCAGGGCGCCAAACCAGGATGACAGGATACCGGCAGCCTCAAGCTCAGGACCGCCCGGGCGCCCGGCAAACACGAAGGGCAGCTTCAGGGGCGAGGCGTCTCGACGATCGAACAAGGGCAGCGGCAGAGCGGACAGGTCGTTGGGCTGTTTAATCGAGGACACCTGGAGGCTCAACTGACTCTCGTTGCCGATCCTGGCCCACAGGCTGGAGTGCAAAGGGTCTTCACATTGCATCGTGTAGTGACCGATGAACTGCAGGCTGAGCCGGTTGAATTCGGTGATGGTCTGCGGCGGAATCTGCACGGTCCGGGTCTGCAATTTACCGGCCTCTTCCCTGGGCAGGGGCAGGCTGGCGGCCACTTGATCGTTGACCAGCACATTGATCTGCGAAAGGTCGGCCAGCAGCGCCGGTGAGTAGCTGTACTGCAGCGTGACCTGCGCAGCCGTGACGACTTCATCGGCGCGCACATCGAAGTTCACACTGTCGGTAGCCTCCACGCCTTTAAGGGTCATCGAATAGCTTTTGCCCAGCTCCTTGAGGGTGCGGGTATAGCTGTTGCCCGGGGCATCGGTCCCGGGTAACGCTGCGACCGGCATCACCGCCGGTTCTGTGGCGCTGATTTGGGCGGCAGCACTCAATGCCCAGCCGCTCCAGCCCACTAGCGAGCAGGTGATCAGCATGAGTGAGCGACGAGGAAGAAAGGTCCGGCGAATGGAAGGCTTCAAGATCGTTGCGTGTCCGCGGTGGAGTCGATGGGTGATGGAGTGTCCGGGCGTCTGCGCAGCAGTGCCTGGCTGTCCTTTAGGGTTGCAACGAACAAGCGCAGGATGGCGCGAAAGCCTATGCTGCTGACCTCGCGCAACGCCGACATGGGCGCGTCGAGGCGGCCGTTACCCCACGTGTTGGCCCAGGTGTCGGCCCGTGAAAAGGTCAGTCGCACCAGCTCGCTTTGCTGGCGCAGGGTCAAACCCTCGAATTGCACGCCCGCTACGTTGTCGTTGCTGAAGACCGTATTTGCGGGAAAGAGGCTTGAGGGTGGTGTGCGCAGAATGCACAGTCGCAGCTTCTCATTGACGCTGAGCTGAACCTGCGGTGGCAGTGCCAGACCCACGCCGTTTTGTGAGAAGTCCCGGGTTATGCAATCGAACCAGGTGCCGTCTTCGCGATAGACGCGCACGGGCAGATCCGCGGGCACCCTGGGTTCGTTGCGCACCTGAGAGGACTCAGTAGCCACCGCCACGGCGGTGCTGACGATGACGATGTTGTACACGGTCCAGGCCAGGTTGATCAGCAGGGTAGTGGCCTCGGCAGAATCACTCCCGATCAGTTTCACCACGCCGATCGCCAGACCGATCATGTTCAAGGTCAGCAGGACGATATAAGGCCGCGCGAGCTTCCAGTTGAAATAATCCTTTTCAATGGTGCCGCCCTTGTCGGTCACGTTGAATTTGCCCAGCGAAGGGCTGATCAGGGCCAACAGCACCGGTCGCATGATGTACCAGGCCAATACCGACTCATACACTTCGTTCCAGAAGGAATGACGGAAGCGTCCCTGGATGCTGGAGGTGGTCAGGCTGGAATGGAAAATATGCGGCAGTACATAGACCGTGACCATCAACGCCGAGGCATGGAAAATTTGCGCGTCGAAAAACAGGTAGGCCAAGGGTGCGGTCAAGAACACCAGACGGGGCAAGCTGTAGAAAAAGTGCATCATGGCGTTGAGGTAGCAGATGCGCTGCCCCAGGTTCAGTCCTTTGCCAAACAACGGATTGTCGGTCCGAAAAATCTGCGCCATGCCCCGCGCCCAGCGAATGCGCTGGCTGATGTGCCGGGAAAGGCTTTCGGTGGCCAGTCCCGCCGCTTGCGGAACGGCGAGGTAAGCGGTATTGAAACCACGGCGATTGAGCTTGAGCGCCGTGTGCGCATCCTCCGTCACGGTTTCGGTGGCGATGCCGCCGACTTCCAGCAAATGAGTCCGCCGGATGACCGCGCAGGAGCCACAGAAGAAGGCCGCGTTCCACAGGTCGTTGCCGTCCTGCACCAGGCCGTAGAACAGCTCACCTTCATTGGGTACCGAGCGAAAGGTATCGAGGTTTTTTTCGAACGGATCGGGTGAATAGAAAAAATGCGGCGTTTGCAGCAACGCCAGGTTCGGGTCCTTTAAAAACCAGCCCATGGTGATCTGCAGGAAGGAGCGGGTGGGCACATGGTCGGCGTCGAATATGGCAATGAACTCTCCATCGGTGACTTTGAGTGCCTCGTTGAGGTTGCCGGCCTTGGCATGTTGATTGTTGTCGCGGGTGATGTAGTTGACACCAATCTGCTGACAGAAAACCTTGAATTCCTCCCGGCGTCCGTCATCGAGCATGTGCACCCGCAGTTTGCCCTCGGGCCAGTCAATGGCCTGAGCCGCGAGCACCACCAGTTTGACGATACCCAATGATTCGTTATAGGTAGGAATGAAGACGTCTACCGTCGGCCATTCTGCGGGCGGCTGTTGCAGAAACTGCGGTTTGCGGTGCAACGGCCAGGCGGTCTGTACATAGCCGAACACCAGGACGAGCAAGGCATACAGTTCGGCCAGCACCAGCCCGTAGCCAAATACGGCATCCTGCCAGTTGTCGAAGTCCAGGGTGTCGGACAGGCGCCAGTACATGTAACGCAACGAAGCGATCAGCGAGAGGGTGATCAGGGTCAGAATCGCCAGACGCCCGGCTTGCTTGCGGATGATCAGGCTGGCGGCAAAACAGACGGCGGCAAACGCGGCTTGGGAATACAGATTCAGCGGCGCAGTGAGGATACCCAGCACCAACGATGCTGCGATCAGCCCGGCTAAGATCTTCAGGCCTTGGCGCCAACATAGGGGCCATCGACTGACGCGAGCCTGGAAAGTATCCAGTAGCCCCTGCAACCACCACGTCTTTGCAGGTAGCTGATTCAGCTGGGCGGTCATGGCGTGCCCTGCTGGCTGGAAGCATCCGCGAAAAGCAGGGCATGGACCGCGACTGACAGCGAAAGAATGTCCTGACAGCCAATGCTCTCAGGTGCGTACTGCAGCAGGTCCCGACCATAGGCCAGCGACTCGTTGAACTGGTGATCGAGGCGAATCGTCCCGATCAGGTCAGCGCCGAGCCGCCGCAGAAACAGCACGCCCATGTCCCTGCTGAACGAACGCGAGTCATCCCGTTGGTTGAGCACATACCGGTGCCGCTGCGCGCGTCGCCGGCTGGTTTCCAGCCACTGGGTCATAGTGTCCAGTGCCAGGTAGGAAGCCGCGTCGGCCACCGTCATCACCAGCACCAGATCGGCGGCGTCGAGTGCCTGTTGCGAATAGACGGTCGCACCCGAAGGCGTGTCCAGGATCACGGTATCGTTTTCGCTGAGGTCCATTGACGCAAGGTGCTGATTCAACCAGTCAGAATCTTCAAGCATCAACTGCCTGAGCAATCGGCGATCGTTCATCTCGCCAGTGCCGAAGGGCAGGCACTCACTGTCGCTAAAGCCCGGCAGGCGATGAGCGCTCCAGTCTACGTCCTGCTCTTTGAGCTGTAGCAGCCCGGGAACCTGCCTGGTGATACCCAAGTGGCTGGACAGCGCGTTCTGAGGGTCCAGATCAATCGCGATGGTTCGCCCGCCAGGGCGCCGAAGTGTTTTTGCGAGGCCTGCCGCGACGGTGCTTTTACCCACCCCACCATTCGCCGAAACGATAGCAATGACCTTGGCTTTGGTCCGCTTGCGAGTCGTTTCTGGCAGACCGTCTCGACGAACCTGATTGAGTTCACGCAACAGGTCGCTCAATCGCTGACGGTCACCCGTAGCAGAACTCGCAGGTGGCTCGGTCAGGGGAGGGGATTTGGGCGAAGGTAGCGAGAGGACAACATTCTTCACAGGCTCGACCGCCGCGCCAATCAATAAAGAAGGCTGTGGCTCATCCAGCAGAAACACAGGGAACGCTGGGTTTGGGGGAGGCAATGCCACCGCCGGTTCTGGCTCAGCCATCGTAACCGGGTCGTCTTTGAAATCTTTGTAGTTCGGTTGTATTTCCTGGTAACTCTCTGCATTGGCGCCAAAACGTGTAAAGAGTTTTGTAATGTCGTCTACATATTTCATGCGTTGTACCAGGAAATGAAATAACTCAGAAACTCAGCATTCCATTAACTTAACAAAGTTTATGCGTTGTCTTGTTTGGGCGTTGGCAGAGTGCCATTAATCTAGGGTGTCTGCGTTGGGGTGTCAATGATTGTTATAAAACGTCAGCGAGTCTTGTTAGTGTGTTATTAAAGCATTATGTATTAGTAGAAAGTGGGGATGTTAGAATGCGTCCACTAATGATTGTTCAATAAGGTGTAACGTGATGGGCGGTAATGGGTGTATTTGTCGAGAGAAATGATTTTCGGAGCGATGGAGTGTGAGTGTTGATCGCCTATGATGATTTGATGTTGGGTTATATATTAAAGAAGTTGACTGATGTGTTTGGAGAGATAGTGGCGGTTTCAGAAAATACTTTTTCGGATAAGGCAGCGGGTGTCGCGGATGCCAGGCAACGTAAAATCGAAAAGAAACTTCCCGTCTGGCTACAGCGCCTGAAAATCAGCACGCCTTATCAAGTGACCCATGTGTTACTTGATCAAATGCACGCAGCGCGGACGCTTAAGCGCGGGTTGCGCTTCGAGGCGCAAGCGGCCTTGCTGGAGGCGCTGGCAGAGGCCGGGTTGGCGATGGACGTGGAGAGTTATTCGGCGGCCGTTTTAGAGGGCCTTTGAAATGCTTATTGGATCGCTGAAGGCTATATTTGTTTTTCTGTACAGCAAGGCGTTTTCGTGGAAGTAATCTGCAGTTTGGCCTGGGTAATGTTTTTGCCAACGTTTTGAGTGTGAAGTAGGCGCGATGCCGGGGCTGTCGCACATCCTATGTGCATTCGGTCCCAGCCATGCGGTGCCCAGCTTGTTCACTGTTCACTGTTTACTCTTGGATCGTGAACGCGACATAAAGCCAGCCTGGTTGCGCGTCGGAACGCGCCGTCTTTCCAGGCGTGGTACAAGCAGTTGTCATTGTCCTCGCGATCAAAGAACGCGAGTCGAGATGCCGTATTAATGTACAACCCATGATTTACTTCGGTACTGGCAGATCCATCCGTGTTATTACCTCGCTTATTTATTGCGCACTTGGGTGACAGTGTTTGATACGCAGCAGTCACAGAATTGGCGCCTTGTTTTTGACGGCTTTTAACTCGCGCCCACATCCCGCATCAACAACCCAAAGCGCACATCCACCGCATCCGGAATCGGCAAATACACCGTGTGCCCATCTCCGGGCGCGACTTCAATAGCCTCGCCTTTGACGTTCTGCAGCTGAAGTAAATCAAAATGGAAGTTGCCCTTAGGTGTCATCAGTTCCAAGTGATCCCCCAAACCAAAGCGATTCTTCACCCGCACCTCGGCTAGCTGATCCCGACGTTCGCCGGTCAACTCGCCCACGAACTGCTGGCGCTCTGAAACCGAGCTGCCGTTTTGGTAGTTCTGGTATTCGTCATGCACATGCCGGCGTAGAAAACCTTCGGTGTAGCCACGCTGGGCCAGGGATTCCAGATCGGTCATCAAGCTGCGATCAAACGCCCGGCCAGCCACCGCATCATCGATCGCGCGGCGATACACCTGAGTGGTGCGCGCGCAATAGAAGTGCGATTTGGTCCGGCCTTCGATCTTCAATGAATGCACGCCCATCTGCGTCAGGCGCTCAACGTGCTGGACGGCGCGCAGGTCCTTGGCGTTCATGATGTACGTGCCGTGTTCATCCTCGAACGTCGGCATCAGTTCGTCAGGGCGATTGGCTTCTTGCAGCAGGAACACTTGATCGGTCGGCGCGCCAATGCCCAGGGTCGGTTCGGGGCGGAACTGCTGAACGATTTCACCGAGCTGATTTTCGCTGGCCGGCGTCGCCGAGTATTTCCAGCGACAGGCATTGGTGCAGCTGCCCTGATTGGCGTCGCGCTTGTTCATGTAACCCGATAACAGACAGCGCCCGGAATAGGCCATGCACAGCGCCCCGTGGACGAACACCTCCAGCTCCATTGCCGGGACGTGCTGACGGATTTCTTCGATCTCTTCCAGCGACAGTTCGCGGGACAGGATGATCCGGCTCAAGCCCTGTTGCTGCCAGAACTCGACGCTGGCCCAGTTCACCGTATTGGCCTGCACTGACAAGTGGATCGGCATCTGCGGGAAGTGCCGGCGCACCAGCATGATCAGGCCCGGGTCGGACATGATCAGCGCGTCCGGTGCCATGGCGATCACCGGTTCCAGGTCCTTCAAGAACGTTTTGAGTTTGGCATTGTGCGGGGCGATGTTCACCACCACATAGAAGCGCTTACCCTGAGCCTGGGCCTCGGCGATGCCGAGCGCGAGGTTGGCGTGATCGAATTCGTTGTTGCGCACCCGCAGGCTGTAGCGCGGCTGGCCGGCGTATACCGCGTCGGCGCCATAGGCGAAGGCATAACGCATGTTTTTCAGGGTGCCGGCAGGGGCGAGCAGTTCCGGGGTTGTGAGCGTCATGGCGCTGGTCATGGCAGTGTCGATCGCAAAAGCCGGCAAGGGTAAGCGGCTTGTCCGCGGGGTTTATTGATCTGGATCTATGCTTCATAACAAACGGATGGCACTCGAGCGAACCGTGGCGGACTAAACATCAAGACGCGCGTTGGCGCCCCTGTGCACTGACATGGATTGGACATGAACGAAACGAAGCTGCAAAACAGATCGCTGATGGTCTTGCTGACGCTTGTAAGCATTGCCTTCATCTGGATTCTGCTGCCGTTTTATGGCGCGGTGTTCTGGGCGGTTATCCTCGGCATTCTGTTTGCGCCCTTGCAGCATCAGTTGCAGCTGAGGTTCGGCTGGCCACGCAACCTGACGGCCCTGTGCACCTTGATTCTCTGTGTGCTGATCGCGATTTTGCCGGTGATCACCATCAGTACCTTGCTGGTTCAGGAAGGCGCGGCGCTATACAACAGGATCGAAAGCGGTGAACTGGACATCGCCGGGTATGTGTCGCAGTTCAAGCAAAGCCTGCCGCCGTACGTTCAGTACTTGCTCGATCGTTTCGGCATGGGCGAGCTGAGCGGGCTTCGGGAGAAAATCATCAAGAGCACGATGCAAGGCAGCCAGATGGTCGCGACCAAGGCATTCAGTTTTGGTCAGGGTACCTTCGAATTCGTGGTGGGCTTTTTCGTCATGCTGTACCTACTGTTTTTCTTCCTGCGGGACGGGTCCGAACTGGCGCGCAAAGTGCGCGCGGCGATACCGCTGGAAGATAACCAAAAGCGTCGCTTGCAACTCAAGTTCAATCGCGTGGTGCGGGCCACGGTGAAGGGCAATGTGGTGGTGGCGATCACGCAAGGGGCATTGGGCGGTTTTATCTTCTGGTTTCTGGACATCCCGAGCGTGCTGCTCTGGGCGGTGTTGATGGCTTTTCTGTCGCTGTTGCCGTTGGTGGGGGCGGGGATTGTCTGGATGCCGGTGGCGGTGTATTTCCTGTTCAGCGGCGCGATCTGGCAGGCCACGGTGCTCACTTTGTTCGGGGTGTTCGTGATCGGCCTGGTGGACAACGTCCTGCGACCGATCCTGGTGGGCAAGGACACCAAAATGCCCGACTACTTGATCCTTATCTCGACCCTGGGCGGCCTGGCGCTTTTCGGTATTAACGGTTTTGTCATCGGGCCGTTGATCGCCGCGTTGTTCGTGTCGAGCTGGGCCATTTACATCGATTCCAATCCACGGGTTCAGCTGCCTTAAGCGCTGAACTGGCCGGAGCCGATACGTTGCGACAAGGCCTGGGCGGCGGGAAGCGAGGTGAGCGGGCCGCTGATCGGTTCCCCGTCCTGCATAAGATACCAACAGGCTAGCAATCCCCGCGCTCTGAGCGGTGCGGGAACGGCGCTGCCGATAACAGACATGATCTGGACTTGAGTCATAAGTACCTCCATTAATCTATGGAGGCCACCTTACGGATCGGACGCTTGAACGGACAATCAACGCTTTCGATAGTCGTCATTGATGCCAATGAGTCCTACGGTCAATCCACCACTTGATCGAGCATATGCACGACTTCCTGCTCATTGAGCAGGCCTTTGCGCACCAGGTTTTCTGCCAGCAGCGAGAGAAATTTTGCGCTGCGATGACCTTCCAGGTGTTTGAGTTCGGTCAGTGCGTTGTACACCTTGCCGGAAGTGCACAAGCCGACAATGCGATGCGGGTTTTGTGTGGGCATGAGGTCGTCCTTGTTTTTATCAACCTGTTGTTTACGGACAGATCCAAGCTTGCGGACCGGACATGACATAAATATGACCAACTTTGCCTGCCGGTACTGTCCCGACAGCGACCTTGACGAGATTTATTCAGACTTCGTCCAGCCAGTGGTCACAAAAAAGGCCCCGCTGTAAAAGCGGGGCCTGATGAGCGTGTTACCAGCGGTCGCCACGATAATAACCATGGGGAGGGCCGTAATAGCCGCGTGGTGGACCATACCCGCGTGGCGGACCGTAATAGATCGGTGCCGGGCGGTAGTACATCGGTTGTTGAACGTAGACCGGCGCCGGTTGGTAATAAACAGGCGGTGGCTGCACGTATACCGGTTGTGGCTGAATGTAAACCGGTTGCTCCACATAAATTGGCCGGTCACGACCGATAATTGCTGAGCCGATGATTGCCGAGCCGACGATCGCACCAAACACAGCCGGACCTTCCCAGCCACGACCACCTGCTTGTGCCTGCCCTGCGATAGCGAGAGCACCGATCAGCAAGGCTACTGTGGGGATTTTACGGATCATGATAAGTCCTCGGTTCTTCGACCCGGCGCTCGCGTCTGCAATAGACACAAGTTGTCGCGGGGATACTTCTAAGACAGCATTTTTTTAAAATCAGCACAGCCGTTGGGTAAATTTTGTGTAAGGTCTGTACCGGCTTCTTTACGGCTGTGTGCCGCGTGCAGACAGGCCTTTATGATCGATCAGAATCCGGTGAGATGGCTAATCCCGTCCATCCGAAAGTGCTATTTGAAGGAGATTCCAATGCAGATGAACCCCAACAGAGACACTCAGCTGTGCATGTCACTCTCGGGGCGCCCCGGCAACTTCGGCCTGCGGTTTCATAATCATCTGTACGAACAACTGGGCCTGAATTTCTATTACAAAGCCTTCAGCAGCCAGGACTTGCCGGGCGCTGTTGGTGGCATCCGCGCCTTGGGCATTCGGGGTTGCGGCGTGTCGATGCCATTCAAGGAAGCCTGTATTGCTTTGGTCGATGAGCTGGATGCATCGGCTGAGGCTATTCAATCGATCAACACTATCGTCAACACCAACGGTCACCTCAAGGCCTACAACACCGATTACATCGCCATCGCCCAGTTGCTTGAAACCCGTCATGTTCCCAAGGACTCAACCTTTGCCCTGCGCGGCAGTGGCGGCATGGCCAAGGCTGTGGCCAGTGCCTTGCGCGATGGCGGTTACAAAAACGGCGTGATCGTGGCCCGCAATGAGCGAGCCGGGCGTGCTTTGGCTGAATCGTTGGGTTATCACTGGCAGGCGCAGTTGGGCGCTCAACGCCCGCAGATGCTGATCAACGTCACACCCGTCGGCATGTCCGGCGGGCTGGAAGCCGATCAACTGGCGTTCGAGCCTAACGCTATTGCTGCCGCTGAAACTGTCTTCGATGTGGTGGCGATCCCCTCGGAAACACCGTTGATCGTGCGCGGTCGTGCCGAAGGCAAACGGGTGATCACCGGGCTGGAAGTGATTGCGATCCAGGCGCTGGAACAGTTCGTGCTGTACACCGGCGTGCGGCCGACCGAGGAGCAATTCCAGAAAGCCGTGGCGTTTGCCCGGGGCTGATCGTTCCGATTTTTTTGAATGTACCGACCCCTCTATCGCGGGCAAGCCAGAATGCCAGTTAGTTAAGCAATTTCAGCCGCGACGCACTCGCATTACGGCTTAACTGACTGACATTAGGGCAAGCTCGCTCCCACAAGGTCAGCGCTGAACCTGTGGGAGCGAGCCTGCTCGCGATTGCCGCGACTCGGTCTCTGCCAATCCCCACTTCACTTGCCCACGAACATCCCCCGCCTATACTGGCCACCAGCAAGCGCAGACTTGCTCTCCAGCCACCGTGACCGAGGTTTTCATGCATCCCGCCATTCTCAACCTGGATCAGGCCGAACTTTTACCGCTGCCCGAAGAGTTTGCTCCCACCGGAGACGCTGCCGGCCGCTATCAACAACGCTTTGCCCGCATCGGCCAGCAACTGGGCGCGCAAAAGCTGGGTTATCGGTTGTATGCCCTGGAGCCGGGCATGCGCGGCAGTCCTTTTCATAACCATCGGGTCAATGAAGAGATGTTCTACATCGTGGCTGGGGAAGGGGAGGTTCGCCTTGGCGCCGAACGCTTTGCGATCCGCGCCGGTGACGTGATTGCCTGCCCGGCGGGCGGTCCTGAAGCCGCGCATCAGATCATCAACACCAGCAACGGCGAATTGCGCTATCTGGCGGTCAGCAGCCAGCAATCGCCGGACATTTGCGAATACCCGGATTCCGGCAAATACGTGGTGATGGACGACTTCAAGGTCGATGCCGAGGGCAATGCTTCGGGCTTCGTCGCCGTCGCCAGGCAGGCCGATGGTGTGGATTATTGGGACGGCGAGTAGCTATTCAGGCGAAACGCATCTTGTAGCAGCTGCCGAGCCTGCGAGGCTGCCCCCTGTAGGAGCTGCCGAAGGCTGCGATCTTTTGATCTTTTGCCGCTAGATCAAGATCAAAAGATCGCAGCCTTCGGCAGCTCCTACGGGGATCGCGGCAGTTATTCGAGGCGTGCCAGTCGCTCTTCCAGCGCCGCAATCCGCGCTTCAAGCTCTTCGATTCGCTCAACCGACACACCGCCACTGGCGCCACGCTCCGCCGGATTCTGCCGGGCAGCCAGGATCGCTTCGATATCCGCCGGATCGCCCAGCGCATGCATATAACGGTCTTCACGCTGGCCGACCTGACGCGGGATCAACAGCGCCAGACCTCTGGCGATCAAACGTTCCAGCTGGTGCACCACCTGTTCGGCATCTTCGAAGTCATGCATGCGGCCGCTGCGGGTCAGCAGTTCGTTGACCGTCTGCGGGCCGCGCAGGAACAACAGCCCGGTCAGAATCACCTGGGCCGGCACCAGTTCCAGCGCCTTGTCGACCCGATGTTCCCAGCGGTCGGCACGGCTGCCCATCACCAGTCTGGTAAAACCGCGACCTTCCAGGACGCGCAAGCTCTGGCCAACCTGGCCTTGGCTGAGGTTCATTACCGGTTCGCGGCTGGTTTTCTGGTTGCAGGCAATCACCAGCGCATTGAGCGTCAGCGGATAGGTTTCCGGGCTGGTGGCCTGTTTCTCGATCAACGAGCCCAGAATGCGGATTTCCGTGCTGTTGAGCCGCGGTTCGTCGGAGGTCGTTTCTTGCTCAGTGCTCATCGCGCTTTTCCCTAGGCAGTCGAAGCATGCAGTCGAAGCCGCCTAGCCTAATCCTTGCAGGATAAAAGACAAGCCGCAGGGAAGTCAGGCATGGCTATAATCGCTCCACGTTTTTACTCCTGTCACCACACGAGACCATCATGACTATTTCCCTGTACGCCGCCTCCGTTCCGGTTTTCCAGCAAATGCTCAACGCCCTGAGCAACAACCTGAACAAGGCCGAAGCCCACGCTACCGCGAAAAACATTGACCCGAACGCGTTCCTGCAAGCCCGTCTGTACCCGGACATGTTCCCGCTGGTGCGTCAGGTGCAGATCGCCGTTGATTTCGCCAAAGGCGTTTCGGCGCGTCTGGCTGAAGTCGAACTGCCGAAATATGACGATACCGAAACCACCTTCGCTGAACTGCAAGCGTTGATCGCCAAGGTCCTGGCGTTCATCGGCGAGATCAAACCCGAGCAGATCGACGGCAAGGAAGGCATCGAGATCGTTACCCGTCCAGGCACGCCTAAAGAGAAGCGCTTCACTGGCCAGGCTTACCTGCTGAGCTACGGCTTGCCGCAGTTTTTCTTCCACGTGACCACTGCTTACGCATTGCTGCGTCACAACGGCGTGGAAGTGGGCAAGCGCGATTACATGGGCGCGTTCTAAACCGCCCCTATCTAGTCCAGAAATAAAAAAAGCCCGCCAAGGTGTAAGCCTGGGCGGGCTTTTTTTTACAGGTGTTGCTGCGGCTATCGCTAAAAGATCGTCCGATCGCGGCCCGAACCTTCGGCAGCTCCTACATTGGATCGGCGTATACCCTGTAGGAGCTGCCGAAGGCTGCGATCTTTTGATCTTTTGATCTTTTTATGCCAGACGCTGGGCTTTCCCGGCTTTCTGCGTCTTCTGTTCCTCACCCTGGCACGCGGCCGCGGTGAACAGCACGTCGGTGGAGGAGTTCAGCGCGGTTTCCGCCGAGTCCTGCAACACACCGATGATGAAGCCGACTGCCACCACCTGCATGGCGATTTCGCTTGGGATGCCGAACAGGCTGCACGCCAGCGGAATCAGCAACAACGAACCGCCGGCCACGCCCGAAGCGCCACAGGCACAGATCGCCGCGACGATGCTGAGCAGGATGGCCGTTGGAATATCCACGGCGATGCCCAGGGTGTGCACGGCGGCCAGGGTCAGCACGGTGATGGTGATCGCGGCGCCGGCCATGTTGATGGTGGCGCCGAGCGGGATCGACACCGAATAGGTATCTTCGTGCAGGCCCAGGCGCTTGCTCAATTCCAGGTTGACTGGAATGTTCGCCGCCGAACTGCGAGTGAAAAACGCAGTGATGCCGCTCTCGCGCAGGCAGGTGAGTACCAGCGGGTACGGGTTGCGACGCAGCTTCCAGAACACAATGGCCGGGTTCATCACCAGCGCCACGAACAGCATGCAGCCCAGCAACACGGCCAGCAGATGCATGTAACCGATCAAGGCACCGAAACCGGAGGTGGCGAGGGTCGAGGCCACTAGGCCGAAAATCCCCAGCGGCGCAAAGCGAATCACCAGACGCACGATCAAGGTCACGCCATTGGACAGATCGCCCAGTACTTCGCGCGTCGTCTCGCCGGCATGGCGAATCGCAACACCCATGCCGATTGCCCACGCCAGAATGCCAATGAAGTTAGCGTTCATCAGCGCGCTGACCGGGTTGTCGACCACGCTGAGCAGCAGACTTTGCAGCACTTCGCTGATGCCGCCCGGTGCGGTTACGGCCACATCCTGGGTAGCCAGCACCAGGCTCGACGGAAACAGCGTACTGGCGATCACCGCCACCACGGCCGCACCGAAAGTACCCAGCAAATACAGAAACAGAATCGGCCGGATATGGGTTTCCTGGCCGTGTTTGTGGTTGGCAATCGAGGCCATGACCAGCACGAACACCAAAATCGGCGCGACAGCCTTGAGCGCCGACACGAACACTTTGCCAATGAAGGCGGTGGACTTGGCCAGCTCAGGCGCGAACAACGCCAAGGCAATCCCGGCGATCAGGCCGATGATGATTTGCGTGACCAGGCTGCTGCGTTTCAGGCGTTGCAAGAGAGAAGGGGATGAAGCGGTCATAACGGCATCTCTGATTTTATTAGGGTGCAGGGTTCTGCTCATGCAGCAAAAAGCCGGGCAGGCCACATGGAGGGAACCGAAGGGTCGCTACATCAATGCCGATGAGGCCGATGAGCAAAGTATAAGTACCGCAGGCCGCGGACTTTATCACAGCGTAGCCGTGATCCTTCAGACCTGTGACGATCTGCCACCCGATTGTTCAACGCGATTTGCAGGTTCGTGCAACCTCGTCTGGAAACACTCTGTTAAGCTTCGCCATCCTCATTTTCAAGTTCTGCCAGTGAGCCTTCGGGCTGTCGCTGGTGTCGTCGTTTCTCTGGAGTTCTGCATGCTGTTGCCCATTCTTCTGTTGTCCGCCGCCGGTTTTACGGTGCTGACCACGGAATTCATCATCGTCGGCCTGTTGCCGTCAATCGCCCGTGATCTGGACGTCAGCATCCCTCAAGCGGGTTTGCTGGTGACCCTGTTCGCCTTTACCGTGGCCGCTTTCGGGCCGTTCCTGACCGCGTACTTCGCCAGGTTTGAACGGCGCAAACTGTTCATCAGCGTGCTGATCATGTTCGGCCTGGCCAACACGCTGGCTGCACTGGCGCCGAACATCGGGGTGATGGCCATTGCCCGATTGATTCCGGCGCTGGGGTTGCCGGTGTTCTGGGCGCTGGCCAGTGAGACCGCAGTGGACATCGTCGGGCCGGACTACGCCGGGCGGGCCATCGCCAAGATCGGTTTCGGCATTGTCTGCGCCACGGTGTTCGGCATTCCGGTAGGTACGCTGATCTCCGATGCGTTCGGCTGGCGCAGTGCCTTTGGCATTCTGGCGGTGATCGCGTTTGCCAAGGCGTTGCTACTGTTTATCTACCTGCCGAGAACCAACCTGCACCAACATCAAGTGAGCTTCCGTTCGCAGTTCAAAATCCTGCGCAGCCCTTTGATGCTGGGGCATGTGCTGTTATCGATCCTGGTGTTTAGCGGCATGTTCACCGCTTACACCTACCTGGCGGACATTCTTGAGCGGCTGGCCGGTTTCAACGGCACGGTGGTCGGTTGGTGCCTGATGGGCTTCGGTGCGGTCGGCTTGATCGGCAATTCGTTGGGCGGTCGCGCGGTGGATCGGCATCCGCTGATCGCTTCAGTGACGTTCTGTGCCTTCATGATCGCCGGGATGGTGGCGCTGGTGCCGAACATTCATTCACCCCTCGGTTTGGCGGCAGCGATGGGGATTTGGGGCCTGACTCAGGCCGCGCTGTTCCTGGTCAGCCACGTGCGCCTGATGAAGGCCGCACCTGAGGCTCCGGCCTTTGCTGCATCGCTGAACATCGCCGGGGCGAACCTCGGAATCGGTCTGGGCGCGATGGTCGGTGGACGAGTGATCGACAGTGTTGGCCTGGGCGGCCTGGGTTTCGCGGCGGCCGGTTTTATCCTTGTCTCGATCCTGTTGGCGATGGCGCTGATGACCTTCAAGCCTCGCGAAATCTGCGCCTGACGCCTCACATCTCGACGAACAACTCGCGTCGGGCACCTTCGGTAATGGCGACAATGCCGGGGTGCTTGACCTTGCGTTCCACCGAGATGGCGTAGAACGACTCGCGCACCGCGTCGGTCTGGCCAATCACCTCCACGCCATATTGGCGTTTCACTTCGTCGGCAATCACGCTCGGGCCGATGAATATCCCGCTGCCGGATTGGCCGAAGGCCTGCATCAAGGCACTGTCGTCGAATTCGCCGACAATCCGCGGCTGGATCTGCTGTTCGGCAAACCAGCGTTGCAAGCGACTGCGTACCACGGTTTCCGGTCCGGGAATCAGTAGCGGGGCGCCATGCAGGCTGCGGGGGAAGTCCTGGCCATATCGCGCCGCCAGCTCAAAGGTGGCGAAGAAGCTGATGCCGCATTCCCCGAGTTTCTGGCTGTAGCCCTTGATGTCCAGATTCGAGGGCATCGGGCTGTCGGAAATCACCAGATCAAGGCGTTGAATCGCCAGATCGGCAAGCAAGCGTTCCAGTTTGTCCTCGCGACAGGTGATACGCAGCGGCTCGCTCAACTCCATGGTCGGCGCGATCAGGCGATAGACGATGGATTTGGGCACCACATCGGCGACGCCCACCCGAAACAGAATCTGTTGCTCATTGGGCTGCGCCCTGAGCATCAACTCCAGTTCGCCACCGAGTTGAAACATCTGCTCGGCGTAGGGCAGGGTCTGGCGCCCGGCTTCGGTGAGTTCCAGCTGCCGGCCGACACGGCGAAACAACTCGATGCCATAGGTTTGCTCGAGCAGGGAAATCTGCCCGCTGATGGTCTGTGGCGTCAGGTTCAATTGCTCACAGGCGCGCACGATGCTCCCGGTCTTGGCCACCACCCAGAAGTAATGCAGCTGCCGATAATTCAACATGTTGGTGAAATCCCCTTGTTCACATCATCCGTAGGAGCTGTTGTAGGACTTGTAGGAGCTGTCGAGTGAAACGAGGCTGCGATCTTTTGATGTTATTTTTTAAGAGCAAGATCAAAAGATCGCAGCCTCGTTTCACTCGACAGCTCCTACAGGCACACACACACACACACACAAATACGATGTCTGGATTCGTTGTAGCCGAAGTATAACCGCTAAAAATACGAATTTCCCTGAAGTGTTTGCTTCCTTAGAATGCCTCGCTATCGACGGATCGCCTTTCGGTTCTGTCTGTTCTATCGAGGAATGCATCATGAAGCTTAAAACCACGGCGCTGCTGATAACGTCTTTACTGGTGTTGGCCGGTTGCGACCAGGCCGAGAAAAGCGCTCAACAATTGATGGGCAAGGCTACCGAAACCGCCAAACAGGCGATTGACGATACCCACAAAGCTGCCGAGCAAGCGTTGAGCGATGCCACTGGCGGCCTGATCAGCAAGAAAGAACAATCGGCCAAAGAAACGGACAAAACCGAATCTTCGTCCCAGGAAATCTAAACCGTCTACAACGAGTCAGGACTGACCCATGGAATACCTTTTAGAACTTGCTGCAAGCCCCACCGCGTGGGTCGCCCTGGCCACGCTGGTGGTGATGGAAATCGTGCTCGGCATCGATAACCTGATCTTCATCTCGATCCTCACCAACAAGCTGCCCGAACAGCATCGCCAGAAGGCGCGGCGCATCGGTATCGGCATGGCGTTGATCCTGCGCCTGGGCCTGTTGAGCACCATCGCATTCATCGTCCAGCTGACGGAACCTGTGATCGAGATTCTCGGCCAGGCGTTCTCCTGGAAGGACATGATCCTGATTGCCGGTGGCCTGTTCCTGTTGTGGAAGGCGACCACCGAAATCCATCACAGCATGGACCCGGCGCCGGATGATCCGCTGTCTGCTACCTCGACCGTGACCCTGGGCTTTGCCGCTGCGATCGGTCAGATCTTGCTGCTGGACATGGTGTTCTCCATCGACAGCATCATTACCGCTGTCGGCATGACCGAGCATTTGCCGATCATGATCATTGCGGTGGTGGTGTCGGTACTGGTGATGTTGCTGGCGGCTGACCCTCTGGCCAAGTTCATCAACGACAACCCGACGGTGGTGATGCTGGCGCTGGGCTTCCTGATCATGATCGGCATGACGCTGATCGCCGAAGGTTTTGGCGCCCATGTACCGAAAGGCTACATCTACGCGGCCATGGCGTTCTCGGCCACGATCGAAGGCTTGAACATGCTGTCGCGTCGGTCCAGGCAGAAGCGCATCGCTGCTGAAGCTTGACCTTCGTTAAATGAAACGGCCGCCTGAACTCGAAAGAGTCCAGGCGGCCGATGAACCGCTTTTCGTAGGCGCCAGCGGTGCGGCGACCCGACTTGCCGGCGAAGGCGTTCTTGAGGGTGCCTTCGCCGGCAAGCCTGGCTCCTGCATGTCCAGTCAGTGCGCGGTAGCGGGGCGTGCAGTCGGCTGATCGGTTTTCGCCACAGGTGCCGATTGAACCGGGTGGTGATGGTGCCGGCGGGTGATACGCAAAACGCCCCACAGCATGGCGGCGGCCACGGCCAGCCAGCCGGATATCAACATTACAATGGTCATTGTCAGGCTCATCAGTGCCTCCTCTTTGCCCTGCATCGGGCACACACTCTTCCTTGGTAAATGTCAGTTTAGCCGCTGCTGTATTTCAGGCTATTGACCAAAGGTCGCCTGTCACCAACCAGTTCGCTCTATCGAATGCAATCAACTGCCGGTAAAGGCTATACCGCTGCCGCGCGGCATCCTATGATCGACGGCCAAGCCGGGAGTGCGGATACCTGGCGTCTGAACAAGAGAGTGATGATGGTGCGGGTATTTTCTCGAATTCGATCTTTGGTGCTGATCGTTGGCTGCATCGCCGGCCTGGCGGGTTGTGCGGGGAGCGTGGCGCCTGAGATCAAACGTCTGCCAGAGCGCGTCGAACTCAGCGGTACGTTTTACCGAGGGCAAAGTTATCAAAGCGGACCCCAAGTGCTGGCCAGCCTGTTGTCCCGGCAGGGCATCGTGATCACCCCGGGGTTGCTCGACAAACCTCTGCATTTGCCGGGTGCCGAAGACCGCTTGCAGCAGAACATGCAGAACCTCGCGCGTGAGTACGGGATGGTGGTCTACCCTCTCGACAGCCATTTGCCGGCGCTGCTGGCCCAGGTTGCTGCCGGTTATCCGGTAATGGTGCGCTTCACTGAAGGCTCAGCGTTCTGGGCAGAGCCTCGATACGCCATTCTCGCCGGTTACAACCGTCAGAAGCAGACCGTGCTGCTGCGCGCCGGGATGGATCGTCGGTTGCTGATGGGGTTCAGCGCCTTTGAATCGGCGTTCGAGAATGCCGGTGGCTGGGCCGTATTGATTCAGAAGCCGGACCAGATTCCGGCCAACGTCGATCAGCCGCGCTGGTTGAAAGCGGCGAGCGATCTTGCCCAGGCAGGTCAGGAACAGGCGGCAGCCCGGGCGAAAAAAGCGTTGAGCGCGCAGTAGTTTCCGTTCGTCATCTGTAGGGCACCACTCAGGGGTATTGGCCTCTGATGTAAAGGGCCCGGATGACTTGCCGGGTCGTGACCAGGAGGCGCCCATGGCTCATTCCAATACCCCCACTGGCCCGCACTCATCCGAGCATTCGTCCGATAATGAGTTGGGGTTCGACCCCGATTCTCCGGACCTCGCCGATCCTCAGGTCGATCCCATCGGGCCCGCCAAGGCGCCCAGGGATGTAAAACCGGGTGAGGCGGGCAAGAAGGCTCCCGCGAAGCCTTACGATCCACTTGGCGATCTGAAACCCAAGCCCTAGTCAGAGGTGCATATGTCTACCGATTCGAGCTTCGACGACAAACGTCCAGATCCTCCAGACAGTGTTCCAACAACCCCCGAAGGGGATCTGGATCCGGTGATGGATCCGGACAGCCCGTTACGGGACCCGTTGGCCAGGCCGACAGTAGTGCCGACAAAGCATCCGCAGGGTTGGAAAGACCCAAGTGCCGGTGATGGCATTCCAGATGACGATCAGATGCCATTGCCCAACGATTAATTGCGGACAAAAAAGCCCCGAATATTCGGGGCTTTTGTTTACGGGCCGTTTGAAGGCGTTTCGACCTTATTTCGATGCTTCAACCACGCCGCTCTGGCGATGCTTGAGATTCTTGTCGGACTTGTACTGCAGGGCAACGGACGGCACGTTGGCGCTCTTGCCGGTTTCGACCCAGCTGCGAATACGGCTGGCATCGGCAAAGTGCGTGTATTTGCCAAAGGCATCCAGAATCACCAGCGCCATCGGACGATTACCCATGTGGGTGACCAGCACCAGGCAGTGACCGGCCGCGTTGGTAAAGCCGGTTTTGGTCAGCTTGATGTCCCAGTTTGGCTTGTTGACCAAATGGTCGGTGTTGCGGAAACCCAGGCTGTAGTTGGGTTTACGGAATCTGACGGTTTTTTCCTTGGTGGTGCTCAGCTGAGTCAATAGCGGGTACTTGTGTGCGGCGATCAGCAGTTTACTCAGATCGCGGGCGGTGGACACATTGCGAGGGGAGAGGCCGGTCGGTTCGACAAAATGGGTGCTGGTCATTCCCAGCGCTTTGGCTTTGGCGTTCATGGCGGCAATGAACGCGACATAGCCGCCCGGATAGTGATGGGCCAGACTCGCAGCGGCACGGTTTTCCGACGACATCAGGGCAATCAGCAGCATCTCTCGGCGCGGCAATTCACTTTTGAGTTTGACCCGGGAAAACACGCCTTTCATTTCCGGAGTGTCGCTGATGTTGATGGAAAGGTATTCGTCCATGTTCTGCCGGGCTTCTACCACCACCAGGCCGGTCATCAGTTTGCTGACGGACGCGATTGGCACTACGACGTCAGGGTTGCTGGCATAGATCACTTTGTTGGTTTGCATATCCATCAGCAAGACACTGCCGGAAGCGATCTTCAGTTGTGAAATGTCTCGGGGTGCGGCAGTGGTTTCTGCGGCGTTGATCGTTGGCGCGGTGAAAGTCCCTGTAAATGCAAAAAATAGGCTCAGGATTGAAAGACGGATTTTCACGCTGGCGGACTCATAAAGGGTGGATATGCCGTTCTGTAACGGGCTGTTTCTTTAAAAAGCGACGCATTTTAGGAGTATGGCTGAAGAACTGTCGATGGTTGTTCGATGTTCAGCGGAAAGTGCTTGGAAACAGGCTTTTCCGGCGGATGGTCGAGCTTTTTCTGCAGGCAAAAAGAACCCCGCGATAGCGGGGTTCTTTAATGCGGCGCTGCAAGCGGGCATGAACTCAGCCGTGCAGTGTTTCCGCGGCGTACAGCGTGTTTTCCAGCAGGCAGGCGCGGGTCATCGGGCCAACGCCACCCGGTACCGGCGTGATCCAGCCGGCGCGGGGCAGGGCGGTTTCGTAGATCACGTCACCGACCAGCTTGCCATCTTGCTGGCGATTGATACCGACGTCGATCACGATCGCGCCTTCCTTGATCCACTCACCTTTGACCAGGCCCGGCTTGCCGGCGGCAACCACCACAAGGTCGGCGCGACCGACATGGCCCGCCAGATCTTTGGTGAAGCGGTGGGTAACGGTCACGGTGCAACCGGCCAGCAACAGTTCCATCGCCATCGGACGGCCAACAATGTTGGAAGCCCCGACAATGACCGCGTCCATCCCGTATAGATCGGCACCGGTGCTTTCCAGCAGCGTCATGATGCCTTTAGGTGTGCACGGACGCAGCAGCGGAATGCGCTGGGCCAGTCGGCCGACGTTATAAGGGTGGAAGCCGTCGACGTCCTTGTCAGGACGAATGCGCTCCAGCAATTTGGAGGCGTCCAGGTGTTCAGGTAAAGGCAGCTGAAGCAGAACGCCGTCAATCGCCGAGTCGTCGTTCAGGCGATCGATCAGGTCGGTCAGTGCTTCTTGAGTGGTTTCGGCAGGCAGGTCATAGGCTTGGGAAAGGAAGCCGACCTCTTCACAGTCTTTACGCTTGTGCGAGACATAAACCTGAGAGGCAGGATCGCTGCCGACCAGGATCACCGCGAGGCCGGGCGTGCGCAGGCCTTGCTGGCGACGCTGGGCGACTCGTTTGGCGATCTGCTGGCGCAGGCTGGCGGCGATCGATTTGCCGTCGATTAGTTGTGCAGTCATTGCGCGTGATTAACCATCGAGAGGGGAAAAAAAGAGAGCGCATTCTCGCATGTCATGAGGTGAGGGCAAAGGCGCTTGGTCTGCAAATTCCTCTAACCCCTTTAATTAAATGAATTTTTTTTAAAAAGGATTTGACGCCCTCTGGGGGGCTCTATACTATTCGTCGCACTTGTCGGGCACAGCCTAGCACTGGTTGAGAAGGTCGAGCAGAATCAAAGTTTTGCAAGACTGAAAAGCACTTAGTTTGTAGTCCTTCAAGGTTACAGCTAACAAGGCGCCCGTAGCTCAGCTGGATAGAGCATCCGCCTTCTAAGCGGATGGTCGCAGGTTCGAGTCCTGCCGGGTGCGCCATTAGGCAGCTTTGGCACAAGTAACGCGATATGGTGGGCGTAGCTCAGTTGGTAGAGCACGGGATTGTGACTCCCGTTGTCGTGGGTTCGATCCCCATCGTCCACCCCATATTTCGAAAGGCGCCAGATTAACAGTCTGGCGCCTTTGCTTTAACAGCTTCAATCCGCGGATGTGGTGGAATTGGTAGACACACTGGATTTAGGTTCCAGCGCCGCGAGGCGTAAGAGTTCGAGTCTCTTCATCCGCACCAAATAAAGCTTCGCTCATGCCGGTGGCATGATTGGGGCTCAACAAAGAAGTTGTTCATTCTTTGTAACGCAATATGGTGGGCGTAGCTCAGTTGGTAGAGCACGGGATTGTGACTCCCGTTGTCGTGGGTTCGATCCCCATCGTCCACCCCATATTTCGAAAGGCGCCAGATTTAACAGTCTGGCGCCTTTTTTGTTTCAGCGGCCGCAGGTTCTGGGTCGCAGCGGCGGGGCGTTTCGTCGTATTTATGTTTCTCGATGATGCCACGCTGCCCGCCGGCCTTGCTCGCAAGATCGGCTGTCAGGGAGATTGTTGGCAGTCTCTTCTATATATAGAAGGGTTGGCGCAGAGCCCTGGCGTGACTGGCTGTAATTGCCATCGGGGCGAGGTGCATTCGTGCATTCGCACCTATAAATTGCCTGCTGCTTTTTTACCCGTTTTCAGTAGGGTGACTTCTTGAGTTTGACCCACTAGAATGCATGCCCTTGATTCTGGGGTCGGAAACGGCCGGCTAACGTCTGTGCAACGAGGAATATCCATGCAAGTTTCTGTTGAAAATACTTCTGCTCTTGAGCGCCGCATGAGCATCACCGTGCCGGCTGAGCGCATCGAGACTCAGGTCAACAAGCGTCTGCAGCAGACCGCCCAAAAGGCCAAGATCGCTGGCTTCCGTCCAGGCAAAGTGCCTATGAGTGAAATCAAGCGCCGTTTCGGTGCTGATGCACGTCAAGAAGCCGTGGGCGATGTGATCCAGTCTTCCTTCTACGAAGCTGTTGTCGAGCAGAAGCTGAACCCGGCTGGCGCTCCTTCGATCGAGCCTAAATCGATGGAAGCTGGCAAAGATCTGGAATACGTCGCAATCTTCGAAGTGTTCCCGGAGTTCAACGTTGCCGGTTTCGAAGGTATCACTGTTGAGCGCCTGAGCGCTGACGTGGCTGATGCCGATCTGGACAAGATGCTGGAAGTCCTGCGCAAGCAGAACACCCGCTTCGAAGTCGCCGATCGCGCTGCTCAGAACGAAGACCAACTGAGCATCGATTTCGTCGGCAAAGTCGACGGTGAAGTGTTCGCAGGCGGTTCCGCCAAAGGCACTCAGCTGGTGCTGGGTTCCGGCCGCATGATCCCTGGTTTCGAAGACGGTCTGGTTGGCGCTAAAGCCGGCGAAGAGCGCGTTCTGAACCTGACCTTCCCTGAGGACTATCAGAACCTCGACCTGGCAGGCAAAACTGCTGAGTTCGCCGTGACCGTGAACACCGTTTCCGAGCCTAAACTGCCAGAACTGACCGAAGAATTCTTCGCTCAATTCGGCATCAAGGAAACCGGTCTGGAAGGCTTCCGCACCGAAGTTCGCAAGAACATGGAGCGTGAACTGCGTCAGGCGATCAAATCCAAGGTCAAGAATCAGGTTATGGATGGTCTGCTGGCCACCAACCCGATCGAAGTGCCAAAGGCTCTGCTGTCCAATGAAGTCGACCGTCTGCGCGTGCAGGCTGTTCAACAGTTCGGCGGTAACATCAAGCCTGACCAACTGCCGGCCGAGCTGTTCGAAGAGCAAGCCAAGCGCCGCGTTGTGCTGGGTCTGATCGTGGCTGAAGTGGTCAAGCAATTTGACCTCAAGCCTGACGAAGCCCGCGTTCGCGAGATGATTCAGGAAATGGCTTCGGCTTATCAGGAGCCTGAGCAGGTTGTGTCCTGGTACTACAAGAACGACCAGCAACTGAACGAAGTCCGTTCGGTTGTGCTGGAAGAACAAGTTGTGGATACTGTTCTGCAGAAAGCTAGCGTGACCGACAAATCGGTCTCTTACGAAGAAGCGGTCAAGCCGGTAGAAGCTCCACAAGCCGACTGATTGTTTTTGCGATAAGAAGTACACACATAAGCCAGCCTTCGTGCTGGCTTATGCGTATTCAAGACATAACTATTTGGGAGTGACTGCAGAGCATGTTCCGTAATTCGTATATTCAGCAGAACTCTGATATCCAGGCCGCAGGCGGCCTGGTCCCGATGGTTGTCGAGCAGTCTGCTCGTGGCGAACGCGCCTATGACATCTACTCGCGCCTTCTCAAGGAGCGAGTGATCTTTCTGGTTGGTCCGGTAGAGGACTACATGGCCAACCTGATCTGTGCGCAACTGCTGTTCCTTGAAGCGGAAAACCCGGACAAGGACATCCATCTCTATATCAACTCGCCGGGCGGTTCGGTGACGGCGGGCATGTCGATCTATGACACCATGCAGTTCATCAAGCCAAACGTGTCGACCACCTGTATCGGTCAAGCGTGCAGCATGGGCGCGTTTCTACTGACGGCCGGTGCCCAAGGCAAGCGTTACTGCCTGCCGAACTCGCGTGTGATGATTCACCAGCCCCTGGGCGGTTTCCAGGGCCAGGCCTCGGATATCGAAATCCATGCCAAGGAAATCCTCTTCATTCGTGAGCGTCTCAACACGCTGATGGCCAAGCATAGCGGGCGCACTCTTGAAGAAATCGAGCGCGATACCAACCGCGATAATTTCATGAGTGCAGATGCTGCGCGTGAATACGGGTTGATCGATGAAGTGATCAATCAGCGCCCCGCTTAAAATAAGCAGCTCAAAATAAGGTTGGTCGGCCGGTCCGATCACCAGCGGGCTTGAAAAAGCCCGCAATAGCCTTCATCTTGTGTTGCAAGCCTATCGGATTTGGATCGAACGAATGACTGACACCCGCAACGGCGAGGACAACGGCAAGCTGCTCTATTGCTCCTTCTGTGGCAAAAGCCAGCATGAAGTACGCAAATTGATTGCCGGCCCCTCGGTCTTTATCTGCGACGAGTGCGTCGACCTGTGCAATGACATCATCCGTGAGGAGGTGCAGGAAGCCCAGGCCGAAAGCAGCGCGCATAAATTGCCTTCGCCTAAAGAAATCAGCGGCATCCTTGATCAGTACGTGATTGGTCAGGAGCGTGCGAAAAAGGTTCTGGCCGTAGCGGTGTACAACCACTACAAGCGTTTGAACCAGCGTGACAAAAAGAATGACGACGTCGAACTCGGCAAAAGCAACATCTTGCTGATCGGCCCGACAGGCTCGGGTAAAACCCTGCTTGCCGAAACACTGGCCCGCTTGCTGAACGTTCCGTTCACCATCGCCGACGCAACCACCCTCACCGAGGCGGGTTATGTCGGTGAAGATGTCGAGAACATCATTCAGAAGCTGCTGCAGAAGTGCGATTACGATGTAGAAAAAGCCCAGATGGGCATTGTCTACATCGATGAGATCGACAAGATCTCACGCAAGTCTGACAACCCGTCGATCACCCGGGACGTTTCCGGTGAAGGCGTGCAGCAAGCCCTGCTCAAGTTGATCGAAGGTACAGTTGCTTCCGTTCCGCCTCAGGGTGGTCGCAAGCATCCGCAGCAGGAATTCCTTCAGGTCGACACCCGTAACATCCTGTTCATCTGCGGTGGTGCGTTCTCCGGTCTGGAAAAGGTTATTCAAAACCGTTCCACCAAGGGCGGCATCGGTTTCAACGCAGAAGTGCGCAGCAAGGAAGAAGGCAAGAAAGTCGGTGAGTCCCTGCGTGAAGTCGAACCTGACGATTTGGTCAAGTTCGGTCTGATCCCGGAATTCGTCGGTCGTCTGCCGGTACTTGCCACGCTGGACGAGCTTGATGAGGCTGCGTTGATGCAGATTCTCACCGAGCCGAAAAATGCTCTGACCAAGCAGTATGCCAAGCTGTTCGAGATGGAAGGCGTGGACCTGGAATTCCGGGCCGACGCGCTGAAATCGGTCGCCAAACGTGCCCTGGAACGCAAAACCGGTGCCCGTGGACTGCGTTCAATTCTCGAAGGTGTATTGCTCGACACTATGTATGAGATCCCCTCGCAGTCCGAGGTGAGTAAAGTAGTGATCGATGAAAGCGTTATAGAAGGTAAGTCCAAGCCACTGTATATCTACGAAAACAGTGAGCCGACTGCCAAGGCAGCGCCGGACGCCTAAGCGTCACACTGCTGAAATAAAGAAGGGGCCTTCGGGCCCCTTTGCTTTTAAGGCGTTTCAACATTTTATTTGCGCTTGTTTTTTTTGAAAACAGCCCCCATCTTGGTTTCAAGCTTACTTCCATCTGTTTACGGCCTTATGGCCGCCGTAGAGGCGAAATCATGAAGACAACCATCGAATTGCCTCTCCTGCCATTGCGTGATGTCGTGGTTTATCCGCACATGGTTATCCCGCTGTTCGTGGGGCGCGAGAAATCCATCGAAGCCCTCGAGGCAGCGATGACGGGCGACAAGCAGATCCTTCTGCTGGCTCAGCGAAATCCTGCTGACGACGATCCCGGTGAAGAAGCACTTTATCGCGTAGGCACTATCGCTACCGTTCTGCAGCTGCTCAAGCTGCCTGACGGCACGGTCAAGGTTCTTGTCGAAGGCGAGCAGCGGGGCGCCGTGGAGCGCTTCAGCGAAGTCGACGGCCACTGCCGTGCCGAAGTTTCGCTGATCGACGAAGCCGACGCGCCTGAGCGCGAGTCGGAAGTGTTTGTCCGCAGCCTGCTGGCTCAGTTCGAACAATATGTGCAGCTGGGCAAGAAAGTCCCTGCTGAAGTCCTGTCGTCGCTGAACAGCATCGACGAGCCAGGCCGCCTGGTCGACACCATGGCCGCGCACATGGCCTTGAAGATCGAGCAGAAACAGGAAATCCTCGAAATTATCGATTTGTCGGCCCGGGTCGAGCACGTTCTGGCGTTGCTGGATGCCGAGATCGATCTGCTGCAAGTCGAAAAACGCATTCGCGGCCGCGTTAAAAAGCAAATGGAGCGCAGCCAGCGCGAGTACTACCTGAATGAGCAGATGAAAGCCATTCAGAAAGAGCTGGGCGATAGCGACGAAGGCCACAACGAAATCGAAGAGCTGAAAAAGCGTATCGATGCCGCCGGTCTGCCGAAAGACGCGCTGGCCAAGGCTCAGGCCGAACTGAACAAGCTCAAGCAAATGTCGCCAATGTCCGCGGAAGCGACGGTGGTGCGTTCGTATATCGACTGGCTGGTGCAAGTGCCGTGGAAGGCTCAGAGCAAGGTGCGCCTGGACCTCGCCCGTGCCGAAGACATTCTCGATGCCGACCACTATGGTCTGGAAGAAGTCAAAGAGCGGATCCTCGAATACCTCGCCGTGCAGAAGCGCGTGAAGAAGATTCGTGGTCCGGTGCTGTGCCTGGTCGGTCCTCCTGGGGTGGGTAAAACCTCTCTGGCGGAGTCGATCGCTCACGCCACCAACCGCAAATTCGTCCGCATGGCCCTCGGTGGTGTGCGCGATGAGGCGGAAATTCGTGGTCATCGCCGGACTTATATCGGTTCGATGCCAGGAAGATTGATTCAAAAGATGACAAAGGTGGGCGTCCGCAACCCGCTGTTCCTGCTCGATGAAATCGACAAAATGGGCAGCGATATGCGTGGCGATCCGGCGTCGGCGTTGCTGGAAGTGCTCGATCCCGAGCAGAACCACAACTTCAACGATCACTATCTGGAAGTCGACTATGACCTGTCCGATGTGATGTTCCTGTGCACCTCCAACTCCATGAACATTCCGCCGGCGCTGCTGGATCGGATGGAAGTGATTCGTCTGCCGGGTTACACCGAAGACGAGAAGATCAACATCGCCGTCAAATACCTTTCGCCGAAGCAGATTACAGCCAACGGTCTGAAGAAAGGCGAGCTGGAGTTCGACGCCGAAGCGATCCGCGACATTATCCGCTACTACACCCGCGAAGCCGGTGTGCGTGGGCTGGAGCGCCAGATTGCCAAGGTTTGCCGCAAGGCTGTCAAAGAGCATGCGATGGAAAAACGCTTCTCGGTGAAGGTCACTGCCGACATGCTCGAGCACTTCCTGGGCGTGCGTAAATTCCGTTACGGTCTGGCTGAGTCGCAGGATCAGATCGGCCAAGTCACAGGCTTGGCATGGACTCAGGTGGGCGGCGAATTGCTGACCATCGAAGCCGCGGTCGTACCGGGTAAAGGCCAACTGATCAAGACCGGTTCTCTGGGTGACGTGATGGTCGAATCGATCACCGCAGCCCTGACTGTTGTCCGCAGCCGTGCGAAGAGCCTGGGGATTCCTCTGGACTTCCACGAGAAGCGCGACACGCATATCCATATGCCTGAAGGGGCAACGCCGAAAGATGGCCCTAGCGCCGGTGTAGGCATGTGCACGGCCCTGGTATCAGCTTTGACTGGCATTCCTGTACGCGCAGATGTTGCCATGACCGGCGAAATCACCTTGCGTGGTCAGGTATTGGCAATTGGTGGTTTGAAAGAAAAACTGTTGGCTGCTCACCGTGGTGGAATCAAGACGGTGATCATTCCTGAAGAGAACGTACGCGATCTGAAGGAAATTCCTGACAATATCAAGCAAGATCTGCAGATTAAACCAGTTAAATGGATTGACGAGGTCCTGCAAATTGCGCTGCAATACGCGCCGGAGCCCTTGCCGGATGTGGTTCCGGAGATCGTTGCAAAGGATGAAAAGCGCGAGACTGACTCTAAGGAAAGAATTAGCACGCATTAGTACGCATATGCCTGGGGGGCTTGTTGACAGTTTTTTAGAGCCCTTGTTATAAAGCGGCTCTTAAGTGTCTGTAGGCCATTCAGCACTCGTTTTTTTGCTTTCACCAAAAAACTTAGAATCAAACTCAAATAGATATAAGGGGACTTAGAGTGAACAAGTCGGAACTGATTGATGCTATCGCTGCATCCGCTGATATCCCGAAAGCTGCTGCTGGCCGTGCGCTGGACGCTGTAATCGAATCCGTCACTGGCGCTCTCAAGGCTGGCGACTCTGTTGTTCTGGTTGGTTTCGGTACCTTCTCCGTAACTGATCGTCCAGCTCGCATCGGTCGTAACCCACAGACCGGTAAGACGCTGGAAATCGCCGCCGCCAAAAAACCAGGTTTCAAAGCCGGTAAGGCACTGAAAGAAGCTGTCAACTAAGTTCGATTCAGGTTTTTGCCTATCCGGGTCGGGGTCATTCCTGACTTGGCAGCGGAGCGGTAGTTCAGTCGGTTAGAATACCGGCCTGTCACGCCGGGGGTCGCGGGTTCGAGTCCCGTCCGCTCCGCCAGTTACGAGAAGGCGCATCCTCGGATGCGCCTTTCTTCTATCCGGATTCTACCCACGCTCCACGGTTGCCTAATTTTGAAGTTCAACCGTTTCTGGGGGACGCATGCTGCAGAATATCAGGGACAATTCACAAGGCTGGATTGCCAAGACCATTATCGGGATCATCGTTGTACTGATGGCTTTCACCGGTATCGAGGCCATTTTCCAGGCGACGACCAACAGCCAGGATGCGGCCAAGGTCAATGGTGAAGAAATCAGTCAAAACGAGCTGAACCAGGCGGTTGATATGCAACGCCGTCAGCTCATGCAACAGCTTGGCAAGGATTTCGATGCTTCCTTGCTCGACGAAAAAATGCTGCGCGAGTCGGCCCTCAAAGGCCTGATCGATCGCAAACTGCTGCTGCAAGGCGCAGAAAAATCGAAATTCGCTTTCTCCGAAGCGGCTTTGGACCAGGTGATCCTGCAAACGCCTGAATTCCAGGTGGACGGCAAGTTCAACGCCGATCGCTTCGATCAGGTGATCCGTCAACTCGGCTATAGCCGTCTGCAATTCCGCCAGATGCTGGCTCAGGAAATGCTGATCGGTCAGCTACGCGCTGGCTTGGCCGGTAGCGGCTTTGTCACCGATGCACAGGTTCTGGCCTTCGCCCGTCTGGAAAAACAGACCCGCGATTTCGCCACCTTGAACGTCAAGGCAGATCCTGCAGCGGTGAAACTGACTGACGACGAAGTCAAAGCCTACTACGACGAACACGCCAAGGAATTCATGACGCCGGATCAGGTGGTCATCGACTACCTCGAATTGAAGAAGGCGTCCTTCTTTGATCAGGTCAGCGTCAAGGACGAAGACCTGCAAGCGGCGTATCAGAAAGAAACCGCGAACCTGTCCGAGCAACGCCGGGCTGCGCATATTCTGGTCGAAGTGAACGATAAGGTGACCGAGGCGCAAGCCAAGGCCAAAATCGAAGAAGTGCAGGCGCGTCTGGCCAAAGGCGAGAAATTCGAGGTCCTGGCCAAGGAATTCTCCCAGGATCCAGGCTCGGCGAACAATGGCGGTGACCTCGGTTTTGCAGGTCCGGGCGTCTACGATCCAGCGTTTGAAAAAGCCCTGTATTCGTTGGCCAAGGATCAGGTTTCGGAGCCGGTTCGTACCGACTTCGGTTTCCACCTGATCAAGCTGTTGGGCGTTGAAGCCCCTGAAGTGCCAACGTTTGCCAGCCTGAAAGACAAGCTGACCCGCGAGCTGAAAGCCCAGCAGGTCGAGCAGCGTTTCGTCGAGGCGACCAAGCAATTGGAAGACTCGTCGTTCGAAGCCTCCGATCTGGCCCAGCCAGCACAAGACTTGAAGCTGACTGTCCACACGTCCGCGGCATTCGGCCGGGAAGGTGGCGAGGGTATTGCGGCCAACCGTGCCGTGGTGACCGCTGCGTTCAGTCCTGAAGTGCTGGATGAGGGTGCCAACAGCACCGCCATCGAGCTGGACCCGGAAACCGTGATCGTGCTGCGCGCCAAGGAACACCGCAAGCCTGAGCAACTGCCGCTGGAAAGCGTGGCTGCCAGCATCCGTGCGCAGCTGACCAAGGAGCACGCCAGTGCTGCCGCCAAGACCAAGGCTGATCAACTGATCGTCAGCCTGCGCGACGGTAAGACCGCTCTGGACAAGGCAATCGATGGCCAGAGCTGGAAAGTCACCGAAGCCGCGACTCGCGCTCAGGAAGGGGTCGACCCAACTGTGCTGCAAGCGCTGTTCCGCATGCCCAAGCCTGTCTCCAAAGACAAGCCGACCTTCAGCAGCGTGACCCTGGCCGATGGTAGCCTGGTGATCGTGCGTCTGAACGGTGTGAACGAAGCCGCGGCGCCGACCGAAGAAGAGAAGGTTCAATACCGTCGCTTCCTCGCCTCGCGCATTGGCCAGCAAGATTTTGCGGCCTACCGCAAACTGTTGGAAAGCGAGGCTGAGATCAAGCGTTTCTGATGCTTGACTGAGTGTCCTGCAACATAAAAACCCTGGCCAGACGGCCGGGGTTTTTTATGGGCGAAGATCGAAAGATCGCAGCCTTCGGCAGCTCCTACTGATGTACGCGATTCCATGTAGGAGCTGCCGCAGGCTGCGATCTTTTGATCTCCATCCGAACGGACTTTTTCCTGTCAATGACAGTCAGTAGACTTGTAACTGTTTCAAGACACTAAACGGTGCGACGCTAAGCATCGATCTGTTGCACAATACGCCCCGAACCGTTTTCCTCAGGATGTTCAATGTTTAGATCAATTCCCATGCGGGTTGTGGGGCTGGCCGTGGTGCTGGCCGTCGCTGCCGGTTGTTCATCGAAGAAAGCCGCCATCTACGAGCATGAGAACTTCGACGACTCCGGAACGTTTTCGCGCAATTACCCGGTGACCGATAAGCAGACCTGCGAGGCCGCCCGTCGGGCTTTGCTCAGTCAGGGTTACATCATCACTAGCAGCGATCCAAAGCTGGTCAGTGGACACAAGAGCTTCCAGCAGACTGGCGAGACTCACATGGAGATCAGCTTCAGCGTGGTCTGTGCCGATGACGGTAGCGAAGGGCATCACGCGACGATGTTCGCCAACGCCTTGCAGGACCGTTATGCGCTGAAAAAGACCAACAACTCCGCCAGCCTCGGTGTCGGCGTGTTGGGCTCGGTATCGATGCCGATCGGCTCATCCGACGACTCGATGGTCAAGGTCGCCAGTGAAACCGTGTCCTCGGCCAAGTTCTACGAACGTTTCTTTGCCCTGGTCGAGTTGTTCCTGCCGCCGGAAGCGAAGAAGGCCGCGCACATCACCGAGAAGCCGAAGACCGACCTGGGTGTGCCTGAAGCCAAGGCTGCGCCGGCTCAGTTGGCGCCGACTCCGACCCCGGCGGCAGAACCTGCTCCAGCGCCGGCAGCCGAACCTGCACCAGCCGAAACCGCTCCAGCCAGTTCGGAGCCCGTTGCACCACCTGCTGAAACGGCGCCGATCACTCCAGAGCAGGGCAGCCAGCCGGCTTCGTCCACAGAAACGGTGACGCCACCGGCAGACTCAAGCACCATGCCCCCTCCGAGCGAGCCGATTTCGGCCATGCCTGTCTCCGGGCAGTAATCGGCCGGTGTTACGGGATCGGGTCAGATGTCTCCGATCCCGTAACACCTTCCAAGATTGATCCACATCAAATCGAGCCGTATTCCTACAGCTCGTATCGAAAAAAATCTGCGATAAATTCCTGACCACCTGCTACGTTTATTCAGTAGCAACGTAGTGTCATGCCCGTGTCATTTTTCTTTCATGCAGACACTTTATGCTCGGAGCGCTGGTCATTTATTCAGACGATTTTTTCACCAAGCGATGGGGGTTTAATAATGGACGATTATCAAGAAGAACTGCTCGAGTATCAGGCGTTTGAACTGGACCCGCTGGAACCGGCCGAAGACGCTACCGAGTTGTAAACGTTACGCGGATTGGCGATGACTGCGGCGAAACTCGCCGGGGGTCTGGCCGTTCCAGCGTTTGAAGGCCCGCTGGAAAGCTTCGGCAGAGGCAAACCCCAGCAGGTAGGCGATTTCTCCGAACGCCAGTTCGGTGTCGCGGATGTAGGTCATGGCGAGGTCGCGGCGTGTGTCGTTGAGAATTGTACGAAATTGCGTGCCTTCCTCGGCGAGTTTGCGGCGCAAGGTCCAGGTTGGCAGCTTCAGGCGTGCCGCCACTTCTTCCAGGTCGGGTTCCCGACCACCATTGAGCAACGGCCCCAGTAACTGAGTGATGCGTTCACGCAGGCTGCGGGTGCGTGTCAGTTGTTCCAGTTCCCGTTCACACAGTTGCAGCAGGTGCCGCCAGGTGCTCGGGCAGTGTTCCGGGTTGCGCTGGGCGAGGCTGTCCAGGCTCAGGCGCAGTTGATTCTGTTCGGCGCCAAACTGAATCGGACAATCCCCCAGCACGGCGTACGCCTCGCGGTAATCCGGCGCTTCAAACTCGATCTCGATCCGTTCAGCGCGTAGCGGGGCAGGGCTTACGCTGGATAATTGCCGCAACCAGCCGGCGATGATCGAATCCACCACGAAGCGGTTGTAGGCGTTGTAGGGGCTGATGGAATAGAACCGCAGCCAGGCGCCTTGGGCGTCTTCATGAAAGCTCGACTGGCCGCGATAGTTGGAGCCATACAGCGCTTCGAAGCGAATCAGGCAGCGCGCCGCTTCCCGAACGGTGGGGGCCTGGGCGGCGGTGACTCCGGCCAGGCCGGCCTGGCTCAGGCGACTGAGCCGGCCCATGCGCAAACCCAGTGCCGGGTCGTCGGTCAGTTGAATGGCGCCGTGACCCAAGCGCATGTAGCGCGGGATCGAGAGGCGGGCACCTGCCTCGGCCAGCCGTGCGGCATCGAGGCCGTATTGTTCGAGCAGTGGTTGTGGGTCCAGGCCATGGCTGCGCACGGCGTCGGCCAGGCTATGGACGAAGCCCACCGACAAATCCCCGAGGCGCATCGGCTGCGGTTTCATCGTTACAGCCAGAGGTTCAGCAAACGCGCGCCCCGGGCATCGCCGTCGGCGAATTGTTGCCCGTTGCTGCTGAGGAAGCTTTGACCGGCGCTGCCCTTGTCCCAGAACTGACCGCGCAGGAACACGCTCATGCCGGCGATGGCTTGGCTACCGGATGGTTGGGCGATCAGCGTCAACCGATGCCAGGCCTGACCTTCACTGAGTTCGCCAGCCTTGAGGCTCACAGAGTTCGGTGTGGACTGGCCTTTGTAGCCGGGCCACGGTTGATCCCAGGACCCGCGCCCGACGACGAACGCCGGGACCGCCACCAGTTGCGCGCCTTGATCGTCGAGTTTGCGATAGTTGTCGGGGTACCAACTGTCTCTGCCGATCAGCACGCCCAGGCGTCCGGCCGGTGTATCGACGACGTTGATCGCGTGTTCGGAATGGGCTTGGACAGTGTCGTGCCCAGCGAAAGTCGGGTGCATTTGCCGCTGCGGCTGGCCGATCGGCAAACCGTCGCGACCGAACACTACGCTGCTGTTGTACAGGGCACCGCAGCCAATTTTCAGGGTGCCATCGCTGACGCTCGGCTCGGGCAACACGATGGAACCGGCCACCAGAGTAATGCGGAATTCTTTCGCCAAGCCGCCGAACAGCGCCTGGTAATCCCTGGCCATTTTCTTGGCTTTCATCCGCAAGTGCGCATCGTCGAGACGGTTGCCGCCCTCGGCACTGATCAGGGCGCTGATGAACTGCAACGGGTTGCTCACCGCCAGCCAGTTCATGGCTTCCTTGAGCGTAGTGGCCTGGTACAACTCATCTTTTTCGCCGCTGATCATCAGCCAGGTGCCGACATGTTCAGGCAGTACGACGATGGTTTTTTCGTTCAGCAGGCCCTGATCCTGAGCCTTCTGCAAGTAAGCCGCGAGCTTGCGGTGCAGGCGTTCGGGGCTTTGATAGTCGGTGGGGAACAACTCGGGCTGGATACCCAGCAGGTTGCCGCGATCGGCGGGGGC
Source organism: Pseudomonas sp. MDT1-85 (assembly GCF_054898065.1). Classification (NCBI taxonomy): domain Bacteria; kingdom Pseudomonadati; phylum Pseudomonadota; class Gammaproteobacteria; order Pseudomonadales; family Pseudomonadaceae; genus Pseudomonas; species Pseudomonas sp. MDT1-85. The sequence goes on along the minus strand of NZ_CM142715.1, from coordinate 4,213,751 downwards.
GCCCTGATCGACCGCGAGACTGATGCGCAGGTCCGACAGGTAATGACCCACCGGACGGTCCGCGGCCCACATCGCGTAGGTCGTGAGAGCGGCGATCAACGCCATGGAGAAGGTCAGGTACAAAAGTTTGCGCATGGGAAAACAGTCAACGGCCGTGTGCAGGCATGAATTCTCAGTATGGTTAGAATCGAAGGTTACGGCAAATCAATAGGTTGGCGAGAATTTTCCCACCTGAAGTAAATTTTTTTTCCGTTTCAAATGAAATCGGCGAGCGTTTCGATCGTTTGAGTTGAGACTGCACGCAGGTGCGTGGAGACTTTGGCGTTCGGCGCGTGAGGTCGGAAGTTATGGGCGGGGAGGATTTAAAGTAAGAGTGCAATCATGATCGAGACGGGAAGAATTCGATCGCTTTATTTGTGGTGCGCACGTTGGTATGAGAGATTTCCGCTTTGGATAGCTCGATGATAGTCAGTTGCTATAAAATCCTATAAAGCCGAAAATGTGCCTGAAGAGAAGGGGGAAGTTAAAATTCGATGCAGTTATTATTCGCTTAATCGAGATCAAATAACGGGCGCTTAGCGTTAGCTGCTTTCTGTAAATGCATTGAAGATGGCCGGTTGGGTGTCAGGCTACGTCAATTCAAGAGTGTGCTTTAAGTTTGTGATAGTTGCGTTTGAGTAATATATTGTTGGTTGGAGCGGGTGAGTTGCCATGATTGTCTGAAATGGTTGGCACCGTCAAATGTAATGAGTGTCCTTTGCAGCGATTCGAATGGTTCGAGGTTGCACTGTATAAAATTCGGACAATGCTTGTTTTGCTTGAGTTCGATTAAAGACGATTTGTCCAGTTATGTAGTTCGGGTCGTCGCTGGGTAGTGCGTGTATTTTTTCATTCAATATTAGTTTTGAGATTGCTTTGATAGTGCATCCCGCTTCATTTGCAAAATAATGAAGTGTAGTAAATTTTTTGTAGTGAGCTACAATTTTTTTTGAAGTATCTGTAGTAACAAATTTGTTGCAGGTTAGTTCGATGAAGTCAGCGAAACCACTGGTAATGTATCTCGAGTGGATCAGATGTTGGTTGCACTTGGCTTTAATGGAAACTTCAGACAAGGAGGAATGGCTGGCGCGCCATATGAGCGCTTCTTCCAAACTATTGCCGGTGCAGAAATCTCGTCCGACGGTACCATTCGGTTTTGTCGTATGCGCAACTCTAAGAATTCCCAATTCCAACATAGGTTTTATGTCTTTAACATTGACGTTGAGTTGCTTGGCCGCCTCAGAAAACGTAATCAGACTGTTTGGTCCAAGTGGGTGCTGAATAATATTGGTTGCGATGTCATTCATTGCGCGCAGTAACTCCTTAGGTAGGCTGTCTCGCCGGCAAACTGGAAGGTCAGCAGCATAAGGCGCACCACCTATTTTTAAAGGGGAAGTTTGAGATAGGAAGTAATTGACTACAGCAGGTTTTAGTGTGGTTCTCGAGCGGATTTCTGATTTCAATATATACCTATCATTGAATTCTTTGATCAAGGGTAGAGTTGTGAATAATCCTTCCATATTATGCAGTACGACTGATTTTAATAGCCCTGCTCGTTCAAGTTTACGGATTCTGGCAGTGCTGGTGTGCAAGACTTCTGCTGCCTCGTTGACGTTGAGCAGCTTTGATGGTGATGGTTTTATTGTAATTTTATCTTTATCATCCCAGGTGATGGCGTTATGGTTGATTAGCGAGGCGCACATGTCAGGGCAGTTGTACAAGGTCGTTTGGAAGATTGTCCGATTGTGGGCGGTGATGCAGCGTTTATCTAACTTTAACTGGGTGACATTTTCTTTGGTTGCAAACACAAATTCAAGTTCCTTGTCGGTGAATAATAAATTCCCACAGCTACAATCAACCGGATGTCCTGTAGGTTTTGATTGTTGTGTGACAAAGTAATATTCCATACCATATCCGCTGAGGATCGGATGCTGACTCAGGATAAAGGGCGCGACCAAGGCGCGGCGGTGCAGAGAAGGCATTTTTTTCTGTAATTTGAACATTTCCTCAAAAAAAGACGATTTTTTTCCATCAGCAATATTAACGCAGACATCTAAAAGCATGGCGCGATTGTCGGTTGTCGACAGATACCGAAGTGCGTTCATGCACGCCATGAGCAATGAGAAAAAGTCATTATTATTCTCTGACATGGCGCGATCAATGATTTTGCTGGAGTGGTTTTCTTGTAGAGTCGTGGGTGCCGTGCGCAAATCGAAACCGCATGGGCAATAAAAATCGTCAAGCTTTAACCACTGAAACGGACTACTGCACTGCGGGCAACGTTGGAGAAAGCTCTCACCGTGTAGAGGACAAACGTCTGACCAACGGTAGATATGCATTCGGTTGAGGCATCCGGTGCGGATGCAAGTTGGGCAGAGGGCCAATTCCTGTCTCAAGATCGACGCGGGAAATGTCACCCCGTGGATGTTCATGAAGTTCCTTCCTCTTTCATGTGTCAATTGATGAAAAGCGTTGTCTATCTGGGCCTTGTCCTCAGGCGTTATTGCGGAGTGTTGTGTGAGGAGACGGTGAGTGGCGCATCCTTGCCAAAGTCGCGCAACATTATCATTTAGCTCCAGTTCAAAGGCGCGATTAAGGAGTTTAAGGCTTTTGTATCCGTTGATAGTGGCGCAGCGCAATAACATGCTGACAGCGCTCTCGTTGGGTAGGGGTAATGGGGTGTAGTTCAAGCGAAACATGATTGATACCTATTTATATAGGGTTTTTCGAAGCTGGCTGAGTGTCATGTTAAACGGGTTGGTATTGGTCAGGCGTGTGCTTAAAATTATGCGTTCGACAGCAGCCTCAAAGTCGGATACCAGTAGGTTTTTATCGTTCCGCTCCAAGGCGTCACTCAACGTTTCGTATAACAGGATTCGAATGGAACGCATGTTTCCACCGGTTATGGAATACAAAGACAAAATCAGCTTTTCGTCCGTTAAGGGGGGGATCTCCTTGAACTCCATTGTCTTAACTATTTCCTGGGAAAAAGCTCTGATCAGCCGCACGAAGTCGTTGTAGTCTTCAGGCGAACTCAAGGTAAAAGGGTGAAGATGCGCCAAGTAAGGGAAGCGGCCAGCCAAGGCTTGGTGGCTTTTTATAATAAGCTCGCACTCCGGTGTGCCCGCTAACACGACTTCGCCCGAAAATATATCGGTGAGTACCTTAACCCAATCGCAGACTGTTTCCTGTGTTCGTGCAGCCCCGCGGCGTAACAGGTGTTGCCATTCATCCAGTATGATGAGTTTTGTTTGGCAGTTCTTTAATAAGTTCATCAGGCGATGTTCCAGAGACGCCATCGGCTGGTATAGGTTGTAGGTCTCAAATCGTTGTAGCAGAGCAATGACCACACCCTTGATCGTTACGTTGTTAGGGATTCCGCAATAAATCGAAGGATAGATATCCTGTATTCCTCCTTCTGTACGTATAATCGTTCGTGGCCCAAATTCGCCCGTTAGTTGTTGGCACACACGTGTCTTGCCCGTGCCAGGGGCACCGAGTAATAACGAGCAGCTTGGTTCTCCTCGGAGTTGGGTGGCTTGTATCGACCGGTGAATGGTATCCAGCGCCTCTCGAAATTGCGGATGTGCGATAGTAAATGCCTTGAACTGCAACAGTTTGGCTTGCGCATCCTTATTCATGTGGATCACCCTTGATGCGGAAGGTGGGGTAGTCCGTCGAGTCAAGTATGCTTGGCGATCCGCTGGGCGGTGTTGATAATTGTGACGATCGTGACTGTTTTTTTTTGGAATGTTTTTTGCGTGATTTGCGTTTGAATGATTCGATCATCTGGTTTAGTTCGTACATTTTCTGGCAGGCTTGGGTTATATCAAACTTCCTTTTTTCATCTTTGAATGCTTGCACGACCTGTTCATGATCTGTAAGGGTCAAGCCATTCTGGTAGTCACTACGAGTCGCATCGGCCGGATGCCACTCTTTGGGTGTATCGGGATGGGCAACCCAAACCATGCCAAGGTCGCAAGGGTTGAAATAAACAATGGCTGTCTGGTTGGCTTTCAGCCTTTGAGCGATTTCGGGAAGTCCGGGTCCGGTCCAAAACAGTTTCTTGCATGTCACTTTCCCTCTGGAGATCCTCAACCGCCAGACGCTGAGACACAGTTGTTGCAGATCTTCTAGGGAGTAACGTTCTGGCGGAGGAGACAATTCTTCCAATTCTTCACGTTTCTTTGCAGGACTGGTACCTAAGCCTGAATGCCACGTGTTGTGGTAGACCTCAAGCCAAGTGTCGAATGCACTCCGCAGGTCGTCGAGTGTCATGCAGGCGCGTTCCTCAGATGGGTAATCACCAAGCGCTGTGGGGTTGCTTTTCGTGGTACCAGGCAGGTTGTGGCAAAAACTTGTGTTAACAGTACCGAAAAAACGCTCAATAAACGCCTTGGCATCGGGATCCCCGACAGGAACGTAGTCGATTATGATACCAAGCGTATTGAATGTGTTTTGTGTCCAGTTATTGAATATTTCTTTTCCATGATCGGTAGTGATACTCGCAAATTTCCCGTGCTTTATAATGGCGCGGATCACGGCACGCATGGTTTTTTCTGCACAGGGTGACCCTATGTCGATGTCGTGGCCTGAGCACCCGCGCCACGCAGGACTCAAAAATGCCGACAGACTAGGGCGACCAATACAGTTACCTTGCTGATCGATAATGTTGACATCCATTCTCTGGGAGTCGAAGTGGTTGTTGCCATATAGATCATTGTCCACATACAAGTGCCCTCCAAATTTATGAATGCGCTGCGCAGCTTTTAATCCATAACGCTTTAGGGTGACCAAAAAACGGTCCAAAGCTAGAATTCGCCGCCTGAATGTTGCGTATGAAGGTATTTCGACGGTTAAGGATCCACTTTTACGCCGCTCTTTGTTCTCCACCGTCATTTGGGACTTCAGTAGTTTATATACATGCATAACGCTCGGGCATTCTCGCTGCAGGTAAGATGTCTGTATATAATGGGTTATGAGTTCCTCCGTGTTGTGAAGAATACGCTTTTGGCGCTTTGGGGCGTAGCGTTTGAGTATCGAAAAGGGATTTCGATTACTCATGCGGTACTTGTGAGTCCAGCGCCACACCGTCGAAATGCTGGGCGGATGATGATCGTCAATTTTTTTGGCCACGTGGCCAATCAGTTCGAGGGTCGCCGCTTTTGATAACCGACTATGGGATGACTTGTCATAGGCTTCGACGTAGTAGTGGCGGTAGTTTAAATGTGCCCGTTGCGTAGGGGGTAATGACATCAATTGCGCGGCCTCACTCAAGTCAGTGGCTGCCTGTTGATGTTGTACTAAGACGCCGCGCTGCTCCATCGATGCAAATAGGTTGACGTCAAGGTAGCGGTGGTAATGATGAACTAGTGAACACAGTGAAATGCTATCGTCGACAATTGAGATGATTTCATACACCTGATTATCCAGCGTGTATTGAGCACCGACTTTCGGAATACTGATGTCCATCGTTGCGGACCTCTAGTTGCGTATTGATTGTCAGTCGTTGACGCAAATCGAATATTAGGACCTGGTCGAATATCGCTTTGTAAATGGAGCGAGTGCTGGGACCGTTCTGTTTCGCCAACAGATTCCCCAGCCGGATCGGAAAGGTGAGTGCCTCTAATTGCCTCGCGCAGTCGCCGCGCTCATCTGCCCCAACGTTGAAAGAGTGCAAGTACAGATATTTTAAGTTCCGCAGGTACTCACCTCGACGAATGGTGTTCTCATCGGCGAATTTTAATGAGCGACCCAGCTGATTAAAGTAGCAACTGGCGGCCTTTAATTTAGCGTTGCCTCGGGCGGAAAGTTTGGTGAAGTCAAGTTTTATTTCGGTGTAGTAAACCAGCTCGGTAGTTTCTACCAGGAAGTGGGGGGTGTAATCGTGGATTCGTTCGTCGACGCTGATTTTGAAGATGCTAGGTCGAGATTGGTAGCGCTCCACCGTGGGCTCAAACTCCAGTAGAACGCAATAATCGGCTTCCAGTGTGCTATCGCACACGATCTGTGTTTGGTTTTTCTGAGAGGGAAAGTACACGGAGTGCTTGCCGTAGTGAGACTTTTTTGGGAATTCCCTGGTAGCGTCTAAGATAGGCATAAAAACTCCTGTTTGCTCACATTAACGGCACCTCATGGGGCACCAGTACCGCCTCAAGCGGTCTCTTCGCGCTCAATACCAACACTGTCATACCAAGCTAAAACCGTGGTTCATGGTCACCATAAATTTTATGAACTTGTAGTTCTACTACATACGGCCGAGCGCCTGTTTTGGATATTGGACGTTGGCTGGATCGGCGTTTTTCAAGGTACTTGTCGCGTCAACCGTCCTACTATGCCGCTCTTTTCTCGGCCTGCTGCTCCCGATCCGGGTTCAGCATCACCGTGCCGATCGGTTCCCAGTTACGCGTCCGACCTGACCAGCGCTCCGGGGTTTTCTCCTTGGCTCGTTTGTACAGCTCATGGCGCTGCGCCAGGATCTGATGGTCCAGTCCTCGATGCCGCTCAGCCGGTGTGACGAAGCGGATGCGGCTATGCCGGTGCTCGTTGTTGTACCAACGCATGAAATCCCTCACCCAGGCCCGTGCGGCGTCCAAACTGGCAAAACCATTCACTGGCCATTGCGGGCAATATTTCAGCGTTCTAAACAGCGACTCCGAGTAGGGATTATCATTGCTCACACGCGGGCGACCGCGGGACGGCGTGATGCCCAGGTCGTACATCTTGCTCAACAGCGTCACCGATTTCATCGGCGCTCCGTTGTCCGAGTGCAGTACCAGCGGCTCGCGTAAACACTGCTCGCTGATCACGCTGTGCTGCAGCAGGGCCGCCGCCTTTTCGCCGCTTTCTTCTTCGTAAACCTCCCACCCCACCGCCTTGCGGCTATAAATGTCTTCGATCAAATACAGGTAGTAATACTTGCCGCGTATCGGCGACGCCATATACGTGATGTCCCAGGACCACACCTGGTTGGGCGCGTTGGCGGCATGCGTCGTCGGAGCCGCGTGCCGTCTGGGCCGCTGGCTACGGCCACGGTGCTGCTGCTGGCCTGCCGCACGCAGGACGCGATAAAACGTGGACTCCGACGCCAGATAACGCGCCTCGTCAGCCAGACGCGGAACGATCTGACTCGGCGGCAGATGGGCGTATGCCGGGCTATTGCACAGCGTCACGATGGCTTGCCGTTCGATCTCGCTCAAGGCATTACGCGGCGTAGGCCGCACGGTAGTCGTGCGGGCATCGGCTTGAACATCTTCAGTCTCGGTCCAGCGCTGCAAGGTCCTGAGCGAGAGCCCGATTTCCTGACACGCCCTGTTTTTTCGGGCCCCGGCCATGATCGCTTCGATCAACCAGGCCACCAGTAACTGCCGTTGCGGCAAAGAGGTTAGCTGTCCTCGTTGTCGATCCCCCAGTAGTCGTTGAGCTTTTTTCGCAGCACCAACAACGCGGCGGTTTCAGCCAGCGCCTTGTCTTTGCGGCGTAGTTCTCGCTCAAGTTCCTGGATACGTTTCTTGTCCTTGCGAGACTGTTCGCGGTCAACCTTTTGTTGGTTCTGAACGCCCTGCTGCCCCGTGATACAGGCTTGACGCCAAGCGCTGACGTGTTCGGGGTACAGACCTTTTCGTCGGCAATACTCACCCAGTTCGAGCTGCGACAGACCGGCGGTTTCGAGGACTACAGCGAACCGGGCTTCAGCAGACCAGGTCTGCGGGAGTGACTTGTCTTCAGGCACTGTGCTTCCTTCAGAACTGACCTTCTTGCGCCAGTTGGACAAAGACATTTCGCTGACTCCTTCGCGGCGGGAAACCTCGGCCATCGATAGGTTCAGCGGGGGAAGCAGCATCTTGAGTAATGCGGCTTTGCGTTCAGATGAATAGTACGGCACGAACAGTCTCTTTCCGCCCCCGATATGCTTTTTCAGGAAAAACCGGAGAGGCGACAACTATCCTGACACCGGGGGCAGCGTCAGCATTGAGCGTGCTTTCTCAGAGCGGAGCTGGTAACTGATAACCGTCTAACGCAATAGGCATCCCCTTCCAAAGCTTGCTTTGTCGCAGCCATATCCGCCTTAGCTTAAGTGGCCATTGGAGAGGCCAACGCCCACGCACCACAGCGATGTAAGTCATGAGCCCAGAATCGACCTCAATCAGAATCCACAGCAGCAATGCACGTTGCGCTTCAACGTCATCCAGCCAATTGAGCGCCTTGATACCGTCGAGTAAATAGTAATAGACCTCAAGTTGGTCCTTAAACTCTTCGACAGTGCCTGGCCAGCTTTTGAATGCATACAGATCAAAATCCCGCGATAGCAGGCTGTTCAGCAGGCTGTACAACTCAGCATAGAAATCCCGCAACGGTGCTTGCAGGCATGCCAAGTAGAAGAAATGACTGAAATTCATCTGCAACCATTTTCGGTGCAGCGCAAACCTGTTCGACCGCGTCCTGAGCAAGATAATCATCAAACCCAAACAAGGCCAATCCACCCGGCTAAACAACAGGGACGAAGTACTACTGTCGAACGCGCCCAAGGGTTGGCCACCTACTCGTATGTCTTCGGCGAGGCAATCCCAATCCTGTCTCTTCCCGGCATCGTCGGACAGAGCTAACCACAGGGGATTATCAAACAGCGCTTTGAGCGAGGGATAGTCCGCGTACATATCTTTTAGCAAGCTTGGCCGGGGTGTGGCACCTTCAAAATACGCCGCCCATTTCCGATTGGGTTTATCTTCCAATCCCTCATGGTGCTGTTGCCACCAGATTCGCAAGCTATAAGGCTTCCTTCGACATCCAGCTAAATCGCATAACGTCCTCACCAATGCCTTGGCCCTCAGATGCCCAACAACGTGGTCGACGCGGGTCGCTAACATGATCGCTCCACCTCTGTGCCCCCCGGTGTCAGGATAGTTGTCGCCTCTCCGGTTTTTCCTGAAAAAGCATATCGGGGGCGGAAAGAGACTGTTCGTGCCGTACTATTCATCTGAACGCAAAGCCGCATTACTCAAGATGCTGCTTCCCCCGCTGAACCTATCGATGGCCGAGGTTTCCCGCCGCGAAGGAGTCAGCGAAATGTCTTTGTCCAACTGGCGCAAGAAGGTCAGTTCTGAAGGAAGCACAGTGCCTGAAGACAAGTCACTCCCGCAGACCTGGTCTGCTGAAGCCCGGTTCGCTGTAGTCCTCGAAACCGCCGGTCTGTCGCAGCTCGAACTGGGTGAGTATTGCCGACGAAAAGGTCTGTACCCCGAACACGTCAGCGCTTGGCGTCAAGCCTGTATCACGGGGCAGCAGGGCGTTCAGAACCAACAAAAGGTTGACCGCGAACAGTCTCGCAAGGACAAGAAACGTATCCAGGAACTTGAGCGAGAACTACGCCGCAAAGACAAGGCGCTGGCTGAAACCGCCGCGTTGTTGGTGCTGCGAAAAAAGCTCAACGACTACTGGGGGATCGACAACGAGGACAGCTAACCTCTTTGCCGCAACGGCAGTTACTGGTGGCCTGGTTGATCGAAGCGATCATGGCCGGGGCCCGAAAAAACAGGGCGTGTCAGGAAATCGGGCTCTCGCTCAGGACCTTGCAGCGCTGGACCGAGACTGAAGATGTTCAAGCCGATGCCCGCACGACTACCGTGCGGCCTACGCCGCGTAATGCCTTGAGCGAGATCGAACGGCAAGCCATCGTGACGCTGTGCAATAGCCCGGCATACGCCCATCTGCCGCCGAGTCAGATCGTTCCGCGTCTGGCTGACGAGGCGCGTTATCTGGCGTCGGAGTCCACGTTTTATCGCGTCCTGCGTGCGGCAGGCCAGCAGCAGCACCGTGGCCGTAGCCAGCGGCCCAGACGGCACGCGGCTCCGACGACGCATGCCGCCAACGCGCCTAACCAGGTGTGGTCCTGGGACATCACGTATATGGCGTCGCCGATACGCGGCAAGTATTACTACCTGTATTTGATCGAAGACATTTATAGCCGCAAGGCGGTGGGGTGGGAGGTTTACGAAGAAGAAAGCGGCGAAAAGGCGGCGGCCCTGCTGCAGCACAGCGTGATCAGCGAGCAGTGTTTACGCGAGCCGCTGGTACTGCACTCGGACAACGGAGCGCCGATGAAATCGGTGACGCTGTTGAGCAAGATGTACGACCTGGGCATCACGCCGTCCCGCGGTCGCCCGCGTGTGAGCAATGATAATCCCTACTCGGAGTCGCTGTTTAGAACGCTGAAATATTGCCCGCAATGGCCAGTGAATGGTTTTGCCAGTTTGGACGCCGCACGGGCCTGGGTGAGGGATTTCATGCGTTGGTACAACAACGAGCACCGGCATAGCCGCATCCGCTTCGTCACACCGGCTGAGCGGCATCGAGGACTGGACCATCAGATCCTGGCGCAGCGCCATGAGCTGTACAAACGAGCCAAGGAGAAAACCCCGGAGCGCTGGTCAGGTCGGACGCGTAACTGGGAACCGATCGGCACGGTGATGCTGAACCCGGATCGGGAGCAGCAGGCCGAGAAAAGAGCGGCATAGTAGGACGGTTGACGCGACAAGTACCTTGAAAAACGCCGGGACAACGACACGAAATGAGGCTCACTAAGAACGGTCAGTTGGACTAGCGGGTGGCGTTGGGACAAGTTGTGGAGATTGGGCGCAAAAAAATGTCTGGCCAGAATAGGTGGCGTGGTGATGGTCACTTTCGAGCGCTCGTCCGCACGGGACGTCAGACACATACGCTCAACTGCAAAGGCATTGGCCTCGAGATCAACAACCTTTGCGAGAACCTCCTGGCCAATCGCGGTAAGGCGCGACTCGCGCGGCAATCGGTCTATCAAACGTACCTTCAGATCGCTTTCCAGCGACGTCAGACGTCGGCTCACAGTGGCTTGGTCGATGTTCAAGATCCGCGCGGCGCCTGACAACGTCCCGGCTTTGGCGATAGCAAGAAAAACGCGTAAGTCTTCCCAATTCATAAACTATGCAATTTCGCATGGATAGTCGGAGTATTTTAGTATTTACGCATACAGAGTCAACGGATAGGCTCGGTTGATCATTTTTCAGTGCTAAATCCCAGATGCCGAAAAAATCGTCTTCACTGCTCGCAATTCAAGTGGCCTGCTGCCTTGGCTTTTTCCTGGTACAGCTTGATGTAAGCGTCGTCAACGTCGGCCTGGGATCGCTGAAGGCTGCCTTTAATGCCGACCTTACGGGTCTTGAGTGGGTTATTAATAGCTATGCCCTGGTTTTTTCTGCGTTGCTTATTCTCGGAGGGGCTTGCGGAGATAAATTTGGTACCAAGACAGCCCTCGCTTCAGGGTTCGCTCTCTTCACTCTGGCGTCCATCGGCTGCGGCCTGGCTAGCAACCTGACCACCTTGATTATCATGCGGATTCTCCAAGGGGCGGGGGCAGCGTTTCTGGTTCCCACCTCTCTGACACTGATTCGATTGTCATTCGAGGATCCTGATCAAAGAAAATCAGCGGTGGCCATGTGGGGGGCATGCGGGGGCATCGCCATGGCAGCTGGGCCGGTCGTAGGCGGCTTGATGATTGAATATTTCGGTTGGCGGAGCGTATTTATGATCAATATTCCGGTCGGGTTACTGGCGATTGGTTTGATCCTGCACTTTGCACCGGCCTCTCCACGTATCAATAAAAAAATTGATCTCCTTGGGCAAGGCAGTATCGCAGTATCCCTGGCGACATTGACCTATGCGTTAACGGAGTCGAGCGCGCAGGGTTGGACGGTTGAGACCCTTTGCGCGATAGCCGTCGCCATCGTTTTCGCAGTTTTATTTGTAATGATTGAGCGGTGGATCAAAGACCCGATGTTGCCGCCCAGATTAGCCACCAACAAAATTCTGGGTACCATGTCACTTGCTGGAGCCGTAATTAACTTTACGTTCTACGGTACAGTATTTATCTTCAGCATCTATTTCCAGACTTTCTTGCACTATGATTCATTCCTCACAGGGCTATCATTCATTCCGCTCACGGCAGTGCTTACTGTTTCCACGATGGCGTCATCGCGTATCGCTAAGCGCGTAAGCGCCAATCGAATCATCACCACAGGCTTTTCCGTCCTGATCATTGGCTTTTTAGCGCTGTCGCAAATTTCACCGCAAAGCTCTCCATGGCTGCTTAATGGAGCGCTGATGTTGGTGGGGATCGGAAGTGCGATTTCCGTTCCTTCCATAACGAACTCGATGCTTTCATCTGTGAGCCAGCACGATGCCGGCATCGCCTCTGGGTTGATGGCCTCTGCACGACAGCTTGGCGGAGTTGTGGGGGTGGCGATTTTCGGCGCGATGATTGCCCATACAGACACGGCGGCTTTTTCTAAAGGAATGTCTGAGGCGATGCTGCTTGCCGCCCTAGCCTCATTCCTGAGTATTGGGGTGAGTGCATTTGCAACGAGGCGTTCAGTAGTGTCATCGAGCGCCTGAAAAACCATAGTGGCACCACTACAATCCTGTCTACGCCTCTACGCCTCTACGCCTCTACGCCTCTACGCCTCTGCGGCTATTGAGTTACATCCGTATGCGGGTAACCGTTATTGAGAAAATCTCTTTGAGTCACGTGCTCACGGCGTTGGCCTACCATCTGAGTCGCAACCTCTGGCTTGATGACAATTACGACAGGGTCATGCTCGAAGACGATCTATGTCCGTGCGCAAGCGGTAGCAAGTTCAAGAGATGCTGTATGTCAGCGCCTTTCAACGCACACGGCTCAAGCCTCTACAAAGGCATCTTTCGAAGCCCGGTTACACGGCCTCATATTCGGTATACTTTTATTTCTCCGACAATTGAGATGATACATCTGAAGATTGCTTGCTGCGCCTGACCTACCATCAGTCCTCTTTACAATGTGGCGAATATCCCAAGGGGTTCGCTTTGTGATGGGCTTCAGGCAGGTGAGGACACATGCCATCTTGCCTGAGCCAGACACGGTACATTTTCCCGCGCCCCTCGCCGAGCTCAGCATTTTTTGCTCCACCTGGACTCGAATACTGCTCCCATTGGGGAGCCGTTCGAATGTCAACTCACTTGCAATTAATGCTGGTCGGCCGCGTTGGATTGCAGTTCGTTACACCTAACCATTACTTCAAGGCATAGAATGCGCCGCCGTGCGCCTTAAAAAACTGGACGTTTCGCCCTTGAATTCCGTGACTGATCATCCCGCTGCAACTGCCCTCAACCGCCCTGCCCGGGTTCGTCTCGAGCTGCGTAATTTGCTCGGCCTGGCCTTGCCGATCATGATCGCGCAGTTGGCGACCACCGCCATGGGTTTCGTCGATGCGGTAATGGCGGGTCGCGTCGGGCCGCGGGATCTGGCGGCTGTGGCGCTGGGTAACTCAATCTGGGTGCCGGTGTTCCTGCTGATGACCGGTACGCTATCGGCGACGACGCCGAAAGTCGCACAACGCTTTGGCGCGGGCACTCATGGCGAGATTGGCCCTGTTGTACGCCAGGCATTATGGCTGGCGTTGGTGGTCGGACTGATGGCGACGCTGATCCTGTTCAGTGCCGAGCCGGTACTGCATGTCATGAAGGTCGCCCCCGAATTGATCGGCCCTTGCATGGAGTACCTGCGCGGTATCGCCACCGGGTTGCCAGCGGCTGCGCTCTACCATGTACTGCGCTGCTTCAGCGATGGCATGGGCCGTACTCGCCCGAGCATGGTGCTGGGTTTGTGCGGGCTAGCGCTGAATATTCCGCTCAACTACATCTTCATCTACGGCCATTTCGGTGTACCGGCCATGGGCGGTGTTGGTTGTGGCTGGGCCACGGCGATCGTGATGTGGATGATGATGCTCGGCATGGCGGGCTGGACCCGTTGGGCGCCGGCGTATCAGTCGAGTCAACTGTTCAGCCCGTTCGATTTCCCCCAGTGGACGGTGATCAAGCGCCTGCTGAACATCGGCCTGCCAATCGGTATCGCAGTGTTTGCTGAGTCGAGCATTTCCGCGGTAATCGCCCTACTGATCGGCAGCCTCGGCGCCACCGTGGTCGCCGGGCACCAGATCGCTCTGAACTTCAGCTCGCTGGTGTTCATGATTCCCTACTCGTTGGGGATGGCCGTGACCGTGCGGGTCGGTCAGGCGCTGGGCCGTGAAGCACCCCGTGAAGCGCGCTTTGCCGCCGGTGTCGGCATGGGCTCTGCACTGATCTATGCCTGTGTCTCCGCCAGCATGATGTTGTTGCTGCGTGAGCACATCGCGACGATTTACACCACTGACCCTAAGGTGATTCAGGCCGCGTCGATGCTGATTATCTACTCGGCGTTGTACCAGTTCTCGGATGCGATTCAGGTGACGGCGGACGGGGCCTTGCGCGGGTATCAGGACACTCGGGTGACGATGGTCCTGACGCTGTTCGCCTATTGGGGGATCGGCTTGCCGGTGGGTTACGCCCTCGGCCTGACCGACTGGTTCGGCACCGCCAGCGGTCCGAGTGGGCTGTGGCAAGGCTCGATTCTGGGCTTCAGTTGCTCGGCGCTGATGTTGTCGATCCGCTTGGCGCGCAGTGCGCGCAAGTGGATTCGGATCAGCTGTTCGGCGGGTTAATCGAGCTTCTTGCGAATCCAGTCCAAACAGGTGCCAGTGTCTTCCTGCTGCTCGATCAATTCATGACCAGGAAAATGCAGAACTTGGGGATGTCGCGGCGGGTGGAGGGATCAGTGGCGATTACCTTGAGTTTCCCAGCAGTTACCTTTGCGGTTCATACTGTGCAGCATGTCATTTTGCCCCGCAACGATCTGTAACTCGCGCTCGCGTATTGGCTGCCCAGATCCGAGCGAGTGCTCAGCTCAGGGGGCGGTTGACGCTCAGCAACCGCCAGCTGCATTGCATGGCACACCAGCTACGCCGGCATGTTCGGAGCCATGGACCCACCCACTATCTTGCGTGAGAACAGAGAACCTGCGTAGGGGGTAGGGCGACGAGCATGCGGACTTGTCGTTTGCCTCGGACCGCTGGATCAAAGTCACCAGATGGGAAAACACGCAGCCTCGTCAAAAGTCGAGCGCATCGTCAACTTTTCTTTTCATGCTCTCGGCGGCTTCGGTTACAGGCCTCGTGACTTACGAGCGACGACTCGCCGAACCCTTGCTGGATGTGCGTTTCTTTCTAAGCGTCCCCTTCAGCGGAGCAACCTTGATCGCGGTCATCGTCTTTGGCTGTTTCGCGGCGATGCTGTTTCTGAATTCGCTTTATCTGCAACAGGAACGCGGATTCTCCGCGGCAGGCCGGTAGACCTGCGTGTATGTCGGCTCTTTTGCCGATAGTTTTATGCCTCGGTCACAAGACATCGGAGATGTCTAGGAGCAGACCATGAAGCTCACACTTGTCGACAACTGGCGCACGCTGCACAAGCGTGGCACGGTCATCATCAGCGCCGCGTGTGCGGCCATCACCGCGTTCGGCCCCTCGTTGATCAATGCCTGGAATACCATGCCACCCGACCTGAAAGCGGCGCTGCCGCAAGGCACGGAACGCTACGTTTCACTGGCTGTATTCCTGCTCTTAATCATCGGTCGTTACACGACGGTCAAGCGTAATCCACCGAAGGAGGACGACAATGACACGCCTTGATGCGGCAGCATCAGGGGGCCAGAACCGCGCTGCATTCCTCGATATGATTGCCGTCAGTGAGTTAGGTGCGCCATTGCTCGCGAAAAGCGATGACGGCTACAACGTCCTCGTCGGAAGCATGCCCGCGAAGCCGCTACTTTTTGAGGGGTACACGCATCATCCGAACGTGCTCAATAGAGCCATGTGCTCGACCGCTGCGGGACGTTACCAGATCATCTACCGATGGTGGAAAATCTATCAGGCGAAGATGCGCCTGCCCGACTTTTCGCCAGTGTCGCAGGATCGGTATGCGCTACAGCAACTTCGCGAACATGGCGCACTCCTCCTCATCGATTCGGGCAGGTTCGAACTCGCTGTTTCGAAGTGTTCGAATGTCTGGGCCAGTCTTCCGGGCTCTGGTTATGGACAGCACGAAAACCCAATTGAACATTTGCTTGCTGCCTATCAGGCAGCGGGTGGAACGGTAATGACATGATTATCCTCTCGCTGATCCCCAAGTGTGGCCGTGGTCACACATCGTGTTCAGCTTGTTTCGCCATCGCATCTTCGATACGGCTTGCGACTGGCTTAGGCCGATCTATCTGGACAAGACAGGCTTACTGGAGATCATCCAGGGTCGCACGTCATCAGCATCGCCCATCGACTCAACACCCTCCAGCCCGCGGATCGAATCCTGGTCATGGAACGCGGCACTATTACAGAAAGCGGATCCCACGAACACTTGCTCCACTTAAACAGCCGATGCGCTAAGCTGTGGGCGCTGCGAACGGTGGCTAGTGGCCTGAGCGGTTAATTCATTAATTTATTTTTTATCACACTCAGCTTTGCCTTGTGTACCGAACTGATAATGGCTTCAGCCGTTTTGTTCCACTTGAACGGTTTGGCTGAGAACTCATTGTGGGCCTCAATGAATTGGCGGATAGCTGTCTTCAGGTCGGCAACGCTGGTGAAGGCACCCCGGTACAACGCTCGCCTTTCCAGTTGTGCAAACCAGCCTTCCACGGCGTTCAACCATGACGCACTGGTCGGTGTGAAGTGCAATTTGAAACGTGAACGTTTTTCCAGCCACTGTTTGATTGCGGCCGTTTTGTGGGTTGAACTGTTATCCAGAATGACATGCAGATCCAGTGCAGCAGGTGTGCTGCGATCAATATGGTGCAGAAAGGCTAGGAATTCGTTGGCGCGATGGCGTTGCGTGATCCGCCCGATGACTTGGCCGGTCATGATGTCGAATGCCGCGTACAAACTCGCTGTTCCATGGCGCTTGTAATCATGCGTCCGACGCTCGATCTGTCCGGGGGCAGAGGCAACATTGGCTGGGTGCGATCCAAGGCCTGAATCTGAGTTTTCTCGTCCACAGAAAGCACCAGGGCGTTGTCTGGTGGATTCAGATAAAGCCCGACCACGTCGACCACCTTGTCGGCGAAATGTGGATCGTTGCTGATTTTAAAGGTCTTCAGACGATGGGGTTTGAGGTCGGAAGCAGCCCAGACCTGACGCACCTGCCAAGTAGTGACCCGCGCATACTTGGCCATCAGGCGAACACTCCAGTGAGTCGCCTCCTTGGGTACTCGCCGGGTAGTCAGTGCGAGGATCTCGTTGACTTTTTCGGCCCCGAGTTTGAGCGGCTGACCACTACGTGGTAGGTCGCTCAAGCCCTCGATGCCCGCCTCCAGATAGCGTTTTCGCCACTTGAACACTGTTGGCGGCGTGACCTGCAACTGCTCGCTGATGACCTTGGGCGTCAATCTATCCGCCAGTAGAAGCAGGATACGTGCACGCAGGGCGAGGCTCTGTTCCAGCGTACTCATACGTAACCAACCTGTCAGGACAACGCGATCAGAAGGCGTTAAAGCGAAGGGGGAAGTCGGTCGGGCCATGCGCATAACCAAGCCTTGATATTGGGCGCTTAGTACATTCCTGAGCAAGATATAAATAAATGGATTAACCGCTCAGGCCACTAGCGTGCGCTTGTAAAATTTATAATTAAGCTTCCCCCAACGATGCCGATGGCAAGCAGCATAACTCGCAATGATCCCGGAGCTTTCCATACATCATCCCTTTTGTTTTTTGGGGTCAACAGACTTGAACCCTGCCGAGTGAGATGTCTTAATGAAATAGGATAACGCTTGCAATTTTATCGAGTAGCTGATGACTTATGCTAGAAAATGTTCTGAAAACACGGCGTCGCGCTCATCCGAACATTTGTTGAGGTACCTTAAAACCCACGGCGCATGCAGCACCGCGGGCATGTCAAAGGTACTCGGCTTGACTTCCGAAGCGGTACGGCAACAGATGGCTAGATTGGTCGAACAAGGCATGGTTGATAGCGTGGTCTCACGTTCCGGTGTTGGCCGACCCAAGCAGTTGTGGCGATTGACTACAGCAGGTCATGCCCGATTTCCGGATACGCACGCCCAGCTCACAGTGCAGATCATTCATTCTGTTGAGCACCTGTTTGGTCAGGGGGGCATTAACCAGATCATCGAGCACCGTGGCACGCAGCAGCTAGCCGAGTATCAGGCGCAATTGGCTTCGGCAAACTCCTTGGCCGAACGCGTCATGCGACTGGCAGACGCCCGTGACGCGGAAGGGTATATGGCCCGGGTTGAGCGCGATGGTGATGATTTTTTATTGATCGAGGACCATTGTCCGATTTGCGCTGCGGCAACAAAGTGCCAAGGATTCTGCACGTCGGAATTAGCGCAATTTCAAATGCTGATGCAGGGATGGGGGCAGGTTACGCGGGAAGAGCATCTACTGCGGGGAGGTCGCCGCTGCGTATACCGTATCTGCACAGTGGCTGCGGAATGAATAATCGATATGCGGTGCGGCCCGCCACTTTGCAGATGAACCAACTGTGCCTATATGGGGGGCTCAGCATTTACGAAAAAAACTCCAGGATAGACGTCAACCCTGCCCCCGGCGTGGCCGTTGCGCAATGGGAAAGAAATTCCAGCCTGCTGGACTTCTTGCAAGCGTGGTAGCCATGGCATGTGGGGCCTCTGGCTACCGATGTGGAATGTCAACAGACCCTAAAACGTGACGTTGCTCAAGGTTCTGCAGCTAATGATCTGAGATCATTGGCTTTCGATTTTCCAAGTAGCCTTCCGTCATACATGGACGCGGCCCTGCTGATCTTGCCATCCTGATCTAGCGTGAGTTCCATAATCCCCGTTGAAACCGGGGTTAACGCAGAGCCATACCATTCAAAGCCACCACCGAGATCGCTACCCACCACATGGCGCAATTTAGATCCCGTCAAATAAGGCGCAACGGATCGAACGCGGTTTAAATACCGCTCAATTGCCGTCTGTCCCCGGATTTGTGTTCGTACAGCCAAGTCTTCGAAAATTGCATCATAAGTGAAGAGTGCGGCGGCTGCCCGTGCGTCACCATTATTTAGAGCGTCTTGTAACTTGCGCGCTACTATATTTATTCGTTTGCTGGAGTTCTGCTGTATCCCGGATTCTTTGAAGTCAGTCGGAAATTTATCTTTTGGCTTGCGAAGTTGATGATAGCGTTCGTCGTCGTAACTACTGCTGTCCCAATAGTCAGTCCAACGAATGATCTTGCCATCATTAAAATCTACGGCGCCGACGATTCTCAGATCCCCGCCAAACAACTCCGGCGTATCGGTAAACTCGACAATAGCGCTACCCGTTCCGTTGATTGAGCCGCCTAGAATTCGTGTCGGGTAGGAGAGACCCTTCCCTGATTTGGGTAAGACCTTTCTTATTGCGTCTGGACTGTCTTGGTTCCAGCCAAAAGTGGCATCGGTATAGGTGAGTAAGTGTGGAGAAAAATAAGACATGGTTTCATCGATATTCTTCTTGCTCTTGACCGAAAAAAATGATTTGAAAAGCATGGCCGTCTCCGGCTCGGCGTGGGAAATATCGGCTATATCAGGGTAGGGTGTTACGTTCTCAGCGTAAGTGAAAGGGGGGAGTGCCCCCAGAAGAACAGCAAAGCCGAAAGCCATTTTCAGTTTCATGAAAACTTCTCAAGGAAGGACGAAGGGAAAGACTCAGGTCAGAATGTCGTCGACGTTGGCATCACGTCCGTGCGGTTGCTCGGCTGTCTCAAGCAGAGGCATCAGCTCGCTACTTTGTCGATGACTACATGTTGATTTGGCTCCATCGTCACTATCGTTGGACCCAAAGATTTAAATATGAAAGTAGTTTCTTGCAATAATGGCGAATGGCCGCAAAAAAGACAAGAAAATTTTTGAAGGTCAGGGACGCGCTCAGCGAGCCAAGTTTGCCCGTGTGCCTAACCATCGTCCGGCCATTTGTACGTTAGGGCCCTGATCGCTCGTGGTTTTTCGTGTGCGCCAAGCGCTAAACGTTGACAGTTCCTAGTGTCTGTTGACGTTTCGTGGCGAACGTTGGCGAAAGAGTTGGGCTGGATTTAATCATGGAAATCAGATATTGCTATTGTTGCATAGCTATGAAAATATAGGACATGACGAAAATTAAGCACGAACAGATATCTCGCTTACGCGAGCAATTAATGGGGGTCACTCGGCGCTTGCGCCAAGAGTCGAAAGACGACCAACGATCCTGGGCGAGATTGCTGTTGTTGGGTGCTGCCGATCGCTATAGCGGGAAGGCGACACCGTCGGAGCTGGCAGCGGATCTTCGCTGGCGCTCTTCGAATATGGCGACGGCATTACGAGAACTTGAAGCAGATGATCTGATCGTTCGGACCCCGGACCTGGTGGATCGTCGCAAAGTCCGCGTGGCCGTGACTGCGCAGGGCTATCAGATGCTTAACGCAAGCCGTATGCAGCGCGAGCTTTGGTTGGCTGAAGCTATGGAACATATTCTTACCGGTAAGGAGAGCGTGCTTCTATTGGAGGCCGGCGAGCTCCTTGATCGAATATGCATTTATTCGCGGGTGGATCTGAAGAATTGAATTAACACGGGAAGGGTTTAAAGATGAAAACGGCGTTTATCGGGTTGGATTATATCGCGGATATCATTTGTCCAGCTGGGAAATTGGCAAACTCCGCGGCACACGCGGCCGAGCGCGGCATTATTGCGAAGGCAAACCAGTTACTAAGCAAAGCTCAGGCTGAGGGTTGGCTCTCCGTTCTGGTAAAAGTAGGTTTTGCCGAAGGCTATATTGACCAGCCAAAACACTCGCCTTTCTTTGGCCGAGCCCACGAGATTGGCGCGCTCAAATTCGGGGGGAGCGGACTCGAATTCCATCCTGACTTGCACGCAAATCTTGCTGACGCGGTTATCGTAAAGCCTCGAGTCAATGCGTTTTATGGCACTGGTTTGGAGGCAATACTTCGCGCCAATAAAATTGAACGCTTGATTATCGCTGGAGTGAGCAGCGTTTGGGCTGTGCAGAGCACCGTCCGCGACGCGCATGACCGCGACTATGAGGTTGTGGTGATCGAGGATGCTTGCGCTGCAGGTAATCAGGCCGAGCACGAAGAGTCAATGAAAGTACTGGGTGCAATTGCAAAAATCATCAAGATTGAAGATTTGGCGGCCTGAGCAATGCTCATATTCGGGAGAGAGGGCGAAGTCGATGTAAACGATCTGGTTCGGGCGATTTTAGTTCTCACTCCCGTGTTGGCCTTGATCTCAGAAGATAGTCGCTGGCTACTAGCGACGGTTGCGACTATCTCCGCCTACATTGGGCGTGAACGGTCAGGACTGGCCCCCATCGGGGTTCTACTTCATGGTGCGGCAATCGCTGCGGGCTTTGTTATTCTAGTGGCTTCTCTTGCGGTGCCGGTTGTATTTGTGATGTGTACGGCGGCATTAGCATCCCTGTCAATCCTGTTAACAGCAAAGGGAGCGAAACTCCGCTCACTGGGAAACTTTACGTTCATTCCAGCGCTCTACCTTACCTTTGAAGTGAGCGATCGCGCGCCAAACTCCGGTTTAATGGCATACGCTGTCCATTTTTTACCGTTCATAATTGCAGCAGTGTTACCAGTAATACTTCTGGCTGTTATTGAACATATTGGTGTCAAGCCGGTAGATGGCAGTGTCATCGCGCACTTTGGCAAAATATTCTCAAGGAAAGAATTTGGTCACCCTGTCTCGGGCGGTGAGGCGATGCTGACCGTTGCTATCGCGGTCGCAATAGCAGCTGCCGTTGTTGAGTGGTTGCAACTGCCTTATGGCCAGTGGGTAATTTGGTCTGCTGCCAGCGTAGTTACAGGCAATGTCAATTCGGGAAACAAGAAACTTTACAATCGGATCCTCGGCGCCATAATCGGTGCGCCCTTAGGAATATGCCTGAGCTTTGTCATACCCTCAAGTGCGATCACAGTCCCATTGATAACGGTAATTGGCTTGTTAACGCTGGTAGGTTTTCGACGCTATGTCGTTGCGATGTCCATACGGTGCGCGTGTGCTGCACTGGGTGTCGCGCTCATTACGCATTCAGATCCGCTGGCAGCATTACGTGCCATTAATATTATTACAGGCGGCCTTTTGGGGGGGGCAGCGGCTTGGGGAGTCCATGTATTTACCTTGCGGCGGCGTATAGATAAACGTGGTGTATGACAATGGGACCGACGTCTGTTGGGCTGGGTCGATATTTTTTGCAGCTCCACGCTAATTAACGCGAACGTGACTGCCGTCCACCATCAGATGTTCCGTGTCGGCCTCTTTTGCCTGCGTGTTCATGATTCCCGGACACATAAACGCGGCGCCAATCACCAAAAGTGTTTGGGAAAATCCCGCAAGAGCGCACCTGTGCGAGCAATCCAGCGTACCGCCTCGACAAACAGCCGGTTTCTGCGAGCAGTGGTTCCAGAACTCACATATTCCCTGGTGGTAAGCTACTGAACGTGTGCAGATTGGTAATATTGCAGGTGGCACGCAGCGCGCTAACAACGTTTTTCATAGCCAGCGACGTCAAGTACTTCGCGATTCTGCCAGCCATGTTTGCCGTATCCTGCAATTGCTTACGCTGAATGCCATGCGTTCGGGCAGTCCGCAGAGCGCGATTCTCTCGATCATCGTTTCAAACGCTGCACCACCAGACGGTGATCTATAGCTTGGGAGAAAGCGCGCATTGGATCTTTACCCAAGGCAGCCGGCAACAGCCAGTCGTCCCTCACGGGCGCCTGCGCGTCAGTTCTTCGGAGGGCATCCGCGCAGGTGTCCTCACCCATCAGGGCTTGGCCATGACAGCTGAATGGATGTTCATGCCGGAACTGGCCAGAGGAGAGGTCAAGACAGTGCTGAACGACTGGAAACTTCCACCTAGGGAATTATGGGCCGTGACGCCGACGGGAAGGATGGCAAGCGCCAAAGCCCGAGCGTTTATCTCGCATGTGGAGAGAATCCTGAACGACCTGCCATCGACAATTCATCTGTTCTGAAAAACAATGGTACTGGTCTTATTGGAGCCCAGTACCTCGATCTCGGTACATTCTCTGCACAACCTGATCACGACCTTGTCCAGTACGGCTATCTTTTTTTAGCGTAAATCTAAGCGGTTTCTTCGGCTTGGGGGCGGACGCACATCGTACGGATGACTTGGCGTTTCATTAGGTCCATCGGAGACGTTTTCCATTCTGTATTTTTTCGAAAGCGCTGCATCAGCTTCATCGGCGAACAGGATCCGCTGTTGCCCTCTAGCTTCCGTTGAACATGATCAAGTAGTTGCTTGGCCAAAAGATCTAAAGCAGACCTATTTGCTCCAACCCGACAGTAAAGATATTGGGTATGTGGCAATACGAATGGTCTGCATGGAGTGATCATGTAAAAGCTTCACAGGTTAGTGGGCGCTTGAGCGCTGGTTTTTGATGTGTCTGCACGAACCGCAAAATGAGTCGGCTCCCGTTGTTCCGTCAATAAAACGCTCTCTAAGCTGCTGTTGGCGGACTTGCTCGAACGCGTAACTCGCGGTGTAAATGTGCCTGAGGTTTAGCAAGCACATCGGCCCGATATGCACCAGCCCACTGAGTTAACGTTGTCAGCGACGGCACCATTTGGGCGTGCGTTACAGGATTTCCATCAGCATCCAAGAAAGTGACCGTTGAACGGTGGCTGGCTTCCTCGAAGGTTGTGATTAAACTGCCGCTGGAAAATATCGCTCAGTGGAACTAAAGATTAATTTCCGACGCACTGGAGGAAATTCTGCAATTTAGTTCGGTAGGATTCAAAGAATCAATTCAGCGAGTTGTAGCGTTCTAACTGAATCAATGGTTTCGAAATGTCCCCGATGATCCGTCCTACCTTGAGTCTGCTTGTTCTGATGACTCTGGTTATGTGCGTCGTTTATTAACTGGTGTCGCCTAATGTCGCCCAAGTGGTTGGCTAGCGGATCAGCGTCGCTGATCGCAAAGGCGGACATGGCACCTATATCACCATTCCCTTGCCGTTGCTGGAGCAACCGAGGCAGAGGGTGAAACCTGAAGCTGCTTAGTTTATTCTCGCACCACTTTTTTCTGATTTAAACCATGAGCCAGACCGCGACTATTTTGGTCATCGGCGATGAACCGCAGATCCGCAAATTTTTGCGTATTAGCTTAGCCTCCCAAGGCTATAAAGTGCTTGAAGCCGGCACCGGCACCGAAAGCTTGGCCCAGGCTGCTCTGAACAAACCGGACTTGCTGGTGCTTGACCCCAGCCTGCCCGACATGGATGGCCAACAAGTGCTGCGCGAACTCCGTGAATGGTCGACGGTGCCGGTTTTGGTGCTGTCGGTACGCGCCAGCGAAGGACAGAAAGTCGAAGCACTGGATAGTGGTGCAAATGATTACGTGACCAAACCGTTCGGTATTCAGGAGTTTCTGGCGCGGGTTCGATCCTTATTGCGTCAGGCACCGTCCGGTGAAACCCGACAAGCAGCCCTGACCTTTGGCCCGCTGACCGTGGATTTGGCGTATCGCCGGGTGCTGCTCGATGGTGCCGAAGTCGCTCTGACCCGCAAGGAGTACGCGGTATTGGCGCAATTGGCGCGGCACCCGGGGCGGGTCATTACCCAGCAGCAATTGCTTAAGGATATCTGGGGGCCGACCCATACCAAAGACAGCCATTACCTGCGGATTGTGATAGGCCATCTGCGCCAGAAACTGGCAGATGATCCAACTCGGCCGAGGTTTATCCTGACCGAGGCAGGGGTGGGGTATCGGTTGCTTGATAATTGATTGTCCCCCTGCTCTGTGCAGCTATCATAGAATTGGGCAAAGACGAAATGAAAGCCAGCGACTTGGGTGATGGACAATTAAACGCCATGCTCGGCAGCTTTTCGACACGTATAACCGATTATTCTGGCACCATTATCCCGGCCGCGTGTCGAGGACTGGCAGAAACGATTGGCGGCCTACCGATTCTCGAAAATGAAAAAGTCACGTTCTATAGGAGTCGATCCATTCCGCATTGTTCAACCCGGATCGAGAGCAACAGGTTGATAAAAAAGCGGCATTGTTAGACGGCTCACACGGCAACTACCTTGAAAAACGCCGTAGGTGACCGAGTCCCCAGGCTGTTTGACCTTTGGGCGATACCCCAAAGGTCTGTCCGCATCACGTTTCCCTATTGCCCACAGACACCAACGCTTTAATCAATGCCGAAGAGGCGTTATACAGGGGCACCACGCCCTTCAGAAGAATTTGAGCGCTCCGGCGATAAGCGGCCGCATCGATAATGACTTCAGCCTCATCCACCCTGGCTGTTATCAATGTGTCGAGTACCCCAGCAGGGTTCTCGATCGAAACGCGGAACTCAGAGGTCGTGTCGCAGGGTGCATGAGCTGCTTCTACCAGTTCATGCGCAACTGTACCTTGCGCCAGGCATGCCGCTGCGAGACAACATCCCCCCGAGACTGCCAAAGAAGGATGCGCGTTTTGCGGAGTGAAGTAACGTGTGTTGATATCTCCACTTCCTTGCGCAGCGCTGACGATGCAAATTTTCGGAATTGTCTCACTGCGGCGCAGTTCATCGCCCGTCATCAAAGTCCCACTCCGGTTGCGTAACTTCATACGCAACCCTCCCTCGATCATCAACTCAATGAGCAAGGTTTTGAAGTGGGAGTCGGCATCCAGTTGCGCAGGTGTTTCGAGCCCCGTTTTGCCAAGGTCTTCGGCCTTCACTATGATCATCGGTACCGCAACGTCGATACAAGTCGCTGCGATGCCATTGATCGTTTCGGTCCGGTGGCCCGTTGGAAACAGCATCCCTGTTTTTGATCCCACAGGATTACGTAGGAACAGATCCACTCCTGGAAACACTCCGTTGACGCCAGGTATGCGGGTATTGCTCTGAAGGTGATCGTCCTGAAATTCCAGGCGTGCATGCATCGTCGTTTTTGTGTTGGTGTTGTAAATCTCGATCTGACTGGTCGGATCCGCTGGCTCCAGCCACCCTTGATCCAGAGCATAAAGTGGCAAAGCAGCCGACATATTGCCGCAATTGACACTCCAGTCGATATGGCTCTTGCTGGCCGCCAATTGCGCCAGCGTACTGATCATTTTTGATTCACCGGGCAATTTGTCGACGATGAATACTTTGTTGCTGGTAGGAGTGCCTCTGCCAAGCCCTGTTATCTGATTATTACTCGGGCATTCATTTACCAAGGGCACTCCCATAAGGTGCCGCAGTAACTCCTCTACCAATAACTCATCTTCTGGAATCGAATTTTTTGAGATTATTAGTCCGGTAGACGTCCCGCCGCGTACGTGACAAACAGGAAATTCAACAATGCCAGATATCTTCGCGTGGTAATCCATTTCTATTTTCATCAGGGGGGCATGTCAGGTTATGTGAGGAAAAAATGCTGTGCAATCGATGTAATCTATTCAGAATTGTCGAGACCGGCCAACAACGGAGTTGACGATTAGTCAGCGATACATTACCTGTTTGAAATAAAATCCTGCCGACAGTCGAGAGTCATTCGAGCACCGCCACGCTCGCTGGCACCGACCTCTAGCTTGAATCCGTGCAGATTGGCGATTGCTGCAACAATCGACAGTCCCAGCCCGAAGCCGCTTTGCTGGCTGTTTTTGTCACTGCGATAAAAGCGCTGTAAAACAGCAGCCCGTTCGGCAGGGGAAATACCGGGGCCGGAGTCCAGCACTTCGATTCGAATATTGCCTGCATCGTTGACAGCTCTGAGGACGACTTCACCAGCGTGAGGCGTGAATTTGATCGAGTTGCTCAGCAGGTTGGACAATGCTTCAAACAGCAATGCCTGGTCACCTAACAGGGGGGGCAACAATTCCGGTACCTGCAACTGGAACGCGAGTCCGCTTTCCTCGGCGAGCGGCAAGTAGAAGTCATGAAGCTCCAGCAGTAACAGTTGCGGGTCTAATTGAACGAAGCCTGCGCGGCGCTGGTGATCTTCCAGTTCAGAGATGCGCAGCAGGCCGCGAAAGCGTTCCATCAACGAATCGGTTTCGGCAATCACTTGATCCATCTGTAAGGCTTCGGGCGAGCTCTTGGCAGCCTGTTGCTGGATGCGGTAGAGCTGCGTACGCAACCGAGTGAGAGGCGTGCGCAAATCATGGGCAATGCTGTCGCACACACCCTTGACTTCGTTCATCAATAGTTCGATGCGGTCGAGCATGGCATTGACGATGGCAGCCAGCATGTCCAGTTCGTCGCGTCGATCCGACAGTGGTAGGCGACAGGCCAAATCGCCGGCGACGATCAACTCGGCGCTGGCTTGAATGGCTCGAATTTGGCGCATCGGGCGGCGACGTAGCAAGAACCAACCTACAAGCCCGGGAATAATGATCACGGAAACACCCCAGAACAGCGCTTGCAGTATGATCCGGGTGACGGCGAACAGCGAACCGTGATATCGGGCCAATATCAGCCATTGTCCATTCTGGGTCTGTATCGCCACGGCGTCGCACCTGTCTCGGGGGAGGGTGGGATCGTCGGAATCGTTGCAGCTACTAAGCTCGTGAATCTGGTCGTCCAGTGGTAGTTGCGCAGGGAACTGTCGGATTGGTCCGCTCAGCGGCTTCTTCTGCTCATCGAACAACCCGTA
This sequence comes from Pseudomonas sp. MDT1-85, assembly GCF_054898065.1. NCBI lineage: Bacteria > Pseudomonadati > Pseudomonadota > Gammaproteobacteria > Pseudomonadales > Pseudomonadaceae > Pseudomonas > Pseudomonas sp. MDT1-85. The sequence goes on along the minus strand of NZ_CM142715.1, from coordinate 4,186,164 downwards.
GGTATCCGCTTCGTTTGTATCGAACGACATGCCGGTGACCAGGGCCTCGTCCAGTTGATCACCCTTAAAATGCGCGTACAGGTGTTGGCGCTGCACCAGTGAGTGTTTGGCAAGACCATCGAGGTAGGTGAAAACTTCATAGTAGAGCACTCCCATGAGGATGCAGCTCCACGCCACGAAGAGAAAACTATACAGTGCCAGCAGTCGACTGGTAGAGGAGCTCCAGCCCTTAGAGGGGGTCAGTAATAACATCGCCCGAGCCTCGCACAGTCCGAATCAATGACGTCAAGCCTTGCGGATAGATCTTCTTGCGCAAGCCGCCGATGTGCACGTCAATCAGATCGGTGCTGGGGTCGAAGTGATAATCCCAGATATCTTCGAAAATCACCCTGAAGAGAATTTGTCGGGTATTGCGCATCAGAAAGTTCAGCGACTTGTACTCGGTGGGCAGCATAGTCAGCGGTTGCTCGGCGTGACGGGCCCCACGACTAATCAGATTGAACTTCTGACCTGTAACTTGAAGGGCAGTTTCACACGTCCTGGCCGTCACAGCATCTTCTTCTACTGTCAAACTACTGGGCATGCCGGTCCACCTGCTGAGAAACTCACGACAGTTATAGTATTTTGCCACTAAAAGTAGGTGGGGGCGTTGTGAAAAAAAATTCATGTTTGGCTGCGTACTTTTCGGCAGGGTGCCCGCCCCCGGTGTCAGGATAGTTGTCGCCTCTCCGGTTTTTCCTGAAAAAGCATATCGGGGGCGGAAAGAGACTGTTCGTGCCGTACTATTCATCTGAACGCAAAGCCGCATTACTCAAGATGCTGCTTCCCCCGCTGAACCTATCGATGGCCGAGGTTTCCCGCCGCGAAGGAGTCAGCGAAATGTCTTTGTCCAACTGGCGCAAGAAGGTCAGTTCTGAAGGAAGCACAGTGCCTGAAGACAAGTCACTCCCGCAGACCTGGTCTGCTGAAGCCCGGTTCGCTGTAGTCCTCGAAACCGCCGGTCTGTCGCAGCTCGAACTGGGTGAGTATTGCCGACGAAAAGGTCTGTACCCCGAACACGTCAGCGCTTGGCGTCAAGCCTGTATCACGGGGCAGCAGGGCGTTCAGAACCAACAAAAGGTTGACCGCGAACAGTCTCGAAAGGACAAGAAACGTATCCAGGAACTTGAGCGAGAACTACGCCGCAAAGACAAGGCGCTGGCTGAAACCGCCGCGTTGTTGGTGCTGCGAAAAAAGCTCAACGACTACTGGGGGATCGACAACGAGGACAGCTAACCTCTTTGCCGCAACGGCAGTTACTGGTGGCCTGGTTGATCGAAGCGATCATGGCCGGGGCCCGAAAAAACATGGCGTGTCAGGAAATCGGGCTCTCGCTCAGGACCTTGCAGCGCTGGACCGAGACTGAAGATGTTCAAGCCGATGCCCGCACGACTACCGTGCGGCCTACGCCGCGTAATGCCTTGAGCGAGATCGAACGGCAAGCCATCGTGACGCTGTGCAATAGCCCGGCATACGCCCATCTGCCGCCGAGTCAGATCGTTCCGCGTCTGGCTGACGAGGCGCGTTATCTGGCGTCGGAGTCCACGTTTTATCGCGTCCTGCGTGCGGCAGGCCAGCAGCAGCACCGTGGCCGTAGCCAGCGGCCCAGACGGCACGCGGCTCCGACGACGCATGCCGCCAACGCGCCCAACCAGGTGTGGTCCAGTCCTGGGACATCACGTATATGGCGTCGCCGATACGCGGCAAGTATTACTACCTGTATTTGATCGAAGACATTTACAGCCGCAAGGCGGTGGGGTGGGAGGTTTACGAAGAAGAAAGCGGCGAAAAGGCGGCGGCCCTGCTGCAGCACAGCGTGATCAGCGAGCAGTGTTTACGCGAGCCGCTGGTACTGCACTCGGACAACGGAGCGCCGATGAAATCGGTGACGCTGTTGAGCAAGATGTACGACCTGGGCATCACGCCGTCCCGCGGTCGCCCGCGTGTGAGCAATGATAATCCCTACTCGGAGTCGCTGTTTAGAACGCTGAAATATTGCCCGCAATGGCCAGTGAATGGTTTTGCCAGTTTGGACGCCGCACGGGCCTGGGTGAGGGATTTCATGCGTTGGTACAACAACGAGCACCGGCATAGCCGCATCCGCTTCGTCACACCGGCTGAGCGGCATCGAGGACTGGACCATCAGATCCTGGCGCAGCGCCATGAGCTGTACAAACGAGCCAAGGAGAAAACCCCGGAGCGCTGGTCAGGTCGGACGCGTAACTGGGAACCGATCGGCACGGTGATGCTGAACCCGGATCGGGAGCAGCAGGCCGAGAAAAGAGCGGCATAGTAGGACGGTTGACGCGACAAGTACCTTGAAAAACGCCGCCCGCAGTAGATAAATTTATACCGTGGGCGATAAGTTAAGTACAGGAAGGAGCTGACTGTTGCCCTGCCCGATGCTTATTTGCACTGGCGGTTCGGGTAGTGCCGTAAAAGAAATTTGGCATCACTGCACTATGCTCGGGCAGCGACGAATAGAGGGATAACTCGACCAGAGAATCGCGGTCTGGATGACTGAGCGGGTACGCTTATACGGCAAACGAAACCAGCGTGATGGCTAGGCGCGAGGAGCGAGCATGATGATCGCCATCCCAGACAGAGCGACAAACGCTCCAACTACGTCCCAGGTAGTTGGTTTGATACCGTCCACCTGCCACAGCCACAGGATGGAAACGAAAATGTAGACGCCCCCATAAGCTGCATAGACACGCCCAGCGGCGGCAGGATGCAACGTCAACAGCCACGAGAAAAGCGCCAGGCTGATAGCGGCTGGCACCAACAACAGTATGGATTTACCTTCCCGCAGCCAGAGATAGGGAAAATAGCAGCCTATGATTTCCGCTAGAGCGGTGAGCAAAAAAAGACTGAGCGTTTTCAGTTCTGGCATAAGAGCCTCTTTAATTTAGGGCTCGCAAGATAATCCGCTTTAGACCCTATTATCAAGAACCGTTTATTGGGGCCTCAGTTGCTCGATGTCCGCTGATCATGGACGATTTGACCAACCGCATGATCGCAGCTACACGTCTACCGCAGCCAGTTTCTTCTAAATCCCGACGATTCGTTTGAGCCATTGGCTGGGGCTGCATCCCATATTGCAGCGGAACATGTAAGAAAATGCGGACGCTGAAGCGTAACCAAGCTCTATAGATATCTGCGTTATTGGTGCGCCATTTTCCAACCATTCAATGGCTCTGAACAAGCGGAGACGTCCACGCCAGTCACGAAGCGTCATGCCAACTTCTTTTTCAAAATGGCGAGTTAATGTTCGGCTTGACGCTCCAAGACGCATTCCCCAGTCTTCCATTGAAACGGAGTCTGAAGGGTTTTGATAAATCGCTTCACATAATTTTTGCAAGCGATGGGAGTGTGGCCATGGTAGATATAAATCGATAGGGGGCAATCGACACAATTGGTCGGCTAAAAGTTGATGCAGGTGCTGTATGTATGTTTGAGATTCGCTTTCAGTCTCTATTTTATTGAGCTCCACAACCAACTGCCTCAGTAAAGGTGTGATGCTGTACATTTGGCATACGGAGGGGAGAGCCAGGCCGAGTGAGTCGTCAATATAGAGATTTCGAAACGCCGCTCCATGTAACGTGCCTGTAGTATGCCGGGTTCCTGATGGCAACCATATCCCTTGCATGGGTGTTATGAGGTACCTCGAGTGCTCTAGTTGTACGACCAGGCTGCCGACGGTCGAATAAACAAACTGATTCCAGCCATGGGAGTGTATCGGGAAGAACTCTCCAGCTTGCAGCTGCTGAGTGCGGAGATAGACCGGTGTGGGGAGCTTTTCGAGATGAGGCAGGGAGGCCATAGCAATCAAGTCATTTCGGGTCATGTCATGCCTTGTCGGTTCATCGATAGTGTTGGGCGGTTCATCGAGCGACGCCTATACATAACGCACGCATAATTCTGGCCAGGCAACGAACCCGAGAGGCTGCGATGAGTTCTTTAGAAACCATGCAACACCTAAACAGCAGTGTTTTGCGAATCAAGGTCATTTTGGCTGGGCTCTGCGCGTTGGTTTTAAGTGTCGGACTGGCTAGGTTTGCTTACACCCCCATGCTGCCGATTATGCATGACCAGGCCGGGCTGACGGTTGTCAATGGTGGATGGCTCGCCACATGGAACTATGCGGGTTATATGTGTGGAGCCCTCATCGCGGCCAGTATTTCACGACTTGAGGTCAAATTCTTGCTTTACAGGGCAGGATTGCTGATTGCGATAATCTCCAATCTCGCGATGGGACTCACCCAGAGCATTATGCTCTGGGGGTTGCTGCGCTTTTTTTCGGGCATGTCCAGCGTAGCCGGTTTGCTGTTGGCATCCGGCCTGGTATTGAATTGGTTGATGCGTCATGGCTATAAACCTGAGCTTGGTTTGCACTTCATGGGGATGGGTATTGGAATAGTGATTTCCGGTATTGCCGTGGAGTTCATGTCCTCGCACCTCGACTGGTCAGAAGACTGGTTTGGATTGGGTTTTTTAGGTGGTGTGTTTTTTGTTATTGCCTGGTTTTGGATGCCGGTGCCTTCCATATCGGACAGCAAATTAACCAATTCGGAAAATAAGCTGCCTTCAAAATTCTGGATGGCCTTGCTTATCTTGTCCTACCTGTGTGCCGGTTATGGCTATGTCGTTAGTGCTACATTTATCGTAGATATAATTGACAGGATTCCAGCATTCAGTGGGAAGGGGAACTGGGTTTGGATTTTGGTAGGCTTGGCTGCTATTCCCACCAGCTTTATCTGGGATCGCGTCGCACGCCGTTGTGGAACTATTCAGGCATTGATAATTGCGTACCTGCTGCAGATTGTGTCAATCCTTCTTCCTGTGTTTAGTTCTAGTGTGTCATGCATATTATTAAGTGCTGTACTGTTTGGAGGTACCTTTGTAGGTGTCGTTAGCCTGACCCTTGTGCTGATTGGGCGATACTATCCCGGTAATCCAGCCAAAGCTATGGCTCGACTGACTTTGAGTTACGGGGCTGCACAGGTGATTGGTCCCGTCATTACAGGCTATTTAACCAGTCATTTTGGAAACTACAATGCCGCGCTTATGTTTGTTGCAGCTGTAATGCTAATCGGTGTGTTAGTCCTGGTTTTACTAGCACGTACCCCTGTGTTTATCTCGAATGACGACTTGGTGTCAGCTCCCGCTTCCTAGGGGAGCTATGAAGAAAACCTCGCCCAAGAGCGACGCAAAGGCGTAGGTGCGAGCCAAGTTTGAACATCCGTTTCGCGTAATCAAGAGCCGTTGAATGTGGCGCGTGTTTTGCTTAAGTGGCAAATGAATGTGCGATCAGTGTCAAAAATTCTGTTGTTCAGCTTGTCTATCCAAGTCAGCTCGCGGAAGAAACGGCACCGCACAAAAAACCACTTATCGGTAAACGATAACGTATCTCGAAAATACGGTGAAATGCAGATAAGCAAAACATCTAGAATGTACAAATGGTCATTCAGACATCAGGAAGGTTGCCATGTCACTTAGAGATCTCGCTGCCATAAGCGCGAGAACCAAACCCCTTAGCCATTTGAGTCGACCACTGGAGGCGATACGCCAATTCACGCCGAATTGGTTTGCCGCCACCATGGGTACAGGCATCCTTGCCTTGGCACTGGCTCAGTTTCCGATAGCGATACCCGGCCTGCGATCCATAGCCGAAGGACTTTGGATGTTGAACATCGTTCTGTTCTGCACCTTTATTGTCATGTACATGGCTCGGTGGCTCATGTTTTTTGATGAGGCCAAGCAGATTTTCGGGCACTCCACGGTCTCGATGTTCTTCGGCACTATTCCGATGGGGTTGGCGACTATTATCAATGGCTTTCTGGCATTTGGCGTCCCTCGCTGGGGAACTGGCGTCATACCACTTGTTGAAGCACTGTGGTGGATCGATGTCGCCATGGCGCTGGCCTGTGGTGTCCTGATTCCTTTCATGATGTTCACACGTCAACAGCACAGCATTGATCAAATGACCGCCGTATGGTTGCTGCCCGTGGTTGCCGCAGAAGTGGCGGCTTTAAGTGGCGGCTTGCTGGCTCCGCACTTGATCGATACGGGCGCCCAATTCTTCATGTTGATCACCAGCTACGTGCTGTGGGCCTATTCGGTTCCAGTCGCGTTGAGCATCCTGGTCATCCTTTTGTTGCGCATGGCTTTGCACAAACTTCCCCATGAAAACATGGCCGCATCCAGTTGGTTATCGTTGGGTCCTATCGGTACAGGCGCTCTGGGCATGCTGGTCATAGGCGCCGACGCTCCTGCTATTTTTTCGACTCAGGGGCTGGGAGGCATTGGAGAGGTTGCTCAAGGCATCGGTATGATTTCCGGGATCCTTTTTTGGGGCCTGGGTTTATGGTGGATGACAATGGCAGTCTTGATTACTGTCCGCTACTTCAAAGCTGGTGTTCCTTTCAATCTGGGATGGTGGGGGTTTACCTTCCCTATTGGCGTCTATGCGGTCACGACGCTCAAGCTGGGCTCAATGTTGCACTCCACCTTTTTCAATATCTTTGGGGGATGCCTGGTATTTGTGCTGGTGGTCATGTGGTTGATAGTCGCTTCCAGAACGCTCGCTGGCGCGTATCGGGGAAACCTTTTCGTCTCCCCATGTATCGCCTCCCTAGCTAAATAGTCAACTAATCAATACCAACCTCAGACTTGCCAGTCTGAGGTTGGCTCTCCAGCTGACCAACCACGTTATTGATCTGATGAACTATCTGCGCACGAAGTTTGCGCAATGGCAGCGCTTCGAAAAAAATCAAGTAAAGAGTGTAATATCCAATCAATTTTTCGTATTGAGAGTGTAGAAGTCATGTCCACCGATAACGGAAACAATATTAAACGCCGTGTCTTTCTCCAGGGGGCGAGCCTGGTAGCGGCAGGTCTAGCGTTTAAACCATTGCGTAGCCAAGCAGCAGAAACGGAAACACAGAGCTTTGCCAACGGAACTCGAGAGTTGGTGACGTATCCACAAAAAAGACCCTTGATGCGTGTCACTTCTCGTCCACCGCATCTGGAAACTCCATTTTCGGTATTCAATGAGTCGGTACTTACGCCCAACGACGCGTTCTTTGTTCGCTACCACCTCGCTAATATTCCTACTTCGATCGATGCAGATAACTATCAACTAAAGATCAAAGGCTTAGTGAATAAGCCGCTGAGCTTAAGCATGTCAGAGCTTAAGTCGTTGGGGGAAAATGTAGAGGTAGTGGCAGTAAACCAATGCTCAGGTAACAGCCGGGGTTATGGATCACCACGGGTGTTTGGTGCGCAATTGGGTAACGGGTCTGTCGGTAATGCGCGGTGGACGGGCATACCGTTGAAGACCGTGCTTAAGCACGCCGGAGTCCAGGCCGGTGCTGAACAAGTCACCTTTCGCGGCTTGGATCACCCGGTCTTGCCGACGACACCCGAATTTATCAAGTCGATCGGTATAGATCTGGCACTTAGTGACGAACCGATGATTGTTTGGGCCATGAACGGTACCGATATCCCGTTTCTCAATGGCTATCCCATCAAATTAATTGTTCCTGGCTACTTCGGTACTTACTGGGTCAAGCATTTAAGTGAAATAGAGGTCATCGACCATACATTCGAAGGTTTCTTCATGGCAAAGGCCTACCGAATTCCTGACAATGACTGCCAATGTGTGTTGGCAGGCACAGTGCCCGACAAGACCCGACCGATAGGTAAACTGAAAGTACGATCTTTCATTACCAGCCTGAAATCTGGCGATAAAGTAAAAGTCAACGAGACCATTACGCTGAAAGGTTTCGCGTTTGACGGTGGGCATGGCATTCGGTCAGTTGAAGTATCCGAAGACGGTGGGAAAAACTGGCAACTGGCCGTTCTGGGCGAAAACCTGGGTAACTATTCATTTCGCGAGTGGACGTTGCAGTGGCGGCCTCAAGGAAAGGGAAAGGTTGGGTTGCAAGTCCGTGCCAAAGGCGGGCAGGGAGAGCAACAGCCGGTGAAAGCCCTGTGGAACCCCTCGATCTACGTAAAGAATAATATTGAAACCACTCCAGTTACGGTCGTGTAGGAATTCAAGATGAAGAATATATTCTGGAAGTATAAAGCTCTGCTGTTTACATTTTGTACCCTTCCGATCTGCGCAGTAGCATCTCCATTGACGATAAAGCTGCCTGCTGAAACTATTGTCCTGCGCCCCTCGGATTTACCAGGTTATGTCGTTGCTCAACAGAAATGCGGAATCTGTCATTCCGCCGATTATATTGAGTATCAACCTCCCGGTTTCAACCAGAAGCAATGGACTGGGTTGGCCAGGAAAATGAAGGAGTCGTATGGAGCCCCGCTCTCTGAAAGTGACGTAAACCTGGTCGGTGAATATCTGGCCGCTACCTATTCAGGTAATGCGACTGTCGCGGATAAATCAGCGACCAAAGCAATAGAAATTGCATCAAATACGGTCGAGAAGCCTGCGGTTGTAGATGTGAAAGCTCTTCTGGATAAAAACGCCTGTCTCGGCTGTCATGCTATTGATCGACAAGTGGTTGGCCCCGCCTACCATGAGGTTGCCATGCATTACAAAGGCAATGCACAGGCGATCTCGCAAGTAATCGACCACATCAGCCACGGTGGTACCGGGCGCTGGGGGGCGATACCGATGCCTCCCTTTCCAGGTTTGCAGCCGGCTGAGTTGAAGCAGTTAGCGGACTTTGTTCTGGCACAGTAACCTTTCCAGGTATGCGACGGTTCATAAGCAGGTGAAGTGTTTTGGTTTACAAGTTTGGGTGGTTTTGGTTATGCCTTCATTATTTCACTAGGCAGTAACCATTTCATCATGGGGCGCGCAGCTCCTGTCTGTTGGTCGCATCACTGACCCGCATTGAGATGATCGAGGGGTTAGCGGGGGAGCTGCACATGCAGCGATGCTGGGAAAAAATTATCCGCGATTAGGTCGATAACGACTTTCAGGCCCAAAGCTTGCGGACCCTGACTAGTCAAATCGTGTAGTGGGTGCAAAAGAGTGCCCACTACTTTAATCAAGCTATCGACTTCAATAAGGGATCATGCAGAGATAAGGAAATTAGGACATTTGTCCTGTAACCTTATGATATAGCTAGTATTAAATTTTTTGTTGTTGTTCTTTCCTCGTGCCGATTCAAACGTCTATGCTGAAGCTTTTGCTTTTTCTTGAGGGACGAACTCCATGGCCTCTCTGGAGCGGACAGCCTGTCCGAAGCTGCCAGCGAATCTGTCGTCGAAAGAACTTCATCAGAGCTACTCGCTCTCAGAATCGGAGCTCGAGTGGCTATCTAGAACGGCTAAAAGCCCCGCTCTTACCATTGGGTTAGCCGTTCTGCTTAAAGCATTCCAACAGATACATTACTTTCCCGCTCTGGAAGATATTCCAGCTGAAATCGTCAATCATGTCAGATTCTGCCTCAGTTACGGGGTTCGTATAATTCCCCGTTATGCGAACCAGCGAACCTTGTATCGTCATCAAACAGCTATCCGCCAATATCTACAGATCACCCCGTTTTATGGGAGCGATGCTCTGAAAATTACCGAGGAAACTGCCCACGAAGCGGTGATGGTGCTTGATCAGCGTGTTGACGTCATCAATGTTCTGATTGGCGAGCTGCTTGAGCGAGGCTACGAACTGCCGGCCTACTCGACGCTCAATGACGTGGCTGAAGACGCCCAGGTTGCTATTCAGGAAAAGATTTTCAATAGAGTCGTCGAGAATCTTGATCAACTTCGCCAAGCCTGCGCCGAAGTCCATGCCACGGGCGGCAGTAACTATCTCCTGCTACTCTGGATGCACTTCAAATTCATTGCTGTTCCGCTTGAGCCATCTGCTGCAACTGGAGCCAACAACCCAGGATCGCTCGCTGATCGAGGCTCTGCAGTTGGTCCAGGACAACGAGAACTTGCATAGGGAATGGATCGACGAGCATGCGGACTTGTCGTTCGCCTCGGATCGCTGGATCAAAGTCGTCCGTCGCGCGCCCAGCGAAGGGCCACCGACCAACCGGCGCCGTCTGGAAGTCTGCGTGTTTTCCCACCTGGCCAACGAACTTCGCTCTGGCGATATCTGTGTACTAGGCTCGGAATCGTTTGCGGACTACCGCAAACAGTTACTGCCTTGGGATGAGTGTCTGGTACGCTTGCCAGAGTACTGCGAAAAAGTTGGCCTGCCGAGTTTCGCCAAAGAGTTTGTCGCCAGCTTGAAGGAGCAACTTGAGAGCACCGCTCAGCAGTTAGACGACAAATTTCCCAGTTGCCACGGCGATGTTTCGATTAATGAGGCAGGGGAGCCGGTGTTGCGCCGAGTGGTCGCCCGTGATACCCCACCTTCAGCAATCTCACTACAAACGGCGATCACGCAGCGTATGCCTGCCAGGCATGTGCTCGACATCATGGCCAACATTGAGCATTGGATTCAGTTCACCCGCCATTTCGGGCCGATGTCCGGCAGCGATCCCAAGCTAAAGGAACCGGCCGAGCGCTACCTGATGACGATCTTTGCCATGTGCTGCAACCTAGGACCGAACCAGGCCGCTCGCCACCTGGCGGGTAACGTGACCCCACACATGCTGTCTTACACCAATCGTCGGCACCTACTACTCGAGAAGCTGCATAAGGCCAACCGCGAGCTGGTCGAGCTCTATCTCCAGCTCGATTTACCCAACTTGGGGGTGACGGCAAGGCGGTCGCAGCGGACGGAACTCAGTTCGATTTCTACGATGAAAACTTGCTCGCCGGCTACCATTTCCGTTATCGCAAGATTGGCGCAGTCGCCTACCGGCATGTGGCAAATAACTGCATCGCGGTCTTCCAGCACTTCATCCCGCCAGGCATTTGGGAGGCCATCTATGTCATCGAGGACCTGCTGAAAGCGGATCATAGTGTTGATGTCGATACGGTTTATTCAGACGCTCAAGGCCAGTCCGCAACAGTGTTTGCATTCACTCATTTGCTGGGTATCAATCTAATGCCTCGCATCCGCGACTGGCGCAACCTGGCCATGTACCGGCCCGATCGCTCGGCCAAGTACAAGCACATCAATAGTCTCTTCACTGATACCGTCAACTGGAGCCAGATAGAGACTCATTGGCAGGATCTGATGCAGGTGGCGCTGTCGATTCAGGCCGGCAAAATATCCTCACCAATGCTGCTGCGTAAACTTGGCTCTTATAGCCGGCGTAACAAGCTCTACCATGCAGCGCAGGAGCTGGGATGTGTGATTCGGACCATTTTCCTGCTCAAATGGATTGGCAACCGTGAGTTGCGCCAAGAAGTAACGGCCAATACCAACAAGATCGAGTCCTACAACGGCTTCTCGAAGTAGCTATCCTTCGGCGGCGATGTCATCGCTGAGAACGATCCAGATGAGCAACAGAAGCGCTTGCGCTACAACGATATGATCGCCTCCTCAGTGATCTTGCAGAACACCGTCGACATGATGCGCATCCTGAAGCAACTCGCCCGCGATTGCTGGCAGTTTACCGATGAAGACGTATCGTTTCTCAGCCCCTACCTGAACAGCAATGTCAAACGCTTTGGCGAATTCAATCTCAGCCTCAAGCGTCCACCGGAACCCTGGATCAAGGATTCCATTTTCCAGCCGGCCGCGGGGTCAATTCGTGGACAACAGGCGCCCAGTAGCAAAGGTGAGGAGACGCACTGATGCACATTCCACCGGCTTTGTTTCGAGTGACGCCCTACGGCGAAGTGGATGCCGCAGCACTGGACAGGCTGCGAGATAGCTTTGACACCCCCCAGATTCTGCGGTTGGTGGACCGACTGGATACCTGTCTGGCTGAGCTGGGTGGAGTTGTAGCTGTCCGTGATGAGTTGCTGAAGCTCCACGCGATGGCCCTAACCCTTGTAGAGGGCGCTCCACTGACGGTGCCTACTGCAATGCCTGCATCTGGTCGGAGGCCGAGTCGCTACAACAGGATCTTGAGGCCCTCGCTGGGTGGGTGCGTTCTGCCCAAGCTGGGATATCCCTCTGTCGTGAGGGGCATTTGTACCTTTCCTAGGGTCTGTTGACGCTTCGCGCTAACCTATTGATAAAAAATAGAAAACTCGTATTGTTGTGGTTCCTGCACCGAAACAAAACTAGTTGCAATGCCCGATTGCTGCTCAGTGACGAGTTCTGGTCTAAGCTGGAAAGTTCGTCCACGCCACAGACCCCGCCGATGCCTGTGCACTGCCAGCCGTCGCCCGCGGATTCTGTCCGGAACTTGGGGCCACAGTTCTCCCTCGGAGAATTTCTGCTTCGACATTCGACGAGACTCTGACGCCTACTGGCGGCATAACCTGTTCGGCGCTTGGTGACGGGGTTATTCGTCACTTACTACGGCCTCACTTCTGCTCGCTTATCCCGCCGTCTCACGACGCTCGGTAGCACAGTGGCAAACGTGCAGATCTCCCAGGGTAATTCACGCGACCTTCCTGCTTATGCCTGTCGGATCTACGTCACAGCGTTCCGTGCAAGTATTGGGCTTCGAGGAAGTTTGCCCTCTAACCCCTCTGTGCCGCCTAATCCGCTTCCTGTCCGTCAGGCCAGCATTTTGTCTCGGGTTTCCTTCAGATTCGCGGTCACCCGCGACACTCTTGCCTCTGGCTAACACTTCCCCTTGCCGGGTGTGTAGAGGACTTTCACCTCCAAGTCACCAGCGTGGACATACAGCCAAGCTGGTTGCGCTACGCGCAACGCGCCAGCCTGGCGCACAAACAAAACACCCTGCGAAAGCGTAGCCCTCGCAGGGTGCGGGGGGACCATCTCATTAATGCTTCAGGCCGTCGAGACCCAGCGTAGGTGAAGATGTCTAAAACCCGGTTACCGGTGAATCGCAAGGCTGCTTCGCTTAAGCGAACGGCATCAAGCATGACAGGCTTTTAAGGCTTAAGCCAAGGCTTCGCTGCGCTTGCCCAACAGACGATCACAGATCACCGCAGCCACCAGGGTGATCATCGAAGGCACCAACCACGCCAGACCTTGTTCGGCCAGCGGCAAGTGCGCCAACTGAGTCGGCATCCAGCCCGCCAGACCCGCGCCTTTCAAGGCGTCGATCATGCCGAACAGGAACGACACCAGCATCACCCGGGCCAACGATGCGACCCTGCTCCAGCCAGAAGTCCTTGCAGAAGCTCAGCGCCACCAGAACGATGCACGGCGGGTAGATCGCGGTCAGCACCGGGATCGAGAACGCGATCAGCTTGGTCAGGCCCAGGTTGGACACCAGCAGCGAGAACGCCGCCAGGATGATCACCAGCGTCTTGTAGGACAGTGGCAGCACGCGGCTGAAGTACTCGGCGCAAGCGCAGGTCAGACCGACCGCCGTCACCAGGCAGGCCAGGGAGATCAGGACCGCCAGGAAACCGCTGCCCAGGGAGCCGAAGGTGTGTTGCACATAAGCGTGCAATACCGCCGCGCCATTGGTAACACCGACGGCCACCTCGTGGCTGCCCGAGCCCAGACGGAACAGACTGACATAGACCAGCGCCAGACCAACACCGGCAATCAGCCCGGCAATGATCGCGTAACGAGTGATCAAGGCAGGAGACTCAACGCCACGAGAACGAATGGCGTTGACGATAACGATGCCGAACACCAGTGCGCCAAGGGTATCCATGGTCAGGTAACCATTGATGAAACCATGGGAGAACGGTGCCGCGACGTACTCAGGCGTGGCGGTGCCGATGTCGCCCGCCGGCAAGGCGAACGCGGCGATGCCGAGTACGGCCAGTGCAATAATCTTCAGTGGCGCGAGGAAACGGCCAACGGTGTCCAGCAGACGGCCTGGATACAGCGAGATAAAGAACACCAGTAGGAAGTACGCCGAGCTGTAGAGCAGCAGCGCCAGCGGGCTTTCGCCGGTCAACGGCGCCAGGCCCACTTCGAAGGACACGGTCGCGGTGCGCGGGGTGGCAAACAGTGGACCCACAGCGAGGTAGCACGCGGCCGCCAGCACGCCACCGGCAATTTTACCGATCGGGCTGCTCAAGGCGTCCATGGCGCCACCGACCTTGGCCAGCGCGACAACGGTGATCACCGGTAGACCGACCGCGGTGATTAGAAAGCCCAACGCCGCCATCCAGACATTAGGCCCAGACTGCAAACCGACGATAGGTGGGAAGATGATGTTGCCAGCCCCGACGAACAGGGCAAACGTCATAAAACCAAGTGCCAGGATATCCTGGCTTTTCAAGACTTTCATATAAGGAAATACCACGCTACTGAATCGAGATTTAGGGAAGGTCTGAAGTACCAGCGTCTTTTTGAACCTCACGCAGAGCGGACATGCTGGCTACTTCAGTCCTTTCTTAAGCAACTCAAGGCTTCATCACATTGCCTGAGTAAAGCAATTGGTAGTGCTGCTGACCTCCTCCACGCATAGGTTGAAAACCGCTCTCCAGAACACGGAGGTGAAGTTGGCCAAAACGAGCACGAAGAAAACATAGGTTGCAACCTTTCGAGCCATTCACCCGCGGTGGCAGTGATACCATTCAGTTGATCGATGTAACTGATCATCATCAAGCAGTACACTAGCGCGGCTGTTAAACCCAGGTACGCTAGGAAGTACATGTGTAGCCCAAAAATGGTTGTGCCGGTAGAGCATGCACAAAAAATTTGATGAGCCCACCAAACTCCCAACTAGCGCCCCCAGTCCTGCAATCACATAGTTTATTCGCGATGGTTGGCTTGCGTTCAAATTAAGCAGAATTTCACCTCCGGTGGAAGCTCTATCGGAAGCTTTGTTGTTTCGGACGCCGCCACACTAAATCAAAAAACTTGCAACTCCAAAGGCTTAAGAATAAAGAAGCTGTAACTTTTTTCGGTCAGCGGCAACACAATGAACAAGTACTCAAGGACGTTTGTGCTGTCGATAAGAGCGGTTGCCAAACAGCTGTGCTCGATATCTACAATGCTATACTGATTTCAGCGTTGGGATTACGACGTTGAATTGCTGCAGGACCTCAAGCGGGTACGACAACGCCATGAACCAACCCCGAATCCGCATCCACGCCAATATGGGACTTCATTGCGAAATAGTACTGATTGCCTTTCTTGGTCTGATGCATAAATCACTTATTTGCATGTTGAATTTTCCTGAGGGGCTGTTGATATTAGTGGTCTGGCGGTTAATCCATTAGCTTATTTTTGGTCACACTCAGTTTTGCTTTATGCACTGAACTGATTATGGCCTCAGCCGTTTTATTCCACTTGAACGGTTTGGCCGAGTGCTCGTTATGAGCTTCGATGAATTGGCGGATAACCGTTTTCAAATCGGCCACGCTGGTGAAGGTACCCCGGTACAGTGCTCGTCTTTCCAAATGCGCGAACCCGCCCTCCACGGCGTTCAGCCAGGACGCGCTGGTCGGCGTGAAGTGCAATTTGAAGCGAGGATGTTTTTCCAGCGACTGCTTGATGGCGGCAGTTTTGTGGGTTGAGCTGTTATCCAGGATCACATGTAAATCCAATCCGGCTGGCGTGCTGCGATTGATCTGTTGTAGAAAAGCCAGAAACTCTCGGGCGCCGATGGCGCTGGGTAATCCGTCCAATCACCTGACCGGTCATAATGTCAAAAGCTGCGTACAGGTTCGCTGTTCCATGGCGATGGTGACGGGTATCGGGGTAATGCACAAGTTGGACAGCAACTCGGTCAGGGCGGGAATCAGGAGCAGCGCGAAGATGACCGAATCCACGCCATCAAGTACCCATCCCAAGTAGACCGTCCAAAAGCTGCGGATCTGCTCGCGGGTCAGCTGCGATTTGACGGGTTTCACACTGGCTGGTGATGCTATTAATGCTCTGAACATTAAGATATCCCGTGGTCCTGCTCGGGCCTAGATAATGAATTTAGTCTAGGGGCTGCTCCTCGTAAACCACAAATATGAAATTGCTTTGGTCCCATCGGATTTTTATATAGAGTTAGACTCTTTGGACGCCCTCCCATGGACCTGCGCCAGTTGCGGTATTTCATCAAAGTGGTTGAGTGCGGAAATATCACCCGCGCCAGTGAACGGCTGCACATCGCACAACCTGCGATCAGTCAGCAGATGCGCAATTTGGAACGGGATATGGACATGCAATTGCTTGAGCGCAGTGTGCAGGGCGTGGTACCCACCGCAGCAGGCCAGACGCTGTACCGGCATGCCATCGAGCTGCTGCGCCAGGCCGACGGCACCCGGGAACTGCTACGTCAGGACGCCGAATTCCCGCAGGGAAAGGTATCGGTCGGCATGCCGTCGAGTACGGCTCGTATGTTGGCGGTTCCGCTCGCTCGCACGATCCGCAGTCGTTATCCGGGTATCAAGCTGGAGTTGATCGATGCACCGAGTGCCGATCTCGGCCAGCTGATCACGGTGGGGCGGGTTGCGCTCGCGGTGAATGTCGATGCAGTCGGAACCCGTGGCGTGGCCTCGCAGCGGTTGCTCACCGAAACGCTGTACCTGATTGCGTGGCCGGAATTCTCGTTACCCGATGAGCCCGTGACGATCGACGCCTTGGCGAAGATGCCGCTGGTGTTGCTCTGTGCACCGAACACGATTCGCAGTCGAGTCGAGTCGGCACTGCAGGAGGCCGGTCTGCACTGTGAGGTTGAGTTCGAAGCCAACTCCACGGACGTGTTGTTCGCAGCCGTTCTGGCAAAGCTGGGTGTCACGATCTTGTCTTGGGCAGCTGCCCATGCCGAACTTGATCAGCATAAGCTCAAGCTGGCCAGGATCGATCATCGGCTGTTCACGCGTGATCTATCTCTATGCTGGCCTGATACGGCCGTGCAGAGCAACGCAGTGCAAAAGGTCAAGGCGACCATTTTTGAACTGTTCGAGGCGTTTGGACGGCACCCGGGGTGGACAGGCAATGACGACATGTTATGAACTAGCGGCCTGAGCGGTTAATCAATTATCTTATTTTGGTCACACTCAGTTTTGCTTTATGCACTGAACTGATGATGGCCTCAGCCGTTTTATTCCACTTGAACGGTTTGGCCGAGTGCTCGTTATGGGCTTCGATGAATTGGCGGATAACCGTTTTCAAGTCGGCCACGCTGGTGAAGGTGCCGTGCCCCGGTACAGCGCTCGTCTTTCCAATTGCGCGAACCAGCCCTCCACGGCGTTCAGCCAGGACGCGCTGGCCGGCGTGAAGTGCAATTTGAAGCGAGGATGCTTTTCCAGCCATTGCTTGATGTACGTTGACGCGCAATGGCTATCGCATGAAGGACCTGGTGGAACAGTTCAACGCCAAAACACATGAGTTCAAAGCACTGTTCAACAACACGTTGGACCCCGATACGGGCGGGCGAGCTGCGCGACAAGATGCTCGCGGCCGGCATTCCTCTGTGAACCTAAAACCGCCCCGGTCATTTGCAGATAACGTGAGCCCGTCGCAATGAAATGCGAGCCCGCGCCGTCGAATGCAAGCTCAGGTGCAATTAATGTGAGCCGGGAGCTTTGTCTGGTTGCAGTTAATGTGAGCGAAATGCCGTTGAATGCGAGCCCGCGTGTTTTCAAACGCGAGCCGCTACACCTACTATCCGGTAGACGGCCTATTCCGCTGCGCCGTTATCGGGCATTCAAACGAACCAAGACGGATGAACGCGCAGACCGCATCCGCTTGCTGGCTGACCAGCTTGGGCTACCGATTGCGGCGCTATCAGGTACCGACGTGCGCTTGACGGATGCTCCCACATCAGTAGTGAGCGTTCCACGTCAGCCGTTCGACCCACACGCACACAAATACCACTATCCGACGGTGATCGCGGCCAAGTTGGCCATCGCCGAAGAATTGGCTAAACCGCTGGCCAAGCTTGCGATTGAAGACAAAATATTCATCGACCAGGTGCTGGCCGAAACGCTGACACGCCGTGTTGTTCTGGCCTGCGTGCGCGAATATTCCCGACATAAGAAGGGGGCTCAACATGCGCGCTGAAGTGATGCAGCATTTCGGGTTGACGGTGCCGTTCAAACAGTCCGGTTACTATGAAACTGAACACCACAAAGATCTGATAAAGGACGTTCGCGGAGCCGTACTGGAAGGTCGCTTGGTCGCGATATGTGGGGTGATCGGCAGTGGTAAACCGTACTGTTACGTCGGTTGGCTATCGCATGAAAGACCTCGTGGAACAGTTCAACGCCAAAGCGCACGAGTTCAAGGCGCTGTTCAACAACACGCTGGACCCCGAACGGGCGAGCGAGCTGTGCGATAAGATGCTCGCGGCCGGCATTCCTTTGTGAACCTAAAACCGACCCGGTCATTTGCAGATAGCGTGAGTCCGTCGCGATGAAATGCAAGCCGACGCCGTGGAATGCAAGCTCAGTTGCAATTAATGTGAGCCCGTGGCCTTGGTTGGTTGCAGATAATGTGAGCCAGAAATGCCGTTAAATGCGAGCCGGGCTGATTTCAAACGCGAGCCGCCACAGTTAGGCGGCACTATGATCTTCCGGATCAACGCCGGGAACGAAGGCAGTAAGCACGATCGGTAGTTGCCAATTATCTATTGACCTAACGCAATTCGAAAAATTTATGCTATTCGATAATTAATTATTGTTTGTAGATAAATTTGTTGTTAGGCTTTGCTCACATTATTCTTAAGGGCTTCACATGACTTCCAATAATCTTGCTCAATTCAGCCAGCGTATGGCGGCTGTCACCCTATTGTTTATCGTCAGCATGTTGCTACTCAACGCTATGGTGTGGCTTTTTCCCAGCCTAGGCACGACGTATGGCCTGGGGTTTGCGCTCACTGAGCACTTGTTCATTGATCGCCTGCTCTCAGCCGCCGATCAAGCGGTGTTGATCCCGTGGTGGCAGACGCTGGGGGGGATCGTGCTGTCGAGCGTGCCGTTGTTGGCGCTGGTACTTGGTTTGAACCATCTGCGCCGGTTGTTTCAGTGCTATGCCCGTGGCGAGTATTTTTCCACTGGGGCGGCGTTGCGCTTGGGCAAGATGGGACGGGCGGTAGCGATCTGGGTTCTTCTGGATTTTCTGTGTGAGCCAGTGCTCAGCATGTGGGTGACGATGAATGCCCCGGTCGGCGAGCGTATGATCACCTTAAGCCTCACTGCGCCAAGTTTCGTTGCGCTATTCCTAGCTGCCTGTATCTCGGTCATCGCGCGCATCTTGCGGCAGGCCAGTGAACTGGATTCAGAAAGCCGTTCTTTTATTTGAGATCAGCATGTCAATAGTCATTCAACTGGACGTGATGCTTGCATTACGCAAAGTCAAATCCAAAGAACTCGCCGCTGCCATCGGAATTACCGAAGCCAACCTTTCATTATTGAAGCAAGGGAAGATTAAGGGCATTCGTTTAGGGACCCTGGACGCGATCTGCACTCACCTGAATTGTCAGCCTGGCGACCTGTTGGTCCATGTGCGTGAGATCGTGTAAAACCTGGTGGCAATAAAACGCGGGCCAAAGATGAGCTGGAGCAAGGCCCAGGCTTGCACCTCACCCTCCGGTAAGGTGTCGCCATGTCCCATACAGAACTCAGCATTGAAGTGCACGCCACGATCCAGGTCCGGGCAATATCAGGGCCTTAGTCAGCGCGAGATAGCTCGAATGCTTGGCCGAAGCCCCTCGACTATCAGCCGCGAGCTCCGTCGCAATCGGTCCCTCAATGGGGGTTATGTTGCTCACGTGCCGTCCGACCGGAAAATTGGTCATGGGTAATGAGCGTTTCGAACTGGTGCTCCATTTGCTTCGAGAACGCTTTTCTCCAGAGCAAATCGCGGGCAAGCTGCGCGTCATGAAGATCATTTTGAAGAAGCCTACGTTTGCCGGGAAACCATCTATAAAGCGATCTATACGATGCCCGTGGGGGAGTTGCGCAAGGAGCTGGTGCGGTGGCCTGCGACAAGGCAAGAGCACACGTAGACCGCGCGCTGGGGGCGTTGATCGCCGCGGCCAGATTCCGGATATGGTCAGTATTCACCTGCGCCCGCCGGAGGTTGAAGACCGTTTGATGCCGGGGCACTGGGAGGGCGACTTGATCAAGGGGAAGAACAACGCCTCGGCGGTCGGGACACTCGTTGAGCGCTCCAGCGGCTATTTGATGCTGGTGAAAATGAATGACGCTACGGCGACATCGGCGGTCGAAGGGTTCAGCGCGGCGCTCAATGGCATGCCGCTGGCCGCTCGTAAAAGCATGACGTATGACCAGGGCAAGGAAATGGCCAGGCATGCCGAGGCGGTCGAAGGGTTCAGCGCGGCGCTCAATGGCATGCCGCTGGCCGCTCGTAAAAGCATAACGTATGACCAGGGCAAGGAAATGGCCAGGCATGCCGAACTCACCCAGAAGACGGGTATTGCTGTTTACTTTGCTGACCCGCACAGCCCATGGCAGCGTGGAACCAACGAGCACACCAACGGCCTTGTTCGCGAGTTTTTGCCCAAGTGAACCGACCTGTCCAAGTACACCCAAGAGGAGTTGGACAAGTTTGCGTATTTGCTGAACATTCGACCGCGCAAGCGATTTAACTGGCTGTGTCCGATCGAGGTATTCACTCAGCTGATGGGCTTGCAACATGAGGCTCCTGCTTCAATTCAATAGCCGTGTTGCACTCAGCTCATGCAACCGCCCTCGCGGATCGAACGACTGATCGCTATTCGCGGTCCACACTTTGAACCCCCAGCTGCCGGAGAGTGTTCCATGTCAGATCGCTCTATCGATTTCGCCAATTCGGCCTTCGCGTGGTTGGAGCCCTTGGCCTGCCGTCGCCGGTTCGTCTGGAGCGCTGCGTGGCCGGTCACCTGCGTCTTGTCGAGGGTGCGCTACTGATCGGTGGCGGTCCGTTGTCGCAGAACCTCAGCTTATTGTCAACAAACTCACCGAGCAGATTTACAGCTATGGGCCCGAACCGTTGGTGGCCCAGGCGTGGATTCCGGGCCACGGTCCCAAGCTCAAAGCCGTGGTGTTCGATGTCAGCGATCTGGTCCGACCGAGCACTCAAGCAACTGCGCGAGTTCTTTCAGCCGCTGATGAAAAACCTCGACCACAGTGCCCACCTGGTGATTTTCGGGCGTGCACCGCAGACCTTGAGCGAGCCCTTCACCGCCAGTGCCCAACGTGCGCTGGAAGGCTTCAGTCGTTCACTGGCCAAGGAGCTGCGCAGCGGCGGCACCTTACAGTTGCTGTATGTCGGGGCTGGGGCTGAAGGCCAACTCGAAGGCGCGCTGCGGTTTTTCCTCTCGCCAGAAAGTGCTTATGTCTCGGGGCAGGTTGTGCGATTGAACGCTTGCGACACTCAAGTCCAGCACACGCCAACCCATTGCGCCAAGCGGCAAGGTCGAGCGCGCGATGGCCAACCGGCTCGATCAAAAATCGATTCCTGACAGTAGAGCGGTAAATGGTCGGCGGAAACTGTGGCGGCAAGGCGGTGCGTTTAAGTTTTTGCCGAGCCTCGGTCGAAACTGGAGCGGGTTGCAGCGCCTCGAGTTCGGCTTCGATGGCCGCGATGTCGGTGTCGATAAAGTCATCGAGCAAGCTGCTCTAAGCCGGGCTTAGTTGCTCGCTACGCTTGGCAAACTTGAAGCGCTTGAAGGCCTGGGAAGATCCGGACTACTGCAAAACCCGGCTCGGCCTCGACGCGCCGCTGGGTTCGCTCGACCGCAGTCGGCTCAACGTCAAAGGCAGTTCACTGGCGGCCGGGCATCCGTTTGCCGCGACCGGTGGGCGAGTCGTCGCCAACCTCGCCAAGCTGCTGGATGCAGCCGAGAAGGGGCGTGGGTTGATCTCGATCTGCGCCGCTGGCGGTCAGGGTGTGAAGGCAATTATTGAGCGCTGAGGGCGGCAGTGTTTTGCTGCTCGGCGAGTACCCGATTGCGGTTGGCATAACTCTCGGCCATCACCGAACAGACGATCAGCTGCAACGGGTGATAGATCATGATCGGCAACAGGATCAACCCAAGCCCCGGGTTGGCACCGAAGATCAGCGCAGCCATCGGGGCGCCGGCCGCCAGGGACTTTTTGCTGGCGCAGAACACCGCGGCGATCTCATCGGCCGAGCTGAACTTCAGGGCACGGGCGGTGCGGGTGGTCATCCACAGAATGATCGCCAGCAGCACCGCACTGCCAACCAGTGCGCTGACAATCACCGTATAGCCCTGTTGCTGCCAAATCCCGGAAACCATCGAGTTGCAGAATGCGGCGTAGACCAGCAGCAGGATGATCAGCTTGTCGACAATGTTGGTGTAGCGCTTGTGTCGACCGAAAAACTTGCCGAACACCGGCCGCAGCAATTGACCGAGCACCAGCGGCAGCAACAACATAGCGCAGAGATCGAGCAGGGTGGAGCCCAGGTCGATGCCGCCAGCACCGCTGCCTACCACCAAACTCACCAGCAATGGCGTGAGGAAAATCCCCAGCACGCTGGACAGACTGGCATTGAGAATCGCCGCCGGTACGTTGCCACCGGCGCTGCCGGTCAAGGCCACGGAAGAGGAAATGGTCGAGGGCAGGGCGCACAGGTAGAAGAACCCGAGCATCAGCAGCGATGGAACATGTGAGCCCAGCAGCTTGTCGTTTACCAGCCAGATCAGCGGGAACACCAGGAAGGTGAAGCCCTGGACCATGAGGTGCAAGCGCCAGTTTTTCAACCCGTGGCTGATCTGCTCGCTCGACAGATTGACCCCGTGCAAGAAAAACACCAGAAACACGCCAATATTGATCACCCACTCGGCGTGCATCGCGCCGCCCGTGGCGCCAAATGTCGGGAAGACGTAGGACAGTAGCGTGGCGATCAGCATCCCGCACAGGAACCAGTCGGTGACGATGCGTTTGAGGTGTTTGAAGGCATGCATAACGGGCACCGAAGGCCTTGTAAGAATGGATGACCTAGCCTAAGGTCATGACTTCCGCCCGTCTTGCGACATAAGGCCAATCAATGCCGACTAACGGACAACTTTCCCTTGAGCGGACAATCCCGACCCTGACAGCGTTGCCGCGTTCGCTGTATGCCCGTGTGGAAAGTCTCGGCGTCGGTTCGTGGACGTCACCTCATCGCCACGATTGGGCGCAATTTTCCTACGCCATCAGCGGAATCCTCGGCGTGCACACCGCCGAGGGCAGTTTCTTTGCGCCGCCGCAGTGGGGTATCTGGATTCCGGCTGATCTGGAGCACCACGTGGTGACTTCGATGCGCGTAGAGATGCGCAGCCTGTATGTGCGGCGCGAGGAGTGCGCCTGGGCGGACCAGCATTGTCGGGTGCTGGAAGTTACGCCTCTGGCTCGGGAGCTGATCAAGAGCTTCTGCCTGCTACCAGTGGATTATCCACAGGGCGACAGCCGCGAAGCGCGCTTGGTCGGGGTGCTGCTGGATCAGTTGGCGAGCCTACCGGAAGTCGGGTTTTCTCTACCGTTGCCACGTCACCCGCGTTTGCTTGGGTTGTGCAACGAGCTGATCGAAAGCCCGGAGCTGAACGTGACATTGCATGAATGGGCCGAGCGATTGGGCACTTCAGAGAAAACCCTGATGCGCTTGTTCCAGCGTGAAACCGGGTTGAGTTTTCGCAGCTGGCGCCAGCGCATGCGGTTGCTGCTGTCGTTGAGTTTGCTGGAGGACGGCAACAGCGTGACCACGGCTGCGCTGTCCAGCGGTTATGACTCGACCTCGGCGTTTATTGCCGCGTTCAAGGGATTGTTCGGGTTTACCCCAGGCGAGCTCTTTAGACACTGATCGTTCCCACGCGCAGCAAAGGAATGCCTCAATGGACGCTCCGCGTCCGCTTCGGGAGGGACGCGGAGCGTCCGGGGATGCATTCCCACGCGGAGCACTCATCGTTCTACATAACTCTCGATGAGCGCACGCTGGGCTTCTAATGCGATAACAAACTCACGTATTCGTTGCATCCCTATCCACATGGCCTTAGGGCCGGGAGGTCCGTCATTTTTGCGCCCTAAGTAGCCTCCCAAGCTAACAACCGTTCCTCGGTTTCCAGCTGCAATCGACTGACCTGACAGCCATTCTTCAGCACATTGAAAAACACTTCGATAGACCAGCGTACCCCGTACCACTCAACCACGGTGCTCGCCTGTTCCAGGCGGGTGACCAGCAGACTGGTCAACAGCATCCACTCCAGAGGCTCAACGCCGTCTATGGCGTTTTCTTCACGGGCCAAAACAGCATTGATCGAGACACTGGGCAATTTATAACCCGACCTGTCAGGGGCGCGCAGGGTCACGGTTGCTGCGCGCAATGTGACATCAGCCAGCCGGGCGGGGCGTTGGACGCGCGCTTTGACTTCAACCTTGAGTGTTCCCAAAGCAGCACAATCACGGTGTAGGTCATGGAAACAGCTCCTCGAACAAATCAATCAGCGTCTGGTTGGTCGCCGAATTGCGCAGCAGATCGGCTCGCTCCAGCGTTCAGCCGGGGGCTGATCAGACTTGGCTTCCCAGCGTTTGAGGGCGTTGCTGAAGGCCGGGCGGGCGTACTCGCCGCAGATGTCGATGCCGATGATTCGCTTGCTGGCCGCCAAGGCTCGTATGGCTTGCAGCAAATGGCTCAGGCGCATGCCGCCCTGGTCCCAATTGGTCGCCGCGTCTTCGCTGGCCAACACGTCCTTGTCTACGGTGATCCACACCGCGCGGGTGGGCAGGCTGGCGATCATCTGTTCGAGAAATACTGGCCAGTCGAGCTCCGCCAGATTGCGCCAGTGCAGCAGGTTTTCCTGCTGTTGATGGCCGGCGCCGTCACCGACCCGTCCCCACACTTTCGAAGGGGCGTGCTGCCACGGAAACAGCTGCAACACGCCGCGTTTGAGCGCTTTTACATTGCCGCCCTTGAGCTGCGGATTTTGCAGGTCATCGCTGCACGGACCGAGGGTGACGATGCGCTGGATGTTCGGCAGTTTCAGCGCCTGATTGACCCACGAACCGCAATGCCTGCGCGGCGCGAAGCGGACCCAGTCGGGGTGGTTGTCGAAGTGGATCAGGCTCACCGGTTCCGGCAAATCAGTCAGGAAGGCCGGGGTCAGGTGGTGGTAATCACCGGAACCGATGAAGAAGATTTCCGGTTGCGGGCCGTTGTGCCGGGGCCGTTGCTGCAAGCGTTCGGCGAAGCGGCGCCAGGTCCGTTCGCTGGACCACAGCCGCAGTTTCGGGCCGAGGTCGAGCAAGTCGAGGCGTTTGGCACGGCCGCTGTCGAGCAGCCACTTGATGGGCGCCTGGGCAGTCAGGCTGTGGTCGAGATCTAAAATGTTCAAGGTCGCAATTCACCCTTGGCAGACCCTCCCAGACACCGGCTTCATCAATCATGAAGGCCGGCCGAGAGGCTTTTGGGGTGCGTGCAAGGGACGGGCCAGCTTAATGGCTACCAGAAGGAGGTTGAGCTCATCGTCCCTGCGCCTTGGCGTTCTCAAGCCTGCCGTTGCTCAACGCGCAGCCCGAGCAGTGTCGCCAACCCCAGTGAGGTGGCCAGTTGAGCGGCGATCTGTGCCTGAGTTGTGGTCGAAGCAAGGACGACATCCGCCAATGGAAAATGGAAACGCATGAAGCGCCCGGAAAAAAGGGTGGCGCGGAGGGCGAGTCAGCGGTTGAAGAGTTTGCGCAAGAAGGGCGGTGCAGGGGCCTGATCCCGATAATCGCCCTCTGCCCGCAATCCCTGTGGTGGCTTTCAGATCCCCGACGTCTGCGCCGCACACTCGTGCAGCCATGCGATACAGGCCGACACCCGTCGCGGTAATGCCTCAAGTGTCGGATGGACGATGTAGTAATCGTATTCGCCACAGCGGGCAAAACCTGCGAACGGCAGCACCAGCTTGCCTTGCAGGATCGCCTGGCTGACAAGGCGTTCGCGTCCGATCGCCAGGCCAGCATGGTGGATGGCGGCGGTTACGCAGAGGTCCGAGCGATCGAAGGTCACTCCAAGTTTCGGCATGGGCACGCCACCACCATACTGGCGGATCCACAGTGCCCATTCGGAGTCGAAGGCGGCGTGGTCCCAGGCCAGCGAGTCATGCAGTAGGGTGCACTGTTCCAGTTGCTCAAGCGCGCCGGACAGTCGATGGCTCTCGGCGTACTCCGGGCTGCAGACCGGTGCGACCCGCTCCTGTATCAGCTTGTGCGTGACCAGGCCATGGAATTCGCCGTTGCCATAGTACAGCGCCAGATCGATCTGCCGCGTGCGAAAGTCGATGCGGTCGTTGCCCACGCGCAGGTCCAGCTTCACCCCGGGAAAGCGCAGACCGAACTCGGCCAGGCGCGGAACCAGCCAGGAATGCGCGATGGACGGATGGACGTACAGGGTCAACGGCCCGGCCAGGTCGGCGTCGACCGGCTGGGTCAGGACTTCGGACAGATCACCCAGGGTTTGCTGGAGGATCTCGAAGATACGCTCACCGGCCTCGGTCAGTTGCACCCGGCGGGTCAGCCGTTGAAACAGCTGAATCGACAGCTCCGCTTCCAGCCGGGCGATGCGGTGACTGACCGCGCTGGCGGTCAGGCACAACTCATCGGCGGCCTTGTTGAAGCTCAGATGACGGGCCGCGACCTGGAAGGTGAACAGGTTCGAAAACTGACTGCTGTTGAGCTTTGCATCCAGTCTGGGCGGTAGGTTGTACAAGTCAGCGCTTCTCCTGTCAGTGTGTCATTGCGCCTTGCAGCACATGGGCGCCTTGCGCCAGATAGGCCTGCATCTCGGCTTCCGGAACCATGCTGCCGCCTGTTGCCCAGACCAGATGGGTGGCACGAGCGTAAGCCTCGGCATTCATGCCGCCGCGCTGCAGGTACTCGCTGCGGCATGAATGCAAGCGTGCGATGCCCGGTACACCGGCCACTGCCGACGGCTCCAGATGCAGCTGTTGGTATTCCGCCATCAGCCAGACCAGGGCATGCAGCTCGTCATCACTGACCGTGTAGTAACCCTCGATCAGGCGGTACATGGCTCTGCCGACAAACCCCGAAGCGCGACCGACGGCTAGGCCATCGGCGGCAGTGAGGTTGTCGATGCCGAAGTCCTGCACCGACACCTCGTCGTGGAGCCCAGTGTAAACCCCGAGAAACATACACGGCGAGTGGGTGGGCTCGGCAAATATACAATG
Organism: Pseudomonas sp. MDT1-85; assembly: GCF_054898065.1. Taxonomy (NCBI): domain Bacteria; kingdom Pseudomonadati; phylum Pseudomonadota; class Gammaproteobacteria; order Pseudomonadales; family Pseudomonadaceae; genus Pseudomonas; species Pseudomonas sp. MDT1-85. Next base: position 4,159,090 of record NZ_CM142715.1, on the reverse strand, counting down.
AACGGCGTCACCGAAAGCCAGCTTCAAGCCAAATGCCACACCGCCAGGACCGCCGCCGACGCCGCAGGGCAGATAGACGAACAGCGGGTGCTGGGCATCGACCTTGATCCCGACCTGCTCCAGTTGTCGGCTCAGGCGCTCGGCGGCCACGGCGTAGCCGAGGAACAGGTCGGTGGAGTTTTCATCATCGACGAAATGACAGGCAGGATCGCTGCTGGCCTGCCGACGCCCCTGAGCCACCGCAATGCTGTAGTCGCTTTCGTATTCCATGACACTCACGCCATGGGCACGCAACTTGTCCTTCTTCCATTGACGGGCGTCGGCGGACATGTGCACCGTGACCTGAAAGCCCAGCCTGGCCCCCATCAGCCCGATGGACAGGCCCAGGTTGCCCGTGGAGCCCACGGCAATCCGGTATTGGTTGAAGAACGCTCGGGCCCGGGGCGAGTCCAGTACGCTGTAGTCCTCGTCCAGGCGCAGCAGGTCGGCATCCAAGGCCAGGTGTTCGGCGTGCTTGAGCACCTCGTAGATGCCGCCGCGAGCCTTTACCGATCCCGATATGGGCAGGTGACTGTCCTGCTTCAGCCATAACGCGCCGGGCAGGGCCTGCCCATAGCGGCGAGCCAGAACCGCCTGCAATGCCGACAGCGGTTGGATCGGTGATTCGATGATGCCGTGATTCGCCAATGTCTCGGGGAAGGCCGAGCGAAAGTACGCGGCGAAACGCTCAAGGCGCGCACTAGCGTCAGCCACGTCCGCGGCAGTCAGTTCGAGGTCGTTCAGGCCATCGGCCAGCGGTGCACGGGTGGGCGTGAACCAGGTGGTTTCACGCAACGCCATCAGTTCTTTGAGCTGCGGGTAACGGCTGGTCCAGGTGTCGAGTGTCTGGCCTGCAATCATGGGTATTGACTCTGTGGGAAAGGTTTAAATGAAATGGGAAAGGGCCAGAGTCAGCATCAGCGCGACCACTGAGGCCAGGACTGTGGTACTGGTAAAGGTATTGAGCACATCGACCAGCCAGGTATTTCCTTGACCACCCAGAACGCTCAGTCGGTGACATAGGTCCAGCCGATGGCCCTCCCGAGAATGCTGCCCATTCCGATGATCGCGGCGAGAAAGCCCAAGGAATTGCTCTGGCCCTTCTGGAAGGAGTCGACCTTGGCGCTCAATGGCATTCCCGAGCCGACCCCGACCAGGCCGCATGCGGCGATCAGTGCCAGAAAGGCATGCACTCTGAACCTGATAATCAGCACCACGATCATGACGATCGCGACTAATAATACTTACAGCAATGCGCCACTGCTTTGCATCGCCCAACCCTTTTACTGGTTTTGTTATGGAGTCCGTTACGGGACTTCGCGAGACGAGAGTTAACTATCGAGAGCGCAGGGCTGACAAAAGATCATTGCTCATCAGACCCATGACGCTGTGTCAGCCGTGGCAATGGGAAGCAGGTGCGGTGTCGCGAGTTTGCTCCACTGTTTGACGCCAAGGCAACACAGCTCTGGCGGCAAGGATCGACTGTTTGACATCAGTAAGCGCGGGGATGCTTATCTGCGAATACTGATGATCCACGGTGCACGATCGGCACTGCGCACGACCAAATCGTTACGCTGATAAAAATGCGGCGCTCAAAAAATTCACGGAGTTTTTCACGGCTAAGAACAATGACTATCAGGTGTCGTCTCAGAATGGCGAGGTTTCTCTAAACGTGGTGCGGCTGGATGACGCCAAGGTCCAAGCGCTCTCCCAGTTGAACCTCTCAGGCCAAGCCCCAGGTGGTGGCGTCAAACAACTGGGCGAACTCGACGGTATTCGTGCTACCTCCTCCCCCGTCTTACCTAAAATCAGCCCGAAGCCACGGCCCGGCAAACCCTCGACGCCCAGCGCCGAGGTGAAGAGCTGGAGCAAGGCCTGGGCAAGATGATGGACCAGGAGAAAATGGACAAACGGACCTGGGCGCCGCTGTTCCAAAACTATGACGACACCACCCATGAACTCACCTTTACCGACACCCAGTCGGCTGCGCATGAAGTCAAGACGGTCAAGGTGGAAAACTCGCGCCTGCGCGAAACGCTGCGCTACGTGCGGGACCTACCGGCCAAGATCAAGAAGGGCTTCACCGTTGAGCACGGCCAGTTCAAACCAATCGAAGGGGTGAGTCACCTAGACGGCATGGAGGCGATGAACGCCGGCTTTGCCATCCAGACCATCATCGAGCTGATGCATGAGCGTCATCGCAACGAACAGGCTGAGGGAGGCAAAGAAGCCGAAGGGTTCTCCGAGTCGCTGGCGAAAACCCTCGAAGCCCATGTGTGGGTCAATGTCACCGGCTCGGCGCTCGCCACGGTGAAGGACCTCAGCAAGTTGGGTGGCTTGGTGGGGGATCTGCTCAAGGAGGGCGGCGAGTGGAGCAAGCTGGGCGAAGGGCTCGCCTAGGTTAGCGAGATCGTGGGTAAAGTGACGGAGGCCGCGGGGACCGTACTGGACGTGGCGAATATCGGCCTCGACATCGCCGAGCTGGCCCAGGCCCAGACTTATGAGCAGGAGGTCAGCTCCGGGGTCCAGCTGGGCATGGATTCGCTCGAGAGGCGCGCCAGGACGGCAAAGCGTATCCGCTCCATGAACCACACCTACCGCCAGACTACCGCCTCGTTTACCGTGGCATCTCTGGCGAGCAATTCCATGGCAACAACGCTTCGTAGTCGGCCACCGACTGCGCATGCGGCAGTCGTTCCAGTACGTGGCGCAGCCACGTGTAGGGCTCTTGGCCGTTGACCTTGGCGGTCTCGACCAAGCTGTAAATCTGCGCACTGGCGGTAGCGCCATTGCGCGTATCGCTGAAAAGCCATGCCTTGCGCCCGATCACAAACGGCTTTATCGCTCTTTCGGCGGCGTTGTTGTCGATCGGTAAAAAACCAGCCTCCACGTAACGCTCCAGCCGGCTCCAGTTGTTGGCCAGATAATTCACGGCCTTGCCCAGCACGCTTTGTGGCATCACCTGCGGCTGCGTTTTCTCCAGCCAGTTTTTCAGTTGGTTCAGGGTCGGCAGGCTCTTTTCCTGACGGCCAGTAAAACGCTGTTCATCGCTGACGTCCTTGAGTTCACGCTCGATGCCGTACAGCTTGTTGATCATCGTCAGCGCGATATCGGCACGCCCGGTCTTGCCCTTAGGCTGCACTTTTTGCGCGTCCACGAACTTGCGTCGCGCATGAGCCATGCACGCCAGACGCTCCACGCCCGGTTGCAACGCCAGCGCGTTATAACCGGCGTAATCGTCAGTCATGACATAGCCGCGATAACTTTCCAGCAGGCGCAACGGCACCTCCTGCGCACGGCTGGACGTGTAGTCGAACAACACGCCTTTGCGATCCGGTGGCCCACTGGCCTGTACCCACATCCAGGATTGGCTGGTCGGGTCGCGATCTGGTTCTTTAAGCACTTGGACGCGGGTTTCATCGCAGTGGATGACCGGACTTTCCAGTAATCGGTCACGCATCAGATTCAACAGCGGTTGCAGATGTTCGCCGCACTGGATCACCCAGCGCGCCAGTGTTTGCCTTGGGATATCAATGCCATGTCGGCTCAATACCGTTTCGAAACGGTGCAGTGGCAAGCCGTCTACATATTTGGTGGTCAGCAACATCGCCAACACGCTCGGACTGGCCATGCTTTTTTCAATCAATTGAGCGGGTTTATCAGCGGTGACCGGAGCCGTTTCACAGCCACGGCAACCGTAGACTTTGCGGATATGTTTGATGACGCGGATCTGCATCGGCACGATGTCCAGCTGTTCGCTGGTTTCTTCACTGATCACATGCTTGCGGCAACCGCAGGCACAGGTCAGTTCGTGTTCAGGCAGTTCGTGGATGACTTCGATACGCGGAAGATCAGCCGACAGCGGCTTGCGCTTACCGCGACGTGGAGTCGGAGCGACAACCTCTTCGTCGGCGTCGCCGACCAGAGTCATCGGCTCGCTTTCGGGCTCGTTGAACAGCGCCAGTTGCGGCGTATTGGGTTCAACGGTCTGTTCGGACTTGCGACCGAACAAACGGTCGCGCAAAAGCTTGATCTGTTCTTTCAGATCGACGATATGAGTCTGGTATGCCTCAGCCGTTACCTGCTGACGACTGAATGCCTCAAGCAACATTTGCTTGAGCAAGGCAGGGTCATCAGGAAGGTCTTCGGGCATTAAATTCATGCCCGGATTATACCCGTCAGGCAACGAATCTTGGAGTCAGAACTTGATGTGGTCGGTTGCGCCACAGATCAAAACCGTCGAGCAACCAATTCAGTTCCTGAACGCTTAACACGATGGCTTCCTCGGTGGCGTCGGGTGATGTTTTGAAGCGCTCTGACTCGAGACGCTTGAGCCAAAGGCAAAAGCCGTTGCGCTCCCAGTAGAGGATTTTCACTCGATTACGGTGGCGATTCAGAAAAACAAAAAGCACGGGGTCGAACACGGCGACTTTAATATCCAGCTCGACCAGTGCAGCCAGGCCATCGATAGACTTTCGGAAGTCCACTGGCTTGGGGTAGAGGTACACTTTTTCGACTTTTGCATCGGGTCGCATCATGAGGTGCTGGCTCCAGAAAGAGTTGGGGAGCACAGCTTCGAGCATCAGATTTCGACTTGGAATGTGGGCTTCATGGAGCGCTTACGGCAAAGCCGCCGTCCACCCGGCGATAGGCCAGTGGCAATTGCCCAGGCAGCGATGAGCTACCTCCATATAGGTTCGATGGTTTTGCGACCCACATGCTCAAACATACCGACGCTGGCAATGTGGTCGAAATTGCTCGTTTATATCCCGATAGTCTTCTAGGCGAAACTCAATGGGGAGATGCGCATAGTTCTGTCGTCCCCACTCGGCTTGTTCTTTGAAAATGGTCACGCCAACGCACTCGACACCATAGATTCTCTACAGCGTGAGACATGAAGCAATATCCAGCACTCGCATGCTAGGTGCCAATCCCAGCTTTTTACAAATCAGATCCAGTGTCGCAAATTGTGCTTGCTCCAACGTACTGGAGTTTTTCCAGTACCCGCATGTGTAAGTCATGCGTGAGTCGAGCATCCGGGTATAAAAATCATTGCCTAAGTCGTAACGCTGTTCACCTACTTGCCAAGAGCGATTCCTGTTTTGCAGATTCAGATATCTGGCGCAGAACGAATGGAATAACAGGGTCGCAGGGTTAGCTCGATCAATCATACCTGAGCAAAAGACGGTAAAAGAACTCATCCAATGCCTCAGCATCCCAGCCACCGTCCATGAAATCCTCGCCTAGGCCAAGATGACCTTTGGCCAGTGCACGGTTGAAGGCTCTGTTGCGGTAAAGTTGCATGTCCGAGGGTGATGAACCGTTCAGCTCGATTTTTGCCTCTACGAGTAGCTGGCGCACACACTTTTCAGCTTTAGACATTCATCAGGAGCGGAAAAAGAATGATACGTTTTGTTTAGCACGATTACTCTCCAGGAATAGCGCCACTTTGATTCGTTCATCGTGCGACACACTGATTAATACAGCTGTCACGAGCGGCAGGAAGAATTAGGGAGGGGTATAGATGGTTGTTTCTTTATGGTTGGGATATACACTTATCTAACGAGAAAACAAAAGCTGATACACGTTAAATTAATTTAATGTGCATTAATTCAGGCTAGGGCCTTGTGCGGCCAACTGGTTAATTCAAGATCGCCGGTGAGCGAACCTCATGATAGACACGACTTCGTTCCCCTCTACGATAAGGGAGAGGCAAGCGATTAGGTTTATGACTACTAGCAACGATAAGAGTGGGGAGCGATATGATGCTGGAAAGCTCGGAGGAACGCTTTAGTAGTCAGTTGCCCGCCACGCCGGAGTAATGGCGTACGGGCAATGAGTTTTCATCAATGGGGAGTGCGAAACGTCAACAAACCTTAGACAGGCCCAACATTTTTTCTAAATAGCAATTTTGCTTCGTTGACGGCCAGTGCGGCAATGATCAACACCAGCACCAATCCTTCTTTGAGCCAAAGTTCTCGCCACGAATAGCCACGCCTAGGATGACACCAACCAAGGGAACAATGAAATTGGACAGTGAGGTAAATACAGAACCGCAGCGCTGAGTCAACGAGGCATACATCAAATATGCAAGTCCGGAGCCAATCGTGCCTAATACCAGCACTGAAAGCGCGCCCTCAAGATTCCAGGCCAACGACCACGGCTTGTCCAGTATTAGTGCAGCGATGACTAATGGAACTGAAGAAATCCACAAGATGTTTCTCACTGAGCGAATCGGACTGCTGTGCGGGATTCTTTCCAATAGATTGAGGCTGAACGCAAAGCTCACTGCTCCGAGAAAAATGGCAATTTCGTAGATGAACTTTCCGCCTGTGCCGCCTGTGCTGGGATGGACCAGTACCACAATACCGATAAAACCAAGGACGACACTTAGTCCGGAATAAACAGTAAAACCTTTACGCTTACTCATAAAAATCGACAAAATCAAGGTAATGATAGGGACACTACCGATGATGACTGCAGTAACGCTGCTGTCCACGTGCTGTTGTCCCCAGACGATCAGAAACAGCGGCAGCACGGCCTCAAATAAGGCGATGAGCAAAAACAATACACCGATGGAGAATGAGCGTTTAGCGCGCGGGGTCGAGGGCTCCGAGATAAAACCCGTCAGGATGCTCAGGGTAACCGCGCCAATCAACACCCGGGCAGCGGCAACTGTAACCGGTGGAAACACCTGTACAGCTTGTGCGTTGAATAAAAATTGCCCTCCCCAAACCATGCCGATGGCAAGCAGCATTAGGTAGTCTCGCAATGATTTCTGCGTTTCCATACATTATCCGTTCTGTTTGCGTGAATACTTTTGTTGAACGTATTGAAATTATTTTGGATATGCAAGATGAGGCTTTTTATATTTTTGGTGTCCCTCAATGAACAAATCTTAATTTGACTCTTGATGCTCTTTGTTTGTTTAAATAAGCCGGTTATGGAAAGGCTGATGAGCTGGATCGCAGTTGAAGTATGTCGGACAATCAGAATACCTGCTCCTCGAGCTTTATGTCCTACATTTAGGTCGAGGGACAGGATGCTGTAAGTTTTATGGGGGCGGAGGTGGGGTTGCGTCCAATCAGTTGGGCGCATCGCTTATTTCATAAAATTTTTCTTGCATGAGCGATCGACAGCTTAATATTATTGAAAGTGTGCGCTTGCTTTTCTCGGTGTCTCGCCCAAGGAACCAAGACTGAATTCCTTGGATTTGCAGTGGGCGGAAGATGTTAATTTAGTTGGGATAAAGTTTTTATTTTGCGGGGCAGGGGGCTGAGACATCATGATGCGATATGAAAAGTATAGTATCTATGGACTAATTCGAGTCTAGAGCTACGTATGTAAAGCGGCAACTAACCGAAGTAGGAGTGTATTTATGCTAAGAAAAATGATGCTCATTGGCGGCTTTTTGATTTCCCCGCTTGCGTTAGCCAATTGGCAGATACAAAACGAGTTCTCAAATTTCAATTTTACCACTGTCAAGGCCGTCGCTCTGGGGGCATCAGCAGTCACTGAAGTGCAGGTCTTCCGAAAAATAGAAGGTCAGGTAGACGATGTCGGTAATATTGATCTCGAAGTAGCACTGGGTAGTGTCGATACTGGTACTCCTCTACGAGATGAGCGTCTGCGAGAGATATTGTTCGATGTGGTCAAAAACCCGACGGCTCATTTTAATGGAAAGGTAGATCTGACGCACCTTAAAACACTTGGAGTTGGAGAGATCGTAGATACTAAGGTCGACGGTGTCCTTAAGTTCAATGGCGTTGAAAAGACAATCAATAGCAATATTCGCTATGTACGCCTCAGTGATGACAAGATTATGATAAATACCTTGCAACCACTGATCATCAATCTTTCAGATTACGGACTGAAAAAGGGTGTGGAGGCGCTACAAACAATGATGGGGTTAAGTTTTTTATCTAATACCGCACCGATAAGTTTTTCTATTGTTTTGCAAAAATCCTGAGCTTTTTATTTTAGTGGGCTGAGCGGTTAACTCAGCAATCCCTAAATATGTAAAGTTTTCTTTGTAGGCTGAGCTGGTGATTGCTTCAACCGTTCTTTTCCACTAAGGATGTTCTGGAATAACCGGGTATTTTTCGGCTATCGAGCCAGCCTCACTTTTCAAAAAACGAAGCACGTCGAAACTTGATCAATTGTCTTCATTTTTTCAGCCTTCTCGGTCGCTGCAAGTGCTTCGCACCAGCCATTTCATGCATTACACGCGCACCTCTCCTACATTCGCCAACAAGTATCGGCGTGCCATCCACAGGTTCGACAGGGCGAATAGCGTCACCATCTGCGCAGTGTTGTTGGCCAAACCCCGAAAGCGCACTTTTTCATAGCCAAACTGACGTTTTATAACCCGAAACGGGTGCTCGACCTTGGCGCGAACCTGAGCCTTGGCCTTCTCGATCTTGCGTATCGCTTTGTACAAGGCGCTGCGTTTTCCGTGTTTTTTGTAAGTGCTGCGCCGGGCTGCAATCTGCCAAATGACCTCACGTCCCACGTGCTCTTCGCGCTTCTCGACGCCGGTATAACCCGCATCGGCGCAGACCACGTTTTCTTCTCCATGCACCAGTTTGTCGACCTCGTGACGTCCGCAACATTAGCCGCAGTGACCACCACGCTGTGCACCAGACCTGACTCATCGTCGGCTCCGATGTGGGCTTTGGCGCCGAAATAGTATTGGTTGCCTTTCTTGGTCTGATGCATCTCCGGGTCGCGCTTGCCGTCTTTGTTCTTGGTCGAACTGGGCGCATGAATCAGCGTGGCATCGACGATGGTGCCCTGGCGCAGCGACAAACCACGGTCGCCTAGATAACCATTGATCAGGCCGAGAATTCCACTCGCCAACTCATGTTTTTCAAGCAGGCGGCGGAAGTTGAGAATGGTGGTTTCGTCCGGGATTCGCTCTAGGCTCAGAGCGGAAAACTGACGCAGGATGGTCGTCTCATACAAAGCTTCTTCCATCGCCGGATCGCTGTAGCCGAACCAGCTCTGCATCAGGTGCACGCGCAACATCGCCATTAGTGGGTAGGCCGGACGACCCCCTTCACCCTTTGGAATGCGGCTCGATCAGGGCAATCAAGCCCTTCCAGGGCGCCACCTGATCCATCTCTATTAGGAACAATTCCTTGCGGGTCTGCTTGCGCTTGCGGGCGTACTCTGCGTCAGCGAAGGTCATCTGTTTCATCATCGAAAAACTCGGCGACTGGTGTCCGGAGATTTTGCCAAATCAGGAAGTCTTTTTCAGAGTTTCCTTAGAGCGTTACGTCGAAGCCGGTTATTTACCGATCGACAACAACGCCGTCGAAAGAACGAGCAAGCCGTTTGTGATCCGGCGCAAGGCTTGGTTATTCAGCGACACGCCCAAAGGCGCAGCGGCCAGCGCGCAGATCTGCAACCTGGTTGAAACCGCCAAGATCAACGGCCAGTAGCCCAATACGTGGCTGCGCCACGTATTGGAACGTTTTCCGCCGGCCAAATAGGTAGAGGACTTTTAAGCCTTGCTACCGTGGAACTGCACACCGGAAATGCCACGGTAAACGGAAAGCGCATCTGGCGGTAGGTGTGCTTCATGGATCACGTACTTTTATCGAGAAGTCAGCCATGACACTAATATGTCAGTGGTGGTTTCAGGTTGCTCCAGAGATGGCATGTGTCCACAGTTTTCAATAACTTCCAATGTGGCGCTGGGTAACTTACTGAGCATCAATTCCTGCATAGTCATCGTGAATAACTGATCTTGGCGGCCATAAATAATCAGCGTAGGTATATCCACTGTCGATAATTTTTCTGAGATGTCTTGCGCACTGATCAAAACGTTAGTTTGATTGATCAGGCCCTCGTTGGAGAGATTCTGGCCCGCAGCCAACGCTGCTAGCAACTCACCATCTTCTGAACGCTCTGGGTCGACACAGGTTTGATTGAGTGCTGGCCAATGCTCAGTGATGGTGCCATCGAGTAAAGGTTCAAGCATGCCTTGCTTGAAGAAAGTACGCTGATCTTCGGGTATATTGCCTGGAAAGGTTCCTATAAGGATCAAGCGTTCGACACGCTCTGGCGCTTTGATGGCCACATGTTGTGCGATGAACCCTCCCAGCGAATGCCCTAACAAAATGAAGGTTTCTGGTGCTAACCGTAACACTTCGTCTGCCATGTCGCTGGCGGTAGTTTGACTAGAAACGACGATGGTTTTGATATCATATTGCTCAGTAAGGTGCTGGATTTGATATTGCCACAGGCTATCTCCATCGTTGCTCCAACCCGGGAGAATTACCAAGTTTTTCCGATTATGCATGATATAACCTCTTTGACTATGGATTGATTAATGCCAAGGACGATTGACAGTAGCCGCCGATTCATCAAACGCAGTGCGTCAAATATCGATGACTACTTCAGACCATCCCTAACTCTGGCTCGCTAGTAGCCTTAGCGGTTAATTCATTAATTTATTTTTTATCACACTCAGCTTCGCCTTGTGTACCGAGCGGGGCTGGCGCCAGCTCGGGCCGAAGAAAACTTAACGTAGTGTCCGGGATTAGTTGACCACTACAAACCGATCCGCCAAAAACGGCGTGATGTCCAGCGGCAACGGTTCGTGGTTCACCAGCTTATCCAGCAGCACCCCGGTGATCGCCGATGTCAGGATCCCGGTGCGGAAATGCCCGCAGGCATTCAGATACCCCTCCACGCCCTTCATAGGCCCAAGAATCGGCAGTTCATCCGGTGAACCCGGACGCAGCCCCGCCCAGGTGCGCTTGAGGTTGACGTCGGCCAGCTCCGGAATGCAGCGCACTGCGCCTTGCACCAAGCCGGCGATTTCCGGGTAGGTGGTGGTGACGTCGAAGCCTTTGTCTTCGGTGGTGCTGCCGATCAGGATTTCGCCGTTGTCCTTCTGCGCCACGTAGCAATCGCTGGTGGTCAGGCAACCGCGCAGGATCTTCGGCATGCGTTCGGTCAGCAGGATCTGGCCCTTCACCGGGTTCACCGGGATGCGAATGCCGGTGGCCTGCTCGCTCAGGTCGGCCGCCCAGGCACCCGCGGCGTTGATCAGAGTATCGCAGTGAAACACCCCGGCCTCGGCGGTTTGCACGCCGGTGACCCGCGAACCGTGGTGCAGCACACCGGTGACGTTGGTGTTGAAGTACATGTCCACGCCGTTCTGCCGCGCGCCTTCGGTGTAGGCATCGGCCAGGCGGAACGGGCTGACCTGGTGATCGCAAAGAAACTCCAGCGCCCCTTTCGCCTCATGGCTGACGGCCGGCTCGGCTTCGCGCAAGGCTGCCTGATCGAGCCAGCGCACTTGATCGGCCAGGTGGGGAATGCAGGCGACGATGTGCTCGGCGTAGAGACGGTCTTCGTCGTCGTAGATCACGAACTTCAGGCCGGTCTTCTCGAACTTGAAATCCATCCCGTGGTTGTCCTGCAACTCCTTGTGCAGCGCCGGGTATATCGCGTTGGACTGCAAGGCAAAATCAAAGAACGACTGCGGCAGGATGTGCGGCGCGCTGGAGTCCACCACCACCGCCGAATCGTGGGCTTCGCGCTTGTGATTGGCCGACATCATCCGAAAGAAAATCACCCCGCAACCGAGCCCTACGGACTCGCCGATGGCCCACAAGCCGCCGGCCGAAGCCCGGGTAGCATTGCCCGGCCGCTTGGAGTCGATCAGCGCCACCTTGAGGTTTTTGCGTTTGGACAGTTGATAGGCGCAAGACGCCCCGATCACACCGCCGCCGGCGATGACCACGTCATAGAACTTACTCATGGCTGGCAACCTCCGCGGCGGCATTGTGGAAGGCTGAAAACGGAATCGGATCGATGGGAAAGCGCGGTCGCAACCAACCCACGTCTTGGCGCCCGGTGGTTTCGCGCAGCCTGTCGCTGCAATAGCCGACGCACATCCGCCCTTGGCAGTCGCCCATGCTGACGCGGGTGCGCATTTTCAGGCTGGCCATGTCTTGCACGCCCTGCTCCAGCGCCCGGTCGATGTCGGCGCGGGTGACGTGTTCACAGCGGCAAATCACCGTATCGGCGGCCGGCAATGCGGTCTGCCCGGCGCCGCGTTCGGTGTAGCGATCGACCGCCGCGCGGAAGCGCACGATTGACTTGAGCTTCGACAGGAAGCGATCACGCCTGACCAATGCCAGCTCCGTGTCCAGCACGTTCCGCTGCAGCAGAATCGAGAGCGCCGCGATCCGTCCCGCCAGCATCGCCGCTTCGCCGCCACGAATCCCGCCCATATCACCGGCCAGATGCACGTGAGGCTCGTTGCTTTGCTGCCAGATATTGGCGCTGGCCCGCAGGTAGCCGTCGTCGCTGAAGCCGTGGTTCAGGCCCATTTGCTGGCTGAGTTGAGTACGCGGGATAAAGCCGTAGCCGACCGCCAGGGTCTGCGCGGCAATCGTTTCGGCGCGGCTCAGGTCTGGCTCCCAGGTGCGGGAATACGGTGCCACGGTGACGGATTTCAACTCGCCGTCGCCCTGGGCCTCGACCACGCCCCAGCCGTAATGTATGGGAATGCTATGCAGCTTCAGGAATGCCAACATGCTCAAGCCGTCGAGAAACAACTGTGGCTTGTTCAACAGCGCCAGGCTTTCCCGGGCGATCTTGCCGAATGCGCACGCCTCGTAAACTCCGGCGACCGTCACCCCTGATGCATGCAACTGACACGCCACCAGCGGCAGCAACGGACCGGTGCCGGTAATGACCACCGGCCCCTGGGGCTTGACCACGCCACTTTTGATTTGCAGTTGCAGGCCGCCGAGCAAAATCACTCCGGGCAAGGTCCCGCCGGGAAAGGGCGTACTGCGCTCATGACAACCCGCGGCCAGCAGCAATTGAGGGTATTCGATTTTGTGGAGATGCTCGTCGGCATCCAGCACCACCAGCGCACGAGTCCCCTCGGCACCAACCACTCGATGATTCAGGCGTACGTCGATCAGGGCCGACTGTTCCTGAAACTCGCCATGCAACTTGGCCAGCACTTGCGAATAACGCGGCCCCAGATAGTCGAGTTGCACGCCATCGCGCAGTGGTCCGCGATAAACCACGCCACCCAGCCGCGAAGCTTCTTCAAGCAACGTGCAACGCACGCCATGTCGGGCCAGTTCAATGGCCGCAGCCATGCCCGCCGGCCCGCCACCGACAATCACCGGATGCAGGCTCATAAAACCTCCTGCTCGGCGATGCGATTGACCTGGGTTTCGACGGTCATGCCGTCACACACGAGGGTCTGACAGGCACGACGCTTGTGCCGCCCATTGATTTTCACCAGGCAGCATTGGCACACGCCCATGCCGCAATAGGCACCGCTGATTTGATCGTGATCGTTGCGGGCTATCTGGCGCAGGCCAAGGGACTGGAGGACCGTAAGGACGGTTTCGCCGATGGCGGCGCTGACAGGTTGACCATTGATGTACGTGGTCAAATCTGCCTGCGCTAGGGGCTGGATATCAAAGGTTCTTTTTAGGTAATGCATGGCGATGAACATCCCTGAAAATGTCGGATGAGGTTGTGACGGCTCTTTGCCACTACATCGGCTCGTTCTATACGCAGAAACAGGAGGTCTCTACCGGTAGCTTGTCAACGCGACGAGTGCGCGCCATTCCACTGTACTCATCGCTGCACAGGGCAAGTGTTAATTATTATTTACTTGGCGAAAGTTGTTGAGGCACAACCGGATGAAGACGTTTCGAACACCAACACCCGTTTCCTCCACGCTGAATGAATGATTGCGCTAGTGCCAAACCAATAGGCGTTGGCAGCCCTTACACTGGCTCGGTCTCGCATTTGACGGCAGCTCTTGGCGGTTTTCTCGAGTACGAGAAATGACGATCCGGGGCGTTACTGCTGCTGGATGAACCCGATTGATGATTCAATGGTCGGCTCGGCAAATCATTGGTTTGCGTAGAAATGAAAACCTTTTTCTTCCTCGCCTCACAGCGCAAGTTCGGCAGGGCCGAACGACCAGCGCTGGCCCATTCCTCGCGAAACAATTTCACCCACTCTCTGCCAGCCTCGTCTTTCTGCTGGCAGTCGCCACAAAGGTAGAACTGCGCTTCCTAAAGGTTTGTGAAACAGCAAGCGCATTCAAGTCTGGCATACGACCCAATCAGAAAAGAAAACCGGTCTCCGCGAGTACACGAACCTGATCGCGCTGGCTACCGTTGTCACCGAATGTTGAGCCGGAGGCAGTGTTCTCGGCGCGTACATAGGCGACTTCGCCGCGCACGAAGAAGTGTCCGTCCTGATAGGTAGGTGTAGTGGTCAGGGACCAGGCGTTGGAGCCTGTCCCATAAAGCAAGTTGGTGGGCGAGCAGTCCTCATCAGATCCGCAGTCGCCGCCGTTGCTGTGGAGGTATTCGGCGCGGGCGCCGATCGACCAGTGGCCGGAGAAACTGTATTTGGCCAGGAGTGCTGCCCCGTATGTCTGTGCTGCGCGATCTATACCTGCTTTCGAGTTCTCATCGACCTGGATATATTGCAGGTAAGGCGTGAGCGTCAACGCCCCATCGGTGTGGGTGAAGATTAAGTTGTAAATCTGGCTGTTGTTTTGCGCCGTGGGCGTTGCGACTGAGGATTCGGAGTTGCTGGAGAAGTTTCCTCCGCCGATCACGCTCCAGGTGTTGGCGGCATCAAAAGCGTATGAGAAGGAGCCTGTGATCCAGTTGTACTTGCCGGAATGGAAACCGTCATTCAGCGAGAGCGCCGCGTTGGTCTTGCCACCGGAATAGTTGACCTGCGCACCACGGCTGATGGCAGGCTCCTGGTTCCACAGCAGCCCGCGCTGAATGTTGATGTTCTGGAAAGTGAAGGTAGCCTCGGCGCCGATAATTGTCGGCAGCGAGCCGACCATCACGGAGATTTCCGGACTGATCATTGCCTTTAGGTAACCGACAGGTACGTCGTCGTAGAGCCTGTCCACGGTCTTGCCTGACTTGAGATAAGTCGTGCCGAGGGAGGGCAACGCATACGATCCGGCTTGAATGTAGAACTGCAGCGGGCCCCTGATAGTCTGGACTTCTACCTGACCGTTGCTGAGATCGGACAGCAACTCCGAGTTGCTGGTGCCGGGCGCATTGACCACATGGTTCTGCCACAGGCTGACCCCCGACATTTGCCCGCTTATGTAGACCTTCCCCAACTGGCCGGCATCAATAGCAAAAGGGTTGTCGTTCGGCTGCAAGGTGCTGGAAAGGTTGGGCGCGGACAGCGGGTCGGCGGAAGCACTTGTGATGGCAATCAGGGCTGCTACGCCACCATATGTACGGAGAATCATGCCGACTTTATTCGAACTTTCCTGCGAAACGGCGAGATTGGGAAAACGCGTGAAACACGGCTTCATAGTAATGCTCTCGATACCTTGGATAAACTACGAGAGAGCTTAATGAGTCATTCGTTAAGTTGTAGTCGTCTTTTCTGTTTTTTGCATAAAGTTTCTATAAAAAACAATAGGTTTATAAGGTCAATAACACTCGGAAGGTTCTTGCGCAGCCTATCAATCACTATCGTAATGAAGGTTTCTGGCGCTGGATATCTCCCTTGTTGTTCCAGTCTGGGAGAATGATCGAATTTATCAGAGTGTGCATGATATAGTTTTTTTTCAGTGCATTTGTTGGCGTCAAGGACAATCAGGGATCCGATTCATGATACGGAGTGCGTCAAATATAGATGGCTACTTCGGACAATACTTAGGCAGTTTTTAAGCTGGACAGTGCGGTTCATGACTGGAAGAATGCTATGAATCAGATTGAGATTATTTACGGGGAATGTTTAATCAGGCCGACGTATTGAAGTAGGGGCCTACTTGGCGGCGGGCTGTTACCGGCCCGCACGCAAAGAACTGACAGCCCCCGCGCAAACGAAGTGCGCCTATCATCGCTTTTCCTCTAAGATTTTTATTTCACAAAAATAGCCCTCGCTTAATTCCGATGACACGAAGTCGAAATGATATTTAATCAGCCCCCGGTGTCAGGATAGTTGTCGCCTCTCCGGTTTTTCCTGAAAAAGCATATCGGGGGCGGAAAGAGACTGTTCGTGCCGTACTATTCATCTGAACGCAAAGCCGCATTACTCAAGATGCTGCTTCCCCCGCTGAACCTATCGATGGCCGAGGTTTCCCGCCGCGAAGGAGTCAGCGAAATGTCTTTGTCCAACTGGCGCAAGAAGGTCAGTTCTGAAGGAAGCACAGTGCCTGAAGACAAGTCACTCCCGCAGACCTGGTCTGCTGAAGCCCGGTTCGCTGTAGTCCTCGAAACCGCCGGTCTGTCGCAGCTCGAACTGGGTGAGTATTGCCGACGAAAAGGTCTGTACCCCGAACACGTCAGCGCTTGGCGTCAAGCCTGTATCACGGGGCAGCAGGGCGTTCAGAACCAACAAAAGGTTGACCGCGAACAGTCTCGCAAGGACAAGAAACGTATCCAGGAACTTGAGCGAGAACTACGCCGCAAAGACAAGGCGCTGGCTGAAACCGCCGCGTTGTTGGTGCTGCGAAAAAAGCTCAACGACTACTGGGGGATCGACAACGAGGACAGCTAACCTCTTTGCCGCAACGGCAGTTACTGGTGGCCTGGTTGATCGAAGCGATCATGGCCGGGGCCCGAAAAAACA
The DNA here is from genome assembly GCF_054898065.1 of Pseudomonas sp. MDT1-85. NCBI lineage: Bacteria > Pseudomonadati > Pseudomonadota > Gammaproteobacteria > Pseudomonadales > Pseudomonadaceae > Pseudomonas > Pseudomonas sp. MDT1-85. Next base: position 4,142,431 of record NZ_CM142715.1, on the reverse strand, counting down.
GGGCGTGTCAGGAAATCGGGCTCTCGCTCAGGACCTTGCAGCGCTGGACCGAGACTGAAGATGTTCAAGCCGATGCCCGCACGACTACCGTGCGGCCTACGCCGCGTAATGCCTTGAGCGAGATCGAACGGCAAGCCATCGTGACGCTGTGCAATAGCCCGGCATACGCCCATCTGCCGCCGAGTCAGATCGTTCCGCGTCTGGCTGACGAGGCGCGTTATCTGGCGTCGGAGTCCACGTTTTATCGCGTCCTGCGTGCGGCAGGCCAGCAGCAGCACCGTGGCCGTAGCCAGCGGCCCAGACGGCACGCGGCTCCGACGACGCATGCCGCCAACGCGCCTAACCAGGTGTGGTCCTGGGACATCACGTATATGGCGTCGCCGATACGCGGCAAGTATTACTACCTGTATTTGATCGAAGACATTTATAGCCGCAAGGCGGTGGGGTGGGAGGTTTACGAAGAAGAAAGCGGCGAAAAGGCGGCGGCCCTGCTGCAGCACAGCGTGATCAGCGAGCAGTGTTTACGCGAGCCGCTGGTACTGCACTCGGACAACGGAGCGCCGATGAAATCGGTGACGCTGTTGAGCAAGATGTACGACCTGGGCATCACGCCGTCCCGCGGTCGCCCGCGTGTGAGCAATGATAATCCCTACTCGGAGTCGCTGTTTAGAACGCTGAAATATTGCCCGCAATGGCCAGTGAATGGTTTTGCCAGTTTGGACGCCGCACGGGCCTGGGTGAGGGATTTCATGCGTTGGTACAACAACGAGCACCGGCATAGCCGCATCCGCTTCGTCACACCGGCTGAGCGGCATCGAGGACTGGACCATCAGATCCTGGCGCAGCGCCATGAGCTGTACAAACGAGCCAAGGAGAAAACCCCGGAGCGCTGGTCAGGTCGGACGCGTAACTGGGAACCGATCGGCACGGTGATGCTGAACCCGGATCGGGAGCAGCAGGCCGAGAAAAGAGCGGCATAGTAGGACGGTTGACGCGACAAGTACCTTGAAAAACGCCGTCAGTGATACGTATGAGTTTCCCAATCTCCGGATGTCGAGTTTTGACATCTCTTCGGTAGACTGACAGCGGCTCCTCGCACTGAGGGATTAGGTAGCATCGATCTTAGCCTTTTTTTCGAAATCCACACTTTTCTTGAGGTAGTTCCGCGGCGTGGTTCCAGTCAAGCTTTTAAAGAAAGCAATCAACACGCTATTGTTGCTAAAACCCAGTTCAAACGCGCAGTAATCAAGGCTATGTCCGGTAGCAAGCAGTTCAATGCAACGCATCAGTCGCCACTGTTGCCGCCATTGCTGATACCCCATCCCTGTCTCGCGCAAGAAGATACGGTGGATAGTCTTTCCACTTGCGCCCACGCGAGTGACTAGGGTCTGCAAGTTTGGTGGCAACCGATCAAGGTGTGCCAGCAAAGGCGCAAGGCGTTTATCCTGAGGCAATTGCAGAACAAATGGTTGCCTCGGCGCCTCGGCTATTTCAATCAGGAACAGACCTAGCAGGTGGGCGTATTTCCCCCGACTCCAGTCGGTGTCATACGGAGCCTGCGTCATGCTTTCTAGAACGGCGCATAGCAGCGGACTGACTTCGATCATTCGCGCCACATCACCTGCCGGTACACACAGTATTCGGTTCAAGTATACCGAGCGATATTCTGCTGCTTGCTGTATCACGCAGCGGTGCCTGACCCCTGCGGGTATCCACGCTGCACGCATTGGCGGCAGCAAACACAGCTGATCGTCCAGAGTGATTCGGGTACTGCCTTTCAGGGTGAGCATCAATTGCCCGCAGTTATGTTGGTGCATGCCGGAATCATGATTGCGATGGAAGGCGCGGATACCGACTACTGGCGCATTGACACTATCAGGATCAAAGGGGCTATTAGTTTCCAGGAAGGCCATGAGTTGTCCGATTTCGAAGATTAATTGTCGAGTTCCAGATAATACGCCGAAGTTACTGCTTTAGAATGCGCTACTTTCCTGTTGCGAGGGTGTTTGATGAATTCCCGAAGTTTTCTAGTGCTTACGATATCGTTGGCGATGTTCCCCCAAATTGCTCAGGCTATCTATAGCCCGGCGCTGGCGGATATCGGACAGACATTTAGTGTGGGGTCGCAGGCCGCATCCCAAATACTCTCAGTATTTTTTATTGGCTTTGCGCTTGGTGTGTTGGTGTGGGGCCGGATCAGTGACCGGTTGGGGCGACGCACCGCAATGCTGGCAGGCTTGACGGTTTATGTACTCGGATCCGCGCTTGCGTTGCTTGCCCAAAGCTTTGAGGGGCTAATGGTTGCCCAGTCATTGGCGGCGTTCGGCGCTGCGGTTGGCTCGGTGGTCACTCAAACACTATTGCGCGACCGCTACCGTGGCACCGAATTAGCGCATGTGTATTCCATTGCGGGCATGGCCTTGGGTGCAAGCCCGGCAATTGGTCTGTTTACTGGTGCGAGCTTGGTGCATTTATACGGTTATCGAGGTGTGCTGACCTGCCTGTTATTTTTGTCCATGGCGCTCTTGGCTTGGTGTCTGTTGCGTTTACCGGAGACTTGCCCGGATACACCGTCCCCGGCACCACTATTGGGCACCTTGGTTCAAATGCTCAAGGATCGCGCGATATGGCGGGCTGCCTTATTGGTGGCCGTGTTCAACGTTGCACTGTTCAGCTACTACAGTCTAGGGCCTTTCCTGTTTGACGCCTTGGGAATGACGGCCAAATCCTTTGGCTATAGCGGGGTATTGCTGGCTCTGGGTTCTGGGCTGGGGGCGTTGTTGAACAAATTTCTTCTAAAGCACGGCGTACGCAGCTCGAACCTGGTGAAAACAGCCAGTGGCCTGTTGTTCTTGGGCGCTTTGCTTGTTCTGTTACTGCAGAGCAGCTGGCTGTTTGTATGGCCGATGTTACTGGTAGTATTGGCGTTCGGTCTGGCTATTCCTAATGTATTGGGTGGAGCGCTGGCGGCGTATCAGGACCGCCTCGGTACGGCAGGCGCGTTGTTTGGTTTGTTGTATTACTTGATGATTGGTGCAGCGATGATTCTGGTGGCTTGGACACAGGCATTAGGCTGGACTCTCTTGATCTGTAGCGTAGTAGCACTTCTATCGATTGACAGAGGAGGCAGGGAAGCGAGCTTTACTAAGTTCAACGGGTAACCGCAGTTATGTATTATCGAAGGATATGCCCCCCCGGTGTCAGGATAGTTGTCGCCTCTCCGGTTTTCCCTAAAAAAAGCATATCGGGGGCGGAAAGAGACTGGTCGTGCCGTACTATTCACCTGAACGCAGAGCCGCATTACTCAAGATGCTGCTTCCCCCGCTGAACCTGTCGATGGCCGAGGTTTCCCGGCGCGAAGGGGTCAGCGAAATGTCTTTGTCCAACTGGCGCAAGCAGCTCAGTTCTGAAGGAAGTGCAGTGTCCGAAAACAAGTCGTTGACCGAGAACTGGTCAGCCGAAACCAAGTTTGCTGTCGTCCTCGAAGCGGCCGGCTTGTCCGAGATCGACTTGGGCGAGTATTGCCGCCGCAAAGGCCTTTACCCCGAGCAAATCAGCGCGTGGCGACAAGCCTTCATCAGCGGCCAGAAGTCGGAAAAGGCCCAGCAAAAAGAAGACCGCGAGCAGTCGCGCAAAGACAAGAAACGCATCCAGCAACTTGAGCGCGAACTGCGCCGCAAAGACAAGGCGCTTGCTGAAACAGCGGCGTTGTTGGTGCTGCGAAAAAAGCTCAACGATTACTGGGGGATCGACAACGAGGACAACTGACGTCTTTGCCACAACGGCAGTTGCTCGTTGACTGGCTGAGCAAAGCGGTCGCGGCGGGAGCCAGAAAAATCAGGGCCTGCCGGGAAATCGGCTTATCGCTGCGGACCTTGCAGCGATGGACTGAAACAGACGTTATCCCGGCCGATGCCCGAACGACTGTCACACGGTCAACGCCGCGTAATGCGTTGAGCGAGATCGAACGACAAGCGATCGTGACACTGTGTAACAGCCCGGCGTATGCCCATTTGCCGCCGAGTCAGATCGTACCGAGGCTGGCTGACGAGGGGCGTTATCTGGCGTCTGAAGCGACGTTTTATCGCGTCTTGCGAGCGCGAAGGGTCAACAGCAGCATCGAGGCCGTAGTCAGCGCCCCAGGCGGTACGCAGCACCGACGACTCATGCGGCCAAAGCGCCCAGTCAGGTGTGGTCATGGGACATCACGTACCTGCCGTCGCCGATACGCGGAAAGTATTACTACCTCTATCTGATCGAGGATATTTACAGCCGTAAGGCCGTGGGCTGGGAGGTCTACGACGCGGAAAGCGGCGAGAAAGCCGCCGCACTGCTGCAACGCAGCGTGATCGGCGAGCAGTGTTTACACGAACCGCTGGTGCTGCACTCGGACAACGGCGCGCCGATGAAATCGGTGACGCTGTTGAGCAAATGTACGAACTGGGCATCACGCCCTCGCGGGGCCGACCACGGGTGAGCAACGACAATCCTTACTCGGAGTCGCTGTTTAGAACACTGAAATACTGCCCGCAATGGCCGCAGGATGGTTTTGCCAGTTTGGACGCCGCCCGAGCCTGGGTGAGGGATTTCATGCGTTGGTACAACAACGAGCACCGGCATAGCCGTATCCGGTTTGTCACGCCGGCTGAGCGGCATCGAGGACTGGACCATCAGGTCCTGGCCCGGCGACATGAACTGTACGAACGAGCCAAAGAGAAAAAGCCGGAACGGTGGTCGGGTCGAACACGTAACTGGGAGCCGATCGGTACCGTGCTATTGAACCCGGATCGAGAGCAACAGGTCGAGAAAAGAGCGGCATAGTTAGACGGTTGACGCGACAACTACCTTGAAAAACGCCGATCTTGCCGAGGGCGATAGATGCACCAGAAACGTCCAGCTCGGAACCATTTCGACGGTGCTCGGACAGTTGCGTGTGCGGATCGGCGGGCAAGGGGCGTGTTTCTATTCTGGCTGGATCTACTTTTGGGGGAACGATGGGCAGGGAGTAGCAGATAGGCTAATATCGCGCAATTGTTTGACTTGCTTAGCCTCGGTGTCAGCTCAGCGCTGTCATGTCACTTCGATTTTACGGCTTGTGTTGACCGCATTGCCTAGATCTTGGATGGACTGAGTACCCACTAGCATTTGGTCATAGCCATTCTTCGCCTATATGAACCTTCATCACCTCTTAGTCTTTCACACGATTGCCAAAACCGGCAGCATTACCGCCTGCGCAAAGGCTTTGCACATCTCGCAACCGGCTTTGTCTCGCGAATTGCGCAAACTGGAGGAGTGCTTCAGTCTGACACTCTTTGAACGCCAACCGCGTGGCATGTGTTTGACGCACGCCGGCGAAGTTCTTGCTGAATATGCCGATCGCCTCTTTGATATTGTCAGAACGGCTGACCAGGCGATGAAGGAACTCGCAAGCGCCAAGATTGGTCACTTATCCATAGCGGCGAGTAATACCATCGGTACATACGTGTTGCCGCGCGTTCTTGCACGTTTTCGCAGTAACAATCCAGGTGTGAAGGTAAGTCTTTTCGTGAGTAACACTGAACAGGTTTCTCAGGCCGTTGCGGACATGCGCTACTCGCTGGGTTTCATTGAAGGTCCTTTGCATATAAACGGTTTGATAGCGACCAATTTTCGCGAGGACGATTTGCTGCCGGTAGTGGCCGCGTGGCACCGGTTTGCCGATGCTACCGCCATCAAACCCCGGGATCTCGATGACGAGCCATTACTGATGCGCGAGGTGGGATCAGGTACGCGCGAAGTGATTGCGGCAGTACTCGAAGATCTGGATGTGCAGCAGGGATCGATCATGGAGTTTGGCAACACAGAGGCCATCAAGCAGGCTGCCATTCATGGCGGCGGCATTGCCTGGCTGCCCGCCATCAGTATCACGGATGAATTGGCCAACGACGTACTCATCCCTTTACCCTGCGCGCAACTCACGCTTCGCCGAACGTTTAGCATTGTGCGTCGTGCGGCCGTACCTGATGGGCCGGCCGAGCGCGAATTGCTTTCCTTGCTCGAGTAGTAACCGCGAACGACGGGCAAAAAAAGGTTCTTCACGGATTACAGGGAAAGACGCTGTTGATTTTCATGAAAAAGAATTCGCTATCCCGGTAACCATAAGCCATCTGCTTGATGACTTTGACTCGGTTGTTTATCCCTTTCAACTGCGCTGTGTGCATCAGCCAGAGAACCCGGCTTACGATGCTCCACCAATAAGTCTTTAGCCGTTTGCGAACTGGATCAGACCCTATATCGCGCTTTTATGAGCGTGGCGCAGCCATTGTTTTCGTGCCGATCCTCCAGCCCCAGGCAGTAACCGGCGCCCGGAGAGTTTTGAGCTCGGCCTTCATCAAATAGACCGTCATCAACGACTGGTTGGCCTCTATCAAATCCTGTATTGAACCTACTGTTCCGGTTTTTTCAGGCTCTGTGGATGCGCAAGAGCAGTCAGCGCGCTTGCTTGATGACCTTATGAGTAAGCTGGTCATGGCGTAGTCGATTGGCCTCGCCCCTCCGGTCGATCACTTCTCGGCCATATTTGGCGACTACACGGAAAAGGTTGTAGACCGCCCGCGCTTTTGAACAATGCCGGGGGACCTTCAGGTCAAAAGCGGTGTTCACATCCATCGCTGTCGATCCCCCAGTAATCGTTGAGCTTTTTTCGCAGCACCAGCAACGCGGCGGTCTCGGCCAGCGCTTTGTCTTTGCGGCGCAGTTCGCGCTCAAGTTCCTGGATGCGTTTCTTGTCTTTTCGCGCTTGTTCGCGGTCGACTTTTTGCTGAGCCTGAACGGTCTGTTGACCGGTGATGCAGGCTTGGCGCCACGCATTGACCTGTTCGGGATAAAGGCCTTTTCGTCGGCAATACTCGCCCAGCTCAAGCTGCGACAAACTGGCCGTTTCGAGGACGACAGCGAACCGGGCTTCAGCGGACCAATTCTCGGTGAGTGGCTTGTCTTCTGGCACAACATTTCCTTGGAAACTGACCTTCTTACGCCAGTTGGACAGCGACATGTCGCTGACCCCTTCGCGCCGGGAAACCTCGGCCATCGTCAGGCTCAGCGGGGGAAGCAGCATCTTGAGTAATGCGGCTTTGCGTTCAGGTGAATAGTACGGCACGACCAGTCTCTTTCCGCCCCCGATATGCGTTTTCAGGAAAACTCGGAGAGGCGACAACTATCCTGACACCGGGGGGAGGCGTCAGCGTGATGTGGAGCACGTCACCATCAGGTTTGGTGGTGTCGATAGAAATGTCCGCCCAAAAGGGAAGGAACGTATTAATGTCGTGTATAAGAACGCCGGCTTTTTAGATGTGTTTGCTCGCACGAATATCATCAATCAAATCGGCGATCCTGTTTCTGTGTTTCCCGGAATTCTGTGAAGATCAAAAAAAGGGCCGAGCGGTGAGCCCGGCCCAAAGCTATTCAAAGGGAATCCTCAGAACACCGCTTGGGTTTAGCTGTTACCCGTCGTCGGTCGTTGACGGACATACCCGGCGAAATTGACCAGAGGGCCAGCGTAGTGCGCGCTAAATTGAATCGAACCGCTGCGCTGGCCGTGTGGTCACTTCGGCCAACGCGGGAAGACCTTGGCCAGCCAATGGTCGGCGCTGACATAGCGACCTGCGCCATAGAAGAACAGCACCATGATCATGACCGCATATGTCACCGTGAACTCGATCCCGTTGTTGAGGATTATTGGATCCCCCAATTCTGTAACATAGTTGAAGCGGCCCGGGAAGGAATGCTGCAGCCAAGTCATGAGACCATTGAGGCGCATGCTTGCTTCCGTGGTTTTTCCGGCAATCGCGGCCCAGCCGTGCGCCCAGTGCACGGACAAGCCGGCGACGGTCATTAAGATTGCCAACGGAATGGTGACAATGCGAGTGAACAGACCTAGGGCGATGCAGATGAGTCCCGCTACTTCAGTACCCGTGGCAAGTGTGGCCATCAGAGTGGGCAAGGGCATGCCAAGGCCGCCTTGGGCCACCGGGGTGGAGAACCACTCGACCAGGCCACCGAAACCGGTGACTTTGGAGTGGGCGCCCTCGTAGAGGGTTGGCAGCAGATACAGGCGGATGGAAAGTAGCGCTACGAAATCCAGTTTTTTGGACTTTTCGAGGCCGTGGTTGAAGAGTGCGATCAGTTTAGCCATGGCGATGCCTTACTATTCGTGGTGTGAGGAGATGAGTTCGCGCTGAAGCGCGTGCGTGAACCAGTGGGCTGATTCCATCGGGGATACGACTCGCTCACCGCCCACAAAGGTGGACAGTTCAGCGATGTCGTGGTTTGAAAGCTGTTGCGTCACGATCCTATGGTCGAATGTGCGAAAGACGGCATAGACATAAGGCGCGTCGTTGCGTAGCAGCGATTGCTCCGCCAGTCGGTCGTCCGCGTGCAGGTCAAACGGAGTGGCCAGCCATCGCACGGTGGGGTTGAGGTGAAGGCGGGTCGGGCGACGCGTGTCCCCTCCATGGGGATGGGGAACTGCGGTCTTATCGATCTCGACGTCAAACAACATCCATTCGTACTCGATGAGGGGCCGCCCGATACCCGGAGGCAGGCGCGGCTGCATGAAGCGGACAAACTCGGTCGCTAGGTGAATGAATTCGGCCCGCGCTGCACCAAAGCATTTGTAGAATGCGTCGATATCCTGGCGCAGGCGCTTGGCACCGCGATGTTGACTAAACCGCGGGAACATCGTGGCTACTAGCTCTTGAGCGTTCGCGCGGACCAACTCACCATAGGGGCCCAGATCACCGCGACGTACGGCCTGACAACGGCGCTCAGCTTCGCTGGCGATATCTAGGGCGATGCGAAAATTCATTGCAGATTCCCCGTCGAGCCGGTCATGGCCTGGTGGATGCCGCGCAGTTCCTCACATAGCACGTCGAGGCTGGGGATATTGTTGTCGCGCTCCAGCACAATGGGCCGCTCGCCGAACCGATGAACCGCATACGCACCCAAGTCCAGAACTGTGGCCGAAACATTCGCGCCGTGTGTGTCCAAGACCTGCTCTTGAGGCCCATTATCGAGATGACCAGCCACGTGAAAGTAGGTCACTGCGTCCGTCGGTAATGCATCCATGAATGCGCGCGGATCGGATCCGTGGTTGCGTGCGTTGACATATACATTATTGACATCCAGTAGCATCCCACAGCCCGAAGCGTCTATCAGGCGAGCGATGAATTCGGTTTCGGTCATCTGCCCCTCGTCATCGTAGTAGTAGGAGATATTCTCCAGCGAGATACGCCGGGACAGGTAGTCTTGCACTGCCTTGACCTTGTCGACCATCAGCTGCAGGTTTGCATGCGTGCGAGGCACAGGAATCAACTCATAAAGGTAGCCGCGGCTATCGCGGGACATGCTTACGTGATCGCTGTAGATCGCAATGTCGTAGTTGTCCAAAAAGGTCTTCACTGCGCTCAGGTAATCCATATCCAGCGGTTGCTCGTCGCCGATGGACAGGCTCAAGCTGTGTGCCACCATCGGATACTTGGCCGCAATGGCGTCGAAGTGCTCCAGGCTCTCTCCGCCCAACCGCATCCAGTTGTCTGGAACGACTTCTAAAAAGTCGAAATCAGTCCGAATGGGACCGTTGGCGAGAGGCAAGGCAAACTCGCGCCGGAGCCCAAGCCCTCGTCCTTGGATGTTCATTGGCCACAGACCCCTTCTGCGAGCTTCCTCAGGGTCGTTTCGGCGACGTCATATCCTTGAGCGGTCAGGCCGCATTTGCCGTCACGTGTGCGGACCAAGCGATCCTGTGGATCCTGACTGATCTTGGCCTTGCTGTAGATCTTCTCGGTGCCGCACTTGCCGCTGGAACATTTGCCGCCACCCTTGGTGGTCTTGGCAATGGCCGGTGGCGGGGTCTCGCTGGCATGAGCCGGCTGGCTAATGACGGCGAGCGAGGCGAGCGAGGCAACGGCGATGGATAGTGCGAGTGTGTGTTTCATGAGGGGCTCCTGGGTCATGGCATTTCGAAGCGCGACAGATCACGGCCTGCGTAAACCGGGCCGTGGTAGTAGCGCTTGATGATTGCAACGTTGTTGTCCTTGTTCTTCAGGGATTTACCCATAAAGTGGTTGAGGACGAGCATTTTTGGGTTGATGGCTGCGGCGATTTTGCCGACGACCGTCGGCGTTGCATGGAGGAACTTAGAGGTGGCGTCGGCGTCGTCGTCGATGGCTGCCGGCATGACCAGGATGTCAGCACCCTTGGCAAAATCGATGAATCCGTCGCGGCTGCCGTTCTGATCTGCGGAGATCACGATCGTGCCGTACTTGCTTTCGATGCGGAACGCCAGGGTCGGTACATCGCCATGCGGAATGCCGTAGGCATGTACCTTGACCTCGGCATCCTGATAAACGAGAGGCGCTTTCTCGGCGTGGCGATCCACATTGATGATCGGGCTGACCTTCAGGTTCAACCCATCGCTGCCATCATGCAGGCCCTCGAGGTAGGCAAACGAGCCGATCTTGGCGCCGAACATGTCATGGAAGAATTCCGTCATGCTCGGGAATGAATCCGACCCGTTCGGACCGACCAGTGCAGTCGTGTTACCCGAGGCCATGAAATACGCACCCTTCAAAATGGCGGGTAAGTCGGCGCTATGGTCCGTGTGGAAGTGCGAAATGCCGATGAAGTGCAGGTCTTCCAACCGGGCATGCGCCTGACCAAAGCGAAGGTACGTACCGCCGCCAGCGTCGATGAGCAGTCGCGACTTGCCATCGATCCAGACAATCTCGCCCGACGAAGCTCGGGCGTCGTCAGAGATTGGGCCACCAGAGCCGAGCAGTTGGATGCCCATGGAGTGCGATGTGTCAGGGCTGGTCGTAGCGGCGAATGTGCCGGTGGAGAGTGCCGCGAAGCCTAAAGCGATGGCGATTCGCAAGATGTTCTTCAAAGTGGAGCTCCCTATAAACTGAAGTGAAGTGTTCTGGTTACCGGGCGGCGCCAGGCAGGGCCAAGAGGTGTGGCAAAGCGTCGCCTGTTGCTGACGTATGCACTAGTGCTTGTTTTATATGTGATACATGCCTTTTTGATATGTATTGGCGCGATGTTCAGGCGCGACGGTGGCCTTTGCGTTCTTGTTGGGGGAGGGAGGATGGAGCCATGCTATTTGGGTATGGCAAGCATGCAGAAAATGACTTCGTGCATATTGGGTGGGAGTGGGAACATGAGTTTGAGCCATTCGTTGGCTCATCCCGCATTACCTATTATTGGATACCTTTCATGATCATTACTCCTCCCTTTCTTCGCGCTGAGTTCGTTTGGCGAGGTCATTCACTCATTCAACCAAAGTTCTTTGGGGTCACTTACTGTTCTGTTTATTAGCCCTTATATCTATTTCACTTGGCTACGGCTCATAAGTCTCAACTTTGGGCGAGATTGCATTGCGGCTTTGTCATTGTTTTGTATGTCTGTAGTTGCTGTGAGCACATTGCCAGATAACAAGTAGCCCCCTAGAGAAATACATCCATGAAATTTTTTATGCTTGGATTTGCCGCCTTACTTACCACCGGTTCAGTTTTTGCTGACACTACCGAGACCTCACCGGTGATTTACGACAAGACCGGTTTCTACGTTCACATGGACGTTGCCAAAGTCATATCCATGACTGATCTCTCGGACCAGTGCGGTGTGATTCCCGCACGTATCGATTACCTGGATCATCAGGGGCGGGAGCATGTTCTGGACTATCAGGTTCAAGGACGTTGCACGAGCGAAAACTGATGGGGTGTTATCTTTATGAGCACTTAGCGATCAGTTGATAATGACACTTGCTAAAGTGCCATCCATAACTTTTATATAGCCCAAGCCGCACTCAACTTTATCATCTCAGGAAACTGATTCTATGAAACGGTCAACTCTTGTCGTTGCCTGCCTATTGTCTGTTACTTCTGTCGCTGCCTTTGCCGAAGACGGTTCTGACCGGGCCCGCGCCCGTTGGGAGGCGTTCCAGGCCAGCCAGGTGAAGGCCCACGCTGAAGCCGCGCAGAAGACCTTGACAGCCCAGACCAAAAACAATGGTTCTTCCGCAGCAGACACTACCAAACAGAAGCAACAGCCCGATACCTGATTGTTTCGAACCGTTCCCGACACTGACTTCTTTTATGCTCTGTTCCCTTGGAATAAGTGTTATATTTAGCGCCCGATAAACGGGCGCTTTTTATGGTGCGCCAGGCATGGCGCGTTGCGCGCAAGCGCAACCAGCTTGGCTGTGGTGGCCTCGCTGGTGACTTGGAGGTGAAAGTCCTCTACACACCCGGCAAGGGGAAGTGTTAGCCAGAGGCAAGGGTGTCGCGGGTGACTGCGAATCTGAAGGAAGCCCGAGGCAAAATGCTGGCCTGACGAACAGGAAGCGGATAGAGGCGGCGCAGCGGGGTAAGAAGGCCAAAATCTTCAAAGCCCAATACTTGCGTGTGTCACGAACGCTGGCGTAAGCCAGCGATGCTGTATCGAAGATGGGAGTAGGCCTCCCGAAGTCCGCTTGCAGGAGCTGGCTTCAAACCGCCCGGTGCTGCTGCGTTCAAAAGGCGTGGTGGTGAGCGACCGTGGAAAAGGCGTCAATAAAGGCGTCAGGTACGTATTGAGCAGATGAGCGAAAGCAAACCGTCCGAAGACGCATCGTTAAGGGCTCAAGCGCTGTCAGAACCGAGGCTGGCAAGTAGCCTTGGGAGCAAGTCTGGAGGACACCTGCTTACCGTCCAGATGGCAGCCGGTGTATAGGCGGCATGAGCTCAATACAGGCTTTGATATGGAACGTGAGAACCTCGCCTTTGATGCCAAGGGAAATGACAAGCGGCTATCACCGCAAGAAAGAATACCGATGCAAAGGCCGAGGGGCGGAGCCATTCGTAGTAGTGATGAAGTTCTTGTAATGGCGTTGCCCAGCTCGCTTATGTCGTCAACCGGCTTCGGCGGGGAAGAGCGGCATGAGCGCAGCAAAGTCGTACAGCATTTCCAAACTGATAGTTTGGGAGGCCTTCCAGCGAGTGAAAGCCAATCGAGGAGCCGCTGGGATAGATGAACAATCTATTGCCCAGTTCGAGCAGAAGCTGCAACGGAACCTGTACAAGGTTTGGAACCGCATGTCGTCGGGTTCCTATTTTCCGCCACCGGTTCGGCAGGTGGAAATTCCGAAGCAATCAGGAGGCAAACGCAAGCTGGGTATTCCGACAGTAGCCGATCGGGTGGCTCAGACCGCCGTCAAGCTGCTTATAGAGCCGCGTCTGGACTGTCTTTTTCATTCGGATTCCTATGGATACCGGCCGGGAAAATCAGCCAAACAGGCGGTCGAGATCACTCGCAGGCGCTGCTGGAATATGAATTGGGTGGTGGAGTTTGATATCAAGGGGGCTTTTGATCATATCGATCATGAGCTGCTGCTCAAAGCTGTGAGGCATCATGTGAAGGATGTCTGGATTCTGTTGTATATCGAACGGTGGCTTAAAGCGCCGTTTGAGACTGCTGACGGCGTTCAGGTACCACGTGAAAGCGGTACACCCCAAGGTGGGATTGTCAGTCCCTTATTGATGAATCTGTTCATGCACTATGCATTCGATGCCTGGATACAACGGACTTTTCCAGGTTGTCCATTTGCACGCTACGCCGACGATGCGGTGGTTCACTGCCGTAGCGAAAAGCAGGCGTGTGAGGTCATGGCGGCAATCAAGGCCCATCTGGAAGAGTGCCTACTGACCATGCACCCGGAAAAGTCGAAGATCGTTTATTGCAAGGACAGTAACCGCAAGGCAGCGTACCCAACGACGCAGTTCACGTTCCTGGGGTTCACCTTCCGGCCACGGGAGGCATGGGGCAATAATGGACGCCGGTTTACCAGCTTTCTGCCCGGAGCTAGTAATGAGGCGTTAAAACGAATGCGTCAACGAACTCGCAGCTGGAATATCCAGCGGCAAACACCAGCCAGCCTTTTTGAACTGTCAACGCAGTACAACGCCATTCTTCGTGGATGGTGGAATTACTATGGAGCTTTCTACAAAACGGTGATGCACAAGGTCTTCAATCACTTTGATTTGAAGCTGCAACGCTGGGCCCGTCGGAAATACAAGCCATTGGCGGGGCGCAAGCGCCGCAGTGCTGACTGGCTCAACCGAATGAAGGAAGCATGTCCATCGTTGTTCGTGCACTGGCATGTCTATGGAGATGAGTCTCGACTGGGCAACGGGAGCCGTATGAGTTGAGAGGCTCACGTACGGTTCTGCGAGAGGCTGAAGGTGAAACTCCTACGGCCTACTTACCACGGAACGCTGTGACGTAAATCCGACAGGCATAAGCAGGAAGGTCGCGCGAATTACCCTGGGAGATCTGCACGTTTGCCACTGTGCTACCGAGCGTCGAGAGGCGACGGGATGAGCGTGCAGAAGTCAGCCGAGGCCGTAGTAAGTGGCGAATAACCCCGCCACCAAGGGCCGAACAGGTTATGCCGCCAGTAGGCGTCAAAGTCTCGTTGAATACCGAAATGCAGAAGTTTCGTATCCGCTCCACGAACCCCACATTCCAAGCCGATAGCTGACAGCTGATGCTGTGCTCCCGATTTCCCTCAGGAGCCCATCACCATGATGCGTCCCAACGCCAGCGTTGAAAAAGTGTACCTCTACCCGAAACCGGTGGACTTTCGAAAGTCCATCGACGGCTTGGCTGCCCTGGTCGAACTGGATATCAAAGTTGCGGTGTTCGACCCCGTACTCTTCGTTTTTCTGAATCGTCACCGCAACCGGGTCAAAGTGTTGTACTGGGAGCGCAATGGCTTCTGCCTTTGGCTCAAGCGCCTGGAGTCCGAGCGTTTCAAAACTTCACCCGATGAGCTGGACGAGGTCATCGTGCTGACCGTGCAGGAGCTGAACTGGCTGCTGGATGGCTTTGACCTCTGGCGCAACCGCCCGCACAAGGTTTTGACTCCAAGGTTTGTGGCCTGACGGGTATAATCCAGGGCATGCGATCATTGCCCGACAACCTTCCAGACGACCCCGTACTTCTCAAACAGATGCTGCTTGAAGCCTACGAAGCACGCTCGCGCGATCAGGAAGTCAAAGAAGCTTACGCCACCCACATCGTTGATCTGAAAGAACAGATCAAGCTGTTGCGTGACCGTATCTTCGGCCGCAAATCAGAACTGACCGTTGAGCCCAACACGCCGCAACTGGCCCTGTTCAATGAGCCGGAAAGCGAGCCGATGCCTTCAATCGGCGACGCTGACGAAGAAGTTGTTGCTCCAGCGCCACGTCGTGGCAAGCGCAAGCCACTGTCGGCCGATCTGCCGCGCATCGAAGTCATCCACGAACTGCCTGAACACGAACTGACCTGTGCCTGCGGCTGCCGCTAGCATGTGATCAGTGAAGAAACCAGCGAGCAGCTGGACATCGTGCCGATGCAAATCCGGGTCATCAAACACATCCGAAAAGTCTACGGTTGCCGCGGTTGTGAAACAGCCCCGGTCACCGCTGACAAACCAGCGCAACTGATCGAAAAGAGCATGGCCAGTCCGAGCGTCCTGGCGATGCTGCTGACCACCAAGTATGTCGATGGCTTGCCGCTGCATCGTTTTGAAACGGTGCTGAGTCGACATGGCATAGAAATCCCTCGTCAGACGCTTGCCCGCTGGATCATCCAGTGCGGCGAGCATCTGCAACCGCTGTTGAATCTGATGCGCGACCGGTTGCTGGAAAGCCCTGTCATCCACTGCGATGAAACTCGCGTCCAGGTACTCAAGGAACCGGATCGAGACCCGACCAGCCAATCCTGGATGTGGGTGCAAGCCAGCGGCCCGCCAGAGCGAAAAGTCGTGCTGTTCGATTACACCTCCAGCCGTGCGCAGGACGTACCTTTGCGCTTGCTGGAAAGTTACCGTGGTTATGTCATGACCGACGATTACGCCGGGTACAACGCGTTGGCGTTGCAACCGGGCGTGGAACGTCTGGAATGCGCAGCTCATGCACGGCGCAAGTTCGTGGAAGCACAAAAGGTGCAGCCCAAAGGCAAGACCGGACGAGCCGATATCGCGCTGGCGATGATTAACAAGCTGTATGGCATCGAGCGTGAGCTCAAGGATGTCAGTGACGAGCAGCGATTTATCGGTCGTCAGGAAAAGAGCCTGCCGATCCTGGGGCAGTTGAAAAGCTGGCTGGATAAAACGCAGTCCCAAGTGACACCGCAAAGCGTGCTGGTTAAAGCGGTTAATTATCTGGCGAGCAACTGGCTTCGGCTGGAGCGTTACGTTGAAGCTGGTTTTTTACCTATCGACAACAACGCGGCGGAGGTGCGACACGAAGTCGCTTACAGAAGTTGTTCCCACTTGGAGGGAACCACCCGTGTCACCGGGTGAATCTAGAAGGCTGAATCAAGAGCGCCTTTGACAATGTAACGAGGCACCGCAAGGTGCGGGGTATCAATCGCGAGAGGCGTACCCTTCTGGCAGCCATAGCCGGATGAGTACTAGATAGTCGGTACGGTGAACACATGTGAACCTGCATAAAGATCGTTACGTTGAACGAGCGGAAATGGCTTTTACGCTCTAACCAAAAGGGTAACGGAGGTGGGAACTGCGTCTTTCGGCTACGCGTTCGTGACCCATAGGCCTCCCGGTCTAGAGCAGGCACCTAACCCGACGTACTTCAGTAAGCGGAACGTGGAAATCCCGTATCGCTCCCCTTGGGGACAGCCGTTTGCAAAAATTGCCTATGGCGGTGCGGGCAAAGGAACGAGGAAAAAGCGAACGCAATCCTGTAACGGGCTGGATAGAAGTTGAGACATCACTTCACGCGAAAGCGGGCAGACGTCCTCATGGTCTCTCCTCACAAGAGAGTGTGTAGAACCCTTTCAACGGAAGGAGAGCAAATGAACGCAGCAACACTGGCGTGTGCACCTTCTGGCACGGCGTGGGACGGCATCAACTGGGCCGATGTCCAACGTCGAGTAAGAGGGCTGCAAACGCGTATTGTGAAGGCTATACAAGACGGCAGGCATAACAAGGCGAAAGCCCTGCAATGGTTGCTGACTCACTCGTTCAGCGGCAAAGCATTGGCCGTCAAACGGGTGTCTGAAAACAAAGGCAAAAACACCCCCGGTGTGGACAAGGTCACTTGGAACACACCGAGGGCCAAGACCCACGCGATTGCGTCGTTGAAGAGGCGAGGCTACTCGCCGCTTCCGCTTCGCAGAGTCTTTATTGCGAAGAAAAACGGTAAGACGAGACCTCTCGGAATTCCCGCCATGAAATGCCGGGCCATGCAGGCGTTGCATTTGCTGGCTCTGGAACCGATCGCGGAAACCACCGCCGATCCGAACTCTTATGGGTTCAGACCGGAACGCTCAACTGCGGATGCCGCAGCACAGTGCTTTGGTGTGCTGTCACGAAAAGCAAACGCGGAGTGGGTGTTAGAGGGCGACATTCAAGGCTGTTTCGACAATATCAGCCATGACTGGATGATCGCCAACATCCCTATGGATAAGGCGATTTTGCAGAAATGGCTCAAGGCGGGCTACGTCTACCAGAACGAACTATTCCCCAGCCACGCCGGAACACCGCAAGGAGGCATCATTTCTCCGGTGCTGGCCAACATGACGCTGGATGGTTTGGAAGCGATGCTGGCGAAGAAATTTCCCAATGCAAAGTGGACAGCCCGAAAGATGCGCGTGGTGC
This sequence comes from Pseudomonas sp. MDT1-85, assembly GCF_054898065.1. Lineage (NCBI taxonomy): Bacteria > Pseudomonadati > Pseudomonadota > Gammaproteobacteria > Pseudomonadales > Pseudomonadaceae > Pseudomonas > Pseudomonas sp. MDT1-85. Next base: position 4,124,748 of record NZ_CM142715.1, on the reverse strand, counting down.
GTTATGCAGATGACTTCATCATCACTGGCTGTTCGAAAGAGTGGCTGGAGTGAGAAGCACAGGATCGTCTGGAAGGTCGTCGGGCATGAAAGTCATGCCCGGATTATACCCGTCAGGCGACGAATCTTGGAGTTAAAACCTGATGTGGACGGTTGCGCCACAGGTCAAAACCGTCGAGTAACCAGTTCAATTCCTGAACGCTCAACACAATGGCTTCGTCAGTGGCATCGGGCGATGTTTTAAAGCGCTCGGACTCCAGGCGCTTGAGCCAAAGACAGAAGCCGTTGCGCTCCCAATAGAGGATTTTCACTCGGTTACGGTGGCGATTCAGAAAAACGAAAAGCACAGGGTCGAACACCGCGACTTTGATATCTAACTCGACCAGAGCGGCCAGGCCATCGATGGATTTTCGGAAGTCTACGGGCTTGGGGTAGAGGTATACCTTTTCGACTTTGGCGTCGGGTCGCATCATGAGGTGCTGGCTCCTGAAAAGCATCGGGAGCAAAGCATCAGTGATCAAGTCCGGGCTTTGAATGTGGGGTTCGTGGATCAGTTACCAGAGATCAGCAGTACGCCAATGTTAAAGAGGTATAGCCGGGTACTTAATAGTGCCTTTGTAGAGGCTTGAGCCGTGTGCTGGGAGTATGCGTCCGGGCATCACGCCTTGCGTGATTAGACCGGCTGCCACCTATGCGGCAGCAATTGCTCGATCTCACTCGCCTTCTGCGTTGGCAGACGCGTGAGTACATCCTTCAAATAAGCGTACAGATCATGGCCATTCAGCCGCGCAGACTGGATCAAACTCATAATCGCCGCCGCCCGTTTGCCGCTGCGCAACGACCCTGCAAAGAGCCAGTTCTTGCGTCCAAGAGCCCACGGCCGGATCTGGTTCTCCGCCCAATTATTGTCAATGGGTACGGCCCCGTCATCGAGGTAGCGCGACAGCGCTGCCCAGCGTTTCAGGCTGTAATCCAGCGCTCTGCTGATGGCTGAACCTTCAGGCACGAGATCGCGCTGGGCCATCATCCAGGCATGCAGCATATCCATCACAGGTACGGCTTTTTCTTGCCGTATTCGGCGCCGTAAATCCGGCTCCAGGTCGCGCACTTCACTCTCGATTTCGTAAAGCAACTGGATGTAGCGCAGGGCCTGTTCGGCGAGCATGCTCTTGTTGGTCGCGTGCAGTTCGAAGAACTTGCGTCGCGCATGGGCCATGCATCCGATCTCGGTCACGCCGAGTGCGAAGCTGGCCTTGTAGCCGCCAAAATCATCACAGACCAGTTTGCCCTTCCAGTCTTGCAGGAAGTTGCGAGCGTGCTCGCCGGCGCGGCTGGGGCTGAAGTCGTAAACCACCGCTGCCAAGTTCGAGAACTGGCTGGTGGCGTAGGCCCAGACATAAGAGCGGTGGGTTTTCTTTGAGCCCGGCACGAGCATCTGCACGGGTGTTTCATCGGCATGAATAACCTGCTGTCCAAGCACTACGTCGCGCAGTGCATCGACCAGAGGTTGCAGCTGCACCCCAGTCACACCAACCCATTGAGCCAAAGTTGAACGTGGAATCGCCAAGCCGGCACGACCGAAGATCGATTCCTGCCGGTAAAGCGGCAGATGGTCGGCAAACTTCGCGATCATGACGTGGGCCAGCAACCCGGCAGTCGGGATGCCCTTGTCGATGATCTGCGCCGGAACCGGTGCCTGGATCAATGTTTCGCAGTCATCACAGACCCATTTGCCACGGACATGGCGCTCAACGGTAAATACGCCGGGCGTGTAGTCGAGCTTCTCGCTGACATCTTCACCGATGCGCTTGAGTGCGCAGCCACATGGGCAGTGAGTGTTGTCCGGTTCGTGATGGATCAACGTGTGTGGAAACTCTGCCGGCAACGCAGTGCGTTTAGGCTTTTGCTTTTTCTCGGTCGGCGTTAGAGATGTTTGCAGGGCTTGAAGCTCAGCTTCAATCGCCGCGATATCGGTATCGATCAGGTCATCGAGCAAGCTGGCCTGCTCAGGATTCATCTGCTCGCTGCGCTTGGCAAACTTCAAACGCTTGAGTTGGGCGATCTCGTGGGTCAGCTTCTCGATCACCGTTTGATCGCGATTGATCTTCCTGCCCATCGTCTCGACCGTCTTACCCAGCATGTCGACTTGATGGTCGAGCGTCTCGACACGCTGTATCAACTGCGCCGCCAAAGCGCGCAGTTGTTCAGGGGTAAGGTGGTCGAGATTGGGGAGCGAAGTTATGGCGCCGATTTTGCCAGAGCAAGCAGTTCGCGGCGATAGACCGATAGGCTAATGGCCGCCGTTAAAGCAGTGTGATCGAGCCGCCGGAACCTACGCGTTGCCATGGCAGGCCCAGTACTAAAGCCTGAAGTTGCTCGGGAGCCAACTCCAGTTCAGAGCCTTGGCGAATACCTGGCCAGTGGAACTTGCCTTGGTTCAATCGGCGAGCAGCCAGCCAGATACCGAAGCCGTCATGCACCAGAACCTTCATGCGAGTGGCGCGGCGGTTGGCGAACAGATAAGCGCAGTGCGGCTTCGCCGCACCGAACACCGCGATCACTCTGGCCAATGCCGTCTCGGTACCGGCGCGCATGTCCATCGGCTCGGTGGCGAGCCAGATGGAATCGATGCGGATCATCGCAGCAAGTCTCGAAGAAAGGTCGCGCAGGCAGCAGCACTTTCGGTCGGCCAGTTCACTTTGACGGTGCCGCGCGGGTGCTGGATCTCAACGCAGATATTCGAGGGTGCTGCGGGCGAATTTGCTCCGGCCAACTGGATGGGTAACGGAATGAATGCAGGTTGCAGCGCCGTGCTTTTCTGCGCATGCACTCGAATCCATTTGTGGACTAGGTTTGCATTGAGGCTATGGCTGAGGGCGATACTGGCAATCGAAGCGCCGGGCTGGGCACACTCTTGAATGACCTGGATTTTGAAAGACTTGGAGTAGGAACGGCGTTGTGGCTGCATGAAATACCCGCTTAAAAGGCTAGAACTGGTGCCCACTTAAATTTAAGTGCACACCATGTCCTGTCTTTCATGGGGCTCGTTCAGACTACCCGACAACCAAATCCGACCGTGGGCGTTGGGTCGCAAAAACTGGCTCTGTGTGTCACGAAGGAGGCGTCATGACGACGACATGAAAACGGCGGCATGACACTCCATGTTCCAAGGTGGATGGAGGTAGGCCCTCCGGTCAGGGCGTACAGGCGCACTGATCAAACGACCCGATGCTGCGAACATGTTCAGCATGTTGGTGGTGAGCGATTCGGGAAAAGGCAGAGAAACTACTGTCACGTAAGGCCCAGGTAGTTGAACGCAAGTGAACTGACTGATAAAGCGACGAAATCTCCGCTGGTGTCAAAACGGGCTTGTATAGCCGGGCCCCGAGAAGTGCAGAGGACACCTGTCTACCGACTGCACGGCACCCGTTGTTAAGGCAGCAAGAACCTGAGCTAGGCCATTTTGGGGAACGTGAGAACCTATCCTCGGCACGTACCGTGGGGATAGGGACGGACTCACCCGTAGTAGTGATGAAAGACCTGTAATGGGGCTGGAGCGAAGGGGTGGGGATCACTTTCGTTGTGCGGGACACAACTCAAACGAGGATGACGTTTTAGTGCAGCGAAAAGCATTCGAAATACCGAAATCGCTGGTGTGGATGGCGTATCAGGATGTACGCCGCAATCGTGGCGCGCCTGGCTGTGATGGTCAGACGCTCACGGACTTTGATCGGCAACGCGATCATAACCTCTACCGCATCTGGAACCGGTTGTGTTCAGGGTCGTATTTCCCGCCACCTGTACGGGAAAAGCGCATTCCAAAAGACAACGGCAAGGAGCGCATCCTTGGCATTCCTACAGTCTCTGACCGGGTAGCCCAAGGCGCAGTGAAAAGATATGTGGAGGCTGTGATCGATCCGATTTTCCATCCTGACTCGTATGGGTACAGGCCCGGAAGATCGGCCCACGATGCTTTGCGTCAATGTTCCATTCGGTGCCGTCGTAAGAACTGGGTACTGGAAGTGGATATCAGCGCGTTCTTCTACCACGTCGGGCACGACCTGATCATCAAGGCTCTGGAACATCACCAGATGCCGAAATGGGTGATCTTGTACTGTCGACGCTGGCTGCAAGCGCCGATGCAGAGTGAGACGGGGTTGCTTCAGGAGCGGGGACGAGGGACACCTCAAGGGGGTGTGATCTCGCCCTTGTTAGCCAATTTATTCCTGCATTACGCCTTTGATCGTTGGATGGACAGGACGCATCGCGGCGTGCCGTTTGAACGGTATGCCGACGATATTGTTATTCACTGCACAAGGATGAGCGAGGCTGTTCGAATCAGGGAGAGCCTGACGCGACGGATGAGTGAAGTGGGTCTGACCATCAACGAAGAAAAGTCGAAGATTGTCTACATCGACACATTCGAGCGGCACAATGTCGCGACGAGCTTCACCTTTCTTGGATATGACTTCAAGGTGCGAACCCTGAGGAACTCCAAGGGCGAACTCTTTCGTAAGTGCATGCCGGGAGCGTCGATGAAGGCGATGCGCAGGATGGTAGACACGATCAAACACTGGCGCATCCATCGATCCACGACGGATGACCTGAGGGATTTTTCTCGCAGGTACAACGCTGTGATTCGAGGATGGATCGAATACTACGGTAAATTCTGGTACAGAAACTTCAGCTATCGATTGTGGAGCGCGTTGCAATCGCGCCTGCTCAAATGGATGAAGAGCAAGTACCGAATCTCTATACGTCAAGCGGAGCATCGGCTGCGTCTAGTTCGAAGAGAGAATCCGGAGCTGTTCGCGCATTGGTATTTACTACGTGCATCGAATGTGTGATCAAGAGCCGTATGACGGGAGACTGTCACGTACGGTTCTGTGAGCAGTCGAGGGGTGAAACTCCCTTCGGCTGACTCGACTTGCAGGTTCGCTGCGCAGCGGCAAACGGGCGGCGGCGATCATGAGCTTGATCCAGTCGGCGCGGCTCAACGGGCATGATCGGTATGCTTATTTGAAGGACGTCCTCACGCGCCTGCCGACGCAACGGGCGAGTGAAATAGATCAGTTGCTTCCGCATAACTGGCAGCCGGTTTAATCACGCAAGGCGTGATGCCCGGACGCATACGAAGCTCACCCCGCTGATTCCAGAGAATTTGCATCAAAACCTTGTGGCAGGGTGTGTGAACAAAGGGCTTTGCGATGGCCATCGCTTAAGACTCCAGATGCTTGCTCGTGCCGCAGCTGATTACTTTAGGCTGCTGCCCGATGCAGAGGAATTTCTGAGTCTGTCACCGCCAGACGAGGAAATTGTTCCCGCTTGGATTGTAAAGCTTCTGCGCAAACCACGTTGCAGCCATCACCCATTAAAGTATCTGATCATGAGAGGATCTTAGGGCTTCGATGCGACCAAGTGACGGAAGTCGACCGGCTTCCGGCTAAGGCGCTGACAGTCCTGGAAATGGATGATCCAGACAGTGACAGCAACGCTGGCCACTTAGTGATTCCTGAAGGATCGTGGTCATTAAGGCAGCTTTCGCGGCTTAATGGGGCATCAGTTGGGACAATCAAGACCGCCCTCATTCGACAAGGAATAGCTGTTCGACAGTTTCCCAGAGTGATGACGGCTGTTCTAGTAACCGATGTTCAAAATAGCGCTACCGCTGGCATAAGCTCCACGGATATAGCCTCTGCCTTGGGTATTTCACTGTCCTCGGTTAATCGTGCAATCCGCATCGACCCAGAATTACAACACTGTAGGTCAGTGCTTAGGTTTGAGAAGCAGCGAGCGCAGATCCGTGCAGCTTTTCTTGCTGACATTAAAGAGAAAATGCCGTGTGGGTGTGCTGGATGCATGTGGCTGTACCGTAATGACCGCAACTGGCAGCGTGCAATAATTGCTGAAATCACGCTGCACGAGCGTCGAGAGAGCCAAGGTGAGGGCGCCGGCGCCGAATTGACCCAGTTGCCGAAATATCACTGCCCCGGTCAGACTCCTCGCAAACCACTACCTTTGCTGAAGTTGTGTTGATTTAAAGGTGGGTTAGGCTCACGTCATCACGTGGGTCAATTCTGCATTGGCGTTAACACTCTTGGTTCAGCATTCGTCTGTATCCTTCTCGGATCGTGCCAGCAACGAGCGCCTCTTTGATCGAGATCAGATCAATTTTGACTGGCAGCATTACATCCCACTTATCGAACGCAAGCCTGGTGCACTGCGTATGGCCCGCCATTTGCCGATCTGCCGAAGCCGTTACGGCTTCTCAACGGGGACTGAGGCGTCATACAAACGGTAATCGAATCATGATGCAGGTACTGGCCGCCGTGCCTATTGCTGGTTTCGAACCGGTGATGGTGGGGCTGGAACCGGTACTTGAGTCGGGAAGTCTGAGCGCCGATCACATCCTCAATGTCCTTGCCCGCCTGACCTCCACCGTACCACCTCCCTGCCTAGAAAACAGCCTGCAACTCAAGGTGGCGCCTGTTGCCAATACGGCGCGCTATGACCGGCTCCGTACGACCTATAAGGAGAATCGCAATGTGTGCCTTTATGACGGAACTCGAAGAATGGCGCCTGCACGGCATGGCTAGTGCTTGGGAGGAGCTGGTCTCTCAAGGAACAGCTTCTACGGCTTCATCGAAATCGCTGCTTGAACATCTACTTCAACAAGATCTACTCGGCTCAGGCAAGAACACATTTGCCATTGACCGTCCGCCATAGTCCTAGCGGATTGCCATCCTGTAGTGCTGCTGGCATCAAGGCGGCAGGTAAGTCTTGATAACACACCGGCCGCAAGAACCGGTCTATGGCACTGGCGCCTACTGCGCTGCTACGGCTATCCGAACTCGCCGGGAACGGGCCGCCGTGCACCATCGCATGAGATACCTCGACGTCGTTGGGATAACCGTTCGCCAGGATGCGGCCCGCCTTGCGCTCAAGGATGGGCAACAATTTTCTTGCCAGCGCATGATCAGCGTCATCCAGTTGCAATGTCGCAGTCAGCTGTCCTGACAGGTACTCGGCGACTGTAAGCATTTCATCTTCATTCTTGCAGGCGACTATCAGCGAGCTGGGACCGAATATTTCGTGTTCCAGTCGTCCTGTCGTCAGAAAGGTGCTTGCATCCGTTGCGAACAATGTGGGTTGCGCGGCACATGGCCTTTCTGCCGGACAACCTTGCCCCAGCGTCGTAACACCGTTGATATTGCCTATCTCCTGGGTACAGGCGAGGTAGGCATGATGAATCCCCGGCGTCAGCATGGTTGCCGCCTCTTTTTTGCACAGCGCCTCTAGGGCCGTGCTGCAAAACTGGTTCAGATGCTGACCTTCCAGAGCAATCACCAAGCCCGGATTGGTACACAATTGCCCAGCACTCATCGTCATAGCGTCAACGAATGCACGGCCGATTTCGCTGGAGCGCGTCGACAGTGCATGTGGCAACAGGAACATGGGATTTATGCAGCTCATTTCGGCGTATACCGGAATCGGTTCGGGCCGCTGCGCCGCTGTTCGTGTCAGCGCCAGGCCGCCTTGCCGCGACCCCGTAAAGGCAACTGCCTTGATCGCAGGATGGCTGACCAGGGTCTGGCCGAACAGATTGCCGTCGCCTATCAGCAGCAAAAAAACCCCCTCCGGCAACTGGTGGGCAGCTACCTCCCGTTGGATCACCCGGCCTACAAGTTCAGACGTACCCAGATGAGCTTCATGGGCCTTGACCACTATCGGGCAGCCGGCGGCCAAGGCTGCGGCGCTGTCGCCGCCGGCAACCGAAAAGGCCAGGGGGAAATTGCTGGCGCCAAATACAGCAACCGGGCCGAGCGCGATCTTGCGCAACCTCAGGTCGGCGCGCGAAGGGATACGCGCCGGCAAGGCAGCGTCGAGGGTGGCGCCCAGATAGTGACCGTCGCGCACGACCTTCGCAAATAGCCGCAACTGGCTCACGGTGCGGCTCCGCTCGATGATCAGGCGCGCTGCCGGCAATCCCGACTCCAGGGCTGCGCGCTCGATCAGCGTCGCCCCCAACGCGAGGATGCCGGTGGCGATCGCTTCCAGAAATTCAGCGCGCTGCTGCGCCGTGGTTTCGCGGTAGCTGTCGCAGGCCTGCTGGGCAAGCAGGCAGGCTTGCTCTATTTCAGCGATACCGCCAGCGCCGAAGTCGGGACCTATCTTTTCATGGGTGGCAGGATTGATTGCCGACAGCAACCCTTTGCTGCCCCGCACGGCCGACTGGCCGATGAGCATGTCGCCGGTAATCATCGAATTTCCTCTAGCTTGCTGTGCCATCGTCAGACCTGCATTTTTTCGTTTTATGTATAGCGGTAGCGCCCCAAAACGGCCTGCGGATCCATCAACTGCTGCATGGCCCTGCTGATTTCCTGCACCTTGGGCGTCGTGTACTTGCTGTAATAGGCTGCATTCACCGGCCCGACGCCATGCTCTGCACTGAAGCAGCCGCCGTTTTCGCACACCAGCCGATAGAGGCCGCTACGCACAGCGACTACCCGGGCGATGCCGTATTGGGCGATATGGGCGTGGGGCACCAGCACAATCAAATGACAGCCGCCGTCGGCAAAATGGCCGAAATCGTAAAGTTGCAGCAGCGGATGTTCGTGCTGCAGCCACTGTGCAGCCTGCTCGCGGAAAGCCACCAGGCGCGAGCGCGAAAACGCCACGTCGAACGAGAGTGGAATGCCTTCACTGGCGATGGCCAGCGGCAGGTTGTCGCGCAGCGGCCAAAAGCTGCTGGATTGCCCCAGGACGGCGTCGACAATCCGCTCGCTTTCATACAACTGCTCCAACACCTGTTCGGATCGCTCTGCAAATAGCGCGTGCAAGCCAGGCATGCTGCTGGCGATCTCGATCAACGCATAACAGCGTGCCGATGATTGCCCGAACGGGTGGCGCAGCGTGGGGAAATTGCGCAGGGTAATGGCCAGCGCCGCCTCGGAGATCACTTCGAAAGCGCAGAGCAGATCGCCAAAATGCTCTTCGAAGGTCTGCAACACCTCAAGTGCTGTTCGGTGGTCAGGCAAGGCCACAAACATGCTTTGCGTCGACTGGTCGATGCGCTTGAGCTCAAGCGTCGCTGCGGTAATGATGCCGAATGCGCCGCCGGTGCCGACAAACATTTGCTTGAGGTCCAGCCCGGTATTGTTCTTGCGCAACGGCGCGAGCAGTTGCACCACCGTGCCGTCGCCATCGGCCAGCACCACTTCGATGCCGAGCAGGTTATGCCGCACGTCGCCATGCTTGAGCAAGCGGCTGCCGCCGGCATTGGCGCCGATCAATCCGCCTATCGCCGGATCGCTGCCGATATCGATAGGAAAGTACAGAGAATGGGTTTCCAGCGTGCGATTCAGTTCTGACAAGAGCGCGCCCGCTTCGACGATGACGGTGCGGTTCAGCGGATCAATCTCGCGCACACGGCGCATGCGCGAAAGGGAAACGATCACCTGCTTGCCGGAGTTGTCAGGTACGGCGCCGCCCACCATCCCGCTGCGGTTGCCTTGGGCGACCAGGCGTGTGCGATGGCGCACAGCTAATCGCATCAGCGCGCTGACCGCCTGGGTATCCCGCGGAATCACGACCGCCGCAGCGCGGCCGCGGCATTGCATCACGTCGGTTTCATAGGGCGCACAGGCATCCCCGGTTAGCAGCGACGCCAGCCCCAGCTGTTCGGCCACTTCGGCCAGAAACGCCTGGATATGTTCCATGTCGCTCATTGCGCCACAGCCACGCGTTTCTGCAACTGACTGCGTACCAGCACCAGTGCGATGATCGGCAACACGCCGCCCAGCAACGTGTTATGGCGCAAAACCAGCGACACCGCGACTGCGATTGCAGCGGCAATCAGTAGCATCACGGAGAGCCGTCGGACCAACGCCTGATCGTTGCTGGCTTCGCCGACGAAACCGAGTGGAGAAAACCAGGTGGCACCCACGCCAATCACCAATACGCACGCCAGCACGGGCGCAGCGCCGAGTTCCTGACCCCAGACTTGCAACGCAGCGGCAGATACCGCAGCCAACAGCGCGCCGATCAGCAAATACAGGTCGACGCCCAACGCGATCCAATGACCGGGCCGGCTTTTGAACAGCCAGAACATGTGCCCAATGCTGAGAATGCCGCTGACCACATACGCAGTATCCCAGCGCACGCCTGCGTCACCCGGTCCGAAACGCCCCCACATCAGGAATACGATCACCGGAATGAATGCACTGGCATTCGACAAATAGGCACGCGCTAACTTGCTGACGGACATGCTTTTTTCCTTGAAAGAGTGACGCAATGAAATAAGTGAGTCCCCGGCTTAACGCTTGTGCCAGCGGAACATTAAAGTGGCGGCGGTAAGAAACAACGCGGTCCAGCCTGCCATGGTCAGCAAAGGCAGCCACAGCGAAGGCAGGGAAGCACCGTCCAGCATCACTTGACGCAGTACCGAGGCAAACTGGTTGATCGGAACCACCGAGAGCATGTTCTTGATCCAGGCTGGCGCATCGTTCAACGGAATGGTCAGGTTGCCGAAGAACAGGGCCGGGTAATGGATCAGGTGGCACAGCAATTCGGTTTCCTTCACCGAGGAGGTACGACTGGCCAGCAGGATGCCGACGCACAGCAACATGGCGCCGCCCAGCAGGATCACCGGCACCGCACGCAAGGTCTGCATACTCCACAGCGAGATGTCGATGCCGAACCCATAACGCGCCACAAGCAGCAAGGTCCCCACCGAAACCAGCATCATCACCACCCGCGACAACAGCACGGACGCCAGAAAAACCAGCTTCGGCACCGGAAAGCAGGCGTAGATCTTGAGTGCATTGTGTTCACGCAGGCCGGCGATCGACAGGGCGGTGGACATGATGCCGAGTGACATCAACACGATGACCAGAATGCCGGTGGTAAAAAACTGGCCATAGTCGAAGGACTTGGCGCCGGACGCCGCATCTACGAAATGCACCAGGTCTGCCGACACAATGCCGCGCTTGGCCGCCGAACACCTGACCGCGGCGATCTCGATCACGCGCGCTGCGGCGCGTACCGCCAGCTGGCCGTTGAAGTCATATTGCACCTGCAACGGACCGTCGCCTGCCGCGAATACGATGCGCACCGTGTTTGCCGCGACGGTGGCAGGGCTGCTTACCGTTGAAAACTCGGCCTTTACCGGATCTGCGCCAGCAAATGCCTGCTCGATCGCGGCCTTGCACCGGGTGTCCGCGCTTTCCTGAACGCCGGCATCCAGGAACTCGACCTTCACCGTACCCAGTGACCCACGCTGACCGAAAGCCATCAGCATCACGGTCAGTAACAGGATGGGAAAGCCCATCGCCCAGAACAGCGACGACTTGCTGCGCAGGAAACCCAGCAGCTCGTTGCGCGTCAATATTGCCAAGATGCTAAACATCCTGTTCTCCCCTGGCGCAGATGTGCAGCATGTCGCGGTAATCGGTGGGGCCAAACTCAAAGTGCTGGAACGCGACATTAGCGATCAGGCTGCGTATGGACGGGTCCAGTTGCTGCGTGCCATAGACGCTGAGCTCAGTGTCCGATGGCATCGACAGCCGCAGCGTGGCGCTATCACTTTCCAACTGGCGACGGATGGCGTTTAGAAGCTCAATATCATCCAGCCGTAGAGAGGCGTGGAAGGCGCCGACCACCTGGTTCTTCAGTGCTTCTTTATCGCCGCAATACTCAACGCCGCCGCTGCACACCCATACCACATCGCTTGCGGTATCCAGTTCTTCCACCGAGTGACAAATCATGATGATGGTCAGGTCAGCCAGGTCATGGCGCAGCAGGTGCGCGACGCGCTCGATGTACGCGCGGTCAAGACCGGTAAAGGGTTCGTCAAGCACCGCAATCTCCGGACGGTGTGCCAGCGCCACGAACAGATCGAGCCGCTGCTTCTGACCGCGTGACAGTGCCCGATAGGGCAGTTTGCGCAGTGCATCGACATCCAGTGCCTGCACCACCTGCGGATCTTGCTTGCCGTACAGGGCCAGATGTAAATCGAGGATCTCCCGGACGTTCGATGAGTCTTCATATTCGACCCGCTGCAATTGCACCCCCAGCCGTTTGCGGTGCCGGGTGCTTCGCAGAAACTGCGCCACCGCAATCCCGAGAATCTGCGCCTCTTCCAGGTGCGCCTGACGGAACCCCAGCAACGCTTCGATCAGGGTGGTCTTGCCGGCGCCGTTCGGGCCGATGATGGCGGTATGCCGACCGCGTTGGAGGTGCAGGTCGCGGACCTCAAAGCGGAAACTGCCGACGGCGACCCGGATCAGTTTGGCCGACGCTGCACAGGGGCCGTCGTTGCGCGTGCGTACCAGCAACTTCTCGGGCTGCACGGCACTGTCGGTCGACGCGTGTGTTTGGTTAGTCAGCAGGTTTTGGCTATTCATGTTCAATCGAACAACGCGACTTGAACATCGCGCTCGCCTTTGAACGGATTGCGGCCATGGGCGACGGCGATGTTGTCGATCAACAGCATGTCACCGCGATGCCAGGGAAAGGCGACTTCCTCCGCCTCCAGCGCATCGTACACCGGCGCGATTTCCTGCTCCGGGATCGGCGTGCCGTCACCCTGTCGTACATCGTAAGGGCGGGCCGGTTTGTCCCGATAGGCGCGCTGGATGTAGGCGTAACCAGGCTCACCCAGTGAGCGGGCATTGTTATGTTGAGTCGACAGTTGATTGAACCAGATCGCTTCGCCCGTCAGCGGATGTTTCAACATCGCGTCACCGGTATGCGACACCGTCACGCTGCCATCTTCGAGCCAGCAGTAATCAAGTTGTGTATCGCGGCAGAGCTGCTCCACGCGCTGCGGATCATCGGTGAGGAACGCTTCATCCCAGGGGCGGTGGTATTCGCGCATATTGGCATTGCGCGGTTCGTTCTCGGGCGTGCTGGGTGCGCGGAAATTACGTAAGTACAGGATGCGTGCAGCGCGAAAGCGTTCGATCAATTGCGCTGGCAGGCGGCGGGTAACTGCCCGCATGTCGCACAGTATGGTCTCGCCGCCTTCAGTGGAGGGCTGCCTGCAAAAGAACGCGAGCTTCTGTGGGAAGTGCGCCATGTAGGCCTTTTCCTGGTGGAGTCCGATTTTCAGGGTCGCGGGGATGCGTGTCGATTCGTAGACTTTGCCCGTTATGTTCTTGCGTGGCGTGGCGCCGCCGATATAACCGAACGCATGCTCGGGATAACAGTGCGCAATAGCCTGGAAGTCCGAACTGTCGCGCAATGGAAAACCACGGAACAGCAGGCAGCCGAATTCCAGCAGCATGCGCTCAAAAAGCGCCTGATTGTGGCGATACCACGTCGCAAAAGCCTCGCCGTTATCTCTTAGCGTGCTGTCGATTGGCGTAATCACCAGCGGCAGGCGTTTGGGCGACAGGAAACCACAGTGCACCCGCGAGCTGCCCAGCAGTTCCTGAAAGTGCTTTACCAGATCCATAGCGTTTTCTCCAGCGAGGTGCGTCTCAAGCCAGCAAGGGCTTTTTGATGAGGATTTCGAAACCCAGTGCGCCCATGCCGGAACGGGGGCTGCTCACCACCGTGCAATGGTCCAGGCCCGCCTCGACGACCAGGGCCCGCGCCTCCTCCAAAGTGACCTTTTCTTCAACATGGGTCGGTGGATAACCCACCGAAGCGCGCATTTGCGTGAATTTTTCCAGCAAGTCGGGGGCGACATCGCGGCGCATGTCGTGCACCAGGCCGACCCCGCCCGGCTGCAGTACGCGATACATCTCGGTCAGGCTTTTCACCTTGTCCGGCAAATGATGCAAGGTGGCGCGGCTGACAGCCATTGTCAGACTGTTATCGGCAAATGGCAGGTCCATGGCGTCGCCCACCTTGAGTTCGATGACATCGCTCAGGCCCAACGCTTCGATGCGGGGTCGACCACCGTCGAGCATGGTTTCGTCCAGATCGAGGCCAATGAAACGCCAGTCCTTCAATACCGGCTCGGCCGCCAGGCGCACCGGCACCACGACGGTGGCGGTGCCGATATCCACCAGCACGCCGGGCGGCAGGTCGCGGGCAATCTGGCGGATGCGGGTGACGAACAACACATCCCAGGGTTCGAGGGCTTGCGTGGCAAAGTGATCGTATTCGTCGGCAGGTCGCAGGTTTTTCAATAACATTTTTAAGCTCCCGTATTAAGCACGTGGTTTAGCATCGGAGTGTCAATGGCTGTCCTACAACCAGCCAACTGGAACGGTCGCCAACAACTTGCGCGCGGCTTTGCTGCTGACTCCGAAAGCGGGACGATCGCGACGCTCGATGGCATGGGCGATCATCGCAGCCACCCGGCCGCACAGCCCGAGGCCGACACTCCAGCGCGCTTTCGTGACGCCCAGATCGAGCAGGGCTGCGGCGGTGATGAAATCGATATTTGGACGCAGGCCTTTACGCGCCAGGACGTGGGCACAGACGACGTCGTAGACCTCCAGGTGGCGCATGCCGAACCCCCATTTGGTAAACAGGGCACGGATATGCGGCGGCCGTGGGTCCTGCACAAACAGCGGGTGGCCGAAACCGAACAAGAGGTTGCCCGGCTGATCCAGCGCGTGGTCTACCGCTCGCTGTATGTCCTCATGGCTGTCCTGCGCCCTGATGGTCTTGAGCCAGGTCATCGCTTCTTCGGCTGCGCCGACATGTTTGGGCCCGCTAGCCATAAAACCAGCCGCCACCGCCTGGGCAAGGGTGACGCCGGTGCCGATTGCCGTACGAGGCACCAGCACCGTCGGCGTGATGTAGCCGAACCCGGCGTGCCAGGCCACCAGCAGTGCGTCAACCACACGCACTGACAGCGAGTCGCTGTGGGTCACGCCCATTGCCGTCAACACACACTCGGCGTGTTGGGCGCACGTTGCGGCTGGCGCTGCGTAACCGAGTGCCGCTTGCAGGAAGTGTGGCGCAGCCGCAACGCTGATCAGGCCCTGAATAAAATCCGCATGCGTGGGCAAACCGCGCGCGGTCGCTTCGGTGAGGGCGAGATTTTCCAGCGCGGTCATGTCACCGAGAAAGCCGCATGCCGCTGCCTGCACCATGCCGGCGCCGCCGTCGGCAACCGCTTCGATGCCGCGCCGATACACGGGCACCTCCGACAAGTGGCCGGCAATCTGCACCAGCACGGCGTCAACCGCCTGGCTCTCGGCAGTGGACGGCAGGGTGCCAAACCACGCCAGCCATAACGCAGTGGCGAAATCGACGATGCCGATCAGCTCATTGAGATTATGACCCCTGACCCACAGGCCTTCATTCGGCTCAAGCGTGGCGCCGTCGATATTGGTGCCGCGATACAGGGTGCGCGGCCCGCCAAACAATGTTGAGGGTTGTAGCTGAGTGTCTGCCTGCACCAGTTCATCCAGCGCAATGCTGCAGTGTGCGGCCTGCAGGTTTTCTATGGTGTGTGCGTGTTGCGTTACCGTCGGCAGGATATTGCTGAAGAAATAGTGCGCGATCTTGACCTTGCCACGGTAAAAAGCGGCTTCTTCGCCAGCCAGTGGCTGGTGCAGTTGACGCTCTGCCAGGCAGGCTGATTCAAGCAGGACCCAGGCGCTGGCGGTGAGGCCGATCATTTCCAGGAACCGGGTAAAAAACTGACTGGTTTCGTGGGTGCGGCCTGCGCGCACGTGCTCACCGATCGCCGAGAGCGCCTGCTCGACGGCGGCCATGGCATTTTCCAGTAGCGGGAATTGATCCTGCAGTTCGGCACTGACCTGCGTTTTGTTGCGCAAGAAGGCGTCCAGCTCCTCGCGAAGATATTTGATCAAGCGTGAGTTTCTGCCGAACCCAAGCTTGTCGCGCACCAGGTCCTGGGATTGGATGTAGTTGGTGCCTTCCCAGATCGACAGGATTTTTACGTCGCGCGCATTTTGCTCAACCGGGTAGGCATCGGTGTAGCCGACACCGCCATGCACTTGTATCGCCAGCTCGCAGATTTTCCACGCCTGGTCTGAGACGAAAGCCTTGCACACCGGGGTGAACAGCAGCACCAGCTTGCGGTATTTCTCGACCCGGGCTTCGTCCATTACCGACTCGGCTTCCAGCACAAACGCCTGGGTTGATGCGCCGGTCAACTTGCCGAGCAGCCCGCGGCAGCCCTCAACCCGAGCCTTCATTTCCAGGAGCATGCGCTGCACATCGCCGTGCTCGATGATGGCCACCTGCGGTGCGCTGGCATCGGAAGTACGAGTGATGGCTCGTCCCTGCAGCCGTTTGCCGGCGAATTCGACTGAATGCAGATAGGCACTGGACGCCAGGCCCAGGCCGATAATCGCCGTGCTCATACGCGCCTGATTCATCAAGGGCATCAGTTGCAGCAATCCGGCATTCTTGCGATCACCCAGCAGTACAGCGCGGGTGGTGCCGCTGCGGCCAAACACCAACTGGGTATTAGCGCAGCCTTTCAAGCCCATTTTGCGCAGCAATGAAGCGCACTCGACATGGTTGTCTTCCAGCGCTCCGGTTTCTGGATTGGGCCAGAAGCGTGGCACCAGCAGGCAGGAGAGGGAATAGGAGGTCGCGGTCGTGGTGTTGATGCGACCCAACACGAAGTAAACGGTGTTTTCCGTCAGGGTATGCATGCCGGCCGAGATATAAACCTTTTCGCCGCTCACGGAGTATTCGCCGTTTTCAAGCGGCGTTGCGAGGGTGGTGACCGCTGTCAGGTCGCTACCGGCCTGCTTCTCGGTGGCGCAGAAACACGCGTCCCAGTCGTGGCGCTGAAGCTTGCGCAGATAAGTGGCCTTTTGTGCTGCGCTACCGTGCAGCTTGAACAGCTTGATGGCCGGCAAATTGAAGCCGCCGTAGGTCATGAACGCCGGATTGGCCCCCATGAACATCTCCTGGATGGTTTGCCGGATCAGCGGCGGCATGGTCGGTTGCTGCGATTCGCTGTCGTTGCCCAGTACCTGAATCCACTCATCCTTGTAGCGTTGCCAGAGCCCGTGAAACTCCTTGGGGATTTCGACGTTGCCGTTTTCCAGCAAGCGGCATTCCTGGCGGTCGGAGGCTTGATAGGCCTTGCCCAATTCATAAGCGAACGTTCTGGCGCGCTCCAGCAAGGCATCGTAGTACGCGCGATTCCTGTCGTTGAACGGCGCCCGCGAGAGAAACTGCTGGTCGGTTTTATGCAGTTCCCAGAGAAAAAAACGAAGCTCACGCAGGCTGACTTTATAAGCAGACATAGGTTGTCCTGACTAATAGGTAGGCGGTTTGCATTCTGGTTCAGGCGCCAGCCGTTATTTCGGCCACGATGGCGCCAGCGGTGCCACACAAAGCCGCATCCCACAGCAAGGCGGTGGCCGTTGTACCGGGAGGCAGGGTGGCACGCAGGCGCAGCAGCGACAGCAAGGGGGTGGCGCTCGACTGATGGCCACGGGCACCCAATTCGAAATGTCGCTCCTGCGCAATGCCCAGTTCGCGACTGACGCCGAGGGTGAAGCCATCGCTGAATCCCGCGGGCAACACCCAATCGATATCGCTGGCATTCAGGCAGGAACGCTCGAGCGCTGTTTGCGCTGCGCTCACCGCCATCGGATGGAGCCGTTCCGCCAGGGCGGCGGGTTCGAGTGCCCACGGATTGTCGATGGCCGCGCCATAGTGCATCGCGCAGGCGCGTATCGACCCCCAGCCAGACGTAGTCTGATCATCGCCATCGAGCAAGATGGCGGCTGCGCCGTCACCGTAAACAACCAGATCACCCCAGGCGCGAAAGAACGGGTAAAGCCATTTATCAGACGCCACCAACAGCACCGTGCCGCCGAGGCTGACCAGAGCTTCGATCATGGTCAGTGCGTTGAACACGCCGGCCGTCCCCGATTGGCCGATGGCGAACGGCAGCGCGTCGGGTAAACCCAGTGCATGCTGGATACGGCCTGCGACCGATTCATTAATGCGTTGGTTGAGGGCGGTATTGGTCACCACAATGTGGGTCACCGTTGCCAGGGTTTCTGCCGGGATTTGTTCACGCAATAACGCGACCGCCTCCAGCGCCAGGTCGGCACCGCTTTGCAAGGGCGGCGCGACCGGCAGTGCGATGCTCGCCGTGGGCAGCAGCCGAAGCGCTTCTTCGGCGTCGAGCCTGCCCCTGCCGCGCGGCATGGAAAACACAGCCGTCTTGTACAGCAGATGGCCATAGCCGATGTTTTTTTCCTGGGCTTGTACCGCCCGGAACGGGGTAGCGTCGGGAACGTGGGATGCGATACCGCAGATTCGAAGCATGAGGTTATTCCGTGACGGTAAGTGAAGTTGAGAAAAACTCGGAAAACTGCTGCTTCAACTGCTTTCGGTCGATCTTGCCGTTCGGATTGCGCGGCAAGGGCGAGTCATGGAAGGACACGTGCAGCGGCACCATGTAGGTCGGCAGTTTTTCCCTGCACAGCTTGATCAGTGCTTCAGCGCTGGCCTGTTTCTGCGGTTGGGTAAATACGCTGATGATGATGGCTTCGCCCTGTTGCGGATGCGGCACGCCAAACGCAGCGGCTTCAGTGACTTCGTCCGCGGCAAACAGGATTTCTTCGACTTCGGTGGGGCTGACGCGATAGCCGGAGGTCTTGATCATGTCGTCGCTGCGCGCCACGAAATACAGATAATCGTCCCTGTCGCGGTAGACGATATCGCCCGACCAGACCGCCGTTTCGTCGCGCGAAATCTGCTGGCCTGGACGTGCCCAGGGACGAAAGCGTTGCGCGGTCAGTTCCGGGTCATTCCAGTACCCGAGCGTGACGAACGCGCCGCGGTGCACCAATTCGCCGTGCTCGCCAACGGCACATTCGCTGCCGTCCTGGCGCATCACGCGGATATCGGCGTTAGGCACCGCCTTGCCGATGGAGTCGGGGCGCGTGACGACAGCGTCCGGTGGCAGGTAGGTCGAGCGGAAAGCCTCGGTCAAGCCGTACATCAGGTAGGGCAGCGCGTCAGGAAATGCACTTCTGAGTTTTTCCAGCAAAGGCGTCGGCATGTGCCCGCCGGTATTGGCAAAACACCGAATGCGTGCGCCGGTAGGCCCCGGCCACTGCACTGACGCCAGTTGCATCCACAGTGGCGGCACGCCGGTAATCGCGGTGACGCCATGGGCTTCGCAGAACGCCGGGACTTCAGCCGCTTGCAGGAAATCCAGCGGGGCGTAGCAAGCGCCGCTTGCCAGCGCGGTGGTCAGCTGACTGAGCCCGGCATCGAAGCTCAGCGGCAATATGCCCAGGATGACGTCATCGGCCCGCAAGCGCAGATAGTGAGCGACGCTGTAGGCGCCAGACACCAGGTTGCGTTGCGACAGCACCACGCCTTTGGGTCGTCCCGTTGAGCCGGAGGTGTACAGGATTGCGGCAGGATCGCTGTCTGTGACTGCGTTCACAAGCGCCGTGTTGGCCGGCGTGTTCAGGTCAGCGAACTGCATTTTTTCCAGTTGCCAGGTAGCGAGGTAGATGTCCTTTAGCGCGGCCTCGATACGTCTGAGGCGTGGGCCCGTACTGACGAGCAAGCGGGTGCCGCTGTCCAGCAGGATATGGCGTACCTGTTGCTCCTTGAGCTGGGGATTGATGGGCACCAGGATCGCCCCATGGGCATTGATCGCCAGGAGCATGACCACGGTTTCGTACTGCTTGGCGGCATACACCGCGACGCGTTCACCCGCTTGCACGCCGCTGTCTGCCAGCCTCTCGGCCGTCAGGCGCACGTCTTGCAGCAGCTGGGAATACGTCGCCATCCTTGCGCCTTGGGCAAACGCACGACGGTCGCCATGGTGTTGGGCGCTGTCTTGCAAAACGTCGTACAAACTGATGTGGGCGGTCATGGTGACGTCCCTAGGACTGGTGGACATAGGTGTGAGCCGGACTGTGCGAGAGAAAACCGCTGACGCTGTACGTCTGGTTGTAGGCGCCGCAGTTGTCGAAGATCACCAGGTCGCCCACGCTCGGTGGGGCCGACAAGCAATGGCTCCAGCCGATCACGTCGGCGCGGCTGCAGGTGCTGCCCACGAACTGGATCGGCAATTGCGTGGCGTCAACCGGCACCGGTTGACGCCGCAGCAAGCGCGGCTCAGCGTATTTCTTCAACATGGATTCAGTTTTAGCCAACAGGAAGTTGTGGCTCAGGCCGCCGTCGCAGACGGCAACGTAGCGCTCACCCAACGCCTTTACTGAGCGCACGCGGGTGACGAAGGTGCCTGCGCCCGCATAGATTCCGCGCCCGGATTCGTGGACGACCTTGAATGATTTTTGCAACGGTGCGATACGCTGGCGATAAGCGTCAAACGTGCCGGGCTGGCTATGGTAATGGTCGGCGAAACCGCCACCGACGTTAAGAAACTCAACCGGCTTACCGGTGAGCCGAGCTATTTGCGGCGCGAAGGCGGCGAGCGCATGGGCAAGGTCGGCGGCACCCTTGTCATCGCTGTGAAAACTGTTGGAGCCCGCAAACGTATGCAGGCCGATGACCGGCACGTTTGCCTGCGACAATGCACCGGCCGTCAGCAGGGCGTCGTGTTGACTCATGCCGAAATGGTCCGCCGGGTGTTTGCCTGAGGCGACCAGCAGACCCGCATTCAAGCGCAATACCGTGTGCGGCGCGGGGTGTTTGCCGATCACCTGAATCAGTCGCTGTGCCTGCTCCAGGCTGTCGATAATGAAGGTGCAGCGCGAGGCCAGGGCAGCGCGCATGAACGCTTCATCCATTGACGGATTGTTCACGTATTTGGGCGCGTTGATGCGACCCGCCACAATATCGAGTTCGCCCAGGCTGGCCAGCTCAACACCGTCGGTGAATGCGTGGCCGCAACGGATCAACAGATCCAGATTTGGATTGGCCTTGAGCGACACAATCAAAGGTGTACCCAAACGCGCGCGCAAATCAGCGAAACGCGCCAATACCACAGTCGGGTCCAGTACATAGCAGGGCGTTTTCAGATCCAGCAGCCATCGGTCGGTCGCTGATTCGTCGCACCAAACGGGCATGGAGACGTCGGTCATTGTCATTTCAATTCACCGGATGAAGGGTCAATGCCGAAAAAGAACCGTTGTCCGATTCCGTAATGTTCATCAGGTGCGCCCCGTCATCGACCTTGCTCAAGCCGATATCGGCGAGGTTGATCGCCAGATCCGAGCCGAAGGAATGACCTTTGAGCAGGATGTTGTCGGAATACAGCGTCGTGGATGGAATCGCCATCGCATTACAGAAGGCGTTCCACCCCGAGTGGTTGGAGTTGTAGGGCAAAATGCAGGAAAAATCGCTGAGCGTCATGCCACAGTCGGCCACGGCTTCCTGCATGACTTTGCGGGTGTAGTGCCACTCCAGATTGAACATTTCCTTTTTCACCCCGTTGTTGGTCACGGAGCCCAGATACCAGCTGCCATAGTTGCGCACGACCGTTGCACCGACCCGGTTACGCCGGCTGTTACGGGTGACCAGCAGGCACGCCGCGCCATCACTCAATATGCTCGCCTGCAGCACGCGGTAACGTTCGATAAACACCCGGTCGGACGTGACGATCAGCACCGAGTGCAATTGGGCATGCACATTCATCAAGGCCTTGGCCATCTGAATGGCGACGCTGATCGACGAGCAATTGAGCTGTGCGATGGAGCCGGCCCAGATCGGCTTTATGCCGAAGGCTGTCGCCACTTCCATCGGCAGACTGCGTGGCGCCGGCGGTACGCTGAACAGCCCGGTATGCACATGGATCAACGCGCCGATGTCACTGCCCTTGAAACCTTGCTCATCTTGCAGGCGAGCGACGGCGCGCTTTGCCAGCTCGACCTCGTCGATGTCAGGGGCCACATGGAAATAACGGCAACCCGCTTTGCGGATCACCTCAATGCGTTCGGCTGGCAACCTGTGTTGCTGACCCCAGTCATGGATATCCTGGCGTTCGCCGGGTAATTCGTAAGCGGCGGCGTCAATACCGATCGAGTAGGGGAAGGGGCGGGTTTTTGCAGCGGTCGTTGGGGGCGTCATGGCTGGATTCCTGTCAGACCGGCATCGGCATGGCGGCGTAGTCCAGCACTTTGAGCTTCTCAAAGGCATCGCTCACACGGGGCGTCAGCAAACCCATTTCGCGGATGGTTGGCACCAGCCGCCGGAAGATGGAACGGCGCATGGAGTTGGCGACTTCCGAGTTTCTGACCAGGTGGCTGCACTCTTTTTTGGATAAGCCCATCGGTTCCCAGATATCGTCGGCGCACAGGTGTTCATACAAGGTGTAAGCGCCTTCAATCACAAACTCTTCGCGCTCCTTGCGTTCAGTTGCGGTCATTTCCTTGTACACCCGGCCCAGCGTGATGCGGCCAATGGCAAAGTGGCGCGCTTCATCGCGCTGGATGCGGGTCATCAGGTCTTTGATAAAGGGGTCCTTGGTGTAGGCGACCATGCTTTGAAACAGTGACAGCGCAATGCCCTCGACGAGCACTTGCATCCCGAGGTTGGTCATGTCGAGCTTGCTGCTGGTAATGGTGTCTTCCAGCAGGCCTTTGAGCGCCTTGCTCATGGGGTAGCTGATCGGCAGCTTGTTGTTCACCAGGCGGCCGAATGCTTCGATATGCCGGGCTTCATCGATGATTTGTCCGGCGGCGCAGAGGCGGGCCGAAAGGCTTTCTTCTGCCACCGCCAGTTTCGCCGCGCAAATCAGCGCTGCCTGTTCACCGTGCAGTACCTGCGACAGGGTCCAGCCTTGTGAATGATGGCGAATTTCGGCACGGTTTTTTTCATCCATTTTGTTCCAGATATCGGTGCCGTAGATCAGCAGCGTGCCGTCTGGCATGCCCAGTGGATTGTCTGGATTGAGCTCGTAACTCCAGTCGATGTCGGTATTGACATCCCACTGGTTGGCCTTGGTTTTCTGATACAGCGCATTCAAGTTGTCATCGCTGAAATCGTAGGTCTGCGACATGTAAGCCTCGACCGAGAAATTCCACTTGATCGGCTGGCTATCATCCAATATCTGTATCTGTGCGTGCTCTGTTTGCATGGTCACCCCTGTACTTCCGTGCATTTCGATTGAGATGTTGTGAACTGCTCATGAACAGGTGATGGGTGCACCTGCGCCGCGAAGTAGTCCAGGTCGGGTAAGAACCAGTCGGTGATGGCTGGCGTTTCTGCCGTATTCCAGGCGGCGATTTGCAGGAGGTTATCGCCACCGTCCCACAGGTCGCGCCGAATACGTTCGGCGCTGATCCAGACCACCGGCGTCTGTATCTGGTGTGCCCAAAACAAGGCTTCATTCCATAAATGGGCGCCCATCGTCACGCGTGGATCAAGCAGGTTTGCTGGCAACGCAAGGTCGATAGAAGGCATTCGTGCTTGCGCCAGGAGAAGTGTTTGTTCACCGCAGCTATCCCATATGTGCCGGGCCAGCGTAGACAGCAGGGCGTAGTACTGCTGGTTGTTGACCAGCACAGGTATGGGATTGTCGTGGGCATACACACTTCTGCGTGCATAGTCTTGGGTTTCGAGCAGTGGCAGGTTGCGAGCCGAACAAGGGATAGCCAAGTTATGCTCTGGATTGCGCCGCAGCAGCAGGGAGCAGGTTTGCGTGCGCTTCATGTTTCACCTTCCAATGCATAGTGCAGGTCGGGCGCGAGCGTTATCTGAGCAATCGAAAAATAGCCGTTCATCGCCAGCGAAGAGACAACGCAGTCGCTACCGGTTTGTGCGGAACCCGCGCCGAGCTGGCCCAGCAGCGAAAGCCAAGGGTCGCTGCCGAAGGAATGACCGAATCGCGGGTAATGGTCGGCGTGCACGGAAGAAGTGTCGAAGCACTTGAACAGGGCGCGGCGCGACATCTCTGGGAAGAAAGGTACCGCGATGCCTAAACCAGGCCGGCTTTCGGTGAATCTGCGCAGGTTTCGCCCCAATTGCAGCAGCGCATTAGCCTGGCTTGAAGTGCCGATGACCAGCATGTTTGTGGCATCTGGAATCACGTCAATGATTAACGTGCAGATGCCAAAACCGGATTTACCCCAGCGATTGTTGCCTAACCAGTAAGTAAAGTTGTGGATATCAGCATCGACAATCTGCAGTAACAACCTGCGACGACCGTTGAACTGCGCCTTCCTCTGCATATACCGCAGGATGAAACCCCATCCAGTGCATTCATAGACGTTGGTAACCCAGTCGGGAAGGCGACCGTATCGGGTGGCTATCGC
The DNA here is from genome assembly GCF_054898065.1 of Pseudomonas sp. MDT1-85. NCBI lineage: Bacteria > Pseudomonadati > Pseudomonadota > Gammaproteobacteria > Pseudomonadales > Pseudomonadaceae > Pseudomonas > Pseudomonas sp. MDT1-85. The sequence goes on along the minus strand of NZ_CM142715.1, from coordinate 4,100,603 downwards.
ATCCTGGAAATAGCGCGCATGTGGCGAACCGTCAGCCAAAAACTGTGACAGCACGGTGGAGCTCACCACGTAATCGTCGATAGGGCCTGCGTCGCTTGCGTAAAGGCAGGCCTCATCGCCTACCCGTTGCCCCAACGCCAACGCTGCATCCACCAAGGTCACCTGGGGCGACACAAAAGGTGTTTCTGTGCGCCGGTAAGCTACCGTATGAACCCTGAAAGCCGGTACGGCGCAAAGCGAGGGCGGTGATGCAAGGGGCTGCGAGTTCGACATGGTGAGCCTCTGCTGTGAGGGTGGCTGGCGATCAAGCTTCTTGTTGCTGGTGCAACTGCGTGTCGATTTGCTCCAGGGTGGTGTACTGCGTGATATTGAGTTGCTCAGGGTCAATGGATCCGTAGAGCTGTTCGCAGTACACGATCAGTTCAACCACGTTGAGCGAGTCGATGCCGAGTTCGCCCAGGCCGACATGGGTATCGACGGTTTCGATGTTGAGGATCTTGGCGGCTTCCTTCTTCAGGAGTTCCAGAGTGTTGAGGGTTTCAGTCGTAGTGGTCACAGGTGCTTCTCCTTGAGTGAGAGGGGGTTAGAGTGATTCGGACATAGGCTTGGCCACGCGCATGTTTGCGCGCAATTCGTGATAACAGCGGTAAGAGCTGCCTTCCATTTTGGTGAACGCGAGCAGGTCACGCTGGTCGAGAAAACTCGCCACGGCCGAACGGCTGACCAGATGCAGAAGCAGTTCATTGGAGGCGAATTTGAGTGCCAGCACTCGCTGCACGTCTTCGCTCTCGTAGCGCTCGGATTGCGTCTTGGCGCGGGCGGCGGCGGCGATGAAGTCGCGTGACGCGCGTTCTTCCTGGGTCAGTTCGATGCGCCCCTGACTCGCCAGCCAGTCAACATGGGCCATCAGTGCGCGCACCAGGAAAGGCCGTACGGTCGTCAGGTATTTGTTGAGCACCGCAGGGCCGCCAACTTTCAGGCGATCATCCTGGGAAACCTGCACCGTGCCCTTAACGTTCGCCAACTGCACGACATCGCCAAGGAAGGGCGCGCCGCAGAGGGTGCGCTTGAGTGTCTTGTAGTGCTCGGGCCACACCAGGAACGCCGACGGAAAAAACGAGCCAGGCGTGCGGGCGGCCACGATGGCCATGCCGTCAAGGTGGGCATACATGCCCCATACCTTGTCGATATGCAGCTTGAAGCCTTCGCCTTCCGGATGGGCGATAGTGCGCCAGCTATTGAGCGTAGGACCGCCCGCATCACTCATCAGGAAACGCAGGGCGCTGCCGCCATCAATGCTGGCGCGTGCCCGTTCATATTGATCCGGCGTCAGGAACAGCGAAAACAAATGGGCGAAGTTTTGCATGAATGACCGGTAGTGCAACGCCAGACCATCCTGCTGGATGCGGTCCAGAATATGTTCCAATTCATGGGTCGGCTGCGTCAGGGCCACCGAGGGCCGGTTCAATTGTTCGTCGTGCTCATTGTTCTGCATCGTCTGCGATATCAACATGTCTGAATCCATCAGTCGCACCGTGGCGCGCGAAATAATCTGGATCAACTGCTGAGGAAGTTCGCCATATGTCGATAAACGGTGCAGAACCGGTTGTGCACAAAGTTGCAACAATGAATGGTGTGGCGGACTCGTATCAATGCCTTGCGTCAATATTTGCATAGTGAGTGATCCAGTATTTTAAAGTTGCAAGGCGTCAGATTTGCGCTGTCACTAGTTCGGTTTTACTTTCGGTAATAAGCTGTGCTGTATCAGTTTTATCTTTGTCATCCAGCGCTGTTTGGAAATAGGTTTTCCGGCACTCCAGGCGTTTAAGTTTGCCACTGGTGGTGCGTGGCAAACTTCCGGATGGCACGAAGGTGATGGCATGGGCACCAAATCCGAATTTGTCGCGCAACTTGACTTGAAGTTGGGTACGCAGATCGGTCTGAGCCTGTTTCGTTTCGAGCTCGATCAGAATCACCAGGTTTTCGGTGCCCTGGGTTTCGTCGTAGACGCCGAAGGCGGCTATTGCGTTGCCACCTCTGGCCAGTAAAGGGTGTGATGCAGCGACGTCTTCGATTTCGTGCGGAAAATAATTACTGCCACGGATGATGATGAGTTCTTTCTTGCGGCCGAGGACAAACAAGTGTTCATCCACCTGATAGCCGATATCACCGGTGGCAAACCAGTCGCCGCTCTGGTAATGCTCGGTCTGGCCTTCGGCGGGCAGATAGCCGGACATGATCGAAGAACCGCGTATGAAAATTTCGCCAACTTCGCGGTCCTTGGCATCGGAACCGTCCGGGGCCCTCACGGCGACCTGCATACCGGCAATCGGACGGCCCATCGACAGCACGGTTTCCACCCTCTGGCTGTCATCGTCGGCGCGGCGTGCCTGCCAATGGTCGATCAGTGAACCCGAGTCGATACGGTCAGGAATAACGTAGCAGAGCGCCTGGGCGTCATAATCAAAGGTCGTGTCATGCATGGTCACCGCCAGCGTCGATTCCGCCATGCCGTAACAGGGTTGCAGTGCAGAGCGTGAAAGACCGTGCGGCGCGAACGTCTGCGCAAAATCTCTCAGGCAGACTTCATCCACCCTTTCAGCGCCGACAAAGATATTGCGCAACTTGCTGAGGTCGACATCTTTCATCGACGCTTCGCGGTAACGGCGGATGCAATATTGCAGGGCGAACGTCGGTGCCGCAGTGGTGGTTGCGCCAAAGCTGGACATGCGCTTGAGCCAGCCAAGTGGATTGCGAATAAAACTGGCCGGTTGCATCAATAGCAGGGGCGCCTTGCAATACATGTTCGACAGTAACGTCACCAGGCCCATGTCGTGATGCAGCGGCAGCCAGGAAGCAGAGGCATCGCCACGCTCGGCACTGTAGCCAACGACACCGCCGATTCCGCACACATTAGCGATGACATTGCGATGACTCAGGATGGCGGCCTTGGGCCGGCCGGTCGAGCCCGAGGTCAGTTGCACATGATGGCCGCTGTCCGCGTCGCATCGTTCCACGCGGATCGGAAAACCTGCGCTGGCAGCGACGCTCACCTCTGCGGTCGAGATCACACGTACTGGCATGTGAGCAAGCAAACTCTGCAGTCCTGGTGTATTGCTTGCGGAGGCGATCAGCAGGCGCGGCGCAAACAACTGACATGCAACATAAATCTGGTTGCGCGGCGAGTCTGCCATCAGTCTTCCGGGCAGCGCTACTGTGCAGGGCAGGGCGCCAATCAAAACGCATCCTGTCAGTAGCAGCAATTGATCGATGGATGCCGGCAGAGCCAGAATAATCAGATCGTTACGTGCAACCCCCAGTTCGAGCAGCGCCGAAGAAACCGCCAGCGCTTGCTGCGCCAACGCCCCATAGGAAATACTTTTTTCTTCGCCGCTCTCTTCTATAACAGTAATCTTTCGCATTGCGCTTTGCTGTGGATTATCCAGAGCAGACAAAATAGCATCGTTCATTGTTTCCAATTTCCGATCTCCAGCAAGTCAATTAACTAGTCTGTTAAACATTTCAAATTGAATGCAGAACACGAATAAACCAACAAGCCTGTATCACTCCTGTTTGACTGATGCTATATCACTACACGGGGTGCGTAAACGGAATGGGTGGAAGATTAATAATATTTCATGTTCGCCTGGACTCGACGTTTTTAAACAATTGCGTGATTGAGTGTTAATGAAGCAAATGCGCCATCGAAAATTGTTATTGAATATATCGAATTAGATGCGGAGCTAAAAAATACACAGGTCTTTGCAACCACTCTGGCCAGCGCGGTTTCGGTACCGGCGCGCATATCCATGGGTTCTGTGGCGAGTCACATGGCGTCGATGCGGATCAGCGGGCAAGCTCACGGATAAAACGCGCACATCTATGAGGGTCTGAAGGTGGTCATTTCACGGTGAGTTTTTGCTGACCAAAGGGGATCTCGATGCTGAGATGCTCTTGCTGACGGGACTGACTTACCGACTCAAGTTTCATTGGAACAAAAGCGGGTATAGCCGCAATCGAAGCTGAGCTTGCAGCGCTGCAACCGGCGCCCATTGAAGGCAAAGTACCCAGCAACCCAAGCAAGCTGCGCTGCCCCCGCAGTTCCCTCGGACGCTGATCCATCAAACAGCCACTGCCAATGCGGCTGCGCGCTCAAACGTATCGGCGAAGATGCCAGCGAAAAGCTCGACTACACACCAGGCGTCTTCACGGTCGAACGCCACATCCGTGGTAAATGGGCCGTAAGCGCGCCATGAACCCCACATTCAAAGCCACCATATGATCGCGGATGCTGTGCTCCCGAATTTTTCTGGAGCCGTCCGCCATGATGCGACCCGACGCCAAAGTCGAAAAAGTCTACCTCTACCCCAAGTCCGTGGATTTCCGAAAATCCATCGATGGCCTCGCTGCCCTGGTCGAACTGGATATCAAGGTGGCGGTATTCGACCCGGTACTTTTTGTTTTTCTGAATCGCCCCCGGAACCGAGTGAAAATCCTTTACTGGGAGCGCAATGGCTTTTGCCTTTGGCTTAAGCGCCTGGAGTCCGAGCGTTTCAAAACCTCGCCCGACGTTACTGACGAAGCCATCGTATTGAGCGTCCAGGAACTGAACTGGCTGCTTGACGGTTTTGACCTTTGGCGCAACCGTCCGCATCAGGTTTTGACGCCGCGATTTGTTGCTTGATTGGGTATAATCCGGGCCATGATTTCCAGGCCCGACAACTTTCCCGATGATCTGACTGCGCTCAAGCAATTACTTGCTCAGATGCAGTCGAAGGTCGTTTTTCTTGAAGAAGAGAATGCGCTGCTTCGTCAGCGCCTGTTCGGGCGCAAGTCTGAGCAAACGGCTGATCCGGCGACACCACAACTGCCGCTGTTTAATGAAGCCGAAAGTATCGACACGCTAGCGCCTGTTGCTGCTGACGAAGAAGTTGTCGCCCCGACCAAACGCCGTGGCAAACGCAAGCCACTACCGGCTGACTTGCCACGCATCGAAGTTATCCACGAACTCCCCGAACACGAACTGACCTGCGTTTGCGGCTGCCGCAAACATGCCATCGGCGAGGAAACCAGCGAACAGCTGGAGATCGTGCCGATGCAGATCCGGGTGATCAAACATATCCGCAAGGTCTACGGCTGCCGAGGCTGCGAAACAGCACCGGTCACTGCCGACAAACCCGCGCAACTGATCGATAAAAGCATGGCCAGCCCCAGCGTGCTGGCGATGCTGCTGACCACCAAGTACGTCGATGGCCTGCCGCTGCACCGCTTCGAAAAAGTCCTCGCTCGCCACGGTGTCGATATCCCGCGTCAAACTCTGGCGCGCTGGGTGATCCAGTGCTGCGAACACTTCCAGCCGCTGCTGAATCTGATGCGTGATCGGTTACTGGAAAGTCCGATTGTTCACTGCGATGAAACGCGAGTGCAGGTGCTGAAAGAGCCAGGTCGAGACCCGACCAGCCAATCCTGGATGTGGGTACAAGCCAGCGGCCCACCGGAGCGACCAGTCCTTCTTTTTGACTACACCACCAGCCGAGCGCAGGAGGTGCCATTGCGGCTGCTCGGCGACTATCGTGGTTATTTGATGACTGACGATTACGCCGGCTATAACGCCTTGGCCGCACAGCCGGGTGTCGAGCGTTTGGCTTGTATGGCCCATGTACGGCGCAAATTTGTCGATGCGCAGAAAGTGCAGCCCAAGGGTAAAACCGGTCGGGCCGATGTTGCGCTGACGATGATCAACAAGTTGTACGGTATCGAACGTGATTTGAAAGAAATGACGGATGAGCAGCGCTTTGCCGGTCGCCAGGAACAGAGCTTGCCGGTGCTCGCGCAGTTGAAAAGCTGGCTGGAGAAAACTCACCCGCAAGTCGCATCGCAAAGTGCTCTCGGCAAGGCGCTCAGTTATCTGGCCAGCAACTGGAGCCGGCTGGAGCGTTACGTGGAGGCCGGTTTTTTACCGATCGACAACAATGCCGCCGAAAGAGCAATCAAGCCGTTTGTCATAGGGCGCAAGGCATGGTTATTCAGCGATACGCCCAAGGGCGCCGCAGCCAGTGCGCAGATCTACAGCTTGGTCGAAACCGCCAAAGCTAACGGCCAGGAGCCCTATACGTGGCTGCGCCACGTACTGGAACGATTACCGCAGGCTGAATCGGTTGAAGATGTTGAGGCGTTACTACCCTGGAATTGGAGGGCATCATGAGTATCAATATTGATCATCTGAGCGTCGATGAATTAGTGACATTGAATCATCACATTATCGAACGGCTGAAGATGTTGGAGTCGTTGGAGGCTCATAAATCGATGATGCAGTTCCATCCGGGAGCACGGGTAAGCTTCGATTCACCCAATGGTGAGCGCCTGTCCGGTACCGTCATGAAGTTCAACCGCAAGACCGTCACAGTGGTAACCGACACCAGCCAGCGCTGGAATATTTCGCCGCACTTACTGTCACCGATCAAAAACGTGCAGGCGGGGACGGTAGTGGATATGAAGCCACAAAAAATGAAGTAACCGCCACGAATGGTCTCCGCGCCAGAATGATTTGATTTCACACCCGATCTCACGCGCTGAACGCGCCACCTGTTTTTGGATAGGTGGGGTTTATGGATCAGTTACAAATCTTCGGCCGCGCCGGACTGCCTATTGCTCGCTCGACCTTGGCGCAATGGGTGGGCAACTGCGGCGTGCAATTACAGCCGCTGGTTGATACGTTGCGCTAAGCCGTGCTGATGCACGGTGTAAATGCTGACGCCTGGCGCGAAGAGAACTCATCGAGTTTATGTCTGGGCCTACGCCACCAGCCAGTTCTCCGAAATGGCGGCGGTCGTTTACGACTTCAGCCCGAGCCGCGCTGGCGAACATGGGCATTCCAACGGTCTCTGATCGGGTAGCCCAAGGCGCAGTGAAAAGATATGTGGAGGCTGTGATCGATCCGATTTTCCATCCTGACTCGTATGGGTACAGGCCCGGAAGATCGGCCCACGATGCTTTGCGTCAATGTTCCATTCGGTGCGTCGTAGGAACTGGGTACTGGAAGTGGATATCAGCGCGTTCTTCGACCACGTCGGGCACGACCTGATCATCAAGGCTCTGGAACATCACCAGATGCCGAAATGGTTATCACCATATAACTTCCACATTGCCTCTGACTCAAATTGACTTTCATACCAGCAACAGATACTTTGACGGCCGCGAGTCTTTTCTCGCATAAGCCTCAGTCTGTTATCTGATATCAAACTCCACTCTTTCATCCAGCCCGACAACTCCTCAGGCACACCATCTCTATCAAGAGCGCTATCTTGCCTCGCGGATCGAAAATGAGATTCAATCATCTCATGAAACTTTCTGGGTAGATGGCCTTCTAATGGATCGCTATTTTTAAAAAAGGCAATTGGAGAAAGAAATAATGTGCACGTATCAAGAAGATGGATAAATTTCTCAAGACTCATGTATCGCCAAAGTACAACATCACTGGAAATCCCTTCATCAACAACTATCTTATTCTTAACAAAGAAGCCCACATTGGCGTGCGGCGCACTTTCAAAATCCATAATATTTCACCTAAACTGACAAGCCATCTACCGATTTTTTAATTAGAGCAAATCTGGAGCAGCGTTGATACCGATGAAGATGGTCCCATACGGCCGCTTCCGTACCGATTGGCCACCAGAAAAAACGTCTATCCAAATTTTGACAGCCGGCTAACCTTTTACTCATCCTGCGCGCTATCTCTTTTTTCATTAAAATTACTCAAACGCAAACAAGGCCGGGAGCCTGCGTTTCTGCAGATAAAACCGTCAATCTTTGCTCTATAGAATGTAAGCCAACGGACCACTCAAACTGACCAGGCCTCTTAAGTCATCCAGGCTCAACCGTATAGTCACAATTCCGTTTGCTCCGGCGGTAGCTTGATACTCTGAAAAACACAAATACAGGTAGCTGCTATCAAAATAATAACACTGATTATCAGATACAGTCTCAAACCAGTTGTCAGGTATCGTCTTAGCTAGCTCCGCACTGGCCATCGAATTTATTTTACTGGCGTAACCCGACCGAAAGAGATCTTTAAACTCAACAGGCTCGCCGTTTCGTATATTTATATTCATACTAACGACTTCATTGTGTGCGGCCGCTGCACCATGGCCAAAAAAATAACCTTCTGCAACAATACTTAAAACATCTTCGTCGATCGAAGCACTCTTAATATGCATAATACGATCTTCGGTGCCATCAAAATTTTCATTTATACCTATCTGATTCTGAATCTGTGAGTTTATTTTTTTCTCCAGAGAGGTATTATTCAACCCAGACACCTCAACATATTCAAGTTCTATACTAGCCACACCAAAATTTGTACCAGGTGTATAGTCCTTTAGATGTTTACTGATCTTGTGATACTCAAGCTTTGGTTGATAAGAGACGGGAGGGCCTGGAGGTACATGTTGCTTAGATGCTGGCTCACTGGATTGTTTCGTCATCATGTTTTCTGCAGGGTTCGTCCAAAAAACTGCTGCAAATACGGCGAGTGCACCACCAGCTCGTAGCCAACCGCCCAATTTGATCTCAATAAACCCAGACATTACGGCCACAACACCAGCAGCAGACAGCGCGGCAACGAGTCGAAAAATTATGTATTGGAAATCAGTTGGAGTCGGCAGCAATATTGCAATAGCAACAATAGCTATTAGAAACACCACACCAAAAACGAAAGAAATTCCTATTCGGACGCCGGGGGTCATCGTAAATCCCTCTCGATTATCAAGGCCGTAGGTTGGCAAACTACTTTCGACTAAGCTTTGACGCAACGAGCAGATGAGGGGGTTCTTCAAGTACTTTTTGCAAAGCCGCTGCATATTCGCGTACTCAGTACTGGATGGCCTATAGTCACCGCCAATGCCCAACTTCTCGAAGCCTACCTGCAAAAGTGTAAAATGCTGTGGCATAGTTTGCAGTATCGCATAACAGTCCTCAGCGAAACCCTGCGCCCATAAGCCATCACCATGAGCACCTAGCAAACTGCTATTGCCGACGAATTCCTCGCAATAATTATAGTATTTAGCGCCCTTTCGTTGTACCTCTAAGAGAGCAGGGGTTGCAACCGCTGCATCCCACTCACCTTGAGTTGTAAGTACATACTTAGTAAGAGCGTCAACGTAGCGAGATTTAAGGTCCGCGAGCTTATTCTTGGCGAGAACAACGTCCTGCTCTTTTGTGTTCAAGTCTATCGCCTTCTTAACACGTTCATCGTCTAGTTTGTTGCAAGGCCATGGTTAACAGCATCGTGATATCTTTATTATCAACACCAGCGGTGACAAAAAACTGCGTGCTAGGACATTGCCGTGCGACAATCAATGCAACATCGGTGGATGTGATGACTTTTTTTGAAGCTCTTAGCGCTTGTAAATGGCTCTCTATCCTTGCGAGATCCATTGCGCTAGGCAACCAGCTCCGTATTTTTGCTGTCTGCTCGAGAAAATCTCTAAAGTTTCCACCTATCATTCCGCGCGCCCCTCTGTGACCTGAATAGCTAACGCAAGTAAGGTTCTAATGTCGGAATTATCAAGCCCTCTATAAGCCCACTGACCGGCAGAAGGGCAATACTTCTTTACTAATTCCGCCCATTTAGCCGTGTCTAGACCATTTCCGGATCTAGAATATCTCACGGCTTCTGACGATATATTAAGTACTTGAATATGGTTGGGTTCGTGAGGTGAGGTGCCAAATTTCATCCTGATCCTGTACGCTAAATCCATCAGTCGCTCCCTGTTGATAACAAACCGCCATGATAGCATCAGGCCTTCTCCCGATTGAATCCTCCCCGGGAGATTCGATTTCATATCTAGATTGGCTAGGTCGTTGACCAACGCAGAGGGTTTTCAGGAGCTCGCTGCATCGGAACGCGAGCTGTGATTATTGGTGTCGCCGAGTTGTTCATTCGATTGGAGCTCAAGTGGGGCGTGACACAGGGCCAAATTATTGCAACGGCCGCGGACGCACCTGCCACTCCACATTTTGACTCGCTCGAAAGATTCTCAGGGCCACTCGGAGCGGCTGAAGGCGAATGTCCGTATATGGCTCCTCCTCATTGCAAGCCCCGTTGCTTTGGCTCCCGTGCCGACTGCACACGTATATTCGGCCTCTAAATACGGCATCGTTTCGATGCAGGGCCATGATGGGCTATTCGCGCGCCGGCTCCCGATCGCTTTTTCGTGCTTTTCGCACTTGGACATTCGAGGGTTTTGCCGACGCCGGTTCGACCGGTTTGCCATCGTTCAGGTTGCTTCGCAATCGTGGTTAAGAGTTGTTTCTCTCGTAGAACACGTCGGGTAAATAGATCAGGCCGCTGCCTGATTCGGTTGGTAATCAGTGCCGTGACGCAGCATCGCCCAAGCCATGCGTGCAGTTTTGTTGGCCAGCGCAATAGCGGCCACATTGGGATGCGATCGCTCGGCTAAACGAACGGCCCACTGGCTGAGCCGATCCTCTTTGGATTTGGCTGTGCGTAGCGCCGAGCGTGCGCCATGCACCATCAATGTTCGCAGATACGTATCACCGCGCTTGCTGATACCGAGTAGTCGATCCTTACCACACAGAACTGTGTTGCCTCGGTGTCAGTCCCAGCGAGGCGGCAAACTGTCGGCCATTGGCAAACTGACGGGCACCGAGAGCGACGACGAGCGCTGTGGCGATCATTGGACCGACACCGCGCAGAGCTGTTGAAGGCGAACGGCGGACGGCTCCTGACAAGGGTATCAGCAGGCTCTAACACCCTCAACACCCGGTTGGCTCGCGGTCAGCGCCTGAGCGTAAGCGAGAGTGATCGCCTGTTTCGTCTTGCGCACATCACAGCCATGGCCGAGGTGCTCTTTGGCGACAGCCAAAAAGCCCAGCGCTGGCTCAGCAAAGCCAAGGCACGCTTTTTGGGTAACCCCCCCTTTGCGCTGCTCTCCACCAGTCAGGGTATGCCTGGTGGAAGAGATGCTAATTCAAGTAGCGGAAGGGGTGGCATTTTAATAGTGTGGGGGGAAGTGCGGTTGCTGGAATCACCATCCACGGGGACAGTAAGGCCAACCTGGGCTGGCCGGCCGCGGGTCATCTGTCGGCTCCACTAACCCGGCACCGGGGCCACGGGGGGTATCGGCTTTCCACCCGGGGTGTGTATCGTGGTTTCAAATCGGTGGTTGTGAGTGAAGCCCTTCATCCACGCTAAATACTGCTGACATCAATTGCAAAAGCTCGCGAGAGAAAAAGGAGGTCGGGTGAGCGAATATCGAGGCATGCGCTGGTTCAAAACAGATTTTCAGGTGCAGACACCAGAAGACAACAAGCACTGGGCAGATGATGACTTGCGTCTATTGAGCCCTCGGCGACCCCTTCAAAACGGTGTGCCTGACGAGCAAGACATTCAGAGTAAAGCCAAGCGCTTTCTTACAAGATGTCATGAGCTTGAACTGGAAGTGATTGGCATCACCGACCACAACTTCGCGGAAAAATCCGAGCCACGCGACTGGTTCCTCACCCACCTGGTTGAGCAGAATAAATCGGTTGCCAAGGAGCTTGGCCGTGCGCCCCTTTTCATTCTGCCCGGTTTTGAAGTCGACATCGGCTACCACGTCTTATGCCTGTTCGATCCGGCTACCAAAATGCGCCACGTGCAGCGCGTCAACATGATCCTGATCAAGTTGGGTTTGGCGGAGAACCAGCGCTTCAAGGGGGGAGAACCAGCAGCGCTTCGCCGAGGCGAGCAGACGATCAGCTTGAAAACCTTGCTCGATACGGTGCAGAAGGAGCATGGCGGAATTGTGATCGCGGCGCATGCCGATCAGCAGGATGGTTTGCTGTCCGCCTCGCGGAATATTGATGACTATCAATTACCAGGCTTGCTCGCGTTAGAGTTGACCGGCTACCCCATTTCAGAGAAATACCGCTCCATTCTCCAGGGGCGCAACAAGGATTGGTCGCGCGCCGGCCTACAACCAGCCTATGTGCAGTCCTCGGATGCAAAGTCGCTGAAAGCAGATGCAGAAGGCCGCCCCTTACCGAATGCGCTGGGTTATCGTCACACGTGGGTCAAGTCGTCCAAACCGTCGATTGCCTCGCTACGGCAAGCGTTTCTGGATGGAAAATCACGACTTCGACTGCAACTCCTACGTCCCTCCGATGAGCAAACCCATCCGCGGATCGTGTTCCTGAAGTGCCAGGGACTCAAATTCCTCGCCGACCTGGAAATCCACTTTTCACCGAATCTCAATACCTTGATTGGTGGGCGAGGGACGGGAAAGTCTACGGCGCTGGAACTCCTTAGGTTCGCGTTCGGCCGGGATCAAGGCGATACCTTCTCGGACTCGACGCGTGCGAAGTTCGATCGGGTAAAAGCCACCTACACCGATGACTCTGAAATTCAGGTGGGCTGGGAAAGTGTTCCAGGTCAGGTCGATATTATCTCGCTGAAGCCTCCGCAGGGGCATGCACTGCTGCAAGGAGAAGCCCACGACCTCGCGGTGTACCTGCGACAGCTACCTGTTCAGTTCTACAGTCAGCAGCAAATCAGTGAGCTAACCGGAGTCCATGGTGGCGGCAGTCTGCTGACGATGATTGATGAGGCTTGCTCAGCAGAGCTTCAAGGACTCAAAGGCCAAGAGGACACTTTGCATGCCGAGATCCAGCAACTGTTCGCGGCCATGGATCAGCTCAGCGCCTTGAACACGGAGGTCAAGGTCCTCAATCAAGAGCTCCAGGAATTGAACCGCCAGTGGCAAGCTCGCAGTGAGGTGTTGGAGGAGGCTCAACTTTACCAGCGAGCGGAAACTGCTCGGCGTTACGTCGAACAGGTCAAAAGCCAAGTGACTGAGGATATCAATCGTTTGAGCGCGCTGGCTGGTGAGCTTTCTTCTCGTGGCATTTTGAATGACGGACAGGTTGAGGCATGGCCCAAAGCTGACTGGTTCAACAAGTTGACTCAAGAGGCGGGCACGCTTAGGGGAAACTACCAGGCACAGGTGGCGGCACTTGCGAAGCAGATGAACCAAGACGCGACCCAATTATTTGAACAAGGGGACGGGTGGGGTCACGTATCGAAGGAGTTGGATGGAACCAAAGAAGCCTTTCTTTCGGCGTGTCACGAACGTGGTTTACAACCACAAGATGTCGCGCGATTGCAGGAAATTGACAAGGCCCGTCAGGCCAAGCAGCTATCGTTGCAAGAAAAGAAAAAGCGCCTGGAGGTACTTGCTCCGCAACGCGATCGCCTGAGTGCTGCGTTACACGACATGAGCCTGCTGTGGGTTCGTCAGTTTACGCTTCGCCAGCGTGTTGCCGCAGAGATCAGTGACAAGGCTCGAGGCTCTATTCGTGTGCTGATTCAGCAAATGGCGGATGATCAAGGCTTTCTTCAAGCATGGAACCTCATGGCGCCCGATGGTCGCAGTCGGTTAGGCCGGGCATGGGAGCACATTGGCAAGGTGTTGTTTGAAAGTTTTCTGCAACACCTGAGAGAAGTTGAGCCCGAGGCTGATTCGCCCTGGCTGCATATTCGAGAAGTCCTTGCCGAAGAACGTCAGTTGCCGTTACCCCTGCTGGAGTATAAGGCAGAGCTAAAACTCTACTTCAACGAACAAAAGCATCAATGGCGCAATGCCCGGCTAACCCGGGTTGAAGAGCGAGTCGATATTGAGTTGTACCGGGCGGATCGAACGTTGGTGGGAAGCGTGCAGAGCAATACCTTGTCAGAAGGGCAGCGCAACACGGCGGTGTTGAATTTGCTGTTGGCCAAAGGGGAAGGGCCAATCATCATTGACCAACCAGAAGACGAATTGGATTCCAATTTCATCTATCGAGAGTTGGTGCCACTGCTGCGCCAAGTGAAGAACCAGCGTCAGTTAATCTTGGCCACGCATAACGCCAACTTGCCGGTGAATGCCGACACGGACCTGGTATATGCCTTGGAGGTTGCGCAGGGTCGAGGTGCTAGGCTTGCTGCGGGAGGGCTCGATCAGACAGATACCACGACCGCGGTGCTCGATATCATGGAGGGATCCGCAGAAGCTTTTAAGCGTCGACTCGATAAATACAACTTCTAGGGTGTAGAGCTCGGCGTTCGGTTGTTCAGCGCTGCACCGCGGAAATTCTTCTAGCTATGGCCCGACATCACGACATAAACCTTCACAAACGGCGCCATGCTGGCGTTTAAAGTTTTCGCGGCACGGCCGGCTATGGTTGGCTGATTCCATTCTTAATGAAAAGAATTCCAATCGTAGTGAAAACTCATGGCAGGGTTCGCGACTAGGGTAGGGCTCATGCCCGCGCTTGCCAAGGGGCGCTGCACATTTGGATCAATAAGTTGTCAGTTACGGTCATTGAGTGACAGCGGTGCGACTCTTAGTCTGTCGAACATGACTGACGGGGGCCGAAGAGCTCCTGCACTTTTTCCGTGATCGCTCGTTGTGGAGTTACCGATGGCCGCCGCTCATTACCCGCACCTGTTGGCCCCGCTGGACCTGGGTTTTACCACGTTGCGCAACCGCACCCTGATGGGCTCGATGCACACGGGCCTCGAGGAAAAGCCCGGCGGTTTCGAGCGCATGGCTGCGTATTTCGCCGAGCGTGCCCGTGGCGGGGTAGGCCTGATGGTCACCGGCGGTATCGGCCCGAACGATGAGGGCGGGGTTTACTCCGGCGCGGCCAAACTCACTACCGAGGAAGAGGCGCTCAAGCACCTGATCGTCACCCGGGCAGTGCACGAGGCGGGCGGCAAGATCTGCATGCAGATTCTTCATGCCGGACGTTATGCCTACAGCCCGAAGCAGGTGGCACCGAGCGCGATTCAGGCGCCGATCAACCCGTTCAAGCCTAAAGAGCTGGACGAGGAAGGCATCGAGAAGCAGATCAGCGATTTCGTCACTTGCTCGACCCTGGCGCAAAAAGCCGAGTACGACGGCGTCGAGATCATGGGCTCCGAAGGTTATTTCATTAACCAGTTCCTCGCGGCCCACACCAACCATCGCACTGACCGCTGGGGCGGCGCTTACGAAAACCGCATGCGCCTGCCGGTGGAAATCGTCCGCCGGGTGCGCGAAGCGGTCGGCCCGAACTTCATCATTATCTTCCGCCTGTCGATGCTCGACCTGGTGGAAGGCGGCAGCAGTTGGGAAGAGATCGTGCAATTGGCCAAGGCCATCGAGCAGGCCGGTGCGACGATCATCAACACCGGCATCGGCTGGCACGAAGCGCGGATTCCGACCATCGCCACCAAGGTGCCGCGTGCGGCGTTCAGCAAGGTCACGGCCAAGCTGTGTGGGGAGGTAGGAATTCCGCTGATCACCACCAACCGCATCAACACCCCGGAAGTGGCCGAGCAGATTCTGGCCGAAGGCGATGCCGACATGGTGTCCATGGCGCGGCCGTTCCTCGCTGACCCGGATTTCGTCAACAAGGCTGCGGCCGGTCGTGGCGATGAAATCAATACCTGCATCGGGTGCAACCAGGCGTGCCTGGATCACACCTTTGGCGGCAAGTTGACCAGTTGCCTGGTGAACCCGCGGGCTTGCCATGAAACCGAACTCAATTACCTGCCGGTGCAGCAGATCAAGAAAATCGCCGTGGTCGGTGCCGGGCCTGCCGGTTTGTCCGCCGCGACCGTGGCTGCTGAACGTGGTCATCAGGTGACGTTGTTCGATTCGGCCGGCGAAATCGGCGGCCAGTTCAACATCGCCAAGCGCGTGCCGGGCAAGGAAGAGTTTTTCGAAACCCTGCGCTATTTCAACCGCAAGTTGCAGACCACCCACGTCGAGCTGTGCCTGAACACCCGTGTGGACGTGGCGCAGCTGGTCGAGGGCGGTTACGACGAAATCATCCTGGCGACCGGCATCGCACCGCGGGTGCCGGCGATTCCGGGCGTTGAGCATGCCAAGGTGCTGAGCTATCTGGACGTAATCCTGGAGCGCAAACCGGTGGGCAAGCGCGTCGCGGTGATCGGCGCCGGCGGTATCGGTTTCGACGTGTCGGAATTCCTCGTTCACGAGGGCGTGGCCACCAGTCAGGACCGCGAAGCGTTCTGGAAGGAGTGGGGCATCGATACACACCTCGAAGCGCGCGGCGGTGTTGCAGGCATCAAGGCTGAGCCGCATGCGCCGGCCCGTGAAGTGTTCCTGCTGCAACGCAAGAAGTCCAAGGTCGGCGACGGCTTGGGCAAAACCACTGGCTGGATTCACCGCACGGGACTTAAGAACAAGCAGGTGCAGATGCTCAACAGCGTCGAGTACCTGAAGATCGACGACGAAGGCCTGCACATCCGCATCGGCGAAAGCGGTGAACCGCAGATTCTGCCGGTGGACAACATCGTGATCTGCGCCGGACAGGATCCGTTGCGTGAGTTGCAGGACGGTCTGGTCGCGGCCGGGCAGAACGTGCATTTGATCGGCGGCGCGGACGTGGCGGCGGAGCTGGATGCCAAGCGCGCGATCAATCAGGGTTCGCGGTTGGCGGCTGAGTTGTAATACGCAGGTTTAACATGCCAATGGCCATCGCGAGCAGGCTCGCTCCCACAGGTTTTGTGGTGTTCACGTATTTTGTGACCGACGCAAATCCAATGTGGGAGCGAGCCTGCTCGCGATGGGTTCCTTTGAGCGACTAGAATGCGGGCTCTTTCTCAGAACAATCAGGCGTCAATGCTTTCTCCTCCTGCCTACTGGCTACCCCAAGCCCCTCTCGAATCCCTTCACCTCGACTGGCTCGCCACTGCCGGCATCGACGTCGCGATCCTGCGTCTGGACCAGATCGACCCGCTGATCAGCGGCAACAAATGGTTC
This sequence comes from Pseudomonas sp. MDT1-85, assembly GCF_054898065.1. Taxonomy (NCBI): domain Bacteria; kingdom Pseudomonadati; phylum Pseudomonadota; class Gammaproteobacteria; order Pseudomonadales; family Pseudomonadaceae; genus Pseudomonas; species Pseudomonas sp. MDT1-85. The sequence continues at coordinate 4,083,792 of NZ_CM142715.1, read as the reverse complement.
AAACTCATCGAACACCTGAAAGCCGCCGACCAGACCGGCGCCCAAGGCATCATCAGCCTGGGCGGTGCTCATTCCAACCATCTCCATGCATTGGCCGCTGCAGGCAAACGCTTTGGTTTCACCACGGTCGGCCTGCTGCGCGGGCATCCGCAAGAAACACCGACGGTAAAGGACTTGCAGGCGTTCGGCATGCACTTGCACTGGTTGGGTTATGGCGGTTATCGAGCGCGGCACGAGCCAGGCTTCTGGGCGCCATGGCGGGAGCAATACCCCGAGCTACATCCAGTGCCGGAAGGTGGTGGCGGCTTGCTTGGGGCAAAGGGCTGCATGCGACTGAAGGAGATGGCCTGCGAGCAACTGAGCGCTCTAAGCTGGAGCAATTACGATGGCTGGTGGCTGGCCTGCGGAACGGGCACCACCTTGGCCGGTCTGGTTCTGGCCGAGTGGGGTGAGCATCCGGTGTATGGCGCGCTGGCGGTGCCTGACGATCATGGTGTGGCGCAGCAGGTCGAGATGATTGTCCGCGAGGCAGGTTTGCAGGACCCGGTTTATGAACTGTTCGACGCCAGCGGTGGCGGTTTTGCCAAAGTCGACCCGCCGTTGCTGGCGTTCATCGAGCAAACCGAACAGGTCAGCGGCATTCCCCTCGAACCGCTGTACACCGGTAAAGCACTGCTGGCGCTCAAGCAGCAAGTCGAGGCGGGTAAATTTACCCGGGGCACGCGGCTGATCTTCATCCACACCGGCGGCTTGCAGGGCCGCCGGGGTTTCAGTTCACTGTAGCAGCTGTCGAGCCTGCGAGGCTGCGTTCGGCTGCGCAGCAGTCGTGAATCCGGTTAATGCGGTCTGCCTGACATACCGTAATCTCTGATTTTACGACTGCTTCGCAGCCGTACGCAGCCTCGCAGGCTGCTACAGATCGCCTTATGGCTTAACTGACCACAGGGGGTCGGTGCTTTCAGTAGCCGGGCTCATCCGCGCTTGGGCATCATCCGCACCAAGGTGTTATCGCGCACCACATAGTGATGAGAAAGCCCGGCCACGGCGTGCAGTCCGATCAGCCAATAGCCGATCGTCCCGCCGAGCACATGCCAGCCCTCAAGCTCCTTGGCCAACGGTTTGTTTTCTTCGATCAGCAACGGCAAGTCAATGCCATAGAACATCACCTGATGCCCCTCGGCGCTGGTAATCAGCCACCCCAGAATCGGCATGGTGATCATGAAAAAATACAGCGCCCAATGCATCAGTTTGGCGAGCAGGGTTTGCCAACGAGGCGAGGCAGGGAAGATCTGCGGTGCCGGCCCCAGGCTGCGGGCGAACAGCCGCAGCCAGACCAGCACGAACACCGTCAGGCCGAGCATGAAGTGCGCTTCCTTGATCAGCGTCCGGCCGTCACTGCCTTTGGGAAAGATCCCGCGCAATTCGATACAGGCGTAAACCACTATCAACAGCACCAGCATCAACCAGTGCAGCGCGATCGATACGCTGCTATAGCGTGATTCGGAATTCTTCCAGGGCATACGGTGTTCCTCACAGGTCTGGTCTGAAGTCACCGTTCTTGTTCGACGGCGTGGGTTAACTGTAATCCTGTTTTGCCGGTTTGCTTGAGGCGAATGGTCTGTTCAATGCTCTGGATCAAGTGTTCGGCCACAAAAAAGCGCCAGTTCCGTTAAAGGAGCTGGCGCTTTTTTATGACGCGAGAAGTGCAATCAGTTGGTTTGCGGCATCTCGCCGTTGGCCAGGCGCTTGTTGATGTCGGCGATTACCTCGGGCAAGTCGGTGATGGTGTCGATCATGTAGTGCGGCCGCGAGCCTTCGAACATCGCGTGAATGCGCTTGCGTTCGCTGGCCAGTTTATCGCTGCTCAAGGCGCGATAGCCTTCGTAGTTCAGACCCAGCGCGTTGCCGGAACAGATCAGCGCCACGGTCCACATGCCGGCGCGGCGACCTTCGAGAATGCCCGGCACCGTGTCGTCGATTTTCACGCAGGCTGCGACGTCGTCGATGCCCAGGGCGATCACGTTGGCCAATGCCTGAGCCGGCCAAGGGCGACCGTTGGGTACTTCGTCGGTGGCGACCACGTGATCGGCGACGTAACCGTTGGTGGCGGCCAGTTCGACCACTTTGTCCATGACCTGTTTCGGGTAGCCGGAGCACGAGCCGATCTTGATCCCTTGTTGACGCAGGTTAGCGATGGTGTCCAGGGCACCGGGGATCAGTGCCGAGTGTTCGGCGATTTTTTCGATCTGCAGTGGCATGAAGCGTTTGTAAATGGCGGTGACGTCATCGTCGGTCGGGGTGCGACCGAACACTTGGCGGTAACGCTCGGCGACTTGCGGCTGATCGCACAGGGTACGAATGTGGTCCCACTTGCCCATGCCCATCGGCCCGCGGGCTTCTTCGATGGAAACCTGGACGTCGAACTCGGCGAAGGCTTCGACGAAAATCTGCGTTGGCGCGAAAGAGCCGAAGTCGACTACGGTGCCGGCCCAGTCGAGGATGGCGGCCTGGAGTTTGGTTGGATTTGCATAGTTCATATGGGTGTCCCTTGTAGGAGCGAGGCTTGCCCGCGAAGAACGATAACGAGGTTTTAATGACGGACCGTGTCGTCTGCATTCGCGGGCAAGCCTCGCTCCTACAGGGACGGCGGTGTCTGTTAATTTAGGTTTCGAGTACTTCCATCTCGCGCAGCACCTCGGCGACTGCCGCCACGGCCGCGTGCATGTCGGCCTGGTTGACGTGGCCGATGCAGCCGACGCGGAAGGTATCGACTTGGGTCAGTTTGCCGGGGTAGAGGATGAAGCCTTTGGCCTTGACCCGCTCGTAGAATTCCTTGAACTGATAGCGCGGGTCTTTCGGCGCGTGGAAGGTGATGATGATCGGCGCCTGGATCGCTGCGGGCAGGAAGCTGCGCAGCCCCAGTTTGGCCATGTCATCAAGCAGCACCTGGCAGTTATTGGCGTAGCGTTGATACCGTGCGGGCAAGCCGCCTTCTTCGTTGTATTGCAGCAGCGCTTCGTGCAGTGCCGCGACCACGTGGGTCGGCGGGGTGAAGCGCCATTGGCCGGTCTTGGCCATGTAGGTGTGCTGGTCGAACAAGTCCATCGCCAGTGAGTGCGAGTTACCGGCGGCATTGGCCAGCGCTTCTTTGCGCGCAAAGACGAAGCCCATCCCCGGCACACCTTCCAGGCATTTGCCCGAGGCGGCGATCAGTGCGTCGAATGGCACGTCTTGGGCGTCGATCGGCAGGGCGCCAAACGAGCTCATGGCGTCGATGATCAGGTGTTTACTGTGTTGCTTGATGACGTGGGCGATTTCCGCCAGCGGGTTGAGGATGCCGGTGCTGGTTTCGCAGTGAATCAGCGCGACGTGGGTAATGCTGGCATCGGCCCGCAGCAGGCGGTCGACGTCGGCGGCGGTGGTCGGTTCGTCTTCGGCGGTTTCAAAGGTGCTGAACGAACGGCCGAGCACTTCGCAGATTTTCGCCAGACGTTTGCCGTAGGCGCCGTTGATCAGTACCAGCACTTTACCGTCGCGAGGCACCAGTGTGCCGATGGCTGCTTCGACCGCGAATGTGCCGCTGCCTTGCAACGGCACGCAGTGATGGCTGTCGCCGCCGTTGATGATCGTCAGTAGCTGTTCGCAGAGGCTGGCGGTCAGTTGATTAAAGCGGTCATCCCATGAACCCCAGTCGACCATCATCGCCTGACGGGTGCGGCTCGATGTGGTCAATGGGCCGGGGGTGAGCAGGATCGGCTCGGCAGTGCTCATTCATGTGTCCTCGCAAAAGCTCAGTGGGATGAAGCTACGGGACATAAATTGCAATTCGGTGAGCTATCAATCAAATTGTTTGTTGTTATGCCAGCCATCAGTGAGGGTTATTCATGAATCTGTTCCAGCTACGCGCCTTCGACGCCGTGGCCCGCGAAGGCAGCTTCACCCGCGCCGCCGAGCGCCTGTTCATCAGCCAACCGGCCGTCACCGGGCACATCAAGGCGCTGGAGGAGCACTACCAGATCACTTTGCTGCGACGCACCGCGCGGCGCGTCGAGCTGACAGAAGAGGGCACCAAACTGGCGGCAGTTACGCGAGCGATGTTTGGCCTGGCTGAAGAGGCGCAGGTGATGCTGGAGGCCAACCGGCAGTTGCTGACCGGCCGCCTGGAAGTGGCGGCGGACGGGCCGCACATGGTCATGCCGATGCTCGCCAGTTTGCGTGCGCGTTATCCGCGAATCACCGTGAACCTGCGGTTGGGCAATGCTCAGGAAACATTGGCAGCGTTGTTGTCGGAGCATGCCGACGTGGCGGTGCTGACCGAGGTGGAGCCGCGCAAGGGGCTGCACCTGCAAGCGTTGAGCGAGTCGAGGATTTGCGCGTTGGTGCCTGCTGGGCATCCGTGGGCGCAGAAGTCGAAAGGGGTACAGCTCAAGGAGCTGGATCAGGTGATCATGGTCTTGCGTGAGCCGAGTTCGATTACCCGACGCACGTTCGACGAGGCGTGCGCTCAGGCCAAGGTCAATCCACGGGTGTTGCTGGAACTGGACAGTCGCGAGGCCGTGACCGAGGCGGTGGCCGCAGAATTGGGCGTGGGCGTGGTGTCGTCGGTGGAAGTCAGCCACGATCCGCGGGTGGCGGCGGTGCCGATTATTGGCGAGGGGTTGGTCAATCGGCACATGATTGGGTGCATGGAACGGCGACGGGATTTGCGCTTGATACAGGCGTTTTTTGGGTTGGCGCCTGGCAGATAGACCGAGGTGCCTGCATCGCGAGCAGGCTCGCTCCCACAGGGGATCTATGTGGATCACAAATTATGTGACCAATGAAAAACCAATGTGGGAGCGAGCCTGCTCGCGATGAGGCCGGACCTGCCTACAGACTCTCGCGAACCATCTCCAGAAACGTCGCCACCACCCGCCGCGAACTCTGTTCGCGCAAGCACACGAGGGTCTCCGTCAGCCGCCGTGTGCAATCGGTAATCGGCAACGCGCACACCCGCGAATCCGCGCCGAATTCAGCGGCCGACACCACCCCCACGCCAATCCCGACCACCACCGCCTCGCGCGCCGCTTCCCGGCCTTCGACTTCAATCGCCGGGCGGATGCGAAAGCCGGCCCGGGTCATTTCCTCTTCCAGGGTTTGCCGCGTCACCGAGCCGATTTCCCGCAGCACCAACGGCGTCTCGTCCAGATCCGCCAGGCAGATGAATTCGCGATCGGCCCACGGATGATGGCGTGAAACGAAGGCCACCATCGGGTCATTGCGCAGCGGCAACGAGAGCAAACGATCGTCGCTGACATCGCGCCCCAACAGGGCCAGGTCGGCTTGATAGTTGAATAACCGAAACAGCGACTCATCGGTGTTGCCGGTTTCAATCTTCACGCTGATGCCGGGGTAGCGCTCGCAGAACCGCGCAATCTGCGGCAGCACATGCACCGGCGCATCCACCGCCAGAATCAAGCTGCCGGTTTGTAACGCCTGAGACGCGTGAAGCAACTCCTGCGCCTCGGCCTCGATGACGAACAGCCGCTGGGTGATGCTCAACAGGCGTTCGCCCAGATCGGTCAGGCGCACGGAGCGCTTGTTGCGATGGAACAGCAACACACCGAAACGCTCTTCGAGCTTGCGCACCTGGTCGGAAATCGCCGGTTGGGTCAGAAACAGCCGCTCGGCGGCCCTGGTAAAGCTTCCGTGTGGACCGCGACGGCGTGGAAGGCTTTGAGCTGGGCGTGGGATACCGACATCGAACTCTCCAGTAACGAGCTTAGCCAGTAACAAGCTGAGCTTATATTTGAAATACGATAAATCGATTTCACTTATTAATCAGTAATTGTTTTTATCCGCTTCAGCCCCAGTGACTGTTCAGTCGAACAGCACGGTGGCCATGAGCCCATGCGTGCAACCAGCAGGACTCATCTGACCGGTATCGCCTCAGGGAACAGGCGATACCGCAGTGCTCAACAATAAAAAACACAGGCGTTTTCTTCCAATTCTGCCGGCACACTCACACCCTGAGGTCAGAACCACAATGAACAGTCCCATCGGTACCATCAAGCGTTGGCGCGTGCAGATTTTCGCCATTACCTGGCTCGCGTATGCCGCTTTCTATTTCACCCGCAAAGCCTTTTCCGTGGCCAAACTGGGGATCGCCGAAGACCCCGACTTCACCCTCGACAAAATGGCCATGGCCAACCTCGACGCCATCTACCTGGCGGCTTACGCCATCGGGCAATTCACCTGGGGCATTCTCGCCGATCGCTTCGGCCCAAGGGTTGTGGTGCTCGGCGGATTGCTGATTTCCGCGGTGGCCGCGCTGGTGATGGGCAGCTTTGCGACGTTGCCGATTTTCGCCACGTGCATGCTGATTCAAGGGCTGGCGCAGTCCACCGGATGGTCGGGGCTGTGCAAGAACATCGGCAGTTTCTTTCCTGCTGAGCAGCGTGGGCGAGTGCTCGGTTTATGGAGCTCCTGCTACGCCTTTGGCGGGCTGGTGGCTTCACCGTTTGCGGGTTGGTGGGCGTATACACTGATCGGCACCTGGCACGCAGCGTTCATTTCCAGTGCGGCGGTGGTTGGGCTGGTCGCCGTGCTGTTTTTTATTTTCCAGCGTAACAAACCAGAAGACGTTGGCTTGCCAGCGGTCGAACCGGAACCTGCATTAACTGCCGAAGAGGCGCTCGCTCAAAGCAAGATCAGCATCCTGGAGCCGCTGCGGGAAATCCTGCGCAACCGTACGGTGTTGGTATTGGGGCTGGCGTACTTTCTGTTGAAACCGGCGCGCTACGCGATTCTGTTGTGGGGGCCGGTGATTGTCTTCGAGCAAATGCCCACAGTGGGCAAGGTCGGCGCAGCGATCATTCCCACCGCGTTCGAACTGGCAGGGCTGCTGGGACCGATCCTGCTGGGACTGGCCTCGGACAAACTGTTCGGCGCCCGACGCATGCCGGCCTGTGTGCTGAGCTTGTTGGCACTCACCGTTTCCCTGGCGCTGTTCATGGGCGCCCTGCATACCGGCAGCGTATTGCTGGTGGTGGCACTTTTGTTCGTCATGGGCCTGACCCTGTACGGACCTGACTCGATGATCAGCGGCGCGGCAGCCATCGATTTCGGTACCGCCAAGGCCGGTGCCACGGCGGCGGGCTTCGTCAACGGTTGCGGCTCGGTCGGGGCGATTCTCGGCGGGCTGTTGCCGGGGTACTTCGACTCGGTCACGGTGTTCATCGTCTTTGCCGGCTGCGCATTGTTCTCCGCTCTGGTGCTGATTCCTTACTGGAACAGCCGCCCGGCTGGTCTGCGTCCGGAAAGTGCATGTGTGCCTAATCAATCGATGACCGTAAAACCCCTGCGTACATAAGGATTACCCCATGAGACCTTACTGGCTGGAACAGGCGTTGGCGGCCGAGTCCTGCGCGCCGTGCGAACCTTTACCAGGTGATGCCCGCGCCGACGTCTGCATTGTTGGTGGCGGCTACACCGGGTTGTGGACCGCAATCATGCTCAAGCAGCAGAACCCCGAACTCGACGTGCTGCTGATCGAAGCGGACATCTGCGGTGCCGGTGCCAGTGGGCGCAACGGTGGTTGTGCGCTGTCGTGGTCGGCCAAGTACTTCACCCTGGAACGGCTATTCGGCGTCGAAGAGGCCGTGCGCTTGGTCAAGGAGTCCGAGCGCAGCATCCACGCCATCGGCGCCTTTTGCGAACAGTACGCGGTGGACGCCGATTACCGCCTCGACGGCACGCTCTACACCGCTACCAACCGCGCCCAATGCGGCTCGACCGACGCGGTGATCGCGGCGCTGGAGCGCAACGGCATCAACTCTTTCACCCAGCGGCCACTGGCGGATGTGCAACGCATGGCCGGTTCCAGCAAACACCTGGAGGGCTGGTTTTCCCCGGCTGCTGCGAGTGTTCAGCCGGCCAAACTGGTACGCGGCTTGCGCCGGGTGGCCTTGCAGTTGGGGGTGAAGATTCATGAAAACACCGCGATGACCGGCCTGGTGGAGGGCAAGCCTGCGGGGATTAAAACCCCCAATGGCACGGTCCGCGCCGACCGGGTGGTGCTGGCGATGAATGCCTGGATGGCCCGGGCGTTTCCACAGTTCGAACGCAGTGTGGCGATTGTTTCCAGCGACATGCTGATCACCGAACCGCGGCCGGATTTGCTTAACGAGATCGGTTTGACCAGCGGCGTGACAGTGCTCGATTCGCGGATTTTCGTGCACTACTACCACAACACTCCAGACGGTCGAATCATGCTCGGCAAGGGCGGCAATACCTTCGCCTACGGTGGGCGAATGCTGCCGGTGTTCGATCAGCCGTCGCCCTATGCCGGCCTGTTGCAGCACAGCCTGAGCGAATTTTTTCCAGCGTTCGCCAAGGTCAAGGTCGAGGCCACCTGGAACGGGCCTTCGGATCGCTCGGTGACGGGGTTGCCGTTCTTCGGCCAGATGAGCGCCAGCGGCAATGTGTTCTACGGTTTCGGTTACTCCGGCAGCGGCGTCGGGCCTTGCCATATGGGCGGGCAGATTCTCGCCTCGATGGTGCTGGGGCTGGACAATACCTGGACCCGCTCGCCGTTGGTGGATGGCCCGTTGGGCTTTTTTCCGCCGGAACCGATCCGTTATCTGGGTTCGCTGATGGTGCGCAACGCCATCCGCCGCAAGGAGCGCGCCGAGGATCACGGGCGTCGGCCAAGACACCTCGACGTGCGCCTGGCCAAGTTTGCCGCGGCGGCGGGCAAGGCCGACAAGGGATGAGGCTCAGGGGGCGAGATCCGAGCGGTTGACCAGCCAATCGAGCAGCAGACGGCCATCGCGGCGTGGCTCCGGAGCTGGGCGGGAAGGCTGGGTGTGGCCCATGCCGGCACACAAAACCGGCCGGTCCGGGTCGCTGTCGAGAAAGCTGACCAACACCTCGGTGCCGGCCATGGGCAATCTGGACGGATCGATCCGACCGTCCGGCGTTGCGAGGGCGACCGGTAGCCAGAGCCCATCGGATTCATCCGCCTCGAACGCTAGCCTCGGCCATAGCCTGACCTGTATCCGGCCCAAATCATCGAGCGCCGCGGCTTGCCCGACGGGGCCCAGCACTCGGGCGGTCTGATAGCCCGGGATGCTCGGCCTGGCTTGTTTGAGCGCCGGCCTGAAGACCGTTGACCAGGGAATGGCGGTGAACTGATTGCTGTAGCGCCGGGCAATTCCAGGCGGGTCCTCGGCGAGAATCGACGGCTGCTGCCCCCGGTGCCGGATATCGGTGAGCAGCCACTGATCATTGAAACTCGAGAGGGGATGCTGCGCCACCTGCAGGATCCGTCCACTGCGCAGTTCGCTGTGGTTGCTTTGGCCGTGAATTTGCCGTTGCTGGCAACGCAGGCGTTCCAGCAGTCGATGGCTGAGCTGGTCGCGATGAAGTTGTTCGGGGGCTGGGCGTGCCGTCGCCGGCCCCGTTCTGGTGAGCGGGTGGTTGGCCGCTCCATCGCCGATCACCCGCGCGCCGCGGTTTCTGGCCTCCCATCGTGCCGGGGCGAGGTCCGGGTCATGGCGCTGGAACAGTTCGCTGATGACTGGCAAGGCGGAGTCGTTGAGTGCGTCGTCCTGGAATGGCATCAGCAGCGGTTCCTGAGGGAAACTCAGGCTGTCATCGGCCAGCACCAGCACGTGTCCGTCGTGCTGATGTTCGAAGTGATAGTGGATGCCTTCTTCTTCACACAGCCGCTGCAGGAAGGCCAGATCGCTCTCATCGTACTGAATGCAAAAAGGTCGGGGCGGGTAGCAGCCGTTTACTAGTTCGAAGCGATAGCTGTGCTCGGGCAGCTGATGCTCCTCCAGCAACTGGCGCATGATCGCGGGCACGCTGAGACGATGAAACACCCGACGCGAACTGTGCCGATCCAAGTGTAGAAGATGGGGCGTCAGCACCAGGGAGTAGCCGACCCGGTGCGGGCCGCGATGTTCGCGACTGACGCTGTGGATCACGCCATGAATGCCCTGGTCTTCCGCCATCTTCAGAAATGCCGGTTGTTGCAGCCATTGGTCGAGGTGCATCGCCGGTGCGAGGCCGATCACGTCGATGTCGAATCGATAGGGCTGGTTGAGACCTTCACGGCCACTGAACTGCAACACCTGCAGACTCAAACCGCCGTCGAGGAGTGTCAGGGTGAAGGGGCTTTCCTTGTCGTTGTGCATCGAACGCGCTTCTGCCAGGGAGGATGGGCGCAGAGGGTACGAAACCACAGCCCTGAAGCGTCACCGCAAATCGACTTTTCAGAATCGCCCTACAAACACTGGTGAAGATGTCGATTCATCACGGGGTGAAGATCTTGGAATTTTTGGTCGATTGGCCTCTTTAGGCCGTATAAACTTGCGCCATGCGTCGGCCAATAGATGTCTCGGCGCCACAGATCAAGAGAGTGAGTAATGGGCGCACAGTGGAAGGTTAAACACAAAGAAGCGGCATCTAACGCCAAGGGCAAAATCTTCGGCAAACTGGTGAAAGAAATCACCATTGCTGCCCGTAACGGTGCCGATGTCGCCACTAACGCACACCTGCGTCTGGTGGTTGAACAGGCGAAAAAAGCCTCGATGCCCCGTGAAACCCTGGAACGCGCGATCAAGAAAGGCTCTGGCCAGCTCGGCGAAACCGTGCAATACCATCGCGTGACGTATGAAGGGTTCGCACCGCATCAGGTGCCATTGATCGTTGAATGCGTGACTGACAACATCAACCGCACCGTCGCTGAAATCCGCGTCGCGTTCCGTAAAGGCCAGTTGGGCGCTTCCGGTTCGGTGGCTTGGGACTTCAACCACGTCGGGATGATCGAGGCGTCCCCGGACAGCCCTGACGCCGATCCGGAAATGGCTGCGATCGAAGCCGGTGCCCAGGATTTCGAACCGGGTGAAGACGGCGCGACGCTGTTCCTGACCGAACCTGCGGACCTGGATGCGGTACAGAAAGCGCTGCCGGAGCAGGGTTTCACCGTATTGTCGGCCAAGTTGGGCTATCAGCCGAAGAACCCGGTCACTGGGCTGAGCGACGAGCAGATGGCAGAAGTCGAAGCGTTCCTTGAAGGCCTCGATAACCACGATGACGTGCAGGATATGTTTGTCGGGTTGGCGGGTTAAGTCTGTGTGTCATTGACGGCTTTTGTTGCCTGGCAGGCCATCATCGCGAGCAGGCTCGCTCCCACAGGAGATTTGTGAACGCCACAGATCAATTGTGGGAGCGAGCCTGCTCGCGAATGACCGCGTAGCGGTCACCAGCTGTTCAACTCCCGCACAACCTCGCTGAACCCCGGTCGCGCCAGCACATCCGGCTGACAGCAGCGCTGCTGCAATGCCTCTAACGCCTCACGCCCTTCATCGCTCAACCCCGAGTCGATCCGCTCCAGCAATTCCCCCAACAGGACCCCGAACGCCCGCACCTCTATCCGTTGCAGCGCGCGGCTTTCAAGGCCGTCCGAAGTGGCATGGAAAGACGCCGCGCCAAAGTCGCCCAACAGACAATCACCGTGCTCGTTCCACATGATGTTGTGACCATAGAGGTCGCCGTGAGTGATGCCTTGGCGGTGCAAATGTTCAGCCACCGAAGCAATACCACTGGCGATGCGCAGTGCCACGGCAGCGCTGAAACGGGTGTCGTCGGCGTAGACGTCGCGGGTGCAGGACGTCAGGCTCGGCAGCCCGGCCAGGTTGCGGTAACTCGGGTCGATCAGTTGCATCACCAGCCCGGCCTGCGCTTGCGGATGGCCGACGATCCGCCCTTCGACCCGGATCAGGTTGGGGTGGATGCGGGCGGTGATGCAGGCGTTCATTTCGTGCAGCGGCGAGCCATCGCTGGTCATTTCGCCTTTGTAGAGTTTTACCGCGACCTGTTTCGTCTGCTCCCACAACGCCTGATGAATAACTCCCGATGCTCCTTCGCCGAGTTTTTTCTCCAGGCTCAGTTGGGACCAGGGAATACTCGCCGTGGCTTCGAGGGCGGCGGCATCGGCTTCGGTTTCCAGCGGGTTACCGGCGTACGCCAGCCAGGTCAGGCTCGGCAGGGTCAGCAGCCACTCGGGAAGCTCGGTGAGCTGATTGGCGGCGATGCGGATCAGTTCGAGTCGATGGCAATGGTTCAGGCTTTCGGGGAGACGCTGTAACTGGTTGCCGGCCAGCATGAGCTTTTGCAGATGCGGGCGTTCACCCAGTTCGGTCGGCAGATCCGTGATGCAGTTATCGGTGAGGATTAGCCAACGCAACAGCGGCGGCAGGGCGGCGCCCGGCACGTTTTCGATGGCATTGGCCTTGAAGCCGATCATCGTCAGCGCGGCGCACTGGCCAATGCAGGCGGGCAGTTCGGTGAACAGGTTGTCCGAGCAGAACAGCACGCGTAAACGGGTCAGGCGGTGCAGGTCGTCCGGCAGGCTGCGCAAGGCGTTGCCACTAAGGTTGAGCACTTCCAGCGAGTCCGCCAGGTCGAAGATTTCCCGGGGGAACTCGGTGAGGCCGCAGGACAGATCCAGGCGGGTGATGCCCGACAGTTGGCCGGCGCGCAGTTGTGCGAGGGTATCCATGGGCAGGTTCGCTATTGATCAGGAGGAGGGCGTGGGGGCCTGGAAATGGGCGACATGATAGCGGGAAAGTTGTGGTGCTTGTCAGGCCGCCTTCGCGGGCAAGCCTCGCTCCTACAATGGTTTTGTGTTGTACCTCGATCCCTTGTAGGAGCGAGGCTTGCCCGCGAAGAACGATGACGCGTAATACCTGAAAAACCGCGGTGTATTCTTCGCGGGCAAGCCACGCTCCCACATTCGATTGGTGTTGTCTCCGTTTCCTGAGATCAAAACTTCAGCGTCTGTTTGAGCATCTGCGCGGCCGGCGTATCACTCGGGCTGACCATCGCGTAGTTGTACCCCGCCCCCGACCAGTACTCGGCCTGCAACTCGCCATCACTGCGACTACCGCGAGGCAGCAGAGTATTTTTCGGCCCGGGTGGACGGACGTAGAAGCTGATCTTGTGCCCACTCCGGTCCTCATAAACCACCATCGCCACCGGCCCTTGTTCGGTGCTGAGCAGCCGCCGCAGCCTGGCGTTGCGTTTTACCCAGGCAAACGGCCAGCAGTGGCGTACCGGGATGAACAGCATGCCGGTGTTCCCGGTGGGCACGCCCGAGGCGTTCTATCAGTTGCAACAAGCACAGTCACCGGATCCGGCGACCGGCACACCGAACCCGGCGGCTGTGCCGGCGTTCTTCGGTACTCATCCGGAAGCCGCGCGGTTTCTGGCCTGGATCAAAACTGCCAAACCCTCGGCCAGTTACGCAACGGAAACCTATAACAGCGTCAACGCGTTTTACCTGGTGAACGCGGTCGGGCAACGGCAGGCAGTGCGTTGGAGCATGACGCCAGTGGCTCGGGACGCGGCAGGCGCGACGGCCCCCGAGAGCGGAGATTTCCTTGAGAAAGATCTGGTGCAGCGTTTGTCTGCCGGGCCGCTGCGTTGGCAGTTGAACATCACCCTGCGAACCCCGGGGACCCGGTCAACGACGCGAGCAAAGCCTGGCCCGACGGCCGAAAAGTGCTGAACGCCGGCACGCTGGTGCTCGAAAGCATCCAGCCGCAACTCAATGGCGAATGCCGTGACATCAACGACCCGCTGGTGTTGCCCAGCGGTATCGAAGGCTCCGACGACCCGTTGCTCGCCGCTCGCTCAGCGGGTTACGCCCGTTCCTACCTGCGCCGCACCAGCGAAGTGAAGGAATTGCCCAACGCCAAACAGGAGCCCCGACAATGAGCGCTCAACCGAATCATTTCGCGCCATTGGCGCGGCTGCTGCACTGGTTGATGGCGCTGATGATCCTCTCGATGCTGTTTATCGGCGCGGGCATGGCGGCCTCGGTGTCCGAGCGTCATGAGTGGCTGATCAACCTGCATAAACCTTTGGGCGTTGCGATTCTATTGCTGGTAATCGTGCGCCTGGCCGTGCGGTTTTCGACTCGGCAACTACGGCTGCCGGCGGACCTGCCGGGTTGGCAAGCGCTCGCGGCCAAAGCTTCACCTATCTTGTTGTACGCCTTGATGCTGATTTTGCCGCTGCTGGGCTGGGCGATGATTTCGGCGGCCGGCGACCCGGTGATGCTCAGTAGTTCGCTGCAGTTGCCGTCGATCCTGCCGACGAATGCGCAAGTGTTTGCGTTCCTGCGCAAGGCGCATGGGTATCTGGCGTATCTGCGGTTTCTGACTGTGCTGCTGCATTTGGCCGGGGCGTTGTTTCACGGGTGGGTGCGCCGCGATGAGGTGCTGAACAGCATGTTGCGGGGTAAAGATCGCGGCTGATCCCAGCACGCGCAGCTAAATTCTGCGAATGTACGCGGTCAGTGTAGGAGCTGCCGCAGGCTGCGATCTTTTGATCTTAAAAATCGAAGGTGTCCCCAAGATCAAAAGATCGCAGCCTGCGGCAGCTCCTACGCGTCAGTGTGACGCCACTTCTACCGATTGGTCCTTCGTGGCCAACGTCAGCCACCAATAAATCAACGCCACGGCATTGATGCCCGCACCCAGCCAACACACCCCAATCCATCCCGCCCAGGCGTACATTGCCGTCGAACCGATAGAGCCTACGGCGCTGCCGATCGAGTAGAACAGCATGTAGCCGGCGGTGAGTCGGCTTTGCGCTTCGGGGCGCACGCTGTAGATCATGCTCTGGCTGGTAACGTGAACGGCTTGCAAACCCAAATCCAGCGTGATCACCCCAAGCAGCAGCGCCCATAGCGAGGATTGGGTGAATCCGATGGGCAACCATGAGGCGAGCATCAGCAGCAACGACAGTCCACTGGTCCATTGACCCAGCCCGCGATCGGCCAGATGCCCGGCGCGAGCGGCGGCCAGCGCACCGGCGGCTCCGGCCAGGCCGAACATCCCGATTTCGGTGTGGGAAAGTGAAAGCGGCGGGGCACTCAGCGGCAGCACCAAGGGTGTCCACAACACCATGGCGCTGGCGAAGGTCAGCAGGGCGAGCATGGCCCGTTGACGCAATACCGGTTCTTCCTTGAACAGCGTGAATACCGAGCCGATCAACGCAGCGTAAGCGCTAGCCGGTCGCGCATCTTCGTGCTTGGGCAGCACACGAAACAACAGCAGCGCCATCAGCAGGGTCAACCCGGCGGACAACAGATAAATCGAACGCCAACCGGCCAGATCGGCCATGCCGCCCGCCACTGTTCGTGCCAACAGAATGCCGACGACAATGCCGCTGGTGATCACGCCCACCACACGTCCACGTTGTGCCGGGATGGCCAGAGTCGCGGCGTAGGCCACAAGGACTTGCGTCACGACCGCCAGTAATCCGGTCAGCGCCATGCCGAGCAACAGCCAGATGCTGTTCAAGGCAAACGCGATCATCAACAAAGCCAAGGCCGACAGCAGGGTTTGCACGACGATCAGCCGGCGGCGGTTGAGCAGATCCCCTAGTGGAACCAACAACAACAGACCTACGCCATAACCGATCTGGGTAAGGGTGACGACGATACCGATGGTTGCCGGATCCATGGCGAAGGCTTCGGCCATGGCGTCGAGCAGCGGTTGTGCGTAATACACATTGCCGACGGCCAGGCCGCAGGCGACGGCAAACAGCAACACCACTGCGCCGCTTAACGGGTGGTCAGGTTTCATCACGGGCTCCCTTGTGTGGTTTCAAAATAAAACCAGTTGTACGTTAGGGAGTCTGGTTTTATATTGCAACCACATTTGTTGCCGGCGGACACGGTCATGGTTAAACGTACAAGCATGGAAGGCGCCGAATGCCCGGTCGCCCGTTCACTGGACGCGATTGGTGATTGGTGGTCGTTACTGATCGTGCGCGATGCGTTCGATGGCCTGCGGCGATTCGGCGAGTTCCAGCGCAATCTGGGCATGGCCAAAAACATTCTCTCGGCGCGCCTGCGCACATTGGTGGCTCATGGGATTTTCGATCTGGTGCCAGCGTCGGACGGCAGCGCGTATCAGGAATACGTGCTGACGGAGAAGGGCAAGGGCCTGTTCCCGTTGATCATCGGATTGCGGCAGTGGGGCGAGGCGTTTTTCTTTGAGGCGGGGGAGGCGCATTCGCGGGTTGTCGATCGTGAGAACGGTCGACCGGTGCGGCCGCTGGAGTTGCGTGCCGAAGATGGGCGTTTGTTAGGGCCGGAGGATTGTGTGCGGATTGTTGCTGAGTAAAAGATCAAAAGATTAAAAGATCGCAGCCTTCGGCAGCTCCTACAGGCATGCACAAAACCCTGTAGGAGCTGGCGAAGCCTGCGATCTTTTGATCTTAAATAATCAACGCAAGGTATCGACCATGTCGGCGATGGTTGTCAGTACGTCCTTGCCCAACTGCTTCGAGCGTTTGCCGGACCAGCCGGTCAGCGGATTCGGTGCATCGTTGTGGTCTTTGAAGGGCATTTCCAGGGTCAGCGACAGGCAGTCGAACTTCTGGCCGACGCTGTTGCAGGCCAGGGTCATGTTAGCTTTGCCAGGCTCGTCGCGGGTATAGCCGTATTTGGTCTGGAAGTCTTTGGTCTGATGTTTCAGATGACTGCGGAAATGTTCTTCGAGTTTTTCGATCCGTGGCGTATATCCCGGGTTACCTTCACAACCGGCGGTGAACACGTGGGGGATTTCTTCATCGCCATGGATGTCGAGAAACAGGTCGACGCCATACTTTTCCATCTGCTGCTGAACAAACAGCACTTCCGGGCTGACTTCCTGATTGGCGCTCTGCCAGGCGCGGTTCAGGTCCTGGCCCATGGTGTTGGTGCGTAAATGACCGCGGAAGGCGCCATCCGGGTTCATGTTCGGCACCAGGTACAGGTCGGCGCTGGCCAGGAGTTTTTTCAACACCGGATCGTCGTGTTTTTCCAGGCGCTCGATCACGCCTTCCATGAACCATTCGGCCATGTGTTCGCCGGGGTGTTGCTGGGCGATGATCCAGACCTTGCGCTGACCTTCGGCCCCCGTACCTTTGCGCAACAACTGGATGTCGCGACCTTCAACGCTCTTGCCGGTGGCCAGCAGTTCGGTGCCGGCCTTGGTCAGGGCCTGTTCGATCAGCCAGTCATGGCGGCCGCGGCTGTAAGGTTCGAAATAGGCGAACCAGGCATGGGTAGCAGTGGCTTCAAGGCTGAAACGCAGGCAGTCGCCTTCGAAGATGGTCGGCACCCGGAACCAGTTGACGTGGTCATAGGACGCCACGGCCTGATAACCATCCCAGGCTTTGTTGTACGAGGATTTACTGGCGTTGTTCAGGCGAAACCAATGCTCCTGTCCGACGTGCAGACCGCTGGCCTTGAAGTGGAACCACTGGAAATGCTGGCTGCGAGTGTCTGGCTTGATCGCCAGCAGCGCTTGCAAAGGATTGCTGATGTCCAGCACTTCGATGTTGCCACTGTCGAAGTTCGCGTTGATGTCGAAAGAAGATCTAGCCACGGCCATAATCAATTCCTGAATATGATTTTTATGGCTGCTACTTTACACGCAAGGGAGGGAGAAACCGGGGGAAATTGCGAGGGTGAAAATGGGGGGCGTCCTCCTTGACGCCGACGCAGCTTAGAGACTGTGCGAGTGATTCTCAAGTGCTATTTTGCGTTAGTTTGGCCCAATGTAACCGGGCCTCTCTTGCCACCAGATATTCTTTTGATATCATCCGCGCCAATCGAATTTTGCAGCACCGACAGACTTCATTAGCCTGAAGCCAAAGCCAGAATAACTGGTAAAAAAAGACCCGGCAAAAAGCCGGGTCAAAAACCGTGATTAGCCTGATGAGGAGATAGTCCAGGAGACCGACCTGAGGTCCCTTGGGCCATCGACTGATCTCGCGACCAGTTGTTGCAATAATAATCATTATCATTTGCAAGTCAAATGTTTTTATCCGCACGATTGGAAAATTTTTCCTGTCTTCCTCCAAAGCGCTTCCTCGTCAAACGTTCTGATTGCCCTCCAGGGAGCGGTCGACCATCGCCTTGGCCATGTCGATCATGTGCACCGTCGAAAACGCCAGATCCCGGCTTGCGCCCTGCAGCTGGTTGGCTGATTCATGTGCGGTGGCGGCAGCACAGCGCAACAGATCCGAAGCATGGACCAGTGCCTCTTCGCTGCTGATGTTACGGTTCACATCGAAGAAACGTTCTTCGCTGGCCTCTTCTGACACAGCTGGTTTCAAGTAATAGTCCAGCGCCCGCTGCGCGGCAGCAGAGCCTTTTGGCGAGTTGAGCGTAGTGTCGAATTGCGTGTCGGGCAGGGTAATGCTGGGGATGGTCATGACGATGGCAAGCTCCGTGAATAGATTCAAATCCGTGAGCCCAGCTTAGTACTTACTGTATTTGTGTCTTGAATTTAAATACTACAATTTGTGTTTTGTTGGTCGGAGTACCCCACGTATCGTGCCGCACATGGATAAATGGATTGAATTGGTCAAGGCCAAAATGAGTGAACTCAAAGTCACTCAAGAGATACTCGCCGAGCGCATCGGAATGTCCCAGGGCGGCGTCGGCCATTGGCTGAATAAACGTCGTCAGCCCCGCATCCAAGAGATGAACCGTGTCTTGCAGGCGCTGGGGATGGACTATCTGGAAGTCGCGATGGTGATCAGGGAACCGCAGATCTCACAGGATGAAGAGATCTCTCTGACGCAAAAGTACAACCCGTACTTTCGCTACCCGGTCAGTGACTGGCGGGAAACCGGGGAGGTGCGCGATGGAGAACTATCAACCTACGGCGCTTCATCGACTGTCAGCAAACCGCGCTTCGAGCTGTCCGATTACCACGCACAGGGCGCGGCGTTCTGGCTGGTGGTGGTCGGCGATGCAATGACCGCACCCACGGGTGTGAGCATTGCCGCGGACATGTTGATTCTGGTGGACCCGGCCATCGTGCCGGAGCCTGGAAAACTGGTGATCGCCCAATGGCCCGGTAGCGCCGAGGCGGTTTTTCGCAAACTGATCGAAGAGGGCGGGCAGCGTTACCTGGTCCCGCTCAATCCGACCTATCCGAAAGCTCTTTACACCGAAGAATGCCGAATCATCGGCGTGGTGGTTCAGGCGACTGCCAAATTCTAATCAGATCGGTCCTCGCAACGCGTAGGACCGATCTTCATTTCACGCGTGTTCCAACTCCACCAACGCACTGCCTTCGCTGACCATCTCGCCTTCCTGGCAATACAACGCCTTGATAATCCCTGCGTGGGGCGCGCGAATGCTGTGCTCCATTTTCATCGCTTCCAGCACCACCAATTGCGCCCCGGCGTCGACCGTTTGCCCGGCCTCCACCAGCACTCGCACGATGCTGCCGTTCATGGGTGCGGTGAGGCCGCCCTGATGGCTGTGACTGGCTTCGACGGCACTGATCGGGTCATACGCCTCGATGCGGCGCAGCTCACCGTCCCATTGCAGATACAGCGTGTCGCCACGGCGGATTGCCCGATGCTGGCGGCGCAAGCCGTTGTGTTCGGTCAGCAGGTATTCACCCTTGAGCTGCGCGGTATGAGCATCGGCATCGCCCAGGGTCAGCGCCCGGTCTTGCCCTTCGCAACTCAAATGCAGGGTGATTTCTGTCGGCAATCCGGCACGGAATCCGTTGCCGATACTCCAAGGCGAACTCAGGTCATCAACGCGGGTCGTGTTTGGCTGGCTCTGGGCAAATGCCTGCGCGGCCGCTTGCCAGAACTCATCGCTGAGGTCTGAAGGTGCTGGCAGCAGTTGTTCCTGATAACGCGGAATAAAACCGGTATCCAGCTCCGCCGCGGCAAATGCCGGGTGGCCGATTATTCGGCGCAGGAAGTTGATGTTGGTCTTCAGTCCGCCAATGGCAAACTCGTCGAGCATGCTCAGCAACCGCAGCCGCGCCTGTTCACGGTCTTCGCCCCAGGCAATCAACTTGCCGAGCATCGGGTCGTAAAAGGGCGAAATCTCGTCGCCTTCTTCGACGCCACTGTCCACGCGACGCCCTGGCCCTTCGGCGGATTCGCGGTACAACGCCAGACGCCCGGTGGCCGGCAGAAAATCATGGCCCGGGTCTTCGGCATACAGCCGCACTTCGATCGCATGGCCGATCAGCGGCACCTGGTCTTGGGTCATCGGCAACGCTTCACCGCAAGCCACGCGAATCTGCCACGCCACCAGATCAAGGCCGGTGATGGCTTCGGTGACCGGGTGTTCAACTTGCAGGCGAGTGTTCATCTCCATGAAGAAAAACTCACCGCGCGCATCCAGCAAAAACTCCACTGTGCCGGCGCCGACGTAACCGATGGCCTGGGCCGAGCGCACGGCGGCTTCACCCATGGCCCGACGCAGTTCCGGGCTCAGACCCGGAGCCGGTGCTTCTTCGACGACTTTCTGATGCCGGCGCTGGATCGAGCAATCACGTTCGTTGAGGTACAGACAATTGCCATGCTGGTCGGCGAACACCTGGATTTCCACGTGGCGTGGCTTGAGCAGGTATTTTTCCACCAACATCCGTGAATCGCCGAACGACGACAGCGCTTCACGTTGTGCCGAGGCCAGGGCTTCGGCCAGTTGGCTGACCTCCTCGACCACTTTCATGCCTTTGCCGCCACCTCCCGCCGTGGCCTTGAGCAACACCGGATAACCGATGCGTTCGCAGGCGTCGCGGAAGGTGTCGAGGTCTTGGGCTTCGCCGTGATAGCCGGGCACCAGTGGCACGCCCGCGGTTTCCATCAAGGCTTTGGCCGCGGACTTGCTGCCCATGGCGTCAATGGCCGAGGCGGGCGGGCCGAGGAAGATCAGGCCGGCCGCTTCGATCGCGCGGGCGAACCCGGCGTTTTCCGAGAGAAAACCATAACCGGGATGAATCGCCTGAGCGCCGCTGGCTTTCGCCGCGGCGATCAGCTTGTCGATTTGCAGGTAACTGTCGGCGGCTTTGCTGCCGCCCAGGTCGACGCGTATATCGGCTTCGCGGCTGTGCCGGGCGTCACGGTCGGTGGCGCTGTGCACGGCCACGGTGGTCAGGCCCAGAGCCTTGGCGGTGCGCATCACCCGGCAAGCGATTTCGCCGCGGTTGGCCACCAACAATGTGGTGAGAACAGGTGCGCTCATCAACGCGGCTCCTTGAGGGTGGTTTGGGCTTGCCAGGTTGGCGAGCGTTTTTGCAGGAAGGCGCGCAGGCCTTCCTGGCCTTCGGGGCTGACGCGGATTCGGGCGATGGCGTTCTCGGTGTAGCGTCGCAGCGCCGGGGTCAGCGCGCCATGGCCGACCTCACGCAACAAGTCTTTGCTGGCGCGCATGGCCGCCGGGCTGTTGAGCAGCAGGTTGTCGATCCACTGATCGACTTTCTGCTCCAGTTCAGCCATCGGGTAGCTCTCCGACAACAAGCCGATTTCCCGAGCCCGTTGCCCGCCGAAACGTTCGGCGGTCAAGGCATAGCGCCGTGCCGCGCGCTCGCCGATGGCTTGCACCACGAACGGGCTGATGACCGCCGGCGCGAGACCGATGCGCACTTCCGACAGGCAGAACTGCGCGTCGTCGGCGCCGATGGCCATGTCGCAGCAACTGATCAGGCCCAGCGCGCCGCCATAGGCCGCGCCTTGAACCACCGCCACAGTCGGAATTTTCAGCTTGGCGAGGTTGTACATCAACTCCGCCAGTTCCCGGGCGTCGTCGAGGTTGGTGTGGTAATCGAGTTCGGCCGATTGCTGCATCCAGGCCAGATCGGCGCCGGCGCTGAAATGCTTGCCGCGCCCACGGATCAATAGAAAACGCAGACTGGCATCGCTCGACACTTTGTCCAGCGCGAGGATCAGTTCGCGGATCATTTCGGCGTTGAAGGCATTGTTCTTTTCTTCACGGCTGAGCCACAAGGTCGCAAAACCCCTTGGATCGCTCAGCAGTTCGAGGGTGTTGAAGTCGCTCATGTTTGTCCGTCTCCACAACTCTATTCTGTAGGAGCGAGGCTTGCCCGCGAACAGGCATGACGCGGTGCAACAGGTACACCGCGGCGCTTCCTTCGCGGGCAAGCCCTCGCTCCTACAAGGTCGGATCACATCCGGAACACGCCGAAGCGGCTCGGTTCGATTGACGCGTTCAGCGACGCCGACAAGGCCAGGGCCAACACGTCGCGGGTCTGCGCCGGGTCGATGACACCGTCGTCCCACAGTCGAGCGCTGGAATAATAGGGATGCCCCTGTTCTTCGTATTGATCGAGAATCGGTTGCTTGATCTCGGCTTCCTGCTCGGCGCTGAAACCATGGCCACTGCGCTCCGCTTGCTCACGCTTGACCTGTACCAGCACGCCTGCCGCCTGTTCGGCCCCCATCACGCCGATCCGTGCGTTCGGCCACATCCACAGGAAGCGTGGGTCGTAGGCCCGACCGCACATGCCGTAGTTACCGGCGCCGAAGCTGCCGCCAATGATCACAGTGAATTTCGGCACCTTGGCGCACGCCACGGCCGTCACCAGTTTCGCGCCGTGCTTGGCGATGCCGCCGGCCTCGTATTTCTGGCCGACCATGAAGCCGGTGATGTTTTGCAGGAACAGCAATGGAATGCCGCGCTGGCAAGCCAGTTCGATAAAGTGCGCGCCTTTCTGCGCGGCTTCGGCGAACAGGATGCCGTTGTTGGCGAGGATCGCGATCGGGTAACCGTGCAAGTGAGCAAAGCCGCAGACCAATGTCGTGCCGAACAACGCCTTGAACTCATCGAACACCGAGCCGTCCACCAGGCGCGCGATCACTTCGCGCACGTCGAACGGTTGCTTGGCATCCGCCGACACCACGCCGTACAACTCGTCGCTGCTGTACAGCGGCGCGATCGGCGTGCGTTGTTGCAGTTCGCCGAGCTTGCGCCAATTGAGGTTGGCGACGCTGCGCCGGGCCAATGCGAGGGCGTGTTCATCGCTCTCGGCGTAATGGTCGGCGACCCCGGAAATCTTGCAGTGCACATCGGCCCCGCCGAGGTCTTCGGCGCTGACCACTTCACCCGTCGCGGCTTTCACCAACGGTGGGCCAGCGAGGAAAATCGTTGCCTGCTGACGAACCATGATCGCTTCGTCGGCCATGGCCGGCACGTAGGCACCACCGGCGGTGCAGGAACCCATGACCACCGCAATTTGCGGAATGCCCATGGCGCTCATGTTGGCCTGGTTGAAGAAGATCCGCCCGAAGTGTTCGCGGTCGGGGAACACTTCATCCTGACGCGGCAAGTTGGCGCCGCCGGAGTCCACCAGATAAATGCAGGGCAAGCGATTCTGTTGGGCAATGGTCTGCGCGCGCAGGTGCTTTTTCACGGTCAGCGGGTAATACGAGCCACCTTTCACGGTGGCATCGTTGGCGACGATCATGCATTCGACGCCTTCCACCCGGCCGATGCCGGCAATCACCCCAGCGGCGGGAACGTCTTCGCCATACACCGCGTAGGCCGCCAATTGGCTTATTTCCAGAAACGGCGAGCCCGGATCGAGCAGGCGATTGATCCGTTCACGCGGCAGCAGTTTGCCTCGCGAGGTGTGGCGCTCTTGAGCCTTCGGACCGCCACCTTGAGCCACTTGAGTGAGCAGGGTGTGCAGGGCGTCGACCTGTTTGAGCATCGCCGCGCTGTTGGCCGCGAACTCCGCCGAACGGGGATTGAGCTGGGTATGCAGGATAGCCATGTGCAGCTCCGTTTAGCGGGTTTCGTTGAACAGTTCGCGACCGATCAGCATGCGACGGATCTCACTGGTGCCGGCGCCGATTTCGTACAGCTTGGCGTCACGCAGCAGACGACCGGCCGGGAATTCGTTGATGTAGCCGTTGCCTCCGAGAATCTGGATTGCGTCGAGGGCCATTCGGGTCGCGCATTCGGCGCTGTAGAGGATGACTCCGGCGGCATCCTTGCGGGCAGTTTCACCGCGCTCGCACGCCTGGGCCACCGCATAAAGGTAGGCACGGCTGGCGTTGAGTTGGGTGTACATATCGGCGACCTTGCCCTGGATCAGCTGGAATTCGCCGATGCTTTGGCCGAACTGCTTGCGGTCGTGGATGTACGGCACGATCAAGTCCATGCAGGCCTGCATGATCCCGGTCGGGCCGCCGGACAGGACAACGCGTTCGTAATCGAGGCCGCTCATCAGCACCTTCACGCCGCCGTTGAGCACGCCGAGGATGTTTTCTTCCGGCACTTCAACGTCATCGAAAAACAGCTCACAGGTGTTCGAGCCACGCATGCCGAGCTTGTCGAACTTGTTACTGCGGCTGAAGCCTTTGGAATCACGCTCGACGATGAAGGCGGTGATGCCGTGCGGGCCTTTTTCAAGATCGGTCTTGGCATAGATCACGTAGGTGTTGGCGTCGGGGCCGTTGGTGATCCAGGTCTTGCTGCCGTTGAGCACGTAGTGGTCGCCACGTTTGTCGGCGCGCAATTTCATCGATACCACGTCGGAACCGGCATTCGGTTCGCTCATGGCCAGGGCACCGATGTGCTCGCCGCTGATCAGTTTCGGCAGGTATTTGCTTTTCTGTTCGTGAGTGCCGTTGCGGTTGATCTGGTTGACGCAAAGGTTGGAGTGGGCGCCGTAAGACAAAGCGACCGAGGCCGAACCACGGCTGATTTCTTCCATGGCGACGACGTGCGCCAGGTAGCCCAGGCCAGCACCGCCGTACTCTTCCGGCACGGTGATACCCAGCAGGCCCATGTCGCCGAATTTGCGCCACAGGTCGGCCGGGAACAGGTTGTCGATGTCGATCTGAGCAGCGCGCGGGGCGATCTCTTTGGCGACGAAGGACTGAACCTGATCGCGCAGCATGTCGATGGTTTCACCGAGGGCAAAGTTCAGGGATGGGTAGCTCATGGGACACCTTTTGGCTTTTTTGTAGGGTGGGGGGAGCAGTGATTCGGCTCTCACCTTTACGTTAACGTAAGCCTGTGATGAATGGCTGTCAATCTCCCTTTACGTTAACGTCAACTTAGGTGATTCTGTAGGAGCCGAGCTTGCTCGCGATGAACGATGACGCGGTCCTATGGCTAGACGCTGTGGCCTATCGTGGGCAAGTCGGATCGCGCATCGCTCGCTCCTACAATAAAGACAATAGGGGTCGTCATGGATCAACCCAGTGCAAGCCCGCAGCGCAGCTATACCCGTGGTTCCCAGGACAAAGCCTTGCTGGCGATGACCATCGGTCAGGCGTTCGATAACACGGTCGCGCAATACCCGAACGGGGAGGCGTTGGTCGTGCGTCATCAACAGCTGCGCTACACCTGGCAGCAGTTGGCAGAAGCCATCGACCTGCACGCCAGAGCGTTGTTGGCGCTGGGCTTGCAGACCGGTGACCGGCTCGGCATCTGGGCGCCGAATTGTGCTCAATGGTGCATCAGCCAGTTCGCCAGCGCGAAAATCGGCGTGATTCTGGTCAACATCAATCCGGCTTACCGCAGTTCCGAACTCGAATACGCGTTGAAGCAGTCCGGTTGCCAATGGCTGGTCTGTGCCGGGGCTTTCAAGACCTCCGACTATCACGGCATGTTGCAAGGATTGGTACCGGAATTGGCGGAGCAATCCATCGGCCAGTTGCAGAGCGAACGCCTGCCGGAACTGCGCGGGGTGATCAGCCTGAATGCGCAGCCGCCGTCGGGTTTCCTGCCGTGGTCGCAACTGACCGATCTGGCGGCCAGCGTGTCGGTCGAGCAATTGCGAGAGCGCCAGGACAGCCTGCATTTCGATCAGGCGGTGAACATTCAGTACACCTCCGGCACCACGGGTTTCCCCAAGGGCGCGACCCTCAGTCATTACAATATTCTCAACAACGGTTACATGGTCGGCGAAAGCCTTGGCCTGACCGCGAGTGATCGTCTGGTCATTCCCGTGCCGCTTTATCACTGCTTCGGCATGGTCATGGGCAACCTCGGCTGCATGACCCACGGCAGTACCATGATTTACCCCAACGATGCATTCGATCCACTGCTGACCCTGACCACCGTCGCCGAAGAAAAGGCCACCGCGCTTTACGGCGTACCGACCATGTTCATCGCCATGCTCGATCAGCCCAAGCGCGCCGAGTTCGATCTGTCGAGCCTGCGCACCGGGATCATGGCCGGGGCGACCTGTCCGATCGAAGTGATGCGTCGTGTTATCAGCGAAATGCACATGAGCGAAGTGCAGATTGCCTATGGCATGACGGAAACCAGCCCTGTGTCTTTGCAGACCGGTTCGTCAGACGAGCTGGAATTGCGCGTCACCACCGTTGGCCGAACCCAGCCGCAACTGGAAAGCAAAATCACCGACGAGGCGGGCAACCTGGTACCCCGCGGCACCATCGGTGAACTATGTACTCGGGGCTACAGCGTGATGCTCGGCTACTGGAATAACCCGCAAGGCACCGCCGAGGCTATCGATGAGGCGGGCTGGATGCACACCGGCGATCTGGCGAGCATGAATGACGAAGGCTACGTGTGCATCGCTGGGCGTAACAAGGACATGATCATCCGCGGCGGTGAGAATATTTACCCAAGGGAGCTGGAAGAGTTCTTCTTCACCCACCCGGCGATAGCGGATGTGCAGGTGATCGGCATTCCTTGCTCCCGCTACGGCGAAGAGATCGTTGCCTGGATCAAATTCCACCCCGGCCACAGTGTCACCGAGCAGGCACTGCAAGCCTGGTGCAAGGAGCGCATCGCACACTTCAAGACGCCGCGTTACTTCAAGTTCGTCGAGGAGTTTCCGATGACCGTGACGGGGAAGATCCAGAAGTTTCGGATGCGTGAGATCAGCATCGAGGAGCTGCGAGGTAATCACGTCTGACCACAATTCCTTGTGGGAGCGCGAGCCTGCTCCGGGCGGCGTTCCGACGATGACGGCAGCACATCAAATATAGATGTCGAATGAACCACCGCTATCGCGAGCAGGCTCGCTCCCACAAGGGGGCGCAGTGGAAATGGCAAACACGAGAAAGCACAAAGGGGAGCCGAAGCTCCCCTTTAATTTTGTCGTACGTGCTCTTTTTTTATTATTGAGGGGCGGTCTGTTGTTGTTTTTGGTAACCGTGGCCCTTTACCGCTGTTTTTGTCGATCCCCATCCGGGATCAAGAGCAAACGTATTTTTTTGAGCGCTGATCTACTTTTTCGCTAAGCGATCCAACCAGTTCGGGAGCTACCTGAGGGTAGTTTTATTGTTCTCTGCCCGGTTGCGGGTTACTTCGAAAAGCACCCTGAAAAGCACATCCTCTCCAAAAAAATCTGTTAGCTGCGTCTCTGCCGTGTTGTTCTTGTTATGTCAGAGTCGTTACGTCTTATTTTTATTGGTTTGCAGTTTTTATTCTTGTTATGCCATAGAGATAGCAGAAGCCGTGCCAACTTTGAAAAACCCTTTAAATACAATTGCTTGAGTTTTTCATAAGATTTTTCTACCGACCCAAACCTGACAATTTGTTTCCGTGTTACTCGTTTCCGCCCACGTTTCAGTACACGCGGTAACACCCGGACACATCCACGCTGTCACTGTGCACTGCGGGCCTTGGCCACGCGCGAACCGGTCGGGCGCCCCAGCACCGAGCAAATATGCTGACCGGCCCGAATCAAGGCGTCCAGGTCGATTCCGGTCTCGATACCCAGCCCGTTGAGCAGGTAAACCACGTCTTCGGTCGCGACATTACCGCTGGCGCCCTTGGCGTATGGGCAACCGCCGAGGCCGGCGATGGAGCTGTCGAATACCGCGATGCCTTCCAGCAGGCTGGCGTAGATATTGGCCATGGCTTGGCCATAGGTATCGTGAAAGTGCCCGGCCAGTTTTTCACGTGGCACATCGGTCGACACCACTTCGAACATCTTGCGGGTCGCGCCAGCGGTGCCGGTGCCGATGGTGTCTCCCAGCGAAACCTCGTAGCAGCCCATGGCATAGAGCTCACGAGCAACCCGGGCGACTTGTTCCGGTGCAATGTCACCTTCATAAGGGCAGCCCAGCACGCAGGACACATAACCGCGCACGCTGACGCCGTGTTGTTTGGCGGCTTCCATGATCGGCACGAAGCGCTCCAGGCTCTCGCTGATCGAGCAATTGATGTTGCGCTGAGAAAACGATTCGGACGCTGCGGCGAACACGGCGACTTCCTTGACCCCGGCGGCGATGGCATCTTCAAAGCCCCGCAGGTTGGGGGCGAGGGCGCCGTAGGTCACGCCCGGCTTGCGTTGGATCTGCGCGAAGACCTCGGCGGAACCGGCCATTTGCGGCACCCATTTGGGCGAGACGAAACTGCCGACTTCTATATAGCCCAGGCCTGCGGCGGTCAGCGCGTCGACCAGTTGCACCTTGTCGGCAACGCTGATGGGCTGGGCTTCGTTTTGCAGACCGTCGCGGGGGCCGACTTCGACCAGGCGTACGTGGGTGGGTAGGGACATGGGAATCGACCTGTTGAAATTGTATGAATGTTCACAGAACCCTGTAGGAGCTGAGCTTGCTCGCGAAAAAGCGTCAGGTCAGTCGACATCAATGTTGAAGGACATACCGCTTTCGCGAGCAAGCTCAACTCCTACACGAGCTGCTGGCTCTTGATCGTTTGCTCCAGCGCCTGAGTACAGCGCTCTTCAGCCGTGTCGAGTTCCAGTTTCATCTGTTCGATGTCCAGCAGTTGCTGTTCGAGTTGTTCCCGACGCTCGGCGATTTTCGCCAGCATGCTGTGCAGTTGCTTGGTGTTACCGCTGGAAGGGTCATAGAGCTCGATCAGCTCGCGGCATTCGGCCAGGGAAAAACCAATGCGCTTGCCCCGCAGGATCAGCTTCAGGCTGACCTTGTCACGGGGTGAATAAATACGTTCCTGACCGCGGCGCTCGGGGCTGAGCAGGCCTTGCTCTTCATAGAAGCGAATGGCCCGTGTGGTGATGTCGAGCTCGCGGGCGAGGTCGGAAATGCTATAGGTCTGACTGCTCATGGATGCGCTCGAAAAAGGTCATGGCGCTAAGCTAATGGCAGGTTGACGTTTACGTCAAGGGGCATGGATCTTCGTTGGTATCACCGGCCTCTTCGCGGGCAAGCCTCGCTCCTACAAGGTTCGCGTCGAGCCACGATTAAATGATCGACACTAAACACGATTAAATGATCGACACTAAACCTGTAGGAGCGAGGCTTGCCCGCGAAGAACGATGACGCGGATTAACGTACTACACCTTATCCAGCTTCTTCTCATGCGCCGTGACCTGCTGACACAACTCGATCATCTGCTCGCGCATCCAGCGGTTGGCCGGGTCCTGGTCAGTGCTTTCGTGCCAGTAGAGGTGAGTTTCCACCGGCGGAACTTCTTTGACCGGCAGATTCACCGAGTACAAGTCATGACGACGGGCGAAGCGTTCCGGCACGGTCATGACCATGTCGGTCTGCTGCAACACCTGGGACGCCATCAGGTAATGCTGGGAGCGCAGGGCGATCTTGCGCTGAATACCCATTTTGCCCAGGGCCAGGTCGACATAACCCAGACCGCTGCGACGGCTGGAGATATGGATGTGGGTCAGCGACAGGTAATCGTCGAGGGTGAATTTCTCTTTGCCCGCCAACGGATGGCCTTTGCGCATGGCGCACACGTAACGGTCCTCCATCAACTTGACGTGACGCACCTGCGGGTCGGTGTTGAGCGGCGCATCCACCGCGAAATCGAGACGTCCGGCCGCCAGTTCCTTGGTGGTCTCGCGACGTTTGGACAGGAAACTTTCGATGATCACCGTCGGCGCCAGGCGTCGCAGGCGCTGGAACAGTGGCGGGAGGATCACCGCTTCAGTGAGGTCGGTCATGCTGATGCGGTAGGTCTTGACCGCCTGCAACGGGTTGAAAATGCGGCTTTCCTGCACCGAGACCCGCAGCAAGGAGAGGGCGTTGCGCACGGGGCCGATGATGTTTTGCGCCATCGGCGTGGGCACCATACCTTGGGCGGTGCGCACGAAAAGCGGATCGTTGAAGGTCTCGCGCAGGCGGGCCAGAGCGTTCGAGACCGCCGGTTGAGTAATGCCGACAATCTGCCCGGCGCGAGTCAGGTTGGCTTCGGTGTAGATCGCGTCGAAGACGATAAAAAGGTTGAGGTCGACCTTGCTCAGATTCATTGCGCTGCGCTCTCTGCTTCTTGTTTTAGGAAGGTGGCTCGATCAGTCGATCATATATCGGTGATGAATGTTAATACACGCCGAGAATAGGCTAGGTAAATTATCAACGCTGTTCTAGCATCGATTGCATGACCTGAACAACCTCCCTTTAGAAGGTAGCTGCCCATGGATTTCGCTTATTCGCCCAAAGTGCAAGAACTGCGTGAGCGCGTGACCGCGTTCATGGACACCTACGTTTATCCCGCTGAAGCGGTGTTCGAACGCCAGGTCGCCGAGGGCGATCGCTGGCAGCCGACGGCGATCATGGAGGAACTCAAACTCAAGGCCAAGGCTGAAGGTCTGTGGAATTTGTTTCTGCCTGAATCCGAACTCGGCGCCGGCCTGACCAACCTCGAATATGCGCCATTGGCGGAAATCATGGGCCGCTCGCTGCTGGGCCCTGAGCCGTTCAACTGCTCCGCGCCGGACACCGGCAACATGGAAGTGTTGGTGCGTTACGCCAATGAAGAACAGAAGCAACGCTGGCTCGAACCGCTGTTGCGCGGCGAGATCCGCTCGGCGTTCGCCATGACCGAGCCGGACGTGGCCTCGTCCGACGCCACCAACATGGCTGCCCGCGCTGTGCGTGATGGCGACGAATGGGTGATCAACGGCAAGAAATGGTGGACCTCAGGGGCCTGCGATCCGCGCTGCAAGATTTTGATCTTCATGGGCCTGAGCAACCCGGATGCACCGCGCCATGCGCAGCACTCGATGATTCTGGTGCCGGTGGATACGCCTGGTGTGAAAATTGTGCGTCCGCTACCGGTGTTCGGTTACGACGACGCGCCTCACGGTCATGCCGAAGTGCTGTTCGAAAACGTCCGGGTACCGTACGAAAACGTTTTGTTGGGTGAAGGACGCGGCTTCGAAATTGCTCAGGGTCGACTCGGCCCAGGCCGGATTCATCACTGCATGCGTTCGATCGGCATGGCTGAGCGTGCGTTGGAGCTGATGTGCAAACGTGCGGTCAACCGCACTGCGTTCGGCAAACCCCTGGCGCGCCTGGGCGGCAACATCGACAAAATCGCCGACTCACGGATGGAGATCGACATGGCGCGACTGCTGACGTTGAAAGCGGCGTACATGATGGACACTGTCGGCAACAAGGTGGCGAAGAGCGAAATCGCGCAGATCAAAGTCGTCGCACCGAACGTGGCATTGCGGGTGATCGATCGGGCGATCCAGATCCATGGCGGGGCAGGGGTTTCCAACGATTTCCCGCTGGCCTACATGTATGCCATGCAACGTACCCTGCGCCTGGCCGACGGCCCGGACGAAGTGCACCGCGCGGCGATTGGCAAGTTCGAGATCGGCAAGTACGTGCCTAAAGAGATGATGCGTAGCGGGCATTAACAAACATTGCGTTATCGTTCATCGCGAGCAGGCTCGCTCCCACAGGGTCACACTAAACCTGTGGGAGCGAGCCTGCTCGCGATGGCGTCAGTGCATTCACCACTGCACTTTCAATACACCCAAACCTCAACCCGCCGATTCTTGATCCGCCCTTCATCCCCGCTGTTGGTCGCCACTGGCATCTCGGCACCGAAACCGCGAATCTCGCGAAACACCACGCCGCTTTTCACCAATTCTCGTCGCACCGCCATAGCTCGCAGTTTCGACAGCAGATCAGCCCGCGCCGGGTCGCTCTTGGCGTCGCCAAACCCTACCAGCGTCACTTGCCGATTGGTTTTGTCGTGCTGCTTTATATAGTCGAGCACCCGCGAAAGGTCCTGTCGGGCCTTGTTGTCCAGCGTCGCGCTGCCTTCTTCGAAACGAAAATTCACTGTCAGGCGCTGGGCATGACGGCTGAGCGCCTGATAACCCTCGGGCATCAGCGCATTCGGTGTGACGGCCATGGCCTGAACGGTCTGTGCGATAAAACCATTGGCCGCGACGATCGCCTGGCCTTTGCTGCTTTGGGCAAACTTCACCAAGGCCTTGGCCCAGGGATTTTTCCCATTCGGCGGCAGGTAAAAGAACAGCCGACGGGACAGCGGGTAATCTTCCGTCGCGATCAGGCTATTGAGCGGCAGCATGGCCTGGGAGTCGCCATCGACAATGGCCACGGCTTTGGCCTGGCGCACATAAGGCAAACCGATGAAGCCGATGGCTTGCGGGTCCAGACTGACCGCGTCGGACAATTGCTCGCTGGATTCGAAGCGTTTCGCGTTGCTGCTCAGCGTTTTCCCTCGCGGGCTGAGGACCAGTTCCTTGAATGTGTCATAAGTGCCTGATTGATCATCCCGCGCATAGAGATGAATCGTCCCACCGGTGCCGCCGAGTTCTTCCCAGGTTTTCGCTTCGCCGCTGAAGATTCGCGCCAGTTGTACGGTGTTGAGTTGCTTCAGCGGATTGAGCGGATGAAGGATGATTGCCAGCCCGTCGATGGCGATGACTTGCTCGGCAATCGGGCTTTTCAGGTCGCCCAGCGGTTCGAGATCCAGCCGTTCGCTGTCCTTGATCGGGCGCGAGGAGGCCGCGAGATCGGCAGAGGCGTTTTTCAGGGCTTTGAACCCGGTGCTGGAACCGTGGGCCGCGACCTCCACTTCGACTCGGCGTCCCTGAACGGTTTCGCCGACGATGCGTTGTTCGTTGGCTTTGTCCGGGGCTTCGCGGTGAACCTTGAGCAGGCCCTGTTCACGCATCAACCCCTCGACCAACGCGGGGCCCAATGCCGCGCCAATGGTGTTGGAGCCTTGGATGCGCAACACCGGGCCACGTTCGGGCGTCGGCAAGTCGCCGGCCGACACCGGCAGCACCGCGCCGAGCAGCAACAGGAACAACACGCGCAGGGTCATGCCGGCACCTTATGAAGCCAAAGAAAGTGCCGGGAGAATAAGTCAGTAAGGTTTCTGAACGATGACAGTTACCAAGTGTGGGAGCGAGCCTGCTCGCGATGAGGGTGTGACATTCAACATTGATGTTGGCTGACAGTCCGCCATCGCGAGCAGGCTCGCTCCCACATTAGGCCCGTGTCGTGTTCTGGGATCAGCTCAACTCAAGCCAGATCGGCGCGTGATCGGACGGCTTTTCCATCGCGCGCAAGTCGTAATCCACGCCGGCATCCTTCACTCGCGGCAACAACCCATGGGACGCCATGATCAGGTCAATCCGCAGCCCGCGCTTGGGGTCATCTTCAAACCCGCGGCTACGGTAGTCAAACCAGCTGAAACGGTCGGCAATGTCCGGGTTCAGGTGACGGAAACTGTCCACCAGGCCCCAATTCTTCAGGCGGGCCATCCATTCGCGTTCTTCGGGCAGGAAGCTGCATTTGCCGGTTTTCAGCCAGCGTTTCATGTTGTCCGGGCCGATGCCGATGTCGCAGTTTTCCGGGGAAATGTTCACATCGCCCATCACCACAATCGGCTGGTCGTTGCTGAACTGGCTTTCCAGCAACTGCTGCAAATCACTGTAGAAACGTTCCTTGGCCGGGAACTTGGTGGGGTGGTCGCGGCTTTCACCCTGTGGGAAATAGCCGTTCATGATGGTCACCGGCAAACCATTGGCGTCGGCGAACGTGCCCCAGATGAAGCGCCGCTGAGCGTCTTCTTCGTCAGTGGTGAAACCTTTGTACAACGCAATCGGTTCCTGGCGCGAAAGCAGGGCCACGCCGTAGTGACTCTTTTGCCCGTGGTAATACACGTGATAACCCAGCGCCTGAACCTCGGCCAGAGGGAACTGGTCGTCGTGGACCTTGGTTTCCTGCAATCCGATCACGTCCGGTTGATGTTTCTCAATCAGCGCCGCCAGCTGATGCGGGCGAGCGCGCAGCCCGTTGATGTTGAAGGAGACGATCTTCATGGTCGGCAGTCCTGGCAAAAGTGCGATGCTAGCTGACATGTAGGACGGGGGCCAGTCTTGGGGTGAGGGGATTCGTTGTGTTCTGTCAGAGATGTGCTGGCAGATCGGGCCTCTTCACGGGCAAGCCGCGCTCTTGTAGGAGCGTGGCTTGCCCGCGAAGGCGTCAGCCCAGTCGATGAAGATCCTGGCTTGGTCTATACCTGTGTGGGGAACTGTGAAGCTACCCAAAGGCTCGTACCAATAAGAACGCGACCTTCTGAGCCGCGCCCAGGGAGATCTACCGTTATGCCCGAAACCTCGACCGTCATCGCCGATATTCACATGCTCGACAGCGGCTATTCCCGCGAAGCACGCTCCTTGTTGTACCAGGCGTACCGGCACGAGCCGACGTTCGGCTACCTGTTCGAAGCCGAGCGCCCCGGTTATGAACAACGAGTAAGGGCGACGGTGCGTGAACTGGTCAAGCAACACTTTCTTCAGGATTTGCCGGCCATCGGCTTGCTGGTGAATGATCGCTTGATCGGCATCGCCCTGATCGCACCGCCGCAACGCCGCCTGGGCATCACCGAAAGCTGGGCCTGGCGTCTGCGGATGGTGCTCAGCACCGGGTTTCGCTGTACCCGACGCTACCTCGATTACCACGCCGCCGTGATGGCGTGCGTGCCGTCCGATTCGGTGCACGTTTTGCCATTACTGGGGGTTCATCCGCAATTCCAGGGCAAGCACTTCGGCGAACAATTGCTGCAAGCGGTCCATAACTGGTGCGCGGTCGATGAGCACTCACAGGGCGTGATCCTCGACACCGGGAATCCTCGTTATCTGGAGTTCTATAAGCGTCAGGGCTACGAGGAAATCGGCGAAGTGGCCGTAGGACCGATTCTTGAACACGTGTTTTTTCACGCGAATCCGCAGGTGTTACAAACGGCAACGGCATAGCAGTAGAACTTTAGCAGCAGGTCAGGCTCTATCAGGCCCCCAGGCTCGTGATAGCATCCGCGCTATGAAGTTTTCCGGAAGATTTACCAGTGGCGTGCTGATGCTGATTTCCAGCTGCGCGGCGCTGGCGCAAAGTGAATTGGATGTGCGGATCAAACCGTCCAACGAAGAACTAAAAGCCAATATAGAAGGCTATATCGGTAGCCTCGGCGATCGCGATGAAGAAGCTTTGCTGCGCTTCAGTCGCGGCGCCGAAGAACAGGCGCGCAAGGCCGCCCAGGCCTTGGGTTATTACCAGCCGCAAATCGACAGCGACGTGAAGGGCGGCCAGACGCCGCGCCTGGTGTTGAATATCGACCCCGGCGAGCCGATCCATTTGCGCAACGTCACGGTGCGCATCGACGGCCCGGCGGCCTCGTTCAAATCCTTCCGTGTACCGAAAAGCGACCTGCTAAAACCCGGCGCGGTCCTGAACCATGGCCGTTACGAAGACGCCAAGCGGCTGATCCAGAACCAGGCCTCGCGCTACGGCTTTTTCAGTGGGCGCTTCACCCGCCAGAAACTGTTGGTGGACCCGCGGGCTGGCGTCGCCGACATCGAATTGATCTACGACAGCGGCCCACGCTATGCGCTGGGCAAAGTCAGTTTTGAAGGCGATACGCCGTTCGACGAAGACCTGCTGCAACGCATGGTGCCGTTCAAGGCCGGTGCGCCCTATGACTCCGAACTGATCGCCGAACTCAATCAGGCGCTGCAATCGAGCGGCTATTTCGAGGGTGTGCGCGTGGACGCGGCGCCGACCGCGTCCAAGGACGACGTGATCCCGGTGGCGGTCAAACTCGAAACCCGCAAGCCACGGACCATGGGGTTGGGTCTGGGTTTTTCCACCGACGTCGGTCCACGGGCCAAAGCCAACTGGACCCGCCATTGGGTCAATCCTCAGGGGCACAGTTATGGCTGGGAGACTGAGACTTCGGCGCCAAGACAGAACGTCGGGCTGTTTTACGACGTTCCGCTGGATCCACCATTGACCGACAAACTGCGCTTTGCCGGTGGCTATCAGAGCGAAGAAATCGCCGATAAGGACAGCCTGAGCAAGTTGCTCAGCGTCGGCCCCGAGTGGCACAGCAAGTTGCCCAGCGGCTGGCAGCGGGTGGTATCGCTCAAGTGGCAGCGCGAGGAATACAGACTCGGCGACGACTCAGGCCTGAGTACTTTGCTGATGCCGGGTGTCAGCTATTCGTATCTGAAAAGCGACAACCGCATCGACCCGCACAACGGTTATCGCCTGCAATTCGAAACCAAAGTCGCCAAGGAAGGATTGGGTTCAGACACCAACCTGATCTACGGCACGGCGCTGGTCAAAGGCCTGACCACGGTCTTCGACAAACACCGCTTGCTCGGTCGGGTGCAGGTCGGTGGCAGCGCCACCAACGGCTACAAATCCGTGCCGCCGTCCTTGCGTTTCTTCGCCGGTGGCGATCAGAGCGTGCGCGGTTACGATTACCAGAGCCTGTCCCCGGAAAACTCCGATGGCGACCGTATCGGTGGCCGTTATATGGTGGCCGGCAGCGTCGAGTATCAATACTCCGTCGCCGAAAAATGGCGGGTCGCAACCTTCATTGACCAGGGCAACTCCTTCAACACACTCGAATTGCCGAACCTCAAGACCGGTGTCGGTATCGGCATACGGTGGGTTTCGCCGGTGGGGCCGATTCGCCTCGACCTGGCCCACGCGATGGACGACGACGGCGGCATTCGACTGCACTTTTCCATGGGGCCTGAGCTGTGAAGCGTGGTTTGAAAATAACGCTGCTGGCGATTCCGGCGCTGCTGATGCTGATCGTGCTGACACTGATCACCGTGCTGGGCACTCCGACGGGCAGTCGTTGGGCACTCGGGTTTGTGCCGGGTTTGACTGTGGAGAATTTCCAGGGCCGTTTGGGTGGGCAGTGGAGCGCCGATCATCTGGTGTGGCAGCAGGACAGCAGTCGGGTTGAGCTGAGCAAAGCGATTTTCGCCTGGTCGCCGCTGTGCCTGATGCGCATGACATTGTGCATCGAGCAATTGCAGGCCGAGCAGGTCAGCCTGCAATTCCCGCCGGGCGTGGAGGAGGAAAGCAACGGGCCGATCAGTCTTCCGGACTTGAAATTGCCGCTGGCCATCGAATTGGGCGACGTCAAAATCGGTCGTCTGCTGTTCAACGGCAGTGAAGAGCTCAAGGGGTTGCAACTGGCGGCGCACTGGACTGAGAAGGGTTTGCAGATCGACTCGGTGCATTTGCAGCGTGATGAACTGAGCCTGAACCTGTCCGGCCTGTTGCAGCCAAGCGGCAATTGGCCGCTGACCGCTGAAGGCAAACTGACCTTGCCGGCGCCGGGTACCGAGCCTTGGGCGCTGGCCCTGAAGGTCGATGGCGATTTGCTGAAAACCCTGAACCTGAAAGCCGACAGCAGCGGCTACCTGAACGGCCAACTCACCGGCGAGCTGCAACCGCTGGTGGAAAACCTGCCGGCCAAAGTGCGCATCACTGCCGACGGCTTCAAACCCAGCGCCGATCTACCGGATACCTTGCAACTCAATCAACTGGAACTCACCGGCGACGGCGACCTGAGAAACGGCTACCAGTTGCTCGGCAAAGCCACGTTACCCGCAGAACTTGGCCCGGTCGCGTTGTTACTGCAAGGAAAGGTTGACGCCAAGGGCGCGCAGATCGCCGCTCTTGACCTGACGGCCAACGACAAACAAAGTCTCAAGCTCACAGGGCTTGTGGATTGGAGCAAAGGCCTGAGTGCTGAAGCGAAAATTGATTGGCTGGATTTCCCGTGGCACCGTCTCTATCCGTTGATCGACGAGCCGCAAGTGGCACTGCGCAGTTTCAACGGCGAAGTCTCCTACACCGACGGCAACTACCTCGGTAACTTCAAGGCCGCACTGGATGGCCCGGCCGGAGCCTTCAGTCTGAACAGCCCCTTCAGCGGCGACCTGACAAAAATCCACCTGCCGCAATTCAAACTCGAAGCCGGGCAGGGCAAGGCCGAAGGGCACCTGAACCTGCAGTTTGCCGATGGTATCGCCTGGGATACAGCGCTGGATCTCTCGGCAATCAACCCGGCGTACTGGCTCGCGGAGTTGCCAGGCACCTTGGCTGGGCCATTGCGCAGCAAAGGCGAGATGAAAAATGAAAGGCTCAGCCTGACCGCCGACCTGGACCTGAAAGGCAAGCTGCGCGGGCAACCGGCGGTGTTGCAAGCCAAAGCCGATGGCGGCGGCGAGCAATGGAACCTCAGCGCGTTGCAGATTCGCCTCGGTGACAACAGCATCAATGGCCAAGGTAGCCTGCAACAGAAACTCGCCGGCCGGATCGACATCAAGATGCCACGTCTGGCCCAGCTCTGGCCGCAACTGCGCGGTCAGCTCAATGGCCGGGTCGATGTCGCCGGCACGCTCAAGGCGCCACAAGGCAAGCTCGGCCTGCAAGGCACGCAACTGGCCTTCGAAGACAATCGCCTGCAAAGCCTCAATCTGGACGCCACCCTCGACAGTGCTCAGCGGGCGAAAATTGACCTCAAGGGCAGTGGGATTCGAGTCGGTGAAACGTCGCTGGGGACGTTGACCGCCAGCGGCCAGGGCGACATCAAAAACCAGAAACTGACCCTCGATCTGCAAGGACCGAAGCTGAAACTTGCGCTCGGCCTCGACGGCACGCTAGACAAGGGCAGTTGGCGCGGGCGTCTGGCCAGCGGCGATATCCAGGCCGGCGGTCAGGACTGGAAACTGCAGAATCCGGCGAAGCTTGAGCGACTGGCGGACGGCAAAATCAACTTCGGCGCCCATTGCTGGGTGTCAGGTACGGCCAGCCTGTGCGGCGAAGATCAGCGCTTGATGCCCGAGCCGAAGCTGCGTTACCACCTCAAGCAATTCCCCATCGACAGTCTGGCGCAGTGGTTGCCGAAGGATTTTTCCTGGAAGGGCAAGCTCAACGCCGACCTGCAACTGGACTTGCCGGCCAGCGGCCCGAATGGCCAGATCAGCATCGACGCCAGCGGCGGCACGTTGCGTATGCGCGAGAAGGAGCAATGGCTGGATTTCCCGTACCAGACCCTGAAACTCACCAGCAAACTCACACCCAAACGCATCGACACCGACCTCAACTTTGTCGGTGGCAAGCTCGGTGAGCTGATGGTTCAGGCGCAGATCAATCCGATACCGAAAAACAAACCGCTGACCGGTTCATTCCGCCTCAGTGGTCTGGACTTGTCGGTGGCGCGGCCGTTTGTGCCGATGGTCGAGAAACTCACCGGGCATTTGAACGGAAGCGGCACACTGTCCGGCGGACTGCTGGCACCGCTGGTCAACGGCAACCTTGAGCTGCGCGACGGTGAAATCTCCGGGCCTGAACTGCCGATGGCGCTCGAAGCCTTGCAACTTCAAGCTGTGATTGCCGGCGAAACCGTGCAACTGAACGGCGGCTGGAAAAGCGGCAAGAGCGGGCAGGGCAGCCTCAATGGCAACATCACCTGGGGCCAGGCGCTGGTGGTGGATCTGGCGCTCAAGGGTTCGCAGTTGCCGGTCACCGTCGAACCCTACGCCGAGCTGGAAGTCGCGCCGGACCTGAAGATTTCCATGAAGGACGACAGACTGGCAATCGTCGGCAAGGTGCTGGTACCCAAGGGCGAGATCATCGTGCGCGAGCTGCCACCGTCCACGGTCAAGGTCTCCGATGACACGGTGATCGTCGGTCAGCAGACCGAAGAAGGCAAACCGCCGATGGCCATGGCGATGGATATCGATGTGGTGGTCGGGCAGGACAAACTCAGCTTTGCCGGTTTTGGCCTCACCGCCAACCTGCAAGGCCAGGTGCATATCGGCGACAACATGGACACCCGTGGCGAGCTGTGGCTCAACGACGGGCGTTATCGCGCCTACGGTCAGCGACTGACGGTGCGCCGGGCGCGCCTGCTGTTTGCCGGTCCGATCGATCAGCCGTACCTCGACATCGAAGCGATTCGCCAGACCCATGATGTGATCGCCGGCATTCGCCTGAGTGGCAGCGCCGAGCAGCCGACCACGCAGATCTTTTCCGAACCGGCGATGAGTCAGGAGCAGGCATTGTCCTATCTGGTGCTGGGGCGTCCGCTAAGCACCACTGGTGAAGACAACAACATGCTCGCCCAGGCTGCCCTCGGGTTGGGTTTGATGGGCAGTTCGGGTGTAACCAGCGGCTTGGCCAAGGACTTGGGGATTCAGGACTTCCAGCTCGATACCCAAGGCAGCGGCGCCAACACCGCCGTGGTGGCCAGCGGCAATATCTCCGAGAAGCTCAGCCTGCGTTATGGCGTCGGCGTGTTCGAGCCGGCCAACACCATTGCCTTGCGTTACAAGCTGAGCAAGAAGGTCTACCTCGAAGCCGCCAGCGGCGTGGCCAGTTCGCTGGACATCTTCTACAAGCGGGATTTCTAACCCCGTTTCTTCAGAAAAACCGAGTCGCTCCAATCGCGAGCAAGCTCGCTCCCACAGGTTCAGTGTGATCCCTGTGGGAGCGGGCTTGCCCGCGATGGCGTCAGAGTGATCACCGAAAAATCCCGCACCATTTATCAGTCAAATAGAAAGCAACCTAACTATTACGTTGACATTCTCTGCCTAGGCAGTAATATCTCGACATACATTCTCTGCCTAGGCAGCTAATTGGTGGTCAGATGAAACATTTCACCTCATACGATTTCCATAATTGCCATCTCGGCCTCCTGCTCGGACGCGCCGCGCTGCTCAAAGACCGGATCATCGACACGCACATGGAACCCCACGGCATCACGGCCGCGCAGTTCAAAGTGCTGATCATCATGGCCCAGTTCGGCGTCAATACCCCGGCTGAGCTGTGCCGCCACCTGTCGCTGGACAGCGGTTCGATGACTCGCATGCTCGATCGTCTGGAACAGAAAGGTTTCCTCGCCCGCCAACGCTCCGAGGCAGACCGGCGTCAGGTTCAACTGGTGCTGACCGAACAGGGCCAGCAGCTGACCGACCAGCTGCCGCAGATCGGCGCCGAGGCCATGAATGAACTGGCCGGCGCCATCACCCCGGAAGAGTTGAAAACCCTGGAACAGATCCTGAAGAAAATTCTGGTAGCCGCGGGTGACTCGATCACCCTGCAGCGGGTAGGTGGTAATGAACAGTAAAAGCCTGCGTAGTGGATTGAGCCTGGTGTTGTTGGCCATGAGCCTCGCCGGTTGCGCCAGTTACAGCGGCCTGACCACCGAAGGCGTCAGCCTCGATGCGAAAAATCTCAAGGCCGGGCAATCCCTCAGCGGCGTGACCCTGTCGCCTGCCGCGTGGCCGAAAAGCGACTGGTGGAAAAACCTCGGCGACCCGCAGCTCGACGGCCTGATCCGCGAAGCCCTGCACGACAGCCCTGACATGCAAATCGCCGACGCCCGTGCCCATCAGGCCAGCGCCGCCGCGTATGCCGCCGATGCCGCGCGGATGCCGACCCTGGATGCCAGCGCCGGTGTCAGCCGTTCGCGTCTGGCTCGCGATCAGGACCCGAGCGGGCAGGGCGGCACTTACTCCACCGTGCGCAACGTGGGTGCCAGTTTCAATTACAACTTCGACCTTTGGGGTGGTCAGCGTGATGCCTGGGAAGCCGCATTGGGCCAGGCCCGTGCCGCCGAAGTCGATCAGCAGGCCGCGCAACTGACTTTGTCCGCTGACGTCGCCCGCGCCTACAGCGATCTGGGGCAGGCGCACATCATCCATGACCTGGCCAGCGAAGACCTCAAGCGCACCCAACAAATGCTCGACCTCAGCCAGCGTCGCCTGAGTTCAGGGATCGACAGTCAGTATCAATTCCAGCAGACCGAAAGCCTGGAAGCCAGCGCCGAAGCCAGCCTGATCGACGCCGAGAAACGCCTGCAAAGCGCGAAAATCGCCCTGGCCGTGCTGCTGGGCAAAGGTCCGGATCGCGGCAACGAAATCACCCGACCGAAAGTTCTTCAGGCCAGCGCCGTGGCTTTGCCGTCGGTGCTGCCGGCGGAATTGCTTGGTCGTCGTCCAGACATGGTAGCCGCGCGCTGGCGGGTTGAAGCCGCGAGCAAAAACATCGCGGCAGGCAAGACTCAGTTCTACCCCAACCTCAACCTGAGCGCGGCGGCGGGTGTCGAGTCGTTGCTGGGCGATGCGATGTTCGGTTCGGCAAGTCGCTTCTTTAATGTCGCGCCGACGATCTCGGTGCCGATTTTCGACGGCGGCCGTTTGCGGGCCGACCTCGATTCCCGCGACGCCGATTACGACCTCGCGGTGGCGCAGTACAACAAAAGCCTGGTGAAAGCCCTGGGCGATGTCAGCGACACCATCAACCAGTTACGCGATATCGGCCGGCAAATCGGCGCCCAGCAGCACGCCACCGACATTGCCCAGGAT
Source organism: Pseudomonas sp. MDT1-85 (assembly GCF_054898065.1). Classification (NCBI taxonomy): domain Bacteria; kingdom Pseudomonadati; phylum Pseudomonadota; class Gammaproteobacteria; order Pseudomonadales; family Pseudomonadaceae; genus Pseudomonas; species Pseudomonas sp. MDT1-85. The sequence continues at coordinate 4,041,583 of NZ_CM142715.1, read as the reverse complement.
TCTTACAACACCGTGGTCCAGCGCTACGGTTCCGGCATCGGTAACTACCTGGACGTGCTCAGCATCGAGCAGCAATTGCTCCAGGCCCAGCGTCAGCTGGCCAACCTGAATGCCGAGCAGATTGACCTGTCGATTCAACTGATGCAGGCGCTGGGCGGCGGCTTCCAGGGCGAAACCCTGACCGCGGCCAACGCAACCCCAGCCACGCAGCACAACTAATTCAAGGTACTCGTCATGGCCACTGTTGATACATCCCAAGCCCCTGACAACGCTCAAGACACGAGCAATCCACGCAAACGTAAAGTGATGCTGTTTGCGCTGACCATCGTGGTGATCCTCGCCGGGCTCGGCGTTTGGGGTTATCACGAATTTTACGGTCGCTGGAACGAAAGCACCGACGACGCCTATGTGAACGGCAACGTGGTGGAAATCACTCCGCTGGTCACTGGCACCGTGATCAGCATCGGTGCCGACGATGGCGACCTGGTCCACGAAGGCCAGGTGCTGGTCAACTTCGACCCGAACGACGCCGAAGTCGGTCTGCAAAGTGCCCAGGCCAATCTGGCCCGCACCGTGCGCCAGGTTCGTGGCTTGTACAGCAACGTCGACGGCATGAAAGCCCAGGTCAATGCGCAGCAGGCCGAAGTGCAAAAGGCTCAGGACAACTTCAGTCGCCGGAAAAACCTCGCCGCTGGCGGGGCGATTTCCCAAGAAGAGCTGTCTCACGCTCGCGATGACCTGACCTCGGCGCAAAACGCCCTGGCCAACGCCAAACAACAACTCATGACCACCAGCGCGCTGGTCGATGACACCGTGGTGTCGTCGCACCCGGACGTGATGTCCGCCGCCGCGCAATTGCGTCAGGCGTACCTCACCCATGCTCGCAGCACTTTGATCGCGCCGGTCACCGGTTACGTTGCCAAACGCAGCGTGCAACTGGGGCAGCGGGTCCAGCCGGGCACCGCGCTGATGGCGGTGATCCCGCTGGATCAACTGTGGATCGACGCCAACTTCAAGGAAACCCAACTGCGTGACATGCGCATCGGTCAGCCGGTAGACATCGAGGCCGACCTTTACGGCAGCGACGTCAAATACAGCGGCACCATCGACAGCCTCGGCGCCGGGACCGGCAGTGCGTTTGCCTTGCTGCCGGCGCAGAACGCCACCGGTAACTGGATCAAGATCGTGCAGCGGGTGCCGGTGCGGATTCACATCAACGCCGAAGAGCTGGCCAAGCACCCATTGCGGGTCGGCCTGTCGACTCAGGTCGATGTGAACCTGCGTGACCAGAGCGGTCCGGTGCTGGCGCAACAATCGCCGCAAAAAGCGTCGTTCAGCACCAGCGTCTACGACCGTCAGTTGGCCGAGGCCGACGCGATGATTACCCAGTTGATCCACGACAACAGCGCCGCGGTCAGTAAAACCGCGCACCGCTGATTCGCCATCACACCGACCCTGTGGGAGCGAGCTTTTGTGGCGAGGGGGCTTGTCGGAACGCCGCATCGCCCCGTTGGACTGCGCAGCAGTCCCATCTTCTAGGGCCGCTTCGCGACCCAACGGGGGCAAGCCCCCTCGCCACAGCTCGCTCCCACAAGGTCCGCTGCGTCAGTAACAGGCGCTGTGCCAATCAGGTTTCAAAGGATTTGCGATGAGCAATAACGCGTCTTTCACGCCGCCCAGCCTGCTGCTCAGCACCATCGGCCTGTCGCTGGCGACCTTCATGCAGGTGCTCGACACCACCATCGCCAACGTGGCCTTGCCGACGATCTCCGGCAACCTGGGCGTGAGTTCGGAGCAGGGCACCTGGGTCATCACCTCGTTTGCCGTGAGCAATGCCATCGCGCTGCCGCTGACCGGTTGGCTCAGTCGGCGTTTCGGTGAGGTGAAGCTGTTTCTTTGGGCGACGATACTGTTCGTGCTGGCCTCGTTTCTCTGTGGCATCTCGACCTCGATGCCAGAGTTGATCGGCTTTCGGGTGCTGCAAGGTCTGGTGGCCGGGCCGTTGTATCCGATGACGCAGACACTGTTGATCGCAGTCTATCCACCCGCCAGGCGAGGCATGGCCCTGGCGTTGCTGGCGATGGTCACGGTGGTGGCGCCGATTGCCGGGCCGATCCTCGGCGGCTGGATCACCGACAGTTACAGCTGGCCGTGGATTTTCTTTATCAACGTACCGATCGGGGTTTTCGCGGTGATGGTGGTGCGCCAGCAACTGAAGGCGCGTCCGGTGGTGACCAGTTACCAGCCGATGGATTACGTGGGTTTGATCACGTTGATTATTGGCGTCGGCGCGTTGCAGGTGATCCTCGACAAGGGCAATGACCTGGATTGGTTCGAGTCGAACTTCATCATCATTGGGGCGGCTATTTCAGTGATTGCGCTGGCGGTGTTCGTGATCTGGGAAATGACCGACAAACATCCGGTGGTCAACCTGCGGCTGTTCGCCCATCGCAACTTTCGCATCGGCACCATCGTGCTGGTGGGAGGTTACGCCGGGTTCTTCGGCATCAACCTGATCCTGCCGCAATGGCTGCAAACTCAGATGGGCTATACCGCGACTTGGGCGGGTCTGGCGGTGGCGCCGATCGGTATTTTGCCGGTGCTGCTCTCGCCGTTTGTCGGCAAGTACGCGCACAAATTCGACCTGCGATTGCTGGCCGGTGGCGCGTTCCTGTGCATCGGTTTGAGTTGCTTCATGCGCGCCGGATTTACCAACGAGGTGGACTTCCAGCACATCGCGCTGGTGCAACTGTTCATGGGCATTGGCGTGGCGCTGTTCTTCATGCCGACCTTGAGCATTTTGATGTCGGATTTGCCGCCGAGCCAGATTGCCGACGGCGCGGGCCTTGCGACGTTCCTGCGGACCCTGGGCGGCAGTTTTGCGGCATCGTTGACCACCTGGATCTGGATTCGCCGGGCCGATCAGCACCATGCGTATCTGAGTGAAAGCATTACCACGTATGAGCCGGCAACCCGGGAGGCGCTGAACACGCTCGGCGGGGCGGGGAACCCGGCCTACGCGCAACTGGATCATGTGCTGACCAGCCAGGCGTACATGCTCTCCACCGTGGATTACTTCACGTTGCTCGGGTGGGCGTTCATGGGGTTGATTCTGCTGGTGTGGCTGGCGAAACCGCCGTTTGCGGCGAAGGCGGGGCCGGCTGCCTCAGGCCATTAAGTAACCCCTGTGGGAGCTCGGCCTTCAGATGCCGGGTGCTGCCAGCTGCGGTGGCGGGGCAAAATCGAACGGCGCCAACGCAAACCCTTGCTCATCCACCTGCAACGCCCAGCCCTGACGGTCCCAATCCCCCAACACAATGCGTTTGGCCGCCTGCTCGCCAATCTGCAACTTGTGGATGGCGGGGCGGTGGGTGTGCCCGTGGATCAAGGTTTTCACGCCATATTGCTGCATGACCCGCGGCACTTCTTCCGGCGTGACATCGACAATGTCATTGGCCTTCATCCGCGTCTGTGCACGGCTTTCGCTGCGCAGCTTGCGCCCCAGTTTGTGGCGAGTGCGCAAGGGCAGGTGCCGCAGGATAAACAGGGTGATCGGGTTGCGCAGATAACGACGCAGCTTCATATAAGCTTCGTCGCGAGTGCAGAGGCTATCGCCGTGCATCAACAGCACCGGCTCGCCGTAAAACTGCACGACACTCGGGTCTTTCAACAACGTGCAGCCGGCCTCTTTGCAGAAAGCCTGGCCAAGCATGAAGTCGCGATTGCCGTGCATCAGAAAAATGGCCGTGCCGCTGTCGCTGAGTTCGCGCAGGGCCTGGCAGATGGAACGCTGAAAGGGCGTCATGGCATCGTCGCCAATCCACGCCTCGAAAAAGTCGCCCAGAATGTACAACGCACTCGCTGAGCGGGCACGTCCAGCGAGCAAATCCAGAAACGCCCGGCTGATGTCCGGGCGCTCCTCTTCCAGATGCAAGTCTGAAATCAGCAGTATCACTCAATGATCTCGGCTTTCTCGATGATCACGTCTTCTGCTGGTACGTCCTGGTGGCCGGCTTTGGAAGTCGTGGCCACGCCTTTGATCTTGTCGACCACGTCGGTGCCTTCAACTACTTTGGCGAATACGGCGTAGCCCCAACCCTGAGCGGTTTTGCCGCTGTGGTTCAGGAAGCTGTTGTCAGCCACGTTGATGAAGAACTGGGCGGAAGCCGAATGCGGCTCCATGGTGCGGGCCATGGCCACGCTGTACTTCACGTTCGGCAGGCCGTTGTCGGCTTCGTTCTGGATGCTTGGGCGCTTGTCTTTCTTTTCTTTCATGCCTGGCTCGAAACCGCCGCCCTGGATCATGAAGTTACCGATGACACGGTGGAAAACAGTGTTTTCGTAGTGACCGGCTTTGACGTACTCGATGAAGTTGGCCACGGTGATCGGGGCTTTCTCGGCGTTCAGTTCCAGGACGATGTCGCCATGGTTGGTGGTCAGTTTGACTTGGGTCATGATCGGGGACTCTTTTTTAAAAGATGTATTTTCTATGAATTCGTGGGTTTCGGGGTGTTCAGGCCCTCAACCGGTCTGGCCAGTGTCGGCCAAGGCAGGCAGTTTAGCGTGCCGGGCGCGAATTTCGAGGCTGTTTTTCATTGGCAACCGATTAAATGCAACCGATTGCCGGCCTGCTCTGTCAGCCACTTGACAGCATCGGCTATGATAAGCCCCTTTGATTTATAACAGCCGCTTTGATTTGGCCAACTGGCCGCGCACTTGTACGTTCAAGGATCCTATGAGCAAGCCCACTGTCGACCCTACCTCGAATTCCAAGACCGGCCCTGCCGTGCCGGTCAATTTCCTGCGCCCGATCATCCAGGCGGACCTGGACTCGGGTAAGCACACGCAGATCGTCACCCGTTTCCCGCCTGAGCCCAACGGCTACCTGCACATCGGTCACGCCAAGTCGATCTGTGTGAACTTCGGCCTGGCCCAGGAATTCGGCGGTGTCACGCACCTGCGTTTCGACGACACCAACCCGGCCAAGGAAGACCAGGAATACATCGACGCGATCGAAAGCGACGTCAAATGGCTGGGCTTCGAATGGTCTGGTGAAGTGCGCTATGCCTCGCAGTATTTCGACCAGTTGCACGACTGGGCGGTAGAGTTGATCAAGGCCGGCAAGGCCTACGTCGACGACCTGAGCCCTGAGCAAGCCAAGGAATACCGTGGCAGCCTGACCGAGCCGGGCAAGAACAGCCCGTTCCGTGATCGCTCCGTGGAAGAAAACCTGGACTGGTTCGCCCGCATGAAGGCCGGTGAATTCAAGGACGGCGCACGCGTGCTGCGAGCCAAGATCGACATGGCCTCGCCGAACATGAACCTGCGCGACCCGATCATGTATCGCATCCGTCACGCTCACCACCACCAGACCGGTGACAAGTGGTGCATCTACCCGAACTATGACTTCACCCACGGTCAGTCGGACGCCATTGAAGGCATCACTCACTCGATCTGCACCCTGGAGTTCGAAAGCCATCGTCCGCTGTACGAGTGGTTCCTCGAGAACCTGCCCGTACCGGCGAAGCCGCGTCAGTACGAGTTCAGCCGCCTGAACCTGAACTACACCATCACCAGCAAGCGCAAGCTCAAGCAACTGGTCGATGAAAAGCACGTCAATGGCTGGGACGACCCGCGCATGTCCACGCTGTCGGGCTTCCGCCGCCGTGGCTACACGCCGAAATCGATCCGCAACTTCTGCGAAATGATCGGCACCAACCGTTCTGACGGCGTGGTCGACTTCGGCATGCTCGAATTCAGCATCCGTGACGACCTCGACCACAGCGCCCCACGCGCCATGTGCGTGTTGCGTCCGCTGAAAGTCGTGATCACCAACTACCCGGAAGGCCAGGTCGAAAACCTCGAATTGGCCTGCCACCCGAAAGAAGACATGGGCGTGCGCGTTCTGCCGTTCGCCCGTGAACTCTACATCGACCGTGAAGACTTCATGGAAGAGCCGCCAAAAGGCTACAAGCGCCTGGAGCCGAACGGCGAAGTGCGTCTGCGCGGCAGCTACGTGATCCGTGCCGACGAAGCGATCAAGGACGCCGATGGCAACATCATCGAATTGCGTTGCTCCTACGATCCTGAAACCCTGGGCAAGAACCCTGAAGGCCGCAAGGTCAAAGGCGTGGTGCACTGGGTGCCGGCCGCCGCCAGCGTTGAATGCGAAGTGCGTCTGTACGATCGCCTGTTCCGTTCGGCCAACCCGGAAAAGGCCGAAGACAGCGCCAGTTTCCTGGACAACATCAACCCTGACTCGCTGCAAGTCCTCACCGGTTGTCGTGCCGAGCCTTCGCTTGGCAATGCACAGCCGGAAGACCGTTTCCAGTTCGAGCGCGAAGGTTACTTCGTCGCGGATATCAAGGACTCGAAGCCAGGTGTTCCGGTGTTCAACCGTACCGTGACCCTGCGCGATTCGTGGGGCCAGTGATTCAGCGTTAAGGAGCATTCGTGCTTACGATCTACAACACGCTCACCAAGAGCAAAGAAGTCTTCAAGCCTCTGGATGGCAACAATGTGCGCATGTACGTCTGCGGTATGACCGTGTACGACTACTGCCACATTGGCCATGGCCGCAGCATGGTCGCGTTCGACCTGGTGACCCGCTGGTTGCGGTTCAGCGGTTATAACCTGACCTACGTGCGCAACATCACCGACATCGAAGACAAGATCATCAATCGTGCCCGCGAGAACGGCGAGCCGTACGACGCGCTGACCGAGCGCATGATCACCGCGATGCACGAGGATGAGGCGCGCCTCAACATCCTCAAGCCGGACATGGAACCGCGGGCCACCGATCATATCCCTGGCATGCTGAACATGATCCAGACCTTGATCGACAAGGGTTATGCCTACGCCCCAGGCAATGGCGACGTGTACTACCGCGTCGCCAAGTTCATGGGTTACGGCAAGCTGTCGCGCAAGAAGATCGAAGACCTGCGCATCGGCGCGCGGATCGAAGTCGACGAGTCCAAGCAGGACCCGCTGGACTTCGTGCTGTGGAAAGGCGCCAAGCCGGGCGAGCCGAGCTGGCCTTCGCCGTGGGGCGACGGACGTCCGGGCTGGCACATCGAGTGCTCGGTGATGTCGACCTGCTGCCTCGGCGAGACCTTCGACATTCATGGCGGCGGCAGCGACCTCGAGTTCCCGCACCATGAAAACGAAATCGCCCAGAGCGAAGCGGCCACCGGCAAGACCTACGCCAACGCGTGGATGCATTGCGGCATGATTCGCATCAATGGCGAGAAGATGTCCAAGTCCTTGAACAACTTCTTCACCATTCGCGACGTGCTGGAAAAGTACCACCCGGAAGTCGTGCGTTACCTGCTGGTATCGAGCCACTACCGCAGCGCGATCAACTACTCGGAAGACAACCTCAAGGACGCCAAAGGCGCGCTCGAGCGTTTCTACCACGCGTTGAAAGGCCTGCCGAACGTGGCGCCGGCCGGTGGCGAAGCCTTTGTCGAGCGCTTCACTCAGGTGATGAACGACGACTTCGGTACCCCGGAAGCCTGTGCGGTGCTGTTCGAGATGGTCCGCGAGATCAACCGTCTGCGCGAGAGCGATCTTGATGCGGCGGCGGGTTTGGCGGCTCGTTTGAAGGAACTGGCCAGCGTGCTGGGTGTGTTGCAGCTTGAGGCCGATGACTTCCTGCAGGCCGGTGCCGAAGGGCGCGTGGACGCAGCCGAAGTCGAGGCGCTGATTGCTGCGCGTCTGGCGGCTCGTGCCGGTAAAGACTGGGCCGAATCCGACCGCATCCGCGACCAACTCACCGCCATGGGTGTGGTGCTGGAAGACGGCAAAGGTGGGACGACCTGGCGATTGGCTGACTGATTGCCGCGTTTGCTACAAAACAAAACCCGCCTTGTGCGGGTTTTTGTTTTTTGGGTGCGCCTGGCCGGGGGAATTTTGTGGATCAAATTCACGCTGTAAGCTGAGCGCGTTCGGCAAAGTAATAATAGATTTTCATAACATGAAGGCATTATTTATTAAATTTCTTTTGGTTGGCTCACTTGGCTAGCAAGGTGTTTTCTTTGGTTCTTAAAAAATGGGGTGCATTGTTTTAAATGTATCCGAAGCTGGGTGCAGAGTAGTGTTTAAAGGCTTGTAGTATTTCTTGAGCTTAAGTTTTTTTTGCTCGAATGTCTCGGTGTGCTAGTTTTGTTTTGTTGGTGGCTATTAGTTGGTTCGTCGGTTGGTATGTTTTTGGTTGATGTGTATTTTGATTATTGCTGATGACTAATATGTGGCTGGTATTGTCTTGGAAGAATTGTTTTAAGCTTATTATTAATTCGTCGAGTGCTTAGTCAGGTTTGTCGTGGCGAATGAATTTTAACGACGTTTGGCTGCAGGAGGGGTATTCAAATGATGTTGTTGGTCCGATAGTGAAAAAACATGGCTTTCATATTACGGGATCCGATGCTTCCGGATTTTTCGTTGTGGATTAGTCGAGAGTCCATGTCCTTCCTGAGTTTCGAGCATGCAATAGTGATGCTCACATTAATATTTAATTTGGTGAGTTGGAGTTGTTGGAAATGGCTCGAGGTGCGAAATTTAAAGCGCTCCTTAATTCTTGGTGTACGGATCTATCTGATATGGAAAAAAATAACACCAGTATTAGTGTTGTCGGAATTTTCCGATAGATGAGTAAGAAACTGCCTTTTTCGTTGTTTTGTCCATGGGCGATCGTGGTGACGTAAAGGAGGTATGGTTCAATGGATAATATTTCATGGAACTTGCACTTGTCCGCTCTTTAGGTGCAATCAATCGATAGAAGTGACGTTTTTGCTTCTGGGAGGCAAAGGTGCAAGATCTGATTACTTCTAAATATCCGGATCATCTGTGCATTCACCATTTATTCGAGGAGCAGGTTGAGCGCAGTCCTGAGGCAACGGCACTGGTCTTTGGGCAAGAGTCTCTGAGCTATGGCGAACTCAACGCCAAGGCTAATCGGCTGGCGCATCGGCTGATTGCGTTGGGCGTCAGACCTGACCAGCGCGTGGCAATCTGTGTCGAGCGCTCCCCAGCGATGGTTGTTGGCCTGATGGCGATCCTGAAGGCGGGCGGCGCCTATGTGCCGCTCGATCCAGACAATTCGGGCGAGCGGCTTGCTTTCATTCTTGCCGATACGGCTCCGGTCGTGGTGCTGGCTGATGCGGCCGGGCGCCAAGCGTTGGCGGGCGCCTTGCAGGCTCATACCGTACTCGATCCCGATGAGGTCCAGGCTGACACGTTGACAGGAGCGGACGCCAATCCTGAAGTTCTCGGGCTTACTCCCAGCAACCTCGCTTATATCATCTATACCTCGGGCTCAACCGGGCAGCCAAAAGGGGTCATGGTCGAGCATGCCCAGGTGGTGCGCCTGTTCGATACGACCCACGCCGCCTTTGGTTTTGCGAACAGCGACGTCTGGAGCCTGTTCCATTCTTTTGCCTTCGACTTCTCGGTCTGGGAACTGTGGGGCGCCCTTCGTTATGGCGGCACGTTGGTGTTGGTTCCTCATGCCATTACCCGCTCTCCGCAGGCGTTCTACCAGTTGATTTGTGAACAGGGCGTCACCGTCCTGAACCAGACCCCGAGCGCCTTCACCGCCTTGATGGAGCATGTACAACCGTCATCGGACCGACTTCGCTATGTCATCTTTGGCGGCGAAGCGCTGCAGCCGTCGACCCTGCGCGACTGGTATGGGGGGCGTGGCGAATCTCTCCCGCAACTGGTCAACATGTACGGGATCACGGAAACCACGGTCCATGTCACCTGGTACCCGCTGACTTCATCCGATGCGCAACAAGCCGACAGCGTGATCGGTCAACGTCTGCCGGATTTGAACCTCTATCTTCTGGACGCGCATGGCCAGCCTGTTCCGATGGGGGCGGTGGGTGAGATGTATATCGGTGGGGCGGGGGTTGCGCGCGGATACCTGAACCGTCCCGAACTAACGGTAGAGCGTTTCTTGCACGACCCTTTTGCGGGGAAGGCTGACGCGCGGATGTACAGGTCGGGGGATCTGGCCCGTTATCTTCCGAACGGGAATCTGGTGTTTCTTGGTCGTAATGACGACCAGGTCAAGATCCGCGGCTTCCGCATTGAGTTGGGTGAGATTGTGGCCAAATTGGCCGAGCATCCCTCCATCCGCGAGGCGGTGGTGGTGGCGCAAGGCGAGGAGACCGACAAGCGCCTGGTCGCGTATGTTTTGGCTCAGTCCGAGATTCTGGAAAAGGATGTCTCTGAGCACAAGGTAGTAGCTTCTGAAACTGGCTTGGCGCTGGCGGGAACGCTGCATGATTATCTGAGTGGTCGTTTACCGGACTACATGGTGCCGTCTGCCTTTGTGCGAATGGAAAGCTTCCCCCTGACGGCCAATGGCAAGCTTGATCGCAAGGCGTTGCCTGTTCCGCAGGAGGGCGCCTTTGCCCATGCGGCCTACGAGGCGCCGTTAGGCGAGATAGAGGTCACCCTTGCCGGGATCTGGTCAGAGCTGCTTGGTGTTGAACAAGTCGGTCGCCATGACAACTTCTTCGCCCTCGGCGGCCATTCGCTCATTGCCGTGCGGCTGGTCAGTCGCGTCGCATCATTTGGGGCTGAATTACCTCTGGCAACCTTGTTCGCCTCTCCAACGCTCAAGGCTGTGGCTTTGGCGATTGAGGCTCAACGCAACGCTGGCGCTGTGGCGCGAGCATCGATCAGGGCAATTTCTCGCGATGAGTCCTTGCCGCTGTCTTTTGCTCAGCAGCGACTGTGGTTTCTGGCGCAACTCGATAGTGGAATCAGCGATGCCTATCACATCCCCCTGGCTCTGAGATTACGTGGCCAGTTGAACCTGACGGTCTTGCAGCAGGCCCTTGATGCACTGTGGTCGCGCCATGAGGCATTGCGCTCGGTCTTTGTCACCGAAGAGGGGGAGGTCGAAGTGCGTCTGCTGGCCTGCGACCAGGGTTTGCCATTGCGCCGGATTGATCTCCTTGGATCGGACACAGAAGCCGAGCTTGCAGGGCTTTGTACCGAAGAGGTTCGGGCGCCTTTTGATCTTGCTACAGGGCCGTTGGTCCGGGCTTGCCTGATCCGAGTGTCTGTCCCCTCATCTGCTGATGAGCATGTATTGCTACTCACACAACACCACATCGTCTCGGATGGCTGGTCGCTCGGCATTCTTTTGCCTGAGTTAAGTGTGCTGTACACGGCGTTTAGCAACCATCAAGCCAGTCCATTGCCGCCGCTGGCAATCCAATATCCGGACTATGCCGCATGGCAGCGGCGATGGCTGTCGGGGGAGCGCTTAAATGAGCAGGCGGCTTACTGGAAGCAGGTGCTGGCCGATGCACCAACGCTGCTCGATCTGCCAACAGACAGGCGGCGGCCTGAGCAGCAGTCCTTGGTGGGCGCCTCTGTGCCGATCGAACTCAGTGCAGAGCTGACAACTACCCTCAAGCGTTTTAGCCAGCAGCAGGGTGTGACGCTATTCATGACCGTGTTGTCGGCCTGGACAATCGTACTGTCACGCCTGTCGGGGCAGGACGATATTGTGATCGGAGCGCCAAGTGCCAACCGGGGCCATTGCGACATTGAGCCGCTGATCGGCTTCTTCATCAACACACTGGCGCTGCGGATTGATGTTGGCGACAACCCGACCGTTGCCGACCTCATTGCTCAAGTACGCGAGCGGGCACTCAAGGCCCAGGATCATCAGGATCTGCCGTTTGAGCAGGTGGTGGAAATCACGCAGCCGCCAAGACGATTGAGCCATACGCCACTGTTTCAGGTGGTGTTTGCCTGGCAAAACCATGATGCAGGCCAATGGGCCTTTCCCGGCCTTGAAGTCAGTCCGGTTGGTTCTTCCTATGATGTAGCGCGGTTCGATCTGGAGCTGAACCTGGCCGAAGCGGGCGATCGAATCGTTGGTGCACTTGGCTATGCAACTGCATTGTTTGATTCGGCCACGATTGAGCGTCATGTAGGTTATCTGAAGACCGCCCTTGCCGAGATGACGAGGGATGCAAGCCAGACTGTAGCCACAATAGACCTGCTTGATGCGTCCGAGCGCACATTGTTGCTCAAGACGTGGAACTCGATGGAGGAGTCCTGCCCAGCTCATCTGTGCATGCATCATCTATTTGAGGAGCAAGTTGCGCGTAGTCCCGAGGCAACGGCACTGGTCTTTGGGCAAGAGTCTCTGAGCTATGGCGAACTCAACGCCAGGGCTAATCGGCTGGCGCATCGGCTTATTGCGTTGGGCGTTCGGCCTGACCAGCGAATAGCAATTTGTGTCGAGCGTTCCACGGCCATGGTTGTTGGCTTGATGGCGATCCTGAAGGCCGGCAGCGCCTATGTGCCGCTCGATCCGGAGTACTCAGGGGAGCGACTGGCGTTTATTCTTGGCGATACGGCGCCGGTCCTGGTGCTGGCTGATGCGGCCGGGCGCCAGGCGCTGGGGAGTGCTTTGCAGGCTCATACCGTGCTCGATCCCGATGAGGTCCAGGCTGATACATTGACAGGGGCGGACGCCAACCCTGAAGTTCCCGGGCTTACCTCCAGCAACCTCGCCTATATCATCTATACCTCGGGTTCAACCGGGCAGCCCAAAGGGGTCATGATCGAGCATGCTCAGGTGGTGCGTCTGTTCGATACGACCCACGCCGCCTTTGGTTTTGCGAACAGCGACGTCTGGTGCCTGTTCCACTCTTTTGCCTTCGATTTCTCGGTCTGGGAACTGTGGGGCGCTCTTCGTTATGGCGGCACGCTGGTGTTGGTCCCTCATGCCATTACCCGCTCTCCGCAAGCGTTCTATCAGTTGATTAGTGAACAGGGCGTCACCGTCCTGAACCAGACCCCGAGCGCCTTCATCGCCTTGATGGAGTATGTACAACCGTCGTCGGACCAGTTGCGCTATGTCATCTTTGGCGGCGAAGCGCTACAGCCGTCGACCCTGCGCGATTGGTATGGCATGCGTGGCGAGTCGGCTCCGCAATTGGTCAACATGTACGGGATCACGGAAACCACGGTTCACGTCACCTGGTACCCGCTGACTTCATCCGATGCGCAACAAGACGACAGCGGGATCGGTAAACGCCTGCCTGATTTGACTCTCTATCTTCTGGACGCGTTTGGCCAGCCTGTTCCGATGGGGGTCGTGGGTGAGATGTACGTAGGCGGTGCCGGCGTTGCGCGTGGTTATCTGAACCGTCCCGAGCTGACCGCAGAACGTTTCTTGTTCGATCCTTTTGCCGGCAAGCCTGACGCGCGGATGTATAAAACGGGGGACCTGGCCCGTTATCTTCCGAACGGCAATCTGGCGTTCCTTGGCCGTAATGACGATCAGGTCAAGATCCGCGGCTTCCGGATTGAGCTGGGTGAAATTGCGGCCAGCTTGGCCGAACACCCCTCCGTTCGTGAGACGGTGGTGGTGGCGCAAGGCGAGAAGGCCGACAAGCGCCTGGTTGCTTACGTAGTGGCGCAGTCCGAGGTTCATGACACGTCGGTAGGCTCTGAGGCTGGGTTGGCGCTGGCGGGAACACTGCGTGATTACCTGAGTGGCCGTTTACCTGACTACATGGTGCCGTCTGCCTTTGTACGCCTGGAAAGCTTACCGCTGACGGGCAATGGCAAGCTTGATCGGCGAGCGTTGCCGGATCCTGAGGGCGAGGCCTTTGCCCATGCGGCTTACGAGGCGCCGTTAGGCGAGATAGAGGTCATCCTTGCCAGGATCTGGTCAGAGCTGCTTGGCGTTGAACAGGTCGGTCGCCACGACAACTTCTTCGCCCTCGGCGGCCATTCACTCTTGGCTGTGCGGTTGGTCGAGCGGTTGCGCCGCCAGGGCTTGAGCCTTGCTGTGCGTGATCTGTTCCAGACGCCCGTGTTGTTGGTGCTGTCCAGCACGCTGGGCCAACACAGCGAGGTGGTGGTGCCGCCCAACCTGATCAGGCCTGAAACGTCCAGAATCACGCCCGAACTGTTGCCGTTGATTGAACTCAACCAATCGGATGTCGACTTGATCGTTTCACAGGTTCCTGGCGGGGCAGCCAACATCCAGGACATCTATGCACTCTCACCGATGCAGGACGGCATCCTGTTCCACCACATGCTGGCTAAAGAAGGCGACCCCTATTTGCTGGTGGCCCAGATGGCCTTTGCTGATCGTAAAACATTGGAGCGATACCTCCGCGCAGTTCAACAAGTGGTAGACCGTCACGACATTTTGCGTACCGCCTTTGTCTGGGAAGGGATGTCACGCGCCGCGCAAGTTGTCTGGCGCCAGGCTCCACTCTCAGTCACTGATATTGTTCTCGATCCGGCAGATGGCCCCATTACCGAACAGCTTTCCCGGCGCTTTGATTCATGCCGCCACCGAATTGACCTGACCCAGGCACCGGTGCTGCGCTTTATTGTTGCCCATGATCCTGTCGAAGGCCGTTTTGTTTTGCTGCAACTTCAGCATCACTTGATTGATGATGCTTCTTCATTGCAGTTTTTTTATAACGAAGTACAAGCCTTCCTTGCCAAGCGCGGGGAGAAACTGCCATCGCCTCAGCCGTTCCGCAACCTGATCGGTCAGGTGCGTATGGGCAAGAGCGTGCAGGAGCATGAGCGTTTCTTCAAATCAATGCTGGCTGAAGTAGAAGAGCCGACGCTTCCATTTGGATTGGCGGAAGTACATCTGGACGGCACGCAGGTGGGGCAGACCCACCGCATGGTTTCGGCCGAACTGAATGATCGGCTGCGGGCGCAGGCGAGACGATTGAGTGTGAGTCTCGCCAGTCTGTGTCACGTTGCCTTTGCTCAGGTACTCGCACGCACCAGCGGTCAGGAACAGGTCGTGTTTGGTACGGTGTTGTTTGGACGCATGCAAGCGGGAGATGGGTCAGATCGAGCCATGGGCATGTTCATCAACACGCTACCGATCCGATTGGACTCAGGTGTTGTTGATACCGCCGGGGGTGTCCAGCGGGCTCATGCTCGATTGGCTGAGTTGCTCGCTCACGAGCATGCCTCGCTGGCGCTGGCACAAAGGTGCAGTGGGGTCGCTACCGGTACGCCACTGTTCAGCGCGTTGCTCAACTATCGGCACAATGATCTGTCTGGTGCGGACAATATTGTTCAAACCATGCAGCAAATGCCCGGCGTCGAATTCTTGAGTGAACAAGAGCGGACCAATTATCCGTTCACATTGTCTGTGGAAGATTTCAGTCACTCGCTGGGATTGACGACCCAAGTGGTCACGCCGTTCGATTCCGATCGTGTGTGTGGCTATATGGAGCAGGCCTTGGAAAGTCTGGCTCAGACCTTGGAGCGCTCGCCGCTCCGCCCGGTTCGACAGCTGGACATTCTGCCTGCGTCTGAGCGTACATTGCTCCTCAAGACGTTGAACGCGACGGATGTACCCTGTCCGGATCATTTGTGCATTCATCATTTATTTGAGGCGCAGGTCGCGCGCAGTCCAGAAGCGATGGCACTGATCTTTGAGGGGGAGGCGTTCAGTTACGTTGAGCTCAATGCCAGGGCAAATCGACTGGCACATCGGCTGATCGAGTTGGGTGTTGGACCAGACCAGCGGGTGGCGATCTGTGTCGAGCGCTCTGCGGCCATGGTTGTTGGCCTTATGGCGATCCTGAAGGCGGGTGGCGCCTATGTGCCGCTTGATCCCGCCTATCCGGGAGATCGACTGACTTACATTCTTGCCGATACGGCGCCGGCCCTGGTGCTGGCCGATGCGGCCGGGCGGCAAGTGCTGGGTGAGGCGTTGCAGACCCATATCGTGCTAGATCCCAATGAATCCCAGGCAGGGGTGTTGACGGAGGCTGATGCCAATTTCCAGGTTCTCGGCCTTACACCCCGCAACCTCGCTTATATCATCTACACATCGGGTTCAACCGGACAGCCCAAGGGCGTCATGATCGAACATCGTGGATTGATTGCATCGACACTGGCAAGAACCACGGTCTATAAACCGGGATCCGATGTGGTGTTTTTACTATTGTCATCGATGGCATTTGACAGTTCCGTGGCAGGCATCTTTGGAACGTTAACAACCGGTGGTGCTTTGTGTTTACCAGGCAGCAAAGCAGTCATGGATCCACAAATTATCAGCAGCCTTTTGATTGAAAACAGCGTCACATCGGTGCTGCTTGTGCCGTCTCTCGCAAGACTGGTTCTGCCTCAAGTCGCCCAGCTCGGATATGGAAAACTCCGTCAGGTGATCGTGGCAGGTGAATTGTGTCCTGCGAAGCTGATTCAGGAAGTGACTACAGCATTTACTGCCGTTGAATTATTCAATGAATATGGCCCGACGGAAGCGACAGTCTGGGCTGCGGTCCATCGCTGTTCGTCTGATGATGTTGATCCTGTTCCGATAGGCCGTCCGATTTCAAACACATTCATCTACCTTCTGGACGCGCATGGCGAGCCTGTTCCGATGGGCGCGGTGGGTGAGATGTATATCGGCGGGATCGGTGTTGCACGTGGATATCTCAACCTCCCCGAACTAACGGACGAGCGTTTCTTGCTCGATCATTTTGTAGGCAAGCCTGACGCGCGTATGTATAAAACGGGGGATTTGGCCCGTTATCTGTCGAACGGAAACCTGGTGTTCCTGGGCCGCAATGACGACCAGGTAAAGATACGGGGCTTGCGGATTGAGCCGGGCGAAATCGCGGCCAGATTGACCGAGTATCCCTCCATCCTCGAGGCGGTTGTGGAGGTGCAAGGCGTAGACACCGACAAGCGATTGATCGCTTATGTGGTGGCTCAGCCAGAGGTCTCGGACAATGATGCCTCTATATTCAAGACCGACTCCAAGGCGGGTTTACCGCTTGCAGGACGACTACGTGATTATCTAAGTGAGCGTTTACCCGACTATATGGTGCCGTCTGCCTTTGTACTCATTGAAAGCTTGCCACTGACGCCTAACGGCAAGCTTGATCGGCGGGCGTTGCCTGTTCCTGAGGGGGAGGCCTTTGCCCATGCGGTCTATGAGGCCCCACAAGGTGAGACTGAGACTATCCTGGCAGCGCTTTGGTCAGAGTTGCTCGGGGTTGAGCAGGTGGGTCGCCATGACAACTTCTTCGCCCTCGGCGGCCATTCGCTCATGGCCGTCCAGCTGATGCAAAAAATCAGGAGTTATGGTTTGGAGTGTTCGCTGAGTGACATTTTTGAACACCCGCGTATGGCTAACCTTGCCTTTCAAATCGCACAGTCTCCTTTGCTTAATCGGCATGTCGGAGTAATCACGGTGCGCAGTGCCGGGACTGAGTCCCCGGTCTTTTTTGTTCCTTCGGGATTAGCTGATTACTCGTATGCTATTTCTCTGACACAACAGATCCGGGTGAGCTGCCCGATCCATGTGTTGCCGTGGTCGGCCATTGGCGAACCTTTTCCTCACTCAATGGAGGTCATGGCGCAAAGAATGGTACCGCTCATCCAGGCGATTCAGCCTGAAGGGCCCTATCGAATTGCGGGGTATTCTTCTGGAGGAATCCTCGCTTACGCCATCGCCCATGCGCTTATGTGCAAAGATGCCAGCGTTGAATTTTTAGGGTTTATTGATGTTCCGGCGCCACATAAGTTGCTTTATAAAAATCAAGATATAAAGCACTATTTTATTGAGCATGTTAAATCGGTGGTTTCCGAAGCGGAGAGTAATGAACTCGATATATTAAGTGAGTGTGATGAGTTGGGTGAGCTGATAAGAAAAGCCCAGGATCTGGGAGGCTATGATTTAAATGCAGATATCTCACTGGAAACAGTTAAATGGCAAGCCATTTATCAATTTTCACAAATTGCCGGCGCCTATAAGCCAGTGCCATTACCGATCAATCTCTATCATTTCTACGCTGCGGATCGTGAGCGTACCAGTCTGCCTCAGGTTGATATGGTAGGCGGGTGGAGAGAACGATTACCTGATTTGGCTATTCGTTCTATTTCTGTTCCGGGCGGGCATCTGTCCATGATGGCTGATGTCAGTAATCGCAAGCACTTGGCTGAAGCATTTAATCGAGCACTTTTGCGAGGATGATTGAGCGTTAGCTTTACAGGCGCCACTAGCCGGCATGCAAGTGGGGGCTGTTGCAAATTTTGTAACTACCCACTTGTATGCTTGCTCAAATGGACATTTTTGTCGCAGGTAAACCGCATCCAATTGTTTACGTCACGTGTAGCGGGATACTTATCAGCGTCGAACTATAAACTGGAGAAATCATGGCTAATCCCTATCGCGAGCTACTGACAACCCCCGGCGTCATGGGGTTAATCATCACGAGCTCCATTGCCCGTCTGCCACAGGCAATGATCGGCATCGGCATCATTACTATGTTGGTGCAGCAGACAGGCCTTTATTGGCTGGCTGGCTCTGTCGCAGGTACCTTTACATTGGCGAATGCGCTGATCGGCCCGCAAATATCGAAACTCGTTGATCAGCGAGGTCAGAGTCGGGTTCTGCCCTTTGTGACTGTCTTCAGTATTGGTATGTTGCTGGCGCTGATACTTGCTGTCTACATAAGGGCCCCGGCTGTACTGCTTTTTATTCTTGCGGCACTGGCGGGCACAATGCCCAGCATGCCTGCCATGATAAGAGCGCGCTGGACACAGCTTTTCCGTGGCAAGCCGCAACTACACACGGCCTTCTCACTGGACACTGTTCTAACTGAACTCGCCTTTATTATCGGCCCACCACTCGCCATTGCTCTGAGCATCAGCTTCTTCGCCGAAGCCGGACCTCTTGTTGCCGTACTGCTGCTGGTAATCGGTGTGACTGCTTTTCTTCTGCAGCGGCAGACAGAACCGAAGGTCGTCGCGGGCAGCAGGAGGAACGCAAATTCGGCCTTACTTATCCCCGGCGTTCGCACCATCGTTCTGGCGCTTCTAGCGATGGGTGTTATTGGGGGATCAATCGATGTGGCTGTAGTTGCCTTCGCCAACGCACAAGGCTGGCCAACGTCCGCCAGCTTCATCTTGGCAGCCTATGCACTCGGCTCAATGATCGCTGGCCTGACATTCGGCGCGTTAAGGGTTTCCTTACCGATTGAAAAGCAGTTCTTTGTTGGGGTACTGGTAACGGCAGTCACAGCCGTACTGCCCATTTTCTCACCGGACGTCTACATCCTTGCGGGAATGCTCTTTGTGGCAGGTATGTCATTCGCGCCAACGATGGTCATCGTCATGAATCTCGGTTCGATCATTGTTCCACCGTCCAGGATCACCGAAGGACTAACGTGGATGACGACAGGCATCAGCATCGGCGTAGCGCTCGGTGGAGTACTTTCGGGCCTGATCATCGACGTCTATGGCGCACGGGCAGGGTTCGGTGTAGCCATTGTTGCGGGGCTGGTAATGGTGGTGGTCGTGCTTATTGGTCTGCGCGCACTTGGTACCGCGTCAGCGATGTATGCCGAGCCAACCTTTTAGTACTGTCTGGATGAGTATTTATGCGGCGCCAATTGAGAGCTATTCACTCAAGCAATGGAAACAGTGAGCTATGCCTATTTTGGATTGAGCATCGAACAGTTTGAATTAGCGGCGCGGAGCGTGGGAACGATCAGTCACCTGACTGGCGCAATCGCTTGTAAAGGGTATTCCGGCTAACCCCGAGCCTGCGGGCTAAATGGGAAATATTCCCCCCAGCCGCCTGCAACTGGCGATTCAATTCCTCGGCATCATTCAAATCCACCGACAACGTCTCCGGCGAATCCACCGGCTCCATCTCCAGATCGACAAAAAAATCATCCGGCAAATGCTCCGGCCGCACGGGTTGTTCCTCGGCCATGGCCAGCGCCACCTGCATCACACTGCTCACCTGGCGCAAATTCCCCGGCCACGGGTGACGACTGAACAGCTCCATCACTTCACGGCTCAGGCCAGCCCATTGGCTCGGTTCGCGGTGCTGTTCCCACAGCCGTTTGAACAGCGCTTCTTTATCGCTGCGTTCCCGTAGCGGCGGTAGTTCCAGGGTCAAACCACCGATGCGGTAATACAAATCCTCTCGAAACCGGCCGAGTTGAACCTGTTCTCGCAACGAGCGGTTAGTCGCTGAAATGATCCGAATGTCCACCGGGAACAGCTCACTGCTGCCCACCGGTTGCACGCAACGCTCCTGCAATACTCGCAGCAGCCGAGCCTGGGTCGGCAACGGCATGTCGCCGATTTCATCGAGAAACAGCGTGCCTTTGTCGGCCTTGCGGATCAGCCCAATGCTGCCTTTCTGATTGGCGCCGGTGAATGCGCCTTTCTCGTAGCCAAACAATTCGGACTCCACCAGTTCGGCGGGGATCGCTGCACAGTTGACGGCAATGAACGGCTGTTTACTGCGTGAACTGGCTTGGTGCAGGGCTTTGACGAAGACTTCCTTGCCGACCCCGGTTTCCCCGTGGATTAACAGGGGAATGTCCTTTTCCAGCAAGCGCTCGGCCTGGCGCACGGCTTTTTCCACGCGGCTGTCGCCAAAATGCAGCGTATTGAGGCTGATCGCGGCGGGTGCCATCACGATGGGGTTGGCAAACACTCGGGCTTGAATCGGCGCTTGTTTCGGTCGCTTCAACAGGCATTGAAAGCGGTTGCGCCCCGAGGCTTGCAGGGCAAACGGCAGGCCGTCCGGTTGGTTCAACAGCTCCAGCAATGAGACTTTGAACAGGCTTTCGACGCTGACCCGCGACAGACTGATGCCCAGCAGGTTGTCGGCCCGGCGATTAGCCGACAGTACCTGACCGGTTTCGTCGAAGATCAGCAACCCGGCCCATTGGCTGTCGAGATTGTTCAGTCCGGTGTTGAAGGTCAGCTGGAAATGCTGGCCATGGAACAGATTGAGGATCAGCCGATTTTCCACGGTCTGGCTCATCATCTTGACCATGCCCAAGGTGTGCGACGGCGGCAGGTAGCTGTCGCTGGACACATCCAGTACCGCGATCACCTTGCGCTCGGCATCGAAAATCGGCGCGGCGGAACCGGTCATGAAGCGGTTGGCCTTGAGAAAATGTTCATCGTGCTCGATGTGCACTGCCTGCTCGCAAGCCAACGCGGTGCCGATTGCGTTGGTGCCGCTGCAACGCTCTATCCAGCTGGCGCCGGCGCTGAAACCGCGAGTCAGGCTCGGCTCGATGAAACGCTGGGTGCCCCAGGACGTCAGCACCTGGCCCTGATGGTCGGCGAGCATGATCAGGCAATTGGAGTTGCTGAGGATGTTCTCGTAGTACGGCAGGACTTCCTGATGGGTGGTCTGCACCAGTGAATGCTGGCTCTCCAGCAACTGGGCGATGCCATCGGCCGGCAGCTGATCGAACGCCGGCGCGCTCTGATGATCGAGCCCGAACGCGCGGCAGCGGGACCAGGAGTCCTGGATGATGGCGTCGTGGGAGAGCGGCGGGGCAGGTGCGGCCATGGCATTCAGCCTCTGAAACAGCGTTTTTATTATTGTTATCGGGCGCCGCCGATCCCCTGTAGGAGCTGCCGAAGGCTGCGATCTTTTGATCCTGACGCCCGTGAGACAGCGAAGATCAAGATCAAAAGATCGCAGCCTTCGGCAGCTCCTACAGAGACCGCGTACATGCCAGATGGGACCGCGTTACATCACGCCATGAATGCGGCGGGCCACAAAAAAAGCATCTATAGAGTGTTGTTCACTATTGTTCATTGTCAACCGACGGATTGTTCAATTGTTCAGTCGCGGTTGTTCATTTCTGTTCAGCAACGAACGCGGTTTTCCCTTCTTTTTCGGGTTTTTCAAGCCAGATCAACCGCTTGGAATTTCTGGCATGAATGTCGCTGTAGTGCTCCGGTCGCTTGACTCCAATAATAAAAAGGCCGAGCCATGTCACTAATCCTGGAGCACGTCAGCCGCACCGTCGAGGGTCAGACCTGGATCGACGATGCCTGCCTTAATTTCGAACCCGGATCGTTCAACGTTTTGCTCGGTCGCACGCTGTCCGGCAAAACCAGTCTCATGCGCCTGATGGCAGGTCTGGATAAGCCCGACAGCGGCCGCATCCTGATGAACGGCGTCGACGTCACCCAGCGTCCGGTGCGTTTGCGCAACGTGTCGATGGTCTATCAGCAGTTCATCAATTACCCGACCATGACGGTGTTCGAGAACATCGCCTCGCCGTTGCGTCAGTCCGGGGTATCCAATGAGCTGATCCAGAGCAAAGTGCTGGAAACCGCGAAGATGCTGCGCATCGAGAAATTCCTCCAGCGCTATCCCTTGGAACTCTCTGGCGGCCAGCAACAACGCACCGCGATGGCCCGGGCGCTGGTCAAGGACGCGGAGCTGATTCTGTTCGACGAACCGCTGGTCAACCTCGACTACAAGTTGCGCGAAGAGCTGCGCCAGGAAATGCGTGAGCTGTTCAAGGCCCGGCACACCATCGCAATTTACGCCACCACGGAACCCAACGAAGCCCTGGCGCTGGGCGGCACCACCACGATTCTTCATGAAGGCCGGGTGATTCAGAGCGGCAAGTCCGCCGAGGTGTATCACCAGCCGCAAACCGTGTTGGCGGCTGAATTGTTCTCCGAGCCGCCAATCAACCTCATGCCGGGGCGCATCGCCGGCAACGAAGTCAGTTTCGCCAATTTTGTGCACTTCCCCTTGAACGTTGATCTGCGGCCGGTGGGCGAGGGTGAGTTCCGTTTCGGCGTGCGCCCCAGCCACATTTCGCTGGTGCCGAGCAATGACGATGACCTCGAACTGGCGGTGACCGTCGAAGTGGCCGAGATCAGCGGTTCGGAAACTTTCTTGCACGTGCGCAACGAGTATTTCCTGCTGGTGCTGCACTTGCCGGGGGTTCACGAATACGACGTCGATGCGCCGATTCGCATCTATATCCCGACCCATAAACTGTTTGTGTTCGATAGGCAGGGGCGGCTGGTTCAGGCGCCTGGGCGCCGCATTGCGAGGGTTGCCTGATGGCCGAAATCCGTTTGCAGAACCTTGCTCACAGCTACACCCCAACGCCGACCGGCCCTGAGGATTACGCGATCCGCGAGATGGATCATGTCTGGGAGCAGGGCGGTGCTTATGCGCTGCTCGGGCCTTCGGGGTGCGGCAAGTCGACCTTGCTCAACATCATTTCCGGGTTGCTCAGCCCGTCTCAGGGCCAAGTGCTGTTCGACAGTAAAGTGGTCAACGAGCTGACCCCGGAAAAGCGCAACATCGCCCAGGTTTTCCAGTTTCCGGTGGTCTACGACACCATGACGGTGTTCGATAACCTGGCCTTTCCATTGCGCAATCAAGGCATGGCGGAAGCGAAAATTCACACCAAGGTGCACGAAATCGCTGAAGTCCTCGACCTCCAGGCATTGCTGTCCAAGAAGGCGCGCAACCTTACCGCCGATGAAAAGCAGAAAGTTTCCATGGGCCGTGGGCTGGTGCGCGATGACGTGTCGGCGATCCTTTTCGATGAACCGCTGACAGTGATTGACCCGCACCTGAAGTGGAAGCTGCGGCGCAAGCTCAAGCAGATCCATGAGCAGTTCAACATCACCATGGTCTACGTCACCCACGATCAACTCGAAGCTTCGACTTTCGCTGACAAAATCGCGGTGATGTATGGCGGGCAGATCGTGCAGTTCGGTACGCCACGGGAATTGTTCGAGCGGCCGAGCCACACCTTTGTCGGTTATTTCATAGGCAGCCCGGGAATGAACCTGATCGAGGTTCAGTCTCAAGTCGGCGGTGTCGGTTTCGCTTCGACCCACTTGCCACTGTCCGACGCGATGCAGAAACGAATCGCCGATTCCGAATGGAAAACCCTGAAGGTCGGTATTCGTCCGGAGTTCGTTCATGTGTGGGACGAACCCTGTGATGACGCGATGCAGGCACAGGTCGTACACGTTGAAGACCTGGGCACCTACAAGATCATGACCCTGAACCTCGACGGCGCCCCGCTGAAAGTACGCCTGGCCGAAGACAAACCGGTGCCCGAAGGCACGGCGTACATCAGTTTTCCGGCGCAATGGCTGATGGTCTATGCCGATGATTACTTGCTGGAGGTGCTGCCATGAACAAGGTGCAGAACAACAAGGCCTGGTGGCTGGTGTTACCGGTGTTCCTGCTGGTGGCATTCAGTGCGGTGATCCCGATGATGACCGTGGTCAACTACTCGGTGCAGGACATCTTCGACCAGTCCAGCCGCTACTTCGTCGGCGCCGACTGGTACAGGCAGGTGCTGCTCGACCCACGGTTGCATGACTCGCTGCTGCGCCAGTTCATCTATTCCGGCTGCGTGTTGCTGATCGAAATCCCATTGGGCATCGCCATCGCCCTGACCATGCCGACCAAGGGGCGGTGGTCGTCGGTGGTGCTGATCATTCTGGCGATTCCATTGCTGATTCCATGGAACGTGGTCGGCACGATCTGGCAGATTTTTGGCCGGGCCGACATAGGTTTGCTCGGTTCGAGCCTCAATGCCATGGGCATCAGCTACAACTATGCGGCCAACACCATGGACGCCTGGGTCACGGTGTTGGTGATGGACGTCTGGCACTGGACGTCGCTGGTGGCGTTGTTGTGTTTCTCCGGGCTGCGGGCGATTCCGGACGTGTATTACCAGGCGGCGCGGATTGATCGGGCGTCGGCCTGGGCGGTTTTCCGACATATCCAGCTGCCCAAGCTCAAGAGCGTGCTGTTGATCGCGGTAATGCTGCGGTTCATGGACAGTTTCATGATCTACACCGAGCCGTTCGTGCTGACGGGTGGTGGTCCAGGCAATGCCACGACCTTCTTGAGTCAGACCTTGACCCAAATGGCCATCGGGCAATTCGACCTCGGCCCGGCGGCGGCTTTCTCGCTGGTGTACTTCCTGATCATCCTGTTGGTGTCGTGGCTGTTCTACACCGCCATGACTCACTCTGACGCCAATCGGTGAGGCCCGCCATGAGCAAGAGAAAGCTTATCCCGTTGCTGATTTACATCCTGTTCCTGCTGGTGCCGATCTACTGGCTGCTGAACATGTCCTTCAAGAGCAACACCGAAATCCTCGGCGGTCTGACGCTGTTTCCCCAGGATTTCACCTTCGCCAACTACAAGGTGATCTTCACTGACCCGAGCTGGTACACCGGTTATCTCAACTCGCTGTACTACGTGAGCCTGAACACGGTGATTTCCCTGAGCGTGGCGCTGCCGGCGGCGTATGCGTTTTCGCGCTATCGTTTCCTCGGTGACAAGCACTTGTTCTTCTGGCTGCTGACCAATCGCATGGCGCCACCGGCGGTGTTCCTGCTGCCGTTTTTTCAGCTGTATTCCTCGATCGGGCTGTTCGACACCCACATCGCGGTGGCGTTGGCTCACTGTCTGTTCAACGTGCCGTTGGCGGTGTGGATTCTTGAAGGCTTCATGTCCGGCGTTCCTAAGGAAATCGACGAAACCGCCTACATCGACGGCTACAGTTTCCCTAAGTTCTTCGTGAAGATCTTCGTCCCGCTGATCGGCTCCGGGATCGGTGTCACAGCGTTTTTCTGCTTCATGTTTTCCTGGGTCGAGCTGCTGCTGGCGCGAACCCTGACCTCGGTGAACGCCAAACCCATCGCGGCGGTGATGACCCGCACGGTCTCGGCGTCTGGCATCGACTGGGGTGTGCTGGCGGCCGCGGGCGTATTGACCATCCTGCCGGGCATGCTGGTGATCTGGTTTGTTCGCAACCACGTGGCCAAGGGCTTTGCCCTGGGCCGGGTATGAGGAACTGATGATGGAATGGATGAGTTGGACTGGCCCCACGGCGGCGTTCTTCAGCGTCATTGCCTTGACTCTGGCGGGCATGACGACATGGGAATTGCGCTCGCCGAGCATCCCTCGGCGTGGTTTTTTGCCGATTGCCACCACCCGTGGCGATCGGCTGTTTATCGGTCTTCTCGGCAGCGCCTACCTGCATTTGCTGGTAATCGGCGTCACCGACTGGAGCATCTGGGTAGCGTTCGCGTTGTCCCTGGTGTGGCTGTTGGCTGTGATGCGTTGGGGCTAGTCGAGTCGCTCGGCAATCGTGCTCCGCCACTTAAACAGGAGGTCTTATGTTCGATAAAAACAATAAGCTGCGACATAGCATTTCATTGGCAGCCATGCTGGCACTCAGCGG
This sequence comes from Pseudomonas sp. MDT1-85, assembly GCF_054898065.1. Classification (NCBI taxonomy): domain Bacteria; kingdom Pseudomonadati; phylum Pseudomonadota; class Gammaproteobacteria; order Pseudomonadales; family Pseudomonadaceae; genus Pseudomonas; species Pseudomonas sp. MDT1-85. The sequence continues at coordinate 4,015,535 of NZ_CM142715.1, read as the reverse complement.
TTTGAGCGCATCTGCCTGGGCCGATGCCTATGAAGACGCCGCGAAGAAATGGATCGGCAGTGAATTCAAGCCGTCCACCCTGACGGCCGATCAGCAGCTCGAAGAGCTGAAGTGGTTCATCAAGGCGGCGGAGCCATTTCGCGGGATGAGTATTAAAGTGGTGTCAGAAACCATCGCCACCCACGAATATGAATCCAAGGTGCTGGCCAAGGCTTTCACCGAAATCACCGGGATCAAGCTGACCCACGACTTGCTGCAGGAAGGCGACGTAGTGGAAAAGCTGCAGACCCAGATGCAATCGGACAAGAACATCTATGACGGTTGGGTCAACGACTCGGACCTGATCGGTACTCACTTTCGCTACGGCAAGACCGAATCGATCACCGACCTGATGGCCAACGAAGGCAAGGCCTACACCTCGCCGACCCTGGACATTAAAGACTTCATTGGCATCTCGTTCACCACCGCGCCGGACGGCAAAGTCTATCAACTGCCCGACCAGCAGTTCGCCAACCTCTACTGGTTCCGCGCCGACTGGTTCGAGCGGGCGGATTTGAAAGCGAAATTCAAAGAAAAGTACGGCTACGAGTTGGGCGTTCCGGTGAACTGGTCGGCCTATGAAGACATCGCCAAATTCTTCAGCGAAGACGTCAAGGAAATCGACGGCAAGCGCGTCTATGGCCACATGGACTATGGCAAGAAAGACCCGTCGCTGGGGTGGCGCTTCACCGATGCCTGGTTCTCCATGGCCGGCGCTGGCGATAAAGGCATCCCCAACGGCTTGCCGGTGGATGAGTGGGGTATCCGCGTCGAGGATTGTCATCCGGTCGGCTCCAGCGTGACCCGCGGCGGCGATACCAACGGCCCGGCGGCGGTGTATGCGACCACCAAGTACGTTGACTGGATGAAAAAATACGCGCCACCGGAAGCGGCGGGCATGACCTTCTCCGAATCAGGCCCGGTGCCGTCCCAGGGCAACATTGCCCAGCAGATCTTCTGGTACACCGCGTTTACCGCCGACATGACCAAACCGGGACTGCCGGTGATGAACGCCGACGGCACGCCGAAATGGCGTATGGCACCTTCGCCGAAAGGTCCGTACTGGGAGGAGGGCATGAAGCTCGGTTATCAGGACGCCGGTTCCTGGACCTTCCTCAAGTCCACCCCTGAAAAGCAAAAACTCGCGGCCTGGCTGTACGCGCAGTTCGTGACCTCGAAAACCGTATCCCTGAAGAAAACCATTGTCGGCCTGACCCCTATTCGCGAGTCGGACATCAACTCGCAAGCCATGACCGACCTGGCACCGAAACTCGGTGGGCTGGTGGAGTTCTATCGCAGCCCGGCCCGCGTGCAATGGACCCCGACCGGGACCAACGTGCCGGACTATCCACGTTTGGCGCAACTGTGGTGGAGCCACATCGCGGAAGCCGCCAGTGGCGAGAAAACACCACAACAGGCACTGGACGGTCTGGCCAAGGATCAGGATGCGATCATGACCCGTCTGGAACGCTCCAAGGTACAACCGACCTGCGGGCCGAAAATGAATCCGGAGCGGGATGCGCAGTATTGGTTCGATCAGCCGGGTGCGCCGAAAGCGAAATTGGCGAACGAGAAGCCTAAAGGCGAAACCGTGAGCTATGCCGAGCTGCTGAAATCGTGGGAGGCGGCGCGTAAGTAAACAGCTGGACCGCGTGAAGCGAAACGGCATCGAAAGGTGCCGTTTTACTTTTTGCCTGTTCCACCGCCATCGCGAGCAGGCTCGCTCCCACATTGAACCGCATTATTTCTGACAGAACGTGGTCCCCCTGTGGGAGCGAGCCTGCTCGCGATGGCGTCATTGAAAACACCGCAAACACTTCAGGTCAGCGCCGCCAATTGTTGAACCGTCTCCGGAAAGCGCTCAACCAGCCGGATCAGCGTTGTCGCCTGAGCATTAGGTTTTGCCCGTCCTTGCTCCCAGTTCTCCAGCGTCCGGGTGTTGGTGCGCAAGTACATCGCAAACACCGGCCGGGAGAGATTCAGTTGCTGGCGGATGCCAACCACTTCTTCAGCCGTAATCGGAGCCAGTTTGGCCAGTTTTACTTTGTGCGTGCGTAGAGTGACTTTGCCTTGGCGCTCATCGGCCAAGGCTTCAAACCCCTCTACCAGCTCGGAAAAAATGTCACGTTTCATCGCTCGTTCTCGCTTTGATTTCTCGATAAAGCATTTCTTTAAGCAGTTTTTTCTGTTGTGGCATCAGATCGTCCTGTTCGTTTTTGCCATACAGGGTAAAGAGCCAGAATTGGTCGAAGCCGGACCACCAGTAATAAATCACCCTTAGTCCGCCGCGCTTGCCCTTGTTTCGCCGCTCATCCACCACTCGAATTTTGCGCAGACCTCCGGTGCCTTCGACGACATCTCCCGCTTCCGGGTTTTGCAGCAGCTCCTGCTGGAACCGGTGAAACAGATCATCATCCAGGTAGTCACTTCGATGCTTTTGAAATACGGGTAATTCGATAAAAAGAGCGTCCATGTTCTGTACGTTACCTGCGTATATTTCTATCACAAGAATCGAATAGGTCAAGGCTTCTGTGCCTGCCAATTCGGTCAAGTCATTACGTTAAAGTCGCAGGCAGGATCGGGATGTAGGACGCGGCTGATTCACCCGCGAGGCGATTCTGGATATTGGGGAGGAGAGGGGAGAGGGGGGCGGTTAAACTAAAATTGCTAAATCTGTGTAACTGGCCACCAATGGGTCGGCGGTGAGCAGTTTCATTGGCTCTGTCATGGACATTGCAACAATTAGCCGATCGACGGTGATGATGTTCGAGGTCATTTCTCAATCCTGAGGGCCTTCAAAACTATTGATCATGTCGTCGGGCAGAGGCACGTCGAAATCGTCAGGAATAACCAGTTTTCCTTTCATCGCTCCGATACGCGGGTCACAGGGTTCTTCCACTGGAAACCGGCGCCCAGCGGCCAAGGCGTAGAAGCCTTCTACCCGTTAGGCACAAATATCTCGTTTCATGATTCGCGATCTCTCTTGATAGCTGATCTTCGAATTTAACGGCAAATACCTCCTGCCGGATGTCAGCTATTGCCCACCGCCTTGCAGGTATCTTCCTGTAAGTGGGAGGGCGATGAAGAGTAAAAAGATCACAGCCTGCGACAGCTCCTACACAGTGCGTATTTCAATTCTGAATGTTTAAAGTTGTGTGGGAAATACAGAACCTTCCCACAATGTTTTCAGGTTGTCCGTCGGACGTCCGGTCTCTAGCCTGTGCACGTCGCTGCCAATTCAGCGACCGGGACTGGAAACCCCGATCAGTAACAGTGGCGCCAACACGCCTTTCATAACGTATCCTTGCGCACCTTGAATGTGTGCACTCCGTTATGGCGGCTGTGCGTGGGAGACCTTCGGGTCGACCGGGTCGCCGCTGCCCGGGTTTCCAACCTGCGTACAGCTGCCACCTCTTCGTCCGGAAACCGAATGGGGCAGCTCCAACTTTTCAGTGGAGTTTCACCATGAAAAAACCAACACCCAACCCTCCCGAAACAGAAGCCGACGCTACGTCCCCCGACGCCTCCATCGACACCCAAAAACGCCCCGACGCCGCCGAACGCGTGCTCGATGATTACCTCAATCCCGCCGTCGAAATCATGGCCACGCCCTACACCCCCAATCAGATGTTTTTCGCCAACTCCAAAGCCGACACCGAATCCCTGCTGGCCAATGCCAGCGAGTCATTGTCCTCGGCTACGGTCATGCTCGGTGACTTCGCCGCTCTACTGGAAGGCACCCACCGCAAGACCCTGCTGGGGATTGCGCAAGTGGTCATGTTGGGGGAACTGGCGGTGAATCAGGCGTTGGATAACGTCGAGCCGGCTGGCTAATCAATGAGGCTGGGCGGGCACAAAAAAACGCGGCGCTGCAGGGCCGCGTTTTTTATTAAAAGACTGACAGCCTGTCTCGCTGCTGTTAGGCAAGTACCCCAAAGATGATTCCGCCGAGATAGATCATGCCAAAACCTAGAAAAGAATAGCCAGTCGTTCGAGCGGGAATAATGACCCAACGTCGCAGGGGCAACGGAAAGCGAGCAATCTCATTTATTGCGTCCGGATCACTTCCCCACAAAAAATCGTAGTCCAGTAAAAGCATGATCGAGATGTGGGACAAGCGACAGGTGCGGCCATAAAAGCTGTTTCCCATCACCCGCCGATTGCGAGCGACGAAGTAGGACTCTTTCAGGAAAGATTCAATCTCAGCCAGTTTGAAAAAGCTGACGTATGCCCGTACGAGCAGCGCCACCAATGCCACCACAACACAGGCGATCAATGCGGCCACACACAGCAGCTTCAGGTCGCTCGCCGGTTTGGAGACCGTCATGCATAACCGCTCGAAACCGACCCAAAGCAAAAGTAGGCCGGCTCCAGTCACAGCGATTCGCATGAGGCTTCCCGGAATACTCACCCATTTTTTCAAGTGCTCCGGAAAAACCTCCGCCTCCATGACCGCATACCGATCCAGCATTTGAAAATAGGTGAAACGGCCTGTTAATGCTCCTATCTGCCTTACTCTTTTCATTCGCCCCAATGGGCCATTTCCCAACGTTTTCCGATTAATGCTCACAAGATGAGACGCAATGAAGTGGTCTTCCATCTGATCAAGCAGCCAATAGGCGGCAAACAAAACGATCGCTTCGCTGAGGAAAATAAGTAGCAGTACACCTCCCCATGAGAAGAGGTAAATGAGGTCAAGATGAGGACCAATCACAGGTAATACCTCGCCGCTATCCAAACCAAAATACCAGCACCCACAAGATGAAAAATGCATTAGCGTGGCCAATTATCTGGTCGAGGTTCATTAGCCATCCATAAGACTCTGACTGGCATAGTCATCTTCAAGCCTATTATTTTTTAGGTGTCTCGACGGTTTGCTATTCAATCAAATAGACCGCTGTATTTTCCATACAACCAAAGAGCGATTGTTGTTCCCGTCACGAAATAGGCTATATGAAATGGATATGTCGCCCAGAACTTGAGTCCCTTCGGAAGGCGTTGCACGTCTTCCATTAAATCGGGTTCCTGGCTCTGAATTTTTTTAGATGAAATCAAAAAACTGATGGCGGCGAGTCGAACAACTTTTCCGTGAAGCCCCCCACCTAAGACACGGTGGTTTATGGATATGGAACGCCACTGCTTAAAGTAGTCTTCCAGAGACTCGAGCTTTGTGTGAACGGCGTAGAAAATCATGGCGGTATCGATCACGCTCAGCAGGATCAGTGCCCCCCAAGTCCAGGCAAATGCTGTGCGGGAGACTTCCATTATTCGGAATACTCGTGGATTTCTTGACCCACAAGCTCGCCGCCATCAGTCAGCACTGTTCCAGTTAACGTGGATCCTGTAGCGCCGACCACCAGCACACACACAAGTTTTCCGAGCCCCTTCAGTTTTGTACACACTGTCGTACCTAATTTTCCCCCAGCGACACCGCCGGCAATAGCTCCAAAAGTACCTCCTACCATTTTTCCACCTTCAACAAACCTCACTTGCCTGCATTCTGCCTCGCGGCCAGAAGTGCATACCTCATGAATTTTTGAACTGGACGCGCCTAGCTGTAACCCTATACCGAGATAGCCACCTCCCTTCATGTACTTCGCTGCTCTTGCAACGCCTGCGATGTTGGTTGCATATCCTGGTAATTGTGTGGACGAACCAGCTTTGTCCCAGCGGTGAATGATCCTGCGGCTCGACAACCCTAGTGCACGTTTGAGCTTTGGATGATCCGCGATGCCTGTGCCTTTGCGTATGAGCGGCCCAAGGCTGGCATCCAGCTTTGCCATCAGTCGTTTGCGTTTGGCAAAGAACTCCGGCGAATGCAGGTGACGATACTGGCGATATTGCTGTTGATGCAGCTCCTCTAGTTCTTTGAGGGTATTTTTTAATCCTTCCAGATGCTGGCCGATCATGAATGACGCAACGCCTAGTGTGCCCGCCGATACCTCGACAAACGGCTCAATCACCTCATGGTGCTCAACCATGAACGAAGCCTCTTCATCCGTCAGATCCTTAAGCGCTTCATTCACTTTCTCCGCCGCCGCCATCATTTGCGCTTCTTCGCGACGGCACATGTAGTTGCGCGAGTCGCTGAAGATAACCATTTGCCCTGGCTTTACCCGTTCACCGAGATGGCGATTGAGCGAGCGGAACTCGCGGCGCAGCACACCGCTGGGTGTGATTTCGTACAGCGAGCGTTCCAGCGCTTCGAGGGTCATGGGTGTCTGGACGATGTGGAAGCCGGACTCTGCCGGTTTGGGCAGGGTGAAGGCGTGTTCTTCCACCAGATACTCTGCCGGTGATGGCTCGGGTTTAGGTTTGAAGGCGTTCCAGGAGGCTCCACCGTTATCCGTAGCGACGCGCGGCTTCACCATTGCCCAGTCACCGTTACTGACGGCATCGATGAGTTTTCGCTGGTTGGCCCCCTGCATGTAGTTGGAGCGATTGAGGCCCACTGCGTTTAGCAGTTCGTCGAAGCCAGGCAGATCGTCCGGGCGGTTCAGTGCCTGTCGGAAGTCTTCCATGGCTTGGTAGGTGTCGAGTACTTGGTCGCGTTGGCCATGGAGTTCACTTTTGGGGATGAGTCTGGTCACGTTCGTGTCCCGATCCGTAAAACGGGGGACTTTGGCGAGCAGCCTCAAGTTTGAATGCCGGGTGATTCTGTTTTAGGCGTAGGGGAAATCCGATTTATCCGCGCGCCACAGGTTAGGCAATAAAGCTGTAGGACGAAGCGGACAATTCGGCGAGAGCTTTCGGGGGATTGCAGAAGGAGGGAGGGCGGCAGTAACAAATCCCACAAACGCAAAAACGGCACCCGAAGGTGCCGTTTTTGTTTTCTACCGAGTGCGCTACGCGATCAACCCGCCAACCCCGATTGCTGAACCAGGTTCAGCAGCGGCTGTGGATACAGGCCGAGGAAGAATGCCAGGGCGGCAATCGCCAGCAGCATCACGCCGCCCGCACGTTGTTCCCAGTGCAGCTGGGCATCGTGGCGACGCAGGTTCGGTTCGATCAGGTACAGGGTGACCATCACACGCAGGTAGTAGAAGACGCCGATGGCGCTGCCCAGTACCAGGGAGCCGACCAGCCACCATTGCTGCGATTCGACACCGGTGGCGATGATGTAGAACTTGCCGATGAAGCCCGCGGTCAGCGGGATACCGGCCAGGGACAGCATCATCACGGTCAGGACGGCGGTCAGGTACGGACGGCGCCAGAACAGGCCACGGTATTCGTACAGGGCATCCGCGTCACGGCCGTTGTACGGCGAGGACATCAGGGTGATTACGCCGAACGCGCCGAGGCTGGTGATCACGTAAGTGACCAGGTACACGCCGATGGCTTCCACGGCCAGGCCTTTGCTCGCCACCAGGGCGATCAGCAGGTAACCGAAGTGAGCGATGGACGAGTAACCCAGCAGACGCTTGAGGTTGCTTTGGGTCAGTGCCAGCAGGTTACCGAACAGGATCGACGCGATGGCGATGATGGTCAGCACGTCGCTCAGCACGCCACTGCTCGCCGCTGGCGAGATCTGGAACAGACGCACCATCACCGCGAACACAGCGACTTTGGACGCGGTGGCCAGGAACGCTGCCACCGGTGCCGGAGCACCTTCGTAAACGTCCGGGGTCCAGAGGTGGAACGGTACCAGCGACAGTTTGAACGCCAGGCCGATCAACATCATGCCCAGGCCCAGTTGAGCCAGAGAACTTGGCAGACCGGTGGCCGCCAGGGCCTGACCGATGCCGTTGAAGCTCAGGCTGCCAGAATCGGCGTAGAGCAGGGCCATGCCGAACAACAGGAACGCGGAACCGGCAGCCGACAGCACCATGTACTTGATACCGGCTTCCAGCGAACGCTTGTTGAAGAAGGCATACGCCACCAGACCGTAAACCGGTACCGAGAGCAGTTCCAGACCGACGAACAATCCGGCCAGGTGCTGCGCGCTGACCAGTACCAGGCCACCGGCGGCGGACATCAGGATCAGCAGGTAAAGTTCTTCACGGTTGCCCGGGTAACCCGAACCGCCATCGCCGAGGTAGGCGTGGGCGAGGGTGACACAGGCGAGGGTGGCGACCAGGATCAGCGCCATGTACAGGCAGGCGAAGGTATCGATCTGCAGTAACGGAGTCACGGCCAGTGGCGCGACTTTCAGGGCTGGCAGGATCGACAGTAGAGCCAGGTTCAGACCTGCCACCGAAAGCAGGAAGGTCTGTGAGTGGTTGCGGCGCCATGCGATAGCCAGCATCACCACGATGATCGTGGCGCTGGTGATCAACAACGGCGCAAGCGCGATAAAGTGTTGAGTCGTGAATTCCATAGCGCTCTTACCGGGCCGAAGCGAGTTGAGTGAAGGCGGTGCCGAGCCACTGCTGCACGCCATGCATCGTCGCGGCAGAGGTATCGAGGAACGGTTGCGGGTACACGCCGATGTAGATCAGCAGCGCCGCAAGTCCAACCACCATGATCAGTTCGCGACCGTCCATGCCATGCAACACCGCGTCCGATTTCGACGGGCCGAAGAAGGCACGGTGGACCATGATCAGCGAGTAGACCGAGCCGAACACCAGGCCGGACGTTGCAAGCACAGTGATCCATGGCGAGCTGGCGAAGGTGCCGATCAGAATCAGGAACTCACCGACAAAGTTACCGGTCGCCGGCAAGCCCAGCGATGCGGCGGCGAAGAACAGGCTAAGGGCTGGAAGGTAGGCAATCTTCGACCACAGGCCACCCATCTCACGCATATCGCGGGTGTGAGTACGCTCGTACAGCTGACCGGAGAGGATAAAGAGTGCCGCCGCCGACAGACCGTGCGCCAGCATCTGCATCACCGCGCCCTGCAGCGCCAGTTGGCTGCCGGAGTAGATGCCGATCAGCACGAAGCCCATGTGGGAAACGGACGAAAAGGCGATCAGACGCTTGATGTCGGTTTGCGCGAAGGCCAGGAACGCACCGTAGAAAATCCCGATCAGGCCCAGGGTCATCGCGAATGGCGCGAACTCGGCCGAGGCATTCGGGAACAGCGGCAGGGCGAAACGCAGCAAGCCATACGCCGCAGTCTTCAACAAGATACCGGCCAGGTCCACGGAACCCGCGGTTGGCGCCTGGGCGTGAGCGTCAGGCAACCAGGAGTGGAACGGCACCACCGGCAGCTTGACCGCGAAGGCGATGAAGAAGCCGAGCATCAGGATGTACTCGGTGGTCATCGACATCTTGGTCTTCAACAGATCGGCGTAGTTGAAGGTAATCACGCCGGTGTCGTTGAAGTTGACCAGTACCAGACCCAGGATCGCCACCAACATGATCAGGCCGGAAGCCTGAGTGAAGATGAAGAACTTGGTCGCTGCGTAGATCCGGGTTTTCTTGCCGTCCGAAGAACTGTGACCCCAGAGCGCGATGAGGAAGTACATCGGCACCAGCATCATTTCCCAGAAGAAGAAGAACATGAACAGGTCGAGGGCGAGGAACACGCCGACGACACCGCCCAGGATCCACATCAGGTTCAGGTGGAAGAAGCCCACGTGACGCTGGATCTCTTTCCACGAGCAGAGTACCGAGAGGACACCCAACAGGCCAGTCAGCAGGATCATCAACAGCGACAGGCCATCGAGGGCCAGGTGCACGTTGATGCCGAAGCGCTGGATCCAGACGTGTTTGAACTCAATCACCCAGGTCGGATCGGCGCCAGGCGCCGGAGCAAATGAATAGTCGCCGTGGGCCCACAGCCAGAGGCCGAGAGCGAGTTCCAGGGACATGGTCAACAGCGCAATCCAGCGGGGGAGGGTAGCGCCGAAGCGCTCACCCATCCAGCACAGCAGGCCGCCGATGAAGGGGATCAGGATTAGCCAAGGCAGAATCATGACGGGCTCGTTTCCTTTCGCAAGTTCGCAAGGTTCATATCAGACCGCTACCAGCACGACGGCGCCGATTACCAGCACGGCACCAGCAGCCATCGAGGCGGCATACCAACGCAATTGACCGGTCTCGGTGCGGCTCAGGGCGGTGTGACCGCCTTTGGCCATACGCGGGATCAGACCGATAGTCTGGTCGAGCGGGTCTTTGCGCAGTACATGGCTGATCGCAAGGTAAGGCTTGACGAACAGTTTGTCGTAGATCCAGTCGAAGCCCCAGGCAGCGAACCACCAGGCCGAAAGGATGCGGCCGATGCCGCTGTTGGCGACGGCCGTGGCGAAGCGACGTTTGCCGAGGAACAGCAACGCGGCCAGCAGGATACCGGCCAGGGCGATGGCGCCCGAGGCGATTTCCAGACTGTGCTTGGCGTCGCCGCCGGCATGGCCGACGCTTTGTGGCAGTACACCGTGCAGCGGCGGAACAATCATCGCGCCAACAAACGTCGACAGAACGATCAGCACCGACAGTGGCAGCCAGTGAGCAATGCCGTGACCAGCGTGCGCTTCGGTCTTCGCTTCACCGTGGAACGCGATGAAGATCAGGCGGAAGGTGTACAGCGAGGTCATGAAGGCACCGACCAGACCTGCATAAAGCAGACCCTGGTTACCGCTGGCGAACGCTTCCCAGAGGATTTCGTCCTTGGAGTAGAAGCCCGCGGTCACCAGAGGCAAGGCCGCCAGGGCCGCGCCGCCGACGATGAAGCTGGCGTAGGCCAGTGGCAGTTTCTTCCACAGGCCGCCCATCTTGAAGATGTTCTGCTCGTGGTGGCAGGCAACGATCACCGCACCGGACGCAAGGAACAACAGTGCCTTGAAGAAGGCGTGGGTCATCAGGTGGAAAATCGCGCCGTCCCACGCACCTACGCCCAGGGCCAGGAACATGTAGCCGATCTGGCTCATGGTCGAGTAGGCGAGGATCCGTTTGATGTCGGTCTGAACCAGTGCGGCAAAACCTGCCAGCACCAGCGTCACGCCACCCACAACACCCACCAGGTGCAGAATGTCTGGCGCCAGGGCGAACAGACCGTGGGTACGGGCGATCAGGTAGACACCGGCGGTCACCATGGTCGCGGCGTGGATTAGTGCCGAAACCGGGGTAGGGCCGGCCATCGCATCCGCCAGCCAGGTTTGCAGCGGCAGTTGCGCGGATTTACCGACAGCACCGCCCAGCAGCATCAGGGTCGCCAGAACGATCCAGAAGTCGCCGGCCTTGAAGTGCTCAGGCGCCTTGACCAGCAGTTCCTGGATGTTCAGCGTGCCCAACTGTTGGAACAGGATGAACAGGCCGATGGCCATGAACACGTCGCCGACGCGGGTCACGATGAAGGCTTTGAGTGCTGCGTTACCGTTGTTGCGGTTGCTGTAGTAGAAACCGATCAACAGGTACGAGCACAGGCCCACGCCTTCCCAGCCGAAGTACACAAACAGCAGATTATCGGCCAGGACCAGGAACAGCATGCTGGCGATAAACAGGTTGGTGTAGGCGAAGAAGCGCGAGTAACCGGCTTCACCGCGCATGTACCAGGACGCGAACAGGTGGATCAGGAAACCGACGCCGACCACCACACCGAGCATGGTCAGTGACAGACCATCCAGGTACAGCGCGAAGTTCGGCGTGAAGCCTTCCACCGCCATCCACTGCCACAACACTTGGGTGTAGTGACCGCCTTCAGGTGGCGCAACGTTGAACTGCCAGATGATGTAAGCAGTGACGATTGCCGACAGGCCAATGGAGCCGACGCCGATCAGCGCCGAAAGGTTTTCCGACCAGCGACCGCGTGAGAACGACAGCAGCAGGAAACCTATGAGAGGGAATACGAAAGTCAGATAGAGAAGGTTCATCCGCGCATCTCGCTGGCAGCGTCGATATCGAGAGTGTGGAAGCGGCGATACAGCTGCAACAGAATCGCCAGGCCAATACTGGCCTCGGCGGCTGCCAGGCTGATCACCAGGATGAACATGATCTGTCCATCCGGTTGACCCCAGCGGCTACCGGCAACGATGAACGCCAAAGCGGAGGCATTCATCATGACCTCCAGGCTCATCAGCACGAAGAGAATGTTGCGCCGGACCATCAGGCCGACCAGACCGAGGCAGAACAGGATGCCGGCGACCGCCAGACCATGCTCCAAAGGGATAGCAGGCATCGTCATTGCTCCTTGGCTTCGTTACGGCCCAGATGGAACGCCGTGACGGCTGCGGCAAGCAGCAGCATCGAGGCGAGTTCGACCACCAGCAGATAAGGACCGAACAGGCTGATGCCCACGGCCTTTGCGTCTACGGTGGTGTGGCCGATGGCCTGACCGCTGGCGTCGCTGAACAACACGTACAGCAGTTCAACCAGCAGCAGGGTGCCAAGTGCGACCGGGCCGAGCCAGATGCCGGGCTTGAGCCAGACGCGCTCTTGCTGAACCGAGGCGGGGCCCAGGTTCAGCATCATCACCACGAACACGAACAGCACCATGATGGCGCCAGCATAGGCGATCACTTCCAGCACACCGGCGAACGGCGCGCCGAGGGCGAAAAAGGTCATGGCCACGGCGATCAACGAAATGATCAGGTAGAGCAGGGCGTGCACGGGGTTGGTGTTGGTGATCACACGAAGCGTGGACACAACAGCGATACCCGATGCGAAATAGAAAGCGAATTCCATCTTTCTTCCTTAAGGCAGCAAGCTCTTCACGTTGATCGGCTGGGCTTCATTCTGCGCGGCGCCTTTCGGCTTACCGGCAATCGCCATACCTGCAACACGATAGAAGTTGTAATCAGGGTTTTTGCCGGGGCCGGAGATCAGCAGATCTTCTTTCTCGTACACCAGGTCCTGACGTTTGAACTCGGCCATCTCGAAATCCGGTGTCAGCTGGATCGCGGTGGTCGGGCAGGCTTCCTCGCAGAGGCCGCAGAAAATGCAGCGCGAGAAGTTGATACGGAAAAACTCCGGGTACCAGCGACCGTCGTCGGTTTCAGCTTTCTGCAGCGAAATGCAGCCGACCGGGCACGCCACGGCGCACAGGTTGCAGGCTACGCAACGCTCTTCGCCGTCGGGGTCGCGGGTCAGCACGATACGCCCACGGAAGCGCGGCGGCAGGTACACGGCTTCTTCCGGGTACTGCAGCGTGTCGCGCTTGCGGAAGGCGTGGCTGAAGATCATCACCAGGCTGCGAAGCTGGGTGAAGAAGCCATGCACGATGTCAAAAATGTACTTCATGATTCTCTATCCTCACTGAGCCGCGACGGCAGGCGTGTTGAGCAACACGACCGCAGCGGTCACCAGCATATTGACGAGGGTCAGCGGCAGGCAGAACTTCCAGCTGAAATCCATCACTTGGTCATACCGTGGGCGCGGAATCGAGGCGCGCAGCAGGATGAAGAACATGATGAAGAACGCGGTTTTCAGTGCGAACCAGATGAACGGGATCTGCGGCAGAATGCCGAACGGACCGTGCCAGCCACCGAAGAACAACGTCACCAGCAGCGCCGAAATCAGCACGATGCCGATGTATTCACCGACGAAGAACATGCCCCATTTCATGCCGGCGTATTCAATGTGGTAGCCGTCGGCCAGTTCCTGTTCCGCTTCCGGCTGGTCGAACGGGTGACGGTGAGTCACGGCGACGCCAGCGATGAAGAAGGTCAGGAAACCGAATATCTGCGGAATGACGAACCACAGGTTCTGCGCCTGGTATTCAACGATGTCGCGCATGTTGAACGAGCCAACCTGGATCACGATGCCCATCAGCGACAGGCCCATGAACACTTCGTACGACACGGTTTGTGCCGAGGCCCGCAAGCTGCCCAACAGGGCGAACTTGTTGTTACTCGACCAGCCGGCGAACAGCACCGCGTAGACCGACAGACCCGCCATGGCGAAGAAGAACAGGATGCCGATGTTGATATCCGCCACGCCCCAGGTCGGGGTGATCGGGATGATCGCGAAGGCAATCAGCAAGGCGCTCATGGCCACGACCGGCGCCAACGTGAAGATCACTTTGTCGGCGAACGGCGGGGTCCAGTCTTCCTTGAAGAACATCTTGATCATGTCGGCGGCGATCTGGAACGCGCCAAACGGGCCGACGCGGTTCGGACCGTAACGGTCCTGCCAGAGGGCGAGCAGACGACGCTCGACCCAGCTCAACAGCGCGCCGCACACCACCACGGCGAGCAGAATCACGATGGCCTTGAGGACCGCGATGATTACGTCGATCACTTCAGGAGTGAACAAGGTCATAGCGCTGCCTCCTGCAGACCGTCAACGGATTTGCCAAAGATCGCGGGCGGAATGCCGGCGATACCGGCCGGTAATGCGACCAGACCGGCACCCAGCTCTTCGTTGATGCGCAGCGGCAAACGCAAGGTCTGACCGGCCACGTTCAGGCTCAGCAGGGCACCGTCATTGACGCCCAGGCGATCGGCTTCGGACTTGGCCAGCGACAGGTACGGGGCTGGAATGCGTTCTTGAACCGGCGCGGCTTTGGAAGAGTTCTCTTCGCTACCGAACAGGTGGAAGAACGGCACGACCTGCCAGGTGCCCGGAGCCGGGTTGAACGCGCGCGGAACACTGGCGAACCAGTTCAGCGAATCACCGGTGCTTTCGATCAGGCGAGTGCCCGGGTCGCCAGCGCGGATATGACCACCGACTTCGTCCTGGAACTTGTTCCAGGCTTGCGGCGAGTTCCAGCCCGGAGACCAGGCGAATGGTACTTGCTGACGCGGCTCGACCGAGCCCGAGTAACCTTCCATGGAGAACGAGAACGCGGTGTCGTTGTCCTGAGAAGTACGCGGTTCGTGCACGCTGATGTCGGCGCGCATGGCGGTCCGGCCGCTGTAACGCAGCGGTTCGCGAGCCAGTTTCAGGCCTTTGATGCGGAACGCAGCGGACGGTGCGGCATCGACGATGCGCGCCAGTTGCGGTTTGCTCGCAGCAACAGCAGCGGTGACGTGGTCCAGTTGGGTCCAGTCGATCGGCTGGTTCAGCAGGGTCGAACGCAGGGCATGCAGCCAGCGCCAGCCTTCATGAACCAGAATGCTTGCGTCGAGGTAAGTCGGGTCGAAGACCTGGAAGAAACGCTGGGCGCGGCCTTCCTGGCTGACCAGCGTACCGTCGCCTTCAGCGAAGCTGGCCGCTGGCAGAACCAGGTGCGCGCGATCGCTGGTGCCGGTCTTCTGATGGTCCGCCACGATCACCACTTTCGCGGCGTTCAGGGCAGCATCGACACGAGCTTTGTCGGTGCGGGTGTACAGATCGTTTTCCAGCACGACGATGGCGTCGGCCTTGCCGTCGATCACCGCTTGCAGGGCTGCGTCGACCGAATCGCCACCGAGCATGGCCAGGCCGAGGCTGTTGGCCTCTGGCACGATCAGGCTGATGGAACCGTTCTTCTCGCGCAGCTTCAGGGCCTTCGCAATGTTGGCAGCAGCCTCAATCAATGCCTTGGAACCCAGCGAGGTACCGGCAATGATCAGCGGACGCTTGGCAGCGAGCAGGGCATCAGCGATGCGCTGAGCCAGTTCGAGGGCTTCAGCGTCCAGACCTTCAACGGCCGGCGCGCTGGCATCGAGGGCGTGGGCCACGGCGAAGCCGATGCGGGCCAGGTCGTCAGGAGCTGCGTGGACGCATTCTTCAGCCACGTCGTCGAGCTTGGTTTCAGCCAGGCTGGCGATGAACAGCGGGTTCAGCGCGTTCTGACCGATGTTCTTCACCGCGGCATCGAGCCATGGCTGAACGCGCATGGCGTCGGCCATGTCTTCGGCCTTGCCCTTGACCGATTGACGCAGGGCCAGGGCCATGCGCGCAGCAGTCTGGGTCAGGTCTTCGCCGAGGACGAAAATCGCATCGTGATCTTCGATGTCGCGCATGTTCGGGATTGGCAGCGGGCTGTCTTTGAGCACCTGCACCACCAGACGAATGCGCTCAAGTTCAGCCGCTTCGATACCGGAGTAGAAGTGCTCGGCGCCGACCAGCTCCAGCAACGCGTAGTTGCTTTCGAGGCTGGCGCGCGGCGAACCGATACCGACGATGTTGCGACCGCGTAGCAGGTCAGCAGCTTTATCCAGCGCTTCGTCGAGGCTCAGCTTGGCGCCGCCCGCCAGTTGTGGCTGACGCGGGCGGTCTTCGCGGTTAACGTAGCCATAGCCGAAACGGCCACGGTCGCACAGGAAGTACTGGTTAACCGAACCGTTGAAACGGTTTTCGATACGACGCAGTTCACCGTAACGCTCGCCCGGGGAGATGTTGCAACCGCTGGAGCAGCCATGGCAGATGCTCGGCGAGAACTGCATGTCCCACTTGCGGTTGTAGCGCTCGGAGTGAGTCTTGTCGGTGAACACACCGGTCGGGCAGACCTCGGTGAGGTTGCCGGAGAACTCGCTTTCCAGGGTGCCGTCTTCAACGCGACCGAAGTACACGTTGTCGTGGGCGCCGAATACACCGAGGTCGGTGCCGCCAGCGTAGTCTTTATAGAAGCGCACGCAGCGATAGCAAGCGATGCAGCGGTTCATTTCGTGGGAAATGAACGGGCCCAGTTGCTGGTTCTGGTGGGTGCGCTTGGTGAAGCGATAACGGCGCTCGTTGTGGCCGGTCATCACGGTCATGTCTTGCAGGTGGCAGTGACCGCCTTCCTCACAGACCGGGCAGTCGTGAGGGTGGTTGGTCATCAACCATTCAACGACGCTGGCGCGAAACACTTTCGCTTCTTCGTCTTCGATGGAGATCCAGCTGCCGTCGGTGGCGGGGGTCATGCAGGACATGACGATCCGACCACGCTTGTCGTTCTCGTCGGTGTACTGCTTGACCGCGCACTGGCGGCAAGCGCCAACGCTGCCAAGGGCTGGGTGCCAGCAGAAATAAGGGATATCGAGGCCTAGCGACAGACATGCCTGTAACAGGTTGTCTGCCCCATCGACTTCGAGCTCTTTGCCGTCTACGTGGATAGTGGCCATGGTTCAAAGTTCTTCGTTGGCCCGGTGTCAGCGGGCGTGGCTAATGGAATCTTGTTATTCGCGTGAATCAACACAGCCGTTTACGGCGTCATCACACGAGAAGACGAAGGGCACGGACCCTTCGCCTTTTTAAGCGTTTACGCGCCGACTACGATCGGCTTTGCCAGAGGCGGGACGACGGCGCTGGTAGGCGCGATGCCGGCTTCGAACTCTGGACGGAAGTATTTGATGGCGCTGCCCAACGGCTCCACGGCACCCGGTGCGTGTGCACAGAAGGTCTTGCCTGGGCCGAGGAAACCGACCAGACCCAGCAGGGTCTCGATATCGCCGGCTTGCCCTTCACCGTTCTCGATCGCGCGCAGCAGCTTGACGCTCCACGGCAGACCGTCACGGCACGGGGTGCAGAAGCCGCAGGATTCGCGGGAGAAGAACTCTTCCATGTTGCGCAGCAAGGACACCATGTTGACGCTGTCGTCCACCGCCATGGCCAGGCCGGTACCCATACGGGTGCCCACTTTGGCGATGCCGCCGGCGTACATTTGTGCGTCCAGGTGTTCCGGCAACAGGAAACCGGTACCGGCGCCGCCTGGCTGCCAGCATTTGAGCTTGTAACCGTCGCGCATACCACCCGCGTAGTCTTCGAACAGCTCGCGAGCGGTGACGCCGAACGGCAATTCCCAAAGACCAGGGTTCTTGACCTTGCCGGAAAAGCCCATGAGCTTGGTGCCCATGTCTTCGCTGCCTTCGCGGGCCAACGATTTGTACCAGTCCACGCCGTCGGCAATGATCGCCGGCACGTTGCACAGGGTTTCCACGTTGTTCACGCAAGTCGGCTTGCCCCACACGCCTACGGCGGCAGGGAAGGGCGGCTTGGAGCGCGGGTTGGCGCGGCGGCCTTCGAGCGAGTTGATCAGTGCGGTTTCTTCACCGCAGATGTAACGCCCGGCGCCGGTATGGACGAACAGCTCGAAATCGAAGCCGCTGCCCAGGATGTTTTTACCCAGCAGGCCTGCTGCCTTGGCTTCTTCCACGGCACGGTTCAGGTGCTTGGCGGCGGTGGTGTATTCGCCACGCAGGAAGATGTAGCCACGGTAGGTTTTCAGCGCGCGAGCACTGATCAGCATGCCTTCGATCAACAGATGGGGCAGTTGCTCCATCAGCATGCGGTCTTTCCAGGTGTTCGGCTCCATCTCATCCGCGTTGCACAGCAGGTAGCGGATGTTGATGGATTCGTCCTTGGGCATCAGGCCCCACTTCACGCCCGTGGGGAAGCCTGCACCGCCGCGGCCCTTGAGGCCGGAGTCTTTCACGGTCTGGACGATGTCGTCCTGGGCCATCTCGGCGAAGGCCTTGCGCGCAGCGGCGTAACCGTTCTTGGCCTGGTACTCGTCGAGCCATACGGCTTCGCCGTCGTCACGCAGACGCCAGGTGAGCGGGTGAGTCTCAGCGACACGCTTGATGCGGTTGGCTGGACCGAAGGAAGTCAGGGTCATACGTAGCCCTCGAGCAATTTGGCAACGCCGGCAGGCTGCACATCACCGAACGTGTCGTCGTCGATCATCAACGCCGGCGCCTTGTCGCAGTTGCCGAGGCAGCAGACCGGCAACAGGGTGAAACGACCGTCGACGGTAGTCTGACCCAAGCCGATGCCCAGCTTGCTCTGGATTTCGCTGACCACCGACTCGTGGCCGCCGATGTAGCAGACCATGCTGTCGCAGACGCGAATGATGTGACGGCCAACCGGTTGACGGAAGATCTGGCTGTAGAACGTCGCCACCCCTTCAACGTCGCTGGCCGGGATGCCGAGGATCTCGCCGATGGCGTAGAGCGCGCCGTCAGGCACCCAGCCACGTTCCTTCTGGACGATCTTCAGGGCTTCGATCGACGCCGCGCGCGGGTCTTCGTAGTGATGCAGCTCGTGCTCGATGGCCGAGCGCTCGGTTTCGCTCAGGGCGAAACGGTCTGTCTGGATAAGCGGGCTGTTCATGCTTAGCGGTCCACGTCGGCCATAACGAAATCGATACTACCCAGATACGCGATCAAGTCCGCGACCATGCTGCCTTTGATCACCGAAGGGATCTGCTGCAGGTGCGGGAAGCTTGGAGTACGAATCCGGGTGCGGTAGCTCATGGTGCCGCCATCGCTCGTCAGGTAATAACTGTTGATGCCCTTGGTCGCTTCGATCATCTGGAAGGATTCGTTGGCCGGCATGACCGGACCCCACGAAACTTGCAGGAAGTGCGTGATCAGGGTCTCGATGTGTTGCAGCGTGCGCTCTTTGGGTGGCGGCGTGGTCAGCGGGTGATCCGCCTTGTACGGGCCTTCCGGCATGTTGCGCATGCACTGCTCGATGATCTTGAGGCTCTGGCGCATTTCTTCGACGCGAACGATGCAACGGTCATAGGCATCGCCATTGGCCGCCAGCGGGATTTCGAATTCGAAGTTCTCGTAGCCGGAGTAAGGGCGAGCTTTGCGCAGGTCGAAATCGCAACCGGTCGAACGCAGGCCGGAACCGGTGACGCCCCATTCCAGGGCTTCTTTGGTGTTGTAGGCGGCGACGCCGATGGTCCGGCCACGCAGGATGCTGTTGTCCAGTGCGGCTTTCTGGTATTCGTCCAGACGCTTTGGCATCCACTCGATGAAGTCTTTCACCAGTTTTTCCCAGCCGCGCGGCAGGTCGTGAGCGACGCCACCGATGCGGTACCAGGCCGGGTGCAGACGGAAGCCGGTAATGGCTTCGATCACTGTGTACGCCTTCTGACGGTCGGTGAACGTGAAGAACACCGGAGTCATGGCGCCCACGTCCTGGATGTAAGTCCCCAGGAACAGCAGGTGGCTGGTGATCCGGAAGAACTCGGCCATCATGATGCGGATGACGTCGACCTTCTCGGGCACCTTGATGCCGGCCAGTTTCTCGACCGAGAGCACGTACGGCAGGTTGTTCATCACGCCGCCGAGGTAGTCGATACGGTCGGTGTACGGAATGAAGCTGTGCCAGGACTGACGCTCGGCCATCTTCTCGGCGCCACGGTGGTGGTAACCGACGTCTGGTACGCAATCGACGATCTCTTCACCGTCCAGCTGCAGAATGATGCGGAACGCACCGTGCGCCGAAGGGTGGTTGGGACCCAGGTTGAGGAACATGTAGTCCTCGTTCGCACCGGAACGCTTCATGCCCCACTCTTCAGGCTTGAAGCGCGCGGCTTCTTCCTCAAGCTGTTGCTTGGCCAGGGTCAGGCTGAACGGGTCGAACTCGGTGGCACGGGCCGGGAAGTCCTTGCGTAGCGGGTGACCTTCCCAGGTCGGCGGCATCATGATGCGGGTCAGGTGCGGGTGACCGGCAAAGTTGATGCCGTACATGTCCCACACTTCACGCTCGTACCAGTTGGCGTTCGGCCAGATGCCGGTAACGGTCGGCACGCTGAGGTCGCTCTCGGACAAGGCGACCTTGATCATTACGTCACTATTACGTTCGATCGACATCAAGTGATAGAACACAGTGAAGTCGGCGCCGCTAGGCAGCCCTTGACGCTTGGTGCGCAAACGCTCGTCCACGCCGTGCAGGTCATAGAGCATGACGTACGGCTTGGGCAGGTTGCGCAGGAAGGTCAGGACTTCAACGAGTTTGGCGCGGGCAACCCAAAGCACCGGCATGCCGGTGCGGGTAGGCTGGGCGGTGAACGCCTCGGGGCCAAAACGGTTGTTCAGTTCGACGACCACATCCTGGTCGTCTGCCTTATAAGGCGGGATGTACAGAGCACTGCCTGTAGTCATGGTTATTTATCGCTTTCGGTCAACGTAAAGAATGAAGCCAGTGTCTCGTTCTATAAAAGAAGCAGATCTGGATCAGACTTCGTCGGGGCTGCGCAGGTTGGTGACTGCGATTCGCTGTTCGCGGCGCTGTTCCTTTTGCGAAGGCATCTCGGCGCGGTACACGCCTTGATCGCCGACGACCCAGGAAAGTGGGCGACGCTCCTGTCCAATCGACTCTTGCAAGAGCATCAAGCCTTGCAGAAAAGCTTCAGGGCGGGGCGGGCAGCCAGGCACGTAGACGTCCACGGGCAGGAACTTGTCCACCCCTTGAACGACGGAGTAGATGTCGTACATGCCACCGGAGTTGGCGCACGAACCCATGGAGATAACCCACTTAGGCTCGAGCATTTGCTCGTAGAGACGCTGAATGATCGGCGCCATCTTGATGAAGCAGGTACCGGCGATAACCATGAAATCCGCCTGACGCGGCGATGCCCGGATAACCTCGGCGCCAAAGCGCGCGATGTCGTGGGGCGCCGTGAAGGCGGTGGTCATTTCCACGTAGCAGCACGAAAGACCGAAGTTATACGGCCACAGGGAGTTCTTGCGCCCCCAGTTGATCGTGCCGTTGAGCACGTCTTCGAGCTTGCCCATGAAAATGTTTTTGTGAACTTGATCTTCTAACGGATCGGAAACGGTTTCCCGTTTGCCAATCGGATACTGCTCGTTAGGAGCATCGGGGTCGATCCTGGTGAGATTGTATTGCATTGCCAAAGCCTCATTGTTTCAGCTTCGCTTGCCGCTTACGACGAGCTTCCGGAGCCCAGTCAAGGGCGCCCACTCGGAATAGGTAGACAAGACCTGCCAACAGAATTGCTATGAAAACGAGAGCTTCGACGAATCCGGTCCAGCCGCTTTCGCGGACGGACACAGACCAGGCAAAGAGAAAAAGGGCTTCGATATCGAAGATCACGAAGAGCATCGCGACCAGATAGAATTTGGCTGAGAGCCGCAAGCGGGCGCCACCGGTAGGTAACATGCCGGACTCGAACGGTTCGTTTTTACTGCGACCCCAGGCTTTTGACCCGAGGAGGCTGGAGACGCCGAGCATGAAGGCGCAAAGGCCGCCGACACCCAGAAGGAAAATGGCAAAGCCCCAGTTGTGGGCCATGAGTCCGGTCGCTTCGGGCATGCTGGTAATCCTTAACAGAGAGCAAAGGTCTCTGAGCTTGAAAAGAAACAAAGCAGTGACGATATGTCGCAGCAATCAATCGCGGTGATTTTATGGCTAAACACCGAGCAAGTAAAATTCAGATAGCGAAATTATTTACAAGAATAAGGACATAGCGTGCCTCCAAAGCCCTGTAGCCCATGCCGCTCGGGCATTAGCGGGGGTTTTGTCAAATATGTTTTGTAGGGAATGTAACGAACATAGTTGCCGCTAAATGATAATCAATATTATTTGACGCTGTTTTCAAACTGTTTAACGGGTGAGTGGCTGGGCAGTTGTCTTATATGCGCGTTACTGCAAGTAGCAGGCGTGCTCGTTTTACCCACTTTTCCGGGTCGTGAAACTGCTCTGGATCAATGTTTTTCGCACAATTTTGTGGGTTATTCCCTGTGGAAGCCGGGCTTGCCCGCGATAGCGGCCTGTCAGTCAACATCTGCAGCGCCTGACACACCGCCATCGCGGGCAAGCCCGGCTCCCCACAGGGTTTTGCAGTGGTCGAAAAATCACAGGCAAAAAAACGCCCCGAACCAGTCGGGGCGTCAGATGAGCGGCTTTGCGGTTAGCTTTTTATTCGGTCCGCAAGGGCCGTTTGCTTAAACGAAGCAGATCAGTGGAACTGTTCTTCTTCGGTCGAACCAGTCAGCGCGGTCACCGAGGACGTGCCACCTTGAATCACGGTGGTCATGTCGTCGAAGTAGCCGGTGCCCACTTCCTGCTGGTGAGCCACGAAGGTGTAACCCTTGGAGGCGTCAGCGAACTCTTGCTCTTGCAGCTTCACGTAGGCAGTCATGTCGTTGCGGGCGTAGTCGTGCGCCAGGTTGAACATGCTGTGCCACATGTTGTGAATGCCGGCCAGGGTGATGAACTGGTGCTTGTAACCCATGGCGGACAGTTCGCGCTGGAACTTGGCGATGGTCGCGTCGTCCAGGTTTTTCTTCCAGTTGAAGGAAGGCGAGCAGTTGTACGACAGCAGTTGGTCCGGGTATTCCTTTTTGATCGCTTCAGCGAAGCGACGAGCCTCGTCCAGATCCGGCTTGGCGGTTTCGCACCAGATCAGGTCGGCGAACGGTGCGTAGGCCAGGCCGCGAGCGATGGCCTGGTCGAGGCCGGCGCGCACTTTGTAGAAACCTTCCTGGGTGCGTTCGCCAGTCACGAATGGCTGGTCGTACGGATCACAATCGGAAGTCAGCAAGTCGGCTGCGTTAGCGTCGGTACGGGCCAGGATAATGGTCGGTGTACCGGCAACGTCAGCTGCCAGACGAGCAGCGGTCAGCTTCTGCACGGCTTCCTGGGTAGGAACCAGTACCTTGCCGCCCATGTGGCCGCATTTTTTTACGGAAGCCAGTTGGTCTTCGAAGTGAACGCCGGCGGCGCCTGCTTCGATCATGCTCTTCATCAGTTCGTAGGCGTTCAATACGCCGCCGAAACCGGCTTCAGCGTCAGCCACGATAGGGGCGAAGTAGTCGATGTAACCTTCGTCGCCCGGGTTCTTGCCGGCTTTCCACTGGATCTGGTCGGCACGACGGAACGAGTTGTTGATGCGCTTGACCACGGTCGGAACCGAATCCACCGGGTACAGCGACTGATCCGGGTACATCGATTCGGCGGAGTTGTTGTCCGCAGCCACTTGCCAGCCCGACAGGTAGATCGCCTGGATACCGGCCTTGACTTGTTGCACAGCCTGGCCGCCGGTCAGGGCGCCCATGCAGTTGACGAAATCTTTCTCAGGACGGAAGGACGGCTTGGCACCCTGGGTCACCAGGTTCCAAAGCTTGTCGGCGCCCATTTTTGCAAAGGTGTGCTCAGGTTGAACCGAGCCACGCAGACGGACGACGTCAGCAGCGGAGTAATTGCGTGTCACGCCTTTCCAGCGCGGGTTTTCAGCCCAATCTTTTTCGAGGGCTGCAATTTGCTGTTCGCGTGTCAGTGCCATGGAGATAAACCTCGTCGCGTCTTTATGAAAAGTCGTTCTTGGGTGGAAAATTACTGCTCCAGCCAAGTACGCGTTTCAAGAAGGGCGTAAGAGGCTGCTCGCTGACCAGAAGCTTAGGCGGTCAAGTAGGGTTCGGCGGGGAAGGCGACGGGATGAACGATGGGCCCTTGGGGAAGTGAGCAGGTAAGGGCGAACTGGCGAGCGCATTCAGGCGTCGTGGGCCTTGGTGCGAACTTCAGTGTGGAGCCGGGTTACCTAATTACGCTTCCGTCCCTCGGGACAACTTCGTTCCAGTCGGCAACCTCGTCAAACACACCTTGTGGGCGGTACAGACACGAATCGGCTCGCGGGGTAGGTGCGAACAACAACTCGAAAGCCCTTGCCAGGGCCTCTGATTAGCGGGAGCGAGGCCATCATGCCTTTGCTTTTTTGGCTCGTCAAACGTTTTGTAGTGCTTTTTTTCAAGCACTACATCTTTGGTCTAATACGACTAATCAGTCAGTTTTCGGTGCTTTAGTCCAACGTATCGACTTTCACCCGCAGAGTCATGTCATCCCGGCCCTGAGTCGAGTAGCTGAGGGTCGGGCCCTGTTTGTCGGCCTGAGTCTGGCGATTTACGCCGGCCAGGGTGATCCACTCGCCCAGTCGGCCGCTGACAGTTGTGTCGGTACTTTGCACGTTCACTACATCGGCACGTTCCTGGCTCATCCGGTCACGATTAGTACTGATTGCCAGGTGAACGATGTCGCCGGTGACGCTGGCGGTGACGTAGAAGCCTTGGGTGACGTTGCGGTATTCGGTCTGGCTGCGCAGGTCGCCATAGGAATCGGTCTGCGTGCTGGTGAGCGGCACGCTCTGGCCGACTTGGATCAGCGCGGGTGTGCCTTCACTGGCTTGAACCTGCTGGATACCGCCGTCACGGCTGTCAGTGCTGTGGTTGATGATGCGGGTCTGGCTCGGCTTGGCACCGTTCACCGAGTAACCCTGATCGCCCTGGAAGTTGTTTTCGTTGGTGTCGACCGTGATCAGCAAGCGCTTGGCGGCAACGTCGAGTTGGCTGATCACGGCCTTGAGTTCGTCGATCTTGCGCTGTTCTGCGTTGACGATCAGCTGATTGCCATAGGCGCTGACTTGGCCGTCCTTGCCGATGAAGTTCTGCGCCACCGGCAGCAGGTCGGCGCTGGTGCGATAATTCAGTGGCACGATCTCGGTGGCGGCCATGACCGAAAAACTGCAGGTCAATAGCAGCGTGGTGAGCAGGGTGCGTAGGGACATTTCCGTTATCTCCGCCAACTTAAAGTATTGATAGTGCCAGTTTGTCGGCCCGGCGTGGTGCGAGTTGAATCACAGACAGCAAAACGCCCCGACATCCGTTGATGGCGGGGCGTTTTGTGTGTTCTTGCGGGCCTCATCGCGAGCAAGCTCGCTCCCACAGGGTTTTAGGTGTTGTTACAGATTGCAGCAACACCATCAATCCACTGTGGGAGCGAGCCTGCTCGCGATGGCAGCACCTCGGTGTTATGCCGAATGACGCACCATGTCCACATGCGGAATCCCGGCTTCCAGGAATTCCTCACTGACCATACTGAAGCCCAGGCGCTCATAGAACGCTGTGGCCTGCACTTGCGCGCTCAGCATCTGCTGCTTCAGCCCGCGCTCCTCGGCTTCACCGATCACCGCGTGCATCAGCGCATCGCCGACTTTCAAGCCGCGCCAGTCCTTGAGCACCGACACCCGGCCGATGTGACCATCGGGTAGCAGGCGGGCGGTGCCGATCGGAAAGTCGCCTTCAAAGGCCAGAAAGTGGACTGCCGTTGCGTCATCAGCATCCCATTCCAGTTCAGGCGGAACAGATTGCTCGGCGATGAACACCGTCTCACGAATGCGCCGGATCTCGGCGTTGTCCTTTTGCCAGTCTGCGACACGTACGTGAATTTTATTCATCGGCAAACCCCAGGCTTCCCTGCTTGATCAGTTCACACAGCAGGCCGCGGCCGTCTTCGTCGCTCAGCCAGTCGCCGAGATTGTCGACGTGCAGTGCATCGGCGGCGCAAATCATCTTCAGCAGGTCGCGCAGTTTGCCCGGCAGATAACGGCTCTGACCGCTGGCAAACAGCAGCAGGTCGTCATCGACTTCCGACCAGGCCAGGCGCGCGCTCGGGTTGCGGATCAGCACGGCGCCTTGCTCGAGGCTGGCGAGCAGGTCGTCTTCTTCAACCTCTTCCGGACCAACTACCAGCTCCGGGTAGCGAGGCTCGGTCATGAACTGGCCGAACCAGGTCAGCAGCAGGCGCTCGTCGCTCATGTGCTCGGCCAGCAGGCTTTTCAGGCGATCGAGCGCGTCGTGCTGGATCTGGTGCGGATCGACCGCCGGCAGGGCGTCGGCGTCGGTGTAACGCTCTTCGTCCGACAGGAACTGGCTGAGGAAATCGGTGAAGTGGGTCAGCACTTCAGCGGCGCTCGGTGCACGGAAACCGACCGAGTAAGTCATGCAGTCGTCAACGGCCACGCCGCAATGAGCCAGGCGCGGCGGCAGGTAGAGCATGTCGCCCGGTTCCAGAACCCACTCATCGGTGGCTTCGAAATCAGCGAGGATGCGCAGGTCCGCGTGTTGCAGCAACGGGCTCTCGGAGTCGCACATCTGGCCGATTTTCCAGTTGCGCTTGCCGTGACCCTGCAGCAGGAACACATCGTAGTTGTCGAAGTGCGGGCCGACACTGCCACCCGGGGCGGCGAAGCTGATCATTACGTCGTCGATGCGCCAGCTCGGCAGAAAGCGGAAATGCTCGAGCAGTTCGCTGACTTCCGGCACGAATTGATCAACGGCTTGAACCAGCAGGGTCCACTCGCGTTCCGGCAACTTGCTGAATTCGTCTTCGGCAAACGGGCCGCGGCGCAATTCCCAAGGGCGCTCGCCGTGCTCAATGATCAGGCGCGATTCGACTTCTTCTTCCAGCGCCAGGCCAGCCAGTTCGTCGGCGTCGATCGGGCTTTCGAAATCAGGAATCGCCTGACGGATCAGCAGCGGTTTTTTCTGCCAGTAATCGCGCAGGAATTCGCGCGCCGTGATGCCGCCCAGAAGTTGAAGAGGAGTATCAGGATTCATGTGTAACCTATTGAAAAAAAGCACTTTTCAGACGGGAATAAAAACGCCCGGCGCTGCCGGGCGTCTCAAACGGGTAAAGCGGTCGATCAGATGCGTTTGGCTTGCGCTACAGCGTTGCCGATGTAGTTTGCCGGGGTGAGCAGTTTCAGCTCGGCCTTGGCTTGCGCCGGCATGTCCAGCCCGTCGATGAAGGTCTGCAGCGCTTCAGGGCTGATGCCCTTGCCGCGAGTCAGCTCTTTCAATTTCTCGTACGGGTTTTCGATGTTGTAGCGACGCATTACGGTCTGGATCGGCTCGGCCAACACTTCCCAGCACGCGTCCAGGTCAGCAGCAATCTTCTGCTGGTTGAGCTCCAGTTTGCTAATGCCTTTGAGGCTGGCTTCGTACGCGATCACGCTGTGGGCGAAGCCGACACCGAGGTTGCGCAGTACGGTGGAGTCGGTCAGGTCGCGCTGCCAGCGGGAGATCGGCAGCTTGCTCGCCAAGTGCTGGAACAGTGCGTTGGCTATCCCTAAGTTGCCTTCGGAGTTTTCGAAGTCGATCGGGTTGACCTTGTGCGGCATGGTCGAGGAACCGATTTCGCCAGCAATGGTGCGCTGTTTGAAATAACCCAGGGAGATGTAGCCCCAGATGTCGCGGTCGAAGTCGATCAGGATGGTGTTGAAGCGCGCGATCGCGTCGAACAGCTCGGCGATGTAGTCGTGCGGTTCGATCTGCGTGGTGTACGGGTTGAAGCCCAGGCCCAGCTCGTCTTCGATGAAGGCGCGGGCGTTGGCTTCCCAGTCGATCTGAGGGTAGGCCGACAGGTGAGCGTTGTAGTTGCCGACAGCGCCGTTGATCTTGCCCAACAGCGGAACAGCGGCGACTTGAGCGATCTGACGCTCAAGACGGTAAACCACGTTCGCCAGCTCTTTGCCCAGAGTAGTCGGCGAAGCCGGTTGGCCGTGGGTGCGCGACAGCATCGGCACGTCAGCGAAACGGATGGCCAGCTCGCGGATGGCTTCGGCGGTCTGGCGCATCAGCGGCAGCATCACGTCATCACGGCCTTCGCGCAGCATCAGGGCGTGGGACAGGTTGTTGATGTCCTCGCTGGTGCAGGCAAAGTGGATGAATTCGCTGACGGCAGCCAGTTCTGGCAGCTTGGCCGCTTGCTCTTTGAGCAGGTACTCAATGGCTTTGACGTCGTGGTTGGTGGTGCGCTCGATCTCTTTGACACGCTCGGCGTGCTCCAGAGAGAAGTTTTCCGCCAGGGTGTTCAACACCGCGTTGGCTTCGGCGGAGAACGCCGGCACTTCGCTGATGGCAGGGTGAGCGGCCAGGCGCTGGAGCCAACGCACTTCAACCAGAACGCGAGCACGGATCAGACCGTATTCGCTGAAAATTGGGCGCAGGGCCTGGGTTTTGCCGGCGTAGCGGCCGTCAACAGGGGAAACCGCAGTGAGCGAAGAGAGCTGCATGGGGTGTTCTCGGACAGTCGGGCAACGAAATGGGGCGCGTATCATACATGAAAAAATCCGCCGGTCCGTTGCCAACTGACCGGCGTATTACGCGTACTGACTACAAAGCGGTATTGCGGGCGCGGTTCAGCTGCTGCGCATCAGCGGGTAAAGCTCTTTAAGCAACTTGCGCCGGCTGATCACCAACTGCCAGCGATGACCGCCCAACTGCCGCCACAGGCGTGCCGAACGGATCCCGGCCAGCAACAGCGCG
Source organism: Pseudomonas sp. MDT1-85 (assembly GCF_054898065.1). NCBI lineage: Bacteria > Pseudomonadati > Pseudomonadota > Gammaproteobacteria > Pseudomonadales > Pseudomonadaceae > Pseudomonas > Pseudomonas sp. MDT1-85. Next base: position 3,986,916 of record NZ_CM142715.1, on the reverse strand, counting down.
CGAATCTTCGACGCATTGCTCGGTTGCTGGAGGTTGCGCATGTCGCCATGCACCTGAATCCGTTGGCGCAGGGTGCTCAGGGTGTCCTGATACAACGCACCGCAGGCAGCGATCACGTTTTCATGAGCCGGGCCGAAGTGCTCGACCTGAGACTGAATCTGCGGCAGACGCTTGCCGATCACGTCCAGCATGTCGTCTCGCTTGGCCAGTTGACGCTCCAGCCCCAGCATCGCCAGGGCATAGCGCAGCGGTTCGCGCTGAAGGGTGCTGGGGTCGCGTTCCAGGGCGCCGATCAATGCGCGGTAGCCTTCACGCAGGTTGATGTCGTCACCGCCATAGACTTCCAGCGTGTTCTTGGGGTCGCGAATCAACAGGCTGCCGAGCATGCAGGTCAGGCCTGCTTCATTGGTCTGGCCACTCTTGGCGATCTTGTCGACCAGTACGGCGGCCAGAAACACACCGCCCAGGGCCGTCAGTTGCTCTTGAGTCGGGCTCATGAACGCTGACCCTTGCTGGTCCAGGGTTCGGCCACTTCGATCACGCCACCGCCAAGGCAGATTTCACCGTCGTAGAACACCACGGATTGGCCTGGGGTGACCGCGCGTTGCGGGTCATCGAAGGTCGCGCGGTAGCCGCTGGCGGTCTTCTCCAGCGTGCAAGGCTGGTCGCTCTGGCGATAACGCACTTTGGCGGTCAGCTTGCGCGGCTCGGTCAAATCGATCGGGTTGACCCAATAAATGTCCGAAGCGAGCAGGGCGCGGGAGAACAGATAAGGGTGATCATTGCCCTGGCCAACGATCAGCTCGTTGTGTTCCAGGTCCTTGATCAGCACGTACCATGGCTCGTCACCGGCGTCTTTCAAGCCGCCGATGCCCAGGCCCTGACGCTGGCCAATGGTGTGGTACATCAAGCCGTGGTGGCGGCCGATGACTTCGCCTTCGGTGGTCTTGATCTCGCCTGGTTGGGCCGGCAAGTATTGCTTGAGGAAGTCGCTGAAGCGGCGTTCGCCGATAAAGCAAATCCCGGTGGAATCCTTTTTCTTCGCGGTGGCCAGGTTGTGTTTCTCGGCAATCGCGCGCACTTCGGGTTTTTCCAGCTCGCCGACCGGGAACAGCGTCTTGGCGATCTGTTCACCGCCGACGGCGTGCAGGAAGTAGCTCTGGTCCTTGTTCGGATCCAGGCCCTTGAGCAATTCGGTGCGGCCATTGATGTCGCGGCGGCGCACGTAGTGGCCGGTGGCGATCAGGTCGGCGCCGAGCATCATGGCGTAATCGAGGAACGCCTTGAACTTGATTTCGCGGTTGCAGAGGATGTCCGGGTTCGGCGTGCGACCGGCCTTGTACTCGGCCAGGAAATGCTCGAACACGTTGTCCCAGTACTCGGCGGCGAAGTTGGCGGTGTGCAGCTTGATGCCAATCTTGTCGCACACGGCCTGAGCGTCCGCCAGGTCATCCATGGCGGTGCAGTATTCCGTTCCATCGTCTTCTTCCCAGTTCTTCATGAACAGGCCTTCCACCTCATAACCCTGCTCGATCAGCAGGAGAGCGGAAACGGAAGAGTCCACGCCGCCGGACATGCCGACAATGACGCGCTTCTTTTGTGTGTCAGAAGGGGCTGGATCACGCATAGGGATTCAATGAGTGTCTTGAAAAAGGACGCGATTCTAGCAGGCTGGAGCCCGCAAGGCTAAAGAGAAGGGCGGATCAGTTCGAGACCGAAGTGTTTGCCGTCCAGATAATCATCGATACAGCGGATGATCAGCTCACTGCGCCAGTTTGCGCGCTGTTGCAGCAGTTCGTCACGCGTCAGCCATTTTGCGCCGACGATGCCGTCATCCAACTGATAGTCCGGGTGATGTTTGAGCGGTTTTGCGGTGAAGCAGACCCGTTGGTAAGTCACGCCGTTGCTCGGGGCGGTATAGAGATAAATGCCTACCACGCCAGTGGGCTCGACATCCCAGCCGGTTTCCTCAAGTGTTTCGCGCACGGCGGCTTCGATCAGGGTTTCGTCCGGGTCGAGGTGGCCGGCGGGCTGGTTGAGCACCGTTCGTCCGCCCTTGGATTCTTCGACCATCAGGAAGCGGCCGTTGTCTTCGACGATGGTCGCGACGGTGATGTGGGGTAGCCAATCCATAAAGCTTCCTCGATTTTTGAAATTGGAACAAAGATCAATGTGGGAGCGAGCCTGCTCGCGAAAGCGGTAGGTCAGTCAATGCAGTGTTGAAGGATATGCCGCATTCGCGAGCAGGCTCGCTCCCACAGGTCCGGTTCTGGTAGATAAATATGTGTGAACGCCACAAACACAAACCCCGGCGCAGGGCCGGGGCTTGTGATGTTCCCTTACAACCTTAAACCAGCGCGGAAATCGCGGCGTTGAAGGTGTTGCTTGGGCGCATGGCCTTGCTGATCAGCTCGGCATTGGCGTGGTAGTAACCGCCGATGTCCACTGGCTTGCCCTGAACGGCGTTGAGCTCGGCAACGATGGTCGCTTCGTTCTCGGTCAGGGTTTTGGCCAGTTCGCCAAACTGCGCTCGCAGTGCAGCGTCTTCGGTCTGGGCGGCCAGGGCTTGAGCCCAGTACAGCGCCAGGTAGAAGTGGCTGCCGCGGTTGTCGATGTTGCCGACTTTACGCGATGGCGACTTGTTGTTGTCCAGGAACTGGCCAGTGGCCTGATCCAGGGTCTTGGCCAGCACCAGCGCTTTCGGGTTGTTGTACGTCACACCCAAATGATCGAGGGACGCGGCGAGGGCGAGGAACTCACCCAGCGAATCCCAGCGCAGGAAGTTTTCTTCCAGCAGCTGCTGAACGTGCTTCGGTGCCGAACCGCCGGCGCCGGTTTCGAACAGACCACCGCCGTTCATCAGCGGAACGATCGACAGCATCTTGGCGCTGGTGCCCAGTTCCATGATCGGGAACAGGTCAGTCAGGTAGTCGCGCAGCACGTTGCCGGTCACCGAGATGGTGTCCTTGCCGTCGCGAGTGCGCTTCAAAGTGAACTTCATTGCATCGACCGGCGCCATGATCTGGATATCCAGACCGGCAGTGTCGTGATCCTTCAGGTAAGCCTGAACTTTCTCGATCACTACGCCGTCGTGGGCGCGCATTGGGTCCAGCCAGAAAATCGCCGGAGTTGCGCTTGCACGGGCACGGTTGACGGCCAGTTTGACCCAATCCTGGATCGGCGCGTCTTTGGTCTGGCACATGCGGAAGATGTCGCCGGCTTCAACCGACTGTTCCAGCAGAGTGCGACCAGCGCTGTCGGAGACCCGAACCACGCCATTCGCCTTGATCTGGAAAGTCTTGTCGTGCGAGCCGTACTCTTCGGCTTTTTTCGCCATCAGGCCAACGTTTGGCACGCTGCCCATGGTGGTTGGATCAAAAGCACCGTTAGCCTTGCAGTCTTCGATCACAGCCTGGTAGATGGTGGCGTAGCAACGATCCGGGATCACAGCCTTGGTGTCGTGCAACTGGCCGTCGGTGCCCCACATTTTGCCGGAGTCACGGATCATCGCTGGCATCGAGGCGTCGACGATGACGTCGCTAGGCACGTGCAGGTTGGTGATGCCTTTGTCGGAATTGACCATGGCCAACGACGGACGAACGGCGTAGACCGCCTGGATGTCCGCTTCGATCTGCGCTTGTTGCTCGGCAGGCAAAGCCTTGATGCGAGCGTACAGGTCGCCGATGCCGTTGTTCAGGTTGAAGCCGATCTGTGCCAGCACGTCAGCGTGCTTGGCCAGTGCGTCTTTATAGAACTCGGCAACGATCTGGCCGAACATGATCGGGTCGGAGACCTTCATCATGGTGGCTTTCAGGTGAACCGACAGCAGCACGCCTTTGGCTTTGGCGTCTTCGATCTCGGCTGCGATGAAGCTGCGCAGCGCTTGTTTGCTCAGAACGGCGCAATCGAGGATCTCACCGGCTTGTACGGTGGTTTTTTCTTTCAGGACGGTGGTGGTGCCGTCTTGAGCGATCAGTTCGATTTTGACGGCGTCAGCGGCGTCGATCAGGGCAGCTTTTTCGCTGCCGTAGAAATCGCCGGTGCTCATGTGAGCGATGTGGGACTTGGAGTCTTTGGCCCAGGCGCCCATTTTGTGCGGGTGCTTGCGCGCGTAGTTCTTGACCGACAGTGGTGCACGACGATCAGAGTTGCCTTCGCGCAGAACCGGGTTCACGGCGCTGCCTTTGATTTTGTCGTAACGCGACTTGGCGAGCTTGTCGGCATCGCTGGTCACGGTTTCCGGGTAGTCCGGCAGTGCGAAGCCCTGGGCTTGCAGCTCTTTGATCGCGGCCTGCAGTTGCGGAACCGAAGCGCTGATGTTCGGCAGCTTGATGATGTTGGCTTCAGGCGTAACGGCCAGGTCGCCCAGTTCGGCGAGGTGGTCGGCTACGGCTTTGTCACCCAATTGCTCGGGGAAGCTGGCCAGAATGCGCCCTGCAAGAGAGATATCGCGGGTTTCAACGGCGATATCAGCCGAGGCGGTGAAAGCCTCTACGATAGGCAACAGTGAATAGGTGGCGAGGGCTGGAGCTTCGTCGGTGAAGGTATAGATGATCTTCGAGCGGGTGGGCATATTCGGATTAACTCTCTCTTCTTTGCTAAAGCGTGCGCAGAAACTCGAGGGGCGCCGGGTAAGCGCGTTCGTTCAAAGTCATCCATGAGCCGAATGTCGAGGTTTCTTCGCGGTGATGTTGGGTGCATCAGTCGAGCGTCAAGCGGTTGGACTGCGGTAACAATCCGGCTTATTCGGGCCCAACGTCTTGTGATAGAGCGGTCGGCCGTCGTGACTCTGTGGTCAGCGGCGGCATTATACATAGGTAGCTGGCAATCTGCCGATGGTTCATAGGCAACGTTTTTCGTCCATTGGTCTAAAGGTCGCAGGGGAGTGCGACGCGTAGAGTCGGTCGCCGTGCTTGAGTTTGGCGCTTTTCCCTTTGCTTTCAGGCTTGTACGTCGCGAACTGTGCAGCTTTGCGGCAGATGGGTGGAACATAGGGTTTGCGCGCCGATTTAACTGGGGTACGCTCGAACGCAGCCAGATGTTCAATCCAAACAATGGAGTACAGCATGGGATACAAGAAGATTCAGGTTCCAGCCGTCGGCGACAAAATCACCGTCAACGCAGACCATTCTCTCAATGTTCCTAACAACCCGATCATCCCCTTCATCGAAGGTGATGGTATTGGCGTTGATATCAGCCCGGTCATGATCAAGGTTGTCGATGCTGCTGTTAAGAAGGCTTACGGCGGCGAGCGCAAAATTTCCTGGATGGAAGTCTACGCCGGGGAGAAAGCGACTCAGGTTTACGATCAGGACACCTGGCTGCCTCAGGAAACCCTGGACGCGGTCAAGGATTACGTGGTTTCCATCAAAGGTCCTCTGACCACGCCGGTCGGCGGCGGCATCCGTTCGCTGAACGTGGCCCTGCGTCAGCAGCTCGATTTGTATGTGTGCCTGCGTCCGGTGCGCTGGTTCGAAGGCGTACCGAGCCCGGTCAAGAAGCCAGGCGACGTCGACATGACTATCTTCCGCGAAAACTCGGAAGACATTTATGCCGGTATCGAATGGAAAGCCGGTTCGCCGGAAGCGACCAAGGTCATCAAGTTCCTTAAAGAAGAAATGGGCGTCACCAAGATCCGTTTCGACGAAAACTGCGGTATCGGCGTCAAGCCGGTTTCCCTGGAAGGCACCAAGCGTCTGGCGCGCAAGGCTCTGCAGTATGTAGTCGATAACGACCGCGACTCGCTGACCATCGTGCACAAAGGCAACATCATGAAGTTCACCGAAGGTGCCTTCAAGGAATGGGCCTACGAAGTGGCCGCTGAAGAATTCGGCGCGACCCTGCTCGACGGCGGTCCGTGGATGCAGTTCAAGAACCCGAAAACCGGCAAGAATGTCATCGTCAAGGACGCCATCGCCGACGCCATGCTCCAGCAGATCCTGCTGCGCCCGGCCGAATACGATGTGATCGCGACCCTGAACCTCAACGGCGACTACCTCTCCGACGCCCTGGCGGCTGAAGTGGGCGGTATCGGTATCGCGCCGGGTGCGAACCTGTCCGACACCGTGGCCATGTTCGAAGCGACCCACGGCACTGCGCCGAAGTACGCCGGCAAGGACCAGGTCAACCCGGGTTCGTTGATCTTGTCCGCCGAGATGATGCTGCGTCACATGGGCTGGACCGAAGCGGCCGACCTGATCATCAAAGGCACCAACGGCGCGATCTCCGCGAAGACCGTGACCTATGACTTCGAACGTCTGATGGAGGGCGCGAAACTGCTGTCGTCTTCCGCGTTTGGTGATGCGCTGATCTCGCACATGTAAGTCAGCGGACAAAAAAACCGCCTTCGGGCGGTTTTTTATGACTGGATGATTAGGTTACGTCAGCTCGAGACAGTTTCTTGTTGCCGGGTGGCGGGCGCAGTCTGTTCGTTAGGGTTGTCAGCAGATGCGATATTCACTGCGTGAAGCCCCTTGGGGCCCTGAATAATCTCGAAGTTTACGGCTTGTCCGGCCTTGAGGGTCTTGTAGCCGTCCATTTTAATGGCCGAATAATGGGCAAAGAAATCGATTTCTTTTCCATCCTCGTCGCGACCTTCTCTGGCGTCGGTGTTAATGAAACCGAACCCCTTGGCATTGTTGAACCATTTCACCTTACCGACTGACATACCCATATCCCTCTGCAACAGACTCCATCACTGGAGTATCATCCAGTTAATCCACAGTCAAATCTTGCAAATAAGATTGACTCCGCGGACCTTTTTTACCCACTGTGGGCTCTATTGTTTGTAACACCGATTTTCCGATAGTCAAGGTGACCGGGCAGTCGGAGTTGAAATCCTCGATGGCCGCCCCCACCACTGTATTCGCACAACTGACGAACCTTTCTTTCCATGCATGCAATCAGCCAGATTCGACTAACATTCAATCAGGATCGCTCGACTCTCCAAAAAGATCATCCGGAGGAACACGACGACGATTCCGCAGGCATTGCTGTTCAGGAGGCTAAGCCTGCTTTACAGGCGCCACCGATGTACAAGGTGGTTTTGTTCAACGATGACTACACACCGATGGATTTCGTCGTCGAAGTGCTCGAGGTGTTTTTTAACCTGAATCGCGAGCTGGCGACCAAGGTCATGCTGGCCGTCCACACAGAAGGACGGGCAGTATGTGGAGTGTTTACCCGCGACATCGCGGAGACCAAGGCCATGCAGGTCAACCAGTACGCCAGGGAAAGCCAGCATCCGCTACTCTGTGAAATCGAGAAGGACGGTTAATCGCCGACCACTTGGGTATGAGGTGAAGCTATGTTAAACCGCGAGCTCGAAGTCACCCTCAATCTTGCCTTCAAGGAGGCTCGTTCGAAGCGTCATGAATTCATGACCGTCGAGCACCTTCTGCTGGCCCTATTGGATAATGAGGCTGCCGCCACCGTTTTGCGTGCCTGCGGCGCAAACCTCGACAAACTCAAGCATGATCTGCAGGAGTTCATCGACTCCACCACGCCATTGATCCCTCTTCATGACGAGGATCGTGAAACTCAGCCAACCCTGGGCTTCCAGCGTGTATTGCAGCGTGCTGTCTTTCACGTACAGAGCTCGGGCAAACGCGAAGTGACTGGCGCCAACGTGCTGGTCGCAATCTTCAGTGAGCAAGAGAGTCAGGCAGTGTTTCTGCTGAAACAGCAGAGCGTTGCGCGCATCGATGTCGTCAACTACATCGCCCATGGCATTTCCAAAGTACCGGGGCATGGCGATCACTCTGAAGGTGAACAAGATATGCAGGACGACGAGGGCGGTGAGTCTTCTTCTTCAGGCAATCCTCTGGATGCTTATGCCAGCAACCTCAACGAACTCGCGCGCCAGGGTCGTATCGATCCGTTGGTAGGCCGTGAGCTGGAGGTCGAGCGCGTCGCGCAGATTCTCGCGCGTCGTCGCAAAAACAACCCGCTGCTGGTGGGCGAGGCAGGCGTGGGTAAAACCGCGATTGCCGAAGGTCTGGCCAAACGCATTGTCGACAACCAGGTGCCGGATCTGCTGGCCAACAGCGTGGTGTATTCCCTCGATCTGGGGGCCTTGCTGGCCGGGACCAAATACCGCGGCGATTTCGAGAAGCGCTTCAAGGCGCTGCTCAATGAGCTGAAAAAACGTCCGCAGGCGATTCTGTTCATCGACGAGATCCACACCATCATTGGTGCGGGCGCTGCGTCCGGTGGCGTCATGGATGCTTCGAACCTGCTCAAGCCATTGCTGTCTTCGGGCGACATTCGCTGCATCGGTTCGACCACGTTCCAGGAATTCCGCGGGATCTTCGAGAAGGACCGTGCTCTGGCTCGGCGCTTCCAGAAGGTCGATGTGTCGGAACCTTCGGTGGAAGACACCATTGGCATCCTGCGTGGCCTGAAAGGACGTTTCGAAGCGCACCACAACATCGAATACAGCGATGAAGCCCTGCGCGCCGCTGCTGAACTGGCCTCGCGTTACATCAATGACCGGCACATGCCGGACAAGGCGATCGACGTCATCGACGAGGCAGGCGCCTATCAGCGTCTGCAACCGATCGAGAAGCGCGTGAAACGTATCGAAGTGCCTCAGGTCGAGGACATCGTTGCGAAAATCGCGCGAATTCCGCCAAAACACGTCACCAGTTCCGACAAAGAGCTGCTGCGTAACCTTGAGCGTGACCTGAAGCTCACGGTATTTGGCCAGGATGCGGCGATCGACTCGCTGTCGACTGCGATCAAACTGTCCCGTGCAGGCCTCAAGTCACCTGACAAGCCAGTCGGTTCGTTCCTGTTCGCAGGGCCGACCGGTGTCGGTAAAACCGAGGCCGCGCGGCAACTGGCCAAGGCGCTGGGAGTCGAACTGCTTCGCTTCGACATGTCCGAGTACATGGAGCGCCACACCGTATCGCGTCTGATCGGTGCACCTCCAGGCTATGTCGGGTTCGATCAGGGCGGTCTGCTGACCGAAGCCATTACCAAGCAGCCTCACTGCGTGCTGTTGCTCGATGAAATCGAGAAGGCGCATCCGGAAGTCTTCAACCTGCTGTTGCAGGTCATGGACCACGGTACGCTGACCGATAACAACGGGCGCAAGGCGGACTTCCGTAACGTGATCGTCATCATGACGACCAACGCCGGTGCCGAGACCGCAGCGCGTGCTTCGATCGGTTTCACCTATCAGGACCACTCGTCCGATGCGATGGAAGTGATCAAGAAGAGCTTCACGCCGGAGTTCCGTAACCGTCTGGACACCATTATCCAGTTTGGTCGCCTCAGCCATGAGGTCATCAAAAGCGTGGTGGACAAGTTCCTTACCGAACTTCAGGCGCAGCTGGAAGACAAGCGTGTGCTGCTGGAAGTCACCGACGCTGCTCGCAGCTGGCTGGCAGCGGGCGGCTACGACTCGGCAATGGGTGCTCGCCCAATGGCGCGTTTGATTCAGGACAAGATCAAGCGTCCGCTGGCCGAAGAGATCCTCTTCGGCGAACTGGCCGAACATGGCGGTGTGGTACACATCGACATCAAGGACGGCGAGCTGACCTTCGAGTTCGAGACCACGGCTGAAATGGCCTGACGTTAACCGCAACAAAGCAAAAGGCGCCGAAAGGCGCCTTTTTGCTGTCTTGAAGAACACACCAAACCCCTGTGGGAGCGAGCCTGCTCGCGAAAGCGGTGGTTCAGCTTGCATCAATGTTGAATTTGTCGACGCCATCGCGAGCAGGCTCGCTCCCACAGGGGATATGTGCGGTTTTCCAAAAGTGCATGAGGTAAAACCGCACAAACAAAAACGCCCGGCATAGCCGGGCGTTTTGTATTGACTTGATTAGCGAGCGCGGTAAGTGATGCGCCCTTTGCTCAAGTCATAGGGCGTCAGCTCGACGCGCACTTTGTCGCCGGTAAGAATACGGATGTAGTTCTTGCGCATCTTGCCGGAAATATGCGCGGTTACGACGTGCCCATTTTCCAACTCCACACGAAACATGGTGTTGGGCAGGGTGTCGACGACAGTGCCTTCCATTTCGAAGCTGTCTTCTTTCGACATGCAGTAAAGCCCTCGGTGTCCAATGAATGGCCCGGTGCAACTGCGCCAGGCAAAAGCGGCGTGCATTGTGCCCGAAAAATGGGGTTTAAGCCAAGGGGTTCTAGCTCAGGATGACCCAACGCTGATTAATCAGCAGTTCGATAGGGCGATATTGGGTCTTGTAGCTCATTTTTTTGCAGTTTTTGATCCAGTAGCCGAGATAGACCGCTTCCAGCCCCAGGCGCCGGGCTTCGGTAATCTGCCAGAGAATCGCGTAACGCCCCAGGCTACGACGCTCCTCCCCGGGCTCGTAGAAGGTGTAGACCGCCGACAGACCGTTAGGCAGCAAGTCAGTGACCGCCACAGCCAACAGTCGGCCTTCGAGACGAAATTCGTAGAAGCGGGAGAATGGCAGGTCACGTACCAGGAAGGTCGAAAACTGGTCGCGGCTCGGCGGATACATATCGCCATCGGCGTGACGTTGTTCGATGTAGCGCTGATAGAGGTCGAAATACTCTTCGCTGAACTTTGGTCTGGACGGGCGCACCTGCAAGTCGGCATTGCGTTTGACAATGCGTTTCTGTTGACGGTTGGGCGTAAATTGCGCCACAGGAATGCGCGCCGGTACGCACGCATTGCAATGCTGGCAATGGGGCCGGTAGAGATGATCGCCACTGCGACGAAAGCCCATCTCCGACAGATCTGCGTAGACATGCACATCCATGGGCTGACTAGGGTCGAGGAACAGCGTGGTGGCCTGCTCCTCGGGCAGATAGCTGCAAGAGTGGGGCTGAGTGGCATAAAACTTCAAACGCGCCAACTCGGTCATGATCAACCCTCGGGATAAGCTTTTGATTAAGGGGCGCTCTCAATTCGTTTCCCCGCATTAAGTGTAAGCCACGCGCGCAGAAGTCGCTCAGCAAACCCAGTTGGAGCGGCCCGGTTGATCCAGGTGCCGCGCAAGGTAGCCGGCAAATTCGCGGCGAGGAATCGCTCGGGCACCCAGACTGTGCAGATGATCGGTAGGCATCTGGCAGTCGATCAGCACAAAACCTGAGTCTTTCAGGTGTCGCACCAGGGTGGCGAAGCCATATTTGGAGGCGTTGTCGGCGCGGCTGAACATCGACTCGCCAAAAAACAACTGCCCCATAGCCAGGCCGTAGAGCCCGCCGACCAGCACGCCATCGTCCCAGACTTCCACCGAGTGGGCGTAACCACGTCTGTGCAGTTCGACATAGGCATCCTGCATCGCTTGGGTAATCCAGGTGCCGTCAGCGTACTCGCGCGGTGCGGCGCAGGCGCTGATGACCGCGGCAAAATCCCGATCGAAGGTCACCTGATAGCGCTGTTGGCGCAACAGTTTGTTCAAACTACGGGAGACATGCAGTTCGTCGGGAAACAGTACCGTGCGCGGATCCGGCGCCCACCAGAGAATTGGCTGGCCCTCCGAGAACCACGGAAAGCAGCCGTGACGATAGGCTTGAATCAGACGATCGGCGGACAAATCGCCACCCGCGGCCAGCAGCCCGTTGGGGTCGCGCATGGCTTTTTCCAGCGGCGGGAAGGTCAGGGTGTTGCGTTGTAACCAAGTCAGCATGGCATCCGGGCTTGCAGAAGGGGAGGGCGGTAGCGGGCCGTTGAGCCCGCCTTGTAGGAGGTTAACCGTCAAACGGTGGGGATGTCATCGAGATACTTTTCGGCATCCAGCGCGGCCATGCAGCCGGCCCCGGCGGACGTCACCGCCTGGCGGTAAATATGATCGGCCACGTCACCGGCGGCGAACACACCTTCGATGTCCGTGGCGGTGGCGTCACCTTCGCTGCCACCCTTGATCAGCAGATAACCGTCGCGCATTTTCAGTTGGCCCTGAAACAGGTTGGTGTTGGGCTTGTGGCCGATGGCGATGAATACGCCGGCCAGCGGCAACTCATTGGTTTCGCCCGTATGGCTGTGCCGCAGACGGGCACCGGTCACGCCGCTGGCATCGCCCAGCACTTCGTCCAGATTCTGGTTCCAGTGCAGGCGGATATTGCCGTTGGCGGCTTTTTCGAAGAGCTTGTCCTGAAGAATCTTTTCCGAACGCAATTTGTCGCGACGGTGAATCAGGTGGACTTCTTTGGCGATGTTCGACAAGTACAGCGCTTCTTCAACGGCGGTGTTACCTCCGCCGATCACCGCGACCACCTGGTTGCGGTAGAAGAAGCCATCGCAGGTGGCGCAGGCCGAAACCCCTTTGCCGGCAAAGGCTTCTTCCGATGGCAGCCCCAGGTATTGGGCCGAAGCGCCGGTGGCGATGATCAGCGCATCGCAGGTGTAGGTGCCGCTGTCGCCGATCAGCTCGAGCGGGCGCTGTTGCAACTTGGCCGTATGGATGTGGTCGTAAACGATCTCTGTGTCGAAGCGTTCTGCGTGTTTTTGCATGCGTTCCATCAGTACCGGGCCGGTCAGACCTTCGACGTCGCCGGGCCAGTTGTCGACTTCGACGGTGGTGGTCAGCTGGCCACCTGCTTGTATGCCGGTGATGACAACGGGTTTGAGGTTGGCGCGAGCGGCATAAACGGCTGCGCTGTAACCGGCGGGGCCGGAACCCAGAATGATCAGGCGGGAATGCTTCGCTTCACTCATAAAAACACCTCATAAGCCTTTGTCACAAAAGAGAATGCATGCTCAAATTGGACTGCGCGTACTGTGCTGTTGGCTATGCTTGCACCCAAGGGGCTCAAGCATGGCATCGGGCGAACAAACCCGTACAATGCCTGCTTGTAACAGTGTTTGTATCAAAAAAGCGGTGCGTGCCGTATTTCGAAAAACCGGGGCGCAGTGTTAAAAGTAGTCCCAGTTACGCCTGTTAACTTTTTTACCTGCCTGGATTGGGCAGTTTTTATCGTCATTCAACAGATGGACGCGCCATGGGCGCAGGAAAAGAAGCGTTTTGAAGAAATCCACCGCAGCACCTAAAACAGTCGTCCCGCTCTGGCGCCAGCAATTGCACTACCGGCTCAAGGAAGGTGCATTGATCGCCATCGGCGCCTTGTGCCTGTTCCTGATGATGGCTTTGTTGACCTACGGCAAAGACGATCCGGGCTGGAGCCATAACAGCAAGATCGACGATGTGCAGAACTTCGGCGGGCCTGCCGGCTCTTACAGCGCCGACATCCTGTTCATGGTCCTGGGTTACTTCGCCTACATTTTCCCGTTGCTGCTGGCGATCAAGGCGTATCAGATCTTCCGCCAGCGCCACGAGCCGTGGCAGTGGAGTGGCTGGCTGTTCTCCTGGCGCCTGATCGGTCTGGTATTTCTGGTGCTGTCGGGTGCGGCGCTGGCCCACATCCATTTCCACGCGGCGACCGGTCTGCCGGCCGGCGCGGGTGGCGCTTTGGGCGAAAGCCTCGGCGATCTGGCCAGGAACGCGCTGAACATCCAGGGCAGCACGTTGTTGTTCATCGCGCTGTTCCTGTTCGGCCTGACGGTGTTCACCGACCTGTCGTGGTTCAAGGTGATGGACGTCACCGGCAAGATCACCCTTGATCTGTTCGAACTGTTTCAGGGCGCGGCCAATCGCTGGTGGGCGGCCCGTGTCGAACGCAAGCAACTGGTTGCCCAACTGCGTGAAGTCGACGATCGCGTGCATGACGTGGTCGCGCCGACCGTCACCGACAAACGCGAGCAGGCCAAGGTCAAGGAGCGCCTGATCGAACGCGAACAGGCCCTGAGCAAGCATATGTCCGAGCGCGAGAAGCAGGTGCCGCCGGTGATTGCCCCGGCTCCGATCAAGGCGCCCGAGCCAAGCAAGCGCGTGCAGAAAGAGAAACAGGCACCGTTGTTCGTCGACAGCGCCGTGGAAGGCACCTTGCCGCCGATCTCGATTCTCGACCCCGCGGAAAAGAAACAACTCAATTATTCGCCCGAATCCCTGGCAGCCGTCGGCCACTTGCTGGAAATCAAGCTCAAGGAATTCGGCGTCGAAGTCTCGGTGGATTCGATTCACCCGGGCCCGGTCATTACCCGTTACGAAATCCAGCCTGCAGCCGGCGTCAAAGTCAGCCGCATCTCCAACCTGGCGAAAGACCTGGCCCGTTCCCTGGCCGTGACCAGTGTGCGTGTCGTCGAAGTGATTCCGGGCAAGACCACGGTCGGTATCGAGATCCCTAACGAAGACCGGCAGATCGTGCGGTTTTCCGAGGTCTTGTCGACCCCCGAGTACGATAACTTCAAGTCCCCGGTCACTCTGGCCCTGGGGCATGATATCGGCGGCAAACCGGTCATCACCGACCTAGCGAAAATGCCGCACTTGCTGGTGGCCGGTACGACCGGTTCCGGTAAGTCGGTGGGTGTGAACGCGATGATCCTGTCGATTCTGTTCAAGTCTGGCCCGGAAGACGCCAAGCTGATCATGATCGACCCGAAAATGCTCGAGCTGTCGATCTACGAAGGCATTCCGCACCTGCTGTGCCCGGTGGTCACCGACATGAAGGACGCCGCCAACGCCTTGCGCTGGAGCGTCGCCGAAATGGAACGGCGCTACAAACTGATGGCGAAGATGGGCGTGCGTAACCTGTCGGGCTTCAACGCCAAGGTCAAGGAAGCCCAGGATGCCGGCGAGCCGTTGAGCGATCCGCTGTACAAGCGCGAAAGCATCCACGACGAAGCGCCACTGCTGCAAAAACTGCCGACCATCGTCGTGGTCGTCGACGAATTCGCCGACATGATGATGATCGTCGGCAAGAAGGTGGAAGAGCTGATCGCCCGTATCGCGCAGAAGGCTCGTGCGGCCGGTATCCACTTGATCCTCGCGACCCAGCGGCCGTCGGTGGACGTGATCACCGGTCTGATCAAGGCGAACATTCCGACCCGTATGGCGTTCCAGGTGTCGAGCAAGATCGATTCGCGGACCATCATCGACCAGGGCGGCGCCGAACAACTGCTGGGCCACGGTGATATGTTGTACATGCCGCCGGGCACCAGTCTGCCGATTCGTGTTCACGGCGCTTTCGTGTCCGATGACGAGGTTCACCGGGTGGTTGAAGCCTGGAAGCTGCGCGGCGCGCCGGAATACAACGATGACATCCTCGCCGGTGTCGAAGAGGCCGGTAGCGGCTTTGAAAACGGCGGCGGTGGCGGTGACGATGATGCCGAAACCGATGCGCTCTACGACGAAGCGGTGCAGTTCGTACTGGAAAGCCGTCGTGCGTCCATCTCCGCGGTTCAGCGCAAGCTGAAAATCGGCTACAACCGCGCGGCGCGCATGATCGAAGCCATGGAAATGGCCGGGGTCGTGACGTCCATGAACACCAACGGTTCGCGTGAAGTCCTGGCCCCTGGCCCGGTGCGCGACTGATCCGGTTTTGAAAGGGGCGGCGTCTTGAGGCGCTGCCCGCACTCCCACGAATGTTTATGAGGACTCCCATGCGTCTTATCCGCATGCTGTTGCTGCCGGTACTGGCTTTGACCACGCTCTCGGCCCACGCCGATGACAAGGACGTGGCGCGTCTGACTCAACTGCTGGAAAAATCCCAGACCCTGACCGCGCGTTTCTCCCAGCTGACCCTCGATGGCAGCGGCACCCAGTTGCAGGAAACCGCCGGTCAAATGTCCTTGCAGCGCCCGGGCCTGTTCTACTGGCACACCGATGCGCCGCAAGAACAACTGATGGTTTCCGACGGCAAGAAGGTTTCCCTGTGGGACCCGGACCTGGAGCAGGTCACCATCAAGACCCTCGACCAGCGTCTGACCCAGACTCCGGCACTGTTGTTGTCCGGTGACGTGTCCAAGATCAGCCAGAGCTTCGACATCAGCGCCAAGGAAGCCGGCGGCGTGATCGACTTCACCTTGAAGCCGAAAACCAAAGACACCCTGTTCGACAGCCTGCGTCTGTCGTTCCGCAACGGTCTGGTCAATGACATGCAGCTGATTGACAGCGTCGGCCAGCGCACCAATATCCTGTTTACTGGCGTGAAGGCCAACGAGCCGATTCCTGCGTCCAAATTCAAGTTCGACATCCCTAAAGGGGCGGACGTGATTCAGGAGTAAGACGCATAACCTGTGGGAGCGGGCTTGCTCGCGAAGAGGGAGTGTCAGTCGCCATCAATGTTGTCTGACACACCGCATTCGCGATCAAGCCCGCTCCCACAGGGATCAGCGGTGTTCAGATTATTGACTGATAGGCAGTGAGGTTTCGCAAGTAGTGATGGATCTGTTTCGCAGTGCCCCGATCGCTCAGCCCTTGGCCGCACGCCTGCGCGCGGCCAATCTGGACGAGTACGTCGGTCAGGAACACCTGCTCGCTCGCGGCAAGCCTTTACGCGAAGCGCTGGAGCAGGGTGCCCTGCATTCGATGATTTTCTGGGGACCGCCAGGAGTGGGTAAAACCACGTTGGCGCGGCTGCTCGCGGAAGTCTCTGATGCGCACTTCGAAACGGTTTCGGCGGTGCTGGCCGGCGTAAAGGAAATCCGCCAGGCGGTGGAAGTCGCCAAGCAGCAGGCCGGGCAGTACGGTAAACGCACCATCCTGTTCGTCGACGAAGTGCACCGCTTCAACAAGTCCCAGCAGGATGCGTTCCTGCCGTACGTTGAAGACGGCACGCTGATTTTCATCGGCGCGACCACCGAAAACCCCTCATTCGAACTGAATAACGCGCTCTTGTCCCGGGCTCGCGTCTATGTGCTTAAAAGCCTCGACGAAGCGGCCCTGCGCAAGCTGGTGCATCGCGCATTGACCGAAGAGCGTGGGTTGGGCAAGCGGCAACTGACGCTCAGCGATGAAGGTTTTCAGATGCTGTTGTCCGCCGCCGATGGCGATGGCCGGCGTCTGCTCAACCTGCTGGAAAACGCCTCGGACCTGGCCGAAGACAACAGCGAAATCGGCGTCGATCTGCTGCAAAGTCTGCTCGGTGATACCCGTCGGCGTTTCGACAAGGGCGGCGAAGCCTTCTACGATCAGATATCCGCGCTGCATAAGTCGGTGCGCGGCTCCAATCCCGATGGCGCGCTGTATTGGTTCGCGCGGATGATCGACGGCGGTTGCGATCCGCTGTACCTGGCCCGGCGCGTGGTGCGCATGGCCAGCGAAGACATCGGCAACGCCGACCCTCGCGCCCTGAGCCTGTGCCTCGCGGCGTGGGAAGTGCAGGAGCGCCTTGGTAGCCCCGAAGGGGAGTTGGCGGTGGCCCAGGCCATTACGTATCTGGCCTGCGCGCCGAAAAGCAATGCGGTGTACATGGGCTTCAAAGCCGCGATGCGCAGCGCCACCGAACACGGCTCGCTCGAAGTGCCGCTGCACCTGCGCAACGCGCCGACCAAATTGATGAAGCAATTGGGCTATGGCGACGAGTACCGTTATGCCCACGATGAGCCGGATGCCTACGCCGCTGGCGAAGACTACTTCCCGGACGAGCTAGAACCACAACGATTCTATCAACCCGTGCCCCGCGGCCTGGAGCTGAAGATCGGCGAAAAGCTTAACCACCTCGCGCAGCTTGATCGTCTAAGCCCACGGCAGCGGAGAAAATAGTGATTCCATTGATCGTTGCCGTTTCTGTCGGCGGTGTCGCCGGTACGCTATTGCGCTTCGCCACCGGTAACTGGATCAACGCGAATTGGCCGCGGCACTTCTATACCGCGACGCTGGCCGTTAATATCGTGGGCTGTTTGCTGATCGGCGTTCTATACGGTCTGTTTTTGCTGCGCCCGGAAGTGCCGATCGAGGTGCGTGCCGGGTTGATGGTCGGCTTCCTCGGGGGGCTGACGACTTTTTCATCCTTTTCACTGGATACGGTGCGCCTGCTGGAAACCGGGCAAATGCCGCTGGCTATAGTCTATGCGGCCATCAGCGTATTCGGCGGGCTGCTCGCCACCTGGGCTGGCCTGTCCCTGACCAAACTTTGATAACGAGAAACCGACATGCTCGATTCCAAACTGTTACGTAGCAACCTTCAGGACGTAGCGGACCGCCTGGCATCCCGTGGCTACACGCTGGATGTTGCGCGCATCGAAGCGCTGGAAGAACAGCGCAAGACCGTCCAGTCCCGTACCGAGGCACTGCAGGCTGAACGTAACGCGCGCTCCAAGTCCATCGGTCAGGCCAAGCAGCGCGGCGAAGACATCGCGCCATTGATGGCGGACGTCGAGCGCATGGCGGGTGAGTTGAGCGCCGGTAAAGTCGAGTTGGACGCGATCCAGACCGAGCTGGATTCGATCCTGCTGGGCATCCCTAACCTGCCGCACGAGTCGGTGCCGGTCGGCGATGACGAAGAAGGCAACGTTGAAGTGCGCCGCTGGGGCACGCCTAAAGCTTTCGATTTCCCGGTTCAGGATCACGTGGCCCTGGGCGAGAAGTTCGGCTGGCTGGACTTCGAAACCGCCGCCAAGCTGTCCGGCGCCCGTTTCGCCCTGCTGCGCGGCCCGATCGCCCGTCTGCACCGTGCGCTGGCGCAGTTCATGATCAACCTGCACATCAACGAACACGGTTACGAAGAGGCTTACACCCCGTACCTGGTGCAGGCGCCTGCGTTGCAGGGCACCGGTCAGCTGCCAAAGTTCGAAGAAGACCTGTTCAAGATCAGCCGTGAAGGCGAAGCCGATCTGTACCTGATCCCGACCGCTGAAGTGTCGCTGACCAACATCGTCGCTGGCGAGATCGTCGATTCGAAACTGCTGCCGATCAAGTTCGTGGCACACACGCCGTGCTTCCGCAGCGAGGCCGGTGCATCGGGTCGCGACACTCGCGGCATGATCCGTCAACACCAGTTCGACAAGGTTGAAATGGTCCAGATCGTAGAACCATCGACCTCGATGGAAGCGCTGGAAGGCCTGACCGCCAACGCCGAAAAAGTCCTGCAACTGCTGGAACTGCCGTATCGCACCCTGGCGCTTTGCACGGGCGACATGGGCTTCAGCGCGGTCAAGACTTACGACTTGGAAGTGTGGATTCCGAGCCAGGACAAATACCGCGAGATTTCGTCGTGCTCCAACTGCGGCGATTTCCAGGCCCGCCGCATGCAAGCGCGTTTCCGCAACCCGGAAACCGGCAAGCCTGAACTGGTTCACACCCTGAACGGCTCCGGCCTGGCAGTCGGTCGTACCCTGGTGGCGGTGCTCGAGAACTACCAGCAGGCCGACGGTTCGATCCGTGTGCCTGAGGTGCTCAAGCCGTACATGGGTGGCCTTGAGGTCATCGGCTAAATGGACTATCTGCCGCTGTTTCATAACCTTCGCGGCAGTCGTGTATTGGTCGTCGGCGGAGGGGAGATTGCCTTGCGCAAATCCCGCCTGCTGGCCGAAGCCGGTGCGCTGCTGCGGGTGGTCGCGCCTGACATCGAACCGCAACTGCGCGAGCTAGTGGTCGGCAGCGGTGGTGAGTGCCTGGTGCGTGGCTACGCCGAAACGGATCTGGACGGTTGTGGGCTGATCATTGCCGCCACCGACGACGAACCGCTGAACGCGCAAGTCTCCGCCGATGCCCATCGGCGTTGCGTGCCGGTCAACGTGGTGGATGCGCCGGCCCTGTGCAGCGTGATCTTCCCGGCGATTGTCGACCGTTCTCCGTTGATCATCGCGGTGTCCAGTGGCGGCGATGCGCCGGTGTTGGCGCGGTTGATTCGCGCCAAACTGGAAACCTGGATTCCTTCCACCTACGGTCAACTGGCCGGCCTGGCGGCGCGTTTTCGCACTCAGGTCAAAGGCCTGTTTCCGGATGTGCAGCAGCGCCGGGCGTTCTGGGAGGATGTATTCCAAGGCCCGATTGCCGACCGGCAACTGGCCGGGCAGGGCGCCGAAGCCGAGCGCTTGATGCTGGCGAAAATCAATGGTGAAGCACCTGTCGCTACCGGCGAAGTTTATCTGGTGGGCGCCGGGCCGGGTGACCCCGACCTGTTGACCTTCCGCGCCTTGCGTCTGATGCAGCAAGCCGACGTGGTGCTGTATGACCGTCTGGTGGCGCCGGCGATTCTGGATTTGTGCCGTCGCGATGCCGAGCGAGTCTACGTGGGTAAGCGCCGCGCCGATCACGCCGTGCCTCAGGAACAGATCAACCAGTATCTGGTGGATCTGGCCAAGGCCGGCAAGCGCGTGGTGCGGTTGAAGGGCGGCGATCCGTTTATCTTCGGGCGCGGTGGTGAAGAGATCGAAGAACTGGCGGCCCATGGCATCCCGTTCCAGGTGGTGCCGGGCATTACTGCGGCCAGCGGTTGCGCGGCGTATGCCGGGATTCCGCTGACTCACCGTGATTATGCGCAGTCGGTGCGGTTCGTCACCGGGCACCTCAAGGACGGTTCCACCGACTTGCCGTGGGCCGACCTGGTCGCGCCGGCGCAAACCCTGGTGTTTTACATGGGCTTGGTGGGCTTGCCGATCATCTGCGAGCAGTTGATCAAGCACGGTCGCGCGGCCGATACCCCGGCGGCGTTGATCCAGCAGGGCACCACGGTCAATCAGCGGGTGTTTACCGGCACCCTGGCCGACCTTCCACGGCTGGTGGCGGAGCATGAAGTGCATGCGCCGACGCTGGTGATCGTTGGGGAAGTGGTGAAACTGCGCGAGAAATTGGCGTGGTTTGAAGGGGCTCAGGCGCAGGTCTAGAGACCGAGTCGCCCCCATCGCGAGCAGGCTCGCTCCCACAGGGGATTTGTGAACGACGCAAATCCAATGTGGGAGCGAGCCTGCTCGCGATGGGGCCCTCAAAATCAATACAGAATTACGATCAGTCCTGGTTCTTGCGCCAAACCCCTTTCCCATTCAACCGCGCCCGATCATGAGCCGCAGTGAAATCCTGCGCAGGCCCTTTAGGTACGATCCCGGTCGGGTTGATGGTCTTGTGACTGCCGTAGTAATGATTCTTGATGTGCTCAAAACTCACCGTTTCGGCAATCCCCGGCCACTGATAAATTTCCCGTAGCCAGTTCGACAGATTCGGATAATCGGCAATCCGTCGCAGGTTGCACTTGAAGTGCCCGAAGTACACCGCATCGAAACGAATCATCGTAGTGAACAGCCGAATATCCGCTTCCGTCAGGTATTCCCCCGTCAGGTACCGATTCGCGCCCAGCAATTGCTCCAGCCGATCCAGCTCACCAAACAACTCATCGAACGCTTCTTCATAAGCCTGCTGCGACGTAGCAAACCCGGCGCGGTACACACCGTTATTCACCGCTGGATAAATCCGCTCGTTCAGCGCATCGATCTCGGCCCGCAATGGCGTCGGGTAGAAATCCAGGTCATTGCTGGTCAACTCATCAAAAGCACTGTTGAACATGCGGATGATCTCCGCCGACTCATTGTTGACGATGCGATCTGTCTGCTTGTCCCAGAGCACCGGCACGGTAACGCGGCCGGTGTAGTCGGCGGTATCGGTGGTGTAGCGCTGATGCAGAAAATTGAAGTGATCGAGCTTGTCGCCGGTCGAGCCCCGTTTTTTATCGAAGGTCCAGCCGTTTTCCAGCATCCACCAACTGACCACTGACACATCGATCAGGCTTTCCAGGCCTTTTAGCTTACGCAGGATCAGCGTGCGATGAGCCCACGGGCAGGCGAGGGATACGTAGAGATGATAGCGACCAGCCTCGGCGGCAAAACCACCGACACCGGTCGGGCCTGGCTTGCCGTCGGCGGTCAGCCAGTTGCGACGTTGCGCCTGTTCACGCTGGAACGTGCCGTCCTTGCTGCTTTCGTACCATTGATCTTGCCAGCGGCCTTCGACTAACAAACCCATGTTCAAAACTCCTCAACCGATAAGCGTTGGAGAGGAGTCTATGCGCATAGGTTCGAACAAAAAGCGCAAAGGTTGGGCGTTTATGATCGGTTAAATCGATCGGTCCCTTGCATCCCAATACTGCTGGGCGGTTTCGAACGCTTGCTCGCGGGTCTGGCCGAGGCCGCGCAACGCCAGGGCCATGGTCGAGATCAGCGCCATTTGCGGGTAGCTGTCGACCACGTCGCCACGCCACACGGCTTTCAAATGCTCTGGATCGAGCGTGGCCGGTTTGACGTGGCGCTGGGTCGACAGCTGTGGCCATTCTTCATCCCAGCTTTCGCCGCCGGTGGTGCCATACAAGTGGCTGTCGGCGTCCGGATTGATCTCGATTTCGCCGCCATCACCCTTGATGACGATGGCGGTATCGCCGAGCAAACCGCTGGCATCGCGATGCACGGCCTGATAGCCGGGGTGGAAAATGCTTTGCAGGCCGCAGCGAGCGCCCAGCGGATTGAGAATCCGCGCCAGGGAATGGATCGGCGAGCGCAGGCCCAAGGTGTTGCGCAGATCGATCATTCGTTGAAGTTGCGGGGCCCAGTCCACCAATGGCATGAACGCCAGACCGCCCTGATCGAGGGCAGCGCCGACCTGCTGCCAATTGCGGCACAGTGGAATGTTCAGCGTCTCGAGCAGTTGTTCGCTGTACAGCCGGCCGGCCGTGTGCGCGCCGCCTCCATGCATGAAGATGCGCACGCCGTTCTGCGCCAGGCACTTGGCGGCCAGCAGGTACCACGGCAGGTGACGCTTCTTGCCCGCATACGTCGGCCAGTCCAGATCGACCGCCAGCGCCGGTGGATTCAGGCGTTCACGCAAGGCTTCGGTGAACCCGGCCATTTCCTCGGCGCTTTCTTCCTTGTGCCGCAACAGCATCAGGAACGCGCCGAGCTGGGTATCCTCGACCTTTTCATCGAGCACCATGCCCATGGCTTGGCGGGCTTCTTCGCGAGTCAGGTCGCGGGCGCCACGTTTGCCTTTGCCAAGAATCCGCACGAACTGGGCGAACGGGTGCTCGGCGGGTGTTTCGAGGGTCAGTGCTGGATAGTCGGTCATAAGCAATTCGTCGGTTTGGGCAGGCCCGCCAGTTTCGCGGCGAGTTTGGCAGGGGTGCCTTTGAACAGTCGGTTCAGGTGCAAACTGTTGCCCTTGTCGGGGCCGAGTTTCAATGCGGTGTACTTGATCAGTGGGCGGGTGGCGGGGGACAGCTGGAATTCGTCGTAGAAACTGCGCAGCAGTTCGAGGATCTCCCAGTGTTCCGGGCCCAACTCGATGTCTTCGGCCGCGGCGAGGGCGGCGGCCACCTCGGCAGACCAGTCACTCAGTTCGACCAGGAAACCGTCCTTGTCCAGTTCAATGGCGCGGGCGCCGACCGTCAGGGATTTCATAGCCAACTGTTGACCTTGTCGTAGTGAATCGACAGCTCGACGAAGGCCGGGTAATCAATGGCCTTGGCCCAATCCGGGACTTTCAGGGCCCGTGCTTGAGCATCTTCGGCCAGCACGAACAATTTCAGGCTGCGAGCATGCAACGCGCTGAATGGTGCGGTGCCTGGTTGCAAGGCATAAGCCGCATCGCCACTCAGCAGCAGCGCATCGTTAGCGCCGATCACGCGCAGGCAACTGCTCAGGCGGTCGTCGCCGAAAGGGGAATGAGACAACACATGCAAAGTCGACATCAGAGGGTGATCACTTGGTCGTAACGGTCAATGAGGGCGGTGATTTCCTGGGCGGCCAACACCTGGGCTTCTTCAAGCGACAGACCTTTTGGGTCCAGACCACGGGCCGCGGCGCTTTCACCGCACACGAACAGGTCTTCGACACCAAACATCGGCAAGGCTTGCAGGTTGGCGCTCAGGTCTTTCTGTTGCAACGCCTTGGCGTCCTGTTTCGCAGCGAGCTGGAACACGCCGTCATCGAGAAACAGCAGGCCGATCGGCAGATCGAAGGCACCGCCGGCCAGCACGATGTCCAGCGCTTCCCGCGCATTCGGCCCGGACCACGGTGCCTGACGGCTGATAATCAGCAAGGATTTAGCCATCTCACGCGCCTCCGAAACAAATCAAACGGTCAGCGTCTTGAACTGCGTCATGCAACTGGCCGAGGCCGGACAATTCCCAAGGCGCGCCCACCGCTACCGCTTCACGCTGATAGCGCTGGGCTTCTTCCTCGTTCAACACCCCACGGCGCAGGGCGGCGGCGATACAGACCACGCCATCGAGTTGATGCTCGCTGACAAAGTTGCGCCATTGCTTGGGCAAATCCTGCTCATCCTGAGGCGTGACCACGCTGCCGGATGCGTTATAGACGCCATCCTGATAGAAAAACAACCGGACAATCTCATGCCCGCCGGCCAGCGCTGCTTGAGCAAACAGCAAGGCGCGGCGCGAGGAGGGCGCATGGGCGGCGGAAAACAGCGCAATGGCGAATTTCATGACGGACTCGATCAGCAAAACTGCGGCCATGATAAAGCTTTATCGGGGGGCGGCGAAGGGCGTTTACTCGTAGACCGAGTCGCTGCCATCGCGAGCAGGCTCGCTCCCACAAGGGATTTGTGTCGTACATAAAATTTGAATCCACCATAGGCCCCCTGTGGGAGCGAGCCTGCTCGCGATAGCGGAGTGTCAGGCAACATCAATGTTGAATGAAATAACCCAATCAGCGCGGCATATACCCCAACTGCCAACGCCGCGGAATCTTCAACGACAGCAACCCCAGCACCCCGGCCAGCAGCCCGCTGACAAACAGCGCCTTGAGCCCAAGATGATGTTCCAGCAAAGCACCAATCACCGCACCGGCAAACATCCCGGCCCACGGAATCAATTGCACCCGCCAGCCATTGCGCCGCTCGCCAAGCATCCACCGCCCCAGCCCACGACCAAACCGCGACAACGCACCGGTGACGTAGGTCAGCCCGACCGGTAGGCCGTTCACTTCTTCCACAGCGGCATTGAGCATGCCCATAGCGATGATCGCTGCCAGCAGCGCCGGCAATTGCGTCTCATAGGGCCATGCCGCAGCGCCGCAGAGCAGAGTGGCGATGCACAGTAGCAACGGCAACGCCCGTCGGCCACCGAAACGGCTGACGACAATGCCCAAGGCGTTGCCGGCGACAAATGTGGCCACGAGGATTATCAGGCGCAGGGTCAACCCCAAGTCGCCATCGCTGATCGCCACGGCCAAGCGGGTGGTGTTACCGCTCATGAAGGACACGAAGTCGCCACTGGCCATGAAGCCAATGGCATCGGTCATGCCGGCGAGCACCGACAAACTGGCGACCAGCGACAGGCCGATGCGCCCGCGCCATTTATGAGTATGCAAATGGCCCGGCGTGGCCCGGGTACTTGAAGGCGAAGGCAGCATCGAAGGCTTCCTTGAGCGGCGATGATTATTTGGTTAACCCATATAACTCGCAATACTCCAGCCAGTCCATGCCGGCCATCTCCGCGACTTCCTTATGCACCTCCAGGCGTTGGGCCTGGTAATCCTCAGACGTGGCGGCGGTCAGTTGCAGCGTCAGCTCCCAGGCAAACAAACCCAGGCGCTCAGCCTCGGCTTCGAACGCTTCATGCAAGCGCTCGTCGCGGTACTGCGCCACTGTCACGCCCTTGGCTTGGGCCAACAGTGGATTCAGGTTATCCAGTTCGACGCGCAGTTCAGGACGCTCATCGAGAAACTTTTTCAGCGCCTGCTCGTGTTGCTGTTCGGTTGCCGCCATGGTCACTCCTTGGAAGACTGCTTTTTGCTCGCCTTGGCGGCCGCGGCCAGACACTCCAGAGCAAATTGCTCGGGGTAGGTCATCTGGATCGGCGTGGTTTCGCCTTTGACGGTTCTTTCGCCATCGAGAATGTAGCGAATCCGCTTGTCGGTGACGCCAATTCGCTTGGCGATCCAGGAAGGCGTCTGACCGATCTGGCTGATCAGCTTGTCGGCGTATTCAGCGGTCGGTTTGTAGTATTCGGCGTTGGGTGTCATGACCTTTCCAGAAAAATGCGCCCAGAAAAATGGGCGATGCGGCGTTAATGGCGCGACAGGGTGCGCGAATCGTTGCGCGGTGTCGCGGTATAAATGAAGTAAAGCAGAACGATACGCCGCGCCGCGGTGATACAGTCCGCTTTTTCTTGATGAGCGAACGCAATGCGAATTCTGATGGTGGCGCTGGCCGCAACCTTGCTGGCGGGCTGCGCCGGATCGGCGATGAATGACGCCCGCACCAAAACCCCGTACAAAACCCTGACCTCGGACAAACCGGAAAAAGTCGTCGCCCAGTGCGTGCAATTTGCCTGGCAGGACGAGGCGGTATTCGGCGTCGATGCGGGCGCGTATTTGCAGCCGGGCAAGAAGGGTGGCTCCACGGTGTATACCCGTTCGGCCGAGTCCTTCGTGGACGTGACCACCGATGCCTCGGGTACAGCGTTGAGCTACTACGCGCAGCATGACGATTTTGTCGCCAAGCGCCGTTTGGCGGCGTTGGCTACCTGCCTCTGAGTTGATGAGCCACGCACCTCCCCTGTGGGAGCGAGCAGGCTCGCTCCCACAATTGTCTGGTGTCGATCACATAAATGGGGCTGCTCCCACAGGATTAGGCGTCGTTCATCAAACGCTTCTGGAAAAAGAAGCGCTTGTGGCCCGGCGGGTAGTCGGCGATGTGCCCCAACTCGCTGTAGCCATGCTTCTTGTAAAACTCTGGCGCCTGGAAGTCAAAGGTGTCCAGCCAGATCCCGATACACTCTTTTTCCCGCGCCAGGTCTTCGGCCATCTGCATCAGCTTCGAGCCCATCCCTTGTCCCCGGGCCTGCTCCGGCACCGACAACAACTCAATGAAAAACCACCGGTAAAACACCCGGCCATAAAGCCCGCCGAGAATCTCGTCGCTGTCATTGCGTACCAGCAAAGCAATCTGCTCCGACACCGTGACCCCGGCCTTTGAGGCGTTGTAGGCGCGTAGCGGTGTGAGGATCGCCTCGCGCTCTTCCTGAGTGGCATTTTTCGACAATTCGATTCGCAGGGTCATAGGCAACACATCCTTATGGCAGTGAACACGGAGCCTATCCCGGTTGCGGCGATTGTTCTATCCCCCGCAGCCCAAGGAACCCTCGGGGGCCGGGAATGTCTAGCCTGAACAGCATCATTGCTGAACGCAGCCAATGAGGACAGCCCGTGAACATTTTTGAAGCCTTGCGCGAAAGCCACGACCGTCAGCGCCGCTATGCCGATGCACTGATTCAAACCAGTGGCGACACCCCGGAACGGGTCGAGGCTTACAAACGGCTCAAATCCGAGCTTCAGGCCCACGCAACCGCTGAAGAACGCCATTTCTACATGCCGCTGATGGAGTTCGACAACGGCGTGGATCTTAGCCGCCACGCCATCTCCGAACACCACGAAATGGACGAGATGATGGAAGCGCTGGATGCAACCGAAATGTCCAGTCCGTCCTGGTTGGCAACGGCGAAAAAGCTCTCGGAGAAGGTCCATCACCACCTGAAAGAAGAGGAGCAAAAGTTCTTCCAGATGGCCGGCAAGTTGCTCGACGACCAACAGAAAGAAACCCTCGCCGGGCAGTATCAAAAAGAATACAAGGCGCAACTTTCCTGAGGGTGAAAGCGGGCCAATCGTTACCTTGCGCTGTAATCCTTTTACCACAAGGGGCGTAGGATTTGATTTTGCGTACTGGTTATATATCCAGCATCTACGGGCGAATGGTTCACAAACGCATGATCCACCCGAGAAATGGGTCGATGGACAAAAAAACCAGCTCCGTTAGGTTGAAGGCCTCTCCTCGGGAAGGAGAGTTCTTAAATCAACGGAGTGAAAAAGATGAACCAACCACAGACTCAAACGCAACTTCGACACGGTCGTGTCACATCCCCCTCCAGTCGCGGCGCGGTTGCCGTGGAGCAGGGGTTGCTGGGTAACTGGCAGGTCAACGAAATGGAAGGCGGCAAGAATTTTCCGTCGCTGACCGCAGGCCCGTTCCCGGCGCCGTATCAAACCGACAGCGACAGCGTGACCCCTCCCGCCGATGGCCACATCCTCAGCGGCGGCAAGGTCGACGACCGTGATTGCATCAACTTCACCAACGAGGAATTGAGCAAAAAACTCAACCGTCCGTTCACCTGGCCACTGTTGAATGTCGACCCTGGCCAGACCTTCAAAGTCACCTGGGAGTACACCGCGCCCCACGTCACCCGTGGCTATCGCTGGCTCATCACCAAGGACGGCTGGGACCCGCAACAACGCATCAGCCGTGCGCAACTGGAGGCACAGCCGTTCTTCGAGGACTTCTACACCCAAGTGCCGTACTACAGCCATTCCGCCGAGATGAAGGCCAAGGTCAACCACGAAGTGAAATTGCCGGCGAACAAGAAAGGCCATCACGTCATTGTGCTGATGTGGATCGTGGCCAACACCGGTAATGCGTTCTATCAAGCGTTCGACGTGGATTTCAAATAACGCCAAACCTCTGAATCCATACGTTTCCAAAGAACCTTCGGGTACACGAAGATTCCTTCGGACAAGAAAGCAGCGACTCCTGAAGTCGCCGACCAGCGATAAAAAGAAGCCCGGCAGTCATGCCGGGCTTTTCTGTTTTCGCCTAACATGGACGCTTTCTGACGAACATAAGGATGGGATTGTCATGTCGAACACAGCCGAGCGGGTCAACATTATCGAGTCCCGGGTGCTGTCCCACGACTGGTATCTGCTGAAGAAAATCACCTTCGATTACTTGCGCAACAACGGCGACTGGCAGCGTCAGACTCGCGAGGTCTACGACCGGGGCAATGGCGCGGCGATTCTGCTGTTCAACCGTGAGAAGAAAACCGTCGTATTGACCCGCCAGTTCAGGCTGCCAGTGTTCGTCAACGGCCACGATGGTTTGCTGATTGAAGTGGCCGCCGGGCTGCTGGAAGGCGTTGCGCCTGAAGAGCGCATTCGCGCTGAAGCCGAAGAAGAAACCGGCTATCGCGTCCACCATGTGCAGAAGGTTTTCGAGGCCTACATGAGCCCCGGTTCGGTGACTGAAAAGCTGCATTTCTTCATGGCCGAGTACGATGTGTCTTCGAAAGTCAGTGATGGTGGCGGGCTGGAGGAAGAAACCGAAGAACTGGAAGTGCTGGAGTGGAAGTTCGATGACGCGCTGGCGGCGTTTTATCGCGGGGAGATCTGCGATGCCAAGACCATCATGCTGCTGCAGTATGCGACGATGAAGGATGTCTTCGGAACGGTTTGAGCCGGCTTGCGGCACCGTGGTATACAAGTCCGGCTCGTCTGACTCGAGAGAGCGTTCAGGCACAATGGTCGAGCATTTCGGCACAGTATCCAGCCTTCGCGCTCTCTAGACTCGTACCTCACGCCAACACACAGATGAGGTCACGATGAACATCAGAATAGTCCTATCCGCATTGTCCATGGGGGTCGTCCTCACGGGGCACGCTGCCGACTTCTCGCTGAAAAGCCAGGACATTGCCGAGAACCGCCCGCTGACCAGTCGCGAGGTGTTCCAGGGCTTCGGTTGCGAAGGGGGTAATACTTCTCCCGAACTTTCCTGGAGCCATGCCCCGACGGGTACCAAGAGTTACGCGATCACGGTCTACGATCCTGATGCGCCGACCGGCAGCGGCTGGTGGCATTGGACGGTGGTCAACTTACCCGCTTCAACCAGCAGTTTGCCAAGAGGCGTCGGTTCGAACCTGCCTGCCGGTGCAGTACAAGGGCGAACCGATTATGGCCAACCGGGATTTGGCGGGGCTTGCCCTCCAGTAGGGGATAAGCCGCATCGCTATCAATTCACCGTATGGGCGTTGAAAGTCGATAAGCTACCCCTCGACAACCAGGCCAGCGGAGCCTTGGTGGGCTATATGCTCAATGCCAACGCCTTGGCCAAAGCAACCATTACTTCAACTTACGGACGTTAAGAACGATGCGCCCTTGTTTCGGCATACAGCACCGGGAAAATATTATCGATGCTTGTGTCATACGGGCGCGACAGCCCCATACATTGCAACGGGTGCCGATATTCGCTACCGCCTTGTGTCGAGTGCGGCAGGGAGAAAAGCTGCTGCAATGGGATGACCGGCAGATGCGTGCAGGGCCGCAACATCTGATTCTGATGCCGGCCGGGCGCGAGCTTGGCATCTCAAACTTCCCCGGCCTTCACGGTCACTACATCGCCGATGTGGTGACCTTTCCCGGTTCGACACTGCGTAACTTCAGCAGCCGATATGGCCAGCAGATCATGAGCCATCACCGTGCCCTGAAGTCAGATCTATGTGTCCCTCTGGACAGGCATACAACACAGGCATGGGATCAGTTATTGGCCTCCATCAATGCGGACGCTCCAGATGCATTACGCACCCACTATGGGGAAGCGGTTCTCCTGAGCCTGTGCCTCGGCGGTCAGGCCGGGCCGCTGCTGATGGACCGCAACGATCCACTGTGTGAACGGGTGCAGCAGCTGGTAATGGGCAGCCCGGAGAGAGACTGGACTGTTGCGCACGTTGCACAACACCTGAACCTTGGTGAGTCGACTTTGCGTCGCCAATTGGCCAATGAGGGGGACAGTTTCAGGAATATTCTGGAAAGTGTTCGACTGGCTACGGCGCTGCAATGGTTGCAAACCACTTCTCGCCCCATCGGGGAAATTGCCGGTGCCAGCGGTTACGCCTCGGCCTCACGCTTTGCAGTACGCTTTCGCTCACACTATGGCTTGTCGCCACGGGAATTGCGGGCGGCGATTTAGGTAATTCCTGTGAGATGTTCCCTGTCCATTAGATAAACAAATCATCCATCCTGCCGGCCCCGTGGCACTCGTACCCTTCCAGTGTCAGTAGCCGCTCCTTCGCCTCAAGCCCACCGGCAAACCCCGTCAGTTTCCCCGACGCACCGATCACTCGATGACACGGCGCGATAATCGAAATCGGGTTCTTGCCATTAGCCGCACCCACCGCACGAACCGCGCTGGGGTTGCCGATCTGCCGGGCAATCTCGCTGTAGCTGCGCGTTTCGCCAAACGGAATGGTCAGCAGCGCCTGCCACACCTTCTGCTGAAATTCCGTCCCGGAAAAATCCAGTTCCAGCTCGAAACGGTTACGCGTGCCGGCGAAGTATTCCTGCAACTGCTGTGCGGTGCGCACCAGGATCGGGTTGTCCGCCGCTTCAGTCATCGGTCCCAGCCTTACCCGCCCCGGTTTGTCGTTTTCCCAGAGGATGGCCGCCAGTCGCGCGCCTTTAGCGACCAGTTTCAATTCGCCGACCGGAGACGCCAGGGTGGTGAAGGTGTAGGACATGCCGACGGACTCCGTAAAAGTGCTGAACAGGGGACTCAGCATACTGCCTCGTCGGGGAGGCGCAATACGCAATCCCAGCCATACTTGCCTACTGCTCTTGAACCGTTTCCTCTGTTTTTGAACAGAACCTAAAAACAAAAAGAGACCGACTCATGAAGTTCGAACCTTTTACCAAATCGCTCATGGCAACCGCATTGGCGCTGAGTTGCCTGACCGCCCACGCGGCCTCCGTCGCCCCGGTCGCAGCCGAAAACGGCATGGTCGTCACCGCCCAGCATCTGGCCAGCCACGTCGGCGTCGATGTGCTCAAGAATGGCGGCAACGCCGTCGATGCCGCCGTTGCGGTAGGTTATGCGCTGGCGGTGGTGTACCCCGCGGCGGGCAACCTGGGCGGCGGCGGTTTCATGACGATTCAATTGGCGGACGGGCGCAAGACCTTCCTCGACTTCCGTGAAAAAGCCCCGCTGGCCGCGACCCCCGACATGTACCTCGACAAAGAGGGCAATGTCATCCCGGACCTGAGCACCCGCGGCCACCTTGCCGTTGGCGTGCCGGGCACCGTTTCGGGCATGGAACTGGCCCTGAAGAAATACGGTACCAAACCCCGCAAGGAAGTGATTGCCCCGGCGATCAAGCTTGCCGAAGACGGTTTTGTGCTGGAGCAGGGCGATGTCGACTTGCTGGAGTACGCCACTGACGTCTTCAAGAAAGACATGCGCGACTCGGGCTCGATCTTCCTGAGCAATGGCGAGCCGATGCAGGTCGGTCAGAAACTCGTACAAAAAGACTTGAGCAAAACCCTGCGGGAAATTTCCGAGAAGGGCGCCGACGGTTTCTATAAAGGCTGGGTGGCCGACGCCATCGTCACCTCCAGTCAGGCCAACAAGGGCATTATCACCCAGGCCGACCTCGACAAATACCAGACCCGCGAACTGGCGCCGATCGAGTGCGATTACCGTGGCTATCATGTGGTCTCGGCGCCACCGCCAAGCTCCGGTGGCGTGGTGATCTGCGAGATCATGAACATCCTCGACGGCTACCCGATGAAAGACCTGGGCTTCCGCTCGGCTCAGGCGATGCACTACCAGATCGAAGCGATGCGTCACGCGTATGTGGACCGCAACAGCTACCTCGGCGACCCGGACTTTGTGAAAAATCCGATCGCCCATTTACTGGATAAAAACTACGCGACCAAAATCCGCGAAGTCATCGATCCACAGAAGGCCGGCGTCTCCCGCGAGATCAAACCCGGCGTCGCGCCCCACGAAGGCAGCAACACCACCCATTACTCGATCGTCGACAGATGGGGCAACGCGGTGTCGGTGACCTACACCCTCAACGACTGGTTCGGCGCCGGCGTCATGGCGAGCAAAACCGGGGTCATCCTCAACGATGAAATGGACGACTTCACCTCGAAAATCGGCGTGCCGAACATGTACGGTCTGGTGCAGGGCGAAGCCAACGCCATCGCCCCCGGCAAGGCACCGCTGTCGTCCATGAGCCCGACCGTCGTCACCAAGGACGGCAAAGTCGTCATGGTTGTCGGCACCCCCGGTGGCAGCCGCATCATCACCGCCACCCTGCTGACCATCCTCAACGTGATCGACTACGGCATGAACATCCAGGAAGCGGTGGATGCGCCGCGTTTCCACCAGCAATGGCTGCCGGAAGAAACCAACCTGGAGAACTTCGCCACCAGCCCGGACACCAAGAAAATGCTAGAAAGTTGGGGGCACAAATTTGCCGGCCCGCAGGACCCCAACCATATCGCAGCTATTCTGGTAGGTGCGCCTTCGCTGGAAGGCAAGCCAGTAGGCAAGAACCGCTTCTATGGAGCGAACGATCCACGGCGTAATACCGGGTTGTCACTCGGTTACTGAAACAGGCGATCAGCGGCCACCTGAACTCCCCGGGTGGCCCCGATCCCTGTAGCAGCTGCCGAGCCCGCGAGACTGCGTTCGGCTGCGAAGCAGTCGTAAAAACGGTTGACCAAGTTCACCCAGGTAAACCGCATTCGCTGAAATCGCGACCGCTTCGCGCTCGAACGCAGCCTCGCAGGCTCGACAGCTGCTACATGCTCGAAAGGGAGTTGAAATCCATCGTTCTACCGACCTATCTAAGGAAGGAAGCCATGAGCACCGCACTCCTGATCATTGATGTCCAACGCGCGCTGTGTACCGGCGAGTATGAATGCTTCGATATCCAGCGCATCATCGAAACCATCAACGACCTCAGCGCCAGAGCCCGAGCCACCAACATCCCGGTCATCCTGATCCAGCACGAAGAAAAGGGCGACCTGCTGCAATATGGTGGCGAAGGCTGGCAACTGGCCGACGGCCTGAAGACTTCACCCCAAGACCTGCACGTGTACAAAACCACCTCGGATTCGTTCTACCAGACCGACTTGCATGAACAGCTGCAAGAGCTGGACGCCGCCCGCCTGATCATCTGCGGCCTGCAAACCGATTACTGCATCAACGCCACCGTCCGCGAGGCGCATCAATTGGGCTACGACATCGTGCTGGTGGCCGACGCCCATTCCACCATCGACAACGGCATGATGAGCGCCGAAGACATCATCGCCGAACACAATAAGGATCTGGCGCACCTGACCGGCTCCGTGGCGCGGATCGATGTCATGCCTGCCAGTGAAATCAAAGTCTGAAAACACCGCCAGCCCCGTGGCGAGTGAGTTTGCTCGCCTGGTGCTGGACGCAATCGCTGCGCCTATGGCATGGTCAAAAAAATAATACGCCATGCAGCGAACGGGATCAGAACGATGGAGGAGGGTGATGAGGTCGGCGCCAAGACGTCGATGGCAACGCTGAAAGCGTTCAACCTTTGCGTATTGCACCTGGGGCGTCTTGCCCGAGATCGCGGTGCATCCCGGTTTATCACCGACGGCCTGCAGGCATTCAGCCAACTGGTGCCCTTCGCTTCGGCCTGGTGGGGCGAGATGTCTGCGTCGGGCGTCGATGTTTCGCCCAGAAACTGGATGCACGGGCGAATCAATCTGCCCGAGTCGTTTGCCGCCGAGTGGCACACGTGCGCGCGCAACGACAAATTCTCCCATGACACCATGAGTCGACCCGGTGAGGTCGTGCGCGACAGCGGTTTCACCGACCCCAATGAAGAAGTGAACACGTTCGCTCGGCGCCACGACCTCTACTACCTGATGTGCATCACTTTCGAGTTACCCGAAAGCGGCATGATGTTCTTCGTCTGCCTCTATCGAGGCATTGATGCCTCGGCTTTCAACGACAGCGAGGCCGATCTGTTTTCGGCCTTCTGCGACCACCTGTTGCAGCAGTGGCGATTCCAGGTGCAGGACATGATCCGCTTCGATACGGGCAACGGGGCGTCGGACTTTGGCGTCGCACGCATGGACGGCAGCTTGCTGTACGTGGGGGCAACGCTATGCGCAGCCATTGAACGTGAGTTACCCGGCTGGAACGGTTCAATGCTTCCCGCGCAGGTGATCGCGCAACTGCAAAAGGCACCCTGCGTCATGCGCCTGGGCCGCTGCGCCCTGACACTGAGCCCTAACGCTGAACACGTCATCCTGTCGCTCGAAGCCCAGTCGCGCGGGGCGATGCTTGCGCCACGTGAGCGGACGGCAGCGATGCTGTTTGCCGCCGGCCATTCCTACAAGGAAATTGCCAAAATCCTGGAGTTGAGTCCTGCGACAGTGCGCACCTATCTGCGCAACTGCTACTTGCAACTGGGCGTGAAGAGCAAGGTGGAACTGGGTTATGTCCTGCGTTCCGCGACCTCGCTCGCGGTGGTCACGCGCCGGGATTAAGCCCGGGAAAGCCCCGAGAACTCGGGGCTGATACCACGGTTCATCGGCCGCTATTGTTCGGACTCCTTTTCGGTTCGAGCAGGTCGTGGGGTAAGTACTTTCACCACATCATCAATCACCGCTTTACTCATCGCCGTCAGATAGTGCGCGGCCCAGGCGTGGCGGTCGCTCTTTGTTGAAGGCTGCATCTTCGGCAAATGACTTGGCGAGGAACAGCAGATCGGAAGCCTGTGCCAATGCGTCGCCAATGGGTACGCCGGCACTGACGTGAAACAGTGGCTTATCCGAGCAATAGATGAAGGGGGTGAAGCCGATGGTTTTCAGTTCTGAGTGTTCGGTCTGAATGTCGGACGGATTTGTTTTGTGCATGGTCGAACTCCTTGATTAGAGAAGCCGCTGCCGTCCTTCCTACGGGATTGGGTGGCGACTGTACGCAGGGTAGGAATACCGGGAATCAAGGCACCCGGCACACCCGAAGGTGTCCCGCGCACAGCCGCCATAGAACGCTATTGCGGGCACAAAAAAAGCGCCTGCAATACTTATGGAGCGCTGTTGCGCCTTAATTCATTTCAGGTTCCTACGCCCGGTCGCTGATTTTGCAACGACGCCGAAAGGGTATAGCGCAGACCGTTCTCCTGCAACCTCCGCAACACTTTTACTGCCCCTCTCAGACTCACTGATGCAACATTTTGAAATGCGGAAAACTCTGACGTGTTTTCTGGAGGCGTCCGACATTCATTCCTTTGCCTCCTTGCTAACTTGCTCGGCAGTTTTGCACTTGTTCACGCCGGGGATGGCTTGAGCAGCGCGATTTGTTTCCTCTCTCAGCTTAAGGACGAGCGAAAAAGCAAAAGGATAAGCGCATGTTCGCACCTGCCAATGCTGCCCATTTCACGCTTGTGATCCCAACGGTCCGCAACGATTTCAAAGTGCTGGCCTTTGAAGGCACTGAAACCATCAGCTCCTTGTACTCAATTCACATCGACCTGGTCAGCGAGTACCCCGATTTCGATCTGGAGAGTCTGCTCAGCCAACCCGCATTTCTGCAGTTCGGCCTGAACGGCGAAGGTATTCATGGTCGTATCGAGGAGGTGTTTGCGGGAGAAATTGGTAAACGCCTGACCCGCTATCAACTGACCCTGGTACCGGCGCTGCACTACCTGCAGTTCAGCCACGATCAGCGGATTTTCCAGCGCCAGACGGTGCCGCAGATCATCGCCCAGATCCTCAACGGGCATGGCATTCAGGCCGATGCATATACGTTCCATGTCAGGACAAGTCCCGAGCGCAAGTACTGCACTCAATACGGGGAAAATGATTTCGAGTTCATCCAGCGGCTGTGCGCCGAGGACGGCATCGCGTGGCACCACCAGCATTCCCGGGAAGGGCATCTGCTGGTGTTCACCGACGACCAGACCTGCTTTCCCAAGTTGGGCGAAACCCCTTATCAGCAAGACTCCGGCATGGTGGCGGAGCACCCGGTGGTCAGCCAGTTCTCCCTGCGTTTCAGCACCCGCCCCAGCATGACCACCCACCGACACTACGACCTGAAACGCCCGAGTCTGTTGCTGGAAAGCCGCTTCACCGCCGAGTTCACTCCTGAGCTTGAAGACTATCGCTACCCGCTGTTTTTCGAGAGCGAAAAACGCGGTAAACAGCTCGCCCGGCAGGCGCTGGAGCGGCACCGTGCTGATTACCAGTTGGCGGAGGGCAAAAGCGACCAGTCGACCCTGCGCAGTGGCCACTTTTTTGACCTGACCGAACACTCGCGCAAAACCTACAACGACCTCTGGCTGCTGCTCAGTGTCACCCACTCGGGTAAACAACCCCAAGTGCTGGAAGAGTCAGTCACCAGCGCCGTCGAACCGGAGGACGGTTTTACCCAGGGCTACCGCAACCGCTTCAGCGCGATTCCCTGGGACGTGTTTTATCGGCCACCGATGCCTCCCCGAAAACCTGTGCTGGTCTGCCAGACCGCGCGTGTCACCGGGCCTGTCGGCGAAGAGATCTACTGCGATGAATATGGTCGCGTCAAAGTCGAGTTCCACTGGGACCGGACCGAGCGCAACAGTGAACACAGCAGTTGCTGGCTGCGGGTGTCGTCGAGCTGGGCGGGGGAAGGTTTCGGCGCGGTGACCATTCCGCGCATCGGCATGGAAGTCGTGGTCACCTATCTGGAAGGCAATCCCGACCAACCATTGATAACCGGTTGTGTGCCGAACAAGGTCACACCCGTCCCCTATCCATTGCCCGAGAACAAAACCAAAACCGTGCTGCGCAGCCACAGCTCCCCCAGCACAGGCGGTTACAACGAACTGTCGATTGAAGACCGCGCCGGGCAGGAACTGATCTACCTGCGTGCCCAGCGCGATCTGGAACAGAAGGTCGTAAATGATAGTCGGCTGGAGGTGGGTAACGAGCATCGAGTCACCATCAAGGGCGACTGTATTACGGTGCTGGGGGCTGAAGAGCACCTCACTGTCATGTCGGATCGCAAGATCCAGGTTAACGCCAACAACTATCTGAATGTCTCTGGCGACAGCCACACAAGAGTCGATAAAACGCTGACCGTCGAAGCCGGGGAGCACGTGCACATCAAGGCAGGCGCACACTTGGTGATAGATGGCGGTGAGAGCCTTTCCATAAAGGTCGGCGATCAGTACATCGTGCTCAACGCCGACGGTATTTTCAGTAGTAGCGCGATTGAAGTCGGTGGTGCTCCGGTGCCGGGTATGGCGGCGCATACATTACTGCAGAGCGCAGCGGCGGGCTTGTTGGTATCCGTCGCACCTGCGGTTCCACCATCGGAAGAGAATGAATCGGATGAGCTGGAGGAAGAGGAGGAAGAAGTCGAAGAAGAAGGAATCACTTTGCGGATCGGGGTGTTTTTTGATGGCACCGGTAATAACCGATCCAACAGTGAAATGGTTGCTGGTTGTTATGCGCGGGATGTGAATCTTGAGGAGGAGGCTGAGGATATTCGGCAGTTTTGCCAGAAGTATGGCTACGACGGCAAGGGGAGTGCGCCGGATAACAGTTATGGGAATGACACGAGCAATGTGGTGAAGCTATATGACTTGTACAGCGATGACAGAAATCGGCAATTGGCTGCTGAGGAAACCATCGGGTACATCCCCGTTTATCTGGAGGGCATCGGTACTAGCAGTGGTGAAGAGGATTCACTTTATTCACAAGCTACCGGCGTGGCTGCACAGGGCGTATTGGCGAGGGTTGAGCAATGCCCTGCACTCATTCTTGACAGGATTAGACGGTTTGAACGGGTGAATCCTGACCGGAAAATTGCGCGTATCGAGTTCGACATTTTCGGTTTCAGTCGCGGCGCCGCAGCTGCTCGTCACTTCGCCAATGAAGTATTGAAAGGAGAAGAGAGCCTGTTGG
Organism: Pseudomonas sp. MDT1-85; assembly: GCF_054898065.1. Classification (NCBI taxonomy): domain Bacteria; kingdom Pseudomonadati; phylum Pseudomonadota; class Gammaproteobacteria; order Pseudomonadales; family Pseudomonadaceae; genus Pseudomonas; species Pseudomonas sp. MDT1-85. The sequence goes on along the minus strand of NZ_CM142715.1, from coordinate 3,948,662 downwards.
CAGCACTACTACCAGCCAATGAGTCGTTGTTCATGGAGGTTTTTTCCTGGCGCACCAACACCGATGTCTCCATCAACTTTATCGGCATCTTCGACACCGCTGCCGCCGTAGCAAGCATGGCCGACGGCGACTTTAGCGTCCACGACGCCAACAATCCTGGCGTCAACTTGTACCTGGCCCCTGACATCGCGAAAAAAATCGTGCATTTGGTGGCGCGTGACGAGCGCCGCCACAATTTTTCGCTCAACAGTGCTGGTGCTGCCGATATCGTGCTGCCGGGTGCCCACTCTGACTTGGGCGGCGGCTATCTACCGCGCATCTTCGAACGGGTTCTGCTCAGCAAGCCGCACCGCAGTGAGGAAAACGTCCGACTGCCCTCCACCGAGTCTTCCTCTTATCGCGCGGCGCAGTTTGAGTTGGTTCGCCTTCAGGATCAGCTCAATCTTTATGGCCTGCCGCTGGAAGTGCAGACCTGGGCGGTGGAGTTCAGTAGCAGCGCCAAAGGCGACAAGAACAAATGGAAACATGTGTATGCCGCCATCAACTGTTGGCGGGAAGTACGCAATGATCTGGCCTTGATTTACCTGCGCATCATGCGCGAGCTGGCGGCGAAGCACGATGTCCCATTCGCCTTTATTGATGCAGAAGACCAAAAATATGCATTACCGGTCGAGCTCCAACCCATCGCCAAAAAACTGATGGCTTATGCGCTGGGCGAAACCCGTCGTGCGGGTCTGAGCCTCGCGGAAGAGGAGTTGCTCGTTCAGCGTTATATTCACCTGTCCGCGAACTGGAACGCTACCAGAGGTAACAATAGCGACCTGAACATCGTGTTTATCAATCGCCCCGCCGAAAACCATAAGCGCGTGGTGCATCCAAATGTTTAAACGGTCATCCATGTTTAAGACATGTTACGCGCTTTTTATTACGTTGTTATTGGGAGGGTGTGCCCTCGCTCAGAACCAATCACTTCCCTATGACGCTTGGGAGCTTAATTTTTTGGGGCGGCCTTACATGGAAATTTGGATTGAAACGGCGGATGTCGTTGATATCAATGAACGCGTGTTCCGTGGTGCAGGTAGTGGAGGAGTATCCACGGGTTATCCCCGTGCGTTCAGCAAAGGTATGCCGACAAAATTTCACGGTAAACCCGGAGGTTGGCCTGAACGGCCAACGGGCAGTGGCCGCCGCATCACAGGCGCTGACTTGCCTCGCTTGATCTATGTTCGCTGGCAGTCGCTGGCCGAACCACAGACCTACGGGTCATACATTGAAGTTCCAGAGTCAGCTCGAGAACTCATGCGCAAGAGCGAAGATGTATTTTGTGCTTTTGACGGCAAGGTAATAACGGAGTATCGAAAACAGCTGGTTGTGGGTTTGGCCCCTGGGGGGATCGCTAAAGTCTGGGTAAAAGGCCCTTGTCTGCCAGCGATCGAGGTCGCCCACGTACAAGGCACGATCAATCCAGAAGGCCCTTACGGAGGCACTTCCAACGGAAAACATCGGCCCCTTTCAGAAGAGTCCAAAGCTTACATCGATAAATTTGGCATTCCCTATGGCTCCTGGTAACCCATGAACTATCACCAGATACCTCGCTCGGTGGAATTTCCAATGCTTAAGAACTCGTCTCTGGTTAGAGCGAGCTTTGCAATGGCGCTAGCGCTCTTCTTGGGCGGATGCGTCAAAGACCATCGCAAATCACTACCTTACGATGCCTGGAGCCTAGATTTTTTTGCCCCCGACTATATGGAGGTCTGGATCGAAACCGCAGATGTCGTGGATATTAATGAGCATGTGTTCCGAGGTGCAGGTAGCGGAATACCTGCCATTGCTTACCCCCGCCCGCTGAGTAAAGGCATACCAGCTCATTTTAGGGGCGACGCAAAGGGATGGTTTGAAGATCCAGGAGGAAAAGGTCGATATGTAACGGGAGCTGAGCTACCTCGTTTGGTTTATGTACGCTGGCAATCCATGGCCGAACCGCAGACCTATGAAGTCTACATCGAGATTCCCGAGTCATCGCGAAACACCATGCTGCAGGGAGAACATGCTTATTGCGGCGCAGATGGTAAATGGATAACCGACTACCGAAAACTGCTGATTGTCGGTCTGGCGCCTGGCGGTATTGCCAAAGTGTGGTTGGGAGGGCCCTGCCTAAAATCGACCGAAGTCACCCGCGTGCAAGGAACGATCAATCCCGAAGGCCCTTACGGAGGCACTTCCAACGGAAAGCATCGGCCCCTTTCAGAAGAATCCAAAGCCTACATCGACAAGTTCGGTATTCCCTACGGTTCCTGGTAGCCATGAAAAATTATAAAAAACACGATCGATGGAGTTTCCGCGGCGCAGGCTTCCAGCAAACCTGCGCCCCGACGTTGATCAGTTAATTCGCCCGAATCCCCATGAAAAATTCAAATTCAATGCCCGACGCTCATGCGTCACCCGACTACCGAAGATGTCTGTCCGTCGAGCTTCACGATCAAGCGGATGCTTTTATCCGCTTGAACACCCCTTGAATAGCATTAACAACACCCCTTCAGCGGTCTCGTATCTGCTAACTATTTACCTCACCCCTCCTCATTTGTAGAGGTCCATCCGACACCTGCGCCCTATAGGGTATGCCCTGCATATCAGAGGCTTGCGGCCGTCTGTTCGGGCCACTTCCAAAACTATAAAAATAGAGGTGAGGCAGTTGAAATTTTCCAGGCTGTTTATCGCCGTTGCATCGACAACGGCATTTTCCTGCATGGCGCTGACGGGGTGTCAGACACAGGGTTCGACACCGGCTGACATGGTGATGCGCAACGGCTATGTCTACACCGTCGATGGCAAGAACTCCGTCCAGCAGGCGATCGCCGTCACGGGCGGGAAGATCGTCTATGTTGGCAGCGATGTAGGGGTTGCCTCGTACATAGGCACGCAGACCCAGCTGATCGATCTGGCGGGGCGCATGTTGATGCCCGGCTTTGTCGATGCGCACATGCATCCGGGGGATGGCGGTCGCGCCATGACGTTGTGCGACCTGAAATACCAGACGATGACCCGCAAGGTTTTCCAGGAAACCATTCAGGCATGTCTGGATGCCGACAAGGGCAAGGGCCCGGATGTCTGGCTTGAAGTGGGCAGTTGGGACCGCATGGGCATGACCGGGCTCGACGGCGATCCCGACAAATCGACGCTGGACGCACTCAAGACCAATCGCCCGATTCAGGTCCGCTCCACCGACTTCCATACTGTGCTGACAAACTCCCGTGGCCTAGCCGTGGCAGGCATCAACAAGCACACGGCCAATCCGGGTGATGGCAAGTACGTGCGCGACAGCGCCGGCAACCCGACCGGTATCTGCGAAGACGGTGCCGCCGATGCCATGGCTGCCGTGGTGCCGCCGGCCAGCGACGCAGAAAAACTCAACCAGACCCGCGCGGCGCTCGACGCCATGCGCCAGCAAGGCATCACCAGTTTTTTCGATGCCTTGTCGGGGCCTGAAAATGGCAAAGCGTTTACCACCCTGCAACAGTCGGGTGAGTTGACCGCACGGGCCTTGCTGGCGATCAAACTCGACCCTGCCGCCGCTGCTGCAGACCCGACGAAAACCATTGCCGAGGCCAAGGCATTGGCCAATACCTACGACCAGGGCGAGGCCAAAGTCGCGCCGGGCGTGAGCATGCGCCACGTCAAATTGTTCATGGACGGCATCATCAACGCTCCAGCGGATACCGGGGCCATGTTGACGCCGTACTTGCGCAATGCCGGCACCGATGTTGCGCCCAAGTGGACACCTGGCAAGAATATCGGTGAGCTGTATTTCCCGCCGCAAGTGCTCAATCCGTTGCTGTTGCAAGCGGTGCAGGCCGGCCTCGATCCGCACCTTCACGCCACCGGGGACCGAGCGGTGCGTGACTCGTTGAACGGTATCGAGTACGTGCGCCAGCAACTGCCGGGCAACGGATTTCGTCCGGCCATTACTCACGCCGAATCGGTGGACCCCGCCGACTATGCACGCTTCAAGGCGCTCGATGTGACCGCCAACATGTCGTTTCAGTGGGCCCAGCAGGCGCCGTCCACGGTCGACGGCACCAGCGATCATCTCGGGCCTGCGCGTTTTGCCCGCATGGAGCCATCCGGCAGCATCAGCCGCGCTGGCGGCCGCGTCGCCTATGGCAGTGACTGGCCCGTCGACCCGCTCGACGAATTCCTGGCGCTGAAGATCGGGGTCACCCGTTCAGGCGATCCGCTGAACCCGCACAGCTATGGCCCCAAGTATGCGGGCAGGTTGAATGCCGACCCGGCGCTGACGCGCACTGACGTGCTGCGCACCATCACCATGAACGCCGCCGAGCAACTAAAACTGGAGGCTGTCGTCGGTTCGGTCGAGGTTGGAAAGTTCGCCGACTTGATCGTGCTGGACAAGAACTTCATGCAGGTGCCGGAGGATGAGCTGGGTCGAAACGAGGTGCTGCTGACGATGGTTGGCGGCAAGGTCGTGTGGGCCAAGGCGCCGTTCGTTGGACTTGATCCGAAGGCATTGTCACAAGCGTCCACATCCCGAATCGCCCAATAAAAACAAGAGAGTGTTCCGATGCAACTATTCATTCCCAACCTGTTGGCCGCAGCCCTGGCCCTTTCCTCGGTGCAGGCCATGGCTGCCGCTGATCTTGTGCTGTTCAACGGCAAGGTCTTTACCGCCGAACCCGGTCAAGGACTGGTTCAGGCAGTGGCAGTGCAAAACGGCAAGATTCTAAAAGTGGGCAGCGATGCCGAGATCAACGCCCTGGCCGATGCCCAGACGCGACGCATTGATCTGGCGGGCAAAGTTCTGATGCCTGGAATGATTGATACCCATAGCCACCCGGTCGTTGCGGCCTTCAACAGCCAGGGGGCCAACCTGCTGGATGAAGTAAAGCCATTGCCGGAACTCGAGCAATGGGTAATTGAGCAGGATGAAGCGGGGCGTGCACGGGCCGGTGACGTGATCAGCATTGCCGGGGTGAGTTCGGCTTATTGGGAGAAAAGCCGCGAACTCGGTCAGCGCTTCAATAAGGGACGCTGGGCAGACCAACCGGTGGTCCTCAGCGGGATTGACGGGCATACCGGCTGGGCCAACAACGCGATGCTCAAGCGTCTGAAGATCGACGCGGCACTGGTAAAAGGCCTGTCGGAACAGGACCGCAGTTTCGTCGGGCACGCAGCGGATTTCACCCCCAATGGTTTGTTCGCCGAGTCGCGCTGGGACAAGGTGCGCAGTCAGATCCCCGCGCCCGGTAACGAGGTCATGCTGAAGGCTGCCCGCGAGGCGGTGAAGGTCAATAATCAATATGGCGTTACCGCCTGGATGGACGCGGCAGCGAATGCCGGAAGTGGTGATTCGCTGTTCGATTTCCAGGCCACCGAAAAGAGTTACGGTGTTCTACCGCTTTACCGCGAACTGGCAGAGAAGGGCGAGCTCAATGCCCACGTCGCGGCGCTGCTGCTGGCCAACCCAAAAAGCCGGCCGGCGGACCTGGAGGTGCTGGCCAAGGTGATGAAGAAATTCGAGGGCGTGCCCAACCTGAGCTTCCCTGGCATCAAGGTCTTTGCGGACGGCGTTCTGGAGTTCCCGGGGCAGACGGCAGCGGTGATTGTTCCGTTCACCAACAGTCAAAAGAACGGTCAGTTGCTGATCGACCCGGCACACTTTGGTGAGTTGGTAGTCGCGGCGGAGAAGCGTGACTGGATTGTGCACACGCATGCGGTCGGCGACCGTGCCGTCCGTGAGTCACTCAATGGCATTGAATACGCGCGCAAACTCAACCCGACACCGATGGCCCACAGCATCACTCACTTGCAACTGGTCAATCCAAAGGAATTCCCGCGCTTCAAGCAGCTTGGCGTGATCGCTTCCATGCAACTGCTGTGGGCTACCGGCGAGTCTTACACGGTGGAGTTGGTCAAGCCGTACATCAGCGCGTTCGCTTACGGTTATCAGTATCCCGCCAGGTCTCTGCATAACGCCGGTGCGCTCATCGCCGGTGGCAGTGACTGGCCGGTGTCCAGTCCCAACCCGTGGAATGCCATCGCCCAGGCAAGCACTCGCAAAGGGCCGCTGGGTGTGTTGAATGCCAATGAAAGCATTGATCGCCAGACCATGTTCTACGCCTACACCCTCAATGCCGCCAAAGTCCTGCGGCTGGAGCAGCAGATTGGCTCGCTGGCGCCCGGCAAACAGGCCGATCTGATCATCCTCGACCGCGATGTGTTCAAGGTCAGCGATGACGAGCTGTTCGACACCAAGGTCCTGAAGACTTTCTTCGCTGGCAAGCAGGTTTACGCGCCCGCGTCCTGACGACCACCCGCCGGCAGCACCGAAAAAAATGCTCCTGCTCCTCGCATTGCGAGGGGCTGGGCAACGCCATGCCCGAAATCACCCGCTGATCCATAAAAATAAGAGACTTGTATGAACGTACGCTCAGCATTGACCCTTGCCAGCCTTGTATTGGCTCCCCTGACCAGTCAGGCACTGACACTTGACGACAACTTCAGCCTGGACATGACCCTGGGCGTTGTCAGTGACTACCGCACGCGTGGCATTTCGCAAACCCTGGGGGATCCGGCGGTTCAGGCCGGCGCCACGCTGGTGCATAGCAGCGGCTTGTACATTGGCGCCTGGACCTCGAATGTCGATTTCGGCGGCCCCTACAAGACCCGGCAGGAACTCGAGTACTACGCGGGCTACTACTGGCAGGCGACCGAAGCAATCAGTCTCGATCTGGGGTACCTCAAGTACGACTATCCAAAGGAAGGCCAATTCAACATGAGTGAGGTCTACGCCATCCTTGACGTTTATGGCGTGAAGCTCGGGGCCAACTACTCAAACGATACGCCGAACTTCTTTGGCGAGGATCAGGACACCCTTTACACCTACCTCAGCTACACAATCGAATTGCCGGCCGAGATCGGCCTGGACCTGCGCGTGGGTCGCAACGATGTCAAAGACCCGGCTTTCTGGTCCACCAACGGTGAAAGCCGTGATGCCTACACCGAGTGGGAAGCCAAACTGACCCGTGATTTCGTCGGCGTGACCTGGGGCCTCAGCTACATCGATACCGACCTGTCGAAAAGCGAATGCGCGAGCTGGTACGGCTATGGCGATCTATGCACTGCCACCGTGGTAGCCAGTGCCAGCAAGACCTTCTAAGCGTTAAAAGCCGACACGATAAAAACAACAAACTGTTCTTCACAGGAAAGCACCGTAATGACCAAGGTCAGCGATAGTCAGCAGCGAAGTCCCCTGATCGAGACACGTTCGATCGATTACATTCCCGAGGCCGAGCGCCATGGCAGCCTCTACAGCCAGTTCACCCTGTGGCTCGGCGCCAACCTGCAGATCACCGCGATCGTCACCGGTGCTCTGGCCGTGGTGCTGGGTGGCGATGTGTTCTGGTCACTGATTGGTTTGCTGATCGGCCAGTTGCTCGGCGGTGCGGTGGTTGCCCTGCACGCGGCTCAAGGGCCGAAGCTCGGGTTGCCGCAGATGATCTCCAGTCGCGTGCAGTTCGGCGTCTATGGGGCAGCGATCCCGATTGTGCTGGTGTGCCTGATGTACCTCGGTTTCAGCGCCACCGGCGCGGTACTGTCGGGGCAGGCCATTGCCCAACTGATTGATGTCAGCGACAGCGCCGGGATCCTGATTTTCGCCTCCTGCATCGCGTTTCTGACGATCTTCGGTTATCGGGTCATCCACTGGGTCGGACGGGTGGCCAGCGTGCTGGGCATCATTGCTTTCGTCTACCTGTTTACCCGATTGATGACGCTCAACGACATCGGTCTGTTGCTGGAAAATCGCCATTTCGGCTGGAGCACATTCCTGCTGGCGGTATCCCTTTCAGCGTCCTGGCAGATCGCGTTCGGCCCTTATGTGGCCGACTACTCACGCTACCTGCCGAGCAAGACGTCGTCCTGGAAGACGTTCACCGCCGTAGGCCTGGGGACGGTACTGGGCGCCCAGGCGTCCATGGTGCTGGGAGTGTTCGCCGCTGCGTTGGCGGGCACGAGTTTTCGCGGGCATGAAGTCGCCACCATCGTTGGGTTGGGCAGTACCGGGGTGATTGCTTCCTTGCTGTACTTGAGCGTGGTGTTCGGCAAGGTCACGGTGTCGACCCTCAACGCTTATGGCAGCTTCATGTGCGTGGCCACCATTATCAGTGGCTTCCGTCGAGGCTTCGAGATATCCGCCGGCAAACGCATGCTGTTTGTGCTGGCGATTGTCGGCGCGTCCACCGCGCTTGCATTGCTGGGGCAGCACTCGTTTCTCACCACGTTCAAATACTTCATTCTGTTTTTGTTGACCTTCTTCACCCCGTGGAGCGCGATCAACCTGGTGGATTATTACTTCATCAACAAAGAGCGTTATGACATTCCCGCGTTGTCCGACCCGGCGGGGCATTATGGCCGCTGGAATGTGTTGGGGATCAGCGTGTATGTCTTCGGTGTGCTGGTTCAGCTGCCTTTTGTCGACACTCACTTCTATTCCGGACCGATGGTCGCGCGGCTTGGCGGTGTCGATATTTCCTGGATCGTCGGGCTGGTGGTGCCGGGCATTCTCTACTACTGGGTGGCCAGGACATCCGGGCTTGCGGTGTCGGTCGAAGGTAACTCGAAGGCTTGAAGGCCCCGTCGATCAAGGGCTGCAGAGTGGGCGCGGCGATAACTGCCTTGTGGTCAAGCGTCTCCTATACTGATCCGCGTTGACAGGTTCAACGCAGATCCTGAACGCCGTTGGAATAGCAGCCAGCGGCTTCCCTACGACTCAACAGTAAGGAGAACGAACATGGCAATCCGTATTGGCGACGAAGCACCGGACTTTACCGTCGAAAGCACCGAAGGCCCGCTGCATTTCCACGAGTGGATCGGCGACAAGTGGGCGATCCTGTTTTCGCATCCCAAGGACTTCACCCCGGTGTGCACCACCGAACTCGGCTACATGGCAGGGCTCAAGCCAGAGTTCGATAAACGCAACACCAAGATCGTCGGGCTCAGCGTCGACCCTGTCAGTAATCACCAAACCTGGGCCAAAGACATCGAAGAGACCCAGGGGCATGCGGTCAACTATCCGATGATCGGGGACGAGAACCTGGTGGTGGCGAAGCTCTACGACATGATTCATCCGAATGCCAGTGGCGGCGCGCGGACTGCCGTGGACAACGCCACGGTGCGTTCAGTGTTCATCATCGGCCCGGACAAAAAGGTCAAGGCGATGCTGATCTACCCGATGAGTGCCGGGCGCAACTTCGATGAAGTGCTGCGTCTGCTCGACTCTCTGCAATTGAACGCCAAGCACACCGTCGCCACCCCGGTGAACTGGCGTCCGGGCGAGGACGTGATCATTCCCACTTCGGTCTCCGATGAGGACGCCAGGAAGAAATATCCGGATGGCTTCAAAACGGTGAAACCTTATTTGCGCACGGTGGCGCAACCGAAGTAATCGATCCGTCGAGTCAGTTAAGCGTGATACTGAACTTGTGGCGAGGGAGCTTGCTCCCGTTGGACTGCGAAGCAGTCCCCCTCTTTTTGGGGATAAGGGGGGCCGCTTCGCGGCCCAGCGGGAGCAAGCTCCCTCGCCACAGGTTACTCATCGCTTGTTCTATCTCTTAACTGACTGGTATTAGGGCAAGCCCGCTCCCACAGGGTTTGCGATTAACCGACTGGCATTTCAGAGGTTATGGAAGGCGCGTCACTCAAGGCGCGCCAAAAAGCATGGTCCAATAAACACCCTCATCGCTGCGCGAATCGGCGGCATAGGCTGCGCCTACCTGGGTAAACATCGGATTCATCAGGTTGGCGCAATGCCCGGGGCTGGCCAGCCAGCTGGCCATCGCTTTGTTCGGTGAGCTTTGCCCGGCGGCGATGTTCTCGCCGATCTGACGGCCTCGATAGCCGGCGGCTTTGGCCCGATCCAATGGCATATCACCGTCGGGATCGCGGTGGGCGAAGTAATTGCCGTAGGCCATTGCCTTGCTGTGCCCTTGCGCGGCGGCCCCCAGGGCGGCATTCCAGGTTAACGGTCGTACGGCGGCAAAGCGTTGGCGCCCGCACAGGCGCGGCCTGGCCCGTGCCGCATTGACCTGTGCCAGCAACGCCTTGCCCGCTGCGCGCGAATCGCCGACACGTCCGTCGAGCACCGGTTGCGCCAGCACTATCTGCCATTCGCTGCGGGCGCGAGTGACGCCGATATCGGCGAACTGGGTATCGAGCAGCGCCCCGCAGTAATCGCTCTCAAGCATGTCAAACGCTTCATCGGCATCTTGTGCGCCGACCAGGCGAATGGTGCGCACCGTCACCGCTTGATAGCCTTTAGCTTTCAAGGCGTTGCGCAAACCGCCGCCATAGCCGACCGGCAACGCCAGGTTCGATTTCAGCGACAGCGGCCGCAACGGCTTGACCGCACGCCCTGCGCAGCGATCGGGATCGGCGCGGTAGTCGTTGATGACTTCCACCAGTTGCCGCTCCCCACTGGCATGGGCGGGGCTGGCGAGCAGCGGGAGTAAAGGCATCAGGCACAGCGAGATAAAGCGACAGCAGCGGACGGTTGGGCGCATGAACGAACAACTCTGATGAGATGACGACAGTAAAGTGGGATAGGGGCGAGCAATGACCGTAGGAGCGCTTCGTTGGGTGAGCTTCTTTTACGGCACGGCTAAGACTGCGGGTCTGAAGACTGGTTCATGAGGGGAAGAGACAAATTTAGCGGCGCCGTCGTGGGGGCTGATTCAGGCATGCACGGGGCAGCCCGCCGGAGACATCAGCCACGCTGGCTGGTACCGTACTGACATCCTTCAGGGGGTACAGGGACATGACGAAAACCAGGGGTGACAAAGACTGGGTAAAGCGCTCGGCTCAGCCGTTGAAAATGGAGCGTATCGAAGCCTTTTTTGGCGGCCATGGATTTACCCCGCATCGCCACGATACGTACGCCATCGGACGAACGCTGTCGGGTGTTCAAAGCTTCCAGTACCGCAATGCCAAGCGTCACAGCCTGCCCGGGAAAACCATCGTTTTGCATCCGGACGAGGTGCATGACGGTGAAGCCGGCACCGAGGCGGGTTTTCATTATCGAATGATCTACATCGAACCTGCTTTGATTCAGCAAGTATTAGGCGGCAAGCCCTTGCCCTTCATCGCGGGTGGTATATCGAGCGATCCACGGCTTTATGCCGCGACCCAGGTGCTGCTGCAGAACCTCGACGCTTGCATCGAGCCCCTGGAAGAAGACGATGCCATTTACGATCTCGCGCAAGCGCTGGATGTGCTCTCGGGTCAACGCGGGCGGCGCAAGTCGTTTGACTTTGCAGCGGCCGAACGCGCGCGTGCGCTGATCCATGAGTCGCTGGATAGAGTCATTACCCTGGAGGAGTTATCGCAGGCGAGTGGTCGAGACCGCTGGAGCCTGAGCCGTGATTTTCGTGCGCTGTACGGTACGAGCCCCTATCGGTACATGACGCAACGACGTCTCGATCTGGCAAGAGCACTGATGTTCGGGGGCTACTCGATGGCGGAAGCGGCCATATCCGCAGGCTTTTTCGATCAAAGCCACATGACGCGTCAGTTTACCCAGAGCTACGGCGTCTCACCCGGTCGATGGATGAAAAGGCTGGGCCTTGTTTAAGGGCGCTCGACTTGCACAATCATGCAATACGCAGTGCCGATCCTCTCCTAAAGTCAGACCTCGATAACTTGGCAAGTGAGGGCGACTCAAATGCATTCCCAACCCGGCGTGACAACCTGCACCGCGATTAACTTTGCCAAAAAATTTGCTTTGTTCAGCGAGCAATGGGCGCCCAAGGTCGTTGCCGAAATGAACGACTACCAGTTCAAGGTAGTGAAAATCGAAGGCAACTTTGTCTGGCATTCCCATGCCGACACCGATGAAACCTTCATCGTCCTCGAAGGCGAGCTTCGCATTGATCTTCGAGAGGGGGCCGTGGTGGTCAGGCAGGGAGAAATGTACGTCGTCCCCAAGGGCGTCGAACACAAGCCTTATGCTGAGCGAGAGGTGAAAATGTTACTGATCGAGCCGCGTGGCGTGCTGAATACCGGCGATCAGGAAGGAGAAAGAACCGCCATCAATGATGTCTGGATTTAGATGTATCGGTATTGGTACATCTGCCAGCGAGCATTCAGCAACGCAGTGTCATTCTCTGAATCACCGGATTAACGGCGTTTTTCGTTAAACCGGTCGATGGCATGTGGCGAAATGTCTCTCGTGGGAAGACAACGCGGCTATTTCGCGCTTTTCAGCTATTCTTGCGGCATCTGGACGGTGGCCATGACGTACTGGCACACGATGCGCAAGGAAGGGAAGACAAAATGGATGATGTGCATTGCGTGCAAGTTATCGCTGTGACTGGCGGTAAAGGTGGCGTGGGCAAGACAACGGTGGCGGTTAACCTTTCATTGGCGCTGGCAAAAATGGGCCGGCGCGTCGTATTGCTGGACGCCGATCTGGGCCTGGCGAATATCGATATTCTGTTGGGGCTGACCCCGCGCTACACACTGGCCGATGTCATCGAAGGGCGTTGCGAGCTGTCCGACGCGCTGGTGCCTGGGCCTGGAGGCATTCGTGTTGCCCCTGCCTCTTCGGGCTTGCAGAGCATGATTCATCTGGAGCCTGCGCAATACCGTGCGCTGATCCAGTCCTTTAGCGATATTGGCGATAAGCTGGATGTGCTGGTGATCGATACGGCCGCCGGTATCGGTGGCTCAGTGGTCAATTTCATCCGCGCGGCCCAGGAAGTGATGGTGGTCGTGTGCGATGAACCCACCTCAATCAGCGGCGCCTACGGGCTGATCAAATTGCTTAACCTGAATTACGGTTTGCACCGCTTTCGGGTGCTGGTCAACATGACGGGCAGTCCGTCGGAAGGCCGCAATCTGTTTGCCAAGCTGGAAAAGATTACCGACATGTTCCTGGATGTCTCGCTGCAATACGTTGGTGCGATACCAAACGATGAATGTGCGCACAAAGCCGCGCAGAAGGGGCGTGCAGTGTTTGAAGCCTTTCCCCGTTCCAAATGCGCACAAGCCTTCCAGGCCTTGGCTCACAACGTCGACACCTGGCCATTGCCGACTCACCCCAGAGGGCATGTGGAGTTTTTCGTTGAGCAACTTGTGCAGAATTCTGGCAGGTGAGCCTGCTCGATGTTTAAACCCGCGAGTAAACCGCTTTTCGTAGGAGCCAGGCTTGCCGGCGAAGGCGCTCTTAAAGACGCCTTCGCCGGCAAGCCTGGCTCCTACATGTCCGATTTGCCCTTAACTGACTGGCATTACGCCTTGTGCGGGCTTTTCGTCTGTACAAGTTCAAATCACAACTTGTAGCCGATCTGCCGCAACAAGTTCTTGCGCCACAAAATGTCTTCATCACCTTCAATGTCTTTGGCACAGAAGCCATCCACCACGCCCAGAATCCCGCGCCCCTGTTCCGTCTCAGCAACAATCACCTCAGTCGGATTGGCCGTTGCACAAAAAATATGGCACACCTCTGGAACCATTTTGACGGTGTTCAACACGTTCAGCGGATAGAAACCGTCGCCCAGGAAAATGATGAAACTATGTCCCGCGGCAATGGCTTGCGCGTTTTTCTGCGCCAGTTCGATCATGGCGGTATCGGTGCCGGACCATCGCACCAGGCATTTGCCGGAGGCTTCACAAAAGGCCACGCCAAACTGGATACCTGGCACGGCATTGACTAACGCTTCATGAATATCCTCGACGGACTTGATGAAATGCGTCTGACCCAAAATGAAGTTCGTCTCTTGTGGCTTGTCGATTTTCAACGTGATGAGTTGCATTTCAAACACCTCCTTTCACGATGCGACGGACCAGATTCTGGCCTCTAATCAAGCCGGGACGGTGTCTTGCCTCGCTGGCGGTGGCTCTGTGTAGACGCGAACATCCCCCAGTCTCCTTATCGTCGACTTGGGCAAGGTCGGCGCATCAAGAAGAATCGAATCAATGCGCTTGCGGATGTCAAAAACGATGGGACCCAGGATAACCTCGTCCTTGCCGCTGGCGATTTCGTCCTGAATCTCACGAGATATCGCCCCGAGTTTCTCGGCGGTGTCTTTGTGCCCTGCAGCCCGGGTGTCAAAGTTCAGGAAGGTCTGAACCGAACTCAACACCAGGGTCAGAAGTGACAGGACGCCGGCCACGTATTGGAGCCATACGGGCGAAGAGTCACTGATTGAGCCAAAGACGCTGGCGCTGACGATCGCTGACAGAACAACGCAGGGGATACCCAGTTTCCAGCTGAATTTCTCGAAATCCCGGGCACTGATTTCGTGTTCAATTTGTAACCGAACAATCATGCGGTTCCATTTGGTCAGTAACTCGAGCCGGCTCATGATTGCAGTCCTTGGCAGGGGGATTGAGGTGAATATTAGCTTCTATTTGGCCGCCTGTTAGGGTTCGGAGACAGGATGAAGCTGAGGCGCCAAGCCTTCTTCCTCTCGTAGTTGGCGGCTCATGTCGTCGCAGCTTTGCGACCAGGTTGTCAGCCACGTCGACATCTCGGGTGACTGTTCAGCCAATCCAAGTTCCCGGACAAACTCAACAGGTGAGACCGTGCCTTTGGCCGCGCGGAACAGCCCTCGCATGATAACGACGCCGATCACGCGTCCTTTGCTCACGAAGCGGTGTTCCATAAAGCTCCACTTATCGTCCCAGCCGAGAATTCGGGTATGAATCTCGAACGATTCGAACAGCTTCAGCTCTCGACGAAACTTGCCCCAGGTATCCCCAACGATCGGCACAGCCTTGTGGCGCAGGGCTACGCGGTAGGCACCACTGCGCAGGACGAAGTCCATGCGACCCACGTCGGCCAAGGTGAAATAGCGGCCATTGGTGACGTGCCGGTTGAGGTCGAGATCGAGGGGCCAGACGCGCATGCGGATGACGGTAGTGGCCAGCGCATCGACCGGCTTGCGCCAAGGGCGACGAAACAGCATGAGGAACAGTCGAAACCAGAGATTCATAAATACGCCGAGGGCTGAGTAGAGCGGTGCACTTTAGGGCGCAGAAATCGAGCGAGATAGGTGCACAAATGACTTTCTTCATGTGAAAAGTGCAATTGGATCAATTTCACATGCGGGGGCAACCATTTCAGGCACTGCCCGCCAACAGGTATTCCACTCAGGAATGCCCCCATAAAAATCATGCATTTTCTTTATGGCATTGGATCTCGTAGCGTGTGTGCTCACCATATGGAGATGACCCCGTGAATGATGCCCGCCTGCGCCTGTACGTTGATGCTCAATTCACCAGCCCCTATGCCATGTCGGCTTTCGTGGTCCTTCGCGAAAAGGGCATCGAATTCGAACTGAGCCCGCTGGACCTCGATGCCTTCGAAAACCAGACACAAGACTATGCCAATCTCTCGCTGACCCAGCGCGTACCGACGCTCGTGCATGGCGATTTTGCCTTGTCTGAATCGTCGGCGATCACTGAATACCTGGAAGACGTTTTCCCCCAGACGCCGGTTTACCCGCAAGACTTGATGCAACGCGCGAAGGCACGACAAGTCCAGGCATGGTTGCGCAGTGACCTGCTGCCCATTCGGCAGGAGCGATCCACGCTGGTGGTGTTCTATGGTCTCAAATCAGCACCCTTGTCGCCCGCTGCCGAGTCGGCTGCGCGCAAGCTGATCGGTGCCGCACAAGCGCTACTGGCTGACGGCCGCGAGTACCTGTTCGGCCAATGGTCGATCGCCGATGTGGACCTGGCCTTGATGCTCAACCGGCTGATCCTCAACGGTGACGCCATGCCACCCGCGCTGGTGGAATACGCGCAACGCCAATGGCAGCGGCCTACGGTGCAGGAGTGGGTCAAACTGCAACGTCCTGCGCTGTAGCGGTGTGAAATCAGGTCAACTGCGCTCAATAAATTGCACGATGACCTGATTAACGATCTCAGGATGCGTCACCGGCCCCATATGACCGAGCCCCTCGAGTTCCACCACTTCAACGTTCGGCAGTGTGCCGGTCAGCAGCCGCGCCACTGCCCGTGATGATGCCGGTGAGTCCTTGCCGACCATGAAAAGCACTGGCAGGTTGAGCGAACGGAATGCCTGCAATGGCGTCGGCTCGTTCAACAACGCGTGAGCCCAGCCCTGCACATTGGCCACCGCGGCGGCGATGGAGGGCTTGCGTTGTTCCGGGGTTTGCTCCCAGGCACCGACACCCATCCAGTAGTCAATGAAGTGCTGGGCCGCTGCATCCAGGTTACCCGCCTCAAGCGCGAGCCCGGCGCTTGCGACGACTTCCCGGATGGCATCCGCCTCATTGGGTGGAGGCGATTCGGCGTCGAGCAGGGCAAATAATGTTGGCTCATATAAAACCATGGCGCGCACCCGGCCGGGGTTCTGCAACGCCGCGATCAACGCCACCGCCCCACCATAAGAATGACCCACCAGAATGAGCGGTTCGCCGGCGCGAGCGAGCACCGGCTCGGCGAAGCGCGCTTCTTCGCTGAGGGTGACAATTCGATCGGTGGGCCATGCCGGGCTCTTGCCGGCGCCAAATGAATCGAGCGCCAAGACCCGGAACTTTGCGGCCAGGTGATCTTGCAGTCCACGCCACTGCACCGAGTGACTCGCATTGGCATGAAAGCAGACAACGCCCGGTCCCATGCCAGCGTCCCGATAAAAGGGTTCGACGGGTTTCATTCTGGCGCTCCTGCAACGACGTTAAAGGGACGAAGAGAGTTATAGATTAACTTCAACGCTTCGGTGTAGCCGCCAGTCATGATGAAATAGCCGCCCGCTTTTGCTGTCAGCAACATCTGATTTGGAGCTCCACATGAAGAATGCCGCCGTACTTACCTTCGCCTTGATGCTCAATACCGGATTATTCAGCATGCAAGCAGAAGCGGCGGGGGATGCTGAAGCCGGTCAGAAACTATTTAACCGTATTTGCGGCGGCTGTCATCAAGTAGGGACTTCGGCACGGGGTTCTTTTGGCCCGCAACTCAATGCCATCTTTGGACGTCCGGCGGGAAGCACGACGGACTACCAATACTCATCTGCAATGAAATCATCAGGCCTCATCTGGACTCGCGAAACACTTACCGCCTACATCGAAGCGCCAAAAGAAGTAGTCCCCGGAACCCGGATGATTTTCTGGGGCCTTAGCGATCCGCAGAAGATTGAAAACCTGCTGGCCTACCTTCAGACATTTCAGCCGCAATAATCTGTGCCTAATCAAAATGATTGCCGCGTAAAGGCTGTATTGGTGATATCAAAGAGCCATTTCATCCGTTAAAGTATGCGCCGCCCGAGAGACGGATCCCGGGTATTTCTAATGGAGTGACTCAGTGAATTATCTCAGCAAAGTTGTTGCCGTAGCCCTGTTCGGTCTGGTTCTGGCGGGTTGCACCGGCGCCCCGATGAAGACTCAGCAGTACGACAGCAGCCAGTACACCGTTGTCGGCCACAGTGAAGCGACCGCCACTGGCCTCCTGCTGTTTGGCCTCATCCCGATCCAGCAGAACAACCGTTTCATCCGCGCTCAGAACGCCGCGATCAAGGCCAAGGGCGGCGACGCGATGATCAATACCCAAGTGCAGGAAAACTGGTTCTGGGCTTGGGTCTTGACCGGTTACACCACCACAATCTCCGGTGATGTGGTCAAGCTGAAAACCGTTCAGTAAGCGCAGTGCTCTGCCTGACTGGCGAATGCGTTTTCACATGAAGAGCCCGGTTTTTACCGGGCTTTTTCATAAGCGTCGCAGGTAACCCTCAAGGCGATTACCAGTTATCCCATGCCGGGAACTCCGCTCAGTCGATGTTCTTCTACCGACAATAAACGGCTGAAGAATAAGGAGGCGGGCCATGACCTTTCATGAACCCTTTACCCGGCAAGTATTGGCTGAGCTGCTGGCATTCGACGCACAGCCAAGTCTTTCACTGTATATGCCGACCCATCGGACACCTGCGGAGCGCAATCAGGATCCGATTCGCTATAAGAATCTGGTCCGACAGTTGCAATCACTGCTGCAAGTGCGGTATCCGGAACTGGATGCGGAACCATTGATCCAGCCGTTTCTGGCCCTGGGAAAAGATCCGTCATTCTGGCGCTCCAATGGTGAGGGCATCGCTGTATTCGGCACCCGGGATTATTTCAAAGTCATCAGCGTGCACCAGCCACTGCCCGAAGGTGCTTTCGTCAGTTCCCATCCTGCCCTCAAGCCGCTGCTATGTCTTGAGCCATCCCTGGAGCGTTACCAGATGCTGTGCCTGACCCGCGATGAGGTCTGGATGTATGAAGGTTCTTCCCGGCAACTGGAAAAAATCGAACTGGCGCCACAAGTGCCACGCAATCAGAACGATGCACTGGGCAGTGAGCTGACGCCACGCAACCAGCAAGGACATCCGGGCGGTTATGGCAGAAGCGGCGAGCGCGGCGATTCGATGACGCACGAGTTTGCCGGCGGCGGTAAGCAGGACGAAATCAACGTGGACCGGGAACGGTTTTTCCGCGCGGTCGACAAAGCCATCGAGGAACATCATTCCCTGCCCTCGGGATTGCCGATGCTGTTGGCGGCGTTGCCTGAAAATCAGGCGGTGTTCAGGGCTGTCAGCCATAACCAGCAGCTCTTGCCTCAGGGCATCAATAGCGATCCATCCCTTTCAAACGTCGAAGAACTCAGGGCGCAATGCGCCAGGTTGATACAGGATATTCACGAAGATCGGCTCATCGATGCCTTGAATCGCTACGGTATAGCGGTGGGACAGGGGCTTGCGGGGGCGCGTCTGGACGATATCGCCAACGCGGCCTTCGAAGGGCGCGTTGCGCTTCTGTTGGTGGAAGCGGACCGACAAATCCCCGGTACGCTGGACAAGAACAAAGGCAAGTTGATTCTCGATAAAAGCGGCAACGAGCACGCCCCGGATGTGCTTGAGGAGCTGATTCTTGTGGTCCTTCGCCAAGGGGGGGAAGTGGTGATGCTACCTCCAGAGCACGTCATGCCGACCGGCACCGGAGCCGCGGCGATATTGCGCTTCTGAAGCCGATGCCTGAGAGAATGCGCAAACTGCGTCAGCCCGAACGACAGGTGATAATACGGTCGGCAAGGGCTGGCGCAGAGCCGGAATGGACAAGCGCGCTCAACGTCGGGCACGTGTCACGCCCATGCTTTCCCGAGTTCCTCCAGACCCGCGTCTTGCAGGTTCTGCGCACTCATGACCACTCGGAATTTGCAGTTGGCCTGGAAGTTGAGAAAGAAGGGTTCCGCATAGCCGGGAATTTCGGAAGGGTCTTCTATATCGATCAGAAAAATCCCACTTCGCATTCCATCCTGCTCAGTGAAATAGGTCGCCTCCGGCTTAATGGTTTCCAGGATGCGGTTCATGATTTCGCCGATTTTCCCGGACCTGACATGCGCGTTGAAAGGCTCGTGGGGAAACTCGACCATCAGTAGCATTTTCATTATTCGATACTCTGTTGAAGTGGCGTACTCCTTACCCGGATCCTTACTCCTGACGAAGATGCCGCCAGCCATGCATTCGGCAGAGCCAGCGGTGTGTGTTGATAAGGATAGCGAAGGGTTCGAGGGTGCCGGGGCAGGGTTACGGACGGTCGTTCTTTTGAAAAGGCTAGTGAGTGTCATCATGATGTCATCGAACAAATGGCAAGATTCTCGCAAACCGTGCTCAGCGGAATCGGTCGAAAAAGTACCTTGCCCGATGGCCTGGTGCTCATGCTGGCGGCGTTCGGATCAACAAGAGGTGAAGACGTGATGCCTGACAAACTCCGGGTTCTGTTCGTTTGCGAAAAAAATGATGCTCGTTCACTGATGGCACAAGCGCTACTTCGGCACAGTGATTGCGAACACTTCGAAGCCTTTAGCGCCGGGCTTGTGGCCAGTGAGATTGACGCCCGCCTTCGGATGACTTGTCACACAGCGTAATCACGTAATGGAACGGCTGCCCCTCGAACTCATCGATGGCTTTACTGCGTAACCCTGTGGGGTCGATGCCTACGTGATCGAGAGACTCCAGCGTGCTTCTCGGATGCCCACCGCCGGAGAAGTGATCGTGTGGAATTTCGAGGACCCCGTCACCAGTGAAAAACATGATCCTTTCGTCATGCCATTCAGGAAATCCACGATCGCATCAAAATGTTCATCACTGTGAAGACCCGGTAGTGATGCTGGAGTGCTAGCGGTGATCATCTTTGATGACCCAGTCGGGCACTGAAAACGCATGAAAAAACCCGGCTGATGAGGCCGGGTTTTTTGGTTGAAGTGTTGCGGTAAAGCCATTCATTCATGCAGCACGATTCTGAATCAGGCGATCCGAACCACCTTCAGCGACGCGGTTCTCAATCAAACGATCCGAACCACCTTCAGCGACGCGGTTCTCAATCAAACGATCCGAACCACCTTCAGCAACGCGGTTCTCGATCAGACGATCCGAGCCGCCTTCGGCGACGCGGTTCTCAATCAGGCGATCCGAGCCGCCTTCAGCGACGACCGGGTGAGCAGAGGAAGCGGCGAAAGCGTTAACTGCAAAAACCGAGAAAGCGATGCTGAGGAGGATTTGGCGTTTCATGATGGTGTGCTCCGGGGTGTTATTGGTTGGGTATGGAGCGGATGTTACGCCGAGGATTTTTTATGAGAACTTCATTGACGTGATGGTGACTATCGATGCCAGCAATGGTTGAAACGTAGTGGGCAAATACCGCGTCCCCCGGCAATATTGGCGAATAGCTCCACCTGGCTGATCCCATGGGATTGGATCATTGTCCGCTCGCCTGGACTTAGCCATAGCAACTTGGGAACCAGGCCATGGTAGCCAAACATGAACGCCAGGCCTCCTCGTGCGATCCAGTTGATGCGTACCAAGGCGTTCATAATGGAGTTTTCAAAAAACGTTGCTCATGATCAGGGTCAGGCAAAAGGCACGTGTCGTATTTGCCGAAGAGCCGATAGCGATTCAACGCAATGCGATCGTATGCCCAATCTCGAAGCTTGCGTGGGAAGCTGCGCAAAAGCTTCAACGGCAGCCAAGGGGCGGGCAGCAGGGCGATGACTTCAAAAAATGCATCCGAACGCACCCAGTAGTGTCGGTCGCGGATTACGGCCATGGTGTCGAATTGATCCAAGGGCAAACCTGCCCAAGCAAGCAGTGCCTGCCCCTCGGGCGACTGTACTGCCGCCAACCGCACGCGCCGGTGGCGGTCATGACGGATCAAGAACCTCGCCCAGCCATTGCACAGCTTACATACGCCGTCGAACAAGAGCACCGTCTCGCCTTGCTTGAGCAACGGCGCGGGTGAGGAGCGAATTTGGGATGCTGGCATAAACATGGGTCCGATGGTCCTCGTTATCCCGGATCTTACTCGCGAGCCAGAGTTAAAGTCTGCTTTTGGCCCAGAGTGTGTAAAAACGGCCACCACCTTCTATGAGGATCGCACCATGCGCAACTACACCCTGGATTACCTGTTCAACGGCGAGCCCCGCACATACATGTTCGAATTCGAGTAGCCTCAACTGCCTGTCCATGAGGCGGCGATGCACCTGCTACAGCTGCATTATGGGGATGGTGAGAACAGCCTGATCATGCCCACTGCGGACGCGACGCCGACGGAGATTTTAGAGCAGGCTGAGCGGGTAGGGCTGACGCAGATAAAAGTCGTCGATCAACTCGGTTGATGCGAGGTGCACCCGATTGCACACTTCAGACCATCTTTCCACCAGGCAATACGCTCGAATAGTCAAGCGTGGGTGACAGCCATTGGCCTTGACCCAACCATGTACGGAACTCACACACTATGGCGAACCAAGGCATCGCTGATCTATCGCAGGACGAAGAACCTGAGAGCTGTCCAGCTTCTGCTTGGTCATACGAAGCTTGAAAGCCGTCAGATACCTGGGAATCGAGGTCAATGATGCCCTAGCGGTCATCCAAATTTATATCCGCTGTTGGTCGTCATAACTCGGCAGCTCAATGGCATCAGCTTTCGGAGAAAGGATTTTCCCGAATATGGTCTTAAACCCCGGCGCGGTGGCCATCCTCAACACCGCATGGCCAAGTGCGATGCCAAGTCGCGAATGCGGTGATGCCAGTCTCGGCGCGAACTTGGGTACGCTTTGCGCCTGAGCGACGTAAGGACGCATCAGTTTTTCGTAGGCCGCGAACGCGTGGGCGTGGTCGGCGTGACGACTCAGTTCGCCAGCCAGCACGTAAGCGCCGCACAGACCCAGGCTAGTGCCCATGCCGCTGATGGGCGATGCACAATAGGCTGCATCCCCCACTAGCGCGATGCGCCCCTTGGACCAGCGGGGCATTTTGACCTGACCCACCGCGTCCAGATAAAGGTCGGTTGCATCCTCCAGCGCGTCGAGCACGCGAGGTGTCTCCCAACCGGCGCCGGCAAACAACTGCTTGAGTAGGGTTTTTTGTTCGTGCTGCGCGAGCTTCTCGTACCCGCTCGGCACCTGCTGAAAAGACAGAAAGGCGCGCGTGGTGCCTAGGTTGTCCGGACGCAAACAGACACAGCGGCCGCCGGGAATGTTGTACCAGCGCATGGCCTGGCCATCGCTCGGCTGCCATGGCACGGTGAAATAGGCGGTGTAGAGATCAAGAGGCCGGCGCTGGACTTCGTTGCCGAACACCTGATTGCGCGTCGTCGAACCAATCCCTTCAGCCACGATCACCAGATCGTAAACCTGCTCGCCTCCCTGCTCGAAGCGCACATGAACCCGCTCGCCCTTGTCGTCCATGGTTTCAATGCTGTCGCCGAATCGGTAGCTGACCCGGTCCTGGCTATGCTGGATCAACAGCTTGGCAAGTTCGCCGCGGAGGATCTCCAGTTCAGCGATCGGCCCCTCACCGTCGAAAGCATTTACATCGATAAACGCCTTGGTGCGATTGTCCTCGTCGACAAAGGCGATGCCCTGCTCATGGGTCGTGTTCGCCCGAATCAGATCCTCCAACCCCATACGCTGAACGACGACGCGACCGGCGCCACGTACGTCAATCGTCTGCCCGCCATCGCGAAACGCAGGCGCCCTCTCGACCACGGTAACATCCATGCCATACCGGGACAGCCAATAAGCGAGCGCTGGCCCGGCGATGCTTGCTCCGGTCACAAGAACTTTTTGTGCTTTCATCAGGCGTCCTGATTTTCAAGGGTGGGGTCAGTACTGCCTGGCAAAGTGCTGCGATAGACCTCGATCACCTGCCCGAGAAACGTCTCGACCACTGAGCGATCCTCCCCATCGAGTGCGCCGAGCACCGCCCCCAGACCAGTAAGCATTGGCGCGATATGCCGATAAGCCTCCGCCACCGAATCGGGTACAGGACACACCAATACTCGGCGCTTGTCATTGAGCTGACGCTCACGGACCACATGCCCGGCGCGCTCCAGCCGGTCGATGACCTGGGTAATGCCTGCGGTAGTCACTGAAAGACGCGTTGCGAGTTCGGTCGGCGGCAGTGGCCCATCAGTGATCAGGTGCTCCAGTGCCGCCACGTCGGTCTGATTAATGCCCAAGGCCGTGCCCAGATTGCTGGCGGCTTTACGTGTCAGGATGGCGATTTGTTGCAGCTGCTGGGCGACGGCATCGCTGGCAATTTGCAGGCTGCGTGGATCTTCGGCTGGATATGAAGGAGACAAAGGCGACTTCATGCGGGGCTGTCCAGGATTCAAGGGCTGATCGTAACGAGGACAGTGAAACTAACACATAGCTAACTTGCTTAGCTAGTTTTCCGGATTGCGGATAAAAAGCCGCCAGCGTTGCAGACGCGATTTGTTCATGAAAGGCGACTTCTGGCCGATTGTTGCCCTCCGCGAAGGGCAGCTATGGGTCGAATAGCGACGGTCTAGCATCGACCGTCACTATGGGTGGTCATACTTCCGTCTGTTCCGCCATTTCAAGGGCATCATCGACCTCGATTCCCAGGTATCTGACGGTGCTTTCAAGCTTCGTATGACCAAGCAGAAGCTGGATAGCTCTCAGGTTCTTCGTCCTGCGATAGATCAGCGATGCCTTGGTTCTCCGTAGCGTGTGAGTACCGTACATGGTTGAGTCAAGTCCAATGGCGGTCACCCACGTTTTGACTATTCGAGCGTATTGTCTGGTGGATAAGTGGTCTGAGTCGTGCAGCCGGGTCGGAAACAAGAAGTCCTCACTGCGCAGGTGGGCCTGTCGCATCCAAGCCTCCAGAACCGTTCGGGTGTGCTCAGTGATTTCAAATTGCACTAGGTGCTGCCAGATCCCGTGTCTTCTCCGCAAGCTGGAGTCTGACCCGAATGGCCCAGATATCTCTGACTCGAAGCGGGGCTTTCTGCCCGACAAGCTTTCCCTTGTTCCAAGGCTGATGGCTGTTTGTAGCAATAGTGTTCATGGCTCGTCCTCCACGTTGAGGGAGGACAAGGGTGTATCAGTCACAAATGAGTGGAGGTCGCTATCCGACCCAAAGCAGCCCGTCAGTAGTCTTAGAGGTTCTTTCCTTTGACCAGTTCATCTGCCCACCCCGGCTGCCGCTCGAATTCCTCGAACAGCTCGAAAATTGTCGACTTGACCTTCTGCACGGCATTGCTCTCTACAACCGTGTCATGCCAGCACAGCGAAAGATCCCGCTTGAACAGTCGATGATCGATCCTGGCCAGCTTGAGCCTGTGTTGCACAAGCTCAACATGGGCCGCGGCCCACGGCAGGATCGTGACACCGAGCTGCGCCTTGACGGCTGAGAACAACAGGTCGGTGGAATTGGCTTCGAATTCAACCTCGCATTTCAGGCCGGCCTCCTGCAGTGCAAATTCGACCCGACTGCGAATGGTGTTCGGAGCACAGGGCAGCACCAGCGGCATCTTCGCCAATGCCTCAATCGACACCGGTTCATCCGATAATGAAAATTCCGGCCACGCCACCAAGTACAGCGTTTCGGTTAACAGCCGCCGGAAAGCCATGCCCCGGGTTTCGACCGCATCGACATTCACCGCCAGTGCCACTCGCCCTACCGTGATCAGACGTCCGAGTTCGGCGCTCGGAGAATCGATCAATTCCAACTTGATGCCCGGATAACGGCTGCGAATCGTGCGCGCGAGCGGAATTGCCAGCATACGCGCCGTACTCGACGGCATACCGACCGAGACTTTGCCTTGCGGGAATTCGGCGTCCTGGCGCAGCAGTTCGTGGGTGCCGTCGGCCTGGCGCAGCAGTTCGATGGCATGCCGATAAAGCGTTTGCCCAGCCGCCGTGGGAACAACGCCATGCACGCTGCGCTCGAGCAGTTGCATGCCCATGTCCTGTTCCAGGTTGCGCATCTGCTGGCTGATGGCTGGCTGCGCGATATGCAGCGTTTCACTGGCGCGGGTGATGTTCCCGCACTCGACCACCTTGATGAAATACCGCAACTGGCGCAGGTCCATGTGTACCCTCCCAAGCCATATGATTTTCCGATGAGTGCAGAGGAATATCATATTTGAGGGATATGAGATACGGCGCCTAGACTCGTCTCACAACACGAAGCGCTAACGGTCGTCAAAGGCAAGTAGCGCTTCAAAGGCCTTGGCGCAATGGCCCGTATTCAACCCTTCAATGGAGAGTCCTATGCAAGCTTTGCAAGGCGTGAAAATCGTCGACCTGAGTCGCGCACTGTCGGGGCCGTTCTGCACCATGGTGCTGGCAGACCTCGGTGCCGATGTGATCAAGATCGAGCCCGGTCCGACTGGCGATATGAGCCGCACCTGGGGTCCCTTCGACCGGGGCGTGAGCACCTACTATTTATCGTGTAACCGCAACAAGCGCGGCGTGTGCATTGACTTGCGCAATCCCGAAGGGTTGACCACCATCCAGCAGCTGATCGATGACGCCGACGTCGTCATCGAGAACTTCAAGCCTGGCACGCTGGAAAGCATGGGCCTCGGTTATGAGGTGCTCAGCGCCCGTAATCCGCGACTGGTAATGGGCAGCATTAACGCCTTTGGCGCCGACGGGCCGATGAGCAGTTGGCCGGGCTTCGACCAGATCGCCCAAGGCTACTCGGGGCTGATGAGCCTGACCGGTTTCGTCGATGGCGACCCGACACGCACCGGCACTGCCATCGGCGATTTGACTTCGGGCATGTGGTTGGTGACAGCGGTGCTGGCCGCGCTGCTCGAGCGCGAGCGCACCGGGCGCGGCCAACATGTCAGCACGTCGCTGCTGGGCAGTCTGGTCGGGTTGCTGAGTGTGCACGGCCAACGCTATCTCAGCCTGGGGGATGTGCCGCGCCGCACCGGCAACGCCCATTCGGTGATTGCACCTTACGGCGTGTTCCAGACAAAGGATGGCCCGCTCAATCTGGCGCCGATCACCTCGGCCATGTGGGGGCGTTTGTGCGTACTGCTCGGTTTGCCCGAGCTGCCGGACGATCCGCGCTTCGCCACCAATGAAGCGAGGGTCGAACGTCGTGACGAATTGAAAGAGATTCTGGAAAGTCGTTTGAAAACCCGCAGCAAACGCGAGTGGACCTCGCTGTTCGTCGACGCAGGATTACCCGCCGGCCCGATCAACACACTCGATGAGGTCTTCGACGACCCGCAGGTGCTGCACAGCCAACTGACCGAGACACTCACGCACCCGACACTTGGTGCACTGCGGCAGGTAGTGACCCCGGTGTTCTGCGCCACTGACAGCGTTGTCAGCCGCCCACCGCCACTGCTTGGCGAACACACCGTCGAAGTATTGCGCGAAGCCGGTTTCGACGCTGCATCAATCAACGCACTGCTCGCCGCTAAAATAGTGTTCCAGAACTCCGATGACATGACCGGCGCGCAATCGACAGGAGCCGCACGATGAATCCAGCCTCTTCCACAACCGTGACCGTCAACCGGGTCGATGAACGCATCGCGAGGCTGGTCTTCAGCAACCCCACACACCGCAATGCACTCAGCGCGCAACTGCTGACGGCGCTCGACGAAAGTCTCGTCGCCCTGGCGTCACAACGCATCCCGGTGGTGATCCTCGGCAGCGAAGTCGGCCAATCCGTGTGGAGTGCCGGCCACGATATCCGCGAACTGCAACACGACCGCGACCCGATTGCCTATGGCAAACCGCTCGAACAGGTATTGCGCCGCATCCGCGCCTATCCCGGCGTGGTGATTGCCCTGGTGTCCGGCTCGGTGTGGGGCGGCGCGGTGGATCTGGTAATGAGCTGCGACATGGTCGTCGCGGACTGCAGCGCAAGCTTTGCCATGACTCCAGTGAACATTGGATTGCCGTACACCACCAGTGGATTGCTGCGCTTCTTCAACAATTTGCCGATTCATGTGTTGAAGGAGATGTTTTTCACTGCACAGAAGCTCGATGCGGAGCGGGCGGAACGGTTTGGTCTGGTCAACCGACTGGTCGACACTGATGTGCTGGAAGCGACCGCGCTGGAACTGGCACACGGCATCGCCAGCAAAGCACCGCTGGCCGTTGCGGCGGTCAAGGAACAGCTGCGTATCCTCGAAGACCTGCAACCGATTCCGGTGCAGGCGATGGAGCAGATTGCCGAACTGCGCCGACAAGCCTGCGAAAGTGCTGACTTTGACGAAGGACTGGCAGCCTTTGCCGAGCGCCGGCCAGCAGCATTTAATGGCAATTAGCACGACAGATTTGAAAGCTTCTGTGTTTGTACGACCGACTTCGCAGGCAAGGCACGCTTCCTCGTTTCGGCGCACGTCCGGCCCGACGTGAATCGGTTGCTAAACATCCCGAAAAAAAATAACAACAAGGACGGTACCTGCGGGACCGTCCGAATGCGGGGAGTCAGATTGAAATGGATAATGAAATTCTGTCAATTTTAGTGTTAGTGGTCATTTTCGGCATCGCTAGCGTGTTGCCCATCAACATGGGCGCGCTGGCGTTCGCAGCGGCCTTTATCGTCGGTTCGGTGATAATGGACATGACACCGGCGACCATCTTCGCCGGCTTTCCCAGTGACCTGTTCCTGACGTTGGTCGGTGTCACCTATTTGTTCGGTATCGCCCAGAACAACGGCACCATCGACTGGCTGATCGAACGGGCAGTGTTGATGGTGCGTGGCCATGTCGCCTGGATACCCTGGGTGATGTTCGTGGTGGCGGCGCTGCTCACCGGTTTCGGTGCGCTGAGCCCTGCGGTGGCAGCGATCCTCGCGCCTATTGCTCTCAACTTCGCCGTGCAGTACCGCATCAACCCGGTGCTCATGGGACTGATGGTGATTCACGGCGCTCAAGGCGGCAGTTTCTCCCCTGTGAGTATTTTCGGTGGCATAACCAATCAGATCGTTGCGTCCTCCGGGCTGCCTTATGCACCGTTCACTCTGTTCATCGCCAGCCTGCTGTTCAACCTGGGGATTGCCATGGTGGTATTCGTAGTCTTCGGTGGTTTACGTAGCGCTCGCCTGTCATTGGTGGCGGTCCCGCCCGGTCTCGAGTTGCATGCTGCTGGTGCATCGCTGGCCATTCTTGGCCACGGCGGTACGCCGGCGTCCCCTGCTTATCATCGTACTGACCTGACGGGTGCCGGTGCGCCGCTACAGACCCTCAGCGGCCTGGACGGGGCCAAGCTGTCGACGCTGGTCGGGCTGTTGGCCCTGACGATCTCGGCATTAGTGTTCAAGTTCAATATCGGGTTGGTGGCCATGACGGTCGCGGTAGTCCTGGCCATGTTCGCGCCTAAGGCGCAGAAAGCGGCCATTGACAAGGTCAGTTGGTCGACTGTTCTGCTGATCACCGGGATCATCACTTACATCGGAGTGATGCAGACCATCGGTACCATCGACTATGTCGCCCATGGCATCTCCGGCTTGGGTGAACCGCTGCTGGTCGCTTTGCTGCTGTGCTTCACTGCCGCAATTATCTCGTCCTTCGCTTCGTCTACGGCGTTGCTAGGGGTGATCATTCCCCTGGCCGTGCCATTCTTGAGCCAGGGCCACATCAGTGCGGTCGGCGTGGTCGCGGCTATCGCCATTTCCACCACTATCGTCGACACCAGCCCGTTCTCCACCAATGGTGCGCTGGTGGTTGCCAATACACCCCCGCAGGAGCGAGAAAAAGTGTTGCGCAGCCTGCTGATCTACAGCGCGGTGGTTGCCCTGGTGGGACCCTGTGTTGCCTGGTTGACCCTGGTGGTGCCCGGGGTGCTCTGAGCTATCGGGTCAGGCCCTGATCAGCCTGATGGAAGGGTCGGTTAGCGACCACCACACACTGTGACTGATCCACCCTTGTCCTCCCTCAACCTGGAGGACATGCCATGAACACTATTGCTAAATATCGCCATCAGCCTTGGAACAAGGGAAAGCTTGTAGGGCAGAAAGCCCCGCTCCGAGTCAGAGATATCTGGGCCATCCGGGTCAGACTCCAGCTCGCGGAGAAGACACGGGATCTGGCTCTCTTCAACTTGGCCATCGACAGCAAACTGCGTGCCTGTGACTTAACCAAGCTGCGAGTACGAGACATTGCGCATGGGGAGCATGTGTCGTCACGGGCCATCGTGATGCAGCAGAAAACTCAGCATCCTGTGCAGTTTGAAATTACTCAGCAAACACGAACGGTTCTGGAGGCTTGGATGCATCAGGCCCATCTTCGCAGTGAGGACTTTCTGTTCCCGACCCGGTTGCATGGCTCAGATCATCTCTCCACCAGGCAATACGCTCGAATAGTCAAAGCATGGGTAACAGCCATTGGCCTTGACCCGACCATGTACGGTACTCACACGCTACGGCGAACCAAGGCATCGTTGATCTATCGCAGGACAAAGAACTTGAGAGCAGTCCAACTCTTGCTTGGTCATACGAAGCTCGAAAGCACTGTCAGGTACTTGGGCATCGAGGTCGACGATGCTCTGTAAATGGCAGAGCAGACAGAAGTCTGACCATCCACTGCGACGGTCTAGGCCAGACCGTCGCTATCCGACCCAAAGCTGACATTGTCCTCAGTCAACTCCAAGTCTTCTCTCGATCCAGGCGGTTTTGGGTATTCAGCGGCGCCACGATCCCTCGGGCAATTCGACCTGCCGATGGGCCGCAGCCAAGGCAACCTTCAGCCCCTCTTTATCCAGCGGTTTGCAGTAGGCGGGTTTAGCCCGTTCGAATCGCCAGCTTTCATCGAGGCTGCCCGCATCTGCCGCGTCGAATCCAATCTCGTCCAGCAACGTGATCACCAGCGCTTTCGCCGCTGGATCATCCGCCGCGATCGGCAGTGCGCGTCGGTCGGGCGCTGCTTTCGGGCGCGCGTCCTGCACCAGATCCTGGGCGAGGATTGCATTGAACACCTTGACCACGCTGGAGTGGGGCAGATGCTCGGCGAGCAGGCGGCTGGTGGTGGTTTCGAATCGGTCGAGAGCGGCAATGTGACCGTCGCGTTCCGGGTAGTAATTGTTGGCATCCAGCACGGTTTTGCCCTCTAGCCACTTGGCCGGCACGCTTCGGTAATGCTCAAGAGGAATTGCCACGAGTACAACTTCGCCAAATTGTGCTGCGTCCTCGATAGTGCCGACCTGACTGCCAGGAATGCCACTGAGCACGCTGCTCATGGTCTGTGGC
Source organism: Pseudomonas sp. MDT1-85 (assembly GCF_054898065.1). Classification (NCBI taxonomy): domain Bacteria; kingdom Pseudomonadati; phylum Pseudomonadota; class Gammaproteobacteria; order Pseudomonadales; family Pseudomonadaceae; genus Pseudomonas; species Pseudomonas sp. MDT1-85. The sequence continues at coordinate 3,918,133 of NZ_CM142715.1, read as the reverse complement.
CCACGTGAATTGCTGAGCATCGCCTCGTGTCCCGCCGCGATGACCAATTGCGCCACTGCACGTCCGATGAAGCCTGCCCCAATAATGCCGATACGCATGTCCTTGCTCCGCTGGTTGGTAAGAAGAAACTATGATGATTGCCAACCAACGGCAGATAAATAATCATCGGCTACTTAGTCTCGTTACCAGGAGTATTGAATGATGGATCGCCTGACGAGCATGGGGGCGTTTGTGATGGCGGCGGAATCCGGCTCCTATGCCAGCGCCGCCGAGCGATTGGGCCTATCGCCGCAGATGGTGGCCAAGCATGTTTCCGCTCTTGAGCAGCGGCTAGGTGCGCGACTACTGAACCGAACCACCCGACGCCAGAGCCTGACTGAGTTGGGCAGCGCTTACTACGAACGCTGTAAGCACATTCTGAGCGAGGCTCAGGCTGCCGACTCCCTTGTGCAGATCATGAACGACACCCCGCGCGGCAAACTGAGAATCAGCGCTCCCGTAACGTTCGGCTCCTATAGCCTTATGCCCTTTGTGACGGAGTTTTTGCGTCAACACCCGGAGGTCGAAATCGATCTGCATTTGACCGATCGCTTCGTCGATCTGGTGGAGGAGGGTTATGAAGTGACTTTCAGGATTGGCCCATTGACCGCGTCCAGTTTGACCGCTAGGCCGTTGGCGCCTTATCGGTTGGTAGCCTGTGCGGCACCGAGCTATCTGACCGACCGCGGAGTGCCGCAAATACCGGATGATCTGAAGAACCATGAGTGTCTGGGGTATGCCTATTGGTCCCGGCCGGCCGACCGCGAATGGGTATTCTGCAAAGGCTCCGCAGTTGAACGGGTACAAGTCGTCAGTCGATTGCAGGTCAATGAGAGCAAAGCACTGCTGTCGGCAGCACTGGACGGGTTCGGGATTGTCCTTGGACCCGATGACTTTCTTGAGCCCGCGTTGCGCAACGGCGAGTTAGTTCGACTGTTAGCTGATTACGAAGCACCGAGCCGACAAATGCATTTGCTCTACACGGCCAATCGTCAGAGAACAGCCAAACTCCGACGATTTATCGATGCTGCGCTCGCCCGCTTTGGTGCTCCTTGAGCAGGGTTTTGAGTTGTCTCAGCCGCATTTACCTGTGATTGATCTCGGTCGCACGCTACTGCTTCATTGACTGTCCGCTACTGGCCGATTGCTGCCTTTCGCGACAGACAACTATGGGCTATGTCTACTAACGTGGGGGGATTCGCAGGAAACAGTGATCTATCGCTTCCTGCGATTATCTTGGGGATACCTGGTTCGGGACTACCCTAAAGCTATGCGGGTCGTCGATCAATGATGACAATTGTTCGCCCTGCGTCCGTGCCTGGAGCGCCCAATGCCGCCCATCACCACGCGCCTGGTGGCGCTGTTGGTTCTTTGCCTGCCGCTTGAAGTGCCAGCCCAGACCAACGCCTGCCCAGCTGGCGAGAAACAAGTGTGCCTGGACGGCTGCATCTGCCTGCCAGACGTAGGACCGCTGCTCGGCCCCCTGCCTCAAGGCATCTACCAGATCGCGGCACCTGCGCTGGCGCTGTGGCTGACCCAAGCCCGCGCTCAAGCAGCCACCGCCGGCATCCAATCCATTCCGCCGCACATCCGCGAGCAACTGCTGCGCTGGTACGACCCCAGCGTCCTCGATACCGCGCGCTACAAAGTGAGCGACAACGGCCAATTCAACGCAGCCACTGCCATGCTGCAAAACCCCGATGTGGGTGCCGTGACGCTGGTCGACATCATCCTCTTCCGGGACGCTCAAACAGCAGAACAGAACATCGCGCTCTGGGCTCACGAGTTAAAGCACGTGCAGCAGTATCAGGAATGGGGGGTAGAAGGATTTGCCCAGCGGTATACACAAGATTTCAATGCTGTGGAGGCACCGGCTTATGCCATACAGGCTGAGGTCAGACGGTGGGTGCGCGAAGGACTTACTGAAGAGTAGCGACGATGCCTGTCGTTGGGGGGGCTATCTTATTGGTACCCCCTGACTGCCGGCCCATCTTGTCGTTTGATCACCGGCTGGCCGAATAACGCCCGGTCCGGGTGCTCACACAGACATTGCCTCCAGTTGCGGCTTCAAATCTGCGCAGTATCTGCACGCTGTGTTCCGAGCGGTGCAGTGATCGTTGGGCCGAGTCATCGCTCTGGTCGCAGAAATTTGAAATGCACGGCGTTACTCGACAAAATCGCGCCCCGATCCGGCCAAAGGTTTCGGACACTCGTGGTGAAAAGGAACTGCAGTTGAACGAACAGACATTGTCCATGCGCCTGGAGCGCGTGGCGGCGCATGTGCCAGCAGGTGCGCGCCTGGCCGATATCGGCTCGGATCACGGCTACCTGCCGGTGGCGTTGATGCGCCGTGGCGCGATCGCGGTTGCGGTGGCCGGCGAGGTGGCATTGACGCCGTTCCGCTCGGCCGAACGCACCGTGCGCGAGAACGGCCTGGACAAGCGGATCACCGTGCGCCGGGCCAATGGCCTGGCGGCGATCGAGCCGGGAGACGGGATCACGGCGATCAGTATCTGTGGCATGGGCGGCGAGACGATCCGCGACATCCTCGACAGCGGCAAGGCGCACCTGAGCGGCCAAGAGCGATTGATCCTGCAGCCCAACGGCGGCGAGCAGCCACTGCGCCAATGGCTAATGGAAAATGGCTACCGCATCCTCTGCGAGGAGCTGCTGCGGGAAAATCGCTTCTACTACGAGATCATCGTCGCCGAGCGCGCCGGGCCGGTGCTGTACACCGCCGAGGAACTGTACTTCGGCCCGCTGCAAATGCAGGCACGCAGCCCGGCGTTCCTGGTCAAGTGGCAGCGCATTCTGCGCCACAAGCAGCAGACCTTGACCAGCTTTGCCCAAGCGCGGCAGGCCGTGCCCGAGGAGAAAGTGCAAGACGTTGTCCGGCAGGTTCGGTGGATCACCGAACTGTTGGCTTGAGCGCACGGGAGCGGAGCGAACGATGAACCGTTTGTCAGGCGTACAAGCCATACCCTGCCGCGATGATCAGCGGCGAAACCAGTAGCGTTGCCCAGAACCCCGATTTTGGAACAGCAATGACGCAAATGATCGAGATCATCAGCACATAGATGCCAACAATTTTAAGTAGCGCGAGATCACCCACTGCTACGGCGTGAATCGCTGTATGCCCTGCGAGCATAAAAAGCGGCCCCAGCAGGGTAAACCAGAGGGCAGTACGCCGATCTTCGTGCGCTCTGAACTGGTCAACGAAGCCAGAGTCTACAGCGGCGGCGAATGCTGTTTTGAACTTGATAATACCGAATGGAATATGGAAGGCGCCCAAGGCGAACAGCGTCCATGCGACGATGTTTGACATATTTCATAGGCTCCGTAACGGTAAGGTTGGATGAGTATCTAGCGTTTGGAGCAGTCTTTAGCCGGTCCCGAGCGAGCGGCTTGAACCGCATGTTAGGCTGCGCCACCGACGGCACGCCAGCCGCATTTGCCGAGGAACCTGCACAAATCTTCTAAACGTCCTTTTCCATTGCGCGGTAATTTAGTCGTCCGCACAGATAAACGCTGAACCATTACCGATGGAGCCTTCCGTGGACAGACGCAACTGGATTGAGTTGTCCCAGGACGCCGATACCGGGATTGAATCGATTCGTGCCCACTTTCAGGCGCATGCCTACGATCCGCACTGGCTTGAGCGTGAGTTGCACGCGTTGTTCGAGCACGCGCCGACCAACAGCCAGCCGGGTTTTGCCGACACCCTGAGCCAGGATCCGCGCCTGGCCACTGCCATTTTTCAAGCCTTCCACGCGCTCCATGAGGGCGACTTGCGCATTGTGCGCCAGAGCGCTATCGACACCTTGTTGGGCGCGCTCACTTGTCATCTTGATTGGCGCAAGCGTCAGGCCTTTGATCCGCGCCTGCCGTGGGTGGCCCAGGTTGCGCGTGACTATTTGCATGCTCATGTCTACGAAGACATCGGCCTGGATGATCTGGCCCAAGCGTGTGGGGTTGATCGCTTTCGTCTGACGCGGGCGTTCAAGGCAGCCTTTGGGCTGGCGCCTCATGCTTATTTGATTGCTCGGCGTGGGCAGTGCCCGGGCGTTTGGTTCGCCGCAGGCATTCAAACGCATGAACACTGCACTGGCTTTCTTGCTGCTGGTGTCGGCCTGGTTGACCGTGCTGGTGTAGGTCGTTGACTGGGCAGAGCGCTTTAATCAGCAGCTGGACCCCGTATGGCTTCAAGAGGGCGCCTGTATGGACTGGCGCATCCATGCGCCAAACGACCAGTTTTAGCGCTTGATCAGGGAAATCTTGGTTCCCTCGATGCTGATCCCGGCCATTAACCCCTGCTGGTCGAAAATGAACGCATAGGCATCGTCCTTTATCGTCGTGCTAGACAGATTCTTCGCCACCCCTTCATCAACCATTACAACGGTGGGTCCTACGCCGATTTCCCAACCCTTGGTTTGACGTATGTAGTCCACGGCTTTGTCGGTCATCAGGAAAACCGCATAGCCATACGACTGGGCGCCTGCTTGCAGCCCCCAGGACCCGGTTACGGAGTTGTAATAATTCTCTACTTTCTTGTCCTTCAACAACACCCCTTCACCATAGCTGCCGCCAAACACAAGGCCCGCCTTGATGATTTTCGGGAAGATAAGAATCGCTTTGGCGTTATGCGAAATGCTTTCAGCAAATGGCGTCGACTTGTAGAGAGTTTGCAACGCTTGCCGAGAGTCGACATCCAGATCCTCGGCGGTTGCCGCACCCGCAGTGTTCAAGAAGCTGGCCGATGCCAGTGTCGCAAGGACGATCGATAGAAAGAACCGCATTGACTGAGTCATGTTAGTACTCCGATACGGGAGCATTGGATGTGAGCAGCAGTCAGCACTTGCCCCTCGGCAGCATCCGAGCCTGCTGAAATTATCCGGCGCACCCCTAAAGTATGTGAGCCACTGACTTCGCCGTTGAATGAGCCCTTGGATCATTGGCGACGTCATCACCTGCTTTGACCTCTTTGTATCAGCCGGGTTCGTCGTCAGAAACTGCAATGGCCAACTGTAAAAAAAACGGACACCTGACAAGGTGCCCTTTTTCAATCATCTAAATCGAAAGGCCAAACCGATATTCTTGCTCTATCCCTTCTTGCCGGGATATAGGTTCGATCAGGAAGCCACACCGTTCGAGTACTTTTGCCGAGCCGATATTTTCAGCGTATACGTTGGCAACCAGTTGTTTAAGGTTCCAATGCAACTGCGCCTCCTGGATCAAATGCCTCACCGCCTGCGTTGCCAGTCCCCGTCCGCAAGCGCATTGAGCAATCCGATAGCCAACTTCTGCCGACCGCTCGGACATGTCGATGCCTTTCAGGTTCGCTCGCCCAACTATTTTTCCGTCAACATCTTCTAGGACAAATGGGTGCCAGATTCCGGCGGCAAAATCAGATAAATAAGCTGCAATGTGGTCGGTGACGCCCTGCAGCGAGTAAAAAGCAGCATCGCGCGCATCTATGAAACGCTCGAACCACTCGCGATTGGCCAATTCAAATGTCAGCAACGCCTCGGCGTCAGTACTTTGTAGGGTACGAATTCTGACGGACTTCATAAGGTCGCTTCCCTTTCTTGTAGAACTACTTGGTCGTTGTGCGGTGGATCAGGTTACGGATTGATGAGCCGCCCAGTGTTTCATCTCTTCGGTAATGAAGTGGTTCACCAGATCGCTGTACATCTTCTCGATTGCATCCGGGCTCAAGCCCTCGGCCTCGGCCCACGCGCGACGTGTCGCCAACATCGCCTTGAAACGCTCCGGCGCACGCACCGAAGTCGCTGAAGTCTTGAACTTCGAGGCAGCCTGCACATAGTGAAAACGCTTGCCCAACAGCTTGATAACGGCCTGATCCAGGGCATCGATTTCGCGCCGGATATCCTCCATGCCTGCACACTCTGCGGGTTGCAACTGATTGATGACTTCCATGTAAGTGACTCCGTTTGCGGAAAAAAAGTGGGCCGTCGGAAGAGGTATGAGTGGTTAACCTTATTGATATTCCCTGACTACCACTTCAGAGATCTTTCGATCTGCATCGTACCTCACTGTTATTCTCTTGCTGAAGTTCCATACGACAATTACCCAAAAAAAGGATATGGCCTCTGCAAGTCAACAGTAAAACCGGGCGACGTCGGAATGCCTGGCCCAACCAGATTTGTGAATTCCGATAGTGCCTCAAATACCTGGAATCAGCTCTCAGAGGAAACGATTGAGTCGTGACTGGATTCAGCAGCCAGTTTCAATCGGTCGGCTTTACTAATGTATTTAGACTTGCTTGGCGGTGCCAATTTGGCGCTGGCCTTTTTAGCGTGAGCCTTTAATAACTGCTTTATTTTTTTACGACGATTCATGTTTTCTACTCGGCTTGTAAGTTCTTGAATGATGGCAGAGGTTTTCGCACAAAAATTAGGTAGTGAGATAGGGCTCCACTGCGTTTTCGAGCAAGCCCACCAGCTCAGGATCCATGTAGCGAAAGTCGTCGGGATATCCTAAGGGTGAATCTGTCCAACAGTTGGCGAGTGGTGGGGGCAGCCGCCGCGGTGATACGAGTTGGGAGCATGGTAAGCGTGAATCGGGGCAATGGCTAATTGTTGAGTTCCTGATACCAGCAGCGCCCACTTCTGGTCGCTGCCGAAAGCATTATCGGGAAGAAGCCTCCTTCGCTGAGCCACCTTGAGGCGGCAAGCCTGACCTTGGTTGGCGGGACAGCGTGGGAAGCACTGATCGTGCGTGCGGCGCTCTGAGTAGGGGAGCGTTCTGGTACACGGCGGAGCGGGAGGAGTCGGTCATGTGACGATCCACTGGCAAAAGCCATGGGAGCAAGGTGTTCACGACCGTGCGCGAAGCAAACTTTGAGTTCGCGCGAAGTTTGGGTGCCGACGTGATCATCGACAATGAAAAGGAGGATTATGTCGACGCCATCATGCGGGAAACGGGTAGCCGCGGAGTCGATGTTGCGGCTGCTGTTGGCCGATAACTCCCCTTCACCAAGGGCAGCTATCGGCCAGAAGCAGACATTCGCCTGCCAATTTTATGTCCTGCTCTGGATTTTGCTGTGACTTCCCTATATTAGCTATCATTCAAATAAGTTTGCTCGCAGTAGCTATCCAGACTTAAAACGCATGGATAGCACGCTAATTAAAAGCTGATTAACTTCTTTTTACTTCCTATTTACCATTCGTCGTCATGCAGAGAGAAAATTCGACTTTTTCGAAAGCGGGTGACTCCCACTAATACAGCCATCAAGGCAATGGATACATTTTCTGATCGATTGGCGATTGCTGATAGGAGATAGTAATGAACTACGAAGATCGCGATACCTATGGCATGTACAAAACCAACATCCTGCGAGATGCCGACTCCGATGAACAAGGGCCTGGCCCCGATCTGATGGGGGCAGACACACTCATTGGAAATGATGTTTATAACCATAATGAAGAGGATTTGGGAGATATCAAGGAAATCATGCTGGATGTCCGCAGCGGTAGAGTGAGTTATGCGGTTCTATCTTTTGGTGGCTTTCTTAACATGGGAGAAAAACTGTTTGCGGTACCCTGGAATGCATTGACACTCGATACAGTAAATAAGCGCTTCGTGTTAAACGTAGACAAAGAACGTTTGGAACATGCACCTGGTTTTGACAAGGATAATTGGCCTAATATGGCCGACGAGTCCTGGGCAACAGAAATCCATTCTTTCTATGGAACCAAACCATTCGATTACGATACTGTTCGGAGATAAAGTATCGACAAAAGCTAACTGTCCATATCCGAAACGAAGCGTGATGCGCGCCAAGCAAACAACGACATATCAAGATTGGTCGTTGGGGGGCCAAACCCTTAGGCGCGCATTGCCCCCAAAAGCCAAATTGCAAAGTTCCGACTTTGGTCCGCATCCCCCTCGTAGAACGGCCCAAAGTAGCCAGACACTGCCACGAATATCAAATTAAATGCCCCGATAGCCAAGGCAACAATCAACGTGACGAACAATGCCCCTTTAATAATTTTCATATGACCTTCCAAAATCATATTCCCTTCGACTCGTGGTAGTCGGAGAAACTGCCCTCAATGGAAAACCCCAACTGAATACGAGGGTAACTCAGCCAGTCGGTTAGCCTACGCCCGTTCCACAGGTCGATATGATCGCCGCTGCGATTGCCAATGGTCTCGTTTCCTCGGCGCCAGAAGTCCTTGAAAAAAATGATGCCTTGCTGCCCTTCAAGGTCATCCTCGAAGTCTTTCGGCTTTAGCTTTTTGACGGCATGCAGGCCGGGAATTTTGGTTTGGCTTAACGCCTGCGCCATTTCTTCTGCCGCCAAAACATGTCCTTCGCTCTTGGGGCGCTGCCAGCAGTGGCGGAAACTCTTGAGCTTGTCGAGATCGGCACCGGCCCAACGTAGTGCCACGCCGAGGTTGATAGCACACTGATCACTGAAATTCTTGGCGCCGTTGGTCCTGCACGGAGCTGCGTCTCCAAATATTTCTGGGTGGCTTCTCCATAATTTCTCGAATGTGAACATCCGGCCTTCTCCCTGTGGCCCTTTAACCCTGATGGCTAGCCTAGCAGAAGGTCCATATTTGCGAAGAGAAGTATGGCCGGGGGCGGCAAGGTCACGCAGCTATTGTGCGGATTCCTCTGCTCTGAAACACCCTTCAGTCCGTTGCTTTCGTCGCTGCCATCTTTATTGAAATTAGACTTGCGCGCGACGGCTTCGGGAGCCTGGATTGAAAGCTCATTCCGTTACGCTGTCAGTGAGATTGCGGCGGGGCGCCTCGGCTCGACAACGGTCATCGCCAAGCTCTCCGAATTGCTATTCGTCGAAGCCGTCAGCCAGTATGTCGCGAGCCTCCCCGCTGAGCGGCGCGGGTGCTGGCGGGTTTGCGAGATCCGCATATCGGGCGCGCACTGGCGCTGCTCCATGCTCGTCCAACCGAGGGCTGGACTGCAGAAGCCCTGGCGTTTGAAGTGGGCATGTCGCGCTCGGCATTCGCGGAGCGATTCACGGCATTGGTCGACAGCCACCAATGCAATACCTGACGCTCTGGCGTATGCATGTGGCGGCTCAACAGCTGCGCGAAGGTCGCGGTAATGTGGCGCAAAGCGGCTTTGCAGTTGGCTACGAATCCGCCGCGTTCAGTCGTGCATTCAAACGCCAGTTCGGCACATCCCCCGGCACTTGGCGCAGACAATCAGCGTGAGAAGGTCCGGTGCCGATGGACACTCTGATCAAGCCAGGCAGCAAATGTCTAAGTTCGCACCTTGAATTTTTCGTCACCTCCGTGAGGTGGGGGAGGCCGGCCATGGAAGTCTATCTGGTGACCCGGCCGCAGGCATTGAAACAGGCTCACATTAAATGTTTTTTTGTCATCCTGGAGCAGGTGCTGTTTGAAATCATTTCCATATAAAGTGTCGAAGGTTGCGCCGTCGGGACATGTATTTAAAATTTAAATATGTAACCTTTCACAGCTCGCGCCAGGGGTAAAAACATGCATTGTCAGCTTGCGTGCCCTGCAAATTAAAGCTCTTGACCACGCAAATCCCGACCTGTATTTTCAGATGCATTCCAACTCACTCGGTAAGGCAAGCATGGAGCTATCAAACGCAATTCCGATCTTTAAAATTTCTTCTGAAAAATTGGCCCGCGAATACTATGTGGATTGCCTGGGGTTTTCGATAGACTGGCAGCATCGACAAAATAATTACCCTGCCTACTTACAAGTCAGTCGAGGAGATTTAGTTCTCCACCTGACGGAGCATGAGGGGGATGCGGAACCAGGAATGACAATTTTGATTTCGGTCAATGAAATCGATGAGTTATATGCTGAATTGAAGTCCAGGCTGTCGACCAACAAACTACTTCTTTTGACTTCAAATAAAAAACATGTGCTGCAGATAGATGATCCGTTTGGTAATCACATGAGATTCGTCAGTCGCACACCCCGCAGTCACTAAAAACACTGCAGCGAAAGCTGCAGTGTTTTTTTATTTCAGTACTTTGCGCGCCACGAAAACCGCTCTGCGATTGTGCACTGAAGCCAAGGAATAGGTCACATGGAAAGCGGTTAAAAGCCTGCTAGTCGCTTCGATATGCGTTTGTACCCAAGCGTAGTCTTCAATGCATTCAAAAATCAGCAAGCCATTATCGTCGCAGAGTTTCCAGGCTTTTTGGAATAAATCAGCAAAGCACCGGCTGTCCTTATCCGAATAACCAAAGCCGATACCCGCCCATACCACGCAAGGGTATTGCGGTAACTTCAGGGTCTCACTGCGGATATCGCCAACACTGAACTCCGTACGCTCATAGTCGCCATATTTGGTTATTGCATCACTGATTGCATTCGGAGAAATATCGATACCGTGGTAGGCCCGGGTGCGATTAATAGCTCCTCTGAGTCCACCTACGTAACAGCCGATATCAAGTATAAGGTCGCAATCATACTGTTCTATCAAACCTGATATGACTGAATAGCGAGCCGCCAGGGTATTGTCCGACAAGTAATCATAAGCGCCTTTGGTGTGCGCCTCATCTTGGCGCTCCGGATCAGCTGTGAGCGACTCGCGTTCATCGTCTGAAAGCCTCTCTTTTTCTGTGACGCTCATTACCTTCCTCCTTGGTTATTTGCAACTGTAATACTAAAATTTTAGGTGCATCAATGACTTGGCACAGAGGGTGGCGACTCGTCCCAATCACACATAGACTTTGAGTCACAGCGCTTCCTGGGCCAGGTTAGTTTTTTCCTTGCGCTGTTTTTCCGGCGATAGCTGAGACAAAATCGTGCCAATCAATATCAAGGCACAACCCATGAGTTCCTTGGGCCCAAGCCACTCACTCAAGATCAGCCAACCTGCAAGAGCGGCGAACACAGATTCAATGCTCAAGATGATTGCACTATGGGCTGCTTTTATATGTCGTTGTGCAAGTATCTGTAACGTGAACCCGATAGCGACAGATAATACGCTGCCATACAGAAGCGGCACGCCAGCGTTATGGATCATGTTCAATGAAATTGGCTCGGCCACTATTGCAATGGTAAGCGAAAGAACAGCGCACGTTCCAGACTGGACGATGGCCAGTCTAATAGAGGGCAGCCGATGTCCGATTGTTGAAAGTGCTATAAGTTGAAATGCCCAAAAGAAAGCACTTGCCAACGTCAACAGATCTCCCGGGTTGACATCAAAGTTTCCATGAACACTCAGAAGGTATAAACCCACCGTGGCCAGGGCAACGCCGAACCAGACACCTACAGAATATCGATGACCTAAAAAGCTGCACAGAATAGGAACCAGGGCTATGTACAGCCCGGTGATAAACCCCGTATTCGCTACCGAAGCATATTTGAGCGCTATCTGTTGAAGGTTTATACCGCCAAACAATATCAAGCCGATGATAACGCCCGTCGACCAATCTCTCCATGAAAGAGGTCGGTTGATTTTCTCAAAAAAAACAAGAGGGATGATAAGCAGGGTGCCTAACGCAAATCGTAATCCAGTAAACCAGAAGGGGCCGATCGAACTCATGCCTATTTTTTGTGGAACAAACGCACAACCCCAAATAACAGCAGCAGCGAGCAATAATAAATTTGACGTGATAACTTTTCTGTCCATAGAAACCAATGTAGTCGTTCAGCCATGAGGAGGCTGATTATATGCAGGCCGTATTTTCGGTCAATCGAAATAATTCGGGATGTTTCTGGGTGGATCTAATGTCTATTTAGGAAATAGTCTTTAGAAACAATGCATTGGATCCAATTTTTATTTATATATTTTTTTTGCATATGCTTATGGTGGTGACTGAGTTTTTTCAAAGGAGCCGCGCAGACTCAATGCGAACGAAAAAAGCCGGGCGATACAGCTAAATAGCAGGGGGCGCCATGATAGCTAGATAAAATTGAACTTGTAACAATTGCTGATCGTATATTGGACCTCCAACTCCACCGATTTTTCAGGTAGCCAGGCAGATCCCGGACTTCAACGCATCCGGCGTGTTTTTACTGAGCCGAAATCAGGCATTACTACGCTACCCGAATCCGCAAAATAGAAGCGCGTTATTCCGGTCCCCTAGCGTAGAATTTCCAAAATGCCAGCCCCCACCCGAGACGGACCCTCAATGCAAATCCCCACCCCTCAACACCCCCTCTGGCAAACCTACCTCCTGTTTCTCGCCCCCATGGTTCTGTCGAATTTCCTCCAATCCATGTCCGGCACCATCAACAGCATCTACATCGGCCAAATGCTCGGCACCCAAGCCCTCGCGGCGGTATCGGGCATGTTCCCCGTGGTGTTCTTCTTCATCGCCCTGGTCATTGGCCTCGGCGCTGGCGCCGGGGTGTTGATCGGTCAAGCCTGGGGCGCTCGCGAGTTGCATTTGGTGAAGGCTATCGCTGGTTCGACGTTGCTGTTGGGGGCGATGATCGGGTTGGTGGCGGCGGTGTTGGGCAGTGTGTTTGCCCGGCCGGCGTTGCAGGGTTTGGGCACGCCGGTGGATGTGCTGGACGATGCGGTGGCGTATGCGCAGGTGATGATGTGGATCTTGCCGTCGCTGTTGGTATTTGTGTTGTTCACGCAGTTGCTGCGTGGGGTGAGCGATACGGTGTCGCCGTTGTTGGCGCTGGTGGTGTCGACGTGTGTCGGGTTGGCGCTGACGCCGGCGTTGATTCTCGGGTGGTTGGGGCTGCCGCCGATGGGGATTCAGAGTGCGGCGTGGGCGGGGTTGGCGGGTAACTTGTCGGCGATGGGGTGGCTGGCGTGGCGGTTGATTCGCAAGGGGCATCCGTTGGCGCCGGATCGGGAGATGTTGGCGGCGATGCGGCTGGATCTGGAGATCCTCGGCAAGGTGTTGCGCATCGGGCTGCCGACCGGGTTGCAGATGGTGGTTTTATCGCTGTCGGAGTTGGTGATTCTGGCGCTGGTGAATCAGCACGGTTCTCAGGCGACGGCGGCGTACGGGGCGGTGACGCAGATCGTCAATTACGTGCAGTTCCCGGCGCTGTCGATTGCGATCACGGCGTCGATCCTCGGCGCGCAGGCCATCGGGGCGGGGCGCATCGAGCGGATGGGGCCGATTTTGCGCACGGGGCTGTTGATCAACGTGTGCCTGACCGGTGGTTTGGTGGTGTTGGGTTACCTGTTGTCGCACTGGTTGCTGGGGTTGTTCCTCACGGATGATTCCACGCGGGTGATGGCCGAACACCTGTTGCACATCATGCTCTGGAGCCTGTTGGTGTTTGGCTTTCAGGCGATCATCGGCGGCATCATGCGTGCCAGCGGTACGGTGTTGGTGCCGGTGGCGGTTTCGATCGTTTGCGTGGTCGGGGTGCAGTTGCCGGTGGCGTATCTGCTGGATGCGCGCTTTGGGCTGCAAGGTGTCTGGATGGCGTTTCCGGTGGCCTATCTGGGCATGCTGATGCTGCAGACGCTGTATTACAAAATGGTCTGGCAGCATCAGAAGATTGAGCGGTTGGTGTAGGGCCTCGTTTATCAAGCACTGCTCTTGAGCCAGGTCTCGAAGCGCGTCGGCCCGATGATGGGGTGTTCTCCCGGCGTGAGCGAGTGGTCATCGATCGGCGCGCCGAAGTAGGGGACCGTGTCGTCCGATTGGGCCTGGCGCGGGTCGTTGGTGTGTTGCAAAAACAAGCGTACGAATTCAACCAGCGGCCAGCGCTCAGGGCCGGCCACTTCCAGGGTCTGGTTGCTCGGCGCTTGCACGGCGACTTTCGCCAGCGCCGTCGCGACATCGACCGCGGCGATCGGTTGTAGCTCGGCGGAAGTTAAACGCACGGTGTCGCCTTCTTGCACGCCTGAATACGAAATGGCTCCGATGAATTCGAAGAACTGCGTGGCCCGCAGGATTGTGTAAGGGATGCCTGAGTTTTTGATGAGTGTTTCCTGCGCCATTTTCGCCCGGAAGTACCCGCTTTCGAGCATGCGCTCGGTGCCCACCACCGACAGGGCGATATGGTGTTTGACGCCTGCGTTTTTCTCGGCGGCGAGCAGGCTACGCCCGCTGGTTTCGAAGAAATCGAGCACGGCGGCGTTTTCGAAGGAGGGCGAGTTGGCCACGTCGACCACCACGTCGGCGCCTTGCAAGGCGTCTTTCAATCCTTCGCCGGTGAGGGCGTTGACGCCGGTGCTCGGTGACGCGGCCAGGGTTTCATGTCCCAGGGCTTGCAGGTTTTTGCAGAGGTGTCTGCCGATCAGTCCGGTACCGCCAATGACGACGATTTTCATGTCCAGTCTCCCGATGCGTGTGCAGAGGGTTGCGGTAGCTTTAAATCCTGCAACCATTAAAGACCCGGAAGACGCGAGAGGGTGGCGGGGCGACGATCGGGTTATCGGGGAAAGACAGTCCGGTGCAGAAAAAGATCGGAAAAATGGACTGCTGGCGATGTTATATTGCCGGCCTGTGGCGTAATGCCAGTCAGTTTAGATGCGCAACTTGTGGGAGCGAGCCTGCTCGCGATAGCGGCGGTACATTCAGCATCAATGTTGGCTGACCCGCCGCTATCGCGAGCAGGCTCGCTCCCACAGGGGCTGCCGTGTTCAAGTCTTTAATTGACTGGCACTGGGCGTCTGGCTCTATCATTTTTTGAAGGCCCAGCAGTCAAAGTCAAACACCGCGCCGAGGATCGGGCGCCAGGTTTCGTTATGCATGGCAGGAGGCGTTACATGCGTTGTGTTCTTTCACTGCTGATCACGCTGGTCGGCGCCCAGGTCGCATGGGCCGAGCCCTCGGCCGAGTTGTCGGAGCCGGTGGGCGGCTGGCGCTATCACGGCTTGCTGGACCGCAGTGAAAACCCTCGAGTTGCCTATCCCACGCCGCCCATCGACCGGGGCGTGCAACGCAATCGCACGATGATCGAAGGCCAGCTCAAGGCCCTCGGCGCCCTCCGACCGCCGCACAGCCTGGCGGTCAACGGCAATCCCCTGAATTTGTACACCGACGACCAAGGACGTTTTGCCCGGCCATATGCGTTCGGTGCCGGGTCCAACAGCGTCGAAGTGCGCAGTTCCGAGGGCAAGTCGCTCAAGCGCGTTCAATTCTATGAAGCCAACAACCTGCGCACGCCGGCGCGCATTCGCGTGGTGCTGGGCTGGGACGATCCCAAGGCCGAACTCGATCTGCACATCATTACCCCCGACGGCCAGCATGCGTTCTGGGCTCGTCCGGCGATGAGCAATGGCGGCGGCCTGGACCCGGACGGGGTCGATGGCCCCGGCCCGGAAATGTTCACCATGACCGCGCCGATGCATGGCACCTATCTGGTTTACGTGAACTATTGGGGCAACTTCGGCAGCGGCGGCTATAACCTCGATGAGACCAGCAACCAGAACGAGGTGATCACCTCGCAAATCAATCTGGTGCTCAACGAAAACACCGTCGACGAAAAACGCGAGACCTTCATCGTGCCTTTGCGGGCGATCGGCGACCTGCTGCTGGTCAAGACTTTCAACTATTAAACATCCCGCACTAGGGATGATTTGGGTTTGTGAACATGAGTGATAGGACTATTTTACCGGCCGTTTCCCCGGCCGCTTCCCCGGCCGCCGACGCACCTGCCGCCAACACTTCCCGTCGCTGGCCGGCGCTGGTAATCGGGCTGTGCCTGGTGGCTGGCGTGGCAGGCGGGTTAGGGTGGTTCCTGAACAAACCCAAGGCTCCGCCTGCGGAACTGGCCAGTGACAAACTGGGCATGAGCCGGCCGGACGGTTTGCTCGAAACCCATTCCCTGAGCCAGCTGCCCAAGGATTTGCTGGCGGTGCCGTTTCTCAAGGAAACCCTGACCGAAGATTTCGTCTTCTATTACGAAGCCCACGCCGACCGTCTCGGCTTGATTGGCAGTCTGCGGCGGATCATTTACGAGCATGACCTGAAGTTGCAGGACAGCCTGATCGAGCAGCTGTTCGATCAACCGGCGGATGTGGCGCTGTGGCGCGGGGCGGATGGGCGTCTCAAGGATTTCCTGTTGGTGATGGATCGCGGCGGGCTGGCCAAGGTGCTGGAGCCGCTGGCGAAAGTGGCGCTGGATGATACGCAGCTGAGCAAACTCAGCGAGGTGAAAGTCGGCGCCGACGCCGTCACGCTTTATCAGCTCAACTACAACGCCAACAAGTCATTGGTGTTCGCCTCCCATGGCGACAAACTGGTGGTGCTGTCCAATCCGGCCAAGCTCTATGACCCGGAAAACGGCGCCTCGGAGGACACCGGCAGCGTTTCGACCAAGGCCATCGCCGCCTTGCTCAACGGCGACAAATTGTTCCCCGAAGCCTTCGGCCTGCCACCGCGTACGCCCGAGGTAAAACAGCGTCTCTCGGTCAATTCCAGCGTTTTGGCCATGGGGTATCAGCGCTTCATCCCGAATTTCGCCGGCCTGCGTTTCGACATGGACGACAAAGGCTGGCACAGCTTTCTGGCCATGGACGAACTGGAAAACCAGCCAGATTTCGACTTCACACCAATCTGGCAGGCCATGCCGATGGGTGCCAGTGCCTGCGTGGCCTTGCCATTGGCCGCCGAACAACAGAAACCGCTGCTGGTGAAACTCGGTGCCGACGACGCCGTTGCCCAAGCCCTGACCGAACACATGGCCGGTGCCGCTGGCTTGTGCTGGTACGCCGATTCGCGGCTGTACACGCCGCTGCTGGTGGCCAGCCTGAATGACGATGACAGCGCCAAACTCGACGGCGATCTGGGCAACCTGTTCGGCTCGATGGTCGGCGCCTACGAAGGCAACGTCGCCGATCACGCGTTCCCGGTGGTCGAGAAACAGCAAGGCCAAAGCCATCAGTGGCAGCGCCAGGTCAGCTCCAACTTCGGTCCCTATAAGGCCAAGGATGCCGAGCAACCGGACGCAATCACCGGCAAAGCCTTTATGCGCGTAAGCCTGGCGCGCCATGGTTCGACGCTGCTGTTTTCCCTCGACGACAAACTGGTCGACAAAGCCCTCGGCACCCTCGACAAACGCTTCCCGCCCATGGCTGACGTGCTGCCGAAAGACCTGCTGATGCCGATCTATTTCGGCCCGGATTCCATGGCGCAACTGATGCAACAGGAAACCCTCGACAGCCTGCCGCAGGACATGGAACCGGTGTTTTACAACGCCGCGCAAACCTACCTGATCCCGAAACTGCGCACCCTCGGCGGCTATGGCAAATACGCCCTGACCTTGCCCAAAGGCAGTGAGCCCGACGGCCACTGGCAGTGGCTGCCGCTGGAGTGGAAAGCCCTGTGACCGCACTCATCCGAGGCCTCGGCCTGTTGGCGTTGCTGCTGGGGACTCGCACCTTTGCCAGCGAAGCCCCGGCGCTCGACCCGCAGCAATCCCAGGTATTCCGCGCCTGGTTCGTGCGCATCGCCCAGGAACAACTGACCCAAGGCCCGAGCCCGCGCTGGTATCAGCAGGACTGCGCCGGGCTGGTGCGGTTTGCCGCCAACGAAGCGCTGAAAGTCCATGACGACAAATGGCTGCGCAGCAATGGCCTGTCCAATCGCTACCTGCCGCCGGAACTGCAACTGAGCGACGCCCAACGCGGCCTCGCCCAGCAATGGCAGCAGGGCGGCGGCAAGGTCGGGCCCTACGTCAACGCGATCAAACTGATCCAGTTCAACAGTCATCTGGTCGGCCGCGATCTGGCCCAGGCCCGGCCCGGCGACTTGATGTTTTTCGATCAGGGTGACGACCAGCACCTGATGATCTGGATGGGCCGCTTCATCGCCTATCACACCGGCACTACCACCCCCACTGACAACGGCATGCGCTCCGCAAGCCTGCAACAACTCATGACATGGAAGGACACCCGATGGATACCCGACGCAGCCAACCCCAACTTCATCGGCGTCTATCGACTGAACTTCCTCTCCCAATGATCGGTGCCCGCATGCTGCGCATTTGCTCAAAACTGCCTTTGTTGTTGGCCTTGTTCATGCCGCTGGCCGCGGTCCATGCTGAAGACACCGTCGAGCCAAGCGGCTATACGCCGGTCTCCGGTGAGAGTTTCTTCCTGCTGGCCGACAGCAGTTTCGCCAGCGACGAACAGGCGATGGTTCGCCTCGAAGCGCCGGGCCGCGATTACCGCCGGTTCCGTATGGAGCCTTACGGCGGCGCGGACATTCGTGTGTATCGCATCGACAAGCCGCTGGATTTCCTCAAGCGCCAGAAGAACCTGCACCGCGTGGTCAGCGATGGCCAGTTCAAGGGCGAAGGCTTGTCGAACACCCTCGCGTACCTGTGGGACAACTGGTACCGCAAATCCCGTCGGGTGATGCAGCGGGCGTTTTCCTATGAGTCGCGCAAACAAGTCACCGAGGAAGTGCCGGAACTGAAGATGGGCACCGCCATCGCCGCGCCAACGCCCTACGACGCACAGCCGCAATTCGCGTTGATTCCGGGCCTGCCGGTGGTCAGTCAATTCCGTTATCCGCTGTGGCAAGCCAAACCGATCCAGCCGCCTGTCGGCGTGAACCTGGCCGGTTCTTCCAGCGAGTTCGTCAGTGTCTCGCCGGGCAACGTGTACATCCCGTTGGGCAACCTGAAACCGGGCCTGTATCTGGTGGAAGCGCTGATCGGCAAATACCGCGCGACCACCATGGTTTTCGTTTCCAACACCGTGGCCGTGAGCAAGATTGCTGGCGATGAATTGCTGGTGTGGGCCGCGCGCAAACACGAAGGCAGTTCGGTGCCCAAGGTCAATGTGCTATGGACCGATGGCCTGGGCGTGATGAGCAGCGGCGCTACCGATGCCGATGGTTTACTGCGCCTGAAACACGTCAGCCCGGAGCGCTCGTTCGTGATCGGCGAGGATGAAGAGGGCGGGGTGTTCGTCTCCGAGAACTTCTATTACGACAGCGAAATCTACGACACCAAACTCTATGCCTTCACCGACCGGCCGCTGTATCGGCCGGGGGATTGGGTGTCGCTGAAAATCGTCGGGCGCGAGTTCAAGAATGCGCGGGATTCCGTGGCAGCGACCGCTGCCGACGTCAACGTCACCGTACTCGATGCCACCGGCACCGCGCTGCAATCGTTGGCGCTGAAGCTCGATTCCAAGGCCGGTACTCAGGGTCGCTTCCAGTTGCCGGACAACGCGGTGGCGGGCGGTTATGAACTGCGTTTCAGCTACAAGGATCAGGCCTACAGCAGTGCCTTCCGTGTCGCTGAATACATCAAGCCGCACTTCGAAATCTCGCTGAACCTGGCCAAGCAGGATTACCGCACGGGCGAACCGGTGAGGGGCAGTCTGGTGCTGCTGTACCCGGACGGCAAACCGGTGGCTAACGCCAAGTTGAGCTTGAGCCTGCGCGCCCAACAACTGTCAATGGTCGATAACGAGCTGCAATACCTCGGGCAATTCCCGGTGGAGCTGACCACCGACGCCAAGGGCAACGCGAGCCTCGATCTGCCCGCCGCCGAGAAACCGAGCCGCTACATGCTTACCGTGTTCGCCAGCGATGGCGCGGCGTATCGGGTCAAGACCACCAAGGAAATCCTCATCGACCGCAGTGCTGCGAGTTTCCGCTTGAGCGCACCTCAGCGGTTCAGCGCGGTGGGTGGCAAGGTTGCATTCAGCTATGCCAACGAAGGTGGCAGCGAGCAGAGCAAAGCGGTCAACCCGAGCGGCTACAGCTGGGTGCGTCTGGAGGACCAGAGCACCGGCGAAGGCAAACTTGCCGCAAAAGATAAAGGCTTCACCCTGGCCTTCGACCGTCCGGGCACTTACAACCTGACGCTGAAGGATGACCATGGCCGCGTGCTTGGCGCGACCGGTCATTCGGTCACCGGCGATGGCGTCAAAGCGGTGCCCGGCACCGTGGAAATCGTCCTCGATAAACCCGAGTACAAGGCCGGCGACGAAGCGCTCGCGTTGATCACTTTCCCCGAGCCGATTATCGATGCGCTGTTGTCGCTGGAGCGCGACAAGGTCGAGGCCACGGCGCTGCTGTCCAAGGGCAGCGACTGGCTGAAGATGGAGAAACTCAGCGACACCCAATACCGCGCGCGCATCCTGGTGAAGGACAACTTCGCGCCAAACCTGACCTTTTCCGTGCTCTACACCAAGGGCGGTCAGTACAGCTTCCAGAACGCCGGCATCAAAGTGGTTGCGCCGCAAATCGACGTAGCTATCACCACCGATAAAGAGGCGTATCAGCCCGGCGATACCGTGTCGGTTGACCTGACCACCCAGTTCGCTGGCAAGCCGATTCCGGCGCACCTGACGGTCAGCGTGGTCGATGAAATGGTCTACGCGCTGCAACCGGAAGTCGCGCCGACCATCGACCAGTTCTTCTATCACCCACGCCGCAACAACGTGCGCACCAGCGCCAGTTTGTCGTTCATCAGCTACGACGTCGCGTTGCCGGGCAGCCCTGGCGCGCCGGGCAAAGCCAACCGCAGCGAGCGTGGCGTGAAAGTGCTGGAGCGGCCGCGTCGCGAAGACGTCGACACCGCCGCGTGGCAGCCTGAATTGATCACCGATGCGAATGGCAAAACCCGCTTTACCTTCAAAATGCCAGACTCGCTGACCCGCTGGCGCATCACCGCCCGCGCCATTGCCGATGACGGTCAGGTCGGGCAGAAGAAGCAATTCGTGCGCTCGGAAAAACCGCTGTACCTGAAGTGGAGCGGCCCGACCAAGTTCCGCAACAGCGACAAACCGGATCTCGGTGTGTTCGCGTTCAGTCAGGCCGAGAAACCGGTCAAGGCTGAGCTGGTGATTCATTACGCTGGCGCCGAGCAACGTGTGCCGGTCACGTTGAACAACGGCATCAACTACATCGCATTGCCAGCGTTCACAGTGGCCAATGGCGAGTGGACCGCCGAGCTGGTGCAGGACGGCAAAACCGCTGATGCCCTGGCCGTGCGTCTGACCGCGACCGGCGAAGGCTGGCAGGTAACGCAAAGCCAAAGCCTGGACGTGGCCAGCGGTGATACGCCGCTGACCTTGCCGGCCGACGCCACAGATATTCGCCTGCGTCTGGATGACAGCCCGCAAGCGCTGTTCCGTTCGGCGCTTGATGATCTGCTGAGCTATCCGTACGGCGGCGTCGAACAGACCGCCAGCCGTTTGCTGCCGTTGAGCATCGCTTATCCGACCTTGTCGTCGAACCCGCAGATTCGCGATCGCTTGCGTTTGATCATGCAGAACAGCCGCCTGCGTCTGGTGCAAATGGCCGGCCCGTCGGCGAGCTTCACCTGGTGGGGTTATGACGGTGAGCCGGATGCGTTCCTCACCGCTTACGCCTATTACGCCGACTGGCACGCCAGCAAAGCGCTGGAACTGAGCCTGCCGCCGG
This sequence comes from Pseudomonas sp. MDT1-85, assembly GCF_054898065.1. Classification (NCBI taxonomy): domain Bacteria; kingdom Pseudomonadati; phylum Pseudomonadota; class Gammaproteobacteria; order Pseudomonadales; family Pseudomonadaceae; genus Pseudomonas; species Pseudomonas sp. MDT1-85. Next base: position 3,896,799 of record NZ_CM142715.1, on the reverse strand, counting down.
AGCATTGGCAGCGGGTGCTGGAGGTGTACGCCAAGCAGGCGCAGAACACGCCGCTGTTGCAGCGGGCGTTGATTCTGTCGTTTGCCAAACAGATGCAATTGCCAGTGAACACGCTGCTCAGCGGTTTGATCGACGATCTGGTGAAAGCCGGCGAAGGCCATGCGGCGAGCATGATGGACGATGGCGCAGAGAGCCTGGTTATGAGCGATCCGGATTCGGCATTGGGTCTGGCCAGCGCTCGGGTGCTGATCGCCTCTTTGGCGCGTCAGGCCAAGGTCAATCTGCCGTCGGCGTTCAATGGTCAATTGGAAGTTGCGCAACAACAAGTGGCCGCCAGCTCTCAACCGTTTGTCGAAGCGCTGAACCTGTCGCTGCAAGCCTTCGATCAGGCTCACGCTCAAGCGTTGTTGCAACGCTTGTTGCCGCAACAATCGACTCTGGAACGAGCCTTGGCGCTGACCTGGCTGCAACGCAGCATCGAACAGGCATCGCCGACCATCGCGCTCGCACCGGGTGCAGGCTGGAAGAAACAACACAGTGATACCGGTGAGATGTATTGGACGTGGCAGGGGCCTGCGCCCGTGCCGACAGTGTTGTCGCTGACCGGGGAGCAAGAACGCCCGCTTCGCGCCGCGTTGAGCTTCCAGAGCAAGCAACCGCCGGTGGACCCGATGGCCGTGACCATCACTCGTCGTCTGTCGCGTCTGGTGCCGGGTGACGAAGCGTTCGAATTCAAACTCGAAGCCGTCGGCACCAAACCATTGTCCAGCGACAGCCTGTACCTGGACGAAGTGATCGTCACCAGCAAAGCCGCGAAACCGCTGCGCTACGGCATGCTCGAAGTGCCGCTGCCACCGGGCGCGGACGTCGAGCGCACCACGTGGGGCATCAAGTTGATGGGCAAGGCCGGCACCGAGCCGACCGCGCTGGAGAAGGCCCGTTTCGAACCGGGGCAAATGGCCTACGCGATCCCGGTGGATGCTCTGAGCGGCGAACTGCGTCTGCGTCATCTGGTGCGCTTCTCGCAAAAAGGCCAGTTCAACCTGCCGCCGGTGCGTTTCACTCAAGTCTACGCACCGCAGAACCAGGCTCAGGAACAGAAGCCGGCACTCGGCCAGGTCACGGTCCACTGACATGACCCGGCGTCTGGTCTGGTGGCTGTTGTGTTTGATGCCTGCGCTGGCGACAGCGCAGGACGAGCCGTTGCGACTGGGCTTCAAGGGTGAATGGCTTTCGTTGAGCCAGACGCAGGTGATCTCACGTGAGCCATTGCCTGCTGATCTGCAGACACCGCTGGGTAGTTTGTGGAAACTGTTTGTCTACGGCTGGCTGGTGGACACCGGCGCGCGTGAACCGGCTTATGAGTGTCGCGGGCAATCGAAGGAAGAAGTGTATTGCTGCACGGTGGGCGGCAGGATTGAGCGCGATCAGGCATTGGTGAGGTCTTGCGGGTTGTATTTCGAGCCTGCGCGTCTGGGCATTGCTGGCGCGCAGTGGCGCGAGTATTGGCAGGCGAGACAAGCACCGAAGTGGTTGCTGGATTTGCCGTCGTTGCAACCGCAGACCCGGGTTTCGGTGGCTGAGTTGCTGAAGGTATTGGCCGTGATGCCGGCGCAGGATCAGGCGCGGCGGGTGTTGCTCGATGTGGTGCTGAATGCTGCTGACGGCAATGTCGTGGGCGAACTCGGTGGTCGGTTACGGGTGAAAACCTGGAGCTGGCTGGGGGATCAGGATCCTTCGTCGCGTCAGGGCGGGTTTGCTGGCTGGACGGCGGACGGCACACCGATCTGGGCCGGTGGGCGCGGCACCAGTCAAATGGTCTTGCGCAATTACGGTCCGGCACTGGCGACGGTGTTGCCTTCGTCATGGCCTGCCGAGGCGGGGAAGTGCGTCGAGGTCGGCCTGTTCGCGCGCTATCCGCTGAAACGCGTACTGTCGGGGGATCGTGTGTTAGCGCCCGGGCCGTTGCAAGGCGACTATCGCGTCGAGTTCGCCAATGGCAATCAACTCGATATCCATAGCGACGGCGAGTTGTTCTTGCTCAAAGACAAGCTCGTCGCCCGCCTGGACCGCGAAGAATACGTCGCGCGCGTCCTGCAGCGCGAAGCCAGACCGGAACCCGCCGAAGCCGCCAAAGCCCTGAGCGTTGCGATCCGCACCTACCTGCTGCAAAACGCTACCCGCAACGGCGATTGCCTGAGCATCGATGACAGCAGCAGCCGACAGCGCGTCGCCCCACGCCCAGCCGCGACCGAATCGCGCAACATCGCCGCGTGGACCAGTGACCTGGTCCTCGCCGGCAGCAACGTTACCTATCACTCCGACCAACCCGGGCCGGACAAGCTCTCCTGGCTGCAAGCCGTCGAACAGGCCAATGCCGGTCAACGCTACGACGCCATCCTGCTGCACGCTTACCCGCGTGCCAGCCTCAGCCGCTGGGACAACCCCGTCGCCTCCTGCGAAGCGTTGCCTGGCGCGCAAAACTGGCTGCTCAGCCAACGCCGCGGCTGGCGCCAACGCCTCGAAAGTGAGATCGGCTACAACGAAGTCAACACCTTCGCTGTCTGCCGCCTGGCCTTCGGCCGTCCTTTTGTCGATCGCGAACGCCAGCGCATTTACGTGCGCGGCGTGCTGTCGCTGCAAGACCGACTCGACCTGACCCACGAATACCTGCACCTGGCCTTCGAAGCACACCCCAACGGCCAGGATGAAACCTACATCGAAGGGCTCGCCCGCCACCTCTTGCTGGAATAGGCCATGAAACTCCGTTACCCACAGGTCCTCCTGTTCCTTTGTTCCTTTTGCGTATGGCCGACCACGTTCGCCACCGATAGCGCGGTCAAACTCGACACGCCCGTCGGCGGCTGGCGCACGGGCGCGCCTGAAGGCGAAGGCGAAAACTTTCGTCAGACGGTTAATTACCCGGCTTCCTCGGTCAACACACCGGTGGGGCAGGCCAATACCGCTCGCATTACCGGCCAGATCAAATCCGCGCCCAAGGGCAATGAGCCCGGCAAACTCATCGTCAACGGCGTCAGCATGCCGCTGAAAATTGACCCCGCCGGCCGCTACGATCGCCCGTTCTCATTCCCCAACGGCAGCAACAGCGTTGAAGTCCGCAGCCCCGATGGTCAACAGCGGCATCGCACCCAGTTCCTCAACACCAGCGGCGGCGCCACCCCGGCCAAGTTGCGAGTGCTGCTGGCCTGGGACAGCGACGGCACCGACCTCGACCTGCATGTCGTCACGCCTGACGGGGGCCACATCTGGTACGGCGATCGCGTCGCGGCCAACGGCGGCGCACTCGACGTCGACGTCACCACCGGCTACGGCCCGGAAATCTTCGCCATGCCGGCGCCGATCAAGGGGCAATATCTGGTGTACGTGAACTACTACGGTGGCGGGTATCGCAGTGATGAGGAGGGACAGGAAGAGGCTGTTCAGCCCCTGACTACGGCGCAGATTACGGTGATTACGGAGGAGGGGACGCCTAATGAAAAGATGGAGACGTTCCTGGTGCCGATGCGGGCGGTGGGGGAGTTGACGTTGGTTAAGGGGTTTAGTTATCCGTGAGGGGGCAATTGTGACAGCGGTGCTGTCACTATTGAATTGGTCAGCAGGCTGCTGACCAATTCCGTAATCACAGTGACACTGTTTCACGCCGAAACACTTCGTGATTTTTATTGTTTCAAGGTGAGGAGTACTAGAGAGCATCGCCTACTAAACAGGAACGCCTTCACGTGAATGACCTCAGCTCTACTGCGCCGTCCATTGGCGCAAGCTTTAACGAAATCACGCAACTGATCATCACCGCCCGGCAGCGAGCGGTGCAGGCTGTCAATACCGAGTTGATCGAACTGCACCGGCAGGTCGGGGCTTACATCAGCCGGAAGAACGAAGCGGCGGAATGGGGGGATGGAGTGGTCGCTCAATTGGCTGCTCACCTCGCGCGTACTCAGCCGGGATTACGTGGTTTCACCCGACCGAATCTCTTTCGTATGCGCCAGTTTTACGAGGCGTACAGGCACGATGCAAAAGTCTCAGCACTGCTGAGACAATTACCCTGGACCCAAAACCTGATCATTCTCAACCAAAGCAAACGTCCGGAAGAGCGTGAGTTTTACCTGCGCATGGCGATTCAGGAAAAGTGGTCGAAAAGGGAGTTGGAGCGCCAGTTCAAAGCCGCGTTATTCGAACGTAGCGTCATCAATCCCGCAAAAGTCTCACCACTGGTGAGACAAATGCATCCCGAGGCTATGAGTGTATTCAAGGACACGTATCTGGTCGAATTTCTCGATTTGGCGCAAGGCCATGTCGAGGCTGATTTGCATGACGGGTTACTGCGCAGGCTCAGGGATTTTCTGATCGAGCTGGGGCGTGACTTTTGTTTCGTCGGTTCGCAGTATCCATTGCAAGTTGGCGGCCGCGACTTTGCGTTGGACCTGCTGTTCTTCCATCGTGGGCTCAATTGCCTGGTGGCGATTGAGCTCAAGGTCGGACGCTTCGAACCAGAATATCTCGGCAAGCTGGACTTCTACCTTGAGGCGTTGGATCGCAACGTCCGTAAGCCCCATGAAAACCCGGCGTTCGGGGTCTTGCTGTGCGCCAGCAAAGATGACGAAGTCGTCGAGTACGCCCTGAACCGTTCGCTTTCGCCCGCATTGATCGCGGAATATCAGACTCAGCTGCCTGACAAGAAACTGTTGCAGGCCAAGTTGCATGAGTTTTATGCGCTGAATGTTGACGAGTGAGGGGCTGCGGGCCCCATCGCGAGCAGGCTCGCTCCCACATTTGATCTGCGGCGATTGCAAAAAATGGGTTCACAGCAAATCCCTTGTGGGAGCGAGCCTGCTCGCGATGGGGCCGGCCATCCCCAAACCCGCAGAATCCTGCTGGCAATCTCGTCCAGAACCCAGTGGTGCTTTGCGGCCGTCTGTTGGCCTACACCTGACTCACAACGCGGCGCCGAGCAGCTTGAGGTACTGAGGGCTCTCGGATATCGAGTTGTGGCCCGTGCCCGGTATCACCTGCATCGAGACCACGCCCTTGGCGAAATGTGTGTAGAGCTTTTCCGTGCTTGAGCGTGGTATGACTTCATCGTGCTCGGCGGCAATCAACAGCGTGGGGACCGTGATGTGAGAGGCGTATTTCCAGGATTCGAACTTGTCCCGAAGCAGCCACTTCACCGGGAACCAGCCGAACTGGCGGACGGCGAGGTCTTCAAGGCTGTTGTAGGGCGTGATCAGGATCAGCCGAGAAGCCGGGCGTTGGCTGGCGAGGCGCACGGCGACGCCCGAACCCAGGCTGCGCCCGACCACGGCGACAGTGGGATGGGTGTTGTAGACCATGTCGAACAAGGTCATGGCATCGCGCTGAATCGCTTCTTCTGACGGCGACCCGGAACTGCCACCGTAGCCTCGGTAATGCAGCAAATAGATCGCATGATCCGCAAAGGCCTGCGAAAAGTCGGGCAGGCTGCGGGAAACGTCCTCGGCATTGCCGCCGAAGTAGATCAACGCCTTCGGGCCGTCGTGCGGCCTGACGGTCACCAACACCTGTGCATCGGCGACTTGCAACGTCAGCAGCGTTTCGGGTGCGTCGATGGCGCGTGGTTGCGGGTAGTAGATGAGGGCGCGTTGAAACACGAACAGTGCGAAGCAGAGCACCAAGTATGCAATGGCAATGAAAGCGAAGAGAGACACCAAGGTTCGCGACATTCGGCTAAGTTTAGTGGACGACATGGACTGCTTTGGGCCTTAAGACAGCTATTGCTTGAGTGCCGTCAGAGTGTAGTTCAGCAATTTCAGCTGTGCAGGAGAGGTGCCCAATGCCAGTCAGTGACGCGCAATCCTTGTGGGAGCGAGCCTGCTCGCGAATGCGATGTGTCAGGCAACACTAATGTCGACTGACACTCCCTCTTCGCGAGCAGGCTCGCTCCCACAGGTTCCGCCCCTTGACTGACTGGCATTGGTCTTTGCCTATGATTGTTTTCAGCCGTAGAAAAATACTCACGTTGGCTGCCGGTGTTTCGGCGGTCTTCACCTTCGATCCGGCCTTTGCCGCATCGGCGCCGTCGACGGAAACAGGAGGCAAGAACATGCTGACCCGAGCCATTCCTTCCAGCAACGAGCCGTTACCCATGGTCGGGTTGGGCACCTATCGTGGCTTTGATGTCGCACCTTCCGACGCCGCCTACAAGCAACTGCCCGCCGTGCTCATCGCGTTGTTCGAGAAGGGCGGCACGGTGATCGACAGCTCGCCGATGTATGGTCGCGCCGAGCAGACGACCGGTGAATTGCTGTCGATCCATCGACCTCGTTCGCCGGCCTTTCTGGCCACCAAGGTCTGGACCCGTGGTCGCGAAGAAGGCATCGCGCAGATGGAGCAGTCGTTCAAGCTGTTGCAGACCGACCGTATCGATCTGATGCAGATTCACAACCTGCTGGACTGGAAAACCCACCTGCCCATCCTGCGCCAATGGAAAGCAGAAGGGCGCATCCGCTACATCGGCATCACCCACTACACCGCGTCGGCCTACGACGAAGTGGAGGCCGTGTTGAAAGCCGAGCCGATGGACTTTTTGCAGATCAACTATGCCCTGGACGACCGCGGTGTCGAGAAACGAATCCTGCCGTTGTGTCGTGAGCGCGGTGTGGCGGTGATCTGCAATCGACCTTTCGGCGGCGGCGATTTGCTCGCTCGATTGAAAGGCAAACCGTTACCGGGATGGGCCGCGCAAGTGGGGGTCAACAGCTGGGCGCAACTGGCGCTCAAGTACCTGCTGGCTCACACGGCGGTGACGTGTGTCATCCCCGGCACCAGCAACCCGCGCTACATGGCGGAAAACGCCGGTGCAGGTTTCGGCCCGATGCTCACGGATGCGCAGCGTCAACAGTTGATGGCCTTGGTGGGGTAGTCGTGTTGACGGAGTGACTACTGCCAAATGCGGAACCTGTGGGAGCGAGCCTGCTCGCGAAGAGGGAGTGTCAGTTGACATTAATGTTGCCTGACACACCGCATTCGCGAGCAGGCTCGCTCCCACAGGGATTGCGCTTAACTGACGGGCATTGGCGGGCCGACGTTATTGCAGGACCGCGGCTGCCGGCACATGCACAGTCTCCAGCGGAATCTCCAGCGTGAAAACCGCGCCATGACCCGGTCCATCGCTATGGACACGCAGGTGCCCGTTCATCTCTACCGCCGCGAGCGCGCAACTGTGCAGGCCAAAACCATGGCCTTCCTTGCGCGTGGTAAAACCGTGATTGAAGATGCGGGTGATGTTCTCGGCAGCGATCCCTTCGCCCTGATCTTCTACGCTGAGGCGCAGCGTTGTGTTATCGATAATCTTGACGCCCAGCGTCATATGGCGCTGACGGTTGCTGACCTTGGACATCGCATATTTGGCATTGCTGATCAGGTTGATCAGGATCAGCAGCAGCCGGTGTTTGTCGCCGATGATCGTTGGCGTGTCCTGATAGTCCTTGATGACGACAACATGGTGCCGACTCAAGGCGCCGGAATTCATGCGCAACGCATCCTCGAACAGATCGACGACGTTCAACGGCTCGACCAGCCTGGCCGCGCCGGCATAGGCCTGTTGAGTGGAAACGATGTCCTTGATGTGATCGATGCTTTTAGTGAGTTGTGTCAGTTCATCGACGATGCTCGATTGCTCGGTCGCGATGGAGTCGACCAGTTGATTGAGGTAACCGCGAAGCAGTTTGCCTTTGTCATCGAATGTCATGAACTGCCCCAGGTCTTCGGCATGCTCGTTCATCATGTTTACCGCTTTGCCCAGGCCAAGGGTTTTGCTCATCGCCAATTTGCGGGTGATCAAATCTGCCGAGACGTTAACGCTGTTCAGTACATTGCCGACGTTGTGCAACACATTGGTTGCGATCTCCGCCATGCCGGCCATTCGCGCAGCATCGACCAATTCGCGTTCGGCCTCGATCAACTCGCGGGTGCGTTCCTCGACGCGTTGTTCCAATCGCTCGTTTGCCGTTTGCAACGCGTTGTTCATCTTGTTGATCACGGCATAACTGCGAACCAGCCGGGCCGCCAGGTACAACAACAGCAGCGCCATAATGCCGGCGCATATCCCGAGATAAAGGTGATATTGGCGGTCTGTCGCGCCGGTGCGCCGTTGGGTCTCGTTCAATAACTCGTTGATGCTGTCCAGCTGCTGTGCGACCGGAATCACACTGATGCGATCAAGCAGGTCATTGACGATGGGCTGCTCTCGAACAATGGCATTCACAGCCCCTACAAATGCAGTGAAAGGCGGGCGCTGTTCCGACGGCAGTTGATTGATGTATTCATTCAGATGTTTCAGATGTTCAGAGATTTCCTCAGCCCTTTCGGTGGAGGCATAGAGGGCGTATTCGAGGGTGTCCAACGTAAGATCGAGCACCAGTGCGGCCGCTGCAAGATGCCCCTCCGGGTGTTTGTCGTTGAAATCTTCCCGCAGCGCCTGAATGTCATCTTCGAGCTCAGGCAGGGCATCCAGTGAAGTTCGCAACACCGTGTTGTGCTGTTTGAATTGCTCAACCAATCGGGTTTTGTTTTCCAGCGCATCCAGATAACCCTGCCGTCGAGATTGCCAAAGGGTCGAAAGCGGGCCGGTAGCGTTGAGGTTGTCGAGCTGCTCCCAACGTTGCTCTGCTTCAGGGTGCGCCACCAGCAGCAGGTTGTTGTTCATGCCGATTTTTGCTCTCAGAATCTTCACGTTCCAATTGGCATCGAACTGCTTGAGTTGGCGAACGAAGTCGCGAGACGCGAAGTAGGTCGAGGTGTCGTAGGAATAGGATTTGATCAGCAAAAATATCAGTACGCTTAAAAGGGTCAGCGCAATGGCGCCCAAGGCAGTCCATTTGTAATGATTGGAAAATTTCATTGCGGCATTCCTCCCTGGGCCATCCTTAGAGAGAGGTTTTGCCAACGGTTAATGATTTCCATTTTTGCGCTCCCTGCAAAATGGCGAATAATCACCACATTGTTTGTAAGCCTAGCGTTGTTGGCGAACAGTGCCGGAAAAAACACTAAATGGGGATCAGTGGGGTCACGGTCGCGGTAATGCCGGGGCTGGCTTCAACGGCAGCAGAGGCGGGAATTCCTCGGGCGTGAGGGTTTCTCGCTCCAGCAACAGGCGAGCCCCCTCATCCAGGTCGGCCCGGCGACTTTCCAGCAAGGCCTTGGCCCGTTGATAGGCTTCATCGAGCAGGGCGCGAATGCCCAAGTCGATTTCCCGGGCGGTTTGTTCCGAATAATCCTTTTCGCCCACCGTGGCCATGCGATCTCCCAGGTACGTTGCGTTTTGCCGCTCCAGCACCGACTGCCCGAGTTCGGCGCTCATGCCGAACCGGGTGATCAGTTGGCGGGCGATATCGGTCGCGCGGCCCAGATCATCGGCGGCCCCGGTGGAGATCTGGCCAAAGACTAGGTACTCGGCAGCGCGGCCGGCCATCAGCACCACAATCCGGTCTTTGAGTGTCTGGCAACTGATCACGAAATGATCCTCGGTCGGTCGCTGCAGGGTATAGCCGAGCGAGCCGATGGCGCGGGGCACGATCGACACCTTATGCACCGGGTCCATTGCCGGCAGCGTGCTGGCCGCCAGCGCATGCCCCATTTCGTGATAGGCCACCACCCGACGCTCTTCGGGATCGAGCAGGCTGCTCTTGCGTTCGAGCCCCGCGATGAGGCGTTCTACCGCTGCGGTGAAATCGTCCAGGCTGATCGCGTCGGCACCGCGCCGGGTGGCGACGATGGCCGCTTCGTTCACCAGGTTGGCCAGGTCGGCGCCGGTGAAACCGGTGGTGATTTCGGCGATACGCGCACCCTCGAGCCCTGGCTCCACGGTGACTTTCTGCAGATGAACCCTGAGGATCGCCTCCCGCCCTTTGCGATCGGGGCGGTCGATCAGAATCTGCCGGTCGAAGCGGCCGGCCCGCAACAGCGCCGGGTCGAGGACTTCCGGCCGGTTGGTCGCGGCCAGCAACACGACGCCCTCACGGGGATCGAAGCCGTCCAGTTCAGCCAGCAACTGGTTGAGGGTCTGTTCTTTTTCGTCATTGCCACCCAGCGTACCCATGCCGCGCATCTTGCCCAGCGCATCGAGTTCATCGATGAAGATGATGCAGGGCGCCGCCTGCCGGGCCTGTTCGAACAGGTCGCGTACCCGGGCAGCCCCGACCCCGATGAACATTTCGACGAACTCGGACCCCGAGATCGAGAAAAACGGTACACCGGCTTCACCGGCGATGGCTTTGGCCACCAGCGTCTTGCCGGTGCCGGGCGGGCCGACCAGCAAGGTGCCCTTGGGAATGTGCGCGCCCAGGCGTGCGTATCGCTCCTTGTTCTTGAGAAACGAGACGATTTCCACCAGTTCGGCCTTGGCCTCGTCGATGCCCGCGACATCGGCGAAGGTCACCCCGGTGTCACGTTCGACAAAGACCTTGGCCCGAGACTTGCCGACATTCATCAGCCCGCCAAGGCCTTGTTTATCCGCCATCCCGCGAAACAGGAAATGCCAGAACACCATGATGATGATAAACGGCAACAACCAGCCCAACAGGCTGCTCATAAAGGTGTTTTCGGTGGTTCCGGTAAAACCGACGCCCGATTGAGAAAGTTCGGTCGCCAGCGCCGGATCGACCCGCACCGTGGAGAACCGGTCGCGTCCGTCGATGGGCTCTTGCAACTTGCCGCTGATCTGGTCCTTCTCGACCTGCAAATCACTGACTTTTTGCTCGTTCAACAGTTGCAGGAATTGGCTGTAGGGGAGGGGCTGCACCGCTTGGCGCTCGCCAAAGAACATCTGCATGAGGCTCAGCACGATAAAAGCGATCGCGAAGTAGGACAGGTTCCACTGGTCGTTCTTTTTCATGGCCTTGGCTCAGCGTGAGAACGCAGGTCGTTCATAACGAGCCGCGCCCGCCTAATGTCATGTAGCAGCTGGCGAAGCCTGCGTTCGGCTGCGAAGCAGTCGTGAATCCGACTGACGCGGTCTGCCTGACACACCATAATCTCCGGTTTCACGCCTGCTTCGCAGCCGAACGCAGCCTCGCGGGCTCGGCAGCTCTGCTACAGAGAATATGTCGCGGCAACTGACAGGCATTAGCCGCGCCCGCCCGGTTATTTTTAGACCACATCAAAAAAGCCCCGTGCCGGTTTCCCGACAAGGGGCTTTTTTTGCGCGAAGTACTGTCTTGGATTCAGCTGGATTTGATCTGCACCTTTTTGTCCGCGTTCATGGCTTCGGGCTTCTTCGGCAGCGAAATACTCAGCACGCCTTTGCTGAAATTCCTTACCTTAAAAGGTTAGTATTCCTGCGGCTCCCAGGCCGACCAACAGTCGGTTTCCGACGGGGAGCCGTCTATTTCGAGAACTTGCGCGCACCGACCACGCAAAGGATCACCGCAACGGTCACACCCAACATGCCAAGGCTGACTTGCTCGTGCAGCAGCGTGGCCGCCAGCGCCAGGCCAAAAAACGGCTGTAGCAGTTGAAGCTGACCGACGGCGGCAATCCCGCCCTGAGCCAGCCCGCGGTACCAGAAAACGAAGCCGAGAAACATGCTGAACAGTGAGACATAAGCCAGGCTGAACCATGCGATCGGGGTGATTCCCGAGAGCGAAGGCGGGGCCAGGAACCAGGTCAGCGGGATCATGACGGGCAACGACAGCACCAGAGCCCAGGAAATCACCTGCCAGCCGCCCAGTGTTCTGGAAAGCTTCGCGCCTTCTGCATAGCCCAGTCCGCAGGCGAGGATGGCCAGCAACATCAGGATGTCCCCCGCAGGAGAAGCGGTCAGGCCTTGGGAGACGGCAAACCCCACCACCAGCAGGCTTCCCAGCACCGAGAAAAACCAGAAAACCGGCCGGGGACGCTCGCCACCGCGCCAGACCCCGAAGGCTGCGGTGGCCAGTGGCAACAGGCCAACGAAGACGATGGAATGCGCAGACGTCACATATTGCAGCGCCAGCGCCGTCAGCAGCGGAAACCCCAATACAACGCCCAGAGCCACGATTGCCAGAGAGAGAAGCTGACTCTTGGCCGGTCGTTTTTCGTTGAAAAGCAGCAACATGCACAGCGCCAGAAGGGCAGCAATACTGGCTCGGGCCACCGTCAAAAAGACCGGGTCAAATTCCAGAACGGCCACCCGTGTCGCCGGCAGCGAGCCGCTGAAAATGAGCACGCCGATGAACCCGTTGAGCCAGCCGCTCGCGGTCTTTTCCGTGGTGTGATGTTGCAGGTTCGATGTGCGTTCCATTGAGGATCCCCTTTATGCAGGTTGCATGGGAGGCATCGTATGGACGAAACTCAATACAATCAAAATATTGTCATGGATACACTTGCGCATGCCTCGTTCACGCTACAAATCACTGGTGGATGAATTTGCCGCGGACATCCGCTCCGGACGACTATTGCCGGGAACGCGCTTGCCGACCCACCGCCAATTGGCGGTAACGGAAGGCCTGGCCTTGGTGACGGCTAGCCGGGTCTATGCGGAGCTGGAAGCCATGGGCCTGGTCAGCGGGGAGATGGGGCGGGGGACCTTCGTCAGGGAAACCTCGTGGTCGCCAGGCCAGAACATCGACCAGCATAGCGTTGCGGCTGGCATGACGGACCTGAACTTCAACTATCCGGCGCTTCCAGGGCAGGCCGAGCTATTGCGAAATGCCCTGCGCCAGCTCGCATCGGCCGGCGATCTGGAATCGCTGCTGCGCTACCAGCCACACGCGGGGCGCCCGCATGAGCGCGCCTCTGTGGCGCGCCATCTGCGCGTCCGAGGTCTGACGGTCGAGGCGGAGCAGGTGCTGATCGTCACCGGTGCCCAGCAGGGTCTGGCCGTGACAATGATGGCGCTGTTGCAACCCGGTGACGTGATTGCGGCGGATGCGTTGACCTATTCAGGATTCAAGGCCCTGGCCGACTCACTGCACCTTGAGATCGTGCCCATTCCAGTGCTCGATCACGGCCCTGATCTTGAGGCGCTGGAAAATCTGTGCCGGCAGAGACGCGTGCGCGCCGTGTACACGATGCCGACCCTGCACAATCCGCTGGGATGGGTGATGAGTGCCGATCAACGCGAGTATCTGGTGACGATTGCACGTCGGCATGAGCTGCTGATCATCGAGGACGGCGCTTACGCCTTCCTGGCGGAAAATCCCCCCGCGCCGCTGGCGGTACTCGCCCCCGAGAGGACGATTTACGTGTCAGGCCTCTCCAAGAGTGTGGCCACCGGACTGCGCGTCGGCTTCGTCGTCGCCCCCCTTCAACACGTCCCCGCGCTGGAGCGCACGATCAAAGCAACCACCTGGAACACCCCGGGCGTGATGACGGCAATCGCCACTGCATGGCTCGACGACGGCACCGTCATGCAACTGGAAGCTGAAAAGCGCCAGGATGCGCAAGCGAGGCAGGTCGTGGCCGGCGAGGTATTGGCGGGGCTGCGCTGCATTCGCCATCCATCATCATATTTTCTTTGGCTGCCATTGTCGGAAGACGCACGGGCCGACCAGATCGCCATGGCGTTGATGCGCGAAAACGTGTCGGTTTCAACTGCTGAACCGTTTGCCACTTCGGCCAATGTCCCGCATGCGTTTCGTCTGGCGCTGGGCTCTGTGGAGATGGGCGCACTGCGCGAGGCGCTGGAAAAAGTGAAGTGGATGATTGGGGCTTATTCGTAGCCGCTCTGAACCTGCTCAACGATCAGTTGGGCCAGTACCCGTACTGGTTCGGTAAAACTTTTCCGGGCCCGATGGACGAGGCCGATATCACGATGAAAGGTGTGTTGCCCCAGATCCAGCACGCGCACCCCGGCGGGCCAGTCCTGATGGGTCGCCGTCTGCGGCACCAGCGCTACGCCGACGCCATTTTCGACCAGCTTGATAATGGCCTCCAGTTCATCCAGCTCGCACACTTCACGCAAGGTGAAATGCATCTGCCGCAAGAAGCGATCGACCTGCCGGCCGCCAAACGATGATCGGTCATAGCGAATGAAGGGTTGGCTGGAAAGCAGTGCCGACCAGTCTTCTCCGGGCACATCGCGCGGAACGATCAGCCGGTAGGGCTCAAGGGCCAGGGTCGTCCAGCGCAGATCGCTTTGCAGCGAGAAGGGCGGGCGAATGATCACCGCCATGTCGATCTCGCCGGCATCCACCAGGTTGACCAGCTCCATCGACAGACCGGGGATCACACGGGTTCGGCATTGCGGACACTGTTGGTGAAATTTGGCGAGCGCATCCGGTAAGTACGAACGCTGCACGGAAGCGATGGCGCCGATGTTCACCAGAACACTGGCTGGCAGCCCAACCGTGATGGACCCCAGATTGTCATAAAGGCGAAGCAGCTCCTGCGCCTGCAGAAGTATCTGATGCCCCATTCTGTTCAAGTGGGCCGAGCGGCCCTTGCGGTCGAAAATCTGGAAACCCAGCTCGGCCTCCAGACGCTGCATCTGGGCGCTCACGGCAGCCTGGGTCAGGCCGATCCTGTTCCCGGCAGCGGCAAAGGTGCCTTCCCGCGCGACGGCAATGAGTGTTTTCAGTTCTTTGATCATTCACAAATATTAATTGTGTTTCTAAGAAATATATATTGATTTTTTTGCTTGGTCTGCGGCTCTACGATTGGCTCCGTACTCAAAACAAAACCGATAACAACCTTGATTGGAGTTCCGATGAGCCTTTCTCCTTTTCACTTGGCGATCCCTGTTTATGACCTCGCGGCGGCACGTACTTTTTACGGTGAAGTGTTCGGGCTGCAAGAGGGTCGCTCCAGCACGCAGTGGGTCGACTTTGATTTCTACGGTCACCAACTGGTTATCCATGAGCACCCAAGAACTGCTTCTCAGGAGAGCGTCCATAGCAATCCGGTAGACGGGCACGACGTCCCCGTTCCGCACTTCGGCATCATCCTGGAGTGGCAGCAGTGGGAAGCCCTGGCCGAGCGCCTGAAGTCCTTTGGTACGGAGTTTGTGATTGAACCCTACATTCGATTCAAGGGGCAGATCGGTGAACAAGCCACGATGTTCCTGTTCGATCCCTGTGGCAATGCACTTGAGTTCAAGGCATTCAAGGATATGAGCCAGCTCTTCGCCAAGTAATAAAAGCAATGGCACAACCTTGTTGTGCCATTCGAATTCAAGTGAGCTGGAAGCTCATGACTCTAGCAACTGCTACGTAACGCAGTCCTTTCATTCAAACAAGAAGGCTAGACATGAAACGTATCCCTTTGGTTTGGCAAATAGTTGCCGGGCTTGTGCTTGGCGTGCTCGTCGGTTGGTACTTCAATACGCACCCGCAGTATCAAGGGTGGATCAGTTCTGAAGTCCTCAAACCCCTTGGCGATATCTTCATCAAAATGATGAAGATGGTCGTGGTGCCCATTGTGTTCTGTTGCATGATCCTGGGGATTGCCGGTGGCGGTGATAACAAGTCCTTTGGGCGCATGGGCGTCAAGTCGCTGGGGTATTTCTTCGCGATTACCGGCCTGGCCATTGTGATGGGGTTGTGTTTCGCCAATATCTTCGAGCCCGGCACGGGCACTGATATTTCGGGCATTTCCCACAACACCGCTTCGGTCAACATGGAGCCTTCGAAGGGCGCTCTCGTCATCCTGCAGAACATCGTTCCCGATAACGTTTTTGTCGCGATGTCGGAAGCGAAGTTGCTCTCGGTACTGTTCTTCGCCGTGCTGTTTGGCCTGGCGTTGAATTCACTTCCCAGAGAAAAAAGCGCACCGGTGGTGGCGGTGGTTCAAGGCATCTCTGATGCCATGTTCAAGGTCGTCAGTATTGTCATGGCTTATGCGCCGATCGGCGTATTCGGCATGATCGGCGCTACCGTGGCGACCTTTGGCTTTGCCTCGCTATTGCCTTTGCTCAAGTTGATCGGTGTGGTTTACCTGGCACTGATTGTCTTTGCGCTGGTGGTGCTGGGCGGTATTTGCTACCTGATCGGCGAGAATATTTTCAAACTGATCAAGTATTTCCGTGATGAGCTGATTCTGGCGTTCTCCAGCGCCGCGTCGGCGTCGGTCATGCCGCAGCTGATGAGCAAGCTGGAACACTATGGCGTGCCGCGCCGTATCGTCAGTTTTGTGGTGCCGGTGGGTTATGCATTCAACCTGGATGGCGCGTCGATCTTCCTCGGCGTGGCGACGATTTTTGTCGCGCAACTCTATGGGATCGACCTGTCGCTGTCCCAGCAGATCCTGCTGGTGGTGACGATGGTGCTGACGTCCAAAGGGGCTGCCGGGGTTCCCGGATTCGCCATCATCATCCTGTCCGCCACCTTGGCGTCTGCCGGTCTTCCACTGGAAGGGGTCGCACTGATTGCCGGCATCTTCCGGATTATCGACAGCGGTACCACCACCCTGAACGTGCTGGGCAATGCGATTGCCCCCTTGGTCATCGCCAAGTGGGAAAAGGTCAGCATTGAGCCTTCAGTTGCCCGAGTGGCGCAGAAAACCTAGCCACCAACCTTCAGTTAAACGCAATCCATGTGGGAGCGGGCTTGCTCGCGAAGGCGTCATAACATTCAACATCTATGTCGACTGTCAGTCCGCTTTCGCGAGCAAGCCCGCTCCCACAGGTTCCGTGCAATAACCCGTGTCAGTTACTTATCAGGAGTCATGCAATGAGCAGTCTTACTTACGTTCAGGAATACAATGCGATTGTCGAGGTGCTGAACCAGTACAACGAAGGCGGCGCGAAGGCCGATAGTGCGCTGATGAAGCCCGCCTTCAACGAGCAGGCCACCATGTTTGGCGTCGATGGCGACAAGCTCGTCGGCGGCGCGATCCAGAATCTCTACGACGTCATCGACAATGCGTTCCGTCCATCCCCGGAAGCCAAAGCCGCCATCGTATGCATCGACATCGTCGGCACGGCTGCCAGTGCGCGGGTCGATACCGACAACGTCTCGGGGTTCCGCTTCACCGACTTCTTCAACCTGCTGAAGGTAGAAGGCAAGTGGACCATCGTCAGCAAGATTTACCACACCCATCCGAGCGTCTGATCTCTCGGGTTGGTGGCGCTACCGTTTGAAAAAACCAGGAAAGTCCTCAACGCCGAGGACTTTCCTGGAACCGGTAAAGAGCCCTTTTTCCAGCATCTAGCGCATTACAATCTCACTGAATTTGACGGTAAGCGCCTCATCATTCCCATCCCGAAACACTAACTTGATCGCAGGCGTTTTGCTCAGCTTGCTGTTGCTCTGCTGGAAGATCAGCGTAACGCGTGTCGGTACGTTGCGAATCAGCGGGAAGCGTAGCCAGGCGTTGTCCTCGACTTGGCCTACCCGGATCGACTCGAACTTGAGAGGGCCGCCAGACTCGTCGAATAGTCGGGTGCCGTCGTCGAAGCGAAAGCTGCGATCTATATTCAGGTTGGTCAGTTCAAAAGTGCAGGTGGGTAGACGGCCGATATTTTCGCAGCCTTCCAGTTCGATGCGAACGTTATCCAGCACTTCCATACGCTTGCCGAGCAGGTTGTTGCCTTCGTTTTCGACGATCTTGGCTTGCAATTTGGCAAATTCGAAAGAGGGCTTGGCATATTCGGTGCCCAAGATGAAGAAGCCAAAAGACAAACTGGCAACCATGAAGAACTGCAATGCGCCGCGGAGCATCGGCGTGAAGTTACGAATCTGCCAGCCGATTGAAACGGCTCCCAGAAACAGAAATGTGCTCACCAGCAACACCACGTTTTTCCAGCTGATGAAGCTGAAACCGAACACGCTAGGGTCCGGCACGGCATAAGTGATTAACGCCCACATGGCGCCCAGCACGACGCCGAGGCCTGCCATACCACGGGTGATCAATGAGGTGATTTTCTGAGTGCGGGTAAGCGGTATTGCTGAATCTTGCGGGGATATCACTGTGTTGACTCCTTGTTTCGTAGCCGATCGTCCGTCCTTGAAGGCGACTGTCAGGCTGTAGCAATAAAAAACCTTGAGGAATCAAGGTTCGGGCCTGATGGTGGCAGGTTGGCATTATCCAGTAATGGCGCGATGGGTAAAGGACCGTTTAGGGATTGTTGTCAGCGCCTTCGGGCACAGTGAAGTTTTTCCCTTATTCCGCATTTAGAGCATTGCGTACTTGGATAGCAATAGCCCCAAATCCTTGTCCTCTCCCTCGGTTGGAAGTGGATAAATCCTGCTTGTCCGTAACGTCCTCCCAGGTTTCGACGTTCAACACGTGCTCATGTCTGGAGTCCGTGTTCAGTTCAAATTTCATGAAGCGATCCAACGCTGTGAGCAGCAGACCAAACAAACTGGGCATGCCGGGAAAATCTACCTCTAGCTCGAGCACGATCGTTTCAGACCAGTCGATCCCTTGGCTTTTGCCGAAGCAGTTCAATGCAGAAGGGACGCCGTCGATCCGCCACTTTTTTGCGGTCGGCGCGAGTTCGTAAGCACTGACGGCATTTTGTTCTTGTACATTCAGTTGCTGCTTCTTCAGGAGGCGATCGATGTTCATTGCTGGGTTCAGAGCCCGTCTGATTTGATGATGTTAATCAGCGTTATCAACGATGAGATTCCTAAACGCCGAATACCTCATCCATCACTGGCCGATCATGGGTTAGTAAAAAACGCTGATGTTTCTGATATAGCTGCGCCAGAGCAGCCCTGTTCGGACCGACGACATCCATGCCGCGATCATCGTAGGGAAATGCCATAACCTGCTGGCTCAGGTTGAAGAGGTAGATGTCACAAAACGGACGTGGCCGAATGTCTCCAAAATCCTTCGCCAATGCACACCAGAGAAAATTCTGAAGTAGCGACAAAGGGGCATGAAAGGCGACGTTTACCCAATACTCTTCTTCACTTTCATCAAACCAGTCATCCAGATGAATGGGGTTATTCCATCGGGAATGATTCGAGGGGATTCCGATGCCAGCGGCTCGAAGCTCTGCTAAAGCAGATCGGAGTGCAAAGGGATTTGTCCCGGAGCGAACACGAAGACAGACAACGAGCGATCCTTCGTCAGGGAAAATGTCCGCGCAAATGCATCGTGCTTTTTGAAGCGCGAGAAGAAACTGTTCAATGGCAGTTCCCTTTTCGGAAAGGCCAAATCGCAAACCTCCCGGGCAGGAATAGAACAGCGGCCGTTCGAAGGCTTTTCCCCCGAAAACCTCGTCAATTTTACGCTGCAGGTTCACTACTTTACGGTCCTTCGCAAGAGGGATTAACAAAAGGGAGTCGGCGGCCAAGGACACAACTTTAGGCGCATCGGGCTTTCCGGCGAGTCCAAAGTCTGCAGGGTTGGGGCTTTGAGGCGCAGGGGCACTGCTTCACTGGAATAAACATCGAATATTTGCTTAAGTTCACTGACACACCTGTGCGGTGATCGAATCCCAAGGCGCTTCAACCGGAGAATCCCATGACCCCTCGATTCCCGCGTTTCGCCGCATTGCTCGCCATCCTCCTGGTCGGCACCTTGCCCAGCGCCTACGCCGTCGAATACACCCAGGTGAACACCACCGCCAGCAAGATCTCGTTCACCTATAACCAGTTCGGCACCAGGGCGTATGGCACCTTCGGCAAGTTCGACGTCACGCTCGATTTCGACACCGCGAACCCCACCGCGGCCCGCACCACGCTGACCATCGACCTTGCCAGCATCGATGCCGGGGCCAGCGATGCCAACAGCGAGCTGCAAAAGCCTGCCTGGTTCAACACGGCGAACTATCCGGTGGCGACCTTTGAATCGACTGGAGTGGCAGCACTGGGCGACCATCGCTACTTGATCACCGGCAACCTCACGCTCAGGGGCATGACGCGCGAGTTGCAGGTGAAGGTGCTGTTGAAACCGGAACATGCCATCGGGATTTTCGATGGCGACATCGTTGTTAAACGCAGCGACTTCAACATCGGGGAAGGGGAGTGGGGCGACAAGGTTGTCTCCAACGACATCAGCATCCGCTTCCGCATCGTCGCGCCCGAGCGGTGATTTTCCCGCGAGGGGCTCGATCTGTGACAATAGCGGGGCTGATGCTCAGTAAGCCTTAACCCGGAGTCAGAAACGCAATGCCCCAGCTCACCCACTTTGCCACTCCGTGCCCGGAGCCCATCAACAGCCAGATCCTGCAGATGGTCGTCGACAATCTGACCGACATCAGCATGGTGGGCATCGCGCCGAGCAACCCGTTGTACAACGTCTATCAATACGCGGTGGGTTATGAGGTTCATCTCTACCTCGAAGCGCTCAGCGGCGCCAAAGGCATTGCTGTCGAACTGATCGTTGCAACGGATGACGAAGACCCCGAGATGGTCGTCGGCTTTCTGCTGTACCTGCCGGTCAAGGACGATCCCCAGGCGTGTGGCGTGGCGTATATGGCGGTGCAGGCCGGCCATCGGCGGCGAGGCGTCGCCCGGGCGATGCTGAAAGACATGCTCGGCCGCTACCCGCATGCCGAACTGACCTGCACCGTCGCCAAGGTGCCCTGGTTCGAATCGATGGGCTTCCAGGTGTTGGGCGTGCGCGGCACTCAAGTGCTGATGAACACCCGTGATCACGGCACCGAAGGCTTGATGGGTTTACTGGATGTCACATCAATCTACAGTTCTCTGGAGGTGCGGCAGATACATACGTATCTGCTGCAGAAACACGGCAAGCGGGCGATGATCGATGCAGAGAAGCAGCGCGACCGGCATCTCGACCAGATGACGCGCAACGCCAAGGCGTTTGTGCTGAATCGTTTGGGCGAAACCGCAGTGCGCGGGTCTCGTCCCGACTAGACTGTTGAGTCCTTTCGGGCGCGCAGGCTGGCCGAGGCGTGATATTCTGTCGCATTAACTTGGTTTGACTTATTCGGTTCGTACGTCCACAGACGTCCGACAGAATCAATGTCGCTCAAGTAACTGAGCCAATAATGATAAAAAGTCAGTGCACGAGGGACATATAACTGAGGTCGATGGAGTCACGTCGGCCTTGTGTGCCCACCTTCAAATCCTTGTAGATGCAGTAACCCACGGCACGCTGCCTGCGTACCCGTACACCTGGGTTGCTCATGATTGAGGATTGGGGGCGGATGGCGTTTATCATAGGTGCTACAGATGTTTAAGAAACTGAACACGGCCCTGCTGGGGCTGGCTTTGTCGATGGGGATCACGTCCGCCTACGCGGAAGAGGCAAAGAAAGTCGATGTGCTGCTCATTGGCGGCGGCATCATGAGTGCAACGCTGGGTGTTTGGCTCAATGAGCTGGAACCCGGTCTGTCGATGGAAATGGTCGAGCGCCTCGACGGCGTCGCCCAGGAAAGCTCCAACGGCTGGAACAACGCCGGTACCGGTCACTCCGCCCTGGCCGAGTTGAACTACACCCCGGAAGACGATAAGGGCAACGTCCAGATCGCCAAAGCCGTTGAAATCAACGAAGCCTTCCAGATCTCCCGTCAGTTCTGGGCCTGGCAAGTTCAGCAAGGCGTGCTGAAGAACCCGCGTTCGTTCATCAACTCCACTCCGCACATGAGCTTTGTGTGGGGCGATGACAACATCAAGTTCCTGAAGAAGCGCTACGAAGCCCTGCAAGCAAGCCCGCTGTTCGCCGGCATGCAGTACTCCGAAGACCCGGCTGTGATCAAGAAGTGGGTTCCGCTGATGATGGAAGGGCGTGACCCCAACCAGAAAGTCGCGGCCACCTGGAGCCCGCTCGGCACCGACATGAACTTTGGCGAGATCACCCGCCAGTTCGTCGCGCACCTGCAAACCACGCCGAAGTTCGACTTGAAACTGTCTAGCGAAGTGCAAGACATCACCAAGAACGAAGACGGCACCTGGCGCGTCAGCTACAAAAACCTGAAAGACGGCACCGAAACCGAAACCGACGCCAAGTTCGTCTTCATCGGCGCGGGCGGCGGTGCGCTGCACCTGCTGCAGAAGTCCGGCATTCCTGAAGCCAAGGAATACGCAGGCTTCCCGGTTGGCGGCTCGTTCCTGGTAACCGAAAACCCGACCCTGGCCGAACAACACCTGGCCAAGGCCTACGGCAAAGCCTCCGTTGGCGCACCGCCAATGTCGGTTCCGCACCTGGACACCCGCGTGCTGGACGGCAAGCGCGTCATCCTGTTTGGCCCATTCGCGACCTTCAGCACCAAGTTCCTGAAAGAAGGTTCCTACCTGGACCTGCTGACCACCACCACCACGCACAACGTGTGGCCAATGACCAAGGTCGGCATCAAGGAATACCCGCTGGTCGAGTACCTTGCAGGCCAACTGATGCTGTCTGACGAAGACCGCCTCAACGCCCTGAAAGAATACTTCCCGAACGCCAAAGCCGAAGACTGGCGCCTGTGGCAAGCCGGCCAACGTGTGCAAATCATCAAGCGTGATGAAGCTGTCGGTGGCGTGCTGAAGTTGGGTACCGAGATCGTTGCTTCTGCGGACGGCACCATTGCTGGTCTGCTGGGTGCATCGCCGGGCGCATCGACTGCCGCACCGATCATGCTGACCGTGCTGCAGAAAGTGTTCAAGGACAAGGTTGCAACGCCTGCCTGGCAGGAAAAGCTGCGTCAGATCGTGCCGAGCTATGGCACTCAGTTGAACAGCAATCCTGCGAAGGTTGCGGAAGAGTGGGCTTATACCTCCAAGGTATTGCAGCTGACTCCGCCGCCGGCGATTGGTCAGGTGGTGGCTCCAGCTGCTGCTCCGGCTGCTCCGGCCAAGGCGCCGAAGGCTAATGCTGCGACGGATATGGCTTTGTAAGTAGAAGCGTAATCGGAAAGCCCACTGGATCGGTGACGGTCAAGTGGGCTTTTTTGTGTTTGGGATTCAGTGCAGATGATTTGCGAGAGTCGCCAAAAGGAGATGCTTTTGTGGCGAGGGAGCTTGCTCCCGTTGGGCTGCGGAGCAGCCCCAGCGCGTGCTCGGCCGTTTGGTGACCAGTCACCGCTGGCGCTTTTGAAAGGGAGTTTGAGGGTGAAGCTGGATGCGCCCTTCGCATTGCAACTATCAAAGCCCTTTACCGAGGGGCAAGCCTCTCGGTAAAGGGCTGAGTGATTACTTAGGTGGAACGTAACCGTCCGGTCAGTACCCACTCCTGATAGCCTCAAAAATTAGCAAAATTAGTGTCCACCATTTTTTAGTGGGCACTATCTTGGATACAACTGCCCCTGCCCGTCGAACTGGCCGCCGCCCCAACTTCTCGTCAGAGTTCAAACGTAAAGTCGTCGAGGCCACTCTCCAGCCGGGCGCCTCCGTGTCGTTGATCGCTCGCGAACATGACGTCAATGCCAACCTGGTCTTTCGCTGGCGGCACCAATATCAGGAAGGGGCATTCGGCCCCGTCAACCAGAGTGCAACGTTTTTGCCTGTCCAGGTGATCGAGGCGCCAATGGATCTGCCGCAAGTCGTCCAGCCACAGGCAGAGTGTCATTCCGAGATCGCAGTTGAGGTAGGAAAAGCCAAGCTGCGTATCACGGGCGCACCAGATCCGCAGACGCTGCAATTCGTCTTGCAGCAGTTATTGCGATGATTGCCCCGCCCGCTGGAACCCGTATCTGGATCGCCGCCGGCGTCACGGACATGCGCCGTGGCTTCGATGGATTGGCGGCCTTGGTGCAGACTCAACTGGAAGCCGACCCGTTCTCCGGTCAGATCTTCGCCTTTCGCGGACGACGCGGTGACCGGATCAAGTTGTTGTGGTGGGATGGCGATGGCTTGTGCCTGTTTTGCAAACGGCTGGAGCAAGGACGCTTTGTCTGGCCGCAAGCAACCAGCGGCAGTGTGTCACTGACCGCTGCGCAGTTGTCGATGCTGTTGGAGGGTATCGATGGGCGCAGGCCAATTCGTACAGCACCCGTCCTCGCGGTCTGACTTGCCGCGCTGAAAAAATCCCCAGTAATATTCGGTCATGACACTCCTGACCGACTCCCTGCCGAATGATCTTCAAACCTTGAAGGCCCTGGTCTCTGCCCAGAGGACAGAGATTGAGCGCTTGAAGATGATGATCGCCAAGCTGCGTCGCACGCAGTTCGGTCGCAGCTCCGAGCAATTGGAGGCGATGATCGACCAGCTCCAGCTGAGTCTTGAAGAGTTGGAAGTCAGTCAGACTGAATTGACGCCTCCAACCGAACCGCCACCTCGCACCGTCTCTCGGCGCAAGCCGTTACCTGAACACCTGCCTCGCGAAACGCACGTGCATCAGCCCGAGTCGCAATGCTCTGGCTGCGGTGGGAAACTTCGCCATTTGGGTGAGGATGTGGCCGAAGTATTGGAGTACGTTCCGGCACGTTTCAAAGTCATTCGCCATGTCCGTCCGAAGTGGGTTTGCCGATGCTGCGAGCACATCGCCCAGGTGCCGGCACCGAGCCGCCCGATAGCCCGAGGCCTTGCTGGCCCAGGGTTATTGGCTCATGTCCTGGTCTCCAAATTTGTCGATCACCTTCCGCTGTATCGGCAGTCCGAGATCTACGCCCGCGAGGGTGTGGATCTGGAGCGTTCCACCTTCTCCGACTGGGTCGGCCAGAGCAGTCAGTTGCTGCGACCACTGATCGGCGCCCTTGAGCGTCACGTCATGAGCGGCCATAAAGTCCATGCCGACGACACGCCGATTGGCGTGCTCGCCCCGGGCAACGGCAAAACCAAAACGGCTCGCCTGTGGACGTATGTGCGCGACGACCGACCTGCGGGTTACACGACGCCGGCGGCGGTATGGTTTGCTTATTCGCCGGATCGCAAAGGGCAGCATCCGCGCACTCATCTCAAGGGCTTCAGTGGGATCTTGCAGGCTGACGGCTACGCCGGTTTTGCTCAGTTGTATGCCACGGGCACCATTCAGGAAGCCGCGTGCTGGGCTCATGCCCGACGTAAGTTCTACGACGTCTACAAAGAGCAGGCTTCACCGCTTGCCGCCGAGGTGTTGCAACGGATTGCGGCACTATATGTCATCGAAAGCGAGATTCGCGGGCAACCGCCCAACCTGCGGAAAGCGGTTCGGCAAAGCCGCGCAAGTCCGCTGCTGGAACAACTACACGCTTGGCTTAACCAGACGCTGACTCAACTGTCGAAGAAATCGGCATTGGGCGGTGCGATCCTCTATGCCCTCAATCGGTGGCAGGCGTTGACGCGCTGCTGCGATGACGGCCGAGTCGAAATAGACAACAACGCCGCCGAACGGGCGCTGCGCGCCGTGGCGTTGGGTCGCAAGAATTACCTGTTTGTCGGTTCCGATGCCGGCGCAGAACGAGCGGCTGCGATTTACAGCCTGGTCGGTTCGGCCAAGCTCAACGACCTGAACCCGCAAGCCTATTTGACACACGTGCTGGAGCGCATCGCCGAGCACCCGATCAATCGGGTCGACGAACTGCTGCCCTGGAACGTTTCTCTCACCCCCACGGAACTCTGCGAGGCCGACTGATCCGCGACAGATGTGTATTCCAGTGATGCTGACATCTTGTTCCAGCGATTGTGATCCACTCGTGCTGCAGGTGCTGCCCCCCCCATTCCAATGATTGTGATCCATCACGCTGATGGTTTACTCCCACTCATCAAGCGTCCGCGAAGCCAAGAACGGTTCATTTCGTTCTCCTGGTGGACTCCTCACAGTCTAGACTTACTGAGGCGCTGAACAGGCTGGTGCAGTGGACGGCTTCGTCGCGTCCGACACGTGGCAACCGCGATCCCAATAGTAGGCCTCATGGAGGTTCCATCATGCACATGACATCCACCCACACGGTACTCGCCACTGTTTTTGCTGCCATTTCCAGTCTGGCCCATGCCACCGATCCCGCAGCAGGCAAGGCGCAAGGTGGCAACACCACTAAGCTGTCGTACGAGGTTTTCGTCTCGGATGGGGTTCAACGGGCCTCCGGCGCTCGACTACCGAACGGCGAGCCCGTCGTATCCTCGCCGATTTCGTCCACCCTGATTTTCGGGGAGAAGGAGGCTGTACTGGTCGATCCGCCGATGACGCTCGAACAGACCAAAGGCGTCGCTGACTGGGTAGCGGCCTCGGGCAAACAACTGAAATACATCTATGTCACCCATGGGCATGGCGACCACTGGTTCGGGGCTAAGCAGCTCATGGCGCGGTTCCCCGGCGTCACCGTCTATGCGACCGAAGGCACGATCAAACTCATGCATCTGCAGGCGACGGTCGGCCGGGAGCGAGTGTTCGACAAGGACTTCCCCGGCCTGATTGGCGAGACACCGATTCTTGCCCAACCGGTTCCGGCCGACGGCTTCCTGCTGGAAGGCAATGTCGTTCTCCCGGTCGAGGTCGGCCACACCGACACCGACGACACCACCGTATTGCATGTGCCTGCCATCGGCCTGGTGGTGGCCGGCGATGTCGCCTACAACGGTGTGCATCAGTACCTGCTCGAAGGCGGGCACGGCGGCCTGCAGTCCTGGATAGAGGCGATAGATCGCGTCAAGGCGCTCAAACCACGTGCTGTGGTTGCGGGCCACAAGCAGAAATCCCTCCCCGACGATCCGGCCATCCTGGATGAAACCCGCCAGTACCTGCTGGATGCACAACGGCTACTGGCGCAGAAGCCGACTCCTCGTGAGTACTTTGACCAGATGATCAAGCTCTATCCCAACCGAATTAACCTCGGCCCGCTGTGGTATAGCGGCGTCGGGCTGCTCAGCCAATCTTCGGCCAACAAGAACGCGAAGTCCTCAACCGATCAGTAAACGGACGAGATACAACCCGCCCATCATCCTTGAGGAATTCATCATGTTCACCTCTCTTAGCCGTATGGCACTGGCCATCGCTCTTCTC
Source organism: Pseudomonas sp. MDT1-85 (assembly GCF_054898065.1). Taxonomy (NCBI): domain Bacteria; kingdom Pseudomonadati; phylum Pseudomonadota; class Gammaproteobacteria; order Pseudomonadales; family Pseudomonadaceae; genus Pseudomonas; species Pseudomonas sp. MDT1-85. The sequence continues at coordinate 3,870,072 of NZ_CM142715.1, read as the reverse complement.
GTCTTTTCCGTGTTTGCCCAAGCAGCTGAGCAAACCGTCACCTTCACAGTAGATGGCATGAAGGTTGTCGGTACACTCAACCTGCCCGAGGGCGTGGAAAAACCACCGGTCGCTCTGCTGCTGCACAGCTTTGGTGGTAGCCGGGATGAAGTGAAGATACCTGCTGTCAAGGAGGGGATCTTTGCACGCGCCGCGCGCATCTGGGCCGACCAGGGTATCGCCAGTCTGCGTATCGACTATCGCTTCGCCGGCGGCGCCAGCGATGGAGATAGCGCAGACGCCACGCTGGACGCGCATGTAGCGGACGGACTGGGCGCGCTCGACTACCTCGCCAACTCCGGCCGCGTCGATGCCAACCGAATGGCTCTGGTCGGCTGGAGCATGGGCGGTGCCGTGTCCACCGCAGTGGCGGCCCGTACACCGCATAAACTGGACGCCGTAGCGCTGTGGAATCCGGCGACCAACATGCCGGCGTCGTTCCCGCTGCTGTGGGGGGCCGAGAAGATCAAAGAGGCCCTGGCCAGCGGTGACAGGCCGGTGGAGTTGCCGATGCCGCAGGGGCAGCCGCTCAAGGTCAAGTCGGCTTTCTTCGTCAGTCTGCTCACCCTGGTTCCGGCTGCGGAGATCGCCGGCTATGACGGCCCGCTGTTCGTCGCCGTCGGCACGAAGGACGATATTGTCTTCCCGCAACCCGCCCTGGGCCAGAGCCTGATCCGCTACCACCACGGCGAGGGCGAACTGTTCGTCAGGCCGATGGATCACTTTTTCAATGCGTTCCAGGACGAGAAGCAGGTTGATGAGTTGATTTCGGCGACGGCAAGCTTCATCGCGAAGAACGCCAACTAACGAGAGACCCACTTGCATGGTCAGCAGAGCCAATGTGTCCTTCCCGGCTGATGGCGGCATCAACCTCGGCTCCTGGCTATTCGTCCCCGAAGGCACGGGCCATCATCCGACCATCACTATGGCGCATGGCTACGCCGGCACCAAGTACCACGGCATCGAGCGCTTCGCCGAAGCTTTCTGCCAGGCCGGCTTCGTCGTACTGGTGCACGACCACCGTAGCTTCGGTTCGAGAGGAAAAAGGGGACGGATTTATTTTCTACCAAAATGACCGCTTTTGGCCGATAGCTGCCAATCGCGAAATGGTGCGATCGACCGACGCCCTTACGGTTAGTTAACTCAATCCAGCACCGGGCGCAGGAAAGAGCGTTCATAATTCAGGATAAATCTTCTCTGGGTAGCCTCCGCCACCCATCTGATTGCATTCCTCGTCCCGCTCGCCTTCTTTGCGATAGTGAACGTGATCGCACCATGTAAGGATGCGTGCCGCCACCTTCGACACCCGCCTGCGATAGCAGCGTATCTCACTGTATGCGCACGCAATGGTTTTGAAAGGCTTCGAGGGCATCTGCCGCCCGCGCGGTTGAGTTCACTGACAGCTAGCCACTTGGTAGCCGATCGACGAGGAAACCCACTAAAGTCTTCACCCTTCGGATCGGCGTGCCAACGGTAGTGACCTAAAGAAGCGACTAAATATTGTGTTGGATCTCCAGCATCCTGAACGTCACTTTTCCGCCCTCGGTGGGATAGCCGGTGTTGTCCTGCACATACGCACCCGCTTTGAAATACAGTGGTTTGGTCTTCCAGCTCGGGTCGATGGTGGTTCTCCAGTTGTATCCTGCTGCGCTGATGCCCAGCGCGCCCTTCGGGCTGAGGTGGATCTGGTAGGAAAAGTTGCGGTCGAGCGGCACACCCGTCGCAATGGTAATGACCTGGCCCTCTTCATCGTCGGGGCGCATGCGCACCTTGGCGACAATGTTTCCCGTCGAAGCCGACGTTTTGTATTGGTATTCCAGCTTCACCATGGGGCTGTTGCTGTCCTTGTTGTGAATCTGACCAATCACGATTTTCCCGGTGCTGGGCACCTGATTGACGGTCAGACTCGCCCGCAGAATGTTATCCGCCGCCGAATACTGCCAGTTGCGCAGCGTTCCATCGCTATAGGTTTCCCGCAACTCGCTGCGCGGGTAAATGGCGTTGGCCGTCCTGGAACCGGTCACAGGTGCCCAGAAGGAAAGGGTAGCGGCTTCAGAACTGAAATACTGGCCCTTGAAGCCTTGCGCCAATCGAGGCGTTTCTATGGTGGCCGGTGGGCTGCCTTCAGGGATGCTCAAATTCCAGGTGGCGAGGTCGATCATGTCAATAATCCTGTATGCGGGGAATGTTGCGGCCACAGTTGCGCTCGAACCGACACTATTGAGCTGTGTCAATTGGGTCTGCTGATTACGTATGGCGGTAGATTGACGTCAAATGTTCGTCGAGGTGGTTGTTGCAGGCTTTGTGCCTGCGAGGGTCACCGTTAGTCGGCTATTTTTGGAGTTGATGGAACTAATCCGGGTTGCTTAGCTGCTGCAGCGAAGGGACCTAAGCCTTCAGCGGTGGACGGGTCGGCTAGGACGAGTGCATGCTTTGGACGAAGAGTACGCTTGCTGATCGGATCGCGCCTTCTGCTGGGGCTGCGAGGACCGGTTCTACGCGGCTGGGCCGTGTTGTTGGAGATCGAACCCGAGCTGAACGACGCCTCGTCTGACACGTTGGTGCTGAAGAAGATCGGTCGGGATGGGCGCCGCTACCGCAAGCACTTCTTCGCGTTCAATGGCCTGGGCTTGCGTGACCTGTGCACCCGCGGTGACGATCTGCTGATCCTGGCGGGCCCCACCATGGAGCAGGACGGTCCGGTAACGGTCTTCCGCTGGCGCGGCGGTTTCGCGTCCGACGAGGAAAGCGTGGTCTTCACCGATCAATTGGAGAAGGTGCTGGAGGTGCCTTTCGGGCAAGGCAACGATCACGCTGAGGGCATGTGTCTGTTCCAATCGGGCGAGCAGCCTGGGGAGGTTCTGATGATCGTATACGACGCTGCGGCGGAGAGTCGTAAACACGGCGATACGGATGTGGAAGGGGACCTGTTCATCCTGGATTAGCGACGCACATCGACGTCAACGCGGCCTGTAGATCAGGTTTGCCTGGACTGCTGGCGCCACCCTCGGACTTACAGCACTGGCCCTGCAGTTCGAGTCGGTCTTCATCGCGGTGAAATGGCTCAGCGTTGCCTTTATCCTGTTCATCGCCTGGTACTTATGGTCAAAGAACACGGAACAAATGCAGGCGCCTCCAAAGCACTCAGCAGGCCGGGCCTTCTCGCCGGAGCCGTGCTGACTCTGAGTAATTTAAAGCCGTCGTATTTTTCGGCGCGGTGTTGCCCCATGCAATCGCCTGGGAATGGGGGGTGAACTTGGGGGTGGATTCGTGTGCCATCCCGACAGCAGACGATGGCTCCTCGCCATTGGCAGTATGACCCGCGCCGCGCAGATGCCCAGCCCAACGGTACTTTTAAACCGCGCGGAGCCAATCGACGATATCTCGATGATTCGCAGAGCCATGCCAAAAATGTCACCCTTTTTTGCAACGCAAAAGCCAGACGCTGTCTTAACAGCGGGTAGGCCAAGGGGAAAACCATGACAACGCACAAATTAACCATTAAAGACTTGCAGTTGAACGTTTCAATCCGCGGCCAAGGCTCACCGCTGCTCTTGCTCAACGGCCTGGGTGGTTTGATCCGTACCTTCGATCCCCTGCGCGATGAACTGGTGGACTACAGGACCATTACGTTGGACGTGCCCGGGGTCGGCAAATCGCAAATGCCCCGCTGGCCGATGCGTCTGCCGCGCCATGCCGACCTGATCGCCGAGATGCTCAAGCAATTGGGAATCGACCAGGTCGATGTGTTCGGCGTGAGTTGGGGCGGAGCGTTGGCGCAAGAATTCGCCCTGCGTTACCCGAGCATGGTGCGCCGGCTGATCCTCGCGGCGACCTCGGCCGGCCCGGCGATGCTGGTGAAGCCCGCCGACATCCTGGATTTTTTTGGCAGGAGAAAAAGCGCCAAACTGCACAAGCAAGGAGGCTCGCGCAATTCGATACAGACGCTGCTGCGCTTCGGTGTGGTGAACGGCATGCTCACGGTCAACCCGCGAACCTATTACCACCAACTCACCGCCTTGGTCGGCTGGACAAGCCTGCTGCGGCTGTTCCGTCTGCGCCAGCGCACGCTGATCCTCACCGGCGAACGCGACACCCTGGTGCGGCTGTACAATGCGCACATCCTGCGCCGCACCATTCGCCGTGCCGAACTGCACGTCCTGCAGGGAGAGGGGCATTTTTTCGTGGTGACCAGCGCCAGGCGAACCGCCGAAGCGATACGCGAATTCCTCTGCCAGCAGCACGGCGATGAAGAGCCCGTGTCGATAATCGCCAACGGCATGTTAAAGCCACGCCTGCTGCAATCCGAGCGGAATTGATCGCTGATGCCTGCTAGCGGGCTTGCCCAAGGTCGTGCAAGCCCGCTAGCAGGCCGTTGAAAAACGTAGGCGAGACAGGCAAGACAAAGCAAAAACGGCCGAAAAAGCGGAGTTTACGAACTGTAAATGAGCATTTTGAGACCGTCTTTAACGCAGTATTGCCAACGCAGATAGTTTTTCAACGGCTGTTAGCTTCGCGTCCCCAACGTAAGGACACTACCAAAGGGAAAAGGGGACACCCATTAGCCAGTCTCAAACGACTGCTTTTGGCCGAAAGCCGCCAGTTCAAGGGTAGCTATTGACCGTCGTTTATCATGATTTCCGGCTTTCGCGAACAGAGTAGACATCGAGTGAAGACTATTGCGGAGGTGCGCAAGAAGTTGCGCAGTACTGCGCAACTTCTTGCGCACTTTTTTCTGTTTCTCACCATGAACGTCGACAAAGCCACCACCGCAGCCATCCAACCCCTTGAAAAGTAATGGCTAGATGCTGGCTGGCACGACTTTTGATATCTCTGCTGACACCTGGGAAGGCTGTCAGCCAGTTTAACCAGCTCAGGATCAGGCTTGATTCGTTTGGCGCGCTTGGGTTTTGACTCGGTCATTGGATTTCCTTGGGGTAGGTAGTCTCCTGCCAAATGACCGTTTACTCAAAACTAATTACACCCTCGTGGCTCCTATCAAACCAGCGGACTCACCCGCATCCCACGCGCCGGGTCATCCAACAACCTGAATTGCTCCACCATGAAATCTATCAACATCCGCATCGACGGCAGCATCCCATGCCTGCTCGCAAACACGGCGTAGATCATTTCAGTCCTCGGAGCCCAGTCAGGCAAAACCACCACCAGTTGCCCGCGATCAATGTAGTCGTGCACCAGGGACATAGGCATCTGTGCAACACCGACGCCGTCTATCGCCGCGCATCGCAGCATGGGCAGTCCCTTGGTGATGAGTTGCGGGCGGTGTTGAATGGTAAATTCCGCGCCATTCTGATGAAACAACGTCCAGCTGTAATCACGTTGCGGACTGCCGTGATGGACGCTGGGGAAGCGTGACAGGTCTTCCGGTTCCTGGGGTTCGCCCAGGCGCTGCAATAGCGCGGGGCTGGCGACCAGACATTGTGGCCGCTGGGACATAACCCGGTTAACCAGGTCCGAGTCCTGAAGGGGAGGCGGGCGTACTCTCAGGGCAAGATCAACGCCCTCGGCCACCACGTCTACTTGACGGTCGCTGGCTTCCAGATGCACTTCGACTCGCGGGTGCATGGCCATGAATCGCGTGATCATGCTGCCTACGCATTCTTCCAGTAATACCGTCGGGCAGGTGACACGCAGCAAGCCGCCAGGTTCGGAGCGGGTCATGGCAACCGCCGCTTCAGCGGCTTCTGCTTCCTTGAGCATTGAACGGCAATGGGCGTAGTACGTCAGCCCTAGTTCCGTCACTTTGAAACTGCGGGTGTTACGGATGATCAAGCGCACACCGAGTCTTTCTTCGAGCAGTGCGATCCGTCGGCTGAGGTTGGATTTTGGAATGCCTAGCGCCCGAGCAGTCGGCGCGAAGCCACCGTGGTCCACCACCATAACAAAGTACTGAAGGTCATTGAGATCGAGCACTGGGCGACGTTCATTCAGCCAAAGGAGGCCAACTATACAAGAAGGATCGTCCACTGTATGGGAAAGAGAAACCAACTATTGGGGCCTAGTTGACCAGGCAGCACGGCGGCTAGATTGCCGCTGTTTGGTTGGTTCACTTAAGGAGATACAGATGTTACGCAGGACAGTTCTCGCCATGTCTTTGGGTTTGGCCGCACTGGGTTCGGTGTGTTGTGCCAATGCTGCAAATGATCCTTCCGTTGTGCTGGTGCATGGGGCGTTTGCCGACGGTTCTGACTGGGCGAAGGTGATCACCTTGTTACAGGCCAAGGGTGTGGAAGTACGGGCCGTGCAGAACGGTTTGAATTCGCTGGCCGATGATGTGGCCACAACCCGTCGCGCTATTGAAACGGCGCCGGGCAAAGTGGTGCTGGTCGGGCATTCGTGGGGCGGCAGTGTGATCACTGAAGCCGGTGCCAGTGACAAGGTAGCGGCGCTGGTTTACGTGGCCGCCTTCGCCCCGGACGTCGGGCAGACCACGGGTGAGCTCGGTAAAGACTATCCGCCGTCGCCGGGCATGCGCGAATTTGTGGCCGACAAGGCCGGGTATCTGTCGCTCACGCAGCACGGTATGGCGCAGGATTTCGCCCCGGACGTGCCCGCCGCGCAGGCCCGATTGATGGCCGCCACGCAAGGCGCCATCAATGCCCGAGCGTTCGACGAACGCATCAGCGTGGCCGCGTGGAAGCAGAAGCCATCGTGGTACATCGTCAGTGAGCGCGATCGCATGATTGCACCTGAACTTCAGCGCGCACTCGCCAGGAAAATAAACGCCACAACGACGGCACTGCCCACCAGCCATGTGCCGCATCAGTCCCGCCCGGCAGACGTGGCCAAGGTCATTACCGAAGCGCTGAACACCACGCGCTGAACATGACCTGCGATGTAAATCAAAGTCGTCACATCAATAAATAGGGATATGAAAGATGACTGTAAATAGCAAGGTATTCGACTTTGTCATTCTGGGTGGCGGTTCTGCCGGCGCCGTATTGGCGGCACGTTTGTCGGAAGACGAACAACTTAGTGTTCTGTTGGTTGAGGCGGGTCGAGCCTTTGAGCCCGATGAGTATCCAGAAGTGATCTACAGTAGCAATATCATCGCCGCCAACGCGGATGGACGTTATGAGTGGGGGTATTTCGCAACGCCGGTCGATCAACCGCAAGCGGTCTACGTTCCGCGTGGAAAAGTACTGGGCGGAAGTTCTGCCATCAATGGCGCCGTTGCCTGCCGGGCCTTGCCTTTTGACTTTGCGCGCTTCACTGCCAAAGGCCTGAAAGGCTGGAGCTTTGAAGAGGTGCTGCCCTATTACAAAAAAATGGAGCGCACCCCGCACGGTGAAGAACAATGGCACGGCCGCAGCGGGCCGCTGCCGATTCACCAAATGTCATTGGAGTACATCACTCCTGTACAGCGCGCAATGGTCGAGGCGGCTTGGGCTTGCGGAGCCAACAAAGTTGACGACTTTAATGACCCAGAGGCCAATAACGGCGCTGGCCCCATTCCAATGAACGTGATCAACGGTGTACGCGTTAACACCGGGATGGCCTATCTCACTCGTGCAGTCCGCGCTCGCCCAAACCTGACGATCCTGGATCAAAGCCTCATCGACAAAGTGTTGATTGAAGGCGGCAAGGTTCAGTCCGTGCTGTTGGCTGGAGGTGAAAAAGTCCACGGCAGAGAAGTCATTCTTTGTGCTGGCGCCTATGGCTCTGCTGCCATTCTTCTACGTTCAGGTGTGGGCCCCAGGGCAGACCTTGAAGCCTTGGATATTCCCTTGGTCAAAGAGGCGCCGGTCGGTGTTCGACTGCTCGATCATGCGTTCTTCTGGATGAATTTCAGTGGAACAGAAGCGTTGAAGGAGCAGGATCATCCGGTGGTGGGGGCGCAGTGGTGGACCCACTCATCCAATGCCGGTTCGGATAAAGAACTGGATATCGCTATTTCTCCCTCGCATTTGCTCGACCCCGCCAGCAGTCCGACCGGTGTTGCGTTTTCGCTGGGGCTGGAACTGATGCATTGCACGTCCCACGGCCGCCTGCGTTTGAAAAGTCGCGATCCCGGAGAGGCACCTGTTATCGAACTGAATCATTTGAGCAGTGAGGATGATATGAACAGGATGATCGAGTGTTTCCGTCTGGCCAGAAAACTGGCCAACACCGAACCGCTTAAAAGCATGATCGTGGAAGAGCTCTATCCAGGCTCATCCACTGACGATAGTAAGGAGCAAATTCGTGCCGTGCTGGCAAAAGGTGTGGGCACTTTGCAGCACCCTTGTTCGACGGCCCCGATGGGGTTGCCGGATGACCAAAACGCCGTGGTGGATGAGGAAGGGCGCGTTTACGGCATAGAAGGGCTGCGTGTTATTGATGCGTCTATTTTTCCCGAGATCCCGCTGATCAACTTGAACCCGACCGTCATCATGGTGGCGGAAAAGTTGTCCGATGCCATTAAAAAATCCCGCCAGTGCGCATAAAAAACTCCGAGGGGGCATGCCATCGGGAAGGTATGCTCCCGACTTTCTCAGGATGACCAAAATTTGAACAAACTGTCCGAGATGCATTCTTTCGCCATGGTGGTGGACACCGGCAGTATTTCCGAAGCCGCCCGGCGTTTGGGTATCGCCAAGTCAATGGTCAGCCTGCGGATCCAGCAATTGGAAAAGCGCCTGGGCAGCATCTTGTTGGAGCGTGGTCGTCAGGCCCGGCTGACTGAGTCTGGCGAGGTGTTTCACCGTTATTGCGTGCGTATTCTGGCCGATGTCGAAGATGCCGAAGACGCGGTGCTGGCGTTTCAATCGAGTTTGCGCGGGGTCCTGCGGCTTGCCGCGCCGATGGCCTTCAGCATTCGCTACCTGACGCCGATTCTGTCGTCATTCGCGGTGCGTTACCCCGAGTTGCGGCTGGATGTCGAGTTTGATGACCGCCACGTCAACCTGCACGAAGAGCAGTATGACGCGGCCATCCGCATCGGCGAGTTGCCTGACTCCTCGCTGGTCGCCAAGACCATTACGCCCAACCGTCACATCATCTGTGCGAGTCCGGAGTACCTGGCCGCTCACGGCACACCGCAAACCCCGCAAGAGCTGGCCCAGCATTTCGCCATGCTCTATGTGAATCGCGAACCCCACGGCATGTGGACGCTGCCGGTGAACAACACCCTGGAATCGTTCCGTGTGCGCTGCCGTATGCGCACCAATAATGGCCATCAACTTTTGGAAGCCGCCAAGGCCGGTATGGGCCTGGCGATTTTGCCGACCTTCCTGGCGGCGCAGGCGATGGTCGCCGGTGAGCTTAAGGAGGTGCTTGCGCCTTATGCCCCGCGTGGCGGCAATATCTCGGCAGTCTACCGTCGATCCCAGAGAGCTTCGCCCAAGCTTCAGGCGCTGATCAACTTCCTCATCGAGCAGATCGGCAGCCCGCCAGTGTGGGAGCAAATGCTGACGGCTCACTCGCAGCCACAGCGTTGATTCGTTCGAGAATAACGAAACGTGGAATCGTCTTTTGCCGGCTTATGAGCCTGCGCGCCCTCCCATATGCTTTTTCCCAACAGACGCAATCTGGCGTCTGACAGGGAAGAAGACGGATGAAGAGTACCCTTAACAATCCTGCTCGCCGTGCTGTTCTGGCCGGCGGTGTTGTGGCCGCCGCGACATTGGCGGCGGGCAGTGGTTTGGTGCAGGCGTTGGAGTCAAGCGGTAGTACCGGCAAGCGTGCCGCTCACAGCGCCCCGGTTGACGTGATCATTGTCGGCGGTGGCTCGGCAGGTGCGGTTTTGGCCCGTCGTTTGAGCGAAAACAACCAGCGTCAGGTGGTATTGCTTGAGGCGGGCCACAGCTACAGTCCGCACAATTACCCCGAGATCATTGCCAGCAGTGACATCGTCGGCGCCAATGGCAATCCTGAGTTCGAATGGGGTTACAAGACCCGACCGGGCTACATCGACCACCCCATCGGCGCCTTGCGCGGTAAGGTGCTGGGAGGGAGTTCGGCAATCAATGGAGCGGTGGCCATCCGCGCCCGTGCCAGCGACTTCAAGCGCTGGGATCTGCCTGGCTGGAGCTATGAAGAGCTGCTGCCTTCGTTCAAAAAACTGGAAACTCACAGCGGTGGTGCCAGCCCGTTGCACGGCCATGAAGGGCCGCTGCCGGTGCATCAATTGGGCAAGGCCGATGTCACTCCCATGCAGCGCGCCTTCATCTACGCGACCTTCGCCAACGGCTACAGGGTGATTGAGGACTTTGACGGCGCTGACGCCCACGGCGTGGGCCCGTACCCGATGAACATCGTCAACGGCGTGCGGGTCAACACTGGCATGGCGTACCTCACCGATGAGGTGCGCGCCCGCGACAACCTGCATATCCGTACCGACAGCCTGGTGGACAAAGTACTGTTCGACGGTACTCGTGCGATCGGTGTGCAACTGGGCAACGGTGAGAAGCTGCTGGCCGGTGAAGTGATCCTGTCGGCGGGTAGCTACGGCAGCGCCGCGATCCTGTTGCGTTCCGGCATTGGTCCTGGCGAGGACTTGCATGCATTGCAGATTCCACAAGTCGCCGAGCTTGCAGTCGGGCAGAACCTGGTGGATCACCCGTTCTATTACAACGCCTATGCCGCCAAGCCTGACGTGATCGGCAGCCAGTCGCCCGCTATCGGGGCCAAACTCTGGACGCGCAGCCGTTCTGCCGAGAATGGCGAGCTGGATCTGCATATCACGGCCACCCACTTGTTTCCCCATGAACAGAGTCCGACCGGCGTTGGCTTCGTGCTCGCGGTAGCCCTGACCCGGCCACTGTCTCGGGGCAAGGTGACGCTGGCCAGTCGCGATCCGTTCGTGGCGCCGAACATCGACCTGAATTTTCTCGCCGAGCCCAAGGATCGCCAGCGTCTGCTGGATGGCATCCGCCTGGCCCGCAAAATCGGCACCACGGGGCCTTTGAATTCGTTGACTCATTCCGAGCTCAACCCCGGTCCAGGCAACGACTCGGACGAGGCCTTGCTGGCCAGTGTCAAAGCCAGTCTCGACACCTATCACCACCCGACCTCGACGGCCCCGATGGGCAAGCCTGGGGATGCGCGGGCGGTGGTCGACCTGCAAGCGCGGGTCATCGGCGTGCAGGGGCTGCGCGTGGTGGACGCTTCGATCTTTCCCGACGTGCCATCGGTCGCCACCAACATCACCGTGATTGCCACCGCCGAGCACATTGCCCGTCTTTACGCTTGACCCTCAGGAACCTGCCTCTATGAACAGCACCCCGGTTTTGAACTGGATCGACGGCCAATGGCTGGACTCCGGTGTTTACAAAGACTCCATCGACCCTGCGACCTACGAGTTGATTGGTCGTTACGCGGAAGGTGGCTTGAACGAAGCGCAACAAGGGATTGAAGCTGCGCAACGGGCGTTCGCTGAATCGTCCTGGAAAGATGACCGCCAATTGCGCGCCAAGGTTTTACTGGAACTGGCGGACGCCTTCGAACGCAACGCCGATGAACTGATCGACACCCTGGCGCTGGAAAACGGCAAGATCAGACCCGAAGCCGAGTTCGAGGTCGGCATGGTGCCCTCCAAGTTGCGCTATTACGCTGCTCTGGCGCGTGCCGAATACGGTCGAGCGGCCGAGCCCCGGCCCGGCAAGCTATCGTTGGTGATTCGTCAGGCGGTCGGCGTGGCGGGCATCATCGTGCCGTGGAACTCGCCGGTGGTGCTGATGATTCGCTCGCTGGCACCGGCGCTGGCGGCGGGTTGCACCACGGTCATCAAAATGCCCGGACAAACCGCCCAGACCAACTGCCTGGTGGCCCGGATCATGAGCGAGGCGCTGTCGCTGCCGCGCGGCGTGATCAATCTGTTCAGCGAGCAGGGCGCGGCCGGCTCCATTCATCTGGTGGAATCACCCCGGGTTCCGGTAATCAGTTTTACCGGCAGCACCACCACCGGCCGGGCGATTTCAGCCGTGGGTGCGCAACACCTCAAACGTTTTGGCCTGGAGCTGGGTGGGAAAACACCCATGTTGGTGTTTAACGACGCCGACCTCGATGCAGCCGTCCCGACTCTGGTGAAAGCGCTGACAGTATTCGCCGGCCAGTTCTGCATGACCGGTTCGCGGCTGCTGGTGCAACGCGATATCGCCACGGCGTTGACCGAGCGTCTGGCCGCGCGACTGGAAGCCGTGCGTGTGGGGCCCGCCGCGGACCCGGCCAGCGAAATGGGTCCGTTGATCGATAAGCCCAACGTGCAACGGGTCAATCAAATCGTGAAGGAGGCGATTACCGCCGGTGCCCAAGTCATCGTTCGCGGCGGCCCGGTGACCGAGGGGCCTTTGGCCAGGGGCGCGTTCTATCGCCCGACACTGCTGCGGGTCAGCGACCCCGATATGGCGATCGTCCAGCGCGAGACCTTCGGCCCGGTGCTGACGCTGCAGGTATTCGACAGCGAAGCCGAGGCGATCGAACTGGCCAACAACAGCGAGTTCGGTCTGGCGGCCAGTGTCTGGACCCGCGATGTCGACCGCGCGCTGCGGGTGGCTCGCGAACTGGAGGCGGGCACGGTGTGGGTCAACGATTGGGCCGTGGTCTACGACGAGTTCGAAGAAGGAGGTTTCAAGCAGTCGGGGCAGGGGCGCCTCAACGGCGTGGCGGCCATGGATGACTTTGTCGAGTACAAACACATCGCCCTCAATCCTGGCCTGCGCCAAGGCTGAATCCGATGCAGCCAACCCGATTATTGATCGGCGCGCTGCTGGCAGGGACGCTTGCCGCGTCCTCTGCCTTTGCCGCCAACCAGAAAAATGTGTCGCCCATGAGAAGTGCCCCCATGTCCCAGGACAGACTTTACGACGCTTTACTTGACGCACTCGCCGCGACGTTCGGCCATCACCCGGGATTTCGCATGACCCATGCCAAGGGTGTATTGCTAAGCGGAACCTTTGCGGCTTCGCCATCAGCTCCCGTACTAAGCCGGGCTGCCCATTTGCAGGGGCAACCGGTGCCGGTGGTGCTGAGGTTCTCCAACTTCAGCGGCGTGCCGGCCACCGAGGACGGCGATCCGCAGGCCAGTCCTCACGGTCTGGCCGTTCGCTTTACGCTGCCGGACGGTGAGTTCACGGACATCGTGACGCACTCGTTCAACGGCTTTCCGGTGGCCACGCCCGAAGACTTTCTGAGTTTTTTGCAAGGCATTGCCGCCAACGTCGCCACGCCGCCGGATCCGCTGCCGCTGCAAACCTTTCTGGCCAGTCATCCACGCGCGGAGCACTTCCTTCAGACACCCAAGCCCGCGCCGAGCAGTTACGCCGGTATCGAATACTTTGGCGTGAATACCCTGGTGTTCAGCAACCGTCAGGGTGAAGTGTTTATCGGTCGCTACCGTATTGAACCGTTGCGGGCAGAGCCTGCATTGAGTGATCAGCAAGCCGCCGCAATGCCAGCCGATTATTTGCAGGACGAAATCGGCGCACGACTGGCCAAGGGGGCAGTGAAGTTACGTCTGGTGGTGCAACTGGCGGCGCCGGGGGATGCCATCGAAGATGGTTCGATCCCTTGGTCGCGCAACCACGAGGAAGTCGAGCTGGGGATTCTGACCCTCGATGCGCTGGTCCCGGCCGAGGCGCAACAACTCGCCCAGCAGCGGCTTGATTTCAACCCCGGGCGCTTGCCCGATGGCATCGCACCCAGTCACGACCCGATGATTCTGGCGCGCGAACGCCTCTACCAGCGGGCCGTGCTCCGGCGGCAGCAACCATGAGCATTGACGCTGAAATCGGCGTCAGTGTGATTGTGCATGAGGTTAATCCGCAGTATCAGGCGTTGTATGAGCAATGGATGAACAAAGCCATCGACGCCCATCGGCAGTTTCCGGGTTATCTGGCGACGGATGTGCTCAAACCGGTCGGCTCGCACTTGCGCTACGCAATCATCCTGCGCTTTGTCAGCAAGGGGCATGTCACGGCCTGGCTGGAATCCCGGGTACGTCATGCCTTGTTGCGCGAATCCTTGCCCTGGTTGCGGCAGGACTACCCCCGTACTGAGGATGATTCGAAATTCTGGTTTGAGCCATTGCAAGGTCGGGTGACCGTCGAGCGATGGAAGCAATGGGTATTGTCCTGGATGATCGTCTTGCCATTGACCGTTTTTGTGCCGTGGATTTTGGCGGCTGGGCTTGAACTGTCTGATCTGCGTCTGCCGGTCTGGCTATTCAAGGTAGCGGTTGCCGGGGTGGTGTCATTCAGTATGGTCTATGGGTTGATGCCGTTGACGACGCGTCTGATGTCGCGCTGGTTGTTGAGCTGATATCAGTGGTCGCCTATGGCTTTGGAGGGAACTGTTTCCTGAAGTCAGTCGGTGTTCTCCATGTTGCTTACTGCATCAGCGGTAGGGGCAATAGACCGCTTTCAGCGATGACTGCAACCGACCCCTTAGCTGCCCTTCGCGGAGGGCAGATAATTGGCCAGGACGAATTGAGGCAGTCGCGACAGGCGAAAACTGACCCGATATGGATAGTCCCTCTCACTTTTCGAGACTCTCGGTACTGCTGACAGCTGCCTGCCGCCCGCGCTCGAGGTCGACGCCAGCCAGGATCAGCAGGCCGACAACGAAATAGCTGCCGGTGATCAGCATCGCCAGGCGGTGATCGCCGCCGGATAGCCAACTGGTCAGGCCGTAAGTCATGGGGCCGAGGATTGCTGACAGTTTGACTGCCAGCCCCCAGAGGCCGAAGAACTCCGCCAGGCGCGTCGGCGGCGCCAGCAGACCGACTATCGCGCGGCCGGCCGATTGACTGGCGCCCATGCACAGACCGGCGAGGTTGGCCGCCAGCCAGAATAGCTCAGGGCCACGTGCGACCCAGACCATGCCGACCATGCCGAGCCATCCCAACAGGGTCAGCGCCAGCGTGGCGCGATGGCCGAGGCGATCCTGCAACCAACCGAACAGCACGGCGCCGATGGAGGCCGTGATATTCACCACGAAGATCAGCAGCAGCGTGTCCTGGGTATTGAAGCCCATGACCTGATTGGCATAGATGGCCGCCAGGGTGATCACCGCCGAGATGCCGGCTTGGTAGCAGACGGTGCAGGCAAGGAAGCGCAGCAGGTCGCGATAGCGGTCGGCTTCGCGCAGCGTCTGCGCGAAGCGCGCCAACGCCGCTTGCGCGATAGGCGTGCCGCCGCGTCCTGGCTGCGGCTGGCTGCGTTCGCGCAGGAACAGGAAGGTCGGCACGCTGGCTACCGCGAACAAGGCCGCGGTGATCAGCATGCACACCGGCACGAACTGCGTCGCAGTCTGGCCCTGCGCCTGGGCCCAGCTGACGAAGGCCAGGCAGGCGCCCAGGCTGAGTAGGCCGCCGATATAGCCGAACCCCCAGCCCCAACCGGACACTTTGCCCAAGGCATCTGCACGGGCGAGTTGGGGCAGGAAGGCGGCGATCAGGTTCTCGCCGCAGCCGAAGCAGAAGTTGGATAGCACGATGAAAAGGATCGCGATACCGAGCTCCCCCGGTCCGGCCAGCGCGAGTCCAGAGGTAAAGGCGACGCAACCGACCGTGCTGAACAACAACAGGCGCTTCTTGCAGGCGAAGGCGTCGGCGTAGGCGCCGATCAGCGGCGCGGTCAGGATGATCAGGACATAGGAGAGGGCGGTGGCGCTGGTCCAGGCCAGCGTACCCCAGGCTTCGCCCTTGGCGACCACCGCGACGAAGTAGGCGTTGAACACGGCGGTGATCACCACCGTTGTGTAGCCGGAGTTGGCGAAATCGAACATCGCCCAAGCCCAGATTTCTCGGCGCGTCACTCCGGGGGCAAGGCTGGCTGGCATGGCGATCTCTCTGTAGGCGCTGCGTCCTTGAGAGCCTAGCCCCGGCTCAGCCATCCTGCGAGCGCTGCAATCGATGATGGCATTCCCAGTCGCCGCCATAGGCGCATAATGGCAATTGGCAAGGATCTACACACAGAGTGTCCTGTCATGAGGGGCCGCCGATGTCTCGTCCGCCTCCAGAAACCCGCGCCATTTCCCATTCAGATGGGGACGCGCAAAAGTTGCTCGAAATTGCCCGGCGCACCGTGGTCGAGTTGCGCCCGCAGGCGGCAGAAGGTTTGCAAGTCACCTTGCACAGCGTGCTGGACCGGGACCTGGGCGTAGACAGCCTGGCCCGGGTCGAGCTCTGGTCACGCATCGAGCACGAATTCGGTGTGCACTTACCGGAAAACCTGTTCGCCTCGGCGGACACACTCGCTGATGTACTGCTCGTGCTGCACAGCAGGCAGGGCGCCGAGGCGGTACGCCCATTGCCCTCCAGAGACTACAGCGAGACCCCGACAGCAACGGGACAGACGCCGGACGCCGCGCGGACCCTGATCGAGGTGCTGGAATGGCAGGTGCGCCATCAGCCGCAGTATCCCCACGTGCGCCTGCTGGGTGAAAGTGACCAGCCGGAAGACTTCAGCTATGGCGCCTTGTACCAGGGCGCCCTGGCCGTGGCCGCAGGGCTGCAACGCAGTGGCTTGCAGACCGGTCAGACCGTGGCCCTGATGCTGCCCACAGGGCGCGATTTTCTCCATGGTTTTTTCGGCATCCTGTTGGCCGGTGGTGTGCCGGTGCCCATCTACCCACCGCTACGCCTGTCGCAGATAGAGGACCATCTGCGCCGCCAGGCCGGCATCCTGCGCAACGCCGAAGCCAAAGTGCTGATTACCGTGACGCAAGCGAAGCTGCTCGCCCGGCTGCTCCGGCCGCAAGTCCCGAGCCTGACGCGCATTGCCAGCGTGGCCGAGCTCACAGGCGAGGGCGGCGAGTGCGTCACACCGCCGCGGCAACCGGATGACATCGCCTTCCTGCAGTACACCTCGGGCAGCACTGGCCAACCCAAGGGCGTGATGGTCAGTCACGCCAATCTGCTGGCCAATCTGCGCGCCATGGGTGGGGTTCTGAAAGTGGGGCCGCAGGACGTGTTCGTCAGCTGGCTGCCCATGTACCACGACATGGGCCTGATCGGTGCCTGGCTGGGCAGCCTGTATTACGGCTATAGCCTGGTGCTGATGTCGCCGCTGGCTTTCCTCGCGCGGCCGGCGCGTTGGCTATGGGCCATCGACCGCTTCCGCGGCACGTTGTCGGCGGCGCCCAACTTTGCCTACGAACTGTGCCTGGGCAAACTCGCTGACGGCGACCTCGAGGGTCTGGACTTGAGCAGTTGGCGCGTGGCCTTCAACGGTGCCGAGCCGGTCAGCCCGGATACCTTGCAACGCTTTACCGAACGTTTCGTTCGCTATGGCTTGGCGCCCACCGCACTGGCGCCGGTCTATGGGTTGGCCGAGGCCACGTTGGGCGTGGCCTTTCCTCCCTTGAACCGAGGGCCGCTGATCGACCGGGTGCAGCGCGAGGCGTTCCAGGCCCGCGGCAATGCACTGCCCGCCGAAGCGAACGCCAGCGCAACTTTGCGCTTCGTCTCCAGCGGCCGGCCGCTGCCGGGCCATCAGATTCGCATCGTCGATAGCAGCGGGGTTGAAGTCCCCGAGCGCAGCGAAGGTCACCTGCAATTCAGCGGGCCGTCCACCACCGGTGGCTACTACCGTAACCCCGAAGAGACCCGCCGGGTGCTGCGCGATGGCTGGTTCGACTCGCTCGACTTCGCCTACATGGCCGGCGGTGAGGTCTACCTGACCGGCCGCGCGAAGGACCTGATCATCCGTGCCGGGCGCAACATCTATCCCTATGATGTCGAAGCGGCGGTCGGCAATTTGCCCGGCCTGCGCAAAGGCTGCATTGCGGTGTTCGGCAGTCCTGACCCGGCCACCGGCACCGAGCGCCTGGTGGTGTTGGCGGAAAGCTACGAGAAGGAAACTGTCGCGCGGCAACGCCTGCAGCAGGAGGTCAACCGCATCGTGGTCGATCTCACCGGTGTGCCGCCCGACGATATCGTTCTGGCGCCACCGCATAGCGTACTGAAGACCTCCAGCGGCAAGATTCGTCGTGCTGCCAGCCGTGAATTGTATGAGCGCGGCGAAGTGGGTCGGTCACACCTCGCCGTGTGGCGCCAGCTACTGCGCCTGGTGCTGCCGGCCGTACGCGCGCATTTCGGCCGCAGCTGGCAGACCTGCCGCGCCGCGCTGTATGCCGCTTACATCTGGCTGCTGTTCTGGCTGGTCACACCGCTGACCTGGCTTGGCGTCGCGATCCTGCCGTGCGAGCGTTGGTGCCGCAGCTTTACCCGCGCGGCCGCACGACTGTTCCTGCGCCTGGCGGGTGTGCCGTTCAGCGTCTCGGGGCTGGAGCGCCTGCCTGCGTCAGGGGTGAGCGTGCTGGCCGCAAACCATGCCAGCTACCTCGACGGCGTCATACTCTGCGCGGCCCTGCCGCCGCAGTTCAGCTTCGTTGCTAAGCGCGAACTGGCTGACCAGTGGATCGCCGGCCTGTTCCTGCGCAAGCTCGGCGCCCGCTTCGTCGAACGCTTCGACCTGAAGCGCAGCGCCGCAGACACGGAGCCCCTGGCCGAGGCGCTACAGGCTGGCCAGCCGCTGATGTTCTTCCCCGAGGGGACCTTTACCCGCGAGCCAGGCTTACGCACCTTCCACATGGGCGCCTTCGTGCTCGCCGCGCGTGTCGGCGTGCCGCTGCTGCCGGTCGCAATCCGCGGCACGCGCAGGGTGTTGCGCGACGGTCAGTGGTTCCCGCGCCACGGTGCAATCCACGTCAACGTCTGTCCCCCGCTGTTGGCGCAGGGGCCGGGCTGGATGGAGGCAATCAAGCTGCGGGATGCAACGATAGCGGTGCTGCTGGAGCACCTGGATGAATCTGAACGAGCCCAGCGCGTAAGTTAGGCGACTGCTTCGCTGTCGTTGGCTTTTCAGAGCGGTTTATAGAGTGGGCACACGTCAAAAGCTGAACTGGATTCTTATCCTTTACTGAACAAGTCTGATATCGACATCCGCTGTGAGTGACCACAACCCATTGCAGACAGTCGGGCTTCTTGGGAAGCGGTAAAAAATGATACTGGTTGCGACGGCCGTTGCAGCAGGAACTTCAGGGTATTGGCCAGGTCAATAGCGGCCCTATATCGGAAATGCCGAGCAGCGCTGTGGTCGGTTTTACGGCAGTGCCTCCGAATTCAATCGAGTCCGCCCCCTGATGCCAACCAAGAGTTTTCCGCCCGGCCTCATCCTGGTGTTCTGCGCCGTCGCGTCGTTTTGTTCTGTCGCTGCCGAGCGAAGAGCGCCCGCACAAAGCAACAGCGCATCAACCACCCTGATCGAAACAGCCTCGCGGCAGTATGAAAATGGCCAACTGGACCAGGCCGCCGCCACGCTGGAGCGTGCCCTGCATATCCAGCCGAACAATCCCGCGACGCTGCATTACCTCGGTGTGTTGCGTCTTCAGCAGGGGCAGTACCAGCAGGCTGAAACCTTGGCGGTGCGCTCGAACATGCGGGTTGGTCGCAACGTCGAGTTGCGCAACCGCAATTTCCAATTGATCCAGGCGGCGCAGCAGGCCCAGTCTTCGGGGACTCCACCCAATGCCAAAGAGGACCTGGTCGCAGTACAGAAGGGGCTGGAAGAGGAGACCCAAAGGCGCCGCGAAGTGGAAATGGCGGCTGTTGAGCAATCCACTCCGGACACTGGGCGCGACGCTGGCAACTTCGCTAGCGCAGAGACAGATCGGGTTTCGGATGCACCGACGGCTGGCAGAGCCGGGCCCGAAGGAAAATTGCAAATGGCTAATGTCGAGCCAGAGCGGGCGTACGCTGAGGTTGAGATTCCCCGCGGCCATATGCCGCCTCCGGGCAAATGCCGAATCTGGTTTCCTGATCGTCCGCCGGGGCATCAGCCTGCACCCGGCAAATGCAAGAAGCTGCGATATCGAGTTCCCTCAGGAGCCTACCTGGTGCACGGTTTCTGAATGTCCACCTGGCCGAATTCTGCCGGTCGCGATGGCTGCTACCAACCTTTGCAGCCAGCCCATCGTGCGGTCCCGCCGTTCTGCACCCAAGGTAAGCGCTAACCAGAAGGTGGCGCGATGAGCCGTCGGGGTGTTCGGGGGCGATGTCGTTCTGATCCGTATTTTTCTTGGCTATCTGCATCTGTAATGGGATCAGCCTCCGGCTCACAATGACAGCACGGTCAGCAGTTGTGGTAGCCGCTGCACCGCAAACTCATAACGTAGGAGGCCCCATGGGCAAGATGGCATTTTTCCTGGGCGGATTTCTGGTGTTGACCATTTTGATTGGTGCGCTTGCCACGATCTCTCCGGTGTAAGAGAGGTGACTGACGAATGTCACGACAACAAAATTTCGCCATCACCTGAATGGCCACTGGAAAATCTGATTAAGCATTGCTTTGCGAGGGCGCCTCTCTCCTTGAGATCCTCCGTGCCCGTCAAATCGTACATGGCGAAATTTTGATACTACACGTCGAGTTGGCGGGAGCGACGAAGCACTGACGACGATTATTGTTTTCGCACAAAAGCAGGAAACAATAATCATGCTGCCTTCGACGAAAAGAATTGATAGTCATGTTCATTTTTACACTTCGCAAGATCTTCGCCGGGTAGCTGGCTCGCTGCCTTATGCGTTACCGGAGCCGCATCCGCTTACCGCTTATCTGGATAAACTTATCACTGCCGGAATTGCCCCGACGGTGATCAATAATGTGCACCTCAGTATCTTGCCGGACTCGGAAAACGTATTCGCTTCGTTTGAAGAGCTCAAGCGTCTCCAGGTTGCAAACCCCGTGCGCTACGGGGGAGTCAAACTGGTAGGAACAATTAAGGCGGACCCTGCCTACGCCACACAGGAACGTCTTGCGCACTCGCAAGTTGTAGGTGCCCGAATCGTTCTACACGATGCAAGGCCTGAAACTGTATCTGATACACGCTTCAGTGATGGGCAGTGGTCTGCGTTTTATTCTCGCCTGCTCCCGCACCAGCATCTCCACATTTACGCGAAAGAAGCAGAGACCAATCTGCGCGTATTGCGACAGATCCCTGACGATGTCCGCGTCATCATCGATCATCTAGGCAGCTGTTACAGCGAGCGGGGTCCCGCGGAGCCGGCTTATATCGCTCTGCTCACCGAGGCGAGCAGACGAGGTAATGTGTGGTTCAAGGGCCCTGGCTATCGCACTTCTGTCAGTCCCGAGGAAACAGCGCGTTTTGTCGTGCAGATTGTTTGCACAGTCGGCGCAGAGAAGATTCTCCTGGAAGCAACCGATGCACCTCATGTTGGTACCAACAACGACGGTGGGCCGTATTCCGATCTGTTTGATTTGCCCAAAACTTTTAACTTTGTTGATGCCGTTGCACATCATGTTTCTACAGAAACCCGGATTCCTGTTGACCAGCTTCTCCGTGGAGCATCTGGCCAGTTGGTAATTTGATCTACGTCCGTAGCCCAACTTTGAGATATCAAGCGATGACGAACATTACGACTAAAGAAATCAACTTTGCTGTCAAGTACGGAGACGAAACGCTGAGTCTCAAGGGAATGGTATTCGAACCTCAAGAAATCGACGCTTCGTCCCGCAAACTTCCACCTGTAGTCTTCAACTCCGGCTTCACGGGCGGGGTATCGATGTACGGTCAGCTTTTCGGTCGCGCCCTGGCAGCCCGGGGCTATCGAGTCATGACCTACGACGTGGCGGGATTTTTTACCAACAAGCACATACGAAACACCGTCCAGGCGGGTGACAGGGTGATCACCAATGTCACCCTCGAAGACCAGAAAGATGAAGTCCTCGGTGCGGTTGTATGGGCGCGCGACAATTTTGGTGAGATGCCCGTGGTAGCGTCATGGGCGATGGGGGCGGTGGCCAGCCTTGGTGCAGTGGCTGAGCTTGCTGCCGCAGGCGATGAGCAGATCCGGTTTTGGGTGCCGATGAGTTACACCAACATCCGCAAGCTGCAAGCCCTGCGCGCAGACAAAGATGTAGCGGACGCAGCCATTCACCAACTCCCGGATGACGCGCCTATTCCCCCGTTTGATACCGGAACCGAAGCGACAAGCCTTGGATATTATCCGCTTGATCCTGAAACTCAGGCTTATGTTGATCAGCAGTTGGGCGGCTATACCGAAGCGGGTGGTGCTGACCGCTGGCCTGGCTGCACCCACGTGACTGCGAAGTCCTATAAGTCGTATGTGGCGTATGACCCGGAGCAGTCCATGGAAGGCGCAAAAAACTTCCCGCCTGCGCTGATTATCCACGGCGCCGAGAACACCCTGCACATGCCCTCAGAGTCTGAGCGTCTGCACCGGCACTATCCGGGTGATGCAGGTGCGAGCGCGCTGATCATGCCGCACATGCAACATGGCCAGCAGAATCAAGTCGACAGTCCCGTGTTCGAATCGATGATCCAGAGTATCGATGAGGCTATTCGCGCGCGCGGCTGATTCGCTCGCCATTATCCTGTAAGGCCTCGCAACGAGGTCTTACAGCGATTTCCAGCGTCGCGGCGCATTCCCCAGCGACGTTTCCCCTCAAGGGCCCTAACATAGCCAATCCAAAGCCACTCCTTCGGGCCGGCCTAAGCGGTACTATCTGAACGGCTGGCCCCTCTGCTAAGGATCTGGCCCCCTGATAAGGATCTGGCGATGACGAGCCCCCGTGAACCAGCGACGCCTGTGAAGGGTTACACCACCAAGCGAATCGGGCTGCTCATTCTCCCTCAGTTTTCCATGATGGCATTGGCTGGCGCCAGCGAGCCTTTGCGGGCCGCGAACCGGCTTTCGGGAAAGACGCTTTATCAGTGGACACTTCTCACGGAAACGGGTGGGCCGGTCAGCTCCAGCAGTGGCATCGAGATCCAGACATTGGCGATCGAGCAAGCGCCCGAGGTTGATCGCGTTTTTGTGCTGGCGAGCCTGGACATCGAGCATCAAAAACCACCCAAGATGCTGCGCTTTTTACAGCGCGCAGCGGCACGAGGGATAACGGTCGGCGCACTGAGTACCGGTACTTTCATTCTTGCCCGAGCCGGATTGCTGGAAGGGAAGCGCTGCACGTTGCACTGGGAGTCCATCGGTCAATTTGCGGAAGAGTTTCCCACTATCGAAGTCACCAGAGAGCTGTACGTCAACCATGGAAACCGGTGGACGTGTGCAGGGGGGACGGCGGCAATCGATCTCATGCTGGCGCAAATCGCGCTTGATTATGGCAATCAACTCGCCGCCAGCATCGCAGAGCAATTTCTGCACGCAAGGATAAGAGCCCCGGAAGAACATCAGCGGATGTCGATACAGTGGCGGTTCGGGATTCACGATAAGCGGCTGACGGCGGCCATTGCGTTCATGGAAAATAATCTGGAGAACGTTGTCGGCATCGAAGAGATCGCCGACCGATGCAATCTGTCGCACCGTCAATTGGAACGATTGTGGCATCAGCACTTCGGGATGACGCCGAAAAAATTCTATCTTGAACTCAGACTTAACGAAGCACGCCGGTTGCTGCGTGAAAGCACCCAACCCATTGCTTCCATTGCCTATAGCTGCGGGTTCGTCTCGGCGTCACATCTGGGTGCTGCTTACCGTCGTGTGTGGGGATGCACGCCCGGCGAAGAGCGGCGGAAATTTGATGATGCTCATTCCTGAGTTGCAGTCACCGAACTCGTTGGTCAACGAACGCTAATCCGCCGAAAAACCCCTCTCTCTACAAAACCGCATAGCAAGCTAATGACTTGGCCCGACAGGAGGTACGCTCAGTTAAGCCTTGATAATTCGGCGATCCTGCATACTTCCTTCCTCGCTCGACCCTTCACCTCGCACTGCACGCTGGCGGACCTCGGGACGTCGGTTTTTTGATAGAAATCGTCGAACCCAAAGCTCAGGCTCCGTTCAGGAGCGAGGTAAGGTTCGTTACAAATCCGGCGTCCACTTCCAGATGCACAGCCGGCAAAAACAACAATGACGCGAAGAAGGCCTGACAACCATGGAAACCTTGAGTTTCATTCTGGAAAACGGCGGGCTGATCAGCCTGCTACTCGGACAGCACCTTCTCATCGTGGCCATCGCGGTGGGGTTGGCGATTCTGACCGGCGTGCCTGTCGGGATCGCGATATCCCAGCACCCCAAAACCCGCCGTTGGGTATTGGCCTTTGCTGCTGTCCTGATGACGATCCCCTCTGCCGCGCTGTTCGGGCTGATGATCCCGGCGCTGTCCCTGATTGGTTATGGGATCGGCGTAGTGCCGGCGGTCATTGCGCTTTTTCTCTATTCCCAGCTGCCCATCATCCGCAACACCACCACAGCGATCTCTAACATTGATCCTGCGTTGCGCGAAGCGGCGATCGGGATGGGAATGTCTACCTGGCAACGGCTGCGCAAGGTTGAGCTGCCGATAGCGGTCCCACTCATCATGGCGGGCGTGCGGATGGCGACCGTTATCAATATCGGTATCGCGGCTATCGCCGCCTATATCGGCGCCGGCGGCTTGGGCAGTCTCATTATTCGCGGCATCGCTCAATCTGATACCCGACAGCTGTTAGCCGGAGCCATCGTCATCAGCATCATTGCCATTGCGGCCGACTATGCGCTGTACGCCCTGCAGCTCCTCCTGACGCCAAAAGGCCTGAACAAGAACAAAGTGGCCACTGGCCGAATGAAGGAAGCGACGACGTGATCCAGATCGAGAACCTGAACAAGAAATTTGGCTCAATCACCGCAGTAGAAGATGTCTCATTCAACGTTGAAGAGGGGCAAATCTGCGTACTGCTCGGGCCGTCTGGCTGCGGCAAACCACGACCTTGAAAATGATCAACCGACTGATCACGCCCACGTCGGGAACGATCAGAATTGGCGGTCGCGATACGTCCGAACTGGACAGCGTCACCCTCAAACGATCGATCGGCTATGTGATTCAGCAAGTCGGTTTGTTCCCGAACATGACCGTAGAGGAAAACATCTGCGTCGTCCCGAATCTGTTGGGATGGGATAAAACCAAAAGCCGCAAGCGAGCAGCGGAATTGCTGGAAGTCGTCGCGCTGGAGCCGTCAAAATTTCTGAAGCGATACCCGTGCGAACTCTCGGGAGGCCAGCAGCAGCGCGTGGGTGTGGCCCGAGCCCTGGCAGCGGATCCGCCCGTCATGTTGATGGACGAGCCATTTGGCGCGATCGATCCCATCAACCGGGAAGTGATCCAGGACGAGTTCATGCGCATCCAGCGCCAAGTCAACAAGACCGTGCTTTTTGTCAGTCACGACATCGACGAAGCCGTGAAGATGGCTGACTGTGTCGCGCTGTTCCATAACGGAAAAATCGAGCAGTTCGGCAGCTCGGATGATCTTCTCGCCAGGCCAAACAGCGAGTTCGTGGAGAACTTCATGGGCAGCGACAGGATCATGAAACGACTCTGTCTGCTGCGTGCCGCTGACGTCGCCAGCAGGATCCCTCCACGGGAACAGATGCAGGTCGTGGGCGCAAACAGCGGCATCGCCCTGCGCTCGCAACTGATCGTGAAGCCGGGCGATGATCTGCGCCAAGTGCTCTCGCAACTACTGGGTCGCGGCCAGAACTGGGCGTTATGCAACGACAGCGACGGACGCTTCATCGGCTATGTCCACCAGGCCGACATCCTGGCACGACTTGTTGAAAACATTACTCCGGCGGTGCACTGACGATGTCTGACTTGATGATCAGATTTTGGGAAGGGCTCCAGTACTACTGGGGCGATATCAGCTACCTGACCGTTCAGCATTTGCAGATCGTTGCCATCAGTGGGGTTCTGGCCCTGCTCGTTGCGCTTCCATTGGGCGTATGGATGAGCCGTCCTGCGAACCAGCGTTACGCCATGGCAACTATGCAGTTCCTCAATGTGGGGCAGGCGATACCCAAGCTCGCACTGTTGGCATTGGCCATGAGCTTTATCGGCGTAGGCAGCGGCGCGGCCATCATTGGATTGTTTGTCGCGACCTTGTTGCCCGTGGCGGTCAACACCTATGAAGGATTGCGCGCGGTGCCGCAGCACTTGGTCGAAGCGGCCGAGGCCATGGGCATGACGCCTGCGCAAACGCTGTGGAAAGTCGAAATTCCGAATGCGATGAACGTGATTTTCGCGGGCATACGTACGGCGCTCGCCATCAACGTCGGTACTGCGCCGCTTGCCTTTCTGGTGGGTGGAGGAGGGCTAGGTGAGTTGATCTTTACCGGTATCGACCTGAACGACTTCGCAATGATGTTGGCTGGTGCCGCGTCGACCGCCTTTTTGGCAATCGCGGTGGATCTAGGGTGCGGTTTGATTCAAACCCTCGCGGTGTCACGGGGCTTGAGGTTGGCCGGGCGCGATTGAATTTGAAGACCTGGACATAAACTAATAATACGAGGTGCATGATGATTCATCGAATGCTGGTCCGTTTGATCTTTACGCTGGGTCTTGTTGGAAGTTTGGTGGGTAGTGCTTTTGCCAACAGCACGATTGTGGTCGGCGGCAAGAAGTTTACAGAACAGCAACTGGTTGCTGAAATGACGACTCAATTGCTGCGCACCCATGGATACAGCGTCGATAAACGCCCTGACTTGGGGTCATCTGTATTGCGCGCGGCGCAAGAAAACGGTCAGGTTGATGTGTATTGGGAATACACCGGCACTTCGCTGATTACCTACAACAAAGTCCTGGAGAAACTTGATGCTGACGAAACGTATAAGAGGATCAGCACCCTTGACGCAGAGAAGGGCATTACGTGGCTGAACCGATCAAAAGCCAATAACACTTATGCCTTTGCCATGCGCAAGGAAGAGGCCGATAAGGAGGGGATCGTCTCGATCAGCGATCTGGCAAAAAATCTCGGAGCAGGCAAAGCCTATAAGTTCGCCTCTAACGCTGAGTTTTTTTCACGCCCTGATGGTTTGAAACCTCTTCAAGACACGTACAAGTTTGAATTCGAGCGTAAAAACGTCATCCGGATGGACGGCGGATTGACCTATCAGGCACTCAGGGATGGTCAGGTGAATGTGGCGTTGGTGCTGTCGACTGACGGGCGGATTCCGGCGTTCGGCTTTATTGTCCTGAAGGACGACAAAGGATTCTTCCCCAGCTATGCGCTGACGCCAGTGATTCGTACTGAAGTCCTTAACGAGAATCCCAAGATCGGCGAATTGCTCAACGCTCTTTCCTCCAGACTGGACGACGACACCATTGCGGGTCTCAATTCTCGGGTCGACGTGGGCCGTGAGTCTATCGAGAGTGTGTCCAAGGAATTTTTGCAGAAAAACAAGTTGCTGTAGGAGCTGCCGAAGGCTGCGATCTTCGACGTTGTCTTTAGAACTTTCCGGGGCCGGCAGAATAACGCCGGCCTTTTTTACCCCTGCCTCCCTCCCATTCCCTTGCACCCACATGAGGTGCGAGCTGGTTTCGTTCGCCTGTCCCCACTAGGAGAATTACCCATGCAGTTGAATAAAAAGTTCGTGGCTTGCTCGTATCTGGTATTGGCGGCCAGTGCTCAAGCAGATGACGGTATCGACCGCATGACGCTCGCCGATATGCGTCATGCATTGAATAATGGGGACATCAGTTCCGAGCAACTGGTCAGGCACTATCTGGATAACATTCGCGCGAACAACCATCAGGGCCAAAACATCAATGCGCTGGTGACCCTCAATGATCAGGCGATCGAACAGGCCAGGCAATGGGATGCCGAACGCGCCAGAAACCCCGATGCCAAGTACGCACCGCTGGCCGGCATTCCTTTCGTAGCGAAGGACAACTTCGACACCGCCGGTATGGTCACCTCTGGCGGATCCTACGTACTGCGTTCGTCGGTGCCGAGCCAGGATGCCTTCGCCGTCAAGAAGTTGATCGACGGGCAAGCGATTCTTCTCGGCAAAGCCAACCTGTCGGAACTCGCTGCGTCCTTTGGCTGGTTTGGCTACAGCTCGTTTGGTGGTCAAACGCTGAATCCCAGAAATACCAAGCGTGACGCTTCAGGCTCCAGCAGCGGTTCTGCCGCCTCCGTCGCTGCAGCGTTTGCACCCTTTGCGCTGGGGTCGGATACCAGCGGGTCGATCCGCGCGCCGGCCAGCGTCACCGGTACGGTGGGCTTTAGACCCTCGCTGGGTCTGATCAGTCGTAGCGGCATCATTCCGCTCTCTCTCGCCTTCGATACCGGCGGAGTGATTACAAGCAGTGTGCTGGATCAGGCCATCGTGCTGGATGCGATCAAGGGACAGGACAAAAGCGATTCGGCGACCCTTGACCTTGCGGCAGACAAAATACAGTTTGAGCAAGCGCTGAGCCGCTCCTCGCTGCAAGGCAAAACCATTGGCGTGATCACTAACTTCACAGGCGCCAACCCTGAGGTGGATGCAGTCTTTAAAACGGCACAGGAAACCCTCGGCAAGCGCGGTGCTCATGTGGTCTCCATCGACCTTCCCAAGGCGTTTGAAACGCTATGGAGCGATGTATTGGGCCCCGTTGGAGAGAGTGAATTCAAGCCGCAGTTCGAACGCTACCTGGCCACCCTCAACACCAGCCAACCTCGAACGCTGGCGCAGTTTCTCGATCTGGCCAGGAAAAATCAGGCTGAAAACGGTCTGCATGGAATGAACCCGGCACGCCTGGCCGGACTGGAAGCGGTATCGAATGGTGCAAGCACCGACTCGCCGCTGTATATCTCCATCCTCTCCAGAAAGATCCCGCAGTTGCGCGCGCAACTGATGGACATCATGAAGAAGAACAACGTAGATAGCCTGTTCTTCGCGACCATCAATTGCCCTGCCTCGGTGGTTCACGGCGTGACCGATGACAGTTACGTCTGCAAATCCGGTGACACCTATGCGTCGTCGTACATTGCCTCCGCTACGGGGTTTCCCGAGATCACGGTTCCCGCAGGCACCATCAAGGGCAACCTGCCTGTCGGTGTTTCATTCCTGGGCGGCTATGGCGAAGATGCCAAGGTGGTGGGTTTTGGCTACGCCTTCCTCGGGCGGTGATCATTCTGCCGGGCGTTCATATCTGTTCCAGCAACCAGGTACGGAACGCCATGAGTGACGGCAGCATTTCGTTGCGTGGCGGGTAGGTCAGGTAGTAACTGCGCTGACTGGCGAAGGGCAGGTCCAGGCTGATCAGCTCTGAGCTGGCCAATTCGTCGGCCACCAGAATACGAGGCACCAGACCTATTCCGATGCCGGCTCTGACGGCCTGGATCAAGTGTGAGGTGAGTTCGAAACTCGGCCCCAGGCGCATCATTCGATGGGGCAAGCCGTGGTGGCTGAACCACTCGCCCCAGACATTGGAATTGTTCGCGACATTGAGCAGGGTCTGCCCGCCAATGCGCTCCGGGGTCCAGGCGTCATGGGCCTTGGCCGCTTGCGGAGAAATGATCACCATCAGTTCTTCCGTGTGCAGCCGATGACTGATCAGGCCCGGTACATCAGCATTGCCGACGACGATCGCGGCATCAATTCCGCTGGTTTCAAAGTCAATGGCGTCGATCCGGGAGTTGATGTGCACCAGCATGCCAGGATGGCTTTTGTAAAAGTCATGAAGGCGCGGCAACAACCACTTCGAGCCGAAGGTCGGCAATGTGGCCAAGCGCAACGTGCCGCTGCCTGATTGATAAGCCATGGCCTGCAACGTGGCGCTGCGGATGCGTCCGAGCGCTTCGGTCATTTCCCGCTGATAAAGACGACCGACATCGGTCAACTGCACCTGCCGGCCTTCACGGCGAAACAGCGTCAGGCCCAGTTGCTGCTCCAGCGCCTGGACTTGGCGGCTGACTGCGCTTTGGGTCAGCGAGAGTTCCATCGCGGCGCGGGTGTAGCTTTCATGTCGGGCGGCGGCTTCAAAAGCCAGCAGCAACGACATCGAGGGGGTGAGGTGGCGGTAATTCATTCGTAAAAGTCATCGATAGCGGCAGGATTATCCGTTTGTCCGGCACCAGAACCTGCAGGATCATTGGCGCAGCCGACGACCTGAGGCTGACCTATTAATGCTCAGGCGACAAGTGTTTTGATTTTCCAGTGATTAGACCTACAAGAGACCATCCTGCGATGATCGCCCCGTTGACGACCGTTGAACCCGCGGCCCAGTACCCGGAATTTCTGCAAGCCCTGCGCGCCAGCGGTTTCCGCGGTCAGCTCAGCGCCGACTATGCCACTCGGACCGTGCTGGCGACCGACAACTCGATTTACCAGCGTCTGCCGCAAGCGGCGGTGTTCCCCCTCGACGCGGACGATATCGTGCGCATCGCGACATTGATGGCCGAACCACGCTTTCGCCAGATCAACCTGACCCCGCGAGGCGGCGGCACCGGAACCAACGGCCAGTCATTGACCGATGGCATCGTGGTCGACTTGTCGCGGCACATGAACACCATTCTCGAAATCAACGTCGCCGAGCGTTGGGTGCGGGTGCAGGCGGGCGTGGTCAAGGACCAGCTCAATACCGCGCTCAAGCCTCATGGATTGTTTTTCGCCCCGGAGCTGTCGACCTCCAACCGCGCCACCGTGGGCGGCATGATCAACACGGACGCCAGCGGCCAAGGCAGCTGCACCTATGGCAAGACCCGCGATCATGTGCTGGAACTGCACAGCGTACTGCTCGGCGGGGAGCGTCTGCACAGCCAGCCTCTGTCCGATGCGGAGCTGGAGGTGGCATGTACGCAGCCCGGCCGCATCGGCGAGGTGTACCGCACCGCGCGGCACATTCAGGAAACCCAGGCCGACCTGATCGAGTCGGTGTTCCCCAAACTCAATCGCTGCCTGACCGGTTACGACTTGGCGCACCTGCGTGACGAGCATGGTCGTTTCAACCTCAATAGCGTGCTGTGCGGTGCGGAAGGATCGTTGGGCTACATCGTCGAAGCCAAGCTCAACGTGCTGCCGATTCCCAAGTATTCGGTATTGGTGAACGTCCGCTACGGCAGCTTCATGGATGCGCTGCGCGACGCCAACGCGCTGTTGGCGCACAAGCCGCTGTCCATCGAAACCGTGGACTCCAAAGTGTTGATGCTGGCAATGAAAGACATTGTCTGGCATAGCGTCGCCGAGTATTTCCCGACGGACGCCGAGCGCGCGACGCAGGGTATCAATCTGGTGGAGTTCAGCGGGGAAGACCTGACGCAAGTGAACGCTCGTGTGGCGTCGTTCGTGGAGCGTCTGCAGGCCGACACGACGATCGAGCGGCTGGGCCACACGCTGGCCGAAGGTGCCGAAGCAGTGACCCGCGTATACGCCATGCGCAAACGTTCGGTCGGGCTACTGGGCAACGTTGAAGGCGAGATTCGCCCGCAGCCCTTCGTCGAAGACACCGCCGTGCCGCCGGAGAAACTGGCCGACTACATCGCTGAGTTCCGTGCCTTGCTCGACAGCCATGGCCTGGCCTATGGCATGTTCGGGCACGTCGACGCCGGTGTGTTGCATGTGCGCCCGGCGCTGGACATGAAAGACCCGGCCCAGGCCGCGCTGGTCAAGCCGATTTCCGATGCCGTGGCCAAGCTGACGCGGCGTTATGGTGGTTTGCTGTGGGGCGAACACGGCAAGGGATTGCGTTCGGAATATGTCCCTGAGTTTTTTGGCGAGCTGTACCCGGCGCTGCAATCGCTCAAGGGCGCGTTCGACCCGCACAATCAGCTCAACCCCGGCAAGATCTGCACGCCGCCGAATGCCGCCCAAGGCTTGCTCAAGGTTAACGAAGTGACGCTGCGCGGTGAGCTGGATCGGCAAATCGACGAGCGCGTCTGGCAAAGTTTCGGCACCGCTGTGCACTGCAACGGTAACGGCGCTTGCTACAACTACGACCCCAACGATGCAATGTGCCCGTCGTGGAAAGCCACCCGTGAACGCCAGCATTCGCCAAAGGGCAGGGCGTCATTGATTCGCGAATGGTTGCGTCTGCAAGGCGCGGCCAATATCGATGTATTGGAAGCGGCGCGGGGCAGATTGTCGTGGTTGAGCGGGTTGCCCGCGCGGTTACGCAATAACCTGGCGCGCTCGCGTGGCGAGGCGGATTTCTCCCATGAGGTGTACGACGCGATGGCGGGTTGTCTGGCCTGTAAATCCTGTGCCGGACAATGCCCGGTCAAGGTCAACGTCCCGGAATTCCGATCGCGTTTTCTGGAGCTCTATCACGGTCGCTATCAACGTCCGCTTCGCGATTACCTGATCGGCTCGCTGGAGTTCACCATTCCTTACATGGCCTACGCGCCGGGCCTGTACAACGCGGTAATGGGCTCAAAATGGATGAGCCGCTTGCTTGAGCGACACGTCGGCATGCTCGACAGCCCGCTGATCAACCGTTACGACTTGCAGGCCACGTTGACCCGCTGCAAGGTCGTTGTCGCCAGCGTGCCAGCCCTGCGCGAGCTCACCGTCGCGCAACGTCAGCGCAGCGTGGTGTTGGTGCAGGACGCTTTCACCCGTTACTTCGAAACCCCGCTGCTGGCGAGCTTTATCCAGTTGGCGTATCAGTTGGGCTATCGCGTGTTTCTGGCGCCCTATAGTGCCAACGGCAAGCCTTTGCATGTGCAGGGCTTCCTCGGCGCCTTCGCCAAAGCGGCGATCCGTAACGCCAGTCAACTCAAGGCGCTAGCCGACTGCGAAGTACCGCTGGTGGGTCTGGACCCGGCGATGACGCTGGTCTACCGCCAGGAATATCAGAAAGTACCGGGGCTCAATGATTGCCCCAAGGTCTTGCTACCCCAGGAGTGGCTTTTCGATGTGTTGCCTGAAAATCCGCACCCCGCTACTCAGACATTCCGTTTGTTGGCGCACTGCACCGAGAAGACCAATGTGCCGGCCAGTACTTCGCAATGGGAAGCCGTGTTTGCCCGGCTTGGACTCAAGTTGGTGACGGAAGCGACTGGCTGTTGTGGCATGTCCGGTACCTACGGCCATGAGGCACGCAACCAGGACACCTCACGGACCATTTTTGAGCAGTCATGGGCCGGCAAGCTGGACAAGACGGGAGAAGCACTGGCAACGGGTTACTCCTGCCGCAGTCAGGTAAAACGTCGGGCCAACAGGCAACTGCGCCACCCACTGGAAGTGGTGTTGGAGCATGCGCGCGCCGAGTAGGGGAGCTTGTGAGTCTTGTGAGTTGCCAACGTGCATGTGAAAGGAGAAAAAACACAACGCCTCCACAAAGGGAGGCGTTGCGGGTTTCAGCAGTATTGCTCAGATCATCTCAAATCAAACCGATCCAGATTCATCACCTTGGCCCAAGCCGCAACGAAGTCATTCACAAACTTCTCCTTCGCGTCGTCGCAGGCATAAACCTCAGCCAACGCCCTCAACTGCGCATTCGAGCCAAACGCCAGATCAACACGCGTACCCGTCCATTTAAGGTCGCCGGTTTTCCGATCGCGTCCTTCAAACTCCTGGTTGTCGTCCGAGACCGGTTTCCATTCCACGCTCATGTCCAACAGGTTTTTGAAGAAGTCGTTGGTCAACGCTTCCGGCTGCTTCGTGAACACCCCGTGCCGGGTCTGTCCGACGTTGGTGTTCAGCACGCGCATACCGCCAATCAGCACGGTCATTTCTGGCGCGGTGAGTGTCAGCAGTTGCGCCTTGTCGATCAGCAAGGCCTCGGCCGCTACGCTGTAGCGGGATTTGAGGTAGTTACGGAAGCCATCGGCGGCGGGTTCGAGGAACCCGAAGGATTCGACGTCCGTTTGTTCTTGCGAGGCGTCCATTCGTCCCGGCGTGAAAGGCACTGTCACGGTATGGCCGGCATTTTTTGCCGCTTGCTCGACACCGGCGCAACCGGCCAGCACGATCAGGTCTGCCAGCGAGATTTTCTTGCCGCCGCTGTTGAACTCGTTCTGGATGCTCTCGAGTTTCGCCAGTACGCTCGCCAGTTGCTCAGGCTGGTTGGCCTGCCAGAATTTCTGCGGAGCCAGACGCAGGCGTCCGCCGTTGGCCCCGCCGCGTTTGTCGGAGCCACGGAAGGTGGAAGCCGCGGCCCAGGCAGTCGACACCAGTTGCGACACGGACAGGCCGCAGGACTGGAGTTTGCCTTTGAGTGCGGTAATGTCGCTGTCGTTGACCAGGGCATGGTCGACCGCCGGGAGGGGGTCTTGCCACAGGAGTTCTTCGTTGGGCATTTCCGGGCCGAGGTAGCGGGAGAGGGGGCCCATGTCGCGATGGAGCAGCTTGAACCAGGCGCGGGCGAATGCGTCGGCCAACTGATCGGGGTTCTCAAGGAAGCGCCGCGAAATCGGTTCATAGATCGGATCGAATCGCAGGGCCAGATCCGTGGTCAGCATCATCGGATTACGCCGCTTGGATGGGTCGTGAGCATCCGGAATGATGCCCGCGCCAGCACCGTCTTTGGCTGTCCACTGGCTCGCACCCGCCGGGCTCTTGGTCAGTTCCCACTCGAAGCCGAACAGGTTTTCCAGGTAGTTGTTGCTCCATTTTGTGGGCGTAGTGGTCCAGGTCACTTCCAGGCCGCTGGTGATGGTGTCGCCACCCCTGCCGCTGCCGAAAGTGCTTTTCCAGCCCAGGCCTTGTGCTTCGAGACCAGCGGCTTCGGGCTCGGCACCGACATTGTCCGCAGGGCCGGCGCCGTGGGTCTTGCCGAAGGCGTGGCCGCCGGCGATCAGCGCAACGGTTTCTTCGTCATTCATCGCCATGCGCCCGAAGGTCGCGCGGATGTCCTTCGCCGCAGCGAGCGGATCCGGATTGCCTTCCGGGCCTTCGGGGTTGACGTAAATCAGGCCCATTTGTACCGCGGCGAGCGGGTTCTCCAGGTTGCGCCCTTTGTCGGTACGGCTGTCCTCATTTTCCCCTGGCTCAGCTACAAGTGGGCCTTCGCCGGGTTCTTGCATGGGTTCTTTTTTGTCTTTTTCGTAGCGGGTGTCACCTGCCAGCCACTTGCTTTCGGAGCCCCAGTAGACGGCCTCATCCGGTTCCCAGACGTCTGGCCGACCGCCGGAAAAACCGAAGGTCTTGAAGTCCATGGACTCCAGCGCGACGTTGCCGGTGAGCACGATCAGGTCGGCCCAGGAGATGTTGCGGCCATACTTTTGCTTGATCGGCCAAAGCAGCCGGCGTGCCTTGTCGAGGCTGACGTTGTCCGGCCAACTGTTGAGCGGTGCGAAACGCTGCTGGCCGGAGCCAGCCCCTCCACGGCCGTCACCGGTGCGGTAGGTACCGGCGCTGTGCCAGGCCATGCGAATAAACAGCGGCCCATAGTGGCCGAAGTCTGCCGGCCACCAGTCTTGCGAGTCGGTCATCAGTGCGCGCAGGTCTTGCTTGAGGGCCTGAAAGTCCAGGCTCTTGAACGCTTCGGCATAGTTGAAGTCTTCGCCCATGGGGTCGGCCAAGGGCGAGTGCTGGTGCAGGATTTTCAGATTCAGTTGGTTCGGCCACCAATCGCGGTTCGTCGTGCCACCGCCAGCGGCGGCGTGATTGAACGGGCATTTCGATTCATTTGCCATGTGTGCGCTACCTTTGGTCGTATTCATCCGGCTATCCGGCCCGGGGTGGGCGCGCAATAGCGACGAGCGAAATCAATGACATAGGCTGTAGCCGTTCGATCTACCGATCGTCGTGGTCACACGGGAAATCTGGAGAACAGCAATCGAGTTGCCAGCACGGTGGCCCACGGCAAGCCTAGTACGCTTCTGACTCATTCGTATCTTTTATCAAGTCTCAACCGGCCAGCTTACGCCAGCGCTCCAATAAGGTTAGACGCCTATAAAGCAGTCAGCTAATAGGTGGAGTATTGGGGGGGTAATAGGCATTTTCTTTTATCTGGCCCTTCGCAATATTCATCACCTGCTTTTTCAGGGCCGGGATTTGCGGCGGGTGTTTGGGCCTCTTCGCGGGCAAGCCTCGCTCCTACAGAATTTGCGTCGCCTGCAAATAATGTAAACGCCACAAAACTTGTAGGAGCGAGGCTTGCCCACGAAGATGGCAGGACAGACGCAGCAACTCTCGGATCAGCCCGTTATCGTATGATGAGCCCTTTCCATCGACGGCCATTCAAGGACCCTTACCCGATGTCTTTAAGCAAACGCGATCAGGCCCACATCGAACGTCGCCTGGTCGCCACCCTGACCGAGGCGTGCGAAACCGCCCAAGCGCAAATAGTCGGGTTCTGCGTAAGCGCGCCATGAACCCCACATTCAAAGCCACCATATGATCGCGGATGCTGTGCTCCCGAATTTTTCTGGAGCCGTCCGCCATGATGCGACCCGACGCCAAAGTCGAAAAAGTCTACCTCTACCCCAAGTCCGTGGATTTCCGAAAATCCATCGATGGCCTCGCTGCCCTGGTCGAACTGGATATCAAGGTGGCGGTATTCGACCCGGTACTTTTTGTTTTTCTGAATCGCCCCCGGAACCGAGTGAAAATCCTTTACTGGGAGCGCAATGGCTTTTGCCTTTGGCTTAAGCGCCTGGAGTCCGAGCGTTTCAAAACCTCGCCCGACGTTACTGACGAAGCCATCGTATTGAGCGTCCAGGAACTGAACTGGCTGCTTGACGGTTTTGACCTTTGGCGCAACCGTCCGCATCAGGTTTTGACGCCGCGATTTGTTGCTTGATTGGGTATAATCCGGGCCATGATTTCCAGGCCCGACAACTTTCCCGATGATCTGACTGCGCTCAAGCAATTACTTGCTCAGATGCAGTCGAAGGTCGTTTTTCTTGAAGAAGAGAATGCGCTGCTTCGTCAGCGCCTGTTCGGGCGCAAGTCTGAGCAAACGGCTGATCCGGCGACACCACAACTGCCGCTGTTTAATGAAGCCGAAAGTATCGACACGCTAGCGCCTGTTGCTGCTGACGAAGAAGTTGTCGCCCCGACCAAACGCCGTGGCAAACGCAAGCCACTACCGGCTGACTTGCCACGCATCGAAGTTATCCACGAACTCCCCGAACACGAACTGACCTGCGTTTGCGGCTGCCGCAAACATGCCATCGGCGAGGAAACCAGCGAACAGCTGGAGATCGTGCCGATGCAGATCCGGGTGATCAAACATATCCGCAAGGTCTACGGCTGCCGAGGCTGCGAAACAGCACCGGTCACTGCCGACAAACCCGCGCAACTGATCGATAAAAGCATGGCCAGCCCCAGCGTGCTGGCGATGCTGCTGACCACCAAGTACGTCGATGGCCTGCCGCTGCACCGCTTCGAAAAAGTCCTCGCTCGCCACGGTGTCGATATCCCGCGTCAAACTCTGGCGCGCTGGGTGATCCAGTGCTGCGAACACTTCCAGCCGCTGCTGAATCTGATGCGTGATCGGTTACTGGAAAGTCCGATTGTTCACTGCGATGAAACGCGAGTGCAGGTGCTGAAAGAGCCAGGTCGAGACCCGACCAGCCAATCCTGGATGTGGGTACAAGCCAGCGGCCCACCGGAGCGACCAGTCCTTCTTTTTGACTACACCACCAGCCGAGCGCAGGAGGTGCCATTGCGGCTGCTCGGCGACTATCGTGGTTATTTGATGACTGACGATTACGCCGGCTATAACGCCTTGGCCGCACAGCCGGGTGTCGAGCGTTTGGCTTGTATGGCCCATGTACGGCGCAAATTTGTCGATGCGCAGAAAGTGCAGCCCAAGGGTAAAACCGGTCGGGCCGATGTTGCGCTGACGATGATCAACAAGTTGTACGGTATCGAACGTGATTTGAAAGAAATGACGGATGAGCAGCGCTTTGCCGGTCGCCAGGAACAGAGCTTGCCGGTGCTCGCGCAGTTGAAAAGCTGGCTGGAGAAAACTCACCCGCAAGTCGCATCGCAAAGTGCTCTCGGCAAGGCGCTCAGTTATCTGGCCAGCAACTGGAGCCGGCTGGAGCGTTACGTGGAGGCCGGTTTTTTACCGATCGACAACAATGCCGCCGAAAGAGCAATCAAGCCGTTTGTCATAGGGCGCAAGGCATGGTTATTCAGCGATACGCCCAAGGGCGCCGCAGCCAGTGCGCAGATCTACAGCTTGGTCGAAACCGCCAAAGCTAACGGCCAGGAGCCCTATACGTGGCTGCGCCACGTACTGGAACGATTACCGCAGGCTGAATCGGTTGAAGATGTTGAGGCGTTACTACCCTGGAATTGGAGGGCATCATGAGTATCAATATTGATCATCTGAGCGTCGATGAATTAGTGACATTGAATCATCACATTATCGAACGGCTGAAGATGTTGGAGTCGTTGGAGGCTCATAAATCGATGATGCAGTTCCATCCGGGAGCACGGGTAAGCTTCGATTCACCCAATGGTGAGCGCCTGTCCGGTACCGTCATGAAGTTCAACCGCAAGACCGTCACAGTGGTAACCGACACCAGCCAGCGCTGGAATATTTCGCCGCACTTACTGTCACCGATCAAAAACGTGCAGGCGGGGACGGTAGTGGATATGAAGCCACAAAAAATGAAGTAACCGCCACGAATGGTCTCCGCGCCAGAATGATTTGATTTCACACCCGATCTCACGCGCTGAACGCGCCACCTGTTTTTGGATAGGTGGGGTTTATGGATCAGTTACCAAGGATCAGGCGCTGGCGAGCGGGCAGGGCGAGCGCATGGTCGAACTGACGGCCGTGGCGTTAAGCGAAGCGGACGTTCGCGTCAGCCCGGTAGCGGCCCATGTGCAGTTCGATTCTGAAGAACAATGTCAGCGCGCCAATGCCGGCAACTGGCAGCAACGCTTGGCGCCCAAGCGCTCGACGCGGGATTGAAACGTGGCCAAGGATATCGAAAATCCGTGTATTTCCATTTGCCAGTTGAGCGGTGAGTTGTGTGTCAGTTGTGGCCGCACCAAGGACGACATCAGAAAATGGAAGCGCATGAAGCGCCCGGAAAAAATGGCGGCGGCGCAACGGGCGAGTTTGCGGTTGAAGGGGCTTCAGAGGAGGAAGGCTGAGGGGTGAGGCTGGGCCAGTTATAGCCAGCCCATAATCACAGCCTTCCAGGCCCCTCTCGATGGCTTGTTTTAGATTACTCAAAATCCCCTTTAGGCATCTGACAGTCCGGGCAGAGCCAATCGTCATGGATGTCCTCCCAGGAAGTACCTGGTGGTATTCCGTTTTCAGAATCTCCCACCGCGGGATCGTATTCATAGCCACAGACAGTGCAGGTCATTGTTTTCTCTTGGGTTATCATGATTGACACCTGATCGTGTATTAAAGGGCTACGGTTGAAACTAATCCAGCCGCACCTAGAATAAAGCCAATTAGTGCACCCCGTTGAGGAAGCTCCTTGAGCATTGCGTAGATGACAATGGGCTCTAAAATAAGCAATAGCGTCAGTGAGGCGACCGTAACCACCCAAATATTTCCAGTGCCTTGATAGCCAAGCCAATAGGCAAAAACCAGACTTATTCCGGCAATACTTATAAGGACCATGGGCTTGATAAACATTTCAGGCGTTTCCATGAACTTGCCAGGCAGCTTTGACGCGTACACTTCACTGTAAATTGTCAGAATCTCACCGAAGATCATCAATATCAGGGAGGCGATCACATAATAACTATTTTTCATTTTTGACCCTTGGCCAATGCTGATAAGATTTCTTCTATTACAATACTTCCGATTTCAGCGTCATCAAGCAAGAAGTGAGGGCCGTCATGGTCGAAGAGGAAAGTGTTTTGATAGGCCCCTCCTTCAAAATTAACGATACTGCGAAGCACGTCTTCAGCTTTGTCCAATTGTGCAGCATGGGTACGTTTGAGGATTTTTATCGCATTCCCAAAGTGGATGGCTTCATCGGCTATCAGGTTTTTAATCCATGTGTTGAACGCAGGGTGTCCAAATTCGCTATAAAATGTATCTTTTTTGTAGGTCTTGACCGAGACATACTCATCGTAAGCGAACATGAGTAGCAGATTGAACTCGCTGGACAATATTTCATCCAGGCCCTCGAAGTTGCCAACCCTTGCTTTCAACTGATCAATCAATTCTTCTTCGCTTGAGCCGAATAAAAGACGATTAAGTTCAAAGAAACCATCAGCATGATTTCGCTCGTCGGAAAACCAGAAATCCAGATATTGAACAAAGTAGGGTGAGAATGTGCCTCTGCGTGAGTGCAAATGATGGTAAAGGTTTACAGAGTCATATTCTGAAACCAAATCCGCCATGAAGAATTCCTGGTACTTGAGGTCGATCCCCGGATTGACCCATCCACTGTCAGCGATCTCATTAAAAAGAGCCCTGGAACTCCAATGTCTTTTGGTTAAGAATGGCCGTTTCATTTATTTTATTCCTGGTAAGCCAGCAACCCTATTCGTTAAATTTCTTTACGATAGCAGGGATGATCATGTTCTTGATTTCCTGTTTGGAGATGGGGAAATCTGGCGTGTTATGATCCAGGACAAATGTTCCGGTGTAGCTTTCTTTATGGAAGTCGATGTCAAAGATCTCATCAAGTATGGAGGAGACTTCGTTTGTTCGGTCAGGGAATAGCTCTTTCGCTTTTTGCACAAACGAGAAAAAATGACTCACCTCGTCTTTCTTGGTTTTTCTGATCCATGTCGAGAGTTGTTGGGAGTCGAACTGATCGTATTTAGCGATGCTGCGATGATAAACATGCGTCGTAATGATCTCGTCATACGCTAACATGATGAGCAGCTTGTAAGGATCATTGGCTATTGGCTCAATGATGGTGAAGTCAGGCTTTCTGATTTCGGCTTCCAGTACAACCTCATCAAGCGGCAGGCCGGTGTAGGATGAATAGATCAATGCAAAACCATATGCATGATCAATTTCGTCCCGCAACCAAGGGTTTAATACTTCCACCAGCGTCGGAAAATATTCTGCATAGTGGCTTTCCAAGTGCCAATACAAACGCCTGGCATCGTATTCTGTAATAATTGAGTCAAACAGTATTTCCTTCCATTCAGCGCGTTCTTCAACGCTTAATTCAATGGGAGGGAATTGAAAATTTGCCAGAACCACAGCGGCGTCTGGTGTCGAACGAGCCCCGTATTGACTGACACTGCTGATAACGTCATCCATGATGTTTTCCACTCTATTTGTGTTTGACTCAGTGCTCAGAAGGTATCCGGAAATTCTGAAACAATAAGGCATCATCCGGTAGGCCTGGCTTCCAGTCTGTTTCCTGCGCAACAATAGGTTGCCAGAACGGCTCCGCAAAATCGAAGATATATTCCCAGTCGATATTGTCCGACTCCAAAATACCTGAGTCAGGATGTTGTGCAGCCCATTTCATTCCCGCGACGATACTCGACACTACTTGCAAACTGGTCGCGCTATTGTACTTTGCCATCTTTTTGGCTTTGCCAATTGATAGATTAGACCCAAGCCAATAGGATTTATATTTTTTACTAATGAGAAAAATACCCAGCTCATCTATCCCGGAGATAATATCGTCTTTCAATACTTCCTTGGAGACGATGTCGTTCTCATGGCCGCCTTTAAGCAGTTGCATCGACTCTACCGCTTGATCGCAAGGGTGATAGGCATAGTAAACCGTCGGACGATAGTGGGGGGCAGCGGGGTCTCCTAAAGTTAAATACTCTGCAATGGACAGCGATTCGTTGTGTGTTAATAAATAGGCGCCAAACTCTAAATAATTAGGTGACCAGCTTTTTACCCTGACGTCTCGCCCTCGTTCGGCCAACTCCAAT
Source organism: Pseudomonas sp. MDT1-85 (assembly GCF_054898065.1). Classification (NCBI taxonomy): domain Bacteria; kingdom Pseudomonadati; phylum Pseudomonadota; class Gammaproteobacteria; order Pseudomonadales; family Pseudomonadaceae; genus Pseudomonas; species Pseudomonas sp. MDT1-85. The sequence goes on along the minus strand of NZ_CM142715.1, from coordinate 3,828,572 downwards.
GAGTGGTCGTAAACCTTCGCGCCATGAGGTACCGTCTCTTCATGAGAGCCCCAGCCCAGCTCCGCTGGCTGTAAACACTCAGTAATGAATCCGTCCACTGACCAAGTGCATATAAAATGGTCAGGCTCACGAGTCCTTGAAGTGACTTGAGTATCTCGTTCCGATATCTGTATAACTTGCACTTCAAGCTTCTTGGCCAGCGCAGCCCACTCTGACTGGGTCGTTGGACGATCATGAATGCCATTAATGACAGCCATTTCAAGCATGGCTTTTTTGAGCAGAATGGAGATGAATCCGGGATTCGCGCCATGCGCGACAAGTGCTGTCGTTGTCGCAGTATTAGTGTGTGCGTATTTCTTTAAAGCCTCGCGCAAGCAATGATTGCTGGTGAAGCCGCGATCCTTCTCGTTGGCATATTCCCAAGGCTCTATACAGGTATCCAGATAAAGCGCCCCGCGTCGTTGAGCAAGATTGATCAGCGCGATGCTTGAAACGGATACTGCCAGATTCAAGAGAAAGCTGTTTTTGCCAAGTAACGGGGAGATGATCTCTGAAAAGTTGTCCTCGGTGATGAACTCCTGACTCAAGTCGGCCGAAAACTCTTTGGCGATATGTTGCCGTGTCTCATCCATTTCTTTGTCGAAGATAATAATCTTCGCCGTGTAGTTGGCGACTAGTAACGGCAGTAGCCCTTGAGCAATGCTGCCAAAGCCTATAATTATTATGTTGTCGATGGGTTTCATAGGCCCCTCTAGTGCTTACCCAGAAAAAAATGCAAAGCAATGCTTGTCGAAGCATTGAACTAAATTAAGGACGCCAAAAAATGATGCAAAGACGTCAATGCCTGGCATGAAAAAAATGGCCTTGAATTGTACTGGAGGGATCAAGAGAGTAAATGCGCAGCAATCCAATGCTATGTTTCATAAGTCATCGCTCATGTAGGAAGTCCATATCCAATGAAGTTCTAACGCAGGGTTGAACCCATCTCACAATCCTAGGCTGAAGCCGTTACCAAAGGCAACAATTTTCTATTGGTGCTGCAGTCGGCCACTCTTGAGATCAAACGTTAAGAGAGGCTAAGTCTCTGTTTTTTAATGTTTCTGTGGATTGGCAAGTCGCTTTACAGTTCTTGCCTTAGTCATCATCTAATGAGCATTGTTCTATCTAGTTCATTAATGCCGTGAGCGCATTTGAGGGTGAAATGGACATGCCATCCCCGGCGATGGAAATGGGATGCAGGTTGGTGATGTGCTATGTGAGGGAGCAGAAAACCTTGGGCTACGTACAAACCTCTCGAACACATTCACGCAACCACCGATGCGCTGAGTCGGCATCCATCCGTGGGTGCCAGAGCATCGAAATGGTGATCGGCGGCAGCTCGAACGGAAGGGCAAAACCGTGCAGGCCTGCGCGCAGGTTTCGGGTGTGTTGCGCGGGCACGGTGGCGATCAGGTCCGAGGCGCGAGCCAGCGCCAGCGCGGCCGAGAAACCGCCGACGATGGTGGTGATCTCGCGCTCCAGTCCCAGCACTTCCAAGGCTTCATCCATCGGCCCTTTATCGAGCCCTCGACGTGAGACCAGGATGTGCCTGCCAGCGGCATAACGGGAGGCGGTGACCGCTCCCTGGCTCAGCGGATGCCCCGTGCGCACAACGCCGATGAAGCGATCCTCGAACAACGCGCGGGTGCGCACTTCCGGGCTCGTCGCGCCGCCGACCACGCCGGTTTCCAGGTCGACGGAACCGTCGCGAAGCGCGGCGCTGTCTTTGTTCAGCTTCTGCACAAAGTGCAAGCGCACGCCGGGTGCTTGCTCACCGACGCGGGCAATCAGCGCCGGGCCGAAGTTTTCGACGAAACCGTCGCTGGTGCGCAGCGTGAACGTGCGCATCAGTTGCTTGAGGTCGAGCTGTTCGGCGGGGCGTAAAACGGCTCCGGCATCTTGCACCAATCGACTGACCTGTTCGCGCAGTTCGAGTGCTCGGGGCGTCGGCACCAGACCGCGTCCGGCCCGGACCAGCAACGGGTCGCCCGTCGTTTCACGCAATCGCGCCAACGCCCGGCTCATGGCCGACGGGCTCAGGCGCAGTCGTTGGGCGGCGCGTGCGACGCTGCCTTCGGCGAGCAGCACATCCAGGGTAATCAGTAAATTCAGGTCGGGAGTCGTCATGCCCCAACGTTAGCACGGCGTGCGGATGACATGGCGTCAAACGCACCTATCAAGTGCAAGTCATGCGTCTTCCGCCATGCCACGCGCGGGAATACGCTGCTGATCTACCTTTCAAAACGTGGCCAAACCATGAAACTCATCACTCAATCAGGCTCGGTTCCCTGGGCGCTCGCGAGCCTTTCGCTGTCGATGTTGATGCCCTCACTCGACACCAGCATTGCCAACGCGGGTTTGCCAATACTGGCCGAGGCGTTCGATGCTTCCTTTCAGGAAGTGCAGTGGATCGTTCTGGCGTATCTGCTGGCGATCACCACGCTGATTGTCAGTGTCGGACGACTCGGTGACCTCGTCGGCCGTCGGCGCTTGCTGCTGACGGGCATTGGCATTTTTACCCTGTCATCGTTGGCGTGTGGTGTCGCGCCGTCGCTTTGGTGGCTGGTTGGCGCCCGGGCCGTGCAGGGGCTCGGGGCGGCGATCATGCTGGCCTTGACCGTGGCGTTTGTCGCAGAGACGGTGCCTAAAGCGCAGACCGCCAGCGCGATGGGATTACTCGGCACGATGTCGGCGGTCGGCACCACGCTGGGGCCGTCACTCGGTGGGTTGTTGATTTCCGGCTTCGGCTGGCAGGCGATTTTTCTGCTCAACGTGCCACTGGGCATTCTGAACATCTGGCTCGCGTATCGCTATTTGCCGGCGGATGCACAGCGGGCGAAAGCGCCGCGGGTGGGTTTCGACAAGGCCGGCACGTTGCTGCTGGCACTGACCCTTGCGGCGTATGCGCTGGCCATGACGATCGGGCGCGGTGATTTGGGGCCGCTCAACATTGCGCTGCTGCTGACGGCTGTTGTCGGCGCCGGGATTTTTATATTCGTTGAGGCCAGGGTTGCCTCGCCATTGATTAAATTGGCGCTGTTCCGCGAGTCGGGTTTGAGCCCAAGCCTGGCCATGAGCACGCTCGTTTCGACGGTGATGATGGCGACGCTGGTGGTCGGGCCGTTTTATCTTTCGGGTGCGCTTGGCCTCGGTACGGCGTTTGTCGGTCTTGCCTTGTCAGTCGGCCCGCTGGTGGCTGCGCTGACCGGGGTGCCGGCCGGTCGCCTGGTGGACCGTTTTGGCACTCGGCGCATGACCGTCGTCGGGCTCGCCGCGATGGCGCTCGGCACGGGTGCTTTATCGATGATGCCGGCGGGTTTCGGCATTTTCGGTTACCTCGCGCCCATTGCGGTGATCACTGCCAGCTACGCGTTGTTCCAAGCGGCCAACAACACCGCGATCATGACCGACATCCGCCCGGACCAGCGTGGCGTGATTGCCGGCATGCTCAGCCTGTCGCGTAATCTCGGACTGATCACTGGAGCCTCGGTCATGGGCGCGGTGTTTGCCTTCGCCTCGGCGACGGCAGACATCACCACGGCACCTCCCGCTGCCGTCGCCAACGGTATGCGGATAACGTTTGCCGTCGCCGCGCTGTTGATCGTCCTGGCACTGGGAATCGCGCTGACGCTGCGAGATTCCAACGGCTGCACTGCATGCGGTAGTGAACTGCAGTAAAGCGGTATTGTTCACCTGAAATCGAATGCCGATACTTCCTCCACAGCGCAGATGGGCTGCGTTGAAGTGAAGGAGTCAGGCAATGGTTTCTGTCGTTCGTATCGCACACAAAGATCGCAGCCTTCGGCAGCTCCAGGTGTACGAAAATATTGTAGGAGCTGCCGAAGGCTGCGATCTTGGCGATCTGATACGCACCGAATGTCTCTGTCTTCGATTCGCCAATGCACAAAACGCCATTCCCAGAGTGGCGTTTTTTTTGTGCGTGACAACGGTCACATCAAGATATTTTTCGGCATCCCCAGCAGGCCGGTCAAGGTGTTGATAATCGCTTGTTGCCGGGCACGGTCTGTCTGGTGCATGGCTTCTGCTGCGGCGACATCGGCGTCACAGTGGGGGCAGGTCACTTCGTGTGCATGGATGTATTGCAAGCAACCGCGACACAGCGCCAGTTGCGGTGGAATACGTCCTTCGTCTGGCGATTTCTGGCCCTGGTTCGCCCAGGCCAGTTTGATCACCTGGCCGCTGTCGCTGACGCTGTTGACCTTCTCGCCGGTGTCGATGCGTTCGGTGATCAGGTCAAAACGTCCGACGGCGAAGGAGGTCTTTGCCGCGTCTTCGAGTTTGACGATGCGCTCGCGCAGCCCGCGTTTTTGCAGGTCCAGCGCGCGGTAATGGCAGTAGGGATTGTTGCCGGGTTTGCCGAGCAGGGAGTGCGACGTCCAGGTGCAGCCGCCACGGCAGACGTCGTTGTAATAACAGCTTCGGCAGTAACCCCACAGGTCGTCGACACCGCGCAGTCGGCCAAAGTGCATGCCTTCGCTGTAGTGCCAGATATCGTGCAGGCTCATGGTGCGTACGTTGCCGCCGGAAAACCCCACCGTTGCCAATGACGGGCAACCCTTGACGGTGCCGTCGGCTTCCAGTGCCAGCACGGTCTGGCCGGCGGCGCAGCCGCTCCAGTGCACGCGCTCGTCGCCAAAACCACGCCACATGTGTTCATAAGGACCGTAGTAACCAATGTTGTTGCCCACGTTCATCAGCAGGCCGCGGTCGACACCTTCGCGATACAGACGCGCCAGCAACGGCATCACTTCCAGCAGTTGATACGGCTGCAACAACAGCTCCGGGTGATCGACGGCATTGCCCATCGCGACCGTCAGCTGGATCTGCCAGTGAGTGGCGCCGAGGCCGATGATCAGGTCCATCAGCTCAGGCAGATCGGGCAATGTGGCCGCGCCGATTTGGGTGTTGACGCTCACTGCAAGCCCGGACTGTTTGGCCCGTCGCAGGGTATCCACCGCCTTGTCGAACGAGCCCGGAACATTGCGCACAGCATCATGCAGCGGGGCCAGTCCATCCAGTGAAACACCGACGCCATTGAGCCCGGCATCCACCGCTGCCTGCATTTTCGCCGGTGTCAGGTTGCGTCCGCCGGTTTGTATGGCGCAATACATGCCGTGATCGTGGATGGCCTGGATCAATTGGGTCCAGTCCTTGCGCAAATAGGCTTCACCGCCAATCAGGGTGATCTCGCGAGTGCCGAGGGTCGCCAGGGAATCGATGACGTCCAGACATTCCCGGGTGTTCAATTCGTCGGGGCGTCGATGACCGGCGCGTGAGCCGCAATGCAGGCATTTGAGATCGCAGGCCAGGGTGATTTCCCAGACCACATGCACGGGCACGTAGCGTTTGAGGTCGGTTTCACTGAGGTAGCGGGCAGGGCGACTGTCTGACATGGGAAATCCTTGCGCACAATGCGTGCGCGGCACGAATCCATCGAAGTGTTCGCGCCTTCCTTGGGTCAGTGGCGCGACCGGATTTACCTGTTGAAGTTGAAAAGAGCCCGGGCTCGGCTAATGCCAGTCAGTTAAGGACTGAACACCGCAGCCCTGTGGGAGCGAGCCTGCTCGCGATAGCTTCGGGTCAGCCAACATTGGCGCTGAATGTACCGCCGTCATCGCGAGCAGGCTCGCTCCCACAGGTTGGGGCCAGCCCGGGCAGTGCGGGTTAGCGAGCCTCCAGCCGGGCGATTTCAACGTTCAACTGGTCCAGTGCATTGCGCAGTGCACCGCTGTGGGCCAGTTGCTGTTCACCCTGGCTGACCACGGCTTTCAGTTGCGCCAGGTCACCGCTGGTTTGCGCTTGCTGTACCGCGACGGCGTAGAGCGGCACTGCATGGTGCGGATGCTCTGGGCGCACAATAACGGGAGCCTGGCTGACCGCTGCGTGTTTCACGTAATGCCAGTGGCCCTGTTCCTGGTACTTGTAGTCGGCATAACCGCTCGCCCAATCGCCGCCTAAAATGCCCTTCAAACCGAAGGTCTGGGCGATCTGGCTGAGAGGGCCGCTCGGGCTGCCCGCCAGGGTGAGAATGATGTGGTTCTCCGCCGTCGGCACCAATTTGGCCTCAGAGTATTCACCCCAGACACGGGCACGGAAGTTGAGGGGCGGGTAGGTGCTTTGGACAATACTGACAATCCCGCTGACTTTTTTCTTTGCGGTATCCACCAGCAGATCGAGCGCTAAAACCGGTGCGCCCAGCAGGTGATTACTGACGTTGAGGCGGGTATGAAAAAGTCCGATTGACATGGTGCTACTCCCTTATTTGTATTCAAGACAAGTCGGGCATATTTCGTGGTCGAGTCAGCGGCGTTCCTGCCGGCTGATTTCTTCCTTGGCCGTTTCAAGCGCCGTCTGCAGTTGGGGTTGCTGATCCAGTTGCTGCTGGACCAGGCGCGACAGATTTTTCATCTGGGCCAGGTCACCACTGGCCATTGCACTTTGAATCGGGGCGGCGTACAGCGGCATGATGGGCGGATAAGATGACTCCGGTGGAATCACCGGGCCGGGTTCCAACGGCAGCGGAGAGACGTGGGACGGCACCGCCTCAATGAGATGGGCGGGAGCATTGTTGACCTCGACCCACTGCTGACCATTAAAGTACGAGTAGTTTGCAATACCTTCTTTCCAATCGGTGCCCACTACCAGTTGCAACTTGAAATTCACGATGGAATTCGAGCCCGGGCCGCCGTGATTGCCTTGGGCGGTGATCAGGATTTTGCTGGCGCCGGGTGACATGACTGTCAGGTAGGTGTACTCGCCCCAGACATCGGAATGCACATCCAGCGGCGGGTTGGTCGCCTGAGTGATTGCAGCGGTGCCGTTGACAGTTTCATCAGGGGTAAAGACCAGAAGATTGAGTGCCAGACTTTGTGCACCCGGCATCGAAGTACCAATTCGGTAGCCGAGCGGGAACAAACCGACAGGTTGCTGATTAGAACCAGACATGGTTATTGCCTCCATTGCAATAAGGGGGAAACAGAGCTAGCGCTGTTCCTGCCGAGAAACTTCCTTGGCTAAACTATCGTAAGCGGTCTGTAGCTCTTTGGGTTCAGGCTTGGATGCATCGCGTTGTTTCAATAACGTCTTCATCTGCTGCAGATTGCCTTCCGTGATCGCGTCATGGATGGCGGCCCCATAAGGGGGGATGGGATGAGAAGGTGAACGGCTCATAACGACTCCTTCCGTGGTAGTTGCGAACACTGCTGTCATCAGCAGTTTTTGCAGTTAAGCAGGCGCCGATAAATATGCAATGGGCAATAGAAGAGTAATTTTTAATATTATTTTATTAATCGCGATGGGTTAGGTGGCGGTATGTTCAATATCAAGATTGGCGATGAAGGAGGACCTGTTCGGTTACTTCTTCGTAAGCGCCAAGTTCCTTATCGCCATTATTCGTATTTGATTAATCAAGCCAAATAGCGCCGAAACCAAGCCAATGTTCGGTCCCAGGCAAGCCTGGCGGCGGCATCATCGTATCGAGGCGTGGAGTCGTTATGAAAGCCATGGTTAACGCCTGGATAGATATAGGCTTCATACGTCTTGCCGGCCGCTTTCAACGCCTGCTCATAAGCGGACCACCCTTCATTGATGCGCGTATCCAGTTCGCCGTAGTGAAGTAGCAGCGGGGCTTTGATTCTGGGGACATCTTCAGCCTTTGCCTGACGGCCATAAAAGGGCACAGCGGCCCCTAATTCCGGATACGCCACGGCTGCGGCATTGGCAACCCCGCCGCCATAACAGAAGCCGGTGATGCCGACTTTCCCGGTGGTGGCGTCATGCTTCATCAGCCACTCGATGGCGGCGAAAAAGTCATTCATGAGCTTTTCAGGGTCGACGGTCTGCTGCAGTTCCCGGCCTTTGTCATCGTTGCCGGGATAGCCGCCCACCGACGTCAGGCCATCTGGGGCAAGCGCGATGAACCCCGCTTTGGCGAGACGCCGGGCGACGTCCTCGATGTAAGGGTTGAGCCCACGGTTTTCATGCACGACCACCACCGCCGGCACCTTGCCGGTGGCTTTCGCAGGGCGCACCCAATAACCCCGAACCTGGCCGTGACCCTTGGGCGAGGGGTAGGTGATGTACTCGGCAATGATGTCCGGGTCGGTAAATTGCACCTGCTCGGCCAGCGCATAATTCGGGCTCAGGGCGGCGAGGAGGGCCGAGGCCGTCATGCCGCCCAAGGTGAACAGCGCCGCACGATCAAGAAACTCTCGCCGGTTGATTATGCCGTGGGCGTAGTAGTCGTACAGTTCGAGCAGTTCAGGGGCAAAATCTTTCGCCGTGCGACGGTCCATCTGCGCGCTTCCTGTTGGTTGATCCGGATTCGGTTCGGCGCCAAAAAAAGCGGGGCGCTGTAGCAGCTGTCGAGCCTGCGAGGCTGCGTTCGGCTGCGCAGCAGTCGCAAAACCAGACGACGCGGTGCATCAATCAAACCGTGGATGCCGTATTCACGACTGCTTCGCAGCCGAACGCAGCCTCGCAAGCTCGACAGCTGCTACAGATCGCTTTACGCCCCCGCTTGTTTATTCAACGCCTCTTCAGCCGCTGCGATTTCTGCCTGACGCTTGATGATCATCTCGCCCACCGGCGGGCCCTGGAAGCGCCGGGCTTCAAAGGCGAACCAGACAATCGCCGTCAGAATCAGAAAACCGAGCGTGATGTACAGCGCCCAATCGTTCGGTGGCTGAATGCCGATGACAAAGATCAGCACCATCGAAAGGATCGAGAGAATGGCGAACAACGAGTACAACCCGCGCCCCATGTTCCACGGTCCCATGGTCGGCCACTTCGAGGTCCCGTAGGCAAACAGGCCCAGTACGATGGGAATGATGAAAGAGAAGAACAGGAAGATCACCGTACAGGAGACCACAATCGTGTAGACCGGTGTTTCGCCGATCGACACCAGGGACGATCCCCAGACGAACAATACCGCGAGGGTGGCACCGGTCCAGATCGCCGCCACCGGGCTGCGATGGGTCGGTGAGACCGAGGCCAGTGCTTTCGAGAAGGGCAGGCCGCCATCACGGGAGAACGCGAAGATCATGCGTGAGACCGAGGTCACGGTCGCCAGCCCGCAGAGAACCTGCGAGATGAAAATCGCCAGGTAAAGCGCCATCTTGATCGTCGGATTCACCTGAGTGTCCATCGCCCAGAAGAACACATTCCAACCCTGCTTCGCCGCTTCGTCCATGCTCGGCAGCATCAGTACGAACGAGCAGAGCATCACCCAGCCGAACAGCAACGACCAGGCCACCGAGCTGACCATCCCCAGCGGCACTGACCAGGCTGCCTGACGGGTCTCTTCGGAGGTATGCGCCGAGGCGTCATAGCCGGTGATGGTGTAGATCGGCAAGAGCAGGCCGAGCATGAAAATCCAGCTGTTCGACACCTGTGGCCAGACGTTGCCGCCGGCCTCGCCGGAATAGTTGCCGAAGGTCACCAACCGGGCGAACTCATAGCTGGGTGCGGCGATCAGGCAGACGATGGTCAGCGCGATCGCGGTGGCGAAGATCAGGTAGCCCGAGAAGTCAGTGAGCTTTGCCGTCAGGCCGATGCCGAAGTGGTTACACAACGCCTGGACGCCGGTCAGGATCGCCAGGAACGTGATTCGTGTGGTGATGGTGTCTTCCATGCCCAGGGCCGGTCCGAAGGCTCCGAAAAAGAAGTAGTAGGTACCGACGTTGATCGCGCCGAGCACCGTGATCAACCCCAAGAGGTTGAACCAGGCCGTCAGCCAGCCGGTGAAGCGGTTACCGAGAATCGAGCCCCAGTGATAGAGGCCACCAGCGGTGGGGTAGGCCGAGGAAATCTGGGCCATGGCCATGGCGAAAACCCCGGAGATCAGACAGCCGAGTGGCCAGCCGATGCCGATTGCCGCACCGCCCGCACCCGAGGTGCCCTGGGCCAGCGAGTTGATGCCACCCGAGAGGATGCAAATGATCGAAAAGGAAATGGCGAAGTTGGAGAAAACGCCCATTCGTCGCGAGAGTTGCTGGGCATAGCCCATGTTGTGCAACACCTTGAGGTCGTCGTCTTGTGGCGCGGTGGCGCCGGGTTGGCTTACTGGACTCATAGCGTGTGCTCTTGTTCAGGTTTTGATCCACATCCATCCGCGTGGTGCGTGCCGAATGGGTTTGTCTTCAACCCCCTGTCGTACTGCTCCTGCCTCTAACGGTTGAAACCCATCCAGGCTGCGTGCTCACACGTTGGCCATGGATAGGTGATTGTTCTAGAGCCGGCCGTGGAACGCCGCGTCGAAAATTTCTGCCGCGCCAGTTCGTGTCAACGGTAACGGATTGCCGCCGGCGCAGGGGTCGACAATCGCCATGTCCGCGATTAGATCGGCCTGCTTGTCATCCACGCCCAGCTCAAACAGCGTATGCGGCACGCCGATGTCTTTGCGCAGCTTGAGGACGAAGGCCAGAAAGCTGTCGAAGCCCGGGGAGGGCAGACGCAAATAAGCCGCCAGACGGGTGATGCGTTCTTCGATGGCCGGGCGATTGAACTTCAGCACATAGGGCATGAAAGTGGCGTTAGTCATGCCGTGGTGGGTGTCGTACAGGGCGCCCACCGGATGCGCGAGGGCGTGCATCCCGCCCAACCCTTTCTGGAAAGCGGTAGCGCCCATCGCCGCAGCCGCCAGCATTTGCGCGCGCGCGTCGAGGTCGGAGGGGGTGTGTACCGCTCGTACCAAGGCGTTGGCCACCAGGCGCATGCCTTCCACCGCAATGCCTTCGGCCATCGGATGAAAGCCGGGAGAACAGTACGATTCCAAGCAGTGGGCAAACGCATCCATGCCGGTGCCGGCGGTGACTTTTGCCGGCATGCCGACGGTGAGGGCTGGGTCGCTGATGACTACGCGCGGCATCATTTTCGGGTGAAAGATGATGCGTTTGGTGTGCGTGCGCTCGTCGATGATCACCGCTGCGCGGCCGACTTCGGAACCGGTGCCCGCGGTGGTCGGCACTGCAATGACCGGGGCGATGCTGCTTTCGTCGGCGCGTGTCCAGTAGTCGCCGATGTCTTCGAAATCCCAAACCGGTCGGGTCTGACCGCTCATGAACGCGATGAGCTTGCCCATGTCCAGGCCACTGCCACCGCCAAAGGCGACCACGCCATCATGAAAGCCTGCACGCCACGCATCGAGCCCACCCGCCAGGTTGGCTTCAACGGGGTTGGGTTTGAGGTCAGAAAACAGCGCGACACCAAGACCGGCAGAGCGCAAGGATTCCAGCGCCGCCGCGGTGATCGGGGCACGCGCCAAGCCACTGTCGGTGACCAGCAACGGTCGCTGGATACCTTGGCTGCGGCAGACCTCGGCCAGTTCGGCGATGCGGCCGACGCCAAAGCGGATGCTCGTGGGGTAGTTCCAGTTCGCGGTCAGGCTCATGGCTCAGATCTCGTGGCGCAGATGGAAGGATTTCGCGCGGGTCAGGTGTTCATAGCCAAGGCGCGACAGCGTTACGCCGCGCCCGCTGTTTTTCACCCCGGTCCAGGCCAGGGCCGGGTCCAGATAATCGCAGCGGTTCATGAATACGGTGCCGGTGGCGATCTCGTCGCCGATGCGTTCGGCGGCAGCGAGGTCTTGCGTCCAGATCGAGGCGCTGAGCCCGAACTCACTGTCGTTCATCAACGCGATGGCTTCGTCGTCGCTGGTAACCGGCATGATGCCGACCACCGGGCCAAAGCTTTCCTCGCGCATTACCGACATTTGATGGGTGACGTCGACCAATACCTGCGGCGCGAGGTAGGCGCTGCCCGGCGCGTCCGCGGGAAAGTCCTTTGGATCGATCAACGCCCTGGCCCCTTGTGCCAGCGCATCGGCGATCTGCCCACGAACGAATTCAGCGGCGCTCGGCGTGACCAGCGGGCCGAGGGTGGTGGCTTCGTCCAGCGGATTGCCGAGTACGTATTGGCGGGTCAAGGCGACGAAGCGCTCGACAAAGGCCGGGTAGATTTTTTCATCGACATAGATACGTTCGACGGCGCAGCAGCTTTGCCCGGAGTTGAAGAAACTGCCGTCCACCAGGTTTTCCACCGCATGCTCAAGGTTGGCGTCTACCCGGACATAGGCGGGGTCTTTGCCGCCGAGCTCCAGGCCCACGCCGAGGAAGCGGCCCATGGCGGCGGCTTGCATGTCCTTGCCGCCGTCGACCGAACCGGTGAAGTTAACCTGTTGCACCCGTTCAGAGACAATGATCGCCGCGGTATAAAGATGACTAAGCAGCAGGTTCTGGAATAGCCCTTCGGGCAGATTTGCGCGACGAAACGCCTCGGCGAACCGTTCGCCGACCAGCAGCGATTGTGAAGCGTGTTTGAGGATCACGCTGTTGCCCGCCATCAGTGCCGGAATGATCGTATTCACGGCCGTCAGGTAGGGGTAATTCCAGGGGGCGACGACCAGCACCGTACCCAGCGGTTCACGTTTGATACAGCGCCGAAAACCGGCGACAGGCGCAGGTTCAATTGCCGCCAACGCCTCAGGCGCAATGGCGATCATGTGCCGCGCACGTTCTTCAAAACCGCGCAGCTCGCCGGCGCCGAAGCGCACCGGGCGGCCCATCTGCCAGGCCAGCTCCGGCACGATCTGGTCTTTCATCGCCAGCATCGCGTCCACGGCGGCGCTGCAAAACGCGGCGCGCTCACTCAATGGCCGGCGTTTCCATTGCACCTGGGCGATTGCGGCGTCGGCCAGCGCTTGATCGATCTGCGCCATATCGGCACACCGACGCTCGACATAGATCTGGCCATCGACCGGTGAGATGAGCTGAATCTTCGTAGTCCTCATGGCGTGCTCAATAGCGCTCGAAGCCGCGCTGCAGTTCCCAGTCGGTGATTCGCCGGTCGTACTCTTTCTGTTCCCACTCGGCGGTGTGCACGTAATGTTCGATTACTTCATCGCCGAACGCCTCGCGCAACATGCTCGACGCCTTGAGTGCGGCGCAGGCCTCGCGCAGGGTTTTCGACACTTCAGGCAAGTGCTCGTCGACGTAGGCATCGCCCTCGAAGGGCGGCGCCAGGCTGAGCTTCTCGTCGATTCCGGCCAGGCCCGCGGCGATCAAGGCAGCGAAGGCCAGATAGGGGTTGAGGTCGGCGCCACCGATGCGGCATTCGATGCGGATGGCCTTGCTGCCTTCCGCGCACAAACGAAAACCTGCGGTGCGATTGTCCCGACTCCATACGGCCCGCGTCGGCGCGAAGGTGCCGGCCTGAAAGCGCTTGTACGAGTTGATATAGGGCGCGAGAAAACAGGTGATGTCGTTGGCGTATTTGAGCTGCCCGGCCACCCAGGAGCGCATCAGCTTCGACATGCCAAACTCGGCCTTGGGATCAAAGAACAGTGGCTTCCTGGCATTTTTGTCCCACAACGAATTGTGCACATGACTGCTGGAACCGGCGGCGTCATAGCGCCACTTGGCCATGAACGTGATCGCCTTGCCCTGCAGTTGCGCGATCTCTTTGCAGGCGTGTTTGATGATCACGTGATGGTCAGCCATGGTCAGGGCATCGGCATAACGGATGTTGATCTCTTCCTGCCCCGGCCCCCATTCGCCCTTGGAGTTTTCCACCGGAATGCCGGACGCCTGCAGGTGTTTGCGAATAGCCCGCAGGACCGGCTCCTCGCGGGTGGTCTGCAGGATGTTGTAATCCTCGATGTAATGGCCGGCCGTTTTCGGCTTGTGGTAGTTGCGCTCGTGGATCGCCTGGTAACTCTCGTCGAACAGATAGAACTCCAGCTCCGAGGCGAACATGCCGGTATAGCCGCGTTCGCGCAGGCGCTCGATCTGCTTTTTCAGGATCGCCCGCGGGCTGTGCGGCAGGTCCCTTCTGTGGTGATGATCGAGCACGTCGCAGAGCACCAGTGCCGTGCACTCAAGCCAAGGCACACGACGCAAGGTGGCCATGTCGGGTTTCAGTACAAAGTCGCCATAGCCTTTGCTCCAGCTGGCCGCGGCATAACCCGGCACCGGTTCCATGTCGATGTCGTCAGCCAGCAGGTAATTGCAGCAGTGTGTTTCTTCGTGACCGCTGTCGATGAAAAACTCGACCTGGAAGCGCTTGCCAACCAATCGTCCTTGCATGTCGACCATGCAGACCAGCACGGTATCGATCTCGCCTGCGGCAGCGGCTCGCTTGAGTGCATCAAAGCTGAGGAGGGGCTCGGTCATCACGTCAGTCCTGCGTGAAAGGTTTGGGCCTGTCACCCATGAATTATCGGGTGCGCGAGCATTGCGAGCGATGAGCTACCAAGAGCTTAGCCTACCGTTGCTGTGCGCAAGTCTCGGCGCACCTCGATATCGACAATCAAGGGGGGACGGTCTAGCTGTTGAGTCAGGCGAGTTCCATATGGGTGGCTGAGCCTAACGGTTGAACTCGAGGGTTTCGCCATCCTGTGGGATGCGTAAACGCGCAGCGATGCCGGCGCTGAACGCTGCGGTTTGCAACTCGGTGCGGGTTACCGGGCAATGGCTGAGGGCTTCCAGGTGGTTGGCAACCACTATGCCCTTGGCCAAACGGGTGAACTCGATGACATCCTCGACGCCCATGATGATGTCGCCACCGATATCGAGGCTGGCATCGCCGGCCGGGATCACCGATACATCCGGTTGTTGGCTGGCGACAAAGTCACGAATGGCGGCGGTCATGATGGTATCGCCGGACAGATACAGGCTTGGCTCGCCGGGCATTGCAATCAGGTAGCCGACGCCGTGTTCCATGAATTTTCCGACCAAACCTTCGCCATGGGTGCAGCGCAGGGTGTTAATCGTGCCTTCGAAAAACCGGCAGGGGTTGTGATGATCCTCCGGCAGCGGCTGCACATTCAGGCCGCGCTCGGTTAGATACGCCGCGTCGTGAGGCGTGCAAATAACCGGGATTTGCTGTTCGCGCAGCCATTTTTTCGCCGCCCGGTCGAGATGGTCGAAGTGGCCTTTCTGGCAATGAGTGAGCAAGCAGTGGGTCACCAGGGCCAGCTCGCTTTCGGCCAGTTCCGGTAGCTCAACCGTTGGGTTGCGTTGCCGCCGGCCATTGAATAGCCCCAGGGGTGGCAGGGCATCTTTGCCCGCCAACATGGGGTCGACCAAGATGCGGTAATCACCGATTTGCAGGATTAAGGTTGCATTGCGCAGTTGAGTGATTTTCATGCCGTGCCTCGTTCATCATTAAAGTTCATCCCGCCTCGGCTCGAGGTGGGGTGCGAGTTGCACGGCGAATCATGTGCTGCAAAGGCTTGTTTTGGTGCTGGCTAGATCGACATTTATAATGGCAATATCGCCAGTCGAGTCAGTTGCCGCGAGAAAAGTAGAAAATGACCATTAGCCGCATCGCGATCCTGGCCTATGACGGCTGCATGGGTACCGAAGTGTTCGCGGTGGTCGATGTGCTGCTGATCGCCAGCCACATTGCCCGTGAGCTTAAAAACACCGAGCACACGCCGTTTGAACTCGAGGTGGTGGGGCTCGGCGGGCGTAGCGTTACCTGTGCGGGCGGGATTGCCGTGGGTGTGAAAAAGCCAACCGGCAAATACGATCTGCTGATCATTCCCGGCCCGCAAATCAGCGGCCGTGGGCAGTGGGCTGCCACGCTTGCGCTGTTGGCGCGCGAGATCAGCTTTATCCAAAAGACCTTTGCCCGCGGCACGCCGGTGGCCGCAGTCTGTATTGGCAGTTTTCTACTCGGCGAAGCGGGTCTGATCGCCGGCCGCAATGTCACCACCGCATGGTTGTTTGCGCCAGAGCTGATCAGTCGCTACCCAACCGCCAAGGTCAGCCAGGAGGCGATTTTGCTTGAGGACGGCGCGGTGATTACCACGGGTGCGGTTAGCTCGGCCTTCGACTTGGCGCTGCATATCGTCAAGGGTCGCTTTGGCGCTCAAGTGGCCAGCGCCACGGCGCGGATTACCCTGCTGCAAAATCAGCGGCTCAGCCAGGCACCCTATATGGACGCCACGTTGATGCCAAAAGGCCTGCCGTCGTTTGCGCAAAGCGTGGCGCAGTGGCTGAGCGAGCGTTTGCTTGCGAGCTACGACCTTGAGCAGTTGGCACAGGCCTTTCACGTCAGCTCGCGCACCCTGCTGCGGCGCGTCAAGGCGCAAACCGGCCAATCGCCGCTGGCCCTGCTACAGGCGGCACGGGTGGAGAAAGCCAAGCAGTTATTAACCAACAGCAGCTGGAGCATCGCGCGTATTACCGCTGAAATTGGCTACCGTGACGTTGCCACCTTCACCCGCTTATTTGCCCGCCAGGTCGGCGAGACTCCGGCCAAGTATCGGCGTCGTTGAGGCGTGCGCTGCGCGAGCCTACTGCGGCTGTGCGCGAGTCTTGGCGCTCCTTTCGACCATCGTCACGATCGTTGCGAAAAGTTCGTCCTGCGCCTGCACCGCCGTGATTTCTCCGGTCGCGGCGGCATGGGACAGCGCCTCGGCTGCACCGAGCATCGCCCGCAGACTCGCTGGCGTGATTTCGCCCGTGCCGGCAAAGGGGAGGAGGGCGTTGCGGCACTTGTCCATGAAGATCGCTTCGTACTCGCGCTTGATCTTTTCCAGTTCGGGCGAGCTGGTCAACGCGGCGATCACGCCGGGTATCTCGCGGCCCTGAAGAAGCACGCAATCAACATAAGACGAGGCGATGACCATTGCCTTACTGGCCAGCGTCGGTTCACTGGTTTGAAGCGCGGCGTCCATGAGTGCGGTCTGACGCGCGTCGAACTCCTGATAAAGCGCCGCCAGCAACCCGGGGCGGGTGGTGAAATGGTCGTAAACCACCGGTTTGGTAACCCCTGCCTGTTCGGCGAGCCGGCCCAGGGTCAACGCTTCCGTGCCTTCCTCTCGAACCAGCTGCCAGGCGACGTCCAGCAACTGGCGCTGGCGCTCCTCCCGCGACATCCGACGGCGCGGTTGCGGGCTGGGATCCTGCTCGGGTATTTCGGTGCTTGACATGCTTATGTACCAAAAGTAGCTTACTGATCGTAACTTACCAAGAGTATATAAGGCTCGCTTCTAGCCCTCAATCACTCATTCCCTGGCAGGAGTTTTCGACATGCACGCGCTCATCGTTGTGGCTCATCATGATCCCCGGTCGCTCACCCATAACCTCGCGAAGCAAATCGCTGAAGGTTTATCCGGGGCCGATCCCGACAATTCTTTCGAAATCGCAGACCTCTGGGCACAAGGGTTCGATCCGCTGTTCGGCGCGGCCGATCTCGCCGTCCATCACCGGGAAGCACCACCCCCCGCCGATGTTGCCGCCGAGCAGGCGAGGATCGATCGCGCCGATGCGCTGGTGCTGGTGTATCCGGTTTATTGGTGGTCGATGCCGGCGCTGCTCAAAGGCTGGATCGATCGGGTGTTCGCCAATGGCTGGGCATTCGATTTCAGTATGGATGCCAAGTTAGAGAAGAAGCTTCGCCATCTGCGGGTTCACCTTGTGGGTGTCGGTGGCGCCGACGCGGGAACCTATGCGCGCCATGGTTATGCCGACGCCATGAAGACGCAGATCGACCATGGGATTTTCGATTATTGCGGTGCCTGCGTTGTGACGTCCGAGCTGCTGCTCGAATCGGAAGTCCAGGCGCCGACGGTTCATCTGGAGGCTGCGCGGGTGATCGGTCGTGAACTTTTCGGTGGATCCAGATGCAGCGACGCGGCTCAGGATGTTCACCATTGCCGACCGGTCAACGCCGATGCTTTTTGAAAGACAAAAAAAGAGCCTCGAGCTCTTTGATGGGGAGGAAGTAGAGCCAGAGGCTCAAGATGCGCATGAAACAAGTGGTGAGCTTATTGGGGTTCAGTTCACTCACCACCTACGCAACGGCTTAAACCTCCAACCGCCACGTATCATCATCGTAAGAAGCCGGGGGCTGGCACTCAAGTACCATTAGTCTAATCCCCCCGGCCAACCGGCCTGGCGCAGCGCTTTGAGCAAGGTGTTGGCGTCCAGGCCCGGCACCGTATGGCCGTTGCCTTGGGTGGTGTTCGAGGCCAGCAGGGCGTTGATGATGGCTTCTTCCACAGCTTCGGTGGCGGCCAGGAACAGTTCGCTGATGTGGTCGTTGTTGACCATCCTCAGGTGGTCGCAGGTGGGCGCGCCTTTGCCTTCGTAAGCGGCCGGCGGCACGTGCTGATTACCGGTGGCGAAGGCGACGAAAATGTCGCCGCTATGGTCTTCGTTGCCGCCACCGGTGCGGGCCAGGCCCAGGCTGGCACGTTGCGCGAGGCGCGTACATTGGTGCGGCAAAAGAGGCGCGTCGGTGGCCAGGCAAACGACGATGGAGCCCATGCCCGGATGCGGCAGGGAGGCTTTGAGGAAGGGCGAGTCGACCTGCTCCATATAACGCCCCACGGGGTAACCGTCGACGCGCAGTTCGTGACGAATGCCGTGGTTGGCCTGGACGATTGCGCCGACGGTCCAGCCTCCTTGAGCGCTATTCAGCCGTCGCGATGCGGTGCCGATCCCACCCTTGAATTCATGACAGATCATCCCGCTGCCACCGCCCACCGCGCCTTCTATGACCGGGCCGCCGACGGCTGCGCACAGCGCTTGGGCCACATGTTCAGGACGTACGTGAAAACCGTTGATGTCGTTGAGCAAGCCGTCGAACGTTTCCAGCACTACCGGCATGTTCCAGTAAAGGCGCCCGTCGTCAGGTTGCTCCTGACGATCCAAAACGATCAGCGCGTCGCGTACCACCCCCAGGCTGTGGGTGTTGGTGAAGGCAATCGGGCTGGTCAGCAGCCCGGCCTCGCGAATCCACTCAAGCCCCGTGGCGTCGCCGTTACCGTTGAGCACATGGACGCCAGCGAAGCACGGCTGTTGATTGGCGGAACCGGCACGGGGCTCGATCAGCGTGACACCGGTGTAGATGTCGCGGCCGCTGGCGGTTTGTCCTCGCACATTGCTGTGGCCGATGCGTACGCCGGGCACATCGGTGATGGCATTGAGGGGGCCGGGTTGCAGTTGGCCGAACTGAATGTTCAGGTCGCGGGCTCGTGGTTTCATCGTTTCTCTCATCGTCAATTCGTGGCAAAAAAAATGGGCTTACTGACAAATGCCAGTCAGGTGCGGAACCTGTGGGAGCGAGCCTGCTCGCGATAGCGGTGGATCAGTCGCCGCCAGTGTGGAACCTGATGGCCCCATCGCGAGCAGGCTCGCTCCCACATGGGATTGCGCTCGGCTGGGCGGCATTCGGAATCACTGACCGTTTTTCACAGTGCTCCAGACGCGCGTGCGTACGCGTTCGGTCGCTTTGGGCAGAGGTTCCAGGGTGAACAGCTTGGCCATGGCTTCGGCCGGTGGGTAAATGGCAGGGTTGTTGCGGGTCGCCTCGGCCACCAGGCTGGTCGCGTTGCGGTTGCCGTTGGGGTAGGACAAGTGATCGGTGACCGGGGCGATGACTTCGGGGCGCATCAAGTAGTCGATGAACGCCAGGCCTTGCTGCGGATGTGGCGCGTCCTTGAGCAACACCAAGGTGTCGAACCACACCGGCGCACCTTCCTTCGGCAGGCTGTAGGCGATCTTCACGCCGTTGCCCGCTTGTTCGGCGTTGGTCTTGGCTTCCAGCATCGCGCCGGACCAACCCACCGCCACGCAGATGTTGCCGTTGGCCAGGTCGCTGATGAATTTTGAAGAATTGAAGTAGGCAATGTGCGGGCGCAGCTTGAGCAGCAGCGCTTGGGCTTTCTTGTAGTCCTCGGGGTTGGTGCTGTTGGGCGGCAGGCCCAGGTAATGCAGCGCGACCGGCAGCATCTCCGAAGGCGAGTCGAGCATCGCCACGCCGCACCCGCCGAGCTCGGCCAGGTTCGCTTCGTTGAACACGAGCTCCCAAGAGTCCACCGGCGCCTTGTCGCCCAGCGCGGCGCGGACCTTGTCGACGTTGTAGCCGATGCCGTTGGTGCCCCACAGATACGGCACAGCGTATTGGTTACCCGGATCGTTGTTGGCCAGTTTCGCCAGCAGCGCGGTGTCCATGTTTTTGTAGTCAGGCATTTGCGCGCGGGGCAGTGGTGCAAGCGCCCCGGCCTTGATCAGCGTCGGCAGGCTGAAGTTGCTGGCCACCACCACGTCGTAGCCGCTGCGGCTGGTCAGCAGTTTGCCTTCCAGGACTTCGGCGCTGTCGAAGGTGTCGTAAACCGGCTGGATTCCGGTGTCGCGCTTGAAATCCTGCAAGGTGTTGGGGCCGATGTAGTCGTACCAGTTGTAGACGTTCACGGTGGGGGCGTCAGCGGCGACCGCCGAGAGCGAAGCGCACAAACAGGCGCCCAGTCCCAGGTTGATATGCGAGCGATGACAACTCATGATGCGGCACTCCTGGCCTGCTGCAGGCCGGTGATGATCAGGTGCTTGCAGCGTATCGGCAGGCGGGGGACTCACCCATTCCCATCATGGGTTACTCGAAAGGGGTAGGGCGTGGACGCGTTGCTCAAAGAATTGCCGGTGCACCAGGGATTGGCGCGGGTGTTTGGCGCGTTGGGGCAGGACGGTTTCTGGCGTGCGCTGGTGGACACATTGCGGTTGCTGGTGCCGCTGGATAACGCGTTGGTCGCGGTGATGCGATCGGGACGGGTGCCACGGCTGCTGATTGATTTCGACTCCAGGGGCGGCGCCGACGAGGATGAAGAACTGGCGGACTACAGCGCCGGCATGTACCTGCTCGACCCGTTCTACCAGGCCGCTTGTGCCGGTATTGCCGATGGCTTGCACAGCCTGGCCGCGGTGGCTCCCGACCAGTTTCAGCAGAGCGAGTATTACCTGAGCTACTTCCGCTCGGTGGTGGGTCGCGACGAGTTGCAGTTCATGGTCAACGTCGACGGCGCGGTGCTCGGTTTATCGTTGGGGCGCTCGACGACGTTCACCCTTGAGGAGCAGGGTCGTCTTTTGTGCGTGCGCGACTGGGTGCTGGCGGCCATGCGCCGTCATTTGCAACTGGTGCCCCCGGAAGGGCCGACCGCCGAGGCCGTGGCTGGCGATCTGGCGACTCTGCTGGATCGTTTCGATGCGCGTTTGTCGGTGCGCGAAGTAGAAACGGCGCGGCTGATTCTCCAGGGTTTCTCCAGCAAAGCCATCGCCCAGCAACTGGGGATTTCCCCGGAAACGGTGAAGGTGCATCGGCGCAATCTCTATCACAAGCTTAATGTGAGTGGGCATGGAGAGTTGTTTGCCCTGGTGTTGCAGCCGCGTTGAATCAGGATCAAAAGATCGCAGGCTTCGCCAGCTCCTACATTGATCGTATGCAACCTCAATGTAATGGGTGTACCCAACCCCCGTAGGAGCTGCCGAAGGCTGCGATCTTTTGATCTTTTGATCTAACCCTGCCTGAACACCAACGCCTTCAACCCGCACTCAACATCGGCATCCGGAAACTCCGGCGGATTCTCCAACCTTTGCTCAAACCGCAAACTCGGCGCTTCGCGGGTGACGCCATCGATCAGAAAGTCCGCACCGAAAGCCGGATCGTTCATGCAGGCCAGCACCGTGCCCTGAGGGCTGAGCAATTCCGGCAGGCGGCGCAGCACGCGCTGGTAATCCTTGGTCAGCAGAAAACTGCCTTTCTGAAAGGACGGCGGGTCAATGATCACCAGATCGTAAGGACCATTGTTGATGACCTTGCCCCAGGACTTGAACAGGTCATGGCCGAGAAAACTCACCTTGCTCAGATCATGCCCATTGAGCCGATGATTGTCGCGGCCACGGCTCAGGGCCGAGCGAGCCATGTCCAGATTGACCACATGCGTAGCGCCACCCGCGATGGCGGCCACCGAAAACCCGCAGGTATAGGCGAACAGGTTCAACACCCGCTTGCCATCAGCATTGGCCCGCACCCAATCGCGGCCGTAGCGCATGTCGAGGAACAGGCCGGTGTTCTGTTTGCGGCCCAGGTCCACGCGATAATGCAGGCCGCCCTCGGTGATCGTCATCTCCTCGATCGGCTCCCCGAGCAGCCATTCGGTGGTGCTTTCCTGCAGGTATCGATGTTGCAGCAGCAAGGTGTGCGCGCCGGATTTCGCCCATGCTGGCGATTGCGTGATCGCCATCAGCCGCTGCTTCAAATCGTCCAGTTGCGACGCTTGCGGTTCCTTGAACACGCAGACCAGCACCACGCCCTGCAGCCAGTCGACAGTCAACTGCTCCAGCCCCGGCCAGCAGCGGCCACGGCCGTGGAACAGCCGACGGGTTTGCGCGGGTGCATCCGCAAGCGCTGTCAGCAAATGGTCGTGGAGGACGGAGAGGGCGTCTGGATTCATCGGGCAAGATCGGCCATTTAAAGGGGGCGGCATTTTAACCACAATTCGCCCCCCACGAACCAACCGCGCGCGCGTTTACCAATCCACCGAATAGCTGACCGCCAATCGACGCCCTTCGGCATGAGGGTAAGGCGCGGCCGCATTGGCCTGCATGTAGAGCGTTTCGTAGTTGCGATCGCTCAAGTTGTAGACGCCCATGTCCAGTTTGCCCACCGGCAGTTCCACGCCAGCCTTGGCCAGATACTGCTTGACCAGGACGCGATGAAACCGGCATCAAAACCGGACCAATCTGTAGCAACTGGCGACAAAGAATGCACTTCAGCTGATTTCGTCGTCTGACTGTATCAAAAATGAATTTCCACGAAGTCCGCTGCTCATACCTGTAGGTGGCGGATTTGAGCCTGCGAAACTATTTGCGCAATCAGGGAGTGGCACAGTCATGAGTCCAGTATCGACGGCGGGCGCACACTTGTCTGACGGTTTGATTCTTGTGGTTGAGGACGACCCGTTGATCCTGGAGTTTCTGTGCGAAATTCTTCAGGAGGAAGGCTTTGCGGTTGAACCACAGGTCAGCGCGGACGCCGCGTCACAGTTTCTGGAGCAGCACGCGCCGGAGGTAGGTCTGTTGCTGACGGACATCACCATGCCGGGCAAACTCAATGGCGCGGACCTGGCCAATCAGTTCGGCGACCGTTGGCCAGACAAACCGATCATGATCATGTCCGGCTTCGAAACCCCGGAAAGTTCGGGGGTCAAGCATCGGGTGGCGTTCATCAAGAAGCCTTGGGCGGTGGGAAAGTTGCTCGATTGTGTGCAAACCGCCTTGCATTCGAACCGGACCGTGTAGGAGCTGCCGCAGGCTGCGATCTTTCGCTTTTAAAAGCAAAATCAAAAGATCGCAGCCTACGGCAGCTCCTACGCGGGTGATGTACATTGCGTGACAACATTCGCCTGGTTCTGGAAATCGTCCTTTGTCAGTTCAAGCAACCGTGTTCAACACCTCGTACCGCGCTTTTCTGTTCGATATGGACGGAACGGTCCTTAATTCCATCGCAGCCGCCGAGCGGATCTGGACCATCTGGGCCCTGCGCCACGGCGTCGATGTCGATACCTTCCTGCCAACCATCCACGGCGTTCGCGCCATCGACACCATCAACCGTCTGGCCTTGCCCGGTGTAGACGCTGAAGCTGAAGCCGCGTGGATCACCGAGGCGGAAATCGAGGATGTGGAAGGGATTGTCGAGGTGGCCGGCGCGGCGAGTTTCCTCAAGTCGTTGCCTGCCAACCAATGGGCCATCGTCACCTCCGCGCCACGGGCGCTGGCCCTGCGCCGAATAGCGGCGGCAGGCATTCCCGAACCGGGTGTGATGATCACGGCGGAAGACGTCAGCGCCGGCAAACCCGACCCTGCGGGTTATCGGCTGGCCGCTCGTCGGTTAGGGGTCGAGCCCACCGATTGCCTGATCTTCGAAGACGCCGCCGTGGGGATTCGCGCAGGTGAAGCGGCGGGTGGTCACGTCATGGTCATCACCGCGACCCACGTTCATCCGCTCCAGACCCCGCATACCACTTTGGCCTGTTATGACTCGGTCGAGGCGCGGGTGGATCTCCACAGCCAAATCAGCCTCTACGCACGTTAATGTGGGAGCGGGCTTGCTCGCGAAGGCGGTGTATCAGTCGACATCAATGTTGAATGATGAATCGCTTTCGCGAGCAAGCCCGCTCCCACAGTAGATTTGTGGTGATTTCAGTAGATTCCGGGAATCAATCGTCATCACCAGGGTTGCCAGCGCATCGCCAGAACGATAGCCGGAGGGCTGGGTGAACTAAGCTTGGATAAGGATGATTCTATCTATTCACTCCCGGCTCGTTGAACATCTCGATGAGCCGAGGGCGTCACAAGGAGCACACGATGCTTCACATCAGAACGCCCCTGATTCTGCACCCGGGCCTGTCGACCCCGGCCCGGCGAATCTGGCTCAAGCTGGAAAACCTGCAACCCAGCGGCTCGTTCAAACTGCGCGGTATGGGCCTGCTGTGTAGCCAGGCAGCGGAGCAGGGCAAGCGCAAAGTGGTTTGTCCTTCCGGTGGTAACGCCGGGTTAGCCACCGCCGTGGCCGCGGCCAACCTTGGGCTGAAAGCCTGCATTGTGGTACCGAACACTACCCCGGAAACCACCCGCGCCAGGATCAGGAAAACCGGTGCCGAGGTGATCGTCCACGGCAAGGTCTGGGACGAAGCCAATCAACGGGCGAAAGAGCTCGCAAAGGGTGCTGATACGGAATACGTGCCAGCCTTCGATCATCCGGTGTTGTGGGAAGGGCACAGCACGATGGTCGATGAAATCCTTGAGGACTGTCCTCAGGTCGATGTGTTGGTGACGTCGGTGGGCGGCGGAGGTTTGCTGGCGGGGCTGCTCACTGGACTGATCCGTCATCAGCGCAGGGATTGTCGGATCGTTGCTTGCGAAACCCAGGGCGCGGCGTCTTTCGCGGCCGCCATCAGTGCCGGCCACCCGGTCAGATTGCCGCGCATCGACACCGTCGCCACATCACTTGGCGCGGCGCAGGTGGCGGCCTGGCCGGTGGAGCACATCCTCGACTTTGCGCACGAATGCGTGGTGCTCAGCGATGATGAGGCGATTATGGGCGTGGTTCGTTACGCCAACGACCTGCGTCAGTTGGTCGAGCCGGCGTGCGGCGTTTCATTGGCGGTGGCGTACCTGAACCATCCCGCGATTGCCGAGGCCCATGATGTGGTGATTGTGGTGTGCGGCGGCGTTAGCATCAGCGCGCAATTGGTTGCGGGCTGGGCGCGCCTGAACGGCGGGGCGTAAGCAACCTAGGGCCCGAACACTATCCCAGTGTTGCGAGCCCCACGGCTGACTTTTACAGGTTTCAGCGACCGACGGGACCTTACTGAGCGAGGATCGCTTTGGCCAAGTCTTCGTCGCTTGCCTTGAGGTCGGGATTATTTTGTCGAATCTCCTTCAACACCGACTCCAGGTAAACGCCGCGAATCGTACCGCCACTCGCCACGAAGCTAGAGGCGTCATCCTGTGCGGGAATCACGATTTTGTCATCTTTGAACGTCGAGTACAGCGATGCGGAGACCCCAGCCGAAGTGGCGACATCTTTTGCCTCCACATCGGCCATGGCCGAACCAACGGGCAAACAAAGCACTAGCGAAGTTACAAGCAACAGATGGCGCATGACAGCGTCCTCCGAAAGCGAAAGGAAGTAACACATAATTTAGGATGCCTGGCAGCGCTCAGGAGTTCCCTGCCGATTCGATATATGCACAGGTGACCGCTCAGAACCCAGCCAGTTAATCCTTAACACGATCCGTAGCAGCTGCCGAGCCCGCGAGGCTGCGTTCGGCTGCGCAGCAGTCGTGAGTCCGGCTGACTTGGTTTGCCTGATGCACCGCAATTTCTGATTTTACGACTGCTGCGCAGCCGAACGCAGCCTCGCGGGCTCGGCAGCTGCTACAAGGATTGCGCTGCGTCAGAAGTTGCTTTTGCCGGATTATCCTTCACCAGATCGATATTTTCGATCGAGCGCTCACCGGCACGTTCAAGCAGCGGATACGCCAGCGCGGCGATGTGGTGATGCACACGCCGGTAATCACGCAGCACCCGCTGGAAAATATCGCCGGATTCCGCCCAAAGACTTTTGTCTTCCTGCAACTGGCGAAAGTGCTCGCGGCTGGCGCAGGCTTCGAGCCTCCTGACGACCTCCTTGCGATGGATCAGTTGGTGCGCGGTGGCGATGTCTTCGCGCAGGAACACGGTGATCGCCAGGCTCAAACTTTCCAGCACGGCATCGTGCAGCGGGGCAATGTTGCCCAGTTCGAAGGCCGAGAACTGTTCACCCCGGCGCAAGCGGCGCATGGCCAACTGCGCGAGGCTGCTGGAAAGAATGTCCGCGGCATGTTCGAGGTTGATCACAAACGTGAGGATTTCCTGGGAGCGATCGGCATCGCTGTCACTGATGCCTTCCTTGCCGATGTCGGCCAGATAGGCCCGAATCGCCGCGCTGAGCAGGTCCAGGGATTGATCGATCCGCCGCACGTCATCGGCGCAGGCTGGTAGCGATGTATGGAGCAGCTGAAGCATCCGGCCAAGCATGGCGGAGAGCATGTCAGCCATGCGCAAGGCTTCGCGCGCGGCATTCGACAAGCCGATGTTGGCCACTTCCAGACCAGCTTCATCCAGGTAGTGCGGCATGCCAGGGTCGACATCCCGCTCAGGCGCCGGCAGCCATCGGGTGAGGGCATTGGCGAGCACGTCGGTCAGGCCGATGAACACCAATCCCAGCAGCAGATTGAAACCAGTGTGCAGGCACACCACCAGCGTCGAGGGCGCGAGCGGTACCTGAGCGAGCAACCCGGCAAACGGCAAGACCGCCAGGGCACCGACCGTCCGCACCAGCAGATTGCCCAGCGGCAGGCGTCGGCCGACGCTCGAGCCGGCGTTGATGACCGAAGGCAGCGCACCGCCAATATTCACCCCCAGTACCAGCGCGACAATCGTGCTGGCCGAGAGCATGCCGGTCGCGGCCAACGAGACGATCAGCAGCACCACGGCCACGCTGGAGTGGCAGAGCCAGGTGAGGATCAGCGCCACCAGCAGTGCAATCAGCAGGTCGCCATCGAGGCTCTGCATGATGAGCTGGAAGATCGGTGTGCCTTCCACTTCGGCGAGTGTCGAACCGAGCATGTGCAGGGCCAGCAGCATCAGCCCCAGGCCGATCAGCGCGCAACCGACGCTTTCGTAACGCGAGTCATCACGCAGCCGAAAGACGATCAGACCCGCCAGCAGAACGATCGGTGTGAGCATCGACACATCGGCGCTGAGCAGTTGCACCACCAGGGTCGAACCGATATTGGCGCCGAGCATCACCGCCAGTGCCGGCGCCAGTCCCAGCGTCCCGGCCGCGGTGAACGACGTTGCCATCAGGCTGACGGCGGTGCTGCTTTGCAGGACCCCGGTGATGCCGATGCCAGACAACAAAGCCATCCAGCGGTTATTCAGGTTGTGGCCCAGCCATTGACGCAGTGGCGTGCCGAAGCCGCGCAACAGCGCCGAAGAAATCATGTGAGTGCCCCACAGCAACAGGGCGATGGAGCCTGCGAGGTTGATCAGTAGAGTAGTTCCCGACATGAGGACTCTCCCTTTTTGCGTACTGCATTTAATTGACGGCCCGGGAGCCGGAGGGTGGTGCAAAGATGCGGCGAACACAAAAACCTGTGGGAGCGAGCCTGCTCGCGATGGCGGTTGTACATTCAACACTTGTGTTGCCTGCCAGTCCGCTATCGCGAGCAGGCTCGCTCCCACATGGATTGCGGTGTTCAGGCCATCAGAACCATTGCTTGAAGCGACGGATGTAGAGCGTCTTCATGATCTGCGCGAACACGCAGTAGCTGAGCAAGGTGCCGACCAGCCATGGGAAGTACGCCCACGGCAGCGGTTGCAGACCGACCAGTGTGCCCAGTGGCGAGAACGGAATGTAGATGCCCAACACCATCACCAGCCCAGTCATCAGAATCACCGGCAACGCCGCGGTGCTCTGGAAGAACGGGACTTTCTGCGTGCGTAGCATGTGCACCACGAGGGTCTGGGACAGCAGCCCTTCAATGAACCAGCCAGACTGGAACAGGCCCTGCATTTCCACGCTGTTGGCGGCGAACACGTACCACATCAGGGCAAAAGTGGTGATGTCGAACACCGACGAGGTCGGCCCGATCCACAGCATGAAACGGCCGATGTTCTTCGCGTCCCACTTGCGGGGCTTGCGCAGGAATTCCTTGTCCATCTTGTCCCACGGCAGCGCCAACTGAGAGATGTCGTACATGAGGTTTTGCAGCAGCAGGTGGATCGACAGCATCGGCAGGAACGGAATGAACGCACTGGCCACCAACACCGAAAACACGTTGCCGAAGTTGGAACTGGCGGTCATGCACAGGTACTTCATGATATTGCCGAAGGTTTCGCGACCCTTGAGCACGCCTTCTTCGAGCACCATCAGGCTCTTTTCCAGGAGGATGATGTCGGCCGATTCCTTGGCGATGTCGGTGCCGCTGTCCACCGAAATACCGACGTCGGCATCGCGCAGGGCAGGGGCGTCGTTGATGCCGTCACCGAGGAAACCCACGGTGTGACCGTTGGCCTGCAACGCCTTGAGCACCCGGGATTTCTGCAGTGGCGTCAGCTTGGCGAACACCGTGCGTTCCTCGACCCGCGCCTTGAGGGTGGCATCGTCCATCTTCTCGATGTCTTGCCCGAGCAGCGGCGTGCCGGGTTCCAGACCGACTTCGCGGCAGATCTTGCTGGTCACCACGGCGTTGTCGCCGGTCAGCACTTTGACGGTCACGCCCATGTCGCGCAGGGCAGCGATGGCCGGGCCGGCGGTTTCCTTGGGCGGATCGAGGAAAGTCAGGAGGCCGCGAATCACCAATTCGCACTCATCGCTGGTTTTGTACTGGTTCTTCGACTGAGTTTTCGGGATCTCACGAGTCGCCACCAGCAACACCCGGAAACCTTCCTCGTTGTATTCGTTGGCCAGGGCCAGCAAGTCGTTGCGACGTTGCTCATCCAGCACAACGACTGTGCCGTTCTCATGGAGGTGGCTGGCGATGCTCAGCATTTCCTCGACCGCGCCTTTGCACACCATCAGGTGATCGTCGCGGCTGTCCTTGACGATGATCGACAGACGTCGACGGACGAAGTCGAACGGCAGTTCATCGACCTTGCTGTAGGCGAACGGCACCCGGAACGTCGGATTACGATCAGCGAACTGCACGACCGCCTGGTCCATCAGGTTTTTCAGGCCGCTCTGGTGGTGGCTGTTGAGCCAGGCCAGTTCCAGCAGCGAATCGTCGCGCTGGCCATTGATGTCGACGTGGTGCTCAAGAATGATCTTGTCCTGCGTCAGGGTGCCGGTCTTGTCGGTGCACAGCACGTCCATTGAACCGAAGTTCTGGATCGCATTAAGGCGCTTGACCACCACTTTGCGCCTGGCCATGGCCATGGCGCCTTTGGCCAGGTTGGCGCTGACGATCATCGGTAGCATTTCCGGAGTCAGGCCGACCGCCACTGCCAGTGCAAACAGGAACGCATCGCTCCAGTCTCCTTTGGAGAAGCCGTTGAGCAGGAACACGATCGGCACCATGACCAGCATGAAACGGATCAGCAGCCAGCTGACGCTGTTCACCCCGCGGTCGAACGCGGTTTGCACCCGTGAGCCGACGATGGCTTTGGCCAGTGAGCCGAAGTAGGTGCGCGAACCGGTAGCGACCACCACCGCTTTGGCGGTGCCGCTGACCACGTTGGTACCCATGAAGCAGATGTTCGGCAGGTCGAGCAGGTTGGACTGATCGGCTGCGCTGCCGGTCGCTGACTTCTGCGCCACATCCCCCAGCGTGTCGTACTTCTCGACGGGCAAGGCTTCGCCGGTCAGCACGGCCTGGCTGATGAACAGGTCGCGGGATTCGATCAGGCGGATGTCCGCCGGGATCATGTCGCCAGCGCTGAGCTGCATGATATCGCCGGCCACCAGTTCGCGCATCGGCACTTCGCGCAGCACCGGCGGGCGGCCCTTTTGTGGGCGACGCAGGACGGTGGCAGTGGTGCGCACCATGGCCTTGAGGGTTTCGGCGGACTTGGCCGAACGGTATTCCTGCCAGAACCGCAGCAGGCTGCTCAGGCTGACCATGGTCATGATGATAATGACCTTGGTCAGGTCGGCGTCGTCGCCTTCACCCTGGCTGATCGGTAGCCAGTAGTCGGTGAAAAAACTGATGCCGGCCAAGGTCAGCAGTACATAGATGAAGGGATTGTTCAGGGCTTTGAGCAGTTGGACGATGGCGTGAGGCGGCTTGTCGTGGGCGACTTCGTTGTGGCCTCCTCGCGCCAGACGGCCTTCAGCTTCGAGTTCGGTCAAACCGTTAGCGGTGGCGTTGAGGTTGGTGAGGGTTTCGGCCAGGCCGTTTTGCGCTTCCCGGGCGGCACGCATCGACAGCTTGGCGTTGTCGCTGGAGGCGCTGCGGGTGGTTTTTTTTGCGGTTTTTACAAGGGTCATTGCTGTGCTCCTGCCGCAGGCTTGCGGCACGACACACAGATACTCAGCTAATCAAAGACGAGCGCACGTATGTCGAGCCGCAAATAGGCGATCGAGTCGGATGATTGTGTTTTGATGTTTTAACGTTCGCAGTCCATCAACTAATAAGTGATAGGCAGCGAACCGACTACTGGCTTCGTCCATAACTATTCCAATAAAATTTGTTTTTAACAGGCAATAAGAAGTTGTCGGATTTCGTTTTAAGAAAACCGTTCAGGAAGGACTTTGGAAGCTCCTTGAAATCAAAAGCTCCTTAAAATAAAAAGTGCCTTCAGATCAATTGAAAGTGCGTGCCCCAACGTACAGGCCGAGCATCAGGCTCGCCTGCTGGAAAAGGCGCGCGATGCGCCGACTCGGTGGGTCCTGGCTTTCGTCGAAGCTCCAGCGTTGCTGAAGCCGGCCCGTCGTCGGGCAGACGCGCCAGTTGGCACGAGGTTGTGCCTTGGCGTGGACAGAAGGGGTGGAAAACGGGGCGCTGGGCCGAGTCGTCAACAGACGCTCACGGCAAAGCTTGACCCGCATGGTCGATGCAAAGGCGCGTACGCCTGGCATTACAGTAGTTTTGAAGTTCATAACATGCCTCTGGGCCGGAACTGATTCCGGTGAGGCAAGTTACGGTGGAGCCTCAGGCTCTAGCGCAGCTCACCCGACCGAAAAGTCGAGTCCCGTCATTCTCTGGGTTATGTGCCAGATCCTGCATTTCTGCAGTCATCCGACAGCGACTAGATACTGTGTCCATTGGATTCTTTTGTGAGTTGATAAAAGGCCGTTGTTGCCGGCCCGGGCAATTTACTGAGCGAGGCGGGTTAAGTCAATCGTAAAAGTGCACTTGATGGCCGGTTAAACGGGGTTCGGTTATTGAAGTGTGTAATGGTTCAGCTAATTGACAGTTAATTGCCGTTTTGATGGCGTTGGATGGAGCTGCTGAAGGCTGCGATCTGTTGGATGGAATGTAGGAGCTGCCGAAGGCTGCGATCTTTTGATCTTTGGCGTTTCAGCGACCGCCAAAGATCAGATCAAAAGATCGCAGGCTTCGCCAGCTCCTACAGGGACCGTATGCAACTCGTGATGGGATCTTCGTGGTCATGCGCGATAATCTCCAGTTATCTGACCCACCCCAGCGTATGGTTTTACGACTGCTACGCAGCCGAACGCAGGCTGCGCCAGCTGCTACAAGGGATGCGATCGGCGTGACCGATGATCAGCGGGGAGCTATTCTTGGCAATGCGCCCATCGATATGGGAGACCTCTGATGATCAACGTACGCACTGCCCGCATGCTCGCCGATTACAGGCGCTGGGCCGATCAGCGACTCTTCGACAGCCTCATGGCGCTGCCACCGGAAGAGCTCAACCGCAAACGGATCTCGGTGTTCAACAACATCATCGGCACCTTGAACCATATCTACGTGGTCGACTGCATTTGGCAAGCGCATCTGGAAGGGCGCGGCCACGGCTTCAAAACCTCCCATGGTCTGCTCCATCCCGAACTCACCGAGCTGCGACTGGTGCAGCAGGAGATCGATCAATGGTTCTGTGGATGGAGCTCGGCCCAGACCGACGATTCGCTGGATAAACCCATCGAATTCACCTCCGTCTCGGGCGAAAGCGGGGTCATGAGCGCCGGCGCGATGCTGTTGCATGTGGTCAACCACGCCAGTTATCACCGAGGCTGGGTGGTCCAGATGTACTGCGAAATTCCGGCCCTGCCGCCGATCACTGATCTGCCGGTGTTTCTGCGCGAAGTGCCGGGGTATTGAGTCATCGCTGACTTAAGCAAATCCTGTGGGAGCGAGCCTGCTCGCGATGGCTGCCTTCCAGTCAACATTGATATTGTCTGACACTGCGCTCTGTAGGAGCCAGGCTTGCCGGCGAAGGCAGCCTTTAGAGCGCCTTCGCCGGCAAGCCTGGCTCCTACAGTAATCATTGCTCCCACATAGAGCTTCTTTGTGATGAAAATGATGTCAGGCCTGAGGAATCAAACTCTGCCGGCAATCGAGTACCAGCTGCGCGCCACCCAACACGCTGCTGCCCACTTCCAGCGTAAACTCGTGCAGGCTGACAATTGCCGCGACGATTGACAGGCCCAGGCCAAAACCGCTTTGCGGATGACCACCCTCGGTGCGGTAGAAACGCTGAAATACTGCTTCGCGTTCTGCCAGCGCTATGCCGGGGCCGGAATCGAGTACTTCGATTCGCGTATGCCCAGCGTCATTCACCCCACGCAAAATCACCTCGCCACCCGGCGGTGTGAATTTGATCGAGTTGCTCAGCAAATTCGCCAAGGCTTCGAACAGCAGCGCCCGGTCGCCGTTGAGTCGGGGCAGGGACTCGGGCATTTGCAGTTCAAAGGTCAGCTCGCCTTCTTCGGCCAGCGGCAGATAAAAGTCATGCAACTCTTGCAGCAACGGCACCGGGTCCAGTTGCACGAAACCCGAACGGCGCTGGCGATCCTCCAGCTCGGAAATCCGCAGCAAGCCACGAAAACGCGCCATCAAGGTATCGGCCTCGCCGAGTACGGAATCCAGTTGCACAGCCAGCGTCGAACCGTCATCGGCCTGCTGCTGAATCCGGTACAGCTGCGCCCGCAGGCGCGTCAGCGGTGTGCGCAGGTCATGGGCGATGTTGTCGCACACGCCCTTGACCTCGTTCATCAAACGCTCGATGCGTTCGAGCATGGCGTTGACGATGGCGGCGAGCATGTCCAGCTCGTCACGGCGGTTGGACAGCGGCAGGCGTCGGGTCAGGTCACCGGCGACGATGGCTTCGGCGCTGGCCTGGATCGCCCGGATCCGCCGCAGTGGGCGACGTCTCAATAAGTGCCAGCCGGCGATGCCGGGCAGAATGGTAAGCGACACGCCCCACAGCAGCGCGTGCAGGATGATTCGGGTCACGGCAAACAGCGAACCATTGTCCCGCACCAGCACCAGCCAGCGCCCGTCCAGGGTCCGGGTCGCCGAGGCATCGCAGCTGTCGGCGGGCAGGGTCGGGTCGTCGGCGTCGACGCAGTCGCTGAGGATGTGAATCTTGCCGTCCAGCGGCAGGCCTTCGGGGATCTGGCGCAACGGGCCGCTGAGGTGGTGCCGTTGGTCATCGAACAGGCCATAGGCATCAATGCCGCGAACGTCGAAGGTCACGCTGGCGGCGAGGGCGTCCTCCAGTTGCGCGCCCGAAAAGCGTGAAAACAGATGCTGACGTTGCATCAACGAATGCTTGGCCAGGGTGTCCAGGTAGCTGGACACTTCGTAATACATGACCCCCATGAGAATTCCGCTCCAGGCCACGAACAACGAACTGTAGAGCGCCAGCAAGCGACTGCTGGAGGAGCGCCAGCCTTTAGAGGGGTTCAGCAATGACATAACCCGAGCCTCGCACCGTCCGAATCAGTGGGACTTTGCCTGGCGGGTCGATCTTTTTGCGCAGACGGCCGATGTGCACGTCGATCAGGTTGGTGCCGGGGTCGAAGTGATAACCCCAGACCTCTTCGAAAATCATCATCCGCGACAGAATCTGCCCGGTGTTGCGCATCAGAAATTCCAGCAACTTGTACTCGGTGGGCAACAGCGTCAGCAACTGGCTGTCGCGACTGGCCTCGTGGCTGATCAGGTTCAGCTCCAGATCGGCCACGCGCAATGTGGTGGCGTGGGCGGTCACGGTGTTTTGCCGGCGCAGCAAAACTTCGACCCGGGCCGCCATTTCATCGGTGGCGAACGGTTTGGTCAGGTAATCGTCGCCGCCGGCGCGCAAGCCGCGGACCCGTTCATCGACATCGGAGAGTGCGCTGATCATCAGGATCGGCGTGGCCACGCCCATGGTGCGCAGAGTGGTGACAATCGCCAGACCATCGAGCTCCGGCAGCATGCGGTCGAGGGTGATCAGGTCGTAGTCACCGCTGACCGCACGCGCAAGGCCTTCACGGCCATTGTCGACCCAGTCCACGTCAAGGCCGTGGCTACTCAGTTCGGCGACGATTTCCCGGGCGGTCACAGCGTCGTCTTCGATGGTCAAGATACGGGTCATAGGGCTTGCCTGATAATCGGTTCAATACGAAGTGGGCTCATTTTGCCAAGAATTACGCGCGGCCTTTTTAAATTAACTTTCATGTTGCCTCGTGAGCCTGGCTGGAACGTTGATATCATCCGGCCATAACTCTAAAGGGAAGCTGCACTGTGCGCACTTTAATGGTTCGTGGCTGGATGCCGATGTTTCTGCTGTTGTTGTGCATGTTCGGCTCGTCTGCCTGGGCTGCCAACACGCCATGTTCGGGGAAGAAGGGCGGCATCGATCGTTGCGACGGCGATCTGTTTCTGTGCAATGACGGCTCCATCAGTGGCTCGAAGAAAAGTTGCTCGGCGATGTTTGGTAGTGAAAGCCAAGCGCGTCCGCAAACGCTGTTGCAGGATTCTGATGGCTGCGCCTGCGGCACCGGAACGTTCTGCACCGGGCCAAGAGGCGGGGTGTATTGCCTGACGCCCAGCGGCAAGAAGAGCTACAAGCGCAAGTAATACGTTCGCGGTCCGAAAAAAAGCGCTACCAACGCAATGCATAAAACCCGCCGATATTACTGACTCCTTGCAAACTGCATGATCCTGATAAGTTCATTGTTTTCAACCAATTGAAATAGAACGATTTATTTAAGTGGCGCGACTGGCACGTTGACTGCAATTGCTCATTTGACGAGTTGTAACACTTGCCTGGAGCACTACAACAATGAACAGATCCTCTGATGGTTTTTATCCTGCCGCAGATGAGTTCAGCACGCTCTCGGGCGTGTCCTGGGCCGCTATCTTCGCCGGGGCCGTGGCGGCTGCGGCGTTGTCGCTGATCCTCGTGCTGCTTGGATTTGGTTTGGGTTTTTCGGCGGTTTCGCCGTGGGCCCATGAAGGCGTCAGCGCCAAAAGCCTGGGTATTTCGACGATTGTCTGGCTGGCCTTTACCCAGATCGTGGCGTCCGGGCTCGGCGGCTACATCGCCGGTCGCCTGCGGGTGAGGTGGGCCTACATGCACGGCGATGAGGTCTACTTCCGTGACACGGCCCATGGCTTCCTGGCCTGGTGTATCGCGACGCTGGTGACCGCGACCCTGGTGGTCGGCTCAGTCAGCAACATCGTTAGCGGCGGCGTACAGGCCGGGGCAACGGTCGCCGGCGGTGCTGCCAGTGCCATGACCCAGGCTGCCGGCAGCGCGGTCGGTAATACCGACGGTGACCCGTACGGTTACTTCATCGACAGCCTGTTTCGCGATGATCGGCCAGTCGCCGTCAGCGAGGACGCCGTCAATGGCACCGTCACCCGGATCTTCACGCGCAGCCTGCGCAACGACGGTCAGTTGGCGCCCGAGGATCGGGTCTACCTGGCTCAACTGGTCGCCCAGCGGACCAACCTCACTCAAGCGGACGCCGAACGTCGTGTCGATGAAGTCTATGCCCGCACCCAAAAAGCCGTCGCCGATGCCAAACTGGCCGCACAACAAGCAGCCGACACCGCAGCTAAAGTCGCAGCCTTGTCCGCGTTGTGGATGTTTGTCGCGCTGCTGGCCGGTGCATTTTTTGCCAGCCTCGCCGCGATCTTCGGCGGTCGTCGTCGGGATGCCGTGGAGTACCTGGAAACCGATGCCTACGTGACCACCACCACAACCACGACGCTGCCACCTGTTCGCTAACCCAGGAGAACCCTCATGCGCTCTATATTGCTGTTCTTTATCGGCGTACCGATCCCGATCATCATTCTGATTGCCTTGTTCACTTGACCCCCTTTGAGGCACTTGCCTGCGCCGCTTCTACTTCAGGTAGAAGCGGCGTTTTTGCTTTTCGGGTGCCAAAGCGACGATGTTGCCGGCCATGCCGTCTTCGCGAGCAGGCTCGCTCCCACCTTGATTCGTGGGGTTCAGACGTTTTGTGCCCACCCCATAACCCCTGTGGGAGCGAGCCTGCTCGCGAAAGCGGTCTGCCAGGACGCAGGTGTTTTCACTGGCCTGGATCAATATTTCTTTCGGCGATACTCCCTAATATAAGGGTTCCAAGCGCTTCCTGCGGCATCGGCTACAGTGCTCTGGCGCGCAACGGTTGCGCTATCCGGTTAGCCGGCAAGGCGTAAGTGCAGCATGGAGCGGAACAACCCTTACCTGATCTTTTCAAGGATGAACTTTGCAATGCAACGCCAAGACAGAACCTTCGATATCCAGCCGCTGGTGCAGGCGGACATGACTGTGCGCATCAATGGCCAAACCGTCGGCGCCGCCATCGGCGAAACCGTCCTGACGGTCATTCAATCACTGGGCATTCGCCGAGTGGCCCGTAACGATCACGATCAAGTCAGCGGTGCCTATTGCGGCATGGGTGTGTGTCAATGCTGCCTGGTGAAAATCAATGGCCGGCACAAACGTCGTGCCTGCCAGACGATCGTGCGTGAGGGCATGGACGTCGAAACCCAAGTCAACCGCATCACCGGCCAGGAGGTGTTATGAGCCTGCATCCGGTGATCGTCGGCGGCGGGCCGGCGGGTATGGCCGCGGCCATTGAACTTGCCCGGCATGCGGTGCGGTGTACTTTGCTGGAAGAAGCCTCGCGGCTCGGCGGTGTGGTCTATCGCGGCCCCTTGCGCGATAACGTTCAACTGGACTATCTGGGGCCGCGCTATTCAGAAGCGTTGGCCAAACTGCATGGAGAGTTCCGGGAGCAGTCGGGCCTGATCGACGTGCGTTTGAACCATCGCGTGGTCGGTGCTGAAGGAACTCGCGCACTGGTGATGCTGGACGCCGATGAGCGCTTGCAGGAGATCGAGTATTCGCAGTTGCTGTTGGCTGCAGGTTGCCATGAACGCAGCGTACCATTTCCCGGCTGGACCTTGCCCGGCGTGATTCTGCTGGGTGGTCTGCAACTGCAAATCAAGAGCGGTGTCGTTAAACCGCAGGGGCCGGTGGTGATCGCTGGCACCGGCCCGTTGTTGCCGCTGGTGGCCTGCCAACTGCACACGTCCGGGGTGAGCGTTGCCGGGGTTTACGAGGCGTGCGCGTTCGGCAAAATCGCTCGGGAAAGCCTCGCGCTGTTGAACAAGCCGCAGCTGTTTCTTGATGGCTTGAGCATGCTCGCGTACCTGAAATTGCACGGCATTGCCATGCACTATGGCTGGGGCGTGGTGGAGGCACAGGGCGAGGGCGAGTTGAGTTCGGTGACCGTCGCGCCGTATTCCAGCACCTGGGAGCCGGATCTGAGCCGCGCCGAGCAAGTTGCCGCGCAGACCCTGGCGGTCGGCTACGGCTTCATTCCACGCACGCAACTCAGTCAGCAAATGGGCCTGGATCACGGTTTCAGCGATGACGGTTATCTGCGGGCCAGCGCCAATGTCTGGCAGCAAAGCAGCGAGCCCCACGTGCATCTGGCCGGTGATATGGGCGGGATTCGCGGTGGCGAGGCGGCCATGCTCGCGGGACGGATTGCGGCGGTGTCGATCCTGCTGCAACGGGATGTGCTGGACTCGGAGCTGGCGCTTGTCAGGCGCGACCGTTACCTGTCGAAACTCAAGTCCATCGTGCGCTTTCGTGCCGCCGTCGACCGTTACACCGAACGCGGTGCCGGGCAAACCGCATTGCCGGCCGCCGACACGGTAATCTGCCGTTGTGAACACGCGACCCGCGCCGACATCGATCGGGCGTTGGAGCAGGGCGTGCAAGACCTCGCCAGCCTGAAAATGCGCACCCGTATGAGCATGGGCGATTGTCAGGGGCGCATGTGTGTGGGTTATTGCACCGACCGTTTGCGCGAAGCCACCGGCCGGCAGGATGTGGGTTGGTTGCGACCGCGTTTCCCTGTCGACCCGATTCCTTTTTCCGCGTTCCAGTCTGTCGGCACGGAGGCCGCAAGCCATGAGTAAGTTCTACGACGTGGTCATCGCCGGCGGTGGTGTGATCGGGGCATCCTGCGCCTATCAATTGTCCAAGCGCAAACACCTGAAAGTCGCGTTGATCGACGCCAAGCGTCCGGGCAACGCGACCCGTGCTTCGGCCGGCGGCCTGTGGGCGATCGGTGAGTCGGTGGGCCTGGGCTGCGGGGTGATCTTCTTTCGCATGATGTCGGCCAATCGCAAGCGCGAAGCCCATGGCGCGGCCGTGGCGGTGGACTCCAGCACGCCGCACATCCTGCCGCAGTCGTTCTTCGATTTCGCCTTGCAGTCCAACGCGATGTACCCGGACTTGCATCGGGAGTTGCAGGCGAATCACGGGATGGATTTCAAGTTCGAAAAGACCGGACTGAAATTCGTGATTTATGACGATGAAGACCGGCTCTATGCCGAGCATATCGTCGCTTGCATTCCGCACCTGGCGGATCAGGTGCGCTGGCTCGATCAAGCGGCACTGCGCGAAGCCGAACCGAGTGTCAGCCATGAGGCGAGGGGCGCGCTCGAGTTTCTCTGCGACCATCAGGTCAGTCCGTTCCGCCTGGCCGATGCCTACACCGAAGGCGCGCGGCAGAACGGTGTGGATCTGTATTTCAATACCAACGTCATCGGCGTGTTGCACCACGGCTCGCGGGTCAGCGGCGTGCAGACCGACGAGGCCGGCGTGTTCCATTGCGATACGCTGATCAACGCTGCCGGTGCCTGGGCTGCCGATCTCAGCGAGCAGGCCACCGGCATTCGCATTCCGGTGAACCCGGTGAAGGGCCAGATCCTGCTGACCGAGCGCATGCCGAAGATCCTGCGCGGTTGCCTGACCACCAGCGACTGCTACGTGGCGCAAAAAGACAACGGCGAAATCCTGATCGGCAGCACCACCGAAGACAAGGGTTTCGACGTGACCACCACCTACCCGGAAATCAGCGGCCTGGTGCAAGGCGCGCTGCGTTGCATTCCGGCGCTGGCCGACATCAATTTGAAACGCTGCTGGGCCGGGTTGCGTCCGGGTTCGCCGGATGAGCTGCCGATTCTCGGGCCGATGAAAGGGGTAGAGGGTTACCTGAATGCCTGCGGACATTTTCGCACCGGCATCCTGACGTCGGCAATCACCGGGGTGTTGCTGGACAAACTGGTGAACAACGAGCCGTTACCGCTGGACATCACACCGTTTCTGGCGGATCGGTTTGAGGTGGCGTTAGAGCCTGACTTGAAGAAAATGGGCTGAGGACGCCATCGCGAGCAGGCTCGCTCCCACCATTGATCTCCATCGGTCGCCTATTTCTGCATCCGACGCAGAACCCCTGTGGGAGCGAGCCTGCTCGCGATGGCTTCGGAACTGACGCCACAATTCTCAAACGATCGGCGTACCGACAAACACCTCAAGCCCCTCGGCATACGCCGTGAACGCGCTGATCCTTGAAGCTCGCACTAATCCTCAAACCCCACCTGCTCATGAATCTCATCAACCTTCAATTCCAGTCGATAAGCCACGGCGATAAACAGCGCCTGGCACAGGCACAAGGTCGCACTCAACGAGCGGAAGGCAAACGAACTGCCTTCGTTGACCAGCAGCACGGTGTTGGCGCGCTTGGCCAACGGTGAAAGGTTGCTGTCAGTGATAATCAGGGTTTTCGCCTGATTGTGCTGGGCAATACGCAGACAGTGCTGGGTTTCCTTGCCGTAGGGCGTGAAGCTGATGGCGATCACCAGATCATTGGCGCGCACGCTGCGCATCTGCTCGCGGTAACTGCCGCCCAGACCCGACACCAAATGGATGCGCTTGTTGGTGTGTTGCAAGTTGTAGACCAGGTAATCGGCCACCGCGAACGAGCGGCGCACCCCGACCACGTAGATGTTGTCGGCATTCACCACCAGGTCCACGGCCTTATCGAAGGCCTGGTCATCGAGTTCCAGCCCCAGCCGTTCAATGCCCGACAGGGTGGCGTTGATGCACTCGCGCGCCAGGTCGCCGCCACAGGCCTTCTGCGACTTGTTGGCGATCATGCTGCGGATGCGTTGCTGGTAGTTCTGCACCGGCGTGGTTTTGTGGGTATAGGCCTCCCGAAACAGCGCCTGCATTTCGCTGAAACCACTGAAGCCAAAACGCTGGGAAAACCGCACGATGGCCGACGGGTGCACTTCGCATTCACGGGCGATGTCGCTGATGCGGTCGACCATAATCCGGTCGCTCTGCTGGCTCATGTAGCTGGCGATGCGTTTTAGCTGGCGCGGCAGGCTTTCGTATTCATCGGTGATCAGCTGCAACAAACGCTCGGCATTGATCGGAGGGCTGGCGAGATCGCTGTCGGGCGTGCTCTCGGTCGTAGCCGGCTGATCGGTGCGGGACATAAGGAATCCTTCTGGCTTGTGCTTATAGAGATGACAGGACGCGTCATCCCCTGACAATAGGTTGGCTGTGCGCAGTCTACAGGGTAGGCCGGAATAAAATCTTGAGCTTGCGCCCGCCTTGGGGGTCTGCTGAAACGATGCACTGTGTCTGGAGCGCTTGTGTAGAAGCTTATTGGAAAAAATATTCCACGTAAAAAATATTTAGAATAATTATTGATTGTTCGGCCTCGGTCGTTTTAGTCTGCATCCACCAAGAGTGTTCGGTGCCTTCATCGCCTCGAACGCAGGCAGATAAAAATAACAGGAGCCAGCATGGGCCAGACTCGTTTTGCCAGTGGGCGTCAATTGGATCTGATTTGCCTCGGGCGCCTTGGCGTCGACCTCTATTCGCAGCAAGTCGGGGCGCGGCTGGAAGATGTGAGCAGCTTCGCCAAATACCTCGGCGGTTCGTCCGCCAACATCGCCTTCGGTACCGCTCGGCTGGGTCTGAAGTCGGCGATGCTGAGCCGGGTAGGGGACGACCACATGGGCCGCTTCCTCGTTGAATCCCTGACCCGCGAAGGCTGCGACGTCAGCGGCATCAAGGTCGATCCCGAACGTCTGACCGCCATGGTCCTGCTGGGCCTCAAGGACCGCGAAACCTTTCCCTTGGTGTTCTACCGCGAAAATTGCGCCGACATGGCGTTGCGCGCCGAAGACATCAACGAAGCCTTCATTGCTTCCAGCAAAGCCTTGCTGATCACCGGCACGCATTTCTCCACCGACGGCGTCTACAAGGCGAGCATTCAGGCGCTGGATTATGCCGAGAAGCACAACGTCAAACGGGTATTGGACATCGACTATCGCCCGGTGCTCTGGGGCCTGGCGGGCAAGGCGGACGGCGAAACCCGGTTCGTCGCTGATCAGAACGTCAGCCAGCACGTGCAGAAAATCCTCCCGCGTTTCGACCTGATCGTCGGCACGGAAGAAGAATTTTTGA
Organism: Pseudomonas sp. MDT1-85; assembly: GCF_054898065.1. Classification (NCBI taxonomy): domain Bacteria; kingdom Pseudomonadati; phylum Pseudomonadota; class Gammaproteobacteria; order Pseudomonadales; family Pseudomonadaceae; genus Pseudomonas; species Pseudomonas sp. MDT1-85. The sequence continues at coordinate 3,786,936 of NZ_CM142715.1, read as the reverse complement.
TCGCCGGTGGCTCCGAGGATTTGCTCACCGCATTGCGCAACGTCCGGCAACTGAGCGCGGCGACGTTGGTGGTCAAGCTTGGCCCGCAAGGCTGCACGGTGATTCATGGAGCGATTCCGGCGCGTCTCGAAGACGGCGCGATCTATCCCGGTGTGCGCGTCGAAGTGCTGAATGTGCTGGGGGCCGGCGATGCCTTCATGTCGGGTTTCCTCAGCGGCTGGCTGGAGGACGCCAGCGACGAGCGCTGCTGCCAGTTGGCCAATGCCTGCGGCGGTCTGGTGGTGTCGCGCCATGCCTGCGCCCCGGCGATGCCGACCCGCGCCGAACTCGACTATCTATTCAACAGCCCAGTGCCGATCACCCGGCCGGATCAGGACGCCGTGTTGCAGCGTCTGCATCAGGTCAGCGTGCGGCGCAAACAGTGGAAGCAGCTGTTCATCTTCGCCTTCGACCATCGCGGGCAATTGGTGGAGCTGGCCCACAAGGGCGGGCGCGACCTGAACGCTATCGGCGAACTCAAACAACTCTTTATCCAGGCCGTGGAGCGGGTCGAAGCGGATTTGCATGAGCAGGGCATCGACGCCGATGTCGGCTTGCTGGCGGATCAACGCTTCGGCCAGGACTCGCTGAACGCCGCCACCGGTCGCGGCTGGTGGGTGGCGCGGCCGGTGGAAGTGCAGGGTTCGCGGCCATTGGCGTTCGAACACGGACGCTCGATCGGCAGTAACCTGATCGCCTGGCCGCAAGAACAGATCATCAAATGCCTGGTGCAATTCCACCCCGACGACGAGCCGCTGCTGCGTCTGGAGCAGGAAGCGCAGATCAAGGGTTTGTATCAGGCCTCTCAGGTCAGCGGTCATGAACTGCTGCTGGAGATCATTCCGCCCAAGGATCACCCGTCGACGCATCCGGACGTGCTGTATCGCGCGCTCAAACGCCTCTACAACCTGGGCATCTATCCTGCGTGGTGGAAGATCGAAGCGCAAAGCGCCGAGGAGTGGAAACAACTCGACGAGCTGATTCAGGAACGCGATCCGTATTGCCGTGGCGTGGTGCTGCTAGGCCTGAATGCCCCGGCGGCGGCGTTGGCCGAAGGGTTTCAGCAAGCCAGCCAGAGCCAGACCTGTCGTGGTTTCGCCGTGGGCCGGACGATTTTTCAGGAACCGAGCCGCGCGTGGATGGCCGGTGAAATCGACGACGAAACGCTGATCCGCCAGGTGAAGGGCACGTTCGTCGAATTGATAGATGCCTGGCGCACGGCCCGGGCCTGACGTGACACCGCGTTATCGTTCTTCGCGGGCAAGCCTCCTACGGGAATCTGCGGTGATCTGTAGGAGCGAGGCTTGCCCGCGAAGGCGGCCTCAGACTCAACGGTAATTTAGAAAACAATAAAAGGTGCAGCCATGCCCGCTATCCGAATTGGCATCAACCCGATCTCCTGGAGCAACGACGACTTGCCGTCCCTCGGTGGCGAGACGCCGTTGAGCACTGCGCTCAGCGAAGGCAAGGAAATCGGCTACGAAGGCTTCGAACTCAACGGTAAATTCCCCAAGGATGCCAAAGGCGTCGGTGACGTGCTGCGGCCTTACGATCTGGCGCTGGTCTCCGGATGGTATTCCAGTCGTCTGGCCCGGCGTTCCGTGGCCGAGGAAATCGACGCCATCGCCAGCCATGTCGAGCTGCTGGCGAAGAACGGCGCCAAAGTGCTGGTCTACGGTGAAGTCGCCGACTCGATTCAAGGCCAGCGCGTTCCGTTGGTAGAACGCCCACGTTTTCACACCGAACAAGCCTGGCAGGAATACGCCGACAAACTCTCCGAACTGGCGCGCTTCACCCTGTCCCAAGGCGTGCGTTTGGCCTATCACCATCACATGGGGGCCTACGTCGAATCCCCGGCCGACATCGACAAACTGATGGCGCTGACCGGCAGTGAAGTCGGCCTGTTGTTCGATTCGGGCCACTGCTACATGGGCGGCGGTGAACCGTTGCAGGTGCTGCGCAAACACATCGAACGCATCTGCCATGTACATTTCAAGGACGTGCGTAAACCGGTGGTACAACTGGCGCGCAACAACCTGTGGAGCTTCCCGGACTGCATCATCAACGGCACCTTCACCGTGCCCGGCGATGGCGACATTGATTTCGGCGCCTTGCTCGATGTCCTGCTGGGCGCCGATTACCACGGCTGGTTGGTGGTGGAGGCCGAGCAGGATCCGGCGGTGGCACCGAGTTACGCCTATGCCAAAAAAGGCTACGACACCTTACGTGCACTGCTCAACGAGAGGACCGCGCGATGAGCCTGTTGGTCAAAAGCAATGCACGCGGTCGGACGATGGTCGAGTTGGCGCAGGGTGAGCTGGAATACGTCGGCTTCGCCGCTTACCGCCTGAGCCTCGGCGAAACCCTGCCGGTCAGCGCTGGTGACAAGGAGCTGTGTCTGGTGCTGCTCAGCGGTCGTGTCAGCCTCAAAGGCGAAGCGCCGGGGCAGGGCGCGTTCGATTGGGACAACATTGGCGATCGCCATTCGGTGTTCGAAGACAAATCGCCGTTCGCGGCGTACTTGCCCCCGGGCAGTCAGGCGCAAGTGGTCGCACTCAGCGACGTGCAGATCGCCGTCTGCGCCGCGCCCGGCGCCACTACTGAAGCTAAAAGCGAAAAGATCGCAGCCTTCGGCAGCTCCTACAGCCCACGGCTGATCAAGCCCGACAGCATGAAACGCAGCGTGCGCGGCAAGGGCGCCAACACCCGCTACGTCTGCGACATCCTGCCAGACACCGAGCTAGCCCATTCGCTGCTGGTGGTGGAAGTGCGCACACCGTCCGGGCACTCATCGAGCTACCCGCCGCACAAGCACGACACCGACGATCTGCCGCACCAGAGCTTTCTCGAAGAAACCTATTACCACCAGATCAACCCGCCCCAGGGTTTTGTATTCCAGCGGGTCTACACCGACGATCGCAGCATCGACCAGGCCATGGCCGTGGAAAACAGCGACCTGGTGGTCGTGCCCAAGGGCTATCACCCGGTCAGCGTGCCCTACGGCTACGAGTCGTATTACCTGAACGTGATGGCCGGCCCGAAACGTGTCTGGCAGTTCCATAACGATCCGCAGCACAGTTGGCTGCTTGATCTCTGAACTAAAAGCCTGAATTCCCACATTCGAACGGAGAACAAGAACAATGAGTGACGCCCCGGTAATAGGTCATTACATCGACGGTCAGGTGCAAGACAGCGGCAGCGAGCGGTTCAGCAATGTCTTTAATCCGGCCACCGGCAGCGTTCAGGCGCGAGTCGGACTGGCCAGCCAGAAGACCGTGGACGATGCCGTCGCCTCAGCCCTGAAGGCGTTCCCGGCGTGGTCCGAGCAATCGTCGCTGCGCCGTTCGCGGGTGATGTTCAAGTTCAAGGAGCTGCTCGACCGTCATCACAACGAACTGGCGGAAATCATCAGCCGCGAACACGGCAAGGTGTTCTCGGACGCCAAGGGCGAAGTGACACGCGGCATCGAAATCGTCGAGTACGCCTGTGGTGCGCCGAACCTGCTGAAAACCGATTTCAGCGACAACATCGGTGGCGGTATCGACAACTGGAACCTGCGCCAGCCGTTGGGCGTTTGTGCCGGCGTAACGCCGTTCAACTTCCCGGTGATGGTGCCGCTGTGGATGATCCCGATCGCGCTGGTCACCGGTAACTGTTTCATCCTCAAACCCTCCGAGCGCGACCCGTCGGCCAGTTTGCTGATGGCGAAATTATTGACCGAAGCCGGGTTGCCGGACGGTGTGTTCAACGTGGTCCAGGGCGACAAAACTGCCGTCGACGCCTTGCTGCAACACCCGGACATCGAGGCGATTTCCTTTGTCGGTTCGACGCCGATTGCCGAGTACATCCACCAGCAAGCGACCTCGCGCGGCAAACGCGTACAGGCGCTGGGCGGAGCGAAGAACCACATGATCGTCATGCCCGACGCGGATCTGGACCAAGCGGCCGATGCGCTGATCGGGGCGGCATACGGCTCGGCCGGCGAACGCTGCATGGCGATTTCGATTGCCGTGGCCGTCGGTGATGTCGGCGACCAACTGATTGCCAAGCTGCTGCCGCGCATCGATCAACTGAAAGTCGGCAACGGCATGCAGGGCGACAGCGACATGGGGCCGCTGGTGACCGCCGAGCACAAGGCCAAGGTCGAAGGCTTTATCGGCGAAGGCGTGGCCCAGGGCGCGCAGCTGATTGTCGACGGGCGCAACTTCAAGGTGCCGGGGGCCGAGAACGGCTTCTTCGTTGGCGCGACGCTGTTCGACAACGTCACGACCGAGATGAGCATCTACCAGCAAGAGATTTTCGGGCCGGTGCTGGGCATCGTTCGCGTGGCGGATTTCGCCAGCGCCGTGGCACTGATCAACGCCCATGAATTCGGCAACGGCGTGTCCTGTTTCACCAGCGACGGCGGCATCGCCCGCTCGTTTGCCCGCAACATCAAGGTCGGCATGGTCGGCATCAACGTACCGATTCCGGTACCGATGGCCTGGCACTCGTTTGGCGGCTGGAAGCGCTCGTTGTTCGGTGATCACCACGCGTACGGCGAAGAAGGCATCCGCTTCTACAGCCGCTACAAAAGCGTGATGCAGCGCTGGCCCGACAGCATCGCCAAGGGCCCTGAATTCAGCATGCCGACAGCCAAATAATTCACGTGTGCGGAGAACAACAAAAAATGAGCAAACCCCTGCGTTTCGCCCTGAACCGTATGGTCGCCCCACGTTTGTCCCTGCCCGCGTTCATTGAGTTGGCGGTGACCCTCAAGGCCGACGCCATCGAGATCCGCAACGACCTCAAGGGTGTCGAGATCGAGGACGGCACCGCGCCCGAACACGTGCGTGAGTTGTGCGCGGCCAAAGGCATCACCGTGCTGTCGATCAACGCGCTGTATCCGTTCGATGTCTGGAATGACGAGCGCCACGCACACGCGATGAAGCTTGCTGCTTATGCCCGTGATTGCGGCGCGCAGGGTTTGGTGATGTGCCCGTTGAACGACCGCGCCGATCCACGAACCGAAGCGCAGCGTGCTTCCGGGCTGCGCACGGCGTTGAATGAACTGGCGCCGATTCTGCGTGATCACGGCATCCTCGGTTTCATCGAGCCGCTGGGTTTCGAAGAATGCTCGCTGCGGCGTAAACGCACCGCGGTCGATGCAATCAAAGCCATCGGTGGGCTGGATGTGTTCCATCTGGTACATGACACCTTTCATCATCACCTGGCCAGCGAACATGAATTCTTCCCCGAGCTGACCGGGCTGGTGCACATCTCCGGCGTCGAAGATGCCGAGGCACCACTGGCAACCATCCGCGACGGCCATCGGGTGCTGGTGGGCGAGGGCGACATCCTCGGCAACGCGGCGCAGATCGAAACCTTGCTCGCTACCGGCTACAGCGGCTACCTGTCGTTCGAACCGTTCGCCGACAGCGTTCATGGCCTGGCGGATATCCAGACGGCGATTGGCGCGAGCATGGATCACCTGCAGAAATCCCTGGCCTGACAACACTTTCGGGCTGATGGAGATCAACTGTGGGAGCGGGCTTGCTCGCGAAAGCGGTGTGTCAGGCGGGCTTCAATGTTGAATGTGCCGCCGTCTTCGCGAGCAAGTCGGATCGCCGCACCGCCGCTCCCACATTGATCGGATTTGCATTCACAAAAAGGTGCAAGCATGACCACAACAAGACTGACCATGGCCCAGGCCCTGGTGAAATTCCTCGATAACCAGTACATCGAGGTCGATGGGGTTCAGAGCAAATTCGTCGCCGGGATCTTTACCATTTTCGGCCACGGCAATGTGCTGGGTCTGGGGCAAGCCCTGGAACAGGACAGCGGCGACCTGATTGTCCATCAGGGCCGCAACGAGCAAGGCATGGCCCATGCCGCCATCGGTTTCGCCAAGCAACACTTGCGGCGCAAGATCTACGCCTGCTCTTCATCGGTGGGCCCGGGGGCGGCGAACATGCTGACCGCTGCCGCGACGGCCACCGCCAACCGTATTCCCTTGCTGCTGTTGCCCGGCGACGTCTACGCGTGCCGCCAACCGGACCCGGTGCTGCAACAGATCGAGCAGTTCCACGACCTGAGCATCAGCACCAACGATGCCTTCAAAGCCGTGAGCAAATACTGGGATCGCATCAACCGTCCCGAGCAACTGATGACCGCGGCGATCCACGCCATGCGCGTGCTCACCGACCCCGCTGAAACCGGCGCGGTGACCCTGGCCTTGCCGCAAGACGTCCAGGCCGAGGCTTACGACTATCCCGATTACTTCCTGCAAAAACGCGTGCACCGCATCGAGCGCCGTCCGGCCACCGAAGCGATGCTTGGCGATGCGTTGGCCCTGTTCAAAGGCAAGCGCAAACCACTGATTATTTGCGGCGGTGGGGTCAAATACTCCGGCGCCAATGCAGCGTTGCAGGCATTCGCCGAGCGCTTCGACATTCCCTTCGCCGAAACCCAGGCCGGCAAAAGCGCGGTGGTGTCCAGCCATCCGCTGAACGTTGGCGGGATCGGCGAAACCGGTTGCCTGGCGGCGAACTTGTTGGCCAAGGATGCTGATCTGATCATCGGTGTCGGCACTCGCTACAGCGATTTCACCACCGCCTCGAAATCCTTGTTCAAACACCCGGATGTGCAATTTCTCAACCTCAATATCAGCCCTTGCGATGCCCTGAAACTCGACGGCGTGCAGCTGCTGGCAGACGCCAAAACCGGTTTGAACGCCTTGGCCGATGTGTTGGGCGACTATCGCTCCAGCTGGGGCGATCAAACCAGCCAGGCCAAGGCGCAACTGGATGAGGAAGTGGATCGCATTTATCAGGTCGAATACCAGGCGAAAGATTTCGTCCCCCAAATCAACGACCACATGGACCCGGCGGTGCTGCGCGAATTCATCGAGCTGACCGGTTCCTGCCTGACCCAAAGCCGTGTGCTTGGCGTGCTCAATGAAACCCTGGCCGATGACGCCGTGATCGTCGCCGCCGCCGGCAGTTTGCCCGGCGACTTGCAGCGCAGCTGGCGCAGCAAGGGCGTGAACACTTACCACGTCGAGTACGGTTATTCCTGCATGGGTTACGAGGTGAACGCCGCACTGGGCGTGAAGCTCGCCGAGCCTGAACGTGAGGTCTACGCGCTGGTGGGCGACGGCTCCTACATGATGCTGCACTCGGAACTGGCGACCTCGATCCAGGAGCGACGCAAGATCAACGTTGTGCTGCTGGACAACATGACCTTCGGCTGCATCAACAACCTGCAAATGGAACACGGCATGGACAGCTTCGGCACCGAGTTCCGTTTCCGTAATCCGCAAACCGGCAAGCTCGATGGCGGTTTCGTGCCGGTGGATTTTGCCATGAGCGCGGCGGCTTACGGCTGCAAGACTTACAAAGTGAACACCGTTGAAGAGTTGCAAGCTGCATTGGCGGATGCGCGGTTGCAGACGGTGTCGACGCTGATCGACATCAAGGTCCTGCCCAAAACCATGATTCACAAATACCTGTCGTGGTGGCGGGTCGGCGTGGCGCAAGTCTCCACCAGCGCCCGCACCGATGCGGTGGCCAAGACCCTCAATGAACGACTGGCCCAGGCCCGTCAATACTGATTGCCCTGAACGAACCCACAGGAGTGTTTATATGTCTTTGCTTTCCAATTCGTTGCGGATCGGCGTCATCGGCACCGGGGCCATCGGCCAGGACCATATCCGTCGTTGCAGCCAGACCTTGCTCAACAGCCAGGTCGTCGCGGTAACCGACATCAATTTGCAGCAAGCGGCCAAGGTCGTTTCCGATTTGAAATTGACTGCCGAGGTTTATCCCGACGGTCATGCGCTGATCAAGGCGCCGGAAGTCGAAGCGATCCTCGTGACCTCCTGGGGCCCGAGCCACGAAGAGTTCGTGCTGGCGGCGATTGCCGCCGGCAAACCGGTGTTCTGCGAGAAGCCGCTGGCGGTCACCGCCGAAGGTTGCCGCAAGATCGTCGAGGCCGAAGTGGCCCACGGCAAGCGGCTGGTGCAGGTCGGTTTCATGCGTCCGTACGATGAAGGATATCGGGCGTTGAAAGCAGTGATCGACAGCGGCCAGATCGGCGAACCGCTGATGCTGCACTGCGCCCACCGCAACCCGACCGTGGGTGAAAACTACAAGACCGACATGGCTATTACCGACACACTGATCCATGAACTGGACGTGTTGCGCTGGTTGCTCGACGACGATTATGTGTCGGTGCAAGTGGTGTTCCCGCGCAAGACCAGCAAGGCCCACGCCCATTTGAAAGACCCGCAGATCGTGCTGCTGGAAACCGCCAAGGGCACGCGCATCGATGTGGAAGTGTTCGTCAACTGCCAGTACGGCTACGACATCCAGTGCGAAGTGGTGGGGGAGACCGGCATCGCCAAACTGCCGGAACCGTCGCAAGTTCAATTGCGCAGCGGGGCGAAGCTGTCCAATGCGATTCTGATGGACTGGAAGGATCGGTTCATTGCGGCGTATGACGTCGAATTGCAGGCGTTTATCGATGGCGTACGGGCCGGGCAGGTCGGCGGGCCGTCGGCGTGGGATGGTTTTGCGGCAGCGGTGGCGGCGGATGCGTGCATCGAGGCGCAGAACAGCGGGCAGATCGTCAAAGTCGGCCTGCCAGATCGCCCCCGCTTCTACGGCTAACCACTGACCCTTGTAGGAGCGAGGCTTGCCCGCGAAGACGGACGTTCAGCCGACATCAATGTTGAATGTGCCGACGCCTTCGCGGGCAAGCCTCGCTCCTACAGGGGATGGTGTCGATTTCTGGCTAAGGAGAACAACACTAATGCGCATCGCACTAGACCCCTACATGTACCGCAACCTGTCCCTGGGCAAGATGGTCGACAAGGTTGCCGAGCTCGGTTACGAACACATCGAGCTGTCGCCCCGGGAAGATTTCCTGCCGTTCTATAAAGCCCCACGGGTCGACAAGGCGCGGATCAAGGAGTTTCGCAAAGCCCTGAGCGACACCGGGGTCAAACTCTCTTCCTTATTACCGATGTACCACTGGGCTGCCGCCGATGAAGGTTTGCGCGTGGCCGCCGTGCGTAACTGGAAGCGCGCGATCCAGATTGCCGTGGAGATGGACTGCGAACTGGTCAACACCGAGTTCACCGGCCAGTCGGACAACCCGCTGGTGTGCGAAAACCAGTTCATGCGCTCCATGGACGAGCTGATCCCCGAGTTTGAACGCGAAGGCATCAAGCTCGATATCCAGGCGCATCCTTATGATTTCTGCGAGCGCAATAACGAGTCGGTCGACATCATTCGTGGGCTGGATCGCGACTGGATCAACTACCTCTATGCTGCGCCGCACACGTTTTTCTATGACGACGGTGTCGGTGATATCGCCTCGATGCTCAAGTACGCCGGCTCAAAGCTGAGCCACCTGATCATCGCCGACACCTACAACCACAAGGCTTCCTCGGGCTTGCGCTACATCGTCAATCCGCCGGGCGTCACCGCCACCGTGCACCAGCATCTGGACATCGGCCAGGGCGAGGTCGACTGGGAAGCGTTTTTCAGCACGTTGCGCGAGATCAAGTTCGATGGCATCGCAACAGTCTCGGTATTCGCCTGGGAGGATCGGCCGGACGAGTCCAACCGGATGATGCTCGAACGCGTGACCCGCGAACTCTGCCAATAACTCCACCCCCTGTAGGAGCGAGGCTTGCCCGCGAAGGCTGAAGTTCAGCCGGCATCAATGTTGAATGTGCTGACGCCTTCGCGGGCAAGTCTCGCTCCTACGGACCGTGTGAATACAGGAATTAATCATGCGTATCGGACTTGTCGGTTACGGCCATGGCGGCCGGTTTTTCCATGCTCCGCTGATCAGCAGTTTGCCAGCGGCGACCTTCGTGGGCGTGGTCACCCGTTCTGCCGAGCGCCGACAACTGCTGGCGGCGGAACATCCCGGTGTGCAGGCGTTCGACAGTATCGGCCAATTGGTCGAAGCCGGGGTCGATGTGTTGGTGATCTCCACACCGCTCAAAGGTCGCCCGGCGCTGGTGCTCGACGCCATCGAACACGATGTGGCAGTGGTCAGCGACAAACCGTTCGCCGCTGATGCGCAGCAGGCGCAAACCCTGATCACCATGGCCGAGCGCCAGGGCGTGCAACTGAGCGTCTACCAGAACCGGCGCTGGGATTCGGATTTTCTCACCGTGCGCAAACTCATCGAGTCCGGGGCGCTGGGTCAGGTCACCCGTTTTGAATCGCGGATCGAGCGCTATTCGCCGCAGTCGGTGAACAACGGCAGCGGCGGCGGTTTCCTGCGCGATCTGGGCAGCCATCTGGTGGATCAGGCGCTCCTCTTGTTCGGCCCCGTCACCCGGGTTTACGCCGAACTGGATTACCTCGAAAAAGGCCAGGTCTTCGACAATGGCTTCTTTATGTCCCTGACCCATGCCAATGGCGTGATCTCGCACCTGGGCGGCAGTTGCCTGCAAAACACTCCCGGCCCGCGCTTTCGCGTGACCGGCACCCAGGGCTGCTACAGCGTCGATGGCCTGGACGGGCAAGAGGCGGCGACCCTCGCCGGGCTCACGCCGAAATCCGAAGGCGAGCGTTGGGGCGTCGAAGAGCACCGGCGCTGGGGCTGGTTCGAGCAGGGCGAGGTGCGTGAGCGGGTGCCGTCCGAGCGTGGCTGCTGGAACCAGTTCTATTTGCAGCTACAAACCGCGTTACAGAGCGGTGGCCCACTGCCGGTCGACGCCCGTGATGCACTGGCGACCACCCGCGTGCTAGACGCTGCGCGGCTAAGCTTCGAGCGGCATCAAGTGGTGGCACTGAGCCCGTTTGAGAGTCATGGAATAAAATCAGAATAAAATTCTAAAATTAGTTGATATGGAAATTAAATTCCAATAAAGTCGTTTCAAAGCGACCTGCCACGCGCCTCGTTTCAATCCTTTTCCCGCTTGCTCACTTACTGAAATCGTCACGCCTTATCCATAAAACCAACAAGAATGTGGAGAAAGACCTTTCATGAAGACCAAGATCCGTTTCGCCTCGCTGGCCTTGTCCCTGATGTTCGCCAGCGGCGCCGCACTCGCTGACATGAAGATCGGCGTCAGCATGTCGCAGTTCGATGACACCTGGCTGACCTACCTGCGCGAATCCATGGACACAAAAGCCAAGTCCTATCCCGATGGCGTCAAGCTGCAGTTCGAAGATGCGCGCAGCGACGTGGTCAGGCAGTTGAGCCAGGTTGAAAGCTTCATCAGCCAGAATGTCGACGCCATTGTGGTCAACCCGGTGGATACCGCCGCCACCAGGAAAATCACCGAAGCGGCGGTCAAGGCCGGTATTCCGCTGGTGTACGTCAATCGTCGTCCCGATGACATGAACCTGCCCAAAGGCGTGGTCACTGTCGCCTCCAACGATCTGGAGGCCGGCCAGATGCAGATGCAGTACTTGGCCGACAAAATGGGCGGCAAGGGCGACATCGTGATTCTGCTCGGTGACTTGGCCAACAACTCCACCACCAACCGCACCAAGGGCGTTAAGGACGTGCTGGCCAAGTACCCGAACATCAAGATCGAGCAAGAGCAGACCGGCATCTGGTCGCGGGACAAGGGCATGACCCTGGTCAACGACTGGCTGACCCAGGGCCGCAAATTCGACGCGGTGGTCTCTAACAACGACGAGATGGCGATTGGCGCGGCAATGGCCCTGCAACAGGCCGGCGTCGCCAAAGGCAGTGTGCTGATCGCCGGTGTCGACGGTACGCCCGACGGTTTGAACGCGGTGAAGAAGGGCTCTCTGCTGGTCTCGGTGTTCCAGGATGCCAAGGGTCAGGCGGACGGTTCGATCGACACGGCGGTGAAAATGGCCAAAAACGAGCCAGTCGAGCCGGCCGTGTGGGTGCCATATCGCCTGATCACGCTGCAAAACGTCGACACGTTCAAATAGCCCATCCGTTCGATAACAACAATAAGCACGCAAGGTTGCCGCGCGACCTTGCTGATGGAGTACCTGATCATGTTCGCTTCAGCGACTGCTTCGAGCACCCCGTTAATGGGTGTCCAGCCAACTGCAACACCTGTCGATGAGCCGTACCTGCTGGAGATCATCAACGTCAGCAAGGGGTTTCCCGGTGTGGTGGCCTTGTCCGACGTACAACTGCGGGTGCGTCCCGGTTCCGTGCTGGCGCTGATGGGCGAGAACGGCGCCGGCAAATCCACCCTGATGAAAATCATTGCCGGCATCTACCAGCCGGACGCCGGCGAGTTGCGCTTGCGGGGCAAACCGGTGGTCTTCGAAACACCACTGGCTGCGCTCCAGGCCGGGATCGCAATGATCCACCAGGAACTCAACCTTATGCCGCACATGAGCATCGCCGAGAACATCTGGATCGGCCGCGAGCAGCTCAACGGTCTGCACATGATCGACCATCGCGAAATGCACCGTTGCACCGCCAAACTGCTGGAGCGTTTGCGGATCAATCTCGACCCGGAAGAGCAGGTGGGCAACCTGAGCATCGCCGAACGGCAGATGGTCGAGATCGCCAAGGCTGTGTCCTATGACTCCGACGTCCTGATCATGGACGAGCCGACCTCGGCTATTACCGATAAAGAAGTCGCGCATCTGTTCTCGATCATTGCCGACCTCAAGAGCCAGGGCAAAGGCATCATCTACATCACTCACAAAATGAATGAAGTGTTCAGCATCGCCGATGAAGTGGCGGTGTTCCGTGACGGCGCCTACATCGGCCTGCAACGGGCCGACAGCATGGACGGCGACAGCCTGATTTCGATGATGGTCGGTCGTGAGCTGAGCCAATTGTTCCCGGTGCGCGAGAAGCCGATCGGCGATCTGTTGCTGTCGGTACGCGACCTCAAGCTGGACGGCATTTTCAAAGGCGTCTCCTTCGACCTGCATGCCGGTGAAATCCTTGGTATCGCCGGGTTGATGGGCTCGGGACGGACCAACGTCGCCGAAGCGATCTTCGGCATCACCCCAAGCGACGGTGGCGAAATCCGCCTCGACGGCGAAGTGGTGCGCATCAGCGATCCGCACATGGCGATCGAGAAGGGCTTCGCGCTGTTGACCGAAGATCGCAAGCTCAGTGGTCTGTTCCCGTGCCTGTCGGTGCTGGAGAACATGGAAATGGCAGTTTTGCCCCATTACGTCGGCAACGGCTTCATCCAGCAGAAAGCCCTGCGGGCGTTGTGTGAAGACATGTGCAAGAAGCTGCGAGTGAAAACGCCGTCACTGGAGCAATGCATCGACACGCTGTCCGGCGGCAATCAGCAGAAGGCCTTGCTGGCGCGCTGGCTGATGACCAATCCACGCATCCTGATTCTCGACGAGCCGACCCGGGGCATCGATGTGGGCGCCAAGGCCGAGATCTACCGGCTTATTTCCTACCTCGCCAGCGAAGGCATGGCGGTGATCATGATTTCCTCGGAACTGCCGGAAGTGCTGGGCATGAGCGACCGAGTCATGGTCATGCACGAGGGCGACCTGATGGGCACCCTCGACCGCAGCGAAGCGACCCAGGAACGGGTGATGCAACTGGCCTCGGGCATGTCCCAGTGTCATTGAATCAAGGGTGAACACAGTCCCGTGGCTTGCCACATGGATTTCATTTGAAGGGTGAGTGGTTATGAACGCGATACTGGAAAACAAGCCTGCAGTGGCACCGGTCAAGAGTCGCCGGCGCTTTCCGACCGAGTTGAGCATTTTCCTGGTGCTGATCGGCATCGGCCTGGTCTTCGAAATGTTCGGCTGGATCGTGCGGGACCAGAGCTTCCTGATGAACTCCCAGCGTCTGGTGCTGATGATCCTGCAAGTGTCGATCATCGGCCTGCTGGCTATCGGCGTGACCCAGGTCATCATCACCACCGGTATCGACCTGTCCTCCGGTTCGGTGCTGGCGTTGTCGGCGATGATTGCCGCCAGCCTGGCCCAGACCTCAGACTTTGCCCGGGCGGTGTTTCCGTCCCTGACTGACTTGCCGGTGTGGATTCCAGTGATCGTCGGGCTTGGGGTGGGATTGCTGGCGGGGGCGATCAACGGCAGCATCATTGCGATCACCGGCATTCCACCGTTCATTGCGACCCTCGGCATGATGGTCTCGGCCCGCGGCCTGGCGCGCTACTACACCGAAGGTCAGCCGGTGAGCATGCTCTCGGATTCCTACACGGCCATCGGACACGGCGCGATGCCGGTGATCATTTTTCTGGTGGTGGCGGTGATCTTTCACATCGCCCTGCGCTACACCAAGTACGGCAAGTACACCTACGCCATCGGCGGCAACATGCAGGCGGCGCGCACCTCCGGGATCAACGTCAAGCGGCATCTGGTGATCGTCTACAGCATCGCCGGGTTGCTTGCGGGCCTGGCCGGGGTGGTAGCGTCGGCGCGGGCCGCGACCGGGCAGGCCGGGATGGGCATGTCTTATGAACTGGACGCGATTGCCGCGGCGGTCATCGGTGGCACCAGCCTGGCCGGTGGCGTCGGGCGGATCACCGGCACTGTGATCGGCGCGTTGATTCTCGGGGTCATGGCCAGCGGCTTTACCTTTGTCGGCGTTGATGCTTATATTCAAGACATCATCAAGGGGCTGATTATTGTGGTGGCGGTGGTCATCGACCAGTACCGCAACAAGCGCAAACTCAAGCGCTGAAGCCGGATTAAACGCAAAAATGCGCCACGCCTAAACCGCGTGGCGCAGCCGTTTGTCTTCTATATACAGCCGCTCGACTGAATTTCTTGCTATAAACGCACTCCGATAAGCGGCTAAAAGCCTGCCGTAGCGCACTTTCAGGGCTTTGTCGGACAGATTTGCTGTCTTTTCAGTTGCTGAGGCCTCAAGTCGGCCTTAGACTGCCGCCCCTCGTAAATTGAGTGCCGGGTGGCGCTTGGAATAAACGGCGCCTTTCCAATGACCGCTTCAGGTTCAACGGATCGCTCCCTAATTCGCCTTAATGCACGTTTTTTTATAGAGATATCAATGACAAAGGACAAGTTGCTGGCCATGCCGGCGGATGACTACATGAATGCCGAGCAACATGCTTTTTTCTCCGAGCTGTTGCAGAACATGAAAGTCGAAACCCATGAGCGCATCGAGCAGAATCGCATCGCCATCGAGAGCCTGGACACCCCGGCCGATCCGGCTGACGCGGCTTCCGTCGAAGAAGAGCGCACCTGGCTGGTGAACGCGATCGATCGCGACCAGCGCATGCTGCCTCAGTTGGAACAGGCACTGGAACGCATCAAGGAAGACAGCTTCGGCTGGTGCGATGACAGCGGCGAGGCCATCGGCCTGAAACGCCTGCTGATCAGCCCGACCACCAAGTACTGCATCGAAGCTCAAGAGCGTCACGAACAGATCGACAAGCACCAGCGTCAGGCCTGATTCTGTGGGGTAACCCGTTAATAACGGGTTGCCTCTGAAAAGATCGCAGCCTTCGGCAGCTCCTACAGGTTTATGCGAACCTCTGTAGGAGCTGCCGAAGGCTGCGATCTTTGCGTTTCGACGTCTGCGAAAAAACCCGCGCACTTCTATTGATCTGCTTCAACCCCCCACTACTAATGGACCATAGATAATGGCTTTGTAGTGGCGTTTAATGCGATCACAACAATTAGAAGACGCGTGGGGTGACGAAGATGACGAGAGACGGATCTCTGGTTGAGGCAATGCCTGCACCAGTACTTTTGCCGAAAAACCTTTGGCTGACGCCGACCCTGCAAAGCATTGCCCTGATGCTATTGCTGTGCGCCATGGCATTGGCTGGCTGGTCGCTTTACCTTGGCCTGCCATTGGCCGTGCTGATTATCTGGTTGCCGCGCCTGCGCTCGCGCACTCTCCCTGACCCAACCCCCGCGGACAGTTCCAGCACCATCGCCGGGTTGACTCGCGATCTTTCCTACACCACCAGTCATAACGCGTTGTCGGCCGCCGGCGTGGCCTATTCGGTCAAGCAACTGGCGGACAAACTGCAATCGCAGCTCAACGCCGCGGCGCAGATTGTCAGCAGCGCCGAAGTAATGATCGCCACCGAACACGCTACATCGAAACTCAGTCGGGAAGCCTTGAACGCGGCCAGTGAAGCTCATCAGAGCAGCGCGGCAGGGCGCACGGAACTGGTCGAGTCCATCGCGCGCATGCATCAACTCAGTCAGCGCGCCAGCAGCAGCCGCGAGCTGATCGAAGCCCTGAGCCTGCGCAGCGACGATATCCAGCGGGTCACGCTGGTAATCCAGTCCATCGCCAGCCAGACCAATTTGTTGGCGCTGAACGCGGCCATCGAGGCGGCGCGGGCCGGCGAGCACGGTCGCGGCTTTGCGGTGGTAGCCGATGAGGTTCGGGGGCTGGCCGCGCGCACGGCGACGGCGACTGGTGAAGTCGGGGAGATGGTCGCCGACATTCAGCAACGCACCGCGCAAGTGGTGGAGCAGATTCGTCAACTGGCCAGCGATCTCAATACCGGCGTCGCGCAAGTCGAGCACACCGGACAGCACCTGGAAAACATCGCGCGCCTGGCCGCCGGCGTCGAAAGGCAGGTCGGGGAAATCGCTCAGGGCGCAGATACCAACCGCGAACAACTCGACAGTCTGTTCCACGCCATCGAACAGATGCGCAGCGATCTGGCGATCAGCGACCAGCAGACCCAGCGGCTCGCCCAGGCAGCGGTGCAAATGGAAGGGCAGGCCGAAACCATCAGCGAACGCCTGGCCGAAGTCGGGCTGGATGACTATCACCAGCGGATTTACGACCTGGCCCGTGAAGGGGCGAGTCAGATTGCGGCGCGCTTCGAAGCGGATATCGATCAGGGCCGGATCAGCCTCGATGATCTGTTCGATCGCAATTATCAGGCGATCCCCAACACCAGCCCGGCCAAATACCAGACCCGCTTCGACCGCTACACCGATCAGGTATTGCCGACGATCCAGGAACCGTTGCTGCCGCGCCATGAAGGCCTGGTGTTCGCCATCGCCTGCACGCAGCAGGGTTATGTGCCGACCCATAACACCGTGTTCAGCAAGCCGCTGACCGGTGATGTACAGGTCGATACCCTGCAAAACCGCACCAAACGCAAATTCGCCGACCGTACCGGGCTCCGCTGTGGCAGCCATCAACAGGCCGTGCTGTTGCAGACTTACACCCGCGACACCGGTGAACTGATGCACGACCTGTCGGTGCCGATCATGCTCAAGGGTCGGCATTGGGGTGGTTTGCGCCTGGGTTACAAGCCGCAAAGTCCTCGCTGAGAGGCCCGACAGCCTGCATTGAGCCTCAGGCTAGTGAATCTGGTGCATGCGCAGGTTCAGGTCGTCGACCACATGCGCCCAATCGGCGTCTTCACGCAGTTGTTCCTTGAGGAAGCCAGCTTGTTGCGGGGTCCAGAACTCGGCATCGATGAGTTTCTTGTCGTCGGCCAAAGGTGAATGACAGGCAATGAAATCGTCGATGGCCTTCTCGCTGGAGTCCAGACCGAGCTGGTCGAACAAGCCTTTCAAGTCATGAGTGGGTGAATCCATCTTCATCTCCTTGCAGATAATCCGTCGCGTCGAGTGCGAGGTCCGAGGTGCGGCTTCATTGCATCTGAGAGGCATCTGAGAGAACCGCGCTTCAGGAGTTCGATAGCGATATTCAAAAGCAGGGATGAGCATAGACTGCAAATCCGATGATCAGGCTTTCAATGCCCCTTCATCAACGGCAAGCTTCAGGGCTTTCGCGGCTTCCTGGGCGGCGACGGCCGCGACATCCGCGGTCTTGAACCAGCGATCCTTTTCGACCTGGTGATACGTCACAGCGGTCAACGGCGGTTTGGCGCGCATGATAATGACTGCCTGGAATTCGCCTTCGACCTCTCTGGCTTCGCCCCGGATAAAAAATTCACCGATATCAAATTCCGTCACGTAGCAGTCTTCCCTTGGAAATAGTTGTTGTATTGAACGCCGTCCGCCCTGTGGACGGGTTTCATTGGTCGGGCAGTATGGCAGTAGTTGCCTGCCGGCGGCTGAGTTAAGTCGCCGACATGACGAAACGTCTATAGAAGTGAATGCACAGGTGCCTCAGCTGCGTGCCTCGAGTGAACGGGCAAGGGCGCAGGCTTCGTTATGATTGCCGCGGAAACCTCTTACACGTCCGGTGGATATTTCCCTGATGTGGAAAAAGGCGTTGCCGGCCAATACCACCTGAAAGCGCGGGAGTAGACGCTCTTCAGCCAAGAAGTCCTGCGGCCGGAGCCCAATCGAATGCAGAGGTAACGAGCCGTTTGTGTGCCGTGTGTGAGGCTGGGCAAAGTGAGTCAGTGTGCACATATGAAGTCCTTTTCGTGGTTTTACCGACGTGTGTACGTTGTTATGGGTAGTCTCGGTGAGCATGGCTGCTCTAGAATCGCCATCAATGGTTGGCGATTGATGCCCATCTAAAGCAATTTTTTACTGGCGATATGTCGGAAAAGTGCTTTTTTTAAAGAGATTTTTCCCTAAAGTTGGTAATCCGGTTTTATCTGGCCGTCAGAAGGGCGTTTTCCTTCAACATCTGACGACCGCCAGGCAAGACGACGTGAGGGATGTTCCAGTAATCTTCTCAAACCTCGCGATGAATGGGCCCTCTGCTCATTCCCAGGATTGGACCCGGGTCATTTGGCTACACCTCGGCATTGCCGCTTTTTTCTGCTGTGCGCGTTTCCGGCGTACGGCGTCATTTTCAGATGTGGGGATGTTTCCTTGGCAGTAAGTAATCTCGATATGCATGCTTTGTTCGTACTGGGTGATTTGCGCGCAAAGCTGGTTAAACAGTTTCAGTCACGTTTCATCTACATCACCGAACAGAACGCTGAAGGCATTTACATTGCCGAGCTCGACACTGAATCAGCGCTGGTGGTGGATGACAAACCAGGGCTTAAACTCAAGGTCGGCGATCATTTCAGCGCCTCGGTATTGCCCAGCCGCGAAGGTGGCAAGCTGGACATCAAGTTCCGCGAAATCAAGATGACGGTGTACGGGCTGGGGGATTACGCGTTCGTGACCACCGCAGACGGCTACGGCATTGTGTTCAAGGAAGGTCATAGCGTGGTGATGGTGTTCGCGGCCCATCAACAAATGCAGGAAGGCCTGACCAAAACCCTGAAAGCGGTGACCGCCAAGGCCGCCAAGTGGCGCAAGGGCGAACTGGTAACCTTCAAGGCCAGCGAGTAATGACCCTGACCCGCGTCGACTTTCACGAACAGAACCAGACCAGTGCCCACGCCGAGGCGCAGCGCTTGTTGGCTCAAAAGGCCGTTCTACAGGGAGCCTGGCTGAGTTGGGTGGCGTCACAGATCTACCTGTTGCGTCCGGCGGCGTACGCCAGCATGGTCAGAAGAGAGCTTGCACGCTTGCAGGAACCTTGCGAAAAGTAATCCTCGCCCCTCGAAAGCAGGAACCTCAACTACAGTCAGATGACTGAGTATTCAGAGGCTTGCGGTCTTCTTTGTCAGGCCATCCTGCTATTGCTGTGAACAGCACGAGGTGCAAAAGCATGAAGGGATTTCGACGGTTACTGGCCGCTACCCTGGCCACGTTCGGTTTATTGGTTTCACCCGTTCCGGTGTTCGCCGCTCAGGCACCGATCCATTTCGCCGACCTGAACTGGGAAAGTGGCAGCCTGATCACCGATATCCTGCGGATCATTGTCGAGAAGGGCTACGGCTTGCCGACCGACACCTTGCCGGGGACGACCATTACCCTGGAGACCGCATTGGCCAACAATGACATTCAGGTCATTGGCGAAGAATGGGCCGGTCGCAGTCCGGTCTGGGTCAAGGCTGAGGCCGAGGGCAAAGTCGCGGCCCTGGGCGATACGGTCAAGGGTGCCACCGAGGGCTGGTGGGTGCCGGAGTACGTGATCAAGGGCGACCCGGCCAAGGGCATCAAGCCGATGGCGCCGGATCTGCGCAGTATCAGTGATCTGCCTCGCTACAAAGACGTGTTCAAAGACCCGGAAACCCCAGGCAAAGGGCGTTTTCTCAACAGCCCGATCGGCTGGACGTCGGAAGTGGTCAACAAGCAGAAGCTCAAGGCGTATGGGCTGGACGACAGCTACGTGAACTTTCGCAGTGGTTCGGGGGCGGCGCTGGACGCAGAGATCAGTTCGTCGATTCGTCGCGGCAAGCCAGTCCTGTTCTATTACTGGTCGCCGACGCCGTTGCTCGGCCGCTTCAAGCTGATTCAGCTGCAAGAACCGCCGTTCGACGCCGAAGCCTGGAAAACCCTGACCGACGCCGACAACCCCAATCCGAAACCAACTCGCTCGTTACCCTCGAAGCTGTCCATCGGCGTGTCCACGCCATTCCAGAAACAATACCCGCAGATTGCCGAGTTCTTCAGCAAGGTCGATTTGCCGATTGAAGCGTTGAACAAGGCCCTGGCTGACATGAGCGAAAAACACACGCCGCCACGTCAAGCGGCGGAGGCGTTCATGAAGGCGCACCCGGACGTGTGGCAGGCCTGGGTGCCCAAGGATGTGGCGGACAAAGTCTCTGCGGCCCTGAAATAAACCGAGTTATGTACGCCCGGGAATTCTCGGGTGTACTTGAAACACGTAGGAGCTGCCGCAGGCTGCGATCTTTTGATCTTGTTTTTCAAAGCCAGGTCAAAAGATCGCAACCTGCGGCAGCTCCTACGGGGGGATAGCGAATACCCTTACAAAAACGCGCAAGGAAGTTCATCCTGCTGCAACATTTCACGCTGGATGTCTGAACATGAGCCTTTTGGTCGCGCAATGGATTGCTGCAATCTTTTTATTGATCAGCCTGGTCCACCTGTATTGGGCTGCGGGTGGCAAGTGGGGCAGCGAGGCGGCGGTGCCGCGAGTGCCCGGGGAGGGCGGTGGGGTATCAAGGCCCGCGTTCAAGCCGTCGGGCTTTGCCACGTTGCTGGTGGCGGTGGGTTTACTGCTGATAGCGATGCTGGTGTGCCTGCGGGTGGGGCTGTATCTGCCCACGGTGCATCATTGGTCGCTGCAATGGGTGATCAGCGCGATTGCGATGCTGATGTTCGCCCGGGCGATTGGCGATTCGAATTTGGTGGGGTTTTTCAAGGAGGTCAAGGATTCGCAGTTTGCCCGGCTCGATACCTGGGCTTATTCACCGCTGTGTGTGGTGTTGGGGGCCGGGTTGTTGGCAGTGGCCTGGATTTGATTCGACCCGGCTATTGCCATCGCGAGCAGGCTCGCTCCCACATTGGATCTTCAGCGCTCACAAAATCCCTGTGGGAGCGAGCCTGCTCGCGATGAGGTCAGCACGGTCAACAAAACTTTCTGAACTTAACTCCCCGTTTCCGTGCGCCGACTACTCACCTCCGCCGGCACATCATCCCCCGCCATGCGCTTGCGAAACAGCGCCGCCCGAGCCAGTAGCAGCGTGGTCACCGGCACGGTGATCGACAACAGAACCGGGATCAGCCAGGCATGCAGCACCGGCGCCGATTTGAGCGCCGAAAAGTAAATGATCGAAGCCAATGCCACGCACCACGCGCCCAAGGTCGAGGCCAGTGCCGGCGGGTGCATGCGCTGGAAATAATCCTTCATCCGCAACAGCCCGAGCGCGCCGATCAGCGTAAACAGGCTGCTGAGCACCAGCAGAATCGCCACGGCAATTTCCACCCACAGAGACAATTCAGGCCTCATTCGATCACCTCGCCACGCAGCAGGAATTTGGCCAGGGCAAACGAGCCGACGAAGCCGAACAGGGCGATCAGCAGCGCCGCCTCGAAGTAAGTGTCACTGGCATAACGAATGCCCAACGTGAGCATCATCAGCATGGCGATGATGTACAGGTAATCCAGGGCCAGAACTCGATCCTGGGCCGAGGGGCCCTTGAACAGGCGGATCAGGGTCAGAATCATCGCCACCGAAAAGATGAAAAGGCTCAGCAGGATCGCGTTCGACAGCAATGCGCTCATTCGAAGATCTCCATCAAGGGCCGCTCGTAGGTCGTCTTGAAGTGCTGGATGAATTGGCTTTCGTCATCCAGATCGAAAACGTGCAGCAACAGAATGCTGCGATCCAGCGCCAGCTCCGACCAGACCGTGCCGGGGACCACCGTACAGATCATCGACAGCGCCGCCAGGCCGTTGGCATCGCGCAAATCCAGTGGCACCTTGATGAACCGCGAGCGAGGCGCACGACGGCCCGCGTTGAGTACGCCACAAGCCACGGCGAGGTTGGACACGAGCACGTCGCGCCCGACCAGCAAGAACAAACGCAAAATCACCCCGGGACGACGAATGCGGATCGGCAGCGGCCGCAGCTTGCGCATCATCAACGGCGCGCAGAACCCCAGCACGGCGCCCAGCAGTAGATTGCCGGGGCTCATCGAGAGGTTCAACACCAGCCACAGCAGCCACAACGCCAGCGACAACCAGGGTGCAGGAAACAGACGCCTCATGGTTGCACCTCCACTTGTGCTGCGCTGGCCTGCGGGTTCGGAATCGGGCGGGTGCCGAGCACCGCCATTACGTATTGCTGCGGGTTATTCAACGCTTGAGCGGCGGCCTGGGTGTAGCGCATCAGCGGTTCAGCCTTGAACGTCAGTGCAATGCTCAGCCCCAGCAGAATGATGATCGGCACGCATTCAAGGCGCCGCAGCAATGGCGATGGCCGCTCTTGCGGGGCCCAGAAACGCTGGATGCCCAAACGCGAGAAAGCGATCAGCGAGGCCAGCCCGGACAGAATCAACAGGGCGAGTAGCCCCCACGCGCCGTTCGATATCGGTTCGTCGCTGCCATTACCCAGCCCCAGCGGATTGAGCAGGGCGCTGAGCAAACTGAGTTTGCCGATAAACCCG
This sequence comes from Pseudomonas sp. MDT1-85, assembly GCF_054898065.1. Taxonomy (NCBI): domain Bacteria; kingdom Pseudomonadati; phylum Pseudomonadota; class Gammaproteobacteria; order Pseudomonadales; family Pseudomonadaceae; genus Pseudomonas; species Pseudomonas sp. MDT1-85. The sequence goes on along the minus strand of NZ_CM142715.1, from coordinate 3,764,108 downwards.
GAAAGCGGCGGCATGCCGATGATCAGCAGGGCGCAGGCGATGAAACTCAAACCGAGGAAAGCCATGGTCCAGGGAATCACCTGGCCAACCACGGCTTTGCGGTCGTCATCGAGGTTGAAACCTTTGGGCGGCTGCAAGGATTTCAGGGGCCGTGGAAGCAGCTCGCCGTCATCGAACAGCGGCATTTCGTCGGCCGAACGCGAGCGCTCGATCAACTCGGCCAGCAGGAACAACGCGCTCAAGGCCAGGGTCGAGCTGACCAGATAGAACAGCGCAGCGCCGATCAGGTTCGGCTGGGCGAAACCGATGGCCGACAACAGAATGCCTGCCGACACCAGAATGCTCAGGCTGGCCATGCGCTCCAGGCGTTGCGCGGCGAGGATCGCCACGGCGGCGCAGACGATGGTCGCCATGCCGCCGTAGATCAGCCAGTCGCCACCGAAGTACGCGGATGCCCCGGCCTGCCCGGAGAACAACAGCGTCCACAGGCGTAACAAGGTGTAGACGCCGACCTTGGTCATGATCGCGAACATTGCTGCCACTGGCGCGCTGGCCGCGGAATAGGCCGGCACCAGCCAGAAGTTCAGCGGCCACATCCCGGCCTTGGCCAGGAACGCCACCGCCAGAATGGCCGCGCCGGCATGCAGCAAGCCGCGATCGGCTTCCGGCACCAGCGGGATTTTCAGCGCCAGGTCAGCCATGTTCAGCGTGCCGGTAACACCGTAGATCAGCGCCGCGCCAATCAGAAACAGCGACGAGGCCAGCAGGTTGATCGAGATGTAATGCAGCCCCGACGACACCCGCGCCCGGCCCGAACCGTGCAGCATCAGCCCGTAGGAAGCGGCCAGCAGCACTTCGAAAAACACAAACAGGTTGAACAGGTCCGCCGTCAGGAAGGCGCCGTACAGACCCATCAATTGAATCTGGAACAGCGCGTGGAAACTCGAACCGGCGCCGTCCCAGCGGGCCATGGCGAACAGCAGGGCGCTAACGCCGATGATCCCGGTCAGCACCAGCATCAGCGCCGACAGACGATCGACCACCAGTACAATACCGAACGGCACCTGCCAGTTGCCCGGCAGGTACACACCGATGGAGCCGGGCACGCCGGTGGTTTGCGTCCATTGCAGCAGCATCACGGCAATGCCCAGCCCTAGCAGGCTGGAGAACAGATTGATTTTGGCCTTTAACGGGCGGTGTTTCTCGCCCAGCATCAGCATCACTGCGGCGGTCAGCAGCGGTAGCAGAATCGGTGCAGCGATCAGGTGCGCCATTGGATTCATTCTTTAGGCTCCCGGCCATCCACATGGTCGGTGCCGGTCAGGCCCCGGGAGGCGAGCAGCACCACCAGGAACAGCGCAGTCATGGCGAAGCTGATGACGATCGCGGTCAGCACCAACGCTTGCGGCAGCGGGTCGGTGTAGTGCAGCAAATCCTGAGGAACACCGTCCTTGATGTTCGGCTCCTTGCCGATGAACAGGCTGCCCATGCTGAAGATGAACAGGTTGACGCCGTAGGACAGCAGGCACAGGCCCATGACCACCTGGAACGTCCGTGGCCGCAGCACTAGCCACACGCCGGACGCGGCCAGCACACCGATGGCGATTGCGATAACTTCTTCCATCAGATGGCTCCTTGCGTGGCAGCCGCTTTGGCCACGGGCTTGGGTTGCGCGCTGGTTTTATGACCGCGTACCGATTGGTGGGCGAGGGCGGTCAGGATCAACAGCGTCGAACCGACCACCACGGCGTACACACCGATGTCGAAGAACAGTGCGCTGGCGATGTGAATGTCGCCCAGCAGCGGCAATGTGAAATGCCAGGTGTGGGTGGTGAGGAATGGATACCCGGCCGCCATCGCCCCGAGCCCGGTGACCGTGGCGAACAGCAGCCCGGTGCCCATCCAGCGCAGCGGTCGCAGGCTCATTTGCGCCTCGACCCACTGGGTCCCGGCGACCATGTATTGCAGGATGAACGCCACTGACATCACCAGGCCGGCGACGAAACCGCCACCGGGTTGATTGTGCCCGCGCAAGAACAGGTAGACCGACACCACCAGCGCGATTGGCAACAGCAAACGCACCAGCACCGCCGGCACCATCATGAAACCGAGCGCGGTGTCGCTGGCGTGACGCGGGTTGACCAGGTCGGTGACCACGTCGGGCGCGAGCAAGCGCTGTTGGGCCGGCAGCTGCAGACTTTCTTTCGGCGGACGGAAGCGTCGTAGCAGGGCGAACACGGCAAGGGCCACGGCCACCAGCACGGTGATTTCGCCAAGGGTATCGAAGCCACGGAAGTCCACCAGCATCACGTTGACCACGTTGCTGCCACCACCTTCGGGCAGGGCGCGACTGAGGTAGAACGAAGAAATGTCGTTGGGCGTCTGGCGGGTCAGCATCGCGTAGGACAGCAGCGCCATGCCGCCACCGACCGTGATCGACAGCAGCAAGTCGCGGATACGGCGCACCCGCGCCTTGCGCAGGCTGCTCGGCAATGGCGAGACCTCTTCGATCCGTCGCGGCAGCCAGCGCAGACCGAGGAGGATCAACACCGTGGTCACCACTTCCACTGCCAATTGCGTCAGCGCCAGATCCGGCGCCGAGAACCAGACGAAGGTCACGCAGGTCATCAGGCCGCAGACGCTGACCATGGTCAGGGCCGCGAGCCGGTGATACTTGGCTTGCCACGCCGCGCCAAGGGCACAGGCAATCGCCAGCAGCCAGAGGGTCACGAACACGATCGAGCCCGGAATTTTCGGCCGGTCGCCCCAGCTCAGGCTGCTATGCAGCATCGGGATCAATCCGGCGAGCACCGCAGCGAGCACCAGCAGAAACAGTTGGGTTTGCAGGCGTCGGGTACTGATGTGCCGCTCCAGACGACGGGCCAGGCGCATAATGATCACCAGGCTGCGCTCGAACAGGCGCTTGCCGTTGAAGTGGCTGATCACCGGCGGGTGCATGAAGCGCCCGCGCTTGAGCTGATTGCGCAGCAGCAGATAGAGGATGATGCCGCAGGACATGGCGATCAGGCTCATGATCATCGGCGCGTTCCAGCCGTGCCAGATCGCCAGGCTGTACTCGGGCAGCGTGCCGCCCACCACCGGCAATGCCGCCGCCGCGAGCAACGGGCCGACCACTTGCGCCGGGAAGATCCCCACCACCAGACAGGTGAACACCAGCAATTCCACCGGCGCACGCATCCAGCGTGGCGGCTCGTGCGGGGTATGCGGCAGGTCGGTGGCGGTCGGGCCGAAGAACACATCGACGGTGAAGCGCAGGGAATAGGCGACGCTGAACGTCCCGGCGATGGTCGCGACGATGGGCAGGGTCATTTCGATCCAGGCCGTCGCGTTGATGAACACGGTTTCGGCGAAGAACATCTCTTTCGACAGGAAACCGTTGAGCAGCGGCACCCCGGCCATCGAGGCGCTGGCAACCATGGCCAACGTGGCGGTGAACGGAATCAGCCTGAACAGACCGCTGAGTTTGCGAATGTCCCGGGTGCCGCTTTCGTGGTCGATGATCCCGGCGGCCATGAACAGCGAGGCTTTGAACGTGGCGTGGTTGAGAATATGGAACACCGCGGCCACGGCGGCCAGCGGACTGTTCAGCCCCAGCAGCAGGGTGATCAGGCCCAGGTGGCTGATGGTCGAGTAGGCCAGCAGGCCCTTGAGGTCGTTCTGGAACATCGCGCAATAAGCGCCGAGCAACAGGGTGCAGGCCCCGGCCCCGCTGACGATGTAGAACCATTCTTCACTGCCGGACAGCGACGGCCAAAGGCGTGCGAGCAGGAAGACCCCGGCCTTGACCATGGTCGCCGAGTGCAGATACGCCGAAACCGGTGTCGGTGCCGCCATGGCGTGGGGCAGCCAGAAGTGGAAGGGGAATTGCGCACTTTTGCTCAAGGCGCCGATCAGGATCAGGGGAAGCAGAATAGGGTAGAGGGCATGTGCGCGAATCAGATCGCCAGCGGCCAGGACCTTGTCCAGGTCGTAGCTGCCGACCACATGGCCGAGCAGCATGACCCCCGCCAGCAAACACAAGCCACCGGCACCGGTGACCATCAATGCCATATAGGCGCCACGTCGCGCATCGGCGCGGTGGTGCCAGTAGCCGATCAACAGGAATGAGAAGAGGCTGGTCAGTTCCCAGAAAAACACCATTTGGATCAGATTGCCGGAGATCACCAATCCCAGCATGGCGCCCATGAACGCCAGAAAAAACGCGAAGAAGCGCGGCACCGGATCGTCCGGCGACATGTAATAGCGGGCGTACAGAGAAACCAGCGTGCCGATGCCCAGCACCAGCATCGAGAACAGCCAGGCGAAGCCGTCCATGCGCAGAACGAAGTTCAGGCCCAGGCTGGGTAGCCAGAAGAACTCTTCGCGGATCACGCCGCCATGGGCGATTTGCGGGTACAAGAGGGCGACCTGGACGGTGCCGATAAGGGCAACCAGGCCAGCCAACAGCGATTCGGTGTTACGCGCATTGTGCGGCAGCAAGGCTGCCAGACAGCTGCCGATAAAAGGTAGAAGCAGTAGAACTATCAAAGACATAGGCTTCTAATCTGCGGAAGTTTGTGAAGCATCATACGTGCCAGCTCCCGGATCACCAAACGCCAAGCTGTCGCAGAATCCTACAAAGTGGATGGAAAATTTCTGTTTTTCCTTGTTTCAGGGAGCACGATTTCGCCTGTCCCGGCCCATCGCGGGCAAGTCGGATCGCCGCACCGCCGCTCCCACAGAGATTTTGGTTGTACACAAATCGCGTATACACCTCCAGACCCTGTGGGAGCGGGCTTGCCCGCGATGGCTATCTATCAAGCAACGTAGAAATGGGGGCTTAACCCTGTGCTTCCTGCTCCAATTCTTCTTCAGGCGAAGCAACCTTACCCTTTGTCTTCAACTCACTGACAATCACCGCCGCCACAATCAACCCCGCGCCCACCAACGCAATCGCCGGCAACCGCTCCCCGGCAATCCGCCCGACAATCCCGGCCCACACCGGCTCCCCGGCATAGATCAGCGTCGCCCGCGTTGGCGAAACACTTTTTTGCGCCCAGTTCATCGCCACCTGAATCGCCGCACTCGCCGCGCCCAAGCCCAATGCGCTGCACAACAGCAACCAGGAGAACCCGGGAATCACTTCCTGAGTCGGCACCACCATCAGAAACGCCAGCACCGAAGTCACCGCCAGTTGCACCACCGTCACCCGGCGCACGTCGACCTGGCCGGCATAGGTGCTGATCAGAATGATCTCTGCCGCAATCGCCACGGCGCTGATCAATGTGGCGATTTCACCAGGGCTGAAATTGAACGAAGCGCCGGCCGGTCCCGACAGCAGCATCAACCCGGTAAAGGCCAGCATGATCCCGATGCTCGGCATCAACCCCGGACGCCGACCCAGCACCAGCCATTGCAGTAACGGCACGAACGGCACATACAGCGCGGTAATAAATGCCGACTGGCTACTAGGAATGCTCTGCAGGCCCACGGTCTGCAAGCCGTAACCGAGCATGATCGCCACGCCGATAAACGCCCCGGCCTTGAGTTCGAACAGGGTCAGTTCGCGCAGATGACGCCAGGAGAACAGGGCAACGATGATTGCTGCTGCAGCAAAACGCAGACCGACGAAAAACATCGGCCCGCTGACGGTCATTGCATGCTGGACCAGCAAAAAGGTCCCGCCCCAGACCATGGTGATCAACACCAACACGCACTCAGCTTTGCTGAACCGTGAGAAACGGGAGGAAGCAGGGGAGGAGTTCACCGACGTCATGACCTTGCACGCTACCTGAGGGAGACGCACAATGCGCCGGAAGTTGGGCAGTATACTGCGCAACACCATCAAGTGAGCAATATAGTGCACAAAGATTCCACCCAACGGGCGTCGGTTCTCCAGCACGTCAGCCAGAACGTCCGACGTCTGCGCCACGCCGCCGACATGAGCCAGACCGCACTGGCCGAAAAGTCCGGGGTCAGCCGCCGGATGCTGGTGGCTATCGAGGCCGGCGAGAAGAACGTCAGCCTGACCACCCTCGATCGTGTGGCCGAAGCGCTGGACGTGGCCTTCAGTGATCTGATCCAGGCCCCGGAGGCCCGCGACCCGAGTCGCATCAACGAAGTCGCTTGGGCCGGAACGATCCCCGGCAGCAAAGCCGTTTTACTGTCAAAAGCCACCGCCACCCGCGAAGTGGAACAATGGGAATGGTGCCTGCAACCGGGCGAAATTTACCCGTCGCAACCGGACGCCGATGGCTGGAGCGAACAGCTCTACGTATTTGAAGGTTGCCTGACCCTGGTCCTGGGCGATAAGCAGCAACACATCACTGCCGGTGAGTTCTTCATGTTCGCTAGCAACCAGCCGCATTCCTATCGCAATGATGGGGCGGTGGCGGCGCGGTTTGTGCGTAATGTGGTGATCTGACCTTCGCCGGTCAACACCGGATGGTGAGCTTCCTGTTTGCCGAGCAAGCTACTAATGTGGCTCAAGTACGCCTCAATGGATCCGTGAGAACGCCATGACTGAAACACCAAGCGCACAGTTGACCCCCGCCATCCGTCACGTAGACATCCTGATCATCGGCGGCGGCCTGAGCGGCGCGATGCTGGCGGCGCAGTTGTTGCGTTTGCCGGGCAAGCGGCAGGTGCTGGTGATCGAACCGCGGGCCGAACTTGGTCGGGGCGAAGCGTACAGCGCGGTCGAACTGGGCCATACGCTCAACGGCAACGCGGCGCGGATGAGCGTCGATCCCGACAACGCTGATGATTTGACCCAATGGCTGACCGAGTACATCGCGGCGGGTGGTTGGCCGGAGTCGGATCAGCAGCATGTGCCGGTCAGTGAACTGTTCCCGCCGCGCGGTCTGTTTGGCGTGTATGTGCAGCAGCGTCTGGCCGAGGCACAGGTGGTGGGCGCGCGGCATGGCTCGACGGTGGAGCATGTGCGCGCGGAAGTGGTCGATGTGCGGATCGATATCGATTCGGTGCGCCTGACCTTGAACGATGGCCGGCGTTTGCAAGGCGCCTATGCGGTACTGGCCACTGGCATGTTCCCCGCCGCGCGCACGCCGCAAACCGAATCCAGCGGCTTGAACGCAGCGGCGCTCGATCCCTGGGATGTGGCCACCATGCGTCAGCTCGATCCGCAGTCGCCGGTACTGATCATCGGCTCGGGCCTGACCATGGTCGATGCCGTGGTGTCGCTGGAACAGGCCGGGCATCGCGGGCCGATCGAAGTGTTTTCCCGGCATGGTCTGCTGCCTCACGTGCGGCGACAGCCTCCGGCCTGGGCGGATTTTTTGGCGGAGGATCACAGCATCCGCACGCCGCGCCAATTGATGCGCGAACTGCGCCGGCATTGCCACGACGCCATCGCTCAGGGCATCGACTGGCAAGCGCCACTGGATACCGTGCGAGCGCATATCGGGCGGCTGTGGAGTCAGGCGACGGATGTGCAGCGTCGGCAGTTTGTGCGGCATGTGCGGCCGTGGTGGGAAAGCCATCATCATCGTTCGCCGCCATTGAGTGCCGAGTTGGTGGAACGGCTGCACGGGGAAGGGCGGTTGCGGATTCATGCTGCATCGTTCAAAAGGTTGGAACCTTCATCGGCCGGCGGGGTGAATATCCGCATCCGTCGCCGTGGCGAGGCCGAGACCTGCGTGGTGCATGGCGCGGCGCTGATCAACTCCAGTGGCATCGAGTATGACTGGCGGCGGGTGGCGCGCCCATTGCCGCAGCAGCTATTGGCGCGCGGGCTGGTGCGGCCGGGGCCATTGGCGTTGGGGATTGCGGCCGCGGATGACGGCGCGGTACTAAGCGCTGAGGGACAGGTCGCCAGCCGTTTGTTCGCCATGGGCCCACCGTTGCGCGGGATGTGGTGGGAGAGCACGGCGGTGACTGATGTGGCGAGCCAGGCCAAGTCTCTTGCGGCGCGATTGGCGGATTGACCGAAAGTTGGAGGGTGTTTTTTCGGGCCTCATCGCGAGCAGACTCTCTCCCACAGGGATCTGCTGTGAATCCATTTTTTGCGAACGCTGCAGATCAAATGTGGGAGCGAGCCTGCTCGCGATGAGGCCAGTCCAGCCACCACAAGGCCCGGTGTCAGATCATTAAACAAGCGATGTTTAAGCGACACTTCCAGACACTCACCCAGGCTACACATCCTTGCGCCGTTGCCTACGACTGCGCCAGAATCCGCCGGCTTGTGCGCCTTGAGGCCGGGCTCTATCGTTTCCGGGTCGCTGACGAATCAGCGATCGGGTCTCGCAGCCCGTGTATCTCTAGACGCACAACATCCTCCGTTCGTGAACAGGTACGCCTGTCCGTTCATGTTATGGCGGCTGTACGTGGGAGACCTTCGGGTCTGCCGGTTCTAGAGTCCCGGTCTGCGACCTGCGTATAGCTGCCACCTCTTTTCGTCTCGCAGCGAACCGTGGCTGCTCCATGACTCTAGGAGCTTCATCATGATCAAACCGACACCCAATCCACCGGAAACCGATCCAGCATCCCCCTACGAATCCCTCGATTCCAAAAAACTCAACGAAGCCGCCGACCGCGCCCTCGACCACTATCTCAAGCCACCCATCCCCAAAGACACCAAGCGCAAACCCAGCACCATTTACCATGTGGGTGCGAAGGTCGATAACGAAACCCTGCTGGTCAACGCCTGCGAAACCCTGGCGTCGGCGAGCATGATGCTCAGTGAGTTCGCCGGATTGATGGACATGCCACATCGCAACATGATGTTGGGGATTCAACAGGTGGTCATGCTTGGGGAGCTGGCAGTCAACCGGGTGCTGGATAATCTCGATCCACGAGGCTAGCCAAGCTCTATGGCAATGGGGCTTGTTGTGGCGAGGGAGCTTGCTCCCGCTCGGCTGCGCAGCAGTCGTAAAACCGTTGAATGCGGTGTGCCTGAAAACACTCGGTTGCAGGTTTTGGGGTTGCTTCGCAACCCAGCGGGAGCAAGCTCCCTCGCCACAATGGGTTCCTGACTGAGTTTCCCAAATACAAGAAACCCCGCATCACGCGGGGTTCCTTGTTTTCAGTGGTTTAAACGCCAGCTCAAGCCCGTTCCCACAGGGTTTTGCGTATTAAGCCACCACCCGATAACACGGCACATACTCCGCGCCGCCCGGCAGTTTCATCCGGTGCTGGGCGACGAAGGCTTTGAGCAATTTGTCCAGCGGCTGCATGACCGCGGCATCGCCACGGATCTGGTAGGGCCCGTGCTCTTCGATCAGGCGGATGCCCTTGTCCTTGACGTTGCCGGCGACGATGCCGGAGAACGCGCGGCGCAGGTTGGCGGCCAGTTCGTGGGAGGGCAGGTTGCGGCTCAGTTGCAGGTTGGCCATGTTGGCGTGGGTCGGGTCGAAGGGGCGCTGGAAGCCTTCGTCGATCTTCAGCAGCCAGTTGAAATGGAACGCGTCGTTGCGCTCGCGACGGAACTGTTTGACCTCTTTCAGGCCTTGAGTCATTTGCCGCGCCACTTCAACCGGGTCGTCGATGATGATCTCGTAGTGCTGCTGCGCGGCTTCACCGAGGGTGGCACCGACGAAGGCGTGCAACTGTTCCAGATACGGCGCGGCACTTTTCGGCCCGGTGAGGACCACGGGGAAGGGCAGGCCTTCATTATCCGGGTGCATCAGGATGCCGAGCAGGTAGAGGAACTCTTCGGCTGTGCCCGCGCCACCCGGGAAAATGATGATGCCGTGGCCGACGCGGACGAAGGCTTCCAGACGTTTTTCGATGTCCGGCAGGATCACCAGTTCGTTGACGATCGGGTTCGGCGCTTCGGCGGCGATGATCCCGGGTTCGGTCAAGCCGAGGTAGCGGCCGCCGTGGATGCGCTGTTTGGCGTGGGCGATGGTCGCGCCTTTCATCGGGCCTTTCATCACGCCCGGGCCGCAACCGGTGCAGATGTCCAGGCTGCGCAAACCGAGTTCGTGGCCGACTTTCTTGGTGTATTTGTATTCTTCGGTATTGATCGAGTGGCCGCCCCAGCACACCACGATTTTCGGTTCGACCCCGGGGCGCAGGGTGCGGGCGTTGCGCAGCAGGTGGAAGACGTAGTCGCTGATGCCTTGAGAGGTGCTCAGGTCGATGCTCAAGGCGTCGAGTTCGTTTTCGGTGTAGACGATATCGCGCAGGGCGCTGAAGAGCATTTCGCGGGTGCTGGCGATCATTTCGCCGTCGACGAAGGCATCGGCCGGGGCGTTCAGCAGTTCCAGGCGCACGCCACGGTCTTGCTGGTGAATGCGGATTTCGAAGTCTTTGTAGGCTTCCAGAATGGTCTTGGCGTTATCGACGTGGGCGCCGGTATTGAGGATGGCCAGGGCGCACTGGCGGAAAAGGGTGTAGGTGATGCCGGATGAGGCTTCGCTCAGTTGCTGTACTTCACGTTGGGACAGTGTTTCCAGGCTGCCTTTAGGGCTGACCGAGGCGTTGATTACATGTCGTTGGGTCATTCAATGATCCTTAAAACGATGTCACCCGCCGGCAGGCGCATGGCATCCGAATAGTGTGTATCCATGGAGAAGATGGCACGAACTGCGCTGTATCGCCATGTTCCCCCGTTTGACGATGGAAAGATGAAAAGGAGCCCCAGCATAGCTAAATCCTCCGCAGAGGCGATAATGCCCCGCAGTCTTTTTGTCACAGAGCCTTTTACCATTGATGCAAGGAACCCCGTCGCGATGTTCGAAATCCAGCCAATGAATGCCGAAACCTATCGACGCCAGACGCGGCGCAGCACGGTGATCATCACCCTGATGTTCCTGGCGCTGGCGATGGTGCTGTCCACGGCGGCGGTGGCGTTGTTCGGTGAGCCCGGCGGCGACAATCTGCGTTTCAACGTGGGCGGGGTGTTTGCCGCATTGTTGCTGATGGCGGCGCTGATGCGCGGCACGTTCTGGACCCAGGAATGGATGGCGCCAGCGGTCTACGGTTGGCAGCTCAAGCGCAGCCTGATGAGCATCACCAACGTCATGCACCAGGTCACGGCGGCAGTGGAGAAGGGTGATCCGAGCGCCATGAAGCTGCTGCGTTTTTATCATCTGGGACTGAACCAGATGCACCAGTTGGACGGCAACTCCAGCGACCATAGCCAACTGATCCGTGAGATGGACCAGCACAAGGCGCGGATGGACGCGCTGGGTATCGAGACCGAACAGACGCATTTGAATCCGGCCTGGCTTGAGGTGGTGAAGCAGACTCAGAAGTAGGCTGACGATCACGGGCGATGAGCATTTTCGTGCAAATCACCTATCGTATTCGTTGATGAGTCATAGTGGTCCGAGCGCCAGCCACGGCTGGCTGGCGCTAAAAGGGCGAACGAGAAAATTCGCCATGTCATAAGGGATTAAGGAAGCGTCATGGGGCATCCGTCCGTCAAAGATCGTATTGAAAGCACCCGGCTCGCCACGCCTTGGGTGCCTGGCCAGGTTGAGTCGAAACTCAGGGTTCGATACGCAGTCTTCCTGCTCGTTGCGGTGTGCCTGTCCATGACGGCCATTGCGATCGGGGAAGGCTGGAACGCGCGGCAGTATCATTTGCGCGGCAGCGAAGTGGAGATGTCCAACCTGGCGCAAACCCTGGCCTCACAGGCGCAGGCATCGATCAAGCAGGCCGACACGCTGCTGTTTGCCGTGGTGGACCGCCTCGAAAACGACGGCATGGAACCGGCAAAAATTCCCAGGCTGCAACGTTTGCTCCAGGCCCAGCGCGGTGAACTGGCGCAGATCCATGGGCTGTTCATTTTCGACGAAGAAGGACGCTGGGTCGCCAACTCCAACAACGCTGTGCGGGCCAATGCCATGGGCGGTTTGCCGGCGTGGTGGTGGCTTCGATCTATCTCAACCATTTTCTGGACCTGTACAACAGTATCGACATGGGCAATAACGGGGTGGTCAATTTGATCGCCGACGACGCCACCATCGTCGTTCGCCGACCGTTCAACGAAACCGATATCGGCACCAGCATCGCCAAGGGGCCGCTGTTTACCCAGCTGTTGCCCAAGGGCGATTCCGGTACGGCAATCGTCAAATCCTCCGTGGACGGGGTGGAGCGGGTTGTGGGGTTTCGACGGGTCATGGGTTATCCGCTTATCGTTTTTGCTGCGCTCGACAAGCAGGAAGTCCTGGCCGGCTGGCGGCAGGAGTCAATACTCAGTGCGGGCATCGTCTCATTGCTGCTGGGGTTTCTGGGCGTTCTCGGTTATCGCCTGATCCGCGTGATGAATCAGCAGAATAATATTCAGAACGAATTGCTGGAGGCTCGGGACAAACTCATTGAGGTCAACCATAGCCTCAAGTTGCTGGCCCTGGAGGATGCACTGACCGGGCTTTCCAACCGGCGTCAATTCGACCTGTTCATCCTGGCGGAAATGGGCCGCGCCAGGCGCACGCACACCAGCCTTGCGTTGCTGATGATCGATGTCGATCATTTCAAGAGTTTCAATGATCACTACGGTCATTTGGCGGGCGATGAATGTTTGCGCAAGCTCAGCACCATTATCACCGACAACATCCAGCGCCCCGGCGATCTTGCTGCCCGCTTCGGTGGTGAGGAGTTTACGGTGGTGCTGCCTGGCACCGATTATGTGGGGGCGTTCCTGGTGGCAGAAAAGATTCGGCGCGCGGTTCAGCAAATGGACATCAAGCACAGCGGCAGCGCCGAAGGCATCGTCACGGTCAGTCTGGGGGTCTGCGCCTATAACCAGACGTCGCAGAGCCAGCCTGAAGACTTGATCGGCGCAGCAGACAAGGCGCTGTATGTGGCCAAGGCCAGTGGCCGGAACATGAGCGTCATTGCCAACTGAACTCAACCAGACCGCTTACTGCCCTGAACGAGTCGGGTGCCGCAACCTCCATAACCGGATCAGTCGCAGGTAGATCAGCACGTTGATCGCCAGCACCACGCTGCCCAGCCCCAGCTGAATCGTGGGGGTCAGCCCGGCCGGATAAATAATCGGCCACACATAATGTTCAATAAAACCGCCGCCGTAACCGGTTTGCCCGGCCGCTTGGCGCATGAGATTTTCCCAATCGGTCAGTGGGCACGTCAGGTGGAAAACTTCCACGATCACGCCCCACGCGGCGGCGGGCAGGTGCCACCAGGCCAGGCGGTGCCATTTGAGCACCAGCAGCCCGCCGAACAGCACGAACAGAATGAACAACAAGTGAGACAGGACCAGCCCGTCGGCGGCGATTCGGTAGAGCATGTCGATTCCCTGACGCGTTATGTGAATCGTTCCATGGTACTCGCGCCGGATGATCGCCAAAAGTGCGCAAGATTGTTCAAGCCATTGGCCGCGACTGCTGGCACAGTCTGGGGTCTTTCTCTGGTTGTAGAGCGTTATGTCCAACTCACTCATGCCGCGCAGTGCATTCCTTCGCGGTGCCGCGGCCATCATGCCGTTGTCCTTGGCGACCGCGCCTTGGGGGTTGCTGGCCGGTTCCATGGCCATCGAGGCCAATCTCACACCGCTGCAAGGCCAGGGGCTGTCGAGCATTGTGTTTGCCGGCGCGGCTCAATTGGTCGCCATCGGCATGCTCAAGGGCGGCGCCGGGGTCTTTTCGATTCTGTTGACCACGTTGTTGCTGACCTCCCAGCATTTGCTTTACGGAATGAGCATGCGTTCGGTGATTTCCCCGTTGCCGGGCCGCTGGCGTGTGGGGCTGGGCTTTTTGCTCACCGACGAGTTGTTCGCCCTGACCAGCCAGCATGACAAACAGCAGTTCAATCGTTGGTATGCCTTGGGCGTGGGCCTGACGTTCTACATCGCGTGGAACCTCTTCACCCTGGCGGGCATTGTGCTGGGCAGCAGCATTCCGGGCCTTGAACACCTTGGGCTGGACTTCTCCATCGCGGCGACCTTTATCGCCTTGATCACACCCGTGGTGCGCAACGTCCCGACGGTGGTCTGCGTGGCGGTCTCACTGTTCTGTTCGGTGCTGTTCAGCTATTGGCAATGGGGCTCGGCCCTGGTGCTGTCGGGGTTGGCGGGCATGACCGCGGGCTTTATCTGCAATAAACTCTATGTGGGGCGCACATGATGGTCTGGGCTGTGATTATCGGGATGGGCCTGCTGGTATTCCTGAACCGCTACGTATTTCTTGAACCTCGACTGCCGCTGCGTTTGAGCAGCAATGCCCGGCAGTTCCTCGGTTTCGCGGTGCCGGGCATGCTTACAGCAATCTGCGGTCCCATCGTGTTCATGCCCGACAAGCAGCTGAACCTGCAATGGGACAACCCGTACCTGATCAGTTCGCTGGTGGCGGTGGGCCTGGTGATTTACACCCGCAACACCTTGCTCAGCATGTTGTTGAGCATGGGGTTCTTCTTTTTGCTGCGGTGGTGGCTCTGAGTCGTCTCATCCGAAACTGTTCTACGCTTAAAACAGATGACAGATCTTTTTGAAAAAGGAAGGGAGGTGGACATGGCCACTGAACCGACGCGTCCGGACCCGGATGAGGACATCGATGAACCGACGGAAGAAGAGCTCGAGCGGCAAAGGCGTTCGCGGCCGGACTGGAAGCATCCTGACGACGGTAAAGAGCTGTCGGATCGCGACCAAGAGCGTCCGTTGAAACCCTGATCGGCTGGTAATCAAAATCAAAAGATCGCAGCCTTCGGCAGCTCCTACGCCATTTAATGTAGGAGCTGCCGAAGGCTGCGATCTTTTGATTTTTGGGGCAAAACAGTCAGACGGGCGCCAGAGTCCGGGAGCGGGCGCTGGAACCAAACACTGTGTACCCTTATCCAACCTCGGCTTGCAGCGATCTGCAGACCGGTCGAAGGATGTATGGGCGAGGGGTTTTTGCCATTAAACGTGATGACCGCAAGGTCTGGTCCAAGGCAAAACATGAAACAGTTGGTCAAGGTTCTCTCCGCGTTCGCTATCGCAGTCGGCCTGTTGGGCTGCATCGCCGCGCCCATTGAAATGACGCCGCAGACGCAACTGGGTCTGCGCACACAAGCACCGATCCGCTTTCTGCTGACCTTCGACGACGGGCCTAGCGCGTCGGGTTTTTACAACCCGACCGTCACGGTGCTCGACAGTCTTGCGCGCAATCCGCTGCAACCCGACATCAAAGCCGTGTTCTTCGTGCAGACCCGTGACTCACGCGCCGGCGGCAGTGAAGCGGGTCGACAGATCATGCGTCGCGAACACGCCGAAGGTCACCTGCTGGGCTTCCACACCGCCACGCCCCGGCACACCAACCATCGTTCGCTGGACCCGGAAGAGCTGGAACAGTCGCTCACGGATGGCAGCGCAGACATCGCCGTGATCAGCAAAGCCTCGCCGACTCTGGTGCGTCCGCCATTCTGGAACTACGACAAGCGCACCTTTGCGGCCTATCAACAGCATGGCATGCACGTAATGCTGACCGACCTGAGCGCCAATGACGGCAAGATCTGGGGCTTCAACGCCAGCCCCCGTCGGCGGGCCAATATGCTGCGGCAACTGTCCGAAGTCCGCGAGCGCATTGCCCTCGGCGAGTTGCCGACGGTGGACGGGGTGATTCCGGTGGTGGTGACCTTTCACGACCTGAATCGCTATACCGCCCGGCATACCCGGGAATACCTGCAAATTCTCCTCGACAGTGCCGGTGCCACAGGTCTGGTCACGGCGCAGAAAGCGTTTTACGACGACACGGCAGCACTGCAGCGAGCGGCCATGGCGCGTACTGTCCGTGACAGTTCAGAGGCGGTTGAGCTGCCAGGGATCTGGAACTGGTTATGGGGCGCAGATACCCACTGAGCGATGTCGGGCGATTAACTGTTCAAAGTGAGAAGTAGCTAACACTAATTGTTAGCGTTCGCTGGCGCGGGTTTATTGAAGTTGATCTACGCTGAGTGGATCCAATCGGAAAACCGTCCCCGAGGGCGCTCGCCATGATTCCAGTTCCCCAGCTTTGCAGCATTGTGGAGTCCGGTTTCAAACCGCTGTCCTGCGAATGCACCGTGAATCGCGATGAAACATTGCGGATCAAGGTCTTCGATCGCAGCACCGGGCGGATTGAGCTGTTGATCACCGGCGTATCGCCCGACGAGTTGACCAGTGTCCGCGATATTTCCAACCTGATCGGCGAACTTCGCACCGAAATGCGTGCCGGGCGCCGAGCGTTTGCCGGGGTCATGGCCTGATTGTCGAACCTTCGCGCGGCAGCAGTTCATCGATCATCCGCAAACAATGATTCAACCCCGGCGATACATCGCCCACGCGCCTGCTGAGGATGATCGGCGAGGTGGCGTTGTCTTCCAGCACCGGGGTGAAGCCAATGTCGTCGCGGTGCAGTAATTGCACTGAGGCCGGCACCAACGTCACCCCGATTCCCGCACCCACCAGACCGATCGCTGTTTGCAGCTCGTTGGTCCATTGCGCCACATTGATGTGCACGCCATAGGATTCAAACAACGCGATCACATGGTCGGCGTAGCTGGGCCGCGGATTACCGGGGTAGAGCACGAAGGGTTCTTTTGCCAGGTCACGAAGGCTGATCGGTCCGGCCAGTAATGGATGGCCGGCGGGGAGGGCGGCGACCAGCCGGTCTTCAGTCAAAACAGTCTGGATGATCGCCGGGTCGTCGATGCGAATTCGCCCGAAACCAATGTCGATGCGCCCGGCCTTGAGCGCCTGCACCTGTTGCAACGTGGTCATTTCCGAGAGCCCCAACTCAAGCGCCAGCGGCTCGCCGCTGCGCAGTCGACGAATCAGTTCCGGCAGCACGCCGTAGAGTGTCGATGGCGCAAAGCCGATGCCCAGCCAAGTCTTTTCGCCCAAACCAATCCGCCGTGTGTTGTCGCAAACCTTGCCGAGTTGTTCGAGCAGGGCGGTGGAATGTTCATGGAAAAACCGCCCTGCGTCGGTCAGCTTCAGCGGTCGGCCGCGCTCCAGCAGAAGCACCCCGAGTTCATCTTCCAGCTGCTGAATCTGCCGGCTCAGCGGCGGCTGGGCGATGTGCAGCAGTTCGGCGGCGCGGGTGAAGTTGAGGGTTTGAGCCAACACCTGAAAATACCGCAGGTGACGCAGTTCCATGAGGCCTCCGGACGTTGATCGGTTAAATACCTTTAAGGTATCGAGCCAGACCAATTCTATATTGGCCCCCGGAAAAAGCCGTACGAGAATCCTCAACGTGCTGGGTGCGCGTCAAGAGGCCGGGTTGGTGGTGGCCGGGCTCGGTCTGGAGCATTACCTCGACCTGCTGATGGACGCCGAAGACGAGCAGGCCGGCAAGGCCGGTGGCACACCGCGGACCATCGAAGGGCCGCTGTACGTGGCGGGTGCGCCACTATCGGAAGGCGAAGCGCGGCTGGATGACGGCGTCGATCCGGGTGTGGTGCTGTTCATGCAGGGCCAGGTCAAGAATACCGCCGGCGAACCGTTGGCCGGCGCGGTGGTGGATGTCTGGCACGCCAATACCGGCGGCACTTATTCGTACTTCGATACCACTCAATCGGAATTCAACCTGCGTCGACGCATCGTCACCGATGCCGAGGGCCGTTACCGTTTTCGCAGCATCGTGCCGTCGGGCTACGGCTGCCCGCCGGACGGTCCGACCCAGCAATTGCTCGATCAACTGGGCCGTCATGGTCAACGGCCGGCGCACATCCACTTCTTCATTTCGGCAGCGGATCATCGCCACCTGACCACCCAGATCAACCTCGACGGCGATCAGTACCTGCATGACGATTTCGCCTACGCCACCCGTGATGAGCTGATTGCCAAAATCACCTTCAGCGATGATCCGCAGCGTGCGGCGGCCCATGGCGTGAGCGGGCGTTTTGCCGAAATCGATTTTGATTTCACGCTGCAGTCGTCTTCCCAGCCTGAGGAGCAGCAACGCCACGAACGGGTTCGTGCGCTCGAGGACTGATATCCTCGCCCAGCCGGACCTTTGTGGGAGCGAGCCTGCTTGCGAAAGCGGTGTGTCAGTCAACGTTGATGTTGAAGCTGATGGCCGTTTCGCGAGCAGGCTCGCTCCCACAGGTCGGTCAACTGACACATCGATGCGAGCACTGCCCTGGAATGGCCCGACGCACCCTATAACAACAATGAGAGTGATCCGATGATGCAAGCGCAATTGTTGAGTCATCGCAGCAGAGTCTTCGACCACGCCGACCCTTACGCGGTATCAGGCTACGTCAATCAGCATGTCGGCAATCATTGCGTCCAGATGCCCAGGGCCGGCCGGCCGCTGGCCAGCCTCGATCATCGCAAATTCGCCAGCCTCGACCTGTGCCGCATCAGTTACGGCGCCAGCGTGCGGGTTATGTCCCATGCGCTAGACAGCATCTATCACTTGCAAGTGCTGCTGCGCGGCAACTGCCTGTGGCGTGGCCATGGCCAGGAACACTACTTCGCGCCTGGCGAGTTACTGCTGATCAACCCTGATGATCCGGTTGATCTGACTTATTCCAGTGATTGCGAAAAATTCATCCTGAAAGTCCCCACCCGACTGCTGGAGTCGGTGTGCGAAGAGCAGCGCTGGCGGTATCCGGGGCAGGGCGTGCGGTTTCCCTCGACAGCAGTTTGATGAAGCGCTACGGCACGCTGGATGAGCAGGCAAGCGCTATCCTGTTTCTGGCCAGCGACGAAGCCTCCTATATCACCGGTATGGTCATGCCGGTCGGTGGCGGCGATTTGGGCTGAGAAGCTCACGAGTGACGTCGGCTAAAGCCTGAATACCTGTAACCTACAAGCGACGCTGAAACGCTTTGACGATTCTGAGCGTGGCGTCGCTTATTTTCAGGTTGTGGACGGCGTCCAACGGATACCAGATGCAGTCGAAGATTTCATTCTGTGGCCGAGCCACTGTCAGGTTTACGACCGACGCCTCGTATACATGGTGTCGGGTACTGGTTGTCTCCAGCTCCATGAGGTACAGCAGGCCATCAACCCCAAGTCCTGTTTCTTCGTAAAGCTCTCGCATGGCCGCGCCCGCAGCAGTTTCGCCGGGCTCTACTTTTCCGCCGGGCAAGGTCCAGCGAGACTTTGGTCATGCGCACCTTTGTGGAGAGCGAGCTTGGTCCGGGCGGCGTTCCGACGCTGGGTTGCGTAGCAGCCCCAGAAATCTGACAACCCTTGCCGATTTTTGTGAGCGCTACGCACTTGAGCGGGAGCAAGCTCCCTCGCCACAAGTTTCTCACTGACTCAAGACTCTCTTAAGGGGCTTTTTCATCGCTGTCTGACGGGTCAGTAAACGTTGCCGTCCATCCCGCCTGTGGAGGGGGAATACTCAACGACGTGGCCAGTAGGACATCACTCTCTAATGACTTTTCGTTCGACTGATGGCTTTTGCTTTCACTTCCTCGGCATAGCCCGCCAATCGTTCTTCATCGCCCTGGAACAACGCGCACAGCCTTAGCGTTGCCTCTGCGTCCACATCATTGCCAGCCAGGCGCAACTGCTCTGCGATGCGCGAAAGTTCTACCGCCGACCACCTCAGGTCCGAGGCTACACCTTGCAGGTCGCGCCGAAGTTGCTGTTCATATTCGTTAAGCCACATGATGACCTCCTGCAATTCCCCGCTACGAAATAGTAGTCCCATTTACCTGCATGGAGCGTTATGTTCGTCTGATCGCAAGAGAGTCGAAATCATGCAACAGCCCGTCTACCAACTGCTGGAAGTCGCCAACGGCAAGCCGATCAAACTCTGGACCGAGGGTGTTCCGGTTGAAAGCGAAGCCCGGCAGCAACTGATCAATATCGCGAAGATGCCGTTCATCTTCAGGCACCTGGCGGTGATGCCGGATGTGCATCTGGGCAAAGGGTCCACTATCGGCAGCGTGATCCCCACCGTGGGCGCGATCATTCCGGCGGCCGTGGGGGTGGACATCGGCTGCGGCATGATTGCCGCGCGCACTTCACTGACCGCCGACGACTTGCCAGACAACCTGCACGGCTTGCGCAGTGCCATCGAAAAGGCCGTGCCTCATGGACGTACGTTGAGCCGTGGTCGCCGCGATGAAGGCGCCTGGAACCACGTCCCACACCAGGCCGATCAAGCCTGGGCAGCGCTGAGCTCACGGTTCAAGGCGATCACTGACAAATACCCGAAACTGGCCAGCACCAACAACCGTCAGCACCTGGGCACCCTCGGTACCGGTAATCACTTCATCGAGGTCTGCCTGGACGAGGCCAACCGCGTCTGGTTCATGCTGCACAGCGGTTCTCGTGGCGTTGGCAATGCCATCGGGACACTGTTCATTCAATTGGCTCAATCGGACATGCGCCAGCACATCGCCAATCTGCCGGACCGTGATCTGGCCTATTTCAAGGAAGGCAGCCGGCACTTCGATGATTATGTCGAAGCGGTGGGCTGGGCTCAGGACTTCGCTCGGCAGAACCGGGCATTGATGATGCAGGCGGTGATTCAGGCAGCGCGGCAAGTGATCCGCAAACCCTTCGAGGTCGCGCTGGAGGCTGTGAACTGTCACCACAATTACGTGCAGAAAGAGCGGCACTTCGGGGAAGACATCCTGGTCACCCGCAAGGGCGCGGTATCGGCGCAGAAGGGCGAACTGGGGATCATTCCCGGCTCCATGGGTGCCAAGAGTTTCATCGTTCGAGGTCTCGGCAACGAGCAATCATTCTGTTCCTGTAGCCACGGTGCTGGTCGGACCATGAGCCGCACCAAAGCCAAAAATACCTTCACTGTCGCGGACCAGATCCGCGCGACCGCTCATGTGGAGTGCCGCAAGGATGCGGCGGTCATCGATGAGATTCCGATGGCTTACAAGGACATCGACAAAGTCATGTACGCCCAGCGTGATCTGGTGGAAGTGCTGCACACTTTGCGACAGGTGGTCTGTGTGAAGGGATAGCGATGAGAGGTGCTTCCATTGGTCGGGAACATTAACGAAGTAAACAGCTCTGCTGTCGTATTGAGGTAGTGATTTATTCGCTGGGGCGAGGCCATCTTCACAATGACGACTACCGATGATTTTCGGCACCATGCGCATGAGCTGATCGTTGACCTGGATGCGGCTACCACGGAGATGATGAAGCTGATCTCTGCGCATCAGTTGAGCGGTCCGGAATGGGAGCGGATCACTAAATGGCAGCATGAAGCGTATGAGCGGTGGATGGCGTACTTGAATGCGAGATCGTATCCCGATCCCGATCCCGATCCCGATCCCGATCCCGATCCCGACTCGGGGGGCGGGCCGGCGCAGGACTAAGCCCCGTTATAGAGATCGTCAATGGTCCGCTGGATGTCTGCGCAAGGACAGGCTACATTTCCCGTTTTTCAGAATGGGGAAGTGTCATGCGCAGGTTGATGGCGGGAATAACGGTGGCTGTGTTGGCGGGCTGTTCATTACCCGCATCCGTGGTGCCCGGCGAACCCAATGTCAGCAAGTACAGCGAGAAGGCGCCCAAGGAATATGCCGCGTGTGTACTGCCATTATGGCGTCAGGATATTCCTGGATCGACGCAATCGGCGATTTCCAACGGCTACCGGATCACCGCACCGAGCATCATCACGGCTGACGAAATTCTGGACATCGTGAAATCGAAGGATGGCAGCCGGGTATCGCTTTATCAGGGGCCACCGTGGGCCAAGTCAGGGGCGTTGCGCCAGACTGTCCGGGATTGTTTGTAACCCGCAGCTGCCGTATGTCGGACCTGGCCGGACCGAGTCGGAGCCGTATATCGGAGCCGTATATCAGAGCCATATGTCGGAGCCATATGTCGGAACTGAGGAACGGTCATTCCTGAATCAACTTCCAAGAGCTGACAGTCCATGGGAGTTTGGCTATGAATGATGATCGAAAAAAGACAGCCCTTGAGGCCTGGTACCGGCTCTTGAGAAAACCGGAGGCCGGGATGGATTGTGAAGAACACTACGACAAACTGCTGAAGGCGGCGGATGAAATGGAAGGGGCCGGAGTCATCAACAACGCCGAATGGCGTGAGCTGGTGCGCGATGCACGGGGGGCTTTTTCCGTTGCAAGCGATGGTGTTGGGAGCGGAACAGTCAACAGATGACTTAAAAATAGTGTGGATATTTAAAGGGTTAGGGATTTAGTAACTGGACAGTGAGTCAGAATATCTTGTTACAAGTCGCGCGATTGGTTAATATTGCCCCGCGTTCACCACCACGGTTTATGCATTTTTAAAGCCCAGGCGTCCATCAGCTGCCTGGGCTTTTTTTTGTCTGGAATTTGGTAGTGGCTTATAAACACGCTGCCGGCGGAGCGCCAGCAGCGAGATGATGAGCGGATGGGGTAACGCTATTGAAGCCGACGTTTACTTGGCCGGATCAGCCTTTCGCCGATCGCTGCCGGATGGGTTACCGGTGTCAAGAAGCCTTCTCTCTACCAGGACATTTTGCAGAGCCTGGCGTGCCGAAGGGCTTAGCTGATGTTCTCTCTCCTTGAGTTCGAGCAAGATGGGGTTGGACCATCCACGATAGGTTTGCTCGGAAATACGAGTAGATGTCATCTATCTCTCCTTTGATGAGTCGCCCGACAACACAGTGGGCGAAGTCCTGTGCGCTAAAAATCCTAGTTGAGGAAACGACTTGTCGCCAGTGACGCATTGCAATGAGGTGCCGATCATCCTTCGCGTCGGGGGTTGTCCACGATTCGGGCGTAAACTAAAAAGGCTACCTCATCAGAAGGAGCCGCATATGATCGCCGACCAAATGAACAGACAGGCGTCGGAGCAAAGCGCTGTTTGGGATCAATACTTCTGTGCCGCGTTGATTGCGGAAAGCAATCTGACGGCACCGGTGGTAGGAGAAGCCACTCACGAAGACAGGCAGAATTTGCTAATCCAAAGGGCCAAAGCGCTCGCCGACAAAATGCTCGAAAATAGAAGATAACCGGAGCCCAGCCATTGCGCTGGGCTCTTCACTTTTTGATGTTCTTATCTTTCTGCCAAGTGAACGCTCCTGGGTCGCGGATCGTCTACAGTTGGTAATTCATGGATACGGAGATCGAACATGAAGTGCTTAATTTGTCAGGCTGCCTCCAATACTGTTCACCCGGCTGAAGAATGGTCAGAAGTCAGATGCTCGGCCGGATGTGGACGCTACAAGGTCTCGGCGAACCTTGTGGCGAAAATGAAATTCAAGAACGAATTCTTTGACATCGAACACACAAGGCGATGGCTTGAGATGGCGCGCAATGACGATCCGGTGCCGTTGATATCCACCTATGACTACTACGTTTCCTTATTGCATCGCGACACCGAGGAAAAGTCGGTCATCGCGCCGATTCGCTCCAGGCAGCCGTTGGTTGCGGATTAGAATCCGTCTGTCCTGGCTATAACCCCATCTCTCGTAGGAGCTGCCGAAGGCTGCGATCTTTTGACCTTCAGCGGCTCCTGAAAGATCAAGATCGATCGCAGCCTTCGGCAGCTCCTACAGGGGCTCACGCAGGTGTTGCTCGATCATCGAGAAAAAACAAGCAACCTCCACGGATAGCCCATGTCGATATCAACATGTCCCCGCTATTCGTCACCCACACCGATCCCGGTTGTCAGCGTTTATGGCGGGCTGAAAGCGGCTGTACTGAATAGTCAGGAGGTGGCTATGAACTGTCCGCTGTGTGGAAACACCAATGCGCTGGAAGATCTTTCGTTCGGGGGCGGCTTGCGTATTTATTGCGAGCCGTGTGGTGGTTTCTATCGAATTTCAACAACCCTGGATGCCTTGGCCGATGGAAAGACTTATGACATCGAGCGTGCTCGAGCCCGACTGAAAAAGAAGCGTGAAACCGACAAATTGGAAGATCAGGATCCCGCGCTAGGCGCGGAGGACAAAGACCTGCTTGTCGAGCCGAACTGATCTGTCGCTGAAATGGGATCCAGTGAAAGGCGCGCCTTGCCCCCATGCACCAGCGGATGCTTACGGAAAAACTCGCCTGACCCCTGAAACCGCATTCCGGACGGAATAGTTCCAGACCAAGCCAGGCGAGCACGTGCCAGATTTATGGGGACTTTAATCCTGACGAGCGCCGGTTAATGAGCCTGCGCTACGCCCTGCAGAACAGTAGCGGCCGCGGATTGGGATCGAGTGCTGGCAATGTTTCCCAGCGATACGACACCCACCAGACGGCTTGTCCTGGTTGAGCACGGGAAGGCGACGCAGTTGAAAGACTCCTTAAAGTAATGATTCAGTGGATTAAGGGCTGCCAATTTTTGCAACTGGGAGGGGAGTGCGGGGGGTAGGCGGTCGATCTGGAGAACAGTTTCTCCATCCCCACAACCTTTTTCAGCGAACCCCTGGGCTTCCAGATGGGCCATTTCTACTTCCACGAGATCTATCGGTACATCACCGAATCAAACTACGACGCACTGGCCGAACGAGCACTGGCGGATTACCCGCAGGTCAATAGGCAACTTTTTTACCGGGTCTATCAGATCTGCAAGCACCACAACATCGGTCGGCTGGAGCGCCGGGATATTTTCCTCAAGGGGTATTTGAAAAGCCGCTAGTAGTCGAGGTGGCGTGCCAGGCCTGCGTCAGGAAAGTTAATCACTGATCGGCACGATCAGGTCCGAACCTTGATTGTGTACATTGCCGATAGCCCGATCGACCTTGAACCATTCGAACGCCTCAACGGGCTCCCCCTCCAGTCGCACTAGCTGTTCGGCGCGTTCTTTTGGCGTGGCCGGATCAAGCCACTCCCGGGCCCGTTCGGGATTGAGCGTCACCGGCCGCCGGTCGTGAATATCCACCATGCCGCCCTGACTGTCCGCGGTGATGATCACGAAGCCGTCATGCTCGTCCGGTTCATTTTCGTATCGTGGATACTGACCAATGGCGGCGCACAGGATCGGCGCGCGATCCTTGCGACGAATGAGGTAAGGCTGTTTCTTCGGGCCGCCCTCGTAAACCCATTCAAACCAGTTATCGATAGCAATAATTACCCGGTGCGGCCATATCTCCTTGAAGAACGGGTCGTGGGCAACTTTCTCAACCCTGGCGTTGATCGGTGTCGCGTGTCCCTTGGCCCACTGCGGTCGCCAGCCCCAACGAACCCTGTCGGCATGCAGCACGCCGCTTTCTTCGTGGAAGAGGACGAGCTGAGTCGACGGCGCGGCGTTGTAGAGCTCGAGCGGCTGATCGCCAGCATTGTTGACCAAGGCGTTGGGCATGCTCAGCGCCGCCACGAACTCGTGAACACCTCGATATTGCGAAAGTCGTCCGCACATGGCTGAGCCCTCATGCTGAAGCTTAAGCTTAGACAATAGTTTCAGAGTGAGCTTTGAGGCTGTCTGACCAGCAACGCCTTCAAAAAGCAGGGGCATTTGCGACACGCGGCCAGGCCGCATCCGGGATTCGCGGGTTTCTTGATTGATGTCAATCGCCTGAATCGAGCTGCTCTGTATTCTCAGGAGAAACCGACAGCTGAATCGAGGGCGAAAAATCATGCTCTATCCGCTGTTTCTTACCTTTCATCTGTTTGCCGCCCTGATCTTTATCGGCACGGTGTTCTTCGAAGTCCTTTTTTTGGAAAGCATCCGCAAACAGTTACCCGCCAAAGTAATGCTGCTGGTCGAGCAGGGTATTGGCCGCCGCGCCCGCACCCTGATGCCATGGGTGCTGTTGGTATTGTTCGGCGCGGGGTTGGGCATGGTCTGGTTGCGCTATTTGCCCGTCCTTGCAACGCCAATGGCCTCATCGTTCAGCACCTTGTTGCTGTTGAAAATCATGGTCGCCGTGAGCGTGCTGCTGCATTTCCTGGTTGCCATGTTTTTGTTCAAAAGCGGCCGAATGAACGCCCGATACCTGCATTTCATCCATGGCAGTCTGTTCTGCCATATGGTCGTCATCGTGCTGCTGGCCAAGGGGATGTTTTACCTGACGTGGTGACCGTTTCTGACCGATGGTCTGTCCTGCAAGCACTTGGCTTGCGCTTGATACAAGTCAAGGAGCATTGATCGCCGATCCCGGACACTGTTGATCCGCAGCCAGTCTCGGAGACCTGTCATGCTCGATTTTTCTCACGCCCCCGGCGAGCTGATCGCTCGGTGCGATCAGGGCGTACTCGACCCCAACTGTCATGCCGACACGCAGAAGTTTCATGACGGCATCGGCTCTCTGGATTTGCTCCGTGCCTTGCGCGTCAGCCGCCAGAAACGACGCCCGATCGCCCTGAACGTGCAGCTGCCTTCCAGCCTCAAGCCAGCCTTTTGTTCCCCACTCGACGTCTCCTGCGAGCACGGCGGCATCGAACAGTATCTTCAGCGCCTGGAGCAGGAGATCGACCTCCTTGGTTGCCATCTGGGTGCAGAGCAACGGGTCGAACAATTTCATCTGAGCGGCGGAACACCCACCATCGCTCATCTCGAACGGCTGATGAGTCATCTGCGTGGCCGGTTCAACTTTCTCGAGCATGAGTGCGGCGACTACAGCGTCGACGTGGATCTTCACCATACCGATTGGTCGACCATGGGCGCGTTGCGCGACCAGGGATTCAATCATGTCAGCATTGGCGTTCCGGATATCGACACCGACTGTGACATGTCGGTGGCCTGCTACCAGAACCCGGCCCCCATTCATTCACTGATTGATGCCGCCCGCACCTTTGGTTATCGATCCATCAATGTCGATCTGGGTTTTGGTCATGCCTGGCAAACGCCAGAAAGCTTCGCGCTGAAGCTGGCGGCGATCATTGAGCTGGAGCCGGACAGGCTGATGGTGTTCGACTATACCCGACCACCACGCCGCTATCGGCCAAGGCTCGGCGACAAGGTCAGGGAACTGTGCAGCCAGGACGATAAAGGCGCGATGCGCCAGATCGCCTTCGAACAGTTGATCGCCGAGGGCTATCACTACATCGGTATGGGGCAGTTTGTGCAGCCCGACGATGATCTGGCGATCGCTCAGGAGCGCGGCCGGTTACGTCGTACTTGTGACGGTTTTACCTGTCATGGCTATTGCGACCATATCGGGTTCGGTTTGGGGGCCATCAGTCAGATCGACGATTTGTATACGCAAAACACCGATGCAATCGAGCGTTACCAGCAGCAACTGGACCGGGGCCAATTGCCGACATGTCGTGGCTGGCGTTTCGAGGCGGGGGATCAGATACGGCACATGGTTATGGAGCGACTGGCGTGTGATCAAGAGCTGGATATCCGCGCCATCGAACGGCGCTATGGGCTGATTTTCTCCAAGTATTTTGCATCTGTCTGGCCATTGCTGGAGCAATTGAGTCGTGACGAGTTGATTGAATTGTCGGACCGTTTCATCAGCATTCTTCCCGCCGGCCGGCCGGAAGTGGATGCCATCTGCAGCCTGTTTGAAAAGGATTTGGGCAGTGCAAGGCATTAACCCACCTGCGAGTTGATTGATCATGAAACCTGCATTCGATTTCGATCGAGCCCTGGTCGAAAAGTATGACCGCCCCGGGCCGCGCTACACCTCTTACCCCACGGCGCCGCAGTTTCATCAGGCGTTTGCCGTCGACGACTATCAGCGTGCCGCCTCCGACAGCAACCTGGCGGCGGTGCCCAAGCCATTGTCGGTGTATATCCATATTCCGTTCTGCAAGAGCCTTTGCTACTACTGCGCCTGCAACAAAATCATTACCCAGAAAACCCATCGGACCGTCGAATACCTGACGTACCTCAAGCGTGAAATCGTGATGCAGGCAGCGTTGTTCGACAGCACGCGCAAACTCACGCAACTGCACCTGGGCGGTGGCACGCCGACGTATTTGACCAGTGAACAGCTGGCAGACTTGATGGAATGCCTGCACCAGGCGTTCGACATGGACGACAGCGATGACCATGAGTTCTCCATCGAGGTCGATCCACGCACCATCAACACCGAGCAGATCCAGTCGCTGCGTCAATTGGGGTTCAATCGTCTGAGTTTCGGCGTGCAGGACTTTGACCCCGACGTGCAGGCGGCGGTCAATCGGCAGCAAAGTGAAGAGCAGATTTATGCACTGGTCGCGGCGGCGCGCGAGGCGCAATTCAAGTCGATCAGCGTCGATCTGATTTACGGTCTGCCGCTGCAGACAGTGCAGAGTTTCGACGTCACCCTCGGCAAGATCATCGCCCTGCGCCCGGACCGGATTGCCGCTTACAGCTACGCCCATTTACCGGAGCTGGTACGCGCGCAACGGCTGATTCGTCCGGCGGACATGCCGCCACCGGAGCGCAAGCTGGAGTTGCTCGAATTGACCATCCGCCGGCTGACTGAAGCCGGTTATGTCTATATCGGCATGGATCATTTCGCCTTGCCGGAAGATGAACTGGCGCTGGCCCGCACCGCTGGCACCCTGCAACGCAATTTTCAGGGCTACTCGACCCATGCCGACTGCGACTTGATCGGTCTTGGAGTGTCTTCGATCGGCAAGGTCGGCGACAGCTACAGCCAGAGCGTCAAGGAACTTTCGCAGTATTACGCCCGTATCGATCAAGGTTTGTTGCCGGTGCATCGTGGTTATCGCTTGAGCGCCGATGACTTGCTGCGCCGCGAAGTGATCAGCGACCTGATGTGCCACGGCAGGATCGATTTCGCCAAGTTCGAAGCCGGTCATGGTATTTGCTTCACCGAGTATTTTGCCGATGGGCTGGCGCAACTGGACGAGCAGGTGCGTGATGGACTGTTGCAGATTCACAGCGACGAGTTGGTGCTGTTGCCGCAAGGGCATTTGATGATGCGCAGTGCGGCGATGGCGTTTGACGCCTATTTGGGAGGGGAGCAAAAAGGCCGGTTTTCCCGCACCGTTTGAGGTTTCGGAGCGCTCTGGTGCAAGGAATGTTATCGAGTTGATTTCAATCAAGGGCAGGGCGCACAACGCTGCCTAACATGGCCGCAAGCCCCATTGAAATCAGCGAGTTCATGACAATCCATCAGCCTTCGACACATGGCAACCTGCGCATCTGGAGCGTCGGGTTGGTGGTGATGGTCTTGCTGATGATCGCAGCGTTCGCGACGGTGCAGGCCAAGTCATACGGCGACATCGAGCAGCAGCGCATCGAGAAGGTTTTCCCTCAAACCGATTCGGTGTCCGCAGCCGAAGGCAAGTTCAAGGTGCGCACGCTGTCCGCGGCCGGCAAGGTCATCGGGTATGTGTTCCAGAGCCTGGATGTGGTGGACATTCCGGCCTACTCGGGCAAGCCGATCAACACTCAGGTGATCCTCGACACCGCCGGGGTGATTCAGGACGCCTATGTGCTGGAGCACCACGAACCGATTCTGCTGATCGGCATCCCCGAAGAAAAACTCCATGGCTTCAGCGCCCGATACAAAGGGATCAAGGTCAGCCAGCGGGTAGTCGTCGGCCATTCCAGCGACCCGAGCGCGGTCACCGTGGATGCCATCGCCGGCGCAACGGTCACCGCCATGGTGGTCAATGAAGTCATCATGCGTGCCGCCCATGAAGTGGCCATATCGCTGAAGCTGATCGAGGACAAGGGTGGGGTGGTGAACAAGCCCGCCGTCGTGCGCCAGGACTTTTTCGAGCCTGCCACCTGGGAGCAACTGACCGGTAACGGCGCCATTCGCCGGTTGAACCTGACCCGTGGGCAGGTCGATGCCGCCTTCAAGGGCACCGAAGCCGAAGGCGTCGACAACGCAGGCCCGGATCAAGTCGATGACACCTTTATCGAGCTGTACACCGCCGACTTGAACCCACCGACCATTGGCCGCGCGCTGCTGGGCGACAACCAATATCGCTTCCTCATGCAGGACCTCAAACCCGGCGAGCAGGCTATCGTGGTGCTGGGTCGTGGGCTGTTTTCCTATAAAGGCTCGGGTTATGTGCGCGGCGGGATTTTCGATCGGGTGCAATTGCGCCAGTTCGGCAACGTCATCAGCTTTCGCGACATGGACCATCAGCGGCTCTCCGACGTGTTTGCCAAGGGCATGCCCGAGTTCACTGAAATGTCGGTGTTCATTGTGCGCAAACCGGCCGGATTCGATCCGGGATCGCCCTGGTCCCTGGAGCTCCTGGTGCGGCGTCAGACGGGACCGGTCAGCGGCACCTTCAGCAGCTTCGAACTGCCTTGTCAACTGCCCGAGCCCTACCTTGAGCGACCTGCACCCAGTGCCGAGGAACGGGCGGCCATCGAGGAAGCCAGCCGGCCGATGTGGTTGAACATCTGGTACCAGAAACACTTCCAGATCGCCGTCCTCGCGAGTGCGTTGTTGCTGCTGACGGCCATCCTGTTTCTGCAAGACAAACTCACCCGTCGGCCACGCTTTCTGCACTGGCTGCGTCGTGGTTACCTGCTCTTTACCGTGGTCTTTCTGGGCTGGTATGCCCTGGGGCAATTGTCGGTGGTCAATGTCCTGACCTTTGTTCATGCGCTGTTCGAGCACTTTCGCTGGGAGCTGTTTCTCACTGATCCGCTGATCTTCATGCTCTGGGTCTTTACCGCCGCGAGCATCTTGCTGTGGGGCCGTGGCGTGTTCTGCGGCTGGCTGTGCCCGTTTGGCGCGTTGCAAGAGCTGATCAACGAAGCCGCGCGCACGTTGAAAATTCCCCAATACGAATTGCCGTTCGCGATCCATGAGCGGCTGTGGGCGATCAAGTACATCATCTTGCTGCTGCTTTTCGGCATCTCCCTGGAATCGATGGCCACCGCCGAGCTGTTCGCCGAGGTGGAACCGTTCAAAACCGCCATCACCCTCAGGTTCGACCGCCAGTGGTGGTTCGTGCTCTACGCGGTGGCGCTGCTGGTCATCAACATTTTCACGCGCAAAGTCTATTGCCGCTACATCTGCCCGTTGGGCGCGGCGCTGGCAATCCCGACCAAATTGCGCCTGTTCGACTGGCTCAAGCGCCGCAAGGAATGCGGCAGCCCCTGCCAGTTGTGCGCCAAGGAATGCGAAATCCAGGCGATTCATCCAGATGGTCGGATCAATGCCAACGAGTGTCACTACTGCCTCGATTGCCAGATGACCTACCACAACGAAGACAAATGCCCGCCGCTGATCAACAAGCGCAAGAAGCGCGGCAAACCGGCACCCGTGGCGGTGCAACTGATACCTGTCGTGGAAGTGCCGGCTGCTGAATGAAGCTCGCGAGCGCACCTCTGCAGTGACCGTTTTATCTCTTCAAGGAGTACGCAACATGACTGACACAAAATCCACAAAACCCGTGCAGGAAGAAGAACGCGCGGGACTCAGTCGTCGCGGTTTTCTGGGCAGCAGTGCCGTCACCGGTGCGGTGCTGGCGGGGGCCACGACCCTCGGCGGCGCGGTGTTCAGCCGTGAGTCCTGGGCCGCGGCGGTCAAGGATGCGCAGGCGAAAATCCATGTCGGCCCCGGTGAGCTGGACGAATACTACGGCTTCTGGAGCGGTGGCCATCAGGGCGAAGTGCGGGTGCTGGGTGTGCCGTCGATGCGTGAGTTGATGCGTATTCCAGTGTTCAACGTCGACTCGGCCACCGGCTGGGGCCTGACCAACGAAAGCAAACGGATCCTGGGCGACAGTGCGAAATTTCAGAATGGCGATTGCCATCACCCGCATATCTCCATGACCGATGGCAAGTACGACGGCAAGTACCTGTTCATCAACGACAAGGCCAACTCCCGGGTCGCGCGCATCCGCCTGGACATCATGAAGTGCGACAAGATCCTCACCGTGCCGAACGTGCAAGCCATTCACGGCCTGCGTCTGCAAAAAGTGCCTTACACCAAGTACGTGTTCGCCAATGCCGAATTCGTCATCCCGCACCCCAATGACGGCAGCACCTTCGACCTGCAAGACAAGAACAGCTTCACCATGTTCAACGCCATCGATGCCGAGAAAATGGAGATGGCGTTCCAGGTGATTGTCGATGGCAACCTGGACAACTCCGACGCCGATTACACCGGCAAGTACGCCGCGTCCACCTGCTACAACTCGGAGAAGGCTTACGACCTTGGCGGCATGATGCGCAACGAGCGCGACTGGGTCGTGGTGTTCAATATTCCGCGCATCGAGGCCGCGATCAAGGCCGGCAAGTTCATCACCCTGGAAGACTCGAAAGTGCCGGTGGTCGACGGTCGTAAAACCGATGGCAAGGATTCCGAATTCACTCGCTATATCCCGGTGCCGAAGAACCCCCACGGCCTCAACACCTCATCCGATGGCAAGTACTTCATTGCCAACGGCAAGCTGTCGCCAACGGTCTCGATGATTGCCATCGACCGGCTGGCCGACCTGTTCGCCGATAAATTCAAGGACCCGCGCGAGGTGATCGTCGCCGAGCCGGAACTGGGCCTGGGCCCGTTGCACACCACCTTCGACGGTCGCGGCAACGCCTACACCACGCTGTTTATCGACAGCCAGGTGGTGAAGTGGAACATGGAGGAAGCGATACGCGCCTACAAGGGCGAGAAGGTCAATTACATCAAGCAGAAGCTCGACGTGCATTACCAGCCCGGGCATAACCACGCCTCGCTGACCGAAACCAGTGAAGCGGACGGCAAGTGGCTGGTGGTGTTGTGCAAATTCTCCAAGGACCGCTTCCTGCCGACCGGGCCGCTGCACCCGGAGAACGATCAGTTGATCGATATCTCCGGCGACGAGATGAAGCTGGTGCATGACGGCCCTGCGTTTGCCGAACCCCACGATTGCATCCTGGCGCGCCGGGACCAGATCAAGACCCAAAAGATCTGGAACCGCAACGACCCGTTCTTCGCCGCCACCGTGGAGTTGGCCAAGAAAGACGGGATCAACCTGGAGACCGACAACAAGGTCATCCGCGACGGCAATCATGTGCGGGTCTACATGACCTCCATGGCCCCGGCCTATGGGTTGACCGAGTTCACCGTCAAGCAGGGTAATGAGGTCACCGTGATCATCACCAATATCGACCAGATCGAGGACGTGTCCCACGGTTTCGTCATGACCAACCATGGCGCCAGCATGGAGATCAGCCCGCAGCAAACTTCGTCCATCACCTTTACCGCCGACAAGGCCGGCCTGCATTGGTACTACTGCAGTTGGTTCTGCCATGCGCTGCACATGGAAATGGTGGGCCGCATGAAGGTCGAGCGGGCCTGACGGTTGCCAATCGATGGGAGCGGGCCGATGACCGATATCAAGTGCAATCCGATCAAGGTGGTCGCGTTTGCGCTCCTGCTGATGTCCGGCAGTGCGCTGGCGGTGCAACCCATCACCACGTTGCCGTTGCGGATTGACGCTGAACAACGCTGGCACCTGCCGGCGGGCGAGTACCGTGGCTCGTTCAGTGTCGATCAACCGATGCAGATTGTTTGCGAGCCCGGCGCGGTGTTTCAGGCGCAAGGGCAGGGTAACGGCGTGATCGTCAGCGCGCCTGATGTCCGGATCGAGGGTTGTACCTTTCTGGATTGGGGGCACGACCTCACGGCCATGAATGCGGCGGTGTTCCTCCAGCCACAGGCCCGTGGCGCGGTGATCAAAGGCAATCGCCTGCAAGGCCAGGGTTTCGGTATCTGGGTCGACGGGACTCAGGATGCGAGCCTGATCGACAACCGCATCCAGGGGGATCCGGCGCTGCGTTCCCAGGATCGCGGCAACGGTATTCATTTGTATGCGGTGCATGGCGCCAGGGTCATCGGCAACCAGGTGCGCGACACCCGCGATGGCATCTACATCGACACCTCCAACGGCAACCTGCTGCAGGGCAATACCCTGGAAGACCTGCGTTACGGCGTGCATTACATGTTCGCCAACGACAACCGGCTGATCGGCAACACCACCCGCCGCACCCGAACCGGCTACGCCTTGATGCAAAGCCGCAAGCTCACGGTGATCGGCAACCGCTCCGAACAGGATCAGAACTACGGCATCCTGATGAACTACATCACCTATTCAACCTTGCGCGACAATTTCGTCACAGACGTGCGCGACGGCTCGACCGGCGACAGCATGATCAGCGGCGCCGAGGGCAAGGCGTTGTTCATCTACAACTCGCTGTTCAACAGCATCGAACACAACCACTTCGAGCACAGCGCCGTGGGCATTCACCTCACCGCCGGCTCCGAAGACAACCGGCTCGCCGACAACGCCTTTGTCGGCAACCAACGGCAGGTCAAATACGTCGCCACCCGCTTGCAGGAATGGTCGGCAGATGGCCGGGGCAATTACTGGAGCGATTACCTGGGCTGGGATCGCAACAACGATGGCCTGGGCGATATCGCCTACGAACCCAACGACAACGTCGACCGTTTGCTGTGGCTATACCCGCAGGTGCGGCTGTTGATGAACAGCCCCGGGATCGAATTGCTGCGCTGGGTGCAACGGGCCTTTCCGGTGATGAAATCGCCGGGCGTCCTGGACAGCCATCCACTGATGAATCCCACCACACGACCCCTGACCCAGGAGCCCACCGCATGAACGTCATCGACATGGAAGGCGTCAGCCAGCGCTATGGGCACACCACTGTGTTGCATCAATTGAACCTGAGCCTGGGCGAAGGTGAAGTGTTGGGCTTGTTCGGGCACAACGGCGCGGGCAAGACCACCAGCATGAAACTGGTGCTCGGTCTGCTTCAGGCCACTGAAGGGCAGGTCAGGGTGTTCGGCCGATTGCCCAGTGATCCGCAGGTTCGGCGTTTGCTGGGCTATTTGCCGGAGAACGTGACCTTTTATCCGCAGATGAGCGGCCTGGAGACCTTGCGTCATTTCGCCCGACTCAAAGGCGCAGCGCCCGCGCAGGTGGACGTGCTGCTGGAGGAAGTCGGCCTGGCGGGCGCGGCGCATCGACGGGTCAAGACCTATTCCAAAGGCATGCGCCAGCGCTTGGGACTGGCGCAAGCCTTGCTCGGCGTGCCGCGCTTGTTACTGCTCGACGAGCCGACCGTCGGCCTTGATCCCATCGCCACTCAAGACCTCTATCGGTTGCTTGATCGGCTGCGCAGCCAGGGTACCAGCATCATTCTCTGTTCCCACGTATTGCCGGGCGTCGAGGCGCATATCAACCGTGCCGCGATTCTGACCCAGGGGCGCCTGCTGGCCCTCGGCAGTCTGCGCAGTCTGCGCGAGGAAGCCGGGTTGCCGACGCTGATCCGCGCCAATGGGTTAAAGCACGCCGGGCCCTTGCAGCAATCCTGGAACAACGCCGGGCACCTCACCCAGCGCTGGGGCGTGGAGGGTCTTGAAGTGGCTGCGCTCAATGGCAACAAATTGGACCTGTTGCGCCAATTGCTCAATGAACACGAGCCGGCCGACGTGGAAATCGCCCCACCGTCCCTGGAGGACATCTACCGCTATTACATGGGCCGGGCCGGTGCGACCCCCAGTGGAGAGACCGTATGAATCCGATCTGGAACATGGCCCGCAAGGAATTCAATGACGGTTTGCGCAACCGCTGGTTGTTGGCGATCAGCCTGTTGTTCGCGGTGTTGGCAACTGGCATCGCCTGGTTGGGGGCGGCGGCTTCCGGGCAATTGGGCTTCACCTCGGTGCCCGCGACCATCGCCAGTCTGGCCAGCCTGGCGACATTCCTGATGCCGCTGATTGCCTTGCTGCTGGCCTATGACGCCATCGTCGGCGAAGACGAAAGCGGCACGTTGTTGCTGTTGCTGACCTATCCACTGGGGCGCGGGCACATCCTGCTTGGCAAATTCGTAGGCCACGGATTGATCCTGGCGCTGGCGACCCTCATCGGTTTCGGCTGCGCGATGCTCGCGATTGCGGTGCTGGTGGAGGACGTGGAACTGAACCTGCTGCTCTGGGCTTTTGGACGATTCATGCTGTCGTCGACGTTGCTGGGCTGGGGCTTTCTTGGGCTGGCCTATGTGCTGAGCAGTGTGTCTGCCGAGAAGTCCACGGCCGCTGGGCTAGCGCTGGGGGTGTGGTTCTTCTTCGTGCTGGTATTCGACTTGGCGCTGTTGGCACTGCTGGTGCTGAGCGAAGGGCAGTTCAACCCGAAGGTGCTGCCCTGGTTACTGCTGCTCAACCCCGCCGACGTCTATCGCCTGATCAATCTCTCCGGTTTCGAGCCCGGCGCCGGTAGCGCTGGCGTGCTGACGCTGGGCAGCGATTTGCCTGTGCCGGGCTCGATGCTCTGGTTCTGCCTGTTGCTGTGGGTGGCGGTGCCTTTGGGCTTGGCCTGGTTGCTGTTCCGTCGACGGGCGACATGAATTCATACCTTGGTTTTGGAGCATCTGACGATGAGTAATCTTTATTCGACGACGATACGCGCCATGGCGGGCCTGATGGTCTGTCTGCTGCTGGCGGCCTGTGACAAACCCGTGCAAGTCACCTACAACGACGCCGCCGCTGCCTTCCATCCCAGTGATGAATGCCATGTTTGCGGCATGATCATCGACGGCTTCCCCGGGCCCAAGGGCGAAGTTGTCGAGCGCAGCGGCATCAAGAAATTCTGCTCCACCGCGGAGATGATCGGTTGGTGGTTACAACCGGAAAATCATCATGGCGAGGCCCGGTTGTATGTCCACGACATGGGCCGCAGCCCGTGGAACGCACCCAATGATTCGCATCTGATCGATGCCAAGGATGCGTTTTACGTGGTCGGCACCCAGCTCAAGGGGGCAATGGGTGTGGTGTTGGCGTCCTTCTCCAGTCAGCAGGCTGCGCAAGAGCTGGCCGCCGACCAGGGCGGTCGTGTGCTGCGGTTCAGCGAGATCGATCAGGCGGTGCTTCAGCAGCAGACAGCGATGTCGCACTCGACTCATTGATCGGCCGATTACCCGACGTGTCATCAAGAAAATCTGATCGCCGTCAAGTCAGTATTTCTGTATCTGTTCAAAGATAGGGACTCACAACGTCCCCAGTGCTTGGCATTAACGATGCCCAGGAGAACATGATGCAAACCGAGTTTCAGGATCGTCTGGCGGTGATCACCGGCGCCAGCTCCGGGATTGGCCTAGCGTTGTGCGCCGCGCTGTTGCCGCGCGGGGTCAAGGTGCTGGCGATGTCACGCACCGTCGGTGAATTGCCAGCCTTGCAACAGATCTACGGCGAGCGGCTGCAATGGTGTGCCGGGGACGTCACGTGCGAGGAAGACTTGCAAGGGCTGGCCCGGCGGGCGGCGGCGCTAGGGCGGGTGGATTATCTGGTGCCCAACGCGGGCATTGCCGAAATGGCCGACAGCCTGGACATGCCGGCCTTTCAGCGCCAATGGGCGGTCAACGGTGCCGGGGCGTTGAACACCCTGGCGGCATTGCGCGGTGAGTTGGCGAACCCGGCTTCGGTGGTGTTTGTCGGTAGTTTTCTGACCGGTTCGAGCTTTCCCGGTCTGGCTGCCTGCATTGCCAGCAAGGCAGCGCTGGCGGCTCAGGCGCGCACATTGGCGGTGGAGTTTGCGCGTTATGACGTGCGAATCAATCTGGTCTCGCCGGGGCCGACCGCGACCTCGATGTGGGACAACCTGGGGTTGAGCGATGGGGAGCTCGATGACGTCGCTGATACCCTTGGCAAGCGTCTGCTGCCTGGTCATTTTCTCGATGCGTCGGCGGTGGCCAATGTGATTATTTTTCAACTGTCCCAAGGCGCCCGGGGTGTCTATGGGCAGGATTGGAAGGTTGATAACGGTTATACCTTGGGGTGATGGGTGAACGGGTTGCGAAGGCGACCGAGTACATATCCATTCCTGCAGTAACGGCGGCTTAGGGTTCCGCCCTTACGGCGGGTTACTTTGAAAAGCGCAAAGTAACCAAACGCTTTCGCCCCTGACGTACGGTGGCTCGCCTAGGCTCGCCATACCCTCGCTCCGGTCCTGCTCCGTGGGCCCGCCGCCATCGGCCATCCATGGCCGGGGGCGGCTACCGCGGCATCCTTGCCGCGGTGCCCACTGCGCAGAACCTGCGCTCGGCCTTCCGACGGGGCACGTCAAGATCAACATCAAAAGCCAGATCAAAAGCCAAAGCGAGGCGGCCTGATAGCCGACCTGATGTCCGTCAAGGTCATCGGCGGTGGACACCTATGTCATGCCCGCCAAAAATCCAACTGTGGGAGCGAGCCTGCTCGCGAAGGCGGACTTACATTCAACATTGATGTCGACTGACAGGGCCTCTTCGCGAGCAGGCTCGCTCCCACAGGTACTCATTGCAAGTCCAGAATCTATGAACGATCAAGTCAGCGAAGCGCGCCCGCTTGATGCCCAGGTCGGCCCGCAGGCCGCCTCGCTTTTGCTGTTGCGGTACTCGCCCCCTCGAGAGGCCGAGTGGAGGTTCTGCGCAGTGGAGGCGGGCCCACGGAGCAGGACCGGAGCGAGGGCATGCCGAGCCTAGGCGAGGCACCGAACGACAGGGGCAAAAGCGCTTTGGTTACTTTCCGCCGGGCCGCGCAGGCTTTTCGAAAGTGACTCGCTGTAAAAGCGAAACCAATAGAAGCCGTTACCGCAGAAACGGATATACACCCAAGCCCAAACCCAAGCCCTAATGCGAAGTCCCCTCCACAAACTCAATCTTGTTACCGACATTATATTTGCCCGACGGCTTGTTCATCGGCAGGCGTTTGATCTCTTTAAGGGTATTGCTGTCATACACGATCAACGCGCCATCGGTGGCCCAGATGCTCAGCAACAAGTAGCGACCATCGCGAGTGAACTCAACGTGGGCGGCCGTCTTGCCAGGCATCGGGCGCAAGGTGTGGGCGATTTCCAGTGTCTGTTTGTCGATCAGGTGGATCGCATCGTTGTCCGGCCCGAAGAACACGTCGGTCCAGGCATACCGCGAGTTGACGTGACTGCGCATGAAGAACCCCGGCCCCAGCGTCGGAATTTCCTTGATCAGTTTCCAGGTCTTGAAGTCGATGACCGAGATCAGACCCTTGCTGATGTTCGGCGTGGCGAACACCCACTCACCGTTGCGTTTCCAATAGGTCCCGGACCCCAGATGCGGCATGCCCGGCAGCGGTATGTCGGTGACCACCTTGCCACTGTCGAGGTCGATCACCTGGCCGCCCTTGGCCTTGCGCGACGTGGCCAGCAGTTGCTTGTAGTCCGGTGAAAAGGAAAAGTCGTCCAGCACATCTTCGGCCTGGATCCGTCGTGGTTCGAAGTCCGGTGTGCCGGCGCTCGACAACTCCCAGACTTCCTTCACATCCTTGAGCGCCACGATGAAACTGTCCCGTGGCGGGGCGGTGTAGACCGCGCTGACCCGTGACGCGGTGCCGTCCTGGCCGATCGCCGGGATGGTTTTGACCAGTGACAGATCGCGGGCATCGAGCACCACAAGGTTGCCCGGCAGATAGTTGCCCACCAGCACCCAGCGGCCATCCTTGCTCACCGCCAGGTTGCGGGTATTGAGCCCGGCGCGGACCTCGGCGATCAGCTTCAGGTTGTGCAAGTCGTACAGGCTGACCCAGCCATCGCGTGAGGCGACGTAGACGAAGCGTCCATCCGGCGAGAACTTCGGTCCTCCATGCACCGCAAAGTGTGAAGCAAACCGCGCCAGCACTTCGAAACGATCGCCGTCGAGGATGTCGATGTGATGGTCGCCGGCTTCCACTACCACAAACAGGTTCAGCGGATCGGCGCCATGCTGGGGCGTGTCGGGCAGTTTGCTGATATCGGCGAGGATGGAATGACTGCCGCGAATGTCGTCGTTACTCCAGGTGGGTGGGGTGGCGGGTGGTTGCTGAAGGTAATCCACCAGCGCGTCGATCTGTGCTGGACTGAACACATTGGCATACCCGGTCATCTGACTCGCGGGCCGACCGTTCTGGATGACGCTGCGGATTTCATCGGGTTTGATCCGGCTCAGACTCTCCGGCAGCAAGGCCGGCCCCGTACCGCCGAAACGGTTGGCGCCATGACAGCTTTGACAATGCTGTTGGTAGAGGTCGGCGGCCGCGTCGGAGGATGGAGCCGTTG
Source organism: Pseudomonas sp. MDT1-85 (assembly GCF_054898065.1). NCBI lineage: Bacteria > Pseudomonadati > Pseudomonadota > Gammaproteobacteria > Pseudomonadales > Pseudomonadaceae > Pseudomonas > Pseudomonas sp. MDT1-85. The sequence goes on along the minus strand of NZ_CM142715.1, from coordinate 3,724,376 downwards.
CGCCGGCATGGGCTGCACCGATCCATAACAATGGGGCAAGCAGCATGCGCCTCATATCGCCACCTTACCGTGGCGTTGCAACACGGGAGCGGGGTAAAAGCGCGCCGGGTATTCCTGTTGTTGGGTGGCGAACAGATCGACCACCTTGCCGATCACCGTCAGCGTCGGAATGCCCGGTGGGCAATCCAGCACCAGGGTCGGCAACTGGTGCAGCATGCCTCGGGCGACGTGCTGGTCGGGACGCGTGCCATTGCTGATTAGCGCCGCCGGTGTGTCGGCGGCCATTCCTGCTTCGATCAAGCGCTGGGCGATAATCCCGAGATTCGATAACCCCATGTAAAACACCAGCGTCTGGCTACTGTCGGCGAGGCTGCTCCAGGGCAATTGCAACTCACCATCGCGCTGCAAATGCCCGGTAATGAAGCGGCAAGAGTTGACCAGGTCCCGGTGGGTCAGCGGAATGCCGGCGTAAGCGCTGCACCCGGAAGCGGCGGTAATGCCCGGGACTACCTGGCAGTCAATGTTGCGTTGCAGCAGATACTCCAGCTCCTCGGCGCCACGACCGAATATGAACGGGTCGCCGCCCTTGAGCCGGACCACGCGCTGCCCCAGATCGGCGAGGTCGGCGAGCAGTTCGTTGATTTGTTTCTGGGGCAGGCTGTGGCAGCCGCTGGCCTTGCCGACGTAATGCCGGGCGCAGGTGAGGGGGATCAACGTCAGCAGCTGGGGGCTGATCAGGCGGTCGTAAACCACGGCGTCGGCCTGCATCAACAGGCTCCAGGCGCGCAGGGTCAGCAAGCGTGGATCGCCGGGGCCGGCGCCGACCAGGGCCACTTCGCCCGGTCTGAACGGGGACGCAAGTGCGGCCGGTAAAACAATTGATGGGTGCATGGGACGTCCTTGGTTCTTCATCAGGTGGGCCGGCCCCATCCTTTGCCAGATGGCTCGCCAGGCGGGTGCTTCAGTGCATGACGCAAGGGATGGTCATTAATGGCGGCATACCGATTTCTTCATCGCTGAGATGGCAGCCGGGGTCCTGGCCCCAGAGGTCGCCTTCGGCCCAGGCGCGGGTGCGGGTATTGCCGTTGCAGATGCTCAACCAACGGCATTGGCCACAACGGCCACCGACGGCGCGCGGATGCACGCGTAGCTGCTGCAACAAGGCGTCCGGCCGGTCCAGCCAGAGCGTGCGAAACGGCGTGTGCCGGACATTGCCCACCGAGTGCTGCCACCAATAGGTGTCGGGGTGCACTTCGCCGGTGTTGTCGATGTTGGCGATGCCACTGCCCGAGGCGTTGCCGCCCCAGGCGCGGAGCATGTGTTCCAGGCGCGGCTGATGTTCGGGTAGATGCAGGCCCACCCAGTGCAGCAAGAGAACCGCGTCGGCATCGTTGTTGCCGCTGACAAAATCGCTGTCGCGACCCTGCTCGATGTCTTCCCAGGCCTGTTCGAAGATCAGCGTCATCGCCTCGCGGCTCATCTGCTGCCGGGCGTCGAGCTTGCGGCTGCGTTTGCCGCGACCGCTGTAGTTGAGGTGCGACAGATAAAACTTCTGCACGTCGTACTCGCGCATCAGCGCCAGTAATTGGGGCAATTGTTGATGGTTCTCTTGGGTCAGGGTAGTGCGCAGGCCGACGCGAATGCCCTGTTCGCGACAGAGGCGGATCGCCCGCATGGAGCTGGCGAAACTGCCCTTGAGTTGGCGGAACGCATCGTGGGTGGCTTCCAGGCCATCGATGCTGATCCCGACATAGTCAAAATTCGCCGCACGGATCTGCGCGATGTTCTGTTCATTGATCAGCGTGCCGTTGGTGGACAGCGCGACAAAGAAACCCTTGGTGCGGGCGTAGGCGCTGAGCACAAACAGATCGTCGCGCAGCAGCGGTTCACCGCCGGAAAGAATCAGCACCTTCACCCCGGCGTCGTGCAGATCGTCGATCACGGTCAGCGCGGCGGGCGTATCCAGTTCGTCGCGAAAGACACTGTCGGCGGACGTGGCGTAGCAGTGTTTGCAGGTCAGATTGCAACGCCTGAGCAGGTTCCAGATCACCACCGGCGGCCGGTTGCTGCCCGGTGGGCTGGTTCTGGGGGCGGGCGCCTGGCCGGTCAGGGCAAGCAGGTATTGGCTGATCCTCAACATGCAAATCTCCTTGAACAAGCGCGTGTTCAGCGTGGTACTGGCGGTAGCCGCAAACCGGTTTTCTTCAGGATGCGACTGCTCACCAACATCTCGTCGGCGGCGCAGGCGTCACCCAGCAAGTAGCGCAGGTGTTCGCGGTAGCTGTCGATTTCCTCGCGGCTGCGGCCATGGACCATGGCGAACAGGTTGTAGCGCCACGCGGTTCGTCGAGGGCGTCGATAGCAATGACTGACGAAGGGCTGCGCCCCGATCAGTGCGCCAAGGCGCGACATGTCCGTGTCGCGCACATCCCAGACCGTCATGCCGTTGTAGCGATAGCCCAGGCGATAGTGGTTGGGGACGGCGGCGATGCGCCGGATGGCGCCCTCGGCCTGCAAGCGCTTGAGCAAATCCAGGGTGGATTCGATGCTTAGGTCCAGCTGTTCGGCGAGCCAGGCCCACGGGTCGTCCAGCAATGGCAGGCCGGCCTGGGTCAACTCGATCAAACGGTGAGCCAGGCTGTCTTCAGACCGGGAAGTACAGACCGACATGGTAAGTCTCCTCTTTTGGCAAGTTGAGCAGCGGCAGGCCGGTCAGGGTTTCGATGTGCTGCAGGGTCTCGGCGATACCTTGTTCGGTCGGGCAGCCGAGCACGAACCACATGTTCCAGGCGTGTTCGCGTCGGTAGTTGTGCGCCACTTCAGGTAGGGCGTGCAGTTGCTCGGCGACCTCGTCGAAACGTTCTTCCGGCACCGCTAGCGCCGCGAGGGTGAAGGCGCCACCGAGGCGTTCGATGTCGAACATCGGGCCGAAGCGCGTGAGCATGCCGTCTTCCAGCAATTCATGGAGGCGGCCGAGCAGTTCGGTACTGCTGCTCTCCAGTTCGGCGGCCAGTGCCTGCCACGGGTGGCGCACCAGCGGCAGGCCCAGTTGCAGGCGGTTGATCAGCCGACGGTCGAGGTCATCCATGGGTGGGGGCTCCGGTTGGTGAGGGTGCAAAGCGTCCGCCGCACTGTTTGAACGCGTGAGTGCTGAACAGCAGTTGATGGGGCAGGTCGCTCAGCAGGTGTTGTTCCAGCAACGTCTGGATCTGCGCTTCGACCCGCTCACGTTGGCGCCCATGAACCATGCAAAAGAGGTTGTAGCGCCACTGCGGCAGGCGCCGCGGCCGTTGGTAGCAGAGGGTGATGCCGTGCGCCCGACCCAGGCGCTGGCCGACTTCGTCGATCAGCGCGTCCGGAACATCCAAAACCAGCATGGCGTTGGCGGTAAAACCCAGTGCGCGATGGTTGAGCACCAGGCCGATCCGGCGAAATAGCCCTTGCTCATGCCACTGGTGCATTTGCGCGAGCACCTGGTTTTCGTCGGCGTCTATCCGTTCGGCAAGGGCCTGATAGGGACGCGATACCAACGGCAATCCGCCTTCCAGATGCCGACGCAGCGCCAGTGCCTGTTTGGGACTCAACCCTGGCGTCATGAGCTTTCTCCCACGGCAAAACCGAGGTCGATGCGGTAAGCGGTCAACATCGGCAGATCCAGCGGCATGAGGCCGGTGTCTTTTTCAAGTTGTTCGAGAACACGTTCGATGTGTTGGCGATCAGGGCCGGTCAGCACAAACCACAGGTTGTAGAAATGCTCCCGCGCGTAGTTATGGTTGACCTCGGGGTATTGGCTGACGTGCTCGGCGACCTGTTGCAAGCGTTCGGCGGGCACGGCGAGGGCGGCGAGGGTGCTGGCCCCGGCGCGACTGTGTTCGAATACCGGGCCGATCCGTGAGAGGGTGCCGGCCTGATCCATTTCTTCCAGGCAAGCCATCACCTGGGCCGCGCGACAACCGAGAATCCGCGCCATCTCCTTGTAAGGTTCCGCGCACAGCGGCATGCCGTGCTGGAAACGGTCGATCAGTTGGCGGCTGAGCAGGTCGAGGTTCATTTCAATAGCCCATTTTTTGCGCGCGACTGCTGAAGAAGATGCCGCTCGGCGCGGTGGCGGGAAGGGTGCTCAGTTGCTTCAGGCTGTACGGGTCCCAGACCTGAACCTGATCGCCATCGCGTAACGACAGCCACAACTGATCGCCGCGGGCGGTGAATTCCATGTGCAGCACCGCTGGCCCTGGCCGCAGATCGGCGACCACTGCATGGGTTTCGCTGTCGATGACCTGTACTCGATCGTTGTCCGGGTAGGCGAAATTGACCCACAGCTGTCGACCGTCCGGCCGCGACGTGACGAACACCGGTTGGCCGGCCACCGGGATGGCAGCGGTCTGATTCCACGTGCGCGAATCCATCACCAGCACCTGATGACGGCCGACGGCGGGCACGAAGGCCTGGTGATCGGCGACGGCCCAGCCCTCCAGATGCGGCATTTTGTAGACGGGCAATTTCGCCTGGCCGCGTCCGTAATCACCGAGCACTCGCTGCACCCCGCGCTCCGGATGCCAGAGGTCGAGTTGCGCCATGCCGTCTTCGCCGAACAGTCCCGCCATGTAATAGCGACCATCCGGGGTCACCAACGCGTCGTAGGGTTGCTGGCCGATGTCGGTGAAACGGCTGATCCGCGGCCTGTTGCCCTGACTGAAATCGGCGGTCCAGATCTCGCCGGTATCGAACAGGCTGAATACAAAACGCTGACCGGGCGCGTCGACCAGGCCGACCACTCGTGAGCGCTTGCTGCCATCGGCCAGGGGCGTGGCCGGAATATCGGCCACCAATTGCAGGGTTTCGGCATCGAACACCTTGACCCCGCCGGGCACGTAGTTGGACACGGCGATGAGTTTGCCGTCCTGACTGATCGCGCCGCCGATGCTGTTGCCGCCCTGTATCACCCGTTGATCGATGCGTTGGGTCAGCAGGTCGATCTTGCTCAGCCCGCCGTCGCGGCCGAACACATAGGCATAACGCTGGTCGCGGGAAAACACCACCGAGGCATGGGACAGATCGCCCAAACCCTCGAGTCGCGCCAGTGCCGTGCGGGTGTCGCTTTCGATGATTTGCACGCTGCCGGTGGCGCGCTCCACCACCACGCCCAGATCGCCGGTACCACGCAAGGGGGACTGAACACACGCGGACAACAACAGCCCGGTCGCCGCTAAAAGCAGGGTTGAACGGATCATGGTGCGGGATATCCCTGGAGAAGAAGATCGACCAGCCAACGGATGTCATCCGGGCTGAGCAGCGGGGCCCAACCGGGCATCGCGGTGCCGGGCCGGCCTTGGCCGATGGTGGCTATCAGGCTGTCCCTGGATTTGCCCGCCAGCGTTGCGCGGGTCAGGTCGGGACCCAGCCCGCCGGTCATGTGCAGGCCATGGCAGGCGCCGCAGTCCTGGGCCAGCAGGTGTTCGAGTTGTGCCTGACGCTTGGCGCCGGGTGCGGCAACCGCGGTTGCGCAAATGAGGAGGAGGGCCGCCAGAATCGCAGCGTGTCGATAAACCTTCATGACGCCCTCCAGTTGGCTATTTGAGACTCAGGACCCAGGTTGCAAGTGTCTTCGCTTCTTCATCCGTCACCGGGTTGGCCGGCATTGGCATCGGGCCCCAGTTGCCTTGCGTGCCGTTCTTGATGTGGCTGGCCAGGGTGTCCACGGCCCCGGCCACGCCAGCGTTCTTGGCCGCGACATCCTTGAGCGCCGGGCCGACCAGCTTGGTGTCGATGGAATGGCAGGCAGCGCAGGGTTTGCTCTTGAACAGCTCCTGTCCGTCTTGGGCCATGGCCGGCTGCACACTCAGCGCAGCGGTCAGGGCGAACAGTGAAAGCAGAGTATTTTTCATGGGGATTCCTTGCATTGATGGAGCTCAATAGATGTCGTGTTGGGTGTTGTAGACGTTGAATTTTCCGGTGGGTGTGATCAGTCGTTTGTCCTTTATGACTGATTTGAGCTTCAGCGTTTTGTCGTCGATCACTACCAGCGCCGATTCCTCTGACTGACCGCTCCACACGGAGAACCAGACCTCATCGCCGGCCTTGTTGTATTCCGGCTGCACCACCCGCATCGCGCCTTGCTTGATGCCGGCGTACTCGGCGATGGGCAGCACGGTGTAGCCGGCGTCGAGTTTGTCGATGTTGAACACCGCTACCGATTGGCTCAGCTTGGCGTCCGGGTTGAGGGTGGTGTCGACATACAGGTGACGGGAGTCCGGGTGGGTTTTGATAAACAGCGATCCGCCGCCCTGGCCCTTGAGTGAGGCGACCTGTTTCCAGGCGTATTGGGGGTGTTTGACCGGGTCGGTGCCGATCAAGGAAATGCCATCATCACCCAGGTGGCTGGTGGCCCAGACCGGGCCGTAGGTCGGGTGGTTGAAGTTGGCGCCGCGCCCTGGGTGAGGGGTTTTGCCGACCTCCACCAAAGCTGCCAACTTGCGATCTTTGGAGTCGATCACGGCGACTTTGTTGGAGTTGTTGGCGGCGGTCATGAAGTAGCGGTGTGTGCTGTCCCAACCGCCGTCATGCAGGAAGGGCGCGGCATCGATGTAGGTGATGGTGAGGTTCTTGATGTCCTGGTAATTGACCAGCATGACCTTGCCGGTTTCCTTGACGTTGACGATGAACTCCGGCCATTCATGGGAGGCGATGATCGCCGCGACTCGGGGTTCGGGGTGATATTCCTGCTTGTCGACAGTCATGCCGCGGGTCGAGACGATCTGTTTGGGCTCCAGGGTTTCGCCATCCATGATGGTGAATTGCGGCGGCCAATAGGAGCCGGCGACGGTGTATTTGTCTTCGTAGCCCTTGAACTTGGAGGTCTCCACCGAGCGCGCCTCGATGCCCACTTTGACTTCGGCGACCTTGGTCGGCTCCACCGGCCACAGGTCGATCATGTCGATCCGCGCGTCTCGACCAATCACCAGCAGGTAGCGACCCGAGGCGGAAATCCGCGAGATATGCACCGCATAACCGGTCTCGATCAGCTTGACGATTTTCTTGCTGTCACCGTCGATCAGGGCAATCTTGCCGTCATCGCGCAACGTCACCGAAAACAGGTTGGGCAGGTTGAGTTTGCTCAGTTGCTTCTTCGGACGATCCTCAGGCTTGACCAGTACTTTCCAGGTTTTCAGCGTCTCGGCCATGCCCCATTCAGGCGGCGTCGGCGGCGCGTGCTGAATGAACTTGGCCATTGACGTGATCTGATCCTTGGTCAGCGCATTGGACGTCCCCCAATTCGGCATGCCCGCCGGCGAACCGTAGGTAATCAACGCCTCCAGAAACGGTTGCCCGCGGGACTGGGTGATGTCCGGTGTCAGCGGTTTGCCGGTGGCGCCTTTGCGCAGAACGCCGTGGCAGCCGGCGCAGCGCTGGAAGTAAATTTCCTTGGAAGAGTCGAACTCGGCCTGACTCATGTCGGGCGCTCCGGCGGATTTGACCATCAGCGGGCTGGCCGCAGCGGCGGCGGGCTCGTCGGCCCGGGCCGCATGAGTCACCGCAAGGGCCAGCGCCGAACACAATGTGGCGAAAGTCAGAGCAAACGTTTTTCTATTGCTGATCAGCATTCCATTTCTCCTCAGGCAAGACCTTTGCGATGTGCTGAAACGGCAGCGCAGAACGCAGGTTCTTAGTGCCGTGCAAGGCTATGCCCGAGCAGGCCAATGCTCGCTTGACCGCGATCAAGTTTGCCGGCCATGTCACTTGCCAGGTTGTCGCAGGGGCCCGTAGCGTGTTGCTTGAATCCGCTTTTGGAACAGGCAGCCCATGGACCGAATCCAGTCTTGCGAACCCTTCTATCAACCGCTCAACAATGAGGAGGCGCTGTTCGAGCAAGCCTGGCGACACGCAATGCCGGTGCTGATCAAAGGCCCGACGGGATGTGGCAAGACCCGCTTCGTCCAACACATGGCCCATCGGCTGAAACTGCCGCTGTACACCGTGGCTTGCCATGATGATTTGAGTGCTGCCGACCTGATCGGCCGTCATTTGATCGGTGCCCAAGGCACTTGGTGGCAGGATGGGCCACTGACCCGCGCGGTGCGTGAAGGCGGTATCTGTTATCTGGACGAAGTGGTCGAGGCGCGCCAGGACACGGTGGTGGTGTTGCATCCGCTGGCCGATGATCGTCGCGAGTTGTTCCTGGAGCGCACCGGCGAAGTGCTGCAGGCACCGCCGTCATTCATGCTGGTGGTGTCTTACAACCCCGGCTACCAGAACCTGCTCAAAGGCATGAAACCCAGCACCCGACAACGCTTCGTGGCGATGCGTTTCGGCTATCCGCCGGTGGCCGATGAAGAGCGCATTGTCGCCAGGGAAGCGCAGGTGGACAGCGCGCTGGCGGCGCAAGTGGTCAGGCTGGGGCAGGCCCTGCGAAGGCTGGATCAACATGACCTGGAGGAAGTCGCCTCGACGCGGTTGCTGATTTTCACCGCGCGAATGATCCGCTCCGGCATGAGCCCGCGTGAAGCGTGCATGGCCTGCCTGGCCGAGCCGCTGAGTGATGATCCGCTGACGGTTGCGGCGCTGATGGACGTGGTTGATGTCCACTTCGGCTGAGTCCAGACGCGTTGCGCCGGGTCACTTGCCGGGCGATCTGGCGATGTGGTTTTTCATTCTGGCCGAGCTGTCGGTGTTCGCCATCCTGATTCTGGCGTTCGCCGTGACCCAGGCACTCAAACCGCAACTGTTCAGCGAAAGCCGTCAGTTGCTCAACACTTCTACAGGCCTGGCGATGACCCTGAGCCTGCTCACCGCCGGGCTGTTCGCCGCGCTGGCCCAGGAGCAAGTCAAACGTTCTCGGTCCCGCCACGGCGCTGTCTACCTGCTGGCAGCGTTGCTCGCCGCCAGTGTCTACGTGGTGTTGAAGATCACGGAATACCGACACTTGCTGGCCTCGGGGCTGGGCATGGAGCACAACACGTTTTTCACCCTCTACTGGATCCTCACCGGTTTTCATTTTCTCCATGTACTGCTCGGCATGGTCATCCTCGGCTGGCTGGCCGAGCGTTGCCGTCGTGGCCTGTACAACGCCGCCAACCGCAGCGGGCTTGAATCGGGTGTGCTGTATTGGCACATGGTCGACCTGATCTGGGTGGTGCTGTTTCCGCTGGTCTATGTTCTGAATTGACGGAGGTTGTGATGTCGGCTTCAGGGTTTTTGCTCGTCTGCTGGGCCGCGCTGGCCACATTAAGCGTGTGCACGGTGCTGCTGACACAGATGGGCGCGACGTGGCTGCTGTCGATTGCCATTTTGTTGGTGGCGGTCGGCAAAGCCTGGCTGATCACCGATGGCTTTATGGAAATGCGTCGCGCGCCACGACTGTGGCGGCGGTTGATGTTGAGCTGGGCGCTGGTGTTGGCGGCCGTTGTGGGGCTGACGTTGGTGTTGGTCGACTAAGAATACAGTCTGTAAAACAGCGCAACTCCAATGTGGGAGCGAGCCTGCTCGCGAAGGGGCCGTCACATTCCACATCCATGTTGACTGACACTCTGCCTTCGCGAGCAGGCTCGCTCCCACATTCGTTCTGCGTTGTCGGTAATACCCGACCAAAACCATCTGCCTTTCTTGATCGCCATCAAGCAGGTTTCAACCCTTCGCTTCCTATCATGGGCACGCCAAGCAAAGAGGAAGCGACCATGTCAGAGACCTTCACCAAAGGCATGGCCAGGAATATCTACTTCGGGGGGAGCATCTTCTTCTTCCTGATATTCCTGGCCTTGACCTATCACACGGAACAGACCTTTCCAGAGCGCAGCAATGAAGCGCAGTTAACCGAATCCGTGATCCGCGGCAAGACGGTCTGGGAGCAAAACAACTGCATCGGCTGCCACACGCTACTGGGCGAGGGCGCCTACTTTGCGCCTGAGCTGGGCAACGTGTTCCAGCGGCGCGGCGGGGAGGCGGGCTTCAAACCCTTTCTGCATGCCTGGATGAAAATGCAGCCGCTGGGCGTACCGGGTCGGCGAGCGATGCCGCAGTTCAAGTTGAGCGAGCAAGAGGTGGATGACATCGCCGAGTTCCTCAAATGGAGCTCGAACATCAACACCAATGGCTGGCCGCCAAACAAGGAGGGCTAAGCGATGAGCATTGCTAATCCGCATCTGAAATTCGCCTCGCAAGCCGTGGCCAAACCGTACTTCGTGTTCGCCCTGATGCTGTTTCTCGGTCAGGTGCTGTTCGGTTTGATCATGGGCGTGCAATACGTGGTGGGAGACTTTCTGTTCCCGATCATTCCCTTCAACGTGGCGCGGATGGTGCACACCAACCTGCTGATCGTCTGGCTGCTGTTCGGCTTCATGGGCGCTGCCTACTACCTGATTCCGGAAGAGGCCGACCGTGAACTGCACAGTCCGAAGTTGGCGATCATTCTGTTCTGGGTATTCGCCGCCGCGGGCGTGCTGACGATCCTCGGCTATCTGCTGGTGCCTTATGCGGGCCTGGCCAAACTGACCCACAACGAGTTGCTGCCGACCATGGGCCGGGAGTTCCTGGAGCAGCCGACCATCACCAAGATGGGCATTGTGGTGGTGTGCCTAGGCTTCCTCTACAACATAGGCATGACCCTGCTCAAAGGTCGCAAGACCACCGTCAGCATGGTGATGATGACCGGGCTGATCGGCCTTGCGGTGTTCTTCCTGTTCTCCTTCTATAACCCCGGCAACCTGGCCCGCGACAAGTTCTACTGGTGGTGGGTGGTGCATCTTTGGGTGGAAGGCGTGTGGGAACTGATCATGGGTTCGATGCTCGCTTTTGTCCTGATCAAGATCACCGGTGTCGACCGGGAAGTCGTGGAGAAATGGCTGTACGTGATCATCGCCATGGCGCTGATTACCGGGATCATCGGCACCGGTCACCACTTCTTCTGGATCGGTGCGCCCGAGGTCTGGTTGTGGGTCGGCTCGATCTTCTCGGCACTCGAACCGCTACCGTTCCTGGCCATGGTGATCTTCGCCTTCAGCATGGTGAAGAATCGTCGCCGGCAACACCCGAATCGCGCCGCCACGCTGTGGGCCAAAGGCACCACGGTCACCGCGTTCTTCGGTGCGGGCGTCTGGGGTTTTCTGCACACCCTGGCACCGGTCAACTTCTACACCCACGGTTCGCAACTGACGGCGGCGCACGGTCACTTGGCCTTCTACGGTGCTTACGCGATGATCGTGATGACCTTGATCAGCTACGCCATGCCGCGTTTGCGCGGGCTGGGTGAAGCCGCTGACGAGCGTTCGCAAACCTTCGAAATCTGGGGCTTCTGGTTGATGACCCTGTCGATGGTGATGATCACGCTGTTCCTGACCGCTGCCGGGGTCGTCCAGGTTTACCTGCAACGCTGGCAGGCCGACGGGATTGCGTTGCCATTCATGGCCACGGTCGAACATCTGCAGGTGCTGTTCTGGGCGCGTCTGGGCGCCGGTCTCGGCTTCTTCGCAGGCTTGCTCTGTTACCTGCTCAGCTTCAAGCAACGTAGCCGCGCCGCCTTGCGCGCACCGGCTGCGGTTGTACCTTCATGAACGAGTGCAATGGCTAGAAAAGGTCGGCCCGGCTGATACAGCGGGCCGTTTTTTTGGTTTCCAGGAAGGGCAAGCATCATGGCGTTTACCGTCGAACTGGAAGAGTGGGTAGGCAGTGTCTGGCATCGTTTCATCACTCGGCGTGCCAGCCCGGACTTCCCTGAAGCACGGGTTGAATTGGCCAGCCAGCAACGCCCGCTGGCGCTGTTGTTTCGTGCCATGGGCGGTGCCAATGGCGTCGGTGTGGAAGCCGCCAGCGACCGCGATCTGCTGCTGCGTCGAAACCTGTTGCAGCAGATCGCCGGCACCTGCAAACAAGTGCCGTTGGCGTGGTGTGACGCGAATAATTTGCGGCTGCCATCGAGCCTGGCGGTCTTCCCTGAAATCGCACTGAACGAGGAACTCTATCGCTGGCTCGCATTGCTGGCGGCACAGGCCGGGCAGATGCGTCACTGGGGGCGGGACAATCAACGCTGGACGCAACAGCTGTTGCGACGCTATCCCGCGTTGCGCGCTCGCTATAAACGCCTGGTCGATGCCCATCTGCAATTGCGCCCCGATCCGGCCTCGTTGAACGCCAGCGAAGCCGCATTGGAACGGGCGTTATGTCAGGCGCTACGCGAACCCGGCAGTGTTGAGCATTTCCCTCGCAGCGAACGGGCCGCGTGGCCGCTGCCGCTGTGGTTGTACCCGCCACAAAACCTCGCCAGCCCGCAGGCTGCGGATCTGGGCGACGAGTCGGAAGAATCGCTGACAACCCCGCCCGGTGAGCAGAAGGGCGGAAGCAAACGCGCCAAGCGGATCGATGAAGGCAGCCGCGACGGTGGGTTGTTAATCGTGCGTCTGGAGAACCTGTTCAGCTGGACCGAGCACGTCGACCTGGATCGCTGGTCGAACGACAGCGAAGACCCGGACGCCTCCCGAGTCGCCGACGATCTGGATGAATTGACCCTGTCGCGCACCCGTCTGCGCAAGGGCGGCGGTCTCAAACTGCACCTGGATTTGCCACCGGCCGATGTCGACGATATTCCCCTCGGCGAGGGCATTAAGTTGCCGGAGTGGGACTACCGCAAACAACAAATGCAGGACAGCTTCGTCAATCTGCAAATGATGGTGCCCCGTGACTGTGAGGCGCAGCCGCTGCCATTACGGTTGAAGGCCTCGGCGCACCGCTTGCGGCGTCAGTTCGAGCACCTGCGTAATGATCGTCAATGGTTACGCCAGCAACCTCAGGGATCAGAGCTGGACATGCAGGCCTGGCTGGATTTTCACGTTGAGCGCGAGCATGGCCAGTGTGCCGAACGCGGTCTGTTCATGGAGCAGCGGCAGACTCGCCGCGACCTGGCGTGCCTGTTGCTGGCCGACGTGTCGATGTCCACCGACGCCCACTTGAACAATGAACACCGCGTCATCGATGTCATCCGCGACAGCCTGCTGCTGTTCGGCGAAACCTTGTCGGTGCTCGGTGATGATTTCGCCCTGTACGGGTTTTCCTCGCTGCGTCGTCATCAAGTGCGCATGCAGGAACTCAAGGCGTTCACCCAGCGTTATGACGACACCACCCGAGGTCGCATTCAAGGGCTCAAACCGGGGTATTACACGCGCATGGGCGCCGCCATTCGCCAGGCCACGCAACTATTGGGCACGAGCAAGCGGCGCAGCAAACTATTGCTGCTGCTCACGGATGGCAAACCCAATGATCTGGATCTGTATGAAGGGCGCTACGGTGTTGAAGACACCCGCGAGGCGGTGCTGGAGGCGCGGCGTCAGGGGCTGACGCCGTTCTGTATCACGATCGATCGCGAATCCGGGGATTACCTGCCGTACATGTTTGGCGCCAATGGCTACACCTTGATCCGTCAGCCTGAGCAGTTACCTCTGCGCTTGCCGCAGTTGTACCGCCAGCTGACCCAGCCTTGAACTTCGGTTTGATCAACGCAGCATCAGCTGATGCTGCGCGGCAGCCAGAAAAACATCGTTACGCAGAAGATTGTCAGGCCGATGCAGAACCACTTGAATCGGCGCAACCGACGTTGCGCTGCATGTGCGGCCAGTGCCGGCAGGGGCATGCCGCATTGGCGGCACTCGATTTCTTGTGGTGGATTGGCGTGTTGGCAATACAGGCAGACGGGCATGGCACTCACTCGAACTGTTCCAGGCGCAGGCGATCAAGAATGGCAATCTGACGGCCGTCCTGAGTGATGATGTTTTCATCGATCAAGCGGCGGATGATCCGCGAAAAGGTTTCCGGCTGGATCGACAGGTGCCCGGCAATCAGCTGCTTGGCCATCGGCAGCTCGAATTGGCTGTCAACGGTTTGCTGGCGCACCAGTTGCGTCAGCAGATAACGCACAACCCGGTGGGTGGCGTTTTTCAGTGACAGGGTCTCGATTTCGTTGACCCGTTGATGCAAGCGAACGCAGAGCTTGCCCAGCAGTGCAAAGGTCAGCCGACTATTGCTCTGCAGCAGGCGCATGTAGGTGCTGTTGGATAACCGGTAGAGCTGGGTGGGGCAGATCGCTTCGGCCGAGGCCACATAGTTCGGGGTGTCCATCAGCATCATCGCCTCGGCGAAGGTTTGTCGATCGCTGATGACCTCAAACACTTTCTCCTGCCCATCGGGTGTCAGTCGGTAGATTTTCACCGCGCCGGCAATGATGAAATAGAACGAATCGGCTGGCTCACCCTGACGAAACAACGGCTCGCCCTTGTCGATGCTCAGCAAGTGACTGGTACTCATCAATTCATCCAGCTGTTCTTCATTCAACGGCTCGAACAAGTGATGACTGCGCAGAATCTGGTGATGGACGCGATGAAGCACCATGAGAATTCATCCTGAAGATTGAGGAGGGGATGGCGATCAAGTCAAACGAGGCCCAGCGAGACGCCGCTGGCCAACGCCAGAACCGAGGTCAACACCACAAACCAGGCCAGTGGCTGGATGACTTTTTTCATGACGACTCCTGGGGATCGAGAAGGATCAAGGTTTCTTTGATTGCTGAAAGCTTGAGCAAGACGCGGGCCATGCCTGGAGGCCTTTGTTTATTGGGGTTGTCAGATAAGAGGGTAAAAATGACCTCGAGGTTTAGGGTTTAAATAACTATTAATGGGTCATTTGTACCCTGATCCAAACACCTTGTGGGAGCGAGCCTGCTCGCGATAGCGGCGGGTCAGCCGACATTGATGCTGAATGTACCGCCGCTATCGCGAGCAGGCTCGCTCCCACAAGGGAAAACTCCCTCGCCACAGGAATACGAGAAAGCTGCAAGGCACGCCCCTTGCACCCTTGATCTGCGACAAAGGCAATTGATCGCCAATACCCGATCATTGCCCCCGGACTTACCTTGACGCGTGCGGGTTTGCGTCAGGTCAGCAGCAAGGTAAAGGAGTGGCTTTATGCAAGTGCTTGACCGCCGTAAAGCGATGGCAATCGCGCCGCTGTTACGGCTGGCCTTTCGGCCGTTTTTCCTCGCCGGCTGCCTGTTGGCGGTGCTGGCCATTCCGCTGTGGCTGGCGGCCTTCAGCGGCTCGATTTCCGACTGGCAGCCGGCAGGCGGTTGGCTGGGCTGGCATCGGCATGAATTGCTGTTCGGGTTCGGCTTGGCGATTATCGCGGGCTTTCTGCTGACAGCCGTGCAGACCTGGACCGGTCGCCCCGGCCTCAGCGGCAAACCGTTGGCCGCTCTGGCGCTGCTGTGGTTATTGGCGCGGGTGGCCTGGATGGCAAATGTGCCGTGGCCGTTGCTCGCGGTGCTGGAAATGGCGTTCCCGTTGGCGGTGGCGGTGCTCATGGGCTTCACCTTGTGGAAGGTGCGGCAGAAACGTAACTACCCGATTGTGGTGGTTCTGCTGTTGTTGGCCGTGGCCGACGGGTTGTCCCTGTACGGTCTGGCCGAGGGGCATGAAGGCTGGCAGCGCCAGGGTGTGCTGACCGGCATTTGGCTGGTGGCGGCGATGATGGGGTTGATCGGCGGGCGGGTGATTCCGTTCTTCACCCAGCGTGGCCTTGGTCGGGTGGAAGGCGTTGCTGCTTGGCCTTGGCTGGATCGACTGCTGTTGGTGGGCTCGCCGCTGGTGGCATTGTTGTATGCCGCAGGACCAGCGCTCAACCCCAATGTCTGGGTGGGCCTGCTGTTCGCGGTGCTGGGTGCGGGGCATCTGCTGCGACTGGTGCGCTGGCATGACCGGGCACTCTGGAGCGTGCCGTTACTGTGGTCGCTGCACCTGGCTTATGGCTGGTTGGCGGTGGCGTGTCTCGGGATGGCGCTGTGGCATTTCGGCGTGCCGATCAATCCGAGTCTGGTGGTGCATTGCCTGACCATAGGGGCTATGGGTGGCCTGGTGCTGGCGATGATCGCGCGGGTCAGCCTCGGGCATACCGGCCGTGCGCTGGAACCACCGTCGGGAATGACCCTGGCGTTCATCTTGCTCAACCTGGCGTGCCTGAGCCGGGTCGTGTTGATCGAGTTCTTTCCCTTGCCGGCATTGTGGTTGGCCGGTCTGTGCTGGGCGCTGGCGTTTGCGCTTTACGCCTGGCGCTACGGGCCGATGCTGTTGCGGGCCCGGGTCGACGGTCATCCGGGATGAACACGCGAACTGACAGAGGCTGGCGCTGATGTATCCCTTTTTACTGGTCACGCATTTGCTGGCAGCGATTGCCTTCATCGGCACGTTGTTTTTCGAGGTGGCTATCTGGCATCGCGCCCGTCAGCAGTTGGCGGATACCGCGCAATCCACGGCGGATCAGGCGATTGCCGTGCGTTCGCGCAAGGTGCTGCATGGCGTGGTGTTGCTGTTGTATGGCGCCGGCATCGGCTTGGCGTGGCAGTACCGGGGCGCATTGAGTCAGCCGTTGGCCAGCAGCTTTGGTACGTTGCTGAGCCTGAAGATCATCCTGGCGCTGAGCATCATCGGCCATTACTTGCTGCTGGCTTATTGGCTGACCCAAGCGCGCCTGACCGCGACTCGCGCCACCTGGATTCGCCGCAGCATCCTGGGGCACATGGTGTTGATCGTGATCCTGGCCAAGGCGATGTTCTATTGGCACGGTTGATCGTGCTGGAAAACCCATAAATCCGTGGTGATGCTATTCGCGAGCAGGCTCGCCCCCACATTGGAATACCACCCCATGTGGGAGCGAGCCTGCTCGCGAAAGCGGCCTCCGAAAATCGATCAGTGACGAGGGTTCAGGGCGTTGATGAACAGCACGTTGTTTTCCAGATGGATGTGTTGCATCAGGTCGTCTTTGAATTCCAGCAGCCCGCGATAGAGCGCACGCCAGGTGTTACAGGCATCGGCAGGCGGGATGATGTGATTGGTCAAGGCGAGCATTTTCTCCAGTGCTTCGCCATGTTGATCATGTTCGAAGCGCAGCACCTGGATCGGCGGAGCCGCTTGAGCACCGATGCCTTGTTGCAGCATCGGGAACAGCACTTGTTCCTCCTTGAGCATGTGGCCTTCGAGTTCTTGTTGCATGTCGGTCAGAAGATCGGCCAGGCCGTTGGGGCAGCTGCTACGCGCGCCATGGACCTGCTCGACGCGACGAGCCAGACGGATCAGTTCCGGCAGTTGCTCGCGGTGGCGGGCGTGGTAGCGCGTCAGAAGGTGGGCGATCAACAGTTCCATAGGTTCGTTACGCCAGTCGTGCTGGGTTTCGCCGGCGTCTTGCAAAATGTTCAGGGCGTCGGCAATGAGGACCGGATCGAGGTTTTTGCCAAGGGCCGCTTCACGCAGGCTTTTATGCCCGCCGCAACAGAAGTCCAGTTTGAAGGTATGAAAGATCCGGGTGGCACCGGGAATGTCGCAGGCCAGTTGGCCGAGGCTTTGTTCCAATAGGGTCTGGCTCATCAGGGTTCCTTGTTTGGGTTTCAACGGTTCCCCAGGCTCATTGCATCCGGCATGCCATATTTAAGTGATTGAAAAACATGAATTATTTTTTAGTTGTGGTGATAGACACCCTGACGCTTTAGGGTGAATCCAACCATAGAGGGTGATTACTACCATGCTGCGAGAAAGCCTGGCAGCCGACCTGATCGTCGAGTTGCCCAATGCCGTGCGGTTGCAACGACTGGTCCAGACCCTGCGCGAATACTTCAACAGTGGCGCCGTGGGCTTGTTGCGGCTGGATGACGATAGCCTCAGGCCCGTTGCGACGGTGGGGCTGGTTCATGAAGCGTTGGGGCGCCGGTTCGTCATCGCCCAGCATCCTCGTCTGGCGGCAATCATGGCGTCGCGCGAGCCGACCTGGTTCGAACCCGACAGTCGCCTGCCGGACCCCTATGACGGCCTGCTCGACAACCACGTCGGCGAACCGCTGCCGGTGCATGACTGCATGGGCGTGAGCCTGTATGTCGAGGGGCGGATCTGGGGCGCGATCACCCTCGATGCGCTGCACGCCGGGACCTTCGACAGCCGCGCGCGGGAAGAGCTCAAGCGCTGCACCTTGCAGATCGAAGCCGCCGTGCGGGTCACCCGGCTCGAGCAGGAAAACCGCAGCTTGCGTCTGTCCCGCAGCGATCCCCAGGACTTGCGAATGCCGGTCGAGGAGGGCGAGATCCTCGGGCAGAGTGAGGTGTTGCATCAGTTGCTCAATGAGCTGGATGTACTGGCCGACTCCGATCTGCCGGTATTGCTGTTGGGCGAGACCGGCGTCGGCAAAGAGTTGTTCGCCCGGCGCTTGCATCGTCTTTCAAGGCGCCACCACAAGCCGCTGATACACGTGAACTGCGCCGCCTTGCCGGAGTCGCTGGCAGAGAGTGAGTTGTTCGGGCATGTCAAAGGTGCGTTTTCCGGCGCCACCAGTGACCGTGCCGGACGTTTCGATGCCGCCAACGGCGGCACGCTGTTTCTCGATGAAGTCGGTGAATTGCCATTGGCCGTGCAAGCGAAGTTGCTGCGCACCCTGCAGAACGGCGAGATCCAGCGTCTCGGTGCCGACAAGCCGTTGCATGTTGATGTGCGAATCATCGCCGCGACCAACCGGCACCTGCCGGACAGCATCCGCGACGGCTTGTTTCGCGCCGATCTGTATCACCGGCTCTCGGTGTATCCGGTGCCGATTCCGCCCCTGCGCGAGCGCGGTAACGATGTGTTGATGCTGGCCGGGCATTTCCTTGAACTCAATCGGGCGCGGCTTGGCCTGCGCGGCTTGCGCCTGTCACCGGCGGCCGAGCGAGCGCTGCTGCTTTACACCTGGCCGGGCAATGTGCGCGAACTGGAACACGTGATCAGTCGGGCCGCGTTGAAGCAGCTCAGTCGCGGTACGAGTCGCGCGTTGATCATGACGCTGGAGCCTGAAATTCTCGATCTCGACAGCGCGATGGCGGCATCGGGGACGGTGGTCGAGCCATCCCCGGACGTTATGGCTGATCTGCCGTTCCAGCCCTTGGGCGAAGCCGTCGACGATTACCAGCGCAAGAAAATCCTCCAGGCCCTGAGCCTGTCCGGGGAAAACTGGGCCAGCGCCGCGCGCATCCTGGAAGTCGACCCCAGCAACCTGCACAAACTGGCCCGGCGGCTGCGTCTCAAGTAGGCGACAGTGTTGATGGTGATCAAGGTGGCTTTGCGCAGTGCCTCGCACACTGCGTAAAACCTTCTGGAGATCACCGTCATGCCGCTTTCCCTGGCTCAGATGCGCCGTAACTACACCCTTAATGGCCTGCAAGATGAGGCGGCGCTGGACGATCCGCTGGCAATGTTCCGGCAGTGGTTGCAACAGGCCCGCGACACCGAGTGCGCACCTGTCGAGGCCAATAGCATGGTGCTGGCGACGGTCGATCGTGAAGGACGGCCGCACTGTCGGGTTCTGCTGCTCAAGGGGTTGAGCGATGAAGGTTTTACTTTTTTCGGCAATTACCAGAGTGACAAAGGTCAGCAACTGGCCGCCAATCCCTATGCTGCGATGACGTTTTTCTGGCCGGGGCTGGAGCGTCAGGTGCGTATCGAAGGGCAGGTGTCCAGGCTTGATCCGGCGTTGTCGGATGCGTACTTCGATTCTCGTTCCATGGCCAGTTGCCTGGGGGCCTGGGCTTCACCGCAAAGCCGTCCGCTGGCCAGTCGCGCAGCGCTGGAATCCATGCTGGCCGAAACCATCAAGCGCTTCGTTGGCCAGACCGTGTCGCGCCCTGAGCATTGGGGCGGTTACTGCCTGCACCCTGAACGTCTGGAGTTCTGGCAGGGGCGGGCTGACCGCTTGCATGATCGACTCGATTACCGTTTGCGCGATGGTCTGTGGAAGCGAAGCCGGTTGGCGCCTTGAACAGATCGTGCAGCAATGAAGAACAATGTGGGAGCGAGCCTGCTCGCGAATGCGGTGTATCAGGTCCATTAGGTGCGACTGACATACCGCATTCGCGAGCAGGCTCGCTCCCACAGGTTTTGTGAGTCCGACACATTCTCCTTATGTCCCTGTGGAGGTACCTCCTTGGAGGAATAGGCTCGCTCGCTATTCCGGTTCAGGCTTTGGGCCATACCCTCATCTACGGGAAGACCTGGATATGGCCCATCTGGCGCAACGCACATTTGAACCCCTGAACATCGCCGTACTGACCATCAGCGATACGCGCACCTTTGACACCGACACTTCAGGACAGACCCTGACGGATTTGCTGCAAACAGCCGGGCATGTGTTGATCGATCGTGATCTGGTCAAGGACGACATTTATCAGATCCGCGCCACCGTTTCCCGGTGGATCGCCGACCCCAAGGTGCAAGTGGTATTGATGACCGGCGGCACCGGTTTCACCGCTCGCGACAACACACCGCAAGCGGTGCTGCCGCTGTTGGACAAACATGTGGAAGGTTTCGGCGAACTGTTCCGGCAGGTTTCTCTGGAGGAGATCGGCATGTCCAGCCTGCAGTCCCGGGCACTGGCCGGCATGAGTAACGGCGTGCTGGTGTGCTGCGTTCCAGGCTCGCCGGGTGCCTGCCGGACTGCCTGGAACAAGATCCTGCTCGAACAACTGGACAGCCGCACCGGCCCGTGCAATTTCGCCCCGCATTTGAAACCGCAAGCGCAGCGGGTCATCGACGCCTGCGGGACACGCTCATGACCGGCCGGGTGTGCGACATTGGCAACCTGATGCCGGTGGACGAGGCCATCAGCCGTCTGCTGGACCAGGCACCGCCGCCACCCCTGGCGCAAATGGTCCGTCTGGATCAAGCCATGGGGCGTGTTTTGGCGGCGGACATTCATTCCCCGGTTAACCTGCCGGCCTGGGACAACAGTGCCATGGACGGTTATGCCCTCAGGGCAGCTGACCTGCCCCAGGCGGGTGGTTGTTTGTCGATTGGCGGGCGAATTGCGGCGGGGGATCAAGCGTGTTCACCCTTGCTCGCGCAGCAAACGGTGCAGATCTTTACCGGCGCGCCATTGCCACCGGGTGCCGATACCGTCGTGCCGCAAGAGCGCTGTAGGGTCGAGGGCGAGCGCGTCTGGTTCCCGCCTGTATCCATTGGTGATCATGTGCGCAAGGAGGCTGAGGAAGTTCGCCGCGGGGATCTATTGCTCAAGGCCGGCAAACGCCTGCGCGCACAAGAATTGGGGTTGCTGGCCGGCGCAGGTATCGCGCGGGTCGAGGTCTATCGGCCGTTGCAGGTGTGCCTGCTCAGCAGCGGTAATGAACTGCGTGAGCCAGGCGATCCGTTGGCGCCGGGGCAGATTTACAACAGCAACCGGTATTGCCTCGCCGCGTTGTTGCGCGGCTGGGGCGTCGAGGTGCACGACTATGGCGCCATGGTCGATGAGTTGGCGGCTAGCCGGCATGCCTTGAGCCTGGCGTCTTCGGAATGCGACTTGCTGTTGAGTTCCGGTGGCGTGTCCGTGGGCGAGGAAGATCACCTCAAACAGGCGATCGAGGAACTGGGCAACGTCGATTTCTGGCGGCTGGCCATCCAGCCGGGCAAGCCACTGGCCTTTGGCGAAGTGGCCGGCAAACCGTGGATTGGCATGCCGGGAAATCCTTCGGCGGCGCTGATTACCGCATTGGTGGTGGTGCGTCCGTTCCTGCTCAGGGCCCAAGGCGTGACTGACGTGCTGCCGGTGCCGTTGGCCGTGCCAGCCGGGTTCGACTGGTTGCAGCGTAACAAACGCCGGCAGTACCTGCGGGCCCGATTGACGCCCGGCGCCGACGGCCAGTTGAGCGTGGAACTGCACCCTCAGCAAAGCTCGGCCATGTTGACCGCCGCGTGCTGGGCAGATGGGCTGGCGGTGATCGAGTGCGAGCAGCAAGTGCTCAAGCACGACAACGTGATGTTCCTGTCCTTCGCCGACCTGATGCATTGATGGCAATTGATTGCCGTCAAGGCCGTGCCTGCCGGTCTCGCTAGACTGGCAGCGCCTTTTTCGATCGCCCCGGACCTTCGCGTCATGGGCCTCAGGCGATGGCCCGGATGCGTTTTTTCATGAGGATTACCCATGCAACTGGTCTGCCCGGCAGGGAATCTGCCTGCGCTGAAAGCGGCGGTGCGCCAAGGCGCCGATGCCGTCTATGTCGGCTTTCGCGATGACACCAACGCCCGGCATTTTGCGGGGCTGAACATGGACGACAAGCAGTTCGACGCCGCGGTCGTCCACATCCGCCAGCATCAACGCAAACTTTACGTCGCGGTCAACACGTACCCGCAACCCAAGGGCTGGGAGCGCTGGCAGCGGGCGGTGGATCGTGCCGCTGATTTCGGCGTGGATGCGCTGATCGCCGCCGACCCCGGGGTGCTCAACTACGCCAGTCAGCGTCACCCGAAACTGGCGTTGCACCTGTCGGTCCAGGGCTCGGCGACCCATGCCGCCGCGCTGGAGTTTTATGCGCAGCGCTACGGCATTCGTCGCGCGGTGCTGCCACGGGTGTTGTCGTTGGCGCAAGTACGCCAGGTCGCCGCCAGCAGCCCGGTGCCCATCGAAGTGTTTGGCTTCGGCAGCTTGTGCATCATGGCCGAAGGGCGTTGCCATCTGTCTTCCTACATTACCGGTGAGTCGCCGAACCTGTGCGGTGTCTGTTCGCCAGCCAAGGCTGTGCGCTGGAGCGAGGATGCCGAAGGTTTGAGCGCACGCCTCAGCGAAGTCCTGATCGATCGCTACACCCCTGACGAACCGGCCGGTTACCCGACGTTGTGCAAGGGCCGCTTCCTGGTCGGCGGCAAACGCTTTCATGCGCTGGAAGAACCCACCAGTCTCGACACCCTGGATTTGCTGCCGGAACTGACGGCCATCGGCGTCGAAGCGGTGAAAATCGAAGGCCGTCAACGCAGCCCGGCCTATGTCGAACAAGTCACCCGTGTCTGGCGCGCGGCCCTGGACGCCCATCGCGGCGCGCCGGGCAGTTTTCGGGTCAAGGAGGAATGGCGTCAGGTGCTGGCTGGTTTGTCCGAAGGCAGCCAGACCACTCTGGGTGCTTATCATCGATCATGGCAATGAGGGGCGCGACATGAAGCTCAGCCTGGGACCGGTTCTGTTTTATTGGGACAAAGAACAACTCAGCAACTTTTACGCCGAGATGTCGGCCTTGCCCCTGGATGTGATTTACCTGGGGGAAACCGTGTGCTCGAAACGCCGGGCATTTTCACTGGATCAATGGCTGGGTTTGGGCCGTGAGTTGCAGGAGTGCAGCCAGGCACAATTGGTGCTTTCCAGCCTGACGCTGATCGAAGCGGCGTCCGAACTCTCCAGCCTGCGCCGGCTGTGCGACAACGGCCAGTTGCTGGTGGAGGCCAACGATATGGGCGCGGTACAGTTTTTGGCCGAGCGCAAGTTGCCGTTCGTGGGCGGCCCGGCGCTGAATTTGTACAACGGTCATACGCTGGCGCAACTGCTGGACTGCGGGATGACCCGCTGGGTGCCGCCCGTGGAATGTTCGGCGGCGCTGATTGGTGATGTGATCGAACAGGTACGCGTACTGGGCCATGCAGTGCCGGAAGTTGAAATCTTTGCGTATGGGCATTTGCCGTTGGCCTATTCCGCACGCTGCTTTACGGCTCGGGCGGAAAACCGGCCCAAGGACGACTGCCAGTTTTGCTGCATCAACTACCCCGACGGCCTGCCGTTGACCAGTCAGGAAGGGCAGGCGCTGTTCACCATCAACGGTATACAAACGATGTCGGCGGAGGTGACCAATCTGCTGGCGGATTACACCGGATTGGTGGCCTGTGGCGCCGATCTGTTGCGTCTGAGCCCTCGCGCTCAGGGCATGGCCGAAGTGGTCGCGGCCTATCAACGGGTTCGTCTGGGCGAGACACCGCCGCTGTTTGTCGAAGGGTGCAATGGTTATTGGCATGGCCAGGCCGGCATGCTGCGTGTCGAGGAGGTCGGCCTGTGTTGAGTCGAAAAAAGTGGCTGTTGAAAGGTGCCGACCGGGTGTTGCCGTTGGTGCGCCGGGTGCCTTTTGCCGTGCAGCGACTGGCGTTGCAACAGGCGCTGAATCGCTGCCTCGCCGGGCCGTTGCGCGATGGTGAGTTTGAGGTTTTGCGTGGGCGTTGGTTGTGTCTGCGGATTCCGGATCTGGGGTTGTCCTGGTATCTGACGCTCAGCAGTAAAGGGTTGCGGATTGCCGAGCGCGCCGTGGCGCATGTGACGATCAGTGGTAACTGGCGGGAGTTTTTACTACTGGCGAGTCGTCAGGAAGATCCGGATACGCTGTTTTTTCGCCGGCGTTTGGTGATTGAGGGGGATACGGAGTTGGGGTTGGCGTTGAAGAATCTGATCGACAGTCTGGATCCTGATGTGTTGCCTGTTTGGTTGTGGCGCAATCTGGAGCGGGCGGGGAAGGGGTTGGCGGCGGGGTAATCGACATTGCTTGATGCCGAGCGCGAAAAACTTGGGCTCTGGCTTATTAAACATCGCCGGAGGTTGCTTGTTTAAGCAACCTCAAGGTTACGTCCTGAAAGCTACAAAACCTTGCGCCGTTGCCTACGGCTGCGCCAGAATCCGCCGGCTTGTGTGTCGTGGGGCTTGGTTCTATCGTTTCCGTGTCGCTGATCATTCAGCGGTCGGGCTTGGAAACTCGACGGGTAAACGACACGAAGGCACTCTTCATAACGTACTTTTTCGCACTCTGTGCATTCCGTTATGGCGGCTGTGCGTGGGAGACCTTATAGGTCTGCCGGGCTCGTTTACCCTGGTTTTCCAACCCGCGTACAGCTGCCACCCCTTCGCTTGGAAACGAACGTGGCAGCTCCACTAGTAAACGAGGATTTACCATGTTCAAGGTCACGCCAAACCCGCCGGACATCGATCCGGTCTCCCCGTATGAACCCGATTCAAAGAAGCTCAATGAGGCCGCC
This sequence comes from Pseudomonas sp. MDT1-85, assembly GCF_054898065.1. NCBI lineage: Bacteria > Pseudomonadati > Pseudomonadota > Gammaproteobacteria > Pseudomonadales > Pseudomonadaceae > Pseudomonas > Pseudomonas sp. MDT1-85. Next base: position 3,699,561 of record NZ_CM142715.1, on the reverse strand, counting down.
GAGCGGGCTCTGAACTTCCACTTCCCGTCGAATGCCGACATCAAAGCTACCGCGCGTACACGCAGCACCCTGTTTTCCGTCGACCCTGGGGCCACTGCCGAAACCTTGGCGGTTTTTTTGGTCGAGACGCTTGCCTCTGTCGATGTAATGGTCCATCAGTTGGTGGATCATTTGGAGGGTGAGTCGCGCTACGCGCTGCTGGGTATTTCAAACAGCATTATGGTGGCTGAGATCACTGCAAACCGGGTGCTGGATAAAATTGAGCCTGCGTAGGTGTGGTCTGCTGTGGTGAGTGGATGACTGACGTTGGGCTGTGCTGCTGTTCCTTTTTTGGGGCTGCTGAGCAGCCCAGCGGGAGCAAGCTCCCTCGCCACGGGTTTCTCGGGCGGGAAAAGAAAAAACCCGCCGAAGCGGGTTTTTTAATCAGACTCGTTTAGTCGCAGAATCGTAGACCTCTTCGTCTCGGCGAGCACCAACGCACAAAACTAAAACGATTTCAGTACCGTTCACGCGATAAACGATGCGCACATCACCTGTCCTTATCCGGCGGTATCCGGCCAAGGCTCCCCGAAGGGGTTTACCAATCTTGTCGGGCTCTCCTGAAACGATGCGCTCCCGAATGACTTTCAGAATGCGTTTCGCTTCGGCGCTTCCGAGCTGTTTGAGATCATCTTCTACAGCAGGGTGAAACCGAACATTCCAATTCATCTGCATTTTGCCTAACTAAAGCGAGCCTCCATGTCTTCAAGGCTCACTGTGACTGTATTGTCGAGGCTGGACAGGCGTTCGATGGCTAGTAGTTCTGAGCGCAGATCTTCAAGTTCGTCCTGCAGCGCTTGGTAGGCGTTTACGCCCACTAAAACCGCTGCTGGTTCGTTGTCCTTGAATATCACCAGGTGGGTTACCTCCCCGCTGGCGATGTCCTTCAATCGCGCTCCAAAACTACGTGCCATAGCCGTGGCAGACACTGCCTGCTCAGCTCGGTCTAGGAGTGCACTCATGTCATTTATCTCGTCAGTTCAGTTGTCAGTTCAGTCGTCAGGAAGCGTTGAGTACCGCTACCTGCGAATTATTGCGTATGATCATGCGTAAGACAATGCGTTTTTTATTGCGCACTGACCAGCGGTCGCCACGGCCAACGGGTGTCCTTTTAAAGCGCAGCTAAATATCTTTATCGAACATCCTCGCGATGGCTTCCAGGTGGGCTAACGCTAAGTCGAGGATGGCCTTTTCCGCTTCAGGCTGCAGATTCCTTCGGCATCCATGGGCAAGTATGGTCGGCAGGTCGATATGTTTGCCCCGTCAGTTGATGACTCAGCGGAGCGTTTTCTATTGCGTGGGTTGCAACCCTATTGCACAGGGTGTCCCAATTTTTGTCAGCCTATCCTGGAATGGGCCGGATTTATCTCGCTTACTCATTGGGATTTATCTCAGGTCCGCAGTTGCTCAACTGTGGGCGCCGACAAGCCCGCTCCCACAGGGTTTTTGTTGTTCGTCAGGCCATCGTTTCCTGCCGGCTTACATGCTGGCGAGCATCATTGGCAATCAACTGCCTGATCCCTTCAAACAACTCATCACTCTGCGCCTGCGTGCAATCCTCACCATGGCGTTTACGCAGCCCATAGTGGCTGAGAATCAGATGCACATCAGCATGCAGGCCATGTTGCTTGAGGCAGTTTTCAACACATTGCAGCGGGCAGCCATCCAGCGCGAAGATCCGGCGCCCCGAGCGCGCTTTGTTGACCAGCGCCGCCACATGCCCGCCGACCCCGACGATGCAGGACATTTCAGCCAGGCCGCTGCGGTCCAGTCGCACGGCCAGGGTGTTGGCCAGTTGGGCGACGTTGGAGCAACCTGAGCAGGAGTAAACCAAAGGCAGGGTTGAACGGGGCATTTGCACTCTCCGTGGATGGACTCTGCCAGTGTGCAAGGTGCGTGGCATCGCGCCTTGATGACGGTCAATTCCGACTATTGAAACGCCGCCAGCTCCTCTTCAGCGAGAATGCTGATATGGCGACGCTCCATGGCGATCAGGCCGCACTCCACCAGACGATGCAAAATCCGCGAGAAGGTTTCCGGTTGAATCCCCAGCTTCGACGCAACCAGACGTTTGGACACCTGCAAGACAATCAGACCGCTGACCGGATTGCGTTCCTGGAACAGGAAATTGATCACCCGGCGACTCGCACTGGCCATGGTCAAGGTATCGATGTCACGCAGACGCAGGTGCAGGTGAACGCTCATGCTCGCCAGGATCGCCAGACAGACTTTCGGCTGGTCTTCCAGGGCATTGCGGTAATGGTTGCCCTCGATACTCACCAGCACGCTGTCCTTCAGCGCCGTGGCGCTTACCGGGTAGAGCCGGGCCTGGCTGAACAGCAAGGCTTCGGCAAAGGTCTGGCCGGGCTGGATGATCTCCACCAGGTTTTCCTGGCCTTCACCGGTGAGCCGGTACAACTTGACCTGGCCGCTGACCAGCAGGAAAAAACGCCTGGCCGGATCCCCTTGATGCATGAGGGTGCTGTGACAGCTAAGGCGCTTGAGCATGGCCAGGCTGCAGACTTCCTCGAAGACTTTCTCCGGCAGTTGGCTGAACAGATGATGACGGCGCAACGTTAAAACGATGGAAGGGTGGGTCAGCATGGCGTACCTCCGCTGACCGTCATAGTAGAGAGCGCAAGCCGGATGACCTATGCCTCTGCAGGCCTACCTCCAAAGAGGCATACCCCTCAGCCCGCACTGCGCAGATGCTCCATGGCCCACACCGCCGCCTCCACCCGCGAGCGTAAGCCGAGTTTGTGCAGCAGGTTTTTCACGTGGACCTTGACCGTCCCTTCGGTGATGCCCAGCTTGTGCCCGATGACCTTGTTGCTGAAGCCGCTGGCGATGGTTTTCAACACCTGACGTTCACGTTCGGTCAATTCCACCACGGCCTGGCGAGGCGGAGAACGTAGCGCTTGGGCCATGACTTGAGTCAGGCCGGGGCTGATCACCAAGGCGCCGTTCAAGGCATCGCGGATGTACTGGATCAACAGTTCCGGTTCCATGTCCTTGAGCAGATAGCCGTCGGCATCCAGGCGCAGTGCGTCGCGAATATCGTCTTCGGCGTCCGACACCGTGAACAGCAGCACCTTGCCGGTGTGGTGCATCGCCCGTAATTGGCGCAGGGTTTCGATGCCATTCATCTGCGGCATGTTGTTATCGAGCAACACCAGGTCCGGTTGCAGCGGTTCGATCAGAACGAGTGCTTCTTCACCGTTGCCGGCTTCACCGACGATCAGGAAATCATCTTCGAGTTCGAGCATCTGGCGGATGCCGTGACGCATCATCGGGTGGTCGTCGACCAGCAGGATGGTGTGTTGCAGGGACGGGTTCATGTGACGCTACCTTCTGTTTGCTGCCCGAGAAATTCCGGGTGGAATTCCAGTTGGACACGGGTGCCTTGGGGTTCCCTGGAGATGATCTGCAGCTGGCCGTGCAAGCTGCGAGCCCGTTCATCCATGATGTTCAGGCCGTGGTGTTCGCGTTGGTCGACGTTGCCGCTGAAGCCGCGACCGTCGTCTTCGACCGACAACCTGACGGTCTCGCCGTCTTGGCGCAGTTGCAGCCAGGCGTTTTGCGCATGGGCGTGGCGCAAGCAGTTGGAGAGCGCCTCGCGGGTGATCTGCAGAATATGAATTTGTTCACTGGCCGTTAGCTGAAAGGCCAGCGTGTCGACGTGCAGATGCACCTGAAACTCCCCGCGACGGGAAAATTCCTCGGCGGTGTCCTTGAGTTCTTGCACCAGTCCCGCGTCGTGAATCTGCAAGCGAAAAGTCGTCAGCAACTCGCGTAACTGGCGATAGGCATTGTTCAGCCCCTCGCGCAATTCGGCGGTGACGGTTTCCAGGGTCTGGACCGGTTCGCCACGGCGCATCAGGGTCTGCATGCGGCTGACTTGCAGCTTCATGTAGGACAGGGCCTGGGCCAGTGAATCATGCAGCTCGCGGGCGATGATCGTGCGTTCTTCGAGCAGCAGCAGGCGATGATCCTGTTCCCGTTGGCGCTTGAGCGAGAGCGAGGTGCCGATCAGGTTGGCGAGGGCCTGGATCAGTTGGGTTTCCCAGGCTTGCATGGGGTGGCCGTCGACAAAGTGCGCCTTCAGTTCACCCAGTTCACTGCCCTGGTTGCTGATGCTGAAGGTTTGCGGATTGGCTTTGTGGTGTTTCTGGCAAGTGGCGCAGTCGCTACTGGCGCAGACTTCGCGGATATTCGCGCCGTGCAGGGCCAGTAACTGTTGGGCCGGTGCCTGCAGTTCGCCTTGCAGGCACAGCGACAGGCGCAAGCCGGGCAAGCGTTGCTGGAAGCGTCGAATCAATTCATCGAGACCTTCGGCATTGGCCAGGCGTGTGGCCAGGCTTCGGCTGCTTTGGTACAGCAACTCGAGGGCGGCATTGGCTTGTTGCAGGTTCAGGGTTTTTTGCTGGACCTGACTCTCCAGAGTGCGATGCGAGTCTTCGATCGTCTCGGCCATGGTGTTGAAACTCGTGGCCAACTGGCCCAGTTCGTCGTGGGACTGATGGTTGACCCGCACCTTGAAGTCGCCGCGACGAAAGCGCTGGGTCGCGTCCACCAACTCTTTCAAGGGCATGACGACTCCGTACTGCAATTCGTAGAGCCCAATCAGCAGGACGAACAGGGTGGTGAACAAGGCGAGGCCCTGGATCATCTGTTGCCAGCCTTGTTTCTGTTCGCTTTGACGCTGCAACAGGTTGACGAACTGGTTCAGTTGTTCAACGAAGGGCAGGGCCTGGACTTGAAAATAGGCGGCATCGCCACGCTCCAGTGCCGGGCGCAAATCCTCGTTCCAGTGTTGCTGGATTTGCCCGTAGCTGATTTGCAGGGCAGCGGTCGGGCCATCTTCCAGCACCGCTTTGAGTGACTGGCTGTTGAGGCGGGTTTGCAGGCTGTCGCTGATGGCGATGATTTCTTCGCCGGTTGCACCCGCGGCCAGTTTCCAGCTCAGGTGATAGGTCTCCATGCGCACCGAGCCTGCGGTGTTGATGGCGGCGGCATCGCCCTGGCTGAACCAGGCGATCAACCCGGCGCTCAACGAACTGGCAAGCGCCAGCACGGCGATCAGGATCACCGCCAGCCCGGCGCGAGCGGGCAGGGAACTGCGCAACCAGCGGATCATTAGCGCAGGTCCCGGAAAAAATCAGGAAAACCGAGCATGTGCAGCTCCAGGATGGGTTTTGCCGCCGATCCCGGGCGCGCTACCTCTAAAGAGTTGTCGACTGATCCTTGCCAGCAAAAACCTTGGTGGAAAACCTTAAGACGCTGATAAACCGCCGGTTTTAGGGTTTTCCTGTACTACCTCCTTAGAGGTAGACCGCACAAGCATAGGCCTATGCCCCCTAGGCCTTCGTTGACATGGATCAAGTTTTTGCGGGGTTGGCCTCTCTAGTCTGCCGCCATGGCTAACTGACTGGAGAGCATTGTGAACCCACCGCGTGTACGACAAGGCTTGGTGCTGGGCATGAGCACGCTGGCCTTCACTGTCTGTTTCATGGTCTGGATGATGTTTGCCGTGCTCGGGGTGCCGATCAAAGACCTTCTCCAGCTCAACGAAACCCAGTTCGGCCTGCTGGCCGCGACCCCGGTGCTGACCGGCTCGTTGGTGCGTTTGCCGCTGGGTTTGCTCACCGACCGCTTTGGCGGGCGCAGCGTGTTCTTCCTGTTGATGCTGGCCTGCGTCGCGCCGCTGTATTTGATCAGCCACGCCACCGCCTACTGGCAGTTCCTGGTGCTGGGCTTGTTCGTCGGCCTGGCCGGCGGCTCGTTCTCGGTCGGGATTGCCTATGTCGCCAAATGGTTCGACAAGGAGAACCAAGGCTTCGCCATGGGCATCTTCGGCGCCGGTAACGCCGGAGCTGCGGTGACCAAGTTTCTCGCCCCGGCGCTGATCGCTGCCGGCAGCTGGCAGTTGGTGCCGAAAGTCTTCAGCGCGATCCTCTTTATTACCGCGTTGTTGTTCTGGTTCCTCAGTGCTGAAAACAAGGACCACCGCAGCGCCACCGGCGCCTCGTTGCGTGAGCAATTGAGCTCGCTGAAGGACCCTGCGGTGTGGCGCTACTGCCAGTACTACTCGATCGTCTTCGGTGGTTACGTCGCCCTCGCGCTGTGGATGACCAAGTACTACGTGCAGGAATACGGTTTCAGCCTGCAAAGCGCGGCGCTGCTGGCGGCCTGTTTTTCCCTGCCCGGTGGCGTGCTGCGTGCCGTCGGCGGCTGGATGTCGGATCGCTGGGGGGCGCAAAGCGTGACCTGGTGGGTGTTGTGGGTCAGCTGGATCTGCCTGTTCCTGCTCTCGTATCCCCAGACCCAACTGCAAGTGCAAACGATCAACGGCCCGGTGGATTTCCACATCGGCCTCAATCCCGCGCTGTTCACCGTGCTGCTGTTCGTCATGGGCATTGCCTTCGCGTTCGGCAAGGCCTCGGTCTTCAAATACATCGCCAACGACTACCCGAAAAACATGGGTGCGGTGTCCGGCATCGTCGGCCTCGCCGGTGGCCTGGGCGGTTTCGTGCTGCCGATCCTGTTCGGCGCCCTGGTGGACCTCACCGGCGTGCGCTCTTCCTGCTTCATGTTGATGTACGGCGTGGTCTGGGTCTCCCTCACCTGGATGTACTTCAGCGAAATACGCAAAAGCCCGGTGCTGGGTAAAGCACCGCTGCTGACCCCGTCCCCGATTTCCAGCATTGCCCTAGGAGAAGAACATGTCCGTTCTGCAAAAGCCTGACAAAGGCCCGGTCATTCATGACTGGCGCCCCGAGGACCCAGCATTCTGGGGAAGTAGCGGCAAACAGACCGCCACGCGCAACTTGTGGATTTCCATTCCTGCGCTGCTGCTGGCCTTTGCGGTGTGGATGGTCTGGAGCACGGTGATCGTGCGTCTGAACGCCATCGGCTTCACCTTCACCACTGACCAGCTGTTCTGGCTGGCGGCGTTGCCGGGGCTGTCCGGGGCGACCTTGCGCGTCTTCTATTCCTTCATGGTGCCGATCTTCGGCGGCCGTCGCTGGACCGCCCTGAGCACCGCGTCGCTGTTGTTGCCATCGATCTGGATGGGCTTCGCCGTGCAGGACCCGAGCACCTCTTATAGCGTGTTCGTGCTGATCGCCTTGCTCTGCGGTTTTGGTGGCGGCAACTTTGCGTCGAGCATGTCCAACATCAGCTTCTTTTATCCCAAGTCCCAGCAGGGCACGGCCCTGGGCCTGAATGCCGGACTGGGTAACCTGGGCGTCTCGGTGATGCAGTTCTGTGTGCCGCTGGTGATTACCTTCGGTGTGTTCGGCTTCATGGGCGGATCGCCACAAGTGCTGCCGGACGGTGGCCAGTTGTGGCTGCAGAACGCCGGGTTCATCTGGGTGCCGTTCATTGTCGCCGTGACGTTGATTGCCTGGTTCGGCATGAACGACTTGTCCAGCGCCCGGGCCTCGTTCAGCGAACAGGCGGTGATCTTCAAGCGCAAGCACAACTGGCTGATGTGCTGGTTGTACCTGGCGACCTTCGGTTCGTTCATCGGCTTTTCCGCGGCCTTTCCGCTGCTGATCAAGACTTCCTTTCCTGATGTTATCGCTCTGAAATTCGCCTTCCTCGGCCCCCTGGTCGGTGCCCTGGTACGTCCATTGGGCGGCTGGCTGGCGGACAAGCTCGGTGGCGCCAAGGTGACCCTGTGGAACTTCGTATTGATGATCGTGATGGTCTTCGGCGTGATGCACTTCCTGCCGCAGAACGGTGAGCCCGGCAACTTCTACGGCTATCTCGGCATGTTCATGCTGCTGTTCGTTACCACAGGCATCGGTAACGGCTCCACCTTCCGGATGATCCCGGTGATCTTCCGCACCCAGCATGAAAAAGCGTCTGCCGGGCAATCGCCGGCCATCCGCGAACAGGCCCTGAAGAACGCCGGCAAGGAGTCGGCCGCCGTCCTGGGCTTCAGCTCTGCGATGGGTGCCTTCGGTGCGTTCTTCATTCCCAAATCCTTCGGCACTTCGATGGCCCAGACCGGCGGCCCGGAGATGGCCTTCTACATGTTCGTCGGCTTTTACCTGAGCTGCATCGTGGTGACCTGGTGGTGGTACGCGCGCAAAGGCGCCGCGACACCCTGCTGAGCCGAGCTGCATCCAACCATTGCGTGGGCGGGGCACAGACTCCGCGACAAAGCCTGAGAGGACTACACCGTGAGTCATTTACTGGATCAATTGCGGTTTTTCAACCGTAAGCAAAACGAGTTTTCCGACGGTCATGGCGAGACCCGCAAAGAGTCTCGCGACTGGGAGAACGTCTACCGTTCACGCTGGCAGTACGACAAGATCGTGCGTTCCACCCACGGGGTGAACTGCACCGGTTCCTGCTCGTGGAAAATCTACGTCAAGAACGGCCTGATCACCTGGGAAACCCAGCAGACCGACTACCCGCGTACCCGTAACGATCTGCCTAACCATGAGCCCCGTGGCTGCCCACGTGGCGCCAGTTACAGCTGGTACATCTACAGCGCCAACCGGCTCAAGTACCCGAAAATCCGCAAGCCGTTGCTCAAGCTCTGGCGCGATGCGCGGCAGACCATGGCGCCGGTGGAAGCCTGGGCCAGCATTGTCGAGGACAAGGTCAAGGCCGACTCCTATAAAAGCAAGCGCGGCATGGGTGGCTTCATTCGTTCCAACTGGGAGGAAGTCAACGAGATCATCGCCGCAGCCAACGTCTACACCATCAAGCAATACGGCCCGGACCGGATCGTCGGCTTCTCGCCGATTCCGGCCATGTCGATGGTCAGCTACGCCGCAGGCTCGCGTTACCTGTCGCTGATCGGCGGTGCCTGCCTGAGTTTCTACGACTGGTACTGCGACTTGCCACCGGCCTCGCCGATGGTCTGGGGCGAGCAGACCGACGTGCCGGAATCGGCCGACTGGTACAACTCCAACTACATCATCGCCTGGGGCTCCAACGTCCCGCAGACCCGCACCCCCGACGCGCACTTCTTTACCGAAGTCCGTTACAAGGGCACCAAGACGGTCGCGATCACTCCGGATTACTCGGAAGTCGCCAAGCTCACCGACCTGTGGCTGAACCCTAAGCAAGGCACCGATGCGGCGCTGGCCCAGGCGTTCAACCATGTGATCTTCAAAGAATTCCACCTGGACAAACCGAGCGCCTATTTCACCGACTACGCCAAGCGCTTCACCGATTTGCCGGTGCTGGTGCTGCTCAAGCAAATGGTCGACAAGGCACCGGGCGCCGGTTACCAGCCGGACCGCTTCCTGCGCGCCAGTGACCTGACCGACAACCTCGGCCAGGAAAACAACCCGGAATGGAAAACCATCGCCCTGGATGTCAGCGGTGAACTGGTTTCACCCCAGGGCTCCATCGGTTATCGCTGGGGCGAGAAGGGCAAGTGGAACATCCTGCCTCGTGAAGGCGGCGAAGGCCGTGAGATCGATCTGAAGCTGAGCCTGATCGGCGATGACGTCGCCGAAGTGGCGTTCCCGTATTTTGCCGGCGAGTCCCACGAGCACTTCCAGCACGTGGCCGGCGATGCCGTGCAATACCGCCGCGTGCCGGTGCATAACGTGGTGCTGGCGGACGGCAGCGTGGCCAAAGTCGCCACCGTGTTCGACCTGTCGGCCGCCAACCTGGCGATCGATCGCGGCCTCGGCGGCGATAACGTGGCCAAGGATTACGACGACGCCTCGGTGCCCGGCACCCCGGCGTGGCAGGAGCAGATCACCGGCGTCAGCCGCGAGAAAGCCATCCAGATCGCCCGTGAGTTCGCCGATAACGCCGACAAGACCAAGGGCCGCTCGATGATCATCGTCGGCGCGGCGATGAACCACTGGTACCACATGGACATGAACTACCGCGGGCTGATCAACATGCTCATGCTCTGCGGGTGTGTCGGTCAGACCGGTGGCGGTTGGGCGCATTACGTCGGTCAGGAAAAACTCCGTCCGCAATGCGGCTGGCTGCCCCTGGCGTTCGGCCTGGACTGGAACCGTCCGCCCCGCCAAATGAACGGCACCAGCTTCTTCTACGCCCACAGCTCGCAATGGCGTCACGAGAAAATGAGCATGCACGACGTGCTCTCGCCGCTGGCCGATAAATCGCAGTTCCCCGAGCATGCCCTGGACTACAACATCCGCGCCGAACGCGCCGGCTGGTTGCCCAGCGCACCGCAGCTCAACACTAACCCTTTGCACATTTGCCGCGACGCGGCTGCGGCCGGCATGGACCCGAAAGACTACGTGGTCAAGTCGTTGCAGGACGGTTCGCTGCGCTTCTCCTGCGAACAGCCGGACAGCCCGGTCAACTTCCCGCGCAACATGTTCATCTGGCGTTCCAACTTGCTGGGCTCCTCGGGCAAGGGCCACGAGTACATGCTCAAGTACCTGCTCGGCACCAAAAATGGGGTGATGAACGAAGACATCGGCCAGGTCGGCGACTGCAAACCCGAAGAAGCCGAATGGGTGGACGAGGGCGCCATCGGCAAGCTCGATCTGGTCACTACACTGGACTTCCGCATGTCCTCGACCTGCGTCTATTCCGACATCGTGTTGCCGACGGCAACCTGGTACGAAAAAGACGACATGAACACCTCGGACATGCACCCGTTCATTCACCCGTTGTCGGCAGCGATCGACCCGGCATGGGAATCGCGTTCCGACTGGGAAATCTACAAAGGCATCGCCAAGGCGTTTTCCAGCATGTCCGAAGGGCATCTGGGCGTTGAAAAGGATCTGGTGACCATCCCGTTGATGCACGACAGCGTCGGCGAACTGGCCCAACCGTTTGGCGGCACCGACTGGAAAAGCGCCGGTGTGGCACCGGTGCCGGGCAAGAACGCGCCGAACCTGCATGTGGTGGAGCGTGACTACCCGAACATCTACAAGCAGTTCTCGTCCCTCGGGCCATTGCTGGAGAAACACGGCAACGGCGGCAAAGGCATCAACTGGAACACCGAAGACGAAGTGAAATTCCTCGGTGAACTCAATCACAAAGAAGGCGATGCCGGTATCAGCCAGGGTCGGCCGAAAATCGACACGGCGATCGATGCTGCTGAAGTGATTCTGTCCCTGGCGCCGGAAACCAACGGCCAGGTCGCCGTCAAGGCCTGGGCCGCGCTGTCGGAATTCACCGGCATCGACCACAGCCACCTGGCGCTGTCCAAGGCCCACGAGGCGATTCGGTTCCGCGACATTCAGGCACAGCCGCGCAAGATCATTTCCAGCCCGACCTGGTCAGGTCTCGAAGACGATCACGTCAGCTACAACGCCGGCTACACCAACGTTCACGAAGGGATCCCATGGCGCACCATCACCGGTCGCCAGCAGTTCTACCAGGATCACCCGTGGATGCAGGCGTTCGGCGAGCAACTGATGAGTTATCGGCCGCCGGTCAACACCCGCACCATCGAAGGGGTGAAAGGCAAGCGCAGCAACGGCCACAAGGAAATCGTCCTGAACTGGATCACCCCGCACCAGAAATGGGGCATCCACAGCACCTACAGCGACAACCTGCTGATGCTCACCCTCAGCCGTGGCGGGCCGATTGTCTGGCTCTCGGAGAACGACGCGAAAAGCGCCGGTATCGAGGACAACGACTGGATCGAGTGCTTCAACATCAACGGTGCACTGACCGCCCGTGCGGTGGTCAGCCAACGAGTCAAGGACGGCATGGTGATGATGTACCACGCACAGGAACGGATCGTGAACGTGCCAGGTTCGGAAACCACCAAGACCCGTGGCGGCCACCACAACTCGGTCACCCGGGTGGTGCTCAAACCGACCCACATGATCGGCGGCTATGCCCAGCAGGCCTACGGTTTCAACTATTACGGCACGGTCGGTTGCAACCGCGATGAATTTGTCGTGGTGCGCAAAATGTCCAAAGTCGACTGGCTCGATGGTTCATCCGGCGATGACCTGCCGCGTCCCCTGCCGACCGATATCGAGGAGAACTGAGATGAAGATTCGCTCACAAATCGGCATGGTTCTGAACCTGGACAAATGTATCGGTTGCCACACCTGTTCGATCACCTGCAAAAACGTCTGGACCAGCCGTGAAGGCATGGAATACGCATGGTTCAACAACGTCGAATCGAAACCCGGCATCGGCTACCCGAAAGAATGGGAAAACCAGGACAAGTGGAAGGGCGGCTGGATCCGCAATGCCAACGGCACGATCAACCCGCGCATCGGCGGTAAATTCCGCGTGTTGGCGAACATTTTCGCCAACCCGGATCTGCCGAGCCTCGACGACTACTACGAACCGTTCGACTTCGATTACCAGCACCTGCACACCGCGCCGCTGGGCGAGCATCAACCCACCGCGCGGCCGCGTTCGCTGATCTCCGGCAAGCGCATGGAAAAAATCGAGTGGGGCCCGAACTGGGAAGAAATCCTCGGCACCGAATTCGCCAAGCGTCGCAAGGACAAGAACTTCGACAAGATCCAGGCGGACATTTACGGCGAGTACGAAAACACCTTCATGATGTATTTGCCGCGCCTGTGCGAGCACTGCCTCAACCCGACATGCGCGGCGTCGTGCCCGAGCGGGGCGATCTACAAGCGTGAAGAAGACGGCATCGTCCTGATCGACCAGGAAAAATGCCGTGGCTGGCGGATGTGCATCAGCGGTTGCCCGTACAAGAAGATCTATTTCAATTGGAAAAGCGGCAAGTCCGAGAAATGCATCTTCTGCTACCCGCGTATCGAAGCCGGGATGCCGACTGTTTGCGCGGAAACCTGCGTCGGGCGCATCCGCTACCTTGGTGTGTTGCTGTATGACGCCGACCGCATCAGCGAAGTGGCGAGCACCGCCAATGAGCAGGACCTGTACGAGAAACAGCTGGAGATCTTCCTCGATCCGAACGACCCGGCAGTGATTCGTCAGGCCTTGGCCGATGGCGTACCGCAGTCGGTGATCGATTCAGCCCGGCGTTCGCCGGTCTACAAAATGGCCGTGGACTGGAAACTCGCACTGCCGCTGCACCCGGAATATCGCACCTTGCCGATGGTCTGGTACGTACCGCCGCTGTCGCCGATCCAGAACGCCGCCACTGCCGGCACCGTCGGTATGAACGGGGTGATCCCGGATGTCGACAGCCTGCGTATTCCCCTCAAGTACCTGGCCAACCTGCTGACGGCGGGCGATGAAAAACCGGTCAAGCGTGCGCTTAAACGCTTGCTGGCAATGCGTGCCTACAAACGTTCCGAGCAAGTCGACGGGGTTCAGGATCTGCAAGTGCTGGCGGATGTCGGCTTGAGCGTGGCGCAGGTCGAGGAGATGTATCGCTACCTGGCAATCGCCAACTACGAAGACCGCTTTGTTGTACCGAGTGCGCACCGTGAAGACGCCATGAGCGACGCCTTCGCCGAGCGCTCCGGGTGCGGCTTCAGTTTCGGCAGCGGTTGCAGCGGCAGTTCCGACACCAACATGTTCGGTGCGAAGAAGGCCAACCGCCGCGACATCTTGAAAACCGTCCAGTTGTGGGAGGAATGAGCATGCAAATTCTCAAAGTGATTTCGCTGCTGCTCGACTACCCGACCGAGACGCTCATTAGCGGTCGCGACGAACTGGAGCAAGCGATCATCCAGTCACGGGAAATCAGCCCGACGCAGCGCGGTGCGTTATTCGAATTGCTCGAGCTGATCTGCGCCAATGACCTGATGGATGGGCAGGAGCACTACGGTGCGCTGTTCGGTCGGGGGCGCTCGCTGTCGCTGCTGTTGTTCGAGCATGTGCACGGCGAATCCCGCGACCGTGGCCAGGCCATGGTCGACATGATGGCGCAATACGAAGAAGCCGGTTTTGCCATCGGCGTCAAAGAGCTGCCCGATTACATCCCGCTGTACCTGGAGTTCCTGTCCACCCGCGAAGACATCGAGGCCCGCGAGGGCCTGGCGGATGTTTCGCACTTGCTGGCCTTGCTCGCCGCACGTCTGGAAGAGCGCGAAAGCGCCTATGCCAGCTGCTTCCGGGCGTTGCTGCAAATTGCCGGGGCCGAGCCGCATCAAGCGGTCGCCGACCTGCGGGCGCAGGTCGCGGCGGAACCTCGCGACGACTCCCTCGAAGCCCTCGACAAGATCTGGGAAGAGGAGGCCGTGGACTTCCTCCAGGCCGAACAGCAGGACCGTTGCAGTGGACTGCCAAGCGCACCGGGCAAGGCCCGTGAGGAAAGCGCGGTGCCGTTGCACTGGGTGGATTTTCAGCATGAAGGGTTGGCCGCCGTGCCAGCCAAGGAGGTGGGCAATGTCTAAATGGAACCTGTTGTTGTTCGGGGTCTATCCCTACGTCGCCCTGGCGATTTGCCTGATCGGAAGTTGGGCCCGCTTCGACCTGTCGCAATACAGCTGGAAAGCAGGTTCGAGCCAGATGCTCAACCAACGTGGCATGCGCGTGGCGAGCAACTTGTTCCATATCGGTGTGCTGTTCGTGCTGGCCGGGCATTTCGTCGGCCTGCTGACGCCTGCGTCGGTTTATCACCATGTCATCAGCACTGAGAACAAGCAGCTGCTGGCGATGGTGTCCGGCGGATTCTTTGGCCTGCTGTGCTTGATCGGCTTGCTGATGCTGGTCAATCGGCGGCTCACCGATCCTCGGGTACGTGCCACTTCCAGCCCTTCGGACATCCTGATTCTGCTGGTGCTGCTGGCGCAGTTGCTGCTCGGTCTGCTGACGATTGCGGCGTCCACCGCGCATATGGACGGCTCGGTAATGGTGATGCTCGCCGATTGGGCGCAGAACACCGTGCTGTTGCGTCCGGTGGAAGCAGCGGCGGCCATCGCGCCGGTCGGGCTGATCTACAAGTTGCATGTGTTTCTCGGTTTGACCCTGTTTGTGCTGTTCCCCTTCACCCGTCTCGTACACATGATCAGCGCACCGATCTGGTACCTGGGGCGTCGTTATCAAATCGTTCGTCAGAAGTATTGAGGAGACAATCATGTCAGGTGGATGTGGATGTGGTGGCGGTAACGGGGGCAGCGGTGGCTGCGGTTCTTCAAAAAAAGCCGAGGACGTTCTCGACATCGCGCCGGTCGCACAGGCGCAGTTTGAAGCCCTGCCGGTTGAGCCTGCGGTGGCCGATGACGCCCCGGCGCAGTTGATCGCCAGCAGTGAACAGGAGTGGCCGATCATCAGCGTCAACGAGGTGTCGATCACCCCGGAGGCGATGGCCCAGGAGCTGCAATATCACCCGGCCGAAAGCCGCGAGGAAGCGGTGTACCTGGCCGCCAGGGCGTTGGTGATCCGCGAGTTGTTGCAGCAGCGCATTGCCGAACTCGGCGTGTCGCTGGAGATCGGCGCCGGTGAGAACGAAGAAGAAGCGGCCACGCGTTTGCTGCTCGAACGTGAGGTGAAAGTGCCGCAGTGCGACGAGGAGTCGAGTCTGCGTTACTACGAAAACAATCGCGGACGCTTCCACAGCGCACCGTTGCTGGCGGTGCGGCACATCCTGCTCGAATGTGCGCCGGACGATGTCGAGGCCCGCGAGCTGGCGCATGTTCAGGCGGAAATCCTGTTGCAACGCCTGGAAGAATTCCCCGGCAGTTTCGCCGAGCTGGCGGTGAAATATTCGGCCTGCCCGTCGAAAGCTCAAGGCGGTTCTTTGGGACAGATCAGCAAGGGCCAGACCGTGCCCGAGCTGGAGCGTCAGCTATTCACCCTGGCACCGGGCCTGGCCAGCAAACCGCTGGAAAGTCGCTACGGCTGGCATGTGGTCAGTGTCGATCAGCGAATCGAAGGCATGCCGCTGCCCTATGAAGTGGTGTCGACGGCGATCCGCACGCAGTTGCAGCAAGGCGTCTGGCAGAAAGCGCTGGTGCAATACCTGCAAACCCTGATCGGTGCAGCCGATATTCGTGGCATCCACTTGCAGGGCGCCGACTCACCGCTGGTGCAGTGAGCATTGGGCAAACCGGGAGAAGTGATGAACGCTGTGATGCAGGATGGTTTTGGACGGCAGATCGATTATCTGCGGATGTCGGTGACGGACCGCTGTGATTTTCGCTGTGTGTACTGCATGGCGAAAAACATGACGTTCCTGCCGCGTCAGCAGGTACTCACGCTGGAGGAATTGCAGCGTTTGGCGACGCTGTTCGTTGGCCTGGGTGTACGCAAAATCCGTCTGACTGGCGGCGAGCCGCTGATCCGTCCCGGCATTGTCGGACTGTGCCGCAACATCGCCGCCTTGCCCGGTTTGCGCGAACTGGTGATGACCAGCAACGGCTCGCAACTGGGCCGTCTGGCCCGGCCGTTGGTCGACGCCGGGGTCAAGCGGATGAACATCAGCCTCGATAGCCTGGACGGGCAGAAGTTTCGGGCGATCACCCGTAACGGCGATCTCGACCAGGTGCTCAACGGCATTGAAGCGGCGAGGGACGCGGGGTTTGAGCGGATCAAGCTCAACTGCGTGGTGATGAAAGGGCGCAACTTCGATGAAGTCCCTGCGTTGGTGCAATACGCCATCGACCAACGCATCGATATCAGTTTCATCGAAGAAATGCCCTTGGGCGACGTCGGTCGTTCCCGGGGCGAATCGTTCTGTTCCAGCGACGAAGTGCGCACGCTGATCGCCAGCCAGCACCGGTTGCTCGACAGCACCGAGAACAGCGGTGGCCCGGCGCGCTACGTGCGCCTGGAACGCCATCCCGATACCCGGATCGGTTTTATTTCGCCCAACAGCCACAACTTCTGTGGCAGCTGTAATCGGGTGCGGATGACTGTTGAAGGGAAGCTGTTGCTTTGTCTGGGGCAGGACGATGCCCTGGATTTGCGTGGCTTGCTGCGCCGGTATCCGCTGGATGACCAGCCGTTGATCAACGCAATCCAGAGAGCACTGCGCGGCAAACCATTGCGCCACGATTTCAGCCCCGATGGGGAGGTACAGATTGTGCGGTTCATGAACATGAGTGGCGGTTGAGCTGATCTGTAAAACACAGCAAATCCAATGTGGGAGCGAGCCTGCTCGCGATAGCGGTAGAACAGTCGACATCAATGTTGAATGTGCTGCAGTCATCGCGAGCAGGCTCGCTCCCACATTAGGTTTTCTTTTGCCGTCATCGGGCGTTTTTTTCACCGCCAAATCTTGATATCGATCAATTGCAGATCAGCCCTTTATCCGTAGTCTTCACTGCATGTTGTGTTTGTTTGTCTATAAACATCTATATGTAGTATCTGGAGGCCGAATGCAGAGCACGCTGATCTCAGTAGGATGTAACCGCTTGCACAAGCGCGATGGCAGTCTGGTTGCCTTCGATGCGGACAAAATCCGTCAGGCATTGATCGCTGCCGGCAAGGCAACCGGGGAGTACACCGAGGTTGAGGTTGAAGGTTTGCTTCAGGCGGTAATCGCCCGGCTGGACGGACTGCCAAGGCTGCATGTCGAGCAGATCCAGGATCGTGTTGAACGGGTGCTGATGGACGCCGGTTTTTTCTTCGCCATGCGCGCCTACATCGTCTACCGCGAACAACACGGGCGTTTGCGTCGTGACCGCCGGACCATGGTCGAGGTGGCGACCTCGATGAACGAGTACCTGGACCGTGAAGACTGGCGAGTCCAGGCCAATGCCAATCAGGGTTACTCACTGGGCGGGCTGGTGTTGAACGTATCGGGCAAAGTCACTGCCAATTACTGGCTGGACGAGGTGTACAGCGAAGCCATCGGCCAGGCCCACCGCGAGGCGGATTTGCATGTGCATGACCTCGACATGCTCGCCGGCTACTGCGCCGGCTGGTCGCTGCGCACCCTGTTGCACGAGGGGCTCAACGGTGTGCCGGGGCGTGTCGAAGCCGGTCCGCCGAAGCACTTGAGCAGTGCCCTGGGGCAAATGGTGAATTTCCTCGGCACCCTGCAAAACGAATGGGCCGGTGCTCAGGCATTCAGCTCGTTCGACACCTACCTGGCACCCTATGTGCGCAAAGACCAGCTGAGTTATCAAGAGGTGCGCCAGGCGATCCAGGAGTTCATTTACAACCTCAACGTACCGTCGCGCTGGGGTACCCAGACGCCGTTCACCAATCTGACTTTCGACTGGGTGTGCCCGCAGGATTTGCGTGAGCAGATACCCGTCATCGGCGGGGAGGAAATGCCATTCGCCTATGGCGACCTGCAAGTCGAAATGGACCTGCTCAACCGCGCCTACATCGAGGTGATGCAGGCTGGCGATGCGAAAGGACGAGTGTTCACCTTTCCGATCCCGACCTACAACATCACCCATGATTTTCCGTGGGACAGTGAAAACGCCGACCGTTTGTTCGAGATGACCGCGCGTTACGGTTTGCCGTACTTCCAGAACTTCCTCAATTCGGACCTGCAGCCCAATCAAGTGCGTTCGATGTGCTGCCGGTTGCAGCTGGATGTGCGCGAGTTGCTCAAGCGCGGCGGCGGTTTGTTCGGCTCGGCGGAACAGACCGGATCGCTCGGCGTGGTGACCATCAACTGCGCCCGTCTGGGCTATGTGTTCAAGGGCAACACCAGTGGTTTGTTGCAGCGCCTGGACACGCTGATGGAACTGGCGATGGAGAGCCTGGAGGTCAAACGCAAAGTCATTCAGCATCACATGGACGCCGGTTTGTACCCTTACACCAAGCGTTACCTGGGCACCTTGCGCAACCATTTCTCCACCATCGGCCTCAACGGCTTGCATGAAATGCTGCGCAATTTCAGCGGCGACGAGGAGGGCATGCACACCGAGCATGGCCGGCAGTTTGCCCTGAAGATGCTCGATCATGTGCGTGCCACGTTGCTGCGTTTCCAGGAGGAAACCGGTCATCTCTACAACCTGGAAGCGACACCGGCAGAAGGCACCACTTACCGCTTCGCCAAGGAAGACCTCAAGCGCTATCCCGATATTCTCCAGGCTGGCAGTGTGCAGGCGCCGTATTACACCAACTCCTCGCAACTGCCCGTGGGCTACACCGAAGACCCCTTCGAGGCCCTGGAACTTCAAGACGAACTGCAATGCAAATACACCGGCGGCACAGTTCTGCACCTGTACATGGCCGAGCGAATTTCCTCGACCGAGGCCTGCAAGCAACTGGTGCGCAAAGCCCTTGGCCGCTTCCGTCTGCCGTACCTGACCGTGACCCCGACCTTCTCGATCTGCCCGGTGCACGGCTACCTCGATGGCGAACATGAGTTCTGCCCCAAATGCGACGAGGTCCTGCTGCTGCAAGAACAGAAGGCCGGCGCCGTTCATTGATTTCGATCCACTCAACCGCAAGGAGCTTCACCATGACTGCATCGCAAACATTGCCCCAGGCTCAACGTCAACGCTGCGAAGTCTGGACTCGGGTAATGGGCTATCACCGCCCTGTGTCGGCGTTCAATCCGGGTAAACAGTCGGAACACCGCGAGCGCGTGCACTTCACTGAAGGCGCGGCATTGGCCGGGCGCCAATGAGTCGAATGCTTCGGGTCGGGGGCATGGTGCCCCTGACCACTATCGACTATCCGGGACAGCTCGCCTGCGTGTTGTTTTGCCAGGGGTGCGCCTGGCGTTGTCGTTATTGTCACAACCCGCAGCTGATTCCCCCTCGTGGCAGTGAGGAAGTGGATTGGCGGCGGGTGTTGGCGTTTCTGCAACGTCGTCAGGACTTGCTTGATGCCGTGGTGTTCAGCGGCGGTGAGCCCACTTTGCAGGACGGCTTGCTCGGGGCCATGGATGAGGTGCGGGAAATGGGATTTCGCATCGGCTTGCACAGCGCCGGCATCAAGCCTGCTGCATTCGCCAAGGCATTGACCGGTGCTGATTGGGTCGGTTTCGACGTCAAGGCGCTGCCCGAGGATTGTCAGGCCATCACCCGGGTCGAGGGCAGTGGAACCGCCAACTGGCGCAGCCTCGAGCATCTGCTGGCCAGTGGTGTCGACTACGAATGTCGTACCACCGTGCATTGGCATCTGTTCGAGCCGGCGCGTCTGCTGATCCTGGCAAAACGCTTGAATGCGCTCGGCGTCAAACGCTTCGCCGTGCAACTGGTTCGCACCGAGCGGATGTTCGATCCGCTGTTGCCGAGCGTGTCGGCTCAAGCATTGTTGCCAGAGTTGTGGGAGGCCATGCGCGAGTTGTTTCCAGCCTTCGTGTTGCGGGGGTAACGGGGGCTGGGGGAACTCAAGCCCAGCCCCAGAATTGCAACCACCAGCCAAATCCCACCAGGCCTTCGGCCAGGAGCAGGCAAGCAATGGCGGACCCGCGTCGCACTCGGGAAAGACCTTCGCGACTCAGCCGTTTCCAGCCCAATAGCAGGCTCCAGCCCATCGCGGCCAGTAACAGACAGGCCCTGGCCGGTTGCACCCACTCCAGCAGCAGACCTTCATAACGCAGCAACTTGACGGTGGTGGCCGACAGCCCGAGAAACAGTCCGGCAGCACCCAGAGGCGTGAGTGTCAGCGCCAAGGGCTGATACAAAGTGCGATCTCGCACCAGTCGGGCCGTCAGACGCAGGAGCAGCATCAACGCCGTGCCGAGCACGATCGAACTCAAACTCAGGTAAGCGACGATGCTGAAACCGTCGAGCCAACTGAAGCTGTCGTTGAGCTGCGGGTAATGGGTCAGCAGCCACCAAGGGGCGTTGTCCTGCAGGGCCCAGAGCTGGTTATGTTCGACCAGCCACTGCGCAAGGGATTGTTTGAGGGCGACAAACCATGGGCTGACCGTCCACTGAAACGCGCCCATGGCCAAGCCGATTACACCGAACAGCAGCAAGCGTGTATCCCAAGGGGATAGGGTTTGCGCCGCTTGAAGAATCTCCTGATTGCTGGAGCGGGCGATCAGCTGAACGGCACCGCGTTGCCCGCTGCAGCGTCCGCAGGCGTGGCAATCACTGGCGCCTTGCAGGCGGCGGATATCGAGCAAGGGAGCGCAATTGGGTGGCGGCAGGCGGGGGGCGGCATTTTCTAGCCAACGTTGTTCATCGACCTGGAAGTGCACAGGGGCCAGCCGGGCGAGCAGGGCGAAAACACCGCTGACCGGGCACAGGTAACGGCACCAGACTCGCTTGCCCCGGGCGAACAACAACCCGACGATGACCGCGGCGACGGTCGAACCGCCTAGAATCAACAGCGCGGCCTGGGCGTAGTCATAGACGCTGATCAACTGGCCGTAGAGGGTCGTCAGGCAGAACGCCAATGTTGGCCAGCCGCCCCAGCGCAACCAGCGCGGCACACCCAGGCCTTTACCGTAATGGCTGGCCCATTCGCTGAGCGAACCTTCCGGGCACAGAACGCCACACCAGAGTCGGCCGAACAACACCATCGACAGCAACACGAACGGCCACCAGATCCCCCAGAATAGAAACTGCGCGAGCAAGGTCAGGTTGTCGAGTATCCGTGCCTGGCTGTCCGGTAGCGGCAACAGCGCCGGGGTCACCAACAGCACCGCGTAAAACACTACAACCGCCCACTGCACCCCACGGATGACGGGCGCATGGCGACGCATCCCGTCGCCCAGTCGTTGGAGCCATCGATTGCGCCGGCTCAGGTCGGGCATGGCAGGTTTTCCGCAGTCCGTTGCCGTAGCCAGCCGCCGACGGCCAGCCAATAACCGATCCACACCAACAAGGTCATGCCGCTGGGCGTCGCGCGATAACCGGCAAACCCGGCAAGAAAGCCACCCAATCCATGGCTGTCGCTCAGCAACGTGCTGCTGTCCCAAAGCGCTTCGCCAACGAAGCGGTAAACCACGTCCGGCAAATCCAGAGCGAGCAACTGGCCGCCGATTCGCTCGGTGCCGCTGACCAGCAACGCCGCGCCGAGCATGAGCAAGATGACTTCGCTGATGGCAAAAAATCGTTGCCATGAAATGAATCGGCGACTGCTGTGCAGCAGCGTAATGGTCAGCGCCGACAGCACTAACCCCAATACGCCGCCGACGGCAAACAAACCGAGCTGCGGACCTCGCAACCGGGCGCCGGCGCCATAGAGAAAAACCACCGTTTCGCTGCCTTCGCGGCTGATCGCGAGCATTGCCAGCAGTAATAGACCTGCGCCACCTTGTCGGGCCAGGTGGCTATCGGCGTGTCGTCGCAAGTCGTGGTTGAGGCTGCGCCCGTGGCGGCGCATCCAGCTCACCATTTGCACCATCAACAGGCTGGCAACCAGCGCGAGTGCGGCCTGGAACCATTCACTGGCTGACCCGCTCATGGCCTCACCGGCAAACAGAATCAACACCGCCAGCAGGCCCGAGAGCATCAACCCCAGCACCACACCCGCCCAGAGGAATTTGACCAAACGATTACGTTGGCCTTGCTGGCTGGCCCAGGCCTGGAGAATACCGATCACCAGCAACGCCTCGACGCTTTCGCGCCAGACGATGAACATTGATTGATTCATGGAAGCTCCGTGCGCTAACAGGTTATTTCGCGAGGATGCCGCCTTCGGGCAATTGGGGATTGAACTCGTCGAAAAAGGGGTAGTGACCGGGTCTCAGGGGGTGAATGACCACGAAGGTCGTCACCCCCGGCGACAGGACTTTTTCAACCCGCAACGGCGTGCTCTCGAACTCGGCCGGACCTTGGCCGACGTTCTTCAGAACGATCTTGAAGCGCTGTCCGGCCGGCACCTCCAGCAAGGCAGGCGTGAAGTGGCCGTCGCGCAGGATCAGCTCAAAGCTCGGCAACTCGGCATGGACCGTCAACGGTGCAACTGTTCCGGCCACAATCAGCCAGGCAAGATGCAGGCGCTTCATTCAATAGCCACCTTTTTTACCGATGCCGGCGTAGATGAATTCGTAGTGCAGTTCGCAGCGTTCGAACCAGGGAGCGACACCGGTTTCCTTATCGGTGTGGCGCCCGAGGGCGCCATGACCGCCGGGTGGCAGGACGGTGAACGTCAGCTTATATTTACCGGGGCCCAGCAGCTTCACATTGTCGCCATAATGCGGACCGTCATTGGCCACCATGGCGTGGAAATCGCCTTTGATCTCTGGGGCGCTGCCGTGTTTTTTCAGGTTGAAAGAGACGTTTAGGTAGGGGACGAAACTGCCTTCCTGAAAGCCCTGTCGATTGTCCGCAGTAGCCCGAATGTCGGCTTCCAGGTGGACGTCGGAATCCGCAGTGGCGCGCATCATCCCTGCAGGTGCCATTTCTATCGGCTGCAGATACACCGCCCCGACTTCCAGCCCGGGACACAACTGTGGTTCCCCGATCGGGTATTCCTTGGCGTGAGCCAGTGGTGTGAGCAAGAGCAGGGCGAGTGATAGCGAAAAAGGGGTACGCATAATAGCTTCCTGAACACAGACGAGTAGGAGCCCGAGTCTAGGAAGCTTTGCTGCGAACAATAATGATTGTTATCAAGTTTTGAGCAATTAAACCGATGGCTCGGGACTGCGCAGGGGGCTCGATGTCGATTCTTGATATGTATCAAGGCTGGCAATGCCCAAGGGCTGTAGGTTGGAACGACGCCACTCAATGATCGGAGATCGGCATGGCCAAGAACTTCCCCGTCAACCCCAAGCACCCCGAGCGGATCTGTTGGGGATGCGATCTGTATTGTCCGGCGAAGTCCCTGGCGTGCGGCAATGGTTCCGAACGGACGATGCATCCGGCGGAGATGTTTGGAGAGGATTGGCACCTGCCTGGCGACTGGGGCCTTGATGCGGTCATTACTACAGACAAGGTGGTGGATGACTTCCAATCGCTGCCCGTTGATGCGCTGCACGCAAAGCGTTGATCCGCTTTCGTAGGAGCCAGTGCGGCAAGCCTGGCTCCTACAGGTCCGTTTTACTCAGGCGATATCAAGCGTGGGTGATGGAAAGGTCGCTGATGATGCAGACCGAACCGTCTTCTGGATCGGTGGTGTCGGAGTAATCGATCTGGTTGTACACACCTCCGTGGAAGGCCAGCGTTTTCGTGTCCCAGGTGTTGTCGAGGCGCATGATTGCGGAGGTCGATTTGACGCCGTTACAGCTCGCCGAAACGGAGATCGCGCCATTCGAATTGGCGTGAATGTTGATTTTGAAAAGTGCTCCAAGCGGCACGTTTTCCAGAACCGTGGAGTTCACCGGGTCTTCTTGAAGATAACTCGAGCGGAACCCCATGGTGATTCGGCCTTTGTTCCAAAACACTTTTACCGGTGGTCGCTCTGAACCTTTTACATGAATCTGGCCGATCACGACCTTCTGCAGCGAGTTGACTTTCGTCAGCCGCATTTCTTGTCGGTTCCAGTGATCGGCAGCACTGGTGAACAGCCAATAACCCGGCTCTTTCCACTCGCAGCGAGTCCGGTGCGTGCTTTTGCTCGAAGCACCGAGCGTCGGCGCCGTCATTTGCAGCGAGCCATCTGGAAGCATCGAAACGACTTCCGGACATTCGAGCAGTGCCCGCCAGCCAATGAGCTCAAGTGCGATGGGGTTGGTCTCGGAGATAGGAAGCGGTGTAGCGATTGTGTAATTGCTGATGTCTACAGTCATGGTCATTTACCTCAGTTCATTGGATGTCACCTTTTGCTCCGTTGAGCCTTGCGCTTTTGATGTAGGCCTACATCCCACTGCCCACTCGATGAATGGGCAGAAGTGATGCTTCGTTGTTGCTCGCGCCGCGACTTTCGATGCTGGGTGGCGTTGTCTTGGTTTGAAAGTAAAAGTAGCAGTGCTTATATTTTAAGTAAATAGCACTGCTAATAATATTTTCGATGGTCATAAGAAAGCCCGCGTCAGGCGGGCTTCATAGGTAAAAAAACTGGTCTACGGTTCGACTCAATCAGCGGGCAAACATCCCCCACCAGAATACGTGGCCGAGGATCACGATCTGCTGTTCCTGGATCTCGGCAAAGGTGTAGTCCTCATCCGGATGCTCGTCGCGATTGAAGCTGCGCAGGCGGATGCCCGTCGGCAGTCGGTAAACCTGCTTCACACGTAGCTGACCGCTGTGGTTGATGGCGTACATGTCGCCGTCAACGATATCGCCCAGTGAGCTCTTGCCGACGTTGATGCCCACGGTTGCGCCGTCACGCAGCACTGGCAGCATGCTGTTGCCGCTGACAACCACGCACTTCGCGTTGCTGAACTGAACGCCGTTATGGCGAAGGTCTTTCTTGAAGAATCGGAGCCGGGCGCTGTCGCTTTCCTCAATCACGAAGCGGCCTGATCCGGCCGCCAGTTCCACTTCGCGCAGGAAGGGGACGTAGACCTCATCGTCATCCAGAGGCGTGTCGTCATCCCAAGGTTGGATGTCCGACATCACTACGCTTGGCTGGATGCGCTCGGAAGGCTGGACGCTAGCAACGGTCGACATCAGGCGTGGGCTCACTTCACTGGCATCAAAGCGCAAGGCTTTTGCCAGTTTCAGAAGCGCCTCGACGTTCAGTGGAACCTTGCCGGTTGCGTACTGACTGAAGGCGCTTTGGCCAGACCATCCGCAAGCCTCAGCCACATTCGCTTGAGTGAGATTTGATCCAGCCGCTTTGGCAGCAGACTTTCGTTGTTCGTAAATAGCCTTGAGCCTGATGCTTTCGGCGACTTCTTCAGGGGTAAGGGGGCGGCGTGTTTTCATGGCGACAAGAGTATTAGCAGAACTGATATTGCTGCAAGCAGCGCTGCTGGTAGTTTTCGCTGCGGTCGGTAAGCCAGGTCAGAGAAGTGAGTCTCCAATCGGTCGTATCAGGTCCGGTCCCTGATTCCGCACATTGCCGATTGCCCGGTCTACCTGGAGCCACTCGAACGCCTCGCTCGGCTCCCCTTGCAGCAGCACCATTTGTTCGGCGCGTTTTTGGGGTGTGGCCGGGTCCAGCCATTCGCGGGCCCGTTCCGGTGAAAGCGTCACAGGCCGGCGGTCATGAATGTTCAGCATGCCGCCGGCGTTATCGGCGGTAATGATCACGAAGCCGTCATGCTCGCTTGGACCATACTCGGCGCTCGGGTACTGGCCAATCGCGGCGCACAGAATCGGCGCCCGATCCCGCTGGCGAATCAGGTAGGGTTGCTTCTTCGGTCCGCCTTCATCAACCCATTCAAACCAGTTGTCGATGGCGATGATTGCCCGGTGCGGCCAGATCGTGCGGAAGAATGAGCCGTGGGCGGCTTTCTCAATACGGGCATTGATCGGTGCGGCACGGTCTTTGATCCAATGCGGTCGCCAGCCCCAGCGAACCATGTCGGCCCGCAGAAACTGACCTTCCTGGTGAAAGAGGGCGAGCTGAGTGGATGGCGCGGCGTTGTAACACTCGAAAGGCTGGTCGCCTGCATAGTTGATCAGTGCGTTTGGAATGCTGAGCGCTACGACAAAGTCATGAATGCCCCGGTATTGGGAAAGACGTCCGCACATGGTTGGAGCCCTCCGATCATGCTTTCAGCGTAGACCAGAACCCGGCTGCTTGATGACGAAGCCATTGATGATAGCCGCAATGGTCAAGATTGCTGCCGGGCGCGCGTTCTAGTATCGGAAAGGGAGATACGGGTTTTCGAAGACTGACAGCCCGTTGGCTGGTACCCAGGGAGCGCGATCGGCCACCGAAACGTGTTGCCAGTAATAGAGCACGAACGAAAACACTTCTTCACGTGCCCAAGACAAACACGAGTCGAGGGCGCCTGGCGAGTGCCGGATAGGTGTTTTGTACGCACAGTCTTGGTTATTGCAGGGAGGTTTGATTGTTTGATTTTGTTCGGGCGGTAGGGCGCCGTGGCGCAGGTGCTTTCTTGTCGGCAGGGGCCAGGCACTGGCAAATGTCGCCCCAGTCAAAATGGTCGGTTGCTATCCCGCGCCGCGCTTACTTGGTTTTGGAGGCGCGTCAGGACACTCATCGGCCCATCGCGTAACCGTCATGTCATTGAATTGCTCCCCAATGGTGTCGACGCGCAGGCAAGCGCCGTTCTTTGAGTAGAACAAGATGCAACGCGAGCTATCAAAAGAGCAGACATCGACCTCGAAGAACTTGCGTGCAGCCAGCTCCCGCTCCACGCCACTATATTCATAGCCATCGGTGGTATGCATCCGCGTCGGCTTCCATCCTTGCTTGACGAGCTTGGCCCTGGCTGCGACCAAGGGCTCACCGACGGCGATGCCTGCCGGCCCGCGCCTGTCGCTTGTCGCCTGTGAGCCATCGGCAAAGGCTGCGCTGGTGCCAATGCAATAAAGTGCGACGAGCGCAATGATTGAAGCCTTCATTTGACAGTCCCTCCAGCCGATTTGTAGCTCGCCAAAAACTTTGGATACTCGGCATACGGTTGCGGCGGATAATGATTTTTCTTACCAGGCCCTTCGGGGAGTGCCGCCCACCTCGTTGCCGCCTTCGGCATTGCTCCCGGGATGTCGCCGGCCTTGATCTTGTCGATCACACCGAGGGTGCGCAGAATGTCGACCGCGATAAGGTCTTGCGTATTAGGCGTAAAGTCGGTGAGTCCCATCTTTCCGGCATACTCGCGCCAAGTGGCAATGGTAATTTGATACATGCCCGATGCCGTAGTTTTTCCACCGTAACCGGCCCCCCGGATGGGTGGACTCATCAGTGAAAGTCCATTTCCCGGATTGAAAACCCGGTGCCCAGCCATAACCATATTTCGCGTGGTAGCTACCGCCTTCGGATTCGGCAATGGCAACCAAAAATGCCTTCACGTTCTTATCCTTCAAATACTCCTCATTCTCGGCCCGCCTTATCTGTTTCCTGGCGTCCAGCGATACAGTTTTTGGGGTGGCGTCTTTGACGGGCGTCACCGCTCTGGTGGCTACGGGAGACATTTTTCTGCCATTCTTGCTAACCACTTCAGCCATGATGAAAGTCACCAGTATAGATTTTGACGCTCTCTGTTTGCCCCTCTGGGAAAGCAGAAATAATGAAACTTGTTCTTTGGTCTGGGGAGGATTGTGTGCAGTCGGTTGTATGAAGAGCATCTGCTGCCATGCCTTAGTCCTCCAGAAACAGTTTGATTGTTTCGGGCAGGTGCGAACTCACTACATGCGTATACCCCATCGGATCACTTACGCCGTGTTCCATGCTGCCGTCAGCGCGCTGGATGGCGTAATCAAGATTGGGTAGAGGCTCGCCCGAGTCTTGGTCAACTAGTCTGAACTTGTCGCTGAAGTGCACTGGCATCGGCAGCAGGCCGCTGAAGGGGGCTGGTACGAAGGTGTCGCCAATAATGACCGTGCCGGATCCAGCCATAACTACGTTGCCGTGGCCACCGGTACTGTCTTGGGTTGCGGCATTCAGCCCATTGATGAAAACCGTAGCGCTGACGGCTTCGCTGATCGGGCTACCGCATGCGGATTTATCGGTCATTCGAGCGGCGGCAAGGCCATCGAAGTTCACATTGGGAGAGCCGCTGACAATAGGATTTGTGCCATGCCCCGGAAGCGGGCAATTGGTGGGGTCTGTCACTCGGGCAGCAGGTTTGCCGCTCATGGGAAGTTCCATTTCAATGTTTCAAATGGGGTAATAGGGGTCGATGGGCGAGTCGGAAAAGCGCCAGCACTCATCCCTAGGGTTGAACAGTGCTCGGTGGTTTTCGCGCATGGGACGGCAAGCCAATAACGCCTGCCAGGCGATTTCGACGCAGTTGTCCATGGCCTGCATGGAATAGCCATCAAGCTGGTTGAGCCAAGCGTTGTAATTGGGCATGCCGACGCTGCGGTAGGTACTGAGCAATATCTCGGCGACTTCTTCGCCCCAGTGGATGAAGCGTCCCGGGCTCCAGGTGCCCGTCTGGGCATGAATAAACCAGCCCAAGCTTGGCAAGTCGCCATCTGCGAATCGTAATGTGCCGCGCTGTGAGGCAAAACCGCAGGTGATGTGGACGGTCAGCCAACCTTGGTGTTGCCGGATAAATCCAGTGGGGTCGAATTGTGCCAGCGGTACCACACGATAGCCTGAGTCAGGCATTGACCTGGCAACCAACTCAGCGTCCAGCCTTGAAACGAAGGCGCGAATGGCCTTGCCTTCGCCGGACGTCGCGCAAAGAATTTCAACCGGTGTGCTCGCAGGTGTGTCGCTGAAACCGACGATGCGAGCTAGCCCATAAAGGCGTAAAGAGGTTTTCAGGCCGCTGGGATGAAGCGAGGTATCGAGCGTGCAGGCGCAGGGGATGGGCACATCCATAGGTGCGGGGCGCATCAAATATTACCGTCCATGTAAATGTGCGTCGCGAAGAATGCCCCAGGCAGAAGTCGCGTTCAACAATCTTTACAGCATTTACGTTGGCAGCCGGTTCGGCGTGGAGGGCCCAGGTAGGTTCGAAATGGGCTGAGTTATGGAACGCTCCCATAATAGGTATGGAACACATGCCGAGCGGTGACATGTTTACCAAACCCCAGAAACGAAAAAGCCCTGAAAAATCAGGGCTTTGTCGTATAAAGATGGCGGAGGCGATGGGATTCGAACTCATGGACCTGTTACAGTCGACGGTTTTCAAGACCGTTGCCTTAAACCACTCGGCCACACCTCCGTTTGCGTTGCGGGCGCCATAATACCTGAATGAAACACACTGTCAAACTCTCTGCATGGCTTGTTACAGAGCGTCTGTTATGATCTTTGCGACTGAACGTTTCAAACCCAACAGGAGTGTCGCCATGCGCGAACAGGATTACGCAGTTAATAACAGCGTGCAGGCTGAGCAGCTAGAGGTTAGCCGCGTCCTGCGCAACACTTACGGCTTACTCGCCCTCACACTCGCATTCAGCGGCGTGATGGCGTTTGTCGCGCAGCAGATGCGTGTCGGCTACCCGAATATCTTCGTGGTGCTGATCGGCTTCTACGGCCTTTTCTTTCTCACCAACAAACTCCGTGATTCGGCGTGGGGCCTGGTTTCTGCGTTCGCGCTGACTGGCTTCATGGGTTTCCTGCTCGGCCCGATTCTCAACCGTTACCTGGGTATGCAGGGCGGAGCGGAAGTAGTCAGCTCGGCCTTCGCGATGACCGCGCTGGTGTTCGGCGGCCTGTCGGCTTATGTGCTGATCACCCGCAAGGACATGAGCTTCCTCGGTGGTTTCATCACGGCCGGTTTCTTTGTGCTATTGGGCGCGACACTGGCGAGCCTGTTCTTCCAGGTCAGCGGTCTGCAACTGGCGATCAGCGCAGGTTTCGTGCTGTTCTCGTCGGTGTGCATTCTGTTCCAGACCAGCGCCATCATTCACGGCGGCGAGCGCAACTACATTATGGCGACCATCAGCCTGTATGTATCGATCTACAACCTGTTCGTCAGCTTGTTGCAATTGCTCGGCATCATGAGCCGCGATGATTAATCGCCAGCCTTGAGTAAAAAACCCGCTTCGGCGGGTTTTTTATTGCTTGCAAATCGGGGCGCCGATCATCTGCGCGCCTGGGCGGCCAGGATTATTCGGTAATGACAATGCTGCCATCGGCCTGCTGCCGATAAATGGTGTAGGGCAGCAGCATGGTGTCGAGAGCGCCGGAAATGACTACGTCGATCAACACAAAGGGCGTGGCATTGTTGTATTTATACTCATCGATGCCCGGGCCCGGTGGCGCATGCAGAGTGCAGAAATCATAAGTCACGCCGCTGTAGATCCGTGGAACTGCACCGCAGTAGGTTTTCTGTTCCCTGAGACTCTTCGCCGCTGCCTCGTCACTGCGCACCACGGTCTGGAATGTGCCGCAACCGGTGAGCATCACCGCCGCCAGTAACATGGCTTGAGTTTTCATACCGCCAATCCTTCGCCGGAAAAAGATCAAACTACGCCTTTGCGAACAAAACAGCACTCATGCCATCGGTGGCAGCCGGCGCTTGACCGGTGTCTTCTTGACGATGGCGGTGCTGGTTTCGGCGTGGCTGTTGAGGCGGTCGAGGAGGGTGTCCAGTTGTTCCATCGAGCGCACATGCAGGCGGGCGATGAAGCAGTCGTCGCCAGTGACTTTGTCGCACTCGGTGAATTCGGGAATGGCCTGAATCTGTCGCTCGACTTCCTGCAACTGGCCCGGCAGCGGGCGAATGCGGACGATGGCCTGGAGTTGGTAACCGAAGCATTTGGGGTCGATCTCGACGGTATATCCCTTGAGCACGCCACGTTCTTCGAGGCGACGCAGGCGCTCGGCGACACTGGGCGAGGACAGGCCGCTGATCTGTGCCAGGGCCTTGAGCGAGCGGCGTGAGTCTTCCATCAACGCGCTGATCAGCACTTGGTCGATGTTATCGGTCATGGGAACCCCTGTTAGGTCATCGGCTGAATAAGCCTTGATAAAAAAGGCGGAAGCCGAGTTTAGCCTGTTTTTTGCGCTGGAGTAGCCCCTCGGTGGATTGGCATACTTTGGGCTCAAACAAAGGAGGTTAATGATGGAAAAAACACTACGTCGCGGCTCATTCGAAATGACCGCAGCCATGCTCATTTCCGGGACCATTGGCTGGTTCGTGCTGGTGTCCGGGCAACCGGTGCTGGACGTGGTGTTCTGGCGCTGCGTGTTCGGTGCCGCCACCTTATTGCTGATCTGCGCGGCGTTCGGCTTTCTGCGCCCTGGCATTTTGACGTCCACCACTTTCTTGCTGGCCGTACTGAGCGGTGTGGCGATTGTCGGCAACTGGGTGCTGTTATTCGCGTCCTACTCCCGCGCCTCGATTGCCATTGGCACGGCGGTTTATAACGTCCAGCCATTCATGCTGGTGGGGCTGGCCGCGCTGTTTCTGGGGGAGAAAATCACCCTGCAGAAACTGTTCTGGCTGGGCATTTCGTTTCTCGGGATGCTGGCGATTGTCAGCGCACATGGTGAGCAGGGCGAGGGCGGCAACGATTACCTGATGGGGATTGGTCTGGCGCTGGGGGCTGCCTTTCTGTACGCGATTGCCGCGTTGATCATCAAGCGCCTGACCGGTACGCCACCGCATCTGATCGCGTTGATCCAGGTCTGCACCGGCGTGCTGTTGCTCGCGCCCTTTGCGCATTTCTCGGCGATGCCGCAAACGCCCGATGCCTGGGCCAGTCTGGTAACCCTGGGCATCGTGCATACCGGTCTGATGTATGTGTTGCTCTACGGCGCGATTCAAAAGCTGCCGACAGCGCTGACCGGTGCGCTGTCGTTCATCTATCCGATTGCGGCGATTTTCGTTGACTGGTTCGCCTTTGGCCATCGCCTGGAGCCACTGCAATGGATCGGTGTCGCCGCGATTCTGTTGGCCGCCGCCGGGATGCAACAAGGCTGGAGCCTGAAGCTTCGACGGGTGGCGGCGCAATAACAGACCTCAGAAGATGTAATCGGTGGTCAGGAAGCTCGAGTTTCGGCCGCTGATGATCTCGCTGAGAAGCTCCTTACTGCTTTCCTGGAACTTGGTCGCCACCAGGGTCCGGATCGAAAACACCCGCAGCGCATCGTGCACCGACAGCGTGCCCTCGGCGGAATTCTTGCGGCCGTTGAACGGATAGGTGTCCGGACCGCGCTGGCACTGGGCGTTGAGGTTGATCCGGCCGACCTGGTTGGCGAAGGTGTCCACCAGCCTGCCAACCGCCACCGGGTTGGTGCCGAAGATGCTCAGTTGCTGGCCGAAGTCCGATTCCAGGACATAATCGATGACGGTGTCCAGATGACGGTAAGGCACGATCGGCACGACCGGGCCGAACTGTTCTTCCTGATAGACGCGCATCTGCGGTGTCACCGGGTACAACACGGCCGGGTAGAAGAACGATGCTCGGGATTCACCGCCGTTTGGGTTGACCACGGCTGCACCTTTGCTGACCGCGTCTGCCACCAGGGTGTGCAGGTAATCGACCTTGCCTGACTCCGGCAATGGCGTCAGGGCCACGCCGCTGTCCCACGGCATGCCGGGTTTGAGGCTGGCGAGTTTGGCGTTGAATTTTTCGATGAACGCCTCGACCACATCTTCATGGACGAAGAGGATTTTCAGCGCAGTGCAGCGCTGGCCGTTGAACGACAGGGAACCGGTGACGGCTTCATTGACCGCGTTGTCCAGATCGACCTCCGGCAGAACGATGCCGGGGTTCTTCGCATCCAGGCCCAGCGCCGCGCGCAGGCGGTGAGGCCTTGGGTGGAGTTTTTTCAGGTCACTGGCGGCCTTGTTGGTGCCGATGAACGCAAAAATATCGATCTTGCCGCTGGCCATCAGTGCGCTGACGGTCTCGCGACCGCTGCCGTAAATGACGTTGATCACCCCGGCCGGGAAGCTGTCGCGGAACGCTTCGAGCAGAGGGCGAATCAACAGCACGCCAAGTTTGGCCGGCTTGAACACCACGGTGTTGCCCATGATCAGCGCCGGAATCAGCGTGGTGAAGGTTTCGTTCAGCGGGTAGTTGTAAGGCCCCATGCACAACGCCACGCCCAACGGAACGCGGCGGATCTGGCCGAGGGTGTCCTGTTCCAGTTCGAAGCGGCTGGAGCGGCGGTCGAGTTCCTTGAGGGCATTGATGGTGTCGACGATGTAATCGCAGGTGCGGTCGAATTCTTTTTCCGAGTCCTTGAGATTCTTGCCGATCTCCCACATCAGCAATTTGACCACCGCCTCGCGCTGTTCGCGCATTCGAGCCAGGAAGGTTTCGACGTGCTGGATACGCTCGGCCACACGCATGGTCGGCCACAGGCCCTGGCCGCGGTCATAGGCGCGGACGGCTGCGTCGAGCGCGGTCAATGCGGTCTCGGCATCGAGCAGCGGCGTGCTGCCGAGAATCACCTGTTCATCGCCATTCGCGCCGCTCAGGTACACCGGGCTGCGGACTTGGGCGAGGGGCCCGGACCAGGTTTTCAGTTCGCCATCGACCAGATACTCGCGCTGCTCGGTCGGGCCGTTGAGGCGGTATTTTTCCGGGACGTTGTCGGCGGTGGGAAACAGGTTGCAAAGGATTTGTGCTGTGGTCATATCGCTACCCCGTCTGGATTGGCTGATGCACTGATGAATCGTTTTAGCAGACCTCGGACTCGCTTGTCATGGCTCATCTTATGATTTTTTGGCGCTGCCGACTCATCCGGTCCTGAAAGCCCTGTAATTGGATGGACTCGCAGGCTCGGCAGCTGCTACGAGGCGATCTTTTGGCCCTGAAAACACACAAGTAACGATCCCCCGGTTAAACTTCACGCTCTTTCTGAAGGAGTTCATATGAGTTATTACCAGCCGGGCATTCTCGCCACCCCTGTTCCGCCTCAAGCTCGTCATATGTTCTTCGCCCTTGAATCCGCCGAGGCACTGCCGGCTGCGCTGGATAACCTGATGCGCCTGGTGGACGGAAAGTCGGCGGTCGTCGGTTTCGGTGAATCCCTGGTCAAAGCGCTGCACGCGCAAATTGACGGGCTGCGCGCTTTTCCTGCGCTGGTCGGTGTCGGCGTCGACAATCCGTCGACCCAACACGCGCTCTGGTGCTGGCTACACGGTGTTGACCGTGGTGAACTGCTCAATCGCAGTC
This sequence comes from Pseudomonas sp. MDT1-85, assembly GCF_054898065.1. NCBI lineage: Bacteria > Pseudomonadati > Pseudomonadota > Gammaproteobacteria > Pseudomonadales > Pseudomonadaceae > Pseudomonas > Pseudomonas sp. MDT1-85. Next base: position 3,665,239 of record NZ_CM142715.1, on the reverse strand, counting down.
ATGCGATCGAAGCCGCGTTGGCACCGGCCCTGCGTCTGGTGCAGATGAACGAAACCTTCCGCCACATGACCGGCCACGACCTGACCGGCTACGAAGACGGCACCGAAAACCCTCACGACGAAGCCGCTGTGGCCGCCGCGTTGTTGGGCGAAGGCGCTGAGGGACTGGTCGGTGGCAGCTTCGCCGCGATCCAGCAGTGGCAGCATGACTTGAAAGGCTTTCACGCCATGCCGTCCCACGAGAAGGACAACATCATGGGCCGGCGCTTGAGCGACAACGAAGAACTCGACGACGCGCCGATCTCTGCCCACGTCAAACGCACCGCCCAGGAAAGCTTCACACCCGAAGCCTTCGTGGTCCGTCGCTCGATGCCGTGGATCGAAGGCGATCGCGCCGGCCTGATGTTCCTGGCCTTCGGTTTTTCCCTCGATGCATTCGAGTCCCAGTTGCGGCGCATGAGCGGTCTGGAAGACGGCATCACCGACGGTCTGTATCGCATCAGCCGACCGATCACCGGGGGCTACTACTGGTGCCCACCACTCAAGGACGGTCGCCTCGACCTGCGCGCATTGCGCATCGGCTAAACCTCAAAGGATTGTCTATGAACGTGGTGCGCTGGGGCATGATTGGATGTGGCAGTGTGGCCGAGCGCAAGAGCGGGCCGGCGTTCTACAAGGCGCCCGGCTCGGCACTGGTGGCGGTGATGGGGCGGCGTTTGGAAGCAGTGACCGATTACGCCGCGCGCCATGGCATTGCCCGGGTCTACACCGACGCCGGCGCGCTGATCAACGACCCCGAGGTGGACGCGGTGTACATCGCCACACCCCCCGACAGCCATCACGCTTACAGCCTGCAAGTGGCTGCCGCCGGCAAACATTGCTGCGTCGAAAAACCGATGTCGCTGAATGCCGGGCAAAGCCGTGAGATGCAAAAGGCCTTTGCCGAGGCCGGATTGCACCTGTTCGTTTCCTATTATCGACGCTCGTTGCCGCGCTTCCAGCAGGTGCGGCAATGGCTTGCCCAAGGGCGGATCGGCGAAGTCCGGCACTTGACCTGGACGCTGACCAAAGCGCCTTCATCGAGCGATCTTGGCGGCACCGATAACTGGCGCACTGATCCGGCGATTGCTGGTGGTGGTTACTTCGCCGACCTCGCCAGCCATGGCCTCGACCTGTTCCAGTACCTGCTGGGTGACATCGTCGAGGTCGCCGGTTTCACCGCGCATCAGGCTGGCCTCTATGCCGCCGAAGATGCCGTCAGCGCCAGTTGGCGGTTTGCCTCCGGGGCGTTGGGCATGGGCTGCTGGAACTTCGTGGCGGACCGTCGAGAGGACCGGGTCGAGGTGATCGGCAGCCAAGGCCGGATCAGCTTTTCGGTGTTCGACGAACACCCGGTGCAGCTTGAGGCCGATGAACACCTCAGCCTGCACATCGAACATCACGAACACATCCAGTGGCACCACGTGCTGGGCATGAATGCCCACATCCGTGGCGAAACGCAGCACCCGGCGCTGGCCGAGCAGGCGTTGAAGACCGATTGGGTGATGGACCAGATCCTCAAGCGCGGCTGATGCAAAGTCAAAAGATCGCAGCCTCGTTTCACTCGACAGCTCCTACAAGTGCTTGTCAGGAAAAACCCAAAAGAGTACAAATGTACTCCATGACGACTTTAACTCCCCGCCGTACCGCCATCCTGACCTTCATCCGCGATCGAATCGCCGAACACGGTCAGCCCCCGAGCCTCGCTGAAATCAGCGAGACCTTTGGTTTTGCCTCCCGTAGCGTGGCGCGCAAGCACGTGCTCGCGCTGACCGAAGCCGGTTTTATCGAGGTCAATGCGCATCAGGCGCGAGGTATCCGGCTGCTGAATCAACCGCCGCGGCCCGAGCTGCTGGATGTTCCGGTACTCGGTCGAGTGGCGGCCGGTGCGCCGATCGGTGCCGATGCCGAAGTCCACAGCCGTTTGCTGCTTGATCCGTCGATCTTCTCGCGGCTACCGGATTACATGCTGCGGGTGCAGGGTGATTCGATGATCGAGGACGGTATTCTCGATGGCGATCTGGTGGGCGTGCGCCGCAATCCAGAGGCGGTCAACGGCCAGATCGTCGTGGCGCGGCTCGACGGCGAAGTCACCATCAAGCGTTTTGAACGGGTCGGCGATTCTGTTCGCCTGTTACCGCGCAACCCGGCTTACCAGCCGATTATTGTTCGAGCCGATCAGGATCTGGCCATCGAAGGCGTGTTCTGCGGTCTGGTGAGGCAAGGGTGATGGGCGCCGTCGTTGCGTTGGATACGTTGTTCAATGGCGGCCAGGTCTGGAAGGGCCGGCCTGCGCCACCGACTGTCAGCCCGCAACCCACCGGGCATGCGGCGCTGGATGCGGCATTGCCCACTGGCGGTTGGCCGGAAGCGGCGCTGACTGAAATCCTGTTGGCCGGGCAGGGCTTGGGTGAGTTGCAACTGGTGTGGCCGGCGCTGGCGCGGCTGTCGGCGGCGGGGGAGCGCATCGTGCTGGTGGCGCCGCCTTACGTGCCGTATCCCCAGGCCTGGCAGAACGCCGGGGTCGATCTGCGACAACTGTCGATCATCCACGCCAGCGAGCGCGATGCGCTGTGGGCGGCGGAACAATGCCTGCGTTCAGGCAGTTGCGGGGCGGTGTTGTGCTGGCCGCACAAGGCCGATGATCGAGCATTGCGACGTTTGCAGGTGGCGGCGGAAACCGGTCAGACCCTGGCGTTCGCCTATCGCTCGCTCAGTGAAGCCATTAACCCGTCACCAGCGGCCCTGCGCATCGCCATTGACGCCAAACCTGCGCAGTTGCGGGTGCTCAAGTGCCGGGGCGGGCTGGCCCGTTCGGCGCCGATTGCCTTTGCCGTCGGGCATTGAGGTTGCCATGCGCTGGGTGTGCATTCTCTTCCCGCAATTGGCGCTGGACGCGGTACTGCGTCAGCGCCCCGACCCCGATGAGCCGCTGGCGCTGCTGACCGGCCCGGCCCAGCGTCGGGTGCTGCAAGCGGTCAACGGTTCGGCGCGGGCGCTGGGCTTGAGGCCCGGCCAGTCGATGACCGCCGCTCAGGCCCTGAGCAAAGGGTTCGTCACCGCGGAATACGATGCCGCCGAGATTGAACACTGGCAGCAGTTCCTGGCCGCCTGGGCCTATCGGTTCAGCTCTCAGGTCAGCGTGCATTACCCACGAGCCGTGGTGTTTGAAATCGAATCCAGCCTGGGCTTGTTCGGGCCTTGGCCGCAGTTCGAGGCGCGGTTGCGGGCGGAACTTGGCGAGCTGGGGTTTCGTCACCGGATTGTCGCCGCGCCCAATCCGGTGGCGGCGCGGGTGCTGGCCAACGTTTATGACGGTCTGGTAGTGCCGGACAATGAAGCCTTGCAGCACCACCTGGGGCAGTTGCCCGTCGACCGGATCGCTCTGGAACCAAGCGTTGCCACGGCACTGTCGCGCATGGGGCTGCGCACCTTGAGTCAGGTGCAGGCGCTGCCACGACATAGCCTGGCCCGGCGTTTCGAGGCTCAGGTGCTCAAGCATCTGGACACCCTGTTCGGCGAGCGACGGCTGGCGCTGGCGTTTTACCTGCCGCCGGACCGTTTCGATGTGCGCATCGAACTCAACTTCGATGTGCAATCCCATCAGGCGTTGCTGTTTCCATTGCGCAGGCTGACCGGCGATCTGGCGGCGTTCCTCTGCGGGCGGGACAGCGGTGTGCAGCGTTTTGACCTGCACCTGGAGCACGCCGGGTTGCCAGACACGCTGATCAAGGTCGGCCTGCTCAGTGCCGAGCGCGATCCGGCGATGCTGTTCGAACTGGCCCGAGGGCGTCTGGAGCAGGTTCAGGTCGAGGCGCCGGTACGCGGTTTTCGTCTGCGCGCCGAAGAGCTACCGGCCTTTGTGCCCCAGTACCAGGAACTGTTCGATGATCGTCCGCAGCAGTCCTTGCCCTGGGAGCAACTGCGCGAACGCTTGCGCGCACGATTGGGGGATGACGCGGTGCAGGGCTTGCGGTTCCAGGCCGATCATCGGCCGGAATGTGCGTGGCAGGCCAGTGTCAACAGCCAGACCTGTGAGGTATTGCCTGCCGTGCAACGCCCGGGCTGGCTACTGACTGAACCGCAGGCAGTACACGAAGGCTCGACGCGCATCCTCATGGGGCCGGAACGCATCGAGTCGGGCTGGTGGGACGGCGATGATGTGCGCCGCGATTATTACCTGATCGAAACCCGTTCCGGTCAGCAGGGCTGGGCCTATCGAGCGGTGGGTGAAGACGGTCCGTTGTGGCTGCAAGGCTGGTTCGCATGAGTGTCGATTATGTCGAGCTGCACTGCCTGTCGAACTTCAGTTTCCAGCGCGGTGCTTCCAGTGCGCTTGAGCTTTTTCAACGGGCGAAAAAGCAGGGCTACCAAGCGTTGGCGATCACCGACGAATGCACCCTGGCGGGTATCGTCCGCGCCTGGCAGGCGGCCAAGGCTGTGGAGTTGCCGCTGATCATCGGCAGTGAAATACGCATCGAAGACGGCCCGAAACTGGTGCTGCTGGTGGAAAACCTCGAGGGTTACCAAACCCTGTGCCGCCTGATCACCCGTGCCAGACGCCGCACGCAGAAAGGCCAATATCAGGTGCTGCGGGAGGATTTTGGCGAGCCTTTGCCGGGGCTGTTGGCGTTGTGGGTGCCGGATGCCGTCGATGACTTTGAGCAGGGCCACTGGCTGAAGCAGATCTTCGCCGAGCGCCTGTGGCTGAGCGTTCAGTTACATCGCGGGCAGGACGACACCCGGCGATTGACGGCGCTGCTGACCCTGGCACGGGAACTGCGAATCCCTGCGGTGGCCAGCGGCGATGTGCACATGCACGCCCGCGGCCGGCGGGCCTTACAGGACACCATGACCGCGATCCGCCATCACCTGCCGGTGGCCGAGGCCGGGTTACGTCTGCACCCCAATGGGGAACGGCATTTACGCAGCCTCGCCGCCTTGTGCGATCTTTATCCGCAGGCACTGCTCGACGAAACGCTGAACATCGCCCGGCGCTGCATGTTCGACCTTAGTCAGTTGCGTTATCAATATCCCCGGGAACTGGTGCCTGACGGTCAAACGGCCACGTCCTGGCTGCGGGCGTTGGCTGAAAAGGGTATTCAGTGGCGCTGGGAAAAAGGCCCTAAAGCCGAGGTGTTGGTGCAGATCGACAAGGAACTGCAGCTGATTGCCGAGTTGGGGTACGAAAGTTATTTCCTGACGGTTCACGACATTGTGAATTTCGCCCGCAAGCAACACATTCTGTGTCAGGGGCGCGGTTCTGCGGCCAACTCGGCGGTGTGCTACGTGCTGGGGATCACGGAGATCGACCCGGAGCGGAGCACGCTGCTGTTCGAGCGTTTTCTCTCCAAAGAGCGCAATGAGCCGCCGGACATCGACGTGGATTTCGAGCACGAGCGACGTGAAGAAGTCCTGCAGTACGTGTTCCAGCGTTATGGCCGGACCCGCGCGGCGCTGACGGCGGTGGTCAGTACTTACCATGGTGCCAGCGCAGTCCGCGATGTGGCCAAGGCACTGGGTTTGCCGCCCGATCAGGTCAATGCCCTGGCCGACTGTTGCGGCCACTGGAGTGATCAGGCGCCGCCCGTCGAGCGCCTGCGCGAAGGTGGTTTCGATCCCGACAGCCCGGTGTTGCGCCGGGTGCTGAGCCTGACGGGGCAGTTGATCGGTTTCCCCCGGCACCTGTCCCAGCACCCTGGCGGTTTCGTGATTTCCGAGCAGCCCCTGGACAGCCTGGTGCCGGTGGAAAACGCCGCCATGGCCGAGCGCACCATTATCCAGTGGGACAAGGACGATCTGGACGCGGTCGGGTTGCTCAAGGTCGATATTTTGGCGCTGGGCATGCTCAGTGCGATTCGCCGTTGTTTCGATCTGCTGCGTCGGCACCGTGGCCGTGACCTGAGTCTGGCAACGGTGCCGGCCGAAGACCCGCAAACCTACGAGATGATCGGACGCGCCGACACCATCGGGGTGTTCCAGATTGAATCCCGGGCTCAGATGTCGATGCTGCCAAGGCTCAAGCCCACGACTTTCTATGACCTGGTGATTGAGGTGGCGATCGTTCGTCCGGGGCCGATTCAAGGTGGGATGGTGCACCCCTATCTGCGGCGGCGTAAGGGCGAAGAAGAGGTGATCTACCCGTCGAAAGAACTTGAAGTGGTGCTGAAGCGTACGTTGGGCGTGCCACTGTTCCAGGAACAGGTGATGCAGATCGCGATTGTTGCCGCCGACTACAGCCCCGGCGAGGCCGATCAATTGCGCCGTTCCATGGCCGCCTGGAAACGCCACGGCGGACTGGAACCGCACAAGGAGCGACTGGCGGACGGGATGAAGAAAAACGGCTACACGGCGGAGTTCGCCGCGCAGATCTTCGAGCAGATCAAAGGCTTCGGCAATTACGGTTTTCCCGAATCCCACGCCGCCAGTTTCGCCTTGCTGACCTACGCCAGTTGCTGGTTGAAATGCCACGAGCCGGCGGCGTTCGCCTGTGCGCTGATCAACAGTTGGCCCATGGGTTTCTACAGCCCGGATCAGATTCTTCAGGACGCCCGCCGGCATCATTTGCAGATTCGTCCGGTGGACGTACGGGCCAGTGACTGGGATTGCAGCCTGGAACCGATCACCGGCGCGCAACCGGCCATTCGCATGGGGTTGCGGATGATCAAAGGCTTTCGCGAGGACGATGCCAGGCGTATTGAAGTCGCACGGTCGAAAGGGGCGTTTGCCGACATCGCCGACCTTGGCGAACGGGCACGACTCGATGCTCGCGCCCAGGAGCAACTGGCCGATGCCGGTGCGTTGCGCGGGTTGGCCGGTGACCGGCATCGGGCGCGCTGGGAGGTGGCGGGGGTACAGAAGCAGCTCGGCTTGTTTGCCGGTTTGCCGAGTCAGGAAGAACCGGCGGTGTCTCTGCCCAAACCCACCGTGGGCGAGGACCTGCAAGCCGATTACAACAGTGTTGGCACCACCCTCGGTCCGCATCCGCTGGCTTTGCTGCGGGGTGAATTGAAAGCCCGGCGTTGCCGCAGTTCGAAAGAACTTATGGATGTCGAGCACGGCCGACCGGTCAGCGTCGCCGGATTGGTGACCGGCCGGCAACGCCCGGGCACCGCCAGCGGTGTGACCTTCGTGACGCTTGAAGACGAGTTCGGCAACGTCAACGTGGTGGTCTGGCGCGACCTGGCCGAACGGCAACGGCAGGTACTGGTCGGCTCGCAATTGCTCAAGGTCGATGGGCGCTGGGAAAAGGAGGGCGAGGTGCGGCACCTGATTGCCGGACGCTTGAGCGACCTGAGTTCATTGCTCGACGGTATCCATGTGCGCAGCCGGGATTTCCGTTGACCCCTGCGACATTGACCGAAGATGTCACCTGCGCAGGAAAACAGTGTCGGTCAATGCGCTGGCGTCAAAAATTTTAAAACTGTCTTCGGTGATGGCACTTTGGCATAATGCTGGCCATCAACGTACTGGCCGTTGCCGTGCCGGGATAAACCGTTTTTCAGAAAGGAATGCACAGTGAGAATGATTTCTCGGATGGTGGTATCAGGGGCCGCGATTGCAGTATTGGGCGCGATGGCTGGCTGTGCGACCGAAAGCTCCCGGGCATTGCCGGTAGAAAAAGTCGAAAGCGCCAGCCGCGCCTATGCGGGAGTTCGAGTGCCCATGGCGGTCGGCAAGTTCGACAACCGTTCGAGCTACATGCGCGGGATTTTCTCCGACGGTGTGGATCGCCTGGGCGGTCAGGCCAAGACCATCCTGATCACTCACTTGCAGCAAACCAACCGCTTCAGCGTGCTGGATCGCGACAACATGGGCGAGATCCAGCAGGAAGCCGCGATCAAGGGCCAGTCCCAGCGCCTCAAGGGGGCTGACTTTGTGGTGACCGGCGATGTCACCGAGTTCGGTCGCAAAGAGACCGGCGATCACCAGCTGTTCGGCATTCTTGGGCGCGGCAAGACTCAGGTGGCCTACGCCAAGGTCAACCTGAATATCGTCAATATCAGCACATCGGAAGTCGTTTATTCGACTCAGGGCGCGGGCGAGTATGCCTTGTCCAATCGCGAAGTCATCGGCTTTGGCGGGACCGCTGCCTACGACTCGACCCTCAACGGCAAAGTGCTCGACCTGGCGATGCGCGAGGCAATCAATCGTTTGGTGGACGGTATGAATTCCGGTGCCTGGAAACCGGGCAACTGATCAAGGTCGATGACAAGGAGCGGTACAAGCATGTTCAAGCGTTATCTGTCGTGGGCGTTAATGGCGTCCATGCTGCTGTTGAGTGGCCTGTTAGCCGGCTGCAGCAGCCCGAAAACCCTTTACCAATGGGAAAGTTATCAGCCACAGGTTTATGAGTATTTCAAAGGTGAAGAGCCCAAGGAAGCTCAGGCCGAAGCCCTGGAACGCGACTTGCAAAAGATCAAGTCCACCGGCAAGACACCGCCACCTGGCTACCACGCTCATTTGGGGCTGTTGTACCTGAGCATGGGCAAGGACGATCAAATGGTGCAGCAGTTCAGAACCGAAAAGTCTTTGTTTCCCGAGTCGACGCCGTACATGGACTTTCTGCTTAAAAACGCCAAGACCGGAGACACCCAATGATTGCGCGCTCCTTGAAACTGATGGCCTGCCTGCTGGCGCTGGTAGTCCTTGGCGGTTGTGTCAGTCCCAAGACCGTGGACTATTCGGCTTACAAACAAAGTCGTCCAAAAACCATTCTGGTGCTGCCGCCGCTGAACAACTCGCCGGACATCAAGGCGTCCTACAGCCTGCTGTCGCAGGTCACGTATCCATTGGCTGAAGCGGGTTACTACGTGTTGCCGATCACGCTGGTCGATGAGACGTTTCGCCAGAACGGTCTGACCACCCCGGCGGACATCCACCAGGCACCCGCCAACAAACTGCAAGAGATCTTCGGTGCCGATGCCGCGCTCTACATCACCGTGAGTGAATACGGCACTCGCTACCTGGTGATCAGCAGCGAAACCGCAGTCACCGCCAGCGCCAAACTGGTGGACCTCAAGACTGGCACCACCTTGTGGACCGGTACCGCCAGGGCGTCGAGCGAAGAGGGTGGCAACAACGGTGGCGGCGGTTTGATCGGCATGTTGATTACCGCGGCAGTCAAACAGATCATCAACAGTTCGACCGACGCCGGTCACCCGATTGCCGGCATTACCAGTGCACGGCTGCTGTCGGCAGGGCATCCGGCGGGCTTGTTGTACGGGCCGCGTTCGCCGAAATACGGCACCGACTGATGCCCCTCCCTGTGGCTGTGGCGAGACAGCTTGTCACAGGGGGCTGTCGAGAATCAGCTATACCTCTATGAAACCATTGGCGTTGGCGGTGCTCGAAACAAACGGGCACGCACCGTCTCCTCACGCCGTTGCACTGCCTGAAGACATGTCATTCACAGGACATAGGCCAGTCGATGCAGTTTCTAGACAATAGCCACGGATGTACCGGCTGGAGCGGCGAAATGGCCGGACGCATTCGCGCGTTCGACTGGAGCCTGACCGAACTCGGGCGCATCGATACCTGGCCCGGGAGCCTGTGCAGCGCGGTGCAGTTATTGCTCGCCTCACCCCTGCCAATGGTGATGCTGTGGGGGCGGCCCGGTTACATGATCTATAACGATGCCTACTCCAGATTTGCCGGTGGGCGGCATCCTTACCTGCTGGGTTCCCCGGTGGAGTTGGGCTGGCCAGAGGTCGCCGAATTCAATCGGCATGTGGTGGATATCTGCCTTGCGGGCGGTACCTTGTCCTATCACAACAAAGCCCTGGTGCTGTTGCGTGACGGCGTACCCGAAGATGTCTGGATGGATCTTTACTACAGTCCCGTCGCCGATGATGACGGGCACCCCGCCGGGGTCATGGCGATGGTGGTCGACACCACTGATCATGTGATTTCCGAGCGCCGACGCCAGGAAGCCGAAAGCGCTTATCGCGCCGACAACGAAAGAGTTCGCCTGGCTCTTAATGCCGGGGCTTTGCTCGGCTCATTCGTCTGGGACATCAAGGCTAACGTGCTGTCTGCCGACGAACGCTTCGCCCGCACGTTTTCCTACCCGCCCGACCAGGACCTGGCCAACCTGCCACCGCTCATCGCCGAGATGCAGATTCATCCCGACGACCGCAGTTGGGTTCAGGAGCTGATCAATCAGTCGGTGGAAACCGGCATACCCTATAACGCCGAATACCGGGTTCTGCGTCCCGATGGCAGTTACCTGTGGGTGCTGGCCAGCGGGTGTTGCGAGTTCAATGAGCAAGGCGAGGCGTTCCGCTTTCCTGGGGTGTTGATTGACATCCACGAACGCAAGACTGCCGAAGAGTCCTTGCTCAAATTCACCCGCAACCTGGAGCAGCGCGTCGCCGACGAAGTCGAAGCGCGGCTGGCGGCCGAAGAGCAGCTGCGTCAGTCACAGAAACTCGAAGCCATCGGCGGTCTTACCGGCGGCGTGGCCCATGACTTCAACAACCTGTTGCAGGTAATCGCCGGCAATCTGCATTTGTTGGCGCGTCACGAGCCGGACAACGCCAACGTGCAACGCCGGGTCAGCGCGTCGATTGCCGCGGTCGAGCGCGGTGCCAAACTGTCGTCGCAATTGCTCGCATTCGCCCGTCGCCAGCCTTTGTCGCCGGCGGTCTGCGATCCACGGCAGATCTTCGAAGGCCTGGGAGAATTGTTACAACGGGCGCTGGGGGAAACCATCCAGATCAAGATGACGGCGCCTGACGCTCCATGGCATCTCTACGTGGACCGCAATCAACTCGAAAACGCCATTCTCAACCTCGCGATCAACGCCCGAGACGCCATGAATGGCGAGGGGACCATTGCCCTGAGCGCCGAGAACATTGCCCTCGACCGCAAGTTTTGCGCAGGCAAGGGCATCGTCGCCGGCGACTATGTTTGCGTCGCGGTGGCTGACACGGGTGTCGGCATGCCGCCTCAAGTGCTCGCACAGGCCTTCGAACCGTTTTTTACCACCAAGGCCGACGGCCAGGGTACCGGCCTGGGTTTGAGCATGGTGTTCGGTTTCGTCAAACAGAGCGGCGGGCATATCGAGATCTCCAGCGTCGTCGGGCAGGGCACTCGGGTGCAGCTGTATTTCCCGCGCAGCTTGCGCCCGTTGCCCGGTGAAATAACGCGCCATGATCCGCAGCACCGAGGCGGGCACGAAACTATTCTGGTGGTCGAAGACAACGAAGCGGTGCGTGGCTCGGCGGTGGACTTGTTGCGTGAAGAGGGCTATCAGGTACTGACCGCGGCCAACGGTGACCTGGCCATGCAGATGTTGCTCGATGGCGTGGCGGTGGACCTGATCTTCACCGATGTGGTCATGCCCGGTCTGATCAAAAGCTCGGACCTGGCCGCCTGGGCCAAGGTGCAGAATCCTCCGGTGGCGGTGCTGTTTACCTCCGGTCACACCCGGGACATTATTTCGCGCAATCACCAACTCAGCCCCGACACTTATCTGCTGAGCAAACCTTATGGCCCTGAAGCGCTGTTGAGTAAGCTCCGCAACGTACTGGGTGGTTGAGACCTGTTGGTTGTAATGCGATCCGCGCCCTGTAGGAGCGAGGCTTGCCCGCGAAGAACGATGACGCGGGGGACCTGATACAACTGCGGAGTCTTGTTCGCGGGCAAGCCTCGCTCCTACAGGGGGCTAACTGACTGGCATCAAGGCTTACCCGCGATGAGCGATCACCGGGCACGCCTTGTTCCTGTGGGGCTTATTTATCGGGATGAGCCGCCTGGAGTTTTTTCGCCATATCCAGGTGTTTTTCCAGCGCCGGCAACATTTTTTGGGCAAAGGCCTTGAGTTCGACAGCGCCTTTGGTCTTGTCGTCCGTCACTGTGTTGGCTTGTTTTTTGAACCGTTCAATCGTTTCTTCGTGAGCCTTCACCTGATTGTTGGCATAGGCCGTATCGAAGGATTCATCGCGCAGGTCGAGAATTTTTTCCTTGGCCTGTTTGACCACCGTCGTCGTGTCCGGCATCTCGATGTCGTGCTTTTTCGCCAGGGCCGCCAGTTCTTCATTGGCTTTGGAATGATCAGTAACCATCATCTTGGCGAACGCCTTGACGTCGGCCGATGAGCTTTTTTCCAGGGCCAGTTTGCTGGTCTCGACTTCCGCGATGCCAACCTCGGCCGCGTCATCGACGAAGTCGTTGGAAGTGGCAGCAAAAGCCGTGCCCATGCTGGTGCTCAAGGCTACGGCCAAGGCGAGGTGACGCAGATTGAATCCGTCCATCGGTCATTCTCCACACAGGTTTTTATGGGCGATCCGGGTGATCGTTATTCAATGGAGATGGACATTTGTGCAAAGGTTTTATCGCATTTGCGACAGGGCGACGAACGGACACCGCTGGTCTGATAGACGGTCGACAGAACACCATAAGCAAGGCCATTCTGATAGCTGGTGAGCGCAATCGATCGCGTTTGCTACCGATCAACAAACGGAGGTGTTCCATGCCGGTGACTCATGACCTTTATCAGGACTTACGCTGCACGAAGGAAGAGATCCAGCAAAAACGCACCAAGGATCCGTTACTGGATTCACTGATCAACAAGTACTCCCAGGCGGACGCGGAGGTGGTGAAGGCTGAGACCGCACAATCAGATGCGCCCAGCGATGACGCAGTGAAGAAGCTCAAAGAGAAGCGCTTGCAGGTCAAGGACAAGATCGTCAAACAACTTCAGGCATCGTCCTGATGTGCCATATCAAGCCACCGACGACCGGTGACTGAAAATTTGGAACGGGGACAAATACCGGCACCTCGAACGATCAGAGCCCGACTTTGCGGCCCGTGCGAGGTGCCCCATGCCCCCCCATAAAGAAAAGTACCCCAGCGAAGAACAGGGCGGCTACGACCCGATCCCGATACATCCCGAACCCCTGAGCCCGGGACGCACCACTGTCAACCCCGAGGATGAACCGGGCATCGATGAATTGCCGGACAATGAGGACATAACGCCTCTGGAACAGGATGACGTGACTGACATCGACCCGGAGCGAGTGCGCGAAGAGACAGACAATTCGGTACGTGATGGTGAGATGGATCCGCGTTGATTCAAGATCAAAAGATCGCAGCCTTCGGCAGCTCCTACGGGTTCGGGTGTATCCGCAAGATCACGGTGCACACGGTCAATGTAGGAGCTGCCGAAGGCTGCGATCTTTTTTTGCAACGCCTATTTCAATGCCGTACTCAACGGCAACCGCGCCATGTGCCGCGCTTTCAGCGACCCCAGATACAACCAGTCCCCATACTCGCGCACGGTGGTGATGGGTGAGTAGTTGCCGCTGCTGGCGTCCTGCAGATTGGCAATCACTTTGCCGTCGAGGTCCAGGCCGAGGGCGAAGGCGCGGTTCTCCACCGGTATGGGCAGGACCGTCATCGCGCGCACGATCATTTTGCGTACCAGAGGGTAGGGCGCCGTGGCGTCGAGCAGTGCATTGCGCGGTGCATACAGCGCCACCCAGAAACGGTCGCGGCCATTGAATGCCAGGTTGTCCGGCAGCCCCGGCAAATTATCGATGAACAGATCGTGGGTCCCGGCTTTCGGCCCGGTCAGCCAATAGCGGCTGATGCGATAGGCGCCGGTTTCGTTGACCAGCACAAACGCATCGTCAGGCCCCAGGGTCACTCCGTTGGCGAACTCCAGCTTATCCAGCAAGACCGTCGTCGTGCCGGTCTGGAAGTCATAACGCAGCAATCGACCGTCGCCGCCGTGCTCGATGATCGCCTCGCCATCCTTGCCGTAACCCCAACGGCTGGAAGCATCGCTGAAATAGGCGTAATGCCCGGACTTGTCGATGACCACGTCATCGGTAAAGCCGAAGGGCACGTTATTGGCCGTGGTGCTCAATGCAATCACACGGCCTTGAGCATCGAGCGACAGCAAACCCTTGACCCCATCGGCGATCACCAGCAAACCATTGGGATGGCGCGCCAGGCCCAATGGCCTGCCACCGGTATCGGCCAGCACCTTGGTGGTCTTGCCGTCGAGGCTGGTACTAATCAACCGGCCGTCATGCAGACCGGTAATGAGGACGCCTTCCTCCAGCAGCAACGCCTCCGGACCGTCGATGTCGGCGGCGCCGACACGCTCCACGCCTTTGAGGCGCTGATTGTCTGTGTAGATGCCATCGATGAGTGAGGGCGCCGGTGACGGTGTCCACGCGATTGGCTGGACTTTGGTGGGTAATAACAACAGGAAGCCGCCAATCACAATGATCAACAGCAACAATAAATGCCGAACCTTGAGGGCTCTTTTCACGCGGTGACTCCTGTCGAGGCCAGATGTTTTTGCGCCATCTCGCGTAACGCCAGCATCGATTGCGCCGATTCACGCTTGATGCGCCGCTTGAGCAACAATCGATTGGCGATGCGCATCAGCACACCGCTGAAGCAATATTCCAGGGTGCGGACAAACCGCGTGCCGTCGCCCTCGGCCTCGCACTCGTAAGTCACCATCAATGACAGCCCATGATCGCCTTGGGCCCGAGCGCTCCAGCGGCGACCGGGCAAGTATTCGTCGACCTCCCAACTCAAGTGCCCCTCACGCCCGCCGGCCCGAATGTCTTCCTCGAACCGCGCCCCGGCATATAACGGACCGCTCTGGCCATCAACTTTGAGGGAGGACGGATGCCACTCCGGCCAACGTGTCGCGGTGCTGGCGTACGCGAGCACGGCGATCGGATTTCCAGCGATGTCGACCACGTGCTGCAGGCGGGTCATGGGCGCTCTCATCAGGTGCGGAGGTACTTGCTCCGGTTCCCAGTACAGGGTGCCGAACAGGTAGTCCATCAGTGGAAACACGATATTGAAATTGCGCTCCTGCATCAGCTCGCGGCGATGGTGCAGCGCGTGCAAACGGCGCATCTGGCGAATCCACGGTAAACGGGTCAGCGGGTTGCCGGGTGGTAGATGTTCGCAAGCGTGGAACACTTCATAGGTCAGGTAACCGAGGACCATGCAACCGCCGAACAGCCCCGCGACGTTGCCGTTGAGCAGAGTCAACAGCCACCAGGCGGGCGCTGTGATGACGAGGGTATGCAATACAATCAGCCAGGCCGGAAACAGAATCACCCGCCAGTCCCGGGCACTGTCGTAGGTCATGTGGCCGGGAGTGAAAAAGCTGTGATGGTCACCGGCATGACGGGCGTAGAACATTCGCGCCAGACGCTTCTTATGGTGCCCCAGATGCCGATGTACGACATAGACACCGAAGTTGAAAAACAACAGGGTCAGCGGCACCGTCAGCCATTCCAGGGGTTGTACCTGATGCACGGTGCTCCAGAATCCGCCGATGGCCAGCAAACCGAACAGCAACACAAAGGCGCCATGCAGCCAGGGGTTGTAGAGCTGATGAATGTCGGCACGGTAGCGCGCGCGGAATGCTTCGGTGGTCTGCCTCACTGCGTTCACCTGTGGTTATTGTTATAACCAGCAGATTAGTCGATCCCACCGCAGAGGCCGGCCCAACCTTGAGGCCACATGCGCCATGCTCCGGTGCAAGACGCCTGGCGTCAGGTCAAGGGGTTCCAGCGCTGGGACCAGTCGTCGTCCGTCTTGATCACTTCGCGCAGCAAATCGAAGGCTCGTTGCAGGGTCGCCGAGTCACGGTCCCGGGAGTAAACCAGATAGGTCGGATAGCTGAACTCCGGGGCTTTGGGCACTGGCTCCAGCACGCCGCTTTCCAGGTAACTCTGGACCACGCGGGTGCGGAAATAGCCGCTGCCACCGTTTTCCAGAATGTACTGCAAGGCCAGCGGTCCAAGGTTGAAGCTCAAGGCAGCCTTGGCCTTTTCCGGCAGCGCGGCATCGTGCTGACGACGGAAGTCCGGGCCCCAGTCGATATACACGTAAGGATCAGGCTGTCCGGCCAGGCGTACCAGGATGAGTTTTTCTTCCAGCACCTGCTCGACTTGCAAGCGTGGCCAGTACTCGGGCTGATAGACCAGCGCCGCATCCAGCACCCCAAGCTCCAGTTGGCGCAGCAGGTTTTCGCCGTCGCGGATTTCCATGCGCAGGGCATGGCTGGGAATTTTCTCGCGCAGCTCGCCGGCCCAGCTGAGCATCAACGGGTTGCACAGACTGACCTCGCCACCGATGTGCAGCACATCTCGGTAGCCCTCGGGCAGCGGCAAGTCCCGGCGCGCTGCTTCCCAGGTCTGCACCAGTTGATTGGCGTAAACCACAAAAGCCTCACCGTTCGGCGTCAGGCGCGCCCCGGCGCGGTTGCGCACGAACAGCGTGCTGCCGAGCTGACTTTCGAGCTTCTGCACCCGGGCGGTGATCGCGGTTTGGGTGACGTGCAGTTTTTCAGCCGCCGCGGCCAGACTGCCGTGGCGGACGATTTCCAGAAAAGTGCGGGCGAGATCGATGTCCATGGGCTGGCCGATGTGGGAGGTGCGGGCATTGTAAGAGCAGGCGCCGCCAGCGGATAGAAATCAAGATCAAAAGATCGCAGCCTGCGGCCCCGCCTACAGAATTTGTGTTCGCCCGATATTTCACGGCGTGCGCGATTCCAATGTAGGAGCTGCCGAAGGCTGCGATCTTTTGCAGGCGCTACCGATCACCCGGCCAATTCAACATCCCGAACAGTCGCCCATTCAGCCACCAACCGCTGCGGCGTGCCACACGCCTTGCGCTTGAACACAAAATTTCGGCACTTCTCGGCAAACTGTTTGCGGTTCTGCACCATGTCCAGCTGCATCTCTTCCAGTTCTGCATTGCGACAATGCTGCATCAGTTGAGTATCGAGCTGGCTTTTACGCTCACGTATCGCCTGATACGCCGGATCACTCAACGCACCATTGGCCCGCTGCAACAACCACAGGCCAAACTCGTCGGGGCAGCGCGGGCCGATTTCCTGGACCATGCCCAGTTGCAACGCCTGGGTGGCGCTGATCGGCAGGCAATCTTCCGTGAGTTTTTCCGCCATTGCCTGGCCGACAGCGCGGGGCAGGCTGTAGGTCCAGTACTCGGAGCCGTACAAACCCATGGTTTTGTAATGAGGATTGAGCACGATGTCGGACCGGGAGAAGACGATGTCGGCCGCCAGCGCCAGCATCACGCCGCCGGCCCCGGCATTGCCGGTCAAGCCGCTGATCACCAGTTGCCGGGTGCTGAGCAGTTCCTGGCAGACGTCATCAATCGCCTGAATATTGGCCCAGGCTTCCAGCCCCGGAACCGCTGCGGCCTGGATCACGTTGAGGTGCACGCCGTTGGAAAAACTGCCGCGTCCACCCTTGATCAGCAGCACTTGAGTATCCCGGGACTTGGCCCAGCGCAGGGCTTCCACCAGTCGCTGGCACTGTTGGGTGCTCATCGCGCCGTTGTAAAACTCGAAGGTCAGTTCGCCGACGTGGCCTGATTCGCGATAGCGGATCGGTTGATAGCTTTCATTGTTGAAGGGCTGGGAGGCGATCGACCAATCAAGGGTCGGTACTTGCGCCAGCTGTTCGGCGAGCACATGCCGGGCCGGGCGTTTGAAGGTTTCTTCCCCGGGCTGGGGTTTGTGTCGCAGCGAGCCGATCCACAGGCTGGTATCGCCGGTCGCCACCAGCACCGCATCGTCATGCACCGCGAGAATCTCCCCCGGCATGCCGCTGCGCGAATCCAGGTGAGCGTCGTACAGGTAATACTGACCGCCAGCCAGGCTCGCCAATACGCCGGGCTGGCCGTCGGCGGCGTCGATGCTGCGTTTGATGAAGCGCGAGCTATCGTGCCAGCTGAAGGACCGGTCGGCTTGTTTCATGTTCGGCTGCAAGCGGCCAATCACATGGCGTTGGCTGTAATCCAAGGGCACCGGAATGAAACCGGCGATGAATTTTTCCACGACTTCGCGGATGCAGGAGATTGCCGCATCGCTGACGCGCCCGTTGTACAACTCGGATTTGCGCAAGCCTTGGGGCAGGTTGAATTCACAGGTGGCCCAGACCGGCCCGGCGTCCATTTCCTCCACCGCTTGCAACGCTGTCACGCCCCAGCGGCTGAGTTCGCGGGTGATGGCCCAGTCCAGCGCACTGGCGCCACGGTCGCCGACGATGCCTGGGTGAATGATCACCACGGGACGCTGGCGGTTGCTCCACACCTGTTGCGGTACCCGGTCCTTGAGGAACGGGCAGATCACCAGATCGGCACCGGAGTGTTCGATTTGCTCGCACACCGCGTCTGCATCGGTGAACAGCACCACGCTGGGCGAGTGACCGGCCTGACGCAAATCCAGCCACGCCCGTTGGGTCAGGCCGTTGAATGCTGACGCCAGCAGAATGATTTTCAATGACCGCATGATTGACTCTTCCTTGAGAATTTTGGGCCGCAGGCTCCCAATGAGCCGTCCGTGGCCTTCGATGGAAGCGCGATAGTAGTGGTTGCGAGGGGGTGAGCAACTGATCGAGATCAAGCTTGTGTCAGTGGGTGTTGCAGAGGCGCAAAATCAAAAGATCGCAGCCTTCGGCAGCTCCTACAGAGGATCACCTATTCCTGTAGGAGCTGCCGAAGGCTGCGATCTTTTCTCTTTTCAGAACGCAAAACACGAACAGCCAAACGCCCCCCAGAACCCTTGAAAGTCACTGACCGGCGCTGACGACAACCGCGCCCGCTCATGGCTGTGGGCATGCACCGCACAAGCGCCCACGCACTGGTGCACTTGCGCAGTCAGCGGCGCCAGTGGTTTCCAGTGCCCCGGCACATTCACCACCGGCGACCACTCAGGCACCACCGGGATGGGCGGTGGCCCCAGTTTTTCGAACTCGACGCTGCCATGGACGATCTTGCCGTCGACAATGGTCAGCACCGACTCGATCCATTTGATGGCTTCGTCTTCGATGTGGAAATAGTCCGCCGACAGCGCAATCAGGTCCGCCAGTTGCCCGACCTTGATCTGGCCTTTCTTGCCTTGTTCGGAGGAAAACCAGGCGCTGCCGTGGGTGAACAGTTCCAGCGCCGTATCACGGCTCAAGCCTTGCGGGTACAGCGCGAGGCCACCAACGGTGCGGCCGCTGACCAGCCAGTACAGCGAGGTCCAGGGGTTGTAGCTGGACACGCGCGTGGCATCGGTGCCGGCGCCCACCGGCACACCTTCGGCGAGCATGCGTGCGATCGGTGGTGTCGCTTCGGCCGCCGTCGCGCCGTAACGGTCGACAAAGTACTCGCCCTGGAACGCCATGCGATCCTGGATGGCGATGCCGCCACCGAGGGCTTTAACCCGTTCAATGTTCCGTGGGGTAATGGTTTCGGCATGATCGAAGAACCATGGCAAACCGTCGAACGGAATATCCCGGTCGACCTTCTCGAACACGTCGAGCATGCGGCTGATGGATTCGTTGTAGGTGGCGTGCAGGCGGAAGGGCCAGCGCTGCTCGACGAGGTGGCGGACCACCGGTTCCAGCTCCTGCTCCATGGTTTGCGGCAGGTCCGGACGCGGCTCGAGGAAGTCTTCGAAATCCGCCGCCGAGAACACCAGCATTTCCCCGGCACCGTTGTGCCGCAGGAAGTCATCACCCTGACCGTAATGGGAAGTGCTGGTCCAGTTTTTGAAATCGGTCAGCTCTTCCTTGGGTTTTTGAGTGAACAGGTTGTAGGCAATGCGCACCGTAAGCTGCTGGTCTTTGGCCAGTTGCTGGATGACTTGATAATCGTCCGGGTAATTCTGATAACCGCCGCCGGCATCGATGGCGCTGGTGACGCCCAGCCGATTGAGTTCACGCATGAACTGGCGGGTCGAGTTGACCTGATAGTCCAACGGCAACTTCGGCCCCTTGGCCAGGGTCGAGTAGAGGATCATGGCGTTGGGTCGGGCGATCAGCATGCCGGTGGGGTCGCCATTGGCATCGCGCTGGATCTCGCCGCCCGGCGGGTTCGGCGTGTCGCGGGTATAGCCGACCACTTTCAGCGCGGCACGGTTGAGCAGGGCGCGGTCGTAGAGGTGCAGCACGAACACCGGGGTGTCCGGCGCGGCCTTGTTCAGTTCTTCAATCGTCGGCAGGCGCTTCTCGGCAAACTGGAATTCGTTCCAGCCACCGACCACCCGCACCCATTGCGGCGTTGGCGTGCGATCGGCCTGATCCTTGAGCATGCGCAAGGCATCGGCCAGGGACGGGACGCCTTCCCAGCGCAGTTCGAGATTGTAATTCAGCCCCCCACGGATCAAGTGCAGGTGGGAGTCATTGAGACCGGGAATTACCGTGCGGCCATGCAGGTCGATGATTTGGCTGCCGGGGCCTTGCAGCGCCATGGCCTGGGCATCGCTGCCGACCACCACGAAGCGTCCGTCCTTGATCGCGACCGCACTGGCCTGGGGTTTTTTGCGGTCGACGGTGTGCAGGCGTCCGTTGTACAGAATCAGATCGGCCGGGGCATCGGGCATGGTTTTACTCCCTGCAAATAGTGGGCTGACCCAGGCACCGACGGTGCCTGCCGAAAGACCTTGCAATACACGGCGACGACTGAAGTCGTTGTGCTCGTCAGGTGGACTCATGGCAGTGCTCTCCACAAAGTCTTCAAAAAAGAAGCGAGGGCAAACAGCCGATGTCTGACGCATGCGGCCAGAAGGAATATAGTCGGCAAATCCGCAGATAGCCGTTTTGCGAGAGCGGAAACGACGAATCCCGCCACAAGGGGCGGGATTCGTTGGCAGCCAGACGTGCTCCCGAAAGACGGGAGCGGCGTGCTTAGGCCGGGAACAGCTCGGACAGTTTCATCGCCAGCATCATGTCGCCTTCAGCGCGCAGTTTGCCGCCCATGAACGCTTGCATGCCGTCGGTCGAACCGTCGACGATGCCTTGCAGGGTTTCGCCGTCCATTACCAGAGTGACTTGGGCGTCCGGGTTCTCGCCTTCTTGCAGTTCGCAGGTGCCGTCTTTGACGATCAGCGAGAAGTTCTTGGTGTCGTCGATGCGAAAACCGAATACCAGGTCCAGACCGGCAGCAGCGGCTGGGTTGAACTTGGCTTTCATTGCTTGTACGGCATCAGCTACGGAGGTCATGGTTCGATCCTTTCTTGGGTAATTAGAGCTGGGTTATTACAGCCAGGGTCACAATAATCCGGACTCAGCGAAACGTGATGAGTTCCGGAGCCTTCAGCAGTTGCAGGTGTGCATGACTGTTGAAGGAAGCCAGGGCCACCTCGCGACCGCGAAACTTAAGCAGGTTGAGCGAGGTGTTGACGATTTGCCAGTTCAGTTCAAAGGCCTGTTTTGCGGGCATTTGCGTAATGAGGTGGAGCAGGGCAGTGATGGTGCCGCCGGAGGTGAACACGGCGATTTTCTGGGTATTGTCGGCGTGTTCGAGCAATCGATGCAGACCGGCCTGCACCCGTTCGACGAAACCCAGCCAGCTCTCCAGCCCCGGTGTATCGTAGGTGCCGGCGAGCCAGCGCTCGATGATCAAGGCAAAGATACGTTGGAATTCAGCACGGTTCTGTGCGGCGTTGCGCAGGATATCCAGCGCTTGGGGCTCGTCATCCAACATGGCCGGCAGCAGGGCGCGGATCACTGCGTCGGCATCGAATTCGTTGAAAGCGGAATCGATTTCCAGCACCGGCACCGGCACCCCGACAGCGGCGAACTGTTCCAGCGCGCTGTTGGCGGTGTGTTGCTGGCGGCGCAAGTCGCCCGACAGGCAGCGATCGAAGCTGACACCGAGTTCGGCCAGGTGCTGGCCGAGGAGTTCTGCCTGACGAATACCGGTCGGCGACAGGACGTCGTAGTCGTCTGCACCGAAGGAGGCCTGGCCATGTCGAATCAAGTAGATGCTGCCCACGTCCGCGTCATCCCGGTACGTTGAAGGTTTGGCGAGGTTATGAGGATGGCGGTGAGCTGTCAATGAAAAAACATACGCTTGTTTGAAATGCCCGTTACAGGCCTGTTGCCAGAGGTTTCACGGCTGGCCGTCGGGCCGGCGGATGGGTATGCTGGAGCTATCCCGCGCGTGTTTACCCCGCGCATTGATTGAAGGAGTCCCTGTGGAGCTTTTGTTCGAGTACGCCATTTTTCTGGCCAAGACCGTGACTCTGGTGATCGCCATTCTGGTGGTCCTGGCCAGTTTTGCGGCGTTGCGCAGCAAAGGTCGGCGCAAGTCGGCCGGGCAGCTGCAAGTCAGCAACCTCAATGATTTCTACAAAGGGCTGCGTGAACGCCTGGAGCAAACCTTGCTCGACAAGGATCAGCTCAAGGCCTTGCGCAAGTCCCAGGCTAAAACCGATAAAAAGCAAAAGAAGAAACCCGAGGCCAAACCGCGGGTGTTCGTGCTGGATTTCGACGGTGATATCAGGGCGTCGGCCACTGAGAGCCTGCGCCACGAAATCACCGCGCTGCTGACGCTCGCCACGCCGAAAGATGAAGTGGTGCTGCGCCTGGAAAGCGGCGGCGGTATGGTTCACAGCTATGGTTTGGCGTCTTCGCAACTGGCTCGGATTCGTGAAGCCGGCGTGCCGTTGACCGTATGCATCGACAAGGTCGCGGCCAGCGGTGGCTACATGATGGCGTGCATCGGCGAGAAAATTATCAGTGCGCCGTTCGCGATTCTCGGCTCGATCGGCGTGGTGGCGCAGTTGCCCAACGTCAATCGCCTGTTGAAAAAACACGACATCGATTTCGAAGTACTGACAGCCGGTGAGTACAAGCGCACCTTGACGGTGTTCGGTGAAAACACCGAGAAGGGCCGGGAGAAATTCCAGGAAGACCTGGACATCACCCATCAGCTGTTCAAGAACTTCGTTTCCCGCTATCGCCCGCAACTGGCCATCGACGAAGTGGCCACCGGAGAAATCTGGCTGGGCATTGCGGCGCTCGACAAGCAACTGGTGGATGAACTCAAGACCAGCGATGAATACCTTGCCGAACGAGCCAAACAGTCCGAGCTCTATCACTTGCATTACGCCGAACGCAAAAGCCTGCAGGAGCGCATCGGTATCGCGGCCAGCGGTTCGGTCGATCGTGTATTGCTGAGCTGGTGGAGCCGGTTGACCCAGCAACGCTTCTGGTAAGTAGGCGCCGAACACAAAAAAGCCCTGAACCAATTTCCGATTCAGGGCTTTTTTTACGCGATGTACTTAGCGGCGACGGAACAGCGGCAGCGGTTCGTCCGTTGCGGCCTGGTACGTCACCGAAAAGTCCTTGAGACCTTCCAAAGCTTCGTACGGGTCTTTGTCGGCGCGGATTGCGAAGGCATCGAAGCCGCAGCGGTGCATATAGAACAATTGGTCGCGCAGTACATCGCCAATTGCCCGCAGTTCGCCTTTGAAACCATAACGGTCACGCAGCAAGCGAGCATTGGAGTAGTTGCGTCCGTCGGTGAAGGCCGGGAAGTTCAAGGCGATGACCTGGAACTGATCGACGTCATCTCCGATTTCTTCGGCTTCTTCATCGGCGTCCAGCCACACACCCAGGCCGCCATCGCGAGCCTTGAGCATACGGCTGTGCTCGCGCCACAGTTGCAGCGGGACGATAAGGTCGTCGCAGTTGCTGATGTCGTCGATGTTGAAGTCCTTCGGCAGCAAGTGCCAGGTTTCGTCGACGACTTCGTTGTTCTTAATTATTCGCTGCATAGACGCGCTCCTTGAAGAGGTCGATGCCGATACGCTGATAGGTGTCGATGAAGCGCTCGTCTTCGGTACGTTGTTCGATGTACACGTCGATCAGCTTCTCGATCACATCAGGCATGGCTTCCTGTGCGAAAGACGGGCCGAGGATCTTGCCCAGGCTCGCATCGCGACTGGCGCTGCCACCCAGGGACACCTGGTAGAACTCTTCGCCTTTCTTGTCCACCCCGAGAATGCCGATGTGGCCGACGTGGTGGTGACCACAGGCGTTCATGCAACCAGAGATGTTCAGGTCCAGCTCGCCAATGTCGAACAGGTAGTCCAGGTCGTCGAAACGGCGCTGGATCGATTCGGCGATCGGGATCGATTTGGCGTTGGCCAGGGAGCAGAAGTCACCGCCCGGGCAGCAGATGATGTCGGTCAGCAAACCGATGTTCGGTGTGGCGAAACCTTGCTCGCGCAACTCGCTCCACAGGGCGAACAATTGGCTCTGCTCGACATCGGCCAGAATAATGTTCTGCTCGTGGGAGGTGCGCAGCTGACCGAAGCTGTAACGCTCGGCCAAGTCGGCCACGGCATCGAGCTGCTTGTCGGTGATGTCGCCCGGCGCAACGCCAGTCGGCTTCAGGGACAGCGTCACGGCAACGTAACCCGGCTTTTTGTGCGCGAGGGTGTTGCGGGTGCGCCAGCGGGCGAAGCCTGGGTGCTGTTTGTCGAACTCGGTCAGCTCGGCCGTCTGGTTGTCCAGAGCCTTGTATTGCGGGTCGACAAAGTGTTTGGCCACGCGATGCACTTCGGCATCGGTCAACGTGGTTTGGCCACCGCGAAGGTGTTCCATTTCCGCGTCGACTTTCTGCGCGAACACTTCAGGCGTCAGGGCCTTGACCAGAATCTTGATCCGCGCCTTGTACTTGTTGTCACGACGACCGTAGCGGTTATAGACCCGCAGAATGGCGTCGAGGTAGCTCAACAGGTCCTGCCATGGCAGGAACTCGTTGATGAACGCGCCCACCACCGGCGTACGGCCCAGGCCGCCACCGACCAGCACACGGAAACCCAGTTCGCCCGCGGCGTTATGCACCGGCTCAAGGCCGATGTCATGGACTTCGATGGCCGCACGGTCGGACGTCGAACCGTTGATGGCGATTTTGAACTTGCGCGGTAAATAAGCGAATTCCGGGTGGAAAGTAGTCCATTGGCGCACAATTTCGCACCACGGACGCGGGTCGATCAACTCGTCGGCCGCGACACCGGCGAACTGGTCGGTGGTGACGTTGCGCAGGCAGTTGCCGCTGGTCTGGATCGCATGCATTTGCACGGTGGCCAGTTCAGCGAGGATGTCCGGAATGTCTTCCAGCGCCGGCCAATTGAACTGCACGTTCTGCCGGGTACTGATGTGGGCATAGCCCTTGTCGTAGTCGCGGGCGATTTTGGCCATCATTCGCGTCTGACGCGAAGTCAGCTGACCGTAAGGCACCGCTACACGCAGCATCGGCGCGAAGCGCTGGATATAAAGCCCGTTCTGCAAACGCAAAGGGCGGAATTCTTCTTCGCTCAGCTCGCCTGCCAGATAGCGTCGGGTCTGATCACGGAACTGCTTGACGCGGTCCTCGATGATCCGCTGATCGTACTCGTCGTATACGTACATATAAGTCCTGTTCTCAGGCTTGGGCCGGTCGGATCCAGTGGCGTTTTTCGCTTGCTGGAACCCGATGCTGCCTCGGCAATTCTGCGCGCACGGCCGCGCACTCCCAACGGAGCGGAGGCAAGATACCAGTTTGCAGTTATGCGCAAAAGTGATGTTTGAGTATATGTAAAGAACCAAAACGACTAATGAAACTCATGGGAGCAAAACCCACATTTGTGGTGCGGGCAATCATCGTCTTAACTGTGCTCGAGTCTTTATGCAATCACCGATAAAACCGACAAGAGGCGATGCAATGAGCAACCCAACCAAAGCAAGGAAAAGCGATAGCACGGTCGATGCCTGGGCGATTTTGTTCCTGATCATCCTGGTTGTGGGCACCGCAGTGTTCTGGGTGAGTCATCAATAACCGACACCGTCCGGGCGATGGTCCAAGGGCCGTCACCGGGCTGACTCAAATCCCTGCCAGATGCAAGACCAGTTTCACAATGCCGAACAGCGTCAGCGCAAACACGGCCGTGAACAACACCCCCAGAAGGACAAAATGACTCGGCTTGCCGTGAGTGAAATCGCGCGCCCGGTTTTTCCCGCTCTGTACCCCGAAAGCCGCTGCCATGACGCTCTGCAGCATCTGCCACAACGTCGGCGGTTTGTTGTCGACTGGATCGTCCATAAACCCCTCCACTGCATTCGTGTTGCCCAAGCATAGACAATCAGCAGGCAATCAAAGAACGATGGCGTAAGAAGCTCGGCCGGTGAAATTTTTCGTCACCGATTGCCACGTCTGCAATAACTATATACCGCAGTCGAGCGTGCCTGAGATGGTGTGCTGTCGCTCCCTAATAAAGGAGTGACTCATGTCCTCGCAATTTCAAAACGCAACCCAAAACGTCAGGCCATCGGCAACGGATAGCATTCATGCCCAGGTGCTTGAAAAAACGATTCCCCAATGGCTTGTCGATGCCTCACCGCAACGAAGACAGGCATTCAAGGACGCTGGAACGCGCACGCCTGATTGGTACCTGAGCGCTTCACCCCAACAACGCAACAATGTCGATGCCAATTTCAAAGCCAGTGTCGTCGCGCAGGCCCGGCTGGACAAATCGATGTCGAGCTTTCTAAACATCGATGCATTCGCCGAGCCGTTGCTGATCGAGGCGTTGAAGGATGAGTATCAGGTGGAGGTGGATGTCAACAAAACCTTGCTGTGCCTGAGGCGAACGCTGGCCGCCGGCATCCTCGAAATTGAGCTCTCATCCTTCGAAGTCATGAAGCTGCCGATGCTGCAGGCGACGTTGCATAATTTCGAAGCTTACGAGTGCGCCGAAGGCGCTTATCACAAGACCTCCGGCTTTGTTGTAGAGACCACGACGCCCGGCACTTTCGAGCCGGTGAGCATCCATCTGCCGGTCAGGCATTTTCTCGGCCTCTGTCGCAGGTTGGACATTGGGGCAAAATATCAGACCTACCTGAAGTCCTTCTTCCAGGCGGCCGATGCAGTCCCTGGGGAGACGTTGCGAGAGCATTTTATTGCGAGCCAGAAAGCAACAATGAGGGCCGCGGCGGAGCAAGCGTTGTTGACCGGGGACATTGAGCCCAGGGATCACACGATGATTCTTTCGGTCATCGACGGTGAAATCCACCCTTGGATGGGCAAAAAACAAGTCTGGTTTGAAGACGTCAGCTTGATGAGAAAGCGTATGACGGGCTGCGTAGCATTTTCTATCTGTGAAAAGTACCGTTATTCAGATGAGGTGATTGTTTACATCCCCCATGATCCGGCGCATCCCATGAAGCGTTATACCGCGGCGCAACGTCAGGAAACATTCAAGCGTCTGTTCACGGCGCGAGATGCCTCACAGACCGAAGCTGCAGCCCCTACCGCCTATCAACGTTTTTTCAGCCAGTTTGTCGCCTACGATCAACGTCCATATTACTTCAGTCAGTTCACCCAGAAAGCCGCTGACTCTCCGACTGATCTTTGGCGATCGCCGTGGAAAAAAATAATCGACTATGCCACTCCGCTTTCGCCGTTGATCAGAATCAAGGAAATACCGCCCGAACGTCCGCCCAAACTGGAGCCGGAGCCGGATCCCTTCATTGCCTTGTCGTCCTTGAAACACGAGGGCCGCGGCGGTTGGACCGAGAATGAGGACCTGTGGGCCTATCTGTACCAGCAACATTGCCAAAAAGTCATTGCCGATGCGCGCAGCCATGCGGTGCCCACCGACGACGTTGACGTCAAAGCGCGCGAGTTGAAACTGGCCCAACTGATGGAATTTGGTTTGCTGAGCTTGAACCTGGTGTCGATGTTTGTCCCGGTGCTTGGCGAAGTGATGATGGCGGTGATGGCGGGACAATTGCTATACGAAACCGTGGAGGGCGCCATCGAGTGGAGCGAGGGCGATAAGCGAGCGGCTAAAGCACATCTGGTGGACGTCGCAGAGAACATTGCTTTGATCGGTGTCATGGCCGGTGTCGGGGTTGGCGTCGGCAAACTTCGGGCGGTCCCGCCTGAGCCGGTAATAGAGAGCTTGCATTCGGTCACATTGCCCAATGGCGAAACCCGACTATGGAAGCCCGACGTCAGCGGGTATGAAAGTCACCCGGCGCTCGACGCCAGTGCCGTTCCGAACAGGCTGGGGCAGCACGTGATCAGCGGCAAAACCTACATCCGGATGGGCGACAAGGTTTACGAAAAGGTGTTTGACGAAGCCATTCAAAAATGGCGGATAAAGCATCCGACCGATTCCGCTGCATACCAGCCTATCCTGGAGAGTAATGGCCTTGGCGCCTGGCGCCACACACTTGAACGCCCACTGGACTGGGATCGGTTGACCCTTTTGCGCCGTATCGGACACGACACCCAGGAATTAGCTGACGAAGCGCTGCTCCGGGCCGCGGATGTCAGCGGCGTCAGTGACGCTGCGCTGCGCAAAATGCACGTGGACCACAGCGCGCCGCCTCCTGAGTTGACGGATGCGCTCCGGCTATTCAAGGCTGATGCGAGGGCGGGACAGGTCATGGAACAATTGAATGGCGCGAGACCTGTTGATGGTGACTATTTCCAGGTATTGCCGCTGGTGACCGAAATGCCGCGGTGGCCGGCCAACAGGGTGCTGGAAGTGTACGAGGGGAGCGATCTGTCCGGCATGCCGGCGAAATACGGCACCGCGCGGCATTTTCAGGGTATTGCCGCGAAGCCTCCGATAAAGATCAGTCGCGTCGATGTTTTGAAGGGGGACATGCCTGCGCGCATTGTGGCAGCGCTGGATGAGTCAGAAATCACGCACTTGCTCGGCGGGGGAGGGGCGCGTGTTCGTGACGCCAGACCGACAGAATTCGGCAAGCAATTTTCCGCTTACGCCCAGACCCGCCAACCGTCTCTTTTCGACCGCTTCTATAAGGGCGCCGAGCCGGTCGACCCGAGGGTTGCGAGGTTACAGCGCGAGTGCCCTGGGCTCAGCGAAGCCGCCGCGCAGGAAGTTCTTGCCCACAGCGGCCCCGGCGAACTTGAACGACTGGACGCCAGGCATCGCCTTCCTTTGAGGATGCTTGAGGAGGCACGCTGGTATGCCCGCCAAGGACGCCAGACACGGGCCTATGCGGGGCTGCGCAGTGAAAATATCGCCTCTGCTGATAGCCGAAGACTGGCCCTGCATTCACTCGAGAACTTGCCAGGCTGGCCGGACTCCGTGCGTCTGGAGGTCCGCGAGCAAAGCGATACCGGGACGCTGCTGGACAGCATTGGCAACGAGACAGCGCCACAGAAAAAATACCTGATTAAAAATGGCCCGCAGTTTCAGGCATTGAATGACCGCGGCGAGCCGCTCAATAGCGTGCCAAGGCAGGGTGATAACTTTTATGCCTCCCTCCTGCATGCGTTACCCGATGACGCACGTTCAAGCCTGGGCGTGCCTGAGGTCAGTCAGAGTGCCGAACTGCAACGAAAACTCACTGACTACGCCGATGCTCATCGTGCTGACGCGCTACGCTTGCTTGATCCACACGCTAAACCGTTCAAACCGCCGGTGCGGGTGAATGAAAAACTGCTGGGCTATTACGCCAGTGGGCGGGGTCGGGGTTTGACGCCTTCTTTGGCATCGCGAGTGGAGACGCTCTATCCAGGCGAACAGCAGGCGGACGCTTTTATCCGACAGCACCAGGGTTTGACCGAGGCGCAAATCTACAACGTGTTACAGACACGAACGCGTGAATGGCAGGCGCTGAACGGGTCGCTTGATCAATGGGTTGGCGCGCCCGGCAGTGCAAGCTTTTACCCGAATACACAAGTCGCGCAGGCGCTCAAAACCAGTTGGCGCAACGCACCGTTGGCCGCCGAAATGGTGGAGGCGGGTCGTTTGAACCTTATGTGTGATGTGCCATTACCCGGCATCGACGCCGATTTTTCACATGTTCATGACTTGACAGTGGCAGGGCGCGGTCTGACTGACTTCAACGCCGATGGATTTCTGGAACGTTTTCCCAATGTTCAAAAACTCTGGATAGGCGGTGATGGAAGCTACTTCACCGGGCTGGCAGGCAGACGTCAGTCGCTCTCGTCGTTGCCGAGTGCGGTGGCTGAGATGCGGCAACTGACAAGTTTGACGTTTGTATCCGACATATACGCTTTCGCGCCCGATTTTCCCGAGCGACTGAGCGCGCTTTCGGGGCTGGAAACCTTGCATATCAACTACACCGGATTCAACTCGGACGCGCTCAGCCGGGTCGATCTGTCCTCAATGACCCAACTGAAATCACTGAGAATTGACGCTCCCCACACCCGGATGGAATGGCCTGCCTACGTTGAGAAGCTCGAGCACCTCGAACGGCTGGATTTGTCAAACACGGCTATCAGCCGGATTCCCGATTCGTTCTATAAAGGACATGAAAAGCAGTGGGCGGGGCTTTCGCTGGATTGGTCTGCGTTCAGCCATGACGCCTTCAAGCCTGCGTTTGAATATGTGCAGCGTTACAAGGGCCCGCTGGGGCACATCGGTAACATTCACCAAATGGTCAACGAGTACGCACGTGGGGAACTGTCCTTCCTGATGGGAGCACCCGGTTTCATGGAGCGCGGGTTTCAGTCAGAAATCATGACTGTCTGGGACACGCCCAGGACACGGTTAGCGGCCGTTGAAGCGCTGAGTGCAGAGCATGCGGAAATCTTCGGGCCCTTCTATGTAAGTCCCACACCACGGTCAGGATTGAGGCAAGCACAACTTAGAACTGACTCGGTATCAGGGTTTGGCGCCGATGTGTTCAACGCCCTCGTCAAAAGCTGGCGTGGTGCGATTCGCCAACGTTACGGATTATCGGCAGACGTGTCGGTGTTTGAGTTGCCGGACCCGGCCTTGCGGATGGCCGCTCAAAAGATCACACATTTGCCACATTTGCCCATGGGCATGTTTCCCCATGTCAAAACGCTTCGTCTCGGATGGCTGGATGCACCCATCGAGCAAGTACGTGGGTTTACCCAGGCGTTTGGTGGCGTGCAAACGCTCGACATCAGTGGAACGGGCCTGACCGAAGTTCCGATCTTCCCGAGTGCTCATCCTGAGTTAACACGGCTGGATCTGCACAACAACAATATCGCCATGACGCCGACCGTTCAGGCTCAATTTGACGGCTTGACCAATCTCGAATACCTGGACCTGGGCAGTAACCCGCTCACACAGCTGGACGTCAGCGCGATGACTCGTCTGAAAGCCTTGAATGTGCGCTTGACGAAGTTGCAGTCCTGGCCCGAAGGTGCCGAAAATCTGCCAACGTTGTCCTTGCTGGATGTACGCTACAACGAATTGTCGTCACTGCCACCCGCAGCGCTGTCTCATGACGATGTCCTGATGAACACTCTGTTGAGCGGGAACGAATTCAGCGTACAAGGCGAGGCCTCGCTGAGGGCGGCACGCCAGCGGATCGAAATTGCCAAAGGCTTGCCAGAGGGGGCTTTGCAACGCTTTGATCAGGGGCTGGTGCCCATTGACTTCCCACCCACCGAAAACGGCCGGTCAATCGCCCGTCATTTGCTGCCTTTGCCCGAACAACTGGCCGATATCCAGGGCCCCGAGGGATTTGTACGACGCCTTCAGGGCTTGAATCCGGCCATGACGCAGGAACAAGCGGTGAACCGCGTCTTGCAGTTACGTCGCGACGCAATGAGCGATGTCCAGATAGAAGCGCAGATTAATACCTGGTATCAAACGTATGAGTCGCTGACGCGCCAATTGAATGGTTGGCTTTATATCCGGCAAATGCGGACGCCGCGCAGCATCGTGTCTTCTGAAACGCGCTCGATGGCAGCATTGCGAATTCGCGAACTCTGGCAAAATGGCCTGATAGATCCCTTGGGTACCGCTGACCAGACGCTGAACCTGAACGGCCTGCAATTGGGTGATTTGCCGGAACTGGTGGTGCAGCTTCCGTCTGTGACCTCGCTGGATCTGTCGGGTGTCAGGTTGACCGCAAATGGCTCCAATGGGTTTTTGAATGCTTTTCCTCAGGTCAACAGGTTGATCTTGAGCTCCAATGAGCTGACGGCACTGCCTGCGGCGGTGCAATACATGAGCCGACTCGAGCGATTGGAGCTTGCCGCCAACCATTTTTCCGACCCGACTCCCTTGTACCAACAATTAGGCGGCGAGCGCCTGCGCTGGCTTGATCTGAGCCACAACAACCTGGAACGCTTCAGCACGACCGCGTTCAACCGTATCGAAACGCTGAATCTGAGCCACAACGCGATTACGCATTGGCCGGACGGTGCGTTGGCTGCTCAGCGTCTGCGAGTGCTGGACCTGAGCGGCAACGACCTCACGGAATTTCCAGCGGCGCTGCTTGATGGCAGCCACAACGGCTTGCTCGCCGGCACAGATCTGTCCGACAACCTGGAGCTGTCGCTTACATCCCTCGAACAACTCAGGGATTACAGTGATGCGAACGGGCAGGGCAATGTGACGGGAATTTCACGAACGGAGCTGGACCATCAGATAGAACGCCGCCTGACCGAAAACGACACGGCCTCCGAGGGCTCGGATGATTCAGGTGATTCGGCGGACGATGATGAAGATGAAGACGACGACTCTGACGGTTCGGACGCCCAAGCCGCTGTTCAGCCTGCTGAACCGCTGCTCAACCCGGCGCTCGACATTGCGCAAGAAGCGCTGGAACCTTGGCTCGCCGACACCTCCGCCGAGCTGGCAACGGGCAGACGAACAACCTGGGAACAACTGGCTGAAGAAGACAATCATGAGCGCTTTTTCCAACTGATCAGGCTGCTGCGTGATACCGATGAGTTCAGATATGCTCGCGCAGACCTGACACGCAGGCTCTGGAGTGTCATGGATGCTGCCACCGAAAACAGCGAACTGCGGGAGTTGCTGTTCCATAACGCCGAAACTCACGGCACCTGCATCGACGGTCGAACCCTGACATTCAGCGAACTTGAAGTTCGAGTGTTCGTGTATCACGCTTTGCGCAACATTTCCCCCGGACGTCCAATGCTGCGCGGTCAGGCGTTGGTCAGTCTGTCTCGGCAGTTGTTTCGATTGGACAGGGTCGACGTCTTGGCAGAAGCCGCGGCGCTCAATCGCGACAGGGCGGAAGTGCGTCTGCGCTATCGCATAGGTTTGACCAGCGGTTGGCCCGACGGGCTGGATTTGCCGGGGCAACCCCTGAACATGGCGTTCGACAACCCGATAAGAGGACGATTGTTGGCTGACACGCGCGCTTCCATCCTCGAAGCGGAGCGCTCCGATGCGCTGTTGAACAGCATGGTGTCTCGCGATTACTGGACGACGTATCTGCGAGAGCGATATCCAGACGACATGCGCGTCATCAATGACGCTGTCGCCGATGAGCGTGTAGGGCGACTGTCCGACCTGGAAGATCGTCGAGAGCGCGGTGAAGTCAGTGAGCAGGAGTATGACCAGGAAGTCATAGAGCTGGGCAAACAGGCTGAAAAACTCCGTAAACAAAAACTGATCAACCTGACCCGAAGAGAAATGCTGGATCTTCAGACGCTCGCTGGGCCAAATGAACAGCCGGGAACGCTTTCGCCGCAACCGGGGCCGTCACGGTCTAACTGAGTCAAAGTGGCATCTGATTGACCGATAACGGGAGCGAGTACGCACGCTCCCGTTATCAAGAGCTCTCAGTTGTCATAACCCAGATTCGGCGCCAGCCAACGCTCGGTCACGCTCAACTCCTGGCCTTTACGCGAGGTGTAACTCTGCACCTGGTCCTTGTCGATCTTGCCCACGGCGAAGTACTGCGCCTGCGGGTGCGCGAAGTACCAGCCACTGACCGCTGCCGCCGGGAACATGGCGTAGTGCTCGGTGAGGAACACACCGCTGCGGCCAGCCTTGAGTTCTTCCGCTTCCGGGTCCAGCAGTTTGAACAGCGTGGCTTTCTCGGTGTGATCCGGGCAGGCCGGGTAGCCCGGAGCAGGGCGGATGCCGGTGTATTGCTCTTTGATCAGCGCCTCGTTATCGAGCGTTTCATCCTGGGCATAACCCCAGTAATCCTTCCGCACTTGCTGGTGCAGCCATTCGGCGCAGGCCTCGGCCAAGCGGTCGGCCAGCGCCTTGACCATGATCGAGTTGTAATCGTCGCCAGCGTCCTGATAGGCCTTGGCCACTTCCTCAGCGCCGATACCGGCAGTGGTAATGAACCCGCCGACGTAATCGATGATTTCGCTGTCCTTTGGGGCAACGAAGTCGGCCAGCGAGAAGTTCGGCTTGCCGTCGGTCTTGATGATCTGCTGGCGCAAGTGATGCAACTTGGCCAACGGCTTGCCGTCATCGCCATACAGTTCGATGTCGTCGTCGCGGACCTGGTTGGCGGGCCAGAAACCAAACACCGCACGGGCACTGATCAGCTTCTCGTCGATGAGCTTGGCGAGCATTTCCTGGGCGTCGGCATAGAGCGCGGTGGCGGCTTCACCGACCACTTCGTCCTGGAGGATGCGCGGGAATTTTCCGGCCAGGTCCCAGGAAATGAAGAACGGTGTCCAGTCGATGTATTCGGCGAGGACTTTCAAATCAATATTGTCCAGCACCTTGGCACCCGTGAACGTCGGCTTGACCGGCGTATAGGTGCTCCAGTCGAACTGCGGTTTCTTGGCGATGGCCACCGGGTAGCTCAAGCGTTCGGTACGGGCGCTGCGGTTGGCGGTGCGCTCGCGAACCTCGATGTATTCCAGGCGAGTCTTCTCGACGAAACCGGCCTTCAGTTCCTTCGACAGTAACTGCGTTGCCACGCCCACGGCGCGGGAGGCGTCGGTGACGTAGATCACCGCGTCGTTGCTGTACTTGGGCTCGATCTTCACCGCCGTGTGCGCCTTGGACGTGGTTGCGCCACCGATCATCAACGGCAGATGGAAGTCCTGACGCTGCATCTCGCGGGCCACGTGAACCATTTCGTCCAGCGAAGGCGTGATCAAACCGGACAGGCCGATGATGTCGCATTTCTGTTCTTTGGCGACTTGCAGGATCTTTTCCGCCGGCACCATCACGCCGAGGTCGACGATGTCGTAGCCGTTGCAGCCCAACACCACGCCGACGATGTTCTTGCCGATGTCATGCACGTCGCCCTTGACCGTGGCCATGAGGATCTTGCCCTTGGCTTGCGGCTTGTCGCCTTTTTCCAGCTCGATGAACGGGATCAAGTGCGCCACGGCCTGCTTCATCACGCGGGCGGATTTCACCACCTGCGGCAGGAACATTTTGCCGGCGCCAAACAGGTCGCCGACGATGTTCATGCCGGACATCAGCGGGCCTTCGATCACTTCGATCGGGCGAGCAAAGGACAGGCGCGACTCTTCGGTGTCTTCGACGATGTGGGTGGTGATGCCCTTGACCAGCGCGTGTTCCAGACGCTTGTTGACGTCCCAGTTGCGCCACTCTTCGGTCTCGGCTTCCTTGACGCTGCCGTCGCCCTTGTACTTGTCGGCGATGGCGAGGAGGGCGTCGGTGCCTTCCGGGGTACGGTTGAGGATCACGTCTTCGACGGCGTCGCGCAGCTCGGCCGGGATCTGGTCGTAGATCTCCAGCTGACCGGCGTTGACAATGCCCATGGTGAGGCCATTACGGATCGCATACAGCAAGAACACCGAGTGAATCGCCTCGCGCACCGGGTTGTTGCCACGGAACGAGAACGACACGTTCGACACGCCACCGGAAGTCAGGGCGTACGGCAGTTCATCGCGGATGTAGGCGCAGGCGTTGATGAAGTCCACAGCGTAGTTGTTGTGTTCTTCGATGCCGGTGGCCACGGCGAAGATGTTCGGGTCGAAGATGATGTCTTCAGGCGGGAAGCCGACGTCGTTGACCAGAATGTCGTAGGAGCGTTTGCAGATTTCTTTCTTGCGCGCTTCGGTGTCGGCCTGGCCGGCTTCGTCGAAGGCCATCACCACCACGGCGGCGCCGTAGCGCTTGCACAGTTTGGCGTGATGAATGAACTGCTCGACGCCTTCTTTCATGCTGATCGAGTTGACGATGCCCTTGCCCTGGATGCACTTGAGGCCGGCTTCGATCACTTCCCACTTGGAGGAGTCGATCATGATCGGCACGCGGGAGATGTCCGGTTCACCGGCAATCAGATTGAGGAAGGTCACCATGGCCTTCTTCGAATCGAGCATCCCTTCGTCCATGTTGATGTCGATCACCTGGGCGCCGGCTTCGACCTGCTGCAGGGCGACTTCCAGGGCTTCGGTGTAGTTGTCATCACGGATCAGCCGGGCGAACTTGGCGGAACCGGTGATGTTGGTCCGCTCGCCGACGTTGACGAACAAGGAGCTACGATCGATGGTGAACGGTTCCAGGCCCGACAGGCGGCAGGCCTTCGGAATGTCCGGGATTTCACGCGGCGCATAACCGGCCACCGCTTTGGCGATGGCTTCGATGTGGCCCGGCGTGGTGCCGCAGCAGCCGCCGACGATGTTCAGGAAGCCGCTTTGGGCGAATTCTTCGATGACCTTGGCGGTTTCCGATGGCAGTTCGTCGTACTCACCGAATTCGTTCGGCAGGCCGGCGTTCGGGTGGGCCGACACGTAGGTGCTGGCCTTGTTCGACAGTTCTTCCAGGTACGGGCGCAGTTCACTGGCGCCAAGGGCGCAGTTCAGGCCGACGGAAATCGGCTTGGCGTGGGCCACGGAGTTCCAGAACGCTTCGGTGGTCTGGCCGGAGAGGGTGCGGCCAGAGGCGTCGGTGATGGTGCCGGAAATCATGATCGGCAACTCGACGCCCAGCTCTTCGTAAACCCCTTGCACAGCGAAGATCGCGGCTTTGGCGTTGAGGGTGTCGAAGATGGTTTCGATCAGGATCAGGTCGGCGCCGCCTTCGATCAGGCCTTTGGTGGCCTCGGTGTAGTTTTCCACCAGTTCATCGAAGGTCACGTTGCGGTAGCCGGGGTTGTTCACGTCAGGCGACAACGAGCAGGTGCGACTGGTAGGACCGAGCACGCCGGCGACGAAGCGTGGTCGGTCCGGGGTTTCCAGAGTCTTGGCGTCCGCCACCTTGCGCGCCAGGCGTGCGCCTTCTACGTTGAGTTCGTACGCCAGGCCCTGCATGCCGTAGTCAGCCTGGGACACTTGGGTGGCGTTGAAGGTGTTGGTTTCCAGAATGTCGGCGCCGGCATCCAGGTAGGCTTTTTCAATAGCGCCAATCACGTCCGGGCGCGTCAGCACCAACAGGTCGTTGTTGCCTTTTACATCGCTCGGCCAGTCGGCGAAGCGTTTGCCACGGTAATCCTGCTCCTCGAGCTTGTAGCTCTGGATCATCGTACCCATGCCGCCATCGAGAATCAGGATGCGCTCTTTGAGGGCGTGCTTGAGAGCTTGAAGGCGAACGCTGCGATCGGACATTTGGACTACTCGGTAAGGCCATGACGAAGGGGCGGGATAATAACAAACCTGTGCGCTTTTGGAGCATGTGCGGGTTTTGCATGAATATCGTTCATGTTGGTGCGCAGGCCACACCGGTAGAATCGCGGCGTTTTCTCATGATCAGGACCAGGGATATGTCGTATCGCGTCGTCACCAGCCTATTGATGCTGTTTTTAAGCGGGGGCGCCGCTGCACAAGGTCCGGATATTTCCTACGTCCGCGACATTCAACCGATCTTCACTGAAAAGTGCGTGGCCTGCCATGCCTGCTACGACTCCGCCTGTCAGCTCAATCTGGGCAGTGGCGAAGGGGCGGCCCGGGGCGCGACGAAGGCGCCTGTCTATGATGGTGAGCGCAGTCAGGCCGCAGCGCCGACCCGGCTGTTTTATGACGCCTTCGACAAGCGTGCCTGGCAGCAAAAGGGCTTTTATTCGGTGCTCGACGCCCAAGGCAGCCAGGCGGCGCTGATGGCGCGGATGCTTGAACTGGGCCACAAAACCCCGTTGCAACCCAACGCCAAGTTGCCGGAAGACATCGTCCTGGGCCTGAACCGGGAAAACATGTGCGCCATGCCGGCGGAGTTCGACGGCTACGCCAGCTCCCACCCGAAAGAAGGCATGCCGTTGGCGGTCACCGGCCTGACCGATCAGCAATACCAGACGTTGCACCGCTGGCTGGCTTCTGGCGCGCCAATTGATGAACAGGGTCTGGTACCCAGCGCCAAGGAAGCCTTGCAGGTGGTGCAGTGGGAAAACCTCCTCAACGCGCCGGGTGCCCGGGAGAGCCTGGTCGGGCGCTGGTTGTTCGAGCACTGGTTCCTGGCGCACATCTATTTCAAGGACGGCGAGCCGGGGCATTTCTTTCAGTGGGTACGTTCGCGCACGCCGACGGGGCAGCCGATCGATCTGATTAACACCCGCCGTCCGAATGACGATCCGGGCACTCAGGTTTACTACCGTTTATGGCCGGTGCAAGGCGTGATCGTGCACAAGACCCACATCATCTATCCGCTGAGCGCGGCGAAGATGGCGCGGATCAAAAGCCTGTTTTACAGCGGTAACTGGCAGGTCAACGCGCTGCCGGGTTACGGGCCGGAGCGACGGGCCAATCCGTTCACGACCTTTGAGGCGATCCCGGCTCAGGCGCGTTACCAGTTCATGCTCGATAACGCCGAATACTTCGTGCGCACCTTTATTCGTGGCCCGGTCTGCCGTGGCCAGATCGCCACCGACGTGATTCGCGACAACTTCTGGGCGCTGTTCCAGGCGCCGGAGCATGACCTTTACATCACCGACCCGAACTATCGAGGCCAGGCCACGCCGTTGCTGGCGATGCCGGGGCAGAACGATGACGTCGGCAGTGTTCTGAGCCTGTGGCACGCCTACCGCGACAAACGCAACGAATATGAAGCCCTGCGCCGGGACAGCTACGCCGATCTGTCGGCGCCGAGCTGGTCGACCCTGTGGGCCGGCAATGACAACGCGCTGCTGAGCATCTTCCGGCATTTCGACAGCGCCTCGGTGAACAAGGGTCTGATCGGTGACGTGCCGCAGACGATGTGGCTGTTCGATTACCCATTGCTGGAACGTACGTATTACCAGTTGGCGGTCAACTTCGATGTGTTCGGCAACGTGTCCCATCAGGCCCAGACCCGGCTGTACTTCGACCTGATTCGCAACGGTGCCGAGCAGAACTTCTTGCGTCTGATGCCGGCCGACTCACGGGACGGCTACCTCGACGATTGGTATCAGAACGGCGGCAAGTTCAAGATGTGGCTGGATTATGAGTACATCGATAACGACAAACCGACGGCACTGACGCTGGACGAAAAAGATCCAAAACGCGATTTCGCCCTGCAATTGCTGGCCCGGTACGGCGACCTCAATGCCAGGCCCGACCCGATCAACCGCTGCGATGGCGCTTACTGCTCGCGGCCGAACATCGATCTGGCTTTGCAGAACGCCGAACAGGCCTTGAGCCGCCTGACTTCACGTCCGGCTGCGGGGTTGAAGGTCATCGATCAGTTGCCGGAAGCCACGATGTTGCGTATCGAGACCCAAAGCGGCAAGCGCGAGGTCTACAGCCTGCTGCGTAATCGCGCCCACAGCAACGTGGCGTTCCTGCTCGGTGAGTCGATGCGCTATCAGCCGGGGCTCGATACGTTGACGATTTATCCGGGTGTGCTCAGCAGCTACCCGAACTTCATGTTCAACATCCCGGCCGGGCAACTGCCCGCGTTCGTCGATGCGATGGAAAACGCGAAGGACGCTGCCAGTTTCGAGAAAATCGTCGAGCGCTGGGGCATTCGCCGCAGCCATCCGCAGTTCTGGCAGTATTTCCACGATCTGAGCCGCTACATCCACGACACCGACCCGGTGGAAGAGGGCGTGCTGGACATGAATCGCTACGAAAACCTCTGAAACACCGTTGACCCCCTGTAGGAGCGAAGCTTGCTCGCGAAAGCGGTCTGACATTCAGCGTAGATGTCGACTGTCAGACCGCTTTCGCGAGCAAGCTTGATCTCCTACAGGGATTCGGCGGTGATCAGGTGTTTAGACAGGTGCATCTTTCCCGACAAAAACACTGGGACTTTGTGCGGCGCGATGATTGGCGTAAACTGCGTCCAAGCCTGCGAGGAGTTTCCATGACCGCTATTACCATTACCGACGCCGCCCACGATTACCTGGCTGATCTGCTCTCCAAGCAGAACACCCCGGGTATCGGCATCCGCGTCTTTATCACCCAGCCTGGCACCCAGTACGCCGAAACCTGCATTGCCTACTGCAAGCCGGGCGAAGAAAAACCTGAAGACACGGCGCTGGGGCTCAAAAGCTTCACCGCTTACATCGACTCGTTCAGCGAAGCATTTCTGGACGATGCGGTAGTCGACTACGCCACCGACCGCATGGGCGGCCAACTGACCATCAAGGCGCCAAACGCCAAAGTACCGATGGTCAACGCCGACAGCCCGGTCAACGAGCGCATCAACTACTACCTGCAAACCGAGATCAACCCGGGGCTGGCCAGCCACGGCGGTCAGGTCAGCCTGATCGATGTGGTCGAAGACGGCATCGCCGTGCTGAAATTCGGCGGCGGTTGCCAGGGCTGCGGCCAGGCAGACGTCACCCTGCGCGAAGGCATCGAGCGCACCTTGCTCGAGCGTATTCCTGAGCTCAAGGGCGTTCGTGACGTGACCGACCACACGCAGAAAGAAAACGCCTACTACTAAGGTGTTCGCTGCAAACATAAAAAACGGTGCCCGTGAGCACCGTTTTTTTATGGGTGAAATTCACTGGCCCCATCGCGAGCAGGCTCGCTCCCACATTGGAATGCGGTCAACTGTGGGAGCGAGCCTGCTCGCGATGGGGCCCTATGGCCTGTACAAATGCGCACGCCCCGCGCGATACAATGACGATTCACTGAAGTGTTCGCTGCCCAACACCCGGCCCACCAGAATCAGCGCCGTCCGGCGAAATCCCTTGGCTTCAACCTTCTCGGCAATATCCGCCAGCGTCCCCACCACCCAATCCTGATCCGGCCAGGTCGCCCGATGGATCACTGCGATCGGGCAATCGGCGCCGTAGTGCGGCAGCAGTTCGGCGAGGATTTTCTCCAGATGATTGACTCCCAAATGGATCGCCATGGTCGCCCCATGCTGCGCCAGACTGCCCAGTTCTTCACCGGCCGGCATCGCGGTTTTGTCGGCGTAGCGGGTCAGAATCACGCTCTGTGATACGTCCGGCAAGGTCAGTTCAGCGCCCAAAAGGGCCGCGCAGGCGGCGGTGGCGGTGACGCCGGGAATGATTTCGAAAGGAATGTCGAGTTCACGCAGGTAGCGAATCTGCTCGCCAATCGCGCCGTACAGACTCGGATCGCCGGAATGCACCCGGGCCACGTCCTGGCCGTTGGCATGGGCGGATTTGATCAGCTCGATGATCTGTTCCAAGTGCAATTCGGCGCTGTTGACCACTTGTTCGGCCCGGTGACCCTCCAGTACGGCGGCGGGCACCAGGGAGCCTGCATAGATGATGACCGGGCAGCTACGAATCAGCCGCTGGCCTTTGACGGTAATCAGTTCCGGGTCGCCGGGGCCTGCGCCAATGAAGTAGACGGTCATCGTCGTTTCCTGTCAGAAAAAGGGTATGGGCAGGCTTCAGATGAAGATTGCTCATGATCGAAGGTGGGGATTATCGGGGATTTTACGCGGCGCTGGCCAATGCAAGGGTGGCCTGGGCGTATTTTTGTCGTGGAATCAGTAACTTTGCCGGTGCCTGAGCCAATTGTTCGGCCAATGCCAGCGCCGCACTTTCCGCTACGCCGTAACAGCCGGTGCGTTCGAACGCGATGTCCGAGTGGTGGCTGAGTTGCGGTTCATAACCGGCCAATTGTTCGCTGCTGAAGTACATCAGCGGCAATGCCAGCTGTTCGGCCAGTTCGATCAGGGCGGGTTCTTCGCGCTTGAGGTCGATACTGGCCAGGGCCTTGATCTCACGAAGCTCGATTTGATGAGCCTGTAACGCCTGATCAAGCAGCGCCCGCAGCGTGCCGACGGGGCAGCCGCGCTGGCAGCCCAGGCCGACCACCAGGGTCGGCGCTGTGCTGACGTCAGTCATGCGCGGTATTGCCCATCGCTTTTACGGCGGAACAACCAGGCGCTGATCAGGCCCAGGGCCAGCCAGAACGCCATGTTGGTCAGCTGCGAAGCGATTTTGAACTGCGCTTCCAGGGCTTGCGGCGCCAGCATCGAATGGACTTCCGGTTGCGGCGCACCGATCACATGAGGCACGGCCAGAATCGCCACGCCGAGGATCTTCATCAGCCAGTGGCGGCTGAACACGATCAGCGCGATGCCGACAGCGGTAGACGCGGCAGTGCCAATCCACCAGATCTGCCGTTGCGCCAGATCCGCCGCGGCAGTGCCCGGCAGCTCAGGTGGCAGGCCGAGGGTGGGCGCCAGCACGAACGTCGCGTAACCGGCCAGACCCCAGAGCAGGCCCTGAGAGGTACGGCGTGGAGCGCGCAAGGTGTAGAGGCCCGCGAGCATCAGGGCGAAACCGACCGCGACCACCAGATTGCCACCGGTGGTCGACAGCACGCGCTGCCAGCCGTCTTCAGGTTCCCAGGCTTCGGCGTCGTGGGTGTGAGCGGTGACAGCACCCGCGGCATGCTCGTGGATTTCGACAGCGGCCGGCTCGGATTTTTCGTAGGTCTCGGCCTGCAGAATCAGCGGAGCCACCCAGAAGCTTTGCAGCAGGGTCAGCAGCAGGGCGGCCAGCAGCCCGCTGAAACCTGCGGTTTGCGCAATACGCTTGATCATGTCAGCAGGTCTCAATGGCACGGAAAGGCGGAGCTGTGACGGGTATCGTGCGCGGCGTTGTGTACCGCTTCGATGTGCGAGAAACCGGCGAAATACACAAGGCACGCGCCAAGGATCGACGCACAAAAAGCGGCGGTCAGGCGTTGGCTCAGGGTTGAAGTAGTGCTGGCGGTGCTGCTGGCGGTACTGCTGATGATCGACATGGCGCTTCCCTCTGGTCTGTCAGCGGGTGAATAGAGCGCATGAAAACCTCCGCACGCCGGGGCACGCAGAGATTTCGAACAGCGCCCGCCCACCGCGGGTTTGTTATTCAGTGAACGTAAAAGTCACTTTGTGTTGCGGGCCGGTCTCCGGGCTCGCGAGGGGCAGGGCTAACGCCGAAACCTGCAAGCATCACCTTCCCATGCCATATGACAGGCACAGTGGATCTGACGCTTCACTCGCTTACCGTTGCGGGGGCAGCACCGGACTGACATGGCTTTAGAGTAAAGCACATGATTCACCGGTTTCCCGTTTCACCCTGTGAAGGGCACCCGTAACAAGGCGTGTAGGAGAGCATGTGCGGGGGTTGGGCGTCAATTGGCAGGGGGTCTCAACTCGATACCGAGGCGTTTCCATCGCGAGCAGGCTCGCTCCCACAGGTGACCGCATTTCAATGTGGGAGCGAGCCTGCTCGCGATGGGGCCGGTGGCGGCGCTACAAGACATTGACCCGCCCCCACACGATGCGTAGCCTTGCGCTTTCGAGGTTCTTCGGCGTCTGCCGAAGCTAAGAAGGGAACGCGGTCGATGCCGCGGCTGCCCCCGCAACTGTGAACGGTGATGTTCGCTGCCACGCCACTGCAAGCCCTGATCCATCAGGTTCGCGGGAAGGCGCAGCGAATGCCAGGCCAACAAGGTCGGCACACCGTCAGCCAGGAGACCTGCCTCGAAACGAATTCTCACTACAACCGGGCGGGGTGATCCGGTGGCGAAATCTTCCGCGCGCATTTGCAGCAGCGGTCGTCGTCCCGTATGCCCGCCACCTTGCCAAAGGGCATCCGATGAAAACACTGGCCAAACTCCCCGTCACCATCGTTACCGGCTTCCTCGGCTCGGGCAAAACCACCTTGCTGCGCCACATGCTCGACAACGCCCAGGGCCGCCGCATCGCGGTGATCGTCAACGAGTTCGGCGAGTTGGGCATCGACGGCGAAATCCTCAAGCAGTGCTCGATCGGTTGCACCGAAGAAGAAGCCAACGGTCGTGTCTATGAACTGGCCAACGGCTGCCTGTGCTGCACGGTTCAGGAAGAATTCTTCCCGGTGATGCGCGAACTGGTCGCTCGTCGCGGCGACCTCGACCACATCCTGATCGAAACTTCGGGCCTGGCCCTGCCAAAACCTTTGGTTCAAGCCTTCCAGTGGCCAGAAATCCGCAGCGCCTGCACGGTTGACGCGGTGATCACCGTGGTCGACAGCCCGGCCGTCGCTGCGGGCACCTTCGCTGCGTTCCCGGATCAGGTCGATGCCATGCGCAAACTTGACCCGAACCTGGACCACGAATCGCCGCTGCACGAGCTGTTCGCCGACCAACTGGCCAGCGCCGACCTGGTGATCCTCAACAAGGCCGACCTGATCAGCGCTGAAGACCTGGCCCGCGTGCGCCTGGAAGTCGCCGAAGAGCTGCCGCCAGCGGTGAAAGTCATCGAAGCCAGCAGCGGTCGTCTGCCACTGGACGTGCTGATCGGCCTCGGCGCCGGTTCCGAAGAACACATCGACAGCCGCCACAGCCATCACGATCATCACCACGAAGGTGAAGACGGTCATCACGATGAGCACGACCACGACGCATTCGACTCCATCTCTATCGAACTGCCGCAAGCCGACGAAAGCCTGCTGATGGACGCGCTGACTCAATTGGTGGTCCAGCACGGCATCCTTCGGGTCAAAGGTTTTGCCGCGGTGCCGAACAAGCCGATGCGCCTGCTGATC
The DNA here is from genome assembly GCF_054898065.1 of Pseudomonas sp. MDT1-85. Lineage (NCBI taxonomy): Bacteria > Pseudomonadati > Pseudomonadota > Gammaproteobacteria > Pseudomonadales > Pseudomonadaceae > Pseudomonas > Pseudomonas sp. MDT1-85. The sequence goes on along the minus strand of NZ_CM142715.1, from coordinate 3,620,829 downwards.
CAGGGCGTGGGCACGCGTTTCGACAAGCACTTCGACCGTCAGTGGGGCGCTGAAGAAGCACGCACCACCCGTCTGGTGTTGATCGGTCAGGATCTGGATGCCGCTGCGCTCGAAGCGCAATTGCGCGCCGCGCTCAGCGTTTAAACCATGCACCTGCTCAGGACCCAGCCCGGCGGTTTCGTGTCGGACGACAACATTGCCGACCTTGGACAAACCCCCGCCGAACTGGTGATCCTGTGCAGCGGCGATTCCAGCCTGGCGTTGCTCGCCGAAGCGGCGCAGCAGTTGCCCGATGATTACCCGAGCGTGCGTCTGGCCAACCCGATGCAGGTGCAGAATCACGCCTCGGTCGATCTCTACGTCGACGAAGTGCTGCGCCACGCCAAAGTGATTCTGATCTCGCTGCACGGCGGCATCGCCTATTGGCGTTACGGCATCGAGCGTCTGGTGGAATTGTCCGAGCGCGGCGTGCAGCTGATTCTGGTGCCGGGGGATGATCGCCCGGACCCGGAACTCAGTGACCTGAGCACCGTAACTCCGCAAGACCGCGATCGGCTCTGGCACTTCCTGCGTCAGGGCGGCATGGCCAATGCGCTCGACCTGTTTCGCTGTCTCGCCAATCGCTGGCTGGGCCGCGACTACCCATGGTCCGAGCCGCAAACCCTGCCACGCACCGCGATATACCACCCGCAAAAAAGCCCCGCTGAACTGAGCGATTGGCAAGCCGACTGGCAAGCTGATCAGCCGGTGGCGGCGGTGCTGTTTTACCGCTCGCATTTGCAGGCGGCGAACACTTGTTTCATCGATATTTTCTGCCAGCGTTTGCAGGCGGCGGGGTTGAACCCGTTGCCAATCGCGCTGGCCAGTCTGAAAGAGCCCGGCTGCCTGACGGTGGTTGAGGACTTGCTGGATGAAGTCGAGGCGGGGGTGATTCTCAACACCACCGGTTTCGCCCAGTCCAGCCCCGAAACACCGCACCTGCGGCCGTTCCGCCGCAATATTCCGGTGATTCAGGCGATCTGCGCCCAGGACAATGAACCCGGTTGGCGCGCCAGCGAACAAGGCCTCGGCCCGCGGGATCTGGCGATGCACATCGCGCTGCCGGAGCTGGACGGGCGGATCATCAGTCGGCCTATCAGCTTCAAGGACCTGGCCTGGCGCAGCGAGCGCAGTCAGTCCGACGTGGTCTGCTACCGGCCGCAACCGGAACGCATGGATTTTGTCGCCGAGTTGGCGCGGCGCTGGATCGATCTGGCGCGAGTGCCCAACGGCGAAAAACGCATCGCCCTGATCCTCGCCAACTACCCGACTCGCGATGGGCGTATCGGCAATGGCGTGGGTCTCGATACACCGGCCGCCGCACTGAATATCCTCCGAGCGCTGCACGCCGAAGGTTATCCGCTGCCGGCCGAGTTGCCGGACAGCGGCACCGCGTTGATCCAGCAATTGCTCGGTGGCGTCAGCAACGACCTCGACACCCTCGACCAGCGTCCCTGCCAACAAAGCCTCGCGCTGGACGACTACAACCTGATGTTCAACGCGCTGCCCGAGGCCAATCGCCAAGCCGTGCTGGAGCGCTGGGGCTCGCCCGAAAACGATCCAATGTTCCGTGGCGGACGAATGATGATTGCCGGTCTGCGCTTCGGCCTGACTTTCGTTGGCATTCAGCCGGCCCGGGGTTACCAGGTGGACCCGAGCGCGGTCTATCACGACCCGGACCTGGTGCCGCCTCACGGCTATCTGGCGTTTTACTTCTGGTTGCGCAACACCTACGGCGCTCATGGTGTGATCCACGTCGGCAAGCACGGCAACCTCGAATGGCTGCCGGGTAAGGGCGTCGGGTTGTCGGAAAACTGCTGGCCGGACGCATTGCTTGGACCGCTGCCGAACATCTATCCGTTTATCGTCAACGACCCGGGCGAGGGCGCCCAAGCCAAGCGCCGTACGCAGGCCGTGATCATTGATCACCTGATGCCGCCGCTGACCCGCGCTGAAACCTACGGTCCGCTGCGTAATCTCGAATTGTTGGCCGACGAATATTACGAAGCGCAATTGCTCGATCCGCGCCGCGCCCGGGAGCTGCAACGCGACATTCTGCAACTAGTGCGCGACACGCACATCGACCGTGAACTGCAGCTGGACGAAAAGCTCGACAGTGACGCCGATGCGGCGATCTGGTTGCCGCGTCTGGATACTTACCTGTGCGACTTGAAGGAGTCGCAGATTCGCGATGGCCTGCACATTTTTGGCGAATCGCCGACCGGGCGGTTGCGAATCGACACCTTATTGGCCTTGCTGCGTATTCCTCGCGGCGACGGTCGTGGGGCGCAATCGAGCTTGCTGCGGGCTCTGGCCAAGGCGTTCGCGTTGGGCTTCGATCCGCTGGATTGCGTTTTGGCCGAGCCCTGGAGCGGTCCTCGGCCGGATGCCTTGTTGTCGACCAGCGATGAAGCCTGGCGCACGGCGGGCGATACCCGTGAGCGTCTGGAACTGTTCGCCGCGCAGCTGATCTCGCAGGCACTGAGCACGCCTCAAACCAACCCCGGTCCCTGTGGGAGCGAGCCTGCTCGCGAAGCGGTTGATCATTCAACATTGATGTCGATTGACCCACCGCTTTCGCGAGCAGGCTCGCTCCCACAGAAAGCAAATTGGTCCGAGGTGCATGCCATCATCGACAGCCTGCGCGAAGTCGTCGCTCCACGCCTGGACGCCTGCGGCCCGGCGGAAATGCGCGGTCTGCTCGACGCCCTCAGCGGTCGATTCGTCCCGGCTGGCCCGAGCGGCGCACCGAGTCGCGGTCGTCTGGACGTGCTGCCCACCGGGCGCAATTTCTATTCGGTGGATGTGCGCAACCTACCGACCACCACCGCGTGGCGCATCGGTTTCCAATCCGCAAATCTGATTCTTGAGCGGCACTTGCAGGACCACGGTGATCACCTGCGTCAGCTCGGTCTGTCGGTCTGGGGCACCGCGACCATGCGCACCGGCGGCGACGACATCGCCCAGGCCATGGCGCTGATGGGCGTGCGACCGGTGTGGGCCACTGGCAGCCAGCGCGTCGATGATTTCGAGATTCTGCCGTTGAGCCTGCTGGACCGCCCGCGCGTGGATGTGACCTTGCGGGTCTCCGGATTCTTCCGCGATGCCTTTGCCAACCTGATCCGGCTGTTCGACGCCGCCGTGCAAGCGGTCGCCGCGCTGGATGAACCGGACGATCTCAACCCGTTGGCGGCCAAGGTCCGCGCTGAGCGGCAAGCGCTGCTGGATTCCGGTCTGGATGAAGAAGCGGCGCGGCGGCAGGCCGGCTGGCGCATCTTCGGGGCCAAACCGGGTGCTTACGGAGCGGGCGTGCAGGGCGCCATCGACGGTCGCCTCTGGCAAAGCCGCGAAGACCTGGCCGAGGTTTACCTGAACTGGGGCGGCTACGCTTACGGCGGCTCTGACGAAGGCACCGCCGCCCGCGAACAATTCGCCCAGCGTCTGAGCCAGGTGCAGGCAGTGCTGCAAAACCAGGACAACCGCGAGCACGACTTGCTCGATTCCAACGATTATTACCAGTTCCAGGGTGGCATGCTGGCGGCCGTCGAAAGCCTCAGCGGTGAAGCGGCGGCCAGTTATCACGGCGACCACAGTCAGCCGGACTTGCCAAAGATCCGCACCTTGAAGGAAGAGCTTAACCGGGTGATCCGTTCCCGGGCAGCCAATCCGAAATGGATCGACGGGGTCAAGCGTCACGGCTATAAAGGCGCGTTCGAACTGGCGGCGACGGTCGATAACCTGTTTGCGTTCGACGCCACCACGCAGTTGATCGACGATCACCAATATGCGTTGCTGGCGGACGCCTATTTGCTTGATCCGGCAACCCGGGAGTTTGTCCGCGAACACAATCCCCATGCCTTGCGCGACATGGCCGAGCGCATGCTCGAAGCGCAGCAGCGGGGGATGTGGAAAGAGCCGGGCGAGTACCGCGAGGCGCTGGAGAATTTGTTGCTGGACATAGAAGAAGACAGCTAACGCGCTTAAATCTGTGGGAGCGAGCCTGCTCCCACAGGGATAAAGGTGCCTGTGATATTTGCTGATGGATCACCGACCATGACTGAGATTTAAAAATGACCGACAGCCCCCATTTCCCGCTCTCCGCCGTGGTCGGCGCCGATGACTTGAAGCTCGCGCTGTACCTGACCGCCATCGATCCAAAAATCGGTGGCGTACTGATCGAGGGGCCGCGCGGCATGGCCAAGTCGACCCTGGCCCGGGGCCTGGCGGATCTGTTGGCCAGCGGTCAATTCGTCACCTTGCCTCTGGGCGCCACCGAAGAACGGTTGGTGGGCACCCTCGACCTAGACGCGGCCCTGAGCGAAGGCCGCGCACAATTTTCTCCCGGTGTGTTGGCTAAGGCCGACGGCGGCGTGTTGTATGTCGATGAAGTCAATCTGCTGCCCGATCTCCTCGTGGACTTGCTGCTCGACGTGGCCGCCAGCGGCACCAACCTGATCGAGCGCGACGGGATTTCCCATCGGCATTCGGCGAAGTTCGTGCTGATCGGCACCATGAACCCGGAAGAGGGGGAGCTGCGTCCGCAATTGCTCGACCGCTTTGGCCTGAACGTCGCCCTCAGTGGTCACACCGCACCCGCCGAGCGCGGTCAGATCATTCGTCGTCGACTGGATTTCGACAGCGACCCGCAAGGGTTCTGCGCCGAGTGGGAAAGCCAGCAGCACGCACTGCGCGAGCGCTGCCAAAAGGCGCGTTCAGCACTGGCGAGCATTCCGCTGGACGATGCCGCGCTGGCGCAGATCACCGAGCGCTGCTTTGCTGCTGGCGTCGATGGCCTGCGGGCCGATCTGGTCTGGCTACGTGCTGCTCGGGCTCATGCAGCCTGGCGCGGAGCGAATGCCATTGGCGAAGAAGATATCGACGCGGTCGCCGAGTTTGCCTTGCGCCATCGCCGTCGCGAAAACTCGCCACCAGCGCCGCACCAATCCCCCGCAGCACAGCCGCCTTCCAATCAGAATCCCAACCCAAGCGAAGGTCAGGGCCAGTGGGGCGAAATGCCCGCCCAGGCGCTGCCGGTCGGCGCTCGACGTGAAGTGCCGAGCTGGCCAAAAAAGCCCTAGGCATTCGCCCTCGATCAGACGCGGGGGCGAATGCCAGACCCCGCGCAGGACGGCTGGATCACGGTAAACAGGGCAAACGTCATACAGCCCTGAGCGGCTCGATCAATTGGCCTGGCACCTTGCTCAATGGCCGACCGCGTCAACGCGACGATGTGCTGTTTCACCTGCGTACCCGCAGTCCTCATGAATTATGGCTGGTGATCGTCGACGCCTCGGCCTCGACCCGGCGCCATCAAGCGTTGAGCGATGCCAAGGGCCTGCTGGCGCAACTGTTCGACGATGCCTATCGACAGCGTGCACGCTTGGCGTTGCTGACCGCCAGCGGCCATGTGCCGAAGTGGCAGGTGCAAGGCTTGAAAGCCTCCGCGGGCTTGCGCGATTGGCTCGAGGGATTAGGTGCCGGTGGCGGTACGCCGATGCTGGCGGCGCTGGGCGAGGCAGGGCGTTGGCTGGCGGCACGGCAAAAACGCTTTCCTGCAGAGCAGCAAAGGCTGTTGCTGGTGACGGATGGACGGGTGAAGGAATGGTCAACGTTGCCGGCACTGGAGTGTCCGGGGCTGCTGATCGACATTGAGCGCGGGCCGATTCGCCTCGGTCGGGCAAAGATGTTGGCAGCGCAGCTGCAGGTTGATTATCGACATATCGATGAGCTGATTTCAGGTTGAGTTTTGTGCTGACACTATCGACCCCATCGCGAGCAGGCTCGCTCCCACATTTGATCCGCGGCGCTCACAAATCCCATGTGGGAGCGAGCCTGCTCGCGATGGCATCACCTCGGAATCGGATAATCGCAGCTCATCTACATCGCTGCCCTATGCTGCTGTAAGCAAGCCAATCACAGGAGTGACACATGCGCGTTCTAGCCCGCAACGATCAAGACGATTTTCGCGTCAAAGCCTACGCTGGCACCAACGGCGTGTTGCTGGCGTTCGATCTGGCCGAACCCCGTCGTAAAGGCCTGCTGGGTTTCGCCATCGAAAAACAGCAAGGCAGTAAACCCTGGTTGTTTCTGTTCAACAGCCTGACTTTCCCCGGTAAAACTCATACGTTCCCCCAATTTCACGCCACCCCCAGCGATACCGCGCCGTTGCAGAAATTTCGGTGGGCCGATTACGCGGTCAATCCAGGTGTGACGATCCATTATCGGATTCACTTGGCCTACGGCACCGCCGATGCGCCGCAGCTGGGTGAGTTTCTGGAAGTGACGCTCACCACCGACAATGGCCTTCCAGCGGGGCAGAACGTGATATTCAACCGGGCGGTGGCCGCGAGCCAGGCCTTCCAGCGCAAATTCGCCGACCTCGATGCGCTGCTCAGCGCCAACAAGAAACTGCCCATCGAAGCCTGGCCCGACGCGCCGCGACAATGGCTGGAAAATGGTTTGCTCGCACGCTTGCTCGGGTTCATCGAACGAGCCGAGGATGGCCAGTGGGCGCTGGACATTGCGATCTACGAATACCAGTTGAAGGTGATTGTTGATGCGGTGAACGCCGCGTTTGAGCGCGGCGTAAAGGTGCGGGTTCTGTACCACGCCCAACCGGACGAAGACACCACTGTGCTGAACGAAGCCAGCCTGGAAAAAATCCCGGCGGCGAACAAGCGCGGGCGGGTCACGCACAACATCTTTCACAACAAGTTCATGGTCCTGAGCCGGCTCGACGCAGCAGGGCTGCATCAGCCCGAAGCGGTACTCTGCGGCAGCACCAATTTCACCGCCAATGGCGTTTATCGTCAGGCCAACGTTGTGCATGTTTTGGACGACGCTGGGGTTAGTGCCAGTTATCTGCAAACCTTCGAGCAGCTCTGGGCCACGCCGGCGGACGTCGGCGCCACCCGGGAATGGCTCACGGAAAACAATCCGATGCAGCCGGATCAGGCGCTGTTCGCCGGCTTTTCACCGCGCTCGGGCCAGGGCGACTTGCGTGAGTTCGTCGAAATCATCGAATCAGCCAAAAAAGACCTGCTGTTTGTCACGGCGTTTGCCTTGCCGGACGAAGTGCTCAACGCGTTGCTCGGCTTGCCTAACGACGACATCTTGCGGTACGGCCTGCAAAACACCGTGAGCCGCATCACCGGTTTCCACGCTGACCGCACCGCTCAATTCGCCGCCACCGCGCTGCTCAATACGGGTCTGGAAGGCTGGCTCAAGGAAAACATGAAAGGCCAGAAGGGCAACCTGCTGGTGCACACCAAAGCCATCGTCGTCGACTTCACCACCGACACACCGACCATCATCAGCGGCAGCCACAACCTCAGCGCCGCGGCCAGCAACGGCAATGACGAGAACTACCTGATCATCCGTGGCGACACCAACCTGGCCGATCGTTATGGGCTGGAACTGCTGCGCTTTTACGAGCATTACCGGTTCCGCTACTTTGCAAAGAAACTGCAACTCAAGCAGGTCCGGCCATTGGCTCCGGATGACAGCTGGACCGATGACTATTATCTCGAGGGCGATTTGCGCATGTTGTCGCGGTTGCGCTTCGCCGGACGATGAACAGCCTGGCGGGTTTCATCTTCGGTTATTTGCCCATGGCCTGCCGGTACTGACGGGTACGTCGAGCGATGTACAACTGGTCAAGAATCAACGCCCATACCGCCGAGACTTGCGGTCTGGGCTTGCGCCCGCGGTTCAATAGCGAGCGCCGCAGAATCACGGGTGTACCCGGTCGGCGTAGGAGCTGCCGCAGGCTGCGATCTTTTGATCTTCGGCGTCAGTTGCAACGATAAGATCAAAAGATCGCAGCCTGCGGCAGCTCCTACGGGGGCGTACGAACGCAGGCCTTAAGCATTACTCATCAACCGTACATTCAATAGCTCCCGTGCCCGAGGCGCGGTACACAAAGTGCTGAAGGTTTTCTGCAACCATGGCAAGTCGTGGCGGGGTTTGCGGGCAATCTGTTTGGGTCTGAGCTTGCCGATGTGCTTTTTGAAATTTTCTTCCAGGGTTTCCCGGGTTCCAATCCCCTTGAGCTTCTTCAGAAGCTTCCCTTCCTTGTAAAACAGCACAGTGGGTGTGCCGGTGACGTCCGGGTGTCGAGGGGATTCGCTGGTGTTCAGCATATAGATGTTCGCGTGATGGCGATATCGTTCGCCAATCTGACGAAAAATCGGCCCGGCTGTTTCGCAGGCCGGACAGTGCTGATTGCCGAAATACAGGATCACCGGCCGCCAGGTTTTCAGGGCCTTGCGGTAGGTGGGGGGTAATGTTGAGTGGGGGGCTGTCGAGTTCATTGAAAAACTCCTTTCTCTCGGGATGCATCGGCGGCGTGCTAACGCGAAACAAAACGCGAGTCAGCGCCATACAATAACTCGCGTGTCAGGCCTCAGCGGTGTACTAGAGAAGCTTCGATAGCGTCACATCGCCGAAGTAAGAGCTCAAAGTGCCGAACTCACCGTCATTAGCTTCCAGCGTGACTTTGAACTTTATCGTGGAGATCTGGACTTCGAATTTTTTGGATAACACGGTCCAGTCTTGACCGCCATGGAGGTCAAGGTAAACCGGCTCGCCTGTGGGGATCGGCTGCACTTGAATCCGGGCAGCAGAGCCGGGGAGAGTTTTCATTCTTGCGGACAGCATGAACTGTCCACCGGCGCCGGGACCGGTGGGGACGTCCTGACTGATCGAATCCGGGGCAGCGATAATGCAATGCCCGGTTACATAGCTCACGTTCTCTGGATTAGTCGCTGTCCATTCATTGCCTTGCTGAGAAAAGTCACCGTTCTTGATCAAATTAGCCATTGCAAAAATCCTTTTTGGAATCGTTCGTTTTTAGTGGTTTGCACCGCATTGAGGTGCTGAGTAATTAGGCAATTCGAATAGGCATTCCACAACTGTCAGTTCTGACAGGTAAGTCAGTAAACCCGATGAGCGGTCACTTGCAGTCAAGAACCTCGCGGCGTCTGTCTCCGGCACTGGGTGCATGGATTGATCGCACAGCACCTGAATGTGGCGTTACTTCCCAATGGGTTGCGTTCGGTAGCGAACGCATGCCAGGGGGCGTGCGAGATAGTTCCAATGGTTTTTTTCTAACCAACTGAATCAACTGGATTTTCATAACCCAGGATTTTCTGCCGATTCTGTGGCACACTTTCTGCTGTCTATTCCGTTGTTACATACCAAGTTCCGGTATAGCGGAATAAACATGACCCTGGAGTGCTTGCCATGCATCGCCGACCTTCTTTGTTTAAAGCGTGTGTTTTCGTTCTCGCGGCTTGGGCCGCTGTCATGGGTGTCGCCCAAGCGGCAGACAGCAAGCTCGACAGCGTGCTGGCCCGTGGGAAGTTGATCGTGGGCACGGGCAGTACCAATGCGCCGTGGCACTTCCAGGGAGCGGATGGCAAGTTGCAGGGTTTTGATATTGATATCGCGCGGATGGTGGCTAAAGGATTGTTCAACGACCCGAGCAAAGTCGAGTTTGTGGTGCAGTCGTCCGATGCGCGAGTTCCCAATCTGCTGACCGACAAGGTCGACATGAGTTGCCAGTTCATCACCGTGACCGCCAGCCGCGCCCAGCAAGTGGCGTTCACCCTGCCGTACTACCGCGAAGGTGTGGGCCTGTTGTTGCCGGCCAACAGCAAATACAAGGAAATCGACGACCTGAAAGCCGCCGGTGACGGTGTGATCGTGGCGGTGCTGCAGAACGTGTACGCCGAAGAACTGGTGCATCAGGCGTTGCCCAAGGCCAAGGTCGACCAGTACGACAGCGTGGATTTGATGTATCAGGCGGTGAACTCCGGCCGTGCCGATGCGGCGGCCACCGATCAGTCGTCGGTGAAATACCTGATGGTGCAGAACCCTGGTCGCTATCGCAGCCCGGCCTATGCCTGGAGCCCGCAAACCTACGCGTGTGCGGTCAAACGCGGCGATCAGGACTGGCTGAACTTCGTCAACACTGTGCTGCATGAAGCCATGACTGGCGTTGAGTTCCCGACTTACGCGGCGTCGTTCAAGCAGTGGTTCGGTGTAGACCTTCCGACACCTACGATCGGTTTCCCCGTCGAATACAAATGATCCCGTGAGAGCGGGGCGGTTTTAAATCGCCCCGCTCAAGGTACTGCTGACCATGAACTATCAGTTGAATTTTGCCGCCGTCTGGCGCGACTTCGACACCTTGCTGGCGGGGCTCGGTCTGGGTCTTGAGCTGGCGCTGGTGTCGATCGCCATCGGTTGCGTGATCGGCCTGATGATGGCGTTTGCTTTGCTGTCAAAGCACCGCGCGTTACGGGTGCTGGCTTCGGTGTATGTGACGGTGATCCGTAATACGCCGATTCTGGTGTTGATCCTGTTGATCTACTTCGCGTTGCCAAGCCTTGGCATTCGTCTGGACAAGATCCCGTCGTTCATCATCACCCTGTCGCTGTATGCCGGGGCGTACCTGACCGAAGTGTTTCGCGGCGGGTTGTTGAGCATTCCCAAGGGGCTACGTGAAGCCGGCCTGGCTATCGGGCTCGGTGAGTGGCAGGTCAAGGCGTACGTCACCGTGCCGGTGATGCTGCGCAATGTGCTGCCGGCCCTGTCGAACAACTTCATTTCGCTGTTCAAGGACACTTCGTTAGCGGCGGCGATTGCCGTGCCGGAGCTGACCTATTACGCGCGCAAGATCAATGTCGAGAGCTACCGGGTGATTGAAACCTGGCTGGTGACCACAGCGCTCTATGTTGCGGCCTGTTACCTCATTGCCATGATGCTGCGTTACCTCGAACAGCGTCTGGCGATTCGCCGATAGGAGGCCTCCCATGTACGAATCCCCCAGTTGGTTGCATGAGTTATGGGTGGCGCGGGAAGTCCTGTGGCAGGGTTTTCTGACCAGTGTGCAGTGCTCGGCGCTGGCGATTTTGCTGGGCACGCTGCTCGGCATCGTTGCAGGTTTAGTGCTCACCTATGGCACGTTCTGGATGCGTGCGCCGTTCCGGTTTTACGTCGACATCATTCGCGGCACGCCGGTGTTTGTATTGGTGTTGGCCTGCTTCTACATGGCGCCGGCACTGGGCTGGCAAATCAGCGCATTCGGGGCGGGCACCTTGGGGCTGACGCTGTTTTGCGGCTCCCACGTCGCCGAGATTGTGCGCGGTGCATTGCAAGCGCTGCCCAGTGGCCAGATGGAAGCGAGCAAGGCCATCGGCCTGACGTTTTACCAGGCACTGGGCTACGTGTTGTTGCCCCAGGCGTTGCGGCAGATCTTGCCGACCTGGGTCAACTCGTCCACCGAGATCGTCAAGGCCTCGACGCTGTTGTCGGTGATCGGCGTTGCCGAATTGCTGCTCAGCACTCAGCAGATCATCGCCCGGACGTTCATGACCCTGGAGTTTTACCTGTTCGCCGGTTTGCTCTTTTTCATCATCAATTACGCCATCGAATTACTCGGCCGGCACATTGAAAAGCGGGTGGCCTTGCCATGACACAAGCTCAAGTTTCGACACAGGATCAAGCGCTGCTGGACATCCGCGGCCTGCACAAACAATACGGCCAGCTCGAAGTGCTCAAGGGCGTCGACTTGACCCTGCAGCGCGGCAACGTGGTCACGCTGATCGGCTCCAGCGGCTCAGGCAAAACCACGCTGCTGCGCTGCGTGAACATGCTCGAAGAGTTCCAGGGCGGGCAGATTCTGCTCGATGGCGAATCCATCGGCTATCACGAGGTCAACGGCAAGCGCGTGCGGCACCCGGAAAAAGTCATCGCCCGGCATCGCGCCATGACTGGCATGGCGTTCCAGCAATTCAATCTGTTCCCGCACCTCACCGCGCTGCAGAACGTCACCCTTGGCTTGCTCAAGGTCAAAAAGCTGCATAAGGATGAAGCCGTTTCGCTGGCGGAAAAATGGCTGGAGCGGGTTGGCCTGCTGGAACGTCGCGATCATTACCCCGGTCAGTTGTCCGGCGGCCAGCAACAGCGCGTGGCGATTGCCCGGGCAATTGCGATGAACCCAAGCCTGATGCTGTTCGATGAAGTCACCTCGGCCCTCGACCCGGAGCTGGTCGGCGAAGTGCTGAACGTGATCAAGGGGTTGGCCGAAGACGGCATGACCATGCTGCTGGTGACCCACGAAATGCGCTTTGCCTTCGAGGTGTCGGACAAGATCGTGTTCATGAATCAGGGGCGGATCGAAGAGCAGGGGCCGCCCAAGGAACTGTTCGAACGCCCGCAATCGCCGCGTCTGGCGGAATTCCTCAAGAACACTCGCTTTTAACTTTTTCAATCAGGAGAAACACCCATGAGCATTACTCGTTACGGCACCGGCAGCACCGCCGGTGGCGGCCAGCCCCGTCCTTTCGCCCGCGCCGTCGAAGCCGATGGCTGGCTGCACGTGTCTGGCCAGGTGCCGGCGCTGGATGGCGAAATCATTGTGGGCGGCATTGTCGAGCAGACTCACCAGACCATGAAAAACCTGATCGCGATTCTGCAAGAGGCCGGTTACGGTCTGGAAGACGTGGTCCGTACCGGCGTGTGGCTGGAAGACCCGCGGGATTTCTGGAGTTTCAATAAAGTGTTTTCCGAGTACTTCAAAAGCGAACATGCACCGGCGAGGGCGTGTGTGCAGGCGAACATGATGGTCGACTGCAAGGTCGAGATTGACTGCATCGCGTACAAGAAAAAGGCCTGAACCGCGGTGACTTCATCGCGAGCAGGCTCGCTCCCACAGGGTAAAGCAATCCAATGTGGGAGCGAGCCTGCTCGCGATGGCGGCCTAACGGTCGCCACCGCACTCTGGTTAAACTCCCGGCACTTTGAATGGGAACCTGAAACATGACCGAAGACACCATCAAGCGCCGGGCTCGCGGTCTGGACCGGGCGTTCGACATTCTCGATTTCCTCAAGGAAATCGGCCAGCCCCTACGCCCGAATGAAATCGCCAGCGGCATCGGCAGCCCGAAATCCACGGTCTACGAACTGGTCGCGTCCTTGTTGGAACGGCGCATTCTCGAACCTGTGGGCAAGGACGGTCACGTTTACCTCGGCCGTCAGCTGTACTTCCTCGGGCAGGCGCATTTGCGTCATTTCGACCTGACCCGCGAGGCCGATCTTGCCTTGCAAGAGATCGTCAGCCAGACCCGTGAAACCGCGCAGATGTGCCTGCTCAATGGGCGCAAATACACCGTGGCGTTGATGAAAGAGGGCGAGCGGCATTTCCGCATTTCCTCGGACATCGGCGAGAACGCGCCAATCCCCTGGACCGCTTCCGGGCGCCTGTTGCTGGCGCACCTGAGCGATCAGCAGATCGTCGATTTGATCGACCCCGACGACTTCATCCTGCCCGATGGCGAACGTCTGCCGCTGGAGCGGTTTCTCGAGGAAATCCGCCAGGCCGCTATCGACGGATTCTTTTCCTTCGATAGCGTCGCCGACACGTTTACCCATTGCTTCGCCGCCCCGGTGAAAGACCCGAACGGCGTGGCCATTGCGACCCTGTGCATCGTCGCCCCACGGGCCGATGCGAAGAACAATTACAACGACTATCGCCGGGTGCTGATCGACAGCGCCAACAGCCTGGCCCGTCGCATCAACGAATAATAGCGGCTGCCTGCGGCCGCGAATGTGAGGAGTTCGACTATGTCTTCTGCCAAAAATACTGCCGCCGTGGAAAAGGGCTTTGCCCACACAGGCGCCAATCTTGTGCGCGACGTCAGCCTGCCTGCGCTGGTGCTGCACCGCGAAGCGCTGGAACACAACATTCGCTGGATGCAGGACTTTGTCAGCAACAGCGGCGCGGAACTGGCGCCGCACGGTAAAACCAGCATGACCCCGGCGCTGTTTCGCCGCCAACTGGACGCCGGTGCCTGGGGCATCACCCTGGCCAGTGCCACGCAAACCCGCGCGGCTTACGCCCATGGCGTGCATCGGGCGCTGATGGCCAACCAATTGGTCGGCACGCCGAACATGGCGCTGATCGCTGATCTGTTGGCAGACCCGACCTTCGATTTCTATTGCATGGTCGATCACCCGGATAACGTCGCGGACCTCGGCGCGTATTTCGCCTCGCGCGGTGTGCGCCTGAACGTGATGATCGAGTACGGCGTGGTCGGCGGTCGTTGCGGTTGCCGCAGCGAAGCCGAAGTGCTGGCGCTGGCCAAGGCTATCGCGGCGCAACCGGCGTTGGCGCTGACCGGGATCGAGGGTTACGAAGGGGTGATTCACGGCGATCACGCGGTGAGCGGTATCCGTGAGTTCGCCGATTCTCTGGTGCATCTGGCCATGCAATTGCAGGACAGTGGAGCGTTCGCCATTGCCAAGCCGATCATCACGGCGTCAGGTTCGGCCTGGTACGACCTGATCGCCGAGTCGTTCGAAACGCAGAATGCCGGCGGGCGTTTCCTCAGCGTGCTGCGTCCTGGCAGTTACGTGGCCCACGACCATGGTATCTACAAAGAAGCGCAATGCTGCGTGCTCGACCGTCGCAGCGACCTGCACGAAGGTTTGCGCCCGGCGCTGGAAGTCTGGGCGCATGTGCAGTCATTGCCGGAACCGGGTTTCGCGGTGATCGCCCTGGGCAAGCGCGACGTCGCCTATGACGCCGGTTTGCCGGTGCCGTTGCTGCGTTACAAGGCCGGCGTGGTGCCGGCAACCGGCGATGATGTGAGTGCCTGCAAGGTGACGGCGGTGATGGACCAGCACGCGTTCATGACCGTGGCGCCGGGGGTTGAATTGCGCGTGGGCGATATCATTTCGTTCGGTACTTCGCACCCGTGCCTGACGTTCGACAAGTGGCGCATTGGGTGTTTGGTGGATGAGCAACTGAATGTCATCGAAACCATGGAAACCTGTTTCTAAGGTTCCAGACCGAGGTGCGGCCATCGCGAGCAGGCTCGCTCCCACAATGGAATGCGTTTCCCCTGTGGGAGCGAGCCTGCTCGCGATGGGGCCATACCAGACAACTCAGAAACACCAGAGACTACAAAAACAATGAGCAGCATCAACACCCTGGGCCCCAACACCCCGCGCATCGCCCTGATCGGCGAGTGCATGATCGAATTGCAGCAGCGCGCCGACGGCACGCTGCAACAAAGCTTCGGCGGCGATACCCTGAACACGGCGGTCTACCTGGCCCGTGAACTGGGCAATGGCGGTACGGTGGATTACGTCACCGCCCTGGGCGATGACAGTTTCAGCGACGCGATGTGCCAGAGTTGGGCCAGCGAAAACATCGGGCTAGACATGGTCCAGCGTTTGCCCGGTCGCTTGCCTGGCCTGTATTGCATCCAGACCGATGCGGCCGGCGAGCGGCGCTTTCTCTACTGGCGCAACGAAGCGGCAGTGCGCGATTGCTTTACCACTCCAGCGGCCGCGCCGATTCTGGCGGCGCTGCCGGATTACGACGTGTTGTATTTCAGCGGCATCACCCTTGCGGTGCTCGGTGTGCAGGGGCGGGAAAAACTGCTGGAAACCCTGATCGAAGCCCGGCAACGGGATGCGCGGATCGTGTTCGACAACAATTATCGACCACGCCTGTGGGCGTCGATTGAAGAGGCACGAGCGGCTTATCGCAGCGTTCTGCCCTATATCGACCTGGCGTTGGTGACGGTTGACGACGAGCAGGCGCTGTTCCACTTTTCCGATTGCGCGGCGGTGTTTGCCGCTTACGAGCAGATGGGCACACCGGAAGTGGTGCTCAAGCGCGGTGCCGAGGCGTGTCTGATTCGCTGTGACGGTGAGTCGTTCGAAGTGCCGGCTCAGGTAGTCGACCGGGTGGTGGACACCACGGCGGCGGGGGATTCGTTCAGCGCGGCGTATTTGGCTTGTCGGCTCAAGGGTGGCAGCCCGGTTGAGGCTGCCGAGTCGGGGCACAGGTTGGCGAGTCGGGTGATTCAGGTGCCGGGGGCGTTGATTCCAAGGTAAGCGGAGGATGGCCGTTTGCTGCGCAATCGGTTCGCGAGCAAGCCCGCTCCCGCATTATTAGATCTTCAGTGAACACATAACGGGTGAACACCACCGATCAAATGTGGGAGCGGGCTTGCTCGCGAAGGGGCCCTAAAGCCAGCCACTCAATCCCGGTAAAACACCTGCACCAGGTGATAACCAAATTTGCTCTTGATCGGCCCATGCACCACCCGCAGCGGTTTTTTGAAGATCACCGCATCAATCACCCCGACCATCTGCCCGGGCCGCACTTCGCCCAGGTCGCCGCCGCGTTTGCCGGACGGGCACGTGGAGTATTTCTTGGCCAGCACATCGAAGGCTTCGCCCTTGGCGATGCGTTGTTTGAGCTGCTCGGCTTCTTCCGAGGTTTTCACCAGAATATGGCGGGCTTGGGCTTTCATTGGCAGTACCTTGCAACGGTGGTGGCTATGTTGGTGCCAGCGTGGGGCGCGCGATTATGCCTTAACTCAGTCCGCTTGGCCGATCATCGTGCGAATCTTGTTGGCCAACAGGTCAATGGAAAACGGTTTGGCCACCATGTCCATGCCTTCTTCCAGGAAGCCCTGGCGTTCGGCGGCTTTTTCCGCATAACCGGTCATGAACAGCACCTTCAGATCCGGGCGATGTTGACGCGCGATTTCCGCCAGCTGCCGACCGTTCATGCCCGGCAATCCGACATCGGTCACCAACAGATCGACCCGCAGGTCGGATTCCAGCAAGGGTAGGGCGGCCTTTGCGTCTTCGGCTTCATGGGCGTGATAACCCAACTCATTGAGCAGGTCGAGCACCAGCATGCGCACCGCCGAATCGTCTTCCACCAACACCACGGTTTCACCGGCAACCGCTGCCGGTGTCTCGCCGGTGGCCGGCAGCAACGAGTGTTCCGGTACCGCGACATGCAACCGTGGCAGATACAGGCGAACGCTGGTGCCTTGGCCCGGCAGGCTGTGAAGGCTGACGTGCCCGCCCGACTGCTGGGCGAAGCCATAGATCATCGACAGTCCAAGGCCGGTGCCCTGGCCGATGGGTTTGGTGGTGAAAAACGGGTCGAAGGCCTTGGCCAACACTGTCGGGCTCATGCCGGTGCCGTTGTCGCTTACCGCAATCATCAGGTAATCCCCGGCCCTGACCGGCTCCAGTGGGGTAATGTCGCTACCGTCGAGGTGAACGTTGGCTGTTTCGATCAGCAGCTCGCCGCCTTCGGGCATGGCATCCCGGGCATTGATGACCAGGTTGAGCAGGGCGTTTTCCAGTTGGCTGACGTCGGTGCTGACCGGCCAGACTTCATCGGCCAGCTGCATTTTGAGCTCGATAGGGTCGCCCTTGGTCCGGCGGAACAAATCTTCCAGAGAATGCACCAGTTGATTGGCATTCAGCGGCTTGCGATCCAGCGACTGACGCCGGGAGAAGGCCAGCAACCGATGGGTCAGGGCGGCGGCGCGGTGGGCCGAAGACACCGCGGCTTCGGTAAAACGACCGATCTCGGCGGCACGCCCGTCGGCGATGTAGCGCTGCATCAAATCGAGGCTGCCAATGATCCCGGTAAGCATGTTGTTGAAGTCATGGGCGATGCCGCCGGTGAGCTGTCCCACCGCTTCCATTTTCTGCGCATGCCGCAAGGCGTCTTCGGCGCGCTCGCGTTCGAACATCTCGTTCTGCAGCCGCTGGTTGGCTTCGGCCAATTGCTGAGTGCGGGCGCTCACGCGTTCTTCCAGGGTTTCGTTGAGGTTGCGCAGGGCTTCTTCGGTCTGTTTGCGCTCAGTCTCGTCGATCACGAAGATGTAAAACCCATTGACCGCGCCGTCCGCGCCATGACGCGGCAGGTAGTTCATCAGGGCCTGACGGGTGCTGCCATCGCGATGCGCGGCGCTGATGCTGAAACTGCAGGCCTTGCCTTTCAGCGCCTCGGCGATGTGTTCGCCGCGCAGGGCATAGGCTTCATCGCCCAGCACTTCGCGGATGGTACGGCCGTAAAGCTCCTGGGGCGTCAGGCCGTACCATTCCAGATAAGCAGCATTGTTCAGGCGAAAGCGCTCCTCACTGTCGACGTAACTGATCAGGATCGGCATGGCGTTGATGATCAGTTGCAGCTCGGTCTGGCTCTGGCGAAGGGCTTGTTCGATGTGTTTGCGTTCGGTCAGGTCCAATGCGGCGCCGAGGAAACGAATCGGCCGGCCATGATGATCCTTGTAGCAACGACCCCGGGCAAACACCCAGCGCAATTGGCCGTCGGTTTGCAGCAAGCGATATTCCTCGGCGTACTCGCTGCCATGGGTGATGCAATGCTTGATGCTGCGGGCAATCATGGCGCGGTCTTCCGGGTGCACGCCGTGGAGGTATTCGCTGATGGGCAACTGGCTGGCCAGGCCTGCGTCGACGCCATGCAATTGGGCGAAATGGGCGTCGGCGATAAAACGGTCTTCGCCGATGTCCCAGTCCCAGGTGCCGACGGCATCGGTGGCGGCCAGCGCCAGTTGCAGGCGCTGCTCGGTTTCCTGCTGGGCCTTGAGGCTCGCGGCGGAGCGTTGCTCGAGTTCCAGGGCGATGCGACGGCGTTCGTTGGTTTCGATGGCCGTGACCAGAATCCCGGCGACCTCGGCGCTTTCATTGCGAATGGGGCTGTAGGTCAAATCCAGCCAGAAGTCGGAATCTCGCCCGTCGCGCTGCAAGGTAAAGCGCTGTTCGCTGTAGGTCCGCACCTGGCCCTGTAGGACGGCGCTGTAAATCGGGTCGGTGAAGTCTTTCAGTTCTGGCCAGATCTGGTGCGTCGGTTGTCCGAAAGCGTGAGGGTGCTTGCTGCCGGCGAGGAAGGCGAAACCGTCGTTGTAGATCTGGGTGAGCTGCGGGCCCCACAGCAACAGCATCGGCATCGGCGAGTGAATCACAATGTCCACGGCGGTGCGCAGGCTCTGCGGCCAGTGATCGGAGGCGCCCAGCGGGTTGTCTGTCCAGTCCAGTCGGGCAATCAAGGCCTGGGCGTCGCTGGCGGTCGGTGGTGCGTTCATTACAATGTCCTGCGCGTGAGTCGGTGTGGCGGCGTCTACTATCCTTGCAGGGTGGTAGACGCTGAATGATCCGTTTTGGGTCATTTTTTTCAATTTGAATGCTTCGCGGGTGCTTTTTGCCATGGAAATCGACGCACTGTTGCAGATTCTGGCCAGCCGCAATGGCTCCGATCTTTACCTGTCCACGGGCGCGCCACCCAGCGCGCGATTCGACGGTGTGCTTAAGCCCCTGGCCGAGCAACCGTTCAAGCCCGGAGAAATCGCCGCCATTGCCGCGTCCATCATGGACGCCGAACAGCGCCTGGAGTTCGATCGCGAACTGGAAATGAACCTGGCGCTTTCCCTGACCGGTGTCGGACGCTTTCGGCTCAATATCTTCAAGCAGCGCAACGATGTGTCTATCGTGGCGCGCAACATCAAACTCGACATTCCGCGCTTCGAAGACCTCAAGCTGCCACCGGTGCTGCTCGAAACCGTGATGCTCAAACAAGGGCTGATACTGTTCGTCGGCTCGACCGGTTCGGGCAAGTCGACCTCGCTGGCGGCGCTGATCGATTACCGCAACCGTCACAGCAGCGGCCATATCATCACCATCGAAGACCCGGTCGAGTTTATCCATCGGCACAAGAAGTCGATCGTCAACCAGCGCGAGGTCGGCGTCGACACCCGCAGTTTTCATGCGGCGTTGAAAAACACCCTGCGCCAAGCGCCGGACGTGGTGTTGATCGGCGAGATCCGTGACCGCGAGACTATGGAGCATGCTCTGGCATTTGCCGATACCGGCCATCTGGTAATTTCCACTTTGCATGCGCACAACGCCAATCAAGCGCTGGACCGCGTGATTAACTTCTTTCCCGAAGAGCGCCGGACGCAACTGCTCCATGACCTGGGCAATAACCTCAAGGCCTTCGTTTCCCAGCGTCTGGTGCGGACCCGCGATGGGCAGCGCCGGGCGGCGGTGGAGGTGATGCTGGGAACGCCGACCGTTGGCGATCTGATTCGGCGCAACGAACTGGGTGAACTCAAGGCAATCATGGAAAAGTCCGCGGAGATGGGCATGCAAACCTTCGATGGCGCGCTATATGCGTTGGTAGTGGAAGGGGTGGTCAGCGAGGATGAAGCGTTAAAACACGCGGACTCGGTCAATAACTTGAAGTTGCGCCTGAAACTTCATGGGGACGGAACTTTGGCGGCTGTTTCATCTTCTGGCGAATGGGGGTTGATGGAGTAATCTGTTGACGAACTTATTGGTGGGTTAGTTGGACAGTTGGAAATGACTGCTCATAAATTCTTGCTGGCTTGTTTCGTGCTGGGAAGTAAGACTTTGCTCTCTGAAATGGTCAGTTAGTTAATTAGGTTAAGTTGAATTATGAGTGCTGTATTTAAAAACAAAATTTATCAGTCGTCTGTCACTGCCATTAAGGAGCAGCAACTACGATCGGAATCAGACGCTACGGAGCGGGAATTAGTACTGCGTGAGCTAAAAAGCGCTCTGGACAAGTATTCCGGTGGTCAGTCAATCAACTGGTATGGTTATGAACTGGAATTGCAGGTGGGGTCTTCGTTATCTGAAGTCTATGTGCCCGGTAGTGTTTTGTTTAACGACCTGCTCAGGACGTCGCCCGTATCCAGTGCGATTGTCCAGTCGGGTATCCGGGATCACGACGGTCTTATCCGTATCACCCATTCCGGCAAGCTGGAAGTGTATGGGGATTCAGGATGGATAGATCTCGTTGCAGCTGGGTATTTCCAATATAGCGAGTCAACCCGTTATTCCCTGGCGGTGTTGACGGATATTGCAAAAGAGGCGGGTGGCTTTATCTGGCTGGATAACAATGTGACGCTCGATCAGTGGCTAAAGTTTCATGATCTGAAAGCTCCGGAAAATGCGACGCAAACAAAAAATCTGATCGGTTATTTTGAGTTTGATCCTGCAGTCGACGAGCTGGGCAACTATTGGGGGCAACTTGATACGGATGATCTATTATTGGTCGCGTTGTCCGCGGAACAGTGCGCCGCCATTCGTCAAGTTACTGCCCAAAGTCTCAGTCCAGGCAACAAACTGCTGGATACGCTGTACCGTAAAACAAAGGGGGGCGCAGTAACACAGGATAATACCGCCGAACGGATCGTCGAGTTGGTAAACCATTCTTTTTCACAGGCATTCGCCAAGAAGTATCTGGAAAAACTGGATTGGTTTGGCGCAAAGCCCGAACAGGTTGTTGCTGCTCAAGATATCGGGCAGCTGTTGATAACGGCCATTTTGCTGGATCTGGAGCCGTCCATTGGTAGCACCCAACGTCGAAAGAGTGTCGGCGGGTTTGGCTTGTATGCACCGAGCAACGTTGAACGCCCATCGTCGGTCGTTCTCGAGGAGCTGCAAGCATTTCTCCGTGCCAAACAATCGGTTGATTTTGCTTTGGCCCCATTGGCGACGCATCTGCTACTGGCGGGAATCGCTCCAGAGTTTTTGGTCAAGGGAATTCCGTCGTCGCTGACGATGGGTTCGGTTGGCTGGGTAAGCTTCTGTCATGGAGTAGCACTGGTGGAAACCGTCAGGAAGGGGGCTGCGCGTGTGATGACGTATGCGCAAATCATGGCGTATGCCGAACTGGAGCCCCTCAGTGAAGCACAGGCACGACTGCGGGATCTGGCGATGATCGATCCAGTCGTTGACTGGGCGTTGCTTAATGGCATCGTGACGACGATGGAACTCACTCAAGCGGAAATGCAAACCACGGAGCGAGCGATAACTGCGTTCCAGGGGTACACGGAAAACTTCACACAGGTGGCCCGCGCGCTGCCCGACAGAAGAAATATTGCACGGGAGGCGTTGGAAGACGCCGCGCCACTTTGTGACTTCCTGGAAGAAAAAACTCTTCATCAGCGCCCCGGTCTTTATGCATCACCTACTGCCATGTCCATGGTCGACTTACATATGTCGGGTGACTTGGTGGGAGGGGAGTGGGATCGGCGTGGTGTTTTTCCCGACAAACATATTTCCAATACGCCAAATTTGCATGCCGCTGTCACCGGTTATAAAGTTCCAAACCAACATGATCCCTCGGCAGTCAGCATTCACGAAGAGTTTCAGCGGTTGCGGCGTCTGCGACCCAATAATAATGAGTTTCACCGTCAATTGCGGGATTATTTAGTCAATCTGAACAGTTCGCTGGTTGCGAATGTGAGGTTGGCTCTTTCAAACATGTTCCCTGATGACCTGGAAGCCTTCCTTAAAGGAAAGGTCACCTTTTTTACCGTTCGCAGTAGCGCGTTAGAGACATCTTCGAGTCGTTTGGGTGGGCCGCTCACCTTTGAGAGGGACTATGAAACCCAGCAAGGCAAAGATGCTGCCAAGGGGCGCTTCGGGATTGTGATGTGTGTTTCTCATGGAAGCACGGTGACGTGCTATGAACTGTTTACGTTACGAGGTGAATTACGTAAAAACAATGCGCTTGGGGCGCTGATAACCCAAAACGGAAAGTTCAACGCCCCCGCCAGAATGGATTTTAACGGTGATCTGAAGGCACAGAGCCTGCCCATGCCTCTAGAAGCGCTACGGATTAGTTTTGGTGAATATGCTTTAGGCGTCTTAGCCGATACTTATGCCGATACTGGTCTGGCGATTATTGAAAAAATGGGTGAGCTCCCTGCGGCTGCCGAACCGACAAAGGTTGAGCGAAGCATTTATAAAAACTTTAGTAATCCGCAGCTTGTTCGAATGGCCGAGTTTATCGTCAATAACCATCCGATCATAACGCTTGAAGAACTTGAGCAAGTCGCTACCGTACCCACAGAGCTTGAACGTGAGCGAGCAAAGGGCGAAAAAATAGCAACTTACTTTGTCGACCTGGTCGTACCCTTTAAAAAGTGCATTGAAGATATATCATCCGCAGAGGCTAATCGGGTGGTAGACGGCATCTATGGTTGCGTCATGGATGCCATTGCATTGGGAGGGGCCTTTGTGGGGGCTGGGGCCAAAGCGCTGAGCATCTCGGCCAAGGCTATCTCTGTGGCGTCCAAAGCCGCCCGCCTGACCAAGCTCGCTTTCGCGACGTCCATATCTCTGTTCAATCCCGTGGATGGCGTACCGACGGCGCTGTTCGGAGCCGGAAAACTCATCCACAAGGGAGCGCTGCGCTTTAACAGGCAAGCTATAGAGCTCCTCGGACAGGCGAAATCCCAGTTGGGCAACCTTCATGGCAGTCATAAAAGCTACGACCTGATCCGTGCAGCCAATAGCGCACCTACCGGACAGGGAACCTGGCGGCCCCGTGGTGCAACCGATAGCGCGCTCACCGTGTTGGCGGCGCGTAGTAATTTCCAATGGTATGCCCTGGATCGATTTGGTAAACCCTGGGGCCCAAAACTGAGCAACTTTACCTTTGTGGCACCTGTCCGGTTGCCACGCAACAATAAGACATTGCCCATCAGTTATACCCGGCAATTCATTGAGCAAAGCTTGCCGCGGGCGCGTGCAAAAATCGACAACGCGATTCAGGTATTGACCCGCAATGACTTCACGGCAGAACGCAACGCCGTCATCAAAATACTGTTGGGAAACAACTCGAGCGCTGCATTCAACCGGTTCCTCGATTATCTGAGATTGGTCAGGGCAGACGTTGCAGGCGTTTCCATGAGCAACTTTGTCCTCGATCCGTTCAAGGACACTGACAACATTGCTGCTTTCAATGCGGATGCTTACAACCGATGGAAAGGCGCAACCGGACAATCCGATACGCCGTTCATCGAAATCTATACTCCCAATCTCAACAGGCACTTCGTTGGTCTGGGTTTCAACCATGACGTCGTTGCAGATGACTTGATTCATGAGCTGTTTCATGGCAGTGCGCAGACCAATGATGTCGGCTATGCCCATGACGCTGGGGGCGACGCTGGCAGTGGACAGTTGCTGGACGTGGCTGCGCTACTGAACCTTGCATCTGGGCGTCTTCCTGTTACAGATGAGGGCACCGCCTGTCACCCCGGTGCCAAAGCCTTTGAAAATGCTGACTCACTGGCTGTGGCCACCTCGTTGCTGAGCCAGCTAAGAACAGACAAAGGCACCTATGAAAACAATATGACTAGCCTGCGCGCCGCGCTGGATGCGAGTGGCGACGACGCAATTATCGAGCCGGTACTCATTACACTGAACACCCTTGTTGTTGATGCGCCGAGGCCTGGCGCGCATGTTCAATAACATAATCCCACACGCATAATTTTAAGTGCTGAGCTCTGGTCGATCCCGAAACTGCTCCAGCGCTTCGGGATTGGCCAGTGCATCGGTGTTCTTCACTTTCTGGCCATGTACCACATTCCTCACCGCCAGCTCGACCACTTTGCCGCTGATGGTCCGCGGAATATCCGTGACTTCGACAATCTTCGCCGGCACATGCCGTGGTGTGGTGTTGGCGCGGATAACCTGGCGAATCTGTTGTTGCAGCGCTTCGTCCAGCTCGACACCGTCGCGCAACTTCACGAACAGCACTACTCGCACGTCATCCTGCCATTGCTGACCGATGGCGACGCTGTCCAGCACCTGCGGGACTTTCTCCACCTGACGATAGATTTCCGCCGTGCCGATGCGGACGCCGCCGGGGTTTAGCACCGCATCCGAGCGGCCGTGGATCAGCATCCCTCCATGGGGCAGTTGCTCGGCGTAATCGCCCTGGGCCCAGACGCCGGGGAACAGGCTGAAATAGGACTTTCGCAGCTTCTCCCCGTCTGGGTCATGCCACAAACCGATGGGCATGGCCGGAAAATGGCGGGTGCACACCAGCTCGCCTTTTTCCCCGATCACAGGCTGCCCGGCGTCGTTCCAGACTTCGACCGCCATGCCCAGGCTCTTGCACTGCATCTCGCCACGGCGTACCGGCAGCACTGGGTTGCCAATCACAAAGCACGAAACGATGTCGGTGCCCCCGGACATCGAGGACAGGCACAAGTCGGACTTGAACGCGCGGTAGACATAATCGAAGCTTTGCGGCGACAGCGCGGAACCGGTCGACAGCACGGTTTTAAGGCTGCTCAGATCATGACTTTCGCACGGCTTCATGCCATTGCTTTCCAGCGAGGTGAGGAATTTGGGGCTGGTGCCGAAGACGTTGATGCGTTCGTCGTCGATCAGATCGATCAAACGCTCCGAACCTGGATGAAATGGCGAGCCGTCGTATAGCACCACGGCGCTGTCGACTGCCAGGGCCGAGACCAGCCAGTTCCACATCATCCAGCCGCAGGTGGTGTAGTAGAACAAGCGGTCGCCGGCGCCGAGATCGGTGTGCAGGCCATGTTCCTTGACGTGTTGCAGCAGCACGCCGCCGGTGCTGTGAACAATGCACTTGGGCACGCCGGTAGTGCCACTGGAATAGAGGATGTACAGCGGATGAGCGAAGGGCACGGGAACGAATTGCGGCTCGCCGCCCGGGTCGTAGAAATCGTCCCACAGTGTCACGTTGGCCTGGCTGCGGAAGTCTTCGATGCGCGCCTGGGGGCGTGCGTAAGGCACAACGATCAACTGCTGCAAGGACGGCAGTTGCCCGAGAATTTCATTAACCTTGGCGGTCTGGTCGATCTCTTTGCCGGTGTAGCGGTAACCGGCGCAGGTGATCAGCACTTTCGGCTCGATCTGGCCGAAGCGGTCGATCACTCCGTGGGTACCGAAGTCGGGTGATGAACAGGACCAGATCGCGCCCAGACTGGTGGTGGCAAGCATCGCCACCAGTGTTTGCCAGGTGTTCGGCATGCACGCGGCCACCCGGTCGCCAGGGCCGACACCGGCGGCTTTCAGGCCGTTTTGAAAACCGGCGACATGGCTCGCCAGTTCGGCCCAGGTCAGTTGTTCCCGTTGGCCGTTTTCGCCGATGGCCACCACCGCCACGGCATCGTCGCGACGGCGCAGCAGGTGTTCGGCGAAATTCAGCGTGGCGCCGGGGAACCACTGGGCGCTGGGCATTTGTTCGCCCTCTATCAGCACCGCGTCCGGTTGATCGTGAAAACGGATGTCGAAGAAATCGACGATGGCCTGCCAGAAAGCTGCCCGCTGATCGATGCTCCATTGGTGCAGGGCAGGGTAGCCGGCGATATCAAGGGAATGTCGATGATTGACGAAGCGCCGGAAGGCCTCCATGCGGGACTTGCCGATGCGCTCGGTGCCGGGTTGCCAGAGGATGTCGGACATGGCTTGGCCTCTTCTTATGTGTACACAGTCTACTGTGGCGAGGGAGCTTGCTCCCGCTGGACAGCGAAGCTGTCCCAAAACCGATTTACGACTGCTTCGCAGCCGAACGGGAGCAAGCTCCCTCGCCACAGGGGCTGGCGGCAGGTTACTGCGCCAACCACCCACCATCAATATTCCACGCAGCACCACGCACCTGGCTTCCGGCTTCGCTGCATAAAAACAGCACCAACTCTCCCAGCTGCGGCGGCGTCACGAACTCCAGGGATGGCTGCTTCTCGGCCAGCAAATCATGTTGTGCCTGCTGCGGGTCGATCCCGGTCGCGGCGCGATCATCGATCTGCTTCTGCACCAGCGGCGTCAGCACCCAACCCGGGCAGATGGCGTTGCAGGTGACGTTCGTCGTAGCGGTTTCCAGGCCGACCACTTTGGTCAGGCCGATCACGCCATGCTTGGCCGCAACGTACGCCGCCTTGCCCACCGAACCGACCTGGCCATGCACCGAAGCGATGTTGATGATCCGTCCCCAGCCCTTGGTGCGCATGCCCGGCAGGCTCAAACGGGTGCTATGAAACACCGACGACAGGTTGATCGCCATGATCGAATCCCAGCGCTCCACCGGAAAATCTTCCACCGACGCCACGTGCTGGATGCCGGCGTTGTTGACTAGGATATCCACGCCGCCGAACTCACGCTTGGCGTACTCGATCATCTCGGCGATCTGCGCCGGGTCGCTGACGTCGGCGGGGTGATGGCCTACCTTGCCACCGAATTGTTCGACTTCGGCAATCACCCTGGAGACATCGCCGAAACCATTGAGAATCAAATTGGCGCCAACCTTGGCCAGGCTCAGGGCGATCCCCAGACCGATGCCGCTGGTGGAACCGGTGACCAGTGCGGTCTTGCCCGAAAGAGTCGTCATGAATACCTCACACAATGCCAGTGGCGTAGTAAGTACCGATCACCACAAAAACAGCGAGTGTCTTGATCAGCGTAATACAGAAAATGTCTTTGTAGGCCTCGCGGTGGGTCAAACCGGTAACCGCCAGCAAAGTAATCACCGCGCCGTTGTGCGGCAGGGTGTCCATGCCGCCACTGGCCATCGCGGCGACCCGGTGCAGCACTTCCAATGGAATATTGGCGGCGTGGGCGGCGCTGATGAACGTCTCGGACATCGCCGCCAGGGCGATACTCATGCCACCCGACGCCGAACCGGTGATGCCGGCCAACAGGGTCACGGTAATCGCTTCGTTGACCAGCGGGTTGGGAATGCTTTTGAGCCAGCCGGACAGCACCAGAAAACCCGGTAGCGAGGCGATCACCGCACCGAAACCGTATTCCGATGCGGTGTTCATCGCTGCCAGCAGCGCGCCGCTGACCGCACTTCTACTGCCTTCGGCCAACTTGCCGCGAATCGTCTGAAAGGCGAACACCAGCACCATGACGATGCCCACCAGCAAGGCTGCCTGAACCGCCCAGATCGCTGTCAGTTTGGCGATGTCGGTGGTCACGGGCGCTGCCATGCCCGGCAGCGAAAGGCTGTGAGTCTTGCCGTACCACTCTGGAATCCAGCGGGTGAACAGCAGGTTCATCAGGCCCACCATCAACAGCGGCGACAGCGCGATCCATGGATTAGGCAGCTTGATGTCCGGCGCGGTTTCCGGCTCGTTGCGCAACGCTGAGCCGTATCCCTCACCGCTGCGCTGGGCCTTGTTGCGCTGGCTCTGAAGGAACAACATACCGGCGCTGAACACGAAAATCGTGCCGATCACTCCCAGCCACGGTGCCGCCCAGGCGGTGGTGTTGAAGAAGGTGCTGGGGATGATGTTCTGGATCTGCGGCGTACCGGGCAGGGCGTCCATGGTGAACGAAAATGCGCCGAGGGCAATGGTCGCCGGGATCAGGCGTTTGGGAATATTGCTCTGGCGGAACATCTCGGCGGCAAACGGGTAGACCGCAAACACCACCACAAACAGCGATACGCCGCCGTAAGTAAGCAGGGCGCAGACCAGCACGATCACCAGCATCGCCTGGCGAGTGCCGAGCAAACGAATTGCCGCTGCGACAATGGAGCGCGAGAAGCCCGACAACTCAATCAGCTTGCCGAACACGGCACCAAGCAGGAACACCGGGAAATACAGTTTGACGAAGCCGACCATTTTTTCCATGAACACCCCGGTGAAGACTGGGGCAACGGCGGAAGGGTCGGTGAGCAGGACGGCGCCGAGGGCGGCGATCGGGGCAAAGAGGATAACGCTGTAGCCACGGTAAGCAGCCACCATCAGCAGCGTGAGAGCTGCCAAGGCAATGATCACACTCATGGTGTGTCTCCTGGATTGTTATTTTTGTAGGTGAAGCTTTGTGGGAAGGGCTATAGCGAGTTTCGTGCCAGAAGATAAGTTATTGAAATTAAAAGGAATTATTGATTTGTGAGAGGGTAGTGTAGATTTTCGTCTCTGTATTGAGATTTTTGCTGGCTGGGCTGACGCTTTCGCGGGCAAACCTCGCTCCTACGGGATGGGGGGTATTTTGCGCCATTGCACCACCCTGTAGGAGCGAGGCTTGCCCGCGAAGAGGCCATATCTACCAATAGAGATCCATGTCTCTTTATGGAGATTCTGCAATCCCCAACGCCACCATCTTCTTGTACAACGTCGACCGCCCCAGCCCCAACCGCGCCGCTGCTTCGATAACCTTCCCGCCGCATTGCGCGAGGGCGGATTCTATCAACTGCCGATCAAACCGTTCGCGAGCCTCACTGAAGGTTTCATGGGCAACCGGCTCGATGGCCGGAGGCGCCACACGCTGCACCGGGGTAAAACTGCCAATCGCCGCGCGGATATCCGCCGCGTTCAGCATCAAGTCATCACTGAGCAACGCCGCGCGTTCCAGCACGTTGCGCAGTTCACGAATATTCCCCGGCCAGGCGTGTTGACCCAACAAATCCAGGGCTTCGGGGTTCAGTTCGTGCTGACTGCGCAGCTCCTCGAGGATCGCTTCGCTGAGGGCTGGCAGGTCGTCGAGTCGATCACGCAGGGGCGGGACCTGAATCGGCAGCACGTTGAGGCGGTAATACAGATCGGCACGAAACTCGCCGCGTTTGATCGCCGCTTCCAGATCGGTGGAGGTGGCTGCGATCACCCGCACATCGCTTTGAATAACTTCGTTGGAGCCCACCGGCTCGAATTCCTTTTCCTGCAACACCCGCAGCAACTTGCTTTGCAGCGGCAGCGGCATGTCGCCGATCTCATCGAGAAACAGCGTGCCGCCCTGAGCGATTTGCAACTTGCCGGTGCGACCCTTGCGATCAGCGCCGGTGAACGCGCCGGGCGCTGTGCCGAAGAATTCGGCTTCCAGCAGCGATTCGGGAATCGCCGCGCTGTTGATACTGACGAAAGCTTTGTGCGCCCGAGGCGAGGCACCGTGAATCGCCTGGGCCAGCAGTTCCTTGCCGGTACCGGTTTCGCCGAGCAACAACACCGGTGACTCGGCACTGGCGCTACGCCGGGCGCGGCGTTTGACTTCCAGGCTGGCGGCGCTGGTGCCGATGAAATGGGCGAAGTTGTACTTGGTCTGCCGCGCCCGCAGCAGCGAACGGGTGGAGGCCAGTTCTTCCTGCATGCTCAGGTAGCGCTTGAGCATCGGCGACAGGCTGCGCAATTCATCGAACAGGGCAAAACCGATGGCGCCGATCACTGCGCCGGCAACGTCGTGAATCGGCAGGCGCATCACCACCAGCGGTTCCTTGGGGGTGTCCTGCATGTCCAGCAGGATTGGCCGTCCGGTGCGCACCACATCGCGCAACAGGCTGCCGGGGATCACGCTTTCACAGGCCCTGCCGATCGCACCTGCGGCCGAGTCGAGACCGAAGCGCCGGGCATAACGCTCGTTCATCCAGACGATGTTCGCATCGCGGTCGACAATCACCGTGCCCTCGCTCGATTGCTCGATGATTTCGAACAGCGAGCGGATCGCCAGGGTGCGAACGCGCTGGTAATCCTTGAGGTTTTCGGTGGTGTTCATGGGCTTCATGTCCAGAATGTTTGTTGTCTGTGCGGGCCTCATCGCGAGCAGGCTCGCTCCCACAGGGGATATGTGTCGTTCACAAATCCCCTGTGGGAGCGAGCCTGCTCGCGAAAGCCGCGACGCGCTCCAACTGCATGACACAGATTATGCCCACCCCGGATGCGCCGCCGCCAACAGCTCTTTGGTATACGGATGCTGCGGCGAGTCGAACACGTCGTGGCTGGCACCGCTTTCCACCACTTTGCCATCCTTGATCACGATCATGTCGTGGGCCAGGGCGCGCACCACCGCCAGATCGTGACTGATGAACAGGTAAGTCAGGCCATGTTTCTCCTGAAGCTGACGGAGCAAGGCGACCACTTGTTTTTGCACCGTGCGATCCAGCGCCGAGGTCGGTTCGTCGAGCAGGATCAGCGCCGGTTTCAGCACCAGCGCGCGGGCGATGGCGATGCGCTGGCGTTGGCCGCCGGAGAATTCATGCGGGTAGCGATGACGGCTTTGCGGGTCGAGGCCGACTTCTTCCAGTACACGGATCACCTGTGCTTCGCATTCGTCAGGGGTGGACTGGCTGTGAACCTCAAGGCCTTCACTGATGATCTGCGCCACCGACATTCGCGGGCTGAGGCTGCCGAAGGGGTCCTGGAACACCACCTGCATCTTCTTGCGCCACGGCCGCAGCTGCTTTTGCGTCAAGCCATCCAGCGCCTCACCCTGAAAGCGAATACTGCCTTCGGAATCGAGCAAGCGCAGGATCGCCTGACCGAGCGTGGACTTGCCCGATCCGGACTCGCCGACGATGCCCAAGGTCTTGCCGCGCTGAACATTCAGGCTGATGCCGTCCACCGCGCGCAGGTAAGTTTTACGCTGAAACAGGCCTCCACCGATGGCGAACCGAACCTGCAAATTGTTCACTTCCAGGACCTTTTCACGCTCGTCCCGGGATAGGGGTTCACCTTCCGGTTCGGCGTTCAGCAGCACGCAACTGTAAGGGTGTTTCGGCTCGGTGAACAGTGTTTCGCAGGGCGCCTGCTCGACAATTTCCCCGGCGTGCATCACGCACACTCGCTGAGCAATGCTGCGCACCAGATTGAGGTCGTGGCTGATCAGCAGCAGCGACATGCCGAGCCGCTTTTGCAGCGATTTGAGTAGCAACAGAATCTTGCGCTGCACCGTCACATCCAGCGCGGTGGTCGGCTCGTCGGCGATCAGTAACTCCGGCTCGCAGGCCAGCGCCATGGCGATCATCACCCGTTGCCGCTGTCCGCCGGACAATTGATGGGGATAGGCCTTGAGCCGCTCTTCGGGTTTCTGGATGCCCACCAGTTGCAGCAACTCGAGAATCCGCGCTTGCGCCGCTTTGCCGCCCAGCCCTTTATGCAGTAGCAGGGTTTCGCCGATCTGCTTTTCAATGCTGTGCAACGGATTGAGGGAACTCATCGGCTCCTGGAAGATCATCGCGATCCGGTTGCCGCGCAGCTCACGCAAAACCTTGATGTCGGCGCCGATCAATTCCTGGCCGCGATAGCGAATGCTGCCGGTGGTTTGAGTGTCGGTCTCGGGCAGCAGTTGCAGAATCGAGTGGGCGGTCACCGACTTGCCGCACCCCGACTCGCCGACCAGCGCCAGGCACTCGCCGGGGCGAATGTCCAGGCACAGGTTGCGCACCACGGTCTGGCCGCTGAAGGCCACGTTGAGGTCACGGATTTCGATCAGGTTGTCAGTCATATCAATAGTCCGCGTCATGGTTATCGATCAAGAGCGTGGATCAAAGGCATCACGCAACGCTTCGCCAATGAACACTAATAAAGAAAGGATCAACGCCAAGGTGAAGAAAGCCGTCAAACCTAGCCACGGTGCTTGCAGGTTCTGCTTGCCTTGACCGATCAATTCGCCCAGGGACGCACTGCCGGCCGGCATGCCGAAGCCGAGGAAGTCCAGCGCCGTGAGGGTAGAAATCGCCCCGGTCAGAATGAACGGCAGATAACTCAGGGTGGCGTTCATCGCGTTCGGCAGAATGTGCCGCACGATCACCTTGCGGTCGGTCAGGCCCAGCGCACGGGCGGCTTTGACGTATTCGAGGTTGCGCCCGCGCAGGAACTCGGCGCGCACCACGTCCACCAGGGCCAGCCAGGAAAACAGCGCCATGATCCCCAGCAGCCACCAGAAATTCGGTTCAACGAAGCCCGACAGAATGATCAACAAGTACAGCACCGGCAGCCCCGACCAGACTTCCAGCAAGCGCTGACCGAGCAGGTCGACCCAGCCGCCGTAATAGCCTTGCAGCGCACCGGCGGCAATGCCGATCAACGCACTGACGAAGGTCAGCGCCAGTGCGAACAGAATCGACACCCTCGCGCCGAAAATCACCCGGGCCAACACGTCGCGGGCCTGATCGTCGGTGCCCAGCCAGTTGACCTTCGACGGCGGGCTCGGCGCCGGTTGATTGAGGTCGTAATTGGGCGTGTCGTCGCTGAATGGAATCGGTGGGAACAGCATCCAGCCATCCTTGTGAATCAGCTTGCGCACGTAATCGCTGCGGTAGTCGGCCTGGAACGGCAGTTGCCCGCCAAACTCCTGCTCGGTGTGGCGTTTGAACGCCGGGAAATACAGCGAGCCCTGATAGCTGACCAGCAGCGGTTTGTCGTTGGCGATCAGTTCGCCGCCCAGAGTCAGCAGGAACAGGCCGATAAACAACCACAGCGACCACCAGCCCCGGCGGTTTTTCTTGAAACGCTCGAAACGACGACGGCCCAGCGGCGAGAGCTTGAACATCAGGCGTTCCTCGCGGCGAAGTCGATACGCGGGTCGACCAGGGTGTAGCAAAGGTCGCCGATGAGTTTTATCAGCAGGCCGAACAAGGTGAAGATGAACAGCGAACCGAATACCACCGGATAGTCCCGTGACACCGCAGCTTCGTAACTCATGCGCCCTAGGCCATCGAGGGAAAAAATCACTTCGATCAACAGCGAGCCGGCGAAAAAAACGCTGATGAACGCCTGCGGAATCCCCGATACCACCAGCAGCATGGCGTTGCGAAACACATGACCGTAAAGCACCCGGCGTTCGCTCAAGCCCTTGGCCCGGGCGGTGACTACATACTGGCGAGTGATTTCATTGAGGA
The DNA here is from genome assembly GCF_054898065.1 of Pseudomonas sp. MDT1-85. Lineage (NCBI taxonomy): Bacteria > Pseudomonadati > Pseudomonadota > Gammaproteobacteria > Pseudomonadales > Pseudomonadaceae > Pseudomonas > Pseudomonas sp. MDT1-85. The sequence continues at coordinate 3,587,531 of NZ_CM142715.1, read as the reverse complement.
AGGAGTTCTTGGTGAGGATGGTCAGGGTCGCGAAACCGCCGACCACGAGCGCCGTCACCGGCAGCACCAGGTGCCAGAAGTAATCGGTGATTTTGCCCAGGGTCGACAGCGACTCGAAGTTGTCCGAGACCAGGCCGCGCACCGGGAACCAGTTCAACGAGGTGCCGCCGGCGAAAACCACGATCAGGAGCATCGCGAACAGGAACGCCGGCATCGCATAACCGATGATGATCGCGGTGCTGCTCCAGATATCGAAATGGCTGCCATGGTGCACAGCCTTGCGGATGCCCAGAGGGATCGACACCAGATAAGTGATCAGCGTGGCCCAGAGCCCGAGGGAAATGGTCACCGGCATTTTTTCCAGAATCAGGTCAGTGACCGTGGCGCCGCGGAAAAAGCTCTTGCCGAAGTCGAGGCGGGCGTAGCTCTTGAGCATCAGCCACAGGCGTTCTGGCGCGGGCTTATCGAAGCCGTATTGTTTTTCGATCTCTTTGATCAACTGCGGGTCTAGCCCACGGCTGGCACGCGAACTGCCCTGCACGGCGTCGCTGGAACCGCCGCCGACATTCGCGCCGCCGATGCCTTGCAACTGCGCGATGGCTTGTTCCACCGGGCCTCCGGGTGCGGCCTGGACGATAACGAAATTGACCAGAAGAATGATCACCAGTGTCGGAATGATCAGCAGCAAGCGCCGCAGTACGTAAGCCCACATCAGTGCGGTCCTCCAGGCTTGCCGCGCTTGATGAGCTCGGCGGTCATCTGTTGGTTGGTCAGCGGGGTGGTACTCACTTGCCACCAACTCTCGATGGCTTCGTCATTGCTCGCTTGCACAGAGGGAATGCCGAAACGGTTCCACCACACGGTCGAGCTGCCCGGCGGGTAATAATTGGGAATCCAATAGAAGTTCCATTGCAGGACGCGGTCCAGGGCATGGGCGTAGCGCAGCATGTCAGCCTGGGTGGTGGCGCGAACCAGGCCGTTGACCAGCGTGTCGACCGCCGGGTTCTTCAGCACCATATAGTTGTTGGAGCCGGGATCGTTGGCCGCCGCCGAGCCAAAATAGTTGTACAACTCGTTGCCCGGAGAGGTGGTAACCGGGTAGCCGGTGACGATCATGTCGTAATCCCGGGACATCAGGCGGTTTACGTACTGGGAGGCGTCGATGTGGCGAATATTCAGGTCGATGCCGATTTGTTTCAGGGTGCGCTTATAAGGCAGCAGTAGTCGGTCCATGCCGTTCTGGCTGATCAGGAAGGTGAAGCTCAGCGGTTGACCTTTGGCGTTGACCAGTTGATCGCCATCGGGTTTCCAGCCCGCCTCTTCGAGCAGTTTCAGGGCCTGCAACTGTTTATCGCGTATCACGCCGCTGCCATCGGTTTCCGGTGCTTCAAAGACCTGGGTGAAGACTTCGTCAGGAATCTGCCCGCGCAGCGGTTCGAGGATCGCCCGTTCACCTGCATCGGGCAGTTGCCGGGCGGCGAGGTCGGTATTGGAAAAGAAACTCTGCTGGCGGATGTACATGTTGCGCATCATCTGCCGGTTGCTCCATTCGAAATCCCACAGCATGGCCAGGGCCTGACGCACTCGGCGGTCCTGGAACATCGGGTTTTGCAGGTTGAACACAAACCCCTGGGCCGTTTGCGGTGCCTCTTTGGCCAAGTGGGCTTTTTGCAGGCGACCGTCGCTCAGGGCCGGGCTTTCGTAGCCGATGGAATAGGCGGTGGCGGAGAATTCGCGGTTGTAGTCATAGGCGCCGCCACGCAGCACCTGACGGGCGACGTCGGTATCGCCGAAGTACTCGATGCTGAAATGATCGAAGTTGTAGAGGCCGCGGCTGACCGGTAAATCCTTGCCCCACCAGTCGGCATTACGCTCGAAGGTGATGCTGCGCCCGGAGTCGACCTTGTTCACGCGGTACGGCCCGCTGCCCAGTGGCGGCTCGTAACCGCCGCCGTTGGCAAAGTCGCGGGTTTTCCACCAGTGCTCGGGAAATACCGGCAAAGTGGCGATGTCGAGGGGCAGGGTGCGGTTTTCGTTGCTTTTGAAGTCGAACCGAATGGTGAGTGGCGACTCTACTTCGACGCCTTTGACGTCGGCGAATTGCGTGCGATAGCGCAGGCTGCCCTGGGTCATCAGCAGGTTGAAGGTGTAGCGCACGTCTTCGGCGGTGATCGGCTTGCCGTCGGCGAAACGAGCCTTCGGATTCAGATAGAAGCGCAGAGACAGTCCGTTCTCGGAACGCTCCATCTGCTGGGCTACAAGGCCATAAACGGTATAGGGCTCGTCCAGCGAGCGCTGGGCCAGGGGCGAGTAGATCAAGCCGTCAATCTGCGTAACACCCGTGCCTTTGTCGATGTAGGGCAGCATATGGTCGAAATGACCGATTTCCATTGCCGAGCGACGCATCGTGCCGCCCTTGGGCGCTTGCGGATTGGTGTAGGCGAAATGGCTGAAGCCAGCGGGATATTTCGCCGGTTCACCGTACACGGTCAACGCATGTTGCGGTGCAGCGTTCACACCTGCGGCACTCAGCAACAGGGCCACGGCAGTGAACAATAAAGTAGGGAAAGCCAGTCGCATTGTCAGCCTTGGAGCCGGGTGGTCGATAACCACAATTTGTACGCTAGCGGCGCGTCCCTCGCCAGCCGTATCACGTAACGAAAACATAACGGCCCACCAAAAGGCGGGCCGTTATGTAGCAAACTCAAAGCGTTGATCAGTCCTGACGGCTGGTCACTTCCAGCAGGTGGTAACCGAACTGGGTCTTGACCGGGCCTTGCACCACGTTGATCGGCGCGCTGAAGACCACGGTGTCGAATTCCTTGACCATCTGGCCCGGGCCGAACGAACCCAAGTCACCGCCCTGGCGGCTGGAAGGGCAGGTGGAGTTGTCTTTGGCTACTTCGGCGAAGTCGGCGCCGGCTTCGATCTGGGCTTTGAGTTCGTTGCACTTTTTTTCGCTGGAAACCAGGATGTGACGGGCAGTGGCTTTGGCCATGGGAAAATACTCCATTCAATGTTCAATAAAGTGCGGAGCCTACCGGATTCAGTGGGCTATTTCTCTCTCAAAGTTCCGTCAATATGAGTTCCGTCAATATCAATTCCGTCAATATCAGTTCCGCCTACCGCGCGCCATCCTGGCATTGCTTAAAGGCCGGCATTTCTCAAGCGTTCGGCATGCTGGACATACAGGGAGATCGGGTCGATGCCCTGGCGGACCTGACCGGTTGTCTGGCCCAGGCTGTCCAGATGATCCAGCGGGTAGTCCGAACGGATCACCTTACCCAGATGGGTGCTGAATCGGCCGACCAACCCATCATTCTGCTCGGCTTCGGTGGTGAAATAGTGGGAGAAGGCCCGGAGGAACCCGTGCAGCGGATTGAGTGCATGAAGCCCCTCATCGACAATATTTCCCTGCAGGGTGCCGCTCCAGGAATAGTAGCGCACGCCGTTCACCAGTTCGCGACCCTTGCCGCCCCAGGTTTTCGGTAACCCTTGAGGGTACTTGTCGTTGAATGCGCCGACGCCTTCGGTAGTCAGTGCATTGAGCGCGGCGATGGCGTTCTGCGGCAGGTGTCGGCTGCCACTGAGCAACGACAGGAAGTCGGCGAACAGTGTGGCCACCGCTCCGGCGACCTGTTCCGGCAGGCGTCCGGGCGTCAGCGCCTTGCGCAGAAAGTCGGCCAGTTCCGAGCCATGGTTCGGCCCGCTGACAGAGGTCACCGAAGCGACCGCCTCCGGCGCTAGCGCTCCCGCATACCGTGCAGCCAGTGCGCCCTGACTGTGACCGATCAGGTTGACTTTGCTTGCACCGGTTCCTTGCAACACCCGATCGATCTGGGCCAACAGTTGTTCGCCGCGAGTTTCATTGCTGTGGGTGGCTGACAGATGAGGGATGAAAACCCTCGCGCCGGCACTTCTCAGGGCCAGTTTGACGTCATGGAACAGTTCCAGATTGCCGATGCGATCGAAGCCGAACAGCCCATGGACCAGCAGGATCGGATACTGAGTGGTTGCATTCCGTAGCATGTAGATTCCTTTTTTGCAGTAGGGTCAGGTGTGTGCTCAAGGGGGCACTCTAAAGCACACCACCTGCTCGGCGATGTATGAAAAAGCCGCTGTAACCTGATGAAAACGGAATAGAAATGGTACGAAAGTTCGGATGAACGTGAGGTCTTGGTCGGAATATCCGGACATCTTTTTAGCGATGAAGGCGAGCTTCCTCGCAATGACCTACTTCTGAAACGTCCTTTTACCGCGCAAGCCGACGCGATTGTCCGGCAGCGCGAATCAGCACTGCGGGTTTCAATAAGCCTCGTTCGATGCCGACCTCAAGGCGGCATTGATTCCAAGGACTGGAGTGTATGAATGGCTACTTATGAAGCAGATAGCTTGAATGTTGTAGAGCAATGCCTGGTGGCGCCACGGCTGGATCAGGCGGAGAACGCCAGGCTCGATCCGTCCGACAATAAGGCCATTATCACCGTCGCGCCTTACCCGGATATGGCCTGCGGAGACAAACTGATCATGTTCTGGACAGGTATCGATGCAGAGGGTGTTGTGTATCGGCATGAGGTATCGCGGTTTGTCAGCGAAGCTCAGGTGGGCAGGTCAATTGTCTTTTGCGTATCGGCCGTACACATCGCCGCGCTGGACGGCGGGTCACTTGAGGTTTATTACACTGTCTACACTGCGCGCCTTTGCGAACCTGTGGAGTCCGGGCGTTTGTATTTGGGCGTCGGTGATGCCCGGCCAGATTTGCTGCCGGTGATTGTGAACGATGCGGTGGGCGGCATGCTCGATCCGGACCGAGTCGCGCAAGGCGCACGCGTAACGATCAGGCCGTATGCCCGGATGGCGGCTGGAGATCGAGTCTTGCTGTCTTGGGCTGGTGTTACGCCACAAGCGAGCTTCAATGACACATTGAAAATCGAATCCTTCGCAGTCGGCGACGAACTGTCGTTCTGGGTGGGTCCCGACTGTATTGCACTCAATCTCGGGGAAGCCGTTGCGATCGGCTACTGCGTCGAGCAGAACGGGCAAGCGTCACGTTTCTCGGAGCCTGCACAACTGTTGATCGGCCCGCTGGAACGAGAACCGCTTTTGCCACCCACTGTGCTGGAAGCCGATGAGGGTTGGCTGGATGTGCAAGATGCGATCGATGGTGTCACCGTCGTGATCGACAATGCTCAGGCCGAAGAGGGGGAACTGGTTTATCTGAAATGTGACGGTGAGCATTTCAATCATCGCGATGATCGTGAAGTCTCCAGGGAAATGGCCGGTCAACCGCTGGTATTTATCGTTCCCTACAGGTTCTGGCGCGAGCATCAGGACTTGACGGTCCGAGTATCTTATTCGGTCGAGCGTCTCGACGATGTGAGCCAGCAGTCCGAAGCCACGTTAGTGCAAGTGCACTCATAAATCGGTTTTAACGTCGATCGCCTTCCGGTTTTCGATTGAAAACCGGAAGGCGGGGATGGGTCACTCTGGCTGTTGAGTATGGCGTTGCGTTCGAAGTCGCTCGGCTGCCTGCAACAATAATTGTTCCGTCCCGGCCCAGCCAAGGCAGCCGTCCGTTACCGACACCCCATAACGCAGCGACGGGCTCAGTGGTTGACAGCCTTCGAACAGGTGACTCTCAATCATCATGCCGATCAGTGAGCGATCACCTCGCAGGCGCTGTTCAAGCACGTCGTTGAACACGGCTGGCTGACGCAATGGATCTTTACCACTGTTAGCGTGGCTGCAGTCGACCATGATCCGCGCCGGGATCTTGAGTCTGGTCAAATCGCTGTGCACTTGGGCGATGCTGTCGCGGTCATAGTTCGGCCCGCGATGGCCGCCACGCAGTACCAGGTGGGTGTCAGGGTTGCCCGGTGTCTGAATGATTGCAGGGTGCCCTTGGCTATCGACGCCGAAATGGCGATGCGGATGAGCAGCCGAGCGCATGGCGTCGCTGGCGATAGCCACACCTCCATCGGTACCGTTCTTGAACCCTACCGGCATGCTCAGGCCGCTGGCCATTTCCCTGTGGATCTGTGATTCGGTGGTACGGGCGCCAATCGCGACCCAACTCAGCAAATCGTCGAAGTAGCCGGCGGCCATGGGTTGCAGCAGTTCGGTGGCAACGGGTAAGCCGAGTTGGAGCATTTCGCGCATCAATTCGCGGGACAGCGTCAAACCGCCCGCCATGTCGTCGCTGCCATCCAGATGCGGGTCGTAGGCCAAGCCTTTCCAGCCAACCGTGGTGCGGGGTTTTTCGACGTAGGCACGCATCACCAGCAGCATCTCGTCGCTGACTTGGGCAGACAGACGGGCCAGGTTGGCGGCGTATTCGAGGGCTGAACGTGGGTCGTGAATCGAGCACGGACCGACGATGACCAGCAGGCGGGAGTCTTCACCGTTGAGGACCGCGCGAACCGCCTGACGGTGGTCGGCGACTTGCCGGGTCAGGGCATTGCTGAGGGGTAATTGCTGTTTGAGTTGCAATGAGCTGGGCAGACGCAAGGTCAGCGCTTCATTGGCAGGGCTCAGGGTGGACAGTGGCAGAGCAGAGACGGACGAGTTCATATTCGGGCTTCCTGGGCTGGCGGCGGGTTCGTTCCCGCGCGCTCGGCCCTACTGGGGTGTTCGACAATTGGCCGGATTGGCTGCGTGTGTGTGCTTGCCACCTGTGGGTGACCGATCGGAGGCGGCAGGCTGTCCCGAGCGGAGGCTGGTAAATCGCCAGGCGGTAAAACTGTCGTAACGGTAATCAGTGGCGTAGTTCATGTCGTGAATCCTCAAATTGTCTGGTTGACGCTAAAAATGTATGCAGCTAAATGCAGGGAGCTGAAAAAACAAAACCCCCGGTCGGGGAGCCGACCGGGGGTTGAGAATTCTCTGGTGGCGACCCGTTTAAAGTGGGCGCCGTATGGGTATCAGGCGCGCCAGTGGCTAAACCAATACCCAAAATAAAAGCTGACCGAAGCACAAACGTCATTCGCCCGGGCAGCCGCAACCGAGCGCGGGGCGCTGACGGTACGAAGCTGTGAGAGGGCGTTGAGCATGGTCTGTCTCCAATGAATGCGCCGAGCTTACTAGAGGCCGGTACGCGGATTCAATCAGAAAATGCTATCGATGATCATGAGCTTTTCTATCGCTTGAGTACGTCGGGGGGTGTGACACACTTTGCGCTGCGCCCAACCACCACAACGTCACAAGGACGAGCCATGACAACACTGACCATTGCCGCCGCTCAATCGATCTCCATTGCCGGCGACCTGGCCGACAATATTGCCCGGCACCAGCGTTTCATGCAGGTCGCCGCGGAGCAGGGCGTGCAATTGCTGGTATTTCCGGAGTTATCGCTGACCGGGTACGAACGCGGCCTGGCGGCGGAGCTGGCCATAGCGCCAGACGCGGGGGTGCTGCAACCGCTGCGCGATTTCGCACGAGAAGTCGGTGTGACCAGTGTCGTTGGGATGCCGATTCGTCTGTCGGACGATTCGCCGATATTGATCGGAGCTCTGGTATTGGGCGCCGATGGTTCGCTCGGGGTTTACAGCAAGCAACATTTGCACGCGGGCGAGGAAGTGGCGTTTGCCCCGGGAACGGGCGGTTCGACATTGAAGATCGGTACCGACACTGTCGCGCTGGCGGTCTGCGCCGATTTTTCTCACGCCAGTCACGCGGCTGCCGCGGCTGGGCAGGGCGCTGATCTTTATGCCGCGGGCGTGTTGATCACAGAAAACGGCTACGCTCCAGATACCGCGCTATTGCAAGGCTATGCTTGCACCCATTCGATGGCGGTTCTGATGGCCAACCATGGTGGCGCAACGGGTGGCTGGGAGTCGGCAGGGCGCAGTGCAATCTGGGCGGCGGACGGGACGTTGATTGTGGCGGCGCCGGGTACGGGGAACCTTATGGTCGTTGCTCGTCGCAATGCTGACGGCTGGGAAGGGCAAATCGTGGCTGTGGCGGAGGCTTGAATGGGTTTCGAATTGCGTCCGGCAACGTCTCGGGACCTGGACTTTGCTCGTGACCTGACTTGTCGAAATATGCTTCGCTACTACATTCAACATGAGTTGTTGTGGCTGGATGATGCCTTCGACGTCGCTTGGGAAGGCCGCGAAAACTGGCTGATTGTGTGTAATGACACATTGATGGGGTATGTCAGTCTGAGCCGAGACGCTAGAGCCTTGTATATCCGCGAATTGCATTTATTAAATGCGTACCAGGGGCAGGGCGCCGGTTCCTGGACGATCGATCAGGTATTCGCCATGGCGTGCAAGGAACGACGCCCGTCATTGCGTCTGACTGTTTTTGAAAATAATCCGGCGAAAATGCTCTACGAGAGAAAGGGTCTGAAGGTGGTCGGTAAAGACGAGTGTTTCCTGAGAATGCAGCGTGATATCAATGAGCTGCATCGCTGAAACACACAGGTGGCAAGCCTTGCCAGATGAATTGAAACTTTTTATATGCTGCTTGCCGCTAGGTCTGCCAGTTGCTTTTTGCTAAGGTGTCCGGCAACCCAATAAGACCAAATCGCGAGGTGTCTGCTTGATTAGGGTGCTAGTAGTCGATGACCATGATCTCGTTCGTACAGGCATTACACGAATGCTGGCTGACATCGATGGCCTGCAAGTAGTCGGCCAGGCTGAGTCAGGGGAGGAATCCCTGCTTAAAGCACGTGAGTTGAAACCTGATGTGGTGCTGATGGACGTCAAGATGCCCGGGATCGGCGGTCTTGAAGCCACGCGCAAATTATTGCGCAGTCATCCGGACATCAAAGTCGTCGCGGTCACCGTGTGCGAAGAAGATCCGTTTCCTACCCGGCTGTTACAGGCAGGTGCCGCGGGTTACCTGACCAAGGGCGCCGGATTGCCGGAAATGGTCCAGGCCATTCGCCTGGTGTTTGCCGGGCAACGCTACATCAGCCCGCAGATTGCGCAGCAATTGGCGATCAAATCGTTTCAGCCAACCAATGATTCGCCCTTCGACGCGTTGTCGGAGCGGGAAATCCAGATTGCGTTGATGATTGTCGGCTGTCAGAAGGTGCAGATCATTTCCGACAAACTGTGTCTGTCGCCAAAAACAGTGAATACCTACCGTTACCGTATTTTCGAGAAGCTTTCGATCAGCAGCGATGTCGAGTTGACGCTGCTGGCGGTTCGTCACGGCATGGTTGATGCCAGCCTCTGAAAATGACTGAAATCTTCGATCCAAGTGCTTTTCTGTCGACGGTCAGTGGTCGGCCGGGCGTCTATCGCATGTTCGACTGCGATGCGCGCCTGCTTTATGTTGGTAAAGCCAAGAATCTCAAGAAGCGTTTGGCGAGCTATTTCCGCAAAGCCGGTCTTGCCCCCAAGACCGCCGCGCTGGTGGGCCGTATCGCCCAAGTCGAAACCACCATCACGGCCAACGAAACCGAAGCCTTGCTGCTTGAGCAGACGCTGATCAAGGAATGGCGTCCGCCCTACAACATCCTGCTGCGCGACGACAAATCCTACCCTTACGTCTTTCTCTCGGATGGCCAGTTCCCACGCTTGAGCATTCATCGGGGGGCGAAAAAGGCCAAGGGTAAATATTTCGGCCCTTATCCCAGCGCCGGGGCGATTCGCGAAAGCCTGAGTCTGCTGCAAAAGGCTTTTTTTGTTCGTCAGTGTGAAGACAGCTTTTACAAGAACCGCGCTCGACCTTGTCTGCAATACCAGATCAAACGCTGCAAGGCGCCGTGTGTGGGGCTGGTGGAGCCCGAGTTGTATGCCGAAGATGTACGCCATTCGGTGATGTTTCTTGAAGGGCGCAGCAACGCCCTGGCGGACGAGTTGTCTGCGGCCATGGAGGAAGCAGCGGTCAACCTCGAATTCGAGCGCGCCGCCGAATTGCGTGACCAGATCTCATTGCTGCGTCGGGTCCAGGACCAGCAGAGCATGGAAGGCGGGACGGGCGATATCGATGTGATTGCGGCGTTCGTCAACCCGGGTGGCGCCTGCGTACACTTGATCAGCGTGCGCGGTGGTCGGGTGTTGGGGAGCAAGAACTTCTTTCCGCAGGTGGGTATTGAGGAAGACGTTTCCGAAGTCATGGCAGCGTTTCTCGGCCAATACTTCATCAGCAGTCCTGAACGGGACTTGCCGAGCGAGCTGATCGTCAACGTGGTTCACGAAGATTTTCCGACCCTGATCGCAGCCATCGAAGAGCTGCGCGGTCGTGAATTGACCATCAGCCATCGAGTGCGCGGCACACGAGCGCGCTGGCAGCAATTGGCGGTTACCAATGCCGAGCAAGCGCTAGGTGCACGTCTGGCGAATCGGCAACACGTTGCGGCACGTTTCGATGCGCTGGCCGAAGTGCTGAACCTGGACGAGCCACCGCAACGTCTCGAGTGTTACGACATCAGCCATTCCAGCGGCGAAGCCACTGTGGCGTCCTGCGTGGTGTTCGGCCCGGAAGGCCCGATCAAATCCGACTACCGCCGCTACAACATTGAAGGCGTTACGCCGGGCGATGACTATGCCGCGATGCACCAGGCCCTGACCCGACGCTTCAGCAAATTGAAGGATGGGGAGGGCAAGTTACCGGACATCCTGCTGGTCGACGGCGGTAAAGGTCAGCTGTCCATGGCCCGTGACGTGCTTAACGAACTGGCCGTGCCCGACCTGATTTTGCTGGGCGTTGCCAAGGGCGCGACGCGCAAGGCCGGTTTTGAAACCCTGTACCTCAACGACGCGGCCCATGAATTCACCTTGCGCGGCGATTCCCCCGCGCTGCATTTGATCCAGCAGATACGCGACGAAGCCCACCGTTTCGCCATTACCGGGCATCGCGCACGTCGTGGGAAAACTCGCCGCACGTCCACGCTTGAGGGCGTTGCCGGTGTCGGACCGACACGTCGCCGCGATTTATTGAAACATTTTGGTGGATTGCAGGAGCTGTCTCGTGCCAGCATCGAAGAGATCGCCAAAGCACCCGGAATCAGCAAAAAGCTCGCAGAGTTGATTTATGCAAATCTGCACAGCGAGTAGAATGCCCAACTCACCTCGTAGCCAGTTGTGCCGATGAATATCCCTAATCTGATTACCGTTCTACGCGTCCTGCTCATCCCGATCTTCATTTTGCTGTTTTATTTGCCTTACCACTGGAGCTATTTGGCGTCCGCCTCGGTCTTCGCATTTGCCGCCGCGACCGACTGGCTCGACGGGTATCTGGCCCGTCGTCTGGAACAAAGCACACCGTTCGGGGCCTTCCTCGATCCTGTTGCGGACAAGCTGATGGTCGCCGTTGCCCTGGTTCTGCTGGTGCAAGAGCATGGCAACCTGTGGCTCACGCTACCGGCCGCCGTTATCATCGGTCGCGAAATTGTCGTCTCGGCACTGCGCGAATGGATGGCCGAACTCGGTGCCCGCGCTCATGTTGCGGTGTCGAACCTGGGCAAATGGAAAACCGCGGCGCAAATGCTGGCGCTGGTGATCCTGCTGGCCAATCCCTCGGACTTCAGCTTCTGGGTCTTGATGGGTTACGCCTTGCTGCTGGTGTCCGCTGGCCTGACGTTGTGGTCCATGGTCCAATACTTGCGGGCTGCCTGGCCGCATCTGAAGACGGACGTGGAAAAGAAATAAACTATTTTGAATCAAGGGGTTGACGGGGCATCAGGATTCTATAGAATGCGCCTCACCAAGACGCGGGAATAGCTCAGTTGGTAGAGCACGACCTTGCCAAGGTCGGGGTCGCGAGTTCGAGTCTCGTTTCCCGCTCCAAATATTGCGCTGCAGAGTTCCACTGAATTCTGTAAGTGATTGAAATCAGGACCTTCGGGTCCTTTTTTCGTTCCGGCGGGAACCACTGAAATCCAGCACCATCCAGTGTTTTTAAGTCCCGATTTAAGTCCCGAATGAGGATCTTGGATTGGATGTGCATTGAATCGGTTTTTTGCTGGAGCAGCTTGGGTAGCGAGACGAGCATCTGGCCCTGACTCTGTTCAGGAGCTCGCTATGGCACTCTCAGATATGACCGTTCGGCACGCCCGAATTACCGGTAATGACTACACCCTCGGTGACGGTGATGGTCTCACACTCAATGTGACGGCCAGCGGCGGAAACGTCTGGCTTTTTCGTTACCACTGGACGGGCAAGCAAAAGCGCATGTCCTTGGGTTGTTACCCGCAAATCAGCCTCAAAGAAGCGCGTACCCGTCGTGATGAAGCGCGTGCCTTGGTTGCCCAAGGCATCAATCCCTATGAGCACCGTAAAACAGCAGCGCCGTGCTGTTCGTTTTGCGACAGAGCATACCTTCGAGGCCGTGTTTGATCAGTGGGTGGAGTTCCGCAGGCTGAGCCTAAAGGAAGGGCGCCAGAGCACGCTCTCGCAAATCTTGAGAATCTTCAATAAAGACGTCTTGCCCACACTGTGGACGAGGTGGAATATGGCCTGGAACCGCACCGGCTTGTTAGGCTGCTCGACTCCTCGGCGCGAAGAAAAAAACCCCACCGCTACAGGCATTCCTGAAGCACACTCGCCGGTTGCCGTACGAGAACTCAGCGGAGACCAGATATTCGTGGTCCGAAAAGGACTGGACGGTGCGCATCTAGTCCAACTGGTAGGTGTCGCCGATGACGTGCAAAGTACTATCCGGCTTGACTCCGAGGAATTTCTCGCCCGCAGGGTGATCGTCTGTGAGGGTGCAAGCGAGGTAGGGCTTGTTCACGGGTTGGACCGGTAGATGCAGACAAGCCACCAACGCCCGCGACCGTACAAGTGGCCGCCTCTGCGGCCTTTTCATCCAAAGCGCTCGCTCAGATCACTTTAACGGCCCGTCCAATGAACTGAATCGGTCCTGTGGGTTTGCCAGTCGGCGATCCATTGGGGTTTTCTAGAGTCAACTCAAAGAGTTGGTTGGGTTCCAGCGGCGGCAATCTATCCAAGGGGACAGAAAGCGTTTGCCCAGGTTTGACCAGTCCAAGGGATACCGGACCTTGCCAGCCATCCGCTTTGGTCCAGAACTCAAGTGCTTTGTCGGTTGGGACTTGCGCGACCCCCAATGGTATCAGTTGGATTTCTCTTGGGCTGCTCGCCTGTATCACCCAGCCGGGCGCCTGGTTCTGCGGAGCCACCAGAACGACTAGGTAGGTGGTCGGATTCACCGGAGCTGTTTGTGTCAGTAGCATTGTTCCGAGCAACAACGTTGCGACAAGACCTGTCCCCGCCAGCCCACGCCATAGCGGAAGAAGGTTCCACCGTGACATTGGCTGCGCGGTGGCCGTCACTCGTGGTGCTCGCCGGTCAATGCTGTTCAAGCTGCGCTCGATACGCCCCCAGAGTAATGCCGTAGGTGTTTGTGGTTCAGCCAGTTCGGTCAACGCAAGCAAACGTTGTTCCCATGCATCCACAACCGCTCGCAAATCGGCGTCCTGAGCAAGACGCTTTTGTACTTCGATGCGATGCTCTGCCGACAACGTGCCTAACACATATTCACTCGCCAGCTCTTCAATGTTGTCGGGGCTGTCATCCTGCGGGATTATGGTCATCCCATGCACTCCCGCAATGCCACCAGACTGCGTTTGATCCAGGCTTTGACGGTCCCCAGCGGTGCGCCCAGTTTCTGTGAAATTTCTGAATGCGAATAGCCATCGACATACGCATGAAGGATGCAGTTGCGACGGGCCGGCTCTAGTTGCTCGAGGCACACATAAATACGCCCTGAACGGGCTCGATAATCGAAGGCGTCCACACTCTCTAGCGCTGCCTCCATGGACGCTGAAGCTTGCAGTGCCGTTTCCCGTTGCTCGCTGACTTGTACCTCCCTGGCGCTATCACGCATGAAGTTGAGCGCCAGATGCCGCGTTACGCTGAAAATCCAGCCACGCGCAGAGCCTCTCGCTGGATCGAAACTGGCGGCACGGGTCCAAATCTTGATAAAGACATCGTGCACGATGTCTTCGGCCAGGGCGTTATCACGAGCGATGCGCTTGGCAACACCCAAAAGACGAGCACTTTCCTGCTCATACAAGTCCCTCAGTGCCTGCTGCTCGCCTCGGGCGCAAGCAATGAGGCAGGCTTCATAGTCAAAACAGGGCTCGGGCAAGGACAAGGTTCTCAGCCATCAGCAGGTGGTAAATACCCCAGCCATAGGGCTGGAGTTCCATCGAAGCAGAGTAGACGACTTGTGCGCTAACAACCTGGTCTGGATCGTTGGCTTAATTGGCTGCCCAAAAAATATAGTCAGCCTGATATTTCACTACCTCCCGTTTGCCTTTGTTTGCGGCGGAGCATTCGGTCATAGGCGCTACGCCGCCCTTAACGGCCACCCGCTGGATGTAACTGACACCGTTCATCGCGCCTTTACCTTCAGCAGGGTTGGCCTTGACCAACTGATAGGGGAGGTCGCCGGTGCCTGAGGGGGCAACTGCCAGTTGTGTCCCGGTGATTTTAGAGCCGTCTTTAGCTTGCCAGGTAGCAGGTGGTCCGAAGTAAGTGCCGACCTGTTTGCCGTTGCGATCATTAAGTACCGCTTTGGGGCCGACGAAAGTCCATTCAGTCTGGCCAACGGAGTTAGCCTTGTCGCGACACTCATACGTGATTTCGCCCGTCCCCACGGTCTCCAGCGTGATCTTATGACCGTCCGGGACCTTGATGCTGTCGGGCAGATCTGTTTGCGCATAGGCAGCTGGCACTGTGACCAACAAGCAGGTAGCTGCAAGCGTAGTACTGACAATGCACAGGAATCGTTTAGCGTTCATGCAAATCTCTCCAGAAAGTGATCAGTTCAGCAGCTATGGCTACTACCTGTACTACCCGCGGGAGGATTATCTGGATGCAGCTGATTGAAAAAATATCTGTGGAGAAAGGGTTGTAGCGTCACTGCTTGACTGTTGCCGGCCGCGAAGGGCTTGATCCGACCCTATGCAGACGTTCGCTAAGTTGCAGGGTGGCTAAGGATTTTAGCGACCATTCCAACCCGCTGCCGGAAGCGGGGAGACTACTGCAAGGCATGAGCGAGTACGCGAAGCTTTAAGTGATCGGGTGCAGCCTCTATGGGCTTCGCTGTTACTCCGTGGTGAATTGCCGCTCGACGTATCGAGCGAAGCGGTTAAGGACGATTTGCCATTCCTTGCGCTGCTGATCTTCCGGTTGCGTTGATTCGGCGTCGAAGGTCTGACGAATCGTGACGCCCTTGTCAGATTCGACAAAATCTAATCGAACCACGCGGCCGTCGTCGTCTCGAAATTCAATCAGTCGGTTTAGCTCTATCTGCGTGTAGGTGGCAGCGAAGTCGAATCCCAGGCCGCCGTCATTGGCTTCAATGCGCAACAACAGCTTCCCGCCAACCTTCAGATCATTCGATGCCCTAGTGGTGTGCCAATCGTCAGAGGCGTCCCATTGCACGATGTCCTCGGGATTGTTGAAAGCTTGCCAAGTGTCAGCGATCGGAGCGGCAACACTCGTTTCGATGTTGATTTTCATAATGTAATGACCATTTCTTTAGTTCAGCGAATGGAAGCACTGAATGACGATTGAATCCATCGGTGAAGCACAACACCAATGGTTTGCCCTTGCTGGGGCAGCACTGAGCGGTGTTAGATCGCGCCTCCCGAAATGGCGGCTTTTGGCCGAATTTAGGCAGTCGCGACAGGCGAAAACTGACCCGATATGGATAGTCCCTCTCACTTTTCGAGACTCCCGGTACAGCTGACAGCTGCCTGCCGCCCGCGCTCGAGGTCGACGCCAGCCAGGATCAGCAGGCCGACAACGAAATAGCTGCCGGTGATCAGCATCGCCAGGCGGTGATCGCCGCCGGATAGCCAACTGGTCAGGCCGTAAGTCATGGGGCCGAGGATCGCCGACAGTTTGACTGCCAGCCCCCAGACCGAAAATTCCGCCAGGCGCGTCGGCGGCGCCAGCAGACCGACTATCGCGCGGCCGGCCGATTGACTGGCGCCCATGCACAGGCCGGCGAGATTGGCCGCCAGCCAGAATAGCTCAGGGCCGCTGGCCGGCCTATGGCCGGAAACAGCCCCGAGATGACTGATGAGAAGTTCTGGATGCCAGTCTTGCCGAAAATGGAGGTCTTGGAAGTCGTTTAGACACAATGTTACTCACCTGAATTTTTACGATTTTTTTACGGTAGGTGTTTTTACCTGCACCGATACTGGCTGCGATTTTCTAGATCTTCTATACGCCATACAGTTCCAATGGCACTGGCAAATCGTATCGCCCAAGGACGGCATGCACTTCTCCTAGCAATTTCAGAGACGCGACCCTTGAGTGAAACAATGACCGGTGCACACGAAGACTCCCATTCCAAAACGTCAGGAGTGGGGTTGCTCATCGCAGCTGTCGGAGTGGTGTACGGGGACATCGGCACCAGTCCCCTGTACACCCTCAAAGAAGTGTTTGCCGGTCATTACGGTGTTCAGGCCAATCACGATGGCGTGCTGGGCATTCTGTCATTGATCTTCTGGTCGTTGATCTGGGTAGTCTCGATCAAGTACGTGCTGTTTATTCTTCGCGCCAACAACCAGGGCGAAGGCGGCATCATGGCGCTGACGGCATTGGCTCGCCGGGCGGCCGCTCCCTATCCGTACATGAGTAAAGTACTCGTTCTGCTTGGTCTCTTCGGTGCGGCACTTTTTTACGGGGACAGCATGATCACCCCGGCTATTTCGGTGCTCTCTGCGGTTGAGGGACTACAGTTGGCGTTTGACGGAATCGAGCACTGGGTTGTGCCCTTGTCCGTGATCGTGCTGGTGGCGCTGTTCTTGATACAGAAACACGGCACGGCTCGTATCGGTATCCTGTTCGGCCCTGTGATGGTGCTGTGGTTTGTCGTGTTAGGTGCGCTGGGGATCTATGGCATCTTGCAGCGTCCGGAAGTACTGCAAGCGCTCAATCCATACTGGGGAGCGCATTTTTTTATCGCTCATCCGGGAATCGGTGTGGCCATCCTTGGTGCAGTGGTGCTCGCGCTGACGGGCGCCGAAGCGCTGTATGCCGACATGGGCCACTTCGGTCGCAAGCCCATTGCCCGCGCCTGGTTCATTTTGGTATTGCCAGGACTGGTACTTAATTATTTTGGCCAAGGTGCCTTGATCCTCGAGAACCCGGAGGCGGTGCGCAATCCGTTTTATCTGCTTGCGCCTGGCTGGGCACTGCTGCCGATGGTCGCGCTCTCCACACTGGCCACCATCATCGCTTCTCAAGCCGTGATCTCCGGCGCTTTCTCCCTGACCCGCCAGGCCATCCAGCTGGGTTACGTGCCTCGCATGTTTATTCAGCACACCTCCAGTCAGGAGCAGGGGCAGATTTACATCGGTACCGTTAACTGGGCGTTGATGGTCGGTGTTGTTCTGCTGGTGATTGGCTTCGAATCGTCCAGTGCGTTGGCCGCAGCCTATGGAGTCGCTGTGACGGGGACCATGTTTATCACAACCATCCTGTCCTCGGCGGTCGTCCTGCTGCTATGGAAAACGCCGCGCTGGCTGGCGATTCCGATGCTGCTCGGTTTTCTGCTGGTAGACAGTCTGTACTTTGCGGCCAATGCACCGAAGATCTTCCAGGGCGGTGCATTCCCGGTGATTGCCGGTATTGCCCTGTTCATTTTGATGACCACCTGGAAACGGGGCCGGAAGATCATTGTTGAACGGTTGGACGAAACCGCGCTGCCTCTGCCGTTATTCATCAGCAGCATCGGCTCGCAACCACCCCATCGCGTACAAGGCACGGCGGTGTTTCTAACGGCCAGGGCCGATGCTGTTCCGCATGCGCTACTGCACAACCTATTACATAACCAAGTACTGCATGAGCAAGTGGTGTTGCTCACCGTGGTGTCTGAAGACAGCCCTAGGGTGAGTGCTGACCGACGGTTTGAGGTTGAAGCCTATGGTGAAGGCTTCTTCCGGGTCAGTCTGCACTTTGGCTTTATCGAGGAGCCCGATGTCCCCCTGGCGTTGAGCCTCTGTCACTTGGCTGAGCTGGATTTCAGTCCGATGCGTACGACCTATTTCCTGAGCCGAGAGACAGTTATCCCAACCAAACGCATTGGTATGGCGCGCTGGCGAGAAACTCTGTTCGCGTTTTTGCTCAAGAACGCCAATAGCAACCTGAAATACTTCAAGTTGCCGTTGAATCGGGTGATAGAACTGGGAACACAGGTTGAGATGTAAAGAATTATCACGGGCTGAAGCTGGCCTATGGTGGCCTGGCAAGCACCAAGAAGGGCTTCGAATCCCTATCAGCCCTTGATCTCGAGGGCACGGTGGGGTGACTGCTTTCGACTCATTCCTGTCTCGGATTTTTTCGTCATTCACTCCTGGAAATTCACGACCGCAAAAAAATGTTCGTCATCGTAAAGACCTGGCAGCGTCGTAGCGCGGCGCCCCGCTATACATCATTCTAAGCACAACGGACTGACTGCCATTCAAGTTGCCGGTGACGCTGGCTCCCGGATCCAATTAAGGACGTCTCAGCGAACTGCACTCTCTGCTCTTTCGATATGTAGCCAGTGAAGGCACAATGCGCATCCTTTTTTTGGCTGGCCTTGCCGGAGGCCTCGAAATGATCAAGACGCCGTACTACCTCATCGACAAACAAAAGCTGCTGGCGAACATGCAGAAGATCGCTTATGTGCGCGAACAGTCCGGGGCGAAGGCCCTGCTGGCACTCAAGTGCTTCGCCACCTGGTCGGTGTTCGATCTGATGCAGCAATACATGGACGGCACTACGTCGTCGTCGCTCTATGAGCTCAAGCTCGGTCGACAGAAGTTCGCTGGCGAGACCCACGCCTACAGCGTGGCTTGGGCCGACGACGAGATCGAGGAGATGCTCGACAACTGCGACAAGATCATCTTCAACTCCATCGGTCAGTTGCAGCGCTACACCGAGGCTTCAGCAGGCAAGGTGCGCGGTCTGCGGGTCAATCCGCAGGTGAGCAGCTCGGATTATCTGTTGGCAGATCCGGCGCGGCCGTTCAGCCGTCTGGGCGAGTGGGATCCGGTGAAGATCGAGCAGGTCATCGAGCAGATCTCGGGCTTCATGTTCCACAACAACTGCGAGAACGCCGACTTCGGCCTGTTCGACCAGATGCTGTGCACCATCGAAGAGCGCTTCGGCCATCTGCTGCACAAGGTCGAGTGGGTCAGCCTGGGCGGCGGCATTCACTTTACCGGTGAAGGTTATGCGATCGACGAGTTCTGCGCGCGGCTCAAGGCTTTCTCGCAGAAATACGGCGTGCAGGTCTACCTGGAGCCGGGCGAAGCCGCCATCACTCAGAGCGCGTCGCTGGAAGTCACCGTGCTCGACACCCTCTACAACGGCAAGCACCTGGCCGTAGTGGACAGCTCCATCGAGGCGCACATGCTCGATCTGCTGATCTATCGCCTGAATGCCAAGCTGGCGCCCAGCGAGGGCGAACACACCTACATGGTGTGCGGCAAATCCTGCCTGGCCGGCGACATTTTCGGTGAGTATCAATTTGATCGTCCCTTGGCCATCGGCGATCGGCTGTCGTTCATCGACGCAGCGGGTTACACCATGGTCAAGAAGAACTGGTTCAACGGCCTGAAAATGCCGTCCATCGTGGTGAAACAACTCGACGGTAGTGTCGAGGTGGTTCGTGAGTTTGGTTACAACGACTACATGTCCAGTCTTTCGTAAGCTGGCAGAGAAGGAGAGAGAGAAAAATTGAAGAAGAACGTACTTATCATTGGTGCAGGAGGTGTCGCCAAGGTGGTGGCCCACAAGTGCGCGCAGCACAACGATGAACTCGGTCGTATTGCTATCGCGTCGCGCAACATCTCCAAATGCCAGGCCATCATCGACAGCGTCAAGGCCAAGGGCAGCCTCAAAGAGCCCGCTGATATCAAAGCTTTCTCGCTGAACGCTATGGATGTCGAGGCGACCAAGGCGCTGATCCGCGAGACCGGATCGCAGATCGTCATCAACGTCGGTTCTGCTTTCCTCAACATGTCGGTGCTGCGTGCCTGCATCGATACCGGCGTGGCCTACCTGGACACCGCCATTCACGAAGAACCGGGCAAAATCTGCGAGACGCCGCCCTGGTACGGCAACTACGAGTGGAAGCACCTCGAGGAATGCAAAGAGAAGAACATCACCGCCATCCTCGGTGTGGGCTTCGACCCGGGTGTGGTCAACGCCTATGCAGCGTTGGCACAACAACAGTATTTCGACCGTATTGATTCGATCGACATTCTCGACGTCAATGCCGGCTCCCATGGCAAGTATTTCGCCACCAATTTCGATCCGGAAATCAACTTCCGCGAATTCACCGGACAAGTGTGGAGCTGGCAGAACAGTCAGTGGACCAGCAACACAATGTTCGAAGTCAAACGCACCGACGACCTGCCGGTCGTAGGGGCGCAGAACCTGTACCTGACCGGCCACGATGAAGTGCACTCCCTGTCGAAGAACCTCGGCGTGCCCAACGTGCGTTTCTGGATGAGCTTTGGCGAGCACTACATCAATGTGTTCACCGTACTCAAGAACCTCGGCCTGCTCTCCGAGCAACCGGTCAAAACCGCTGAAGGCCTGGAAGTCGTGCCGCTGAAAGTGGTCAAGGCCGTGCTCCCTGATCCGAGCTCACTGGCGCCTGGCTACACCGGCAAGACCTGCATCGGCGACCTGGTCAAAGGCACCAAGGATGGCCAGCCGCGCGAAGTGTTCATCTACAACGTGGCCGACCACGAAGAAGCTTACGCAGAAACCGACAGCCAGGGCATTTCCTATACCGCTGGCGTGCCACCTGTGGCGGCAGCCCTGCTGGTCGCCCGTGGCGAATGGGATGTGCAGCGCATGGCCAACGTCGAGGAGCTGCCGGCCGAGCCGTTCCTCAAGGCGCTTGATGTGATGGGCCTGCCGACCCGCATCAAGGATGAGAATGGAGACCGTCCCTGGAACTGCAACGCCTGAGGCGCGCAAAAATACAGGTGAATCACGTATTCCGCGCTAAACGCAAAAACGCCGCTCATTGAGCGGCGTTTTTGTTTGTGCGTCATTTGTCGGACTTGCCCCAATGGCCAGTCAGTTAAGGTGCGAAACCTGTGGGAGCGGGCTTGCTCGCGAAAGCGGTGGGTCAGGCAACATCAATGTTTACTATGCCGCCGTCTTCGCGAGCAAGTCGAATCGTCGCACCGCCGCTCCCACATGGATTGCGCTTAACTGACTGGCATCGCCTCTTGCGTGCGTTTTGGCGCCAGCAACCGCTCGATGGCGCCACTCACCATGTTTTCCATCAGGTTATCGCGCTCTTGTTCATCCAGCGAATAGTGCGTCAGCCAACTGGGCGCGCTGTTGAGCAAGGCGGCAATGGCATGACCGGCGGCCAACAGGGCCTGTTCACTGAATCGGAGTCGGGCGCCGAGCATCAGCAGCAACTTGCGTTCGTACTGCTCGCGCAGTTGCCGAACCCGTTGCTGCTGTTCTTCATTCAGGCAGCCGCTGTCGCGCTCCACCAGACGAAAATGCCAGGGCATTTCCTGATGCAGATTGAGGTGCGCGCGGATCAGTTGGTTGAGTCTGTCGCGTTTTGCCGGGGCTGCTTGTTCGATACGCCCCAAAGTGGCCAGCAGCTCTTCGTAAAACTCCTCGATCAGGTCGAGCAGCATGTGCTGCTTACTGGGGTAATGGTGATACAGCGAGCCCGGGGCGAGCCCCAGGCAGGTCGCGAGCTCACGCATGCCGACCTGACCGAAACCCTTGCTGGCAAAGAGCTCCAGCACCTTGTCCCGGTATTCGGCGAAGCGCGAGCAACGCTCAGGCATAGGCATGGAAGCCGCGCCCCGTTTTGCGTCCCAGGTAACCGGCGGCGACCATTTCCTTGAGCAGTGGAGCGGGGCGGTATTTGCTGTCGTTGAAGCCGTCGTAGAAGGCTTCAAGGATTGCCAGCACGGTGTCCAGGCCGATCAGGTCCGCTAATGCCAGCGGACCGATCGGCTGGTTGCAGCCCAGGCGCATGCCGGCGTCGATGTCTTCGGCGCTGGCCAGGCCTTCCTGAAACACCAGGATTGCTTCATTGATCATCGGCACCAGAATCCGGTTCACCACGAACCCCGGACGGTTGCCCGCGGTGATCGCGGTTTTGTCGAGTGTGGTCGCCATGTCCAGCGCCATGGCATGGGTGGCATCGCTGGTTTGCAGGCCACGAATCACTTCGATCAGGCCCATCACCGGCACCGGATTGAAGAAATGCAGGCCGATGAAGCGCTCAGGCTGGCTAACACTGGCAGCGAGTTGAGTAATGGACAGCGACGACGTGTTGGAGGCAATCACACAGTCGGCGCTGACCTGCGCGGCGATTTGTTGCAGCAGCCGCAATTTCAGGTCGAGGTTTTCGGTGGCGGCTTCGATCACCAGTTGCACATTTTGCAGGCTGCTGTAATCGGTACTGGTGCGAATCTTGTCGAGGGCAGCGAGTTTTTGCTCGTGCGTCAGCGTGTTCTTGACGACCTGCCGATCGAGGTTTTTATCGACGGTGGCGATTGCCTTTTGCAAGGCACTCTCGGAAATGTCGATCAAGGTCACATGGAGGCCGGCCAAGGCGCAGATTTGTGCGATGCCATTGCCCATGGTGCCGGCGCCGATGACGCCAATGTTCTGAAGATTCATGCGCATGTCCTTATCAAACCCGCTCGAACAACACGGCGATGCCTTGGCCGCCGCCGATGCACATGGTCGCCAGGGCATAACGGCCTTGGCAGCGATGCAGTTCGTGAATGGCTTTGGTGGCGATGATCGCGCCAGTGGCGCCCACCGGATGGCCCAGCGAGATGCCCGAACCGTTGGGGTTGACCTTCTGCGGATCGAAGCCCAGTTCTTGCGCTACGGCACAGGCCTGGGCAGCAAAGGCTTCGTTGGACTCGATCACATCAAGGTCGGCAACGGTCAGACCGGCGCGCTTGAGCACCAGGCGGGTGGCGGGAATCGGGCCCAGCCCCATCATCGAAGGTTCAACGCCTGCGTGGGCATAACCCACCAGTCGGGCCATAGGCTTGAGGCCTTGTTCCTGAACAGTTTGGCCCGTGGCCATGATCAGTGCGCCGGCACCATCATTGAGGCCCGATGCGTTGCCGGCGGTGACGCTACCGTCCTTTTTGAAGGCGGGTTTCATGCGGCTCAATTGCTCGGCATTGACCTCTGCCCGTACATGCTCATCCGTGGCAAACGAAACTGTCCCTTTGCGGGTCGCAATTTCGATCGGCACGATCTGCCCGGCAAAACGCCCTTCGGCAATCGCCCGCGCAGCACGCTGCTGGCTGAGAAGCGCCAATTCATCCTGGGTCTGGCGCGTGATGCCATAGTGCTCGGCGATATTTTCAGCGGTGATACCCATGTGGAAACCGGCAAACGGGTCTTGCAGCGCCCCAAGCATGTAGTCGACGGCCTGCATGTCGCCCATGCGTGCGCCCCAGCGCGCCTGCGGCAACAAGTACGCGCCTCGGCTCATGGACTCGACGCCGCCTGCCAGCGCAGCGCCCGCATCCCCCAGCATCAAGCTTTGCGCGGCACTGACAATCGCCTGCAAACCCGAACCGCAAAGGCGGTTGACGTTGAAGGCGGGAGTTTCTTTCGTCAGACCAGCATTGATCGCTACGACCCGGGAGATGTAGGCATCGCGCGCCTCGGTCGGGATCACATGTCCCATCACCGCATGGCCGATGTGCTCGGGCGCCAGGCCTGATCGTTCGATAGCGGCGCGGCAAACGTCGGTTGCCAACTGAATAGGCGGCACATCCTTGAGTGAACCGCCAAAGCTGCCAATGGCAGAACGGACGGCGCTCACTACAAAAATATCGGAATGGTTCATGTTGGCTCTCTGAATAGGTCTTTTTTGTTGGGCACGAGTCTAGAATCAGCAGCGCCACTGGCCTATGCCAAAACTGTTCAAGGGTGATGGCGTTTTTTGCCATGTTCAGATGTGACGAGGGAGGCCTTCAAATGCGGGAAACGGATTCGGTGGCGGTTTACTTCATGTACCCCATGATCCATGCGCTACGTGAGGAACCGCAGCGTCTGCGGGCAGTACTCGAACAAGTGGGCATTGATCCGGCACTGATGGATCAGCCGACGGCACGGGTGCCGGCCACGGCTTTCGCCGCGTTGTGGCTGGTGCAGATTCGTGAGTTGAACGACGAATTTTTCCAGTTGGATTCCCATGGAATGCCACCAGGCAGTTTTGCCTTGATCTGTCGGGCATTGATTCAGGAGCCGACGCTGGAAAAAGCCCTGCGTCAGTGCCTCGCCAATTTCGCCCTGTTCCTGCGTGATTTTCGCGGCACGTTGAGTGTGCGTGGCAAGCGTGCGGTCATCAGCTTGCAGACCTGTTCGCAGACCTGTTCGCAGAACAGCGAGGTCAGCCGGATGGGTGAGGAAACGTTTCTGGTGTTGATGATCAGTCTGCTGTGCTGGCTGGGTGGGCGGCGCATTTCGATCGATCGGGCGGACTTTCGTCATCAGCGTTTGTCGCTGCGTGATGACGCCATGCTCTGGGGCCCCAACCTGACCTTTGGCACCGAACGCACCGAAATCGAGTTCGCCAGTGACTACCTGCGGCTGCCGGTGATTCAAGACCTGGCTTCGCTGAAAGTGTTTTTGCGCACCGCACCGCAATGGCTGGTGATCCGCTTTCGCAACCAGCATGGGCTGGCGTCGCAGGTTCATCAGCGCCTGCGCCACAGCCATTACGGCGAATGGCCGACCTTGCAGTCCTTTGCCCTGGAACAGCACCTGAGCCCCAGCACCTTTCGCCGCAAGCTGGGACGTGAAGGCTGTTCGTATCAGGAAATCAAGGATGAAGTGCGGCGTGCGGTGGCGTTTGAACGGCTGCGCCAGAGCAAGGCGAGCATCAGCGATATAGCCGAGCAGTTGGGATTTCAGGAACCGAGTGCGTTTCATCGGGCGTTCAAGAAGTGGACGGGGGAAAGCCCGGGGCGGTATCGGGCGCGGTTTCAGGATCGTTCTGAATGAGCCCTGCTCGTTGGGTCACGGCAAGGCTTTATCGGCCCCGCAAAAGCCTTGATTTCGAACACCCTCATCACAAACAAAATCAATAAACGCTCGCAACTTCGGCGTCAGGTAGCGGCTCGACGGCCATACCACCTGGATGTTCAGCGTGCGCAGCACTTTGTCGTCCAGTATGGACACCAGTTCTCCGGCCGTCAGTGCCTCGCGCACCGCAAACTCGGGGACGCAGGCGATGCCCAGTCCCTGGCGGGCCATGTGGATCAGCATTTCCAGGTTATTGCAGACCATCGTCGCCGGTACTTTCAATTCGGTGCCTTCGGCAAGCCCTGACAATGGCCATTTTTCCAGTTTGCCCGTGGAGGGCAGTTTGTAATGCAGGCAGTGGTGTTCCTGCAGTTGCTCGACATTCTGCGGGTAGCCGTGGCTCGCAAAGTAACGGGGGGCGCCGACGAGGTAGAAGCCGAAGCTGTCGAGTTTCCTGGCCATTAACCGGGAGTCGTGCAACTGGCCAGTGCGTACCACGGCGTCGAAACCTTCCTCGACCACGTCCACCAGCCGATCGGTGAAGTCGAGTTCCAGCTGGATTTCTGGATAGTGCTGCATGAATCGCGAGAGCTGCATGAACAGGACGTTGCCCAGCAGCGGCAGGCTGATGCGCAGTTTACCTCGTGGTGTCTCGCTGGAACTGGAGAGTTCCTGCTCGGCGGCTTCCAGTTCGTTGAGCACCCGGCGGCAGCGCTCCAGAAACAACGAGCCTTCGCTGGTCAGGTTGATGCTGCGGGTATTGCGATGGAACAGGCGTGCGCCGAGTTTCTCTTCCATGCGCGCGATGCTCTTGCCCACCGCCGAGGCGGAGATCCCCAACAAACGGCCGGCCCCAACAAAACTGCGGCTTTCGGCTACCTGCACAAACACCGTGATGCCATTGAGCTTATCCAACACTCACTCCTTTGATTGCGGACAAAAAGGTCCGTGGACCTCGGAATTGTAACCTCTGTTTCCCGACAACGGCCGCCTCTACCATCGAGACATCGACTTATTCACCTAACTATTCAGGTCCGCCAATGTCAGTCAACGAACCGCTTCGCCCATTACAGTCTCTACGCTCGTTTGAACCCGTCGAGCTGGCTTCGCGCATCGACGCGGTGCTGGAGCAGACCTTGCACGATCAGCGCCTGGTGGGCGCAGTGGTGCTGGTGGCTCACCGCGGCAAACTCATTTACCAGCGCGCGGCCGGGTTGGCCGACCGCGAGACGCAGTTGCCGATGCGCGAGGATGCCTTGTTTCGGCTGTCTTCGGTATCCAAGCCGATTGTTTCGGTGGCGGCACTGGCGCTGATCGGCCAAGGCAAACTCAACCTGGATGATGACATTACCCGCTGGCTGCCTTACTTCAAGCCGACCCTGAGCGACGGCCAGCCAGCGACGATCACGGTGCGTCAATTGCTGAGCCATACCGCAGGCTTCACGTATGGTTTTCTGGAAAGCGATCAGGGTGGTCCTTATCGTGATGCCGGCGTCTCCGATGGCATGGAGCGCAGCAACGTGACGCTGGAAGAAAACCTGCGCCGCCTGAGCCTCGCGCCCTTGCTGTACAAACCTGGCAGTTCGTGGGGCTACTCGATTGCGACCGATGTCCTGGGCGGCGTGATCGCTGCAGTCACCGGCACCTCGCTGGCCGCTGCAATCGAGGCACTGATCGCCAAGCCACTGGGCTTGCGCGATGTCGGTTTCGGGGTGTCCGACGCCAGCCGCCTGACCCCGGCGTACCTGAACGATCAACCACAGCCGCGGCGCATGAAAGAGCTGGAAGTGGTGCCGGTTTTCGAAGGCACCGCCGGCATCAAGCTGGAGCCGAGCCGGGCCCTGGACCCACAGGCTTTCAACTCCGGTGGTTCGGGCTTGATCGGCAGCGCTGGTGAGTTCCTCCAGCTGCTCGAAACCCTGCGCAAAGGCGGCGCGCCGTTGTTGCCTGAAGCGCTGGTCGATGAAATGACCACCAACCAGACGGGCGAGCACGAATTGGAAAACTGGCCCGGTCGCGGCTTCGGTCTGGGCTTTACCGTGCTCAAGGACCCGGCTGCCGCACAGACAGCCGAATCGGTCGGTAGCTGGCGATTGGGTGGTGCCTATGGACACTCCTGGTTCGTCGACCCGGCGGAGCAATTGACGGTCGTCGCCTTCACCAACACAGCCTTCGAAGGCATGTTTGGGCAATTCACCGTCGACCTGTGCAACGCCGTTTACGGGGAATGACCTTCGTGCCGGTCCCTGTCCGGGGACCGGCCGCCAGCACAAAAAAAGGCGGCTCGCCCCGCGTTCCGCCGCTAAAAATGTCTGCATTTAGCCGTACCCCTGGGGTCAACGGACCCTCGCAACATTGCCTGCAATGCTCGCAACGCCGCTGAGATTGTCGTGTGATTTTTTACAGGGAGCACGCCTGCACACGCAGGTGTTTTGGGGCGTGCCATGACTATTTGGGGATCGGAAATGAAAAACGCAGAGTTCTATCATTCGCATATCCACAGCAAGCTCGACTCGCTCACCGGGATTCGTTTTCTGGCGGCTGCGATGGTGTTCATGTTTCACGCCTCGCTGACCCGGATCATCGGTTTCAACCCCTATGCCGACGCCAATGTGATCGATGCCTTTCAACGGATCTTTAGCGGTGGTGGATGGCTCGGCGTGTCGTTCTTTTTTGTGCTCAGTGGCTTCGTGATCACTTGGTCGGCTCGCAAAGGCGACAGCGTGACAGGCTTCTGGAAACGCCGTTTGTTGAAAATCTACCCTAACCACATCGCGACCTGGGTGTTGGCGATGGCGCTGTTTGCGGTGCCTGCCGCCAGCGTGGCAATCTGGTTGCCCAACCTGTTGCTGGTGCATTCCTGGATTCCACGGATGGACACCTTCCTCAGCGTCAACGGGCCGTCCTGGTCGCTGTGCTGCGAGTTGTTCTTCTATTTGCTGTTTCCGCTGGCACTCAAGCTGATCTGGAAAATTTCCGAGGAACGCCTGTGGCACTGGGCCTGGGCGATGGTCGCCGGCCTGGCCCTGACGCACGTGGCGATACGTTTGCTGGTACCTGCCACGCCGTTTATCAATGAGTACCCGATTTCCCTGAGCCAATGGTGGTGGTCTTACTACTTCCCGCCCGCGCGCATGTTCGAGTTCGTGCTGGGCATGCTCATGGCCCGCATTCTCATGGCTGGGCGCTGGATCGAATTAAGCGTGCCCAGGGCTTTCGCGCTGATGATCGGCGGGTATCTGGCGGCCATGTGGGTGCCGTTCCAGTACAGCCTGAACCTGGTAACGCTGGTGCCGATTGCAGCGCTGATCACGGCGATTGCCGCCAGTGACCTGCAGGATCGCAAGGGGTTGCTCAACAGTCGCTGGATGGTCTGGCTGGGCGAAATCTCCTTTGGTTTCTACATGATCCATCTGCTGATCATGACCTGCGCGACACAACTGCTCGGCGGCCGACTGTTCGATAACGGGGCGGCCACGTTGATCGTCGCGGCCACCTTTGCGCTCTCCATCTTCGGTGGTTGGCTGTTGTTCAACTTTATCGAGCGACCGGTCATGCAGCGCTGGGGGCGAACCGGGAAAGCCAAGGCGCTGGGCAGCAGCCTGGGCAACCCCGAAACCGCGCCTTGATCCATCCTCGACAGATTGCTTCGACTCACGTCGCTTAATAACAGGGAAGTTGTTTATGGACTCGATCCGACCCAAACGTTCGGGCAGTGCGCTCATGCTCCGCGCCAGTCTTGCTTGCGCTATCGTCGTCGCCCTGGTGACCGTGCTACGCGGGGAACCGTCCACTATCGCCAAGGCCAGCGTGGTGCCAGCGGCCGCCGAAGTCGATGTGGCCATGGCGTTGTCCAGGCCAGTGACCGACTGGCAGAACTATTCCGGACGTCTGGAGGCGGTCGAAAAAGTAGTCATCCGGCCGCTGGTGTCCGGGACGATCGTTGCTGTGCATTTCAAGGATGGCGCGATCGTCAAGGAAGGCGACTTGCTCTTCGAAATCGACGCCAGGCCGTATACCGCCCGGGTCGAACAGGCCCAGGCCAGTCTGGCGGCGGCGAAGTCGCGAGGCCTGTACACCGCAACCGATCTGGGCCGGGCCCAACGACTGATCAACTCCAATGCCATCGCCATGCGCGACCTGGACGAGAAACAGAACGCCGCCAGCGAAGCGCAAGCCAATGTCCGTCAGGCCCAGGCAATACTCGACAGTTCCCGATTGGATCTGGCCCACACTCGCATCACGGCGCCGGTCAGCGGACGCATGTCCCGTGCCCTGGTGACCGCGGGCAATATCGTCAGCGCCGGTGAAAATGCCGCGCCGTTGAGCACCCTGGTATCACTCTCGCCGATCTATGCCGCTTTCGACGTCGACGAGCAAACGTTCCTGCGCTACCTCAATCACGGCAGTGCGAAGGGCAATGAAGTGCCGGTCATGCTCGGGCTGTCCAATCAAACGGACTATTCGCGCGAGGGCAAACTGGGGTCGATGGACAATCAGCTCGACGTGCAGTCGGCTACGTTGCGGGTGCGCGCCAGTTTCGACAATGCCGACGGCCTGCTCAGGCCCGGCATGCTGGCCCGGATCAAACTCGGCGGCGGCCCACCGCGTCAGGCCGTGCTGATCGACGACAGCGCCATCGGCACGGACCAGGACAAGAAGTTTGTGTTGGTAGTGACCGCTAATGATCAGGTCGAGTATCGGCGCATCAGCCCCGGCAACCTGGTGGGCGACTTGCGAATCATCGATTCCGGCCTGCAAGCCGGCGAGCGGGTGGTGATCAACGGCCTGCACCGGGCGCGGCCGGGCGATACCGTCAGACCCTTGCTCGCCCAACGCGTCGATGCGAGGGAAGGTCAATGAACTTTTCGCGCTTCTTCATTGACCGCCCCATTTTTGCCGGAGCCCTTTCGACCCTGATTCTGCTGGCCGGGATCATCTCGCTGTTTCGCTTGCCGGTCTCGGAATACCCCGATGTGGTCCCGCCGCTGATCGTGGTCAACGCCCAGTACCCCGGCGCCAACCCGGCGGTGGTGGCGCAGACTGTGGCGGCGCCGCTGGAAGAGCAGATCAACGGCGTCGAGGACATGCTGTATATGCAGTCCCAGGCCAACAGCGACGGCAACCTCACGCTCAGTGTCACGTTCAAGGTCGGTACCGATCCGGACAAGGCCCAGCAACTGGTGCAAAACCGTGTCTCGCAAGCCTTGCCACGCCTGCCGGAAGACGTGCGACGGCTGGGGGTGGTAACGATGAAGTCATCGTCGACCCAAACGCTGGCGATTCACCTGATCTCGCCCGATGACCAGTACAACGCTACTTACCTGCGCAACTACGGCATTCTCAATATCAAGAACCAGTTGGAGCGCATCCCGGGCGTCGGTGAAGTCCGGATCTGGGGTGGCGGCGATTATGCGATGCGCATTTGGCTCGACCCGCAAAAAGTAGCCCAGCGCGGTTTGAGCGCCAACGATGTGGTAGCGGCTATCCGTGAACAAAACGTGCAGGTCGCGGCCGGCGTCATCGGTGGTCAACCCATGCGTACGGACGTGGCTCAGCAGCTGTCGGTCAACACTCAGGGCCGGCTGAAAACGGAAAAGGAATTCGCCGACATCATCCTCAAGAGTTCGCCGGGCGGGGCGGTGACTTTTCTGCGCGACGTCGCCCGTGTCGAACTGGCGGCGTCGGACTACGGTTTGCGCTCACTGGTCGACGGCAAGCCTGCCGTGGGTTTCGGCGTGTTCCAGATGGCCGGCGGCAATGCCCTGGCGATTTCCGATCAGGCGCGCGACATCATGCGCCAGGCCAAGCAAGACATGCCGGCCGGCGTCGACTACACGATTGTGTTCGACCCGACCCAGTTTGTCCGCTCGAGCATTCTGGCGGTGATCCAGACCCTGCTCGAATCGACGCTGTTGGTCGTGCTGGTGGTCATCCTGTTCCTGCAAACCTGGCGGGCCTCGATCATTCCGCTGCTGGCGATGCCCGTGTCGATTATCGGCACGCTCTCACTGATGCTCGCGTGTGGTTTTTCGATCAATGCCCTGTCGTTGTTCGGCATGGTTCTGGCCATCGGTATCGTCGTCGACGATGCGATCGTGGTGGTCGAGAACGTCGAACGCAACATTGCTCGCGGCCTGAGCCCCAAGGACGCGTCCTATAAGGCCATGGAGGAAGTCAGCAAGCCCATCATCGCCATCACGCTGACGCTGGCGAGTGTGTTTGTACCCCTGGCGTTCATGCCCGGGCTGACCGGACAGTTTTATCAGCAGTTCGCATTGACCATCGCCATCTCCACCATCATTTCGGCGTTCAACTCCCTGACCTTGTCACCGGCGCTTTGTGCACTGTTGCTCAAGTCCCACGACGCACCGCGAGATCGCCTCAGTTGGGCTATCGATCGGTTGTTGGGGCCATTGTTCAGCCGTTTCAATCGACTCTCGGCGCGGGGCGAGCAGGCCTACGGCAGCAATCTGGGCCGGGTGATTCAGCGCAAGGGCATAACCCTGGGCCTTTACGCACTGTTGCTGGGGTTCACGGCCTGGCTTGGCCATTCGTTGCCTGGTGGTTTTGTGCCGGCCCAGGACAAAGAGTTTCTGGTCGGCCTGGCGCAACTGCCCAATGGCGCCTCGCTGGAGCGCACCGAGCAAGTCATCCAGCGCATGAACGACATCGCCCTCAAGCAACCTGGCGTGGCCCACACCCTGGAGTTTCCGGGCATGTCGGTCAATGGCCTGATGAACTCATCGAGTGCCGGCATCATCTTCGTGATCCTCGAACCGTTCGCCAATCGGCAGGGTTCGGACATGAGTGCCGGGGCCATCGCCTCGGCGCTGAACCAGCAGTTTTCCGCGATCAAGGAAGCTTTTACCGGGGTGTTCCCGCCGCCTCCGGTGTTGGGGCTGGGTACTTTGGGCGGGTTCAAGTTGCAGTTCGAAGACCGTGGCGCGCTGGGGTTTGAAAAACTTGATGAAGCGGTTCGCGCCTTCCTCAAGCAAGCCGCGCTGGCACCGGAACTGGGGCCAAGCTTTTCCAGCTACCAGATCGATGTGCCGCAATTGAAGGTCGATCTTGACCGGGTCAAGGCCAAGCAGTCGCAGGTTGCCATGACCGATGTCTTCGATACGTTACAGATCTACCTGGGCTCCTTGTATGTCAACGACTTCAACTTGTTGGGCCGGGTCTATCAGGTCCGGGTGCAAGCCGATGCGCCGTTCCGCGCCCACGCCGATGATATCGGGCAACTGAAGACCCGCAATGCCGACGGCAACATGGTTCCACTGGCCAGCCTGGTGGAGGTTCACCCCACCTATGGGCCGGAAATGGTCGTGCGCTACAACGGCTACACCGCCGCCGACCTGAATGGCGGCCCCGCGCCGGGTTATTCATCCGGTCAGGCTCAGGCCGCGGTGGAGCGAATCGCGGCCGAGACGCTGCCCAAGGGCATCAAGTTCGAATGGACCGAGTTGACCTACCAGCAAATCATTTCCGGCGACTCCACGTTGTGGATCCTGCTGATTTGCATGCTGCTGGTGTATCTGGTGCTGGCCGCCCTCTATGAAAGCCTGCTGCTGCCGGTGGTCATCTTGCTTATCGTGCCCATGAGCATCATGTCGGCGCTGCTCGGGGTGTGGCTGACCCAGGGCGATAACAACATCTTTACCCAGATCGGCCTGATGGTGCTGGTGGGGCTGGCCAGCAAGAACGCGATTCTGATTGTCGAGTTCGCCCGTGAGCTCGAACAGCAGGGACGCAGCATCGTGCGCGCAGCCATTGAAGCCAGTCAGTTGCGTTTGCGCCCGATTCTGATGACCTCGATCGCTTTCATCATGGGGGTCGTACCCCTCGTGCTCTCTACCGGTGCCGGTGCCGAAATGCGTCACGCCATGGGCGTCGCGGTGTTCTTCGGCATGCTCGGGGTGACCCTGTTCGGCCTGTTATTCACCCCGGTGTTCTATGTCGCGCTGCGGCTGCTCGCGACACGGCGATCACGCTCGGTGGCGGACGACTTTGCGCCATCGGTTGCGGACATAACTGTCCGCTAAGAATGGAACAGCAGCTTGTTTTTCAGTATTCGCACTCACTTTACAGTTACCGCCAATCAACGAAACAAGGAGACAGTCAATGACGCGCGTCGTGCGGTTTAGCCAATATGGTGGTCCGGAAGTGCTCAGGATCAATGACATCGACGTGCCTGAACCGGGGCCTGATGAAGTACGGATCACCGTCAAAGCGATTGGTCTGAACCGGGCAGAATCCATGTTCCGCTCCGGCCAGTATCTGGAAGAGGCACAGTTTCCTTCCCGTCTGGGGTATGAAGCGGCGGGTATCGTCGAGGCCGTCGGCGCACGCGCCGGCCAGTTTACGGTCGGTGACATCGTCAGCCTGATTCCACCGGCCTCCATTGCGCAGTGGGGCACCTATGCCGAACTGGCCGTCGTGCCGGCGGCGATGCTGGTCAAGCATCCCGCCAACCTGTCATTCGCTGAAGCCTCGGCGGTATGGATGCAGTACATCACGGCGTGGGGCGCGTTGATTCATGTCGCGGCATTGCAGCCCGGCGAATTCGTTCTGATTACGGCTGCCTCAAGCAGTGTCGGCCTGGCGGCGATTCAGATTGCCAATCAGGTTGGCGCCATCCCGATCGCCGTCAGCCGCACTCTGGCCAAGCGCGAGCAGTTGTTGTCTGCCGGCGCCGCGCACGTGGTGGCCAGCGAGTCGGCGGATTTCAATCAACAGGTTGAACGGTTCACGGCAGGCAAGGGCGCTCGGGTGATCTTCGATCCGGTGGGTGGGCCGTTTCTGGAGCATTTGGTCGACGTTGCCGCTACTGGCGGGATCGTTCTGGTGTATGGCGCTCTGAGCCCCGAGCCCGCGCCTTTCCCGCTGTTCAAGGTGCTGGGCAAAAGCCTGGCGTTGCGCGGCTATCTGCTGCACGAAATCACCTCCCGGCCAGCCTTGCTCGAGGCCGCCAAGGCGTATGTCATCGCCGGTCTGGAGGAGGGGACGTTGCGTCCGGTCATCGCCAAAACCTTCGACTTCGAACAGATCGTTGCCGCCCATCAGTATCTGGAAGCGGGCGAGCAGTTCGGCAAAGTCGTGGTCACGCTGGAGTCCGACTCATGAAAATGCTCCATCCGATCTACTTTCTCGCACTGGGCCTGTTTGGCGTTTACACCATTGAGTTCGGCGTCGTCGGGATTCTTCCGGTGATTATCGAGCGCTTTGCGATCAGTGCGTCCCAGGCCGGATTGTTGGTGGGGCTGTTCGCGCTGATCATTGCGGTCTTCGGCCCGATCATGGTGTTGCTGTTGTCGCGCTTCAATCGCAAGAAGATCCTGACGATTGCGTTGTTCATTTTTGCCGGCACCAGCGTGCTGTCGGCCTACGCACCCAACTTTGAATCGCTGATGGTGCTGCGCATCATCCCGGCGCTGTTTCACCCCGTGTACTTTTCCCTGGCCTTTGTCGCGGCTGTTTCACTGTACCCACCGCAGGAGTCTACCCGCGCCGCCGCCAAAGCCTTTGTCGGCACCAGCATGGGCATGGTGCTGGGGGTGCCGTTGACGACGTTGATCGCGGCGCAGTTTTCCTATGAAACCTCGTTTCTGTTCTGCGCCGTGGTCAACTGCATTGCTGGCCTGGGGATCATTGCCCGGCTGCCGGACGCGCCCGACAAAACCCGCATTTCCTATAAAGAGCAGCTGGCCATTCTGCGCAAGTTCCCGCTCTGGCTGAACATTACCGCCTCGACGCTGATTTTTGCCGCGATGTTTTCCGTGTACAGCTACTCCGCCGAGTACCTGGCCAAGGAAGCGGGCATGAGCGCGCAGATGATCAGCATCCTGCTGGTGATCTTCGGGATTGGCGGCGTCGCGGGCAATCTGTATGCCGGCAAACTGATCGGGCAGAACATGGTTCGGACAACCATCCTGCACCCGATCCTGCTGGCCGGTGCCTATGGGCTGTTGTACCTGTTCGCCGGCCCGTCACTGATGACCATGCCGGTAATCGTGGTGATCTGGGGCGCGACCCATACCAGCGGGCTGATCGTCACGCAAATATGGCTGACCTCCGAAGCGCCGGAAGCGCCCGAGTTCGCCACGGGCATTTACATCTCGTTCATCAATCTGGGCGTGACCATCGGGTCGACAACTGGCGGATGGTTTCTGGCACGCATGGGCTTGCAGGGCACCCTGTACAGTGGTTTTCTATTTGCCGCGTTGGCCGTATTGGTCATCGTGGTCAAAGTCCTGTTTTTCAGTGCCGAGCCGCGCAAGGGAGGAGCGCAGATCGCCGCAGACTGAGTTGAACAACGATGCATCGTAGCCCGCACGGATGGGGGTTGTATTTTCGTCAGTGCGTGGCCGCCATCGAATGTTTTTTCCCAAACAAGGATCTCCAGGAAGGAAGCCTTTGGGTCGACCGCCTGGATTGTCATTCCATTGAGAATCGATCGAGGCCACATGAACTCGTTACCTGTGCACAATGCTTCCTGCAACGGGCCCGTGGGTCTGGAATCGCGCGACATGAGCAAGTTCGACTGGGAGAACTTGCGCCATTACGTCACCTTCGCCCGCACGCAGTCGCTCAGCAGCGCGGCGAGGGAGCTGGGCGTGGAACATGCCACCGTCGCGCGGCGGATCGCGGCGCTGGAATCATCACTGAACCTCAAACTCGTCGACCGCCGCAAACGCAACTATGAAATGACGCCGTTTGGTCATCGCATCGCCGAAATTGCCGGGCGAATGCAGAAAGACGCCAAGGCGATTTCCAAGGTGGCGCTTTCGGTGCAAACGGAAATGGTCGCCGACCTCTCGGTCAGTGCGCCGCCCCTGCTGACGTCCGAGTTCATTGCCCCGCACCTGGGACGCTTGCGTCGTGAACACCCCTCGATCAATGTCAGCCTGCTGATGCAGGACGATATCGGCACCCTGTGCAACCCCGAACCGGACCTGATGATTCGTTTGTGCCGCCCGACCCAGATGGACCTGGTGGCGCGCAAGATCGGCACCGTGTCGTTTGGGCTTTACGGCAGCGCGCATTATCTGACAGAGCACACCAGCGAACAGTACGAGTACATCGTCTATGACGACAGCATGGAACACTCCCGACAACAGGTGTGGCTGCGCGAGGTGGCTGCGGAGCGCCCTGTGGTATTGCGCGCCAGGAGCCTTGAAGTACAGGCCTCGGCAGCACGTGCCGGTGTCGGTATCGCGCTGTTGCCCAATTTTTATGGCCTGAAAGACCCGGCGCTGGAAAAGGCCCAGTTCCATAATTCGGATCTGATGATCGATATCTGGCTGGTGGTGCATGAAGATTTACGCAAGGAAGCCCCTATTCGTTCGTTAATGGACTTCCTGGTCAGTTGTTTTCCGACTGAGCATTATTTCTGAGACGTTTTTTTGAGAGGGGAGTAGTTCACTATTGAATTAACACAAGGTGAATTTTTTAACCCCCTAGGGTGAATACGGGGAGTTTACAAACAAGCGGGCAGATTCCAGTATCAGTCCAAGAATAAGAAACACGCTTCCTTCGACGATTGAAAACCTGTGCCAGGGTTTTCAAGAGTCCATCTCACCGGACACGGCGCGCGCCTCTCCGATTGCGGACACCCCCATAATAAAAAAACAGCCATGATTCCATTTGCCCATTGAACGTGTTCGATGGCGGCATCTAACGCTGAAAAAAACATGTTTGACTTTTGTATTCGGCCTTCGCGGCCCTCGACTCATGCCTCGTAAAAACCTGTCAGGAATAATCCTGTATTACGGCCTCGTTACTACTGGATAAAACCGGAGCGTACTTGCGTGCGTGTCCAGAGTTTTAAGAGAACCCACAGAAGGAATTGGATCATGAGCAAAGTAAAAATTATTGATGTAACGCTCCGTGATGGTGGTTATCGTAATAATTTTGAGTTCACTGCCGACTATGCCGCCAATGCAGTCGGGCACTTGACTGATGTAGGCGTAGTTCACGCTGAAGTGGGCTATTGCAATGGCTCTTTCATTCGCAAAAAAGAACATGGGCTGAGCAGTTCGGTCAGCCCTGAATATCTGGATTCATTACGCCGCGCCACACACGGCCAACTAGGGCTGTGTGTCATGGTTCACCCGCGTAATGTGGTCAGCGAAGACTTTGAAATGCTGGCCGAACATGGCGTCGGAATGATTCGGGTATGCCTGCGTGCCGATCAACTTGAACAAGGGCTGGACACCATCAAGTTGGCCAAGTCGTTCAACTTCCTGGCCAGTGCCAACATCACCCATATCACCACGCAAACACCGGGTGCTGTAACCGACATTGCGTTGCGTGCGGAGGGGGCCGGGGCCGATATCATTTATTTTGCCGACTCCAACGGCAACATGATTCCTGATGATGTCGAACTGCTGATCAGCCGGATCTCCAGAAGAGTGCATGCGCCGTTGGGCTTTCATGCGCACAACAATCTTTCCCTGGCACTTTCCAACTCCATCGCCGCCATCGATGCCGGCGCCGAATACATCGATACCTCGATTTGCGGCATGGGCAAAGGGGCGGGCAACTTGCACCTGGGCATGTTCATCGCCTATCTGGAACGCATTGGCAGTGCCAATGGCTATGACCTGGTCAAGGCCCTGCAATTGTCCGAATACACCGCTGAAAGTGTGCCTCTGAGCAGTCTGCCAGCCCCGCTCATGGACGTGATGCTGGGCGCTTACAACCTGCCGTTCGATGTGTCGCAACGGCTGGAGGACACCATGTCCCGGTTGCAGATCAACTCGACCTTCCAGGCGCTCAGAGCGATGCACGAGCAGGACCTGTTTGCGCGGCACGCTGCACGGCCGACGGTGATTTCCCGAGCCGGTTTCCCGGCTCGCCTTTCCGCGGAAGGAAAAATGTAATGGCGACACTTCATCCATCGACGTTGCCGGACCAGCCGCGTCATCGAGTTTGTGTGCTGCCCGGCGATGGTGTCGGCGTGGAAGTGGTCGAGGCTATCCTGCCGATCTTCGAGGCATTGGCCTTGCCCATCGACCTGGATTTCGGTCAGATCGGCTGGGAGTGCTGGCGAACCGGCGGTGACCCGGTGCCGGCCGAGACCTGGGCAAAAATCGCCGCCGCCGACGCCACGTTGCTCGGCGCCATCACCAGCAAGGCTTTGCAGGAAGCCGAGGCCGAGCTGCCGGAGCATTTGCGCAACACCTCGCGGGTTTACGTCTCGCCGGTGATTCAGCTGCGTCAGCGCCTGAGTCTGTACGCCAATGTGCGGCCAGTCACCGATGTCCTGGGTGAAGGCCGGTTTCGCTTCACGGTGATCCGCGAAAACACCGAAGGGCTCTACGCCGGGCTGGACTTTGCCGCGATACCCGCCGAATTCGAACCGGTGCTCAAGGCGCGGGAACTGGCCGGGGCGCCCTGGCACCGCGACTCGCCCGAGGATGCGACGATGACGGTGCGATTGCAGACCCGGGCCGGTTTGACCCGACTGTTTCGCTATGCCTTCGACTATGCCCGCAAGCACGGCTACCCGCGTGTGACCCTGGCGGACAAGCCCAACGTGTTGCGTTACAGCGGCGCGTTTGCCAAGGGCATCCTCGAAAGCGTTGCCACGGACTACCCGGACATCGCCTGCAACATCGACAACGTGGACGCCGTCGCCCTGTGGATGATTCGTCGTCCGGAGCGCTTTGGGGTGATCGTCGCGGAGAACATGTTCGGCGACATCCTGTCCGATCTCGGTGCCGGGGTCATGGGCGGTCTCGGTTTCGCACCCAGCGCGAACATCGGTGATGCCGGGGCCTACTTCGAACCGGTACACGGCAGCGCCCCGGCGCATGTCGGCCAGAACAAGGCCAACCCCAGCGCGATGTTTCTGTCTCTGGCATTGCTGCTCGAACACCTGGGCTACCACGCACAGGCCCTGGCCATCGAGCAGGCGGTGGCCCAGGTGGTCAAGCACGACTGCCAGACCTACGACAGCGGTGGTCACGCAACCACCCGGCAATGCGCCGCGGCCATCATCGAAAGAAGCGTGCTCAACCTTCGCCTACTCAACCCGCCAACCGACAACGGCCGGGCTTTGCCCGCAAGGAGCCATGCATGAGCGACCTTTCACTCTCCGTGCAACAACGCGCCCTGTTGGAGCAATGCGCTGCTCTGGATACGGCGTCACTGAGTGATGCCCTCGACAGCCTCGGCATTGATGCCGGGTTGCAAGGTATCGCTCAACAAGTCCCGGGCACCCGTTGCTCAGGCTTTGCCTTCACCGTGCTTTACGAGCCGGTCAACCAGAACGACGGGTTCAAGAACGCCGCCAACTACATTGACGACGTCCCCCCGGGCTCCGTGGTGGTGTCCAGCAATGCCGGGCGCCTGGACGCTACCGTTTGGGGCGACATCCTCACCCATGTGGCCTTGAGCCGGAACATCCGCGGCACGGTGATCGACGGTGCTGCCCGCGACATCGACACCGTGACCCGACTCGGTTACCCGCTGTTCAGCCGTGGGCGGTTTATGCAATCGGGAAAGAATCGCGTGCAACTCAAGGCTACCCAGGTGCCGGTGCAGATCGGTGCGGTGACGGTCAATCCGGGGGATTTGATTGTCGGCGATGCGAGCGGCTGTCTGGTGATCCCCATCGACAAGGCCGAGGAAGTCATCAAGCGCGCCCAATCGGTGGAAAAGACCGAGCGCGACATCATCGAGTCGGTGGCGCAAGGCCTGTCGCTGGCCGAGGCGCGACGCCTGCACCGTTATGACCAACCGTGGCTTGCAGCTGAGGCCAAGACCCCGAGCGCCGCCTGAGCGGCCTACCTGCGTGCGATGAACAGGCGTCATGCGAGACGGCACATGACGCTCACTTAAGGAGAAGAGAGATGACTTCGAACCATTTGGTAAAAACCAATCCGATGCGCAGCAGCACCAACAAAATCAAGCTGGGGGTGTTCGCGCTCAATATCGAAGGGGGTTGCACCCTGACCACCGTTCCGGAGCGCTTGAATGCCAGCGACTGGAACGGCAATCTGGAAATCGCCAAAAAAGCCGACAAGGCAGGCCTCGAGTTGCTGCTGCCGGTAGGGCGCTGGCGCGGTTGGGGTGGCGCCAGCGATCCGATGGGCGTGTCGTTCGAAACCTACACCTGGGCCGCGGGGCTGGCGTCGGTGACCGAACAGATCGCCCTGTTTACCACCTCGCACCTGTCGACCGTGCACCCGTTGTTCGCGGCCAAGCAGGCCGCGACCATCGACCATATCAGCGGTGGCCGCTTCGGTCTGAACATGATCTGCGGGTGGTACGGTAAAGAAATGGGCATGTTCAACGGCGGCGTGCAGCTGGAACATGACCGGCGCTACGACCATGCCGATGAGTGGCTGAACGTCGCCCGGATGGCCTGGAACGAGCCGGCCAATTTCGACTTCAAGGGCGACTTCTTCAACATTGCCCAAGGTTTCGCCCAACCCAAACCGCTCAACCAGCCATTCCTGATGAATGCCGGTGGTTCCGAGCGCGGTCGAAGGTTTTGTGCCGAGCATTGCGACGCGGCGTTCCTGATCCTCAAGCACGAAGATGACGACGACACCATTCGCGCGCAGATCAAGGCCTACCGCGACCTGGCACGCCTTGAATTTGGCCGCGAGCTCCAGATCTGGGTCTACTCCTATGTCGTGCAGAAAGACACGCTGGAAGAAGCAGAGAAATACCTCGACTACTACGTCAATCAGCATGGCGATGAAGTCGCACTGGATAACGTCACCTCGGAGATCGGCATTCAGAGCGGGATGTTCGCCAGCACCGAAGACGCCGAGCGCTTCCGCTTCCACTTCAAGGCCGGTTTCGCCGGGGTGCCATTGGTGGGCACCGCCGAAATGATCGCCGAGCAATTCCAGCGCTACAGCGACCTGGGCATCGACGGTATCTGCCTGACCTGGCTCGACTACAAAAGTGGCCTCGACGAGTTTCTCGAAGACGTCTTGCCACGCATGGAGGACGCCGGTCTGCGCCAGCCGCACAACAGCGCTCGGCGGATCATTGGAGCGGTGGCATGAGTGCCCGAAGCGCTTTGGCGCTGGCCGTCGAACCATTGAATCCGGAGCCGGCCGAGGACTTCAAGCGGGCCATGCGGCGCCTGACCAGCACGGTCACCATCATTGCCACCGGCGTTGGCGATGCACGCAGCGGCATGGTCGCCACGGCGGTCAGCTCGTTGTGTACCGATCCGCCCTCGCTGCTGATCTGCATCAACCGCTCGGCCAGTCTGTGTGAGCCGTTGCTGACCAATCAACGGTTCAGCGTGAACCTGCTCGATGCGGCGCAAAGCCAACTGGTCGGTGTATTTGCCGGCCAGCTCAAGGGGCATGCGCGTTTCGAACAGGGTGACTGGGCGGCGTTCGACGATTTGCCGTATCTGCCTGACGCCCAGGCCACGCTGTTCTGCAGCGTGGATGCCCGACTGACCTACGCCACCCACGAGGTGATTGTCGGTCGGGTCGAGCGCTCGCTGGTCACCGAACGCATTTCGCCTCTGCTCTGGCAGGACGGTAAACCGGCACAGTCTTGCGCGCTGATTCACTGATTCACTGATTCACTGATTCACTGAGCCGCGACAATTTTTTAATCTACGTTTGCCAGGAGGCAACCATGAACAACCTGACTGAATTCCAAGCACCGACCCCTGATGAGAGCGACGCGATTTTTCTGGTTAACGTCGTGCACGTCTTCGAAGGCCAACAGGACGCCGCCCTCGATGTACTGCGCTCGGCAGTGAGTTACGTGGCGCAGGCTTACCCGTCGTTCCAGTGGAGCCGCCTGTTCAAAAGCATCGACGGCAAGACGGTGATCAACCAGGCGCAATGGAGCAGCAAAGAAGAGTTCGATTCGCTGTTTTCCGATGAGCAATTTCTGAGCCGCTACAACCGATTGAAAGAGACCGGTACCTGGGAGTTCCACTTGTACAAGGTCAACGACTACATCCCGGCAGCCTGTGCCCCGGTGGCCGCGGCGCTCGTTTAAGCGAGGTGCAGGCCCGCGCACGTTGCGTGTCGCGGGCTTGCCGCTCGGCGAATTCTTTTATCGGTACATCAAGGAGATACACCGTGAGCAATTTCGACTCTGCGCTGACTCGACTGCTTAAAACCACCAACCCGCTGGTCCTGGCGCCCATGGGCGGTGCTTCCGGCGGACGACTGGCCGCGGCGGTTTCACGGGCCGGCGGGCTCGGTCTGGTGGGCGCCAGCTATGGCGATCCGGACTGGATGAAAACCGAGCTGGAGCTGATGAAAGACGTCAAGGAACCCTGGGGCGTTGGCCTGGTGATGTTCACCGTGGCCAAGCGCTTCGAACTGCTGGAACTCGCCCTGTCTTATCGGCCCAGCGTGGTCGCCCTGTCGTTTGGCGATGCCCGGCCTTTTATCGCTCCGATCCAGCAGAGCGGGGCGCTGGCCATCGTTCAGGTGCATGACGTCGATCAGGCGCTGGCGGCCCTGGAGGCCGGTGCCGATGCACTGATCGTGCAAGGCGCCGAAGCCGGCGGGCACAGCCTGCGGCGGGCATCGTTTCCATTGATCCCGGCCGTGCGCGATGCGGTGGGCGACGACGTGGTACTGATCGCCGCCGGGGGTATTGCCGATGGCCGGGGTCTGGCCGCTGCCCTGTTGCTGGGCGCCGATGGGGTGATGATGGGCACGCGGTTTCTGGCCAGTGAAGAGGCGCTGCCGTCCAACAAACTCAAGCAACGGCTGGTCCGGGCCACCGCTGGCGATACCGTGCGCACTCGCGCGTTTGACCTGGTGCGGGGTATCGAGTGGCCAGAGCAGTACAGCGGTCGAGCGCTGGCCAACAACTTCACTGCCCGCTGGCTGGGTTTCGAGCACGAACTGGTGAAGGCTCCGGCCAGTGTCGGCGAGGACTACGCCCAGGCGCTGCGCGAAGACAACACCGACGTCCGCGCGATCTGGGCGGGTGAAGTCGCCGATCTGATCAACGATGTCTTGCCCGCTGCCACCATCGTCGAGCAGACGTTGCGCGGCGCGGAACAGGCCCTGCGTGGCGCTCGCACACTGTTTGATTGACGCGATCAGCGCGTGTTCTTCTGGAAAGGAATCGATATGAACAGCAATGCCCCCGTACATGTGCAGTTTGGTCTGGGCCCGGAACTGGTCGTGGTGATGTCGCCGGTCATGCCCGCCTGGGACCAGGGACAGTTTTTCGCCCCATTGACCGAGTCGCTGGTCGACAAAGGCTATCGGATCATCATCTTTGACACGCTCTCGCTACTGGCCGAAGACCACGAGGATTTTGTCAGCTTCACCCAGCGCTGGGCCGCGGTGATCGAGCCGCTTGGGCCAATTGCCCTGATCGCCGGTTCGGCCCTGGGCGGGGCAGTGGTTCAGGGATTGCTCGCCACCACCGTGGGCCAGCAAGTGGCCCGGGCGTTGTTGATCTCTTCACCGACCAAGGCCGACAAAGTCCTGGATCGCCGACTGGGGACGATGGCCGAGCTGGCCAGCGCCGGTGATGTCGACACCGCGCTGATGCTGCTCGATCAATGGGTGCTACCGGCTCATGCGAAGCCGCCGGTGCGCCAACCGGATGCGCCGGCGAACGCCGAGGAACAGGCCGGGCGACGTCTGGATCAAGGCTTTCGTTTGTTGAACGCACTCAACGTGGAGTCTCAAGTGGCGGCCTGGCCGGGGCGCCTGTTGAGCATCTTCGGCGCGGACTCGCAGTTGGTCAGGGCCACCAATGTCAGCTTCAAGACCTCCGCGCAACACCTGGCCGTCAGCGTTCCCGGTGCCGGGATGCGCCCGCTGCTCGATGACCTCGCGCGCGTGCGCGCCAGTGTGCGAGCACACTTGGGAATCGATCTGGAGGCTCATGCATGAGTGCTTCGACCACCGCCACCCCGGCCTCTCGCGCACGCTTTATTGATGTTCACTACCACGCCGGCCCTGATGCTTATTTGCGTCGTCATAGCGCGCTGCAGGCCGGTCACCATTACCAGGCGCTGGACGGTTGGGTGGTGCTCAAAAATCACTTGGGCTGTACCGCCGCCCAAGCCTGGGAGGCCCGCGAACAAGGACTGCCGGTATCCGGTTCAATCGTGCTCAATGAAATCGCCGGCGGCCTCGATTGGCGGGTGGTCGAGCGTTCACTGTGTCAGCACGATGCCGTCGACCTGCGTTTTGTCGTGCACCTGCCCACCGTGACCGGCCGTTCGCATACCAGTCGGCTGGCCCGCTCGCTCAGTCACTCAATCCTGACTGAGCGACCGATCAAACCGCTGACCGTCAGCGACAGCAGCGGTCAGCTGACCTTTGCCACGTTGGACCTGCTGCGCATGAGCCGTGACTACCCGGTGGTGATCTCCACCGGGCACGCCAACCGCGAAGAGGTTCTGCGCCTGGTGGAAGCGGCCGATCGCCTGCAAGTGCCACGCCTGATGCTCAACCAGCCCGCAAACCCACTGACTGGCCTGAACGCGCAAGACCTTCTCGACCTGGGCAGCCTGCCTTCGCTGTACATCGAGCAGACTGCATTAACTTACCTGCTCGGCTATCAGAGCAAGGAAGACTTTTGCAAAGTACTGCTCGATGTACCCCGTGTGATCTACAGCTCGGACCTGGGCCAGACCAGCCAGCCAGACATTCGTCCGTGGTTGGAGATGAGCGGGCAAT
Organism: Pseudomonas sp. MDT1-85; assembly: GCF_054898065.1. Classification (NCBI taxonomy): domain Bacteria; kingdom Pseudomonadati; phylum Pseudomonadota; class Gammaproteobacteria; order Pseudomonadales; family Pseudomonadaceae; genus Pseudomonas; species Pseudomonas sp. MDT1-85. The sequence continues at coordinate 3,542,899 of NZ_CM142715.1, read as the reverse complement.
GGTTCGAGGAGTTTGAGCTGAGTGCCGAGCGAGTCGAATCCATCACCCGTAGTTGCCCGCTGGAGATGCTCAGCCATTGATGGTCGGGGAGGGGGATTGTTGAAGTCATGCTGAAAACCTGATCAGGGCCGGGCTCTCGCACGACGCAATTTGGCTGGAGTAACAGCGATTACGCCAACATCGCCTCTGTCTTCCAGTTTGTGTACGCGATCTCCATGCTGTTCGCCGGTCGCGTGGTGGACAAGATCGGCACCAAGACTGCCTATGTGCTGACGATCTGCATCTGGTCGACCGGCGCGATCATGCACGCCTTTGCGGTGCCGATGGGTGAGGGGATAGGTGCCGTGAGCAGCGCGTTCGGCATTGCCATGATTCCGGTTTCGATCGCAGGCTTCATGTTGTCGCGCGCTGTGCTGGCGATAGGCGAAGCGGGCAACTTCCCGATTGCAATCAAGGCCACCGCAGAATACTTCCCGAAGAAGGAGCGTTCCTTCGCCACCGGCATATTCAATTCCGGTGCGAATGTGGGCGCGATCCTGGCGCCGATCTGCGTGCCGCTGATCGCCAGCCTATGGGGCTGGGAAGCGGCTTTCATCGTGATTGGTATGTTGGGCTTCGTTTGGGTGGGCGTCTGGATTGCGCTGTACGAGAAACCGGAGCAGCAAAAACGTCTGTCGGCGCAGGAACTGGCCTACATCCGCAGCGACCAGGTCGTGCCGGTGGTCACCCGCCCGGTACCGGCTGTCGCCGACAAAAAAGTATCGTGGTTCAAATTGCTGACCTACCGCCAGACGTGGGCCTTCGCCTTCGGTAAATTCATGACCGACGGAGTGTGGTGGTTCTTCCTGTTCTGGCTTCCCACCTATTTGTCGGCGCAATACGGCATGAAAGGCCAGGCCATCGTGATGCCGCTGGCCGTGCTGTACAGCATGACCATGGTCGGCAGTATCGGCGGCGGCTGGTTCCCCAGCTATTTCATGTCACGCGGCGACGCGCCGTATGACGGTCGCATGAAAGCCATGCTGGTGATCGCTTTCTTCCCGCTGCTGGTGTTACTGGCGCAGCCATTGGGTTACATCAGTTTCTGGGTGCCGGTGCTGCTGATTGGCGTGGGCGCGTCGGCGCACCAGGCATGGTCTTGCAACATTTTTACCACCGTGTCTGACATGTTTCCGCAAAAGTCCATCGCCTCGGTGGTCGGCATAGGCGGTTTGGCCGGCGGCTTGGGCGGCGTAGCGATGACCAAGATCGGCGGTTGGGTGATCGATCACTACAAGCTGATCGGTGATATTCATACCGGCTACATGATCATGTTTGCCATCTGCGCGCTGGCCTATCTGGTGGCATGGAGCGTCATGAAGGCGCTGGTACCACGCCATAAGGAAATCACCGATCTGTAAACGGTTGGCACCCGCCAGCCCGCGAGCGCTGCGCACTGCGATGGATTTTGTCGCAGTGCGTGGGCTTGACTGCCCGATGGCTGCACACAGGGGTTCGGCATGATCTAAGCTCCAGAAGATGGTTTTTGCGAGCAGGGGTTGCAATGCGAAGCACACCTGAAAACAGCCTGAAAAATGCGTTGAAAGCCTGTAGAGACAGCTTTATTTCTGTTGGTTTTTTCAGCTTTTTCATCAACGCGCTCATGCTCGTGCCTACCTTCTATATGCTTCAGGTATATGGGCGAGTGATGGCCAGCGGAAGCCTGACAACCCTGGCAATGCTGACGCTGATCATGACCGGGCTGATCATCACGCTCGGCTCCCTGGAATGGATCCGTTCGCGCATCATGGTTCGGGTCAGTACCCGGCTGGATGTGTTGCTCAGTCGCCAGGTCTATAAGGCCAGTTTCAAACGGGCTCTGGACAGTGGTGGCATGGATGCTTCGGCCCAGTCGCTCAACGACCTGACGGGCTTGAGACAATTTCTCTCCGGTAACGGTTTGTTCGCCTTCTTCGATGCGCCCTGGTTGCCTATTTATATCGCCGTGATGTTCATGTTTCATCCCTGGTTTGGCTGGGTAGCGACGGGCAGTGCGCTGTTGTTGTTATTGCTCGCGTTTATCAATGAGAAACTGACGGGGCCGGCGCTGGCCCAGGCGAACAAGGAACATATCGGCGCGACGCTCTACACCACGAAAAATCTTCGTAACGCTGAAGTCATCGAATCCATGGGCATGCTTGAAACCCTTATGGACCGTTGGGGACTTCGCCAAAGAAACGTCCTGTTGCTGCAGGCTCAGGCAAGCGATAGAGGTGCCATCGTCAGCACGCTTTCCAGGACCTTCCGGATCCTGGTGCAATCATTGATTCTTGGTCTTGGGGCGTACCTGGCCGTGGACCATCAGGTAGGGGCAGGCTTGGTGTTTGCCGGGGCCATACTGCTAGGGCGCGCATTGGCCCCCATCGATCTGATCATCGGCAGTTGGAGGGGCTTTATTGCGGCTCGCTCGCAATACGGCCGTCTCAACGACATCCTCGACAAACAACAGGCTCAGCCCGAACGCATGTCATTGCCTGCGCCTCAGGGACACGTGCAGGTGGAGAATCTGGTCGTCGCGGCACCAGGCTCGAAAACCCCGATCATCAACAACATAAGTTTCAGCGTACCTGCCGGCTGCGTTGTCGGAATCATCGGTCCAAGTGCCGCGGGCAAGTCGACCCTGGCCAGGGCACTGATAGGGGTATGGGCGCCGGTGCATGGCGTGGTCCGGCTCGATGGCGCGGACATCAGCGCGTGGGACAAACATGAACTTGGGCCGTATATAGGTTACTTGCCCCAGGACATTGAACTGTTCGAAGGCAGTGTCAGCGAGAACATTGCCCGCTTCGCCGAGGTCGACTCGGCGAAAGTCATTCAAGCTGCCAGGACCGCTGGCGTTCACGAAATGATTTTGCTGTTGCCCGATGGCTACGACACCGTCATTGGCAGCGAGGGCCTCATGCTGTCGGGAGGGCAGCGCCAGCGCATCGGACTGGCCCGTGCCCTGTATGGCAGCCCGCGGCTGATTATTCTCGACGAGCCCAATTCCAATCTTGACGAAGTCGGTGATCGCGCCCTGGTGGCAGCTATCCAGCAGATCAAGCAGAGCGGCGCGACCCTGTTTGTCATTACCCATCGAACCAACATCGTGTCGCAACTGGACCGGCTGATGGTGATGAACGCAGGGGTTATCAGTCTCTACGGGCCACGCGAGCAGGTGCTCGCCGAACTCAACGCGCAGAGACAGCAGGCACAAAAGCACGCCATGTCGGCAGGCGCCAGCATGGCTTCGGTCAAAACCAGCAAGGGTGATGCCGATGAACCCTACGATGCCCAGTCGTCAAATTGAAAGCTTCGCCGGCCTGCCGATATCTGATCGTAAAGTACGCCGCCTGGGCATTGGTATTGTTGGGGTGACCTTCGGCCTGTTCGGCACCTGGGCGGCGCTCGCGCCCCTCGACGGTGCCGCGTACGCGCCGGGGGTGGTCACCGTGCAGACTTACCGCAAAACGGTCCAGCATCCTGAAGGGGGCATCGTCAAAGCGGTACTGGTCCATGACGGTGACATCGTCAAGGGTGATGATCCGCTGATCATTCTTGATGATGCCCAGCTGCGCTTCGAATACGAGATGACCCGAGGCCAGCTGGTCGCGACCCAAGCCATGGAAGCAAGACTCAGAGCCGAGCGCGACGCACTGGCGGCGATCAGTTTTGGGGAGATAGCCGATCCCGCCAGTCTGCGAGGTGCCGAAGCGCGCCAGGGTGAGACCCAGGTATTCAACGCGCAACGGGGATCACGGCTGGGCCAGATAGCGGTGCTGCAGGAGCGCATTGGTCAGTTGAGTCAACAGATCAAGGGACTGGAGGCGATGATCAGTGCCAAGGTTCATCTGGAGAAATCCTACAGCGGTGAAATCAATGAATTGACCGACCTGCTCAAGCAAGGGTTCGTTGACAAACAACGTCTGCTCGAGCAGGAACGCAAGCTGGGGATGCTCAGGTCGGAGGTGGCTGATCACCGTTCCGCGATTAACAAGACTCGTCTGCAGATCAACGAAACACAGCTGCAGATTCTGCAAGTCGACAAGGATTTCAATACCGAGGTCGCCAAGCAGCTGGCCGAGGTTCAGACCAGGATGTACGACCTGCAAGAGAAAACCTCCTCCCTGGAAGACCGGCTCAGTCGTATCGTCATCCGCGCACCCGACGCGGGCATGGTGATTGGCATGACCGTGCACACCATTGGTGGTGTCGTGAGCCCGGCGACGCCGCTGCTGGACATCGTTCCATCGGTTTCCGAACTGGTCATAGAGGCGCAGGTGGCGCCGGTGGATATCGATCGTATCGCCATCGGCAAGCGTGCCGATATCCGCTTCGGCGCGTTCAATAGCTCGACCACTCCGGTGATCGAAGGCGAGGTCAGCAGCGTATCGGCTGACCGGCTGACCAACGAAAAGACCGGGACGGCCTATTACCTGGCGCGGGTGCGGGTAACCGAGGAGGGTGCACGCACCTTGGGTGAGCGCAAGTTGTTGCCGGGGATGCCAGCGGACGTATTGATCATCACCGGGCAACGCACGCTGTTGCAGTACTTGATGCAGCCAGCCCGCGATGCCATGGCTCAATCGATGATCGAGGAATAACCATGAGCGCGTCGGCCGTTCTGCTGGGCGGTGCGTTCATGCTGGCAGCGGGTGCCGCCCTGGCGCAAACCATTGCGACAACGCCGGCCGGGGTCAGTGCCTCGACGTTTTCCACCGACCTCATGCAGTTGTATCGTGAGTCACGGCTGGAAGATCCGCGGGTATTGGCCTCCTATGCGCAAGCGCAGGCGGGTAAGGAACATCAGCGCGAGGCCATGGGTGCGCTGTTCCCGCAGGTATCGCTGAACGCCGGGACGAATCGGATTCATCAGGAGAGCGACCTGGTGGAGCAGAGTTACGATAGCGAAAACTACAGCCTGGTGCTGCGTCAGTACCTCTACAACAAGGCCGCTTGGGAGAACTACCAAAAATTCAAAAGTCTGGCCAGGCAGTCCGAATCGCAAGCGCTGGATGCCCAGGCCGAGGCCACAATGGACTTGGCAGAGCGTTACTTCACCGCGTTGGCGGCCGAAGATGAACTGGAGTTGGTGAAGGCAGAGCGTCGAACCACGCAAAAGAGTCTGGACCGAGTCAATGCGTTGTACGAAAAGCAGCTGGCAATGATTACTGATCAGCTCGACCTCAAGGCCCGGGTAGATTTGCTGGCGGCGCAGGAACTGGATGCCCGCAACCAGGCCAGTATCAGTCGCGAGGCACTGGCAGAGATCGTCGGCCGTCCGGTCAAGGAGAGGCTCAACCGGATTCGCGATGACGTGCAGCTACGGGTTTCGGCGCAGAGTCTGGATACCTGGGTGCGCGAGGGTATAGCGCTAAACCCGGCGCTCAAGGCCAACGAAAGCGGTGTCGAAGCAGCGGGCGCTGCGTTGCGCAGCGGCAAGGGCGGGCACTATCCGACCCTGAGCCTAACGCTGAGCGCGCAGCAGACCAACGAGGGCTACAACAATGCCCTGGCGCCGCGCACCGACAGTTATGTCGCCGGTATTGGCGTGCAAGTGCCGCTGTACAGCGGCGGTTCGACTTCGGCGCGGGTCCGTGGGCTTTACCAGGATCAAATTACCGCCGAGCAGGAACTGGAAGCGATCCGGCGCCGGGTGGTCAAAGAGATCACCAGCGCTTACCTGACCGCCAATTCGAGCGGAGAAAAGATCAATGCGAGCCGAAATGCCCTGTCCTCGGCACAGCTGTCCAGAGTGGCGGCAGAAAAAGCGCTCGATTACGGCATGGTCAATGCCGTCGATGTCCTGACCAGCGTACGCAACGAATTCCGGGCTCGTCGTGACCTGCTCAAGACGCAATACGAGTTCGTCACTAATGTCCTCACACTCAATCGCTGGGCGGGAAAGCTGCCCGCCGAAAGTGTCGAAAGCGTTAATGGCTGGTTGAGCCCCGGCAGTTCCAGCCAAAACTTCACATCCCCCTGATCCAGCCGCAATACCAACTATGTATCCCCGTTACGACTGGACGCCAATCCGAGCAGACTGGCTGCATTCGTATGGCTCGGCGAGGCACGTTTTGCCGAGAAATTGACGTCAGTATTGCGATTGCGCCCGGGCGCAAACCACTCGTCGGTTAATTGACGATTTTGAGCGTAGGCGGACCTTGGTCGCAGGCCGCCCCTGCGAGCCTAAGACCTTGATTTTTTAGGGCGAGTGGGTGTTGGGGACATCTGCCTGGCTACTCGCGTAAGGCTTGGATCGACGACTGGCGGATGGGTGGGCTGGCGGCGCGCTGAGCTGACCTAGACTCAGTTGAGCAGCTCGAGGGAGCAACATCATCATGCGCAAGTTATTGATGATTATTCCTATTTATGTTTCCTCGATGGCTTTGCCCGGCTTTTGGAAATGTCTGCAACCCCTGCCTCTGAAGCCAGGGAAGTGTCCCCAAAGGCGAATATCCGGGCGGGCACCGTTCAGGCCTGTCGGCGTTCGCATCTGTCCTTCGATCACGGAGGGCAGGTGAACGAGCTGCTGATCCAGGAAGGCCAAGGGAGGGAGGTCAGAGTTCATTTTTCAAGGGAGTCAGGAAAGTAATGACGACCCATAGAAAACCCATTCGCGTGATGCTGATCGATTGTCGTCCCCTCGTTCTCATGGGCCTTCAAGATTTGATCAATGCCAGAAAGCCTCGGATGGAAGTGATCGGCCAGGCCACCACTTATACCAATGCGCTGGATCTCGCCGATCAGTTGCGTCCCAATGTCATTTTTTTCAGTTTCTTTCCGGATGCGTTGAACCCGCTAGAGGTCGTTGCGGGACTCACCCGCAACGCCGAAATGAAAGTGCTGGTGCTCAAGGGCCTGTACGAAGCCGTCCCCGTTGCCCAGGCAATAGAGGCGGGTGCACGCGGCATCGTGCTGGCGGAAGACCCGACGGAATCGATCATCCAGGCCATTATCACGGTCCACCACCGTGACACCGGACTGGATAGAGCCTGGGCCGGTGGGCTTTCCGGCTATGCGGCGACCGGGAAAATACATCTGAAATGCAATCTGGAGCAGGCAAAACAGGCTCGGCTGACGCTACGCGAGAGGGAATTGATTCGCGCCATTGTGGGGGACCCGTCCGCCAAATACATGTGCATAGCCGGGCGCCTGGGCATCAGCGAGCACACCGTGCACAACCACCTCAGCAACATCTATCAAAAGCTTAATCTGATCAATCGCATCGACTTGCTGATGTATGCGCTGAAGCACGGGCTCACCAACAACGAAAAACCACCCGAGTCCACGTGGGTGGAACTGGATTTGGTTTCACGTCGGAACAAGACGATCTGACAGCCTTTGGCGCGTCTGCCGCTGGGTGCCGGGGTTGATGCGATCGTGCGGATCTACTATCGGAACTGACCAAACAATGCGAGGGTGGTTTACACCACCCTCGCATCCTTTTACGCGCGCGACGCCTTAGACGCTGCCAAGAACAATGTCGCTAGTCAGAAGATCAACCCCGACCAAGGTGATAGTCGTGACGTCTCCGCCAGTTTCGGCAACCGACACGATGCTGTCTGTGCCGCTGTTGTCGATCTGGACAGTAGCGCTCTGGTCGCCGTTGAGTACCAAGGTGTCTCGCAGATTTGCGTCCGCATCGAAGCCGGTGACCTGGTACAGGTTCTCGGTGAATGACAAATCGACGTTGAAGGCATCACGTTCACCGCCCGTGCCCACCAGCGTGTAGTCGAAGTTGCCTGCCAAGTCGTTGGCGAACAGGTTGGCGTCGAACGTACTCGTCGCCGAATCCCCATCTCTGTCCGTCACCGTCGCGTTGAACGTCAGCTGGATATCGCTGGCCAGGCTCTCGGTCTCCTGAATGAACTGGATCACCGGGATCTTGATGTCGCCTCGGCCCATCGTGAGCTGAACAGCGTCGATCAGCGTCGTGCCTTCCTGCTCAATGAGGAAGGACACCTGTCCACGGGGCTCTGGAGTCAGGGTATTCACCTCGATGAGGTCCGAAGTCGTGCCATCCTCGTAGTAGATCCTGTAGTACAGGTCCTCGGTCGCTGTGTTGTAACCCGCTACAGAGTTGTCGATGAAGACCTTCATGGCCGTCACCAGGCTCTCCGGATTAACGACGAAACTTTCATCGGTAGCGCCGATTGCCACCAGGTTGTCTCCCTGGAGGACGTTATTGGCGACGCCGATGCCGGACGTGCTGACGTTCATGGCCCTCGGGTCGATGTACGAGGGCAGGGGGTTGGTCTGTATCTGGGCTTCGGTGGGGTCGGGTGCTCCAAGCCCGATACCGGTCAGGATGTCCGAAGTCGACGCAAGCGCCTTCGCGGAAAAGAACACAACCTCCTCGGATGCCGAAGGAATGGTCGGGTCACTCGTCTTCGGAATTAACAATGTGCGCACTGGGTCCGGACCGCCGGCAGAGAGCGAGCCATCGGCGGTGCTGAGCACGACCGTCGAACTGAAGCCTTGCACCAGATCCAGTGCATAGCTGCCATTGGCATAGGCGGTCAGCGTGTAGTCGATGGTGGTATCCGCTGTAGCGACGTTGTTGTCGAAATCGCCGGTCAACGTCCCTTCGAATTGGTACGCGCCATTGCCGTCTGGTGAGAGCACCAGCTCGGTGAGGGTGGCGGTGCCGGTGGTGGTCGTGTTGTCGGGCCTGACGAGGGTGAACTGGCTGTTCACCGAAATATCCAGACCGGCCGCACTCAGCCCATCGGTGCCGGCCGAATTACTCCAGAAGCCAGTTTGCGGCAGGACGCTACCGGTCCCGATCAGGTTGCCGAAGGCGAGTGCTGGGCCGTCATCTTCGAAGATGATCCTGGAGCCGATTTCGGCGGTCGTAACAGTAGTTTGGAGCAGTGTGAACCCACCGATATCAAAATCGGCGTGGTTATTGCCCCTGGCGTCGAGGGCCGCCCCGTTCTCGATGAGCACGCGGTTGTGATCCGCCGTTGTGGTGTATTGAATCTGGTAGCCGGCCAAAACGCCGGTGATGGTTGCAACCCCGTCAGTAATGGTGATGGTAATGGCCGGATCATTCACCGATCCGTTTGAGTTCTCAATCACCTGCCCGGTGCTGATGTTGGTAACGAGCACATTGGTGATGGCCACCGGCGTATCGTTCGTATAGCCGTTGATGAAATTCACGCCAGGTTCAGCAGTGGTGCTGAATGCGCTGATTTTTACGACAGCGCTCTTGCCGCTTTGCAACTGCACGACGTCGAAATTGGCCGTCTTCGCATTGACGACGCCGGTAAAGTCGATGTTGGATTCAACATCTGCTTCGGTCTGATCCAGGTTGGGGATGGTCACATCCTGCCTGGCACCGGTGACGAACGAATAACGAATGCCTTCCTGTTCCGTAATCATCTGGCTGTTGGTGCCAAAGGTGGTCGGGCCACCCGCCTGGCTGGTATTGATTGTGTCGCCCGTGTTGATATTGGCACCGCTTGACTGGTCTGCGGGGTTTTTGCCGGTGGCGATGATGGTGGGATCCGTGATCCGCACGACACCATCGACCGTTTCAGTGGCCGGGTTCACCGTCGTGAACATCAGGAAGAGGTTCTGACCGGAGGGCGCATTGGCCAGACTGAACTCCAGGTCCTGACTGGTTCCGACGAATACTTTATCCAGCAGATTGAGCGAATCATCGGCGTTCGTAGCATCTGGATGCTTGAGCGGTTGGTACTCCACGGTCCAGATCTTGCCGCCGGTGACCGGCGATCCGGTTTCTTCGATATAGGCTGCGAACACGATCGCGCCGGTTGCGCTCCCGGCTCGGCCCACAAGGATGTTGTTGTTCGTATCTGTGTAGAGAAGGATGCTGGTGCCATCGAGGGTAAACAGTCCGCTGTCCACGCCATTGAGCGGTGCCCCAGCGCTGTCGACGAAGCTGATATCGGTAATGCTTGCTCCGTCGGTGACGGTGAACGCATCACTGCCCGTGTCGCCCACGGCACCGGTATAACCACTCAAGGCCGCACCTGTTGCGGTACCTGCTCCAAGTGCGGTCAAACGGGTAGAGAAGGCCGAGGGTAGGGACGCCACCAGAATGTCGTTGTCGTCAGCATCTCCTGGAGGGGTTGGAGTGGCGGTGGCATTTTGCAACCCGGCCGTTTCGTCCAGCGAAACGTCCACGCCGGTGATTCCAATAGCCATGATTTTTCTCCCGAACAATTGCGGTCATCGAGGCCTGACCGTTGACCATAGTTCGCAACTATGAGCATGCGCCGGGGATTGCGCATCGGCCGATACTCCCAAGCGGGGTAGGAGTTTCAGCCTACTTGGGAGGGAGAAAGGGGATGAGGACGCTAAGGGGCGCCATCGCATAGGCCCAATGAAAACGGCCTGGCCCCTTGTGGGAGCCAGGCCGTGTGCCCTCAGTGGCTTTCAGACAATGTCGGTGCTTGCTATATCAGTCACCCCGACCAACTGGATGATGGTGGTGATACCCGAACCGTCGCCGTCGAATGCCAGGTAGCCGTCGCCTCCAACGACGCCGAAGTAGTAGTTCTTCGCGCCGTCCAGCGCGATATCAGCGGCGGCGGTGAACGCCGCCAAGTGGGTGGCCGGTGCCAGTACTTCGGTGTAGTTCGTGCTCGAACCCGGTGCCGTGAAGTTGAATGTGTCACTGCCGGTGGCAAAGCCGCCATCGATGACAGTCAAGGCCGTGGAGAACAGCCCGTCGACGTCGGTGTCGGCGATCACGAACGTGTCCGCACCCGCTGAGGCCGTTGTTCACGCCAAACCCCTCGAACTGCACAAAGAAGTTGCTGGCCAGCGTCATCACCGAAACCGGCGGATTCGATCCAGCGGTCGTGGCTTGATTGAGCGCATAGCCCTGAAGGGGGTTTCCAGGCGTCGAGGTGTTCAGGATGCTGAAGCTCTGAATCTCCTGATTCAGTTTCAAGGTATAGGTGTCAGCCACCTTGTCAAAGGTCAGCGTGCCGGTGGTGTTGGTGGTCGCTCCCTGTGTTGGATTGTTGGACACATAGGTGAAGCCCACGTTGAACACCGCCTGGCTATCTGTCTCCGAGACCCAACTCACCGATTTGTTGGTGATCGCGTTCGCTCCCACCGTGACGCCCGTGAGGGCCACGGACAGGAAGTCGGAGTTCGACGCACTGTAGGGCGCCACATGCGTGTCCGCGCCAATCGAGTAAGCGAAGACGCCTGTTCCACCTTCATCTGTCAAAGACGTCCCATTGCTGCTGTTCGCGTAGACCAGGCTCGACGTGGCCGTCACGATCGGGGTGTCGTCATCGACGTCAATCCCCAGCGTGCCATCGGCCACTGTGCCGGCCCCGTCCTGACCAAAGTCGTGGCCCAGCGTGCCGCTTGTGTTAGCCGAGTTTGCATCGTCGCCCGTGCCGCCAGCATTGCCACCCGTGAGCGCATCGTCGTCGAGCAGCACCGTGTTGTTGGCTGAGACTGCCGGTCCGTCGTCGTCGAAGTTGATGTCGTCGCCGATGCCGACGCTGTCGGTGCTGGTGTCGCCGTCGCCGTCGGTCACCGTCACCACCGCGTTGATGAGGCCGGTCAGATCGACTCGGTCGCAACCCGGCGTTTTCGATCAGTACGCGGTTGTGATCGGTCGCCGTGCCGTAAGTGATCTGCGAGTCGGTCGGAATCCCGGTGATCAACACCGTGCCGTCGGCGTTGTAGGTGATGACAGCGGTGGTGATGGTAACGCCCGCGAACGTCTTCACGGTGACACTGCCGTTGGTGATCGCGACTTTTTCGGTGCTGTCGTTGGCGTAGCTGTCGACGAAGTTGACGCCGCTCTGCGATCCGCTGACGTTATCGGCGTTCTTGTAGGCGGTGAGCAAGATCTTCGCGGTCGTGCCGCCCGTTTCCTGCACGATTTTGAAGGTCGCGGCGCGGGCGCCGAAGTACTGGGTGAAATCGATGTTCGCTTCGACACCCGCTTCGCCTGGGCTCAGGTTGGGGATCGTGACGTCCGCCCTGGAACCGGTGACGAAGCTGAAGCGCAGGCCTTCCTGTTCGGTGACCGCCTGGTTGTTGGTGCCCAGGGTCGTGTTACCGCCGCCCTGACTGCTGTTGACCGTGTCGGCGCTGGTGATGGCAGCACTGCTTGCCGACTGATTCAGCGGATCCCGGCCGGTGACGATGATCGAGACACCGGGAATCCGGCCGTTCACATCAGCCGTCGCGCCCTCGGTCGTGAACATCAGGAACAACTGCTGGCCCGATGGTGCCCCATCCAGGCTGAATTCCAGATCCTGACTGGCGCCGATGAAGACCTTGTTCAGGAGATTGAGCGAGTCATCGGCGTTCGTAGTATCTGGATGCTTGAGCGGTTGGTACGCCACGGTCCAGATCTTGCCGCCCGTGACCGGCGATCCGGTTTCTTCAATATAGGCAGCGAACACGATCGCGCCGGTTGCGCTCCCGGCTCGGCCCACAACGATGTTGTTGTTCGTGTCTGTATAGAGAAGGATGCTGGTGCCATCGAGGGTATCCAGTCCGCTGTCCAGGCCATTGAGCGGTGCACCAGTGCTGCCGACGAAGCTGATATCGGTAATGCCGGTCGCGTCGGTGAGGGTGAACGCATTGCTGCCCGTGTTGCCCGCTGCACCGGTATAGCCACTCAAGGCCGCCCCCGTTGCGGTACCTGCCCCAAGAGCGGTCAAACGGGTAGCGAAGGCCGAGGGTAGAACCGTTACCAGAATGTCGTTGTCGTCAGCGTCACTCGCAGGGGTTGGCGTGGCGGTGGCGTTCTGCAACCCCGTCGTTTCGTCCAGCGAAACATCCTCGCCGGTCGCCGCGACGCTCAAAGCATTGGCGGTAATCGACGTTGTCAGCAATGAGTTTTGTTCGTCAATGGTCATGACTTTTTCCTGGGCAGATGCGGTCATCGAGGCCTGACCGTTGACCTTGGGTCGCCACTATGGCTAAGCGCCAGGGATTGCGCATCGGCTGATACTCCCAAGCGGGGTGGGAGTTTCAGACTACTTTGGAGGGGGGAAGGGTTTTACGCAAAGGGGGGCGTCGTACTACCTTCATGTTTAGGACTGAGATAAATCCCAAGGCGTGAGCGAGATAAACCTGGGCTATTCCGGGATAGCCCGGCATAGGTTGGGATGGTTTGTGAAATAGAGTTGCAGCCCGTGCAATAAGAGACGCCCCGCTCAGTCGTCAGTCAGCGGGGCGAACATATCAACCTGGCGGCGGGCACGGACTGAATAGCCAAGTGCCATGCGTTGATTCCAAGAACCCTGAGTGTCACCCTGCGGTCTGCTCCACAAGGACCAAGGAATCAAGGAATGACTGGCTACGTACCCAAACCGGCAATACCCAATCAACCACAAAACTATCGTAATCCAGGTGTCACGCCGGTCGATCTTCATGCCCAGCGCTGGGCCGAATACGAAAAGCACGGTAAAGAGCCCGCACCAGCGCCAGACAAAATCGGTATTGCGTTACGCATAGGCGTGTTTTTTGATGGCACTGGCAACAACGCCAACAATACAGCCGCTGGTTTGCGCTGCGGTGCGCAACATGCCATCACACCAGAAGATATTGATACCAGTTGCAAGCCTTACATGCGTGACCCGGACAGCAGTTATGGAGCGGGTCCTACCAATGTAAAAAAACTCCATGACCTGTATTACTCGACAGTGATAGCTGAAGGCGACGGGCCTACGAAGATTGCATCACGCGCTGTTTATGTAGAAGGCATAGGCACTGAGGCCAATGAAAAAGACAGCATGGTTGGCTCGGGTATGGGGCGTGGTGATACCGGTGTTGCCGGCCGTGTTCAGTACTCATTTACGCTTATCAAACAGCTTGTTAACAACGTCCTGCAAGAGAACCCCAATAGTGAAATAGTGTCGCTGACTTTCGATACTTTCGGTTTTAGCCGAGGTGCAGCTGCCGCCCGGCATTTCTCCAACGAGATCGTAAGGGGCAAGCAAGGTCCTTTGGGGGATCTGCTGCGCAGTAACGCCAACGACTTCAGCCGAAGCTTTAACGATCAGTACAGTAATGGAATCAATATGGGCTTTATCGGGCTATTCGATACTGTGCCCTCCATTGCCGGATTCACCAATTTTGGGAGAGTGAAAAGTCCCATCGCGCCAGGCGTAAAGCTTTACCTGGATCGCAGGTTCTTCAAGGATGTCGTCCATCTGGTGGCTCGTGATGAGTGCCGGGCTAACTTTGCGCTCAGTCGCGTCAAGCCTGACCACCCGGAAATTACGCTACCCGGCGTCCATTCGGATATCGGTGGTAGTTACCTCGACGACATACAGGAATGCGTGTTGGTCAGTCCAATGCAAACACTTGAGGTGCCGATCAATACAGACGTCATCACCACATCGATCTATCGTGACGCCGCGCGAGTGAAAAGCCAGTGGATCGCTAAAGGCTGGCCACCGCAACTATTGGAAATCGTGACGCCCGCGTCGTTTGTAGTACCGAAGGTTCAGCAAGACAGGCTCAGTTCTGGAAAGAAGCGTGTGTATGCCGCGTTGCAACTCAAGCGTTCAGTAAGTGGAAAGCTCTCAAAGGTCTATTTGAGGGTGATGTATCAACTGGCAAAGGAAAAAGGTGTCCGGTTTAAAGAGGTACCAGACAAATCTGAATATGCCATTCCAGAAGAACTCGAGGTTCTTTGTGACAGGTTTGTCACCGGTGACTACAGCACCACGCCAGAAGAAGAGCAGTTGCTGAAACTGAAGTACATCCACACCTCAGCCAACTGGAATCATCCCCTTGGTAGAACGGATGGTAGCGGTATCGCGGCTGTTTACATCAATGCTCCTACGGAGGATGCGGTCCGCGTGCAACATCCTCACGTACCTGATTGGACGCTTTGGTAATGAGAATATTAGTAGCCCTGCTGGGCGTTTTACTTTTCACTGGCTGTCAGGCGACAGCCCCCGTCTTGGGAAAAAGTGACCCAAGGTCTAGCTGGTGGGAATTAACGTTCCTTGAGCCGAACTATATGCAGGTTTGGGTGGAGGACAGTTCTGTACAGGATATCAAGGGAAAGGTCTTTTTCAGGACCGGTAGCGGCACCGCCGCCGGCGGTGAACCAGAAGATGGCAAAGAATCCGCTCGTGGGTGGGTCGGGGTGGGTGGTAGCGGGAAAACAGTGGTCGGCGCCGATCTGCCCAAACGTATATTTGTTCGATGGCAATCAATCGCAGAGCAAAAAACCTATCGAGCATGGGTGGATATTCCCGACGAAGCCCGTCAACTGATGGAGTCTTCAACCAGCCAGCGTTGCTCGCAAACACCTGAGAAAGAAGCTCGGTTTATGGCGACTGTTTATCTGGGGTTGGCGCCCGGCGGCGTGGTTCAGGCATGGGTGAAAGACTCATGCTATCGTCCGATCAAAGTGACTCGAGTCCAAGCAGAGATTGAGCCACTGGGGCCAGACCAGGGCAAGAATGAGGGGCGTTATGCCTACCCGGTCAGTGAAAATACAAAACGCTACATAGAGAAATATGGCATTCCCTACGGGAGTTGGTAACCGCCAGCCGCCATAATTCGATTACCCCAACTTCAAAAACACTCTTTAAACCCGATTAAAAGCCCTGGGCCATCCGTTGGCCCAGGCTGTGCGCATCACCTCTATGCAGCGCACAGCCATGAAACCGCTGCACATCTTCAAGCCCGGCACGCACACCGCTATGAATGGCGTCAGTTTCGACTTTAGTGAGTCCGATCTGGCTGCCACAGTGAGAGCGTATGACCCGGCTCTGCACGAAGCCCCGATGGTCATCGGGCACCCCCAGCATGACGCCCCGGCCGCTGGCTGGGTCAAGTCACTGACGGCCACCGCCCAAGGCCTGATCGCCGAGCTGCAACAGGTTGATGTCTCGTTCGCCGAGCAGGTAGCCAAGGGCAGCTACAAGAAAAAAACGTCCAATGGGCGGTGACCGGTCCGGCACCGCCTACCAGAACCCCAATTCAAACGCTCTGCAGGGTTTCAAGCGGGCAACGGGTCGGCCGCGCCGCAATACACCCGGAAAAATGTCGGACGTTTCCTCGATTTTTTTGAAAGCTTTCACGCGTTTAACGATGCGTGTTTAAAGACACTCCGTGTTACTTCCCGAAGGGCTACAAGACCTTGCGTCGTTACCTACGGTTAAGACAGAATCCGCCGGCTTGTCCGCCGATGGCTTGAGC
Organism: Pseudomonas sp. MDT1-85; assembly: GCF_054898065.1. Lineage (NCBI taxonomy): Bacteria > Pseudomonadati > Pseudomonadota > Gammaproteobacteria > Pseudomonadales > Pseudomonadaceae > Pseudomonas > Pseudomonas sp. MDT1-85. The sequence continues at coordinate 3,526,705 of NZ_CM142715.1, read as the reverse complement.
TCTATCGTTTCCCTGTCGCTGAATAGCAGCGATCGGGTTTGGTAGACCCTCAGCATCGACGCATAGCGTCACCTTCGGCATTCCTTTCTCAGGGCTGCGTTTTATGGTGGCCATGCGCAGGGCTCCTTCGGGAGCGCCGGTTCCGATGCCCGGTCTACCAACCTTCGTATGGCCGCCACCCTCCGTTTGGTAGCGAGATGGTGTTGGCTCCTTTTAAGAAGCATCGGAGTTTCTACTATGTTCAAAGTTACGCCCAACCCACCGGACACCGATCCGGCATCCCCGTACGAATCTGACGATTCAAAAAAATTCCACGAAGCCGCCGAGCGCGCCCTCAATTTCTATCTCAACCCGGCAGCGATCATGAACAACACCCCACGCAAACCCAGCACCCTGTACATGGTCGCGCCGGATGTCGATCATGAAACCTTGCTGGTTCAAACGTGTGAGAACCTGGCATCGGCGAGTGTCATGGCCAGCGACATCGCTGCATTGGTAGACGGCACCCACCGCAATACCCTGCTGGCGCTTCAGCAGGTCATCATGCTGGGGGAATTGGCGGTGAATCGAATGCTGGATAACTTCGTTCCACCCAAGTAATCACGCAGCCCTTTACCGAGGGGCTTGCTCCTCGGTAAAGGGTTTTGATAGCTCATAACGACGTTCTGACCACCAATGGGCAATCAACCGGCTGGGCGCCCGATACCTCCAGGGCTTCGATCAGGTGCCGGGCGGCATTGCGACCGATCTCGTAGTACGGCAGTTGCACCGTGGTCAGCGGTGGGATGAACAGTTCGGCGATGCCGATCATGTTGTCATAGCCGAGCACGGCGACATCGGCGGGAATTTTCAGGCCACGGCCCAACAACAGCTGATAGGCGCAAAAGGCAATCCGATCGTTGCCACAAATCAGAATGTCGAATTGGGGGCGACCCTCGATGATGTGTCGGTCGAGGATGGCTGCGGTTTCACCATAGGCGTCATGATCGGAAAGGTCGTATTGCAGGAGTGCGTCAGGCGCCAGGCCGAATGCCTGACAGGCACGCTGCAGGCCTTTTTGTCGCAGACCCCAGGCCAGACTCTGTTTTGGCAGATTGATGCACAGAGGGCGCCGATAGCCTTGGCTCAACGCGTGATGTACGGCTCGATACTGCCCCGTTTCGTCGTCGGGCACATAGCTGACCAGGCCACTGTCATCTGCCAGGCAATTGGCGAGCACCAGGGGTTTGCTCTTCAAGCGCTCGGGAATGCTCACCTGGCGAAACCCCATGGCGCTGAAGATCAACCCGTCGGGACGGTGCGACAACATCAGGTCGATGTTCTGGTCGGTGGGCGGGTTGCTCAACAGGTTAAGGATGAACACATTCCAGCCCGCCTGCTGCGCGGTCTGTTCGATGGACAGCAGCAACTCGACCGCGAACGGTGTGGTCGCGGTGTCCAGCGCGAACACACCGATGGTTCGCGACTGGAGGTTGTCGCCACGCATCTTGCGCGCCGACAGGCTCGGTACGAATTGCAGTTCGTCAATGGCGCGACGCACCCGCTGAAGGGTTTCGGGGCTCAGTTTTTCCGGATTATTGAGCGCTCGAGAAACCGTCATCAGGGACACGCCGGCCAGCTGTGCAACGTCTTTCACTGAAGTCATGCGAGGCGAGGCCGGTCAGGTTGACGCAGGATCATGACACATGGCCTGCGCTTCTCGCGACTCGTATGACGCTGTTCATAGCCATCCCGAGGCGAGAGGCCATGCTCTGGGAATGGCGACACGTCCGCCACTCCCGCTCGCAATGAGCTTCACACCCAGACTGCCAGGCTGGGGGTAGAGGCGACTGCTGAGGCTGAAGCGCCCGTTTTCGTCGAACACCTCGATGGACGAGCGATCGAGAAACACGCGCAATTCCAGTCGCTCTTGTGTCGGGTCTATCGACACGCTGCGCTGACCGGTGACTTGCGCGCCCGAGCGGCTGCGGTCCAGCACCAGTCGCTGCAGCGACGCATCGTAGTAGAGCAGGGTTTCTTCATGGTCATCGTCGCTGCAACGCAAGGCGATTCCGAGGTGGCCGTCGGTGCAGCCGCGCAAATCCAGATGCACATGGATTTCGAGCATGTCGCCATTCACTTCCGGCACGCACCGGGTTCCCGATTCATCCCACCAGGGCGTGCCCGGCAATGGCGCCTTGCGCAGAGCGGTGAGCTCCCGTGCCGGATACACGCAAAGGCGATCTGCACGCAGTTCAAGTTCGCGCGGCAAACCGAGCATGCCGCACCAGTGATGGGCCTGGCTCGGCATCGGGCTTTCCCACATATCGAGCCACGCCCACACAAGGCGCCGGCCATCGGCGGCCACTAGCGTTTGTGCAGCATAGAAATCATGGCCGTTATCCAGCTCGATAAAAGGCCCGCCGGTGAAGTGCCATTCGTTATCGAGTCGGCCCACTCGATAACCGGTCTGGTACTTGTTGAGCCGTTCGTAACCCTGGGGGTGCATGCCCTGGGGGGAGTAGAGCAGCACATCGCGCCCGTTCAGTCGGAACAGATCCGGGCACTCCCACATATAACCATCGCCCGCGCTGCCGCTGGAGACATAGTCGAGGAACTCCCAAGTGTGCAGATCCGTGGAACGGTACAGCGGCAGCAACGGCACGTCGCCCAGACGTGCGCCGGCAATCAGGTACCAGCCGTCATCCTCCTGCCATACCTTGGGGTCACGAAAGTGCATGATCGTGTCTTGCGGTGCGGTGTCGATCACGGCGCCATGCTTGACGAAGCGGATGCCGTCGGTGCTGGTGGCCAGGCACTGGACTTGACGGATCGAGCGCTCGTCACCCACGTCCCCCAGCCAGGTATGCCCGGTGTAGATCAGTGCTAGGGTATCGCCACACACCACTGCGCTACCGGAAAAACAACCGTCGCGGTCGAAGTCATCGCCCGGCGCCAGCGCAATGGGCAGATGCTGCCAATGAACCAGATCGGCACTCTTGGCATGCCCCCAATACATCGGGCCCCATTTCGCTTCGAAGGGATGGTGTTGATAGAACACGTGGTATTCGCCACGAAAGTACACCACCCCGTTAGGGTCGTTCATCCAGCCCGCGGGAGGGGCAAGATGATAACCGGGCCGATAATCATCGACGACGCGAGACAGGCCGTCACTCAGCGCATGCTGCGCAATCTCAAGGGCAGCGGACATTGGGTCGTTCATAGGATTCAAATACACAGTCATAGGGCGCTTGCTCGTGTCGAGCGCAGAGAGACGCCATCCGGCAGGGTTTCAATGGCGTGTGGGTGGCGCCCTAAGGCCGCGCCGTTGGCGTCGAACAGGTGCAGGTTGTCGATGTCCAGCAGCAGTTCAACCCGATCGCCCGCTTGCCATCCGGCGTTGACCTCACAACGACAGATCATTGGCTCATCCTGACCTGTCTCGAGGTGCACATAGGTTTCGCTGCCCAGGTATTCGACCGCGGTCACGACGACGCCGGCGGTTTCATCCGCCGCTTTGAGCGATACGTGCTCCGGGCGAATCCCCAGGCTCAGCGGCGTGCCTGCCGCCAGGTTCGAGCTGTCGAAGGGCAGGGACGTGATACCCCATACGAGGGTGTCGATCAGGCTGGTTTCGCCTGGAGCATGCAGGCGCGCCGCAAGAAAATTCATTCTGGGCGAACCGAGAAAACCGGCGACAAAGCGACTGGCCGGCCGTTCATAAAGTTCGCGCGGTGAGCCGACCTGTTCTACGCGACCGCCATTGAGCACGACAATTTTGTCGGCCAGGGTCATCGCTTCAACCTGATCGTGGGTGACGTAGATCATGGTCGAGCCGAGTCGAGCATGCAGTCGGGCGATTTCGTTGCGCATCTGCACCCGCAAGGACGCATCCAGGTTGGACAGCGGTTCATCGAACAACAAAATGTCCGGTTCCCGCGCCATGGCTCTGCCCATGGCCACACGCTGACGCTGCCCGCCAGACAGTTCCTTTGGCTTGCGTTGCAGCAGTTTGTCCAACTGCAGGATTTGCGCCGTTTTCAGCACGCGCTCGCGCAGGCTGGTCTTCTCAGTCTTGGCCAGTTTGAGACCAAAGCTGATGTTGTCGTAGACGCTCATGTGCGGGTACAGCGCATAAGACTGAAACACCATGCCGACGCCACGCTCGCGCGGCTCCAGGTCGTTGACCCGACGCCCGTCGATCAGCAGGTCGCCGCCGCAGATCGAGTCCAGCCCGGCGATCAGTCGTAGCAGGGTCGACTTTCCGCAGCCCGAAGGGCCGACGAATACCACGAATTCACCCGCCGCGATTTCCAGGCTGACGTCGCGAAGAATCCGCGCGCCGCCCAATTGTTTGTTCACGTTGTCCAGTTTCAATTTGATCACGATGCTGTTCCTTGTCTTTGTTGGGCATCAACCCTTTAACGCGCCGGCAGTGAGACCGGAAACGATTCGGCGCTGGAAGATCAGCACCAGAATCACCAGTGGGACGGTGACCACCACCGAGGCGGCCATCAACAACCCCCAAGGCAACTCATGGGGGCTGCCGCCGGAAATCAAGGCGATGGCGACCGGCACCGTGCGTTGGGTGTCGGTGAGGGTGAAGGTCAGGGCGAACAGGAACTCGTTCCACGCTGCGATGAAGGCCAATAAGCCCGTGGTGACCAGTGCGGGCCAGAGCAGCGGCAACAGCACGCGGGTCAGCGTGACCCAGGGTGAAGCGCCATCCATGATTGCCGCTTCTTCCAGCTCATGGGGCAGTTGTCCCATAAACGTGGTCAGCACCCAGACGGTGAAGGGCAGGGTGAAAATCGTGTAGCTCAGAATCAACGCCCAGGACGTGTTGTACAGCCCGAGGGCCCGGATCACTTCGAACAGCCCCGACAACACCGCGACCTGAGGAAACATCGACACGCCAAGCACCATCATCAACACCGTGCCACGCCCACGGAACTTCACCCGGCCCAAGGCATAGGCCGCCGTCAGGCTGAGGAACAGCGCCAGCGTCACCACGCACAGCGCAACCACCAGCGAGTTACCGATCGCTCGCAGGAATGAGGCTTGATTGAGCACCGCCGCGTAATTGGAGAAGTCGGGGTTTTCGATCCAGTAGCTCACCTCGAACAAGGCGCTGGACGGCTTCAGTGAAGTCACGATGGCGTAGTAGAAAGGGAAGACCGCATACAGCAGCAACACCCCGATCAGGCACCAGAACCCGAGGCGCAATAGCGCTTTTTTCAGTAGGCGCAGGTTCATGACCGGACCTCCAGTTGACGGCGTCCGAGGTAGAGATAAAGCATGGTGATGACCGCAACCACCAGAAACAACAGCGTCGAGGCCGCGCTGCCATAACCAACGTCCTGGAACTCCACCAGATGCTGGCGGGCATACACCGACATGCTCATGGTGCTCGACGAGTTCGAGGTCAGCACATAGATCACGTCGAATACCCGCAGCGAGTCGAGGATGCGAAAGATCGCCGCCACCAACAAGGCGGGCATCAGCAGGGGAAGCGTGACACGCCAGAACACCTTCAGCGGATGAATGCCATCGACCCTGGCAGCCTCGTAGCAATCGCTTGGCAACATCTGCAAGGCCGCTAGCATCAACAGCGTGACAAACGGCACGGTTTTCCAGACGTCGACGATGATCACCGCCCACATCGACAGGTCCGCATCTGCCGTCCAGGCCAGGGGCGCGTCAATCAGGCCGAGGCTCAGCATCAGGTGATTGATGATGCCGAACTGGTCGTTAAGCATCCATGACCAGATCTTCGCCGAGACAATGGTCGGAATCGCCCATGGAATCAGAATCAACGCACGCACCAGAGAGCGGCCGGTGAACTTGATGTTCAGCAGCAACGCCACCAGCAGTCCCAGTACGACTTCCAGCCCCACCGACACCACGGTGAAATGCAAGGTGTTGCGCACCGCGTTCCACCATTGCGGATCGACCAAAATGCCCGACCAGCTGGAACCGTTGTGGAACAGATAATTGCTCAAGCCAATGAAGGTTCCGCCACCGGTGTCCGCCAGGTTGGCGTCGGTCAGGCTGAACCAGAGTGTGCGCAGTAGCGGCCAGGCCGCCACCAGGGCCAGGCATAGCAGCATCGGCGTCAGAAACAGCCAGGCAGCGCGCACGCGGCGACGTTGTACGGGCGTTTCCCTGGTGAGCAGCAGCTCCTCACAGGGGGCATGGGTAGTAGAGACAGACATGGTGATTTCCTTCCTTGTGGCTTACCAGTTCCGGCGTTTGATGCGCGTGAGTTCGCTTTCCAGTTCGGCCAGCGCCTGATCGACAGGCAACTCGCCCGCCAGCACGCCATGCACTCGATCGAAGAACGCATTGGAGACCCGTGGATAGCGATCGGCAGTGATTGAGGCGGGGCGCATCACCCCATCGTTGAGAATGCTGTGCAGCTGAGCGTAATAAGGCATGGCCGCGAGCAATTCGGGGTCTTGATACAGTGACTCGATCACCGGGTTATAGGCGCCTATCAGGGCGCGGCGTTTTTGCTCTTGGGCACTGGTCAGGTAGCTCACCAGTTCTGCCGCAAGTTTTGGATGGGCGCTGTAACGCGATACCGCCAGACCCCAGCCACCGAGGGTGGAGGCATGGCTGCCGGTCTCGCCGCCACGGGGCAGGGGAGCGACCCCTACTTTGTCTTTTACCGCACTGTCCTGGCTTTGCACCAAGGCCCAGACATACGGCCAGTTACGCATGAACAGCGCATTGCCCGACTGGAATACGCCCCGGCCTTCTTCCTCGGTGTAATTGAGTACGCCACGCGGGGAGATGTCTCCTACCCAGCTTTTCGCCAGGGTCAACGCCGTTCTTGAGGCCTGGCTGTTGACCACGATGTCGCCTTGCGGATTGACCAGCCCGCCTTGCGGCTGGCTGCTGATCCACTCCAGCGCATTACACGTCAGGCCCTCGTAGGCGCGCCCCTGAAAGATGTAACCCCACGCATTGGGATTCCCGGCAGTGCGCTCGGCCTGTTGAATATTCCGGGCGGTAGCGGTCATTTCTTCCCAGGTCTGGGGAACCTGTTGGTTGTACTTCTCGAGCAAGTCCTTGCGGTAATACAGCAGACCCGAGTCGGTGAACCACGGCATCGTCACCAGCCGTCCGTTCACCGTGGCGTTATCCACCTGTGCCTGGAAGTAGCCTTGTGTTGCGTTGGCAGGAAGCACCTCGCGCAGATCCATCAGATGTTTGGCCAGCATTCCCGGCCACACCATATCGATTTGAATGATGTCTATGTCGCTGGACTGCGCACTGAGGATCTGTTGGTAGAACGACAACCTCTCGGTTGCCGAGTTAGGTGTTGAGACCACCTCGACGTGGTTGCCGGTCTGTTTCGACCACGCCTCGACAGCCTCCTTGCAGAGTTGTAACTCCGCCCCCACCGCCCCACACGAGATCGTCAAATCGGCTGCGCTCGAGAGGGATGGAAGCCCGGCACAAAGGGTCAGCAGTGCTGCGGGGAGGAACGATTTGAGCTGTTTCATAAAGCCCTCTTTATTTTTGTTTTTAGAAAAGTTAACGTTAACATCGCCAAATGTAGCAGCGTATTTGCGATGAGGCATCCTTTTTTTCGTCGATTTTGGCAAATCACAACTCCCGAAAGAAAAGGTTGATCGCAGGACAAAACAATAAAAACAAAACAGGAGATCCCCATGCAGAAAGCATCAAGCTGGCTACTCGCAGGCGTGCTCGGCACCTCGGCGGCGACCTCTCAGGCCGCGACTCTGGAACAACGAATGGCCGCGTTTGAAGCCCGTGCCAGCGCCGCGGAAAAACGTGCAGCCGCCGCTGAACAGCAAACCCAGGCACTCGCCAGGGAATTGCAGCAAATCAAACTTTCCACGCCCGCCTTGCAGCCGGCTGCGTCTACTGCAGCAGCCAGTGCGCCGCCTACTTTGGACACTCGACTGGCAAAACTCGAAGCCCGTCAGCAAAGCATGGAAAAGCAGGGCAGCAGCGGACACCTGACTGACGGCTTCAGCTTCAAGGGTTACGCCCGTTCCGGATTGCTGATCAACGATGGGCTGGGGGGTGGTCGTGGCGGCCCTTATACAACGCCTGCCGGTTCAGTCGGTGGCGCCGTCGGGCGACTCGGCAACGAAGACGACACCTACATGCGCATAGACCTGTCGAAAGAAATCTATGCGCAGAACGGCACCCGTTCCAAATTCACGGTGTCCATCGCCGACGGTGTGGAGAGTTCCAATGACTGGACGGCCGACGAGAGCAACCTGAACGTGCGTCAGGTATTCACCGAACTCGACCATCTGGCCGCCTTCAAAGGCAATTCGACGTTCGAGAACTCCACCCTATGGGCAGGTAAACGCTTCGACAGGGACAATTTCGATATCCACTGGCTGGATTCGGACGTCATCTTTCTGGCCGGCACCGGGGGAGGTATCTACGATGTGCAGATGAACAAGAACTGGCGCTCAAACTACTCCTTGATCGGGCGTAACTACGGGGATTTCAGTGAGGGCGGTGTTAATGCCGATGTGGAAAGCTACATCCTGACCTCCAACCAGTTCTTCGATAATGGTCAGTGGCAGTGGATGTTCAATGGCATTGGCTCGAAGAAAAACGACTTTGCCACCCGCACCAATGAAGCGGGCCTGACGCCTGCGGATTCCGGCTTGCACAGCATGCTGGCCAATCACCAGAAAGACTTTTTCGGCAGGGAAGGCTTCTTCAAAACGGCACTGCTCTATGGGCAAGGTCTGGGCGCAGAGGTCAAGAACATCGGTTCGGATGGCGAACTGATCGACGATGCCCGCGCGCTGCGTCTGGCGCTTTATGGCGAGACACCCATTGCGCCTGGCTGGCGCATCGGCCCCAGCTTGCTGGCCGAACAAAGCAAGGACAGATACGTCAAGGGTGACGATTACCGCTGGATGACCCTGAACGTGCGGTTGGCCAATGAAATCAACAGCAATTTCGAGATGGCCTACGAAATGAGCTGGCAAACCATGGACCTCGACCCCAAGGGCTACATGCAGCGTAATGCGGTCGACGGTAACTTCTGGAAATTCACGATCGCCCCGACATTCAAACCTGACGTTGGAGACCTGCTCACACGCCCCGAATTGCGAGTGTTCGCAAGCCTGATGAACTGGTCTTCGGACCTGGACAGATACAGTTCCACCGACAACTTCGGCAAGTCGGACTTCAACGCCGGCGGTGTATGGCAGTACGGCATACAGATGGAAACCTGGTTCTGATATCTGCTTCATCTGTGTAGGAGCCGGGCTTGCCGGCGAAGGCGTCTTTGAAAGCGCCTTCGCCGGCAAGCCTGACTCCTACGAAGAGTTCATGAGGCGGCTCTTCCACGCAGAATCACGATGGGCGGCTCGATCAGTTGCAGTTCGAGCGCACCCGAGGCTGGCACGAATCGCGGGCCGGTGCTTTCAGGCGTTGCCCGCAACCTCCAGGTGCGCTGCACCTTCGCCAGTTGGGCGACTCCTGATCCCAGGGACCAGCGCCGGCAGACCTTCTCCAACTTGAGTGGGTAAAGGGTCAGTTGGTCGCCTTTGAAGTGCATGCGCAGGAAGCATTTGTGGTCGGCGATGCACTGCGAGGAAAAAACCGCCTCGCTGTGTAGCCCCCAAAAGGTGTTGCCCATCACCATCCAGGCACCGAACAGCAGGCCTCCCAAACTGCCGCCGAGCACCAGCGTCTCCGCCAGGAACAACATAACCTGATGCAGGTTTTCTACCTCGAACTGCAAGTAGTGGATGTTGACACGGCCCATCAGCCACAGCAGTCCGATCGCCAGTCCCAGATGAAGTAACCCGTGAGCCGCGCCAATGGCATAGGCGAGCTTTCGGGTGCGCTTGACCCCGGCGGCTGAGAACACTGCGCAACCCAGCACAATGATCACGGCGAACATCACCGACGAAGGACTGTGTGACATGACCAGGAGCAGGTGTCGCCAAACTTCGCTGATGTTGGAAATAGACGCTTGGAGGTCAGACAACACGTCCATCAGGCTGCGATTGCCTCGTGCCGGGTGGGGCACCGTGCTGGCGCTTTGTACCATCCAGTCAAACAGCAGGTACAAGATGGCAAGCATGCCGCAGAACGAGAGATTGCGGGTAGGTAGCCGCCATGCCCGATTACGCAGTTGCTCGGAGGTCTTTTTGTCCGGGTAGACCGCCGCCAGCTTATAGTGCTGCCGGGTTCCGCCAACGTTGATCGGCTTGGGCGGATCGGGAAGTTGATGGGTGGCATTCAAGAAGGCGCCACCGCCTCCGCAGGTGATGCGCTGCGGCGCCTGGGTGCCCGCTTTTGGCTGATAGCGCGCGTAGTGGTGCGAGTCTCCGGCCAGGACTACCGCGAGGTGGTCACCCAAGAGTTCCTCGATCTCGCGCAGGCTGCGAAAGCGCGGCGTTTGGGTCTCGATCGAAGACAAGGCCTTCTCTTCGCGTGCTAGTCGTTCGGCCTCGTCTACCCAGCTCGGCTCGGGTGTGCAGAGGATCACGCGATCGCCTGGCTGCAGTTTGGCGTGCATCTGCTCGAAGTATTGCTTCTGCTGTCGGTCGATCATGGACTCAAACTGCAGATCCAGGCCCCAGATCCACCAGCCATGGGGCAATTGCAGCACGTAGTAACCGGTGCGCTGGCGGGTTTCCCAGGCGCCGATGGGCTTCTGCTCGCAAAACAGTTGGGAAAAACCGCGCAGACCGTCATACCAATCGTGGTTGCCGGGCGTCGCCAATATCCACGGTGCACCCGGCTGCCGCACGGGCTGGTCCTGGTCATCAGGGCGCTCCTTGGGTACCGGCGCGGGAAATGCGGCGCGGAAGGGATCAAGGAAACGGGTGCGGTAACCGTTGCGGGCCGGCGTGGGATAGACCTGATCGCCGCCAAGCAGCAGCACGTCGCCGCGGGGCAGCGAGAGTTGGTGTTCCGGCAACTCGACAGCATGGCTGACACACAGCGCCATCGAGTAGGTGGAGTCCCAGCCATCGCCAGTATCGGCCAGATAGTCGATCCACACGTCACCGTCGGCAGCCACCTGGATAGGCGGGTTAGAGTCCCGAGGGTTGAGCATGGCCAGCACCTCGCGCGGGTCCGCGAAGGCTCCCATCGTGGTGGCGACAGCCGTTTGTATGCCCGTGCGCATTAGCTGCAACGGGCCTAGCCAGTTGACCATCGCCTCCTGGGTATAAAGCTCGATGCGGCTGTTGAGCGTGGGAGATTGGGTGGAACGGGTCATGGCGAGGGGCGCAGAGTGCGGCGTAGGCGCCTCTCCAGCGCGAAACTCAATCGAATGCTCCTTCATCATTCAGCCTCCATTGCTGTAACGAGCTCAGGTACCTCAAAAGGGTGATCTTTTGTCGGTCGATTCAGAATAGGTCAGTTATGCGATGGCCGCCGATTCATGGCCTGAAGCAGAGGCTGTCGTGAACAGTTCCCGAAAACGTTGTCTCTACCGGCCCGATGAGAAAGACCGGTCCCACGCCATCCCATTGAACCGTTACGGTGCCGCCATCACATTCAACCTCAACGCAAGGGTCTAACAAGCCACGACGAATTCCGTTAACAGCGGCGCCACAAGAGCAGGAACCGGAACCGAGGGGAATACCACCGCCGCGCTCCCAAATGCGCAATCGAATGTGCTTTCGGTTAATGATCTGGACGAAATGCACGTTCGTCTTGAGGGGGAATAGAGGGTTGGTTTCAATGGTCGGTCCGAGGGTCGCTATATCAACGGCGGTTAGATCATCGACAAAAAAGGTGCAGTGCGGATTACCCATGCTGGTCGCTGCTGGCTCACCCGCCAGTGGCAAAACAGCGGTATCCAGTTCCAGGGCCAGGGGAATATCCGACCAGTCGAAAAGCGGTTCCCCCATGTTGACGGAAATCGTACCGGTTGAGGTTCGCTCACACGTGAGTAGACCACGGTTGGTCCGCAGTGCTATCGACGTCGTATTTGATTCGCGCATCAGCCTATCCGCGGCCCCCCGCGTAGCGCTGCCACACGCATCCAGCGTGGAACCATCGGCATTCCAGAACATCAAGCGCGCAACGGCATCATCGCAATCGAGCATCACCGCGAGTTGATTGAATCCGATTCCTCGGTGCCGATCACCCATTCGCCGAGCTAGGGCACTTGTGATTGGATTGGCCGAATTTCGTGAGTCCACAATGACGAAATCATCGCCATTGGCGTGCATTTTATGAAAACTTAGCGGCATAAATTGATCCCACTGAATTCCAGGCAATTTCAGCCGCGACGCACTCGAATGTAGCAGCTGTCGAGCCTGCGAGGCTGCGTTCGGCTGCGTAGCAGTCGTGAGTTCGGCAGACACGGTCTGCCTGACACACAGCAGTTGCTGATTTTACGACTGCTTCGCAGCCGAACGCAGCCTCGCAGGCTCGGCAGCTGCTACGGATAACATTACGTCTTGACTGACAGACCCGCCAGAATAGCGGGTCCGAAAGCGGGATCAGAGTTTCGGCAACTGCCCGATGCGCCCGAACATTTCGGTCACGATCTGCAGGTCCAGCAGGAACTGGTCGACGGTCTTGAACTCGTTGTCGTTGTGGCCGGTGTACTTGACCTCGGGCCTGGCCAGGCCGAACTGCACACCATTGGGCAACTCATGGACCGAAGTGGCGCCGGCAGAGGTGCCGAACTTGTGTTCCATGCCAAGGTTTTCGCTGGCCACGGCCAGCAGGGCCTTGACCCATTCACCCTCAGGGTTGCGGTGCATCGGCTCGGCAATCGAGTAGTCGAAGGCCGCTGCAATGTGGGTCTTCTTGCTCCAGGCGCCAAGCTTGTCGGCGATTTCGGTCTTGAGCACTTCAGGGGATTTGCCCTTCGGCACGCGCAGGTTGACCGCGAGCTTGAAGGCTTTTTCATCCATCCCGACATAGGTCAGGGAGGCGGTCAGCGGTCCCATGAAGTCATCGGAAAAACCGACCCCTAATTTGCCTCCCAGGTAGTCCAGTCCCCAGTTTTCGGCGGCGTAGCGGGCGGCGTCGGTAATGTGGTTGTGCTTGAGCGCGACCTTCCCGTCGAGGCTGTTGATGAAGTCCAGCATTCTTGCCACCGGGTTGACGCCTGACTCGGGCTCGGAGGAGTGGGCGGAAACGCCGGTGACCGTCAGCTGGACGTCCTTGCCGACGACCTTGGCGCTCACCTCGAAGTCGCCGCCATTGCGCTTGGCATAATCGCTACCTGCCTTCTGCAGACTGGCGGCCAATTCGGCGGGCTTGTCGCTCAACAAGGTGGCGACTGAAGTCGATGGAATCTGGTTGGTTGCCAGGCCGCCGGTCATTGAGGTGATTTCGGCACCCTTACCCTGTGCGTTACGCCGGGCAAAGCTCGCCATGACGGTGCCGTAGCCTTTCTCGGCAATCACCACCGGGTAGCCGCCATCCAGCGCCAGGTTGTAGTTGGGTGTCGGGTTGTGTTCGAAGTAATAGGGGATGGCGTCGCCGGTGGTTTCTTCGGTGGTGTCTACCAGCAGCTTGAAATTCCTCGCCAGTGGCAACTTCTCTTCCTTGATGATCTTCATGGCGTAGAGCGCCACCACGATGCCGTTCTTGTCATCCTCGGTGCCCCGGCCATACAGGCGGTCGCCGACCAGGGTGACCTTGAACGGATCGAGGCGGGTGCCGTCTTTCAGGACCCAGTTCTCCGGCGTCACGGGCACCACATCGGCATGCGCGTGAATGCCTACGACTTCGTCGCCATTGCCGGCGAGGGAGATTTCATAGACGCGGTTGTCGATGTTGCGAAAGTTCAGGTTGAAGGCCTGGGCAAGGTCCTTGAGCTTGTCGGCGATCTTGATGAATTCGGGATTGTCGTGCTGAGCAACGCCGTCCACGCGGAAGGTCGGGATTGCCACCAGCTCGCGCAGGGTCTCGGTGGCCGCATTGCCGTATTTCACCCGCGCATAGAGGCCAAGCAGTCGGTGGATTTCGTTCTGCTGTTCAGGGGTGAGAGGCTTGTTGCCCTGAAAGGCACTGATTGCCGGGCCGAGATCGCTGGTTTTGGCAAGGTCGCTCTTGGCCAGGCGACTCAGGAACTGCCTGAAATCGGTTACTGACGCGTCACTGAAAGTCTTGAGGATGGACGCGCTCTGTTGCGGGGTGATGTTGGCGTGCGCTGACGTGGTGAACGACGAAAGGCTGGCCAGCATCAGGGTTGTCGCGGCCAGGTGCTTGAGTGATAAATCCATTGTTGAGGCATTCCTTTGCAGGCAGTTTGTGAGAAATATCTGTTCGATGAGTCAGAAACTTCTCCAAACTAACACCACGAGGGCGTGGTACGGGAGTCCCTGAAGTGGGATCTGTCGCACAAAAATGCAAAAGCGACGCAGAAACAAAAAAAGAACCGGGAAGGTTCCCCGTAATGTTATCCGTAGCAGCTGCCGAGCCTGCGTTCGCCTGTAGCAGCTGTCGAGCCCCAGCGAGGCTGCGTTCGGCTGCGAAGCAGTCGTAAAATCAGAGATTGCGATACGTCAGGCAAACCGCATCTGTCGGACTCACGACTGCTACGCAGCCGAACGCAGCCTCGCTGGGGCTCGGCAGCTGCTACATAGATTGCGTCGCGGCCAGGGCTCTCACGTGTTCAGACGCTCCCGCCAACGCAACTCGAAGGCATTTTTCGCGCCCGGCTGGATGCTGCTACCCAAGCGTGCGCACTCGCGAGAAAGGGTGTCCTGCAGCCATTGACGGTCATCCCCTTCGGCGCGACAGAGGCGAAAGCGACAGAGGCGAGTGGGGATCAGGTCCAGCGATTGCAGGTGCCCGCCCGGGTCCAGCGAGGCAAAGTACAGAAGGCCCAGATCGCCGCGAAAGTCTGTGTGGCCCTCGATGCCTTCGTAGTCGTTCAGCAGATCACCGCAGCCATAGAGAATCAGGCGTTCGCGATACACCTCAATGCCCTTGATGTGGTGCGAGGAATGCCCGTGCACCACGTCAACTCCGGCCTCGTCGATCAAGGCATGGGCGAACCGGACTTGCTCGCGCGGGATATCGAACCCCCAGTTGCCGCCCCAATGAATGGAGGCGACCACCAGATCCCCCGGTTTTTTGCCCTCCAGAATCCGTTCGGCCACGGGGCGCAGGCTTTGCATCGACAGATCTTCCAGCCGCGCGACGCCCGCGCGCCTATCCGTGGCGGCCCAGTCCGGTTCAATACCGCTGTCGGGGGCGCCGAGGCCGAACACCAGCAAGCGTCGCCCCAGACATAGGTGAAGTCGACGGGGAGGGGAATCGGGCCATTGAGCCTTTCTGCCAGCCGGACGTAAACGCCGGCATTCTTGACGTAGTCTTCGTAGAGACGCGGATCGCCAGGATGCGGCAGTACTGAGTCGATGCCGCGGGCGGTCATGACATCGCCGGCGAGAAACAGCTTCAGTGTGTCGGTAACAGTCGCCATGGCACCCTCCAGCATCAAGAGTAAGCATCTGTTTTAAAACAAATATATTTTTGTGTTGGCCTTCCCAGACGAAGCGAAAGTTGATAAATTCCCGCCCGTTCTTGCAGAGGCCCTTACAGGGGGCTTGTAGCGCAAGGACGCAACATCTCAATGTTGCTCGCAATAAAGATACAGGGGCGTCGCCAAGCGGTAAGGCAGCAGGTTTTGATCCTGCCATGCGTTGGTTCGAATCCAGCCGCCCCTGCCATTTTCCTTATACTCATCCAAGTATGGCTCCGCCGGCAGGTATTGCGGGAGTCCGGGATGATTGTCTTAAAAATGGACCTCTTTTCAGAGGTCCATTTTTTATTTCTGGATCAGTCCGGGTTGCGCTGGAGCCGCTTGCTTCAGCGCAACTATTCCTCAGTTCTTCACCGTTTCCTCAAGCGAGAAACGCCCCAGTGGGTTTTGTTGGAAGTTTTCTATGTTCTTGCGCGAAATGTTGATGTACGGGCTGTAGTAAAGGTCAATCCAGTTGACGTCCTGTTTGGCGACCGTCTGTAGGTCGACGTACATCTGCTCACGCTTGGCCGGGTCCGCTTCCACTCGGGCGGCTGACACCAGATTCTTGACCTTGTCATTCTTGTAGCGGGTCATGTAGTTCATGTTGGTGTCGTGGCCCAGAACGAAGGTGGTTTTCTGGTCCGGGTCGAGGATGTCGTTGGTCCAGTACATCACGGACAGGTCGTAGTCACCGTCGACCAGCATCTGCCAGCTCTGGGTTGGGTCGACTTTTTGCAGGGTGGCGGTCACACCAACGGCCGCCAGTTGCTGCTGAACCAGCACAGCAATCTGCTCATCGGCTTCGTTGCCAGCGTTGACCACATAGTTCAGCTTCATACCCGCTGCGCCGGCATCGCTCAGCATCTGCTTGGCTTTGGTTGGGTCGAATGGACGCTTCAAATTGTCTGCGTAGTGGTAAAGCGAGCCCTTGGGAATGTAGGAGTAAGCCTCCTGACCATGGCCGAAGGTGACGGTATCGACCACCGATTTTTTGTTGATGGCCATGTCCAGTGCCTGACGTACTTCAGGTTTGGCCAGCAATCCGTGCTCATGGTTGATCAGCAGGTGATCTTCCCGAGTGGAAGGGTCGGAGTGAATGGTCAGGTTGGGATCCTTGCGCAGCGCATCGACTCGCGAAAACGGTACGAAGATCGCTGAGTCAAGTTCGCCTGCCTGCACCTTGAGCATCCGGGTATTGTCGTCCGGAATGGAAATCCATTCCACGCCATCCAGGCTGACCTTTTCGGCCTGCCAGAAATGCGGGTTCTTCTCCAGCTTCACGCGGTCGCCGCGCAGCCATTCCTTGACAAAAAATGCGCCTGAGACCACAGGCTCCTGGGCATAGGCATCTTCGCCCATGCGGGTCATGGCCTTCTGCGAGAGAACCGACACGGTCGGCGAAGCCAGTTGCGAGAGGAACGGTACCGACGGAGCGGTCAGGGTGACCACCAGGGTACGCGGATCGGCCGCTTTCGCCGTGTCGATCAGTTTGTAGGCATCGCTCCACAGCGAGGCCTTGTTATCGCGAGTGCGCAACAGACTGAATGCCGCATCGTCGGCCGTGATCGGCGAGCCGTCGGAGAACTTCGCCGCGCGCATTTTGAAGGTGTAGGTCAGGCCATCGTCGGAAACTTTCCAGCTTTCAGCCAGGCCGGGCTCCATCTTGCTGCCAGCCTTATCGACCCGAATCAGTGTGTCGTAGACATTGGAAAACACCCAGGTATCGCGGTTTTGCGCGCTCTTGATCGGGTCGAACGTGGTGCTTTCTTCACGGCAACCGATGGTGAGTACACCGGCCGCCTGAGCGATACCGCTGGCAAGGGTGCAAGCGGTCAATGTGGCTGCGGCGAGCAATTTCAAATGCCTGGATCGCATGGTCAAACTCCTTCTTGATGGGTGCATTGTTTTTAAGACAGTGGCTCTTCGAGCACGCAGTCGTAACGGCGAGCGTCGAGTTGACGGGTAGGGGGCGCCACCTGGTTACAAGTGGAACGAACGTAGCGACAGCGTGGGTGAAAGGCGCAGCCGGATGGCAGTTGCAAAGGGCTGGTTGGTTCGCCGGGCAAAGGGTCGGTGGGTAGCGTCCGGGCCGGGTCGATTTGCGGAATCGACTGGATCAGTGCGGCGGTATAAGGATGTCGCGGGGAGCGGAATACTTCCTCCACGGGGCCTTCTTCGACGATCTTGCCCAGGTACATCACCGCCACCCGATCACAGAGCCGGCGAATGATCGCCAGATCATGGGCAATGAACACAATCGCCAGGTTCATGCGCTGGCGCAACTCCAGCAGCAAGTTGATGATTTGCCCCTGGATGGACACGTCCAGCGCGGCCACGCATTCATCGGCGACGATCAGGCGCGGTTCCACGGCCAGCGCGCGGGCGATCCCGACACGCTGGCATTGGCCACCACTCAAGGCGTGCGGTTTGCGCGAGGCCAATTCGGGGCGCAGGCCAACCAGAGTCAGCAGTTCATCGACTCGGGCGGCAATCAGTGGCTCCGGCACTTTGCGTTGTACCCGGAGCACTTCTGCCAGAGTCTGGCCGATGCTCAGGCGTGGGTTGAGGGCGGCGTAAGGGTCTTGAAAAACCATCGCCGTCTCATGACGCAGCCGCTCGATATCAACCTTCCCGGCATGGGCCATGTCGATGCCGTCGAACAGCACCTGCCCGGCGTAGATATCGTTGAGGTGCAGGATCGCCCGTCCCAAGCTGCTTTTGCCACTGCCCGACTCGCCGACCAGCCCGAGCGTTTCTCCGGCCGAAAGGGTCAGCGAGACGCCGTTGACCGCTGTCAGCCATTGCCGGTTCATGCCCAGCAGACCCGTGCCTGGCGCGGCGAAGCGCACCTGCAGATCCTTGACCTTGAGCAGGGTCATGAGCGATCTCCGGCGGCCAAGGGGTAATGGCAAGCGATGCGGTGTCCATGGCTGACGGGTTGCAAACTCGGCATCAGTGTTGTGCATCGATTGCCGATTTGCTGGCAGCGCGGATTGAAGCGACACCCTTGGGGCAGGGCGTCGAGCAGGGGCGGTTGCCCGGCGATGGTCTTGAGTAATGCGTGACCGTGACTGGTGGCCGGCTGACAGTCGATCAATCCAGCGGTGTAGGGGTGGCGTGGATACGCCAGCACCTCGTGTTTGTTGCCGTGCTCGCACAAGCGTCCGGCGTACATCACGGCAATCGAGTCGCAGGTCTGGGCAACCACCCCCAGGTCATGGGTAATCAAAATGATTGACAGGCCACGCTGGTCACGAAGATCCAACAGCAGGCGCAGGATCTGCGCTTGCACCGTGACGTCGAGGGCGGTGGTCGGTTCGTCGGCAATCAGCACGTTCGGGTTGCAACCCAGGGCCACGGCGATCAACGCTCGCTGGCGCATGCCGCCGGAAAACTCGTGAGGGTAACTGTCGACTCGCCGCTGCGGATCGGGAATGCCCACTTGTCGAAGTACGTCGATGGCCTGGGCGCGGGCTTCGCGTTTGCTGGCGCCTTGGTGCAGGCGAATGCCTTCGCCAATCTGCTCGCCGATGCGCATCAACGGGTCAAGATGACTGCTGGGATTCTGGAAAATCATTCCCAGCTGACGCCCACGCATGCGACGCATGCCGGCGTCATCCAGATGCAACAGATTTTCCCCGGCCAGTTGCACGGTTTTGCCTTCGACTCGCAGGTTCGGCGACGGCAGCAGCCTCATTAAGCCGCGACAAGCCATGGTCTTGCCGGAGCCGCTTTCTCCCACCAGTCCGAGCACTTCACCCTCGGCCAGGTCAAAGGACAAGCGATCCACCACAGTCACTTCGTGCTCTCCCTTACGGGCGATGACGCTGAGCTCTTCGACCTTCAGCACAGGCGCACTCATGAGCGTTCACCCAGATGTTCGGCCACAGCGTCGGCCAGCAGGCTGAAGCCCATGGCCAGGGTGACGATCGCCAACCCCGGAAAGGTGCAGATCCACCAGGCGGAGGTGATGAAACTCTGGCCTTCGGCGACCATCGTGCCCCACTCGGCGGTCGGGGGTTGAACCCCGAGGCCGAGGTAACTGACCGCCGCGCCGTTGAGTAATACCAGCACTGCATCGGACATGGAAAACACGATCGAGCCGAACATCGCGTTCGGCAGCAGGTGCCGAAACAGAATACGCCCATGGCCGAAGCCGAGGCTTTTGGCGGCCAGGGCGAAATCGCTTTCCTTGAGTATCAGGATTTGCGAACGGATCAATCGTGCGTAGGACACCCAGCCCACCAGGGCCATGGCGATATAGAAACTCATCAGGCCGGGGCCGAGGATTGCCATGATCGCCAGCATCAACACCAGAAACGGGAAGGCCAGGATGATATCGATCAGGCGCATGCAGAACGTGTCGAAACGCCCGCCGATGTAGCCGGACAAGGCCCCGACACAAGTCCCGATCAGGAACGGGAAAATCACCCCGATCACTGCCAGCTGCAAGTCGATGCGGGCCGACCAGATCACTCGAGACAAGACGTCGCGGCCAAAATTGTCGGTGCCGAACGGGTGGGCCAGATGGGGCGCCAGCAGACGAATATCAGTGTTCTGGGCGATTGGATCGAAGGGCGCGATCCAGGGCGCGAAGATCGCCAGCACCAGCCAACCGAGCAGGATTGCCAGGCCCACTCCCATTGCCAATCGAGGGTTGCGCAAACCCAGGCGCAGATTCAGTCGGGGGGCGGTCGTTGCCTGACTGCTCATCGGATTTTCACGCGTGGATCGATGGCCACTGTCACCACATCGGCGAGAAAGTTTACCGCCACGGTGGCGCAGGCCAGCACCATCGCCACGCCCTGGACCACCATGTAGTCACGGGTGAAGATGCCCCGGACCAATAACTGGCCGATCCCGGGAATGGCGAACAGACTCTCGATGACCACTGTGCCGCTGATCAGCCAGCCGATGTTCACCGCCAGCAGGTTGACGGCGGGTACGAGCGAGTTGGGCAGCACATGGCGTCGAAACACCGCGTCTTCAGACAGGCCGCGAGCCCGGGCAGCGGTGACGTAGTCGGCTTGCAACTCCATCAACATGCTCGCCCGCAGATTGCGTACCAACACCGCCGATAACGCCAGGGCAATGGTCAGGCAGGGCAGGACCATGTGGTGCAGTTTGTCCAGCCAGGAACGGCCATAGCCGGAAACCGGGAACCAGCCCAGTTGCACACTGAATAGCAGGATCAACATGATCCCCAGCCAGAACGCCGGCATGCCGAGGCCGGCGGTGGTGAACAGGCGGATCAGATTGTCGCCCCAGCCACCCTTGTTGCGGGCCGCAACGGTGGCCAATGGCACCGCGATCAACATGGCCAGCAACACGCTGCCAAGCACCAGAAACAACGTGGGCTCGATTCGCGTGCTGATCAGCGTCAAGGCGTCGACCTTGTACAGCAATGATTGGCCGAGATCGCCGTTGAACAGGTTTTTCAGGAAGTAGAAGTACTGCATCCACAGCGGCTGGTCGAGGCCGAACTGGGCGCGAACCCTGAGCAGCCCCTCCGGCGTACTGCGCGAACCGAGCAGGGCGCGCGCCGGGTCGCCGGGAATCGAGCGCACCAGCACAAACGTGATGAGACTGATGCCAAACAGCACCGGCAGCAATTGCAGGGGGCGTGACAGGATGAAACGGTAACGCGACAGATTCATCGACTAACCTCGGTGCCGCTGGAGGAAATCCAGCAACACCGGAAAGTAGGCGTGAGGTTCTTCGTAGAAGGGCATATGGCTGCTGTTGGGGAACACATGCAGCGCAGCATCCTTGAGCGCCATTTTCATGCGCATTGCACAGGCCGGCGTCAGTTCGTCGTGCTGGCCGGTGGTAATCAATACCGGCATGGTGAAATCGGCCATTTCCTGCAGACGGTTCCAGTTTTTCAGGTTGCCAACGTAGAGAAACTCATTCGGCCCCTGCATAGTTGTGTAAGGCCCCATGTTCCAGTCGCCCAAAGAGCGCGTGACCGGTGCCGGCCACTCGTCCAGACGGCAGACGTGGCGATAGTTGAGGAGAGTGATCGCCGCTTGGTATTGCGGGTGATCGAGGGTGCCCATGGCTTCATGGCGTTGCATCATGGCCACGGTTTCACTGCCCAGCGCGCCACGCAGACGCTCCAGTTCCTGAGACAGGTGCGGGATATCGCCTACGGTGTTTTCCAGAATCAGGGTTTTGAGTGCGTGAGGGTGGTAAATGGCATATTCGATCGCCAGCCAGCCACCCCAAGAGTGCCCCATCAAGTGCACACGGCCCAGGTCGAGGGCCTGCCGGACGGTTTCCACTTCAGCGACATAACGGGTGATGTCCCACAGGGATGGGTCTTCGGGTCTGTCAGACGCGCCGGTGCCGAGTTGATCGAAGGCGACAACTCGCAACCCCTTGTCCTTGAGCCAGCCATGGGCGTCACGCAGATAATCGCAGGGAAGCCCTGGGCCTCCATTGAGGCACAGCAGGACTTCATCGCCCTCGCCAAAGCTGTAAACCACCAGATTGTGGCCGTCGACTTCAACGTTATAGTGCTGGTCCGGTTCGATTTCACGCCACATCGCACGCTCCCTTTATGATGCTGGCCGGTTCGCACGCTGACCAAATGGCTCAACCTTACTGAGTAAGTCATGCGCCCAAAAGCTAGTATTTCTTATAGGTTTTGTCTGGCAGTCCCGCGCCGACGCGTGGCATTCTACGTGCTGAATTTCAGGATTGAAATTAATTAGGGAGCGCAATGGATGCAAACCAAGCTATCTGACCTCAACCCCCGCCTGTTGTCGGGCAAGAGCCTGGATGAGCAGATGGACAACGCCATGCTCTTAGCCGAGGAGCTGGGCTTTGATGCCTTGGTGTACGACTACAGCCCGGTGCCACTGGACCATGAAGGCAAGTTGATCACGCCCTCGGTGCTCAAACTGCGCAACACTCCAGCCGATTGGCATACGCGTTGGTGTACAGAGGGTTACTACCAGATCGATCCTGTCCAGCAGGTAGCACTCAATTGTGTTTCACCCTTTGTCTGGTCTTACAAACCCGGGACGGACACGTTGTTGGAGCCGGTGATCAGTCAGTGCCATGCGCCAGTGGTGAGTTATCTGGAAGACACTCAGCTGACCTGTGGTGTGTCGGTCCCGATTCATCTGCCCAGAGGCGGTTTCGCCTCCTTGACCGGGCTGCGTACCGGCAGCAGCGCCAGTGTGTTGCGCGATGCCCGGCGGACCCTGGCGGATTTCAGCCTGATTTCCCATGCCTTGCAGGAAGCGGCCTATCCGTTGCTCGGCAAAGAGGCTCACACGCCGCCCATTCACCTGACCAAACGTGAGCGCGAGTGCCTTAAATGGGCGGCTGAGGGCCTGACTGCGGTCGAAATCGCCCAACAACTGAATCGCTCAATGGCCACCATCAGCCTCCATCTGACCTCGGCCATGCATAAACTCGGGGCCAAGAATCGGGTCCAGGCTGTAGTCAGGGCTACCCACTATCGATTGCTCGATAGCTGAAATAGGGCAGAAACCTATTTGTTTCTCTAGTTATTTCGAGGATCTGATCCCGGTATCGTGTGCCGTACGGTTTTTCAGGGACGGCAAAGAGAAATGGCATCTATCGAAATACGCGAAGGCTTCGCACCTTTTGGTCCTTATCAGACCTGGTACCGCGTCACCGGTCGGTTCGACGGTAAAAACACGCCACTGGTGATTCTGCATGGCGGCCCGGGCTGCACGCATGATTATGTCGACGCTTTCAAGGACATCGCCGCGAGTGGCTATCCGGTGGTTCATTACGACCAAGTGGGGAACGGTCGCTCGACCCACCTACCGGAAAAAGACGCTTCGTTCTGGAACGTAGCGCTGTTTCTCGATGAACTGGACAACCTGCTGGATCATCTGGAAATCAGCGACAATTACGCGCTGCTGGGGCAATCCTGGGGCGGCATGCTCGCCAGTGAACACGCCGTACGGCAACCTGCGGGACTACGGGCCTTGATCCTCGCCAATTCCCCTGCGGATATGCGCGTCTGGGTTGAGGAAGCCAACCGTTTACGCAAACTACTGCCTGGCGGTGTGCATGAAACATTGCTTGAATACGAACGGACAGGGGATTTTCAAGCGGTTGCCTATCAGGAAGCATCGAGGGTTTTTTACGACAACCATGTGTGTCGCGTCCTTCCCTGGCCGGACGAAGTCGCGCGTACGTTTGCCCAGGTCGATGCCGACCCCACCGTTTACCATGCCATGAGCGGGCCGACGGAGTTTCATGTGATAGGCAGCCTGAAAGACTGGACCATTGTCGACCGCTTGCGGCATATCAACGTGCCGACGCTGGTGATCTCCGGTCGCTACGATGAAGCCACACCGACGGTGGTCAAACCCTATCTGGAGCAAATCCCGAACGCGCGTTGGGCCTTGTTCGAGAACTCCAGCCACATGCCCCATGTCGAGGAGCGGGTTGGCTGCATGGGGACGGTGGTGAGTTTCATGGATGAGTGCTTGTAGAGTGCGATGAGGGTCGAGCCAGACCTGCTTGCGGCAACCCGGAATAAAAAATGGACCTCTGAAAAGAGGTCCATTTTTTTGGCCCGCAAAAAGCCTTTTGCACACACATCATTGCTCAGGTCGCAGGCACCATTCGTCAATTGCGCTGCACTCCGGCACTGACAGTGTCTCCAAAGAAGTCCCATTACCTTGTATTGGAGACTGATATGAAACCCGATCCTTCTACCACCAAGGATGAGCCCACCGAGGATTTGAGTAACCCCAATGACGACGGCAGCGTGCTCGGTACCGCTGGCCGCGATGAAGACCCGAATGCCACCACAGACAGGGACAAGCAAAGGAACGCTGAAGACCATCGCCAAGGCCCGAGTGACGCCCGAGGGATGCCCGGTTACCCGCATGAAGCGCCTGATGAGCAGACGGCATCGACCACCAAAACCCGGCCACAAACTGGCGAGGTAGAACCCGGCATTGAAACGCCAGAGCAGGGCAACGACAAGGTCGGTTGATCTGTGCAGGCACCTTAAACCGCAGGCGACGCTGCTACTCCAGGTTCACTCACCTCCACCGAAGACCCCGCAACCACAACCTCTGTAGGAGCGAGCGGTTGCCACTGATCAACGGCGTCAGCAGCGCCAGCACATGTTCGCCGCTGCCGGGCAGTTTCTGCTGCTGTTGATATTTTACCTGGGCCTCTATCGCCATCAGGGCTGGGGGTTGGCTGTATCTGCTGTGGCTCCTGATAATGATGGTGTTCATCCTCGGTGAGTCAGCGACTCGCTGAGGTCAAAATTCGTCATCATTCCTCAGTCGAAATCTGCGGCTGATGTATTGAGTGTCTGGCTGATAAGAGATGCACAGGGTATTCAGTCATGATTAATCGCAAGTGCTCGATGGCTTCCAGGTATTTAAGATCGGCCTGTCGTCTTTTCTTCTGATACTGCGTGAACTGTTCGACGTCCATATGGGGCTGGTCGAGAAGATCAAGGGCGGCGTGGCTCAAGTGATAGGCTTCGCAGAACAGTTGTTTGTTACGTTCAAGCGCCAGGTTTAGGCAGGCTATCGCTTGATCGGAAGTCATCGTACCGTTCATTGTTGCGACCTCTTTATGTGTGTGTTCCCGGGCTTGGGGCAATGTTGTAGGAGCGAGGCTTGCCGGCGAAGGCGTCCTTAAGAGCGCCATCGCCGGCAAGCCTGGCTCCTACGAAAAGCGGTTGGGGCCGTTCAAGAAAAACCGATCGAACTTCAGCTATCTACCGCGGCGCCATACCTTGAGGTAGTCCACGCGGAAGGTGGAGGGCAGGTCGGCGTCGTCGACAACGCCGAACCACTTCCACATGGCCTCGCTGTCAAAGACGATCTCCATCGGGAAAAACCAGTGGGTGTTCTTTGCCTCGCGTACCAGGACGCCGTCTACGTACCAGCGCAACGTGTCGGGCTGCCAGTCAAAACCGTAGACATGGAAGTCGCTGGCCAGCCGCCAAGGGCTGATCCAGTTGCTGCCATCGCTCAAGTGCTCGGTGCTTTGCGGCGTGGCCCAAACGTGGGCGTTCATGTTGTACATACGGTCGAAGGAGGCGTTTTTGGTTTTGCCACCGATTTCGAAGATGTCGATTTCCGTGGCGTTATCGGCAAGCCCCGTCCACGCGAGCCAGAAGGCGCTGGAACCTGCCGAGTCCATCGGTTTGGCGCGAGCTTCGTAGTAGCCGTAAAAACTGCGCTCGATCGTACGGACCATTGCCGAGCTATAGCCTTCATAGCCGAGTCGTACGTATTTTTGCGGCAAGGTTTCCTTGCGGAAAACGATGTTCAGATGGCCATCGCTCAAGTAGGCATTGTCCGGCTTGAACAGCGCCGGCTTACGCCCGAGCGATTCAGTGCCCTTGGCATTGTTGACGTGCCAGCGACTGGCATCAAGGGTCGCGCCATCGAAGTCGTCGCAGAATCGTGGGTCCAGCCTCCATTGGCCGACATTGCCTTGATCAGACAGCGGCAGTTGGGCGTTGATCTGTTTCGGTGTTGTGCCCAGGGGGCCGACACGGGTCCAGGAATTGGCAGCCTTGGGCATGGCGACAGACCACTTGTTCGCCAGGTACTGAAATACGCGCTGCCGTTCTTCGAGCGAGGCCAGGCGGCGGTCGTACACCAGTACTTCGGCGATGTCGCCGCGCAGGTCTTCGGTGCTGCCCACCACATTGCGCCCCACCGCGTAGGGCCCGATGGGCACGTCGTTGAGTTCCAGAAAAAACAGGGTCGGATCGTAGGCGGTGGTCTGTTGCACGCTGATCGCGAAATTCGGTGCCACGTTGTCGTTATCGGCGATTTGCGGGCGCGAGCTGAACAGCCGCTGCCAGGTCTCTGCGCTGCTTTGTTCGCTCAGTCGGCGTGACACGACCAATACGGTAACGGGGCCTTTTTCAGCGCGAATCGCCTTGCCGAGGAACGCCGAAGCACCACTGAAACGCACCACTGCAAGGCCATTCATGGCGTTTTCCACGCGCAACGGCAGCGCAGTGCTTGCTGCATCGTCTACGGAAGCGTCGTTGGACTTGCCGGACTTGTCGTGCCAGCGCAAGAGACGGCTGTGGTCATCGAGGGTCATTGTCGAGGCGTCGGCAGCGTCAAGCCACAGCACCAGACCGTTGGCGAGCGGCTTGGGGGGCGCGCCAGACGCGGCGCAGACAACCGCCGCCAGGACGATCAGCAGGGCATACCTGGACATGGGCCTTTTGCTCATACCCGTTGCTTTGACGCAGTCGATGCCGGTAAATCGGACTGGGCGTGGTATCCATGCGGATTACGCAGCTGCCATCGCCAGGTATCAATGATCATTCGCACCAGGTCGCGCTGTGCGTACCAGCCCAGATCACGCCCGGCCTTGGTGGGGTTGGCCCAGCATTCAGCGATATCGCCGGCGCGGCGCGGCGCGAATCGGAAGGGGATGTTAATGCCGGTGATGTCCTCGAAGGCGCGGATGATCTGCAGAACGCTGTAGCCAATACCGGTTCCCAGGTTCCAGGCATGGATGCCGTTTCTGCTCTGCAATATTTGCAGTGCTTTGAGATGGCCATCGGCAAGGTCGACCACATGGACGTAGTCGCGCACGCACGTTCCGTCGACAGTGGGATAGTCGCTGCCAAACACTGTAAGTTCGGGCACTCGTCCCATCGCGACCTGGGTCAGGCAAGGCAGCAGGTTGTTGGGCCGGCCATTGGGGTTTTCGCCGATCTGCCCACTCTCGTGCGCGCCGATGGGGTTGAAGTAGCGCAACACAGCGATGTTCCAGCGCGGATCCGACAGGCACAGATCGGCGAGCAATTCTTCAGTCATGAGCTTGGTGCGACCGTAGGGGCTTATCGGTTTGCCGGCGCCCAGGTCTTCAATGATCGGTATCTGCCGGGGGACGCCATACACGGTGGCCGATGAGCTGAACACCAGTTTGAAGACTTCGTGGCGGGCCATCGCATGGCACAGATTGAGCGTGCCGACAACATTGTTGGCGTAATAATCCAGCGGCTTTCGAACGCTTTCCTCGACGGATTTGAGGCCGGCAAAATGCATCACGGCATCGATGTCGTAGCGGCTGAAAATATCGTCGAGCAGCTTTGTATTGCGAATATCGCCTTCAATGAAGTCGACCCGTGTAAGGGTCAAACGCTCCAGCCGTGTGAGCGATTCGCGGCAGCTGTTACATAGATTATCGAGCACCAGTACCTGCTGGCCGGCATTGATCAGGGCCAAGGTGGTATGGGAACCGATGTATCCGGTCCCACCGGTAATCAGCGTGGTTTTTCCCATGATAAGGCGCTCCGGTCACAAGAAGACTGGACAAGATGAGGAGTGCAGTCCGTGCGGGTCGTGTGGTCCCTGCGGTTCATGCGGGTTGCGGGTTGCGGGAGCGGGTGTCCATATCCGATTCTGTGGTTGTGCCGGCTGGCGGGCACAACCGCAGAAACGCACCTGTACACCGACACCAAGCCTCGATGCGTCGATCAGAGCATTCAACGAGCAGTGAACACCGATTTGAATTCTTGCGGCCATCGTGGGTGCAACGCGCTATAGGCCAGCGCATAAGTGAGCGTGCCGATTGCGATGTTGGCGGCCAGATGCCAATAGCCCCGAAAATCCAGGTACGGAGAAACAAGCACCACGGCGGCGGCCATGATGAGCGAGGCGATCATGCTGCGATAATTGGATTCGATGAATGCTCGCCAGCCATAACCTATTGCCGTGTTCAGCCCGCGGACCTGCAGGGGCGTGATGATCACTATCCGCGCCAGCAAGGCCAGGGCTGCAGCCATGCCTGCGTAGAGGTGACCCAGGCTGTAAACCAGCGCCAGCGCCAGCAGGGTGGTTGCCACTTCAGCCTTGACGGTCAGGTGGGTTCGATTGACCGCCACCAGGGCTGTCATGGCGTACATGGCGGTGTTGCCGATGGCCGCCGTGCAGGCAAGTACTTGCAGCAAGGGAATGGCGTCTGCCCATTTCGCGCCGAATATCAACAGGATGATGTCCTCGGCCGTTAACGCGATTCCGATGAACAGAGGCGTGAGCAGGAACCCGCTGATGGCCGTCGAGTCGCTGATCACCTCGATCAACCGCGCAGTATCGCTTCCGCGCCGGGCGAACACCGGCAGCGCATAACTCAAGAGGCCGTTATAGATCGCCGAGCGAGGCAGATCGATGATGCGCATGGCCATATTGAACATGCCGACGGCATGGGCGCCGGCGGTGATGCCGAGTACCACATTGACGCCGCGCTGCAGGGTTTGCCAACTCATCACGTTGATGGCAACCGGTGCTCCGGCCGTCAACAATTCGCGCAGGAAGGGCCCGTCAATGTAGAAGGCAATCCGCCGGCGGTTTCCGAGCATCAATACGACGATGGAAACGAACTCCATGATCAGCGCTTGAGCGATCACGGCCCAGGCGCCAAATCCCCAAAACGCAATGGCGATTCCCCCCACGCCGCCGGCCACTTTGCCCAATAGCGTGCGCGAGGCCAGCATTTTGAAGTTGCTGGCGCGGCGCATTTCCACGACATAGACCCGCGCCATCATGGTGAAGAGAATTTTCACCGAGGCGGCCGCCGTCATCCATTGCAGCACCAGGGATTTCGTATACAGCATGGCCGCGAACGATATGACGACGATGGAGGCCAGGCTGATCAGCACCGCGAACCAGAAGGCCGTGCAAACATGTTTTTCTTCCAGACGCTCCAACCGTACCAGCGGATCTTCGAGTATTGACGAGTAGAGGATGGCGAACATCTCGACGATCACAATGATCACCGTGCCCACACCCAACTCTGCCGGCGACATCAGCCTGGCATATACGACAAAGGTAATCATCGACAGGAGGATCAGTCCGAATTTCTCGGTGAAAATCCAGATCAATTTAACCAGACGGTGATTGGCCATGGCGGATACCGGCTCAATGAGCGGTGGTTGACGCAGCTGCCTTGCGCAATGATCGGACGCACGCGTAGAGGAAGCGCAGTGTCGGTTTGCCGTTCCTGAAGATCAGCGTTTGCCAGGAATACTCCAGCATTCGCCGGTACACACCGATCACCTGGGCATGCTCGCCTCTGCGGGAAAACAGTTCGAGAAAGTCGCTGTGGCCGCCCAGCCCGAAATCGATCCGTTGCTGCTTGCTGAGCTGCGCGCCAAACTGGGCGAGGTACGCTTCGATGAACTTGATCTTGTACGGGTAGTACCTTGTCGGTTGCGCGGTCATGTTGTCGCTGTTGACCATGCGCTGCTGCAGCGCCTCTGGCACCGTGTGGATCTCCCAGTGTTCGGCGATCCGGGTCCACATGAAGCGGTCTTCGGAGTAACGCAGGCTGGCATTGAAGCCGCCGAGTTGCATGATCACGTCGCGTCTGACCATCACGGAGGACACGCCATTGACGACGTTGGCGCGGATGAGATCGTCGAAATGCCTACCGTTTTTTTGCCGGTCTTCCAGTATTCGCCTGCCGTCGCTGTAATCGTTATGCACGTAGCAATCTACCAGCGCCACCGGCCGTCCCTGACGACTCAGTTCCTCAAACAGTGCCACTTGTTGCTCCAGCTTTTGCGGATAAAATCTGTCATCGGCATCGAGAAACGCCACAAAAGTCTCTTCAGAGTGCTGCAGTCCGTGGTTGCGGGCGCTGGCCTGGCCTTCGTTGGCTTGGTGCAACAGCGTCAGGCGAAACGGCGCCACGAAGTCCTTGACCCGTTGGGGGCCATCATCGGTGGAACCATCGTCGATGACGATGACGTGATCGGGCAGTCGCGTTTGCCCGGCCACGGACGCCAGTGTTTGCTCAATGCTGTCGGCGCCGTTATACATCGCGATTATGACGCACACTGAATGGGGTGAAGGGAGGGCTTGGTCTGACACGGTTATTTCTCCTCTTGTTACGCCTTGGCCGAGTCGCGTGGTAATGCCTTGCCAGGCGGACGTTGACGCAGGGTTGCCGGTGACAACTGGGGGTATGTCAGGTGGTGATGGCGGAATGAGAGGGCCAGAACGCAGAACACTAGAAACTCTGCGGAGCGGTAGTTGGGAACGACGTACGCCACGAAGTTGGTAAGCATGAACGAGCCGATGATGACCATTGCGATGGCGTGAAAGCGTGCCGACTGATCCGCCACCACGGCTTGATAATGTTTGATCAGCGCCTCGATCAGCATGAGGATCAGCGCGATCAACTGAATGATGCCGCCGTTGAGCAAGGTTTCCATGTAGCCGTTGTGGGCATTGCCGATGTAACCCCAGCGGCTGATGAATACCTCGGCGCTCGGGCTGGACCAGAAGGCGCCGAAGCCGTAACCCTTGAGGAGTTCGGCGTCGATCAGCGGTGTAAGCAGTTCCCAGATGCGCGTGCGGTCGGTGAGTGACGGGTCACGCCCGGTCAGTTCCAGCAGCAGCGCGTAATTGCCGTATAAAAAGAGGCAGATCAGCAAGTAGATGATCGTCGTGCCGAGGAATGCCGCCTGTGAGCGGTTGATGTGCAAACGGATCAACGTGAGGAAGTACCAATAGCTCACGGTGCCGGCAACAATCAGGGCGATGGCGGTGGCGGATTGGGCCAGCATCGCCGTGATCAGTGAACACAACGCGCAGAGGATGGCCCAGGGGTTGTGCTGACGGATCATCGGCAGCAGCAAGACAATGGCGACTGCGTTGAGCCGGGCGCCGGCATTCTTATCCGGGAAGATCCCTTTGAACGCACCGTCGCGTATACCGCCGTAAATGAATGCAATGTCGGGTTTGGACAGCGCGAGTAGCAAGCCGAACAGTGCCGCGGCGCCAATGATGCAGCCGAGCATGAAGGCGATTTTTTCGAGGCTGTAGTTGTAGGCGACGAAACCGGCGAAGAAGACCACGCTGATCATCGCCACAAAACGTTTGAAACTTAACATCGGGTCGTGGGACCAACTGATCGACACGGCAAGGCTGAGCATGAACACCAGCAGAAAGACGTTGTTCCTGTAAAAGCTTTTGCTGAGGAAGACCTTGTTGCGGATGAAGAAGAACAGCGGTACCAGCAGGGTAATCAGCCCGCAAATCTGGTTGACCACGTTGCCTTCGAGGTCTTTTTCGACTGCGTTCATATTCGCCACATCGGCCAGCCCGAAAAAAAAACCGATCACCTGAAAGTAAAACAGCACGCCGAACAGCGTGAAGGCGTCGCGCAGCGTGGTGTACCTGACTTCCAGTGTGTTCATGACGACTGGCTCCCAAGCAGTGCATCGAGATAGGTCTTCGCCGCGCAGGCACTCACAAAACGGGCTGCGGCATCGATGCGCGCCTGGCGGTTTGCATCACGCGGCAACGTCAGTTCCACGGTGATGGCCTGTGCCAGTGCATCAGGGTCGTCGACCGCCACCAGCGGGGCGACCGTGCCATTGTCGAGAATCTCTTGTGGGCCATAAGGGCAGTGCGTCGCCACCACCGGGGTGCCCGTGGACATGGCCTCGACCAGCGCGTTGGGACTGCCCTCGAAACGCGACGACAGCACAAAGCAATCGGCCGCTGCCACTTCCGCCAATGGATCGCTGGTATAGCCCGGCAGATCGAATCGGTCGGCCACCCCCAGGGTGACGGCCTGCTCGAGCAATTCGGTTCTGAGCGCGCCTTCGCCGAAAATGATCAATCGGGTATTGGGATCGGGTAATCGGGCGAAGGCATCGAGCAATACGTCGAAGCCTTTTTGCTGTGCCAGGCGACCTACGGCGACAATCACCGGGGTGGTTTTTTTCGACAGCCAGCGGTGATTCGGACGTCCCGGCGCCTTGTCGCGAAAATCGTTGTCGAGCACCGGGTTGTCAGCGATGGTGACATCCTGCGGGCGGGTAATGGTGGTGTCGACCAGGTCCTGGGCGACGCCGCGCGAGACGCAAATCACAGGATTGGGAATGAGTCGATACAGCAGTGGTGCCAGCAGATAGGCCGTACGCACTTTCAATGCGGGATTGACGTGTTTGTCATGGGAAAACGCGTTGCGCTCGCTGACGTGCAGGCGTGCCAGCGTACCGGACAGCGCGGCAGCGGCGATGGCCACGACGTTGACATGGGTGAGGGCCGCCAGTTGCGCGTCAAAGCGATTGTGGCGAAGAAAGCGTGCCAGCGCCGGCACTGCCCGGGAGCTTCGCGCACTGTGCAATTCCACCTGTTTGACCCGGGGGTCGAGGCCAGCCGAGTTCACACCTGCGCCGGTGAGCATCAGCAAGGTCACGTCATTGCCTGCATCAGTCAGCGCTCCGGCGAGGCGCACCATCATTTTTTCGGCGCCGCCCCCGCTCAAGTCCTGCAGAATAATCAGCAACCTTTTCATTGATTCCATACCTGGTAGTAAGCTTGCGCGGCGGATTGACTGGTGTACTGTCGGACGGCTTCAGCGGCCACTTCCCCGCTTGGCGCAGCCTGGCTTTGCGAGGTCACGCTACGCAGCATCCCTTCGGCCAGCGCCGCTACATCATTGACCTTGACCAGGTCGCCGAGGCGGCCGTTATCAAGCAGTTCCCTGGGCCCGGTTTCGCAGTCGCAGGCCAACACGGGCGTACCCAGCGCCAAGGCTTCGATCAGCACGGTCGGCAAGCCTTCATGAAACGAACTCAGGATCAGCAGTCGTGCGTGCCTGAAAAAAGGATAGGGATTGCTCAGGAAACCGGTGAAATGCACACGGCCCTCGATGCCCAGCCGGCTGGCCTGTGAGGTCAGCGCGTCAAGTTGCGGGCCATCGCCGATGATCACCAGATCCGGCAGCGCGGCGCTGCGCAAGGCCATGGCATAGGCATCGAGCAGCAGGTGGAAACCTTTCGGTTCTACCAGCCGTCCCACCGCTAACCAGAACTCGGTCGGCAAACCGGTGAGCATGGGCGTCTGTGCGGCACTGACCAGTTGGTCGGTGACCACTGCATTGGGGCAATAACGAATGCGTTCGCGACCCCAGGGCACCCGCTCGGCGAGGGACTGGCGCAAGCCGTTGGAAACCGTCACTACCCGACCGTTGCCACAGAGGTACAACGCATAGAGCAGACGCAGGGTGGCGGGACTGATTTTTTGTTCGCTGCAATCCAGTGCTGCATGACGGCTATAGATAACCTTGCATGGGCTACCCAAGGTGGCAAACCAGGTGCAAAGGTTGGCTTGTTCTTTGGCGGCGATGAGGTGAGTCACTTGCCCGCGACGAATAATCCGGCGCAGCAGTACGATGGACTTGAGCAGACCGACGATTCCATTGCCGCCGCCATTGAGCGTGGCAGCCCCTGCATCGTCTGGCGTGTCGCCGTTCATGACGAAATAACTGACACGCTGGCCATCTTTGAGAAACTGTCTGGCCAGGCGTTGCTGGACACGCTCGAGGCCACCATCGGGCTTGAAGTCCTTGAGGATGAACAGGATATGCATGGTCGTTGCTCGGTGCTGGATGCTTAGGGATAAGTGATATTGATGGTCACTTTTCGCCGGATGATCATCACCAACAGATGAACAAAATTGGTCGGGTAATCGATCAGGTAGCGTTTGATGGTGTGCGGTTCGCGGTACATCCGATAGAACGCGCGCAGATGCAGGCGGTTGATCAGCTCAGGGTAATATTGGTGAGTGGCTGTGGCCTCTTGGCGAATGAAACCGCCACAGGTAAATGCCACCCCGGTGAAACCGGCGCGCAGGGCATCCTGCTCGAACTGCTCCTGAAGCCCGGCGCCCAAACCTACGATCAGGATGTTCGCTTGACTGCGGCAGATGTCTGCCTGGATGCACGCGGCCTGCGCTGCATCGAAATAACCATTGTGATGACCGACAATAATCAGCGCGGGGTAGCGAGCCTTGATCTTATTGAGGAACAGGTCCAGTTCGGCTTGCCGGGCACCGACAAAATAAAGGCGCTTGCCTTGTTTCTCGGCGCAGCTGAACACAGCGTCGGCGATGGAGGTGAAGTCGAAGCTGACCCGGCCGATCGTGCGGCCGGTGATGCGCGACATGAAGGTCGACATCAGCATGCCGTCGCAAAAATAGGCGATGGATGTCGGGTCCCGGTCGAACAGACTGCCGACGGACGCGAAATTGATGAAGGAAAATGCCTTGTTGGCGTCCAGCAAATTCGGTGCGTAATGCCCGATCAATTCCAGGTCGATCATTGCCTGACTCCTCAATAGGTGTCTTTGGAGAACAGCGTGAAAGGGGTCTTGACCAGGATTTTGATGTCGAGCCACAACGACCATTGGTTGATGTAGTTGAGGTCCTGGGCGACGCGCTGCTGCATTTTTTCCAACGTCTGGGTTTCACCTCGATGCCCGGTGATCTGGGCCAACCCGGTGATTCCCGGTTTGAGGCGATGACGGGCCATGTAGGCGCGAACCTTGCCGGTGTAATAGATGTTGTGCGTGACCGCGTGCGGTCGCGGCCCGACCAGGGCCATTTCGCCGCAGAGCACGTTGAACAGTTGCGGTAGCTCGTCGATGGAACTGCGGCGCAAGAAACGCCCAAGCGGGGTGATGCGGTCATCCTCGCGGGTGGCCTGACGCACTTCGTGGTCGTCGTGCACACGCATCGATCGAAACTTCCAGACCTTGATCACCTCAGCGTTCCAGCCATAGCGATTTTGTTTGAACAACACCGGGCCGGGCGATGAAAGCTTCACGGCTGCCGCCACGATCAGCAGCAAGGGGCTGAGCACAATAATGGACACGGCGGCGAGGCTACGTTCGAACAGCTCTTTGCAGAGCAGGCTGCCGGGGTGCGAACTGATAAGACTCTCGTTGAGGTAGATGGCCGGCATTCGCTCTATTTCCGAGATCGACTGATTGAGCAGCACCATGCTGCCGAAATCAGGGATCCAGACCACGTCGACATTCGTGTCCAGCAGGTCGATGTACAGCGCTTCAATAATGGCGGCTTGTGCCATCGGCAAGACGATGTACACGCGACGTATGTGCAGACGGGTGATGATTTCGCGAACCTCATCGATGCGCCCCAGCAGCGGCAGAATGCTCGGTGCCGGGCCGGTATGGTCGGCGGTGGCGATAAAACCCAGTAGCGGTACGCGATTGCGTCTGGACAGTTTTCTCGCCAGCTTTTGGGCGGTCGGACACGTCCCGATGATTACCGCGCGGCGCTCGTTGCAGAGCTTGTGAGAATGCAGTCGGGCCAGGTAATGCAGGGGCAAAAAGCTCGCCGCCTGAATCAGGTAACCCAGCACGGCCCAGACGATGATCACCTGCCGCGAGAAAATCACGCTGGTTTGGGTGACGAAGGCAATGCTGATCAGAACGGCCAGCAAAATCATCCAGGCCGCCAGTAGCCGACCGAGCCCGGACAACCACTCATGACGCTTGTGGTAAACCTGCATGATGCTGTAAATCGGCACCGAACCGAGCACGGTGAGAATCATCAGAACGCGGTATTCACTGGTCAGGCTGCCGACCCGCCAGTACACGAGCAGCATCAGCAGCAGGTTGGTCAGACTGAGTGCGCACAGCCATTGGCCCCAGAAGGTCAGGCCTCGGCGGCGCGTCATGTGAGCGGTATAGAGCGATGTCATCGGCGCAACCTCCGGGCATGGGTTGGACTTCGGCGGCGAATACTGCACGCCCTCGTTCCCGCACGCTGGTATAGCTCGACTGGGATGAAGCAGCTTTTGGTAGATGTGGGAGGAAGACTACGGGTGAGACAGGCGCAAGGTTTTACCGGGACATGTAGTCGTAGTTCTGGAACGTATCGGAATGGCTGTAGCCCTGTTTGCGGGCCTTGCTCAGGTCAACCTGGTTAAGCACCACACCGAACACCGGCGCATGACTCTGCTGCAGTATCGCAAGGCACTTCTGCACCTGGCTGACAGGCGTGCTTTCGGCCTTGATCACGTAGATCACCGCGTCCGAATGCTTGGCCAGCAACAAGGCATCGCTGACCATTTGTGCAGGCGGAGAGTCGATAATGATGCGTTGGTACCGCGACTTCAGCGCCTCAAGCATCGGGGCCAGGCGCGGCGAGCTGAGCAGATCCAGCGGTGGTGGCGACAGCGTCCCTGCCGGCAGCATGTCGAGATTGCCGACAGTGCGGATACAGTCCTCGAGCCGCGCAGTGCCCGCCAGGATATTGGCCAACCCCGGGCTGTTTGCCGGGAAATCGAAGTTGAGCGACAGGCTGGGTTTGCGCATGTCGGCGTCGATCAACAAGACACGCTCGAGCATGGTGAGCGAGTACGCCAGGTTGTTGGCGATGGTGCTTTTACCCTCTTCGGCCATGGTCGAGGCAACGAGTACCACCTGTGACGACGTATCGCCGCTGTGCAACATCAACCAGGTGCGCAGGTTGCGTATGGTCTCGCAAAAACGCGGATGGTCGTTGTCGTCGAACAGTCGCGCGAGTTGCCGGCGGCTTTTCCTCGTGACTAGCGGCACCACGCTGAGCAGGGGAACATCAAGCGTGCTTTCGATTGCTTCGTCGGTCTTGAAGGTTTTGTTCAGGGTTTCCGACAGCAAGGCCAGCGCTACGCCGACCAGCGCAGACACGACGGCGACAATCGCCAGAATCAGTGTTTTACGCGGCTTGCTGGGTAACAGAGGAACAATCGCAGGGTCGACGACGCGTGCCTTGGTGGAGTCCATGTCTGAGGTGGCCGCGGTTTCTTTCAAACGGGTAATGAAGGTCTCATACAGCGCGCGACTGCTGTCGACTTCACGCTGAAACTCACGCAGTTGGAACTCTTTGCGCGAAATGTCCTGTAATTGCGCCTTGTTGCTGTTGAATGACTTGCGCAGTGAGTTTTCATTGGCCAGGGACAGTTGGTATTCACGTTCGATACCGGCAACCACTTGCTGAACCTGCAGGCGCAAACTGTCGGTGGCCATACGCAATTCGGCGCGAGCGGCAGCCAGGGTCGGGTGTTTTGCCCCGTAGCGCCCCGACAATTCCTCGACCTTGGCTTGGGCCTTGGCCTGTTGCGCCTGGAATTTCTGCACCAGAGGGTTGCTCAGGACGGCCGGCACACTGGACAGTTTGCTCAGGTTGCCATTGCTCAGGGCCTGTACCTGGCGGTACTGGCTCTCGGCCTCTGCCAGATTACGGCGGGCATCGATCATGCGGTTGCCGGTCAATTCCAGTTCATTGGCGCTGATGGTAGCGACACCGCCGACGTCAACCAGGCCTTGTTCTTCCCGATAGCCCTGAAGTTTGTTTTCGGCATTGCGCAGGTTATTGCGCAACTCGATCAGGCGTGAGTTCATCCAGCTGGTATTGGTCTGCGAGGATTTAAGACTGTTGTCGAGCTGACTGTCGATGAAGCTTTGGGCAATCGCATTGGCGGTAGCGGCCGCCAGGCCAGGGTCGGTCAACTCCACCTCTATTTTGATCAGCTGGCTCTTGCCGACGAATTTGACGCTGGTACGCTGCATGAGGTTCTGCGTGACTTGATTGAAGACATCGGCTTCAGAGGGCACCACCTGAACCGGTGCCAAACGGCCTACTACGGGCAGCCATTGGCCAAGCTCAAGCGATGCCAGCCATCTACGCGGCGCGAACCATGGCTGTGGTTGCTGGCGTGGATCGGTCACCGGGTGCGTGGTGAGGTTCAGCTTTCTTACCGCCCGTTCGGCAAGGTCCCGCGACTGCAGGAGTGCCAGTTGCGTCTGCAAATAATCGACGTTACCGGAGCTCGACTCCGTCGCTTGCTGGAAGACCAGCAACGGTGGTGTTTTTTCCTTGATCAGCAAGGTGGTGCTGCCGATGTACTGCGGGGGAATGAACGACAAGGTGGCCATCGCAAGCACACAGCCAAGCAGTACCAACCAGCCGATTTTCCAATGGGCGCGCCAGATCACCCTCCAGTATTTGAGCAGGTCAATGGTGTCCTTTTCCTCGCTGTACTGCTGATGCTGCGGCACATGCGGCTGGATCGGACGTTCGACATATAGGCTTGGGCTATTGTCCATGATTAGAAAAAGCCTTGTGCAATGGATATGGTGTCACCGGGTGCGATGGCGGTGCCGCGCGTGATTTTGTCGGTCAGTGGTGGGGAGCCATCGCCGCGCACGATGGTCACCCGCTTGATCGAGGCTCGCTCGGTCAGGCCGCCGCCCAAGGCGATGGCTTTCTCCAGCGTCAGCCCGGGTTCGAACGGATAGCTGCCGGGTTTCTGTACCTCTCCATTGATGTAGAACGAGCGATAGGCGATCAGGTTGAGGCTGACCTTGGGATCGACCAGGTAACCTTGCTTCAGCCCGTCGACGATGACCTTTTCTACCTGTTTGGGCGTGAGTCCCTTGGCGGCAATTTCACCCAGGAATGGATAGGAGAACATTCCGGCATCGTTGAGACGGATTTTCTCGAAGCTCAGATCCCGCTCACCGAACACGGTGATGCGCAATACATCACCGGCTGCCAGTTTGTACTGGGCGCCGGTGTCTGCTGCAAAAGTCGCGGGCAACAGCCACGGCACGAACAACAAGCCAAGCATTCGCGAGTTCATAAAGAAAACCTCTTAAAGGCTTACGTTGAAGCTGAGCAAGAAAATGTTGCGCTCAAAACTCTGATTGTCAGCATCGGAGTCATCCTTGCGGTAGCGATAGCCCAGCTCGATATCCAGCCAGCGGCGCATTGCGTATTCCACGGCGAGGTTGTAGTCACGAAGGTCATCAGTGCGCTCCTGCCCTTCGTACTCATAGCGAGCCAGCCCGACTTCGGCCACCGTGGTGATGCGTTCGGTCCAGCCATGACGCCAGCCGACCAGGGCTGAGGTGGTTTTGACGGCATCAGCACCGTCGTCGCCCTCGGCCATGGCCTGGCGGGCAACAAACGAGAAGGTCGAATAGGTTCGTGGTTTCCATCGCAGATCCACCTGCCAGGTCGGGTTACTGAGGTCATCGACACTGCTGTCATCGAAGTTTTTGCGCTCATAACCAACGCGGATTTTACCGGTGGTGCGTGCGGTGAAATCCCATTCGGCACCGGCGAGGACCGCATCGGATGTGCTGTTGAGACGGCTGTTGGACAGGTAATCAAAGTCGGTATGATCGTATTCCAGCAATCCACGTGTGTTGCTGCCGATGCGGTGGTACCAGGTGGTAGTCAGGCCAGTGGTATTGCGCTCTTTGTCGTCGTTGATCCCGCCTGAATTGTCGTAGCGAAGTTGAGCGTAACTGGCGCCCAGATCGATCTGATTGGCAGCGCTCCTGGCGCCGTAGGTATACAGACCATTGACGCGGTTGCTGCGAATCTTGTCATTGACGCCATCGACAGCGGTCGACGTCGTACGTTCGTATTTACGTGCTTCCGCTTCAAGTTTCAGGCGATGGCGGTCGGTGAATTCCATGATGCTATTGAGTCGCACGCGTTGTGCCGTATTAGAAGCATCCGAGTCGTCATGATAAATGTACCGGGTAGGCTGCCAGATAAGTCGGTAGGCACTGTTGCGGTCTTCAGCCTTGAGTTCGAAAGTGGGCGCCACTTTTGTCACCATGGAAGACTGCGCCCGCTCCAGTTCGCGGAAATTGTCGTCATAACTTTCTGAAAACAGCAGGGTAGGGGTGAAGTCGAACCCATAAATATCAATGGACTGGGGATCAAGACTCCAGGCCGTTCCGGGACATAAGTACATCATGATCAGTGCGAAAGGGCCGCGGGTCTTGAGGGTCATATCATTGCTCCTGGGGGTGAGTTCAATGACTATAGACCGGAAAAACAGTGGATGAATGGGGTGGTGTAATGCCGGTAGCTATCAATAATTTATTCATGGGAGAGGAGTTTGTAAGTTAAATTAATAACTGGGCAGAGTGCGATAATTTAAAAGAGTGCTGGCAATTACAGCGTTGTATTTGGGGGTTGCACAGGTGGTTGTAAAGTGCGCTAGTTAAAAAGAGAAATGATTTATTTATAAATTAGGCCGTGGTCGCTCGATATCAGTCAATGGCACGCGAACTTGATGTTCTCTATTCAAGAAGTGAAGAAGAATCATGACGCGTTCATCGCCCAACATGCTCAGGAAAATACCTTCAAGTGTCGACAGTGGCCCTCGGGTTATTTGCAGCGTTTCCCCAAGCTTGAACGGTTGGGGTGTGTGTAATTCTGGTGGTTTGAAACACCGGGTGCGCAGATGCTCGATGACGTCGTCCGGGACCGTCGCCGGGCCGTGATTGAAATCGACAATGCGGCTGACACCGCGGGTAGAACGCAAGGGCGCCCATTTGTCGTCACGGCTCAGCTGAATGAAAAGATACCCTGGGAAGAGAGGTTCAAGCGATTGATGGGGTTTGCCATGAATCACGCGCTCGCTAATAATTTGCGGGCAAAATATGACGTAGTTTTGTCGCAATAAATTGATTTGTGCCCGTTCATCCTGACGCGGCTTGCACTGCAAAAGATACCAGTGGGCACCTTGGGTACTCGTCAGCATTTCTGGCAAGCTCCGTAATTATGGGTTAAGCATGCCTGTTCGCGCATGAGCAATGCCACCGCGCTTCCAATGAACTCTTTGGAGAATGAGGAATCGCGAAAGTGTTAAGTCGATGGAACAGGTGTATCAACAATGAAGCATGTAATGCATACATAACGATGACAAAAAATGGTGAGTCAATAATCTGGCGTGTGCGCCACCCTAGTGCAGGAGAGTTCTGTTACTTGGGCCGCGCTCAATCAGAACTCTTGGTCGAAAGTGTAAACGTTACTTAACGCTATAAGTGATATCGCCGCGTCATCAGGGAAGGGTATTCTTTGCGATGGCCAAAGCTACCGCAGGGTCCGAACTCCCGGGTCCTTTGAAAAACAAGCACTTTCGGTCGTGAGCTTAAACGCAGGGGGCGACGTATATCTATTAATGGAGTTACATCTTTTGTTATACGTCGACCCTCTTAGGTATCGACCACTCCAGACGGCCTGTCAAATGTCACTAGTCAAAAATATAGCCTTCTGTCCAATAATCAATTAAGGCGCTTCAACCAGCTGTTTTAACAGGTGATTTTTTTGACGCACACACAGCTCCTGCTGAAGTAGACATCGGCAGTCAACACACAAACCCTGCCGATGCGGGGGATCAAGAGCGCGCAGATGGCCGTGAAGGGTGTTTACTGAGAATTTATCGCACAATACAATGAGAATCGTTATTACCAACTCATCGAGTGCGACGTCTTGAGCCAGCCCCACCCCTTTGCCCGCCGCAAGGTCTTCATGAAACACGCATTGCCAACGCTCTCCTGCGTTATGTTTGTCAGCCCTCTGTGGGCACAGCAAGCACTCGAACTGCCGACCACTGATATTCAGGCAAGCCGCGTCAGCCAAGACACGAGCTACACCACCTCTCAAGCCAGCACCGCGAGCAAAAGCAATGTGCCGATCAAGGAAGAGGCGCAATCGGTCAATGTCGTCACCCAGCAAACCCTGGCTGACTATCAGGTGCGCTCGCTGGACGACGCGATGAAGTTCGTCAGCGGCGTCAGTCAGGGCAATACCTTGGGCGGCTCGCGGGATTCCCTGGTCAAGCGCGGTTTCGGCACCAACGATGACGGCTCGATCCTGCGCGATGGCGTGCGTTCCAATCTGGGGCGCTGGCGGTCAATGTCGGCGAGCCGCGCACGGCACGGCTCAGCGCCAGTGTGACGTTCTGATCCTTGTGCACTGATGCGCTGACCCGTTTCGCTGATGTTTATGCCGGGCGGAATGGGAGGCGCCTCAGTCTTTATCCAACATCAATTTTCGCCGGGCTCCTAATGTGTGCCCGGCATCTTCTTAAGGTTGTATGTCGATGCGTCGAACTCTCGTTTCTTTGTGTGTGATCCAAGCTATTTCCCAGCCCGCTTGGGCTGAACAAGCACCGATCCTGCGTCAATAGAGTTACAAGCGATCGACATCAACGGCACATTGGAAGAACAGGCTCAAGGGCCGGTTCAGGGCTATCGAGCAACCCGTTCGGCCAGTGCGACGCGCACCGACACTCCGATTCATGAAACCCCACAATCCATCACTGTGGTCACCAAGGATGTCGTGGAAGACCTCGGCGCCACCCGCCTGCAAGACGCTCTCGATTACGCCGGAGGCGTGGGCCGTGCGAACAATTTCGGTGGTCAGGGCCTGACCACTTTCACCGTGCGTGGCTTTACCACCGGTGAGTTCTACCGCAACGGTTTCCCGATCAACCGCGGTTACCCGAACATGCCCGATGCCAATACCATCGAGCGCCTGGAGGTCCTGCGTGGGCCAGCCACCACGCTCTATGGCCGTGGCGATCCGGGCGGCACTTTCAACGTGGTGTCCAAACAACCCCTGGCCGAGCGCACGGTCACCCTGGGCAGTCAGCTCAACGATCAGGGCATGCGTCGCGGCACGCTGGATGCCTCAGGACCGCTGGACGATGAAGGGCGACTGGCCTATCGGCTGAACGTGATAGGCGAGGGCGGCGAAACCTTCCGTGATCACGTCGAAAACGAGCGTTACGGTGTGGCGCCGGTGCTCGGTTGGCAGGTTAACGACACCACCCGTATCACCTTCGAAGGCGATTTCATGCGCAACAACGCGCCGCTCGATCGGGGCGTGACTCGCTATCGCAATCAGATTGGTGTCGCGTCGCGGGATACTTTTTTCGGTGAGAAGGATATCGGCAAGCTGCACAACGACAACAACATGGCGCAAGTGCGTTTCGAGCATTTCCTGAACGACAACTGGACCTTGGGCGGCGGCACGCAATTTCTCGACGGCAGCCTGCAAGGCAATGCCATCGAAGCCAACGGTGTCGCTGC
This sequence comes from Pseudomonas sp. MDT1-85, assembly GCF_054898065.1. Taxonomy (NCBI): domain Bacteria; kingdom Pseudomonadati; phylum Pseudomonadota; class Gammaproteobacteria; order Pseudomonadales; family Pseudomonadaceae; genus Pseudomonas; species Pseudomonas sp. MDT1-85. Next base: position 3,483,560 of record NZ_CM142715.1, on the reverse strand, counting down.
CGACGGCCGAACGCTGGGGCGCAACTTCAACTATCGCAAGCTGGAGTGGCAAGACCTTGATGTTCAGTTGAATCTGACCGGGCATTTTTCCACCGGTGGATTCGACCACACGTTGCTCACGGGCATCGAATATGAGGATTACGATTACAAGTCGATCATCCGTCGCTCCAGTGGGGCGGTGGGTGCCTACCCCATCGATATTTTCAATCCGGTTTACGGGCAGCCGCGTCCAGCGCTGACTCGCACCACCACCCACGATCAGGAAAACCTCAAGACTTATGCCGCTTTCGTGCAAGACCAGGTAACGCTCACCGAGCGCCTGAAAGCCTTGGCAGGCGTACGTTTCGAACGCTTCGAACATGATTACGACAACTATCTCGTCAACGGTGTGAGCTGGACCAACAGCGACAACGCCGTCACCCCGCGCCTGGGGCTGATCTACGACTTGACCCCGACCGTGGCGATCTATGCCGACACGGCGCGGTCCTTCAAGCCCAACAGCGGTGCCAGTCGAACGGGGGGCGGTTTCAAACCAGAAGAAGGCAAGTCCTACGAGGTGGGCGTCAAGTGGCAGGCCCTTGATCGTCAGTTAAGCGTGGATGCCGCGGTGTATCAGATCGAAAAACGCAACGTCCTGACGACAGACCCGGTGGACTCGACCTTCAGCGTTGCGGCGGGCGAAGTCCGTAGCCGTGGCTTTGATTTGAATGTGGCCGGCAACCTCACGCCAGAGTGGCGGATGATCGGTGGCTACGCCTACGTGGATGCCGAAGTCACCCAGGACAACGTGTTGAAGTCAGGTACCCGCCTGCTGAACATTCCGCGCAACAGTTTCAGTCTGCTGAACGTTTATGAATTTCAGGACGGCGGTCTCAAAGGGCTGGGCCTGGGGCTGGGCGCCAAGTATGTCGACGAGCGCGCCGGCCAGACCGCGGCCAATGCCTTCTCCATGGATAGCTACGAGGTGTTCGACCTGCTCGGCTTTTACAAAGTCAACGAGCACCTGCGGCTTAACCTTGACCTGAAGAATGTGTTCGACAGCCACTACGATGAAGGCGCCTTTGGCAACGTTTACGCCTATCCGGGCGCGCCGAGAACCCTACAAGCGGGATTTTCATACACCTTGTAGAGAGGGCTTCTCCGGGCTGTTGCCTGGAGGGCGCACTTTTATAAAGCGTGATATGAACAACCTGCACCCGTCGGAGGAGATCAACGAGCGCAACATGATGATCGCCAGTGCCACGGAAGAGGGGCTTTGGTGGCGCGTGAGGTGGATCGCAATCTGGTGGGCATTTTCAGGCGAACGGCCATCGCGGATGAGTACGACACGGGATGCACGGCACCGATGTGAACTATTCTTCTCAAGTGGCCCCTTCAATGCCTTATTCAAGGAGTTGATATAAATCAAGGCCCAAGAAGCTTTAAGGGAGGCGTCTGGGCCTGATGCTGGATTCTCGAGCCGGCGTCGATGATCAATCTGTCTGGAGTCAGATCATGAGCCAGTATCAACGGTTATTACTGATCATCAACCCGCTGCTGCGTCATTCGCCTGCGATAAACCATGGTGCTGCCCTGGCCAAGGCCAGCGGGGCGAGCTTGCATATCGCCGGCCTGATTCCCTCGTTGGACATTCTGTCGCTGCTCGAAGAGGGCGACCGCAAAATGGCTCGGGCGAGCTACCTGCAGGAGCACCGCGACTGGCTCGATGAGCAGGTGGTAAAGATGCACGGCCGGGGGATCGAGGTGACAGCCGAAGTTGCATGGGCCGACAACATGCGCCAGGACATCCTTGACCTCGTCACGCAAATGCAGCCGGATCTGTTGATCAAGCAAGTGCAGCATGAGCCCGTGTTCAAGCGCGCATTTTTCACACCGCTGGATTGGCGTTTGTTGCGCCATTGTCCGGTACCGGTTTACCTGGTGGGCGGCGAAGGTCACGCCTTGCCGCAGAAGGTGGTGGCCGCGGTTGACGTCTCAGACACTGAGCCTTCGAACAGTGAATTCAATGACCGGATTATCTTGCAGGCATCGAGCTTGGCGTTGCAGTGCAATGCCGAGTTGCATCTGCTGTACGCCTGTGACATTTCGGCAGCTTTTCTGGCGGATATGGGCGGCGGTCTGACGCTCGCGCAGCTCACCCGGGAACTGCGCAGCGACCTGGAAAAGTCTTTTCTCAAATTGGCCGCCCGGTTCGGTGTGCCCTCTGACTGTCGGCATTTCATCATGGGGCACCCTGTCTCGGTGCTGAGCGAATTTGCCCACCAGCATCAGATGGATGTGGTCGTGGTGGGCAGGACCCAATACCGGGGGCTGGAACGGCTGCTTGGCAGCACGACCGAACATATTCTGTATCAGGTGCCTTGCAGCATTCTGGCGGTCTAGGGGCAGGTGCTCCAATCGGAATGATGGCCGCCGTCAAACGAACGCCCGATTTTTGGGGCTCCCGCCCCAGGGAGGTTTTCAAATGACTAGTCCTTCATTGCAAACCATCTTGCATGACCGGGTGGATGCCGGCCGAGGCCTGGTGGAGCCGTTGCTTAAATACGCTAAAAGAGCCGATGTCATCGTTCTCGCCTTACCCCGTGGCGGCGTTCCGGTCGCCTATGAAGTGGCCACGGCCCTGGAGGTTCGCCTGGACCTGATGCTGGTGCGCAAGTTGGGAGTACCGACCCATCAGGAGTTCGCCATGGGCGCGATTGCCAGTGGCGGCATACAGATTGTGAATGACGATGCGCTGCGGGCTAACGGTATTGATCAACGCACGCTCGATGCCGTGGTTGCAAAGGAAACGCAGGAATTGTTGCGTCGCGAGCGGGTATACCGGGCATCGCGCGCACCGGTGGCGCTCAAGGATCAGGTGGTGATTCTGATCGATGACGGCCTGGCGACAGGCGCCACAATGATGGCCGCGATACAGGCTGTGCGCCTGCAAGCGCCATCTCGCATCGTCGTTGCCGTGCCGGTGGCACCGCTTGAGACGGCAGAGGCGCTGCGCGACGAAGTGGACGAGCTGATTTGCCCGCTCATCCCCGACTGGCTGATTTCGATCGGCCATTGGTACACGGACTTTTCGCAGACATCCGACGAAGAGGTCATCGAGCTGCTGCACCGGGCGTGGCAAAGAGAGTCCGGTTCAGGCGACTCATTTCAGAACGGTTCCGGTATTTGAGCCGTACCGCAGACGTTACCTGGCGTGGAGCAAACCACGTCAGGCCTTCAAGTGATCCTGACGTTCACGAATTGCCACGGATCGGATTCATCGGTCTGCTCGGGCATCAGTGAGTGACGTCCGGTAAGGGGCGTCCAGTCGGAATAAATGCCTTCTACAATGCCAAGGTAAGGCATGCAGATCTGCAGAATCTCCCTGAAGGGCAATTCATCCGGTTCGACAATGCCGCGTTGAGGATTGCGAATAGCCCAGATCACACCGGCCAGCACGCCCGCCGTCACTTGCAGGCTGGTGGCGCTGTTATAGGGGCATAGGGCCCGGGCTTGCTGGATCGATAAGCGCGAGCCATACCAGTAACTGTTTCTGGCATGCCCCATCAGCAGCACGCCGAGCTCGTCACTGCCGTCGAGGATTTCGTCATCGAGCAGGCGCTGGCCGCTCTGGGGTTTCCAGCTGCGCTCGGCGAGTTCATGCACCGAGAGCAAGGCATCATCACAGGGCCGATAAGCGTAGTGGACGGTCGGGCGGTAAGTCGGCTGCCTTCCCTGGCCAAGGGTCAGGAAGTCGGCAATCGACAGGGCTTCGTTATGGGTCACGAGCAGCCCATGGGTGGGCCCCGTCGAGGGTGTCCAGGTACGAACCGGCGTAGAGGCACCGGGGCGTTGCAGATAGATCCCGGCCTGGCACCCGAAGGCGTGGTAATAACCATCCTCGGGAAGCGCTTTCTCATGACTGCCCCAACCCAATTCCGCCGGTTGGCTGCCTTCACTGATGAAGCCGTCCACTGACCAGGTGTTGACGAACTCATCGGCGATTTTGTGTAGCGATGAATACTGCGAGTCGCGTTCGGCGATGTGGATGCAGCGGATATTCAGTCGGCTGGCCAGTTGCGCCCATTCTTCGCGAGTCGCGGGCAGGGGCGTTGTGTCACCCAAATCCTGGGCGAGGTTGACCAGTGCCTGTTTGACCAAGTGAGACACCAGCCCCGGATTGGCACCGTGGGTCAACATGGCGGTGGACAGACCTTGCGCACGTTCGCCCCGAAGCTGAAGTGCCGCTTCCCTCAATGCATAGTTGGATCTTTCGGACAGGGATTTGTCGGGGTCGGTATAACCGCCTTCCCACGGCTCGATACAGGTGTCCAGATACAGCACGCCTTTACGCTGGGCGAACTGAATCAGGGACAGGCTCGATACCCCCACCGAGAGGTTGAGCAGGAAATCGCCAGCGCTCAACAGAGGGTCCAGTACCGCCTCGTAATTGCCCTGATCCAGTTGCTCGGACTTATGGGCGACGCCGAATTCCTGCGCGAGCAAGCGTCCATCGTCATCGGGGCTGAGGATCAACAGTCGCTGCGGCTCAAGCTCAAGATGGCGCAACAGCAGCGGGAGTACGCCTTTGCCGATACAGCCAGAGCCGATCATCACCAACCTGGCATTAAAGGACTGAATGACATGCTCAAAATCTGACATCGATGCCTCCACCCGCCTGACCGCGCGTTCGCTGCCAATGAACTGTCGATAACCACGACGCTCTCAAACTAGAGACTGCAAGGCTTGGTTAAAGCTCAAAAAAGTTTCGGACACCGTGAAAGAGTCTTTGCTGTGCCGATCGAGACCCAAAAAAACACATAAGGATGAGGCGAACTGCTGGCCCCCGGATCTCCGTTTCGTGGTCAAACTTGCTTTCTTTTCAGAAGGTTAGGCATTGGCGATATGCGGACTTTGGTATGGATGGCTGCAACGTTTGCCCTGGTGACTCTCTCGCTTGAGGCTCAGGCAAAGGACCTGAGCAAGAACAGTCGTTTCGTCTGCAGCTGGGGCTCCGACATAGCCGCCGACGCGCAAGCGGCGAAGCTTTCCGGATTCACGCTTTACGGGGCACGCAAGAAACTGCAATCGCGAAAATTCCCCCGGCCGTGGATGCGCATGACGGCCATGGGAATTACCGAACAAACCTATAACAGTCCCTCGCGTCTCAAGCCTGCTGGTATCAAGCAAACGTATTACGAACAATGCATCCGGCACGAGTTGGCCCGTCGCTAGGGGTCTGGGCTCCTCAGCTGAAACAATCGGAGCGCACGGTCAGAAGTTGATCGAGGCGCTCAGCCGGGCGGTCAGTGGGGCGCCCTGGAACACGTAGCCATCGCCCATGTATTCACCGGCGTCACGCCAGTAGCGTTTGTCGAACAGGTTGTCCACGGTCAGGCGGAACACGGTGTCGTAACCGTCGATGCGCGTGCTGTAGCGGCTGCCGATGTTGAAGATGGCATAGGCATCGGTCTGCACTTCACCTTGGCGGTTGGCGTACTTGCTGGCGCTGTACTGCACTCCGCCGAGCAGTGCCAGGCCGTCGAACCAGGGCAGGGCATAGTCGCCGTAGAGGTTGGCGCGCAGGGTCGGAACGTTGATTGCCTGGTGGCCCTCATAAGCTGGCGTGCCGCTGTCGGTGACCCGCGCGCGAATCGCCGCGACACTGGCAGAAATCTGCAGGCGCTGGCTGGCCCAGCCATTGGCCGAGAGCTCGAGCCCGGTGTTCTTCTGTTCGCCCTGTTGGGTGAACGTGAACGTGCCGTCGTCATTCGGTCGCGAGTACTGGTAGGCCTGGCGAATCTGGAACAGCGCCGCGGCCAGGCTGATGCGCTGCCAGTCGTATTTGATACCCGCCTCGATTTGTCGCGACACGGTGGGCACGAGGATTTCATAGGCATTGGTGGTGAACCACGCCGCTTCGCCACCCAGGGACAGGCCCTTGCTGTAGCGGGTGTACAGCGACAGGTTTTGCAGCGGCTTGTAGATCAGCGCGGCCTGGGGCAGAAACTCATAGCGTTGGGTGTGCCGGGTGGTGTCGCCCTGGCTGTCGAAGGTCTCTTCATCCAGGCGCACTTCGCGCCCGCCCAGCACTGCCTGCCATTGCTCGTTGAAACTGATCCGGTCGTTGAAAAACAGCCCGTACTGACGGCTGTCCAGGCGTCGGTAGGAATCGTTGAGCGGGCCGTCGTAGCGGGCAAAATCAGCCGGCTCGCTGTTGATGTTGGCACTGCCGATCATTTGGTTGATAGCATCGCGTTTGTCCACTACGCGGCGGAACGCGCTAGTCCCGACGCTCAGTTCGTGGCCCAGGCCACCGGTTTCGAAGCGGCCGCTGAGGGCTGCCTGCACCTCATCGTTGCGGCGGGTATCGTCGGGGCTGCGGAAATCGTAAATGTCGTAGTCGCCCTCGAGGCTGAAGTAGTTCGGCACCGCCGCGCTGGCGCAACTGGCGGAGCCGTAGCAGCCCCAGGCGAACGAGCTGTAGTCATCGATCACCACCCGGCTGCGCGAGGCGCTGAGGCTGCCTTTCCACTGGTCGCTGAAGCGATATTCGAAGTTGCCGTTGAGGTTCAGCGCATCGGTGGTGACCGGCTTCGAACCGCTCTGGTGTGCCAGCAGCTTTTTCGGCGAGGCGTGGTGCGGCAGGCTGGAACCGCCGAGCAATTGATAGCCCGGTGCCGAGCGCTGTTCCTTGGTCTGGTACTCGGCATCCAGTTGCAGCAGCGCATTGGGGCTGATGTTCCAGTCGAACGCCAGCGAGGCGAAATCGCGCTGGCCATTGGCGTGTTCGACGTAGGAATGCAGGTCTTCGTGGGCCAGGTTGGCGCGCAGGCCGAACTGCTGCTCGCTGCCGAACCAGCCACCGACATCAGTGGCCAGGTAACCACTGCCGCGATCATCGGTGGAGACGGTAACCGAACGCACATCGGCGGGCCGCTTGGTCACGTAGTTGACCAGCCCGCCGGGCTCGCTGACACCGCTTTGCAGACCGGAAAGACCCTTGAGCAACTCCACCTGCTGTTTGTTTTCCAGCCCGACGTTCTGCTCGCCGGTGATGGTACGGCCGTTGATCTTGTAGCTGCTGGCGGAATTGAGAGAGAAGCCACGCACGACGAAGTTTTCGTAGTAGCCGACCGGCGCGTAGCTTTCACCCACCGAGGCGTCGTTGCGCAGAACTTCGCTGAGCAGACGGGCCTGCTGATCCTTGATCAAGGCTTCATTGACTACCGAAATCGACGCCGGTGTATCAAGCAATGGCGCCGCCTCGAAACCACCGACCGAAGCGCTGTCGGCCTGATAACCGGAGGTGTCTTCGCCGGTGACGGTCACCGTCGGCAGTTCGGTCGCGGCCCAGGCCGAAGGCACGGCGCTGGACAGCAGCAGGCCCAGGCCCAGGTTCAGGGGATTGAACGCGAACCACGGGGCGGCCACTCCCTGGCGGGAGGTCCGGTAAAGCCTATTCATGAAAAATCCTCGACGACTGCGGGCCTGGGGATGGCGGGTCTTAGCCTGCGGCTCACGCTTGAAGCGGGGCATCATACAAGAGGATCGATCATGAAATGAAAGTGTCATCGCAACGATCGCTGGGTAACTGTAGGAGCTGCCGCAGGCTGCGATCTTTTGAGCTTGAAACCGGTTCAGGCAACGAGTCGTCTATGGGAAAGATCAAAAGATCGCAGCCTGCGGCAGCTCCTACGGAGGGCCTCACACCCCCGGCCATCGCTCACAGCCTTTCAAATCCCTTCCAGCCACATCGCAAACGCCGGGGTCATGCGTTTTCCGGCGCCTGGCGAAACCGCTGCTCGATGGCCTCCGCAAACGGATAGAGCGAAAACCAAGGCCTGGCTTCGGCAATCACTCGCTGAAATGACGGTCTCTGTACCAACCTCTCGAAATAGGCGCTCAAATGCCGGTAGTCGGCGGGGAACGGCACGAGCGTCCTGGCATAGAAAAGTGCCGGGGCGGCGGCGCAATCGGCCATGCTGAACGCCGGACTGGCCACCCAGATTCTGGACGCCATTCGGCGCTCGAGCATGCCGTACGCCGTTTCCAGCGTAGACCGCTCCCTGGTCAAATCACCGTTGGTCGCGTGTAGTCGATCACTGACAATCTGTTGCAATGGCACTTGTACATAATGGTCGAAGAAACGATCCCATAACCGGACCTCCAGCGCGCTTTCCCAATCGTCTGGAATCAGGCTGTGTGTGCCTGGATACAGTCGCTCCAGGTACTCGATGATGATGCTGGACTCCGGCAGATTCCGCTGGTGAGCAGGGTCACAAATAATTGGGAACTTTCCGATTGGCCACAATGCCTGCAGTTCTGCGCGGTCGGCAGCGTCCGCAAGATCAATGATCCTTCTTTCGAATTCGGTGCCGTTTTCGTAAAGCGCGATGAGCACTTTGTGGCAGAACGACGCCAGCGGATGGTAGTAAAGGGTCAGCGACATCTTCCAACTCCTCGGTGGATCGAGGGGGTAATGAACAATCATAGACGGATGTCGGCGGGGCGTCAGGGTCGCCACTTTCAAGCTTGCGTACTTGCAGATGGAAGAATCCCTGCTTAACTGTGAGCCACTGGTCGGTTTGTGACTTAATGGTCATGGTGTTCATCTCAGCGCCCTTGTACCGTTGTCGCTGGTTCTTGCTGTCAGGCTTGCCCGGAGGAAGCCGGATAGTCATTCACGCTGTGTGTTGATCCAATTTGTTCAAGGAAGAGAATGAAATGACATTGAAAACTGCGATCGTCGAGATTGGTAAGAAGTACAAGGTTTATACCGAGCATTATCTCAACGCCACCGCCGACAAGACCATTATTCTGGTCAATGGCTCGCTGGCAACGACCGCATCTTTTGCCCAAACGGTGCGATACCTGCGGCCACGCTTCAACGTAGTCCTCTACGATCAGCCCTACGCCGGTCAATCGAAACAACACAACCAGCACGACCAACCGATCCGCAAGGAAGACGAGGCCGCAATTCTGTTGGAGTTGATCGAGCACTTTTGCGCGCAGCATGTAATGTCCTTTTCCTGGGGCGGGGCGGCGACCTTGCTGGCGCTGGCGCAGCATCCACGACGAATCGAAAAGGCAGTGATCAGTTCATTCGCCGCGCGGATCAATACCCCGATGCGCGATTATCTGGAGAGCGGCCGGCATTTTCTTCAGGCCTGTGATCGGCGCAATGTCGGGCGCTTGATCAACAGCACTATCGGCAAGCACCTGCCGTCGCTGTTCAAGCGTTTCAATGAGCGCCATGTCAGCAGCCTGGACGAACACGAATACCGGCAGATGCATTTTCACGTCAATGAGGTGCTGACCCAAGATACTCATTGCTATGTTTCCTGTGCCAATGCCATCGAAGTCCCACTGCTGTTTATCAACGGCGAACGGGATGAGTACACCTCGGTGGAAGATGCTCGTCTTTTTGCGGCTCATAGCCGTCAGGCTCAGTTTCAGACCATCAAGAACGCCGGGCACTTCCTCGATATGGAACACCCGACGGCCTGGAATGACACCCAGCAGGCCTTGCTCGGCTTTCTGCAGCCGGTCGCCAAAATACCGAGCCAGCCCCGTGACCTGACATTCAGTAGCAAAGCGTCAGTGATTCCGCCCCTTCAGTCAGCTAACTGGGTGCGGCTTTAACTGACGCAGCGATTCGCTGGGACCAAGGTGCGCAAGGCTTTATAAAGCGCGCGGGTTTCAAGGTTCCGCGCCTGACTGGCATTATCGATACGGCCCACCTTGAAGTGGGCCGTGTGCGTTGTATTCAGTTCAACGCCAGGTCGTCCACAGGCTGCTGCCCGCGGGCCTGTGCGGCGCGTTGCAACTGGCTGGCGATCAGGGTGTTTTTCAGCAGATAGGCAATGGTCATCGGCCCGACGCCACCGGGTACCGGGGTGATCGCACGGGCGACGGTACGGGCGCTGGCGTAATTGACATCGCCGACCAGACGGTCGCCGGACTCGCTGGCGATGCGGTTGATGCCGACGTCGATCACCACCGCGCCGGGCTTGAGCCAACTGGCGTCGATCAACTCTGGTCGGCCCACCGCCGCGACCACGATATCCGCCAAACGGCACAACGCCGGGGCATCGACGCTGCGCGAGTGCACCACACTGACCGAGCAATTGGCCCGCAACAGCAAGGTCGCCATCGGTTTGCCGACAATGTTCGAACGGCCGATGACCACCGCGTGCAAGCCGCTCAAGTCATCACCGCAGGTCTCATGCAGCAGGCGCATGCAGCCGCTGGGCGTGCAGGGGGTCAATACCTCCATGCCTTGCACCAGCCCGCCGACGTTTTCCCGATGAAACCCGTCCACGTCCTTGATCGGATCGATGGCATGAATCACCGCTTGCTCATCGATACGGGCCGGCAAGGGCAGCTGCACCAGGATGCCGTTCACCGAGGCGTCGGCATTGAGCTGCGCAATCAATTCCAGAACCTGGGCCTGGCTGGCGGTTTCCGGCAGACGGTATTCAAGGGAGCGGATACCGACTTCCTTGGCCCGCAGCAGTTTATTGCGCACATAAACGTGGCTGGCCGGGTCGTCGCCCACCAACAGGACCGCCAAAGCGGGGTAGATCTGCTGGCCGGCCAGGGCCAGAACCTCTTCCCGAACTTCGTCGAGAACCTGGGCAGAAATGGCTTTGCCGTCGATATCGCGGGCCAGTGGGGGGGTACTGCTGATCAAATGCGTCACCGTCGTCATTGAAAGAGCAGGGCGCAGGTTACCAGTCGATGACCACCGTGTACCACCCGCAGCAGATGGACAGGATGTCGCGGGGCTTGGTAGGAGCTGCCGCAGGCTGCGATCTTTTGATTTTGATTTTGATTTTGATTTTGATCTTCGTGATCGATAAAAGATCGCAGCCTGCGGCAGCTCCTACGGGGATCGCATTTGATCCTTCTTGTGGGTCAAGATCAGGCTCAGCAGCACCGAAGTCAGAATAATCCCGCCGACAACGGCCAGCGACCATTCAATCGGCATGTGAAACCACGGTATCAGCGTCATCTTGGCACCGATGAACACCAGCACGATCGCCACACCGTATTTGAGCAGGTGGAAGCGGTCGGCCATGTCGGCCAGCAGGAAGTACAGAGCCCGCAGGCCCATGATCGCAAAGATGTTCGATGTGAACACAATGAACGGGTCGGTGGTGACGGCGAAGATCGCCGGGATGCTGTCCACTGCAAACATCAGGTCGCTGGCCTCGATCAGTACCAGCACCAGAAACATCGGCGTCGCCCAGTGCCGACCGTTTTGCACCACAAAAAAACGCTCGCCATGAAACCCGTCGGTGACGCGCAGATGGCCGTGTATCCAACGCAATAAGCGGTTGTTATGGAGGTCAGGCCGCTGATGGGCCAATACCAGCATCTTGACCCCGGTGATGATCAGGAACACACCGAATACATACAGCACCCACCCGAACTGCGACACCAGCCACACGCCGGCGAAAATCATCGCCCCACGCATCACGATGGCCCCGAGCACACCGTACAGCAGCATCCGGCGCTGCAACTCCGGCGGCACGGCGAAGTAGGCGAAAATCGTCACGAAGACGAACATGTTGTCGATCGACAGCGACTGCTCGATCAAATAGCCCGTGAGGAATTCGAGGGTTTTGCGATGGGCGATCTCGGGCCCGAACTCGGCATTCAAGTACCACCAGAGCAATCCCGCAAAGGCCAGCGCCAGCGCGCACCAGGCAATCACCCAGCACGACGCCTCCCGCACCGATACCCGATGAGCCTTGCGCCCGCCGAAGACAAACAGATCCATAGCCAGCATGGCGATGACGAAGACGATGAAGGCGACCCACATCCAGAGTTCGCCGATGTTAATGGGCTGCATGTCGCTCTCCCTGCGTAGTCTTGTTCTGGAGCCGACGGGATCATGCTAGCGGAGATCGCGGTGAAGAAAAGCCGATTATTCTTCACCGACAATTCGTTATTGACGAAGTGTTGCCGACAAGTCCTCAGCAAAGCGCTCAATGCATCTTGCTGTGATCCTGCATGCCGAGCGCCCGCGCCTCGGCGTCAACCTTGATCGTCTCTTTCTCGCCCTTGGCGTTTTCCACCGTCAGGGTCAGGGGCACTTTATCGCCTTCCTTAACCTGAGCCGTCAGGTCCATCAGCATGATGTGGTAGCCATGGGGATCAAAGCTCACCGGTTTGCCGGCCGGCAGCGCGACGAATTCGACCTGGCTCATGCTCATCACATCGTCTTTCATGCTGGATTGGTGAACCTGCACGGTGTTCGCTACCGGTGACTGCACACTAAGCAGTTTACTGTCGCTGTTGGCCTGGAGGGTCATGAAGGCACCGGTCGAATGCTGGCCGGCCACTGTTGCACGAACCCAGGCGTCATTCACCTGAGTTTGGGCGCAAACCTGCCAGGCCATGCCGATCAGGGAAAGGCCCAGCATCAGTTGTTTAATGCCTAGCTGTTTAATACGTGGTGCGCAGAACGAAGTCATCAGCAGACCTCCATGACGGTGAGCAGGTCTTCTGCACACTCTTGAGCATTAAGGGACGCGGACAGCCCCAGGCGCAAATTGCCTCGGGAGTCGAAAACGAAGCTGGTCGCGGTGTGGGAGAGCGTGTAGGTCGAACCGCTCGGGACCTTTTCATAAAACACGCCGAACTCCTTGGCGGTGGCGGCGGTTTCTTCCAGTGTGCCGTACAGCGCCTCGAAACTCGGATCGAAGGCCTTGACGTAGGCGTCGAGCATTTGCGGCGTATCGCGTTCAGGGTCCAGGGTGATGAAGATCACTTGCAGGCGTTCGCCATCGCGGCCCATCAGTTTTTTCGCCTGTGCCGCACGGGCCAGCGTCGTCGGGCAGACCGCCGGACACTGGGTGAAGCCGAAGAAGATCATCGGCATCAGGCCACGGTAGCTGCCCAGCATCCGGTACTCGCCCTGGGCGTCCTTGAGCTTGAAGGTACGTCCCATGATCTTGTCGCTGAGGTCCTTGCCGTACTTGAACGACAGCTTGCTGCTGTCATCGCAGCCGGTGAGCAGGCCAAGGCTCAACAGGCTCATGCCTTGCAGGACCGTGCGACGGGTATACAACGTACTCATGGAAAAAAGCATCCTGTGTAGCGACCGGGAATCTACAGTGGCTGATCAATCGATGAAAAAAAGCGCAGGGATGTTAACAAACAGTTGCCCTGTGGCGCTCAATCGATGGCCAGCCGGCATGCGCCAAAAGGTCGCGGTCTCGAGATACGTGAAAGTACAAATACGCGATGCTGCTGAAGGCAATGCTTGCTTGAATGCCGGCAAGTTAAGCAGCGACGCGCTCTTCGTAGCAGCTGTAGCAGCTGCTACAGATCGGCATTGACGCTTGCCCGAATGGCGCCGAGAAACCTGTGGCGAGGGAGCTTGCTCCCGCTGGGGTGCGGCCCCAAAAAAGGATCACTACGCACCCTGCGTCAGTAACTCACTCACCACAACAGTCCACACCTACTCAGGCGTATTAATGTGATCCAGAACTCGGTTCGCGGTGATCTCCGCCACCATGATGCTGTTTGAAATGCCCAGCAGGGCGTAGCGCGACTCCCCCTCCAGATGATCCACCAACTGATGCACCATCACATCGACCGAGGCCAGCGTCTCGACCAAAAACACCGCCAGGGTTTCGGCCGTGGCTTCTGGGGCCACGGAAAACAGGGTGCTGCGTGTTCGCGGCGTGGCTTTGATGTCGGCATTCGACGGGAAGTGAAAGTCGAGGGCTCGCTCGGCGGCCTCATTGAGTTTTTTTGAATCGGGTTCGTACGGGGATATCGGATCGGTGTCCGGAGGATTAGGCGTAACCTTAAACATATTATTTACCAACTCCTGAAATGGAGCCGTTCACACGTCGCTGCTAAACGAAGGGTGGCGGCTGTACGCAGGTTAGCAGACCGGGGAGTTAGCAAAACCGGCGCGCCCGAGGGCGCCCTGCGCACAGCCACCATCAAGTGCAGGGATATGAATACCTGACTGAAGGAAACGCTATGCACCTCACTAACAAACACGGGCTGCTAAACCCGATCACTGATGGGCAGTGACGCGAATCAAGTTACCGAGCAACCCCAAGGCGCACAAGCCGGCGGATTCTGGCGTAAGCGTAGGCAACGGCGCAAGATCTTGTAGCTTGCAGGAAGTAACCTTGAGTGCGCTTAAACAGCCGCCCTTAGTCGATGTTTAGCAATCCGACACGCACTTCCTACAAGCGCTGAAAACCTCGAAAAAACGCGCAATCCATGTGGGAGCGGGCTTGTGTGGCGAGGGAGCTTGCCCTAAATGCCGGTCAGTTAAGCAATTTCAGCCGCGACGCACTCTTTGTAGCAGCTGGCGAAGCCTGCGTTCGGCTGCGTAGCAGTCGTAAAATCAGAGATCGCGGTATGTCAGGCAGACCGCATCAGCCGGATTCACGACTGCTTCGCAGCCGAACGCAGGCTTCGCCAGCTGCTACAGATCGCATTACGGCTTATCTGACTGGCATTGATCGCGAGCGGTCTTGACCGCTGCATGCACTTTTATAAAGCGCGACGCCATAAAAACGTGCATCGGCACAGAGTTTTCGCCATGTGGGGAGTGCCCGCAACGGTTCCATGCACCGGGTTTCTGAAACACCGTCTAACCCCTGCAAGACTCGTCTATTGCGCAGTCTGCAAGCGGATTCCCCGGTTGTTCAGAGCGAAAATGAAGTATCGACCCACTGACTGGCACAAAGGCTGCATTGATCCCCTCAGGTCCATCGACAAAAGATGGGCAGCCCACTCGATCAACGAAGATCGACCGGCCGAGCAGGTCGTGGGCAACATCGGTGGATCCGGCGAAGGCGCCAGGTCGAACACCGCGAAGAACAGGCAAAGACGCCTGAAACCGAGAGGTTTCAGGCGTTTTTTTTGCTTTTTTTAACCGTGATTGGCTTTGGCTGGGTGCTTACTATGAATTCCAATGTCGCCGCATTGAACAAACTGCAAACGCTGATCGTGATCGGCAATGGCATGGTCGGACATCATTGTGTCGAGCAGCTCATCGAGCGTGGCGCCCTCGACCACTATCGGCTGCATGTCTTCAGCGAAGAGCCGATGCGTGCCTACGACCGTGTGCATCTGTCCGAGTATTTCGGCGGTCGCGATGCCGAGTCGCTGGCCCTGGGCGAAGCCTCTCTGTATCAGACGCCGGGCGTCACCCTGCATCTGGGCGTGCCGGTGCTGGAAATCGACCGCGACCGCCGTCAAGTGATCACCGCACAAGGTTGCGTCTCGTACGACAAACTGGTTCTGGCCACCGGCTCTTATCCGTTTGTGCCACCTATTGAAGGTGCAGAAGGCGACTCGCGTCTGGTGTATCGCACCCTTGAAGACCTCGACGCGATTCGTGCCGCGGCGGCCAATGCCCGGCGTGGCGTGGTGGTCGGCGGTGGCCTGCTTGGTCTGGAAGCCGCCAACGCCCTGAAAAGCCTGGGCCTGGAAGCGCATGTGGTGGAATTTGCCCCGCGTCTGATGCCGGTGCAGCTGGATGAGCAGGGTGGCTTGGCGCTGAAGGCGCAAATCGAGCGACTCGGCGTGGGTGTGCACTTGTCCCGTGGCACGCAGTCGATCAGCGCCGGCGAGCAGTACCGCTACCGGATGAATTTTGCCAATGACGAATTCCTCGAAGCCGACCTGATCGTGTTCTCCGCCGGCATCCGCGCGCAAGATGCGCTGGCCCGCCAATGTGCGCTGGACATCGGTCCGCGTGGCGGCGTGGTGATTGACGATCAGTGCCTGACCAGCGATCCGAACATCTATGCCATCGGCGAGTGCGCCGCCTGGAACGGCAGCCTCTTCGGTCTGGTCGCCCCCGGTTATCAGATGGCTCGTGGCGTCGCATCGCTGCTGTGCAACCAAGTGGCGGAGCCGTTCCAGGGCGCCGACATGTCGACCAAGCTCAAACTGCTCGGCGTCGATGTCGGTTCCATCGGCGACGCCCACGCCCAGACGCCGGGTGCGCGCAGCTATCAGTTCATTGATGAAGCGACGGCCAGCTACCGTCGCCTGGTGGTGGATGCTGACAGCAAGCGCGTGCTCGGCGCGGTGTTGGTCGGCGACAACAGCTATTACGACACCCTGCTGCAATATATGCAGAACGGCATTGCCTTGCCGTCGGAACCGGCCAGCCTGATTCTGCCATCGTCCACCGGCGCGCCAACCCTGGGCCCGGGCGCATTGCCCGAGTCGGCGACCGTGTGCTCGTGCCATAACGTCACCAAGGGTTCGATCTGCTCAGCCATCGACGGTGGCTGCACCGACCTGGGCCTGCTCAAATCGCAGACCAAGGCGTGCACCGGTTGCGGTGGTTGCGCGGGGCTGCTCAAGCAAGTGTTCGAACATGAATTGATTGCCCGTGGCGTCAGCGTCGACAAGAGCTTGTGCGAACACTTCGCCTACACCCGTCAAGAGCTTTATGCGCTGGTGCGGGTAGAAGGGGTGATCACCTTCGAAGAACTGCTGGCCAAGCACGGCCGTGGTCACACCGGTTGCGACGTGTGCAAACCGGCGGTGGGCTCGATCCTCGCCTCGTGCTGGAACCAGCCGATCATGGACGCCTCGCTGGTGCCGTTGCAGGACACCAACGACACGTTCATGGCCAACATGCAGAAAAACGGCACCTACTCGGTGGTGCCGCGCATTGCCGGGGGCGAGATCACAGCCGACAAGCTGATCGCGATTGGCGTGGTGGCGAAGAAATACGACCTCTACACCAAAATCACCGGCGGCCAGCGGATCGACTTGTTCGGCGCGCAGTTGCATCAGTTGCCAGACATCTGGTCCGAGCTGATCGAGGCCGGTTTCGAAACCGGGCATGCCTACGGCAAATCGACCCGCACGGTGAAGTCTTGCGTCGGTAGCACCTGGTGCCGTTATGGCGTGCAGGACAGCGTGAAAATGGCCCTGACCCTTGAGGATCGCTACAAAGGCCTGCGCTCGCCGCACAAGCTCAAGTTCGCGGTCTCCGGTTGCACCCGTGAATGCGCCGAGGCGCAAAGCAAGGACGTGGGCGTGATCGCCACCGAGAACGGCTGGAACCTCTACGTGGCCGGTAACGGCGGCATGCGTCCCCGCCACGCCGAGCTGTTCGCCACTGACCTGGACGATGAAACCCTGATCCGCTACATCGACCGGTTCCTGATGTTCTACATCCGCACCGCCGACAAATTGCAGCGCACCTCGGTCTGGCGTGAAAGCCTGGAGGGCGGCCTGGATTACCTCAAGGACGTGGTCATCAACGACAGCCTGGGCCTGGGCGCGGAACTCGAATCGCAGATGCAACTGGTGGTCAACCGCTATGAATGCGAATGGGCCAATGCCCTCAAAGACCCTGAAAAACTCAAGCGCTTCCGCACCTTCGTCAACGATCAACGCCCAGACCCTGACATTCATTTTGTTCAGGAACGTGGTCAACGCCGGCCGATCATGGCCGCCGAACTCAACCTTATCCCTGTCACCGAGGAGAATGCCTGATGAGCCAGCCCACTACCCAGCGTGTCGAAGCCCCTGCAACTGCGGCCAATGCTCAGGCCTGGCAAGCGGTGTGCAGCCAGCGGGATCTGGTCAGCAACTCCGGCGTCGTCGTCTGGCTCGACGGCGCGCAGGTGGCGCTGTTCTACCTGCCGCAGGCTGAGGGGCGCACCCTCTACGCCATCGACAACCATGATCCGCAATCCGGCGCGAACGTCATCGGCCGCGGACTGATCGGCAGCCTCAAGGGTGATCTGGTGGTGGCGTCGCCGATCTACAAGCAGCATTTCCGTCTTGAAGACGGCAGTTGCCTGGAGTACCCGGAGCAGCGTCTGCGCGTATGGCCGGTGCGCCTGAACGCCGGCATCGTGGAAGTCGCGGCGGCATGATTGCCGCCCTGAACCGTATCGGAGAACGTTGATGAAGACAGCCGCACAGTTGCTCAAACTGAAAGTCGTGCAAAACCAGCAGGTGCACAGCATCGCACCGGACCAGATGGTTCTCGACGCCCTGAAAATGATGGCCGAGAAGAACGTAGGCGCGTTGCCCGTGATCGAAGACGGGCAGGTGGTCGGTGTCATCAGCGAGCGCGACTATGCCCGCAAGGTGGTTCTACAGGGGCGATCTTCGGTCGGTACACCGGTGCGCGAGATCATGAGCGCGCCGGTGGTGACTGCCGACAGTCAGCAGAGCATCGAGCGCTGCATGGCGGTCATGACCGACAGTCATTTGCGCCATCTGCCCGTGGTGGAGAGCGGCGAGCTGATCGGGTTGTTGTCGATCGGCGATCTGGTCAAGGAAGCCATCGTCGAGCAGGCCGATCTGATTCGGCAACTGGAGCACTACATTCGCGGCCACTGAGAACGCTGCGTCGCCGAATCACAAGATCAAAACGCGATAAGGGCATACCACAGGTCGTAAAAACCGGCTCAAATGGAAATAAGCCTAAGTAACCGGTTGGAACAGTCGATAACCCCAAGAGCAAAGCAAGTCAGCCGACCATGCAGATGCCGCCAGGGGAATCATCAAATGTCCATAAAGTTGCGTTTGTTTTTGTTGATCGGCACCAGTTTGCTCACCGCCCTGATCGTGAGCCTGGTCAGCTATCTGGGAAATACCCGGATGGCTGAAGCGGTGAGTGACAACGAGGTCAGCATGACCGCGCTGCGTAACCACCTCGAAGCCGACATGATGCACGATGCGCTGCGCGCGGATGTGTTTTCGGCGATGCTGGTCGGGTTGGGCAAAAGCACCAGCAGCAAAGCCGAGGTGCGCAGCTCCATTGATGAACATGCGGCACGTTTTCGTGAGGTGCTCGGTGACAACCTCAAACTGCCAATCAATGCCACCCTCAAGGCAGCACTGGACAAGATCAAGCCCAGCCTTGATACGTACATCAGTGCCGCCGAACGCATTGTCGCGCTGGCGCTGGAAAATCCGGATACCGCACAGCAGCAACTCGGCACGTTCAATACCGCGTTCAGCCAACTGGAAGACCAGATGGCCGCCCTCAGCGAGCTGATCGAAACCAATACCCAACAGACCAGTGCGGGCACTCAGCAAGCGATCAGCAGCGCTAACTTCACCCTCGGCACCGTCCTCATCGCCAGCTTGTTACTGCTACTCGCCCAGGGACGCTGGGTGATTCTGAGCATCATGGGGCCGTTGCAGATCGCCAGTCGCATTGCCGAGAGCATCGCCCATGGCAACTTGAGCGAACCTATTGTCGAACCCACCCGCACGGACGAGGCCAGCACCTTGATTCGCAGCCTGGCGACCATGCAACGCGACCTGCGCGGCATGATCGAGGTGGTTCGCAGCAACGCCCATGGCGTGAGCGGCATGAGCCAGCAATTGAGCAGCGGCTGCCATCAGGTCGCGGGCAGCAGCCAGCAACAAAGCGTCGCCGCCAGCACCATGGCCGCGGCCGCCAGTGAAATGACCGCGAGCATCGAGGAAATTACCCGGCATGCCGAGCGCGCACTGGACATGGCCAACCAGGCCGAGGAACTGGCCAAGAACGGCGGTCGGGTGATCCATCAGGTGGTCAGCGACATGGACGGTATTGCACGTTCGGCGCAGCAGTCGGCTCAGGTGATCCGCACCTTGGACAAGGAGTCCGAGGGGATTTTCAGCATCATTCAGGTGATCAAGGGCATCGCCGATCAAACCAACCTGCTGGCGCTTAACGCCGCCATCGAGGCCGCCCGCGCCGGTGAACAGGGCCGTGGTTTTGCCGTGGTGGCCGATGAGGTGCGCAGCCTGGCGGGCCGTACCAGCGCCTCCACCCAGGAAATCGCCACCATGGTCGCGCGCATCCAGCAAAGCACCCGTGAGGCGGTCACCAGCATGGAGGCGGGCGTAGCGCAGGTCGACAAAGGCATGGCGGTGACCGCCGACGTCGAACGCGCCATCCGCGAAATCCTCCAGGCCACGCTCAACACCACTGAACTGGTCAATGACATCAGCCGCACAATCGGCGAACAGAGCCTGGCCAGCAACGAAATCGCCCACCAGGTGGAAATGATTGCCGGCATGTCCGAAGGCAATAGCAAGGTCATCAACCAGACAGCCTCGACCACCGATGAGCTGTCTACTTTGGCGGGTCAGCTTTCGCAATCGGTGGATCGGTTTCGTCTTTGAGGCATGGGCTGGCCCTGGATTGAGCGTAAGGTGATGAGGGCGCTTTTTCCTTCCAGGCGTTTCCTTTTTTCCATCCATTCATAAGAGCTAAAAAGACGCCCTTCATTGAGGCATTAAAAGCGGTCGTGAGTCTGCGAAGACCCTCTGTAGGAGCGAGGCTTGCCCGCGAAGAATGCGCCGTCGTTTTTCGGGTATTACGCGTCATCGTTCTTCGCGGGCAAGCCTCGCTCCTACAGATAACCAGCGCGCTTCATCTCGCGTTCGGTGGTTTGCTGGGCCGAGGCCAGGGCCTGCTCCACCGGCATCTGCGCGGTGAGCGCCGCAGACAGCAGCTTGCCGACCGACCTGACGCGCAAGCTGCGGGTCCAGCGCGCCTGCCGGTTGCTGGCGCAAAGCAGTTTCAGCGTCGCAGATATCTGCTTTGAAGTGGAGTATGCCAACTGTCGAACTTCAATCGACACTTGCGCCATGAAATGCAGGAAACGCCCAGCCAGTATCGACAGAGGTTGCAACGGGTGGTGGCGGTTAGTCATTAAAGGGCACAAGATCAAAAGATCGCAGCCTTCGGATGTACGCGATCCATGTAGAAGCTGCCGAAGGCTGCAATCTTTTAAGGCTCCGGCGGTCTTTGGAACATACACCGGCGGCACGACCTGGAATTATTTTCCTCCAGTTCTTGACATGCCTTTCGAACCAGTCCAGAATTGCGTCCATTCCTGCTTAGGGAATACGAAAACCCCTTAGATTTCAAAGGGTTGGATGCTAGATTAGACTCTTGTTTCCAGATACGAGTTTACACGTTTGATGTCGTGCTACTGACGTCAGATGTTTGAGGCCGAATAGCAAAATGGTTATGCAGTGGATTGCAAATCCACCTACGCCGGTTCGATTCCGACTTCGGCCTCCACTTTAAACGAGCTCCGTAGATCCATGATCTACGGAGCTTTTTTATTTTCACAGCCCTGCAAGATTTAGTCTTGAAAAGGGGATTTGCGAACTTGCTTCACCGGGGCGGGATGTATATATTTCCCCCTCTGCTGCATAAGCGTCAGAGCTGCCAATCGTTATTGGTCAGTCTCCAGACTGCTTTACCGCGCTACCGCCCGAATGGCGAAACTGGTAGACGCATGGGACTTAAAATCCCCCGCTCGTAAGGGCGTGCCGGTTCGATTCCGGCTTCGGGCACCATCTAAAAAATCAAGGGTTTGCGGGCGAAAGCTAATGCAAACCCTTGTTTGTTTCTGGTCCGCTATTTGGGAGTTGGTCCGCAACTCACTTGGTTGGCGAAACTTTTTTGCCCTTTCGGTGGCGTTGTACTGCTCGTCATAACAACGGTGGTAGCCCAAGTTGATCCTTGGCTTGCATGATGTCGCCACTTGATTCAGCCTTGTCCGTACCGGTCTTTGCGCGCAAATCGCGCATTTGAAACTCCGGCTTCGACACACCAGCGGCCTCCTTGGCCATATCAAACCCCCTACGCAACATCGCCACCGTCATTGGCGTGCCATCCTCAGACACGATCAGTCGCGTCGAGCGGACCTTATATCCTGACTTTCGGGAGATTCGATCAATCAAAACCTTTAGCTTACCTGTCACCTCAATTCGCCGCTTGGCCTTTGTTTTCCCTTGGAGTACCCAAATCTGCCCATCTCTAACGATCCCGCTCCAGCTTCGCGTACTCCATGATCGTTTCAGCCCGTAGTCGCTGCCGAGCGGAATCTCTCTGCGGTCCTTTCCCCCGTGTCGTAGTAGTAGAAAATCCGGCCGCTGGCTTTCTTGCGCTCTCGCAGCCGGGCTATAGAGCCGGGTTTACTTGGTCATCTTCCCATTTCAGCTTGCCTTGCCTCATTTCGGCTCAGTGAGTGAAATGCCGTCCTTCTCGTTGTCGTAGTACTTCACCAGGTAGGCGTTCACCAACCGCTGGTTAGCACCGGACTGGCAGATGGTCGAGATTGGGGCATCAGCCGGCCGGCTATCCCCTTTGTAGAACCCCCCCGGTGTTCGCCTGTTCGGGCATTGTCTTTTTGCGGGCAAAATAAAACCCGGCTTGGGCCAGGTAGTCGTACCACACCCCTCCGGCTGGGCGGAGCGCAAAAATGCGCCTCCGCCGTTTTCAAGCTGTCTCAGGTAAAGGCGCATTAATGATCAGGGATGGGTCCAGGCTCCGAATCCTCTGCTCAATATGGTAAGCACCGCTCTCGGTGTAACGTAAAAAACAGCGACCGCAAATAGAGCATTCGGAAATTTTACATAGGTTGTAGGGGAAGTAGAGTGGTGCAATCGGAGCATCTAATGACCAGTAATGGGTATCCTTGGGATGATATTCGCTGAGCGTCAACACTTCCTCGACGTCATACATTAGCGTGCCAATGTCGAGTAACAGCGTTTCTGGCAGGGAAATCGGAGGGCTTTCCCATCCTGTTAGTGTTTTTTTAGTGCAAATGCAAACACGACTTACAGAATGGGAGCGTTCCGCTAACTCATACAGCTCAGAATGACTAAAATATTTATGGATATTCAAAATTAACCTTTTATGGTAGCGACCAAAAATAAGTCATCGGCTATTCCTTAATCAACGACGGTGTTTTTGAAGAGCCAAATGTGCTCCAGGCCGTGCAGAGCAGTGCAGTCAGGGTCATGGCTATTAAGATGCTCCATCCCGGCAAATAACTGTGTGTCACGTCCTTCAACAAGCCCAGTGCGGGAGGCATTATGACAATGGCAACTTGATTAATCGCCATGGCTAAACCTAGTGCGAAACCAGTCTTGTCCGAGGGGGCGGAATCAGCAACGTAGGCTACCCACGGGCCATACCACCCAAACCCGAAGAACCCGAGCCAGCTGACTAATATGCTCAACATCCAAAAAGAGCGCATAGGAGACCAAACGAGGACAATTAGGCCGAGAATAACGGCGAGCATACAGACCAATACGGGGAAGTATCGACCAGATTTACAACGATCACTCCAAGCCGCTAAAATAATACGACCCGCTACGCCCGCTCCTTGAGCAATCAAAAGTAATGTGGCAGCGGCAGTGATGCTCAAATCGAGTAGATCATAAAGATACAGTGCCGTGAATATCAAAATCCCATATTGGACTGAAATAAGGCTAACGCCCGAGAACATAATGTTCTTCATCGCCGGGTCACTTAGCATGGACATTCTTGAGGCCAGAATAGTTTTGAGTTTCTTTTTATCGGATTTTACCGATGGGGGCTTATTGGGATTGGCTGAGCGATAAAAACTCAAGAAAGTGATAGCGCCAAACAATGCGACCAGTCCGCCCGCTAAAAACGAGTACTGCCATCCCCAGCGGGTGGCAATATAAGGGAGTACCGCCGCTGAGAGCGCACCCCCCAAGGGCAAGCCCGCCTGGCGGATACCCATTGCAAAACCTAACTGGCTTTTTGGGAACCAGCTAGAAACAGATTTGCTGCCACCCGGTTGCGCAGTGCTGTAGCCAGCACCGACCACGATCAAAAACATAAGCAATGATAGGTAGCTGTTAGCAAGTGTTGAGGCACAAAGTGCAACCGCAACGATGAGCGTACCGATACCCACGACCATGCGTTCTTCAAATCGGTCTAATAATTCTCCAGCAACTAGCAAGCCGAGGATAGGAACTAGTTGCGCAGCTGAAACCAATAGTCCTATTTGCATCGTGGACAGGTTCCAATCCTGCTGGACGAAGATTGCAATAGCACCGATACCTTGTACAAAGAAACAGGCACTCGCTTGGGCCACCGTTGCGATCAAAAGAATAACCCAGCGATAACCCGAGTTCTGGCGCAAACTGCTTACATCAGTCATTGAAAAGCTCCATCATTTTCTGATACGCCCAGCGGCCTTTGGCGTTGTATTGTGAGATGCTCGTCCCTGACAATATCGAGCCCCATACGATTAATTATTGTTTCTGGGTTAAGCTCAGGCGTCACACCATTATAGCTGATTTCTTCAAGTACATACTCCATGAGTTGTTGGTTGTCACTCATGTGCACCTGTCCTTTCTCGTCTACCCCATAGGGTGTATCTTCCATGCCTACACGGAGAATATCAACGCCACTTCCAGGTTGGCAGGCATATGTAGCAAGCCGCCTTAAAGCACACATTTCGGTTCCTTTGCGTGGGCCAACATCCACCATTTTGTAGTGCAAGTGGGCTTGCTGGGGGATAATGGCGGCACCGACAGTGATGGTTATCTTGCGTTTTTTATAATCTGGATTGGAAATGTCGAACTCCAAACTTTTGGCTACTTCGATGATGTTGCAAAACTCCTCGTAGGATGACGGAAACGGAAGGCGACTGGAAAATCCAAATAATAAGATTATATTTAGCTGGCCGGAGCTGCCCAGCTGTAGAGAGGGGTGTTCAACGGCAAAGCGTGTCATGCCATAGCTTCGGGCAAGTTGAACCCATTCGACTTCATGAAACAGTCCTAGTTGTCGGCGAGCTGAAATCGCACTCCGGTAGACTTGAAACTGTATTGAAGGTGAAGTGCTCCCGTAGTCGGCACCTTTACTCGTGGAGTTTGTTTCCATGGTGGCCTGTACAACACGTGCAGAGGGTACATATTTTTGTATGTCTTCGAAAAAAGCAGAGCTGTGCATATATTCAAAGTCGAGTTTTTGTATTTTCTTTTCTAGCTCGCATATGATCTGCAGTTCTATCGCGGCCTGAATGGTGACAAAATGAGCCCCGCCGAAATGTAGAGGTAAAGCACATTGGCTAACCCGTTCCCATTCACCAAACGTCTTAATGTTTTCTTGAACTTCTTTACCATTGCGACTAGCCCCGAAACTCAGAAGGACATCTTTGCAGGAGCTTTGTATATTTCGACTCACTGCTTGATAGATGTCATTGTCAGTTGTTTGCTCCTGCGTTATCGGGTTGCGAGCATGATAATGATAGTAGCGGCACCCCAGGTTATAAAGTTCGATCGCTTCTTTAACGATGGCGTCCTGGTCTCCCTTGATAGTAGCGCCTGTACAAATAGAATCGAGAAGTTGATCCCCTGTTAGATGGTGGTTGCGAGGCGTGAATTTTGCGCCTGTTGATGCGCACCCCAAGATAAGTGTCTTCTGTGGGTTATTCATATTTACTTCCCTGTTATATAATTAAATACCCTTTAGCCGTATGTGCGCGATGCGCAGGCAGATGCCTTTTTTCTGCATCCGGTGTTGGCTGGGCGTTGACGTTTTATCAGTTTGAAAATCCCGTGCGTTGCGGATTTAGCATGGATTTTTGACAAAGCTTCATGCTAGAGCGTTTTTTTGACTTTCAGACCCTTGGTTGCGCATGTCATGATATGACCATCAAAAAATTGCGAGATCAGCAAGATGACGGATTTTCGAACCTTAAAGGATTTTATTGTGCTGGCTCGCGTTCGAAGTTTTTCCCAGGCTTCGATACATTGCAATGTTACAACCTCCGGCTTGAGCCGCAGGATCACCGCTTTGGAAGAGTGGTTGGGTGTTTCGGTGTTTGACCGAACACGTCACCAGCTAGAGCTTACCGATGCAGGTGTGGAGTTCCATGTTGCTGCTGTCGAAATCGTAGAGCTGTTAGAAAAAACAAGAAATTCGGTTATCCGCACTCAAGAGAAAAACAGGCGGCAAATTTCTATTGTAGCGCCGCATATCATGTCGAGAGCGTTTTTCCCAGCTTGGTTGCCGAGGGTAAGCAGGCAATCAGAAGGAACTCGTTTCTCTATAGACTTCGCAAACCTCCCTGAATGCTTCAAGCACCTAACAAACCGCTCGGTGGATTTTGTTGTCGCTTTTGCAGATAACAATAACGGCATCATTGAACACCTTAAGAAAACCGTATCACTGGGCGAGCTTGAATGTTTGAAGATAGGCCGCGAGTGGCTAGTTCCTGTAAGTGCGCCCAATTTGCTTGGGCAACCTTTGAATAGCGTTAGTTCGCCTAAAGGTGAGATTTCATACCTTCATTACCGTCAGGATTGTTCATTGAGTTGGGCGCTTGAAAAAATGCTAAAGGGCAATCCAAATCTGTCAGCACTCCGTAAAATCCACGATTGTTCTCTGGCCGACGGTCTTCGTTCTATGGCGATAACCGGGCTAGGTGTTGCATGGCTTCCTTTGGAGATCGTTCGGAACGATTTAGAAAGGAAGGACCTGGTTCGTGCAGGCAACACAGAGTCTGATATAGCATTGGAAATTAGTATCTATCGTCGTAAAGAAAAGCTAGGCGCGAATGCTGAGATCTTATGGGATAATCTTAGTAGTATGGCGAATGACTCCAGCTTTGCTCTAGCGGATCCCGTGATTCCGTTCGCTACTTTAAGTTAGCTACTTCTTATAATACTAATAAAACACGGGTAGTAGGGTATCAAAGGCCTGCATGAGGTTTCTCATGCAGGCCTTTGTCGTTTCAGAAAACAGCTATTTCTCCGTCCATTTTCCCCCACCGGTTTCGCAATCGATCTTGACCTGTGGCAGATTCTCGATGCTGTAGTAATACGTGATGACCTGGGCATTGTCGGGGATGTTCAGGGGATTGCTGTTCTTGTCCTTGCTGATGGACTGAGGGTTGGCCAGCGCCTCTGGAGTCAATGTGCCCAGGCAGGTAGCCCGATAGCGATCACCGCACTGTTCGACTTTTTTCTTGGTGCTGGTCAGCATCTCCTTGCTCTCGTTACTGCAGGACCAATCGATGGCGTCCACTGGCATGCCTTCGTATTCATAGCAGCTGTGTGTTTCGATCACGGGAACTGAAGGGCTTTGAGATCGGGTTTTGACGTCGCACCCTTGAGCCATCACCAGTGTGGGGCACAGGCTGACGATCAAAAGTAGAAGCAATCTACTGTTCATCGGTGTTTTCCTCTCCTATAGCGCCCGTGGGGGTCAGGGAGTCAGCTACACGAATGGCTGGCCGGTAAAACCACGGGGCAGTCTTTGCAAGCCGGGCATTTCGATCAGCCGCTGGGTCCAGGCTGCGCGCCAGTCATTGGCGGTGTGGGTGGCTTTGGCCTTGCGTGCGGCCCGACGTGCAGCGTTGCGTTCGGCTTTGCGCGCTTCTTTGAACGCATCGGTGTTGCGGCAGCTTCTGCATTTCACGCGGGTCAGTATGCTGCTGGAAGTCAGGTTGCTGCCTTTGTGTCCGCAGGCCAGGTGCCCGCCGATTTTGAAGTGAGTGACCATGGGGTATCTCCTTCGTGATGTGTAATCGTTCGACAGGCGGGCGAGGGCGTTCGTTCGTTATATAGCAGGCAAAAAAAGGCCCGCATGCGGGCGGGCCAGGGGATTTCTTGAAAGGAGTGGATGCACTGTAGGGGATGAGTTGTGAAGGCCGTGTGAAATGGGAAAAGGCACAAACAAAAAAATCCCGGCAAATTTGGCCGGGTGGGTGTGTAGCGCATGACAGGCAGGCAGGTATAAGCCTGGTGACGATTGTCACCGTTCAGGTGCCCTGAATGGGGCTTTGTGCCTGGCTCAAGTACTTGGGTCGACTCATCTGAACCGAGGCAGTGGCGGCTCGACAGGTTTGAGTGAAGACAGCGCGTTGCGAATCTGCGGCGTGTCTTTCTCGATGTCATTCAGACGATCGCGAATCCTGAGGGCTGTCGGATGCCCCCCTTGATTATCAACCCAATCGGCGATTTCCTTGCATGCAGCGGCAAGGCGCGCCTGACGGGAGTCAAGCAGGGTAAGCAGGGTGGTGATGGACTCTTTCTCGGACATGACATACACCTCCGTTCAAAGAAATCGGGCAAAGGGCAACAAAAAGCCCGCGAGGAGCGAGCTTTCTGCCGATGGGTCGCTGATCCTTCAGCTCCTTTGAGTATAGACCCGGAAATAAAACAGGTCAGCTTCAGGCCTGTCGGGACTTCGGCGAGCTGACCGCGTTAAGCCGCCGACATTCGCGCGCGGCGTCCTCTTCGAGATCGAAGCCGT
The DNA here is from genome assembly GCF_054898065.1 of Pseudomonas sp. MDT1-85. NCBI lineage: Bacteria > Pseudomonadati > Pseudomonadota > Gammaproteobacteria > Pseudomonadales > Pseudomonadaceae > Pseudomonas > Pseudomonas sp. MDT1-85. Next base: position 3,455,515 of record NZ_CM142715.1, on the reverse strand, counting down.
CACCGATGAAGCCGCGAGTGCGGGTATCGGCGATGCGATACCAGACGGCAGCATCGGGTGGTGGGTGATCGGGTTCTCCGGCCCGGCGACCATGAATGATGATCTTGTTGCAGCGTGTCACAACGAAAATGTCTTCCATGGCGTCACCGAAGCTAATCGTATTCAGATCAAGCATAGAAGCCCTTTGCAATCATGCAAAAAACAGACAGGTCAGTTCGTCGGTTTAGTTCGCCTCGAAGAGGTCTGACGGTGTTTCGGCCGTCTCGATAAGCTTCTCCAGAAGTACCGCCAGCGCGACTTCTTCGGCCCTGAGCCTTTTACGCCCCCTCGATCGCGGCAGTTCGGATAATGCGCCCTGCATGAAACCATCTACGACCGCCGGATGAATGTAGCACTTGCGGCAAACCGCCGGTGTGTTGCCCAGCTGCCGGGCGACGTTCTTGACCATCTCCACCACATGCCGCTTCGCGTCGGCTTCCGATTCCCACTGCAACTCGCGCAACACCGCCAATGCCAGGGCACTACCGGCCCAGGTGCGGTAGTCCTTGGCGGTGAAATCGGCGCCGGTCAGCGTCTGCAAGTAGGCGTTGACGTCGGAGGAACTGATGGTGTGCCGCTCGCCGTTTTCGTCCAGATACTGAAAGAGGTTTTGCCCGGGGATTTCCAGACAACGCTTGATGATCCGCGCCAGGCGCCGGTCTTTGACGGTGATCTGGTGCTCGATGCCGCTCTTGCCGCGGAACTGGAACAGGATCGCGCTGCCGTTGACCTCGACGTGACGGCTGCGCAGGGTCGTCAGGCCATAGGAGCGATTGTCCCGGGCGTATTGCGTGTTGCCGACCCGAATCAGCGTCGCATCGAGCAAGGTAATCACCGTGGCCATGACCTTGTCGCGGCTGAAGCCGGGCGCGGCCAGCAGTGCTTCCAGTTGCTTGCGCAGTTTCGGCAGGGCCTGGCCGAAGTCCCGCAAGCGCGAGTATTTGTCGGCATCGCGCACTTCTCGCCAGCGCGGATGATAACGGTATTGCTTGCGGCCACGAGCGTCGCGGCCGGTGGCTTGCAGATGGCCGCGCGGGTCGGTGCAAATCCACACGTCGGTGTAGGCGGGTGGCACCGCGAGCGCATTGATGCGTTTGATTTCATCCGGATCGGTAATGCGCTGACCCGCCGGGTCGAAGTAGCAAAATTTGCCGCGCAGGCGCTTGCGGGTAATGCCGGGCTGGCTGTCATCGACGTAATGCAGGTCGGGCGGCAGAACATCGGGCAACGCGGTATCTGGCATGGCGGGCAATCCTGGGCGACGAATCATGGGGCGTTAAGCCATTGACCGCGCGCTATCGTCGGGGTGCCGACAGATTCATGCCAGCACCGCCACCGCTTTAATCTGCGCCCAGAGCTGTTGCCCGGGGTGCACGCCCAATTGATCCCGGGAATAGCGGGTGATCCGCGCCAACAGCGGTGTACCGGCCGCGTTGAGGCGGATCAGTACGTGAGCGGCGTTATCGGCGCCGATTTCACTGATCACCGTGACCGGCAGGCGATTGAGGATGCTGCTTTGCTCGACGCCTTGCAGGCTCAGACTGACATCTCGGGCCTGGACCTTGCAGCGCAGCGCTTGGCCCTCGACCATCGGCGAATGGGCGACCCGAATGCTTAGCTCCGTGTTGGGTAGCTGCAGCGTCAACAACTGATAGTCGGCGTCATAGGCGCTGACGTGTCCTTCGATCACCACGCCGGCGTCGTCGCCCAGCGCCAGCGGCAGATCGAGGCGGGCCAGGGTTTCGCCGATAGCGCCACTGGCCAAAGCCTTGCCGTTGCTGAGCAGGACGAGGTGGTCGGCGAGCCGCGCGACTTCATCCTGAGAATGACTGACGTAAAGCACGGGGATGTCCAGTTCGTCATGCAGCCGTTGCAGGTACGGCAGGATTTCGTTTTTACGCTGGGTATCGAGCGCCGCCAGCGGTTCGTCCATCAGCAATAGCTTCGGGCTGGTGAGCAGGGCGCGAGCGATGCCGATCCGCTGGCGCTCGCCGCCAGAAAGGTTCTGCGGATCGCGGTCCAGCAAATGGCCGATCCCCAGTAACTCAGTGGCATGGGCCATGTCGACCCGGCGCTGTTGGCGAGGGATGCGTTTGAGGCCGAACTCCAGATTGGCCCGCACCGATAAATGAGGGAACAGGCTGGCTTCCTGGAAGACGTAACCCAAGGCGCGTTTATGCGGCGGGACGAAAATCCCCTTGTCGCTGTCTTGCCAGACTTCGTCGTTGACTTGAATAAAACCCTGCTCGGCCCGCTCCAGACCGGCGATGCAGCGCAGGCAGGTGGTTTTGCCCGAGCCGGAGTGGCCGTAAAGCGCCGTCACTCCGCGGCCGGGCAGTTGCAGGTCCACATTCAGGGAGAAGCCCGAATAATTCAGTTTCAAGCGCGAATGAATCATCGATCAGCTCCAGACCGCTTTGGTTTTACGGCTGGAGTAGAGCGCCAGCAATACCACAAACGAGAACACCAGCATCGCCCCGGCCAGCCAATGAGCCTGGGCGTATTCCATGGCTTCGACGTGATCGTAGATCTGCACCGAGACCACGCGGGTTTTGTCGGGAATGTTGCCGCCGATCATCAGCACCACGCCGAACTCGCCGACGGTGTGGGCGAAACCGAGAATGGCCGCGGTGATGAAACCGGGGCGAGCCAACGGCACAATCACGCTGAAAAACGTGTCCCAGGGATTGGCGCGCAAGGTGGCAGCCACTTCCAGTGGGCGAGTGCCGATGGCGGAAAAAGCATTCTGCAGCGGTTGGACCACGAACGGCATCGAGTACAGCACCGAGCCAATCACCAGCCCCGCAAAACTGAAGGTCAGGGTGCCAAGCCCCAGCGATTGGGTGAACTGACCGATCCACCCGTTAGGGCCGAGCGCCAGCAACAAATAAAAGCCGATCACCGTGGGCGGCAGCACCAAGGGCAGGGCGACGATCGCCCCGATCGGGCCGCGCAACCAGGACTGGGTGCGCGACAGCCATAACGCAATCGGAGTGCCGATGACCAACAGGATCATAGTCGTCAGGGACGCCAGTTTCAGGGTCAACCAGATGGCGGAATAATCGGCACTCGATAGCGTCATTTAGAGTTGGTAACCGTAGGATTTGATGACAGCGGCGGCTTTCGGACCTTTGAGGTATTCGACCAGCGCCTTGGCGGCCGGGTTGTCCTTGCCTTTATTGAGGATCACCGCGTCTTGTTTGATCGGGTCATGCAGATCGGCCGGGACGATCCAGGCTGAACCGCTGGTGACTTTGCCGTCTTTGTAGATCTGCGACAAGGCCACAAAGCCGAGTTCGGCATTGCCGGTGGAGACGAATTGGTAGGCTTGAGTGATGTTCTGGCCTTCGACGATCTTGTCTTTTACCTTTTCGGTAAGGCCCTGTTTGGCCAGCACCTGAGTAGCGGCCAGGCCATACGGGGCGGCTTTCGGGTTGGCGATGGACAGATGCTGATACTGATTGTCGCTCAGCACTTTGCCCTTGGCGTCGACGTAACCGTCCTTGGCCGACCACAGCGCCAGGGTGCCGATGGCGTAGGTGAAGCGCGAGCCTTTGACGGTGTCGCCTTCGGTTTCGAGTTTTTTCGGGGTGGTGTCGTCTGCCGAGAGGAACACTTCGAACGGCGCGCCGTTCTTGATCTGGGTATAGAACTGGCCGGTTGCACCAAAGGAGGTGACCAGTTTGTGCCCGGTGTCTTTCTCGAAATCGGCCGCGATGGCCTGGATCGGTGCGGTGAAGTTGGCGGCGACGGCGATCTGGACTTCATCCGCCTGGGCGGACCCGAAAGCAAATACGGTGAACAGGCACGCGGGGGCAAAGCGTGAGGCACGAATGGTCATGGAACGGCTCCGTGGTAGGCGAGATGAAACGCTATATAGCGGAATATATAGCGAATTGCCTGTAAACGGAACTTGCCGAGTGCAGAATGCAAGGGGGATGGACCTAGTGCTGGTCAGGATAGGTGCGGAACCTGTGGGAGCGAGCCTGCTCGCGATGACGGCGGCACAGCCAACATTGATGTCGCCTGACACACCGCCTTCGCGAGCAGGCTCGCTCCCACATGGATTGCGCTTATGCGCTTGACTGGAGTTGGGGCAAGCTCCCTCGCCACAAGGTTTAGCGATGAGTCAATTTCGCCAACGCCTCATCCGCCAACCGCCGGGTCAGTTCTGCCGAGGTCAATTCAACGCCCAATGTAAACGCCTGACCCGCCCAAAGGGTGCTGAAATCTGCTTCCCCCTTGGCTCGCAACGGCATCAACGCACCGCCCGCCAACGGGAAGGCCGGCGCTTTGGCGCTCATCGGCCCCAGCTCACGCATCACCCGATTGAGAATCCCGCGCGCCGGGCGCCCCGTGAAAATGTTGGTGACCGCCGTCTCGCTTTCCTTGGCCGTGCGCAACGCCTTGTGGTGAGACGCGCTGACCTTGGCCTCCGGCGTGAACAAATAAGCCGTACCCACCTGGACCGCCGAAGCGCCCAAAAGAAAAGCCGCCGCGACGCCACGCGCATCTCCAATCCCGCCCGCCGCAATCACCGGTACTTTCACCGCATCGACGATCTGTGGCACCAGGGCAAAGGTCCCCACTTGGCTGCTCAGGTCATCACTGAGGAACATTCCCCGGTGGCCGCCAGCCTCGTAACCCATGGCGATGATCGCGTCGCAACCGTGCTGCTCCAGCCAGATGGCTTCTTCGACCGTAGTCGCCGAAGAGAGAATTTTCGCCCCGGTGGCTTTTACCCGATCCAGCAGCGACTTTTCCGGCAGGCCGAAGTGAAAACTCACCACTTCAGGGCGAAACTCTTCGAGCACTTCGCAGGCCGCAATATCGAACGGTGCGCGATTGGACACCGGTGTCGGTGCGTCGAAATCGACCCCCAATTCCCGGTAATACGGTTCCAGCAAGTTCTTCCAGTCCCGGGCGCGTTGCTCATCGGGCGGCGGAGGTTGATGGCAGAAAAAATTGACGTTGAATGGGCGCTGGGTATGTTGGCGAATCGTTTTCAGCTCCTCGCGCAATTGCTCGATGCTCAGCATCGCGGCGGGCATCGAGCCCAGGCCGCCAGCGTTGCTCACCGCAATCACCATGGCCGACGTCGTCGCGCCAGCCAAGGGGCCCTGGATGATCGGCAGTTCGATCCCGAGCAGGTCAAGAATGCGGGTGTCTGGCCATTGACTCATGTGCAGTGTTCTCCGACGTCGGTAGAAGCGAATTTGTATCAGTAATGACTGACCCAAGGCCAGTCGAGTTTGAGGATTGGCTTAAAGTCGGCTACGGCGATGTGTTTTCATGTGTTATTTCAACAGCACGACAACTGAGCGATTCCATCGGGAGGCAGTGATGTTCAAAGGCATTTTGATCGACAAGGACGACAACGGTTACCAGGCCACCTTGCAAGATATCAATGACGATCAATTGCCTGAAGGCGATGTGACGGTGCGTGTGGCGTACAGCACGTTGAACTTCAAGGATGGCCTGGCGATCACTGGCAGCAGTCCGGTGGTGCGCGAATTCCCGATGGTGCCGGGGATCGATCTGGCGGGCACTGTCGAAGTCAGCGGTCATCCAGACTACAAGGTCGGTGATCAAGTCCTGCTCAATGGCTGGGGGGCGGGCGAAGGACACTGGGGCGGATTGGCGCAGAAAGCTCGCCTGAATGGCGACTGGCTGATCCCGTTGCCCAAAGCGTTCACCGCCGCGCAAGCAATGGCCATCGGCACGGCCGGTTACACGGCGATGCTGAGCATCCTGGCGCTGGAGCATAACGGCGTGAATCCCGAGCAGGGCGAAGTGCTGGTGACGGGCGCCAACGGTGGCGTCGGCAGTTTCGCCATCGCGCTGCTGAGCAAACTCGGCTATCGCGTGGTGGCATCCACCGGCCGCACCGCCGAGCACGACTACCTAAAGCAATTGGGTGCCATTGAAATCATTGATCGCGCCACGTTGTCCGAACGGGGCAAACCGTTGGCCAAGGAACGTTGGGCGGCGGTGATTGATTCGGTCGGCAGCCACACGCTGGCCAACGCTTGCGCAAGCACTCGGGCCAACGGCACCGTCGCTGCCTGCGGTCTGGCCCAAGGCATGGACTTCCCGGCCTCCGTCGCGCCGTTCATTTTGCGCGGCGTGACCCTGGCCGGCATTAACAGCGTGACCCAGCCCAAAGCCAAGCGGATACTGGCCTGGAATCGCCTGGCCAAGGATCTGGACTTCGCTTTGCTGCCGCTGATCAGCCATGAAATCGGCTTGAGCGAAGCCGTCGACGCGGCGCATCGCCTGCTCGCCGGCCAATTGCGCGGTCGGGTGGTGGTCGACGTCAATCGTTGATCGTCCTGGCGCCAATCAAACAGACAAACTGTAGACATAAGGAAATAGCGACAATGGATGTAAAGCTGCGTGAAGTGCTGCCCTTTAGTGTCTCGGGGTTGCAGGTGCGAACCCTCAATGCCGCAGAACAGCAGCCAGATACCGCGCGTATCGGCCCGATGTGGGAACAATTTTTCGTTGAGGCTGTTTTCGACAAAATCGCCCACAAACAGCCAGATTCCTTTATGTACGGCGTCTATTCCAACTACGAGTCCGATGCTTCGGGCCACTTCGATGTAACCGCGGGTGCAGCGGTCACCGCGCTCTGCGAGGACTTTGCGCAAATTCAAATTGAGGGCGGTGATTACCTGGTGTTCAGCGCCAAAGGGCCGATGCCCGACAGCGTCATCCAGACGTGGGGCCTGATCTGGGCTTACTTCGAGGATAACCCGCAGGTTCGCCGCAAGTTCGTCACGGACTTCGAGGTCTACACCGGCCCGGAGACCGTGGCGGTCTATATCGGCATTCAGGACTCAGCCGCGTTTTCGCGTTCCAGCAACTGACGCTTGCGCTCCACGCCCCAGCGATAGCCCGACAGGTTGCCGTCGCTGCGCACCACGCGATGGCAAGGAATTGCCACCGCCAGGCTGTTCGCACCGCAGGCCTGGGCTACGGCGCGCACGGCTTTCGGTGAGCCGATGCGCTGAGCGATATCGGCATAACTGGCGGTGCTGCCGACGGGAATCTCCCGCAATGCTTGCCACACCCGCTCCTGAAACGCCGTGCCGCGTACGTCCAGCGGCAAGTCCAGGCCAAGTGCCGGGGCTTCGATAAAACCCACCACTTTGGCGATCAACTGCTCGAACTCATGATCGGCGCCAATCAGGTTGGCGCGGCGAAACTTGTCCTGCAGATCACACACCAATTGATGCGGATCGTCCCCCAACAGAATCGCGCAGACGCCGCGTTCACTTTGCGCCACCAGAATCGCCCCGAGAGAACACTGGCCGACGGCAAAACGAATGTCGTTGTTCTGTCCGGCCGCACGATAATCGCCTGGCTTCATGCCCAGCACTTGATCCGCGGCCTCATAGAAACGGCTGTTGGAGTTGAATCCGGCGTCATACAGCGCGTCGGTGACCGTGCCACCGTCGGCCAAGCGTTCGCGAACTTTGCGCGAACGGTGGGCTGTGGCGTAGCCCTTGGGCGTCAGGCCGGTGATGGCCTTGAACACGCGATGGAAGTGGAAACTGCTCAGGCCGGCCGCGTCCGCCAGTTCATTCAACGCCGGCAAGGTCTCGGCGGATTCGATGTGGCGGCATGCGGCGGCCACGGTGGTGGCATGCTGTGCGGCAACGTCGCTTTGATCTTTCGCGGCCCGTTTGCTGGGGCGATAACCCGCCTCCTGGGCTTGCTGGGCGGTGTCGAAGAATTCGACATTCTTCGGCCTTGGCAAGCGCGCCAGGCTGCTGGGGCGGCAGTAGATGCCGGTGGTTTTTACTGCATACACAAACTGCCCGTCGGCGCGGGGATCACGCGCGACCACGGCGGCCCAGCGAGGATCGTTTTCGGTGGCGTTTTTTGTCGATTGAGTTGTCATGGCTTCATGTCCGTTGACCCGTTTCATGCAGATTAACCAGCCGGCAGAGACGCCACACTCCGGGTCTTGCGGTCGAATTCAACGGATTCATCCCGCGGTACGAAAGGTGAAGTTGATCCGTTGTTCGCCCAACTGAGGGTGATAACCCTGCTTGATCGGCAGTACGCCGTGATAACGCAAACGGTCCACGCCGCCCCAGACCACGATATCGCCGTGCAACAGCGGCACGCGTTGGCTTTTGGCGCTGCGTTCGAATCCACCAAACAGAAACGTCGCCGGCAACCCCAAGGACACCGACACAATGGGCGCCGCGTAGGAACCTTCGTCTTTGTCCTGATGCAACGACATCCTGGCACCGGGAATATAGCGGTTGATCAGGCAGGAATCCGGTACGAAATCCAAAAACCCTGCCTCACGCGCCGCCGCTTGCGCCAGCTCGAAAAACACCTCGGGCATCTCGGGCCAGGGCAGGTCGGTCTGCGGATCGTCGCGGGTGTACCTGTAGCCGCTGGGGTCAGTCGTCCAGCCCCATGTGCCGCAACTGCTCAAGGCCACCGACATGGTAAAGCCACCGGGCGTGACCATTTTCCGAAAGGGCGCCGCTGCCAGAACTGCCTCCAGTGCCGGCAGCAACCGGTCGAGCCAGGGCAGGGCGAAGCCTTTAAACACGTAGGATTGTTCGCCGATCTGCTCGCGCTTGGGCTGCTGCTCAGGTTCGGCATCGGCAAACAGATCGAAGGTGATCGGGCTCATGGGTTCATAGCGCATCGTGAAAGATGATTCCAAGAGTATGCCGTTTTCCACTGTGCAGGCGACTCACCCCGTGACGCATGGTCACTCGGTAATAGCCGCGAACACCTTTTACCGGGCGCTGATTCACGGCAAAAATCAACGCGTCGCCTTTCTTCAGACCGATGACTTGCGGGCGCGACTGCATCCGTGGGCGTTGTTCGGTCAGCACAAACTCACCGCCGGTGAAGTCTTCTCCCGGCTCTGACAGGAGAATCGCCACTTGCAGCGGGAAGACGTGTTCGCCGTACAGGTCCTGATGCAAACAGTTGTAGTCCTGCGGGCCGTATTGCAGCAACAAAGGTGTCGGGCGTTCCTGACCGGCGGCGTGACAGCGTTGCAGAAACGTTTCGTGCGATTCGGGGAAACGGGTCGGCAGGCCCATCCATTCGTACCAGCGATTGGCGATTGGAACCAGTCGAGGGTAGAGCGAGCTTCGCAACAGGGCCACCGGATCCGGCAGCGGATACTTGAAGTATTTGTACTCACCCCGGCCAAAACCGTGGCGAGCCATCACCACTTTAGAGCGAAAGGGTTCGGGCTGATCGTACAGGGCGCTTATTTCATAGCAGGTCTGATGGCTTAAAAACGACCGGATTAGCACGCAGCCATCCTGATCGAGTTGCTGCGCAAGCCTGGCCCAGTCGAGAGCGTCGTTGTGAATCGGGTCGGTAAACAAGGGTTCTGACTCCTTGACCAAAAGGTCGAGGCGGCCAGTTTAGTGAGCGTTGCGGGAGTGGACACTCCGGCGCTTGCGGTCGAATTCGAAAGGGGAGCAGACGTCCATGTTGTCGCTCCAGATCGCATTACAGCGCTTTGCTCACGCTGATCTCGCTGATGACATCTTCAGTCTGGCCATGAATGACGTCGAGTGCAGCCTTGGCTTCTTCTTCCGTGCCGTTCTCCAGCTGGGCGAATTCAAAGCGGCGTTCGCCGTTGAGTTTGTATTTGATGACGTACTTGGTCGTCTGGGCCACGGTCATACCTGCCTGTTTTCGTGTGGGCTCAGCTCAGTTTCGAGCTGGAGCGACGGATGATCTTGATCGAGTGCGTCAGGCTCGGCTTGCGGGTCACGCTGATCGGCCGGCGGGTGACCATGTCGATGGTGATGTTCCAGAAGCCGGTGCTCGGCGCAGTGATGCGGGCCGGGAAGGTGTCGAATGCGCCGCCGTGGTAAGTATGACGGCCGCCATTCTTGAAGCTGCGGAAATTGGCGTCGTTCATCAAGCGGATGTTGCACATTTGGGAGCACTGGATGACGACGATGTCGTCTTCGTTGAGGTGCTCGCGCTGGTGGATAAATTTCATGAGGCGCCTCCAGAAGGGCTTTTTCTACAAAATCAAAACGATAGCATGGGCGATTGACGCAGTTTATCAGCCCGAACAGGTTATTATCCGGCTCTCGAGGTGCGCTTTGACAATTAAAAACAGTTGTACGGAATTCTATGAGCGATAAAAGCAGTGAGCCTCGGAGAAAACCAGCATTTGAGCTGTCGGAAGGTCTTTATCGGAGGTTTTGTATGAAGTGGGGAGTTCTGGTCGGGCCCTTGGCATTGGCAGTGGGTGGATGTGCGAGTGTTTCGGACATCAATGAGACACTGCCCACCATGAGCGTGATCTCAGGCAAGAATCCCCATGAGTACGCGAAATGCCTGGTCGAAAAGCTTGCTGATAGCCGTGGAGCCCTGCAAGTCGAGCCGCACAAGGAAGGCGTGCGGGTTATCGTGCCGCAGAAGTTCTCCTCCGGGCCGGCAGCGGTGTTTGACATCGAAGACCGCTCCGGCGGCAGCAGCATCAAGCTGCATGAACGCATCTCCAATGTGCCTTTGCGCCCATGGGATGTGCGCAATGCCGCCACCGCGTGCATATCCGGCTGATAAACTACCCCCAGTCAGCATCGATGCCGTCAAAGTCGCGCTTTGACGGCATTGTCATTTCTGGAGTTTGAGCATGAAGCGAGAGCAGGTGCGGGAGTGCCATGCAGAGGGTCATATCTCTGCCACCCACGTGATTCAGAACCCGGCGAATCCGGGGGAGTGGATCGTGTTTTTCAAGAAAAGCGCCGGGCGCAGTTTTTTCCTGGTGAATGATAACGATGAGGTCGAATCCTTCAGTCGCCTCGACGATTTGATCGAGACCGTGCGCGGGCTCGGGATCAAATTCGCCGAAATTCACATGTAGCTACTTGCAGACCACGACCACGCTACGATTTTTGTAGTTGCCGACGTCGACGCCCAGGGTCTTGTCGCTTTCCTGGGGCGACGGTGTGCCGTCGGTGCCGACAATCCGATAGCCGGTGCCGGCGCAAGAGGCATCGGCTTTTTCGTAGCAGGTGGCCCAGGAATTGGCCTCGCCGGAGCAATCGATGGTCAGCCCCTGTTCACCATTGTCCAGGTAGGTTTTTTCAGCCGAGGCACAGCCCGCCAAGGCAAGAACTGCAAACAGCGCCAGTATCGTTTTCATGGAATCAGTCATCGGGAAGGGAAGGGCTGGCGCGAGGTTATAGCGAATGGCCATTTCGGTACAGATAAACCCATCACCGAGGCCCCCGTTCAATGCTCGAACGGCATTTACCGGGGCCGGTCCTGGTCATTTCTTGCGGCGGGGGGTCCGAGCTGGCGCTGCTTCACGGGGTGCGGCCGGGGCAGAGCGGTCGTCCTGGAACACCGCAGCCACTTCCACCGCCATCGCCTTGCTGGGCAATGGGCCGGCGACCTGTTCGTCGTGGTAATTGACTATCCACCACTGACCGTTCTTGTCCTGGCTGACCGAATAACCGTTTGCGTTTTGTGCTGCCGACATATAACTGCCTCTTGGCGGGATCAAGGGGGCCATGATACGTCAAATGCACGCAAACGGCGCTCATGGGCGTAGAGTGGGACCGCTCGATCCGTCGAACCGGAAGGCGATTGAACTATTCGCCGGTTTATTTCTCTATGATGGCATCGGTTAGCCAGCGCAGGGCATTGTAAGGTGCCCGCCGCCTGATTAGACTGCGCCGAAACTCGAACACACAGCCCTTTCAAGGACTTATATGATCAAGAAATGCTTGTTCCCAGCAGCCGGTTACGGTACTCGCTTCCTGCCAGCGACTAAAGCCATGCCCAAAGAAATGCTGCCGGTGGTAAACAAGCCACTGATCCAGTACGGCGTCGAAGAAGCACTGGACGCCGGGTTGACCGAAATCTCCATCGTCACCGGTCGCGGCAAACGCGCTCTGGAAGACCACTTTGACATCAGCTACGAGCTGGAAAACCAGATCAAGGGCACCGACAAGGAAAAATACCTGGTCGGCATCCGCAAGCTGCTCGACGAGTGCTCGTTCTCTTACACTCGCCAGACCGAAATGAAAGGCCTGGGCCACGCGATTCTGACTGGCCGTCCGCTGATCGGCGACGAACCTTTCGCCGTGGTACTGGCGGACGACTTGTGCGTCAACCTGGAAGGCGACGGCGTACTGACCCAGATGGTCAAGCTGTACAAGCAGTTCCGCTGCTCGATCGTTGCTATCCAGGAAGTCGATCCGCAAGAAACTCACAAGTACGGCGTGATTGCCGGTGAGATGATCCGCGATGACATCTACCGCGTTCACAGCATGGTTGAAAAACCAAAGCCTGAAGATGCGCCGTCGAACCTGGCGATCATCGGCCGTTACATCCTGACTCCGGACATCTTCGACCTGATCGAACAAACCGAGCCAGGCAAGGGCGGCGAAATCCAGATCACCGACGCCCTGATGAAGCAAGCGCAAAACGGCTGCGTCATGGCCTACAAGTTCAAAGGCAAGCGTTTCGACTGCGGTGGCGCCGAAGGCTACATCGACGCGACCAACTTCTGCTTCGAGAACTTCTACAAGACTGGCAAGGCTTACTGATAGCGCCTGAGCTGCTTGTATTGAAAAGCTACCTTCAGACGGTGTGAAAACACACGGGTGAAGGCCCAAGCAAACGCCCCGACTTGTTCGGGGCGTTTGCTTTTGTGGGGGCGAGAGGAAAAAAGGCGTTTTCGCCGATCAACACTTAAATTCTGTCGAGTCGGTGAGACTGATCGTACAGCTCAGGATTACGACGAATTCAGAAGCGACCTACAAGGCGTTTCAAATACATTGGGCAGTCGCTTGAACTCTGGAGCCGTCGATTGTCAGCACGTTTTTTCATTGCTGAACTGATTAAATCCTCGCCAAGGAAGCGCGTAGGAAACGTTTCATGGGTGCATTGAAAAATGTCCCGTGAATTTTTTGTGTGCAGTAAGGAGTTTTACCCATGGCATTCATAAGTGAGGCGACACACCGCGCAGCGAGATCAAAACGTTGGTTAGGCCTAAGCGTGCTGATGCTGCCGGTGTTGCTGGTGACAGTTGACAATACGGTGCTTGGATTCGCGCTACCAAAAATTGCCGAGGCCCTACGTCCGAGCGCTAGCCAACAGTTGTGGATGATCGATGCTTATTCGCTGGTCTTGGCGGGATTGCTGGTGTCGATGGGTAGTCTGGGAGATCGAATCGGTCATCGTAAGTTGTTGCTGGCCGGGTCCTTGGGTTTTGCCATTGTGTCGGTACTAACCGCGTATTCCGATACCGCCACGCAACTGATTGCCGGGCGAGCTTGTATGGGCGTTTTCGGTGCGATGCTGATGCCCTCAACGTTGGCGTTGATACGTTCGGTGTTCGAGGATCGAGAAGAACGCAGATTAGCAGTCGCGATCTGGGCTACGACGTTGACGGTCGGCTCTGCACTCGGTCCTTTGGTGGGCGGGGTATTGCTGGAGTTTTTCAGTTGGGGGTCGATTTTCCTGTTGGCGGTGCCCGTGTTGGTGCCACTGCTGGTATTGGGGCCATTGTTGTTGCCCGAATCCGAGCGAGATGCTTCGGGACCGTTAGATCCGATAAGCATCCTGCAATCGATGGTAGCCCTTGGTGCCATTGTTTATGGCATTAAACACAGCGCCAGTAATGGTATCGACTGGATGGTGCTGACAACATTTGCAGTAGGCGCAGTTGCAGGCGGGATGTTTGTGCGTCGACAGTTACGACTGCCCGTGCCGCTGATGGACCTGAGTCTGTTCCGCAGTGGCACTTTTAGCGGCTCTGTCGCGATCAATTTGATGAGTCTCTCGTTTCTCGTCGGCTTCGTATTCTTTGCCACTCAGTTCCTGCAGATCGTTCTTCAGATGTCGCCCTTGAGTGCTAGCTTCGCGTTGGTCCCAGGTCAAATCATGGCAATTGTAGTGGGGATGGCGGTCGTGCCTGTTGCGCAGCGATTACCGGTGCATGTGCTGATACCGATTTTGATGGCGTTTGCTGGGGCTGCGTTTTTGCTGGTCGCCAGCATGGGCAGTAGCCTGACCGTTCTAGTGGTGGCTTTTGCCTTGCTGAACATTGGCGTAGGCGCGATCGCGACGGTGTCCAATGATGTGATTTTGTCAGCCGCACCACCGGCAAAGGCGGGCGCTGCGTCGGCCATTAGCGAAACGGCCTATGAAGTGGGCGTAGTTTTGGGGACGACAGTGCTTGGCGGTCTCGTCACCGCCTACTATCGCAGTGCATTGCAGCTTCCGGGGTTTCTGAGCGAAGTGCAGATGATGCTGGCGAGTGAGACGCTATCTGGCGCCCATCATGTGGCGGCAGACTTGTCGGGTGATCAAGCAAGAGAATTGATGACGCAGGCGGGTAGGGCATTCGAAGGTGGAATCGGTTTGGTTTCGTGGGTGACGTTCGGCCTGGCACTCATGGCGATTTTGATTGCTTGGCGCACTCTGAGGACACCGAAAACGCAATCTGCAAAGGGCCATTGATCGAAAGCGGAGGTTGGGCCGCGCATCGCACGGCCCGAGCATTTCAGCGCAAAGCTTGATCAACGGCCGCCCGCAGGTATGCTGGTGACCTGCCAAGGAGATAGAAATGGCCTACGATTTTGACTTATATGTGATTGGTGCCGGTTCCGGCGGTGTGCGGGCTGCGCGGTTTGCAGCCGGTTTTGGCGCGAAAGTCGCCGTGGCCGAGAGTCGCTACCTGGGCGGTACGTGTGTGAACGTCGGCTGCGTGCCGAAAAAATTGCTGGTCTACGGCGCGCACTTCGCCGAAGACTTCGAACAGTCGCAAGGTTTTGGCTGGACCCCGGGTGAGGCGAAGTTCGACTGGGCGACGCTGATCGCCAACAAGGATCGCGAGATCAATCGCCTGAACGGCATCTACCGCAATCTGCTGGTCAACAGCGGCGTGACCTTGCATGAAGGTCACGCGAAAATCGTCGATCCGCATACCGTCGAGTTCGATGGCAAACGCTACACCACCAAAAACATTCTGATTGCTACCGGTGGCTGGCCGCAGATTCCGGAGATTCCGGGGCACGAGCACGCGATCAGTTCCAATCAGGCGTTCTTCCTTAAAGAGCTGCCAAAGCGCGTTCTGGTGGTCGGTGGTGGTTACATTGCGGTGGAGTTTGCTGGGATTTTTCACGGGCTGGGGGCTGAGACCACGCTGCTGTATCGCGGTGATCTGTTCCTGCGTGGCTTCGATGGTGCGGTGCGCAAGCATTTGCAGGAAGAGTTGACCAAGCGCGGCATGGACCTGCAATTCAATGCCGACATCGAGCGCATCGACAAGCAGGCCGATGGCAGCCTGACAGCCACGCTCAAGGACGGCCGTAAGTTGGAGGCGGATTGCGTGTTCTACGCCACCGGTCGGCGTCCGATGCTCGATAACCTGGGGCTGGAAAACACCGGCGTCAAACTCGACAAGAAAGGTTTTGTCGAGGTCGATGAGCAGTATCAAACCGCAGAGCCGTCGATCCTGGCCCTGGGCGATGTGATTGGTCGAGTGCAGCTCACGCCGGTCGCGCTGGCGGAGGGCATGGCTGTAGCGCGGCGTTTGTTCAAGCCCGAACAATACCGTCCGGTGGATTACAAGATGATCCCGACCGCCGTCTTCAGCTTGCCGAACATAGGCACTGTCGGCCTGACCGAAGAAGAGGCGCGAGAGGCCGGGCACGATGTGGTGATCTTCGAAAGCCGTTTCCGGCCAATGAAGCTGACCCTGACCGAGTGCCAGGAACGCACCTTGATGAAGCTGGTAGTGGACGCCAAGACTGATAAGGTCTTGGGCTGCCACATGGTCGGCCCGGATGCTGGCGAGATCGTGCAAGGGTTGGCGATTGCGCTGAAGGCGGGCGCGACCAAGCGTGATTTCGACGAAACCATCGGTGTGCATCCGACGGCCGCCGAAGAGTTCGTCACCATGCGTACGCCAGTCGCGGGTTAATCGTCCTGACGCGAGGCTGATGCGTCTGGCCCTGTCGCAACGACAGCGGCCTGACGCACGCTTTCATCCAGGCTTGCCTGCAACTTGAGCAGTTCAACTTCCAGCGTTTTGTTGATGTGCGACTGTTCGTCGATGATCTGCTTGAGTGACTGGCTTTCCAGCAAGGCGATGCGCAAGCGTTCCTGGAGGAGGGTGCGTTCGCTGTCGATACGGTTGACCTGTTCCAGCAGTTGATCCTGTCGGTTGTTGGTGTGCTTGAGTTGCTCTTGCGACAGGCTCAACTCCCGCAGCGTTCCGCGATTTTCAGTCAGCAAGCGCTCGTTGTCGCGATGCAATTGGGTGATTTCATCCTGGCGAACCAGTGCGCTTTGCTGCGCCTGACGCAACTCCATCTGAATCTGCTGCACCTGACCTTCGTGACGGCGCTGTTCCTGCTCGCGTTGGTCCTTGACGGCGTTGCGGTAGTGTTCCAGTGCCTCACGGGCATGCAGGTGCTTTTCTTCCAGCGAGCGGATCTGCTCGTCCTTGTCCTGCAAGCGTAATTCGAAATCTGCCAGCGCCTGGTTCAGTCCGGCGTTGCGGGTTTGCTCGGTTTGCAGCATGGAGCGGGTGTCTTGCAGCTCTGCTGATTCCTGGGTCAGCGCCAGGCTTTGAATTTCGTATTGCTGGTGCAGTTCGGTATTGGCCTCGCGGGCCTCGTGCAGTTGGGTTTCCAGCTCTTTTCGTTGTTGCTCGAACTGTGCGCGTGCCTGGTCGATGGGTTCTTGCGCCTGTTCTTTCAGGCGTTGCGCCAGGCGCGACACCAGGCTTGTCAGCTCATCATCGATAGGCTCGGAAGGTGCTTGCGCGGGCTCGGCGCCGTCATCGAGCTCCTTCATATAGCGATGGATTGTGGTTTTTGAACCGGTATTGCCCATCTCGATCCGCACCGCATCAATGCTCGGGTGTTCGCCCCGAGCGAGGATTGCTGAGCGTGCCGCCTGCACCAGTGCCTTGTTTACGCCGCCACGTGCCATGTGTTCTCCTACGATTTGATACTGTGGTACGTACCACTAATATTCGCAATGTACCATGATGCTAACAAAGTTAAAATCCTGTGATTTATCATGCGGGATATACTGGTATTACCCCGTGTGATGAGCGGTAATCCGGGTTTCACCCGCCAGAGCGGTACGTTTTCGAGAACTGAGCCCATGACTGATCTGGATCGCTACCTGCAAGCCGCTACGCGCGACAACACCCGTCGCAGCTATCGCGCGGCCATTGAGCATTTCGAAGTCAGTTGGGGCGGGTTCCTGCCGGCGACCGGCGACAGCGTGGCGCGCTATCTCGTGGCCCACGCAGGTGTGCTGTCGATCAACACCTTGAAGTTACGTTTGTCCGCGCTGGCGCAGTGGCACAACAGTCAGGGGTTCGCCGATCCCACCAAGGCGCCCGTTGTGCGCAAAGTGTTCAAGGGCATTCGCGCGCTGCACCCGGCGCAGGAGAAACAGGCCGAGCCGTTGCAGCTTCAGCATCTGGAGCAAGTGGTGGCCTGGCTGGAGCAGGAAGCGCAAACCGCCAAGGCGCAGGGCGATCAACCGGGATTGCTGCGGGCTCGGCGCGACACAGCGCTGATCCTGCTGGGCTTTTGGCGCGGTTTCCGGAGCGATGAGTTGTGCCGGGTGCAGATTGAATATGTGCGGGCCAGCGCCGGCTCAGGCATCACCCTCTACCTGCCTCGCAGCAAGAGCGACCGCGAGAACCTCGGCCAGACATACCAGACGCCAGCCTTGCAGCGCCTGTGCCCGGTGCAGGCCTATATCCAATGGATCACTGAAGCAGCGTTGGTCCGCGGGCCGGTGTTCCGGGGTATCGACCGCTGGGGCCATTTGAGCGAGGAGGGCTTGCACGCCAATAGCGTGATCCCGTTATTGCGTCAGGCACTGGAACGCGCCGGTATTGCGGCCGAGCATTACACCAGTCACTCCTTGCGTCGTGGCTTTGCCACTTGGGCCCATCAGAGCGGTTGGGATTTGAAGTCGTTGATGAATTACGTGGGCTGGAAGGATATGAAGTCGGCCATGCGCTATGTTGAAGCCAGCCCGTTTCTCGGAATGCCCCGCATCGCTGAAAAGCCATTGGCGCTGTAGATCACGTTTTCTTCTATTAATACTGTCGGCTAATAGCGAAAACCAATCAGCAGCATCAGGTTTGCCAATGAGCCAACCGGCGATCGACTGGGTAGGATTCACCCCATCAACTTCTTAACCCCTGACGGAGAGTCATCGATGCCTATCATCAACAGCCAAGTTAAACCGTTCAAAGCTGACGCCTTTAAAAATGGCGACTTCGTAAAAGTGTCGGACGCTGACCTGAAAGGCAAGTGGTCTGTCGTGTTCTTCTACCCAGCTGACTTCACCTTCGTTTGCCCGACCGAACTGGAAGACCTGGCTGACAACTACGCCGAGTTCCAGAAGCTGGGCGTCGAAATCTACAGCGTTTCCACCGATACCCACTTTGCCCACGCTGCCTGGCACAACACTTCGCCAGCCATCGGCAAAATCCAGTACACCATGATCGGCGACCCGACTCACGCTATCTCCCGCAACTTCGACGTGCTGATCGAAGAAGCTGGTCTGGCTGACCGTGGCACCTTTGTGATCAACCCTGAAGGCCAGATCAAAATCGTTGAACTCAACGACGGCGGTGTAGGCCGTGACGCTTCCGAGCTGCTGCGCAAAATCAAGGCTGCTCAGTACGTTGCTGCTCACCCAGGCCAGGTTTGCCCAGCCAAGTGGAAAGAAGGCGAGGCCACTCTGGCTCCGTCTCTGGACCTGGTCGGCAAGATCTAAGTCTGTGACGCGCTTCATCAGGGCGGAACTCCGCACCTCCTAAGTAAGCTGCACCGCCCAATAAAAACGCCCGGGCGAGATTCGCTCGGGCGCTTTTTTTATGTTTTTGTCTATTCACCAAACAGCATGGAAATCGCCCGTATGTTGGACGCCAATCTTAAAGCCCAGTTGAAATCGTACCTGGAACGGGTCACCCAGCCGATCGAGATCGTTGCTTCCCTCGACGACGGTGCGAAATCCCAGGAAATGCTCGCTTTACTCAAAGACGTTGCCAGTCTTTCCACCCAGATTACGTTGCTCGACAACGGTAACGATGCGCGTAAACCATCGTTCTCGATCAACCGCCCAGGGGCCGATATCAGCCTGCGTTTTGCCGGTATCCCGATGGGCCACGAATTCACATCCTTGGTGCTGGCCCTGCTGCAAGTCGGCGGCCACCCCTCGAAGGCCAGTGTTGAGGTGATCGAACAGATCCGCTCGCTCAAAGGCGAGTTCAACTTCGAGACTTACTTCTCGCTGTCCTGCCAGAACTGCCCGGACGTAGTCCAGGCATTGAACCTGATGGCGGTGCTGAACCCGAACATCCGCCACGTCGCCATCGACGGCGCGTTGTTTCAGGCTGAAGTCGACGAGCGCCAGATCATGGCCGTCCCAAGCATCTACCTGAACGGCGTCAACTTCGGCCAGGGCCGCATGGGCCTGGAAGAAATCCTCGCCAAGATCGACACCAGTGGCATCGAGCGCCAGGCCGAGAAAATCAGCGCCAAAGATGCCTTTGACGTACTGGTCGTCGGCGGTGGCCCGGCCGGTGCTTCGGCGGCGATCTACGCTGCTCGTAAAGGCATTCGCACCGGTGTGGCGGCGGAACGTTTTGGTGGTCAGGTGCTCGACACCATGGCCATCGAGAACTTCATCTCGGTGCAGGAAACCGAAGGGCCGAAACTGGCCGTGGCGCTGGAAGAACACGTCAAGCAGTACGACGTGGACATCATGAACCTGCAACGCGCCGACAAGCTGGTGCCGGGCAAAAATGGCGAACTGCATGGAATCCATTTCGCCAGCGGCGCCTCTTTGAAAGCCAAGACCGTGATTTTGGCGACCGGTGCCCGGTGGCGTGAAATGAACGTTCCCGGTGAGCAGCAATACCGCAACAAAGGCGTGGCGTACTGCCCGCACTGCGACGGTCCGCTGTTCAAAGGCAAGCGTGTGGCGGTGATTGGTGGCGGTAACTCCGGCGTCGAAGCGGCCATCGACCTGGCTGGTATCGTGTCCCACGTGACCCTGTTGGAGTTCGACGTACAACTGCGCGCCGATGCGGTGTTGCAGCGCAAGTTGCACAGCCTGCCGAACGTTACGGTGATCACCAGTGCGCAAACCACTGAGGTGACTGGCGATGGCCAGAAGGTCAACGGCCTGCGCTACAAGGATCGCCAGTCGGACGAGCTGCGCACTGTCGAGCTGGAAGGGATCTTCGTGCAGATCGGGCTGCTGCCTAACACCGATTGGCTCAAAGGCACCATCGAACTGTCGCCGCGCGGCGAGATCATCGTCGATGCTCGTGGTGAAACGTCGATGCCCGGCGTGTTCGCGGCCGGTGACGTGACCACCGTGCCGTACAAGCAGATCGTGATTGCGGTGGGCGAGGGCGCCAAGGCCTCCCTGAGCGCATTCGATCACTTGATCCGCGCCTCGGCGCCTGCATAAACGCCGACGCTGAAAACACAAAACCCCATGAGTGATCATGGGGTTTTTTGTGGGTGGATCAAAAGCTCGCAGCCTTCGGCAGTTCCTACAAAAGCCAAGCCAGGCTCGATTCTGTAGGAGCTGCCGAAGGCTGCGATCTTTTGATTTTTGATTTACATCGGTGCAGGCTGAATGATCTCGACCCAGTAACCATCCGGGTCCTTGATGAAGGCCAGGCTCTTCATGCGGCCGTCGTTCAGGCGTTTCTGGAAATCGCAGCCCAGCGCTTCGAAGCGCTCGCACGCGGCGCGAATGTCCGGCACCGAAATGCAGATATGGCCGAAGCCGCGTGGGTCGGTGTTGCCATTGTGATAGGCGAAATCCGCATCGTTCTCGGTGCCGTGGTTGTGAGTCAGCTCGAGAACTCCAGGGATCGATTTCATCCACTCGGTGCGAGCCGCGGCATCGGCCGGGATCTGGTTTTTATCGACCAGTGCCAGAAAATACAGGCTGAACTCGGCTTCCGGGAAATCGCGCTTTTCCACCAGCGAGAAACCCAGGATGCGAGTGTAGAAATCCAGCGACTGGGTGATGTCCTTGACCCGCAGCATGGTGTGGTTGAAGACGAACTTCTGGGTGGCGGTGTCGGGTTGGGCGGTCACACCGGGAAATGTATTGAGTTCGTGCAGGCTCATGGGCCCTCCGCAAAATAAGTGGGGCTAGGGGACGTTCTCAATGATACGCAAGGCCCTCAGCATCGCCAAACCAAAACCACAGGCTTGCCTGACAGCCGGGTGAGGCTCAGACTTTACGGCTCAATTCGTGAGTGTTCATTGCAATGACCCGATTCTGTCAATCGATGTTCGTCCTGATGTGTCTGCTTTCAGGTGTTACCCCCGCTTATGCAGAGGCGCCGGTCGTGACCTGGCCAAGCGGATGGACCGTGGAAGCGGTTCCGCAAGATGAGGCTAAACCGCAGGTATCCCGGCAACGCGCGGTAAAAAACGATCAGGACGGTACGCCGGTGATGGTGATGGAGTTGACCATGACTCAGGTAGAAAGTGGTCATCAGGTGAACCTGGAGGGCGTGCTGCTGGAAATGCGTAAGTCGGTGCAAAAGGACTTTTTTCAGGGTGGTTATCAGAGCGTTTGCACTAAAATTCACACGACTAGCTTGAGCCGGCTATCGGCGGTGGAAACAACCTGCACGATTACGCAGAACGGTCGACATGTGCTGTCTCAAACATTGGTCGCTGCGGTAGACGCCGATAAGGCCTATGTACTTTCCTATGCGGGGCAGGCAGACCTTTATAAGGCAAGTCAGGACGACATAGCGGCGGCTCGAAACAGCTTGAAACTTTAGTTTAAGGTTTGCGATTCAGTAGATCTCAGCGAGTTTGGCATTTTTTAGATAGCCAAAGGGATTAAGCATAAAGTTCATCAGCATGTAACGAGTTGATCGACGACTATCGTTGCATTTAGACGCTGCCCATGAAAAAAGCCCTGCATTGGCAGGGCTTTTTTTATGACCGCGAGTGCTTAGCCACGCAGCCAGGAATCCACGGTGGCAGCACCGTATTGTTCCTTCCA
Organism: Pseudomonas sp. MDT1-85; assembly: GCF_054898065.1. Classification (NCBI taxonomy): domain Bacteria; kingdom Pseudomonadati; phylum Pseudomonadota; class Gammaproteobacteria; order Pseudomonadales; family Pseudomonadaceae; genus Pseudomonas; species Pseudomonas sp. MDT1-85. The sequence continues at coordinate 3,433,417 of NZ_CM142715.1, read as the reverse complement.
GGCTTTCAGGCCGCGGTGGTTGCCGCCCTTGGTTTCAATCAGTTCGCCGGAGTGTGGGTTCTGATAAACCTTGACCACGCGAGCGCGGCGGGTTTTAGGCGCTGCTGCCTGTTGCAGGCCGGATTTCGCCGGGTTTGGATCGAGGATGGCGACGATGTCGCGCAAGCTCTTGCCGTAGGTTTTCATCAGCCCCTGGAGCTTTTCTTCGAATTCGATTTCTTTTTTGAGCCCGGCATCGTTCTTCAGCGATTCCAACTGCTTGAGCTGTTCTTGAAGGGCCTTTTCAGCTGCACGGAATTCAGCGAGTCTGGACAATATCTTTACTCCAATGGTGTGTTTGGCTGATACCAACCGCAAACAAAGCTATAAGCCAAGAGCCTTGAAGCGACTCGGTGATAATGGCTCACCTGCCAGTTCTGCACAGGCATGAAAAATTGTAGTAGTTAATTGGCCAAGAGTAAATCCTGACTTTTTCTTCATGTAACAAGAGTAGTCTTTTGATTCAATTTGGTGCGTATCATCATGACCTTAGCGCTTAAAGTGGTTAGTTAATGACCACTTAATGCTCTAATGAAGTCTGCGCCGGGCATCGGCCGGCCAAACAGATAACCTTGCAGGAAGTTCACGCCGTGGGCGGTCAGATAGTCACTTTGTTCTACGGTTTCCACGCCTTCGGCGACGATACCCAGATCGAGTTTGGCCGAGAGCTCGATGATGCTGTCCAGAATGTGCCGGGAGAGGGCATCGACACCGATCATGGCGACAAAGCTCTGATCGATTTTCAGGAAGTCCACATTGAACTGACGCAAATAACCCAGGCTTGAATGGCCGGTGCCGAAGTCATCAATTGCAATCATCACGCCCAACCCGTGAAGCTGCTCGAACAATTGCAAGGTGATGGCTGTCGGCTCGATGAGTTCGCGTTCGGTCAGCTCCAGCACCAGGTTGATGCTGCCGGGGGCGAAAGCGCTGAGGAATTCGCGGCAGTCCTCGACCAGTTCCAGGTCCCGGCAGTGACTGGCGGTGATGTTGATGCCGATGTGAAACGGCCCCTCGAACGATGCCGACAAGGGTGCCAGTAATGCGGAAGTCTGCCGCATCAAGGAGCGAGTCATCGGCACGATCAGCCCGGAATGTTCGGCAAACGGGATGAACAGATCCGGGCGCACCAGGCCTTCCTTGGGATGTTGCCAACGCATCAATACTTCGGCGCCGGACCACTGCTTATTGTCGCCATGCACCACGGGCTGAAAATAAGGAATGAACTCTGCTGCCTCCAGCGCCCGCTGCATTTCACGGCTGGGCGACATCGAGCGCTTCTGCAGGACATGCCCGATCGAGCCGGACACCACACCGAAGAACATCAACAGACTGAATAGCGGAGGATACTCACTGCGCATGTAACGCCAGGTTTCTCCTTCAGGGAAACCGGCGGCCACGGTAAAGGCATAACGCGAGGAGGTCAGGGTGTTTTGCGCCACGGGCAAGGCGGGCAGGGCATCGTCGTGGACCTTGCCGTCGGCCGACAACCAGTGGGGCCCGACTTGCAGTAACAATAATGTTTTGCGACCGATCAGGCGCAGCACGTTACTCAGGTGATAACCGTCCAGCGTGGTCAGGGCGCCCTGGTTTCCTTCGCTCAGCCGATACACCAACAACGCGGTATTGGGCGTGACCGGGTTGCCGTTCATTAGCCATAGCTTGCCTTGGGTGTAATCGCCGGGATTGATCTTTTCCTGATATTCACCGAACAACGAACTGCAATAGAGGTTGGTGTTCCATACAAGATTGGTCGAGCGCACGAATGGTCGGCGGGTGACTTGTTCGCGCAGGGCCAGTTTGACGTCGTTGCAGTTCTGGCCGGCCAGCGGCAATAGCTCTTGCGCCGCTTGCGCGGTGTTGTCGAGCATCAGCTCGAATTGGCGAACGGCTTCTTCGCCAGTCAGTTCGGTACTTTGCTTGAGCGTACGTTCAGCCTGCAGATAGAGAATGGCGCCCCCCAGCAACACCGGGAGCAACCCGCTCAAAACAGTCACAGCGATCCGGGTGCCACGTTTACGGCGGCTTTTGACGTTTAGTGGCATTCGCAAATCCAGCGCGACCAGAAGAGTTCAGCCATGATAGTTGGCCGACAGCACTTATGCCGTTCAATGATCATTCAGGCTTGAGGCCAGTTTGATAAAGGCCAATGTCGCAGGTGATGACTGACGCTGATCGAGCACCGCCAGCCCGACTTGGCGGCTGACCGGTGGCGACAGCGGTTTTTTCACGTAGTGGTTGTCGTTGTCGTCAGGCAAAGAGCCTTCGGCGATAACGGTCAGGGCATCGCCACGGCTGACGGCGTCCAGCGTGCTGATCAATTGCGAGCAGCGATAGCGAATGTTCGGCGTCAACCGCGCCGCATTGAATAAGCGCGACACCAGTTCCGAAGAGCCGGCTTCGGTCAGCACAAAAGGGTCGTGGCACAAATCGCTCAAGCTCACGCTGTCGCGGCCGGCCAGCACATGGTTGGCAGGCAGCAGCGCGACCATCTGGTCCTCGATCAGGCTAAAAGTGTCGAAACGTTCCTGGGGCAACACCACGAAGCCGACATCGATACGTCGCTCTTCCAGCCACTGGATCACCTGGCGATCCGGCCCTTCGTCGATGTGAACCTCGATGCCCGGGTGTGCGGCGCGGTAATGCTGCAGGATCCTCGGCAGCAATTTGATCGATGAGGTCGGGCCGAACGAGCCGATGCGCAGGGTGCCGCGTTTCATTCCGCGAGCATCCGCCGCTTCTTGGCGCACCGTGTTGGCCAGCCCGAGCATCGCCCGAGCGCGCAGTAATAGCTGCTGGCCGATGTCGCTCAGCTCGACTTGAGACTGATGCCGGCGCAGCAGTTCGACGCCCAATTCCTGTTCCAGGGACTTGAGCGCGTGGGACACCGCGGATTGGGAAATCTCCAAACGATGAGCCGCCGCTGTGAAACCGCGTAGTTCGGCCACCAGCGAGAAAATCTCGAGTTGAGTCAGGGTCATGAGTATTTACTCATTTTACGATGATCTTAAATTAATCGAATGATACGCCATGTGCCCGATTTCTGATGGTGGAGACTTATGACTACGTGTGAACAGACCCTGGCGAATTCCTCGGATGTACCGGTTTATCTGAAACTGGCAGCGGTCACCATGATCTGGGGCGGGACGTTCGTCGCCGGGCGATTTCTGGCCGACAGCCTCAGTCCGTTATTGGCCGCGAGCCTGCGGTTCTTGCTGGCGAGCGTCGCGTTGCTGCTGTTTCTGTTGCTGGCGCGGGTGCCTTTGGTGCGCCCCAGCCCCCGGCAATGGCTGCAACTGACGCTGCTGGGTTTTTTCGGGATCTTCTTCTACAACCTCTGCTTCTTTTACGGGCTGCATTACATCAACGCGTCACGGGCGTCGTTGATCGTGGCCTTGAACCCGGCGGTGATCGGTCTGGCATCGTGGCTGCTGTTCAAGGAGCGACTAAGCGGGGTGAAAGTGGTCGGTATCGCGATCTGCATTGCCGGCGCCAGTCTGGTAATCGTCAGCCGCAATCCGCAATTGCTGACCAGTGGTACTGATGCCTGGATCGGCGATTTGTTGATCTTCGGCTGCGTGCTCGGCTGGGGCATTTATTCGCTGTTCTCCAAAGGCCTGAATCAAACGCTGGGGCCGGTGCAGACGGTGACGTACTCGATTTTGCTGGGCACGCTGATGCTCTGGGTGACCAGTGCCGTGCGTGGTGAGTTGAGTGTCGCGGCGTTGGCCGAACTCGGCCCGCAACAATGGTTGAGCCTGATGTACCTGGGCGTGCTGGGTTCGGCATTGGCCTATATTGGTTATTACGACGGTATCCGCAAAATCGGTGCGACGCGTTCGGGTGTGTTCATCGCCTTGAACCCGCTGACCGCTGTTCTGTTTGGCGCGTTGTTGCTGGGCGAGCAATTGACCCTGGTGATGTGTCTGGGCGGTGGGCTGATCCTGGCGGGGATTTTTCTGTGCAACAAACCGCTTGCACAAGCTGCGAAAAGGGGGATTTTATAAGAAGGATGGACAACAGATTTACGCTGTGTAGAATCCGGTTACGCATATAAGAATAATCGTCTTCTGGCAGCAGAAGCCTCGCCCGTAATAGCCTTGGGTCGACAATGAAGATATTTGGGTTTCAATTGATCTACGGTGACTTCCTCGCTCGCAGCGTGCGGGGCATCTCCTGTGCGCCACCCGCCGGTCTCAGCATTGCTAGCAACTAACGATCCGTTAATTGATAAGAAATGATGAGGCTCCAAAATGGCAGATTTATACGAAAACCCAATGGGCCTGATGGGCTTTGAGTTCATCGAGTTCGCATCGCCGACCCCTGACACCCTGGAGCCGATCTTCGAGATCATGGGCTTCAGCAAGGTTGCGACCCACCGTTCCAAAGACGTGCACCTGTACCGTCAGGGCGCGATCAACCTGATCCTCAACAATGAACCCAACAGCGTGGCGTCATACTTCGCGGCTGAGCACGGTCCGTCGGTGTGTGGCATGGCGTTTCGCGTCAAGGATTCGCAAAAGGCCTACAAGCGTGCCCTGGAACTCGGCGCCCAACCGATCCACATCGAAACCGGTCCGATGGAACTGCACTTGCCGGCGATCAAAGGAATCGGCGGCGCGCCGCTGTACCTGATCGACCGTTTTGGCGAAGGCAGTTCGATCTACGACATCGACTTCGTGTTCATCGAAGGCGTGGACCGCAACCCGGTCGGGGCCGGTCTGAAGATCATCGATCACCTGACCCACAACGTGTATCGCGGTCGCATGGCCTACTGGGCCAACTTCTACGAGAAGCTGTTCAACTTCCGCGAGATCCGTTACTTCGACATCAAAGGCGAATACACCGGCCTGACCTCCAAGGCGATGACCGCGCCAGACGGCATGATCCGTATCCCGCTCAACGAAGAGTCGTCCAAGGGCGCCGGGCAGATCGAAGAGTTCCTGATGCAGTTCAACGGCGAGGGCATCCAGCACGTGGCCTTCCTCAGCGATGACCTGATCAAGACCTGGGATCACCTGAAAAGCATCGGCATGCGCTTCATGACGCCGCCGCCGGACACCTACTACGAAATGCTCGAAGGCCGTTTGCCGAACCACGGCGAGCCGGTCAACGAATTGCAAGCGCGGGGCATTTTGCTGGACGGTTCGTCCGAGTCGGGCGACAAGCGTCTGCTGCTGCAGATCTTCTCGGAAACCCTGATGGGCCCGGTGTTCTTCGAATTCATCCAGCGTAAAGGCGACGATGGTTTCGGCGAAGGCAACTTCAAGGCGCTGTTCGAATCCATCGAACGTGATCAGGTTCGTCGGGGTGTGCTCTCCACCGATTAAGCCGTTTCACCGATAAAACTGTGGGAGCGAGCCTGCTCGCGATGGCGATTTATCAGTCAACATCAATGTTGAGTCTGATGACGCCATCGCGAGCAGGCTCGCTCCCACATTGAGTCGGTGGCAATAAACAGCAATGTTTAAATGGCATCGATGAATGCTCTCAGAGGCTACACATCCTTGCGCCGTTGCCTACGACTACGCCAGAATCCGCCGGCTAGTGCGCCTTTGGCCCGGGCTGTATCGTTTTCCCTGTCGCTGAAAAACAGCGATGGGGTTTGGTAGCCCCGGGGTGACGTAAGTGCATAAGCATCATGATCTGCAGCGTTTGTTCGACTCTGCTATATGGTGGTCATGCACAGGGCGCTTTCGAGCGCGCCGGTTTCCTTACGTCCCGGTCTACCAACCTGCGCATGGCCGCCACCCTTCGTTTGGTAGCGAGAGTGATGGCTTCTTTTAAATGACGTAAGAGGTTCCATCTATGTTCAAACCAACACCCAATCCGCCAGAATCAGATTCGACATCCCCCTACGAATCCCTCGATTCAAAAAAACTTAACGAAGCCGCAGACCGCGCCCTCGATCATTACCTCAAGCCCCCCAAAGAACCTGCCCGCAAACCCAGCAAGATGTTCATCGTTGCGCCTGATGTCGATTCGGAAAGCCTGCTGGCCCATGCCTGCGAATCCATGAAATCGGCAAGCGTGATGCTCAGCGATTTCGCCGCATTGGTGGGCGAACCCTATCGCAGCACGATGCTCGGGATTCAACAGGTCGTGATGAATGGTGAGCTGGCGGTCAATCGAGTGCTGGATAATCTCGATCCGCAGGGCTAGCCAGAACAAGCAAAAGATCGCAGCCTTCGGCAGCTCCTACATAATTTTGTCCGCCCGATATTTCACGGGTGTACGCGATTCCAATGTAGGAGCTGGCGCAGCCTGCGATCTTTTGATCTGCCCTTTTAAACCCGCAACGTCCGCGTCATGCGCAACGCCAGCAAACTCCCATAAACAATCACACCCGCCAGCAGATACAGCGCCGCATCAGTCGACCCGGTGCTGTCCTTGACCCAGCCCACCAGATACGGACTAAGGAAACCCGCCATCTGCCCCATGGAGTTGATCAACGCCAACCCACCGGCAGCCGCACCCGCGCTGAGCATTGCGGTCGGCACCGGCCAGAACATCGGCAGGCCGGTGAGGGCGCCCATGGTGGCGATGGTCAGGCCGAGGATGGCGATGGCCGGGTTGGCGGCGAAGTTCACCGCGATCAACAGACCCACCGCGCCCATCAGCATTGGCACCACCAGGTGCCAGCGACGTTCTTTGCGCAGGTCCGCCGAGCGACCGACCATCAACATGAACACTGCCGCCAGCAGGTACGGAATCGCGCTGAGCCAACCAATCACCAGGTTATCGCTGAAACCCAGGTTCTTGATGATCGACGGCAACCAGAAGTTGATCGCGTAGACACCGCTCTGGATGCAGAAATAAATCAGGCCGAAGGCCCAGATCGCTGGATTCTTGAACACCGCCAACAGCGAATCAGTAGCGGTTTTCGGTTTGCTGGCCAGGTCTTCAGCGTGATCGGCCTCAAGCACCGAACGCTCGTAAGGGGTCAGCCACTTGGCGTTGGCGTAGCTGTCGCTGAGCAGGAAGTAGGCGAGGGCGCCGAGGATCACCGTCGGAATGCCTTGCAGCAGGAACATCCACTGCCAGCCAGCGAGACCGCCCTGGCCTGCGGCAAAGTGAGTGAGGATCCAGCCGGAAAACGGGCTGCCGAGCAAACCGGACACAGGGATCGCCGACATGAACAGCGCCATGATGCGACCACGACGGAACGTCGGAAACCACTGCGAGAGGTAAAGCACCACACCCGGAAAGAACCCGGCTTCGGCGGCGCCGGTAAACAGGCGCAGGGTGTAGAACTCGGTCGGTGTGGTGACGAACAACAGGCAGGTCGACAGCGTGCCCCAAGTGATCATCATCAGCGCGATCCAGCGTCGCGGGCCGAATTTGGTCAGGGCCAGGTTGCTCGGCACGCCGCAGAGTACATAGCCGATGAAGAAGATCCCGGCACCGAGGCCGTACACGGTTTCGCTGAATTTCAGTGCGTCGAGCATCTGCAGTTTGGCAAACCCGACGTTCACCCGGTCGAGGTAATTGAACAGGTAGCAGATGAAGATGAAGGGGATCAAACGCAGGGTAATGCGTTTGTAGACGGCGTTTTTGTCGTCTGCGGTGGCCAGGGTAGCTGCGGCGCTCTGTGACATGGCGGGCTCTCTCTTTATTATGATTTTTTGCGACGCAAGGGTAACGTTGATCGCCCAGTGAGTCTCGGCCACCCCTTGGGTGGTTGTCTTTGTGCCTGAGCACAGGGTTTGCGACCAAGGCCTGTGCGGGTGAACAACCCGTTCCATCACGTTTTCAAGGAACCGCGCTATGTTCGAACTCGATCACGACCTGGCCCAGGACATCGTCGACCGGGCGATGGCCATCCTGCCGTACAACGTCAATGTCATGGACAGCCAAGGGCTGATTCTCGGCAGCGGCGAACCGGGGCGCATCAACACCCGTCATGAAGGCGCGCAACTGGTGTTGGCCAACGGACGCGTAGTAGAGATCGACGCGCAGACTGCGATTCATCTCAAAGGCGTGCAGCCGGGCATCAACCTGCCGCTGTTGCTCGACCAGCGTTTGATTGGTGTGCTGGGCATCACCGGCGAACCCGAGCAATTGCGCACTTACGCCGAGCTGGTGCGCATGACCGCCGAAATGCTGGTGGGCCAGCGCAATCAGCAGGCCGAGCAGCAATGGCGGCGCCAGCGTTGCGATGATCTGCTGGCGCTGCTGCTCAGCGAAGCGGGGGACTCGCCACGGTTGCTGGACGAAGCGCAGCAATTGGGGCTCAAACCGCAGTTGACGCGAGTGCCGTATCTGTTCGAGTTGGGCATGGAACATGGCCCGGGCCAGACCGTCGAAGCGCTCAGCGCCTGGCTGATGTCGCGTTACCCGGACAGTTGGTGCGTGAGCTCGGCCAAGTCCTCGTTGCTGTGGTGTCGACCGGCAATGCCTGCGATCGAGAACGAGCGGCTGCTGGAAAAACTCGATGGTCTCGGCTGGAACATTTTGCGCATTGCCGTGGGCGGGCAGGCCGATGGATTGTCGGGGTTGCGCCGTTGCTATCGTCGGGTCGGTGATCTGCTGGCCTACGGGCGTGATGTGTTGCCGCATTCGCGCTTGCTGACGCTGAACCGTTATCGATTGCCGGTGATGCTCTGGCGACACCGCAATGACGATGCCCTGGATGAACTGCTGCGGCCGCTGCGTAAAGTCATCGCCAAGGATGGCAACGGTCAACTGCTGGCGACCCTGCGCAGTTGGTGCGAACACGACGGGCAGAGCCAGGCCTGCGCCGAGGCCTTGGGTATCCATCGAAACAGTTTGCGTTACCGCATGGAACGGATCGCCGAACTCAGCGGCGTCGACCCGCTTAAGCTGGATGGAATGCTCGCGCTCTACCTCGGCGTCCAGCTCCTGCCCCAAACCGACGCGCCAGCAACCCTATAGCGGCTAGGCTTGCGGTAGTGGCGATCTCAGGATGCTATCGCGAGCAGGCTCGCTCCCACAGTGGTCCGTGGTGAAGCACAGATTTGTGAGCGACGCTGACCCCCTGTGGGAGCGAGCCTGCTCGCGATAGCGGACTGACAGCTCACATCAATGCCGGATCTAAAAATACGGACTTTGTAAAAATGAACAATAAACGCTACCACCACTTGTGCAGCGGACCGGCGTTATTGTTCATGGCGGCTGGCAGCATGGACGCATTGGAACTGGAGAATTCGCATGAAAATCGTCATCGCCCCCGATTCGTTCAAGGACAGTTTGAGTGCCCAAGGTGTGGCCGACGCCATTGCGTTGGGGTTGGCGGAAGTCTGGCCAGATGCGCACTTGCTCAAGTGCCCGATGGCTGACGGCGGGGAGGGCACGGTCGAATCGATTCTGGCCGCGTGCGACGGAGAGCTGCGTCGCACCCGTGTTCGCGGGCCGTTGGGCGCCACGGTCGATGCCGCGTGGGGCTGGTTGCCGCAGAGTCTTACCGCGATCATCGAAATGGCCGAGGCCAGTGGTCTGCAATTGGTCCCGCCGAACCTGCGCGATGCCTGCACCAGCAGCACGTTCGGCACCGGTGAATTGATCCGCGCCGCGCTGGATGCCGGCGCGCAACGAGTGATCCTGGCGATTGGCGGCAGCGCCACCAACGACGGCGGTGCCGGAGCGATGCAGGCTTTGGGTGTGAAACTGCTGGACGCTCAGGACCAACCCCTGGCACCGGGCGGTTTGGCCCTGGCGCAACTGGCCCGGCTCGATCTGAGCGACATCGATCCGCGTCTGGCCGAGGTGCGCTTCGACATTGCCGCCGACGTCAATAATCCGCTGTGCGGCCCTCATGGTGCCTCCGCGATTTTCGGCCCGCAGAAAGGTGCGACACCCGAACAAGTCGAGCAACTGGACTACGCCCTTGGGCACTTTGCCGAACTCTGCGCGCAAGCTCTGGACACAGACGTGCGCGACGAACCGGGCAGCGGCGCGGCGGGCGGTCTGGGGTTTGCCGCGAAGGCGTTTCTCGGTGCGCAATTTCAGGCCGGGGTGGAAGTGGTCGCTGAACTGGTGGGTTTGGCAGAGGCGGTCAAAGGCGCCGACCTGGTAATCACGGGTGAAGGTCGTTTCGATGCCCAGACGTTGCGCGGCAAAACCCCGTTTGGCGTGGCGCGCATTGCACGCCAGCACGGCGTGCCGGTCATCGTCATCGCCGGCACCTTGGGCGAGGGGTATCAGGCGCTGTACGAGCATGGCCTCGATGCGGCCTTTGCCTTGGCCAGCGGACCGATGACATTGGAGCAGGCCTGCGCCGAGGCGCCGCGTTTGTTGCGCGAGCGCGCCAGTGATATTGCGCGGGTGTGGCGAGTGGCGGCCTGCAAAATCCAGGACTGACACAATTCCCTGTAGCAGCAGCCTCGCAGGCTCGACAGCTGCTACACGCTTGAAAAATATTTCTCCAACCCCTGCAAAAAACCTCAACCCCGGCCGATACAGCTAACAGGCGCACACAAACCAATTACAACAGTGGCGCCAAACTGAAAGGTGCGCGCCATCGCCCGTCTTACAGTGATCCCCGCAAGGATGCTCGCCGCTTCTATTACCGAGATCAATCCTATGTCACTGCGTAATCTGAACATCGCGCCTCGAGCTTTCCTCGGTTTCGCCTTCATTGCCTTGCTGGTCATCGTGCTGGGTGTGTTTGCCGTGAACCGCATGACGATCATCCGCCAGGCCTCTATTGACATGGAAGCAACGCAGTTACCCAGCATCGTATTTCTGGGCAACGTAACGGAGAACGTCCTGCGTTTGCGGGTTCTTTCGTTCCGGGTGCTGGTTAACCGTGATCCAGCCGCTTTGCAGGAAGCCCAGACCCGCATCGACGTCCTTGTCGACAAGGTTCGCAGCGCCCAGGCCAGTTATGCAGCCTTGCCTGCCCAGCCGGAAGAAATCGCGCTATACAAGACGTTCACGGCGACACTCGACAACTACATGCAAGCGCAGAACCAGATGATGGAGTTTTCGCGACAAAACAAGATCGAGGAGATGCGCACTCTGATCAATACGCGGATCAAGGACGGCACGGACCAGATGGGCGAGCAACTCAATAAACTGGTGGCACTTAACAGCAGCTATGCCAAGGCGGCCTCGGCAGAAGCGGGCGAGGAATACAGCAACGCCATTACCGGTATCGTCGCCGTGGCAGTGATTGCTGCGCTGATGACCGTGCTGCTGGCCTGGCTGCTGACCCGCAGCATCCTCACGCCGCTGAACCGTGCAGTGCTCGCGGCCGAAACCATTGCCGGCGGCAACCTGAGCAAAGCCATCGAAGTCGACGGCAAGGATGAACCGGCGCGTTTGCTGGGCGCCTTGTCCGCCATGCAGGCCAACCTGCGCAAGACCATCGAACAGATCGCCGGCTCCGCGACTCAACTGGGCGCCGCCGCTGAAGAACTCAGCACCGTGACGCAAGAAGCGTCTCGTGGCCTGCAACAGCAAAACAACGAAATCGAACAGGCTGCCACCGCCGTCAACGAAATGACTGCCGCTGTGGAAGAAGTGGCGCGCAACGCGGTGTCGACGTCCGAGGCCTCGAACCAGTCGACGCAGGCCGCCCGTGAAGGTCGCGATCGGGTGGTGGAAACCGTCGATGCGATCCAGACCATGACCCACGACGTGCAAAACACGGCGTTGATGATCGAGGGCCTGGCAACTCAGGGCCGCGACATCGGCAAAGTGCTGGACGTGATCCGCGCCATTGCCGAGCAGACTAACCTGCTGGCCCTCAACGCCGCGATCGAAGCCGCCCGTGCCGGTGAAGCCGGACGCGGTTTTGCGGTGGTGGCGGATGAGGTCCGGGCGCTGGCCCATCGCACCGCGCAGTCGACACAGGAGATCGAGAAAATGGTCGCCGGCATTCAGAACGGCACCGGTGAAGCGGTCTCGTCGATGCAACAAAGTAATCAGCGAACCCAAAGCACCTTGGAAATGGCCCGTGCTGCCGGTATCGCCCTGGAGCAGATCACCCAATCGATTCAACTGATCAACGAACGTAACCTGGTGATCGCCAGTGCCTCGGAAGAACAGGCTCAGGTGTCCCGTGAGGTCGACCGCAACCTGGTGAACATCCGCGACCTGGCCACTCAGTCTGCCGCCGGTGCCAACCAGACCAGCGCCGCCACTCACGAACTGTCGCGATTGGCAGTTGATTTGAATGCCATGGTGGCGCGTTTCGTGATTTGAGATAGGGTTGAAACTGGACCCCGCGCGTTAGGAGAAGTACATGCGCTATTCAGCCTTGACCCAACGAATCTCCGGTGACGGAGCAGCAGCCTGGAAGATTCACGATCGAGCGCTGGAATTGCGCGAGCAGGGCTTCGACGTGCTGTTGCTGTCTGTCGGCGATCCGGATTTCGACACGCCGCTGCCGATCATTCATGCCGCCATCGATAGCCTGCTGGCCGGTGACACCCATTACTCGGATGTACGCGGCACCCGCACACTGCGCAGCAGCATCGCCAGCCGTCATCAGCGGCGCAGCGGTCAGGAGGTGGACGCCGACCATGTGATCGTGCTGCCCGGTGCGCAGTGCGCGGTGTATTCGGTTGCCCAATGCCTGCTCGATCCGGGCGACGAAGTGATCGTCGCCGAGCCGATGTACGTGACCTATGAGGGCGTGTTCGGTGCCTGCGGCGCCAGCGTGGTACCGGTGGCGGTGTGTCCGGAGAATGGCTTTCGGGTAGAGCCTGCGGATGTGGCGGCGCTGATCACCCTTAAAACCCGGGCCATTCTGCTCAACAGCCCGAACAATCCCTCGGGTGCCAGTCTGTCGTTGAAGTGCTGGCAGGCGCTGGCAGCGCTGTGCGTGCGACATGACCTCTGGCTAATCAGCGACGAGGTCTATAGCGACCTGTTGTATGAGGGCGAGCACATCAGCCCGGCGAGTCTGCCGGGCATGGCCGAGCGCACCGCGACGATCAACAGTTTGTCCAAGTCCCATGCCATGACCGGCTGGCGGGTGGGCTGGATGATCGGCCCGAAACCGCTGGCCGAACACTTGATGCATCTGTCGCTGTGCATGCTGTTCGGCCTTCCGGATTTCGTCCAGAACGCCGCGCAAGTAGCGCTCGATAAAGACTTGCCGGAAGTGGCGCTGATGCGCGAGGAATATCGCCAGCGTCGCGATCTGGTATGCGCGAGTCTGAACGGTCGCCCGGGCCTGCGGCCGATCAAACCCGATGGCGGAATGTTCGTGATGGTCGACGTGCGCCAGACCGGGCTCGGCGCCCAAGATTTTGCCGAGCGGCTGCTTGAAGTGTATGGCGTGTCGGTGCTGGCCGGCGAAGCCTTCGGGCCGAGCGCGGCGGGGCATATTCGCATCGGGTTGGTGGTGGATCAGGGAAGGCTGGCGGATGCGTGTCAGCGGATTGCATCGTGTGCGGCGGATTTGCTGCAGGCGCGGCGAGCCTGATCGATTTTTGCTGAGTTTGATGGCCTCTTCGCGGGCAAGCCTCGCTCCCACAGGGTTTTGTGAACGCCACAAATCCCCTGTGGGAGCGAGGCTTGCCCGCGAAGACTGACTCACAGACGCCGACTATCTAAGCCCTTCCACGCCCCGGCATAGAGCCGTCCAGGCGATTTGCAGTCCGCAATGCTGTGGTTAGCTGCCGGCACTGCAACGGTAACAACAGCCGTTCCTTCCCCTCGGATGGCGATATCGCAGCATTGCGTGACTTTCACAAAGCCCTGCTACAGACCAAGGATGATCTCGAGCAGTTCAAGACCAGTCAGGCTGTACAACAACAGCTGGAGCATTTGACCAAGGATCTTGCCACCCGGGGAGGGCTGCTGAAAAACACCGAGACCAACTACCACTTCGAGGCTACCCCGCAACGTATCGTCATTGATGTGCTTGATCCGATGGAAGACAACACTGCCGTTATCACCCAAGTACACAACGTCCTTGGGGAGCAAACGCGTTACATCGCCCTTGACCGGAAATCCGATCGCTACGGCTTCATCGATCAGGCCGGACAGTGGTTGATCAAACCACGTTGGGTAGAGGTGCACGATACCGTGGTGGCGGATATCTACACGTTGTTTACGCTGAAAAAGTCCAGCGACCCTCAATCGGACATGCAGGAATTGCAGGAATTGCAGGACCAACTCGCCTATTTCCCCGCTGGCAGCAATAAACTCATAGACCTGCCGTTCGAATACATAACGCAGACAATGGACGATGGCCTGCTGCTGGTGGAGCGTGAAACCAACGGCCCCTACGGGCTCTACGACTCCAGGAATCACCGTTTCACGCTGCCGATGAAGTTCGTCAACCTCACCGTGAGCGACAACCTGTTCATCTCCCGTCTCGGCAACAAAACGTACGCCACGGAGGGCCACTACGACGCCTATACCCTGGCCGGCAAGGAGGTTCTACCGCCGCAGTTCTCCGAGATCGAGCAAAGCGGTGGTTACCTCTATACCCACTCAGCCGATCGGAGTCGTCAGGACGTTTTCGACCTGGAAGGTAAACGGATCAACCTCTAGGGTTACAACGTGATAGGTCGGTTTTTTGGCGAGCAGCCGCTGCTGGTGCAGGACGCTAAAAGCAGGAAATTTGCTTTTATCAACCGCCAGGAGACGCTGCTGCCCATCAAGTTACCCGCTACGCCGCCGTCCCGGTCGGCAGTAGTAGTGGGCTGGTGTTGATCAGTCAAAACAACCAACAGGTCAAGAAACTCGGTTCCTACACCAGCCTGAAAGTCCCTGATAACGGCAACGAAGCCCGTTACTACGTGGAGGATCCGAGTAACCCTGACGAGTCTCTGGTCTATGACGCCGATGGCAATCTCGTGCAGAAAGAAGAATAAGGACTGCCTTCCAAAAAACACATGAGACGTATCTCCCCCACAAGTCTCTATCGGAAAGTAAGAAAAACCCGACGAGCGGTAGCTTTACCTGTCAGATATGACAGTAGCCGCGCCCCGGATATCGGCGTTTAATTCCTTCAGCACTCGATTACAGCGATGAAAAACAATCGGGCAATGCATAAGAAGGACTTACACTATGACGCCCAACAAACCGATGGATTTCGATGCGCCGAAAGTGATAGGTGTGGCTGATCCAGATATTGACCCAGAGGGCTATATTCCCTTTCCATTATTGCTTACGGGCATTGATGTGGTCGTTCCGTTATGGGACGAACCGGCAAAGGACCCCGAAGAAAGAGATATTCTTACGGTTCGCTTTGAACAACCCGGACAGTTGCCGGTAAAGATAGTAAATACCTACACACCCGCGGATATGAAACCTGAATTCATCATCCGAATCGGCCCGGAACATCTAAAAAATGATGGCGCAGGCGAGTTGTGGTATGAGCTACTCAATACTGCCGATAATTCATCCAAATCCTATCGTCGGCAACTGACGATTGATCACACGCCAATCCCGAATGACCTTCCACCCGCAAAATTTTCTCATGTAGATGGTTGGGGTTATCTAAATTGCCAAACCGTTCCTCCATTATGGGATGGCGTCACCGTAAAGATTCCCGCACTACCGGGTTTCAGGGTGGGTGATCGCTGTGAAGTGCTCTGGCGAGGATATTCAAGCCTGAATGCCAGTGGCGCTGAGATCAGCAAAGCTCGAAAACGCGTCAATCGGCCGGGTTTAAGCGATCAAGATATCCGTGAAGGCTTTACCTTGGTTATCGAACCTTATGACGTTCATATAAAACCAATGGTGAATGACGCATCTGCCATGGTTGTTTACAGAATATATCGCGGTACCCGGCTTGTCGGAGGCTCACAAGCCGCCGTGGCAAAAATTGACAGGATTATAAGTGGTAACGAACTTCCATGCGGGCCGTAAGGCCAGTCTGGATATTAAGCGTGGTAAGCAAAGGCGTGCGAAGAGGCCAATGCCTTCTTGGAGTCGTATCGCAATTTATTGTGAATGCATGGAGATGGCAAACATGAATGCTAGAGTTGAACAAGGTAAGTTATCAAGGCTGGCGGTACTTAAAGAAAAGAGTGCGGGAGGTAGCAATCCATTGTCCGATACTGCGCCTGCCCCTGCCATTGTGGCGCAGACGTTATTGCCCGACTTGCGTATACCTGTCGCAAGTCTCAAATCGCCCTTGAAGTACACTATTGCCAAGCCAGTGCTTGAGGATGACGATGATTTGCTGCAACCGCAATATCGAAAAAAAGGAGACACAGTCTGGATCGACATTCTGCCGGATCCATTCTATATCGAACTGGGCCCCGTGGCTGATCGGGATTGGGATGTGCCGTTCGAGATTCCGGTAGTTTTATTGAAAGAGGAAATCACTCCAGAGGCTCCGACTGAGTATGAGTTGCGGTACATCATGTGGGCTGGCGGAACGAACGAAACCACCTCGTTCTTGACCACATACGCGATTGACTTGACACCTCCTTTCAAAGTTAAAAACCCACCGGCGGATCGAACGCCGGGGGCACCTTCATGGCCCGCAGATCTGGGGCCGACGGCCCCGATCGATGAAGCTTATCTCGACGGCAAACAGGGGATTCTTGTCAAACCTTTTGTCGATCCAAACTATCACCCGACAGATACTTACGAGTTCTTCTTTGGCACTGCACCTGATCCGGATCGCGACACGCCGGTGTTCAAAGATGTGTTGACAGCGGGGGAGGCGCTAATCCCTGTTGATGTGTTTAGAAATGCAGAAGAAGGTGCCAATCGGCTTATTTATAAAGCGACGGATCGACCTGGCAATGCAGGAAGAAGATCAAACCAGAGCCAGCGGAATGTAGTGTTTTTGCCCGATCCTGGTGTTGGCTTGCCACCAGTGGTTACATTGGCGAATGGTAATAATGGCGATGGTCTGATCGACCTGGCTGACACTCAATTTGATATTCGAGGTGTCGAAACCAAGGTGACGGTGCCGACGCCGAATGCACCGTCTGACACCATCGTTCTTTATTGGGGAGGGGTGGCGATTACTCCAGAACAACGAGTTGAAACCAATACCGAGTTATCTTTTTTTACCAGTTATGATCTTGTAAAACAAGTGTACGGCAACACTGATGGGACAGTGGTTACCAATGTCAGCTACAAAATGTTCCGCGGTTTGAGCGAAAAGGCAGATGGCAATGTGAATATCGATGTCGACATTTCATATATTGGCCCTGATCCTATTACTATCGGTTTGGATGCTCCCACGCTGACAACGACTAAGGGCAGCGCTGATGAGATCAAGGAAGCAGACTTTGGTGATGAAGGAATCCAAATTCATATTGAGTTGTTCACTACTCCTCCTACAGAAGAGGGTTGGTTGATCGATGTTTTTTATGATGATGTGAAGATCGGCGCAACCATCCCCTTGGTTGGAGGTCAGGAGGGCGACACACTCGATATTCCGCTGCCATGGAGCACGGTGTTCCAGCAGCAAAGCGGACCCAAGGTCTTGCGATACACGCTGTATACGCAAAATGGGGTCAACCCGACTCATTCCAAGGAAAATACAATTACCGTAGAGGCGTTTCCAATCGAAATGGATGCGCCGGAAATCATGCGTCTCGGAGGTCCACTTAGAAGAATCAGTTGTCCAACTTTGAACTTTCCTGCGACCGGTAATCCAGGGGATGGGACACCAAGGCGAAATCTGGAGGTGCTTGTCAGAAAAAATCAATACACAGTTGACGCGGAAACCATTACCGTTAAATGGGTGCCATATGACAACGCAACCCCACCAGCCCCTATTCCAGGCGCCGATACAACGCAGGATTACCCGATTGTCGGCGAGTTCCCCTCCGGTGGCGCCGTGATTCAAATCGGGGCTTACCCGACACACTTCAAGCCCGCCCATCTCGGAAGGGGGAGAGTTACTTATTCGATTTCGAGAGGAGGTGTTGGTAATAATCCTACGCCTGACTCATTACCTGCTGAGCACGGTGTGTTTCTAACAGATAATCAAGGAAAATACTGCGAAGAGACCTTCGTTTAAAACGAGTAGCGTTGGTGTGGCGAGAAATAAAACTCTCGCCGCATCTTTTACATATTCGGTTTATTTTTTGGTGGGGATCACGAAGGATTTTCCTCTTGTAAAAACGGATTAATCCTACAGAACTTTGTGAATGTTCCAGCTAGCCTAGCACCCCTCTAATAGCTGACCTGCTCAAGTCGGCATTCAAGTTTTATATTCAGGCAGGTGCCCAATGCGAGGAAAACTATTATATATCTCAAGAAATGTGTGTCGCTCTGCAGCGCTGTGTCCATCGCTGTTGGCACTCTTCAGTTCATGTGTCACCGCAGCGCCCATTGTAGGGGGGAATGTGACCATCAATGGCGGCATACCGGAAAGTTGGGGGTTGAGCCAGCAGGCAACACTGACTGTCAATGGCGCGCAAACGCTTGCCATCACCTCTGACAACTCGACACTTAATGTAAACGCCGGTAGCACCACTCAGCAGATTTCGGCCAGCAATGGTTCCAGCATCAATCTGAGTGGAGCGACCGTGGCAGGCGGAGGTCTCGCCGCGGTATTACTGAGTAACAGCGACGCCACTATCGATAACAGCACTGTTACTGGCACTCGCCTGGGGTTGCAGGCGATTCGCAACACGTCGACTCAGACCGGTTCCAACGTTGTCGTAGCCGGAAAAAGTACCATCAGTGGTGTCCTGGGAGGTGCTCTGGTCAGCGCTTATAGCACGCTGGCCGTCAACGATTCGACCATTCAAGGTACCGGCGCAACCAGTTATGGCATTCGGTTGAGGAGCGGACAAGCCACTGCCAGCAACAGCACTATTGTGGGCGGGCAATACGGTGTACTGATTGATCTTGACCCGAATGATGTTCAACCTGCTGTACTGGCTCTCGAAAACACGACCGTCCAGGGCCTGACTGGTTCGGCAATCCTGGTTGACTTCGGTAACGCTTCAACTTCGACTGCGAGCATCTCGCTGAACAACTCCCGCTTGTTGGCAGGCAATGAAGCATTGGTGGATGTGAGAGGCGGTGCTCACACGTCCCTGACCGTTAATGGCAGTACATTAAAGGGGGATGTGGTTACCGAGCAAGGCAGTACTACCCAACTCATCCTGCAGAACGATTCGGTGTTGACCGGTCGGCTGCAAAATGTTGCCAGCACCACGATCAATGACAGTTCTCGATGGGTAATGGTGGATGACGGCCAGATTGAAGCGCTCATTCTCAATCGGGGGGGCTCCGTGATATTTGGAGATAACACTGCCTTCTATCAATTGAACGTGACCAGCCTTTCCGGCAATGGCCGATTTGTGATGGGGACGGATTTCAGCACGGGCCGGACTGACTTGCTGAATGTCACCGGAAGCGCCAGTGGCAGTCATGAACTCCTGATTGCCAGCAGTGGTGTGGAGCCCGCCACCGGTCAGCCTATTCGTGTCGTTCAAACCGCAGGTGGTAACGCGCAATTTGCGCTGGTCAATGGCGCGGTTGAACTTGGCGCATTTTCTTACGCGCTCGCGAAAAGCGGTAATGACTGGGTACTCGATCCAAGCACCCGTACAGTGAGTCCTGGTGCACGTTCTGTACTTGCGCTATTCAACACCGCATCGACCGTTTGGCTGGGTGAGCTGACCTCATTGCGCACTCGGATGGGGGAACTGCGTTTCAATGGCGGCCAGGCGGGTGCGTGGGCGCGCACCTATGCCAACAAGTACAACATAGCCGATGGCTCGGGTGTTGCTTACCAGCAAACCCAACAAGGTTTTACCTTGGGCGCCGATGCACCGCTACCTCTCGGAGACGGCCAGTGGTTGGTGGGGGTGATAGTCGGTCATAGTCAATCCGATCTCAATCTGAATGCCGGTACTTCAGGAAGTGTCGACAGTTACTACCTGGGGACCTATGTCACCTGGCTCGACTCCCGGACAGGTTATTACTTCGATGGTGTGCTGAAAGCGAACCGCTTTCGCAATGACGCGAAAGTAGGTTTGAGCGATGGTACCCGGGCCAAGGGAGATTATGATAACTCCGGTTTGGGTGGGTCTGTTGAATTCGGAAAACACATCAGCTTCGACAATGACAATTTCATTGAACCCTTCACTCAATGGTCTACCGTGGTCATTCAGGGCAAGGACTATTCCCTAAGCAACGATTTGCAAGCCGAAGGAGACCGGACACGTTCGTTTGTCGGCAAGGTGGGCGCTACGCTAGGCCGAAATATCAGGATGGAGCAAGGACGTGTGGTACAACCTTATCTGCGCGCGGCGTGGGCTCATGAATTTGCAAAAAATAATGAAGTTCAAATCAACAACAACGTCTTCAATAACGACCTGTCAGGTTCTCGAGCCGAACTGGGCACCGGGCTTGCGGTTTCAATGGCGGAAAATCTGCACGTGCACGCGGATTTCGAATACAGCAATGGCCGACATATAGAGCAGCCTTTTGGAGTCAACCTGGGACTTCGTTATAGGTGGTGAACAATTCCGGCAGCGATAAATTAAAAAGGAAGCTTTACGCTTCCTTTTTAATGGTCAGATCAATCTGTTATGCCGCCAGTGACCGTCCGCCAGGGTGGCGGCTGGCAGCAATATTACCCTTGGCCGAAAAGACCACGTCAAGGGTCAACTGTTTAAGAACATCATCGTCCCGGTTTACAACGACAACCGTTGTCAAGGTGCCGGAAAAAATGCCGGAAGCATCGTCATACGCCAATTCGGCAGTTCCCGAATCTTGAGTATAAATAACAGGTTTTTGTGGATCGCTATTATCAGTGAATGTCAGACGGGCGTGATGTGAGTCTGGTGTCAGTTCGTAGGATCCACTTTCCAGTCCCTTGGAAAAAGACAGGATAAGTTCTTTTGTAGTGTATTCCGGTTTCGGCTCGCGCTGACGTGCAAACAGCACGTAAGCCGCGCCATGCGGCAGTGGGAAAGTGCGCTCCGAGAGTTCCACCAAGCCTGCGCTAAATTCTTCTGTGTCGTCTATTGTTCCGATACAACTACCAGCGCCAACTTTCTGTCTGAGTTTCTGCGTGATCATGTTCATCAATACGGTCTCCATAGTCATGACAAGGTATCCCGCTTTAAAGGAACTTCCGGGATGAGGTATCAAACCGCCAATGGATCTCGCTGTAAACTGGCAGACCTGACAGTTTACAAGTTGTCTTGAATGTGATTTTTTCTGAAGTGTTGGACGCTAAAACGTTTGTGCAGCCATCAGCCAAACAGCCCCGCCGCGATATTGATCGAAAACCCGAGAATTGCCGTGTTGAACAAGAAGCCGATCAGCGACTGCGCCAGCACGATTTTACGCAGATCGCGGGTGGCGACGCCCACGTCTGCCGTTTGCACGGCTACGCCGATGGTGAACGAGAAGTACAAAAAGTCCCAATAATCGGGCTTCAATTGCCCCTCGGCAAAGCGCAGCGCAGGCTCCTTGCCTTCCCAGGTGTAAAACAGCCGCGCGTAGTGCAGGCTGAAAATCACCCCGATCAACAACCATGAACCCATCACGGTCAACCCGGTGAAGCCGTAGTGCAGCAGGCGGTGATAAGTCTCCAGATCTTTGCTACCCACCAGTTCCAGGGTGATGGCGGCGAGGCTGGCCAGCGCTGCCATGGACACGGTGAACAGCACCAGCCCGGCGTTTTCGTCCTCGACGTCGGCTATGCGTTTCACGTCGTCGGCTTTTGAGCGCATCGTCAGCCAGAGGATCAGGGCCAGATACGTCCAGACCCCGGCGTTCCAGCCGATGAGGATTTTGCCAAGAATCGAATCGGCCGGCGCCAGAATGCCCACCGCGAGACCGAGCACGGCAGCGGCGGACAGGCGAGGGTGGGTGCGGGCGAGTAGGGGCATGAGAACTCGATGGGCCTGGGTGTGCAAACACCTTAGCCCAGCGTTGTCCGTTGTGACCACAACACCGATCACCTGTAGGAGCGAGGCTTGCCCGCGAAGGCGGTGTATCAGTCAACATAAATGCTGAATGTTACGGCCCTTTCGCGGGCAAGCCTCGCTCCTACAGGGGTGTGTGGTTGGTTAGATGTTCTTGTGGCGTTTGCGCACCAGTTTCATCACCACCACAAAAAACACCGGTACAAACACCACCGCCAGGGTCGCGGTGATCATCCCGCCAATCACCCCGGTGCCAATGGCTTGCTGGCTCGCCGAACTGGCCCCGGTGGCAATTGCCAGCGGTACCACGCCAAGAATGAATGCCAGCGAGGTCATCACGATGGGGCGAAGTCGCAGTCGTGCGGCTTGCAGGGTGGCATCGATCAGGTCATGGCCTTCGTCGTACAGGCTCTTGGCGAATTCGATGATCAGGATCGCGTTCTTCGCCGACAGGCCAATGATGGTAATCAGCCCGACCTTGAAGAACACATCGTTGGGCATCCCGCGTAAAGTCACTGCCAACACTGCACCGAGCACACCCAGCGGTACCACCAGCAGCACCGACGTCGGAATCGACCAGCTCTCATACAGCGCCGCCAGGCACAGGAACACGATCAGCAGCGACAGCCCAAGCAGAATGGGCGCCTGGCTACCGGACAAGCGTTCCTGCAACGACAACCCGGTCCATTCCTGACCCAACCCGGCCGGGCCTAGCGCCACCAGCCGTTCGATTTCCGCCATGGCTTCGCCGGTGCTGTAACCCGCTGCCGGTTCGCCGGAAATGCTGATGGCCGGGTAGCCGTTGTAACGGGTCAACTGCGCTGGACCCTGGGTCCAGTTCGCCCGGACGAAGGCCGACAATGGCACCATTTTCTCGGCGTCGTTGCGCACGTGAATCTTCAGCAGGTCGTCGACCTGACTGCGTTGATCACCTTCGGCCTGGACCACCACCCGTTGCATCCGCCCCTGGTTGGGGAAGTCGTTGATGTAGGCCGACCCAACCGCCGTGGATAATACGTTTCCAATGTCGGCAAACGAAATACCCAAGGCGTTGGCTTGCTTGCGGTCGACTTCCAGTTGCACCTGCGGCGCTTCAGCGAGGGCGCTTTCGCGCACGTTCATCAGGACCGGGCTCTTCTCGGCAGCGGCCAGTAATTGGCTGCGCGCCTGCATCAGCGTGGCATGGCCGAGGCCGCCACGGTCTTGCAGGCGGAACTCGAAACCGCTGGACGTGCCGAGGCCATCGACCGGCGGCGGCAACACCGCGAAGGCCATGGCGTCCTTGATCTGACTGAGGGCGATGTTGGCGCGGTCGGCAATCGAACTCGCCGAATCGTCGCTGCCGCGATCCGACCAATCCTTGAGCGTGGTGAACGCCAGCGCGGCGTTCTGCCCGCTACCGGAAAAGCTGAAACCGAGAATCACCGTGCTGTCGCCGACACCCGCCTCCGTGGCGTTGTGCGCTTCAATCTGCTCGACCACCTGCACCGTGCGGTTCTTGCTCGCGCCCGGTGGCAGTTGAATGTCGGTGATGGTGTAACCCTGGTCTTCCACCGGCAGGAACGAGGAAGGCAGACGACTGAAGCACAGCCCCAGACCAATCAACAGCACGCCGTAGATCAACAGGTAACGGCCGGTGCGTTTCAGTGCGTAGGCGACCCAGCCCTGATAGCGCTCGGTGAGTTGTTCGAAGCACCGGTTGAACCAGCCGAAGAAACCGCCCTTGGCGTGATGTTCGCCCTTGGCAATCGGCTTGAGCAGCGTCGCGCACAGCGCCGGGGTCAAGGTCAGGGCGAGGAATGCCGAGAACAGAATCGACGTGGCCATCGACAGCGAGAACTGGCGGTAAATCACCCCGACCGAGCCCTGCATGAACGCCATCGGAATGAACACCGCCACCAGCACCAGGGTGATGCCGATGATCGCCCCGGTGATTTGCTTCATCGCCTTGCGCGTCGCGTCCTTGGGCGACAGGCCCTCGGTGGCCATGATCCGCTCGACGTTCTCCACCACCACAATCGCGTCGTCCACCAGAATGCCGATGGCCAGCACCATGCCGAACATGGTCAGCACGTTGATCGAGAAACCCAGCAAGAGCATGGTCGCGAAAGTGCCCATCAATGCCACTGGCACCACCAGCGTCGGAATCAGCGTGTAGCGCATGTTCTGCAGGAACAGGAACATCACCGCAAATACCAGCACCATCGCCTCGACGAGGGTGTAGACCACTTTGGTGATCGAGACTTTGACGAAGGGCGAGGTGTCGTACGGAATCTTGTATTCGACGCCGGCCGGGAAGTAGCGCGCCAGTTCATCCATCTTCGCCCGCACCAGCGTCGCGGTGCTCAGGGCATTGGCGCCCGGCGACAGTTGCACGCTGACGGCGGTCGACGGTTTGCCGTTCAGCCGGGTGGAGAATTGATATTCCTGACTGCCGATCTCGACCCGCGCCACATCGCCGATGCGCACCGTGGAGCCGTCAGGATTGGCCTTGAGCACGATGTCGGCGAACTCTTCAGGCGTCGACAGCTGGCCTTTGACCAGAATGGTCGCGGTGATTTCCTGCGTGGTGCGGGTCGGCAAGTCGCCGATGCTGCCTGCGGAAACCTGAGCATTTTGCGCAACGATGGCGGCGTTGACATCGGCCGGAGTCAGGTTGAAGCCGATCAGCTTCTGTGGATCGATCCAGATCCGCATCGCCCGTTCGGCACCGTACAGTTGGGCCTTGCCGACGCCGTCCAGACGCTTGATCTCGTTCATCACGTTGCGCGCCAGGTAATCGCTGAGCGCCACATCGTCGAGCTTGCCATCGCTTGCGGTGAGGGTGATCAGCAGCAGGAAACCGGCGGAGACTTTCTCCACCTGCAAACCCTGCTGGGTGACAGCTTGCGGCAAGCGCGACTCGACAACCTTGAGACGGTTTTGCACATCGACCTGCGCCATTTCCGGGTCAGTACCCGGCTGGAACGTCGCGGTGATGGTGGCGCTGCTGAGGCTGCTCTGGGATTCGAAATACAGCAGATGGTCGGCGCCGTTGAGCTCTTCCTCGATCAGGCTGACCACGCTTTCGTCCACGGTCTGCGCCGAAGCGCCCGGGTAGGTGGCATAGATTTCGACTTTCGGCGGCGCAACGTTCGGGTACTGCGCCACCGGCAACTGCACAATGGCCAGCGCACCGGCCAGCAGGATGAACAAGGCGATCACCCAGGCGAACACCGGGCGGTCGATAAAGAACTGCGGCATAAAAAAGCGTCCTGCTTACTGACCAGAAACCTGGGCAAGTGGAAGAGGGGTGTCATCTATCTGGACTTTTTCACCGGGGCGCGCATGTTGCAGGCCTTCAGTGACGATGCGGTCGCCGGGCTTGAGGCCATGGGTGACGATCCAGCGATCGTTCTGCACCGCGCCCAGTTCGACCGGTTGCTGGCCGACTCGCTGCTCGGCGTCGAGCAGCAGCACTTGGGCGATGCCGGCGCTGTCACGCTGGATGGCCCGTTGCGGCACGCTGATGCCTTGCTGATTGAACGCTTGCTCCAGACGCACGCGAACGAAGCTGCCCGGCAGCAAGTCGAGGTCCGGGTTGGGAAACTCGCTGCGCAGGATGATCTGACCGGTGCCCGGGTCGACAGTGATGTCGGTGAACAGCAACTTGCCCGGCAGCGGATAGAGGCTGCCGTCGTCCTGAATCAACGTGGCTTTGGCCTGACCTTGGCCCACTTCCTTTAACTGGCCGGAACGGAATGCGCGGCGCAGGTCGTTGAGTTCACGGGTCGATTGCGTCAGGTCCGCGTGGATCGGGTTCAACTGCTGAATCAGCGCCAGCGGCGTGGTTTCGTTCTGCCCCACCAGCGCGCCTTCAGTTACCAGTGCTCGGCCGATGCGCCCGGAAATCGGTGCGGTGACGGTGGCGTAACCCAGGTTCAGTTTCGCCCGCTCCACGGCGGCTTTATTGGCAGCGACATCGGCGGCGGTCTGCCGGGCATTGGCGCGAGCATTGTCGTAATCCTGGCCGCTGATGGCGTTGCCTTCGATCAACTGGGCGTAGCGCTGCTCTTGCAGTCTGGCCTGGAACGCGTTGGCTTCGGCCTTGCGCAATGCGGCTTCGGCGCTGTCCAGGTCTGCCTTGAACGGCGCCGGGTCGATACGAAAGAGAACGTCGCCTTTTTTTACGTCGCTGCCTTCACGAAAGGCGCGTTGCAACACCACGCCGGCCACACGGGCGCGCACTTCGGCGATGCGTGGCGCGACAATCCGCCCGCTCAGCTCGCTGCTGATCGACAGCGGCCGGGCTTCGATGGTCTCGATGCGCACGGTGGCCAGCGGCGCCTGTTCTTCGGCGGTCGAGGATTGGTCGCAAGCGCTCAGCGTCAATGCCAGTGCAATCAGGCTGAGCCGGGCGAGCAGATTCTTTGACATGTAAATACCCCAATAATGACCTCCCGCATCCTACGGGGAGCCGACGAGGGTAGCGGTTAAGCTTTGTAGGGGCTGTGTGAAATTGTGTAAGGGTTTTGCTCATGGGCGTGTGAGGGCGTATATCCTTGGCGGCTTGACTCCTTTTGCGACGGTTAGGCCGCCTTCGCGGGCAAGCCTCGCTCCTACAGAGGTATCGCGAACCCCTGTAGGAGCGAGGCTTGCCCGCGAAGAGGCCCTAAATGTCGCCACTGCACTTTCTGGAAACACCCCATGCCCAACATCCTCTTGGTCGAAGACGACACCGCGCTCTCCGAACTGATTGCCAGCTACCTGGAACGCAACGGCTATTGCGTCAGCGTGATCAGCCGTGGCGACCTTGTGCGCGAACGGGCGCGGGTCAATCCTCCGGATCTGGTGATTCTTGATCTGATGCTGCCGGGGCTCGACGGCTTGCAGGTCTGCCGCTTGTTGCGGGCCGATTCGGCGACGTTGCCGATCCTGATGCTCACTGCCCGCGACGACAGTCACGATCAAGTGCTGGGCCTGGAGATGGGCGCCGATGACTACGTCACCAAACCTTGTGAGCCGCGGGTGTTGCTGGCCCGGGTGCGGACCTTGCTGCGCCGCAGCAGCCTCAGCGAACCGATGACCGCCAACGACCGTATTCTCATGGGCAATCTGTGCATCGACCTGTCCGAACGCACCGTGACCTGGCGCGAGCAACTGATCGAGTTGTCCAGCGGTGAATACAACTTGCTGGTGGTGCTGGCCCGGCATGCCGGCGAAGTGCTGAGCCGCGATCAGATTCTGCAACGTTTGCGCGGTATCGAATTCAACGGCACCGACCGCTCGGTGGACGTGGCCATCTCCAAGTTGCGGCGCAAATTCGACGACCACGCCGGCGAGGCGCGCAAGATCAAAACCGTGTGGGGCAAGGGCTACCTGTTCAGCCGCTCCGAGTGGGAATGCTGAGTCGATGTTCAGAATCCTGTTTCGCCTTTATCTGGTGACTATCGTCTCGTTCAGCGCCGCAATTTATCTGGTGCCGGACCTGGTGATCCAGGTCTTTCATGAACGTTTTGTCACCTACAACCTCGATTATTCCCGAGGTTTGCAAACCCTGATCGTCAAACAGTTTCGCGCAGTGCCGATTGAGCAATGGCCGGCGTTGGCTGCAGAAATGGACGAGGAATTCCAGCCGTTGCACATCGTACTGACCCGCAATGACGACGCTGAATTCACCCGGGATGAACGTGAACGCTTGCAGCGCGGTGAGAACGTTGTGCGTATCGGTGACTGGGGCTGGCGCACCTTGGCGGTGGCACCGCTGAACGAGCAGATGGTGGTGAAAATGGTCGTGCCGCCAGACCCGACGGACGTCAGTTGGTTGTACTGGAGCATCAACGTACTGATCGGCGCGACCATGCTCGCCTGTCTGTTGCTATGGTTGCGCCCGCACTGGCGCGATCTGGAACGCCTCAAAGGCACCGCCGAACGCTTCGGCAAGGGCCACTTGAGCGAGCGCACGCAGATTTCCTCCAGCTCCAACATCGGCAGCCTGGCCCACGTGTTCGACACCATGGCCGGCGACATCGAAAACTTGCTCAACCAACAACGCGATCTGCTCAACGCTGTGTCCCACGAACTGCGCACACCACTGACGCGGCTGGATTTTGGCCTGGCCCTGGCGCTGTCCGACGACTTGCCAGCCACCAGCCGCGAACGTCTGCAAGGCTTGGTCGCGCACATTCGCGAGCTGGATGAGTTGGTGCTGGAACTGCTGTCTTACAGCCGCTTGCAAAACCCGGCGCGGTTGCCCGAACAGGTCGACGTGTCGCTGGATGAATTCATCGACAGCATCCTCGGCAGTGTCGACGAAGAACTGGAATCCCCGGAAATCGTCATCGATGTGCTGCTTAATGGCCAGCTCGAACGCTTCTCGCTGGACCCGCGACTGACCGCCCGGGCGATCCAGAACCTGTTGCGTAACGCCATGCGCTATTGCGAAAAACGCATTCAGATCGGTGTGCAGGTGTGCGCCAAGGGCTGTGAGATCTGGGTGGATGACGATGGCATCGGCATCCCGGAGGAGGAGCGGGAGCGGATTTTCGAGCCGTTTTATCGGCTGGATCGTAGTCGGGATCGTGCAACGGGTGGGTTTGGCCTGGGGCTGGCGATCAGCCGCCGGGCACTGGAAGCACAGAGCGGCACACTTACCGCGCAAGCGTCGCCGCTGGGTGGTGCGCGGTTTCGGTTGTGGTTGCCTACACCGGTTTAAAGGCACGCTTTCAGACGATTCGCGTTTGCGGGTTTCACTCGATCCAAATGTAGGAGCGGTGTAAGTAGCAATGCCGGGGGCATCACCAGTCACAGGTTATTGACAGCTCAGCCGAGTATTTCGGTTGATGGAATCAACCCAACCCCAGCCACCTGCATCCGGTCAATTGCTGCCGCCAGCGATCCCTCCAGATCAATCGCCCGACACGCATCCATCACCACAAACGCATTGAACCCCGCGGCCCGCGCGTCCAGCGCGGAAAACATCACGCAGAAATCCAGTGCCAGTCCTGGGCAATGATGACCTGCTTGAACTGGCGGCCGAGGCGGTTGATCAAGGGCACAATCAGGTCACCCTCCGGCACCGGTAATTGACCGCCGGGGATGAAGTCGTTCTGGACGTCGATAACCAGCAAGGCTGCACGTGAAGAGATTGGCATGGGTGGGGTTCCTCCTTGGAAAGTCAGGTGCAAGCATAGTGTGACAACTTTGCTGGTGTGCTAAGTCGGTTTTATTAAATGGCTGCGTTTGTGACAGTGCAGGGCAGTTGGATCGGCGGTGTGGCCTTCGCGGGCAAGCCTCGCTCCTACAGGGGAATGAACGTGCGACCGACACATAACCTGTAGATACTCTGTTCACGGTCAAGCTTTCGCGAGATGTTTTTCGCTGAAAAGCTTGGCCGTATCAAATTCTTCTCCAGAACGCATGCACGCCCATAACCCCGTCAGGTATTTGCGCATCACCGCTCCAATGGCCTGCATTTTCTTCTTGCCGCGAGCGACCAGCGCCTCGTAAAAGGCCTTCACATTTTCATCACAGCGAATTGCCGTCATCGCTGGCATGAACATCGCTGCACGCAAGTAAGCGTTGCCGCACTTGGACATGCGTCCTGGGCGGTTCACGCTCGTACCTGATTGGGTCAGCCTCACATCCAGCCCCGCATAACGGCTTACCTGGGCCGATTTAAGCGTCACAGGTAGCGTCGTCAGCTCCGCCAGTGCCGCAATCGCCGAAGCCTCGCCCACACCGGGCGCAGCCATCATGCAGCGAAACTGCAAACTCAGATCCGGGCACTTGGCGATGGCATCACGTGCCGCTTTTTTCAAGCGATCAATCCGGGCGTCCAAGGCTGCAATCGCATCTTTCTCATCCTTGATCAGCAGCTCAACACTCGTTTCTGTCGCCTGTAGCGCATGGAGTTCGTTCTTGGCTCTCGTTCGATGACCAATCAGCCGATTGATATGACGGCCAATTGCCCGCAACGTCATTTGATCGGCCGTAGGGGGCACCCAAAGCCTAGGCGACATGCGCTCACCATATTCAGCCAGCAATAGGGCATCAATCTGGTCAGTCTTGCTGTTTTGCAGCATCAGCTTGGCAAAGTTGTGGAAACTTTTGGGGTTGATCACCGAGACCGGCAAGCCGGCAGCGTGCAACTCCATCGCAAGGTCCAGGTAGTAAATGCCGGTGGCTTCCATGACAACGCTCAGCGGCTTGAGCTTCAACAACTTCTCCACGGCAGCCTTGCGGCCCTTGGGTGTGTGCTGAATGTCCCACTGGCCGGACGTTTTACCGTTCTGCCGCCATCCCATGGCAGACGTGCGCGAACCAATGTCTATGCCGATATGAGCATTCATGCTTTTCACTTCCTTGGCTTTAGGTAAAGATTGCTCCTGGTTCCCCCGACCTCGAACTTCATGCCACTGCAACCTTGTAATGCGAAGTCCGACTTGTCGGCTTCTCGATACTCTTCGTGGTGGGCAATGAGGCGGGGGGCCTCTCTACAGACAAGGTCAGGAGCAAATCCTGCCTTCAGGAGCGATCGGCCTCCCCCAGAAACGCACTTGCTGTTGTATGACTCCTTGAGCGTAACCTCTCTCGTTGGAGTCAGGGTCAACATACAAGGAGCGAGGCTTGCCCGCGAAGAGGCCAGTCCAGACACCACAGAACCCGCAACAGTCCCGCATTTGGCCGAACCGCTGCCTTACTGCCGGCACTGATGCCTTGTTATAGTTCGGGCCTCATATTCTGCCCGGTAAAGGATCACTGCCATGTCTCAATACACCGCCTTCAGCGTCGAACTGGCCGATAATATCGCCCATGTGCAGATCAACCGCCCGGAAAAGATCAATGCGATGAACGCCGCGTTCTGGAGCGAGATCATCGAGATTTTCCAGTGGATCGATGACACCGATGAAGTGCGCGTGGTGGTCCTCAGCGGCGCCGGCAAACATTTTTCTTCCGGCATCGACCTGATGATGCTGGCCGGTGTGGCTAATGAGTTGGGCAAGGATGTCGGTCGCAATGCGCGTCTGTTGCGCCGGAAAATCCTGAACCTGCAAGCGTCATTCAATGCCGTCGACAACTGCCGCAAACCGGTGCTGGCGGCGATTCAGGGTTATTGCCTGGGCGGCGCCATCGACCTGATCTCGGCCTGCGACATGCGTTACGCCGCCGAGGACGCGCAATTCTCCATCAAGGAAATCGACATCGGCATGGCCGCCGATGTGGGCACTTTGCAACGCTTGCCACGGATAATCGGTGACGGCATGCTGCGTGAACTGGCTTACACTGGTCGCACCTTTGGCGCCGACGAAGCGCGCACCATCGGCCTGGTCAATCGCGTCTACAGCGATGCCGCCAGCCTGCTTGAAGGTGTGATGGGCATTGCTCGCGAGATCGCCAGCAAGTCGCCGATTGCTATCACCGGCACCAAAGAGATGATCAGCTACATGCGCGACCATCGCATCGACGACGGCCTCGAATACGTCGCCACCTGGAACGCCGCCATGCTGCAATCCACCGATCTGCGCGTGGCTATGGCCGCCCATATGAGCAAACAGAAACCCGAATTTCTGGATTGATTAACCATGACTTCACGCTGGACCACCGCAGTACTGGACACCGATCAACCCGGCGGTTGGGCCGTGGCGCGCAGCCCCGAAGGCTTTCTGTTCGATGACAATGGTGCGCTGTTTCCTCGGGAATGGCTCAAGCGTCAGGACTTGTCGATTCTCGCCGAGCATGGCATCGGTCACCTGGATGGCGAACCGGTCTACCTGCTGGAGTTGCGCAGTCACAGCGAAGTGCCGGGCTGCAACTGGAAAGGCCTGCGAGCGTTCATGCTCGAGGGCGATCACACCGTCTACAAGGTTCTCGGCTATGCCGCGCAAATCGGTACCTGGGCCCGCGAACATCGTTTTTGCGGTAACTGTGGGCAGGTGATGATTCAGGTGCCGCGTGAGCGGGCGATGTACTGTGAACCGTGTGATATACGCCACTATCCGCGCATTTCACCGAGCATGATCGTGCTGGTGACCCGAGGCGACGAGGTTCTGTTGGCCCGCTCGCCGCGATTTGTCACCGGGGTCTACAGCACGTTGGCGGGGTTTGCCGAGCCGGGTGAATCGGCCGAGGATTGCCTGATTCGCGAGGTCCGCGAAGAGGTGCAGATCGAGGTCAAGAACATCCAGTACATGGGCAGTCAGTGCTGGCCGTTCCCGCATTCGATGATGCTCGGTTTTCACGCCGAGTACGCCGGCGGCGAGATTGTCTGTCAGGAAGACGAGATCGAAGACGCCCAGTGGTTCAACGTGCACGAGCTGCCGCCGTTACCGGCGTCACGCTCGATTGCCCGTTACCTGATCGACGTCTATGTGGCGCGGCGCTTAGGCCACGCTGAACCAGTGCTGCCAAGCTAGCCGGACAGTCAAGCCGAGCACCACGGTGATGAACACCGGGCGAATGAATTTCGCACCGCCACTGATGGCGGTGCGCGCGCCGAAGAAGGCGCCGACCATCACCGACAGGCCCATGCTCAGGCCGATGATCCAGTCCACCTGCCCGGAGAATATGAACACCGACAGCGCCGCGATGTTGCTGACGAAGTTCATGCTGCGCGCCACGCCGCTGGCCTTGACCAGGTCGATGGGGTAGAGCAGCAGGCTGCTGACGGTCCAGAACGCACCTGTTCCAGGGCCGGCCACGCCGTCGTAGAAACCAAGGCTGAAGCCTTGGCTCGATTGCCACTTTTTCTTGATCGGCGCGTCGCTGTCCAGCGGCGCCTTCGGTGTGCCGCCGAACAACAGGTAAAGACCGCAAGCGAAAACGATCACTGGCAGCATCTTGTTCAGCCATTCCGCCGGCAGGTAATGAGCGACCACGGCGCCGGTGAGTGCACCCACCAACGTGCCAACGATGGCGTGCATCCACTGCCGAGGATGGAACAGCTTGCGCCGGTAGAAGGTGAAACTGGCCGTGGCCGAGCCAAAGGTCGAACTGAGCTTGTTGGTGCCCAGCACCAGGTGCGGCGGCAGGCCGGCAGTCAGCAGCGCCGGAGTGGTCAACAGACCACCCCCGCCGGCGATGGCGTCGATGAAACCGGCAATGAAAGCGACAAGGGCCAGAACGGCCAGAGTAGTGAGGTCAACGCTGAGTTCGAAAGGCATGGAATCGGCTTATTTGGCAGGGTGCAGAAAGGGCTGCACGAAAGGCCGGTATCTTACCCATATCCAACTTCTGCGGCGACCGGTCTGGCGCAATGCATGCGCATGATCGGATACGGCCAAATTGTCATGGCTGCACACAGTCTCTGTAGGAGCTGCCGAAGGCTGCGATCTTTTGATCTTAAAAGGCAAAATCAAAAGATCGCAGCCTTCGGCAGCTCCTACAGGGGATTGTGTTTACAGGCCCAGATCGGATAAGCCCGGGTGATCATCCGGCCGGCGGCCCAGCGGCCAGTGGAACTTGCGGTCGCCTTCCTTGATCGGCATGTCGTTGATGCAGGCGTAACGGTTGAACATCAAGCCGTTCTCGTCGAACTCCCAGTTCTCGTTGCCGTAGGAGCGGAACCAATTGCCTGAGTCGTCATGCCATTCGTAGGCGTAACGCACAGCGATACGGTTGTCGCCATGGGCCCAGAGTTCCTTGATCAGCCGATAGTCCAGTTCCTTGGCCCATTTACGGGTCAGGAAAGCTTTGGCTTCTTCGCGGTTGTGGGCGAACTCGGCGCGGTTACGCCACTGGGTGTCCAGGGTGTAGGCCAAGGACACCCGTTGCGGGTCGCGGGAGTTCCAGCCGTCTTCGGCGAGGCGAACTTTTTCGATGGCCGATTCACGGGTAAACGGCGGCAATGGCGGACGAACTTCGGCAGTAGACATATAAAGTCTCCCTATCAAATTAACGTTCAAGCAAATGGTCGGGCTTATTAAAAGTGTTACAGGTCCAATAACTTTCGCGCCATGCATTGTGCATTATCGGCGGCACTGTGATCACCCATCACAAGCGCTACGGTAATGGCACCGTCGATCAGGATCAGCAGCTGTTTGGCCAGCGTCTCCGGGTCTTGTGCGCCCTGTTCGGTACAGAGCTCGCGCACGTAGTCGAGCAGCTTCTGTTTGTGGTCTTTGGCGACCAGGCGAACCGGGGCTTGCGCATCGCCGGTTTCGCCGCTGGTATTGATGAATGCGCAGCCGCGAAAGCCTTCGGAGGCGAACCAGGTCTTGAGCACGGTAAACAGGTTGAGTAGCCGTTCGGCCGGGGTTTGCGCCTTGCCGACTTCGCTTCGATACCAACTCATCCAGCGCACATCGCGACGTTGCAGGGCCGCGACGGTGAGCTCCTCCTTGTTGGCGAAGTAGCGGTAAATACTTTTTCTGGAGACGCCGGCGGTTTTCACCAGAAGGTCCATGCCGGTGGCAGCGATGCCACTTTTGTAGATCAACTTTTCGGTGACATCCAGAATGATTTCGCGTGTGGCGTTGCTAGTGATTTCGTTCATGCGGCGAACAGTAGAATGATCGTTCTCCTTGGTCAAGGGGTTGTTTTTGGTGTCTGTGAAATTGCCATCGCGAGCAGGCTCGCTCCCACATTTGAAATGCATTCCCCTGTGGGAGCGAGCCTGCTTGCGATAGGGCCTTTACAGACACTAACAAGACCCAAGGCAATCCATGGTGTAAGCTCTCGGGCTCTTCGGATTCGACCCTTTGCGAGCCCTATGCCGTCGCTTTTCAAACGCTCTCTGCTGCCTAAACTGCGCAGTTTTCCGCTGACCGCCGATGCCGTCACCATCCTCTCTGGCGCCGCCGAGTTCCGTCGTTGTCTGCTGGAACAAATCGCCCAGGCAACCCAGCGCATCTATATCGTCGCGCTGTACCTGCAACAGGATGAGGCCGGGCAGGAAATCCTCGATGCCCTGCACGCCGCCAAACTGGCGCGCCCGGAACTGGACGTGGTGGTGGTTGTGGATTGGCTGCGTGCCCAGCGCGGTTTGATCGGTGCCGGCAAGCAGCCGGGCAACTCGGCCTGGTATCAGGAAACGACCCGCACCCACGAAAGCGTGGTGCCGGTGTACGGCGTGCCGGTGCAGACCCGCGAGCTGTTCGGCGTGCTGCATTTGAAGGGCTTCGTGATCGACGATTGCGTGCTCTACAGCGGCGCGAGCCTGAACAATGTCTACCTGCATAAATTCGACAAGTACCGCTTCGACCGTTATCACCTGCTGCGCAACCACGCGCTGGCCGACTCGATGCAGCACCTGATTCAGCACGGTCTTATCGCCTCCAAAGCGGTGCATCGCCTCGACCTGCCGAACTTGCCGACAACCCGCAGCCTGCGCAACGACATCGGTGACTTGCGCAGCCGTCTCAAGCACGCGGCGTACGACACCACGGCGGGCAGTACGGCGAAGGGCGGTTTATCCGTCAGTCCATTGCTCGGTGTGGGCAAGAACAACCCGTTGAGTCGGGTGATCTGCGAGCTGATCGCCAGCGCCCAACATCAGCTGACCATCTGCACGCCGTACTTCAACCTGCCCCTGGCAGTGACCCGGGAAATCAATCGAGCCCTGGCCCGCGGCGTGAAGATCGACATCATTGTCGGCGACAAAACCGCCAACGACTTCTACATTCCGCCCAGCGAGCCGTTCAAGGTGATCGCGGCGCTGCCATACCTTTACGAAATCAGCCTGCGACGCTTCGCCAAGCGTCATCAGCGCAGCATCGACAGTGGCAAGCTGAACCTGCACTTGTGGAAGGATGGCGACAACACCTATCACCTGAAGGGCATGTGGATCGATCAGCGCTACACCTTGCTGACCGGCAACAACCTCAACCCGCGTGCGTTCCGTCTCGACCTGGAAAACGCGTTGCTGATCGATGATCCGAAAGGTGAAATGCTGGAGCCGCGTGGTAAGGAGCTGACGGAGATTTTCCGGCACACCAGCCGTATTGAGCGGTATCAGGATCTGGAAACGCTGCCGGATTACCCGGCGGGAGTGGCCAAGTTTCTCAAGCGTGTGAGTCGGGTACGGATCGAGCGGTTGTTGTATCGGATTCTGTGAGGTTCAACCCGGCGTCGAAGGTGGGTTGCCGGTGAGAGTGCCTTCGCGAGCAAGCCCGCTCCCACAGGGATCTAGGTTGCCACAGGGATCTGCGCCAGGCTGATGGCTGCGCTAATATGCTCACCACTCAAACAAGAACAAGGCTCACCCCGGTCCATGTCGGAAAAAGACACCATCTCCATTCAACTGGTGCGTGAAGCGCTGTTGCAAAGTTGCGTCCCGGGCGCTGCCACCGAAGAGGTGTTGAACAAGGTCGGCATTGATCCGGTACTGCTGGAAACTACCGACGCCCGTGTTCCGGCCACTGCTTATGCAAGGCTGTGGCACTTGCTGGCCCGGCGCGGGGACGATGAGTTTTTTGGCATGGACCCGCGCAAGCTCAAGTCCGGCAGCCTGGAGTTTCTCTGTCGTTGCTCGATGGTTCAGCCGAGCCTGGCCGCGGGGCTGACCTCGGGGCTTAGCTTTCTGTCGTTGATGCTTGAGCGCATGCCCGCGCAACTGGTACGCCAGCAAAGCCTGGCGGAAATCGTCCTGCTGGAGGACGACGAAGACCCGCGCCGCGCCTTCACCTATTTCACTTACTGGATGATCGTGCACGGTGTTGCCTGCTGGCTGGCGGGGCGTCGGATACCGATCCTGGCCATCGAGCTACGCTGCCCGGCGCCGGATTTTTGTGATGACTATCGGGTGATGTTCTCCGAGAACCTGCGGTTCGACCGGCCGCGCACGCGGATGATTTTCTCGGCCGATTGCCTGGATTTGCCGATCAAGCGCAGCGCTGAAGAGCTCAAGCGATTTCTGGGCCATGCGCCGGCGAACATTCTGGTCAAGTACCGCGATCCCGAGAGCCTGGCCAGTCGGATCAAGCACGATCTGCGGCAACTGCCTGCCGAACGCTGGCCGGAAACCGAGGCGCTGGCGCAGCAACTGTGCATGTCGGCCTCGACCCTGCGCCGACGCTTGGCCGAAGAGGGGCAGACGTATCAGGGGCTCAAGGACAGTGTGCGCAAGGAATTGGCCATCGTCTGGCTGGCCGAGCCTGCCATCAGCTTCGCCGAAATCGCCACCCGTTTGGGGTTTGCCGATACCAGTTCGTTCTACAAGGCGTTTCGCAAGTGGTCGGGGTCTAATCCGGGGCATTACCGGAGTTTGATACTCAACGAGGCCAGCTGATCCAGAACTTGTGGTGATTGGTTTGACGCCTTCGCGGGCAAGCCTCGCTCCTACGGGGGCTGTGGTGGATCACAAACGGTGAGAACGATCCGGGACCTGTAGGAGCGAGGCTTGCCCGCGAAGGCGTCCGCCCAGACGACGCATCCCTTGAACCTTGGCCAAACCAGTCACACAACTTGATAGCTTTGACCATTGTCCCGCGCCCCGCGCAGAGCGAGTATTTCCTTGTTATTTACGGTTCCCCAACCTAATAAAAATACACAGGGATTCTGGCAATGCGCGATTACTTGTCTGCTACGTCACAGTTCAATTATCAGCACACCGTCGATGCCGCGCTCACAGGGTCGTTGAGCGCGCTCAACGCCTGCGTCGAGTGTTGCGACCGGCACGCCTTGCCGGGGCGTATCGCGCTGTTCTGGGAAGGCCGCGACGGCGCCAGCGCGACGTACACCTTCAGCGACTTGCAGGACAAAGCCGCACGGTTTGCCAATTTCCTGCTGGCCCAAGGCGTGAAGAAGGGCGATAAAGTCGCCGGCCTCTTGCCACGCAACATCGAATTACTGATCACCGTGTTCGCCACCTGGCGCATCGGCGCGGTCTATCAGCCGCTGTTTACCGCCTTCGGCCCGAAAGCCATTGAACATCGCCTCAACAGCTCCGGCGCCGCAGTCGTAGTAACCGACGCGGTCAATCGCCCGAAACTCGCTGAAGTGGCCGACTGCCCGACCATCGTCACCGTCGGCGGCCCGAAAGGCCAAGGTATTGTTCGGGGTGATTTCAGTTTTTGGGCCGAACTGGCCAACTACTCCAATGTCTGCGAACCGGTATTGCTGACCGGTGAAGACCCGTTCCTGCTGATGTTTACCTCGGGCACCACCGGCCCGTCGAAAGCGCTGTCGGTGCCGCTCAAGTCCATCGTCGCATTCCAGAGTTACACCCGTGACGCGGTGGACCTGCGCCCTGAAGACGCGTTCTGGAACGTCGCCGATCCGGGCTGGGCCTACGGCATCTATTTCGGCGTCACCGGGCCGATGGCGATGGGGCACCCGATCACCTTTTACGATGGCCCGTTCACCCTCGAAAGCACCTGCCGGGTGATCAACAAATACGGGATTACCAACCTCACCGGTTCACCGACCGCCTACCGCTTTCTGATTGCCGGTGGTGATGAATTTGCCCGCTCGGTCAAGGGCAAGCTGCGCATCGTCAGCAGCGCCGGCGAACCGCTGAATCCTGAAGTGATCCGCTGGTTCGCCGATAACCTCGGCGTGGTGATCCACGACCATTACGGCCAGACCGAGCTGGGCATGGTTTTGTGCAATCACCATGGCCTCGATCATCCGGTGCACATCGGCGCTGCCGGTTTCGCCTCGCCGGGCCACCGCATCGTGGTGCTCGACGACGAATACAAAGAACTGGGTGTCGGCCAGCCAGGCATTCTGGCCATCGACCGTACCCAGTCGCCGATGTGCTGGTTCGGCGGTTACGAGGGCGCGCCGACCAAGGCGTTCGTCGGCAACTATTACCTGAGCGGCGACACCGTCGAGTGGAACCCGGACGGCAGCATCAGCTTCGTCGGTCGCAGTGACGATGTGATCACTACCTCCGGCTATCGCGTCGGCCCGTTCGACGTGGAAAGCGCGCTAATAGAACACCCGGCAGTGGTCGAAGCGGCGGTGATCGGCAAGCCCGACCCGGAGCGCACCGAGCTGGTGAAAGCCTTCGTCGTGCTCAGCTCGCAATACCGTGCCGAACCTGCGCTCGCCGAAGAGCTTCGCCAACACGTGCGCAAGCGTCTGGCGGCGCACGCATACCCCCGTGAAATCGAATTTGTCAGCGAATTGCCGAAAACCCCAAGCGGCAAATTGCAGCGCTTTATCTTGCGCAACCAGGAAATCGCCAAGGCTCAAGAGGCCGCCGCGAAGAACATTTCAGCTTGAATCCAAGGAACAATGATGCAGATCGAAAACAAGGTTTTTCTCGTCACCGGCGGTGCGTCCGGCCTCGGTGCCGCCACCGCTGAAATGCTGGTGGCTGCCGGCGCCAAGGTGACGCTGGTGGACATGAACGCCGAAGCCGTCGCGGCCCAGGCTGCACGTCTCGGCGCGCAAAGCGTGCTGGCGGATATCAGCAATGAAGCGGCTGCGCAAGCGGCAGTCCAGGCGACGGTCAAAGCGTTTGGCGGCCTCAATGGTCTGGTCAATTGCGCCGGTATCGTGCGTGGCGAGAAGATCCTCGGCAAGAACGGCCCCCACGCACTGGCCAGCTTCAGCCAGGTGATCAACGTCAACCTGATCGGCAGCTTCAACATGTTGCGCCTGGCGGCGGCGGCGATTGCCGAAACCGAAGCCGACGAAGACGGTGAGCGTGGCGTGATCATCAACACCGCTTCGGCCGCAGCTTTCGATGGTCAGATCGGTCAGGCCGCGTATTCGGCTTCGAAAGGCGCGATCGTCAGCCTGACCTTGCCCGCCGCCCGTGAACTGGCGCGCTTTGGCATCCGAGTGATGACCATTGCCCCAGGCATTTTCGAAACGCCGATGATGGCCGGCATGACCCCGCAAGTGCGCGAGTCGTTGGCCGCTGGCGTGCCGTTTCCACCGCGCCTGGGCAAGCCGAGCGAGTACGCCGCGCTGGTCAGGCATATCATAGAAAACAGCATGCTCAACGGCGAGGTGATCCGTCTCGACGGTGCCTTGCGCATGGCCGCGAAATAAGGAGGATTAGACATGACACTTTCCAACGATCCGATTGTTATTGTCAGCGCCGTCCGCACCCCGATGGGCGGTTTCCAGGGCGAACTGAAAAGCCTGACCGCACCGCAACTGGGCGCCGCGGCGATTCGTGCTGCCGTTGAGCGCGCCGGTATCGCCCCTGAATCCGTGGAAGAAGTGCTGTTCGGCTGCGTGCTCTCCGCTGGTCTCGGCCAGGCCCCGGCGCGGCAAGCGGCCCTGGGCGCCGGACTGGATAAATCGACCCGTTGCACCACGCTGAACAAAATGTGCGGCTCGGGCATGGAAGCCACGATTCTGGCTCACGACATGCTGATCGCCGGCAGTGCCGATGTGGTCGTCGCCGGCGGCATGGAAAGCATGTCCAACGCGCCGTACCTGCTGGACCGCGCCCGCAGCGGGTACCGCATGGGCCATGGCCGGGTGCTCGATCACATGTTCCTCGACGGCCTGGAAGACGCCTACGACAAGGGCCGCCTGATGGGCACCTTCGCCGAGGATTGCGCCGAAACCAACGGCTTCAGCCGTGAAGATCAGGACGCGTTTGCCATTGCTTCGACCACCCGCGCCCAACAGGCGATCAAGGACGGCAGTTTCAACGCGGAGATCGTGCCCGTGCAGGTGATGGTCGGCAAAGAGCAAGTGCTGATCAGCCACGACGAACAGCCGCCGAAAGCCAAACTGGACAAGATCGCCTCGCTGAAACCGGCGTTCCGCGATGGCGGCACCGTGACGGCGGCGAACTCCAGTTCGATCTCCGACGGCGCGGCAGCGCTGGTGCTGATGCGCCGTTCCGAAGCAGAGAAACAAGGCCTGAAACCGCTGGCGGTGATTCATGGTCACGCTGCATTTGCCGACACGCCGGGGCTGTTCCCGGTGGCACCGGTGGGTGCGATCAAAAAGTTGATGAAGAAAGCCGGCTGGTCGCTGGACGAAGTCGAGTTGTTCGAAGTCAATGAAGCCTTTGCTGTGGTCAGTCTGGTGACCATGACCAAACTGGAGATCCCCCACGAGAAAATCAATGTTCACGGCGGTGCCTGTGCCTTGGGCCACCCGATCGGTGCGTCTGGCGCGCGGATCCTCGTGACCTTGCTCTCGGCCCTGCGCCAAAAAGGCCTGAAACGCGGTGTTGCAGCAATCTGCATTGGCGGCGGCGAAGCCACGGCCATGGCTGTGGAATGCCTGTACTAAGGCCCGCATGGTTTCTGTAGGAGCTGTCGAGTGAAACGAGGCTGCGATCTTTTGATCTTGTTTTTTAAGATCAAGATCAAAAGATCGTTCGAACGCGGCCCGAGGCTTCGCCAGCTCCTACGGGGCAATTACATTTTAAGGACTTGGCATGATTCCCAATGACGAACAACTTCAGATCAGCGACGCGGCCCGGCAGTTTGCCCAGGAACGGCTGAAACCGTTCGCCGCTGAATGGGACCGTGAACATCGCTTCCCCAAGGAAGCCATCGGCGAGATGGCCGACCTGGGCTTCTTTGGCATGCTGGTGCCGGAGCAGTGGGGCGGTTGTGACACCGGTTACCTCGCCTACGCCATGGCCCTGGAAGAAATCGCTGCCGGCGATGGCGCCTGCTCGACCATCATGAGCGTGCATAACTCGGTGGGTTGCGTGCCGATCCTCAAGTTCGGCACCGACGATCAAAAAGAACGCTTCCTCAAGCCACTCGCCAGCGGCGCGATGCTCGGTGCGTTTGCGTTGACCGAACCGCAAGCCGGCTCCGATGCCAGCAGCCTGAAAACCCGCGCCCGGCTCGATGGCGATCATTACGTGCTCAACGGCTGCAAGCAGTTCATCACCTCCGGGCAAAACGCCGGGGTTGTGATTGTGTTTGCGGTGACCGACCCGAGTGCCGGCAAGCGTGGGATCACGGCGTTGATCGTGCCGACCGATTCGCCGGGCTACAAAGTCGCGCGAGTCGAAGACAAACTCGGCCAGCATGCCTCCGATACCTGCCAGATCCTCTTCGAGGATGTGAAAGTCCCGGTGGCCAATCGACTGGGTGAGGAGGGCGAAGGCTACAAGATCGCCTTGGCCAACCTCGAAGGCGGCCGTGTCGGCATCGCCTCGCAATCGGTGGGCATGGCCCGGGCGGCGTTCGAAGCGGCCCGCGACTACGCCCGTGAGCGCGGGAGTTTCGGCAAGCCGATCATCGAGCATCAGGCGGTAGCCTTCCGGCTGGCGGACATGGCAACCCAGATCGCCGTCGCCCGGCAGATGGTGCATTACGCAGCGGCGTTGCGCGACAGCGGTAAACCGGCGCTGGTGGAAGCATCCATGGCCAAGCTGTTCGCTTCGGAAATGGCCGAGAAGGTCTGTTCCTCGGCGTTGCAAACCCTCGGCGGTTACGGTTACCTGAACGACTTCCCGCTGGAGCGGATCTACCGCGACGTGCGGGTGTGCCAGATCTACGAAGGCACCAGCGACATTCAGCGCATGGTCATTTCGCGCAATCTTTAAAAGGAACCTGTAGGAGCTGTCGAGTGCAACGAGGCTGCGATCTTTTGATGTTGTTTTTAAAGAGCAAGATCAA
Source organism: Pseudomonas sp. MDT1-85 (assembly GCF_054898065.1). Lineage (NCBI taxonomy): Bacteria > Pseudomonadati > Pseudomonadota > Gammaproteobacteria > Pseudomonadales > Pseudomonadaceae > Pseudomonas > Pseudomonas sp. MDT1-85. The sequence goes on along the minus strand of NZ_CM142715.1, from coordinate 3,391,110 downwards.
AAGATCGCAGCCTTCGGCAGCTCCTACGGGGGATCGAGTCTTTATCAGGAGTCATGTATGAGCTACGAAACGATTTTATTGGAGATCAAGGACCGCGTTGGCCTGATTACCCTCAACCGTCCGCAAGCCTTGAACGCGTTGAATGCGCAAATTGTCAGCGAATTGAACCACGCCCTCGATGGTCTGGAAGCCGATTTGAACATCGGTTGCATCGTGCTGACCGGCTCGAAAAAAGCCTTCGCCGCCGGTGCCGACATCAAGGAAATGGCCGAGCTGACCTACCCGCAGATCTACCTCGATGACCTGTTCAGCGACAGCGATCGCGTGGCCAACCGCCGCAAGCCGATCATCGCCGCGGTCAACGGTTTCGCCTTGGGCGGTGGTTGTGAACTGGCGTTGATGTGCGACTTCATTCTGGCCGGCGACAACGCCAAATTCGGTCAGCCGGAAATCAATCTCGGCGTGTTGCCGGGCATGGGCGGCACTCAGCGTCTGACTCGCGCAGTGGGCAAGGCCAAGGCCATGGAAATGTGCCTGAGCGGGCGTTTGATCGATGCAGTGGAAGCGGAGCGTTGCGGGATTGTTGCGCGTATCGTGCCGGCGGATGAGCTATTGGAAGAAGCGCTGAAAGTCGCGGCGCTGATTGCCAGGAAGTCGCTGCCGATTGCGATGATGGTCAAGGAAAGCGTCAACCGCGCCTTTGAAGTCAGCCTGTCGGAAGGCGTGCGCTTTGAACGCCGGGTGTTCCATGCGGCGTTTGCCACGCAGGATCAGAAGGAAGGGATGGCGGCGTTTATTGCCAAGCGTGAGGCGGAGTTCCAGGGTAAGTGATGTAGCGTTCTCGCGGACGCCTTCGCGGGCAAGTCGGATCGCCGCACCGCTCGCTCCTACAGGGGAATGCATATCCTTGTAGGAGCGAGGCTTGCCCGCGAAGCTTTTAGGCATCACACCAGATAGTTTTTCAACTCACGGGCAATCACCATCCGCTGTATCTCGCTCGACCCTTCATAAATCTGCGTGATCCGCGCATCCCGGTAGTAGCGCTCCACCGGGTAATCCTCCAGATACCCATACCCGCCATGAATCTGTATCGCCGACGAGCAGACCTTTTCGGCCATCTCGGATGCAAACAGCTTGGCCTGTGAAGCCTCCGACAAACACGGTTTGCCAGCACTGCGCAACCGTGCGGCATGCAGGATCAGCAAGCGCGCAGCGTTCAGACGGGTATGCATGTCGGCCAGCATATTGGCGATGCTTTGGTGCTCGATGATCGGCTTGTCGAACTGCACCCGATCCCGCGCGTAAGCCAGCGCCGCTTCGAACGCCGCCCGGGCGATGCCCAAGGCTTGCGCGGCGATGCCGATGCGGCCGCCTTCGAGGTTGGAGAGGGCGATGGCCAGGCCTTTACCGCGTTCGCCCAGCAGGTTGGCCTCGGGGATCGTGCAATTGTTGAGAGTGACGGCGCAAGTATCGGAAGCACGAATACCCATCTTGTGTTCACTGCGGTCGACGATGAAACCCGCGGTTTCGGTCGGCACCAGGAACGCCGAAATGCCGCGCTTGCCCAGCTCCGGGTCGGTCACGGCGAACACGATCGCCAGCTTCGCCCGTTTGCCATTGCTGACGAATTGCTTGGCGCCGTTGATCACCCACTGGCCGTCGCGCAGTTCGGCGCGGGTGCGCAGATTGTGGGCCTCGGAACCGGCCTGAGGTTCGGTGAGGCAGAAGCAACCGATGGCCTGGCCGCTGGCGAGGTCCGGCAACCATTGCTGTTTCTGTTCTTCGGTGCCGTAGTTGAGCACCGGCCCGCAGCCCACGGAGTTGTGGATGCTCATCAGTGCACCAGTGGCGCCGTCACCGGCGGAAATCTCTTCCACCGCCAAGGCGTAGGCGACGTAGTCGACATAAGTGCCGCCCCATTCCTCCGGCACTACCATGCCCAGCAGGCCCAGTTCGCCCATCTTCGCCACCAGACCGTCATCGATCCAGCCGGCCTTTTCCCAGGCTTGTGCGTGGGGCGCGATTTCGCCGCGGGCAAAATCCCGGGCCATGTCGCGGATCATCACTTGCTCTTCGCTTAATTCGATATCGTGCATGGCTCAGCTCCAGCTCTGGTCGAACCCGGTGAAAAAACTCGCCACGTGCTCGGCGTCCAGCGCCTGCAGAGTCGGCGGGTTCCAGCGCGGGTTCTTGTCTTTGTCGATCAGCAAGGCGCGCACGCCTTCGATCAGGTCGCCGCGTTCGAACCACTGGCGATCCAGGTGCAATTCGAGGGCGAAGCACTGTTCCAGGCTCAGGTGCCGACCGCGTCGCAGCATTTCCCGGGTCACGCCCATGGCCAGCGGTGAACGGCTTTCCAGCAAGTCGGCGGTGGCCATGGCCCACTCATGGCTGTCGGCGACGGTCACTTCACGCAGTTGTTCCACCATACTCGGCACATCGGGCAGGGCGAAGAAGTGATCGATAGCCGACCGCAACGCCGCCAGGGGCGCTACCGGCAATTGCTGCACGGCGAGTTTCGCCAGCAGACCTTGAAGGTCCTTCAATGGAGTTTCGTGCCATTCGAGCTGATCGAGTTGCTCGTCCAGAGTGCCCAGCTTGTTGCTTTCCAGGTACCAGTCGGCCAGGCCGCAATAGAGTGCATCGGCGGCACGAATCTGCACGCCAGTGACGCCGAGATAAATGCCCAGTTCACCAGGAATGCGCGGCAAGAAGTGGCTGCCACCAACGTCCGGGAAATAACCGATGGCCACTTCCGGCATCGCCAGACGGCTGCGCTCCGTGACCACCCGCAAATCGGCGCCTTGCACCAGCCCCATGCCACCGCCCAGCACAAAGCCGTCCATCAAGGCCAGGACCGGTTTGCGATAGTGATGGATGGCGAGGTCGAGGGCGTATTCCTCGACGAAGAAGTCTTCATGCAGTGTGTCGCCGCTTTTGAAACTGTCGTACAGCGAGCGGATATCGCCGCCGGCACAGAACGCTTTCTCACCCGCGCCGCGCAACACCACCGCGCGCACCTGCGGATCCTGTGCCCAGGCATCGAGCTGCTGTTGCAGGCTGCGGACCATGTCCAGGGTAATGGCGTTGAGGCCGGCGGGGCGATTGAGGGTCAGGTGACCGATGTGATTGCGAACCTCGGCCAACACTTCGTTTTGCGTGGCATCCATGGGCTGTGTTGTCGGGGATGAAACCTGAGCAGTCATCACTAACTCCCTGCTTTTATTGTTCTTTATAGAGAAGCTCGCGCGCGAGCGATGCTGGATCGTATCAGTGCAAATTTGTGATGTACAACCGGCATATGTGCAGGGTTAGTTTGCGTTTTTACCTTAAAGCAAGATTAAAAGATCGCAGCCGTCGGCAGCTCCTACGGGATGGGCGTTCATACTGAAAAATCGCGGTGGACGCGGTCAATGTAGGAGCTGCCGAAGGCTGCAATCTTTTGATCTTTCTTTTGATCTTCAACCCTGACTGGAAAATACAGCTCCGATACTACGACGCTTGGCATGCAATTCACTGGCATGAATCAACTGTTCGAGGTCTTCGGGGGTGACGTCGTAGAAGGCCTCCATGTCGGCGAGGGCCAGTTTCAGATCCGCGGCAGTGATCGCCTGGCTGTCGGTGGCGGGGATCATTAGCGGTGCCTGTTCGCTGGCAATTTTGGGGTAACGAATGCGCGTCAGATTGTTGTACGCCAGTGCGCTGAGCAGCATCGTCGAACCACTGAGCATCACCGGGCCGAGGGCTTTCCAGTCCAATGCGATGGTCGCCGGGTCTGCCAACACCAACAGCAATGCCAACGCCCCCGCCGGCGGGTGCAGGCAACGCAGCCAGCACATCAGAATCAACGCCATGCCCGCCGCGAGGCAGGCGCTGCCGAGGGTGCGTCCGAGTACGTGAGCGACTAGCAGCGAAATCACCCCCGCGCTCAAGTAACCGCCAAGAATCGACCACGGCTGGGCGAGGGCGCCCGAGGACACAGCAAACAGCAATACTGCGGATGCACCCAGCGGGCCGATCAGGTGCTGCGCCACTTGCATGCCGAATACCTGACTGCAGAGCCAGACGCTGAACATCGTGCCCAGCGACATGCCGATAGCGGCGCGGCTCCATTCTGAAGGACGGGTATTGATGGCGGCAGGTAACCAGCGAGCAAACATGAGGCAAACGGTCCGTACAAAAATCGAGGCAAAAAAAAGGCTTAGCTGGGATACCCAGAAAGCCCTTGAAGTAGTTCCAACTATTGGGGGAGGAACGCCGCACAGTGTGCCGATCAATCCTTGTACTGACAAATTCATATTAATGCTGCTTCAGTGCATTATTTTTGCAGTATTGCCACGCGCCGACCGCTCATGAAGCACAGCAAACCGCCCATCGCCGTCAACGCACTCAGGGCATAGAACATGGTGGGCGCGGGCGTGTGCAACAGCAGATAGCCACAGATCACCGGGCTGAGAGCACCACCGAGGGCAGCGAGGTTTTGCGCGCCGTAGTAGCTGCCGCGCAGTTCTTCCGGGGCCAGGGTGTCGACGAAGAGGAATTCGGCCGGGTAAATGATCATTTCGCCGAGGGTGAAAATGAACATCGCCACGCACCAACTCAAGCTGTCAGCCAGGCTGAAACCGATCAACCCGAGGATGAACAGGCTGGTGCCGCCGGCAATCCAGTAACGCAGTTGTTCACGTTTGAGGAAACGGCCTATCTGGTATTGCAGCAGGATCACGCTGATGGCGTTGCAGGCGAGCAGGGCGGCCATTGTTTCGAGGGCACGTTTGGTGTCTTGGGTGACCAGCAGGTATTGCGACAGGTACAGGGTGAAACGACCGTGCACCACGGTGCTGAGCAGACAGCCGCAAGTGAACATGATTAGTGTACGGTCGTTCTTCAGGGTGATCAGGGTTTTGGGGAAACTCTGGGGCTGGCCAATGGCGGGTGTCTGGGCCGGGTCTTTGGGAATCCCGCTCATCAGGAAAATACTGAAGAACGCGATGCCGCCGGCGATCAGGAACGGCGCTGTTGGCTGCACCCCGGCGATCACCACGCCAAGCATCGGGCCGGTGGCGTAGCCGATGTTGGTCAGGGTGTAGCGCAGCGAAAAGGCTTTGGCGCGCTGGCCCATAGGCAGGTTTTCGCTGAGGATCGCCTTGGACCCGATCAGGAACAGCGCCGAGGCAGTTTCGGTGATCACCAGGGTGGCGGTGGTCAGGTAAAGGTTTTCGGCGAAGGTCAGCAGCACGAAACCGATGGCGCTGGAAAGCATGGTCAGAATCAGCAGCCGACGCTTTTCGAGGCGGTCGATGGTGTAACCGCCGTAAAGGGCGAGCAGGGTGGCGATGAACACCGCGATGCCCAGCAGCAGGCCGACATCCTGTTGGTTGAGGCCGAGTTTGTTGCTCAGAAACAGAGTGAGCAACGGGCTTGTGATGGCGCGGCTGACGACGATGGTCAGCGAGCAGATCATCAGCCGGCGGATAACGAGCGAGTAAGTGAACACGGTGAGGCAAATGTCCTTATTCAGTTTCTATGGTATCGACGTGATACCGAGTTGCTGCCATTCGCGAGCAAGCCCGCTCCCACAGGTTTGGTGTCGATCATTTAATCGTGGCTCGACGCGAATCTTGTAGGAGCGAGGCTTGCCCGCGAAGAGGCCAGCACAAACAACACATACTCAACTCAGCCACCGCTCAAGCACCCGAACCGATTCCAGTTCTTCCAGCCGCCACAACTGCTCAATCAATCCTTCCGCCCGCTGCCGCGGCATCACCCACCCCGCCAGATTGAAGAATTTCTCCTCCAGCGCCTTATCACTCAGCGGATTGCCCGGCGCACCCAACGGCACTTCAACACATAGGCTCGCTTGCCGACCGTCCACGGTCTGCAGGCTGACCACAGGCTCGCCATCCTCCGACAGTAGCGGGTCGACTTCAAGGCGAATGCGCGACATCCAGTGAGCAATCCGTGGGTGGTGGCGTTGTTCATCGTCGTAGGCTTCCAACCGGCAATGACCATGGGCCAGCCGGGCCGCGAGGGCATAACGCAAGCTCATCTGCGCCGCCGGCAGGGAGTTAATGTCCTGACCGCCACACATGTCCTGAAGGAATCCGCACAACGAAACCTGAACGCTTTCGACCTGAAACGCGCTGACCTGCAATTGATCCAGCAACAGGCCCAATGCATCGATCGCCGAATGCGTCCCCCGGCATGCTGCGTAGGGTTTGATCGAGCAGCGGGCGAGTTTCCATACCTGGCCCAGTTCGGCATCCAGCGCCTCGGGCACAGCGGTATCCGCCGCGAGGGTCTTGAGAAAACCGCCCCAGACATCATCGAACAGTTTTGTCGGCCCGGTGATGCCTTGTTGAGCAAACCGCGCCGCCAGTAATCCACCTTCGGCGGCCCGACCGCTGTGGAGTTTTTTGCTTTGCGAGCCGTCATGAATGAAGGCCCAAAGACCGCCGCTGAAGCTGCCGGCGATACCCAGTGCCGCCAGGGTTTGTTGTGCATCCAGACCGAGAATCCGCGCACTGGCCGCCGCTGCGCCAAACACTCCGCACGTCGCCGTGGAGTGCCAACCAGCGCCGTTGTGGGCCGAATAACTGCCGCAGGCTTCGAGTACCCGACGGCCGATTTCGTAGCCGATCACTACAGCAGTAATCAACTCGCGGCCACTTACCGGTGTTTCAGAGACCGATAGCTCAGACATCGACACAGCGGCCATCACCGCCGGCAACACCACCGCGCCGGAATGGTCGCAGCCGCCGGTGTCGTCCAGCTCCAGGGCATGCGCGGCGATGCCGTTGAGCATGGCGGCCTGCGCCGCGCCGACTCGCTGATCGGTGCCCCAGACCAACGTGCTGCCAGCTTCACCCTCGAAAACCTGACGCGCCTGTCTGGCCACATCACTGCCAGCCCCAGCCAGGGTTACGCCGAAGGTGTCGAGGATGTGCCGCTTGGCTTGCGCCACCAAAGCGGGTGGTAAATCTTCAAAGCAACTATCGACACAGAACTGCGCCAACCGCTCCATCCGCATCACCCCATCGTAGGAGCTGCCGCAGGCTGCGATCTCTTGATCTTGATCTTGATCTTGATCTTGATCTTGATCTTGATCTTGATCTTGATCTTTCATACGCCGTAATCCCGATAATGCCGTTCGTACACGGCCGCCGGATGATCCTTGGTCACGGGCGTTGCCGACTCGGCCCACCACTGAGCGACCTCGGCACCGGTGGCGATCCACACGTCATCGCGCTGCTGAATGCTTTGCAGCAATTCGCGCAATACGCCGATCCGCCCGGGCGTGGCGATGATCTCCGGGTGCAGCCGCAGCACGTAACACAGCCCGAAGCGGTGAAATCCAGCGAAGTCCATTTGCAGGTTGCCCAGGGTGTGGCTGTAGGAGGCGATCCGCGATTGCGCTGGCGGCACTGCCGGGCTGAGGTTGAAGGCGAAGTAGGGCTCGTCTTCCAATTCGTAGTGCAACGGCAGCTCGATCACGTCTGGCGCGGTCGGGTGCGCGAAGGGCAAATCATCGCCGCGCCATGACGAGGACCAGCGGATGCCTTGCTCCCTTAACGCCTCGATGAAACCCGGCGCACCGTTGCCAGCCGGGATGCGAAAGCCTGTCGGGCGCTGACCGGTCAGCATTTTTAAAGCCTCGCAACCCTTGGCGATTTCAGAGCTTTGCTCGGCCAGCGTCAGGTTGTCGTAGTTCTGATGGCGATACCCGGCGCAGGCAATTTCATGCCCGTCGGCCTGGATCGCTCGGATGTGCTGCGGGTTCTCCTCGGCGACGATGCCGGGAATGCACCAACTGCTGGAAACCCCCAGTTCTTCGAACAATCCGAGCAAACGCTCGACACCGCGTTGGGTGCCGTAGCGCCACACCGACAAAGTCTTGTCGCGCCCGGCGACTTCCGGCGCCTGGGTGAGAATGCCGTGGATGTCGTTGTAATCGACGGTCAGTACCACGGCGCAGCGATAGCCTTCGGGCCAGACATTGAAATCAGCCATGGTGATGCTCCTTCAGCCACCAGTGAGCGACATTGCGGCAGGTGGCGAACCAGACGTCGTTACGCTGACGCATGTGTTCGAAGAGTTTTTCCAGAAGGAGGATGCGCCCCGGCTTGCCGGTGATCTTGGGGTGGAACAGGGTGGTCAGGCACAACCCTTCATCCATGGCACCGTCGAACTCGCGGCACCAGTTGTCGAGGGTCAGCGCGTAGCTGGCGGTGCGGTCCAGTCCCGAAGGAAAGTCCGGCGCGCGGGTGTAGGCGAGGGAGGCATAGTCGTCCATTTCCCAGCGACCGGGGATTTCCACCAGCGGCGTATCGAAGCCCGGCACGTTGACCAGGTATGGCCGGTCATCGCCGCGCATGCTGCTGGAATAGGTCACACCGGCTTCCACCAGCATGGCCGGTGTTTCGGCCCGCCAGTCGCCGGACGGCGTGCGAAAACCTTCGGCGCGGATGTTCAGGTGCTTCCAGAACACCCCACGGGATTTGTGCATCACGTCCTTTTGCTGATCCAGCGTCAGGGCGTAAAAGGATTCGTGTTTGTAGCCGTGGTACGCCACCTCATGCCCGCGCTCGACAATTGCCTGGCACTGTTTCGGCCAGTTCTCCACGACCCAGGCCGGGACGAAGAATGTCGTCGGGATCCGGAACTCATCCAGCAAATCGAGAATCCGCGGCAACGCCCGATAGGGGCCGTAACCACCGAAACCGAAATACTCGGGCTTGCGCCAGATCGAGCCGTTGAGCATCGCATCGCCGGTCGGGCCATCGAGGTCGAAGGCCAGGGCGAGGCAGGCTGTGTGCTGATCGGGCCAGGTCGGCTGGGGTGAGGAGGACATTTGGTGCTCCAACTATTTATAGGTAAAACACAGTCGCTGTAGGAGCGAAGAGGCCCTGCCAGTCAATATTGACGTTGAATGACACACCGCCTTCGCGAGCAAGCCCGCTCCCACACTGGTTTTGAGTCGATCACAATTCTGTGGTCAGCCAGCAAACCTGTGGGAGCGAGCCTGCTCGCGATGAGGCCAGCACATTCAACATCTATGTCGCCTGACAGACCGCCTTCGCGGGCAAGCCTCGCTCCTACGGGGCAAGCATTACTTGCCGGCGTTGATGGTCACGGTCTTGATCGCGCCCAGTTCCAGGTCCCATTTTTTCAGGATGGTCTGGTAGCTGCCGTCATCGACCATGCTCTGCATCGCCACTTTCACCGCTTCACTCAGCTCAGGCTTTTTCTTGCTCACGCCCAGGCCGGTGAACTGCTTGGAAATCGGCAGGCCCACGGTTTTGTACATGTCCTTTTCCTGGGTCTTGAGGTACGGCAGGGTTTCGCTGCCTTGCATGGCCGCGTCGATACGGCTTTGGCGCAATTGCGCGCGGGCGTCGGCCGAGCCTTCGGTGCCGATCACGTTGATCGCAGGCTTGCCGGCGGCCTCGCAGTTGGCCTTGCTCCACTCGGCGATTTCCGCCGGGAAGGTCGTACGTCGGCTGGTGCCGACTTTCTTGCCGCACAGGTCGATGATCTCGTTCGTGTCCTTGTTTTTCTGCAAGGTGTAGAACTGCGGACCACTGGTGAAGTAGTCGACGAAGGTCACGCTGGCCTGACGCTCGGCGGTGTCGGTCATGCCCGACATCACCATGTCCACGCGGTCGGTGGTGAGCGCGTTGATCATTTGCTCGAAACCGGTTTCCTGCCATTTGATCTTCACGCCCAAACGTTCGGCCAAGGCGTTGCCCAGGTCAACGTCGAGGCCGGTGAGGGTGTTGGTGGCCGGGTCCTTGAAATCCATCGGCGGGTAGTTCGGCATGATTGCCACAACGACCTCGCCCTTGTCCTTGATGCTGGCCGGAAGCTCGGCGGCCCAAGTGAAGCCGGAAGCCATAACGCTTGCGAGTACTGCTGGAATAACGAAATTCTTCATGGTCGTTCTCTTATGAGTGTTGTTACGCAGCTCTTGGTTTCCGAGGCTGGCGCTTAGGTTCGAACGGCAGAAATGAAGCTTTGGGTGCGTGGGTTTTGTGGACTTATTAGTATTTCTTCGGGGCTTCCAGCCTCCACGATCTGTCCCTCGTCCATGAACACCATGCGGTTGGAAACCTCGCGAGCGAAGCCCAGTTCATGGGTGACGACGATCATGGTCATGCCGGTCTGCGCCAGATCGCGCATCACCGACAGCACCTCACCGACCAGTTCCGGGTCGAGTGCCGAAGTGGGTTCATCGAACAGCATCAGCTTGGGTCGCATGGCCAACGCGCGAGCAATCGCCACCCGTTGTTGCTGACCGCCCGACAGTTCGATCGGGTAGCTGTTGCGCTTGTCGGCCAGGCCGACGCGGGCGAGCAATTCCAAGGCTTCTTCGTGCGCTTCTTTGGGCGAACGCTTGAGCACCTGGCACGGCCCTTCGATGATGTTTTGCAGCACAGTCATGTGCGGGAACAGGTTGAAACGCTGAAACACCATGCCGGTGGCCAGGCGCTGACGGGCGATCTGCGACTCGTTGAGTTCGTGCAGTTTGTTGCCGGCAATGCGGTAACCCACCAGTTCGCCGTCGACCCACAACCCACCCTTGTCGATTTTTTCCAGCTGATTCACGCAGCGCAGCAGGGTGCTTTTACCGGAGCCGGACGGGCCGATGATGCACAGCACTTCGCCTTGCTCGACTTCGATGTTGATGTCTTTGAGCGCGTGGAAATGGTCGTAGTACTTGTTCAGGCTCACGGCCTTGACGATGCTTCTCATGTGGGGCTCCTCAAGAACGCTTGCCGGCGCCGCGAGCGAAACGACGCTCCAGACGGCTTTGACCAAAGGACAGGACGGTGACGGTGGCCAGGTACCAGATACCGGCGACGATCAGCAGCTCCATCACGCGGGCGTTGGCGTAGTAGATGTTCTGGGCGTTGTAGAGCAGTTCCGAGTACTGGATGACGCTCGCCAGGGAAGTCATTTTCACCATGCCGATGAACTCGTTGCCCACCGGCGGAATGATGATCCGCATGGCCTGGGGCAGGATGATCCGGCGCAGGGCTTGCAGGCGTGGCATGCCGATCGACTTGGCGGCTTCGTACTGCCCGGTGTCCACCGAAAGCAGGCCGGCGCGCACCACTTCGGCGGTGTAGGCGCCCTGGTTGATGCTCAAGCCGAGGAGGGCGGCCACGAACGGCGTCATCAGACTCACGGTGTCCATTTCGAACAGGCCGGGGATGCCGATGGTGGGGAAAATCAGCGCCAGGTTGAACCACAACAGCAGCTGCAAAATCAGCGGTGTACCGCGGAACAGCCAGGTGTAGGTCAGCGCCACATAGCGCAGGATCGGGTTGGCCGACATGCGCATGATCGCCGTGATCACCCCGAAGACAATGCCCAGCGCCATCGCCAGCACCGCCATGACGATGGTGTTGAGCAAGCCCCACATAATTGCCTGAGAGGTAAGGAACTGGCCGATGTACGACCATTCGATCTTGCCTTCGGCGAAGGCCTGCACCAGGCCGACAATCGCAATCACGATCACCGTGGCGAAGAAAATCCGCCCGTAGTAACGCCGTGGCACATGTTGGTACTGGGTGATATCGAACTGGTTTTCCGCCAGTTTGCGCTCCGCCTGGAGTCGTTCTGCCTGAGTCTGGCTCATGTTGTTTCTCCGTACGCCGCGCTCAATCAAGACGGCGCGAATGGTTTTTCAGGTTAAGCGCAATCCCTGTGGGAGCGAGCCTGCTCGCGATGGGGGCGGGTCAGTCAACATGGATGTTGAATGTAATACCGCAATCGCGAGCCGGCTCGCTCCCACAGGTTTTGCGCTCTGACTTAAAGACGGAAACCCTGATAGTTCTCGGTCCATTGCTGCTGCGCCGCGAGGGCGGTTTTCAAGCGGCCAATCTGCTCGCGCACCTGTTGCGGCGCGGTACCACCCCAGCCGCTACGGGCGGCGATGGCGGCTTCGAGGGTCAGGCTGTCGCGCACTTCAGGCTTGAGACGCGGATCGATTTCCGCCAGAAGCGCCGGGGACGCTTCCCACAATTCGATATCGTGCTTCTCACAGGCCTGGACCAGCGCGCCGGTGATTTCGTGTGCTTCCTTGAACGGCACACCGCGCACTGCCAGCCAGTCGGCGACTTCGGTAGCGAGGGTGAAACCCAGCGGCGCCTGACGACGCAGTTCTTCAACGTTGACCTTCATGGTCGCGACCATTCCGGCCATGGCCGGCAACACCAGCAGCAGGGTGTCGACGCTGTCGAGCACGCCGTTTTTGTCTTCGCTGAGATCGCGGTTGTACGACAGCGGCAGGGATTTGAGGGTCGACAGCAAACCAGTCAGGTTACCAATCAGGCGGCCAGCCTTGCCCCGGGCCAGTTCGGCGATGTCCGGGTTTTTCTTCTGCGGCATGATCGAACTGCCGGTGGCATAGGCATCGTCCAGTGCGACCCAGCGAAATTGCCGCGACGACCACAGGCAGAATTCTTCGGCGAGTCGGGAAATGTTGATCCCCAGCATGCTGGCGATAAACAGGAACTCGGCAACGTGATCGCGGCTGGCCACGGCGTCGATGGAGTTTTCGCAAACACCGCTGTAGCCCATTTCCTTGGCCGACTGCTGCGGCAGGCGCGCGATGGCGGAACCGGCCAAGGCAGCGGCACCGAGAGGCGACAGCGAGGTGCGCACATCCCAATCCACCAGACGCTGCACGTCGCGCAGCATCGATTGGGCATGAGCCAGCAAGTGATGAGCGAAGACGATCGGCTGGGCCTGTTGCAAGTGAGTGAAGCCCGGGCAGATGCTCTCGATGTGTTGCTCGGCCTGATCCACCAGCGCTTGTTGCAAGGCCAGCACTTCGACGGCCAGGGTGCGCACGTGATCACGCAGAAACAGCCGCAGATCGTTGGCGGTCTGGTCGTTGCGCGAGCGGCCGGCGCGCAGCTTGCCGCCCAATGCGCCGAGGCGTTCGGTCAGCAGGCGCTCGATGAAGGTGTGGACGTCTTCGTCGTCCAGCGTCGGCGCGATACTGCCGGCACGGAAGTCATCACCGATGCGCTCCAGGGCGTCGAGCATGGTCTGGGTTTCCTGCTCGCTCAACAGCCCTGCGCGCTGCAATTCCCGGGCATGCGCCTTGGAGCCGGCGAGGTCGTACGGGGTGAGGCGAAAGTAGCGCTCGGGGCAACGGGACAGGGCCGCCAGGGCTTCGGACGGGCCGCTTTTGAAGCGGGCACCCCAGAGACGGTCGGTGGTTTGAGACATTGTTGGTTTCCTCGTCGGTAAACGAACTGAAATCAGTGTGCCGTCAGGCGGAAGCGATATTTCATGTAGGAGCAGCCGAAGGCTGCGATCCTTTGATCTTGGTTGACCCATAAAAGATCAAGATCAAAAGATCGCAGCCTTCGGCAGCTCCTACATCGAAGTGTCAGCTTTTAATAGTTCTAAATCAGTGAGTTGGCACTGATGTGCGGGATTTATTAACGGTTGCCAAGCCTTGTTTTCTGTGTTCATTATTATTAGCCAGCACTGTTTTTGTTGTTGGACACAGAGTGTTGAATAGGGCGCCAGAGGTAAATAAGCATTATGGAAACCCCACTTTCCAATTCCGGAAACCCGCCGCCAAAAACGGTACATCGGGCTCCGCTGGCCCTCAGCGGCCTGGACTTCAAACTGCTCAAAGTGTTCAAGGCCGTGGTCGAAGCCGGCGGCTTCAGTGCAGCGCAGAATGAGCTGAATGTGGGCCTGGCGGCCATCAGCAAACAGATCTCCGACCTTGAGATTCGCATCGGTATGCGCCTGTGTACTCGAGGCCGAGAGGGTTTTCACCTGACCGAAGAAGGGCGTCTGGTGTATCAGGCGTCAATTGATCTATTTGCCTCGGTCGATAACTTTCGTGATCGGCTTAGTTCGGCGCAGAACGAACTTGTCGGCGACCTTGGGGTGGGTGTTATTGATAATACGATCACCGATGATCATTCGCCGTTAGTTGCTGCGCTTAGAAAACTGAATGAAGAGTCGCCAAAAGTAAGGTTTCAACTTCAGGCATCTCAGTTAGATGAAGTGGAAAGAGGCGTAGTTGAGGGGCGATTGGTGGCGGGCATCGTGCCGGTGTACCAAAAACGGGAAGAGTTTGATTACTACGCGTTATATGAAGAACGCTCGGAGGTTTACTGCGCGGTCGGTCATCCGTTGTTCTCCATGTCCGAGGCCGAAATGAGCGGCAAGGTGCTCAAGGATTACGAGTGCATCAACCATCGCTATGCGATTCACCGCGACAAGCTGAATTTTGCCCAGTACGACAGCTTCTCTGCCTTGGCGACTCAGGTGGAAGCCGTGGCGCTGTTGGTCAAAACTGGTCGGTTCGTAGGTTTCCTTCCGCAGCACTACGCCGCCAATATGGTCGCTCAAGGGCAGCTTCGCGCCGTACGCCCGGACCTGATCAACATCGTTACGCCGTTCAATTTGATCCTGCGTCACAACACTGTGCGTAGTCCGCTGGTAAAGGCGTTTGCGCGGGCGCTGGGTGTGGATTTGAAGGCGTCGATTTGAAAGCCAGACACATCAAACTTGTAAAACAGGGATGAATTCAGACAGCGCATCGGGAGCCCGGAATACGGTAAAAGTTAAGTTTTTTAGTTGGACTAATACCGTGCGGCAACTACCGTTTGTTATTCTCGCTTTCCCTGTAACGCCTCCTGAAGTTTTTTAGGGAAAGCTGCCAGAAAATAAACAGATAAGCCGGCAAAGCAAATGACGCCCATTAGCCTAGCAATCATATAATCAACTTCTATGAAGTAAGAGATTATGGATAAAATGACTACAGTGTGGAAGCCGGCACAAGAAATGATCAATAAATACATTCGGACGAGAAATATAATTTTTATGATTTTGTTGATAATCATTGATTGGTCCCATCTTTGATTTTCCACTCTTTATATATTCCATTTGTGGTTATTGCATCAGCGCTGCGCTCCAATATAAATATAGGAGTGGGTGTATTTTGGTATGCGCGAACATAGTCTGCTCGAACGTGCCGAAACAATCGCCACGAGTCAGGTTTCAATACAAATCTTCCAGCTCCATATATCGACATTCCCACATCGAAGGAACCATAGGCGATGTTTCCTTCTCGTTCCGTGTATTTAAATGACTGTGCCACTGCTTGGTATGTTTTTCTTACCGGACCTACTGTATCAGTGCGATTCTCTAGGATATTACGTCCGTTTTCATAAACATTATTTGCACCATGGGCCATTATTGGCGCCCCGAATAAAAGGCACAGCGTACCCGCCGATCCGTAGCAAATCCCAGCACCTGTCGCGATTTGAAGTGCTCCTGCAATTGCTCCGACACCTTTCTGTGCAATCTCCGATGCCTGACTCAGCAAACTACCCTGTTCGCTCTTGATCTCCTTCAAACCCTGCTCAGCACTCTTTCGCCCCTGCGCCACATCATTAACAATCCCCCGAGCGTAATAAGACACCTCTCGATTGAATTGCAGACGCAGCGTGCCGTCATTGATATGACGGGCGCCCAATGTGCAGGCTTGTTGGGTCAAGTTAGTTGCGGCCTTGCTAACCACCCAGTAATCGCCCTTCAGTTGTCCCATTCGCTGTGCCCCCAGGATCCGTGCCCACTGGTGCCCGCGAGGTGGTGCCTCCAGGTGATTTCGCGATAACGAATAGCGACGTGCTCTTGGGGTTCGACGTCGTTTTGTAAAACAACATGGGGCATATCAAGTGTCAGGCTGGCAATAATGCCGCCTTCGATTTCAATGCTGAAGAATTTCTCCTGAAGGCCAAACGAAGAAATTCGATAGAAATTTATTGCGCAGCTAATTTCCTCTCTACTTGATAGCGCTTGAGCGAGCAAAGGGGAGGATTTGTCGACATTTTTTGTGATGACGAGTGGGCTGTGTGTAGGCTTATTGATGTTGCCTATATTGGCCATATTGTGGCTGTAAGACAGCACCATGATTTCGTCTGTATGTCCTGTTTGACATTTATTGCCAATGGACGCTTGAGTTGAACAGCCTGCCTATATCAGTCCTTGGGTGTTGCCTGTGATGGTCATGTAGCCGTGATTGGCCATAGGGGTGCACTCCTTTTCATCGGAGGGGCACCTTATTGAAAATGTCTCAGGGGGGATGTAGGAGGTTTCCGAATTTTCGGTGGGACGAGAGCGTTTTACCTAGAGCGTTCCCGCGTTACTGCACGAAGTGCAGCAACACGAAATCGTTCTTATCGAATCGGCCGCTCAATACCGGTTGCAACTTACCCCGACGAATACCGGGCGATACCGTGTTCACGCCACGACCGAGGCCGCTGGCCATTGCTGATGGGGAATCGGCAGGTTGCGCGATTCACCGCGGCCCATCGGGAAGTACAGAAAACCGCTGCGGGCCAGGCGTTCGGCGTCGTACAGGTTGCGCCCGTCGAAGATCACCGGCGCGTTAAGCCGTTGCTGGATCAGGTTGAAGTCCGGCGCCTTGAACTGCTGCCATTCGGTGCAGATGATCAGTGCGTCGGCCCCCGCGAGCACCGATTCCGGCGTGCCCATGAGCATCAGCTTAGATTCGTCAGGGTAAAGGTGTTGGGTTTCCTGCATCGCTTCCGGGTCGAACGCCCGCACATGAGCCCCGGCAGCCCATAGCGATTCCAGCAGCACCCGGCTCGGCGCGTCGCGCATGTCGTCGGTATTGGGCTTGAAGGCCAGGCCCCACACGGCGAAGGTCCTGCCGCGCAAATCACCCTTGTAGAAGGCGTTGATGCGTTCGAACAGTTTGTGTTTCTGCCGCTGGTTGATGGCTTCCACCGCTTGCAGCAGGTCGCTGGAGCAGTGGGCCGCTTCGGCACTGTGAATCAGCGCGCGCATGTCCTTGGGGAAACACGAGCCACCGTAACCGCAGCCGGGGTAGATAAAGTGATAACCGATGCGCGAATCGGCGCCGATGCCCAGCCGCACCGATTCGATGTCGGCGCCCAGGTGCTCGGCCAGTTCGGCGATCTGGTTGATGAAACTGATCTTGGTCGCCAGCATGCAGTTGGCGGCGTATTTGGTCAGCTCGGCGCTGCGCAGGTCCATGAACATGATGCGGTCATGGTTGCGGTTGAACGGGGCGTAGAGGTCGCGCATCACGTCGCGCACGTCATCGCGTTCACAGCCGATGACAATGCGGTCCGGGCGCCGGCAATCGGCCACGGCCGAACCTTCCTTGAGAAACTCGGGGTTGGAGACAATATCGAACTGCAGCAGCCGACCGACCTTGAGCAGGCACTTTTCGATATGCGCGCGCAGCGTATCGCCCGTGCCCACCGGCACCGTGGATTTCTCCACCAGGATCACCGGTTGTTCACGGTGACGCGCCACCGCTTCACCCACTGACAACACGTAGCGCAGGTCCGCCGACCCATCGTCCCGGGACGGCGTGCCGACGGCGATGAACAATACCTGGCCATGTTGCACCGCGAAGTTTTCGTCGGTGGTGAACTGCAGCCGTTTGGCTTCCAGGCTTTCGCGCACCAGGCTGGCCAGCCCCGGTTCGAAGATGCTGACGTGGCCTTGTTGCAGCAGCGCGACTTTTTCCTCGTCAATGTCCATGCACACCACGTCGTGGCCGACTTCAGCCAGCACGGCGGCTTGCACCAGGCCAACGTAACCGCTGCCAAATACACTGATTTTCATGGAGCTCTCCTGATAGTGGGCGCGTGAGCAGGTCGAGAGTTGATAGTGATGACACCGAGGATGACCAACGCCACCCCCAGGGTTTTCGAAAAGCTGAAGGTTTCGTTGAACAGCGGCAGGCTGGCCGCCAGCACGTACACCAGCGCGTAGCTGATGCTCAGCAGTGAATAGGCCCGACCGAAGGGCAAATCCCGCAGGGCGGCGAGCCAAGTGAACATCGACACGGCATAGGCGAGGATGGCGGCCAGCACGACAGCCACGGCGAACGCATCGACGCTGCCGTTGCTCAAGGCGCTTATCAACTGTCCGGGATGGGGCAGGCGGGTCATGCTCCAGCGCATGCCCAACTGCGCGGCGCTGCCCAACAGCACGCTGCCCAGGGCGAAGGCGAGTCCGCGACGCAGGCTCAAGCGTGTTGCCCCAGCAAGGCCACACCAGCGATCACCAGCGCCACGCCCAGCCAGTGACGGCGGTCGATAGTTTCGTGAAAGACGAAGCGGGCAACCAATGTGATCAACACGAAGTTCAGGCTGAGCATGGGATAGGCGACGCCGACTTCGAGGCGCTGCAACACCAGCAGCCAGACCAGCAAGCCCAATCCCAGAGAGGCGAGCGCCAGCCACAGCCACGGCGAGCGCAGTTTCTCGCCCCAGCCCGACGTCTTGCCGCGCCAACTTTCCACGGCGTACTTCTGGGCGATCTGGCCCAGGCAGGTCAGCAGGCAGGCAGCCAATACGAGCAGCAGGCTCATGATGCCTCCTGAGGCAAAATCAGCATCATCAGATTGCCTTGTTCATAACGTTTGCCATCCTTGGGCAGTCGCTGGTGGACTTCGAGCAGCCGCGGTTGCTGAGTCAGGATAGACCAGGCCATGTTTCAATTCGTCTATCGCGTTGTTTCCAGTCAAGCAGACGTTCGGTATTGGCGATGCCTGGTTTCGCCGACAACCCAAGAAGCCACCATTGACTTTCCAGTCCATGGTCGGCAGCGTGACGGCCCCGCGGGCTCAATGGATGACGGGAGCCTGCGCATTTATTCATTTCAAGGCCCGTTTCATTGATTGACTTACCTGCTACTGAACCCAGCGTTTCAAAAGCCAACCCGCTGACCCTGTATCTGGCGCGTCTGGCGCCGTCCAGCCAGTTGACCATGCGTTATGTATTGCAGGACGCCGCTGACCGTCTGGACTTCGAAGACATGAACATCGAAGAGATTCCCTGGCATCAACTGCAGCCCGAGGATGTCGTTGCACTGGTGGCGACCTTGCGCGAAGACGGCTACGCGCCGAACACCTCGTCGCTCTACGTGAACGCGGTGCGCGGGGTGATGAACGAAGCCTGGCGCATGAGCCTGATCAGTCAGGAGCACTTGCTGAAAATGCGTTCGGTCAAAGGCATTGCCGGCACGCGACTGTCCCAGGGGCGCAACCTCAAGCGCACCTTGATTCGCGACTTGATGGAGGTCTGCGCGGCCGATCCTCGGCCACAAGGGCTACGGGACGCGGCAATCATCGGGATTCTGTACGGCTCGGGGATGCGCAAATCGGAATCGGTGAATCTCGATCTCGCCCAAGTGGATTTCACCGAGCGCAGCCTTTGCGTCACCGCCAAGGGCAACAAACAGCTGATCAAGTACGCGCCAGCCTGGGCCTTCGCCAAACTGGATGCGTGGCTGGAATTACGGCGTTCGCAACTAAAGGAGGGCGAGACGGACGACCCGTTCCTGTTCAACCGCATCCGCCGCGGCAGCCACATTACCCGCGAGCGCATCACCAAGCATGCGATCTACTACATCGCCCGGCAACGCGGCGCACAGGTCGGGGTGAAAATCATGCCGCACGATTTTCGACGGTCGTTCATCACCCGAGTGATTGAAGAGCACGACCTGTCGATCGCGCAGAAACTGGCCCACCACAGCAACATCCAGACCACCGCCAATTACGATGTGCGCGACGACAATGAACGTCGGCGGGCGGTTGATCGCTTCGACCTTTGACGGTGTCATGCTGCATCCGTTACTGGGCTGCCGGACAGCCCCGTGAAGCGCCGGTTGCAGCCTGGCTGATGGTGGCGGCTAACCGTTTCACATTGTTCTGATGGGCGGCTACCAGGTCATCGATGCTCGGGCCGGAAGCGGTCTGCAACGTGCTGCGACAGGTGACCTGTGCGGCATCGGCATTGCCAAGGCTGCGCAGGCGCCATTTGACGTCGATCAAGGCGTATTGACCGGGAATCGAATCAAAGCGCTGCACGTCCAGGCGCAACGACACTCTGTGTTGCAGATTGCTGTTGACCAGTTGATCGACCAGGGCGCTGCGCAATTCATCCACCAGGCTCGCCGCCCACCATTCGGTTTCGAGGATCGCCAAACCACTGTTGCCTTGGCGAATGACAATCTGCGGGCGGTCGACTTGGGGCGGCACCGTGATGCCTTCTATCTGGATTTCCGCGCCGCCGCTTGCGCCGCTCAGTTGCGTCGGGGTCAGCGTATGGAACTGAATCGGATCGCTACGGCAAGCGGTGAGCAGTAACAGCGCAGTGACCAGCGTAATCTTCAGCGGAAAAACCATGGGTGTTGCTCCTGTGGTCAGTTGCGCGGTGGCGCCTTCATATCCATCGGCGCGGCATTGTCGGGACGACCGCGAATCAGCGATTCCGGATGCCGGCCCAGGTAATCCGAGAGTTCACGCAAGGAGCGTGACATGCGCCCGAGTTCGTCCAGGGTCTGAGTCAACTGCTCCCGTTGCGGCGAATCCTCTGCCAGGGTCGAACTGGCCGATTGCAAGGTCTTGCTGACATCCGCCAGCGTGGTTTGCACCCCGGGCAGGGTCCTGGCATTGAACTGTACGAGGCCTTTGCGCAATTCGACGAGGTTGCTGTCGAGGTTGCCGGCGATGCGTTCGATTGGCAGCTGGTTGATCTTGTTGACCATGCCTTCCAGTTTTTCCTGCAACTGCTCGAGGCTGCCAGCAATGGTGGGGACAATGACGGGACGGGCGGTCGGGTCGAACACGACTTTCTCCGCTTTGGGGTAGAAGTCCAGCGCGATGTAAAGCTGACCGGTCAGCAGATTGCCGCTACGGGCCTGGGCCCGCAGGCCGTTTTCGATGAAGCTGCCCATCAGTTTTATACTGGCGGCTTCGTCATTGGGGTCATGATTCAAGGCCTTAAGCATCTTTTCGTGGGCCTGGCCAAGCAGTTGCGGGTAGATCACGATGCCGACATTGACCGGAAAACTGCGTTTTTTTGCGTCGAAATCCAGATTGACCGAGACGACTTTGCCAAATTCGATGCCGAGGAATTCCACCGGCGCATCGATCTTGAGACCGCGCAAAGCCTGATCGAAACGCAGGCTCAAGTACTGCCCCTTACCGTGAGGAGGCGCAAGGGCGGTTTGCTGATCTTCGAACAGGTCGAAGGCTTTATCCTCGTTGGCCGGCTGATCGTTGGGGCTGTATTCCGGCGCGCGAAACGCGATGCCGCCGACCAACAAGGACGACAAGGACTCGGTACTCACCGCAAAACCGTTGGCGCCGACGTTCACATCAATACCGCTGGCATTCCAGAACCGGGTGTTCTCGGTGACGTAGACGTCATTGGGCGCATAGACGAAGATTTCGATGTTTACCCCTTTACCCTCGGCGTCCAGCGCATACGCCACCACTTGCCCGACCGGGATCTTGCGGTAGTAGACCGGCGAACCGATATCCAGTGAACCGAGGTCCGGCGTGTGCAGGGTGAAGCGTTTGCCCGGCTCGCCATAGGTAATGGGCGGCGGGTTTTCCAGACCGATGAAGTGTTTGGAACGGGCATTGGCCTGACCAATGTCGGCGCCAATATAGTCGCCCGACAGCAGGGTATCGATGCCCGAGACTCCGCCAGCACCAATGCGCGGCCGCACGACCCAGAACTGCGAATCTTCGCGGGTGAAGCTTTCGGCCTGTTTGTCGAGTTTGATCGTGGCGTTGACGCTTTTTTGATCGTCGCTCAGCTTTACTTCCGAGACATGGCCGATGACCACGTTTCGATACTTGACCTCGGTCTTGTTGGCCGTAAGGCCGCTACCGGTCTTGAAGGTGACAGTGATGGTCGGGCCTTCCTGCATCACGTTGTGTATCACCAGAGAGATCCCCACCAACACCGCAACGATCGGCACGATCCACACCAGCGAAACACTGAAGCGACGGGTCTTGATACTGGCCTGGCCAGGGGCCTGCGGCCCGTCAGTGGCTTGCGTCATCCGTGAGCTCCTTGTTGTGGTTTTTCCCGCGCCTTATCCCAGATCAACCGCGGGTCGAAACTCATCGCCGACATCATGGTGAATACCACCACCAGACCAAAAAACAGAATGCCCAGACGCGGTTGAATATCGCCCAGAGCCTGGAATTTAACCAGCGCGGCGACCAGCGCGACCACAATCACATCGAGCATCGACCAGTAGCCGATCAGCTCGACGAAACGGTAAAGCTTTGAACGCTCCTTGCGCGCCCAAAGGCTGCCGCGTTGCACCGTGATCAGCAGCAGGGAGAGGGCAACGAACTTGATGCCCGGCACCGCGATGCTGGCGATGAAAATGATCAGGGCAATGTCCCACGCACCATGTTCCCAGAACTCCAGCACACCGCTCATGATGGTGCTGTCGGACCCGTTGCCGAACAGGCTGGTGTTCATGACCGGCAGCAGATTGGCCGGGATGTAAAACACCAATGCGGCCAGCAGATAGGCCCATGTGCGGGTCAACGAATCGGCTTTACGGGCATGCAGTGGCGCGCCACAGCGTTCGCATTTATGAGGGTTGTCTGTGATGTCGCAAGCCAGGCCGCAGCTATGGCACAGGCACAGATTGAGTTCGCTGGCGAGCGGTGGCGTGTTCATAAAATGTTCCACAGTTCACGGACATCGCGCCCGGCGATGCGAATCAACAGCAGGCTGAGAATGGCCAGGGCAAACAGGCCGATGCCGGGGATGACATCCAGTAACCCTGCAAGTTTGAACACCGCGACCATTGCGCCCAGCAGACAGACCTCGAGCATGCTCCAGGGCCTGAGGGTTTCCAGCCAGCGCATGCACAGTTTGAAACCGGGCGAGCGCCGATGTCCGAGGGTGAAGCTCAGAACCCAGATCAGCAACACCAGTTGAAAAAGCGGTGCGAGGATGATGGATATCGCCGCCACCAGCGCAATAAAGGTGATCGGCCCCTGGCTCAACGCCAATACCGAATCCCACAGCGTCGCACTGTTCTTCAGGCCCTTCATACTGATGCTCATGACGGGATAGAAGTTGGCGAAAATCCACAGCATCGCCGCCGTGAAGGCCAAGGCCAGACGCTGCTCCACCGACAGTCCGTTATAACGCTGGAGCACGCCGCCGCAGCAGGTGCACAGGGCTTTTTGATGTTTGGCGAGCGTGACTTTTTCATACACGCAGTCGCAGTGCTCGCAGATGATCAGTTGGTCAGTCGTAGCCATAGGCCGCACTCGCCAGGAGACAGGAAAATCAGAGCACCCCCTCAATATAGAGGTGACTTGCGATTGAGCAAATTAAAAGACAATTCAGAGCCAAAGCGGTCCCTGTAGGAGCTGCCGCAGGCTGCGATCTTTTGACTTTTAAAAGCAAGATCAAAAGATCGCAGCCTGCGGCAGCTCCTACGAGGGGAGGTAGTCAGCCGCGCAGTTTGCGGCAGCTCCTGTAAGGGTAGTCAGCCGAGCAATTCGCGCAGGCGATACCAGAACATGCCAAGGGCCAGCAGTGGTGAACGCAGGGCTTTGCCACCGGGAAAGGTCATGTGCGGCACGGCGCTGAAAACGTCCAGCCCCTGGCTGTGCCCGGCATGAATCGCTTCGGCCAGCAACCGTGCGCACCAGTGGGTCACGTTCAGGCCATGACCGGAGTAACCCTGGGCGTAGAACACGTTCGGGTACTGGCTCAAACGTCCAGCCTGGGGGAAACGGTTGGCGGTGATGCCGATCATGCCGCCCCATTGATAGTCGATGCGTACGTCCGCCAACTGTGGGAAGACCTTGAGCATTTTTGGCCGCATGTATGCGCCGATGTCTTCCGGATCACGCCCGGAATAATGGCAGGCACCGCCAAACAGCAAGCGTCGATCCGCCGAGAGCCGGTAGTAATCGAGGCCGACTTTCTGGTCGCACAGCGCCAGGTTCTGCGGGATCAATTGCGCAGCAACCTCAGGTGCCAAAGGCTCGGTGGCGATGATGTAGCTGCCCGCCGGTAACACCTTGCCGCTCAGGCGTGGTTCGAGTTCTTCCAGATGCGCATTACAACCCAGCACCAGACTGCCGGCGCGCACCGTGCCGCCCGCGCAGCGAATCTGCACGGTGCTGCCGTGAATCAACTCCAGCACCGGGCTTTGCTCGAATATTCGAACCCCGAGGGATTCGGCAACGCGCGCTTCGCCGAGCACCAGATTCAGCGGATGCAAATGCCCCGAACCCATGTCGATCAGGCCGCCGGCATACACATCGGAGCCCACCACTTGCTGGCGGATCTGCTCGGGGCCGACAAGTCGGGTTTCATGGCTGTAACCCAGTTCGGCGAGGCTTTGCAGTTCCGTCTTGAACGCCTCGAACTGCGCCGGAGTATTGGCCAGCTCGCAGAAGCCCCAACGCAGGTCGCACTCGATCCCATGCTCGCGGATGCGGTTGCCCACCAGTTCCACTGATTCGATGCCTGCACGCTCCAAATAACGCACACCTTCCTGACCGACATAACGGGCGAAACCTTCGACGTCATGACCGATGCCGCGGATCAACTGCCCGCCATTACGCCCGCTGGCGCCCCAGCCGATCCGCCGGCCTTCCAGCAGAATCACCGAGAGCCCACGCTGCGCCAGTTCGATCGCGGTGTTGACCCCGGTAAAACCGCCGCCCACCACGCAGACATCGGCCTCAAGATCGGCGTCCAGCGTGGGGTAGGGGGTCATGCCCTTGGCCGATGCAGCGTAATAGGAATGAGCGTGTTCGTTGTCGTACTGATTCATTGGTTGGACTTCACTTTGCTCCAGGAGCGGGTCATCAGACGCATGATCGGCTGGGGCGGGGTGGTTGAGATGTAGAGTTTGTCGAGAACTGCCTGAGAAGGATAGACCTCTGGATTATTGACCAGCTCCGCGTCCATGTATTGCTTGGCCGCCGGGTTTGGATTGGCGTAACCGACCGAGGTGCTGACCTTGGCGATCACTTGCGGATCCAGCAGGTTGTTGACGAACGAGTGAGCCTCTTTCGGGTTGCTGGCGTCGGCGGGAATCGCCAGCAAGTCGAACCACAGGTTACTGCCTTCCTTGGGAATCGAGTAGGCGATGTTCACACCGTTCTTCGCTTCCCTGGCGCGGTTCGCCGCTTGGAACACATCGCCCGAATAGCCGAACGCGACGCAAATGTCGCCATTGGCCAGGTCCGACACGTACTTGGACGAATGGAAGTAGGTGATGTAAGGCCGGAGGGTCATCAGTTTGGCTTCGGTCTTTTTAAAGTCCGCGGGATTTTCGCTGCGTGGGTCCATGCCCATGTAGTTCAGGACCGCCGGGAATACCTCATCCGCCGAATCCATCATCGACACGCCGCACTGGCTGAGCTTCTTCAGGTTCTCTGGCTCGAAAAACACCGCCCAGGAATCGATGCGATCGATGCCCAGCACTTGCTTGACCTTATCGACGTTGTAGCCAATGCCGTTGGTACCCCACAGGTACGGCACCGAATGTTCATTGCCTGGATCGTTTTTTTCCAGCAAGGCCAGCAGTTTCGGGTCGAGGTTTTTCCAGTTGGGCAGTTGCGAGCGATCCAGTTTGAGGAACGCGCCGGCCTTCACCTGGCGCGCGAGAAAATGGTTGGAGGGCACCACCACGTCATAACCCGTGCGACCGGCGAGCAGTTTGCCCTCCAGGGTTTCGTTGGAATCGAATACGTCGTAGATCACCTTGGTCCCGGTTTTGGCCTGGAAGTCGGCGAGGGTGGTCTCGCCGATGTAATCGGTCCAGTTGTAGACGCTCACACTTGGCTGAGCTTGCGCAGTGGCACTGAACAGCAAGGCCAGCGAGACCGGAACCACGGATTTCAATAGACGCATATCGCCACCTCTTTTAATTATTGAGTTTCTTCAGGCGTTTCATTGGTGTTCTGGCGACCGTCTTCGCGAGCAGGCTCGCTCCCACATTTGAAATGCATTCCCCTGTGGGAGCGAGCCTGCTCGCGATGGGGCCGTTACGGACTAGACGCTCAGCAGCAGGAACTCCCGCTCCCAGGAGCTGATCACGCGCTTGAAGTTTTCGTGTTCGGCACGCTTGACCGCGACGTAACCCCGCACGAATTTGCTCCCCAGATAACGTTCGATGGTTGGGCACTCTTCCATGCGCGTCAGTGCATCTTCGATAGTGATCGGCAAGCGCAGATTGCGCCGCTCGTAAGCACGCCCCTGCACGGCAGCGCTCGGCTCGACCTTTTCGACCATGCCCAGATAACCGCAGAGCAGGCTCGCGGCAATCGCCAGATAAGGGTTGGCGTCGGCGCCCGGCAAGCGATTTTCCACGCGCATGGCGTCCGGCGTGGAGGTGGGTACGCGCAGGCCGACGGTGCGGTTTTCTTCGCCCCATTCAACGTTGACCGGTGCCGAGGTGTCGGGCAGGAAGCGGCGGAACGAATTGACGTTGGGCGCGAACATCGGCAGCACTTTGGGAATGTACTTCTGCAAGCCGCCGATGTGGTGCAGGAACAGCTCGCTCATCTGCCCGTCGGCATCGGCGAAAATCGGCTGGCCAGTGGCGATGTCCACCACACTTTGATGGATATGCATGGCGCTGCCGGGTTCGTCACCGATGGGTTTGGCCATGAAGGTCGCGGTGACGTTGTGCTTGAGTGCCGCTTCGCGCAGGGTGCGTTTAAATACGGTGATCTGATCTGCCAGGTCCAGCGCATCGCCGTGACGGAAGTTGATTTCCATCTGCGCCGGGCCGTCTTCGTGGATCAGCGTGTCGAGGTCCAGGCCCTGGAGTTCGCACCAGTCGTAAACGTCTTCGAACAGTGGATCGAACTCGTTGGCGGCGTCGATGGAAAACGACTGACGACCGCTTTCCGCACGGCCCGAGCGTCCCAATGGCGCCTTGAGCGGCAAGTCCGGGTCTTCGCAGCGCTGGGTCAGGTAGAACTCCATTTCCGGCGCGACAATCGGCTTCCAGCCTTTGTCGGTGTAAAGCTGCAGGACTTTCTTCAGCACGTTGCGTGGCGACAGTTCGATGGGATTGCCGAACTTGTCGAACGTGTCGTGGATCACGATGGCGGTGGGTTCAATGGCCCATGGAATGACGTAAACCGCGTCGGCGACGGGCTTGCAGACCATGTCGATGTCGGCCGGGTCGAGCAGGTCGTAATAGATGTCGTCGTCGACAAAGTCCCCGGTTACCGTTTGCAACAGCACACTTTCCGGCAGGCGCATGCCTCGCTCATGCAGGAACTTGTTGGTGGGTGCAATTTTGCCGCGAGCAATGCCGGTCAAGTCGCTGACCACACACTCGACCTCGGTAATCTTGTGATCTTTCAGCCACGTGAGCAGCTGATCGAAAGGGACATTCATAAAGACCTCATCGTTGGTTTTATTGACGCCGGGGAAAGCGGCTTCATCCACCGAACACTTCCCCTGTGGCGCGTTGACGACTATCTTGGGTGAGCCTTGGCGTTCCATCTATCCACTTTAAACAGCACAAAGCGCACCAAAAGAGTGCGCAAGGCGCCCCCATGACAACGTGTAATCCGTTACAGGTTCAAGCGTTCAACACCGCCGACGTGGCCGAGCAGATCCGCGCCACACCCGGCTGGGTGCAGCACTATCAGCAGATGTCGCCGGGGCATTTCGCCGGGCGAGTACGCTATCTGGACTTGCAAGGCGTAGAGATTTACGAAGAACAGATGAACACCCGCGTCGAGCAGAATTTCAGTGCCCCGCAAGGCTCGCTGGCGTTCTGTTTCGATCGCAGCGACAACTCGCTGTACGTGCTGAACGGCGAAAGCCGCAACATCTGGATCACCCCGGAGAACTACCAGGAAATCGCCGTGGTGTTCGGTCCGGAGTTCGTTCAGCGGCATGGCCTGGACGTGGCGCGACTCGAAGGCTTGTTCATGTCGCCGCTCAATTCAGGGCAGAACGCGCTGTTCAGCCGCTGGTTGAGCGGGACGTTGACGCGGCTGACGCAGACGCTGGATCCGCCGAGTAAAGAGGCGTTGACCCAGCAACTATTGGAGGACTGTTTGTACATCCTCGATAACGCCTGTGTGTGCCTGGATCGCGCAGGTTTGCAGCGCCGGGCGGACGAGCGAACCATCATGAAACGCGTCACCGAATGGGCTGCCGATACACCGGAAGAAACCCTGAATTTGCTGGAGCTGTCCCAGGTGGCCGGGGTTTCGCTCCGTCAGTTGCAGCATGCGTTCAAGGCGTATACCGAGATGACACCCACGCATTGGTTACGCTTGCGTCGACTCAACAGCGCGCGCCGCGAACTGCTCAGGCGAACGGCCGGGGAAACGACGGTCGCGCAAGTGGCGATGAATTGGTCGTTCTGGCATTTGGGGCGGTTTTCCAGCAGTTATCGGGCGTTGTTCCAAGAACTTCCCAGCCAGACGCTGGCCCGAAAACACAGTGGGCCGTGTCGGAGGTCATCATGAGTCGGTTATCGTCTATCAGCCTGTGTGCCGTCATGTCGATGGTCTGCACGCAGGTTCAGGCCGAAACGGTCGTGCCCTTGAACGGGCAGAACTCGCAACAAATCCAGCTGGATATCAATGAGTGCAGCAACGTCACGGCGAGCCAGAGCACCTCAAGCCCGCCACCCTCGGAGGGTGCTGCGGTGGATGCTGCTGCCGGGGCGCCGGATGCGCAGGTACGAGGACGTCAACATGACGAGTTCTATGCGCCGGTCGAGGACGTGAAACAGGACTATCACGGTTGCCTGCAAGGGCGGGGTTATCAGGTCACTCCATGAGCGTCAGTGATCGTACGCTGCCGCTGATCGAGTAGATAAACCATCAGGCAGGCATAGAGCGTGAGGGCGATAAACAATCCCATGCGCACGGCGAAGGCTGTGTACACATCCTTGCCCGCAGCACTGTCCTGAACGGACTGGCCCAATAAAATAATCATCATCGCCAGATCGAACTCGGCGACGCCGGCCGAGGAAATCATGGTCAGGCCAATGATCAGGAAAGTCATGATCAAGGTGTTGCCGCCGCGCAGACCAAAACCGAAAGCCAGGAACAGACTGACGCCGATCAGCAGCACGCCGGTGATCGGGTAATAACGCAGGATCGGAATCAACAACAGGCCAACGCCGGTGGTTAACATCGCAGCCAGTGCGAGAATCAACCCAGCCTTGAAGGGCAGCGACCGATTGAGCGTGGCCAACAGCAACACGGCAAGCACCGGCGCGAGAAACGGGATCGGCAAACCCAGGCCGAAGCTGGCCGCCAGGCACAGTGCGGTGCCTGTGGCCAGACGCAGCGCCCGTTGAACACGAGGCGTGCGCTGAGTAGACACGTCCCTAATAGGCATAGCTCAGCCAGCTCATCAGCCCCACGAACAAACGCCCAAGCAGGTTCAGCGGATTGTCTTCGGTGGGGAACGCCATGACTTCAGCCTGCCCACCGGCACGGATGGCGCGGCTGTCGAACAGCGTTTTCCTTGAGTCCTCCGAAAACTCGATAATCACCGGAAAGCGCTGGGCCGGACGCAGCCAGTCGCGGCTGTTCTGCACACTGGGGAGGCTGCCGGGCGCAGTGCTCGGACCGACGCTGACACCGTAACCGACACTGCGCACACGGCCTTCGAAAACCTTCCCCGGCAGGGCATCCAGAACGATCGAAACAGGGGTGCCGACCTCGACCAGGCCGAGGTTGTTTTCGGTCATGTCCGCGCTGATCCACACATCGTGGATGGCAATCAGGGTCATGACCGGGCTGCCGGCAGTGGCGAACTGTCCGACATCGGTGCGCAGATCGGTGACAAGTCCCGCCGACCGTGCGCGAATCTGCGTGTTGGACGCGTCCAATTCGGCTTTTGACAACGCCGTGGCGGCGCTGCGCAACAGCGCGTTGTCATCCTCGCTGCCGCCTTCCTGCTCCCGTGCCCGCTGGACTTCGGCATGGGCTGCGGCGACCTGACTGACGGCTTGTTCACGGCTGGCCCGAGAGACTTCGAGCAGGCGCACGGAAATGGTTCCCCGGTCTTCGCGGTACAAGCCTTCAAGACGTTCGTTATCCTGTCGGGCTTTGAGCTCATTGGCCTGGGCCGCTCGCAACGAGGCTTGCGCGGACGCAATGCCGGCGGTGCTGGCACCGATTTGTCGACGTGTTGATTCCAGGTCGGCACGTGCGCGGTCAACGGCTATTTGATAGGGCTGCTGATCCACTTCAAACAGCACATCGCCCGCCCTGACGTCCTGATTGTTGCGCACATTCACACGGGTCACCCGGCCGGCCACTTCGGACGCTACCGGAATGACAAAGGCGCCCACCCGAGCCTGTTGCGTATACGGCGTGAAACGATCAGCCAACAGATACCAGGCCAGGCTCAGGACGACCAGCAGCATCACCCATTTGATGCCTTTTTTTGCAGGATCAGCGGCAGGCTCGAGTGCCTTGGGGGAGGGCGCCTCAGTGACGGGCGGCGAGGGTTCAGTCATCGGCTTTGACCTTCTGGCACGGGATAGGAGGCTTGCGAAGGGACCGGCTCATTCAGCAGGTTGCCCCAGTCGGTGCGTTGTTCCATTTGCTGGCGAGTATTTTGATCGACCGTTGGCTGGACGCTGTGCCACCCACCGCCAAGGGCTTTGTACAGGGCGATCAGGTTGCTCACGGCATTGCTGCGGCTGAGCAGGTAATTGTCCTGCTGTTCGAGCAATGCGCGTTGCGCGTCCAGCACGCGCTGGAAGTCCGAGTAACCTTCCCGGTATTGGGTGCTGGCCAGGCTCAACGAACGCGCGGCAGCGACCTGCGCTTCACCCAGGATGCGCTCGCGTTCCAGTGATTTGATCAGGCTGCTGGCGGCATCATCGGCTTCCCGTGCGGCCTGGCGGACTTTGTCGCGATAAACCTCAATCAGCTGCTGCAACCGCGCATCCTGTATACGCACGTTGTTGCTGATCTGGCCGTGGTCAAACAGGTTCCAGCGCAAACTGGGGCCGCCGATCAGGTCCAGGCTGTTGGAGGTGCCGCTCAACGTATCGGTGGTCCAGACGATGCTGCCCAGCAAGGTCAGCGACGGATAGAAGTCGGTTTGTGCCACACCGATCAGTGCCGACTGGGCCGCGACATTGAGCTCGGCGGCGCGCACGTCCGGGCGACGCAACAACAGGCTGGCCGGCACGTCTTGCAGCACGGCTTGGTCCACCAGCGGGATCAGTCCCTCGTTTTCGAGCAATTGGGGCAGGGCGCTGGGTGGTTGTCCGATCAGCACCGCCAACGCGTTACGGGTGCGCAGTACTTGCGCCTCAAAATCCGGAATGCTGCTCAAGGTGCCCAGGTATTGGGTCTTGGCTTGTTGCTTCGATCAGTTGCGCCTGTTGATCACCCAGTTGGCGGTTCAGGGAAATCACCAGCGCGCAGATGACCGCGATCGCCAACACCAGCGGCAGAATCCCGAGGGCGACGATTTTATGTTTGAGCTGCATCTCTACTCCTGGCCAGACCGAGGGAAGGCGAAGGCCCGGCATCATATGCCAAAGATAGGCGCCTCTAGTAGCAGTGCTGGACGGAATGACCTGCGGCGGTGATGAAACGCCGAACCTTGTGGGAGCGAGCCTGCTCGCGATAGCGGACTGACATTCAGCGTCGATGTTGACTGTGCCGCCGCTAAATACCTTGTGGCCGCTGTTCGGCATCTCCAACCAGATGCTGGCGGGTATCGCGTTGATGCTGGCAACCGTTGTGCTGATCAAAATGAAACGCCAACGCTACATCTGGGTCACCATGCTGCCAGCCGTTTGGTTGCTGATCTGCACCACCACCGCAGGCTTCATCAAGCTGTTCGACGCCAACCCGGCAATCGGTTTCCTGTCGCTGGCGAAGAAATACAGCGATGCGTTGGCCAATGGGCAGATTCTGGCCCCGGCCAAGAGCATCGAGCAGATGCAGCACGTAATCTACAACGCCTACACCAACGCAACGCTGACCGCGCTGTTTTTGCTCGTGGTGTTCAGCATCCTGTTCTTTGCGCTCAAGGTCGGCATTGCCGCTTGGGGCACCAAGGAACGCACGGATAAAGAAGCGCCATTCCAGGCTCTGCCGGATGCTTGATGGAGGAGGGTGCCCATGTTCAATGACCTGAGTCGCCTTGGTAAATACCTCGGTCAAGCTGCACGCTTGATGGTTGGCATGCCTGACTACGACACTTACGTTGAGCATATGCAAACCAAACACCCGGATAAGCCACTGATGAGTTATGAGGCGTTCTTTCGGGAACGTCAGGAGGCTCGTTACGGCAGCAAGGCGGGACCGAAGTGCTGTTGATGCGAAACATTTAAGCGGCATTTTGCTTTAGGAGCCCGGCCTGCCGGCGATAGCGATCTTCGAGACGCTACCGTCAGTAAGCCGGGCTTTTTTGTCGTTTGTACTTTTTAGACTTGCCTCTAAGCTATCTGCGATCACGCCGTTAAACGCTATCGCAATAAAACGACTAAACAACCATTTAGCATAGTTATAATCTATCGGCTATATTTGAATGATAGTTTCAGTAACTTAAGGAGGGCAATCCACATGATCAACAGTGAGTTCGACATTCAAATTCCCGACGATGAAGCAGTGATCGCTGCACTGGCTCTGGAGCCCCACATCGAAGGCGGTTTCTACCGAAGAACCTTTCAATCTGATCATCACGCCATGGTCGAGATCAATGGTGGTCAACGTCACTTGATGACTTCAATTTATTACTTGCTGACCAAGGATTCGCCGATCGGTCATTTCCACCTGAATCAATCGGACATCGTTCATTACTTCCATATGGGAAACCCGATTCAGTACAGCCTGATTTTTCCAGACGGCACGTTGAATACTGTGGTGATGGGCCGCGACATTATCGCCGGGCAATGTTTGCAGCTGCATGTACCTGGCGGCGTCTGGAAAGCTTCGCAGCTTATGAATGGTTTGGCGAAATACGGTTTGATCAGTGAAGCGGTTTCACCAGGGTTTGATTTTGCAGATATGGAGATGGGCAGTCGGCAGAAGCTCAGAGCGCAATTTCCCGAGCATTCGGAGCTGGTTGGAAAGCTGACACAAGGATGAGAGGCTTTAGGTGAATTGAGTGCTTCAAAATCCGCGTGCAACTGGGCTAATCCTGAAACACATTGTTACGTGTAATGTATATTATGTTAAATGATGTGTCTGGATGGAACTTTTCCATAAGTGTGTCAGCGTCGCTAATTAACCGGAACGCCCTACTATTTTCTATATGACTGATTTTTAAGTAAAAAATCGATGGAGCCTAATATGTGTTTCCCCGCTGACCCTTAATTAACCGGACACCGAGTTACAACGGCATCTTTTTCCACAGCTGCCCACCGTTCCCAGTGACCAGCGTCCGATGCTTGATTGGGCGTAGGCTCACGCCGAGTCGCGCCGCCCTGGCGTAAACCCTGGCCCTGCTCTGGCAGGAATATCGGCTCAACCATCCCCAGGGATTCCAGTACAGCTGGTTCTGCGAGCGCTACCGGCTCTGGGCCGCCAAGGTCGACGTGGCCATGCGCCAGGAGCACCGCGCAGGCGAAAAGCTGTTCGTCGACTACGCCGGCCGAACGGTGCCAGTCATCAACCGGCAGACCGGCGAGATCCGCCAGGCCTCGCCGTGCTGGGCGCCTCCAGCTACACCTTCGCCGAAGCCACCTGGTCACAGAAACTGCCCGACTGGCTGGGCTCGCACGGATGTTTTGCTTTTTTCGGTGGTACATCACAGATCCGGGTGCCGGACAATCTGCGCAGCGGCGTCACCAAGGCGCATCGCTACGAGCCGGACATCGCTGCCGGAACATCCGTACGTCTACGCCGAATGGAAAACGGTGCGGGTACACATCGACTACCACGTCGAGGTCGACGGTCACTACTACTCGGTGCCGTACCAGTTGGTGAAGCATCAACTCGAAGTGCGGCTGACCGCGAATACCGTCGAGTGCCTCCACGCCAACCAGCGCGTGGCCAGCCACCTACGCTCGCTGCACAATGGCCGCCACACCACCCAGACCGAGCACATGCCCAAGAGCCACCGTGAACATGCTCGCACTCAGAGACCACTTTGCCTTCTCCGTAAATAGAGACAGTGAACCGGTTGTCGCTGACCCGCCGCAGGGCGACCTGAATCCCAGGATTACGGGCCTGTAGTTCAGCGAGCGAATTCTCAATGTAGCGTCGAACGTAGTCGAAACTATCATGAGCAAACTGGTCTTTATCGAATCAGTAAACGTCTTGCGCAGCCTCAGGTTATAGATCGGATCTGATCGACCGTCGCCGCGCCGGATATCGCTCCTGGAGTAACAGGTAGCCAAGGCCGCAGAAAAGTCATTTCGAGAACAGCGCACTAGCATAACCCTACTCCCGCGCTTGATACATGTCCTGAGCGCTAACTATAAACTGCACATAAAAGCATTTTCGAACGCCTACCAAGGATCAAGAATCGTCACGGTAAATAAGTTGCTGCGCCAGGGACATCTATACGCTGCCGGAGCTTGGTTGCTTCCACGCAGAGGAGTCGCGCGCCCCCAAAAGGAGCAAGTCCTCCAGAGGCGGCGTTCGGCGTCGTCCCAGCGGTCCCAGGTGCAATAACTTCGATACAGGGAAAATAGACAGACTCTGGAGTTATCCGTGAAGCAAATCCAACATCCTCGTAAGTCCCCCACCCAGACTCGTTCGAAAATGATGGTCGAGGCCATCCTCGAAACCACTGCCAACGTGGTGGTCAAGCATGGCTATGCCGGGACCAATACCAACCTGGTCGCACAGCTGGCCGGCGTCAGCGTCGGATCGGTCTATCAGTATTTCCCCAACAAAGACTCACTGATAGCCGCCCTGCACTATCGCAAGGTCAAGGCCACTCACGAAGCCATCCAAGGCCTTCTGACCCGCTCAGACATCTCCAGCCTGCAAGGGCATATCGAGTACTTGGTACGAGCGTTCATGACCCCACATACGAAGGAGCCGGAGCTGCATCGACTGCTGGAGCAAGAGTTTTCGTTCTTGAATGATCAGACGACCGAGGATGCCTATAAAGCGGAAATCCCGCTGATGGTGCAGGACCTGCTGGGGCGCTGGGCCGACCAACTGGTGCAAAACGATATCCAGCTGGCCGCCTGGCTAGTGACCCGGATGATCAGGTCACTGGTACATGCCTATGTGATCGAATGCCCCGATTTTTGCCCCAAGGCTATCGAAAAAGCCATCTGCGACTCAGTCATGGGCTATCTGTGCGGGACAGCCAACAACACTTCGCTACTGGTTTCCCGCGCGCGACGGATTGCAAAAAACCGCACCAACGCCCGCATGGCGCACTCATGCGCCCCCGCGGCGTGACGCCTGCACCGCGCACAATTGCTCATAACGATTGAGCAGCCGTCTGGATTGTAGATAGCTTGGCACCTCAACAATTAGCCCATCCACTTCTGCCCGCACCTTACCGCCACTGGCAGCCTGTTCGAAGGCCGCGATCTGGCGAACTGACAACTCGGCATCAGCACTTGTCGGCGTCAGATAGCGATTGGCAACGGCCACGTGATCCGGATTGACCACACCTTTAGCCTGATAACCGATAGAGCGTGCAAAGCGCATGTCCGCTTCGGCGCCCTCGTCATCAGCAAAGGTATAAGGCGAATCAATCGCCAGGACTCCGGCAGCAGCGCATTCAAGGAGAAAACGGGATCGGGGATAGAACAGCTCGGTCCCTTCTCTACTGCGCCCGGCACCGAGGTCAGCGACCATATCTTCAGTCGCTACCAGCATGCCCTTGATTCGCGGGCTCGAATGCGCGATATCGATCGCTCGCACCACACCCAGGGCGGTTTCGATGTTCGGGACAATCAGCGTTGAGCCCTGCTTGATCGAAAGCATCGACTCCAGCCGGGTAATTTGCTGGTCCAACTCGATCATCTGCTCAGTGGATTCGACTTTCGACATCATGATGATTGCCGGCCGGCCGGCCATAACCGCACTCAGATCATCATGGCCGCACGTTTCGAAGGGATTGATGCGCACCGAAGTGATACGCCCGCACTCGCGCCAATGGTCCATGACTCGCGCCGATAATGCGCGGGCCTCTGCGCGCCTGGCCGGCGGCGTGAAATCTTCCAGTTCCTGTACCAGAACATCGGCACCCGTTTGCAGTGCCGCATGCAGCGCGACCTCTTCTGCGCCTGGTACAAACAAGAACGTACGGCATAGCGCCAACGGGTTTTCGGGGGACATAGCCATAGCATCTTCCTGATGATCTGTTGGGTTGAGAGAGGGAAAAAATACGAGGTGCTTCTAGAGCATGGTCAGGCCGCCATCCACCGGAATGGTCACACCACTGACAAATGAGGCCTTGCCGGACAACAACCACGCGATAACCTCGGCGGCTTCGTTTGCCGAGCCTTCACGACGCAATGCGGTCATCTCATGCAAACGCTGCAACTGGCCATCCTGACGAGTGGTGTCATCGAGCATCGGGGTACGAATCACGGCGGGGGCGACACAATTGACGTTAATACCTCGAGGGCCCAATTCGCGGGCAAGGCCCTTGGTCATGGTCACCACCGCGCCCTTGCTGGCGGCATAGGCCAGAGTCCCGGCCAGCCCACCACCGCGTAGCCCAGCGACACTGGCCACAGTGCAGATGCGAGCACCCGGGCTCATTCGCGGCACAGCCAATTGCACGACACTGAAGGTCCCGATCAGGTTGATATCCATAAGTGTTCGGAAACGCGCAGCCGTGAGCGAATCAAAAGGTGAGGTATCGACTACCCCGGCACAGGTTGCCAGGGCGTCTATCCGCCCCTGCCAGTCATCGATCTGCTGGAACACCCGAGCCAGCGCCTGCTCGTCACAGACATCGGCAACAAACCCGCGGTGCTGGCTACCCAGCCCACCGATCGTTTCCTCCAGCCCCTGCGCATTCATGTCCAGGCCGGCGACCAAAAATCCCAACTGGTGCAAGTGTCGTGCAGTGGCTGCGCCAATGCCGCTGGCGGCGCCGGTCACTACGGCCACGGGTTGTGATGAAGACATCTGGGCGGGACTCCTTGAGCATTCCGTTACAGGTCGGCGTGAGCCTTGATCAGGTACCCACCCACTCGACTGGACAAGCCAGAACGACGAGCGCTTATGCTAAAAGAACCCGGACAGCCTCACTACTCGCATGCCAAACAGACAGCCCTTGGTTAATAGAGCAGTCTAAAGCGACTTATTACTCGCATTTATTTCCTACTCGGCCTTTAATGCGTATTGTCCGACACTATCGATCCAACAGCGTTTCTGAAAATGCGAGTACGCCCGACTTAGACGAACTGAAGTTACTCTTCTGTTTACGCGCCCCTCAGATAAAACAAGACCGAGAACAGCGACTCTGCGCTACCTATCGATAAGTCCGCGCTCGCCAAGTTGGAGGTTTTGTCAGTCTTTTCGAGCGTACCGGAATGCGAGTAGCCACACTAATACCTGTGCCGTACTATGAGTAACAAGTTGTGACAAGCACTGAGAGCGCCTTGAACCATGAGTCCTCAAAGCGTCATAAAGTTCAACGCTTTGATGAACGCGTCAACGCTTCTCGGCCGCACAACTCTGACGTCTCACTAAGCCAAGAGGGTACTGCAATGGGCAACAATGGATTTGATACCGTCATCGAAGTTAAATATCGCGACACCGACTCGATGGGTCATGTAAGCAGCCCTGTTTACTACGACTACTTACAGCACGCCTACCTGAGCTACATGCACAACCTGCTGAGCCTGCCGAAGGATCAAAAGCTCCCGCACATCATGGTCAAGACCTCCTGCGAATATGTTAAGCCAGCGGTCTATGGCAACATAGTGACTGTCACCAGCCGTGTTATCGAGTTCGGCAACAAGAGCTTCGAGATGGAGCACATCATGCACCTTAGCGATGCAGGGAAAACCACTGTCGCTAAAGGCCTGTCCAAACATGTGATGTTCGACTATGCGGGCAATCGCACCATCACCGTCCCCGACGAATTCAAAAACCAGGTTCTGGCCTTCCAGGAATAGTGATCGAAACCCGAACACGACTCGAACAATGATCGCTGGCCGATGCCACCGGGCCAGCGTCTGGGGTGTATTGATAGGTAACGCAAATATGCTGCTGTCCTGGACTACCGAACAACGAAGCCTGCTCGAGAAATACCGTGAAATCGGCGGGCAATTGGCAAGTGCAAACAAAGGCACACCGGTTGGGTTCGACCATGCCGGTTGGAGCCGCCTCTGCGAGGAGGGACTATGGAAACTGGTAATTCCATCCAGTCACGGCGGCACGGGAGAAGACTGGTGGGGCTTCACTGCGGCGCTTGAAGGGCTGGCCTCTTCGATCCGCACACCAGAGCTGCTGCTATCGGTCATCGCTCAGGCCGGTATGGTTCGGGCGTTGATGCTGTATGGCAACGAAAGCCAGAAGGACCGATACCTTCAGGCGATTCTCAACGGCGCAATCAGCGCCACCGGGATCGCCGAACCCGGCACCGGTACCGACGTTAGAAGCATCGACAGCACGCTCAGCCCTACCGCCGACGGCTACAGCCTGACCGGCAGCAAATACAATATCGCTCACGCACCGATCGCCGACTTCATGCTGATCGTGACCAAACTGGCCGATACGCCAAAGCAGAATATCGCGCTGGTCCTGCTCGACGGCGACATGCAAGGCCTGAGCAGAGGCGAGCCGGATGACAAGCTCGGCAACAAGAATCTACCTACCGGCCCGCTGTACTTCGACAACATTCAGGTACAGGCTTCCCAAGTACTGGGCAAAGCCGGTCGCGGCCTGCAACAACTGATCGACATTATTTCTCTGGGCCGACTTTATTACGGTCTGGTGGCAGTCAACCTGCCAACGCCTTATGTTGCCGACGCCGTGCGCTACGCCGCCGAGCGACAAAGCTTCAATAGTTCAATCGACAGCCACCAATATGTACAAAAGCGCCTGATCAATATGACCATTGGCATGGAGCGCAATCGCTGGATGGTCTATGCCGCGCTGTACCAACTTCTTAATGGTCATCCGCAGGCCTTGATGAGTTGTTCCATCGCTAAACTTACCAGTGCCCAAGACTTGATAGACACTGCACTAAGCCTGGTAAAACTGTATGGCAGTATCGGCTATCACGAAGGTGGCATCGCTACCTTTGTTAAAGATGCTCTGGGCTTTGCCAGTGTCGGCGGCACAGAAGAAATGCATCAAAAAAATATCTTCAATCAAATGCTTCGACTGGCATCCCATACAGAATAACAAAACAGCAATGCAGCCAACTTAATAGCCGGTTGATCGTGCGCACTCTAAACAGTGTGCTGTCGGCTTTAGGTTGAGCTGTGATGCCTTATCGAATGCACAACACTGCGTGCGACGTTGTATCAGCCTCACTGCGTGGTTAACCGCCGTGTGCCGGTACAACCGATTGCATCAATGATGAGTGGCTTGAGATGAATAGCGAGAACATTCTTTTCTCTGTGGATCAAGGTGTTGCTGTCGTGGTTCTGAATCGTGCGGACCAATTCAACAGCTTTACCGCAGACATGCACGAGCAACTGCGCCTAGCGTTGGCTCTGGTTCGGCAAGATCCAGGTATTCGCGCCCTGTTGCTGACCGGCAAAGGCCGGGCGTTTTGCGCAGGGCAGGATCTGGCGTCGTTGCAGATAAATCCTGACGGAACACCAGCAAACCTGGGCGACCTGCTCGAGCATGACTACAACCCGCTGATCAGAGCCTTGCGTGACCTGCCAATTCCGGTGATCTGCGCCGTCAACGGCGTAGCCGCCGGAGCTGGAGCCAGTATCGCTCTTGCCGCCGACCTGGTCATCGCGGCCCGTAGCGCCAGTTTTATTCAGGCCTTCGGCAAGGTTGGCCTGATACCCGATTCAGGCGTCAGCTGGGTACTTCCACGCCTGATCGGCAGCGCTCGAGCCAAAGCGCTGTTTATGTTGGGCGAGCGCATCAGCGCCGAACAAGCACAACAGTGGGGAATGATCTGGCGTTGCGTAGATGACAGTGAGCTTGCAGACGAAGCGCTGCTGCTGGCTCGGCACCTTGCCACGCAACCGACCTACGCTCTCGGCCTGCTCAAGCGCTGCATGGATTTAAGCCAGCAACACAGCCTGGATCAGCAGCTTGAAACGGAACGCGAGTTGCAGACGCTGGCAGGGCACAGCGAGGACTTCAGTGAAGGCCTCAACGCTTTTATCGAGAAGCGCAGCACTCACTTCAAGGGTCGTTGAAAATGGACGCAATCGCACGTTTGGACACTGCGGTCAGACCGCTGCTCAATACTCACGATGACGCACTGGAACACGCGTCGATCGACCAACTGCGGCACCACCAGTTGCAACGTTTGCGATGGAGCCTGTCACACGCCTACACCCACGTCCCGTGGCATCGCCAGCAGTTCCATAATTTTGGAGTTCATCCTTACGACTTGAACAACCTGGAAGATCTGGCACGCTTCCCGTTGACCAGCAAAGCCGAGCTGCGCGAGAACTACCCTTTCGGGCTGTTCGCCGTGCCCATGGAGCAAGTGGTTCGTCTGCACGCATCCAGTGGCACCACCGGCAAACCTACAGTGGTCGGTTACACCCGCAACGACATCGATATCTGGGCCTCACTGGTGGCCCGCTCTATTCGCGTGGCGGGCGGGCACAGCGGCGACCGTATTCACATTGCCTACGGTTACGGCCTGTTCACTGGTGGCTTGGGCGCACATTACGGTGCGGAGAAACTCGGCTGCACGGTTATCCCGATGTCTGGCGGGCAGACCGCGCGACAAGTCCAGCTGATCCAGGATTTTCGTCCCGACATCATCATGGTCACGCCGTCTTACATGCTCAACATCGCCGAAGAAATCGAGCGTCAGGGTATCACCCCCGAAGAGCTGTCACTGCGGGTCGGCATCTTCGGTGCAGAGCCGTGGAGCGCGCAGATGCGTAGCGAGCTGGAACAACGGCTCGGCATTCAGGCACTGGATATCTATGGTTTGTCCGAGCTGATGGGGCCGGGCGTTGCCATGGAATGCCTGGACACCAAAGACGGCCCGACACTTTGGGAAGACCATTTCTATCCTGAAATCATCGACCCCGACACCGGCGCGGTATTGCCCGACGGGCAGTTCGGCGAGCTGGTGCTGACCTCGCTCAGCCGCGAGGCACTGCCGATGATTCGTTATCGCACCCGTGACCTGACCCGACTGTTGCCAGGCACTGGTCGAGCCATGCGCCGCCTGGACAAAATCACCGGACGCAGCGACGACATGCTGATCATCCGCGGGGTCAACGTGTTCCCGACGCAGATCGAGGAGCAACTGCTCAAGCAGGCGCCGCTGAGCCCGATCTATGAGCTGCACATCTATCGCAGCGGCAACCTCGACAGCCTTGAAGTGCATGTCGAACTGCGCCCGGAGCACGCCGCGCTGAGCGAGCCTGAGCGGGATGCGCTGTGTCGCGAATTCAGCCGTCAGATCAAGGTCCATGTCGGCATCAGCACGCAGATCAAGTTACAGCCCCACCACACGCTCAAGCGCTCGGAAGGAAAGGCTTGCCACGTCTTCGATCGACGCGGCGAGTACTGATTGCGCACCTCACACGTCTTCGATTCACACGAGGAACTGCTCATGCAATCTTCATCGCAAAAGGATTTCGGCTCGACCCACGAGTCTGACGAAGAAGCCGCCTTTATGGAAAAAATCCAGGCTGAAGTGAAAATAGAGCCCGACAACTGGATGCCCGCCGGCTACCGAAAATCACTGATCCGTCAGATATCCCAACATGCCCACTCGGAAATCGTCGGCATGCTCCCGGAAGGCAATTGGGTCACCCGCGCCCCAACGTTCAAACGCAAGCTGCAACTCATGGCGAAAATCCAGGATGAAGCCGGTCATGGCCTGTACCTGTATTGCGCCGCAGAAACACTCGGCGCCGACCGCGACCAGGAGATCGCCCGCTTGCATGCCGGGCAAGCCAAGTACTCGAGCATTTTCAACTACCCAACGCCGAGCTGGGCCGATGTCGGCACCATCGGCTGGCTGGTCGACGGCGCCGCGATCGTCAATCAGGTAGTCCTGCAACGGACCTCCTACGGCCCCTATGCACGGGCCATGGTGCGGATCTGCAAAGAAGAAAGTTTCCATCAGCGCCAAGGCTACGAGCTGCTGTTGGTGATGATGAAACAAGGCACCGAGGCACAGAAGGCAATGGTTCAGGATTCAATCAATCGCTTCTGGTGGCCGGTGCTGATGATGTTCGGGCCAAGTGACGCGCACTCGCCCAACAGCGCGCAATCGATGGCCTGGAAGATCAAACGCAACAGTAACGACGAGCTGCGTCAGCGTTTCATTGACCAGACCATCGCGCAACTGGAATTCCTCGGTTGCACAGTCCCGGACCCGGACCTTAAGTGGAACGCCGGACGCGGTCACTACGACTTCGGTGAGATCCAGTGGGATGAGTTCTACCACGTACTCGAAGGTCATGGCCCGTGCAATCAAGAGCGCCTGGATACCCGCCGCCAAGCCTTCGAAGAAGGTAGCTGGGTACGCCAGGCGGCAGCCGCCCACGCTCGCAAACAACAAGAAAAAAACCGAGAGGCCGCGCATGTCTGAATGGTCGCTGTATGAGGTCTTCGTGCGCAGCAAGCACGGCCTCAACCACAAACATGTTGGCAGCGTGCACGCCACCGATGCACGCATGGCCATCGAAAACGCTCGCGAGCTCTACACCCGGCGCAATGAGGGAATCAGCCTGTGGGTGGTCGCGGCGGACCAGATCACCGCCTCCAACCCGCAAGACAAGGAGATGCTGTTCGAACCGTCTCAGGACAAGGTTTATCGGCACGCCAGTTTTTATGAGCTGCCCGACGAAGTGGGGCATATGTGAGCCAGATCATGAATCAAACCGACGAGCTAATCGACTATCTGCTGCAAATGGGTGACAGCGCATTGATCACCGGCCAGCGCCTGTGCGAGCTGTGCGGGCATGCCCCGGCCATTGAGGAAGAACTGGCGCTGATGAATGTCGGCCTCGACCTGGTCGGCCAGGCTCGCAACTGGCTGGAGTACGCTGCCGAACTGCTCAATGACGGGCGCAATGCCGACCGTTTGGCGTTTCTGCGCGATGAACATCTGTATCGCAATCTGCTGTTGGTCGAACAGCCCAACGGAGACTATGCGCAAACCTGCGTGCGCCAATTTCTGTATGACGCCTGGCACTTTCATCGGCTGCAGGGTTTGCAGAACTCGAGCGACAAGATGGTCGCCGCTATCGCCAACAAAGCGCTGAAAGAAGTTACCTACCACCTGCGCCGCTCCAGCGAGTGGATGCTGCGCTTGGGCGACGGCACCGACTACAGCCATCAACGGATGCAGAGTGCACTGGATCAGCTGTGGCGCTTCACTCATGAACTGTGCACAGTCAGCGAGCGCGAGCAGCGTCAGTATCAAGCCGGTTTGAGCAGCGACCCACAACTGCTGGTGAACGCCTGGCGCGAGACCGTAGAGGACATCCTCGCCCGCGCAACCCTGAACCTGCCGCCGCCAGCGCGCTACTTCTACTTGAGTGGCATCGAGGGACGGCACACGGAAAACCTCGGCCCGCTTTTGGCGACCATGCAGTCTCTACCACGAGCTTACCCAGATGCACGCTGGTGAGCTGATCGCGTCCGACTGGTGTGGTCGTCGGGCGAAGGCCGAGGACCTGCCAAACGCCTGGTCGCTCATGGCACAGGTGATGGACCCGGAAGTGCCGGTGGTCAGCCTGGTCGACCTGGGCATCGTGCGCGACATTCTGTTCCAGGACGGCCGGCTGAAGGTGGTGCTGACACC
Source organism: Pseudomonas sp. MDT1-85 (assembly GCF_054898065.1). Lineage (NCBI taxonomy): Bacteria > Pseudomonadati > Pseudomonadota > Gammaproteobacteria > Pseudomonadales > Pseudomonadaceae > Pseudomonas > Pseudomonas sp. MDT1-85. The sequence goes on along the minus strand of NZ_CM142715.1, from coordinate 3,347,404 downwards.
CACCTATTCCGGCTGTCCGGCGACCGAAATGATCGAGCAACGTGTGCGCCAGGCGCTGGAATGCGCAGGCTATGCCACGCCCTATCTGGAACAGCGACTAGCGCCAGCCTGGAGCTCGCAATGGATCACCGACCAGGGCCGGCAACGCCTGCTGGACTACGGCATCGCCCCGCCACAGGAAAAATCCGGCCCGGTGCCCTGCCCGCAATGCGCGAGTCTCGATACCGAAACCGTCAGCGAGTTTGGCTCGACCGCCTGCAAGGCGTTGTACCGGTGCCGCCGTTGCAAAGAGCCCTTCGACTACTTCAAGTGCATTTGAGTCTGTAGCTGACTTAGGAGAAATCCATGAACACCTTTCACCCACTGGAGGTCCGGGACATTCGGCGCGAAACCCGCGATGCGGTTTCGATTCTCTTCAATGTGCCCGGGGCATTGCGCGACACCTTCCAGTTTCAGCAGGGCCAGTACCTCGTACTGCGCACGCAACTGGATGGCGAAGAGATCCGCCGCTCCTACTCGATTTGCAGCGCTCCACATGAAAACGAGCTGCGGGTGGCGGTCAAGCAAGTCAGCGGCGGGCGCTTCTCCGAGTTCGCCAATCAAACGCTGGTCGTCGGCGATTATCTGGACGTCATGGCGCCAAACGGCAATTTTTTTGTCGAGCTGGACGCGCAACGTCACGGCCGCTATCTGGGCGTCGCAGCCGGCAGTGGCATCACGCCTTTGCTGTCGATTATCAAGACCACGCTCGAGCAGGAACCGCATAGCCAGTTCACCTTGCTCTATGGCAATCGCTCCAGTTCCGGGACACTGTTTCGCGAGCAGCTAGGGGACCTGAAAGACCGCTATCTGGAACGCCTGAAGCTGATCTTCGTGATGAGCCGCGAGCGCCAGGATGTCGACCTCTATAACGGTCGCCTGGATGGGCAAAAATGCCGGCAATTCTTCACTCGCTGGATCGACGTCGCAGCGCTGGATCATGCGTTTATCTGCGGCCCGCATGCGATGACCATTGAGGTTCGTCAAGCTTTGATCAAGCACCAGCTTGACCCCGCACGGGTGCACTGCGAACTGTTCGCCAGCCCGTCAGCCGGCCGCAAACAGGCCGTTCGCGAGGCCGCCCCGACAGACACCGTCAGAACCAGCCTGATCACTGTGATCAGCGATGGCAACAGCCTGGCCTTCGAGCTGCCGCGCAACACCCTGAGCATTCTCGACGCCGGCAACCAGAACGGCGCAGAACTGCCCTACGCCTGTAAGGCCGGGGTCTGTTCGACCTGCAAGGCCAGGTTGGTCGAAGGTGAAGTGGAGATGGACAGCAACTTCGCCCTTGAAGATTACGAGATCGAAGCAGGCTTCGTTCTCTCATGCCAATGCTTTCCCCTTTCTGATCGAGTGGTGCTGGATTTCGATCAACTTTGAAGCCCCACAACAAGAAAACTGCTCCGCTGCTGCAGCACATTCAGCACCGCCCTTTTCTGGTACCTGCCTGCCTAAGCCGCCTTTGAACTGCCTTTTGCGCAGAGAAGACTCGACTCATCAAGGAACTCTGAGGAAAAACGAATCATGGACATGACTATTGGTGATTTTTTATTGCGACGCTTGCGCGAATTCGGCATTCGTCATCTGTTCGGCGTACCCGGGGATTACAACCTGGCATTCCTCGAACAGGTCGAGTACTCGAACGAAATCGAGTTCATCGGCAATTGCAATGAACTCAACGCAGCCTATGCCGCGGACGGCTATGCCCGGACCCAGGGCTTTGGCAGCGTATTGACCACCTATGGAGTCGGCGACCTGAGTGCGCTGAATGGCATCGCCGGCGCCTACGCCGAACGCGTACCGGTTATTCTGATCTCCGGCATGCCGCCCCTGCATGCGATTCTCGACCGCGCGTTGTTGCACCACACGCTGGTCGACGGCAACTACGACAACGTGATGATCACCCTGCGCGAGTTCACAGTGGCGCAAGCCCGCATCACGGTGGAAAACGCAGCAGCGGAAATCGACCGGGTGTTGCTGACCTGTTATCGAGAGCGACGACCGGTATATCTACAGCTACCGTCGGACCTCGCCACGCTGCAAATCGAAGTGCCTGAACATCCATTGCAGTTGACCGAAACCCGCAGTGATCCGAACCAACTAAAGGAAGTGGTTGAGCAGATCGTCCAGCGCCTTTCACACGCCAGCACGCCGACGCTACTGGTGGATGCAGATGTCTCGCGTTTTGGTCTGACCGGCCTGGTGCAGAGCCTGGCTGAAACGCTGAACGTACCGTTTGCAACCATGGCCCCAGCCAAGGCTATGCTGCCGGAATCGCATCGTCTGTTTCTCGGGACCTACGTCGGCGCTGGTTCGGCTCCGAGCGTACGTGAAGCGATTGAAAACTCAGACTGCGTGATCAGCATCGGCGCTCGATTTACCGACACGAGCACGGGTCTGTTTTCGCAAAAATTCAGAGCCGGCTCGTTGATTCAGCTGCACCCCTATGCCGTATCCCTCAACCGTGTCCACTACACCGCCGTATCGGTGCGACAAGTGCTGGCGGGCGTTCTTCAGCTGGCCACGAAGCGCCTCCAGGCCTGGCCGATGCGCGAGTTGCGCGAGCAACGTTCAGTCACGCCGTTCGAGCCACAACCGGATGCCAAGCTGAGCCAACTGCGCTTCTGGCAACGCATCAGTCACTTCATAAAACCGGGCGATCTGATCATCGCTGAAAGTGGCACTTCTTCAGCCGGTCTCAACGGTTTGAGCCTGCCGGAAGATGTCACCTTCATTTCCCAGCCGATCTGGGGCGCTATCGGTTTCACTCTGCCGGCCCTACTCGGCTCGCTGGTGGCCCAACCGCAACGCCGGCAGATGCTGTTCATCGGCGACGGTTCGATCCAGATGACCGTGCAGGAGCTGTCATCGATTCTGCGTCGCGACCTCAAGCCGATTATTTTCCTGATCAACAACGACGGCTATACCATCGAGCGCCTGATACTCGGCGAGAACTCCAGCTACAACGACGTCAACCGATGGCGTTACGCCGAGCTGCCGTATGTACTGGACACGCGCAATCGCTCTCGACGGCTGATCGTGCACACCGAAGATCAATTGGAGGCCGCTGTCGAACAGGCGGCGACAGCCAACGAGCTGGTGTTTATCGAAGTGATGATGGAGCGGATGGATGCCCCAGAGTCGCTCAAGCGTTTCGCGAAGATGTTTGCCGATTTCGATTTCGGTCCCAGTCCCAAAGCGACCGAAACGTTGTCGATGGCAGTCTGAGCCAAAGGCATCGGCGGTGGTCACCGCCCATGCCTTCTTGCCTCCAGTGACCTTCAACGGTCACCCTCTGCATCAGGCGATGGAGCGAACCACGCCACCATCAACACGCATCGCCGCACCGGTGGTTGCGCTGGCTTGAAGCGACGCCAGATAGACCACCAGATTCGCCACTTCTTCAGTCGTCGCCAAACGCTTGATCAGCGAGCTTGCGCGATGTTGCGCGATGAAGCTCTTCTCCAGCTGCTCAGACGGCACGCCTTGTTCTTCGGCCATCTGCGCGAAGAAACCGCCGACACCTTCAGAACGCGTTGGCCCCGGCAGTACCGCGTTGACCGTCACACCGGTGCCGGCCAGCGTTTCCGCCAGACCACGAGAGATTGCCAGCAGCGCGGTTTTGGTGGTGCCGTAATGGACCATTTCAGCCGGAATCTGCAACGCCGATTCACTGGACAGGAACAACACTCGACCCCAGCCACGTTCAGCCATGGCCGGTGCATAGTGACGTGACAGACGCACTGCGCTCATCACGTTGACGTCGAAAAAACGCTGCCAGTCGGCATCGGTAATATCAAAGAAACCCTTGGGCTCGAAGATCCCCAGATTGTTCACCAGGATGTCGACATTCGAGACTTTGGAGAACAGTTCCTGCGCGCCTTCCACGGTTCCCAGATCGGCTGCAAGACCGATCAGCCGAGCACCCGGCAGTCGGCTCAGAATGTGCTCGATAGCCTTGCGCACCCTCTCCTCGCTACGCCCGTTGATGACCACTTCAGCACCCGCCTCGGCCAGACCGAAAGCAATAGCCAGACCAATACCGGCCGTGGAACCACTGACGATCGCGCGCTTTCCGTGCAACGATATGTTCATGCTTACTTCCTCCGATGGATGATGTAACGACACAAAAGGCGGACTCAAGGTCCGCCGTAATTGATTCGAAAAGCCTGGCGCCTCAATCAGTGGTACCGGCATCAGCCGTTGCCAGCGGATAAATCGACTGCCAGCCGCCACCTAGTGATCTATATAGCCCAACCATGGCCAACGAGACCGTGGTCGAGCTTTCCACCAGTTGTTCCTGATTCGCCAACAAGGCGCTCTGAACCGTCAGCACGTTGAGAAAATCCACCGCCCCTTCGACGTACTGGCTTTGCGCAGTTTCCAGCGCAATCCGGTTCTGCCGCACCGCTTCGGCCAGTCGGTCACGTCGCAGTTGGCTGGCGTTGTACAAGGTCAGCACATCATCAATTTCATGCCAGGCCCGCAGCACCACTTGTTGGTAATCGAGCGCCGCTTCCTGTTGTTGTGCCTCGCGCAACTTGAGCATCCCACGCAAACGTCCACCCTCGAAAATCGGCAGGCTCAACTGTGGGCCGATAGCAAATTGGCGCGAGCCCCAGGATCCGAAATCCGATAGCTGCATCGACTGGAAACCAACGTTGCCGGACAGACGAATGCGCGGATAGAAATCACCCTTGGCCACTCCGATCCCAGCCGTCGCGGCATGCAGACGGGCTTCGGCCTGACGAATATCCGGGCGACGCTCGGCCAGCTCCAACGGCAAGCCAATTGCGAAGTTTTGTGGGGTTTGCGGTACTTGCGCCGGTCGTTCCAGTTCGGCCTGCAAGGCTCTTGGTGGCTCGGCCAACAGCAGGCTCAAAGCATTGATCAACTGTGCCTGGCGCTGTTCGAGCGACGGTAAGCGAGCTTCGACTGCGGCGACCTGCGCAGCGGCTTCAGCCACATCCAGATTGGTCGCGATGCCATCAGCCAAACGCATCTGCGACAGCTTCAGGCTGTGCCGGGAAACATCAAGGTTCTCGCGAGTGACCGCGAGGGTGCTCTGCACGCCGCGCAGCTGAATGTAATCGCGAGCGGTCTCGGCCAGAATCGACAGCAGGACCATGCGCCGGTCGTTCTCAGCCACCTCGACCGATGCATCGGCCACTTCCACTTCGCGTTTGACCCGGCCCCACAAGTCTAGCTCCCAGGCAGCGGTGAAATCGCCCTCCCAGAGATTGAAGGCAGACTTGCCGCCCTTGCCCGAAGGGTCACTCAGGCCCTTGCTGCTGTTGCGTGCCCGCTCATAGCCGACACCGGCATCAAGGCTCGGATATTGATCGGCGGCGATGGTCTGGCGCGCCGCTCGACTCTGCTGCAGACGAGCACTGGCGATTTTTATATCGAGGCTGCTGGTGACAGCACGGCGAGCCAGGGCAGACAACTGCGTATCGTGAAAGATGTCCCACCAGCGTTCTTCAACCGGCGAAGCCTCTGGGCGACTGGCGGCAGCCTGGCCTTGCAGCACGGACCACTTTGCGTTGCCTGGCCCCTGAGGCTTCTGAAAGTCCGGACCGACGCTGCAAGCCGAGAGCATCAACACGCTCGACAACAATAATGGCTGAACAGGGAAAGTCCGACTCATCGAAGGGTGACCTCTTTACGTGCGTCGTTGCCCTGCGGGTCCTGCGTCTCGATACTGGCTTCCACCGACATGCCCACACGCAAGCGGTTCGCCAACGGTTGATCGGCATCCAGCGCAATCTTCACCGGTATCCGCTGCACGACTTTGGTGAAGTTGCCCGTCGCATTGTCCGGCTTGACCGAAGCAAAGGTCACCCCGGTCGCCGGCGCAATACTTTCGACCCGACCGGTGAGGCTCTCGCCACTAAAGGTGTCGACGCGGATCTTCACTGGCTGCCCTGGCTGCACATGCGTCAACTGGGTTTCCTGGAAATTGCCAACCACATAGGCCCGCTCCAGAGGAACAATCGCCATGATCTTCGCGCCTGGATTGACATAGGCCCCGACACGCGCAGCACGTTCACCGACTACACCATCCATCGGTGCCACAAGACGAGTGTAGGACAGATCAAAACGGGCCCGTTCCAAGGATGCCAACGCATGTTTGTGGCCTCCGTCGGCACTGTCGAGCTGGGCCTTGAGGATATCCACCTGCTTGCGCGAGGCGGCCAAGGCAGCGGTCGAATTGGCCAAGCGGGCGCTGGCTTGATCCACCCGGCTGCGGGCCTGCTGAGCATTTTGCACGGTGCCGGCGCCCTGGCCTGCGAGATGGTTGTAGCGCGTCAGTTCGTGCTCCGCGAATGCTTGCTCAGCCTTGTCGGCAGCCACCATGGCCTGCGCCTGAGCGATCAATGACGACTGGCGTTCCAGCGTGGCCTTCGCGTTTTGAAACTGCGCCTGCGAAACCAGTGACTGTGCCTCGGCCGCCTGGAGCGCAGCCTGATAGTCACGATCATCGATTACCACCAGCAATTGACCGGCCTTCACCGGCTGGTTGTCCTCCACCAGCACCTGACTAATAAAGCCCGAAACCTTCGGCGCCACCAACGTGTAGTCCGCCGTGATAAACGCATCGTTAGTGGTTTGCAGCGAGCCGGAACCAAACAGGCGCGGCGCTGCCAGGTAGATGACCCCGCCAAGAGCAACCAAGGCAACCGTGTACAAGGCAATTTTCTGATTTTTACTCGTAGTCATAACGACTTTCTCTCTGAATGGAACGCTATGCCACCGCACGAGGTGGATAGATCCGGGAAGGCATCAACGGGATCAACAGAATCAAGGCCAGTGCCAGCAGCACCATGCAGTAGTACAAGTCCGAAGACGTCAGTACGACCGCCTGTTCGTGGATGCGATGGGCAAGCCCCGCAGCATCGCTGTCTGCCAGAGGCGAGTTGCCCAGGCGATCGACCAGCATGGTTGAGTGGAAATGCAGCCGCGCCGTGGTCAGCGCCTCCAGCACGCCGGTAGCAAGGACCGCCGAAAAACCTTTGACGGTGTTGAACCAGGCGGAAGCGAACGGGCCGTCTTGCGGCGCCAGGCCACCGGTAGCGAGCATCAGCAACGGGATCACCGCCATCGGCTGACCAAACACCTGGAACAGCTGCAAGATGTAGAAGTTGTCACGAATCCACTCGGAAGTGATTTGCGTGCCGCCAGCACAGGCCAGCGCCAGCAATCCAAGACCGATTGCCAGAACCCATCGGCAGTCGACCCGACGGATGTTGCACAAGGCCGCCACCAGCGGTAACGCCAGCAACTGTGGCAAGGCCACCATCAGCAATACCGGCGCAGTTTGTACCGGGCGATAACCCTGCACCTGAGCCAGGTAGCTGGAAGGGATGATGATCACCGCCAGCAATACGATCAGTACCCCGCCGAGGGTTAGCAACGAGTGCGACAGGTTCAGGTTGGTCAGCATCTGCAATTTGAAGAACGGCAGCGGGTGCGACCATTCATTAATAAAGAACAACACCAACAGCACCAGACCGCCGCCAAGCAGCCAGCAGATCAGCGTGGACTCGAACCAGTCCAGACGATTGCCCTGGGACAGACCGATCACCAGCGCACAAATCGCCGGCAAACCGAGCAACAGGCCACGCCAATCAAACTGTTTGAAACGCTCAAAGCGCATCGGGTCCTGCGGCAAGCCATATGCAACCGCGACCATCGCCAACAAGCAGGGTGGGACGATCTGCCAGAACGCCCATTGCCAACCGACGTATTCGGTCCACAACGCAGCCAACGGAGTCCCCAGGCTCGGGCCGAAGGTGGCAGTCAACGCATAACTTGCCAGCCCGTAAAGCTTGACGCCGGGCGGGAGGAAACGCAGCGCGACGGTCATCAGCATCGGGGGCAGACTGCCCCCGGCCAGCCCCTGCAAAGTTCGTAACACCATCAGGCTTTCGAGGTTCGGAGCGAACGGGCAGAGAATCCCAAGCACGGTAAACGCACCGATGGCGCTGAGAGTGAAGCGACGCAAGGAGAAGGTGACCGAACACCAGGGCGCAAACGCCATGGCCGAGACTGAGGTGGCAGCGTAAGTGGCGATTAACCAGGTACCTTCATCCGCACCGATATACAGCGCGCCACGAATGTCAGGCATGGCCACTTTGGTGACCATCTCGTTGAGACCGGCCACCAATACGGCAATCAGCACCCCGATCAGCCCGATCACAATACGCAGGCCAAACACTGGCGCAGCGGCCGGTGCGGGTTTCGCCACCTCCAGCGCCGGGGCCATAACAGCAGAGGCTGCGAGCGAACTCACGGGCTCACCTGTCGGCCAGCGCCCCGAAAGATAGAAAACAACACAAGGCACATTGCGTCATGACTCCAGGTAAAGGATTTACCTGGATAGTTTATGAAGACGCAATAGTTCCGAAAACTGACATATGGGAAGCTTTAAGCTGCACCCAGCGCACGTATCAATCCACTGGCTGCGATAAGCCGGGGTTGTGCTCGGCCCGAAGGGGCTTGCGGCGATCCTGCAAGCGCAAGCTGCTTCAAACCCGTGGCGAGGAGTACTTGGCGCAGCTCTCTTTCAACGTCTGACGCAGCCAGCGATGGGCCGAGTCGTTATCAAAGCGTGGATGCCAGGCCTGCATGATCACCACCGTCTCCAGCGCCATAGGGATACGGAACGAACGCAACGGCAACCCCAGCCGCGAGACGCTCCACAACACATGCTCCGGCAGCGGCAGCAACAGGTCGGAATCGGGCAAGGCGAACATCGCCGAGTGAAAGCTAGGGGTGATCAACGCGACACGCCGCTGCAAGCCCATCCCGGCCAAAGCGGTATCGATCGGCCCGGTTGCACGCCCGCGTCGCGACACGCTGACCTGCGCATAGGAGGCGAAACGTTTGGGAGTGATTTCTTCCTGAAAGATTGGGTGATCCACCCGGGCCAGGCCGACAAAGGTCGTGGTGAACAGGCTCTGGACTTTGATTTCCGGCCCAAGATTGCGCGTCGCACTGATATAAAGATCGATCCGCCCTTCGCGCAACGCGTCATCCTCACCCTCGCCTTCCGGCACGAAGCGCAGCACGGTACGTGGGGCCTTTTCGCGCATGATTTCCAGCAGCTGCGCACCAAAGGCCGCGACAAATACGTCATTCGCCCGCAAGTTGTAGCAGCGTTCCAGCGTCGTCAGATCGACCTCGTCACCCGAAAGGAACACTTGCGCCGCTTGCTCGACCAAGCTGCGCACCTGAGCCCGTAATGCCAGCGCCTTGGGTGTCGGCACCAGGCCACGCCCGGCGCGCACCAGAATCGGGTCACCGACTGCGCTACGTATCCGGGTCAAGGTCCGGCTCATGGCCGCGGGGCTCAAGCTCATGCGCCGGGCGGCACCGACCACACTGCCCTCGTCCAGCAGCGCATCCAGGGCCACCAGCAGATTCATATCTGGAAGATGCACAACAAACACTCCTTGTGAAAATCAATTAATCCTGGCGCAATCCTAGCAGTTTCTGACCAAACACCAATGGGCGCGAAGCCTGCGCCGTATGCAACTATTAAGTGCGCGACGAACCATTTACCTAAACGTACGATTTTCCAAGAATACCTGCTTTCCGTTAACTCCCGGTTGGAACAGCCATGCTTCGCTCCTTACTCGTTGCTATTGATGGTTCGCCCCAGAGCCGATCGGTCCTGGACCTGGCCGCACAGTATTCCAAGCTGGGTGCCGCTCGACTCTACGTCCTGCTTTCCGTCGACAGTGCGTACACCCTGCCTTCGGAAAATGGACACATCGAGCCTGCAGATGAGCAGGAATATCCCGCGGCCAGCAGCGAGCAACATATAGCCAATAACGCCATGCAAGAGGCGCTGGACTATTTATGGTCACTCGGGCTTGACGCAGAAGGCGTGGTCATTGACGGAGAGCCGGCCTCTTCGATCGTTTCGCAAGCCGACCGGCTGAAGGTCGACTTGATCATCGTCGGCCACCGCCATCTTTCGCGGATCAACCGTATCTTCGACCCTTCAGTCAGCGCCCGAGTCATCGAAGTCGCCCGCTGCCCGGTGCTGGTCGATGTCCGCCCCACGCCAGGCCAGCCCCAGCATTGAGCAGCCTTTTGCGGTCTTCTGACCGAGGCCCTGAATCTCGCGGGTGATATATGAAACTGGAATACCTTTTATTGGAAAAGCATGGCCATGTGGCGATGATCACCCTCAACCGCCCCGAGGTGCTGAATGCGCTTTCAGCCGGACTGAATGCCGAATTGGCGCGTCTGCTCGATCATCTGGAAACAGATGACGAAACTCACGTAGTGGTGATTACCGGCAATGAAAAGGCCTTCGCCGCCGGTGCCGATATCAAGCTTATGAAGGATTGGAGCTACATGGATGTGTACAAGGCTGACTTTGTCAGCCTTGACTGGGAACGCCTGAGCACCTTTCGCAAGCCGAGTATCGCCGCGGTTGCCGGCTATGCGCTGGGCGGAGGCTGCGAGCTGGCGATGATGTGCGATTTCATTATCGCAGCGGAAAATGCCCGCTTCGGCCAGCCAGAGATCACCCTCGGTACCATCCCCGGCGCCGGTGGTAGCCAACGACTGGCAAGGTTTGTCGGCAAATCCAAGGCCATGGATATGGTTCTGACCGGGCGTACCATGGATGCCGCCGAAGCGGAACGCTGTGGTCTAGTCAGTCGCTTGGTTCCCACCGCGACGCTCATCGATGAGGCCTTAAGGAGCGCGTCGCTCATCGCCGGTTATTCTACCCCTGTGACACTACTGGCCAAGGAAGCGGTAAACCGCGCCTTCGAAACCAGTCTGGCAGAGGGCGTGCGCTTTGAACGCCGACTATTCCACTCGACCTTCGCTATCGAAGATCAGAAAGAAGGCATGAATGCGTTCAGCGAAAAACGCCCGCCCCAATTCAAACACCGCTAGGGAAACTGAGAACGGCTTCTATCTCTGGAGAGATACCCAGCTGACACGAATCGAACGGTTGAGTTGGGTATTTCACCAGAGATGGAAGTCTTTTTCAGAGTTTCCTTAGGCGAGAATGCTCGCCAGATAAAGGTGTCAGATGACCAAACAACGCCGTTCCTTTTCTGCTGAATTCAAACGCAAGGCTGCCGACCTCGTGCTCAAGCAAAACTACAGTTACATCGAAGCTAGCCGTTCACTCGGCGTCGGCGAATCGGCATTACGCCGCTGGCGTTGACCAGATTCAGAAGGAGCGCCTAGCTCATATTCAGTCAGGATGACTGGCAGGCGCTTCATGATGGCCACCCTTGGGTAGGCTGACCCCCTGTTTGAGCCAACTCAATGATGGGGCATCGAAGGACTCTATAGATCTCCGAAATCACCTGCATCGTTGCGTCTTCGATCGTTCCTTCATTACGGCATAAAACCCAGCCGTGATCCGCAATCGCTCGCTCGAACGCCTTGGTACAAGCGACATGTTCTTCCAGCTTATGGATCACAGTACTGCTCAGCCCACGCCGTCGTGCCGCTGCCCTCTCCCATGAAACTTCAGGGGCGGTGACAACCCCGACATGCAGGTCTGGCACTCGCACGTTTCGATCAATATTCAACTGTAGAATCTCTGCAAACGGGACTATCCGCCGAAACGCGGCATCAGACGGGTACCAGCGATCGATCAAGATGATGCTGCCTGGTGGCTGTTTAGCCAGCACGTGGTGGGAAATCCAGGTACGGCTATCAGCAAAGCGCTCACAAACCTCCAACTCCAAATCCCGGGTGGGATTTCTGACGAGTTTGTTAACGAGGGTCATTGTTTCACCCCTATAGGGATCGCTTTTTTTCTCGCAAAGTCGGATCACCTTTTTGTTGTCTGCCCGCAATACTTTCGTAACGGCCTCCAACAGTGTGGTTTTGCCGGCTCCCTTGGGCCCATCTAGAGAAACAAACAGCGGACGATTCATTCTTCACATAACGATTGATATACGGTTTTTTTTGCCCTGTTCGTTCGCTCGAACCGCTTGGTGCGATTACGCGAATCGAGTGGAGGGCCCTTATGAGCAGACATTGATGAACACTCTAACCCGGTTTCTGGCTGACGGGTTTCAAACTTCCTCAGGGGGCTTGTGGTGTTCATGACACGGGAATGATTTTCCATAGGTCGCTAACCGGCGAGGCTTTTGGCTAACGCAATCGAATACCCCAAGACACGCATGCCAAGCCATTGCCATGAAATAGACCGTCAGCCTTTAGCGTTGAACTCAATGTCGTACGTGCCGTCTAGCGCATAGGTGGGCCAACACTCAGGCTCTCATCCCTGTACGTATCAAGGACATCGCCATGACCGCTACCACCGCACGCTTGAATTACATGCATGACACCCTACTAGGCCCAATCGCGAAAAGCGTTGAATGCAATGTCGTCATTACGCCCATCACGCCGGGCGCTTGTCAGGTACAGGTGCTATCCCCAGTGCCAGATGACCTACACAAAGCGCATTCCTTGACCATTTTTCTTTCATCAAGAGAACACCTGACCGGCACAGTCGCTCATACGCGAAAACTGGATAACGGCGATTTGGAATTGCAGATCGATGTATGACAATCCATCTCCAGGGCGTCTGCAATCAGCCATCGAGTGTGCAATGGTCATTGCATTTGCGACGGGCTGGGACTGCGACCTGGTGACTTAGGCATCAGCAGGTCGAGCAGGTATATCATCGTTCTCCGCGTGTTCCCCCATGACTATGCTGCCCGCCGATTCGAGCTTTCTCCGCTTTGTCGGTTGCCACATTGGCGTTTTGTTCGCTTTTACGCCCTGCCTCTTTAACTTTTTGAGGGTCGTCGGAAAAGCCGTGATGCGGTTCTTGTCGCTTGGTCATGTCTAATCTCCTTTAAGAAAAAACAGTCGCCTTCATTGGAACTGCGTCTTGAAGCTTCGTCCCCCCGGCATGACCAACGGACGCCCCTAAGCAAGCGTCAACAGAACGTTACCTTTTCGAGATATCTCAAAAAGCCTCGCAACCGCTAATCAGTTAGTCCGTTTTTTTGACACTTCCCCGATATGCGGTCACAACTTTTGCCCTCCGTTGGGTCATAACACGGTGGCTGTCGATGGAATATTGGCATCTACCGAGGTTTTCGCCAGATACGGAGATAAGCTCATGATTTTCAATGTGCAAAATTTTGGCGCCAAAGGAGATGGCATCACTGACGACACGGCGGCAATACAAAGTGCAATTGATGCGGCGGCCGCTGGAGGCGGTGGGCAGGTGTATATGCCGACCGGAACTTATATCGTTTCGGGAGGTGAGGAACCCTCCGACGGTTGCCTGATGCTCAAGAGCAACGTCTACCTGTACGGCGACGGCATGGGCGCAACCACGGTCAAGGTGGCTGACGGTTCCGACACCAAGATCACCGGGGTCATCCGCTCCGCCTATGGCGAGGAAACCCACGATTTCGGCGTCAGCAACCTCACCATCGACGGCAACCGTGACAGCACCACGGGCAAGATCGACGGTTGGTTCAACGGCTACATTCCCGGCGAAGCAGGCTACGACTCCAACGTCACCCTCGACAGCGTCGAGATCAAGGATTGCTCCGGATACGGTTTCGACCCCCACGAGCAGACCGTCAACATGGTCATCAAGAACAGCGTGTCCCACGGCAACGGCCTGGACGGCTTCGTGGCTGACTTCCTCAGCAACAGCACCTTCGAAAACAACGTCGCCTACGACAACGACCGGCACGGCTTCAACATCGTTACCAGCACCCACGACTTCACGCTCACCAATAACGTTGCCTACGACAACGGCGGCAACGGCATCGTGGTGCAGCGCGGCAGCGAGGACATCCCCTCCCCCAGCAACATCACCATCACCGGTGGCGAGGTGTATGGCAACGGCGCCGAAGGGGTGCTGATCAAAATGTCCAGTGAGGTGACGGTCAGCGGCGTCGACATCCACGACAACACCAGCGCCGGGATACGCATCTACGGCAGCAATCACGTCGAGATCATCGACAACACGCTCACCAACAATTCTCTGGGCAGCCCCGTACCGGAGATCATCATCCAGTCGTACAACGACACCCTGGGCGTGTCCGGCAAGTACTTCAACGGCAGCGATAACACCATCCAGGGCAACATCATTATCGGCAGCAACCTGTCGACCTACGGCGTCGCCGAACGCAACGAAGACGGCACTGATCGCAACGCCATTATTGGCAACACCATCAGCCACACCAGCAAGGGTGCCACGCTGATCTATGGTGACGGCAGCTACGTCAGCGCCACGGTGCCGATGACCACCGTGCAAGGTACGGCTGGCAACGACACCCTGCTGGGCAGCGCCGCCAGCGAGATTTTCTACGGCGGTGCCGGCAACGACACCATTAATGGCGGGGCCGGTGGCGACATTCTGGTGGGTGGCGCAGGCATCGACAAACTCACCGGCGGTACCGGCGCCGATACGTTCCGTTTCGCCGCTCAGTCCGACAGTTACCGCAATACAACCACAAGCTTCGATGACATCATCACCGACTTTGACGTCAGCCAGGACAAGATCGACCTCGCCGGCCTCGGTTTCACCGGCTTGGGCAATGGCCGTGGCGGCACCCTGCAGGTCAGCTACAGCGCCAGCAGCGACCGCACCTACATCAAGGATTACGATGCCGACGCCAGCGGCAATCGCTTCGAGTTGATCCTCTCGGGTAACCTGACCAGCGCCCTGACGGCCAATAACTTCATCTTTAATCGGGTGATCACCGGCACCAGCGGCAGCGACTCGCTGTTGGGCAGCGATTCGGCCGACACCCTCCTCGGCCTGGCGGGCAACGACAGCCTCAGTGGTGGCGCGGGCGACGACAAGCTCGACGGTGGTGCCGGAATGGACACTCTCACCGGTGGCGCCGGAGCGGACACGTTCGTGTTTTCCAATCGCCTGGACAGTTACCGCAACTACAACACCGGCGGTGCCAATCTTGGCGACCTGATCACCGATTTCGATATCACCGCCGACAAGATCGACCTCTCGGCCATGGGCTTCACCAGCCTGGGGGACGGCAAGAACAATACCGTGTACGTGGTGCTCAACAGTGCCGGCACCAAGACTTACATCAAGTCCCTGACCGCCGACGCCAATGGCAACCGCTTCGAAGTGGCACTGGACGGCAACTACCTCGGCAAGCTGACCAGCGCCAACTTCGTCTTCGCCACGTCGTCACCAACCAACCAGACGCCGGTGCTGGCCACGCCCCTGACGGATCAGAACGCGACCGAAAATACCCCGTTCAGCTATGCGGTGCCGGCCACCAGCTTCACCGATCCGGATAATGACAGCCTCAGCTACACCGCGACCCTGGCCGATGGCAGCGCCCTGCCCGCGTGGCTGAGCTTCAATGCCACCAACCTGACCTTCACCGGCACGCCGACCAGCACCGCGTCCGGCAATTACAACGTGCTGGTCAAAGCCACGGACCCGGCCGGTGCGTCGGTCAGCGATAGCTTCGCCCTGTTAGTGGCCGATGCGCCCGCCAACACCCTCACCGGCACCAACAATGCCGAAACCCTCAACGGCACGGCGGGTGCGGACTTGATCCTCGGCCTCGGTGGCAACGACACAATCAAGGCCGGCACCGGCGCGGACATCGTCGGCGGCGGCGCCGGACGCGATTCGCTGTACGGTGGCGACGGTGCCGACACCTTCCGCTACACCAACGCACTCGACAGCTACCGCGACTACGACACCGGTGGTATCACGGCCACCGACACGATTTATGACTTTACCGTGGGCGTCGACAAGATCGATGTTTCGGGCCTTGGCTTTCTCGGCCTCGGCGATGGCAGTAATAGCACGTTGTACATCACCCTCAACGCGGCCGGCGACAAGACCTACATCAAGTCCGCCGAAGCGGATGCCGATGGCAATCGTTTTGAAATCGCCCTCAGCGGCAACTACCTCAACACCCTGACCGCCAGCGACTTCGTGTTCGGTGAGAGCGCCCAGCAGGACATCCTCTACCTGCCCACCCTCGGCCAATCCAATGCGCGCTTGCTGCGCATGACGGAGGACGACAATCAGTCCGGCACCTCGATGCTGGTCAACGACCTGGACCGCTACACCCCCTATGACGTGCGCAGCCAGTTCACTGATGCCAATGGCAACGGCATCGACATCGCGGTGGGCGGCAGCACGGTCACCGGCCTGTCGACTCTCAGCGCCGAGGAACTCAAGTTGTGCTGGTGGCTGACCGACACCAACCAACCCGGGGCTGCGCTGTTGCGCGCCGTGACGCTGCTGCGGGACCAGCTCACCGAACTGCAATCCATCGATAACGTCACCCTGGGCATCATTTGGGGCCAGGGTGAGGAAGCCGCCCAGGAGATCGCCCGCGCCACGGACAAAGCTGCGGCAGCAGCGGCCTACAAGGCCGCGACCCTGAAGGTGTTTGATTACCTGCATGCCCAGTTCGGCAACTTCAGCGTGTACTTGATGGAAACCGGTCACTACGAACAGGACGCGGCGCGTGCCCGTGGTTATTCGGAAGAAAAGATTGCCTCCATCGTCGAGGGGGTTGGCTATGTCCGCGCCGCCCAGGAAGCCATCGCCGCCGAGCGCGCCGACGTCAAGCTGGCGGTGGACTACACCGACCTCCCCTTGCGCTACGAAGTCGATCCGCTGGCGTATCCCAACGACGTCTGGCACCTGCACGAGGAGTCGGCGGAGATCGTCGGCCAGCGCCTGGCCGACTACATTGCCAATGACCTTGGCCTCCAAGGCAACCCCAACGACAACAACAGCGTGCAGGACATTTTCGACAACGCGCAGAACATGATTTCCGGCACCGACCAGGCGGATACCCTGGTGGGCAGTTCGGGCAACGACACGCTGGATGGCAACCTGGGCGCCGACACCATGACCGGTGGCAATGGCAACGACGTCTATGTGGTCGATAACGCGTCAGACCGCGTGGTGGAAACCAACACCTCGACCTCGCAGATCGATACGGTGCAGGCCTCGGTCAGCTGGACCCTGGGCGCCAACCTCGAGAACCTGGTGCTCACCGGCGTGTCGGCCATCAACGGCACCGGCAATGAGCGGCAGAACTTCATCACCGGCAATGCCGCCAATAACGTGCTCGATGGTGCCGCAGAGGCCGACAGCATGAGCGGTGGCGATGGCAACGACACCTACTATGTCGACAACGCCGATGACACCGTGATCGAGACCAACAGCACTGCGGTGCTTGGAGGGGTCGACAGTGTGCACAGCAGCCTGGCGGCCTATACCCTCGGCAATAACGTTGAGCGTCTGTATGTCGATAGCACGGGCGCCGCCAATGGCACGGGCAATGCGCTGGACAACACGCTGTTCGCCGGAGCCGGCAACAACGTGCTGGACGGGCGCGATGGCATTGACACGGTGTCCTATGAACGCGCCCTGTCCGGCGTTACCGTAAACCTCTCGACGTCAGCGCAACAAAACACCGTGGGTTCCGGGCTCGACACCTTGAAGTTCTGCGAAAACCTGACGGGAAGCGCCTACGCCGACAGTCTGTCGGGCAACAGCGCCGCGAATGTTCTGAACGGTGGTGCGGGCAACGATACGCTAGTGGGCGGTTCGGGCAATGACCGGTTGATCGGCGGTGCTGGCACCGACAACCTCACTGCTGGCACTGGCGCGGATACCTACGCGTTGGGTGCGCTATCGGACATGAGTGTCGGGGCTTTGCGCGATGTGATCAACGGCTTCAAGAGCACCGAGGGCGATCTTCTGGATTTCACCGGCCTGGACGCCAAACCGCTGACCACCGCTGTCGATGCCTTCACCTTCATCGGCAGCAACGCCTTCGACCCTGCCGACGCCACCGGCCAACTGCGCTTTGCCGATGGCATTCTCTACGGCAGTGTCAACGCCGGGGCCTCCCCCGAGTTCGAAATCCAATTGGTGGGCGTCCAGGAGCTGCACGCCAGCGATTTCACAGCCTTGGGTTAAGCCACATGCTGTGGGAGCGGGCTTGCCCGCTCCCAGGGGATTTGCAGTGCCCGAAAGATCAAAGACCAACACGGACAATGTCGGGTATAGAGAAATGTTGCTCCCTCACCACGTGATAGGTGTCAATTTTGAACCTGGTTGTCACCCTGCTTGTTTAGCCCCAAGGGGTGAAAAGCGCCCTCAGTAACCCTGGATTCCCCGGACGTAACGGCGACCGGCAACGGTAGGCGGCAATCTGGAACTGATCGGCAACGTCAACACGGGCGGAACCGTCATGGACGCGGGCGGCAACTCTAACCACCACACCCACTAAGCGGCTGTTTCGCCACCCCGCGGTTGACCTACGCCATACTTCACGGCGGCCCGAAGCGCATGACGAAGTTTCAGGGCCGGCCGCTCAACGTAGTAGTACGAAACGCCGCTCAACAGAAGCGACAGGGCCAACACTGTTGCAACGATGTGCCCATCATAGGCAACCGGCCAGAAGGCGCGCAGAAAGTACATCACCACAAAGTGATTCAAAAACACGCCGTAGCTGATGTTCCCAAGGAATTCATCAACCCGGTGAAACTTGAGTTTCGTCAGCAGGTACACAGCGGGCATGCCCAACGCTATGCCGGCGGTCACTTCGGCATTGAACGGCCGGCGCTCAATCAAACCCGCCATGATCGCCGCGAACATCAGCGCCGCAACTACGGCGGCGCCAGCGGCGATCGCTAGACCCCTCGCCTGTGGTTTGTACAGGTAGCTGCCGCACAGGAACATGAACAGGACGCCCGGCAATAGCCGGTAGCCGTACAGGTCGGCGTTGATGTAGCCAAGGCACGCGGCCATAAAAACAGCGACAGACAGTGCGAACGCAATGCCCCGAGCCCTGTAGATGATCAGGAAAGGGATTACCAGGTAGAAACACATTTCAAGCCCCAGCGACCAGGCCGGCGGCAAGATCTCTGCTCCGGCGGCCCCGAACATGTAGAAGCCAAGGGGCACGATAGGAAGGCTCGCGGCGATGTTCCTGAGCGTCAGCTCGGCGGCTTGTGGCGTGCCGGGCAGGAGGAAATAGATCACCGCGCAGGAGACGACGAAGTAGAACAGGAACTGGGGGTAAAGCCTCAAGGCTCTATCCATGTAGAACAGGCCGACTTTCTCCGGTGCCTTGTAGTTGCGCTCGATGAGCGAGGTCATCACGAACCCGCTGATGATCAGGAAGGAAATCACGGCAACCACGCCGGGGTTTAGCCCAGCGAACGTCTTGCCCATATGAGAAACGGCCACCAAAACGGCCAACAGCAGACGATAAGCTCCCACTTACACCCCAAACGTCCTTGTAGTTATGGCGCGTAAACTACGATGCTTTGCGCCCGGAGAACAGGCTTTTTCGCCGTAGCTGAATACGAATGAGTGAGCCAATTGCGCGTCGATCCAGCTTCTGGATGCGCTTGACCAGCAGTTGCCCGCGGCGCCGGTCAAGCGCCGGATAATCTCAACGTTCCAATACGTAATGCCCCGGGGCAGCATACAAAGGCGGATATTTGCGGGAGCCGAGCTTACGCGGTGCTGGCTGGCTAGCTCCCGACCGTTGCCGAATCCACTGCCGCCAATGCGGCCACCAACTGCCGGTGTGGCTCTCGCCTGCGTCTTGCAGCAGCTTTCTGGATCTGTGGCAGTCACAGCGCCAGCGTAGAAATACGACTTCGGATTGCCCGGCGGATTGATCAGGCTCTGTAGATGGCCGGCATTGGAGAGGACGAAGGTACTGTCTTCGCCGAACAGTCGGGCGGTACCGTAGCAGCCCTGCCAGGGTGTGATGTGGTCGGTGGTGCCGGCGATCACATAGGCACCGACCTTGACCTTGTCCATGTCAATCGGCTCTCCTACGATCAGCAATGCCCCCGGGTTTCTATAGGGATTGTGCTGGGCCAGATCGAGGTAGTCGGCGTGCAGTTTTGCCGGTAGACGCGTGGAGTCGTTGTTCCATGCAAGAATGTCGAATGCTGGCGGCTTATTGCCAAGCAGGTAGTTGTTGACCCAATAGTTCCAGATCGCCAAGTGACGCATTGCGAGTTCTGCACGCACTTGATCCAGCAGCGAGGAAAATGTTTCACCCTCCTGCGCCAGCTTCCGATGCAGTGTTCGCCTGTCCTATCCCAGATTGGCCGCCACTTGCTCCACCGAGCAATGGCCCGTGGGCAGCACTATCCAGATCATCTGGCGCATTCCAATCAACGTTTGAGTGAGATAGCCGGAGTTCTGGGGTTTTCCGAACTTAGCGCCTTCTCCCGCTGGTTCAGCCGGCACTTCGATTGCAGTCCATCAACCTGGCGAACGCGCCAATCCAATCTGTAATACAGCCTTACACTGCGATACACCCAATGCGAACAAATGACTGTTCAATGGATCAATAGATCCCACAGCAATCCGGGTATCAGGTAATGAATCAACCCAACATGAAAACGCTCACCCGTCTGCTCGCTGCCAGCGTTTGCGCGGCGGCGAGCACCTGTGTAAATGCGGCGCCCGCTACGCCAATCATCCAGACCAGCTTCGACTGCGCCACGGCAAGGGCGTCCATCGAAAAGCTTATCTGTCGCGATCCACAACTGACGCAGATGGATATCGAACTGACGCGTCTTTATCGCCTGGCGCTCACGGATGAACATTCAGTGCCGCGTCCAGACAAAGTCATGATCGACCAGCAGTTCTGGATCGACGCCCGCAATCAGTGTGCCTCCACGTCTGAGGCCAAGGCATGCACGATCCGAAGTTATACCGAGCGCGCGCACCAGCTACGCCAAGGCTCGACAATTGCGAGAACCAAGGATCCAGACAGACTCACCGAAGGCCCTTTGGCGTTTCGGTGTACAGGGTTTAACGCGCTGATTGCCGCCACCTTCTTTAACACCCAGCCCGGCGTCGTGTACCTGAAATGGGCGAACAGCGCGATCACCCTGAGTCAGGTGCTGAATGATTCGGGAACCCAATACACGGGCAAGGACTCTCAGGGGAGCTACAGCTTCTGGCAAGACGGCAACGTGGTGCTTTTCCAGAAGCCAGGCTCAGGGGAAATGAGTTGTACGGTCGAGCCTGTCAGCTGAGACGATCTCTCACGTACTCGGTGATTTATGCCACGGATAGCCTTTGGCACTGAGTTCAAAGGCGTATTTGAACAAGCGCTTCATGTACTCGCCATCGAATTTATGGAGGCGAGAAATGCGGAAGTCGGAGCCGATGTACGCCAGATTGAAGTCCGCCCCATCCTGCTGGGCAATTCGGTAAATTCGATCCAGATCGCTGATCCCCTGAGTCTGGATCAATGCGCTGATGGCTCGACCGCCGATGCTCAAGGTTCGGCGCTTCGTTCCGGACCATTGCAGTTCCAGTTTGCCGTTGCGTATGACATAGAAATGCCGTTCACGACGCAAACGCGCCCCGGGCACCTGGTTCAGCGCCATCACGGTGCCGGGTGGGTAAAGGAACACCTGCGTAAGGACACCTCCGTCCACGTGCATTTCCTGAAACGGGTGGCCGTTAACGTCCACATCAATCATGACGGGTGAGACGGCACCGGGAATACTCATCGACGCGACCATGATGTTGCGAAACAGCTCGAGCGCTCCCGGTGCCTGGCTGGAGGCAATAGCCCCCATGTTCCAAGTAACCGGGCGCCCTGAATCAAGGTCGGTTGTACCGATCATCAGGAGCCGTCCTTTGGCGTATTCCGCCGCGATCGCCGCGAGAATCTCGGCAGTGACGTGCTGTGCAATGAGCCGCGACAGTGGCTTGCTGTGCGCCATACCATCGCTGGTAAGACGGGTCAGCATATTGCGCGCATGGAAAATGTCTTTTGGACCGACTGCATTGCAGATACGCACAATGACATCGTCGTACTGGGGCCCCAGGTAGGCAAACGGGGCGACCAGGGCACCAGCGCTAATGCCGGTGACAACTTTGAACACAGGTCGAGTCCCATGCAGGGTCCATCCCGCAATGATGCCCCCCGCGAATGTGCCGGCGTCGCCGCCGCCCGAAACGGCCAGCATATTTGCCCGCGGCAGGATGTCGTTCGGTAGCCCTGCGCTGGCGAGCGCCTCAGCCTCTCGAAGGTTGGCCTGGCTCACATCCCGAATGAACGGAGTCAGGTCCTGATCCAGCCAGTAGCGAGCATCTGGAATGCCCGGGATCAGCGCTTTTTCCGTTAACGTTGGCGGCACCGCATCACGGCGTTGCAGGCACGCTTGGCGCAACATGTTCAGGGTTGAGGCGCTAGGTCTGAGCTGGAATGGTTACAACACGCCTCCTCCGGCCCTGCAATTGACAGAGCCCGTCACGCACACTCGACACCCGTGACCAGCCTCTCAAATGGCGAGTGGCCTGAACATCTTTCATGCTAGCGCAAGCCCAGACAGTCATGACGTTGGCGGGACGTCCGGTCTGTCTTGCGGATGATTCTCCACTCATAGCCTGTTGCACGCTGTCCAGCAGCAATTGCTCGTTGTAGGGCTTCTCGATGAAGTCATGGACGCCCACCTTGAAGGCGCGAACCACGATCGGCACATACGCGTGCCCGCTGACGAAAATGATCGGCATTTTCAGCTCACGTGCGCGCGTTTCTTCCTGCACGTTCAAACCGCCCATGCCGTCCGACTCGGGACTACTCTCCTCAGCGACCCAAACACTGCATCCCTTGCCCAATGACCCCAATGCTGGTTCATCTACTGGCAGGATCACTCAGAGCCAACTAGATTGACGAAGCGGCAATTGGAGTGCGTCCGCGATTATCGCTCTCCTGTGGAGAATTCGGATGGAACCGGTCGATACCCCTGTTGCTTCAAACGAAGCCCCGTCACTCGAAAACCTGATTCGAGAACGCCGGGATCATATCCAACAGTCCTCCAGCGCCAAATGCCAACCTGAACACTGGGGGCTAGCTCTCTCGGGGGGCGGAATTCGCAGCGCTACGTTTTGTTATGGTCTGATCACAGCACTGGCCAAGGCGAAGGTCTTCTGGCGCTTCGACCTGATGTCTACCGTTTCGGGTGGCGGTTACATTGGCTCCATGGTCGGTCGAATGGCACAGACGACGGCATCGGCGGAGGAATTGCAGAGTCAACTCGGCGAGGAAGACAGCGCTTCCCACCACCGCAAATGGTTACGTGCCAACAGCCGCTACCTCACGCCTCGCGGTAGCCGCGACTTATTGTTCGTTATCGTTACCTTCATTCGGAACCTGGCTGGCGTCCACCTTGAACTGGGATGTTTAGGGTTGCTATTGGGCTGCACCTTGGCAGGTATCGATCTGCTGGCCTGGTGGTTGCTGGACCTCTACATAAGTAACTCTCAGGCCATCCCTGCCGATACCAATCCACTCCAAGTGTGGAACGCTGTCTCACCCTGGCCCACGCTTTGGCTGGCCCTGCCGATCCCCGTGCTGTGGGCTGCCGGGGCAGCGACCTGGTACTGGTACCTGCCTGCTGGCAACCGAACGCCTGCACAAACGGATTGTGCATGGCACAAAGTGACGGAACATCTGGCCATTGCTCTGTGGATTGGGGCGGCCATCGTGCTGCTCGGCGCGATCGACTGGATCGCTTGGCACATCGCCAAGAAGCCCTACCAGCTTTTCTGGCTCGCAGGAGGATTGACTGCCATCCTGGCCGCCTTGCGTACCTTGCTTCCCCTGGTTCAACAAGGGGGACGCTCGGTCAGTGAGCTCATTCGCCAGCGCCTGCCGACGCTACTGGATCTGGCGGGCAAGTTCGGGCTTTTGGTCATGGCTACCTTCTGGACCAGCGTCGTTCATGCAATAACGACCCACCGTGTCTGGGATGCCAACATGGAACAGGTCGACTTCGTTGGTGCGGCTTGTGCCGTTGGGATTCTTGCCGGCATTTCGCTCGCGTGGATCCTGATCTCGGGGCGTAATCTCGACTTTCTGAATCGCTCCTCGCTGCACAACTTCTATCGTGCCAGGCTCACCCGCGCCTACTTGGGGGCCGCGAACCCGGAACGCGAAAATGACTCCAAGGTTACTCAGGTGCATGCTGCGGACGACGTGCAGCTGAATCAGTACACGCCTCACGCCCAGGGAGGCCCCGTTCACATTATCAATGTGTGCATCAATCAGACCTACCAGCGTCATGGGCTGCACAATCTCGACAGACAAGGCGAGTTGATGTCACTGGTCGGTCCTGGACTTTATCAAGTCTCTGGCAAAGCCTGGCACTCGCTGAAGGCTGATTCGCGCGCTACGCTGGGTGCCTGGATGGCCATCTCGGGGGCTGCGGCGGCGCCTGGTCTGGGATCTGCTACGCGACCGGGTCTGGCCACCATGTTGACGACACTGGGGGTGCGCCTGGGCTACTGGTGGAACACCGCCAATGAAGAGCGATCGCAGCCTTGGTATGGCAGGTGGTTACCCAAGTACACCTATCTGCTTTCAGAACTGATGGCCCGGTTCTCCGGAAGTGACAGCCGCATCCAGTATCTCAGCGACGGGGGGCATTCCGAGAACACGGCGGCCTTCCCGCTGCTGGCGGCCCGCTGCAAGTTGATCATGCTGGCAGACTGTGGAGCAGACCCAGACTATCGATTCCAGGATCTGGAAAACCTCATTCGGCGTGCCCGTATCGACTTGAACGTCGACATCCGGTTCGTCAAACCTGCCCATCAATCCATCGAACTTTTCGGGACCCTCGATGACCTGGCTTCCCCCACCCACCCTGCTTGCCTGGCACTTGCCCGGGTGGACTATCCTGGCGACGACGTCCCTGGCGTGCTGGTACTGGTCAAGCCGAACCTGACAACCGGCCTGCCGGAAGACATATACAACTACAGCCGCGACTACCCGAGCTTTCCTCAGGAAACCACTGCCGATCAATTCTTTGACGAGGCTCAGTGGGAGAGCTACTTCTCCCTTGGATGTCACCTTGGCAAGGAGCTGGACAAGAAAACACTGCTATCTCTGGCGGAAATGATCCAGAGCGGATGCCGCGCAGCAAACACCTCGGCACCGAACGATGAGATAACAACATCGCCACAGGGCGACGCCTCCATCAGTAGGCAAGCCGAGATATCGCCCAATGCGCAACGCAGGCCAGGCCGTATCGGAGCGAAATCAGCTGCCGCTGCTGGCTTGGGTATAAGTGCTATTGCCTCGGCGGCTTCCGCATTCTGGCTAGCTCTCCAGAATGTCAGTGCCGACAGCAACACAGCATCCAGGATCGATGTTCAGACATTACGGCCGCTGTACGACACCTATGCCATGTTGTCGCTCGATCCGACCAGTAATGCCGCCGATGAATATGTGGGGCGCATGGCCGCTCAGTTGATGACCACATGGAGATCCGTAAGCGCCAACAAGCAGGAAACCCTGGTCCTGGACAACAACGAAGCCTTGGACATGCTGCGCACGACCTACAGCCTCTGCCAGCCTTTGAGTCACAAACTGGCAGTGTGCAAGATGCTCCTCGAGACATTCGATTGCCCTAAAAAGCCGACCCCCACCTCTGCGGTCAGCCAGAACTTCGGCTACTGGGCTCGTCATGATCCCACCGGCTCACCTCGACTTACAGCGCGGGCGAGTAGTAGCTATTGCCAAACAACGGACAGGGTTCTCTCTACCCAACAACTGGCGGTGGCGACCGTAACCTCCACGTCCAAACAGGAAAAAAAGCAAGCGTCAGTGCGACCCGTCATAACAGTCCCCACACCCAAGGCAGCCGTAGTAAAACCAGAATCACCAAAGTCAGTGGCAGAGACAGTGCCCCAGCCCAAGGCGGTAGAACCAGCACCAACGGGCGTGGCGGCACTCAAGCCTGAAGTAGCGGCAGTGCCAGAGGGAGAAGTGCCAGCCTCAGTTGCAGAGGCAACAGTAGAACCAGAGCCAACGACGCTGGCAGCACCAGAGGCCGAACTGGCAGAAGTCCCGCCTCCAGAATCAGAAGCGTCAACGTCAGTGCCGTCGGTAATAGCGATGCCTGAGCCCGCACCTGAGCCAACACCCCAAGCGGCAGACATAGTGTTATCGGCCTCTGCGCCCCCCACTCCTGAGCGATCTGCGGAACCCGTCTGCAAGGGAATTACCCTCTACACGCAGATCTATGGCGCTGAAGGGCGCGACAATGTGCGCACCCTGCGCTCACTCTGGCGTACCGTCGGTGCCTCCGTCCCCCCAATCGAGGACGTACTGGACAGCGCTCGCCGTCAGGGGCGCAGTGGTCCTGCGCCTTATGGAAAACCTACGGTCATCTACCATCTTGACGATGCCATGGCCTGTGCCGATGCACTCGCAGGAGTGGCTTTTCAGCCCTCGGGAAGCTGGGATGTCATGCCTCTGAACAAGCGTCTTTCCCGCTTGCCCCGTACTATCGAAGTCTGGTTACCACCTGTTGCCGTCACCGCAGGATTCGACCAGTGGGCCAGCAACTATGGTTTCTGCTATCAGGAGCATGCCCCTAATGGTCGGGATGTGCCGTCTTACAGTGTTCACTGCCACCCGAGCCACGCTGCCTGTAAAGAAGCACAGGACTCCAACCCCGGCAGACGCCAATCGGCCTGCGTGGGCACTGAATTGACGAGTAATGAAAAGGACATGCTGCTGCCGTTCAGCGGCTGGGCCGGTTCTCGGTACAACATCGATAGCTCCGAATTCAAAGAGCCGTTTCCAGCGCTGCCGAGATATCCATTGGACCAATAAGCGAGGGTACGCGACCAGCAATTGGTTGGTTGCTCATTAGACACTGCTGAGACCGGCCTGGTGGATACCCAGTTTTTTCAGGCGCGACGCCAGCGTCGTGGGCTTGATGCCCAGAAGCTCGGCGGCACCGTCCTTGCCGAACAACTTGCCACCGCAGGCAGCCATTGCCGCGCACACGGGCAGTTGCTCGAACTTCTCGAACAGCTCGTTCAAGAGTCGACAGACGATTGGGCTGCCCGCGCAAAACACCAGCACACGCTGTAAACCACAGAGCACAACTTAACTATCGCGGGTCAGCTCAGCTCTTGATGGTTTCAGGAAGCTTGGCGATCACTTTGATCTCGAACTCAAAGCCATACAGCCACGTTACCCCGACGGCAGTTAATGTCGGGTGCGGTGCGTTACCCCAGAACTCCGGCACAACCTTCCAGATCGTTTCGAATTTCTCTTGCGGGTCGACGATGAAGACCGTTACGTCAATCACGTCGTCGAAGGTGCAACCGGCAGATCCCAGGATTGCGTTCAGATTGTTGAACGCGAGCCTAACCTGAGTCTCCAGGTCGGGCTCGGGTGAGCCGTCTTCGGTACTACCGACTTGCCCCGAAACGAATAAAAAGCCGTTGGACCGAATAGCCGGCGAATAGCGATTGCGCTCATAAAGCGCTTGGCGTCCGGGCGGAAAAACAACATCACGCGTTGTCATACAGTGCCTCCAGCAAGGGGTCGAAACCGACCCGCAATTAATGATGAAGAGACTTTAAGGACTTGTGCCTGCCCGATAAACGAGCAACTGTAGCCATCACTGTTTGTAAAACCCAAACAATCCAATAGATAGCCGGGGCAGAAATGGACCGTTTCGATGCGATGCTGGCATTTGCTCGGGTGGTGGAAACAGGCAGCTTCACCAAGGCGGCCGAAACACTGCATATGAGCAAGACGAGCGTGACGCAACTGGTGCAGCAGTTGGAGGCCCGGTTACGCGTCAAATTACTCAACCGCACGACGCGCAAGGTCAACGTAACGGCCGATGGCGCCGTCTATTACGAGCGCGTAGTTCGGCTGCTCGCCGACATGGACGATGCCGAGACTAGCTTGTCCAGCGCCTCCGCCCTGCCCCGGGGCCGGCTGCGAGTGGATGTGCCCAGCCCGTTGGCCAGCATGATTCTGGTGCCGGCGTTGCCTGCGTTTCATGCTCGATATCCGGACATCCAGATCGACATGGGCGTCAGCGATCGCATCGTGGATATGATCGGTGAGAATGTAGATTGCGTTGTGCGCGGCGGCGAACTAACCGATCAGTCTCTGATGGCCCGGCGGGTAGGCGACCTGCAGTTGGACGTTTTTGCGGCGCCAAGTTATCTGGAACGCCTCGGTAAACCGTCGCATCCGCAAGAGCTGGAAGATTCGCATCATCGTGTCGTCGGTTTCCTGTGGGCACGCACAGGCAAAGCCGTGCCCTATGCCATGCGCAGCAACAGCGAGAGCGTCCATATCAAGGGTCGCTATGTGTTGGCGGTCGACGATGGAAATGCCTACATGGCGGCCGGGCTGGCCGGCCTCGGAATTCTTTGGCTGCCAGACTACATGTCCAAGCCACACGAAGCGCGCGGCGAGTTGGTCCGTTTGTTCGAAGACTGGCGCCTCGATCCGATGCCGATCTACGTGGCCTTTGCGCCGAACCGGCATATCAGCTTCAAGTTGCGCGTCTTCATTGATTGGGTCGCTGAGTTGATGGCACAGCATGCGCCCATCATGATTCGTGAGGCGTAAAACCAAGCCCCGCCATAAGCGGGGCTTGATGTATTTCACACTGCATCAGGGTTTACGCCCGCCGCCGGGATTTTGCCCGCCGCCAGGGTTTTGCCCTCCACCTTGATTTTGCCCTCCTTCTTTTCTACCTGCTTCTCTATCCTTGTCGTCGGCAAAGTTGCCCGAGCGGCCTCCTCCCTGTTCGCTGCCGGAGCGATTGGTATCGCTGGATTGACGGCCCCCTGAGGCCTGTCCACCTTTTTTGCCGGCGTCGGAGGTGCGTTGCGGATCGTTCATCATCCCGCCGCCCGACTCCCCGCCTTTTTTGCCTGCTTCGGAGGCTTTATCAGGGTCGTTGGCAAAATTGCCAGGTTTTTTGTCACCGGTGTTAGCCATTTTCGTTCTCCTCATTGTTTCTCGCGAACCTTTGTCGGCTCGTCTTATTCCGAGGTTTTCCGGGGTTGAAAGTTTGAACTGATGCGGCATTCTTGCGACCAACGGATGGGGAGTCATTAGTTCCAGAAAACTTCTGCTGCGGCGACTAATGGGGCTGCGTCAAAATGAGTATAAAAATGGGCAGCGCTTATACAAATTGGTGAAAGAAAAGAGCGTTGAGGTCTGGCATCATTCAAGCAGTTACGCTTACTCATCAGCGCTCTAATTTATCCCGTAGGGAGGTACGTCGATGACAGAGCACATCATCCACTTTCATTGCCAGATCGATCAGGGCACCATGGAGCGCTTCAGAGACTGCTGCCTCGATGCCATCGACCAAGGCGCCTCATCCTTGCTGCTGAATCTTTCCACCAGCGGCGGCAGCACCAACTTCGGCTTCGCCCTCTACACCTTCCTCAAATCCCTGCCGGTGCCGCTGTGCGCGATCAATGCCGGCAACATCGAGTCGATGGGCATCATCATGTTCCTGGCCGCCGGCCGACGTATCACCGCGCCCCATTCGCGGTTTCTGATTCACCCAATGAATTGGTACTTCCCCCAAAGCTCGGTCGACCATCAACGCCTGCGCGAATACCTCTTGAGCCTGGATAACGACCTCGCGCGTTACGTGCAAATCTTTGCCCTGGAAACTGCCAACGCAGAGACCAAACTGGATATTTTTCATTGCCTTTCAGCGGAAGAGAAAGTCATTGCGGCGCATGAGTCCCTGGCCTACGGAATCGCCCACGAAATGCATCAGATGGTGTTCGCCGATAACGTCAAACACTGGAAAGTCAGCGGTAGCTGACGCGGCCTTGAGTTTTTCGTTCCGATGGGTCAGGTGCCAGCAATGGGCTGAATTTCCAGGGTCATTCCGTCATTCAGCGTGAGTTTCAGATCCTTGATAGTGCCGGCTACACGGTCCTTGAAAACCGGCTCGCCCTCGGGATCGAGTTCATCGTAGATAAAGCGGTTGCCCTCGAGCCAGCCGACGGCCGTTTGCAGTTTGGGCGTGAGGTAATACTTGCCGTCCAGAAAAAAACCGGCAAACGGTTCTACCCTTTCCCGGTTCTCGATTTCGTAGCGCACGCCGGGGGTCATGCCTGTGGATTCATCAATCATGATGCGTACCTCGTCAGGGTGCCTGATCTGGATCCCGCCTGTTTCAAGGCGTCGACAAATCGGGCTCGACGGGACGTCTGTGCATCAGACCTCCCGTCTTGCCCTGATACCTGTCAAGAAGTGCCCAGCCCACGCGACAGGTCGGCTGAGGTTTCGGACGCGGTCTTGCGCATCTCGCCTGTTTCTCCAGCGATTGCCTCGTGGGGCTCCGTGGTTTCCATCACCTTTTCGCGCACCGCCTCATAGCCCTCCCGTGCTTGCTGTTTGACCTTGCCGGTGAGGCTTGCGCTGGTCCTGCCCAGATAACGGCGCTCCGTTGCGGTGGTGGGTAACGCCGCGCCCAGCAACGCTCCCACCGCGATACCCATCGCAGCCATCAGTAGGGGTTGCTCCTTGAGCAGATGACTGAACTGCTCGCCCATTTCATGAGTCCTGCGCGCCAGGCGCTCACTGGTGTCATGGACGGTGTGGCTGAGCTGATCGCTCTTCGCATGCAGGCTGTCGCTCAGGTGCGCTGCCTTACCCTTGACCGCCTGATAGCTGTCCTTGAGCGAATCAGTGGTGTCGTGCAGACGCTGTCGGGCGCTGTCCATGCCATCGGTGAGCCCTTCGGCCAAGTCATCGGCCCAGTCGACATCCGGCTCGACGCGATATTCCCTGGGCGTTGGCGGGCGATTCTGGCTCATCATCAACCACATCAGCCCGACCGAGGTCAGCACCGCGGGCACGGGGTTGTTGCGCACACTGGTGCCCAGATTGGTCAGGAAGGTCGAGCCGTTGCTTTGCATCATCAGCAGCGCCTGATCGAACATCTGGCCGGGGGTAAACTTGCTTTCCAGCGCGTCGACGATATGCCCGATGTTCTCCCGTTGCGCATCGATTTCACGCTCGATGGTTTCCGGGCTCTTGGCCGCTTCGGTTTCGAATTCTCGGTTCATGACACTTTCCTCCGCAGGGCTTCCTGGTCTTTGTTCAAGGCGTCCAGGGTGCGATCTGGCTTGAAGTGGGAAGGCTCGAATTGTTTTTTACCTGCCTGCAGCATCACGAACCCGATGACCATCACCACGACACCGACAATCAGCGCGGCCAGCCAGGGCGCCATCACCAGGCTCAAGGCATAGACGACCGCCATCAGCAGAATGATGAACCCGGCGAGCAGCACAATGGCGCCCCCGGCGACCCCGGCAATCCCTGCTTTCAATGTCGTCAGGCTGGCCTGCAATTCCACCTTGGCCAACGCCAGCTCCTTAGTGAATAACGCCGGTACTTCCCGAGTTAACTGCCGCAATAAACCGACCACGGAAGCGTCATGATCAGCCGTCGTGACCGACGGTGTGACGGGTGGTGTGCGTTGCAGTTCTGGATCTTCTCTGTTCATCACCGTTCTCCTGAGAAGGGGCTGGACCCCGGCATTGAGGAACTGTCGCCACGATGGTCGGGCGCACTCGGCGAAGACGGCGTGATGCCAGTGGCCAACCCGGGCGACAGATCGCCTCCGGGCGGCATCGATGTTTCATAAAGTCCTTGCGAGCCATCGTCGCTGAACGAGGGTGTGCTGCTCTGGGCAGCGAACTCAGGGTCGGATGTTGCCGGCACGGTCGCCGTGCCCGCTTTCAGGAACCGCGACAGACCGAACCCCACCGCAATGCTGCCGACAATGAACAACCCCGGATTGTCGCGTGCCAGGTCAGCGCCATCGTGCAAAAGCTCTTCGGCACTTTTGCTGCGCAGTTTTCCCGCCAGGCTGCTCATGCTCTCGGCCATGTCCGCCAGGTAGTCGGACATCCCGAACGCATCGTTCGCCCTGATCTCGGAAACGACTGACTGGGCGCCTTTGGCCAATGCTTCAATCTGGTCCGCTGCGGTATCGCGGTACTGGCCGAACTGCTCATCGGCCTGGTGCCGTGCACCGCCTATCGCTTCGGTAACCTCCTCCTTTAAATGCTGAAAGTTTTGTTCGGAGCCTGCGGGATCCCGAGGGGCATCCGGTTGTCCGGTTCTGCTGTCTGGAATAGTCATGTCATCCATCGCCTTCGTAATGAACACGTCAGGAAGTGGCCGCGGGTTGTCCGCGGTAGTGCTTCATTGCAGATGACGAGGGGGGCTGGCAGGGAGTTCCAAGCAGATGATGAAGTGATAAAAAAGACACCCCGGAACCTATGGGAGCGGCGGTGCGGTGGCAAGAGGGCTTCAAGCGTAATGCGATCTGTAGCTGGCGAAGCCTGCGTGCGGCGCTGCTTAATGTGGGGGTGTCAGGCGACGCGACGGCAATGCTGGATGTGCCGGCCTCATCGCGAGCAGGCTCGCTCCCACATTTGACCGCGTTCTCAAGGTGGATACGGTTCAGTGTGGGAGCGAGCCTGCTCGCGA
The DNA here is from genome assembly GCF_054898065.1 of Pseudomonas sp. MDT1-85. Taxonomy (NCBI): domain Bacteria; kingdom Pseudomonadati; phylum Pseudomonadota; class Gammaproteobacteria; order Pseudomonadales; family Pseudomonadaceae; genus Pseudomonas; species Pseudomonas sp. MDT1-85. The sequence goes on along the minus strand of NZ_CM142715.1, from coordinate 3,315,038 downwards.
TGACGTCAGATGAAACACCGCTAAACAGCAGTCTTGAACCCCTCCTCCCGCTGCAACGCCCGAGCCTGAATCACATCCAGTATTGCGCAACCTTCGCGCATCAGCAGATGCACCGCACGGGTAACACGGGTCAGGTCGCAGTCGGAAATGCCTTGGAGGTTGAGGCTGGACAAGGTGTCGGTCAGATCGCGAACCACGGTGAAGCGGTGCATGGCGCAAGCGGCCATGTCGCTGAGTTCTTTGTGGGTGTTGATGAAGAGCACCGGGGTTTCGGCGTCGTAGGTGTCGATGGGGAGGTAACGGGGCATGACTTGGTCGAACATTGAGGTAGCTCCTGATTAATGAGTTTTCCTGGGTTATCGACCGGCCAAGATCGTCGCGAAATTTGCCGCGAGCCGGAACTATAAAGGGCTGTACTGGAGGGCCGCAACGGGAGACTCTGTCAGAAACTTCCGGAAATTTTGTAGGTTACTTGATGATCGTTCCTATGCGGTACGCGGAGGCTATCGATCCTCACGCGTGTGCCACAAACGCAGTAGGTAAATGGTGGACTCTACTATCTCGTAGCGCATCTCGTAGTGGCCGACTTGAATTCGTCGCACATCACGCGGCTCGAACTCTTCCAGACGCTCGCCAATGCGTGGGTTGGCCAGCAGCGTGGTCGGTGTAGTCGCCAGTTGCTGTACTGTTCGTGCGGCAGCAGGTTGATTCACCGCAGCCAGAAACTCGTACAGCCGGGTAATGTCGGAAAGCGCCTTGCTTGTCCACTTCAACTCCATCAACGCGGCACCGGCAACGGCGTGTCTGTGCTGAGGCTATCAGCCCAGGACTGGACAGCCTGGTGGTCAATCACGCGACCAGCGTCCACATCGGCCAAGGCTTCACGGGTCAGTCGACTGCGTTCCTCTTCCTGATCTATCCAAGCGGATAGGGCCTGTTTGACGATCCAGTTCTTGGAGCGTTCTAGACGCTCAGCCATCAAATCGACTTTCTCGGCAAGCTGAACAGGGACATGGGCTGTCACGGATCGGGTTTTCGCGTTAGTTGCCATGGTCGATTACTCCAGATGTGATTTATCTTGTCTCTTTATCAATCAACTTTAATCAAAACCAATCATATCGAATAGCTATACGTCGTCAAGCGCGACGCCCGATTGAGGTCATACCCTCGATAGACGGACGAAACAGGGTCCAAGATGTCAACGTCAGAAAGTTGAAGTACGAGAAAAATGCACGGGCAACGCGTGACGCTGGGGCTGGGGCTGGCATTGATCTGCATCATCGCGCAGATCGTCAAACCGGCTCGCGAAGCGCTCAATCATCCTCATGCAATTTGATGCCGCGTTTATGCAGCAGGTACGGCACCAGCAACACCAACAGCGTCAGCACCAGAACCGAGGCCGCGATGGGTTGCGTCACAAATATCATCCAGTCGCCCTGACTGATGGACAAGGCGTTGCGCAGTTGTTTTTCCGCCATCGGACCCAGCAGCATGCCGACGATCACCGGGGCGACGGGGAAGTCGAAACGCCGCATCAACACCCCGGCCCAGCCGATGGCCAACATCAGAAACAGGTCGAACGTCGAGTGACGCATGCCGTACACGCCTATGGTGGCGAACACCAGAATGCCGGCGTTCAGGTATGGCCGGGGGATCTGCAAGAGCTTGACCCACAGGCCCACCAACGGCAGGTTCAGCACCAGCAGGATGGCGTTGCCGATGTACAGCGAGGCCACGAGCGTCCAGACCAGCTCGCCCGAGGTCTGGAACAGCAGCGGCCCCGGTTGCAGGTTGTAGTTCTGGAACGCGGCCAACAGGATCGCCGCCGTGGCGGAGGTCGGGATGCCCAGGGTCAGCAACGGCACCAGCGAACCGGTGGCGCTGGCGTTGTTGGCCGCCTCGGGGCCGGCGACACCTTCGATGGCGCCCTCGCCTTTGCTGGCCGCAAACTCTTGCGGGTACTTGCTGAGTTTGCGTTCGGTCGAATAAGACAGGAACGTCGGAATTTCCGCGCCACCGGCCGGAATCGACCCGAATGGAAAACCGATCAAGGTGCCCCGTAGCCACGCGGGGATCGAGCGTTTCCAGTCGGCGCGGGTCATCCACAACGAGGTCAAGCGATGGCGGCCGGCCGTTTCTTCCTTTTGGTAGAGCACGCCGTACAAGGCTTCACCGACGGCAAACAATCCCACCGCGACGAGTACCACTTCGATGCCATCGACCAGTTCGGGCACCTCCATGGTGTAGCGGGCAATGCCCGAGGTCGAGTCCAGGCCGATCAAGCCGATGGTCAACCCGATGCCCAACGAGACAAAGCCGCGCAACATCGACGCACCGAGCACTGCCGATACCGTGGTGAAGGCCAGCACCAGAATCGCGAAATACTCCGCAGGCCCGAACTTCAGCGCCAGCGTGGCCACGAGTGGGGCGAACAGGGTCAACAAGATCGTCGCGATGGTGCCGGCCACGAATGAACCGATAGCGGCCGTCGCCAACGCCGGGCCTGCCCGCCCGTTGCGCGCCATGAGGTTGCCTTCCAGAGCCGTGACCATGGAGGATGATTCACCCGGGGTATTGAGCAGAATCGAGGTGGTAGAGCCGCCAAACTGAGCGCCGTAATAGATGCCGGCAAACATGATCAGCGCGCCGGTAGGATCGACCTTGGCGGTAATCGGCAGCAGCAGCGCGACGGTCAGCGCCGGCCCGATGCCCGGTAAAACACCGATCGCGGTGCCCAGCAGGCAGCCGATAAAACCCCACATCAGATTGATCGGCGCCAACGCGGCACCGAAGCCGGTTGCCAGACTCGAGAGAATGTCCACCTTGTCGACCTCCTTCGGCCCGGATCAGATCCAGGCGTTGACCAGGGGCGGAAGGGAAACCCCTAGCCCGGCGGTGAAAAGCCAGTAAATCGGTAGCGTCAGGGCGATGCCGATGGCCAGGTCCCGCACCGGGCTACGACTGCCAAAACCGCGCGCCGAACAGGCAAACAGCAATGAGGCGGCCAATACGAAACCGATGTAGGTAATGAGCAAGGCAACCCCCACCAGCCCCGCCGTGACCCAGGTCGCCCCAGCCTTGTCGCCGGGCTGAGCCTGGGTGGTTTCGTGGTCGTCGGCAAGGTTGCGAAAACCACCCGTGAGCGCCTGATAGCACATCAATAGACCGACGACGCCGAGAAACACCGCGACAGCGTAGGGGTAGACGTAGGCCGCCATGATGACGAACCCCATCTCGGCCGGAAACCGCGAGGCGCCGAACGCCAATACCACGCTGATGGCGACGACACCTAAACCAATCGCCAGTTGGGCCGGCATGACTCTCCAGCGCCCAGCCACCTCAAAGCAGCCCGACCTTGACCAGCATCGCGCGCAGGCGCCCATGTTCTTCTTCGACGAATTTGCCGAAATCATCCCCGGTCAGAATGCTCGGTGACCATGCATTGGTTTTTACGTTTTCTTGCCAAACAGTGCTTTTGGTCGCGGTCAGGACGGCTTCGGTCAGTTCTTTGCGCTGGTCAGGCGTCAGGCCCGCTGCGCCGTAAACGCCACGCCAGTTGCCGATCGTCACGTCATAGCCACTTTCTTTGAGGGTCGGTGCATCGATGCCTTCTACGCGGTTGGGTGCGCCGATGGCGAGTAAGCGGAACTGTTTGGATTGAACGTATTTGGCAAGCTCGGCGTAGCCGCCGGTGATCACCGTGATGTGGCCCCCCAGCGTCGCGGCGACGACTTCGCCGCCACCCGCGAAGGCGACGTAATTCACCTTGTTGACGGGAACGTCCATTTTGCTCGCCAGTTCGGCGATGCCGATGTGGTCGATCGAACCCTTGGAGCCACCGCCCCATTTGATACTGGCCGGGTTGGCTTTGAAGTCTTTGAGCAAGTCGTCCAGGGTTTTGTACGGAGAGTCGTCACGCACGGCGATCACGTTGTATTCGGTAAACAGCCGCGCGATCGGCGTCACGTCCTTCAAGGTGATTTGCGGTTTGTTCTGCTCGACGGCCGCGACCATGATCGCGCCGACCACAATCAGGGCATTGGCGTCGCCCTTGGTGCCATTGGCAAATTGCGCCAACCCGAGGGTCCCACCGGCGCCGCCCTTGTTCTCGAAGGTAACGGACTTTGCCGTTTTCGCCTCGACCATGGCTTTGCCCAGGACGCGTGCGGTCTGGTCATAACCACCACCGACCGAACCGGGGGCCATGAACTTGACGGTGTCCAGCGCAAAAACCGGTGAGGCGAGCGCGGCGGCGGTAATGAAAACGGCGAGGTTGCTGCTGAATCGACGGGCCAATGCAAACATGAGTCGTCTCCGGATAGCTGTTCTTGTTGTTTTCGATCAGGGAAGAGCCCCTGTTCGGTGAACATGCGCCTGGGAATAAGCGTAGGTCATAGTTGTGTTTGTTGGTGTGCTTTCAATGGGCTGTCTGCCCCTAATACATGACAATTGCAGAACCTGTGGCGAAGGGGCTTGCTCTAATACCGGTAGGTCAAGGTGCGCAAACTTGTGGGAGCGAGCCTGCTCGCGATAGTGGTGGGCCAGGCAACATCAATGCTGGCTGTGATGGCCTCATCGCGAGCAGGCTCGCTCCCACAGAGGTTGGCGCTTATCATGGCCCCCGGATTAACCCCCTGCCTTTTATGAGACTGAGCATGACTTTCGATTTTGATCAGGTGTTCGACCGCCGTGGCACCGGCAGTACCAAATGGAGCCGCTACCCGGCCGACGTGTTGCCGATGTGGGTCGCCGACATGGACTTTGCCGCGCCGCCAGTGATCATTCAGGCGCTGCAAAAACGCCTGGAACACCCGATGCTCGGTTACAGCGTGGCGCAAGATGACTTGCGTGACGCTATTGTCGCCGACCTGTGGAGCAAGTACGCCTGGCGTGTGCAACCCCAGGAGCTGGTCTTCCTGCCGGGTATCGAGTCGGGTTTCAACATGGCCCTGCATGCGCTGGTCCAGCCGCAGCAGAACGTGGTCGTGCAGACGCCAAACTACCCGCCGCTGCGCCATGCGCCGGGCCACTGGCAGTTGAACAAGGTCGAACTGGACTTCGACGCGTTGACTGATGGTTCGTATACCACGCCGCTCGATGCCTTGCGTGAGGCGTTGCAAGGGGGCGGCGCGCTGCTGCTGAGCAATCCGCATAACCCGCTGGGCAAGGTCTTCCCGCGCGAGGAGCTGCAAGCGGTCGCCGACATTTGCCTGGAGCAGGACGCCTGGATCATCTCCGACGAGATCCATTCCGAGCTGTGCTTCGACGGGCGCATGCACATTCCGACCGCCTCGCTCAGCCCGCAGATCGCCCAGCGCACCATCACCCTGATGTCGGCGAGCAAGGCCTACAACATCGCCGGTTTGAAGACTGCGTTCATGATCATTCAGGACGCGGCGCTGCGCCATCGGGTCAACAACGCCCGTTGCGGCATGGTCGACAGCGTCAACCCGCTGGGCCTGGAAGCCACCCGCGTTGCCTACAGCGAAGGCGGCCCGTGGCTGACTGAGCTCATGGCCTACCTGCAAAGCAATCGGGATTATCTGGTGGAGGCGGTTCGCACGCGGTTGCCGGGTGTGACCATGAACATACCTCAAGGCACTTACCTGGCGTGGCTCGACTGCACGGCGTTGGGGCTGGATAACCCGCAGCAGTTCTTCCTCGAACAGGCCAGGGTCGGGCTGAGCGCAGGGCTGGATTTCGGCGATAACGCCCGGCAGTTCGTGCGCTTGAACTTTGGCTGCCCGCGGGCACTGCTGGAGGAAGGGATCGCGCGGATGGAGCGGAGTTTGCGTAATCGCCAGGCTTGATGGCAGCGCAGATCCACTGTGGGAGCGAGCCTGCTCGCGATGGCGTAGTGTCAGGCGACATCAGTTTTAACTGATGGACTGTCATCGCGAGCAGGCTCGCTCCCACAAGGGGTTTTCGGGTAGCTGAAGTCCATCGAAATCCAACCGAACTCAAGGCAAAAGACCGGGGTCAACCCTCAACGAGTGCTTGTGGCGCTTGAGTCTTTTGCCTTGAACAGAGGAGATTACCCGATGACTGACTATCCAAAACCACCCTTCCCTAAACAAAGCCAGCCAGTCCCCGGGGTTCAAACGAAAATGGACCCTTACCCGGATTGTGGCGAGCAGAGCTACAAAGGTTCGGGTCGGCTGGAGGGCAAGATCGCCCTGATCACCGGTGGCGACAGCGGCATCGGCCGTGCGGTGGCGATTGCCTTCGCCCGGGAAGGCGCGGATGTGGTGGTTGCCTATCTGAATGAACAGGAAGATGCGCAGGAAACCGCGCGCTGGGTCGAACAGGCAGGTCGTCAATGCCTGCTGCTGTCCGGCGATTTGGCGCATAAAGCGCACTGTCGGGCGCTGGTGGACAAAACGGTCGAGCGCTTCGGCCGGATCGATATTCTGGTGAACAACGCCGCGTTCCAGATGACCCACGAAAACATCGAGGACATCCCGGACGAAGAATGGGTGATGACCTTCGATGTGAACGTCACGGCCATGTTCAGACTCTGTCAGGCCGCGCTAAAGCACATGAAGCCCGGCAGTTCGATCATCAACACCAGTTCGGTCAACTCCGACATGCCCAAACCGACATTGCTGGCCTACGCGACCACCAAGGGCGCGATTGCCAACTTCTCCGCCGGCCTGGCACAGATGCTGGGGCCAAAGAACATTCGAGTAAACAGCGTGGCACCGGGGCCGATCTGGACGCCGCTGATCGTCTCGACCATGCCTGAGGAAGAGGTGCAGAACTTTGGGGCGCAAACCCCGCTCGGCCGTCCCGGTCAACCGGTGGAAGTCGCACCAATCTATGTGCTGCTGGCCTCGGATGAAGCCAGCTACATCACCGGGCAACGGTATGGCGTCACGGGCGGCAAGCCGATGCTTTGACGCAGCTGGCGTGGCCTGAGTTCGGCCCCTGTAGGAGCCAGGCTTGCCGGCGAAGGCGCTCTTAAGGACGCCTTCGCCGGCAAGCCTGGCTCCTACGAAAAGCGGTTCATTCGCTAACTGACTGGCATTGGGGCTTACCCAAGTAATCAGGGCTCTTGAGCAATCACCGAAATCTTGCCATTGCGCTCGATGATGGCGAATTTGATCTGCTCAAGGGTTTCAATACCCTGGCTCGAACGCGCGGCCTCCATGACATCCGCTTCGACCAATCGCGCGTGGCGCAGGCGTTTGTGCAGGAACTTGCCGTTTTCGACAATGATCGTCGGCCCGCCATCAATCAGCCGCGACACCCATTGCGAGCGCTGTTTGAGCAGCGAAAGCCCGACATCAATGGCAATCAGCGTGACAATCACCAGCATCGCATTGGTCAGGGAAAAATCATTGCCCAGCAGCGCCTGTTGGGTCGCCTCGCCGATGATCATCAGCAGCACGAAATCGAACGTCGTCAGTTCGGCCATTGAGCGCCGACCGGCGATTTTGAACAGCACCATCAACGCCAGGTACATCACGGCCGCGCGCAATACCGAATCCATAAGTCACCTAAGGGAAAATGAATTGATCCACCTTGACGGGGGCTGCTCCGGGCGAGGCGATTTGGCTGCGAAACAGACCCAGCCCATCCCCGCGCAACGTCAGGTAAAGGCTGGCCTGCCCTTGCGCGTCGGTTTGCACCCACAGTTTCATGCCCTGCTCGCCACTAAGTGCACGCACAGGTTCCGGTTGCAGGGTTTCGATGTCGAAGCCTTCGAGCAGTTCTCCGATCAGTTCCAGTTCAACCGTGGCATCCGGCCGGCCGATCACGCTGACCTTCATCGGGTTGGTCGAGCCATGACGGTGGAACATCTCGTATTCCACCCGTACCTTGCCATCGCTGCCATGCACGTCCCGGGAGCTGAGCGGGCCGCGTGAAAACAAGCCGAGCAAGGCCAACACCACCAGCAGCACCAACACATACCAGCCCCAGCGCTCGAATCGCCAAACCTTGACCTGATACGCCATGTCTTCGCGCACCGGAAAATCGCGGCTGTGGTATTCGGTGCGGCGGGATTCGTCGTTCATTGATTTACCTGATCTTGTACACCGGTCTTATTCGCCGGCCAGTGCACGTTGATGGAAATACGACACCCGCTTCAAGGCATGTTCTGCGGCCAGTAACTGGACCCGGCTGCGGGACCCGAAAAACCGGTGCTGGTGAGTGAATACGCGCTTGCCTTGCTCAGTCTGGTACGCCCAGGCGAAACAGATGGTGCCGGCCGGAATCCCGTCGACATCCTCCGGCCCCAGGATGCCGGTGGTGGCTACCGCGACGTTGGCGGGGCTGTCGAGCAACGCGCCCAAGGCCATTTCGCGAGCGACTTCGCAACTGGTCAGGTTGAACGTTTCGATCGTATGGCGGCTGACGTTGAGCAACCGTTGCTTCGCTTCGGGGGAATAAACCACGTAGCCGCTCTCGATCAGGTCCCCGCTGCCCGGCACTTCGGCCAGCAAGGTCACGATCTTTCCGGCGGTACAGGACTCGGCAGTCGTCAGTCGCAGGTCGTGTTGGCGCAAATATTCGACGACGGTTTGGCTGACGTTCATGACCAGGCATCCAGGCAAGAGGAACTGCTCGGTTGACCTTCGACGCTTGCAAACATTCCCTCGGGCAGACCACCCATGCCCTCCCGATAAAAATGAACCCCCGGCGATGGATGCACCTCAATACTTCTAGGGGCCCCTATGCAGGGCCGCTCGCTATCTGGAGGTCGTCATGTCCGCACCCTTCATCAGGCTGTTCACTCAGCCCAATTTCGTCTGGACAGATATTCGCAAGGAAGAGGAAGCGCATCCGCGCCATTACCTCGCTCATTTGCTGTTGCTCGCCCTGATCCCCGCCGTGTGCCTGTTTATCGGGACCACCTACGTCGGCTGGAGCCTGGCCGAGAACGAAACGGTCAGGCTCACCACCACCAGCGCCCTGCAACTCTGCGGGCTGCTGTACCTGAGCATCATTGTCGGCGTGGTGCTGATGGGGCTGTTCATCCGCTGGATGTCGCGCACCTTCGACTCACGCCCCAACGTCAATCAGTGCATCGGTTTTGCCGCCTATACCGTGACCCCGTTCTTTCTCGCGGGTATCGCCGGGCTCTACCCCAGCCGCTGGCTGGCGATCACCGTGCTGGGGGCCGCCTCCCTCTATTCGACGTTTCTGCTGTTCGTCGGTTTGCCGATCTTCATGCACGAGCGCAGGGAGCAAGGCCTGCTGAATGCGGCGAGCCTATGGGGTGTCGGATTGTTGGTGCTGGTGACTATCCTGGTGGAAATGATTTTGCTCTGGTCCAATTATCTGAGACCTGAGTACTTGCGCGTGACCGGCGTTTGACTGCCCTGAGTCCGCCATCCGCCGGCGGTCGGCGGCATACCTGCGAGAACCGGGCATGAGCTTCATTGTATGGGTGGCGGTGTTGGGTGCGGTGCTGCTGACCCTGGCACTGACCTCGTCCTATCTGCGCTGGATGCCGGTGACCACGTCGGCGGTGTGCCTGGCGCTGGGCGTGGCGATCGGTCCGGCGGGCCTGGGCTTGCTGAAGCTGGACATCAAGGACGCGGCGGTCTGGATGGAGCACCTGACGGAAGTCGCGGTGCTCTTTTCGCTATTTGTCTGCGGACTCAAATTGCGCCTGCCGCTGAGGGATCTTCGATGGCGGGTGGCGTTCGGCCTGGCGGGACCGGTGATGATCTTGACCATCATTGGCGTGGCCCTGTTGCTGCATTACGGCTTTGCCCTGGCCTGGGGGCCGTCGCTGCTGATCGGGGCGATTCTGGCCCCCACTGATCCAGTACTGGCCTCGCTGGTGCAAGTCAACGACGCCAGGGATTACGATTCGGTGCGTTTCGGGCTCTCCGGTGAGGCGGGCCTCAACGACGGCATCGCCTTCCCCTTCGTGATCCTCGGCTTGCTGTTTGTGCAACAGAGCGGCAATAGCGACGCCTGGCTCGGTGAGTGGGCATTGAAAAGTGTGCTGTGGGCCGTGCCGGCCGGTTTGTTCATCGGTTACTGGATGGGCCACGGCATCGGTCGCTTGACCTTGTCGATGCGCATCCGCAATGCCGACAGCACTATTTCCCCCAACGACTACCTGACCCTGGCCCTGATCGCCCTCGCTTACGTCGCGGCCGAGGAGATACATGCCTATGGATTTCTGTCGGTATTCGCCGCCGGCCTGGGATTGCGGCAGGCCGAAGTCAAATCCGCCGGCGACGCGCGGATTCCCGCCGAGCATCTGGTGCAACCGGTGGTCGGCCACCAGAACGTCGAACCTGAGGCCGCCGTCCACGGCGACGTGACGAACTTGCCAGAAACCCAAGTCGCGGCCGGCATCATGATGGGTGACATGCTGGCCTTCGGTAGCCTGGTGGAACGCGCCATGGAAGTATTTCTGGTCACCCTGTTGGGCGTGGTGCTGGTGGGCCATTGGGATTGGCGAGCGTTGGTGGTTGCACTGGTATTGTTCTGTGCCATTCGTCCCTTGTGCGTATGGCTCATACCGTGGGGGCGCTTGCTGGACAGCCGCCAGCGGTTGTTGATCGGCTGGTTCGGAATTCGCGGGATCGGGAGCTTTTATTACTTGTTCTACGCCTTGAACCATGACCTCGGTCCGGCGGCGGCGACGCTGTGCACCGACCTGACGTTGTCGGTGGTGGCGCTCAGCATTCTGGCGCATGGCATCAGTACTCAACCGATGTTGGCCCGTTATGAGCGGCGCAATAAGCCGAAAGCCTGACACCTTCCGGGCGAGTCACTCCTTCGGTCAACCTGCACTGAACAGCAACGGATATTCATGCAGGTTGCACGACAAACGCTGGTTCCATTCGATTACAACCCACTGTTTTTACGGGGTTTTTTCGTTAATCTTGAAACAGGCACGGGAAATGCTCCAGCAGTGTGAGCGACAACGGCAGGAAGACCGTTTGCGCATGACCTGTGACTAAACAAGAGGTTTGACCATGAACGCCATTGACCTGTTGAAAGCCGACCATGAACGCGTGAAAGGCATCCTGGCCCAGTTGAGCGAGTCCACCGAGCGTGGGGTTAAAAAGCGCACCGAGTTGCTGGCCAAACTGGAGATGGAAATCAAGATCCATACCCGTCTGGAAGAGGAAGTCTTGTATCCAGCCTATAAAAAAGCCGGGGGCAAGGAACAGGACGTGATGTATTACGAAGCCAAGGAAGAGCATCGCACCGTCGATACGCTGGTGCTTCCCGACCTGAAAACCACTGATCCTTCTACCCTCGAATTTGCCGGTCGAGTGAAAGTGGTCAAGGAGCTGCTGGAGCATCACATTGAAGAAGAGGAACAGGAAATGTTTCCTCAGGCCAAAAAACTGCTGGGCAAAACGACACTCGACGAATTGGGTGCGGAAATGGAAAGCCTGAAAGCCCGCTACAAAAAAGAACTGGGCGCGCCCATTCTCGCTGCGTGATAGAGGTGGGCGAATAGCAAAGGCCCGGCGAATGACGGGCCTTTGGTTTTCTGTCAGTTCATTTTTAAGCAGCAGCCTCGCCGGGGCTCGACAGCTGCTACAGGCGGACCTTAATGCGGCGACTGTCACTTCATCGCCAAGGCAATGACTTCCACCAGATTGAGTTGGGTAAAAGGCTTGGACAGGCGCGCAAGTCTGGACGCGAAGCCTTCCAGGCGCTCGGCGTAACCGGTGGCGAGGATGATCGGCAGGTGTGGCCTTATCACCCGAATAGCCTGTGCCAATTGCGCGCCACTCATTTTGGGCATGACCATGTCCGTAATGACCAGGTCAAAGTCGTGCTCGCTGTCGAACAGCTCCAGTGCCTGTGGGCCGGACGCGGCACTGATCACCCGATGGCCCAGGTCTTCAAGCAACAGGCTGGTACTGGTCAACACCAGACTGTCGTCGTCCACGACCAACACACACAGACGAGGCACCCGCGACATGGCTGTATCCTCGGTAACGAGTTCGGTAGTCGAGCCGGCGATAGCGACGGGTAACCAGAGTTCGGCCGTAGTGCCGACGTCATCGCATCCATCCATTGTTTCTCTGGAGTATGCGACAAACCAGGGAATTAGACAGTTCAGAAAACGGTACTTCGATCTGAAGTCTCGACCGACCACCAACGTGGCAATAATTGCTTGACCTTGCTCTCGCCAAACCGGTCATCGATCAGCATCACTACCCCTTGATCCTGCTGAGTGCGGATCACCCGCCCCGCTGCTTGCACGACTTTCTGTACGCCAGGAAACAGGTAGGTGTAGTCATACCCGGCACCGAAAATCGCCGCCATGCGCTGTTTCATCTGTTCGTTGACCGGATTGAGTTGCGCCAACCCCAGGGTGGCAATGAATGCACCGATCAACCGCGCGCCGGGCAGATCGATGCCTTCGCCGAAAGCTCCACCCAGCACTGCAAAGCCGACGCCCTGACTCTGGACGGTGAATTGATCGAGAGATGCCTGACGCGGCCCTTCCCCCATTCCCCGAGACTGCGACCACAACGTGATGTGCGGATGCCGCTCGGCCAGTAACTGCGCCACTTGCTGCAAATAGTCGAAGCTGCTGAAAAATGCCAGATAGTTACCGGGGCGCTGGGTGAACTGTTTGGCGATCAGCTCGACGATGGGCTCGAGGGATGCCTGACGGTGGACATAGCGGGTCGAAATCTGGCTGACGATGTGCACTTGCAGTTGTTCGGGGCTGAATGGCGACTCCACATCAATCCAGACTGTATTCACCGGTGTTCCCAGCAAATCAGCGTAGTAATGCCGAGGGCTCAGGGTGGCGGAAAACAGCACGGCGCTACGCGCAGCAGTCAGGCGCGGGCGAATGAAAGCGGCGGGCACCACATTGCGCAGGCACAGTTGCGACAGGTTGCGCTTGCGCTCCAGGTCACGTTTGCTGATGTCGAACAGGAAATGCTCATCGAACAGTTCAGCCACACGGCCGAACTGCAGCATGTCGAAGTAAAAATTCTGCAAGCCGCTGTCCAGGCCCTGAGGGTAATCGTTCAGGTAGTCGCCGATGCTCGCGCAGCATAAGGACAGCGCCTGAAGCAGTTTTTCCGGGGCTTTGTCGTAGGCCTGATAGGGGCTCAGTTGCTGATCATGCAGGGCGTTCCATTCGCGATTGACCCGTTGCAAGGATCTCTTCAGTGGCTCAGGCGCGGTTTTTCGCACGCTGTTCAACGTCGCCTGGTCGAGGCTGGCGCTGTACATCTGCCGGCCACGCTCCACCAGGTTGTGAGCCTCGTCCACCAGCACCGCGACTTCCCAGTTATTGGCCTGGGCCAGCCCGAACAGCAATGCGCTGAAGTCGAAATAGTAGTTGTAGTCGGCGACGACCACGTCCGCCCAGCGGGCCATTTCCTGGCTGAGGTAGTAGGGGCAAACGTCGTGCTGCAGGGCAACTTCGCGCAAGGCACTCTGATTCAGCAAGCTCAATTGGCTGGCAGCCTGACGCGCGGCCGGCAGACGATCATAAAAACCCTGGGCCAACGGGCAGGACTCGCCATGGCAGGCTTTGTCCGGGTGCTCGCAAACCTTGTCCCGGGCGATCATCTCGAGGACTCGCAATGGCGCAGCGTCGGCGCTGTCGAGGATGACCTGCGCGGCGTCCAGTGCCAATTTGCGCCCCGGGGTTTTCGCCGTGAGGAAAAACACCTTGTCCAGTTGTTGCGGCGCCAGGGCCTTGAGCATCGGGAACAGTGTGCCAACGGTCTTGCCGATACCGGTCGGTGCCTGGGCCATCAGGCAGCGACCGGTGCTGACAGCCTTGAACACCGACTCGGCCAGATGACGTTGGCCGGGGCGAAAATCAGTATGAGGAAATGCCAACTGTTGCGCCGCCAGATTGCGCCCTTCGCGATGGGCCATTTCCTGCTCGGCCCAGTGCAGGAACAACCCGCAATGGTGTTCAAAGAACAGCTGCAATTCGGCGGCGCTGAAGGCCTCGACCAGACAGGTTTCCTTTTCGCTGACGATATCGAAGTACACCAGCGCCAGATTAATCTGCTCCAACTGCAGTTTCTGGCACATCAACCCACCGTAGATCTTCGCCTGCGCCCAGTGCAGCTGCCGGTGGTTGGCCGGTTGTTTGCTCAGGTCGCCACGGTAGGTTTTGACTTCTTCAAGGCAGTTCTGCACCGGGTCGTAGCCGTCCGCCCGGCCCTTCACGGTCAAGGTTCGATACTGGCCCTCGAGCGCGACTTCATTCTGGTAACCCTCGCTACGCCGTGATGCCACGGTGCGATGCCCGACGATGCCTTCCAGCGCGGTCGGCGAGGGGGTGAAGCGCAGGTCGAGGTCGCCGACCTTGGCGGTGAATTCACACAGCGCCCGCACCGCAATGCTGTAGCTCACGCGCCCTGCTCCGCCCATTGCACGTAGCAGACGGCGATCGGCATCTGGTGCTCGTGACAGAATTCCAGCCAGCGCAATTGATTGTCTTGCAGGCGGTCACCTGGGCCTTTGACTTCGATCATCCGGTAGGTTTTGTCTTGCGGCCAGAACTGGATCAGGTCCGGCATGCCGGCGCGATTGGCCTTGATGTCGAGCAGCAGTCGATTGAACCAATGTTTGAGGTGTTCGGCCGGCAGACAGTCGAGCGCCTGTTCCAGCAGTTCCTCGCTCAGCGCGCCCCAGAATACGAATGGCGACTGCACGCCCCACTTGACGCTGTAACGCTCGCGGACAGTGTGCACATAACGCCCGTCATCGAGTTCGGCGAGGCAGGCCTGGAACAGATCCGCGCGCCGCGCATGAAAATCTTCGTTGAGCAGGTCCACCGGCCCGCGCTGGAACGGGTGAAAAAACGCGCCCGGCAACGGCGCGAAGATCGCCGGCCAGCACAGCAACCCGAACAGTGAGTTGATCAGGCTGTTCTCGACGTAATGCACCGGTGCTGAATCGTCCGCCAGGTGTGCCTGAACGTAAGACTCCACCGACAACGCAGGATCGTGCCGGGGCAGTTGCAGGTCCAGCCGCTGCATCGCCCGAGGGGATGGCCGCTTGATCGGTGGCCCGCCCAGTTTGCGCCGCAGTCTGGGCAACACCCGCAATAGATGCTGATGCTCGGCGGCGCTTTCCGGGGCTTGCTCGGCGTGGGCGGCGAGGTCCATGGCCAACTGATATTCAGCACAGCGCTCCAGTACGCGAATCAGCCGCAGACGTGCGCCGGGATAAGCGCATTCGCGGTAGAGACTCAGGGCGGTGGAAAAATCCGCGACGCGCTCGCAATGCTGGCCGATCAGGAACAGCAGTTTGCTCCGACGTTTTTGCAGCCAGGGATTGTCGAGCTGCAGCCCGTTGATCTGCTCGACAATGTCCGCCACGTCTTCACCAGCCTCGAAACGCTGCTGGCAGAAGTGCAGGAACAGGCAGGCATCGACGTCCTCGCGACTGCGCAGCCCTCGGGACTCGGCGCAGAACTCGACTTTCTCGTAGGTAAAGATGCCCAGGTCGGCCAGCACGAACTCCGACCAGTCCTGGTAGAGATTGCCGAAGAACATCAGCCGCAATCGGTCGCACAGGCCCATGACGGTCAGGCTGAACAATCGGTCATTCAGCGGCGGACACCACTGGGCAAAACTTTGCGCTTCGGGAAACTGCTCGCTCAGGGTCGGCAGCCAATCGGTCTTCTTGCCTTTCGGCTGATCGATGACGCTGCCAAAGCACTGGAGAATCTCGGCCTTGAGCAAAACCTCGAACAAGTCCTCGATGTGCAACGGCGACTGCTCATCGATCCAGCCCGATGCCAGCAGCGGCGCCGCAGCGTTGTCGATGTCGCCAATCTCGGCGTAACTCAGTTTGCCCGCCCTGAAATGCACGCCCTTGCGCATCACCAGTCTGACCAATAAGGCCTGTGACTCGCGGGGCAATCGATTGAAGTCGCGGATGAAATCCTGCTCTTCGATGCTCAATACATCGGCATAACGATGTTCAAGCCAACCAAGCACTTGCATGAAGTTGTTCAAGTAATAGAACGGATCATCGAGAGGATTTACAATCACGGGAAAAAGGGCCATGGCAAACGAGTACTGGTTATGCGTACAGATACCAGCTATGCCCCACCCGGTGCAAACGGAAAAGGATCAGTGGCGACGCTATTCGGCAATTTTCGGGTGACCATCGAACTTTCTGCCATTCCATCGCACCAACCGCGTTAGAGGCACAGCGACGAACGACCTCAAGCGAGGCGTTTGCGCTGTTTTTATTGAGTGATGAGAGGTGTGTATGAATATCAAGACTCTGGGTTTGCCCTTGGCAGTAGCGGCCTTTCTGGCCTTGGCCGGTTGCTCGACGCCAACGGTCGTGACCCTGCAGAACGGCACCCAGTATTTGACCAAGGACATGCCGAACACCAAGACTGAGGATGGCTTCTACGAATTTGAAGATATTTCCGGGGCAAAGGTGAAAGTCCGGGCCGATGAAGTGGCCACGGTTCGCAAGGAAGACTGACCGCGTTAAACGCAAAACCTGTAGATACTCTGTTCACGGTCAAGCTTTCGCGAGATGTTTTTCGCTGAAAAGCTTGGCCGTATCAAATTCTTCTCCAGAACGCATGCACGCCCATAACCCCGTCAGGTATTTGCGCATCACCGCTCCAATGGCCTGCATTTTCTTCTTGCCGCGAGCGACCAGCGCCTCGTAAAAGGCCTTCACATTTTCATCACAGCGAATTGCCGTCATCGCTGGCATGAACATCGCTGCACGCAAGTAAGCGTTGCCGCACTTGGACATGCGTCCTGGGCGGTTCACGCTCGTACCTGATTGGGTCAGCCTCACATCCAGCCCCGCATAACGGCTTACCTGGGCCGATTTAAGCGTCACAGGTAGCGTCGTCAGCTCCGCCAGTGCCGCAATCGCCGAAGCCTCGCCCACACCGGGCGCAGCCATCATGCAGCGAAACTGCAAACTCAGATCCGGGCACTTGGCGATGGCATCACGTGCCGCTTTTTTCAAGCGATCAATCCGGGCGTCCAAGGCTGCAATCGCATCTTTCTCATCCTTGATCAGCAGCTCAACACTCGTTTCTGTCGCCTGTAGCGCATGGAGTTCGTTCTTGGCTCTCGTTCGATGACCAATCAGCCGATTGATATGACGGCCAATTGCCCGCAACGTCATTTGATCGGCCGTAGGGGGCACCCAAAGCCTAGGCGACATGCGCTCACCATATTCAGCCAGCAATAGGGCATCAATCTGGTCAGTCTTGCTGTTTTGCAGCATCAGCTTGGCAAAGTTGTGGAAACTTTTGGGGTTGATCACCGAGACCGGCAAGCCGGCAGCGTGCAACTCCATCGCAAGGTCCAGGTAGTAAATGCCGGTGGCTTCCATGACAACGCTCAGCGGCTTGAGCTTCAACAACTTCTCCACGGCAGCCTTGCGGCCCTTGGGTGTGTGCTGAATGTCCCACTGGCCGGACGTTTTACCGTTCTGCCGCCATCCCATGGCAGACGTGCGCGAACCAATGTCTATGCCGATATGAGCATTCATGCTTTTCACTTCCTTGGCTTTAGGTAAAGATTGCTCCTGGTTCCCCCGACCTCGAACTTCATGCCACTGCAACCTTGTAATGCGAAGTCCGACTTGTCGGCTTCTCGATACTCTTCGTGGTGGGCAATGAGGCGGGGGGGCCTCTCTACAGACAAGGTCAGGAGCAAATCCTGCCTTCAGGAGCGATCGGCCTCCCCCAGAAACGCACTTGCTGTTGTATGACTCCTTGAGCGTAACCTCTCTCGTTGGAGTCAGGGTCAACATACAAGGAGCGAGGCTTGCCCGCGAAGAATGCACCGCGGTTATTCAGGTATCACGCGTCATCGTTCTTCGCGGGCAAGCCTCGCTCCTACAGGATTTTCATCGCTCAAACTTCTCGGTCTTTGATCAGAGATATTTGAGAATCGCGATGTCGCGCCGGCGCTGTTTGAGATTGGCGAACCAGCGCGTCGGGAAGAATAGCAACACCCCGAGGATCACGCTCCATAGCCAGACCATGGGCAGGTTATCGAAGCCGTAATAAGTGCCCTGATTGATGCCCCAAATCGCGACGGCCACCAAGTACATCGCCTTGAGCACGTACAGGTGCAGCAAATAGAAGAACATCGGCGCACCGCCGTAGATCGCCAGAGTCGCGGTGGACCAGCGATCCTGGGCTTTCTCGAACAACGCCAGAAGAATCAACCCCAGACCCAGCGTCGGCATCAGGAACATCAGCGACGGCGGGTACTTCTTCGCGCTCAGGAAACTCATGAAAGTGCGCAGCGACTCACCGGTTTGCACCCAAGGCTTCTCGCCGTAGACGTTCAGGTAACGGATGAACACGAACGCCACCAGCAGGCCGACGCCGACTTTCAGCAACCGGGAAATCCGCTGGGCCGGTTCCATGTCCTTGCCGAACCATGGCCCGATGGCCCAGCCCAGCAGAATCACGCCGATCCACGGCAATACCGGATACGTGGTACGGGCCCGAGTGAACTCGGTGATGTCGATGAATACGCGCTGATGCAGGATTGACCACGGCACGAAGAACGGCGACTCCGGCCCTACGGTCACACCGTCGAGCAGGTTGTGCCCGGCGACAATCGCTACCCCGAGCACAATCAACCAACCGCGCTTGAAGTGCAGCAACCCGGCGAGCACGATCATGCAAATGCCGATGCACCAGATCACTTGCAGCCACAACGTCTTGGGCGGGAACTCGGCGTTCCAGGCGAAGCACACGAATGTAAGCTCCAGAAACACCAGAAACAGCCCGCGCTTGAGCAGGAACACCGACGTCTCGTTGGCCGTGTGTTTCTGGCTGTAGAGCCAGGCCGACAAACCGGTGAGGAAGATGAACACCGGGGCGCAGATGGTGCTCAGCAAGCGGGTGAAGAACAGGTCAGGGGTCACGCTCAAGGCGTCGATCGGGTCGGTCACCTGGCGGTGCAGCAAAAAGGTTTCCCGCACATGGTCGACGAGCATGCAGAGCATGACGAAGCCACGCAGGGCATCGATGGCGAGCATCCGGGTATTGGTTTTTGCAGCGCTGGAGGCAAGCGCAGAAGAAACACTTCCCGCCTGCCCTGCCACGCCTGTAGATAGGGTCATATCAGTCACTCATGTCGTGGTCATCGAATTCATCGCTCATAACGCAAACGAAGACTGTTTTCGGCGTGTTCAGTGAAGCCCTGGGAGACTGTTATCGCAGGAGAAGGTCGGCCCTGCGCGCCCGATCAGTCGTTCCTGCATCCTCCGGCAGCGCTCCAGTTCCTGCTGCATCGAACGATCGATGCTGATATTGCCGGTCTTCTCCGGTTGTTTACCGTCGCCCAGGCGCACTGTGACCCAGGGCTGTTCCGGCTGGATTTGAAAGTGACTTTTTTCTTCGATGGGTTTGGCAGCTTTGGCGGTTTCGATCGCCGCCGGTTTCGGCAGTTGATCGGAGGTGACCCCGTAACGGGTCAAAATCGAGCTTTGAGGCAGTTCTG
This sequence comes from Pseudomonas sp. MDT1-85, assembly GCF_054898065.1. Classification (NCBI taxonomy): domain Bacteria; kingdom Pseudomonadati; phylum Pseudomonadota; class Gammaproteobacteria; order Pseudomonadales; family Pseudomonadaceae; genus Pseudomonas; species Pseudomonas sp. MDT1-85. The sequence continues at coordinate 3,295,605 of NZ_CM142715.1, read as the reverse complement.
CGGTAGCGGTTGCCGATAAAAGGGCCAGCGCCAGACCGAAGGTGAACCTCTTGCTGTTACTCACGTTGCAAAATCTCCTGTACTCAATGGCGGCATGCAGCACTTGCGTTATAGTATAACGCTTGGAGGGGCTGATGGTTTAGTGCCAGATTCCTGTTGGTGCAGGTATTGGAGTTCGAGAGGGACCGGTGAGTCACGTAGGCAGGCAGGATTACCGCGTTATCGTTCTTCGCGGGCAAGCCTCGCTCCTACACTGGAATACGTTCCCCTGTAGGAGCGAGGCTTGCCCGCGAAGAGGCCCTTACCGGCGCCCCATCACCCTCAAGCGATCACAATCCCCCCACTGGACAAACTGTCCAGCCCGACACCCACCAAAGTCACCGAATCACTGCCAAACGTCAGCAGCGTATCTTGCCCCACCGCCGTGGCATGGGCCCGATAATCGTCGTTTGGTGCAACGCCCTGAACCCCGAAAAACACCAGTTTGTCGTTGGCTTGATAGCCCACCACCCGGTCCTGGCCAAACGCGCCGCTGAACAGGAAGGTATCGACCCCGCCGCCCGACTCCATCAGGTCATTACCCGCCCCGCCGACAAGCACGTCGTTGCCGGTGCTGCCGAACAAATGGTCGTTGCCATCGAGGCCAAACAACCAATCACCTGTTGCGTGCGCGTTGAGGGTGTCGGCGCCGGTCGTGCCCTTCACGCTTGAGGCGTACTGGGTCAGGTTGCTGCCGGTCGCGAGGCCATTGGCGGTGACGCTGTGGGTCACGTCATCCTTGAACACGCCCCAGAGAAAACCCGGCTCCTTGGTGACGATGCTGCCGATGTCGCGGGTGATGCTGATGCCGCCATTGGCGTCGCGCACGTACAGATTGCCGGCACCGTCATTGGCAAAGACGAAGTTCTTCACCGACTGCTGCAGGTCCAGCACATTGCTGCCCTTGCCGCCCAACAGGATGTTGTAGCCACCGCCATCGCGGAAGGTGTCGTTACCGTCGCGGCCTTCCAGGTAGTCGCTGCCTTTGCCACCCTGGATCAGGTCATTGCCGTCGCTGCCGATGATGAAGGTGCTGCCTTTGTGGGTTTCGGCGTTGCGGTTCAAATCCTGGACCCACGTGTTGCTGCGCGCGGGGTCCGAAAGGTTGGCGACGATGATGGTCGAGTCTTTGCTGGTCAGGTCGTAGAACTTTGACTCCAGCACCCGGGTCATGCCGTCGCCGTAACCGGTGGGCAAGTGTGAGATCCAGGTAGGAATGTTGAGGATGGAATACGGCAGCACATTCCACGCCGTCGAGGCGTAGTGGTCGTTGAAGCTGACGATGTTATCGGTCGTCGAATCCTTGGCGGCATCGTGCACGCCCACCGAGGACAGGTTGAATGACGAGCCATCGAGGGCACGGAACACCGGGTCGTTTTCATAACCGATGTTCAGCACTTTGTCGCTGCTGCTTTGGGTCGGCGAGGCGTAGGCGATGTAGTTGGAATCCTGGTAGAACCCGGACCATTTGTTATTGCTAAGGTCCGCCAGGCTGTTGACCGCCAACCCGCCGAGACTATGGCCGCTGACCAGCACGTCTTTGCCCGACAGACCATTGGCCTGGGCAAACGCCGCGACGTCACCCAGCAAATTGCCGAAGGCTTCGCCCGCGTAGTTTTTCGCATAATCCTTGGGCCCTAGCGCGGCCATCAGATCGTTGATCACGTCGCCGATGGAGTCGCCGATCTGGATTTCTCGCGGGCCGCTGGTGCCGCGAAAGGCGATGCCGATTTCGGTGAGATGACCTTGGGCGTCGTACTTGCCGAGGATCTCGACTTGAGCGCTGGTGTAACCGGCCTTCTCGCCGAAGAAGGTTCCGCGAGCGTCGGTCTTGCCGTCATAGCCCAGTTGCGCGGCGGTGATCGGCGTCCAACCAGCCTTTTGCACCGCTTCAAGTGCGGCCTTTTCCGAATCGGGGTTCCAGGGGATGCCGGGAATGACGCCCTGGGAATCGGTGCCGCCGATCAGTGCGGTGACCAGGGTTGCCGGCAAGCCCAGGCCGAAGCCGTTTTGCTGGTAACCGGTAGCGAAACCGTTGTCGAGGTTGTGATAGGAATACAGCGTGATCGCCATGGCGTCGCTGAACAACGCCTTGGAGTCTGCTGTGCCGAAGTTTTTGTAGTCATACACACCCATTGGTATTGCCTCTCTCTTTGTTGGAATTGTCAGAGATAGCTCACAACCAGGACGCCTCACTGACGAGGCGCCCCGGAGCATTCAGTGCATGCAGCCTTTCTTACGCAAACGTAATTCCCGAAACCGAAAGATTATCCAGACCTACGCCCACCAGCGTTACGGCGTAATCGCCAATCTTGAGCACAGTGTCGTTGCCGGCCTGTGACGCGTGCTGGGTGTAGTCATAGCCCTGCCCCGCGCCCTGGACGCCCATGAACACCAGTTTGTCGCTGCCCTGGTAGCCATTGATCGCGTCGAAGCCGAAGGCGCCGCTGAACAGGAAGGTGTTGTTGCCGCCCCCGGAGGCATGCATCACGTCATTGCCCGCGCCACCGACGAAGGTCACGTGGCTTTTGTCGCTGCGCAGCAGATCATCGCCGGCGTTGCCGAACAGCCAGTCGCCATCCTGCGTCGCGGCCAGCGTGTTGCCATAAGCGTCGCCATTGAGCGAGTGGTTGTAGTGGGTCAGTTCGGAGCCATTGAGCAAGCCATTGGCGGTGACGTTGTAGGTGATGTCCTTGCTGCCCCACCACGAACCAGACTCCTTGCTCACCAGCGCGCCGATGTCACGGGTCATGCTGATGCCGCCGTAGGCGTCGCGCACATACAGCGTGCCATCGCCGTCATTGGCAACGCTGAAGTTCTGCAACGGCTTCTGCAGTTCGAAGGTGTTGCTGCCCTTGCCACCCAGCAGCAGGTTGTAGCCACCGTCATCGCGGAACCGGTCGTTACCGTCACGGCCTTCGATGAAGTCATTGCCCGCGCCGCCCTTGAGCAAGTCATTGCTGTCGGTGCCAATAATGAACGTGCTGCCGGTGTGCGGCTCGCCGCTGCGGCCCAGATCCTCGACCCAAGTGCTGCCTCGAGACGATTCCGACAGGTTGGACACGATCAGCGTCGAGTCTTTGTCGGTGAGGTCGTAGAAGCGCGAGTCGATCACCCGGTTCAAGCCATCGGCATAGCCCAACGAACCGTGGGCCGACCAGTTCAGCGGATTGAGGATGCTGAACGGCACCAGGTTCTGCGCCGTGGAGGCGTACTGATCATTGAAGTTGACGATGTTGTTGGTCGCCGACTCCTGATGACCGTCGTGTTTGCCCAGCGAGCCACTGCTGAAGGTGGTGCCGTCGAGCACTCGAAACACCGGGTCGTTCTCGTAGCCGATGTTCAGCACGTTGTTGCCGGTGGCGCTCTGGGTCGGCGAGGCGAACGCAATGTAGTTGGCGTCCTTGAAGAAACCGCCCCAGTTATTGCCGCTCAGTTCCGCCAGGCTGTTAACGCCTAACCCACCGAGGCTATGGCCGCTGACCAATACGTCCTTGGCACTCAAGCCGTGGGCGATGGCAAACGCGGCGACGCTTTTCAGCAAAGTATCGAAGGCGTTTTTTGCGTAGTTCGTTGCGTAATCCACCGGGCCGACCGCGGCCAGCAGGTTGTTTTTCATGTCGCCGAAGGTGTCGCTGTACCCCAGGCCACCGGTGCCACGGAAGGCGATACCGATGCCGATCAGCTTCCCTGCCCCATCGTATTTACCGAGGATTTCGGCTTCGGCGCTGGTGAAGCCGTCCTTCTCGCCATAGAAGGTGCCTTGAACGCCGACGTTGCCCTGATAGCCCAATGCTGCCGCGCCAATCGGCGCCCAAGCGGTCGCCGGCAGTGGCTGGCCGGTCGGTGTGTACGCGTAGAGCGTCAGCGCGATCGCGTCGGAGTACAGCGCCTTGCCGGCCTCACTGCCGGCACTTTTGTAATCAAACAGTCCCATGTTCTTGCTTCCTTAGCGTCAAATCAGAACTGCCAGTCCAGGGTCAAGCCCACGCCGTGGTCTTTTTCCCGGGAGCCGAGCAGCCCGTTGTAATCCAGGCTCAAACGGGTATCGCTGCCCAGCGCCAATCCGGCACGGGCACCGACCACCGCGGCATCGCGGTCCATGGACACGCTTTGCACGCTGAACGCGGTGTTGCCGTTGACGAAGGCCAGGTGGTCTTCGGAACGGGTGTTGCTCAGGTTGTGCTGCCAGCCGAGCGTGCCGGACAATTCCAGCTGTTGCTGATCGGACAACGCAATGGCTTTGCTCGCGCGTAGGCCAAGGGTCGAAAGCACCACGTCGCGGTTGTTTTCACCGCCCTTGAGCGCGGCGGCATCACCTTTTTCGCTGAAGCTTTCAGTGTTCAAGTGCACGTAAGCCAGATTGACGAACGGCTCCAGAGCGACCGGTTGCAGGTCCAGCCGATACGCCGCTTCGGTGAACAGTTGCGCGGAGGTCGCATCGCGTTTGGATTTCTGCTTGCCGCTGACGCCGTTAAATTGCAGGTCACGTTTGACGTCGATGCGATGCCAGCTGTAAGCGCCGCCGACGCTCAGGCGCAGCGCGTCGATTTCATGGCCCAGGTAGGCACCCAAGTGGTAGCTGTCGACCGAGGCCGACGAATGCGTGCCATCGCCCATGCTCAACGAACTGTCGCTATAACCGGTGACGAAACCCAGTCGCGTATCTTCAGTGATCAAGCCATCGACACCGGCCAGCAGCCCGCCGATGGAACTGTTGGAACTGGCGTTGTCATGCCCGCCATCGCTCTTGCCCCAGGCGCCGAGCACTTTGAGCCAGGCGTTGCTGCGGTCATCGGTGGGTGCCCCGGCATCGAACAGATCGTGCTCACGCAGACGCTCGCCGACTGCATCGCGCAGGTAACGGCTATCGTTGATCAGCAGCGTGCCGATGGCCGGATGAATCTCGCCGGAGAGTTGCTGGAACGCTTGTTGCGCGACCGCGGCGGTCGGCGACAGCAGCAGGGTTTCGTAGAGCGGATTGCCTGCGCCCAATTGCTCGGCGGCAGCGGCCACGGCGCGTTGGTTCGGGGTTTGGCCAACGCTGGTGAAGGATGTCGCGTTACGCACCACTGCCAGTTGAATGCCGCTAGCCGAGTAGTCCAGGGTGCCGCCGAGGAACAGGTAATCCGGCACCACCGCACCGAAACGCCCTTCAATTCCGCCGGCCGCTTGCAGGATGTTGTACTGATTGCCGAGCAGGGTTTTCGCTTCGGCGGTGGTCAGCAATGTCGGGCTGTTTTCCAGAGACAGGCTGACGGTTGCGCCCTCGATGATCGCCTTGCCGCCGGCAATGATCTGGTCACTGCTGGTGGGCGACAGCTCTACGGCGTAGGTCGAGCCAGGTTCGAAAACCACGTCGCCCGCCACCTGCAAGGTGCCGATGGAATTGCCGGGCGCCACGGTACCGCCGCTTTTTGCGGTCAACGCCGCGATGCTGCCGTTACCGCCGAGGATGCCGCTGTCATTGACAGTGACTGCCGACAGCAGCGAACCATTGATCGCCAATCGACCCTGATTGACCAGGGTCGGGCCGGCGTAGGTATTGGCACCGGTCAGCACCAGTGTGCCGATGCCCTGCTTGGTCAGGCCGCCATGGCCGGAAATGTCATTGCGCCAAACGTCGAGCCCGCAGTGCACGTCATTGCACACACGCTCGGTGGGTTTGCCGGCATCGATGATCGCGCCGATACCCGGCAAGTCCGCGACAAATTGGCTGGAGCCGTAGGCGCCTTCGATACGGAATTCCTCGGGAATGTCCTGCTCGGTCACGAACATCGCCGGGCCGTCGATGCCTTTGCGCAGGTTGATCATGCCCCAGCCGTACAGCGAGTCGATGCCGGGTGCGCCGAGGTCGGTGGCGGTGGTACGCAGCACGCTGGCGACTTGCGCGCCGGTCATGTACGGGAAGCGTTCCATCAACACCGCCACCGCGCCTGCGACGTGCGGCGCCGCCATGGAGGTGCCGTTGTAATTGGCGTAGCCGGTGGTCAGATTATCGGCATTGGTGCCGCTGATGATCGAGCTGTAGATCCGGCTGCCTGGCGCCGACACACAGAAGCTCGCCGTGTAGCCGCAGCGCGACGAAAAGGTGCTGATGTTGTAAGGGTCGGGGCTGCTGGTGTCCGGATTCCTCTGCAACGCAGCGACGGTCATCCAGTTCGGCGCGATCTCCGGAACGAAGTAACCGAGGCCGGCGATGGCGTCCGGGTTGTTGAGGTTGTAGTCGTTGCCGGCGGCGAAAATCGTCACGATGCCGCTGCGGGCCGCCGCGATGGCGCCGTCATAGGCACCACCAGGTTTGGTCCCCAACAAGGTCTGGATCTCGTTGAACTGCAGTTGCGCGTCCTGCACGGTGAAGTGCGGATACGCCGGGTCCCGACCACCCAGGTCGAAGCGATCGGTGATGCCGATGCCCCAGCTGTTGTTGATGATCCGCGCACCGCTGGCGATCAGAGCGTCCCAACCAGCCTTGTACACCGCGCCGTCATTGCCACGAATGATCCCGTCTTCCGGGCCAGGGTCGCCGTTGTCGGCGCTGATGATTTGCGCGCCAAACGCGACACCATGCATCGGGCCGCCGTCGCGACTGCCTGCGGCAATCCCGCCAACGTGGGTGCCGTGGGCGCCGAGTTTGCCATTGGAGCCCACCGACGGCGAACCGTCATAGAGAAAGGCATCCCCCGCTTTGACTGGAATGTACGGGTCGGTGTATTCGCGGATGCCGCTGGTGACCAGCGTGATCACCTTATTGGCCCCGGAAAACTCCGGGTGCAAGGCGTAAACCGGTTGATCGAAAATCCCCAGTTTCACGCCTTTGCCGGTGTAACCGGCGGCGTAGGCCTCCTGAGCATTGATCGCCCCCAGGCCCCAGTCGGCGTTGAACTCTGTGCTGCGCCAGCTATTGGGATCGCCTGTCCTGCCGTTTTCCACGTAGGGCGCCGCGTGTGCGGTGCTCAGAGTGGCCAATGCGCAGAGCAAGGCAAGGTTGTTGTACTTGTTATTCATCATCGAACTACCGTCCTTAGTTGTGTTGCCAAAATCCTTGTGCCTTCAAAGGCGTGTCTTGTCTTGCTGATACACCCCGCGTTAACGCGATCTGTAGCAGCTGGCGAAGCCTGCGTTCGGCTGCGAAGCAGTCGCGAAATCAGGCACTGCGGTCCCTCAGGCGCATGGGGCATTCAGGGTTTACGACTGCTTCGCAGCCGAACGCAGCCTCGCGAGCTCGGCAGCTGCTACAGATCGAATGCAGCCTTGCTACAAAGGCCGCGTTAAAACTGCCAATTGAGACTCAGCCCTACGCCGTGGCTCTTCTCGTGGTTGGCCAGTTGGCCGGTGTAATCGAGGTTCAGCCGAACATCCCGGCTCAAGGCCAGGCTGGCATGGGCGCCCACCAGCGCCGCATCGCGAACCAGTGGCGAGCTTTCCACCACGAACGGAGTGCCACCGTTGGCAAATGCCAGGTGTTCCTCGGAATCGGTGTTGCTCAGGTTGTGCTGCCAGCCGAGGCTGCCGCTCAGGTCCAGTTGTTGCTGGCCGGAAAGCGTCACCGTTTTCAGTGCGCGTACGCCCAAGGTGCTGAGTACCGCGTCACGCTGGTCGCCGCTGCTTTTGAGCGCCGCGGCGTCACCTTTTTCGGTGAAGCCCTCAGTGTCGAGGTGCACGTAAGCCAGATTGGCGAACGGTTCCAAAGCCAGTGCTTGCAGGTTCAAACGATAGGCCGCTTCGCCGAACACCTGGGTGGTCCCGGCATCGACCTTGGCTTTCTGTTTGGCGCTGACGTCGCCGTATTGCAGGTCACGTTTGACGTCGGCCCGATGCCAGCTGTAGGCACCACCGGCACTCAGGCGCCAGGCGCCCATTTCGTGGCCGGCATAGGCGCCCAGGTGATAACTGTCGACCTGCGTTGATGAATGAGTTCCAGAGCCCATGCTGACCGAGCTGTCGCTATAACCGGCGACCAGGCCCACACGGGTTTGGTCATCCACCGCACCATCGACACCCGCCAGCAAACCGCCAATCGACGTGGTGTAGCCGGCAGTGTCGTGACTGCCATCGGTCTTGCCCCAGGCGCCCAATGCCTTGATCCAGCCATTGCTTCGGGAACCATTGGCTTCGTTGAGACGCTCACCGACCGTATCGCGCAGATACCGGCTGTCGTTGATCAGCACTGAGCCCAGCGCTGGGTAAATTTCCCCCGACAATTGCTGGAAGGCCTGTTGCGCTGAACTGGCGGTCGGCGACAGCAGCAGGCTTTCGTAGACGGCGTTACCCGCGCCAAGCCCTTCCGCTGCGGCCGCGACAGAACGCTGATTCGGCGTTTGCCCGACGCTGGCGAAGGTTGTGGCGTTACGCTCAATGCTCAGCTGAATGCCAGTCGCGGCGTAATCGAGGCTGCCGCCGATGAACAGGTAGTTGGGCAGCACCGCGCCGAACTGGCCCTGAATCCCGCCCGCCGCTTGCAGAATGTTGTACTGATTGCCTAGCAGGCTTTGCACTTGTTGGGTGCTGAGCAAGGTCGGGCTGTTTTCCAGGGACAGGCTCACGGTGGCGCCGCTGATCGTGGCCGTACCGCCCGCAATAATCTGGTCGCTGCCGGTGGGTGACAGTTCGACGGCATAGATCGAACCCGGCGCAAATGTCACATCGCCGCTGACTTGCAACGTACCGATGGAGTTACCGGGCGCCACGGTGCCGCCGGAATGGGCGGTCAAGGCAGCGATTCGTCCGTTACCGCCGAGGGTGCCGCTGTCATTGACGGTCACCGCCGACGTCAACGAGCCGTTCACCGCCAGCAAACCACCGTTGACCGTGGTCGGGCCGCGATAAGTGTTGTCGCCCGTGAGCATCAACCGTCCGGCACCGGACTTGATCAGGCTGCCTTCGTAGACTCGATCGGCAGCGGCGGAATCACGAGCTGTGCCCACTGCATAATCGGTCTGATCTTGCTCACTGGCGCCGGGCGGGACACCGTTCTCCCAGCCCTTGTCCATCAACGTCTGTTGCCAGGCGCGGCGTTCGGCAGCGTCTTCGGACTGACGCTGAATCAGCGCCTTGTCTGAAATGTCATTGCTCCAGACATCGCTCTGCCCTGCCCCCAGATTGGCGTCGAACGACCCGAGCAATTGCCCCGGCCCGCGCATCGCCCGTTCGAGGTTAGCCACGCCCCAACCGATGCGCGCGCTCGGTGCGTCGGTGAGCGAACCGTCGAGCTGCGTTGCGGTGGTCAGCAGCACCTCAAGCGCCTGCTGATTGTTCATGTACGGATAGCGTTCCATCACCAGCGCCAGTGCCCCGGTGGCATGCGGCGCGGCCATGGAAGTGCCGGATTTGATCGCGTAACCGCCGCCGGGAATGGTGCTGTCGATCTTCGCGCCCGGCGTGGTGATGCACCAATACTTGGCGATGCCGCACTGGTTGTATTTCTGCTGATTGCTTTGATCCAGCCCCGACACTGCCAGCCAGTTGCCTTCCAGGTCCGGCTGAAAATACGGCAAGGCCGAACGCACGCTGGCATTCGGGTAACCGCTGTTGCCGGCGCTGAACACGTTGATCACGCCGCGGCGCGAAACGTCGGCGGCGGCGTCGAGCCAGGTGTTTTTGTTCCAGTGCTGGGCGTAGGCCGCATGCAGGTCGTCGAGGGTTCGGTAACTGACGTCCGGCGGCTGGCTGCCCCAGCTGTTGTTGATCGCGCGCACGCCGGCATCTGCCAAGGCGTTATAGACCGCGGTGAAGTAGCGCGGGTCGGGGCTGGGGCCGAACAGGAAACTGTCGTTCTTGTTGGTATTGCCGACGTAGATTTGCGCGTTGTACGCCACGCCATGCATGCCAGTGCCATCCCGGGAAGCGCCCATGGTGCCGGTGACGTGGGTGCCGTGGGAGTCGTTGTTGGTGTTAAGCGTACCGTCGACGTTGAACGCTGAGCCGTCGACATAGCTGCCGCTGGCCGTCACCGCGTGATAACGGTCTGCGGCAAATTCGGGATGGCTGGAGTCGAAGCCGGAATCCAGCGCGCCGATTTTCACGCCCTTGCCGGTAATGCCGGCGGCATAGGCTTGATCGGACTGCATGCGCGCCAGGCCCCAATCGCGCTGGAATTCCGCCGAGCGCCAGCTGGCGGGATCACCGGGTTTACCGGTTTCCAGATAAAGCGCCTGGGCTGGGCCTGGTACTGCTGAAATCAGGAGCAATAGCGTGCCGACCGACATCGGCTTGATCTGTACGTCCATGTTCATGACTCTCGCTTTTTTTTGTTTTTTGTAGGAGCTGCCGCAGGCTGCGATCTTTTAACGTCAGCAAGGACGCCGGAAGATCAAAAGATCGCAGCCTTCGGCAGCTCCTACGGGGGTATGCGATCTTCCTTGGGTTATCGCGTTATCGGGCCGAAGGCCTCATCCACCTTGGCCAGATCCTGTTCGCTCAAGGTCCCGGCGTAGTAGTGCAACTTGGTCCAGGCCATCAAATAGTCGTAGCGTGCCTGGGCCAGATCCCGTCGGGTGGTAAACAGTTGTTGTTCGGCATTCAGCGCATCGAGGTTGACCCGTTCGCCGCCCAAAATGCTTTGCTTGGTCGAAACCACCAGCGCTTCGGCCGACACCAATGCCTTCTGATAAGCCCGCAATTTATTGACCCCCGACAGGCAGGCGCTGAACTGGCGGCGCAGCTGGATCAAGGTTTCCCGGGTCTTGCCGTCCAGCTCGTACTCGGCCTGTTCCATGGTGCGACTGGCCTGACGGGTCGAGGCCGAGACCCCGCCGCCGGCATACAGCGGCACATTGACTTCAATACCGATGGTGTTGGTGTCGTAGCGCTGGTTGTAGGTGTTGCCGCTTTCCGATTCGTTCTGGCGCACGGAGGCGTAGGCGCTGACTTTTGGCAGGTGGCCGGCGCGGTTGCGTTCGACCTCGTAGCGCGCCACTTCCACCGCCTGACGCTGGGAGGCCAGGTTGGGGTTATTGGCCACCGCCATCTCGTGCCAGGTGTCGTAATTGGCCGGTTGCAGGGTGAAGGTCTGGAAGTTCTGATCCAGTGGCGTCAGGTCGCCAATGTCGATGGCCGGCACGCCAATCAGTGCGCCCAGCTCACGCAGCGCCGCATCCTGTTCATCGCGCGCCTCGATTTCCTCGGCGGTCGCCAGTTCGTAACGTGACTCGGCTTCGAGGATATCGGTGCGCGTGCCCTCCCCTTGGCGGAACATCTGCTCGTTCTGCTGAAATTGCTGCTCGAAGGCTTTTTTCTTGGCCCGCGCAATGTCGATCTGGTCCTGAGCGAACAGCGCCTTGGTGTAAGTCTCCAGCACGCGAACCAGCAGTTCCTGGCTCTTGCCACGAAAGTTTTCGTCAGCGAACAGCGATTGCGCCACGCCCTTGCGGTACGCCGCGTAAGCCTCGTAGTCGAGCAGCGGCTGTTGCAGGGTCAAGGTCGAGCCGTAGCTGCTGTAGTTGCGGTCCTCGGTGAAGTCTGGTCTCCCCTCATTAATTTGAGTGACCTTGGAGGTGTTACGCCCCTTGTTGTAGTTGTAACCGATCCTGGGCAGCAACCCGGCGCGGCCGATGGCGCGGTTTTCAAGGCCTGCATCGCGTTCCTTGATGGCGCCAAGGAACACTGGATCATTGCGTAACGCTTGCTCGTAAATGTCGAACGGCCCCATGGCCATCGCGCTGTTGCACGCCAGTAACCCCAGGGTCGCTGCGAGCAGGGAAAACTTATTCATACAGCCGAACATCCTTATTCCTCGGTCAACGCGGAGCCTGCCCGGTCGAGCAGCGGTTTGAACAAATAGTTGAGGAGTGAACGTTCACCGGTACGCACGAACATTTCTGCAGGCATGCCGGGCTTGATCACCAGACCGTTGAGTTTTTCCATGGCCTGGTCACTGACGCTGCTGCGCAGCACGTAGTACGGCACACCGGTTTTCTCATCGACCATCTGGTCGGCGGAGATCAGGCTGACTTCGCCGGGGACTCGCGGGGTACGGCTCTGGTTGAACGCGGTGAACAGAATGTCCACCGGCAAGTGCGTGCCGACCTTGTCGATCAGGTTGATCGGCAGGTGCCCTTCCACTTCCAGGCGAGTGCCTTGCGGGACGATCTCCAGCAGCGTGTCGCCCTGACGCACCACGGCGCCTTCGGTGTGAACCCCAAGGTTGACGGCGATGCCGTCGGCGGTGGCGATGATTTCGCTGTGTTGCAGGTCGACGCCGGCGGAAGTCAGTTGCTCTTCCAGGGTCACGCTTTTGAGCTGCGCGTCGGCCAGTTGGCTGCGGACTTCCTTCTGGTATTCCTCGCTGTGCTGTTGCAGCTTCAGCCGGGATTCAAGGATGCCCTGCTCCACCCGACCGCTTTCGCCAGTGTTCTCGGCCAGCTGTTGCTGCACTTGCGACAACTGACGCTGATAATCCATCAAGCGGTTGCGCGGGATGTAGCCGTTGTCCGCCAAGGGCTGAAGATTGCTCAACTGTTGTTGCAGGGAACTGGCCTGGGCCGTCAGGTCGGTGCGCGCGCGGCGCATGCCGGCCAGTTGCGCACTGGCGCCTTCGATGTTGGCGCGTAGGGCGGCTTGCTCACGGGAAAAGGCTTCGCGACGGCTGCTGAACAATTGCCGTTGGCCTTCAAGCACCAGGGCCAGGCGCGGGTCCGGATCGTTGCTCAGTTCGGCGGGGAAATTCACCTGCTTGAGGTTGTCCCGTTCACTCTGCCAGCGCGCCAGGCTGGCCCACGCCATGCGGTATTGCGCTTGCAGCGATTGCACGTCGGCCGCGACCTGGGTCTGGTCGAGGCGGAACAACGGCTGGCCCTGCTTCACCACTTGCCCTTCGCGCACCAGAATCTGGCTGACCACGCCGCTGCTCATCGATTGCACGGCTTTGCGCTTGCCCGAGACCACCACGGTCCCCTGCACCGGAATGCCTTGATCGAGCGGCGCGAGGCTCGCCCACGTGAAGAAACTGCCGGCACCGACAATCGCCAGAATCCAGCCCATGCGGGCGAAGAAACGCGCGTCGCGCTCAGGACGTTCGGCGATGTAGTCGTGTTCCATTGTCGCTTCGCTGTCGTCGTTCATGCGTGTGCTGCTCATACACCCGAATTCCTTGTCGTGGGCTGATACTGCCGGCTCATGCTGAGCCCGCCCGGTGCTTGCGCAGGTTTTTCACGTGGCTGTTCCTGAGCGCCTGACTGATTACCGGCAAGCGCCTTGAGCACTTCCTGGCTTGGGCCGAAGGCCTGCAAGCGACCTTCGTTGAGCACCAGCAACTTGTCGGCCTGGGCCAGCGCCGAAGAACGATGGGTAACCAGAATCACGCTGGTGCCCTGGGCCTTCATGTGCGCGATGGCGCCGGCCAGTGCCGCTTCGCCGACGGTGTCGAGGTTGGAGTTCGGTTCATCCAGCACCACGAGGCTTGGGTGGCCATACAACGCGCGAGCCAGGGCCACACGTTGCTTCTGGCCACCGGACAAGCCGCTGCCGTCTTCGCCAAGCACGGTGTCGTAGCCCTGCGGCATGCGCAAAATCAGTTCATGAACGCCGGCCTGTTGCGCGGCTTCGACGACTTTTTGCGGATCCGCCTCACGGAATCGGGCGATGTTTTCGGCGATGCTGCCGCTGAACAATTCGATGTCCTGGGGCAGATAACCGATGTAGGGGCCAAGGTCGTCGCGGTTCCAGCGATGAATGTCCGCGCCATCGAGACGCACCGTGCCGCCCAACGTCGGCCAGACGCCGACCAGCACCCGCGCCAGCGTCGATTTACCGGAACCGGAAGCCCCGAGTACGCCCAGCACCTCCCCGGCGCCCAGGTTGAAGTTGACCATGTGCAAAGTTGCTGCCCGTTGCCCCGGTGGGCCGGCGCTGACTTGTTCGAACGTGATCTGGCCTTTTGGCGCCGGCAGCGCCATGGCCTCCTCAGTCGGTGGAAAGGCCTGCAGCAAGGCGTCGAGACGGCGGTAAGCGAGTTTGGCGCCGCTCCACTGTTTCCACACAGCGATCAACTGATCGATGGGGCTCAGTACCCGGCCCATCAGGATGGAACCGGCGATCATCATCCCGGCGGTCATGTCACCCTGGATCACCAGCAACGCGCCCAACCCCAGCACCAGGGATTGCAGGCACAGGCGCAGGGTTTTGCTAAGGGAACTGATGACCGCGCCAGTGTCGCTGGCCTGATTCTGCAAGCCGAGAAAACGCGAGTGCACCTGAAACCAGCGCTTGCGCAAGACACCGAGCATGCCCATCGCCTGAATGGTTTCGGCGTTATGCAGGTGACTGGTGGCCAATTGGCTGGATTTCTGGGAAAACCCTGCGGCTTCGCCCAAGGGCTTTTTGGTCATCGCCTCGTTGAGGCAGGCCAACCCGATCAGCAGCACCGCCCCTGCGGTGGCCAATACGCCGAGCCAGACGTTGAACAGAAAGATCACAAACAGATAGACCGGAAACCACGGTGCGTCGAAGAAGGCAAACAGCGCCGGGCCGGTGACGAATTGGCGAATATGGGTCAGGTCGCCCAGGGATTGCCCGGCGTTGCCCTCGCCTTTGAACAGATTGCGCTCGAAAGCGGCCTGATATACCCGCAGGTTGAAACGGCGCTCCAGTTGGCTGCCGATACGGATAACGATGAAGCTGCGCACGATTTCCAGCAAACCGATAAACGCGAAGAAGCCGACCACCATCAATGACAACATCGCCAGTGTGGTTTCGTTTTGCGAAGACAGCACCCGGTCATAGACTTGAAGCATGTAAATCGACGGGACCAACATCAGCACATTAATCAGTGCTGTGAAACACCCTACGCTGATCAGGATGCTTTTATAGTCGCCCAGTGCCTTGAATAACGGTGCGGTGGCCGGGCTCTTCGCCATCTTCATTGGTTTTTCCTGAGGTATTAATCCTCGCCTTACTTGGCGAGGTTCCAATTAACTGTCCGCACATGGGTCGAGACATTCTTTTGCTGGTTATCGCTTACACATTAATAACAACTCTTTGGGTTCTTCAAAGAGTTCCGTTATTGAACGGCTGCTTATAACGGCAGTCACGAGCTTCATATTCAGCGCTTGGCGGCGGCCCGGCACTGTTCACTTATGCGCTACGCGCTACGCGCTCGAGCGTAATGATCAGACCTGACTTCAAGGTGCTTTTATAAAACCCCTCATGCTGTCGGCTGAAAAACACAATTCTTGAGCCTTCTTTACCGGTCACGGCAATGCCGTCCGGTTCCGGAAACCAGCCGATCGCCGACTCGTTCAGCCAGGCGCCGAGGCAGTCGGCCCCCTCACCCAGGGTCTGGTTCAATTTGAGCTCGATCAAGCAGACATTCGATGGTTTGTCCTGTAGCGCCTGGGACTCGGGCAAGTCTTGCGCGGCGTTCAAGGTGGCCTGCCATTTCCCGGCGAGTTCCGACGGGTCGGCTAATTTCAAACTGCGTGCCATGGCTACCTCTCCAAGAAACATCATCAGCGTCGCCAACAGCCACGCGGTTGCTTTGTAGGTAAAAGCGTTGTGGATCATAGGGCGTTTTACTCATGGTTGTAGCCTTACTCATGGCACCTGCCGTTCAAGGGACAGAGAACGGCGCCTCAAGCGCCGCCCTCCTTTTTGCCTTGAATCAGGCCACGATGTCCGAGAACGACGCCTGGCCAACGGTGCTGACCAGGAAGTCAGCCACGCCGTGCCCGGAGAAGTCCACCGACAACAGGCTATTGCCGCCCGAAGTGGTCAACACTGCATCGCCTGCCGCACCCGTGAAGGAGTTCACGAAGTGCAGGCCCGCGCCCTTGGTGATGCCGGTCAGGTCGATCTTGTCCAGGCCACTGACAAAATCGAGGATCTGATCGACGGCACCTGGCTTGGAGTCGCTGCTGGCCGCGAATACAAAGGTGTCCGAACCCGAACCGCCCCACAGTTTGTCGGAACCGCCCGCGCCGAAGAGGATGTCGTTGCCGGCACCACCTTTCAGCTCGTTGGCCACGCTGTTGCCGATCAGCAGGTCGCTGCCCGAACCGCCAATCGCGTTCTCGACGGTGACCCCCTTGGCAATGGACACATTGCCCACCATGCCGCCAACATCGGAGAACGAGGCTTCATTGAGGTTGATCTTCTGGTTTTGGGTAAAACCGGAGAAATCCAGGGTGTCCTTGCCGCCCGCATCCCAAACCGAGAACACGACTTTGTCCGACGACGATGAAGCGCTCAGGAAGTCGCGACCGGCGTTGGAGTTGAAGCCGTAGGTGGTATCACCGGTACGGGTGGTGGTGTTGGCACCGTAGAGTTTCTGAATGGCAGCGATATCGTCCATCAGCGGGCCGGACGCATAGGCTTCCACACCGCCCTTGCTGAAGTTCTGGTCGGTATTGCTTTCGCTCCAGTAACTCATGAGGCTGTAGCCGCGGGTGTCTTCCCCGTAGGTCGCGTCGTTGTAGGTCGGCGCACCTTCACCAGCGTTGTAGTCGCCAGGGTGAGCCAGGCCCAGGGAATGACCGATTTCATGGGTTAGGGTCTGACGGCCGTAGTTGTTCAGGTCCGGCGTCTTGTTGACGTTATAGCCACTGCCCGTCAGATACCACGAAGTACCGTCATAACCTGCACCGGTGCCTGGCAGGTAGGCGAATGCTGCCGCGCCATCCTGACCACCACTGTAGTTACCGAAGGTCATGTGACCGTCGCCGCCAAAAGACTTCTCGGTGAAGGTGACTTTGGCCACGTCGGCCCAAGATTGCATGGCGAGCACGGCCTGGGCTTTCTGTTGTGCGCTGAACTGGCTGAACCCGGTAATACCGTGCTTGTTCATGGTGCTCGACGAAGCCGAGGTCAGGAACGTGTAGGTGAGTTCGATTTTGCCGCTGCCGTCCTTGTCCTGGTAGGCAGCGCCGTCACGCAGCAGCTGGGTAGCAGCCTCGTCGACGGAGAAGGAGGGTTTGCCATTGACCGTGAGATTGCCACCCCGATCATACTGATGGCTGAAACTATCGATCTGGTTGTAGGCGGAACTGGGTGCAGCCAGCGCTTGGAATGGCTGAAAGCCCTGTTCGGCAAGATCAATAGCGTTGTCTTTTACTTTCGACATAAACACACTTCCTTGTTTAGCAATGGAACAGTTTTTGTCCGATACGACAATCTCTGGCGAGATCGTCCTATCACTCGCCCAATGAAGGCGTATAAAAACTGACACAATTCGAAATCAAACGTCTACATTTTTTTTGACGTCAAATTGAGCTGTTCCGGTGAACGCCAGTAAACAGTGCGTGTGCTGTCGAAATATTGTTTGTAGTAGAAGGTTTTAGCCGGATTGTCCGACAATTTGATATTTAAATATTAAATATGTGTAAGTTGTTTTTCTGTAGATTAGTTCTCGTTTTTTGGACTTATTAATATAAGTGCCAGTGTATTGCCATCAAATAAATTAAACGATCAGTTAGTTGTAGTAGTGGCCAAGGACAGAGCTCCGTGACCACAGGCGAAATCGACTCAGCTCCCCGTCCGAATCTTGTTCCACACCCGCGTCCGCACCCGATCTACATTCAATGGCATGGCTTCCAACGCAAACAGTTTCCCCATCATCTCCGGGCTCGGATAAACCTTGGTGTCGTTCTTGATGGCTGGCTCGATCAGGCTGTCAGCCTGTTCGTTGCCGTTGGCGTAGTGCACGTGGTTACTGATGTTGGCCATGACGTCGGGACGTAGCAGGTAGTTCATGAAGGCGTAACCGGCCTTCTCGTCCGGTGCGTCGGCGGGCATGGCGACCATGTCGAACCAGATGGCGGCGCCTTCCTTGGGAATGGAATAGCCAATGTCTATGCCGTTTTTGGCTTCCTTGGCGCGGTTTTCCGCTTGCAGGATGTCACCGGAAAAACCGACAGCCACGCAGATGTCGCCATTGGCCAGGTCGCTGGTGTACTTGGAGGAGTGGAAATAACTGATATAGGGCCGGACTTTCATCAGCAGCGCTTCAGCTTTTTTGTAGTCTTCGGGGTTCTTGCTGTGATGTGGCAGCCCCAGGTAATTCAACGCGGCCGGCAAGAGTTCCGGGCCGTTGTCGAGGATCGCCACGCCGCACTTTTTCAACTTCGCCATGTTCTCGGGCTTGAAAATCAGGTCCCAGGAGTCCACTGGCGCGTTGTCGCCCAACACTGCCTTTACCTTGGCAACGTTGTAGCCGATGCCCGTGCTGCCCCACAAATACGGAAAGCCATGTTCGTTGCCCGGGTCGTTGGCCTGCAACGTCTTGAGCAGCACCGGATTGAGGTTTTTCCAGTTCGGTAGCTGGCTTTTATCGAGTTTCTTCAGCGCCCCGCCCTGAATCTGCCGCGCCATGAAGTGGTTGGATGGGAACACTACGTCATAGCCGGATGTGCCGGTCATCAGCTTGCCATCAAGGGTCTCGTTGCTGTCGAAGACGTCGTAACTGAAGGCGATGCCGGTTTCTTTCTGGAAGTTCCTGGTGGTGTCTGGCGCGATGTAGTCCGACCAGTTGTAGATTGTAACGGTCTCGGCGGCCTGACTGAGGGTCGCGATGAGCGCAAGTGGAGCAAGTGTCAGTGTCTTTCGGATCATGAGTCGATTCCTGTATGAGTTGTTGTTGGCAGGCAATCAGAAGATCAAAAAATCAAAACGTAGGTCTTGCGCACGGTTTCCTGGATGTCCCAGATGCCGAGGCTATTGGCTGGCAACATCAGTGCATCGCCGGCTTCTATATAGAGGGGTTCACCGTCGTCCGGGGTGAAGGTGCAGCGGCCCTGAATGAAGTGACAGAATTCTTGGGCAACAATCTGCCGGCGCCAGCGGCCGGGGGTGCATTCCCAGACGCCGGTTTCGACACCATCGTCGCGTTCGACGCTGGTGGTCGAGGCCACTGCCAAGGGCACGCCCAATGGCACGGCGACCGGAGTCGATTCATCCAGCTTCAGGGTTGCGGTGTGCTTGAAGTGCGTAATGCGCATGGGAATACCTGTCGATGTAGAAAACGCCGTTTAGTGCATGAACCCTTCCATGAACCCCGCGACCCGGCTGGCCAGTTTGCGTCGCCAGGGCGCGGTGGCCGGGTTGGCCAGGGTCTGGTCTTCGTGGACGAAGCTGCGGATGATTGCGTTGTAGCCCAGCCAGCGGCAGGGCTCGGGTTCCCAGGCCTTGAGCGCGTCGAGACCGCCCTGAGGAATGACCCACGGCTGACGGACCAACTCGGTGTCGCGCTGAAGAATCAGGTCGGCCAGGGTTCGCCCGCCGAGGTTGCTGGCACCGACGCCCTCCCCGCCATAACCGCCGGACAAGGCGATGCCGCTGGCCTGATCGCAGAGCATGTGCGGCTTGAAGCGCCGAGACATGCCCAGGTTGCCGCCCCAGGCATGGGTGATTCGTACGTTCTTGAGCTGCGGAAAAAGTTCGCTGAACAGGTAGCGCCGCAACTCCACTTCGCTGGTGGTCAAGTCGAAGTCATGACGCAACTTGCCAGCAAATTGATAGCCACCACGGGCACCAAATACCAAGCGGTTATCCGCCGTGCGCTGGCCATAGGTGACTTGGCGGCTACTTTCACTGAAAGCCTGACCGTGGCTGAGGCCGATTTCGTCCCAGGTCGCGGCGGACAGCGGTTCGGTCGCCACCAGCAAACTCTGCACCGGTAATTGATAACGGTCCAATGGCGGCAGTGTGACCGCATAACCTTCTACCGCCGGCACAATCCAGCGGCTGCGAACCTGAGCCTTGGCTGTACGCAAACTGCCCGACTGCCATTGAGTGACCGGGCTGTTCTCATAGATGTTGACCCCCATGCGCTCCACCGTCCGCGCCAGACCTCGAACCAACTTTGCCGGGTGAATGGTCGCGACGTGCGGTGCATAGATACCGCCATAAGGTTTGGTAATTCTGATCTGTTGCGCCAATTGCTCGGGACTGAGCCAGCGATAATCGCTTTCGGTCAGCCCTTGGCGATAGAGCGTGTCCAGATAATGGCGCAGGCTGGCTTCCTGTTCGGGATAACGCGCAGCACAGTAAAGAACCCCGCCTTTGCGATAATCGCAGTCGATGCCTTCTCGTTCGAGGACGATCTCTACTTCGTCAGGGATACCGTGCAGCAAGTCGAAAGATGCGCGGCGCTGTTCCGCCGGCAAATCGGCGAGCAAGCGATCTTCGCCCAGCAGGTTGCCCATCAACCAGCCGCCGTTACGGCCGGATGCGCCGAAACCCGCGGTGTTTGCTTCGACGATGGCAATGTTCAGCCCCGGCGCCAGGCGCTTGAGGTAGTACGCGGTCCAGAGCCCGGTGTACCCGGCGCCAATGATGGCCACGTCGACGTCCAGATCCTGCTCCAGTGCCGGGCGTGCCAGCAATGGCTCATCGAGTTGATCCATCCACAAACTGATCGTGCGCCACGCCGACATGCAAGACTCCGCCACTCAGAACTTCGATGGCGTCGATCCTAGTGCGTGGGGTCAGGGATTGTCTTGCGCGCGTGCCCGCAAAGAAATTTGCTTGGCGTAAACCTTGGGCGAGAGGCCTGTGTGTCGGCGAAAACAGCTGTAAAACGCCGACAACGAATTGAAGCCGGCCGCGAAGGCCAGTTCGTCGATGCGCACTGGCGGCGTGGCGGCGTCCAGTGCCGCAAGCAAATGCTGCAACCGCGCCTGATTGACGTAACGGTAGAAGCTTTGGCCCAGCACCTGATTCAGCAGATAGGAAATCTGATTGCGGCTGTACCCGCACTCCTTCGCCACCCGTTGCAGGTCGAGTTCAGGATCCAGATAAGGTTGCTGGCGCTGGAAGTACTGCTGCAAATCCTCGGCCATGAAACTCAGCTGCCGCGGTGACAGCCCGAGCCGGCTGACCGCCGGGCGATCATTGCCTGCGGCCTTGCCGGTCGCTTGTTCGTGCACGAGCGTGGCGTATTCATTGACCCGCCAGATCAGCCCGTCACGTACGGTAATCGCCTCGCTGGTCCGAAACGACACCAGCCCTTCACCGCCGCGAAGGGTGATGCGGTATTGAATGAACGCCGTGTCGCCGTCCAGGCGAATACGGTCCGAATGCTCCAGGACCTCATCTGGGTCGCGAGGCATGCTGTCGCGCACGTACTCGCGCAATTCATCCAGCCCCATCATGCGGTTCTGGAAAAAGTCGTTGTACTGGATGCCCGGGTGATAAAGCGCCATGACGCCATCCAGATCCCGGTGTTTCCAGCGCAGGTGGTAACGCATGACCGTCTCGCCCGTGGCCTGGGTTTGCAACGGACCATCATCATCGGCGTGCATAAGGGACTCGACGAAAAAAACCGAGCTTGACGAAGTTCTGACGAGGCTTCAATGGCCCGTGGAATGCCCCGGCAACATTGGCCCTTCGCCACAAAAAAACGGTGTCCCGTGATTTGCATCAAAAAAAAATGAACCTATCGCTAAACGGACTGAAAAATTCCACATGATTTTCACATCTGGATGCTACTTTTAAAGACAGTCACCGGTTGAGCCACTGAAGGTTCTTCCCTCCTGACATGAGCTAAAGGAAGCGCTCGATGAATAAGGTGGGCAACACATGAATAAAGGGTCTTTCAGCAAAGTCACTTTTCCAAATGCCTGCCAGCTGATGCGCTGGCATTTTCATCCCATGGGTTTCGAAGCCACCATGGATGCACCGAGCAGTATGGTTGCCCGGTTATTCGACCGCGCCAGTGGCGAAACCATGATCGCCATTGCAGGCATTCCTTGCGCAACGGTCATGAATGCGGCGGATGTAGAACGAATCATTGAAGCTGTGGAAGATGAGCTTGAGGCCTTCATTCCGCCGGAGGCTCTCAGAAGTTATGCCTGACCACCAACGCTCGACAAAAAGCCCGCTCGAACCATGAGCGGGCTTTTTCTATCTGTAGCAGCTGCCGAGCCCGCGAGGCTGCGTTCGGCGGCGAAGCCGTCGTAAAAATCAGCAATTGCGGTATGTCAGACAGACCACATCAGCCGGACTCACGACTGCTGCGCAGCCGAACGCAGCCTCGCGGGCTCGGCAGCTGCTACAAAGTCTGCGTCGCGGCTTAAATCGTTTAACCGATCCTCATCAACGCCTGTGCCAGATCGGCGCGCAGGTCTTCGACATCCTCAACCCCCACTGACAAACGCACCAGCGCATCGCCGATACCGAGTTGTGCACGGGTTTCGACGGGGATGCTGGCATGGGTCATGATCGCCGGGTGCTCGATCAGGCTTTCCACCCCGCCCAGGCTCTCGGCCAGGGCGAAGATCCGCACATTTTCAAGGAAGCGCTTCGCGCCGGCCAAGTCGCTGTTCAGGTCGAGAGAAATCATCCCGCCGAACCCACGCATTTGGCGCCGCGCCAGTTCGTGCTGCGGGTGCGATGGCAGGCCCGGATAATAGACACGCGCCACCTGCGGCTGACGCTCCAGCCATTGCGCCAGCTCCAGTGCGTTGCTGCAATGGCGTTCCATGCGCAATGCCAGGGTCTTCACGCCGCGCAACGTGAGAAAAGCGTCGAATGGCCCGGCGATAGCCCCCACTGCGTTCTGCAGGAAACCCAGGCGCTCAGCCAGTTCAGCGTTCTGCCCGACCACCGCGATGCCGCCGATCACGTCGGAATGACCGTTCAGGTACTTGGTCGTCGAGTGCAATACGATATCGAAGCCCAATTCCAGCGGGCGCTGTATCCACGGGCTGGCGAAGGTGTTGTCGGCCACACAGATGATGCCTCGGTCGCGACAGATACGCGCGACGGCGGCGAGGTCAGTCAGGCTCAGCAAAGGATTGCTCGGCGTCTCGACCCAGACCATCCGCGTGTCATTCTCAAGCGCCGCTTCGAAGGCCGCCAGATCGGTCAGATCAACAAAACTGAAGCGATGCCCGGCACTGCGCCGGCGCACCTTGTCGAACAGGCGGAATGTACCGCCATACAAGTCATTGCCGGAGACGATGTGTGCACCGACGTCGAGCAGTTCGAGCACATTGGCGATCGCCGCCAGCCCGGAAGCGAAGGCAAAGGCCTGGGTACCGCCCTCGAGATCCGCCACACAACGCTCCAACGCAAAGCGCGTCGGGTTGTGCGAACGCCCGTAGTCGAAGCCCTTGTGCACACCGGGGCTCTGTTGCAGGTAGGTGGAGTTGGCGTAAATCGGCGGCATCAGCGCCCCGGTGGACGGGTCCGGTGTCTGTCCGGCATGGATCACACGGGTGGCGAAGGCGCGTGGTTTGGCGGTTTCATCGTGCTGACTCATGCAAGGGATCTCCGCAAGTAATTGAGCATGTCGACGCGGGTAATCAGCCCGTGGAAAGCCGAGTCGTCGGCGATCATCGCCACCAATCCACGATCGAGCTTCGCCTCCAGTTCGGCCAGACTGGCGCCGGGTGGCAGGATTTCCAGCTTGTCAGTCATCGCACTGCTCACCGGCATACGGAAGTGCGAAGCGTCCTCATGCACGCCAAGCAGGATATCGGACTCGTCGATCACGCCGACCAGCCGCTGCCCGTCCACCAGCACCGGCAGTTGCGACACATCCGCCAGGCGCATGCGCTGGAACGCGGTGAGTAAAGTGTCGTCCGGCCCCACGCTGACCACCCGACCATCCTCGAAACGTCGCGCGATCAGGTCACGCAAATCACCGTAACGCTTGCGCGCAAGCAGCCCCTGATCGTTCATCCACTGGTCGTTGTAGACCTTCGACAGGTAGCGGGTGCCGGTGTCGCAGACGAAACTGACCACCCGCTTCGGCTCGGTTTGTTCGCGGCAGTAACGCAGCGCCGCAGCGAGCAATGTGCCAGTCGAAGAGCCGCCGAGAATCCCTTCGGCGCGCAGCAATTGGCGGGCATGATCGAAGCTTTCCTCGTCGCTGATCGAATAAGCCTTACGCACGCTGGACAGGTCGGCAATCGACGGAATGAAGTCTTCGCCAATGCCCTCCACCGCCCACGAACCGGGCGTACCAAGGGTGCCGCTGCGGCTGTATTCGGCCATCACCGAGCCGACCGGATCGGCCAGCACCATTTCCAGATTCGGTTGTACGCGCTGAAAGAAACGGGTCAGCCCGGTCAACGTGCCGGCCGAACCGACACCGACAACGATGGCATCCACATCATGCTGAGTCTGCGCCCAGATCTCCGGAGCGGTGCTGCACTCGTGGGCCAACGGGTTGGCCGGGTTGTTGAATTGATCGGCGAAGAAGGCGTCGGGAATTTCCTGCGCCAACCGCGCAGCGACGTCCTGATAATATTCGGGATGGCCCTTACCGACGTCGGAGCGAGTGATGTGCACTTCGGCGCCCATGGCCTTGAGGTGCAGGACCTTCTCGGTGGACATCTTGTCCGGCACCACCAACACCACCCGATAACCCTTGGCCCGGCCGACCAGGGCCAGGCCCAGACCGGTGTTGCCGGCGGTGGCCTCGACGATGGTGCCGCCGGGGCGCAGGCGGCCATCGCGCTCGGCGGCGTCGATCATTGCCAGACCGATGCGATCCTTGATCGAGCCACCGGGGTTCTGCGATTCGAGTTTGAGAAACAGCGTGCACGGGCCGGTATCGAAGCGGCTGACACGCACCAGCGGCGTATTACCGATCAGTTCGAGCACGGCGGGACGGGAGTCGTTCGGCATGTCGTCACCTCGCTGCATGTATCCGCATTGGATGGACAGCGACCTGCGGCGAATCATTGCGCGCCAGTCGCAAGCAAAGCCTCGCCTTGGACCATAGGCCGGGATTGCGCCCCCCGCAACTTTTCACAGCCAGTCGGTAGGGTCTCTATGGCGAGCGAGCTTGCTCGCCACAGGTTACTCTGACTCAAGACTTTCAGTGAACGGCTTCAGGAGTCAGGCAGAGACTTTTCCTTGACGGTGATCCGCGAAGAACGCCTTGCCCTTGCCGATCCGGTCGGAGGCCTTGGGCATGTTCGCCGCCGAGGTATCCTGGCCATCGACATACCAGTAGCAATGGCTGACTGCCCGGGTGATGCCCACGTAGGCCAGCCGCAGGATCTCGTCTTTCTGTGCACTGTCGTAAGCTTCGCTGTCGCCAGCCTTGCCGAGCCCGGCCATGCGATAGACCTGGTTCTTGTAGGGTGAACTGGTCAGGTGCTGGCAATCGCCCAGCAGAAATACCGCATCAGCCTGCAGGCCCTTGGCGCTGTGATAGGTCAGTTGTTTGAGTCGTCGAGCCTCGTACGGCAAGCTGGAATCCACATTAACTACAGGTCGAATATGTTCTTCTATCAATGACTTATCGCTGCTTTTTCGATAAAGCATCAAGATTGAATCGCCTTTTCTGTAGTGCTCGATCAGGCGCTGGGCCATACCCTGGTCATCCCGATCAAGAACATTCACCGGCAGCAGTGCCTTGGGTTCACCACTGGCCTTGGCCTTCTTGCCAGCGATCGCCGGTGCCGCGCGGACAATATGCTCCGCCGCGTCGATGATGTGCTGATGGCTGCGGTAATTGTCGCTGAGCATCACTTTGGTCGTGCTCGGCGACGGGAATTCCTTGTTGAACTCCATGAAGTAAGTCGGCGAACTGCCGCGCCAGCCATAGATGGACTGCCAGTCATCACCGACACAAAGCAATGACGAACGCTGCGCCCCGCGTCCCACATGCATGGCCGGTCCGCGACTGCGGATCTCCGCCAGGCTGGCGCGAATCCACGACACGATCTGCGGTGACACGTCCTGAAACTCGTCGATCATCAAGTGCGACATCGGCCTGAGCAGCTCATCGCTCAGCAGCTTGAAATTCTCCGGCGAATGTTCGCTGAACAAGGCGAACATCCGGTTGTAGGTCATCATCGGTGGTGATTGATCCAGCAGATGATCTTCCAGCGCTCGCCAGAACAGACTCAAGGCCTCGAAGAAGAACCGGTCCGGGTCATCCTTGGCGAAACTCATCTGGCCCACAGCGTTAGATACATCCAGGCCGAGGTTTTCGATAAACCCGGCCGCCGCGACAAAACAGTCCAGCAGCGGCGCGGAGCCGAGTTCGCCCTTGACCTTGTAATCGAAGCCCGGCCCGGCGCTGGCGTCTCCAGCAAGGGAAGCCAAAACACGTTTTGAAGATTCATAACTGTCTAGCCATATCAAAGGCTTACGACAGAAAGCTTGAAACAGGGTGCGCTTTACCGCCCATTCTGCGCGCACTGAAAGTTTGGCATTCGGACGGCTGATCTGGGGATTTTCCCGAGGATCGAAACCCAGCACCACCCAAGCGTCCAGCGTTGGAATATAGCCGTGGCAATGAAAGGTCGAGCCGTTGATATCGAAGGTCTGACGATTCGGTTCGATGCCCTTGATCGGCCAGGCGCCGGCGCGAAACCACAAGTCTTCGATGGTGTCGCACAGTTCTTCATCGCGCTTGGCGGCGAGTTCAGTCACCGCCATGCGCTTTTGCACGTCCGGGTGATCATGCTCCAGCTCTTTGAGCTGCAAGGCATGACGCGACAAAGGCTTGATCAGTTCGCAAAAACGCTCATCTCGGGTGTAAAGGCTGTGATAGCAGGCATTGAGTTGCTGGCGCTGGGCGTCGTTGATGCGCAGGTCGAAGGGGTTGCTGTCGACCTCCTCGTCGCCGCTTTGCACGCGGTGACTGAGGTTTTCGAAGGCTTGCAGCCGCTCGAAACCCGGCAGACTGCGAACCATCGGCAGGATGCGTGAATGGAAAGTGCGCACCAGATCCCGCGCTTCTCTAAGGCTGATTCCCCGGCCCCAGACTGCAAACAGTTCGATCAGCTTGTTGATGAAGTCCTTGCGCGATTCGCGGGTGAAGGTCACCACGGTCATCGAGCTCAACTCAAACCCCAGATAATGGCTGAGCAGCAGAATTCGCAGCACCAGGGTGGTCGATTTGCCCGCGCCCGCCCCGGCGATCACCGAGGTCGAGGGTGTGTCGCTGAAAATCATCTTCCATTGGGCAGCGCTCGGTTGGGCATGCGCGGGCAGCAATCGCGCCACGTCGGCTTTCATGCGCTTCTTCAGTTCTGCACTCAATGGCAGGCGCCAATCGTCGAACAGATTGTCATCAACGTTGGGCGGTCGATGCTCGGTTGAGCGCGAGTCGCGAATCAACAGAACCTGCCGACCTTCCTCCAGCCCCTCGAGTTTGCCTTCCTTAAAGCCGTACTCCACACCGGCGCTATGCCCGCTGCGAAAACCGTCGGCTTGCCCGTGTAGCCAAGAGGCACGGTGTTGCGCGCGCAGGCGGGTAAGGCCGTGGCCAAAGAACCGGGCGGCCAGGCGCTTGAACAAAGGCATCTCGGCCAAGGGACGAAGTTCGGGGGGAAGATCGGGGGTGTGTTGCGGCACGCTGACGGACTCCAGGGTGTGAGGCTGTTGAGGGCTATGGTGTCTGCATTTGCCGTTGAGTTCTAGTGAAATGCTTACAGGTCATTGGGTTATGCGATGAAGTGAAGGCTGGATGAGAATATTTCGAGGTTATTTGATATCAACCAATTCGATTGTATTGAGGCATTTTTTACGCTTTTTATCGATGGGTGCCTGATAGATCATGCTCGCCATCAACCACCGGTTCTCGTTTGTGGCCCAGGCGTTCTGCCCCATGACGAACCTTTTCAGGAGACGATCATGCTTGAACTCAGACCTTTCAACTCGCTGGGTGGCGCGCATCATGGCTGGTTGGATGCACATCACCACTTTTCGTTCGCCGAGTACCACGACCCCAAACGCATGAACTGGGGCAACCTGCGGGTGTGGAACGATGACGTGATTGCCCCCGGCACCGGGTTCCCGCAACACCCGCACCGGGACATGGAAATCATCACTTACGTTCGTGAAGGCGCGATTACCCACCAGGACAACCTCGGCAACAAGGGCCGCACCGAAGCGGGCGACGTTCAGGTTATGAGCGCTGGCACCGGGATCGCTCACAGCGAATACAACCTGGAAGCGACCGAGACCCGGATCTTTCAGATCTGGATCATCCCTAACGAAGCCGGTTCAGCCCCGTCGTGGGGCGCCAAGCCGTTCCCCAAAGGCGAGCGAGAAGGTTTCGTGACCCTGGCCAGCGGCAAAGCCGGCGATGATCAAAGCCTGCACATTCGCGCCGATGCGCGATTGGTTGCAGCGAATCTGAAGGCCGGGGAATCCGCGGAGTATCACTTGGACAGCGGCCGTCGTGCTTATCTGGTGCCAGCCGCTGGCGTCATTGAGGTCAATGGCTTGCGTGCACAAGCTCGAGATGGTGTTGCGATTGCCGATGAGCAGGTGTTGCGCGTGACCGCGATTGAGGACAGCGAGACTGTGTTAGTGGATGTGGCTTGATGGGGTAAATGCGGAACAAAAAAAGGGGCGACCGTTAATAGGTCGCCCCTTTTTTGTGGCTGAAATCCTGGGTGACTGTAGCGAAGGGGCCCTCAATCACTTCGCAGAAATTGCGCTATCTACCAAGGTCTGAGCTTCCGCCACCAACTGCTTCAGGTGAACGTCACTGACAAAGCTTTCCGCATAGATCTTGTAGATATCCTCAGTACCCGACGGCCGCGCCGCGAACCAACCGTTCTCGGTCATGACTTTCAGACCGCCGATAGCCTGGTCGTTACCCGGTGCGTGGCTGAGGATGCTCTGGATCGTTTCGCCCGCCAGCTGAGTCGAGGTGACCTGGTCCGGCGACAATTTGCTCAGCAGCGCTTTCTGCTCAGGGTTCGCCTTGGCATCGACCCGTACCGAGAACGGTTCGCCCAGTTCATCGGTCAGCGCGCGATAGGCCTGGCCAGGGTCACGGCCCGTGCGGGCAGTCATTTCGGCGGCCAGCAATGCCGGAATCAAGCCGTCCTTGTCAGTGCACCAGACACTGCCGTCCTTGCGCAGGAACGAGGCGCCGGCACTTTCTTCGCCACCAAAACCGAGGGAACCGTCGAACAGACCATCCGCAAACCATTTGAAGCCAACCGGCACTTCGTACAGGCGACGGCCCAGACGCTTGGCAACGCGATCGATCAAGCCACTGCTGACCACGGTTTTGCCCACGGCTGCGTCAGCGCGCCACTGCGGACGGTTCTGGAACAGGTAATCGATCGACACCGCGAGGTAGTTGTTCGGTGCCAGCAATCCACCGGACGGGGTCACGATGCCGTGACGGTCGTGATCCGGGTCGCAGGCAAACGCCACGTCGAAGCGCTCTTTCAGACCGATCAGGCCTTGCATGGCGTGGGTGGACGATGGGTCCATGCGGATCTGCCCGTCCCAGTCGACGGTCATGAAACGGAATGTCGCATCAACTTCTTTATTCACCACTTCCAGATCCAGGCGATAGTGCTCGGCAATCGCTGACCAGTAGCGCACCCCTGCTCCGCCCAGCGGATCGACACCCAGACGCAGCTTTGCATCGCGGATGGCGTCGAAGTCGATCACGTTGATCAGGTCGGCGACATAGGTGTTGAGGTAATCGTGACGATGGGTGGTGCTGGCCTTCAGGGCCTGCTCGTAGCTGATGCGTTTGACGCCAGCGAGTTTTGCCGCCAGCAGCTCGTTGGCCTTGGCTTCGATCCACTTGGTGATGTGGGTATCGGCCGGGCCACCGTTGGTAGGGTTGTACTTGTAGCCACCGCTTTGTGGCGGGTTGTGAGACGGGGTGATGACGATGCCGTCCGCCAGGCCCGAAGTACGCCCACGGTTGTAGCAAAGAATCGCGTGGGAAATGGCCGGCGTCGGCGTGTACTCGTCGCCTTCGGCGATCATCACCGTCACGCCATTCGCCGCCAGGACTTCCAGGGCACTGGCACCGGCCGGCGTGGACAGCGCATGAGTGTCGATGCCGACGAACAGTGGACCGTCAATGCCCTGGGCTTCGCGGTACAGGCAGATCGCCTGGCTGATGGCCAGAACGTGCCATTCGTTGAAACTCAGATCGAACGAGCTACCTCGGTGTCCGGACGTGCCGAAGGCAACGCGCTGGGTAGAAATGGCTGCATCGGGCTGGCCGGTGTAATAGGCCGTTACCAGTCGCGGGATGTCGACCAACAGTTCTGCCGGTGCCGGTTTGCCCGCAAAAGGACTGAGTGTCATGCAAAACCTCTGAGAAAGAGTGGTTCGGGAATAGAACGCAGTTTACTGACAGTTTGCCCTTGGCGCGATGTTATCGATTGTCAGGTTCCGAGGATAAGTTTGCACCCAAGCTCAGTCGATCGATTCCAGGCGCAAGGCATCCGCCAACAGACCCAATGCATAGGCGAGGTCGTGGTGACCACCGAAGGTATGACTCAGGCGCAAGTGCTGCCTATGCAGGCCTTGCAAGCTGAACAATTCTCCCGGCGCAATCACCACATGTTGCTTGAGCAAACGCTCGAACACTCGAGGCACATCGACCTGGCGCAACGAGCGGATCCAGATCGTCGCCCCGCCCTGGGGCTCGATGAAGTGCAGCGCGTCGGGCAGACGTTCTTCAAGCAACTGAGTCATCTGCACCATGCGTTCCTTGAGCAGTCGACGCAATACCAGCAGGTGCTGGTCGATGCGCCCGTTGCTGTACAGCCGCGCAATGGCTTTCTGACGGATCAGCGACAAGCGGAAAGCGCGCAGCAAAAAGTGCCGCTGCAATCTGGCACGCAATTGTCGCGACAGCAGATAGCCGAAGGGCGCCTCCGACCCGATGAATTTCTCGAATGTGGAAAACACGATCAGCCGATCCGGGTCCAGCAGATCGCGAAATCGCAGGCTGTTCGGCTCGAATTCAAGCTCGCCATAGCAATCGTTTTCCAGTACCCAACTGCCATGTCGTTTCAGCAGCTGTGCGGCGGATTGCCTGTTGCTGTCAGTCGCCACACTGCCTCGTGGCATGTTCAGCCCCGATGAAAGCATCACCAGTCGCACCTGTTTGGTCTCAAGCAGTTCCTTCAACTGATCCAGATCCAGACCACCATCGGCTTGCAACGGCAGCTCGATCACCTGCACGTCTGCATCCTGGAGCAGACGCAGAATGACCCAGTCGCACGGTGATTCGACCACCACCACAGCGTCTTTGAGGCCAAGGACGGCGATCAATATTTCCAGGACTCCCCGCAGATCTGCACCGATATAGACATCATCGGCATGCCAGCAACGTGTCGGCGAAGTGGTGTAGCGCGCCGCGAGAGCGGTGCGCAGTTCCAGCTCGCCGCAGGGTTGCGAAGACGGTTGCGGCTGGCGCGGATACTGGCGCAGCAGTTCTCTCTCCAGCAACAACAACGGGCTATCCAGGGGTTGTAACAACGCCGGCTCATCGGCGCTCAGCACCAGCATGCCGGGACGCCTGGCATTGACATAAACCGTTTCGAGCAGGTCCTTGCCCCTACCGGGCATGCCGATTGAGGACACGGGGAGTGAGTAGTAACCGGACTTGGCCACCGAATAGACGCGCCCTTCCTTCTCCAACAGCGAATAGGCGTACTGAATGGTCGAGATCGACACATCCAGGCGGCGCGCCAACTGTCGCAATGAGGGCAGGCGCACGTGCCCGTCACTGCCCGGTTCATTGATCAGATTAGTCAGGTAACGGTACACCGCCTGGTACGCAAAATCGGTATCTCGTGGTCCTTTCATGGGTAACGGCCGAACAAACTACGAACGTCGTGACGCATCCTTGCTGAATCCGTCAAACCTGGCACTTTCACCGGCCCGTCGACCATTCGCCAGCCACGGTCGTTTCACGCTCAGGTTCCATGACTTCAGCTTGCCCACCCACGTCGCCACTTTCCATGCCGAGCCCCCTGCCCTCATCCCGCACCATCGGCCCCATGCGGTAAAGCGTACCGATCAGACTCACGGGCAACCCGCTGACATCGACCATCCACTGCAGAACCTGCTCGGGCGCCGGGCCGCCCTGCATCGCCCGGTGCAAGTCCGGCAATGCCACGAGCATGCCGGGATGGCACCGACGAAGAAAGTGCTCGAGCGCCGCGCCGTTATCGACAAAAGGGGCGAACAGCAGACACACCAGTTGAGCCTCGCTCAAACCGAGCTTCTTTTGTGCTTCGACCGCCGCCAACGCACGCTGGTCGGTCATTGTCATCGGGTTGCCGAAGGTCTCCATTGCCTGTTCGCAAAAGCGCTCTGGCACTTGTTTACGACGCATCATCACCAGCGCCCGCCGCACGTACTCGCCGATGCCCGTCTCGTAGGTGCGACCCTGTACAAAGCACGCCTGCAAGCCACGAAGATGCGCGGATATCGACAGGCTGACGTAGTCGTTATCACTGAGCTGAGCCGACAATTCGTCAGGTTGAAATCCGAGGAAATCGGTGAGCAGTGGCCAGCGCTCTTCCAGATTGCTGACCAGCATGTCGTGAATATCGATGAAGGTCGCGCGGCGACATTCTTCAAAATGATCGGCGGGACGCCACGCCGCCTGGGCAGACTCAGGATAAAACTGGCGATAGCAATCGCTGCCCAATTCATCGAGCCGCTCGAACAGGCCCTCGTACCCCGTCTCATGACGGTCCGCTGCCTTGAGCCCGGCCTTGGCCGCTGCACGGTTCAATCCCACGAGAAACTGCTTCTGCCGACGGGGCGTATCGCTGCTGACCAATGCATCGACACCCTGGTCCCAGCGGGCAATCTGCCCATAAAATTCGCCGGTCGCCAGGTATCCGTCATCCCACAGATCAAGCGCCCCATCCCAGGTACGGCGGTGCCCGACCATCAGCAGATTGAGCCGGTTCGACTCGCGACCGGCTTCAGAGATCGGCGCCAGATGGTTGAAAGGCAGGACTTCCCGATTATCGACCATCAACACTTCGACTCGGGGGTCATCGTAGAGAAACAGCGCACTACAACTGTGATGGATGTTTTCCAGGGCCGTGGAGGCCACACCGTTCAAGCGCAAGGTCGCCACTCGCAGCTGAAACGTTGCCGGTGCCCGGCTGGCGATACTCAGTTGCGCCGCGCGCAGCAGCGCCAGTGTGTAGCAACTGTCGCGGGCCCCGGACTGGATCGTCAGCACCTTGTAATCGCCGATGCGCTCCAAACCTCCTGCGGACATCACCAGGCGCTGAATCATCAATTGCAATGCCGTGCGTTCGGCGCGAGAGAAAAAACCCAGCAAGCGCTGCAGCATTTGCTGATAAACATAGTTCATTGCCTGATCATGGGTAGCGGTCATCATTTATTTACCTGTGACTCATAAGTTCGATGCCACGCAAATAACGAGGTGTATTGCGCAACAGGTTGTTTGTCATGAATGGAATGCCGGTGCCGTTGTTCAAATGCTAGCACTTAAGCATTGTGTAATTATTTGAAATGATTGACCGCTGTGGGTAACCCAAGGAGGTCAAAATCGGCACAGTGCCCCGCAGAGCGGGCGTCTTGCGCTTCCACGCGTTTTCCTAGGAAATTTCCGACAGCGTCCCACAGACACTTAGTACAAGAAATAAAGAAAGAAGTTGCCCATGAATGTAAGACAACTGAGCGACGCCGCATTATTTGTTGAGCATATATTGCCGGCGCGCACTGAGGCGTTTCAGCCTGATACTCGTCCATGACTCTTTCCTTGAGATGAAATTAATCATTCAATTATCAGGGCTTATATAATGATTAGAAGATACAGATTGAGAGCAAAAACCAGTTCAGTTGCTGAACCGGCCCACCGACAGATCGACGGGACGTCTCATTTTGGAGTGACTATCAGCAGAAGAGTCCGTGCTCACACGGACTCTTGCGGAGGAAGGGCTCAGGCAGGCTCGACCTGAAGGGCGACCCGTTCGCGACATGGGCATTCGTCCATATAGCGGTGGGCTTCGACAAACTCGGAAAACGGGAAGACCCGGGTCTTGAGCGGCAGCAGCACACGGTCCGCGGTCAACTGGTTGATGTCGCGCAGGGCACGTTGCAGTGCGGCCTGATCCTGGATGATGCCCAGCTCCGGCTTGCCGGTGAAATTACCGATGCAGTGCACGAAGAACTGAATGTTCTTCTGGAACGCCGCACAGGCCGGGAATGGCGTCTGGTTACCCCCTTGCAAGCCATAAAGCACCAGGCTGCCGCGAGGCGCCAGCACATCGCCGAGCAGCGACATCTGCGGTCCGCCAAGGCCATCGAACACCACATCCACACCGCGGTTGTCGGTAATTTTGTTGATCCGCATGAGCAGATCTTCTTCCTCGGTAACAATGACCTTCTCGGCGCCGAGGGACAGCAGGTTCTCACGCTCATCCGCGGTTTTGGTCGCGGCAATCACTCGCACACCGAGCGCTTTGCCCAGTTGCACGAACGACGGTCCGGCGCAGTGGCTGGCGTCGGTCACCAGGGCAAATTGCCCAGGTTTGACTCGCGCCAGATCGGCGTAGGCAAAATAAGCGATCAATAGCGGCGTGTAGTGCACACTGGCTTCGATCGGGCTGAGCACGTCCGGGTAGAGAGTCAGCGCCGAGCGCGGCAGAACGATCTGTTCGCCGTAAACCGGGTAGTCGTTGGGGCTTTCGGCCGGGAAGCTGGCGACCTTGTCACCGACGGCCAGGTCATCGACGCCTTCGCCGACCATCGTGACCACGCCGGCCATTTCATGACCCAGGCCTGAAGGCAGACGAGCATGGGACGAGGCCAGGTTCTGGCGCCAGAGAATGTCGTACCAACTGATGCCTATCGCTTCGACGCGCACCTGCACTTCGCCCGGCGCAGGCAGAGCGGCCGCATGCTCTTCGCATTTGAGCACCTCGGCTGGACCAAACTTGTGAAAACGGATCGTGCGGGACATCGCAAACCTCGTCAAAGTAACCTCTAATGCCCTGAACTCTATCTGGGCTTTCTACCCAAGACCATCAGTGGCTATTAATAGTCGACATGCCTGTCATTGATTCCGCAGCGACGGCGACATCATCAAATGCCGTAAAAACCGAAGCAGCCTTTCAGGAAAAAACTGAATTACCCTGTGCAGAGTACCAGCCTTTGCCCGTAAGATTCATGCCGGCCATTGTTCTCATATGGCCGCTCACGTCAAGTTTGCTGAATCTGCCAGGACTCCAGATGAATCGTAATGACCTGCGTCGTGTCGACCTGAACCTGTTGATCGTTTTCGAAACACTGATGCACGAACGCAGCGTGACCCGCGCTGCCGAAAAATTGTTCCTCGGCCAGCCGGCCATCAGCGCGGCGCTCTCACGCCTGCGTGGGCTGTTCGATGACCCGCTATTTGTGCGCACCGGCCGCAGCATGGAGCCCTCCGCCCGGGCAGTGGAAATCTTCGCCCTGCTCTCCCCGGCCCTGGATTCGATTTCCACCGCGGTCAGTCGCGCGGCGGAATTCGATCCGGCGACCAGCACCGCAGTGTTCCGCATCGGCTTGTCGGACGATGTTGAATTCGCGCTGCTGCCAATGCTGCTCAAACGGCTGCGCGCGGAATCGCCGGGAATCGTGCTGGTGGTGCGTCGGGCCAACTACATCCTGATGCCGAACCTGCTGGCCTCGGGCGAGATCTCCATCGGCGTCAGCTACACCGCCGACCTGCCGGCCAACGCCAAGCGCAAAGTACTGCGCCGCAGCATGCCGAAATTGTTGCGCGCCGATACAGTGCCGGGGCCGTTGAGCCTGGATGATTTCTGCGCCCGGCCCCACGCTTTGGTTTCGTTCGCGGGCGATCTGAGTGGCTTTATAGATGAAGAGCTCGAGAAGCTGGGGCGCAAACGGCATGTGGTGCTGGCGGTGCCGCAGTTCAATGGGCTCAGTACGCTTATCAGTGGCACCGATATTGTTGCGACAGTGCCTGATTACACGGCTGAAGCGTTGACGGCGGCTGGTGGTGTGCGAGCCGAAGATCCGCCGTTGCCGGTGCGCAGTTTTGAGCTGCACATGGCTTGGCGTGGGTCGCAGGACAATGATCCGGGTGAGCGTTGGTTAAGGTCGCGGATTCAGATGTTTTTTGGGGATCCTGAGAGTCTTTAAAGGGGATGGCATATGACTTTCATGGGTTCGCACCTTGAGCGCGCGATCAGGCTCAGGCATGACGACACATGTCGCGGGTGAATCATGACAAGTGTTGAAGCCAGTAAAAGCCTCGACACTTGTCACTGTTCAAACCTGGATCATTCGAGGGCCGCGACGAAAACAGCCAATCGAAAACACCTTTCAGCCATCAAGATGCTGCTTCAGCATCGCCCAGGCTTCGTCGGTGATACGGTAGCTCTTGTCGGCCTGAAGCAGGATCACGCCCTCGTCGCACAGGCGTTTAAGCACTTCGCGCACACTGACAAATGTCATCCCGGCAGACAGCGACACCAGATAGGCATGCACCTCACTGACACCAACGACACGCCCATTCAAAGTGGCGGCGACCAGCGCATTGAGGACCTTGAAGCGGATCAGACTGGTGCGCAGTCCATAGAAACGTAGCAATTCACGGATGTGTTCATTCGAGCTGCGATCACATACGAACGCCAGCTGATTGGTCGCTGTCCGAAACGGTGAAGGTGCGCTTACAGCCGCTGAGCCTGAGTTGTTCAACATGCGAATACTCCCTTTCCGAAATGTTCAGATG
Source organism: Pseudomonas sp. MDT1-85 (assembly GCF_054898065.1). Classification (NCBI taxonomy): domain Bacteria; kingdom Pseudomonadati; phylum Pseudomonadota; class Gammaproteobacteria; order Pseudomonadales; family Pseudomonadaceae; genus Pseudomonas; species Pseudomonas sp. MDT1-85. Next base: position 3,259,157 of record NZ_CM142715.1, on the reverse strand, counting down.
GGGTTGCTACATCTGCCGTAGCAACCCTTCCCGTCTTCATCAGAAGTCGACGGTGGCCGACAGCTGCAAGGTCCGCGGATAACCCGGGGAAAATGCGCCGTACGAAGCAACGCCCGACCAGTACTCACGATCAAACACGTTCTGCACGGTGGCGCGGAATGTCGTCGGCCGGCCTTCGATCTTGGTGGCATAACGCGCGCCGACATCGAAGCGGGTCCAGGAGCCCAGCTCCTGCGTATTGGCCTGATTGACGTATTGGCTGTCGGTGTAGATGGCACCACCGGTCAGAGTGAAGCCTTCAAGCCATGGTGCGTCCCATTCGGCCCAGAGGTTGGCTTGCACATCCGGCACACCCACCGGCTTGTTGCCGCGGTTGGCCGCTGTCGCCGAATCGGTCAACTTGCCGTCAAGCACAGTCACGCCCCCCATCAAGCGTGTGCCCGGCGCGACTTCGCCGAACATGCTCAACTCGATGCCCCGGTTGCGTTGTTCGGCCTGCACCGAGAACACGTTTCCGGCGCCGATTTCACCACTCGGCTTCTCGATCTGGAACAACGCCAGCGTGGCCATGAACGTACCGTGCTCATATTTGACGCCAAGTTCATGCTGCTTCGATTCATACGGGGCAAACGTCTCACCGGCGTTGGCCGCCGTGCCTGGTGCGATGTCTCCTTTACTCAAGCCTTCAACATAATTGTAATAGAGCGAGACATCTTCCCAAGGCTTGACCACCACACCGACCAGTGGAGTCGTGGCACTGTCGTTGTATTTCGAGCTGACCGAACCTGCGGCGTTGTAGTTGCGTGATTCGATGTCCTGGCGACGCACACCGAGGGTCAACTGAAAGCGGTCATCAAGCATGGACAACGTGTCAGTCACCGCGACGCCGGACAGATCCGATTCGGAAATACGCAGCACCTTCGGCGAGTTGATGAATTGCTTGGGCACATCGATCGGGTGGTAAATGTTCGAACGGATTTGGGTGCCGTTGTTGATCCCTCGGGACAGTTCATCCTGGTACTGGGTCGCCATCAGCGTGGTCGTGTGAGTGATCGGCCCTGTAGCGAACACGCCGCGGATGCCGACATCGGCCGTCGAACGATCGACGTTGAATTTGTAGTAACCCGGAATGTTGCTGGTATCGCCGGCCTCATTGAGGATTCTCGGCACCTGATCGGACATCCGCTTGACGTCTGACTTACCGCCCCCGGCATGGGCAAACACGGTGACCGAATCACTCAGGTCATATTCGCCGCCCAGCAATGCCGACTGCTCCTTCGTATCTGACCATCCCCAGTCCTGCGACAAGTTGGTACGACCATTGGGCGCGGACGGGACGTCAATACCAGGTGCGACAGTGAATGGCCTCGACGGTGCATCGAAGCTTTCTTTCTGGCTGATGAAATCAAGATTCAAGCGCAAGCGCTCGCCACGATAATCAAGCGCAATGGCACCGATACCCAAGTCTCGCTGCTGATCATCAACGGCAGTGTCCCCACCCCGCAGGTTGCCGTTGAAACGCAAGCCGAACTGATTTTCCTCGCCAAAACGACGGCTGACATCCAGATGACCGCCAACCTGAGAGTCCGAGGCGTAACTGGCGGTAAAACGGGTCAGGTCTTCGTCCAGCGGGCGTTTGGGAACGATATTGATCACACCGCCAACGCCACTGTTTGGCGAAATGCCGTACATCAGGGCACCCGGCCCTTTGAGCACTTCGACACGTTCGGCGTACTCGGTGAATACGCGGTAGTTGGGTGCCACGCCATACACGCCATCGAACGCCAGTTCGCCCAGATTGCCTTCACCGACCGGAAAGCCACGGATGAAAAACGAGTCGACGATGCCGCCCGTCTGACCGGTGGAGCGCACCGAAGGATCACGTTCCAGTGCATCGGCCACCGTCACCGTTTGCAGGTCGGCCAAGGTTTTGGCGGTGTAACTGGTCACGCTGAACGGGGTGTCCATCACGTCCTTGTTGCCCAGCATGCCCAGGCGGGCTCCGCGCGCAACCTGGCCACCAGCGAGCGTTTCCGGCAATGCGGTCGGGCTGTTGTAACGGGCGTTGATGTCGGTGGTGTCGAGGGTCAGCGCATCTGTGCTGCCATCAGTCGGCGTTGCGGCCGAAATGTTCGAGGTCTTATCGGCGGCAACGTCCTGTTGCTCGGGACTGGCGGCCCAGGTGTTGGCGCTTCCTGCGACCCAAACAAAACTCAGCAAGGCGGTACGAATGGCGAGTGTTAACACACGCTCACCGCAAGGACGACTGACAACAGGCATGACGTGAGAATCCTTTTCATCAAGGGAAAATGGTAATCACTCCTATTGCCAGTCGATCTGCGAAAAAGTATCACCCGCAGTAAAGTTTTTTCTGCTTCTGTGCAGCCAAGGCTAGATATACAAGTGTTCCAGCGGTATCGCGACCACCGGCAACGCGGGGTCAAAAGCGTGTCGGGTGGTCTTGTACGGAAAGATCTCGCCGCGAGCGATCAGGGTGAAAATTCGCGCCACTTCGAACACCTGTCCGGTCTGCCAATGCCGCACACACACCCGCGGATCGGTGTAATCGAGCTGGATGCACGGCACTCGCTTCAAACCCAACTGCAATGCCGCGTTGAACCGGTGATTGCCGTCCATCACGATGCCTTGCGAGCGCTCGACGATGATCGGCTCCAGCCAATGCCCGGCCCGGATAATCGACTCGCGCAGCATCGTCACGTTGGCCGGGTCGACCTGCTCCGATTGCAGCACTTCGCAAAGCGGCCGCAACGCAATCTGATAGCCGTGTTCCATGGTTGATCTCCTGATTCGCCGGGGATTCAGCAGGCATCTGCGCGAACAATCGACGCGTATTGGCTGGCCACATCGAGCAGGCGCTGGGCGTGTTCGATCAGCGGCAAGTCGACCATCTCGCCATCCACTTGCACCGCGTGGCTGCCCGTCGCAACCGCTCTCATCACCCGATCAGCCCACGCCAGTTGAAGCGAATCCGGCAGGAAGGCGCGCTGCACTGTGGCCAGTTGCGATGGGTGGATGCACAGCTTGGCGCTGAAACCTAGCGATCGCGCGTAATGCGAGTCCTTGGCGACCACCGCCAAATCGCTGATCGCCGGGGTGACGCCGTCGATCGGCGACGGCAAATCCGCCGTGCGCGAAGCCAGCACGATACGGTTGCGGGCGAACAGAAACGCCTCGGGAATCTGGCTGCAGTTGATGTCCAGGGAGAAATCCAGCGAGCCGAACGCCAGCCGCGTCAGCCCCGGAATCGCGGCAATCGATTCGACCTGTTGCAGGCCTTTGGCAGTCTCGATGATGGCAACGATCTTCAGTTCCGGTTGCCACTCCAGCAGGCATTCGACCACCCGCGTCAGCGCCTCGGGGCATTCGGCCTTGGGCAGGAAAATCCCGCTGCAACGCTCGGGGTAGCGCATGTCGCTGAGCCAGGTCAGGTCCTGGCGGAACAGCGAACTGCTCACGCTGTTCAGGCGGATGTAACGTTCGCTGGCGCCGCTCGGCGTAGCCTCTTGCCAGGCCCAAATGGCGGCGCGTGCGGCGGCTTTGCTGTCCGGATGAACGGCGTCTTCGAGATCGAGGATGATCGCGTCCGGCCCTGCTTCGACGGCGTTGGAAAACCGCTCGGGACGGTTGCCCGGCACGAACAGGTAGCTGATCGCGAGTGGGGTTTTGCTGCTGAGTCGATCGGATTGCATGGTGTTGCTCCTTGGCGTGAACCAGTCGTGATTTCTGAAAATTTTCAGTCCCCTTCAGCGGCAGATTTGCATGCTGTTCCGGGGTTTCTCGCAACAGTCCTTAACGCCTTATTGTTCAAGGAATTAAGGGACTTTTTATCTCGGGGCGAACGAGTCCTTGAGCGTGTAAATACACGTTCATGCGTTCGCCTTGAGCAGGTCTTCATTCAAAAATATTTGAAAACCTTACTTGATAATCGTTCCCGTTCGCAATATTGTTCACGCCGCCAAGAGGAACTATCCTCGCTTCAAAGCAAGTCATCAGCATCTCGGGAAGTACCTGTCAGTGATGTCACTTGAACGTCAGTTACGGGTATTTACAGGGGATTGGTCCTCAACTAGTGGCCAATTAACACGTCCGTACAAACCTTATGGAATGGGGTTCTCATGCAATTGTTTTGTGACCCATTTATTACGATCAGCGCTTCGAACCCAGACCCGGATTTCGCCTGGCATCCGCCTCCAAATGTTTAAACCTCGTATCTGACGTGTAAAAAGACTACATACGTCGATAACGATTAGTTATCGAAACATCAATGGCGACGTCATTTACGGCGCCAGGGGTTAACTATGCCTACAACAAATACACCACCTTCTGAACAACGAAATAAAGTTCATCATCCGGAGATGTTAAAGCCGCTGACTGACCCACTTATTTCCTCGTTCATCAATGACTTTCCGGGCACACTTAAAGACTTGGTCAAACAACACGGTTCACCATTGAATCTGGTCTGGCCCCATGCCTTTGAATTAAACACACATGCCTTGCTGGCGGTGTTGAAGCAGTACAACGTGCCTCATGCCCTCTTCTACGGGGCCAAGGCCAACAAGTCCCAGAGCATGCTCAGTGCAGCGGCAAATTCGGGGATCGGCGTTGATGTGTCGAGCATCCACGAGCTGCATGCAGCGCTGCGAGCCGGCACGCCAGCAGAAAAAATCTGTGCCACAGGACCGGCCAAAACTGCGGCGTTTCATCAAGCACTGATCAGCGCCGGTTCATTGATTTGCGTGGACTCGCTGGAAGAGTTTGACCACCTGAAAAGCGTGATCGACGCACAGCCAAGCCTTGCAAAAGCCAGAGTTTTACTGCGCTACAGACCTAAGAGCAGTCCAAGGAGTCGGTTCGGAATGGGCTCGGAAGATTTGCTCGAAGGCCTTCAACGGTTGACGAAATACGTTGAGTCTTTTCACTTCGAGGGTTTCCATTTCCATCTCGGCGGCTATGGATTTGAATCCCGTGCACAAGCCTTTCGTGAGGTCACCGGGTTCGTCGAGGCGGCCAGGGAAATGGGCTTGAATCCGCAAATGATTGATATTGGCGGTGGCCTGCCGATTCGTTATGTCGAGCCCCAGGACTATGCTCGATTCCTGCAAAACGACAATAACCCCAGCCATTATTACAACCTGAAAGTTCCCGCTACTTATTACCCTTACGGCGGCGACCTGACAGCGCCGCAATGGTTGACGTTATTACTCGAGGCCGAACACTCACAAGGCCTCTCCATTGCAAACTATTTGAACCGACAGAATATAACCCTGGCACTGGAACCCGGTCGAAGTCTGGTGGACCAGGCGGCCATTTCAATATTCCGCGTAACACGCACAAAAAAACTGGCCGACAACAAAACCGTCATTTTTGTTGAGGGCAGCAGTTTCAGCGCCTGCGAAACCTGGTTCGCTTCTGAATACCTGATTGATCCAATACTGATCAGCACAAAAGAACTGCCCGACACACCGACCCAAGCGTATATCGCGGGCCATAGCTGCCTGGACGATGACGTCATCACTCATCGCCTGATCAACTTTGCGACTGCGCCTCAAGCCGGCGACTTATTGATTTACATCAATACCGCCGGTTATCAGATGGACTTGCTGGAGAACGAGTTTCATCGCCACCCCCTGCCCCGGCGGTTGACGGCGACCTGTTGTACGGAAGGTAACTTTGCGTTTTCACCTGACTACTAAAGGGAACAATTGAAATGATCTTGAATAAAGTATCTGACCTTATTGGCAATACACCGATGTTGGGCATTGATATTCCGGACACCAACGCCCGTTTGTTGTTGAAGATTGAAAAAAACAATCCCGGCGGCAGTATCAAAGACCGTATGGCGCGCAACATGGTATTGGCTGCGCTGAAGTCCGGTCGATTGAAACCCGGCGGCGTGGTCGTCGAGTCGTCCTCCGGCAACACCGGGATTGGCCTGGCCATGGCAGCGGTCGAGTTCGGCCTGCACTTTATCGCTGTGGTCGACCATCACGCGGCGCAAGACAAGATCGCGGTGATGAAGGCTCTGGGTGCCGACATTCGTTTCGTCAAGGGTACGTATCGCGAAGATGAAGTTGCGGTGGTCGAGCGCCAGCGGATGGCAGCCGAACTGGCGGCCGAGATCCCCGGGGCTGTGTTCATGAACCAGTCCGACAACGCAGCCAATGCCGGCGGCTACAGTGATTTCGTCCGCGAAACCATCGCTCAGGCTGAAGGCGTTATCGGCGCTTACGTTGGTTGTGTCGGCACCGGCGGTTCGATGACCGGCATCGCTCGCGGCTTGAAAGTGCATAACCCGGACACCGTGACCGTCGCGGTGGAACCCGCCGGTTCGATCGTCTTCGGCCACCCCGGCTATCCCTACTACCAATCCGGCACCGGTACGCCGGCCGGTGACACCGTCGGCCTGGTGCTCGACTACAGCTGCATCGATCTGGGTGTGCAGGTCACCGACTCTCAGGCGTTCGAAACGGCCCGCTACATCGCGCGCAACTTCGCCCTGCTGGTCGGCGGCTCGACCGGTGGTGCGATTTTCAAGGCGCTGGAGCTGATCCACAAAGGCGTACTGACTGGCAACGTAGTTGTACCGATTGCCGACGGCGGCGAGAAATACCTGCGCACCGTGTTCGACGATAGATGGCTGCAAGAGCGCGACCTGATCGACCCGAGCATTGCGCCGCAACTGGATGCCTGGCTGGGCAAGACCCAATGGCTGGAATCCGTTTCCGCGCCGCTGCAACTGAGCGTCGCATGACTCACCCATCACACAGGAACGCCTCTCGATGAATCTGTTGAAAGTCGCCATCTGTGGTGGCGGCAGGACCGGCCATCTCAACGCCATACTGTTCAAGCAGCTGCCCAACGTTCAGGTTTCGATGCACACCCATAATCCGGAGGTCATCGAACAGCACGCCCGACACACGCCGATGCAGGCCTTGCTGCCCGATGGCTCGACCCTGAGTGCCCGGCTGGATCGGGTAACCAGCGATGCAAAAGCGGCGGTGGAAGATGCCGACATCGTCATCATCACCGTGCCCGCCCATGCCCGACCGCAAACGCTGAAGGCCATTGCGCCGCATCTGAGCGCGAGCAAACCGGTTTACGTCGGCGCGATTCCGGGATTTTGTGGTTTCGACTGGCTGGCTGAAGCCACCCTGCCCGATCGGCCGAATGTAGTGATCTGGGGCATGAAGGATGTTCCGCATACTGCGTTCGAGCTGACACCGGGGCGCTCGATAAAAATGGGCGGCGGCAAAAGCCAATTGTATGTGGCAACCCATGCCCGCGAGTCGCAGGCGTCCAGTCAGCAACTGGAGGAAATCCTGACGCGGTTGTACGGCCCGTGCGTGACGATGCTCGACCACTATCTGGAAATCACCCTGACGCCGGGTAACCCGATCATGCACAGCTCGGTGATCTACGGCCTCATCGGCCCGTACGGCCAGTGGCATCGCAAGATCTTCCCGCAACGCATGTGTTGGTGGACCGAGTGCCCGGAACTGGGCGCTTACTTCCTCGAACGCATGGATCAGGAAAGTCAGGACTTGTGCGCTGTGATCAGCCAGCGACTGGGCATCGACCTGTCCTCGGTGAAATCCCTGAAACAGGAAATCGTCGAGGCCTACGGCGAGCAGATCCGCGACCAGAGCAGCATGCTGTCGATCCTGCGCACCAATCAGGCCTACAACGACATCCTCGCGCCGATGGTGCCAGCCGCCGGCAACCGCGCCGGTTACGTAATCGAGCGCGAGAGTCGCGCCTTCAACGAAGACGTCGCCTACGGCCTGGTGCTGCTGGTGGAAATGGCCAAACGTTTCGACCTCAAGGTGCCGTATATCGAGGAAGTCCTTCAGTGGAGCGTGGCCTACATGCAAGGCCTGCGCGACTCGGCGCTCGATTACTTCCCGAGCCACTGGCCCCACACGACAAACGCCGCCGCTTGATCTCTTTACTCAATTTTCGACGAGCAGACCGCTGATATGAATGACTTCAAGACACTGATCGCCTACTCCCGCAAAAACGCCATGCGCCGCTTGGTTCGCTGCCTTTTTGCGGAAAACATCCTCGACCGTTCGGCCCTGAGTTTTTCCATCGAGGGCAACCAGGCCACTTACCCGCTCAAGGGCGGCCGCGCCCACCTGGCTTTTTCCGACATCGCCAAAGGCCCGGCCGACACGGTGGTCAATGACGGTGACGTGGTGCTGGTGACCGACGAAGGTGTGCGCCAGGTCATCACCAGCCATCAGGACATGCTGGATGTGCTGCGAGACAGCTTCGACTTCGAACCTACTGACGAAGGCGTGGCCTGGCTTAAATCCGACATGGAAAACAGCCTGACCAACGACGCTCACGCCCGTCAGCATCGCCAGCAATGGAACGCCCGACTGCAACAGGCCGCCAAGGATCAAGGGCTCAACAGCTTCACTGACTACCTGCGCCAGCACGCCAAGACCAAGGACGCCGCGATCCTGCTCGACCAGTGGGGTTCACTGGAAGGCCATCCGTACTACCCGACGTGGAAAGCCCGGCCGGGCCTGACCGATGAGGAAGTCGAGCAACTGTCGCCCGAGTTCAACGCGCAGGTGCCGCTGCGCATCGCCGCGTTGCGCGCCGACAACGCAAAAAGTGAAAGCATGCCTCACGTGACCAGTTACCACGACTGGTTCGCTGGCAACTTTGCGGCGCAATGGGAACAATGGAAAGCCTCGCTCAACAGCAAGGGCCTGGACGAAACCGAGTGGCTGCCGCTGCCGATTCACGCCTGGCACTTGCAGGCCTATGTGCTGAAGACCTTCGCGGCGGAAATCGAAGAAGGCATCCTGATCACCGACGGCCCAGACATTCCAACGTTGCCGACCATGTCCTACCGCACGATGATGCCGGTGCTGGACGAATGTGCGCCGCTGATCAAATTGCCAATCGCCGTATGGATGACCAGCGAGCTGCGCAGCCTGCAAGCCAAATCGATTCACATGGGACCGCGCATCAGCACGGTGATCACCAAGATTCTGGAGGCCGAAAACGGCTTCGATCAGCGCCTGGAAATCTTCCCGGAAGAAATCGGTGTGCGTTACAAAAACGCGGTCACCCAGGACGATCATCCGGGCCGTCATTTGTCCGTGGTCTATCGCGCCAGTGCGCCAGCGTTCGAACGCAATGACGATTGCCTGCCGATTACCGTGGCCTCGCTGTTCACTCGTTTGCCCGGCAGCGGTCGGCCGTTGTTCACCGATCTGATCGAGCGTGATGGCGTGCGGGCCAATGCAGCACAGGTCGAGGGCTGGTTCCGCGAGTACGCCAAAGTGGTCACCCACCCGGTGGTGGCGATCTATTTGATGTACGGCATCGGCCTCGAAGCCCACCAGCAAAACACCATGGTGCTGTTCTCCCCCGACGGCAAAGCACGTAGTCTGCTGATCCGCGATTTCGGCGATGGCCGTACCTACGCGCCATTGCTGGAAGAACGTGGCTACAGCCTGCAACCGCATGTTCAGCCGGGTATTCTGCCGACGGTGTTCTCCGGTGATATCGAGCCGGTGCGCATGTTTGTGCTGGACGCGGCGTTCCTCACGCATCTGCACGAGATCGCCCTGTGGCTGACCAAGGAGTACGGCTTGAACAACACGCGGCTGTGGCAAGTCTTGCGCGAGGAAACCGACCTTGCCTTCGAGGCCGTGCGCGATCGTGTCTCGCCAGCAGTGTGGGAAACCGAGCACAAGGCGTTCGTCGAAGATCCATGGCCGACCCGGTCGTTGTTGCGCATGCACTTGATGCAGTACAGCAACTATCGTTTGCAACACACCCTGACCAACCCGCTCGCGTTTAACCGAGGCTGACTCATGTCCCATGCAGGTGTCATCCAGGGTTCAAGAGTACGAATCCTGATTTATCTTCTATTTGCGATCCAGTTGGTGTCGATGGGGGCGATGGAAATGAGCGGGCCGTTCTGGCCTGTCCACCTGCGTGGGCTGACGACTTCGGAGTCGGTTTTCAGCTTCGCCAGCATCGCCGTGTACGTCGGGCCGATGCTGGGCATTATTCTGACCAGTGCATTCTGGGGCCGTATCGGTGATCGCTACGGCCACAAGTTGATGATGATCCGCGCCCTCGCCGGTTTGTCTTTGACCCAGCTTGGGCTGGCCCTCTTCACTGACATCTGGATCATTCTGATCCTGCGTTTCCTGCAAGGCGCGTTCGCCGGATACATCGCTCCGGCGCAGGCGTATGGCGTCAGCATTGAAGCGCCTTCGCGACGGGCGCGGCTATTCGCCATTCTGCAAATCTCGACCAACGTCGGCTCACTGCTGGGTGCGGTAGTCGGTGGTTTGATCCTCGATTACGCGACGTTCTTCTGGATCAACATCATCGCCTCGGCGTTGTGTGCGGTGTGCACCGTGATCGCCGCCGTGACCTTGCCGGATGTGCCGCCGGTGAAGAAAGCAGTGGTCGCGGACAAGACCGCGCCGGCCAGCCGTTCCGGCAGCCTCTGGCAAGGTTCGCCGTTGCTGTCGCTGCTCGGCGTGATGGGCATTCTGTTACTGGCGCGGATGCTGCCGCAGACGTCGTTCTCGCTGTATGTCAGCTCGGTGTTCGAGGTCAGCAATTCAGTGGTCGGCCTGTGCTACGGCTTGCTGGCGCTGGGTTTCATTCTTTCGGCCACTGCGTGGTCGCGTTATTTCGAACACCGTGGCCAGCAAGAAACTTTGCAGCGCATGAGCTACGTCGTCATCGGCTGCATCGTCCTCACCGCCGTGGCGGGCGACACCCGTAATCCGGTGGTGTTCGTCATCGCCTACTTTATCTGGGGCGTATTACTGGGTGCGACCACGCCGGTGTTGATGGCGCTGATCTCGAAAACCGCCGACAGCTCGCAGCAGGGCCATGTGCTGGGAATCGCTCAGGGCACCGCGCAATTTGCCTCGATTGCAGGGATCTCAGCCGGTGGTCTGCTCAGTCAGGTCTACGGTTTGCAGTACACCTATCTGTTCGTTTGCCTGGCCTACGTCGTGGCGCTGATCCCGATTGTTGCGCTGCGTTACTGGCCTGCGGTGATGCAACCGAGTCCTGCCCCGCCCGGGGATTGATCAAGGAGTCAGCTTTTGAACATTGAACAACTGCGCGCCGACACACCCGCCGTCGCGCAACTGATCCACTTCAACAATGCCGGCGCGGCGCTGATGCCCGCGCCGGTGATCGAAACCATGACCCGCCACATTCAGCTTGAAGCGAGTCTTGGCGGGTATGAAGCGGCCGGGCAGCAATCGGCCGAAGTGGACAATGTCTATGGCGCCATCGCGCGCCTGATCAACGCGCAACCCGATGAAATCGCGGTGATCGAAAACGCGACGCGCGCCTGGGACATGGCGTTCTACTCATTGCCGCTGCAACCCGGCGATGTGGTGCTGACGTCGACTACCGAGTACGCCGGAAACTACATTCCTTATCTGCAATTGAAGCAGCAACGCGGCATCGAGATTCGCGTCATTCCCAACGATGAGCACGGCCAGGTCTCGTTATCGGCGCTCAAGGATATGCTTGACGATGATCGAGTTGCGCTGATCTCCCTGCCCGTGATCGCCACCAACGGCGGGCCGGTGCAACCCATCGAGCAGATCGGCGCCCTCGCCCGCGCGGCGGGTGTGCTGTTTTTGCTCGATGCTTGCCAGGGGGTTGGGCAGATGCCGATCGATGTGCAGAAAATCGGTTGCCATATGCTCGCCGCTACCAGCCGCAAATACTTGCGCGGGCCGCGAGGGATGGGGTTTTTGTATGTCGAAAGATCGCTGTGCCAGAACCTGGAGCCAGCGTTTCTCGACCTGCATGCAGCGTCTTTGCAAACCGCGGACGCGTTCAAAATCCGCCCCGACGCACGGCGTTTCGAAAACTGGGAGTGTAATGTCGCCGCCAAATTGGGCCTCGGGGCAGCGGTGGAATACGCACTGGCCCAAGGCATCGAACCGATGTGGCTGCGGATTCAACATCTGGTGGATTATCTGCGCCAGCGACTGGCAGATATCCCGGGCGTGACGCCGCGAGACCTGGGGGCGGTCAAATCCGGCATCGTTACCTTCACTCATTGCAATAGCAGCGCCGCGCAGGTTCAGCAGTGGCTGGCCAGTCAGGAAAAACGCATCAACGTCACCACCTCGACGTTCCGCTCAACCCTTCTCGACATGCAGCACAGGGACTTGCTGGAGGTCAGCCGCGCGTCGCTGCATGCGTACAACACCGAGGCGGAAATCGACACGATGATTGCTGCGCTGCGCCGTCTGCCGCAAGTCTGAACAGGACAACAATCGGCGCTTGCGTCGCAGCGGGTTTGTAAACTAGCATTGGGAATACTTCTCAATTGCATGAAAATCTGCAGCCATGAGCGAAACCCTTCCCGCGAATAATGACAATCACCTGCGCGCGATCGAAGCCCTGTACAGCGGCCATCACGGCTGGCTGTACGCGACGCTGAAGAAAAAACTGGGTAACGCCATGGATGCGGCTGATCTGGCGCAGGACACCTTCACCCGCATCCTCGCGTCCCAGGTCACCGTCATCGAGCAACCTCGCGCGTACCTGAGCTGCGTGGCCAAAGGCATTCTGGTGAACTGGTATCAGCGCAAGGCACTGGAACGCGCCTACCTCGATGCCCTCGCTCATGTGCCCGCGCCGGAAGTGCCTTCGCCGGAACTGCGTTTCATGGTGCTGGAGACCCTGCACGAAATCGACGCGATGCTCGACGCCCTGCCACCGCTGGTCAAACGCGCATTCCTGCTGTCGCAGATCAGCGGCCTGAAATACGACGACATCGCCGAGCAATTGGGCGTTGCGCTGATCACCGTCAAACGCTACATGAAGCAAGCCTTCGTGCAGTGCCTGTTGCTGGTGGAATGAATGCTCGCACGGCGCAATGAACCGCACCTCGACCACCTGGCACTTGAAGAAGCGGCCGACTGGTTGATCCGCATGAGTGAAAGCGAACTCAGTGACACCGAACGTGCCGAATGGGAGTGCTGGAAAGTCAGCACGCCCCAACGCAGCAGAGCCTGGTCGCGCGCGCAGTTGTTGCAGACCAAACTCGGCGGCTTGCCACCGTCACTGGCCATGTCGGCACTCGATCGCCCAAGCAGCCCGGAACGGCGCGCGGCGCTGGGCAAACTGGCGATGATTCTGGCGATCCTGCCAGCCGGTTGGGGCAGCTGGAAACTGGCCGAATCGCAGCAGTGGTCCGCCGACTATCACACGGCCATCGGTCAGCAGCGCGAACTGGCTCTGGCCGATGGCTCGAAAATCACCTTGAACACCGACACCGCCATCGACGTGCTGTTCGACGCCAATCAACGCCTCATCCACCTGCGCGAAGGCGAAATACTGGTGCAAACCGCAACGGACATTTCCTCGATGGCCCGCCCCTTTCTGGTCAGCACCCGTCAGGGCCGCATGCAGGCACTAGGGACGCGGTTTACCGTTCGAGAACTGCAACCTCGCACTCACCTTGTCGTGCTGGAAGGCGCGGTGAAAGTCGAACTCGCGGAAAATCGCCAAAGCACACCGCTGATCGTCAATGCCGGTCAACGCACCGACTTTTCTTCCCATACGTTTGGCCAGCTCAGCGTCGCCGACCGCTACGTCGGCGCCTGGACCCAAGGCATGCTGATGGCGGACAAAATGCGCCTGGCCGATTTCGTCGCCGAACTGATGCGCTATCGCCGTGGCTTCGTGCGTCTCGATCCGGCACTTGCCGATCTGCGCATTTCCGGCGCCTACCCCATCAGCGACAGCCAGCGCACGTTGAACATGCTGGCGCAAACCTACCCGATTCTCGTCAGCGGCCATTTGAATGGCTACTGGGTCATGCTCTCCCCGGCCTGAGTCAAAAAAAATATTAGCCGAACCGGTGATACTTTTTTTGATCTCGACTGACTACAGGGGAGAAGCACTTTTCCGTCCTGTTCATAGGCTCACTCATCCATGCTTGCTGCACGCCTCCTGCGCCCGGATCGTCAGTTCATACCAGTTGTTCGCAGTGCGTTGCTAGGCCTTGTCCTGATCGGTGCCGTTTGCCCGTTTGCCTTGGCCGTCGTGCCGGTGCAACTGGACTCTGTCGCGGTCCGCGCCTACAACATCCCCGCCGGGCCACTCGGTGCCACGCTGTCGAGCTTCGCGGTGGACGCCGGCATTGCTCTGTCGTTCCAGCCATCGTTGACCGAAGGCCTGACCAGTCCTGCGCTGACCGGCAATTTCTCTACACAGGAGGCGGTCAATCGTTTGCTGGAAGGCAGTGGCCTGGACATGGTTTTACGCAGCGACGGCAGCTACACACTGGTCCCGCGCCGGGTGACACTGGATGAAACGGCCGTCATCGGCACTGAAAAGCGCGCCGATTCTTTGCCGCAGGTGTATGCCGGCGGCCAGGTGGCCAACGGCGGACGATTGGGCATTCTGGGCAATACCGATGTGATGGACGTGCCTTTCAGCGTCAGCACCTACACTTCGGCACTGATCAAGGATCAACAGGCAGTCACCGTCGGCGACGTGCTGGAGCGCGATTCATCGGTACGCTCCACTGGCCAGACCGGGGGGATTGTCGACTCGTTCTTCATCCGTGGCTTTCCCGTCGGCGAAGGTAATTTGGGGGAACTGGCATTCGACGGCGTGTACGGCGTGGCGCCCAACTACCGGGTGTTCACCGAATACGCCGAGCGTATCGAACTGATCAAAGGCCCCAGCGCCCTGCTCTATGGCATATCACCGAACAACGCGGTCGGCGGAGTCATCAACGTGGTGCCCAAGCGCTCCCTTGATGAAGACCTGACCCGTTTCACCGCCAGTTACGCCATGGACTCGCAGCTCGGTGGACACCTCGATGTCAGTCGGCGTTTCGGTGAAGAACGCCGCTTCGGTGTGCGCATCAACGGCAGCACACAGCTGGGAGATACGGTGATCGACGATCAATCGCGCCATGTCGATATCGGCGCCATTTCCCTCGATTATCAGGGCGAACGCCTGCGCACCACCTTTGATTGGCTCAACCAGAAAGAAAGCTTCGACGCTGCCTCACGACCGTTTCTGATCGCTTCGGGCGTGGACATTCCCTCGGCCGCCAACGGCCGAACCAATGTCAGTCAGGATTGGGGTTGGTCGACCAACCGTGACAAATCGGCGTTGCTCAGCGGCGAATACGACCTCAGCGACACCCTGACCGTGTTCGCCCACGCGGGCGGCGGCAAATCGGATGTTGCGAGGATGTCCGACCAGACTCCGACCATTATCAACGCCGCTGGCGACACCTCGTCGATCCCCGGTTACTACAAGTTCGAAGTCGAGCGTTACACCGTCGACGCCGGAGCGCGCCTGCGTTTCGACACCGGGCCGATCAGTCATCGCACGGCTTTGCAGGTCAGTCGTTACCGCGACATGTTGTCTCGCGGGATCATTTCCGGCGAGCCGATCCTCTCCAATATTTACCACCCGGTGGATCGCCCGAAGCCTTACATCCCCAAGCCGGACACGCCAAAAGTGTCCGAGAGCGAACTGACCGGCGTGGCGCTGGCTGACACGCTGTCGATTCTGGATGACCGTGCACAGATAACCCTCGGCATGCGCAAACAGAACATCAAATCCGACAACTACAATGCGTCCGGCGTCGTCACCACGTCCTACGATGACGGCCGAACCACACCGTTGTTCGGCACAGTGCTCAAGCCCTGGGATCACGTTTCGTTCTACTACAACTACATTGAAGGCCTGAGCAAAGGCGACATCGCGCCCTCCACCGCTTCCAATGCCGGCGAGATTTTCGCCCCTTACGTTTCCCGCCAGCATGAACTCGGGGTCAAGGCCGACTACGGCACCTTCACCTCCACCCTCAGCCTGTTTCAGATCACCAAACCCAGCGGCGAACTGACCTCCGGGGTGTTTTCGGTCCAGGGCGAACAACGCAATCGCGGGCTGGAGCTGAATGTATTCGGCGAAGTCACTCCGGGCACTCGTGTGCTCGGTGGTGTGACCCTGCTCAATGCCGAACTGACCAAAACCGGCGTGGCCGCCAACCGTGGCAATAAGCCGGTCGGCGTACCCGAAGTTCAGGCCAACCTCTGGGCCGAATGGGACACCTCGTGGGTCGAAGGCCTGACGCTGACCGGTGGCGCTATCCACACCGGCAGCCAGTACGTGAATCAGGCCAACACGCAAAAACTGGATGACTGGACTCGTTTCGATGTCGGCGCACGCTACACCACCCGCATCGATGAACGACCGACCACGTTCCGCGCCACCGTGCAGAACGTGGTCGACCACGAATACTGGTCGGGCGTCGCCTCTTATGGCGCGTTTTCCCAAGGTTCACCGCGCACCTTATTATTGTCGGCGACTGTCGATTTCTGAAACGTTCAGCCGGATGACGGTGTGAACCGTTAACCGAACTGACTTTTGCAAAGGCTTTGACCATGGTGATTTTTGATCGACGCAGCCTCGCTTTTGCTGCGCTGTTACTGGCAGGACTGCTGAGCCTGTTTTCGCTGATGCCGCGCAATGCCCACGCCACCGAAGCAGACGCGGCGCGCACCGAAGTCACCGACCTCTTGGGGCGCAAGGTCAAGGTACATTTGCCGGTCAGACGGGTCATCCTCGGTGAAGGCCGGCAGTTGTATCTGGTCGCCGCCCTCGACACACAAAACCCGATCGAGCGCATCGTCGGCTGGCGCAAGGATCTGATCCAGTCGGACCCGGACACGTACAACGCCTACCTGCGTAAATTCCCCGGCATCGCCAAGATCCCCACCTTCGGCGGGTTTGAGGAGGGCACTTTCGACATCGAGCAGGCCATCTCGCAGCGCCCGGACGTGATCATCCTCAACATCGAGGCGCAGCATGCCACCGAAGATGCGCGCTACATCGAAAAGCTCGACGCCCTGGGCATCCCGGTGGTGTACGTCGATTTTCGCAACAATCCGATCCAGAACACGGAGCCGACCATGCGCCTGTTCGGCCAATTGTTTGGCAAGGAACAACGCGCAGAAGCCTTTATCGATTTCCGCAACCAGCAGATTCATCGCGTCACCGACATCATCGAGAAACAACACCCGCACCGCCCCAGCGTGTTCATTGAGCGCATCGGCGGCTACACCGATGATTGCTGCCTGAGTTTCGGCAACGAGAACTTTGGCCTGTTCGTCGATATGGCCGGTGGCGACAACATTGCCCGCCGCATCATTCCGACCACGTTCGGTCAGTTGAACCCCGAGCAAGTCGTCGTTGCCAATCCTGCGCACGTAGTGATCACCACCGCCAACTGGGAAGCTTTTGCCCCCGGCGGCCACTGGGTCGGCGTCGGTCCGGGCGCGGACATGACAGAAGCCAGGAAAAAACTCGCGTGGTACACCCAGCGTCCGGCCTATGCCGGCATCAAGTCCCAGGACAATCAAGCCTTCCATGCCATCTGGCATCAGTTCTACAACAGTCCCTACCAATTCGTCGCCATTCAGCAAATGGCGAAATGGTTCCATCCGGAGCTGTTTGCCGATCTTGATCCAGACGCGTCATTCCGCGAACTGCATGAGCGCTTCCTGCCGGTGCCGTATGAGTCAGGCTACTTTGTCAGCCTGCGCCAACCCGAGGTCAAGCCATGAGCTCATTGACCGACGCCGTGGTTGTGCAGCGCGAAACCTACCGTCGTCTGGTGCTGCGTAAACGCCTGATTCTTTCCGGGCTGGTAATTCTGTTGATGTGCAGCGTGCTGCTCGATCTGGCCCTGGGTCCGGCGAGCTACAGCCTCAGCGAAGTGCTCGGCGCACTGTTTTCGCCAGACAGCGCTTCACCGCAGGTGCGCGTGGTGATGTGGGATATCCGCTTGCCGGTGGCGTTAATGGCGGTTGCCGTTGGCGCGGCGTTGTCGCTGGCCGGCGCGCAGATGCAGACGATCCTCAACAACCCGTTGGCCAGCCCATTCACCCTGGGTATTTCTGCCGCCGCCAGCTTCGGCGCGGCGTTGGGTTTGGCATTCGGCGTCGCGCTGTTCCCGCTGGCGGCGCAATTCATGGTGCCGCTGAACGCGTTCATCATGGCCATGCTGTCGGCGCTGCTGATCCACTTTCTGAGCATGCGTCGCGGCGTCACCGCCGAAACCATCGTGTTGCTCGGTATAGCGCTGGTGTTCACCTTCAATGCGCTGTTGGCGCTGGTGCAGTTCTTCGCCACCGAACAAGCCGTGGCCGCCGTGGTGTTCTGGACCATGGGTAGCCTGACCAAAGCTACGTGGCCGAAACTCGGCATTATCTGTCTGGTGATCCTAATCACCCTGCCGATATTCGCCAAACGCGCCTGGGCCCTGACCGCCCTGCGCCTGGGCGACGACAAGGCCGCCAGTTTCGGCATCAACGTACGCAGCCTGCGCTTTCAGACGCTGATCATGGTCAGCCTGCTCGCCTCGTTTCCCGTGGCGTTTGTCGGCACAATCGGTTTCATCGGGCTAGTCGGTCCGCACATCGCCCGTATGCTGATCGGTGAGGACCAGCGGTTTTTCCTGCCAGCCTCCTTGCTGACCGGCTCGTTGATTCTGTCGGCCAGCTCCGTGGTCAGCAAAACCCTGATCCCCGGCGCGATATTCCCCATCGGCGTGGTCACGTCGCTGATCGGCGTACCGTTCTTCATATCTCTGATTCTCGGCGGGAAGAAAAACTCATGGTGAAGCTGCAACTGGAGAATCTCGGTGCCCGCTACGGCCAGCGCGAGATCATTCGTGATGTCTCGACGGCGACGTTTTTCGGCGGTCAGGTGGTCGCCGTAGTCGGGCCCAACGCGGCGGGCAAATCGACGCTGTTCAAACGAATGGCCGGACTGATCGACGGCCCCGGACAGGTGATCTTGCAGGAGTCGAAAAAAGGGCTGACGGGCATCAGTTACATGCCGCAGGGTCTGAATGCCAGTGCGCGGTTGACGGTTTATGAATCCGTGTTGCTGGCGCGCAAGCAACTGACACCGGGGTGGGTCGTTCATGATGACGAACTGAAACTGGTCGACGAGATTCTCGCTGCGCTGGGCATCACCGGATTATCCTTTCGCAACCTCGGTGAACTCAGCGGCGGTCAGCAACAGTTGGTGTCCATCGCGCAAACCCTGGTGCGCGAACCGGAAATACTGCTGATGGACGAACCGACTAGCGCCCTCGACATGCATCGGCAGGTTCAGGTACTGAACTTCATGCGCAGCCTGGCCCGAAAACGCGAGGTCATTGTGTTCATCGCCATCCACGATCTGAATCAGGCACTGCGTTTCGCCGATCAGGTTCTGGTGATTGCCGACGGCACCACGCAAGGCAGCGGCCCGAGTCACGAGGTGATTACCGAATTGATGCTGCGTAGCGTTTATAAGGTTGAGGCTCGGATTGAGCAGTGCAGTCGTGGACAACGGCATATCGTGATTGACGATATTGTTTGATGGCTTGCAATCGGGGGCAAGATAGGGGCAGCCGCAATAGTTTTCCGTCTGAAATCATTGATCCAGGGCTATGTCAAAATGTTTTTCGGGGATCCTGAGAGTCTTTGAAAGGGTTGCCAATGGCCAATTTTTGAATGACCTCTGTATGTCGCTACCCTGCCCCACGCAACACTGCGATATCTCGTTTAGGCGCGACTCCAAACAGTCGGCTGTATTCACGGCTGAACTGCGAAGGGCTTTCATAGCCGACCTTGAACGCCGCGCTGGATACATCCTGATGCTCGTTGAGCATCAAACGCCTCGCCTCGTTTAGCCGTAGCCATTTCTGGTACTGCAACGGGCTCATCGCGGTGAGCTGGCGGAAATGATGGTGAAAGGTCGGCGTGCTCATCTGCACCCGGGCGGCAAGGTCGTCGACGCGAAGGGCCGAGGTGTAATTCAACTTCAGCCAATCGATGGCTTTGGCGATTCGATAGCCCTGGCCATCGACAGACGTGATTTGTCGCAATCTGCCCGCCTGATCACTCTTCAAGAGACGGTAGTGAATTTCACGCTGGATCAAAGGGGCGAGAACAGGAATGGCTTCCGGTTCATCGAGCAGCGCCAATAAGCGCTCGAACGACGCCAGCATGGCCGCGGTCACTGAACCGATGCCGACCCCTTTCGCAACCGAACGTTCACGGGTGGGCGGCAGGTCACTCTGCGCTATAAGCTCTGCCAGCATGCGCAAATCGAGCTTGAACGTCAGCCCCAGGCACGGTTGTTCCGGGCTCGCCGCGAGCACCTCAGAGTTGGCCGGCAAATCCAGTGAGGTGACCAGAAAACGCGAGGTGTCATACGGATAACCCTCACCGCCGACCCACAATTGTTTCTCGCCTTGGGCGACAAGAATGATGCTCGGTTCAACCATGCAAACGACGGGCGGCGACGGGTGTTCACGTCTGAAGAAGCCGAGGCCCGCAATCCAGGTTCCGTAGTCACCGGGCATCAAGACCCGCGAGCCAATGACCTGAGCCAGCGCTTCCTGGGGCGATGTGGCGGTTTCGTGTTGGGTCGTCATGTTCGTCTCGTATCTCTTCGCTGAACTCTAACTCGCCCACACCCAACCGTCCCGCAAAAGAACGCAGACTCATAGAATCAGGCAAGTAATCCAGCGCAATGCACTGTTTGCAGTCTGGGCAGAGCGGGAAAATGTCCATCCGACACACCATCAAGGATTCTCCAGTGAAAGGCATTCTTCTTGCCCTCGGGCTGCTTGTTACCTCTTTTTCTTCAATGGAGCCGATAGGCCGAACGGTGCAGACAACTTCTACAGAAGCGACAAGGTGACCGTAGAAAAGGTCACCTTCAAGAATCAATACGGAATGAAGG
Organism: Pseudomonas sp. MDT1-85; assembly: GCF_054898065.1. Taxonomy (NCBI): domain Bacteria; kingdom Pseudomonadati; phylum Pseudomonadota; class Gammaproteobacteria; order Pseudomonadales; family Pseudomonadaceae; genus Pseudomonas; species Pseudomonas sp. MDT1-85. Next base: position 3,238,340 of record NZ_CM142715.1, on the reverse strand, counting down.
TCGCGGGCAACCTGTTCACCCCGAAGGGTCTCGACCCGAAATCGAAAAATGCAGCCATTATCGTCGGCCACCCGATGGGCGCGGTTAAAGAGCAAAGTGCAAACCTGTACGCCACCAAGATGGCCGAGCAGGGATTTGTCACGCTGTCGCTGGATTTATCCTTCTGGGGCGAAAGCGCGGGCACGCCTCGCCAGGCAGTCTCGCCGGACATCTACGCCGAAGACTTCAGTGCCGCCGTGGACTTTCTCGGCACTCGACCCATTGTTGATCGTGAGCGTATCGGCGTCATCGGCATCTGTGGCAGTGGCAGCTTCGCCATCAGCGCGGCCAAAATTGATCCGCGTCTCAAGGCCATTGCCACCGTCAGCATGTATGACATGGGCGCGGCCAATCGGAATGGCCTCAAGCACGGTGTAACGGCTGAACAGCGCCAGCAGATCATTCGCGAGGCGGCGCAGCAGCGAGACGTGGAGTTCCAGGGTGGCCAGACCCGCTATACCAGCGGCTCACCACTCAAACTGACCGGAAACGCCGTGGGTGACGAGTTTTACGACTTCTACCGCACTCCACGAGGTGAGATTACGCCTGCCGGTGCGTCGGCGCAGACAACCACCATGCCGACGCTGACCAGCAACGTGAAATTCATGAATTTCTATCCGTTCAACGACATCGAGACGATCTCCCCTCGCCCACTGCTGTTCATTGCTGGCGCCCAGGCACACTCACTCGAGTTCAGTGAGGACGCCTACAAACGCGCTGCCGAACCCAAGGAACTGCTCATCATTCCGGATGCCGGGCATGTGGATCTCTACGACCGGGTCAACCTCATTCCATTCGCCAAGTTGACCTCGTTCTTCAAAAGCAACCTGAAGTAGCCTGATCGGCGCCCTGGCCGGGCACCGGCTCTCTCTCGCGGCCTCGTTCACGGGGCCGCGACGCTTCGCGCATGACAGGATTCAATCAATGACCAGCCACTCCCTCCACGCCCCCCGCAAAGCTGAACAATCGTGGGGCGCCGTATTCGCCATGTCGCTTGCAGCCTTCGTGCTGGTGGCGTCGGAATTCATGCCCGTCAGCCTGCTGACGCCGATTGCCGCCGATTTGCATATCACCGAGGGGCAAGCAGGTCAGGGCATTTCTGTCTCTGGGCTGTTTGCGCTGTTCGCCAGTCTCCTGATCGCTTCGGTGGCGGCGCGGGTCGACCGCAAACCTCTGCTGTTGTCACTGACGTTGCTGATGATCATTTCGGGAACAGTGGTCGCTTTCGCGCCGAATTACTGGGTGTTCATGGTCGGCCGCGCGTTAATCGGGGTCGCGATAGGCGGCTTCTGGTCGCTGTCGGCGGCAACCGCCATGCGCTTGGTGCCTGAAGACCAGATCACTCGCGCCATGGCAATCGTCAACGGCGGCAACGCTTTGGCAACCGTGATTGCAGCGCCGTTGGGCAGTTTCCTTGGCGCGTTGATCGGCTGGCGCGGTGCATTTTTGTGCGTCATCCCGGTCGCGGTAATCGCCTCTGCCTGGCTTCTGTTTAGCCTTCCGGCGATGAAGTCGCAAAGTGGTTCAGGCACTGGGAATGTCTTCAGGTTGATGAAAAGCCTACCGGTCGCGTTAGGCATGGTGGCGGTCAGTGTCTTTTTCATGGGTCAGTTCATGCTGTTTACCTACCTGCGCCCGTTCCTTGAAACAGTCACGCACGTCAGTGTTTCCATGCTGTCGCTTATGTTGCTCGTCCTGGGTCTGGCGGGCCTCGCGGGCACCTTCCTGATTGAAGCCTTCTTGAAAAATGGCCTGCATCGCACCCTCATCGTCATCCCGATATTGATGGCGGTGATCGCGCTGGCGCTGGTTTCATTCGGCAGCTCGGTGGCCACCACCACTGTCTTGTTGGGTCTCTGGGGACTGGTTGCAACGGCGGCCCCGGTGGGATGGTGGACATGGCTGGCCAGAACATTGCCAGAGGCTGCTGAAGCGGGAGGCGGCTTAATGGTCGCGATCATTCAACTGGCCATTGCCTCGGGTGCAACCGTTGGCGGGCTGGTGTTTGACTCGAGCGGCTATCGAGCGACCTTCGAGTTGAGCGCCGCGTTGCTGGGCGTGGCGGCTGCTCTTGCCTTCCTGGCTGCACGCGCAGCCACGCGAGAGCCGGTTGCATCGGTGAACATCGCATGAAAAAACCACAAGACACACCAAGGCGTTTCTTGTGGTTCCAGTGGAGCAATCGTTCGCAGGCTGGACGGTAAAATCAGCGTGCGCTGTCGATGATTTGGCCACCTGGCCCCATCTCAAAATTACGCTGCAACTGCTCGGCTGACAGCTCGACCACCGATGAAAAAACCACAGAGGGGTCGAAAGCATTGTTTACCAGAATGTCGATCCGGCCAATATCGGCATTCTGGCGGACGCAATCAAGCTGGATGACCATCCACTGCATCATTCGCTGGTACTCAAGCAATTCGAGTCAATGCTGATCAATGCTCTCGCTTATGGCCAGCCCAACAGAGCGAGCCTGCTCGCGATGGCCACGACGCGGTTGATGCCAATCCCCTTAACTCCCTGCAACACTGATTTGTCATCATTTCATTTGATAGCCCACTAACGGAAGGTGCATGCTAGAGGGCTCGCTTTGAGCTTATATCATTCCGAATGATAGTTACCTTCGCCTCATTCGATTCGTGCCATACAACCCCGCCAAGCATCATCCGTCCATCTCAATACATTGGCGGATGCATCCATGGAACAGTCACTCAAACATTTGCGCTTCCCCTTGGCCCTGTTGGCCGTGCTGGTGATGAGCGCCTGCGGCAAGACCCCGGACGCAGCCGCCACCATGCCCGCGGCCAAAGTCAGCGTGGCCAAGGTGCTGGAACAACCGGTCAACGAGTGGGACGAATTCACCGGGCGCCTTGAAGCGCCGGAAACGGTAGAGATTCGTCCACGGGTTTCCGGCCAGATCGATGACGTGGCCTTTACCGAAGGCGCGCTGGTCAAGAAAGGCGATCTGTTGTTCCAGATCGACCCGCGTCCATTCCAGGCTGAGGTCCGCCGCCTCGAAGCCCTGGTTGCGCAAGCTCGCGCCACGGCCACCCGCAGCGAAAACGAATCCCAGCGCGGCGAACGTCTGCGCACCAGCAACGCGATTTCCGCTGAACTCGCCGACTCGCGCACCAGCGCGGCTCAAGAAGCTCGCGCCGCCGTCGGCGCCCTCCAGGCCCAATTGGACCTGGCCAAACTGAACCTTAGTTTCACCCGCGTCACTGCGCCTATCAGCGGCCGTGTCAGCCGTGCGGAAATCACCGCCGGCAACCTCGTTACCGCCGATACCACCGCGCTCACCAGCGTGGTGTCCACCGACAAGGTCTACGCCTACTTCGACGCCGACGAGCGTGTCTTCCTTAAATACACCCAGCTCGCCCGCCAGGGCCAACGCGGCGCAACCACGCCGGTTTACCTCGGCCTGTCCAATGAAGATGGCAACCCGCACCAGGGCCAGATGAACTTCGTCGACAACCAGGTCAACCCGAAGACCGGCACCATCCGCGGTCGCGCGGTGTTCGACAACAGCGACGGCACCTACACCCCGGGTCTTTATGCACGCCTGAAACTGGTGGGCAGCGGCACCTACTCCGCCGTGTTGATCAATGACGAAGCGGTCGGTACCGACCTGGGTAAAAAGTTCGTGTTGGTGATGGATGCCGACAACAAAACGGCTTACCGCCCTGTCGAGCTGGGTCCGAAGATCGAAGGTCTGCGCATCGTGCGCAGCGGCCTGAACAAAGACGACACCATCATCGTCAAGGGTTTGCAACGGGTTCGCCCTGGTTCGCCGGTCACGCCTGACGTGATTCCGATGGCCAGCGAACAAACTCTCGCGGCGCTCGCACAACAACGAAAAGCGCTGGAAGCCAGCAATCTGCCCCAAGTTGCACCTGCCAAGGTCGCGCCGGGTACGGTTGTGAAAGTGGCTGCTGCGACTCCACGCGGTTAAGGGACAATTACTCCGATGAATTTTTCCCAATTCTTCATTTCACGGCCGATCTTCGCAGCGGTACTGTCGCTGCTGATCCTGATCGCCGGCGCCATCTCGCTGTTCCAGTTGCCGATCAGCGAATACCCGGAAGTCGTGCCGCCGACCGTTGTGGTACGTGCCAACTTCCCGGGCGCCAACCCTAAAGTCATCGGTGAAACCGTGGCCGCTCCGTTGGAGCAAGCCATCACCGGCGTCGAGAACATGCTGTACATGTCCTCGCAGTCCACCGCTGACGGCAAGATCACCCTGACCATCACCTTCGCCCTGGGCACCGACCTGGACAACGCGCAGGTACAGGTGCAGAACCGCGTGACCCGCACCGAGCCCAAACTTCCCGAGGAAGTGACGCGCATCGGTATCACCGTCGACAAGGCCTCGCCCGACCTGACCATGGTTGTGCACTTGACCTCGCCGGACAAACGCTACGACATGCTCTATCTGTCCAACTACGCCTTGCTCAACATCAAGGATGAGCTGGCGCGTCTGGGCGGTGTCGGTGATGTGCAGCTGTTCGGGATGGGCGACTACTCGTTGCGGGTGTGGCTCGATCCGAACAAGACTGCTTCGCGTAACCTGACCGCGACCGATGTGGTCTCCGCGATTCGTGAACAGAACCGTCAAGTGGCGGCCGGTGCCCTGGGCGCTCCGCCTGCGCCGAATGCCACTGCGTTCCAGTTGTCGGTGAACACCCAAGGCCGTCTGGTTTCCGAGGAAGAGTTCGAGAACATCATTATTCGCTCCGGCGAAAATGGTGAAATCACTCGCCTGAAAGACATCGCTCGCGTCGAACTCGGCTCCAGCCAATACGCCCTGCGCTCCTTGCTGAACAACCAGCCGGCGGTGGCGATCCCGATCTTTCAGCGCCCTGGCTCCAACGCGATCCAGATCTCCAACGACGTTCGGGAGAAAATGGCCGAGCTGAAGAAGAACTTCCCGCAAGGCATGGACTTCAGCATCGTCTATGACCCGACGATCTTCGTGCGCGGTTCCATCGAGGCGGTGGTTCACACCCTCTTCGAAGCGCTGATCCTCGTTGTGCTCGTGGTGATCCTGTTCCTGCAGACCTGGCGTGCCTCGATCATCCCGTTGGTGGCGGTGCCGGTTTCGCTGATCGGTACGTTTGCCGTGATGCACCTGTTCGGCTTCTCGTTGAATGCCCTGTCGCTGTTCGGGCTGGTTCTGGCCATCGGTATCGTGGTCGACGATGCGATTGTGGTGGTGGAGAACGTCGAGCGAAACATCGGGCTCGGATTAACCCCTATCGAAGCCACTAAACGTGCGATGCGCGAAGTGACCGGTCCGATCATTGCGACAGCGCTGGTGCTGTGTGCGGTGTTTATCCCGGCTGCGTTCATCTCCGGGTTGACCGGGCAGTTCTATAAACAGTTCGCCCTGACGATTGCGATTTCGACCGTGATCTCGGCCTTCAACTCGCTGACCTTGTCGCCGGCGCTGGCCGCCGTGTTGCTCAAGAGCCATGACGCGCCGAAAGACCGTTTCTCCAAGGTTCTGGACAAGCTCTTCGGTGGCTGGTTGTTCCGTCCGTTCAACCGCTTCTTTGACAAGGCCAGCCATAGTTATGTCGGCACCGTGGGCCGGGTTATCCGCAGCAGCGGTATCGCCCTGCTGGTGTACGCCGGCCTGATGGTGCTGACGTTCTTCGGTTTCTCCAATACCCCGACCGGTTTCGTACCCGGCCAGGACAAGCAATACCTGGTGGCCTTCGCGCAACTGCCGGACGCTTCGAGCCTGGACCGTACCGAAGAGGTGATCAAGCGCATGTCCGACCTGGCCCTGAAACAGCCTGGTGTGGAAAGCGCCGTGGCCTTCCCGGGTCTGTCGATCAACGGTTTCACCAACAGCCCGAACGCCGGCATCGTCTTCGTCACCCTGAAACCGTTCGACGAGCGTAAGGATCCGAGCATGTCTGCCGGTGCGATTGCCGGTGCATTGAACGGCCAGTACGCCGGGATTCAGGAAGCCTACATGGCGATCTTCCCGCCACCGCCAGTACAAGGCCTGGGGACCATTGGCGGTTTCCGCCTGCAGATCGAAGACCGGGGCAACCTGGGCTATGACGAGCTGTACAAAGAAACCATGAACATCATCACCAAAAGCCACAGCGTGCCGGAACTGGCCGGTCTGTTCACCAGTTATACGGTGAACGTACCGCAGGTCGATGCCGCCATCGACCGGGAAAAAGCCAAGACCCACGGCGTTGCCGTCAGCGACATCTTCGACACCCTGCAGATCTACCTGGGTTCGTTGTATGCCAACGACTTCAACCGCTTCGGTCGCACCTATCAGGTCAACGTTCAGGCTGAGCAACAGTTCCGCCTCGAATCGGACCAGATCGGTCAGCTGAAAGTGCGTAACAACCGGGGCGAAATGATTCCGTTGGCGACCTTCATCAAGGTCAGCGACACCTCGGGGCCGGACCGCGTGATGCACTACAACGGCTTCATCACCGCTGAAATCAACGGTGCGGCAGCCCCCGGCTACAGCTCCGGCCAGGCCGAAAAAGCCATCGAGAAACTGCTCAAGGACGAATTGCCCAACGGCATGACCTACGAGTGGACCGACCTGACCTACCAGCAGATTCTGTCCGGTAACACGGCGCTGTTCGTGTTCCCGCTCTGCGTACTGCTGGCGTTCCTGGTGCTCGCGGCTCAATACGAAAGCTGGAGCCTGCCACTGGCGGTGATCCTGATTGTACCGATGACCCTGCTGTCGGCCATCACCGGGGTGATTGCCTCGGGCGGCGACAACAACATCTTCACTCAGATCGGCTTGATCGTACTGGTGGGACTTGCATGCAAGAACGCGATTCTGATCGTCGAGTTTGCCAAGGATAAACAGGAAGAAGGCCTCGGCCCGCTGGCCGCGGTGCTGGAAGCTTGCCGTCTGCGTCTGCGGCCGATCCTGATGACCTCCTTCGCGTTCATCATGGGTGTTGTGCCTCTGGTTTTCTCCAGCGGTGCCGGTGCCGAAATGCGTCATGCCATGGGTGTGGCGGTGTTCTCCGGGATGCTCGGGGTGACCTTCTTCGGTCTGTTGCTGACGCCGGTGTTCTACGTACTGATTCGCAACTTTGTGGAGCGCGGTGAAGCGCGCAAAGCGGCCAAGGCGCTGAAATTGGAAAAGCAACTGGAGGCGCAACAATGAGCCTGAAAGCCTTCCTGCCGAGCCTTCTGGTACTGGCCCTGAGTGCCTGCGCCGTTGGCCCGGACTACAAAACCCCAGCGACGGAGGCAGCCAACATCACGGCCGCCACCGATGGCAGCGCCGGTCAGAAGAACTTCGACCGCGCCCGTTTCGAAGGCATCTGGTGGCAGCAGTTCGAGGATCCGACCCTCAACCAGTTGGTGACGCAATCCTTGCAAGGCAACCGCGATTTGCGCGTGGCCTTCGCCCGCTGGAAAGCGGCCCGGGCGATTCGCGATGACGCCAGCAATGACGCCATGCCGACCATCACCAGCCGCGCGAGCAGTGATCTGGCCAAAGGGCAGATCCCCGGCCAGACCACCGACCGCGTCAGCAGTGAACGCTATGACCTGGGCCTGGACATGGCCTGGGAACTGGACTTGTTCGGTCGCATCCAGCGCAATCTGGAATCCAGCGACGCCGAACAGCAGGCAGCCGAAGCCGATCTGTACCAACTGCAAGTCACCATGATTGCCGAACTGGTGGACGCCTATGGACAGTTGCGCGGTGCGCAACTGCGGGAAAAGATCGCCCTGGCCAACCTGAACAATCAGCAGGAATCGCGCAAGATCACCGAAAGCCTGCGTGATGCCGGTGTCGGTGACCAACTGGACGTCGTTCGCGCCGATGCGCGCCTGGCCTCTGTCGAAGCCAGCGTGCCGCAACTGCAAGCCGAACAGGTGCGGCAGCGCAACCGCATCGCCACCCTGCTGGGCGAGCGTCCGGACAAACTGACCGTCGACCTGAGTCCAAAAGACTTGCCGGCAATCGCCAAGGCGCTGCCGATCGGTGATCCGGGCGAACTGCTGCAACGGCGTCCGGACATCCGCAGCGCCGAACGCCAACTGGCGGCCGCCACCGCCCGCATCGGCGTGGCCAAGGCTGATTTGTTCCCTCGGGTCAGCCTCAGCGGCTTCCTCGGTTTCACCGCCGGGCGCGGTTCGCAGATCGGTTCCTCGGCGGCCAACGCCTGGGCACTGGGCCCAAGCATTACCTGGGCGGCGTTCGACCTGGGCAGCGTGCGCGCCCGTTTGCGCGGCGCCGATGCTGAAGCCGAAGGCGCCCTGGCGACCTACGAGCAGCAAGTACTGTTGGCGCTGGAAGAGTCGGAAAACGCCTTCAGCGATTACGGCAAGCGTCAGCAGCGCCTGATTTCGCTGATTCGTCAAAGCGAATCAAGCCGCGCCGCTGCCGATCTCGCCGAGATTCGCTACCGCGAAGGCACCGAGGACTTCCTCGTGCTGCTCGATGCTCAGCGTGAGCGCCTGGCAGCCGAAGACACCCAAGCCCAGGCCGAAGTCGATTTGTACCGCGGCATCGTCGCCATCTACAAAGCCCTTGGCGGCGGCTGGCAACCAGAGACGGTCGCCAGCCAGTAACGTTTTAAAGAGCTCCTTTGGTTGGCCGCAACCAACCAATTCCTTTGCCCCGCGCCTCATTCGGTCGCGGGGCTTTTTTTTGGCTGCGCACGGTGCCGAAAGTCACCACACACCCTGTGGGAGCGGGCTTGCTCGCGAAGAGGCCGGTACATCCAATAGATATTCGGCGGCTGACACATCGCATTCGCGAGCAAGCCCGCTCCCACAGGGATTTGGGGGTATCAGGAATAATCAGCTACCCAAGGCTCAAATCGCGAAAACCTCACTACTGGTTTGACTCACAGCCCGGCCTGACCGAAGCTGATGACTTTGCAAAAACCTGCCACCCCCGGATTCCTACATGCCTCAGTCCCGCCGCTACTTGCTCATCAGCCTCTGCGTATTGCTTGCCCTCGCCCTCGCCTGGTTCTTCCTGCGCAGTACGACGCCTGTGGTGCCGGCGGCGATCAAGCATGGCTACAGCGAAGCGCTGGCCCAGGCACGCGCGGGTCAACCGGGCGCGGCGCGGGTGCTTTATCAGCAATTGGGTCGCCCTGACCTGTCGGCCAAGCGCCGTGTCTGGCTGCATGCCGAACTGCCCAATTACCCAAGCTCGCAAGCCCTGAAACTGGCGAATGCAGACCTGCAACATCCCTCGGCGGATGTGCGCATCGCCGCGATCAAAAGCCTCAGCGGGCTGGTGCCCAGTGGGCAGCGCAGCCTGTTACTGGGGCCCTTGCTCGATGATAGCGACCCCAGCGTGCGGTTTGCGGCGGTCAACGCCTTGTTGGGTCTGACGCCGGATGAACTGGGGTTGTACTTCGGCCCTTTGGAGCAAGCCATCGATGCCTGGGAACAACGCCTCAAGCGTCAGCCGGAAAGCGCCGAAACCCAATACCAACTGGCGCGCCTGCACTTGCACAATGCCGAGTTGAAGGACGCGCAGCGGGCTCTGGAGCGCACGTTGCAACTGGCGCCCGGCAACCTGCCGGCGCTGGTGATGCAGATCGAAGTGCTGGACAAACAGGGCCAAAGCGATGCCGCCAGGCAATTGTTGGCGAAACAGCTAAAGGCCCAGCCTGACTCGGCCTACCTGCAACATGCGCTGGGGCTCTGGTTGCTGCATCACGGGCAAAGTGAGTTCGCCCTGCTCGGGCTGTCCAAAGCCGTGGAGCTTGAGCCGGACAACAAGGATTACCGCTACGACCTGGCCACCACGCTGCACAGTGAGCAAGAATTGGAAGCGGCGCAGAACCAGCTACAGGAAATCGTCCAGCGTCACCCGGCGGATCGCAAGGCGCGCGTGCTGCTGATCAATTACTGGAAGGAAAGCGGACAGTTGCAGAACGTGCAGATCCTGTTGGCACAGCTGGAGCAGCTCAATCCGGACGATCCGGCGTTGCAGCAAGGGCTTTAATCAAGATCAAAAGATCGCAGCCTTCGGCAGCTCCTACAGGGTGACGTATTTCTATGTGGGGGTGTGCTGGCTGCGGGTATGTGATGGTTGTCCGGGACAAGCAAACGATCGCAGAGTGACGTGTTTCCATGTAGGAGCTGCCGAAGGCTGCGATCTTTGTTTCTTTGCACAAGAACCACACACACAGACACAAAAGGTTGAACCGCCGTCTCGGCAAAAGGTCAAGTGATCAGGCAGTCTATTGCGGCGTTCCCAGCCTGCTGCCTCGCTTCCCCTAGTCATGAGAGGGCATTTCTTGTCTACGTCTAACGAGTTGATCAGTGCAAAAGCCGCCACCGGCATCGAAGGTCTGGATGACATCCTGGCCGGTGGATTGTCCCGCGGTCACGTGTTCTTGCTGGAGGGTGAACCCGGAACCGGCAAAACCACCATCGCTTTGCATTTTCTGTTGGCTGGCGCCCGTGCCGGCGAGCGCTCGTTGTACATCACCCTGTCGGAAACCGAGCGCGAGCTGCGTCAAGGGGCGTTGTCCCATGGCTGGGAGCTGGATGAGAACATCCATATTTTCGAGCTGACACCACCAGAAAGCCTGCTCAATGCCGAGCATCAGCAGAGTCTGCTGTATTCCTCGGACCTGGAACTGGGCGAAGCCACCAAACAGATTTTCGAAGCGGTCGAGCGAGTCAAGCCGACCCGTGTAGTGGTCGACAGCCTGTCCGAAATCCGCCTGCTGGCCCAAAGTTCTTTGCGCTACCGCCGACAGATTCTGGCCATCAAGCATTACTTCGTGCGCTACGAGGCCACGGTGCTGCTGCTGGATGACCTGACCACCGAAGCCCTGGACAAAACCGTGCACAGTGTGGCCCACGGGGTTATTCGTCTCGAAGAATTGACGCCCAACTATGGTGCCGAACGCCGACGCATCCGCGTGGTGAAGTATCGCGGTCAGAAGTACCGGGGTGGTTTCCATGACTTCACCATCATGGGTGATGGCATACATGTGTTCCCGCGCCTGGTGGCGGCCGAACATCGCGGGCGTTATGTCCGCCAGCAGTTGACCAGTGGCATCACGGAAATGGATGCCCTGCTCGGTGGCGGTATCGAGACGGGCTCCAGCAGCCTGATCCTCGGCCCGGCCGGTACTGGCAAATCGCTGATCTCGATGGTATTCGCCGCTGCGGCGGTGGCCCGTGGCGAAAAAGTCGCGCTGTTCATTTTCGATGAAGAGCTGGGGCTGCTGTTCGAGCGGATGAAAAACATCGGCATCGACCTGAAGGCCCTGGAAGAAACCGGCAACCTGCTGATCGAGCAAGTGGATGCCGCTGAGTTGTCCCCCGGCGAGTTCTCGTACCGGGTTCGTCGTTGTGTTGATGAACGCAATATCAAAACCGTGGTGATCGACAGTATCAACGGCTATCAGGCGGCGATGCCCGAGGAAAATGCGCTGGTGCTGCACATGCACGAGTTGCTGCTGTACCTCAATCGCCAAGGCGCCGCGACGTTCATGACCGTCGCTCAGCATGGGCTGGTCGGTGACATGCAGGCCCCGGTCGACATCACCTATCTGGCCGACACGGTCATTCTGTTGCGCTACTTCGAAGCCCTGGGCAAGGTTCGCCGAGCGATCTCGATCATCAAGAAACGCACCGGCAGCCACGAATCGACCATTCGCGAATACCGCATCAGCGGCCAGGGCATGACCATCGGTGAACCACTGGATGCATTCCAGGGTGTATTGCGCGGCGTGCCAACTTACCTGGGCGCGAGCAAGCCGCTGCTTGAGGAAGATGTCCAGTGACGGCCATGAAGGCAATGTCCGAGCGCGCGATCATTCTTGCGCCGTTGGGACGCGACAGTCAGATCGCGCTGATGATGCTCAACGAGGCAGGGGTCGAAGGAATCATCACCCGGGATCTGGGCGCTTTGTGCAACGAACTGTCGCTGGGTGCCGGCCTGCTGGTAATTGCTTCCGAGGCCTTGTTGGGTGCTGACCTTGAACCATTGCTGGGGCTGATCGAGCAGCAACCGGCGTGGTCGGATTTGCCGATCGTACTCCTGACCCACCACGGTGGCCCGGAGCAGAACCCTGCGTCGCGGCTCGGTTTGCAGTTGGGCAACGTGACTTTCCTTGAGCGGCCGTTTCATCCGGTCACGCTGATCAGCCTGGTCACCACGGCGTTGCGCGGGCGACGACGACAGTATGAAGCCAGGGACCGATTGATTGATCTGAGCCAAAGCGAACTGCGCCTGCAAAATACCCTCGAAACCCTCGAGCAACAGGTTGAGGAGCGCACCGCGCAATTGCGCCACAACGAAGAAGTACTCAGACAATCACAGAAAATGGAAGCGGTCGGCCAACTCACCGGCGGTATTGCCCACGACTTCAATAACATGCTGACCGGCATCATCGGCAGCCTGGAGCTGCTGCGTCGACGCCTGGCGCGGGGACGCACCGAGGACCTGGACAGCCTGATCGATCTTGGGGTGACCTCAGCCAACCGCGCGGCGGGCCTGACACATCGTTTGCTGGCATTCTCCCGACGCCAGTCGCTGGATTCAAAACCCGTGCAGATAAACACCCTGGTGGTGTCCATGGATGAGCTGTTGCAGCGCAGCATCAACGAAAGCATTCACCTGGAAATGCAGCTGGACGAGCAACTGTGGGTGGCCGAGGCGGACCCCAACCAACTCGAAAGCGCCCTGCTCAACCTGGTGCTCAACGCTCGGGATGCCATGCCCAATGGTGGAAATCTGCTGGTCAAAACCTCCAATCAGCAGCTGGACATGGGGTTCACCAAGGCGCACAGCAATCTGCAACCGGGCGATTACATCGTCCTGAGCGTCACCGATACTGGTTACGGCATGCCGCAAAGCACCATCAACCGGGCCTTTGACCCGTTCTTCACGACCAAACCCATTGGCCAGGGCACGGGCCTGGGGTTATCGATGATTTACGGTTTCAGCAAACAGTCCGGCGGACACGTCAGCATTCACAGCGAAGTCGGGAAAGGCACGACGGTCAGTCTGTTTTTACCACGCTTTCGCGGGGAACTGGTGCAGAACACCCAAGTCGATGCCCAACACGCTCCTTACGCCCGGGACGGCGAAACCGTGCTGATCGTCGAGGACGATCCCGCCGTGAGAGTCCTGGTCAGCGCCGTATTGAGTGAGTTGGGCTACACCTTTGTTGAAGCGGGCGATGCCGACAGCGCCGTGCCGATTCTCAACTCCGGTCAGCGAATCGACTTGTTGATCAGCGACGTGGGACTGCCGGGTATGAATGGCCGGCAACTGGCGGAAATCGGTCGGCAATACCGGCCTGACCTCAAGGTATTGTTCATCACCGGGTATGCTGAACACGCCGCCGTGCGCGGTGGCTTTCTTGATCCCGGCATGCAGATGATCACCAAGCCGTTCACCTTCGATTTGTTGACGGCGAAGGTGCGGGAGATGATTCGGATCTAATGTGTTATCCCGAAAATCACACTTTGATCTCACGCCACAGCCGCTCAGCATAGACCTCGATTTGAAGCCTGTCAGCTGTCAACTCTGATAGCTATTCAGTGCAATTTTTCCTTGATTAACTCTCCTCTGAAGTCCGCAGCACGGCCTCTGATGGGTTGCTCTGCGCCCTGCCACGCGCAGGTCACACTCAAGGGATGGACAGGCAATGAAGGAAGTCATCGCGCTGATGTTGATGGTTGTTTTGGCGGGCTGTCAGGTTCGCGAACAACAACAACAACAACAACAACAACAACAACCAACCCCGGCGGAACAGGCACCCATAGCCGTGCAGGCTGATACCGGTATCGCCAGCACCGGCTCGATTTTGGCACAGAATGGCACCACCGTCGCAAGCAACCTGACCAATCGCTACAACGATGTTCGCCCTGATTGCGGCAAACCCTCGATGCCCGCGTTCCTCTGCCGAGGAATCGTCTTGAGGTCGACAGTACCATCGGATGCTTATTCAAGCTGGAACCCCAGCCCGCACTCTCAAACCAGTGGTGGCGTTTCATTTACGTTTTTGGGTAAAGACGCGAAGTTCAAAAATCTGGTGTTTGGGCAAAAAAACGGCTTTATTTTCTACCCGGTACTGTCGAAGCCGGAGGGCACAAGACAGATCGAGGTACTTTGTGCATACCCAAGAGACGGCGCGACTCAATTGAGGGATAAGCCGGGTTGCGGTGCTCACCCCTATGCACCTGATAGGAGTCGACGCTGCCAGACAATCGGTATAGCCACCGCCGAACAATGGGTCGCAAACTGGAACCAGAACATCTGGAATATGTGCAGTTTCGATGTGCGAGATTCCATGAACAGCCTGGGCGCCGATTCGTTCTACCAATCCATTAGAGTTCACAATCTGAAAAACTTGTTTGCCGGTGCATACGACTACACCGAGTTAATCCTGGCCACCTGGCCGCAGAACATTCCTCAGGAACTGCCCATCGAGGCGTTTTACTACCTCCCCGGCGGGCTCGCCGGCGCTCAACATGATCAACGTGACTTTTACGCTAAAACCGGTGGAAAGGTGGTCCCGATCATAAAAATGACGTTACCCGGCACTATCACGGCCGATGTAACTTTCACTTACCTTCAGGCAGACCAGGTAAAACCCTGACCCGCCGAAATGTACTACCGCGCGTCGGCAATCGGCCGACGCGCTGCTTAGGACAACATGTCCTGCATGATCTGTTGCAACACATCCAGATCGAACGGCTTGGCCAGGATCGGCGCGTTGCGGGTGATCGGGCTGTCGGTCTCGCGAATTTCCTGCGGATAGCCGCTGATGAAGATGACCTTGAGCTCCGGTCGCAGCTTCACGGCGGGTTCGGCGATCTGCACGCCAGAGATTCCCCCCGGTAAGCGGAAGTCGGTGATCATCATGTCCAGATGCGGTTTGCTCGCCAGAATTTCAAAGGCCTGCTCGCCGTTTTCGGCTTGCAGCACCCGATAACCCTCGCCCGACAAATAAGCAGACAGCACCATCAAGATCGAAGGGTCATCCTCGACAATCAGTACCACATCTTGTGCATCTTCACTCATGGAAAACCTTTGTTCGGTCAATAGCTGCTGATACGACCGTGAGGTCACTCAGAGGTTGCGTTTATCGGGCTGTTTTCCTGCAGCGGCAGACAAACGCGAAACAAGGCGCCTTCGCCAATCCGGCTCTCGACGGTGATGGAGCCACCATGGGCGGCGACAATCTGCTCCGAAATAAACAACCCGAGGCCCAGTCCCGCTACAACGGCCTTGGCGCTAACTCTTTCGAACTGCTGAAAAATGCGCTGCTGATTCTCTTCACTGATCCCGATACCGCGATCCTGAACCTCAACCCACGCTTGCCCGCCCTGATTGTACACGCGTACGTCGATCGGACTCTTGGCGCCATAACGTAGCGCATTGGTCAACAGGTTGGACATCACTTGTTCGATGCGGAACTCGTCCCAATTGCCCACCACGGGCTGCTCGGCCGTCAAGGTGACCGATGATTGCGCGGCCTCGACCTGCGGGGCAAAGTTTTGCAGAAGGTTGTTCAGCAGCTGCACCAGGTCGAACCGACTGGGGCGTATCGACAACTTGCCGGTGCGGATCCGCGACACATCGAGCATGTCTTCAATCAGGCGGATCAGGCTTTTGATCTGCCGCTCGTCGCGGTCGATCATGGCGTGCATCTTGTCCAGCGTGAATGCTGCGGCGTTATTCCGGGCCAGGTGCACTTTGCGCAACTGGGTTTCGAGAATCAGGCCATTGAGTGGCGTACGAACTTCGTGGGCAACGATGGACATGAAGTCATCACGCATGCGCACCGCCTGCTCCAGTTCATTCTGGGTGTTCTGCAACTGCAGGAGCAGCGCCTCCTGCTCCCGGCGACTTTGCTCCAGCGCTTCAACCTGATGCTTCATCGCTTTGCTCTGGCGATACAGGTCGACGAAGACATTGACCTTGCTCTTGACCGCATGAACATCCAGCGGCTTGTGCAAGAAGTCTACCGCACCGCTTTCGTAGCCCTTGAACGCGTAATTAAGCTCACGACCGGCTGCACTGACGAACACAATCGGGATGTTTTTGGTTTTGTCCGTGCCGCGCATCAACTCGGCCAGCTCGAAGCCGTTCATGCCGGGCATCTGCACATCAAGAATGGCCATGGCGAATTCGTGCTGCAGCAACAGTGACAAGGCTTCGTCGGCGGACAGGGCTTTGTAGACGATACGGTCTTCACGCCTGATCAAGGCTTCCAGCGCCAGAAGGTTCTCCGGCAGATCGTCGACGATCAGCAATTTGGCCTGGATGTTACTTAGCATGCGATTCGTTCCCGCTCGACAAGCAGACGGCCGATGCCGCGAGGGTCCAGCCAATGAGTATCCAGCACTGCCCTGTTCATGATTTGCGATAGATCCGTTCTGGTTTGACCAATGCTTCAAATTGATTGTCATAGGCCGAAAAATCCAGGGTTTCCTTACTGCCCAGCGCCAGGAACCCCCGATGACACAGGGACTCGTGAAACAAGCCGAATGCGCGACCCTGTAGTTTTTTATTGAAATAAATCAATACATTACGGCACGAAATTAATTGAGTTTCCGAGAATACGCTGTCGGTGGCCAAGCTGTGATCGGCGAAGGTCACGTTATCGCACAGGCTCTTGTCGAAAATGGCGTAGCCATAGGCCGCCGTGTAGTAATCGGCGAACGAACGCCGACCTCCGGCCTGCTGGTAGTTGTGAGTGTAGGCCCGGACATTCTCCAGGGAGAAAATCCCCTGCCTGGCTTTATCCAGCGAGCGCGGGTTGATGTCCGTGGCATAGAGGATGGTGCGATCCAGCAGGCCTTCTTCGCGCAGCAGAATCGCCATCGAATAAACTTCTTCGCCAGTGCTGCAACCGGCGATCCAGACCTTGATCGACGGATAAGTCTTGAGCAGGGGCACTACTTCCCGACGCAGCGCCAGGTAATGCGAAGGATCGCGGAACATTTCACTGACCGGGATCGTCAGCAATTGCAGCAGTTGCATGAATGCGGTCGGATCGTGCAGAACCTTCTCTTGCAGCGCCGAGATGGTCTTGCACTCGAACTGACTCAAGGCGTGATTGACCCGGCGTTTGATCGACGCGCCGGAATAATCGCGAAAATCGTAGCTGTACTTGAGGTAGATCGCCTCGACCAACAGCCTCAATTCGATTTCAGTGCGCTCCACTTAGATTCGTTCCATCTTGGGTAACCACACACGAATCAGTGAGAACAGGCGATCCAGGTCGATGGGCTTGGCCAGGTAGTCGTTGGAACCGGCCTGCAGGCAGCGCTCCTGATCATCCTTCATGGCCTTGGCCGTCACCGCAATGATCGGCAACTTGCGCCAGCGCGGGTCCTTGCGGATTTCGAGCGTGGCTTCGAAACCATCCATCTCCGGCATCATCACGTCCATCAATACCAGGTCAATGTCCTCGACTTCATTCAGTTTTTCAATCGCCTCACGACCGTTACGGCCAATGACCACGATAGCCCCCTTTTGCTCCAATGCACTGGTGAGGGCGAAGATGTTGCGTACATCGTCGTCCACCAGCAGCACTTTACGTCCTTCAAAAACCTTGTCGCGACTGCGGGCGGTCTTGAGCATCGCCTGGCGCTCCTGGGACAAGCGGGATTCTACTTTGTGCAGAAACAGTGTCACTTCGTCCAGCAAGCGCTCGGGCGAGCGCGCGCCCTTGATGATGATCGAACGCGAATACTTGCGCAGCTCGGCCTCTTCGTCCCGGGTCAGGTTACGTGCGGTGTAGACGATCACCGGCGGGAACGAGCAGATATCCTCGGTGGACATGCGTTTGAGCAAGTCGTTGCCGAGCATGTCAGGCAGCTTCAGATCGATGATCATGCAGTCGAAAATCGTGCTGCGCAGCAAGCCCAGCGCATCCTGCGCCAAGCCGACAGCGGTGATTTCAATGTCCTCGTCGCCGATCAATCGGGCGATGCTGTCACGCTGCACATCGTCGTCTTCAACCAGCAAGACCCGTTTGACCTTCTGCGTCAGTTTGGCTTCGAGGCGGGCAAACACATCCTTGAGTTCCTCGCGGGTGGTCGGCTTGACCGCATAACCGATGGCGCCCATGTGCATGGCGGCCTCGACACGGTCTTCGACTGAAATCACGTGCACCGGGATGTGCCGGGTTTCGGCATGTTCTTTCAGGCGCTGCAATACCGTCAGCCCGGAATGATCCGGCAGGCGCATGTCCAACAGAATCGCATCGGGGATGAACTGCCTGGCCAGATCGTAGCCTTCGTCGGCGCCGTGGGCCACCAGGCACTGATAACCCAGTTCATGGGCCAGGTCATAGAGGATGTGCGCAAAGTTCGGCTCATCCTCCACCACCAGAATGCAGCGAGTAGCGAATGGCGCCTTGTTGCGATCATCGTTGAAACGCGGAATGTCGACGTCGGCAATCAGTGGTCCAGGCGCAGCAACCACGGAGCTTTTCCACATAGCAGCCTGCATGGCAACTGGCGTGGCTTTCATCGTTTCGGCAGGCGTGTCGCCCGGCTCGACGTAGTGCTGCGGCAACACCAGGGTGAACACACTGCCCTGCCCAGGCGTGCTGGTCACGCTGATGGAGCCGCCCAATAACGTGGCCAGGTCACGAGAAATCGACAAGCCCAGGCCAGTGCCGCCGTAACGGCGATTGGTGGTGCCATCGGCCTGACGGAAAGCTTCGAAAATGCTTTCTTGCTGATCCGGGGCAATCCCGATCCCGGAGTCGCGAACGATAAAGGCGATGCCGTTGCCTGGGTAAGCAGCGACATTCAGGTTGACCGTGCCCTTATCGGTGAACTTCACTGCATTGGACAGCAGGTTCTTGATCACTTGCTCCAGGCGCTGGCGGTCGGTGAACAGCATCAGCGGTGCGTCGGCCTGCAAATGGACCTGGAAATCCAGTTTCTTGTCCGCCGCCAACGGCTGGAACATGCCATGCAGGCCTTCCACCAGACGCGCAACACTGGTGTTTTCCGCACGCACCTCGAGTTTGCCAGCTTCGACCTTGGAAATGTCGAGAATGTCGTTGATCAGGTTGAGCAAGTCGTTGCCGGCGGAGTAGATCGACTCGGCGAATTTGACCTGCTCGGCGCTGAGGTTTTCCTGCGGATTTTCCGCCAGCAGTTTGGCCAGAATCAACGAACTGTTCAGCGGCGTGCGCAGCTCATGGGACATGTTCGCGAGGAATTCGGACTTGTATTTGCTTGAGCGCTGCAGCTCTTCGGCGCGCGCTTCGAGCTCAACCTGGGCCTGATTCAGTTCGGTGTTCTTCAGGTCCATGGCATCGCGTTGCGCGGCCAGGATCTGCGCCTGCTCGGCGAGTTGCTCGTTGGTTTGCTCCAGCTCGACCTGTTGGGTTTGCAAGTGAGTCTGGGACTCCTTGAGAATCCGCGACTGCTCTTCCAGCTCTTCGTTGGCGCTCTTGAGTTCTTCTTGCTGAACCTGCAGCTCTTCATTGAGTTGCTGGGCTTCGGCCAGTACTTCCTGCAAGCGTTGACGATAGCGAGCGGCCTCGATCGAGGTGCCGATGTTGCCGGCAATCAATTCGAGCAGTTCGACGTCACGATCCGTCAGCGTGCGCAGGAAACCCAGTTCGATCACACCGTTGACACGATCGTCGTCGCTGGTCGGCACCACCAATACGCTATGCGGTAAACCTTCGCCCAAGCCGGAGCTGACTTTGAAGTAGTCGCCCGGTACGTCATCCAGACGAATCAAGCGCGCCTGTCGCGCCACTTGGCCGATAATCCCTTCGCCACTGTAAAGCTGCTGTTCAAGCGCTTCCTGTTCCCGGGAGAAACCGTAAGACGCGATGCGCTTCAGGCCACCATGGTCCTCACGGACATAGATCGCCGCGACAGCCGTCCCTAAATATTGGGCGCAGAACTGCAGAATGTTGCGCCCCAACAGATTGAGGGATAACTGCCCCAGGACTTGCTCGGCCAGTTCGGTCTGGCCGTTGCGTAACCAGGCTTGCTGTTCCAGGCGCCAGGCACTGGCCTGTTGTCCGGCGAGGTTGGCACTGTAACTTTGCGACAGTTTGAGCAAGTCCCGACGGCCAATGTAGGCCAACAACCCGCTGATACCGGCCACGAACAACAGATAAAGGGCGATGCTCCAGATCGTGGTGCGGCGCACTTCCTCGTTACGCGTGGTGCGCAACTGCTGTTCCATGTCGATCACGTCTTCGAATTGCTTGCGGATCTCATCGGTCAACCGTTTACCGCGTCCGGCCTTGACGGCGCCACGGTAGTCACCGCTGGCGCGCTGCAAATCGATCATCGATTGCGCGTAATGGGCCCATTCCGTCTGCAAGGCCTGGAGCCGGCGCAGACGATCAGTCTGCACCGGATTGTCGGCGGTCAATTCGAGCAAGGTATTGAGCGCGACGGTGATTCTCGGCTTGGCCGTCTCGTAGGGATCTAGGAAATGTTCGTCGCCACTGAGCAGGAACCCGCGCATACCGGTTTCCAGATCGACGGTCAGCTTTATCGCCTCATTGGCATTATTGATCACCCGGTCGGTGTGCTGGACCCACTGGATCACCGACAACAGGTAGGTAATCAGCGAAACGAAGAAAACCGCGCTGATGACGCCGACACCCAACGGCAGGCTGACGTTGCGGCTCAGGAGTTTACGGAATCGTTGCTCATCAACCGAGGACGCAGAGGTCATGGGGAGTCCTTGTCGAGGTGCTGAAAACCATCGAGTCTGCCCCAAAACTGCCGGGCTGATCCAATTTTCTGACATGTTTTGCGGCAAAAACCTGCATTTAGCTGCTCTGGGACAAAGGAGCGGTTATTCTGTGCGGCTCTTGTGCGGCTATTGTTTTTGTAACGCGTCGAGAACCTGGCGTGATTCGTCACTTACTCATGCAAGAGCCCGGCGGTTTCGATCGACCGGCATCCGCGAATTCAATCTTTGAGAGTCCCACTATGTCCACGAACGCCTCCACCATTCTAGTCGTCGAAGACGATGCCATCGTGCGCACGCTGATCGTCGATGTGCTGGAGGAATTGGAATTCCAAGTGCTTGCGGCGGATGGCTGTGAAATGGCGCTGGAATTCATCAACGATGAGGACCAGGACATCGACTTATTGATGACGG
The DNA here is from genome assembly GCF_054898065.1 of Pseudomonas sp. MDT1-85. NCBI lineage: Bacteria > Pseudomonadati > Pseudomonadota > Gammaproteobacteria > Pseudomonadales > Pseudomonadaceae > Pseudomonas > Pseudomonas sp. MDT1-85. The sequence continues at coordinate 3,217,198 of NZ_CM142715.1, read as the reverse complement.
ATGTGGGGCTGCCCGTCATGGACGGTCGGGAATTGGCCAAGCAGGCGCGCATGCTGCGTCCCGAATTGCCGATTCTGTTCGCCAGCGGCTATGCCGAAAGTATCGAGGTGCCTGACGGCATGCATATCATCGCAAAGCCATTTTCCATTGATCAGTTGCGGGACAAGGTCAAGGGTATTTTGATCTAACCCCCTTTGCCACCACTGGGCAATGACGCGACTCAAGCAATCGGGCGTTTGCGTTTAGCCTCCTGCCGCTCTCTGAAAGCGATGATGTCATTGACATCCACTTTAGCCAGTGGTCGTGCAGGTGTCGGAGTAGTGTCTGGCACAGGCGGCACTGCTTCCTGCTCGGCCACCGCCTCGTTACCAAAATCGACGCCAAGCCCGTTGATATCAGTCAGCGGCTGACGGAATTTATTGCCCACGTCTCGACCACTGCCTTTCAATGGATTGACCTCACTCGCCATGATCGCTCGGTTGATTGCTTTGGGGTTGGGAATGAACTTTCCGGTCTTGTCATAAGCGCCGAGGATCAAGGCAGGTGTTAAATCGACGGCATAGTTGATTTCCAAAGGAGGCAATTGTTTTAACCCGGAATCGGGGCGAAACGCCAGTTCGGTATTGGCGTACAAATGAAATCCCTCCAACTGACGAGCATCGACGAAATAGGTATACCCACCTTTCTGGCCCCCATACACAAAGGCCCCTGCGCCGTCTTTCTGGTAAAAAGCCGAGGTTGAGATCCCGGCGCCATCAAGATCGAGTGCATCGTGCGCCCCCCCATAACCCCCTTTGAAGCCGTTAACCTGGTTGAGATCCCTGATCGGCGTGCGTTGGGTAAAACCCTTTTCAAATATTACCGTTGGGTCGCGCATGTCCCCGCGAAATACAAAACCCTGGTAAATAAAGCCCTTTTCCGGTCCGGAAAGTCTCACCACCTGCGAGTTCGTGGCGAGAGACTGCGCCACATTGGGCCCACCCGCCAACTCCGACAGGTAGCCTGCGACAAGCACCCCCTTACCCGCTTCAGGTATCTCTTTGCCAGCAGTACTCGCCAACTGATGGCTGATGCTGCCTGCGGGTCTGCGCACCACCGAGGGTCTGTTGCTGCGCTTTAGGGTTTCGAGCACTCGGCGGCTGATGTTTTTCCTGGCAACCGCAGAAAGAGCCTTACCCAAGAGTTTTTCGGCAATGGGACCGGCGAGTTCAGCCAGTACCCCAATTGCCGCGTTGATCCTCAGTCGCTCCGCCTCGGAAGGGTCATCAGAGATCTCGGCACGGATCAAATCAGTCGCCGACGCCCCAATTCCCAACAAAAAGGGAACCAGCATTCGAATCGGTGCAGATACCCACGCCGCCGTTCCTCCGGTCGGAATCGAAACCGCGAACGCAATGCATTGCAGCAGATACCCGGCTACTTCCAGTGCAATATCAGTCATACGCTCGGCGCGGGTTGATACCAATGTATCGATGTCCGTCAACGCTCGCACGATTTGCCGGTCAAAAAGGTCTTTGCCAATGTCCGCACTGGCTCGAAATACAAGCTCTCGATAGTTTGGGCGCGTCGCGAACAAGGGGAACTCCATTCCACGATATTTGAAATCACAGACGTAAGGTTTCTGTTGGGCGCTCAATGGAACACGCTTCAACAGACGCTTTTGCAGTTCCGGATGGTTTTCCAGAAACCTTCCGCGCTCGTCATGCCCGGCGGGAAATTCGATGGCAGCACTGTCTTCGCCCAAAAAAAACAACACGCCGCGATCCAGATTGCTGCGCCCGATAAACACGGCGTTATCGACCTCAAGATCCGGGTCGCTGTGCAAGTTAAGAAGGCGCGCAGGGATCAAGCCTTTGAGATACTCAAGGGCAATTATCCTGTCTTCCATTGAGCGAGCGTCACTCTTAATGAACTCTACGACCAGCTTGTTGAGTTCGGCTTTTTTTAGCAATCGCCCAAAAGCGTGCGCCGCAGGATGCTGTAAGCTTTCGGCAACATACTTTTTGAAGTCAGCCTGATAGTCGGCCCCCTCCAAAGTCTTTACAAGCTTGGCAGGATAGTAGGAAGGCCATTGTATTTCAGAGTACCCCCTGTCTTTGAGTACACGATAATGATAGCCGGTGCATAGTTCTGCCAATGTAAATTTTCTCTCCTTCCAGTGGGCGGAATCTTTTTCAGCTTTAAGCATGTCACTGCGACTGGGTTGTTTAACTTCTATATATTTAATCATCACTTCTGAATCATACTTTATCCGCGACCTGTTTTTTTCGTCAGGCACTAGCGCTTGCACAGCCTCATCAATGCGATCACGAATAAAATAGGCTGGATCAAAGCTGGCTGGGTCAGCGACAACCGAACAGCCATGCAATATTTCGTCACTCAGATTTTTCACATCAACACCATCAACATCTTTTTCATCGAGCGAACTGATTTCGAATGTTCTGGTTTTCGCCATTGGCACAGGTTCCTCCTCCCCCAGATCACTTAGAGGGTCCAGCAGCCATAGAAGCGAATATTGATCTTCGGCATCGTCGTAAATACCAGGTAAATCCACTGTCATAAGTGACTCCTGCGAACAGCAACAAAGCACGAACTGCACTTCCCCATTACTGCAAGCCAGGCACAACCGTAATCACCCTCAACCCAACAGTAAATCGTGGAGATGTTATTAATAATTACAACACAACAAAAAACAATAACTCAGAATTCCCAACATTTGTAAAATACACTTACACAGCAATTCTTGATAAGCGCAAGATAACAAAAGAGGATCTCCCAAACATAAAACCCAAAACAAATGGATTTATCATGATCATCAAACATGCCAACTCACCGACTCAAAGATATTTGTCCAGATCTGTCCCCGGCACCGTCATTCAAAATCACCATTTTCAAAGCGACAACAATGAGCGAATGGAGGCTGTATATAAACTCAATCAGCGCGGAGAAAAACCTGGTTCTTCGCAAGCAATCACGCTGGCAGGTGCCGTCATCTCTCTTGAGTCCGGATCGACGCTTGAAGACGCTCTGCAACCCGGCAGGGAATTGCTGCAAAAAATGTCCGAACAAACCGCCTTCAAAAAATTAAAGGCTACCCTCCAACTTCCCGAGCACTCACTGTTCGAAGTAACTTCCGAAGGCGAAATAAACGCAAGATACTCAGGTAAAACAATTGGCTTTGCGAACGCATTCAAACTTGCACCGGAACTGAAAGATGATCTTCATACATTGGTTGAAATGACGCAATTGACCGGTGGCATCATCTCTCTCGCTGACCATGTCGAATTGACGCAATGGCTGAGATTCCATGGTTACATCATTCCCCAAACCGCCGCCGAAAGTTCCAGGCTGACAGAATTCATGAAGCTGAAGCCTCCAGTGAGTCCACCGCTTGGTCACTATTGGGAAATGATCAAAGCCGGAGACAATTCAGTCACTCTTTCTGCCGTTCAGCGCAGCGAATTCCGCAAACTCATCAGCAGTTACATCAAGGATCAGTCGTTACTTGAGCATCTGGTAAATGACATTTTGGGCGGGTGGTCTACGCCCTTCAAACGTTCGGAAGCTGAGGATATTCTTGAAAAACTTGTGTCCAGTCCTATCGCTTTTTACTGGGCCAACGCTTATGTGCGGGATCTGGGTTGGTATGGAGCGCAAGAAAACCAACCCCAACCCGATGAGTCGCTCAAGCAAATGATACTGACTTCGCTCTTGCTCAATCTTCATCCCGGAGTCGGCGAACAAGAGCCTCGCAACCATGTGGCAGGTTTCAACTTATATGCTGTCGAACACATGGAAAAATCCTTCGCCGATGTTCAAACGAAATTCGAAAGGCACCTGATCGAGAATCACCGGATTACCGAAAGAGATGCGGCACTGGCCGCTCATCTGTTGCTGGCAGAGGCCGCACCGGAATTTCTGATAAAGGATCTGCCTCCCACCCTGTTATTGGGCACGCCGCCATGGGTCGATTTTTGCCAGATCGTCGCGGTGGAGGAAATCATTGCGCCGGGATCGACGCGCTCGATGACTTATGCGCAGCTACAACAACTGTTGAAGTTTGACGCTGTCTCTGAATCGCGAAAGACGCTCGACGCTCTGGCTGCCATGGATCCTGTGATTGATTGGGCATTGCTTAACAGAATCGTCACGCCGGATGACGTAGAGAAGTCGGTCACAGACTCGCTTGAAGTGGCAGTAGGCGCGTATTTCCGACATGCCAAGACGCTTGCCGAAACGGCCGAAACATTGTCTCGCCCTCTGCCGACTCGCAAAAGCATCTCACTGGATATCCTCAAGCAGGTCGCCAAAGGATGTACCTATCTTGAAAACGACGTCCTTCACCAAAAGAAAAATCGACCGCTGGAGGACACTTACGCGGACCCGTTTCCCGCATCGCCTGTAGAACTGCACATGTCCAATGATCTGGGGACCGGTGACTGGGATCTGAAGAGTGGTGAAAGCATCTACAAAGCGTTTCCCAGCATGCTTGCAAACCTGATTCCTCCTGATGGTGAGTTCTACCGTCAGTTCAATCACGCCTATGTGTCTCATGTACAAGCAATGAACATGCATGTGAAGCAGGCTTTTTCATCAGTGCCACTGCCTGATAGGACACGCCTGCTAAAAGGCAAGGTCACGATATTCACCGTAAGACCGTCAGTGGCGAAACTCCAATCGATCACCAGCCTTCCCATGAATCTCATAGCGTCGACCCTTGACACGGTCCTGAAAGTGACCCAGCGCAAACCGACGGAAAGTCATAAGGACATAGATGAGGCAAAGGGTCGATACGGTGTAGTCATCTGTTCACATTTCGAAGGCCGAGTGACGTGTTACGAATTATTCACCTTGCACGGAACCTGTCGCGAAAACACCCGGCTGGCAGAGCTTATCCAAGGAGAAAACCTTTTAAGCACAACCGTTCGCAGCAATGAGAAAAACTACTCTGCTCCTGCAAAAGTGCTTCAGCTGCCTACGAACATCGAGTGTTATACCCATGGAGTCACACCCGGCCTCGTCAACGTCAGTCAGGGTGTGATCGAAAAAGTCGGTGAATTGTCAGCGTCTCCACTGGCGCCAGAAATCAACGGTTATTACCAGAGTTTCTATTCGACAGAGTTCGACCGCTTGGTGAATTTCGTACTCAAGCACAGACCCGTCGCGACCTACGATGAATTGGTGAAAGAGTGCTGGGGACAGACCAGGCTGGAGGCATTGCGCGCAAAACGGGAAAAGGACCTGGATACGTTTCTCAATTTTGTCGTGCCCTTCAAATCATGTATCGAAGACCTGAGCTCAGACGATCTGGATCGACAATTCCAAGGGGTGGCGGCCTGCACTTTAGAAGCCGCGATGACCGTTCTGTTAGTGGTTGGAGCCGTCGCTCAGATTGCCAGCCTGGCCGCCAAAAGCATGAGCATTGCTACCAAGGCCAGCAAGATCGCTTCGACGGGACTCGGATTGGTGAGCAACCTGTTCAATCCGTTGGATGGAGCATCCGACTTGCTTTTACATGGCGCAAAACTGTTGCGCAAAACGTGGCGCAGCAGCGTGGCCGCACTGGATAACGCGATTTTCGACACGCGCAAATGGTCGAGCGTAACGCCACACCGCCAACTGGCCGCCACTATCGACCCTGACACTATTCGCCTGGGAACCTGGCGTCCCGCGCAAACTTCCCAGGATGTCTTCCAGGTATGGGGTATACGCCACAATGACGAATGGTATGCGCTGAACCGATTGGGCCAGCCTTGGGGAGCCAAACTGGAAAATTTCAATTACAAATTCAAACTGCCTACCCTGCCGTGGCACAGGATCATGCCCAAAAGCTACACTTATCGTTACATGAAGAAGGCGATTCCCGCAGCCAAATCCAAACTGGACAGTGCCATCCATTTGTTGGCCGATGTAGAGTCAAACGACGAAGTTCGCAAGGTTCTAAAATATCTGTTCGGGACGGGATCCGACGAAGCCGCTCAACATATCGGGCTCAAACTGCGGGCAATGCGCAAGGATCTCGATGCTTTCACGCTCTCTAATGTGTCGTTCAGAAAAGCCGACGTCAGCGCGGTGGCAGCACTGAATGTGCCTGATTACAGGCGGTGGAAGAAGGCGGTAATCAATGGGACTACACATAAAGAATCAATCAAGAAATTCATCAAGATTTACCCGGAACACCTGGATGATTTTTATCGCTCAAGCAAATACGATGAATCCAGAATTGCGGATGTGTTGATTCATGAAATGTCACATGGCGCGCCTGGCACACTCGATCTGTATTATGGAAAAACGCTGGATCGCGTTGAATTCGACGCTGCACCATTAATTGATTTTGCGCGTAACCCTCGTATGATTGAACCGTCTTTTTCGAATCCTTACAGGACAGTGGTCACGGAAGAGTTTACTCACCTGCACCAGTTTGAATCCATTCGCCCCAGTCTCCCGACGCTGGTTCAGAAGCATCCAGCCTTATACAACGCGGACTCTTATGAAGTAGCGGTTTCCTTGATTGACCAAATCAAATCCGATCCTTTTGGATTTGGCGTAAATATGGCTACCATCGAGACTGCGCTACGCAACACCCCAGCCGACAAATTCCTGGGCACATTAGAAATTAATCTGTGCAGAGTATCGGATTGACTTTTTGCTCTCGATGCAAAGATAAATGGCGATTGATAGATAAAAAATGCCTCTCGCTCAGGACTGGCATTTGTGGGATTCCACGCAGGATTAAAATCATCCAGCGCTGTGGTTTAATTGCGTCCCGGCAACCGGACCGATTATCCGCCCCAAGGAATACCGATGACTCAAACCTCTGCAAAAGTCCTGGTCATTGGCTACGTCTGGCCCGAGCCCCGCTCTTCAGCGGCCAGCGGGCACGTCATGCAGATCCTCGAAACGTTCTTGCAGCAAGGCTGGGACATTACCTTCAGCAGCCCGGCCGGCACCGGTGAACACCGTGCGGACCTGACCGTGCTAGGCATTCGCGAAGTGCCGATCGAGCTCAACAACAGCAGTTTCGACGCGTTTATCCGCGAACTGGCACCGGATATCGTGCTGTTCGATCAGTTCATGATGGAGGAACAGTTCGGCTGGCGAGTAGAGAAACACTGCCCCGCCGCCCTGCGCGTGCTGGAGACCTCCGATCTGCAAAGCCTGCGAGATGCCCGGCACCAGCGACTCAAGGAGCGCTTGAAGGCCAGTGACGACGTAGATGATTTCAGCGAGTTATTCGCCCCGGCACTGCGTGAAGAGTTCGAGCTCATGGCCGAGACCGATCTGGCTAAACGGGAGATCGCCGCGCTGTATCGCTGCGACTTGAACCTGATGATCTCCGAAGTCGAGATCGAATTGCTGGTCGAGCAGTTCGGGCTGCCGCGACAACTGCTGCACTGGTGCCCCTTGATGGTCGAACCGCTGACCACCGCGTTGCCGGCGTTTGAGGAGCGCACGCATTTCCTGAGCATCGGTAACTTCCGCCACGCCCCCAACTGGGACGCCGTGCTCTGGATGAAAACCACGATCTGGCCGCTGATTCGTGCGCAGTTGCCAGAGGCGCAACTGCATATCTATGGCGCCTATACACCGCCCAAAGCTACCGCCCTGCACAATGCGACCCAAGGGTTTCATGTGATGAACTGGGCAGAAGATGCCTTGCAAGTCATGTCCGCGGCCCGAGTGTGCCTGGCACCGTTACGTTTCGGTGCAGGCATCAAAGGCAAGATCGTCGACGCCATGCTGTGCGGCACACCCAATGTCACCACTCCGATTGGCGCAGAAGCGATGCACCGCGAACAGCCGTGGCCGGGCGCAGTGACCCGAACCGCGCGTGAGTTCGCCGATTGTGCGGTTCGTCTTTATAAAGACAAAGACCTCTGGATGAGTGCCCAATCCCATGGGCAGACGTTATTAGCCGATCGCTATCAGCCGTCGATACATGGCCCGGCGTTGATCGAAAAGCTGCTGTATTGCCAACAACACCTGGCACAACTTAGAAGGGATAACTTTACCGGTAGTATGTTGCGCCACCACTTCCACAAAAGCACGAAATACATGGCACAGTGGATTGAAGCAAAGAACCGCACGCCATAAAACCGCCACACACTTCGTATCAAGCCGATTATTGGCGAGCATTATTTAAGTTGCTATAAACATCCTGCAAGCGCCACTCTAAACCACCTCACAACAGGTGGCGCTTTTTCTATCAATCAATGCAAGGATGCATTAATGAACAACAGTATTTTAGAGAACCATTCAACTAATAACTGGATGACCGTCACGCCGACCATTGACACTTTATCGCTCGTTGAACTGACTCTGCCAGGCACCCATAATGCGGGCTGTGATTGGTTGGCATCCTATTCATTGCCCAGACACTGGCTGGCGTGTCAGCACAAACCGTTTTATGCACAACTGAACAACGGTGCGCGTGCACTCGATGTCCGATTGACGTACGACGCTAGCGCACCGGGCCTAGGTAAATTCCGCTTCCAACACGGTGGCAACCTCTCTTCTCGCACCTTGGGGGAGCTGGTTACCGACGTAAATCAATTCCTTAAGGAGAACCCCGACGAGTTCATTATCCTGGACTTTCACGAACTGAGTGGAGATAAAGAGGCGTTTGATTTTGCTTACTTCAACTCCATGATGATCCGCTTTCTGGGCCATCACATGATTCCCACCAGAAATATGTACCTGAGCCTCAACCAACTCAAACAAATCAGTGCGGTGCAAAGAGTGTTGGTCGCGACCCCATGGCACAGCGCACTTGATCCAGGTTTATTTTGCGAGAACATCCAGCACAAATGGAGTGGCAGCAATCTCACCAGTGCCGCCGAGTTGAAAAGGCACATTATTGAAGTTTTGAAAAGCCCGCCAGGCACTTGGGCGCCCTGGTCGCTTTCCGCCACCAGTTTTAGCGTGCTTGCCGGTCCTGTAGATATTCAGGGTCATCTTGATTCCTGGTTTGACCCGGCAAAATCCGACTGGGCGGAAAAGTGCAACATTATCAATGTCGACTTCATTGAAGAGTCGAAACTTGTTTCTTATTGCCGAACGGCCAACCTGAAAAAAGCCACCCAGAAAATCTAATAACCATCGCGCCACTCAATGGAATTATATTTGTGTAAATATTTCCATGACTGGCAATACTGCGTTGCACTTCTATGCTGGGTCATGAAAGCCTTTAACCGAGGCGAACAATACGGATGTGGCACACCGTCACATCCGACACATGACTTCTTCGTCCCACGGATGGGACGAGGTCAACGACAAGGAACTGTCATGACCCACAACTCCACGATCACGTTCGACAAACAAAAATGGATGAGCAACGTACTGGATATCGATCAGTTGAAGCTGACCGACATTGTCTGGCCTGGCACGCACAATGCCGGCATGGACAAAAAAGCGCCAAACTATGAAGTGGTGATCGGCAACTGGACAACCTGCCAGAACGATTCATTTGCCTGGCAACTGGCCAATGGCGCGCGGGCTTTCGATCTGCGGCTCGGCTACACATTCGGACCTGTAGAGCCGGTGTTTTACTTTCATCACAATGGGTTGCAGTCTCATCGAATCCTCGATGAACTGATCGATGCGGTATCGGCTTTCCTCGATCGAAATCCGGATGAATTCATCGTGCTGGACTTTCATCAACTTGGACTCGCAGGCAAGCCCTTCGAGTATCAGAAACTCAACGATGTGCTGGTGCGTCGTCTTGGGCGTCGAATCATCCCGCACAGCGACGCGTTGAAAACCGTGGGTGAACTCAAGCGCACCAGTTCTATACGGCGCATCGTCATGGCGGCCCAAGGCGCGCCGGGGCTGGACAGCGAGTACTTCTGGCCGCGCATACCGCACAAGTGGCGCGACCAGGCGTTCACTGATACCAGCGAGCTGCGTAGCCATATCGCTACAACCCTTGAAGATGCGCCCTACGAAACATTTCTCTGGTCGCTGTCGGCGACCACCTATTCGCTATTGGGCGGCCCGCAGCACATAAAAAGCCAAATCAATGACTGGTTCAGTACAACGGGCGACTGGATAACCCGTTGCAGCATCATTAACATCGACTTTTTCGACGAGTGCGAAATTGTCCGCTACTGCTGGATAGCCTCCAGCATGAAAGCCGTGTATGGCCGCTCGTTGCATGAACCGTCCTGAACGGTCAACGTCGCAGGCTGGTACAGAGAGCCTGGAAAGAGGCATGATCAACGGGCGATAACAATAAAAGTGCCTTGACAAATAAAAGTGCCCTGACAAATAAAAGTGCCGACATGAGCCGACCAGCCAGAGTTACCGATCCTTCCTACGAATTGATGGACGACCATAACGGGTTGTCCATCATTTATCGTCAGCACGGCTTCCCCTGCCCTTTGGTGCGCTGGCATTTCCACAAGGAATACGAACTGCACCTGATCGTCGCCAGCTCCGGCAAGGTGTTCATCGGTGACTACATCGGCAACTTCTACCCGGAAACGCTGTTCCTGACCGGACCCAACCTGCCCCACAACTGGATCAGCCAGGTCGCCGAAGACGAAGTGGTGCCCAAACGCGACATGCTGGTCAACTTCACTGACGAACTGTTTGAAAGCGGCCATCAGGTGTTCGCCGAGCTCAAGACGCTTGCACCCTTGCTGGAGCGCGCGCAGTACGGCATCGAGTTTCGCTGCAAACGCACGATCCGCCAGGCCATGACCCTGATGCAGCGCATCGCCGATACCAAGGGCATGACCCGGCTCGGGCACTTTTTCATTCTGCTGGAGTTGCTGGCGGCGTCCGATGACTATCAGTTGCTGTCCGGTGCCACGACGCCGCAATTGGCTGATGAACACAATATCGACCGCACCAACCGGGCGGTGGATTACATCTTTGCCCATTACGCCCGCGATCTGCCCTTGGAAGAAGTCGCCGAGCACTTGGGCCTGAAGCCGACCTACTTCAGCCGCGTGTTCAAACAGGCCACCGGGCGCTGCTTTATCGAATTCGTCAATCGCCTGCGCATCAGCAAATCCTGCGAGCTGCTGGCCGATGGCGACAAAACGGTGACCGATGTGTGTTTCGAGTCGGGTTTCAATAATATTTCCAACTTCAACCGGCGTTTTCAACAGCTCAAGGGCATGACCCCGTCGCACTACCGGCGATTGGCGGTGCAGCGTTTGACTGAGCAAAACCACGGTTAAAAGCAAGATCAAAAGATCGTCCGAACGCGGCCCGAGCCTTCGGCAGCTCCTACATTGGAATCGTGCAAGACCCGACGCGTGTCGGTAACGCAAACGCATCCCCTGCAGGAGCTGCCGAAGGCTCGGGCCGCGTTCGGACGATCTTTTGATTTCAGCCCTACAAACCTGTACGGATTCAATCGGTACTAATCGCTAAAACATCGCTCTCTAAGCTTCTTGCCCTGAACTCCAGTGCAAAAAAGTATCGATGACAGTGCGATGGATGATTTGTCAGCCCATCAATTGAAGGCTGTAATCAGTGCACATTCTTCCCTCCGCAGGAAGACACAAAAACAATAACTGTCCTTCTGTAACCCTCCGGGTGCAGAAAAGGAGTGCACGATGCAACCTTCTGTAAAAGCTCTGCTTGCTCTCACCTGCATGACCCTCAGTAGCGTCAGCCTCGGCGCCCAGACACTGACCATTGCCACCGTCAACAACAGCGACATGATCCGCATGCAAAAACTCTCGAAAACCTTCGAGGTCGAACATCCGGATATCAAGCTCAATTGGGTGGTGCTCGAAGAAAACGTCCTGCGCCAACGCCTGACCACCGACATCGCCACCCAGGGCGGGCAGTTCGATGTGTTGACCATCGGCATGTACGAAGCCGCACTCTGGGGCGCCAAGGGTTGGCTGGAACCAATGAAGGACTTGCCGGCCACCTACGCCCTCGACGACGTGTTCCCTTCAGTGCGCGAGGGCCTTTCGGTCAAGGGCTCGCTCTATGCCCTGCCGTTCTACGCGGAGAGCTCCATCACCTATTACCGCACCGACCTGTTCAAGGACGCCGGGCTGACCATGCCCGAACGCCCGACCTGGACGCAGATCAGCGAATTTGCCGGCAAACTCACCCATAAAGACAAAGAACAGTACGGCATCTGCCTGCGCGGAAAAGCTGGCTGGGGCGAGAACATGGCCCTGATCACCACCATCGCCAATGCTTACGGCGCACGCTGGTTCGATGAGAAATGGCAGCCGGGATTCACCGACCCCGAATGGAAAAACGCGCTGAACTTATACGTCGACACCATGAAGAAGTTCGGCCCCCCTGGCGCGTCGAGCAACGGTTTCAACGAAAACCTGGCGCTGTTCAACAGCGGCAAGTGTGCGATCTGGGTCGACGCCAGCGTCGCCGGTTCGTTCGTCACCGACAAGACCCAAAGCAAGGTCAGCGATCACGTCGGCTTCACCTACGCCCCCCATGAAACCACCGACAAAGGTTCGGCCTGGTTGTATTCCTGGGCGCTGGCCATTCCGACCAGCTCCAAGGCCAAGGACGCGGCGAAAACCTTCAGCACCTGGGCTACTTCCAAGGAGTACGGCGCGCTGGTCGCGGAGAAGGACGGCATCGCTAACGTGCCGCCGGGCACTCGCGCTTCGACCTACACCGAGGCCTACAGGAATGCCGCGCCGTTCGCCAAGGTGACGCTGGAATCGCTGAAAGCGGCGGACCCGACCAAACCCTCCCTCAAGCCCGTGCCCTACGTCGGCATCCAGTTGGTGACCATTCCTGAGTTCCAGGCCGTGGGCACCCAGGTTGGCAAGCTGTTCTCGGCAGCGCTGATCGGCCAGACCACGGTCGACCAGGCTTTGACCGCCGCCCAGTCAACCACCGAACGTGAGATGAAGCGCGCCGGTTATCCCAAATAACCCGCGCTCCTACAGTTGATCTTCATCTGCCTGTTCCCAATCGGTTGTGATCGCCATGAATATTTCAACGCTCAAAGCTCATATGGACATTCCCCTGCCGGCACTTAAAAGCCGGTTGACCAACCCCGGCTGGTTTCTGGTCAGCCCTTCGGTAGCATTGTTGCTGCTGTGGATGATCGTGCCGCTGGGCATGACCGTTTACTTTTCAATGATTCGCTACAACCTGCTCTACCCCGGTGAAAACCAGTTCGTGGGGCTGGAGAACTTCAGCTACTTTCTGAGCGATTCGGGCTTCCTGCCCGGCGCCACCAACACCCTGTTACTGGTGGGCAGCGTGTTGCTGATCAGCGTGGTGTTCGGCGTGTTGATCAGCGCGTTGCTGGAGGCCAGTGAGTTTCTCGGTCGCGGCATCGTGCGGGTGATGTTGATCTCGCCGTTCTTCATCATGCCCACTGTCGGCGCGCTGATCTGGAAGAACCTGATTTTCCATCCGGTGTCGGGGATTCTCGCCTACATCTGGAAGCTGTTCGGCGCGCAGCCGGTGGACTGGCTGGCGCACTACCCGCTGCTGTCGATCATCATCATTGTCTCGTGGCAATGGCTGCCCTTCGCGATCCTGATCCTGATGACCGCCATGCAGTCCCTCGATCAGGAACAGAAAGAAGCCGCGCGTCTGGACGGTGCTGGCCCCATTGCGATCTTCTGGCACCTGACCCTGCCGCATCTGGCCCGGCCGATTGCGGTGGTGGTGATGATTGAAACCATCTTCCTGCTCTCGGTGTTCGCCGAAATTTTCACCACCACCAACGGTGGCCCCGGTTACGCCTCGACCAACCTCGCCTACCTGATCTACAACCAGGCGCTGGTGCAGTTCGACGTCGGCATGGCGTCCGCCGGTGGTTTGATCGCGGTGTTGATTGCCAATGTCGCGGCCATCGTGCTGGTGCGGATGATCGGCAAAAACCTGACAGACAAAGCCTGAGGCCTGCGCCATGACTCTTCAACAATCCCGTCGTCTGCAAAGCCTGCTGCTAGGCACCCTGGCCTGGGCCATTGCGATCCTGGTTTTCTTCCCGATCTTCTGGATGGTGCTGACCAGTTTCAAAACCGAAATCGACGCGTTCGCCACGCCGCCGCAGTTCATCTTCACGCCGACGCTGGAGAACTACCTGCACATCAACGAGCGCAGCGATTACTTCAGCTTCGCCTGGAACTCGGTGGTGATTTCCTTCAGCGCCACGGCGTTATGCCTGCTGATCGCGGTGCCGGCGGCCTACTCGATGGCGTTCTACGAAACCCAGCGCACCAAAGGCACGCTGCTGTGGATGCTCTCCACCAAGATGCTGCCGCCGGTGGGCGTGCTGATGCCGATCTACCTGCTGGCCAAGAGCTTTGGCCTGCTGGATACGCGCATCGCGCTGATCGTGATTTACACGCTGATCAACCTGCCGATTGTGGTCTGGATGATTTACACCTACTTCAAAGACATCCCCAAGGACATCCTCGAAGCCGCACGCCTGGACGGCGCAACGCTGTGGCAGGAAATGATCCGGGTGCTGTTGCCGATTGCCAAGGGAGGCCTGGCTTCCACGGTGTTGCTGTCGCTGATCCTGTGCTGGAACGAGGCGTTCTGGTCGCTGAACCTGACCTCGTCGCAGGCCGCGCCACTGACCGCGTTGATCGCCTCGTACTCAAGCCCCGAAGGTCTGTTCTGGGCCAAGTTGTCGGCAGTGTCGACCCTGGCCTGTGCGCCGATCCTGATCTTCGGCTGGATCAGCCAGAAACAATTGGTCCGCGGCCTGTCGTTCGGCGCCGTGAAATGAGGCGCACCCACCCCCTGTAGGAGCCAGGCTTGCCGGCGAAGGCGTCCGTGTGATCGCCTTCGCCGGCAAGCCTGGCTCCTACAAAAAGCCCACCCGGCTCAACTGAATAACAACAAACGGAGGCCCATCATCATGGCCAACCTGAAAATCAAAAATCTGCAAAAAGGCTTCGAAGGTTTTTCCATCATCAAGGGCATCGACCTCGAAGTGAATGACAAGGAGTTCGTGGTATTCGTCGGCCCGTCGGGCTGCGGCAAATCCACCCTGCTGCGGCTGATCGCCGGTCTTGAAGAAGTCAGCGGCGGCACCATCGAATTGGATGGCCGCGACATCACCGAAGTCAGCCCGGCCAAGCGCGACCTGGCCATGGTGTTCCAGACCTACGCCCTGTACCCGCACATGAGCGTGCGCAAAAACATGTCGTTCGCTCTGGACCTGGCCGGTGTAGCAAAAGCCGAAGTCGAGAAGAAAGTCGGCGAAGCGGCGCGCATCCTTGAACTCGGGCCGATGCTGGAGCGCAAGCCGAAGCAACTGTCCGGTGGCCAGCGTCAACGTGTGGCCATCGGCCGGGCGATCGTGCGCAACCCGAAAATCTTTCTGTTCGACGAACCGCTGTCCAACCTCGACGCCGCCCTGCGGGTGCAGATGCGCCTGGAACTGTTGCGCCTGCACAAAGAACTGCAAGCCACGATGATCTACGTGACCCACGACCAGGTCGAAGCCATGACCATGGCCGACAAAGTCGTCGTTCTCAATGGCGGCAAGATCGAGCAAGTCGGTTCGCCCCTGGACCTGTATCACCAGCCGGCCAACCTGTTTGTCGCAGGCTTCCTCGGCACGCCGAAAATGGGTTTCCTCAAGGGCAAAGTCACCCGCGTCAACGGCCAAAGCTGCGAAGTGCTGCTGGACGCCGGCACCCGCATCACCCTGCCGCTGAGCGCTGCCAACCTGAGCGTCGGCGGCGCGGTGACCTTAGGGATTCGCCCTGAACATCTGCAGCTGGCACAACCCGGCGACTGCACCCTGCAAGTCACCGCCGACGTCAGCGAACGCTTGGGCAGCGACACCTTCTGCCACGTCCTGACGTCTTCCGGCGAAGCGCTGACCCTGCGCGTTCGCGGCGATCTGGCCAGCCGTTATGGCGAAACCCTGAGCCTGCACCTGGATGCTGAACACTGCCATTTATTCGATGCCGACGGCGTGGCGCTGACCCGCCCGTTGCGCGCCGCAGCCTGATCCGAGAGCATGTGATGAAACTTAATAAACACAACCTCAACCGCCTCGCCCCCGAGGTGGCCCTGCCCGCTTACACCCTGAGCGATACCCGCCAGGGCATCGCGCACATTGGCGTCGGCGGTTTCCATCGCGCGCATCAGGCGTATTACACAGACGCCTTGATGAATACCGGCGAAGCACTGGACTGGGCCATTTGCGGAGTCGGTCTGCGCGCCGAAGATCGCCGTGCCCGGGACGATCTCAGAGAGCAGGATTATCTGTTTACCCTGTTCGAACTCGGCGATGCCGATGACGCTGAAGTGCGGGTTATCGGCGCCATCCGCGACATGCTGCTGGCCGAAGACAGCGCCGAGGCGCTGATCGACAAACTCGCTGATCCAGACATCCGCATCGTCTCGCTGACCATCACCGAAGGAGGCTATTGCATAGATGACAGCACCGGCGAGTTCATGGCGCACCTGCCGCAGATCCAGCACGATCTGGCTCACCCGAACGCACCGAAAACCGTGTTCGGTTTCCTCTGCGCCGCACTGGCCAAACGTCGTGCAGCGGGTACGCCCGCGTTCACGCTGATGTCCTGCGATAACCTGCCGCACAACGGCGCCGTGACCCGTAAAGCCCTGCTGGCATTCGCAGCCCTGCGCGACGCCGATCTGCGCGATTGGATCGAGTGTCATGTCAGTTTTCCCAACGCCATGGTCGACCGCATCACGCCGATGACCAGCACCGAGCATCGTCTGCAACTGGCCGACAAACATGCGGTCGATGACGCTTGGCCGGTGGTCTGCGAACCGTTTGTGCAGTGGGTGCTGGAAGACAAATTCGTCAACGGTCGCCCGGCCTGGGAAAAGGTCGGCGTGCAGTTCACCGACGACGTCACGCCTTACGAAGCGATGAAGATCAAACTGCTCAACGGCAGCCATCTGGCTCTGACCTATCTGGGCTTTTTGAAGGGTTACCGCTTCGTTCACGAAACCATGAACGACCCGCTGTTCGTGCGCTACATGCGCGCCTACATGGACCTGGACGTGACGCCGCAATTGGCGCCGGTGCCGGGGATCGACCTGACAGAATACAAAAACACGTTGGTGGCGCGTTTCTCCAATCAGGCGATTGCCGATCAGCTGGAGCGGGTGTGTTCGGATGGCTCGTCGAAGTTTCCGAAGTTCACCGTGCCGACCATCAACCGCTTGATTGCCGATGGGCAGGAGACCAAACGTGCGGCGCTGGTGGTCGCGGCATGGGCGCTGTACCTCAAAGGCGTGGATGAGAATGGCCAGACCTATGCGATTCCGGATCCACGGGCGGCGTTCTGTCAGGCGCTGGTGGCCGATGATGTGTTGATCACTCAGCGGTTGCTGGAGGT
Organism: Pseudomonas sp. MDT1-85; assembly: GCF_054898065.1. Taxonomy (NCBI): domain Bacteria; kingdom Pseudomonadati; phylum Pseudomonadota; class Gammaproteobacteria; order Pseudomonadales; family Pseudomonadaceae; genus Pseudomonas; species Pseudomonas sp. MDT1-85. The sequence goes on along the minus strand of NZ_CM142715.1, from coordinate 3,199,895 downwards.
TGAGGAGATTTTCGGGACAGCGATTCCGCGTTCACCGGAGTTCGTGGCGGCGTTTGAGTGGTGCTGTAACTGCTTGCGTGATGTGGGTGTGACGCGGACGCTGGAGCGGGTGCTGGCGTGAGAATGGTGGTGAATTGACCGCCGTCATCGCGAGCAGGCTCGCTCCCACATTGGATCGTTGTCGAACACAAATCCTGTGTCCTCTAAACATCTCCTGTGGGAGCGAGCCTGCTCGCGATTAGGCTCACTGATATCGACCTGACGATCCAAGGATCTTCCATGGCAAACCAACAACTATTCCTCGGCATCGACTGCGGCACCCAAGGCACCAAAGCCGTCGTCCTCGACGCGCACAGCGGCCAGGTCCTCGGTCAGGGCGCCGCCGCCCATAGCCTGATCAGCGGCGCCAACGGCCGTCGCGAGCAAGACACCGCCCAATGGCTGGAGGCCTTTACCCTCGCCACCCGCCGCGCATTGTCCGCAGCGAATGTAGACGGTCAGGCCATCCTCGGCATCGGCGTTTCCGGCCAGCAGCATGGCCTGGTGCTACTCGACGATCACGGTCAGGTGCTGCGCCCGGCCAAGCTCTGGTGCGACACCGAGTCCAGGCCGGAGAACGACCGCTTGCTCGCCCATCTGGGCGGCGAAAAAGGCTCACTGGAACGCCTCGGCATCGTCATCGCGCCGGGCTACACCGTGTCCAAACTGCTCTGGACCAAAGAACAACATCCGGAAGTGTTCACCCGAATCGCGCGTATTATGCTGCCCCATGACTACCTCAACTACTGGCTCACCGGCCGCAGTTGCAGCGAGTACGGCGATGCCTCGGGCACCGGCTATTTCAACGTGCGCACCCGCCAGTGGGACTTGCAATTGCTGCGCGACATCGATCCCACCGGACGGCTGCAAGCCGCGCTCCCGGAGCTGATCGATGCCCATCAACCGGTCGGCACGCTCCTGCCGAGCATCGCCGAACACCTCGGCATCAACCCCATAGCGCTGGTCTCCAGCGGCGGCGGCGACAACATGATGGGCGCGATCGGCACCGGCAATATAAAGCCCGGCGCGATCACCATGAGCCTCGGCTCCTCGGGCACGGTCTATGCCTATGCCGAGCAAGCGAACGTCAGCCCGGATGCCTCGGTCGCGACGTTTTGTGCCTCCAGCAGCGGCTGGCTGCCGCTGATTTGCACGATGAACCTGACCAATGCGACCGGCGCAATTCGCGAGTTGTTCGAATTGGATATCGAAGCGTTCAACGCCTTGGTCGAGCAGGCGCCGATCGGTGCCGACGGCGTGTGCATGCTGCCGTTCCTCAATGGCGAACGCGTCCCCGCCCTGCCCCATGCCAGTGGCAGCCTGCAGGGGCTGACCATGACCAACCTGACCCGGGCCAACCTGTGCCGCGCCGTGGTGGAAGGCACCACCTTCGGTTTGCGTTACGGGCTAGACCTGCTGCGCCAGAATGGCTTACAAAGCCGCAGCATCTGCCTGATCGGCGGCGGCTCGAAGAGCCCGGTGTGGCGACAGATCGTCGCTGACATCATGAATACACCCGTGATCTGTACCGAACACAGCGAAGCCGCGGCCCTCGGCGCAGCGATTCAGGCGGCGTGGTGCAAGTCCTGGGCAAACGGTCACGAAGACAGCCTGGCGGACTTGTGCGAGCGCTGCGTAAAGCTCGATCTGGCCAGTGAAACCTTACCGATTGCAGAAAATGTGGTGGCCTGTCAGCAGGCCTACGAACGCTATCAACAGCATGTCGCAACCCTTTAAAGAGCGAGCAATTATGTATCTGGTGTGTGGCGAAGCGCTATTCGATTTCTTCAGCGAAGACGATGCCAGCGGCCTGGCATCCAAAGTGAATTTCAAGGCAATCGCCGGCGGCTCGCCGTTCAACGTGGCGGTGGGTTTGCGCCGTTTGGGCGTGGACGCCGCGCTGTTTGGCGGGCTGTCGACCGATTATCTCGGCCGACGCTTGCGGCAAGTGCTGCAGGATGAAGGTGTGCGCCCGGACTACCTCGTGGACTTTGCCGCGCCGACCACTTTGGCGATGGTGGCGGTCGGTGCCAATGGCTCGCCCCATTACAGCTTCCGTGGCGAAGGCTGCGCTGATCGGCAGTTGAGCCTGGCGCATCTGCCAGAGCTTGGGCCTGAAGTGCGCGGTTTGCACGTCGGATCGTTCTCGCTGGTGGTGCAACCGATTGCCGATACTTTGCTGGCGCTGGTGCAACGGGAAAGCGGCAAACGCCTGATCAGCCTCGACCCGAACGTACGCCTCAATCCCGAGCCGAACCTTGAGTTGTGGCGGTCGCGAATTGCCACGCTGGTGGAGCTGGCGGATCTGATCAAGGTCAGCGACGAAGACTTGAGCCTGTTGTATCCCGAGCAGGATCCTCAGCGCGTGATCGAAGGCTGGCTGCAGCATCGCTGTCAGTTGGTGTTCCTGACCCGTGGCGGCGAAGGCGCAACGGTGTTCAGCCGTGCCCACGGTTCGTGGTCGGTGCCGGCCTGCTCGGTGAAAATTGCCGACACCGTGGGGGCTGGCGATACGTTTCAGGCGGCGCTGATTACTTGGCTGACCGAGCAGCAGCTGGATTCGGTTGATGGTTTGCAACAGCTGAGTCGTGAGCACATTGACGCAATGCTCAGGTTTGCGGTCAGCGCCGCCGCCCTGACCTGCAGCAAGACCGGGCCGGATTTGCCGTATCGACAACAATTAAAGTTGGGCTGAGTCCAATGGCCTCTTCGCGGGCAAGCCTCGCTCCTACAGGTCAGGTGTTTGGTCATGAACGCTACAAGTCCTGTAGGAGCGAGGCTTGCCCGCGAAGGCGATCTAACCGTCAAAAGCCCGTATTCATTGGCCGAAACCCTGTAACCAGGGTTTTTCCCTATACTGCTGACCCTCTGCACCTACGGCATTTGCGCCTTGAACGTGGCCATTTAATCCTGCACCATCCGCCCCTGCTTTTTCAAAGGATGGAACTCAAGGCATGCTGGACGCGAACGCAACCCATATCTCCCTTACCCTCGAAGGCGTTTCCGTCGACCTGCAGGTGCTCAGCTTCGTCGGCCGCGAAGCCCTCAACCAGCCCTTCTGTTTCGACATCGAACTGGTCAGTGCCCGCCCCGACCTGAAACTCGAAGCGCTGCTGCACAAGCCCGGTTGCCTGACCTTCGGCGCCACCGGCCAGGGCAAAATCCATGGCCTGGTGTACCGCATCGAGCAAGGCGATTCCGGCAAAAGCCTGACCCGCTACAGCATCAGCCTGGTCCCGCAACTCGCCTACCTGCGACACAACCATGACCAGCAGATTTTCCAACAGTTAAGCGTGCCGAAGATCATCGTCCAGGTGCTCGAAGCCCGGGGCATTCTGGCCGACGCCTACAGCTTCCAGCTCGGCGCGATCTACCCCGAGCGAGCGTACTGCGTGCAGTACGACGAATCCGACCTGCACTTCATCCAGCGTCTGTGCGAAGAGGAAGGCATTCACTTCCACTTCCAGCACTCGGCCAACGGCCACAAACTCGTCTTCGGCGATGACCAGACGGTGTTCCGCAAACTGGCGCCCGTGAGCTACCAGCAAGACTCCGGCATGGCCGCCGAGAAACCGGTGATCAAGCGCTTCAACCTGCGCCTGGAAACCCGCACCACCCGCGTCAGCCGTCGCGATTACGACTTCGAGAAACCACGGCTGCTGCCTGAAGGCGCGGCCAAAAGCGCATTCGCCCCGGACCTCGAAGACTACGACTACCCCGGCCGCTTCACCGACCGCGCGCGCGGCAAGCAACTGGCGACCCGCGCCCTGGAACGCCATCGCAGCGACTACCAGCTCGCCGAAGGCAAAGGCGACGAGCCGACTCTGGTCAGCGGTCACTTCCTGGCCCTGAGCGAGCACCCGCGCGCTGAATGGAACGACCTCTGGCTGCTGCTGGAAGTCATCCACGAAGGCAAACAGCCGCAAGTGCTCGGCGAAAACATCACCAGCGACGTCACCGCCAACAAAGACGATTTCCACCAGGGCTACCGCAACCGCTTCCTCGCCACGCCGTGGGACGCGCATTACCGCCCGGCCCTCGAACACCCGAAACCCAAGGCCCTGGGCAGCCAGACCGCCATCGTCACCGGCCCGCCGGGGGAAGAAATCCACTGCGACGAATACGGTCGGGTCAAGGTGCAGTTTTTCTGGGACCGCGAAGGTCAGTCCGATGACAAAACCAGCTGCTGGCTGCGAGTCGCCACCGGCTGGGCCGGCAACGCCTACGGCGGCATCGCCATCCCGCGCGTCGGCATGGAAGTGCTCGTCACCTTCCTCGAAGGCGACCCCGACCAACCGCTGATCACCGGCTGCCTGTACCACAAGGAACACGTCGTCCCCTACGACCTGCCGGCGCACAAAACCCGCAGCACCTTCAAAACCCTCAGTTCCCCGGGCGGCAAGGGCTACAACGAATTTCGCATCGAAGACAAAAAAGGCGCGGAACAGATCTACCTGCACGCCCAGCGCGACTGGGATGAAAACATCGAGCACGACCAGAAGATTCGTGTCGGCAACGAACGGCATGACACGGTCGAAGCCAATGCGTTCAGCGAGTTCAAGGTCGAAGAGCACCGGGTGACGCATCTCGATCGCAAGACCGAAGCGCGGGCGGATGATCACCTTACCGTTGGCGTGACTCAGCATGTGAAGGTGGGGACGGCGCAGTTTGTCGAGGTGGGTCAGGAGATCCACTACCACGCCGGGGAGAAGGTGGTGGTTGAGGGTGGCATGGAACTGACGGCCAAGGCGGGTGGCAGCTTTATCAAAGTTGATGCGGGCGGCGTGACGATTAGCGGTGCGGAGGTCAAGACCAACTCGGGCGGTTCTCCCGGCGCGGGTACGGGCATTCAGATTCTCGCCCCGATTATTCCAGGAGCCGCCGCAGCCGCTATTGCAGGGCAACTGTTGAGCGCCCCGCCGGTTGGGAAATTCAACGCAACCGCTGATTCGGCGCCACCTGCGGTGGAAGAAGAGCTTGAAGAAGAGGAAGAAGAGGTCGAACTGGAAGACATCACCTTGCGGATCGGAGTGTTCTTCGATGGGACGGGTAACAACCGCAGCAACAGCGAGCGCGTCTTTGGCTGCTTTGCACCGGACGTGAACCTGGAGGAAGCAGGTGAAGATATTCGTCAGTTCTGTGCGGCTCACGGTTACGACGGGAAGGGAAGTTCCCCGGATAACAGTTATGGCAATGACGTCAGTAACGTAGCCAGGCTCTATGACCTTTACTTAGACCAAAGGGGCATAACACTGCCGATTGATGCCAAGACCGCAAACCTGTCCATTTACATGGATGGGATAGGTACCAGCAGTACTGCCGAGGATTCCACCTTTTCGCAAGGTACAGGTTTAGGCGCGCAGGGCGTCAGGATCCGAGTAGAAGAAGCACCACCGCTGATTCTCAAGGCTATCCGAGACTTTCAAGAGAACAATCCCGATAAGCGCGTGGCGAAAATCGAGTTTGATATTTTCGGTTTCAGCCGTGGATCCGCAGCGGCACGGGACTTTGCCAATGAGGTGTTAAAGGGCGGCGAAGGTATTCTGGCTAAAGCGTTACCTACGGGATCGCCGATGTTAGCTGACAGCTTCACCTGGACACCGCATACAGATGTTTCGATAAACTTCATCGGCGTCTACGACACTGTAGCAGCCCTTGCCAATCCGTTGGTAGGCGACTGGGATGGTAACAACGCTTGTAACCCAGGAATCAATATCTACCTGGCACCAGACGCGGCTAAGAAAGTCGTCCAGTTGGTTGCTCGAAATGAGCGCCGTTATAATTTTGCCCTCAACAGTCTTGGCGCGGCCGATATTGTTTTGCCCGGTGTGCATTCAGACCTGGGCGGCGGCTACTTACCTAAAGCAATGGAGCGGATCCTGCTCAGCAGACCGCGCAGAAGCGAGGTTGAAGAAAAAGCCTCTTTCACTGAAGCCAACAGCTACAAACTTGCCCAGCAGGATTTGAGGCAGCTTCAAGACCATTTGGTCCAATATCACCTTTCGTTGGAGATTCGGACTTGGGAGGTGCCATTCCGTAGCACCGACAAAGACAATCGAAAAAATATGAAACACGTTTATGCCGCCGTCAGCAGCCAGCGTGAAGTACGCAGCGATCTGTCCTTGATCTACTATCGGATCATGCGCCAACTGGCCGTGGAAAATGGAGTACCGTTTGACGAAATTGACGAAGGTGAGCCGCGACTTGCGCTACCTGCGGAGCTCATCCCCATCTCGGAAAAATTGATGGCCTACGCTCAAGGGAAAAGCAAAACACCAGGGCTGAGTTCTCAGGAAGAGGAGTTGCTGTTCCAGCGGTATGTTCATATCTCCGACAACTGGAATGCTGCCAAGAATCGAAACAATACCGACTTGAGTATCGTCTTCATTAATCGGCCAGACGAAAACTCTGTGCGCACGGTGCATCCCAATGAGTAATTTTATACGTGTCGCTATTGCCGCTTTTCTGCTCAGTGGCTGCACCCTTGCTAATAGTCAGTCACTGCCCTACAAATCTTGGTACCTAGGGTTCACGGCACCCGATTACATGGAAGTTTGGATCGAGTCGGCGGATGTGGTCGATATTCAGGAACAGGTATATCCACGTGCGATGAGTGGCGTTGCGTCCATATTAACGCCTCCCAACAACTCCGGCGATCCTCGAGGTTGGCCGAAAAGAGCTGGCATCGGCAAAGGCAAAAATGTAACAGGGGCCGATTTACCCAAACAAATTTATGTCCGCTGGCAGTCGTTGGTCGAACCGCAAACATACCAAATGGTGATTAACATTCCAGAGTCGACTCGGGAGATCATGCGCAAGGGTGAAAAGGTTTTCTGTGCTGCCGATGGAAAATGGATCACCGGATATCGTGAGTCAATTGCTATAAGGTTGGTCCCCGGAGGCATTGTCAAAGTCTGGGTAGCCGGCCCTTGCATGACCCCGATCGAAGTGACTACCGTAAAAGCCCTGATTGATCCGCGAGGCCCGTATGAAGGTAAGTCTGGAGGTCACTACCGGCCCCTTTCAGCGGTTTCCAAAGCCTATGTCGAAAAGTTTGGCGTGCCATACGGCTCTTGGTAACGCTCATCAACCCCTTCACAAACAAAGCTCCCCCACAAGAAACTGATTTGCCTGTGGGGGTATACCGTCAGACCGGCGCTTTCCAGCCCATCATCCGCTGCTGCGCAGCCTGCAGCACGTCGCGACCATCCTGCGTTAGCGGATAAAGCGCATGGGTAATGTGCGGAATGTCCTGAACGTCACCATGCTTGAAGCATTGGCAATGGAGTGTTTCAAATAGCTGGCTGGAGGCTCGGATGCGCTGGAGGGCGGATTCGAGTATGTCTTGGGGATTGGCTTCTGTGTCGATAACCAAGGGATTTGAATCTGTAATGCTGCTTTTGACAAGGCGCCCTCGCTTGTAGGAACGGGATGAAGATTTCTAAGGTTTATTCCGTGTAAATCGGAAGGATGGAATTAAGGCGCTCTCCCGACTTGCCTCATAAATATTTTGATTTTTTGCGGCGAGCTGCTGCAAGACCTGGTCGGATTTGCGCCTTGAACGTGGCACTTTAATGCTGCACCATCCGCCCCTGCTTTTTCAAAGGACGGAACTCAAGGCATGCTGGACGCAAACGCAACCCATATCTCCCTTACCCTCGAAGGCGTTTCCGTCGACCTGCAGGTGCTCAGCTTCGTCGGCCGCGAAGCCCTCAACCAGCCGTTCTGTTTCGACATCGAGCTGGTCAGCGCCCGTCCCGACCTGAAACTCGAAGAGCTGTTGCACAAGCCCGGTTGCCTGACCTTCGGCGCCACCGGCCAGGGCAAAATCCATGGCCTGGTGTACCGCATCGAGCAAGGCGATTCCGGCAAAAGCCTGACCCGCTACAGCATCAGCCTGGTGCCGCAACTGGCCTACCTGCGGCACAACCATGACCAACAGATTTTCCAGCAGTCAAGCGTGCCGAAGATCATCGCCCAGGTGCTCGAAGCCCGGGGCATTCTGGCCGACGCCTACAGCTTCCAGCTCGGCGCGATCTACCCCGAGCGCGTGTACTGCGTGCAGTACGACGAATCCGACCTGCACTTCATCCAGCGTCTGTGCGAAGAGGAAGGCATTCACTTCCACTTCCAGCACAGTGCCAGCGGCCACAAGCTGGTGTTCGGCGATGACCAGACGGTGTTCCGCAAACTCGCGCCCGTGCCCTACCAGCAAGACTCCGGCATGGCCGCCGAGCAACCGGTGATCAAGCGCTTCAACCTGCGCCTGGAAACCCGCACCACCCGCGTCAGCCGCCGCGACTACGACTTCGAAAAACCACGTCTGCTGCCTGAAGGCGCGGCCAAAAGCGCATTCGCCCCGGACCTCGAAGACTACGATTACCCCGGTCGCTTCACCGACCGCGCGCGCGGCAAGCAACTGGCGACCCGCGCCCTGGAACGCCATCGCAGCGACTACCAACTCGCCGAAGGCAAAGGCGACGAGCCGACTCTAGTCAGCGGCCACTTCATGGCCCTCAGCGAACACCCGCGCGCCGAATGGAACGACCTCTGGCTGCTGCTGGAAGTCATCCACGAAGGCAAGCAGCCGCAAGTGCTCGGCGAGAACATCAGCAGCGACGTCACCCATAACAAGGATGATTTTCATCAGGGCTACCGCAACCGCTTCCTCGCCACCCCGTGGGACGCGCATTACCGCCCGGCCCTCGAACACCCGAAGCCCAAGACCCTCGGCAGCCAGACCGCCATCGTCACCGGCCCGCCGGGGGAAGAAATCCACTGCGACGAATACGGTCGGGTCAAGGTGCAGTTTTTCTGGGACCGCGAAGGTCAGTCCGATGACAAAACCAGCTGCTGGCTGCGCGTCGCCACCGGCTGGGCCGGCAACGCCTATGGCGGCATCGCCATCCCGCGCGTCGGCATGGAAGTGCTCGTCACCTTCCTCGAAGGCGACCCCGACCAACCGCTGATCACCGGCTGCCTGTACCACAAGGAACACGTCGTCCCCTACGACCTGCCGGCGAACAAAACCCGCAGCACTTTCAAAACCCTCAGCTCACCGGGGGGCAAGGGCTACAACGAGTTGCGCATCGAAGACAAAAAAGGCGCGGAACAGATCTACCTGCACGCCCAGCGCGACTGGGATGAAAACATCGAGCACGACCAGAAGATTCGTGTTGGCAATGAACGGCATGACACCGTTGAAGCGAATGTTTTTAGTGAGTTCAAGGTGGAAGAGCATCGCGTTACCCACCTGGATCGCAAGACCGAAGCGCGGGCGGATGATCACCTCACCGTTGGCGTGACTCAGCACCTGAAGGTGGGCACGGCGCAGTTTGTCGAGGCGGGGCAAGAGATTCACTACCACGCCGGGGAGAAGGTGGTGGTTGAGGGTGGCATGGAACTGACGGCCAAGGCGGGTGGCAGCTTTATCAAAGTTGATGCGGGCGGCGTGACCATCAGCGGTGCGGAGGTCAAGACCAACTCGGGCGGTTCTCCCGGCGCGGGTACGGGCATTCAGATTCTCGACCCCGTCATTCCATGGGCCGCCGCCAAGGACAAGGCCGGCGCCCTGCTCGTCCCGGCCGCCGTGCAGATGGCCATGGCCAAAGCGGCCCGTGCGGCCGGCGACATCCGCTGCCCGATTTGCGAAGCCTGCCGTGAAGGAAAATGTGATTTGGGGGCAACAGCATGAGCGACGCACTGAACAACTGGCTTGGCGAACAAGCAAAACTCAATCGCGTCCTGATTCTGGCCCTCGACAGCCTCGCCGAACCGAACCCGGTCACCTCGCTCTACAGCGCCGGCCTGATGCAGCGCTCGGTGCAACTCTATCGACGCACCCAATACGCCGACTTCGCCGCCATCAGCCCGTGGCTGACCGAACTGCACAATCCCGGCGCCGATGCCTTCCGCAAACTGCTGGACGACCCACAACGCAACTGGGGCTGGATCGGCAGCATGGACAAGGCCGACCTCGACGGCCTGACCCAACACTGGCAAGCCCGAATGGTTATTGACGAAGACGGCGAGCGCTCGTTGTTCCGCTTCCAGGATAATCGCGTGATTGCTCGCTGCCTCGCCAACCTCAAAGAAACCGAATATCCGCTACTGCTCGGCCCGATCAGCAGCGTGCTGTATTGGGACGAGGAGCAGTGGAAAAGCGTGGATAACGCCAGACCCGGGGTTTACCCGGCTCCTGATCCGGCGCCATGGTTACGAAATCCTGAATCCGGCGAACAGGCGCGCAGCATCCTGCGCGACAACCTCAAGCGCTGGCTGCTGACCTACCATGTCGAAGCCGCCGCCGAACTGGCCGAAACCCGTGTCGTGAGTGAGTGGCTTGAGGAGCAGATGGATTTGCTGGACCTTTGGCAATGGAAAACGCCGGAACAGCGGGAGTTGATGCTGAGTCGACGGTTGAATCCTGAGTGCATGAAAGATGTGGCGTGGGAGCCTTTGCCGGGGGAAATGCCGGAAGTGCATTTTGCGCGGTGTCAGCGGGTGTTTGGTGAAACGAATGCAGGCGTTGCGGTTTGAGAGTAAAGACTTGGTTCGTTCTGGGATTGCTCCTGCTTCTCGGCGGTTGCAGTTGGGTTGGGCAGATGGCCAAGGACAGCGCCGAAGGCGTGACCAGCTATTACGGAAGTGAACATTTCACCCTCGTCGCCAGCATGCCACCGAATTTCGGTTTTACCACCAAAGCCAAGTATTCACCTAAAGAGGGTCAGGGCTGCGAGATTTACAGCCCGGGATTAGGCAGTTCAGTTACTCGTCAGCAGCAGAAATCCGATAAAACTCCGGCAAAAAATACGGAGCAGACCGTCTCCATAAATATTCCGTTGGAGTATCACATCGCTGGTTGCTCGATGGAGCTCACCAGAGTGGACTATGAAGTTAATGCGACTTACGGTGCTGACGTCTGGGATCATGACCTCGATCACGCAGGTGGATTGGCAATTGTAGGGAATACATCGATAACGACCTCAGATCGCGCCGAACAAAGAGGTCTATGCACATGGCTTTTCCAAATAAGCACTGCTAAAGCGAAAAAGGGAGAAATTGAGAAAGTCTTGTCCTGTAACGCGGCCGATGAAAAATGGCAAGTCCCAGAAAAAAAATCTGAGCGCCATAAGCCCGGAGGTGTAGCCGTAAGAACTACCCTTCCAGGCAAAGTAATAAACCTCATATTCCGTCATTCTTCCGAGGAGCGGCCTGCAATTGGTGACACTTGGCAAAAGTTCTCTACAGGATGGAAACCTTGCCTCGGCAAAGGAATAAATGATCCCTATGGGTTCTGTCGCGGCAACACTAAAGACTTTAGAACTTTCAAGTTGAACAGACGCGAGTGCACAGTCTATCCAGGCTGCACTGAGTGAGGAGCACCTAATGGGCTATATATTTTTTTCGCGCGGTGTGAGGACCATATTTTTTCTCACTATTCCACTAATTGGCGCTTGCAGTTGGGCCGGACAGATGGCCAAGGACAGCGCCGAGGGGGCCGTCAGTTATTACGGCTCAGACCATTTCACCTTGGTCGCAACTGTACCGGCAAATTTTGGCTTCACCTCCAAAGCTCAGTACTCCCCTCGCGCAGATCAAAATTGTAATGTCTATGTATCCGCCGTGGGTGGAGAAGTGACTCGCCATCAGCAAAAAACAGATAAAATCAACGAAAAACAAACTCAGCAAACTGTCCGTTTTGATATCCCTCTAGAGTTTCATATCTATGGCTGTGCCATGGACTTGACCCGAGTCGAAACAGATATTGAGGGCCGCTATGGTCCTACTCCATTAGATATCGGAGGGGATGGTGGTGGAATTACTATTCGTGACACTGTGCCGGCAAATAGCCCAGTGCCTACCCCAATGGATGATCCAGAATTTCGAGGGGTTTGCACTTGGATGTTTCAACTCAGCGCTGCAAGAATCCAGAAAAATGGTATTTCTAAAGTTTTATCCTGCAGCGCAGCTGATAGTAAATGGAATGTGCCTGCGGATTACCTTATCCGCAACAAGCCCGGAGGAGCAATTAGCAAGTCTGAACTAAAGGGCAAAGAAATCAAACTGACATTTCGTGTTGCAGATAATGAAGAGCCAAGCATGGATAATCGCTGGATTAAAACCCCTAAGGGTTGGAAGCCATGCCAAGGCAGTAAAAAATCAAATCGTTGCCAGACCCCACCAACTTTCAAAACATTTAAAATGAACGGACGCGAGTGCACCGTCTATCCGGCATGCACTGAATAAGGACATCCCCGTGGCAGAATCATATCTGAGTGACCAAAAAAGAGTTTGTCCAGCTAGAGGCGAATGGATCAGCTTTAGACTGGTGGACGAATTCGGTGATGGAAAACCGTACGGAGGGTTGAATTACGAATTAACTGACTCGGAAGGTCAGAAGCACGAAGGTGTTCTTGACGGCGATGGATACGCAAAGATTACGAACAGCTACAAAGGCCCAGTAATACTAACCTTAGTAAAGAGGTATCCCGGAGGTGAAGCGTGGTATGAAGATCTTTGTGATCGAAAAGACTATCGACTTCCACTTACGGCATTTCAAGTCGCCGCAGAACAAACTCTGCACCGCTCTATTGGTAGCAGCGCGAAAACAGGTGCTTATCAAGCGGCATCAGAAAAAGCTGAATTCTACAATGTAGAAGTTCGTCAATTTGTTGAACACACACGTCACTTACCAGTTGCTGCGAAGCTCTCCAAGCCTGTGCCTGAAGGATGGGCGAAGATTGCTTGCGACTTTGGGAAGGGAAAAGTCCCCGATTATGGCGTTGGCCTGCTGCCGGAAAAACACTACGTGCTTGAGGTACGCGCCCTCCGAGCATTCAGACCGCTGTTCTCACTTTCGCCAAAATTCAGTGCGCTGAATCTGTACCACATGTCGCTCTTCGCTACGCTCAGTTACGGTGCATTCGGTCAAACGCCTGAAAATCCTAATGCACCGAAAGATCCAAAGAAACCTGAGTCCCCTGAGCCTGGTGGCGAGGTGAAATTCCCTATCGTCGGAACCGTCGGTCACGTACTCCAGACATGCTTGGCCTGCCACCAAGAGCCTATGCGGTATGCCGACTCAAAAACACCGAACTTCCCCATTGTCGAAGACGTTCCTTATTCGAAACGCTTGGAGTTGGTTCCGTACGATCCCAAGCTCTATACAAATGCTGACGAACAAGAAACGCCGTCTCAAGTGCACTTTTTCAACGATCAACGTCAAGGTATGACCGATTGGAAGAACACCGATACCCAAGCCTATGCCACTCATGATGACCGCATGATCCTTATCGCAGTACGTGGCACAGCAGAAAAGTGGGATGGCTGGCGTGACGGTGATGCCATGCATGTGCCGATCGAGGACGGTGTAGGCAAGGCACACCAAGGATTTCACGAAGGCTATGTTGCCGTAAAAAAATTCATCATCAAATATTTGGACAGATTCCGACAAAGCGACCAAAGAATACTCGTTTGTGGCCATAGCTTAGGCGGAGCTATCGCATTGTTGCTGGCTGAATGGATTCGTAATAACTACGACGAGAACGTCATCCTTTACACTTTCGGCTCACCTCGAGCAGGCGATGCCGAATTCGTAGAAAGTGCCAAAGCATTGGTCCATCACCGCATCGTCAACCACAACGATCCGGTTCCCAGCGTTCCTGCTGGCTGGATGGACACCAAGAAACCTATCTGGATCACAGGCCTCGCCGCAACGGTATCGGGCGTTCTGACGCCGGCTGCTGGTGGTTTGGTATTCGCGGCCGGCATGACGCGATTTGGCGGCAAGCCTTATTGGCACCACGGTGAGCAGCGCCACTTTATGCCGTTGCAATTACCGGGGCGGATTGTTTCTTCTGTGCTGTGGAAACCAGGCTGCGAAGGCTATGAAGAAGCCGCCATGGCTCGTTGTGTTGCAAAAATGCAAAAAAGTGACATGCCTGATCGCAGTCAGTTTATGTCTCAGGTATTAAGCGCTGCCGATCACAAGATGCTCGATGGCTATATCCCATCGTGCTGGGCATCTCTGCGGCGGTGGCAGGAAACGCAAACAACCGGCGGCTACGTCATCAGCACGACAGAGTCGAATCGGCTGAAGCTGGAGGTGGAAACCTACCGCTCTGAACTTCAGAAATGGCAGCGCAATGCTGATTCCGAGTTTCCCGGCGGGACCATCGAAAGCCGACCGCAGGAACGTGCAACGCCGTTGCAGCGTCGCTCCACGATGTCTGATCTACAGGAACGTCAAACGGCGGTAAACCAGGCCGTGCGACACAATAAGAAAGAACTTGAAGCCATCGAACTCACGCTGCAAAGACTCACGTCTTTGAGTAGCACGAAGCTGACGATGGCCGATGTCTATGGGGACTGCAGTGAATTGCCAGAGCTGAAAACCCACATCGACCGCTGGGCCGCGCACACGGAAAACCAAGCGTCGGTGCGGATTGCTCAGATTCCGCCGTCCACGACAGTCAGCATGGCCTGATCAGGCATTAGAGAAGCGCGATGTCGCCAGCCCCTTTCGAATCTCACGGGGCTGGCACTAGCGTAAATAAAGCGTAACTGATCCATAAACCCCACCTATCCAAAAACAGGTGGCGCGTTCAGCGCGTGAGATCGGGTGTGAAATCAAATCATTCTGGCGCGGAGACCATTCGTGGCGGTTACTTCATTTTTTGTGGCTTCATATCCACTACCGTCCCCGCCTGCACGTTTTTGATCGGTGACAGTAAGTGCGGCGAAATATTCCAGCGCTGGCTGGTGTCGGTTACCACTGTGACGGTCTTGCGGTTGAACTTCATGACGGTACCGGACAGGCGCTCACCATTGGGTGAATCGAAGCTTACCCGTGCTCCCGGATGGAACTGCATCATCGATTTATGAGCCTCCAACGACTCCAACATCTTCAGCCGTTCGATAATGTGATGATTCAATGTCACTAATTCATCGACGCTCAGATGATCAATATTGATACTCATGATGCCCTCCAATTCCAGGGTAGTAACGCCTCAACATCTTCAACCGATTCAGCCTGCGGTAATCGTTCCAGTACGTGGCGCAGCCACGTATAGGGCTCCTGGCCGTTAGCTTTGGCGGTTTCGACCAAGCTGTAGATCTGCGCACTGGCTGCGGCGCCCTTGGGCGTATCGCTGAATAACCATGCCTTGCGCCCTATGACAAACGGCTTGATTGCTCTTTCGGCGGCATTGTTGTCGATCGGTAAAAAACCGGCCTCCACGTAACGCTCCAGCCGGCTCCAGTTGCTGGCCAGATAACTGAGCGCCTTGCCGAGAGCACTTTGCGATGCGACTTGCGGGTGAGTTTTCTCCAGCCAGCTTTTCAACTGCGCGAGCACCGGCAAGCTCTGTTCCTGGCGACCGGCAAAGCGCTGCTCATCCGTCATTTCTTTCAAATCACGTTCGATACCGTACAACTTGTTGATCATCGTCAGCGCAACATCGGCCCGACCGGTTTTACCCTTGGGCTGCACTTTCTGCGCATCGACAAATTTGCGCCGTACATGGGCCATACAAGCCAAACGCTCGACACCCGGCTGTGCGGCCAAGGCGTTATAGCCGGCGTAATCGTCAGTCATCAAATAACCACGATAGTCGCCGAGCAGCCGCAATGGCACCTCCTGCGCTCGGCTGGTGGTGTAGTCAAAAAGAAGGACTGGTCGCTCCGGTGGGCCGCTGGCTTGTACCCACATCCAGGATTGGCTGGTCGGGTCTCGACCTGGCTCTTTCAGCACCTGCACTCGCGTTTCATCGCAGTGAACAATCGGACTTTCCAGTAACCGATCACGCATCAGATTCAGCAGCGGCTGGAAGTGTTCGCAGCACTGGATCACCCAGCGCGCCAGAGTTTGACGCGGGATATCGACACCGTGGCGAGCGAGGACTTTTTCGAAGCGGTGCAGCGGCAGGCCATCGACGTACTTGGTGGTCAGCAGCATCGCCAGCACGCTGGGGCTGGCCATGCTTTTATCGATCAGTTGCGCGGGTTTGTCGGCAGTGACCGGTGCTGTTTCGCAGCCTCGGCAGCCGTAGACCTTGCGGATATGTTTGATCACCCGGATCTGCATCGGCACGATCTCCAGCTGTTCGCTGGTTTCCTCGCCGATGGCATGTTTGCGGCAGCCGCAAACGCAGGTCAGTTCGTGTTCGGGGAGTTCGTGGATAACTTCGATGCGTGGCAAGTCAGCCGGTAGTGGCTTGCGTTTGCCACGGCGTTTGGTCGGGGCGACAACTTCTTCGTCAGCAGCAACAGGCGCTAGCGTGTCGATACTTTCGGCTTCATTAAACAGCGGCAGTTGTGGTGTCGCCGGATCAGCCGTTTGCTCAGACTTGCGCCCGAACAGGCGCTGACGAAGCAGCGCATTCTCTTCTTCAAGAAAAACGACCTTCGACTGCATCTGAGCAAGTAATTGCTTGAGCGCAGTCAGATCATCGGGAAAGTTGTCGGGCCTGGAAATCATGGCCCGGATTATACCCAATCAAGCAACAAATCGCGGCGTCAAAACCTGATGCGGACGGTTGCGCCAAAGGTCAAAACCGTCAAGCAGCCAGTTCAGTTCCTGGACGCTCAATACGATGGCTTCGTCAGTAACGTCGGGCGAGGTTTTGAAACGCTCGGACTCCAGGCGCTTAAGCCAAAGGCAAAAGCCATTGCGCTCCCAGTAAAGGATTTTCACTCGGTTCCGGGGGCGATTCAGAAAAACAAAAAGTACCGGGTCGAATACCGCCACCTTGATATCCAGTTCGACCAGGGCAGCGAGGCCATCGATGGATTTTCGGAAATCCACGGACTTGGGGTAGAGGTAGACTTTTTCGACTTTGGCGTCGGGTCGCATCATGGCGGACGGCTCCAGAAAAATTCGGGAGCACAGCATCCGCGATCATATGGTGGCTTTGAATGTGGGGTTCATGGCGCGCTTACAATAAAGCAACTTATAGGGTGACGTCAGACCGGCGCTTTCCAGCCCATCATCCGCTGCTGAGCAACCGTCAACAGATCGCAACCATCCTGAGTCAGCAGATAAAGCGCATGGGTAATGTGCGGAATGTCCTGAACATCGCCGTGCTTGAAGCATAGGCAGTGGAGCGTTTCAAGTAACTGACTGGAGGCTCGGATGCGTTGCAACGCGGCTTCGAGAATATCTTGGGGGTTGGCTTCTGTGTCGATAACCAAGGGATTTGAGTCGGTAATGCTACTTTTGATTGAACGATAGCGAACAGGAAACGGGTTGAACGTTGGCATAAGAATTACTCAAACGTTAGTTAAGTAACCGCCAGCACCGTGACCAAACGATGGAGGCGGACTGTGTACAGGCTTGGTCAACCGATAACCCGCAAATCGGCTCGCCCGAAGGCGTCCAGCACACAGCCGCCATAACAACGCCACAACGAAGACAAAGATGTCCGCAGGGCGAATGATGGCACATATGTGTGCGGGATATCAGGTGACCAAACCTGTTCGCTGATTTTGCAGCGATGCCAAACAGTAATCGCTACAAGCCAAGTGCCGAAAGACGACAAGGCATCCAGGCGTGTAGGAACGAGCCGAAGCTCCCTCAGTTTTTTTACCTACATGAAACCTCTGTCAGAAACTTCCTCGCGACAGGCGGCATGCAACCCGGTTAACCATCGCTTAACCCCACGGTCCAAAGCTTTACTGGACCGCACGCCTTCAGCCCCGTCTGACGCCCAGTGCGGCAGGTTCGACGTTCTTCAGTCGAACTGATTTCCCCCTGCACTGGAGCCCCATCATGAACATGCGAACACCACTGATAACCACCGCCCTCGCCTGCACCGCGCTCGCCGGTTTCGCTCAGGCCAACGACACGTCGTCCTCCCAGGCCGTGCCTTACCACTACGGCATGCCGCTGAATGTGGGCAAGGTCATTTCCATGACTGAGCCGTCGACGCTGGACTGCAAAGTGGTCACGGCCAACATGAAATACATCGATAGCGTCTCGGGCAAGCCTGCGGAAATAACCTACCAAAAATTTTCTGACGCGTGCAGTTATCAGAACTGACAGAAGGTTCTGATTCGGCGCTTGCCGGTAGGCCTGTGAGGGTTCTGACGCTATGCTTCGGCGTCTCCCTCACTGCCGAAAGGATTCGCCATGCAGTTCTCGTTTCGCACGCTGTCAACGTTCACCGCCGCGCTTTGTTTTCTGCTGGCGCTGGTCTGGGGTTTGATGCCGCAAGGGTTGCTGGCGATCTGGAGTATCGAGTATTCGTCCGCGGCGGGTTTTGTCGCCAGGCGCAATGCGGTGCTGTTCGGCGCGTTGGGGGTGATGTTTTATCTCGTGCGGCAGGCACCGCCCTCGTCGGCACGAAGTGCGATGTGCAGCGGCTTTATGGTGGGGTGTTTCGGGTTGGCAGCATTGGGCTTCGGCGAATGG
Source organism: Pseudomonas sp. MDT1-85 (assembly GCF_054898065.1). Lineage (NCBI taxonomy): Bacteria > Pseudomonadati > Pseudomonadota > Gammaproteobacteria > Pseudomonadales > Pseudomonadaceae > Pseudomonas > Pseudomonas sp. MDT1-85. The sequence goes on along the minus strand of NZ_CM142715.1, from coordinate 3,181,444 downwards.
CTCAATGGTCATGCCGGGCCGGGTATTTTGCTGGCGATCCTGGTGGAGTTGGCGCTGGGTCTGGGGTTTGTCCAGACCCGACGCGTGTCGCTCGAACTCGGTGAAACGGCCGGTTAATGGGTTTTTGACATCGGGTGCAACAGCTGGCTATGCCTGTTGTGCTCAAGGTCGGTGCGTAACTCGGCGATCAGGTTATTGATCTCCCGACACCCGTTGAGGCGATGGGCGTCTATGCCGGTGACGCACAGGTCGAGATGGTCAGTCTCGACGTCCGAATACACCTTGACGGTCATCGACAGGTCCGGCGACAGCGTGCATTGGCAGCGTTTCGGGAGAAAACTGCTTTCAACGATATTGCGTAGTTCCAAGGCAGAAAGAAACATGGCCACCCTCTCGGTTTGTGAGATTGCCAATCAAAAATCAATGTCGGTCGGAGCTCGAATCGCCCATTGCTTTTCTTCCGTGGAGGGCCTCTTTGTTCCAACGTCCAACCGCTTTCTTGTTTCAGGCTGACTCAATAGGCATCACGGTCAGCTCAAGACAGCTTCAGCATAAAACATGCCCAGAATTTCGCTCTGCGTCTCGTCGGCAAATCAAGGGTTTTGGAGAAATGGCATCACATCGCGTCATGCAAAATGCAAGAAAGGTCCTGTTTCAAGACCTGCATTTTGCAAACACCTGATGGCGGGTTTGCATTGGGTGAGGGCGGCAGAGAAAATGCGGCCCATCCATTCAGTATCCACTGACCCCACACACACGCAAGGAGGCATCATGGGTGCTTTGCCGCTTAACACGACCGTCGGGCTGATAGTTGCCATTTTGTCGTCCGTAGCCCACGCCGCAACCCTCGAAGACGTCGCGCCGTATCCCAAGCCCGAGAGCGGTTTTACCCGCCAGGTCATTCACCTCGCCCCGCAACAACAGGAAGACGGTTATGAAATCGAAATTCTGGCGGGCAAGACCCTGACCGTCGACTGCAACCGTCAACGCCTGGGCGGCATGCTTGAGGAAAAGAACCTTGAAGGGTGGGGTTACCCGTATTACCGGCTGGAAAACGTCATCGGCCCGATGAGCACGCTGATGGCCTGCCCGGATGGCAAGCGCAAAAAGGACTTCGTACCGGTGGTCGGTGACGGTTTCAGGCTGCGCTACAACAGCAAATTGCCGATCGTACTCTATGTGCCCAAGGACGTCGAAGTGCGCTACCGGATCTGGTCGGCGTCGAGCCATGTCGAGAAAGCCGTTCAGGAATAACCGGTCCGTCCTTCAAGCCGAGGCGCCGCTCAACGCAGCGCGCTCGGCCACGTGCCGCAAACTGTCGAAATTGATGTTCGCTCCGGAATCGATGGCGACCAGGGTCTGCCCCTGTGCGCCGGTTCGTCCCACGTACTGCTTGATCCCGGCCACGGCCAAGGCGCCGGAAGGTTCGGTGATCGAGCGGGTATCGTCGTAGATGTTCTTGATGGCGGCGCAGAGTTCGTCGTTGCTGACGGTCATGACCTCATCGACGCAAAACCGGCAGACCTCGAAACCATGGGCGCCGATCTCTGCGACGGCCACGCCATCGGCGAAGGTACCGACGGTTGGCAGCACGACCCGTTCGCCGGCCTGTAACGCAGCCTGCAAGCAGGCGGAATGTTCCGACTCGACGCCAATGATGCGGACTTCAGGGCGCAGGTATTTAACGTACGCGGCAATCCCGGCGATCAAGCCGCCCCCGCCCACCGGAACAAAGATCGCGTCCAGCGGCCCTTGGTGCTGGCGAAGGATTTCCATGGCGACGGTGCCCTGCCCCGCGATCACGTCCGGATCGTCGAAGGGCGAGACAAAGGTGCGACCGGTTGTCCGTGCCAGGTTCAGCGCATAGTCCAGCGCAAACGGAAAACTCTCGCCGTGCAACACCGCATCGGCTCCCCGACTGCGTACCCCGTGCACCTTCAATTCCGGTGTCGTGCAGGGCATGACAATGGTGGCGGCAATCCCCAACTCGCGGGCCGCCAATGCTACGCCTTGGGCATGATTGCCCGCCGAGGCCGTGATTACGCCACAGGCCTTCTGTTCATCGCTGAGGTGCACCAGTTTGTTGTAGGCGCCGCGGATCTTGAAGGAAAACGTCGGTTGCAAGTCTTCGCGCTTGAGCAGGATCTGATTGCCCAATGCCTCAGACAAGGCCGGTGCGGCTTGCAACGGCGTGCGCACGGCGAGTTCGTAAACCGGCGCGGCGAGGATCTTTTTTACGTAGTGCTCAAGCAAGCTCTGCTGGGCGAGGGTGCTGCTCATGGTCGTCTCCTTTACGGTATCCGGGTTTACACGGCCGGCGTAGGAGCTGCCGAAGGCTGCGATCTTTGCTTTTCAAGATCAAAAGATCGCAGCCTGCGGCAGCTCCTACATAGGGTTGCGTGCGCCCGGCAAGCTCAAAACCCAGGAGACAGAAAGTAAAAACCCGCCTCTAGGGCGGGTTGGGTGCTGCAGTCGTGAGCTAGCCCGCCAAATAAGGAATGGCGGTAATAATGCTTGGCTGGCAGCGCAATACGGTGGAAGTCATGGCTGGAAATTAGCCGGACGCTGATGGCAAGTCAATGGCCAATTTTCAACGGTCGCTGTAGGCTGGCGATTCTGCTCATTGTCCCAAGGAAGGAAACCATGAAGTCTGTCGCCCTGCCCCTCATTGCCCTGATCGCTTTCGCCGGCTATACCGTTTCGGTGATGCTGCAAGCCGAGCAGTCGTTGCTCGATTTCGGCATCAGCCTGATGTCGCGGCCCGATACCGCGCAGGTGGTGATCGACTTGTACCTGTTGGCGACGCTTGCCGGTATCTGGATGTACAAGGATGCGCGCAAGCGTGGGCAGTCGGGGTTGTCGGTGATTCCCTATCTGTTGGTGACGGCGATTTTTGTGTCTGTCGGGCCGTTGTTGTATCTGGTGGTGCGGGGTTTTCAACGCCGCAAGAACTCCATCGATGCCACTCAACAAGCATGATCCAGAATTGGTCTGATTTTGAGATGGCTATCGCGAGCAGGCTCGCTCCCACAGGGGGCTGTGCCGGACTCGAAAGTTGGGCAACCCAGATCAAAATGTGCGAGCGGGCTTGCTCGCGAAGGCGATCTGACAGCCGCCAAAGTCACTTCGCCAGGCGCTTGAGGCCGATCACCATCCCCCCAGCCCCCAGCAGCATCACCGTCAGAAACAACGGATAGGAAATCCACCACGGCGTGCCGGCGGTCATCATGCTGAACTCGGACATGCCGCCAATGCTCGCAATCAGGTTCAACGGCAGAAACACCACGTTGATCAGTGTGAGTTTGCGCAACAGGGTGTTCATGCTGTTGTTCATCAGGTTACCCCGGGCGTCGATCAGCCCGGAGAACACCGTGGAGTAGATTTCCGCCTGTTTGTAGCACTGGTTGTTTTCGATGATCAGGTCGTCGATCAGGCCAATGGCTTCGGCGCTGAAGTGTTCTTTCGCCGCATGATTGCGCAGTCGGGTCAGGACCGCGCCATTGCTGTGGATGGCGTTGATGTAATAAATCAGGCTTTCGCTGAGGTTGAACATCTGGATCAGGTGCTGGTTCTGCATCGACGCATTGAATTTTTGCTGCAACTCCCGGGCAACCATCTTGATCACCTTGAGATGGCCCAAGTAGTGATGGATGTTGTTGAACAACAGGTCGAGCAACACATCCAGCGGCGTGTTCAGTGGCTGCCGCGTGCCAAGGCCACTGAGCGGTGCATCGTCAGTGGCGATCACCAGCAGACGTCCCGGGGAAAACAGCAAGCCGCAGGACGACACTTCGAAGGCCAGGCTGCCGGCGCCAGAATAGTTTTCCGGGCGCTTCCAGATCAGGAACAGGTTGTCGGGGTGAAACTCGATGCGCGACACCTCATCGGGGTCCAAGGCCGAGGCCAACGCGTGTTCATCGAGCTTGAAATGGCTGTGCAGCAAGTCCCGCTCCGCCGCATCGGGGTTGCTGAACAGCATAACGTCGGCGTCCAGTCGTTCGACTGCTTGCAGCGCGCCGTGGGTCAGTTGAAAGCTCTTGATCATCGGCCGCTCACCAGGCCTGACCGCGGCGTTTGAGCTCCAGCCGGCGGACAAACTCTTCCAATACCAAGGAATACAAATCGTCCTGCAAGTAGGCGTCTTCGATGCCGGCGTCCATGTTCGGGTTGTCGTTGACTTCGATCACCACCACTTTGTCGCCGGACTGTTTGAGGTCGACGCCGTAGAGGCCGTCGCCGATGAGATTCGCGGTTTTCACCGCCAGTTCAACCACCGCTCGCGGCGCTTCGTGAACCGCCAGGGTGCGGCATTCGCCGTTGATGTCCTGGCCTTTGGCTTTGTGGTTGTAGATCTGCCAATGGCCCTTGGACATGAAGTACTGGCAGGCAAAAATCGGTTTGCGATTGAGCACACCAATGCGCCAGTCGTACTCGGTGTAGAAAAACTCCTGGGCCAGCAGCAGCACCGAGTGTTCGAACAGTTCGGCAGTCGCCTCGAGCAAGGCTTGCTGGCTTTCGACCTTGATGACGCCCTTTGAGAAACAACCGTCGGGTATCTTCAGCACCAATGGAAACCCCAGACGCTCGCCTACCCGCTCGAAATCTTCAGGTCGTTCCTTGTAGAGGATTTCAGTGGCGGGCATGCCAAGCTGATGGCTCTTGAGCAAATCAGTCAGATACACCTTGTTGGTGCAGCGCAGGATCGACGCCGGGTCGTCCATCACAACCAGACCTTCGCTCTCGGCCTTTTTCGCAAAGCGGTAGGTGTGGTTGTCGACGCTCGTCGTCTCGCGGATCAGCAGCCCGTCGTATTCGGCGATTCGGGCGTAGTCCTTGCGTTCAATCAGCTCGACGTCGATGCCTAGTGTCTTGCCGACCCTGACGAAGTTGTCCAAAGCCTTGGGATTGGAGGGCGGCAATGCTTCTTGCGGATCGTGCAGAATGGCCAAGTCATAACGGGCCAATCGCCTGGAGCGCGGCATGCGCCAGATCTTGCGACTGAAACTGTCGAGCGCATTAGCGAACTGATCTTCCTGATCTTCACGCAATTTATGCAAGGCGCCAAACTTTACACCTTCGATGTGCCAACCATTAGTTCGACGAAACTCAACTAGCAATATCGGACAAGGAAAAACCTCGAACAACTGTCGAGCCAGATCCTGTAATGGCTCGATAGAGGTTTTGCCGAAGTACAGTGTCAGGGTAAACCCTTCGGTATCGCTGTAAAGGTGATTGCTGAGGGCCTTTTCCAGGGTTTTATCCAGATCATCCAGGGCTAGGCCATACAGCGATTTTCGGGTCAGTTCGCTGATGGTCCGCACCGACGGAATAACCTTGTGCCCCCGCGCCTCGGCCAGCAGCGAGCAGTAATAACCGTGCCCAAGGTACTTGTAGCTGCGGCACAGGTTGATCACCTGAACGCGCTTGCCCTGCTCGTTGTCGCGGGTCTGTTCGAGGTATTCCTGGGCGGTGACGATGTCTTCACTGGGGAAGTAGGAGGCCCAGTCTTCCTTGCGTTCGACGATAATAATCAACGGGCTGGAAGTTCTGCTTGAACCGTTTAAATAGTTTGCAGAAGTTATTGCTGCCGGCAACGTTTGCTCAGATACTTCGCGCCAATGACCTTGTACCGCTGACATAGTGATTGATCCATTGAAGAACAAGACCTTTCCTATTAAGCACGAACTTTTTCGAAAGTCCCGTTTCGTTACGCAACTTTTACGGCGGTCATATGAATACTGTTTTTCGCCTGGCGGTCATTGAAGATTTGCCGGCACTGCTGGAACTCGAACAGCAATGCTTCACCACGGATCGGCTCAACAGTCGCAGCTTTCAATGGATGATCACGCGGGCTCACGGGCAACTGCTGGTGGCCCAATGTGGGGAGCTATTGGTGGGCTATGCGGTGGTGCTGTTTCACCGGGGCACTTCACTGGCGCGCCTGTACTCGATTGCGATTGCCCTTGATGCTCGTGGCAATGGACTGGGCAAACAATTGCTCGAACGTGTCGAGGCCTGCGCCATTGAGCATGACTGCGCCTACCTGCGGCTGGAAGTGCGCATCGACAATCCGACGGCGATTGCTCTGTATGAGCGCAACGGCTACCGGCGTTTCGCGCTGATTCACGACTATTACCAGGACCATGCCGACGCGCTGCGATTGGAAAAACGTATCCTCCAGCACCGCGATTCACGCAACATCAAGGTGCCTTACTACCCGCAGACCACCGAGTTCACCTGTGGCCCGGCCTGCCTGCTGATGGCCATGGGCGCGCTGCAAGACGATCGAGCGCTGGAGCGCAGCGAAGAACTGCAAATCTGGCGCGAGGCGACCACGGTGTTCATGACGTCTGGCCATGGTGGCTGCAGCCCTCAAGGTCTGGCGCTGGCAGCGTGGCGGCGTGGCTTTCGGGTGCGACTGCAACTGAGCATGGCCGGGCCGCTGTTTCTCGACGGCGTGCGCGATGTGCATAAAAAAGACGTAATGCGCCTGGTACACGAGGAGTTCACGGCGCAATTGCAAGACACCGACGTGGAGCGAATGATCGGCGGACCACTGGACCTGCCACGGTTATTGCACGATGGTGGACAGCCGCTGGTGTTGATCAGCAGCTATCGCCTGACCCGTTCCAAGGCGCCGCACTGGGTGTGCGTCACCGATTGCGATGACGAGTTCGTCTACCTGCACGATCCGGATGTGGACCACAGCCAGCATCGTCAGCCGATGGACTGCCAGCACTTGCCGGTCAGCCATGGGGAATTCGACAAAATGTGCAGTTTCGGACGGGGAAAGCTGCGGGCAGCGGTGATTCTCTATGCCTGCAGCTGAATTTGCTCACGCCTGAAAAGATCGCAGCCTTCGGCAGCTCCTACAGGAGTACGCTGAGCCATGTAGGAGCTGCCGAAGGCTGCGATCTTTGCTCTTCCCTTACTTCAACCCAACCTTGTACAACACACCATCGTCCTCATCGGTCAGTACATACAAATACCCATCCGGCCCCTGCCGTACATCGCGAATCCGTTTGTTGAGCTCACCCAACAACCGCTCTTCGTGAACAACTTTGTCGCCGTCGAACTGCAGGCGAATCAGCTCCTGACTCACTAGCGCACCGATAAACACGTTGTGCTGCCAGGCCTTGAAGCGATCGCCGTCATAGAAGGCCATGCCGCTGAGGCCGGGGGAATTTTCCCAGACATGGTGCGGGCCCACAGTGCCTTCGGCGGTTTCGCCCTTGGCTTCCGGGACCGGCAGGCCGGAATAGTTGATGCCGTGGGTTGCCATCGGCCAGCCGTAATTTTTACCTCGTACAATGATGTTGATCTCGTCGCCGCCCCGAGGGCCGTGCTCGTTTTCCCAGAGTGTGCCACTCCAGGGGTTGAGCGCCGCGCCTTGCGGGTTGCGTTGGCCGTAGGACCAGATTTCCGGGCGAACGCCTTTTTGCCCGACAAAGGGATTGTCTTTCGGCACCTTGCCGTCCGGGTAGAGCCGCACGATCTTGCCTTGCAGTTTATCGAGATCCTGTGCCGTGGGCCGTTCGTTGTTCTCGCCCAGGGTGATGAACAGATAACCGTCGCGGTCGAACACCAGTCGCGAGCCGAAGTGATTGCCGACCGAGAGCTTGGGTTCCTGACGGAAGATCACGTTGAAACCCTTGATGGCCGTCAGGTCTTCGGACAACCGTCCGCGACCGACCGCCGTACCGGCCTTGCCGCCCTCACCACCCCCTTCGGCATAAGACAGGTAGACCATGCGGTCTTGCTTGAAATCGGGCGACAACACCACATCGAGCAACCCACCCTGCCCCTTGGCCCAGACCTGCGGCACACCGCTGAGCGGGCCCGAAAGTTTGCCGTCGGCGCTGACCACCCGCAGGTTGCCGGGCCGTTCGGTCACCAGCATCCCTTGGCGGTCGGGCAGAAACGCCAGCGCCCAGGGATGCTCCAGGCCTTTTACGATTGGCGTGAGCTCAAGGATGCCCTGCTCGCTTTTAAAATCCTGTGTGGGCGCCGCAAAGACGGGCGCCATGACAGTCAATAACGCGCTGGCACAGAAAGTGGCCAAGAGGGTTTTACGCAACATGCACGATTCCTTTTGTCGTCAATAGGGCTGGCAAGACTTCTGTCCTGCCGTTCAACGGTAGTTGCGGTCCGAGTCCCGGGGCGGTGGATTGGGAATGGCTGAATTGGGAATAAATGTCGGTTGGCTGGTGGGAGCCGGTCGATCCTGCGGATAGCGATTGCCGATACCACCGTTATCGAGCGTTGGCGGTCGTGGCACAGGCACCGTGCCTGGCCCGCGGATCACCGGAATGTGGGGTCGCGTGCCTTGCATGCTGTTGGGATTGGCCCGGCGAATCGGGCTGTTGTAGGGATTGTTGCTGGTGCTGCCCGGCAGGTTCTGCGCCAGCAGCAAGGGCGAGGACGGCGATGCGGTGTTTGCCAGAGCCAAAGGACTTAGCACGCCACTCAATGCCATCGCGATGACGCCGAGCACACATCGGTTCATGGGGACCTCTCTAAATGAGCGCGCCATGCTTCATGGATGAATAGAGCCACGCTACGCCCAGGGTCCGGATTTGTTAACCAAAACCTGCTCCACAAGATGTAACACGAGTTAACCGTACCGCCGATCCGCCCGCAGGACCGGGCCGCCGCCGACTGAAACTTTTGCCCTTGGCCACAGGTCACCTGAACATCAATCGACTGACGAGAGCACGACGATGGCACGGGCAATCTGGAAAGGCGCAATCAGTTTCGGTCTGGTGCACATCCCCGTGGCGCTGGTCTCGGCGACGTCTTCCCACGGGGTGGATTTCGATTGGCTAGACAGCCGCAGCATGGAGCCGGTGGGCTACAAGCGCGTCAACAAAGTCACTGGCAAGGAAGTCACCAAGGAGCACATCGTCAAAGGGGTCCAGTACGAAAAGGGGCGCTACGTGGTGCTTAGCGAAGAGGAGATTCGTTCGGCCCATCCCGTGTCGACCCAAACCATCGACATTTTTGCCTTTGTCGACAGCGAGCAAATCCCCCTGCAAAACATCGATACGCCCTACTACCTGGCCCCGGATAAACGCGGCGGCAAGGTCTATGCGCTGTTACGCGAAACGCTCAGCAGAACCAACAAGGTCGCCCTGGCCCGCGTTGTTTTGCACACCCGCCAGTACCTGGCCGCCCTCATGCCGCTGGAATCAGCCATGGTGCTGGTGAAGCTGCGCTGGCCCGCCGAAGTGCGCAGCCTTGCTCAACTGGAACTGGGCAGTGAAGTGACCAAGCCGGATCTGGCCAAAGGTGAGCTCGACATGGCCAAACGGCTGGTGGAGGACATGAGCGCCGACTGGACGCCCGAGGAGTACCGCGACAGCTTCGAAGAAAAAATCATGGCGCTGGTCGAGACGAAGGCTCATGAAGGCAAGATCGAAACCGTCGAAACCGCTACGGGTGAAGAGGAACGCAAGACGGCCGATGTTATCGATCTGACTGAACTGCTCAAACGTAGTCTTGGTGGCAGGGGTGGCGGTAAAACGGCCAGTAAAGCCAAATCTGCTTCGGAGAAAAAAACCACGAAACGGTCTAGTGGCTGACCAGTCACAGTAGCATTCATAAATTATGCGGCGAACATACCGGCCTCTTCGCGGGCAAGTCGGATCGCCGCACCGCCGCTCCCACAGGTTCGGCGGCGTTCGCCGAATTTGTATTCGACGCGGATACTGTGGGAGCGCGCTTGCCCGCGATGGTGTCATGCGCCACACCGCAAAACTCAGATCAAAACAAAAATCGCCAGCAACCCACCAAAAACCGCCCACTTCTCCAGGTAGTAGCGAGTGCGGTTACGCTTCTTGAGCGCTTTGCCGCGCAGGCGAATCTTGTAGATTCTGGCGAACAATCGGTTGATGCCACCGACCTTGTCGCCCGCATCGTTCGGCGCGCCCGCCGCCGCCATCACCGTGCGGCTGAACCAACGATTGAACGCAGCCGCCCAGCGATACTTCATCGGCCGCTCGATGTCACAGAACAGGATGATGCGGTTCTGCGCAGTGGTGTTTTCGGCGTAATGAATGAAGGTCTCATCGAACATCACCGCTTCGCCGTCGCGCCAATGGTAGTTCTCACCGTCGACGTTGATGTAGCAGCCGGCATCGTTCGGCGTTTCCAACCCCAAGTGATAACGGTACGAACCGGCATACGGATCGCGGTGACGGACCAGTTTCGAACCCGGTGGCAGTTCGGCGAACATCGCGGCCTTGATCGATCCGATGCTTTGCACCAATTCAGTGGTGCGCGGGCAGAGCTTTGCGGCGGATGGGTGACTGTCGCCGTACCATTTGAGATAGAAACGCTTCCAGCCACTTTTGAAAAACGAGTTGAAACCAACGTCGTCGTACTGATTGGAACGCTTGATCTCCCCCGCCTTGAGCAGATTCTGGCCTTCGGCGCGAATCTCTTCCCAATGGGCTTGCAAAGGGCTCAAGTCGGGAAAGTCTGCCGGATTGAGATAAGGCTTGTTAGGCGTTTTGGAGAACAGATAAAGGAAGCAATTGATCGGCGCCAGAAACGTCGAGTGGTCGCTTAGTTGGCGGCCTAATTTGTGGCGCACTTTTCCGCGCAAATGAACATACGCGATGGAGATGACATAAATAGCGGCAATGATAAGTTTCACGAAAATCGTCACACGTCAGAAGTGAACAAACTGCGTCCGATGGCGCGTTCTTGAGACATGCCAATGGTCGGCATGGGGATGAAAGCTGGCATTTTAGCCACACTTTGTAACTAATAGTTAACCTTCAACTGTGAAAATGTATAGCGCGGATCGGCCCAGTAATTGGAACCGCTCTCTCGATAGTAGCTTCATGCCATACCACCATTCGTCGCCTATGTAAACTCGGCATCCAATACGCGACAGCCTCTGGCTCAGGCTTTGCAGAAGCGGACGTAGCAGCCCCAGAACGACGTAATTCTGACGCGGCGGCAATTAAATTAACGCTTAGGACTCCAGCGAAACGCTTGGTCAGTCACCGGGAGATGTAACGTGTCAACTCTCAATGAAATCGCAGCGAACCACGCGAGAATGGCTAAGGCAAAAGAAGAAGAGTCGACCGGGCTGAGTGAGCGGCACCTTCAAATAGTGGGAAGTTTCGAAATCCCATCCATTGATGAACAACAGCACATTCCACTGCACCTCATCACCGGAGGGCAGGACAACCACCTCGGACAAGCCACTGGCTACTTGCTCTGAGTCTCGACCTGGTTCAGTCGCCGGTTTGTCGCACGGCTGTTCAGGTCGAGGCGGCACAGGAGGCGCAGCGCCTGGGAAATGTTATTGGTGCCCACCCTGACCAGGTGCTGGCCATTCAGTAATCCATCTGAAACACACCTGGCCGGGCAAGCGGAGCTGACTTTACCCACAGCAGCGCCCAGTGTCCCGAACACAACGCTGAACAAAAATAACACTCGCCAGACCCCGGTTCTGCACAAACCGGGGCCGAACCTTGGAGAAGCCTGCGACACGTTATCGCCCACCGTACAACTGCCGTCACACTTATGCGACAATATGCGCAATGTCTGGCATGAATCCCGCCTTTTTGCCCAACAGCTTGGACACAGCGTCCAGATGCTGCTCTCGACTTATGCGCGCTGGTTGAACTCTAGCGGTGACTGGGGAGAGATGGAGAGAAACTCCAGAATGTCCCAGGTATGGCCCAAGCGCCAAATGCGCAGCTCGCAACCCATTGATAGGTAAAGTAATTGATCTCCACAGCTAACATCACGATGCAGTTCGGCGCCAAGCCGTTATTCGAAAACGTTTCGGTCAAATTCGGCGCCGGCAACCGCTACGGCCTGATCGGCGCCAACGGTTGCGGCAAGTCGACCTTCATGAAAATCCTCGGTGGCGACCTCGAGCCGTCCGGCGGCCAGGTCATGCTCGAGCCGAACGTGCGTCTGGGTAAGTTGCGCCAGGACCAGTTCGCCTACGAAGAATTCACCGTGATCGACACCGTGATCATGGGTCACGAAGAGCTGTGGAAGGTCAAGGCCGAGCGCGACCGCATCTACTCGCTGCCGGAAATGACCGAAGAAGACGGCATGGCCGTGGCCGAGCTGGAAACCGAATTCGCCGAAATGGACGGCTACACCGCCGAATCCCGTGCCGGTGAATTGCTGTTGGGCCTGGGTATCGGCATCGAGCAGCACTTCGGCCCGATGAGCGAAGTGTCCCCTGGCTGGAAACTGCGCGTGTTGCTGGCGCAGGCACTGTTCTCCGATCCTGAAGTGCTGTTGCTCGATGAACCGACCAACCACCTGGACATCAACACCATCCGCTGGCTGGAAAACATTCTGACCCAGCGCTCCAGCCTGATGATCATCATCTCCCACGACCGTCACTTCCTGAACAGCGTGTGCACCCACATGGCTGACCTGGACTACGGCGAGCTGCGCCTGTTCCCGGGCAACTACGACGAGTACATGACCGTGGCGACCCAGTCCCGCGAGCAACTGCTGTCGGACAACGCCAAGAAGAAAGCACAAATTTCGGAACTGCAATCGTTCGTCAGCCGCTTCTCGGCCAACGCCTCGAAAGCCAAGCAAGCGACCTCCCGCGCCAAGGCGATCGACAAGATCCAACTGGCCGAAGTCAAGCCTTCGAGCCGTGTGAGCCCGTTCATCCGTTTCGAACAAACCAAGAAGCTGCACCGTCAGGCGGTCATCGTCGAGCGTATGGCCAAAGGCTTCGACGGCAAGCCGCTGTTCAAGGACTTCAGCTTTCAGGTTGAAGCCGGCGAGCGCGTGGCGATCATTGGCCCGAACGGTATCGGTAAAACCACTCTGCTGCGTACTCTGGTCAACGAATTGACTCCGGATGCCGGTACCGTGAAATGGACCGACGCCGCGGAGCTGGGCTACTACGCCCAGGACCACGCTCACGACTTCGAAGACGACTGCAACCTGTTCGACTGGATGGGCCAGTGGACCCAGGGCGGCGAGCAAATCGTTCGCGGCACCCTCGGCCGCATGCTGTTCTCCAACGACGAGATCCTCAAGTCGGTCAAGGTCATCTCCGGTGGTGAGCAAGGTCGCATGCTGTTCGGCAAGCTGATCCTGCAAAAGCCGAACGTGCTGATCATGGACGAACCGACCAACCACTTGGACATGGAATCCATCGAAGCGCTGAACCTGGCGCTGGAGAACTACCCGGGCACGCTGATCTTCGTCAGCCACGACCGTGAGTTCGTATCGTCCCTTGCCACCCGCATCATCGAGTTGAGCGCCGATGGCGTGACGGACTTCAGCGGCACCTATGACGACTACCTGCGTAGTCAGGGTGTTTTGATGTAAGACGGCTGCAAGCTTCGAATGAAAAGCCCTGTCCTGGTGATGGGGCTTTTTTTATTTCAGATCCAAAACGTCTTGGTGCTGAGACCATCGCGAGCAGGCTCGCTCCCACAGTAGAGCTCCAGTGAACGTAAATTCTGCGTACGCCGTTATCCAATGTGGGAGCGAGCCTGCTCGCGATGAGTCCCTCACGGGCGATAAATGCTGAAGGCTTATGCTGATCTGCCATCCACATCGTTAGCCTGCTTCCTTTTATTCCCCGCCCACGCCATGATGCAGTTCTCCTACCGCCGCCCGCGAACGAGCTCTCATGTCTGTGCAGCAACTGCCCCCGCAAAGCTCCATGGCGATCACCCTGCAGATCGTTTCTATCGTTTTCTATACCTTTATTGCCTTCCTCTGCATCGGCCTGCCGATTGCGGTGTTGCCGGGGTATGTGCACGAACAGTTGGGGTTCAGCGCCATCGTGGCGGGGCTGACCATTGGTTCTCAGTATCTGGCCACCCTGCTCAGTCGGCCCATGGCCGGGCGTATGTCGGACAGCATCGGTACCAAACGGGCGATTGTTTACGGCTTGTCGGGGATTGCGTTGAGCGGCGTGCTGACATTGCTGTCGACGCTGCTGCAAAGTGTGCCGTTGTTGAGCCTGATCATCCTGATCGCTGGCCGTTTGTTGCTGGGCATCGCTCAAGGATTGATCGGGGTCGGCACGATCAGTTGGTGCATGGGCCAGGTCGGTGCCGAGCACACGGCGCGTTCGATTTCCTGGAACGGCATCGCCTCCTACGGCGCCATCGCTATCGGCGCGCCGCTGGGCGTGGTGATGGTCGCTGAGCTGGGGTTTGCCAGCCTTGGGATTGCGCTGTCGATACTGGCCTTGATGGCGTTGCTGTTGATCCGCAACAAACCTTCGGTGCCGGTGATTCGCGGCGAGCGCCTACCGTTCTGGGCGGTGTTCGGTCGCATTGCTCCCTTCGGCGCGAGCCTGAGCCTGGCGTCCATCGGTTACGGCACGCTCACCACATTTATTACCCTGTATTACGTCAGCCTTGGCTGGACCGGCGCGGCTTATTGCCTGACGGTGTTCGGGGTCTGTTTCATTCTGGCGCGACTGTTGTTCATCTCCAGCATCAGCCGTTTCGGTGGTTTCACCTCCGCCATCGCCTGCATGACCATTGAAACCGTCGGGCTGGCCCTGCTGTGGCTGGCGCCCTCGACGGGTTATGCCTTGATCGGCGCGGGCCTGACCGGGTTCGGTCTGTCGCTGGTGTATCCGGCGCTGGGAGTGGAAGCGATCAAGCAAGTGCCCAATTCCAGTCGCGGAGCGGGGTTGAGCGCTTATGCGGTGTTTTTTGACCTGGCGCTGGCGATTGCCGGACCGCTGATGGGCGCGGTGGCGTTGAACCTTGGGTATTCGTGGATTTTCTTTAGTGCGGCGATGTTGTCGGTGAGCGGACTCGGTTTGACGTTGCTGCTGAAGCGCCGCGCAATGGCCTAAGCCTGCCACATATCCCTTGTGGGAGCGGGCTTGCTCGCGAAGAGGGCGTGTCAGTCGACATTAATGTGTCTGACCCACCGCATTCGCGAGCAAGCCCGCTCCCACAGGGGTTCCGGGGAATCTATTGATCTGCGGTTTGCATGCCGGCGCGGGTGGGTTTGCCCAGGGCATGGGTGAAGAACCGTCCGGCTTCGGAAATCATATTGCGGTGAATGTCCTTGCGGTCGACGCCGTCGGCATCGGTGCACAGCGCCGGCATGGCGGCGATCTGTTCTTCGTTGCACGGCGCCAGGAACACGAAGTGCCCTGCCCCGGCCAGCAACTTGAAGTCCGGTGCGGTCGGCAGTTTGCGTGCAAGCGCTGCGGCGTTTTTGTCGAACGCCACCAGTTTGTCGCCATCGCCGCTGTACAGCAGCACCGGCACATGCACGTCGGCCAGGGTATGTCGGCCGAACTTCAAGCTCAGCGGTGCCATCAGCAGCAAGGCATGCACGCGCGGGTCTGCCACTGGCTGCAAATCATCACGATCGACAATCAGTTCGCCTTGCGTGTTGCAGGCATCGTGATCATCCGGGCGCTCCTGGCAATAACGGCGCAGGCGATTCAGATCCGGGGTGGCGCCGGACAGGATCAGCGCAGTTTCACCGCCCGCCGAATAGCCAATCACCCCGACCTGCTGGGCATTGACGAAAGGCGCGAGCATCCGGTCGCCCAAGGTCGCGGTAATGGCTTTGGAAATCTGGATCGGCCGCCCATAAAGGTTGCTCAAGGTGCCGAGACGGCTGTGGTCTTTGGAGTTGTCGCCGGGATGGATCACCGCGACCACCACAAAGCCCTTGCGTGCCAATGAGGTGGCGAGGTCGTGCAGGGCCAGCGGGGTTCCGGTGTTGCCGTGGGACAGCATCAGCATCGGAAAACGTCCGATGGCGACTTTGGTGTTCTCACCCGCTTCGACCGTGTAGCCCTCGAGCGTGCTGAAATGTTCCTTTTCACTGGACGGGTAAAAAGCAATGGCACGCATCGGCCGCAAGTCCAGCGGATCGTGGAAGGTCATCTCATGGAAACCGACGCTCCAGTGAGGATGCGGCGCAGACGCGGCGTGCACCAAACTCAGACTGCCGAGCAGGCAAATCAGTAGCGTTGCACAAAGACGCACCATGGGATGCCCCATCCTGTTACCTGACCACAGATGTTAGCCATCGACTGCATAACCTGGGCCAGAAACGGATAACCGCCAGATACAAAAAACTCCGTACCTGGCCATCACGATGACCAGAATACAGAGTTTCAGGGGTGTTGCCTGAGCTGTTTGACGTCTTTACGCACGCCTTACGCGGCGGCGAACAATTGCTCGCTGATGTGCGCTTGAGCGTCGCTCATGGCTTTGGTGCGCACTTCATCACCGTAGGCCAGACCATGGGCGCGGACGAACTCGATGTCGGTGATGCCGATGAAGGCGAACAGCACTTTCAGATAATCTTCGTGGGCTACGCCGGTTGCCTGGCCAACGTGCAGACCACCGGAGGTCGAAACGATCACCACTTTCTTGCCGCCGCACAGGCCTTCAGGGCCGGCTTCGGTGTAACGGAAAGTCTGGCCGGCCACGGCGATGCGGTCGATCCAGGCCTTGAGTTGGGTCGGGATGGTGAAGTTGTACATCGGCGCGGCAATCACGACGGCATCGGCGGCGAGGAATTCAGCCAGAGCCTGCGCGCTCAGATCGGCTTCGTGCTGTTGCGCGGCGTTGCGCAGTTCAGCGGCGGTGCCGGCGGCGACCAGGGTGGTGGCGGAGAAATGGCTGATGGCATCGGCGGCCAGGTCGCGGTAAGTCACCACAACGCCAGGCTCGGCCGCTTGCCAGGTTTTGACGACTTCGCCGCTCAACTGACGGGAAGCCGAGTTGTCACCCAGAATGCTCGAATCAATATGCAGTAATTTCATGTGGGATCTCCAAGGTGAGGATCGCCACCGGCGATCTGATGGAGACAATCCTACCGACGAAACCAATGGCTGATTAGTCGGTAACAATGCGATAGTTCGTCCCACTGATAGAACAGTCGAGCTTAAATCAATGCAAGACCTTAATGACCTCTACTACTTCGCCAAAGTGGTCGAAGCCGGTGGCTTCGCGGCGGCCGGGCGTTTATTGGGGATTCCCAAGTCGCGGCTTTCGCGACGCATCGCCGAGCTGGAAGATCGCCTGGGCGCGCGCCTGCTGCAACGCACCACCCGCCAACTCAACCTCACCGCCGTGGGCGAGCGGTACTTGCGGCATTGTCAGGCGATGCTGCTGGAGGCCGAGATGGCCGACGAAGCGGTGGCCAGCATGTCCAGCGAACCCCGGGGACGCTTGCGAGTGTCCTGCCCCGTGGGGTTGGCTCACCAAATGCTGCCTGGGGTGATCAGTAGCTTCCTGGAGAAATTCCCTCAGGTTCAGCTGGAGGTCATGCTGCTCAACCGTCGGGTTGACCTGATCAACGAGGGTATCGACGTCGCCTTGAGAGTGCGGGATCTGGGTGATGAAGATCCATTGCTGGTTACCCGCCGCCTGCGTCAGGCCCAAATGCTGATGGTTGCCAGCCCGGCATTTTTGCTCGGACGTCAAATCAATCATCCCGCAGACCTGAAAAACCTGCCCGTGCTCGGCGCTCTGGAAGCCGATCGCATGGTGCACATTCGCATGCTTGATCAACAGGGCAAAAGCTACGACCTGAGCCTCGAAGCGCGATTGGGCTGCGAAGATTTCATCGTGCGCAAAGCCTGCACCCTCAACGACCAGGGCTTTACCATGCTGCCCATGATGTATTGCGAGCAAGAGCTGGAAAACGGTTCGCTGGTGCAACTGTTGCCCGACTGGTCATTGCCGGGCGGCTGGCTGCAAGCCGTCTACCCTCATCGACGCGGGGTGATGCCGGCGGTGCGTGCCTGGATCGACCATTTGATCGAATCATTCAATGTTTGCGGGGACAGACTGTTATGAAAGCGGGACGAATGAGCGAAGAGGACGTCGCGCAATACTGCCTGGCGTTGCCCGGCGCGCGGGAGGATTACAAGTGGGGTGGCGTGCGGGTGTTTTCGATTGCGGGGAACAAGATGTTCGCCTTGCAGAACCTGCGAGGACAGTCCCTGGCTTTCAAGGTCGACAAGGACCTGTTCCTGGGCCATTGCGACCGGCCGGGCATTCACCCGGCGCCGTATCTGGCCCGGGCCCAGTGGATCATCATGGAAACGCCCTACCCGCTGGGCGCCGAAGAGCTGCAGGGCTTGCTGCAACGTTCCCACCAATTGGTGGTGAGCAAGTTGCCCAAGCGCACGCAGGTCGGTTTGCTGCTTTAAGGTGCTTTAAAACAGCGCGAACAGATGAGCGCCAAGAAACAGCTGGTCGATCCAAAACCCCTGATGCATCAGCACGATGAACCAGAACACCAACTGAAACGAGACTTTGCGGGTCTTGTGCCGAAACGCTTGCTGGGCCAGCAAGGCGCCCGGCCAACCACCCGCCAACTCCACCGCGTGCAAGACGTTTTCCGGCGTGCGCCAACTGTCGGCGCGGGCCTTGTGCTTGTCGCTCCAGTACAGGAAAAACGCCAGCACGCTGACGATGCCATAGGCCGCCAGGGGAATCACCGACACCCCGCGCAGCCACAGCGACACCGAGCCAAACAACGGCACTGCGCACAGCACAACGAACACCAGCAGTTTCAGCCGCAGGTTCTGAATGGCGCCCCCGGACTTGCGCCCGGCGTTGTTGCGCGCGCTGGAATCGTTCATGGCTTGACCGCTGTCCAGTCGACCCAACCGAACTGCCAGCTGGCCAGGATCACCAGACCGAACGCAATGCGATACCAGGCGAATGTCGCGTAGCTGTGACTGGCAATGAACAGGAGCAAGCCCCGAACGGCGATCATCGCAAAGATGAAGGCCGTGATGAAGCCAATGGCGAACACCGGAAAATCCGCCGGCACAAACAGATCGCGGTATTTGTAGCCCGAGTACACCGCCGCGCCGACCATGGTTGGCATGGCGAGGAAGAACGAGAACTCGGTGGCCGTCTTGCGCGACAACCCGAACAGCAAACCGCCAATGATTGTCGAACCGGAACGCGAGGTCCCCGGAATCATCGCCAGGCACTGAGCGAAGCCGACTTTCAGGGCGTCTTTCCAGGTGATGTCGTCGACACTTTCAGCATGCACTTCATGCTGACGGCGTTCGGCCCACAACATGACGATCCCGCCCACGACCAAGGCGGTGGCCACGGTAATCGGGTTGAACAGGTACTCGTGAATCAAATCGGCGAAAATCACCCCCAATACCACGGCCGGCAGGAAGGCAATCAACAGGTTCGCGGTAAAGCGTCGAGCGCTGGGCTGCGTCGGCAAACCGATAACCACGTCAAAGATCTTGCGGCGAAACTGCCAGACCACCGCCAGGATCGCCCCGAGCTGAATGATGATGTTGAAGGCCATGGCCCGCTCGCCACCGAAATTGAGCAAGTCCGCCACAATGATCTGGTGCCCGGTACTGGAAATGGGCAAGAACTCCGTCAGCCCTTCTACCACGCCTAAAATCAATGCCTGAAAGGCCGTCCAAAGATCCATCAATCCCCCAAGAAGCAATGCCCCCAGGCATGCTCCGTTAATAATTCATAAGCGTTAACTGCGATCAACCTCAGCTGAATCCCCGCGTGCGCAAGATTCACGCAGAACCGTAAAATTTGCGTGAAAAAAGACTTGGGCTCAGGTTTTTTCGTGCGGGGCCGAAATCCTATCAGACATGCCTCATTTACGCTGCCGCGTAATAGGACCTGAGTCGCATAGGCCCGATCGGCAAAGTGTGGTTGGATGCTGGCGATCGTTTATGACAAGAACAAGAAACCGGAGTAACAGCGTTATGAACAGCTTGCGCAGTGTGTCGATCAGCCGACGCTTGTGGCTCATCTTGATCGTGGCCGTGGTGATGCTATTGACGTTGGGCGTGTTGATGCTCAAGCAGATTCACGAGGACCTCTATCAGGCCAAGGTCCAAAAGACCCAGCACGTGGTGCAGACCGCCAGTGGCATCCTCACCTATTACCACGGCCTGGAAACCGCTGGCACCCTCACCCGCGACGCCGCGCAAAAACAGGCACTGAACGCCGTGCGCGGCTTGCGCTACGACCAGAATGACTATTTCTGGATCAACGATCTGACGCCGGTCATGGTCATGCACCCGACCAATCCGAAACTTGATGGCCAGAATCTCTCGACGATCCGCGACCCCGACGGTTTCGCGCTGTTCAACGAGATGGTCGCCATTGCCAAGGCCAAGGGTGCCGGCATGGTCGACTACCGCTGGCCGAAACCGGGCGCAAGTGCGCCAGTGGAAAAAACCTCCTATGTGAAACTGTTCGAGCCCTGGGGTTGGGTGATCGGTTCTGGCGTGTACATCGATGACATGCAGGCCGAGTTTTATGCGCAGGTCTGGAAGGCGTCTTTCGTGGGCCTGGTGATTGCCCTGATCATGGCATTGCTGGTGATCATGATTGCCCGCAGCATCGTGCGCCCGCTGCAGGAAACCGTGAACGCCATGGCCAACATCGCCAGCGGTGAAAGCGACCTGACCCGCAGCCTCGATACCCACGGCCAGGACGAAGTCACGCAATTGGCCCGGCACTTCAACGCCTTTACCGCCAAACTGCGCCTGGTGATCAGTCAGTTGCAAACCTCCGCCAGCGCGCTGGGCCAATCTTCCAATGAACTGGGCAACGATGCCGCGCAAGCCCAGCAACGCAGCCAGCAGCAGTCCCAGCAGATGGAACTGGTAGCGACTGCGATCAATGAAGTGACCTACGGCGTGCAGGATGTGGCCAAAAACGCCGAGCACGCGGCCAGCGAAATGCGCAATGCCGAGTCTCAGGCGCAACAGGGGCAGGTGAATATCGACGGCAGCTTGCAGCAGATCGACAAACTGTCGTCGACCATCGATCAAGCCGTCGAAGTGATTCGTACCCTGGCCGCCGAAAGCACACAAATCGGCAGCGTTCTGGAAGTGATCCGCTCCATCGCCGAGCAAACCAACCTGCTGGCCCTCAACGCCGCCATCGAAGCCGCCCGGGCCGGCGAGCAAGGCCGCGGGTTTGCGGTGGTCGCCGACGAAGTGCGCCTGCTGGCCCAGCGCACTCAGAAGTCGACGGCGGAAATCCAATCGATGATCGAACGCCTGCAAAGTCATTCCGAAGCGGCGGTCAAGGTGATCGGCGACAGCAGCCGTGCCTCGCAACTGACCATCGAGCAGGCCGGCCTGGCGGGCGCCAGCCTGAATGCCATCGGCCAGGCCTTGCGCAACCTCAACGGGTTGAACGCATCGATTGCCAGTGCGACCTTGCAACAGGCCCACGTGGTGGAAGACATCAATCAGAACGTCACCCAGGCCGCCGGGTTGTCCCACAGCACCGCACTGGCGGCCGAACAGTCGAGCGTGGCGAGCGTTCACCTCAAGGAACTGAGCGAGCAATTGAACGGGTTGCTGAAGCAGTTTCGGGTGTAACTCCGTCCCAGCATCCGGCATTGCCCCCTGTAGGAGCGAGGCTTGCCCGCGAAGAACGCACCGCGGTTTTTCAGGTACTGCGCGTCATCGTTCTTCGCGGGCAAGCCTCGCTCCTACAGGGATTACATTTGATTGACTGGCATTGGCAAGCCCCCTCTTCCCCACAACAAGCCCATTGCCCACAATCCGGGTACAATTCGCCCCCCTCTTTTTTACGACACCAAGGAACCTCCATGTCCGGGCTTGAACTGTTTGCTGCCGCCCTCGGCGTGATTGCCGTCTGGTTGACGGTCAGACAGAACCCTTGGTGCTGGCCGATCGGTCTGGTCATGGTGCTGCTGTATAGCTGGGTCTTTTTCGAGGTGAAGCTGTATTCGGACATGCTGCTGCAAGTGATCTACGCCGGTTTGCAGATCTACGGCTGGTGGCAGTGGACTCAGGGGAGCGCGACTCATGGCAAGCGGCATGTCACCCTGCTCGATGGCAAATCCATTGCGCTCGGGCTGGCCGTCGGCGCAGTCGGCAGTTTGCTGCTCGGCGCCGCGATGGCCCACTGGACCGATGCTGCCCAGCCCTGGCTCGATGCGGCACTGACCGGCTTCAGTTTGGTGGCGCAGTTATGGATGGCGCAAAAACGTCTGCAATGCTGGCCGCTGTGGATCGCGCTGGACATCATCTTTGTTGGCCTCTTCGTCTATAAAGCGATGTACCTCACCGCCGGCCTCTACGGTTTATTCGCACTGTTGGCTGTGTACGGCTGGCGGACGTGGCGCGTCGATCCGGCGTTGCGCACATGAAAGTACTGGTGCTCACGGGGCCTGAATCCAGTGGCAAGAGCTGGCTGGCGGCCGAACTGCAACAGCAATTCGGCGGTGTTCTGGTGGGCGAATACGTGCGCTGGTTCATTGAGCAGGAAGCGCGAGACACCTGCCCGGCCGATATCCCCGAAATCGCTCGCGGTCAGCTGCAATGGGAGGACGACGCCCGTGCCCTTGGGCCGCCGTTGCTGATTCTCGACACTCACTTGCTGAGCAACATGCTCTGGAGCCAAACCCTGTTTGGCGATTGCCCGGCCTGGCTTGAGCAGACCCTGCTGGCTCGGCACTATGACTTGCACTTGCTGCTGTCGCCCGAACAGGTCAACTGGACCGATGACGGTCAACGGTGTCAGCCCGAGCTGGAGGAACGCCGGGCTTTTTTCAACGCGACTCAAGCATGGCTGGAACAGCATCGACAGCCTGTTCAAGTGCTTCAGGGCGATTGGGCCGAACGCCGGCTTCAGGCATTACAAGCCGTCGCGTCACTGCTCGATCACTGACCTTATTGGGGCCGAGACACCCAATCTGCAGCTGCCGAGCTCGCAAGGCTGCGTTCGGCTGCGTAGCAGCCGTGAATCCGGCTAACTCGGCTTACCTGACAAACCGCATTCTCTGATTTTACGACTGCTACGCAGCCGAACGCAGCCTCGCGAGCTCGGCAGTTGCTACAAAGAGCGCGTCGCTGCTGAAATTGCTTAACGGATTGGCACCGGCCAAATACCCGAGTATTTGTTGCAGTATCTTTGCAAATACGTCCGCTTCTGAAACACCCCTCCCCCTCGAACAGCCCGCTCCAACGCTGGTCATCGTTTTGTCACGCGATATGTTAAAGCGCTGATACATCCCCGGACAAAGCGTGGATCCATTGCTATTGCGATCTCCTATCACATTACCGTCCCGGCGGTCGTCTCAGCCCTGAAACACCGCACTTCATCGATCCACTAGCCTTGATCGATAACCCTCTGAATAAAAACAACAATCAAAAACCGGCACAGCTTTCGCTCCCTCCTTCACAAGGCTGACTAGGGCCAGCTCACAATAAAGAAGGAATTGCCGCCGTGGGGACATTTGATAACAGCATCTATATCCTCCTGCTGATTGGATGCGCACTGGGCTCAAGTGTCAGCCTGCCCGTACAGGCTGACAACGGCATCATTGTTATCAAGCGTGATGTCCAACCGCGCATGGCAACGCGTGCCCCGGTGATTCCCGACCCTAGCCCCACAACCGCCAATGCCAACCCGTCCAAACAAGTTCTCAGACAAACGAACGAATTGAGCGACGGCGACTTTGCCAACGTCGCCAGTGGTGCAGGCATCTCCCACCTGGTCACTCAAGGCACCAACAACAACCTGGGCGGCGATTTCACCAACCAGACCCAGCTTTCGAACCTCCCCGCTGGACGTTCGGGAAATTCGGGCAACGGTATTGCCAACATGGTCAATTCAAACATCCAGCAAGGCCTGGGTGCTCTGAAAGTCGTAACGGGAGACCGTTAAGATGAATCGTACGCTGCTGATGATTGCGATGTTTTGCAGTGCATCGACCTTTGCCCAGCCTCCCGTCATCAATAACGCAGAAATCGACGGTTCGGGCATGCAGCACCAGGGCAACCTCTCGGTCAACCAGGCGGCGGGCGATCAGCTGCAACAGGCCAACGCCCGGGCCATTGCGGTTGGCGACAACGCCAGCGCCACCACACAGATTCGCCAACGGCTGCGTACGCAGGTCGACCCCAGCATCGATGCTCGATCCAGCATTCAAGGCGACTCCTTCAGCCATGGCAACGGCGTACTGGGCGTCAACCAGAGCGCTGGCGCCAGCAACCAGCAAGCCAATGCCCTGCGGATAAGCGTCAGTAAACAACCGCAAAGTATCGACGACAGCGTCCTCATGCAGCAGAACGTGACGCTGATCAACAACTCCGATCCAACTGACTCTGCACCAGGCAACCGCCAAGTCGCTACCAGCGATCAGGCCTTCACCGGTAGCCGTGGTGTGATCCAGTTGAATCAGAGCTCCGGGGTGGGAAACCGAACGGCCAACACCCTGAGCGTACGGGTCATGGATTGACCCAAAAAGGTAGATACAACACTTAACCTAAAATAAGTACGGAGAAATCACCATGAAACCTTCGATGGCACTAAAGCCTCTGGTTTTCGCAATTGCTGCGGTCATGGCTGTTGCTGTACAAGCGGGGCAAAACGATCCGCATGGCCACCACAACCATCACACCCCTCCTCCAACCAAGATCCCTGTCTATGCGACGGCGGATGCGTGGGATAACCAGAGCAGTACCAACAACAGCATCCGTAACGAAGGGACGATCAACGAAGCTGAAATGAACAGCTCTGCCACAGGCGCCAGCGGCAACGTCGGCGTCAACGTGGCTGCAGGTAGCGGCAACCAACAAGACAACGCGTCCGCCATCGCAAATGCTGCCTCAAACTCCAGTCAGGACAACAGCTTCGTGTTCGGCACTGCGACAGCCACCGCCGACGTGACTCAGTACAGCAACAATAACAGGGTCAACAACTTCGGCAGCACAGCCTCCGCTGTAATGAACGGATCGGGTAATGGCGGCAGCGGTAATATGGGTATCAACATTGCTGGTGGCGACCTTAACCAGCAGAAAAATACCATGGCAATTGCCAACACCAATGCCCCGCTCGGTAACGCAACAGCCACCGCCTCTGCCGATCAACAAGGTCCTGGCCTGGTAGTCAATAACTACGCTGATCGGACGACCCGCCTGGATACGATAACCGTTACCACAACGGCCAGCGGTAATTTCTCTCGCGATAAGGCTTCCGAGGCTAGCGGCAGTCAAAGCGCTTCTTCGAGCTGGGATGCAGCCGGTTCCAGGAGCTCTGAGGCCAGTGGTTCCAAAAGCGTTGATATAAGCGGCTCTAGCGCCAGTAATGCGAGCGGTTCCAACAGCAGTAATGCCAGCGGTTCCAACAGCAGTAGTGCAAGCGGTTCTTCGAGTGCTTCTTTGAATGCTTCCTTGAGCGCTACTTTGGACGCTACTTCGGCGGCTTCCAGCTCCACTACCTTCAATAATGGCTTCGGCGACCGCACCCGCAGCCGCTCTTCCGACGCATCGCTTAACGCATCGGTGGACGCAACGCTTGACGCATCGATAGACAGATCGTTCGACAGATCGCGTGACTCCTCGTACGACAGATCGAGCGACTCCTCGTACGACAGATCGCGCGATTCCTCGTTCGAAAAATCGTTCGATAAATCGTACGAGGAATCGTCTGCCTCCTCGTACGAAAAATCGGGCAGTAAATCGTCCGAGTCTGAGTACGCAAACGCGAAAAGCTACAGTGAAAGCAGCTCTTATGATTTGAGCAACACCTACTCCTATCAAGTGCTGACTCCAACTGGCTGGGCCAACCCTGTGACCAACACTGCAACCCTGAACGGTTCGGTGAATGGTGGCAGTGGCAACCTGGGCGTCAACGTGGCTGCTGGTGTGGGCAACCAACAAAGCAACTCGCTGGCCATTTCCAACAACTCGTTCTAATGGCTGTCTCTTGAGGCCCCCTTACGGGGGCCTTTTTCAACCACAACCAGAAGGCGTCCCACCATGCGCATTATCGCCTTGGCATTTTTGCTTTGCGTGGCCAGTGTGATCGAGGCTGCACAAATGCCGCTTTCCGTCCTGCCGGGCGGCGCGGTGGTGTACAAGCCGATCCAGAGCATGCGCGAGCGTAAATTTGCCGACCTGGTGCAACAGAAAACCGACTTCAGTTGCGGCGCAGCTGCGCTGGCGACCATCTTGCGCCAAGCCTATTGGCTGGACGCGAATGAAGAACAGATCATCGAAGGCATGCTGGCACACTCCGATCAAGATCTTGTCCGCGTTCAGGGCTTCTCCATGCTCGACATGAAGCGTTACGTGGAAAGTATCGGCATGCGGGCCCGTGGCTATCGGGTAGCGCCGGAAACGTTGGGCGAAATCAGAATTCCGGTTGTGGTACTCCTTGATATCCGTGGCTACAAACATTTTGTGGTCATGCAAAAAGTCCATGAGGGCTGGGTCTATATCGGAGATCCGGTACTCGGTCATAAACGCTACAAAGTCGACGACTTTGTAAAAGGCTGGAACGGCATCATCTTTGCCGTCATCGGCCAGGGCTACGACAAAACCAATGCGTTGCTCGACCCACCCATGCCACTGACCGCCAAGAACCGCATCAACACCTTCACTCCGGTACGAGACGCAGAGTTGATGGATTTCGGATTCATCCAAAGCGACTTCTTCTAATAACAAGGAGCACGACGCTCCGGGAGCATCCAATGAAGACTCCAAACTGGCTGGTGGTGGTTTGCCTGGCCGCCAGCCTCCCGACACAGGCACAGACGTTCAAACCCATTGAACTGAAGGATCATGAGTTGGCGACCCTGCGCGGCCGTTATGTCATGCCGGGGAGGATCATCAGTTTCGGCATTGTCATGACCAGCACTTGGCAAAATGCCAACGGTGAAGTGATCGGGGCAACTTCCTCGATGCACATTCAACAATCGACCATTCAGCCACAGTTCTATGTGTCGATGATCAATGAAAAAGGTAATGGCTCAACGAGTTCGCAAGGCACCGGCACCGGTACAGTCATTGGCGGCAACGGCCTCAACAGCACCGAAGGCGTCACTCAAGTCGTGCGTGCTGCCGGCGACCATAACGCTGCCTACAACAACGTGCATATCAACGTCACAAAGGCTAGCCAAGCGCCAGCAATGCAACAGCAGGGCCAGGCGTTGGCCGCAGGCTCGACGTTGGTCGGCGCCAATGGCGCGGGCTCATTGAGCGTTTCCTCGACCGGTACGGGTGTGCAACTCAACATCGTGGCCAACAACAACCAGGGCAGCACCGTACAACGCCTGGCCCAGGGCGGGCTGATGCAGAACACGACTTTGCTCGGCGGTGGCAACCAGGTCAACAACCTCACCTCCTTCAATGTCGTGCTGCGTGACAACGCGACAGCCGGATCGCTCAACGGCAACCTGGACCAGCTCAAAGGTCTTCGCACTCAAGGATTCTGATCTACGCTCAGTCTCATCAGATGTAGTCAGAAAAGGGACGGCTAATCCATGCACCGATCGTTGACGTTCAGAGCTATCGTTTGTTTGAGTAGCCTGGCGCCGGCCACACTGCTGTACGCAGCCCCGGATCCCCAGGTCGAAGCGCTAAAACAAGAACTCATGGAGTTGAAACAGCGTTACGAAGCACAACAGAACGCGCTGATGGTACTCGAGCAACGCGTTCGCCAAGTCGAAGAAACACCTGCGACGCCTGCGCCCAAACGCCTGACCAAATCCCCCGCGGAAATGCCCAGGAGTGGTCAGACAGTGGCTGCGGGTGCGCCGGGAACCACGGGCAGTTCATACGGCCAATCACTCAAGGATGATTCGGCGCCTGCGCAAAGCGTTTCCAACCTGTATGACGAAGCCAGCGGCTTCTTCGGTGGCGGCAAGTTCAGCCTCGAAACCGGCCTGACCTATACGCACTACGATACCCGTGCATTGGTACTCAACGGCTTCCTGGCACTGGACTCGATCTTCCTCGGTAACATCAACCTCGACCGTATCAAGGCGGATAACTGGACGCTGGACCTGACCGCCCGCTACAACACGGGACAACGTTGGCAGTTCGACATCAACGTCCCCGTGGTTTATCGCCAATCAACGTATTCCTCCGGTGGCGCCGGCGGCGCAGGACCGGTAACGTCGGACGCAACCGTGACCCGCGACCCGACCATCGGCGATGTGAACGTTGGCGTGGCTTACAAGTTTCTGGATGAGTCGGCCAATCTGCCCGACGCGGTCTTCACACTGCGCGTCAAGGCGCCGACCGGTAAGGACCCTTACGGCATCAAGCTGGTCAATGACCCGAACAACGATAACCTCTCGGTACCCGAGGACTTGCCTACCGGCAATGGTGTCTGGTCGATCACCCCGGGTATTTCACTGGTCAAGAGCTTCGACCCGGCCGTGCTGTTCGGCAGCCTGTCCTACACCTACAACATGGAAGACTCTTTCAGCGACATCAGCCCTCAGGTCAACTCCAAGGTGCCCGGGGACGTGAAACTGGGCGATTCCTGGCAGATCGGCGCCGGTATTGCATTCGCCTTGAACGAGAAGATGAGTATGTCGTTCTCCTTCACTGATCAGTTCGCCAGCAAGAGCAAGATCAAGCCGGACGGTGGCGACTGGCAATCGATTTCCAACAGCGATTACAACTCGGCCAACTTCAACATCGGCATGACCCTGGCAGCAACCGATAACCTGACGATCGTTCCCAACCTGGCCATTGGCCTGACCGACGACTCGCCAGACTTTTCCTTCAGCCTGAAATTCCCGTACTACTTCTAACCGTTACACTCCAATGGAAAAGGCCCGCTGCGATGAATGTCGCAGCGGGCCTCTTCGTTTCACCGCGCCCTAGCGGATTTGGTGCTTGTGCAGCAATCGGTAAAAAGTCGGCCGCGACACGCCCAGGACTCTGGCGGCGACGCTCAGGTTGTCGCTGTGCCGGTTCAACACATCGCACAGCGCCTGACGTTCGGCGCGGGTCTTGTAGTCTTCAAGGGTGCCCATCGGCGTAGCGGTGGCGTATTGACTGATCAACCCCAGGTCTCGCGCCTCGATCTGCCGTCCTTCGGCCAGAACCAGCCCGCGCCGTACCCGGTTGGCTAACTCGCGGACATTGCCCGGCCAGTCGTGCTTGCCCATGGCGATCAGCGCATCTTCGCTAAAGCTGCGAGGACGACGGCCAGTTTCCTGGCTGTAGAAATGGGAAAAGTGGTTGGCCAACATCGAGAGATCACCATGGCGTTCGCGTAGCGGCACGGTGATGACTTGCAGGACGTTCAAGCGGTAGTACAGATCTTCGCGAAAGTGTTTCTTCTCAATGGCCGCTTCAAGGTCGACGTGCGTCGCCGCCAATACCCGCACATCCACCGGAATAGGCTGGTGCCCCCCTACACGTTCAATGTGTTTTTCCTGCAGGAAGCGCAGCAGATTGGCTTGCAGTTCCAGGGGTAGATCACCGATCTCATCGAGAAACAGCGTTCCGCCGTTGGCCGCCTCGATCCGCCCGACCTTGCGCTGATGAGCGCCGGTAAAGGCGCCCTTCTCGTGGCCAAACAGTTCGGACTGGATCAAGTGTTCGGGAATCGCGCCGCAGTTGATCGCCACGAATGGTTTGCTGTGACGCTGGGATTGTCGATGCAGGGTGCGAGCGACCAATTCCTTGCCGGTCCCGCTTTCGCCGCGGATCAGCACCGGGGATTCAGTGGGTGCCAACTTGCTGAGCAATTTGCGCAGTTCGCGAATCGGTTTGCTGTCGCCGAGCAACTCATGTTCAGGCTGATCGATATGGACCGTGCCCTGGCCGCGCAGGCGTGCCATGCCAAACGCGCGACCCAGGGTAACTTGAACCCGTGAGACATCGAACGGCAGGGTATGGAAGTCAAAAAACCATTCGCAGACGAAATCCCCGACATTTTGCAATCGCAGGACTTCTTGATTCAGCACCGCAATCCACTCGGTACCGCTGTGGGTAATCAATTCCTTGACGGCTTCCGGGCGTTCCAGATGGAATGGCTGCAAACGCAACAGGCCGACATCGCAGGTTCGTTCAATGGCGTTTGTCAGGTTACAGCTATCAACATCCCAGCCCACGGCGCGTAAACCTGGCAACAATCGGTGGCAATCGTCGCAAGGATCCACTATTAAAAGACGTCGTAAGGCAGGCGCTTCAATCATGACTGTTCCTTGACGCCAAATTTTATGAAATATTATTAAAAACAGTCATTTGGCGGGCTTCGTTGTAACACTAGCAAAAATTTGACGGTGGCTTGTATCGATTGCTTATAGGGCTGTTTGCTTATTAGTTATAAGAAATGACTTTGTTAGTTGCCTAACGAGTTGAACCTTTCATTCAGCTTTCTGAAAGGGCCTGACTATCGAATCAATGAAAGAAAGTTGAAATTTCTTTGGATTGTGTGTGACCTAAACCCCGGTTGCGGGCATCAGTACAAGTAACCAGCCGAACGGTCAGCCCAACCGACGGCACATCACTTGTTTGGGCATACAGAGAGAAGACCCCATGAACGCCCCGCTCCGTATCAACGAAGCACTTTTGATTGCCGACCGCGCATTCCAACCCTTTCAATGCGTGGCCTGGGCTCTACAAGATGGTGGCGAACTAAGCCTTGCCATCATTGATCGTACCAACACGCGCATCAGCCGCAAACAAATCCCCAGCAGCGCCTATTCCGATCCGGCGCAACTTGAACATCTGCTGGAAGAAGCCCGTGCCGAGTTGAGCCAGGAAGGTTACACACTGCAATCCTGGTCCATGCCGCACTAAGTGTTTTCGCGGATTGCCGCCTGGCAATCCGCGCCCCCTTCTTTTCAGTTGACGATTTTCTACAGTCAGCTGCCCCAATACCCTCCCCTGTTGCAACTTCTAACCGCCGGATTACTTGGCAGGCTTTTCAGTGGTTCGTAAAGACATTGTTCTGGCACAAAACGCCCCTCCTCCGGCGCATGAAGACAGTTGTGCGCCGAGTCATTCAGGGATTGAATGTTTTGCTCATGTAGTCACCCTCCGGGCACCCGGATAAGGACGACTGGCAAGGAGATGCATGCATGTCACCCCAGACTGCTTTTGCCTTACCTGCAACTGTGAATGGCGCCGAACGACTCGATAAGAGTTTCGCTGGCACCGGCAAGACTCAAGTGTATTTCGCTGGCAGTATTTTCAGCATGGCCAATGACGTTGCGATTGACCCTGTCGGCCGGTTGCTGGTGGCGGCAAAGGTCGGTACGCCGGGCGGCCACCGCTTTGGCCTGGCTCGCCTGCTTGCAGATGGTTCGGCGGATCTGGCATTCGGCAAACAAGGCAGCATCAGCGGACAGTTCGCACTCGGCTTCGAGGCCATGGCTGGCAAGGTGCGGGTGTTGGCCGACGGGCACATTCTGGTGGCCGGCCTGCACTACGAAAATGCTCACCGCACGCTGCCCGCGCTGGCGATGTTTGATCAGCAAGGCTGCCCGGTCCAGGGTTTTGGCGACCATGGACGCTGCGTGGTGCGCCTGCCGGGTAATCTTTCCCGAGGCGCTCGCGATGCCTGGTTACCGCCCGGCGTGCCGGGCGCCGAAGCCTGCGATGTCTGCGTGCAGGAGGACGGTCGAATCCTGCTGCTGGCCAATCATCACTTCGAACTGTCCGATCACGTCGGCATGCTGATACGACTCAACGCCGACGGTTCGCTGGACAGCAGCTTCAACGGTCGCGGTTTCGTCATGGTCCGGCACCTGTTGATGAACTCCTGGCTCAACAGCCTGATGGTGCAGCGCGATGGTCGGATCCTGGTGAGCGGGTCAATCAATGTTCCCGAGGAAGGCCTGCTGGCGCGTTATCACCCGGATGGCCAACTGGACGACAGCTTCGCCGTGGATGGTTTCATGACCTTCAAGGCACGGGAGCGCAGCACTCAGGTCTGCCAGATCGTCCAGCATGACAACGGCGACTTGCATTGCTTTGGCAGCAGTCGCGACCCTATGCACTGCCTGTCTCTGAAACTACACAGTAATGGCCGACCGGATATTCATTGCAACGGTGGCCAGCCAAAGCTATTGGGCGTCGGCCGTAGCAGCTGCTACTGGACCGCCGCCCAGACTCAGCCGGACGGGCGTGTACTGACAGTCGGAGCGACGCTTGGCGGGGTCGAAGTCGATCTCATTTTTGCCCGATATTTACCCAGTGGGCAGCCGGATCGCAGTTTTGCCAAGGGCATCGGCTGGTTTCGCACACGCCTGAGTCACGGTCCGCGTACCGCGACTTCATTGGCGATTCAGGCCGACGGCTGCATTGTCATCGGCGGCTATTCACTGGACGGAAACTGCCGCGCGGTCGTCGCGCGTTATCAGTGTTAGGCCAACGTCATTCCTGCACTTGATCTTCCGCTCTTCTTACGGCAAGTTGCGCGCTTCTTAAAACAAGGAGTAGCCGATGTCCGGCTCAATGGCCCAGGCCTTCGCGCACAACTTTCTCGGGCACTCACCCCGCTGGTACAAGGCGAGCATTGTCGGTTTCCTGATTCTCAACGCCCTGGTGTTATGGACGGTCGGGCCGGTGGCGGCCGGCTGGCTGTTGGTGCTGGAGTTCATCTTCACCCTGGCCATGGCGCTCAAGTGTTATCCGCTGATGCCCGGCGGCTTGCTGCTGGTCGAAGCACTGCTGCTGAAAATGACCACGCCCCAGGCACTCTATGACGAGCTGGTGCATAACTTCCCGGTGATCCTGCTGCTGATGTTCATGGTAGCGGGCATCTATTTCATGAAAGACCTGCTGTTGTTTCTGTTCTCGCGCCTGCTGTTGGGGGTTCGCTCCAAGGCCCTGCTGGCGTTGATGTTCTGTTTCCTGTCAGCGTTTCTGTCGGCGTTTCTCGATGCGTTGACCGTGACGGCAGTGATTATCAGTGCGTCCGTGGGGTTTTATTCGGTGTATCACCGCGTCGCCTCGGGTAACGATCCGCGTCAGGACAGCTCATTCGGCGATGACCAGCATTTGCCCACGCTCCACCATGCCGATCTCGAACAGTTCCGCGCTTTCCTGCGCAGCTTGCTGATGCACGGTGCTGTCGGCACGGCGTTGGGCGGTGTCTGCACGCTGGTTGGCGAGCCGCAGAACCTGCTGATCGGCCATGAAATGGGTTGGCACTTCGCCGAATTCTTTTTGAAGGTCGCCCCGGTGTCGTTGCCGGTGCTGGCAGCCGGTCTGGTGACCTGCGTGCTGCTGGAGAAACTGCGCTGGTTCGGTTATGGCACGCTACTGCCGGACAACGTGCGTACGGTGCTGGCCAACTACGCCGCCGAAGACAACGCCGCACGCACTGCACGTCAGCGTGCTGCGTTGCTGGTTCAGGGCGCGGCGGCGCTGATTCTGATTGTCGGGCTGGCGTTTCACGTCGCCGAAGTCGGCCTGATCGGTTTGATGGTGATCGTGCTGATCACCGCGTTCACGGGCATTACCGATGAGCATCGCATTGGCAACGCCTTCAAGGATGCCATGCCGTTCACGGCGCTGCTGGTGGTGTTTTTCGCAGTGGTGGCAGTGATTCATGATCAGCAATTGTTCACGCCGCTGATCCAGTGGGTGCTGGCGCTGCCGACAGATCAACAGCCGGGCATGTTGTTTATTGCCAATGGCTTGCTGTCGGCCATTAGCGACAATGTGTTCGTGGCGACCATTTACATCACCGAAGTGAAACAGGCGTTCCTCTCTGGCCACCTGAGCCGCGAACAGTTTGAAACCCTGGCGATTGCGATCAATACCGGCACCAACCTGCCGAGCGTGGCAACGCCCAATGGTCAGGCGGCGTTCCTGTTCCTGCTGACCTCGGCGATTGCCCCGCTGATTCGCCTGTCGTACGGGCGGATGGTGTGGATGGCGCTGCCTTACACCGTGGTGATGGGCGTGTTGGGCTGGTATGCGGTGAGCTTTTGGCTGTAACGCTGAACAAAATGTGGGAGCGAGCCTGCTCGCGATAGCGGTTTTTCATTCAACATCGATGTTGAATGAAATGGCCTCATCGCGAGCAGGCTCGCTCCCACATTGGTTTTGTGTCGTTATCGAGGGAGGATGTATTGCTCAATCGCCTGGGCCGCGCCTTCTTCGGTATTGGCCCCGGTCACCACGTCAGCCTGACGCTTCACCGCCTCTTCCGCCTGCCCCATGGCGATCGACAACCCGGCCCGGTGAAACATCGCCGGGTCATTGCCGCCGTCACCGAGGGCGGCGGTCTGTTCCAGCGGCACACCGAGAAACTCGGCCAGTGTCGCCAATGCCTCGCCCTTGTTAGCCAGCATCGCCGTCACGTCCAGATAGATCGGCTGTGAACGTGAAACCTGCGCCTGCCCTTCGACCTTGGGCAGTAACTGCGCTTCCAGTTCGATCAACAGTTCGGCGTTGTTGCTGGCCGCGACGATTTTGTCGATGCGTGCCAGGTAAGGCTCGAAACTCTCGACCACCACCGGCGGATAACCCAAACCATGCTGCTCTCGTGGAACCATCGGGCCGTACGGATCCTTCAACAGCCAGTCGCCGCCACTGAATACCCACACTTCGATGTCCGGCTGATCGGCAAACAGCGTCAGCGCCGTCAACGCTGCCGTCGCCGGCAAATAATGCGCAACCAGCAAACTGCCGTCCGGGTTGACGATGGTGCCACCATTGAAGGCCGCCGTCGGCAGATCGACACCCAGGGCTTCGATCTGCTGCAACATGGCTTTGGGCGGACGCCCTGTGGCCAGGCTGAACAGCACGCCCGCCTGGCGCAAGGCGCGGACTGCTTCAATCGTGCGCTGACTGAGGCTGTGATCAGGGAGCAGTAACGTCCCGTCCATGTCACTGAGCAGAAAACGGATGGGCTGTTGCGTTACGTCACTCATCCGACGCTGTGCCAAACACGACCGTCGCGGGTCAGCAGCTCGTCAGCGGTCTGTGGTCCGTCTTCGCCGGCCGCGTAGTTCTCCAGCGTCGCGTCCTGCTGCCATGCATCGAGGAACGGCTGCACGGCGCGCCAACCGTTCTCGATATTGTCGGCGCGCTGGAACAGCGTCTGATCGCCGGTCAGGCAGTCGTAGATCAGCGTTTCATAGCCGGTCGATGGCTGCATCTCGAAGAAATCCTTGTAAGCAAAACCCAGTTCGATGTTGGCCATGTTCAACGCCGGCCCCGGCCGCTTGGCCAGCAGGTCGAACCACATGCCTTCGTTGGGTTGAATCTGGATCCGCAGGTAGGTCGGCTGCAGCTCATCGACCTCGGTATCGCGGAATTGCGCATACGGTGCCGGCTTGAAGCAAATAACAATCTCGGTGTCGCGCGCGCTCATGCGCTTGCCGGTGCGCAGGTAGAACGGCACGCCGACCCAGCGCCAGTTGTCGATCATGACTTTGAGCGCGACATAGGTTTCGGTCGTGCTGTCGGGCGCCACGTTGGCTTCCTGGCGATAACCGGGCAGCGGCTCGCCACCAATCTCGCCGGCGGTGTATTGGCCACGCACCGAGTTGGCTCGCGCTTCCTCGGTCGACCAGGGGCGGATCGCGCCGACGACTTTGGCTTTTTCGCCGCGTACCGCATCGGCGCCAAAAGCGGCCGGCGGTTCCATGGCCACCATCGCCAATAATTGGAACAGGTGATTGGGCACCATGTCCCGCAGAGCGCCGGTGACTTCATAAAAACTGCCACGGGTTTCCACGCCGACGGTTTCGGCGGCGGTAATTTGCACGTGGTCGATGTAATGGTTGTTCCAGAAGGCTTCGAACAGGCTGTTGGAGAACCGGCTGACCAGAATGTTCTGCACGGTTTCCTTGCCCAGATAGTGATCGATCCGATAGATCTGCTTTTCCGTCATCACTTTGAGCAAGCACGCGTTCAAGGCTTCGGCGGTGTGCAAGTCGGAACCGAAAGGTTTTTCAATCACCACCCTTCTGAACGCTTCAGGGGTTTCCTGCAGCAACCCGGCAGCGCCGAGACGCCGCACCACGTCGCTGAAAAAGCGCGGCGCGGTGGCCAGATAGAAAATCGCATTGCCAGTGCCGCTGGCGGCGATTTTCGCCGCCAGCGCTTCGTAGGTGCGTTCGTCAAGGAAGTCGCCCTGGACGTAGCTGATGTGCTTGGCCAGTTTGGCCCACAACGCCGGATCAAGGGCGTGATTGCCCTTGCCGACCTTGGTCGCCACTTCTGCCCGAATGAAATCTTCGAGTTTTTTGGCGAAGGCTTCGTCACTGATGGCGTTGTGATCAACGCCGATGATCCGCAGTCCATTTCCCAGCAAACCATCGCGACTCAGGTTGTACAGCGCCGGCATCAGCAAGCGCTTGACCAGATCACCATGGGCACCGAACAGAAACAGCGTGGTAGGCGGTGCGGGTTCTGCCTTGGATTTCCTGCGGATCACATGGGTCATTTTTTCGAAGTCTCCACGTGGCCGCCGAAGCCGAAGCGCTGGGCCGAGAGAATCTTGTCGCCAAAGGTGCCTTGCCCGCGCGAACGGTAGCGCGAGAACAGCGAGTTCGACAGCACCGGTACGGGCACCGATTGCTCCATCGCCGCTTCGATGGTCCAGCGGCCTTCACCGCTGTCAGCCACGGAGCCTGAGTAACCGTCGAGTTTCGGGTCGCTGGCCAGGGCGTCGGCGGTCAGGTCGAGCAACCAGGACGACACCACGCTGCCACGACGCCAGACTTCGGCGATGTCGGCGACATTCAGGTCGAAGCGCTGATCTTCCGGCAGATGGGTGCTGGCCTTGGTCTTGAGGATGTCGAAGCCTTCGGCGAAGGCCTGCATCATTCCGTATTCGATGCCGTTGTGGATCATTTTCACGAAGTGGCCAGAACCGGCCGGGCCTGCGTGGATGTAACCGCGCTCGGCGCGATCGTCATCGGACTTACGGTCCTTGGTGCGTGGGATGTCGCCCATGCCCGGGGCCAGGGTTTCGAACAGCGGGTCGAGGCGCTTAACGGTCTCGGCATCGCCGCCGATCATCATGCAATAACCGCGTTCCAGGCCCCAGACGCCGCCGGAGGTGCCGACGTCGATGTAGTGCAAGCCTTTTTCCGACAGGGTTTTGGCCCGGCGGATGTCGTCCTTATAGAAGGTGTTGCCACCGTCGATGATGGTATCGCCCGCTTCAAGCAAAGTGCTCAGGGTGTCGATGGTGTCTTCGGTCGGTGCGCCGGCGGGTAGCATGACCCATACCGCGCGTGGTTTGGCCAGGCCAGCGACCAGGGCTGGCAAGTCGGCAACACCGGTGGCGCCTTCTTTAGCCAGGGTCTCGACAAAGGCAGTATTGCGGTCGTAAACAACGGTGCTATGTCCGTTGAGCATCAGGCGCCGCGCAATATTGCCGCCCATGCGGCCCAGTCCAATAATCCCGAGTTGCATGTACTGATGCTCCCTACTACAAATAAAGTGTGTCAAAGGTTATAGCCCAACGCGACTCATTCGAGTTAGTCCAGCGTATGGGGATGAAGTTTCCGGGCATTGTGCCCGATCCAGACTGATAACGTCGTGAATCGTGCCGAAGACACAACGACCATGAAAAATAAAAAAGTTCCCTTGGAGGGCAAAAGAAATCAAAATTGGCGCCGATAGTAAGTGAGCACCCGAAATCGGGAGCCAACTTACAGTTGAGACAGCCATTTGCGAGGTGAGCAATGGGCACCGTACACACAGCACTGCCAGCACAAACCCTTTACGTCACGATTCGTCGCGATGAACTGCGCCAGTTGAAAGACGAGCGCGACCAGTTGAAACGGGAAGTCGCGCAATTGCGCCTGCTGTCCCAAGGCAATCAGGCTCAGCCCTTGCCTGTCACCCAACGTGCTCCCCACGCCTGACCCCCTGCCCCTTAAGCTGTAATGCGATCTGTAGCAGCTGCCGAGCCCGTTCGCCAGTAGCAGCTGTCGAGCTTGCGAGGCTGCGTTCGGCTGCGAAGCAGTCGTGAGTCCGGCTAATTCGGTCTGCTTGACGTACTGCAAGTACTGGTTTGACGACTGCTTCGCTGCCGAACGCAGCCTCGCAAGCTCGACAGCTGCTACAAGCGAACGCAGCCTCGCGGGCTCGGCAGCTGCTACAAAAAAGCGTTTCGTACCCGTTGTTTCCGACTCGCTGTCCCTGCACTTCCGGCAACTCACAAAGTTTTCACACCTTCTTGTCGATACTCCGGCTCATTGTGGCCGCTCGGTGGTATCCGCGCGGCGTCCGTTCGTCTGCGACAGGGAGAGTGCCGACGGCCGAAGTAATTATCAGGCTGGAGTGCTGAATGGCTTTGTTTAAACGCAGCAAAACGTCTGCGAAAGGTTTTGATTGGGCAGGATTTCTCTGGTTATTTCTGTTCTTCTGGTATTTTTCGGGCATTACCCAACTGTTGATTCAGCTGACGGGCACCTCCGGTTTTACCGGGTTCCGCCAGGCCTTTGTGATGAGCGCGATCTGGCTCGCCCCGATGTTGCTGTTTCCCAAACAGACACGTGTAATGGCCGCGCTGATCGGCGTGGTGCTGTGGGCCTGTTCGATGGCCAGCCTCGGTTATTTCTTCATCTATCAGCAGGAATTTTCCCAGAGCGTCATCTTCATCATGTTCGAATCGAACGTGTCTGAAGCCGGCGAATACATGACCCAGTATTTTGCCTGGTGGATGGTGGCGGCGTTCCTCGCCCATACCGCGTTCGCGTATTTCCTCTGGACCCGCTTGCGTCCGGTGTACCTGCCACGTGGCCAGGCGCTGGTCGCGGCGACGGCGATTCTGCTGGCGGTGGTCGGTTACCCGCTGATCAAGCAGACGTTGCGCACCGGCAGCCTGGCGGGCGGCTTCGAGAAATTCGAAACCCGCATCGAGCCCGCGGTGCCGTGGCAGATGGCCGTGGCTTATCACCGTTACCTCGACACCCTGGCCGGCATGCAAGCCATGCTCGACAGCGCCAGCAAAATCGCTCCGCTCAAGAACCTTACCGACTCAATGGCCAATCAGCCGGCGACCCTGGTGCTGGTGATCGGCGAGTCCACCAACCGTCAGCGCATGAGCCTGTATGGCTACCCTCGGGAAACTACCCCGGAACTGGACAAGCTGAAGGATCAACTGGCGGTTTTCGATAATGTCATTACCCCGCGCCCTTACACCATCGAAGCGTTGCAGCAGGTACTGACGTTCGCCGACGAAGAAAACCCCGACCTCTACCTGTCGACACCGTCGCTGGTCAGTATGATGAAACAGGCGGGTTACAAGACCTTCTGGATCACCAACCAGCAGACCATGACCAAGCGCAACACCATGCTCACGACCTTCTCCCAGCAGGCCGACGAGCAGGTGTACCTGAACAACAACCGCAACCAGAACGCCGCCCAGTACGATGGCGATGTGATCGAGCCGTTCAACAAGGCGCTGGCCGACGTGGCGCCGCGCAAGCTGATCGTTGTGCATTTGCTCGGCACGCACATGAGCTACCAGTACCGTTACCCGCCGACCTTCAACAAGTTCACTGATCGCAAAGGTGTTCCGGACGGCGTGCGTGACGACCAGGTGCCCACGTACAACAGCTACGACAACGCGGTGCTGTACAACGACTTCGTGGTATCGAGCCTGATCAAGGACTACGCCAAGTCTGATCCGAACGGCTTCCTGCTGTACCTCTCTGACCATGGCGAAGACGTCTTCGACTCGGTTGGCCATAAAACCCTGGGGCGCAACGAGAGCAAACCGACGGCGCCGATGTACACCATTCCGTTCATGGCCTGGGCTTCGCCGAAATGGCGCGAAACCCATGACTGGAGTTTTGCCGCAGATCTGAGCCGGCCGTACAGCAGTTCTCAGCTGATTCACACCTGGGCAGATCTGGCAGACCTGAGTTTCGATGAACTGGACCGCAGTAAAAGCCTGGTCAGCGACAGCTTCAAGCCTCGGCCATTGATGATCGGCAACCCTTATGAGCGTGAGCAGCGGCCATTGATCGACTTCAGCCTGATGAAACCCAAAGGCGCGCCTGTCACGCCGGCGGTCGTTCAGCAGTAGTTTTTGAGGGACCCGCGACCTGTAGCAGCTGTCGAGCTTGCGTGGCTGCGTTCGGCTGCAAAGCAGTCGTAAATCCTGAATGCACAGTGTGCCTGAGGGACCGCAGCGCTCGATTTTACGACGGCTTCGCCGCCGAACGCTGCCTCGCGGTGCTCGACAGCTGCTATGTATGGACTCGCCCCCACTGTCTACCCGCTTTTGAAAAAACCGTCGCCCTGTTGCATCTATGTATTAGGCCTATTCGTGGAAGCCGTCTTCGGCTTCTGGCCAAAATTGGAAAAGCTCGTGGTATGCCGATTACAGTCAGGCCTCGAAGGCCAGTAGCAGCTTAGGCATCAATCCACGCCGGTCTTACCTGGGGTCAATTTTTCTTCAGCAAAGGGTCGGACAGTCAGTACCTCGGTGGCAGAACTCTGTCGCTCAGTGGCTCATCGTCGCTTGCTGGCCATCACCAGCGTGGCGACGATAAGTCTGGTCACTCTGTAGAAGCACCCAGACGATTCGCAGGTTGCGGTTGGCTAGCCTGATCGCAGCCTCCTTACGACCCAGCCGGCTCATCCAGCGCAACAAGCGGCGGTCATCGGGTTGCTGGGAATCAGGTCGTAGTTGTTGCAGCACCGCATGGGCTCCCTGGATCATCAGGCTGCGTAAATAAACATCACCTCGCTTGGTCATGTCCCCCAGCCGGACCGTCTGCCCGCTGCTGTGCTGGTCAGGCACCATGCCAAAGTACGCGGCAAACTTGCGGGCATTGGGAAATCGCTCAGGCTTGGTTTCCTTGGCCACCAGTGCCGTGGCAGTGACTGGGCCGATGCCGCGCACAGTCATCAGTCGCTTCGCCGTCATGTCGGCGCTGGCGGCCACTTCCAGGCGCCCCGTCAGCACGCTGATGCGTTCGCCCAAATGGCGCCACTCGGCCAACAGTTCGTCGATCAGTTCACGCAGCAGGCCCGGCACCGGCTGGGTGGCATCTTCCAGTACCCGCGGAATTTTCTGGCTGATCGCAACATCGCCCTGCGCCAAGGCCACGCCGTGCTCGAGCAGCAGGCCGCGCATCTGATTACTCACCGCCGTGCGTCGACGCACATAGCCTTGGCGGGCGCGATGCAACGCCTGCATTGCCAGCGCCGCAACGCTTTTGACCGGCACTGCGTAGATCTTTTCATCGCGACCAGCCCGCAGAATCGCCAGCGCATCGTTGCGATCATTTTTAGGCCCGCTGCGATGTGTGGCCACCAAACCGGCTGGAAGAATCCGCGCCAGATTGCCTTGGTCTTGCAACTGCCGGGCCCAAGCTTGAGCACCCGGACCGGTCTCCATCAGAACCACGACATGAGGCGGCAACTGGCGGAGAAACTCATAAAACGCCTCGCGCGACTTGATCCGCTGCTCGTAGTGCACCTGGCCGAGGACGTCTTCACCGGCGACCTGAAAGACCTGCTTGGCCAGATCGACCGCCACGGTTGTGCAGGCCGACAAATCGGAAGAAGACAGGGATTGATCAATCGAAGTATGCTTTTTCATGGACTCGCCCTCGCTGTCGTTGGCTGATTAGACTGCCACCGTGGCGCATTGACGCCTCGGCTTGGGCGAGTCCATCCAATTACACAGGCTTAAGGGCGTCCTGATGGATGCCCTTTTTTATGCCCCGGCGGATTAAAGCTCTTTGGTCCAGAACAGCATCCGGCCATGCGCCGGGTCGAACATGCCTGGCGAAAAACCGAATTTGCCGTAAGACGCCTGAGCCACCGCGTTGCCTTCCAGTACTTCCAGGGTGATTTTGCAGCAACCGCGCTGGCGTGCGATGTCCTCGACTTTATGCAGCATCTTCTGGCTCAGCCCCAACCCGCGAAACTTCGACACCACTGCCACGTCATGCACGTTGACCAGCGGCCGGCAGGCAAAGGTCGAAAAACCTTCAAAGCAGTTGACCAGCCCCGCCGGCTCGCCGCCGACAAACGCCAGTACGCTGAAGGCATGGGGACGTTTGGCCAGTTCCCCAGGGAGTTGTTGCAACCTATCGGCGGGTAACGAATGCCCGCCGCCCATCGGGTCTTCGGCGTAGTGGTTCAATACAAGACAAATGGCCTCGGCATGCACCGGGTTGGTGTAGCTGGCCTGAAGCACAAGAATTTCTGCGGATTCCATTTCCACCCTCAATCACACAAGTTGCCCCAGTTCGCCTCTTGCGCACTGAAAGGTCCCGCGACCTTATCGCGAGTACCGGGGTGCCGACAACCGGATCCTGTTGTGATCGTTCCCTCTCAATCGCCCCAGATCAATGCCTCGGTCCATCCCAACTCGGCAAAGTCCTCGGCCCTCAGTTTTGCCTCACCGGCACAGAAAAACTCGTCCAGTTGCGGCGGCTTGACCGAGGTGCCACTGAGCATCGCGTGAACCTGCCCGCGATGATGAATCTGATGCTCGAACAAATGGGACAGCATGCGCAAACGGCTGTCATGTTGCGGGGTATCGCGCGCGATAGTCACGAGCCGTCCCAGATCTGCATCGCGCTGGTGTTCGCAATAGGCGATCAGCCGACGGTCCACCAGGGCTTGCTCACGCTTGAGATCGCTGCCGTGGGTAAACGGTTCGTCTTCATTGAAAAACACGTAGCAATCGGGATGCGGTTCGTCACCGCGCAACTCCCGCTCCAGTGCATCCACATAAAACCAGTCGCAGGTCAGGATGTGGTTGAGGGTCGCGCTGAGGCCGGGAAAGAAACTGACTCGCGGCGCCACCAGCTCGGCCGAGCTTAACTGAAGCCAGGCCTTTGCCAGTCGGTGATTGGCCCAGGCGTTCTGATAAGCCATGGTCAGCAAATGGTGGGACAAGGGCTGATTCATGTTCACTCCTCCCGGATATCAAGCCTCGGCGAAACGTTGTAGCTGCATTTCCTGAAGACGACTAAGGGTGCGGCGAAACGGAAATTCCAGATAGCCCTCGGTGTACAACGCCTCCATCGACACCTGCGCTTCGAGGTACAGCGGCACCTTGCGGTCATAGCATTCATCCACCAGGGCGATGAACCGGCGCACGCCGTCGTCATGCACCGACAACTGCGGCAACTCGCGATCCCCTGCCGCCACCCGCTCGACACCGTCTTCAGTGCCGCGAGCGATGCGTCCTTCGCGTTTTTGCGCGCTGAGGTTGGGTACGTCACTCAACAGAATAGCGCTGAAGGTGTCGCACAGGGCCA
This sequence comes from Pseudomonas sp. MDT1-85, assembly GCF_054898065.1. Taxonomy (NCBI): domain Bacteria; kingdom Pseudomonadati; phylum Pseudomonadota; class Gammaproteobacteria; order Pseudomonadales; family Pseudomonadaceae; genus Pseudomonas; species Pseudomonas sp. MDT1-85. Next base: position 3,138,481 of record NZ_CM142715.1, on the reverse strand, counting down.
TGAAGTCCATGGCGGCAAATGGCTGCTCGCAGAGTTCAGAATACCGGCACCAAAGCACGGTTTGACTGGCCTGCATGACATTGACCGAACGGTAGCCAATCTTGACCGGATCGCCGGACAGCGACTGGCCGATGGTCAAGGCTTTGAACACCTCGCTCAGCGCGCCGGGCTGACCCGGTACGTTCACCCAATAACGCTGCAGACCGGCGCCAGGGTGCTGGCGATGATCTTCCCCACCATCCACCGCAATCACTTGCATGTGCTGCTTGATTGCGGCAATGGCGGGCACGAACCGGTCGCGGTTGAAACCATCCGCGTACAGCTGGTCCGGCGGCTGATTGGAGGTGCAGACCACCACCACGCCCTGTTCGAACATCACCTGAAACAAACGCCCGAGAATGATCGCATCACCGATATCGTTGACGAACAGTTCATCGAAACACAGCACGCGCACTTCCTGGCTCAGCTCGCGGGCCAGCGCTTTCAATGGGTCGGCGGTGCCGGTCAATTGAAAGGAGCGCTGATGCACCCAGCCCATGAAGTGATGAAAGTGTTGACGCCGGGCCGGGACGCGCAGGTTTTGGTAAAACTGATCCATCAACCAGGTCTTGCCCCGCCCGACCGGGCCCCAGAGGTACACGCCGGTGATGGGCGTGCGATCTTCATGCAAGGCTTCGTGGCATTTTTGCAGCGCCCACACGGCATGTTCCTGGGCTTCGTCCTGGACGAAGCCCTTTTGTTCGATGGCGTGTTGCCAGGCGCTTAAGGGAGAGTCGACATTCATGCGCGGCAGTATATAGCAGCAGCGAAGCTCTATCCCTGTGGGAGCGAGCCTGCTCGCGATAGCGGCGGGTCAGTCAATATTGATGCTGAATGTACCGCCGTCATCGCGAGCAGGCTCGCTCCCACAGGTTAAGCAGCGCGACATAGCCCGGGTTACAGCGAGATATCCAGCCGGGCAATCTTGCCCTGCTCATTGAGGCGGAACATGTAGCGCAGTTCCAGCGGGCTGCCGGGAAATGTGCCGGAGATCAGGTTGTGCACCAACACTTTGCCGGTGCGCAGCTGAACGTCGAGCACCTCGACCCGGGGCTCATAACGTTGTGCGGTGTCTTGCATCCATTGGGCAATGGCTTGCGTGCCGACCTGATGCTGACCCTCATCGAACACGTTGGCATCCTCAGCGAAAAAACTGGCAACCCTGGACGTGTCGCGAGCATTGGCAGCGGCAATGTAGGCGGCGATGGCGGGGGCCAGTGAAGAGGCTGGATTGGACATGTTTACGGCTCCTTGTGAGTTGATTCTGGAGCCATGCTAAAACAAGCCTGTGTCAGTTCTTGTCAGGAGTGAAGCGCCCTGCTTCGTCGAGTTGCATCTGCTTGCGCCAGGTGCGCAAGAGATCGCTGCGCCGCCCCGGATAGCGTTCACCCTGCTCGCTGGCGGCCGAGATCCGGTCGGTGCGAAAGGTGCGATACGCACTGCGCAATTCACACCAGGCAACGATGATCCGCACCTCGTTGAGAAAGCCCAAGGCCAGTGGCCAGATCAGCCGCTGACTCGGCACCTGATTGGCGTCCGCGTAATCGATGTGCAGCTTGGCCTGATCGCGGATGGATTGGCGAAACACGTTCAAAGGCACGGCATTTTGCGGATAGCCATAACCCGGCGGGCCCGGCAGCACCGTCGGGTTGCGCAAGGCTTCCTGAGCCGCAGGGTCGAGTACCGCGGCGATTTTTGCCAAGGCATCGGCCGCGGCTTTGCCCAAGACTTCATCGCCACGCTGATCGACGTAACGCAAGCCGAGCACGATGGCTTCGGTCTCATCGGCATTGAGCATCAAGGGCGGCAGAAACAGGCCGCTGCGCAACACATAGCCGATCCCTGCCTCGCCAAAGATCGGCGCGCCAAGCGCGGTGAGTTCCGCGATGTCGCGGTACAGCGTGCGTTCGGAAATCTCCAGCTCGCTGGCCAATGTCGCGGCAGTCACCGGACGACTTTTGCCCCGCAGCACTTGTAACAAGGTCAGTAAACGGCTGGTTCGCGACACGGTCGGCAGGCTCTTTCCTGAAAAGTCGTCGGAGCTTAGCAGAGGCTGCTGTCAGAAACTGGCAGGAGCGAGGCTTGCCCGCGAAGGCGTCATAACAGGCACCCCAAATCCAAATTACCGATCGACCTTATGCCTGGCCGCATACAAACACAGCATCTCCATGGCCAATGTCGCCGCTGCCAGTGAGGTAATGTCCGCGCTGTCGTAGGCCGGCGCCACTTCCACCACGTCCATTCCCACCAGGTTGATCCCGCGCAAACCGCCGAGAATCTCCAGCGCCTGCACCGTGCTCAAGCCACCGCACACGGGCGTTCCGGTGCCCGGCGCGAAAGCCGGGTCGAGGCAGTCGATGTCGAAGGTCAGATACACCGGGTGATCACCGACCCGTGCACGAATCGCCTCGACGATCGCTTCACACCCTTGCCGATGCACCTGCCGCGCATCCAACACTTCAAAGCCCTGATGATCATCATTGGTGGTGCGCAGCCCGATCTGCACCGAGCGCGACGGATCCACCAACCCTTCCTTGGCCGCGTGCCAGAACATCGTGCCGTGGTCGACGCGCTTGCCCTCCTCATCGGGCCAGGTGTCGCTGTGGGCGTCGAAGTGAATCAATGACAACCGGCCATGCTGACGGGCATGGGCCTTGAGCAGCGGATAACTGATGAAGTGATCGCCGCCAAACGTCAGCATCGCGCAACCGCCGCTCAGGATGTGCTCGGCATGGGCTTCGATGCGGTCCGGCACCGACTGCGGTGTACCGTAATCGAAGGCGCAATCGCCGTAGTCAATCACCGCCAAGTGATCGAACGGGTCAAACGTCCACGGCCAGTGGCGTTCCCAGGCGATCCCGGTGGATGCAGCCCGAATGCCGCGCGGTCCGAAACGCGCGCCGGGGCGGTTGCTGGTGGCAGTGTCGAACGGCACACCGCTGACCACCACATCGACGCCACGCAAGTCGCGGCTGTAGCGACGGCGCATGAAACTGGTGATACCGGCGTAGGTGCTTTCGGCGGCAGTCCCGTAAAGACTGTCGCGGGTCATGGCCTGATCGTTCTGTGCAGGGACGTCCATGGTGTATTCCTTGTTATTGGCTTATTGGCGGCTACGGAAAGTGGTCCACAAGCGGGTGCGCTGACGCATGTCCTTGAGGCTCATGCTGCGGTCGGCATACAGCCGCTCACGCACCTCGCTGTGCGGGTAGATGTCGGGATCGCTGCGCACCGCCTCATCCACCAATGGCGTCGCCGCCCGATTGGCCGTGGCGAAGAACAACGTATTGGTCAGCGCGGCCACGGATTCGGGGCGCAACATGAACTCGATGAAGGCCCGGGCGGCTTCGGGGTGTGGCGCGTCCTTGGGAATCGCCAGGTTGTCCTGCCACACCAGCGTGCCCTCCCGGGGAATGCGGTACGCCACTTCGAACGGCTTGTTGGCCTTGCGCGCCTGATCGGCGGCCATGCTCGCGTCACCGTTGTAGGTCAATGCCAGGCAGACGCTGCCATTGGCCAGATCGTTGATTTGCCGCCCGGTGGCGACGTACAGCACCGACGGCTGTAACTGACGCAACAGAGCGTCGGCGGCTGTCAGATCAGCCTTGTCGGTGCTGTAGGGATCTTTACCCAGATAGTGCAGCGCCAGGCCGATCACCTCTTGCGGCGAATCGAGAATCGCGATGCCGCAATCTTTCAGCTTGCTGGCGTACTCGGGTTTGAACAGCAGGTCCAGGCTGTTAAGCGGTACGTTGGGCAAGCGCTGCTGCACTGCTTCGACATTCATTCCCAATCCCAATGTGCCCCAGGTGTAAGGCACGCCATAACGATTGCCGGGGTCGACCGCCGCCAGTTTTTCCAGCATGTCCGGATCCAGGTTGGCGTAACCCTTCAGACCCTCATGGGGAATCTCCTTCAGCGCGCCCGCCGCCAGCCCACGCGCCAGCACACTGGACGACGGCACCACCACGTCGTAGCCGCTGCCGCCAGTGAGCAGCTTGGTTTCCAGGACTTCCGGCGCATCGAACGTGTCGTAGCGCACATGGATGCCGGTTTCCTTTTCGAACCGTTGCAAGGTCTCGGGCGCCACGTAATCGGCCCAGCTGTAGAGATTGAGGACTTTTTCCTCAGCCTGGGCCGGCACGGCCATGGCGAGGAACAGCGCGGGTAAACACAGCTTGAAGAGCGGAGCCATGACGAACACCTGACCGGAAGAAGTGGTTGCAGGATGCGCGGTCAGTTACATTGGAAAAATACCAAGTTAGTTATCCTGACTTTATTGCGGAGTAATGTTTGATGCTCGGTCAACTCCATGATCTGGACCTGCACCTGCTGCGCCTGTTTGTCAGCGTGGTGGAAAGCGGTGGCTTCAGCGCGGCTCAGGGTGAGTTGGGGCTGAGCCAATCGAGCATCAGCCAGCAGATGGCCAGGCTCGAAACCCGGCTTGGTTATCGGCTGTGCAGTCGCGGCAAGGGCGGGTTCAAAATCACCCCCAAGGGCGAACAGCTGCTCCTTGCCATTCGCGCCTTGTTCGAATCCATCGAAGCGTTCCGTCATCAATCCAACGGCGTGGCCGGACGCTTGATCGGCGAAGTGCGCCTGGGCTTGTCCGAAGCGCTTGATCAATCGGTACTGCAACGGGTTGCCGAGGCGATCCGGCGTTTTCGCGGACGAGATGAATCGGTGCGGATCGAGTTGATCAGCGCCATGCCCGGCGAAATGGAGCGGCTGTTGCTGCAACAACGGCTGGACCTGGCGATCGGTTATTTCTCACAGGCGCAGAGCGCTTTTGACTACCGCGAACTGTTCACGGAAACCCAGCACCTGTATTGCGCCCCGGGGCATCCGCTGTTTACCGATGAGGCGCCTGACGATCAAGCGCTTCAGGCCTGCGACCGGGTCGATCACCCCTACCGCTTCCTGCGCAGTGACGAGCCATTTCAGGGGAAGATGTGTTCGGCGCGTTCCGAGCAGGTCGAAGGCACCCTCGCCTTCATTCTTTCCGGCAAGCATGTCGGCTACTTGCCCGATCACTTCGCCCGCAGCTGGGAAGACAAAGGGTTGCTGCGCGCCGTGCGCCAGGTCGATATGAGTTTTGAGGTGGCGTTTCATCTGGCCCGCCATCGCGCTCAGGTGCCGGGGGATGCGCAGAAGGCCTTTGAAGAGGATCTGCTTGCGGCGTTTATTTGAAGAACAAAAGATCGCAGCCTCGTTTCACTCTGTAGGAGCTGTCGAGTGAAACGAGGCTGCGATCTTTTGACCTTGCTTTTGCCGTGGCCAGACCGTTCTGGCATTCTGCGCCTCCGGCAGTGCCTGAAGTGTTGCGCGAGTTGCCGAAGACGCTGCACAACATCTTCGAATCGCCGATCACCGTCGGTGCGTTGTGCGCTATCGTGCTGAATATCTTTCTGCCTGAAGAATTCATCGAGCTGGAAGAAGACGAGTTCGACCCGCAAGCCTCGATGCTTCAGGTGATGCAGAACCCGGATATTGCGGCCAAGGGTGAACCCGCTTCACCTGCGGCTGTCGCACAGTTGAACCGTGCGTAATGCTCAAGAGCCGAGCCACGAACGGCTCGGCCTTTTTCTTTACGAGAGCCTGTCCATGCGCAGATTGTTCGCACTTTCTCTATACCTGCCTCTCTCCCTCCTGCTGCTCTCGCTGAGCGCCTGCTCCCTGTTCCCTCATCGCGATCCGCTGAACATCAACGTGGTCGGTATCGAGCCGCTGCCAAGCCAGGAACTGGAAGTGCGTTTCGCGGTAAAACTGCGCGTGCAAAACCCCAATGAAACGGCGATCGACTACAACGGTGTAGCCCTGGACCTAGAGGTGAACGGGCAATCACTCGCCTCCGGTGTCAGCGACCAATCGGGCTCGATCCCGCGCTTTTCCGAAGCGGTGATTGTGGTGCCGGTGAGCGTTTCAGCCTTCTCGGTACTGCGTCAGACCCTCTGGCTGGGTCAGACGCAGACACTCAACAATCTGCCTTACGTGCTTCGGGGCAAACTGGCCAGCGGCGTGTTCGGCACGATGCGTTTCGTTGATCGCGGCAAACTCAGCCTGCCGAGACCGACAACCGACACGTGGTAATGCTCACGGTTCGGCCCGCGGTTTAACCGGATCGATCACCTGGGTCACGCAATGTTTGAGACCTTCTACGTGCCAGTTGGCCCACAGCCGACTTTTGCCGGTGCAGTCTTCATCCGGCTCTATCGCCAGCCAGTTTCGAGCGGCGATCAGGTAACGTCCCCGTGCACCAATGGGCAACATGGTTCCGGTGATGCCGTAGTCGATCTGCTCCTGATGCTTGCCAATGGATTCCAGAAACTGCACCGCCAACACCGGCGGCGACGGATGCACGACCCCGGTCGAGATCAATTGGTAGATCAATCCTGAACCATCGTTGCGATGCCGGGACAACGTCGATTCGATCACGCAAGCCCCTGCCACATGAACATCACCGGACACCAGCGTGACCTTGCATGACTCGGCCTGAGCAAAATCCAGCAGCCGCATGATCAGCCGCTTGCGTTCAGCCCGGTGGGGCAGGCTTCGCCAATGGTCGCGCAAATCATCCTCGAGTTCCTGTTGCCCCGAAATCAGGTCCAGCGCTTTTTCGGCCGCCTGCAAATCAAGATAGCCCACCGGAATACTCGACATCAGCAGCAAGTGCTTATGCGCCTTGACCTTGCCCAGCCAGGCATAAATCCCATCCCAACTGACGGGCGAAATGATCCGGGTTCGCCGAGCTGGCGGGGTCGTCAAATCCGGCGCACGTTCGCTGCGCAAGTCGGGAACCAGCAATGCCAATTCGCCCAGGCCGGTGAACCCCAGGTGAAAGCCGTCAGCGGTGTCGGGAATCGCGCAGGGATGAGTATCGGCGGACGGTTTGAGGTGCGGATGAGTCTGGATCAGTTGCTGCTGGAAAATCCTGAAATAGCGCTTGGCCGTGGCAAATAGCCCCTGGAACACCGGGCTTGAATGCAGAATCTCATCGTAGGAACCCCAGCCATCGATGATGTCGTGGTCATCCCACATCATCACCGTCGGAACGGCGCTGAGCAGCTTCGCGACCTCGGGCTGTTTCCAGCGCTCCAGATAGAGCCTGGCGAAGAACTTGTCCAGATCGGCTTCGATCACCTTGCTGTAGACCGCCTTTCGACGCTCGGCGAAGGGTTTGGCGAACCATGTTTTCATCGACGACACATTGCTGCGCATATCGTCGCTGTAAACCTGATCGCCGCCCATCAACAACAGGTGATAGGGCTTACTTTGATGAGCCCCCCACATGTGCTCCCAGCGCTCATGGTTCCTGTCCACCTTCTCCATGTCCTTGGGGTCCGAAAAACCGTTGCACGACACATAGGCCATGCGCGGCGACTGGCCCTCGGCCGGAACGACGAAGTTGGCCTCCGTGCCCTCGATCTTGATCGTGTAAGTGCTGGCAACAGCCTGGTCTTGCAGCGCTTTGAAATCGACGCGCCAGACGCGGTACTGAGGATTGAGCAGCGGGATATCGGCGGTGGCCAACGGTTTGCCGGCAGTGACACCGCCGGGTACTTTTACGCTGGGTGATGACGCGCCCAAGGGTAAAACCACTAGAGCCGACACGTTATAGACATTACTGTTGATGCCACGAAATTGCAGAATCGGGCCGAGTAACAAACTCATGGACAGTCCATCCGTTGACAGGGGTGTTGACGCCTAGAGACTAGACGGACAATCGGCGCTGCGCAGCTCCCACATCAGTCATGCGTTGAACCGCACACCCGGTTTGGCCCGTTCATCCACCGTCAACTCAAACACGTCCGGGCGCGCGTAGTGCCCGACCACGTCGTAGTCGTAACGAGCGCGGATCAGGTTGTCGGTGTCGATTTCGGCGCAGAGCAAACCGGCCTCGTCACGCAGCGGCCCGGCGAGAATGTCGCCCATGGGTCCGACAATCACGCTGCCGCCGGCAATCAACGGGCGCTCCGTCGGCCAGTTGGCGATTTCCACGCCCAAGGCTTGCGGTGAGGCCTGGACCTGACAGGCGCTGACCACAAAGCAGCGTCCTTCATGGGCGATGTGGCGCATGCTGACCTGCCACATTTCCCGCTCGTCCACGGTCGGCGCGCCATCGCAAAATCACGGGTATACGCGGTCGGTGTAGGAGCTGGCGCAGCCTGCGATCTTTTGATCTTCGGCAATGTCGAAACCGCCAAAACAAAAGATCGCAGCCTTCGGCAGCTCCTACAGAGGATTAGAGTCGAGATTATTTAGCGGCCATCAGGCGATTGACTTCGCTGCGCACCATGTTCGCGAATTCCGGGGGCGACATGCCGTCGAGTTCGGCGCGGACCCACTCGGCCCATTTGCCTTTGCGCTTGGCGCGCTCACCGAACAACCGTGCGGCTTCGCCCTTGGACTTACCCAGGTTGTTTTGCCAAAGTTCGAACAGACGGGATTTTTCATCTTCAAGCGCCGCGCGTTCGGCAAGGGGTTTGTCGGCCAGATTGAAGCTCATGGAAGATTACCTGCTGCGTAAAATAGGCGACATCTTACACTGTAGGAGGAAATGTCCTGCCCTGGATTTTTCTTCAGGGTGGAGTCGCCACGTAAAATGGCTGCAACTTTTGCCATGGCGCCAGACTCCATTGTTCACTGCCCATTTACCTGCAAGGAGTACTCTAATGGCCCGCAAAATCATCGATCAAGTCGCCGAGGATCAAATCAAGGATCAGGTCTTCAGCGAACTTCAGGCCCTGATCGAAGAGTCGGAAAAACTGCTCAAGAGCAGTGCCTCACTGGTCGGTGAAGAAGCGGACACCCTTCGTGGGCAAATCGCCCAGAAGCTCCAGCAGGCCCGGGGCTCAGTCTCCACTATGCGTGACCGGACCAGACCCGCAGTCCAGGCCAGCGAAATCTACATTGGCGGTCATCCCTGGCAAACCGTGGCCATCTCTGCCGGGTTCGGTTTGGTGGTGGGGTTGTTGTTGGGCCGGCGTTAAGCGGGAAGCACTGGACCTGCACCTGTAGGAGCCAGGCTTGCCGGCGAAAGCGCTCACGTCCGCCTTCGCCGGCAAGCCTGGCTCCTACAAAAAACATCGCCCCTCTCAGAGCCCCGCCATTTCCCGCAGATTCGCCAAGGTCTGAGCATCGAGCGCAATGCCTTCGACCTTGGCTTTGGCGCGCTGCCGGTGACGTCGATCACCCGGTAACCGCTTGAGTCCCACACCGTGCATTTGCCGAACCAGTTCCTGGCTGCGCTCGGCAAAGTTCTGCCCCGCCGATTTGCTCGGATCGATCACGATCAGCAGTTGACCGGTCCAGGGTGTTTTCGCCCCCGGATGGTTCGACCAGTCGAACTCGAAAGAAAAATTGCCACCGGTCAACGCCGCCGCCAACAACTCCACCATCATCGACAGCGCCGAGCCCTTGTGCCCGCCAAACGGCAGCAAGGCGCCGCCCTCAAGGATCGCTTTCGGGTCCTGGGTCGGCTGACCGAGGCTGTCCACACCCATGCCCGCCGGCAAACGCTCGCCTTTACGCGCAGCGATCTGTACATCGCCATGGGCAATGGCACTGGTCGCCAGGTCGAAAACGATCGGATCACCGTTGGCCCGAGGCGCGGCGAAGGCAATCGGGTTGGTCCCGAACAACGGCCGATCAGCGCCATGCGGCACCACGCAAGTCATGCTGTTGACCACACTCAGTGCCACCAGACCTTCATCGGCAAACGGCTCGACGTCTGGCCACAAGGCGGCGAAATGGTGGGAATTGCGGATGGCCAGCACCGCAATGCCGGCACTGCGTGCTTTCTCCACCAGCAATGGCCGCGCCGCCGCGAGGGCCGGTTGGGCAAAACCATTACCGGCGTCAACCCGGACGAAACCCGAGGCCACGTCCTCGACCACCGGCACCGCCTGACCATTGACCCAGCCGCTTTGCAGCGTCGACACATAACCGGGAATGCGAAAAACACCGTGACTGTGAGCCCCGTCACGCTCGGCACCGGCACAGTTGAGGGCCAGGGTTTTGGCGACATCGGCTGAGGTGCCGTGGCGCAGGAAAATCTGTTCGAGCAACGCCGTCAGCGCTTCAAAGGACAGGTTTTGCGAAACCGCAGTAGACACATGATCGTGTGGCACAGACATCTGAAGCTCCAGAGTAATTATTGGAGGGGGCAACAGCGTACGAAGACCAGCCGATTAACAACGCGCGGCGAGCGACCTGTCAACTTTTCAGTTGATTTCACGCATGCCGTATCGCGGGCTTCGGCTTTTTTTCAGGCTTGCACGATCACCGGCAGGCTGTGCGGTAACTATCTACCACCTTGCAGGCTCCACTGACTTTTAGTCTCGAGGCTCAATCCATTGGCGCGCATTTCAATCGCGCCCTGAACGAGACTCGACGATGCCTATACCAGTTACTCCGACAGTTACTCCGATAATTACTCCGATGTTTTTTCCCCAAGCCCTGAAGTCTCGTGGTCTCTGGAGAAAACTTGGCCAAACCCATGGGCTGACGCAAAAGGATTTCGAATGGTTCAGTCACCTGGAACTCGCCAGCCAGACGTTGCGCGGTCAACAGACCCCGCCCATGCTCGCCGAAAAAATCCTGCTCAAGACCAAGGACCTGGAACCCATCCCCCTGGCCGGTAGCTTCGTGCTGAGTGCCACACCGGATGACAAGGGCGTGATTCTCTACACGCCGTACGCGGGCATAAAGAAGTTCGACAGCCGCACGGCCTTGACCGAACAGCTAACCAGCCAGCTGAAAAGTGCAACGGAGGACGACGACCTGCTGGCATTCATGTCGTTGTCTCGACGCAAAACGCTGGTGAATGCCACCGATATCGATGTGACCTTTCAAACCGTCGAAGGCGAGGTGTTCGAAGACCAGAGTAGTACCATCACCGCAAATCAGCAGATGAACGATCAGGTCATGCTCGACGAGTTGAAAGCGCTGCCGACGCTCGTTTCAATGCTCGATGCGGTACTGAATGAACTGCTGAAGTCAACCTTCCCCAGTCTGGATCAGAGCCAGACCCAGGTCAGTTTCTATTTGACGGAAGCGGCCGATGAACACGATGAGGAAAGCACCCCGGCGCGGCGCTGGATCAACTCCATGTCCCTGAGTGATGCGGTGCTGCTGTACTACCGCAATCAACGCTGGCCGTCGGGATCACATGAGTTTTCCCACCCGAAAAAACACCCGGTAAGCACCGACCAGCCACACTGGGAAACCGCTGTAGTGACGGCTTCCAAAAAACTGATCAACCTGCTTTCCGGGAAAATGGAAGCCTACTGGGACGCCGCGAGTGTCCATGGCACTTCACGTCGCGAGTTTTTCAGCAAGGTCATCGCCGAAAAGGCGCGAGCGCAACTCCTGCTCAAGCGCGAAGCCGAGATCATCACGCCTGAACAAAGCCAGGACTTGCATTCGCTGATCAAGACGACCAGCAGAACGTTCGAGACACTGACCGTCGAAACCGTTCGTCTCTGGGAATACGAGGCCAACTATGTGGAGCTGGCAGGCTCGCTGATGATCAGTGGCAGCAAAGCTTTTCTCTATACCCCCGCTCAAGGGCTGCAGGTGCTGAAAAACTATCAGGACCTTAAAGACACCTTGCTGAGCAAATTCAGCGCGGCCGGTCATGAGGATGAGCTCTACGGCCTTCTGAGCCTGGACGAACGCAAGCGCTTCATCGGTTTTGATAAGCCAAATGTCACCGGGAAAGTCATTTCCGGTTCGATCTTCAAAAAGCTGTTTGAGGCGATCATCACCAAACAACAACAGAACATGGAGTATGCCCTGCATGTTTTCCGTCACAGCGACGGAGTCGTCCACATCAATGCCTTGTTCGACAAGGCGCTGGACATCCGCTCGATGATCAGCGAGCACCTGCTGACGCTCGACGCCCAAGGGCGCTGGAGTACGCGGCCGGTGTTGTCGGGCAATCAACAACCCTCCATGGTGCTGGCGGACACGGCGGCGGCGTTCGTGAAAACCTTCAGCGACATCGAGGCGCTGCTCAGCGCGGACTTCGCGTCCCAACCCGTCACTTCGTTGGCGCTGCAGCAAGTCCATCTGGAGAACATGAAGCCACGTCTGGCTCATGCCCTATCCGTAGGCATACGCGGGGAAGCCAGTCTTCGGGTGCTCAATGCCAAACTGCGCGCCACGGATCGGGCCATTGTCGATACGATTTTCAATCCGGATCAGTCCGATCGAAAAAACCGCCTCTCACACAAGGGGTTCCGGCCTGACGCCTATTCGTTGACCCTTGAATGCTCCGGCCAGACAAATGTATTGCCCTTGGCCAATTGCATGCTGTTGACCGAGCGCGGTGGGCTCGATCCTCAGCATTCGGGCCGAACGATTCTATGGACACCTGCACAGGGCCTGGAAGCCTTTGATACCGTCAGCCATGCAAAGCAGGAACTGGACCGACGTCTGCTTGATTCGCGTAAACGTCTGGGGCTGTTGGAAAACCTCACCCCTGCTCAACACACCTTCCACCGACTTTATTCGCTCGGCGAGTTGCGACTGATTGAAGGTCATGTCCTCCAGCAGTTATCACAATCGTCCATTGAACACTTCCTGGGACGTTGTGAACACCTGCGATCTCTGAAGCTGGACGATGCAAAACAGACCAATGCTCTTAAGGCCCTGACAAAAAAGGTGATCGACACCAACTTGCGCAAAGCCACCTTGATCGCCAAGGCGATTGCCCAACAGCAGTCCTTGCCAGCCTGGCTCGGAATGGCCCCCGTCGAGGACCAGCAATTGCACATCGAATTGCTGGAGCAATACCGCAACAGCGTCGTCGACGACAACGACAAAGACTACCTGCACGGCATAAAGACCCTGACGTCGTATGTGCATGACACATTGGTGTCGCTGCTCGGTAGCCGGTTCACCGGGAAACTGCCGGCCCCCGAGGACATCGAAATCACCCCCAACCTGACCCTGGTCGGTCCCGCTCAAACCCTCACCGAATTTGCCTTGAACCATGTCAACGTCGCCCAGGGCACAGGGTTCAAGGTCGCTTCGAAAACCACTCAATCTCTTCCGAAAGGCCTGGACCAGGCGGCTGTCCAGCAACTCTTGCTGTCATTGAACATTCAGCAAGCCTACAGAAAACTGGTGGCGGGCAGCTTGTCGGACAAAAGCACCGAGGCCAACGCTCGAGCGCTGCGCTTCATGCGGCAGCTGCCTTGGCAATTGATGCAACACGCCCATGCCCTGAAGCTGCAGCAACGTATTTCCGACAGCGGCTTCGACCTGATTCGACAGGTTATGGACATGCCGGACGCCATCGCCCGAGCGGCTGTCAAAGGCGCCCACGCCATCCTCCGCCCGCTGGAACTGATCAAGACAACCGGCGCTTCAGCCGTCAAAACCCTGGGCTTGTACCTGATCGGTCCCGGGACGGGACAGAAAGGCCCGCAAATTCTGTATGCGCCCTACCATGCCGTTTCGCCCTTCATTGAATTCGACAATGAGGCAAGCGTTGTCTCGGCGCTCAATGTGCCGGGGGCATTGCAGGACATGCTGATACGTCGCCTTCCGGAAAATGAGCAGTCTGGGTTCCGCAACCTGTTCAAGTCCACCATCGGCAAGACGAGCGAAATCACCTTCACGTCCAACCCCATCGGTGGCAACCTGCTGATCCGGTTGTTCAGCGACAACACCCTCCTGTTATCGCAAATGCTCGGCAGTCAGTCCGAAGCCACCGGCCTATCAGACTGGGAGGCTGCCAAAAACCTGTTCAGCTCCGGCATCGAACGTATCTCGGGCCTGTTACCTGGCAAACTCGCTTATGTGCAGTTTCTGTGGCAAGCCTACAAAGACTTCAAGGACTCGGCCGAAGGGCTGCAGGACCACCACTGGAAACGGGCATTGCTCGACTTTATTGCCGGTGCAGTGCAAATGGTGTCACTGGGCAGATTGTCGCTGGAAGAGTCGATCGGCACTGCGCAGGCGACAACTGACACCCTCGCCGAACCGAAGGCCACTCCTGTGGCCGCGCCGCAATGGTCGCAAGTGAAATCCACTGCACCGACGCGCACGTCACTGCAGCCTTTCGAAACCACCGCCGTCGAACTGAAGGATTTAAAGAAGACCAGCGCTGATGGCACTTACCTGGAAGCGACCAGCAAACGAACATATGCCCCCATCGCGGGCAAGGTGTACCGCGTGACCAAACCCGGGGCGATCTGGCGGATGGTCAAAGACAAGGAAGCGGGCCCTGCGCTACGGACTACGCCGGACAAACAACTGGTGCTCGATCCAGACACCCATACCGTCCACTATGGGAAAGCCCTGTCGAAAATGCACAATCAATATGTCACCGCTAGACAGGCCAGACAGGCTCTGAATATAGAAGCACGGGGAATGGAAGATATTCGGGCGACCTACCCGGAAAGAGCACGCACGATCGTGCACGCCATAGACCTGGCTCGCTACTACGCGTTCAACAGTCTGCATAACCTGGCTCAGCTCAGAAACCTGAACTCGGGGACGCGGCTGGATACCTTTCTTAAGCGCTTTTTTGATGTTGGCACCATCGACGCCGGTATCCTCGACAAGATCAAAAAAGTCATCGTGCCCATTTGCAAAGCGCTGGTGGACCCAAACGAGGATTTGATGAATACCGATCGTTTTGTGGTCGGCTCAAACAAATACCAGGGGGATAGTACAATCGCTTTTGTTGTACATAACGATGCACAGAAGCATGTGCATTTCACAGAAAGGTTTTTTGACCCGCAACTCGATTGGTATAATTCCTTTTTGAGTGAGCCTTTCAACGTTGACAATCATGCCCAGGCTGCAACCCTGATCCATGAGTTCTCCCACCTTTATTCAAAGACCGTGGATATTGCCACGCTTGAGTCAAGACGTCCGTTCTCCGATCTTATCGTGGACATAACCGTTGATAGCGCAAAGAGCAAACAGAATCAGTTGGACTTCCAGCGAGCCGCACTGTCCCTGGCGACCCCCAGGGAGCAACTGTTTGCACACTGGAACAGCGTATTGGACGAATGGATAGATCTGGACTCGGTTGAGGGGTTAGAACATGTGGGTAAGGACATTCTCAAAACGACAGGGTGCAAAACGATGGATGAAGCGCGCGATGCCTTCCTGAATCCCCTGAATGTGAGCCTGCGAACCGACACCATTTTGCGCAACGCCGACTCGATTGCGTACTTGATCTGTGAAATGGGCCGACAGCTGGATCCGGTACCCGTCACGACCCCTTGATTTGAACCGCAGATAAGCAATTTCAGCCGCAACACATTCTTGATTCCACCCTGCTGATCTTGACCATTTTTTCACTCCATTTATGGATACTGCCCGGACACCCTGTTTTAAGGGTGTCCGGGTGAAAAATAAGTCGTACTTTGATGGGCAATTGCCATGACGGTTGTTCTCGCAGACTTCTCCTCAAGGTTAGAATGCAGGAAATCAGGATGAGTCAATGACCGACCACTCTCTCTCGCAAGCTCAATACGACGCCATCACCGATGCCGCTGCGCACTGGTGCATGCGTTTGCATGCCATCGACTGCACGGCCGAAGAGCGTCTGGCGTTCGAGCAATGGCGTGATGCCCATCCTCTGCACGCCTTCGAGTACGAAGCCATGCTGGAGATCTGGGAAG
This sequence comes from Pseudomonas sp. MDT1-85, assembly GCF_054898065.1. Classification (NCBI taxonomy): domain Bacteria; kingdom Pseudomonadati; phylum Pseudomonadota; class Gammaproteobacteria; order Pseudomonadales; family Pseudomonadaceae; genus Pseudomonas; species Pseudomonas sp. MDT1-85. The sequence continues at coordinate 3,122,795 of NZ_CM142715.1, read as the reverse complement.
TTGCGGGTGATTTGCCTCGCCCCGAATCTCCCGCGCCGGCTGTTCGCGGCAAACCGACAATGCCTTGGCGCACTTTCGGCATTGCCGCCACCGTCTGCGCCTTGGCGTTGCCACTGGCGGCCTATACCGGATGGAACCTGGGTTGGCTGCCCAATGCCTATCAGCATTTCGAGGCGACCGACAATGTTCGTCAGGTCACGCTGAGCGACGGCAGTCAGGTGGAACTCAACCTGGGCAGTGAACTGACGTTCAGCAATTACAAGGATCAGCGTCGTGTCACGTTGAAAAAAGGTGAAGCCTTTTTCAACGTCAGTCATGACCTGCAGCATCCGTTCATTGTCAGGGCAGCCGATGGCAGGATTCGCGTCACCGGAACCCAATTCAACGTCTGGATGTATGAAGACCAGGTACGCGTGAACCTGATCGAAGGTTCCGTGCTGGTGACCAGCAACGGTGCTCTGCCCGGCGAGGGTCTGCATCTCGAACCTGCCATGCAGGCACGTTACCGACACGGCGACTTCACGCCGCAAATCAGCCAGACTTCTGCCAACGACCATTCGCTGGCCTGGCGCAGCGGCAAACTGGTGCTCGATGATCTGACGCTGACCGATGCCCTGCCCTTGATCAATCGTTATTTGAACAAGCCCGTCATGATCGCGGACCACAGCACCGGCTCGATTCGCCTCGGCGGTATCTACAACATTAAAGAGCTCAATAGCCTGGTGGCTTCGTTGCCCAAGGTGCTGCCGGTCTACCTGACCCGTAACAAGGACGGCAATCCGGTCCTCAATTCGATCCCGCAACAAACCCCAAAAAGCTGAAGGCCGCGCCCCTTGCGGGGTGCGGCCTTCACTTTTGATTCAAACGCTATCGCGATTACTGCGCGGCGATCTTCTCTGCTTTTTCATCCTGCTCGCGGATCGTCCGAGCCTGGTACTGCGGATCGGACGTGATCTGCTGCTCGGTGAACGGCAACACACTTAACTGCTTCTTCGAAAAGGCCAGTGTCTGGTCCCGGGAGTACTTTGACGCCGGGTCACTGGACAACGAGAATGCCAGTAAGCCCTGAGCCTGCGGCCCTTTGTCATCGAACGTCACCACCTGCAAATAACTGGTGCCACTGACAACTTCGCGCTTGCCGTCGGTTCTCGGCACGCTTTGGATCGCGTTATACACACCCAGCGTGCCCGGCCCGCCGTGGATTGGCGTTTGCTGCCCGCCACTGCTCACTACCTGGATATCACCCCAGCGGCTATCGGCTTTCAGGCCAAGGGTTTTTACCTGTTCGACCGAGGCCAGCATCGCCGCCCGAACCGCTTTGGCGACGTCTGGCCGTTCAATTGCCAGGCCACGCGGTGTGTGTTGCGGATCCTTCGGGTCGAACGCCACACGCCAGATGCCAGGGATTTGCTGTAACGGCTCCATGACATTCTGAAAATGCACAAAGCCCAGTCCACTGTCCAGATTCACCCGGCGATCCCACGCCTTGAGGCTGGCACACAGCGGCCTAAGCGTCGGCGCATCGGCGCCGAGATGCGCGGCGCAGAGTTGCAGCAGATCCGGCATCACTTGGGCCGCCTGATACACCTGATCGTCCATCACCATGTGTTGCAGATCCGCCGCAGCGACAGGGCCGGCCTTGTTCAAGGTCCCCAGGCGCTCCAGCGCAAAGCGCGAACGCAGCCCCAATGGCTGATTGTCCTGACTGATCAACGGCGAGAAACCGGTGAGCGGTTGTGCCGGGTTGGCCATCCAGGCCGAATCATTGGAATGCTGCACAAAGTCTTTGCGCAGCAGTTGCGGCAGTTTATCTGCTGCGTAGATACCTTTTTGCGCAGCGTGCGGGTCAATGTCCCAGGCGCAGGCGCTGTTGGAACCGTCGAGCAGGATCATCTGTAATCCAGCCCGCGGATCGCTGCACTTGGCCAGTTTGTCGGCATTGACGTTCGGCACCACCGACAGGTTCATGTAAAGCGTCTGCCCTTGATCGTCTACCGCAAGGGTATTGACCCACGGAATCCCCTGAATCTTGTGCACCGATGCCTGCAATTCATTGAGGCTGGCGGCACGGTTCATCGCATACCACTGCTGCAAGACCCGGTCGTTTTCCAGATTGGCATCGCGCAGGCTGTAGGCGAACTGGTTGTTCCAGTCCAGCTTGCCGGGCCATTGCACAATCGGGCCAAATTGCGAGCTGTAGACCACATGGGAAATCTGCCGGGTCTGGCCATCGGCTTGCTTCACGTTCACCGCCAGCGTCTGCTTTTTCATCGGCAGGGACTTGCCATCCAGAAGGTAACGGGTCGGATCCTTGGGATCGAGTTGCAGACGATACAGCGTGAAGTGCTTGGACGAATCCACCGTGTGGGTCCATGCCAGGTGCTGGTTGAAACCAATATTGATCATGGGCAGGCCGGGCAACGCGGCGCCCATGACATCCAGTTTGCCGGGAATGGTCAGGTGCATCTGATAGAAACGCATCCCGCCCACCCAAGGAAAGTGCGGATTGGCCAGCAACATCCCGCGACCGTTGAACGAACGCTCGCTGCCAACCGCCACGGCGTTACTGCCGCGATCCAGAGCAAAGCGTTGCATGCGCGAAGCCGCCAGCTGGAAAGACGCCTGTTCGCCCGCCACATGGGCAGCGGTTTTAGGGGGGGTAGCGCCGGCCAATGCTTCGGCAAACTGCCCCACGCCGCCTTCGACCAACAGACGTCGGGTCAACTTGACCAAGTCCTGCGCAGTCATCGCGCGCACCCATTCTCCCTGGCACTGCTGCGGCAAGCCATGCGCTCGACGCTCTGTCAGCGAACGGTTGTAACCCGCCACGTAACCATCGATGAGCTCGCGGACTTCAGGTGTTTGCGCCTGCCAGAAAGCGGCGACAGCCTGGGGAGTGTTCAGCCAGTTGAAAAACACATCGCTGGCCAGGTTTCCGCGCTCTTCGACCGTAAACTGGTCCGGGCCGAAATACCGTGAGCGCTCGCCATTGACGGTGACGATCTCATTGGCCAGCAAGCACAGATTGTCCTGAGCGTAGGCATAGCCAATGCCATAGCCGAGGCCTCGCTCGTTGTCGGCACGAATATGCGGCACGCCGAAACTGGTTCGACGAATCTCGGCCGTCGCCTGCTCTGGCTGGCTGCGCGCGTTTGCCGCAAGACTCAGCCCCAGAAACACACCCGCAAGGCTCAACCTGGTTAACTGCCTGGAAATAATCACGCTCGCTCCTGATCGAAAAGACGTATGACACGCAATGCGCCTCCCCTTAAAACGAAGCAAACAGCAAAAATTTAAGCCTTCGAGGGCGCGCCCACGCCCGGCTCACGGGCAGCTGACGTAACGGCGACAAATTTTCTACAGGCGGGTCTTCATTATTTGCCGGGCTCGTTCGTCTTATTGATTGAGAGCACCCATCACATTTTTCCTGATCAGGCTCTGAAAAGGAGTTTTTGCATGTACAACCCGCAACTGCCAACGGACGGTAACCATGCGCCAAAGGCCAGCACTCTGGGCTCCCGCGCTTTCAATCAACCAGCCGAACGCCACGGCAACGAACGGATCAGGTTTCTGCTCAAGAGCTTTGGCCTGCGAACCAGTCTGATTCGCCTGAAAGTCATCGACGCCTTGCTGACCGCCGCCCAAAGCGACCGCAGCCTGGGGGTGCGTGGCGTGCATAGTCACTTGCTGGACCTGGACATTCCACTGTCCTTTCTCAGTGTCCGTGAAGTGTTGAAACGCTTGTGCGGTGAAGGCGTGATCACCCTCAATCCGGACAAAAGCTACAGCCTGCATCCACAGGCTGCCGCCGTCCTTTATAGCGAGCAATCCGGCCAGGGGGCGTCGCTCAAGGCTTGACCTTGCGACGCATCACGCCATTGATCACCACCACGAGCACCGCCACGCCAATGGCGATGTACTGGAACAGCTGCTCTGTGATGATCCCTGCATTTTGCAGCCAGGAGAGGCCGAACATGATCCCCAGTACCAGCAGGGAAATCAGTATCGAGTATTTCAAACGTTGCGACTGGGTCATTGCGGGTTCCTGAACCAAAAAATGTATCCGATTTCTATCCGATTGCATGCCAAGCCTCTACCGTTCTGCGGGAATGAGGGGGCTGCAAACGGGGTCTCATGTTACAGCCGATGAAGAGTTTTGACTTCATTGCGGCGATAACCCATGAGGATTTCGAAAGGTTCCGTCGAATCACACTGCTGATTCCCCTGCTCGCTCTCCTGACCCTGAGTGGCTGCATCGTTTTTCCCCACGGCGGCTGGCATGACGGCCACCATTAGGACCGTGGCGGACCTGGTTATTATCAACATCGATAATCTAACTGACTGACGCAACCAACGACTATTCAGCCGTTCACTTGTAAGAAAACAATCATTCTTTGCTCCATTGAAGAAATGCCCGCCCTCTAGCGGGCATTTTTCGTACATAGCTATTCTCATCAGTCTGTCAGTTTAATCCACTGTAATTATCGCTTTCCGACTTCCTCCCACACTTCGAAATATAGCGAAAACCATTGAAGCTTTAAGTCTCAATCATGCATTTGAGCTGTTCGCTATCGATGTCTATTCTCGATACATCACAAATAAATAAATCCTCAAACCACGAGTAAAACAGGGATGTTATGTTCAAGCCTTTAATCAATATCAGCCCACATCATTTGTTTGGTTTCTGCCTTGCGATTACTATTTTCGAATTGCTGACTTATATGGGCAGCGACATGATCATGCCCGCCATGTTGACTGTAACTCGTCAACTGGATGCCAGTCCGAGCCACGTTCCTTATGCCTTCAACCTTTACTTGATTGGCGGCATTCTCCTGCAATGGCTTATCGGTCCGCTGTCTGATCACTTCGGTCGCCGCAGGCTGTTACTCATCGGTTGTGCGGGGTTCGCTCTGGCCTGTGCCACAGCGTTTTACGTGCAGAGCATCTTTGTCTTCAATGGTTTGCGCCTGATTCAAGGCATGGGATTGGGATTTGTCATCGCCGTCAGTTATCCAGCCCTGCAAGAAGTCTTCTGTGAAGCCGACGCGGTAAAGATCATGGCATTGCTGGGCAACGTGGCGCTGCTCTCCCCGCTACTAGGCCCCTTGCTCGGCAGCCTGATGCTGGAATGGCTCTCCTGGCGGGAGCTGTTTCTACTGTTAGGTGTCGGCGGCGCGATGGTCTGGTTGGGGCTTTATTGGTACATGCCGGAAACCGTGGGCACCTTGCGTAAGGACGGTCAACGACTGGCTGCCGTGCCCTTTGAATGGGGCGGCACGGTGCGCCGCTACGCCGCTTTGCTCACCAACACGCAATTTCTGCGCGCTACCGTCGCCTTGGGACTGATGAGTCTGCCGTTGATTGCCTGGATCGGGCTGGCGCCACTCTTGCTGGTCCAGAATCAGGGGCTTTCTACCCTGCACTATGGCCTGTGGCAGATCCCGGTATTTGCGGCAGTCATTCTCGGTAACCTGATACTCAACCGACTGATTGCCAACACTGAACTGCCCCTACTGATTCGATACGCGCTCTGGCCGTTTTGCGGTGGGCTTATCGCGTTGGCCGCCATCACTTTGACCGGTGCTACGACGCTCCTGTTGGTCAGTTGCCTGTCGCTTTACGCCATCGGCCTTGGCATGAGCAACGCCGCGCTGTACCGGCTCGCGCTGTTTTCCAGCGATGACAGTAAAGGGCTGGTCTCAGCCGCGATCGGCATGATTTCCATCGCTGTCATGGGTGGAGGGGGCTCGATTATCGCTGCCCTGGGTGCCGGTGACAGCCTTGAGGCCTTCGCTCTGATGGCCTGTCTCATGGGGCTATTGTGCCTGGCGCCCTTGAGACTGTTTCTGCGTCGTTCTCACATCCCGCTTGCGATCTGACACCAACCAGTAGGTCTTTTGATGATCCAACTACCCCATACCGATGCGCTTTGTGCGTTAACGCAACCCTATTGCCTGGATTGCGTGCCGGACGGCCTGTTCGACCGGGCCATGAGCGAAATCAGCCTGTTTCATTGTCATCACACGCCCGGATACGAACGCTGGCTGAACGCCAATGGTCTTGACGCCAACGCCCTCGAGACACTGAATGACTGGTCAAGGCTGCCGCCGATTTTCGCCAATTACTTCAAACGTCATTTGGTGTTCGGTCCCACAGGCGAAGGCGCGCTGGAGCTGACATCATCCGGCACCAGCGGCCAAAAGAGTCGCATGCGCTACGACCATCGCAGCATGGCCGCGGCACAAGGCATGGTGAGCCACATTTTCCGGCATTACGGCTGGGATACACCGCATAGCCCCTGCAATTATCTGCTCCTGAGCTACGAGCCCGAGGCGGCCATCACCTTGGGCACTGCCTACACCGATCAGTTTCTTTGCAGCTACGCCCCTGTCAATCGTGTCGCTTATGGCTTGCGCCTCACCGGCAAAGGTCACGAGTTCGATCTTTTTGGTGTGATTCGAGCCTTGCAAGAGTTTGCCGAGGAAGGATTGCCCGTTCGCATTCTCGGTTTTCCGGCATTCCTTTCGCGCGCCCTCCAATGCATGGAAGACACCTGTATGGCCGATTTGCAGTTGCCTGCCCAGTCATTGGTGTTTCTGGGGGGCGGCTGGAAAACCCAGGAGGCACAGGAAATTCCCCTGCATCAGTTGTATGCCCGAATCAATCGGCAATTGGGTATCGACCTGCCCCGATGTCGGGACGGCTATGGCGCCGTAGAGCATGCAGTGCCTTATATCCAGTGTGCGCACCATCATTTTCATGTGCCGATCTATTCGAAGGTTTTCGTGCGTAACCCATCCGATTTCACTGTCCAGCCCTACGGCCAGCGCGGCTTGCTGGAATTCGTCTCTCCCTACATTTCGTCGAGCCCTGCCCATGCGGTGGTCATGGGCGATCTGGCAACACTACAACCCGGCGCCAGTTGCGGATGCGGTCTGCCAACCGATTGGTTCGAGCTGCATGGCCGTGCCGGCACCTCCGCCAGTCGCAGCTGTGCCATGGCCGCTTCCGAACTGATCGGAGGCGCTTGATATGTACCTGATCAATGGCCAGTTGCGTGATGACGTCACCCCGCAAAGCGCCCTCGAACTCCTTCAGAAACCATTGCCTCGGCTGCTTTCTTCACCGATCGATAGTGAGACCGTTATCGAATCTGCCGCTCGCTTTGCCACGAAGTTGCAATCTCGTGGCCTGTCTCTGTCCCTCGACGATGAGCACTATGAGGGGCTGATCGATTTTTGCCAGCGCAGCAACCTGGACACAAAACTTGAGCGAGAGCTGGGCCTGCAACCGCGTTCGCTGCGACGTATCAATTATCGACAGCCATGTTTCGAAAGCTGGCATCCATTAGGGTTGGTGGTGCATATCACCCCCGGCAATGCGCCGTTACTGGCGTTCTGCGCAGTACTCGAAAGCCTGCTGGCCGGCAATATCAACTGGTTGCGCCCCAGTGCCAGCGATCAGGGGTTGACCGCACAGTTGCTCGCCGCCTTTGTGCAATGCGACAGCAGCGGCAGACTGGCCGAGTTCGTAGCAGTGCTACCGGTTGGCACCTCACAGATAGCCCAACTTTGCGCCACGGCAGACGGCGTATCGGCCTGGGGTGGTGAAGCAGCGCTCAAGGCGATTCGCCAGCAGATTCCTGCGGGGTGCCGGTGGATCGATTGGGGGCACAAGATCAGCTTCGCTTATCTGTCACCTGAAGCGGCGGATCCTGCTGCGCTCGATGCCTTGGTAGATGAAGTCTGTCGACTGGATCAACAAGCGTGCTCCAGCCCTCAATGGGTGTTGGTAGACAGCAACGATCCGGCGGTCCTGCACGACCTCGGAGAGCGTCTGGCCGAAGCGTTCAAACGTCGCGCCCAACAGTGGCCGGCGCTGGTGCCGACAGACCAGGAAGCTTCGGAAATCACCACACGCACTGCCATGGCGCAGCTTGATCAGTGCTTCATCCATCAGACCGGTCAGGTGTGGACCGGCCCCGGGTGGCGTGTCATCTGGGAGCATCATCAGACGCTCGCGCCATCGCCGCTCTTTCGCACAGTGCTGCTCAAGCCAGTCCCGCAGCACCTGCTCGCCGAATCACTGTTGCCCTGGCGAACCGTCCTGCAAAGCTGCGCGCTGATCGCCTCCCCAGCAGAAACGCCCGAGCTCCTTCGAACATTGATCAACGCCGGCGTCACTCGTATTGCACCTTGCGGGTCGATTCATGACGGCTACCCCGGTGAACCCCACGATGGCGTCTACGCGCTGTCGCGCCTGAGTCGCCGCCTCTCGGTGACTCTGCCCCCGGATGCCTCGACTGGCCGTGCAACGCTCGACCCGCTTCCGCCCGCCCCCGACACAGCCCATGGCCCCATCATGGACAAAGACACATTCATGACCCAGCCAATCGGTCCCGAAGCACAGTTGTATTTTCGCTCCGGCGGTAGCAGCGGAACTCCGGCCCTGGCCGGTTTCAGCTACCGAGACTTCCAACGACAAATGCGCGCCGCGGCTGATGGCATGTTCGCTGCCGGGCTCGATCCGTCACAAGACCGGGTGATGAACCTGTTCTACGGCGGCAACCTGTACGGCGGCTTTTTCAGTTTCTCGAACATTCTTGAACAGATGGGTGTTGTGCATTTGCCCATGGGGGCTCCCCAGGACGATGACTTCAGCGAAATTGCCCGACTGATCGTGGAGCAGCGAGTCACCGTGCTGATCGGCATGCCCAGTACGCTGCATCGCCTGTTTATAAAGGAGCAGGCCCGACTTCGCGCCTATGCCGGTATCGGCAAAGTGTTCCTTGGCGGCGAACATCCGGGAGAGGCCAGTCGGCGCCTGATGGAAAGTTGCGCAGTGTCGACGATTCGCTCTGCCATCTATGGCTCCGTCGATGCAGGTCCCCTGGGGCATGCCTGCTCGGCAACCGCGAACGGCATATTTCACTTGATGAGCGAAACCCAGCATCTGGAAATCGTTCAGTTTGAACAGGATGTGCCGGTACAAGCCAATGAGGTCGGCCGCCTGCTATTTACCTCCCGCGCCCGGCAAAGTCAGCGCGTTCACCGATATGACCTCGGCGACACCGGTCGCTGGGTACCTGGGGCCTGCCCTTGCGGACTGGAGACACCGCGATTCGAACTGCTACAGCGGCACGGCAAGCTGGCGCGGATTGGCACGGAATTCATTTCTCCTTCGCAGCTGGAACACAACGTAGGAGTACCCATTCAAGTTGTTCTGGACCACACCGCCAGCGGAGTCGAACGCATGCACGTTCGAGCAGATGCGGATGCCGACTGGGTACGCCAAAAACTGCTGACCCATGAAGCAGTGGCCAATGCGGTGAGTGCTGCACTTTTAATAGTGGAAGTGACCCGGTGCGCCGAACAAGCCTTCACCCGAAACAAACACAGCGGCAAAACACCGTTAATTATCGATCAAAGAAAATAAAAGCAGACACTTCATTGATGCTGCTTCCTGACAAAAACGCCTGATAAGAAAGAGAATTCAGTGAACCCAACTTATTCGCTTGAACAATTAGTACCTTATATAAGACAACACTCAAATTTTTACAGCAAACACCTGGAACATTTGCCCTCGAAGGGTATTACTTTAAAAGACCTGCCGTTAACTGATGTATCCGACTATTGGACTGGCAGCAACGATTTGAATCATTGGCCAGTCCTGACCGGAAACGTCAATGACGCGCTGGTGTTTAAAACTGGAGGTTCGATCAGTCAGGGCAGACTTGCGGTTTACTCCTGCGAGGAATGGCAAACACTGGTCAGTACCTTCGGAAACAGCCTCTCTTCTCAACTGAACAATGGCGACCGCGTTGCCAATCTGTTCTTTTCAGGGGATCTCTATGCCAGTTTTCTGTTTATCCACGACTCCCTGGCCCATGTCGGGCGATCCATCTGTGAGTTTCCGTTTACCGGAGAGGTCGAGCTGGACGTACTGGCAGATGCCATCGCACGACATCGGATCAACGTTCTGGCCGGAGTGCCAGCACAGTTACTGCGATTCGCGGCCTACCTGGCCCAGCATCGGCGTGTGTTGTGCGGGGTCGAGACGCTGCTGTATGGCGGCGAAAGCCTGTTTGCCCCGCAGTTGGCAATCCTCGGCGAAGTATTCCCCAACGCTCGTATCGCCTCTATCGGCTATGCCAGTGTGGACGCCGGACTCATAGGCGCCAGCGATCGCGACTGTGCATTGGGCGAGCATCGTGTATTCGAACAGCAAACCTTGCTGGAAATTATTGACGAACACACCGGTGAAGTGATTGAAGAATGCGATCGCATCGGGTTGTTGGTACTGACCAACCTGACACGCCGGCTCATGCCGCTGCTGCGTTACCCGGTGGGCGACCGTGCGTGTTGGCGTGAACCGGCTGCAACCCCGATGCGTAAATTCGCCCTCAAGGGGCGCAGCGCCCACAGTCACCGGGTACGAGTAGGTGTGCTGTCACTGTTTACCGAAGAAATACACGAGATCGTTCAGCGCGTAGCGCACAGCGAGCAATGGCAATTACTGATCGAACAGGCTGGCCCCAAGGATCTGTTGAGCGTGAAGTGGGTACCCGAACCTCAGTTGCAAGCGGTCGAGCCGGTGCTCCAGGCATTGCGTGAAGCGCTGCTTGCCCACTACCCCGCCATCGACGACCTGAGCCGCGAGGGTCTGCTGGAGTTTCGAGTACTGTCCTGCGCAACCACTGACCTGCAGCTTCACCCTCGCTCGGGCAAACAACTGCGAGTGCAAGATTTGCGAGTGTATGACGTCCCCCCACAGGAGCCCGCGTGATGACCCGGTTGATATTTCGCCCCTACCGTCCTTCCGACGCAGATGCCGTCAGCCAGTTGTTTCGAAAGGTCTATGGCGATCTTTACGCTCAGCCGGATGTTTACCTGCCAAACATGATCAGTCAGCACAACGCCGAAGGCCGCTGGCAATCGATACTGGCCGTGGATGACGCGCGGGTGCTCGGGCATGCCGCGCTGTGCCGCGACTCGCCTTCAAATAGCGCGGAACTGGCCCTCAGCGTGGTGCATCCCGTCGCGCAGGGACAAAGCATCGCAACCCGCCTGAGCCGCGAGTTATTGATGCAATCGGACGCTCTGGGGCTCAAGAGCATCTCGATCAAGCAAGTGACCCACCATCCCTACACTCAACGCATGGCAGGAAAAATCGGTTTCCACAGCACTGGACTGCTTCCCGACTTTGTCCCTTCGCCATTCGCTGAACCGCTTCCGGAAACCATCGTGATGGGCTGTCACCTGATCGACGGACACGCGCGCCCGCTCCCCGACTTCCCTTGGCCCGCAAGCTGCCGGACGTTTATGCAGCACTTGTGTTCGGTGTTTGGAACCCGGCAAGACAAGACATCACGGCCCGCGATGCCCTTGCAAATAAAGCAACAGCAGCATCGATTCGACATTGTCATTCAGCGTTTGAACAGACGCTTGCTTGAGCAGATCAGCCAATTACCCAGGCACTGGCTGATCTCGGCACGACTGGAACTGTCCCGGCACTTCGCCCGGGACATGCATCGTTTTTCGGCTCTGGGCTTCGCCTTCACCGGCTTGATGCCAACGCCAGGTGATAATGGCTGGTTCGCCCTGTTTCATCGAGGCGTCCAGTCTCGATCCCTCAACCTGCACTGCGCGCACATGCAACGGTTGCATGACGACTTACAGCAGAACGCCAATTCCACGAGAACCCACCGGTACGTCGACGCCCTTATCGGTTCCCGCTCAGCCGCCTGAGTGTTTTCTATAAAAGTCACCGCCCGGCTGCGCGCAAAGCTCCACCAGCCAATCGACAAACACCCTCACCCGTCGAGACAACTGGCGGTGCGGTGGATAGAGCGCCGTCAACGGAAACGCCGGTGGCCGCGCTGCCTTCAGCACTTCACACAAACGGCCTTCGTCGAGTTGTCGGGCGACGTGATAATACGGGGTCTGGACCAGACCATAGCCCGCTTCGCAAGCCGCCAGATAACCATCGGCGCTGTTGACCGAAACCTGTTTGGGCAGATCGATCGGCTGCACCTGACCATCAACCACAAACTCCAGCCCGTAACGCTTGCTGGTGCTGCTGGAGAAATACTCCACCATCTGGTGGCCGTCGAGATCGGCCAGACACTGAGGCGTCCCGTAACGTTGCAAGTATTGCGGACTCGCGCAGGTGACCTGGTCCATCATGACCAGCGGCCTTGCCACCAGTGAATCGTCCAGGGCCGAGCCACCGCGCAACACGCAATCGACACCTTCGCGGATCAGATCCACAGGCCGGTCATTCAAACCGATTTCCAGTTCGATCAATGGATACCGGGCAGTGAATTGCGGCAAGGCCGGAATCACGATCAAACGCCCCACTCCCGCTGGCATATCCACTCGCAGCAGCCCCTTGGGATTATGGCGAGCAGCGGAAAATACGGCTTCGGTTTCCTCCAGATCCGCCAGCAGCCGCACGCAACGCGGGTAATAGGCGGCGCCATCGAGCGTCAGGCTGATCTGCCGGGTGGTGCGTTGCAGCAGTTGCACGCCCAGATGTGCCTCAAGTTGCTTGATCAGAATGGTCACCGAAGCCCGGGGCAATTGCAGGCTGTCCGCCGCTTTCGCGAAGCCGCCCAGTTCGACGATTCGGGTGAAAACGCGCATGGCGTTGAAACGGTCCATTACTTTGGCTTACCGGCTGATTATTTAGAAATTACACATAGTGATAGCAGTTTTAGCCGGTTTATCTTGTTTCTGTCGAGGTCAACAATGGGATTCAATTCACAGGGAGCTGATTTCATGCAAACACGTCAACTGGGCAAAAACGGTCCGCAGGTGAGCGCGATCGGTCTGGGCTGCATGGGCATGACCGATTTCTACACCACGGGCGAGGACACCCGCGAAGTCACGGCCACTTTGCACCGCGCGCTGGAACTGGGGATCAACCTGCTCGATACGGCAGACATGTACGGCCCACATACCAATGAAGAGCTGATCGGCAAGGCCATTGTCGGCAAGCGTGACGAGGTGTTTCTCGCCAGCAAGTTCGGCATTGTCCGTGATCCATCCAACCCCGGTGCACGGGGCGTCAACGGTCGACCGGAATACATTCGCGATGCTATCGATGGGACCCTCAAGCGCCTTGGCGTGGAAACGCTGGATTTGTATTACCAGCACCGCATTGATCCGCAGGTGGCCATTGAGGAAACCGTCGGCGCCATGGCAGAACTGGTGAAGGCCGGCAAGGTGCGTTACCTGGGATTGAGTGAAGCATCGGTCGCCACGTTGGAGCGCGCGAACAAGGTTTATCCAATCAGCGCACTGCAAAGTGAATACTCGCTCTGGAGCCGCGATCAAGAGGAGAACGGTTGCCTGGCCGCGTGCCAACGCCTGGGTGTTGCATTTGTGCCTTACAGCCCATTGGGACGAGGCTTTTTGACCGGAGCGCTGAGAAGTCCGGATGATTTCGCAGCCGATGACTACCGTCGCTTCAGTCCACGTTTTCAACGGGAAAACTTCGCTAAAAACCTGTTGCTGGTGCAGCAAGTGCAGGCCTTGGCCGCTGACAAAGGTGTGACGGCGGGCCAACTGGCGTTGGCGTGGGTCTTGGCCCAAGGGGATTACCTGATCCCGATTCCAGGCACCAAACAGCGTAGATACCTGGAAGAAAATGTGGCCGCGCTGGATGTGAAACTGAGCCGCGAAGAGTTGCAGGCCCTGGAAGCGATATTCCCGGCCAATGCCACGGCAGGCCTGCGTTATCCGGAAGAAGTCATGAGGTTGCTTGACCGATAGCAGGTGCCTGGCCCGTTCGATGGTCGAGCGGGCCAGCGCTGCCAAACGTCACGCCTTGGCGTGGACACCCTTGTCAGTCGGGGTCGTACCGTTGCCCTTGCCGTAAGTTTGCAAGTTCTGCAATACGTAGATCGCCGTCTTGTATTCAGGGATCAGGCCAGCGGCGTACTTGTCACCCTTGATACTGTTGTTCTGAATGGTGTCCAGTTGCGTGGCGAAATACTCCAGCGCATTGAACTTCGCATCGGGGTCTTTCTGTACGCCAAAGCGATCAAACTTGTCACCGGCATTAAGCAAGGTCATCGAAGTAATATCGGAAATCAGACCTTTACTTCTCAAGAAGGCACTGAGATTGCCCAGTTGCTTGGCGGAGACATTTTCCGGATCGAAGCCTTTGATGTTCCTGTGCAGTTTCTGCTCATCCATCTTCGCCGTATTCAGCGCATTGGGATTGTTCCCCACCAGTGCCAGCATCTGCTTGACCCTGGCGCTGTGGGTGACAGGCTTGCCGCTGCCGGTATCTTTGACCAGCAAACCTGCCTTGCTCGTCCAGGCACCTGTATAGCCAATTGTCATGACCGGGCTCCCGACTGCGTGACGAAATGCTGATCATCCAAAACACACAGACGTCCTTGTGAGGCGACCATAAAAGTTCCTTGTTTAACCGAGTAAAGTGCGGGCGAGTATCGACGCGCGCTCTAACGTCACCAACAGATATTTCCGTTTTTTACAATTCTTGTACATTTGCGACACATAACCAAAATCGCCAGGTTTCATGGGTCTACATGAACTTTTCGATAGGGGTGCAGATAACTAATCAGGCTTTTGTACTCTTTGGTTAGTAGTGCTTGTATCAATGAGGACACTTCTCACTGTCTCGCCGTCCGTCACCTCAGGCGGCGCGTGTACGATCGTACCTAAAGCTCCACCTTGGTGAGCCGATACCCTCTCGATGCCTCGATTTTCGAACCCATACCTCAATAATAAAAACGCTGCACAAGGACCGGTCCCCATGCCCGCATTTCGTACCATTCAGGCTCGCTACACGCTGTTTCTGGTCCTGTTCATTCTGCTGTTATCCATCCTGACCGTGGTCGGCATCAGTCAACTCGTCGCGCCAAAACTGCGTCACACCGAGGAGCAAGTGGCCCTCAATCGCATCGCCGAAGTGGCCGAGCACATCCAGGGTGAACTGAACAAGGTACAAGCCCAGCAGCGCAGCATCACCCAAACCATTCCCCTGCTCGACAGCGCCGCCATCGACACGGTCCTGCCGGGCCTGGTTGATCAGTACGGTGAACTGAAAGTCTTCGGTGGCGGGATCTGGCCGTTGCCCGGTCAGCGCGAAGCCGGGCGCAACAAGTTCAGCACTTTCTGGCACCGCGATGCCTCGGGCAAACTGGCAGTCAATACATTCTGGAACAGCGACGCCGCGCCCAATTACTACGACCAGGCCTGGCACAAGGGCGGCATGCAAACCCCGCGTGGCCAATGCGCCTGGGCGGCTGCCTATAAAGATGACGCCAGTGCCGAACCGCGCACCAACTGCGCCATGGCCATTCAAAAAAATGGCGCAGCGTATGGTGTCTCGACCATCGACGTGACGCTGGGCTTCTTCAACGACCTTGTAGCGCGCAAGGAAAAAGACCTGGGGGCCGAGATGCTGATCGTCGAGGCCGATGGCAAGATCATCAGCAACAGCTCGCGGATCAGCGGGCCGATCGTATTGAAAAACATCGCAGAACTGGCCGGTCAGTCGCCGTTTGCCGCTCAGGTCAAGGCCGGGCTGGCACAGCGCGACCAATCGCTGCAACGGGTCGAGTTCGATAACAACGGCGAAGCCAGTACCTTCTTCATGCGCCCAATCGAAGGTACGCCATGGTTCCTCGCCACGGCCCTGCCAACCACACTGATCACGGCCCAGCGTGACGATGTGCTCAACACATTGAGCCTGTTGCAGATTCCGATGGTGATTCTTCTGGTGCTGCTGCAGGTCTATGCCATCCGTCAACTGATCCAGCGCATGAAAGCCCTGAAAGCCAATATCGACGCCTTGTCCACAGGCGATGCCGATCTGACCAAGCGCATCACCATCCGGGCCGAAGACGAACTCGGCGCTATCGGTCATTCGATCAACACCTTTATCGCCTACTTGCAGAACATGATCGGTGAAGTCACTCAGGCGACAGGCGCGATGGCGTCGAGCCTGGAGAACCTGCAACGGACTTCCGCTCACACCAGTCAGATTCTGGTGCGTCACGCCTCGGAAACCGATCAGACCGTCACCGCCATCACCGAGATGAGTTCGACCGCCGATAGCGTCGCGCAGAACGCGGCCGAAACCGCTGCTTTCACGCAACGCGCCAACGAACACGCGGATCGCTCCCGCGTGGTGGTCGGCGAAGCGTCGAGCAGCGTGGTGGCGTTGATCGATGAAGTAGCCAGTGCCACCCATAAAGTCGAAAGCATGCAACAGGACGCCCAACGTATCACCGAAATTCTCGGGGTGATTGGCGCCATTGCCGGGCAAACCAACTTGCTGGCGCTCAACGCCGCAATCGAGGCGGCCCGGGCCGGTGAACAAGGCCGTGGGTTCGCGGTGGTCGCCGACGAAGTCCGCGCCCTCGCCGCCCGCACCCAGGCCAGTACTTCAGAAATCAACGAAATGCTGACCCGCCTGACCCAAGGCGTGAGTTCGTCGGTCAGCGCCATGGAAAATACCCAGGCCAGCTGTCAGTCGGCCGCCGATGCCACGGCGCGAGTCAACTCCGGCCTGGATGAAATGGCCGGCTCCGTCAGCCACATCAATAGCCTGAGTACCCAGATCGCCACCGCCGCCGAGCAGCAAAGCGCCGTGACCGAAGAGATCAATCGCAGCATGGTGCAAATCCGCCACATGGTTGACGAACTGGTAAAAAGCGGCCAGGCCAGTGAACTCAACACTCAGCAACTGCTGGAAGCCAACAGCCGGGTGAGCACGATCATGGGGCGTTTCAAGGTTCGTTGATCGCAACGGCAAGGGATGGCCCCCGTGGCGAGGGAGCTTGCCCCTTGCCACAATGGTTTACCTAACGCTGTATTACTTCGAAACAATCCGACTCCTCTTCGCGAGAGAAATTGGTCAAAATACATTTTTTGGCCGCAACCCAAGACGAGATTCCCATGCGAACCCACCTGCGTCTGGTCGCTTTGAGCGCCCTCTTCCTCTCCTCCCTCGCCCAGGCCGCCGACTTGATTCCCATCGAAGTTCACCGCGACGCCAACTGCGGCTGCTGCAAAAAATGGGTCAGTCATCTGGAAGCCAACGGTTTCAAAGTTGAAGACCACGTCGAAGCCGACATGAGCCAATTCAAGCAACAACACGGCGTGCCACCTCGCCTGGCGTCCTGTCACACTGCCTTGATCAACGGCAAATTCGTCGAAGGCCATGTGCCGGCCGATCAAGTACTGGCCTTGAGCAAGCGGGAAGATCTGTTGGGTGTTGCCGCTCCTGGCATGCCGATGGGCTCGCCCGGCATGGAAACGGATGGCATGAGCGATGCCTATCAAGTGATCGGTCTGAAAAAGGATGGCACTGACGTGGTGGTGGCGGACTACCCCGCCCATTGATGTTCGGCGCCTACATCGGGCTGTTTCTGGCGGCGTTCGGTGCCGCGACGCTGCTGCCCCTGCAATCCGAAGCGGTGCTTGTGGGCCTGTTACTCAGCGACCAGTATTGGCTCTGGTCGTTGCTGGCAGTCGCAACACTGGGCAACGTGCTGGGGTCGCTGTTGAACTGGTGGCTGGGGCGCGGCATCGAGCGGTTTCATGACCGGCGCTGGTTTCCGGTCAGCCCTCGCCATCTCGAGCGAGCCCAAAAGCACTATCAGCGTTACGGCCATTGGTCGTTGCTACTAAGCTGGGTGCCCATCATCGGCGATCCACTGACGCTGGTGGCTGGCGTCATGCGCGAGCCGTTGGGGCGTTTCCTGATGATCGTGACGCTCGCCAAGGGCGCCCGCTACGGTGTGTTGGCCCTTGCTACGCTGGGGTGGATGGGTTGAACGATCATGCAGGGCGATGGCGGTAGCAGCTGTAGCAGCTGTAGCAGCTGTCGAGCCTGCGAGGCTGCGTTCGGCTGCGCAGCAGTCGTGAATGCGGCTGGCACGGTCTGCCTGATGCACCGCATCTTCTGGTTTGACGACTGCTTCGCAGCCGAACGCAGCCTCGCAAGCTCGACAGCTGCTACACAGAATGCGTCGTCGCTGAAATCGCTTTACTGACCGGCATGGTAATGTCCCCCTAATCATGCCGATCCAGCATCGGCGGATTTCCTGTGGAGTTTTCCCATGCCGCCCATCCTCTCCCGCTGGTTACCTGGCCTGCTGCTGACAGCGGCTCTGCCCGTCCTCGCCCAAGACCCGTCCCAGGCCGAGACACCGGAATACGGCCCGGAGCTTCAGGGCTTCGAGTACCCCTACACGGTCAAGCACTTCGCCTTTGAGTCCCAGGGCAAATCCCTGCAGATGGGTTACATGGACGTTGCCGCCCAAGGCAAGGTCAATGGCCGCAGCGTAGTGCTGATGCACGGCAAGAATTTCTGCGGCGCCACTTGGGACAGTTCGATCAAGGCGCTGAGCGAGGCCGGTTACCGGGTCATCGCCCCCGACCAGATCGGCTTCTGCACTTCCAGCAAACCAGACCACTATCAATACAGTTTCCAGCAACTGGCATTCAATACCCAGCAACTGCTCAAGGCCCTCGGCATCCAGAAAGCCACCCTGCTCGGCCACTCTACCGGCGGCATGCTTGCCACGCGTTATGCACTGCAATACCCCGATCAAGTCGAACAACTGGCGCTGGTCAATCCCATCGGCCTGGAAGACTGGAAAGCCCTTGGCGTGCCCTATCTCACGGTTGACCAATGGTATGAGCGCGAGCTGAAAGTCACGGCGCAAGGCATCCATGACTACCAACGCAGCACCTATTACGATGGCCGCTGGAAGCCGGAATTTGATCGTTGGGTGAACATGTACGCAGGCTTGGCCAAAGGGCCGGGTAAAACAGCGGTGGCTTGGAACTCGGCGCTGATTTACGACATGATCTTCACCCAACCGGTGTACTACGAGTTCAAGGACCTGAAAGTGCCGACCCTGCTGCTGATCGGCACTTCCGACACCACGGCCATCAACAAGAACATCGCACCGCCCGAGGTCAAGGCGAAAATCGGTCATTACGACGTACTCGGCAAGCAAGTGGCGAAACTGATTCCCCGGTCGACGCTGATCGAATTCCCGGGCCTTGGCCACGCGCCGCAGATGGAGGAACCGGCGACATTCCATCAGGCGTTGCTCGACTGGCTGAACAAAACCAATCCCATTCCTTGATGAGGTAAGGCTGATGCAGATTGCGGTGATCGATGACTGGCAGGACGTGGCTCGCGACGTGGCGGACTGGTCGGTGCTGGACAGCATCGGCCAAGTGAGTTTTATCCATGACTACCCGGCCGACAACGAAACCCTGGCCGAACGGCTTGGCGCATTCGAAGTGATCTGCGTGATGCGCGAGCGCACCCGGTTCGACGAAGACCTGCTGCGCCGCTTGCCCGCGCTCAAACTGCTGGGCACCGGCGGTATGCGCAACGCCGCCCTGGACTTGAAAGCTGCCGCCGCGCTGGGCATTCAGGTGTGCGGCACTGACAGTTACAAACATGCAGCCCCCGAACTGACCTGGGCGCTGATCATGGCCGCGACCCGCAACCTGGTGGCCGAAGCCAATGCCTTGCGCGCAGGCTTTTGGCAACAAGGGTTGGGCGGCGACCTGCAGGGCAAGACCTTGGCGATCCTCGGTCTGGGCAGCATCGGTCAACGGGTTGCCCGGTTCGGCCAGGTATTCGGCATGCGGGTGATTGCCTGGAGCGAAAACCTGACCGCCGAACGGGCTGCCGAAGTCGACGTCACCTATGTCAGCAAGCAGGAATTGTTCGAGCAGGCCGATGTGCTATCGGTCCATCTGGTGCTCAGCGAGCGCAGCCGAGGGCTGGTGGACGCTCAGGCACTGGACTGGATGAAACCCACGGCATGGCTGATCAATACCGCCCGCGGGCCGATTGTCGATGAGTCGGCGTTGATCAAGGCTCTTCAGAAAAAACGCCTGGCGGGCGCGGCGCTGGATGTGTTCGAGCACGAGCCGTTGCCCCGCCATCATCCTTTCAGAACGCTGGACAATGTGCTGGCCACGCCTCATGTCGGGTATGTCAGCCGGCAGAACTACCAATTGTTCTTTTCGCAAATGATCGAGGACATACAGGCCTGGGCGGCTGGGGAGCCGATTCGGATTCTCACCTAAAGACCGCGTTATCGTTCTTCGCGAGCAAGCCTCGCTCCCACATTGGATCTCGGGTGTACACAGGATGTGTGACGAAGCAGGTCCAAATGTGGGAGCGAGCCTGCTCGCGATGAGGCCCTCAACCCCACTACAACTCCCGAAACCCAGCGCACCTAAATAGTGCAATCCACGTTCCGCCCAATCATTGGGACTTCCCGGTCCCGATTTGACCCACCCCAAAAACGAAACCTGCCCTTCGTCGGTGCGCCTCCTCGCAAAACCCCATGCCTGCACCCTCTTTTGACCGATTGTCGAACAATTTCACCCGTTGGCCGCCCCCGCTCTAAGTTCTGGCCTAGACTCCTTTTCGCGGAGTAAAACCGGCTGGTCATTCGGTGAAAATAATCGAAACTTTTGGCGCGGGCCTCGTGTCAGGTTAAAGGTAGGGCCACAGCGACTGGTGCATTCCTTGCAACAGCCACTTCACCCATTCTGCTCCAGCGCATGGGCAGCACTTGCTCACCGATGCGTAGCGCGTTTGCGCCCGGCCACAGGATTTGGCCACGAACACCGTTTGTGCCAGACCTAGAATTAGATCAACAACACGGGAGATTCATATGATCAGTGCGGCTTTAGATATCCAGGGAGAACGTGCTCATCAGCAGGTCGGGGAAACGAGCACCGTCGGTGTCCTCAATGCCAAATCAATCAATATGCCGATCCCCAAGACGCCGACACCGGCAGCCAGCCAGACCCCCAACAAAAAGAAAGTCCTGTTCGTTACCTCGGAAATTGCCGATCTGGTGAAGACCGGAGGTCTTGGCGACGTTTCCGCCGCACTGCCGCGAGCCATGGCGCACCTGCATGATGTGCGTGTGCTGATCCCCGGTTATTCGCAAGTGATGAACAGCGAAAACCCGATTCATATCATCGGTGAACTGGGCGGGCACGCAGCGTTGCCGCCCTGCAAGATCGGGCGCATGGACATGCCCGACGGCTTGGTCATTTACGTGTTGATCTGCCCTGAATTGTACGAGCGTGAGGGTTCGCCCTACGGCGCCAACAACGGCCGCGACTGGCCGGACAACCATATTCGTTTCGCCCGCCTGGGCCTCGCAGCAGCCGATATCGCCGCCAACCTCGCCCAAATTCACTGGTGCCCGGACCTGGTGCACGCCCACGACTGGCCGGCTGGCCTGGCCCCCGCCTATATGCACTGGCGCGGCCAGCGCACCCCGACCCTGTTCACCATCCACAACCTGGCGTACCAAGGTGTTACCAGCCTTGGCTCGTGCCCGGAACTCGGTATCCCCATGCATGCCTTGCAACAGGAAGGCATGGAATTTTACGGCAAGATGTCGTTTCTCAAGGCCGGCATGGCCTACGCAAGCCACATCACCACGGTCAGCGCGACCTATGCCCAGGAAATCACCACACCGGCCTTCGGCTGCGGCCTTGACGGTTTTCTCGCCGCCAAGACCCAGCAAGGTCTGCTCAGCGGGATTCCCAATGGCATCGATGAAAGCTGGGACGCGGCCACCGATCCGCACCTGTTCCACCCGTTCGGCATCGGCGACTGGGA
This sequence comes from Pseudomonas sp. MDT1-85, assembly GCF_054898065.1. Lineage (NCBI taxonomy): Bacteria > Pseudomonadati > Pseudomonadota > Gammaproteobacteria > Pseudomonadales > Pseudomonadaceae > Pseudomonas > Pseudomonas sp. MDT1-85. The sequence goes on along the minus strand of NZ_CM142715.1, from coordinate 3,101,132 downwards.
CGGTAAAGCCGTGAATGCCGCGCACGTTCGCAGGCTGTTCGACCTCGAAGACTCTGAAGGTCCGCTGTTCGCCGTGGTTTCGCGCCTGGTCTACCAGAAAGGCCTGGACTTGACCGAAGCGGTGGCCGATTACATTGTCGCCAACGGCGGGCAGATCGCGATCATCGGCCGCGGCGAACCGGAAGAAGAACAAGCCATGCGTGAACTGGCGTTGCGCTTCCCCGGGCAAATCGGCGTGCGCATCGGCTTCAATGAAACCGACGCCCGCAGGATGTTTGCCGGCAGTGATTTCCTGCTGATGCCTTCGCGTTATGAGCCTTGCGGCTTGAGCCAGATGTACGCCCAGCGCTTCGGTTCATTGCCGGTGGCCCGCAATACCGGCGGTTTGGCGGACACCATTGAAAATGGCGTGACCGGTTTCCTCTTCGATGAATCCACCGCAGAGAGTTATCGCGAAGCCCTGAGCCGCGCATTCAAAGTGTTCGCCTTCCCCGGCCTGCTCAACGCCATGCGTTGCCGGGCCATGACTGCGCCTTTCAACTGGTGCAAGGCCGTCGAACCCTACGCCGAACTCTACGAACAACTGGTGGCTAAAACGCTGGGAAAATCGGGCAAACAGTAAGAGGCTTTCAACGATGCCGTTACGGACCCTTGAGACCTGGCCCCACGGCGCAATCATGCTGGACGCAGAACACACGCGTTTTGCCTTGTGGGCGCCAGATGCGTTTTTCGTCAGTCTCGAACTGGAAGATGGACAATCCCTGCCACTGCTGCCTCAGGCCGATGGCTGGTTTGCGATCAAGACCCGCTGCCGCGCGGGTACCCGCTACCGCTACAACATCGATGGCGAGCTTACGGTGCCGGACCCGGCCTCCCGCGCCCAGGCGGGCGATATCGACAGCCACAGTGTGGTGGTCGATCCCCTCGCCTATCGGTGGCAACACAGCGCGTGGCAGGGTCGGCCGTGGAATGAGGCGGTGATCTACGAACTGCACGTCGGTGCACTCGGCGGCTTCAGCGAGGTCGAGCAACACCTGGCGCACCTGGTCGAGCTGGGTGTTACCGCCATCGAACTGATGCCGCTGGCGCAGTTCCCCGGCGAACGTAACTGGGGCTATGACGGGGTTCTGCTTTACGCGCCCCAAGCTTCCTACGGCTCGCCCGAACAACTCAAACACCTGATCGACACGGCCCACGGCCATGGTTTGGCGGTGATTCTCGACGTGGTCTACAACCACTTCGGCCCGGACGGCAATTACCTGCATCGCTACGCCAAAGGTTTTTTCCGCGAAGACAAACACACCCCATGGGGCGCGGCGATCGACTTCCGGCGGCGCGAGGTGCGCGACTTCTTTATCGACAACGCGCTGATGTGGTTGCTGGAGTACCGCTTCGACGGCCTGCGCCTGGACGCGGTGCATGCCATCGAAGACCCGGACTTTCTTCAAGAGTTGGCGCAACGGGTGCGGCGGCAAACCGATCCGGCGCGGCACGTGTGGCTCATGGCGGAAAACGAGCACAACCAGGCCAGCCTGCTGGGGCAAGGTTTCGACGCACAGTGGAACGACGACGGCCATAACGCCCTGCACGTTCTGCTCACGGGTGAAACCGACGCCTATTACGCCGACTATGCCGAGCAGCCCACCGAACAGCTCGCCCGCTGCCTGAGTCAGGGCTTCGTGTTTCAGGGCCACATCACCCGCCACGGTACGCCGCGCGGTGAGCCGAGCGGTCACTTGCCGCCCACGGCGTTCGTGCTTTTTCTGCAGAACCATGACCAGATCGGCAATCGCGCCTTTGGCGAGCGCCTGCATCAGTTGGCCCATCCTGATGCCCTTTACGCCGCCACCGCGTTGCTGCTGTTGTCGCCGATGATCCCGCTGATGTTCATGGGCGACGAATTCGCCGCCGAGCAACCGTTCCTGTTTTTCACCAGCCACCACGGTGAACTGGCGGAACGGGTGCGCGAAGGACGACGCAATGAATTCGCGGCGTTCAGCGCCTTTGCCGATCCGCACAAACGCGAGCAGATTCCCGACCCGAACGCGACGCAGACCTTCGAAGCTTCACGGCCAACACTGACCGCCAGCCGCCAATCGCCGATTTACGACCTGTATCGCCAACTGCTGCAGATCCGCCATCAACACATCATCCCGCACCTGCCCGGCGCCCAGCCGATGGGCGCGCAGGTACTGGCCGAGGGCGCGGTGACGGCGCGCTGGCGGCTGGGCGATGGCAGTCAGTTGCGCATTGACCTGAACCTCAGCGATGCGCCTGTGGTCCACACCCCACAGGCCGACGCGACATTGCTGTTCGAACACCCGCCACAATCGGCCGGTCTGTTGAATCAGGGCACACTTGCCCCGTATTGCGCGCTCGTCAGCCTCACGGCCGCAGCCCCTTTGCTACCCCCGGATGGAGAGCGCCCATGAGCAATGCGCAACTGGAAATACTGGCCAGCCGAGCAGGCTTGGCCGTCGACTGGATCGACGCCAATGGCCGTCCACAGAAAGTGACCCCGGCGGTATTGCGCTCGGTGCTCAGCGGACTTGGCCATCCCGCCAGCACCGCCCAGGAGATCGACGCCAGCCTGCTGCAATTGCAGCAGGTGCAACAAACCCGGCATCTGCCACCGCTGCTGACCTGCGACGTGGGCGTTGGCCTTGATCTGTCCCACTACTTCGAACCGCAAACCCCGTGTGAGATCCATCTCGAAGACGGCTCACGGATTAACTTGAAGCTCGATGACAACGCTGTGTTGCCCGGCCTGGTGCCGGTGGGTTATCAGCACGTCAGCATCGACGATCAATCCTTCACCCTGGCGGTAGCACCCCAGCGCTGCTACAGCGTCGGCGACGCCGTTGACAGTGAAAACCCGCGCGCCTGGGGCCTGAGCGTGCAGTTGTACTCGCTGCGCCGTCCCGGCGATGGCGGTTTCGGCGATACCCAGGCCCTCGAAGATCTGGCCCGGGTGGCCGGCGAACGGGGCGCCGAAGCATTGGCGATCAGCCCGCTGCATGCGATGTTCAGCGGCGACACCCAGCGCTACAGCCCTTACTCGCCGTCCAGCCGTTTGTTCCTCAATAGCCTGTACGCGGCGCCCGGTGCGATTCTCGGTGAACGAGCCCTGCGCACCGCGATCGATGCCACCGGTCTTGCCGCTGAGCTCAAGCACCTCGAAGCACTGCCGCTGATCGACTGGCCCACCGCCGCCGAAGCCAAGCACCGTTTGCTCGAAGCCTTGTACGAAGGGTTCACCCACGGTGAACATCCCTTGCACCCAGACTTCAGCAGTTTCCGCCATGCCGGTGGCGAAGCGCTGGAAAATCATTGCCGCTTCGAAGCGATCCAGGAAGCCCGTGCGCGGCGCGGTGAAAGCCTCGACTGGCGCGAGTGGCCCGAACAATGGCGTGACCCGCGCAGCACCGCTCTGGCGCATTTTGCCGAAGAAAACTCGACCCGAATCGGCTACTACGCGTTCTGCCAATGGCTGATTGCGCGCAGCCTGGAGCGCGCTCAGACCGCCGCTCGCAGTGCCGGCATGGGCATTGGCCTGATCGCCGACCTGGCCGTTGGCGCCGACGGCGGCGGCAGTCAGGCCTGGAGTCGTCAGGACGAATTGCTCGCCTCACTGACCGTGGGTGCGCCACCGGACATCCTCAACCGTTCCGGCCAGGGCTGGGGCATTTCCGCGTTCTCCCCCGAAGGTCTGGTGCGTAATGGCTTTCGCGCGTTCATCGAAATGCTGCGGGCCAATTTCGCCCATGCCGGCGGCCTGCGGATTGATCACGTCATGGGCCTGCAACGACTGTGGGTGATCCCCAACGACGCGCCGCCCAGCGACGGTGCCTACCTTTATTACCCGGTGGACGACCTGCTGCGCCTGCTGACCCTCGAATCCCATCGGCATCAGGCCATCGTCCTTGGCGAAGACCTCGGCACCGTGCCCGAGGGTCTGCGTGAAAAACTCATCGCGCGCTCGATTCTCGGCATGCGCGTGCTGCTGTTCGAACAGGACAATACTCACTTCAAGTCGATTCTCGAGTGGCCGGACAATGCCCTGGCAACCACCAGCACCCATGACCTGCCGACGCTCAATGGCTGGTGGCATGGCCGCGATATCGACTGGAGCGCGCGCTTGAATCTGGTCGACGCCCCGGGGGAAATCGAATGGCGCCAACACCGTGAGCGCGAGCGCGAAGGCTTGCGTCGGGTATTAAGCGAGGACCCGCAGAATTTCCGCGAAGAGTCCCACGAAACCGATCAGGTGCTCGACGCCGCCATCCGGTTCCTTGGTCATACCCGCGCGCCGCTGGTATTGCTGCCCATGGAAGATTCCTTGGGTATCGAACAGCAGGCCAACCTGCCCGGCACCACCGACACCCATCCCAACTGGTCGCGCAGGCTACCCGGCGCCAGCGAAGCCCTGCTCGATGATCCGGACGCCGCCCGGCGCCTGGAACTGCTCGCCTGTGCGCGACTTCAGGCGGCCGAGCGTGACCAATGAATCAACCGTTCAACCAACCGCTGCGGGCGACTCTGCGGCTGCAATTTCATAAAGGTTTCACCCTGGATCAGGCGGTGCCGCTGGTGCCGTACTTCGCCAGTCTGGGCATCAGCCACGTCTATGCCTCGCCGCTGCTCGCCGCCCGCGCAGGCTCCATGCATGGCTACGACGTGGTGGACCCGACCACCGTCAACCCTGAACTGGGCGGCGAAGCTGCCTTGCGCCGTTTGGTCGGTGCATTGCGCGAACACAATATGGGGCTGATCCTCGACATCGTCTCCAACCACATGGCCGTCGGCGGTGGCGACAACCCCTGGTGGCTCGACTTGCTGGAATGGGGGCGGCTGAGCCCTTACGGCGAGTTCTTCGACATTCAATGGCACTCGCCCGACCCCTTGATGGAAGGCCAATTGCTGCTGCCTTTTTTGGGCAGCGATTACGGTATCGCCTTGCAGGACGGCACCCTGCCCTTGCGTTTCGATGCCCGGCGCGGCGCCTTTTATGTCGAGCACTACGAACATCACTTCCCGATTTGCCCCACAGACTACGGCGAACTGCTCAAGGCCGGTGATCAATTGAATGCCGAGCAGGTCGAGCAGCTAAAATCCCTGGCAGACCGTTTCAGTACCTTGAGTTACCAGACCGACGCGCACAGCCTGGCGATTCCACTGAAAACCGAGCTGCATGAACTCGCCAGCGATCCGGCCATTCTTCAGGCGATCCAGCACACCCTCGGCACCTACGACTCGCTCACCCCCGAGGGTTTCCAGCGTCTGCATAACTTGCTCGAACGCCAGAGTTATCGCCTGGCCAGTTGGCGCACCGCGGCGGACGACATCAACTGGCGGCGCTTTTTCGATATCAATGAACTGGGCGGCCTGCGGGTCGAACGCCCGGCGGTGTTCGAGGCGACCCATGCAAAAATCTTCGAACTGGTGGCCGAAGGTCTTGTCGACGGGCTGCGCATCGATCACATCGATGGCCTCGCCGACCCGCGCGGTTACTGCCGAAAATTGCGCCGCCGAGTCGATAGCCTGGCACCGCAGCGGCACCTGCCGATCTACGTCGAGAAGATCCTCGGCGAAGGCGAAACCCTGCACCGCGACTGGTCCGTCGATGGCAGTACCGGTTACGAATTCATGAACCAGTTGTCGTTGCTGCAACACGACCCCGAGGGCGCCCAGACCTTGGGTGAACTCTGGAGCCGGCACAGCGAACGGCCCGCTGATTTCCGTCAGGAAGCGCAACTGGCGCGCCAGCAGATTCTCAACGGCTCCCTCGCCGGCGATTTCGAAAGTGTCGCGCACGCCCTGTTGCAAGTGGCCCGGGACGATTTGATGACACGGGACCTGACCCTCGGGGCGATCCGTCGGGCCTTGCAGAAACTGATCGTACATTTCCCGGTGTATCGCACTTACATCAGCCCGCTGGGCCGCGCCGCCCAAGACGAAGTGTTTTTCCAGCAGGCCATGGACGGTGCCCGGCAAACCCTTGGCGAGGCCGATTGGCCGGTGCTCGATTGCCTGTCCGGCTGGCTCGGTGGCCAACCCTGGCGCAAGCACCCGGTGGGCCGTCCACGCAAACTGCTCAAGCATGCCTGCGTGCGCTTCCAGCAACTGACCTCACCGGCGGCGGCCAAAGCGGTGGAAGACACCGCGCTTTATCGCTCGGCGGTGCTGCTGTCGCGCAACGATGTCGGCTACAACACCGAGCAATTCAGCGCACCGGTGGTTGACTTCCATGCTGCCTGCGTCAATCGCCTCGCCGAGTTCCCCGACAACCTGCTGGCCACCGCGACCCACGACCACAAACGCGGCGAAGACACCCGCGCGCGGCTGGCGGTGTTGAGCGAGCGTAGCGCCTGGTACGCCGAACAGGTCGAACACTGGCGAACCCTGGCCGCTGAGTTGCGCATTGAACCCGGCGCGCCTTCGGCGGGTGACGAGCTGATTCTCTATCAAGCGATCCTCGGCAGTTGGCCGATGGCGCTGCGCAGCGATGATCAGGTGGCGCTCGAGGACTACGCCCAACGCCTTTGGCAGTGGCAACAAAAAGCCCTGCGCGAAGCCAAGTTGCAAAGCAGCTGGAGCGCGCCAAACGAGGGGTATGAACAGGCGACCCATGGGTTTCTCGAACGCCTGCTGCTCAGCCCCGAAGGCGAGCGACTGCGCACGGCCATCGGTGCTGCGGCGCAGAGCATCGCCGCCCCCGGCGCGTTGAATGGCTTGGCGCAAAGCTTGCTGCGAATGACCGTGCCGGGGGTACCGGATCTTTATCAGGGCAACGAGTTCTGGGACTTCACGCTGGTCGATCCGGACAACCGCCGGCCGGTGGATTACGCCAGCCGTCAGCAGGCCATGCACATACAGTTGGACCTGCCCGATCTGTTGGCGAACTGGCGTGACGGGCGCATCAAGCAAAGCCTGATCGCCAAGGCGTTACACCGGCGTGCCGAGCATGCCGGGCTGTTTCAACAAGGGAGTTATCAAACCCTTGAAGTCCTCGGCAGCCAGGCTCACCGGGTACTGGCGTTTGCTCGTGAATGGCAGGGAAAACGGGCTATCGTGATAGTACCGATACGCTGTGCCGAACTGCTGGAAAACAGTGCCCAACCACAGGTTGACGCGCCGCTCTGGGGCGATACCCGAATCAAATTGACGTTCGCCGCCCCTGAAGAAAATCTGAAGGGGCTTTTTGCGAGCGTCATAGTCACAAAACACAGGGAGCTGATGATCAGCGCCGCGCTGGGGGATTTCCCGGTCAATCTCTTTATCCAAACGACCCAAGCTTGAGTTCAGTTCAGGAGCATTGCGATGAGTACCGACGATAAACGCATCCGCGAATTTGCCTATCAGATCTGGGAATCCGAAGGAAAACCCGTGGGCCAGGAAAAACGCCATTGGGAGATGGCCTGCAAACTGGCCGAAGCCGAAGCACTGGCGCCCGGCAAGTCATCGAAAGCTGGCAGCAAAAGCCTCGGCGCCAAGTCCGCGGTCGGCAAGCCCGACGGCAAGCTCAATGCCAAAGGCGTCGAACCCAAAACCAGGGCCAAAGCCAAACCCTCTGCTTCGACAGTGACCCCGCTTGGCGAAAAAAACGTCGAGAAAAAGCCACGCGCCGCGCGCAAACCGCCAACGACCTGACGCGTTTATCGCCTTGCCTCGCTTGATTTGTGGCGTATCCCGCGCCACCGAGGGCGCGCTCGCCCTCGAAAAAAAACAGAGCCACGGTTCATCGCAGTCGAGTACCGTCACCCCATGCAGGAGCAACTATGAGCAGTCCAAAGAAAACCGCGCCCGAACTTCGTGCCGAGGCTTCGCGAATCCGTGAAGGCTTGCCCTTCCCGCTAGGCGCGACCTGGGATGGCCTGGGGGTCAATTTCGCGCTGTTTTCGGCTAACGCAACCAAGGTCGAACTGTGCATCTTCGACGATGCCGGCGAGGTGGAACTCGAGCGTATCGAGTTGCCGGAATACACCGACGAGATCTACCACGGCTACTTGCCCGACGCCCATCCCGGGTTGATCTACGGCTATCGTGTGTACGGTCCTTACGACCTGGCCAACGGTCATCGTTTCAACCCCAACAAGCTGCTGATCGATCCTTACGCCAAGCAATTGGTCGGCCGATTGAAATGGTCCGAAGCGTTGTTCGGCTACACCATCGGCCACCCTGACGCCGACCTCAGTTTCGATGAACGGGACAGCGCGCCCTTCGTGCCCAAATGCAAAGTGATCGACCCGGCTCACACCTGGGGTCATGACCATCGGGTCAGTGTGCCGTGGGACAAAACCATCATTTATGAGACTCACGTACGCGGTATCAGCATGCGTCACCCCGCCGTTCCCGAGAACCTGCGCGGCACCTTCGCCGGGTTAATGGTCGATGACGTGCTCGAACACATCCGCAAGCTCGGCGTGTCGACCGTGGAATTGCTGCCGATTCATGCCTTCGTCAATGACCAGCATCTGTTGCACAAAGGCATGACCAATTACTGGGGTTACAACAGCATCGCGTTCTTTGCCCCGGACCCGCGCTACCTGGCCAGCGGCAAGATCGCCGAGTTCAAGGAGATGGTCGCGCACCTGCACGAGGCCAATCTGGAAGTAATCCTCGACGTGGTCTACAACCACACCGCCGAGGGCAACGAACAAGGCCCGACCCTGTCGATGCGCGGCATCGACAACGCCTCTTACTACCGCTTGATGCCCGACGACAAGCGCTACTACATCAACGACTCCGGGACCGGCAACACTCTGGACCTGAGTCACCCGTGTGTGCTGCAAATGGTCACCGACTCTCTGCGTTACTGGGCCACGGAAATGCACGTAGACGGTTTCCGCTTTGATCTGGCGACCATTCTCGGCCGCTACCACGATGGCTTCGACGAGCGCCACAGCTTTCTCGTGGCCTGCCGTCAAGACCCGGTGCTGCGCCAGGTGAAGATGATTTCCGAACCGTGGGATTGTGGCCCTGGCGGCTATCAAGTCGGGAATTTCCCGCCGGGCTGGGTCGAATGGAACGACAAATTCCGCGACACCGTGCGCGCGTTCTGGAAAGGTGACGACGGCCAACTCGCCGACTTCGCCAGCCGCATGACCGCCTCCGGCGAGATGTTCAACCAACGTGGGCGCCGACCATATGCCTCGCTGAACTTCATCACCGCCCATGACGGTTTCACCCTCAACGATCTAGTGTCGTACAACGACAAGCACAACGAAGCCAATGACGAGAATAATCAGGACGGCAGCAACAACAACCTGTCCTGGAACCACGGTGTCGAAGGCCCCACCGACGATCCCGAGATCAATGCGCTGCGCCAGCGGCAGATGCGCAACTTCTTCGCCACGTTGCTGCTGTCCCAGGGCACGCCGATGCTGGTGGCCGGCGATGAGTTCGCCCGCACCCAGGAAGGCAACAACAATGCTTACTGTCAGGACAGCGAGATCGGTTGGGTCAATTGGGACTTGAGCGAAGACGGTAAGGCTCTGCTGAAGTTCGTCAAACGCCTGATCAGATTGCGCCTGGCCTATCCGATTCTGCGTCGAGGGCGCTTCCTGGTGGGCAATTACAACGAAGACATCGGCGTCAAGGATGTGACCTGGCTGGCCCCGGACGGCAGCGAAATGTCTACCGAACAATGGGAGGAAGGCCACGGTCGTTGCCTGGGCATGCTGCTCGATGGCCGCGCCCAGGAAACCGGTATTCGCCGCAAGGGCGCCGACGCGACCCTGCTGCTGGTGGTCAACGCCCACCACGACATCGTCAACTTCCTGCTGCCGGAAGTGCCTGACGGCGGTTTCTGGACGTGCATGATCGATACCAATCAACCCTCGATTCGTGGCCAGGAGCGTTTCGAGTTCGGTCACGAATATTCGGTCACCGGCCGTTCGCTGTTGCTGTTCGAATTGCAGCGCGAAGAAGACGAGTGAAAGGCCCCCTGTAGGAGCGAGGCTTGCCCGCGAAGGCGGTTTGCCAGTCGACATCATCGTTATCTGACACACCGCCTTCGCGGGCAAGCCTCGCTCCTACAGGGATTGTGCTTGCCTTCGAAGGTTTCGGTGACTATTTGCGACACCTGACACAGCTTGGATTAAAAAATCCGTATCAGACCAAAGGCTGAGGCGACGAATAGCGATCCGTGAGCAATACTCTGCCCGCGGCAATCCAGGGTTCGGAGCGCTGCAATTGCTATTTACTCCCGCCTTTACGGGTCTGCCAGGCTTGTTCCCCTGCAAGTAACGCACATGACTGAGGGCAAGACAGAACAAGGAAGTAGCGCCTATGAAATCGGTTTCCATCAGTGAAAACAGTTTGCCCGCGCAAATCTGGAACAACGCCCCGCAGCGGGACAACATCCCTGTCATCAACACCGAAACGCTGGTCCCGGCCAGCGCTCGCGTAGTCGTCATCGCGCCGCATCCCGGCGATGAAGTGGTGACCTGCGGCGGCCTGCTGCAGTTGCTGTGCGCCCTCGGTCATCCTCTGCAATTGATCTCGATCACCGACGGTAGCGCCAGTCATCCGGGGTCGCGACAATGGTCGGAGAAACGCCTGAGCGTATTCCGCCCCCAGGAAAGCGTCGAAGCCTTGCGCCGGCTCGGACTGCCGATGCACAGTCTGAAGTGGATTCGCGCCGGCTTCACCGACAGCGGTCTGGCCGAGCGGGAGTCTGAACTGACCCAATTCATCCTCCGCTACCTGCGCCCTGGTGACGTGGTGTTCACCACCTGGCGCGAAGACGGCAACGTCGACCACGACGCCGTCGGCCGTGCCAGCGCCAAGGCAGCAGCCCTGGTGGGTGCGACGCTCAACGAAATACCGGTTTGGGCCTGGCACTGGCCGGCACGTGATCACGGGCTGATCCCTTGGCATCGCGCTCGCAAGGTACGCCTCGACACCTGGACCGTCGCGCGCAAAAGCCACGCCACCTACGCCTACGCCAGCCAACTCGACGGCGAGCCGGCAATCGGCATCGCCCCACTGCTGCCCCCGGTGATTCTGGAGCGCATGCGATTGCCGTATGAAATTGTGTTTGTCTGAAACCCCGGCAACCATTCAGTAGCAACTGCCTGCGAGACCGCTGTAGCAGCTGTCGAGCCTGCGAGGCTGCGTTCGGCTGCGCAGCAGTCGTCAATCTAGCATCTGTGGTTTGCCTGACACACCGCGTCGCCTGATTTTACGACTGCTGCGCAGCCGAACGCAGCCTCGCAGGCTCGACAGCTGCTACAGCCGAACGCTGCTACCAAGTTGCGGTGAATGTGTTGTTACAAGACGAATCACGCTGAACTGCTCGCCCATGCATCAGTCGCATGCATACATCAGCTTGATTCAGAGGAGTGAACGTGACCAGCGATGCCGAACGACAGGCCGTCGAATCAATGCCATCGAACACGACCCCGGCGATCCATCGACTCAGAGTGCTGACGGTCAATACCCATAAAGGCTTCACCGCCCTTAACCGGCGTTTCATCCTCCCGGAATTGCGTGAAGCGGTACGCAGCACGTCGGCGGACCTGGTGTTTCTGCAGGAAGTGGTTGGTGAGCACGACCGGCATTCTTCCCGTTACAACGATTGGCCCCAAACTTCGCAATACGAGTTCCTGGCCGACAGCATGTGGAGCGACTTCGCTTACGGTCGCAACGCGGTCTACCCCGACGGCCACCACGGCAATGCCCTGCTGTCGAAATACCCGATCCGCGAATTTCGCAACCTCGATGTCTCGATCACCGGCCCCGAGCGACGCGGGTTGTTGCACTGCGTGCTGGATGTGCCGGGGCATGCCGAAGTGCATGCCATTTGCGTGCACCTGAGCTTGTTGGAAAGCCATCGACAACTGCAGTTGCAGTTGCTCTGCCTGTTGCTCGAATCGCTGCCCGATGACGCCCCGGTGATTATTGCCGGCGATTTCAACGACTGGCAGTTGCAAGGTAACGCCGCCCTCGCCCGGCGCCATTACCTGCATGAAGCCTTCGAGCGCCATCATGGCCGGCCGGCGAAAACTTACCCGGCGCGTTTTCCCCTGCTGCGCCTGGACCGGATCTACCTGCGTAATGCCAGCAGTCATGAACCGCGAATACTCGGCCACAAACCCTGGACGCATCTCTCGGACCATTTGCCGCTGGCGGTGGAAGTGCGCTTGTAACACCGTCAAGCGACAGTCGCCGAGAATTGCTAACGCCGACAGAAAAAATGACAGCAATGGCGCACCGACGCCGTTTGTTTATCCTGCTCCGGATTCTCCGTCAACCAACCGATAGCCCCCTACCCAACGCGTCTGGCCCGCGCCTTTCGGGATGATTTTTCGCACAAACAACGACTTATATACGCGCCAAAATTCAGTCACTTACAGCACGTAAAATAGCCATACCGCTTATCGGCCACTTTCTTGACGCAGCGCCAACAGTCTTCTTAGCTAGTGCTTACTACCCCCGGAAATCCATCAGGGGCAAGCCCCCAGACTCCTGTAAAAACGGGCGGGTCTGACCTTGCCTCAATCCATTCGGTCGCCCCTCATTCGGGGTAGGAGAGACGCCAAAGCGAGATACGCATGCGATTGCAAGGTAGACCCCCATGAGAACTTCATTCACCTCACACGAGATCAAAATCACTTTTTGCACGGTCACGAGTTCACTCCTGCTGTGCTCATCCATGGAGGTGCAGGCCTCGTCTGTCGAGGATGAACCAACACTCTGGTACAACCAGGCACTGCCGACCCTTACCTTGCCCGCCGGCTCCGCCACGTATCCCGGCCGTTCACGCGTTAATCCCGACTTACAAAACTCACACCTGACGGTCGAAGACGCCGCGCCTTCGGAATGGGACCACGTCTATGGAAAGACCTCCCGACAGGCCCAAACCGACTATCTGGCCCAAGGTTCTACCATCCCCGGCGCCAGCGCATTCAAAGGCCCGGCGTTGCTGACCGTACAAAGCAACAGCGGCCATACCCAACGGGTCGGACTGATCGGCGGCACCACCCAACTGCAGGGCAATGACAACGGCCTGCTGACCAGCCGCGCCCTCGCCGATCCCGGCCATGACATGCTCAACCTTGAAGGCCAGAGTCTCGGCGCCTACTGGAGCCTGACCGGCCCACAAGGCTGGCACGTAGACTTGAGCGCCAGCGGTGGCCGGGTCAACGGTTACAGCCGCAATGACCAGGGCGCGCGACAAGCCGCCGAAGGCAGCGCGGTGATATTGTCGGTGGAAGGTGGTTTCCCGATTGGTCTGGGTAATAACTGGGTGATCGAACCCCAGGCGCAGTTGATCAATCAACGCATTACGCTGGATACGCCCTATGCGGGCTCCGGCAACGGCTCATCCAGTGACATGTCGTCCTGGAGCGGCCGGGTCGGTGCGCGCTTGAAAGGCAGCTACGATATTAACGGCCTGCCCGTCGAACCGTATGTGCGCACCAACGTGTGGCACACCGTGTACACCGGCAATACCGTGAGCCTGGATCAGGTCGACAAAATCAGCAGCAGTCGCAAATCCTCGACGGTGGACGTGGGTCTGGGTTTGGTGGCCAGAGTGACGCCTTTGGTCAGCCTGTATGTCAGCGCCGATTACAGCAGCGATGTGGATGACAATGATTTGAACGGGTTGATTGGCAGCCTTGGGGTGCGGATGCGGTGGTAACGAGGACTGAAGGGATGTGTTGTGAATTCTGACGCCATCGCGAGCAGGCTCGCTCCCACATTGGTCTTGTATACGACGACAATCCAATGTGGGAGCGAGCCTGCTCGCGATAGGAGCGACGCGGTTTTAGATCAGCCCTCCGGACGCAGAATCAACACTGCCAACGGCGGCAGATTCAATTCCAGGGAGAGGGCCTGCCCATGGCTCGGTTCTTCGTCGGTGAACACTCCACCGCCGTTACCGTAGTTGGACCCGGCATAAGTGTCGGCATCGCTGTTGATCAATTCGACCCAACGCCCGGCAAACGGCACGCCGATGCGGTAGGCCTGTCGCGGCACCGGGGTGAAGTTGGCCACCACCAACACTGGCCTTCCGTCCTTGCTCCAGCGCAGCCAGGCGTAGACGCTGTTGACCGCATCGTCGCCGATCAACCACTGGAAGCCTTGCGGCGCATCGTCCTGATCGTGCAGCGCCGGTTCTTCTCGATACAACCGATTCAGGTCACCGACCAGTTTGCGCACACCCTGGTGTTCCGGGTATTGCAGTAAATACCAGTCCAGTTGCTGATCGTGATTCCATTCACGCCACTGACCAAATTCGCAGCCCATGAACAACAGCTTCTTGCCGGGATGCGTCCACATGAAACTCAGATAAGCCCGCAGGTTGGCAAACTTCTGCCAGCGATCGCCGGGCATCTTGTCGATCAGCGAATGCTTGCCATGCACCACTTCGTCGTGAGAAATCGGCAGGATGAAGCGTTCGGACCAGGCATACATCAGGCCGAAACTCAGCTCGTTGTGATGATGGGCGCGGTACACCGGATCCTGCTGGATGTAATGCAGCGAATCGTGCATCCAGCCCATGTTCCACTTATAGGCAAAACCCAGCCCACCCTGCTGCGTGCTCTGGCTGACACCTGGCCACGCCGTGGATTCTTCGGCAATGACCAGCGCGCCCGGCGTTTCCAGGGCCACCACGTCATTGAGATGACGCAGAAAATCAATGGCCTCCAGATTCTCCCGACCGCCATGACGGTTGGGCACCCACTCGCCGGCCTTGCGCGAATAATCGCGATACAGCATCGACGCCACCGCATCCACGCGCAAGCCATCGACGTGGAAATGCCGGAGCCAGTGCAGCGCCGACGCCAGCATATAGCCATGCACCTCGGTGCGGCCCAGGTTGTAGATCAGCGTGTCCCAGTCCTGGTGAAAACCTTCCTGCGGGTTGCCGTACTCATACAATGCGGTGCCGTCGAACTGCGCCAGGCCGTGAGTATCGGTGGGGAAATGCGCCGGCACCCAATCGAGGATCACGCCGATCTCGGCCTGGTGACAGGCATTGACGAACGCGGCGAAGTCATCCGGCGTGCCGTAACGAGCGCTCGGGGCGAATTGCGACAGCAGTTGATAACCCCAGGAGCCACCGAACGGATGCTCCATGATCGGCATCAGTTCGATGTGGGTGAAACCCAGTTCCTTCACATAAGGAATCAGCCGCTCGCCCAACTCATGCCAGGTGTACTGACGGGCGACCTCGCCCAAGTCATCCAGCTCACATTGCCAGGAACCGGCATGCAATTCGTAAATCGACAGCGGTGCGCTGGTTCGCTGACGCTCGCCCCGCGACCGCATCCAGGCGTGGTCCTGCCATTCTATCTTCAGCGGTGAGGCGACTTTCGATGCAGTGTCCGGCGGCAGAGCGGTGGCGAGGGCCATCGGGTCGGCCTTGAGCGGCAAAATACCGTGGGCGCCAAGGATTTCGTATTTGTAGAGCTCCCCCGCTTGCAGGCGCGGAATGAACAACTCCCAGACACCGGTAGGGTGACGCAGACGCATCGGATGCCGACGACCGTCCCAAACGTTGAAATCGCCAACCACTGAGACCCTTCTGGCATTCGGCGCCCACACGGCGAAGCGCACACCCTCGACGCCATCGACCGTCTTCATCTGCGCGCCGAGGCAACTGCTCAAGTCCCGGTGATTGCCCTCGGCGAACAGGTACAAATCCATCTCGCCGAGTAACGGGCCAAAGCTGTAAGGGTCCTCGGCGAGTTGCTCGCCACCGGCCCAACGGGTTCGCAACAAATAGGGCCGAGCCCGCTCGAAATGCCCCACAAACAGCCCCGGCGTTTGCGTGGTCTCAAGGCTGCCGAGCTCTTCCCCGGATTCCTTGTCCACCACCTGCACGCTCAAGGCGTCGGGTAGATAGGCGCGAATGAATTGCCCGCCAGCGCCATCGCCATGCGGGCCGAGAATTGCAAAGGGGTCTTGGTGCTCGGCGCGTACCAACGCATCGATATCCCGCGCCCTGGGCAGCAGCGCCTGTTCAACGTGCCCCTGTTCCTTGTTCGAGATACTCATGACTACTCTCCACCAAGATCGGAAAAGGGTTTGAGCCCACTCAATAACCCGTACAAACCGTGCAACGGCACGGGCAGCCAGGTGGGGCGATTTTCAGCCTCATAGGCCACTTCATAAGCCGCCTTCTCCAGACCGAACAACGCCAGCGCGGCGTCCTCGCCTTCAGGATCTTGCCATGCATGAGCAAGACTAGCTGCCGCCAGCCGATAAGCGTCGACAAATGCTTGCCGCGCCTCTTCCAGATAACGATCGGCGACCCGCTGACGCGCTGCCTGGGCCTCGGCGGTGTTATCGACGTTATGCACGTTGATCGTCATCGCCGCGGCGTAATCGAAGGAGCGCAACACACCGCTGACATCTTTGTAAGGGCTGTGTTTGCCTCGGCGTTCATGCAGCGGCCTCGCCGGTTCGCCCTCGAAATCGATCAGATAGGCATCACCCTTGATCACCAGCACCTGCCCCAGGTGCAAGTCACCATGGACGCGAATGCGCAGGCCACCCGCCGCTTTCTTACCCAACTCCTGAACATGGCTGATGATGGTTTTTTTGTTGTCCAGCAAGCGACTGACCAAGGCCTGGTCCGCAGCGTTCAGTTCAGTTTGATGCTGCTGGAGCAACTTCAGGGCATGTTCCAGTTGCGCCGCCACATCCTTGGCCGAAGCCAGGGCGTCTTTCTGGGTAGTGATCTGTGGGGCGAAGTCCGGGTTGGCGCTCGGGGACGCCAGCACCTGATGCATTTCCCCCAGGCGCTGGCCGAGCATGCCGGCAAAATCCTTCAGCTCGCCGAGGGCGTTGTAGTGCTGCTCCTGCTCGGACACAGCATCGGCGAGTTCATCGCGAAGCGCCCGTTCGAGGTTGTTCTGGGTCCACTCCCACGCGTCGCCCTGATTGCTCAAGTAACCTTGGGCGATCATCAGCAGCGTGTCCTCGCCTGCCGCGTTGCGACGAGTCACCGCGCCCAGCAGCGGCGAAATATTCTGGAAACCGGCATGGGTCAGGTACGCACTCATTTCCAGTTCCGGGTGCACCCCTGACGCGACCTTGCGGATCAGTTTCAGCACCAGGCTGCTGCCGATGACCACCGAACTGTTGGATTGCTCGGCGGACAGGTAGCGCACCTCCGACTCGGCCGTCAGGCCAAGCCTGGTCAGTTCGTCGGTCGGCTCGAAGCGAATCTCGCCACCGTCGGATGACAACACCGTGCCGGCCTGTATGCCCTGCAACACGGCATGAACGAAGCTGTCGAGGCTGAAGGCATCGGTGATCAAGCCGACCTGACGCCCACGCCGGACCCTGGCCAGTGCCAGCTGCTGCGGCAACGCCGCGCCGACCTGCTCCTCGGAGATAAAACCGAATGGCAACTGATAACGGCTGGTCTGGCCGCCGCTGGTGACGTCGATTTCACCCAGTAACACCGGATGCTGCGGGTCGCCGAAACGCACGCCATAAGCGAGGTTGACGTTGTCGATGACGCCGTCCTTGCCGGCGTACCAGCGGCGATTCTGCAACCAGCTCGGCAGAATGCCCTGCTCCAGGGTGTGGCGGGACGGTGCTTCGAGCAGCTCTTCCATGCGTTTCTTCAGCACCAGGGTGGTGAAGTCCGGCAGGCTTTGCGCCGGTTCCACGTGCCAGCTCGGCATTTGGTTTTCCGCCGCCAGCCCGAACCAATAGAAACCGTAAGGCGCCAGCGTCAGCAGGAAATTCAACTGGCCGATGGGCGGGAACGCATTACCGCCGAGCATCTCCACCGGAACCATGCCGACGTAAGCCGACAGATCCAGTTCCGCCGCTTGCGCGCTGCGGGACACGTTGGCCACGCACAAAATAATCTCGTGCTTGCCGTCCGGGCCGGTGAATTCGCGGGTATACGCCAGAATCCGTCGATTGCTCGGTGAGAGCATCTTCAGCGTCCCGCGGCCGAAAGCCTTGGACTGCTTGCGCACCGCGAGCAGGCGTCGGTTCCAGTTCAACAACGAATGAGGGTCGCCGGCCTGGGTTTCGACGTTGACAGACAAGTAGCCGTAGAGCGGGTCCATGATCGGCGGCAGCACCAGGCTGGCCGGGTCGGCACGGGAAAAACCGCCGTTGCGGTCGATCGACCACTGCATCGGCGTGCGCACACCGTCGCGATCGCCCAAGTAGATGTTGTCGCCCATGCCGATTTCATCGCCGTAATACAGGGTCGGCGTGCCGGGCATCGACAGCAGCAGGCTGTTAAGCAGTTCCACGCGGCGGCGATCACGTTCCAACAACGGCGCCAGACGCCGGCGAATCCCCAGATTGATTCGCGCCCGACGGTCGGCGGCGTAGTAATTCCACAGGTAATCGCGCTCCCGATCGGTGACCATTTCCAGGGTCAGCTCATCGTGGTTGCGCAGGAAAATCGCCCACTGGCAGTTGGCGGGGATTTCCGGGGTCTGCCGCAGGATATCGGTGATCGGGAAACGATCTTCCTGGGCCAGCGCCATGTACATGCGCGGCATCAACGGGAAGTGAAAGGCCATGTGGCATTCGTCGCCGTTCTGGCCGCTCGCGTCGGTATTACCAAAATACAGCTGAGTGTCTTCCGGCCACTGATTGGCCTCGGCCAGCAGCATGCGATCGGGGTAATTGGCGTCGATCTCGGCACGGATCTGCTTGAGGACGTCGTGGGTCTCGGGCAGGTTTTCGTTGTTGGTGCCGTCGCGCTCGATCAGGTACGGGATCGCGTCCAGCCGCAGACCGTCGATGCCCATGTCGAGCCAGTAACGCATGACCGACAGCACCGCTTTCATTACCTGCGGGTTGTCGAAGTTCAGGTCCGGCTGGTGGGAATAGAAGCGGTGCCAGAAGTATTGACCGGCCACCGGGTCCCAGGTCCAGTTGGACTTCTCGGTGTCGAGAAAGATGATGCGAGTGCCATCGTATTTCTGATCGTTATCGGACCAGACATAGAAGTCCCGGGCCGCCGAACCGGGCTTGGCCTTGCGCGCGCGCTGGAACCACGCGTGCTGGTCCGAAGTGTGGTTGATGACCAGTTCGGTAATCACCCGCAGTCCGCGTTTATGGGATTCTGCAATGAAGCGCTTGGCATCGGCCATGGTGCCGTAGTCAGGGTGCACGCCACGGTATTCGGCGATGTCATAGCCATCGTCGCGTCGTGGCGAGGGGTAGAACGGCAACAGCCAGATGGTGTTGACGCCCAGATCGGCAATGTAATCGAGTTTGGCGATAAGGCCGGGAAAGTCGCCGATCCCGTCGTTGTTGGAGTCGAAAAAAGACTTAACGTGAACCTGGTAGATCACCGCATCCTTGTACCAGAGCGGGTCCTTGATGAAGGTGGCTGACCTGGGTTTCTTCGCCATTTGTAACTCCTGTTGAATTCTCTGCACATCTTTCGAATGTGCTAATCCTCCGTAGGAGCTGCCGAAGGCTGCGATCTTTTGCCTTTAAAAGCGAAGATCAAAAGATCGCAGCCTTCGGCAGCTCCTACAGGGTTAATCGCCTGCCGTCGGAGCTGCGCAGCGCACTCAAGCGGCGGTAATCCTCCAAATCCCGAACGGCAGATGCCACGGTTCGATCCGCATGAACTGGTACTTGCCGTGCCAGGTCCAGCGGTGGCCGTTCATCAAGTCCTCGCCCTGGGTACTCGCATCGTCGGGCAGGCCCATTTCCCACAGCGGCAATTCGAAATTCGCCTCCTGGGCGTGATGCGGATCAAGGCTGACCGCCACCAGAATGAAATTGCTGCCGTCTACGCTGCGTTTGCCGAAGTACAGAATGTTGTCGTTCCAGGCGTTGTAGACCTTCAGGCCCAGGTGCGTGTGCAGCGCCGGGTTCTGCCGGCGAATGCGGTTGAGCTGGGCGATTTCGGCAATGATGTTGCCCGGCGCGTTGAAGTCCCGTGGGCGGATCTCGTACTTCTCGGAATTGAGGTATTCCTCCCGGCCCGGCACCGGTGCCCCTTCACACAGCTCAAAACCCGAATACATGCCCCACAGCCCTGAGCCCATGGTCGCAAGCGCCGCACGAATCAGAAAACCGGGGCGCCCGGATTCATGCAGGAACGCCGGGTTGATGTCCGGCGTATTGACGAAAAAATTCGGCCGGTAGCATTCACGCCACGGCGAGTCGTTGAGTTCGGTGAAATAGGTCGCCAGCTCACTCTTGGTGTTGCGCCAGGTGAAATAGGTGTAGCTCTGGGAATAACCGACCTTGCCCAGGCGCGCCATCATCGCCGGCGTGGTAAAGGCTTCGGCCAGGAAGATAACTTCGGGGTACAACGCCCGCACATCGGCGATCAGCCACTGCCAGAACGGCAATGGTTTGGTGTGAGGATTGTCGACGCGAAACAGCTTCACGCCCTCCTTGACCCACCCGGCCACGATGTCGCGCAGCTCGATCCACAGGCTGGGAATCGCGTCCACGGCATAGAAATCGACGTTGACGATGTCCTGGTATTTCTTCGGCGGGTTCTCGGCGTATTTGATCGTGCCGTCCGGCCGCCAGTTGAACCAGCCCGGGTGCTGTTTGAGCCACGGGTGGTCCTGGGAACACTGAATCGCAAAGTCGAGGGCCACTTCCAGCCCATGCTCGGCGGCGGCCGCGACGAGTCGGCGGAAGTCCTCGCGGCTGCCCAGTTCCGAGTGAATCGCCTCATGCCCGCCCTCTTCACTGCCGATGGCGTAAGGACTGCCCGGATCGTCGGGGCCGGCGATCAATGAGTTGTTCGGGCCTTTGCGGTAGCTGCGGCCGATCGGGTGGATCGGCGTGAAGTACAGCACGTCGAAGCCCATGTCCTGGATCGTCGCCAGCCGCGAATGCACATCGTTGAAGGTGCCGTGGCGCGCCGGATCATCAGTGATCGAGCGCGGAAACAATTCATACCAACTGGCGAATTGCGCCAGCGTGCGCTCCACCTCCACCGGGTATTCCGGGCTCAGGCTCAAGAAGGGACGATGGTCGGCCTGAGCCATCAAGTCCGCGCTGCGTTGGTGCAGAAACAAGGCGACTTGCTCGGTTTCGAGCAGACTGGACAGCTCATGGTGCAACGCCGCCAGTTGTTCACTGAGCGGGCCTTCGGAGCGTTCGGCTGCCTGCTGGACGTGCGTGCGCCCTTCCTGCAATTCCAGGCTGACCGAAACGCCGACGGCGTGTTTTTTCTCCAGCTCATAACAAAAACTGGCGAACTGATCGATCCAGGCTTCGAGGCAGAACACATAACGCCCCTGCTTCTTGACACGAAACTGGCCCTGCCAACCGTTATTGCCCAGTTCGGTCATCACCTCGCTCTGCCAGGTTTCGTCGCCATCAGCACGCCAGCGGATGCGCACGGCCAATTTGTCGTGACCGTCGGCAAACACTTTACTGGTCACCACCACGTCCTGATCAATCACGGCTTTAACGGCGAATTGCCCGCCATTGAGGGTCGGCATGGTGTTTTCGATCACGATCCGCGGCAGCAGTAACGCCTGCGACAGCGGTATATGCGGGTTGTAGCTCAACTCTGTGGGTTTCTCAGCGGTCATCGAGCATCTCTCCTTAACGCCCCAAGGACGCTCTTGTGCCTGGTCGTCGTTCACACGAAGCGATCTGCCCCGGCATGAACTCACTTAAGTTCCGAACAGCAGGCGCCGGTAAAAGTTCAGAGGGACTTGCCAAGTCTTTCGGGGAATCAAATTCCCTGAGTACGGGTCAATCAACTTAAGCACGACTCACGCCATCTGCCACTGGAGACTGTTTCGATGAGTATTCCTATCCCCGCCGAGACACCCGATCCGAACATCGATGAGCCGACAATTCCGCCCATACCCCCAACCCCGCCGACCGAACCCGGCCCCATCCCCGAGCAGGAACCGCCAGGCACCAGCCCGCCACCCCGGGAAGAGCCGCCGAGCACCCAGCCGCCGGAGATCGTGAGTCCGTAAACTGCATGAAGGCTCAATTACGGGTTTCGATCCTTTTCAATCTGGCGCACGACGATAGGCATCACACCGAGAATCACCAATGCCAGCAACGTACTGAGCACCGCCGTCGCCTCGCGGCCCATTCCGGCCGAAACACCAATGGCCGCCGTCATCCACAAACCGGCAGCGGTTGTCAGGCCTTTGACATGGCCCTCATCGCCATCGGTGTTTTTCAGGATAGTCCCGGCGCCGAGAAAGCCGATGCCGGCGATCACGCCCTGCACCACGCGGCTCATGGCATCGGCTTGGGATCCTGACATCTGCGGCACCAGTACAAACAACGCCGCGCCCAGCGCCACCAGCATGTGGGTGCGCACCCCGGCGGCCTTGCCCTTTTGCTCACGTTCGAAACCCAAAATGCCGCCCAGCAAGGCGGCCATCAGCAAGCGCACCGTAATACGCGTCAGCTGTGAAGCATCGCCAATGTCGGCGAACTCCGCTTGCAGCGTCACCCAAACCTCGTGCCACCAAGCGTCCATGGCGCAGTCCTTGTGATGATTTAATGACTCGATAGAGGATGGACCGCATCCACCATTAATCGGTTGCACAGAACGATGATCGGCGGATGCGCCCTAACACTTCAGAATCCGCAGAAAAAAGGACACCTCCATGACTGTGCGCATCGAAAACCAGACCTGCTTCTTCATCACCCAAAACGGCGAAGAAATCCGTTTTTGCTCCGACGTGACCATCCTCACCGACGGGGAAAAATCCATGTCGGCGGTCGACCTCGACGACCAGCGCATCTACATCACCGAAGCAGAAGCCGATGCATTGACCGTAGCAGGCGCAGTGGACGGTCGCCGACATTTGAAGGCCACGGACAGTGATTCGGTGATTTGACTGACCCGCATCAACACACGCCGCAGACGCTTGGCATAGGTGTTTGCGGCCAGCCGTTGCGGGTGCATCAAGTTGTCGCAGGCTGCTGCTGGAAACTCATCTGATCCGCTTTTTATTGCTTTAGCTGAGCCTGTTATGCAAACAGATCGCTGGTCATAGTGCTCAGGCCTGATGGAGGCTGATGAGCGAAAGACCATGAGCGATAGAATCCCCGTCCGAACCGTTGAACCGGCCTCATTTATAAAAAACAATGAGCCTTTGCGCCCAAAGATAAAGGCCAAGTCCAGCGACAACCTGATCCACACCCGCAGCTTCACGGGTTTGTTCCGCACCCTGCGCATGAGTGGCGCTGGGGTTCTGTTTCTGTTGTTTTTCGGCACGGCATGGCTGAACTGGGGTGGCCGCCAGGCGGTGCTCTGGGACCTCTCCGAAAGCAAATTCCACATCTTCGGCGCAACCTTCTGGCCACAGGATTTCATCCTGCTCTCGGCGCTGCTGATCATCGCCGCGTTCGGCCTGTTTGCGATCACCGTGTTCGCAGGCCGGGTCTGGTGCGGTTACACCTGCCCGCAGAGCTCCTGGACCTGGATCTTCATGTGGTGCGAGAAGCTCACCGAAGGCGAGCGCAACCAGCGGATCAAGCTGCAAGCCGCACCCTGGGGCCTGAACAAACTGATCCGTCGTTCGGCCAAACACACCCTGTGGCTGGCGATCAGCCTGCTCACCGGCCTGACCTTTGTCGGCTACTTCACACCGATCCGTCCGCTGGCCGAAGAACTGCTGACCTTGCAGGTCGGCGGTGTCAGCCTGTTCTGGGTACTGTTCTTCACCGGTGCCACGTACATTAACGCCGGTTGGCTGCGCGAAGCGGTGTGCATGCATATGTGCCCGTATGCGCGGTTCCAGAGCGTGATGTTCGACAAGGACACCCTGACCATTTCCTACGACGTGGCCCGCGGCGAAAACCGTGGCCCGCGCAAACGTGAGGTGAAACCTGCCGAAATCGGTTTGGGTGATTGCATCGATTGCCAGTTGTGCGTGCAGGTCTGCCCGACCGGCATCGACATCCGCGACGGCTTGCAGATGGAATGCATCGGTTGCGCCGCATGCATCGACGCCTGTGATTCGATCATGGACAAAATGGGCTACGCCCGTGGGCTGATCAGCTACACCTCGGAGCATGAGTTGCAGGGTGGCAAGACCCATCTGCTGCGCCCGCGCTTGATCGGTTATACCGCCGTGCTGCTGGTGATGATCGGCGCCCTCGCCCTGGCGCTGGTGGAACGGCCGATGGTGTCGCTGGACGTCAGCAAGGACCGTGGCCTGTTCCGTGAGAACAGTGAAGGCCAGATCGAAAACATCTACAGCCTGAAGGTCATCAACAAGACCCAGCAACCTCAGGACTATCGATTGACTCTGGTCGATGGCGATGGCTTTCAGCTGCAAGGCAATACCGAACTGAGCCTGGCCCCCGGTGAGATCGTCGATGTACCGGTATCGGTGGCCATGACCACGGATCGCCCGAGCAGCAGCTCGCAGACCATCGGTTTCAAGATTGTCGACAGCGATGAACCGGACATCTACAGCGTGGCCAACAGCCGGTTTGTTGCGCCTATCAATCGTTGATCCCTTAGACTGCGGTGCTGCCATTCGCGAGCAGGCTCGCTCCCACAAGAACAATGCAATACCTGTGGGAGCGAGCCTGCTCGCGAAGAAATCACCTCGATTTTTCTGAATGACACCAAACCAGGCACTCGATGAAACGCTACGAAAAATTCGCCGATGACATCGCTGAACTGATCCGCTCCGGCGTCCTCGGTCCCGGCCAGCGGGTGCCATCGGTGCGCTACGCCAGCCAGACCTACGGCGTCAGTCCATCGACAGTGTTCCAGGCCTATTACCTGCTCGAACGCCGTGGCCTGATCCGTGCCCGGCCGCGTTCCGGCTATTTCGTTAATGCGCATGCACCGAGCCCGTTCTCGGAGCCGGTGATCAGCAGCCAGGTCAACGAGTCCACCGAAGTCGACGTCAGCGAACTGGTGTTCTCGGTGCTGGACTCGATCAAGGACCCGAACACCGTGCCCTTCGGTTCGGCGTTTCCCAGCCCTACGCTGTTCCCGCTGCAACGCCTGTCCCGTTCACTGGCCAGTGCCGCCCGGGAAATGGACCCGCGCATGGTCGTCACGGACATGTCGCCGGGTAACCCGCAACTGCGTCGACAAATCGCCCTGCGCTACATGGTCGGCGGGCTGATGTTGCCCATGGAAGAACTGCTGATCACCAATGGCGCCCTCGAAGCCCTGAACCTGTGCCTGCAAGCGGTGACCGAACCCGGCGATCTGGTGGCCATCGAAGCCCCGGCGTTCTACGCTAGCCTGCAAGTGCTTGAACGGCTAAAGCTCAAAGCGGTTGAAATTCCCGTGCACCCGCGAGACGGCATCGACCTCGGCGTGCTTGCCCAGACGCTGGAACGGCATCCGATCAAGGCCTGCTGGTGCATGACCAGTTTCCAGAATCCCATGGGCGCGACCATGCCCGAGGCGAAGAAGCAGGAATTGGTGGAACTGTTGCGCAGCCATCAGGTGCCGCTGATCGAAGACGATGTCTACGCCGAGCTCTATTACGGGCAACAGGCGCCGAAACCGGCCAAGGCTTTCGATACCGAAGGGTTGGTGATGCACTGCGGTTCGTTCGCCAAGAGCCTGGCCCCCGGCTACCGCATCGGCTGGGTCGCTGCCGGACGGTATGCGCAAAAAATCGAACGTTTGAAACTGATGACCTCGCTCTGCGCCTCGATGCCCGCCCAGGCCGCCATCGCCGACTACCTGCAACACGGCGGCTACGACCGGCACCTGCGCAAACTGCGTTACGCCCTGGAGGAACAGCAAAGCGCCATGCTCGCCGCCATCGCCCGCTACTTCCCGGCCCAGACCCGCGTCAGTCAGCCAGCGGGAGGGTACTTTTTGTGGCTGGAACTGCCGCCGCAGATGGATTCGTTGAAGTTGTTCCAGATGGCATTGGCGCAAGGGATCAGCATTGCGCCGGGGCCGATTTTTTCACCGACCCAGCGGTTTCGAAATTGCATTCGGTTGAATTACGGCAGCCCCTGGACTGAAGATTCGGAGAAGGCGATGGAGACGTTGGGGCGGATTGTGCGGTCGTTCTGAAGGTTTGATGTTGTCTGGAGAATTGCCATCGCGAGCAAGCCCGCTCCCACAAGGTGCAATGTTGAGAACACGATTGTGTTCACACCGCAGCACACTGTGGGAGCGAGCCTGCTCGCGATGAGGCCAGAACAGACGGCGCCAACCTTAAGGATTAGCGCCCACCACCAAGGTCAACAAAAGTCCCCGTCGCATAAGAAGCCTTATCCGACAACAACCACACAATCGCCTCAGCCACTTCATCCGGCCGCCCACCCCGAGCCATCGGGATCGCCGACTCCAGCTTGCTCACCCGATCCGGATCACCGCTCAATGCATGGAAATCGGTGTAGATGTAGCCCGGCCTCACGGCGTTGACGCGAATCCCCTCGCCCGCCACTTCCTTGGACAGGCCGATGGTGAAGGTGTCCAGCGCGCCTTTGGACGCTGCGTAGTCGACATATTCGCTGGGGGCGCCCAAGCGGGCAGCAACCGACGACACATTGACGATGCTGCCGCCCTGCCCACCATGTTTGGGTGACATGCGCAGGATCGCGTGTTTGGCGCAGAGGATCGGCGCCAGGACGTTGGTCTTGAGGATTTTCAGAATACGGAATTCGGACATTTCGTCGATCCGCGACTTTTGCCCGACAGTGCCGGCGTTGTTCACCAGCGCCGTGACCCGTCCGAGTTCGGTGTCTACGCGGTGGAACAGACCGATCACTTCGTCTTCGATGCTGACATCGGCGCGCACCGCAATGGCTTGGGCGCCGAGTGCGCGGACTTGTTCCAGCACACTGTGCGCCGCCTGCTCGTCGGACTGGTAGTTGATACAGATCCGATAGCCCTGCTCTGCGGCCAACAGGGCCGTGGCGGCGCCAATTCCGCGGCTGGCACCGGTGATGACGATGACTTTGTCCATGCTGGCATTTCCCCCGTTACAAGCGTATGCAGTCGGGGCCAAGAATAACCGCCATTGGCAGGTTTTGCATGGGCCTGCGTCAATTCCAATGACACAAACCCAAGGGGCGGACCTTGTAGGAGCGAGGCTTGCCCGCGAAGGCGGTACATCAAGCAACAATGATGTCGACTGACACACCGCCTTCGCGAGCAAGCTTCGCTCCTACAGGGGTTGCCCCCCGCCACAGGGGTCTATCAGCCGGCAGCCAATTGCTCCCCCCGGTGAATATCTGCCATGAAACGATCGGCCGGCAACGGATGCCCCAGCAGGTAACCCTGCAACGAGTCGCAGCCCAATTGGGTCAGGAAGTCTTGCTGGACATCGGTTTCCACCCCTTCGGCGACGATCCGCAAGCCCAGCGCCTGGCCGAGGGCGACGATGGCCGAGACGATGGCCGCGTCATCGCTGTCGTGTTCCAGATCACGGACGAAACCCCGGTCGATTTTCAATTCATTGGCCGGCAGGCGTTTGAGGTACATCAAGCTCGAATAGCCGGTGCCAAAGTCATCGATGGACAGGTCAACGCCCATTTCCGAGAGTTCCTGCAGCACCGTCATGCTCGCATCAGCGTCGCTCATGGCAGTGGTTTCGGTGATTTCCAGGGTCAGGCTGTTGGCCGGCAAATGGTGAGTGGCCAGGGCCTTGGCGACGCTCTGCACCAGCCCGGCATGGCAAAACTGCAAGGCCGAGAGGTTCACCGCGATGCGCCAATCGGTATAACCGAGCACGTACCATTCGCGCATCTGACGACAAGCTTCGTTGAGCACCCACTCGCCGATCGGAATGATCAGCCCGGTCTTCTCCGCGAGGTCAATGAACGTGTCCGGCTGCAGCATGCCTTGGGTCGGGTGCTCCCAGCGCAGTAAAGCCTCGGCACCCACCGGTCGGCCATTGCCGGCGTCGAACTTGGGTTGATAGTAGAGGCTGAACTGCTGCTGATCGACGGCGTTGCGCAGGTCTTGCAGCAACTGCAGCTGTTTGCGCGCGTTGCTGTTCATCGAGGCGTCGAAGAAGCGGTGGCCGTTTTTCCCGGCGCCCTTGGCGTGGTACATCGCGGCGTCGGCGTTCATCAGCAACTCCTCGGCGGTCTGACCGTTGCCCGGATAGAGCGCGATACCGACGCTGGCGGAAATCTGCAAGTCATGTTCCGCGACCCGGAACGAGCGCGCGATCAGCCCCACCTGTCGTGCCGCCAGGTTCAGCGCATCATTCGGCTCGGCGAGCTGCACCAGCAACACAAATTCATCACCGCCGATTCGCGCCAGGGTGTCCTGGCTGCGCAAATCTTCACGCAGGCGCAGGCCGACCTCACGCAGCAACTGGTCGCCCATGTGGTGTCCAAAAGCATCGTTGACCGGTTTGAAGCCGTCCAGATCAATGAACATCAACGCAAAACAGCCACCCTGCTCCTGCACCCTCGACATCGCCTGATCGATACGGTCGGCCAGCAACACTCGATTCGGCAGCCCGGTCAGGGTGTCGTGCAACGCCAGTTGGGTGAGTTCGCGATTGGCTTCGGTCAGCGATTGAGCGAGGTCGGCGGTGCGAGCTTCCAGGCGTGCATCGAGGATCGAGGTCAGCAAGGCAATGCTCAACACGGCAAGGGTGGTGATCAGAACAAGATTGTCCAGGCCCTCGCCGTTCAGGCCATCGGCCGCCGCGCCACAGAAACTGCCGTCGGCAAAGCGTGCCGCTGCCATGCCGGTGTAGTGCATGCCGACGATGGCGATACCCATGATCACCGCTGCACCGCCGCGGATCAGGCGCACATACGGCGCGTGCCGGCGCAGGCGAAAAGCGATCCACAACGCCGCGCCCGACGCGCCGACGGCGATTAGCAGCGACGCACTAAACAGTGCAGGGTCGTAATCGATGCCCGGCTGCATGCGCATCGCGGCCATGCCGGTGTAATGCATCGCACTGATGCCAGCGCCCATGACCAGCGCGCCGAATGCCAGCTGCCAGGCCGGCAGTTGTGGCTGGCTGACCAGCCACAGAGCAAAACCGCAGGACAGGACTGCAATCAATAGGGAGAGCGCCGTGAGGGTCGCGTCGTAGCCCAGATCGATCGGCAATGTGAACGCGAGCATGCCAATGAAATGCATCGACCACACACCGATCCCCATCGCAAAAGCGCCGCCCGCCGTCCACAGATGCACCGCCCGGCCCTTGGCCGTGGCGATGCGACCGGTGAGGTCGAGCGCGGTATAAGAGGCAAGTATCGCCACACAGAGCGATATGAAAACCAGCGTAATGGAATAACTACCGATGAGCATGGGACTTCTCGCGACCGCCCCCGTGCTGCATTCATACTCGGGGAGCAAAGCGGCGATTGTACTGATTCCGCGGACGAACGCATCCACAAAGTCATCAAAAGGCCATCAAGACGATGAAACGTTTGTAGCAGCTGCCGAGCCTGCGAGGCTGCGTTCGGCGGCGCAGCCGTCGTGAAATCAAACGGTGCGGTGCTTCAGGAAGTCCGTGTACACAGGATTTACGACGGCTGCGCCGCCGAACGCAGCCTCGCGGGCTCGGCAGCTGCTACAGCTCGCTGT
Source organism: Pseudomonas sp. MDT1-85 (assembly GCF_054898065.1). Lineage (NCBI taxonomy): Bacteria > Pseudomonadati > Pseudomonadota > Gammaproteobacteria > Pseudomonadales > Pseudomonadaceae > Pseudomonas > Pseudomonas sp. MDT1-85. The sequence goes on along the minus strand of NZ_CM142715.1, from coordinate 3,071,674 downwards.
TTGTCTGCCCATCCCACCCGCCACCCAGTGCGGCAATCAATTGCACGCTGGCGATCAAGCGGCTCTGCAGCAAACTCAACACGTTGCGTTCGTTACTCAACGCCGTGGCCTGAACCACCACCACATCCAGATAAGCAATGACCCCGGCCTTGTATTGGTTCTGGGTCAACCGCAGGGATTCTCGCGCCGCATCCAGGGCTTCCTGGCGCACCTTGGCTTCGTCTTCCAGTACCTTGAGCTGCACCAGATAGTTTTCCACTTCACGCAAGCCATCGAGCACGGTCTGGCGGTACTTGGCGACGGTCTCGTCGTAGGCCGCTTCGCTGCGATCGACTTCCGCCGAGCGCTGTCCACCGTCGAACAGGGTCATGGCCAGTTGCGGGCCGACCGACCAGAAGCGGTTCGGCACACTGATCCAGTTGTTAGAGGTGCTGCTGCTATAGCCGCCGTTCAGGCTCAGGGTCAGGTCCGGGTAGTAGGCGGCTTTGGCCACGCCGATGTTGGCGTTGGCGGCCATCACCGAGCGCTCGGCGGAAGCGATGTCCGGGCGGCGTTCCAGCAACTGCGAAGGCAGGCTTAGCGGCACCTGCGGCAATGCCGGGATGTCTTTGGTTTCTGCCAGACTGAACTCGGCCGGCGGCAGACCAATCAGTACGGCGATGGCGTTCTCGAACTGCGCGCGCTGCCAGATCAGGTCGACCATCTCTGCCTGGGTGCTTTTGAGCTGAGTGGTGGCCTGGGCCACTGCGTCCTTGCCGGAGACACCGGCGCGGTACTGGTTTTCGGTCATTTTCAGCGAGCGTTGATAGGCCTCGACTGTCGCCTCCAAAAGACGTTTCTGTTCGTCGATCACCCGCAGTTGCAGGTAGTTCTGCACCAGCTCTGATTGCTGGCTCAGGCGCATCGCCGCCAGATCGGCAAAACTCGCCTCGGCGTTGGCCGTGTCGGCTTCCAGGCCTCGGCGCAATTTGCCCCAGACGTCCGCTTCCCAACTGACCCCGGCCTGCGCGGTGTAAGTATCGCGAATACCGCTGGAGGTACTGCTCAAGCTCGAGCTGCTGCTCCCGGTGCCCTGGCTGGAGCGGTTTTTTCCGACGGTCAGGTCCACCGTCGGGAAAAATGCCCCCCGGGCACTGCGCACCAAGGCCTGGGCCTGGCGGTACTGGGCTTCGGACTGGGCAACGGTCTGGTTGGCGCTGTTGAGTTTTTCGATCAGGCCGTTGAGCTGCCGGTCGCCATACAACTCCCACCAGGCACCGCGCGCCTGAGAGTCGCCAGGGTTGGCCTGACGCCAGCCAGCCGCTTCCTTGTACTGTGCCGGCGCGGCGGCTTGCGGGCGCTGGTAATCCGGGCCGATGGCGCAGGCACTGAGCATCGCCACGCACAGCGCCAGGCTCAGCAAACGCGAGCCTCGGGCCGTGATCAGCGGTGCAACCTGGTTGATAAGCGAACGGTCAGTCATAGCGGAGTTTCCAGAGCAGCATCGGTACGCACCCCACGCCAGCGGTTGAAGCGATGGCGCAGGTTGTCGAGATAGAGGTAAACCACCGGGGTGGTGTAAAGCGTCAGCACCTGGCTGAAGACCAGCCCGCCGATGATGGTCAGGCCCAGCGGCTGACGCATTTCCGCCCCTTCGGCACGGCTCAGTAATAACGGCAAAGCGCCGAGAATCGCCGCCAGAGTGGTCATCAGAATCGGCCGCAGACGTTGCAGGCAAGCGCTACGGATTGATTCCAGCGGCTCCAGGCCCTGATGCCGTTCCAGTTGCAGCGCCAGATCGATCATCAGAATGGCGTTTTTCTTCACCACGCCGATCAGCAGGAACAGCCCAAGCAAGGAGATCAGGCTGAACTCGCCACCGAGCACATAGATCGACAGCAACGCCCCGACCCCGGCCGACGGCAAGGTCGAGAGAATGGTCAGCGGGTGGATGTAGCTTTCATACAGCACGCCCAGCACCAGATACACTGCCACCAGCGCGCCAAGAATCATCCACGGCTGGCTCTTCTGGGTGGCGGCGAACGCATCGGCGGTACCGGCCATTTTCGCAATCACGTCTTCCGGCAAACCGACCTTGGCAATCGCCCGCTCTATGGCCGCCGAGCCCTGCTCCACCGTCACGCCTTCGGCCATGTCGAAGGCGATGCTTTCCGAAGCGAACTGGCCTTCGTGGCTGACCCGGTCGTCTTCCAGGCTGTTTTCGTAGTGAGCGATGGTCGACAGCGGAATCCGCGCACCGTCGGCAGTGATCACTTTGACCTGATTCAGGGTGATCGGGTCTTGCGCGTATTTCGGATTGACCTCCATCACCACCTGATACTGGTTGAGGCTGTCGTAGATCGTTGAAATCTGACGCTGGCTGTAGGCGTTGTTCAACACCGCGGTGACCATGTCCATATCGACGCCCAGACGCTTGGCCTGATCGCGATCGACAATCAGGGTCACTTGCTGGGCGCCACGGCCTTCGCGTGCGTCAATCGCCGTCAGTTCCGGCAGCGCCTTGAGCGCGGTGACGACTTTCGGATACCACTCGCGCAACGCGCCGAGATCGCCGCTTTGCAGGATGTAGGAATATTGCGAGGAGGTCTGCTCGCGGCCGCCGCCGAATTGCAGGTCCTGATCGGCCATCAGCATCAACTGCGCACCGGGCACTTTGGGCATTTCCTTGCGCAGGCGTTCGATGACTTTTTGCGCGGACAGGTTGCGTTCCTTGATCGGCTTCAGCCGCACCAGCATGAAGGCGTTGTTGGTGCCGTTGTTGCCCCCGATGAACCCCGCGACGCTCTCTACCGCCTCGTCCTTGAGCACGACGCGGCGGAAGATTTCCATCTTCGGCTGCATCACACTGAACGACAATCCGTCGTCGCCGCGCACGAAACCGATCAACTGGCCGGTGTCCTGCTGAGGTAAAAAGGTTTTGGGAACAACAACATACAGCGCGATATTCACGCCAATCGTCACGAACAGACTGAGCAAGGTCAGCCGACGGTGACGCAGCACCCAGTCGAGGCTGCTGGCGTATTTGCCGACCATCCACTCGTTGGCCCGCTGGCTCCAGCGTTGCAGGCGGTTTTCCTGTCCCGGCGAATGCGGCTTGAGCCAGCGGGCGCAGAGCATCGGCGTCAGCGTCAGCGACACCAGCAATGACACCACAATGGCCGCCGCCAGGGTGATGGAAAACTCGCGGAACAGACTTTCGATGATCCCGCCCATGAACAGGATCGACAGGAACACCGCCACCAGCGAGACGTTCATCGACAGCAGCGTGAAACCGACTTCCTGGGCCCCAAGGTACGCGGCCTTCATCGGCGGCACGCCCTTGTCGATGTGCCGGGAAATGTTCTCCAGCACCACGATGGCGTCGTCCACCACCAGACCGGTGGCCAGAATCAGCGCCATCAGCGACAGGTTGTTCAGGGAGAACCCGTAGAGGTACATCACCGCAAACGTGCCCACCAGCGACACCGGCACCGCCAGGGTCGGAATCAGCGAAGCACGGAAATTACCGAGGAACAGGAACACCACCAGAATCACCAGCACCACGGCAATCAGCAGGGTCATTTCCGCTTCGTGCAGAGTGGCCTTGATCACCGGCGAACGGTCCATCGCCAGGTTCAGCTTGACGCTGGCCGGCAGCACGGCCTGCAACGCCGGCAACTGCGCCTTGATCTCGTTGACCGTCTCGATGATGTTGGCGCCGGCCTGGCGGTTGATCACCAGCAACACCGCCGCGTCGTCGTTGAAGAAGCCGCTGTTGTAGCGGTCCTCGACGCCGTCGCTGACCTTGGCCACATCCTTCAGGCGCAGCGCTGCGCCGTCCGCGTAGTGAATGATCAGCGACTCGTAATCCTTGGCCTTTTCCAGTTGATCGTTGGCCTGAACCTGCCACAACCGCTCGCCGTCTTCGACCGAGCCCTTGGGCCGGCGCACGTTGGCGTTGGCGATGGTGTTGCGCACATCGTCCAGCGCCACGCCGTACTGGTTGAGCGCCTGGGGTTCGAGTTCGATGCGCACCGCTGGCAACGAACTGCCACCGATCTGCACTTCACCCACGCCCTGCACCTGCGACAGGCTTTGGGACAAGATGGTCGAGGCCAAGTCATAGAGCTGGCCTTTTTCCAGCACATCCGAGGTCAGCGACAACACCATGATCGGCGCCTGGGACGGGTTGACCTTCTTGTAGGTCGGCATACTGCGCATGCCGCTGGGCAACAAATTGCGCGAGGCGTTGATCGCCGCCTGCACTTCCCGCGCCGCGCCGTTGATGTCGCGGTCCAGGTCGAACTGCAAAATCACTCGGGTCGAACCCTGGCTGGAACGGCTGCTCATGGTGTTGACCCCGGCGATGGCGCCGAAGGAACGTTCGAGCGGCGTGGCCACGGTCGAGGCCATGACCTCCGGGCTCGCGCCGGGCAAGCTCGCCTGAACCACGATCACCGGGAAATCCATCTGCGGCAGCGGCGATACCGGCAACAGGCCGAAGCTCACGCCGCCCAGCAATATGATCGCCAGGCTCAACAACATCGTTGCGACGGGGCGCTTGATGAAAGGTCCGGACAGGTTCATGGCTGTTCTACCGGTTCCACAGACTCGGGCTTACGGCCCCAGCGCCGCCCGAGGCGATCGAAGTACAAGTAGATGACGGGCGTGGTAAACAGCGTCAGCACCTGACTCACCAGCAAGCCACCGACCATCACCAGACCCAAAGGCTGGCGCAATTCCGCGCCGGAACCGGTGGCCAGCATCAGCGGCACCGCGCCGAACAATGCCGCCAGGGTGGTCATCAGAATCGGCCGGAAGCGCAGCAGCGCCGCCTGATAGATCGCGGTTTGCGGGTCCATGCCTTGGTTACGTTCCGCCTCTAGGGCGAAGTCGATCATCATGATCGCGTTCTTTTTCACGATACCGATCAGCAGGATGATGCCGATGATCGCGATCATGCCCAGGTCATTGCCGCTCAACAGCAACGCCAGCAAGGCGCCGACCGCCGCCGAGGGTAACGTCGAGAGAATGGTGATCGGGTGAATGTAGCTCTCGTAGAGCACGCCGAGCACGATGTACATGGTTACCACCGCCGCCAGAATCAGCAGCAAAGTGCTCGACAGCGACGCCTGGAACGCTTCGGCCGCGCCCTGGAACTGAGTCTGCACGCCAATCGGCATGCCGATGTCTTTCTGCACCTGATCGATGATCTCGACCGCATGCCCCAGTGCCACGCCGGGCGCCAGGTTGAACGACATCATCACCGCGGGGAACTGGCCGATGTGGGTGATCGCCAGTTGCGCTTGACGCTCCTCGACATGCGCCAGGCTGGACAGGCGCACCTGACCGCCATCGGTAGTCTTGACGTGAATCTGGTTCAGCGCATCCGGGCCGATTTTCTCGCCGGATTGCGATTGCAGCACCACGCGGTATTGGCTGGCCTGGGTGTAAATGGTGGAAATCTGCCGCTGACCGAAAGCGTCGTACAGCGCATCGGTGATGTTCGACACCGATACGCCGACCCGCGACGCCGCATCACGGTCGATCACCAGATAAACCTGCAAGCCCTTGTCCTGCAAATCGCTGGCGACGTCGGTCAGCTCCGGCCGTTGCGCCAGGGCGTCCACCAGCCGCCCGCTCCACAGGCTGAGCAACTCGGAATCGGGCGACGACATGCTGAACTGGTACTGCGTGCGGCTGACCCGGTCTTCGATGGTCAGGTCCTGCACCGGCTGCATGAACAGACGAATGCCGATCAGCTTGTCCAGCTCTGGTTGCAGACGCGCGATCACTTCAGTGGCGCTCAAGTCGCGCTCGCCGTGGGACTTGAGGTTGATCAGCAGCCGGCCGCTGTTCAGCGTCGAATTGTCGCCATCGACCCCGATGTAGGATGACAGGCTCTCGACCGCCGGATCGGCCAGAATAACCTTGGCCAGTTCCTGCTGACGCTCGCTCATCGCCGCAAAGGAAATCGACTGCGGCGCCTCGGAAATCCCCTGGATCACGCCAGTGTCCTGCACCGGGAAGAAGCCCTTGGGCACCACCATGTACAGGAACACGGTCAATGCCAGCGTGCCGATGGCCACCATCAAGGTCAGGGGTTGATGCTTGAGCACCCACTGCAATTTGCGCCCGTAGGCGGCGATCATCCAGTCGATGGCCGCGCCACTGGAGCGGTAGAACCGGCCCTGCTCCGCTTCCTTGGGCTCACGCTTGAGCAGCCGTGCGCACATCATCGGCGTCAGGGTCAGGGAGACGACAAGGGAAATCAGGATCGCCACCGCCAGGGTGATCGCGAACTCGCGAAACAAGCGCCCCACCACGTCCGCCATGAACAGCAGTGGAATCAGTACCGCAATCAGCGACAGCGTCAGGGAGATCAGGGTGAAGCCAATCTGCTTGGCGCCCTTGAGCGCCGCTTGCAGCGGGCTGTCGCCCTCTTCGATATATCGGGAAATGTTCTCCAGCATGACGATCGCATCGTCCACCACGAAACCGGTGGCGATGGTCAGCGCCATCAGGGTCAGGTTATTGACCGAAAAGCCTGCGAGGTACATCACACCGAAGGTGCCGATCAACGACAGCGGCACGGCCACCGACGGAATGATTGTGGCGCTGGCCCGCCGCAGGAACAGGAACGTGACCATCACCACCAGCGCGATGGCGATCAGCAGTTCGTGCTGCACGTCGGTGACCGAGGCACGGATGGTCTGGGTGCGGTCGGTGAGTACCGTGACGTCGAGGCCGGCCGGCAGGTTGTCGGTGATGCTCGGCAGCAAGGCCTTGATCCGGTCGACCACCTCGATGACATTGGCGCCGGGCTGGCGCTGGATGTTCAGCAACACCGCCTGATTTTCATTGGCCCACGCCGCCAGACGTTCGTTCTCGGCACCGTCGACGATCTCCGCCACGTCCTTGAGCCGCAATGGCGCGCCGTTAGCGTAGGCGAGGATCAGATTGGCGTAGTCCTTGGGTGAAGTCAGTTGGTCGTTGGCGTCGAGCATCGACACCCGGGTCGGGCCGTCGAAGTTGCCCTTGGGCTGGTTGACGTTGGAGGCGCCGATCAACGTGCGCACGTCCGAGAGGTTCAGGCCGTTGGCCGCGAGGGCCTCTGGGTTGACCTTGATGCGCACCGCCTGACGCTGACCGCCGGCAATGCTAACCATGCCGACGCCGCTGATCTGGGCGATTTTCTGCGCCATGCGCGTGTCGACCAAATCATTGAGCTTGGGCAACAGCATGGTTTTGGAGGTGATGGCCAGGGTCAGCACCGGGGTGTCCGCCGGGTTGACCTTGTTGTACACCGGCGGTGCCGGCAAGTCCTTGGGCAGCAAATTGGTCGCGGCGTTGATCGCGGCCTGAACCTGCTGCTCGGCGACGTCCATGTTGATGTCGAGGCTGAACCGCAGGGTCAGCACCGAAGCGCCGCCGGAACTCGTGGACGCCATCTGGGTCAGGCCGGGCATCTGCCCGAATTGACGCTCCAGCGGCGCGGTCACGGCGCTGGTCATGACATCCGGGCTGGCGCCGGGATAGAGCGTCATGACGCGAATAGTCGGGTAATCAACCTGAGGCAACGCCGACACCGGGAGCAGCCGATAAGCAATCACGCCGGCCAGAATAATCGCCAGCATGCTCAGGGTCGTGGCGACCGGGCGAAGGATGAACAGCCGCGAGATGTTCATGCTCCGCCCTTTTTCGCCTTGTCGGTGGCCGTCGCGTCAGGTGCAGTGGCGGCCGACTTGCCTTGTAGGTGTTCGGTCGGGGTGGTTGGCACGTCCTTGGGATCATTGACCACTTCCACTTCGCTGCCTTCCTTCAGGCGGTCGGTGCCTTCCAGCACCACCCGATCGCCAGCGGCCAGGCCTTCGGTGATCACCGTGTTGTCACCGTCACTGGCGCCGACTTTCAACTGGCGGATGGTGACCTTCCTGTCGCCGTCCATGGCATAGACGAACGTGCCGTTGGTGCCGAACTGGATCGCCGCCGAAGGCGCAAGCACCACGCCTTTGAGGGTGTCAGCCAGCAAGTGGACGTTGACGAACTGGTTGGGGAACAGCGCTTGATCGCGGTTCTCGTAGCGGGCCTTGAATTTCAGGGTGCCGGTGGTGACGTCAATCTGGTTGTCCAGGCTCTGCAACACGCCAGTGGCCTGCAGTTTGGTGTCGCCACGATCCCAGGCTTCCGCGGGCAATTTGGCCCCGGTGCGATAGCGCGCCAGCACTGTATCCAGGCTGTTTTCCGGCAAGGTGAACGCCACGCTGATCGGTTGAGTCTGGGTGATGATCACCAGCGCCGTGGTGTCGTTGGCCGCCACGAGGTTGCCGACGTCCAGCTGACGCAGGCCCACACGCCCGGCGATCGGCGCGCGAATTTTGGTGAATTCCAGGTTGAGCTTGGCGTCGTTGACTGCTGCCTGATTGGTCTTGACCGTGCCCAGGTACTGGCCGACCAATGCTTCGGCGGTGTCCAGGGTTTGCTTGGCGATACTGTCTTCGCGGTACAGGCCGCGATAGCGCTCGACATCGACCTGAGCATTCTTCAGTTGTGCCTGATTCTGCAGCAAGGTGCCTTCGGCCTGGAGCAAGGCGTTCTGGTAAGGACGCGGATCGATTTCGGCCAGCAGATCGCCTGCCTTGACCATCTGCCCTTCTTCGAACGAAATCTTGATCAGTTCGCCGCCCACCCGGCTGCGCACATTGATGGTGTTCAGCGCGGTGACGGTGCCCAGCGCCTTGTAATACAGCGGGAAATCGCCTTTGACCGCTAGCGCCACGCGCACAGGGACCGGCCCGGATGCCCCACCAAACCCTGGACGCATCCCCCCCGACCGACCGGTCTGCCCGGCAACGGCTTTCTGCCCTGCGCCCTCCTTCGGGCTGCTGCCTGCGGGCCAGAATTTCCAGCACAGGCCAGCGATGACCAACAGGACAAGCAGGCCGAAGAGCCAGCGACGAGGATTGCGGGAAGCGGAGGATTGCATGGAATGATCAACCATTGGGCGCGTGAAGCTTCTTTCTACAGGAGGCTGAACGATAAGCACTGATGGGTATTAAGCAAAGCGCCTTTACCGGCAATTTACCTTTGGCTTACGTAACAGGAGGTTTGGCTAAGACACTGAAGCACAAATGAAAACGGCCTGGACAGGGCCAGGCCGTTAACAATTGTAAAGGTTTACTTATTTCAAGACTGCGAGCGCTGCATCGTAGTTCGGCTCTTCCGCGATTTCCTTGACCAGCTCGCTATGCAGGACATTGTCGTTTTCGTCCAGAACCACGACGGCACGGGCGGTCAGGCCTTTGAGCGGGCCGTCAGCAATGGCCACGCCATAGTTCTCGATGAACTCGGCACCGCGCAGGGTCGACAGGTTCTGCACGTTTTCCAGGCCTTCGGCGCCGCAGAAACGAGCCTGGGCGAACGGCAGGTCAGCGGAGATGCACAGCACCACGGTGTTGGCGATGTCATTGGCCTGGGCGTTGAACTTGCGCACGGAAGTGGCGCAGGTCGGGGTATCAACGCTTGGGAAGATGTTCAGCACTTTGCGCTTGCCGGCGAAGCTCGCCAGGGTCACGTCGGACAGATTGCCGGCAACCAGGGAAAAGGCTGGCGCCTGAGAACCGGCTTGTGGCAATTGGCCGTTGACTTGAACCGGGTTGCCTTTAAGAGTGACTTGAGCCATGAACGGAGTCCTTCTGAACGTTGATGTAGAGAATTTTGACGAGGCCGAAGTTAACCACGAAATGGTCTGGCGACCTATGCCCAGATACAAATTGTGATATCTCGTCGCACAAAACTGGATACAAATCGTCACGCAAAACCCCTACATTGATCCGAGCAACCGCAACATATTGCGGTGCCGCGCTTCGAAAATCCGCCGCATGTAGGCATTGACCACCAGCCACTCCAACGGCGCGCCACCCATGGCCGCGTAGGTCACGCGGTCGGTGTACAGCGTACCGCCCTCACCCGCCGCCACCCGATGTTCATGACGAAAGGCAGCCATTGGCCCCTTGAGCATTTCATCGATGAAATGGTGCTCGCCAACTTCGCGGATCACCACCGTCCAGCCCACAGGAATGATATTGAACATCCAATGGCAAAAGCGAAACTGGCGCCCGGCTTCGATGCGCAGGTTACTTAAATCGATATTACTCAACAGTGTGACGCGCAAAGATCTTCGGGAAGTTGGCGCCTTCCAGGCAGAATTCGAGGACTAGCTCAGGTGTGCGGTTGGGGATCAGGGTAGTGAGTTCCAGAACAGGCATAGACGGTAACATTCCTTTGTTTGGCGGGTGGTTGATCAGCAGCTGCGTTAGAGCACAGTCGCGTCAGGCTTTGCTTCAGCAATGATCATTTCGGGATATTCACGCCGGTCTCTGAACACGATGTAAAGCGGGTCCAGGCCAGACGCTGGCGGGAAGACTACGACATAGTCGTCGAAACGAATCGCGGCCATGTCACTGAAAGACTCCAATACAGGCACAGGCAAAGACCGAAGGAATCCCAGTCGATACTCGGGGGCTGGCGCCAGGGTCAAGATGGCTTCAAGGTTGGCTGGCGCGCTCCAACTCACGATCATCGGCGCCGGCCCGTCGGCGGTGAAGCAGTAGGTCTTCAGGTGCTCATTCCAGACGGCGGCTCGCACCCTCACTCTGGACGACAATACACCGCCATTAGTCGGCGTAATGGCCACCTGTAGCAACGTCTTTATTTCCCTCAGGCCTCGGGACATCGTCCCTGGTGGAACGGAGTACGTGCCGCTGCTCATCCTGAACGGAAGATTGACTTCGGCACCCGTCGCGGCCATGCCTTGCCAATCCTGGCCCTCGATTGGCAGCAACTCGAGCAGAGGAACGCTGAGCCCATACCTCCCCACTTCGGCTCGACTGGAAAAATCGAATTGCAGCACCGCTGCGTAGTGACCTTGATGGTCTTGCGCTCCCGAGGTGATCTGCCAGGTAAACTCCGCCACTGCCGAGCGTATGGCTTTTTGCAATGCCACCCGTTGGATCTCCAAGGGTTGCGAAAGGCCGCCATCGAGAAGAATACCCGGTCGCGCATTGGCAAAGGCAAGCGGCGCAAAAAGCAGTTCGGACGCCTGATTCGGCCCTGTTCCCTGCTGATAACGCTGATCAACAAGTTGTGTTTGCGTGGCCACCAGCAGCGCTTCAGCGTCCACTTGAAAGCGGTGGAGACGTTGATTGATGTCATTCAACTTCGTCAGATAACGATCGTAAGTAACGTTGATCTGGTGGGCTATGTTTTGCCACTGTGCGTGCTCGGACCGGGCGTAGGAGAGGTCGCGCCGGGCGCTGTCTCGCTTGAATGTGAGGCTCATTTTCCAGTATTCGTACCGGCGAGCTGCCAGGCGCGCTTCAAACTCGGCGACCTCCAGAGCACGAATGTCTGCCTCGCGCCCATGGATGTCCACTTGGGCGCTCTGTCGCTGACGCAGATGTTTGATCCGTTGCTCGAAAAGATTGAGTGCCAGTTCCGCCGCCCGCTCCGAGGCCACCAGATCGACGGCGGCTTTTTGCACGTCCGCCAGATTATGGGCAATGCGCTGTTGCGTCATCTGCGCCAGGGTCAACGGCGTTCCCGGTCTTGCAACAACCGGACGTGGAACAGGAGCCTCCTCCCCCTTGAATGCTGCACGGTTCTGTTTGTGGTACCAGTCTTTGACGTAGTACACGACCGAGCCCGATGAATAGGTGTTCGTATCGTCCTCTGGCGGATAAAACAGCAGGTCTGCCCCTTTGGGGTGACCGACGATGCTATCGAAATGATTGATTAGTCGGTCATGGTCCTGTTTCGGCAGATCGACGGCCCAGATTCTGTCGACCAGTGCCTGGAATTCGGGCTCGGTGTAATCCTTGAGTGGTGCTTTAAGTTCCATCTTTATTGCTTCCTTGTTTCTGGCACACAACGGCTGCCAGATAACAGCATCTGCTCAAGTTGTTATGAGCAGATGCCTTTGAGTTGTTTGCGTTTCAAGCAGGGTAGTTACTCTGGCTTGAAGCCGGGTTTATTGTTAAGTGCGCGCCATTCTTTGACTTCTTTCAGAATGCCCTCTGGACTGTCCTCTTGGCCTTCTTTTGGGTAAAAGATGACGTCTGAACGGCCTGGATGTTCGGTTACCAACTCAAAATGTGCGAGTAGTTTGTCCCTGTAATCCTCCAACGCTCTTCCTTTCAAACCACTTGTCTGATGGAAAAACTCCTCCAAAAAATATAAAAACTCCGCCTCGTTGTAATCCTCCAGCCTCTCTTTAAAAATCATGATTGCTATTCCCTTTGTGCAATTGAATATGACGTTTTGGAGTCATCACCGATATGTTGTCCAAGCCGTAGACATCTCCACCTTTTGAAACTTCGATTTTATGATGAAGTTCGAAAACCATACGCCCCCCGACTTGATCCACAACAGCAGAAAAAGGAGCAGACCCATCTCGCATTCTGTCCAGGTTGCCTCCATTAAACTGGCTACTCAATTCAGAATCCGCCGCAACAGCCTTCCAAAACGCCCGCCTGAACCCATGAAAATTACGAAACTCCATCCACCGCAACTGATCCGCAATCTGCTCGGGAATCGGCGCACCCTCCGTTCGTGCAGCGTCGCCGAGCCATACTCCGGAAACCGGCTTCCCAAACCCCATCGCCATACCTGAATCGTCTCGCCGATCCAGGAACAGAACATCCGACGAAGGCAATTCCATGTCCGCCGGATACCCAGGAATACTGGCACCGATCTGCCCTTCGTCAACAGCCGGAAACGTCTCGTTTGGCGGTAGGACCGGGATGACGGGTGCGCCGGGATAAACCGCAGGAATCGACGGTGTAACCGGTGAGGTTGTAGGACCGAGGTGTTCGATACCTGGTGGAACCAAGGGAGTCCAGGTGCCAACGCCGACCGGACGAATCGGCCAGGGCAGAGCCGCTGGAGTGATCCCCAGCCGCCCCTGGATGCTTTGCGGCGTGGTGATGCTGATTTTGTCGAGGTTGAAAGGATTGGCGCCGAGTTCTGCCCGCTCCTGATAGCGCAGTTCGAACTCGCGTCGCTCACCGACCCAGGTACTTTTCGGCGCATAAGGCGCGAAGCCTTGTTCGATGCGTTTTTTGTTGACCTCATCGAATTGGGCGGTGAGAGCCGGATGCTCGCCCAGCGTTCGCCACAGCGCTTCGTCGAAAGCACCGAACGAGTTGATTTCCCGGCCTCGGAACTGGTCACCAATCTGTACCGGGATGGCTGCGCCCTGAGGCTGGCCCGCAGTTTTCCACCAGTCATTCGCCGCCGGTTTACCGATCCCCGTGACAACGCCCGAACCCATGGGTGGCAGATTGAAAGTGAAGTAAATCGGCGGCTGGCCAGGCACGCACACTATGCAATCGCTGATACGCAGATCGACGCCCGTCGCAATGGCCTCGACCTGTGGTGTCAACACGCTCAGCCCTGGCTGACTGGCAGTGACAACCTGAGGGGTGTCCGGTGTGAATTGCAGGTGCCTGGTTGGCGAACCGGGAATCTCGGCGCTATAGCGGCCGGTCAACGGGTCAAGCACTGCGTTGACGACAGGTACATGGGCACCTATCTCCCCACCTGTGCTGGCAACGATGATCGCAGTGCCTTGCGCTACGGTTTCAGGTTTGAGTCGATACGCGACCTCCACCGAACCGCCCGCATCGGCAATCGATTGCAACGCTTGCCGGTCAGCAAGGCCCAACGCTTGCGCCGGCACCCCGACAGCCTGAAATAAACGCCGACGCTGCTCGGCGCTCAACTCGCCATTGCCAAGGGTTGGCGAGTACACCATTGCGGTGACGAACACCGGTCCCGTTTTTGCTGCGATGCGTCCAAAATCGATGAGGGTATTGACGGCAGACTGGACAGCCGTCTCAAGCGCTGCTGCAGCTTGCTGCGCCACAAATACGCTGTCACGCGTCAAAACCATTCCGCCAGCGGCAACCGAAGTAACAGGAGCCGTCAGCGTGTTGGCCTGCCTGACCCGTTCAACCCGTACATCTTCATCAGCCTGCTGCTTGAAGCGAACGCGGGCTTCACGCTGCTCGGCGTACTGACGCTGGGCCTCCCAGATGGCTTCCCTTTCGCACCAGACAATGGTCTGGTCAGCGTGATGTCTGGCCAGCGCATTGGATTTATCCGTGAGCCCATTGATTTGCGAGGTCAGCAACCGCGCTTCATGGGCCGCGTTGTAGGCGTTTTCCCAAATTTGGTGACCATCATTGAGCGCTTGGCCGAACGCCCCCAATCGTGCCAGGTAATCATTCGAGGTGCGGGTGAATGGATCGTGCCCATCGAAAGATCGAGCAACCGCGTTTTTTGCATTGAGTTCAACGGTCTTGCGGGCGATGAGCCCGTCGACCTCGTTTTTTTCTTTGGTGATCAGTTAAATCTGCCAGCGTTCGCTCGAGTCGCTGTTGGGCGGCCGTCGCGCAGCCGAGATTTCGTGCTCAAGGGATGCCGAGAGTTGCCCGGCCTTGTCGGCAAAGCGACGGTCCACCTCGGCTCTGACGGTGTCATGACGTTGCGCCAGCCCCGCAAGAAACTGATTCAACGCCTGGGCGCGTGCCTGTTCCTGGGCTTGTGCGGCAGCAGCTTGCGCCCGCGCGGCCTCGGCTTGCGCCTGCACACGCGCTTTTTCTTGTGCTTGACGATGCGCTTCCATGGCCCGTTTTCGGGCCCTTTTTCTCTTCTTGCTGCTCGTACCACCGAATCCGCCTGAAACCCCTCCGCCGACGCTGAAAACGCTGCCCGAGGATGAGGGTCCCGGCCTGATGACAACTTCCCCTGTCGATTCATCGTTCAATATGTTCTGTGCCATACAGTCACTCCTTGTCTGTAGGGCACAGCATGTCAATGGAGCAGTGGTCAGGTGCGGTACATAGTTATCGGTGTGGATTTAAATCGAGGTGCTCACACCGGTAACCCATCCATTCTTTTTGCGGTCTTTTGTTAGAGGTACTGTCGATTCAGGCGACCGCCATTCGACCAGGAAATGAGTCACTCAAATCCCACGGAGACAAGACCATGCGATTCATGATCATTGTGAAAGCCAGCCCGGATTCCGAGGCCGGTGTGATGCCCAGCGAAGAACTGATGACCGCGATGGGCAATTTCAACGAGGAACTGGCCAAGGCCGGCATTCTTATCGATTGCGACGGCCTGCAGCCCAGCAGCAAAGGCGCCCGTGTGCGTTTCTCGGGTGACCAGCGCACGGTGGTCGACGGTCCGTTCGCCGCCACCAGGGAGCTGATCGCCGGCTATTGGCTGTGGCAGGTGAAGTCGAAAGAGGAAGCGATCGAGTGGGTCAAACGCTGCCCTAACCCGATGCCGGGGACAGAGGCCGAGATCGAGATTCGCCAGGTGTACGAGGCCGAAGACTTCGGTGCCGAATTCACACCGCAGTTGCGCGAGCAGGAAGAACGAGTGCGTGCGCAGGGGAAGAAGCACTGAAGCACACTGAAAGACCGCTTTCGCGAGCAAGCCCGCTCCCACATTTGATCTCTGGCGTACACAAAATCTGTGATCGAACAGAATCAATGTGGGAGCGAGCTTGCTCGCGAAGAGGCCCTCAGCCCCGCCGCATTACTTGGACTCGGACTTGAGTTTCAGATACGACTGATGCAGATCCGACGCCCAGCCATCGATCACGTTTTTCACGTCATTGGGCTTCATCACCTGATCTGAGTTTTCCAGCGGTTTGCCGGTGCCCTTGCGCACGACCTGAGCGAGCGCTTTGTTGCTGCCGCCATCGAGAAACACTGCTTCGGTGGCCAGATCGGTTTCCTGGTCGCGAATGCCAGTGGCAGTGCTGACTGCCGCTGCCACCAGAGCGATCGGGATGACCTCATAAGGCTTGAGGCCTTCGGTCTTGCTGCTGACGGCGGTAATCGCCGCACGCACCACCATCACGCCAGGGCCGGGACCGTTGGCTAGTGGCAGGGATTTGCCAATTTCGCGTTTAAGTGCTTGATCGTAGTAGCTGGTGATGCCGTTCAGTGTGGTCTGAGGGATTTTCACCGTCGGTTGCGGTTTGGGGTAGAGCTGAGTCGGTTCGACGTAGACACTGGTGAATTTGTTGATATCGAGCTCGGGGTCCATCCAGCGCATCACCACGGCACCCGAAGGCGACTTGGCTTCCTTCAGCTGACTGTAGTCCTTGAGAAAGCCGGAATACTGGTCTGGCTCGACGACTTTGCTGGAGCAACCCACCACCCCGATAGAGGCGATGCACAGTGTGCTCATCATTAATGCAAGCTTCATGCTTGTAACTCCTGTCGGAAGGCCAGGCAACAATATTGCAGATAGGAATTACAGGTATAGCCAATGCCCGGCATTTTGTTATCAAAACATACAATATTCATCTATTGCCGCAGCCGTTGAAGTGATCGCGGCACTATTCAAAGGCCCCCTCGCGGGCAAGCCTCGCTCCTACATGGTTTGGGTGGTTGGCAGCACTGCATACGACCCGGACCTGTAGGAGCGAGGCTTGCCCGCGAAGACATCAGCTCAAACAACACAAAATCCCATCTGGAAAAACCTGGTCAATCACCACGAAGATCCGCTTTTCGCCGCCAGCTCCCGCCGACTATTGGCCCGCATCGCCTTGATCAACGACACCGTACCCACCAGGATAATCACCGCGGCGAACAGGAAGTCGATGGTGTACAGCTGGAAGTCGTTCAACGGCCCCACCAGAAACACCCGGATCGCACCAATACTCACCAGCGTCGCGAGAAAATCGATGCCCGGCTCATCGCGATAAAACACATGAAGCAGCGGCAGGCACATCACCAGCAACAACAGCAGCACAATCACTTTGAACGAGCCCTTGCGCTCGACGCTGAACGCGCATTCGTTGGCGCCGTAAGGCTTGTAGTCTTCCTCGCTAATCAACGAATTTTTCTCGTTGATGTACTCGACACGGTTGTACTTCTGGGTCGGCGTAAAGGTGTTCGACATCTCCATGCTGGTGGTGATGTTCCTGAACTTCAAATCGATGCGCTCGTTGCCCTTGAGGATGTACAGCACCGGTTTGTAGCCGTAGCGATAGGTGTCGAACGGAAAGTCCGTCGACCGCCCCAGGACGCCGATGGGTCTGGACTCAAGTTCGGCATAGGCACTTTTGTTGGTCGAAGACAGGTTGCGGCTCAGGGGGTTGATCTTGACCTGTTCCATGAGAATCGGCGCAATGCCGTAGGACCACTGCATGGGCTCCATGCGCAGCCGCAGTTCGTTGCGGCTCAGGTCATAACGATCAAAGGTTCGCTCGGAGACGATCACCGCGCCCGAAAGCATGAACTCGCCGTGGACGTTGTTGGCGATGTGCAGCGACAGTCGGTCCCTGCCCGAGCCGGTGGCATCGCTGGCCGGCGGTGTGCCGCACCAGGCGTAACTGCTGAACGTCTCCCCGAGCTGGCCGTTACGGTTTTCTTTGAACACGTAAAAATAACTGCCCCACAGAGCCGCCATCAGCAGCAACGCGAAAAGCCCTAAAATCTTTTTGCCCCCGCTCAAACCAGACTCCTTTCTTTGCTGACTCCTTATGAGGCGCGGACTCTACCAAAATGCCATCAGTGGCCCAAGCAAAAATACCCAGACAAGAGAGATCCCTGTGGCGAAGGGGCTTGCTCCGAGCCGGTAAGTTAAAACACAGAACCTGTGGGAGCGTGGCTTGCCCGCGAAGAACGATGACGCGTAATACCTGAAAAACCGCGGTGTATTCTTCGCGGGCAAGCCACGCTCCCACAGGATTTTCGTCGCTCAAAACTCTTAACTTACCAGTATTGGGGTAAGCCCCCTCGCCACGGGGCTTCAGCGCCGCCGAAACAACGGCCGCGGCTCGATCACCGAGCGCCCATAAAGCACACTCATCCCCGCCAATCCCTTCAGCGCATCTTCAGCAGATTTGTCCTCGCGCACGGCAAAGCTGTCGAAACCGCATTGGCGCATGTGGCTGAGTTGATCGCGCAGTACGTCGCCAATCGCGCGTAATTCGCCTTGCCAACCGAAACGGGTACGCAACAGATAGGCCTGACTGTAGGCGCGTCCGTCGCGAAAATTCGGGAAGTCCAGGGCAATCAGCGGCAGGTTGGGAAACCACGGCATCAGGTTTGTCACTTCGTCGTCGGGCCCCAGCCAGACGCCTTCGAGCGCTGACGTCCTGTCGGCATTCTGGGCCAGCCACTGGGGTAACGGCAGTATCAGCGGTCCCGCTGGCAACACATCCATTACCTCACGAATCAACTGCCACGGATCATCGCGCACCCACTCGGCGCCGCCGTCTTGCAAACGAATCAGATTGTTCATGCCGACACCTCCAGCATTTTCGGGTACACCCGCGCCTTGAACGGCTCCAGACCGATGCACGCCAAGGTATCGACGAACCGCTCTTCGCTTTCCCGGTAACGAACGAACGTGCCAATGATCCGTTCAATGACATCAGGCACTTCGGCGGCGCTGAAGGACGGGCCGATAACCTTGCCCAACGCGCTGTTCTTGCCCTGGGCGCCGCCGAGGGTGATCTGGTACCACTCGCTGCCGTTTTTATCGACGCCAAGAATGCCGATATTGCCGATGTGATGGTGGCCGCAGGCGTTCATGCAGCCGGAGATGTTCAGGCTGATATCACCCAGGTCATGCAGGTAATCCAGATCCTCGAAACGCGCCTGAATCGCTTGCGCGATAGGGATTGATTTGGCGTTGGCCAGCGCGCAGAAATCACCGCCCGGGCAAGCAATAATGTCAGTCAGCAAACCAATGTTGGCGCATCCCAAGCCTTGCTCGCAGGCCAGACCCCACAGTGGGTAAAGGTCGGCCTTGGGCACATCCGGCAGAACGATGTTCTGTTCATGGGCGATGCGGATTTCACCGAAACCAAACTGCTCGGACCACTGGGCCACCACTTCCATTTGCTCGGCCGTGACATCCCCCGGCGGCGCGGCGATGCCCGGTTTGGTCGATAGCACCACGCTTGCGTAACCCGGCACTTTGTGCGGCTGAACATTGCGCGCCACCCAACGGGCGAACGCCGGGTTTTCGGCCAGGCGTGTGCCGAAATCAAGATCGGTGTCGGCCAAGGAACGGTAGTCCGGAGGGACAAAAGCACTGGCCACCCGTTCGTACTCGACGTCGGTCAACTGCGCCGGACCGTCCTTGAGATGCTGCCACTCCTCCTCCACTTCCTTGGCGAACGCTTCGATCCCCAAGGCCTTGACCAGAATCTTGATCCGCGCCTTGTACTTGTTATCGCGCCGCCCATGGCGGTTGTAGACCCGCAGCACCGCCTCGACGTAGGACAGCAAGTGCTGCCACGGCAAACCTTCGCGAATCTGCAAACCGAGGATCGGCGTGCGCCCCAAGCCGCCGCCAACGCGCGCATGCTTTGGCATGTACAGACCATTCTGCAAACGCTGGGGCAGGAACTCTTCTTCGCTCAAATCGCCTGCCATGAAACGTTCGACCTGATCCCGAAACTGCGCAACACGCTCGAACACCAGGGCCCGGTCATAGTCGTCGTACTGATACATGTAGCTGCCACCTCATCAGGATTGATCTCACCCTCTACCCGCGGTTCAGCATCCCCCGTAGCAGCTGTCGAGCCTGCGAGGCTGCGTTCGGCGGCGAAGCCGTCGTAAAACCAGGCACTGCGGTGCATCAGGCAGACCGCGTCGCCGGACTCACGACTGCTGCGCAGCCGAACGCAGCCTCGCAGGCTCGACAGCTGCTACGGGGTTTTCGGTTGTTCTCATGGTGTGGACTATGAAGCAGCAGCGCAGCGCGTTACAGATTCACCTAAACACTAAAAAACCGTATCAGAACGCGGCGTATGGCCGCAGGCATGCGCCGCATCTGATCCGCATAAACTCGGTTTTTCTGAGTCTGTTTTGTTCGCGGCAGGGTTTCTACAGTTCATGGCATGCCAGACCGGGTGGCCTGGCAAGACTTTGCAACCGTGGAAGAACTGACCATGAGCACAGCAACAATCGGACAGGCCTATAACTACAAGGTCGTTCGCCAATTCGTCGTGGCTACCATCGTCTGGGGTGTCGTCGGCATGGCAATGGGGGTATGGATCGCCTCGCAACTGGTATGGCCCGAGATGAACCTCGACCTGCCATGGACCACCTTCGGCCGCTTGCGCCCGCTGCACACCAGCCTGGTAATTTTCGGCTTTGCCGGCAGCGCGCAATTCGCCGCCAGTTACTACGCGGTGCAACGCACCTGCCAGGTGCGGCTGTACTCCGACAAGCTCGCCGCGTTCACCTTCTGGGGCTGGCAATCGGTGATCGTGGTCATGCTGATCACCCTGCCACTGGGCTACACCACCACCAAGGAATACGCCGAAATCGAATTCTCCGGCGCGGTGTGGATGACGGTAGTCTGGGTCGCTTACGCCATCGTGTTTTTCACTACCGTGGTGCAACGCAAGACCAAACACATCTACGTCGGCAACTGGTTTTTCGGTGCGTTTATCGTGGTGATCGCCATGCTGCATGTGGTCAATCACCTGTCGATTCCAGTGGACTGGTTCAAGTCCTATCCGGTGTATTCCGGGGCCACCGACGCCATGGTGCAGTGGTGGTACGGGCACAACGCGGTGGGGTTCTTCCTGACCACCGGTTTCCTCGGGATGATGTATTACTTCGTGCCGAAACAGGTCAATCGGCCGGTGTATTCCTATCGCTTGTCGATCGTGCATTTCTGGGCGCTGATCACCTTGTACATCTGGGCTGGCCCGCACCATTTGCACTACACCGCGCTGCCGGACTGGGCGCAGTCGTTGGGCATGGCGATGTCGCTGATTCTGCTGGCGCCGAGTTGGGGCGGGATGATCAACGGCATGATGACCCTGTCGGGTGCCTGGCATAAGTTGCGCACCGATCCGATCCTGCGCTTTCTGGTGCTGTCACTGGCGTTCTACGGCATGTCGACCTTTGAAGGGCCGATGATGGCGATCAAAACGGTGAACGCCCTCTCCCATTACACCGACTGGACCATCGGCCACGTTCACGCCGGGGCCTTGGGCTGGGTGGCGATGATCACCTTTGGCGCCATCTACCACATGGTCCCGAAAGTCTTCGGCCGCACGCAGATGCACAGCATCGGCCTGATCAACGCGCACTTCTGGCTGGCGACCATCGGCACCGTGCTGTACATCGCCTCGATGTGGGTCAACGGCATCACTCAGGGTTTGATGTGGCGCGCGATCAACGATGACGGCACGCTGACCTACTCCTTCGTTGAAGCCTTGCAAGCCAGTCATCCGGGGTTTGTGGTGCGCTTTGTCGGCGGAGTGTTCTTCCTCAGCGGCATGTTGCTGATGGCCTACAACACCTGGCGCACGGTGCGGGTGTCGGACGTGAAAATGGCCGAACTTGAAGCGCAGATTGCCTGAGGCAAGGAGCCTGACATGATCGAGATGGGGTTGAATTTATTGGGCGTTTTGGGGCTTTGGTTGGCGGTCGAGTATTGCCTGAAACACCAGACCGCCGAGAGCCTGGACGATGCCAGCCTGATTCCGTTCGCCGATGACCCCGAAGTGGCGCGGCGGGTGGAATTGGCCACGGGCAAAACCGTGAAAGCGGTGGCGCCGGAAGCGTTAAAACCGGGCTGGGGCAACCTCGAAATCTGAGGCACCACGATCAATGTGGGAGCGAGCCTGCTCGCGATAGCGGAGGGTCAGTCAACATAAATGTTGATTGCTAAACCGCCATCGCGAGCAGGCTCGCTCCCACAGGGTAATGTGCAATGCCCAAAGAGTTCAGCCGCGCTCGCGGGGAATCAGGCCCTGCAGCTGCTGCGCCAGGAAATTCGCATCGAAGGCAAAGGTGTCCGGGTCTTTCAAGCCATTGGTCTTGCGCCACTGCCAATTGCTGGACGGTGGCAGGCACACCAGCGAAATGCTGCCATAACGCGCGGCGGTCAAGCCCATCACTGCGAGGGAAATCTGCCCACCCGCGCCCATCACGTCCGGCACAAACTCCACCGGTTTGCCGGCAATCACAATACTCAGTTTCTCGGTCTTGAACGTCGACGTCTCGAGCGGCACGCTCGCCCCGGACGCGACATACGCCTCGCGGCTCACTTCCAACAGATTCGGCGTCAGGACCGGTGCCAGCCACTGCTGGATCTGATCGAACAACTCACCAATGCGCGTCGCCCACACGGCCGATTGGGACTCAAACAGTTGCTTCTTGTGCGCTTCGCTATCTGCATAGTGGCGAAGCATCTCGCCCAGTTGCTGTACGTCGTCCATTGCAGTGTTCCTTTGGTTGAAGCGGTGCTGCGGACGTTGAGCATGGCAGATGCTGACGGCTTGTGTATGGCAAAGGTGCGAACGGCTACAGTGCCGCGGCAGATCAACGCGACGAACGGTCGCCTTTTGCCTGTTTTTCAGGGCTCCCCTGTCAGATCTATCAGTTGCGGGGCATGACGACCGGGTATTAGATAAACCTGTCCGCAAGGCCCATATAGCGATCAAGGAACGCGAGCCATGAGCAGCAAGGAAGACGTCGGGGTTTTAAAAATTGATAAGGTGATCATCTCCGGGTTGACGATCCCGGTCATCCATCCTGACCCGGACGTTACAGGAGGCCTGGCACTTTCCCTCATCGTCAACTCGCTGGTGAAAGTGCTGATCGATCCCTGGTTTTCTCAAGCTACTTACGACACTGCAGAACTCCTCATCAACGAGGAGCCCACAGCGGTGGACAACAAAACCATCAATCCGGGTGAGGAGAACCAGCGGTTCACGATGGATCTGCCAGCTGCTTTTCTGCGCAACGGCGTCAACCGGATTCGCTTGAGAGTCACACGTGTCGGTCAGGGCCCCGAGACATCAGACGATCTTGTGGTGCTGTATCACACCCCTCGCCCGGCGGGCGAAGTGGTGGGCTCCGGGGACAACCCCAATCTCCTGATGACGCTTCCCGCGGATGTCATCGACAACGGACTGGATGCCGCTCGCGTCGCGCAAGGAGTGGACGTCAGGCTGAGCTACGTCTACATGCGTGCATACGACAAAATCACGCTGGATTGTGATGGACATACGGTTTTGCGCACCGTAACGGCCCCCCAGGCCGCAGCCGGCATCGTCATTCTGAAGCTGTTCGCCGATGCGTTCCCGCGGGACAATCCCCATTTCGCTATGCGTTTCAGAGTTGTCGATCAAGTCGGCAACTCGACCGGCCCGCGAGCAATCTGGTCGAAAACCACTTATATCGATGTGCACATCCAAAAACCGGTGCTGGATCTCAAACAGCCAAAAGTGCTGGAAGCCAGGGAACTCGGCGGCACTCGATTGAACTTCGAGAAAGACTTTTATGAGGCCAAGTTCGCCACGGTCGAGGTTGCTTACACCGGCTCCGCCTCCGGGCAAACTGTCAAAGTCTATTGGCTCGGGCGCAATTCGACTTATGGCAGCGAGATTCAAACCGTTGCCTATGCCGGAGAGGTACTGAGATTTCTGGTTCCAAGGCTGGAAGTGGTTGATTGTCTCGGCAGCGGCGCGCAGATCAGTTATACCGTGAGGCTGCCAGGCACCACCGAAGATCTGCAATCCAAAGACCTTAACATCACAATCACCGGGCAAAAACACCACCTTCCAGAACCCACACTCTCCTCGGACAAGCTCAACCTCAGGGTGTATTACCCAACGCTGGAGGACAATTACAAAGCACGCCTTGCACTTTTCGGTGTCGTTACCCGATACGGTGAGGAAGTTCCTGTCACCCAAAGCTCTTATACAGATTTGCCGATACAGCAGGCATGGCTGACGGAAAACCGAGGACGTCGCGTACTGTTCAATTACACGCTAAAAAGAATCGGCACCGTGGAACCGCTTATTTTTTCATGGCTGCTAAGAGTCTCTTTATAGCCATCCGCTTATTCTGATTATCTTTAGTTGAGCGCCCAGCGCTTGCTAACCCATGAACTAAAACCAGATCACGTCAGTGTTTGACGAGGAGCCCTGTCATGCAAAAAATTGTCGGTTGGCTGTTAATCGCGTTGGTGGTGGGTTGCACTCAGGTCGATACAAAACCACCGAGTGAAGTAGGAGCGTTCAATAATGTCCAGGCGCTGAATGGGCCCGCCATCGCCACTCAGTTGAACACGCTTTACAGTCGAAAATTCCTCAATTGCAATAACTCCAACTCACAACCCGCGTTCCTGTGCTCGGGCGTGACCCTCAGAGTTACGGTAAAAGACGCCTCTTATAAGGTCTGGGATCCCAGCCCCACATCGATAAAAAGTGGCGGCGTTTCGTTCTCGTACCTCAGAGCCGATGCAAATTTTGGACGGCTGGCATGGGGTTACGGCAATGGCTACATCCTGTATCCCATTTTCGAAGCACCTACCGACAAGATTGATCTGGAGTATTTGTGTTCGTATCCAATGGACGCTTGGGGGTGGCACCGAAGCACGACGGCAGTTTGCGGTCCTTACAAGGATTATCCCGTTCAAAGTCAACTCTGTCAGAATGCTAGCGTGACCACTGCGCAACAATGGTTGAGCGTATGGAATATCGCAGGAGGCAATCCAAATCTGCGTCAATGCGGATTCGACATCAGGGATGATCGAAATACCTACTCCGGTCCCGCGTTCTACCAATCCTTACTGGGAAAGTCATTATTGGGTGCTGCAGGGTTTAACGGACACAATGAAGTCATTATTAAAACGTGGGCATCGGGCCGGCCCAACACTTTCCCTATCATGGCGTTCTTTTATATCGCCGGAGGCAGCGATCCGAAACCGCTCGCCGATGCGCGGTACAACCAAAGCGATTTCTACAATTCGACCAACCCGAAAATCGTGGTTCCGATCATCCGTCTGACGCCTGCCACCAGCGCCACTGGCACCGCCACTTTTAGTTACGTTCAGGCCGACCAGGCGGTGGCTCAATGAAGACCCTACAGCGGTGCCTGATGAGTGTCGGTTTGATGTTGGGCATCAGCTCACCCCTTTAGCTAC
Source organism: Pseudomonas sp. MDT1-85 (assembly GCF_054898065.1). Classification (NCBI taxonomy): domain Bacteria; kingdom Pseudomonadati; phylum Pseudomonadota; class Gammaproteobacteria; order Pseudomonadales; family Pseudomonadaceae; genus Pseudomonas; species Pseudomonas sp. MDT1-85. The sequence goes on along the minus strand of NZ_CM142715.1, from coordinate 3,046,702 downwards.
ATCCTGACCGTGGAACGCTGTGTGAAATATATTGAAAGTGCGCAATGGTTTTATCGGGACTATCAGTGGGCCTTTGCAATCACGCCCACACCCTGTGCGAGGAAAACACCGCCAGAAGGGACTCCCTATCTGTGGGATGAACTCAGCCGCGACTATTCCAATAGCCGCTACTGGAAAAATACCCATGGGCTGCGTCATCAGTTGATTTGTCATCTGGCGATAGCGAGGGATAAACCGCAGTGGATCCTGGAACCGTGGCGACCTGATGTGGGGTATGCAAAAACCTTGGAGGCCGGCTGCAACCACGTAGTTCCCTTGCCTGAAAAGGCACCATGACACTTCACCAAAACATGAGCATTGCAGTTGATTTATCGCTGGTGTCCGCCATCGAACAAATGGAAACTCCCTTCAGGCCTGGCCTATCAACACAGGCCATAGCCTGAGGAAATCCAATGCGCACCATCGGCCTTATCGGCGGCATGAGCTGGGAGTCCAGCGCCGAGTATTACCGTCTCATCAACCAGCAGGTGCGCGATCGCCTCGGGCCGTTGCGCTCGGCGAAATTGCTGATGTACAGCGTCGACTTTGGCCCTGTCGAACAGGCCCAGCACGCCGGGCGCTGGGACGACGCGGCGGCGATTCTGGTGGATGCGGCCCGGCGTCTGGAAGCGGGTGGTGCCGAGTGCGTGGTGCTGTGTACCAACACCATGCACAAGGTGGCCGGGCAGATTCAGGCCGCGATCGATATTCCTTTTTTGCACATTGCCGAGCCCGCCGCTCAGGCGGCACTGGACGTCGGTGCGCTACGGGTGGGTTTGCTGGGCACCGCGTTCACCATGGAGCAGGATTTCCTCAAGGCTCGTCTGACGGCCAAGGGCCTGACGGTACTGGTGCCGGAGGCCGAGGAACGTCAGGCCGTGCATCGAATCATCTATGACGAATTGTGCGTCGGGGTGATCAGCGAGGTCTCGCGCCAGGTTTATCAACGGGTGATCGAATCGCTGACCGAACGCGGCGCCCAGGCGATCATCCTCGGCTGCACCGAAATCGGCCTGCTGATCAAACCCGAACACAGCGCCCTGCCCCTGCTCGACACCACCGAACTGCATGCGCAGGCGGCGGTGGAGTTTGCGTTGGGCGACTGACTCGCGCAGAACCTGTAGGAGCGAGGCTTGCCCGCGAAGAACGATGACGCGTAATACCTGAAAAACCGCGGCGCACTCTTCGCGGGCAAGCCACGCTCCTACAGGACTTTCGTCGCTCAAATTTTTTCACTTACTGGTGCGACGCAGGCGCGCCATGCTCAGGGTATCGACCAGCCGACCGTCACGCACCGCATAGTCACGAAACAGGCCTTCGGTCTCGAAACCGAATTTCTGGTACAGGCCGATGGCCGCTTCGTTGTCGGCGTACACCGACAGCTCGACCCGTTGCAGGTTCATCCAGTTGTCGGCGATGTCCAGCGCTGCTGCCAGCAGTTTCGAGCCGACGCCCTTGCCCTGCCAAGCCACGGCGACACCCATGCCGAAGCTCCCGGCGTGGCTGCGGCGGATCCGCGAAAACTGTTCCAGGCCAATGTTGCCGATGACCGTTCCCTGATGCAGCGCCACCAGTTTCACCGCCCGCTCGTTGTCCGCCATCAGGCGTTGGCGCCAGACTTCGGTGGACTGAAACGGCATTTGCAGCACCTGCCGGGCCACGGCCGGGTCGTTGTAGAGCGCGGTAATGCCCTCGATGTGCTGCTCGCTGAAGCGTTCGAGGTGAATGGCGGGGTTGTGGTCGGGCATGGTGGATTCGTCCTTGATCGGTGTGTGGCCGATCACTCTAAACCGCCGCACCCTTCATCTGCCAGATCCGGCGAATGCATCCTTGACTGTAGGAGCTGCCGAAGGCTGCGATCTTTTGACTTTGCTTTTGCTGTACCCGGAAAACACAAGATCAAAAGATCGCAGCCTTCGGCAGCTCCTACGGGGTTGGGGTGGCTTGTTGAGGTTATGAACGAATGGAATTCATACCAGCACAGACCTACACGCAAAGCAGCGTTTCGCCGGTTGACTGCCCTGCCCTCACTCCCTATCCTCGCGCCTGTCACGACTCATTCGTGATCGGGTTTGACGGCTCGGTTGTATCTCTCAAGGCGTATAGTTCCTTTACTTTGCACGCGTACACTTTCGTCCGCAGCAAAGTGATATGGCAACTGTACGTGGGGCATCTTCGGATGCGCCGGGTGCCTTGAGACCGGTCCGTCAACCTGCGTGCAGTTGCCACCCTAATTTCGTTTGACGGCGATCTAGTGGCAGCTCTAATTTTTCTCAGGAGCTACACACATGACCGATCCAACCACAAAATCCACCCCCTTCGCCCGCTGCGACCACGTCGACCATCACCTCTTCGCCGTACAACCCGGCATCCCGTTACTCGACGCCCTGGAGCACGCCTCGGTCTACCTCAGCTGTGCCGAAGCCCTCGCCCATCAAGCCCCCACCGCCACCCGCCCGGAACACAGTGCTTCGTTGCGTTGGGCCAGTCAGCAGATGCTCGGCACCGCACGCTCATTGGTGCAAGCTTCAGTCGACGGTTTGCACGCCGCTCAGGCGGGGGGTGACGCATGAATCCGCATATGCCGATGACTCAGAACGAAGACAACATTCCAGTGTTACTCGTTGCCACCCAAGCACCGCTGGATGTGCTGCACAGCAGCGCAGCCAGCCGTTTTCTGGCGGTGACGCAGATGATGGAAAGCCTGGCCAGCCTTGATATCACTGGGGCTAAAGGCTCCGACGTGCAGCAACTGGCGCATGCAGCGGCGATGTTGCTGCGCGATGGTTGTGATGTGATGGATGTGCTGGGGCGGCGGATTCGTTTGCGCACCTGATACCAGCAAGATCAAAAGATCGCAGCCTACGGCAATTCCTACATGGGATTTGTCGCCGAAGGCTGCGATCTTTTGCTTTTAAAGGTGCCGGGCCTAGTGCCTGCGGCGAAGGGTTCAATGCTCGTTAACGCACCAATAGTATGATAGCTTGCGAGCACGCGCCCACCTATCCGGAGGCCCAATCATGGGAACCGTACGCAAAACCATTACCGTCACCGACCAGCAAGACCACTGGATTAAAGCCCAGATAGAAGCAGGTCATTACACCAACGACAGCGAATACATCCGCGATTTGATCCGCCGTGAACAGGAGCGAAACGCCGAGCTGGAAACAATTCGCGCCGCCCTGCGGGAAGGTGAATCCAGTGGAAAACCTCGCCCGTTCGATCCCGAGGCGTTCAAGAAGAGAATGTTGACCGCGCATGGCTGAATATCGTCTTACCCCCGCCGCCGAGGGCGACCTTGAGGCGATCTGGAGTTACACGGCGCAACAATGGGGTCTGGATCAGGCCAATCGTTACATCGATATCATTACTACAGCATTTGAGCAGTTAGCCCTGCGCCCGAAAACAGCACCGGCGTGCGACGTTGTCCGTCCCGGTTATCGACGCTGTAGCGTGGAGCGGCACATGATCTATTTTCGAATCACTGCATATGGGATAGCGATCATCAGAGTCCTGCATGATCGGATGGAAGCGCAGCGCAACCTCTGACGCCGTCTCGGAACCTGCTCGGGCGATGTGGTTGATGGGCATGTTTGAAGGCGGCAGATTCGTTTGCGCGCCTGATACCAGCAAGATCAAAAAGATCGCAGCCTTCGGCAGCTCCTAAAAGGGATCAAGTACACCCTGTAGGAGTCGCCAAAGGCTGCGATCTTTTTGTTTTGATTTCGACCACAGCCCGACCGCTCGTCGCAAAACCGTGCGCACCTGTCAGATCTGACAGGTGCGAATTTCTGCTTCCTGGTGTGAGATGTGCCTTGCCCGATTGGGCAAAGCCCAGCCGCTCAGGAGCACCTCATGGATATCCAGTCTTCGACGTTCAACCAATTGTTTGTCCTGTATCCGGTCATCATCCAGGGCTGGGTGACACCAGTGAAACCGGATGGCATTGCACACGGCGGGATTCCCAAGGTGCTTTACGATGGCCAGGCACAAGGCCTCGAGTGTTTGATCGACCCCTGGACAGAACTTAAACTCCTCTCCTGGACCATGGCGGCCGATGACCGCATCGATCTCTACAAACAAGGCCACCCCACACCCATTACCGGCAAAACCGTTGCGCCAGGTGAAGAGCAATTACGTATACGTTTGTACTTGCCTCACGGGTGGTTGGATCAAGGCGTTAATGGCCTGTATTACAAGGTCACCCGCGTAGGCGGCAACGTTGAGCAATCCCGGGATTTGCTGGTGCTGTACCACCTGCGCCTTCCCGATACGCTGGATGTGGTGCTCCCGCCGGATGTGATTCAGGACGGGGTCGGACCGGAGCGTGCCGCGCAGGGTGTGCCGTTCGGTTTCACTTATAACAATCGACGCAATTTTGACCGAATCGAATTTTCTGTGGGAGATGCGACATTCCGCTTCGATGTGCCCGACGCGCCGACACCGATCACCCACACGCTGTTTACCGATTCCTTTGAGAAGGCCGGTGATAATCCAAGTGCGGTGGTGGAGTTCAAAGTGTTCGACCAGTTGGGCAACGTCGCCAGGTCACCCGAAAAGCGTCTGGATATCCACCTCGGTCGCGTGTCCTTGCAGGCCCCTACGGTGCGGGGCATGAACGGCAATCAATTCAGTCCGGTCAATTCGGAAGTCCGGGTATTAGTGCCGCAAGGCCCGTTACTGCCAAACGACAAGTTATGGGTGAAGTGGAAAGGCGCCACGGACGTAGCGGCGGGTTCCTACACAAGCCCGCAACGACTGGTCAGCGCGGGACTGGTGATTGCGGTGCCACGCTCGGTGTTGGCGTACAGCCTGGGACAACAGATAACCGCTACCTATGTGTTCGCGCGCAACGGCATCGCCACCGAATCCCCGCCTTTGCTGTTGAACATTTTGACACTGCCGGCAACGGCCTTGATCCCACCGATGATTGTGGAAGCCGATGCCAATAACTATCTGGATGTACTGGCGCTGGGTGCTAAAAACGCGACCATTCATGCGTTGCTCCATACATTGATTGAAGCGGGACAACCCTGCTGGCTGCGGCTTGAGGGGAAAAAGTCAAACGATTCGGTACATGAGTTGGCGATTTGGTCAGGGCTGCCGTCCCAAGTCAATGCCACGTGGATCAATCAAGGCTTTTGGCCCGAGGGGCTGGTCAACAGCTACCTCAAGCAACTGGGGCACGGCACAATGCTGACGATCAAATACAAAGTGGCGCTGGACAAGAGCAATGTTGAAGCGAATGCGGTGGTGTTTCCGGATCGGGTGTACACCATCAAGGCGGTGGAGTTGGCGGTGCCGACGCTCGACAACGTATTGGACAGCGCTGGCAAGGAAGTGCTTGAGGCCGGCCTCACGGTCAGCACGACGTTGAAGCTGCGCGGCACCGCCAGCAAAGGGCTGCGGGTCGAGATTTTCGACGGCAACGGTGCTAGCGCAGTGTCCAAGGGAACCGTGACCGCCAACGAGACAACTGGGATCTGGGAACACATCATCACCATACGGCTGGGTGCACGGCGGTTGTATGCGAAGTCGCTGTATCACAACACGGCGGTGTATTCGAATGTTCGCAACTTGACCGTGACAGAGGCCAGCGCTCCCACCTTGACCTCAGTTAGAAGTTCTCCCCGCGACGTTGAAATTCCAAATAACGGTTTCACCGCAGCAACAGCAATTATGGTGAGCGGCGTCGCCGCCAAGGGTCAGAAGGTCATTGTGTTGGACGGCACGTTATCCAAGGGGCAAGCCATCGCTGATGCCACTTCAGGCGCTTGGATGCTAATAGTTACAGGCCTGACCACGACGAAACATAGTTTTACCGCTAAGGCGCTGTATGGTTCGCAACCTTCCTCACAAGTAAGAGTATTTTCAATACTACCTGTGTCTTTTACAGAAGATTTTTCACAGTATCCCGTGCAAATTATAAGTACTCTCGAAACAACCTACATGACGATCACTTCCACACAAGTCAATTCGAGCTACGTAAGAACAATAAACCAGACCGGAGGCACGCTTCTATACTTTGTTTGCAGACCCCATGCCGCATCGAGCGCAACGTTAAACCTAAGAGTCCCTTGCTCTCGCGTGGACTTTATATATTCCATATATTCTCAAGGCACTCCAAACGGGGTGTTTTTTGCTACTTTTTATGGAGATGGAGCTACGCCGCTAAGAAAATTGAGGATACCGGCAACAGGACATGCTGACTATACAAGCGTAACAGTTGAAGCATCTAATATTAAACGAATTGAGCTTGATGTTAGGGGAGCCGAAATAAGCAGCGGCAGCCTACTTGATATTCGAGTTGATGACATGAAATTTAATGCCCAGACATAACAACGAGAGAGAGAAAGACCAAACAGCCGAAGGGGGCGATGCGGCGTTCTGACAAGCCCCTCGCGACAGTAGGTCTGGGCTTCGACGTCAGACCCGCGCGCCAATTCGCCGCCCCAGCACAACCATCACATCACAACCATCGCGCAGCAATATCGCCGCCGCATGCGCCAGTTGTTGCACATCGGTGCCTTTGGCCCCAGAGATATCAAGACTGATGCCCCGCGCACAGTCCCCATAAAAAAGCATCGAGCAAAAGAAGGCCCAAGCAGAGAAAGGCGCGCGTCGTTAAAAAATCCAGGCCGACAAACACGATCACGGATGAGCCGTGACGGGCGAGAGGACAGGAGAGAGCGCGGACGCAGATCACTGCAGTCAACCGCCGCAAAATCCTTGGCACTACGCCAATCCGGGGAGGCAAAAAAACAAAAAACGCAGTCTTTGCCAGCTCTAACATTGAACTTTGGAGCTGCCGGGGGGAAGGCAGCTGCTCATCTTTGGAGGGTCATGGCGGGCCACGGGTGTGTATTGGTTCCGATTGAGCAGTTGTAAACCCGGTGAATGCGGTTTTATCGGATACAAACGGGTTGAATGGTTTTGGGGCTGCTGCGCAGCCCAGCGGGAGCAAGCTCCCTCGCCACAGAAGTGTTCTTGCCAGAGGATTAGCCGATCAATCCAAACCACTCCCGCCGTTCGTTGAAAGTGTTATGGATCAGCTCGACAATCCCCTGCACCCCGGTCTCGTTCCGGGAGTCGGTATTGACCGCCATCCACACCTGGCGCTGCATCGATTGCTTGAAGAGCCCGGGTAACGCCACCAGCCCCCGGTCGAATTGGCTCATGTAGTGCGGCAGCAAACCGATGCAGGCGCTGCAGCGGATCATCTCCAGCATCAGTTCATAGGAATGCAGTTGCACCACCCCCGCCAAGCGCTGCTCCACCAAACTGTTCCATGGGCCAAAAGCGGCGACATGACGGTCGTGCTGCCATTGCACCAGCATGAAATCGGCCAGGTCACCCAGGCTGTCCGGCCGCGCCGCGACCCGTGAATACCTTTTAGCGATGTGTGGTAGATAGTCCAGCCGTGCCAGACGCTGGGGTTCGCTGATGGCGAAACTGGGGCCTGGCAATGGCGAATCGGTGCCCGCCAGCCATACCACCACATCGGCACTGATCGCTCGCAGCGACAGTTCACTGTCCAGGGAAATGATGTCCAGGCGCACACTGGCGTTGCGCCGCAGCAGCGAGACCAGATCGCGGCCGAGAATATCGCAGGATCGACTCGGCCACGGCCAAGCGAGTCAATGGCTGTTCGATTACCGGCAACTTGCGCTCGTGCACCAACGCGATCAACTGCGCCTGCAATTGCTGACCTTCACGACTCAAGGTCAGCGCGCTGCCCTGGAACTTGAACAGCGAACGTTGCAACTGATCTTCCAACTGCGCCAGGTGCTTGCGCAGCAAGGTTGCCCGCACATTGAGGCTGCGCGCGGCCTGCATGAAACAGCCACAACGGGCGCTGACCAGAAAGTATTGCGCCACCTCCGCATCAATCCCGGCGGCCCGTGCCAGCCAGGATTCGGATGCCCTCTGCGGTGTTCGGTATTCGACAACACCCTGACGTCCTGTGGGTTCTATGAATGACATCGATGACTCCCTGTCGATCTTTGTTGGGTTTATTGCGGCGCTATGAATGTTCCATGATCCCCTGTGGGAGCGAGCCTGCTCGCGATAGCGGTGGATCAGCGCCGCAAATGTCGAAAGACACACCGCCATTGCGAGCAGGCTCGCTCCTGCGGGTACGCAGTGCAACCATCAGCGCTAGCCAAATGCCACCACCTCCCTTATTCTGCGCACCCGTAAAAAAGCGCAAAGCCAGGAAGGCATTGATTGACCTTTCTGTTTGCCGTCAATCAATACACGCAGATTCAGGGATGTTCATGTTTCAGTTATTCAAACTCGGCGCGGCTGTTTTGCTGGCCGCGACGCTCAGCGGCTGCATTACCGAAAGCGCCTCTTGGGTCAGCGAGCCTCTACAACCCAAAGCCGACGAGCCGGTCAGTTACCTTGTCGGCTCGATCGGGCCACAGTCACTTAAGCTGTCCGCCGCCGACAATCAGCGCATCTTTTTCCGCAAGCGCGGTTCCGACTACAGCGCCGCCGGTATCTGGAAGATGGCAGGCGCCTACTCCACGCCGCAGGATGTTCAGGACGGTACCGGTGCGGCGAGTGTATTCGTGCTACCGCTCAAGCCGGGCGATTACGAGTTCTATGACTTTCAGTTTTTCTCCGCGCGTTACCACCCCGGCCTTGGCACCGTTTACAGCTCCTCCGAAGCGCGAGAGAAATTCAACCTGCCCCTACGCCTCGAGGCCGGCAAGGCCTATTACATCGGCGAATTTCGCTCGTTTTGCCTGACCGCAGGTTTCTGCGCATTCCGCTGGAGCAATCAGAACGCCCGCGATGCTGTCATCGCTCAACGTCTGGCCCCAGGGCTTCCCACGCTGCAACCGCTGAAACTCGACCTGAAAAGCGCCGAACCCTACATCTTTGCCGGCCCCACTCCGGGTGCGGCCGTGGACGTCAAACCATGAAAAAAATCATCGCCCTCACCACTGCTGCCCTGTTGACCGGTTGCGCGGCCACCAACACCTTGCCTGTGCGCACACTGGCGGACGGTCAGGATTATCTGGCGCCGATCCACGTCATGGTCGATGACCCGGAAAACGCCTCCAGCTTGCGCAATCACCTGCGCCAGACCGGCGTGTTCCGCACCATCGAAACCGGCAGTGGCAAAGGCGACGAGTACAACGTACAAGTCAAACTCAACGTCCAGCGCGATCTGCCGCCCTTTCCGGTGATTCTGCTGAGCTGCGCGACGTTGTTTCTGCTGCCATTGTCGGACGAAATCAACACCCAGAGCGAGTTCACCGTGTTCCAGGGCAACAAGCGTCTGAAGCAATACACCTATCGCAACAGCACTCATAAATACACGTGGCTGCTGAATCCGGGCGGTGAGATGCGTGACCAGAACCTCAGCCGCATCGCCCGCGCGTTCGCGCAGGACGTACAGCATGATCGGCTGGTCCCTGCCGTAGTGACCGCGCAATGAATCGCTCTTCGCTAAAAGTCGCCGCCCTGTTCTGCGCCGCGCTGACGCTCGGCGGTTGCGCCAACACCTTGCAGCCACTCGACTACCGCGCCAACCAGGCCTACGTGCCGGTAACACTCGGCCTCGGGCCTGCATACTCGCGCATAGACGAACAACATCAACGGGAAACCGTCAGCGTCCTGAAAGAAACCGGCGCATTTTCGCTGCTCGACGGCGGTTACACCCGCAACGGCTACAGCCTGTTGATCACCGAACCGCGTGAGGGCGGGGTCAACCTGCTGGGGTTGTTAAACGTTTTTACGCTGTTCACGTTCCCGATGCCTTATCACTACAAGGACAACCTGCGCGGCATGGTCTTCAAGGATGGCGAACCGTTGAAGACCTACAACTACTCCCGCGAAGGCTGGAGCGTGATCGCCTGGTACGTGCCGATCGCGAGCGTGGAAAACAAGCGGCAGATGCTCGATCAGTTGCTACGAGAAATGGATGATGACCGGCTGATTCCTTACAGCCCATGAGTTCTACTTTCCAGGCCAGGAGGCCTGTCAATAAATGAAAATAAAGCATATCTGGCTGTCGGCCATACGCACGCTCAATACTCCTGAGCACGCTGTAGATTCAAATGTTTTTTTCACGCACTTGAATGAACTGCAACGTAGCGAGCCGATTACGCTTGGCAATATCAACATTTTCATTGGCGAAAATGGTTCGGGTAAATCAACAGTCATCGACATGATCAGGGCGTTGAAGCATCCGGAGATCTTGTCCTCGTTGCCACGCGAGAATCCGCCACGTCAGATATTGCCGGGTTACAGCATCGGATTTGAGAATGGCGATAACTGGTCTTATTTATTTTCCGGAAGCACGTTCGATCCCGACCTGAACTCTATCGAAAACGTCGCCTGCACCCAGCTCTTTGTGCCATTCACGGCAGTTTGAGTATTTCAGGAGGGCTCCCGTACAACATTTTCAAAGCTCTGGCATTTGTGCCTAAGTGAAGAAAAAACATTATTGAAGCTGCCGCCCCGATTCAGTTTTTAATTTGACCGAAGCAAAAAAATAGAGTTATCAAAGCGATAGCGATCTGCGCGATTAGGTGGATTTATTGTAAAGCAGCGCAAAGAGTTCATTGCTGGCAGTGACACAAATGATGGAGCGTCTGACCAGTCTGGATATTTCGTCAGCCAAAGGTGCTTATGTGCAGCAATTGGCGCAGGCGGCGGCGATGTTGTTACGTGGGCTGTGATGCGATGGATGTGTTGGGGCGGTAGATTCGTTTGCGGATCTGACACTGACAAATCTAGAGGAAGACACCACTCGTCGGATTCCCTCATGCACCTGTCAGATCTGACAGGTGTGCGATCTTTTTTAAAGTGCTTTGATAGTTCCTGTCCAAACACAACGCAGGAGCTTCAACATGACGACTTTCAAACAGACGGAAACCTCAGCCGACGCACCAATGCTAACGTCAATCAAAGGCTCCCCCAGCGGCGCCGAAATTCCGCAGGGCGGGACCACGGTGGAAACTGCCGTGACCCTCAGTGGCATCGCTGCCAAAGGCCAGAAAGTCGAGGTGTTCGACGGTGCGGTATCCAAAGGTGAAGCGACTGCTGATGCGACAACTGGGGGCTGGATAATGACCGTTGCCGGCCTGGCCGTAGCGTCGCACAGTTTTACCGCCAAGGCGCTGTATGGATCCGGCGCAACATCGGCAGCCCGAACCTTGACCGTAGTTGTGTCGGGGAGGCTATGAGTATTGGCGATTCGGTTGCGGGTCTGAGCTGGAATTGCAATTTTCCTGTTGCGCCCGTTCAGTGAGATCTTTAATAGCTGATCGGACGCTTTCGTTAGCAGGCTAGCCGACAGTTGGATTGGGTGCGTTTAGTTGGAGTTTGGTTGCCTGGCAGGGCGTAATCGCGAGCAGGCTCACTCCTGCAGGGGAATGCGTCAGGTCTGGAACCACTCCTGGCGTTCGTTGAAGGTGTGATGGATGAGGTCGGTGAGAGTCTGGACTTCGGGCACGTTCTGCGAGTCGGCGTTGACCGCCAGCCATGCCTGCAATTGCATGGGTTCGGCAAAGAGTCCGGGCAATGCCACCAAACCACGGTCGAAGCGACTCATGTACGCCGGCAATAACCCGATGCACGCACTGCAGCGGATCATCTCCAGCATCAATTCGTAGGACTGCATTTGCACCACTCCGGCCAAGCGCTGTTCGACCAGCTCATTCCACGGCCGAAAGCTGTCAATCTGACGATCATGCTGCCATTGCACCAGCATGAAATCCGCCAGGTCATCAGGAGTTTCCGGGCGCGCAGTCACGCGGCTGTAGCGTTTGGCGATGTGCGGCAGGTAGTCGAGGCGCGCGAGATGTTGCGGTTCGCTGGTGGCGAAGGTCGGGCCGGGGTGCGGGGTTTCGCCGTGGGCGAGCCAGAGGATGACGTCGGCACTGACCGCTTGCAGCGACAGTTCGCTGTCCAGCGAGATGATGTCCATGCGCACACTGGCGTTGCGGCGCAGCAGCGAGACCAGATCGCGGCCGAGGATGTCGTGCAGGATCGATTCGGCCACGGCCAGGCGAATCAACGGTTGTTCGATCACCGGCAACTTGCGCTCGTGCACCAGCGCAATCAACTGCGCCTGCAACTGCTGCCCGTCACGACTCAAGGTCAGCGAACTGCCCTGGAATTTGAACAGCGAACGTTGCAGATGATCTTCCAGCTGCGCCAGGTGCTTGCGCAGCAAGGTTGCTCGCACATTGAGGCTGCGCGCGGCCTGCATGAAACAGCCACAACGGGCGCTGACCAGAAAGTATTGCGCCACCTCCGCATCAATCCCGGCGGCCCGTGCCAGCCAGGATTCCGATGGCCCCTGCGGGGATCGGTATTCGACAACACCCTGACGTCCTGTGGGTTCTATGAATGACATCGATGACTCCCTGTCGATCTTTGTTGGTTTTGAGCGTGCGTTGCGATTGGGGTAGATAGGGTTGGTCGATGGTGGATGTGATGACGCTTTCGCGGGCAAGTCGGATCGCCGCATCGCTCGCTCCTACAAAAGCCGGCTCAACTCCATCCTGTAGGAGCGAGGCTTGCCCGCGAAGGCGTCCCGCGCCACACCGCCAAACTAAAGTTTCTCCTCCAGAACCTTATTCAACACCGCCCCATCAATACTCAACGTCGCCGTATTGAGCATACCTTCCAGATAGGCCTTGGCGATCTGTTCCTGACGCTGGGCACGCAAGGCCTGGGTCAGGCGTTCGCGCAGTTCTTCCAGGGTCGCGGTGCGGGCCGGTTGCTGTTCGGTGAGTTTGATCACGTGGAAACCGGCTGCGCTTTGTACGGGATCGGAGACTGCGCCGACTTTCAGCCGCGCCACCGTGGCGCGCACTTCCGGCACCAGTTGCTGCAATGGTTGCAGCCCGGTGTCGCCGCCCCGTTCGGCGCTGACGCGGTCTTGCGAATACTGACTCGCCAACGCCGCAAATTCCGTCGGCGCGGCCTGGGCTTTTTTACTCAGTTCGAGCGCTTGCTTGCGCACCGTTTCGAGTGTCTGCGGATCGGCCACGCCGAGGAAAATCTGGCTGACCCGGTACATCGGCGGCGTCACCCAACCGGCCTTGCCGGCCTCATACGCCTGCTGCAATTCGGTGGCACTGGGGTAATCGGTCGGCACCTGACTGACCGACTGCAAGTAGTCGCGAAAAACGATCTGCTCGGTGGCGGCGCGGGTTTGCCGTTCGACCTCCGGACGCTGCCGCCAGCCTTGGGCGTCCGCCTGTTCGAGCACGGCTTTTTCGGCCAGGCGCGAGCGAATCCAGCTTTCCAGCGCCCCGCGATTGGCCCGCAGTTGTTCGCGAGCTTCCGTCGGCAAGGTGGCGAGCAGCGCTTTGAGTTCTTCAGGGGCGACCTGCTGATTGCCCAGTCGCGCGACCGCAGGCTCATTCGTTGCCAATACCGCCGATGGCGCCGGCTGCTGAGCGGCGATCGGGTCATTACCCGGACGCAGTCCCAACGCAACGGCAATCACCAGCACGGCCAACGCACCTGCGCCGGCCACTACCGTACGTTTTTTCACAGGGCTGGCACCTCTTGCGCCGGCGCCTCGGCGATTTCAGCCTGAGCCTGAAATTGCGCAGCGTTCTGGCTGTATTCACGCAGGTAAACGATGAACTCCTGAAGCAAGCGATCCCACAGTTCAAGGTTGCCGCGCAGGTGATCGTCGCTCACGCCGGCGGCGACCACCACGTCCATCTCCATCACCAGAAACTCGCCCTGCACCGACAACCGGGCAAAGCGTCGCGATGCATTCCACAGTTCCGCCAGCCCGGCCGGCAACTCGCCCTGCACCCTCAAGGCGCAGCTGAAGGTGAAGTCGACGTAGCTGCCCTGCTCGGTCGCCGGATTGCCGAAACGCACTGCGTAACCGATGCCCTGGCTGGCGCTGAGCAATTGCACGATGCCGTTCTGTTCGGTTTGATTGACCCGGTAACCGGCGGCTTGCAGCACGTCGGTGAGGGATTGTGGCGATACGTGGCTGATCAATTGAGTCATGTGAAAGTCTTCCCTGTCATTCAATGAGCGATCGCGGCCTGGGGCGCGTCGAATTGTGTCTTGTAGAGTTCGTCGCCAAAGCCCTGGGCCAGTTCTTCGAACTTGACCCTGGCTGCGCCTGCGAACGGTTGGCGGATCTTCATCACCTCGGCGACGTCGATCTTTTCGTAGGCCGCGAGGATCTCCTTGGCCACGCCGTACATCTGTTGATTCTTGACCGAACATTGCTGCATTTGTGTGTCACGTTCAGCCAGTTGCGTCTCGAGCCGGGCGCGTTCGGCTTCTTTGCTCCGGGCCATCACCAACAATTCTTCGTAAGCCTTCTTGAACTTGCCGACCTGCTCGCTGCTGGCTGCCGCTTGCGCCTGGGCCTTATTTTGCAGGCTGTCATGCTGGCCGGCCAGTTGTTCGGCCACGCCTTTGACCTTGGCCAGTTCCGCCGTCAGTTGCTTGATTTGCGCCTGCGCGGCCTTGGCCTGACCCTCGGCCGCCACTTGCGCGGCGCTGGCCTGAGCCTGCTGGCTTTGCAGGGTTTGCAGCTGCTGGGTGGTGCTGCGCAACTGGGTACGCAGGCGTTCTTCCATGCCTTCGGCGCTCGCCCCCTGTGCTATCAATAACCCCAGCCCCAGCAGCAAAAATCGAGTGTTCATAACCCTCTCCCGGCGCCTTAGAAGCGCGTGTTGATCTCAAGCTGCATGACGTCAATGTCGAACGGCGCGCCGTATACCGCTTCGGAACTCAACCAGCGACCGGTGGCGACGACGTTCTTGGCCAGGCCGTAATTACCGCCGAGGAAATAACCCTTGGCGTTGGTGCCACCCAAGTGGAACGACGAGTCGTTGAAACCGTCCGGCAAGGCGTCCGGCTGGATGTACTTGTAGCCGGCGAAGAAATTCCAGTCGCCCTGCTTCTTCAGCTCCAGAGCGCTGCCAAGGGTGAACTGGACCATCCAGGCATTGGCGCCGCTTTCGATGTTGCCATCGCTGTCGAGGTTGTTGACGATCTGCCCGGCCGAGCGTTTGCGCATCTCGCCTTCGTCGTAACCGAGGTTGCGCACGTAATTGGCCTGGCTGCGCAGCTTGAAGTCTTCCGGCAGGTCGGTGTCCCACACCAGGTTGAGGTCCAGCAGGTTGAATTCCGAGGCCAGGCCGACGAATTGCGGTTGCGCCGTGGTGGACGGGTTGAGCGGGTTTGGCGTGATGTCGCGCAGCAGGAACACGCTGTTGCCTTTTTGCATGAACGCCGAGCGACTGCCGTCGCTGTCGCAGCCCGGTGCGCCGGCCCAGGGTTCGCAAGGGCTGGAGCGCTGGCCTTCGATGTCGTCGAAACGGTAGTAGGCCAACGCGCCTTTCAAGCGGTTACTGGAGTTGATCGCCCAGTTGGCGCCGATCTGCGCGCCGTACAGCCACTTGTTGTCGCTCTCTTCCTTGTCGAAACCGTTGCTGCTGCTGGTGTCGTTGGTGTACTCCACCGGGAACGCACCGACGGTGCCGAACAGTCCCCAATCACGATTGAGCTTGTGATCGAAAATCGCTGCCACGCCGTCGAAGTTCAGGTCGGTGGAATAGAGCATGTCGGTTGCGAAGAACGGATTGGCAATCCGCCCGCCGGTCAGGGTCAGCTGATCGGACGGTTTCCAGGTCAGGTAACCCTGATCGAGCCAGATGTCTTTTTTGCCGAAGCCGCCACCGAGGGTCTGGGTGGTGGACACCGGGTTATTGTCCGAACCGGTGCCGATGCGAATGCCGGCGGTCCATTCGGGCGAGATCACCGCTTTCATGCCCAAGCGCGCCCGCAGGCGGAACAGGTTTTCACGGTCCTCACGGGTGTTGAGCAACGGCGGCAGGCTGGTGCTGCTGTTGGGGTTCACGTCGTATGGGCCGTTGTTGTTGAGCTTGGCGAAGTCGACGATTTCGTTGCTGTTGGTGCCCGAGTAGTAGCGCGACTCGTCTCGCAGGCGAATGTCGCCGTCGAAGCTGATACGCGAGACCCAGTCCGGGAAAGTATTGGGCTGGGCCCAGTTTTCCTGTTTGGCGGTGGCCATGACTTCGGCCTTGACCTGGTCGCGGATCTGATCGCGCACCGCGGCCGGCACATATTGCACACGCACATCGCCGGGCGCCGCAGCCGGGCCGGCAGCAACCGCCGTGCTGGCCTGACGCGCCTGCACCGCTTCTTTTTCCGCCTGAGCGATCAGGCCGTCGGCCTGTTCCTGCTTCAACACACCTTGCTGCACCAGCAAGCGGATCAGATTGATCGTGGCGTTTTCCGAGGGCGCAGGGGCTGCCACTGCGTGCCCGACCAGGGTCGCAATGACCATGCCGACCGCCAGGGACAATCGATTCACGTTGGAAATCATCTGCACACAACTCCTTTTGGCAAAACCTGAAAATGTTCGGTTAACCCGGACGCCGCCCTTGCAGGGACAAGCGCACAGGCAAGGTCATGGAGGCCGGTGGCCGTTCGGTTAAATGCGGCGCGCCGCGCAACGCGGTGAGCACCTGGGTGTCGACTTCCGGGTTGCCGCTGGACTTCACCAGCTCCACCCGGGTGATCTCGCCCACGCTGCTCAGCCAGACGTCGGTCTGCAGCGAAAAAGCCAGGTTGCGCAGGTCCGGGTTTTCCCGCAGCAAGCGCTGAAAGGTGAACGCCAAAAACTGGCTGTACGTGCCGTTGCCCAAGCGCCCGCCTCCGGCACCGGCCATGCCGCCGCCCTTGCCGGCGCCGATGTTGAAGGCGTCATTGCCGGACTGGGCGTCGCCGTCCATTTGCATCGGGTTGGCCAGGTCATCGACGGGCGATGGCGGCGCCTCTTCTTCGGGCTTGACCTCTTCTGGCTCGGGCGTCGGTTCAGGCTCGACCATTTTTTCTTCCACGGGGGTTTCCGGTTCCGGCGGTTTTTCCGGCGGCGGAGGTGGCGGTGGCGGCAACGGGATAATCGTCGGCACCTTCGGCGCTTCCCGGCGCACGCCACTCATGTCGTTGGCCCACTGCCAGAGAAACCACGCGGCCACGCCGGCGAGCAGCAACCCGGCGCCCCACTTCACAAAGCGCAGGGGTGACGACTTGACGGGCGACGGGCGGATGGGGAGTTGTGCGGTCATGGTCAGCCCTGGGTCGGTTTGCCGGTGACGAGACCGACCTGGGACAGTTCAAGCCGGCGCAACAGGTCCAGCACCTCGATGACTTTCTGGTACTGCACGGTGGCGTCGCCGCGCACGATCACCGGGAAATCAGGGTTCTGCGCCTTCTCGATGCGCAAGCGGTCTTCGAGCTCCGCCAGGGTCACCGGGTAGGCATCGAGGAACACCTGACCGCCGTCGTTGACCGAGATCGCCTTGGTCTTGGCTTCGGACAGCGACACCGAGGCACTGGCCTTGGGCAGGTTGATCTGGATGCCGGAAACCTGGGCGGTGGCGGTGAGGATGAACATCACCAGCACCACCATCAGCACGTCCACTAGGGGCGTGATGTTGATGCTGTCCACTGCGGCATCATCGTCATCGTCGTGGGAGGTATTGACGCTAGCCATGTCAGTGCTCCTCAGGCCGGTACGGATGCGTGGGTGTGATTGCCGCGGCGATGGGCCGCCTCACTGGACTGGCTTTCGCCGTGCATCTCCGCCAGACGGGTGATGAACTCATCGACGAAGACGCGCATGTCGGCGCTGACTTCCTTGTTGCGGGTGATCAGCCGGTTGTAGCCAAACAGCGCCGGGATCGCGACGAACAGGCCCATGGCCGTGGCCAGCAACGCGGCGGCCATGCCCGGGGCGATGGCGTTGATGTTGACGTCACCGGCCATGGCCGTGCCGAGGAACACCACCATGATCCCCAGCACCGTGCCGAGCAGGCCGATGTATGGGCCGCCGGCAATGGCGTTGGACAGAGTCGAGAGTTTTGAACTGAGCGCCTGATTTTCGCGGGTGCGCACCCCGTCCATGGAGCAGCGAATCGCTTCGATGGTCGCGGCCGACACCGATGAGGTGTCGGCGCCCTGCTCGCGGCGGGTGCGGATTTCCTTCACCGCCACCTGATACAAGCGCCACAGGGATGAGTGCTGCAAACGCTGGGCGAGGTCTTGATCGTCGGCGAACATCTCCAGGCGCGTGCCGACCTTGGCGAACTGCTCGCGGAACGCTTCGTTGGCGGCGCTGAGGCGGCTGACCATGCGGTTCTTGCGGATCATGATGACCCACGACTGGAACATCATCAGCACCAGCACCGCGATGATCACCCAGGCGTCCACCGGCACGGCATTGAGCAGGAAACCGAGGCTGCCGAAGCCGTAACCCGACTGTTCTTCATCGACGCCGTAAGCCACCAGTTTCGACTCGGCGCCCTGGGCATTGGCGTCTGCCAGCAACTGCGCGGCAGGCCGGACGACCTTGGACAGGCGCAACTCATCGATGGCGCCGGCGAAGGGCTGATAAATGCCGACGGTTTCGCTCGGCAGATCGGCGCCGATGGCCATGACCGAATTGAACGCAGGCATCGCCACTGCAAGGCTCGCGGCTTCACGGCCGTTGACGTACAGCGAGACTTTGCTGCCCTCGGCGGTCAGCGCCAGGTGCTGCCATTGACCGGGGTTCAACGGTTGAGTGGACACGGCGCGCTGGCCGTCGATCTCCACGAACGGCATGCCTTGGTTCAGGCCCAGCAACAGGCTGTTCGCCCCTTCCCGTCTTGCCACAACCACTTGTTCGCCATTGGCTTGATCCAGACGCAACCAGGCACTGAAGGTGAACGCGCCGCCGGCGTTGTGTTGCAACGATGGGCTGCCTGGCAGCAGCAATGGCTGACCACTGAACTGCAACGCCCGCCCCATCACGCCGTCGATGCTCGCGCCGGTAGCGCTTTGCGCGGTATTGCCGTAGGCCGTGGTGTCTTTGGGCGGTGTGCCGTTGGCGCCGTCGAAGTGATAGAGCGCGGTGAAATTCGGGTCGAAGGTCAGCTGACCGTTGCCGGTGGCCGGGGCTTTCTGGTTGCCGTAATACATCCAGATGTCTTGCCGCTGGCCGCCCGTAATAACAGGCACATCGACCCAGATCAGTGCCATGCCCATCAGCGGATCAAAGCTTTCGATCTGGTGGTTGAACACGGTCTTGTCATCGGCGGCGACGAAACGCAGGTCCGAACCGTCCTCCTTGACACCGTCGAAGGTGAAGTTGCCGGTGTGCAGGCGCACCAGCAGCGCCGTGCGACCCAGCGTCTCGTTGATCGCCGCGCCCTGGGGCGTGGTGTCCACCGAAATCTGCTTGCGGTAATGCCAGTCGTCCTGCCACCAGGCCTGGGCAGTGGCCGGGAGCACGAAGCCCAGGCAGATCAGAAAAGCGATGAATAAGCGCTGCATGAAAAATTACTCCGTAGGTTCAGAACGTCGCTTGCAGGTTGAAGTGCAGGCGCGATTCCTGTTTCGAGGTGTTCGGCCCTTCGAGCAGCGGGTAGCCCCAATCCACGCTGCCGGACAGCCATTTGCTCAAGCTCGCGCGGGTGCCCAGGCCGACACTGGCCAGGGCGTAATCGGCGTCCTGATCGGGGAGCTCGTCACGCAGGTACAACTGGGCGCCTTCGGCGAAGGCGTAGAAGCGCCACTCCTGGACGTAAGTGCCCAGGTACTTGGCGAGGGACGGCGTGCGCAACTCCTGGGACAACAGGTAACCGTCGTCACCGGTGCGCTCGGCAGCCAGATAACCGCGCACCGAAGTCGCGCCGCCGGCCGAGAATTGCTCGTTGGAAACCAACGGCCCGGACGCCAGCTGGAACGCGGCTTTGCTCGCGGTCTGCCAGTCGTTGCCGAAGGTAAAGGTGTAATTGCTGTCGCCCTTGAGCACGGCGAAGCTGGGGCTGGCGCGGTAGCGCTTGTAGTCGAAGTCTTCGTCGGAACTGCCGTAACCGAACAGGCTGCGAGTGCCGGCCACCAGACTCAGGCCAAGGCCCAATTGGGAATTTTCGGTGTAGCGAAAGCCGTTATAGGCGAAGGTGAACGGTGCGTATTGCAGCGGTACATTGTCGCTCTCGCCGGCCAGGGTCAGGCGCTCGTCGAAGTCTTTGAAGTCGATGCCGGCCGAAAACGAGTTGGACCAGTTGCCGTTGGACGGCAGCGTGTAAATCGCCGAGATCCCGTAGGAGTGCCCCTTGCCCAACACGTTGCTGCCGCCGATGGTCGCGACGTTGCTGTCGGACTGGTAACCGGACAGTTGCACGCTCCAGCGCTCGTTCAACGGCGCGGTGTAGGAACCGGACCAGACCTTGGCGTTGTCGGTGTCTTGGGGTGCGGTGAAATAGGTCAGCGAAATACTGTGACCCAGTTGCCAGAGGTTGTTGTAACCCAGGCTGGTAACGGCGCGCAGTTTCTCGGTGTCGGCGCTGTAATCGTTGTTCAGGCCCACGCTGGCCTGCCACGGGTTCTGGTCCTCGACCTGCAAGTCCACGTCCATGGTGCCGGGGCGCTGACCTTCACGCACCAGCGGCATCACCTGCCGGCCCGGGGTCTTGTTGAGTTGCGCCAGCTCACCCTGGACCTTGCTGAAGTCCGGCACTTCGCCTTCCTTCAGGGCCGGCACGTCTTCGCGGATGTCCACGGGCGAATAGTGTTTGGCGCCGACCACCCGCACCCGGCCGACTTTGGTTTCGCTGACCTGCAGATAGACGATGCCATCCTCGACCTTTTGCTCCGGCAACTCGACGAACACCGACTGATAACCACGGGCCTGATAAACCTTCTGCAAGGCTTCGCGGGCGCCTTCAATATCGTTCAGAGTCTTTTGCGGACCGAGAAACGGGTACACCGCTTCTTCGATCGCCCGAGCATCGAGCACAGTGTTACCGCGCACGAAGTATTCGTTCACATCGACCAACTTTGTCGGCGCCGCGGTTTCGGTGTCTTCGGCGAATACCGGCTGCACACCGGCCGCCACCAGCAGCCAGCCCCACAGCGCCAGCCGTGACTTGAAAAGATGCTCCACACCACCCCCTGAATTCGCAATGACCGTCGCTGTTTGCCCAGCGCTCGGCCCACTCAATTGCTTGCTGTCGATGTCGCGGCGTGTTTGCCCAGCCAGGTGTGCAGCAGCGCGAAGTTCAAGGAGAACTCGGGCATTTGCAGCAAGGCACCGCAGAACACTTCGCCAATGATTTTCTGGATCAGCTGCACCGCCCGCGGGTTGTTCAGCAGCGTGGCGATGTCGCGGCTCAATACGTTGAAGCTCCAGACCTTCTGGTTCAGGTCCAGGCCGACGAACCAGCGGAACAGCAGGTTGTAATTGAGCTGTTCGTAGAGTTGCTGCTCGCTGGGCACCGAATAGAGCAACTGCAGCAGCAGAATGTGCATGACCGTTTGCGGGGCGATGAGCATGCCGGGCTCGGCATTGAGGCCGTGCAGGATGTCGCGGTGCTCTTCGAGCAGGTCATCGATTTGTGGACGCAGCAGCACCAGTGAATGGCCTGGGGGAATGTAACTGGACACTTCTTTCAAGGCGCCCTGCCAGTCATCCTGGGACACGATCCAGACCCACGGCGCGCCGTAGCGATAGACCGAAACCGGCTTCTTGCGCGCGGCCTCGACGATCTTCGACAGGCGTTGATCGAGTTCTTGCATGCCCACTTTCGAGTAGCGTTCCATAGTCCCCATTGCCTCACTCCCGGCTTCCGCCCGCGACTTGTGAAAAGCGGCCTTGCGGCCCCTCAAGCGCGTTACATAGGCATGACCGGAATGGCCTGGTGCTACCGAACTTTTGTCATAAAAGCTTCATTTAGGAGGGGTTGAAGGTGGGATGTTTTGAGGTGGGAGACTGATGGACAGGATGTGGCGGGGAGTTGCACATGAGTGATTCGAAGAAATTGGAGCTACGACAAGCTCCATTGCTATAGAGCTTTAAGATCAAAAGATCGCAACCCTCGGCAGCTCCTACAGGTTCGGTGTTCGTCGCCATGTCGCGGTTGAACACAATCCCGGATTCGGTGTTCGCCGCCATACCGCGGTCGAACACAATTCCCTGTAGGAGCTGCCGAAGGCTGCGATCTTTTGATTTTGCTTTTTGCTGGCTATCCTCGCGGATCGAGGTTATCCAGCACCCGGTTCACCGCCAGCTCACCGAGCATGACCACCGATTGAATCCCCAACATCATGTTGCGATGTGGCATGTCCATCAATCCGGCGAACTCACTGAGCATCATGCTCGCCGACGCCAGGGATGCACAGGCATTGACCAGTAGGGTTTCGTTATCGACTTCGGCAACGACATGGTAAATGGTGCTGGGTTTGCGCTTGATGTCTTTGGGGATGGACGGCTTGAGGTAATGATCGAGGGCGCGGTCGGCGGCTTCGTTGAGTTTTTTGGAGTCGAGGGATTCGTACGGGGATGCCGGATCGGTTTCCGGTGGGTTGGGTGTTGGTTTGAACATGGTGAAACTCCTAATTGAAATGTAAGGAGCCTTCACCCTCGCTACCAAACGAAGGGTGGCGGCCATACGCGGGTTGGTAGACCGGCAACTAGGACCCGGCGCCCCCGAAGGAGCCCTGCGCATGGCCACCATAAAGCAGAGACCTGAACAGGCCTTCAAACGGTGCGCTATGCGACTAGTTAAACCGGGCTACCAAACCCGATCGCTGTTTTTCAGCGACAGGCAAACGATAGAGCCCGGCCCTTAGGCGCACAAGCCGGCGGATTCTGGCGCAGTCGTAGGCAACGGCGCAAGGATGTGTAGCCTGAGTGAGTATCTGGAAGTGTCGTTTAAACAGTGCTTGTTTAGCGGTCTGACACCGAGTCTTGTGGTGGCTGTATTGGCCTCATCGCGAGCAGGCTCGCTCCCACAGGGGGATCTCCTGTGTACTTACTTTTTGCGAACGCCGCAGATCAAATGTGGGAGCGGGCTTGCTCGCGAAAGCGGTCTGTCAGTCACTTCCCTATTGAATGTGCTGGCGTCTTCGCGAGCAAGCCCGCTCCCACAGTTGGACGGTGTACATCCGTCAGATTCGTAAAAAAAGGCGACCCAAAGGTCGCCCAAAATTACAACGAGAGTTCTATAGAGTAAGGCTGCCCCGCTCCTCCTCAGTCAGCCGCTGCCGCGCCGATTCATCCAGCGCCCCGGCCCCCAACACTTGCACCGGGCTGTTCGGGTTGTACCCGGCTTCCGGCGCCCGGCTCGCGCCATCGCGGGTCGGCGCCAGTTGCTCGGAGCCGAAACTCAACACCTGCACGGTAAACACCGACGCCTGATTCTGCCGCGACGCGGCCTGCTGCTGGCGCGCCACGTCCTCCGCCGCTTGCGTGGCCGACGACGCCGCGGAACTGGCCGAGGTGATCGCCCCGGTGTTCACCGACGCGGTCATTGGCACCCCGGTCGACTTGCCCTGGGTCTGAATGTTCGCCGCGTTCACTACCGTCAACGCCGCGATGTTCACATTGCCAGACACCCGAATCCCCGCCTCGCCAGCATCAATGGTGCCCAACGGTGCGATCAGGTCAATATCGCCGGGCGCCACTTCCGGAATCGGATTGAGCGTGGCGATCCCTGCCCCGGTGCTCGGCACCGACGGCGACAGGGTCACGTTGCCCCACGCGTCATACACGCGCTTGGGTGGCGTGTAGACCACAGTGGTTTTCGAACCGCGACCGGCGTTGATGTCGCCTTGCGCCGACCAGCCGAAGATCGAGCCGCCGAAGGTGGTCATGATCCGGCTCTGGCCAAGCAGGATGCTGGCCCTGGAATACAACTGAATATCCCCGGAACCCTGGGTGATCACCCCCGCCGTGGACGGTGGTGCCGCGCCCTCGATGCCGTAGACCTGCCGCCCGCCCGGTGTCAGCACCTGGATGTCGCCACCGAAATCGGTGTGGATACCGGCGCCACCGTACAGCGTCACGTCGCCGTCGTAGTTGATGGTGTTGCCGGCCACATCCTTCTCCGGGAACAACGCCGCGATCGCCTCGCGACCGCGCAGGTAACTGCCTTCGCGCACGCCGCCCACTTCGTTGTATTCACGGCCACCGGCCTTCAACTCAGCGAAGTAGATCTTGCGGGCAAACACCCGTTGTTGCTCGGCCGGTAACGCCGCGAACCAGGCGGCGACCTGATCGTCGTTACCGACGAACCCGAAGCGTTCGGTCAGCCACTGGGCCAGTTCGGCGCGGTAGTTCTTGATCGCGCCCTGCCCCAGATACCGGTTCAGCAAGCCTTGGTAATTCGGCCCTTGGGCACCGGCGCCGACCACCAGCGCAATCGATGCGCCACCGTCGTTGGCCGTGGAACGGGCATCGACATTGCCGATGCTGTTGAAACCACCTTCCTGATAAACATTGCCCACGCCCGAGCCGGCGCCGTACAAGTTGCGGCCGGCGGTCACTTCCAGCAAACCGGGGCCGGCGACGTTGAACGTACTCAGGCGAATGTCGCGCCCGGCGGAGACAACGGAAATATCATCGGCCCGGCTGTGGACGATCAGGTTGCCGGTGGATTGCCCTTCAGCGTTGCCACTGACTTCCGAGGGCACAAGGGTGTAGAGCCCCAAGGGTACGCCGGAATTGACGATATCCCGACCGGCCATCACCCGCAGCGGGCCACTGCCCTCATAGCGCACTTCGTTACCCGAAAGCGGATAGCGCAAGATCTCCCCCGTGCGCAAGCCGACGATGTCGCCATTGATGGCGTAGAAACGCACCGGTTGGCGATCCGGCCAGTCCCTGTTTGTGTAGGTATTAGCGCCAAAGGTGAACAGCGAGAAGCTATTGGCCTCATTGGACACATCCGCGCTGAAATTGCTATAGCCGCCCCCCGCAAATACCGGGTTGAACGGAGTGGGAATCCGCGCCGGATCCGCCCCGGATTGCGTCACCGCATAACCGCCGGCATAGATCGAATCGCCGGCAATCAGTTGCAGTTCGGCATTGACCGAGGGTGCGGTCATCAGCGAGTAAGTCGACGAGTCACCGCTAAGACCAGTTGCCGAAGTGCCGTAATACAGATTGCCATTGGCCGCCACCGCCCGCAGAATCGATGGATAGAACATGCGACCGCCCGTGCGGGGGGTGTTCAGGCTCGGGTTGGCCTCAGTCTTCAAGAAGAACGGCGTCAGGTTGCCGCCGGCACTGAATAGATCGATCGCGGTGTTCGGCGTCCACAACGAGAAGCCGCTGTAACCGCCCCCGTTTTGGTGAGTACCCGATGCATCGGTGTAGCCCGTAGAGTTCTTCATCTCCAGGCGACCAGGGTCACCCACACCATCGAGCACCAGATCGCCGCGGCTGTTGAACTGCACACCGGTATCACCGGCCACCACTGTCATACCACCTTGTGCAGAGGCCAGGGTCGAGGCATAGGCGTCATAGGCCCGGGATTCTTTAGGGTCCTGGTACACGCTATTGCTACCGTAGCGCAGGTCCAGCGCACCCACGGCGCCGGCCTGCAATTGCAGCGCACCGCGCAGGTTGACCAGGGTGCCCTTGAGGTCGGCGGTTGAACCGTTGACAGCGGCCAGGGCCGGCGCCGATGGGTTCAGCCGTCCACCGATGCGCACTTGCATGTCACCGCCGCCGGTCAAGACCAGGCTGCCATCACTGGCTACCCGACCAGTGCCGCCCACAGCCAGAGTGATGCCCTGGCTACGCTGCACAATCGATTGATTTGTCGAACCGCTATAACTCAATAGACCCGCATCACCGGCGGCACTGACATCAAGATTACCGCCGCCCAGCGTACCGATACCGGTAAAGCCCACCAGCGCCGGGTCACCGCTGGGTTGTGCGACAAAGGTGCCGTAGTTGATCCACCAGGCCGTCGGAACATCCGAACCGTTGCCCATGCCTTGGCGCCACAACCAGTTACCTACTGCCGCGGACCCAAACTGGGGACGGATACCCGTTTCGTCATTCTTGCGCCCGAGTGTGTCGCCCTGCAGTTGCCCACCTGCATTCAACCGCAGGTTTCCGCCCTGCTCCGGATACCAGGCCTGGTAGTTCGCGCCCTGGGTCAGGAATTCGTAAGCACTGGCATCGGCACCCAATACGCCATTGGCCCCGTGACCGCGGGCTTGTTGATACGGATCACTGCCACCGCTGGCGAGCGAAGCCGACTGAGTGCCCGCCGTGTACACGCCGAACAGCGATTGCATGTTGAAATCGCCGGCGCTGAGCAGGTCGAGGTCGCCGGTACCGGTGCGCAGTACGCTGAACAGTTGGGTTTGCGGGGTCACTTTGGTGGTTGGTCCCGGCGCTGGTTCTTCAGGCACAACGACCGCGACACAGGAGTCAGGAAAAACCTCGCACCAGAACAGTTCCTCCGGCAGGATCGGGGTGCCCTCGGGGTACTGCAGATAGTTGTCCGGCCCCCAGACCAGCACCGTCTTGGGTGGAGCCGGCAGACAAGAACCGGGGAAGACTTCACACCAGAAAAGCTCTTCCGGCAGGATCGGGGTGCCCTCGGGGTATCCCAGATAGTTGTCCGGCCCCCAGACCAGTCCGGTGCCTGGCGTGACACCGCCAATCAGTTCACGCTTGGCCATGTAATGCCCATCCGCCAGTCGCAAATGACCTTCGCTGCCATCCACCCGCGTAAGGCGAGTATCCGCCGCCTGGGTATCGGCACCGGCCACCAAACGCATCGACCACGACAACGAACCGTCCGGCAGCAGGGTCGCCACCGCCCAATTGCTGCCCTGCTGGCCATTGACCTTGGGGCGCAATTCGATCAGGTCCGTGCCGGCGGCCAGTTTCACGTCGGTTTCTGCCGGGATCAGACCACCGACAGGCAGGACGTTCACACCCGACTGCACCAGACCGGTATCTGGCAAGGCCACGCCTTTGGGCCACACGCCGTCCTTCACCGCCACCGCCACACTGAAGCGGCTGCCAGCGTCCAGGCGCGTCTCGGCCGGCAAGGTCACCGCCACCTTCAGTAACGTCCCGGCGGCATACAGCACGTTGCCATTGCTGTCGCGCACAGCGGCGCTGAGCAAGGTGCCAGCGGCCAGATTCAGCGGGGTTTCCAGCACCAAAGCGTTGGGCAGCAGCGTGCCCGCATCGAGGGTCATGGCCTTGAACGGCAAGTCATAGTTGAGCACGCTGCCAGCCGGGTACTGGGTGCCGTCGGCCAGTTCCACGCCACTGCGCGGCACCACCAGATCAGCGCCGAACGGCTGCTTGCCGGGGATCAACAGCCAGCCATTGATATCGGTACGCTGGGTGACATCCGCCGGGTCAGGCGGCATGAAACCGTCGGTGACACTGCCGAAAACATCCAGGTTGCCACCGGCGCGAATCACCAGGCTACCCGGTTCGCCGGAACCGTAGACACCGGTTTGCTGACTGTGGGGATTAAGGCTGGCATAGCGATAACCGGAGAGGTCGATATCACCGGAAATCACCATGTCGCCATCAGGCGTCGCGCTGACAATTTGCACGCCGGGTCGCAGATGGAACGCGTCGGCGTAAGTGGCGTTGTTCAGCCCGGCGAGTTTGCCATTGAGCAGCCCCATATTGACCCGCGCCGCGTTGATGAAGTTTGTGCTGTCGCCGTGTTTCTCATCGAGGTAGGCCTGGTTGATCTCCTGATATGGCTTGCCATCGGCCCCCACGCCAGTGCCGGGCGATGCATCGCTGTAGCGTTGCACCGCGTTGAGCACAATCGAACGCGCACCCTGAATGTTCAATGGACCTCGGGCGTCGATGTCGATGTCACCCGCGATCGCTCCACCCAGGCGCCGAGCATTGAGTTCGAGGGTGCCACGCATCTTGCCGTCATTTTGACCCGGCGCGGTACCGGAAGCGGCATCCGTGCCGTGACGCAGGTCGATCCGCGCGCCGCTGGCCAATACCAGCGGACCGTCCTGCGCCGTCAGTTCGACCGACGCACGGTTCGGCGAGTCGATGATCTTGCCGTAACTGTCCACCCGCAGTTGCGTGCCGTGGGCATCCAGCACAGCGTTGTTGGCCAGGGTCAACCCGGTCTTGCCCGCCAGACGAATGCTGCCCACCTGACGACCGCTGGCATCGACGGTGCCGGCGACCGTAAGGCTGCCGCTGTCCACCGACACGTTGATTTCATTGGCCTTGAGTTCATTGCCAATCACCAGGTCACCGCGCTTGAGCTGGAAGCTGCGCGAGCCGAACACCTGGTCGCGGTTCAGACGCTGGTTGAGCGCGGCGAAATCACCGACGCTTTGCGCACGGATGTCCACCCCGCCCGCCGCGTAAGGCACCAGCGTGCCGCCAGCGTTGTAATCACCGCTGGCGCTGCCGAGGATTTGCCCTTGCAAGTCCACCAGACCTGCCGCCGCGTTCAACGCATAGGCACTCAACAGCCCGGCGTTGTTGTTGCGCGCACTCAAATCGATGACCGACCCGGCAGCCTGGCGAATATTGCCGACCTCGCTCTTGAGGATCAGGTCGCCGCCCCAGCTGTACTTGACGACATCGTTGAACGTCAGCTTGCGACCGGCCAGATCCAGCTGAGCAGCGTCACCCAGGGTCAGGTCTCCGCGGCTGGCCAGGGTCAGCTTGCCGCTCGGCAATTGGAAGGTGCTGTTGATGTACAGGTTCTGGCCTTCAAGGGCCAGTTCCGCCCCCAGCGCCGACGCATCGACGGCCCCAGCGCCAACTCCGGCAGTCCCCGACACGGTGATCGCTCCGCCGGCCTTGATGCGGTTGATCGAACCGGCTTCACCGGTCCACAGCGGCGTGTTGACCTGCAGGTTGCCGCCGCTATAGGTAAAACCGCTGCCGGCGACGTAATTGCCTTGTGCCTGATACACACGCAAGCCGCCAGTATGGTTGGCGGTGATGCGCTGGGTCGCGGTGAGATTGACTTGGTTGAACCCCAGGGTCAGACGCTGGCGGTCGTCGTTGTTGTTGGCCTGGCTGCTCGGGCCGTAACCAAACTCCAGGGTATCGACCAGAATATCCAGCAGGCCACTGCCGGTGCCCGCGCCATTGGCAATCGGTGCGGCAGGTGATGTCGTGGTGCCGCTCCACACCAGAGTGCCGGTGCGAATCGTCGCCCGGTCACCCGCCGCGCCATAGCCATAGATAGCCGGTGTGCCGAGCACCAGGCGCTGCAAGCGCGACTGGCCGTTCTGGTCGAACGTGTTGAGCGCTACGCTGTCGTAGAAGTTCACCGAATCCCGGGCGTTGAGCACCAGGTTTTCCAAGGCCGGCGCGCCTTTGCTGGTGTCACCGCGCAACAGCCGGTCGAGCACTTGCTGGTTGAGCGTCAGGCCTTGGGGCAAGGCATTGCGCAGCTGCGCGGCGGCCAAGGCCTGGGCCGAACCGATGTTGACCCCCCCCACCGCCAGGATCAGGTTACGGGTACCGAAGCGTACCGACTCATCCAGGCTGAAGGTGTTGTCGGTGGCCACGGTGATCGAGCCTTCCGAATACAGTTCGGTGGTGCCGGTGCAGGCCAGCGATGGACACAGGCCGATTCGTACCGGGCTGGGGCCACTAAAGTCACTCTCCGTCGCAGTCGGCGGCAGCATGTCCAACCAGCCATTCGATACCGCTAACAAGCCATTCTGGCCAGGGTCATAAATGAAGCCGCTGCGTGAATCGTAAGGTGCCTTACCCTGCCCCAAGGTATTAATGCCCGCGCCCTGCTCGATAACGATGCCATCCGCATTTTTACCGTTCGCCACCAAGATCACTTCCCCGGCCCTGAGCGTCGCCCCCTGACGCAAGTAAATATTCTGCAACATGGCATTGAAGCTCACCAGATTGCCGCCCTGACCGTATTGCACGCCAGGCAACGCGCCAATGGCCAGCCGAGGCGCCTTGAGCGCATTCAATTCGCTGTCGTAGATCGACGACCCAACGAACCCCTGTGTAGCTGCCTGCCCTACCGCCAACACTTCAAGATTACCGTTGTTGTTAATCACTCCAACGGCGCCGCCCAGCCCGTCCTTGCCTGGTGTGAAATCGGCTTGCCCCTTGAAACTGAAGGTTTGCGATGGATCAGCACTCGCACCTTCGACGAAACCAAGCAACAAGGTCTTGCCGTCAGCCTCGATCATCGGCCGTGGCACCCCCTTGAGCGCGGCGTCCGCCTTGGCAAACGCAGCGTAGCCGGTTTCGTTGTACTGCGAGTAACGCCGCAGCACATCGCCCGAAGTGACGATCAACTGGCTGGACAGCGGCTCGGCAATCCCGGTATTGGCGATCGACAAACGCCCCGAGGTGGCCCACGAACCGTTGCGCATGGCCAAACTCTTGCTCAGGGCGCCGGCACTGGCCAAGCCATTGAGCTCGACGCGGAATGCGCCGGGCAGCAACGCATAACTGGCAGGCATCAAGGTGTAGGTGCCGGCCGGCAACCCCGGCACCCCGGCATCGAGGGTAATGCGCTGGCCGATTACCGGATCCTTCACCCCGCTCTCGCCCGCCAGAGGTGCGTAAGCCGACGCATTACCCGGCACGATGGCGTACACCGGGTTGGTCGACAGCCCCGGCAAGGTAAAGCGGCCATCCACAGCGTTTTGCACCAGCGGATTGTAACGGGCGTCCGTGGAACCACCGCGCCCGGAGATAAACCCGGCGCCAGTCAACTCGCCACCACCGGACAGGTCCAGTACAGCGTCCGGTTGCACATCGACACGCGGGCTTTTCAGTGAAATGCCCGTCGTCAGGATGCTGTTTACACTGCCACCCACGCCGGTCAACTCAACCGTCTTGCCGTTGTACTGATAGGTCAAGCCATCGATCGTGCCGCCGTAAGGCATCAGCAAGCCCTCGCCACTGACCGAGGTCAGGCTGCCGGGCAGGAACGACAGGTTCTGCAGTACATTTCGGTCAATGCCAAAGGTCAGCAGGCCGAACGGCGCGCGAACGACCCCGCCTTGCTGGATGCTGCCGCCATCGAAGCTCAACTGTCCAAACGCCGAATAGGGCACGGCCGGCAAGGTGTCGGTGCTGCGCCCGATGGTCAGGGTCGACTCGGTGGTGGTCTGGACTCTCGCGTTGGCCCCGGTGACCGGGTAAAGCTGTGCCGCCAACAGGTCAAGATCGGCGTTGCTTCGCAGGAGTGTCACGCCACCGGCGTTGAGCGCCGTCGCACCGAGAAAGCGCAGATCCCCGTCACTGCGCAAGGTGGTTTGCGCGAACCCTCGGCGATCGACCAAAACGTCAGGCTCCTGATTTTGCTTCAGCGAACCGTGGGCGCCGAAGGTGACCTCATCGCGCACCTCCATCAGATCGGCGCTTAACTGCAATTGCGCCTGGCTGTCCTGGGTGGACAAGCCACCTTTCACCGTCGGACGGGTGGCGATATCCGTCCCTCTGGCCGTTGCACCGGCCAGACGCAAATAAGGTGCCTGCAACGACACACGGCTGTTACCGGCGGCGTTTTCCGCCAGCGCCAGTGAGCCGGCGTGCAGGCTCAGGCTTTGTTTGAGGCTCAGGTTCACATCACCGTCAAACGACAGGATGCCGTTGCTCAACAGCGACAGGTTGTCGAAACCGCCCGTGATAATACGCGCCACATCCAGTCGTCCCTGCCCATAGGCCAGCGGCGCCGATGGATCGGCCGCAGCACCTGGCCCTTGCGACAGGATCAACTCCCGTGGCGCGCGCACCGCGTTATCGATCGTGCTATTGAGGTACAGCCCGCTTTCCAGCGCCACCGACAAGCTGCCGCCTGCCGCACCCGCGCCACCCGAGGCCGCGCTGAGCTGGCCATCGATAATCAGACCATTGTTGGAACTCAAGGCAATCTTGCCGCCAGCACCGGCAATCGACCGCGCGCCCTCGTCACGGATATCCAGTTGCGCCTGGGCACCGTTGGC
Organism: Pseudomonas sp. MDT1-85; assembly: GCF_054898065.1. NCBI lineage: Bacteria > Pseudomonadati > Pseudomonadota > Gammaproteobacteria > Pseudomonadales > Pseudomonadaceae > Pseudomonas > Pseudomonas sp. MDT1-85. Next base: position 3,014,893 of record NZ_CM142715.1, on the reverse strand, counting down.
CAGCAGTCGCGAGCCCTGCTCCAGCACCACGAACAGGTCCGGCGCCTTGGCTGTGCCTTGGTCGGTGTTGATTTCGCTGCCGATGACAATGCTGCCGCCCGCCCCCACGCGGCCATAACGCCGCCCCTGGAAATCGATCGCCGTCACTGCCCGTGCCGACACATCGATCAGGCCGCTACTACCCACGCGGATCGAGCGTTGATGCGCCGCTTCGTCCAGTCCTGTCTCAATAATCTTCGGGTTGAGCTGGCTCAAGCTCACCGACCCACCCCAGGCATTGAGCTGACCGTTGACGGTCAACTGGCCGATACTGGCGAGGTTCAACGCCTGCCCCGGATCGACGCTCAGCACCGCGCCCTCTTCGATCGTCAGGCTGACGTTCGGTCGGTCGGTCAATGGCGACAGCAAGGTACCGGCGTTCAGGCTCAGGTTCGCGCCGCCGCGTTGGGTCAGCACGCCTTTGATCGGATCTTCCTGGTATTGCTCGGGCGTCCAGACCTCCAGCAATTGCCCGGTCGACAGGCTGCCGTTGCCCTGCACGTCCGGGCGCAGGCGATACACCGGGCGGGTGACATCAACCTGCGTACCTGCGAGCACCGTCAGGCCCTGGTTGCCGGCGATTCGGTACTGGCCAAAACCCTTGGTGAAAAAATCCGCCGCCAACACCAGCATGCTGTCATCCACCGTGTCCAGCGGTCGACCGATTTGCACCTTGCCGGCCTGAACATCCAGGGTGCCGGCACCGTCGACGCCGTAACCCAGCAGCTCGGCGCCAATCAACAACTGGCCGCTGGAACCGGCGCTGTTGGCGTTCGCCGCCAGGGTGATATCGCCACCGCGACCGCCGAGCAATTTGTTGTTGCTGAGCAAGGTCGCGCCTGCCGACACGTCAATCAGGCTACCCTGCTGCAACAGCATGTCATCGCTGCTGCGAAGCGACACCGTGCCACCGGCGCGATACGCCACGCCGTCGCTGTCCACTTCACTCAACGATTGATTGCGCCACAGGCCACTGGCATCCAGATTGACCCCCTTGGCTATCACCACTGCTGCACGGCTGCCCGTCGGCGCACTCAACAGCGTGTCTTCGATCTTGCTCAGATTCAGTTGATTGAGCACATTGCCCACACGGATGCTGCCGCTGCGGGCAGTCAGGTCGGCATTCACCTCAATGCGCGGGCCATACAGGGTGATGTCACCACCGGGGGTCACTTGCAGGGCGCCATCGACCGCGATCCGGTCCTTGGCCGCCACTTTGATCGCACCCAATTCGAAGTCGTTGAGCAGGCGGCTGTTCAGCGACAGACTGCCCTCACGGGCGGCGGTTACGGCGTCGTTCAGGCCGATGGATTCGCTATCCGGACCTTGTTCGTCGCTCAGTGTGACCTTGTCCAGCACCGCACCCAATTGATAGTTCAGGGTGCCGGCACTTTGCAGGTAACGCGGCACGTAGCTGCCGATAGCCAATAACGCGTTACGGGCGGCGCTGTTCTGGGTTTGCTGGTAACCATCGAGCCCGGCCACCGGCGCCTGGGTCTGGCGGTCGCCCTGGAAGGTCTTGCCCACCAACTCGCCTTCGAGCACCGCGTTGTTCGTTGCGACCACCAGTTGCCCGGCATCACGACCCACGCTGTAGCCATTTTCGTATCGCTGACGCGGAGCAATCAGCGGGTTGTAGAAATAGTCGGTCTGCCCCCAGCGTTCACTGTGGTCTTCATAGCCTTTATAGACGCCGGTGTAGAGCAAATCACCGGGAGCCCTGGACACTTCATACAACCGACCATTAGCGCCCTTGAGCCAGCTCTGCCGGACATATCCGCCTTGCACATCGAGGGTGCCGCCGGACAGATTGATCTGCGAGCCTTGTTGGGTCACCAGGTCATTGCCGGTAAAGGTCAGGCTGCCACCTTGGGCCATCCATTCGCCGATGCTGTGATTGCGGGTGCCAAGGTAGCCACCGACTTCCAGCAAGCCGCCGGCGGTGTACCAACGGTCCGTGGCATAGCCGTTGACCCCGGCCGCCACATGCACCAGGTCGCGCACGTCGACCCAGACGTCGGTGCTATTAAGCGCACCGCCCTCGCGGTTGCCCGAGGCATCACGCTGTTCGTTGCCCTGGATGTTGACCTTGATGCTGTTGGATTCCATCGCCACTTTCACGCCGACGGCACCGGACACGTCGATGATCGCCCCATCGCGCACCAGGCTGCGCTTGCCGGCACTGATTGCGACCTGACCGCCGGTGGCCAGAGTGATCGAACCGCTCTGAAAATCCACCGTGCCGCCGCTGACGACTTCTACTCGCGACTGGTCGGTGCGGTCACTGACTTTGCCGAGGTTGTCGAAACGCCCTGTGGCGTTGTTCGGCAATACACCGTTGAGGTTGTTGATTGCCGCCTGACGCTGGCTGTCCAGCGCCAAAGCGCCTTGCTCCAGCAAGAGGGTGCTGACGCTGCCCTGACCCAACGTCACGCTGCCGGTGGCATCGCTGGCGGCGTTGAGCAAATGAATACTGCCGCGATTGTCCACTGAGGTGCTGGCCAACAGCACGCCGCTTTGCTGGATCTGATGCCCGGTAAGGGTGATGTCGCCGGTCGATGCCTGAATGATCCCGCTGTTGACCACCGTACCGGCGGCGCTGCCAATCTTGAGGCTGGTCGCGACTTCGTTACCACGGGTAGTCGATTGCTGGTTACCTTCGGTGCCGGCGCCACGGCGGATATAGAAGCTGTCGCCCGCCGCCAGGGTGGTCTGGCCCTTGGCGGTGACGAGGGCGCCGTCATTGCGCACTTCACTGCCGAGCAACAAGGCATAGCCACCGGACTGCGTTGATGAACCGGCCGGCAGGGTTTGCAGCACGGCACCGCGTTGCACTTCGATCTTGCCGAACGCATCGCTGAAGGTCGGCTGGGTGCCGTTCTGGTCGACGTACAAACCGTTTTTGCTGAACTGATCATCACTGATGGTCGCGGCAGCGGCCACCAGGTTGCGCACGTTGACCTGGCTGCTGCCGCTGAACACGATGCCGTTGCGGTTGACCACCATCACCGTGCCTGGCGCGTTGATCTGACCGGCAATCACACTGGCACGGGCGTTTGGATCATTGACCCGGTTGAGCACGGCCCAGTTCGCCTGCTGGCCGAACTCGACCGTGGTATCACGTCCAACGTTGAAGGTTTCCCAGTTGAGGATCGCCTTGTCGGCCGTCTGCTCAATGCGCACGGTGGTCTTGCCACCGGACTGGCTCGGTAGCGGCTTATTGGCATTGGTCCAGCCACGGGTCAGCGGATTTTCATCGACCTTCAGGCCGCCATCGCCCATTCCGTTGGGCACGCTCTGCGGCTGGCCCAGGGCAAACTGGCGTCCGGCGGCTTGCGCAGCCTGTTGCGCGGCAATCGCCGCCACAGTGTTGTTGAGGTTGTCTATCGAACGCTGCAACTGCTGATTGACCCGCTGCTGCTGGGCCAACGGCGGCGGCGAACCCGGCACCGAACTACCCGGACGCGCAGCCCCACTGTTCAGAGCCGCGCCCTTGGCGGCGAACCAACTGGAACTGAACGCCGTGGCGGCCTCGGCACTGCCTGCGATCATCAACAACGCAATGGCCTGGGCCAGCGGTTTCAAGCGCAACAGCGTGTGGTCCATCGAGCGCACAGGGGCATTCAGATCAGGCGTGGTTTTACCGCAAGGCATCACTACTCTTCCTTTTACTAATTCCAGGAATCGGCTGCTGCAACAACTGGCGTTGCTGATATGGAGTAAGGCAGTTGGCGTGGGCCGGGACTGAACGCTTGTCATGCAAAGTTCATATAGCTGGGGTAAGGCCCAGCCCTACAGACTTAGAAGCACCCAGTGACGAGAGGGTTTGCACTGATGCCAGTCACTCAAGGTACGAAACCTGTGGGAGCGAGCCTGCTCGCGATGACGGCAGTACTTTCAGCATCAATGTGGACTGACCTGACGCTATCGCGAGCAGGCTCGCTCCCACATTAGGTTCTGCGCTTTTCAGAGGTTGACGCGGCGCACAAAAAAATCGGCAGCGCCCTACAGGCCGCTGCCGATCGTTATTGCCTTCGCCGGTACCCGCGCAAAGTGACTTCAAACGCTTGCCTTACGGACGACCTTTACCGTTGCAGACGCTGACGTTAGCGATGGCGGTGCCTTCGCCGTAGGCGTCATCCAGGAAGACTTTCTTGATTTCGCCAGCCAGGTTGGTCGGCGTCGCGGCGGTGCCTGGCACTACAGCGAAGGCGTGCGCGTTGATGGTGGAGTTTTTGGTGCCGGTGTAGAGGCTGGTCAGGAAGTTGCGAACAGCCGTTGCGTCGGCGGCCGTGGTGTAGCACTGACCGACCAGGAAGTTGGTGTAACCCACGATTGGGTACTGATTGGTACCGGTCGGTACAGCGGTGCCGCCGGTGCCGAACGTCGGAACCCATTTCAGTGGGTTTGCCCGATCAGCCAGTGTCGCTGGCACAGGGGCCGTACCCAGAGCGGAAGTGGTGTTGGGCAGGGTTGGCAGCGGTGCAGTGCCCGCAGCCACGGCGAGTTTGCTGACACGAGCCACTACGGTGTTGCTGATAGGCGCAGGGATGAAGTCCGGGCTGACATAACCGATGGTGCCATCGACCGCGTTGACAGCCGTCAGAACGTCACCGCTACCGGCCACTGCTTGCCAGGTGCCAGGTTCGGTGCCGATGTTGGCGGTGGTGAAGGTGCTGCTGACGGAGAACTTGGTCGGGCAGGAATCGTTGAGGAAACGTGCGAACAGCTCAGTGGTGCCGCTGCTGCCGGAACGATAGATGATCTTGATCGGCGTGGCGTCAGTAGTACCGAGCAATTGACCCCAGGTGGTTTTGGTGCCGGAGAACGCATCGCACAACTGCGCAGCGGTCAGCTGCAGGTTGGTGGTGCCCGATTTTTTGTACGGGATGGTGACTGACGTACCGACCGACGGGATCTGGATCAGTTTGCCGTAGGTTGCACCAAAAGCTGTGTTGTAGTTGGTGAGTTCGGTAGAACTGAGCACCGAGTCGCTGCCGGCGAAATCCACCGGAGTACCGGCAGGTTGACCGATCGAGGCTGGAGCGTTGGTCAGGAACGCAGTCTTGCCAGCACCGCTACCAACACCGGTGTAGCTAAAGTCAGTTGGCAACAAACGTGGCAGTGGCGAAGCACCGTTGTAGAGTTTTTCCGGCAGCGTTGCACCGCCACCCACAACGGCAGCCATGGATTGGGCCGAGGCCAGTGCGGCAACAGCCAACGAGGCTGCGATCATAGTGCGCTTAAACATGAAGAAGCTCCTTTCGTCGTGTTCGTACGTTGAGTGATTTGCTCGTGTATGACGCCATGGCGCTCGCTCCATCGCCTTGATCCAGACGGCTTGTTGGCTGAGGCCATGGGGTAGAAATTCGCAGTTTCCGGTGACAGAGAAAGGAAAAAACCTCGGGAGGTGCGGGCCGTTTTTACGGCGAATTCTCGGGTGTTTGGAGGTGTTGGCGGGGGCGTCTGGCTCGGGGGTTTGGCAGGATGGGTCGAGGGTGGGCTGGAGGGCTTGATTTGTGGTTGTACATGACAGAACGACGAACCCGAGGATGATAGGATTGGGGCTCGGGTGAGGCGTGGATCAGTGGAAAACAATTCAAGAAATTGTTGTCAGGGAGTCAGTCTTCGCGAGCAGGCTCGCTCCCACATTTGATCTTCGGTGTGACTGGGAGCGCCGATCTGAAGATGCTTCACTGCACCAACTGATTGATCTCGATAATCGGCAACAGCACCGCCATGACGATCACCAGCACCACCGCGCCCATGACCACGATCATCAATGGCTCCAGCAACGCGGTCATGCCCATGGCCCGGCGTTCGATGTCGCGGGACAGGGTTTGCGCGGCGCGTTCGAGCATTGGCGGCAAAGTGCCGGTTTTCTCGCCGCTGGCAATCAGGTGGATCAGCACCGGCGGAAAGACTTTCTCGACCCGCAACGCGGCGGCCAGGTTAACGCCCTCGCGAACCTTGGCCGTGGCATCGCTGACGCTCAGGCTCAAGCGGTCGTTGGACAAAGTCTGGCGCGCCGCTTCCAGCGCACGCAACAACGGCACTCCGGCGCCGCCGAGAATCGCCAGGGTCGAGGCAAAACGCGCGGTGTTCAGCCCCAGTACGAATCGCCCGAACAAAGGCAAACGCAGGATCCGGCTATGCCAGCTCAAACGCGCCGCCGGGTTGCGCAAATACAGGCGCCAGCCCCAGAAACCGCCCGCCATCGCACTGAAACACAACCAGCCCCAGCCGCGAATGAAGTCACTGGCATTGAGCATCGCCAAGGTCAGCCCCGGCAGATCTTGCCGTGCCTGGGAAAACGCACTGACCACCTGCGGCACCACGTAGCTGAGCAGAAAGATCACAATGGCAATCGACACCAGCCCCACCACGCCCGGATAAATAAACGCCGTGAGAATCTTGCCCCGCAGGTTATTGCGCTCTTCGATGTAATCGGCCAGCCGCTCCATGACCTGGGCCAGGTCACCGGATTCCTCGCCCGCCGCGATCAACGCCCGATAGATCTCTGGAAAGTCCCGTGGCCGGGCCGCCAACGCTTCGGCCAGGCGCATGCCGCCACGCACATCGGCACGCACCGCGCTCAAGGTCTGGGCGATGTGCTTGCGTTCGGCTTGCTCCACCGTTGCGCTCAACGCGGCTTCCAGCGGCAGGCTCGCACCCAACAGACTCGCCAGTTGCCGAGTGGCCCAGGCCAGGTCGTTGTCCGAGAGTTTGGCGCTGAACAGTCCGCTGCCACCGCCCGCCGGCGTGTTGCTCTCGATCTGCACCAACAACGCCGTCAGGCCACGGCTGCGCAATACCCCGAACGCCGCGCTCTGGCTGTCGGCTTCCAGATAGCCGGCCTCGATCTTGCCATTGGCGTCGGCGGCTTCAAAACGGTAGCGGTTCATCAGGCGTCCCGTGTCACACGAAGAATTTCTTCCGGCGCGGTGGCACCGCTGCGAACCCAGCGCTCGCCGTCTTCACGCATGCTGAACATCCCCGCCGTGCGGGCGGCGGCTCTCAAGGCCTGCTCGCCGGCGCCCTGATGGATCAGCGTGCGGATGTCATCGTCGATGCAGAACAGTTCGTGAATGCCGGTACGACCGCTGTAGCCGGTGTGGTTGCACGCGGCACAACCGACCGGGCGCCAGCTTCCGGGCGCGGCCGGGTCTTCCTGTTTGCAGTGCTGACACAGCCGTCGCACCAGGCGTTGAGCAAGCACTCCGAGCATTGATGACGCCAGCAGAAACGGTTCGACGCCCATGTCGATCAGCCGGTTTACCGCCGACACCGCGTCGTTGGTGTGCAGGGTCGCCAGCACCAAGTGTCCGGTGAGCGAGGCCTGAACGGCAATTTGAGCGGTTTCGAGATCGCGGATTTCGCCGATCATGATGATGTCCGGGTCTTGCCGCAAAATCGCCCGCAGCGCCAGGGCGAAGGTCATGTCGATCTTGGCGTTGACCTGAATCTGGCTGATGCCCGGCAAGTCGTATTCCACCGGATCCTCAACCGTGAGGATGTTGCTGGTGCTGGCGTCCAGCCGTGCCAGGGCTGCATAGAGGCTGGTGGTTTTGCCGCTGCCGGTGGGGCCGGTGACCAGCACGATGCCGTGGGGTTGGCGGATCAGGTTGTCGAGTTTGGCCAGCACCTGTGGGTCCATGCCCAGGGTTTCCAGTTGCAGGCGCCCGGCCTGTTTGTCCAGCAGGCGCATCACCACTCGTTCGCCATGGCCCGTCGGTACCGTGGAGACGCGAATGTCGATCGGCCGCCCGGCCACGCGCAAGGCAATCCGGCCATCCTGGGGCAGGCGTTTTTCGGCGATGTCGAGTTGCGCCATGATCTTGATCCGCGACACCAAAGCGCCGTGCAATGCCTTGCGCGGCGACACCACATCCCGCAGCGTGCCGTCGACCCGATAGCGCACCACCGAATGGCTTTCATAGGGTTCGATGTGAATGTCGCTGGCCTCATCCCGCGCCGCTTGCGTGAGCAAGGCGTTGATCATACGGATTACCGGCGCGCCGTCCTGAGTGTCCAGCAGGTCGGTGATTTCCGGGATGTCCTGCATCAGCCGGTCTAGATCGACTTCGTTTTCCGCCGCGCCGACCACCGCCGCCGCGCTGCCGGTGTCGGCGTAGGCACTGGCGAGCAAGCCGTCGAGTTCTTCGTCGCGCACCCGCTCCAGCCGCGCCGGGCCAAACTGGCGCCGCACCTCACTGATCGACCAGCCCGGCGTCGACGGGCACACCGTCAACACCGCGCCCTCCTCACCGGTGCGCAGCAGAATCCGTTGGGCCTTGGCCCAGGCGTAGGGCAATGCGTTCATGAGCAGGCCTCCTTGGTCCCGAATCCGCAAGATTTTCCTGTAGCAGCTGGCGAAGCCTGCGTTCGGCTGCGCAGCAGTCGCCAAACCTGCATCCACGGTTTACCTGAAACATCGCATTGTCTGATTCTACGACTGCTGCGCAGCCGAACGCAGGCTTCGCCAGCTGCTACAGATAGTGGTGTGTTCATTGGATTGGCACCGCACGAATCGTCGCCCGTGGCTGCGAATTCGACACCGGCACCGTCCCCGGCACACCCTGAGCCGCCGTCGGCAGTTGCGGTGCCTGCATGTCCGGCATGGCCCAGCTGCGTTCCGGTTGCATCCCGCCCTGGGCGCGGCGCATGAAGTCGTAGCGGTTGAGGGTAATCGCGCGCCCGGCGCCGCTGTCGCGAATGATGTACGGGCGCAGGAACACCATCAGGTTGGTCTTGGTGATCGCCCGGCGCTCATTGCGAAACAGCGCGCCGATCCCGGGAATGGTCGACAGCCATGGCACCGCGTCGTTGCTTTGGCTGTAGCCGTCCTGCAGCAAGCCACCGAGCACCATGATCTGTCCGTCATCGAGCAGGATGCTGGTGTCGATCGCACGTTTATTGGTGACGATCCCGGCGGCGGTCGCACTGTTGGACGCGCGCTCATCGATGCTGCTGACTTCCTGGTAGATGTCGAGCTTAACCGTGCCGCCTTCGGAAATCTGTGGCCGCACATTGAGCTTCAAACCAACCTCTTCACGGGTCACAGTCTGGAACGGGTTGTTGCTGGTACCACCACCGCCGGTGACGTAGCTGCCGCTGACAAAAGGAATGGTCTGGCCGACAAAAATACTCGCCGCTTCGTTGTCCAGGGTCAGCAGGTTCGGCGTCGACAGCACATTGGTTCCGCCCTTGCTCTTCAAGGCGCGGGCGAGCACTTTCAGGTCGAGGATCTTGCCGATGCCGGGAATGTCCACCGTGCCATTGACGTAGCCGAGGTTGAGACCCGGCGGCAATACGTCAATGCTGGTCTTGGCGTTGGTATTAATCCCCGAACCACCGAGGTTCGCACCGCCGACCACGCCGTTGCCGCCCAGATTACCGGTCTGCCATTGCACGCCGAATTCGCTGGCATCGTCCTCGCCGACTTCGACGATCAGGCTTTCGATCACCACTTGCGCGCGGCGCTGGTCGAGCATATCGATGACTTCGCGCAGATTGCGGTACACCGGTTCCGGCGCGGAAATCAGCAAGGTGTTGGTGGTGCCGTCGGCCTGAATAGTCACGCCGCCCGCACTGAAGGCGACGTTCTGTTCACTTTGCTGAGCGCTGCCTGCCTGGCCACTTGAGCCGCTGGTGCCCTGCCCGTAACCGTTGCCGCCCGTGGTGCTGCTGCCCGACGTAGAGGTCTGCATGCCGCTGCTGCTCTGGCTGCCGCTCTGCCCGTTCTGGCCACCGCTGGTGTTGCTGCCCATCGCGCTGAGTACCGAACGCGCGCCGTCGCTGCCGCCGCTGTCGCTTTCCCCGGTGAGCAAACCGCGCAGGGCCTGGGCCAGTTTGGCGGCTTGGGCGTTGCGCAGATACACCACGTGCAGGTTGCTCGGGTTGCTCTGGGCGTTGTCGAGTTTATAGATCAGGTTGCGTGCCAGCTCGGTACGTTCCGGGCTGCCGGCACGGATGATGATCGAGTTGGAACGCGGGTCGCCGATCACCGAAATCTTCTGCGTCGGGTCGTTGCCTGGCGCCTCCAGCAAGTCCGAGACCATGCCGGCAATATCCACTGCAATACCGTTCTGCACCTGCACCACGTCGGTGTCGATGGCGCTTGGGCTGTCGATGCCCTGAATGATCTGCGCCACCCGCGACAGGTTCTCGGCGTAGTCGGTGACGACGATGGTGTTGTTGCCGGGGTAGGCGTTGATCGGGTTGTTCGGCGAGACAATGGGGCGCAGCACCGGGATCAGGTTCACCGCGTTTTCGTATTGCAGTCGAAAGGTGCGGGTCAGCATGCCGTTGCCGGCGGGTTTGTCGGCACTGTAAATCGGCCCGCCGAGCAACTTGGCGTCGGCCTCCGGCACCACTTGGGAAACCCCGCCGACATCGACCACGCTGAAGCCCTGCATGCGCAGGGTCGCCAGCAGCATGTCGTAGGCCTGATGCGCCGGCACCTGCCCTTCGGAGACCAGCGTCAGGTTGCCTTTGACCCGGGGATCGACCAGGAACTGGCGCCCGGTGGACCGCGACAATGCACGCACCACCGCCGGGATATCGACGTCGACAAAGTTCAGCGTCACCCGTTGATTGCCCAATGGATTACTCGCTGGCGCGCTACCGGCGGGCAGCGCATTGCTGCGGCCGGGGCTGGTGATTTTGTGTTGCACTCCCGGCGGCTGCTTCAACTGCGCCTGGTTTTTCTGCCGATCCGCCAACGCATCGCCGGTACGGTTGGTGTCGGCCAACGGGCGTCCCAATTCGCTGTCCACCAGCAGCGGCGGCTGTTGCGTGGTGGCGGTGTTGCTGCACGCGCTCAGTGCCAGCAATAAAAACGGCGCGGCCATGCGGCACTGACGCGCATACAGAGAACCTGACCACTTCATGAAGCTTCCTTAGCGCCAAGCGCCTGATCCATGCGAACGGTTCCGGACAGAGTGCCTGCCGTGTCATTGGGCAAAGGTTCGCCTGCGCGCTGCAAACGGACCTCGACCACCTCAAGGGAAAATTGCCGGGGATTGACCAGCAGCCAGCCGACCACGGCATCTGCCGGGGCCTCGTCGAACGTCAAGCGCCAGGCTTGGGGGGTTGCGGTGTCCGGCGCCTGCAATTGGTAATGCCCGGCCAGGCCGCTGGCTTCGAGGCTCTGGCGCAGGGATTGTTCGAGGCTCTGCGCGGTGGGCGGCCGCGCCACCTCACGCAGCAAGACCTCCAGCGCTTCGGCCTGGGAACGCAGCTTCGGCGTTTCGGCCTGCCAGTATTCGATCTTTTTCAGCGGCGGTTGAATCAACAACATCCAGGTCAACAAGCCTGCCAGCACCAGCGCCGTGCCGGCGACCATGCGTTTCTCGCGCAGGGCCAGGCCTTGCCAGATCACTTGGGCACGGGCGTTAAAGTGCTGCCAGCGCGCACGGTAAATTCCCAGGGAAAATTTACTCATTGTCGGCTCCGCTGGCGTTGTCTGCGTCGCTGGCTGCAGCCTCGGAGGCCGGGCGCAAGGTCCAGCCGTCATCGGTGGCGTTAATGGCAACACCGGCTTGGGTCAGCGCGGTTTGCCATTGCTTGTCGCTGCCGGTTTTGCGCGCATCGCTCAGCAGGCTTAGCTGCAACTCGCCCTGTTCAAACACCAGTTGTTGCACGCTGCCGGCAATAAAAGGCATGCCGCTACCAGCCTGCAGCACCAGGCTGGCGAAACGCTGGGTCGGATCGATCGCGGCACCGCTCTGGCGGGTGGCCAATTGCTGACGCGCCTGTTGCAGCGGATTGAGGATCACCGGCAGTTCAGGGAAGGCCTGTTTCACTCGTTGGTTCATGTGTGTCTTGAGTCGTTGGCCCTGTGTCGCTTCACGGGCCGCGTACAGATTCAGCCCCAAGGTCCAGACCGCCACGGCCATCGCACAAAAGGCCGCCGCCCGACCCCAGCCTGATTGACCAGTACTGCGTTGTTGAATCCCGCCGTGCAAACCCCAGCCGGGCAAGGCACCGGTCCAGCGTTGCTCGGCGGGTAAACAGGTGATCGTCGCCTCCGGCGGCACTTCGCCGATCCATTGCACGTTGGCGCCGTGCTCCAGCATCAGATCACTCAATGCCTCATCCACCGCCGGATGCACCACGGCGTGCTGAAGGCTGTGACGCACCAACAGATGTCCGTCCCGAACGCAGGCCACCGGGCCATCCGCGACAGGCGAACAATACGCACCCGAGTACACACCGCGCAGGCTCAATCGCGCCATCCGCAGTAGCTGACCGAACTGGCTCAGCCATTCCCGGGACAACCACGCGATGTGCACGCGCCCCTGATCGTCCCGTGGGCTGTGAGCGATGTGCATCTGCTCGCAGGCCCCGAGGATCAACGCCTGCGCCGCGCACTGCACCGCCGCCGCGGTTTTGCTGGCCGGCAAGATCGGCAGGTCAATGCTCGCCAACAGGCTGTCCTGAGGGTGCAGAAAAAATGCAATCGCCGGGGTTTTCCCGCTCTGGCCCAATTGCAGCAAGGTACTTTGGCCCTCGCGGGTCACCTGCCCTTGACGGTCCAACCAAGCGAATTCCAGCGGGCAGTCGAGAGTCAGATCAGCCAATGGCGGCAAGGCGATGCGCAGCTGATTCATACGCCCACCCGTGACCAGATCACCTCGGGCAGACGGTCTTCACTGCGGTGCAGCAAGGCATCGAGGCTGACCCGACGCTGATCGCTGCGAGCCTTGCCACGCAAGCGGAACCAGTCGCTGGTGATCCCGACTTTGATGGTCGCCAGCTCAAGGTTTGGCATGCGCAGACGGTTGACGAAATCCCCGCGATTGATGAACCACTGGCCACCGTCACGCTCCGCGATCAGCGCCTGAGCGCGTTCGGTCGACAGCCCCGGCACATAAGCGGCCAGCACCGGTGCGCTGGCGGTGTTGCCGTTGAGCCAGGTATTGGCCGGCAGAATGGTCAGGTAAGGCGTGATCTTCGCCAGCAGCGCATCATTCATGCCCTCGACACTGCGTAAATCGTCGAGGCTGCGCAGCATCGGGCGCGTGGGCAATTGAGGTTTGCGCACGGCATTCGGCGAGGTATCGCGGCCGCTGTCAAAGCCGCTCTTGGGCGGTGCTTTATCCGCCAACTCAGGGTTCAACAAACGTGGGTAAGAGGCGATCACCCGCTGACTGATGCGTTGGCTCAGGGCTCCATTGACCCCGATCAACTGGCACAGGCGCTGGAAGTTCACCAGCTGTTCCTCGTCGATTCGTTCATTGGCGACCAGATTGCGCAGGTTGAACTTGCCCTGCTCGTCTTCCAGCCGGCCGTCGAAAGGCAAGTCACGACCGTCATAACGCGCCATCACCAAGGGCTGCGCCCACGGCTGATCGAGACGCGTCAACGGGTCACGCCGGCGCGCATCCCACAGCAGATGTCGACTGATCTCGATGCCACCGTGCAGCACCCAGGCGCCCTGCACTCGCAACTGCTCAGCCTCAAGGCTTCGGGTAAACACCGTTTGCCGGGTGAGCATGCCGCCGGCAATCACCGCCACCACGGCGGCGATCAGCAAGGCACTGATGATCGCCATGCCGCGTTGCTTCGCCACTGCCAGCGAATAGGCTTTCATGACCGCGCTTACAACTGCCAGGAGCCGATATCGGCATTCACGCCCTCGCCGTCAGGCTGGCCGTCGGCACCGAGGGAGAAGATATCGACTTCGCCATTCGCGCCCGGATTCAGATAGTTGTAGGGACGGCCCCACGGGTCATTCGGCAGGCGTTCCAGATACGAACGCCAGTTACTGTTCTTGGCGTCCGCCGGGCGTTCGACCAGCACTTTCAAGCCTTGGGTCATGTTCGGATAGGTGCCGTGGTCCAGGCGATACAGCTTCAAGGCTTGCATCAAGCCGCCAATGTCCTGTTTGGCGGCCGTGGCCCGCGCCTGATCCGGACGGTCCAGCACCTTGGGCACCACCATCGCCGCCAGAATCCCGAGAATCACCACCACCACCATGATCTCGATCAGGGTGAAACCTTGCTGCCCCCGAGGCAGGCGGGGCTGGTGATTCAGCAACTTGAAGCGCGCGATATCCATCTCGACATTCCCTGGCTTGATTCGATTCGACGCGCAGTGTTGCAAGAAGATATGTCAGTGATGTTGAAAATCCTCGGGAGCTTTGGTCGTCAAGCCGTCAAGCCCGGACGCTACCGTCAAGCGCTGTCCAGACTGCCCGAGCACCTGATGCGACGCCCTCCCCGAGAAGCCGGTTTTACCTTGATTGAAGTGCTGGTGGCGCTGGCGATCATCGCCGTCGCGATGTCCGCCGCGGTGCGGGTGGCCGGCTTGATGACCCAGAGTAATGGCCTGTTGCGCGACAAATCCATCGCGCTGCTGGCGGCACAGAGTCGCCTGGCCGAGCTGCGCCTCGAGGGCCGTTTGCCGTTGGGGGCGAAAGCGATCGAATGCGATCAGGGGCGGTTGCTGTTGCGCTGCGAACAGGCGATTGGCAATGCGCAGAATGGCCGCTTGTTGAGGGTCGATCTGCAAGTGTTCGACCGCAGCCGTGAAGCGCCGCCATTGGCTCGACTCGATACCTTGCTCAGTCGGCCAATCACCAAATAAACGCGATCCTTGTAGCAGCTGCCGAGCTCGCGAGGCTGCGTTCGGCCGTAGCAGCTGTCGAGCCTGCGAGGCTCGGCAGCTGCTACAGGGGTTTCAGGGTTGGGTCAATACGGGCAGCGAAGGTGAATCCGGCAGTTTGTCGAGCACCAATCGGGTTTGTTCGGTGCCGCGTTCGATCACCACGGCGTCGCCGTCGATGGCCACGACTTTCACTCCTTGGCTCACGCGCTCGCCCACCAGAAAGCTGCGTGGCGGGCCGTCGTTGAGGCTGAGGATGGCCACGGCGCCACGGCTGCCCGCCAGCACGCCGCCGACCTTGATATCGACCGGCGCCGGTTGGTTGGAAAACCATTGCAGGGCCGGGTTGTTGGAGCGTTCGGCAATCAATTGCGGCGCTGCCTCCGGGGTTCGGGATTCGGCCCGGGTGAGCATCAGCGATGACCAAGTGACGACGCCGGCCAGGGTCGCCAGCAAAGCAATAGCCTGCACACACTGTGCCGGGGAAAACCGATCGGTGAACGACATGGGCTGAATCTCCTTTTAGTCCCTGCCCTGAGCCTACCGCTTAATTCTCACGTTTTTATTTCACACACCCATCATCTTTGCCGTGCAGGATAAAAAACGACGCAAAGGAGCGCGCAGTCGATGAATGGCCTCAAACAACAGGGCTTCACCCTGATCGAGTTAATGGTGGTACTGGTGATCATCGGCATCGCCAGCGCGGCGATCAGCCTGAGCATCAAACCGGACCCGCTGCACCTGCTGCGCAAGGACGCCGAACGTGTCGCGCAACTGCTCCAGGTGGCCCAGGCCGAAGCCCGGGCCGATGGGCGACCGATCACCTGGCTGGCCGATGCCAAGGGCTTTCGCTTCAGTCGCCGCAATGACCAGGACAAAGGCTTCGATCACTTCAACAACGACCCACAGCTGCGCCCTCGCCCTTGGCAAACGCCGGGGATGGAAGTGCGTGTGGAGCCCAGGCAAAAAGTCGTGTTGAACGCCGAGTGGCTCAACCCTCCCTTGCAGCTTAAGCTGTCGGATGGGCTCAACAGCATCAGCGTGCAACGCAACGCCGCCGGCCAGGTGAGCGTCCAATGAAAGCTCAACAAGGTTTTACCCTGATCGAAGTGATGGTCGCGATCATGCTCATGGCCGTGGTCAGCCTGATTGCCTGGCGCGGCCTGGACAGCGTCACCCGCGCCGATGCTCATTTGCAGGCCAGCACCGAACAGACCGAAGCCCTGCTACGGGCACTGAACCAACTGGAGCGCGACGTCACGATGCGCGCCAGCATCGAGCTGTCCGAGCCGGCCAAACCCGGGGTAGACGACGAACCGTCCAGTGCCCCGCCTGCGCTGACCGTGCGCAGCACCGATGGCAAAGGCTTTCGTCTGGACGTAATTCGCGTCGCGCCCAACCAGAATGGCGAGTTGCAGCGCGTGCGCTGGTGGCTCAAGGGCGACACGCTCTACCGGGCTCAGGCGCCGTCGCGCAGTCACTATCCGCTGCCGGCACCCACCGATGGAGTGGCCGTGCTCAATGACGTCAGCGAAGCCGCGTTGCGGGTATGGGAGAGGGACAAGGGCTGGAGGAAACTGAGCGGCAACCGGCGGGAGAATCCGCTGGGGATCGAGATCAGCCTGACGCGGCAGACGCCTCAGGGGGTTGAGCAATATCGGCAGGTGTTGGGGCCGTTGGAGTGAGTCAGGGGGACCGCGTTATCGTTCTTCGCGAGCAGGCTCGCTCCCACAGGGTTCTTCAGTGCATATGGATTTTGTGTATCCCTGAGGTCCAATGTGGGAGCGAGCCTGCTCGCGATGGCGTCAGCACAGACACCACCCCATCAACTGAGCACCACCACCCCACCCGGCAATTCAGTGCATTTGGCCCCATACGCATCGCGGATCAACAACGCCACGCCCGCCAGTTGGTCCAGGCTGAAACGGGCCTGAACCTTACGCTTACCCAACTCGCTGTTGAGCAACAGCAACATCCCGGGGCGGTACCGGTTGATCTCGTCGATCACCGTCGACAGCGTGGCGTCGTTGAACACCAGTACCTGCTGGCGCCAGGCAATCACCGCCGAGGTGTCGACCGCTTGCGGCGTGCCGACTCGCTGGGCGTCATAGGTCAGTTGCTGGCCTGATTCCAGGCGAATACTGCGCCCCTGCACATCAACCAGCAATGCGCCGTCCAGACAGGTAACGCATACGCTCTGATCAGTGTTACGCAGATTGAACCGGGCCTGGCTCGCACTCAACCACCCTGCCCCGGCCTGAACCTTGAGCGGCGCCTGAGCACGGGTCAGGACTTCGACTTCGCCGCTGACCAGTTCGAAATTGGCACTGTCACGGCGATTGATCCGCGTCTGGGTATTGAGTTCCAGGCTCACGCCGTCCGCCAGATCGACCCGCCGCTGCTCGCCGACTTCAGTGATGTAGTCAGCGCCCAGCCCGGAAAACCCGCCCGGCACGGTGCCACGAATCAGCAAGAACGCCGCGGATGCCGCGATGGCGCCACCAAGAAACGCCCGACGCCCCAGATGCCGCGGTGCCTGCAAACGTTCGGCGGCGGGTAGCAACTGCTGCCACAGCCGCTTGCTTTGCTCGAATGCCCGGGCGTGTTCGGGGCTTTGCGCGCACCACTGGCGCAAGGCACGCGCATCGGCGGCGGTCGCCCGGCCCGAGGTCAAAAGGATCAACCAGTCCTGGGCTTCGCTTTGCAGCCGATCCTGGGGGGTCGCCTCAGGGAATGACAGACGGAAGATGTTCAAGCGCGGGGGTACTCACGGATTAATCTGGACTCTTCTATCAAGACGGTTTTCCCGCGCCGGGACCGAACCGCTGAATGACTTTTCTTTCCAGGCGCGCGGCGCAATGGCCCAGGGCGGCTTTGATTTCCTTCTCGACCATCCGTGTCGAAATGCCGAAACGCTGGGAGATTTCCAGGTGCGGCGCCTCTTCCAGACGCGCGGCGATAAAGATCTTGCGCCGACGCGCCGGCAGTTCGTACAGCGCTTTGAGCAGCGATTGAATTTCCTTCTGACCACCCACCACCCGAGCCGGGTCGAGCGCTTCGTCGGACACCTGCAACAATTCCTCCACTTCACTGCCGGTCAGCAACCGGGCATCCGACTGGCGCCGGTCGGCAGCAATGTTCAGGGCCATGCGATAGAGGTAGGCATTGGGTTGCGCGATGTTCGGCGGGGCTTCCATGCGGTCGACCCGCAGGTAGGTTTCGTGCAGGACGTCGTTGGCCAGATCCTCCGAACCGAGGCGCCTGCGCAAGCGCACCTTGAAATCGTCATAGGACGTCAGGAACAGCCTGACCATCGAACTTTGCCCGGTGTCTTTCATCCCCCGGAAACTCCTTCCCATTGTGTGCATTCCATGCGTGTTCCTGACGATTGCGGTAACAAAAGCAGCGTGACCGGCTGGCCTAAGGAGCTGGGAGCCGGGCGTTCTATTCTGAGGTTGCGTAAACTTTCCACCAGCGCCGAGTCGCGCTGAACATCACCTGTGGAACTGACCAGGCGGCTGTACTGCACCACGCCGTCACGACCGATCCACAGTTGCAACAACGCCCGAAAACTGCCCGGCCGGGTCAACGACGAGCGGCACAAGCGACGTTCGAGCGCCGTTTGAATCGCCGTCGCATAACTGCCGCCCGCAAGCGGCGCATTGTTTGCGACCGTGCCTGACACCGAGGGCACCTCGGCGACCTGCGCCACCTGCAAAGTGAACGCATCCGCTCGGGCATACCGCGCCATCAACCCACTGCCACTGAGCATCAGGCTCAACGCATCGGTCGCATTCAGGCGTCCTTTCACGGCGACCGAACGACGACCACGGGTCAGCTGACGATCCACCAGAACGGCCATGCCGGTGGAGCGACTGAACCGTTCAAGCGCGCTGGCCAATGCCTGGGCCGGGATATCCAGCTCCAGCGGAGTGCGCGGATCGACAGGGCCTGCGGACACTGCCGATGACATCAACCAAAACAGCAACGCCAGGCAAGCCTGGCGAACGTGAGTCATTAAAAACTGGCGCCCGTCCCTGGCTCTGCCTCGCTGCACGGCTGACGTACCCCTGAAAACCGTCATCCTGAGGGCTGTATATGAATCTGATGTGACGGTCGGTGCAAAAAAACCATCACGAGCCATTAAGGCGCTTTGCTCTAGACTCACGCTTCAGAGCGGCCCCTTTGTGGCCGGCCAGGAGGCCTTCAATGAAACATCTGTCGAACCTTGCAGTGGGCGTACTGCTGATGAGCGGGCTGTCGCTGGCCCAGGCCGAACTACCATTGGGCTGTGTCGAAGTGACGGTCGGTGGCTACAAGGCGCCGGACTACAACTGCCTCAGCCAGCAGATGGGCAACAACCCCGATGGGACTGCTGCTGCGCAGAAAAATCAGCAGGCGATGAACGTGCCGATCAACAAGCGACCGCCCCATCAGCTGGGCCTGGCCACACCGGCCGCCACCAGCACGCGCATGGGCAATGCTTTTGGCACGTCGGTGAAACCGCAGCGGCCAGCGCCGGCGACCGGGACTTCACCGCTGCTCAATGGCAGGTGATCAGTCAATGCATGGCAGTTTCGGTAAGTTAAGAAATTTGAGCGACGAAAATCCTGTGGGAGCGTGGCTTGCCCGCGAAGAATGCACCGCGGTTTTTCAGGTATTACGTGTCATCGTTCTTCGCGGGCAAGCCACGCTCCCACAGGTTCTGCGCCTTAACTGACTGACATCAGGGCAAGCCC
Organism: Pseudomonas sp. MDT1-85; assembly: GCF_054898065.1. Classification (NCBI taxonomy): domain Bacteria; kingdom Pseudomonadati; phylum Pseudomonadota; class Gammaproteobacteria; order Pseudomonadales; family Pseudomonadaceae; genus Pseudomonas; species Pseudomonas sp. MDT1-85. Next base: position 2,995,505 of record NZ_CM142715.1, on the reverse strand, counting down.
CTCGCCACACTCCTCATTGATCAATCACTAGGCGTTTGCCGAAAGCTCACCGCCAGGCGGTTCCAGCTGTTGATGGTGCTGACGGCCATGGTCAAGTCGACCAGTTCGCCTTCGCTGAATTGCTCCCGGGCCAATGCGTAAACGTCATCCGGCACATGGCTTTCCGAGAGCAGGGTCACCGCTTCCGTCCAGGCCAGGGCGGTTCGCTCCCGAGGGTTGAAGAAGTTGCTGTCGCGCCAGACCACGATCGCATACAGCCGGCGGTCGCTCTCGCCGAAGCGGCGCGCGTCCACCGAGTGCATGTCGGTGCAGAAGGCGCAGCCGTTGAGCTGCGAGGCGCGGATTTTGATCAGGTGCAACAAGGCCGGTTCGATGCTCAGGTCGCTGGTCAAGGCCTCAAGGGCGATCATGGCTTTCATCGCTTTGGGCGATGCGCTGTAGTAATCAAGACGGGCGTTCATGGGGCGACCTCATGGATCGGATTGCCGGAGCTGCGGCTGGGTTACGCAATTTTGCCGCCAGCGATTCTCGAAGCAGTGATCCGCGCCAAGCAGCTCACCGACTTGCACACCTCCACCCTGCCTCAATGGGCGCTCGCCAAGTTCATTGCCGAAGGCTGTCTGCTCAAGCACATCCGGCGCTGCCATACGATTTATGCCGGGCGCCGCGAACGAATCCTGGCGCGCATGGCGGGTGACCTTTCGCCATGGTTTGAAGCGGTGCCGACCACCGCCGGGTTCCCCATGGCGGTGCTGTGCAAGGTGCCGGTCGATATTCCATTGGTGATCGAATTGGCAAAAAAAGTCGAAGTGGGGCTCTATGCCCTGGACAGTTTTTTTTACCAGCAAGCGCCGCGGGCCGGGCTTTTCCTGGGGTTCGGCGCGATCGAAACCCTGGACATCGACATTGCCCTGGACCGTGTGCGGGACATATTGCAGCAGGTCGCCTGACAGATTGGTCTGCGGCTTTATCCGGTGATTGGCTATTGGCGGTCTGGGGGTGCAGGCCTATCCTGATTGGGCGTTATCCCTCAATGGAACGCTGCGATCTTTTGATTTTGACTTGCTTGATTGGTCCCCTCACCTTCCCGAAAATTGGCCGTTTGATTGCCCGACAGCGCGGCTTACTGTGGTCCCTGACGACTCACCACCTCAGGTAATCAACCATGAATGCGCTTCGTTTTTTTGCTGCCCCTCTCGCCGCCCTGACGCTGAGCGTTTCAGCCCCGGCATTCGCCCACGACACCGCTCCCCCTTCAGAAAAAGTCACCATCCTGCAGGACCAGATGCTGAAAAACGCACCCGGCAAAAAAGCCTTGATGATCGAAGTCGATTACCAGCCGGGCCAATCGTCCATCGCCCATAAACACGAGGGCACGGCCATGGCCTATGTGCTGTCGGGGGAGATCATTTCTCAAGTCAAAGGTGAAAAAGCGATTACCTACAAGGCGGGCGAGTTCTGGTACGAACCGGCCGGCTCTGAACATCTGGTCTCGAAAAACGCCAGCGCCACCCAACCCGCCAAGTTGTTGGTGTTCATGGTGTTGGCCCCGGATGAGAAAGTGTTGATTCCTTTGGAAAACTGAGCGCCGAGACGATGCTGATGGCCCTATCGCGAGCAGGCTCGCTCCCACAGTAGATCGCATTCTCCCGGAACAATCTGGTCACCTGTGGGAGCGAGCCTGCTCGCGATAGGGCCAGACCAGACACCCCTGAACCTTCAGACAAAAAAAAGCCCCATCTCTTTCGAGACGGGGCTTTTTTCATTCAACGCCTATCAGGCAGCCGGTTCCAGCTCGGTGCTGACCGCGGCAGTCGCAGTGGCAGGCACCACCGCTTGACCGCTCAAGGCCAGGTCCAACAGTTCGCGGTTGGCCACCGCGTACATGGCGTAGTCGGTGCCGCTGGCGGCACGGATTTCCACCAGCATGGCGCGCCAGCGTTCGATCATGCCTTCGTGCTCTTCCATCCACAGCGCCAGGCGTGTTTCCACGTCCTGGGTGCCGTCGCCCTGTTGCAGGACGGAGATGGTGATCGCACGTTGTTGCCAATCGACGTCATCACGGAACGCTTCACGGGCCAGGGCCTGCCAGTTGTTTTCAACCGGCAGAGCGCTGATCTGTTGCAGGTACCAGGTGATGTCCAGCGCGCTGCCCACGGCGAAGTAGGCCTTGGCCACATCGGCTGCGTTCTGGCCGGTCACGTCGGAAGCTTCGATGATCGGCAGCAAGGTGTACAGGTGAGTGGTGCCTGCAACCATGCGCGCCAGCAACTCAGGCACGCCAGCTTCGACGTAGGCCTGATAGCGGGCCTGCCAGCCTTCGCGGGTCGGGCCTTCCAGCAGTTCGTCTAGTTTGAGGCCCAACGCCGCCAGGTGCGGACCGAAGTGCGCGACGTCACGGGCAGCGTTCTGCTCGTTGCGACGGCTGCGCAGGAACCAGCGCGTAGCGCGGCGGCCCAGACGCATCAGCTCATCCATCAGCTCCAGTTGTACGTCGGCCGATACCTGGTAATCCAGGGCTTCTATCTGCCGGAACCAGTGCGGGAGGTGGAAGATATCCCGAACTATTACATATGCCCCCGCAACATTCGCCGGGCTCATACCGGTCGACTCTTTGAGTCGTTGAACGAAGGTGATGCCCATGTGGTTTACCAGATCGTTGGCGATCTGGGTGCTGACGATTTCGCGCTTCAGACGGTGACGGCGCATGGCGGCGGAGAACTTGCTGACCAGCGACGGCGGGAAAGCGGTTTCCATGTCGCGGGTCAGGTAGTCGTCGTCCGGCACCAAGGAGTTGAGCAACGCTTCCTTGAGATCGATCTTGCTGTAGGAGATCAGCACCGACAGCTCGGCACGGGTCAGGCCATGGCCCGCCGCGACGCGCTCGTTGATCGCCTCTTCAGCCGGCAGGAACTCGATGGCGCGATCCAGCTTGCCGCGGCCTTCCAGATCGTTCATCAGACGCTTGTATTCAGCAATCCGCGGCAAGGCACGGCGTGCCGCCAGCGACAGCGCCTGAGTCTGCTTGTAGTTGTTGCCGAGCACCAGATTACCGACTTCGTCGGTCATGCTCGCCAGCAGCTGGTTACGTTGCTTGTCGGTCATGTCACCTGCGTGTACCACTTCGTTCAGCAGGATCTTGATGTTCACTTCGTGGTCGGAGCAGTCCACACCACCGGCGTTGTCGATGAAGTCGGTGTTGGAACCGCCGCCATTGAGGCCGAATTCGACACGACCCAACTGGGTCATACCGAGGTTACCGCCCTCGCCCACGACTTTGCAGCGCAGTTCGTTGCCGTTCACGCGCAGTGCATCGTTGGCCTTGTCGCCGACATCGGCGTGGCTTTCGGTGCTGGCTTTCACGTATGTACCGATACCGCCGTTCCACAACAGATCCACCGGTGCCTTGAGCAAGGCATTCAGCAGTTCGGTCGGGGTCAGCTTGTCAGCCTGAATGTCGAAACGCTCTTTCATCTGCGGGGAAATCGCGATGCTTTTTGCGCTACGCGAGAAGATCCCGCCGCCTTCGGACATGATGCTGGTGTCGTAGTCCGACCAGGCCGAACGCGGCAGATCGAACAGACGCTGACGCTCGGCGAAGCTGTTGGCAGGCGCAGGGTTCGGGTCGATGAATATGTGCAGGTGGTTGAAGGCAGCGACCAGTTGCAGCTTGTCGGACATCAGCAAGCCGTTACCGAACACGTCACCGGCCATGTCGCCGACGCCCACTACAGTGATGCTGTCTTCCTGAACATTGATGCCGCGCTCGCGGAAGTGGCGTTGCACGCCGACCCACGCGCCCTTGGCGGTAATGCCCATTTTCTTGTGGTCGTAACCGGCCGAGCCGCCGGACGCAAAGGCGTCGCCGAGCCAGAAGCCATAGTCGATGGCGATGCCGTTGGCGATGTCGGAGAAGGTCGCAGTGCCCTTGTCCGCCGCCACCACCAGGTACGGGTCATCGTCGTCATGACGCACGACGTTGGCCGGCGGTACCAGCGCGCCGTCTTTCAGGTTGTCGGTGATGTCCAACAGGCCCGAGATGAAGATGCGGTAGCAGGCGATGCCCTCGGCCGCGATCTCGTCACGGCTGCCGCCCAGTGGCAGGCGACGCGGCAGGAAGCCGCCCTTCGCACCCACTGGCACGATGACCGAGTTCTTCACTTGCTGGGCTTTTACCAGGCCCAGGACTTCGGTACGGAAGTCTTCTTCACGGTCGGACCAGCGCAGACCACCGCGAGCAACGTTGCCGAAGCGCAGGTGCACGCCTTCAACGCGAGGCGAGTAAACGAAGATTTCGAACTTCGGAACCGGCTTCGGCAACTCTGGAATCTGGTGCGGGTTGAACTTGAAGCTGAAGTAGGACTTGTTCTGACCGTTGGCGTCGGTCTGGTAGAAGTTGGTCCGCAGGGTCGCTTTGATCAGGTCCAGGTAACGACGCAGGATGCGGTCTTCGTTCAGCACCTGAACATCGTCCAGTGCTGCCAGAATCGCGTGTTCCAGGCGTTGTTGCTTGTCTTCCAGATCATCGCTGGTCAGCTTGCGCGCCAGGTAGAAACGGGTCTTGAACAACCGGGTCAACTCGCGAGCGATGTCGGTGTGGTTGTTCAGGGTGCTGGCGATGTAACCCAGGTCGAAGCCCAGACGGATCTGCTTCATGTAACGGGCGTAGGCACGCAGCAGCGCCACATCGCGCCATGGCAGACCGGCAGTCAGCACCAGGCGGTTGAACGCATCGTTCTCGGCATCGCCACGCACGATGTGGACGAACGCGTCCTGCAAGGTGTCGTTGAGTTGCTGGATGTCGAGTTCCAGGCCTTCGGCGGCGGTGAACGCGAAGTCGTGAATCCAGAATTCGCGGCCATTGTTGTGACGCAGGCGATACGGGAACTCACCCAGCACGCGCAGGCCGAGGTTTTCCAGGATCGGCAATACGTCGGACAACGCCAGTGGGGTGTCGGCGTGATACAGCTTGCAGTGCAGCATGCGCTGACCGGAGACCTGGGCCAGCGGCTGATAGAAGCTCATGACCAGCGGATTTTTTTCGCTCAGGCTCAGCAGGTGCTGCATGTCGACCACAGCCGAGTGGGCTGCGAAACGCTCGCGGTAACCGGCCGGGAAGCCTTTCGGGAAGTCGGCCAGCACGTTGGTGCCGCTAGCCTCGCCGAAACTTTCAACTGTCAGACTGGCGTAATCGTCCTGCCAGCTGCGGCAAGCCTGCACCACTTCTTTTTCCAGCAGAACCGGGTCGATGTCCAGACGGTTCTTCGGATCGACCCGCAGAATCAGTTGCACACGGGCCAGCACGGACTCGGAGAAGAAGGTCCAGAACTCGCAGTCCGAGGCTTTCAGGCGATCCATCAGCACTTGCTGGATCTTCTGGCGCACTTCGGTGGAATAGATGTCACGCGGCACGTAGGCCAGGCAGTAGCAGAAACGGCCGTACGGGTCTTTGCGCAGGAACACGCGGATCTTGTTGCGTTCCTGGATCTGCACGATCGACATCACGGTGGTGAACAGCTCGTCCACCGGGGTCTGGAACAAGTCGTCGCGCGGCAACACTTCAAGCACCTGGGCCAATTCCTTGCCCAAGTGAGCCTTGGCCTGGAAGCCCGAACGCTGTTCGATGATCTCGACCTTGCGACGGATGTAAGGAATGACCCGCACGCTTTCGCCATACACCGAGGAGGTGTACAGGCCCATGAAGCGGCATTCTTTAACGACTTTGCCATCGGCATCGATCTGACGGATCGACACGTAATCCGGGTAAGCCGGACGGTGTACGCGGCTTGGGTGTGCAGCCTTGGCGAACGACAGCGGCGTCGGTTCGCGCAGGTAATTCACGGCGTAGTCTTCGATGCGCAGATCATCGACGGTCAGGCCGGCGCGCAGCAGTTTGGTCAGGCCGAGGAACGAGTTCTGGTCATATTCGATGTGACCGCCGTTCTGGTCCTCGCCCACCACGAATTCTTCGTAGCCCAGGAAGGTGAAGTGGTTGCCCACCAGCCATTCCAGGAAGCTCTTGATTTCGGATTTTTCGTCGGCGTTGATGATGAACTGGCTGTTGTCGATGCCTTCGATCAGCTCCTGGACCTTGGCTTTCATCGGCTCGAAATCGGCGACCGCGACGCGGACTTCACCGAGAACCTGCTCCAGCTCTTTGCTCAGGACATTCAGTTCGGCCGTGTTGGCGCAACGGTCGATTTCCAGATACATCAGCGATTCTTGCAGAATGCCTTCGCCCTGGGTGCCTTTCGGCAGGATTTCCAGCAGCTCGCCCTTGCTGCCGCGACGCACGCTCAGCACAGTGGTTTGCAGGGTATGAATGCTGTAGCCGCGACGGTTCAGCTCGGTGCGCACCGAGTCCACCAGAAATGGCAGATCGTGGTGCAGCACTTCGACCGCGGTGTGGGTCGACTGCCAGCCGTGGCGTTCGTAATCGGGGTTATAGACGCGTACTTGCGGATGCGCGTGATCGAAGCGCTCAAGCAGGCGCCACGCAGAAAGGGTGCAGCCGGCGAGGTCGGACAACCGACGCTGGGTCAGCTCGTCCAGGGAAATAATGCCGAAGAATTGTTCAGCGAACAGCGCCACTTGTGGCAGTGCCTGTTCACTGATGTGCTGCGCCAGTGCCGCTTGCAGTTGGTGCTGGAAGTCGGCTTTGCTGGCTGCGGTGAAGAACGCCATCTGTGGTACTCCGCTTGGGCTTGTTATTGATGGAAGCGTCGCGTGCAAACCCCTTTCGGGGCAATCCGTCACCCTGTTCCTGATTCTCGGGCAGAGGAAACAGGATGACAGGTGGGTGAAGCTGGACGAGACACTCAGGTCACATTCACCTTCCATTGAATGGGCATCTGCAAAAACGACTGCCGAGGCAACAGGCAATGCCTTTACGGGTGCTCGTCCGTTGCGCAGCTTAACGAGTGCGGCAAGGGCCGTGCTTGCAGCGCTGCGACATATTCGGTCATAGGCACGTAACTCGCGGCATGCGCCTTGAACAACACTAGCAGCCGCGCAGCAAATCGGGCGCTTTATGCCCGGCTTTACGGTACATGCGTGCCAAAAATGACCAGTAACACTCCGAATGTTCACGACACATCTTCTGACACTCAGCCGAGCAGAAATTCCCGAGGGCTGGCAGAATTGCCTTTTGTTACGTTCACCACGCTCGCCGAGCCAGGATTTTCCCATGCAAATGACAACTGACCTCTTGATCGTCAACCCGTGCGACGAAGAAGAAGACAACTTGGCCATGCTCTGCTGCACCAGCGCCGAGGGCGAAATGTTCCTGATGAGCCGCTTTCCGGACGAGGATGAGCTGGAGATCATCTTCCACGACAAGCCTTCGGCCCTGAACGGTGTGAAAGTCACCCTCAGCCCTGACCGTCTGCTGATCGAAATCGCCGCTGCGGACATCGATGTGCTCGATGGCGAAGATTCGCTGGAAATCCTGCACAGCACCGATGCGCAGGATTTGGCTGAAGTGGAAGAAACCTTGCAGAACATCCTTAAAGGCACCGGCACCTATATAAGCCAGCTCTAAGCTTCAAGGTTTTTAGCGCCTGAACCGGCGCCTTCGCGGGCAAGCCTCGCTCCTACAGTGTTGGGTCTGCACCGATCCCGTAGGAGCGAGGCTTGCCCGCGAAGGCGTCCGACAGAACAGCACCACTCTGCCCTCTCTACAAAATTCCAACAATTTTGCCCATCAATTCCCGCACTTTGCACAAAATGCCGTTAGTCGCCGCACCCCGCGATGGATTAAAGTAACGCCCCCAGCCCTGGCGTTATTCGAACGTCTTCGGTCACCCTTCCCAGGAACAGTCATCGATGGAACATCGTGAAGCGCTGCTCGCGCTGCGAACCTTTCTTTCAACGCAGATTCTCGGCCAGGAAAAACTCATCGAGCGCTTGCTCATCGCCTTGCTCGCCGACGGCCACATGCTGGTCGAGGGCGCCCCGGGGCTGGCCAAGACCAAGGCTATCAAAGAGCTCGCCGAAGGCATCGAAGCACAGTTCCATCGCATCCAGTTCACCCCCGACCTGCTGCCGGCGGACATCACCGGCACGGAAATCTATCGCCCGGAAACCGGCAGCTTCGTGTTCCAGCAAGGCCCCATCTTCCACAATCTGGTGCTGGCGGACGAAATCAACCGTGCCCCGGCCAAGGTCCAGTCGGCCCTGCTTGAAGCCATGGGCGAACGCCAGGTCAGTGTCGGGCGCAGCACCTACGACCTGTCGCCGCTGTTTCTGGTCATGGCCACGCAAAACCCCATCGAGCAGGAAGGCACTTACCCGCTGCCCGAAGCCCAGCTCGACCGTTTCCTGATGCACGTGAAAATCGGCTTCCCTGACGCCGCCGTCGAACGCCGGATTCTGCAACAGGCCCGCGGCGAAGCGCTGCACGGCGAAACCAAACCCGAACGCCGGGTCAGCCAGCAGGCGATCTTCGCCGCGCGCAAGGAAATCCTCGGGTTGTACATGGCCGACGCCGTGGAGGAATACCTGGTGCAACTGGTCATGGCCACGCGCATCCCGGCCAAGTTCGACCCGGAAATGGCCGAATGGATCGCCTATGGAGCCAGCCCGCGTGGCTCCATCGCCCTCGACCGTTGCGCCCGGGCTCACGCCTGGCTGGCCGGTCGCGACTTCGTCAGCCCGGAAGACATTCAGGCGGTGCTGTTCGATGTGTTGCGCCACCGCATCATTCTTTCCTTTGAAGCCGAAGCCGCTGGCATCGACCAGGACCGGGTGGTCCAGCGGATTCTCGACGTCGTAGCCGTCGCTTGACCCCGATGAACGCCCTCCTGCCGCCCGAGCCGGGCATCCGAGTCAGCCTCGCCGAGCTGATCGAGATGCGCCATCGAGTGCGTGAAGTGCAGCTGTTTTCCACACCGAGTCAGCGCAGCCCGCTGATCGGCCTGCACCACTCCAAACTGCGCGGGCGCGGGGTGGACTTCGATCAGGTGCGGGTCTATCAGGCCGGTGATGACGTGCGAAGCATCGACTGGCGCGTCACCGCCCGGACTCAGGAACCCCACACCAAGCTGTTCCACGAAGAACGCGAGCGGCCGATCTTCATCATGGTCGAACAAAGCCGCCGGCTGTTTTTCGGCTCCGGGTTGATGTTCAAATCGGTGCTTGCTGCCCAAGCGGCGAGCCTGATTGGGTGGGCCGCGCTGGGCCATAACGACCGGGTCGGCGGGCTGGTGTTCGGCGACGACGAGCACTACGAAATCAAACCGCGACGCAGCAAACAGAGCCTGCTGCAACTGCTCAACCGACTGGTGCGGGTCAATCAGTCGCTGCACACCGAACGCGAGCCGGACCGCGACGCCTTCGGCATTGCCCTGCGCCGCGCCCGGGAAGTACTTCGCCCCGGCAGCCTGGTGATTGTGATCTGCGATGAACGCGCCTTGTCCGACGGTGCCGAGCAGCAGTTGAGCTTGTTGTCACGCCATTGCGACCTGTTGCTGCTGCCCGTATCCGATCCGCTGGATCACGCCCTGCCCGCTGCCGGGCTTTTACGCTTTGCGGAACGGGGCGCGCAGCTGGAACTCGACACGTTGAATTTCGACTTGCGCCAGGCCTATCGCGCACAAGCGGAAGCGCGCATTGCCCGCTGGGAACTGCTGGCGCAGAAACTGCGGGTATTGCTGATGCCTCTGAGCACCCAAAGCGAAATGGTCGAGCAACTGCGCGAATACCTGAACCCACAGCGTCCGGGGAAAGGTCGATGAGCAGCCTCGATCAACTGCAACCGCTGATTTCCCCGCCACCGATCGGCTTCTGGCCGCCGGCGCCGGGCTGGTGGCTGCTGCTGTTATTGCTGCCATTGATCGGTTTCGGCCTGTGGAAGTTGCGCCGTTTCATTCCGGGCAAGCGCCCTATCGTCCGCGCCGAACAACCGCTGGACCCGGTGCGTCTCGCTGCCCTGGCCGAACTCGCCCGGATGCCCAAACCCTACGACGGCGCTCCGGCCGGAGCCTGGTTGCAACAACTCAACGGGTTGCTCAAACGCCTGTGTCGCAACCATTACCCCTACAGCCAGAGCCACACCCTTAACGGTCGCAAATGGCTGGCGTTCCTTGATAACCGCTGCCCGGCCGCCGGCCTCACACGCTGGATGGTGCTGGTGGAAGGCGCCTACAAACCCGAATGCAAACTCGACGACAAGGCCATCGCTGGCCTGACTCAAGCTGTCGACACCTGGATTCGCAAACATGTTTGAGTTCGCCTGGCCGTGGATCTTCGCCCTGCTGCCACTGCCCTGGCTGATGCGGGTGCTGCTGCCGGTGGCCGACAGTGGCGAACCGGCGCTCAACGTCAGCTTCCTCAGCGACCTCGAAGGCCTCGCTCGCCGCCGTGCCCGGGCGAATCTGCCAGCGTGGCGTCAGCAAGCACCGTTCATTTTGCTGTGGCTGTTATTGCTGATCGCCGCCGCGCGTCCGCAATGGCTCGGCGAACCCCTGCCGGTTGCCGCCAGTGGCCGCGATCTGCTGGTGGCGGTGGATGTATCCGGCTCCATGGATTTCCCAGATATGCAGTGGCAGGACGAAGACGTCAGCCGACTGTCGTTGGTGCAGCATTTGCTTGGTGACTTTCTTGAAAGTCGTGACGGCGACCGGATCGGGTTGATCCTGTTCGGCAGTCAGGCCTATCTGCAAGCGCCGCTGACCTTCGACCGGCACACCGTTCGCGTGTGGCTCGACGAAGCGCGGATCGGCATCGCCGGCAAGAACACCGCCATCGGCGATGCCATCGGCCTGGCCCTCAAACGCCTGCGCCAACGCCCGGCACAAAGCCGCGTGCTGATTCTGGTCACCGATGGCGCCAACAACGGCGGCGAGATCGACCCGCTGACCGCCGCTCGTCTGGCGGCCAACGAAGGCGTGAAAATCTACCCGATCGGTATCGGTGCCGATCCGGAACAAGGCGGCACCTTGGGATTCCTGGGCATCAATCCGAGCCTGGACCTCGATGAACCGGCCTTGAAAGCCATCGCCCAAGCCACCGGCGGCCAGTACTTCCGCGCCCACAATGGCGAGGAATTACAGGCGATCAAGCGCACCCTCGACCAACTGGAACCCGTGACTCAACAACCCACCCAAGCCCGCCCGGCCCAAGCGTTGTATCACTGGCCTCTGGCGATGGCGTTGCTATTGAGCATGCTGCTGGTGATCCGCGAGCGCTGGCCGGACAACCCGTTGCAACGGCTGTTTACCAAGAAGCTGTTTCTGCAAACGCAACTGCCCGACTGGCGTCAGCGGCTTAAACGCCTGCGTCTGCGGAGGCGCCGATGATTGCGCTCTGGCCGCATTGGTTCCGCCCCTGGTGGCTGCTGTTGTTGCCGTTGCTGGGCTGGTTGCTCTGGCAACTCTGGCACCGGCAGAAACGCGCCGGCCGCTGGCAAATGATTCTGCCGCCGGCCTTCCATGCCGCGTTGCTCAGTGGTGGCAGCGGTCGCGAGAGCAAACTGCCGTGGGTCGCCCTGGGCCTGGCCTGGGTGCTGACCGTGCTGGCCCTGCTGGGGCCGAGCTGGCAGCGGGTCGAACAAACCAGCCAGAAACCCGCCGACCCGTTGGTGGTGTTGCTTGAGCTGACCCCGGAAATGCTTGCCTCCGACATTGTGCCGAACAGGCTGGAGCAAGCCCGGCGCAAGCTGTTCGACCTGCTGCAAAACCGCAGCGACGCCCAGACCGCAATCATCGTTTACGCCGGCAGCGCCCACACCTTGGTGCCACTGTCGGATGACCTGTCGACCAGCCGCAACCTGGTGGATGCGCTGAAGCCATCGCTGATGCCCCAGACCGGTCATCGTGCCGATCTGGCGGTGACCAAGGCCCTTGCGCTGCTGGATCAGGGTGCCCTCGGCCAAGGTCGGATCCTGCTGATCGGCTCGTCGCTGACGGAACAGGAACGCCAAGGGATTCGTCAGGCGCTGGACGACACGTCCACGCAATTTCTGATGCTCGGTATCGGCACCGCCGAAGGTGCGCCGGTTGCGCAGGACGACGGCAGTTTCCTCAAGGATGACGTGGGCGCAATTCTGGTGCCCCGCCTGGACGGCCCCAGCCTGAAAGCCTTTGCCAACGGCTTGGGCGGACGTTATCGCCAGGCGCGCCTGGACGATGCCGACCTGCGCGGCCTTGGCCTGCTCGACGGCCCACGGGATTTGCGCAACGACGGCCAGACATTGCGCCTCGATACTTGGGCCGATCAGGGCTACTGGTTGCTGCTTCCACTGTTATTGCTGGCCGCCTGTGCCGGGCGCCGGGGTTGGCTGTTCTGCCTGCCGCTGCTGTTCCTGTTGCCGCAACCGAGTTACGCCTTCGATTTCGAAGACTTGTGGCTGCGTCCCGATCAGCAAGGCCTGCACTTGCTCAAACAAAAGCGCCCGGCCGAGGCTGCGCAGCATTTCGAAAATCTGCAATGGCAAGGCGTGGCGCTCTATGAAGCCGGCGACTACAGTGGCGCCGCCCAGCGGTTTGCCCAAGGCACCGATGCCCACGCCCACTACAATCGGGGTAATGCCCTGGCCAAAAGCGGTGAGCTGGAAGCGGCGCTGGATGCTTACGATCAAGCGCTGGAACGTCAACCGGATCTGCGTCCGGCCCTGACCAACAAGGCATTGGTGGAAAGTCTGCTCAAACAGAAAACCTCAGCGCCGCCCGTCGAGCCGGACAAAGCCGCCGATGGCAAAACCGAAACCATCACCCAGGAACCGCCGCCGGGCAGCGCCACCCAACCAAGCGATGGCCAGCCGAAAACCGACGCCGAGCAGACCACGCCGGACGCCGAGCAGCCGCCCACGACACCACCGCAACCGGGCGCCAATGAGGTCCCGGGCAGCGAGTTGGGCGATGAGCAAAGCACCACGCCACCGCGGCGCCCGGCCAGCGACATGATCGAAGGCGAACAGCGCCAGGCGCTGGAGCAATGGCTGCGCAAGATCCCGGATGACCCCGGCGAACTGCTCAGACGCAAATTCTGGTACGAACAGCAACAACATCAGGATCAGGAAAAAACTCGATGACCCGCTTCACCGCTTTCTTGCTCGCATTGTTGCTCGCCCTGTTGCTCTGCACCGTTGAGGCTCAGGCTACGGAACTGGTCGCCAGCGTCGATCGCAGCCGCCTGAATTCCGGCGAGACGGTCGAACTGACCCTGGAAACCAGCGACGTGACCCAGTTCGGTAAACCCGACCTGACCCCACTGGAGCCGCTGTTCGAAGTGCGCGGCACCCGCCAGGTCAACCAACTGAACACCCTCAACGGCAACACTCAGGCGACCACCCGCTGGATCATCACCCTGCTGCCCCGGCAAAACGGCAGCGTGGTGATTCCGTCGCTGCAACTGGGCGACGTCCAGAGCCAGCCGATTACCGTCCAGGTGATCGAGAGCGAAACCCAGGACAGCAGCAACACACTGGCGCCGGTGTTCATCGAGGCCAGCCTCGACCAGAACAGCGTCTATGTGCAGGCTCAGGCGATTCTGACCTTGCGCATCTACCATTCGGTGTCGCTGTACGACGACAGCAGCCTGACCCCGTTGCAGATTCCCGATGCGCGCATCGAACAGCTGGGCGACTCGCGCACCTACGAAAAAGTCATCAACGGATTGCGTCATGGCGTGATCGAAATGCGCTACGCAATCTACCCACAGCACAGCGGCGAATTGACCATTCCGGCGCAGATGTTCAGTGCCACGCCGGTCGATACCCGGCCGTCCCAGGACGCAACACCCCAAGGGCCAAAACCGGGCAAGCAAATGCGCGTCAAATCCGCCGAGATCCCGCTGACAGTCAAGGCCAAACCCGGCACGTATCCGGCCGATGTGCCCTGGCTGCCGGCCCGCAGCCTGAGCCTGAGCGAAAGCTGGAGCCCGGAACCGGATCACGCGCAGGTCGGCGACTCGCTGACCCGCAGTCTGACCTTGAACGCCGAAGGCCTCGCCAGTTCGCAATTGCCACCGTTGCCCGCCACCGAGATCAACGGCCTGCGGCGCTACCCCGACCAACCGGTGCTCGGTAACCAAAGCAGCGAACGCGGCTTGATCGGCAGTCGCGAGGACCGTGAAGCCCTGGTGCCGACCCGCACCGGCAACATTGATTTACCGAGCGTTGAAGTGGTCTGGTGGAACACCTTCGAGGATCACCTGGAACACAGCAGCCTGCCGGCCCGTACGCTGCACGTGGCGAGCAATCCGAGCCTGACCGTCGATGCCCCGACGGGCAGCCCGCAGATAATGTCCGGCGCCAGCAACGAAGCCCTCTGGTGGTGGAAACTCAGCACTGTGATTCTGGCCTGCACCACCCTGCTGGGCTTCGGCCTCTGGTGGCGCGCCCGCTGGCAACCGGCGATCCTGCGTGCCGCGCAGACCGGCCCGAGCCCACGCACCTTGCTCGACGACCTCAAACGCGCCTGCCAGGCCAACGACTCCCACGCCACCCGCCAGGCCCTCGACGCCTGGGCCCGGCAACAACCGGAAACCCTGGCCGACATGGCGGCGCGCTTCGTTCCCTTGTCCGACGCTCTCGATGGCCTGAACGGCGCGCTGTACAGCGAAACCGGCCAGTACTGGCAGGGCGAGGACCTCTGGCGCGCGATTCGTGCGATCCCGACGGCCGAAGGGGTTCAGGATCTGGTTGGCGATACCGGGTTGCCGCCGCTTTATCCGAAATAGTCCCACTCGATGGATGGATGAGCAGTTGTGGCGAGGGGGCTTGTCGGAACGCCGCATCGCCCCGTTGGGGCGCGAAGCGCTCCTCTACTATTCTTCAGGCACATCGAGTTGCCTGGTGCTGCTGACCGCTGGCGATATCTTTGACACGGTCAACCCTGGCTTTTGAGATGGAACTCGGCGTCCAGATGAATGGCCTGTAAAAAAGCGCTGTCGTGGGAGACTACGATCAATGCGCCTTGGTATTGATTAAGCATCTGCTCCAGAGCGATTCGACTGGGCAAGTCCAAATGGTTGTCCGGCTCATCCAGCAATAGCAATTGCGGTGGCCGCTGTGCATATAACTGCGCAGCCAGTGCTATTTTCAGGCGTTCGCCGCCGCTCAACTGGCAGGTCTTGAGCGTCGCACGATCCGCATCAATGCCCATCTGCGCCAACCGGGTTCGCGCCTCGGCTCCGGGCAACTCCGGATTACTCTCGTAGAGCCATTGCACCGCGGTGCGTTCGGGGTACTGCAACCCGGCGTGTTGATCCAGCCAGCCGACATGGCAACTGCGGATGAGTTCGCCTTCGCGCACCGGCAGTTGGCCGGCGATCACTCGCAACAGGGTCGACTTGCCGCTGCCGTTGGCGCCCAGGATTGCCATGCGCATAGGCCCCGTCAGCGTCAGATTGATCGGCGCCGCGTAACCGAACGGGAGAATGACGTCGTTGAGCTGCACAATCAGCTTGCCATTGGGCACTACGCTTTCCGGAGACAACATCATGCGTTGAATGTCGGGCGCACACCGCGCACGGGCCTCGGCGATACGTTGTTGTTGCTGCTCCCGGGCCACCTGTTGATTGAGGCGCAATTTTCCCTGACTGTTTTCACTACGCTCTTTCTGGGCGTTGGTTATCAGCTTGGTCTGATTGCCGTCACGGGCCTGACGGTCGCCGCGCGCATTACGCCGTTGCTGACGCTCCATCTGCACGGCCATCTCACGTTGCTCGCGCTTGGCCTGCGCCCGCTCACCTTGCAATGCCGACTGGAGCGACTGCTGTTCTTGCTCGCGTGCCGCCGCATACTGACTGTAGTTGCCGCCATAAACCGCCAGCCCCAAGGGTGAAAGCTCGACAATTTCGTTCACGTGCTCCAGAAGGCCCCGGTCGTGGCTGATCAACACCAGGCCGTTAGGCCAGCGAGCGATCTGCTGCGCAAGCTTGTGTTGCTGATTAATATCCAGGTGATTGCCGGGCTCATCCAGAATGAGCCAGTCGGCTCCGGACAACCACGCCCCCATCAGCGCCACCCGTTGCCGTTCGCCACCACTGAGTGCGTCGGTGCGCGCGTCGGCATTCAAATGACCCAGACCGATCTGCTCCAGCTCCGCCTCAAGGCGTGTAGCGCAATCCCACTGATCAACCGCCAGCGAATGGTCGTGATCGTCGACGCTGCCTTGGGCAATGCGATCCAGCGCCGCCAGAATATGGTCGACCCCGGCCAGTGCGGCAACGCTGGGATAGCGCTCGGGTTCCAGTAACTGTGCCACGGCATAAACCCGGCCTTCGCGACGGACGATGCCGCTGGTGGGCAGTTGCTCCTCCGTCAGGAGCCGGCCAAGCAAGGACTTGCCACAGCCATTGGCGCCCACGATGCCGGTGGCCCTGGTACTGAAGGTGTGGTTCAAGTGACCGAACAGAACGCGCCCGTCGGGCAGGTTGAATGACACATGATCAAGTTGAAGTAACCGTTGGGTCATGACGTCTCCTTAAACAATCGGCCCTATAGGCACTGAACCACTCCCTGATGGTGCGCAACCGTACCAGATGTTTCGTTGGCAAATGTACATAGACCACACGCACTGCGTCGAAATCGAAATCTAATGGAATTAGTCACCAATAATCTGGAAACCCCAAGCCTGTCGGCTTCTCAGTCTTTTGCTAGTAACCCTCCTGTCTTTCCCCGCTGTCATTTTCCTCGCAGCCATCGCCTTATTTCCTACGGAGTACGCCTCGTCAGTCAGAACCTTCGACGATGATCCGGATTAACGGATGCGTCCTACACTAGTTATCGAATCGCCTGACATCACCAATTGGTAGATCCACGCAAAGTCCCGTGCCTACAAATAGACACAGAGACATGTGGATGCTCAGCGATGCCAAGCAGGTCGTTTTCAACCTCGACATTGAAGGTTTTCCCCACGACCTTCAGGTACTCGAATTCCGCGCCAGGGAAGCGCTGAATCGGCTCTATGAGGTCAAGCTCGAACTGGTCAGCGAACGCCCCGACCTGGACCTCGACTCTCTGCTGCATCGCTCGGCGTTTCTGCGCTTGGGTCCTGACAACTCCGGCCTTCACGGGCAGATCTATAGCGTGGCCCAAGGCGATTCAGGCAAACGTCTGACCCGTTATCAGATGACTCTGGTGCCCCGGCTCGCCTACCTCAGCCACTGCCATAACCAGCGTATTTTTCAACACCTGAGCGTGCCGCAGATCATCGCCAGCGTGCTGAAAGACCAAGGAATGCAGCCTGATACCTGGCGCTTCCAGTTGAGCGCCGAGTACCGGGCACGGCTGTATTGTGTGCAGTACGAAACCGACCTGCATTTCCTGCAAAGGCTGTGCGAGGAAGAAGGTCTGCACTTTCATTTCGAGCACGGCTCCGACGGACATGTGCTGGTGTTCGGTGACGATCAAACCAGCTTCTCGCAACCATCCCAATCAACCGCGTACAGGCCAGGCAGTGGCATGGTCGCCGAAGCGCCGGTGATTGACCGTTTCAAACTGCGACTGGAAACCCGCCCGACCCACGTCAGCCGTCGTGATTACGACTTCGAGAAACCGCGTCTGGAACTCGACAGTGAGACTAAAAATTCGCTGCTGCCGCGCCTTGAGGATTATGCCTTCCCAGGACAGTTCACCCATCGTGAGCGCGGTAAACATCTGGCCAATCGGGCACTGGAACGCCACCGCGCCGATTACCGGCAAGCCAGCGGGCGCAGTGATCAGAGCGCCATGCGTTGCGGCCATTTCGTCGAGATGACCGAACACCCCCGCGCTGACTGGAATGGCCTGTGGCTTCTGACTGAAGTCGAACATATTGGCCTGCAACCCCAAGTGCTTGAGGAGTCGATCACCGATGCCAGTCCGCAGGACGGTTTCAGTCAGGGCTACCGTAACCACTTCGTCGCAACACCTTGGGACGTCCTGTTCAGGCCGGCTCTTGAACACGCCAAGCCGCGAATAACGGGCAACCAGCATGCCATCGTCACAGGCCCGCCCGGCGAAGAGATCTACTGCGACGAATACGGTCGGGTAAAGGTTCAACTGCCGTGGGACCGAGAGGGTCAGCACAACGAACAATCGAGCTGCTGGCTTCGGGTCGCTACCGGTTGGGCTCATGACCGTTATGGCAGCGTGCTGATCCCGCGGGTCGGCATGGAAGTGCTGGTGGGATTCACCGACGGCGACCCCGACAAACCCTTCGTCCTTGGCTGTATGCCCAACGCCTCAACCCCCGTGCCACTGGACCTGCCGGCTGAGCACACCCGCAGCATTTTCCGTAGCCAGAGCAGTCCCGGTGGCGGCGGTTACAACGAGTTGCGCATCGAGGACAAAAAGGGCTCCGAGGAGATTGCCCTGCGTGCCCAGCGCGATTTTGTCCAGCTCGTGCTCAACGATGAACGCATTCAAGTCGACAACCAGCGCACCGTGGTCATCGGCGGGGTTGCCAGTCACGACCTGCGCGGTGAAGAACATCACCTGACCCACGGCAACCGACTGACGGAACTCAAGCAGGACGATCATCTGTTGGTTCACGGCGACCGCCACGTCCGAACCACCAATCACCTGCTCAATGCCACCCAGCACATTCACCTGAGCGCCGGGCAGCAAGTCGTCATCGATGGCGGCGCGCGCCTGTCAATCCAGGCTGGCGGTCACTGGCTGACGCTGGGGCCGGAAGGCATTTTCAGCAGCGTGCCGATTCTGGTGGGCGGCGCCCCGGCCGTGGGTCTACCCGCCGAGCCTCTGATACCGGGCGCCTTGCCCCTGCTGAAAGTGACGTTCGATGCGGTCCAGCAACGCCATGCGTTGATTTCAACCCGAGCCTCGCGCTGCCTGATATGCGAGGCCGCTCAAGCATGAAGCTTTTGACCTCACTGCCTGAAGACCTGCCATGGAGCGAGCAACAGGCTTTCCTGTTGCTGGACGGTGCGACCTTGAGCGATTTGCCGGAACGCTTGAAACAACTGAGTCCCGGCGCCACCGCCGTCGCGCTGTATGACTGCCCGTCGTTTACTGCGCTGCGGGATATCTCGCCGCTGTTGGTGGCCGTTCAACAACCTGACGAGCCACTCGTTCAGTTTTATCTGGAGCACGCACACGAGGAATCGAGCGTGCTGTTGTTCAGCACCGCGCCTGCGCATGATGTTGCCCAACACTTGCGCAAACTGCTGATCGTTGAATTGCCCGAAGGTCTGCCGGTGGTCCTGCGTTTGGCCGATGCGGCAGTGGCGCAGGCGTTGTTCGGCAGCGGCGATCAGCGTTTGTTTGGGCCTCTGTCCTCTGTGGTAACCGCCGATAGCGCCGGCGCGAATTGGCAGCGTCATCAACCCCGACTGCCTGAATGCCCGGAACTACCGACGCCCTATCGCCTGAGCCCTGAACTCAATGCAGCACTGGACCGTGTTGATCGGCGCCGCATGTTGCTCGAGCTCGACGCCCATTTGCTCAAATACTTTCCCGATCGCCATGGCGGCGAAACCGTGGCCCAGCGTTGGCCAATGCTGGAGCAACTGGAGGCCGAGGCCGGCGCTTTGGGCTTGAGCAGCCAATCCGAGCTTTTCCACTACGCCAACGTCATCGCCTCGCTGGATGGCTCACCGCTCGATCAGCACCCGCACATCAACCGATTGCTGCATACGCCGTCGCTGCAATCCCCCGGCGAGCGCGTGGCGCTGGCCGCTGACCTCGCCCACCAGTGGGCCAGCCAACGAGGCCACCCATGACTTCACCCGCCAACCTCGCCGCCGCGGCGGCCTCCAAATCCCCCATCGGCTCTCTGGGTGCCTGCCCCTTGCGCCAAACCCACGTGCAGCTGCTGCCCTTGCGTTACGGGCTGGTGGAAAAGCCCCTCGGCCCGAGTGCCGAACTGAAGCTGCCGTATGCCCTGACGACCCGCCCGCTGGGCATTCGCATGCTGCGCGATGGCTGGTTGTACGTTATCGACAGCGTGACCGGCCACCTGCACGAATATCAGGTCCTCAACGGACTGATCAGCGCCTTGCTGCACAAGGGCGCCAAGGTCACCGACGATCAGCGCACGCCCATCGAAGAGCGTCCGGCACTGGTGTTTTCAAGGCGCAGCACCTTGCATGTGACCTTCGCCGAAGTGCAATGGACGGCGGCCAAATGCACGCAAGTGCTCGACAGCCGCGAGGAACGCGAACACTTCATGCAGGCCGTCGATCTCGGCCCGGTGCATTGCCAAACCGGTGGCGAGCATCTGCTGACGGTCGCGCAAGGCAAGCAGTGGCTGGCGGAGATTGCGACCGATCCGGCCCGGCAGGCGCAAGCCGCCCAAGACCGTGCGGAACAGGAAACCGAGTCGCCGCCGGACGCCGTTCTATTGCCGACGGTGCACGTCAGCGATGCCCCCGCGCACGAACGTGAACCCTATTTGTGGGAGCAGCCGCAGCGCTTTCGCGAGGCGCATATCGGCGAGTTTCTCGGGCGGGTGCGCCCGGCTTATCAGGACGACACGCTGTTCCTCGTGATGCAGGACGACCTCGGCGTGCTGCGTGATCTGGCCGAGTATCAGGACACCGTGGTCGGCTGGGTCGACGACTGGAGCAATGCCGACCATAACGAACGCGATTACCTGCTGGCCTGCTACATCGAGTCCCTGAGCCGGCTCAGTCCGGCGGATATCGGCAATCTGGCCGACGCCAGCGACGATCCGCGAGTCCAGGCGCTTTTTGGCGATCTGGAGCAGTTGCCCGAACCGGATCAGGAGCATACCCGCAAAGCCTTGCTGGATTACCTGAACAAGGGCGGCAAGGTCGAGTCGCTGGACGCTCCCGTGCCCCCGGCACTGGCGCAAGCGCGCAAAGAGGCGCATGCCGAAGCGTTCAAACTCGCCAAGTACCAAGGCGCTACGCCCGACTTCACCGCCCATAGCCGCGCCAGTGACGAGGCAGACCGCCGTTACTACACGCGCCAACATTTCAAGGTCGCGCCCGACGATTTCGTCGAACGTCACCTCGATACCTTGATAAAACTTGGCCAAGAGCAAAACAAACGCATCGTCGATGTGCTCGAAGGCTCCAGCTTCAGTGGCAAACGCGGGGTCAACGACTTCATCGACCGCCCGGCCATGGACAGTGCACTGTTTCAGCATCGCGACGACCTTGGTCGCTGGAACCGCTTGCTCGAGCGCATCACCGCCGACCGCACCATGCTGGTGGGTGGCGGGCGCTTCCATCGCTCGGCCTGGTATTACGACGCGCAGGATCAACAGCAACTTTACCAGGCGTTCACCGTCGAATACGCCTGCCTCAAGGACATCTGCCGCAGCGACCATGCGAGCGAAAAAATGCTGGGCTATCTGGAACAACACCCGGAACTGACGCGACCGTTGTTTTATACCTTGCCGCTGCGTCTTCAGCCAGAACGGGCCGCGCAATACGCCACGCTGTTCAACGCCGGCATGGGCGTATTCAACAACCTGCCGCACTGGCTGGGCGAGCTGCAGAAAATCGAACAGCCGCACCTGCCGGCCCTCGACGATTTGCCCGAACACACCCGCGCCGTCGCGGACGCGGCGCAGCACAGCCTCAGCCCGGCGCTGAACCTGGGGCTGAGCCGGGCGCTGGAAGGGTTCGATCTGGCGGGAGAGAAAATTCCCGACCTCGACGAACTGTTCCGGCGCCTGCCCAAGGCCTTGTCGGGGCGGATACTCGATGCGGCGAAAAGCACCGGCGTGACCTTTACTGTCGCCAGCCCGGCAGAACACGCGGCGCTGCAAACCAACCTCAAGGAACTGCTCAGGGAGCGCGACTACCTCAAAACCTTGACCCGTGAACGCAACCAGCTCACCCATAACAAAAACCGCCAGGGGCACAAGACGCCACGGGCGGTGGAGTTGCAGGGTGAGATCGTGCGGATGCGTGGGCAGTTGACGCAGCTGGAGGGGCGACTGGCGGGGGCGCTGAGCCCGATTGCGGAACTGCCGGATCAGTCGGTTCGGCTGTATGGCGCGACACCGGCTCGGGCGGGAGTGACGGTGGTGTTTCCACCGGCACAGCAGTTGGAGGTGCGGAGTTTGTTGAAGGATATTCGGCTGGGGGTTCAGAGTGTGCCGAATGCGAAGTTGATTCGGAGCGAGGGGATGGGGTTGTTGGTGTTTTTGGTGCAGGGGGTGAATTTGGTTTCGGTTATAAGGGAACTGACCAACCAATCCAAGAACAAGCGAGTCTGGATACCCGTTTTTAATGCAGCGATGAGCACCGGGGCCGCTGGGTTCACTGCGGCACAAAGTCTCGCCGATACAGCGTTAAAGGCACGTAGCGCTGCGCTCGTCGCGGGTCTTCAACACCACGCCTTGCAAAATATGCATGTGCAGATGGGCAAGCTGCATGTTGGACTGGGCATTTTCACCTACGGCTTCGGTTTTATCTCTTCAGTGGTTAATCTCAATACCCAACAGCAGAATTGGCAACAGGCGACGCGTAGTGGGAATGCTGCTGCGCAGAATAGTGCAGCGCTCGCTGCAGCGGGCGCTGCCGGCATGACGACAGTCAATGCCTATGGCTTAGGTCATACCTTACACGCGGGGTATAGCGTAGCGATTGCCAGAAACGCTGCAGCAAGAACGGCTGCTTGGGCCGCGGCTGGTACCCGTTTGTCCACGGTGTTCTTCCGCTTCAATCTGGCCGGTGCCCTGTTCACCATTTTGGAGTTGAGCGGCACCTGGCTGTACAACCGCTACAACATCAGTGCCCATGATAAATGGCTGAAAACCACACCCTGGAGCTTGGACACCGATCATCGCGGCGACCATACCCTGGATGAATATCAGCGTTATCTGGGTTATTTGCTTCACGCCCCGTATGCACAATTAGGTCCGAACAAGCATGACTCCTGGCTGAAAGACCTGCTGTTAAAGGCCAAGCCCAAAGACATCCATCTGGTGCTGCCAGGGCTCAAGCTCAATGATTTTCAGCCACCTCTTAGCGGTCAACCGGCTCGACGGCTGGGAATCGGCGCCCACCGTCTTTCCGTCCCCCTCCACAGTCGTGGTGTACCGCGCGAGCGCAAGGACGTCATCAGTGAGGAAGTCGCAAACAGCCTGCGCATCGTGCAAGCAGAGCCAGATCGGTTGGTGTTATGCCTGCAATATCCCGTGGATCCTGACAGCGAATTTACCCCAGCGTCCGAAACGTTGGAGCTGGCGGTCTGTTTCCAGACCTTGAACGCCAAGGGCGCGTGGGTTTCTCACATTCGGGTCATTTGCCTGAACCCTCGGGGTGAAGGCCGCTTTCCGGCGTTGGCCCCTCAATCCGTTACCGAGCATCCGCCCATGTTGCTGGTTGAAACCCATTTGCTGGAGCTGGCCGACCATGCCCACCAAGATTGATAGCTCCCTGCCTGCACCGCACCTTGAACAATCCCGCAAAGCCGGCGATGTTGAACCGTTCCCCTCTGGGAGGATCACCTATCTCGCGCCGTTGCCATTGCCGACACCGCTGCCGCCACATGGTCCTCATATCGGGGAGTTAACTGAGGTGTACATGGACTTCGGGTTGGGATCACCGCAAGTCTTTATGTGGCAGATGACATTAGGGGGACCATTCAGTGTTGCCTTCTCGGTTGCATTCTTAATACCTCTATTTGGCGGCTTCATGTTTTTCTTGTTCGGCATGGGCTGGGACGATATTACTCATGCCATAAAAGGAGTATTCAATGAGGCGTACGGACCAGCCATGCAGGGCGGTTTTTTAATGCTGCTCATCGGCCTCGGTGTGTGGCACCACAACCACAAAAAGCGCCTCCACATCATCCCAACCCGCTTCAACCGCCAACGCCGCGAAGTCTGCTTCATGCCCGAAGACGCCACCGAACCACTGTTCGTCCCTTGGGAATCCCTCTCTGCCTGGGTTATCGAAGCCCAAGGCGCCACCCAGTACGGCATCCACCGCCAATACGGCATGGGCATCGGTTTCCAGCACGGCGAGACCCTGACCAGCGTCGAATTCCCCTGCTTCGGTCTTTCCCTGGCCATCAGCCACTGGGAAGCCATCCGCGGCTACATGGAATACGAAATCCACGACCTCAAATCCATCCAGGACCCGCTAGACCTGCAAGGCCCCGACGACCCATCCCACGAAGGCCTGCACACCTTCCACAACGCCCGTGCGCGTATGCACCAGCAAATCCGCGACGGCCAACGTGGTCGAGTGTCCGGTTTTTTCTGGTACCTGTACCACGTGATGACCCTATGGACGATTCCCAACCACCTGACCGAATGGGAAGTCCGCCGCTTGCAGAAAATAGCCCCGCACGCCTTGCCCGAAGTGATGCGCCAATGGTCCGAGCCGCTGCCGAAGGAACAATGGGCGAAACCGAGTGAAGAACTGCTGCGCCTGAGCGCACAGGTCCGCGCCCTGCACAAACGCCAACCTCGTCGACCGATTACCGAGATTTTTGCCGAGGTTCAGCGCTTGAATCCGACGGACAAACGTCGCGCATGAAATGTTTTTACAGCGAACTGATGCTCGTAACGTAGGAGACTTCCCTTCACAGCCCGCGGTTTCCGAGGCCGGTAAATGACAACGAGGTCCGCCGCGTGGCCACATTCAACCTGTTTACCAGTAAACTCTCCCCTCTTTAGCCGCCACCATTTTCCTCGCGGCCATCACCTTATTTCCTACGGAGTACGCCTTGCGTCTGTTTCATACCTCCGACTGGCACCTTGGGCAGAACCTGCACGGCCAGGAGCGCGATTTCGAACACGCCTGCTTTATCGAATGGCTGCTGCGCCAGCTGAAGCTGGACCAGCCCGATGTGCTGCTGATCGCCGGCGATATCTTTGACACGGTCAACCCGCCGGTCAAAGCCCAGGAACGCCTCTACGATTTCATCGTCAGCGCCCACGAACAGCAGCCGTCGCTGACCATCGTGATGATCGCCGGCAACCACGATTCAGGTTCGCGAATCGAACTGCCCGCGCCGTTGCTGCGGCGCTTGCGCACTCACGCCCTCGGTCGCGTGCTGTGGCTCGATGACGGTCAACTGGATGCCGAACGTCTGTTGCTGCCGTTGCCTGATGCCAGCGGTGAAATTGCCGCCTGGTGCCTGGCACTGCCGTTCCTGCGCCCCGCTGAAGTGACGGGCGCGCATTTGGGCGATAACTATTTGCGCGGCATCGGCCAGGTTCATGAATGGCTGATTGAAGCCGCGAACACCAAGCGCAAGCCGGGCCAGGCGTTGATCGCCATCAGCCATGCGCACATGGCCGGCGGTTCGGTTTCGGAAGATTCCGAGCGCAGCCTGATCATCGGCAACGCCGAAGCCTTGCCCGCCAGCCTGTTCGGGCCGAGCATCAGTTATGTCGCCCTCGGGCACTTGCACAAACCGCAGAAGGTCAACGGTGAAGAGCGCATTCGCTACTGCGGCTCGCCGATTCCGTTGTCGTTCTCCGAGATCAATTACCAGCATCAAATTCTCGACATTCAGCTTGATGGCGAAACATTGGTCAGCGTCGAACCACGCCTGATTCCGCGTTCCGTCCACTTGCAACGCCTCGGCTCCGCGCCGTTGGCGGAGATCCTGCTGCAACTGGCCGATCTGCCCAACATCGACCTGCTCGCCGATATCCATCGCCAGCCGTGGCTGGAAGTACGGGTCCGCCTCGATGAACCGCAACCGGACCTACGCCATCAAGTGGAAACGGCGTTGCAAGGCAAAGCCGTGCGGCTGGTGCGGATTGCCGCCGAATATGCCGGCAATGGCAGCCGCGACGGCGTCGATGACGGCACAACCTTGATCGAACTGGATCAGATGAAGCCGCAGGAACTGTTCAGCCGCGCATGGCAGGACAACTACGGTAGTGAGGTCGACGAGCAAACGCTCAAGGACTTCGCCGAGCTGTTGCAAGACGTGCAGATGGAGAGCGAACAGTCATGAAGATCCTCGCGATCCGCCTGAAAAACCTCGCCTCCCTGGCCGGGCCGTTTGAAATCGACTTCACTGCGGAGCCCTTGGCCAGTGCCGGTTTGTTCGCGATTACCGGGCCGACCGGTGCCGGCAAAAGCACGCTGCTCGACGCCCTGTGCCTGGCGCTGTTTGGCGCCGTGCCGCGCCTGAACAACACCGGTCGCGATGCCAAGGTCCCGGACGCCGATGGCGAAATCGGCACCGGCGACCCGCGCACCCTGTTGCGTCGTGGCACCGGTGAAGGCTATGCGGAAGTGGATTTCGTCGGTATCGACGGTCGCCGCTATCGCGCTCGCTGGGAGGCCAATCGCGCTCGGGAAAAGGCTGGCGGCAAGCTGCAAATCAGTCGCCAGAGCCTGCGCGACATCGATCAGGATCAACTGCTGGCCAGCCAGAAAGGTGAATACAAAGCTCAGCTCGAAGCCGCGTTGGGCCTGAACTTCGAACAGTTCACCCGCGCCGTCATGCTGGCTCAGAGCGAGTTCAGCGCCTTCCTCAAGGCTGACGACAACGACCGCAGCGAACTGCTGGAAAAGCTCACCGACACGGCGCTCTACACCCGTCTCGGTCGTCGGGCTTTCGACAAGACCAAAGAAGCTCGCGAAGCCCACAAGTTGTTGCAGGATCAGGCCACCGGGGTCACGCCGCTGTCGCCGGAAGCCCGGGCTGAGCTGGATGAGCGCTTCAACGACGCTCAGCAGCAACTCAAGACCCAACAGGCGCAGCTCAAACAGTTGGAGTTGCAACACACCTGGCTCAAGGACTTGCGCCAGTTGCAGGACGCGCAACAGAGTGCCACCGAGCAACTGCAATCGGCCCAGCAACACTGGAACAGCCTGGCAGGCGAGCGCTTGAAGCTGACCCGCCTGGAACAACTGGCCCCGCAACGGCATCAATTCGCACGCAAGACCGAGCTCATCGCTCAGCTCACGCCGCTGGCGGCGCAGATTCAGCAGCACACGCAACAGCAACGTGAACTGACCGCGCGACAGACTCAACTCGAACAGAGCCTGAGCACCGCCCAAACGGCGCTGACCCAAGCGCAAAGCCAACACACCTCCAGCGCGCCCCTGCTGCGTCAGGCCTTCGAAGAGCAAAGCACCCTCGCCCGCTTGGTCAAGGACGCCAGCCTCAGTGCCGACCTCAAGCAGCAGGCGGAGCTGGCCTGCACTCAGGGTCAGGGCACGATTCAGGGTTTGCTCGACCAACAGAAACAGGTCGCCGAACGGTTGCAGCGGATTGCCGGCGAGCTTGAACAAAGCACCCATCTGGCGCCGTTGAGCGATGCCTGGAACGCCTACCGCGATCGCCTGCAACAGCTGATGCTGATCGGTAATCGCCTGAACAAGGGCCAGGCCGAACTGGCCACCCTGGAGCAAAGCGCCGCCCGTGCCGCCGAGGAGCTGACCGCCCAGCGCCAGAGCCTTGAGGTGCTGTACAAAGAGGCCGGCGCCGAACCTGAAGCGGTGGCCGAGCAGATTCAGATCCTCGGCAGTCTGCTGCAAGACAACCGCAAGCAACTGCGGGCCTTTGAAGAGCTGACACGTCTGTGGGCCAGCCAGCAGGAACTGGACAAGCGCGGCGCCGAGCTGCAGCAGCGACATCAGGGAGCGCTGCAAGAACGAGATCGCCTGACCTGCGAAGGTGGCGAGGCAAAGGCTGAACTGGCAGTTGCCGAACAGACGCTGACTGTCACCCGAGAACTGCTGGAGCGTCAGCGACTGGCCCGCAGCGAAAGCGTCGAGCAACTGCGCGAACAATTGCAGGACGATCAGCCCTGCCCCGTATGTGGCAGTGCCGAGCATCCTTACCATCAGCCAGAAGCATTGCTGCAAAGCTTGGGTCGTCACGATGAAAACGAGCAAGCCAACGCCAAAAAGGCCGTCGACTTACTTAATGAAAAAGTCATCGATCTGCGAGCGCAATACAGCGGAATTATCGCTCAACTGAAAGAGCTGAAACAGCAGCAGGAACAGCTCACGACTCAGCAACAAGATCTGACGCCGAGCCTCGAAGCGCACCCACTGTCCGCGCAACTGTTGGCCCAGGACGCCGCTAAACGCGATGCCTGGCTGATCCAACAAAACAGCCAGCTGAACCAAAGCATCGTTCAAGACGAACAACGGCAAACCGCCCTGCTCACCCTGCAACAGGACGCAGCACGCCTGGCGCAGCAACTGCGCAGCGCCGAAGCGGCGAGTCAGCAAGCAACACAACACCTGATCAACCAGCAACGTGAATTGAGCAGCGATCGCCAACGCCTGGACGAAGAACTGACGGCGTTCAGCACCCTGCTGCCGGCCGAGACGCTCGAGGCCTTGCGCAACGAACCTGCCGCGACCTTCATGCAGCTCGACCGGCAGATCGCCCAGCGCCTGCAACAACTCGACCAGCAGCGCGATGAACTCGGCGAACAGCAACAGCGCCAGCAGACGCTGGAGAAAGAACAGGACCGTCAGCAGACCCGCATCCAGCAATTGGAAACTGCGCAGCAGCAGTTCACGGCACTGGCCGGGCAGCAACAAGCTTGCCAGGAACAACTGATGCAACTGCTGGGCGAACACGCCAGCGCCGAACAGTGGCAACAGCAATTGGATCAGGCCGTCGAACGGGCCCGTACTGCTGAAGCGACGGCCAATCAGGAATTGCAAACCGTGCGCACACGGCTTGTGCAATTGGCCGCCGAACTCAAAGCGCAGCAAGAACGTTCGCGGGCTCTGGAAACTGAAGATCGCGAGCTGAGCGGCAAGATCGCCGACTGGCGTGCGCAACATCCAGAGCTGGACGACGGCGGACTGGAAGATCTGTTGAGCGTCGACGACCAACACGTCAGCGATCTGCGTCAACGATTGCAGCAGAGCGAAAAAGCCATCGAGCAAGCGAGGGTGCTGTTGCAGGAGCGCGATCAGCGCCTGCTTGATCATCAGGCGCAGCACAACGGCAATCTGGATGCCGAACAACTGGGCACGGCACTTGCCGACCTGCAAAACCTGTTCGCCGCCAGCGAACACCGTTGCGCCGAATTGCGCGCTGAACAGGCCGAGGATCAGCGCCGACAAAACGCCAATCAGGCGCTGGCGCAGCAGATCGCCGACGCCTATACCGAATACCAGCGCTGGGCACGCTTGAATGCGCTGATCGGTTCGGCCACCGGCGACACCTTCCGCAAGATCGCCCAGGCCTACAACCTCGACCTGCTGGTGCATCACGCCAACGTCCAGTTGCGGCAACTGGTGCGGCGCTATCGCCTGAAACGTGGCGGTAGCATGCTCGGGTTATTGGTGATGGACACCGAGATGGGCGATGAACTGCGCTCGGTGCATTCGCTGTCCGGCGGTGAGACGTTCCTGGTGTCGCTGGCGTTGGCGCTCGGTTTGGCGTCGATGGCTTCGAGCACGCTGAAAATCGAATCGCTGTTCATCGACGAAGGCTTCGGCAGCCTCGATCCGGAATCCCTGCAACTGGCCATGGACGCCCTCGACGGTCTGCAAGCGCAGGGCCGCAAGGTCGCGGTGATTTCCCACGTTCAGGAAATGCATGAACGGATTCCGGTGCAGATTCAGGTCCACCGCCAAGGCAACGGCCTGAGTACGCTGGAGGTGAAATGAATACGCTGTATTCGTTCCGCCGCTGCCCTTACGCCATGCGCGCACGGATGGCGCTGCGGTATTCAGGGGTTGAGGTGAATATCGTCGAGGTCAGCCTCAAGGCCAAACCGGCCGAAATGCTCGCGCTGTCGAGCAAAGGCACGGTGCCGGTGCTGAGTGTGGATGGGCAGGTGATCGATGAGAGCCTGGAAATCATGCGCTGGGCATTGGCGCAGAACGATCCGCAGGACTGGTTGCTCAAGGATGAACCGCAAGAACAGCAGCGCAGCGCTGCACTGATCGAAGAGAACGATCAAGTGTTCAAGGTGCACCTGAATCGCTACAAGTATGCCGAGCGTTATCCTGAGCAGCCGATGGAGTTTTACCGGTCAGAGGGCGAGGTGTTTTTGCGTAAGCTGGATGAGTTGCTGGAGGGGCGCGACTACTTGCTGGCCGGGCATCCGAGCCTGGCGGATGTCGCCTTGATGCCGTTCGTACGGCAATTCGCCCACGTGGATCGCGAGTGGTTCGGGCAGACGCCTTATGTGCGATTGCAGGCGTGGTTGCAGCGCTTCATCGAGTCAGACCTGCTCACATCAATAATGAAGAAATAACCGATCCCCCGTGTAGGAGCGAGGCTTGCCCGCGAAGAACGATGACGCGGTTTATTTGAACACCGCAGTGGATTCTTCGCGGGCAAGCCTCGCTCCTACAGGGGGGTGGGGATTCATGCCAATACCGCGCACATCCCCAACGCCGAGCAATCCACCTGGAACGGCCCGAAGAATTCGCCATTGGATTTGATCGGCGGATTGCCCACCAGCAACCCCAAGGCCTTGGCCGTCTGAATGTTGTGTGCGATGTTGTGGTTGCATTCGATGGCCCGCGCCACCGACCCCGCCGAGCCCTGCCCGATCCCAAGCAAAGAAGCGCCATTGGTCATGAACGCCAGGAAGGCGATGACCCAGAGTTTGCGTCCTTTCATGCCCCCACCACTGCCGCGACGTCGGCGTGATCGACCCTTACGTTTTGCGCGCGGTGTTCAAATTGAATGGCGGGATAAGCGACTTGGCGTGTTCAGTCCTCGATAAAGCTCATCAAGCGCTCGCGGGCCGCTTCAGGCTCGTTGGGAACGGGCTCGGCGGCCGACAGAATCGGGGTGGAATAGAGAAACAGGAGAACCACTGCCAGACGCATTGCCATGCTGTCGATCCTTATTGGGGAAGGAGTCAAAAAATCAGCGTCAAATTTAAACTCATGGCCATGTGATATCAAGCAATACATTGATAGCAATATGATGCTGTCGTAAACGCGTTATGCAGGAGCGACATCACTTTGGGGCTTTTCGATGCCTTACAGCTCGATCGGCAAGTGACTTCGCTCCTGCATAAAAGGTGCAGGGCTTATATTTCAGTGTTGGATTTTGTGATCCAGCGCGGCGTAGAAGTTGGCGCTCTGTTGCAGGTATTTCGGGGTGTAGCTTTGGGTGTGGGATTTTTTGTCGCTGATTTCAACGTTGGCATTGGCGGGCAGAGCAACAGTGGCGGAGATAGCGGAAGCGGCGATCACGGAGAAGAGATTGAAGTTCATTGCGGTAGTCCTCGATTCAGTTGGCTTGCTTGCCCGGTGGGGCCGTGAAGCAAACTTAACTCCCGAGGGTCGGCGCCTTGAAATGCTTTGTAGCATTAGCCGATATCAGTCTCATTAATAGAAGGTTGCAGGCCCCATCAACCGGGGCCTGCGGTTTACTGACGCACCAGGAACTTGAGATCGCTGGGGGCATCCATCGGCAGTTTCTGCACGGTTTTACCCAACATACCGGTCTTGGCATCGCGCTCGACGACGACAATCTGATTGCTCTTCTGGTTGGCAATCAGCACAAACTTGCCACTCGGATCGAGGCTGAACTCGCGCGGGTGATCACCATCCACGGAGCGGCGCTGAAGCTCCTTGAGGTGGCCCGTCGCCGGGTCGATGGTGAACACCAGCAACTGATTGGTGGTGCCACGGTTGCTGACGTAAAGGAACTTGCCATCGGCCGAGGCGTGAAGCGCAGCCGCCGCCTTGCCCGATGTCGGCAGACCCGCCGCCAGATCGACCATCTGCGTTTGCTCAAGTTTGCCATCCCGGTAATCGAACACCGCGACCTGCGCGCTCATTTCCATGGTCAGCCAAGCGTGTTTGCCATCGGCGCTGAACAGCAAGTGTCGCGGCCCGCTGCCGGGTGGTAACTGGACGAACGCTGGTTTGGCGGCGGTCAAGGGCAGGTCTGGATTGGCCTTGGGATCGAAGCGATAGACGAAAATCTTGTCCGCCCCCAGGTCGTTGGAAAACACGTAGTGGCCATCCGGCGATGAAACCACCGAATGCACGTGCGCCGACTTCTGCCGCTCGGGGTTGACCCGGCTGGACGGATGGCTGCTCATTTGCACGACGGGTTTTAGCTTGCCATCGGTGCCCACCGGCAACACTGCCAGCGTGCCGCCCGGATCTTCAGCCACCGAGTAGTTGCTGACAAACACGTGACTGGCATCACCGCTGACGCTCGAGTGCGTCGGTTCGTTGCCCAGGGTCTGCACCTGACTGATCAGGCTCAACTCGTGGGTCTTGGGATCAATCGCATAACTGCTGACGCGCCCCACCGGATCGGCCTGCCCCGGGCCGTTTTCGTTGACCACGAACAAGCGATGTTGATCCTTGGACACGGTCAGCCAGGACGGGTTGGCGCTCTTCACCACTTGCAAGGGGTTGGCGTCGATCTGCCCGGTGCGGCTATCGAAACTCAGACGATAAATACCCTGGCTCTGGCCGGCAGTGTACGACCCGACCAGCAACTCGTAACTGTCGGCCGGGGCCGCTTGCACGCCCATCGCGCCGACGCTGCCGGCCATCAACAGTGGCCAGAGGTTACGCATCCTCATTCGTTTCGTCCTCGTCGTCACCACCGCCGAACGCTTCCATGGGCACCAACCGGTGCTCGCCGGAATCGCCGGTGATGATCCAGCTCTTCAAGTCGGGATCGAAAGTCGCCGCCGCGATCTGCGCCACGCTGAACTCCCAGCGCTTGAGCGCCCGACCGTCCATGCATTCGATGTGCAGGTTATCGTCTTCATCAAGAGAGAAGTCGAACGCGTGCAGCCCGTCGATTTCCAGCATGTCGCAATGTTCGAGGGCTTCGATCAAGGTGTTGGTTACGGCAGTCATGGCAGTCAATCTTTGAATGGGAAAAACGCAATGATAGCTCAATGTGGGAGTGGACTCGTGTTGGTCACAACACTCGCACACGCCACCGAGCACATGTGGGAGCGAGCCTGCTCGCGATGATGGCGGCACATTCAACATCAAGGTGACTGCCAGACCGCTATCGCGAGCAGGCTCGCTCCCACAGGGTTAGTGTTCATTTTCTAGAGGGCATCACGCGATGGCTTGCCATCAACCAGGCGCTGGATGCGCAGCGGATTACCATTTTTCAGTGCTTCCGGCAGCAGGCTGTCGGGGTAGTTCTGGAAGCACACCGGGCGCAGGAAACGGTCGATGGCCAGGGTGCCGACCGAGGTGCCGCGCGCATCGGATGTCGCCGGATACGGCCCGCCATGAACCATCGAGTCGCAGACTTCCACGCCGGTCGGATAGCCGTTGAGCAGGATCCGCCCGACCTTCTGTTCCAACAATGCCGTCAGCTCGCCGAACTGCTCAAAGTCCGCCGGCTCACCGATGATCGTTGCCGTCAGCTGCCCATATAAACCGTTCAACGCGGCACTGAGTTGCGCCTGATCCGCCACTTCGACGAACACCGTGGTCGGCCCAAACACTTCTTCTTGCAGCACTTCATCGCCATCGAGCAACAGGCTCACATCGGCCTTGAACAGTTGCGGTTGCGCCTGATTGCCTTGTTGCGGGCTGCCGGCCAAATGCTCGATCTTCGGATGCGCGAGAAGCTTCTGCAGACCCTTGCCGTAGCTGCTCAACGTACCGGCATTGAGCATGGTTTGCGCCGGTTGATCGCCAATCAGCCCCGCCACCTGCTGCACGAACGCACTGAACTGCGGCGAACGAATGCCGATCACCAACCCCGGGTTGGTACAGAACTGCCCACACCCCTGCACCACCGAAGCCGTGAGGTCACGGGCGACACTTTCAGCCCGAGTTTCCAACGCTTGAGGCAACACGATCACCGGGTTGATGCTCGACATCTCGGCGAACACCGGAATCGGCTGCGCACGTGCCGCGGCCATGTCGCACAGCGCACGGCCACCTTTCAGTGAGCCGGTAAAACCGATCGCCTGAATCGCCGGGTGCTTGACCAGCGCCTCACCCACCCCGCCACCGTAGATCATGTTGAACACACCGGCGGGCATGGCGGTTTTCTCGGCGGCGCGGATCACGGCGTCGGCCACCCACTCAGCGGTTGCCATGTGGCCGCTGTGCGCCTTGAATACCACCGGGCAACCGGCGGCCAATGCCGACGCGGTGTCGCCACCCGCCGTGGAAAACGCCAATGGAAAGTTACTCGCGCCAAACACGGCGACCGGTCCGAGACCGATGCGGTACTGACGCAGATCCGGACGCGGCAGTGGCTTGCGTTCAGGCAATGCCCGATCGATTCGCGCCCCATAGAAATCACCACGCCGCAGCACCTTGGCGAACAGACGCATCTGGCCGCTGGTGCGACCCCGCTCACCTTGAATACGGCCCACCGGCAACGCGGTTTCGCGGCAGACCACGGCGACAAAGTCATCGCCCAGCGCGTCCAGCTCATCAGCTATCGCCTCGAGGAATTGCGCACGTCGTTCGGCGCTCAGGCTGCGATAGGCCGGGTAAGCAGCGGCGGCGGCCTTCGCGGCGGCGTCGACTTCTTCAAGGGTGGCCTGATAGAAATCGTGAGGCAAAGCCTCGCCAGTGCTGGCGTCGATGCTCTGAAGTTTGACGGTGCCGGTAGCGCTGCGCTGACCGCCGATGTAGTTGTGGCCAAGAATCCGGGTCATGGGTGTCTCCTTAAAGTGTGCCGACGGTGCCGGGTTCAAACGCCGCTTCAACGGGCTCAATGCCGTTGATCAAGGGCGCGCCGAACTCGGCCTGACTGATCTCGAACACATCACCCGGTTGGGTGCGAATGCCGTCAGCGAAGGACAGGGTCGCGGTGCCGAAGAAGTGAATATGCACGTCACCGGGGCGCAGGAACTGGCTGTATTTGAAATGGTGATACTCGAGGTTTTCCAGGCTGTGGCACATGTTCGCTTCGCCACTGAGGAACTCGTTCTGCCATAACACTTCACCGTCACGCAGGATGCGGCTGGTGCCGGCCAAGTGCTGGGGCAACTCGCCGACCCGAAGCTCCGGGCCATAGCTGCAACTGCGCAATTTCGAATGGGCCAGGTAAAGGTAATTCTTGCGCTCCATCACATGATCGGAGAACTCGTTGCCCACCGCGAAACCGAGGCGATACGGTTTGCCGTCGTGACCGATCACATAGAGCCCGCTGAGTTCAGGCTCCTCCCCTGCATCTTCGGCGAAAGGCGGCAGCGGGAACGGTTTGCCCGGTCGCACAACGATGCTGCCGTCGCCCTTGTAGAACCACTCCGGTTGCACGCCAGCCTGGCCGGTCGCGGGTTTACCGCCCTCCACGCCCCACTTGAAGATGCGCATGGTGTCGGTCATCGCAGTTTCGTCGCCGACCTGTTGATGCATTTTGTCCCGGGCCGAAGCACTGCCCAGATGGGTCAGGCCGGTGCCGCTGACCAGCATGTGCGCCGGGTCCGGGTGATCCAGCGGTGGGAGGATTTGCAGATTGGCCAGCAGCGCTGAATAGTCATGGCTGATGCCCAGCTCCAGAGTTTGCACCTGTTGCTCAAGATTGACCCCCGCTTCGATCGCCGCCAGCGCCAGATCCCGCACCGAGCGCGCATCCTGCACTTCGCGCACCAGACCCTCTTCGACCACGCCCACTCGGCGCTCGCCGTTACTCAGTTCGAACTGAACTAAACGCATGATTTTCTCCTTTAAACAAACTCGAAAACGCCACAAAACCAATGTGGGAGCGAGCCTGCTCGCGATGAGGCCAATCAGTCCGACATCAATGTTGAATATCAGGCCGTCATCGCGAGCAGGCTCGCTCCCACAGTTGATGGGTGTTAATCCTCAGATTCAGGTGCGGGTTGCCCCACGCGCACTGGCTGCAAATTCATCGACCGGCAGCACGTGCTTACGCTCCAGCAGCCGATAAACCACACCGGTCAACACCAGGCCGAACACCATCACGCAGGACAAGAAGTACAGCCCCGACGCCAGATTGCCGGTGTACTCCTTCAGCGCACCGATCACAAACGGGCCGATGTAACCCCCAAGGTTCCCCACCGAGTTGATCAACGCGATCCCCGCCGCCGCGCTGGCGCCGGCGAAGAAGCGGCCCGGCAAGGTCCAGAACACCGCGGTGCAGGAAAACAGCGCGAACGCCACCAGGCACAGCGCCGCCAATTGCAGCACCGGCACCGTCAACCAAGCGCTGAGGAACAGACCGATGGCGCCCAACACATACAGCACCGCCAAATGACCGTAGCGATCATTCAAGCGGTCGGAACTGCGCGGAATGATCAGCAAACCGATGATTCCAAAGATGTACGGCACCGATGACACGAAGCCGGTCACCAAGTCAGTGCCACCGAACTGCTTGATCAACGTCGGCAACCACAAACCGAGACCGTAGATGCTCAGGGTCACCGGCAGATAGAACAGCGCCAGCAACAACACGCGCTTGTCCTTCAGCGCATGCAGCGGATTGCCGTGGCGAGTCTGGCCGTATTGCTCCAGGTCCTTTTTCAGCTCGCCGGTCAGCCAGTCTTTCTCGGCCTGGTCCATCCACTTCACCTGCTGCGGGCCATCCGGCAGGTAACGCAGCACTGGCCAGGTCAGCAGGATCGCCGGCATACCGATGACGATGAACAGCCACTGCCAACCGTGCAGGCCAAGAATGCCGTCCATACCCAGCAAGCCGCCGGACACCGGGCCGGTGATCATCATCGCGATGGGTTGGGAAAGGATGAACAACCCGAGGATCTTGCCGCGATGGCGAATCGGGAACCATTGGGTGATGTAGTACAGAACGCCCGGGAAGAACCCGGCTTCGGCCGCGCCGAGCAGAAAACGCATCACATAGAAGCTGTTCGGTCCCTGGACGAACGCCATGCCAATGGTGATGGCACCCCAGGTGACCATGATCCGCGCGAACCAGCGTCGGGCGCCGAAGCGGTCGAGCATCAGGTTGCTGGGGATTTCCAGCAAGAAATAGCCAATGAAGAACAGCCCGGCGCCAAGGCCGTAAGCCGCATCACCCAGGCCAATGTCGGCGCCCATGTGCAGTTTGGCGAAACCTACCGCGGAGCGATCCACATAGGCGATCAGGTACAGCAGGATCAGGAAGGGAATCAATTTCAGCGTGATGCGACGAATAAGCCGCAGTTCCTGGCTCATGAGTTCGGTCTCCGATTGTTGTTATAGAACCTCGGGGGACGCCTCTCGCGGAAAACCGCCAGGGCCATCCCTCCGTTGAAACGACTATATAGTAATACTATTTAACCACCAACACTTCCAAACAGCCGAGATTGCGCTTATGTTACGGCGTAGCTCGAACAATATAGTCATACAATAAGAGAAGCGATCATGTCTGATAAGAAACCCACCCTGCGCTCCGCCCAATGGTTTGGCACTGCCGACAAGAACGGCTTCATGTACCGCAGCTGGATGAAGAATCAGGGCATCGCCGACCACCAGTTCCACGGCAAGCCGATCATCGGCATCTGCAACACCTGGTCGGAACTGACCCCGTGCAACGCGCATTTCCGGCAAATCGCCGAGCACGTCAAACGCGGAGTGATCGAAGCCGGCGGCTTTCCAGTGGAATTCCCGGTGTTCTCCAACGGCGAATCGAACCTGCGCCCCACCGCGATGCTCACTCGCAACCTGGCGAGCATGGACGTCGAAGAAGCGATTCGCGGTAACCCGATCGATGGCGTGGTGCTGCTTACCGGCTGCGACAAAACCACCCCGGCGCTGCTGATGGGCGCGGCCAGTTGCGACGTGCCAGCAATCGTCGTCACCGGTGGACCGATGCTCAACGGCAAGCACAAAGGCCAGGACATCGGCTCGGGCACGGTGGTCTGGCAGCTCAGTGAACAGGTCAAGGCTGGCACCATCACCATTGACGATTTCCTCGCGGCCGAGGGCGGCATGTCACGCTCGGCCGGTACCTGCAACACCATGGGCACGGCCTCGACCATGGCCTGCATGGCCGAAGCACTCGGCACTTCCCTGCCTCACAACGCGGCGATTCCAGCGGTCGATGCGCGCCGTTATGTGTTGGCGCACATGTCGGGCATGCGCGCGGTAGAGATGGTCCGCGAAGATTTGAAACTGTCGAAGATCCTGACCAAGGAAGCCTTCGAAAACGCCATTCGGGTGAACGCCGCCATCGGCGGTTCGACCAACGCAGTGATCCACTTGAAAGCCATCGCCGGGCGCATCGGCGTCGAGCTGGACCTGGATGACTGGACCCGCATCGGTCGCGGCATGCCGACCATTGTCGATCTGCAACCCTCCGGGCGCTTCCTGATGGAAGAGTTCTACTACGCCGGCGGCTTGCCCGCGGTGCTGCGTCGCCTCGGCGAAGCGAACCTGATTCCGAACCCGAATGCCCTCACCGTCAACGGCAAAACCATCGGCGAGAACACCAAGGACGCACCAATCTACGGCCAGGACGAAGTGATCCGCACCCTCGACAATCCGATCCGCGCCGACGGCGGGATCTGTGTGTTGCGCGGCAATCTGGCGCCACTCGGTGCGGTGCTCAAGCCCTCCGCCGCGAGTGCCGAATTGATGCAACATCGCGGGCGCGCGGTGGTGTTCGAAAACTTCGACATGTACAAGGCGCGGATCAACGATCCGGAACTGGACGTGGATGCCCATTCGATTCTGGTGATGAAAAACTGCGGTCCGAAGGGTTATCCGGGCATGGCCGAAGTCGGCAACATGGGATTACCGGCCAAGCTGCTCGCCCAGGGCGTGACCGACATGGTGCGGATTTCCGACGCACGCATGAGCGGCACTGCTTACGGCACTGTTGTTCTGCATGTGGCACCGGAAGCGGCGGCTGGCGGGCCT
This sequence comes from Pseudomonas sp. MDT1-85, assembly GCF_054898065.1. Lineage (NCBI taxonomy): Bacteria > Pseudomonadati > Pseudomonadota > Gammaproteobacteria > Pseudomonadales > Pseudomonadaceae > Pseudomonas > Pseudomonas sp. MDT1-85. The sequence continues at coordinate 2,956,889 of NZ_CM142715.1, read as the reverse complement.
TTGGCGACAGTGAAGGAAGGCGACTGGATCGAGCTTGATTGCGCCAACGGGCGTTTGCACCTGGACATTCCAGATGCGGAGCTGGCGGCGCGCATGGCGGATCTGCAGCCGCAGCAGCAGTTGATCGTGGGCGGTTATCGTCAGCTGTACATCGACCATGTGCTGCAGGCGGATCAGGGTTGCGACTTTGATTTCCTGGTTGGTTGCCGGGGCTCTGAAGTCCCCCGTCATTCTCACTGACACCATCTATCCCCTGTGGGAGCGAGCCTGCTCGCGATGACGGACTGACAGCCAACTTAAATGTTGAATGTTCAACCGCTATCGCGAGCAGGCTCGCTCCCACATTGGTTCTGCGTCTGCATCAGAATCTCGCGCTAGCGACCATCACTTGCCGCGCCTGCTATCATGCGCGGCACCCCATCGCACAGGATCGCGCCGTTCCCCATGGATTACCGCAAACCCTCCGACCGCAAAAGCATGCACTCGCGCATCGTCCAGGAACTGGGGATGCAGATCGTCTCGGGACGTTTCAAACCGGACGACAAACTGCCCGCCGAAGCCCTGTTGTGCGAGGAATACGCGGTCAGCCGGCCGGTGCTGCGCGAAGCCACTCGCGTATTGGTCGCCAAGGGCCTGGTGTATTCCCGTCCGCGGGTCGGCACGGTGGTCAAGCAGCGCAAGGAATGGCACATGCTCGACCCGGACGTGCTGCACTGGCTGATGCAAAGCAGTCCACAAAATGAATTCTTTGATCTGCTGACCAGCGTGCGCAGCATCATCGAGCCGGCCGCCGCCGCGTTGGCCGCGCAGTTTGCCACCGACGAAGACATTGCCTCTATCGGCGAGGCCTACCAACGCATGGAAGCGGCGCCGACGCCTGAAGCCTTGTTGCAACCGGATCTGGATTTCCACAGCCGCATCGCCGACGCGACGCATAACGACTTGCTGGCGAACCTGTGCAACATGTTGTCGGTGGCGATTGCCGAAGCGTTGAAGCACTCCAACCAACGGCCGAATCTGCATGAATTGGCGATGCCACGGCACAAGGCGATCCTGACCGCTATCGAGAATCGCGATGCGCTGGGCGCGCGGCATGCGACGCTGGTGCAGCTGGATGATGCGCGTAGTGCGTTGAATGTGGTGTTGGGTACTGATCCCTCCTGACACAACTCAACTGTTGTGACAATTCCTTGTGGGAGCGAGCCTGCTCGCGATGCGGTTTAACATTCGACATTTAAGTGGCTGACACACCGCTATCGCGAGCACGCTCGCTCCCACAGGGGATCTGTGTCGAATTTGAGGTATAAAAAAGCCGCAACCTTGGTTGCGGCTTTATTATTTCAGCGCCCGGTCAGTGAGCGAACAGCGAGTTGCCCTTCTGCCCTGCCAGTTTTTCCGGCTTGATCAGGAACCGCGCCAGCGCTGGCAGCAGCCACAATGCGCCGAACATGTTCCAGAGCAGCATAAAGGTCAGCATCAGGCCCATGTCAGCCTGGAACTTGATCGCCGAGAAGATCCAGGTGCACACGCCGATCGCCAGGCACAGGCCGGTGAACAGCACAGCTTTACCCGTGGACTTCAGCGTCTGGTAGTACGCCTCTTGCAGCGGCAGGCCGGCACGCAGGAAGCTTTCCAGACGGCTGTAGATGTAGATCCCGTAGTCCACGCCAATCCCCACCCCGAGCGCCACCACCGGCAAAGTCGCCACTTTCACGCCGATGCCCATGAACGCCATCAACGCGTTGCCGAGGACCGAGGTCAGTACCAGCGGCAGCACGATGCACAAGGTCGCCGCCCAGGAACGGAAGGTGATCATGCACATGGTTGCGACACATATGTACACCAGAATCAGAATCGTCAGTTCGGAGCGTTTGATCACCTCGTTGGTGGCCGCTTCGATCCCGGCATTACCGGCGGCAAGGATGAACTCCAGGCCTTCCTTGTTGTTGTCCTTGGCGAAGTCCTGCACCGCATGCACGGCGCGGTCCAGGGTTTCGGCCTTGTGATCGTTGAGGAACACCAGCACCGGCGCCAGGGAGCAATTGTTGTTGTACAGGCCATCGGCACGGGCGATGGAGTTGTTCAGCACGTCCGGGTTGCGCGACAAGGTTTCCCATTTCAGGTTGCCCTCGTTCATGCCCTTGATCATCTGCTTGGACACGGTCACCAGCGAGATCGCCGACTGCACGCCCTCGGTGTTCTGCATTTTCCACATAAGCTCGTCGATCGGCGCCATGGCCTCATAACGCGAGCAACCTTCGGACTTGGTCTTGACCATCACCACCAATACGTCGGAACTGGTGGAGTAGTTGTTGATGATGAAGCTGTTGTCCTTGTTGTAACGCGAGTCCGGACGCAGTTCCGGCGCGCCCTGGTCGAGGTCGCCGATTTTCAGGTTCTGGCTGTACCAGAGGCCGCCACCGAAAGCGATCAGCGCCAGGGCAATGGAAATCGGGGCGACTTTGGGGCTGGCAAAGTTCGACAACAGGCGCCAGAAAGGATGTTCGCGGTGCGCGTCTTTCTTGCTGCGTTCGACGGCGCGTTTGCTGATACCGACGTAGGAAATCGCCACCGGCAGCAGGATCAGGTTGGTGAACACGATCACCGCCACGCCGATGGACGCGCCGATGGCCAGCTCACGAATCACGCCAATGTCGATGATCAACAGCGTGATGAAGCCCACCGCATCCGCAAGGATCGCGATCATCCCCGGCAGAAACAGCTGACGGAATGTACGGCGTGCCGCAGTCAGCGCGTTCTCCGCCTCGCTGGACTGCAGGGCGATACCGTTGATTTTCTGCACGCCGTGGGAAATCCCGATGGCGAAGATCAGAAACGGCACCAGCATCGAATACGGGTCAAGCCCGAAGCCGAAGAAGTGCATCAAGCCGAGCTGCCAGACCACCGCCACCAGCGTGGTACTCAACACCGCCACGGTACTGCGCATGCAGTGGGTGAACCAGTACAGCAGGATCAGGGTAATGACGAAGGCGACGCCGAAGAACATCACCACCATGACCAGCCCATCGATCAGGTCGCCGACTTTCTTGGCAAACCCGACAATGTGGATCTTCACGTTGGGGTTTTGGGCTTCGAACTTGTTGCGGATCTTGTCTTCAAGTTCGTGAGAGAACTTGCGGTAGTCCAGCGCCAGCAATTTGCCCTGATCCTGCGGGTCCGGGTAGGACTCCAGCAGCGGGATGTCGACGATGCTCGACTTGAAGTCGTTGGCCACCAGGCGCCCAACTTGCCCGGACTTGAGCACGTTGTTGCGCAGCAGGTCGAGGCTTTGCTGGGAGCCGTTATAGCTCTGGGGAATCACTTCACCGCCGGCAAAGCCCTCCTCCGTCACCTCGGTCCAGCGCACGCTCGGGCTCCACAACGACTTGAGGCCGGAACGGTCGACACCGGAAATGTAGAACACCTCGTCGTTGATCTGACGCAGGGTTTCCATGTACTCCTTGGAGAAGATGTCGCCATCGGTGGCCTCCACGGAAATCCGCACCGTGTTGCCCAGGTTCGCCAGATCGTTGCGGTGCTCCATCATTTTTTCAATGAATGGATGCTCGAGTGGGATCATTTTTTCGAAACTGGTGGACGGCCGGATCAGCGTTGCCTGCCAGAACAGGAAAATACTGACCAGCAGGCAGATGACGATGACTGCCGGGCGGTTGTTGAAAATCAGGCGTTCAAGAAACGTCGCCTTGTCCTGATGAGGAGTGCTTAAGGATGTCATAGACCCGCCTTCTTATTATTTGCCCGGCTCATTTGGACGACCCGTTTTTTCCATTCTCTGCGCCGGTGGGCGAAGTGACGCGAACGCCACCCTGTCCTGCCAGAATCAGATTACCGTTGCCTGCCGCAGTCACCGCCGAGACGGAAATGCGATCCGGACGGTTGAACACACTGAAAGTTTCGCCGTCGTCGGTGCTGCGAATAATGCTGCCGCCATTGCCGACGATCACGATGGAACCGTCGTCGAGCAGCGTGGCGCCAGACAGGCCGAATTCCAGTGTGCCACGTGCGGCCTTGAGCTCGACCTGCTCCCACGTGCTGCCGAAATCCGTGGAACGGTAGAGATTGCCGCGCAACCCATAGGCCAGCAGCGTGGCCGGTTGCGCAGTGCCAATCACACCGAACAGCGAGCCTTCATAGGGGCCTTCAAGCCTTTCCCAGGTCTGCCCTTCATCGGCGGAGCGGAACATGCTGCCCTGCTCGCCGACGATGAAAATGCCGGAATCCTTGACCGCTGCAATGGCGTTGAGGTGGTACTGGTCTTCGTTGTCGAGGCGATCGCTGACATTTTCCCAGTTTTTACCGCCATCGGTGGTTTCCAGCAAGGCACCGTAAGCGCCCACGGCAAAGCCGATGTTAATGTCCTTGAACCAGACGTCGAGCAACGGCGATTCGCGTGTCAGGTCTTCGAATTGTTTGGTCCAGGTGATGCCGCCGTCTTCACTGACGAGGATCTGCGCGTCATGGCCTACAGCCCAACCGTGTTTGTCATCGACAAAAAACACCGCCGTCAGCAGTTGCCGGGTCGGCACCTTGGCCTGGATCCAGGTCGCGCCCTGGTCATCGGAATACAGAATGTGCCCGCGATCGCCGACCGCCACCAGGCGTTTGCCGGCGTGCACGACATCGAGCATCAGGCCTTTGCTGGCCTTGGCGGATTCAACGGAATAAACCACGTCGGTGGCCGACGCGGCAGCGGCCAGCGCAGGCGTCGACAGCACGGTACAGCCCAACAGCGAGAGCGCTGTAGCCAGCAACGCGAACCTGCGTAACGCCGGCGGGCGGCAAATACTCACACCCATGACAGGCTCACTCATAGACCTTCCCTCACATTATTATTGTTAGGTCGTTCAACCCTTCAGGGCGCCGTAAGGGATGCTCATCGGGATTGACCTATTCAGGAGCATAGTCCTGAAACCCGCAATCCAGAGCCCCTTCGGAAGCTGGCTTATCCTATCGGGGTTTGGAAAGGTCTGACAATCGACGCCACGTTATGTTTTGTTAACCTGAGGGGTATGGGGTGGGGGTGAATGATTGGGTATCAGGTGGGGTGATTGGGCTTTGGATTTTGGTGTACATATCCGTTTCTGCGGTCACGGCGGCTATTGGTTTCGCTTTTACAGCGAGTCACTTTCGAAAAGCGCGAAAGTAACCAAAGCGCTTTTTGCCCCGCCATTCGGTGCCTCGCTTAGGCTCTGCATGCCCTCACTCCGGCATTGCTCCGGGGGCCCGCCGCCATCGGCCATCCATGGCCGGGGGCGGCTACCGCGGCATCCTTGCCGCGGTGCTCCCTGCGCAACGCCTGCGTTCGGCCTCTGGGAAAGGGGCAACAGATCAAGATCAAAATCAAAAGCCGAAGCAACGGCAACGGCAAGATCAACAGCTTCGCGAGCAGGCTCGCTCCCACAGGAGGACGATGTGCATCTGCAAGAGACTGGCCGGCTGTCAGGCCGCCTTCGCAGGCAAGCCCGCTCCCACAGGGTCCGAGTGAACCCTGCGGGAGCAAGACCAAACTCAGGCCAGGCTTTTGCTGACCACCTCAAACACATCGCTGGACAGTTGCCCCGAAGCGCGAATCCGCTCCAGTTCACCTTTCATCAACGCCTGACGAGCGTCGTCGTATTTGCGCCAGCGAGTCAGCGGCGCCAGTTGGCGAGAAGCGATCTGCGGATTGAAGCCGTTCAACTCGATCACCAGATCCGCCAGGAACCGATACCCGGAACCATCCGCTGCATGGAAGTTGATCAGGTTCTGCCCGGCAAACGCGCCGACCAGTGCCCGCACCTTGTTCGGATTCTTGATCGTGAACGTCGGGTGTTGCATCAAGGCTTTGACCCGCTCCAGACCGCCCGGCAATGTACTGCCAGCCTGAACGCTGAACCACTGATCCATGACCAGCGGATTGTCCTTGAAGTGTTCGGCGAAGGTCGCCAACGCCGTGGCTTTCTGTTCTTCAAACGGCGAATTGACCAACACCGCCAACGCCGTCAGACGCTCGGTCATGTTGTCGCTGGTGTCGAGCTGCTCAAGGGTCGCCGCCAACACTTCCGGCTTGCCGCTGAGCATCAGGTACGACAGCGCAATGTTTTGCAGCGCGCGGCGGGCGAAATGCTCGGCTTCGGCCACATACGGCGTTCTCTTCGAGAGATCGCGATTGGCCTGATAACGCAGCCACAATGCCTCGAACAAGCCTTCAGCCAATTGCTTACGGGCAAACTCGCGAGCCGTGTGAATGGCGTCTACGTCAGCCACTTCACTGATCTCAGTCAGGTACGCCTCGCCCGGTAACGAGAGCATTTCGGCAACCATCGCCTGATCCAGCGTATCGTCGGACAGCACGGTACGCAGCGCTGAAACCAAACGCTGATCCAGCACCAGCGCTTCGCCCTTCTGTTGCTGTTCGATCAACTCTTGCAGCACCTGCACCGACAATTGCTGACCGGCATCCCAGCGGTTGAAACCATCGCTATCATGCTGCATCAGGAACATCAGCTGATCGCGGTCGTACGGGAAGCTCAGTTTCACCGGCGCCGAGAAGCCGCGCAGCAACGAAGGCAGTGGCTTTTCAGCGATGTCGATGAAGGTAAAGGTCTGCTCGGCTTCAGTCACCGAAATAACCCGCGATGTACCTTGAGCACTGGCTTCACCGGCAAGACGCAGGGCAATTTCGCCACCCTTGCTGTCGAGCAGGCCCAGTTCCACTGGAATCACGAACGGCAGTTTTTCCACTTTGTCCGGGGTTTCCGGGCAGCTCTGGCGGAAGGTCAGGCTGTAGGTTTTCGCTGCGGCGTCGTAGGACTCGCTCACCGCCAAACGCGGTGTCCCGGCCTGGCTGTACCAGCGTTTGAATTGGGTCAGGTCAACACCGTTGGCGTCTTCCATGGCCTTGATGAAGTCGTCGCAGGTCACGGCCTGGCCGTCATGGCGTTCGAAGTACAGGTCGCTGCCTTTGCGGAAACCGTCAGCGCCAAGCAAGGTGTGGATCATGCCGACCACTTCCGAACCCTTTTCGTACACGGTCAGGGTGTAGAAGTTGGAGATCTCGATGAAGCTGTCCGGGCGCACTGCGTGAGCCATCGGGCCGGCATCTTCGGCGAACTGGTGGGTACGCAGGTAAGCAACGTCCTGGATGCGTTTGACCGTGGCCGAGTTCATGTCGGCGGAGAAGCCGGAATCGCGGAACACGGTGAAGCCTTCCTTCAGCGACAACTGGAACCAGTCGCGGCAGGTCACGCGGTTGCCCGACCAGTTGTGGAAGTATTCGTGGGCAACGATCGCTTCCACACGCTGGTGCGCGGCGTCGGTAGCGGTTTCGGCGCGGGCCAGCACGGCGCTGGAGTTGAAGATGTTGAGGCCCTTGTTTTCCATGGCGCCCATGTTGAAGTCGTTGACCGCGACGATCATGAAGATGTCCAGGTCGTACTCGCGACCGTAAACCTCTTCGTCCCAGCGCATGGACTTCTTCAGGCTGTTCATGGCGTGCTGGCACTTGTCGATGTTTTCCGGCTCGACGTAGATGCGCAGCGCCACGGAGCGCTCGGTCATGGTGATGAAGGTGTCTTCGACGCACCACAGGTCACCGGCCACCAGCGCGAACAGGTAGGCAGGTTTCTTGAACGGGTCTTCCCAGGTCGCCCAATGCCGGCCGTCTTCGCCCGGACCCGAGGCAATCGGGTTGCCGTTGGACAGCAGCACCGGATAGCTGTGCTGCTCGGCGACCACCGTGGTGGTGAACGTGCTCATCACGTCCGGGCGGTCGAGGTAATAGGTGATCTTGCGGAAACCTTCGGCTTCGCACTGGGTGCAGAACATGGTGCCGGATTTGTACAGGCCTTCCAGCGCGGTGTTGGTTTCCGGATGGATCTTGACGCTGGTGTCGACCGTGAAGCTTGTCCCCGTTGGTTGCAGGGTCAAGTGGTTCTCGGTCAATTGGTAGTCGGCGGTGCTCAACTCACGGTCAGCCAATGTCACCGACAGCAGCTCGAGTTGTTGGCCGTCCAGCACCAGCGGCGGCAGGCCCGGGCCACGTTCAGGATTGCGGCGCATTACCAGTTGCGCATGGACCAGGCTGTGGTCCTCGAACAACTCGAAGGTCAGGTGCGTTTCGTCGATCAGGTACTCAGGCGCCTGATAGTCCTTCAGGTAGATCATCTTCGGTTGTTCGGTGCGCATACTGGAATCCTTACTGATGCACGGCGAGCTGGTAGGCCGTGTATTTACGAATATTGATCACGCCGGTGTCGAAAATCAGGTACTGCCCCTTGATCCCCAACAGCGTGCCTTCGGCAATCGGGTTCTTGTCCAGGTTGAAGCTGACAATCTTGACCGGGTATTGCTCGATCGGATAGCGGATCTCGAGCGGTTCGGCATCGGTAATGGTCTGGATTGCGTGTAGGCCAAATCGTTCCTGCAAACCTTGCAAACCTTGCGCACAACTTTCAAACAGCTGATCGCGAACCTGCGCCAGGTCCACCGATACGGCATCGCCCTTGAGTAAAGCACGCCAGTTGGTCTTGTCGGCTACCTGACTGCGGAACAGGTCTTCGACGAAGCCTGACTGCTGGCGGGTCGCGACGCGCATGATCGGCAAAGCCTGGCTGGCGCCCTGATCGAGCCAGCGGGTGGGCAGCTGGGTGGCGCGGGTTATGCCGACCTTGATCCCCGACGAATTGGCCAGATACACCACGTGATCGGTCATGCAGAATTTTTCGCCCCATTCCGGATCGCGGCAGGTGCCAGCGTCGTAGTGGCAACGTTCCGGGCTCATGATGCAGAGGTCGCACTGGGCCAGTTTGGTCATGCACGGGTAGCAATAACCCTGGCTGAAACTGGTTTTGGTCTTGCGTCCGCAATGGGTGCAGTGGATCGCCCCCAGGTATTCCAGGCGCACCGTAGTGCCGATCAACGGATTGACCGGTACCTCGGCGTCGCCCAGACGAAAAGCGTACTGAACGTTCGGCCCGTCAAGGCGCGTCGACATTTTGCTGATTGCACCGCGGCCAATCTCGATCAATGGATGGCATCCGATTTGAACAGAATGTTTGGCACTTCAATCGACTTCGACTCGCATTCCTGCGGGCCCATGTAGCCGGTGCGCTCTTCCTCGGGCAGGTTCTGGATTTCCCAGGCGATCATCGCTTGCAGAGACAGTTCGCGCTGCTCGGCGGTGAGTTTGCCACCGTCGGACCATTTGCCGATTTCCACCGCCAGTTTCAGGCTCTGGTAGATATCCGGGGTGATGTTTTTGATCATTTCGTTAAAAGAGGACATCAAGGGCTCCGCGCTCTTTAATTCACATAACTTATTTGGAAGTCAGTTTACGGCGGTTGTACAAACCGCCCAACAAACCGGTGAAGCATCCGATGAGTAACCCGCTGACGTGGGCCGCGTTGGCAATCTGGCCGAAACCGATCATCGAGACCAGCCCCGACAGGCATACCAGCAACCACACCAGCATCATCACCAACACCCCTCGGGGCAGGCGATACGCCGGGTTCGGCGATAGAACCTGGAAGATCCAGCAATGTCCGAGCAGGCCGTACAACACCCCGGACAACCCGCCAAACAGGCTCGGACCGCTGAAAAGGAACTGGACATAGTTGGACACCAGGCTGAACAGCAGCGTCAGGCCGATCAGGTTGATGCTGCCCTGACGCGACTCGATGCGCCGCCCCAGCTCCCAGTACCACATGCCGTTCATGGCCAGGTGCAGGATGCCGAAGTGGATCAGCATCGGCGTCACCAGACGCCACCACTGCCCCGCCGCCAGGCTGTCGGCCAATGGCGTGAAATGGATGTACTCACCGACCACACGGAAATCGAGGAAGGTCAGCCAGCGTATCGTTTCGAGATTCTCGCCCAGCAGCGTCACCATGGCGACGATCAGGCTCAGCAACAGCACCAACGCCGTAGCCTTGCTGAGGCGCAACTGCTCGGCGAAGCCTGGACGCGGCTGCGCCTGCTCGATCGGGATATCCAGTTGCTGATCGGGGTCGCCCGCCGGAAAGCGTTCGTACAATGAGCGTACGTCTTCGCTGATGTTGGCCGGCACCCACAGCACTTGCTCGCCCGCCTCTTCGCTGACCCGATGAGGCACTTGCATGCGCTGCAGCAGTTTGACGAACCCGCTCAAATCCACCGCCAGAGGCAGACGCAATACCGCCACCGCCGTCATTGCAGCACCTCCGGCCGCTCGACATCGACCCAGACAAATTTGTGCGGGTCGAGACGGGTTTCCTGATCCAGACGATAAGCGACCAGTTTGCCGTAGAGCACTGCGCTGTAATCCAGGCACGCCAGGTTCGGGCGGATCGGCGCCGGTTTGCCGCTGCGCCAGTAGTGACCGACGAACAACAACGGCTCATCGACGCCGTAACGCAGCAAGGTGTCTTTTTCGCTGGACGACAGCGGTGTGCGGGCCACCGGCTCAGGCAAGGCGTCGGGCTGGAACACGATGTCTCCGTAGGTTTGCGGGTCGTCTTCCCAGAACTTGGTGCGGAAAAACGAGCGCGTCAGGCCATCGCCGCTGGTCATGGTCAACCCGTGGGGCAAACGCATGTCGGTACCGCGCAACAGGCGATCGAACACGGTGCAGGCAAAACTGCCCGGCACCGCAGAGGCCTGGAGGAAATGTTCATCGATGCAGCCGTCGGGGAACAACCCGCGCAACGGCTCGATCAGGCCGGCATCCCAGCAGGCATGCACCACCCGGAAACGCCCGGCATCGACGAACAAGGGCAGTTCATAAAACCATTGCAGGAAGTCATGCCAATCTTCGGGATGATCTTCGAACTGGGTCAGGGTTTCCTTGAGCAGGCGCGCATGGCGTGGCGTATGTTCGCGCACGAACTGCTGGCCACTGCCCGGCGGCGCAGGCGTGCTCCAGCCGAGGGCGTTGAATTCATGGTTGCCCATGATGCACAGCGCCTGCCCGGCCTCGACCATGTCGTGGACGATGTGCAGCGCCTCGCGAATCCGTGGGCCGCGGTCGATGATGTCGCCGAGGAACACCGCCATGCGCGACGGATGCCGCCAGACGCCAGCCTGTTTGTGGTAACCGAGCCGGTCGAGCAAGTGCTCAAGGGTCAGAGCGCAACCGTGCACGTCACCGATCAGGTCGTAGCTACGCGCGGGATCGAGCATCAGTCGCCTCCACCACCCAACTTGCTGCCCCAGCCGAGTTTGGTCCGGCAGACTTCATAGTAGTTGTGGTCCAGCGGATGAATCAGCCGCAGTTTCTGCGCTTTCTTGCTGATGGTGATGGTGTCACCGGGCGCGCAGGTGAAGTGATTCTGCCCGTCACAGGAGACTTGCGGGTAAATCTGCATATCTTTGGACACGACGATTTTCAGCTCACTGTTGCCATCGACCACGATCGGCCTGCCTGACAAGGTATGGGGGTACATCGGCACAATCACAATAGCGTCGAGCTTGGGGTGCATGATCGGGCCACCCGCAGACAGCGCGTAGGCGGTCGAACCGGTCGGCGTGGCAACGATCAGGCCGTCGGCCTTCTGACTGCAGACGAACTGGCCGTCGATGTACAACTCGAACTCGATCATCCGCGTCGATTTGCCGGGGTGCAGCACCACATCGTTCAGTGCATCGCCCTGGCCGACGGCCTCGGCGTGGCGACGGACTTCGGCTTGCAGCAAGAAGCGGTTTTCCACCAGATAGTGGCCGTCGAGCACTTCGGCGACTTTGACTTCCAGCTCATCGGGGCGAATATCGGTCAGGAACCCCAGGCTGCCCCGGTTAATGCCGAGCACCGGAATATTGTGCTTGGCCAACGCACGGGCGGCGCCCAGCAGACTGCCGTCACCACCGACCACAATCACCATGTCACAGACTTCACCGAGCATCTTGCGCGATGAGGTTTGCAGGCCATGCCCCGGCAGGACTTCGGCAATGGTGTCTTCGAGGATCACGTGCAGGTGACGATCGAGCAGAAACCGTTTCAGTCGGCGGACGGTATCCAGCACCTGAGAACTGCCCAGGCGACCGATGATGCCGATATTACGAAATTGCTCCATGGGGCTCCTATTGGGACGCGGAGGGCCTGCGACGGCGAAAAACACGATTATGGGCGAAAGCGCGGCGTAGACAAAACCCTTTCAGCCACGACGGTGCGCTCGCGTTTCGGGCTATGCTCGCAAGATGATCCTATTTCCAGATTTGCTCCAGTTACCTCACCAGTTGCGCCACCCAGAAGTGCGCGACCTGGCTTGGGTCATCCTCGCGCCGCCGATGCTCAGCGTCACCCCGTGGCCACAGCGTCATCCACTGGCCGGCAGCGATTGGGTGCAGGCACCGGAGCGCCTGGAACACTGGCTCAGGCAACTGGATCGCGACAGTTACGACTTGCTGCACTGGCTGGCCCAAGCCAGGACCCGACGTCTGGGTCTGTATTACGAGCGGTTGTGGCAATACGCCGTGCGGCACGCGCCGGGCATCGATCTGATTGCCGCCAACATGCCGATCCGCCGTGAAGGCCACACATTGGGTGAGCTGGACATGCTGCTGCGTGATCGCGATGGCGTGCATCACCTGGAACTGGCGATCAAGCTCTATCTTGGGCCACAGAACGGTGACGGCCATGACACCGCGCAGTGGCTCGGACCGGGTTGTCATGATCGGCTCGACCGCAAACTGAAGCACCTGAGCCAGCATCAATTACCGATTTCCGCACGGGCGGAGAGCCGTGCAGTGCTGGCGTCGCTGGATATCCAGCAGTTCAGCGCACATCTGTGGCTGGGCGGCTATCTGCTCTATCCGTGGCCGGGGCAGGCCGAATCACCCAGCGGCGCGCACCCTCAGCATTTGCGCGGTAGCTGGTTGCATCAGAAGGATTGGACGGACTTTGTCGTGCAGCGCCCATCCGGTCGCTGGCAACCCCTGCCCCGCCATGCCTGGCTGGCGCCGGCGCATTATCCCGAAGAGCAGACCTGGGACGCTGAGCAGCTGAGTGCATGGCTGAGCGATCTGGACCCGCTGGCACCGGCGCAATTGATGGTGCGGCTGACAGAGAACGGCGAAGGCGATTGGGAAGAAGCCGAGCGACTGTTTCTGGTGTCCGATCTTTGGCCGAATGTGCCGGGTAATGGTTGAGTTTTGTGTTGAATGGACGGGCCCTATCGCGAGCAGGCTCGCTCCCACATTGGATCTCCTTATGGCAAAGATCCTTGTGGGAGCGAGCCTGCTCGCGATAGGGCCGACACGGTTCAGACAGACAACCGCAACGCCAGCGCCGCCAACGTCACCATCCACACAATCCCGACCTACAGGCTCGGCAGCTGCTACAAGGGAAAGGTCATTGCATTTTATGCTGCTCAACCCACAGCGCATACGCATCGATGAATTTCTGCAGGAACGGCCTGACCGACTCCGACAACTTGCCCGCCTCGTCGAACGCTGAGCCGGCGCCGCCCAGGTAGGCTTCCGGCTGTTGCATGCACGGCACATTGAGAAACACCATGGATTGGCGCACGTTGTGGTTGGCCCCAAATCCGCCGACGGCGCCCGGTGAAACGCTGATCACCGCACCCGGTTTGCCGTTCCAGGCGCTCTTGCCGTAGGGGCGCGACCCCACGTCGATCGCATTCTTCAATGGCGCCGGCACCGAACGGTTATATTCCGGGGTTACGAACAGCACCGCGTCGGATGAGCTCACTTGTTGCCGGAAAGTGCTGTAGGCTGCCGGCGGTGACTCGCCATCGATGTCTTCGTTGTAGAGCGGCAAATCGCCGATTTCGACGATGTTCAGCTTCAGATTGGCAGGCGCCAGCTCGGCCAGCGCCAGCGCGATCTTGCGGTTGATCGACCCTTTTCTCAGGCTGCCGACCAGAACGGCGATCTCGTAGACGTTGCTCATGGAAGATTCTCGACTGTCCGATGGAAAGAGCTCTTAGTTATAGATGATCAAATGACGATTCAACCAGTGGGCGACGGAAAAACGCCGCCCCTGACTATTTTTTTCCTGTAGGAAAACTTACCTCGCCCAACCACGGTCTACAGAGCCGCAAATTGAGTGATTTATCTCCAGAGGTTCTAAGCAGATGGCAGCAGTACTCGTCGGTCAGTTCCATGCAAGAGACGCGGAAGGCCGCGTTTATTCCGTGCATGAGTTCCAGGAATCCACCCCGTCGCACGACGGACTCGCCGGCTCGGTGCCTGTCTCCACCTATAAGCTGGCCATTGGCGATCGGGTCAACAAACTCGACGACAACGAATTTGTGCTGGTGCAATCAGGCGTCACCCTCACTCGCGAACCTGAAACGAACGTCGCCTCATAACCCGCTGTTATGAGCAGAAGTCATATGCGCGCACTTGAGTTAGGATTCAGTGACTGACTCCCTCACCTGCTGAACATGGACTTCACGCATGCGTTTACGTCATATCGAAGTTATCCAGGCGCTCCTGCAGACCGGTCACCTGGGGACCGCCGCCGAATGGCTGCAGCTGCCGGTGGCCGAGGTTGAACGCACACTGCGTGACGCCGAGGATCAGTTGGGTTTCATGCTGTTTGCCAGCGTGCGTGGGCGCCTGCAAGCCACGCGCGAGGCGCGGGAGCTACAAGTCGAGATCGCCCACGTCTACGAAGCCCTCGAGCCGGTGCAGCGACTGGCCAGCAGCCTCAAACAATATTTGGCCCCGCCCCTGCGAATCATCTGCACCCCGCCGTTGGCACAGCACCTGTTGCCACACAGCATCGCGGCCCTGCGCCGACGTCTCCCCGACGCACCTTGCACCCTCCTGAGCCAACCGACCCGCGAGATTGTCAGAAGCCTGCTGCTGCGTGAAAGCGATCTGGGCCTGAGCCTGCATGACCCGGACCACGCCGACATCCATTGCCAGGTCATCGCCCAGGGCAAGCTCCAGTTGCTCGCGCCCCATGGCTGGCTGCAACCGAAACAGAAGTACATCTCGCTGCAGGACCTGGCCGGGCAGTCGATGGTCGGCCTCGAAGGTCACGATCCGTTAAGCCCGGCGCTGGACAACAAACTGCATGCGCTGCGCCCTGCTCCGGTCATCCAGACCCGGGTCCAGACTCATCAAATGATGCGCAGCATGGTCGAGGCCGGTGAAGGCCTGGCGATCGTCGACCCGTTCACCGCCCTCGGGGCCAAATCGGCCGGGCTCGATGCCTGCCCGCTGGCGCCTGCCATACCAATCAGCGTGTATGCCTTGAGCCTGAAGAGCGCCGAGCACTCTTCAGCCGTTCAGGCGCTGCTGGACATCATCACGGAACAAGCCGTGGCGATGCTGGCGAGCTAAGCGGGTTTTCCAGCGGATTATCGAACAGCCGATACCAGAACAGCGCCATTTCAGCGGTGTTCGGATCGATTCCGCGGTAGCGCAGGTGATCGATCCCGCCGACCACATAGCCACAGCGCTCATAAAGCCGACAGGCGCCGAGGTTATTGTTCTGGGTTTCCAGCATGATGCCCGGCAGTTTTTTCTTGCGACTCCAGAACTGCGCTACGTCCAGTAGCGCCTTGGCCACGCCATGACGGCGCGCCGGCGCATGCACCGCCAATTCATCGATATGGGCGAAGCCGTTCCAGTTGGTGCTGACCACTAAATGCCCCACCGGCTCGTCATCCAGATAGGCCATGAAAATCTCGCTGTCAGCGGCATCGCGAAAACTGCTGAATTCCTCGGGATCGATGCCGTAACACTTGCGATACGGGGTGATTGGCGTCACCGGCCACTGCGCCACCGGCTTACCGATTTGCGCGGCACCATAGGCGGCGACTTCAAAACTGAAATCACTGCCCCAGATATAAGCCGCAAACCCCTCATCGGCGACACGCACCGAGAGGCCTGGGTATTTGGGATTCATAACTGGTTGCATACTCGGAAAGGTCCTCATTCCTTGATGCAATCGACGGTGTAGTGCCGTCCATTGCCCTCGTCTTCGTGTTGCAAGCCATGCACATCGGCGACAAATCCGGGGAAGCTGCTGTCGAACGTACGGGCAAACTTCAGGTAATCGATGATCGAACGGGTCGACTCGGTGAAACGCTCGCCGGGCATGATCAACGGGATCCCCGGCGGGTATGGCACCAGCATTACCGCCGCGATCCGCCCGTCCAGAGCATCGATCGAAACAGCCTCAACCTCCCCGCGTACCAATTGATCATAGGCGTCCGCCGGCTTCATGGCGACTTCCGGCAGTACGGTGTACATGCGTTTGAGGTGTTTGGCCGTGGCATTGCTGCGATAACAGGCGTGCAATTGATCACACAGATCGCGCAAACCCATGCCTTGATAACGGGCAATATTGTGTTGCGCCACGCACGGCAGGCAGGTGGCCAGGCTGACGTTGGCGTCGTAGCTGCGCTTGAACTCCAGCAACTCGGTCAGCAGCGTGCTCCATTTGCCCTTGGTGATGCCCATGGAGAACAGCACCAGGAAAGAATACAGCCCGGTCTTTTCCACGACCAGCCCGCGCTCCCAGAGGAATTTGCTGACCACCGCCGCCGGAATCCCCCGCGCGCTCAGGGCACCGCCCGCCGTCAAACCCGGCATCACCAGCGTGACCTTGATCGGATCGAGCAGCACGTAGTCGTCAGTCACGCCGCCAAAGCCGTGCCAATCGGCGTCGGGTTGCAGCAGCCAATCTTCGGTGACCACCTGCTCGATACCTTCGGCCGAGGGTGGTTGCCAGATGGAAAACCACCAGTCATCGGCGGCGATATGCTGACGCAGATTGGCCAGGGCCCGGCGAAAACTCAGGGCCTCGTCGAACATTTCCTGCAACAGCGAACGACCGGCCGGCCCTTCCATCATCGCCGACGCCACGTCCAGCGAGGCGATGATGCTGTACTGCGGCGAGGTCGAGATGTGCATCATGAACGCTTCGTTGAAACGGTCGCGATCCAGCTGCCGCGCCCCGCCGTCCTGAACGTGAATCATCGACGCCTGACTGAACGCCGCCAGTAATTTGTGCGTGGAATGGGTAGTGAACACCAGCGGGCTGTCTTCGCTGCGAGAGGTGCCCATGCCGTAACGGCCGGCGAAGAACTCGTGGAACGCCGCGTAGGCGTACCAGGCTTCGTCGAAATGCAACACCTCGACGCTGTTCCCCAGGCTCTGCTTGATCAGCTCGGCGTTGTAACAGAGGCCGTCGTAAGTCGAGTTGGTCACCACCGCCAACTTGACCTTGGGCTCGCGGCCCTGGGTCAGCGGGCTGGCGTCTATCTTGGCCTGGATCGATTCGCGGCTGAATTCGCTCAACGGAATCGGGCCGATAATCCCCAGCTCATTACGCTCCGGGCACAGGTACAGCGGAATCGCACCGGTCATGATGATCGAGTGCAGCACCGACTTATGGCAGTTGCGATCTACCAGTACCAGATCATCGCGGGCCACCATGGAATGCCAGACGATTTTGTTGGCGGTCGAGGTGCCATTGATCACGAAAAAGGTGTGATCGGCGCCGAAATTGCGCGCGGCTCTCGCCTCCGCCTCGGCCAGCGGGCCGGTGTGATCGAGCAACGAACCGAGTTCCGGCACCGACACCGACAAATCCGAACGCAACGTATTTTCCCCGAAGAACTGGTGAAACGCCTGCCCCACCGGGCTCTTGTGATAGGCCACGCCGCCGCCATGGCCGGGCGTGTGCCAGGAATAATTGGAGTCGGCGGTGTGCTGCACCAGCGCCTTGAAGAACGGCGGCAACAGACCGTCCAGATATTTGCGTGCCGCGCGGGCGACTTGCCGGGCGAGGAATGGCACGGTGTCTTCGAACAAATAAAGAATGCCGCGCAGCTGATTGAGTTCAGCCATGGCATCGGCCGGGGCATTTTCCAGAGTCACCTGCTCGCCGAGGGCAAAGATCGGCAGGTCCGGCGCCCGAACCCGTGCAAGGCGGATCAGCTCGGCCATGTTATGTAGAAGATGAGCATGGGTGCCGGCGTCTTCGGCGGCAATCAACATGCAAGAAAGGCCATGATGAGTCGAGGCAACCAGACGTCCTTCGTTGTAATCGACCGCCGAGACGATATTGAAACCTTCCTGCTCCAGCTCCCGGGCGATGCCACGCACACGATCACCGGCAACGGTGTCGGCCTTGATGTCGCGGTGGACGATCAGGACCGGGAATTTCAAATCTTTATACATGGGGCTCGGTGTCCTGAGGCGGCAGACCGTGGTGTGCCAATAACCTCAGGGTAGAGGGTTGGAGCGCATGTGGCGAGGGGGGGGGTGCCCTGAAGTGGGGCATTGGGTGCGTTTGTGAAGATCAAAAGATCGCAGCCTGCGGCAGCTCCTACAGGATCGGGGCCACCGTTGATCTGATGGTTGACACGGTTGGCGTAGGAGCTGCCGAAGGCTGCGATCTTTAAAGGCCTTTAGGCCTGAGCCTTGGCCTCAACCAATTGCTGCCACAGCGACGGAGCGCCGGCGGATTTGGCAATGGCTTCAAGGCGCGCAATGTGCTGGGCCAGATCGTCTTCACTCGCGCGGATGATCCGGATCGGCTGGCGATCGGCCGGCAGACGACGGATTTCGGTGGCGGAGTTGTCCGCGCCTTCACCTGAACCATTGCCATCGGACGCGTTACCGGCCAGCGACAGGCTGGTCTGGCCACCGGTCATGGTCAGGTAAACGTCGGCGAGAATCTCGGAGTCGAGCAACGCGCCGTGCAGCTCACGGCCGGAGTTGTCGACGCCATAGCGTTTGCACAAGGCGTCGAGGCTGTTGCGCTGCCCCGGGTGACGTTCCCGGGCCATCATCAGGGTGTCGAGGATCGAGCAGTGTTGCGTGATGTCCGCGCGGTCGTGGTGGCCCATCAGGGCGAATTCGTTGTTGATGAAGCCAACGTCGAACGCCGCGTTATGGATGATCAGCTGCGCGCCCTTGATGAACTCGAAGAACTCATCGGCCACTTCGGTGAAACGCGGCTTGCCCACCAGGAATTCGTTAGTGATGCCGTGGACGCCGATGGCGCCTTCATCACTCTCGCGATCCGGTTGCAGGTAAACGTGGAAATGCCGGCCGGTCAGGCGCCGACCAATCAACTCGACACAACCGATTTCGATAATCCGGTGGCCGTCGGTCACCGGCATGCCGGTGGTTTCGGTATCGAGTACAACGGATCTGGTGGCCATCAGTGCTCAGCTCTCAACGGGTCAATCGTGCAAAAGCGGCGATGTTAACACGCTCGCCGGGGTCTTTCAGATAGACCGTGTTGCACCCATCGCGAGCAGGCTCGCTCCCACATTGAACTCGGGGCTCACAGAATTTGTGCTCAACGAAGATCAAGTGTGGGAGCGAGCCTGCTCGCGATTGGCCACGACGCGGTGCATCAGCAGTGAATCAAGCCTGCTTGTACCCACGCACTTCATCCACGCCACGGTTGGCCAGTTGGTCGGCCCGTTCGTTGCCGTGGTGCCCGATGTGACCGCGCACCCATTTCCAGGTGACGTTGTGACGGTTGACCTGTTCGTCGAGCAGTTTCCACAGATCGGCGTTTTTAACCGGTTCCTTGGCCGCGGTTTTCCAGCCGCGTTTCTTCCAGTTGGCCATCCACTCGTTGATGCCTTTCATCACGTACTGGGAGTCGGTCACCAGCAGTACGTCGCAGGAGCGTTTGAGCTCTTCCAGGCCACGGATCGCGCCCATCAACTCCATGCGGTTGTTGGTGGTGTTGGCTTCGCCGCCCCAGAGTTCTTTTTCAACGCCCTTGCACACCAGCAACGCGCCCCAGCCGCCCGGGCCAGGGTTGCCCTTACAGGCGCCATCGGTGAAGAGTTCTACGCTATCGCTCATGCCAATCTATCCAGAAAATGCGGTGGCTCGCCGATCAGTGATCGACGATGCCCGAGGCCGGGGCGAACCCGGCCGGGAAAATAAAATGGGTATTACGGTTCGAGGTGACGACGGTTGACCTTGACCATCGGCAATGGAATCAGCTTGCCCATCGGTTCGCGCCGCTCCTGACGGACGGGCCGCAGGCCCACCACGATCTTGCGCGCCACCAATAAAT
Organism: Pseudomonas sp. MDT1-85; assembly: GCF_054898065.1. Lineage (NCBI taxonomy): Bacteria > Pseudomonadati > Pseudomonadota > Gammaproteobacteria > Pseudomonadales > Pseudomonadaceae > Pseudomonas > Pseudomonas sp. MDT1-85. Next base: position 2,936,884 of record NZ_CM142715.1, on the reverse strand, counting down.
AGAAGCCGCCACCCGACAGTTGCCAGTCACCGGCCTTGCGCTCCCAACCGGCCAGACGAGCCTGCCAGGCGGGTGACGCAAGCGGCGGACGATAGCACCCGAAGCGGCGTTTCTCCAGCGCGAAGCCCAGCAGGTTCAGCCAGTCGCCAACCCGCGACGGCGAAATGCAACGAGCCTTGCGCAAGGCGTCATGGGCGAACACATGACGCAGGCCCCAGCTGCTCCAGGGGTTGATCCCGACAATCAGCAGATGCCCACCGGGGCGCACGCTGCTCGCCGCTTCACGCAGCAAACCATGGGGCGACAGGCAAAAATCCAGCCCGTGCTGCAACACCACCACATCGGCGGCGTGCTCGCTCAAAGGCCAGGCCTGCTCTTCGCAGACGATCTCGACCCCCGGCAACGGCGCACCGAGCCGCACATTGCGCTGGACCTGCGGCGCCGACGGCGGTGTTTGCGCCGAAGGGCCGTAATGCACCAGGTAACCGCCGAAGAAGCGCCCCAACTCGTCTTCGAGCATGCGTCGTTCTTCGTCCAGCAGAAATTGCCCGATGGGGCCGGACAGCCATTCACGGGCCGCGCTGATCAATGTCAGCCACTCAGGATCGGCCTGAGCGAACGCTTTATCGGTCATTGCATTCTCCAACGCGCCAGGAAGCTCTAAGATGCACCATTGTTTTCCGCTTGGCGAATCCGACGATGATACAGATCAGTGCCCTGCCCGCCTTCACCGACAACTACATCTGGTTGTTACAAGACCACAGCACCCAGCGCTGCGCCGTGGTCGATCCGGGCGATGCCGCGCCAGTACTAGCCTGGCTCGCGGCGCACCCGGGTTGGGTGTTGAGCGATATTTTGATCACTCATCACCATCATGACCATGTCGGCGGCGTCGAGCGGCTGAAAAAAGCGACAGACGCGACAGTCTACGGCCCGGCCAGCGAAAACATCCCGGCGCGGGACGTGCCCCTCAAGGACAATGACCGCATCAGCGCGCTGGGCTGGGACTTCGACGTCATCCAGGTGCCGGGCCATACCCTCGGGCACATTGCCTTTTATCACCAGGGCCATTTGTTTTGCGGCGACACCCTGTTCGCCGCCGGTTGCGGACGGTTATTCGAAGGCACGCCCGAGCAAATGCATCACTCGCTGAGCCGCCTCGCAGCGCTGCCCGAAGACACGCTGGTCTACTGCACCCACGAGTACACCCTGAGCAATCTGAAATTTGCCGCAGCAGTCGAACCGGGCAACCCCGATACCCTCGAACGCCTGGCCAAAGTGACCCGACAACGCGAAGCCGCAATCATGACGCTGCCTTCGACGCTGGCACTGGAAAAGCTCACCAATCCGTTTTTGCGTACCGGCGAAACATCCGTTAAAGAAAAAGTGGACGAACGGAATGGAACCAATAACCGGGCTCCGAGTGCGGTTTTTGCTGCTCTTCGAGCTTGGAAAGATACGTTCTAGGCAGCCTGCTTGCTGATACAAAAATTCTGAATGGTTGACCGAAGGGGGTGCGCTTTCTAGAATCGCCCGACATTTTTGCCCGGAACTTACTTCCAGCCAATGTCGTCACCTATTCGTAAAGCCATCAATTCAGACGCATTGACCCGCTTGGCTCAAGCCATCGCGGTGGCTGTGTCCGCCACTTTGGCGGGCTGTTCCAGCCATGTGCCGCAGACCGAAGCGACACACACTCCGAATATCGCCGCTCGAGCCAAGCAAAAACCCATCTGGCTCAGCGAAAAACCAACACCGCAAATTCCACAGGACGTCTGGGAGCGCATGCGCCAAGGCTTCCAGTTGCAGGACAACCTGGGCGTCAACCCGCGCATCGAGCAACAGCGCCTGTGGTTCGCCAGTAACCCATCCTTCCTCGAAAGCGCCGGCGAACGCGGCAGCCTCTACATTCACTACATTGTCGAACGCCTTGAAGAACGCAACATGCCGCTGGAACTGGCGCTGTTGCCGGTGATTGAAAGCGCCTACAACCCGATGGCCTATTCCCGGGCCAACGCGGTGGGTCTTTGGCAGTTCATTCCTTCCACCGGGCGTTACTTCAACCTGCGTCAGACCCGCTTCTACGATGGCCGTCGCGACATCACCGCCTCGACCACCGCGGCCATGGATTACCTGACCCGCCTGCACGATATGTTCAACGGTGACTGGCTGCTGGCCCTGGCGGCCTACAACGCCGGCGAAGGCACGGTCAGCCGGGCCATCGAGCGCAACGAACGACTCGGCCTGCCGACCGACTACTGGAACCTGCCGCTGCCAGCGGAAACCCAGGCCTATGTGCCGAAACTGCTGGCATTGTCGCAAGTGGTATTGGCGCCCGATGCCTATGGCGTGAACCTCAACCCGATCGCCAACGAACCATACTTCCAGGTCGTCGAAATCAACCAGCGCATGGACCTGTCCAAGGTTGCCGCGGTGGCCAACATCGACGAAGACGAACTGTTCCAGCTCAACCCGGCCTTCAAGCAGCGCACCACCATCGACGGCCCCCAGCATCTGCTGGTGCCGACGTCCAAGGCGCAACTGCTGACGACCAGCCTGTCGACCATGCGCCCGGACGAGCTGATCAGTCAGCGATCGCTCAAGCCGGTATTCGAAGGGGCAGACGACAGCGAAATCGCCAGCCTCAAGCGCGCTTACCGGGTCAAACGCGGCGACAACCTGGGCACCATTGCCAAGGCCAACAAGGTCGATGTCAAGGACCTGCAACGCTGGAACAGACTGACCGGCAAGAACCTGAAGGTCGGCCAGACCCTGGTGATGCAGGACACAACCAAGCGCAAATCCGGGCGCGTTAACACCGTGATCGCAGCGAACGGCAAGGCGAACGGCAGGGTTACAAACAATACGCAACAGACCCAATACAAGGTCAAGCAAGGCGACTCGCTGTACATGGTCGCCAAACGCTTCAACGTTGAAATGCAGCACCTCAAGCGCTGGAACCCTCGGGTTGGCCAGGCGCTGAAGCCCGGGCAGATGCTGACAGTTGCTTCGCCGCATTAAAAATTGAAAAGATCGCAGCCCTGTAGCAGCCGAACGCAGGCTTCGCCAGCTGCTACAAGGCGTTCACCGACACAATTAACCGCGCATTAACCCCCCGTCTTTTTCCTGTCGATACAAGCTGTTACTGTACGGCCCACAAAGCCCAAGCCGCCTGGATCGGATCTCTGACTTGAAGCGTCCCCTCCTCCTGCTCCTGATCAGCCTGGCCTTGAGCTCCCCCGCAAGCGCGACGATCAGCGAAAGCCATGGTTATGCGCAGTTCGGCACGCTCAAGTACCCGGCCAGATTTACCCACTTCGACTGGGTCAACCCGCAAGCGCCCAAGGGCGGTACGTTGCGGGTAATGGCGTTTGGCACCTTCGATACGCTCAACCCTTACACATTCAAAGGCTCGAGCCCGGTTTCCACCGGCAACTTCCTGCAATACGGCATCAACGAACTCAATGAACCGTTGATGGTCGGCACCGGCCAATACGCGCCATCTGGTGATGAGCCGACCTCCAGTTATGGCCTGATTGCCCAATCGGTGGAACACAGCGAAGACCGCAGCTGGGTGGTGTTCAACCTGCGCCCCGAAGCGCGCTTCCACGATGGCACGCCGATCACCGCTTACGACGTGGCGTTCTCGTACCGGTTGCTGCTCAAGGACGGTCACCCGCAATACCGCACCAACCTTCAGGAAGTGTCGCGGGTCGATATCCTCAATCCACGGCGCATCCGTTTCGTCTTCAAACGTGCTGGCAATCCGCTGTTGATCCTGCGCCTGGGCGAGTTGCCGGTGCTGCCCCAGCATTACTGGGAAGGTCGCGACTTCAAGGCCACCACCTTCGAGCCGCCATTGGGCAGCGGGCCGTATCGCATCACCTCGGTAACGCCCGGGCGGCAGATTATCTTCGAACGGGTCAAGGATTATTGGGGCAAGGACCTGCCGGTCAATCGCGGCAAGTACAACGTCGATCGCATGGAAGTCGAGTTCTACCGTGACAGCGACGTGGCTTTCGAAGCGTTCAAGGCCGGTGAGTTCGACATCTACATCGAGCATCAGGCGAAGAACTGGGCCAACGGCTACAACTTCCCGGCCGTGCGCCGTGGCGATGTGATCAAGGCGCAAATCGCGCATCAGATCCCGACCCAGAGCCAGGGCCTGTTCATGAACACCCGGCGACCGGCCTTCGCCGAGGCCAAGGTCCGCGAAGCGCTGGGGCTGATGTTCGACTTCGAGTGGACCAACCGCACGCTGTTCAGCGGCGCCTACAAGCGGGCCATGAGCTATTACCCCAACAGCGAGTTCTCCGCCACCGGGCTACCAGTCGGTCATGAATGGCTGCTGCTCAAGCCCTATCGCGATCAGTTGCCCGCCAAGCTACTCACCGAGCCGTTCAGCCTGCCGCAGACCGAAGGCCGCGGCATTCCGCGAGAAACCATGCGCAAGGCCCTGGAGCTGCTCGCCGAGGCCGGTTGGAAGCTCAGCGGTCAGCGGCTACAGAACAGCATCGGCCAACCGTTGCGCTTCGAGATCCTGCTGGTCAACCCGAACCTGGAACGCATTCTTCAACCTTACGTCGAGAACCTCGCCAGCATCGGCATCGATGCACGGCTGCGCACTGTTGATCGTGCCCAGTACAAACAACGCCTCGATCAGTTCGATTTCGACATGATCCTGATGACCCTCAACCAGACCCTCAGCCCGGGCCTGGAACAATGGCAGTACTTCCACTCCAGCCAGGTCGGGGTCAAGGGCAGCAAGAATTACGCAGGTATCGCCAACCCGGTGGTCGACCATTTGCTCGAACAACTGCTCGCCGCCCAGACCCGTGATGCACAAGTCGCCGCCGGCAAGGCGCTCGACCGGGTGCTGCTGTGGCAGCACTACATCATTCCCAACTGGTACCTCAATTATCACCGCCTGGCCTACCGCAACCGGTTCGCCTTCGTCACCACGCCGCCCTATACCCTGGGCCTGAGCGCGTGGTGGCTGAAATCTTCGGAGCAAGATCGATGAAATCCGTACGCGCCCTGCTCTTGCAGGCCAGCGGTCTGTTGTTCGCTGGGCTGGCCTGCGCCGCTCCGCAACATGCCCTGACCCTGTACAACGAGCCGCCGAAATACCCGGCCGATTTCAAACATTTCGATTACGTAAACCCCGACGCGCCCAAGGGCGGGGTCTTCCGCCAGGCCGGGTTCGGTGGCTTCGACAGCCTTAACCCGTTCATCAACAAAGGCGTGCCGGCCGACGACATCAGCATGATCTACGACACCCTGGCCAAACAGAGTCTGGATGAGCCATTTACCGAATACGGACTGATCGCCGGCAAAATCGAAAAAGCCCCGGACAACAGTTGGGTGCGTTTCTACCTGCGTCCCGAAGCACGCTTCCATGACGGCCACCCGGTACGCGCCGAAGATGTGGTGTTCAGCTTCCAGACCCTGATCAAGGACGGCGCCCCGCTCTTCCGCGGCTATTACAGCGACGTGGAAGAAGTGGTCGCCGAAGACCCGCTGAAGGTGCTGTTCAAGTTCAAGCACAAAAACAACCGTGAATTGCCGCTGATCCTCGGCCAGTTGCCGGTGCTGCCCAAGCATTGGTGGGCTACCCGCGACTTCAACAAGGGCAACCTGGAATTGCCGCTGGGCAGCGGCCCGTACAAAGTCAGCGAAGTGAAGGCCGGACGTTCGGTGCGCTATGAGCGGGTCAAGGATTACTGGGGCAAGGACCTGCCGGTCAATCGCGGCTTCTACAACTTCGACGTGCTGACCACCGACTACTACCGCGACAACACCGTCGCGCTGGAAGCGCTCAAGGCCGGTCAGTTCGACTACTGGCTGGAATCGGCCGCGAAAAACTGGGCCAAGGCCTACAACATTCCAGCGGTGACCGAAGGTCGGCTGATCAAGGAAGAAATCCCGAATGGCAACCCCACCGGCATGCAAGGCTTCGTGTTCAACCTGCGCCGTCCGGTGTTTCAGGACGTGCGCGTGCGTCAGGCACTGACCCTGTTGCTGGACTTCGAATGGACCAACAAGCAACTGTTCAACGGCGCCTATGCGCGCACCCGCAGTTACTTCGAAAACTCGGAAATGGCTGCCACTGGCCTGTTGGACGCCGATCAACTGGCGATCCTCGACCCGTTCCGCGGCAAGATTCCCGAGCAAGTGTTCAGCGAAGCGTTCCAGAACCCGGTGACCGACGCCAGCGGCATGATCCGCACCCAGCAACGCAAGGCCTATCAACTGCTGCAAGAGGCCGGCTGGCGGATCGCCGACGACAAAATGGTCGACGCCACCGGCAAACCAGTGACCATCGAATTCCTGCTGGCCCAGACCGAGTTCGAGCGGGTGCTGCTGCCGTTCAAGCGCAACCTCAGCGACCTCGGCATAGACCTGGTGATTCGCCGGGTCGACGTCTCGCAATACATCAACCGTGTGCGCTCGCGGGACTTCGACATGATCGTCGGCAGCTTCCCGCAGTCCAACTCACCGGGCAACGAACAGCGTGAGTTCTGGATGACCGACGCAGCCGACAAACCCGGCAGCCGCAACTCCATGGGCCTGAAAGACCCGGTGGTGGACCAACTGGTCGAGCAACTGATCAACGCCGATTCGCGCCAAAGCCTGGTGGCCCACGCCCGAGCGCTGGACCGGGTGCTGCAATGGGGCTATTACGTGATCCCCAACTGGCACATCAAGACCTGGCGCGTGGCGTACTGGAGCCACATCGGCCATCCGAAGGTTTCGCCCAAATATGACATCGGCATCAATACCTGGTGGGTCAAGCCCGACGCGTCACTGCCGATAGAAGTCGAAACCAAACTGCAAGCCGACCCTGCGGGCACGGAGTAATCAGATGCTGGCGTATATTTTTCGGCGACTGCTGCTGATCATCCCGACCCTGCTCGGCATTCTGCTGATCAACTTCGTGATCATCCAGGCCGCCCCCGGCGGGCCGGTGGAACAGATGATCGCCAAGCTCGAAGGCTTCGAAGGCGCCACCAGCCGCATTGCCGGCGGCGGCGCCGAAGTGTCGGTGGCCGGCTCGGCCTATCGCGGCGCCCAAGGCTTGGACCCGGCATTGGTCAAGGAAATCGAGCACATGTACGGCTTCGACAAATCGGCGCCGGAACGTTTGTGGATCATGATCAAGAACTACGCCACCCTGGATTTCGGCGACAGCTTCTTTCGTGACGCCAAGGTCATCGACCTGATCAAGGAAAAGATGCCGGTGTCGATCTCCCTGGGGCTGTGGAGCACGCTGATCATGTACCTGGTGTCGATCCCGCTGGGGATCGCCAAGGCGACGCGACACGGCAGCCACTTCGACGTCTGGACCAGTTCGGCAATCATCGTCGGCTACGCGATCCCGGCGTTCCTGTTCGCCATCCTGCTGATTGTGGTGTTCGCCGGCGGCAGCTATTTCGACTGGTTCCCGCTACGGGGCCTGACCTCGAACAACTTCGACGAACTCAGCACCGGCGGCAAGATCCTCGACTATTTCTGGCACCTGGCACTGCCGGTGACCGCATTGGTAATCGGCAACTTCGCGACCATGACGCTGCTGACCAAGAACAGCTTCCTCGATGAAATCAACAAGCAATACGTGGTCACCGCCAAGGCCAAGGGCCTGACCCGTCACCGCGTGCTGTACGGCCATGTATTTCGCAACGCCATGCTGTTGGTGATCGCCGGTTTTCCTTCAGCGTTCATCGGGATCTTTTTCACCGGCTCGTTGCTGGTGGAAGTGATTTTCTCCCTCGACGGCCTCGGTTTGATGAGTTTTGAGGCAGCGATCAACCGCGATTACCCGGTGGTTTTCGGCACGCTGTTCATCTTCACCCTGCTGGGGCTGGTGGTGAAATTGATCGGTGACCTCACTTACACCTTTGTCGATCCGCGCATCGACTTCGAAAGCCGGGAGCATTGAGATGAACCTGTCCCCTCTCAATCGCCGACGTTTCGAACTGTTCAAGGCCAACAAGCGTGGCTGGTGGTCGCTGTGGCTGTTCCTGATTCTGTTCGGCGCAAGCCTCGGTGCCGAACTGATCGCCAACGACAAACCGCTGGTGGTGCATTACGACAACGCCTGGTACTTCCCGGCCCTCAAGCGCTACCCGGAAACCGCGTTCGGCGGCGAATTCCCGCTGGAAGCCAACTACAAGAGCCCCTACATCCGTGAACTGCTCAAGGCCAAGGATGCCTGGGTCTTGTGGGCGCCGATCCCCTACAGCTACCAGAGTATCAACTACGACCTGAAAGTCCCGGCCCCGGCGCCGCCGTCCACCGACAACTTGCTGGGTACCGACGATCAGGGCCGCGATGTGCTGGCCCGGGTGATTTATGGCTTCCGGATTTCGGTGCTGTTTGCTTTGACGCTGACCATTCTCAGTTCGATCATCGGCGTGATCGCCGGGGCCTTGCAGGGCTTTTATGGCGGCTGGGTCGATCTGGCCGGGCAGCGTTTTCTGGAAATCTGGTCCGGGTTGCCGGTGCTGTACCTGCTGATCATCCTCGCCAGCTTCGTGCAGCCGAATTTCTGGTGGCTGCTGGGGATCATGCTGCTGTTCTCGTGGATGAGCCTGGTGGATGTGGTGCGCGCCGAGTTCCTGCGCGGCCGGAATCTGGAATACGTGCGCGCGGCCCGGGCGCTGGGCATGCAGAATGGTGCGATCATGTTCCGCCACATCCTGCCCAACGCGATGGTCTCGACCATGACCTTCATGCCGTTCATCCTGACTGGCGCCATCGGCACGCTGACCGCCCTGGACTTCCTCGGCTTCGGCCTGCCGCCGGGAGCGCCGTCCCTGGGTGAACTGGTGGCACAGGGCAAATCCAATCTGCAAGCGCCGTGGCTCGGTATGAGTGCGTTTGCGGTGCTGGCGCTGATGTTGAGTCTGCTGGTGTTCATCGGCGAGTCCGCTCGCGATGCCTTCGACCCGAGGAAGTGAAATGAATCAGGACAATCTGATCGAAGTGCGCGACCTGGCCGTCGAATTCATCGTCGGCGAGCGCGTTCAGCGGGTGGTCGAAGGCGTGAGCTTCGACATCAAGCGCGGCGAAACCCTGGCGTTGGTGGGCGAAAGCGGCTCCGGCAAATCGGTGACCGCCCACTCGATCCTGCGACTGCTGCCCTACCCGCTGGCCCGGCATCCGTCCGGCACCATTACCTATTCCGACCAGAACCTGCTGGCCCTGAAAGAGAAAACCATCCGCCACATCCGCGGCAACCGGATCGCGATGATCTTTCAAGAGCCGATGACCTCGCTCAATCCGCTGCATTCGATCGAGAAGCAGATCAACGAGGTGTTGGGCATCCACAAAGGCCTGACCGGCAAAATCGCGACAAAGCGCACGCTGGAACTGCTGGAAATGGTCGGCATCCCCGAACCGCAGAAGCGTCTCAAGGCCCTGCCCCACGAATTGTCCGGTGGCCAGCGTCAGCGGGTGATGATTGCGATGGCCTTGGCCAACGAGCCGGAACTGTTGATCGCCGACGAACCGACCACGGCGCTGGACGTGACCGTTCAACTGAAAATTCTCGAACTGCTCAAGGAATTGCAGGCCCGTCTGGGCATGGCGTTGTTACTGATCAGTCATGATTTGAACCTTGTACGAAGAATTGCGCATCGGGTATGTGTCATGCAGCGCGGTTGCATCGTCGAACAGGCATCGTGCGAAGAATTGTTCCGCGCGCCGCAGCATCCGTACACGCGGGAACTGCTGGCAGCGGAGCCCAGCGGCAAGCCGGCGACCAATGTGATTGGCCCGCCGTTGCTGCAGGTCGAGGACCTGAAAGTCTGGTTCCCGATCAAGAAAGGCTTTCTGAAAAAGACCGTGGACCATATCAAAGCGGTCGACGGCATTAATTTCAGCCTGCCCCAGGGCCAGACGCTGGGGATTGTGGGAGAAAGCGGTTCCGGCAAATCGACGCTCGGCCTGGCAATATTGCGGCTGATCGGTAGCAAAGGCACCATCCGTTTTGAAGGCAAGCAGCTAGACTGCCTGACGCAGAGTGAGGTTCGGCCGCTGCGGCGGGAAATGCAGGTGGTGTTCCAGGACCCGTTCGGCAGCCTGAGCCCACGGATGTGCGTGAGCCAGATCGTCGGCGAAGGCCTGCGGATCCACAAGATGGGCACCGAGGCAGAACAGGAACAAGCGATTATTGCGGCACTCAAGGAGGTAGGTCTGGACCCGGAAACCCGGCACCGCTACCCCCACGAATTTTCCGGTGGGCAACGGCAGAGAATCGCCATTGCCCGGGCATTAGTGCTAAAACCGGCGTTGATTTTGCTGGACGAGCCGACGTCGGCCCTCGACCGGACCGTGCAACGCCAAGTGGTGGAGCTGCTACGTTCACTGCAAACCAAGTACAACCTGACGTATCTGTTTATCAGCCATGACCTGGCTGTCGTCAAAGCGCTGAGCCACCAGCTGATGGTGGTCAAGCATGGCCAAGTGGTCGAACAGGGAGACGCGCAAAGTATCTTTGCCGCCCCCAAACATCCGTATACACAGCAGTTGCTGGAAGCCGCTTTTCTGGCACCAGCCACTGCGCAATAAACCTGAAAAGAGGAGCAACACATGGGTTTTCTCGCCGGTAAGCGCGTACTGATCGTCGGTGTCGCCAGCAAGCTGTCCATCGCATCCGGCATCGCTGCCGCCATGCATCGCGAGGGCGCTGAGCTTGCCTTCACTTATCAGAACGACAAACTCAAGGGTCGTGTCGAAGAATTCGCACAAGGCTGGGGCTCGAGCCCTGAGCTGTGCTTCCCGTGCGACGTGGCCAGCGATGAAGAAATCGCCAAGGTCTTCGAAGAGTTGAGCAAGAAGTGGGACGGCCTGGATTGCATCGTGCACTCCGTCGGCTTCGCCCCGGGCGACCAACTGGACGGCGACTTCACCGAAGCCACCACCCGTGAAGGTTTCCGCATCGCTCACGACATCAGCGCCTACAGCTTCGTGGCCCTGGCCAAGGCTGGCCGCGAAATGATGAAAGGCCGCAATGGCAGCCTGCTGACCCTTTCGTACCTGGGCGCCGAGCGCACCATGCCGAACTACAACGTGATGGGCATGGCCAAGGCTTCGCTGGAAGCTGGCGTGCGTTACCTGGCCGGCTCCCTGGGCCCGGACGGCACCCGCGTCAACTGCGTATCGGCTGGCCCGATCCGCACCCTCGCCGCTTCCGGCATCAAGAACTTCCGCAAGATGCTGGCCGCCAACGAAGCGCAAACCCCGCTGCGTCGTAACGTCACCATCGACGAAGTCGGCAACGCCGGCGCCTTCCTGTGCTCGGACCTGGCGTCCGGCATCAGCGGCGAAATCATGTACGTAGACGGCGGCTTCAACACCACCGCCATGGGCAACATCGAAGAGTGATCTTCGGTTAGCCATCAAAAAACCCGCCTCTTCAGGCGGGTTTTTTTATGCCTGCCATTTCAAAATCGATGCAGCCCCCTGTGGGAGCGAGCCTGCTCGCGATAGCGGTTCGTCAGTCGATACATGCAGTGCGTCTGACATTGTCATCGCGAGCAGGCTCGCTCCCACAGGGGATGGTGTTCAGTCGTCAATTGGAGACAGACATTGGGCAAACAGCAGTTGAATCGGCAGGCTCCGCTGGCTATAACGCTGCAACAACACGATCTCCCGGTAGAACGTCAGCTCACCCAACGGGATGATCCGCACCTTCGCCCCATGCTCAAGCCACAGCCCCGCCTCGGGTAATAGCGAAACACCCAACCCGCATTCGACCATTTTGACGATAGCTTCCAGCTCATCCAGCTCCAGAGCCACCTGCACATCGATCTGCTGCTCGCGTAAAAAACGAGTCACCAAGCGCCCACCGAAAGAATTGCGGTCGTAGCGTACGTGAGGGTGGTTGGCGAGTAACAGCAGCGGGTCGTCGCCCTCAAGGTCTGCCGGCACGATCAGCACAAACGGCTCCCGGCGAATGACTTGCACCGACAATTCCTTGGGTAGTTCAAATGGCGGCTTGATCAGAATCGCCAGGTCCACTTCGCCGGTGTCCACCTGACTCAACAGATTCAGGGATACCCCCGGCACCAGCTTCGCCTCCAGCAATGGCGCCTGTTGCCGGAGTCGCAACAGCGCGCGCGGCAACAACCCGGTCTGGACGGTGGCCACCGCGCCGATCTTCAATTCGCCACGAAACTCGCCGACGCTATCACTGACGGCCATGCGGTTGAAGGTCTCAAGGATTTCCCGCGCCATCGGCAACGCCCGCTGCCCCGCCGCGTTGAGAATCGCCTGGCGTCCGGTGCGATCGAACAGGCGAATGCCCAACGCCTGTTCGAGGTTGCGGATCTGCGCGCTGACCGCCGACTGCGTCAGGCCAATGTGCATACCTGCCGCAGCGAACGTGCCATGACGGGTCACGGCAATGAAGGTTTTCAGTTCACGCAGCATGGGGCCCCCTATTGATCGAAATAATTTGAGCTCGCCGCAAAAACTATCCTCTTTCAATCAAAAAGCACAGGGCTAAACTCGATCTTAATTCTCAACCCGTCGAGGCACGCCCAATGCAATTGTCCCCTTTTCACTTGGCCATCCCGGTTTACGACTTGGCCGCTGCCCGACGTTTCTATGGCGAAGTGTTCGGCCTGGAAGAAGGTCGCTCCAGCGATCACTGGGTCGATTTCAACTTTTTCGGTCATCAACTGGTGATTCATCTGGCACCGAAAAACGTTTCTCAGGAAGTAGCCCATACCAATGCCGTGGATGGCCACGACGTACCGGTGCCGCATTTCGGTGTGGTATTGGGAATGGAGGAATGGGAGACGCTGGCCGAGCGCTTGAAAGCTCTTGGCACGCGCTTCGTGATCGAACCGGGTATCCGCTTTCAGGGATCGGTGGGCGAACAAGCGACGATGTTTCTCTTCGATCCCTGCGGCAATGCCCTGGAGTTCAAGGCATTCAAAAATATCAATCAGTTGTTCGCCAAATGATCGGCCCTACCCTTGATGCCACCGCCCTCAGTGAAGCGGTGGTCAATGGCAATACAACCGCTGCCGCCATCGCCGAAGCCTTTCTTGAACGCATTCAGGCGCAGGAATCGGATATCCAGGCCTTCGTCTCGTTCGACGCCCAGCAGGTACGCGTCGATGCTGCGCAAAACAATGACCGAGGCCTGCTGGCCGGCGTGCCCGTCGGCATCAAGGACATCTTCGACACCGCTGCCTATCCGACGCAATTCTATTCGCCGATTTATGCCGGCCATCAACCGTCCCGGGACGCCCACGTGGTGACGCTGCTGCGCCAGGCCGGAGCGCTGATCATGGGCAAGACCCACACCACCGAGTTTGCGTACATGCACACCGGCCCGACCCGCAATCCCCACGACCTCGCTCGCACGCCGGGCAGCTCCAGCGCGGGTTCGGCAGCCGGGATGGCGGCAGGTTTCTTTGCTTTGGCACTGGGCACACAGACCGCTGGCTCGCTGCTCAAGCCGGCGTCCTACTGCGGCCTCTTCGCCTTCAAACCGTCGTTGGGCCTGGTGTCGCTGGAAGGTGTAAAACCGCTGGCGCCGAGCTTCGACACCGTGGGCTGGTATGGACGATCAATGCGCGATCTGCACCTCGTGGCGCGAGTGTTGATTCCCGGCTTCCTGGTACCTGAGGTCGAACGGCGTCCGCTGCAATTGGGTTTCTGCCGTACGTCACGCTGGGATCAAGTAGACCCCGAAGTGGCCCGTGCTCTGGAACAGGCAGCGGATCAGTTGCGTAGCGCCGGCCATCACGTGAGCGAAGTGCCGCTGCCGGATGAGTTTGAGGGGGTGTTCGACGATCATCAGTTGATTAACGATTGCGAAGGTGCCCGTTCACTGGCGAAGGAATTTCAGCGACACCGGCCACAATTGAGCCCTTCGATACAGGCCATGTTCGAGCGAGCGGCGGCGACAGCGTGGGAACAGGAATCCGCCGCCAAGGCGCGCCTGGCTAATCTTGCCCCTCGCTTGAATGAGCTTTGCCAACCTTTCGACGCCATGCTCGGCGCCACTTGCGGGATGGTCGCACCAATGGGCCTGGAAAGCACCGGACCGTCGGATTTCATCAAGTTCTGGGGCGCGTTTGGCTGGCCGCAGGTGAATATCCCGCTGATACGCGCCCAAGCCATGTTGCCTATAGGGTTACAGATAATCGGGAGGTTCAGAGACGATGCTCGGCTGTTGCGAACAGCCGAGCACATTGCAGCGGTCTTGCAAGACGCCACTCAAGAATGAGGAGCGTCGAACTGTCGGTCGCACATCGCCTTATCGACCAAGGCCAACAAGTCTTGCGCTGTCTGGTGTAGCCGAGAATCAAACTCGATCTGCCCGACGCTGAAGCGAATGTTATAGCCACGATGCACCGTGGCATTGCGCTCATCGAGTATTTCTTCGAGCCGCGCTCTGATCGCGGCGATTTCCACGGCGTCCGCGCCGGTCAACAAGGCGGCAAACTCATCGCTGCCCAGCCGGCCGATCACATCGCTTTCACGAAAGGCGATGCGCAGGACATCGGCAAAGGTTTTCAGGGCATTGTCGCCCTCGGCGCGACCGTACAGCTGGTTGATGCGCTTGAAGTCATCAAGGTCGAAAAACAGCAGGGTCGCTGGTTTGCCCAACTGCTGACAGGCTTCCAACCCTAACTGAGCCAAGGCCTCGAAGCCATGACGATTGGAGAGCAGCGTCAGTTCGTCCATGCTCGCCATCTGCACGCCCATCAGCTCTTGCTCGGCCTTTCGCGCCAGATCGCGCAGTACATCGCGATCTGCGCTGTCGAGGGCATTCGGCGCACGCATGTCTGCGCCAGCGCCGGGTTTGAGCGGTTTGCCTGGGGTTAACATCACTCACTCCTTTGATGGGTATGAACGTTAGAGTCGCTCATACCCGATATGACTCCCTATAAACGCGCCGCTGGTCAGCTACCTGCCACCGGACACGGCCCTCCAGCATCGGCCCAGAGTTTGAACTGGGTGACGAAGATATCGTGGGGCACCGGCACCGGCGCCCGCCCCTCACCCGGATTCCAGCCCCAAAGCACCAGCTTATCGTCGCTGACGTGCTTGATCAGCGCCGCAAAATCACGATCGCCATTGCTGGAACGGTCCTTGATCATCGCGCACAACTTGTCGGCCGGCAGACCGATCCAGGCCATTTTGTGCGCGGCCGGCGGCAGGCTCCAATGCGGTGCTCCGGGCGGCGAGTTGGGGCCATAACTGGCCGGCGGATTGCGTTCGGCATGACAACTGGCACACGGCAAACCGGCTGCGCCCTTACCGTCCAGGCCGCGAACCACATTCATTGCGTGAGGAACACCGGCGTCGAACTGCAACGGCGAGTCGCCAGGGATATGACAGTTCTGGCAACGCGGGTTCTGGAACACTTTCTGCACCGTGTCGAACGCCTTCACCGCCTCTTTATCATCAGCGAACAGGTCCGAGGCATAGCCACCCAGGCCTATCAGCATCACCGCGCCAAGAAGCGCATGTCGTCTCATCTCACACCCCCGACAGTTGCAACGGCAGTTCCCGCAGACGCTGCCCCGTCAGGGCAAACACCGCGTTCGCCACTGCCGGCGCCACCGGAGGCACACCGACCTCGCCGATGCCACCGGGCTTGTCGCTGCTGGGGACAATGTGCACCTCGACCACCGGCATCTCGTTCAGGCGCAACACCTGATAGTCGTGATAATTGGACTGCTGCACCTGACCGTTCTTGAACGTCAGTTTGCTGTGCAAGGTAAATCCGAGACCGAAGGTGATGCCCGATTCCATCTGCGCGGCGATGCTCTGAGGGTTGACCGCAATGCCGCAATCCACGGCACACACCACCCGGTGCACGCGAATTGCCAGATTGTCCTGGGACACCTCGGCCACCTGGGCGACATAACTGCCGAAGGACTCATGCACCGCCACACCCAATGCGTGGCCGTCCGGCAACGGTGCTTTCCAGTTGGCTTTCTCTACCGCCAGATTCAATACACCGAGATGCCGTGGATGCGCCTTGAGCAAAGCGCGTCGGTATTCCACCGGATCCTTGCCGGCGGCGTCTGCCAGCTCATCGATCAACGACTCCATGACGAATGCAGTGTGGGTGTGCCCCACCGAGCGCAGCCACAGCACGCTGATGCCGGTTTGCGGTGAATGCAGTTCGACCTGGTGGTTGGCCAGCCCCACAAGATAAGGACTGTCGGCCACGCCTTCGACGGAGGTTTTGTCGACGCCATCCTTGACCATGGTCGCCGCGAACGAGGTGCCCGTCAGGATCGACTGCCCGACCAGCACATGCTTCCAGGCCATTGGCATGCCGTCGGCACCCAGCCCGATACGCGCCTGATGCAAAAACGCCGAGCGGTAGTAACCGCCGCGAATGTCGTCCTCTCGGGCCCAGACGGTTTTCACTGGCCCGCCCGCTGCCTTGGCGACGTACACCGCTTCGCTGACAAAATCCGAGGTCGGATTGGCCCGACGCCCGAAGCCGCCGCCGAGGAATTGGGTGTGGATCTCGACCTGCTCGGGTTTGAGTCCGGTGATCTTCCCCGCGATTATCTGATCAAGTGTCTGAAACTGCGTGCCGGTCCAGATTTCGCATTTATCCTTGGAGATTTTCACCGTGCAGTTGAGCGGTTCCATCGGCGCGTGAGCCAGGTACGGCACGCTGTATTCGGCTTCAATGGTCTTCGCCGCTTTGCCTAGCGTCGCCGTCGCATCCCCGGCCTTGCTGGCAGAAGTGCCGGGGGTGGCGGCGAGTTTACGAAAGCTCTCCAGCAGCTGTTGGCTGTCGAGCCCGGCGTTCGGCCCCAGGTCCCATTCGACCTTCAGCGCGTCGCGTCCCAGCTTCGCCGCCCAATAATGATCGGCAATCACCGCGACACCCGTGGGTACCTGCACCACTTTGTGCACGCCCGGCACCGCCAGTGCCTCGGCGCCTTCGAAGGATTTTACGCTGCCACCGAACACCGGTGGGCGAGCGACCATCGCCGTCATCAGCCCATCGAATTGCACGTCCATGCCGAACTTCGCCTGCCCGGTGATTTTCTCCGGGGTGTCGAGGCGCTTGGTGGGTTTGCCGATGACTTTCCAGTCTTTGGCTTCCTTGAACTTGATCGAGGCCGGATCCGGCACCGGTAACTTGGCGGCGTCATCCGCGAGTTCGCCGTAAGTGGCGCGTTTGTCGCCGGCAATGACCACGCCCGATTCGGTGCGAATCTGCGAAGGCGCCACGTCGAATCGCTTGGCCGCCGCCTCGATCAGCATCAAGCGCGCCGCCGCTCCGGCCTGGCGATAGCGGTCGAACTCCATCCAGGTCGACGTCGAACCGCCAGTGATCTGCATCCCGCCAAACCCCGGCAGGCCATAATCGGCCGCCGAGGCTGGCGCATGCTCGACGCGGATTTTCGACCAGTCGGCGTCCAGCTCTTCGGCGATCAACATGGTCAGGCCAGTCCAGATGCCCTGGCCCATTTCCGAATGACCGAGCAGCACGGTGATGCTGTTGTCGTTGCCAATCCGTAAAAAAGCATTGGGGGCGAAGACGTTTCCTTGATTCTCGGCGCCGAGGGCAAAGCGATTGGCGCCCGGGATGACAAACGCCACCACCAGACCGCCGCCCAACACCGCACTGCCCTTGAGAAAACCGCGACGCGAGACAGGGTTGATTCTGTTCATGGGTCAGCTCCCTTCGACGTGATATCAACCGATCTCGGCGGCGCGTTTGACCGCGGCGCGGATTCTTGGGTAGGTGCCGCAGCGGCAGATATTGCCGGACAGTGCCTGGTCAATATCGCTGTCGGTGGGCTTGGGGATCTTCGCCAGCAACGCGGCCGCCGACATGATCTGCCCCGACTGGCAATAACCACACTGGACCACGTCGAGTTCGGCCCAGGCTTGCTGGACCGGGTGCGAGCCATCGGCGGACAAGCCTTCGATGGTGAGAATTTTCTGCCCGTGGGCCACCGCCGTGGCGGGCGTAATGCAGGAGCGCAGCGGCGCGCCGTCGAC
This sequence comes from Pseudomonas sp. MDT1-85, assembly GCF_054898065.1. NCBI lineage: Bacteria > Pseudomonadati > Pseudomonadota > Gammaproteobacteria > Pseudomonadales > Pseudomonadaceae > Pseudomonas > Pseudomonas sp. MDT1-85. Next base: position 2,918,875 of record NZ_CM142715.1, on the reverse strand, counting down.
GTGTACGGTGCAAGCGCCGCACTGGGCCATGCCGCAACCGAACTTGGTGCCCGTCAGGTGCGCAACATCGCGCAGCACCCAGAGCAACGGCATGTCCGCGGGGACATCCAGTTCCTGGTCCTTGCCATTGATATTAAGGGTCAGCATTGCGGATTTCCTCAGACTCACGGTGTTCTGAAGGGGCGCCTCTGCCTCGACGCCATCATTTTTTTTGTAGGAGCGAGGCTTGCCCGCGAAGGCGTCATTGCTGTCACACCGCGTTATCGTTCTTCGCGAGCAAGCTTCGCTCCTACAAGGTCGGCGGTTACGCGCGCCTTGGGTTATCCCTACAGCTAAGCGCAATTTGACCCACAAGCCATGTTCATCGACCACCGGTCGCTGCCCATTCGCTCTAAACGGGTTGAGGGGAATTCTCGCGACTTGTCGATCTATGGCACAACCGGACCACCACAGGCTGACTACGCTGATAATCCAGAGTGATTAACCCGCAGAGGAGCATCGCCATGCACCGCGTTCAAAAACTCACGCCCTGCCTGTGGTTCGACGATCAGGCCGAGGAGGCCGCGAAGTTTTACTGCGCGATCTTCGATCATTCAAAAATCACGGCCACCACCCACTACAGCAAGGCCGGTTTCGAATTACATGGTCGGCCGGAAGGCTCAGTGATGACAGTCAGCTTCGAACTCGATGGGCAGAGCTTCACAGGCCTTAACGGTGGCCCGGTGTTCAAGTTCAATGAGGCGATCTCATTCCAGGTCAATTGCCACACTCAGGAAGAAATCGACCACTTCTGGGGGCGCCTGTCTGCGGGCGGTCCCGTTGAAGCCCAGCAATGCGGCTGGCTGAAGGATAAATTCGGCGTGTCATGGCAGGTCGTGCCGGTCGTTCTGATGGACATGATGAAAGACCCCGACACAGCCAAATCCCAGCGCGCGATGGCAGCGATGCTACAAATGAAAAAACTCGACATTGCCCCGCTGCAACGAGCCTTTGACGGCGAGAGCTAATACACTCCAAAGCTGAACCGCCGAGGACACCGAGATGAAGCACACCGTTGCCAAAGATGCAGACAAAGCCCCGCGTTTCTGGCGCGACGACGCCCTGCCCTTCATCGAAGCCCGCTCCATCGCCGACGGTCGCGAGGTCTGCTACAGCCGCCATTCTCACGCGCATTTCTCCATTGGCGCGATTACCGCCGGGCGCAGCATCTATATCCACGAGCAATCGGAATCTCAGGTCAGTGCCGGCACCGTGGTGCTGATGAATCCGGGCGATGTGCATGCCTGCAATCCGATCGACGACCAGCCGTGGTCGTACCTGATGCTGTACGTCGAGACGCCTTGGCTGACCGATTTACAGCATCAGCTCGGCTTCAGCCAGGACTCGGCGTTTCGCCGGTTCTCCATCACCCACAATCGTGACGTCGAACTGTTTACCGGCCTTAAGAATTTGTACGAGGTGTTGATCAACCCGCAGCAAGACGCGCTGTACAAGCACAGCGCGGCGGTGGAGTTTTTCACCGAGGTGCAACAGCGGCTCAACCCCGTCGATCAACCGCTGCGCGAACCCAATTTCAAGCTGGAACGGGCCGCCGACTATATCCGCGATAACTGCACGCAGATGCTCAAGCTCGAGGACATTTGCGAAGCGGCGCAACTGTCGCCGTCGTACCTGATCCGCGCGTTCAAGCAGCATTACGGCATGACGCCCCATGCGTTTCTGGTCAACCAGCGCATCCAGTTCGCCCGGGACCGACTGCGTAGCGGCAAGTTGATTGCCGATGTGGCGCTGGAAGCCGGGTTTGCTGATCAGGCGCATTTTCAGCGCGCGTTCAAACAGCATCTGGCGGCGACACCGGGGCAGTATCGCGGCTGAGTCAAGCGACTCAAAACCTGTGGGAGCGGGCTTGTCCTAATGCCAGTCAGTTAATCCGTAATGCGATCTGTAGCAGCTGGCGAAGCCTGCGTTCGGCTGCGAAGCAGTCGTAAAATCAGAGATCGCGGTATGTCAGGCAGACCGCATCAGCCGGATTCACGACTGCTACGCAGCCGAACGCAGGCTTCGCCAGCTGCTACAAAGAGTGCGTCGCGGATGAAATTGCTTAACTGATTGGCATTAGGACAAGCCCGCTCCCACAGGGAAAGCAATGGCAATAAGAGTTGTGCCGGGAACCACCATCGCAAACCTACGGCAACAGCAAATACCCCGCACTCACCGCCAGCAACGACGCCATGACCCGATTGAACAGGCGCATTCCCGCCGGATTGCTCAGGTAGCCGCGCAAAAACGTCCCGGCATATGCCCAGCAACCCACCGACAAGTAGCAGATCACCAGATACACCGCCGCAAATTGCCACACCAACTGCGCTTCGCCATCGGCAACAAACGCCCCCATCCCGGCCACGCAGGCCAGCCAGGCTTTCGGGTTGAGCCATTGCATCACCGCCCCATACAGCATCGACGGCGCCCGACCTGACTCCTTGGCATCGAGCTGACCGTTATCAGTGGCCAATTTGAAAGCCATGAACAATAGAAACGCCACGCCCGCCCATTGAACCACCCGCGTCAGCGCCGGCCAACGCTGCAACACCTCATGCAAACCCAACCCCATCAGCACCAACAGCAGCACGAACCCCAGAGTCGCCCCGGCCACATGCCGCTGACTGGCGCGAAAGCCGAACTGCGCGCCAGAGCTCAACGCCACGATGTTCACCGGCCCAGGGGTAATGGAAGCGGCCAGCGCAAACGCGGCCATGGAAAGAACAAGACTCATCGCATACCTCTTCAATTCAGTTGAACCAGGCCTCAAGGTAAAGAGCCGCCTGAACGACGTATTGAAGAAAACTCCCCTCTGCGTTATTGCAAACCTGTCGGGGCCTATACTTCAAGAGTCGGCACGCTCGAAGCGACCTGCAATCGTGTTTGATGTACGGGGTATCGCGTCGAGTGATCGTTCACGCAGGCCACGGCCTGCCTTCGTCGTAGGGAGGAGAAGATCATGGCGCGTAAATACATCGACTGCCGCGAGTTTCCAAGCGATTCCAAATGCTCGGTCGCGCTGTCCGCAGACTCTGAAAACGAACTGCTTGAGGCCGCCGCACAGCATGCGGTCAGCGTTCACAAGCACACCGATTCACCGGAACTGCGTGCTCAACTGAAAACAATGTTTCACGACGGCACCCCGCCTGTTGAAGCACCGCGTCCCGCTTGAGAAGGAGACCCGCCTACGGGAGCATACGGGAACATAAAAGGGACAGACCACGATTTCAGGCATATGCCCAGCAATCGTGGTCTGTCCCTTGTTTCCCCGACCAAAAGTGGCCGATGGTCGTTGCATTTCGCTCGTGGCCAGCGTTTGGCTAAGCTGAATAAACCGGGACGAACTGAAACCTTAGTAATGGTGGCCATTAACGGATCTGGATTGGCATAAAAACGGGTAACTCCCAAAGGAGACGACCATGTATGCGGTTATAAGAACCTACTTGGGTGCTGGAGCAAAGCAGCTTTTCGAGCTTTTAGAAGAGCGCAAGGCCGACGTCGAAGCTACCCTGCGGACAGTGCCTGGCCTGGTAAGTTACACACTGCTGAATACGGGTGATGGCGGTACGGCGGTGACTGTTTGCACGGACAAGGCTGGCAGCGATGCGAGCTTGAAAGTCGCGCGCGACTGGATTCAGAAAAACGCATCGAATATCCACGCGAACCCGCCGATCGTGACGGAAGGTCCGGTCATTGTGCAGATCAAATAGCACGCGCTTCCAGTTGATCTTAAATTAAAAGGGACAGACCGCGATTTAAGGCAAATGCCGATCAATCGTGGTCTGTCCCGTGTTTTTCTCGATGCTGCCCGTAAACCAAGCAGAATGTTCATGGTCGCCCCCGACATGGATACCGAAAGCTTGCTGGCCCATGCCTGCGAATCACTGGCATCAGCCAGTGTCATGCTCAGTGATTTTGCAAACCTTCTGGAAAACCCGCATCGCAACACCATGCTGGGAATTCAGCAGAACATCATGCTGGGCGAGCTGGCGGTAAACCGGGCGCTGGACAATATCGATCCGCAGAACTAGTCGCTTCGTCTGTTGAAAAGCGAACTTAACCAAGCAATGCCAGTCAGCTAAGGCGCAGATCCTGTGGGAGCGGGCTTGCTCGCGAAGAGGGAGTATCTGCCAACATTAATGTTGCCTGACACACCGCTTTCGCGAGCAAGCCCGCTCCCACATGGATTGCGCTAACCGACTGGCATTTGCCTTAACCAAGCCGGCACAAGTGTACGGCGATTTGCGTCTGCCGCTGTATGGGCCGGCCCACTCCTCACTCATGATAAACATACGGCTCTCGTTACTGGAACCGTCGTCATGGACCTCGCCACCCTCACCCTGTTTCTCCCGGCCTGTTTCGCCCTGAACATGGCCCCCGGGCCGAATAACCTACTGTCGATCAGCAACGCCACCCGCTATGGCTATCGTCGCGCCTGCGTGGCTGGCGTCGGTCGTTTGCTGGCGTTTGCCGGGATGATCGCCCTGGCCGCCGCCGGGTTATCAGTGGTGCTGCAAACCTCGGAATGGCTGTTCTATGCGATCAAAATCATCGGTGCCGCTTACTTGTTGTACCTGGCCTGGCAACTGTGGCGCGCCAATCCCGAGGCCGAGCAGCTTGTGACCGGCGCGCCGATTGGAATTGTCGCTCTGGCGCGGCAGGAGTTTCTGGTGGCGGCGGGCAACCCCAAGGCTATTTTGCTATTCACCGCCTTCCTGCCGCAGTTCGTCGACCCGACTCAGCCCATTGCCGCGCAATTCGTCGAGCTCGGCGCGTTGTTCCTGCTGCTGGAATGGATCGCCATCAGCGCCTACGCCTACATGGGCCTGCACATGCGCCGCTGGTTCGCCGAACCCCGGGGCAAGCGGATTTTCAACCGTTGCTGCGCAGGATTGCTGTCGGCGGCGGCTTCGGTGCTGTTGATGGCGAAACGAACTTGATCTTTAACCTTGGGACGGCCCTTTCAGTTCGACCTGATTGCCGTCCGGATCGAAGCAATAGATCGACAACCCTTTACCTTCAGCGCCGAAACGTACGGCGGCTTTCTCGGGCGTCAGGCCGAAGGACTGCAAGTGACTGACCAGCGCTTCCTCGTCGAACGGTTCAATGCGCAGGCAGAAGTGATCGACGTTGCGCCGTTCGTGGCCAGCGGCGGCACCGCCCTTGCGCCCGAGTTCGCCCTGGATGTCGACGAGGTCGATCATCGAGGTGCCCGCACGCAAATGCACCAGGCCCAAGTCGTCGCGGCGCATTACCAGTTCGGCGCCGAATACCTCGCCGTAAAAAGTGATGCTTCGTTCTAGATCCTTGACGCGCAGGACGATGTGATCGATGTGTTTAATGGTGAATGCTTGCATTGGGTGGATTCCTGTAAATATCGTTTACAGCATGACCGGTGACCCGATGACTGTAGCTCAGGGCGACAAAAATTCACTGTCGATTTTCCGGTGGAGGCGCCGGACAACGCGGCATATGCTCAGCCCATGAACCTACAAAACGCTGTGCTTCCGCCCCACGCCGAGATGGTTCGCGCCATGCTCGAACGCGACACCGCCTACGAGGGGGTGTTCTTTACCGCGGTCAAAACCACGGGCATTTTCTGCCGCCCCGGCTGTACGGCGCGCAAACCGAAGCCGGAAAACGTCGAGTTCTTCGCCCATGCCGATGAGGCCATGTCGGCGGGCTATCGGGCCTGCCTGCGTTGCAAGCCGCTGGACGCCGCGGCCATCGCGCCGGACTGGGTGCAGCGGCTGCTCAAATCCGTGGACGCCGATCCCGACCTGCGCTGGACCGATGCCCAGTTGCTCGCCGAGGGCATCGAGCCGCTGAAACTGCGCCGCTGGTTCAAGCAGCATTTCGGCATGACCTTTCACGCCTGGCTGCGCAGTCGGCGCCTGGGTATCGCCCTCGGTGGCATCAAACAGGGCGAATCCATCGACAACGCCGCGTTCGACTCCGGCTACGAATCCCTCAGCGGTTTTCGCGATGCGTTTCAAAAGTCGTTCCACATCACGCCCGGCCGCGCCGCCCACAGCGAGCCGCTGCTGTTCACTCGGCTGACCACGCCGTTGGGGCCAATGATCGCCATGGCCGAACAGCGTGGTCTGGTGCTGCTGGAGTTTCTCGATCGACCGGCGCTGACCAAAGAAATCGAAGAATTGCAAAACCGTTATGGCTACGCCGTGGCCCCCGGTCACAACGGGCATTTGCGGCAGATCGAAGAAGAACTGGCGCAATACTTTGCTGGTAAACGGAGCGAATTCAACGTGTTACTGCACCTGCCCGGCAGCGCTTTCGCCCGGCAGGTGTGGGCTGAGCTGATGAAGATCCCGTACGGCCAGACCACTACTTATGGCGCCATTGCCGCGCAACTGGGCAAGCGCGGCGCCAGTCGCGCCGTGGGCCTGGCCAACGGACAAAACCGCCTGGCGATTATCCTGCCCTGTCACCGGGTGATCGGTGCAGACGGCTCGTTGACCGGCTATGGTGGAGGACAACCGCGCAAGGCGTTTCTGCTCAGGCTGGAAAGCGCCGCGGTGCAAATCACCCAACAACTCGCGTTCTGATCACTCCACCGTTTATTCAAAAAAAGTCATAAGGGAGGACATTCGATGGACACACTCGACAACCAATTCCACCAACTGCACCAGAGCGGCCTGCTGATTCTGACCAACGTTGCCGATGCCACCGGGGCGCGGCTGGTCGAGCAACTGGGCAGCAAGGCCGTCGCCACCAGCAGCGCGGCGGTGGCCTGGGTTCATGGTTACCCGGATGGCAACACCTTGCCGCTTGAACGGCTCGTTTCCACGGTCGAATCCATCACCCGAATCATTACGGTGCCGTTGACCGTCGACATTGAGGCCGGTTATTCCGATGACCTGGAGCGGGTTGCGCAAGTGATCGACGCCGTCATTGCCGTCGGTGCCGTGGGGATCAATATCGAGGACGGTGCTTCGCCACCCGAGCTGCTGGCCCGCAAGATCGAAATCGCTCGCCAGGTTGCCAATCGCCGGGACGTAAAGCTATTTATCAACGCTCGCACTGACGTGTATCTCAAGGGCTTGGTGCCGGCCGAAGATCGTGTCGCGGAGACACTCAAACGGGCCGCGTTGTATCAGGCCGCCGGTGCCGATGGGCTGTTCGCGGCGGGCGTCACGGCGGCGTATGAGATCGAAGCGCTGTGCCGTGGAACGAAGCTGCCGGTGAACGTGCTCGGTTTCGCCGGCCTGCCTTCGCCTGAAGAACTGCAAGCCCTCGGCGTGCGCCGTTTGAGCGCCGGCTCGAGCATCGCCGAATTCCTCTACGGTGCCATGGCATCGGTGGCGAAAAGCTTTCTGGAAACCGGAAAACTCGATACCAGCGACCTCAAGGCCTTCACTTATGGCCAAGTGAACGCCCTGCTGGCCACCACCGGCAAAGTTTGACCGCAAGCAATGGAGTGCGGCGCTACGGGGCGACGACTAATCTTCCCGCAGTCACCCGCACTTCAGGATGTTCCATGCCCGATACCTATCAACTGGCCAGCGAATTTCTCTCGGCCCTCGATGCCGACTGGCAACGCCACATCAGCACCATCGGCCCCTGCCTGCATCAGCCCCATGCGGCTCGCGATCCTTATGAGTCGCTGGTGCGGGCGATTGCCTATCAGCAACTGCATGCAAAGGCCGGCGATGCGATTGTCGGTCGGCTGCTGGCGTTGTTTCCGGCGAGCACCTTCCCCAGACCCGAGCAGATTCTGGCGACAGACTTCGAACAGATGCGCGGTTGCGGGTTTTCCGCCAGCAAAATCGCGACCATTCAGGGCGTCGCTCAAGCGGCTCTGGACGGCGTGGTGCCGGATTACGCCACCGCCCTGGCCATGGACGATGAAGCGCTGATCGAGCGCTTGATTACCTTGCGCGGAGTGGGTCGCTGGACGGTGGAAATGCTGCTGATCTACAGCCTCGAGCGACCAGACATTTTGCCGGCCGATGACTTTGGCGTGCGTGAGGGTTATCGGCGGCTGAAGGGCCTGGAGGTACAGCCGACTCGCAAGCAGATGATTGAAATCGGGTTGGCGTGGCGCCCTTATCGGACGGTGGCGGCGTGGTATTTGTGGCGGGTGCCCAGCCGATAGACCGCGTTATCTTCATCGCGAGCAGGCTCGCTCCCACAAGGATCGAGGCTGTTCACAGATTTTTGTCCCTCCCACGGAACCTGTGGGAGCGGGCTTGCCCGCGATAGCGGCCGCTCAGCCACCCTGAATTCAACGGCCCGGAAACACTGACAGTCTAGGCTGTGTTGAGCCATACCAAGACCCGTCGGAGGTTCCCATGCAGCTCGAAGGTTCCTGCCATTGCGGCGCAGTGTCGTTCAGCCTGACCAGCGCCCACCCCTACCCTTATCAACGCTGCTATTGCTCGATCTGTCGCAAGACCCAGGGCGGTGGCGGTTATGCGATCAACATCGCGGGCGATACCGCCAGCCTCAAAGTGCGCGGTCGCAAGCACATCTCGATTTACCATGCGCGGCTCAAGGAAAAAGGTGACAAACGCGCCCACCGCAGCACTGCCGAGCGGCATTTCTGTTCCGTTTGCGGCTCGGGATTATGGGTGTTCAGTCCTGAATGGCCGGACCTTGTCCACCCATTCGCCTCGGTCATCGACACGCCGCTGCCGGTGCCACCCGAGCACACGCACGTGATGCTCGATTCAAAAGCAGCATGGGTGGAAGTCCAGACGCAGCCCGCTGATCGACAGTGCGAGGTCTGGCCCGAAGAGTCCATCGCCCAATGGCATGAGCGTCTGGGTTTGAGCCGTTAGGGGGCTAAGCAGGCGGTGTACACCTTTTGATGTTGAGGTGTTGCAGATGGCCCCTTCGCGGGCAAGCCTCGCTCCTACGGATCACTTGTAGGAGCGAGGCTTGCCCGCGAAGGCGTCCGCAAGAACGACACAGCTAATCCAGGCGCCCACGGCGAGTCCGCACACGGGGGTTACGCCGCTACCGGCACACCACTGTGAAAGCGAAACTCCACATCCGGCGACTCGATCAACGCCTGCTCGGCGTCACGAACCTTGTCGATCACTTGGGCGATGTCCTTGGCGTCACCGTACTGATAGGCCAGTTTCAGGTAACCCTGGAAATGCCGCGCCTCGCTTTTCAGCAGACCGAAGTAGAACTTGCCCAGTTCTTCATCCAGATGCGGCACCAACGCCTCGAAACGCTCGCAGCTGCGGGCTTCGATGAAGGCGCCGACCACCAGCGTATCCACCAGCTTCACCGGTTCGTGGCTGCGTACCACTTTGCGCAGCCCCGAGGCGTAGCGCCCGGCGGACAGCTGACGCAACTCGATTTTGCGCTTCTTCATCAGGCGCATGACCTGCTCGTGGTGCACCAGCTCTTCCCGGGCCAGACGCGACATCAAGTTGATCAGATCGACGTGGGAGTGATATTTGGCAATCAGGCTCAACGCCGTGCTGGCCGCCTTGAATTCGCAGTTTTTGTGGTCGATCAGCAAGGTTTCCTGATCGGCCAGCGCGGCCTGGACCCAGCCATCAGGCGTGCGGCAGCCGAGGAACTCGTGAATTTCGGGAAGGATCATGGGGCTCACGGATAAAAGGTACAGAACGAAGGGCGCCGATTATACCGGCCTGCCGACAGACCACCAGCCGCGACCGTTGATATGCATCAAGTCGCCGAATGCCGACCAGCAACTATAGTTGTCCAACGCAGTGTTTTTTACCTTCCAGGGAGATTCCGATCATGCAAGCCATTCGCAGCATTCTGGTGGTCATCGAACCCGAGCACTCGGAGAGTCTGGCGCTCAAACGGGCCAAACTGATCGCTGGCGTGACCCAGGCCCATTTGCACCTGCTGGTCTGCGATAAAAAGCATGACCACGCTGGCATGCTGGGTGTGCTCAAGGCGGCACTGCTGGAGGACGGTTACAGCGTCACCACCGAACAGGCCTGGAACGACAGCCTGCACGAAACCATCGTCGATGTGCAGCAAGCCGAAGGCTGTGGGCTGGTGATCAAGCAGCATTTCGCTGACAGCCCGCTGAAAAAAGCCCTGTTGACCCCGGCAGACTGGAAACTGCTGCGCTACTGCCCTACTCCGGTGCTGCTGGTGAAAACCGCCAAACCCTGGACCGGCGGCGTGATCCTGGCGGCCATCGATGTCGGCAATATCGACGGCGAACACCGCACCTTGCACGCCAGCATCATCGATCATGGCTACGACATCTCCAGCCTGGCCAAGGCCCATTTACATGTAATCAGCGCTCACCCGTCGCCAATGCTGTCGGCGGCCGACCCGACGTTTCAGCTCAAGGAAACCATCGAGGCCAGTTACCGCGAGCAGTGCAAGGCGTTCCAGGCCGAGTTCGATATTGATGATGACCACTTGCATATTGAGGAAGGTCCGGCGGATGTGTTGATTCCGTATATGGCCAAAAAATTGGGAGCGTCGGTGACGGTAATCGGCACAGTGGCGCGGACCGGGTTGTCGGGGGCGTTGATCGGTAATACGGCGGAAGTGGTGCTGGATGCGCTGGAGAGCGATGTGCTGGTGCTCAAGCCGGATACGGTCATGGATCATCTGGAAGAGATCGTGACCCAACATTGAAATCTGCGGTACCCGGCAGGACGCCATCGCGAGCAGGCTCGCTCCCACATTGGATCTGTGGCGCTCACAAATCCCCTGTGGGAGCGAGCCTGCTCGCAATGCTCTTAACCGCCGAACGCATCCTTGAGAAACCCCGGCGCAATGTAGCGCTGGTAATGCGCCTCAGACAGCAGGAAAAATTCCCGATCAATGGCATCGCGCAGTTCCGGCAGGTTCCAGTCGCGGAACTCCGGCAGCAGCACCATCCCATAAGCTTCCAGATTATTGATGACCCGCGCGCCGCGGGCGATCAGCTGGTAAGCCCAGCAATATTCCGACTGGTGCGGCACAAAGCGGATCTTGCGCTGTTCCAGCTGCAGGCGCAGCAACGCGGGGTCGAAAATCTCTACCTTGCCGGCCATCACCTGCGACAGCAGTTGCTCAAGACGCAGCCACACCGCGCGTTTTTCTTCCTCGTTGTAACCGTTCCAGCGAATCACTTCATGGTGAAAACGCTTGCAGCCACGGCACACCAGATCACCGTAAACAGTGGAACATAGGCCGACGCAGGGGGTCTTGATGGTCTGATTGGGCATAGGTAGGCAAAACACGGGAAAGCAGAACAGATCGGCATGTTAGCCCTTTGTCTAACATTCATCACCCCTCAAAATTCAGGGCCTAACTTACCTTTAATTTTTTTTTGCCGTAGAATCAGCCAGCCTTTTAAGGCGCCAATGTCCGTTAGAAGCTGTTTTCAAAGCGTCACGAGCACAGTCGTTCCTTCAGAGCGGTGTTGGCGAAGGGTTTTTCAGCGGTGAAAAACCTGACGCCAACCCTCATCAGCTCCCCGTTCTGCAGGCGTAAAACTTTGAAAGCAGCTTCTGTAAGGAATTGCCGGTAATTCTGGCTAAGCGGCCCACAACGCCACGCAGTGCATGAGTACGGCAATTTCGGGATGAGCGTCCCGGACACCCATTTGGGACCACTGATGAGGGTAATAACTGTGCTTGAAGCCTACCGCAAACATATCGAAGAGCGTGCAGCACTGGGTATCGTTCCCCAGCCGCTTAACGCCGAACAAACTGCAGGCCTGGTCGAGCTGCTGAAGAATCCCCCGGCTGGCGAAGAAGCCTTCCTCGTTGACCTGATCACCAATCGCGTTCCGCCAGGCGTGGACGAAGCTGCCTATGTAAAGGCCGGTTTCCTCTCTGCCCTCGCCAAAGGCGAAGCCAAATCCCCTCTGATCGACAAGAAACGCGCTGTTGAACTACTCGGCACCATGCAGGGCGGCTACAACATCGTGACGCTGGTCAATCTGCTGGACGACGCCGAACTGGCGCCAGTGGCCGCCGAAGAACTCAAGCACACCCTGCTGATGTTCGATGCCTTCCACGATGTGGCTGAAAGAGCCAAGAACGGCAACGTTCACGCTCAAGGCGTTCTGCAATCCTGGGCCGACGGCGAGTGGTTCAAGAACCGTCCGGTGCTGGCCGACAAGATCAGCCTGCGCGTGTTCAAGGTGACTGGCGAAACCAACACCGACGACCTGTCCCCTGCTCCTGATGCCTGGTCCCGTCCGGATATCCCGCTGCATGCCCTGGCCATGCTGAAAATGGCTCGCGACGGCATCGTTCCGGACGTGCAAGGCTCCATCGGTCCGATGAAGCAGATCGAAGAAATGCGCAACAGCGGCTTCCCGATCGCCTACGTCGGTGACGTGGTCGGTACCGGCTCGTCGCGTAAATCGGCCACCAACTCGGTGCTGTGGTTCTTCGGCGACGACGTTCCTTTCGTGCCGAACAAGCGTGCTGGCGGCTTCTGCTTCGGCAGCAAGATCGCTCCAATCTTCTACAACACCATGGAAGATGCCGGCGCACTGCCAATCGAATTTGACGTAACTAACATCAACATGGGCGACGTGATCGACCTGTACCCGCACGCAGGCAAAGTCTGCAAGCACGGTACCGACGAAGTCATCACCACCTTCGAAATGAAGACCCCTGTGCTGTTGGACGAAGTCCGTGCCGGCGGTCGTATTCCACTGATCATCGGCCGTGGCCTGACCGATAAGGCTCGCGCCGAACTGGGTCTGCCAGCGTTCGACCTGTTCAAGAAACCGGATGCCCCGATCGAAAGCACCAAGGGCTTCACCCTGGCGCAGAAAATGGTCGGCAAGGCGTGCGGCGTAGTCGGTGTGCGTCCAGGCACCTACTGCGAACCGAAGATGACCACCGTCGGTTCCCAGGACACCACTGGCCCGATGACCCGTGACGAACTGAAAGACCTGGCGTGCCTGGGCTTCTCCGCTGATCTGGTGATGCAGTCGTTCTGCCACACCGCGGCTTATCCAAAGCCGATCGACGTGACCACCCACCACACCCTGCCTGATTTCATCATGACCCGCGGCGGCGTTTCCCTGCGTCCGGGCGACGGCATCATCCACAGCTGGCTGAACCGCATGCTGCTGCCGGACACCGTCGGTACCGGTGGTGACTCCCACACCCGTTTCCCGATGGGCATTTCGTTCCCGGCCGGTTCCGGTCTGGTCGCATTCGCCGCTGCCACTGGCGTGATGCCGCTGGACATGCCGGAATCGATCCTGGTGCGCTTCAAAGGCGAGATGCAACCGGGCGTCACCCTGCGTGACCTGGTTCACGCCATTCCTTACTTCGCGATTCAGGCAGGCTTGCTGACCGTCGAGAAGAAAGGCAAGAAGAACGCCTTCTCCGGCCGCATCCTGGAAATCGAAGGCCTGGACAACCTGAGCATCGAACAGGCTTTCGAGCTGTCCGACGCCTCCGCCGAACGTTCGGCTGCCGGTTGCACCATCAAGCTGTCGAAAGAGTCGATCACCGAATACCTGCAATCGAACATCACCCTGCTGCGCTGGATGATCGGTGAAGGCTACGGTGATGTGCGTACCCTGGAACGTCGTGCTCAGGCGATGGAAGCCTGGATCGCCAACCCTGAGTTGATGGTTGCCGATGCTGACGCCGAATACGCTGAAGTCATCGAAATCGACCTGGCCGACATCAAAGAGCCTGTGCTCTGCGCGCCAAACGATCCGGACGACGCCCGTCTGCTGTCCAGCGTTGCTGGCGAGAAGATCGACGAAGTGTTCATCGGTTCGTGCATGACCAACATCGGTCACTTCCGCGCTGCCGGCAAGTTGCTGGAACAGGTCAAGGGTCAGCTGCCAACCCGTCTGTGGCTGTCGCCGCCGACCAAAATGGACGCTCACCAGCTGACTGAAGAAGGCTACTACGGCATCTACGGCAAGGCCGGCGCACGCATGGAAATGCCAGGCTGCTCGCTGTGCATGGGTAACCAGGCACGTGTAGAGCCGAACTCGACTGTTGTGTCGACGTCGACCCGTAACTTCCCGAACCGTCTGGGTGACGGCGCGAACGTCTACCTGGCTTCGGCCGAGCTGGCGTCCGTTGCGTCCATCCTGGGTCGCCTGCCGACCGTCGAGGAGTACATGGAATACGCTGGCAAGATCGACAGTATGGCGGCCGATGTTTACCGCTACCTGTCCTTCGACCAGATCGCCGAGTTCCGTGAAGCGGCTGCGAACGCCAACATCCCGGTCGTTCAAGCCTAACGTTACAACGCCATAAAAAACGCCGCCCATCGTGAGATGAGCGGCGTTTTTTTATGCCTGAAGAAATGTGGGGCTCACTGCCTGGCTCACCTGAAGAACGAGGCGCCCCCATCGCGAGCAGGCTCGCTCCCACAGGAACGGTGCAGAACCTGTGGGAGCGAGCCTGCTCGCGATAGCGGACTCACAGGCCCGCAGAAACGTCAGTGGTCACTCAAATTCAGGCGGTCAGCGAATAGATCAACGCCGAAATCGCCACAAGGCCCACCGCCGTCACGAAGACATTGGACGCCTGACCACGAAAGCGCGCCATCGCTGGCACTTTACGGATCGCGTACATCGGCATCAGGAACAGGATCGCCGCGATGATCGGGCCGCCGAGGGTTTCGATCATGCCGAGAATGCTCGGGTTCAGCGTGGCAACGATCCAGCAGACCACCAGCATGAACGCCGCGGTCATACGGTCTAGCGTCTTCGGTGCCGGGCGTTTGCCACTCTTGACGATCAGGCCCTTCAAGCCTTCGCTGGCGCCGATGTAGTGCCCCAGGAACGACTTGGAAATGGCCACGAAAGCAATCAACGGCGCCGCGAAGGCGATGGTTGGGTTGCTGAAGTGGTTGGCCAGGTACGAAAGGATCGACAAGTTCTGCGCCTTGGCTTCCGCCAGTTGCGTCGGCGACAGGGTCAGCACGCAGCTGAAGACGAAGAACAGCACCATCACCACCATCAAGAGGTGGGCGCGGGACAGGATCTGCGAGCTGCGCTCTTCGGCATGCACGCCGTAGCGACGCTTCTGGTCCACCGCAAACGCCGAGATGATCGGAGAATGGTTGAACGAGAACACCATCACCGGAATCGCCAGCCACAGGGTGTGCAGCAGCGCCGACGGCTCAGGCAGCGTGGTCGCGGTGCTGAGAATGCCGCCATTCCAGTGCGGAACCAGGAACACCGCCAGGAACAGCAGCGCGACGATGAACGGATACACCATCAGGCTCATGGCCTTGACGATCACCTGCTCACCGCAACGCACCACTGCCAACAGGCCGAGAATCAGCACGAACGACAGCACGGCGCGCGGTGGCGGCATGATGTGCAGTTGATGTTCGAGGAAACTGCCCACGGTGTTGGTCAGCGCCACGCTATAGATCAACAGGATCGGGAAGATCGCAAAGAAATACAGCAACGTGATCAGCGCGCCGGCCTTGATGCCGAAGTGTTCTTCCACCACTTCGGTGATGTCAGCGCCTTCGCGGCCAGACAACACAAAGCGGGTCAGACCACGGTGTGCGTAAAACGTCATGGGGAACGCCAGCAACGCCAGGACCAGCAGCGGCCAGAAGCCGCCCAGCCCCGCGTTGATCGGCAAAAACAGGGTACCGGCCCCGATTGCCGTGCCAAACAGGCCCAGCATCCAGGTGGTGTCATGGCGATTCCAGCTTTCGAGACTCGCTGGTGTCGCCGTTACATAGCGTTCGTCGACGCTATTGGCCTGATCATTCATCCGGTCGGATCTCCGCTTTCCGGTCACTTGCCACCCGGTCAGGACGAGTCGGAAAAAACCGACAGACAGCGCCCTGGCCGAAACAGGGCGCGATTCTCCGGGATAAATGAGCGCAAGCAAAGACTTAGCTGAGGAATGGTTATGCGGATCAGATCAATGGGCTGTCGTTTTTTACTCAAAACAATGTCGCTGACAGGTATGAATGCGTCGGATTCTGGCAATCCTTATAGCTGGTTCACCCCCCGAATCAGGTATCGACACATTTGTTTGGCTACTTCCCCATCAAAAGCAACAGCAAGATCAAAAGATCGCAGCCTTCGGCAGCTCCTACAGGGGAAACGCGTTCACATGAAGTCAGGCGGTTGGCAGGTCGCCCTGCTTTTGATTTTTCTGCGACGACCCAAGCCATAACTCCAGTATCCTTTTGTTGTCGAGAGCATTGATATTTAGCCAAACAACATTAAACACTTAATCATCTCGACACCTAGGAAAGATCCTATAACTTAAACACCCAAAAATGATCACAACAAAATATTGCTGAAAATCAAATAATGCTAATTTGTTACAAACAACTACCCAGTCATTGATCAACCCACCCTTTCAGGACTATATTTTTTTGCCTGGAATTCGAATGATTAATCGCAAGCGACCTTCCAAACTTGATAAAGAGATATCCGCATGCAAACAAACATTATGACGTCTACATGCCTGCTGCTTGCAGCGCTGCTTTTCCCCCTCGCCAGCTCCGCGCAACAGGCCCCTGCCCCTGCCGACGTTCGCGAGCTGGCCTCCTCCCCTCGATGGCTGACCACCAAGGTCTATATCGAGGACGCCCCCGCAACGGACGTCAAGGCGAATTACCCTGGAGTAGTCGGAATATCGACGTGGGACCCCGAACGCAATCGTTATGAGTTCTTTTATACCGATACAGGAGAGTCAAAGTACAACCAGGGCGGTGGTGGTTACTTCTTTGTCACTGGCGACCAAAAAAAACACATTCTTGTGCCCGATGTCGGGCCAACCAAAACCGTAGTCAGGCGATTGGAAACGTTGAACAAAAGTGAATTCACTTATTCTCGTGAAGTGCCCCGCGACATGGTAGACAACAACCCTCTTGTGCGTATCTATGTCGTTCACGCCCCTTATACCGGAACAGTGGACACAAAGTCCGCCATCAAACCCGACCTATAACCTCAGTCAGCTCCCTGTTATCGGTTTAATCCTAACTCGTCCAATGAAACACGGAGTTCAACATGCAAATAACACTCAAAACACTACTGATGTCTACGCTACTGATCTCCTCGACCTACTGCGCAGCGGTCAGTGCGCAAACCACCAAACCACTTGAAAAAGCAGCCGTTGCCACGCCAGACAATGCCGTCATGCTGACCGTATTCCTCAAACATGATCAGTCGCGGCCCTTGAGCGAACTCAAGGCTCAGCTTGCCCAGCAAGGATTTTATAAGACGTTTCCCCCTGCGGGCGTCGAGGTTGTCAGCTGGAACATCATGATGGGTATCGGGCAAGTCGTCACAGTGCGCTTCCCGGCCTCCCGTCTGGCGGAAGTGAACCTCGCACTTGAAAACACCGCGTGGGGAAGTTACAGAACCGAGTTCTATCCGACTTATGATTTCAAGCCGATCGCCCTCGCGGAACAAACCAAAGCCCAACAAACGCAAACGGCCCAGTGATGCTGGCAGCACACTGGATCTCCCGTGTGCTGCTGCCGCCAGCATTCCCCCTCCCGTGACCTTGCTTCTTGCGCGAAGCCGTCCAGACTGAAATGACCACTGTGCGAATGACGACCATTGCCAAGCAGTTCCGCAATCAGCACTCTGAAACGACTTTCGGGGCCAACCCGCCGACGATCACAGGAGCCGCGCAATGCCCGCAACCGTTCTGGTACTGGTTGAAACCATCAATGAATACCTGCCGATTCTCGAACACCAAGGGTTTCATTTGATCCTGGCTCCGACCCCGGCCGAGCGCGCCGCTGCCATTGCCCGCCAGGGCAGTCAGATTGATGCGGTGCTGACCCGCGGTCCATTGGGCCTGCAGGCCAATGAAATTGCCGCCCTGCCCAACCTCAAAATCATCTGCGTGATCGGCGCCGGCTACGAACACGTGGACCTGCAAGCCGCCGCCGACCGCGGCATCACCGTCACCAACGGGGCCGGCGTCAATGCCTCCTCCGTCGCCGACCACGCCATGGCGCTGCTGCTGGCGCTGGTGCGGGATATTCCTCGGGCCGACGCCGCCGTGCGTCGGGGCGAATGGCCGAAAATCATGCGCCCTTCCCTGGCGGGCAAACGCCTGGGCATCCTCGGCCTCGGTGCCGTCGGCATCGCTATCGCCAAACGTGCCGCCAACGGCTTCGACATGAGCGTGAGTTACCACAACCGCCAGCATCGTAGCGACGTGCCCTACAGCTTTTGCTCGACGCCGACTGAACTGGCGCGCCATTCGGATTTTCTGATCGTTGCCGCACCCGGCGGGCTCGGTACTCAGCACTTGATCAACAGACAGGTGCTCGACGCCTTGGGCCCCCAGGGGTTCATCGTCAACATCGCGCGGGCCAGCGTGATCGTCACGGCAGACCTGATCAGCGCGCTGGAACAACGACGGATTGCTGGCGCCGCGCTGGATGTCTTCGATAATGAACCCCAGGTGCCGGACGCCCTCAAGGGGTTGGCCAACGTGATTCTGACTCCGCATGTCGCCGGATTGTCCCCGGAAGCCACCCAAGGCACCGTGGAACTGGTCGGCAAAAACCTGACGGCGTTTTTTTCCGGTCAACCGGTCCTGACCCCGATTGCTTTACCGCCGCCGACGGCTGCCACCCGGAACACTCATTAAAGGACGCACTAAAGGACGCCCAGCAGCGTCCAGAGTCGCCGGGATTCTGCATCGGCGCTGATCAGTTCTCCAAGCAGCTCGCTCAGGGGCTTGTTGCCCCACTCCACGCCCCGTTTGATCAAATAGGGCACCGGGCTGTGGGGTTCGGTGCGCGCCAGGTACTCGGCGATCAACAGCAATTGCCGGTACGCCTCTTCACGATTCGCCGGCTCGCTGAACACCTGGGGTGTCGGAGTGATGTCCGGCACGGCGACCGGGCTCGATACCGCTACCGCCGGCGTTTCGACAGGCGCCGGGGTTGGTTTTCGTGGGTGCATGGCGATGAACTCCTGAACCAGCGTCAACAACGCTTCGATCACATCCTGCAGCGCTTTGAAGCCTGGGGCCTGATTGCCGAGATACGCGTCGCTCCACACCTCCAGGCGTTGCAGATGCTGCTGGCTGAGCAGCAGCGTGCCCTGGCTGCGCAACCAGAATGACAACGGGGTGGCGCGAATCTGTTCGGTCAGTTTTTTCTGTTCGTTGCGTGCGTTCTCGGCCGAGGTCTTGGCTGTTTTACTGTCGCTGGCCTGTACCTGTTGCAGCTGTAACCGGCGCCAGGCATCCAGACAGAAACCATCGAATTCATTGTTGCGCGGCTCGAACAACGGCACTCGGGTCAGCAACACTTCAGCGTAGCGTCGAGCCAGCCATTCGAGCGGTATCACCCGCCATGACTGATCGCCGTCCTCAGCCTGTGGATGCAGGTGTTCGGGATAGCGCTCGCATAACCCGGCCACCAGCGCCAGGCTGCCCGGCAAACCTTCGAGCCCGTCCTGATGCAGCCAGGCCTCCCCCAGCCAGGCGCTGAGCATCAAATCCTTGCTGCGTTCGAGCAGCAGGCTGGTGGTCAGTTTTTCCAGTTCCGGCCATTGGGCGCGCTTGATCGACGACTGCCACACCCCCGTGGGCAAACTGGTGTCGTCCTCACGGCGCATTTCGCGCAACCGGTCGAACTCAGATTCATAACGCAGGTCCTGGCCACAGGGCGCCTCCACGCTGATCGGTTCGAGCAGTTGGGTAATCAGTTCCGGCAACGGCGTTGAAGGTTGATTCACAGGCCCTCCTTTTGGGATTCGATGTCATGGGCTTCAATGCCCGCGGTCGATCTCGTCACCATGAACGGTGAGCGTGGGGCCCGGGTTGGCAAGGGCTGAATGGAAAGCGGCAATTTCGAGCCCTGGGTCATCAACGACAAACGCACAAACATCAGGGTTTGCTCGGCGGTGGTGGTGCTGGCCTGCGTCGTCACGGGCAGGCGCAAGGTCAACGGAAAATCCGTGTAGTCCATGTTCGGCTGGCGTTGCACCGACACGTGCGAGCGCATCAAGCGCAATAACGACCACGGACCGCTGTACTCCCAGCCGGCTTCCAGATCCCGCACTACCAGGCTTGGCTGTAACGGATCGTTGGCCGGACGCTGGTAGCCATTTCGGGCCCAACGCAAGGTCAGCCGGACCGGTTGGCCGACCATCCAGCGCAGGTTCTGCTGAGGCTCGCCGGGGTAGCTGAGCTGTTGATTGCCGGCATTCAAGCCCCAGGCGATCACCTGATCGGCACCGCGCTCTTCCTCTCGATCGGTGCGCCAGCGCACGTCCATTTCCAGCCCCAACACACCGCTCTTGTCGCGTACGAACATCGGGCCCAGCCACGTGCTGGCTTGCTTCAGACGATTGAGAAAGTCCTCGGCGGCCAAGCGCTCCGGGGTCTGGCTCAGAACCAATCCGGCCTGCGCCACCGGCAAACGCTTGTCGATCAGCTCCAGCAAATGCTGAACCCTGGCCGGATCGGCGTCGGCGGCTTGAAGGCCATTGGCAAACGGAAAGCGCTCCGCCAGGTACTGATTGAAATAATTAGCCAGGTCGTTCCACGCTGCCGCAGCCTGTTGCTGTTGCAGAAACTGGCAGCGTTGCATGGCGGTTTGTTGCAGATCCACCGCCCGCAACGCCAATGTTCCGCGCCCGCCAGACAGGTTGGCGGTTTGCAGGATCTGGCCGCAGGACGTGGCGTCCATTTCGATGAAGTCGCGGCTCACCAACTGCTCGATCTGCGCTGGCGAGCTGGCGGGATTCTGCTCTTTGTACTTGAGCAGTTCGTCGTTGAGCGCACTGAACTGCGTCACGCGTTCATAATCCAGCGCCGAGAGATTCTGTTGCTGCACTTTCAGCCATTCCAGCGCCGAAGTGCGGCGCTCGGTGATACCGAGCATGGTGTTGAATTGCTGCTTGAGGCTCAGTTTCAAATCCTGCACGTCGTTGGCGCCATACAGTTGCAGCCCCAGGTTTTTCGAGCCGTCCCACTGGCTGATTTCGGTGCGCCCGCTGAACAGCGGCTGGGCGACGATTTCGTCGAGGCCGTTGACGATTTCGGCCAGGGCGCGGCGGTTCAAGGCTGTTTGCAAACGCGTGGCCAGATCGCTGCGACGCACCTCGATAAAGGCTTTCTGCAAGGCAATCGCCTGGGGGGCCTGCACATTGAAGACGCCGCCGTGGGCCTGCGCATTGTGCTCGCGCAGGCTCGACAACATCGCCTTCACCACCGCGCCTTCGGCCGCTTGCAGCAATGCGCCGCGATACGCCGGGGGAATGCGTGGCAACTCTTCGGCGGCGTAACTCTTGTAGCTGGCGAAATAGTTCAGCGCACTGTCGAGGTCGTCGCCATCAACGCCCTGCCCCTGCCCACTCGGGGCTTCGGACCGATCCGCCTGTAAGGCGATGGCCACAAAGTCACGTTTGAATAGCGCCTGCACGGCGTTATTGAGCTGCACCACATGTTCCTGCAAGACCAGTTGCCCGCTGCCTTGCTGAATCAACAAATTATCCCGGGAACCGGCCTGGACGATCCATTGATCGCGAAAGCTCTGCTGCAGCTTGGCCGCCTGCATCTCCAACTGTTGTTCCAGTTGCGGTCCGAGCAAGACACTTTTGCGCACGTTGTCCAGCAACTCGCGATAGCCAGGCACCAGGTCCTGACCTTTGCCCCGGCCCCACGCCGAATTCGTCAGGCCGATCACGGTTTGCAGGTCATCGACCAGTGCTCGCAAATCTTCGAGCTCGGTGAGGGTGTTGCCACTGCCGGCTTCGAGCCGTTCCAGATGCAACTTGAGATAACCGGCCTGACGCACGAAATTGTCGGCCAGGAAATACTGATCCAGCCAGCGCTCCATGAGCCCGAGGAAATTTTCCTCGATCACCGGACTCTCGACGGTCAGATCCAGTGGTCGCAAGTCGCTGCCATCCACATCGAATAACGCCCGGTTGTAAAAACCGGCGCGGTGCAAAGTGCCGACGTTGAGGTTCAGCGATAACGCGTTGTTGCTCAGCAACACCAGGTCTGCGAGGGGGGCCTTGGGGCTGTTCAGCGCCTGACTGAACCACTGGTTCTGCTGCTCCAGACGTACCGCGCGCTCCACCAGATCCTTGGCTTTGACGTAATTTTGCCATTGGGCCGGATCTTCGCTTTCAACGTTGCCCCGTCGTTCGGTGTTGCGGATGGCCTTGAGTTGCGCCAGCTCCGCGCTCAACAGGTCACGCAGCGGCAGCATCAAATGGTTGTGGGCGGTCAGGCGCAACTCGCTTGCCAGCTGCGCATCCAGCGAAGAGAACCAGGAGGTCGGAAATACCACCGAGGTGAAGTTCCAGCCCGGCGCCTTTTCCAGCACTCGCCAGAAACCCTGGACGTTGCGCCGGGTCGACTCCAGCCGATGAGATTCATCGGTGACCGCCGCGTAGTTTTTCTGCGCCCCTTGCAACAGGCGCGAGAGTTCATGGGCCTCCTTGACCGAATCCTGCCAGACCCACAGCATGCCCGCGCCCCAAACCACCGCGACCACCAGCGCCACTGCTCCGGTCACGCGCTGCCAGCGCTGACGCAGGCGTAACAGACGCGGCACCACCTGGGCCAGGCCGCGCTCGGCGACCATCCGCCGCTGCCACAATTGACGGGCAAAGGCGCTCTGCTGCAACCCTGTGTCGTAGGCCGAAAATCCGTCGGCGCTGTCTTCCGAGGGCTGATTGGCAGTGAAATAAATACCGCGAAAGCGCGGCGCCTCGCCTTGAGCATTGCCCTGGAAAACCGGCTCCAGCAAGGATTGCAGATGGCGCTGCAACGCTTCGAAGCGTTCCGGCAAGCCATACAGCTCAGTGCTCAACTGCCCGGACAAGGCACCGATTTCGATGATCGATTCCGCCAAGGCCCGAGTAACCTGATCCAGTGCCTGATCGCTCCATTGCGCCTGCCAGACCGCATCGGGCCCATGGGGAGAAGACCAGCCCAGCGTGCGTTCGCGGGCCTCGACCGGCAACGCGGTGATCAATTCCTGAAATCCCGGCAACTCTTCCATGCCGGTAATGACCACGTAAACCGGCAAGCTCAGCCCGAACCGTTGCAACAGATCGATGAAGCGTCGGCGTGCCGCCAATCCGAGGGTCGTGGCTTGCTCGACGTTGCCCAGCCGGCTGACCGGCACCGTCCAGATCACCCCGTCCAGCGGACGTTGACTGCGCAAACGCAGGATCAACCCCAGCAAACGCCACCAGCCACCGCGTTGCAGATGCATGCCTTCATCCGGCAAAAACAGCGCCTGTGGCACCACGAGCACCGCCCCTTCAGGGTCCGACCACCAGCGACCGAACCAGGCCGGTTTGTCGGTGGGCTGCAAGCGCCACTGAGTACATAACTGCGAGCCCTGGGTTTCGTTGCCGAGCATCAGCAGCCATGGAATCTGGTAGCGATCCTGGGTGCCCTGCTCCTGCTCCATGTGCCGCACCGCCAGGTAAAAACTGCGAATCGCCGCACCGCTTTGCGTGCGCAACCACCAGACCGCCACCCCGACAATCGCCAGCACCAACAGCACGGCGACGATGAGGCCGATAATCCCCAGAGTGCTCATGAGTCTTGCTCCGAGGCGATCACGGAATCGGTCAGTTGCAAGACCGGTTCGAGCTCCAGACGAATGTCACGCCAGAACAACTGCCCCAACCCGGTCAGCAGCAGCACCATGGCGAGAATCCCCAGGCCCAGGCGAAAACCGTCGGGCAACGAAAGGCGCACCGGCAATTGTACCGGCGGCACGGCCGAAGGTTGTTCGAGCCGGGCACTGACGTCGGCATAATCCGCCTCGTGCTGCCAGGCAAAGGTGAACAGCGCCAGGCGCCATTTTTCATGCTGGGCCTGATTCTGTTCGCCGCGCAGACGCCCCTGAAACCCCAGCACCAGACACTGCAAATAGACATTGGCCAGATCGCGGGTGGTGGGGATTTGCTCGTCCAGCAGTTCCTTGATCGCCAGCGGTATCCGCTCACCGGCCTGACGGCTGACGTACAAACGCGACTCAAGGGGTTTTTCCTGCCAAGCCGATTGGCCCGGCCACGGTGTGAACAGCAAGGTTTCATCAACCAGCGCGACAAAGGCATAGACCAGCGCCTTGACTTGCTCGGTGGCGGCGTCACCGACTTTGGCGAATGCGGTTCGCCAGAGTCGTTGGGAGATTTGCGTGGACAGTTCGACCACCGCTTCCACCAGCGCCTCGTCTTCGCTGTCCTTGGGCAACTGGTTCCAGTCCTGGGACCATTGCCGCCAGGCCTGGCGAAAAGCACTGCTCAGCGGCGCTTCGTGGAGGCCTCGTGTACCCGACCCGACATTGCCCTCAGACATATGACGTTCCTTCCTTGATCAAGCACTTTCACCCGCCTGGGCGACAAACAACACCACTTGCCATGGACTGCTGGCCAGCCTGGAAGCCGGGGCGGCAATCAGCAACGGCAACTGCCCGTCGAACCATTGGCCTTCGGCCGTCACCACAAACAACCGCGTATCGTCACCGACGCTGTAGGCCACTTGTTCATTGCGACTCATGGCCTGATGGGACAAACCGCTCATGCGCTGGCGACTGAGCAGCGCGATGTGCGGCTGCGACGCGATGATCGCCCCGCGCAGCCATTCACTCGCGGCCTGTTCGCTGGCACCGTTGGGCATGCGCAAACCGATGACCAGCCGTTGGCTCGGCTGATCGTCGGGCAATTGAATCGAGAAGGCCTGCTCACTGCGCTCGAACGCCAGGCTGCGGTAACCGGCGCGGATCAGTTCGAGGGTCTTTTCAAGCCAGTCGAGCACCGCGTCATAGCCGCGCTGCAACTCTAGAAAATCCAAAGGAGCGAACGCCGGAACACCGGCCAATGGATCGAGCGCCGACCAGGCGCCGGCCAACCCGAGCAGCAAACCATACAGCGCCTGAGGCGTCGCCACTCGACTGTTCAGCAGGCCTTCGACTTCCGGCAGCCGCGCCCAGAGCGCCGTCAACTGGCGGCGAATTTCCAGCGCGTCGTCCTGATTGCCAGCCTGCTGCGCCTGGCGCAAACGACCCGCGAGGAACATGCATTTCTCCCGCGCCCGGGCACACAGCCCCGCCACGCGCCGACCCACAACCGATTCGGGCAACAGGCACGGCGTCGGCGGTGTGTAAGGCAGTTGAAGAAAGCCGCCGCCCTCCTTGCGAATTCTCAGCAGCGGCAGGCAGACGGAGTCCGCCTTGTTCAACTGTGTGCACAAACGCGGGTTCGGACGCCAGACCGTGATCGATTCGGGGTACTCGCCGCTCGTGAGGTCCGGCAGCGCATCGCCGACCACCGATTGCAATCGGCCCTTGAGCGGCAGCAACTGCCCGGCGCGCCACAGGGGACTGATCGCCAGGTAAACGGTGACGGTGGCATTGTCCGTGGCGTCGATCGCTTCACTGACGTCGAGCTCCAGCATCGGCCCCACACCGGCCTGCAGATTGACCGGCAAACCGTCCGGCAAGGTCGCCTGCAAATTGATCAGTCGTACCAGCCCGGCGCTTAGTGCCGAGGGATCGAACTCGACCCGAGTCACGCCCCAGAACCACGGATTACAGGCCTGGGCAAAATGCGCCACCAGCGCCTCGGCCCGCAGCCCTTGCAACTGAAAATGCTGGGGCAACAACTGCATGCCCTCATGCCAGCAAACCGCGTCAGGTAGCAGACTCATACGATTCCCTTCGACCTCTGGTGGCGCCGCGCAAAAAAGGACCACTTGGCCCGCTTTTCGTAGGAGCCAGGCTTGCCGGCGAAGGCGCTCTTAAGGACGCCTTCGCCGGCAAGCCTGGCTCCTACAGGTGTTCAGTTCGGGTGATCGCTGACCAGCGTCATTTCGCGACTGTCGAACTTGAGCCAGGCGTTGCTCTGATCGTCCAGCCGTAACCGGTGTGCTCCGGGAGTGTTATAGCTGGCGAAGACTAAAAGTCCAGCCGCCCGCTTGCCCCCCAGCGGGAAGGGTTGTTTGTCGATGAATTGACCGGGTACAAGTTCCAGCCCCCAGACCGTCATCAGCTGTCGGTAGTCGCGCTGGAACTGTTCGCGTTCGGCGAACCACTGCCGGGCGGTGATGCCCGACAACTGCTTGAGCAGGTCCGCGTCGTTCACCGCAATGAAGTCCACCGCGATCGGCGTGTCATCGTTGGCGCGGGGCGCGACGTCCAGCGTCAGGTTATCGAGGTCGACACGAGGCCCGAACAGCGAACACCCGGCGAGTGACAACAGGAGAACCACAGAAAAAAAACGTGTGTCCAAAATGAATTTTCCTTTTCTCGACACGGTCCAAAAACGTTTTTTGTTTGCTTTTTTATAGACCTGTTCTAGCGTCTTGGGTAGTTCGGTCGGCACGACGAATGTGGAAGGTTCGTCAAAGGAATGACAGGTCCTCTGCCCTCCCTTTCTAACCTACGGTCCAGTAAGGGAATGCGATGAAACGGGCCTCCCGATGCATTGCGCCCGCCTCATGCATCGGAGTCAGCCACCATGGCAGAAAGTACTCAGCACAAGCTCGACAGGGTTCGCCCGCCCCGGGTGCAAATCACCTACGACGTCGAAATCGGCAACGCCATCGAGAAGAAAGAATTGCCGTTGGTTGTCGGTATTCTTGCCGACCTCTCCGGCAAGCCTCTCGAGCCACTCCCGAAACTGAATGAACGGCGCTTCACCGAAATCGACCGCGACAACTTCAACGAAGTGCTCGCCTCGATCGGCCCGCGCGCCACCTTGCAGGTCACCAACACCCTCAGCGGCGACGACAGCAAACTCAACATCGAGCTCAACTTCAAACACATCGACGACTTCGACCCGGTCAAGGTGGTTGAGCAAGTGACCCCGCTGCGGCGTCTGTTCGAAGCTCGTCAGCGTCTGCGCGATCTGCTGACCAAGCTCGATGGCAACGATGATCTGGACAAGCTGTTGCGCGACGTCATCGCCAACACCGAGGGACTGCAAGAGATCAAGTCGGCCCGTCCGGAAGCCGCCGCTCCCGCCCCCGCAGGCGATGCAGAAGTACCGGCCGAACCGCAAGCCTGATCGCTCATCCACTTAGGGAGAATTCGCCATGCCCGCCTCATCCGCCGCGCAGAGCCAAGCCAGCGACAGTACAGCCCAGACCTTGTCCCTGCTCGATGAAATAATCGCCAAAGGCCGCATGGCCCATGACGACAGCCAGCAGGATTACGCCCGCGACATGCTCGCGGAATTCGCCACCCAGGTACTCGACGAAGGCATGGCCATCGACAAGGACACTGTGGCGATGATCAACGACCGCATCAGCCAGATCGACGAACTGATCAGCGCTCAGCTCAATGAAGTGTTGCACCACCCGGACCTGCAAAAACTCGAAGCCTCCTGGCGCGGCCTGCACCTGTTGGTGCAGAACACCGAAACCAGTTCCCGGCTGAAACTGCGCCTGCTCAATGTGACCCAGAAAGAGCTGCAGAACGATCTGGAAAAAGCCGTCGAGTTTGACCAGAGCGCACTGTTCAAGAAGATCTACGAAGAGGAATACGGCACCTTCGGCGGCCACCCGTTCAGCCTGCTGGTAGGTGACTACACTTTCGGCCGGCACCCGCAAGACATCGGCCTGCTGGAGAAACTCTCGAACGTTGCCGCGGCCGCTCACGCACCGTTCATTGCTGCCGCCAGCCCCCGGCTGTTCGACATGAACAGCTTCACCGAACTGGCCGTGCCGCGTGACCTGTCGAAAGTCTTCGAAAGCCAGGAGTTGATCAAGTGGCGCTCGTTCCGCGAAAGCGAAGATTCGCGTTATGTGTCGCTGGTGCTGCCGCACTTCCTGCTGCGTCTGCCCTACGGCCCTGACACGTCGCCAGTGGAAGGCATTAACTACGTCGAAGACGTCAACGGCAGCGACCACGGCAAATACTTGTGGGGCAATGCTGCGTGGGCCTTGTCGCAACGAATCACCGAAGCCTTCGCCAAATACGGCTGGTGCGCAGCGATTCGCGGTGCCGAAGGCGGTGGTGCAGTAGAAGGATTGCCGGCCCATACCTTCCGCACAACTTCTGGCGATCTGTCGCTCAAATGCCCGACCGAAGTGGCGATCACCGACCGTCGCGAGAAAGAGCTCAACGACCTCGGTTTCATCGCCCTTTGCCACAAGAAAAACAGCGACGTGGCGGTGTTCTTCGGTGGCCAGACCACCAACAAGTCCAAGCTCTACAACACCAATGAGGCGAACGCCAACGCGCGGATTTCGGCAATGTTGCCGTACGTGCTCGCGGCCTCGCGTTTCGCGCACTACCTGAAGGTGATCATGCGCGACAAGGTCGGCAGCTTCATGACCCGCGACAACGTGCAGACCTACCTCAACAACTGGATCGCCGACTACGTGCTGATCAACGACAACGCGCCGCAAGAGATCAAGGCGCAGTACCCGTTGCGTGAAGCCCGGGTGGATGTGACCGAAGTCGCCGGCAAACCGGGTGCCTACAAGGCCACGGTGTTCCTGCGGCCACACTTCCAGCTTGAAGAGCTGACCGCGTCGATCCGCCTGGTCGCGACCCTGCCGCCACCGGTAGCCGCCTGACCTGCCTCCCGCCGGCCAACCCGGCGGGATCCTCCCTGCTTATCTAGCACGATTACTTTCAGGAGTTTCATGCGATGGATGCAATCATTCTCGACCTCGGCGGCGACATCAAAGGCGATAGCCTGCTCGAGGGTTACAAGGACAAGATCGAAGTCATGTCCTACAGCCACAACGTGGCGATGCAGGTGACCAACGACGTCAGCAACTCGGAGCGTACCTCCGGCAAGCCGCACATCGGCGAGTTCACCCTGACCAAATTCGTCGACAGCTCGACGCCCTCTCTCAACGAGTATTGCTGCGCCGGCAAACCAATCCCGGAAGCCAAAATCACCATCGGCCGCAACGCCGCCGAAGGCAGTGGCCAGCTAATGCCGTTCATCATCTACACCCTGACCAACGTCGTGCTGTCCAACGTCAGCGTCAGTGGCGGTACCGGTGGCAAACCGGTGGAAACCCTGTCGCTGAACTTCACCAAGATCAAGTGGGAACTCACCGCCCAGAAAGACGACGGCACCAAGGAAGGCACGGCCGCCTCGACCTGGGACATGGCAGCCAACAAACTCATCAAAGCCAAGTAAGCGGACGCGTCGGCCATGGCAGGCACGGGCATGCTCCCACCGTTGTTCGAGC
Organism: Pseudomonas sp. MDT1-85; assembly: GCF_054898065.1. Taxonomy (NCBI): domain Bacteria; kingdom Pseudomonadati; phylum Pseudomonadota; class Gammaproteobacteria; order Pseudomonadales; family Pseudomonadaceae; genus Pseudomonas; species Pseudomonas sp. MDT1-85. Next base: position 2,889,746 of record NZ_CM142715.1, on the reverse strand, counting down.
GCCTCGCCGCAAGCGAGGTCGACACCGTGCAGGTGTTCGATCGCCAGGGGCTGCTCGACTCGGTGCACACGGAGTTGCTGCGCCTGTTCAACACCCGACGCGGCCAACGTCCACTGACCTCTCCGCCGAGCATTCTCGACTACGGCATCGCTGACTGGACCGCCTTGCAACAGCAGCGCAGCGATGACCGTCGTCAGTTGGCGCGGGAAGTCCGCGAGGCCATCACCCATTTCGAACCGCGCCTGCGACTGGGCGAGGTTCAGGTCAATCCGGTCCTCGGCCATCCGCAGCAACTGAGCATTCGGCTACTGGGCGAGTTGCGCAGCGGCCAGCAGCACTGGCCCGTGGCATTTGTCATCGAGAAGGTCAGCGATGGCCTTGAGGTGCGTCATGAGCGACTCGATTGACCCGCAACTGCTCGATTACTACCAGCGCGAACTGACCTGGCTGCGGCACGCCGGGAGCATTTTCGCCGAGCGTTACCCCAAGGTCGCCAGACGCCTGGAATTGTCCCCCGGTGAATGCCCCGACCCGCATGTCGAACGACTGCTCGAAGGTTTCGCCTTGCTCGCGGCACGCCTGCAACGGCGGCTCGATGACGACTACGCCGAATTCAGCGATGCCTTGCTCGAACAGCTTTACCCGTTGGCCATGCGGCCGTTGCCGTCCTGTGCAATCGTGCAGTTCGAGCCGGACCCGAGCAAAGGCAACCTCGCCGGCGGTTACCCGCTGCCCAGGGACACGCCGCTGTTCGTCACCACCAGCAAAGGCGAAAGCATCCATTTCCGCACCAGCGCCGCGGTTCGCTTATGGCCGATAGAAATCAACGAAGCACTGCTGCTGGGCAGCGACGAAGCCCAGGCGCTGACCGGTGTTGCGCAAGCGCGCTCGGCCCTGCGCCTGAGTCTGCGTTGCCTCGGTGAAAGTCAGTGGTCGGAGTTGGCGATCAAACAGTTGCGCGTGCACTTGGCCGCCTCCCCGGTGATCAACGCCTGCCTGTATGACCTGATCGGTGCCCATGCCGTAAAGGTGCTGGCCGGACCCGTCGGCAGCGTGCCGAAAGTGCTGGCGGGGTTGCCAGACATCGTCGGTTTTGCCAGCGACGAAGTGCTGTTGCCGGACGAGGACGGTGTGCATCCGGGCATGCGCCTGCTCGCCGAGTATTTCGCCTTCCCGGACAAATTCAATTTCTTCGATATTCCGTTGGCCGGTGCCACCAGCGACAGCCAGACGCTGTACCTGTACATCGTCTTCGACCGCGCCCCGGCCAACCGTCTACACCTTCAGGCCAGCGACTTCGCCTTGGGCTGTGCACCGGTGATCAACCTGTTTCCACGAACCTCGGAGCCCCTGCGCCCGGACGGCACCCGCAGCGAGTATCGCCTCGTGGCCGACAGTCATCGGGAAAACAGCGTCGAGATCCACAGCATCCGGGCGATGCGCGCCAGTTCCAGTCAGGGTGTGCTGCGCGTTCCCGCCTATTACGGCAGCCAGCATATCGGCGGTGAAAAGCAATGCTACTGGCACGCGCGACGGGTCAGCGGCATGACCCCGAATCGTCTGGGCACCGACCTGATGGTGAGCCTGGTGGACACCCGACTCGATCCATTGTCCGAGGCCACCGAATACAGCCTCACCGCCGAACTGCTGTGTACCAATCGACACTTGGCCCAGAGCCTGCCGGCCGGAACGCCACTGGGTTTCGAACGACCGGGGCCGGTGGCCTGGGCCCGCCTGCGCAACCCACCCAGCCCGCAGAGTTTGCCGCGACTGGACGGAGAATCCCGTTGGCGGCTGGTGTCGCAACTGACCCTCAATCATTTGTCGCTGGTCGAGGGGCCGCAGGCGCTGGATGCCCTCAAGGAAATCCTCCAGTTGCACAACCTGCGCGACGAGGCCAGCGCCTTGCGGCAGATCGAAGGCTTACTCGGCCTTGGCTGCGAACGGGTGATCGCCCATGTCGGCGAAGACGCGTGGCGCGGCTGGCGCAATGGGCTGGAAGTTCAGCTGCAACTCGATCCGCAGCATTTCGTCGGCAGCAGCGCCGTGTTGTTTTCAGCGGTGCTGGCGCAATTCTTTTCACTCTATGCCACCGCCAATCGCTTCGTGCGCACGGCCCTGGTCCAGTCAGACAAGGAGGTCAAGACATGGCAACCCCAAGCCGGCATGCCGCTCTCCCTCTGAGCCTGAGCCAGAAGCTGCGGCGCGACCCGCAGGCGTTCGAATTATTGCAGGCATTGCTGCTGCTGGAACGCGAACATCCGCAAGCCGAATCCCTGGGCAGCGGCACCGCGCCTCAAGCGGAAGCCCTTCGTCTGCGCGGGCCGTTGACGCCGCTTTTTTCCGCCAGCGAAATCGAAAGCCTGACCCAGGAACCCGGTCAGCAACCGACACTCAGTACCCCGGTTTTTGGCCTCGGCGGGCCCGACGGTCCCCTGCCCTACGCCTATCAGGAATGGCTGCAACAACGGGCCCGCGCCAAGGATCATGCACCGGCCGAGTTCCTCGACCTGTTCCAGCATCGCTTGCTCAGCCTGTTGTACAAGGTGATGCGCAAACACCGGATTGCCGTCGGCTTCACAGCCCCCGGCGCGTCCCCGGTGCAGGCGCAACTTCGCGCGCTGACCGGGTTGTTGCCCAAAGCCTTGCAGGAACGTCAGGCCGTTCCCGATTCCGCCGTGCTGGCGTGCAGCGCGCTGTTTGCCGACGGTCGTCGCTCCCTCGCCGGCTTCGCCGCGATCGTGCGCGAGCACTTCGAACTGCCAGTCGCGCTCAGCGCCTACGAAGGTGCCTGGCGGGAAATTCCGCCTGCCAGTCGCAGTCGCCTGCAACCGGGAGGCCGCAATCTGCAACTGGGCCGCAGCGCCGTAGCCGGTACCCGAGTCTGGGATGAACACGCAGGCTATCGCCTGACCCTTGGCCCGCTGACTTCGGCGCAGGCAGCGCGATTTCTGCCGAACGGTGAATCCCATCCGGCGCTGGCCAGCCTAAGCGCGCTGTATTTCGGCCCCGATCTGGATTGCACCCTGGTGCTGTTGGTACGCGGTGCCAGCCCGATAAAACTCGGTCGCCAGGCTCCGCCTTTGCTCAGTTGGAACGGTGGCCTGCAACGTCAGACCAGCCTCGCCGTGCAACAGATCGAAACCCGCCTTCGTCAGCTGGAGATCACCTGAACATGGAACTGGCCAGCCTGATCGGACGCCTCAACCCGGACAATCGTCGAGCCCTCGAACGGGCCGCGCAACGTTGCCTGCAACGGGGTCATCATTACGTCGAAATCGAACACCTGCTGCTTGAGCTGCTGGACATAGAGGGCGGTGACTTCGCCTGGCTGCTGCCGCGCTTCGGCCTGGAGCGCGATGCCCTGACGGCGGAAATCAACAAGGCGCTGGAACTGTTCAAATCCGGCAGCACCCGCACCCCGGCGCTCTCGGCGCAAACCATCGGCCTGCTCGAAGACGCGGTGGTTCAGGCCAGCGTGCTCGGACTCGACAGCATCCGTTCCGGCTTGCTGCTGCTGGCCTTGCTCGACCGCGATGAACGCCGCAGCCTGCTGCTCAATAGCGCCTCGTCGCTGTTGAAAATTCCGCGGGAAGCATTGCGCAGCAACCTGCTGGAGTGGACTGAAAACTCTCGCGAACACGTCGGCGGCGCACGACCTGTCAATGCCGGCAATCCGCAGCCGAAACAGGATTCGGTGCTCGATCAGTTCACCCAGGACCTGACCGCCGACGCCCACGCCGGGCGCATCGACCCCATCGTCGGCCGCGATGGCGAGATTCGCCAGTGCATCGACATCCTGCTCAGGCGTCGGCAGAACAACCCGATCCTGGTCGGCGCGCCGGGCGTGGGCAAGACGGCAGTGGTCGAAGGCCTGGCCCTGCGCATTGCCGCCGGTGATGTACCGCCGTCGCTGCAGGAAGTCAGCCTGCGGGTGCTCGACCTCGGCCTGTTGCAGGCCGGTGCTGGGGTCAAAGGCGAGTTCGAGCAGCGGCTCAAAGGTGTGATCGACGCGGTACGCAGCGCCGACAAGCCAATCATTCTATTCATCGACGAAGCCCACACCCTGATCGGCGCCGGAGGTGCGGAAGGCGGCAGCGACGCGGCCAATCTGCTCAAACCGGCGCTGGCCCGTGGCGAGTTGCGCACCCTCGCTGCGACCACCTGGCTTGAGTACAAAAAATACTTCGAGAAAGACCCGGCACTGGCGAGGCGTTTTCAACTGGTGCAAGTGGAGGAACCAGACGAAACCACTGCCGTGGAAATGCTCCGTGGCGTCGCCGCGAAGCTGGAACAGCACCATGGCGTGCAAGTGCTCGACGCGGCGATTCACGAAGCGGTAAAACTGTCCCATCGCTACATCTCCGGGCGCCAGTTGCCGGACAAAGCCATCAGTGTGCTCGACACCGCTTGTGCCCGGGTCGCCCTCGGCCAGCACGACGTGCCGCCACCGCTGGAAAGCCTGCGCCATCGCCAGCAAAGCCTCAAAGACGAAGTCGAACGCCTGCGTCGCGAACAAGCCACCGGGCTCGATCACCGTGAACGCATCACCCTGCTGGAAACCGAATCCGTCGGTAATGTGCAAGCCATTCGCGACCTGGAAATCCGCTGGAACGAAGAGCGGATTGCCGTGCGCGAATTGCTGGAAACCCGCCGCGAGTTACTCACCTTGAGCGAACGCGCCGACAACGACAAACCGGACGAAGCCACCGACAGCCGCATCGATCATCTGGCCGCCGAATTGGTTCGACTCGAGGCCGGTCTGGACGCCATTCGCCAGGACGATCCGCTGGTGCCGGAACAGGTCGACGCAAAAACCGTGGCCGCCGTGATCGCTGGCTGGACCGGCATTCCGGTAGGCAAGATGCTCGCCGACGAAGCCCACGCCGTACGCACCCTCGGCCAGCGCATGGGCCAGCGGGTCATGGGCCAAAGCACCGCGCTGAACACCATCGCCCAACGCCTGCAAGCCTACCGCGCCGGCCTCACCGACCCCCAGAAACCGGTCGGCGTATTCCTGCTGGTCGGCCCCACGGGCGTGGGCAAAACCGAAACCGCTTATGCGTTGGCCGATGCGCTCTATGGCGGCGAACGCAACCTGATCAGCATCAACCTTTCGGAATACCAGGAAGCCCACACCGTCAGCCAACTCAAAGGCGCCCCGCCCGGCTACGTCGGTTACGGCAGCGGTGGCGTACTCACCGAAGCGGTGCGGCGCAAACCCTATTCAGTGGTGCTGCTCGACGAAATCGAAAAAGCCCACCCGGATGTGCTCGAAGCCTTTTACAACGTCTTCGACAAAGGCGTGATGGAGGATGGGACCGGGTTGGTGGTGGATTTCAAAAATACCGTGATGTTGGCGACCAGTAACGTCGGTGCTGAATTACTGCTCGACACACCAGCCCCACAACTGGGCAGCGATGCCTTCAACGAAGCGTTGCACAAAGTGCTGCTGAAAGCGTTTCGACCAGCGTTTCTGGCGCGCATGACGGTGGTGGCGTATCGGCCGCTGGATGAGGCGACGCTGGAAGGGATTGTCTTGGCTAAGTTGGAGAAATTGCGTGGCCGCTACAAAGCCGCGACCGGGAAGCAGTTTGAGTTTGATGCCGGGATTGTGCAGGCGGTGTTGGCCAAGTGCAGCGCTGCCGGTGCAAGGGATGTAGAAAACGTATTGATGACCCAAGTGACTGGGAAGTTGGCGGAGTGGGTGTTGGAGTGAATACAGGCTGCAACCCGCCCCGTTCTTAGAGCAATGCAAACCAATGTAGTGAACAAGGAGTGTTTATATGGCATTTACAACCGTACAACTGGCTGCGCAGATCAATAACAGCCGTAATGATCTGCAGGTATGGGCGGATTCCACCCTGCAAAATCAGGGCCCCATGGTGCCAGCCTTTACAGCCTACTTTAACAACCTCCAGGACTGGATCACCCAGAACGGCGGTGCAAACCCTTTTGGCTGGAACGATGTCACCGGCCTTACTTACGCCAATGGCATTCAGGTTGTGCTGCAGGGTCCCGCACAGACGGCACCGTTCAATGATGCGTTCAACGACGTAAGAGCACATTTGGGAAATCCGGATTTTCGGTTATTCCAGGCGGCTGGAGCGAGTCTGAGACTCATCAATGTGCTTGGACAATTGGGCTGATTGAAACAGCAAAGGAGACAGGTTTATTGATCAAGCGCCGTGGGTGGTCCAGGTACGCAGAAAATAGATCTGTCGCCTTTGTTACTTTGTTAAAACATCTGAATCATTGAGGAGCCGAACATGCCAAAAGATGCCGTCGCAAAAAAAAATGTTCCCGACGATAGCAGTGCGTCTAGTTCAAACGTCGTGTACACCGCAGTCGTTTACGACGAGTTGAACCCATTGGATCGCATCGCCCGATTCATCATGGCAGTGGCTCACTCTGCTAACTATGCTGCGACGGATAGGGAACAAGGCTTTATCGGACAGCGAACGCTGGCCGTGGCGCTGAGTAAAGGCACCTTATATGTGGCTCAAAATAATGTGCTGACAACACGACATTTTTCCGACTCCAGTTCATCCAGCAAAAACCCCAAACCTACCTTCACCGCTCAAGTCCCAGAGCTACAAGACTATTTAACGAGCTTGGTAAACATGGAGCTTGAATGGGAATATGCAATTCCTGGGGAGGAAATTCACCTTCCGGTTCCTGACTCTCTTTTTTCAACGGTTGCCTGGGTATTTTATGGCGGCCCGGAAGACACTTCATTTCATGCTGAAATGCAACTTGTAAATTTCCTGCATAGCCAAGGGCTTCCTTTTGACAAGAACCAGATTGGCGTTTCAAAACCTTGTTGCTCCAGCTGCGCGAGCAGACTGACGCAACTGGGCATTGATTACTCCTATTTCCATACGCAGCGGGCTTTACCCTGGATCGATCCAGGCGTTCATGCTCGATGGTGGTGAGCCTTGATCCTTGTGTTTCCTTCCCTGGCCGGGTGTTCAACTGGCAACAAGTTGATGGAAAAAAAGGGAACATATTTATTTTTAGTCACTCGTAAAAATCGACCCTCACCGAGGCCGCTAGATGCCGCGCACCACCGACAGCACCACGTCCCTCTCCCTCACCGCCTCATCACTGTCGGCGCTTTATCCTGAGTCCGTATCCGGTGAAGAAGCCCTCAACACTCTCGGCGCCCAAATCCTCAACGGTCTCAACGACGGTGCCTCACTTACCCTGACCACCGCCGTCGCCACCCACCTCACCGCTACCCTGCACCACGACGCCCAAACCCGCCCTCTCGATGCATTGGTCGCCGAAATCCGCCAACTCCCCGCCGACGCCACCGCCGAACGCTATCAAGTGGTTCTCAGACCCTGGCTCTGGTGGCTGACCCTGGCCAGCAACAACCGCGTATTCCAGAACCTCAGCACCTCAGACATCGTCACCACGATTTTCAAGGCCCACGCCTTCACCGATTTCAAGCTCTCACTCAGCGGCAGTTACACCCCGCGCGAATACTGCGTGCAGTACGGCGAAACCGATTTCGCCTTTGTTTCGCGTCTGTTGGAAGAGGAAGGGATTTTCTGGTTTTTTACCCACGAGGACGGCAAGCACACACTGGTGTTGGGTGACAGTAACGATGCCTTCGTGCCCATCCCCAACGGGCCAAAGGTGAGTTATCTCGGCCAGCAGTTGGGCGAACGCGAACTGCACGGTATTCGCTCCGGACAGGTATGCGTGCAAGCGGTCGCCGGGGTTTATCGGGCTACGGATTACGAGTTCACAACCCCGACCACTTCGCTATACGGTCAGGCCGAAGCGGTGGCCGGGCCACGATCAATGTATGAACACCCCGGCGGTTACAACGCCAAGGCCCGGGGCGATGCGCTGACCAAGCAGCGCGTCGACGGTTTACGCAGTCAGGAGAAGCGCTTTGTCGGTGAGAGCGATTGCCGCTGGCTGGTGCCGGGGCACTGGTTCACTCTCGCAGGGCACGATGATTCGACGTTGAATATCGATTGGGTGGTGACGGCGGTGACTCACGAAGCCAGCCATGACAGTTATCGCAACCGCTTCGAAGCCATCCCCAAGGCCACGCCTTTTCGCCCGGCGAGAATTACACCGAAGCCGCGAATGCACACCCAGACCGCCATTGTCGTCGGCAAGTCGGGCGAAGAAATCTGGACCGACGAATACGGGCGGATCAAGTTGCAGTTCCCGTGGGATCGCGACGGCAAGAACGACGAAGCCAGTTCCTGCTGGGTTCGGGTGGTATTGCCCTGGAGCGGCAAGGGTTTCGGCATGCAGTTCGTACCGCGCATCGGCCAGGAAGTCATCGTGACGTTTATCGATGGCGACCCGGATCGGCCGCTGGTGACCGGTTGCGTCTACAACGGCGACAACGCCCTGCCCTATGCGCTGCCGGCGAATCAGACCCAGTCCGGGATCAAGACCCAATCGTCGAAGGGCGGCGGCGGTTTCAACGAATTGCGCTTCGAGGACAAGAAGGACGCCGAAGAGGTGTTTCTGCAGGCGCAGAAGGATCTGAAGATCAACGTGCTCAACGACACCACCGCCACCGTCGGCCACGACGAAACCCTCACGGTGCAGAACGCCCGCACGCGCACGGTGAAGGAAGGCGACGAGACCGTGACTCTGGAGAAAGGCAAACGCAGCGTGACGATCCAGACGGGTAGCGACAATCTCGATGTGAAGGACAGTCGTACGGTGACCGTGGGCGCTGACCAGACCCACAGCACCGGTGGCAATTACACGCACAAAGTCACCGGTGATTACAGCCTGACAGTGGACGGCAACCTGACCATCAAAGTGACGGGCACCCTGACCCTGCAAAGCGGCGGCAGTTTCGCAATCAAGAGCGGCGCCGATCTGGCGGCCGAGGCCAGCACCTCGATCAGCCAAAAGGCCGGTACGTCCCTGAGCAATCAGGCCGGTACCTCGTTGGAAAACAAGGCCGGCACGACAATGACCAACGATGCCGGGATCAGCCTGACCAACAAGGGCGCGGCTTCGCAGACCGTGGATGGTGGCGGCATGCTGACCATCAAGGGTGGTCTGGTGCAGGTCAACTGACAAGGAGAACCCATGGCCATCACGCCGCTGGACCTGCAGCAGAACGATAAACACCTCAAAGGTCGCTTGTTGGATGGCCAGCTTGACGGTGCGCTGCAGATCAAGGATGACGGGCGCGCACAAGCCGATTTGCAGTACAGCCAGGGCGAGCTACAAGGCACTACCCTGCTTTACCACCCCAATGGCAAGGTCTCGGCGCAGCTGCCGTTTGTTCGTGACAAGCTGCAAGGGATCGCCAGTTTCTATGCGCCGCAAGGCTGGCTACAGCGCAAGGCGACCTACCGCCGAGGGCTGCTGCATGGCGAGGCGTTCAACTACTTTCCCGACGGGCAACTGGCGGAGGCCGAGTTCTACCGCGATGGCGTGCGCGACGGGCGCTATCAGCGCTTTCACCCCAACGGTAAAACTGCCGTCGAGGCTCGATATCTCAATGGTCAGTTGCTCGAACCGGAACAGGGCTTCGCCAGCGATGGGCGACCGCTGGATGCCGAGGGCAAGCCGATTTCGAGGGTGCGCTGGTGGTTTCGGCAGTGGACGGATCCTGCTGAGGCCTGAGCCTGCTGCGGTGAATGATCCACCGCTTTCGCGGGCAAGCCTCGCTCCTACGGGATTAGCGTATGCCATCGGGAACGCCAAACCCTGTAGGAGCGAGGCTTGCCCGCGAAGAGGCCGGCACATTCAACATCGATGTCGCCTGACACGCCGTCTTCGCGAGCAAGCCCGCTCCCACAGTTTTGATCGTGTGCATTCAGGGAATCAGCATTTGCATTTGTCCCGGCATCACGATCTTGATCACCCCTGCCCAGTTGCACATCAGGGTGCTGTTGGCATCGATGGCCGGCATTCCGCCCAGCAGCAGGGTCGGCGCGCCGCCGGGGATCCACGCGGTGGCGGTGGCCGGGATGCACGGCATCGGCGTCAGTACGCCAAGCGCGGCAGCGGTGGCGGCCGCGACCATCGGGTTGGCCATGCTCATGCACGTGCCGAACGGCATGACGTTCACCAGCGGAATGTGATCCATGATGTTCGCCGCCGGCATACCCCCGGTCAGCGTGCGGTTCACCGGCAGCACGTTAAGAACTGCTGGTGCCGCGCCGAAACTGCATTGCAGGGTCGCGGTGGAGCAAACTTGCGGGCAGCCCATATCGAATGTCCTTCCTGGAGGCAGCGCTCCTCTGAACCATAGTCCGCCGAGCCTGTTCGCGCACATCAGGAACGCTGATTATCCGGCAACACGCTAACCTATAAGACCGTGCCGCGCTTGTCGCCACACCGGCGCACCATTAGATTAGCCAATGATGTCTGGCCTCCAAAATAAGCAGAAGGGATAAGCATGGCGCTTACTGACCAGTCCACCCGTATCCGCTCCGGCGAAGAACTCGATGCCAGCCTGATCGATCCGTACCTCAAGGCGCACATTTCGGGACTGAGCGGCTTGCCGAAAATCAGCCAGTTTCCGGGCGGTGCGTCGAACCTGACTTACCTGCTGGAATACCCCGAACAGGAATTCGTCCTGCGTCGGCCTCCATTCGGTCACAAGGCCAAGTCCGCCCACGACATGGGCCGCGAATTTCGCATCCTCAATCAGCTGCGGGGCGGTTTTCCTTATTGCCCCAAAGCCTACGTGCACTGCACCGACGAGTCGGTGATAGGCGCCGAGTTCTATGTGATGGAACGGGTCAAGGGCATCATCCTGCGCGCCGAACTGCCGCCGGAACTGGGCCTTGATTCAGCGAAGACCGAAGCCCTGTGCAAAAGCTTCATCGACAAGTTCGTGGAACTGCACCAGGTCGACTACAAGGCCTACGGCTTGGGCGACCTCGGCAAACCCGAAGGTTATGTCGCGCGGCAAATCAAAGGCTGGAGCGATCGCTACGAAAAAGCCCTGACCCCGGATGCGCCGAGTTGGGAAGCGGTGAAGGCCTGGCTCAACGACAAGATGCCGGCCGATCACCCGACGTCGAGCATCGTCCATAACGATTACCGCTTCGACAACGTCATCCTCGACCCCGAGAACCCGATGCAGATCATCGGCGTGCTGGATTGGGAACTGACTACCCTCGGCGACCCGCTGATGGACCTGGGCAACACTCTCGCCTACTGGATCGAAGCCGACGACCCGGCGCCGGTGCAATTGATGCGCCGCCAGCCAAGCCACGCCCCCGGCATGCTGACCCGCCGTGAGTTCGTCGATTACTACGCCGAGCGCGCCGGTATCCAGATCGACAATTTCGACTTCTACTACACCTACGGCCTGTTCCGTCTGGCCGGCATCGTGCAGCAGATCTACTACCGCTTCTTCCATGGTCAGACCCAGGACAAACGCTTCGCGCAGTTCATTCACATGAACAAACTGCTGGAGCAGATGAGCCTGCAAGTCATCTCGAAATCCAGCCTCTGATCACGGCCGCTGACCGGGCCCAAAAACAAGGAAAAATCATGTCCAAGACCCAGTTGTTCGACCTCGACGGCAAGATCGCTTTCGTCTCCGGCGCCAGCCGCGGCATCGGTGAAGCCATCGCCAAACTGCTGGCGCAGCAAGGTGCCCACGTCATCGTTTCGAGCCGCAAACTCGATGGCTGCCAGCACGTTGCCGACGCAATCATCGCCGCTGGCGGCAAAGCCACCGCCATCGCCTGCCACATCGGCGAAATGGAACAGATCACCCAAGTCTTCGCCGGCATCCGCGAACAGTTCGGGCGCCTGGATATTCTGGTCAACAACGCCGCGACCAACCCGCAGTTCTGTAACGTACTGGACACCGACCTCAGCGCCTTCCAGAAAACCGTCGACGTGAACATTCGCGGCTACTTCTTCATGTCGGTGGAAGCCGGCAAGCTGATGCGCGACAACGGCGGCGGCAGCATCATCAACGTCGCCTCGATCAATGGTATTTCGCCGGGGATCTTCCAGGGCATCTACTCGGTGACCAAGGCAGCGGTGATCAACATGACCAAAGTCTTCGCCAAGGAATGTGCGCAATTCGGCATCCGTTGCAACGCCCTGCTGCCGGGTCTGACCGACACCAAGTTTGCTTCGGCGCTGGTGAAGAACGACGCCATCCTGAAAACCGCGTTGCAGCAGATTCCGCTAAAGCGTGTAGCGGATCCGAGTGAAATGGCCGGTGCGGTGTTGTACCTGGCGAGTGATGCGTCGAGCTACACAACCGGGGTTTCGTTGAATGTGGATGGGGGGTTCTTGTCCTGATCCGGTTCTGCAAATAAACCAAAGGCAGCCTCCGGGCTGCCTTCTTTATTTCTGCCGGAACGCGATCCCGACGCAGGAGTTGCGTACAGCGCAAATCACGCATGTACGCGGTCGGTGTAGGAGCTGGCGAAGCCTGCGATCTTTTGATCTTCGGCGTCAGTTGAATTGCTAGAGATCAAAAGATCGCAGCCTGCGGCAGCTCCCACGGGGGATCCGCGACACAAAGAATATTTATTCCACAAGTTGCATATTAAGAATATTTATTCCATAAATAGCGTTCCTGAAAACAAAAAACCAGAAGGACCCCGGCTATGCGCGAACTCGGTATCGGACTCATCGGCACAGGCTTCATGGGTCGCGCCCATGCCTTGGCGTTTCGTAACGTCAGCGCGGTCTTCGAACTGCCCCTGAAGCTCAAACTCGCGGCCCTGGCCGATGCCGACCCGTTGCGCGCCCGAACCTGCGCCGATGCCTGGGGTTTCGAAACAGCCCACAGTGATTGGCAACAGCTGATCGATGACCCCAAGGTCAATCTTATCGCCATCACCACCCCCAACCATTTGCACTGCCCCATGGCCATGGCCGCTCTCGCCGCCGGTAAACCGGTGTACTGCGAAAAGCCGCTGGCCGTTAGCCTCGAACAGGCCAGTGCCATGCGTCTGGCCGCCAAAGCAGCGGGCGTGGTGACGCGGGTCGGTTACAACTATCAACACAACCCAATCATCGGCCTCGCTCGGGATTTGATTCAAAACGGAGCGCTGGGGCAGATCATCAGTTTCCAGGGCGAATTCAGCGAAGACTTCATGGCCGACCCCGTTTCACCCTGGTCCTGGCGTTGCGATGCCGATTACGCCGGCGGTGCCTTGGCGGACTTGGGCAGCCACTTGCTGGCCATGGCTCATCATCTGCTGGGCGATATCGAGGCGGTGTGCGCGGATACCCAAACCGTTCATGCGCAACGCCCAGTTACGTTGGGTGGTCAGGAACGACGCGAGGTCGCGGTCGACGACCAGGTCCACGCGTTGCTGCGGTTCGCCAACGGCGCGCGAGGCACGTTCAGCAGCAGTTGGCTCAAGCACGGCTACAAGAATCACCTGAGTTTTGAAATCAGCGGCACTCGGGGCACCCTGGCGTTCGATCAGGAACGCTTGAATGAACTGCGGATGTATCGCGCAGGGCAAGGCGGTTTCCAACGGCTGCTAGCCGGACCGGACTTACCGGGTTATGCCGCCTTCAGCCCGGCGCCGGGGCATCAGCTCGGTTACAACGAACTCAAGACCCTGGAAGTGCATGAGTTGGTGATGGCACTGGCCGGCTTCGGTCAGGACGGGACAGATTTCGAACAGGCATGGGAAGTCGAACGCCTGGCGACGGCGATCCGTTTGGCGGCACAGGAGTCGCGGTGGGTCAGGATCGAAGAAGTCTGAATCTCCGCTCGGGCCACGCCCGCCAGTCGCACAGAGGGCCACTGGCGGTACACGCCATCACACCGGAGCAGGCTTACTGAGTGACGCAACGGGTCAGGGTCGTGGTCCGGGTCACCTGCCCTTCAACCCTCATATCACCCTGCACATCGGTGTTATCGGAGGTCTGACAAGTACGAACCGGTGCCGGTGGCGGCGCAGCCGGTGGTGGAGGCGGCGGACTCGCACAACCACCCAGAATCGCCGCGCAGAGTACGAGCGACAGCGGCGAAAAAATATGCATTCCAAAACTGTTCATAGGCTGACCCGCGATAAGTGATCGACACCTATGTGTGACAACAAAACATCCGCACAAAATCCACGGACCGGTTGCGTACAGCCAAAATCACGGGAGTACGCGGTCAATGTAGGAGCTGGCGAAGCCTGCGATCTTTTGATCTTCGGCGTCGTTGGCCACGACAAGATCAAAAGATCGCAGCCTGCGGCAGCTCAGGGATTGCGTACACCGCACAATCACGGGGTAGCCATTTCATTAGGGTACATCTGCGAGAGACAGGACGCCGTTGCTGCAAGCCAGCGCCTATGAAGCAGCGGACCGATGCAGGCCACTACTCTCAAGCTCATATCGCAACTCTTCAATCAACGCCGCCACCGCCTCTGGCGTCCTGAGCATTGTCATGCTCAACCCACTGACCACCAGATCCACCTGCCCCGTCGCCGCGTGATAAAGCTTCACCGTCAACGAATTATCCCCCGCAAGTGCACACTCACAGGCCAATGGCGAAAAGCTGAGCTCCAATTGCATACGTAATTGCGTCAGATAAATCATCCCGATTCACCTTGGCGACGACGCAAAATCGACCCCACGCTTGATCTGTTCGCACTCATGTGGCTGTTCCTTTAGCTGCATCGAAGAGGACCCGATACCGACCCGAAGCCACGTATCGAGCCTTACAGCCTAGAAAAACCAGCCCTTCAGCAAAACATCAAATTGCACCACCCCATCTAGTGCATTTGCACCTTAACATTGCCCCTTGGGCCGACTCTCACTGGAGAACAGACCCCGTTCGCGAGCCCATACAATCGCCTCACTGCGGCTGTGCACATCGAGTTTTGAATACACCGTCGAGACATGATTGCGCACGGTATTTGGCGCCAGTTTCAGGCGCGCAGCGATTTCCTTGTCGGCGAGGCCTTCACAAATCAGGCCGAGCACATCGCGTTCCCGGGCGGTCAGTTCGGTGAACGACACACTGGGCAATTGCGGCGAATTGACGTTCTTCACATTGGCCAGTTTTTCGATCAGCGTGCGACTGAACCACGAGGCATCTTTCATCACTTCTTCAATCGCCGACACCAATTCCAGCTCGGTGCGTTTGCGTTCCGTGATGTCCATCAACACCAGCAGATAACAAGTGCCGTCCTGAATGTTCACGGTGTCCGCCGAGACGGCGCAATCGATCAGCCCGGCATCCTTGCGGCGCACCCTGACATCGACGCGATCCACGCTCCCGGTTTTCTCCAGGGCCGCAAACAATCGCGTGCGAATGCCCGCATCATCGATGAAGCCGAGTTGCGCCACGGTCTTGCCGAGCACCTCTTCACTGGGGGACGCGAGGGTATCGAGAAAGGCTTCGTTGAAGTCCATTACCACTTGATCCTCGGCGCTGCACACCAGGATTGGCACCGGCGTGAGACGAAAGGCTTTGGCGAACCGTTCCTCGCTCTGGCGCAGGGCAATTTCGGCCTTGTGCCGCAACTCCATGTCGACGAAGGAAAACAGCATGCAATCTTCGTCGTTGAGTTCAAGCGGCTGCCCGGCAACGATCACCTGTTTGCTGCTACCGTCGGGCAATTGCAGCTCGGCCTGCATCTGCGGAATGGTTGCCCCGTCACGTAAACGCTGCTTGGCCAGGTCCTTGTTTTCAGCGCGCTCCAGCACATCCAGCTCATAGGTCGAAGCGCCGATCACCTGATCACGGGCATAGCCGGTCATTTCCAGGAAGCCCTGATTGACCTTGATGTAGCGCAAATCGCTGAGGCGACAGATCACCGCCGGGGCCGGGTTGGCATTGAAGGTCTTTTCGAAACGCTGCTCGGCACTGGCCCATTCGGTGACGTCGTTCATGATCAGCACCAACGACTCCGGCTCGCCGGCCCGATCCGCCAGCACCATGCTGCGCACGCTATGAACCCAGGTGCGCTCGTCGTTTTCGACTGGCGTCAATTCAACCAGAACATCACTGAATATCTCGCCGCGGGCGACGCGCCTGATTGGATAATGCTCGGTCGCTACCGGGTGATGGTTGCGATAGCGCAAGGCAAACCGCTTCGCGTACTCCTCGGCATTGGCGCCCAGCTCACCGATCCGACTGACCCCGTGCATGGTCAGCGCGGCGTCATTGGCCCAGAGGATCGTCTGGTCAAGCTCCAGCAGAATCACCCCATCGGACAGCCCGGCAATGATCTGCTGCAACTGGCGGCGATTGGTTTCGGTAGTCAGGACGTCCTGGCTCATTGGATCTCCACGATTGCGGCGGCGCCGTTACGCGCT
The DNA here is from genome assembly GCF_054898065.1 of Pseudomonas sp. MDT1-85. Classification (NCBI taxonomy): domain Bacteria; kingdom Pseudomonadati; phylum Pseudomonadota; class Gammaproteobacteria; order Pseudomonadales; family Pseudomonadaceae; genus Pseudomonas; species Pseudomonas sp. MDT1-85. The sequence continues at coordinate 2,873,495 of NZ_CM142715.1, read as the reverse complement.
GCCCTGTGAAGATTACGACCGCCGGCGTTTGCGATAGTGCATACATCCGCGCGATCACGGGTGTACTTGGTCGTCGTAGGAGCTGCCGAAGGCTGCGATCTTTCGCGCTGGTGCATTACCGCACGTCCAACCCCGTCTCCAACCCCGCCAACTTATCCGGATTACGCATGATGAAAATCCGGTTTACTCGCCCATCCTCGTCAAAACCAAAACTCAGCGATGCAACGAGTTCACCGTCGGTTTTGATGATCACGCCTTGAGCGCCGTTGATTTGCGTGGGCAGCCATTCGTACGTCTGCCAGTAGGTGTGCAGCGACTGGCCGATGAAATCCAGCACGCTGTTGATGCCGAACAGGGTTTCGCGGATGGCCGAGGCCTTGCCGCCGCCGTCGGCGCAGAGTTCGACGTCTTCGGCCAGCAGCGCGGTCAGGGACGCGGTTGAGCCGCTGGCGATGGCGCTGTGGAAGGCGTTCAGCAACTGATCCTGACGCGCGGGTTCCGGCTGATAGCGGATTTGCCCGCTACCCAAACCGGCCTTGGCCCGGGACACCAGTTTGCGGCAAGCCGCTTCCTGGACCCCGATCGCCTCGGCCACTTGCGCGTAATCCATGTCGAAAATTTCGTAGAGCAGGTACGCGGCGCGTTCCTTGGGGGTCAGCCGTTCCAGCAAGAGCAGGAACGCGGTGGACAATGACGAGGCCAGTTCATGCATGTGTTCGGGTGAATGCTGATGGATGGTGTGAATCGGCTCCGGCAGCCAGGTGCCGATGTAATCGACCCGTGACGTGTGCGCCGAGCGCAACAGGTCGATGCAGTGCCGGGTGCAAGCGGTGGTGAGCCAGGCGGCCGGCGTGGTGATGGAGGCCCGGTCGGCCTCCAGCCATTTGATGAAGAGCTCTTGCACCACATCCTCGGCGTCGGTGCGCGAGCCGAGAATGCGATACGCCAGACCGAGCAAAAAGGGCCGGCGTTGTTCGAACACAGCGGCGGCGTTTTCAGCGGAACTCATCGATCAGTGCCTCGACACCTGCAAACGGTTCCACAGGTTGATCATGCCGATCTCGGCCGTCAAGGCACCGATCTGTGCATCGTTGAAATGTTCGCGCAAGTCGCCGCGCAGGCTGGCGTAATCGGTCTTTTCGTCGAGTACGGTCAGGGCTTCGGTCCAGGCCAGGGCGGCGCGTTCCGAGGCACTGAAATCGCTGACATGGCGCCAGACGATCAGGCGGTCCAGGCGCTCGTTGGTTTCATTGGCCTCGCGCGCCTCGCGGGTGTGCATCTTCACGCAGAAACCGCATTGGTTGATCTGCGAGGCACGCAGGTGCAGCAGGTGTTTGAGGGTCGGGTCCAGGTCATGGCTGTCGAGGGTGACATGGACTTGGGTCAGGCTTTCGAAAACCTGAGGGATGGACTGCAGCAGATTGACCGGTTGGGTGTTGGACGACATCGTGTTGCTCCGCTAATTGAGGGGTTCAACAGGATGACGATTGAGGATTCGGGTTTGTGACGTGGGGACGTTTTTTTTAACGCATAAAACCAAAAGATCGCAGCCTTCGGCAGCTCCTACATTGACCGTGTACACCCGCGGATGTACGCAACCCCTGTAGGAGCTGGCGAAGCCTGCGATCTTTTGATCTTCAGGCCGCAAGTTCTCCGCTGGCAATGGCATCCGAAGCCGCCAGCATCGCCCGCAACAACACCGCACACCCGGCGGCCAAGTCATCCGGCGCGGCGTTTTCGATTTCGTTGTGGCTAATGCCGCCTTCGCAAGGCACGAAGATCATCCCGGCCGGGCCGAGTTCGGCGAGGAAGATCGCGTCGTGCCCTGCTCCGCTGACGATGTCCATGTGCGACAAACCCAACCCTTGAGCGGCGCCGCGTACCGCTTCGACGCAGCCTTTGTCGAAGTACAGCGGCGGGAAGTCGGCGGTGGGTGTCAGTTCGAAGGTCAGGCCGTGTTCCTCGCAGGTGGTTTCGATGACTTGGCGGACTTCGGCGATCATTGAATCGAGTCGTGCCGGTTCCAGATGACGGAAATCCAGGGTCATGCGCACTTCGCCGGGAATCACGTTGCGCGAGCCGGGGTAGGCTTGCAGGCAGCCGACGGTGCCGCAGGCGTGGGGTTGGTGGCCGAGGGCGGCGCGATTGACTGCGCCGACGATCACCGAGGCGCCGACCAGAGCGTCCTTGCGCAGGTGCATTGGCGTCGGGCCGGCATGGGCTTCGACGCCGCGCAGTTTCAGGTCGAACCATTTCTGCCCGAGGGCGCCCATGACCACGCCGATGGTTTTGCGTTCGTCCTCAAGAATCGGGCCTTGCTCGATGTGGGCCTCGAAATACGCACCGACGGCGTGGCCACTGACTTTGCGCGGCCCGGCATAGCCAATGGCGTTCAGGGCTTCGCCGACGGTCACGCCCTGGGCATCGACCTTGGCCAGGGTTTCTTCGAGGGTGAATTTTTCCGCGAACACGCCGGAGCCCATCATGCAGGGGGCGAAGCGCGAGCCTTCTTCGTTGGTCCAGACCACCACTTCCAGCGGCGCTTCGGTTTCCACGCCCAGGTCGTTGAGGGTGCGCAGCACTTCGACGCCAGCCAGCACGCCGAAGCAGCCATCGAACTTGCCGCCGGTGGGTTGAGTGTCGATGTGGCTGCCGGTCATTACGGGCGGCAGGTTCGGATTGCGGCCGGGTCGGCGGGCGAAGATGTTGCCGACGGCGTCGATGCTGACGGTGCAGCCGGCCTCCTCGCACCAGTTCACGAAGATATCCCGGGCCTGACGGTCGAGGTCGGTCAGGGCCAGCCGGCAGACACCGCCCTTGACGGTGGCGCCGAGTTTGGCCAGGTCCATGAGCGACTGCCACAGACGGTCGCGATTGATGTGCTGATGGGTGGACTGCAGAACGTCTATGGCAGCGTTCATGGTGATCTCCTCAGGCTGTTCTTATGAGTTTCGTCAGGTATTGCATTGGTGCTTTTGAGGCCGTCTTCGCGAGCAGGCTCGCTCCCACAAGGGGAATGCATTTCAAATGTAGGAGCTGGCGCAGCCTGCGATCTTTTTGGGGCCACCGGAGAGCAAGATCAAAAGATCGCAGCCTTCGGCAGCTCCTACAGTGGGAATGCATTTCAAATGTGGGAGCGAGCTTGCTCGCGAAGGGGCCATACGTCACACCGCCGATTTCACAGCAGTAGGACTCGGCCGCATCACACTCAACCCGTAATAAATCAGCCCACCAAGGACCGAGCCGGTGAACCAGCCGTAGCTGTAAAACCAGCTGAACGCATCGCTGCCCAGCGACAGCAGTGTCAACACCACCGGCGCGCCGAACGCGATAAAGCCGAACCAGTTCCACGCTGGATAAACGTCATCGCGGTAAAGTCCGGCCAGATCCAGTTGCTGTTTCTTGATCAGGAAATAATCCACCACCATGATCCCGGCGATCGGGCCCAGCAGGCTCGAATAGCCCAGCAACCAGTTGGAATACACCGTCTCCAGGCTCAAATCCGAAACGATCAGCCCGAGCTTCTTCAACAGTTCATGGGCCATCAGCGCCAACCCGACCAGCCCCGTGAGAATCACCGCTTTGGTGCGGTTGATGATCTTGGGCGCAACGTTCTGGAAGTCGTTGGTCGGCGACACGATGTTGGCCGCGGTGTTGGTCGACAACGTGGCGATGATGATCAGCGCCATGGCCAAAGCGACCCAGACCGGGCTCTGGATATGGCCGATCAGGGTGACCGGATCAGAGACGGTGACGCCCACCAGTTTTACCGAGGCGGCCGTCATCACCACACCAAGGGAGGCGAACAGGAACATGGTCAGGGGCAAGCCGATGATCTGCCCGACGATCTGATCCTTCTGGCTTTTCGCGTAACGGCTGAAGTCCGGAATATTCAGGGACAAAGTGGCCCAGAACCCGACCATCGCAGTCAGCCCGGCGGCAAAGTAACTGACCACGCTGGCCCCTTCCGGACGCTTGGCCGGGATCGCCATCAATTCGCTCATCGATACGTTCGGCATCGCCCACACCAGCAGCCCCACGCCCACCAGCACCAACAACGGCGCCGAAAGGGTTTCCAACCATTTGATCGAGTCCGCGCCGCGAATCACCACCCACAGGTTCAAGGCCCAGAACATCATGAAGCCGATCACTTCACCGGTGCCGCCAAGGGCTTTCCAGTCATCGAACACCGAACCGAGAAACAGGTGAATCGCCAACCCGCCGAACATCGTCTGGATGCCGAACCAGCCACACGCCACCAGCGCGCGGATCAGACACGGAATGTTGGAACCGAGAATGCCGAAGGATGAGCGCAGCAACACCGGAAACGGAATGCCGTACTTGGTGCCGGGGAAGGCGTTCAGGGTCAGCGGAATCAATACGATGATGTTGGCGAACAGAATCGCCAGCAGCGCTTCGCCGACGCTCAGGCCGAAATAAGCGGTGAGCACGCCGCCGAGGGTGTAGGTCGGCACACAGATTGCCATGCCGACCCATAAGGCGGTGATGTGCCATTTGTTCCAGGTTCGTTCGCGCACCTTGGTCGGTGCCATGTCGTGGCTATAACGGGGACTGTCGAGGACGTCGCTGCCGGCTTCGAGCTCAAACAAGCCGTCGCGCTCGGTCACTTGCGATCTGATCTGTTGCATGGCCGCTCCACTGTTCTTTTGATTATTTTTGCTCATCAGGGGCTGGCGCGAGGTGCGCGAGCCGGACGATGGCCGGAGAAACTGACAACTTTTACGGACCGGCCAAGGTGTCAGCGGCGGCATCAATAAACGTGCCGGGTGCCCCGCTTGCGCATCGGGCCGTGCCATAAAATTTCGCTAACCAACTGATGTTAATCAGCTTTATTTATCCAACTATTGAATCCGCGGTGAGTTGCCATGCCACTCAGGCCGAATGTCAGGCAAGTTGTCCGAACAGTCAGGACTCAATCTGGTGCGTCGATCTTTTTTGAAAGACTGCGCCTCAACCATAGACCATCCACAAGCGGCTGATTTCACATAGAAAATCTCGTCTATTTTTTGAACCTGTCAAGTGCGTCAAAATGGTGAGAGGCCTCACCATTTTGGTGATTTTCATTTTTTATCGTTATTTATCAATTATTTAAAACAGTCATAAGCTTATAAAAAATATTCTTGCTCAATCGACAAAGTGCAGCTAGCGTCTATTCTTGACAGCGCTGACAGGAATACACCGATTGGCGTCTGCTTCATATAAAAACATCTAGAACCGGCATTAGTCGGTCATGCCTGCGAGGAACTCGGAATGTCTCTGTTGATCCGTGGCGCCACCGTTATTACCCATGATGAAAGTTATCGCGCCGACGTCTATTGCGCCGAGGGCGTGATCAAAGCCATCGGTGAAAACCTTGATGTTCCCGCCGATGCCGAAGTGCTCGACGGCAGCGGCCAATACCTGATGCCCGGCGGCATCGACCCGCACACTCATATGCAGTTGCCCTTCATGGGTACGGTGGCCAGCGAAGACTTTTTCAGCGGCACCGCGGCGGGACTTGCCGGCGGTACCACCTCGATCATCGACTTCGTGATTCCCAACCCGCAGCAATCGTTGATGGAGGCATTTCATCAATGGCGCGGCTGGGCGGAGAAGTCGGCGTCGGACTACGGTTTCCACGTCGCTATCACTTGGTGGAGCGAGCAGGTCCGCGAAGAAATGGCCGAGCTGGTCAGCCATCACGGGGTGAACAGCTTCAAGCATTTCATGGCTTACAAGAACGCGATCATGGCCGCGGACGATACGCTGGTGGCGAGTTTCGAGCGTTGTCTGGAATTGGGTGCAGTGCCCACCGTGCATGCGGAAAACGGCGAACTGGTTTATCACCTGCAACGCAAGTTGATGGCCCAGGGTATGACCGGCCCTGAAGCGCATCCGTTGTCGCGGCCTTCGCAGGTGGAAGGCGAAGCCGCGAGCCGGGCGATCCGCATCGCCGAAACCCTCGGTACCCCGTTGTATCTGGTCCACGTCTCGACCCAGGAAGCCCTCGACGAAATCACCTACGCCCGTAGCAAAGGCCAACCGGTCTACGGCGAAGTGCTGGCCGGGCATCTGCTGCTGGACGACAGCGTTTACCAACACCCGGACTGGCAGACCGCCGCCGGTTACGTGATGAGCCCGCCCTTCCGTCCTCGCGGCCATCAGGAAGCCCTTTGGCATGGCCTGCAATCAGGCAACCTGCACACCACCGCCACCGACCACTGCTGCTTCTGCGCCGAGCAAAAAGCCGCCGGCCGTGACGACTTCAGCAAGATCCCCAACGGCACCGCCGGTATCGAAGACCGCATGGCGGTGCTCTGGGATGAAGGTGTGAACACCGGGCGCTTGTCGATGCAGCACTTCGTTGCCCTCACCTCCACCAACACCGCGAAGATCTTCAACCTCTATCCGCGCAAGGGTGCGATCCGTGTGGGTGCCGATGCGGATCTGGTGCTGTGGGATCCGGAAGGCACGCGGACGATTTCAGCCAAGACCCATCACCAACAGGTCGACTTCAACATCTTTGAAGGCAAGACCGTGCGCGGCGTACCGAGCCACACCGTCAGCCAGGGCCGAGTGGTGTGGGCCGATGGTGACTTGCGGGCCGAGCGTGGGGCCGGTCGGTATGTCGAACGGCCGGCGTATCCGGCGGTGTTTGATTTGCTGAGCAAGCGGGCTGAGATGAACAAGCCGACGGCAGTGAAACGCTGAGAGCGGCCTTCGGCCTATCGCGAGCAGGCTCGCTCCCACATTTTGGAATGCATTTCCCTGTAGGAGCTGCCGAAGGCTGCGATCTTTTGATCTTGATCTTAAAAAGCAAAGTCAAAAGATCGCAGCCTTCGGCAGCTCCTACAGGGGGACGTGTGTGAACCAATCAATGCCCACCAGAGGCAGTACCTCAAAAAACATGAGGCCTTAAACCGTGATCAAGACCCTGAACCACCTCCCGCATCCCCATGAGGACGCGGCCGCCCTCGCCGGCCATTTCACCGATCTGGCACCACCGCTCAACGACCGTCAGGCGCATCTGGAAGCCTCGCGCTGCCTGTATTGCTACGACGCGCCGTGCGTGGATGCCTGTCCGAGCGACATCGATATTCCATCGTTCATCCGCAATATCCATCAGGAAAACGTTCAGGGCGCCGCGCAGAAAATCCTCTCGGCGAACATCCTCGGTGGCAGTTGCGCCCGCGTCTGCCCCACGGAAATCCTGTGCCAGCAAGCCTGCGTGCGCAACAACGCTCAGGAATGCGCGCCGGTGTTGATCGGCCTGTTGCAACGCTATGCCGTGGACAACGCACACTTCAGCGAACACCCGTTCCAACGCGCCGCCGCAACCGGTAAGCGCATTGCCGTGGTCGGTGCCGGCCCGGCCGGTTTGTCCTGCGCGCACCGCAGCGCCATGCACGGCCATGACGTGGTGATTTTCGAGGCGCGGGAAAAGGCCGGCGGCCTCAACGAATACGGGATCGCCAAGTACAAACTGGTGGACGATTACGCGCAGAAGGAGCTGGAATTCCTGATGGGGATTGGCGGGATCGAGATTCGTCACGGGCAGAAACTCGGCGACAACCTGACCCTCAGTGAACTGCATCAGCAATTCGACGCGGTGTTCCTCGGCCTTGGTCTGGCCGCCAGCAAACAGTTGGGACTGGCCCACGAAGATGCCCCCGGCCTGCTCGCCGCCACCGACTACATCCGCGAACTGCGCCAGGCCGATGACCTGACGCAACTGCCGCTGGCCGAGCGCTGCATCGTCCTCGGTGCCGGCAACACGGCCATCGACATGGCCGTGCAAATGGCTCGCCTCGGTGCCCGCGACGTGAATCTGGTGTACCGCCGCGGCGCCCCGGACATGGGCGCCACCGGTCACGAACAGGACATCGCCAAGGCCAATCAGGTGCGGCTGCTGACCTGGGCGCAACCGCTAGAGGTGCTGCTCGACGATAAGGGCAACGTGCGCGGCATGCGCTTCGCCCGCACCCGGTTGGTGGAAGGTCGCCTGCAAACCACTGGCGAAACCTTCGAACTGGCCGCCGACGCGATCTTCAAAGCCATCGGCCAGGCTTTCGACAACAACGCCCTCGCCGATCCACTGGCCCGCGAACTCAAGCGTCAGGGCGACCGCATCCTCGTCGACGAACAGCTGCGCACCAGCATCCCCGGCGTGTATGCCGGCGGCGACTGCACCAGCCTCGATCAGGACCTCACCGTGCAAGCCGTGCAGCACGGCAAGCTGGCCGCCGAGGCCATCAACGCTCAACTCATGCTCAACGTGGAGGCTGCGTAAATGGCCGATCTCTCGATTGTTTTCGCCGGCATCAAAGCCCCCAATCCTTTCTGGCTGGCCTCCGCGCCACCGACTGACAAAGCCTACAACGTGGTTCGCGCGTTTGAGGCCGGATGGGGCGGCGTGGTCTGGAAAACCCTGGGTGAAGACCCGGCGGCGGTCAACGTGTCATCGCGTTACTCGGCACACTTCGGGGCTAATCGGGAGGTGCTTGGTTTTAACAACATCGAACTGATCACCGACCGTTCGCTGGACATCAACCTGCGGGAAATCACTCAGGTCAAAAAGGACTGGCCGGACCGCGCGCTGATCGTGTCGCTGATGGTGCCCTGCGTCGAAGAGTCGTGGAAAAACATCCTGCCGCTGGTGGAAGCCACCGGGGCCGATGGCATCGAACTGAATTTCGGCTGCCCCCACGGCATGCCGGAACGAGGCATGGGCGCGGCGGTTGGCCAAGTGCCGGAATACGTCGAACAGGTCACCCGCTGGTGCAAGACTTATTGCTCGCTGCCGGTGATCGTCAAGCTAACGCCGAACATCACCGATATCCGCGTCGCCGCCCGTGCCGCTTACCGTGGCGGGGCCGACGCGGTGTCGCTGATCAACACCATCAACTCGATCACCAGCGTCAACCTGGAGCGCATGGTCGCCAATCCCGCCGTCGGCAGCCAAAGCACCCATGGCGGTTATTGCGGCTCGGCGGTGAAGCCGATTGCGCTGAACATGGTCGCCGAAATCGCCCGCGACCCTCAGACCCAGGGCTTGCCGATCTGTGGCATTGGCGGGATTGGCAGTTGGCGCGATGCGGCGGAATTCATTGCGCTGGGCAGCGGTTCGGTTCAGGTGTGCACGGCGGCGATGCTGCATGGTTTCCGGATTGTCGAGGAGATGAAGGACGGTTTGTCACGCTGGATGGACAGTCAGGGCTACGCCAGTGTCTCGGAGTTCTCCGGACGTGCGGTAGGCAATACCACGGACTGGAAGTACCTGGACATCAACTATCAGGTGATTGCCAAGATTGATCAGCAAGCGTGCATCGGTTGCGGTCGCTGCCACATCGCTTGCGAAGACACCTCGCACCAGGCGATTGCCAGCCTCAAGCAAGCAGACGGCACGCATAAATATGAAGTGATCGATGAGGAGTGCGTGGGCTGCAACCTGTGCCAAATCACGTGTCCGGTGCAGGATTGCATTGAGATGGTGCCGATGGATACGGGCAAGCCGTTTCTGGATTGGAACCATGATCCGAGAAATCCCTACCATGTCGCCCCTTGAAATCAGTGGCGTCTGAACGGACGCCATCGCGAGCAGGCTCGCTCCCACAGTGGATCACCTTCGCGCACAAATCCTGTGTTCGCTAAAGATCTAATGTGGGAGCGAGCCTGCTCGCGATGAGGCCAACCCTAACGCCGCCGACCTCAAGGCTCCAAGCCGATCCCCCGCAATATCACGCTGGTCACCGTCTGCACCGCCCGTTCGAACTGCATGTCCGACAACGGTTGGTGATCATTAAGAATGTTCACCTGATGGTCGAAGTCGGCGTAGTGCTGGGTCGAAGCCCAGATCATGTACAGCAGGCTGGAAGGCTCCACCGGCAGGATGCGTTTGTCCTCCACCCACTGGCGAATTTTCGCTTCTTTCATCTTGGCCCAGTCGTACAGGCTGGCGTCCAGTTTCTCACCCAGTGTCGGCGCACCGTGGATGATTTCATTGGCCCAGACTTTCGAGCCATAAGGGCGGCTGCGGGAATGGTTCATCTTGGCGCGGATGTAGCTGCTGAGCACCACTCGCGGGTCGTCGAACATCTCGAAGCACAGGGCGTCCTGCTTCCAGACCTCCAGCAAACCCAACAGCACCGCGCTGTACAGATCACTTTTGGTGCTGAAGTAATAATGCAGGTTGGAACGCGGCAGTTGCACTTCGGCGGCGATGTCGGCCATGGCGGTGCTGCCGAAACCTTTTTCGGCGAAGACTTTTTCGGCCCCCAGCAGAATCTTTTCGACGTTACTGCGACGAATCTCGATCTTGTGATTGCCCATGAGGGCTCCCTGACAACAGCGTTGGTCAAGACTAGCATCCGCTCTGGATCGCGGCGACTGGGGAAAATGCCACCGATGCTTACCGCCTGAACAAAAAATACTCTGTAGGAGCGAGGCTTGCCCGCGAAGAGGGACTGTCAGCCGACATCAATTGTTGAATGACAGACCGCTCCGCGTTTTCGAACAGCCATTTGTAGCGGTTGCGTTCGGTTTCCAGTTCATCCAGGCGCGCGGCCAGTTCCGCCGTGGAACTCGCACCTGCGTCCTGACGACAACCTCTACTCGTCGTCGCGCCTTCTGGAACACCGCGACACTGGCCACCGAGTCCAGACGACGACGGTCATAAGCCACTTGCCATTGTTCGGTCTGGTACGGCCCGAACATCACCACATGGCCGTTTTCCAGTTCACCCAGTTCATTGCGTTTCTGTGAGTAATCGCGATCGTACGGCACGCGCATCATCAGGTCGGCCAGTTGCTGATTGTGCAACTGACTGGCCCGCCAGATGCAATCGCGCAGGTCGTCGTCGAGCTTTTCCCCGCGGGCGCCCAGATCAGTTTCAGGCGTACCCCCATGGCCTTGGCCAGGGCCTGGGCAAGTTCGACATCGACCCCGCGAGCCTCGCCAGCGTCTTCAAAGCTGTAGGGCACGAAGTCCTTGTACACCGCGACTTTCAGCTCGGCGGCGGCGATCATTTGGTCACCCAGAACGAGGCGCGGGCGCCGAGCTTGAGATCATCGACCTGCTTGCCCATGTTGAAGCCCAAGTAGTTGGGCAGGAATCCCATCTTCACCCGCGCCTGGCGCCGGTCGTACTGCTCGCCGGCCCGGTCCACGTCGCTGTTCACGTAGAAGGCGTTGATGTAGCCATCCGTGGAGAACGTGGTCTGGTCCTTGTCGTACAGCATGATCTCGGCCTCGGCCATCGAGCTCAGGCCAAGGGACGACAGGCTGGCGATGAAGGCCGGCAAGAAACGATGCTTGAAGTTCTTATTGTTGTGCATGGCACGCTCCGGGGGACTTGATGTCGGAGGCGATTATCGAAAGCTGACCGGCGGCGTCATACGCTGCCTTGGGTGCGTTTTTGAAGTGCTTTGGAATGACCGGCAATACGCGACAGTTACGGCGTAAGACTGCTCGTCGGCAGGGCCCGGAACTTAGGGTGTAGGCCTGTAGACCCCAGGGGCCGCTTTTCGTAGGAGTCAGCGGCCCTGATTGGGTGGAGGCAACGGGCTTGCGCCCGTTACCCCTCCCACACCACCGGACGTGCGGTTTTCCGCATCCGGCGGTTGAACAGCTCAGCGAGGCGCTGAGACGAAATCCTGCGGCGTCCACAGTCCCCAACGACGCATCATGTTAAGACTCATCGCCTGTTGCATCACTGGGTGGCGCGCCGCGCGCCAGGCACCGTCGTGAAAACTTACTCGCGCCAGTTACCGGCTGGCGATACCAAGCCCGCGCAGTTTGCGCATTCGTCCCTCACGACTGTGCCAGCGTTGCCAGAAACATTTGCGCATATGCCGGCGAGTCCATTGCGATAACCGCTTGAAGTCGTCCTTCACCCAGCGGAAGTATTCGTACCCCCCCCGGATGTAACGCCCCCATTGAGCCACCAGTTCTGCGCTCGTCAGACTTTGCCTGGCCGACCACAGCTCGCGGACTTTCTTGCGGTATTTCTTCACGGTCTTGCCGGACAGCTGGCCATTCCCTTGTTCGTCGATGTTGTAGCCAAGGAAGTCGCGATCCCAAGGCCGTCCCGTTCCGCTTTTGCTGGCGCTCATCAACCGGTCGTGGTTGACCTGATCGAAGAAGGCTTCGATGTCGATATCCACGACCCAGGTCTTGCCTTCCAGGACAAAGGCCTTGGCGGCTCGGATAGCGTCGAGATTGCTTCTGCCAGGCCGAAAGCCGTAGCTGTGTTCGCTGAAACTGCCGTCCCACAGCTGCGTCAGGTGCTGCTGGACCGATTGCTGGATCAAGCGATCCTGCGTATTCGGAATGCCCAGCAGTCGCTCCCCACCTTGCGGTTTGGGGATCCTGAGACCTTTGACGGGGCCCGGTTTATAGGTCCCGTCCAGAAGCTTGCTCCTGATGGCCGGCCAGTGCGTCTGAAGGTGGGCGGGGAGCTCGTCGGTAGTGATTCCGTCGACCCCCCGACGTCCCTACGCAAGGCCATCCCGCTACGTGCCACATGGCATTTCCGGGTGCGGTTGCAAAGGGCTCTCGCTTTGTAGGCAGTAGTCTATGGTGAGTGTTTCTGTTCTTCAGCCCTTCGCTCCAGATCCATTACGACCTTTCTTCACTACTACGGCATCTGCTGACTTCTCGCGGGCTACGCCCGCGAGATCTCCCCGGGTAAGGTGCCAAAACCTTCGGCTCGGGCCGCCAAGCTCTACCTGATGCGTCTTTCGGTGACGGTTGGATTTCGTGGCTCCCAGCACACTTATCGCCCGCATCCGGCCTCGCTGCTTGTTCGTGTTCCTGCGGACGCGCCTTTGCTACACGCTTCTTTCAGGCTGGCCTCGCGGCGTCCCCCTTGCGTTTCACTACAGTTCTCGTCACTCATTCTGGTCACCACTTTTCAGGTGACTGGTTTTGGCCCATGCCGGGCACACTGGGAGCGAGCCTGCTCGCGATAGCGGTGTGACTGGCACCATAGATGTTGAATGTTAGGGCCTCATCGCGAGCAGGCTCGCTCCCACAGGGCCGCCGGCTCCTACCAGTCAGAAGCTCGCTCTAAACAGCATGTAAACGGCGATCACCACGCAGACGCTGGCGAAGCCGATCTGCAGTCCCCGGGCCGGTACCCGCGCGCAGAGTTTTCGACCGAGGATCATCCCGACGATGCTGGCGACAATGAACGACACGCCCAAACCATCGATCCGCACCCCGGCATGAAACGCGCTGATCACGCCGATCACCGAGATCAGGCTGATCACCATCAACGAAGTAGCGACGATCCCGCGCATCTGCACATCGGTCAGTTGCTTGAACGCGGGCACAATCAGAAAGCCGCCACCCACCCCGAGCAGCCCTGAGACAACGCCGGTCACCGCGCCGAGTGCCGCCAGGGTTGCGGTGCATTTGGCGGTCCAGGAAAAGCGCCCGGTCTGCTGATCGAGCATGCAGTTCTTCTGACCCCAGTTGGCATGCCCGTGATCGCTGGGGCCATCGTCGGGCTTTTCCCGGCGCAGCATCCGCCAGGCCACCATGACCATCAGCAGACTGAACAGAACCATCAGGATCTTTTCCGGCAACTGATGGGCGAAGTAGATGCCCACCGGCGAAAACACCGCGCCGAGCAGCGCAATCAACAACGCCGCGCGATAGCGCACCAGGCCATGGCGCAAACCGTCGATCGCACCGATCGCCGCCGCGCTGCCCACCGCAAACAAGGCGACGGGCGCCGCTTGGGTCATGGTCAAACCCAGCCCCAGCACCAGGGCCGGCACTGCAAGAATACCGCCACCGGCACCGGTCAAACCCAGCACCAGGCCCATGACCACACCGAAAAAACTGGCCAGCAACATAGAGTTCTCTCAGTCAACCTTGGACAGATGGGTCAGCCATTCGCGGCCCTTGAGCAAGCCATTCCAGTAGAACCACGGCAGCAGGGTCGCCTTGAGAAACCAGGCTGAACGACGCGGCACGATCGTGTCGAGGGTGTCTTGCAAGCCTTCGATTTTCTCCCAAGCCAGGCGCAAACCGGGGCAGACGACGAGGTTCTGGTAACTGACGGTGCGGCCATCGTCGAGGGTCAGCTGTTTGCTGTCCGGGGCGATGTCAGTCACGGACGCCTGCAACCCGGTGGCCTGGCGCGGCATCACCGAAGACATCGGGCGCACGGTGTTTTTCACCGCGTAAGCACCGCCGCCCACCAGCGTCCACGCCGGTTGGTAGTAATGCTGGCTGTCGGGTTCGATGACGGTAATGTTCAAGCCCGGATCGCGTTTCAGCAGGCTGGCAACCAAACCAATGCCGGCGGTCCCGCCGCCTATTACCACGATGTCGGCACTGATGGATGGGCCCCAGTGTTGATCGTTCATCATTCATTCCTTTATTGCACGCATGGCGCAGGGTTGTAGCAGCTGTCGAGCTCAAGCGAGGCTGCGAAGCAGTCGTGAAATCAGAGATTGCGATGTGTCAGGCAGACCGCGTTAGCCGGATTGGCGACTGCTTCGCAGCCGAACGCAGCCTTCGCCGGACCGGCATCAGGTTCAGCCCCAGCTTTTCAGCACCGCTCCGCAGTACAGGCCGGACAGCGTCTTCATCACTTGAATCACTTCGTGACTGGCTAAACCATAGAATATGTACTTGCCTTCCCGACGGGTGACGACCAATCCTTCGTCGCGCAGGATCCCCAGTTGTTGGGACAGTGTGGGCTGGCGCACGCCGGTCATTTTCTCCAGTTCGCCGACGTTGCGCTCGCCCTGGGTCAATTGGCAGAGAATCAGCAAGCGGTCCTCGTTGGCCAAAGCCTTGAGCAGCGCACAAGCCTTGGAGGCCGAGGCCCGGAGCTGGGCGACTTCACATTCGGTCAGACTGGATTGCATTTGCAGGATGCCTTCGACGTCACTTAAGCTGCGGACATTATGTTTAAACATAAAGTGTTGCAACCGGTTATTGTCCTCCCGCCCTTTCCACAGGTTCGTCCCCATGTCTGCGTTGATTGAAGCCTTCCTCGACCCCGCCTCGTCGACTTACAGCTACGTGATCTACGAGCACGATGGCGGGCATTGCGCGATTGTCGACCCGGTGCTGGATTACGACCCCGCCGCCGGGCGCACCGCGACCGTCCAGGTCGACAAAATCATCGCCTTCGTGCACGAGCATCAGTTGCAGGTGCAATGGCTGCTGGAAACCCATGCCCATGCCGATCACCTGTCGGCCGCGCCTTATCTGCGCCGGGAACTGGGGGGCAAGATTGCGATTGGTCAGTCGATCAGTAAGGTTCAGGACGTATTCAAGGCACTGTTCAACCTCGAACCGGAATTTAGCGTCGATGGTTCACAGTTCGATCACCTGTTTGCGCCGGACGAGTCATTCCGGATCGGCAACCTCAAGGCCACGGCGTTGCATGTGCCCGGGCATACCCCGGCGGACATGGCTTATTTGATCGACGGCGATGTGATTCTGGTGGGCGATACGTTGTTCATGCCGGACGTCGGCACCGCACGTTGCGACTTCCCCGGCGGCAACGCCAACCAGATGTTTGCCTCGATCCACAAACTATTGGCCTTCCCCGCCAGCGTGCGGCTTTACGTCTGCCACGATTACCCGCCCACGGGCCGCGCCCCTCAATGCAAGAGCACGGTTGGCGAGCAGCGCAAAAACAATATTCATATTCACGACGGCATTGATGAGGCTACCTTCGTCGTCATGCGTACTCAGCGCGATGCCGGTTTGAATATGCCGACGTTGTTGTTGCCAGCGATTCAAGTGAATGTGCGGGCGGGAAATTTGCCGCCGGCGGAAGAGAATGGCGTGAGTTACCTGAAGATCCCCCTGAATCAACTCTAATCCCGTAGCAGCTGTGATCTTCAGTTGGCCAACGTCAATCCATTCGCCGGCAACGGCAGCGCCGTCTTATACCGCACCTGCTTGAGCGCAAAGCTCGAACGGATGTTCGCCACCCCCGGCACTTTGGTCAGAAAATCCATCATGAAGCGCTCCAGCGACTGAATGGTCGGCACCAGCACGCGGATCAGGTAGTCCGGGTCGCCGGCCATCAAATAGCACTCCATCACTTCCGGGCGATCCGAGATCGCCTCTTCGAAATGCTGCAACGCCTCCTCCACCTGTTTCTCCAGGCTGACGTGAATGAACACATTCACATGCAGCCCCAGCAGGTCGGCATCCAGCAGGGTCACTTGCTCACGAATCAGCCCTAATTCTTCCATCGCCTTGACCCGGTTGAAGCACGGCGTCGGCGACAGGTTCACCGAGCGCGCGAGGTCGGCGTTGGTGATGCGCGCGTTCTCCTGAAGGCTATTGAGAATGCCGATATCGGTACGGTCCAGTTTGCGCATGAGACAAAACCACCTGATTTTTATGTTTATGCAGAATTTTTATCCTCAAATGATCTCAAGCGCAACGAAACAGAGAGAAATATTCTTCTTGGGCCGGCCTATGATTGTTGTAGGACAAGAATTCTTTTACCGAAGAATGACTGCCAGCTCACTACAAGAAATTCACAAGATCGAGCGTAGAAGCCATGAACCAAGCGTACGAACCGCTGCGCCTGCACGTTCCCGAACCTTCGGGCCGCCCCGGCTGCAAAACCGACTTCTCCTACCTGCATCTGACTGACGCAGGCCTGGTGCGCAAACCCCCAATCGACGTTGAACCGGCCGACACGGCTGATCTGGCCAAAGGCTTGATTCGCGTGCTCGACGACCAAGGCAATGCCCTCGGCCCGTGGGCTGAAGGCGTGCCAGTCGAGATCCTGCGTAAAGGCATGCGCGCCATGCTCAAGACGCGGATTTTCGACAACCGCATGGTGGTCGCCCAGCGTCAGAAAAAAATGTCGTTCTACATGCAAAGCCTTGGCGAAGAAGCCATCGGCAGCGCTCAGGCCCTGGCCTTGAACATCGACGACATGTGCTTCCCCACCTACCGTCAACAAAGCATCCTGATGGCCCGCGAAGTGCCGCTGGTCGACCTGATCTGCCAACTGCTGTCCAACGAGCGCGACCCGCTCAAGGGCCGTCAGTTGCCGATCATGTACTCGGTCAAGGATGCCGGTTTCTTCACCATTTCCGGCAACCTCGCCACTCAATTCGTTCAGGGCGTGGGCTGGGGCATGGCCTCGGCGATCAAGGGCGACACCAAAATCGCCTCGGCCTGGATCGGCGACGGTGCTACCGCTGAATCGGACTTCCACACCGCCCTCACCTTCGCCCACGTCTACCGTGCGCCGGTGATCCTCAACGTGGTCAACAACCAGTGGGCGATCTCGACGTTCCAGGCGATTGCCGGCGGTGAAGCCACCACCTTTGCCGGACGCGGCGTTGGTTGCGGCATTGCCTCCCTGCGGGTCGATGGCAACGATTTTGTCGCGGTGTACGCCGCTTCCGCCTGGGCCGCCGAACGCGCACGCCGCAACCTCGGCCCGACCATGATCGAATGGGTCACCTACCGCGCCGGCCCGCACTCGACGTCTGATGACCCTTCCAAATACCGTCCTGCCGACGACTGGAGCCACTTCCCGTTGGGCGACCCGATTGCCCGCCTCAAGCAGCACCTGATCAAAATCGGTCAGTGGTCCGAAGAGGAACACGTCGCCGTCAGCGCCGAACTGGAAGCCGAAGTGATCGCCGCGCAGAAAGAAGCCGAGCAGTACGGCACCCTCGCCGGCGGCCAGATTCCGAGCGCCGCGACCATGTTCGAAGACGTCTACAAAGAGATGCCGGAGCACTTGAAGCGCCAGCGTCAGGAGTTGGGGATCTGACATGAACGATCACAACAACACAATCGAGTTCAACACGGAAACCGCCATGACCACGACCACCATGACCATGATCCAGGCCCTGCGCTCGGCCATGGATGTGATGCTTGAGCGTGACGATAACGTCGTGGTGTTCGGCCAGGACGTCGGTTATTTCGGCGGCGTGTTCCGTTGCACCGAAGGCTTGCAGAACAAGTACGGCACCTCCCGCGTATTCGATGCACCGATCTCCGAAAGCGGCATCGTCGGCGTCGCCGTGGGCATGGGCGCTTACGGTTTGCGGCCGGTGGCCGAGATCCAGTTCGCCGATTACGTCTACCCGGCGTCGGACCAGATCATTTCCGAAGCCGCGCGCCTGCGTTATCGCTCGGCCGGCGAGTTCACCGCGCCGATGACCCTGCGCATGCCATGCGGCGGCGGCATCTACGGCGGCCAGACCCACAGCCAGAGCATCGAGGCGATGTTCACCCAAGTCTGCGGTTTGCGCACGGTCATGCCGTCCAACCCTTACGACGCCAAAGGCCTGCTGATCGCCTCCATCGAAAACGATGACCCGGTGATCTTTCTTGAGCCAAAACGCCTGTACAACGGCCCGTTCGACGGCCACCACGACCGTCCGGTAACCCCGTGGTCGAAACACCCCGCCGCGCAAGTGCCGGACGGTTACTACACCGTTCCACTGGACGTCGCCGCCATCGCTCGTCCGGGAAAGGACGTGACCATCCTGACCTACGGCACCACGGTTTATGTGTCGCAAGTGGCGGCTGAAGAAACCGGCGTCGACGCCGAGGTCATCGACCTGCGCAGCCTGTGGCCGCTGGATCTGGAAACCATCGTCAAGTCAGTGAAGAAAACCGGCCGCTGCGTGATCGTTCACGAAGCGACCCGCACCTGCGGTTTCGGCGCCGAACTGGTCGCCTTGGTGCAAGAGCACTGCTTCCACTACCTGGAAGCGCCGATCGAGCGCGTCACCGGTTGGGACACCCCCTATCCGCACGCGCAAGAGTGGGCGTATTTCCCTGGTCCGTCCCGTGTGGGCGCGGCTTTGAAACGGGTCATGGAGGTCTGAATGGGCACGCACGTTATTAAAATGCCGGACATTGGCGAAGGCATTGCAGAAGTTGAATTGTCGCAGTGGCACGTCAAGGTCGGCGACATGGTCGTCGAAGATCAGGTGTTGGCCGATGTGATGACCGACAAGGCCATGGTCGACATCCCTTCGCCGGTGCATGGCAAGGTGATTGCGCTGGGTGGACAGCCTGGCGAAGTCATGGCGGTTGGCAGCATCCTGATCAGCATTGAAGTCGAAGGCGCGGGCAACGTTAAAGAATCGGCTCAGCCAGTAGCGGTTAAAGAAGCACCCGTTGCAGCGCCGAAAGTTGCAGCCGTTGTTGAAAGCAAACCGGTTGCGGCACCTCGTCCGGCCGCCGCGTGCCAAGGCCCGATGGTTGCCCGTGAAGCCGATGAGCGTCCGCTGGCCTCCCCCGCCGTGCGCAAGCATGCGCTGGACCTCGGCATTCAATTGCGTCTGGTGCGTGGCAGCGGTCCTGCCGGTCGCGTGCTGCATGAAGACCTTGAAGCCTGGCTGGCTCAGGGTCAGTCGAATGCATCGACCGCCACCGCCGCTTACGCCCAGCGCAACGACGAAGAGCAAATCCCGGTGATCGGCATGCGCCGCAAGATCGCCCAGCGCATGCAAGACGCCACTCAGCGTGCTGCCCACTTCAGCTACGTCGAAGAAATCGACGTCACCGCCGTCGAAGAACTGCGCGCACACCTGAACGAAAAACACGGCGCGACGCGCGGGAAGCTGACCTTGCTGCCGTTCCTGGTCCGCGCGCTGGTCGTGGCGCTGCGTGATTTCCCGCAGATCAACGCCCGTTACGACGACGAAGCGCAAGTCATCACCCGCCTCGGCGCGGTGCATGTGGGCGTCGCAACCCAAGCCGACATCGGTTTGATGGTGCCGGTGGTGCGTCATGCCGAAACCCGCAGCCTGTGGGACAGCGCCGCAGAAATCTCCCGTTTGGCAACTGCCGCGCGCACTGGCAAGGCCAGCCGCGATGAACTGTCCGGCTCGACCATCACCCTGACCAGCCTCGGCGCCCTGGGCGGCATCGTCAGCACCCCGGTGCTGAACCTGCCGGAAGTAGCGATCGTCGGCGTGAACAAAATCGTCGAACGGCCGATGGTCGTCAAAGGCCAGATCGTGATTCGCAAGATGATGAACCTCTCCAGCTCCTTCGATCACCGCGTGGTCGATGGCATGGACGCGGCGCAATTCATCCAGGCCGTTCGCAGCCTGCTCGAACAACCCGCAACCTTGTTTGTGGACTGATTATGAATGGAGCAGGCATGCAAACTTTGAACACCGCGCTACTGATCATCGGCGGCGGTCCTGGCGGTTATGTGACGGCGATCCGTGCCGGTCAGCTGGGCATTTCGACAATTCTGGTGGAAGGCGAATCGTTGGGCGGCACCTGCCTGAACATCGGCTGCATTCCGTCGAAGGCATTGATTCACGTCGCCGAACAGTTCCACCAGACGCAGCACCACAGCCAACACTCGGCGCTGGGCATCAGCGTGTCGGCGCCGACCCTGGACATCAGCAAAAGCGTCGAGTGGAAGGACGGCATCGTTGATCGCCTGACCACCGGCGTCTCGGCATTGCTGAAGAAGCACAAGGTCCAGGTCATTCAAGGCTGGGCCAAGATAATCGATGGCAAAACCGTCGAAGTCGGCGATACGCGCATTCAGTGCGAGCACCTGGTGCTGGCCACCGGTTCGAAAAGCGTGAACCTGCCGATGCTGCCGATTGGCGGGCCGATCATCTCCTCCACCGAAGCCCTCGCGCCGATGTCCGTGCCGAAACGGTTGGTCGTGGTCGGTGGCGGTTACATCGGTCTGGAGCTGGGAATTGCCTATAGCAAGCTCGGCGCCGAGGTCAGTGTGGTCGAGGCGCAGGATCGCATCCTGCCGGCCTACGATGCCGAACTGACCCATCCGGTACACGAAGCGCTCAAGCAACTCGGCGTGAAGCTTTACTTGAAGCACAGCGTTGAAGGCTTTGACTCACAAGGTAATACCTTGCTAGTTCGTGACCCGAATGGCGACACCTTGAACCTGGAAACCGATCAGGTACTGGTAGCCGTCGGTCGCAAACCCAACACTCGGGGCTGGAATCTAGAAGCCTTGAACCTGGACATGAACGGTTCGGCGATCAAAATCGACAACCGTTGCCAGACCAGCATGCGCAACGTCTACGCCATCGGCGACTTGAGCGGCGAACCGATGCTCGCCCACCGGGCCATGGCTCAGGGTGAAATGGTTGCCGAGCTGATCAGCGGTAAACACCGCGAATTCAACCCGACCGCCATCGCCGCCGTGTGCTTCACCGACCCGGAACTGGTAGTGGTCGGCAAGACCCCGGATGAGGCCAAGGCTGCGGGGCTGGACTGCATCGTTTCCAGCTTCCCGTTCGCGGCCAATGGCCGGGCGATGACGCTGGAGTCGAAAAGCGGCTTCGTGCGGGTCGTGGCGCGCCGTGACAATCATGTGATTGTTGGCTGGCAGGCGGTGGGTGTGGGCGTGTCGGAGTTGTCGACGGCGTTCGGTCAAAGCCTGGAAATGGGCGCTCGGCTGGAAGACATCGCCGGCACCATCCACGCACATCCGACACTCGGTGAGGCGGTGCAGGAAGCGGCGTTGCGTGCCTTGGGGCATGCACTGCACATGTGATTCAGGGAGGTTGATGGGATCAGGGATGGCCTCATCGCGAGCAGGCTCGCTCCCACAGGAAGCTGAGGTGTTTGCAGGTTTCAGGGCAAACATAGATCAAATGTGGGAGCGAGCCTGCTCGCGATTTCTCAAGGGCGACATCATTTCTACCCTTAAGCCGACAGCCCGGGCTGCGAAATGGGCCCGGAATGAAGTATTGTTGTCCCCATCCAGAAAAATGTCAGAAGCCTTGAACCGTTTCGGCGGTTGTTAAGTGATAGAGGGTGTCATGGGTAACGAAAGCATCAATTGGGACAAGCTGGGTTTTGACTATATCAAGACAGACAAGCGCTATCTGTCGCACTGGCGTAATGGCGAGTGGGACAAAGGCACCCTGACCGAAGATAACGTGCTGCACATCAGCGAAGGCTCTACTGCCCTTCACTATGGCCAGCAGTGCTTCGAAGGCCTGAAGGCCTATCGTTGCAAGGACGGTTCGATCAACCTGTTCCGCCCGGACCAGAACGCCGCACGCATGCAACGCAGCTGCGGTCGCCTGCTGATGCCGCAAGTGTCCACCGAGCAGTTCGTCGAAGCGTGCAAGGAAGTGGTACGCGCCAACGAGCGTTTCATCCCGCCTTACGGCACCGGCGGCGCGCTGTACCTGCGTCCGTTCGTGATCGGCGTGGGTGACAACATCGGCGTGCGTACCGCGCCCGAGTTCATCTTCTCGATCTTCTGTATCCCGGTCGGCGCCTACTTCAAGGGTGGTTTGACCCCGCACAATTTCCTGATCTCCAGCTACGACCGCGCTGCCCCACAAGGCACCGGTGCGGCCAAGGTCGGTGGTAACTACGCCGCCAGCCTGATGCCGGGCTCCCAGGCCAAGAAGGCGCACTTCGCCGACTGCATTTATCTGGACCCGCTGACCCACACCAAAATCGAAGAAGTCGGCTCGGCCAACTTCTTCGGGATCACCCACGACAACAAGTTCGTCACCCCGAACTCTCCTTCGGTGTTGCCGGGCATTACCCGTCTGTCGTTGATCGAGCTGGCCAAAACCCGTCTGGGTCTGGAAGTGGTCGAAGGTGACGTGTTGATCGACAAGCTGTCCGACTTCAAGGAAGCCGGTGCTTGCGGCACTGCTGCGGTGATCACCCCGATCGGCGGCATCAGCTACAACGACAAACTGCACGTGTTCCACAGCGAAACCGAAGTCGGCCCGATCACCCAGAAGCTCTACAAAGAGCTGACCGGTGTACAGACCGGCGACGTCGAAGCGCCAGCGGGCTGGATCGTCAAGGTTTGATTTGATGCGATCCGCTATCGCGAGCAGGCTCGCTCCCACAGGTTCTGCACTGTTCCTGTGGGAGCGAGCCTGCTCGCGATTGTCCGTTTGAACACAATAAAAGCCCGGCCTTCATATTGAAGGCCGGGCTTTTTTCGTCCGAGTATCGTGGAAAACGCCACGTGCAACAGCCATTAACAGGTGCCACCACAACCATGGGAAAACTCTGGCGAAAGTATCTGGCCTTGCTGGACACCGACTTCACCACGCAAGTGTTCGACAACATCAAGAACCTGCTGGTGTGCGCCCTGCTTTTTGCGGCGGGCAGCAACGCATTGCACAGCGATCATTCTCTGTTTCTGGGGTTGCTCGCCTCAAGCCTCACGGGTTGGGGGTTGATTGCAGTGTCAGCCATATTGATGTTGCTCAGTGTCAGTGATGGCCTGCGTCGACTGTCCAGGTTGCCTTATCACACAGCGTTTCAAATCATCCTGTTTCTGGTTTATCTGATTCTGGCCTTGCGAGTGGTGGAAATAGTCTGGGCTTTCAGGGCGTAGCGGTCACAGCACGAGGTGTTTGCCAACACAGCTCATCCTGAGCAATGCGGGCAAACAACCACTCCACAAACACCCGGGTCTGCGCCGTCACGTCCGGCGCAACACCGTAGTAATAACGCGGCAACGGCATACGCAACTCCGGCAACGGGCAGATCAAGTGTCCGCTCAAAAGATGAGTACCCAGCAAAGAGCTCGGGCACAAGGCAATGCCCTGCCCATCCACGGCGGCCTGAAGCACCCGGTGCATGTGATCAAACTGCCGGATGACCTGAGTGGCTGACAGACTTTGACCAAAGTGCATCGCCCAATGGTGCCAGTCTTCGCGACGAGCCTTGGCAGTCAGTAACGTATGCCGGCCCAGCGAAGTGAGGTCTTCAAGGGGCTGACGTTCAATCAGCGATGGCGCCGCGACCAGTAATAGTTCGTCTTCGAACAGCGGTCGCGCCTCAATCGCCGGCGCCCAATCGTCACGACCACGGCGAATGACGATATCGAACCCGTCGCGTGCCTGATCGGGTGCCTGGGTTTGCGTGATCACCTGCGGCTTGATGTCCGGGTGCTGCGCAACGAAATCCGCTAGCCTGGGCGTCAGCCAAAGCACGGCAAAGGACGGACGTACATTAATCTTCACGGTAGGCAGCGCGGCATGTTGCTTGAGCGCAGCGGCAGCGTCGGCGATCTGCGACAGCCCGGCGCTGACCTGCTCATAAAAACGCTGGCCGGCCGGCGTCAGCACCGATTGGCGGATACGCCGCTCGAACAGCAGCACGCCCAGGTGCTCCTCAAGCAGTTTGATGTGGCGGCTTACCGCACTGTGGCTGACATGTAGCTCTTCGGCCGCCAACCTGAAGCTCTGATGACGAGCAGCGACGGCGAAGGCCCGAACAGCATTAAGCGGCGGTAATTGATTTTTCATGCGTCTAATTTAGTCACCTATGCGCGTTAATTAAAGCGTTTGTCACGCCCTCATCGTCACGCCAATCTGCCAGCACGCAGCCAGCGCCACCTGACGGAGCAAGACATGAACAGCTACGGACTCTTTGTACTTTTCGCCACTCTGACTATTTTGAGCCCGGGGCCTGGTGTGGTCCTGACCCTGTCCAATGCCGTGCGCCACGGTTGGACGGGGGCAGTGCCGGGCATTCTGGGGATAGCGTCGGGGGCGTTTGTCGTCGCCGCCATCAGCGCCACCAGTGTGGGCCTGATACTCAGCACCTCCGCGAACGCTTTTACCGCGTTGAAATACACAGGGGCCGCGTATTTGTTGTACCTGGGCTACAAAAGCTGGCGCTCGGATCGTTTCAGTACGCTGCTTGAAACGCGCCCTTCAAGCCCTGGTTATCGCTTCCTCGAAGCGGCTTCGATGCAGCTTTTGAACCCCAAGGCGGTGTTTTTCTTTCTGGCGGTGTTCCCGCAATTCATCGACACCTCGGCGCACTTCTACACCCAGTTCATCAAACTGGTCGCTTCCTACGGCCTACTGGTGATTCTGGTGCATGGCAGCTATGCCTTGCTCGCCAATGCCGCCAAAGGCTGGTTATCGAGCCCGAAAGGTTCCTGGCTGGCCGCGAAAGTCTCGGGCATGACCTTCGCCGGTTTTGGCGTGCTCATGGCCTCCTCGAGTCGCTAAGCCGCAGGGCTGACAATTGCGCGGCGCCTGTTCTCAGTGGACGCAGGTTGCGCTGTCGTCACCTGAACCGGCAGCTCAATGGCGAACCGGCTACTGAGTTCCTTGCGCCCCACTGACGTTAGCGCCAGCGCCCGACTGTCCAGATCCTGCGTCACCCATTTGCGTTTGATCGCCGTTTGCAGCAACGCCGCGCCCAAGGCGCCGCCCAGGTGCGGCCGGCGCATGCTCCAGTCCAGGCACGGGCAGGCGAAGCGGCGGCGCAAGGTGCCGAGGTTTTTGACGTCGATCCCCAATGCCTCGAACAACGTTTCACCGCTGTCGCTCAGTCGATAAGCCTGCTCATCGGTTTCCAGCAACCACCCCGCTTCGATCATCCGGTCATGCAGCAACACCGCCAACGTACCGGCCATGTGGTCGTAGCAGGTGCGAGCGAACTGCAGGCGGTCCGGGGTGCGCGGGTTGAACGTCGGCGCGACGTTCTGACCGATCACCATCAGCGCTTCCAGTGCCTGGGCCACGCGCTTGTCCACGAGGCTGTAATAGCGGTGACGGCCCTGAACGTGCAAACGCACCAGCGCCAGTTCCTTGAGCTTGGCCAGATGGGCGCTGGCGGTCGAGGCACTGACTTCGGCAATTGCTGCCAGCTCGGTGCTGGTGCGGGCGTGGCCGTCCATCAGCGAACAGAGGATTTTCGTCCGGGCCGGCTCCGCAATCGCTGCGGCCACTTGAGAGACGCCAATGTCGTGTTGTTCTGCGTTCATATTTCGCTCCCGGACGAATCAAGGTCCTTTTGGACTGGAGATAGTAGCAACACTTTTCAACCACCGATAAGGCTGCGACCCGTGGACCCGATCATCGCTGCGACTCATGCCGACCCTTACCCCTATTACGTACAACTGCGTGCCGAAGGTGGGCTGGTTTTTCATCAAGGACTGAAACTATGGGTGGCCAGCAGCGCCCGGGCCGTTGCTGCCGTGCTGGCGCATCCGAACTGTCATGTGCGACCGTCCCATGAACCGGTGCCCCAAGTGATTGCTCAAGGCATGGCCGGCAAGGTGTTTGGTCAGTTGATGCGGATGAACGAGGGTGAACGGCAGCGTTGCCCGAGGGCGGCGATTGAGCCGGGGCTGGCGTTGATTGACGTGAATGAGGTCAATGCGTTGGTCGGCGCTCGGTTGATCTCCCCGGGCGCCGACGGGTTGTCCGCGGCGATGTTTCGCGGGCCGGTCTGTGTGGTGGCGGCGTTGCTGGGGTTCTCTCCGGCTCAGGGCCGGGCCATCAGCGAGCTGACCGCAGACTTCGTCGCCTGCCTGTCGCCTCTCAGCGATCAGGCACAACTGGACACCGCCCATGCCGCGGCGGAACAGCTGGAGGGTTACTTCATCGAGCTTCTGGACGACCCGAGCAACCGAAGCGCCCTGCTCGCCAGTATCCGGCAGCGTTTCGCGGCGACATCGACTGACGCAGAAATCTTGATCGCCAACCTGATTGGATTGTTCTCCCAGACTTACGAAGCCACTGCCGGGTTGATCGGCAATGCGCTATTGGCGTTGATCCGAAACCCACCGTTGGATTCGGCTCAAGTTGATGACTTGATCGCTGAAGTGCAGCGCTTCGACCCGTCGGTGCAAAACACCCGCCGCTTCGTCGCCGCGCCGTGTGAAATCGACGGCGTGAGCCTGAACCCCGGCGACGTCATCCTGGTGCTGCTGGCCTCGGCCAATCGCGATCCGCAGCTTAATGATGATCCCGACACGTTTCAGCTCGACCGCCCGAACCGTCGCAGCTTCACTTTCGGCGCGGGGCGTCATCAATGTCCGGGGCAGGTACTGGCCTTGCACATCGCCAGCGCCACATTGACAGAGATTCTGGCAATGAAACCGACGCTGGACCGACTGACCTGGCATTACCGCCCTTCCCTGAACGGCCGTATTCCGCTGTTTGCCTGAAAGACAACTCAAGCGTGGCGATGTTCGACCGTCAGATGGGACAACTCATGAACCGGTGCCAGACGGCTGCGAACGGCATCGGCACTGACACCCGCCGCGGCTACGACGCTGACTATCG
This sequence comes from Pseudomonas sp. MDT1-85, assembly GCF_054898065.1. NCBI lineage: Bacteria > Pseudomonadati > Pseudomonadota > Gammaproteobacteria > Pseudomonadales > Pseudomonadaceae > Pseudomonas > Pseudomonas sp. MDT1-85. The sequence continues at coordinate 2,846,461 of NZ_CM142715.1, read as the reverse complement.
CCGCCCGCGCCTGAGGACCGACTTGCCAGACGTGAAGGTCACTGATGCGAACATCGTCCGTCGATTCAAGCAGCTCACGTATTTCGGCGGCGACATGCTCATCGGTGGTGTCGAGCAACACGGCAGCGCTGTCGCGCATCAAGCCATAGGCCCATTTCGCGATCACGAGGGCACCGACGATGCCCATCACCGGATCCAGCCAGACCCAGCCCAGGTAGCGTCCGGCCAACAATGCCACGATGGCCAGCACCGAGGTCAATGCATCGGCCAACACATGGAAATACGCCGAACGCAGGTTGTTGTCGTGATGATGAGCGTGGGCATTACTGTGATTGTGATGCTCATGGCCGTGATGCCCGTGGTTGCCCGCCAGTAGAAACGCACTGACGATATTCACCGCCAGCCCGATCACCGCAATCACCGTCGCTTCGGTGAAGGCCACAGTGGTCGGTTGAAACAGTCGCACGAGGGATTCGCCAGCGATGCCGATCGACACTAGGCCCAGCACTATGGCTGAAGCAAAACCCGCCAAGTCCCCGACCTTGCCGGTACCAAAACTGAAGCGCGAATTGTTGGCATGCCGCCGGGCAAAACCGTAGGCCGCGGCGGCAATGCCCAAGGCCACGGCGTGGGTCGCCATATGAAACCCGTCCGCCAGCAGTGCCATGGAACCGGTGATGTAACCGGCGGCAATCTCGCCAATCATCATCACAAACGTCAGCGCCACCACCCACAACGTGCGGCGGGCATTGTCATCGTGGGCAGCCCCCAGAAACAGGTGATCGTGGGTAAAACGCGAAGCCTGAGGTGTCAGCGTCATGGTTCGGGCCTCTATTTGGAGTAACGGCGGATGGCTTGCAACAAGTCTTCAACGCCTTCGGCGCGGGCTTCATCACTGAGCCCGGGACGCGCCACATGCTCACGGGCGTGGGCGTCGATGAACTGGTCCATCAAACCGTTGACCGCACCGCGGATCGCCGCCACCAGATGCAGGGTTTTGGCGCATTCGGCGTCGGACTCCAGCGCCCGCTCCACCGCCTGGACCTGGCCGGCAATACGCCGGACGCGGTTTAGCAGATCGTCTTTGTGTTCGTGGATGTGTGACATACGTATACCCCCTACCCCTATATGGCGTGCATGGTCACCGATATGGCCGGGGTTGGCAAGTCAGGTTGACCGCGTCATCGTTCATCGCGAGCAGGCTCGCTCCCACATTTGATCGCTGCCGTACACAGCATTTGTGATCGACACATACCCCTGTGGGAGCGAGCCTGCTCGCGATGTCAGTCTGACAAACGACGCATCATTTCCGACTAGCGCAACAGGCTACAGCGCCTTGCGTCATTGCCTACAACTACGCCAGAATCCGCCGGCTTGTGTGCCTTGGGGTCCGTCGGTAACTTGAATCCCGTCACTGAATGGTCAGTGATCGGGTTTAGTCGCTCGGTAGTTCTCAAAGCAGCACGCACTCCGTTCAGTCAGGTATTCACATGCCTGCGCTCAATGGCAGCTGTGCGCAGGGCACCTTCGGGTGCGCCGGTAAAGCTTTGGTACCCGGTCGACTAACCTGCCTACAGCTGCCACCCCCTTCGTTTAGTCGCGAGGTGGTTGCAGCATCAATTAAGGTACCTAAGCAATGTTCAAACACACTCCAAACCCTCCTGAATCAGAAGCCGAATCGGTTTCACCCAAGACCCCACGCAAACCCAGCACAATGTTCGTCGTCGCCCCCGACATGGATACCGAAAGCTTACTGGCCAATGCCTGCGAATCACTGGCATCAGCCAGTGTCATGGTCAGTGACTTTGCAAACCTCCTGGAAGGCTCGCATCGCAACACAATACTGGGGATTCAGCAGGTCATCATGCTGGGTGAACTGGCCGTCAACCGGGCGCTGGACAACATCGACCCGCAAGAGGCTTAACGTGCTAATCGTTCCTGCGTGTAGGAACGATCATAAAACTGCGCCGATCCAAATGTAGGAGCTGCCGCAGGCTGCGATCTTTTTTGATCTTTAATGATTCAACTGCCGCCAAAGATCAAAAAAGATCGCAGCCTTCGGCAGCTCCTACGCCGACCGGGTACATCAGTGAGATCGAGCTCAGTGCATAGCGACAAGCAGCATTTGTAACAACGGCCAGAGTTTCAGATCAGTCCTACATCTATCAAATGCCCTTTGATATAGCGTCCGCATCGCTTTCAAAAGATGAAACAAGGACGCTCATGGCTCGCAAAACAGACATACCTCGGGTTCAAAACCCACCGTCAGGCGACGGGCACCACATCACCAGCCGCTACATGACCGCCACCGAACTGGCAGAGCGCGACGCCAGACAAAAATCCTATGACGACATATTGGCCCGACAACAGGCATATGAAGACCGTTTTGTCAGGCAACCTCTGCAGCAGGATCAATCCAGCTCCATGGGTTGCGTGCTCACCAAAAGCTGCAACCTCCCCGACGGCGTAATAAACCACGACAACCCATCCGAGTTTGTCCCTGTCGAAAAACTGACCGACTACGGAAATTTCTCCCTGCTAGGTGGCCGCGAAAGGGATGCAGCGGGAAACATCCCTCTCAAAAAAATCAGTGGCAGCGCGTTACCTGTTGCACTGGGAACGCTTCTCTTGGGCCGGGCTGGTGTTGCCGGCACCGGGACGGGTGCTGCTGGTGGTGTCGGCGTAGTGACGACTGGAGTTGCTGCTGGCGCTTTGGCCGGAATGGTTGCATTGCTGTGGCCGTCGAGCTTGGGCGACAGCTCCCTGTACACAGAAGAACAGCTCAATTCGCTCGAGAAAGGCCGAACACGGGTTCGACTGCATGTTGAGCAACAAGCGGATGGCACCTTGAAGGGTTACGGATACAACACCCAGAAGCGCCGTGACTGGGAAATGATTCCTGTAGTCCGGTTCAAGAGTCAGGGCTTTCAGCAGGTCGCTGACTTTGGCGATGGGATAACCCTGATATGGACGCCAGCTGTTGACCCATCCAGCACCTCAGGGATTCCCCCGCTAGAGGCCGCACCACAAGCACCTCAGATCTGGATTTATCCGCCTACCGAACAGGCAGATAACATCATCGTCAACCCGATCTACCCGCCTGAGTACAAGGACTTCATCCTTGTTTTCCCGGCTGACTCCGGTGTGCAGACGCTGTATGTTGTGGTTTCAAGATCTGCTGGCGGCGGTGATATAAAGTACCACCGGCCGCCGTTGGCATTACCTGCATTTCCAAATGCCCTACCTGTTAAATCAAAAAGTAGTGTTCAGGGCGGAGGGAGTAAGCGCAGTCGGTGGAAAGACCGAAAGGGGCGAATATATGAATGGGATAGCAAGACAGGCGCAATAGAGATGTATGACAGTCAAGGTAAACATCTTGGCGAGTTCAACCACGAAACAGGTGAACAGATAGACCCCGCAAAACCCGGCAGAACCACCCCGAAATAAATTAAGAGGCTATTTATGTTTTTATGGATTAGTGGGTTTTTAAACGGTGATGGCGAGGATGATTCCTTAAAATTCGACCTTACAGTTCGACCTGAGTTTGAAGTCGCGGTAATGGGTGTTCTTGGCTGGAAAAATCTTGATGAAAGCGCGGATGGGGAATGGTTACTAACCGGCGAGCAAGTCCAACAAATTGCTATAGCTCTCAATGAGCAGTTACCTACTGAACTGGATCTCTTCATAGGGGTGCGGGAGTAGGTACAACTGAGACGGGAGTTAAACAGTGAGCTTTCTCTATCAAGATCCATCAATGAGCCACCAGGAAGCGACGAGGCTTCTAGCGAGCGACGTAGAAACTAACGTTGCCGCCGCATTGGTTTCTATCGGTCTGAATGAACAAGACAAGACCTGGGCTCAGAACACCTGCCTGAAGTACCTCGAGAGTGAAACCAAATCAGTTGCAGCATCTGCCATCACCGCGCTCGGTCACATAGCCCGCAGACATGGTGAACTGGGCATGGGTGCTGTACTCCCAGCTCTGGAAAAGGTGAAGGAGAAATACCCCTCCCTGGAAGGAACTGTTGCGGACACCCTTGATGATATTGAGACATTCACCTGACTCGCCCGTCAGCAAAAGTACACTGGGGATCGCCAAGATCGCAGCCTTCGGCAGCTCCTACGCCGACCGGGGTACACCCGAGGAGTCGAAGTCGAACGCCAATCCGTAGGAGCTGCCGCAGGCTGCGATCTTTTGGGGCAGCCAACACTTAACTGACTAGCCACAGACAACAAACCCGCCATTTCTGCGGAAAGAAATGGCGGGGTTTGTCGTTTCAGCTCACACAGCCATCAATCATCCCGCGTCAGCACTTCCAGCAATTCAATCTCGAAAATCAGATTCGAATTCGGCGTGATCGCGCCAATCGTCCGCTCGCCATAAGCCAGATGCGCCGGCACCAGCAGCTTGCGTTTACCGCCGACCTGCATGCCCATGATTCCTTGATCCCAACCCTTGATCACCCGCCCTGTGCCAATCACGCACTGAAAAGGTTTACCCCGACTCCAGGAAGAATCGAATTCAGTGCCGTCTTCCAGCCACCCGCGATATTGGGTAGTGATCAGCGCGCCTTTGACGGCGGCTTTGCCGTTGCCCACTTCAAGGTCGATGACCTGCAATTCATCATTCATCACATTCACTCTTTTGCGCGCTTGCCCGAACAGGCTTCATGGGCGCCGTTTTCCCAGAAATACAGGCTATTGGCAACCGTTTCAGTCTGTCTCCGGCAGTGGCCGTGAACTAAATCGGTTGGGCGAACAGACGTTGAGCCATAGTCAGGTCGAATGAAATGCTCAGTCGTTGCTTTGACCGAAAGGAATGCCGTTGAAGGTATGAGTGCAGCAATGGCAACAAGGCGTCATTTGCTCGGCCGTCAGCTCAGGATTGACGATCCGCAGACGCCCCTGATCATCGACATACAAGCCACTGAAATAGCTCGACTCCCCCAGTCGCACCTGTTCCTGCCTTTCGCTTTCATGAAGGGCAACCATCCAGAACACAGGTTCTGCTCGATCGAGGCGAGCCACCGCTTCGCTAAAAACCTCATCCCACTGTCCTCCAACGCGAGACAGCAGGAACCGGAACAACGGTGTGTAATCCAGGCCGTGCCGGCGGGTTCCATGCATCGAACCGCGTGACGACTCATTGTGGATTTCGGCTTTGGTGTGACGTTGATGCCGGTACTCACCCGAGTAATCATTCAGCCGAACACCCCTGGTACGAGTGTTGATCTTGCGGTAGAGGGGTTTCTTTTCCAACGAGTAGCTCCTGACATCCAGTCAATCAAACACCCGATGCGTTTTACTCGAACGGTGGACAATATCAATCAGCCTGCCGTGGCCAATTGTTTCAGACGGCTTGAAGTGGCACCAGCGTGATAGCGGTGTATCAGCCAACAACGTTGTACCTTCATGGCTGACGCGTCTCGTCGCAGCCTTTATCCTAGGCGCCCCCGCCGTATCGAGTTTCTGGAGTTTTGTCATGCCCCACGAAGGCAACCTGTTGCAAGCCGCTGTCGTCTTTTTGTTCGCGGCGGTGCTCACCGTTCCCTTGGCCAAGCGCCTGCAACTGGGGGCGGTATTGGGTTATCTGTTTGCCGGGGTGATCATCGGGCCGTCGGTGCTGGGCTTGATCGGTAATCCGCAAAGCGTCAGCCACATCTCCGAACTCGGGGTGGTGTTGTTGCTGTTCATCATCGGCCTAGAGCTGTCGCCGCGACGTTTGTGGGTGATGCGCAAATCGGTGTTCGGCGTGGGCCTGGCGCAGGTGTTGCTGACCGGTTCGGTGATTGGCGTGCTGGCGTTGTTCGTGTTCGGGCAATCCCTGAACAGTGCCATTGTGTTGGGCCTGGGTCTGGCGTTGTCGTCTACTGCATTTGGTTTGCAAAGCCTGGCCGAGCGCAAGGAATTGACCAGCCCCCACGGGCGGTTGGCGTTCGCGATTTTGCTGTTCCAGGACATCGCCGCGATCCCGCTGATCGCGATGGTGCCCCTGCTGGCCGGCGGTGATCACACCACCAGTGCCGCCGAAGATTTGAACCATGGCTTGCGGGTGCTGGGCAGTATCGCGGTGGTGGTGATTGGCGGGCGGTATTTGCTGCGACCGGTTTTTCGCGTGGTGGCCAAGACCGGTCTGCCGGAGGTGTCCACGGCCACTGCGTTGCTGGTGGTGATTGGTACGGCGTGGTTGATGGACCTGGTCGGTGTGTCGATGGCACTCGGCGCGTTTCTCGCCGGTTTGCTGCTGGCGGATTCCGAATATCGCCACGAACTGGAAGCGCAGATCGAGCCGTTCAAAGGCCTACTGCTGGGGCTGTTTTTCATCAGTGTCGGCATGGGCGCCAATTTGAGTTTGCTGCTCAGTGCGCCGATCGCGGTGCTGGGGCTGACCGTGCTGCTGATCGCGATCAAGCTGCCGTTGCTGTTTGTGGTCGGTCGACTGGCTGGCGGCTTGGGCAAGGTCAATGCGATTCGTTTGGGCATCGTGCTGGCAGCCGGTGGTGAGTTTGCCTTTGTGGTGTTCAAGATCGGCCGGGATCAGGGCTTGTTCGAGCCGCGCCTGTACGACTTGCTGGTGCTGACCATCACCCTGTCGATGGCGCTGACACCGCTGTTGCTGCTGGCCTGCGCACGACTGGTCAAACCCAAGGTTCAACCGGTGGAGGTGCCGCAGAAGTTTCGCGAAATCGACACCGACACACCGCGCGTCGTCATCGCCGGCATGGGTCGTATGGGGCAGATCGTCGCGCGGATTCTGCGGGCGCAGAACATCAAGTTCGTCGCCCTCGACACGTCGGTGGAAACCATCGAACTGTCCCGCAGCTTTGGCGGCGTGCCGGTGTTCTACGGCGACCCGATGCGCCCGGAAATCCTCAGCGCGGCCAAGGTCGAGCAAGCGGAGTTTTTCGTGATCGCCACCGATGATCCGGAGACCAACATCAAAACGGCCGAGGTGGTGCACAAGCTTTATCCGCACATCAAAATCATCGCCCGCGCCCGAAACCGTCAGCATGTGCACCGGTTGGTGGATGTCGGGGCTCAGGCGGTGCGGGAAACCTATTACTCCAGCCTGGAAATGACCCGGCGGACGCTGATTGGACTAGGGCTGACGCAGGCTCAGGCCGATGCGCGGATCAAGCGCTTTACCCATCACGATGAACAAGTGCTGGAGGCCCAGCATGCGGTGTATGACGATGCGGCCAAAGTGATGCAGACCGCGCAGGAAGCGCGGGCGGAATTGGCAAAACTGTTTGAGTCGGATCAGTTGGAAGAGGAAGCGGGTAAGAGTTGAGGTGAATCTGATGTCCTCATCGCGAGCAGGCTCGCTCCCACAGGGGATCTATGTCAGCCGCAAATCTTGTGGCTGACTCGGTTAATTGTGGGAGCGAGCCTGCTCGCGATGAACGATAACGCGGTGTTTCGGATAAATAACAACAACCAAGGAATCCACGATGGCTGCTGACCAAACCTCCCCCGCCCTGAAGGAAATCTTCAACGCCGAACGCCTCGCGCACATCGCCACCGAGATGACGGCGGTCTATCCCGGCTTCGACGCGAAGGCCTTCCTGAAACTGGCTAAAACCGGCCTCTCGGAGTTGTCAGTCATGCAACGCATGGCCCGCGTCAGCGAATGCCTGCACGAGGTATTACCGCTCGGTTATGAAGAATCCCTCGACGTCTTGCGCGCCCTCGCCCCGCGCCTGAACAGCGCCTTCGTCAGCATGTTTTTGCCGCATTACGTCGCGACCTACGGCGCTCATACGTTCGATCTGTCTATGAATGCGCTCAAATATTTCACGGCCTTCGGCTCATCGGAATTCGCCATCCGGCACTTTCTACGCAGCGATATCGAGAGCTCGTTGGCGCTGATGCACGATTGGTCGCTGGATGAAAACGAACATGTCCGGCGCCTGGCCAGCGAAGGCAGCCGACCGCGTCTGCCATGGTCGTTCCGCCTGGAGCCGGTCCAGGCCAACCCGACACTGGCCGCCGCGATCCTCGACAATCTCAAGGCCGACGACAGCCTCTACGTACGCAAATCCGTGGCCAACCACCTCAACGACATCACCAAGGATCATCCCGAGTGGGTGCTGGCATTGATCGAGGGCTGGTCACTGGACAACAAACACACGGCGTGGATTGCCAGACATGCCCTGCGTAGCCTGATCAAACAAGGCAACCAGCGGGCGCTGGCAATCATTGGCGCGGGCGGCAAGCCCGAGGTTGAAATCATTGAGGTGAAGGTCGAACCGGCGGTGATACGTCTGGGCGAGAAAATCACCCTGTCCTTCGCGATGAAATCCACGGTCCCGGAGAGTCAGCGACTGGTGATCGACTACGCGATTGATTACGTCAAAGCCAACGGCAGCACGTCGGCAAAGGTATTCAAGCTCAAGGCGATGACGCTGCCCGGCAAGGCTACCGAATCCATTGCGCGTAGCCAGCACATCAAACAACTCACCACCCGAAAGCATTACCTTGGCCTGCACGCCGTGCACATTCTGGTCAACGGCGAACGGCTGGCCAGCACGGCGTTTGAAATCCTCGCCTGAAGCACCACAGCCTTCGCTTGAAATACGACCCCTGTAGGAGCGAGGCTTGCCCGCGAAGGCGTCAGGTCTGGCACAGCGCGTTATCGTTCTTCGCGGGCAAGCCTCGCTCCTACAAAGGGAATGCAGCCCACACCTACTCAGGCGTATTAATGTGATCCAGAACCCGGTTCGCGGTGATTTCCGCCATCATGATGCTGTTTGAAATGCCCAGCAGGGCGTGACGCGACTCACCCTCCAGATGATCCACCAACTGATGGACCATCACATCGACCGAGGCCAGCGTCTCGACCAAAAAAACCGCCAGGGTTTCGGTAGTCGCCTCTGGGTCCACGGCAAACAGCTTGCCGGGTTTACGCGCGGTGGCTTTGATGTCGGCATTCGACGGGAAGTGGAAGTCGAGAGCCCGCTTGGCGGCCTCGTTGAGTTTTTTTGAGTCGGATTCGTACGGGGATATCGGATCGGTGTCCGGCGGATTGGGCGTAGGTTTGATCATGAAGAAACTCCTGATTGTTCATTAGGAGCTACCAGCATCACTTGCAGATGATGGGTGGCAGCTATGTGCGGGTCTGCAAGACCGGGAAACCAGGAACCCAGCAGATCCGAAGATCTCCCGCACAAAGCCGCCATTTCGCGGACATAAACGAGCGTCCTTTGGCAAGGCTATGCGACTGGTATTCCGGCGGGCTTGCAGACCCGATCACTGATGAGCAGTGACGGAAATCAAGTTACCGACGGGCCCCTAGACGCACAAGCCGGCGGATTCTGTCTTACGTGTAGGGGGTGGCGCAAGGCGTTGTAGCCCTTAGGTGGTAACTGCAAGCTTCATTTAAACGCTCGTGATTTTTCTTGTTTAAATGGGCTGTAAGCGATCTGCTGGTGGGTGGGGATGGGCCAGCAATTGCAATCTGTGCCCTTCCCGTCCTACTCGAAATTCTCGCTCACTTTTTAGCGCTCGCTAGATAATGCGCAACCAAAGCATTGGCATGGCCATGCCCCATATCGTGTTCAGCCTTCAGCCAAGCCACCATTTCCATATGCTTCTTGCCGCTCACTGATTCCAGCAGATCCAGCCAGTGGTCGATTGGCTGGCCGTATTTTTTTTCGATTGATGGGAAATACGACGCCGGGCCTTTTGTTTTTGTATCGTCGGTCATGTTGCGAGCTCCCTTTATCGCGACGGAGTGTCGGATAACGCTCCTTGTCGTCATGCCATAGATTGGACGCCAAGCGCTATCCCGGCAAGCACCCCTGCTCGGACTTGTGCAGCTCGCGGCGGGTGCCCTGTAGGAGCGAGCGGTGCGGCGATCCGACTTGCCCGCGAAGAACGATAACGCGGTGTGCCAGACCTGACGCCTTCGCGGGCAAGCCTCGCTCCTACAGGGGAATGGAACCTCGCAGCAGATCCTGCTCGCGCTCACACAACTCCACCACGTAATCCCACAACACCCGCAGCCGCACGGACTTGTGCAGCTCGCGCCGCGTACTGATCCAGTAACTGCGCTGGATGCTTTCATCCGGCAGCAACGGCACCAAGTCCGGATCGGCGCTAGCCATGTAGCACGGCAGCACGGCGATCCCCAGGCCCGAGCGCGCGGCCTGTTGCTGGGCGATGACGCTGGTGCTGTGAAAGACCACCTGGGGGTTGCGGCAAAAGCTGGTGAGGAACATCAGTTCCTGGCTGAACAGCAAATCGTCGACGTAGCCGATCCATGCATGCCGACCGAGGTCTTCGCGGCTGCGCAGCGGTGGCGAGCGGTCTAGATAGGCCTGGCTGGCGTAGAGCGCCAGTCGGTAATCGGTGAGTTTGCGGGTGACCAGCATGTCGGCGGCCGGGCGTTCCAGATGAATGCTGATCTCCGCTTCGCGGTTGAGGATGCTGACGAAACGCGGCACCGCCACCAGTTCCACTTCCAGCCCCGGATAGCGTTCGAACAGCCCGTTCATGCGGCTGGCGAGGAACATGATGCCCAGCCCTTCCGTCACCCCGACGCGGATCTTGCCCAGCGGCGCGGATGATTGGGTGATTTCTTCCTGGGCCAGCAGCGCGACGTTTTCCATGGCTTCGGCGTGTTTGAGCAGTGCTTCGCCGGCCGGGGTCAATTCGTAGCCTTGGGCATGCTGGACGAACAGCGCGGTACCGAGGCTTTTTTCGATGGCTTCGATGTGCCGGGCCACGGTGGCGTGGGTGGTGTTCAAACGGCGAGCGGCGGTCAGCAAGCGGCCGCTGCGCTGCAATTCGAGAAAAAACCGCAGGTCATTCCAGTCGAACATGAACCATCCTTGACGTTATGCCGTTAACGACGCTGTTTAAAAACGCACAGCAGCTGCGTAAAAACTAACATTCTTTTAACAAAAGCTAACAACTAGGATGACCGACAACAAGAACAACAATACGAGGTCAGGGATGCAGACTTCCCTTGATGAATACGACTACATCGTGGTCGGCGCCGGGCCGGCCGGTTGTTTGCTGGCCAATCGATTGTCAGCCAACCCGCAGCATCGCGTGTTGCTGCTCGAAGCCGGTGGCCGCGATAACTACCCGTGGATTCACATCCCCGTCGGTTACCTGTTCTGCATCGGCAACCCGCGCACCGATTGGTGCTTCAAGACCGAAACGCAACCGGGCCTGCAAGGCCGCGCCCTGAGCTACCCGCGCGGCAAAGTACTCGGCGGCTGTTCCTCGATCAACGGCATGATCTACATGCGCGGCCAGGCCGGCGATTACGACGGCTGGGCGGCCGAGGGCAATGTCGGCTGGAGCTGGCAAGACGTGCTGCCACTGTTCAAGCAAAGCGAAAACCATTTTGCCGGCGACTCGCAATTTCATGGCGCTGCCGGCGAATGGCGGATCGAACGTCAACGGCTGTCGTGGCCGATTCTCGATGCCTTCCGCACAGCGGCCGAACAAAGCGGCATCGCCAGCATCGATGACTTCAATCAGGGCGACAACGAAGGCTGCGGCTATTTCCAGGTCAATCAGAAAGCCGGGATCCGCTGGAACGCGGCCAAGGCGTTTCTCAAACCGATTCGCCAGCGCGCCAATCTGACGGTGCTGACCGACGTCGAAGTGGACCGCGTGCTGCTGGAAAACGGCCGTGCCTCAGCGGTCAGCGCACGCTGGCAAGACCAGGCGAAAACCTTCAAGGCACGCAAGGAAATCGTCCTGTGTGCCGGTTCCGTCGGCTCACCGGGCATCCTCCAGCGTTCCGGTATCGGCCCTCGCCCGCTGCTGCAAAAACTGGGCATCGGCGTTGCCCATGAACTGCCCGGCGTGGGCGGCAACCTGCAGGATCATCTGCAACTGCGGCTGATCTATAAACTGGAAAACGCCCGCACCCTGAACCAGATCGCCGGCACGCTGTGGGGCAAAATGGGCATGGGCCTGCGTTATCTGTATGACCGCAGCGGTCCGCTGTCCATGGCCCCGAGCCAACTCGGCGCCTTCGCCCGTTCGGGGCCGGAGCAGACCTCGGCGAACCTCGAGTATCACGTGCAACCGTTGTCGCTGGAGCGTTTCGGCGAGCCGCTGCACGCCTTCCCCGCGTTCACTGCATCGGTCTGCGATCTGCGCCCGCAAAGCCGTGGCCGGATAGACATTCGCTCCGCCGACCCGCGGGAAGCGCCACTGATTCAGCCCAACTACCTGAGCCATCCCGAAGACTTGCGAGTAGCAGCCGATGCCATCCGCCTGACTCGTCGCATCGTTTCCGCACCGGCCTTGCAGACGTTCAAACCGGTCGAGTACCTGCCCGGCGACAGCTTGCAGAGTGAAGAGCAACTGCATGAAGCCGCCGCCCGGATCGGCACCACGATTTTCCATCCGGTGGGCACCTGCCGGATGGGCAACGATGCGGACGCGGTGGTCGACGCCGAATTGCGCGTGCACGGCATTCCCGGCCTGCGCATCGCCGACGCCTCGATCATGCCGCGCATCACCTCGGGCAACACCTGTTCGCCGACGCTGATGATTGCCGAGAAGGCCGCGCAATTGATCCTCAGCCCCGACACAAGGAGCTTCAACCCGCAGAAGGAACTGCTGACTAACCCCTGAATCACACCCGTAGGAGCGAGGCTTGCCCGCGAAGAACGATGACGCGGTGTGTCAGGTCTGACGCCTTCGCGAGCAAGCTTCGCTCCTACAAAGATCGACGTACACCCCGCTTTATGGATAAACGCGGCATCAGCCCACAAGGCCGGCGCCGACAGTGGAACAACAAAAACAATCACTGTGAGGGATACCGATATGTCAGAACATGTTCAGCCTCTGGAAGCCGTCCGCAGCGCCGGCACCAGTCAGGAAACCCAGAAAGTCATCTTCGCTTCGTCCCTCGGGACGGTGTTCGAGTGGTACGACTTTTTCCTCTACGGCGCCCTCGCGGCGGTCATCAGCAAACAATTCTTCGCTGGGGTCAACGACACCACGGCGTTCATCTTTGCGCTGATGGCCTTCGCCGCCGGCTTCATCGTCCGGCCGTTCGGTGCGCTGGTGTTCGGACGTTTGGGGGACATGATCGGGCGTAAATACACGTTCCTCGCGACCATTGTCCTGATGGGCGTGGCGACCTTCTGCGTCGGCTTGCTGCCGACTTATGCGAGCATCGGCATCTCCGCGCCGATCATCCTCGTGGTGCTGCGCATGCTTCAGGGCCTGGCGCTGGGCGGTGAATACGGCGGCGCGGCCACTTACGTCGCGGAACACGCGCCGATGGGCAAACGCGGTTTCCACACCAGCTGGATTCAGTCCACCGCCACCCTCGGCTTGCTGCTGTCGCTGCTGGTAGTGCTCGGCTGCCGCTACTTCACCGGTGACCAGTTCGAAGTCTGGGGCTGGCGCATTCCGTTTCTGCTTTCAATCGTGCTGCTGGGCATCTCGACCTGGATACGCCTGAGCCTGCACGAGTCGCCTGCGTTCGTGAAAATGAAAGAGGAAGGCAAGCTCTGCAAGTCGCCGCTGCGCGATTCCTTCGGCAAATGGGACAACCTGAAAGTGGTGCTGATTGCGCTGTTCAGCATCAACGCCGGGCAAGCGGTGACCTTCTACGCGGCGCAGTTTTATGTGCTGTTCTTCCTCACCCAGTTCCTGAAAATGGACCCGGCCCTGGCCAACAGTCTGCTGATCGTCAGCGTGATCATTGGCGCACCGTTCTTCATCTTTTTTGGCTGGCTGTCGGACAAGGTCGGGCGCAAACCGGTGCTGATGATCGGTCTGTTGCTGGCCACCGCGCTGTACTTCCCGATCTTCAAGACCCTGGCCCATTACGCCAACCCGGCCATCGACCAGGCCAGCCGTCAGGCACCGATCACCGTGCTGGCTGACCCGGCCACCTGCACCTTCCAGTTCGACCCGGTGGGCAAGGCAAAATTTGATAGCCCGTGCGACAAGGTCAAAACCTTCCTGGTCAAACAGGGCCTGCCCTACAATAGCGAAGCGGCCCCGGCTGGCAGCGCTGTGCAGGTCAGCATTGGCGAGGTGAAAATCGATGGCTATGACGAAGCGGCCCTGCGCGGCGCAGTGACCCTGGCCGGGTATCCGTCACAAGCCGACACACAACAGATCAACAAACCGATGATCGTGGCGCTGATCGTCGCGCTGATCATCATCTCCGCCATGTGCTACGGCCCGCTGGCGGCACTGATGGTCGAACTGTTCCCGACCCGAATCCGCTACACGTCCATGTCCCTGCCCTACCACATCGGCAACGGCTGGTTTGGTGGTTTCCTGCCGACGGTGTCGTTTGCCTTGGTGGTGTACACCGGGGATATTTTCTATGGGCTGTGGTACCCGGTGGTGATTACCGGGGTGAGCCTGGTGGTGGGAATGATCTGTTTGCGTGAGACGAAGAATGTGGATCTGGACACGAACTAACGGCTAGCGGGAGGTTTATGTGTGGCGAGGGGATTTGCCCTCGCCAATCAGCTAAGCCGCGATGCGATTTGTAGCCGCGGGCGAAGCCTGCGTTCGGCTGTAGCAGCTGTCGAGCCGGCGAGGCTGCGTTCGGCTGCGAAGCAGTCGTGAATTCGGCTAACGCGGTCTGCCTGACGTACCGCAATCTTTGGTTTTACGACTGCTTCGCAGCCGAATGCAGCCTCGCCGGCTCGGCAGCTGCTACAACCTCAGGTGTCGAGCACTTCAAACGTCACTTCTTCAGGATAAAACGCCACATACCCGCGAATCTGCGCGACTGACACCTTCGGGTGCTCATAACTCCAAACCGCATTGGCACCTTCATGCCCGGGGATTTGCAGACTGAAATAGCTGGCATCGCCCTTGTACGGGCAATAGCTGGTGTGGTCGGTGCGGGCGAAATACTGTTCAGCGATGTCCTCCCGCGGGATGTAGTACACCGGAGGATAATTGGCCTCATGCATGACCAGCGCCCGAGTGGATGACGCCACTTGAATGCCATGGAACTTCACCACCACGCAGCCGGGTTGAGGGCTGATGGCGATGGGATTACCGGGTCCGGGGGCTTTCATAGAACAGGATCCTCTGTCGCTGCTGCGCTGTATCGCGATCCGACAGGTATACCTCATGTTTCGGCATCGCGACTGCTTCACAGCCGAACGGAGCTTGCTTGGGCTACAGTGAGGTCCCAAAACAGCATGCCCCACCAGGAGAGCAGCATGGACATTGCCAACATCCCCTTCGGCACCACCGACTGGTCGCAAATCGAACCCACCGAACACCCGGGCGAGACCGGCAGCGCCCTGTGGCGCACCCGGCAGTTCGGCGCGATTCGTGCGCGTGTCGTCGAATACACACCGGGGTATCTGGCCGATCACTGGTGCTCAAAGGGGCATGTGCTGTTTTGCCTGGAGGGAGAACTGCACTCCGAACTGGAAGACGGTCGAGTCTTCGTTCTCACGCCGGGCATGAGCTATCAAGTGGCGGACAATGCCGAAGCGCATCGTTCATCCACCCCCATTGGCGCCAGGTTGTTCGTGGTGGACTGACCGCTGTCATCAACCGCAACAGCTTAAGCTGTACATCCATACAGATAAAGATTGCTCCATCGCTCATCAGCCGCCATTCTGTGCACCTCTCGAACACTGATTGATGATGGTGGTTATGCAGCTGTACCTCTGTGAAAAACCCTCCCAGGCCAAAGACATCGCGGCCGTGCTCGGCGCCAAGCGCCGGGGCGACGGCTGCTGGCTGGGAACGGGTGTCACGGTGACCTGGTGCATCGGCCATCTGCTGGAAACCGCACCGCCGGATGCCTATGACGCGCGTTACAAGCGCTGGGTGCTGGCGGATCTGCCGATCATTCCCGAAAAATGGAAGATGACCGTCAAACCGCGCACGGCCAGCCAGTACAAGGCGGTCAAACGCTTGCTCGGCGAGGCTAGTGAACTGGTGATTGCCACCGACGCCGACCGTGAGGGCGAGATGATCGCCCGGGAGCTGGTGGAGCATTGCCGTTATCGCGGGCCGATCCGGCGGCTGTGGCTGTCGGCGCTGGACGATGCATCGATCCGCAAGGCGCTGGCGGCGCTCAAGCCGGGGGCCGAGACGTTCAGCCTTTATCATTCGGCGTTGGGGCGCTCCCGGGCCGACTGGTTGATCGGGATGAACATGAGTCGGCTGTTCACCCTGCTGGGGCGTCAGTCCGGTTATCAGGGTGTATTGCCGGTCGGTCGGGTGCAGACGCCGACCTTGCGGCTGGTGGTGGATCGCGACCGCAGCATTGCCGATTTCGTCCCGATCGCCTACTGGACGATCGATGTGCAACTGCTGCACGACGGCACCGCGTTCACCGCCCAGTGGCGTGCGGCCTCCGACGTTTGCGACGATCAGGACCGCTGCCTGAATCAGGCGCTGGCTCAGAAAGCCGCTGCGGCCATTGGCGGTGCAGCGAGCGCTCGGGTGATCAAACTGCGCACCGAACGCATGCGCGAAGTCGCGCCTTTGCCGTTCGATCTGGGCACCCTGCAAGAAGTCTGCTCGAAGAAGCTCGGGCTCGGCGCTCAGGAAACCCTCGATATCGCCCAGGCGCTGTACGAAACCCACAAAGTCATCACCTACCCGCGCAGCGACTGCGGTTACCTGCCGCTGAGCCAGCACAGCGAAGCCCCAAGTATTCTTGCGGCGCTGAGACAGGCCGACCCGGCATTGAACGCATTGCACGATCACCTGGAGCCCCAGCGCCGCTCACGGGCCTGGAACGATGCCAAGGTCAGCGCACACCACGGCATCATCCCCACCGCGGCGGCGAAAAACCTCGAGCGTCTGGTAGGCAAGCAACGGGCGGTCTACACCCTGATTCGTGCGCGTTATCTGGCGCAGTTCCTGCCCAACCATGAGTACGACCGGACCCAGGCCGACTTCGATTGCGCCGGTGAAGCCTTGCGTGCCGTGGGCAAGCAGATTGTCGAACCCGGCTGGAAACGCGCCCTGCCCGAGGCCCTCGCGCCAGCCAAGGGCCGTGAAGCACCGGCACCACAAACACTGCCGGCATTGGCCGAAGGGCGTGACTGCGCAGTGGCTGATGTAAAGCTCAAGGACCTTTGGACCCAGCCGCCCAAGCCGTTCACCGAAGGCGATCTGATCAAGGCGATGAAGAACGTCGCCAAACTGGTGGAAGATCCGCTGCTCAAGCAAAAGCTCAAGGACACCACCGGCATTGGCACCGAAGCCACACGCGCCTCGATCATCCAGGGCCTGCTGGACCGCGGCTACCTGATCAAGAACGGCAAGGCCCTGGCCGCGACGCCGGCAGCGTTCAGCCTGATCGATGCCGTACCGCGCGCGATTGCCGATCCCGGCACCACGGCAATCTGGGAACAGGCCCTGGACATGGTGCAGAGCGGTGAAATGAGCCTGGAAGAATTCGTCACCAAACAAGCTGCATGGATGAGCAAGCAGGTGGCACGTTGCGCCGGCCTGAACCTGACCATCAGCGGGCCGGCAAGCCCGGCCGGGCGTGGCGCCACACCGTGGAAAAACAAACGCAAACCGGCCAAACGCAAACCCTCGACCGGTGCCAAACGCACGGCGAAACCGGGTTAACGCAAAGGCTCAGGGCTTGAAGAGGACATGTAGGAGCTGCCGAAGGCTGCGATCTTTTGATTTTGGCTTTATTGGTTGATCGGGTACAGGCAATGGCAAGATCAAAAGATCGCAGCCTTCGGCAGCTCCTACACTGATCGGCATCAGGCAACAGCCCTGCTTTCTGAAAAGGTACAACCATGACGACAATCAGAAGCCAGCCCTCAATAGAACTGCACGCCGCTCAGCGCGATGAACTGGAAACCATCGAAAACCTGATGCAGTTCTACGTGTATGACTTCAGCGAATGGCTGCCGCTGAAACTTGGGGAACATGGCTTCTTCAACATCCAGCCCAGGCTTGATTATTGGCGCAACCCGGCAACCAGGCCGTTTCTGATCAAGGTGGACGGCGAACTTGCCGGTTTTGTGACCGTGGATAACGAAACCCATATCGGCGGCGCCGAGCACAACATCGGCTACTTTTTTGTCAGTCGACGTTTTCGGGGCCAAGGCGTCGCGAAGTTTGTCGTCTCTGCCCTCTTGAGTCGGTTCCCCGGTCAATGGCAGATTTTCCACATCGATGCCAACCAGCCTGCGCGGCTGTTCTGGGCCAAGGTGATGGCCGATCTCACGGGCGGTGAATTCACCCTGCATCACCTGCCGATCGATGGTTATCCATGCACCGTTTACCGCTTTAAAACATCGCAGCCTTCGGCAACTCCTACGGGGCTCCCGTAGGAGCGAGGCTTGCCCGCGAAGGCCATCACGCGGACAAACTGATGGACCGCGTCATCGTTCTTCTCGGGCAAGCCTCGCTCCTACAGAAGGCTGATTCCAGCAACGCCTTAGTCCTCCAGGCGTTAACTACACCCGACTTTCTAATTCCAAAACCACTTTGTCCGACAATATGTAGTGAACAAAAATAATCACTACAAAACCGTTGACGCCTCCGATTTGCCCTTGCATGATGCAGACATCTCCCCGATCGGGAGTACAGGCAACACGTTTGAGCAAGCTCGTCTGACCGCCGAGCTGTTTTTCCCGGATACACGCTGCCCACAAGGCAGATTGAAGAAGCTGACCTGGCCCGAACGTCCAGTACAAGGACGAGAAGCGCTGGCGATCAATCCTCATGAAGCTTGTGGCCGACCCTGAAAACGTCGGCAGTGGCCTCCAGGTATTCGCTGCTTCTCTTCGTTGTGACGCTATTGCGTAGCAGTTATTCAACACGACTACATGCAACAGACGCGAGACCCCGTCGTATTGACGGCCGACCGCTGACGTCCTGGTTTCGGTGCCAGGGATCAACTAACCGATGGGCTACTTGTATTAGCGAATCAACTTTGAAAGATCACCAAATGGTCAAGGGGCTTACAATGAATCTGAACAATCAACCTACTATCGATGAACTGGCTCGCTTGTTCGCTGCGCAAAAAGACAGCCAGGACAGCCATATTCTGTGGATCAGCAAATCGGGCCAGGTTCAAATCGACTGCCTGTCGCCCCATGCCCACGAAGAAGAGTTCGACCGGAGCAACCAGAACCTGCTCGCCCGACTGAAGATGTACCGTCGCGGCCAGGGTTATGTCGGCAAGAAAGCCGCGGCCGACAAAGACTTCATCGGTAATGTGCTGCAAACGCTGAAACAGGCGTGGGCATCGATGCAGAACCAGAACGAAGTTCGGGTGATTGATCGGTTGTATTGATATCCCCCCTCAGTAAAGAAAAAAGGCCCCGCTCGGAATATCGAGCGGGGCCTTTTCGTTTGTCTCGTGCGCACCAAACGAAGCTATGGTTAACCGTATGCCCTGCTGGATCTCTGGAGGCTTGCGATGAACAAAATCCTGATATTCATAGTGTTCGCGATGGCGAATGTTGCCCATGCGAACACCCTCCCTGGCATTCCCTCGTTCGATGCGGACTGCCCCGGTAAAGTCGTCGTCCATGCGGATCAGAGCGGCCCGGTATTGATCAACAGTAAAGAGGCGGTAACCAAAGCCATCAACGATCGTCGCTTCGAAGCCAGGGGTTCGGGCGTCACGCTCTCGATCGTCCTCGCCGATGACGATTCGGTGACCGTGACCTCCATCGGCAAGGCTCCCAATGGGCTGTGCCAGTCAGTGGATGACTGACTTCGCCGACTCGACCGCAGCGCCCAACACCAGCTCCATAAAGGCCACCGACGCCGCACTGTGATAGTTGTTTTTGCGCCGAAGCAGCGCGGCCCCTCGGTTGGGCGCCTCCCCCAGCAGCGGAATTTTGTGCAAGGCCCGTTCCGCAGTGCCGATGGGCTCCGGCAGTATGGTGGCCATCGGCGCGTGGCGAATGACCTCCAACAAAGTACTCACCGAGTTCACCTCGATCGCCACTTTGGGCGTGATGTTCTGTTGCCGAAAATACCCGTCGATGGAAGATCGGGTGATGAAGTCCGGCGTCAGCAACGCGAACTCCAGTTGCGTCACCTCCTTTGGCGATAGCGGGTTCTGGCGCTCGTACAACGGATGACTGCGCCCGACCATCACGCCCAAGGTCTCGACAAATGCCGGCAGGCATTCGATGTCGGGGCTCCTCACCGGGGTAAAGGCGATGGCGATGTCCAGCGAGTCATCGAGCAATCCGGCCTCGATGTCGTCCATCGACAATTCGAAAATCTGCAGATGAATGTTTGGAAACTTCGCCACGTAGTCGCGCACCAACGGCCCCACCAGATACGCCATGAACGTTGGCGTCATGGCCAGTCGCAAACTGCCGCGGGACAAATCCTTCACGTCATGCAGCGCGCGTTTCCCTGCTTCAAGTTCCACCAGCACCCGACGGGCACTTTCAATATAGGCCAGCCCCGCATCGGTCGGCTTGACCGTGCGCGAGGTGCGGTCGAACAGGCTGACGCCCAACGTTTCCTCCAGTTGCCGGATCTGCTGGGACAGCGTCGGTTGAGAGACGTGCAACGCCTCGGCGGCGCGGGTGAAGCCACCGTGGTCGGCGACCGCCAGCAAATAGCGCAAATGTCGAAGCAGCATGGGGCACACCCTCTATAGGCAGGACTTATGCGAAGCATTGTATATCGGTCTTGGACCCTATGGATCAATCGACCGAAGATGGCTCCACTTTCCAGCGACAACCGATAGGAGTCACACCATGCAACAGTCCCATGCTTACCAAGACCCGAGTCTGGCCTTGACCACTTCGATCCTCGATGCCAAGGCGCGCAAGAATCTGTCCTGGCAGGATCTGACCGACGGCACCGGCCTGGGCCTGGCCTACGTCACCGCCGCCCTGCTCGGCCAACATCCGCTGCCGGAAGCCGCCGCCAAGGTGATTGGCGAGAAACTCGAACTGGACGCCGACGCTGTGGCCCGCCTGCAGATTATTCCGCTGCGCGGCAGCCTCTCGGGTGTCCCGACCGACCCGACCATCTACCGTTTCCACGAAATGATCCAGATCTACGGCACCACGCTCAAAGCCCTGGTTCACGAGCAATTCGGCGACGGCATCATCAGCGCGATCAACTTCAAGCTGGACATGAAGAAAGTTGAAGACCCGGAAGGTGGTTCTCGCGCGGTGATTACCCTGGACGGCAAGTTCCTGCCGCTGCGTCCGTTCTGAAATAGCCCGCACCGACTAATGCCAGTCAGTTAAGAATTTGAACACCGCCCACCTGTGGGAGCGAGCCTGCTCGCGATAGCGGCGGGCCAGTCAACATTGATGCTGAATGTACCGCCATCGCGAGCAGGCTCGCTCCCACATGGATTGTGCCTAACTGACCGGCATTAGCCCCCCCTCATTCATTGCAAGGAAATCAGCCATGAAAGCGCTCATCGCAGGTTTATTGAAGTTCCAGAACGAAGCCTTCATCCAACGTACCGACCTGTTCAAACACCTGGCCACCACCCAGCATCCCGGCACTTTATTCATCACCTGTTCCGACAGCCGCGTAGTGCCGGAGCTTCTGACCCAGCAAGAACCCGGCGAACTGTTCGTGGTGCGCAATGCCGGCAATATCGTGCCCTCTTACAGTCCGCATCCCGGCGGTGTGTCGGCCACGGTCGAATATGCAGTCGCGGTATTGGGCGTGACGGACATTGTGATCTGCGGGCATTCGGACTGCGGCGCCATGACCGCCATCGCCCAGTGCAAATGCATGGATCACCTGCCCGCCGTCAGTGGCTGGTTGCAACACGCCGAGTCGGCCAAGGTAATCAATGACTCCCGCCCTCACGCCAGCGACGCAGCCAAGGTGAGTTCGATGGTCCGGGAAAATGTCATCGCCCAACTGGCGAATATCCAGACTCACCCGAGCGTGCGTCTGGCCCAGGAAAAAGGCCTGCTGAATCTGCATGGTTGGATTTATGACATTGAGACCGGTTCGGTCGATGCTCTGGATGCCAGCCGTCGCAACTTCGTGTCGCTGGCCGAGCATCCAGACACCTGTGCGGTGTATGGGCAAGCGGTCGAAGCCGCCTGAAGGCGTCACCCGTCCGAGCTGCGCCAGGCTTGGCGCAGCGTTACAAAGTGGGCAGGCGCACTACTTCTCAACCGGGAATGTGCCACTCACAAATCGCCTTTATCATTTGTCATCGATCTTTGAAGACGATTGTGACCGACGCTCGGAGGACTCTTCGGCATTGGGCGCTTCTGGAAAACTGCCCGGTGTGAACACGTGAGTGAGCAATTCGCTGGCATCGATGTCGACGACACCATGAACCGAACGGGCCAGAGCAACAGCCTGCTCACACTGCCTGTGAGTGTTGACGCGACCGCTCAATGCCACCCTGCCCGCATGGGTTTTGACATGGACATGCAGGCCAAGGGTTGAGTCGGCCAATGCCAGGGCCGACTTCACCCTGGTGGTAATCCACGCGTCGTGAACGACCGTTTCCAGATCATGAGAGTAATGTTGAAAGGAATGAAGTTTCATGGCGCAATCCTCACGTAATCAGATGCGCCGCCCGCCCCACCGCAGACACGCACACACATTAAGTATAGTGCTTGCCGTTGCCTGCGGTCGGGGGGCTGTCCCTGATGCCGGCAAGATGTAAGAGCGACGAATATCCTGTGGGAGCGGGCTTGCTCGCGAAGACGACGGCACAGTCAACATTGATCTCGTCTGACACACCGCTTTCGCGAGCAAGCCCGCTCCCACAGGTTTGCGCGGCTTAACTTACCGAACTGGCGTGCCGTCTCAGCGTTTGACCGACAGATCCGTCTGGGTCATGCGGCTACGGATGGTGAACACGCCATCCCCCGAGAGAATCGCGCTGCGCGCAAACAGGCGTCCACTCTCCCAGTTCGAAAGCCCCAGCTCCGGCTTGTTCAGCGCGTACTGCCCGTCGACCCAGCGGGTAATCCCGTTGCCAACAAAAGGCGCGTTGACCGCGTTGTAGAAACGCTCCTGCGCCGGGGCATCTTCACTGATCAGCGACACGGTGAATTGCGGGCTGTAGCGGTTGAACAAGACGATGGCCTGGTCCAGGTCGTCGACGATCTTCAGGCTGACTTCCGGGGTTTCTTCCCACTCCCACTCGCGGCCCAATTGATCCTCGGGCAGCGGTTCGGCCAACGCTTCGGTCTGATAGCCTTCGGCGCGGTACACCTCGACGCTCGCGGTTTGCCAATCAGTTGGCAAATGCTGTTCGCTACCCTCGACGATATGCAATTTGCAGCCCTGGCCCCGAACGGTGCCGGCCTGTTGCAGTGCGTCGAGAAACAGCGGCACCAGTTCAGCGGCGCGGTCGCGGTGGATCAGGCAAACGTTGAGAGTGTTGCAGACTTTGCGGTCCAGCGAGTTGCGCACCACGGCGGCAAAACGCTGGGCATCGGCGTCCTTGTCGGCGATCAGCCACGCGCCACCAGTGCCGTGCAAGCTGACCGCGGTGCCGGCCTGTTGCGCGATGCTGCCCAACTGACTAACCGCACGTCCCGAACCACGGGCCACAGCCAATGACAGGCGCCGGTCGGCGAACATCGCCCAACCGGCGGCGTGATTGACACTTTCCACCAGCGACACCGCGCCGGTCGGCAATCCGGCATCAGCCAACGCAGGATTCAATGCATGGGTGACGATGGCTTGGGCAGTGCCCAACGCATCGCTGCCAATGCGCAGCACCGCGGTGTTACCGGTGCGCAATACACCGGCGGCGTCGGCAAAGACATTCGGCCGGCCTTCGAACACGAAGGCGACAATGCCCAGCGGCGAAACCACTTGCTCGACTTTCCAGCCGTCGTGCTCGACGCAGCTCACGACCTTGCCGCGGGTGGCCGGTGCATCACGCCAGGCCCTGAGGCCGGCGATCATGTCGCCGCGCATGCGTTCATCGGCGAGCAACCGCGTGGTGGAGCGCCCGCGCGCCTTGGCCCGCTCGATGTCGACCAGGTTGGCGGCCGCAATCAAGGCCCAGCATTCAGGCGTTTCCAGGCGTTGGGCAAAGTGATCGAAGAACTCGCTGATGGCGTGATCCGAGACGCTGGACATTGCAGCGAATGCCGCTTCGGCGCCCTCGATGGCGACTGCCGCTGCTTGCTGATCCGCCACCGGGATCAGCAACAACTCGCCGCTGACTTGCTCCACCAGCAGATGGTCGCCGGGCTGAAAGCGCGCCGCCAGTTCGGGGCTGACGACAGTGACACGATTACCGGCAAAAGGGATCGGCGTGCCAGCGACTAGACGTTCGAGCGCAAGAGACATGAAACGGTTTCACCATGCAGGGGAGCGGCCAGAAAATGTATAGGAAAATCCGTGGAGCGTCATTCACCGGGGCGCAGTGGCGCTTACTTTTTCGCAAGTCGAAATACATCTTGCTCCAGGCAATTGCTCCCCTGTTTGCGCCACGCGGCGTTCGCGTCATAGACCACCAGCAGCAAGGGCTCTTCCACGCCGGCGGTGCTGATAAAGGTCATTCCTTCGGCATGATCGCAGCCTTTATCCTCTCCTTGCCCGTAAGGAACCTCCAGGACCGGCGTCAATTGTTCGCTGAAGACAACACTTTCGTCTGTTGGCCTGGCGCCGTCGTGCCATCGAAATACGCTGACAGGCCCGTCGAGGTTCATTGTCGGCCCGGCCAGGATCAACATGTCGTCACCCTCGATGCATAAGTCCCTGACACCGAGTCCATCCAGCTGGAGAAAATGCTTTCGATATTTTCGCCCCCCAGGCCCGATTTTTTTCAGTGTCAGCGTATGGGCGGTCTTGGGATGGTTCTCCGGTTCAATCTCCAGAACAATCGTCCAGCCCCGCAGCACAGGCCCTCGCAACCCGATAAAAACACGCTTGCCGTTGATCTCCAGGCCTTCGGTATCGAACCCGTTGTCCTTGCCGGGGATGTGCAGAAATGCCCCCACATGCTCGTCGTTCTTGAGTTCATCGAGCAATTCGTTACCCAGTTGATTGCCGGCCAATTGGGCGGCGACTCGATCATCGCTGGCGGTGCTATTCACCAAAGTGAACGTCCCGCTTACTTCGACCACCGGAATCCGGGCCAGGAGAAAACGATTGCCATCGCGGCTGACAGTTGCCAGACGCTCGGCGTTTTTCTTCAGGGACTTTGTGCTGTCGGGCTTTTTCCGTTTCAGACTGTGAGACCCCACAATCCAGAGATACCCCGTGTCGCGGTCGTAGCTCATGCCTTCCAGGTCTGCTTCAACGAATTCTTCGCCATCCTTCGGGATGACCGGTAGCGCCAACAGGGACGCCAACGGGAACTGTTTGTGCTGGTCAAACAGAAACTCGCCCACATCGGTGCGCTCATGCAGGGTGAGGCGCTCCAGGCTCAAGGATTCATCATTGGCGACCCACAGGGTATTGCCTATCTGGACCACGGCAGACAACCCTTTGCGCAAATGAGCGTCTGTGTCATTGAAGACTAAAAGCGCGGAACCGAATTTCACCATGACGCCACCCGCCCCTTCACCCGTTCGGGTGAGTCAAAGAATGCCTGCTTCACGGTAGCGGTCATCGGCCGCTAGTCAAGACATGCCATCAGAACACCGACCAGCCAATCCGCTGACTCAACAACTCCAGCGCCGCCATTCCTGCGAGGGAATTGCCGGCGGTGTTCAGTTCCGGGGACCAGACGCACACCGTGAATTGCCCCGGCACCACCGCGACAATCCCGCCACCGACGCCACTCTTGCCCGGCAGACCGACGCGATAGGCAAAGTTACCCGCTTCGTCATACAGCCCGCTGGTGGCCATGATCGAGTTGACTTGTTGGGTCTGGCGGGCGCTGAGGATCTGGGCGCCGCTGTGTTTGCAGAAACCGTCGTTGGCCAGAAAGCAGAACGTGCGGGCCAGATCCACGCAACTCATGCGCAACGCGCAATGGCTGAAGTAGCTGCGCAGCACGGCTTCGACGTCGTTATGAAAGTTGCCGAACGATTGCATCAGATAAGCCATGGCCGCGTTGCGCGCGCGGTGCTGGTATTCCGACTCGGCGACCCTGCCGTCCACCATGACATTCGGGTTGCCAGACAAACGCCGGACAAAATCACGCATCGACAACGCCGGCGCGGCAAAACGTGATTGGTTGATGTCGCAGATCACCAGCGCACCGGCGTTGATAAAGGGATTGCGCGGGCGCCCGCGCTCGAACTCCAGCTGCACCAGTGAGTTGAACGGCTGCCCGGACGGCTCGTGGCCCAGGCGCTCCCAAATCGCTTCGCCGGAATGGTCGATGGCCTGCACCAGGCTGAACACCTTGGAAATACTCTGTACCGAGAACGGCGTGTCGGCGTCTCCGGCACAAAACAACTCGCCGTCGTTGCCGTACACGGCAATGCCCAACTGATTGGACGGCACGGTGCCGAGGGCAGGAATGTAATCAGCCACTTTGCCCTGACCGATCAACGGTCGGACTGCGTCAAGGATCTCGTTCAACAGCGCTTGCATGCCGGGTTCCGAAGTCTCGCCCCATGGGATTGCGGGGACACTGTCGCTAGACGCTGCTGGTCGGGGCTGAATCACAGTTTTGTATGGGAATGTATCTGTCGCGGTCGGGGATACATGAACTTGCACCGGGCGACCTTTCGGACATACCGCCCATACACCCGCTTGAAACACTCCTGCCCTCCGCTGACCACCGGTAAAACCGGGTCGGCCCTTGCTCAGGAGTGTTGTCATAATGACCCCAATTCCCCGTTACCACGGCTGGTCGCTGTTTGGCCTGCTGTCCTTGCTGGTGCTGTTGATGACCGGTCTGATTCTGTTGCTGAACCCGGACCTGGTGGAAGCCACTCGCAGCGCCATTCGCGCCACGGCGCGCACCTCGTTTGTGCTATTTCTCGCCGCGTTCACCGCCTCCGCTTTGGCTGTGCTGGTGCCCTCGCCTTTCACCCGATCATTGGTGCGCGAGCGACGCTTCATCGGCCTGGCCTTTGCGTTTTCCCACCTGGTACACGCCATCCTGATCTACAGCTACGGCCAACTGAACCCCGAGTTCTGGCCCGGCCGCACCACGGTCGGCAACATCCCGGGCTCGGTTGGTTATCTGTTCATTCTGCTGATGGCGCTGACCTCGTTCAAAACCACGGCGCGCCTGATCGGCCCCAAAGCTTGGAAAACCCTGCATGTCAGCGGGATGTGGGTACTTGCGGCGGTGTTCACCTATTCCAACTTCAAACGCATCCCCATGAGCGGGTGGTACGTCTTGCCGTTCGGCCTGATGTTTTCGGCGATCGTCGTTCGGCTGCTGGGCAAGATTGCGCTGAAGTACAAACGGTTAGCCAGGAACACGTTATTGACCGAATGATGTCTCAACAACATCAACATTTCCCCTGTAGGAGAAGGCTTAAAGGCTTCGCGGGCAAGCCTCGCTCCTACGGGGATCTGTGTCGACCACCGAATATGGTTCGCCACAATCCTGTAGGAGCGAGGCTTGCCCGCGAAGCTTTTAAGCCTTTCTCACACATTGGTTTTTCCGGAGCTCAAGCCCATGAACACCTCTCTCTCATCAGCCATCAAAGACCTGCACCTGAACCGTTTCCCTTCAATCACGTGCCGGCCACGCTGAACTGGGAACTGGCGATGTGGGCCGAATTGATCTGCGCCCTCGCCCTGCTGGTGGGCCTGGGGACGCGGGTCTCGGCGATTATTCTGACCGTGGTCACGATCGTCGCGACCGCTGCCGTTCACTGGCCGGCCGATTGGTCTACATTGAGTGAACTTGCCCAGGGTTATGCCATCAGCAATAAAGGCCACGGCAATTTCAAACTACCGCTGATCTACCTCGTAGCCCTCATGCCGTTGTTGCTCTCGGGGGCTGGAAAACTCAGCGTCGACGCGCTGTTGGCTCGATACTTTTGGCGGCGCAGTCACCGCTGATACGCCAGCGTCTCGATAACCCATCCAACTTATGTAAAGGAGCCATCATGAGCGTGACCACCCAATGGATCGAGATCACCAGCGCCGAGGGCACATTCGGCGCTTACCTGGCCATCCCCCACACCCGTAAAGGTCCGGGAATTGTGCTGATTCAGGAAATCTTCGGCGTTAACGAGCACATCCGCTCGGTCGCCGAGCAATACGCCGCCGACGGCTATCTGGTCATCGCGCCGGATCTGTTCTGGCGCCACGGCCGCCGTATCGAACTGGGCTACGACGAAGCCGGCTGGAAACGCGCCGTCGAGCTGATGAACGCCACCGATATCAAAGAAGCGCAGGCCGACATCAAACTGACCATCGACGCCCTGAAGGCGCAACCAGGCCTGGACGGCAGAATCGCTTCTATCGGTTTCTGCTTCGGCGGCATGCTGTCGTACAACACCGCAGCCAACGGTTTTGTCGACGTGGCGATCGCCTACTACGGCGGCGGCATTCAAAACCAATTGGATCGAGCCAACGAAATCAAAGTGCCCGTGCTGATGCATTTCGGCGAACAGGACAGCCACATCCCCATCGACGCCGTGAAGCAAATCGCCGAGCGTTTCGAGTTCAACGACGACGTCGATATCGAGGTGTATCCGGGGGCGGAACACGGCTTCAACTGCTCACACCGTGACAGCTACAACCAGCGGGCGGCGGTTGAGGCGCATGGCAATACGTTGCTCTTTTTGAGTCAGAACCTCTGAATCAGACAAGCCGGCAGCCGAATCGCATTCGTGCCGCCGGGAAGCTGAGCGCTATTTCACTACATGATCGATCTGGAGCTGACGACGGCGCATCAAGCGATACGCTGCCGGGATGACAAACAGAGAAAGCAGGGGCGCGGTGATCATGCCGCCGACCATTGGCGCGGCGATTCGGCTCATGACCTCACTACCGGTGCCTCCACCCAGCAGGATCGGCAACAACCCTGCAATGATCACCGCAACAGTCATGGCCTTGGGTCGGACGCGCTGCACCGCCCCCTCACGAATCGCGGCATCCAGCCCGAGCTCAGTGCGATCACCAGCGTCTTCACGCTCTGCCAAGGCGTTCTTCAGATAGAGCAGCATGATCACGCCAAACTCGGCGGACACACCGGCCAGCGCAATGAAGCCGACACCCGTAGCCACCGACAGATTGAACCCCAGCCAATAGAGAAACCACGCCCCACCTGCAAGTGCGAAAGGCAGTGTCGCCATAATCAGCAAGGCTTCGTCGAAACGCGCGAACGTCAGATAAAGCAGCACAAAGATGATCAGCAGCGTGGCGGGCACTACCCACTTGAGTCGCGCGTTGGCCCGTTCAAGAAACTCGAACTGCCCGGAATAGCTCAGGCTCATGCCGGGCTGCAATTTGACCTGCTCATTGACGACCCGGCGCAGGTCGGCGACCACTGACGCGATGTCCCGTCCACGCACGTCGATATACACCCAGCCGGACGGGCGGGCGTTCTCGCTTTTGAGCATCGATGGACCATCAGCTACCTTGACCTTCGCTACCGTAGCGAGGGTGATCTGGCCTCCCAGCGGCGTGTAGATTGGCAGTTGCTCCAGAGCGCCCAGAGAGTCACGCCACTCACGGGGATAACGCACGTTGATCGGGAACCGTGCACGACCTTCGATCGTTTCCCCAACGTTTTCACCGCCGATGGCACCGGCCACGATCGATTGCACATCGGCAATATTGAGTCCGTAACGAGCAGCAGCCTTACGGTCAATATCCACATCGATGTAATGCCCGCCAGTCAGACGTTCGGCCAGCGCGGAACTGACGCCCGGCACGCCTTTGGCGGCGCGCTCGATCCCCTGCGTGGCCGTGTCGATCTGCGCCAGATTGTTCCCGGAAACCTTAATCCCGATCGGGCTTTTGATGCCGGTGGCGAGCATATCGATACGGTTGCGAATCGGTGGAATCCAGATATTGGTCAGCCCGGGGACGCGGACTACTTGATCCAGTTCTTCCACCAATTTTTCCTGGGTCATTGCTGGGCGCCATTGTTCTTGTGGCTTGAACTGGATGGTGGTTTCAAACATCTCCAGCGGTGCCGGGTCGGTGGCGGTTTCTGCACGGCCAGCCTTGCCGAAAACGTGTTCGACTTCCGGCACGGTTTTGATCAGCCGGTCCGTCTGCTGCAGCAACTGCGCCGCTTTCTGTGCAGACAATCCCGGCAAGGCCGAGGGCATGTAAAGCAAATCACCTTCATCCAGCGGCGGCAGGAACTCGCCCCCTAAGCGAGACATCGGCCATAACGCGCTGAGGAAGATCAGCAACGCCACCAGCAGGGTGCTTTTCGGTCGGTTCAACACCGCGTCCAGGGCCGGTTGATAGAGCCTGATCAACCAGCGATTCAACGGATTGCGTTGTTCATCGGGGATCCGCCCGCGAATCCAGTAGCCCATCAACACTGGCACCAAAGTCACC
Organism: Pseudomonas sp. MDT1-85; assembly: GCF_054898065.1. Lineage (NCBI taxonomy): Bacteria > Pseudomonadati > Pseudomonadota > Gammaproteobacteria > Pseudomonadales > Pseudomonadaceae > Pseudomonas > Pseudomonas sp. MDT1-85. The sequence goes on along the minus strand of NZ_CM142715.1, from coordinate 2,816,140 downwards.
GACAGCCCCGCCGCTGCGGCCATTGCGTAGGTTTTGGTGAACGCCAGTGGTCCGAACAGGCGTCCTTCCTGGGCCTCCAGAGTAAACACCGGAATAAACGACAGTGTGATGATCAACAGGCAGAAGAACAGCGCCGGTCCAACCTCTACCGCCGCGTCAATCATGACTTGCCAATGACGCTCACCTTTCAGTTCTTCCAACGGGTGAGCGGCATGCCAGGCCTCGATCTTCTTGTGGGCGTTCTCGATCATCACCACCGCGGCGTCGACCATGGCTCCGATGGCAATCGCAATCCCACCCAGCGACATGATGTTGGCGTTGATCCCTTGATGACGCATGACGATAAAAGCAATCAACACGCCAATCGGCAAAGAGATGATCGCCACCAGCGCCGAGCGTAGATGCCAAAGAAATATCCCGCAGACCAGTGCGACTACGATGAACTCCTCGATCAGCTTGTGGCTGAGATTTTTCACAGCGCGATCAATCAGCTTACTGCGGTCGTAGGTGGTGACAATGTCTACGCCGGCCGGCAAGCTGCTTTTCAATTCATCGAGCTTCGTTTTGACCGCCGCAATGGTTTCGCGAGCATTCTTGCCGCTGCGCAAAATCACCACGCCGCCCACGGTCTCACCTTCGCCATCGAGCTCAGTGATGCCGCGACGCATTTCTGGCCCCAGTTGAATCGTCGCCACATCGCCGAGGGTCACGGGCACGCTGCCCACTCCGAGCTTGAGGGGAATGGCACGGAAGTCATCAAGCGTTTTCAGATAGCCCGAAGCACGCACGATAAATTCGGTTTCGGCCATCTCCAGCACCGCACCACCGGTTTCCTGATTGGCCTTGCCGATTGCCTCGGTGACCTGGGTCTGAGTGATTCCCAGGCTGACCATTCTCAGCGGATCGAGCTGAACCTGATATTGCTTGACCATCCCGCCGACGGTGGCCACTTCGGCAACGTTGGGCAGGGTCTTGAGTTCGAATTTGAAGAACCAGTCCTGCAGGGCGCGCAGTTGCGCGAGGTCATGCCTGCCGGTGCGATCCACCAGCGCGTACTGATAAATCCAGCCAACCCCGGTGGCATCCGGTCCCAACGCCGGTTTGGCGCTGGCCGGCAGCCGACTCTGGACCTGGCTCAGGTACTCCAGCACCCGTGAGCGCGCCCAATACAAATCAGTTCCATCCTCGAACAACACGTAGACAAAGCTGTCGCCGAAAAAGGAATAGCCACGCACTGTCTTGGCTCCCGGCACCGACAACATGGTCGTTGCCAGTGGATAGGTCACCTGGTTCTCGACAATCTGTGGCGCCTGGCCTGCATAGGGTGTACGGATGATCACTTGAACATCGGACAGATCCGGTAGCGCATCGATGGAGGTGCTTTGCACTGACCAGATGCCCCAGGCCGTGACAAACAAGGTTGCCAGCAGCACCAGGAAACGGTTGGCCACGGACCAGCGAATCAATCCGGCAATCATGGCTGGGCTCCGGATTTCTCAAGAGGCTGAACAATAATGCCTTTGAGACTGGCTTCTGAGTCGAGCAAGAACTGGCCCGAACTGACGACCTGTTGTCCCTCCTCCAGACCCTTCAGGATCGCCGTTTGTCCATCGTTTTCCTGCCCTGCTTGCACCTCTACCGGGCGATAGCGTCCGCCCTCTTCGGCGAGCATCACCAACACGCGCCGTCCGGTGCGAATCAATGCCTCGCTCGGCACCCACAGCACGCTTTGCTCAGTCGAACGCTTCAACCGCACCTGCACCGTGAGACCGGGACGCAGGCGGCCGTCGGGATTGGGCAATTCAACCCGTACGCTGACAGTTCGGCTGTCCGGACTGGTTTGTGGCAGGACCGCACTGACCGTACCGCGAAGGATTGCATCCGGAAACGTCGCAAGCCTGGCCTCCACCGTCTGACCGACCTGGACTCCCCCGGCTGCCGACTCTGGCACGGATACCGCCAACCACACATTATCAAGGCCGTTGACCCGGGCCAGCGTATCGCCGACAGCCAGGGTCATACCGCTACGGACATTCAACTCCTGCAACACGCCAGCAATGGGCGTGGTGATGGTCTGGTTCAGCTGTACCTTCCCGCTGCGCTCGATCCGGGCAATCAAATCCGCCGGCATTCCGGTCAGACGCAGGCGTTGGCGGGCCGCTGCCAACAAGCTGGCATCGCCCATGCGTTTGAGTGCCAGGAACTCCTCCTGAGCCGAGGCCCATTCAGGTACTAGAACATCCGCCAGTGGCGCGCCAGCCTTGAGCACATCGCCCGGTGCATGGGCATATACCCGCTCGACAAAACCCGGAGTGCGGGCCTGGATCACCGCGACATCGCGTTCGTTGTAGGTCAGCACACCTACCGCTTCGAGGCTGGAAGCCTGAACGCCACGGGTAACGGTAGCCAGACGAAGCCCCAGGTTCTGCGTCACGCTCGCGTCGATTTGCACGGTAGCTGTGTCCTGGGCACCGTCGGCGTAGCGCGGCACCAGTTCCATGTCCATGAAAGGCGATTTGCCGGGCTTGTCGAACTTTTGTTGCGGGTACATCGGGTCGTACCAATACAAGGCCTTGCGTTCCTCCTGGGTCATGGCGCCTTGAACAACGGGCTCTGCTTGATGGGCAAACCAGTAGCCGCCGACACCGCCCAGGGCTAATGCACCAGCAACCCATAGAACACCTTTAAAACGCTGAATGCTCATTGGCTAGCCTCCCCATAGGCGAAATACAGCCGAGCACTGGTCAGCGCTTTCTGTTCGTTGACATCGATCTGTTTCAGGCGAGCCTCAATCAACTCTCGCCGGGCGGCGACGACTGCCGACAAGTCACTTTTGCCCGCCCGATAACTGGCTAGGGTCAACTCGGCCTTTTCTTTGGCGAGCGGCAACAGGCTCTCCTGTTGGCGCCGCACAGCACGGTCCAGCCGTTGATAGTCGGCCAATTGTTCTTCCAATTGCTGGGTTTGCTCGCGAGTCAGGGCTTCGCGTTCGGCCTCCAGTTGATTCAGTTCAGCACGCTTGGCAGCGATCTTCGGGTTCTGCCGGGTATCGGGGAACAGCGGTAGATCAAAGGTGAATTGCACGCTGACCATGTCGCCAAACTCCCGCCCGCGCCGCTGATAATCGAGCTCCCAACTCCAGTCGGACCGTTTGTCAGCCTCGGCTTCACGGACTTTGGCCTGAGCCTTACGGGTCATTGGCGCAAATGCAGCCACAGCGGGGTGATGTTCAAGCTTGTGGATGTAACCCGACGCATCGATGGGCCACTGGGGCCAATTTCCGACCGGGTGTTCATTGGCGGCGGGACCAATCCAGCGCTTGAGCGCCGCGCGGGCTTGCGCGCGCTGAAGCAGTAATTGGTCTTGTTGCTCTTCCAGTTGCGCCGCTTCCTGCTTCGGTGTCACCGCATCGGCAGGCTGCGCACGCCCGCTGGCGATCTGCGCGCGAACGGTTTCGGCGAGCAGTCGATTTTCGCGGTAGAACTCCTGGAACAGCGTCTGTTTCAGCTCCACCGAATAACTGCCGATCCAGGCCAGCGCCGTGGCCTGTCGCACGTTCAAGCGTTCGACACGACCTTGCGCAGCGGCCAGTTCAACCGCGGCCTCGGCGACTTCAGTGCGCGCCCGACGTTTGTCGCCATTGGGCATTTCCTGCATCACACCGACCATCTGCATGGTCATGAAGTCGTGATCCAGCGTCCCGCGATCAGGACCGCTCACGGGAAAGTTCTGTACCCCAAGCACTAGCTTGGGGTCGGGCAACTCGCCGGCAGGAATGGCGGCGCTTCGTGCCGCCTGGAGTTTTTCGGCCTGGGCAGTGAGGGACGGCGCGTTGTCGTCAGCCAGCCGAAGGGCTTCATCGAGAGTCAATGGCGCAGCAACGCACGGCAAAGCCAGCACGCTTGCCGCCAGCGCAGCCAATAGCGGCCACCCTGGGCGAAAGCACATGGAGTTCATGTTCACAATTCCTGTGATGATTCGCTGCGCGCTTTCAAAGGCGCACAGCAACGCCATCCCGCGAAGGCGGATGGGGCTCAGCGTGGAACAGGAATCAGGCGCGAGGGGGGCGCCATACCCCGGACGGGGTATGAGCAGGCAGTGCGTCTATAAAAAACGTGCCGATGATGGGGCTGAACAAGGTGACTGGAGGTTTGGCGAGGGTGACTTGCAGCATGCCGCCGGTCTTGCACTCCTGACCGGGCTTACAGGGTTTGCCGTGCTCGGACGGGGTGCTCATGTCCTGGCAGCAATCTTTATCCATCATCGCCATGCCCATGGTTTTCATCGGGCAAGGTTCTGTGGGTGCCTGAACACCCGCCATTCCGCTAAGGGGAAGCGCGAAGCTGATCAGCAAGATGAGGCAAAACCGCAGATAGCGTTTCATGGAGATGGAGTCTAGCTTCAGGAAACGGCTCTTACAATTACAGTTGTTCTCTACACTCCTGCGTACTGCACTGTAAAACCGTCTCGCGATACCGCCGCACAGTTCAGGTACACCCTCGTGGAGCATCCAACCCCGGAAGCAAAGCATGGACAAACATCTCTCAAAGCCCAAACCGGCCTCATTACGTATCCCCTCCACGGTCTGGGCCCTGGGTTTTGTCAGCCTGTTTATGGACCTGTCTTCAGAGCTGGTACATAGCCTGCTGCCAGTGTTTCTGGTCACGACCTTGGGCGCGAGCGCGTTGACCGTCGGCGTGATCGAAGGCATCGCCGAAGCGACCGCGATGCTGACCAAGATCTTCTCCGGGGCCATCAGCGACTTTATCGGCCGGCGCAAAGGCCTGCTGTTGATGGGCTACGGTCTGGCCGCCTTGTCGAAACCGCTCTTTCCCCTCGCGCAGTCGGTAGAGGTGGTGTTCACCGCGCGTTTTCTGGATCGCATCGGCAAAGGCATTCGTGGTGCGCCGCGCGATGCGCTGGTCGCCGATATCGCACCCGCCGAAATCCGTGGCGCCTGCTTTGGCTTGCGCCAGTCGATGGATACCGTGGGCGCCATTCTTGGCCCGATTCTGGCTATCGTGTTGATGCTCTGGCTCGGGCAGATCCATCTGGTGTTGTGGTTTGCGGTGATCCCGGCGGTGATATCAGTGGCGCTGATTGTCGGTGGAGTAAAAGAACCGACCGTTGGCGCTGGCGAACGCACCTTCCGCCCCCCCATCCACTGGAAGGTTCTGTGGGATTTTTCGCGCAATTATTGGTGGGTCGTGATCATCGGCGGGTTCTTCACGCTGGCCCGTTTCAGCGAAGCCTTTCTGGTATTGAAAGCACAGCAAACAGGCCTGACGGCCACTTGGGTGCCGATGGTGATGGTGGTCATGTCGCTGCTCTATGCGGTGTCCGCCTACCCCGCCGGCTGGCTGTCAGATCGAATCAGCCGCACCAAAGTATTGTGCATCGGCATAGTCCTGCTGATCCTGGCAGACCTGTTATTGGCGCAAGCCGATTCGATCATGACCATGCTCGCGGGAGTGGCCCTGTGGGGCCTGCACATGGGCTTCAGCCAGGGCATTCTCGCGACGCTGATCGCCGACACTGCGCCCGAACATCTCAGAGGCACGGCGTTCGGCCTGTTCAATCTGATCAGCGGCGTGTGCCTGTTGATCGCCAGTGTGCTGGCCGGCGCACTGTGGGAGACTTCGGGCTCGGCGAGCACTTTCATCGTCGGTGCGGGGCTGGCGGCTGCGGCGTTGTTCTTGCTTCTGTTGCGTAAGCCTTAATCCACCGCAGCCGCGAATCTGATCCGCAGAACCCTCTCCTGGATACCTCTGAGACTGAATAGTGCGGTCAGCCGTTCACACCGACGTGTTAAACGCCACCGCGGCGCGGATCAGCGCCTTCAACGCCTCTTCATCAACCCTCTCGCTCTCATGAATATCGATGGCGCGTCGGGTGTTGCCTTCGAGGCTGGCGTTGAACAGCCCTGAAGGGTCCTCCAGCGAAGCGCCCTTGGCGAAGGTCATCTTCACGGCATTCTTATATGTCTCGCCGGTGCAGATAATGCCGGCGTGCGACCACACCGGGACCCCTCTCCACTTCAACTCCTCGACCACGTCGGGGTCGGCCTGCTTGATCAGCGTCCGTACTTGGGCGAGCGTTTCGCCCCGCCAGTCACTCAGCGCCTTGATTTTTGCGTCTATCAGCGCTGAGGCAGAGCCTTCCAGTTCACTTTCCTTTGTGTCGGTTTTCTTCATGATGTCACTCCTCAGGGTGTCCGGCGTCGACCCATTCGGCAAGAGACTCAATCGTGGCTTATTGGACCAACTGTCGGATCCCCAGAGCCAAAATCAAACTGCCACATAGTCGATCAATTGCCTTCCTGCTCCTTCGATACCCTGATGCGATCTCAGGTTGCGAAAGAGTGATTGCGACCACGCCATACCAAGTCATCGAAACCACCACTACGACCGCCAGCATCGATAAAAACGTGCCTGGCGAAACGTGGGCCGGGGCTGCCGCTGAAAAAATAGCGGCGTAAAAGGCCATGGATTTAGGGTTCCCGATATTCGTAACGACCCCTTGAATGAATGACTGCCGAAAGTTTCCGACTACAGCATTGTTACAAGGGGCAGGCGCACTCTTCCCGGCCTTGATCAAGAGTCGCAATCCAAACCACATCAGATAGGCTGCCCCCAGAACTTTTACGATTAGCGCCGCCCAAGGGAACGCAGCAAATACAACGCCAATACCCGCAATTGCACAGGTGGCCCAGAATAAGTTGACCAATACGATACCTGCGACCAGGGCCAATGCTTCTGACCGCGTAGCCGCCACCGCTTTGTGGACCACTGCAACGAAATTTGGCCCTGGAATAACGACACCGGCCAGGTAAACCAAAAAAACTGTTAATACGGCGGGACCATCGATCATGTGCATTCCTTTGCGAGAGTTGGGGCCGGGAGACCTAGTCGATAACAGGTCGAATCTTGTGTTCATTCCGACAAGCCTACTCCTCAAAGCGACCCGTGGCGTCACGATCACGCTCGTATCGTCGCGTCAGCGGAAACGGCGGCAACCAGGACTCGCGACGGATGATCCAGCTTTCGTAGGTGGGCGTCAGTTGGTCAGGGGCATCCAGGGATCCCAGGTTCACTTCGATTTCATCACCGGTGCGGGCGAAAACGGAGGAGCCGCAGCGGGGACAGAAAAACCGCCCGGCGTAGTCACGTGTTTCGCCCTCGATCGTCACCGCGTCCTGAGGGAATATCGCGGAGGCGTGAAACAGCGCCCCATGATGTTTGCGACAGTCGATACAGTGACAAAGGCCGACCCGGTATGGGAGGCCCGACGCCTCAATTCGGACGTTGCCGCACAGGCAACCGCCGGTGAATCGGTCCATGCTGCATCTCCTCTAATCAAGCGCCCGTTGTAACCTTTCAAACGGCCATTATCGAGTGGTTGTGAAAATAGTAGCGAAGCCACCGCCATGGGTCGACTAATCTGAGTAGAGCACGATCACAAACACGCCTCTAGCCTCAGGGGAAACGGGATGACCGGAAAAACAGCGCGCCAATGCTCGTCATGGGTCCTGCCCTCCCTGCTCGCCATCAACCTGGCGCTGATGGCGGGATGTGCAGGCAAAGCTTCCACGGCTCGCTATTCGGCCTCAAACATAGGCTCAAGCTGCTACGCAAAAGCGATGCCCACTGTCGGCGAAGGTGGCCTGGCATGGGGCGATACCTTGAGCATGGCTCGCAAAAAATCCATGGATAATTGCATCCGCTATGCCGGCCGATCCGGTGGTACGCCCAATACCTGCCAGGTGGTGTTGGCGGAGTGCAAAAATTAATAGAGCGTCATCGAAACGGTCCATTCTGTTCGCGGCCAATCGCCTGAACAAATGCCAGTCGGTCATGACCGATTAGCACTGAATAACACGCCAATTTGGTGATAAACGATCCTGATCGAGCGGCGGCCAAGCGCGCATTCACGCCATGATGGAGATGGGCAAGATCGACATCACTGCGATTGAAGCGGCTGTTAAGGGTTAACCAGCGTTGGAAGATGTCCAGACCAGACTCGCTCATCCTGCAGCCCTGCCATACTGTTGAGCATGACCAGTGCAACCTTCCGCTTCTACGAGGAGCTCAACGATTTCCTGCCGGCCGAACGGCGGCGGCAGTCCTTCACTTGCGAGTGCGCGCGAGGGGCGACGGTCAAGCATATGATCGAGGCGCTCGGGATACCGCACACCGAAGTCGAGCTGGTGCTGCTCAACGGCGAATCGGTGGGCTTCGAACGGGTGATTTTCGACAGTGACCGGCTGGCGGTGTATCCCAAGTTCGAAGCGCTGGACATCAGCCCGCTGCTCAAGGTTCGTGCGCAACCTTTACGGGTGCTGCGTTTCGTCGCTGATGCGCACCTTGGCGGGCTGGCCAACCTGCTGCGCATGAGCGGCTTCGACACCCTCTACGACAATGGTTTCGAGGATAGCGAGATCGCCGAGGTCGCTGCGCAACAAGGACGCATCGTGCTAACCCGCGACCGCGAACTGCTCAAGCGGCGGATCATCAGCCACGGCTGTTACGTGCATGCCCTGAAGCCGTCGCTGCAGCTGCGCGAATTGTACGAGCGCCTCGACCTGGCGCGTAGCGCGCGGCCATTCAGCCTGTGCCTTCATTGCAACCTGCCGCTACGCGAGATCAGCCCGGAACTGGCCCGGTCGCAAGTGCCGCCACGCGTTGGCGTCCTCTATTCGCACTTCCTGCGCTGCGACGCCTGCCAACGGGTTTACTGGGAGGGTTCGCACTGGCGCAGCATGTGTGCCCTGCTGGCACCTCTGCTGGGCCGATAGCCGAGCGCATCGGGTTGGCTGCGTTGCCGGGGATAACTGGCTTTTGTATCAGGTAGATAACGGCTAAAAGCGGTCAAATAAGGTCACTTCTTCCTGGGGTCATCCGCGGGATTGAGAAAATTGATACCCCACGGGCCGGTCCCATGGATCTGCACGACAGTTTCTTCTTGGGTAAATACATACATCGGCATACCAACAGGCATGATCGTGATACCGCCCGGCGTGTAGGCCCTGGCTTTGGCGGGGTCAAATTTGTCGCCGATTCCCAAGTGAAAAGTGCCGGAAATTACGGTGACACGTTCCACTACCGGGTGAGTATGGACACCTATTTTAGAGTTGGCAGGTAGCTTGAGCCGAAAAGTAAACGGATCTGCAGTTTTCAGGTCGCCTTCAATGACTACGATTTGGGCGCCGGGTGCGACCGATGGCGCATCAGACCATTTGAGATCGGAGGGTAGAACTGATATGTGGCCCGCCATCGGTTGCTCAGCGCTCGACACGGGTAACATCATGAATGCAGCGAATGTGAACGCGCACATCACAAAGACTCTTAATCTGTACATTTTCTGCTCCTTTCGAGCGGAACAAATGTTGCCCAAGGCTGCCACCATTTATTGATTCACCGCCTATTTGTAAAGCTGACCGATTGAAACCTGCTGCAGAATCCAATCACGACTCAATCATTTCCTCTGCGAGTTGATCTACGTAGTTAAGCAGCCATCTGCTAACGCCTACTTTTAACCAGCAGCAGGTTACAGACGATATCGCCATCGTCATGTGACGGGTGACGCCCGTGACACCATCGAAGCAGCGGTGATGAGGCGGACGTCTACGTCAGGAAAAATCAATACAACGATGGTCTTCGACGCTAGGCAAACCCCAGGAACGACAGGATAACCACGACGATCACAATTACCCCGACGATGTAGATGATGTTGTTCATGAAATCCACCTCTCAACCTGGACAGGACTGCGTTAGAAAGACAAGGCATTGCACCATTACCGGGAACACGCATCGGCAGCGCTGCAAAGTATTTTTGCAAGCGACTGGCTTACCATTACCGGGCGGGATTGGAGCGTGTACCGAGAGCTCCAATCCCGCCCTTCCTATTATTGACCACCCGACAACGGTGGGGTTCGAGGCGGAATCAATCGTTTCGTCCCCGTCGACTCAAACGCCGAGGCCAAGCGCAGCAGCGTCGAATCGTCATAAGCACGACCGGCGAAGGTCAGCCCGACGGGCATGCCGATGTCCGGCATCACGCCCATCGGCACAGTCACTGTGGGAACACCCAAGTGGCGGATGGCAAGATTGCCGTTCGCGACCCAGACACCGTTACTCCACGCGATGTCCGCAGACTTCGGATCGAGATCGGCATTCGCCGGCCCAACGTCAGCCACCGTCGGGAAAATCACCGCGTCGAGCCCCAACCGATCCATCCAGTCCTCAAGATCGATTCGGCGCGTCTGCTCAAGGCCGCGTAATCCGTCAGGCACCGTGGTGATCTGATCCCAAGGAGTGATGCCGCGCTCGGCCATCCGCACATACTCGTCCATGCCAGCGGCAAGATCGCCCTCACGGTTGGGCAGCGTCCCCGGATCGTGCGGGAAGATCAGGGGCCCGTTCACGTCGACCAGGCGATTGAGTTCTGGATCGCCGTTGGCCCGCAGAAAATCGTCGAACGCCCAGGCCGTCAGATCCCACAACTCATGGTGAAGGAACTCTTTGGAAACCAGGCCGCGGTTGAACACCGTCGGTGTACCAGGACGATCGCCTTCGCAATTGGAGACCAACGGAAAGTCGACCTCGATCACTTCGGCACCAAAGGCTTCGAGTGCCTTGCGAGCCTCTTCCCAGAGCCCGATCACGGAGGCACGGGTATTGATTCGCTGGCCCGTCGGACCACCGATACCAGGCGCATCGCTCGTGCCCGCCTCGGGATCCGCGTTGATGTACATACGAGGAACGCCGAAGCGTTTTCCGACGAGGGCATCGGTATTCGCGGCAAGCGACCCGTAGGAAGCGGGACGCACCGAGGCGACACTCGGGATGGGCACCCAGGGTTGCATCCGCCACAGATCGCCGCGTGGGTCGGGATCGACCGCCACCACCACATCGAGCACTTCGAGCAGGTCGGCCATGGTTCTGGCAAACGGCACGACAACGTCCATGGTCGGCGTCAACGGCCAGTTCCCGCGCACCGAGATCACTCCGCGCGAAGGCGTATAGGCACACAAACCATTGTTCGACGCCGGGCCACGTCCACTCGACCAGGTTTCTTCGGCGAGGCCAAATGCAGCGAAGCTGGCGGCGGTTGCAGTGCCGGCACCGTTCGATGAACCCGATGCGAAGGGGGCGGTGAGATAGTCAGCGTTGTACGGGCTCTGGGCACGGCCGTAGACCCCGCGTTGCATGCCGCCGTTGGCCATGGGCGGCATATTGGTTTTGCCCAGGCAAATCGCGCCAGCAGCACGAAGCCGTTCGATGGTGAACGCATCGCGATAAGCAATCAGGTTCGCGAAGGCGGGACTTCCGGAGGCTGCGGTGAGCCCTTTCACCAGATAACTGTCCTTGGCTGTATAGGGAATGCCATCGAGCGGACCTAGCGTTTCACCCTTGCCCCGACGGGCATCGGACGCAAGAGCTTCCTTGAGCGCATCGGGGTTGCGAACCACCACTGCGTTGAGGGCCGTGGCTGTGTCGGGTCCGTCATAGGCATTGATCCTGGCGAGATAGGCCTGGACCAGCTCAACCGCCGTCGTCTGGCCCGATTCGAGCGCAGCACGCAGTTGGGCAATGGAAACCTCGGTGACCTCAATCATGCTATTACCGCCGGCGGCTGATGGATTACTTGATGTTGGGCTCAGGGACATCACTTATCTCAAAATGGATTTTCATATCAGTTGTCATTGCACGGCATTATGCGACAGCGCGCCTGGACCCGCGATGGTTTGCGGCCGCCTACTGCGCCGTCCCGCCACGAGGTTTATAAAACATAAACTTTCGGGTCTCGGCCGTCCTGGTGTATTTCTTCGCCCAGGCGGGCTTTACCGTTCTGTCGTGGAAATACAAAGCACCATGGGTGCGATCCGTGAGTTGCTTGTTGAGTGCCTTGCGCGCGATTTCCTTGGCGAGGGCATATTCGTCGTCTTCCTTTACCTGATCTGCACGTCCGTCGCACCACCACGAAAACTGGCAGGAGCCCCGTTCAGAACCCTGCTTGACCACGGCGCACACCGTATCGGGAAACCCACCATGGCCGAGCCGGTTCATGACCACGCTGGCAACGGCTTCCATGTTGGCAGGTACCACACCTTTGGCTTCCCAATAGATACTGCGTGCAAGGCAAGTAATGGCGTCGTCCAGCGGCGCGGCGCCCGCCGGATCGACTGCCTGCACTTCAGAGGTGGTAATGGCTTCGGACTTGGGCACCGGAAGTTCGCTGTCCTTTTCGGCGGCTTTCTGTTCAAGGACCTGCGCCTTGTCTTCGGCCACTTCCTGTTTTTGCTCCTGGTCAGCCAACGACACCTGGCCACACAGAAGGATGATTGCGAAGCAGGTGAGTACCCATTTTAATTGCATATCGATCCTTCCGAGACACTGGCTTGAGCAATGAAACGGCGATGTTGTCGTGCTGACCTGCTGTGATTGTAGTCGTCGCAAGTCATTCCAGCCGCCTGACAATAAACGCGTTTCGGTGCAAAAAGGCATTGCGTCCGCAGGGGTGAAATCGCGCATCATGGGCGCAGTCCGTTCAAGGGAGATTTTCATGCGCAGCCTGTCATCCGTTTTGCATCTTGCCGTGTTGTCATTCGGGCTGGTGTTCAGCGTCGCCGCGTCGGCGGCTGATGAAACGCAGCTGGTCGAGTCGATCAACGTTTACCGCAGTCAGGTGCAGCGCTGCGGCGGCCAGGCGTCTGCGGAGTTGCCGCCGCTGGCGAGCGATCCGCGTCTGGTCCTGTCCGCCAACAGCATCGGCGACTTGCAGCAGGCACTGGCCCGCGCGGCTTATCCGATGGTCAATGTGCAGGCGATCAGCTTGTCTGGCCCGCGTGATGCGCCGTCCGCCATGAAGGCGATTCAGGAGAGCTTCTGCCAAGTGGTGCTGGACCCGCAATTCGTCGACATCGGCGTCAGCCGCGATGGCCGTGAATGGCGCATCGTGCTGGCGCGTCCGCTGTTGACCGGGCGTCTGGGCGACTGGCAGGCAGAGGGGCAAAAGCTGCTTGAAGCGATGAATAGCGCCCGCGCTCAGAGGCGCCAGTGCGGCACCCAAGCCTTTACCGCCACGACGCCGCTGGCCTGGAACGCCACGCTGGGCTCCGCGGCCGAGACCCACAGCCGGGCCATGGCCAACAATAACTATTTCGATCACAAGGACCGCGATGGTCGCACGCCGGGTGATCGGGCTGAACTGGCCGGTTATGCGGGCCAGCAGGTCGCTGAGAACATCGCCGCCGGGCAAGACACGGTGCGCAAGGTGGTCGATGGCTGGCTGGCCAGCCCGGGACATTGCGCCAACCTGATGAACCCGCAATTTCGCGAGCTGGGTGCGGCTTATGCCGTGGACCCGAAGAGTGACGCGGGGATTTACTGGACGGCGATGTTTGGTACGCCGTGAAGGCTTGAACCGCCATTTGAATAAGGAATCACTATTTGAAAAAGGAATCATCATTTGAATAAAGCCCCCTCCTCGACCGTCGAACAGGACCTGTCGAAGCCTGAGGCGATCAGCCTGCGGGAAGCGTTTCTATTCTGGCTGAAGCTTGGATTCATCAGTTTCGGCGGGCCGGCCGGACAGATCTCTATCATGCATCAGGAGTTGGTGGAGCGCCGACGCTGGATCTCGGAACGGCGCTTTCTGCATGCCCTAAACTACTGCATGTTGCTGCCTGGGCCTGAGGCTCAGCAGCTGGCGACCTACATCGGCTGGCTGATGCACCGGACGTGGGGCGGGCTGATTGCCGGCGCGCTGTTTGTGCTGCCTTCGCTGTTCATCCTGATCGTATTGTCCTGGGTATACATCGCCTTTGGCGAAGTGCCGGTGGTGGCCGGACTTTTTTATGGGATCAAACCTGCCGTGACCGCCATTGTGGTGCAGGCAGCCCACCGAATCGGCTCGCGGGCATTGAAGAACAACTGGCTGTGGGGGATCGCCGCGGCGTCATTCACGGCCATCTTCGTGTTCAATGTGCCCTTCCCATTGATTGTGCTAGGCGCTGCGATCATCGGTTATGTCGGCGGACGTCTGGCCCCTGAAAGATTCAGGACCGGAGGCCACAGTGCGGCGAAAAAATCCTTCGGCCCGGCCTTGATCGACGACGACACTCCGACTCCCGAACACGCCCGTTTCAGCCGTTTTAAACTGCTGCGCCTGTTGCTGGTGGGTGCTGTTTTGTGGGTATTGCCGATGGGCATTCTCACCGCCCTGTTCGGCTGGGAAGGCACCCTGACCCAAATGGCCTGGTTCTTTACCAAAGCGGCGTTGCTGACGTTCGGCGGCGCGTATGCCGTGCTGCCTTATGTGTATCAGGGCGCTGTCGGCCACTATGGCTGGCTGACACCCACGCAGATGATCGATGGCCTGGCGCTTGGCGAAACCACTCCCGGGCCGCTGATCATGGTGGTGGCTTTCGTCGGTTTTGTCGGTGCCTATGTTCAGCAGGTGTTCGGCCCTGATCAAATGTTCCTGGCCGGCGCCCTCGCCGCCACGCTGGTGACCTGGTTCACCTTCCTGCCTTCGTTCCTGTTCATTCTCGCCGGCGGCCCGTTGGTAGAGTCGACGCATAACGAACTCCGGCTCACCGCGCCGCTGACCGCGATTACCGCGGCGGTGGTCGGCGTGATTCTTAATCTGGCGTGTTTCTTCGGCTACCACGTGCTGTGGCCCAACGGCTTCAGCGGCCAGCTCGACTGGCCTTCGGCGCTGATCGCCATTGCAGCGGCCATTGCCTTGTTTCGCTTCAAGCGAGGTGTAATCGAAGTACTGATGGGGTGCGGGTTGATCGGGCTGGCGGTGCATCTGCTGCGCTAGCCCGTCAAGACGCAATCATTGACCTTGCCGTTGTCTCAGTAGCTCGGTCTTCAGCCAGAGGCTGGCGGGTTGCACACCTGCCGGACAGCGCACTTCATAGGCGCGGCCACTCATGCTGCTTTGGCTGGCCGCCAGATCGATAAAGTCTTCTGCGCTGTTGACCTTGTTCCGGTCTTCGAGGTACTTCAGCTTCTTCTGCAGATGCGCCCGGGCCTCAGCGCCCGGATATTCACTTCCGTTACGCACAAACCGGCACTCACTGCGCTCGACAAAGTCCAGCAAGCTGTTTATTTCCCGAGTGGCTTGAGGTGGGGTTTGCGCCTGGGCATCGAGCGCCATGGCGGTCAGGCCGATACCCGCCGCGATCAGCCAGTGGCTTAAATGCCGAGTAAAACGTCCAGGCAGAATTCCCATGGTGATACCTCGCATGACTGACGGCAGATCAGAGCGGTGGTGCCCTCCGCTCTGAAGGCTGGCGGGCTAGTATCAATCGTCGTCGCGGTCGTCGCGATCCCGATCACGGTAACGACGGCGATCATCACGACGGTCGTAATCGCGGTCATACCCTCGATCATCACGTTGGTCATAGCCTCGGTCATGGTCACGACGGTATTCGCGGCGGTGATCCCGATCGTACCTGTCGTCATCTTCCCAGTGAGGAAAGCAGCCTCCCAGCAGGAGAGTACTTGCAATGGCCAGGGTCATTATCGCGGTGCGCTTCATTTGAACATCCTAAAAGCAAAGGTCAGAGCTGCGGGGATGAGTTGACGCTGTCCACGAATTCAATCGCAGTGCGTGCAAACCGCAGATACGACCTTTCAGATACACAATGATTCCGCGACGCACTCCTTGTAGCGGGCGAAACCTGCGTTCGCTTGTAGCAGCTGTCGAGCCCCAGCGAGGCTGCGTTCGGCTGCGAAGCAGTCGTGAATCCGGCTAATGCGGTCTGCCTGACGTATCGCAATTTCTGGTTTGACGACTGCTTCGCAGGCGAACGCAGCCTCGCTGGAGCTTGACAGCTGCTACAGATTGCAATGACGGCGTTAGGCCTTACAGCGTTCTTTGGCTGTTGCCGATGGTTTTGGCTTTTTCGATGGCCCACTCCTGCGCGGCTTCCATGTCCAGCAGATGCGGTGACGGATGGTTGTCCTCAACGATGACCGAACCGTCCGGCCGGTAAACACCGATGAACATCTTCAGCGAGCCGTCTCTTAATATCTCGGCTTTAACCTCGATGCTGCATCCGTTCGATAGCGTTTCCGAGTGGATCATATGGCGCTCAGTCATGGCTGCATTCCTCCCGTCGTAGCTATCAGCGTAACTCATACACCGCGGACCGCGATGGCGCTCAAGCGTCTACCTGCACCACCTCGATCCCCAGTTTTTGATAATCCTCGACATTGCCCGAGGCCACATGACGTTCGGTGATCAGGGTATGCACACGGTTGCAAGGCGCAACAACGAAGGGCTCCACCGCCCCCAGTTTGTCTGCGGTGGTAACGGCAATCACGTGGGAGGCGCTGGCGAGCATCGCCTGCTTCACCGGCACCTCATCGAAATGCAGCGAGCTGATGCCGACTTCCGGATGAATGGCGCAAACCCCGGTAAAGACCAGGTCGGCCTTGATGCCCTCGATCAGCCGCAGGGTTTCATGGCCGCCGGAAGACATCGTCGCGGGATTGAGCTGACCACCGGCGACGATCACCGTGATGCCTTTGTATTCGGCGAGGGTGATCGCAATCATTGGCGACGCGGTGATGGCTGTGATGCAGATGTCAGCGGGCAGCGAGCGTGCGATCTGCAGCGTGGTGCTGCCGGAATCGAAAATCACGATCTGGCCATCTTTGACCCGGCGCGCGGCGAGTTGAGCCAGCCGTGTTTTCACTTCATCGGTTTCGCCGACCCGGGTGAAGTAGTCCTTGCCCGTGTCCTTGGGCCGCGGCAGCGCCCCGCCGTGGACCCGCTGCACCAGTCCGGCGCTGGCCAGCTCCGACAGATCCCGGCGAATAGTGTCTTCGGAAACGGCGAAATGCTGGCTCAGCTCGGAGGCCATGACCTTGCCGTCGCGTTCGAGGATCAAGAGGATTTTCTGACGGCGCAGCTGCGGGAGGTTGGCGATGGAATGCTTGACTTGCATGGTTATGCCTGTTTTTGCGTGTTTGTGCGAGATTAGCCAAACAGCGAGATGAACACAACCGGGTCAATGCCAAGTGCCGAAGCGCGGTGTAAACCCAATGGCTACCCGCAAACACGAAAAAGCCCGCACAAGGCGGGCTTTGGAAATCGATGTAGGTGGCCAGCGCTGGTCTCTGGCTTACAAGGTTTATCGGGCCTCTCACAGAACAGTAATTGTTGCTTTGGGCTGTTCTGCCTCACACGGCATAAGGGCTGGATCTCAGCGCGGAGATCTTTCTAACCGTGTACCCTTGGGAGCGCGCCCCACGCTTCCTCGCTATCCCTTTGCGCATCAGTCTGCGTCTTCACCTACAACTTCAGAATAGCAAATTGCTCGAGGCCTCGGTCGGGCTTTTTTAGACCGATTCCCTTCAAGGGGAATGACCGGCGGATGGAAAAATACTAATGCCGCGGGACGGACTTCCACTGCTCCGGTCAGGTGCGGCCGAACGCCATGTAGGAGCTGCCGAAGGCTGCGATCTTTTGATCTTAAGCCCCCAAGCCACCGCAAATTTAATGAACCCCGCCCACACCCGCTCGCCTAACCGAAAGACTATCAGGAGGTGACTAATGCAAATCGAAACAATCTGGATCGTGCTCGCAGCAGTACTTGTGCTGGTCGAGTTGTGGGCGATAAACAGAGTGCGTAAAGCCGAAGGCAAATCGAGCAACAAACTGGTGTGGATGGTGGTGATCGTGTTTGTGCCGCTATTCGGGCTGATCGCATGGGCCTTGGCGGGACCGAAGCACATCACACATAACCCGCACTCACCGCAGGCCAGGCAATAACGCCGATCTGCGGGCTCCTGCAAGCATCGCGCAATCACTGACTATACTAATGAGCCACATCTACGAAATGGAGATTGAGCTATGCCGTGGGGAACTGTAGATATCAACTCATTAGGACGCATAGGGTCTTTTCTCAGCACATCCGACAGATCAAGCTTGCAACTCACTGAAAGACGCGCCCGACACGACCCCACTCCGCTAATCAGCGAGCGATTCGATCCTGTTGTTGCCCGATTGGATCAGAGTGTGGGTCAACTGAGAACACAGGTGACCGCGTACCTGGCGGCCACAATCCCTGTGATTGCAGTGAACGACCATCCTCAAAGAGATTTTTACGAAGCCGATGGCCAGCGCATCCAGGTACTCATTGACAGGCTTACACTTGAACAAACTCAAGCGATGACCGCGTTTCAATCCCTGCGCCGACCTGGAGATGCTGGCACGATGGTGATCACCAACATTCAAAATTCCTTGACCGGTGTTGGGGCCGCAGTCGGAGTGCAAGACTGGAGGCTCACTGCAAGGCGAGATGCAGTCGCAGCGGCCAGGACTCTTGGTTTCATGGAGGCCCTGAACCAAGCACTATAACGAAAATTCCGAAATTCCGGGACAGACCACGATTTCAAAAAACGTTGAATGGAAAAAATCGTGGACTGCTCCAAATTCAAATCCCTACTCGATCGGCGTAGGAGCTACCGAAGGCTGCGATCTTTTGATCCTGACGTCCGCAACTCCCACAGTGGTCGGCACTCACCTACAATCTGGCGACCATCACGCCTTGATGGACTCCGAACCCAGACCCACTCACTACGACCGCAACACCCCTATCGCCCGCCGATACTTCTCAACGCGTTCCAGATCCTCCCAGGACGGCTGGGCAATTCGCGACAAGTCGCTGTTCTCTTCCAGATCCGCCAGTTTCACTACCCGCCCGATCGGGTTCTGCGCTACGCGCTCGACAAACGCCTCGTAGGATTCGCCCGGCACCTTGGTCACCGACGCAATCGCCATCAACACCGTTTCGCTGAAGCCTTCGTTACGCAGATCATCGAAGCTGATGCCGCAGTCCTCGACCACGTCATGCAGCACCGCGACGATGCGCTCTTCCAGCGTGTTCACCCGCAACATGACTTTCAGCGGATGCAGGATGTAAGGCGCGCCGCCCTTGTCCACCTGCCCCTCATGCGCCGCAGCGGCGATGGCAATGGCGCGTTCCAGTGTCTGACTCATGGGATTCTCCTCGGGTTAAACGCCGTAACGGCCGCTGAAATGAATGTTGCGCTTGAATCAACCTGCAATCGCTTTTTACCGCCCCAAAGGCTTCGCACCCTCGGCGTGGCGTTCGAGAATCATCGACACCAGCATCGCCTGATCGACGCCCGGATGACCATCCATCATTTCGGCGACCCAGCCACAACCGGAATTCTGCAAATGCAGACGCCACTCACCCGGCCAAGCCTCAAGCTCCGACACCGCCAACCACGCCGCCCCACCCTGCTCGCAATGACCGCCACCGATGGACTGCTCGAAACAAAATGGCGTATCCGGCCGGGAAAGGTCGATGTGGAAGAGGTAAATGTCCTGGGTTTTGTGCTGCGTTGTCGGAGCGTTGTTGCGGCTGCCGATTTCGATCATGGGCGCGTTACATCCTTGAATTGCCGTTGGCTTTCAGTCTACGACGGCGGCGACGCTGAACGGAAGCAAGCGTCCTCATCACCGAAAAACCCGCGCCTGATCGTTCGATGAGCGCACAGCCAGGATTTTGAAGTCCGAGAATCTCGTAGGAATCTGCCCTTTGTGGTGAAGGGGCTTGCCCGCGTTGGGCAACGAAGCAGCCCCAAACCCTGCTAGCCCGTTTCCTCAGACACACCTAACACCCGGTTTTGCGGCGGCTGCGCTACCGAACGGGGGCAAGCCCCCTCGCCACAGTGACCGCGTGTGGTCCTACAGCCCGGTTGCGGCTATCAAAATTGCTGCCTAGAGTGGGTCTGTCGCTGACATCGGTTGGCGAAGGGTTTCGCAGCCCTTAAGATTGACACCTTGTTCCGTCAGGCACGGCCGACTCCCGGCTGCGTATCGTTTTATGGCGGTTGTGCGTGGGAGACCTTCGGGTCTGCCGGGTCTTGGTGTTAATCCTCCGGTCTGCGAACCCGCGCATAGCTGCCACCCATTTTGTTTCGCAGCAGAACGGTGGCGATTCTACTTTTATTAGGATTAACACCATGACAACTCAACACCCGCTTCGCCACTACACCCCCATGTCCCACTTCGCCACCGACCGTCCCGTCCTCCTCATCGACGCCGACGCCCCACTGCGCGAACTCCACAACTGCCTCAGCGAACGCCTCAGCGCCGTCCTCAAATACCTCAACCTCATGGCCTGCACCAGCCTCCCCGACTACGCCGAGCACGACATCAACACCGTCACCAACATCGCCCGGATCATGGTTCAGGATGTGAGTGATGTTTTTCGGGTGATTGAGCAGCGGGGGTTTGATACGCCTAACGGGCAGTGACTAAACTTCGGTTAAAAAAACCCGCATTACTGCGGGTTTTCTAGAGCTGCCTCGTGCAACAGGGCAGCAGTGTTGAACGAGTTCGCGGGCGGTCCTAGCAAGGTGGATGAAGAAACCCGTCAGCATTACGCCTCGCTCTACGCCCGCCCCGGCGCCATGCGTGCAGCCTTCGCTCAGTTCCGCAGCATTCGTCAGGATGAGGTGGACAACAAGGCTTCGATGGCGCCGCGGCTGACGATGCCGGTGCTGGCCATCGGCGGTGAAAAATCCTTTGGCAGCAATCAAGCGATCGTGATGCGCAATGCGGCGGACAAGGTTACGGAAGTGGTGATTCCGGGGGCAGGACATTGGCTGATGGAAGAAGCGCCAACAGAGACTATTCGAGCGATTCGGGACTTTATTGCGCAGTAATGGGGAGAGGTTTCGCTTCCAATTCTGCCGTCGGCAAAGCGAATGTCGAAAGCCGTTTGGGCATCGCTGTGCGTGGCGCGTCTAATCTCGAACATTTCATTCTCCATTAGCCATCGGTAGACGGAGAACTAAAAAGCCACATCCATTTTTGGCGGGGCCTTGATCAAAACCAGGACAGAGCCAAGTTCATCCCCAAGAAAATTCGAGACACTCATCAACTGACACACGCACTTCCTCCGCTACTGTCGTCGATAACCTCTCCACCTCCAAAACCTAGGACTCGGCGGCTCGTCCAGCCACCTCCCCTGCACCTCGCCCCCCCCTCTGGAACTTTTCTATAGAATGATGTCAATGTGATAGCGCATAGCGCGATTTCATCCCGGATCAACCCCAGCGCCAGGCTGCTCCCTGGCAAACCATGGAAGTGTGTGATGAGAATAATCATTGCAGTATTGTTGATGCTTAGCGGGTGCGCCCATGCCAGTTGCGGGCAAATTTCCGACAGTGACCAGCGCAACTATTGCTATGCCAGGGAAAGCGGCAGTGGCTGTGGCCAGATCAATAACAGCGACCTGCGCAATACGTGCTATGCGGAGACCGGCACTTCTGGCTGCGGGCAGATCAACGACAGCGACATGCGTAACTATTGCTATGCAAAAAAGAGCGGCAGTGGCTGTGGCCAGATCAGCAACAGCGATGTGCGCAACCAGTGTGAAGCCGACTTGAAGCACTGATTGAACAGCGCGCAGGGCGGACCGCAGGTATCCTGCTCCGGTATACTCGCCCCGCGCGCTACCTGGCACTGAGCCCCAATCTGGAAAGGACACCCGATGAGCAGCATTCCACTCTCCGAACAGATGGGGGCAATGGCCTTTGTCGACGAGCTGCGTCATCAGCAAAAGCAGGTCCAGGAACACCTCGATCTGCCGCGGCGCCGCGCTGAAATCGCTGAGCGTATTCGCGCCTATTACTTGAGCAACAATATCGCTTTTGACGCTGACCTGATTGAGCAAGGTGTTCGTCAGGTCTTCGCCCATCGTTTGATGTTCGAAGCGCCGCCGCTCAACGGCTTCGATGCCTGGCTGGTAAAGACGCTCACTCACCGCTCAAAGATGCGGTTTTGGAGTGGGTTCATTGCGATGTCCCTGGCAGCTTTCATGGCGGCCTTCGTGATGGGCGCCTTTTCGCAGAACCCACGCTATGGAGCCACCTTCTACAGTGATGACAAAATCCGTGAGGTCGCCCGCACCGCAGCCGAAGTGCGTAGTGAACGCAGAGACCTGTACAAGGAAATCGATAAGCAGCGCAGAGAGCTGATGGCTCTTCAGAAAAGTAATGCGCAACAGCCTGACGCGTACGCAAGCCAACTACTTGAGCGTGCGCAGAAAGCGATGCCTGTTAGCGATGTCCGCACAGAAATCGGTGCTTCCGAGCCGGTCAGCCGTGCCAACGTGGCTGTCATCGAACCACAGGTCAATGCGCTCAAGGCAGAAAAAAACGCGATCAACAGTGCCCTGTACGCTGCCGAAACAGACATTAAATATGCCCGCGGGATCCTTGATATTCGCCAAGGCGTCAAGGAGATGCTGCAGGATCCGCAACGGGCAGCCGCCCTTGCGCAATTCAGCGATCTGGATGGACGTCTGGCCGAACTTGATCAGCAGTTGAAACACGTCAACAGCTTTGATAGCCACATGGATGCGTCCTCCACTTACCGTGAACTCAGAAGTGATCTGTGGCCGGACAAAGACTTGCTTGAGCTACAGTCCCAGCGTGCTTACGAGCTGAAAACCCGTCTGGCCGAAAAGTCCGTCCCGGAGGAAATTCGCGAGGAATTGCAGGTGAAGATGCGCGAGATTGATGCCGAGCTCAAAAAGAGCGACTCAGACGCTACCGAGAAGAAAATCAGTCAGTTGACCAAGCGACTCAAAGCCGCCGGTTACTGGACCCGGTAAGGCCCTGTCGCGTCACGCTGTGTTGAGAACATCAAGAAAGGACACCCGATGAGCCGCATTCCACTCTCCGAACAGTTGACAGCGATGGCATTCGTCGACGAGCTGCGTCATGAGCAGAGGCAGGTCCAGGAACACCTCGACCTGCCCCGGCGCCGCGCTGAAATCGCTGAGCGCATCCGTGCCTATTACCAGAGTCATAACATCACCTTCGACGATGATTTGATCGAGCAAGGCGTGCACCAGTTCTTCGCTCATCGCTTGAAATTCGAGGCGCCGGCGCTCAACGGTTTCAACGCCTGGCTGGTCAACACCTTAATCAATCGCGCATGGGGCACCCCGAGTGCCGAGCCATGGTTTTCCGGCCGACGTATATTCTTGCTGGCCGTGGCACTGGGACTCAGCCTGGCGTTCGTGCCCCTCGTCAAGTTCGCGAGTTATCAGGTAAAAGTGCCGGAGATCGATCGAGAGGCGTACAGGCTCAACCAACTCGGCTTTGACGTGAACAGAGCGCTAGAGGTGCAACGTAAAAAGCTCGAGACCTTGCAGCGAAGCAACGCCGAACAGCAGGACGCAAATGTCAGTCGGCTACTCAAGCGTGTGCAGCAGGCGCTGCCCGCTGGAGATGAACTCAGAGACATCGGCACGAGCGAACCGATCAATCGTGACAACGTGGATGAAATCGAACGACAGGTGATAGTGCTCAAGAACGCGCAAGACGCATTCTGGCGTGCCCTTCCCCAAGTCAAAGAAGACCTGAAGTTTGCCGGCGGGATTATCTGGATGCGTCAGGGAATCAAAGAGATTCAGCAGAACCCGAATCGGGCAGCCGCCATTGCGCAATCCAGCGATCTGTACCAACGGCTGGCCCTCCTCGAGCAGCAGCTTGCTCGAATCGACAACGACACGGGCTATCAGGATGCGTTCTTCGCCTACCGCGATCTTAATAGCGACTTGCTCGATACAAGCGTGCTGACTCTCCAGACCCGGCACCACAATGAACTGAAAAGTCGTCTGGACTCCCAAACCATCCCGAGTGACCTACGCGACGAACTGGAGGGGATCAGCCACGAGATTGACGCCGACCTCAAGAAGGGCGACTCGGGTGCCGCTGAAGCGAAGATCAATCATCTCGTCCAAAAAATGAAAGCCGCCGGATACATGCTCTGGATCGGCCGGATCGACGCCCACCAACGGGTCCAGCAACTTCGACATGATCTTGAACGGGTAATGCCATGACCTACATCGCCGACGAACACGCTCCAGACACCAGCGAACCCACGCCGACACTCAGCCCTGCGCAACTTGCGAAGGACTATGAAGATATCCGCCAGGAGTGCCGGGAGAAACTAAGCGCGTACCACGACAACGAGGCTTATATTTTCCTGCGCGACCGCAGCTATGGCACTGATGAGTACAGCTACAACTTTATCCAGCGCTGGCTGGATGGTCTGGTGGCCAAGCGGATCAACTACGCCGCCAATCGCCAGAACGAACAGATGCTGCTGGCAATGCAGGCACGTAATGAAGAATTGCGCAGTAAGCGCGCCCGGTAAAATCTGCCATTGTTCAGCATTAACCCATCGGCACACTCACTCAATTTCACCCTGTGCTGAAACCATCACGAAAGGACACTCGATGAGCAACTACCTCGAACGTGCACTCACAGGCCTGCGCACTATCGGCATCAACCTCTTTCAACCTGTTCAGGATGCCCCGGTACTGGTGTTGCTGGACCGGGTGGCTCAGTACGACACGACCAAAGTCACTTCCATCGCCTCGGTGCTGCAGCAGTCGACCGCCTTCAACAGCATGGTCCGCGAGCAGATCGAAGGCATGGACATTTCCACGCGTTTCATGGACATCACCCAGAGCTTCACTTCGATCCGTGAAGACGCCGCTGCGATGGCCGGCTGGATGGATGACGGTCGCCTCGACAGCATGGAAAAGCTCAAGCTGAGCTGGATAAACCTGCGCCGCGGTTCCATCCCCAATCGCTTCAACGACATTCGCGAAAACTACTTGCAAGTGTGCAAATCGGCCAACGATCAGATTGCCCGGGAAACCGTGATTCTGGAGTCGTACATGGACTTCCGGATGGCCATGAAAGCGGCCGAAGTCGACGCTCAGCAAGTCCTCGCCCTAGCCGGTAAAACCCTGACGCAACGCACTCAGGCGCTAAATGAGGCCAACGCCCAAGTGGCTGCCGCCGAGACTCAGGAACCAGCCCAGCGCGCCGCCCTGGAGCTGCGACGCGACGAAGCCGTGCGCGCCCTGCAGGATGAAGACAAGCGCTATCAGATCGTCAAGGACATCGCCGACGACCTCAAGGTCGGCTACAACACCGCCGAAATGGTCTTCGCCCGGATCAACCAGGTGCACGTGATCAAGGAGCGTCAGTATCAGCGCATGGTTTCGTTCTTCTCCACCAACGAAGTGGTGCTGACCGGCCTTGCCGTTTCCTTCACCAGCAACAGTGGTCTGGCCGAAGCCACCCACACGTTGAACGCCACCACCGAAGGTATCAGCAAAGGCCTCGAAGCCCTGGGCGCAACCGGCAATCAGCAACTGGAAGCCGCGGTCAAGGCCAGCTACGGCTCGACCATCAAGGTCGACTCGGTCCGTGCCCTGGCCGATGCGACCCTGAGCTTTCAGACCGACATGCATAGCCTGACTGAAACCTACCGCACCGAATCGAGCAACGCCGCCCGTGATATCGCCGATGCCGTTGAAGATGCCAAACGTAAATTTGCGGCACTGCTCAGCAAGGCTGCCTGATGTGCAATAGACGGCCCTGTCCCCAGGGCCTCTCAGACAACAGCAATCAGTAAACCTGCACCCGCCACAACTCCCGCGACGAAGAACCCGCCGACATCGGCAGCCTTCCATGCAGTGTCCGATAGTTATCAATCAGCACCAAATCCCCCTCACTCCATTGATGAGCAATCATGCACTCCGGGTCATAAACCAGCGCGTTGACCTGTTCGAGCAGCGCCTGTTGAGCCTCCTCGTCATGATCCTGCACAGACTGACTAAGCGTCTGCAGTGTCGAATCAGTGCCCTCTTGATAACGCAGGATGAGTTCGCCGCTGCGGGGGTGATGATCCACCAGGCTGTACATGCGCGGCGAGCCGCCGAAGTAGGTCATTTTGGTGTAGTAGGTGATGTTTACGCTCTGCCATTGTCGGGCGACTTGCTGCCCGATTTTGCGCAGTACGTTTCGGCTGTCGACGACGGTGGTCTGGCCCTCGCCCGGCTGCGGCGCGGTCTTGCAATACAGCATGAATTTGCTGGCGCAGAATTTCGGGTTGCGCTGAACCTGTGCGTCGCTGTCGGGCAGCATGTTCAGGTCCCAGTGCAAAGGCGTTTTCTCCAGCGAGTGCACCACGCCTTGGGGTTTGTCTGCAGGCTTGACCACGTGCACGGCGCCGAAGGCCCATTCGTACAGCGTGCCGAAGCGTTCGCAGCTGCGAGCAAAACTGTCCTGGTCGTCGAAGCGGCAGCCCTTGAGGCAGACGAAACCAAAGGTTTCCACCAGTGCCTCCAGCAGCCCCGTGGACAGTCGCTCGAAACCCAGCCCTAAGGGGTCGCGCACCACCAGGCCAAACAGCGGCAGCTTTTGCAGTTCGTATTCGAAGCCTTTGGCCTGCGGGTTTTCTGTTTGGTGGTAGAGCCACGGCCGCCCCTGCCAGGTGACCAGCACATGATGATCGAGGTCGACTTGGGCGCGTGCGCGAAGGCTCTGGCTGCCATCGATGTTGCACACCGGCACGGCATGCCAGGGGCTGACGACACGGGTCAGCCCTTCGGCCAATCCAAAGGTAAATTTGGGCCCGGCATTGCTGTACTGATGGACCGACAATCGAATGTCATCGCCGAAGAAACGATCCACTGCCGCATTCAATGCCTGTCCGCGATACATCATTTGGTAGGCTTTGAAATTGATTTGTTGCAGGTACTCGTCCTCGCTCTGCCCGTCTTCACGGCACAGACGCAGGTCGTTGTAGAGGTGACTGCAGAGGTGGTCATGCGCCTGGCTGAGGGATTCATCTTCGCGGCTCTGCTCGATCAGATCCCCAAGGTTTTTCCAGGGCAGACGGGCCTGCTTGATCAGGCTGGCGCGAACTGAATCGGCACTTTGGGCCTGTGGGAACAGGTCTTCCATGCTGACCCATTGAATCGTATGGGTGGTGCACAGTTCACGCAAAGCCCGGTTGTAGGTCTCGCGAACCTCGTCGACCACCCCGACGATGTCATTGAAGGTCGTTCCGTCGCTGAGGATCGACACCACACATCCCGGTGCGTGCAGCGCGGCGATGGCTTGGCCGAGTTGGTCGAGGCGCTCGATGGCGATTACCTCGCCGTAGTCCGGCAGCACGCCGAATGTCTGGTCAGTGGCGTTCGGCGACTTGCAGGGAAAGCCTGGCAGTACCAGACGCACCGGCAGGCTCTGATCGAAGCAATGCCCCAGGCGTAGCGCGAGATGCGCTCTGCCTTGTGTGTCGAAACGATCATCCGTGCCTTTGAGCAGATAACCCGCGAGCAAATCGCTGATGGCAGCGATCCAGGCGTCTCTATGTTCCATAGAACAACTTCCTTGAGAGTGTGTGTATCAATAGGATTTAACAGTGTCGCCATGCTCGGTGAATGCATGCGCTGTACCGCAGACTTGCTGCAGAATGCGCAACAACCCGGCCGGCTGTTCGCAGCAGAAGTTCGGGACCTGGGCCTGCAATGTAGAGGTCAGGCCATAGCCCCAGGTGACCGCCGCCGAGTACATGCCTGCGGCATGGGCGGTCTTCAGATCGATCTCGGTGTCACCGACGAACAAACAACGTTGCGGATCAACCGACAATCGCCGGGCGGCTTCCCATGCCACATCCGGCTGAGGTTTGAGCGCCCTGCCCGCGCGATGCCCCAGAATCGTCCCGAAGGCATTTTGTGGAAGCAGCGCATCGGCTAATTGCCGGGCCATGTCCTCGGTCTTGTTGGTCACGATTGCCAGCGGCACTTGTAACTGGCGACAGCCTTCAAGCAAGGCAAGCACACCGCTGAATGGCCGGGAAAATTGAACCAGGTTGTTTTGATACAGCGCCACATAGCGCTGGTGCAGGGCGACCGCATCGGCTATGCCGAACCGCGTGGCAATCTGCTCGACCATCGCCGTGACCCCGCCGCCGATATAACCTCGCACTGTTTGCGCTGTCTGCGCCGGGCAACCGTGTGCGAGCAACACCTGGTTCAGGCACCAGGTGATGTCAGGCAAGGTGTCGACCAAGGTCCCGTCCAAATCGAAGAGTACGGCTTCGAACCGCAACCCGGACGCCATCATTGAGCACTGGCGTAGTGACAAGGACGCCCCTTGCGGAACACCAAGCGGTGGTAGCGTTCATCGACATTGCTGCGTTTTTCGAGGGTGACCACACCCCGTCGCTTGATGGCCACCGAATGCCAGGGCGTACGCCACAGGTCACTCGTTGGCACCAGTCGGATACCGATCTTCGTCGACACCGCCAGTTGCGGGTGAATCGACAGGCGCAGGCAATGCGGGTAGCGCGCCTGTAACAGAGCACTCCAGGCTTCACTGCGCTGGATCACTCGCTGCGAGGCCGGTTTGGCAATTTTCTTCACCGCATTAAGGCTCATGCCGGCGAATACTTTGAGCCCCGAGTAATCCTCGGAAAGGAAGCGATGGATACCGCAGTACATCAACATCATGTGCGGATCATCCTTGAAGCGCTGCTGCAACAAGACCAATGACTGGCCGTGCTCGATCATCATCTCCTCACGCATGGCGTCCAGACAGTCAAGCGGAGGATAGGCATCCCTGAGATCGAAATGGGCGAACGTGCCGGGATAGTGCTGTTCAGCGTAGTCCTGGATAGCGTCGGTGTAGGCCTTGACGTCCGCGTCGGGAACATGCACCAAGTCAGAGAACACATAGCCATCGGAGCAGATATGAATCAGCGCCCCCGGTGCGTAGATCTCCTGGATCTCATTGCACAGGCGATGCAACTCGTCGATTGCATGATGTTCAGCAAGATCGGGTAGATGGCTGAGGGTTTTCTTGCGGCTGGGCGACTTGCCGGGAAACGCTGGCAAGACCATTTCGACCTTGCGACCGTTCTCGATCGCCTGCACTACTTTCGCCAGATGGGGTTCCAGCACCTGCGACGAAAGTTCGTGATCTTGCCCCGGAGCGAGGCTACGGCGGCGGAATAGGCATTCGAGGATTTGCTGGGCAATGTTCATGTGCGCATTGTTCTGATGCTCGTGCATCAGCTGACCGCACACCTGTTGAGAGACGGTGTTTGAATCTTGCATAGACAATCCCTTGTGTGGTGAACAATGGCCATTTTTTGGCCGTCAGCAGATATTCCTTACCTGCGGGCGGCTAAATTCCTACAAGTCGTGAGGGCTGTCAATCGTGGCAATCAGGAATATTGCGGTCTGCACCAGCCCCTCCGGGTCTGCCGTCGGTGAAGCAATCAATCCTGTCTAGCCTACAAAAGCGCTTTCACCATCGGCACACAAGCCAGCTGAAGCCCGGAGGGCGAATGGTAAATAGCTGGTTCGTGGCCAACGAAACCGCAGCGCCGGTAAAAGTCAGCGGCGTTCAACGTGGCGTCCAGATTGACCTCCCTCAGCCCCAGATCTCGCGCTTGGCATTCAAGGTGGTTCAGGATTTTCAAGCCGATGCCACGTTGCATAAAGCTCGGGAGGACAAAGATCGCGCCGATTTCGCTCCTCTCCAGATCAAGCATTCCTGTCGCCACCGGTTCCCCCTGAATACAGCCCAGATAAAAGTATTTATCCATCAGGTCGCTATACCCGTCCTTGGCTGCTCCTGCCGTCCAGGCCAGCATTTGCTCCGTGGTATAGGCGCCGATGCATTGATGCCGTATCGCTTGAAGGCGAATGTCGAACGCCGTTTGGGCATCGCCGTGCGTGGCTCGTCTGATCTCGAACATTTCATTCTCCGTTAGCCATCGGTAGACGGAGAACTAAAAAGCCCCGTCCATTTCTGGCGGGGCCTTGGGTAATTACGTCAAATCCTGTGAACGCATGACCTCATGGTCCGCCAGCGGCGATCATGGAGGAGCACATCATGTTCATGCGGCGTGTGTAGGTCATGGGCTGATAGTGTTTTGGATGATCCGGGTTGTCAATCGTGGAGGGGAACGATTAGGAACAGTACCCGGATTTACGACTGCTTCGCAGCCGAACGCAGCCCTCGGCAGCTGCTACAGGTTTGATGGTTGCTTTCGATATCAGAAGTTAGCCGGGGTGTTGGCGCTGATGATTTCCGCCTCATCCGCCCCAATATTCCTAAACCGATGCGGCAACGTCGTCGGAAAGTAATACCCATCCCCGGCATTCAACACACTAATCTGCCCATCCACCGTCAGCTCAACCGTGCCACGGGTGACCAGCCCACACTCCTCCCCTTCCGAGTGCACAATCGGCTCTTCCCCGGAACTGGCCCCAGGCGCGTATTGCTCGCGCAACAACCGCATCTGCCGACTCGGTACCGAAGCGCCAATCAACAACAACCGCAAACCATGACGCCCGAGATCCGGCTGCTCATTAGCGCGGAACACGTATTGGTGCTCACGCGGCGGTTGGTCGAAGGTGAAGAAGTCCGCCAAGGACATGGGGATGCCTTCGAGCAGTTTTTTGAGGGAGCTGACGGAGGGACTGACGCGATTCTGTTCGATCAGGGAAATGGTGGCATTGGTGACGCCGCTACGCCGGGCCAGCTCGCGCTGGGACAGTTTGTAGCTTTCGCGTACTAATTTGAGTCGTGAGCCCGTGTCCATGACAGCCTTATGCGAAGAATACTTAAGGGGTAATGGGGGTGGGTGGCGGGCGACTGGTGGCCGCGGATTACGCCGTTTCCCGTCCCGGAACCGTGGAAGGCGGGTATTAAATCACGTTTGTTGGTGTTGCTCAGCAGGTTCGATAAACGGCTATGAAAAAAGCCGGCGGGCCCCTGATGCCGGTCGGTCAGGTGCGGGAATTGTGGGAGTGAGACTGCTTGCGATGGCGGTGTGTCAGGGGACATTGATGGCGGCTGTGCAGCCGCCTTCGCGGGCAAGCCTCGCTCACAGGATGGTATGTCGGGTACAGAAAATTTGTACACCGTATACCCTTGTAGGAGCGAGGCTTGCCCGCGATGGCGGTGTGTCAGGGTGACCTCAATGTTGACTGTGCCGCCGTCTTCGCGAGCAAGCTCGGCTCCTACAGGGGTTGCGTCTGGCTTAGATGCCGAACCGGTCGCGCAACGCGTAATACGCGGCGCCCATGGCGGTGAGTGGGGCCTGGAAGGTGCGGCCGCCGAGCATGGGCATGTGCGGCAGGGAGGCGAAGGCATCGAAGCGTTCGGCGTCGCCGCGGATCATTTCCGAGATCAGTTTGCCGGCCAGGTGCGAGCAGGTGACGCCATGGCCGCTGTAGCCTTGCATGTAGTAGGCGTTTTTTTCGACGCGGCCGAATTGCGGCATGCGGGACATGGTCAGCAGGAAGTTGCCGGTCCAGCGGTAGTCGATTTTCACGTCCTTGAGTTGCGGGAAGGTCTTGAGGATTTTTGGTTTGATCAGTTGTTCGATGTCGTCGGGCTCGCGAGCGCCGTAGACCACGCCGCCGCCATATAGCAGGCGGTTGTCGGCGGTGAGGCGGTAGTAGTCGAGCAGGTAGTTGCAGTCCTCGACGCAGTAGTTGTTGGTGATCAGGCTGCGGGCGACTTTTTCGGACAGCGGCTCAGTGACGACGATTTGCGAACCACAGGGCATGCTTTTGCGCGTGACGCGGTTGTCGAGGTCTTGAGGCAGGTAGGCGTTGCCGGCGATCAGCAGGTACTTGGCCCGCACCACGCCTTTGGCGGTGCGCACGGTGATCGGTTCGCCGTAGGTGATTTCCACGGCGGCGGACTGTTCGTAGATTTTGCCGCCCAGGCTGATGATCGCGGCGGCTTCGCCGAGGGCCAGGTTCAGCGGATGAATGTGGCCGCCCTGCATGTCGAGCAGGCCGCCGACATAGTTGTCGCAACCCACTTCGCGCTGGATGTCAGCCGCGTCGAGCATTCTCAGGTTTTTGTTGCCGTAGCGCTCCCAGCTGCTCTTCTGTTCGGCCAGGCCATTGAGTTGTTTCTTGTTCAGCGCTGCGAAGATGCCGCCGGGGCGGTAGTCGCATTTGATGTCGTACTCTTTGATGCGCGAACGGATGATGTCGGCGCCTTCGAAGATCATGCTGCCGAGCACTTCGGCGGTTTTGTCGCCGTAGCGCTCTTCAATCACATCGACATCGCGGCTGTAGGAGTTGACCAGTTGACCGCCGTTGCGACCGCTGGCGCCGAAGCCGACTTTGGCGGCTTCCAGTACGGTGACGCTGTAGCCCGCTTCGCTGAGAAACAGCGCCGAGGACAGACCGGTGTAGCCGGCGCCGATCACGCAGACGTCGCAGTCCACCGCTTGTTCCAGCACCGGGAAGTCACCGGTGAAGTTGCGGGTCGCGGCGTAGTAGCTGTTTACATGCTTTTGTTTAACAGAGTCTTGTTTCATAGGTTTCTCCGATGGCCGCTGGCGTGTGCCTGCGACCGCCGCTGTAAAGGTGTTAGAGCTTGATCCAGGTCGCTTTGAGTTCGGTGTATTTGTCGAACGCATGCAGCGATTTGTCCCGACCGTTACCCGACTGCTTGAACCCGCCGAACGGCGCGGTCATGTCGCCGCCGTCGTACTGGTTGACCCAGACGCTGCCGGCGCGTAAGCCGCGCGCGAAGGTGTGGGCTTTGCTGAGATTGCTGGTCCACACGCCGGCGGCCAGACCGAAGATGCTGTCGTTGGCGATCTGCAGCGCTTCTTCAGCGGTGTCGAAGGTGATCAGCGACAGCACCGGGCCGAAGATCTCTTCGCGGGCGATGGTCATGGCGTTGGTCACGCCGTCGAAAATCGCCGGTTCCACGTACAGGCCACCGGTGTCTGCGAGGGTACGACTGCCGCCGGCGATCAGTTGCGCGCCCTGGTCTTTGCCGATCTGGATGTAGCGCAGCACGTTCTCCAGTTGGCGCTGATCGACGACAGCGCCAACAGTGGTTTCAGGATCGAGGGCGTGGCCCGGTTTCCAGGCTTGCAGTGCTTCCACCAGCAGCGGAATGAACTGCTCGCGAATCGAACGCTCCACCAGCAAACGCGAGCCAGCGGTGCAGACTTCGCCCTGGTTAAAGGCAATCG
Source organism: Pseudomonas sp. MDT1-85 (assembly GCF_054898065.1). NCBI lineage: Bacteria > Pseudomonadati > Pseudomonadota > Gammaproteobacteria > Pseudomonadales > Pseudomonadaceae > Pseudomonas > Pseudomonas sp. MDT1-85. The sequence goes on along the minus strand of NZ_CM142715.1, from coordinate 2,783,239 downwards.
CGCTGACCGCTGCCTGCGCTGCTGCGCGCAAGTCCGGCGCATCGGCGAACACCACGTTCGGGCTCTTCCCCCCTGCTTCGAGCCAAACGCGTTTCATGTTGCTTTGCCCGGCGTAGATCAGCAGTTGCTTGGCAATCGCGGTCGAGCCGGTGAAGGCCAGCACGTCGACGTCCATGTGCAACGCCAGCGCCTTGCCGACGGTGTGTCCGAAGCCTGGCAGGACATTGAACACGCCTTTGGGGATGCCGGCATCAAGGGCCAATTGCGCGATGCGGATCGCCGTCAGCGGTGACTTTTCCGAAGGCTTGAGAATGAACGAGTTGCCTGCGGCGAGCGCTGGGGCGAACTTCCAGCTGGCCATGATCAGCGGGAAATTCCACGGCACGATGGCGGCGACCACGCCTGTCGGTTCACGGGTAATGAGGCCGAGTTGGTCGTGCGGTGTGGCGGCGACTTCATCGTAGATTTTGTCGATGGCCTCGGCGCTCCAGCGGATCGCGTTGGCGGTCGCCGGGATGTCGATGCTCATGGAATCGCTGATCGGTTTACCCATGTCGAGGGTTTCGAGCAGCGCCAGTTCTTCCTGGTTTTGCAGAATCAGATCGGCGAAACGAATCAGGATGCGCTTGCGTTCGGCCGGGGGCAGTTTGGCCCAGATGCCGGATTCGAATGTGCGGCGTGCAACCTGCACGGCGGCATTGGCGTCGGCTTCGTCGGTGCTGGCGATGTTCGCCAGAAAGCGGCCGTCGACCGGGCTGATGCATTCGAACGTATCGCCGCTGAGTGCCGGGCGGTATTGGCCGTCGATGAATGCGCGGCCTTCTAGTGTCAAGAACTGGAAGTGTTGCTCCCAGTCGCTGCGAGTGTTTGTCATGGTTGTGACTCTACGCAGAGGAATAAGTAGTCGTTGGATTGAGCTGGCGAAGGTGGAGTGTCAGGCAATTCCAACGGTGATTGTGCTGCCGTCTTCGCGGGCAAGCCTCGCTCCTACAGGGTTTGCGGTATGCACATTTTCTGTGCCCGACACATCATCCCTGTAGGAGCGAGGCTTGCCCGCGAAGGGGCCATCAAACCGTATGCAAGTACCAGTTGTACTCAAGGTCCGAGATGGAGTTTTCGAACTCGGCCAGCTCGCTTTCCTTGCACGCCACGAACACGTCGATGTACAGCGGGTCGATGTAGCGCGCCATGACTTCGCTGTCGTCCAGCTCGCGCAAAGCATCGCGCAGGTTGTTTGGCAGGCTTTGTTCGTTCTGCTCGTAGCTGTTGCCTTCCACTGGCGCGCCCGGTTCGATTTCGTTGGTCAGGCCGTGGTGAATACCGGCCAAAACAGAAGCCATCAGCAGGTACGGGTTGGCGTCGGCGCCCGCGACTCGATGTTCGATGCGCACGGCATCCGCCGAACCGGTTGGCACGCGGACCGCTACGGTGCGGTTGTCGATGCCCCAGCTTGGAGAGTTCGGTACGTAGAACTGCGCGCCGAAACGCCGGTACGAGTTGACGTTCGGGCACAGGAAGGCCATCTGCGCCGGCAGGGTCTCGAGCACACCGCCGATCGCGTGACGCAGTGCGGCGTTCTGCTCGGGATCCTCGCTGGCAAAGATGTTGTTGCCTTCTTTGTCGAGAATCGAAATGTGCACGTGCAAACCATTACCCGCCTGGCCCGGATACGGCTTGGCCATGAAGGTGGTGTCCATCTCGTGGTCGTAGGCGATGTTCTTCACCAGACGCTTGAGCAGGACGGCGTAGTCGCACGCCTTGATCGGGTCGGCCACGTGGTGCAGGTTGACTTCGAACTGCGCCGGGGCGCTTTCCTTGACGATCGCGTCGGCCGGGATGCCCTGCTCTTTCGCGCCTTCGAGAATGTCTTGCAGGCAGTCGACGTATTCGTCGAGGTCGTCGATCAGGTAGACCTGGGTCGATATCGGACGCTTGCCGGACACCGGCGAACGTGGCGATTGCGGACGACCGTTCACGTTGTCCTGATCGATCAGGTAGAACTCCAGTTCGAACGCGGCGCAGATGGTCAGGCCCATGTCGTCGAACTTGCGCACGACGTTGGCCAGCACTTCACGCGGGTCGGCGAAGAACGGCTGGCCTTCGAGTTCGTGCATGGTCATCAGCAGTTGCGCGGTCGGGCGCTTCTGCCAGGGCTCGATGCTGAGGGTGCCGGGGATCGGGTAGCAGATACGGTCGGAATCGCCGATGTCCAGACCCAGGCCAGTGCTTTCCACCGTAGAACCGTTGATGTCCAGAGCAAACAGTGACGCCGGCAGGTTAATGCCTTTTTCGTAAACCTTATGAAGACTGGTGCGTTCGATGCGCTTGCCGCGCACCACACCGTTCATATCCGCAATCAGAAGGTCGACGTACAAAACCTCAGGATATTTCTTAAGGAATGCGTTTGCTTCGTTGAGTTGAACGGTACGCAGAGGGACCGACATGATGCACCTATTAGCTGTTAATTATTATGTTCACTTCACGTTCACGAGCCCAGTCAACCCGAACGGCAAAGTGAAGTCAATAGCGAACACCTGGCCTCTCATCCTTTATTTTCAGGGCTTTTTTGGGCACGAGAGTGCCAAGTGAGTCTTGCGCACCGCGTATATCCTAAGGATAGGACGTGCGGCGTTTAGAATTTTTTACATGAGAGTTGTTAATTAAAATCAACAAGGCTAAGCTCCGGAAAAGCTCGTTCAAGTGTGAAACTTCGAGGTGATAAAAATGGCATTCAAGCCATTGATCGGCGTTACTGCGTGCATCAAACAGATTGGCCTGCACCCCTACCACGTCAGCGGCGACAAGTATTTGCGTGCTGTCAGCGTCGCGGCTTTGGGGTTGCCCGTGGTCATTCCTTCTTTAGGCGATCTGACCGAAATCGATGACCTGCTCGCGCAGCTCGACGGTCTGTTGCTGACCGGATCGCCATCGAATGTGGAACCCTTCCACTATCAAGGCCCGGCCAGTGCCCCCGGCACGGATCACGATCCGGCGCGGGACGCCACCACCCTGCCCTTATTGCGCGCAGCCATTGCCGCCGGTGTTCCGGTGCTCGGCATCTGTCGGGGCTTTCAGGAAATGAACGTGGCGTTCGGCGGCAGCCTGCATCAGAAGGTGCACGAACTGCCCGGCTACCTCGATCACCGCGAAGCGGATCACCCGGACCTGGCTGTGCAATATGCGCCTGCTCATGCGGTTAACGTGCAGCGGGGTGGCGTGTTCGAAGCGCTGGATTTGCCGCAGGTGTTCCAGGTCAATTCGATTCACAGCCAGGGCATCGACCGGCTCGCTCCTGGCCTTCGCGCTGAAGCTGTCGCACCGGATGGTTTGATCGAGGCGATTTCGGTCGAGCACAGCAAGGCCTTCGCTGTCGGCGTGCAGTGGCACCCGGAATGGCAGGTGCTTTCGAATCCCCTCTATTTGAGTATTTTCCAGGCGTTTGGCGAAGCCTGCCGGCAACGGGCGGCGTTGCGTAATACGCGCTGACTTCAAAAAGCATTCAACGATTTAACTGCCCCCGTGAGTCTGGCGGGCGTGCCTTTGCGCGCCGGTCGCTCACGTAATAGATGAACCGCAATAACAACAAGTACGACCAGGCAGCCAGGATGGCGGTGCCGAATAAGCCCTCCGGTACGGGTAAGCGCAAATCCCTTGTAGGAGCGAGGCTTGCCCGCGAAGGCGGTGTGTCAGTCGACATCATCGTTGCCTGATACACCGCCTTCGCGGGCAAGCCTCGCTCCTACAAGGGACGGCGTTATGACTGGCATCGGGTCTGCAATCCACTCTTAAGTCAGGCCGCGTTGGCCCGACGACTGAAACCTGTTGGGAGTTTCATATGGCAAACGCCTCCAGCATCTACAGGAAGGCTCTTGAAAATCACCAGGCACCGAAAAAGGTGTTGGTGAAAGTCGACCGCGTCACTAAGAAATTTGACGAAACCACCGCCGTGGACGATGTGTCCCTGGAGATCCATCAAGGCGAAATCTTTGCCCTGCTCGGTGGTTCCGGCTCCGGCAAATCGACCCTGCTGCGGATGCTCGCCGGCTTCGAGCGCCCGACCGAAGGGCGGATTCTGCTCGACGGTGTCGACATCACCGACATGCCGCCGTACGAACGGCCGATCAACATGATGTTCCAGTCCTACGCCTTGTTCCCGCACATGACGGTGGCGCAGAACATCGCCTTCGGCCTCAAGCAGGACCGTTTGCCCACCAGCGAAATCGACGCCCGTGTCGAAGAGATGCTGCGGCTGGTGCACATGACCCAATACGCCAAACGCAAACCGCATCAGTTGTCTGGCGGTCAGCGTCAGCGTGTGGCGCTGGCGCGTTCGTTGGCCAAGCGTCCGAAGCTGTTGTTGCTCGACGAACCGATGGGTGCGCTGGATAAAAAGCTGCGCTCGCAGATGCAACTGGAGTTGGTGCAAATCATCGAGCGCGTCGGCGTGACCTGCGTGATGGTGACCCACGATCAGGAAGAGGCCATGACCATGGCCGAGCGCATCGCGATCATGCACCTGGGCTGGATCGCCCAGATCGGCAGCCCGGTCGACATCTATGAAGCCCCGGTCAGCCGCATGGTCTGCGAATTCATCGGCAACGTGAACGCCTTCGACGGCACCGTGGTCGAGGATCTGGAAGGTCACGCGATCATCCACAGCCCGGATCTGCAACAGAAGATCTACGTCGGCCACGGCGTGAGTACGTCGGTGCAGGACAAGTCAATCACCTACGCCATCCGCCCGGAAAAAATGCTGGTCAGCACCCTCAAGCCCGAGACTCGCTACAACTGGTCCGAGGGAAAGGTGCATGACATCGCCTACCTCGGCGGCCACTCGGTGTTTTACGTGGAATTGCCCGGCGGCAAAATCGTCCAGTCGTTCATGGCGAACGCCGAACGCCGTGGCGCCCGCCCGACCTGGGACGATCAGGTCTACGTGTGGTGGGAAGACGACAGCGGCGTGGTACTGCGCTCATGAGAACCTTCAACCAGCAGTTCCTGCGCCTGGTGCCCAGCGGCCGAAAATTGGTCATCGGCATTCCGTTCCTGTGGTTGTGCCTGTTTTTCCTGTTGCCGTTCTTCCTGGTGATGAAGATCAGCTTCTCGGAAGCCGCACTGGCCATTCCTCCCTACTCCGAGATTTACACCTTCGCCGAACAGAAATTTCAGCTGCTGCTGAACCTCGGCAACTACTCGCTGCTGACCGAAGATGAATTGTACATCTCGGCCTACTTCGGCTCCTTGAAGGTCGCGTTTTTAAGCACGCTGATGTGCCTGGTGATCGGCTTCCCGATGGCTTACGCGATCACCAAGGCCAACAAGGAAACGCAGAACGTTCTGCTGCTGTTGATCATGATGCCGACCTGGACCGCGATCCTGATCCGCGTCTATGCGTGGATGGGCATCCTCAGCAACAACGGTTTGCTCAATGGGTTCCTGATGTGGACCGGGCTCACGTCGCAGCCGATCGAGATCCTCAACACCAACACGGCGGTGTACATCGGCGTGGTCTATGCCTACCTGCCATTCATGGTGTTGCCGCTGTACGCCAACCTGGTGAAACACGATCACAGCTTGCTGGAAGCCGCGTCGGACCTGGGCTCGAGCAACTTCAACAACTTCTGGAAAATCACCGTGCCGCTGGCCAAAAACGGAATCATCGCCGGTTGCATGCTGGTGTTCATTCCGGTGGTGGGTGAGTTCGTGATTCCGGAACTGTTGGGTGGCCCGGAAACCCTGATGATCGGCCGTGTGCTGTGGCAGGAGTTCTTCAACAACCGCGACTGGCCGGTGGCGTCTGCCTTGGCGGTGGTGATGCTGGCGATTCTGATTGTGCCGATTCTGCTGTTCAACCGCAGCCAGGCCAAAGAGATGGAGGGACGGGGATGAAACGCTTCGGATTTTCAAAGTTCATGCTGATTTTCGGCCTGTCGTTTATCTACCTGCCGATGCTGATTCTGGTGATCTACTCGTTCAACGCCTCGAAACTGGTGACGGTGTGGGGCGGCTGGTCGGTGAAGTGGTACGTCGGCCTGCTCGACAACTCGCAACTGATGGGCTCGGTGGTGCGCTCCCTGGAAATCGCCTGCTACACCGCGATTGCCGCCGTGGCGTTGGGCACTCTCGCCGCTTTCGTGCTCACCCGTGTGACGCGCTTCAAAGGTCGCACGCTGTTTGGTGGCTTGGTGACGGCGCCGTTGGTGATGCCGGAAGTGATCACCGGTCTGTCGCTGTTGCTGCTGTTCGTGGCCATGGCGCAGTTGATTGGCTGGCCGCAGGAACGTGGCATCTTCACCATCTGGATCGCCCACACCACGTTTTGTGCCGCCTATGTAGCGGTGGTGGTTTCGGCGCGTTTGCGTGAGCTGGACCTGTCCATCGAAGAAGCGGCGATGGATTTGGGCGCGAAGCCGTTCAAGGTGTTTTTCTTGATCACCATTCCGATGATCGCGCCGTCACTGGCGGCCGGCGGCATGATGTCGTTTGCCTTGTCGCTGGATGATTTGGTGTTGGCGAGCTTTGTGTCGGGGCCGGGTTCCACGACCTTGCCGATGGAAGTGTTCTCGGCGGTGCGTTTGGGCGTGAAGCCTGAGATCAATGCGGTGGCCAGTCTGATTCTGTTGGCGGTGTCGCTGGTGACTTTCCTGGTCTGGTACTTCAGCCGCAAGGCCGAAGCCACGCGCAAGCGGGCGATTCAGGAAGCGATGGACCAGACCGCCAGCGAGTCGTGGCAGCAACCGAAAAACCACACGGCAGAAGCGACGGCCTAGTGGCTGCGACGAAAATCCTGTAGGAGCGAGCGATGCGGCGATCCGACTTGCCCGCGACGAATACACCGCGGTTTTTCAGGTATTACGCGTCATCGTTCTTCGCGGGCAAGCCTCGCTCCTACAATCGGTTTTGTGTTCTATAAAAAGAAATGGAGTTGTACCGATGAAAATGTTTGGCAGGACTCTGCTGACACTGTCCCTATTGGGCGCGATGGCTACCGGTGCCCAGGCCAATGACAAGGTATTGCGCGTCTACAACTGGTCGGATTACATCGCCCCGGACACCGTCAAGAAATTCGAAGACGAGACCGGCATCCGCGTGACCTACGATGTGTTCGACAGTAATGAAACCCTTGAGGCACGCTTGCTGGCCGGTAAATCCGGCTACGACATTGTGGTGCCGTCCAACAGTTTCCTGGCCAAGCAGATCAAGGCCGGCGTCTATCAGCCGCTGGATAAATCGAAGCTGTCGAACTGGAAAAACCTCAACCCGGTGCTGCTGAAAAACGCCTCTGCCAGCGATCCTGACAATGGCCACGCTTTCCCGTATATGTGGGGTTCGATCGGCATCGGTTACAACCCGGCCAAGGTCAAGGAAGTGCTGGGTACTGATGCCCCGGTAAACTCCTGGGACTTGCTGTTCAAACCGGAAAACGCCGCGAAGCTGAAAGCCTGTGGCATCAGTTTCCTTGATTCGCCAACGGAGATGCTTCCAGCCGCCCTGCACTATCTGGGCTACCCGGTGAACTCCCAGGACAAGACGCAGATCGCCGAAGCCGAAGCGCTGTTCATGAAGATTCGGCCGTCGGTGGCTTATTTCCATTCCTCGAAGTACATCTCCGACCTGGCCAACGGCAACATCTGCGTCGCCGTCGGTTACTCCGGCGACGTGCTGCAAGCCAAGGCTCGCGCCCAGGAAGCCGGCGACAAGGTGAAGATCGAATACAGCATTCCGAAAGAAGGCGCCGGCAGCTTTTACGACATGGTCGCCATCCCACGGGACGCGGCCAACGTCGACAACGCCTACCTGTTCATGAACTTCCTGATGCGCCCGGACATCATCGCCGAAGTCACCAACAGTGTCGGCTACAGCAACGCCAACGCAGCGGCCACGCCACTGGTGGATGAAGCGATTCGAAACGACCCGGGTTCCTACCCGCCGCAAGCGGTGATGGCGACGCTGTATGCCATTCCAGATATGCCGATCGGTATTCAGCGGGTGATGACCCGGGGCTGGACGCGGGTGAAGCTCGGTAAGTGATTCACTCGGCATCACTGTTGAACCTGACATCGCTATCGCGAGCAGGCTCGCTCCCACAGGAGTCCGTGGTGGAGCGCAGATTTGTTGATGACGCCGATCCCCTGTGGGAGCGAGCCTGCTCGCGATGAGGCCATCACATCCAACATCAATCTGATCGTTCCCACGCTCCGCATGAGAACGATCAGAGGCAAGGTTTCAACCATTTTCCGTTCACGCAGCGCCTTACCACCGCTGCACTCCTCTGAAGAAGAACGGCTTCACCTGGCTTCCTCGGTTAAGGTGAATTCGGCGCCCTCGGGCGCCTTTTTTTATGCACAAACCAACGGCCATTCCGCCAGCGCCCGATACCGCCCTTTATGGGATTCGAACAAGGTGAAGCGGTCAGCGCGCAGGAAAAACTCTGGCGGCGTAGCGGATTCGGGGACTGGCGCCCGGTAGTCGCGCATCAGGGTCAAATGCGGGCGAAATTCCCGACGGGTGTCTTCGAAGCCAAACGGCAACATGGCCTGCTCCAGCGCATACACCAATCGCAGCAACGCTGGTTCTGCCTGCGCGGGCGCCAGCAACAAAACCCCGGAGCGACGCCAGACTTCCAGACGATCAAGCACAACCGTCAACGGCGTGCCGGGCATCCGCACATTGGCGGCGGCCTCGCAGACGCCCGCTATCTGCACCATCCCCACCGTGCCGAGAAACAGCAGCGTCAGATGAAAGTTTTCCACCGGCACCGGGCGCCCGACATTGAGTTCCAGCGCATTGCGCCATTGGGCGATGGCCCGGCGTTGTTCGGGGGCACAGTTCAGGGCGAAGAACAGCCGCTTGAACGGCTCACGGGATTCATCGCTCATGTCTGCCACCTCAAGCCTTCGGAGTCCCTTTGATTTTACAAAGGGATACCACACCAGCAAGTGCATTTCTGGCACCTGTCGGCATGCGCGTTATAGTTGAAGCAACCGAATCGACGGGAGGGCGCCATGCGTCAGATCATCAGCAAAGAGCCATGGTGGGCCGTGCCACCGAAACCCGGCCAGGATGAGTCCGAGCTGGAATGGGGCTGGCTGGTTCACTACAACGAAGGCGAGCCGCGTTTCGAGTTCATCAAGGAGCGCCCCTCGGACAGCGAAATTCGTAACCGCAAGAGTTGCAGGACCGCCTCGACGCCGGAGTGATCCTGCGACGATGTTTCAGGCTTTCACAATCATCTCGAAACCGCCAAAAATCATGCGCTGACCGTCAAACGGCATTGGATTGACGTCGGGTTGCATGCGCGGATCGCTCATGAGTTTCGCCATGCCGGCGTCACGGGTGGCCTTGTCCGGCCAGACGATCCAGGAAAACACCACGGTTTCGTCTTCCTTGAGTTTTACCGCCATGGGAAATGAGGTCACTTTGCCATCGGGCACGTCATCGCCCCAGCATTCAGCGAGGCTCAGGGCGCCGCTTTCCTTGAAGATCTCGGCGGCGGATTGCGCGTGTTGCTTGAATTTTTCGCGGTTGGCGGTAGGTACTGCTGCAACGAAGCCATCGACGTAAGCCATGATCGTTTTCCTCAAGTTATGGGTTGATCCGCTGGGTAGTCGAATCAGCGTGGCTCCAATCGACAGTTCCTGCCTCCAGACCGACCGACGGCTCGGCTGGCTGTTCGAGGGTGAGGGCCAGGCTGCCCTCGATCTGCCTGGCCATGTACAGCGTTCCGGCCATGACGCCGGTGGCGGGGTTTTGCACCAGCTTCACCCAGGCCTTGTCGAACGAATTGCCCAGGCTGCTGCGGATCAGCGCTTCGCTATCGGGCCGGTCGTTGGCCTGAATAATCGCGCGCACCCCCGCCACCCCCACGGAAATCAACGCCCCGGCCGCCTTCCCTGCCACTGCCGCCACCGCACTGGCCGCCCCTCGGGGGGCCATTTCGGCTTGTATTCGCTTACTGGCACGCTTGGCCACCGGCGCCATGCCGGCGTCCGTCGAAGCAATGCCCTTCTCGCCGCCCGCCTTGTGGATCGTGTCGATCAGCGCCAGGTAGGCCGGCAATTTGCTTAGTTCGGCATGCACCACCTGATACAGCGAAGCGTCACGGGCGGTCGGTGGGCCCAGTGAAATAGCCGGGATTTTCTGGATGCGACCGTTGAGCTGCGCCATTGGCACGCCATGACGTTTGGAAATAACCTCGAGTTGCTGACCCATCAGTTGCACATAAAACGCTGTCGCCTGGCCGAGGATCGCGTCGGGATCGATCTCCACCGCCACCGGTTCCAGCACGCGTCGGTGATATTGCTCCAGCAGATAAGCCGCCAGGCGTTTGACCGTCGCATCCTGCTCGTCCCCGGAATTGATGGCGTACCAGCTGACTTTCATCGACAGCCATTCCTGAGTCCAGTAGCTGCTGAACCACGGAATGAACACTTCTTCGGTCTGCTGGTAAACCCGCGTGCGCCAGTGCTCCATGGACCCGCGGGCGAAGACTCTGGCCTGTTCGGTGGCCTGTTGCGAAGCGGCGACAATCTCCCGGTCCACCTGCTGCCAGGTGCTCTGGGACACCACCACCGGCACCACGACTACAGGTGCAGGCGTAGGCGTGGCGCATCCCGCCAAAATCACCAACACAGCGACGATCAGCGAACGCAGGTTCAAGATCGCGGTGTCCTACAGTCTTCGCCGAACGGAGTGTCCGACGCTAAAGAGCGTGCTGATTTGAGTATAGGTCGGGGGCGTGGGCCGTCCGTCAGTTGAATGGAGGGTGCCCTCAAGGACGCCTTCGCGAGCAGGCTCGCTCCCACATTTGGAGTGCACCCCGTAGGAGCTGCCGAAGGCTGCGATCTTTTGACCTTGCTCTGCGATGGCCCGAAAAGATCGCAGGCTGCGCCAGCTCCTACATTTGAAATGCATTCCCCTGTGGGAGCGAGCCTGCTCGCGAAAAAGCCCTCAAGGTGTTTCGCAAAGCGGTCGCGCTGGTGTTCGACGAGCACTTCGAGGCCTTGCTGATGCCGACAGCGGCCAACCAGTTCAGTAACGAAGTGGTCGGGCTCAATGATCAGTTCCGCTTTTTGAATGACGTGCTGCTCGAGCATCTGCTGGAGACCGAAATGACTCAGCATCCTTCGGCACAAGCATTCACTTTCTGACACGCTTGCTAACTGGTACTCAAGATCCGCACCGGGCCTTGGCGATTGAGCACCTCGATCATCACGTTTTCTCCCGAGCGCCGGAGCATCAAGTCCACACATTCAGTACCCACTGCCAAACGTCGCAAGGCGATGGTGTCCAGAAACGCCGGGAGCACCGGTTCGTCGAACAGGATGTTGAGCTTCCTCGGCCTGAAGCTCAGCCCCAGGCACGACTGAATCATCGATAACGGCGCAGCAGCGGCCCAGGCCTGGGGCATGCAGGCGACTGGATAGAACGTCGGCCCTTGGGTGCGTTGCCGGGCAAAGCCGCAGAACAGTTCGGGCAAACGCCGCAGATCGATGTAGGTCGACGCAGCGAACAGGCCTTCGAAAATCCGCGCCGCCTCCCGACGGTAACCGTAGCGGGCGAAGCCAGCAGCGATCAGCGCATTGTCGTGGGGCCAGACGGAGCCGTTGTGATAACTCATCGGGTTATAGCGTGCCTGGGAAGATGCGACGGTGCGCACGCCCCAGCCGGAAAAGGATGAGCGGTCCATCAGCGTGCTGACGACCGATGCCGCGCGTTCCGGATAAGCGATGCCCGCGAACAGGGCATGGCCGGCATTGGAGGTACGTATTCGACAGGGCTTCTTGTTACCGTCCAGGGCCAATACATAAGTGCCCAGCTCTTCGTCGAAGAAGCGGTTATCGAATTCTTCGCGCAAGCGTTGAGCCTTGTATTTCAGGCGTTGGGCTCGCTCCGGATCACCCAGCCGACGGGCGATTTTGGCGGCACCGGTCCAGGCGCCATACACATAGGCCTGAACTTCGACAATCGCAATCGGGCCCACGGCCAGTTGCCCATCGGCATGAAAAACCGAATCGTAGCTGTCCTTCCAGCCCTGGTTGATCAGCCCCTCGGCAGACTGCCGGCCATACTCGACAAAACCGTCGCCATCCCGGTCGCCGTATTCCTCGATCCAGGTCAGCGCCGCCTCAATATTCGGCCAGAGCTGACGCACTGTGCCCAAATCATTGGTGCGTTCCAGGTAGGCGGCGGCCAGCATGACGAACAGCGGCGTGGAATCGATGCTGCCGTAGTAGCGGCGGAACGGCACCTCGCCCAGTTCAGCCATCTCTCCCAGTCGTATTTCGTGCAGGATTTTACCGGGCTCGGAATCGGCGTGGGCGTCGACGATGGTTGCCTGGTTGGCGGCCAGATGCCCGAGCACGCCCTTGGCAATACCGGGATCGAACCACAGCATCTCCCATGCCGTGATCAGCGCATCTCGTCCGAAAACGGTGCTGAACCATGGAATGCCGGCATAGGGATATAGCCCCTCAGGAGTTTTGGTCATAAGCATGTAGAGGTCGGAAACGCTGCGGCTGACCGCCTCGTTGAACACATCATGGGAGGTCACCACTGAGGCCGCCCGCGAAGAGAAAGTGCGTAACTCGCGCCGGGCATCGCGCAATGAAATAAAGAACCCGTGGCGCACCGTAAACGGCGGGTTTTGCACACCGCAGTTGATGTCCATGAACAGCGACTGGCTTTCCCCCGGGGCCAGCTGAACCTCGAACAACGCCGAATCGCAGGTCAGACTGGCCGGCACCGGGGCGAAACGCAGGCGGGTCATGCGACGTTTGTGGTCCAGGCCGGTATAGGAAAGCACCACCTCTTCATCGGTGATCTCTGCCCGGTGCCCTTCGCCGCGTTGCGGGCGCCGGGCACCGCGAACTTCGAACAGGTCTTTGAAGTCGGCCGCGAACTGGATTCTCAATTGCAGATGCTGGGGGGCATCGTCGAAATTGCGCAGAGTCAGGCGTTCGTAGCAGGAGCCCTTCCACAAGAACCGTGAGCGGCGCAGATGGATCAAATCGTGGTGCAGAATTTTATCGCCATGAGCATCGAACAGATCCGGGTTGGTCAGGTCGCAGGTGAGCATCGCATTGTCATCACGCAGCGTGGAACTGAGCAACAGCGGCCGCGCGCCGTTGAGCGTCAGGTAGAGCCCGGAAAGGTGTCGGGTATCGGTATGGAAAATCCCTTGCGGGCTATCGTCCGCGAACAGCACGTCGCCATTGGGATCGAACACCGCGAAGGTGTCGTTGTTTTTCAGGTTACGCAAACGCAGCTCTTGCAGCGACGCGGTGGCCGGAATATCGAAGGGCGTGGACGGATGGCCATAGGTGTTGCCCGCCGTCAGATGGCGATACAACTCCAGATAGTGATTGGTCATGCGCTCGACGGTGAACCGTTCGTCGAACCTGGCCCGCACCTTGCGCCGATCCAGCTCTCCCAACCGCTGCACCGCTGCTACCGCTGCAGGGATTCCATCGACGATGTAACCGGATACACCCTCGTCGATCACTTCCGGCACCGAGCCCTGACCAAACGCAATCACCGGTGTGCCGCAAGCCATGGCTTCGATCATGACCAGGCCGAACGGCTCGGGCCAGTCGATGGGAAAGATCAAGGCGCGGGCATTGCCCAGCAAGTCTGCCTTTTGGGACTCATCGATCTCGCCGAGAAATTCGACATTCGGATGGGTGGCGATCATCGGTGCGATGACTTCTTCCCAATACACCTGATCGGCCTTGTCGACCTTGGCCGCGATCTTCAATGACAGCCCGGCCTTCGAGGCAATCTCGATGGCGCGGTCCGGGCGTTTTTCGGGAGAAATGCGCCCCAGAAACACCAGATAGTCGCCGCTCGGTTCAGGGTTGAAGGTCAGCAGATCGCTCGGAATGCCGTGATAGACATTGCCCACCCAATTGACGTCGCCTTTCACCGGAGTGCGTTGCGACTTGGAAATCGAAACCAGCGGCACTTCGGGAAAGTGAGGGTAAAAGGATTGGTAATCGCCAATATCCAGACGCCCGTGAAGCGTGGTCACGCTGCGCCCGGCCAAGTGCCGAATCAAGGGGAAATGGTAGATATCGACATGAAAGTGCATCACGTCGAATTGATCCGCCTGACGCAGGACCTGATCAAGCATCAGAATGTGATGAGGCGCTCCGTCCTTGACGCTTGGATCGAACCGCAGGGCCTGGTGCGCGCTCGATTCCAGACGTGCCGAGGTTTGCGAATCGCCGCTGGCGAAGAGCGTGACATCGTGGCCCTGTCGCACCAGCTCTTCAGTCAGGTAAGACACAATCCGCTCAGTGCCACCGTACAGACGGGGCGGACAACGTTCGGTAAGCGGCGCGATCTGAGCGATCCTCATTGAGGGGCCCTCCGGTCATGGGGTCGAAGGAGAATGGCCTCCAGCACCTCGGGGTTTCCTCTCACTCTGGTCTGGCGGCCTTATCCTCGATTGACGGTACGCGCGCCAAAACAGTTCCATCCGGTTATACGACCTAATCCTGTAATTGGATGGACTCGCCCAAGCCGAGGCGTCAATGCGCCACGGTGGCAGTCTAAACAGCCGAACGCAGCCTCGCGGGCTCGGCCGCTGCTACAGAGTGCGTTCAGCTGAATGGCTTAACTTACCGTCATAAAGTTATAGGCCCCGGGGCTCACCGGTCACCGCTCTCCAGACTTCTGAGCAATTGACCTAAGCCGTCTGCAAAACACGTCGGCTCGCTGAACCGAAAACGTTCAATCAAACGCTGGTTATTGGCCCGGGAATGGCGAATATCGCCGGAGCGCGGTGCAGCGTAATTCAACGCCAGAGGCCGCCCCAGCAGCGTGCTCAACGTGGCCGCCAGCTCGTTGATGCTGGTGGAGCGGTTGAAACCGACATTGACCGGTTCGCCGCTCGGCTCCGATTCTTTCACTGCCTGTACCAGCACCTTTACAAGGTCTTCCACGTAGACGAAATCCCGGGTCTGCTCGCCATCCCCGTACACGGTGACGGGCAGGTGTTTCTTGGCTCTTTCGCTGAAGATACTGATGACCCCGGAGTAAGGCGATGAAGGATCCTGGCGCGGTCCGTAAATGTTGAAGAAGCGCAGAATCACCGGCTCCAGACCATGCTGACGGCGGTAAAAATCGAAGAAATGCTCACTGGCCAGTTTGTCCGCGGCATAGGGCGTCAACGGGGCTTTGGGTGTGTCTTCGGTGATGGCCGTGCCCTCGCCATTGTTGCCATAGATGGCGGCGCTGGAGGCGAATACCACCCTTCTCACGCCGGCCTGGCGCATGGCTTCGCAGATATTCAGCGTCCCGATGAAGTTGCTTTGGTGAGTGGCGACCGGGTCTTCGACCGACGCCTGAACCGAGGCGACCGCGGCCAGATGCACCACCGCGCTGCAATCTTTCAGGGCGCGCTCCACTGTCGGCGCGTCCGCGACATCCCCGACTATCAGGCTCAAATGCGCACGATCCACCGGCAGATTCGCCAGTTTGCCGGTTGAAAGATCATCCAGTACCCGTACGCCATAGCCGTTTTCAAGCAAGGCTTCGACCAGGTGCGAACCAATGAAGCCCGCGCCACCCGTCACAAGAATTCGATCAGCAGACATGGCAAATTCACTCTGGAGTAGTGGTTGTAGGTCGATCCATCGCGACGAACTCCTCGACTCTTTCCATGAGCTCCCGGCCGGCGCTGAACATCTCTTGCCAGTCCGTGGGGAAGCGCACATTCAAGGGTAGTTGATCAATTCGCCAGCGCGACGGCAGCGGGTCATCGAACCGGGCTGCGACCTGCAAGCCCATTTCACTGGCGGCAAACGGGCCGCGCAGCACCGTCGGCGTGCGCCCGGCGCTGTCTACTGCCTGAACCACGTGAGCCGCCAGCCACTGGCCATCCGGCATGCGCACGCGCAGCGGCTGACCGATCGCGGCGTAACTGATATTGAGCGGTTCCAGATAAATCCATAGCAGCGGGTCCTCCAGCCGCTCCAGGCGCATCAACAACGTGCCGGCGCCGACGTTTTCGCCGGGCGTCACCAGCACTTCCGCGATCCGTCCGCTCTGCCCCGCCTTGATCGACAACGCGGCGAGACGCGTCTTCAACCACTGCTGCTCAGCGTTCTGTTGAACAATCTCGCGCTCAAGCCCTGGGGGCGCCTGACGCGCCAGTTGCTCGCGGCGTTCGAACGCCAACAGGTCCGCCCGAAACCCGTCGAGTTCCGACTGCGCTGCCAGCACCTCGCCACGAGCGGCCGCGCCTTGTCCAACCAGATACTCAAGTTCATTGATCTTTTGTTCCGCCCTGCCGATACGGGTCTTGAGCAACTGGCGCTCGCGGCCGCCCAGTTGGGCAGTGACTTTGCCCGTGCCCGTTCCCGTCGCCTTGGTCGGCATGGCAGCCAGTTGCGCTAATCGGGCCCGCCATTCCGGGTTGTCCAGAGTGACCAGCATTTGATCGGCCTGGACTTGCTCACCGGCCTTGGCAAACAGCTGGTCGACCCGGCCGGCATCGCGCGCTCGCACTTCGTAAATCGGCAGACGCAATTGCGCCGGCGCGTCGATCATCAGCATGCTGTACGCCAGTTTTCCACCGAGCCAGATCAAGGGGCTGGCAACCAGCAACAGAATCAAATACCAGCGCGCGCGAAAGGCCATGCGCTTGCCCGGTGCGTACAGCACGCTCAAGCCCTGTTCCTGGGTGGGGTTCAATTCTTTGCGACTATCGAAACGAATTTTCATGACGGCTCACCGTTTTGGAAAGTCTCGCCAGGCCTGCCAGTCAATACCGGCAACCCCCCGCGGTTGCAATTGTTCGCGCCAGGCGCTGGCCTGATGTTTCAGCTGTTCAGTGGATGCGCCAGCCCAACTTTCCGTGGCTGGTAATTCGGGTTCTGTGCTTTGGGCCAAACGAAACTGCAGCGCCGGCCAGCGCTGGGCGATCTGCTCCGTCATGCGTGCGCTGTTTTTCGGGTTGCGGGTGTAAATCATCAGGCTGACCTGACGCACACCGGCGTCGGGAAGTGCACACGGCACACAGGTTTGCCCTGCCTTCGGTTCAGCGAACCAGCGATGATGGCTGGATATTTCCACCGGCCATGGGCTTTCGCTGGACGCCATGCGCAAGGTATCGAGCCAGTTTTTCAGGCGCTGATCAGGGACTGGCATGCCCAGTTGTTCGACCTCGAGGTCCAGATGCAGGCTGCTGAATGCAAGCCCCTTCAACTTCTTCAATAAATCGCTGAGCTGATGGCGATCCGTCGGCTCGATCCAGCTCGAATCGCCGAGCAACAGACTCACTTGCAGATCTTCTCGGGCCGCGTCCTGAAGCAGTTGCTCCAGCCGTCGCCGGGTGGTCACCAGGTCATTGACCTGTGCGCCCTTGAGGCCGAGGTAAATCTTGTCCATCCCGGCCTTGCGCAACGCCTGAAGCTCCGCCTCACGCCGATCAGGGTCGAGCAATGCTTCGCTGTCCCAGACATAACTGGCCTGAGACCATTTGCCCGTCCCTGCCCTTTCCCCCGACTTCGGCGCTGCCGCGGACGTGGATGCCAACAAAAAATGCGGTGGCGTGAATGCCGGTGCTGCCGATGCACAGGCAAGCGCCGCAAAGGGCAGCGACAGCGTCAAGGCTAGAAGTACGGATCGCATATCAAAACCTCGTGGCTCGTTTAAGAACCCACCACGGCGCCATAGAGGTCTCTTCATGGCCTCGACGAAACATCTCGTTGAGCATGGCCACTGCGCTCCAGCACCGAATGAGTAGCATGAACAGAGGGAAGACAGGCACCAACAACCCCAGGGTCACGTCCTGTCGAGGTCGATCGGACACCATCGACAACATGGCGCCGAACAGCAGCATGGTGATCAACAGGTACAGCAGGTAGATCAGCGTAAACAGAAACAACAGCGTCTTGCCCGGCAAAATGAATAACGCCAGCAAGGTGTAGATGAGGATGATGAAGGGCAGCACCAACTGGAAAAAGAAGCCACTGACCAGGATCATCAGGAAGCTTCGCCAGCCCAGTAAATCCGGGTTGATGTTGTGGTTGTGCTTTCTGACGTACAGAAAAAACAGGTCGCCGTCCCAGCGCAAACGCTGCATCAGAAACTGCCTGAGGGTCGCGGGTGCATCGGTGTGCCCGATCGCTTCCGGCTCAAAAGGAATCTTCAAGTCATATCGCTTGAAGTAACTTTTGATGCGCAGCGTCAGGTCCAGATCTTCCGCGGTATGCGTGTTCCAGCCACCGATTTTCACCAGGAAACTGCGGCGGAAAGCGCCAAAGGCACCCGAGACGTTATTCACCAGGTTCCATTCGGCCAGACCGATTTTCGACATGTGAATCGACAACACGTATTCCAGCGCCTGCATCGCCGTGACCCAGGAGCCCCAGACATTGCGCACCCGCAGACTGCCAGCGACCGCCGGCACCGAAGGGTCTTCGAAATTGCGCACGATGGCACTGACCATGTTGTTGTCGAAGGATGTATCTCCGTCGAGCGCCATGACGATTTCGCCGCTGGCGTGGGAAAGGCCGGCGTTCAATGACGACACCCGTCCGCCCCTCTGCCATTTGGCGATCGGGCGCAAATGGCGCCGGGGGTACAACAGTGGGTCCACGTAAAAACTGCGAATGGCACTGAGCGTCGGTTGATTCATCGTGGCGCCGTCCACCACCGGAATCATCTCGATGTGGCCGGGGTACGTCTGCTCGCACAGGCTTAACAACGTGGTCTGGACATCCATCCCTTCGCTGTAGCAGGTGATGATGCAAGAGACTTTGGGCCGATAGAGACTGGTCTTCGGCACGCGGCTGCGTCGACGGGCAAACCAGCGCAATACGCCGAGCAGCACCATGATCGTCAGGGGCAATTCAAACACCAGAAACAACGGGAAGAGCATGAAGAACAATCGGCTCAGACCATCCGTCCCCATGAGCGCGCTGAGCAGGCTATAGAGTTGCTCCATTAGCGGGCTCATGGCTCAAATCAACTCACTGGCAAGACGGGCCAGCAGCAGCTCACCGTCTTCTTGTTCGAGCAAATCCCCGGGGGCCGTGAAACTGACGACGCGCAGGGAAATGTCACTGACCTCCGGTGCGGAAAACAATTCGGCGACCCGGCCCAAACGCTGGGTGACAAACTCCAGCCCTTTGCTATCCGTGTGCGGCAGCATGACCCAGAAGAACTCTTCGGTGCTTCGCGAGCAGCGGTCGGTTTCCCTTACGGATTCCTTCAGCCGATCCGTCAGGCTATCGATGAAGGCATGCCCGCGGTGCTCGCCAAGTCGCGCCAGCGTACCGGCCAGATTGACGAAGCGCAGGCCGATCAGTGAGAACGCTGGCTGCTGGTAACGGCGCACCACCTGCAGCTGCCAGGTCAAAAGCTCGTAGAAATCCTTGCTGCCCAACAAATTGAGGCGACCGAAATGGTTGCCCGATCGATCGTTGAAATCCTGGCGACACCGGAAGCGCCCCGCTTCCGCCAGGCGAAAGTCTCGAACCTCGCGTATACGCAACTTGTCGGGCGCGTGGGACAAGCCGCAATCCAGGCAGCGCGCCTGCACGTCGGCATCGACAAAAAACGCCTGGCATGAGCGGCAGCGATAATTTTCCAAAGGGCGGTCGTAGTCACTGCCGATGTGCCGCAAACGGTTCAGGCAGTTGGGGCAGAGCAACAGGCCATCCTTGAGAAATGACTCCTGACTACCCACGTGACCACAAGTGAAACAGTGCAATGAAGGTTGCCGTGAAATGTCCATCGCCTGGCATTCGGCGCATACATCAATGTAATTGAGGCGCCCCGAACCACAGTCCGAACACAGCCGCACCCGATCGACCAGCACGCCCTCTTCCAGCCAGTCGTGCTGCACCATCAAACTGAGCCAGGCAAACGGGTTGACCTGCTCGCTATCCGCCAGTGCTTCGAGCAGCGGATAGCGATAATGCTGGGGGACTTCGGGGTCGCGCTGGGCAAAAACATGGGCGTCGGCGCGTAACCACAGCCACGACAGCACCCGTCCTTCAAACCGCTCGGGCGCAGAACCCTGCCGGAACAGGTTGAAGCGCTCTCGCCAAATACCCCACAGCGTTTTTATTTCGCTTGTTTCAGCTGGGCATGGGCCATCGCCCAGCGCTTCACACCAGCCATCCTGATCTCGACAGCAGTAAACGAGCTGATAGCGATAGGCCGTAGTTGAGCGCAATTTGCGCAGAACTCGCCCGGCATAAGCCGCGGGCATATCAAGCAACAGAACATCAAATACAGGCGCAGCCAATAAGCTGCTTAGATCCGAAAAATGTTCGAGTTCAGGGATATTAGAACTGGCCACTCTATTACCAAGAACCGCAATACGAGGATTTGGAGTCGACATGATGCACTCCCCTAAGAAGCGAGACACGTGTGGTCCAACACAAGACTACCAACACTAGCACTCCGCCAGAGAAATGCCCGACTAATTATCCAGTTATTTTTTGACAATAAGAACGCCAAAATATCGCCACACTCAAGTTGTAACCCCCTATTATCATCACCGTTACCAATCCGCCAACAAACGCAGATAGTACACTTATAATTCAAATAGTTATGACTTTAGCAAGCTAAGCAACAAGGCGATTTGGATGGATATACAGGACATTCAAATGCGTCTTGTTGCCAATAGAAAACCCCCTTGCCAAATTGCAGGCGCACTCGTGCGACAGCGATACTATCCGGCATTTAATAAGTTCCAGGTTATTCGTCGGCAAAACAACTACGACTGCATACTTCAACGTGTTACACCCACTTTACATTAGCGGCTTATCGACATCATTCAATTAGAACACTTTATAAATTTCATGAATTTGTTTTCTAGGTTATTTAATCGAGAGCTCCGATAAACAAACCGTCGCCATAAATGAATAACCGATAACGTGAAGAGTGCAGCGGCCACTGCCAGCGCCATATCGGCCTGAGAGTCCCATGGGTCATTTTGTGCAGCGACAAAAGCCTTCGCCGTGTCTTTTCCCAGGTACTGCCCACCTATCCATTCGACGATTTCATAGACAGTCGAGGTCGACAGAATATATTCAGCGCGACAAACCCGACCCAGAACCCCCGTAGAAAAACGAACACCCGCCTGATGGAAACGGCAGACAGGCGGAACCGTCGGTAAACGCTGACCAGGACCATTACCAGCAGCAGGGCCAACAGATTTTCCAGGATCCCCAGTCCGTGCCTTAGTTGGCCAGTTCAGGTCACGCGAGGCGAGCGCGATTTCCGCCTCGGCGACGACACATCGCGCCCGGGCCCAGGCCTCCTTAGGCCCGCCGATCCGCTATGGGTGCCGCTCACTTGATCGTAGGAGTTCCCAGCCCGCGAGGCTGCGATCGGCGGTAGGAGCTGTCGAGCCTGCGAGGCTCGACAGCTCCTACGAAAAGTGCGTCGCGGCTGAGCCAGCCTCAGTGATCGACCCAGACGCTCAAGCCCTTCGTGTGGAGCAATGTTCCACAATGAGCTGAGTGAGCGCTGCCACAATCGTATGATCCGCTTCAGCAGAGGTAAACAACCGAAACTGCGCATCCGGCAAATCCGGCAACCCTTGCTCCGCACCCAGCGCCGCCAGTCCCTGCCCCAATTGACTGACCGTCATGGGTGCCACCGCGAAACCAGCCAACGCCGCCGCTCGCAACCCGGCGGTGCTGGTGCATGACATCGCCGTACGTTGAGCGATCCCCGCCTGAGCCAGCCGCCTTAGCGCTATCTCACGATAAGGACAGGGCCCAGGGAACAGCGCCAGCGGCAACGGTGTCGGTAACTGCGTGACAGGTTGCGCCGACCAGGCCCACACCAGCGGTTCTTGCCACAGTAGCACCCCCCCCTCGTTGGTTTCGCACAGAGAACCGATGACCAGCTCAAGATCGCCTCGCTTCATCAGGTTCAGCAACGTGCCAGGAATGCCCACCTGCACGTCGATTTCCATTCCCGGGTTCTGCGCCGCGAAATCCTGAAAAGCCCGCAGTAACCGCGCTTCGACAAAATCCTCCGACACCCCGATCCGCACCCGCCCGTGAAACGGCGTGCGCGTCAGTTGCGCCCAGGCATCACGGTTCAGCGCGAGGATTGTCCGCGCGTAAGCGATCAGGCGCTCGCCATCGGGCGTCAATTGCTGGGAACGGGTCGTACGCTTCAACAGCGGTTTTCCGACTTGCTCTTCAAGTCGCCGCAAGTGACCGCTGACCGCAGATTGGGTCAGGTGCAGCTTTTCGGCTGCGCGACTGAAACCCTCTTCATCGACGACGGTGACGAATGTTTTTAATAGCAGAATATCGAACATAGTTCCATTCGTGATTAATGGCTTATTTATTCACGATTTATATTCCAAATAAAACTATGTTGCAATGATCCAACTTCCCCGCCCCGAGACACGCCATGACCACCCTTCTGCATATCGAATGTTCCCCGCGCAAACAGCGCTCGGCCTCCCTTGAAGTCGCCCGCAGCTTCATTGCGCGCTTTCAAGAAAATACCCCGGACACCGAAATCATCAGCCTCGATCTTTGGAACATGGTTTTGCCGGAATTCGACGAGCTGGCAATGGACGCCAAATATGCCGGGCTCAATGGCACGCCCCTGACCCCGGCGCAGCAAGACGCCTGGAACACCTTGAAAGGTCTGGCCGCGTTCCTGCACCGCGCGGACGTCCTGGTAATGTCCGTGCCGCTGTGGAATTTCAGCATCCCGTACAAACTCAAACACTTCATCGACCTGGTGTCGCAGAAAGACATTTTATTCAGCTTCGACCCGGAACGCGGCCTGGAAGGCATGCTGCACAACAAAACCGCCGTGGTGATGTACGCCCGCGGCCTGGATTTATCGGCGCAGTCGAACACGCCAGCGGAGCGCTTCGACTTTCAGAAGCCCTACGTGGAAGCCTGGCTGCAATTTATCGGCGTGAGCGATGTGCATTCGGTGATTGTCGAGAAAACCATTCTGGGGGAAGACGTTGACCTGAGTGCGCGCAAGGCTGCGACTCAGCAGGCCATGAGGCTGGCAGACAGTCTCGTGTGTAAACTGACCGCGGTATATTAAGTCGTAATGCGAAACCTGCGTTCGCCCGTAGCAGCTGTCGAGCCCCAGCGAGGCTGCGTTCGGCCGCCCCAAACACCGCCCTTTTACCACCTCAAACAAGAGATCCCCCATGGCAAGCCACGACATCACCTTTCTCCCCGACCCAGACCCGGAATCCATCTCCTCCGACGTCGCCGGTTTCGGCGGCCTTCTGGTCTCCACTCAAATCCCTACCCGCGCCGACGGCAGTCTGGAGCTGGGTGGCATCGTCGAGCAGAGCGAGTGCACCTTGCAAGCGCTCAAGGTGGCGTTGGAGCTTGCCGGCAGTTCCATGGACCGGGTGCTGCATCTAACCATCTACCTCACTGACATGGCCGACCGCGCCGCTTTCAACGAAGTCTACAAGCGCTTCTTCGCCAAGCCCTGGCCGGTTCGCGCCGCCGTTGGCGTGGCCTCATTGGCGGTCGAAGGTATGCGCGTGGAAGTGACCGCGATGGCGGCCAAGGGCTGATCTGCGGACTTATCCGGTGGCACTGTTCCAGCGAGCTGGCCGCCACCGGACCATTCCCGACGGCAGATCTGCGCCGTCGGGAGATCTTCGCCGGGACTCAAAAGCGGCTATTTAACGAGGCGTTTTTCCTTGGAAGGCCTGTAGCCGAAGTACGAGCTATAGCACTTGCTGAAATGACTGGGCGACACAAAGCCACAGGCAACCAACACGTCTACCTGTGACAGCTCTGTGTGCTGAAGCAGTCGACGCGCTTCGGTGATGCGCAGCTCCATGTAATATCGCTGCGGCGTTGTCCCGAGTTGCTCCTTGAACAAGCGTTCGAGTTGTCGCCGGGAACGGCCCGCGTAAACCGCCAGCTGCTCTAGCTCCAGAGGCTCTTCGAGGTTGGCGTCCATCAGCTTGACCACCTCTCGCAATGGCGCGCTCACACAGATATTTTCAGCCGGTTTGATGCGCCGGTAGCGAGACTCTTCGAAAGCAAGAATGTCCTCGATACCCTCGACGAGCGCTTTATCGTGCAGTTCCTTGATCCAGTCCAGCGCCATATGAAAGGTCCCCGAAGGACTGGAAGCAGTGAGCCGGTCTCGATCGATGACATAGGGCTCACTGGTGACATGCGTCGCCTTGGAGATTTCCGCGAGTGCGGGACGATGTTCGGGGTGAATGGCGCAACGGTATCCATCGAGCAGGCCTGCGCTGCCCAGGAACCATGCCCCGTTCCACAACCCGGCCAGACTGACGCCCCGATCTGCCGCCATCCGCAACAGGCTGATGAACTCATCTGTCGCCTTCAGTTCTGTCCTGTAGCCGCCGCAAATAACCAGCAGATCCAGGTCGTGAATGGCTGAAGAATTGATGCGCGCATCCGGCCGAATGACCAGACCCAGATCGCTGACGACCTCCCCCTCATTCAAGCCGAACGTTCGGGAAGAGAACAACCCGGGGCGCAGAAGATTCGCGGTGACAATCGTATCCAGCGCCTGGGTGAAGGCAGGCAGGGAGAAATGCTCGAGCAGCAAAAAGCCCGCCCGAGTCATTCGAACAGGCTCGCCAGTGTTTTCATTCAGATAGCGGAGGTTTTTTCCTTTCATGCCTCCGCTGAATTGACGTCGTTCGATCAATGGTCAACCCACTCGGTTACGTTAGCCAATCTGTCATTTGGTGCGTAGCGTCATGCTACCTGCAGACGCTCGAAAAGCCCTAGCCATTATGCAACCGATCAGGGCGGTTGGCCGGGGACGAGACTTCAGGAAGCGTTTGCGACATTCCGCTGCGGCAATGGAGAGACGTTACTGAAAACGGAAACCGTTGAGCCGCTTCATAAATTTGAAAAACCCGAACTCCATCCATACCGCTGAATCCAATGTGTAGGCCAATGGAGGTGAGCGAAATGAACAATGATGACCGTATAGATGACGACGAATCAGAAACGACCCCGCCTTCCGATACCTCTGGCAAACCCGACGATGTGGTCGAAAGCGAGCTTGAGGACCGCGACAGTGACGCCGAAAGTTTGGATGAAGCGCGAAACCAGGATCAGGAGGCTGAAGAGCTCAGGCGAAAAATAGCGGAGATAGAACGTAAAGTGGCGGACGGTAATTAGCCAAATGCCGGAGGGGCGAGAAACATCATGACGCAAATGCTGGCCGAGGGTGATCTCACAAACGGGGTTATGCGCTCCGATAATTGACCGTTTCGGGTTGTGGATTCAACCGGTCGATGCAACAGATTGCAATTGGGCCAAAACCGGTCAATATCGCTCCTTTCGTCTACCCTCACAACGCGCCATGCCGCTATCAGCGTGTGCCTGGCGCTTAATCATTCTTGAATTAATGGATCGGAGATCCTTCATGTTTAAGCGTACCCTGGCATCGGCCCTCGGCTTGACCCTGTCATTTTGCACCCTGCTGACACAGGCCGCCGACACCCTCAAAGTCAGCGCAATTCCCGATGAAGCCCCCACCGAACTGCTGCGCAAGTTCAAGCCACTTGGCGCCTATCTGGAACAACAGTTGGGCATGAAGGTTGAGTTCGTGCCCGTGAGCGACTACCCGGCCGTGGTCGAGGCGCTGGCCACCGACCGCATCGACCTGGCCTGGCTGGGCGGCTTCACGTTCGTGCAGGCACGCCTGAAAACCGGCAATGCCATTCCGCTGGTACAGCGCGAACAGGACGCCCAATTCACCAGCAAATTCATCACCGCCGACCCTGCCGTCAAATCCCTCGCCGATCTCAAGGGCAAGACCTTTGCATTCGGCTCGGTGTCCTCCACGTCGGGCAGTCTCATGCCGCGTTATTTCATGTTGAAGGACGGCATCAAGCCTGAAACATACTTCAGCCGAGTCGGCTACTCCGGTGCCCATGACGCCACTGTCGCCTGGGTCCAGGCCGGCAAGGTGGACGCCGGGGTACTGAACGCCAGCGTGTGGGAAAAACTGGTCACCGCCGGCAAGGTCGACACCACCAAGGTCAAAGTGTTTGCGACCACCCCGGCCTACTTCGACTACAACTGGACGGTGCGCGGAACCCTCGACCCGGCGCTGGCGGCCAAGATCAAGGCAGCCTTCCTGGCGCTCGATCCGGCGAAGCCTGCGGACAAGGAGATTCTGGACCTGCAGGCCGCCAGCCGATTCATCGAAACCAAGCCTGAGAACTACAAAGGCATCGAGGAAGCCGCCCTCGCCGCCGAACTGCTCAAATGACATTGCGTCTGACCCAGGTCAGCCTTACTCACGCCAACGGCGTCCAGGCGCTGCGTGGCGTGGACTTGCACATCGGTGCAAGCGAACAGGTCGCCATCATCGGCCCGTCCGGCGCGGGGAAGTCGAGCCTGCTCAACGTGCTGGCCACCGCCCTGCGACCGGGCAATGGCGAGTTGCAGGTGCTCGGTGAGCGCGCCTGGCAGCTTTCTGCCCGTCAGCGTCAGCGTCTGCGCGCGCGCATCGGTCTGATCCATCAGTCGCCTCCCCTGCCACCGCGCCAACGCGTGGTCACCGCGGTTCTGGCCGGAAAGCTGGGGCAGTGGGGGCTGGGCAAGAGCCTGTTGAACCTGGTGCATCCACTGGATATTCCGGGCGCACGCGCGGCATTGGCCAGGCTGGACCTGAGTGACAAGTTGTTCGCGCATTGCCAGCAACTGTCCGGTGGGCAGCTACAGCGCGTGGGCATTGCCCGCGTGTTATATCAAGCGCCCGAGGTGTTGCTGGCCGATGAGCCGGTATCGGCCATGGACCCCGTGTTGGCCCAGCACACGCTTTCGGTGCTCTGTCGCCATGCCCGGCAGCACAACGTCACCCTGGTTGCCAGCCTGCATGCGGTGGAGCTGGCCCTGGCGAACTTTTCGCGCATCATCGGCTTGCGTGAAGGACAGATCCTGTTCGACCTTCAGGCCAGCGAAGTCGACCGTGAGTTGCTCGACAAGCTCTACGCCAACGAACAATTGCTGTCCCCACCGATTGCTCCGGCGCCCTTGAGTGTGCAGATTCCCCGATGCTGACCCGTGATACCCGAGACCCAGCCACCCGCCCCCGCCTGCTGCTCACCTTGCTGGCCCTTGCCTTGCTGTGGCCGGGCATCCACTTCAGCGAGTTGGACCTCAGCGTGCTGGTGGCAAGTGACAGTCAAAGCGAGATGGGCCGGTTTGTATCCGCCTTCTGGCCACCGGCCCATGGCGAAGAGTTCATTGAGCTGTTGTTGCAAGCCACCCTGCAGACCTTGGCCATCGCCACGGCCGGCATGGCTCTGTCGTTGCTGTTGGCAATCCCCGCCAGCCTGTTGGCTAGCCGTGCTTTGTCGCTGTCTGCTGCCTCCCGTGCCGGGCACCCGAGCTATTGGGGCCAACTGCTGCGCTGGCCTGTACGCGGCTTACTGATCTTCCTGCGCAGCGTGCCGGAAATCGTCTGGGCTCTATTGTTCGTGCGCGCCGTCGGCCTCGGCCCGACTGCCGGGGTGCTGGCCATTGCCATTACCTACAGCGGCATGTTGGGCAAGGTCTACGCGGAAATTTTCGAGTCGGTCGACCAGCGTCCGGCCCATGCGCTGCTGCAATCGGGCAGCGGTCGGCTTGCAGCCTTCTGCTACGGGATCCTGCCCAATGTCGCTGCGGAGTTGCTGTCGTACACGGTGTACCGCTGGGAATGCGCCATCCGCGCCTCGGTGGTGATGGGCTTTGTCGGTGCCGGCGGTCTGGGCCAGCAAATAGATCTGTCATTACGCATGTTCGCCGGTGGTGAAGTGGCCAGTTTGTTACTGACGTTCCTCGTGCTGGTGCTGCTCGCCGATCAACTCAGCCGTCTGCTGCGCTGGAGGCTGGCATGAATCGCCTGATCAATCTGGCACTGCTGCTCTGCATCGGCGCAGCGGTGGTCGCCTCATTCATCTACTTGGGCATCGACCTCGGCGAGCTGGGCGGCACCGGCAATCTGAAGCAGATGGGCGCTTATGCACAGCGTTTTCTCAGCCCGGACCTGAGTTCCAGCCATCTGCAAGCCATTGGCCATGGCGCACTGGAAACCATTGCTATGTCTGCCCTTGGTACCCTGCTCGCGGCGGTACTCGGTCTGATATTGGCATTGCCCGCGGCCGGGCGCTTTGGCTGGCCACTGCAGGGCGCGTCGCGCCTGGTGCTCAACGCCTTGCGCGCGGTTCCGGAACTGGTGTGGGCTGCGTTGATGGTCCTTGCCGCCGGTCTCGGCCCCAATGCCGGTACCCTGGCATTAGCCCTGCACACCACCGGCGTGCTCGGTCGGCTGTTCGCCGAAGCGCTGGAAAACACCCCGCCAGAACCCGCCGAAGCCATCCGCCTGCAAGGCGGCAACGCCGTATGGGCTTTCTGTTACGGCACACTGCCCAACCTGTTGCCACAGCTACTGGCCTACGTTCTGTACCGCTGGGAAAACAATATCCGCATGGCCAGTGTGCTCGGCTTCGTCGGCGCCGGGGGGTTGGGGCAAATGCTCTATGTCAGCCTCAGCCTGTTCCAGGAAGCTCAAGCCAGCACGGTTATTCTGGCCATGCTGTTGTTGGTATTCGCCGTCGATACATTGAGCAGCTGGAGCCGTCAGCGGTGGGTCAAGGCTTGATTGCTTTGCAATTCCATTCGGAACACGCATGGGTTCTACTATCGCCGAAACCCGCAACCACTTCTAAGCTAGACAAGCACTTACAGGGCGACAAGGAGCGTTATACGACAAGCCATCGCAACAAGAAACGTGACATGGCATGTCGTCCAATTAGTAGTCAGACCTCAGGAAAGATCCCCAATGCCCAGAGAATTCGAGTTCATTACGTCCGTGCCAGTCCCCTCGAGGTCCGGCATCTCCCACCTTTACAAGTCGATGAACCTAGCGGACGCTTTTGCGATTCGGCTCCCTGCGGGCACATCTGGCAATCCAGATTTGCTAGCTCGATTCATCTTTTCCCACCAGCCATCCTGGGTCGGATGGCTCATGAAAGTCCGAGACACTATCGTTGCCTGTTTTGGTCTCAAGACAGCCAAACACCTGGCATCACTTGCCAATCGGATTGGAATCTTCAAGGTCTACAGCACGCACCAGACTGAAATCGTGTTGGGAGAGGATGACAAGCACCTCGACTTCCGGATATCGATTCTATGTTCTGGAGAGGCAGAGCCAGAAGGCAGTCATCAACTCGTTTTTTCAACCGTGGTCCAGTGCCACAACCGTCTAGGCCGGGCCTACATCTTCGTCATTGCCCCATTTCACCGCTTGGTTGTCAAAGCCAGCCTCCTCCGTGCAGCGCGCATCGGTTGGCCTCTGGCTACCTGCCCCTAAGGTTGAGAACGCTGTGTGCTCCCCTGAAGTCCAACCCCTCCACCGAGAGGCTTGTTCCGGCAAGCCCGACCAAGCCTCTCATGTCACGGCACAACAACCCCATGGGCAAACCCGACCATAGCGCTCTATGATTGAACCCCATGACGACCTCTGTTCCGATCCGCCAACCCTGCCCGCCCGGTGCCTGCATCTGCGAGCGTGAGCCGTTGCTGGAAACCCCCGGCGCGGATTTGCGCATCCTGAGCCTGACCCGGTCGGAGGAGAAGCGCCTGATCGAACGCTTGGAAAATCTCCAGAGCCTGAGCGACCTGGAGCGTCTGCAACGCCGGATGTACGAGCAGTTGGGTCTGCGCGTTGAGATCGCCCCGGGCTTCAATGAAGTGCGCACCATGCGCGGCATCAATATCACCCTCGGCGAATTGCCGGGGCTGTGCCGCAAAACCCGTCAGTCGATTCCGGCGGCGATTCGTCGAGGGCTGGAGAAGCGCCCGGAGATTGCCTACGAGCTGCTCAATGCCAACGACTTGTTGCGTGATACCTGATGGTTTGCACTGTTATCCCGATATGTTCATTTCAAATGCCTGAAAGAGGATCAGCGGTCGTACGCGAACCGCGGGCCGCTGCTATGCCTTTTCATGGGAGAAAGGGTTTCAGGCCAGCCAGGATGGAGCTGGAAACACAAGCGTGACCGTGGCCCCGGCGCCAGCCAGGTGCGCGAAGATAAAGGTGCCAATCCGTAGCAGGAGGTGGCAGATGTTATTCATCGTCCGTTGGTCCATCAGTCCGCAACATCGTAATAGCGCAATCGAACGTTTTCTCAAGACCGGTGGCGCGCCACCCGCAGGCGTCAACATGCTGGGGCGCTGGCATGCCGTCGGCGGCTCGAGTGGTTTTGGCATTGCAGAAGCCAGTGATCCGGCGTCGATTCAGAAGTGGGTACTGGAATGGAGCGATCTCATGAGCATGGAAGTCCACGCCGCATTGACCGATGAACAGGCGGCGCCGCTGCTGGCAGCCGCGCTCGGCAAGCAATAGTCGTCGAGGCGGTGAGCGTACATCCCACTCAATGCCAGTCAGCCAAGAGGTGAACACCGCAGCCCTTGTGGGAGCGAGCCTGCTCGCGATAGCGGCGTGTCAGCCAACATTCATGCTGAATGTACCGCTGCTATCGCGAGCAGGCTCGCTCCCACAAGTTGCGCAACTTAACTGACAGGCACTACCCTCGCCGCCTTCCTTCTGATTCCCTACTTTTTCATCCCGACCCGCCGCCGCATTTCGGCAGTAATCGTCTGCCGGGTTTTCTTCAGGTCGGCCCAGGGTTCGTCACCGATCTCGGCCAGGCGCTCATGCACGTTGTGCACATTCCATTGATTGCCGCCCTTGAGCTCTGCCACCTCTTCCCGAAAAATCGGCACCGATACCGGCAGCCCTTCGCGGGTGCGCACGGCGTAGGCGCAAATAGTGGTGGCGCCCAGACCGTTGCGCAGGTAGTCGATGAAGATACGCCCGACGCGGTTTTTCGGTCCGGACACCGCAGAAAAGCGATCCGGCAGTAATTTGGCCATGTGGCTGACGATCGCGTGGCTGAAGTCCTTGACCTCGTCCCAGCCGTGCTTGCGGGTCAGCGGTACGATCAGGTGAATCCCCTTGCCACCGCTGGTTTTGAGAAATGCCTTGAGGCCCAGTTCATCCAGCACCGTGAGGGTTAGCTGAGTCGCTTCGATCATGCTTTTCCAGGGCAACGCCGGATCCGGGTCGAGATCGAGGACGAAGCGATCGGGTTTATCCAGATCGACTGACGTGGCGTTCCAGGTGTGCAGTTCCACAGTGCTCATTTGCACCGCGCCGATCAGGGCTTCGGCGTTGTTGATGATCATCACCGGTTGGCCCGTCAATTCCTTGTCCAGGGTCACAATCCCCGGAATGGCCAGGCGTTCGGCGTTCTTCTGAAAGAACAGTTCGCCGGCGATGCCGTCCGGCGCGCGCACCAGCGCCACCGGCCGATCCTTGAGTTGCGGCAAAATCCATTCGGCAGCACTGGCGTAGTACTCCGCCAGTTGCATCTTGGTGGTGCCGCTGCTGGCGTCGATCACCCGGTCCGGGTGCGTGATGCGCACCTTGCCGCCAGCCAAGCCGATCTGCGACGGCGCGGCAGCCGACTGGGCGGCTTTCGCGTCGGTGGCGTCAGGTTTTTCGGCGACGGATTTCTTCTTCGTGGCGGTTTTTGACGCAGCGGAGGCTGATGTTTTCGAGGCTGAAGTGTTCACGGTTTTCGGCAACTCCTCGGTGATTTCTTTGGCAGGCTTGTCATCTCGCAAACCATGGAACACGGCGTGGCGCACCGAGCCGTCCTTGGTCATTTCGGCAAAGGCCACTTCCGCCAGCAGTGTGGGTTTAAGCCAATGCACGCCCTTGGCTTCAAAACCGCTAGGCGGATTGACCACCGATGGCTTTTTCGTCTGCAGCGGTTTCATTTGTTCGTAAATGCGCTTGAGAGTCGCCTCGTTGAACCCAGTCCCAACCTTGCCGGAATAACGCAACTCACCGCTGTCGCGGTCATGCAATCCCAGTAGCAACGCGCCAAAAGCACTGCGCGCGCCTTTGG
Source organism: Pseudomonas sp. MDT1-85 (assembly GCF_054898065.1). Classification (NCBI taxonomy): domain Bacteria; kingdom Pseudomonadati; phylum Pseudomonadota; class Gammaproteobacteria; order Pseudomonadales; family Pseudomonadaceae; genus Pseudomonas; species Pseudomonas sp. MDT1-85. The sequence goes on along the minus strand of NZ_CM142715.1, from coordinate 2,751,297 downwards.
GATCGGTGAAGCCCACAACGATGAATTCCTGCCGATGTTTGCACTTGAGTTTGACCCAGTCACTGGTGCGCCGAGACACGTAAGGCGACCCCAGGCGCTTGCCGATCAGCCCTTCCATCTGCATTTCGCAGGCACTGTTGAGCAAGGCCTCCGGGGATTCGCCGAAGGCGTCGGAGAATCGTAGCAGCGGGTTTTCATTGGGCTTGAGCACGGTCGCCAGCGCGGCCCTGCGCTCCTCGACAGGCACTTCGCGCAGGTCCACGCCGTTGAGGTAGGGCAAGTCGAACAGGTAGTAAACGATGCTGCCACTTCGGCCGGCGTCAAACGCGTTTTGCAGCGCCTGAAAATCCGGAACGCCTTGTTCGTTAGTCACCACCATTTCGCCGTCGAGCCAGGCCGATTCCAGGCCCAGCGCTGCCAGTGCCTCGGCTTGCCCGGGCAATTTGTGGGTCCAGTCGTGACCGTTGCGGGTGAAGAGTTTGACGTCGCCATGGTCGATGCGCGCCATGACCCGGTAGCCGTCGAATTTGATCTCATAGCTCCATTCGCCACTCGGGACGGATTCGACCAGCGTTGCCAGTTCGGGTTTGAGCAGCTCCGGCTGCTTGGCTTTGCGCGCGCCCGTCAGTTGTGTCGACTTTTCCTTACGCACCTTGGCCGGGGCTTTTTTGATCGGTTTGGGCTTTTCAGCGCCGTGCTTTTTCTCCACGATGGTGCGGTCGCTGAGCACGCTGTCCGGCTCGGCGGCGACCACGTCGTATTCGCTGTCAGGTCTGGCGGCGCTGTCCTGATGTTTGATCAGAAACCATTGTTCCTGCTTGCCCGGCATGTGCGTGCGCACGAGGTTCCACAGGCCACCGAGCTTCTCCCCCTGCAGTTCGAATTTCAGCCGGCCCTTGGTGTACGCCTTGGCCGGATCCTCCAGGGGAATCCACACCCCACGGTCCCAGACAATCACATCGCCGGCGCCGTAATGCCCTTCCGGAATGGTGCCCTCGAACGTGGCGTAATCCAGCGGATGGTCTTCGACATGGATGGCCAGGCGCTTGACCTTGGGGTCCAGCGACGGCCCCTTGGGCACGGCCCAACTTTTCAGCGCGCCATCGAGTTCCAGGCGAAAGTCATAGTGCAGGTGCGAGGCGTCATGCTTCTGAATGCAGTACTGCAACGCATGGTCTTTCGCCGTTTTTTTGCCCGGGCGTTTGACGGCGGTCGGTTCCGAGGTCGCCGAGAAATCGCGCATCCGGTTGTAATCGTCCAGGTTCTTGTTCATGGCTCACCTACCGCTCGTTGCGGGACCGGGCTGGCGCAAGGTTGTTCGCCGGTTTCTATCAGCAGTTGATCGACAGCTCGCGCCAACGCCTCGGGCATCGAGCCTCCGTCGCGCAATGCCTGTTTCACCGCATACCGTTGCCGATCCGCGCTGGTCCCTTCAATCAGCATGCGCCGGGCCTGTTTGAAGACGTCTTGCACGCCCAGTTGCTGCGCGGTTTCGGCAAACGTCACTTGCGCCAGGGCCAGCCATTGCTCGACCGAGATCGTCGGTTCGTGGTCCTTGCGAATGAAGGTGCCGTGAACGCCGTAACGCTTGGCGCGCCAGCGATTTTCCTTGAGGATCCAGTAAGCCGCCCGGTTGAAGTTCGCCCCGGGCAGCGGCTGCGCGATGGCGTCAGCGACCATCAGGCGAAACAGCGAAGCGATGCACAACGCGTCGTCCAGCCGTGGGCAGGCATCGGTAATGCGCAGCTCCAGCGTGGGAAACCGCGCGGCCGGGCGCACGCTCCACCAACAGTCGCTGGGCTGCCGGATCGAGCCGGTCCGGGTCATCAGCGCGACGTAGTCATCGAACGCATCCTGATCCTCGAAAAACTCCGGAATGCCCATGCGCGGCCACTCGTCGCAGGCGACTTGGCGATAGCTCATGAAACCGCTGTCTTCCCCCTCCCAAAACGGTGACGAGGTGCTGAGCGCCAACAACAGCGGCACCCACGGCAAGACTTCGTTCATGACCCGAATACGATCCAGATGACCGGGCACTTCGACGTGCACGTGCAGCCCAGACAACAGGCTGCGCCGGGCGACTCGCTGGTAGTCGTCGAACAGCTGATGGAAATGCGCCTGATCGGTCGGTTGCTGAATCCGCCAATCCGCCAACGGATGACTGCCGGCGCTGAGCAGGCCCAGGCCGAAGGGCTCCAGAGCACGTCTCAGGGCACTGCGGGTGGTGGCCAGGTAATCGGCGGCCTCCGGCAAGCTGCTGAAAACCGGAGAGGCGACTTCAATCTGTCCCTGGAACATCTCATAGGCGAACGATTGGCCCAGCGCCGCCCTGCACGCCTCGATCGCCTGGGCCTCGGGCTGCCCGGGCATGCGCCGGGTGACGAGGTCGGTGAGCAAGTATTCTTCTTCAATGCCGAAGTTCAGGCGCCTGCTCATCAACGTTTTCCCCAATGCCTGGGCCGAGACGCGTCACGGTCAGCGCGACGACGGCAACCCGTTCCACCCGTTGATAACCTGGTGTCGACAACTCTTCACCGAACACGTCGGGATCGAGTTCGCGATACGTCCAGCCGAACCCCGGGGCCTCCAGACGCGGAGCGAGGGCCTCCAGAAACGGGTCGCGGCCATCGACCATCGCCGCGCCGGTGTACAGCAGCAACGAGCCGCCCGGCGCCAACCGACCGAGTGCCTGCTCGACAATCCGCAGTGACAACTCCGCGCCCAGCGCGCCACCGCCATGCCTATAAGCACGCTCGGCCGGGTCGGCCATGTAGGGGGGATTGGCGACGATCAGGTCAAAGTATCCGTCGACGCCCTGCAGCACATCGCTGGCCTCGACGCTGACATTGGCCACTTCGGCGAGCGCGGCGTTGATGGCCGTCATGCGCAGCGCCTCCGGGTTGATGTCCAGCGCCAACACCTCGGCTTCGCGACGGGCGCGGGCAATTAGAATGGCACCGACACCGGCGCCACAGCCGATGTCCACGGCGCGCCTGATCGGGGCGAAATTCTGCTGCAGATGGGCGTGAATCAGTTGGGCGAATCGATAAGTGTCGGGGCCGAAGAACACCGAATCGGCGGCCTCCGTCGGAAAGGCCGAATGCACGAACAGCAAGTCGTCGAGGCTGGACCAGCGCACCCGGCTTTTCAGCCGCCCGTTGCACTCCTCCAGCACCTGCGCCTGTTGCAACTGGCGTTGTTCATCCGCCGACAACAGCCCTGGCTCAAACGGCCGCGACCAGCCAAAGACATCGCGCAGGGTCTCGGCCCGCCGGGCTTCGGCGCGGGTATTGACGCGCTGATGGGTCAGCGGCGTCGGCGTGATGAATCGGTAACCGTCAGCCTGCAAACGCCGTCCCAGTTGCACCAGCGCCAGGTCGGCGGCAGACAGCTGTTCTTCCTGACTCATAAACCGCTCCCGTTGATAAAAGGCGTTCTAGAGAAGGCTGGATTTGAGTTCGATAAACCGGCGCGTCGCCAACAGACCGGCAGGATGGGCATGCCGATGGGGCGAAAGCCACGGCATCAACACCGACATCTGCTCGTGCCCGCTCAGACCGTTAAGCGCGGTTTGCAGGTGCTGGATATCCGGATCGCTCTCAGGCACCGGCGTCTGCGCCGTAACGCTGCTGCCGCGCCGTACCGCAGCGACCGGATGCTCCGGCTTCCAGTCGCCGGCGATCCAGTCATGCAGCAACTGTTTTTCGTAGGGACTGAATACGCCGAACATCGCCGCGCCGGCACCGTCGATCAATTGCCAGAAACGACTGGCCTTCGGGTCCTGGTGGCGCTTGATCCAGCCCTTGTTTTCCATGGCCGCCAGTAATCCTGGCAACTGCTCGGGTGAAGACAGCCATTGATTGACGGTCTTGCCTTCAAAGCGGCTGTAATCGGAATGCATGTGCTGGCCGAACGGGCGTTTGCGTTCAAGCATGCTCAGGACTTCACTGTCGAGGTCGAACGACTCGATGATTGCCCGGCTGCCCTGCCCTAGGTCGTTGAGCCGATAACCGAGCGCCACACGACGCAAAAATTCATCACGGTCGCCTTCCACCGGGAGCAATTGCAGCACCGACTGCACTGCCTTGTGGGCATGCCCGGTGCTGGCATTGTCGATGGTCACGTGGAGCGTGAAATAAAGCGGATCGATGCCCAGTTCGCTGAGTTCATAAGCGCTGATCAACAAGTGCAGCGGCAGCAGTTCATAGCCGAGGTTGTAGCCGATCACCTCCGGCAAGCAGTCGTCAGCGCAATAGCCGAGCGCCAGTTGAATCGCGCCTTGCAGGTAGCGCTCATCGGCAATCGCCGCAGTGTCTTGCAGGCCATGTTCGGCGAGCAGTTTGCGGTAGATCACCACATGGTTCTGCGCCGGATCGCCCTCGCCCAACTCTTCCAGATAGGTGCACAACAGGCCGTCGAAGCGCGGGTCGCGCCAGTGCCGCAACAGGCCATAAAGCCAGGCGCCATCCACGAGTTTGGTCGGGGCAACCGACTGCAGGAAAAACAGCGCATGCGCCTTATTGCTGAAGAACTGTCGCGCCCCGCCCGCCTTGCGCTGCTGAAGGTAATCGGCGTATTGCCGGGCCACGTCGACGCTGTGCTGTTCGACCCAATTTTGCAGGGCCGAAAGGTCCTGTGGCATCTGTTCAGGCAGGTGCGCCGCTTGCTGCAATTGCTCTTGCAGAAAGCGCCGGGCGAACGCGTGTTTTTGCGCATCATCGTCGCTCAGCAGCAACTGTTCATAGAGCGATTTCACGCCGCCAGCGGCAGTTATCGCGTGTTCGTGGGCAGGCCGGGATTCAAGTCGTGTCAGGGCAGTCATGGAATAATTTTCTCGCTCTGAGGCCAGTGGCAGGACGCTGGATCAGTACGTCTCTATCAGCAGAGCGGCGGTGCCGGAAAAAAATTCCATTGGCGTTGAAATTGGCCGGACAGACGGGCCAGCGCCTAAAGCCGGCCACACCATCCCTGTAGGAGCTGGCGAAGCCTGCGATCTTTTGATCTTTGGCATGTTCAAAACCGCTGAAAATTAAAAGATCGCAGGGGAATGTTCAGGCAGCGCCGCCCTTGGCCTGCTGCTCCAGGTGCAGCTGCAACTCTGGATCGATCTTCAACGCAGCGGCCAACTCATCCAGATAGTTGCGTTCGGCGTCCTGCTGATCGTCCACCAACATCACGCTGGCCAGGTACATCTCGGCGGCCATGCCCGGGTCTTGGGCGGACTGCGCCACATCGGCGGCATCCAGCGGCCGGGCGACTTCGTCATCGAGCCATTGCCGCAGTTGTGGATCGTCGGTGTGGCGGCCGATTTCGGTGCTGATCATCTGTTTCTCGGCATCGTCGATACGGCCATCGGCCTTGGCGGCGGCGATCAAGGCACGAAGGATAGCGTGGCTGTGGTCTTCGATTTCCGGGCCAGACAACAAGTCAACAGTGCGCGGTGCCTGTTGCGGCGCCGAGGCCTGGCTGCGTTGCCAGGCTTGATATGCCTGAAACGCCATCATCCCCAAAGAGGCCAATGCTGCGTAGTTGGTGCCGCCTGAACGTGTCGGGGTCGAACGGCCCAGGGGTGAACCGCCGCCCAGCAAACCACCGAGCAAACCACCCAAGCCTGCGCCGCCCGCACCGGCACCCGCGCCGCGCCCTAACAGACCACCCAGCAACCCGCCAAGATCGCCCAAGCCTCCTTGAGCTGACGCCGCACCACCATTTTGTTGCGACTGCGAGCCCCGGCCGGCTCGTAGTAATTGCTCAAGCAAATCGCTGGTGTTCATGACGACGTCCTCATCAATGGGCAGAAACTCGGTCAGGCAACGATAGTCCTCGCCCGACATTCCGCCAACTCCGTCTGGCTGACGTCATGGGTGCTGCCCCTGCCCTTCACACGCCTGACGGTCAATACGTGCCCCGGAATTTCCGGGGTATTTTTTTGCACGGAGGCTAAGATTCATAGGTGGTGAACCTTATTCCCGAAAATCCGGTCGATACCTGCAACCCGACCCGGTTTGCCGACGCCCTCAACAAGAGGGTGATAACTGGCTTGCTTCACTTTCTGGAGAACACCCCCGTGATATCCACTGTACACATTGCCAGGCTCAAAGCATGGGGCGCCCATGGTTTCACCGCCACTGGCGTGGTCACAGCCTTCCTCGCGACCCTCGCCTTGTTGGAGAATCAGCCGACCAATTGCCTGCTGTGGCTGGGCGTGGCGCTGATCGTCGACGGTCTGGACGGCGCGCTGGCACGCAAGGTCAATGTGCAATCGGTGCTGCCGAGTTTCGACGGTTCGATCCTCGACCTGGTGATCGATTACCTGACCTATGTATTCATTCCAGCACTATTCATCTATCGCTATATCCCGTTGCCGGACTACACCCTGCTGCTGACCGTGTCGCTGATTCTGGTGTCGTCGCTGTTTTGCTTCTGCAACGTCAACATGAAGAGCAAAGACAACTACTTCCAGGGCTTCCCCGCCGCGTGGAACGTGGTTGCGCTGTGCCTGTACATCATCGACCCATCGCCGTGGATCACCTTGCTCACCGTCATCGGCCTGGCGCTGCTGACCGTGACCCGAATGAAATTCCTGCACCCGTTCCGCGTACGGCGGTTCATGCCAATCAACATTGCCGTGACGGCCATCTGGCTGCTGTGCAGCTTGTCGCTGGTGGTCAACCACCCGGTCATCAATCCGCTGGTGATGGGCTTGTGGCTGCTGATGTCGGCGTACTTTCTGGGGATCTGCTTCTGGCGCACGGCGCTGGAGTGGTTCGACAGCTCGCGGCTCAAATAGGCTCTGCGATCATGTCCATCCACATCGTCCAACTCGGCTCACCCCGCGCCGCGCACGAAGGCCTGCGCCTGGGCACGGTACGCCGCCCGCCTCGGGGTGTGCCGAAATCCAAATTTGCCAGCCGGGATTTTTACGATGTGTGGCAACCGCTGCTGTCCCCCAGCCCCGAGTTGGTGGCCGAAGCCAAAGCGGCGGAAGATGCCAAAGCCTGGAGCGCCTTCAAGCGCAAATTCAAGGCCGAGATGAACGAACCCGCGCCCAGCCAGATGCTCGACCTGCTGGCCGCCCTCTCCCATCAAACATCACTGGCCGTGGGGTGTTATTGCGAGGAAGAGGCGCACTGCCACCGTTCCGTATTACGGGAGTTGCTGGAAGCACGGGGCGCGAAGATAGGGTGAACACCCCAATTCTCCTGTAGGAGCGAGGCTTGCCCGCGAAGAGGCCAGCCCATCCAGCATCCATATCGACTGTCCCACCGCCGATTCCGTTACTTGCATTGGAGCATTGCACTGCCTTGTACGGCCCGTTCGAGCGGCCAAGCCCCCCAGAGACTGATCATGGTCAATAATTAAGGGATTGAGATGTATTAAACGACCACCGTCTGCTCGTTTACCCACGGGAGGTTTGTCATGTCTGGTCAAGCTCGTTTCATGCTGGTCGCCTCGCCCCTGATGGAACACAGCCCTGCCTTCGACCGGGCCGCGGCGCTGGCCAAGGCCGAGGATGCGGCCTTGCACATCGTGGCTTTCGATTATCTGGAGGGTCTGGCAACCGCCGGATTGGTCAACGAAAAGGCCCTGGAGCAGATGCGTCTGGGGTACGTCGAGCGCCACCGCCAGTGGCTTGAGGAACAGGCCCGCCCCCTGCGCAAGATCGGTGTGCACGTCACCACGGAGGTGACTTGGGTCGAACACCCGCTGGAAGAAATCCTGACTCACCTCAAAGAGCAGCCGATGGATGTGCTGATCAAGGCGCTGGAACATCAATCGCGGCTGTCGCGACTGGTATTTACCCCTCTCGACGTGCATTTGCTGCGCGAATGCCCGGTACCGCTGCATTTTGTCAGCCATGCCAAGCATGCATTGCCACGCAAGATCGTTGCAGCGGTGGACCCTTTCCATCGTGATGATCACTACAAAAGCTTCAATGACCGAATTCTGCACGAAGCGTCAAAACTGGCGAGCGCCTGCAATGCCGAGCTCGATGTGGTCTACGCCTATGACCTTTCGTCGATCAGCTCGGACGAGTTCAGTTTCGAAAACGGTTCGGCGTTTTTCGCTTCGGACAAGGCCAAGACCCTGTTCGACTTCCAGGAGGATGCCTTCAACGATTTGGCCGCGCGCAACGGCATCGCCCCGGAGCAACGGCACATGCTCATGGGCAGCCCGACCAAGGTGCTGACTCGCTACGCCGATACCTATGACGTCGACGTAATTGTCATGGGCCGGGTCGGCCATCGCGGCATGGGCCGGTTGATCGGCAGCACCGTGGAACATCTGCTGTACAAAATGCCGTGCAGTGTGTGGGTGGTGTACACCGAGCGGCTGGATGAGTGATTGCGCCCGCATGCGGTCCCCTGTAGGAGCTGCCGCAGGCTGCGATCTTTTGATCTTCAAGACCAAAATCAAAAGATCGCAGCCTTCGGCAGCTCCTACATGGACCGCGTCAGAGGCGCCGTGTAATCACCACCTCCAGGTATTCACTGGGCACCACCAGCGACCGCTCCCCCGCCCGGTTCAGGCGATTCAGCAGTTCGGTCAGGTCGTTCTCCAGGGCGGTGCCCCCTTCGGGTGGCAGGGTCGCAAAGGCCTTGTGAACCGGCCCATACCAGGTACGGAAAGTGTCGATCCAGTGCGCGGCCGAGCGATAGCGGAAGTTGAACAACCGCCGCGTCACCTGGAGCTGGAAGTCGCGCTGGTCGAAGTGCGAGTTTAACCAGGCTTCGGTGCCCCAGTTCGAAGGTGGTTGCGCTCCTGGCGGTGGCGGCATGTGGCGGCCCAGGGTCTTGAACACCTGGCCGATGTAGCCTTCAGGCGTCCAGTTGGCAAGGCCGATCCGCCCGCCAGGACGGCACACCCGCGCCAGTTCCGCTGCAGCCTTGGGCTGATCGGGCGTAAACATCACGCCAAAGGTTGAAAGCACGGCATCGAAACTGGCGTCCTCGAACGGCAAGTCCTCGGCATCGGCCACCTGAAAGGTCACGTCCAGGTGTTCCGCCCGTGCGCGGTCTTCACCGCGTTCAAGCAGCTTGGCCACGTAATCGGTGGACGTGACCTTGCAGCCCCGGCGCGCGGCGGCGAGCGTTGCGTTACCGTTGCCGGCGGCGACGTCCAGCACCTGCTCATCACAGAGCAAGTCGCAGGCTTCGGCCAGTTGTTCGCCGACGATCTGTAAGGTGGTGCCGATCACGGTGTAGTCGCCGCTGGCCCACGTGGCCATTTGACGGTTTTTCAGGGCAGTGAGGTCAATGGGTGTGCTCATGAAGTCTGCTCCGTTGCGGGGTGGAACTCGTCCGGCTCACTCCGCCGTGGTGGGATCGATGATGTTCATGACCCGGGAAACGCTGTTGATAGGAAATTCACCCTTTTTGGCGTGCTCCCTGATCAGTCCCTCGTTCGGCGCGATGTACACGCAATAAATCTTGTCACCAGTGATGTAACTTTCCAGCCATTGCACCTCTGGCCCCATCTCGCGCAACACATCGCAGGACTTTTGCGAGATCGCTTTGAGTTCCTGTTGCGGCAGTGCGCCGGCGCCCGGAAGCTCGCGTTCAATAATGAATTTAGGCATGGCAACTTCCTTTTCTTGAGGTTGATGACAGGGTCGGCAATGATCCCGTCGTCCACGAACTATCGCTCCCGGATACGTCGGCGTCCTGTCCGGTCGTCTGGCTGAGTCACGAAATACACCGCTCTCCGATGCATGGTCGTCCATCTGTAACGCCGAATTAACAGGTTGGCCCGCTTTAGGCGGCAGGCGCTTTGGCCTCTTCCAGCAGTTGCCGAATCATCTGTTCCTGAGTCTCGTATCGGCCTTCGCCAAAGTGGGTGTAACGCACTTGCCCCTTAGCGTCGATCAGGTAGTGAGCGGGCCAGTACTGGTTGTTGAAGGCGCGCCAGATCGCATAATTGTTGTCGATCGCTACCGGGTAGGTGATGCCGAGTTTTTTCACCTGATCGCGGACGTTGTCGATGATGCGTTCGTAACCGTACTCAGGGGTGTGCACGCCGATCACCACCAGGCCATCCCTCTCATATTTTTTTGCCCAGTCCTTCACGTAGGGCAAGGTGTGCTGGCAGTTGATGCAGTCGTACGTCCAGAAGTCCACCAGCACCACTTTGCCACGCAGGGAATCGTTGCTCAGCGCTGGCGAGTTGAGCCATTCGACCGCGCCGGAAAGTGACGGCATCGCGCCTTTGGCCACGTCCATGGTTGAGTCGGCCTTGACCTTGCTAACGAAGTAATCGACCACTTTCGGTACGGTTTCCAGCACGCGCTGTTCAACCGTGGTGATGCCTTCGGATGAGGTGCTGGCGAGCAACTTGTTGTCAAGGCCGGTGGAGATGACCGCCGCCGCGACCAACACCGCAGCCCCTGTACCGCGCCGTAGCCAACCGGTGAATGGAATCGACGGTTTCAGGCGATTGACCAGGCCGCGACCGGCGAAGATCAAAGTGCCCAGAGACAACGCGCTGCCCAGGCCGTACGCCACCAGCAGCAGACTGGTCTGAGCGTTGGCGCCTTGCAGCATGGCGCCGGTGAGGATCACCCCGAGGATCGGCCCGGCACACGGCGCCCAGAGCAGACCCGTGGCGACGCCGATCATTACCGAGCCTGACGGGTCAGACATTTTGCGAGTGTCGGGATCGATGCGATTGCCCAGCAGCACGAACGGCCGCGCCAGCCAGCCGCCGATACGGGCGGAGATCAGCGACAAGGCGAACAGCACCATCACGATCAACGCCACATGGCGGCCGGTGTTGCTGGCTTGCACCACCCAATCGCTGCTGACCACGGCCAGGCTGGAGATCAGGGCGAAGGTCAGAGCCATGCCGCCAAGGGTGAGCAGGATCGATGAACGTGTGCGTTTAACACCGGCAAACAAAAACGGCACGACCGGGAGGATACATGGGCTGAGGACGGTCAAAATGCCGCCCAGGAAAGCGATGAGGAACATGGGATCACCTTGAAAAATGCGTGGGACGATTCACGCAGTCTCCTGTGGGAGCGAGCCTGCTCGCGATGAGGCCAGCACATTCAACATTGATGTCGACTGACACTCCGCCATCGCGAGCAGGCTCGCTCCCACAGTGGAACTGTGGGGGTTTACAGACGACTTAGCTGTTCTCGTTGCAGTCATCAGCAAATTTGCGGTAGTCCAGGACCTGGGTTTTGCCTTGGGAATCCAGGTAGGTCATCCGGGCATTCACAATCCCGCAGGCAGGGGTCGCGTCCTGTTTCATCGACAGCACTTTCTGGATATCCAGGTGCGTGCCGTAGGTGTAGGTTTGAGGGGTTACATCGGCTTCGGCCCGGGCCGAAAAGGTACAGATATTCAGGGCGGCAAACAGGCAGGCGGCGTAGACGGCTTTGGTGTTCATGGTGGTTTCCTCAGGGCTTCAACAGGTCAATCGTTGATTGAGCCGAGGCGGTTGGGTTTGCCTCGATGGAACCTATTTGAAACCCGCGAGGTATCTCGTCTGTGTCCAGAACAGGCGCGGGTAAATCACTGTGTATCCGCGCAGGCTTGCGATACACAGCGATACAAGCCCCCTGAAATCGACCGTTTTTTGCGTCCTCGTGTATCTTTCGGCACGCCAGATACACTGCAATACAATCGACGGCAGGCGAGCGGGCCAAGGCTCGATAGACTGCGCGACGACTCCCATTCAAGAGGCTTGGTCACCATGGAACACGTCGATCACATTCTCATCGTGGACGATGACCGCGAGATCCGGGAACTGGTAGGCAACTACCTGAAGAAGAACGGCCTGCGCACCACCGTGGTGGCGGATGGACGGCAGATGCGCTCGTTTCTGGAGTCCACGCCGGTGGATTTGATCGTGCTCGACATCATGATGCCGGGCGACGATGGCCTGGTGCTCTGCCGCGAGTTGCGCGCCGGCAAACACAAGGCCACGCCGGTGCTGATGCTGACCGCTCGCAACGATGAAACCGACCGCATTATCGGCCTGGAAATGGGCGCCGACGATTACCTGGTCAAACCGTTCGCCGCCCGTGAATTGCTCGCCCGCATCAACGCCGTGCTGCGGCGCACGCGGATGTTGCCGCCGAACCTGGTTGTCACCGAAAGCGGTCGCCTGCTGGGGTTCGGTCGCTGGCGCCTGGACACCTCGGCCCGGCATCTGCTGGATGAGGACGGCACCATGGTCGCCCTCAGCGGCGCGGAATATCGCCTGCTGCGGGTGTTCCTCGATCATCCTCAGCGGGTGCTCAATCGCGACCAATTGCTCAATCTGACTCAAGGCCGCGATGCCGATCTGTTCGACCGCTCCATCGATTTGCTGGTGAGCCGCTTGCGTCAGCGCCTGCTCGACGATGCCCGGGAACCGGCCTACATCAAGACCGTGCGCAGTGAAGGCTATGTGTTTTCCCTGCCGGTGGAAGTGCTCGGTGCGCCGTCATGAATCTTGCGCTGCACTGGCCTCGCACGCTCGCCTCGCGGTTGTCGCTGATTTTCCTCATCGGCCTGATCCTCGCCCAGGTGCTGTCCTTTGGCGCTCAATACTACGAGCGTTACGAAAGTGCGAAAAACACCATGCTGGGCAATCTGGAAACCGACGTCTCGACCTCCCTCGCCATCCTCGACCGCTTGCCCGCCGACGAACGCCCGAACTGGCTGCAGCGTCTGGAGCGCACCAACTACAGCTATCTGCTGAATGAAGGCTCGCCGGGCAAGCCAATGGCAGCCCGCGATGTGCCGATTGCGGTGACCTCGATTCAGGACGCGATCGGCCATGAATACCCGCTGACCTTTACCGACATCCCCGGCCCAAAGAAACACTTCCAGGCCCACCTGAAATTGAAGGACGGCAGGCCTGTCACTATCGACGTGCGGCCTTCGATGGTGCCGTTGTCGCCGTGGTTGCCGGCGGTACTGCTGGGGCAACTGGCGCTGATGATTGCCTGCACCTGGCTGGCCGTGAGAATCGCCATCCGCCCACTCACCCGCCTCGCCCAAGCGGTAGAAACCCTCGACCCCAACACCCACGCCATACATCTGGACGAAAAAGGCCCGACCGAAGTCGCCTACGCCGCCAGAGCCTTCAATGCGATGCAGGCGCGCATTGCGGCTTATCTCAAGGAACGCATGCAACTGTTGGCGGCGATTTCCCACGACCTGCAAACCCCGATAACGCGCATGAAACTGCGCGCAGAATTCATGGATGACTCCAGCGAAAAAGACAAACTGTGGAACGACCTCGGCGAGATGGAACACCTGGTGCGCGAAGGTGTGGCCTATGCCCGCAGCATTCATGGTGCCACCGAGGAAAGTCGCCGCACCGATCTGGATTCATTCCTCGACAGCCTGGTGTTCGACTATCAGGACATGGGCAAAGACGTGCAGCTCGACGGCAAAAGCGCAGCCGTGATCAACACCCGGCCGCATGCCTTGCGGCGGGTGCTGGTGAACCTGATAGACAACGCGCTGAAATTCGCCGGCGCGGCAGAGTTGTGGGTGGAAACGAAGGCTGATGGCAGCTTGTCGGTGAAGGTCATGGACCGTGGGCCGGGGATTGCCGAAGAGGAATTGGCCCAGGTGATGGAGCCGTTCTACCGCGTGGAGAATTCGCGCAATCGCAGTACGGGGGGGACTGGGTTGGGATTGGCGATTGCGCAGCAATTGGTGTTGGCGATTGGCGGGTCGCTGACCTTGAGCAATCGCGAGGGCGGTGGGTTGTGTGCGGAGCTCAAGTTGCCGACAACCCAATAAACACCACCAATCCCGGTGGGAGCGAGCCTGCTCGCGATGAGGCCAGCACATCCAACATTGATGTTGCTGACACTCTGCCTTCGCGGGCAAGTCGGATCGCCGCACCGCGTTGGTGAACGTCAATTCGTCCATGCCCTGCTGCGGCGCGGCGTAGTAGGAGACGTTCTCCACCGCCAGGCGCCGACCGAGAATGTCTTGTGCCTGGCGAATTCGGGCGGCAACGTGATGCACCGCTTCTTCGGTAAACGGCAGCGGCAGCAGATCGTAAAGATGCCCGTCATCGCTGCCGTAGCTCAGGTGTTCGCTGTACAGCGGCACCTTGTGGTGATCGAGGAAAACCCGCACTTCCTGCAGGAACCCGACGTCCAGCGGCGCCGGCCCACCCAAAGACAAGGACAAGCCGTGACAGGACAGCGGATAGCGCTCGGCCAGGGCGCGAAACGCCGCGCCGTGAGCGCCGCCGATGCCGATCCAGTTTTCCGGCGCGACTTCCAGGAAGTCGAAAGCGCCCTGCGGGGCTGCTTGAAGGTCCTTCATTAAACCGCGGCGCAAGCCTAGCCCGACGCTCGCCTTCGCTGATGTGAGGGGAGTCTGCATGGTGTCGATCTCATCCTGGGATCCGGTCTCCAGCGCCTGAAAACTCAGTGCTGGCCGGCAGGCCCAGTCAAGCGCCGTGGTGTGTCGGGTCTGTGTCACAAACGGCGCTCTTCTCAGGCCACTGTATCGGACAGGCAGTCAGATACAGTGGGATACACGAACTAGACTTATTGATTACCCCCGTAAGGGAGCCAGGACGCGGTTATCGTCCTGTTCATTCCCACGATCACCGCCCAAAGGTGCATGCCTCGACAAACAATGCCTCTGGACCCTGATCCTGCTGAAGGAGCACACATGATGGACGAGGCCAGACTCAATGATTTCATGGGCAAACTGGTAAACGACATGGGCGGCGCGGCGATGCTCGCCAACGTCATCCTCGGCGAAGAGCTCGGTCTGTACCGGGCGATGGCCGACAGTCAGCCAGTCACCCCCGAAGCCCTCGCCGAAAAGACCGGCTGCAACACCCGCCTGCTGCGTGAATGGCTCAGCGCCCACGCCGCCTCCGGTTACATGGAACACCACGACGGTCAGTTCCGCCTGCCCGAAGAGCAAGCCCTGGCGCTGGCGATCGAAGATTCACCGGTCTATGTAGCCGGCGGTGTCGGAGTGGTTGCATCGTTTTTCCATGACAAGGACAAACTGGTCAATGCCATGCGCGGCAACGGCGCCCTGCCGTGGGGCGATCACCATCCGTGCATGTTCAGCGGCACCGAACGGTTTTTCCGCCCAGGGTACAAGGCGCACCTGGTCAACGAATGGCTGCCAGCCCTCGACGGGGTGGTCGCCAAACTGGAAACCGGCGCCAAGGTGGCGGACATCGGCTGCGGCCACGGCGCCTCGACCGTGATCATGGCCCAGGCGTTTCCGAATTCACGGTTCGTCGGTTTCGATTACCACGCGCCTTCGGTCACCGTCGCCACCCAGCGCGCCGAAGAAGGTGGGGTGTCCGGCCGGGCGCGGTTCTTCCAGGGCACCGCCAAGAGCTATCCGGGCGACGACTATGACCTGGTCTGCTACTTCGACTGCCTGCACGATATGGGTGACCCGGTCGGCGCCGCAAAGCATGCCTATGAATCGCTCAAACCCGACGGTTCGGTGCTGCTGGTAGAGCCCTTCGCCAACGACACGCTCGACGCCAACACCACTCCGGTGGGACGCCTGTTCTACGCCGCCTCGACCTTTATCTGCACACCCAACTCATTGTCCCAGGAAGTCGGCCTCGGGCTTGGTGCCCAAGCGGGCGAGGCACGGTTGCGCAAGGTCTTCACCGAGGCGGGGTTCACGCAGTTCCGGCGAGCCACGGAAACGCCGTTCAACCTGATACTGGAGGCGCGGAAATAAGGGCAGGCTCATCATCCGGGCAGGCCACCTGCCCGGGTGGTCCGTCAGCAACTGGCGAAACCCAATTCCTGTGGGAGCGAGCCTGCTCGCGATGGCGGTGTGTCAGGCAGTATCCAGGTTGAATGTGCCGCCCCCTTCGCGAGCAGGCTCGCTCCCACAGGGGACGGTGATCATCATGCGGAAAGCCGCTCGCCAAGGTTTTCGGCCTTGAGAATATCGAACAACGCCTGCGCCGCCGCCGACAGTTCATGCCCCGTCGTCAGCACCCCGATTGCCCGTTCCACCACCGGATCACGCAGGGTAATGCAACGCGCGCCCAGCTCGCGCATCTGCCCGGCGCACAATGCCGGCACCGCGCTCACGCCCAATCCGCTGGCCACCATCCGCCCGACTGTCGCCAATTGATGGCTTTCAAACTCCACCGGCAGCTTCATACCGCGGGTCTGTAAATGTTCTTCGAGCATCACCCGCACCGTCGAGGGTCGCTGCAAGGTAATGAACGGTTCCTTGAGCAAGGTCTGCCAATCAATGTCGTCCAGCTCCGCCAGCGGTGAATCGAGCGGCACCACCGCCACAAACCGGTCGATATACAACGGGGTAAATTCCAGCGACGAGCTCTGGGTCGGTTCGAACGCCACGCCCAATTCCACCTGACGGTCGCGAACCATTTCCAGCACCTGCTCGTTGATCACGTCATTCACCGTGACGTTGACCTTGGGATAACGCGCGCGAAAGGTCTTGAGGATCGGCGGCAGCAGGTTGCCGGCAAACGACGGCATCGCCGCCAGGGTCACGCGGCCGCGCTGGAGGGTGAAGCGTTGCCGCAGTTCATCCTCGGCATTGTCCCAGTCCGCGATCAATCGACGAGCCAGTGGCAGCAGCGATTCGCCTTCGGCGGTCAGTGCAACGTTGCGGGTATTGCGCGTGAACAGGCGCCCGCCCAACCCCTCCTCCAGCGCCTTGATGGTCAGGCTCAACGCCGACTGGGACAGGTGCAGCCGCTCGCACGCCACGGCAAAACTCAAACTCTGGGCCACGGCCAGGAATGCGCGGATCTGTTTCACGGTCATGGCCACTGTCTCCAACGTGGAATGGATTTAATTAGTGAGTTTTATCTATCAATCAACCTTAAAAATCAACTTAACAAATAAATCCTCCAGCGAGACACTCCCTCCCCATCCGGCTAGCCAGCCGCCCACAAAGAATAAAAGAGGTGCATATGGCAGGGTTCGACAAGCGCGTGTATTCCTACGAGGAAGCGATGGCAGGTCTTGAAGACGGCATGACCGTCATCTCCGGCGGCTTCGGCCTGTGCGGGATTCCGGAAAACCTCATCGCCGAGATCCAGCACCGCGGCACGCGTGATCTCACCGTGGTCTCCAACAACTGCGGCGTCGACGGTTTCGGCCTCGGCGTGCTGCTGGTAGACCGGCAGATCCGCAAGGTGGTGGCCTCCTACGTCGGCGAAAACGCGCTGTTCGAGAAGCAACTGCTGAGCGGCGAAATCGAAGTCGTCCTGACCCCTCAAGGCACCCTCGCCGAAAAAATGCGTGCTGGCGGTGCCGGCATCCCGGCGTTTTTCACCGCCACTGGCGTCGGCACTCCAGTGGCCGACGGCAAGGAAGTCCGCGAATTCAAGGGCCGCCAGTACCTGATGGAAGAATCCATCACCGGTGACTTTGCCATCGTCAAAGGCTGGAAAGCCGACCATTTCGGTAACGTCGTCTATCGCCACACCGCCCAGAACTTCAACCCGCTGGCCGCCACCGCCGGCAAGATCACCGTGGTCGAAGTAGAAGAAATCGTCGAGCCCGGCGAGCTGGACCCGTCGCAGATCCACACCCCTGGCATCTACGTCGACCGGGTCATTTGCGGCACGTTCGAAAAGCGCATCGAACAGCGCACCGTGCGTAAGTGATCCCCTGCCCCCGGACCGAATGAAGGAATAACAACAATGGCACTTTCCCGCGAACAAATGGCTCAACGCGTCGCCCGCGAAATGCAGGACGGCTACTACGTGAACCTCGGCATCGGCATCCCGACCCTGGTCGCCAACTACATCCCAGAAGGCATGGAAGTCATGCTGCAATCGGAAAACGGCCTACTCGGCATGGGCGCTTTTCCGACCGACGCCGAAGTCGACGCCGACATGATCAACGCCGGCAAGCAAACCGTGACCGCGCGTATCGGCGCCTCGATTTTCTCGTCCGCCGAATCGTTCGCGATGATCCGCGGCGGCCATATCGACCTGACTGTGTTGGGCGCGTTTGAAGTGGACGTCGAAGGCAACATCGCCTCCTGGATGATCCCCGGCAAACTGGTCAAGGGCATGGGCGGCGCGATGGACCTGGTGGCCGGTGCGGACAACATCATCGTCACCATGACCCACGCCTCCAAGGACGGCGAGTCGAAACTGCTGTCGCGCTGCAGCCTGCCGCTGACCGGCGCCGGTTGCATCAAGCGCGTGCTCACCGACCTGGCCTACATGGAGATCCAAAACGGCGCGTTTGTTCTCAAGGAGCGCGCGCCGGGCGTCAGCGTCGAAGAAATCGTCGCCAAGACCGCTGGTAAACTGATCGTGCCTGACCACGTCCCGGAAATGCAGTTCGCTGCCCAGTGAGGAATCCTTCCATGCAAGAAGTCGTGATTGTTGCCGCCACTCGCACTGCCATCGGCAGCTTCCAGGGCTCGTTGGCCAATGTGTCCGCGGTTGACCTTGGTGCTGCGGTGATCCGCCAGTTGCTGGCGCAGACCGGGCTGGACCCGGCGCAAGTCGATGAAGTGATCATGGGCCAGGTGCTGACCGCCGGTGCCGGACAAAACCCTGCGCGTCAGGCCGCTATCAAGGCCGGCCTGCCCTTCTCCGTGCCGGCCATGACCCTGAACAAGGTTTGCGGCTCCGGCCTGAAAGCGCTGCATCTGGCGGCTCAGGCGATTCGCTGCGGCGATGCCGAAGTGATCATCGCTGGCGGCCAGGAAAACATGAGCCTGGCCAATTACGTCATGCCGGGCGCCCGCACCGGTTTGCGCATGGGTCACGCACAGATCGTCGACACGATGATCAGCGACGGTTTGTGGGATGCGTTCAACGATTACCACATGGGCATCACCGCCGAGAATCTGGCCGAGAAATACAGCCTGACCCGTGAGCAACAGGACGCCTTCGCTGCCGCGTCCCAGCAGAAAGCCGTGGCCGCCATCGAAGCCAGGCGGTTTGCCGATGAAATCACGCCGATCCTGATCCCGCAGCGCAAGGGCGATCCGCTGTCCTTCGCCACCGATGAACAGCCTCGGGCCGGCACCACCGCCGACTCTTTGGGCAAACTGAAAGCGGCCTTCAAGAAAGACGGTTCGGTAACTGCCGGCAACGCTTCTTCGCTGAACGACGGCGCCGCGGCGGTGATCCTGATGAGTGCGGAGAAAGCCAAGGCCCTCGGGCTGCCAGTGCTGGCGAAAATCGCCGCTTATGCCAACGCGGGCGTCGACCCGGCGATCATGGGCATCGGCCCGGTGTCGGCCACTCGTCGTTGTCTGGACAAGGCCGGTTGGTCCATCGATCAACTGGACCTGGTCGAAGCCAACGAAGCCTTCGCCGCGCAATCTCTGGCCGTGGCCAAGGATCTGGAATGGGACTTGAACAAGGTCAACGTCAACGGCGGCGCCATTGCCCTGGGCCATCCGATCGGCGCGTCGGGTTGCCGGGTGCTGGTGACCTTGCTGCATGAAATGATCAAGCGTGACGCCAAAAAAGGCTTGGCCACCCTGTGCATTGGTGGTGGTCAGGGCGTGGCACTCGCCATCGAACGCTAATCACCTCGCTCCTACAGGATTCGCGCATAACCTGTGGGAGCCTGCTCGCGATTTCTTGATTTTGAACCATCCATCGCACGCAATGCTAATGTGGCCGGCTCACACAGGGAGGTACGTGCGTGCTAATGCTCAAACTGCTGGTGATTCCGGGATTTCTATTGCTGATTTCCCTGGCCGGTAAACGCTGGGGCCCAAGTGTGGCCGGTTGGCTGTCGGGATTGCCGGTGGTGGTCGGGCCGATTCTGTTCTTCCTCGCCATCGAGCAGGGTCAGGTGTTCGCTGCTCAGGCGGCGACGGCAGCGTTATCGGCAATGTTCGCGATGATTGCTTTCTGCGTGACCTACGCCCAGGTTGCACAACGCTTGGGCTGGCCGTGGGCGCTGACGATTTCGCTGCTGGTCTGGGCCTTGACTGCCGGTGTGCTGTCACTGATCCCGCCGTCGCTGGTGTTCTCGGTGATCGCCGCCGCCACCGCGTTGCTGGCTGCGCCGTACCTGTTTCCCTCAGTGCAGCCCATCGTTTCAGGCCCGGCGCCGAAGTCCGACAAACTGTTGTTGCGCATGATGGCCGGCGCCCTGCTCACATTGGCTGTGACGTTGCTGGCCAGCACCGTCGGCGAACGCTGGAGCGGTCTGCTCGCGGTATTCCCGGTGCTGGGCAGTGTGATGGCGGTGTTTTCCCAGCAGACTCGCGGCCCGGCTTTTACCGCGGCGTTGCTCCGGGCGACGGCAACCGGGATGTATTCGTTTGCGGCGTTTTGTCTGGTGCTGGCATTGGCGTTGCCGACGTTTGGATGGCTGGGGTTTGTCTTGGGCATAGGCGTGTCGTTGGGGATGCTAGTGATCACTAAACGGCTGGCATTGCGTCGAAGGTGAGAACGTAGCAGGCCGTGGCAGCTGCTACAGATCGCGATCCGTGGGATGATCGCCGTCAAAGCGCAGATCATTCCCTGGAGAGTTTGAATGTCATTGTTGAGTAAAAAAGCCGTTGTTCTGCTGCTGATGGCGGCTACCAGCCTGGGCGCCTTGAATGCGCAGGCGGCCAAGGCCACTGCCAGCGACAAAGCGCCAGCCCAGAAGGTGTCGATGCTCGGCGGCAAATTCACCTTCACCCTGCCCAAGGGGTTCATCGCCAACCCGCTGCCAGCCGGCGATGCGGCCACCGGCACTGCCGGGGCGACTGGCACGATGTACACCAACCAGACCACCAAAACCGTGGTGATTGCGGCCGAAAACACCATCCCCGGCGGCGCCAACGTCAAGGACAACGACGGTGAATTCCTCGACGCCACCGTGTCCGCGTTCGCCACCGAGCAACGCAACGCCTTGCCGGACTTCAACAAAACCAGCGAAAAAAGCCTGACCCAGAAAGGCACAGGCCTGGGCCTTCGGCAGATCGACAGCACCGCCACCCAAGGCGGTGGCATGACCCTCGACAGCACGTTGATGGCCGCTTCCGGCACACGCATGGCCATCGTTCAGATCATCTCCCGCCCCAACGACAAAACCGGTCACGAAACGCTGGTCAAACAAATCGTCAGCGGCAAATAAACCCGAACGATTCAGGGATTAAGGCGCTGTAACCAGGCGCTCAAATCCTTCATCTCGGTGACGCTGATGCTGTGCCCAACACCCGGATAGGCATGAAACTCGGGCTTGAGTGACAGGCGCTGCAGCAAGCTGTCGGCCTCGGTGCCGTCGTTGTAGGGCAGGAGTGTGTCGGCGGTGCCATGACCGATGAAAATCGCCAGCTGCTGGCGTTTTTCATCCGGTTTGAGTTCGGACTTGAGCACCGGCAGGATTCGCCCGCTCAACGCTGCAATTCCGCCCACCGCCTCGGGATGACGCAACGCGACCTCGTAGGACATCATCGCGCCCTGGCTGAAACCCACCAGGAATACCTTGTCCGCTTCGGTGTGATATTTCTTCGCCGCTTGTGCGACAAAATCCCTCAGCACCTGCCCGCTGGCCTTCAAGTCGTCCGTCTCGCCGTCATAGGCGCCCTCGCCCTTCTGGCGAAACCACTGGTAACTGCCCTCCTCCAACGTCATCGGCGCCCGCACCGACAGGTAGTTGTACTGCGGCGGCAATTCATCCTTGATGTCGAACAGGTCCTGCTCGTTACTGCCGTAACCGTGCAGGAAAATTACCAGGGGTTGGTTGCGGGATTCAGCGTGGGCCTGCTCCAGGTACTTGAGCGGCAGATCGGTGTGCAGCGGGGTTTGAGCGTGGACGGCGGTGGACGCCAGGAGCGTGAGCAGAGCGAGTAATTTCAACATAAACCTTCCTTCACAGAGCGCAGGATTCGGGGCAAAGCCTAACACTGTGAGGCATGCTGGGGCATTTTAGGTGTTGCTGATGCCGCCATCGCGAGCAGGCTCGCTCCCACAGTTGATCGGTGTCGACTCGGTCAAATGTGGGAGCGAGCCTGCTCGCGATGAGGGCCTGAATTCCCCTGAAGATTTTCCTGCCAAAACTCCCACAGGTTTCTCATCTCGACAGAGAGAGCATAAAAAAGCGGCCACCGCGTCAACAGTGGCCACTTCTTTCTACCGCGTATTAATGGCCGTACACGTCAAAATTGAAGTACTTGTCCTGCACTTGCTTGTACTTGCCGTTGGCGCGGATTTCAGTGATAGCGGTGTTGAATTTGTCCGCCAGCTCTTTATCACCCTTGCGCACCGCGATGCCGGCACCGCCGCCGAAGTACTTGGCGTCTTCATAGGTCGGGCCGACAAAGGCGAAGCCTTTACCGGCGTCGGTTTTCAGGAAACCGTCATCCAGGTTGACCGAGTCGGCCAGCATCGCGTCGAGGCGACCGGCGACCATGTCCAGGTTGGCTTCCTGCTGGGAACCATAACGCACCAGGTTGATGCCGGCCGGCACCAGCACTTCAGTGGCGAAGCGGTCGTGGGTGCTGGCGCGCAGCACACCGACTTTCTTGCCTTTAAGCTCGGTCAGCGGGTCCTTGACGTCGGTGCCTTCCTTCATCACGAAGCGCGCCGGGGTGTGGTAGTACTTGATGGTGAAATCGACGTTCTTCTTGCGGTCGTCAGTGATGGTCATGGACGACAGGATCGCGTCGATTTTCTTGACCTTCAGGGCCGGGATCAGGCCATCGAACTCTTGCTCGACCCAGGTACACTTCACCTTCATCTGCTCACACAACGCATCGCCGATGTCCACGTCGAAACCGGTGAGCTTGCCGTCCGGGGTTTTCATCGAAAATGGCGGGTAACCGGCTTCGATACCGAGGCGAATCGGCTTGGCGTCTTCAGCCACGGCGGTCAGGGACAACATCGACAGTGCCAGGGCACCGAACATCACTCGCTTCTTCATTTATAACTCCTGTGTGCGGAGGCTTTTAATGGCAGCTTTCTGTTGGCAACTTTCGGCTAGTGAAGACCGAAGTGGCCGGCAGTCTAGAGCGGCTTCAGGAGGGCAAATTGTGTTTAAGCGACAAATACTTATAGAAAAACAGCCGAGGTATTCAAGGTACTTGAAGCGTGCGACACGGTGGTGCAAGGGCTGTAGGACAATCCCTTGCTTGAGACAAAACCTACAAAGTTTCGGGCGTGATCCGACCGAATAGTCGCACTGGCGATGAAGCTTTTTTTGCGGCACATTGACCCCTGCCACCCCATCCCCGAAAGAGAAACGTGATGCCCACGTTGAACCTGATCCAGCATCATCCTGCCGAAGGTCCTGGCGCCATTGCCGAATGGGCCCGGGCCCGTGGCATTACGCTAAACGTGTTTCGCGCCGACCTCGGCCAGTTGCCGCCGGTAAGCGCGGCACCGGTGATCCTGTTGGGCGGGCCCTATGAATCCAACGCCGGGCCGACGTGGCTGGAGGCGGAGCGTCAGTGGCTGGCGGGCAGTCTGGATCAGGGCGCGGCAGTGTTTGCGATTTGTCTGGGCGCGCAACTGCTGGCGCTGAGCCTGGGTGGGAATGTGCGGCGCATGGCTCATCCCGAAACTGGCTGGACGACCGTGACCTTTGCCGATGGCCAGACGTTGAAGGTGCTGGAATGGCACGAAGATGCGATCGACCTACCGGCGGAGGCGCAGTTGTTGGCCAGCAGTGACGTGTGTGAGCAGCAGATGTATCGCGTCGGGGCGACGCGGGTGGGATTGCAGTTCCACCCGGAGTGGAATGCCGAATCGGTGGCGATTCTCAATGAGCACTTTGCCGAGGAATCACCGTTGCCTCGGGGGCCACAGGACAGCGCGGCCTATCAAGCCGTCAATCGCTGGTTGCAGGCGGTGCTGGATGGGTGGTGGGCGGGGGTTTAAACGGCAAGATCAAAAGATCGCAGGCTTCCCCAGCTCCTACAGGGTAACGCGTTCCAATGTAGGGAGCTGGCGAAGCCTGCGATCTTTTCGGCTACATCAACATTCGCAGCCGATCACGGTACTGACCGGCCGTTGCAGCACAACACTCAATTCAAACCCCTCATCCAGCCACCCGGTAACCCCGCCAATCATCTCCTTGACCGGGTAACCCTGCGCCGCCAATTTCACCGCGGCCTTGTTGGCGCCGTTGCAGTGGGGCCCTGCGCAATAAACCACAAACAACGTGGCCTTCGAATAAACCGCCAGGCCGTCAGCGGTGATCAGCCGTCCCGGAATGTTGATCGCGCCCGGCACATGTCCACGTTCGAACGCCAATGGTCCGCGCACGTCCACCAGGACAAAGTCCACCTCGCCAGCCTGTTGGCTACCGTAGACGTCGGAACAATCGGTCTCGAAGGTCAGACGGTTGCTGAAATGCATCAGGGCGATGGCAGATGGGGCTGCGGGAATTTCGCGAACCAGGCTGGGCATGGGTTGTACTCCAAAGTCTCGGTGGGTGTGGGAAGACTTTATCTGCCCCGCGCTTGTCGCTACAGTGGCGCACAAGACACTCACCGGGAATTTTCCGCCAAATGCAGCCCACCCCTGGATTAGTCGCGATTCTGGCCTACGACGGCCTCTGTACCTTCGAATTCGGCATCGCCGTGGAGATCTTCGGTCTGACGCGGCCGGAGTTCGATTTCCCTTGGTATGAGCATTGTATCGTCGCCGTCGACCAAGGGCCGATGCGCGCCATGGGCGGCATTCACGTGCTGGCCGACGGCGGGATGGAACTGCTGGAAGAGGCCCGGACCATCATCATCCCCGGCTGGCGCGACCGCAGCGCGACGGTGCCTGAACCTTTGCTCGCAGCCCTGCGCCAGGCCCATGCCCGGGGCGCGCGATTGCTGTCGATCTGTTCCGGGGTATTCGTACTGGCGGCCACCGGTTTGCTCGACGGTCACGGCGCCACGACGCATTGGCGATACACAGCTGAACTGGCCGAACGTTTTCCGAACATTCAGGTGGACCCGGACGTGCTCTATGTTGATTCCGGCCAATTGATCACCTCGGCCGGCAGCGCCGCTGGCATCGATGCCTGCCTGCACCTGGTCGCGCGGGATTTCGGCACTCAGGTGGCCAACTCGGTGGCGCGACGGTTGGTGATGTCGCCGCAACGCACCGGCGGTCAGGCGCAGTTCATTCCGTCACCGGTCAGCCCGACGCCGCGCAGCGATCTGTCGCGGGTCATGCAATGGGCGCGGGAACGGCTGCACGAACCGTTGGAAGTTCGCGACCTTGCCAGCGAGGCGGCGATGAGTGAACGCACGTTCCTGCGGCGCTTCACCGAAGCCAGCGGCCTGCCGCCCAAGGCGTGGTTGCAGCATGAGCGCCTGGCCCGGGCCCGCGAGCTGCTGGAGAGCACCCGCCAAAACACCGAGCAGATTGCCCAGCACTGCGGTTATCGTTCGGTGGAGAGTTTCCGGGTGGCGTTTCGCAGTGTGGTCGGCGTGCCACCGTCGGTGTATCGGGAGCGGTTTGGGCGTGAGGTCAAGGCGGTTTTTTGAGGTGTGCTTGAGGGCCTCATCGCGAGCAGGCTCGCTCCCACATTAGATCTGTGGTGACCACAAGACCATTGTAGGAGCGAGCGGTGCGGCGATCCGACTTGCCCGCGAAGGCGTCGTACACAAATGTTGTGATCAATAGAGATCCAATGTGGGAGCGAGCCTGCTCGCGATGGCGCCACCCCAGACACCCATTAGCTCAAGGCTTACGCAACAGATAAGTATCCATAATCCACCCATGCTCCAGCCGCGCCGCCTGACGCACTCGCTCAATCTCTTCCGCGACATCCTTGAGCTTGCCGCTAATAAGGATTTCATCCGGCGTCCCCAAATAAGCCCCCCAGTAAATCTCCGTCTCCTGATCGGCCACGTAATGGTAGGCATCCTGCGCATCCAGCATCACCACCAGGCTGTCGGCGTCACTCACCTGCCCCGCCGCCAACCGCCGGCCGGTGGTGATTTCAATCGAGCGACCGATGCGATTCAGCGGCACCTTATGCTGCGCCGCCAACGCCTGCACGCTGGTGATCCCTGGGATCACCTCGAACTCGAACACACACCGGCCTGACGCCAGAATCGCCTGCAGAATCCGAATGGTGCTGTCGTACAACGCCGGGTCGCCCCATACCAGAAAACCGCCGCACTGCTCGTCAGTCATTTCGTCGTTGATCAGCCGTTCGAAAGTCTGCTGCTTGGCGCGGTTCAGGTCTTCGACGCTGGCCTTGTAGTCCACATCCCCGCGCTCCCGCTCCGGGCTGTGGGCTTCGACGAAGCGGTAGTCAGGATCGGTGATGTAGCGCTCACAGATCTCGCGGCGCAGGTCGATCAGTTTGTCTTTGCTCTGGCCCTTGTCCATGAGGAAAAACACATCGACGCGGTTCAGCGCCTTCACCGCCTGCATGGTGATGTAGTCGGGGTTGCCGGCGCCGACACCGATGACCAGAAGTTTTTTCATCAACGTGCTCCCTCGGGGTCCGTGCCCATCAAGCGTAGCCGCCAGCGACCGTTGAACCGCAACTCGATGGCCGACAACGGTTCGACATCGATCTGGTTGAACGCCGCGCCCTGCAGCACCTGCATCAATGCGGCGCGAATGACAAAAGGATGGGTGATGGCAACGATATGCCCCGGCGTCGCCTCAAGGCTACTCAACCACGCAGCCACCCGCTCACCGAGTTGCGCCACCGATTCTCCACCGTGGGGCGCCGAGGTCGGGTCATTGAGCCAGGTCTGGAGCGTCTCGGGTTCGGTTGTTTGCAGGTCGTCGATCGACGTGCCTTTCCAGCGTCCGAAATCGCAATCTGCCAGTGCCGCGACAATCTCCACGTCGTCGCCAAACAGCTCAGCGGTTTGCCGGGTCCGCAGTTCCGGGCCACAGAGCAAACGGGGTGTTCCCTTGAACTGGCGGCAACGCGAACCCTTCGCCGAATACCAATCCATTTCCAACGGCTCGTTCGTAGGAAAACGCGCCAATTTCTGTGCGACGGTTCGAGCGTGGCACATCAGGGTCAAGCGGGTCGCCTGCACGGAAGATCACTCTGTCGATAGGATGGAAAACGGCACGATGTCGCAAATAGTCGCGGTCATTGTGCCGCAAGACGCGCGCACTCTGAACGCATTCCTCGTAGCAGCTGTCGAGCCTGCGAGGCTGCGTTCGGCCGCGTAGCGGTCGTGAGTCCGGCTGATGCGGTGTGTCTGATGCACCGCAAGTTCTGGTTTGACGACTGCTGCGCAGCCGAACGCAGCCTCGCAGGCTCGACAGCTGCTACGGCATTGGGCTCGCAGAGCCCATTTTATCCCCCGATAAGTAGCGATCTCTTACACCACTATGGGCGATGTCCTACAAAGCCAGTCGACCTCCGCGTAGCCCGCGGCGCACGGGGTTTTCGCACCATTTTTGGGCTTTTAGAATCCGCGGAAAAATTCACTAGACATGTAGCACACGTTACATAAATACTATTTTAGCGATTTATGAAACGAAACCGACACGCCCATCCAGCAGGAGCCCGGATGTCCTCTCTCAGAGACCTGATCACCGCCCCCGACCTGGACTTCACTCCGTCAGAACGCAAAGTCATACGTGCCTTGCTGGATCAGTACCCGCGTAACGGACTGGGCCCGATGTCACGTCTGGCCGAACATGCCGGTGTCAGCGATCCGACCATCGTGCGGCTGGTAAAGAAGCTGGGTTTCAGCGGTTATGCCGACTTTCAGGAAGCCTTGCTCAGCGACATGGATGACCGCCTGCGCTCTCCCAGTACCCTGCTGCAACCCCGCGCCCATCTCAAAAAAGATGACCCCTGGGGCCATTATCTGGCGAACAGCCATCGGGCATTGGTCGACACTCAGGCGCTGACCCAACCCGAAGATGTGCGAATTCTGATCGAATGGCTGCTCGACACCCGCCATCAGGTCCATTGCTTTGGCGGCCGCTTCAGCAGTTTCCTCGCCAACTATTTGCTCAACCATCTGCGCCTGTTGCGGCCCGGCTGTTTTGCCCTGGAAGAAAACGCGCAATTGCCGGATCGGTTGTTCGACGTACAACGTCAGGACGTGGTGCTGGTGTTCGACTATCGCCGCTACCAGTCCCAGGCCCTGCGGGTCGCCAATGCCGCGAAGAGTCGACATGCGCGGGTCGTGCTGTTCACCGATATCTATGCGTCACCGCTGCGAGAAATGGCCGACCTGATCATCAGTGCACCGGTGGAATCGGCGTCGGCCTTCGACTCGATGGTTCCGGCGCTGGCCCAGGTTGAAGCACTGGTTGCCTGCCTGTCCCTGCGTAGCCCCGATCTGGCCGATCGCCTGGAAGGCATCGATGCCCTGCGGACCGACTTCGACACTCACCTGCTGGAGGATAAATAAGGATGTTCACGCTCCCCCACCACTCGCCCCGGGATTTGCCGTTTGCCGCCGACCACACCGCACTGTTGCTGGTGGACATGCAGCGTGCCTGGCTCGAGCCGCAGTTCGATCCGCACCTCAACGACCCGGATGCCGAATACTTTCTGACCCGCGCCCACATGCAAGTGGTGCCCAATCAACGCCGGCTGCTCAGTGCCTTTCGTAATGCACGACAAAACGTGCTGCACACGCTCATCGAAAGCCTCACCGCCGATGGTCGCGATCGTTCGCTGGACCACAAACTCTCGGACATGCACCTGCCCAAGGGCAGCCTGCAAGCGCGAATCATCGATGACCTGACGCCGATCGAAAACGAAATCGTGCTGCCCAAGACCTCTTCCGGGGTCTTCAACTCCACCCACATCGACTACGTGCTGCGCAACCTTGAAACCCGGCACCTGATCATCGCCGGCATCGTCACCGACCAGTGCGTCGACATGGCCGTGCGTGACGCCGCCGACCGCGGTTACCGGGT
This sequence comes from Pseudomonas sp. MDT1-85, assembly GCF_054898065.1. Lineage (NCBI taxonomy): Bacteria > Pseudomonadati > Pseudomonadota > Gammaproteobacteria > Pseudomonadales > Pseudomonadaceae > Pseudomonas > Pseudomonas sp. MDT1-85. The sequence continues at coordinate 2,722,524 of NZ_CM142715.1, read as the reverse complement.
GACGCTGGTCGAAGATGCCTGCGCCACCTACACCGAACAACGGCATCACGCCTGCCTGAACGCCATCAAGGGCTACTGCTGGATCACCGACACCCAGACCGTGCTCCGCCGGTTACAGGAGATGCAGCCATGAGCGCTCGCCTGTCGCCACTGCCGATGACCACGATCGTCACCACCGACCTGATCGGCGTGACGCGCGGTCGTTCCTTTCCTACGGACGAACTCGATGCCTATCAAGTGGCGGGCTGCGGCTGGGTGCCGGCCAACAGCTCCCTGACCCCGCAAGACATCATCGCCTCCAGCAATCCATGGGGTGCTTATGGAGACTTGCGGCTGATCCCCGACTTGAGCAGCCGCGTGACCGTCAACAACGGCCCGGACGCCAATGCCCCGGCGCTGGACTTCATTCATGGCGACATTCGCGAAACCGATGGCCGTCCGTGGGGCGCCTGTCCGCGCACGCTGTTGCGCAACGAGGTGGAGCGTTATCGCGACGAATTGGGACTGCAGATCAACGCCGCGTTCGAACATGAATTCAACCTCGGCAGCGGCGCGGCTGAGCATCTGGCGTTCTCTCTTGAGGCTCAGCGCCAGGGCGCCGAGTTCGGCGGCTGGTTGCTCAGCGCACTGCGTGCCGGCGGTGTGGAACCGGAGATGTTCCTGCCGGAATACGGCAAGCACCAATACGAAATCACCTGCCGCCCGGCCCTTGGCGTCGCCGCCGCCGACCGCGCGGTGAACGTGCGCGAGATCACCCGTGAGATCGCCCGGCAAATGGGTCTGGACCTGAGTTTTGCGCCCAAGACCTCCGAGCAGGCGGTGTGCAATGGCGTGCATTTACACGTGAGCCTGCAGGATCTGGCCGGCCACCCGGTGATGTACGACGCCGGCACCACCAACGGCCTGTCGACCCTCGGCCAGCATTGGGCCGCCGGCGTTCTGCATTATTTGCCGGCGCTCTGCGCCTTTACCGCGCCGACACCCGTTTCCTACGAACGTTTGCAGCCCCATCACTGGAGCGCTTCCTACGCTTGCCTCGGCCAACGCAACCGCGAAGCGGCGCTGCGGATTTGTCCGACTGTGAGCCTGGGCGGCAAAGCCGTGGCGGCGCAGTACAACCTGGAATTTCGCGCCATGGACGCCACCGCCTCACCGCATCTGGCCATGGCCGCGTTGCTGATCGCCGGACGCCTGGGCATCGAGCAGCGCCTGGCCCTGAACGCGATCACCGATGAAGTCCCCGATTCCCTGAACGAAGAGCAACGCCAGGCCCGCGGCATCGTCGCCCTGCCCGCGTCCCTGTCCCAGGCCCTGGAATGCCTGCGCAACAGCGAGGCGCTGATCGAAGCCCTGCCCAGCGCCTTGCTGGACACCTGGTTCGCCCTTAAAACCGAGGAACTGACGCTGACGGAACAGCTCTCGCCCGCCGATCTATGTGAGCACTATGCCCGCCTGTACTGAGTCCGCCGAACTGGGGCTCTATACCCAGCCTGCGTACACCCTGAGCCGGGAAGCCTCCGAGCACCCGCTGATTCTGGTGTGTGAACACGCCAGTCGTTTCATCCCGGCCGGGTTGAATGACCTGGGCTTGAGCCATGAGGCGGCGCGCGAACACATCGCCTGGGACATTGGCGCCCTGGCGCTGGCCGAGGGCTTGTCCCAAGCACTGGGCGCCACCCTGCTGGCGGCCAACTACTCACGGCTGTTGATCGACCTCAACCGCCCGCGCCATGCGCCGGACAGCATTGCGTTGCAGAGCGAGATTTATCAGGTGCCGGGCAATCGGGATCTGGACGAGGCCACCCGCGACTATCGCCGGCACTGCCTGTTCAAGCCGTTTCATGCACGCTTGCAAACCTTGATCGACGCCCGTATGGCGCAAGGTCGACCGGTTCGCCTGGTGGGGATTCACAGTTTCACGCCGATCTATTACGGCCAACCACGACTGCTGGAAGTCGGCGTGTTGTACGGACAGGCCGGGGAGTACGCCCAGCGAGTGATCGACGGGCTGAGTCGGCACCCCTTGAAAGTCGCCGGTAATCAGCCGTACAAAGTCGATCCGCTGGGTGACATGACCGTGCCGGTTCACGGCGATGCACGAGGGCTTGAGTCGGTGTTGATCGAGGTGCGCAACGATCTGCTACGCACGCCCGAAAACATCGGTCGCTGGACCGACTATCTGGCGCCACTGCTGTAGAGCAATAGCTTCGAACTCGCAGCGTGCAGCTGCTTTCATATCAAGGAGAAAGGCTTCATGGAAATAGAAGAATTCGGCTACAAGCAAGAGTTGAAACGTAGCCTGTCGCTGACGGATCTAGTGGTGTACGGGATGATCTTCATGATCCCCATCGCCCCGTTCGGCGTTTATGGTTACGTCAACGCCGAAGCGCCGGGGATGGTGCCGCTGGCCTACATCATTGGCATGGTGGCGATGCTGTTCACCGCCCTCAGTTACGGCAGCATGGCCCGCGCGTTTCCAATTGCGGGTTCGGTGTATTCCTACGCACAACGCGGCCTCAATCCGCATGTCGGGTTTATCGCCGGTTGGCTGATGCTGCTCGATTATTTGCTGATTCCGCCGCTGCTCTATGTCTACGCGGCAATGGCGCTGAATCATTTGTACCCGGACATCCCGAAAGTCGGCTTCATCCTGGCCTTTTTGGTCAGCGCTACCTTCGTCAACCTGCGGGGTATCACCTTCACCGCGCGGATGAACATTGTTTTTCTACTGGCGCAACTGGTGGTGCTGGGGATCTTCCTGTTCTACGCCTGGAATGCCCTGCACAGCGGCGGCGGTAACGGCGAACTGACCTTGGCGCCGCTGTATAACCCCGAGACATTCAACTTCGTCCTGCTGATGCAAGCGGTGTCGATTGCGGTGCTGTCGTTCCTCGGTTTCGATGCCATTTCCACCCTTGCCGAAGAGATCAAGGGCGACCCGGGCCGCAGCGTCGGCAAGGCTGCGCTGATTACATTGCTGGTGATGGGTGTGATCTTTGTGGTGCAGACCTGGATTGCCGCGGATCTGGCCGCCGGCCTGGGCTTCAAGACCGCCGACACTGCGTTCTATGAAATCGCCGAAATCGCCGCCGGCAGCTGGCTGGCAACCTTGACCGCCGTGGCCACCGCCCTGGCCTGGGGCGTAGCCGTCGCGATCACCTCGCAAGCGGCGGTTTCGCGCCTGCTGTTCGGCATGGCCCGGGACGGCAAGCTGCCGAAAGTGCTGGCCAAGGTGCATCCGAAACACAACACGCCGTACATGAGCATCTATCTGGTGGCGGTGCTGTCGCTGGTGATCTGCTACCTGTTCATCAACTCGGCGGACATCCTCACCTCCCTGGTGAACTTCGGCGCCCTGAGCGGCTTCATGTTGCTGCACCTGACCGTAATCAACTATTACTGGCGTCGGCAGAAGTCCGGCCAGGTGATCCGTCACCTGATCTGCCCGGTGATCGGCTTCATCATCGTCGCGGCCATCATGTACAACATGGGCGTCGATGCACAGAAACTCGGCCTGATCTGGATTGCCCTGGGGCTGGTCTATCTATTCTTCCTCAACAAACTGGGTGCCAGCACGGTCCTACCCGACCCAAGCAATGGCTGACAAGAAAAAGAGCAGCGTCTGACATGAATTCAGGCGACTGCCGCTTTAACGCGTGGAAACCGACAGTGATAGTCAGGTTCGGTGCAAATCGCCGAACCCTTTGATACAGGAGTACATCCATGCTGGTCTTACGCCCAGTGGAGTTGACCGACCTGCCCCAGTTGCAGCAACTGGCGCGCGACAGTCTGGTGGGGGTCACGTCCTTGCCGGACGACACCGAACGCCTGCGCGAGAAGATTCTCGACTCCTGCGCTTCGTTCCAGAAAGACGTCCAGGGGCCAGGCCCGGAGAACTATTTCTTCGTGCTGGAAAATCTGACGACCCGTTGTCTGGCCGGCTGCTCGGAAATCCTCGCCACCGCAGGGTTCAACGAGCCGTTCTACAGTTTGCGCAATCGCCATTTCACCAGCGCCTCACGGGAGCTGAACATCGAGCACGGGGTGCCGGCGCTGTCGTTGTGCCACGACCTCAGTGGTCATACGTTGCTGCGCGGTTTCCATATCGACGCGGCGCTGGAACGCACGCGGTTTTCCGAATTGCTGTCCCGGGCACGGCTGCTGTTCATCGCCGCCCACGAGGCGCGCTTTGCCGAAGCGGTGATCACCGAGATCGTCGGTTACAGCGACGAACAGGGGCAGTCACCGTTCTGGGATGCGCTGGGCAAGCATTTCTTCGACCTGCCCTACGTCGAAGCCGAGCGGCTTTGCGGTCTGCAGAGCCGGACATTTCTCGCCGAACTGATGCCGCAGTACCCGATCTACGTGCCGATGCTGCCGACGGCGGCACAGGCATGTATCGGCCGGATTCATCCCGACGGTCAGGAGGCCTTCGACATTCTTGAACGCGAAGGCTTCGAGACCAACAGCTATATCGACCTGTTCGACGGTGGCCCGACGTTATACGCACGCACCTCGAACATTCGCTCCATCGCCCAGAGCCAGACCGGCACGGTGCACCCTGGCTCGGCCATCGACGCACGCGGCAGTTATCTGGTGAGCAACGATTCGTTGAAGGGTTATCGCGCCATCGTCGCCGAACTGGACTATCGCGCCGGGCAACCTGTGGCCTTGAGCGCTGAGATGTGCGCAGCCCTGAATGTGACCGACGCCAGTGCGATCCGGTTGATCGCCCTGTGAGCCGCCACCGGCCCCATGCCCAACGACAACGCCAGAACAGGCGCGAAGAAGGAGCTGCATTATGATTGTCCGCCCGGTTCAAGTCACCGACCTGCCCGCCTTGCTGGATCTGGTGCAACGGGCCGGCCCCGGGTTCACCACCCTGCCGGCCAGTGAGGAACGCCTGACCCACCGAGTGCGCTGGGCCCAGCGCACCTTTGCCGAACAGGTCGAGCGTGCGGACGCCGATTACCTATTCGTGCTTGAAGACGACGATCAACAAGTGGTGGGCGTCAGTGCCGTGGCGGGGGCTGTCGGCCTGCGGGAACCCTGGTACAACTATCGGGTGGGGCTTACCGTCAGCTCATCGCCGGACCTGGGTATTCAGCGCCAGATCCCCACGTTGTTCCTGAACAACGAAATGACCGGCCAATCGGAAATCTGTTCGCTGTTTCTGCGACACGATCAACGTCACGGCAACAATGGTCGGTTGCTGTCGCTGGGGCGCCTGCTGTTCGTTGCCGAGTTCCCCCACCTGTTCGGCGACAAGCTCATTGCCGAACTGCGCGGCAGTGCCGACGAACAAGGCTGCTCGCCGTTTTGGGACAGCCTGGGCCGGCACTTTTTCAAGATGGATTTCAGCCATGCCGATCACTTGTCGGGGCTGGGCAGCAAAGCCTTTATCGCCGAACTGATGCCACGCCAGCCGCTCTACACCTGCCTACTCACCGAACAGGCCCAGGCGGTCATCGGCAAGCCGCACCCGAACACTGAACCTGCATTGAAGATCCTCACTGCCGAGGGGTTTGCCCATAAAGGTTACATCGACATCTTCGATGCCGGCCCGGTGATCGAAGCCCCAGTGTCGAGAATCCGCACGGTGCGAGACAGCCAACGTTTGGAGCTGGCCATCGGCACGCCCGACGACCAGGCGCCGATGTGGCTGATCCACAACCGCCGCCTGGAAAATTGCCGCATCACCACTGCCCAGGCGCGGCTGGTCGGCAACAGCCTGATCGTCGACCGGCTCACCGCCAAGCGCCTGCAACTGCAACCCGGCAACTCGGTCCGCGCCGTGCCGCTGCGCAACCGACAGCAGCAGGCGGTGGCGGCATGAGCATGTAGCAGCTGGCGAAGCCTGCGTTCGGGCCGCGTTCGGACGATCTTTTGATCTCGCATCCCTTGGCCGACAAATTCGTCATCATTCTTCACCCGCCCACGTGATAGCCTTTTGTTCCTTCGGCGTTGACACTTTTGCTCAAGCCCTTCCATTCCTTTGTATTGGTGGAACTTATATGTCCAGGCTGTCTCATCAAGATTTGCGTCGTAATTTCCGCCAACTGTTCGCTTCCAACGCCTGCTACCACACTGCATCTGTCTTCGACCCCATGTCGGCACGCATTGCCGCTGACCTGGGTTTTGAAGTGGGGATTCTCGGTGGTTCGGTCGCGTCGCTGCAGGTGCTGGGCGCCCCGGACTTTGCGTTGATCACCCTGAGCGAGTTCGCCGAGCAGGCTACCCGCATCGGCCGCGTGGCCCAATTGCCGGTGATCGCCGATGCCGACCACGGCTATGGCAACGCACTTAACGTCATGCGCACCATCGTCGAGCTCGAACGCGCCGGCATCGCCGCCCTGACCATTGAAGACACCTTGCTGCCCGCGCAATTCGGCCGCAAATCCACTGACCTGATCGGGGTCGCGGAAGGCGTCGGCAAGATCCGCGCGGCTCTGGAAGCCCGGGTCGACTCGGAAATGGCGATCATTGCGCGGACCAATGCCGGGATCCTGCCAGTTCAGGAAATCATCAGTCGCACCCAGCAATACCAACAGGCCGGGGCGGACGGGATTTGCATGGTGGGCGTGCGGGACTTCGACCACCTCGAACAAATCGCCGAGCACCTGAGTGTGCCGCTGATGCTGGTCACCTACGGCAACCCGCTGCTGCGCGACGACAAACGTCTCGCCGAACTGGGCGTGCGCGTCACCATCGACGGCCATGGCGCCTACTTCGCCGCGATCAAGGCCACTTACGACAGCCTGCGCGAGCAACGCCAGATCTTTACTCAGGCTTCAGACCTGAATGCCACTGAACTGACGCATACGTACACGCAGCCTGAGGATTACATTCTTTGGGCGAAGGAATATATGAGCGTCAAGGAGTGAGGGTTCGGCTGAAATGATAGTGTGAACCGACATGACGCCATCGCGAGCAGGCTCGCTCCCACAGGGGGTTTGTGATGATTGGGTTACACCGAATCGAGCAACGCCTTATGCGGCTTACCGTCGCCGTGGCAGATGACGCGGTTGCGGCCAGTTGTCTTGGCTTCGTAGAGCGCCTGGTCGGCGTCGTTGAGCCATAGGGTCGCGTCGTCGTGGGCCGGGTTGAAGGCCGCCAGGCCGATGCTCAAACTGACTTTCAACGCCGGGTTCTGCTCATAACCCAAGGTGGCAAAACGATCACGCAGCGCATCCATCGCCACGGCGGCACGGTCCAGCGGCAGGTCCGGCAGCAGCACGCAGAATTCATCGCCGCCATAGCGCCCGGCAACATCCGCTGCCCGGAGGTTCTGCTTGAGCATTTTACTCAGCTGACGCAGGACAATGTCCCCGGCGACATGGCCGTACGTGTCATTGATGATTTTGAAGTGATCAATGTCGATCAGCGCAATCGCCCCGCCCTGCTGCTGGCGCTGGCATCGCTGGAATTCGACTTCCAGCTGATCTTTCCAGGCACCGTGATTCAGCAAACCCGTCAGGCTGTCGGTGCGGCTCAGGGCCAATAGTTCGCGCTTGTGTCGGCCAAGAGTATGGGCCTGACGAAAGCAGATCCAGCCCAGCACCATCGGATAAATCGACAATAAAGGCAAACAGGCGTACAGCTGCATCGGACTGGTTTGCGGGACAAAAGCCGGCATGAACACCAGCAACCCGAGGCCAATCCCAAGCAGTTGCGCGACGGCGCCCATCAACAGAAAACGCAAACCGCCGATGGCTACGTTGTTCATCGCCATCATCGAAAGGGTCGCGGCGGTGGGCAGCGGATTGAATTGCATGGCAGCCACCCAGAAACCACCGAGAAACGCGTCCACCAGAATGTTGCGGTGTTCGGCACGAAAAGGAATTTCCGCCCGGCGCGCCCATTGCCAGGCCACGTGCGGCCAGAGCAGCCCGTTGAGCAGCATCACCGCCCAGACCCATGGCGCCGGGTTAAGTGGGTACATCCCTGCGCCGACACACAACAACCCAAGGGCCAAGCCCAAGGTTCGCGACGCATACAGCCTCCTGGCCAGTGAAAGTCCCTTTCCTCCCTTTTTTTCCATAGAGGCCTCTGTACCACTGAACGGAGCCTGACAACGCACGGGTTGAAAAGTGTGTTTGAAGTCTATCAGGGTAACGGCAAATAGCCATCACCGGTTGGCGGTCTGAAGAGCGTGGCATTGCCGTGAGCTGAATGCCCACTGTTTGGTCTATACATGAAGGGAGGGATCGATAAACACCGATAAAGAGGAGGCCTTTGTAGCAGCTGCCGAGCCTGCGATGCTGCGTTCGGCGGTAGCAGCTGCCGAGCTTGCGAGGCTGCGTTCGGCTGCGAAGCAGTCGTAAATCCGGCTGACGCGGTTTGCCTGATGCACTGCAAATTCTGGTTTGACGACTGCTTCGCAGCCGAACGCAGGCTTCGCCAGCTGCTACAAAGAGTGTGTCGAGGTGGAATTGGATTTCAGTTATCACCCATTGACCCCGGGCGCTCAAACCCGCCGACCACACTCTGTCCTGATCACTGCAAAGGAATAGCCTGATGCTTTTGTTGGTTGTCACTATCGCCGTCTTCGTGGCCTGGAGCTGGTTGAGCTACCCGGCCATCGGTTACTGGCTCTATGACTTGAACATGGCGCTGGAGGCCCGGCTGTACCGGTTGCACAAAATCGTCGTGCCAATCCCCGAAATGACCGTTTCGACCTGGCAAGGCGGGCCTTACGAAGCCTCCAGCAGCGTGCTGATGCTGCACGGCTTCAGCGCCGACAAGAACATCTGGCTGCGCTTCGCCCGGCATTTTGTCGACGACTACCGGGTGATTATTCCTGACCTCGCCGGGCATGGCGAAACCGGCTTCAAGGCCGGCGGTGGCTATGACATTCCGGTCCAGGCCAAACGATTGATCCAGTTGCTCGATATCTGCGGGGTCGAAAAGGTGCACGTGATCGGTAACTCCATGGGCGGTTACATCGCGGCATGGCTGGCAGCCACTTACCCGGAGCGAATTATCTCGCTGGCGCTGCTCGACCCGGCTGGCGTCACCGCCCCGGAGCTCAGCGACATGGAGCGACACCTGGCCCGTGGCCACAACCCGTTTTTGATTCATTCCCGTGAAGAATTCCAGTATTTCTACGCGATGACCATGGCCTCACCGCCATGGGTGCCGGGGATCGTGCTGGACGCCGTCGCTCAGCGCTATGAACAGCAGCGCGACGAGCTGGAAGAAATCTTCAGGGACTTTCACGCCAGCCCGCCGATGGAGCCGAAACTGCCCGACATCAAATGCCCGGCGCTGCTCCTGTGGGGGCGCAAGGACCGCTTGATCGACGTCAGCAGCGTACCGGTCTGGAGCAAGGGCATCGCCGATCTGCAGGTGGAAATCTGGGACGGTGTCGGCCATATGCCGATGGTTGAGCAACCGGCCAATACAGCGCAGTTGTACCGGGAGTTTTTGGAGACACATCGCTCCTGACCCTTCCCCCGTAGCAGCTGTCGAGCCTGCGAGACTGCGTTCGGCAGATAATTCGGGGTGATGTTCAGCGATTCATATGAGGCGCGATGATGAACATTCTTTACGACGAACGCATCGACGGTGTTCTGCCCAATGTCGACAAGGCTGTATTACTCAAAGCCTTGCAACAGGAGGTGCCGGACCTGGACATTCTCTGGCGCGAAGAAGAACTCAAACCCTACGAATGCGACGGTCTGTCGGCCTATCGCACCACGCCGATGCTGGTCGCCCTGCCCCGGCAGCTGGAACAGGTGCAGGCGCTGCTCAGGCTCTGTCATGCCCGCAACGTGCCGGTGGTGGCGCGTGGGGCCGGCACCGGGTTGTCCGGCGGTGCGCTGCCGTTGGACAAAGGCGTGTTGCTGGTGATGGTGCGGTTCAACAGCATCCTGCACATCGATCCTGCCGCCCGCACCGCTCGGGTCCAGCCGGGGGTGCGCAACCTGGCGATTTCCGAGGCGGCGGCGCCCTTCGGCTTGTATTACGCGCCGGACCCGTCCTCGCAAATCGCCTGCTCCATCGGCGGCAACGTCGCGGAAAACGCCGGCGGCGTGCATTGCCTCAAATACGGCCTGACCGTGCACAACCTGCTCAAACTCGAAGTATTGACCCTCGAAGGCGAACACCTGACCCTCGGTGCCGATTCGCTGGACGCGCCGGGCTTCGACCTGCTGGCACTGTTCACCGGCTCCGAAGGCTTGCTGGGGATCATCACTGAAGTCACGGTCAAACTGCTGCCCAAACCCCAAGTCGCCAAAGTCCTGCTGGCGAGTTTCGATTCGGTGGAAAAGGCTGGCCACGCGGTAGCCGAGATCATCGCCGCCGGGATCATTCCCGCAGGCCTGGAGATGATGGACAATCTGGCGATCCGTGCCGCCGAGGATTTCATTCACGCCGGTTACCCGGTGGACGCCGAGGCGATCCTGCTGTGCGAACTGGACGGTGTCGAAGCCGATGTCCACGACGACTGCGAGCGGGTCCGCGAGGTGCTGCAACAGGCCGGTGCCAGCGAGGTACGCCAAGCCCGCGACGAAGCCGAACGCGTGCGGTTTTGGGCCGGGCGCAAGAACGCCTTCCCGGCGATCGGCCGCCTCTCGCCGGATTACTACTGCATGGACGGCACCATTCCCCGCCGCGAACTGCCCGGCGTGCTCAAGGGCATTGCCAGCCTGGCGCGAGAGTACGGTTTGCGTGTGGCTAACGTTTTCCATGCCGGCGATGGCAATATGCACCCGCTGATCCTGTTCGACGCCAACCAGCCCGGCGAACTGGAACGGGCCGAAGCCCTCGGCGGCAAGATCCTCGAACTGTGCGTGAAAGTCGGCGGCAGCATCACCGGCGAGCATGGCGTCGGCCGGGAGAAAATCAATCAGATGTGCGCACAGTTCAACAGTGACGAATTAACCCTGTTTCACGCCGTCAAAGCCGCATTCGATCCAAAAGGCCTGCTCAACCCCGGCAAGAACATCCCGACGCTGCACCGTTGCGCGGAATTCGGTGCGATGCACATCCACGCCGGGCAACTGCCGTTCCCTGAACTGGAACGTTTCTGATGCCGGACTTCGATGCCAGTGAAGCCCTGCTGGAGCAGGTCAAACAGGCACGGGAAAACGCCACGCCGCTGCGCATTCAGGGCGGTAACACCAAGGCGTTTCTGGGCCGTGAAGTGGCCGGAGAAATACTCGACACCCGCGCCCATCGCGGCATCGTCAGCTACGACCCGACGGAGCTGGTGATCAGCGTTCGCGCCGGCACGCCGCTGAGCGAATTGTTTGCCGCACTGGATGCAAAGGGGCAAATGCTGCCCTGCGAGCCGCCGTCGTTCGGTGAGGGCGCCACCGTCGGCGGGATGATCGCGGCGGGGTTGTCCGGGCCACGGCGCCCGTGGTCCGGTTCGGTGCGCGATTTTGTCCTCGGTACCCGGGTGATCAGCGGCCTCGGCACTCACCTGCGCTTCGGCGGTGAAGTGATGAAAAACGTCGCCGGCTACGACCTCTCGCGCCTGATGGTGGGCAGTTATGGCTGCCTCGGCGTGCTGTCCGAAGTCTCGCTCAAAGTGCTGCCCAAACCCCGGCAATGCTTGAGCATCAGCCTGGACATCGACTGTGCCCACGCCTTGGCCAATTTGGCGCAATGGGGCCAGCAACCGCTGCCCATCAGCGCCGCCTGCCACGATGGCCGGCGTTTGTATCTGCGGCTGGAAGGCGGCGAAGGCTCGGTCGCAGCCGCTCATCAACGGCTCGGCGGCGAACCGATGGATTCCGGTTTTTGGTCCGACCTGAACGAACAACGACTAGACTTTTTCAATGAAGGCCTGCCGCTGTGGCGCTTGTCATTGCCCAACAACCTCGGGCCTCTGGACTTGCCCGGCGAGCAACTGATCGACTGGGGCGGCGCGCAACGCTGGTTGAAATCCGCGGCCGACAACATTCAGTCGCGGGCCCTTGAACTCGGCGGCCACGCCACCGGTTTCAGCCATGGCGTCAGCGACACGCCCTTCCAGCCGCTGGCCCCGGCACTGCTGCGCTATCACCGGCAACTCAAGGCGCAACTGGACCCGCTAGGGCTATTCAACCCCGGCCGGATGTACGCGGAACTCTAGTATGCAAACCAATCTCAGCGAACAGTCCAAACTACTGCCCCGCGCCGAAGAAGCGGACAAGATTCTGCGCACCTGCGTGCATTGCGGGTTCTGCAACGCCACCTGCCCGACCTACCAACTGCTGGGCGACGAACTGGACGGGCCGCGCGGGCGTATCTACCTGATCAAGCAAGTGCTCGAAGGCGCCCCCGCCACGGCCCAAGCCCAGTTGCACCTGGATCGCTGCCTGACGTGCCGCAACTGCGAAACCACCTGCCCGTCCGGGGTGGATTATCACAACCTGCTGGACATTGGCCGCGCCGTGATCGATCAAGCGGTGCCGCGCCCGGCCAGTCAGCGACTGTTGCGCCAAGGGCTGCGAGCACTGGCGCCGAATCCAAATCTGTTCAGGACTTTGCTGCAAATCGGCGCCACATTCCGGCCGTTGCTGCCACGGGGCATTGAGGCGAAGTTGCCCCACGACCCACCCGCCACGGGCAAGCGCCCTGCCCCTCGGCATGCGCGCCGGGTGCTGATGCTCGAAGGCTGTGTGCAACCTGGTCTGTCGCCGAACACCAATGCCGCGACCGCGCGGGTGCTGGATCGGCTGGGGATCAGCGTGATCCCGGCGCCCGAAGCTGGGTGCTGCGGTGCGCTGGACTATCACCTCGACGCCCAAGCCATGGGCCTGGACCGCGCCCGACGCAATATAGACGCTTGGTGGCCGCACCTGGAAAACGGCGCCGAAGCCATCGTGCAAACCGCCAGTGGCTGCGGCGCGTTCATCAAGGACTACGGGCATCTGCTGGAGCGCGATCCGGTCTATGCGGCCAAAGCCCAGCGGGTCAGCGAACTGGCCCTGGACCTGGTGCAAGTGTTGGCCGATGAACCTTTGGAACGGGTTTGCGCAACCACCGACCGACGAATCGCCTTCCATTGCCCCTGCACCTTGCAGCACGCGCAGAAACTCGGCGGCGCGGTAGAGGCCGTGCTGACCCGGCTAGGCTTCAATCTCACGGCGGTGCCCGACAGTCATTTGTGTTGCGGCTCGGCCGGCACCTATTCAATCACCCAGCCGGAACTGGCCCGGCAACTGCGTGACAACAAACTCAACGCTCTGGAAAGCGGCCAACCCGAGGTCATCGCCACCGCCAACATCGGCTGCCAGAGCCACCTCAACAGCGCCAGACGAACGCCGGTCAGGCACTGGATCGAACTGGTGGATCAAGTGCTGCGATAAACAAACCCTCCTGCGTCGCAAGAACAGTCCTTGGCAGAATGAAGTTCGTCAGAAACTTCGTTTGTCGGCGCCGCCGAAGGCTGCGATCTTTTCCGGCATCCGTTACGTCACCGCGCCAGGAAACTTTTCATGAGCCATCCGAACTTCGTTAGCCCTGACCTGATCCGCCAACGCTTCTCCAAAGCGATGTCCGACATGTACCGCGAAGAAGTGCCACTGTACGGCGCGCTGATGGATCTGGTGGAACAGACCAACCGTCATGTGCTGGATAGCGATCCGCAGATCGCCCGACAGCTGAACAGTACTGGTGAAATCCAGCGACTGGACCTGGAGCGCCACGGTGCGATCCGTGTCGGCACCGCCGCTGAGCTGGCGACCCTCGCTCGCCTGTTTGCGGTGATGGGCATGCAGCCGGTGGGCTATTACGACCTGACCCCGGCCGGCGTGCCGGTGCATTCCACCGCGTTCCGCGCCGTGCATGAAGCCGCTTTGCAAGTCAGCCCGTTCCGAGTGTTCACCTCGCTGCTGCGTCTGGAACTGATCGAAGACGCCGAACTGCGGGCCTTTGCCCAATCGGTGCTGGATACGCGCTCGATCTTCACCCCGGCGGCATTGGCCCTCATTGAACGCGCTGAAACCCAGGGCGGCCTGACCGAATACGAGTCGCAGGATTTCGTCGCACAAGCCCTGGAAACCTTCCGCTGGCACCACAGCGCCACCGTCACCGCCGAGCAATATCAGCAACTCAGCGCCCAGCATCGACTGATCGCCGACGTGGTGGCCTTCAAAGGCCCGCACATCAACCACCTGACGCCACGCACCCTGGACATCGACATCGTGCAGGCGCAAATGCCTGCCCACGGCATCACCCCCAAAGCGGTGATCGAAGGCCCTCCCCGCCGCCAATGCCCGATCCTGCTGCGTCAAACCAGCTTCAAGGCTCTGGACGAGCCGATTGCTTTTACCGATCAAGCCGAAACCCGTGGCAGCCACAGCGCCCGCTTCGGTGAAATCGAGCAGCGCGGCGCGGCGCTCACTCCCAAAGGCCGGGCGCTTTACGACCGTTTGCTTAACGCTGCCCGGGATGAACTGAAGGATTTCCCCAACGAAGCCAACGCCGCACGCTACAACGCGCTCATGACGCAGCACTTCGGCAAATTCCCTGACACCGTCGAGGCCATGCGCCAACAGGAATTGGCGTATTTCCGCTACTTCGTGACAGAAAAAGGCCTGGCGGCGGATGAATTGAAAGGCGCATCGCTGGAAGATTTGCTCCGCGACGGCTATGTGCGGGTTGAACCGCTGGTGTACGAAGACTTCCTGCCGGTCAGTGCGGCGGGGATTTTTCAGTCGAATCTGGGGGATGCGGCGCAAACCCACTATGGCGTGCATACGAACCAACAGGCGTTCGAAAAGGCCTTGGGAAGGTCGACGATTGATGAGCTGGGGTTGTATGCCCAGACGCAGCGGCGGTCGATTGAGGAGTGTTTTTCGCCACTGGGTTTGAGCGTTTCAGAATAGGTTATGGCCGCAAAAAAGATCGCAGGCTTCGCCAGCTCCTACAGGGGCGGGTACACCCGTTATATCGCGGTTGCACACGGTCTACGGGGGTTGGGGCACCCGTTACATCGCGGTTGCACCCGGTCGATGTAGGAGCTGCCGCAGGCTGCGATCTTTTGATCTTATTTCAGCTTCGCCAACAAAGCCTTGGCGACCGCTTCCGACGACGCCGGGTTCTGACCGGTCAGCAACAGGCCATCCTCGATCACGTAACTCGCCCAGTCATCGGCCTTGGAGTAGAGGCCGCCATTGGCCTTGAGCATGTCTTCCACCAAAAATGGCACAACATCCGTCAACTGCACCGCGGCTTCTTCGGAATTGGTGAAGCCCGTCACGCGCTTGCCTTTGACTAACGGCTGGCCGTCCGCATCCTTGACGTGACGCAACACCCCCGGCGCATGACAGACCGTCGCAACCGGTTTGCCCGCGTTGTAAAACGCCTCGATCAGCGCAATTGAAAAGGTGTCTTCAGCCAGATCCCACAACGGGCCATGTCCGCCTGGATAGAAAACAGCGTCGTAGTCTTCGGCCCTCACGGTGCTCAGCACGCCGGTAGACGCCAATGCGGACTGGGCGGCGGAATCCTTGCGAAAGCGATCGGTGGCCGCAGTCTGCGCGTCAGGCTCATCGCTCTTGGGGTCCAGCGGTGGCTGACTGCCCTTGGGTGAGACCAGGGTCAACTGAGTGCCTGCGTCCTTGAAGGTGTAATACGGGGCGGCGAATTCTTCGAGCCAGAAGCCGGTTTTCTTGCCGGTGTTACCCAATTGATCGTGGGACGTTAAAACCATCAGGATTTTCATGTCGTTCTCCAGTCGATTTCAGGGTTATTCAGTGATCTCGGCGCTGGGTTTGACCATCGGACAGCGCTGTTCGTTGCGCTGATTATCGGAGTGATGGCCCATGGCCTTGATGCGCAAGAAGTTGCGCACTCACATGTGGATAACCGTGTGGATAGATCTCTACAAGCCCTGTATCCAGCCATGTACAGACGAGTGCGCAAGAAGTTGCGCACCACTGCGCAACTTCTTGCGCACTTTTTCAGCTGATCCTTGCCAAAAACCTCTCCTGCGTTGGAAAAATCACCTCAACCACCTGTTTTATATAGCGTTAATCATTTCTGGCACGGTCCTTGATAACAGTCAGGCACCCACCGGGCGATACCGCCTCCCGGGCACCCTCACTTTTAGCAAGGAGCACATCCATGGCTACACCAGCGTACATGTCCGTTACCGGCGAAAAACAAGGCCTGATCACTGCCGGCGCCTTCACCGCCGACTCCGTGGGCAACACCTATCAGGAAGGTCACGAAGACCAGGTCATGGTTCAGGCTTTCAGCCACGACGTGATCATCCCGCGTGACCCACAGTCCGGCCAACCAACCGGTCAGCGTGTACACAAGCCAGTCGTGATCACCAAGGTCTACGACAAGTCTTCGCCACTGCTGCAAGCGGCGCTGACCTCCGGCGAGCGCATGAGCGAAATCGTTATCCAGTGGTACCGCACTTCGGCTCAAGGCACCCAAGAGCACTACTACACCACCAAACTGGAAGACGCGATCATCGTCGCCATCAACAACAAAATGCACAACTGCCAGGATCCGTCGAATTCGCACTTCACGCACCTGGAAGAAGTGCAATTCACCTACCGCAAAATCACCTGGACCCACGAAGTCTCCGGTACTTCCGGTTCCGATGACTGGCGTGTTCCAGTCGCTTAATCGCGGCTGACGGTTCCAAACATCGGCCAGCCCTGCTGGTCGATGTCATTTGCGCCTTCCAAGAATTTTCGCGTCCGTTGATCCGGTTTTCGGTGTCAACGAACGCCGCAGCATTGCACGAGGAACAAGGGATGTTCGCGCCGGCCAATCAGACTCACTTTGCCCTGACTGTCGAAGGTCTGGAAAACGATCTCCAGGTCCTCGCCCTGCAAGGTCGGGAAGCCATCAGCCAGCCTTTTGTGTTTGAGGTGGAGCTGGTCAGTGAACAGCCGTCCCTGAACCTCGAGACCCTGCTGCACAAACCGGCCTTTTTGCAGCTCTCGCCGGACGGCAGCGGCATCCATGGCCAGATCTACCGCGCCGCCCAAGGCGATTCGGGCAAACGCCTGACCCGCTACGCCGTGACCCTGCGTCCGCAGCTGTCCTACCTGGCGCACCGCATCAACCAACGCATCTTCCAGAACCTCAGCGTGCCGAAAATCATCGGTTTGGTCCTCGAAGAGCACGGCATCCAGAGCAACGCCTACGCCTTCAACGTCGGGGCGATTTATCCCGAGCGCATCTACTGCGTGCAGTACGATGAATCCGACCTGCAGTTCATCCAGCGCCTGTGCGAGGAAGAAGGTATCCACTACCATTTCCAGCACAGCGCCACGGCCCACACGCTGGTGTTCGGCGATGACCAGACGGTGTTCCCGAAACTCGCGCCCGTGGCCTACCAGCAAGACTCCGGCATGGTCGCCAACGACCCGGTGATCAAGCGCTTCGACCTGCGCCTGGAAACCCGCACCAGCCGCACCACCCGCCGCGACTACGACTTCGAAAAACCGCGCCTGACCCTGGAAAGCGAACACCGTGGCGACGCCCTGCCCGACCTCGAAGACTACGACTACCCCGGCCGCTTCATCGACCGCGAACGCGGCAAGCACCTGGCCAAACGCGCCCTCGAGCGTCACCGCAGCGACTTCCAGCTCGCCGAAGGCAAAAGTGATCAGCCGTCGCTGGTCAGCGGCCACTTCCTGGCCCTGACCCAACACCCGAAAGCCAAATGGAACGACCTGTGGTTGCTGACCGAAATCCTTCACGAAGGCAAACAGCCGCAAGTGCTGGAAGAGTCGGTCACCAGCAACACGACCCAGCTCAAGGACGATTTCCATCAGGGCTACCGCAACCGCTTCCAGGCCACCCCCTGGGACGTGCCGAACCGCCCGCCGCTGAACCACCCCAAACCACGCATCCTCGGCAGCCAGAGCGCCGTGGTCACCGGGCCCAAAGGTGAAGAGATCCACTGCGACCCGTACGGCCGCGTCAAAGTGCAATTCCATTGGGACCGCATCGGTGTGGCCGACGACAAGACCAGCTGCTGGCTGCGCGTCTCCTCCGCCTGGGCCGGCGCCCATTACGGCGGCATCGCCATTCCGCGCATCGGCATGGAAGTGCTGGTCAGTTTCCTCGAAGGCGACCCCGACCAACCGCTGATCAGCGGCTGCCTGTACCACAAGGAAAACGTCGTCCCGTACGCCCTGCCGGCGAACAAGACCCGCAGCACCTTCAAAACCATGAGTTCCCCCGGTGGCGGCGGTTACAACGAACTGCGCATCGAAGACAAAAAAGGCCAGGAACAAATCTTCCTGCACGCCCAGCGCGACTGGGACGAGAACGTCGAGCACGACCAGAAAATCCGCGTCGGCCACGAACGCCACGACACCGTCGAGCACAACAGCTACAGCGAATTCAAAGCCGAAGAACACCACACGGTCTACGCCGACCGCAAAGTCGAAACCCGCGCCAACGACCACCTGACCGTGGGCGTCAACCAGCACATCAAAGTCGGCACCGGCCAGTTCATCGAAGCCGGCCAGGAAATCCACCTGAGCAGCGGCATGAAAGTCGTGCTCGAAGCCGGCAGCGAACTGACCCTCAAGGGCGGTGGCAGCTTCATCAAGATCGACGCCAGCGGCGTGACGCTGAGCGGGCCGGTGATCAACATGAACTCCGGGGGCAGCCCGGGCAGCGGGACGGGGGCGGCGCCGCTGATGCCGGGGGCGCTGAAACAGGCGGATGCGGACAAGGCAGGAGAGTTGTTAGTGCCGGCGCAGAGGCAGGCGTTGATGCAGAAGAAGCCGATTTGTGTGATCTGCGAAAAAGCCAAGTTGGAGGCGCAAAATGCTTAAACCTGAGTGGCCACTAGAAAATGGCTTACCGCAAGGTCTGCCATGGAATGGCACGGTAGGTTTGCTGCTGGATGGTGTCAGCGTCGAGAAGCTTCCACAACAACTGTATCAATGGTCAGATAACCCGGTGTTCGAACCGCTCTACCTCGGTACACGATGGGCTGAACTGTGTGATGTTTCTCCGTGCCTCATCCAGATAAAAACACAGAACAATTCGATCCTGATGCAGTTCCTGAACGCGTCCCGTCACGAATGGGGGTACCTCGTGTTCAGTGATCAGCCATGGGAACACATAGTCACGCACTTCCGGTGGCTCACCAGCGTGATGCACCCGCAAGGCGAAGAGGTTCTATTACGCATAGCCGACCCTGCCGTGATTCATGCACTACTCGCCCACGCAGATAGCATCAAGGATCCGACCCTATTTGGCCCTTGCACACAGATCGTCACCGCCGATGCAGCACTGGGCTGCTGGCATGTAAACCAGCGACCAGGCAAGGCCCACGAGCCAAACTACAGAAAACGCTATCGCTTGAGCAACGAACAACTCAGCCAACTGGATGAAGTGAATTTTCGCAGCATCGTCCTTCGACTCGACGAACACATGCACGAATACTTCCCGTCCTATCAGGCGCAAGCAACGCCTCTGCAACGCTGGGGACACCTGCATGCATTGGCTTCGGCTTCGTATGATCGAGGCTTCAACACCGAACTCGACATCACCCTCTATGCCAACATTCACGGGTTCCTCGGCGAAAGAGCGCTGGAAGAACATCCAGACCTGGATGCAATACTCAAAATCCCATCGGAACAAACGCCCGCTCAGCGACTCGAACGGGTCGCTGACATCGCCCAAGAAAGGGCTGAAACCTTCAACAGGAGCCAAGGATGACCAAGCCAACATCGGCCGGCAAAAGCCCAAACAACGTCGCAAAGAGCCGAGACGATGGCAAATGCGCCATGGGTGGCTGCCCTCTGATGAAAGCCAAAATTCAGCTTATCCCCCTTCGCTACGGCCTGGTCGAACGACTCGACCCATCCAGCACACTGGCGATGCCGTACAAAACCACTTCACGTCCACTGGGCATTCGTTTGATTCGCGATGGCTGGCTCTACGTCATCGTCGACAAAAAACCTCAAGCCATGATGCACGAGTACCGCGTGCAAAACGGCATCGTGACACAACTTCTGTGGGAAAAAGGCGAGATCACCGCCAATAAACGTGAAAGCAATGTGGGCGAAGCCGTGCTGGTTTTCCCACGTTTGAGCAAGCTCTACGTCAACTATTCCGAAGTGCAATGGACCGCAGCTAAATGCGCACAGGTCATCAAGCATAAGTCTGAGCGCGAGTACTTCATGCAGCCTGTCGACCTGACCAAGGCTGATCCCGAGAAAGGCGCCACCAACCTGCTTACTCCGAGCCAAGCGGAAAAATGGATTGCGGAAGTTGCCGAGCAGCCGAGTAAAGAATCTCCTGTCACAGCAGCCAAGTCTGAGGAAAGCAAAGACTATTTGTGGGAGCAGATACCAAACTTTAAGAAAACTCAGCTAGGCGCATTGAAAAAACAGGTAAAAGCAGAAAATGAACGCGACCACCTGTATCTAGTCGTTCAGGATGATCTGGGTGTGCTTCGTGATCTCGCAGAGCATCAGGATTTGGTCACGGGTTGGATCAGTGACTGGAGTGATGCTGAGGCTAATCAGAAAAAGTATGTATTGGGTTGCTACATAGAATCGTTGTACACCGTTACTGGCGATAAAATTCTCAATGCAGCCCAAGGTGATCCACGTTTTGCTCAACTCAAGGATGAGACCACTGAGGACCAGCGACAAACCATCATCGACTATGTCAATGTAAAAAATCAAACTAATTATTCTGGTGCAGGGACGCATCGCGGGGCTATTGCAGCGGCAAAGTCGCGAATGCAAACAAGCCTTATGTCGCTTTATTCAAAGTACGAAAAACTGATCGACACTATTGATGACAATGCGGATGATGCACTCGACGGTGCAAAAATGGGGCAACAGGGTATCAATGATTTGATTGATCGCCCAGCCATGGAAGCGTTCATTAAACAACAACAAGCTCAACTAAGTCGCTGGAACAAGCGCTTGGATTTGATCAGCAACGATCGGACTAGTCTGGTGAGCGAGGAGCGTTTCCATCGCTCAGCTTGGTACTTCGACCCGAAACTTGACGAACAACTAAATACCACCCTTGCTACTGAATATGCATGCATGAGGGATATTTGTCGAACCGATAAAGCGACTGAACAACTCGCTGATCTGATCGAGAAACAGCCCGGATTTTCCGTACCAACCTTTTTTACTTTGAGTCTGGCCGATCAGAAGGATATGCATGCCAAAGTTACATCATTCTATAAATCCTTGCGCGACACCATTATGGTCAAGAAGGACTATGCAGGAGCACAAGAACTTAGCGGAAAATTTGGAAATCTGCTGACTCAAAATCTGGCAGCCGCCATGCAGCTTAAGGAGAACGGCATTGTTCTCGGCCAGTTACGTGACACGGCATACGAACCGGCGAAGCAATTACGTTTGGCGGGAGCGCTAGATGACGCGATGCAAGCATTACGCAATGGTCAACCGCTGGATCCGGCAAAAATACTGCGCCAAATCCCTGGTTCGGCCTGGATAGATATTTTGCGCGCCTTTGGTAAAGGCGGCATTACATTAGAGTTTGCTTCCGCTGGTCAAATTAATGCGTTTAAAGCTGACATCACCGAGCTGACCGACCTGCGCAAGCAAATGACCTCACTCAAGAACCAAATTAGACATACCCTTGCCAACGAACGTAAAGGCTTGGCACCCAAAGGGGGTTACAAAAATTTGGTGGCTCGCCGCAAAGCCATTCAACAAACTGTCGCTCCTCTTGAAGGGAGGGTAGCTCAGGCCATGAGCCCTATAGGTGAAGGGCCTAGCAAGGCCGCCTTCAAGATCAGGGGGCTTAACAATGCTCAGACGATTGAGTTTGAGAGAATGGCCAACGACTATCGACTCAAGAGACCGTTTAAAGGGTTTAATGGAGAAGTGTTCAAGTCAGTAGGAGGGGATTTGTTTGCTTCGGCTGCCTTTATTATGCAGACGATAAACTTCTATCAAGTTTATATAGAGTTACGTTCCAAAGCAGTACGCGACAACTCAGACACCATCGCCTTCTTTAATGCCTTGTTTTCTATGGTCGGAGGTGGTCTGGCTGCAGCACAGGGCATTGCCATAACAAGTCTCTCAGTAGCCATAAATAATTATGCAAGTGCTGCCGGCAAAATAAAATCAGCCGCCAAGCTAGGAAAAATCACTGGGGCATTAGGCCCATTTGCTTACATATTCAGTGCTGTGGCTGCAGGAACAGGTATGTACGGTGAAAAAGGATCGGCAGCCAAATGGACAGAAGCGTTACGCTCAGGAAATGGGGCAAAGTTGGCAGGTGCAAGCATGACGCTAGCAGGCGACTCTGGACAACTTGCGCTCAATGGGTGGGCCTTTGCCCGGAGTGGTCAATCCATTTATGAGGCATTTACTACCGCCAATCAGGCCCGTGCACTCGTTTGGGTTAAAGCGGGCAGCCAACTGCTGAGCGTCGCTGCCAGAGCCAACTTGATTGGACTGGTGCTGACTGGCCTGCAACTGGGCGGAGAGTTTTTATACAACCGAAACAATAAAAGCGAACTTGATATCTGGCTACAAAAAGGTCCTTGGGGTAAACAGAATGTCAACCGCAGTCTGGCCGAGGAACGTCTTCTGCTGGCTGATATCACCACCGCACCTCAGGTCGCCTTGCAGTC
The DNA here is from genome assembly GCF_054898065.1 of Pseudomonas sp. MDT1-85. NCBI lineage: Bacteria > Pseudomonadati > Pseudomonadota > Gammaproteobacteria > Pseudomonadales > Pseudomonadaceae > Pseudomonas > Pseudomonas sp. MDT1-85. The sequence continues at coordinate 2,699,963 of NZ_CM142715.1, read as the reverse complement.
GATAAACAACCAACCTATGGCTGTACTGCGAATACCTGGAATCACTGCTCGTGAACTAAATGACGTAGAGTTTGGCGTGAGCGCTTACTGGCTGACTAACCACCAACGTAATGACTGGGAGGCGTGGAGCGAACCGCTACTTTATCAACTCAACCTACTTAGCGCTCCGGATGAGCCACTTAAACTTGGCATGGACATTTTTCAACACGAGGCCAACGCACAACATGGTTTGGCTATCGTCCTACGCTATCACCCCGTCGCTGGCGATAAGGCTTTCCGAGAAAAACGCTTCGAAACTACAACGTTAAACGTGCAGAATGGCAAGCTGCTTCCGGCTGTCTCTGTTTTAAAGTCGCGTACCACCGATGCCCCTTGGCTATTGGTCAACAGCGACTTTCTGTAGCTACCCGGCCCACCACTTTTCGGTTGAATTGCATGCCATCCAAACCAACACAACATGATGAATTGAATCTCAAACACCAGCGTCCTAGCGCTGGTGAATCCCGACGCTTCATCACTGGCGAGGCAGTGTTCTTTTCACCATTACCCGTTCCTATCGGACAGACACCCATGGACTTGGGTGGAAGTTTTCTTGACGTCAACGACACGTACCTCGATGTGGGTAGCAGCAATATCAATAAGGCTTTCCAAACTAGGGTTATGATCGCAAGTGGGATGCTTATACTGATTGTAAGTTTAATAGTGGGCCCCTTCCTTGCTGGACTGATGAGTTTCGGTGACCCCTATGGACGAACATTTACACAAATTTTTATAGAGTTTTTTTCCTCTGGCGTTGCCATCGGCGCTTGGGGGTCGGTCGGGGCAGGAATTTTAGGACTCTATGTTGTCATCAGCACTACCCGCACTAAAGCACGTACTCGTCCCATCCGTTTCAATCGGCAACGCCGCGAAGTCTGTTTTTTCGCGATTGGGTCTGACGCGCCTGTAATCCAACCTTGGGAAGAGATGGTGTCCTGGCTGTCGGTCAGCACTGGTGTAACTGGTGTAGGCGTTATGAGCACTTATACCTTCGGTATGGCGTTCGACGATCCGAAGGCCGATACGGTGCACTTTGTGAACCAAGGTGTGATGACCCCAACCCATGGTTTGGGTAAGTGGGAAGCGATTCGCGTTTATATGGAAAAGGGACCGCAATACTGCCCCAGTAAAGCTGCTCACGAAGGCCGCCATACATTTGATAAAGAGCAAGCAGATATGCTTGAGGAATATCAACACAATGAGCGTTCCGCCCTAGGCGTTGCCTGGTGGTATCTAACCCATGTAATCACCTGGTGGCGCTTTCCATACTGGGTGGCGGAGTGGGACCATCGTTTTAGTATGAAGTCTCTACCTAACTCCATTGCTGAGTGGTCCAAACCTCTTCCATCTGAACAATGGGCCAAGCCAAGCCCAGCTCTTAAAGAGCAAAGCGCGAAGATCGAAAAAGCCTTTGCTCAGGGACAAGACTTCATGAAGTACTTCAATGCCAACCTAAATGAAACCAAGGCAGAAGAATCGGCAAATAGCTGAACACTATGAAGCCCAAGAATCAGGTGGCCCGATGACTGATTCTGGAGCAAGGCTGATGGATCGCGTTGCCTACGTTGACAACCAACTGAGCACGTTCAAGGACAGCTTGAAGCTGTATCAAGAACAGACCAAAACCTGGTACGCGAAAGCTGCGGACAAAGGCAGTCGAGCAGCAGACCTGCCCTCCCTGCTAGGCATGGAGCGCGTGATAAAGGTCGGCAACACCAGCAAATCGGTGAGCATGACCGATGGCGACTTCGCCTCGAACGTTGGTAAGCGCGCCATGAACCCCACATTCAAAGCCACCATATGATCGCGGATGCTGTGCTCCCGAATTTTTCTGGAGCCGTCCGCCATGATGCGACCCGACGCCAAAGTCGAAAAAGTCTACCTCTACCCCAAGTCCGTGGATTTCCGAAAATCCATCGATGGCCTCGCTGCCCTGGTCGAACTGGATATCAAGGTGGCGGTATTCGACCCGGTACTTTTTGTTTTTCTGAATCGCCCCCGGAACCGAGTGAAAATCCTTTACTGGGAGCGCAATGGCTTTTGCCTTTGGCTTAAGCGCCTGGAGTCCGAGCGTTTCAAAACCTCGCCCGACGTTACTGACGAAGCCATCGTATTGAGCGTCCAGGAACTGAACTGGCTGCTTGACGGTTTTGACCTTTGGCGCAACCGTCCGCATCAGGTTTTGACGCCGCGATTTGTTGCTTGATTGGGTATAATCCGGGCCATGATTTCCAGGCCCGACAACTTTCCCGATGATCTGACTGCGCTCAAGCAATTACTTGCTCAGATGCAGTCGAAGGTCGTTTTTCTTGAAGAAGAGAATGCGCTGCTTCGTCAGCGCCTGTTCGGGCGCAAGTCTGAGCAAACGGCTGATCCGGCGACACCACAACTGCCGCTGTTTAATGAAGCCGAAAGTATCGACACGCTAGCGCCTGTTGCTGCTGACGAAGAAGTTGTCGCCCCGACCAAACGCCGTGGCAAACGCAAGCCACTACCGGCTGACTTGCCACGCATCGAAGTTATCCACGAACTCCCCGAACACGAACTGACCTGCGTTTGCGGCTGCCGCAAACATGCCATCGGCGAGGAAACCAGCGAACAGCTGGAGATCGTGCCGATGCAGATCCGGGTGATCAAACATATCCGCAAGGTCTACGGCTGCCGAGGCTGCGAAACAGCACCGGTCACTGCCGACAAACCCGCGCAACTGATCGATAAAAGCATGGCCAGCCCCAGCGTGCTGGCGATGCTGCTGACCACCAAGTACGTCGATGGCCTGCCGCTGCACCGCTTCGAAAAAGTCCTCGCTCGCCACGGTGTCGATATCCCGCGTCAAACTCTGGCGCGCTGGGTGATCCAGTGCTGCGAACACTTCCAGCCGCTGCTGAATCTGATGCGTGATCGGTTACTGGAAAGTCCGATTGTTCACTGCGATGAAACGCGAGTGCAGGTGCTGAAAGAGCCAGGTCGAGACCCGACCAGCCAATCCTGGATGTGGGTACAAGCCAGCGGCCCACCGGAGCGACCAGTCCTTCTTTTTGACTACACCACCAGCCGAGCGCAGGAGGTGCCATTGCGGCTGCTCGGCGACTATCGTGGTTATTTGATGACTGACGATTACGCCGGCTATAACGCCTTGGCCGCACAGCCGGGTGTCGAGCGTTTGGCTTGTATGGCCCATGTACGGCGCAAATTTGTCGATGCGCAGAAAGTGCAGCCCAAGGGTAAAACCGGTCGGGCCGATGTTGCGCTGACGATGATCAACAAGTTGTACGGTATCGAACGTGATTTGAAAGAAATGACGGATGAGCAGCGCTTTGCCGGTCGCCAGGAACAGAGCTTGCCGGTGCTCGCGCAGTTGAAAAGCTGGCTGGAGAAAACTCACCCGCAAGTCGCATCGCAAAGTGCTCTCGGCAAGGCGCTCAGTTATCTGGCCAGCAACTGGAGCCGGCTGGAGCGTTACGTGGAGGCCGGTTTTTTACCGATCGACAACAATGCCGCCGAAAGAGCAATCAAGCCGTTTGTCATAGGGCGCAAGGCATGGTTATTCAGCGATACGCCCAAGGGCGCCGCAGCCAGTGCGCAGATCTACAGCTTGGTCGAAACCGCCAAAGCTAACGGCCAGGAGCCCTATACGTGGCTGCGCCACGTACTGGAACGATTACCGCAGGCTGAATCGGTTGAAGATGTTGAGGCGTTACTACCCTGGAATTGGAGGGCATCATGAGTATCAATATTGATCATCTGAGCGTCGATGAATTAGTGACATTGAATCATCACATTATCGAACGGCTGAAGATGTTGGAGTCGTTGGAGGCTCATAAATCGATGATGCAGTTCCATCCGGGAGCACGGGTAAGCTTCGATTCACCCAATGGTGAGCGCCTGTCCGGTACCGTCATGAAGTTCAACCGCAAGACCGTCACAGTGGTAACCGACACCAGCCAGCGCTGGAATATTTCGCCGCACTTACTGTCACCGATCAAAAACGTGCAGGCGGGGACGGTAGTGGATATGAAGCCACAAAAAATGAAGTAACTCCGCCACGAATGGTCTCCGCGCCAGAATGATTTGATTTCACACCCGATCTCACGCGCTGAACGCGCCACCTGTTTTTGGATAGGTGGGGTTTATGGATCAGTTACAGTGCTTTTTCGAGCGAGATAGAACGTTTCAGGGCCGCCGGTGCCAATGATATTTTGACCAAACCGGCAAATTTTCAAGCCTTGAGCCGAGTGCTTCAGCGTGCAGTCAACTACCGGCAGCAGCTCCAGGCGAGCACTCAGGTAATGGATACAATTTCGGGTTGAAATGGACTCAGGCTACAAACGCCATTACAACTCCCTGGTGGGGTGTCCAACGCCCCCTTTTTACCCACCCAATAAAAATGGGCGACCCCAAGGTCGCCCATTTTTATATCCGAAACTTTTAAACACTACCTCCCAAAGAAGGTGTTCGCCCAGTGTAATGGCCTGGCAATCCATGCACCGGTAAAGAGCCCTGACACCGGGCGAACGGGAAGGATTTTAATAGAATTTGGCAGATATGTCCTCGTGTATAAACATGAAATTTTATACACGTAACACTTTGTAAGGCGTTGCAAAAACAACGCCTGCAAACCTCTTAAAACTCACCAGTTCGACCATTAAAATTGATTGTTCTTATACAACTTTCTGTACAAGAACAATCAATGGGTACAAGTAATGATCAGCTTGGGTGCTGAGTGGTCACTTTCAGCACGTCGGTGTAGGTGACCACAACGCTCTGCCCTACTTTCAGATCTTTCAATTTCGCCTGGACTTCAGGTCTTTCGACGTTGATGGTTTTGGATTGGCCGGCCGGGTTTTGGAAGGTCAGCTGGTTTTTCTTCAGGTCGATGTGGGTGATTTTCAGTTGGACCTGTACCTGACGGAAGGCTTCGCCGCCGGGGTTGGGGTTGTCTTTGGTGGCGCGGATTTCGCCGGTGCGTTCGATGGAGCCTGGCAGGCCTTTGTCGACGTCGGTGTCGAGGTAGGCCGCGACCGAGCGGATGACTTCGACGTTGACCTGATCGCCGACTTTCAGGTTGCCGAGGTTTTTGGCCTTGTCGCTGAGTTGTACATGGACCTGCCGACCTTCGGCGCCTTCAAGGACGACCTGGTGTTTGGCGGCGTCGACCGCCAGGACTTTGGTGACGACCTGATCGGCTTCCACGACGGCGGACAGCGGGATGTCCGCGGCAATGGCGCTGAGGCTGGCGGTGGACAGTAGAGTGGCGAGGGTGATGGCTTTGGTCAGTGCGTTGAGCTTCATAAGCGGTACGTTCCCTGTGATTGGATGGCAGCAGACGGCTCTCAATCCAGGTTCGGCGCCGTCTGTGCCGATGAGCATAGACGCTGATCAGGGAGTTTTCGCAGTTTCTTGCGCGGTGGATTCTCCGCTGTCTGTGCCCTTGCCGCTTTCCTTGCGCCGGGTCGGGTCGGTGGGGCGCAGGGCATCGTTGTCGCGTTCGACTTCGCCTGGTGGCCGGGGTTCGTCGGGGTTTTCCGAGGGGGTGGTCGGTTTCGGATTCATGGGGTTTTCCTCAGGCTTCGGGATCGTCGACTTCATGGGCGACGTTCACGGCGGGTGAGTCTTTGTGGGATTGATCGGCCTTGGTTTTGAGGATCTGCCATTGATCGAGGTCGATGGCGCCCTGCCCCAGCAGATCGTCGGCGATGCGCAGCAATTCGCTGTAATGCGCATCAGGGGATTGCTGCCAGTAGGCCTTGTCGTCGAACAGCCGTTGCCAAGTGGCTAGGTCGGGCGGTTTGAGGTCGTCGCTCATGGCGGGCTCCTGCCGGGATTATTACGGTAGAGAGATGGAGGTCTCTCGGAGTTCCTGTGGATTAGTTCCTGTGGATTGGACGCATTAAGGGCAGGGTCAAAAGATCGCAGCCTTCGGCAGCTCCTACACCGACCGAGTACACCCGCGACATTGTGGCGTACGCATAACCGTAGGAGCTGCCGAAGGCTGCGATCTTTTGATCTCAATGCCCGGTCATCTCCAGATACCCCTGCCCGCCATGGCTGCCGCTCAGCCGCACCGGCCCTTCCCAATAGGGAATGCGCAAGTCCATCCAGGCCTTGGGGTTGAGGGCGCTGATGGTGATTTCGAGGTGTTTGGTGGGGATTTTGATCGACCAACTCACGGGCATTGAACGCCCGGCCACGTTGGCGGTGTCTTGCGGTGCGAGGCTGATGTCGTCGGCATGCAATAACTGCGTTTGCCCTTGCGCATCGATCCAGGTGCCGGTGAGGTATGGCGCGCCGTCCTTTTGCCGCATGCGGTAGAGCATCACTTGTTCGCCACTGTCCAGATGCAGGGAGAACCAGTCCCAGCCGGTCTGGTTGGCGGTCAGGGGTTGGCTGCTCCACTCCCGGTCGAGCCAGGCCGGGCCGCTGACCGTGTAGGTTTTACCGTCGATTTCCAGCGTGCCGCTGGCCTGGAAAAACGGCTGGCTGTAGTAGTACGACGCCTGGCCTTGTTCGGATTTCTGGCTGAAGCCTTTGTCGCCCTGAAGCACCAGTGGGCGTGTGGAGGTCAGTCGAAGCTGGTAGCTGAAAGCCTTGTCGCGGGCGCTGAGTAGCAGGTCCGCTAGCGGATCTTCATTGCTGGCCTGGCTGCTGAAATGCCAATCATCGATCCATGCTTTGAACGGCGCCAGGCTCACGCCGGCCTGGCCGACGCCGCCTCGGGCGTAGCGTTCGGCGGCATGATGCGCCGTGGCGGAAGTCACGGCCGCGTGGCCCAGCCAGATAGTCTGATTGCTCCAACCAGATTGTTCGGGCGTCGCTTTCAAGGCGCTGCGAAACAGCGTCCATTGCGCGCCGAATTCCTGGCCCTGATCGTCCTTGAGGTTGGCGGTGACGTACCACCATTCGATGCGAAAGCCATCGTGTGGGCCGTGGTCTAGCGGAAAATTGAAGACTCGCCCGGGCACCACCGGGGTAAATGCCTCGGCCTGATGGCCGAGGCCGGCGAAACCTTTTTCCGGCGCAGGCGTGTTGTCGCATCCGCTCAGCAGCGCCAGCAGCAACACGCCGATCTTAATCTTCATGAGCAAACGTCCTCAGCAGATCCGCCGGTTGCGTGCGATACAGCGAGTACAACGGCCACGCCGACGCGAGCAATGTCGCGAGTAATGCCAAACCCATCAACTGCAACAGTTGCAACGGAAACACCCGCAACGGCAAGCGCCAACCGAAGGCCTGAACGTTGATCACCGTGTCCAGGCACCACGCCAACGCAATGCCCAAGGGCAACGCCAGTACCAGCGTCAGTACCGCCAGCAACCAGGTTTGCCCGAGGTTCAGCAGCATCAATTGTCGCCGCGTCACGCCCAGCGCCCACAGGGGGGCGAGTTGCCCAAGGCGGCTCTGGCTTTGGGTCAGCAGGCTGATGAACAGCGCCACGCCCGCGACGCAAAGGGTCAGGCTGTTGAGCGCGGCGGTGGCGGCGAAGGTGCGTTCGAACACTTGCGTGGACCAGCCCTTGAGCCGGGCCTGATCGACGATGCGGCTGTCGTCCAGGGTGAAGCGGGTTTGCAGCGTGGTCAGGAATCCAGGAATTGATGCCGGGTCGATGCGCAGGTTGAAACGGTTGGGCGTCAGCTGCGGCCAGCCGCGCAGCAGATGATCGATGTTGACCAGCAGATGCCCCTTGGGATTGCCGTAGTCGGCGTAGATCCCGACGATTCGCGGCGACCATGGGCCATTCGGCGTGGGGATCGTCAGGTGATCACCGAGCCGTACCTTCAACCGCCGGGCCAGTTGTTCGCTGAGCATCAGCGCGTCGTCCTTGGCCAGTCGCTCCCAAGGATTGTCGCCCAAGGCTTCCAGCAGGGGCCAGTGTTGACGATATGTCGGGTGATCGATTACGCCAAAGACGTCGGCCGGCCAACCCCGCAACTGGATCGACACCTGCCAGTTCGGGAGCACCGCGGTGACTTGAGGTTGTTGTTTGAGCCAGGTGTGCAGTTCTCGAGCCTGGGCCGGATTTTGCGGATTGAGGTACAGCTCGGCGGTCAGGCGTTGTTCGAGCCAGTTGCTGAACGTCTGGCGGAAACCGGCGGTCATGCTGCCGGCGCCGATGTTTGCCGCCAGCGCCAACAACAGCGCCATCAAGGCCAGGCTCAGGGCCGGCAGCTGCTGGCGGCAGTCGGCGAGAAACCATTGGCCAAGCACCGAACGACTGCGCCCAAGCACCCAGTCGAGCACGCTATTCAACACCACCGGCAAGGCAAGAGCGGCGCCGATCAACAACGCGGCCATCAGCACGAAACCGCTGCTCAGGCTGTCGCCGAAGATCAACGCCAGCAACGCGATCATCGCCGCCATCGCCGCGACCCACCCCTGGCGCCGCAACCAGCGCGCGTGGGCCTGATGCCAGGCTTGCGGATTGGCCAGTGCCAGCAACGGCAAACGCGCCGCTCGCAGCAAACTGTTGGCACCGGCCAGCAAGGCGCCGAACAGGCTCAGGCCGATACCGCTGAACCACCACAGCAGACTTAGATTCAACTGCCCCGGCACTTCGGCGCCGTACAAGCCGCGCAGGCTGGCGGCTACGTCCGGCAACAGCACGCCGGCCAGCAAATAGCCGCTGACGACGCCGGCGATACCACCGATCAGCGCCAGAGCACCCAGTTCGACGGCAAGGCAGGTAATCAACATGCGGGCGCTGACTCCACAGGCGCGCAGGGTTCTGAGCAAGCTTCGGCGTTGCTCCAGCGCCAGCCCGATCGCCGCGTGGACGATAAACAGGCCGACCACAAACGACAGAAAGCCCAAGGCATCGAGGTTCAGGTGGAAGCTCTCGGTCAGGCGCGCGAGATTGTTTTCTTCGCCGCTGCTTTTGAACTGGAGTTGGCCCTTTAAATCATCAGGCAGGGTCGCGGTGAAATCCTTGGGCAGCAGCAGGCGTGACAATTGATCCGGCAATTGCAGAATCTGTTGGGCGAAGCCGATGTCCACCAACAACACACCGGGCGCCATGTCGGTCTGGGCCCGTAGCGGCGGCAAGGTGATGCCGCTCTGGGCCACCGGGGTCTCACCTTCGTGCAAGCCCGACGCCTGCAAAGTTTGCGGCGAAATCCAGGTGCTGCCCGGCGGGGTAAAAAACTCGACGATCTGCTCGATCGGCAACGACCGCCCGGCCACTGCGGAACCGGCCGGCAGCGACACCGGCTCAATGCCCATCAACTGCAAGCGCTGGTCTTCATGGCCCTTGAGCGTCACCCGGCCTTGCAACACAGGCGATACCGGCCACCCCGCACGACGCAGATCGACAAACACTTGCTGGGAAAAAACTCCACCGCCGGGTGCAGTGAGACTGGCTTGCGGTTCGCCGCCGATCAGCTGACTGGCCCGGGCGTAGCTTTCTCGCGCCTGGCTGTTCAGCGCTTGCACGCCGGTCAGCAGGCTGGTGGCGAGCCAGAGCCCGGTCAGCACGCTGAAAAATTGCACCGGGTGCTGTCGCCAATGGCTGAGCAGCGCCCGCAGCGTTTCGCGAAAAACCCGCACCTCAGCGCTCGTCCGCGCCAGCCAGACGGCCACTGTGCAGCACCACTTTGTCTGCCAACCGCGCGGCGACTCTTGGGCTGTGAGTGACCATCAACAAAGTCGTCGGGCTGTCGTCGAGCAGTTCCAGCAACAACTTCAACACCTCATCGCTGGTCGCTTCATCGAGGCTGCCGGTGGGCTCGTCGGCCAACAGCAATTTGGGTTGCGATGCCAGGGCGCGACCTAATGCGACCCGCTGCTGTTGCCCGCCGGACAGTTGCTCCGGATAGCGCCGCAGCAAATCGCCCAACCCAAGACGCTGCACCAGATGCGCCTGCCAACGCGGATCGTGGCGCCCGGCCAGACGCGCCTGAAACGCCAGATTGTCTTCAACGCGCAAACTGCCGATCAGGTTGAACTGCTGGAACACCAGACCGATTTCGGTCCGCCGCCAGTTCGCCAATTGGCTTTCGTTCATCTGCTCCAGCCGATGCTCGCCGCAGCGGATGCTGCCGCGATCGACCTTGTCCAGCCCGGCGATCAGGTGCAGCAAGGTGCTCTTGCCACTGCCCGACTCACCCATCAGCGCCAGACTGCTGCCGGGTTTCAACGTGAGGTCGACGCCTTGCAGCACGGGCAACGGGCCTTGGGGGGTGGCGTAGCTTTTGAAGACGCCCTGGACATGAAGCATGGGGGAAAACTCGTTGAAGACAGTGGGCCTAGGATAGCGGACGGCAGCGACACCGAGTTATCGTTTATCGCGAGCAGGCTCGCTCCCACATTTGATAGGTGTGAACGCAAATTTTGTGTACACCAAAAATCCAATGTGGGAGCGAGCCTGCTCGCGATGAGGCCGGGTCATTCCATCGAAAAACTCACTGCCCCACCGCCACACTCGGCATCACCCGCCCCGGCGTCACAATGCGGTTCAGGTCAATATGTTTCCACTCCGGCTTGGCCCCCAACCGCGCATTAAACCGATAGTTAAACGTGAAGTCGTCCACCGTCGGCACACTCAACGGTTTGCCATACACCGCCTCGATCCCCGCCAGGTCATAACCCATCAACTGCAGCACCGTCGGGAAGATGTTGTAGTGACTGGAACGATCCTTGTTGGCCGGCAACTGCGCCTGCCAGTCCAGGGTCTTCAAACCGCTGCCCGAAATCACCACCAACGGCACCAATCCCTCCTCCTCCACCGGATCATCGCCGCAGTGAGTATTGAGCCCCGGGTTACCGCGCTCGTGCAGATCCTGCCCGTGATCCGAGGTGTAAATCAGCAGCGCATGATGCAAATCCGCCTGAGCGAACACCCGTGCGAAGAACTCGCCGACATTCCACAAAACCGTATTTTTGTAGGCATTGCGGTACAGCAACCATTCATCCGGCTGTCCGTTGAAACCATCACGTTTGCCCGTGTCCGCCACTTCGACAAACTGCCCACGGGCCAATGTCGGGCGGTAAGCCATGAACGCGTCCGGGTACTTGTCGTGCACCGGAAAATGCGCGCCGACCTTGTTGATCACCACCAGCTGCGGCTTATCATCGTTGAGCAGTTCGATCAGCTTGGCCGCCGCCGCCATGTCGCGGTCGCGTACGCTGGTCCGGTCGAATTGCACGAACTCGTCGATGTCCTTTTTCTCGGCAGCATTCATCAGGTTCTGCAAGTTGCCGCCGGTGCGCTGGGCGTCGATGTAGACGGTGCGCAGCCCGGCCTTTTTCGCGTACTGCCAGATCGACGGCAGCGTGCTGTTGATCCGCATGTAATCGCCACGGGTACCACCGTAGCGCAGGGTGACATTGGTGTCGGCGCTGCAATTGGCGATGGACGCCGCGTAGCCGTAATTGAAAATGTGCACCCCCGGGCGCGGTTCCTTGAGGTTGCTGTGCACACCGAACGGCGTGTTGATGTCCAGGTAGTTGCCGGAAATGCTCTCGTCGATGATCAGCACAATGTCGTGCTCCACTGGCTGATCGAAGCGCGTCAGGCTCACCGGTTCACGCGGGCCGACGGTGTTGTGCAGCGCTTCATAGGTGAACAGATTCAAATAGGCCAATGGTGTGTACATGATCGGCAAGCCACGGGCGCCCTCGCCGGCCCGCACGAATAGCACCACGCTGAGCAGCAGCACCCCGAGCACCGGTGCCACCACCAATAGCGCCCCGGGTAATGGTAGCCGGCGACGCGGCTTGAGCCCGATGCCGAACAGCAGCAACAAACCACTGACCATCGCGCTGATGATCGCGTCGCGGTACTGGTAAGCCGCCTCTTGAATGAACCCACCGGAATACACCAGTGACACAAAACTGCTGTAGGTCATGTAACCGGCAGTCACTTGCGTATAGACGTCGAAGAACACCGCCGAGCCAAACATCGCCAACGCGAACAGATGACGGATCAGCGCCTGACGGATGTACGCGGTCATGAACAACGCCATTGCCAGCACGACGAACATTGCGCCATACAGCACCATCGGGAAACCGATGCCCAGCGCGTCAAGACGATCAAGGTAGTAGTCGTAATTCTTGAGCAGATACAGAACCAGCAGCAGCTCTTTGAGGTAACGGATCATGGTGTTTGCAGCGCCTCCATGACCAATAGATTGTCGGCCACTTTCTGACACTAGCACCGAGCCATCGAAGCGCAAGAAATGCCGGTTTTTTGCCAAAAGCGTCAAAAATATGTTGCCTCAAATCTGACACACTCAAGTGCCTGTAACCCTTGTATGACAGGGCTTACGACCGTTTATCGCATTGTTCAAATCGCCATCAACCCCTCAAAACCGCGGCAAATCCAGCAGCGGCAAGCACTTGATGGCAAATAGCCCGTGAAATCGGGGTTTCCTGCCCCGGCAACCCGTCATTTTGCTGACACGCTTTCCCACGGCTGGGCTATACCCCTTTTGACAGTCTCATTTCAGTTACATCCACCGTTTTACGAGGCACGCCAATATGGACGTGAGCGTATTTGGTACGGGTTACGTCGGTCTGATACAAGCTGCGGCATTGGCCGATGTCGGACATCGCGTCCTGTGCGTCGATATTGATCCCAACAAGATCAGGCAACTGCAACAAGCCGTGCCCCCGATCAGCGAACCGGGACTGTCCAGCACCCTGGAAGACAACATCAAGACCGGGCGCCTGCTCTTCTCCACTCAGGCCAGTGACGCGGTCGAACATGCCGAGTTGATTTTCATCGCGGTGGGTACTCCCGCCGATGAAGACGGTTCCGCCGACCTCAGCCATGTGCTGAGTGTCGCTCGGCAGATCGCCAGTTTCATGGAGTCCGACCGCACCCTGATCATCAAGTCCACCGTACCGGTGGGCACCGCGGACCAGGTGGCGAGCGCCGCCAACGAAGAACTGCAACGCCGTGGCAAAGAGGCGTTGAACGTGCGGGTGGTGTCCAACCCCGAGTTTCTCAAGGAAGGCAGCGCCCTGGCCGATTGCATGCGCCCGGACCGGATCATCGTCGGTACCAATGACGATGAGGCGCGCAACCAATTGAGCGAACTCTATGCACCGTTCTGCCGTAACCGCGAAAAGCTCATGTTCATGGACAACCGCAGCGCCGAACTGACCAAGTACGCCGCTAACGCAATGCTCGCCACCCGCATCAGTTTCATGAACGAACTGGCCAACCTCACTGAGTTGCTGGGGGCCGACATTGAGGCGGTGCGCAAAGGCATCGGCTCGGACCCGCGCATCGGCTACCACTTCATCTACCCCGGCTGCGGCTTCGGCGGTTCGTGCTTTCCCAAAGACCTGCGTGCCCTGCTGCACACCGCCGAACACAACGGCATGCCATTGCGTCTGCTGCGCAGCGTCACCGAAGTGAACGACAGCCAGCGGCACATCCTCTTCAGCAAACTGCAGGCGCTATTTCCCGAGGGCCTGGTCGGCAAATCCATCGCGATTTGGGGCCTGGCCTTCAAGCCCAATACCGATGACATGCGCGAAGCCCCCAGCCGTTATCTGATGGAGGCACTGTGGGCCGAAGGTGCGAGCGTGCAGGCTTACGATCCGGAAGCCATGTCCGAGTGTCGGCGCATTTACGGCTACCGCAATGACCTGCACCTGTGCGCCACCCGCGACGACACTCTGGAGGATGCCGACGCGCTGGTGATCTGCACCGAGTGGAAGAATTTCCGTGTGGTCGATTTCGACCTGCTGGCGAGCAAGCTGCGCGCGCGGGTGATCGTCGACGGGCGCAACCTCTACAACCCGGAACACGTGGCGGCGGCCGGTTTGCACTACAGCGGCATCGGGCTTCGGCACATCGCTCCCGAGGTGCCACGGCCATGAAAATCCTCGTCACCGGAGCGGCCGGTTTCATTGGCGCCCATTGCGTGTTGCGGCTGTTAAGCGACGGGCATGAGGTGTTCGGGCTGGATAATTTCAACGATTTCTACGACCCGCAACTCAAGCACGACCGCGTGGATTGGGTGCGCAAACAAGTCGGCGATTTCCAACTCGCGAAAGTCGATGTGGCCGACGCCACGGCCCTCGACGCCTTGTTTGTTCGTGAACAACCGCAGGTGGTGATTCACCTCGCGGCCCAGGCCGGGGTGCGTTACTCCCTGGAAAATCCCCGGGCCTACGTCGACAGCAATCTGAGCGGGTTCCTGAACATCCTCGAAAGCTGCCGCCACCACCCGGTCAAGCATTTGATCTATGCCTCATCCAGTTCGGTGTACGGCGCCAACCAGCACACGCCTTACTCGGTCAAGGACTGCGTTGACCATCCGTTGTCGCTGTACGCCGCGACCAAAAAAGCCAATGAGCTGATGGCCCACAGCTACAGCCATCTGTTCGGCATTCCCTGCACCGGTTTGCGTTTTTTCACTGTGTATGGGCCTTGGGGCCGACCAGACATGTCGCCGATCCAGTTCGCCCGGGCGATTGCCGAAGGTAAGCCGCTGAAGCTGTTCAACTACGGCCAGCACCAGCGTGATTTCACCTACATCGACGACATCATCGAAAGCATCGCCCGTCTGCTCGAACGCGCGCCCCAAGCAGCACCGGACTGGAATCGCGAACAACCGGATCCGGCCAGCAGCATGGCGCCATGGCGCATTTACAACATTGGCGGACAACAGCCGGTGGAGCTGAAGGACTACCTGGCGCTGCTGGAAAAACACCTCGGACAAAAAGCCCTCGTCGAGTTGCTGCCCCTGCAACCAGGCGACGTGCTCAACACCTGCGCCGATGCCAGCGATCTGGCCCAGGCCACCGGTTTCCAGCCACGGATCGAGCTGGATGAAGGACTCGGACGATTCATCGCCTGGTTCCGTGACTACTACCCACTGCGCAACGCCCACTCGCCACTCGCGCCTGGGCTTCAGCGGAGGACTCTATGACTGGACAAGAAAAAGGCATGTTGCTCAATCACATGCAGCGTGACAAACGCCTGGACCCCGAACACCGAATGCGCCTGGACACAGCGATCCACATGCAGGGCCGCGGCTGGATGACTGGCCGCTACGGTGGTCGCCCCTGGACCCTGTCGCGAACCAACCGGGTGGTTGCATGCCTCGGCGCGCTGGTGATTCTGCTACTGATCTCCCCTGTGCTGCTGGGCCTGGCGCTGGTAATCAAGTTCAGCAGCCCGGGGCCGGTGATGTTCGTGCAGAAACGCACCGGCTACCGCGGCCGCCTGTTCGGCATGTACAAGTTTCGCACCATGGTGGCCAACGCCGAGGAACTCAAGGAGTCCCTGCGCCACCTGAACAAGCACGGTGCAGACGCCATCGATTTCAAGATCGATGACGACCCGCGGATTACCCCCATCGGTAGCTTCCTGCGGCGCAGCAGCCTCGATGAGTTGCCCAACCTGATCAATGTAGTCTGCGGCGACATGCGTTTGGTAGGCCCGCGACCGACCTCGTTCAACGCCTATCGCTACAAGGACAGCCACCTTGCACGCCTGAGCATCTACCCCGGCATGACCGGCCTGTGGCAGATATCCGGGCGCAGCAATATCGACTTCGACCAGCGCGTTGAGTTGGACCTCAGCTATATCGCCGAGCAGAGCCTTTTGCTTGATCTGAAGATCCTGTTGAAAACCCCCTTCAAAGTATTCAGCGGCCACGGAGCGAGTTAAATGGACGGTTCATCGAACAAAAGCCTGACCATCGCCAGCCCGAGCGAGTCCAACCTGACCTCGACCGTGCTCGACCTGGATCTGCGGATCCTCTTCCTGACCGCTGCCAATCCAGGCGCCGGCACCACCACCAGCGCCCTGGCGCTGGCCAGCCAACTGGCGTCAATGAGCAGCGGCCAAGTGCTGCTGGTGGATGCCAGTCAATCGGAGAGCAACCTCACGCAACAGCTGGGGCTGACCAAAGAGCGCGGCTTTCGCGACCTGCTGTTCAACGCCTCCCCGCCATTGTTGCAGGACTGCCTGGTGAACATCTCCAGCCTGCCCTTCCACATCCTGCCCAATGGGCGGCAAGTCCGCGGCGCCGAGCACCTGACGACTGAACAGCTGGCCCCGTTGCTCAACCAACTGGGCGATCGGTATCGCTTCGTGGTGATCGACGGCGACGCGGTGTACTCGGCCGCCGACACCCTGGTCATCAGCACCTTGGCGGACGGCGTGATCATGGTGGTGCGCGCCGAAGACACGCGCTGGGAAGTGTCCCAGGCCGCGGCCCAGCGCCTGACCCAGGCCGGCGCAAAACTGGTGGGCAGCGTCTTCAACCGGCGCAAGTACTACATGCCCAAATGGCTCTACAAAAACCTGTAAGCAACCGCAGAAAAGGATGACGCCATGAACGCCAAAATGCTTGTCCTGCTGTTGCTGCCGCTTGCAGGCTGCTCCAGCACCAGTGAAACCCGGAATATGCCGGTGCAGATCCTCACGGCCGAACCGGCCAATGCCCAGGCCACCGACATGCCCAGGGTCGAACAGACCTTGCGGCCCAAGGACGTGCTGGATGTGATTTTTCACATCAGCACCACTGGCTCGGGCGCTTACCGCATTCAGTCCGGTGATCAGGTCGCCCTGAACTTCACCGCGGCCAGCCAGCTCAACGGCACTCAACTGGTGCTGCCCGACGGCACCATCGAACTGCCGGGGGCCAACACCGCGGTGAAAGTCGCCGGGCTGACGTCGGTCGAAGCGCGGCAGGAGATCCAGCGAGTCTATGAGCGCAAAGCCCTGTTCCAGCCAAATCGCAACCAGGTGACCGTGCTGGTCACCAGCCCGCTGAGCAACGAGCAGAACCTCAGAACCACCTTGAGTCACCCCGCTACTGGCATGAGCCGGGAGATCACGGTGGGCAACGATGGCTATGCGAGTTTCCCGGAAATCGGCTCGGTGCCGCTGCAAGGCATGACCGTCAACCAACTGGAAACCTTCCTCAATCAGCGCTACGCGCAATTGCCGGGACGGATGAAGGTCGACGTCATGCTCAAATCCACGTCGGGCAACGAAATTTATGTGCTGGGTGAAGTCGCGCAACCGGGCTCCTACCCGATCAACCGGCCAGTCTCGGTGCTTGAAGCGCTGACCCTGGCCCGTGGCACCAACGTCAAGGCGCGGCTCGATTCGGTGGTGATCATGCGCCGCAACGGCAACCAGGTGCAGGCCGTGCACTACGACGTGGAAAAAGCCTTGTCCGGTGACGCGTCGCAGATTGCTTACCTGCAGCCGAACGACATGCTCTACGTGCCGAAGACCAAACTGGCCAGCGCCGGTGAGCTCGCGCGGCAACTGGCGGACGTGGTGTTGTTCCAGGGGGTAGGCTTCGGTTTCGGCTACCGCGTCGACAACAAAGGCAGCGACAACTAACGCTCAGGTGACCGACCATGAACCCAAAGGAAAACTACCTGCATGAGTTCTTCAGGATTTTCTTCGCCAACAAAAAGTTGGTGAAGCGAGTCTTCCTGATCTTTGCGGTGATCGCGCTGGTCTTGCCGCTGATGCTCAAACAGAGCTTCGACATCACCGCGCAGGTGATCGTGCAGTCCAAAAAACTCTCCCAGGGAGACGCCACCACATCCCTGACCCAAGGTGATGCCTCTTTCATTCCGCCGTCACTGGCGGATATGGAAACCGAGAGCAATATCCTGCGTTCGCCGGCCCTGATCCGTCAGACCATCAGCGACCTGCGGGACAAAGGCGAGTACGCGCCCAACCCCGGGATCTTCAGCAGACTGGTGACCGAACCGATCAAACGTTTTGTGACCACCCCCTTGCGTGAATACGTGATCAATCCGGTGCGTGATGCATTCGGGCTTGAGACCGATCCCGTGCGCGATACCGACCTGGATGTCTTCACCCAGCAGGCCACCGAAAACCTGAAAATCGAGACCCTGCCGGGCTCCAACGTGATCTCCATTGTCTACAGCTTTGGCGATCCGGCCCAGGGCACCCGGTTTGTCGCGGCGCTGTTGCAAAACTACCTGGCCAGCCGTCAGGAACTGCAATCGATCGACCTGCCGCAGAGCTTCTACGAAACCAAGAAGAAGCAATATCAGGTGCGTCTCGATGGCCTGGAAGGCACACGACTGGCGTTGCTCGAAGGAGTGGCTTCGTCCGATCCGAAGGAAGAAATCACCTTCCGCCTCAACGCCATCAACACCGAGGAACAGGCCCTGAGCCTGTATCAGGATCGCCTGCTGCAAAGCCAGCGCTGGCTCGACTACCTGAAAACCGCCCTGACGTCAGCCACCAATACGTCCCGGCTCAGCGATTACACCTTCCCCTTCACCTTCACCACCACGGTGGACAACATTGCGTTCGAAGACCGCGAGATCAGACAGCTCGGTGAGCAACTGACCACTCAGGTCAGCCGCTACATGAACGACCTGGCGGTCTTCCAGCCGGGCAGTGAACCGATGCTGTTGACCCGCGAGCAGATTTCCCGCACCCGTCAGCAGTTCCTGAAAATCGTCAGCAACCGGATTCAGGAGCGGACCAACGACCTGGCGATTGTCACCTCGGTGATCAAGCAGAAAACCGCGCGCATCGCCGACTTCAAGGACCGCATCCATCAGTTGCAAGTGGCTCAAAGCAAACTTGCACAGATGGACACCGAGATCAATGCCTTGCACGCGGCGTTCTCCACCTACGCCCAACGCTTTGCCGAAAGCAGTACCGCCGGTTTGCTGGACAACGATATGTCCAACGCCCGGGTACTCAGCCCGCCGTACGAACCGACCGATGCGGCGTTTCCCAAACCGATCCTGATCATTCCATTCGGGATGCTGACCGGTCTGCTGCTGGCGATTGCCTTCGTCTACGTGCGTGAGTTCTTCGATCACCGCTTCAAACACCCAGCGCAAATCACCCATGAACTGGGCTTGCCGGTGTTGTTGGTGATCAACGAGCAAGACGTCCTGCCGAACAACCCGCACAAAAACTGGACCGTGCCTAGCTTCGTGCATTGGGTGCGCCATTGAACGGGCCGCTCAGCGCCAGCGCTCTGCCGATCATGCATTTGATCAGCAGCGGCGGCTTCTATGGGGCTGAGCGGATGCTGCTGGACCATTGCCTGGCGACGCCGGGGCAGCACCAAGTGCTGTTTCTCGATGCGCCGCCAGTGCTGATCGCGCGATTTCGCGAGGCTGGGGTCGACTGCCGCAGCTTCACGGGTTTGAGGGAACTGCTGCGTCATTTACGTCAGCGGCGGGCTGAACAACCGCTGATCAACACGCACAATTTCAGGGGTTTGTTGTTTGGCTGGGTGAGCGCCACGTTGCTGGACTTGCCGTTGGTGATAACCCAACACGGTTTCACCCCGCGCAGTCACAAGCAACGCCTTTACGGCTGGGTGAGTTTGCAATTGTGCCGTACGGCGTCGGTGCATCGCGTGGTTTGCGTGGCCGAAAGCATCGCCGTGCTGCACCGCCAGGCCAGTGTCCGGACGGAGAAACTGCAAGTGATCCCCAATGGTCTGCCGAAGGCCAGCGGCCTGCTGCCCCTCAATGCCCCGCACTCGCGCTGGCTGGCGGGCTACGTCGGGCGGCTGAGCAATGAAAAAGGCCCGGACTTGTTTCTCGATGCCCTGATTCCGCTCTGTCAGCAACACCCGCAACTGGATGCCGTAATGCTCGGCGACGGCCCGGAACAGCAAACCCTGCTGACGCGGATTGCCGCCGCCGGCTTGCACAAACGCATCACCCTGCCGGGTTACCAGACCGACATGAACCGGTGGTGGCAGCAACTCGATGCGCTGGTGATCAGCTCGCGCACCGAGGGCACGCCGATGATTTTACTGGAGGCGATGCAGGCCGGAGTGCCGGTGGTGGCGTTCAGCGTCGGCGGGATTCCCGATGTGCTGGAGGACCGGCACAACGGCCTGCTGGCGACACCCACCGACAGTGCCGCCCTCGCCCGACAGATCGATACGCTGCTGAATGAGCCGGCACTGGCTCGTGAACTGATCGACAACGCAAGACGTACGCAATTGGACCGTTACGACCTGAAGGCTTTGGCCGAACGCTGGTCGCAGCTTTATATCCGTACTGCACGGGAGGCACGCGCGTGATCTTTCCGCTCTCGATCGTCAGTTTGCTCGCCCTGGTCTGCCTCGGTTTGCTGGCCAGCCCTTATCCGTATCTGGCACCGGGCGCGGTGCTGGGCCTGGTGGCCATCGCGGTGCTTTACCGAAAACCTGCCTGGGGTTTGTTGGGCATCGCGGCGCTGGTGCCATTCGAAGGTTTCTTCAAGGGCAATGCACTGTCGGGGACCAAATTCATCGGTGCTTCGCTGGCACTGATCCTGATGTTGCAACTGGCCCTGCACCAGATTCCGTCCGAGCGCCTGCGCAGCAACATCTGGCGCTGCCTGATCTGGTTCATGGTGTTGTACCTGTTGAGCATGATCAATACCGACAACCTGGACATGTCCCAGAGTCATCTGCGGGATCTGAGCGTCGGTCTGGTTCTGTTTGTGATCACCTTGCTGATCGGCCGTGAATTGAACCTCGATCTGTTCGCCCGGCTGGTGACCCTCAGCGTCAGCGCGACCTGCGCGCTGGCCATGCTCTTTGCCAAGTATCAGGACCAGGGTCGCGCCGCCGGGTTGCTGGAAGACCCGAACTCCTTCGCCCTGCTGATCGCCTTCGCCGTGCCATTGGGCCTGCTGTTGGTGATCCGCAGCCCGAACCTGTTGCACCGGTTGTTCTGGAGCGCCTGCTGCATCTTGCTGCTGGGTGGCATGACCAAAACCGATTCCCGCTCCGGGCTGGTGGTGCTGTTCCTCAGCTTGATGATCGGCGCCTGGCACTACCGCGCGCAGCTGCCGCGCATCCGCCCGCGTCATCTGGGCTTTGCCATGCTCGGACTTGCGATCGTGATTCCGCTGGCCATTTACTCGATGCCGGCCGGTTACGTCGCGCGCATTCAGTCTTTGAGTATCTTGAAGGCCGGTGCCAAGAGCCAAGACGAATCCCTCGGCCGCCGGGCGTCATACATTGTGGTCGGCAGCCAGATCATCCAAGAGCACCCATTACTCGGTTCCGGCCCCGGCACCTTCCCGTTGCACTACGCCACCTCCGGTTACGCCAAAATATTTTCCGCCAACCGCAAGCCCGGCGACCTGTATCGCCGCGCTCACAACACCTACCTGGAAATCTTCAGCGAAGTGGGGATTCCCGCCGGGTTGTTGTTCGTCGGCATGCTGGGCCTTGGGATGTACAACCTGATCCGCGCCCGTCACGCCTGGTTGCTGCGACGCAACTGGGAACAGGCCGACATGATCACGCACCTGGGCATGAGCTATCTGTCGCTGTTGCTGTTTTTGATGTTCCTCAGCGCACCGAATCACAAATACCTGTGGATCATGCTCGCGCTGACTTTTGTGTTGCGCCTCAAGGCTGAAGAACGTCCGCCGACGGAGGCTAGCGCATGAACCGCATCAGCCTCGTCATCCCGATGTACAACGAAGCCCGACACATCGGCCGTACCTTGCTCGCCGCGAAAAAAGCCGCCGAGGCTGCCGGGCTGGAGTGCGAGCTGATCGTGGTCGATAACGGCTCCCACGATCAGGGCCCGCACATCGCTCGCCAGTTCGGTGCGCAGGTGCTGGTGCTGCCCGGCCTGCTGATCGGCGCCCTGCGCAATCGCGGGGCGGCGATGGCGACGGGCGAATGGTTGGGTTTCATCGATGCCGATATCGAGGTGCCCGAGGATTGGCTGACACGGCTGCTCGAACTGGCGTCCGGCGGTCAGGCCGATGTCCTCGCCCTGGACTTGCACACCCCCGTCGAAGCGCCGTGGTTTGCCACGGCCTGGCAACGTCGCATGACCCGCCCGACCACTCATGCCTTGCACCCTGTGCAGTGGCTGCCCAGCGCCAATCTATTGATGCGTCGCAACTGGTTCGACAAGGTCGGCGGCTTCGACGAAACCCTGCGCACCGGCGAAGACAAGGCGTTCACCTTGCGCCTGAGCGAAGCCGGCGCGCGATTGCTCGCGGTCAACCAAAGCGTTGCCTTGCATTGGGGTTACGAAGGCAGTTGGCGCGAATGGATGGGCAAGGAGTTGTGGCGCCAGGGCAGTCATCTGCAACTGCTGCGCACCCAGGGGATGAGCCTGCGCTTGCTGCGGTTCCCGGCCTTTTCGATGGGCATCTGGGGGCTGGGTTTCATCGCGCTGTCCGCCCTGCTCAATGGTTTTCCCAAAGCGGCGTTATTCATCGTGTTCATTACCAGCCTGCCAGCGCTCGCCCAAAGCCTGCGCCAAAGCCTGAAACACCGTGACCTTCGCCTGATGCTGCAATTGTGGGGTCTGCACTGGGTGCGCCTGCACCTGACCGGTGCCGCGCTCATTTTGAGCCTGTGTCATTGGAATGCCAGGAGGCCGGCCCGTGGCTGAATTCATTTTCTGGATGTGCCTGCTATTGCCGGTATATGCCTGGCTCGGCTATCCGCTGCTGCTGACACTGATCGCGCCATTGTTCCCCGCGCGGCGTCATGCGCCAGCGCCACCGATGAACGTGAGCATCATCATTGCCGCGCACAACGAGGCCCGGCATATCGAAGAGAAATTGCGCACCCTGCTCGCCCAGGATTACCAGGCGCATTCGCTACACATCATTCTGGCCAGCGACGGCTCCACGGACGACACCGTGGCCTGCGCCCACAAGGTCATCGACCCGCGCATCAGCGTGCTCGACCTGCCCCGTCAGGGCAAGGCAGCCACCTTGAATGCCGGTGTCGCCCTGAGCACGGGCGAGATTCTGGTGTTCACCGATGCCGACAACCAATGGTCGACCAACACCCTTGGCCAGTTGCTCGCGCCCCTGGCCGATCCAGAGGTCGGGGCTTGCGCCGGGCATATGCTGATTCCCGTGCCAGGCAAAGGCCTGAGCCTGGGCGACAGCCTTTATCGGCATTACGAAGGCTGGTTGCGCAAGGTGGAAAATCGCACCGGCTGCATGGTCTCCGCCGACGGCGCCTTGCTCGCCCTGCGCCGCGAGTTGTTCCAGCACGTGCCGGCGGAGGTCAACGATGACTTCTTTATCAGCACCTGCGCACCGGTGGCATTCAAACGCATCGTCTATGTGCCCCAAGCACAAGTGATCGACCAGGGCGTCGACGAAATCGACAAGCAATGGCGTCGTCGCCAGCGCGTCACCGTTGGCGGCCTGCAAAGCCTGGCTCAGCGCCGGGAGCTGCTGAACCCTTGGCGCCACGGCTTGTATGCGATTGCACTGATCAGCCACAAGCTGATTCGACGCCTGGCACCGATCCTGTTGCTGCCGTTGCTGCTGAGCAATTTCTGGCTGTGGAATGTACATGGCTTCTATCGCCTGAGCCTGATCGCGCAATTGCTCGGTTACGCGGTGGCCATCGTCGGCCTGCTGGATGTGCAACACCGTTTGCCCAAACCTTTTCGCCTCGCCGCGTTTGTTCTGGTGACCCTTGCCGGGATGAGTATCGGTCTGTGGCAGTTCCTGCGCGGCCAGCGGTACGCGCAATGGAACCCCGAGCAAAATCGTTGAAAGGACCGCGCCATGGCGATCAAACAATTATTAAAACGCACCAGTGGCTGGCTTTATCTCAACTCGCCGGTAGGCCGTCACCAACTGCACGGTGCCGGCTTAATCCTGATGCTGCATCGGGTGCTGGCCAATGACCGCGCCGCCGACCTGCCCCATCGCAATGAACTGTGCGTCGGACCGAAGGCATTCGAACATCTGCTCACTTGGTTGAAAAAGAACTTCGACTGCGTGCCACTGATGGAGATTTTGCAACCCGGCTCCGTCAGATCCGAACGGCCAAAAGTCGCGCTGACCTTCGACGACGGCTGGCGCGACAACGGGCTGAATGCCTTCCCGTTGCTAAAGAAGCATCAGGTGCCGGCAAGCATTTTCCTCTCTACCGATTTCATTGGCAGCCGGCAACGCTTCTGGTGGGAAAGCCTGGGAGAAACCCTGTGGCACAGCCACGGTGAAAAAGCCCGGACGCATTTGATTGAATGCCTGCAACAGCTTGGGCGACCGCTACCGGTGCTGCTCGATGATCTGGATGTCCAGCGCCGCAGCCTGGCGCTTTTGCATTTTCTGCAAAGCCTGAAATCCCTGGCCCCGGGTGAACTGAACCAGCTCACCGATCAATGCCCGGAGGAGTCGTTGCCCCAAGCTCTGGACTGGCATCAAGTACGCGCACTGGAAGCCAGCGGGTTGATCCGCTTCGGTCCCCATGGCGCCAGCCACGCGATCCTCACCGGCCTTGACGATCAATGCCTGGATGAGGAACTGAACCGCAGCCGCAATGCCCTGCTGAACGGTTGCAACCGGCCGCTGCCGGTCTACTGCTACCCCAATGGCGACCATGATGCGCGGGTGCGCGAACACGTGGCGGACCACGACTTTCCGTTTGCCCTGAGCACCGTCCCCGGCATTTATCGTGGTATCAACGATCCATTAGCCTTGCCGCGGATCGGCATCAGCCAGCGTACGGCGCGCAATCCGGAGTTGCTGTCCTGGCGCATCTACCGCGGAGCCCGACCATGAGTCGCAATCACTACCTCAAACACTTGGCCCTGAGCATGGGCACCAAACTGGCGATGATCGCCCTGCGGCTGCTGCGCAACGTACTGCTGGCGCGGATTCTGGGGCCTAGCGAGCGCGGTCTGTTTGCCTTGCTCAGTACCCTGCCCGATTTGATCAGCGCCGCCACCAGCGGCGGGCTGAATTCGGCGGTGGGGTATCAGGCGGCCAAGCAACGGCCCATGGGTTTGCTGCTGAGCCAGGTGCTGGTGTTCGGTTGCCTGCTGGCCGGTTTGCTGACGCTGCTGGTGGTGGCGCTGGTGCGAGAGTTCGGGGGCGAACTCGACATCACCACGCAACTGGGATTGCTCGCTTGGCTGTTGCTGTTGGCGGTACCGCTGACCGTGCTCAAAAGCGGCCTGCTGAC
Organism: Pseudomonas sp. MDT1-85; assembly: GCF_054898065.1. Lineage (NCBI taxonomy): Bacteria > Pseudomonadati > Pseudomonadota > Gammaproteobacteria > Pseudomonadales > Pseudomonadaceae > Pseudomonas > Pseudomonas sp. MDT1-85. The sequence goes on along the minus strand of NZ_CM142715.1, from coordinate 2,675,034 downwards.
CTTGCACAATGCATCGGGCGCAGTGGTGGCGTTCAATGCCTTGCGACTGGTGGAATCACTGGCGCCCCTGCTGCTGTTTCTGGCCTTGTTCTGGATGTGGAAAGACGCGGCGCTGGAAGCGGCGCTGATCAGTTGGCTGGCTGGCATCAGCCTGGTGGTGCTGGCCGGTTGGTTCTGGCTCAGGCGCGCTCAGCCCTTGAAGTTGCAATGGGACCGCGCCGGCCAGAATGAACTGTGGCGCTACAGTGCTCGCAGCCATCCGGACCTGCTGTTCCAGCAAGTGATTCTGCGCTCCGATTTCCTGTTCATCGGCGCCCTGCTCGGCAGCACCGCATTGGGTCATTACGCCATGGCCAGCGCCGCCGCGGAGCTGCTGCTGATTGTCCCGGAAGCGGTGACCACGCCGCTGATGAAACGCCTGCTGCAACAGGACGAAGGCATGGATCGCCTGACGCCGTTGGCGCTGCGCCTGACCGCCACGGTGATGCTCGGTGCCTGCCTGACCATGGCGGTGATCGGTGAATGGCTGATCATCACGCTGTTCGGCATCGCCTATCAACCGGCCTACCCGGCGTTGCTGGCGCTGCTGCCGGGGCTGCTCGGTCTTTGCTATGCGAGCATCCTGCGCCTGGACTTGCTGGGCAAAAATCGCCCCGGCACGATTTCACTATTGATGGGCCTCGGCGCGTTGCTGAACCTGGGCCTGAACCTGTTACTGATCCCGGTTTACGGCATCGTCGGCGCCGCGACGGCATCGTCCATCGCCTACCTGGCGGTAACCGTCGCGCTGCTGGTGATGTATTGCCGGTTGAGCGGCGTACCGGTCTGGCAAACCCTGATCATCCTGCCCAGCGATGTGGCCCCGATGCTTCAGATGCTGCAACGGAAATCGGCATGAAACGCCTGATGCTGCTGTTGAGCCTGGGCCTCGGTTTGAGCGCCCAGGCGGCGCCCATGCGCTGGGCTGATATTCGCGACGGCAGCCTGTACCTGCAAACGGATCGCCCCGACACGCTGACTATTCGCTGGGTTCCGGCGTGGCAGGCCGATGCCAACGAAGAACGCCTGTACCTGCTCGACGGCAACGGCAACCTGAAGGGCGAACGCCTGATCGCCGCCAGTGAAACCCGAGGCAAGCAGAGCTGGCCACTGGCGCCGAGTGCCGCCAGTTATCGACTGGAAATTCCGGGCTACAGCTTCCGCCGCTACACGATCGAACACGACGAGCATACCGTGGCGTTGTTCGCCCCGGCCAAGGTGCATTTCAGTGCCGAAACCCGCGGCGGCGATGAGCTGTACTTCAAGGTCGCGCCGGGGGAACACGCCGTACTGGCTGGCAAGTTCCACGGTGGGATCAACACCCTGCAAGCCCAGCGCGTGAGCGACAACAAACAGCTATCGCTGGCGCTGAAACCCCATCGCGCCTATTGGCAGTTCGATCAGGTGGCATTGCCCGTCACTCAGGACGAACAGGTCTGGCGCCTGCGCCTGCAAGGCAGCGGCAAGGTCGCGTTCTGGCTGGATGGCACGGCGAATCTGTTTGCCCAGAAACCGCAGCAGCTCAAACCGTTGCGCGAGGACGATGGCCAGACCCGCTTGACCCTGCACAAAGAGATGCTCGGCCCCACCCCGAACCTGGGCATTTATTTGCCCTACGTGCTGCCCCCTCAATCCAGCTTCGCAGTGCTCGATGCCCTCAAGCCCCAGGCGGGCACCTATTACAGTTTCGTCGACGTCACTGCGCAAAATCCGCACCACGAAGATGCGTTCCGCCAGCTCTATCAGAACCGCTTCGGCATCACCCAGGACCTCACGCTGTTGGCCGGCAGCAAGCGTCAGGCGGATTTGCGCGCCGACACTCAAAGCAACGCCGGCCTCGATGCCTGGCTCGCCGCCACTCGCGCCCTCGGCGGCACAGGTACTCATTACATCGCGTTCGCCGACGAGCCGAACCTCAACTACCCGAGCTACGCCGACTACCAGGCGATCTTCAACAGCATGGCCCGGCAAGTGCGCAGCGATCCGGCCAACGCCAAGGCCGGTGTGCGTATCGCCATGCCCGCCACGTCGCGCTTCGTCAACGGCCCGTTCGCCGACAACGCCGCCGACAAGCGCGGTATCGACTGGGCGCGGCGCCTGCTGGCCGAATCCGGCGAGCAGATTGATGCCCTAGCCTGGCACGAATGGATGATTCGTGACTTGCTGGCGACCCGAATTTATCGCGACAGCGTGCGCCGCGCCGCCGAACTGGTGGGCCTCGATGCCAAGGGCCGGCCACGCAAAGCCCTGTTGCTGGATCAGACCAACCTGTCCAGCGGCTCAAGCCTGAGTCCTTACGATCAGGAAACCCATTTCGCTTCGCTGTGGTGGACCTCGGTGGTCATCAACTCGGCGCAGGACGGGTTGCTGGACATGCTCAACTGGTTCCAGGCTGCCGACGAACCGACTTACCCCAAAGGCATGGTGCGGGTGCTGGGCGGCGATCGTTTCGAACTCAAACCGGTGGGCCTGGCCCAGCAATTCATCCAGCAGCACTGGCTGAAAAACGTGATGCGCCTGGACAACGACGCTTTCGAAGTCGATGTGCTGGCCATGGCCACCGACCGCCAGCGAAGTTTGCTGGGAGTCAACAAGGGGGTGCGCTTGCAGCGTGTCGATCTGGGCGGAGCGACTTGTCCGCTGGCCAAGGGAGCGCTGGTGTACTTCGGGGCCGACAACCGCAGTCGTAGCGCTCAGTTCAATTGTCACGACGGTCGCGTCAGCTTCGACCTGCCGGGCGAAACCCTGTTTGCCTTGAGCTGGAGCGCCTCATGAACGCCGTCAATTTGCGCATTCTGCACGCCTACCAATTATTCGGTCGCTGGCGCTTCTTTCGTGAGACCCGTTACAGCGACTCACGCCTGGCTGCTCTACGCAAACCGTCCCGTTCACCTGTTCCTGAGGCGGTGGTCTGAACTTATGGTGGCGCGATTCGAATGGCGCACGTCGTTGTGCGCCCCGGACTTTCCGGCAGCGGCCTATGAGGGGTTGCGACTGCGTGTGACCGATCACACGCCGTTCAACACCCTGGCCTGGCTGTACGCGTCGGAACAGGCACTGACCGCCGGGGAACGCTTGCACGTTCTGCTGGGCTGGCAAGGTGATGAATTGGCCTTGTGCCTGCCGCTGGTGGCGTCCGTGGAGCGCTTTGGAAAGCTGCCATTTCGGGTCCTGCGTCACCTCGGTTATCCCCTCACCGATCGCCTGGCCCTGCTCACCTGCCTCGATGCCGACAGCATGCGCAAGGCGCTGGTAATCATCCGCCGTCGCTTGCCCCATGCGATGCTGCAACTCAATGAATTGTCCGAACCCATTGGCGAAGAAAGCGCGCTGACCGCATGGATGGCCCACAGCTCGACCGGCGAGCGCCGCCTCAGCTGCCGGGTGCCGGTGCATTTGATCAACGAGACCGACCGCCAGGAAGTGTCCGGCGACCCGCGCTATAAACTGCGCCGAGCGCGTAAACGCATCTTGGCCTATGGCGCCCAGGTCCGACGCATAGCCCCTGACGCGGCCACCATCGGGCCTTTATTGCAGGCCCTCAGCGAAGTCGAAGCGCAGAGCTGGAAAGGCGTCGAAGGCGTGGGGATTTTCACCAGCAACCGTAGCCGACAATGGATCGACCTGGCCTTCACCGCCCTCGCCGAACAGGGACTGCTGCGGGTGGTGCTGCTGGAACTCGACGGGCGCTGCATCAGCTACCGGCTCGGCTTGCTGGAACAGGGCCGGCTGTTCGACTACAACCTGGCGTTCCTGCCGAAATACGCCGATCTGGGCAGCGGTCGTGTGCTGCTCGAAGAGTGGATTCTCTGGGGGCTGGACGACAACTGGCACTGGATCGACGCTTCGCGGGTCAGCCTGAAGAACTCCAGCCATCAACTCCAGGAGCGCATGACCGGGCAACTGGAGCACTGGCGCTGGAGTTTCTACTCCTGGCGCCCCAGCGGTCTTGCTCTGGGGCTGGCCATGCGACTCTGGCACTGGCTAAAACCCTGGTTGAAAAAGTGGCGGGCCTGGCGTGCAGCCGCACTGGTTGTTCCTGCTTCCACTCCCACACCCGCGTCTACTGAAAAAAACATGGAGGGAAAACATGCCCCGCCAAGTCATAGTCAACGCTGACGATTTCGGCCTCAGCCTGAGCGAGAACGCGGTGATCCTGGGCGCCTTCCAGGCCGGGGTCATCAGCTCCGCCACCGCCATGGCCAACATGCCGGCCTTCGAGGAAGCTTGCGTGCTGGCCCAGCAGCCGTTGCTCAAAGGGCGAATCGGCTTGCATTTCAACCTCACCTACGGCCGGCCGTTGAGCCCGTCGATTCTTTCGCGTTCGACATTCTGTAACAGCGAAGGCCTGTTCGACCTCAGCCTGCCCCGCCACAGTCTCTGGCTAAACCGCCAGGATCGCGACGCCGTACTGGAGGAACTCGAAGCCCAATGGCAACGCTGCCTGGACAACGGCCTGCGCCCCAGCCACATCGATTCCCATCAGCACGTGCACAACATCTGGCCCATTGGCGAAATCGTCGCGCGTTTCGCCGCCTGCCGAGGGGTGCCCGTGCGACTGGCACGCCATTTGGGAAATAACCTGAGTGTGCCCAAGCGGGTGTTCAAGACATTGTTCAATCATCGATTGAACCGCCTGGCCGGAGCGACCGCCGAGTACGTATGCACCCCGGTGGACCTACGCAACGTGGCGATGCCGGTCGATGGCCTGCTGGAAATCGTCGTCCACCCGACCCATATCGGCACCGATTTTGGCGACATCTATTTAAACCCCGGAGAGTCTCTGGCTCACATGCTGGAGCTGCGTCTTCCGGGCATTCCGAGAGTGTCCTATGCCGTCGTGCCAAGGGCGTTCAAAGAGGAACCGCAGTACTCGGCTGAGCTACAAACGTTGCAACCTTGATTTATCGCCATTGAAAAAAACGTTCCCCACCCAACCCTGGCTTCAGCCACGGAGGACTTCATGAGCGCCATCGCCAAGCTTCGCGAACGAATCAAACAAAAAGGCCTGCTTCACACGCTCCAGATGCTCTGGAACCGCTATGTGTACTTGCACCGAGAGCTGCTGTGGTTGGGACGCGATCTGGTCACCCCAATAGCGCCGCACAAACTACGGCCCTACACGGGCTTGCGCCTGGTGACGATTACCCAGGAGAACGCCACGGCTTTCACCAGGTATTACGGTAACCGCGTCAAGGCCATGGCCCAAATCGCGTCCGAAGGTCACACCGGGCACATGTATCTGGACGAGGAAGGAGATGCCGTCGGATTCATCTGGGGCAGCCTCAGTGACTACTTTGACCAGCACTATTACGGTTGCTGGTTCAGGGTCAAACCCGGTGAGTTTTTCCAGTTCGGCGGCGAAATGATCCCTCTCTACTTCGGCTCCAGCCTGTCGGTGGACGCCCAGTACAATATCTGGGGGGCGATGCGGGCCCAAGGTTGCGACAAGGTCATGGACGTCTGCGATGCCCGCAACATCCAGGCCATGAAAATGCACCTGCGCATGGACTATCAGGAACAGGGGCGTATCACCCACGTCTACGACCTGTTCGGCCGCTGGCGCTTCTTCCGCGAAACCCACTACAGCGGCTCGCGACTGACTGAGCTGCGCAAACCAGCGCAACCGACGGCGACTGCGGCGCAGGCGTGATGTCAGTTAAGCCGTAATGCAATCTGTAGCAGCTGGCGAAGCCTGCGTTCGGCTGCGAAGCAGTCGTAAAATCAGAGATCGCAGTGCATCAGGCAGACCGCATCAGCCGGGTTCACGACTGCTTCGCAGCCGAACGCAGGCTTCGCCAGCTGCTACAAAAGTGCGTCGCGGCTGAAACGGATTGCTCGAGAAGGCGTGATGTTGGTTACACAATTCTCGGCACTACGTTGTTCGCCTTCACCGCCACCAACGTGTAACACAACGGCAACTGCGCCTTTTGCTGCTGATACCGATCGTAGAGTTCTTCGCGATTGGAATGCGGGTACTCCCTGAAGTGGCTGATCTGCAACCCCGCCTCGACGGCACCGGTGAAGATGGCGCCCAGGGTGTGGACGAACCAGTAGGACGCTGAGGCCTGCTGTTCGACTTTGCCTTCGTAGACGATCGGCTGGCTCTGGACGAAAGGTTCGCTGCGAAAATACGAGTCGTCCGGGCGATAGGGATCGGCTGAATCGGGGTCGAACATTTCCAGGAACGGGTGGGTTTCGTACACCACAAGCGCACCGCCGGGCTTGAGGGTTTGCGCGGCATGGCGCAAGAATTCGGCGATGTCCGGCATCCAGTTCAATACGCCGATGGTGATCAGTGCCACATCGGTTGGAGCAACCCGGTGAGGGTGTCATCCAGGCAGGAAAAATTGCCATGGCACACGGCACTCAGACGGGCCCGCCACTCCGGGGTGTCCTTGTGGTGTCGGGCGGAATCATTCCACGCATCGCGATTGCTGGCGATGACTTTTTCTTTTGTCGGCATATCCATTGCACGCTCCAGAAGCCGGGTCTTTGATTGACCGGCACGAGTCTAGCTCAGTGTCAGGAAAAACCACATCAGGGGTTGTTGCGTTCTTGGCACTTCACCTTTTGCTCATCGACGGGGGCTTTCGGACGACACCATCAAGCAGTTAGATGGATAAGTCCGTGAGAACGTACGGGACTGATTCCCGAAAATCCTTGTGGAAGCGAGCCTGCTCGCGATTGCGGTTTGATATTCAACATTGATGTTGCTTGACCAGACGCCATCGCGAGCAAGCTCGCTCCCACAGATCGGATGATTCCGCTGAGTTGCCCATGAAGATCAAGGGATCGCAGCCTTCGGCAGCTCCGATGTATTCAATCCCCCTGAGCTGCCGAAGGCTGCGATCTTTTGATTTTCGACGGCTACCGATAACCACGAGCCTGCACGCTGAACAACTGTGCATAACGCCCGCCCGCCGCGACCAGGCTGTCGTGATCGCCTCGCTCAAGGATCGAACCCTGGTCGAGCACGATGATGTGGTCGGCATTGCGCACGCTTGAGAACCGGTGAGAAATCAGCAACGTCATGCGGCCTTCGGTGTGTTGACTGAAATGCTCGAACACCGCCGCTTCCGCCGCCGGGTCCAGGGCCGAGGTGGGCTCATCCAGAATCAAAATATCGGCGTCGCGGCGCATGTAGGCGCGAGACAAGGCAATCTTTTGCCATTGCCCACCGGACAGCTCCTGCCCACCGGCAAACCACCGTCCCAATTGCGTGGCGTAACCGCGATCCAGACGCTCGATAAAGGGCGCGGCCATGCCCTCGGCGGCCGCTTGTTGCCAACGCGCTTCATCGTTGAACGCAAGGGTATCGCCCACGCCGATGTTCTCGCCCACCGAGAATTGGTAGCGAATGTAGTCCTGAAAAATCACGCCGATGCGCCGCCTAAGCGCCTCTTCATCCCAGGACTGCAAATCGCTGCCATCCAGCAAAATACGGCCCTGATCGGGGCGATACAGCCGAGTCAGCAACTTGATCAGCGTAGTTTTGCCCGAACCGTTTTCCCCCACCAGCGCAACGCTGTGCCCGGGCCGCAGGTGCAGATCGATGCCCTGCAAAGCGTCGCGACTCGCCCCCGGATAACGGAAACCAACGCTCTCGAAACGCAAACCATCGCCGGGCACCGCGCCCGCGGTAAGGCTTGCGCTATCGGCAATAACCGGTTCGGCCAAGTACTCGTAGAGGCTCGACAGGTAAAGACCATCCTCGTAGAGACCACTGATCGCGCTCAAACTGCTGCTCACGGCCGCCTGCCCCTGCTTGAACAGCACCAGGTACATGGTCATTTGCCCGAGGGTGATAGTGCCGTGAACGGTATCGACCACGACCCAGGCATAAGCCAGATAAAACGCAGCGGTGCCTAGCAGCCCCAGTACAAAACCCCAGCCATCGCGACGCAATGTCAGACGCCGGTCTTCGGCGTAGAGACGCGTAAACGTGTCCCGATAACGCTGCAACAGCAGCGGCGCGAAGCCGAACAGCTTCACCTCTTTGATGTAGCCCTCATGGGAAAGCAGCGTCTCGATGTAATTCTGCTGCCGACTCTCCGGCGCCCGGCGCGTGAACAGGCGAAAGGCATCCCCGGAAAAATGCGCTTCGGCAAAGAATACCGGTAACGCCCCAACCACCAGCAGCACCAGCGCCCACGGCGAAAAATGCACCAGCAACACACCGAAGCTGATCAACACGATCAGGTTCTGGATCAGCCCCAGCGACTTCATTACCAGTGCCAGCGGCCGGGTCGATGCCTCGCGCCGCACCCGTACCAGCTTGTCGTAGAACTCGGAATTCTCGAACTGCACCAACGATAACGTCTGGGCTTTCTCCAGAATCATCGTGTTGACCTTCTGCCCCAACTGCACCCGCAACAGCGATTGCTGAACCGACAATGCACGCTGTGTCCCGGATAGCAACGCAAGCACGCCTGCCTCAAACAGCACATACCGCACAACCGGCCATAACGGCGCACTGCCTTGGTGGGCGTGCAACTGCATGGCGGTAACAACGGCGTCGACAATGCGCTGCCCCAACCAGGCCGCCAGCGCCGGCAGCACACCGGCAATCAGCGTCGCCAGCACTAACCCCAGAAACAGCCCACGGGACGTTCCCCAGACCAGCAACAAGGCACGTCTCGCCTGGTCGAGCAAAGAGGCGAAACGGGTCAGGACGAGCATAGGGGGATGGACTCAGGTGGCGGATGTCAAAGGAGCGCGGCAGGTTATATGGTACGTGGAGCGGTGTACTCTACTTGGATAGAGGCGATAAACCTCGGGTCGACTATAGGAAAAACATCTAAAAAAACACCACCATTTGCCCCGTTTTAGCGCTTTGCTATGGGAGGTCGGTGCCCATCGGGGTTCAGAAACGAGCCTGATGTCCATCGATGTGCCCTTCTTCATTAACAGGAGCAAAACATGAAAATCAATCCCTACCTGATCTTTAACGGCGACTGCGAGGCCGCTTTTACGTTCTACGCCAAAAGCCTGCCAGGCCAGATAGAAGTCATGATGACCTTCAGCGAAACGCCGGCTCGTGACCATGTCCCCGTGAACTGCCATAACCTGATCATTCATACGCGCCTGCTGGTCGGGGATCAGGCAATCATGGGGTCCGATACCACTCCGGATCGCCCCACCACGGGCATGAGTGGCTGTTCGGTTTCGTTGAATGTCGACAGTGTGGCAGAGGCCGAGCGGGTATTTGCTGCGTTGTCGGAAGGCGGCAGTATTCAAATGCCACTGGAGGCGACGTTCTGGGCGGCTCGTTTCGGAATGCTGGTCGATCGGTTTGGCGTGGCATGGATGGTTAATTGCGAAAAGGATCAGTAACCGTCCACCCCCCGGTTAGTCCATAAAATTACTGGCGCTTTAATATCAACTTTAGTGTTTTTTATTCAATAACCAAACAGAATAACTACACGTTCACAAATTCAGCTCTTGACATAAAATTTTACGAATACAATGCAAAATGACTCAATTAAGATAGTCCTTCGTCTCGTTCGCCCTCAAAAGAGGCTTGTACTGATCGCCTCCCCCACATGCACCTGCATCGCCATAGAACACCGTGAAATATCCTTATAAATCAACTCCAATTTTCAAAAATGCGGACCTCCGCACAGTTCATACGCAAGACTTCCCAGTTGTGCTTCGTTCTGCAGCAGATAGGCAATGAGCCATCGCATCTGTATTGTTCATAGAAAAGTCAACCTAAAGAGCCTAGTCCGACTGAAGGGGCGCACCAACTAAGCCCGATATCACAAAAACACCTCGGCATTTGCCTATGTCATTGAACCAGCTAAAACTACTGACGATGGAGTGACGCGTGTACAGGGGCGGGAAATGTTATAAAACGTCAGATAACGTCAGTATTTTGTGTATTAAGATTGCAACGCCAGCACACATGAGTAATTTACATGATGACTACTGAGAGCAAAATCAAAAATAGCCAGAAGGATATTCTTGCTATTGGGCGCACTTGGCGTTCGACAGACAGATTTCGGCAGCTACTTGCATCTAATCTCAGGCATGTTTATACATTGGATCATCCCAGTCCGCTCAGCCTTAATATCGAAACTCAAACACTCGACACCGTATTGATCGATATTGAAACCCCCTCCCTTCTCAATGACTGCCTGGCGCTAATTAAACAATTACGCACAACCCAGACAAAACTGGCCATTATCGTAGCCATCAACTATCGCTCTCCGCAGACCAAAATTGAATGTTACCGGGCTGGAGCCGATCATTGCATCAATGTACCTAACGATGGGGATGAAAAAGCCAGGTTACTATCAGAGTTGCTCGAAACCCCTGAGTGGCAATCCAGCGTCAAGTTAACCCTGGACCAAACATGCCTGCACTTATACAACGACGACTTTAAACTGGATTTAGCCTATCAGGAAATGAAAGCCCTGGATGCGCTCATTAACGCAGAAGGCAATATTTTGCACCATGATTGCATGGCCGGCTCGATGGGATTGAATATAAAACTTTATGACTCACGCGTCCTGGAGAAGTCCATAAGTCGGCTTCGAAATAAAATCAAAAAACACTTTGGCATCAACATTATTCACAGTGTCCGTGGTTATGGCTATCGACTGCTTCGAGGGGTCATATCTGTCAACCAGGTAAACTTCCACTCTTAAAGGGACTAAATGATGGAGCCCGGCAGGCAACCTATCGTGCAAGAAAACTTCGCATTGGTGTTTTTCAGACAGTCGATTCTTAAACGAAACGATGAACTGTTTGGCAGCGAAATCTATGCAAAAGCAACCAGACAGGAAACGCCCTTGAATAAGGGCTATCAGCAATTGCATCCCGATCACCCACTGACGACTTATCGTGAAGTCCTGACGCGAATCCAGTTGAATGCCCTCTCACAAAGTGAGGCCATACCCTCCCTTTCCGCACAGGCGCCGAACAAACTGTTCGTGACCATGAATCAATCTGCTTTATTGGATAAAGCGCTTATCAAAGAGATGAACGATGCCCAAGCAGTACTCAAGAAGCATGAGCAACAATTGATCCCCAGCATCAACAGCAGTTCGTTCCTGTCGTTTAACCTGAAAGAAAAAAGAACTATTATCAATCACATTCACCTTTTAAAGGACAATGGGATCGAAGTCGCTTTCGATGGCTATGATTTAAGCGACGACAGCTCCGAAAAACTGATCAGCCCGACGCTGTTCGATTACATAAAAGTGGACCTGACCAAATCCAACTTCGACATCATGGTCGAAAACAGCCAGGACTTTTTCAACCGCTCTTATGACTGCTTGAGCGGCATGATCCATGACAGCAAGATCAAATTCGTCGCGGACAGGGTGGAGCACAAAGCACTACACACACTGGCTCGCAGCATGCCATTCGACTTCTTTCAGGGGAGGTACTACTCGCCAACCGAGCTCATTTAAGTTTAAAAACTTCACCAGACTAGGAAGGAACCTTATTGTGAATACGCCGAACAACAGCTTTCTGATTTTCACCCGGGACCAACTGGCACGGCAAGCAATCGAATCGCTTCTCGCGCAACGCCTGTATTTATCTTTTGAAATAGAGTCAGGTAAACTCAGCAGCGAACGCATCCGCAAGAGTCGATTCACGCACATCCTGCTCGACCAGGCGGACATATCGCTAAGCGATGTCAGTTTCATCCGTAAAAATCAAAAAGATGCGGAAATCATCCTCATAACGCCCAACTCTGAAGCTTCAGAACTCCATCACTTCTCGCACTTCGGTGTTGATGGCTTTCTCAAGAAGCCGGTGGCTGACGAAGAGTTCATCTCGGCAGTCAGTCGGGTTAAAGAGTCCCAGGGCAATCCTGATATCTGGTGGTTTAATGCTGACGATCGAACGCTGGTCAAAGAAGACATCACTATTCCATTGACCGGTACCGAATCGTTAATGCTCACCCAATTGGTCCTCAGCGATCGACGAGTACTCAGCAAAAACGACCTTATTCTACGCATCGATAAAGACCCGGACCAATACAGCGGACTTGAAATGTGCTTGAGCCGGCTGCAGAAAAAGTTCAAAACCGCCGCTAATGGCGAACGACTGGTTCGCTCGGTCAGAAACCGTGGTTATTGTTTGGCACAAAGGATAAGAGTCGCTTACTGAGCGAGAGATCGCAAAAATAATAACAATAAACGCGATTCCCCGCCCCACCTGATGTACCCATCCGGGTGGTTTGCCTACTGGCACTGCACATCCTGACTTGCGCCATAAACCCTCCGATGGCTCCGGCTCCGTTTTATCTCCCGCACACTCGCAAACGTTTATCGAACGCTGCAATTATATAGACGATTGAGCGATATCCTCCTAACAAAACAGCACGACCTTTTATAACAAAGCCCCTGAAAGAGTGGCCGTTATAATTCGTCAGACACCCACAAAGATTTAGGTACTAGTATAAAAACTGGACACTGAGACAACCGTATCAGCTGACTTGAAAACAAAGCCAGGATGGCCAGCCATAAGCCCGCGTTATTCCCTTCTAACAATAACAATAACTTCTGACTGAACCGCGTTCGCTCAGCCTTTGTGCGTGGCTGCCATTTATTAACCGTCGACTGATACACAACGTGGCGCAGGCCCGAGGAATACCGCGATGGTACATAATCGTATTAATCGAAACAGCATAACCAAAGGACTGACGTTCTGGGGGCAATGGATAATTGCCATCACTTCGGTCAATGCGTTGTTATTTGCTCTGGCGTTGTACCAGACAGGAGAAATTGACGCTCATTATCGTGTGCTTGCCGTGCTTACTCTCCTCGGTTCGGTCCCCTCCTACTCCCTGCTGTTGGTCTATCACAAGCAGCATGGCTATCTCACTGGCCTGGCACGCCTCCTGCTGGGATGGCTCCTGACGTTGGCCGGGTTGACCAGCATTGGTTTTATCAGCAAGACCAGCGAATTGTTCTCTCGGGAAATCATTCTGGTCTGGGCCGTGGCCGGTTACTGCGTGCAGGCCTTGCTGTACCTGCCTTTGCACGGCTTTTCCAGGCACTACCATCGCCAATTGCACAGCCAGAACAACACGCTGATTATCGGCACTGACCAACTGGCGGTGAATCTGGCGGACAAACTGGCCAAAACGGAATATCCGCCGCTGGTCGGCCTGATCAGCTCAAAACCCAACGAGTTGTCTACCAACGTCAATGCCCACAAGATCGTGGGTCAGTTGCAGGAACTGCGCGAGCTGATCCGGGTGCACGATATCCGGCGCTTATACATCGCACTGCCCCTGAGCGAGGCCAAACAGGTCGAAGCGCTGTACATCGATCTTCTCGACTCGAATGTCGATGTGGTCTGGGTTCCCGACCTGGGCAGCATGACGTTGCTCAATCACTCCGTCAGCGAACTCGATGGCCTGCCCGCCATCCACCTCAATGAAAGCCCGCTGACCAGTTACCCGACGGCGGCGCTGAGCAAAACAATGCTCGACAGAAGCCTCGCCGCCCTGGCACTGATCGGCTTCAGTCCGCTGCTGCTGGTAATCGCCGTCGCGGTGAAGATCTCCTCCCCGGGCCCGATTATCTTCAAACAGGAGCGGCACGGCTGGAACGGCAAGATCATCAAGGTCTGGAAATTCCGCTCCATGCGTTTGCACGACGACCATCAGGTACGCCAGGCCGGCCGTGAAGACCCGCGCATTACTCCGGTCGGCCGCTTCATACGACGCACCTCCATCGATGAACTGCCGCAGTTCTTCAATGTGCTGCAAGGCCATATGGCGCTGGTCGGGCCGCGGCCACACGCGATCGCCCATAACGACTACTACACCGGAAAGATTCAGGCTTACATGGCCCGCCATCGAATCAAACCGGGCATCACCGGGCTAGCCCAGATCAGCGGCTGCCGTGGCGAAACCGAGACCCTCGACAAGATGCAAAAGCGTGTGGAGATCGACCTCAACTACATCAACAACTGGTCGTTGTGGCTCGACATCAAGATCCTGATCAAGACCCCCTTCACGCTCTTTTCCAAAGACATCTATTAACCGCTGCGACGCTCATCCCTTTTGGGTAGGAACGGCGGTGTCGCTGGAGCTCGGAGGTGGTGCCTGCCTCCGCAGTTGAGCAATGCAGATCCGTGAACTGCAACGAATGCGGCACGAGGATCGTGATCGTATTGCCGCGGAAACCAGCAATACGCGTTGATGCTCGGACGGCTTTGAGATTCGTTGCGAGGCGCCAAACTTGGCGTGCCCTCACCCTGGATTACTGTGATCGCGAAGCCATCGGCCGGGTTGCAAGCCCGGCCGGGTGCAGTGGCGATGATATCCGCGACTTGATGGTGGAAAGCGTGGAGAAGCGCTTCGGTGATCAACTGCCGAGAAAGCCTGGGCAATGGCGATAATGGCTCGGCGTACACCGCGGAACAGACATGCCTATTTACTCGGCAGATCGGTTTACAACCGGTGAAGGCACCGGTAAACAGCATGGCAGAGAGCTTCATGAATACGACAAACGTGGCTACGTGACGCACATGCTTCAACTTCTCGCGAGAAGCATATCACCTCGTCACACAAACTAGATTGACAATGAAGCGACTACCAACATTCCCAAAACGCCAATTTAATCACGCGCTGAGGAAGCTGCCTGCTGATACAAAAAAAATAAACGTTTAGCATATAAGCTATGCCCGTAATCATTCGGATGCCAGCGCACCCCATCAGATGAACCAGCACCATGGGCTAGTGGAAGAGCCGCAATATCGGCTACTGAAGAGTAAGGCACATGCTCTTCAGAGGAGACCGACGCCATAACTCTATCGACCTCCCCCGACCAACCACTGTAACGCACAAGGCCATTCTGGAGAGACAAGGACCATGGGCCCACGGCAATGATACTCGGACGACTGTCTAGCTGTCGGAGAGCAATAATTAGTTTTCTGTAATTTTCTTCTAAAATACCGATTCCGCTTCTAGTGTCTTCGTGCTCACCTAGCTGAATAACCACAAGGTTTGGGCGCGTATTAATTACCGAGCCCAATGCTCGGAGTCGCTGGTCAACTGTGCCACTTCCTCCTGCTGTGTGATAACAAGCCACCGTCGGTTGTTCTCGGGCATCACTAATTTCTCGACTTAAAATACTTACATAATCAGACTTCCTGGAGGACGCGGCCATACCACTTGTATGACTCCATCCTAAATTATTCCTTGTAGTCTCGTCGAAGCCATGCAAAGTAATACTGTCACCGACAAACAATATCCGGTAAGCCTTGACGTTTTCAGTATCACATGGCATCACGGCATCTAGTTGTGGCAGCGGCGCAGCAACTAAAAAATAGCAACCAAGAGCAAGAACACTCCCTACCCATATCCTCATTAGACCTTTCATTCAAAACTTTTCGCCCGCGCTCTAAGATCAGTCAAACTACTAAAATGTTGTTTAACATAGCGATTGAGTTTATCCGTCAGTGGACACTCAACAAAACGATACATGAAAGCCCCAACGCTAAGAGCGACAAGGATACTGCCAATCACCGACGGCACAGAATAGATCATGTCAAGTCTCTTGAACACCTCAGGTACCACAGGGGCGGTTAGAGGATGAAACAAATAAATGGAGTAAGACGCCGCCCCCAAAAACACCAAACCCTGAGGCATTGTAAAATTTACCGTCTTTTCAAGGCTAGCACAGCAATAAACCACCAAAAAAGAAGCCAGGCCATAAGTTATGGTGTTTCCATATTCAGGGAAGCGCGGAAAAAACAAGTAGCCAAGGGAAAGTAGCAGAATGACAATAGCAGTATTTCGCTCAACGAGCACACTTCGCTGCATTAGCCTAGCAGTCAACATCCCCCACAAAAAATTAAGAACTATTGGATCAGCATAAAAAGCCAAAGCTACATTCCATTCATCCGATTTAAAAATTGACGCAACTGCGAGAGCAACCAATATAGGTGCTGTAAATTTCACCGCATCTACCCGAACCCACAATGCCAGTGTAAAAACAGCATAGAAGAACATTTCAAACAACAACGTCCAACCGACCGCCAACAGTGGTTTGGTTTCGTTATCCACATTGGTAGCTGGCACAAAAAAATAGGACTTCACTATGTACAACCAATCAACTTGCGCATGCAATACCAGACCCGCAGCCGCCAGCAGGGTGAATAGTTTTACTGAAGTGGCAAACCAGTAAAGCGGAACAATCCTGACAATTCTGCGTATGGCAAAAAGCCTCCAGGCACCGTCCACATTGTGCATTTTCTCAGCAGCTATCATCATCACGAAGCCACTAATAACAAAAAATAGAGGTACGCCATTAGCACCAAGGTTATAACTAATAGTCCCTGAATCCAGCCTTTCCTTAGAGTAAAACGCAGAGTGGCAGACAACTACAGCCAACGCAGCAATGAATCGCAATACCTGGATCAATTCGAACTTACCCGCCGTCGCGCCTCCGGCATGCTTTTTTGCTGCCAACATATCTACCTCCAAGTATTTATTAATGGCCAAAATGCTGCAGCCCCAAGAAAAGCTTGGCCGAAACGAGCAGGATGAACTCGGGCACTCTTCTTGTCGCCACCCGATATCCGACAATTTTTAACATAAGGAACGCGTGAATGATTTCGTTATTTTTCGTCCACATAAAACAATATAGAAAAGGACAAAAACATGTTAGAAAATAAGATATTTTTACAGTTCCTCCCCCCTAGAGCCAAAGTATTACTCCTTCCTGGAGACCAATACACGGTAAGCACTTGACCTAAGGCCCCAACCTATGATTTTTATCCTGGCCGCCCTCGGCACACTGGCAATGATTTTGTCATTTCGCAGGAGCGTACTGCTGATCCCTGTCTGGACGGTGCTGACGCCCAAAGCTCTGCTCCTACTTGATATACCTTCACTGCCTGCCTTCAGTCTTTACAAATACCTTTGCCTTGTAATGATAGGTATGTACCTGACAAAAACGTTACTCAAAAAAAGACCACACACCCCCAAAAAACCTTTCAGCCGTGCGTTCTATATAATCCTAATCTCCTCGGCAGCGTCAGCCATATTAAATATAAGCTCTAGCAACTCTGGATTGCTGACGTTAACAAGCTTGGTCATTGAAGTGATCATGCCCGCGACTATCTACTGCGAATACCTAGGCAGACAAACTCCCGAAAATCTCAATAGCCTTATGAGCAAATATATAACATTCTACTGCGCCTTGGCAGCATACGGAACCATCTGCTACTTAATAAACTACAACCCTTATATTGAATTCATTAACTCAACCACTCATACAGGTCGCATCATTGCCCAAACCTATGCGGAAACATTACGCGGAATTCGAGCACAAGGCACAATTTCGCACCCTATCACTTATGGTGCACTTATTGTCATGATGCTGCTCACATACTATACAGTGAAGCTCAAAAAACCGAAGCTCAACCTCAAAGATTATCTAAAGATCGGCTTAGCCACGACGATAATTATTGGAGGAGCGCTATTCACAAACTCTAGAACTCCACTTATTTTATTCGTGGTTCCACTTATAATATTTGCACTTAGCCAAAGCGCAGCAAAATCCTTAAAATATACGCTAACCTTTTCCTTGATCTTTGTTACGCTTTTTTCCACCTCCGAACTATTTAGAGAAAAAGTACTGTCCGTTGCAAACATATTTGACTCCAACTTCGGCGAAGACATGAATGGCTCCGATTTAGCTATGCGTGGTGCACAATTTGCTGCTTCTGCCCGTCATTTCTTTAGTTCTCCGCTTGTCGGAGGCGGCCTTGATGCAACTCGCAATATTGTATCCTCAGGGCTCGACCCGGACCTTTTTAATACTGAAAGTATCGTATTTCGCTTGATGATTGACCAAGGTTCTCTTGGCCTCATTAGTTACACTTCATTCTTCTTTTTACTTTATATCAAGGTCGCTCGAACCATCCGACAACAGTCTGCTCGGCGCATGTATTTGGGAATGGTAGTTGGCTATATTACATTTACAATATCCACCGGCCTCATTGACACATTACAGAATACCCTGTTCATGATTTGCACCCTGTATTATGTATTTAAATTTGAAACCAATGAAAATCGCTCTATCACACGGAGACCTATCTTGCTCCAGGACAACTATCCCAAAACGATGTCGTCACCAAACCACGCTATAGCTTCTTAATAGGCTTTCCAAAATGACAGTTATCGCCGCGTTACTACTGCTATACACACTATCAATAGCATTACTAAACAAGCTATTCAGCTACTCTACATTGCTAACTCAACAAGTTTTAGATCGCTCCTCACCATTAGATGCGCTTCGAGGAATCCTTGCAACTTCAGTAGTGTGCCACCACTTTATTACCACATACTATTGGAAAACAACTGGAGTTTGGTCGCGCCCTGATAGCGACCTATTAAACAACCTAGGTGCTGTCCCGGTTTCACTATTTTTCATGATCACCGGATTTCTTTTTCTAGGAAAAATTTATGAGTCCCCCCCCAACTGGGCCAAACTACTCGGCTCACGTGTACGCCGCATCATGCCGCTATATTTATTTGTGCTCGCGGCACTTATACTTACCACTCTTATCAACACAGAATTCAAACTGGTTCACCTCAGCGTATTAGCAAAAGAAACACTAAAATGGCTAATCTTCTTCGGGGCATCATTTAATGGGTTCCAGGACAGCATCCGAATGACTGCTGGAGCTCATTGGACCTTAGGCTACGAGTGGATTTTCTATTTAACACTTCCACTCATAGCTATCTTGTTCCGAAAAAATGGCCCAAGAGCCTACCTATTACTTTCATTATTCACCCTTGCACTAGTGACGTTAGGGTTTCATAACAACCTCATTAAACCTAGTCTTTTCCAGCTATTTTTTCTCGGATTTATCCCGATCCTAATCAAAAATCACCTTTCCCACGCAGTCCCCATGCTGCAAGGAAAAGGCGCTGCATTTATTGCCACAACATTAATTGCAGTTGCACTCTTTCAACATGAAGAGTACTCAACACTCCAAATGCTGTTTCTCGCGATTCCATTCGCTATCATTAGCCTTGGAAACGATATATTTGGCTTACTGAAAAACCGTGGACTTAAATCGCTCGGAGAAGTAAGTTATAGCATCTATCTTACTCATGGACTTATACTTTACTGGGCATTCTCGACATTCAATATTTTTGATTTCTCCCAAGCAGGGATTTTCACATTTATCGCACTTCTCCCTGTCGTACTAATCGTAGTGTCAGGTACTTCTGTCGTCACTTACCTATTCATCGAAAAGCCATTTATATCATCCAATAAAAACAAGACAAAGCCCATATCCCAATCACTGAGCACTGCCAAACCCACTAACATCTAGGACTCACGGTGCCACTTTGAAAAAGCTACTAGTTGCTTCTCTTTTATTTCTATCCCTGATAACTTCCACCACATATGCTATTGACGTCGGCGTCTACTATTATCCCGGCTGGAAAAGGCCAGATGTAGATGGCTGGGCGAAAATCAAAGCGCATCCCGAACGAGAGCCGCTTCTAGGATGGTACACAGAGGGGTCGGATGAGGTAACGAGAATGCACCTGCAATGGATGGAAAAATACGGGATAAACTTCATTGCCTATGACTGGTATTGGGATCAAGGAACAGGTGTAAAAAACCGCACCTACGCTATAGACTCATACATAAAAAACGCTAAGGACTACAACGTAGAGTTTGCTCTACTATGGGCGAACCATACGAACACTCCGGAAAGCATGCCACAGTTTGACGAAATAGTTAATTACTGGATATTGAACTACTTCAAAAATCCAAAATACAAAAAAATCGACGGCAAGCCTGTGGTATATCTATTTTCTTCAGACATGCTAAGTAGAGACTCAGCGAGATTTGGCTCATCGCCCAAGGAACTACTAGCGAGAGCGCGTAAGCTAGCAAAAAAATCTGGACTTAACGGAATATTTTTCATTGGGACGCCAGGCTCAAAAAAAGACTCACTCACACTTGACTTGCCAAATCAAACGTATGATGCAGTGAGCGCCTATAACTATCAGTACGGACCGTCAAAAACTCCAGGGATACGCACTCTATCCAAAAACTATTCGGAGCTGATGGATGGCTATTCCCAATCCTGGAACTTTACGTTGAGAACAAGCCCTTTGCCTTACGTCATCCCAGTAAGCTCGGGGTGGGATAGAACTCCTTGGGGTGGAAGTAGCGATCCAGCGCACGACAACTCCTACAGCACCCCAGGGGAGTTTTCAGAGCATTTATCCAGGGCAAAAGCAGCACTTCTTGGCCACCCCAAAAAAACGCTAAATACCATCATTGTTTGCTGCTGGAACGAGTTCGGGGAAGGCTCTTATATTGAACCCACTAAAAAATTTGGATTCGACTATCTTGAGCAAATACATAAAGTCCTCAAAACCCAATAGTCTTTAAATCAAGCTGTTTGTTCGCAGTTATTTTATACAGTCTTTCACAGGCCAGGCCAGCCACTCTGGCTCGGTCATCTGCCGCCAGCGCTGGACCCGCTAACGGCAAGATAAACCCTGGGTATGAAATTGAACGGCCGGATGGGATCCTCGACGCCGATTACATCAAGCGGGGTCGAGGGTGTTCGTGCCATCGGCAAGAGAGGTGTTACTGAGGGGGATAGAGAGAGGATCTGCAGTTGCAACATGCCGGCAGGCTGATTGGTATTCCGTGCCTTTTCAGCGCACCCAGTACCTTGAAATCAATAACCCCATCAACACGCCGACAGTATTTGCCAGCATGTCGTAGGGCGAAGCCGTGCGCAGTGGCATCAAACCTTGCACGGCCTCGATGAGTACGCCAGTGAGCAAACACCCCACGGCTATCCAGCGAAATTTCACATTGGGAAAGGCCAGGCGGCAGCTGCACGCAAATACCAGAAAGCCGATCCAGTGATGGAGCTTGTCCTCATCGACGAACAGCTCCGGGATCGGCTGAGAGCGCAATCCGGCGAACAGCAGAATCATGGTCACCGTGGCAAAGACCAGGCCCCGGATCCAGAACGGCATCTCGACCAAGCTCTTGAGCCACGTGATCATTCGGTAATTTTCTCGAAGTTGTTGTAGAACAGGTCGCTGTCACGTCCGTCGGTCATGGTCTGCAGCGAGTAGGCACGGCTCAGGCGTGCACCGCCATCGCGGGTCAGTGGCGCCCAGACGATGTTGGCCCGACGCAGGGTGGAGGTACTCATCAACTCGTCGAACGGGATGGAAACATAGATCCCTTTGTCGAAGCTGCCCTCGCCATACTCCTCCTTCGACGCGCTGGTCAGGGTGACCCAGGCGCCAAACTTCACGCCGTTCTTGAACACCCGCGACAAGTCGACGGTGGTGCCCCAGTCCCGCGCCAGATAACGCCCGACACTGACCGCTGCAAGCATGTCATTAGGCAGTTCAGTATAGCTGGTGACATGGCCCGTCACGGTCTGGTAATCACGCAGGCCGAAGCCCTGATCAAAGTCCCGCTGACGCACGAAGTTCAGGTCTGCGCCCACCGACCAGCGTTTCCCCGTGGGTCGATACAGCACTTCGCTGCCGACACCGGCGAACATGGATTCCAGATAGCCGCCGTAGACCATGCCGTACCAATCCCGATCCAGCTGCGCCGCATGGTTGAACTGGAACGTCGGCATCATCACATCGGAGGTGGTCATGTATTGGCGCAGATCAGTGCGCACTCGCGGCAGCCCGCTCGGCGCATCGTAGGTGAACTTGTCGTAGTTATTCAGCAGGTTGGCACTGAGCAAGCCGCTCCACCAGGTGTTGCGGGTGAAACGGTACTCCGCATCGGCATCGGCGGTGAACTGATAGATCAGTCCGTCGGGGCCGCCGATGTTCTGTTTATAGCCCAGGCCGAAGCCGTAACTGAACGGTTCCAGCGCCTGGGTGTAGAGCGTGGTTTCCCGGTGCGCTGTCGCCGGATTGACCTCGGTGGTACGGTGCAGATCCTTCAGCGGCTGGTCGTTGTTCACGACCGCACGGAACGTTTCCCGCGGCACGCTGGTTTCCTCGATGGACATGTCATAACGCTGGTTCACCAGGGTGAACCAGTCGATGTCCTGATTGACGCTGTTATCGAGAATCCGGCTGGCTCGCCCGACAGCTTTGGCCGAATAGAAATAACGAGACTGCTCGCCATACACCATCAACTCCGAACCGCGCTGGGTGATGCGTTTCACCTTGTAGCCGGCATTTTGCTGCAGCCGGTTAGAGACATCGGCCCAGTTGACCTGGTCAGCCGGGGTCGACGGCTCCTGTGTCGGCAACGGCTCGGCGGGAGGGTCATACGTCTTGACCGGCGCCTTGCGGCTGACAAAGTTGGTGTGCAGGGTGATGCCGAACATCGCCGTATTGCCACGCTCCCAGCCAGCACTCAGATCGACACTGTCCGCGAGCTTGTAGACCACGCCGATGTTGATCGGCAGGTCTTGCTTGATCGAGTTGTCCAGTGGCTCGTTCTTGTAATCGTTGCCTTCGTACTCGATCTTCAGGCTTAGCGGTGCCCACGGAGTTTGATAGGCAATCCCGCCAAACAACGAAGGGTGGCCTCTGAAATACGCGTTGGTGTTCACGTCCCCTGCCCTGGCGATAGCCGCCGTGCTTTCTGGCCGGTCGTTGAACTTGCTGCCGAATACCGCCAGCGGGTTGCTGAAATCCCCCCGATTACCCAGATAGCCCCAGGCAATGCCGAGGCTGAAATCCAGGTCGCCATAACGTTTGTTGGCGACGAAATATTCGCTGGAAAACAGCCCGGTGCCGCCAATGTCCCGGGCACCGACGGCGACCTGCGGGGCCCAGTGACTTTCTTCCCAAAGCCGCGCCTTGATGTCGATGGCCTTGTCTTTGAAGCTCTGATCGCCGCTAAAGTCTTCAGGGCCGTACTTACGGTTGGTGATCGCGGTGTAACGAAACGAGCCCTCCAGCCAATCGAGCGGCTGCAAGGAAAAACCATAGCGGGTGTAAGGATCGGTACGACTGGCGGTGGCGCTCAACTCCCCCACGGGAGCCATGCGCGCGGTGGGGGTCTGTAACAGACCGACGCCACCAAAATCATTCTGGGTGTAGCGTGGTTCACCCTGAACCAATCCACAGGGCAGGAGCAATACAACAGCAAAACGCAACTTCAAGGGGCCACCTCAGCCAGGGGTTGAGTGGCGACAAACTCAGCCAGTTGTTGATTGAGCTCAGGCGTCGGTATCTCCAGGTCATCGTTGCGGATCGGCACCAGGATCCTGCTGCCAGGGGCCGCCACGATGCCCTCCTCACGATTCCATGCCGCCACGCCCACGCGCCGAATCTTGCCGTCGGGCTGGATCAGCCACAGAAAATCGCGCTCGGCGTCGTCGAGGATGGGGCATTGCCGGGCATAGTCACGGACTTCCAGCAGGGCGCGGTAAGGCACATGACACGGCTGCGCGACGGCTCCGAGGATTTCCACGGTAGACGGCCTCGCGGGATAAATAAGACGGTCGCCATCATCGAGCAAAGCGTTGCGGGCGAAACCCACTTCCACGGCGATCGGATCGAGCACTGCAACCTGGCGCCCGGTGACGGGCAGCCGCTCGACCTGCTCGTACAGGCTCGCACTCAAGGCTGCTCGCGTGCTCTTGCCATCCAGCAAGGCACCCCGTTGCAGCAGTTTCAGATCGAACAGGACGCCTGCCTTCAAACGCGCTTGCTGATCCTCCAATGAGCGATGCAACCACGCCGCGCTCAGCCAATAGCTTTCGGCGTTGGGCTGGGCGCTGCTAATCACGTCCAGCAAACGTGCACCGGGTTTGACATTGATATGGCCGGGGTTGCGAACATCACCGCTGACCGTGACATCCGCCTGACCCACGCACGGCCCCATCAATAGCAGACCAAGCCATAAAAGGTTTGAACGCTTCACCGGGCAGCCCCCCGATCAGGGCGCAACTGCACGATTTTCAGGAACAACTGCGGCGTCAGATGTTGCTCGCTGCGCAGGATGAAACCGTCCTGGGGATCGACCCAGTAGCGGTTGGTGGCGCGGAAATTCAGGGTGGGTGCATCCACCTGCTCGTCGATGCGCAGCAAGGCGTAATCCTTGTCCAGAATGCGGATGGTCTCAATGTCGTGGGTGCTGAAACGGCTGTTGACCGCAATGCCGATACGGTTGCCGTCATAGATGTCGATCCAGCGCGTGCTGGTATAGCCATCGGGTAAATGCTGAAGGCCGCGCTTGAACGGCGACTCATCATCGAAACGAGTCCCGTCCAGAGAAACGCCCAGCCCGACGGTGCGCACCACCAGACCGTCGCGCATCATCAGCACTTGCTTGCCGGAAGCGACCCAGAACTGCAGGTCACCGCGCCGACGAGCCATGGCCATCACCCCCTCGCTGGAGGTGGTGGTGACCAGGATCTGCGGATACGGCACGGCGTCAACCTGAGCGCGGGTCAAGTTGATGGAGGCAGGTCCTGTGACAGAGGATTCGAGGGTGTCCCAGGAGGCCCTCATCAACGGGTTACACCCGCACAGCAAGAGCGCCATCGTCAAACCGGCGCAGGTAGGCAAAATTTTCACGGCGGGATAGAGCCTTATCTGCTGTTGGCTTCGCTGAGATCGTTAACCGAGCTGGCACCGGTCCCCAGGACCGTGGCGGTAGGCAGAAGCTGGCTGATCAAACGGTTCCAGCGCGTCACGCCGGCCGGGCCGACATAGACGATGTCTTGCGGCTGCAAGTCAAAACGGGTGGCCAGCACCAGGGCCGAAGGGGATTCTGCATCGAGCTGGTAGACCTTGGCCGGTTCGGTTTCCAGCTTGTCCGCGCCGCGAATCACGTACACCGCGTTGCCATTGGAGGTGGTCTGATTCAAGCCCCCCACAGTGCCCAGAGCATCGGTGAGGTTCATCGATTTGCTCTTGAAGCTCAGCGCACGGGGTTGGTTGACCTCACCCATGACGTAGATCCGCTTCAGGTCGTTGTAGGGCAGGTAAAGTCGGTCGCCGCCCTTGAGGTAGACGCTTTGCAGTTGGGAGCCCTGACGATTGAGGGTGTCCAGATCCAGCTTGTACTCGCGCCCGTCGCGGGTCAGCGTCAGGCCCGACAGGTCTGCATTCGACGGATCCACTCCGGCCGCGCCAATGGCCTCCACTACACTCAACGGGGTGGTGGTGATCGACTGTTGGCCGGCTCTTGCCACCGCGCCGGAAATCACCACCGTCTGGCTGGCGAAGCGCAATACGCTGACGTCGACCTGTGGGCTTTCGACAAATTGCGACAAGCGCTCGGCGATAAAGGCTCGCAACTCTTCGATGGTTTTACCGGCGGCCGGAATATTACCGATATAGGGATAAAACAGCGTGCCGTCCGGGCGAACCAGACGACCGTTGGCGTCGATTTGCTGTTGCGGCCCGGAAGGCGCCGTCAACTCGGGATGATCCCAGACCGTAATAAACA
Organism: Pseudomonas sp. MDT1-85; assembly: GCF_054898065.1. Classification (NCBI taxonomy): domain Bacteria; kingdom Pseudomonadati; phylum Pseudomonadota; class Gammaproteobacteria; order Pseudomonadales; family Pseudomonadaceae; genus Pseudomonas; species Pseudomonas sp. MDT1-85. The sequence continues at coordinate 2,649,580 of NZ_CM142715.1, read as the reverse complement.
ACAGGTCATTGGCGCCCACGCGATAACCGCCCGGAACATAGGACAACAATGCCGAGGGGACCGATTCGCGAACTTGCCTGGCGGCATCCATGGCAATCAATTTAGGGGTGATCGGAATAAGTTCCACTCGGCTACTCTCCGGAGAGCCGTCACTGACCATTTGACTGGTGTCCATGTGTTGACCAGGCGAAAACATACAGCCGTGCAAGCTGATACTTGCCAGCATAACAACAGAAAACCTACGGATCATAATGGCACTACGCTAGTCGAGGGCGAGTCAAAAAAAACAAGATCACCCAGAAAGCTCTGAGTGATCTTGAACAACACACTTCACGGGGTATTAGTTGGTACCAGTCGTACCACCAGTACCGGTGGTGCCGCCCGTTCCAGAAGTACCGCCATTGGAACTGCCACCGGAGTTTGAAGCGGCCACTGCAGCGCCAGCGATAGCCGCGCCCACCACCACGGTTTCGGCGACCGTCACTCCCCCAACCAACGGGGTGTTCAAGCTCAGTGGTTCGGTCAATGGTTCTTCCGCCGCCCACACCGCGGTGCTCATGACAGCCAGCAAGCTGGCCGTAAGTAGTTTCTTCATATCAGACTCCTTCTCGACATCAACTCTCTATAAGATTTGATACTAAGGGACCAGGAATGGAACAGCAGAACGAATGAAACTGACCGATCCAACCCGCCAATTCATGCGCATTGCCTCCTTTGGAGCATGTCATTTATAAGTGTTGCGCGCCATAGACCTCTCCTTCTCCACACCTAGGGCAAAGAATTTGCGGTGGATGAGAGGTTGTCGACGTTTTTTGCGACTTTGGCTGCATAACGAGGTGTTTTCAATACAGAATTTCTAGGGCGAATCATTCGCCGAACAGGCTTTTTGTTATTATTAGTCAGGATTCTCCCGACCGTAGAGTCTTGAGGGCTTTATTGTAATTGTAAGTTCCAGCGAAACGACCGCAGACAATATTTCAATATTAAGCATAGACGTTAATAAACAAAGACCAGCAGCGGCAAAAGTATCGTGGCTGAGAGAAGTCAGGTATCAGAGGCTACTTTTTCCAGTTGTTTAAGCACCCGTTGCAGTTCGTCAGCCCAGCTTCGCGGTACCAATCCGTGAGCCTGCTCAAGGGTTTGGCAATCCAGCACCGACGAGGCCGGGCGTTTGGCTGGAGTTGGATACTCAGCGGTGGTGATGGCCTTCAAGCGTGGGCGTTTTTCAAGTAAGCCCAACGCCAGTGCCCGGCTGAAAATCTCATCGGCGAAGTCGTGCCAAGTGCTGGCTGGAGTGCCGCAGTAATGGTACAGGCCCCACTTGAGCGCGCCGTCACGCTGAAAAATCGCCGCGAGGGTCCACAGTGCATCGGCAATGCTGCCGGCCGAGGTTGGACAACCGCGTTGATCTGCCACCACAGCCAGCTCATCCCGATCACGCCCAAGGCGAAGCATGGTTTTAACGAAGCTATTACCATGGGCGCCAAAAACCCAACTCGTTCGCAAAATCACATGACGCGAACAATGTTGTTGTAGTTGTTGCTCGCCAGCCAGTTTGCTCAACCCATACACACCAGAAGGTGCAGTCGCATCATCGGGTTTATAAGCGCTGTCATTGTCGCCGCTGAACACATAGTCAGTAGATATATGCAGCAGAGGAATCCCCAACTCCTCAGCCGCCAGTGCCAAGTGCGTAACACCGTCGCGATTCACCTTATAAGCGCGCTCGACGTCGCTTTCAGCCTTGTCTACCGCGGTATAAGCTGCCGCGTTGATCAACAACTGCGGCTTTACCCGGGCCAAGACTTCCTGCACCTGTGCCCGGTCACTGATATCCAGCTCCCTTGAGTTGTAGCCTATGACGTTAAACCCGTGCGGTGCCCTCTGCAGCAACTCATATCCGACCTGCCCTTGAGCGCCGGTCACTAGAACTCGCATGGTCATTCTCCATTCAACACCGCGCGCAAACGCGGATTGCGCAAGTCTTTTTCCGAGAGTTGAGGTGAATCCAGAGGCCAGGCAATGTCCAGCTCCGGGTCATTCCAGAGCAGCCCACCCTCGTCCTCGGGGTAATACAGATCGGTGCATTTGTATTGAAAATCGGCGATATCACTGAGCACGCAGAAGCCGTGGGCATAACCCGGCGGCACCCACAGCTGAAGATGGTTGTCGGCGGTCAACTTGACGCCCACATGTTCACCACAGGTGGGGGACTCAGGATTGATGTCCACTACCACGTCGTACACCGCACCTTGGGTGACCCGCACCAACTTGCCCTGCGGCCGGGTTCGCTGGAAGTGCAAACCACGCAACACGCCATACTGCGAGCGCGAGTGATTATCCTGGACGAAAGGCAATTCGATGCCGGCATCGTGATAACGCTGCTGGTGATAGCTCTCGAGAAAGAACCCGCGGGCATCGCCGAAGATTTTAGGCTCGATGATCAGTACACCAGGCAACCGGGTATTGATGACATTCATTTCGCAGGCTCCGTGGTCAGTACCCGTGCGAGGTACTGGCCGTAACCGGTCTTGTATAGCGCAGTGGCTTGTTTATCCAATTGCGCAGCCGACAACCAACCCTGGTGGTACGCCACCTCCTCCAGACAGGCCACTTTCAAGCCCTGTCGCGCTTCGATGGTCTGGACGAAGTGCCCGGCCTCCATCAATGAGTCATGGGTCCCGGTGTCCAGCCAGGCAAAACCACGCCCGAGCACGCTGACATGCAGGTCGCCGCGCTCCAGATAAGCATTGTTCACGTCAGTGATTTCAAGCTCACCGCGGATCGACGGTTTGACTTGCTTCGCGATGTGCACCACGTCTTTGTCGTAGAAATACAAGCCAGTGACGGCATAGTCGGATTTCGGATGTTTAGGCTTCTCTTCAATCGAGATCGCCTTGCCGTTATCGTCGAACTCGACAACGCCAAAACGCTCCGGGTCGCTGACTCGATAACCGAAGACGGTGGCACCGGTCTGTCGTTGTGACGCTTCGCGCAACAAAGCACTGAAGCCATAACCGTAAAAGATGTTGTCGCCCAGAATCAGCGCCACGTTACTGTCGCCGATAAATTCCTCGCCGATCAGAAAGGCCTGGGCCAGACCATCGGGAGAAGGCTGTTCGGCATAGCTGAGTTCAATGCCGAAAGAAGAGCCATCACCCAACAGGTTCTGGAAGTTGGGCAAGTCTTGCGGCGTGGAAATAATCAATATCTGGCGAATGCCCGCCAGCATTAATACCGACAGCGGATAATAAATCATCGGCTTGTCGTAGACCGGCAGCAGCTGTTTGGATACACCACGGGTAATAGGATGCAAGCGAGTGCCGGAGCCTCCCGCCAAAATGATGCCTTTCATATGAAGATTCCCTTCGAGTTAATAGAGGCAGGGTTTGAATGTTTCAGCCGGTCTGGCCAAGGCGCTCGGGCCGGTACTGCCCATTAAGGACTCGTTGCCACCACCCTTGATGGTCCAGATACCACTGAATCGTTTTGCGTATGCCGCTCTCAAAGGTTTCCTGGGGTCGCCAACCGAGCTCACGCTCGATCTTGCTCGCATCAATGGCGTAACGAAGGTCATGCCCGGGGCGGTCGGTAACGAAGGTGATCAGTTCCTTGTATGAGCCCAGCTCTTCATCGCGGGGGCGCAGCTCATCGAGCAGTTCGCAGATGGTTTCCACCACTTGCAGGTTGCGCTTCTCGTTGTGCCCGCCGATGTTGTAGGTTTGGCCCACGGTGCCGCGCGACACTACTTCGAACAGCGCTCGGGCATGGTCTTCGACAAACAGCCAGTCGCGGATCTGCGAGCCATCCCCATACACCGGCAGCGGCTGGCCGTGGATGGCATTGAGAATCACATGGGGGATCAGCTTTTCGGGGAAGTGGAACGGCCCGTAGTTGTTTGAGCAGTTGGTGACCAACACTGGCAGGCCATACGTGCGGTGCCAGGCGCGCACCAAGTGATCGGAGCCGGCCTTCGACGCCGAGTACGGCGAGCTCGGCTCGTAGGGCGTGGTTTCGGTGAACAGGTCGTCGGTGCCTACCAGGTCGCCATAGACTTCATCGGTGGAGATATGGTGGAAGCGAAAGCCCTGCTTCTGCTCCGCTGCCAGCCCCGACCAGTAGCGGCGGCTGGCCTCCAGCATGCTGTAGGTGCCGACGATGTTGGTCTGGATGAAATCCGACGGGCTGTCGATGGAACGATCCACATGGGACTCGGCCGCCAGGTGCATCACCGCATCGGGCTGGAAACGCGCGAATAGTTCGTGCAGCGCCGCCGTGTCACAGATATCCACCTGCTGGAATTCATACCGGGGGCTGCCCGCCATCGACGCCAGAGACTCGGTATTGCCGGCGTAGGTGAGCTTGTCGATATTGAGTACGCTCACATCCGTGTTGTCGATCAGATGGCGAACGACGGCGGAGCCGATAAAACCGGCACCGCCGGTGACGATAATACGTTGGGTCACTTGCTGTACTCCCTGGGGTACCACTGGATCAGTAATTTTTCATATTGGGAAAGGATGTTTTCCCAGGTGAACTTTTCGTTGAAGCGGCGGGTGCTTTCAGCCTTCATCGCCGCAATCAAATGGTTGTGGTCGTCGCACAGATATTTCTCGAACAACTTCGCACAGTCGTGCTCGTCGTCGAAGTACACCGCCGCATCACCGGCAACCCAACGGTTGAAATGGTTGTTATGGGCAATCACCGAGCAGCCAGCGCCCAATGCCTCTACTAGCGAAGGGTTGGTGCCCCCTACCTGATGGCCATGGATGTAAAAGCGGCTGAAAAACCGCAGCGCCCGGACCACCGCCGCCTCATAGATGGCGCCGGGGAAGATCACTTCCTCGCCGGCCGCCTCCATCACCCGCTTGTGGTATTCGTTCTTCTCTGGCGTGAAGTTACCCAGCACCACCAACTTATGATTACGGCGCTTGCTGCTGAAAGCCTTGACGACCTGCAGAAAGGAGTTCTCCGGCTCCGGCCGGGCGATAATCACCGAGAAACCATGAGGCTCCAGCCCATAGCCGGCCAGTGCGGCCGGGTCTGCCTCGTTCACCCGGTCCCCGCCATAGGGGATCATGGTGACCTTCGAATCCTTGACCCGGGTGGCCAGGTGATCCTTGATTTTCGGGTGGTCGGCCACTAGGTGGTTGCCGATCCAGCAACCCGCCCGCTCGTTCAGCCAGAACCAGGTTTTCGCCACGAGCCCCCACTTCTCCCGCCGCCATTCGATGCCATCCATATTGATGACATTGGTCTGGCCCTTGATCCTCTGCAGAATATTGAATGCCGCCGTGTTGTAGCCGAGGGTAAGAAACAATCCCTTCTGGCCCAGCGCATGGACGGTGGCCTTCCAGTCGAAAAACACCGTACCCGCCACGCCGGTATTGGCGATCGGAATATGAATCCGATGAACACCATTCCATTCACTGGTAGATATATCGCCGCAACCGTCTTCCTGACAGTAGACAGTGACTTTCCAGCCCTGCGTGATCAGGTAGAGGGAGAGTTTTTCGGCGAAGGTTTCAAAACCGCCATGTTTGGCGGGGACGCCGCGGATGCCGAGGATATAGAGGTTTTTCATAGAGGCTTATTGGTTCTTTCGATGTAATGGGTTCTCAGAGTCACCTGAAATTTTGAAAGCGCTTTTAATCTATTCTAAATACTGAAGAGATAAGGAACGCATAAAACATGATAAGCCAGTTGTTAATATGAATTTTCCAGCGTTGAATTTATGTGTTCTTTATAGCTTTTTAATGAAAATTTCTTGTAATAAGTATCCAGTGCACACTTGCTGAGCTTTTCGTACAGCGGGCTGCTAGGCGGAGGAAGTTTTAGCAGGACATTCTCAAGGCTGCTTTGATTGGCGGGGATAAAGAGGAAACCATCTTTTTCGTGGTTAACAATCTCTACCAGGCCACCATGGCCCGCAGCTATCACTGGTTTTCCGACGGAGTACGCTTCGATCGCTACTCGACCGAACGGCTCCGGCTTCGTGGAGGGGACAACAACATAGCTTGCCCATTGAAAGTGCTCGGTTGGATCCGAGCAAAAAGGGAAAAACTCGACGTTGTCGGAAATCCCATATGAGTTTACTTTTTCAATTAAATCCTTTTCCAGGTATTCGTACCCCTCAAAGGGACTACCCACTATCCTTATGTGAAGATCATTGCCTGCGTTATTGGCTATCTTTCCAATTACATCAATGAAAAAGTCTTGCCCTTTCCATGTATTTATCCTGCCGATCAAAAGTAGATTCTTACGGTCTTTTTCAGTACGCATCGGCGGGACGCTGTAAAGGGGTGCTACGCCATTATAAATAACTGTTCCCGGAAGGTTAAAAGCGGCTTTCGTAGCCTCGGAATTGAATATTAATTTTGCACCTGAGAACCGTAGAAGCAAACGGAAGATCACAATGATTTTTTTGTCTGGGATTTCTCTGATGTGGCAAAAGAAACTCTTCTTGGAAAATCTATAAAACCCAGCAGCAAGCAGCGCGGACACCATAACGGTCGTGTTTATGTATATTGCATTAAATTCCTTATATTTTTTTGCGTAATACAAGGTTGCCTTAATTAGTTCCATGCCGTAGTTGACTGGGGTTTTCAGCTTCTGTTTTCTCAGTATTCCGTAGGGGTAATACTCTATCTCGGCACCCATATTTTTAACGAGAGGAGAGAGCTCCCCAAGAAAAGGCAGGATGCAATAGATTTTCTTTTTTGCGGAAATTGATTCAATCGCCGTAAGGAAACTTCGATCTGAACCGTACAGTTCGGAGCTTTGATGAAGGCACAGTATTTTATCTCGCATATGACTTCCTTGGGTTCAGTATGTGCAGTGAAAGAAGCATCAGAGACAAGTACCTGATATTTTTTTCTTTAAGGCATGTGTTTAGGCTAAACAACAGCACATATAATGATATTTTAAATCTGTGATGTTTTACGTAATCGAAAACCAGCGGTCGCGAGAGTATGAGGTTCCGAAATCGCTGAACCTTTTTTGTATAAGCCTGTCCGGTCTCCCTGAGAGCCGAGCTATGAAGCATTGATGTTTTGAGAATGAATATTTCACTGTAGACGTTTGCGTAGTCGATGAAAAACCGTGTATCAACCCCATAAAAATTCAAGCGCTCATCAAACTTCAACCCCTGCGACAGCGCTTCTTTAGATATGACAGTTCCACTCATCATTGCCACTATGTTTTTGGACGGAACGGGACCTGTCACCAGGTTTTGCAAGTTCAACGCGCGGCCGCGAACACCTTTTATGACTCCAGGCGATATAAGATTTTGATTGAACAAAATTTGAGGCACACCGACTGGCACACTGCTTCTGAAAAATAAGTCCAGACTGGATATATAATCATTAGTGATGCTGGAGTCGTCGTCCAAGACTATAAAGTAGTCCGAGCCTGCACTGTTGGAGATGAGTGTGTTGTATACCTTTGAAAGAGGCTCGTTTCTTCCGCTGTGGTGATACGTTACTTCACCAGGCAGCGTTGAGATTGATGCCTCCCCAAATCCCTGTTCAGAGTTATCCCAAATTGAAAATTTTGGAAGAATTCTTGCTGACTGAAAATCCAGGGTAGCTAGCGACTTGAGTGTAGTGGTTAAATCAGGACGGGTAGAGTAAACCACAACAAGGAAGTTAACGTGTATGAGTTGGCTCTGTGTGTGCGTCATGACAAACCTGATAGTTTAGCTACGATTAAATTGATCTAATGGCCATTGTCGATGTGCGCCGATTAAGGTCTATTGTGGCCAGAGGGAATAAGATTGCATTAATGCATGCAATGGTACTCCCGATGGCAACGGCAGCACCCAATACACCCCAGGCGCCTAAAAGCCAATAAGTCACGAAGGGAGACAGTGCAACAGTCAGATACAGCGCTACGTTAAGATGGTAAATGTTTGAAGCATTCTGGTAATAATATCCGCAAACCGACGTAGAGCAATTTACAAAATAGCCTAACAATACGATGTAGCATGCGACGTGGAAGTTTTCCGGTATTTGCCCGCTAAACCTTACCAAGGCCAGCAGAAAAACCAGATAAATGCAGGAGAAGGAAGTTAACTTCTTTGTGTTGGACCAGAATATTTTTTTTATGGCTTGATAGTTGGATCGACTGGAAAGCTCTGAAAACTGAGGCGCGGATATAGAGTTTATTGATACGGATATAAAGGTTGAAAGCATTGCCAGTCTTTGGAGAATGTTAAAGACCGAAGCAAATGAAGCGCCTAAAAGCAAGGAGGCTAACAGAAAGGGTAACCAACCCACCAGCTGGGTTCCTATTGTTGCGGATGCAAACTTTAGTTGGGAGGCTATAACTTTATTGAGTGGCTTCTTGGATAGCGCAGATATCGGAGCCCACCTCATGCTTGCTTTTTTTGCAAGTACAGCAGCGGTAATCATGTAAATTACAATGGAGGCATAGAAGGAGGCTACAATCGTTGTGTCGGGTGCTAAAGAAAGAAAATCAAAGTAGCTGGCGAGTTTAATCGCTAGATAAAAAGCCAAAAAAGCCCAAGGCTGAATGACATTAAGGCCCAAAATCTGGATGACGGTCTTATGCCTGGCTTGATATATAAAAAAAACGGTATTGGCGGCAGAAAACAGAGGGATCAATAAAAATATAAGAAGTATTGACGAGTGATCATTGCTAGCGCTTGAGAGGCTACCCCAGTGTTGGACGTAGAAACTTCCAAGACAGTATGTAATTGGGATCAGCACTGAGCCTATCAGTAGGCTAACCATTACAGATTGATTGAAGCAATCCTGCACTTCCTCGCTTGACTGTTTATAGTAATTTCTTACCAAATGGATGTCCGATCCGAAGCGCGCTATGACTGCGGATATCTGAAATATAGTGTACGCAACAAGAAATAGCCCTGCCAAATCACTGCTTTCTACTTTCAGAATAACAATATTTGCAAGCAGCACCGCTATAGCGCCGATAATTCGAACGCATAGTAAGTGAAGTGATTTCGATTTTAGTATGTTCATTTTTCTTGGCAGCCAATTTTATAAGTAGTTGACGACTACAAGAGCGGCAACCACTACGCTTAATATGAACATGATGCCTTGAACCAGGAAAACCTGTTTGAAGTGGGGGACTAAAGCCCCCGCTTCATTTTGTAAAGCTACTGGCGACCTATGGAGTAGTACTTAATGCCTTTGTCTTTAAGCTTTTGAGGATTGAACAGGTTTCTTCCGTCAAATATTACTGGCTCGCGAAGCTGGCTTTTAATTTGATCCAGGTCGGGCGCTTTGAAGGCCTGCCATTCGGTAATGATGATTAATGCATCGCTTTCTTTTAAAGTCTCTTCTTTTGTTCCGCATAGACTCAAGTCATCACGATTGCTGTAAATTCGTTGAGTTTCTTCCATCGCCTCCGGATCATACGCCCTGACCTTGGCGCCGTTTTTCCATAGAGCCTCAATCAGTACGCGACTGGGTGCTTCACGCATATCATCCGTATTCGGTTTAAAACTTAAGCCCCAAAGAGCGAATGTTTTTCCTGCAATATTTCCATCGTAGTGGTTAATTATTTTTCTGAAAATCACACTCTTCTGGTCGTTGTTCCTTGCTTCTACCGACTTCAGAAGTGTCGCGTCAAAGTCCAGCTGTTCGGAAGCTTTAATGAGGGCTTTTACATCTTTAGGAAAGCAAGACCCACCATAACCGGATCCCGCATAGATGAAGTGATAGCCAATTCTGGGATCTGAACCTATGCCTTTTCGCACCATTTCGATATCAGCTCCGAGCATTTCTGACAAACTAGAAATCTCATTCATAAAGCTGATTTTTGTTGCAAGCATGCAGTTAGCTGCATACTTCGTCAGCTCAGCGCTGCGAATATCCATGACAATTATTTTTTCGTGATTTCGGTTGAACGGAGCATAGAGGTCGCGTATGACTTCTTCTGTGCTAGCCTGCTCTGTTCCAACAATTATCCGATCTGGACGCATGCAGTCGGATACTGCAGAACCTTCTTTTAAAAATTCTGGATTCGATGCAACGTCAAATGAGAGGTCCGTGCGGCCGCGTTGAGTAAGTACGCTCGCCACTCGGTCCCTCACTTTATCGGCCGTCCCAACAGGAACGGTAGATTTGTTAATGATAATGCAATCGCTTTCAATGTTACTTGCTATCGTTTCGGCAACCGCCAGCACATATTTCAGGTCCGCAGATCCGTCCTCATCAGGAGGTGTGCCTACCGCAATGAATTGAACCTCTCCATGTTTCACTGCAGCTATAGCATCTGTTGTGAATTTCAATCTTCCAGCGCTGTAGTTCTCTTTGACTAAGACTTCCAGTCCAGGCTCATAGATTGGAATAATCCCCTGCTCCAGATTTCTTACTTTTTGCTCATCTATGTCCACACAAATTACATCGTGGCCAATCTCGGCTAGCACAGCCCCTTGAACAAGACCTACGTAGCCAATTCCAAATACAGTGACTTTCATGATGATTACCTGTGATACAAACGTTGGTTTTTGGCTCACGCCGTCCACTTGGAAACCTAAGAGATCCCAGGCTTCTCGATAACCTTAAAGTTCGGCGGTAAGAATGACCGATGAGGAAGCAGGCGGCATACGACACGCTACCGCCCCAGGATTTTTCGTCATCTTCCTCAGGACGTGGTGTTTCCATGAAATATCGGTTTGATCATGCCTATTGGCTAATGACCAGGCGCAGCAATAAACGATAAAAAACTCAAGAGCAACAGCAATACCGTCAAAAATCCGAACTTATGACGCGAGCTGTTTAACACCCATCAGCTTTTGTCAGAGGCGTAGGCATAGTGGTAATAACCATAATCACTGTAGCCATATTTATTGGAGGCTTTTTTCTCCACACCGTTAAAAATCGCACCTTTAATGACAACACCATTCTGGGAGAACCGGCGGACCGTCAACTCGATTTCTTTCGCCGGATTCAGGCCATAGCGCGTCACCATCAAATTGGTCCCGGACAAGCGTCCGACGATCGCCGCGTCTGTCACCGCCAGTAATGGTGGCGTATCGAGAATCACCAGATCGTATAGCTCGCTCGCCTGCTCCAATAGCGCGCTGAAATTGGCGTGCATCAGTAACTCGGAAGGATTGGGCGGGATTTGGCCTCGACTGACAAAATCGAAGTTGTCGATTTCGGTCTTATGGATAGCAGTGGCCACATCACAGCGTCGGGCCAGGATATCGGAGAGCCCATTGTCCGAAGGAACACCCAATACTTTGTGCAAATAGCCCTTGCGCATGTCGACGTCGATCAACAATACCCGCAACCCGGTTTGGGCTATCACCACCGCGAGGTTGACCGACACGAACGTTTTACCCACCCGAGGGCTAGGCCCGGAAATCATCAGTCGGTTATTGTCGGCCTCATGCATGGCGAAGTGCAGACTGGTACGCAAACTGCGCAATGCCTCAATTGCCAGATCGGTAGGATGACTGACGGCCAGTAACGTAGAACCTGCACCGGAGCGCCCTCGTCCGCGGGAGACTTTCTCTTCTTCGGTTTTCTGCAGAATGCTGTAAGGAATCGACGCGTAGACTGGCAACCCAAGTTGCTCGATGGCTTCCGGACTTTCCAGCCCTCGGTTCAGCGCCTTGCGCACCAGCACCAGGGCCACCGCCAGGAAGCCGCCAAGAATGGTGGCGATCAGCACAATCAAGGCTTTTTTCGGTTTGACCGGTTTGAGGAAATTGACGTCCGCGGTGTCGATCAGACGCACGTTACCGACGGTGCCCGCGCGCATCACATCCAGTTCCTGAGACTTGTTCAGCAGCTGGGTATAAATGGCCGTACCAACTTCTACATCCCGGGTAAGGCTCAGCAGTTCTTGCTGGGTGGAGGGAAGGCTTTCCACCTTGGTCGCCAAACTTTTCTGCTTGCTACTCAACTCACCGATCTGGCTCAACAATGCGCGATAGGCGGGATGTTGGCGGGTGAACTTGCGGTCCATCTCGGCTTGCTGCAACTTCAACTCGGAGATGCTGGTATCCAATCCGACAATCTGATCGAGAATGGCTTTGGTTTCGAGCGTGATGTCCACGGACTTGCTGCGCGTCTGGTATTCATTCAAGGCATTCCCGGCTTTTTCCAGGTCCTTCTTGACCACCGGAAGTTGCTCTTTGAGAAACGCCAGGCTCTGCGCTGCTTCAGCTGAAGTGCGCTCTACGTTTTGCCGCACATAAATAGCGGCAATTTCATTGAGTATTTCAATGGCTAGGTCCGGATCTGTACTTTCCAGCGCCAGACCGATCATACCCGACTCTTTTCCGCGCTCGACTACATCCAACGCTTCTTGATAGTCGAGGATGCTGGTCAGGCGAGAATTGCGGATGATTCTGAAGCGGGCCCCAGGATTGGCGTGCATTTCCTCTATCTGAAACGCAACACCATTTTGTTCGAAAAGTTGTCCCGCCTGGCTGGCTGCCAATACGTTGTCGTCTTCGTCCACCAGGGTGTAATGACCATTTTCACCCGCAGTCAGGGTCAACTTCTTGCCCAGTTGTGAGTCGGGAAGATCCAGTTTAAATATCTTCAGCGACTCCCCTCCCCAGGCGAAACTGTTCAACCCCAACAAGGGATCGGCTATTGCACCGGGATTTTTATTCTGGAATCGACGCGCCAGGAACTCACCGACCACCGGGAAGTACTTCGGCTGTATGACAATATCAAGTTTCAAGTTGTCGACGGTTTTGCCAATTACGGAGCGCGACTGGATCAACTCGATCTCGGTGGCCGAAGGAGACTCCTTGCCGAGCATGCTGCCGATATCCGAGAAGCCCAGCAAATCGTTCTTTTTCGCTTCAACCTGCAACAACGCATTCGCCTGGAACACTGGGGTCGCCAGTACCGCGTACGCGGCCCCGGCCACCATGAAGGCGCCGGTCACCGCGGCAATCAGCCATTTATGGTCGATAAGTGTTCCAAACAGGCCGAGAAGATCAATCTCGTCATTGTCGTCGTCCCGTACGTTGACTACCGGTGCTTGCTGCATAAGTCAGATTCTTTGCCTGTATTACGATTCAAAAAGGAGTGGCCATCAGCGCGCCAGGCGCTGTGCCCATGCGAGTACGGCTTCTTCGATCAACGCATAAGCGTGCACAAAAGCAGGTTTGCCTTGGCGGAAGGGGTCGCTGATTTCGCGATCGTCTTGCCATTTGCCCAGCAGCAACACTTTGCCTCGCGCTTCGGGAGCAATGTTGAGCACGCCGCTGACATGCCGTCGCTCCATTACCAGAATCAAGTCCGCCTCGCTGACGGCTTGAGGCGTAAGTTGAACGGCCTCGTGCTCATCGGGCAGATGACCATGTTCCTTGAGCACGGCGTGTGCCGTCGGCTCGATGGGCTTGCCCGCCAAGGCAGCGAGGCCGGCCGAGCTGACCTCGATATTGGAACGGACGAGTGCCCCGCGCAGCAGATGCTCCGCGGTGGGACTGCGGCAAATATTGCCGACGCAGACAATCAAAACCCTTTTAAGCAAGATAACATTCCCCGTCTTGTCAACATTGGCGGTGACATAGCACTTGCCGAACATAGAGCTTTAAACTACGAATGAATCCAGGTATTTATAATCCCGGTAACTGCAGCTGAAACTTTCAAACAATCAGTGCGTATTTATTACCATGACGCTTGAACAGCCCCCAACTTTTTCTTCAGACAAAAAATAACATTTCGCTGTTTTAGTTCTGAAAATAACAGTTCAAGAATTTATCCAGACAATTTCTAACAATTGCCGTTTTCGCGCGACCGTTCAATCTAAATTACACCGAAATAGCGAGTGGCTAATATATAGCCGTTCCGTTAGTGCATTGCCAAGGCGTCGGACATTTGGTTAGAACTTGGGTAAGAGATGCCTTGGGCAATAACTTTGTTTACAGCGGGTTGAGTCACAAGCATGCACAACCAGGCCTGCTCGCCGGCCCGCCCGATCTTTGCTCCGCCTGCGCCTGGCACAAACCATAGCGTACTGAGCGTTGCGAACATTTTCCCGAGTGATCGAGCCATTAGAGCCCGTACTTTCCTGCGTTCCCGGTTCCGACAACCTGAGTCGAACCTTTCCTACTGCCATTAGCCACTCCATCTGTCTACTTTCAAGGACGCTTCCATGATTCGTAAATGCCTATTCCCCGCTGCCGGTTATGGGACCCGCTTTTTGCCCGCCACCAAGGCCATGCCGAAGGAGATGCTGCCGATCGTTAACAAGCCGCTGATCCAGTACGCCGTCGAGGAAGCGCGCGACGCCGGCCTGCAACATATGGCTATCGTCACCGGCCGGGGCAAGCGAGCGCTGGAGGATCATTTCGATGTCAGCTTCGAGCTCGAACACCAGATTCGCGGCACTGATAAGGAACGATTCCTGGAAGGCACTCGCGAGCTGATCGATACCTGTACTTTTTCCTATACCCGCCAAGTGGAAATGAAGGGCCTGGGTCACGCCATTCTCAGCGGTCGTTCGTTGATCGGTGATGAGCCATTCGCCGTGGTGCTGGCCGATGACCTGTGCTTGAACCTTGAGGGCGATGGCGTGCTGGCGCAAATGCTCAAGCTCTACGAGCAATTCCGCTGCTCGATCGTGGCGATCCAGGAAGTACCGCGTGAGCAGACTCATAAGTACGGCGTGATTGCCGGCGAGCTGATTCGCGAGGGTATTTACCGGGTCAACAGCATGGTCGAAAAACCCCGCCCGGAAGACGCTCCGTCCAACCTGGCCATAATCGGCCGGTACATTCTGACCCCCGATATCTTCGATCTGATCGCTGACACCGAGCCTGGCAAGGGCGGTGAAATCCAGATCACCGACGCTTTGATGAAACAGGCCCAGAACGGCTGCGTACTGGCTTATCAATTCAAGGGCCGACGCTTCGATTGCGGCGGCGCCGAAGGTTACATCGAAGCGACCAATTTCTGTTTCGAGAACCTGCATCAGAACACCTTGTGACGGCGCTGAACCCTGACAAAGGTGTGCGTTATCGAATCGATTTTTCGGTCTTTATTACCCTATGGACGAAGCCTCTATGAAGACATTGAGTGGTTTCAAGGCAGATGACAGCCGCCGCCCGTATGGCGCTGACCTTAAGAACAACCTCGCGTACCTCATCGTGCGCGCCTATGCGTCGGAACTGGTCTTTCCCCGGGTGCAGAAACCGCCGGTGCTGCTGGTGGAGCGCATCGGTGCCTTCCCCTCTTCCGGGGAAATCCGCCGTCAGGTCAAGGATGGTCCGGCATTTTTGGCGAGCATCAGGCAGCGTTATGCCGCCGACGCCCTCGACATCGACGAGAGCGATGGGCTGAACCTGGTCTTTGCCGACTGGCGTCTCAGCTTGCGTCTTCTGGACGATGATGGCGTGACGTGCCTGACCGTGGAAAGTCGCGGCGACAGCTCGCTCATGCAGCAAAAAACCGTAGAACTGCTGCGGCTAATCGATGCTGGGAGGGAATTCGAATGAACGCGATTGCAGAACACGCCGACAAAGCCTGGTATTTGCTTCAATGCAAACCCAAACAGGACGAGCGCGCCGAAGAGCATTTACAGCGCCAGGGCTACGCCTGTTTTCGCTCGACCTATCGGCGTGAGCGTATTTTGCGCGGGCAGCGTCGAGTGATCAGTGAATCGTTGTTTCCGGGCTATCTGTTTATTCAACTGAGCCTTCAGGACAGTTGGGGCCCGCTGCGCTCGACCCGCGGTGTTTCGCGAGTTGTCGGGTTCGGCGGTCAGCCACTGCCGATCCGCAATGCGCTGATCGACGAGCTCCAGGAGCGAGGGAGCCAGGCGATCGTCACAACGTTATTGAGACACGGAGATACGGTGCGCATCACTGAAGGCCCGTTCTCCGATCTCGAGGCGGTGTTCCTCACCATGGACGGCGAGGAACGGGTGCTGTTGATGATGAATTTCCTGCAGCGTGAACAACACATCAGCTTGCCGTTGGCGGGGGTTAACAAGCTTTAAATTTTGTAGGGGCGGGATTGCCCTAATCTAGTCAGTTAGGCGAATAACCGCTTTTCGTAGGAGCCAGGCTTGCCGGCGAAGGCGATCTCAAGGACGCCTTCGCCGGCAAGCCTGGCTCCTACAAAACCTACGCCCCCTCTGGGAGATGATTCCAGTCGATCCAACCGAAAAACCATGTCGCCAGGATCAGCAAACCGAATGCAATCCGGTACCAGGCAAATACCGCATAACTATGGTTGGCGATGAACTTGAGCAAACCACGCACGGCAATCATCGCAAAGAGGAATGCGGCTACAAATCCCAGAGCAAACACCGGCAAGTCTGCGGCCTGGAACAGGTCGCGGTACTTATAGCCCGAGTACACCGCGGCCCCCACCATCGTCGGCATCGCCAGGAAAAACGAAAACTCGGTAGCCGTCTTGCGTGACAGGCCAAACAGCAACCCGCCGATAATCGTCGAACCCGAGCGCGAAGTGCCGGGGATCATCGCCAGGCACTGTGCGCAACCGACTTTCAAGGCATCGGTCCAGCGCATTTCGTCCACGTGATCGATAACCACCACATGCTCACGTTGTTCGGCCCACAACATGATGATGCCACCTATCACCAGCGCCACGGCCACGGTGATCGGGTTGAAAAGGTACTCATGGATTTTGTCGGCGAACATCACCCCCAGGACAACCGCCGGCAAGAAACCGATCAATAAATTCAGAGTGAAACGCTGCGCATTACGCTGAGTCGGCAAACCGGTAGTGATCTCCAGAATCTTGCGTCGAAACTCCCAGACGACCGCTAGAATAGCCCCCAACTGAATGATGATATTGAACGCCATGGCTCGCTCACCGCCGAAGTCGAGCAAGTCCGCGGCAATGATCTGGTGTCCCGTACTGGAGATGGGCAAAAACTCTGTGAGCCCTTCAACCAACCCGAGAATCGATACCTGCGTAGTGGTCCAGAAGTCCATTAATCCCCCGTTAAACCCTCTCGGCTGAAAGGTCTGTTGATGATGCCGAGCATTTGATGCTGGTCGCGATTAAACCTGTCGGACCAGCGGAGGATTAAAGCGCACTCTCTGCCTGCTTGAGCTAAACGTTATAAAACGTCCATGTCGGAGCGCCGGGTCCGCTCTCCTGAAAATGCTCTCCGCCCCGAGGACGTCTGAGAATGAAATTTTTTTGCAGGACGAGCACTTATGCATCGCGAATTTATGGATGCCACTCATCGTCGGATCGTTGACGTTTCGGCTTTGGGCGCGCGCAATGTCCTACCCGAAAATGATCGCCCAAGAGAAAACTCGATATGGCAAAGATCACTGTACTCGCCGGTGACTTCCCGCAGTGCGACGGGGAATATCACCTTGGAACCATCACCCTCAAAACGTCCCTCAAACCCCGGCTTGGAAAAAGCTTTCCGGTCTCGGAATTTAAAGACCTGACCATTCAGAACACTGATTCGAACAAGAATATAAAGACCGCCATAGGCCTGGGCCTCGCGGGCGCCATGTTGCTTGGTCCCGTCGGAGCCATCGCCGGCTATCTGCTCGCGGGAAAAAACACCGAAGTGACCTTTATGGCCACTTTAAAGGACGGCGGAAAGCTGCTCGCGGCGACTGATAGTGACACCTACCGGGATATCTCGGCACGCGCCCTGAAAAAATCCCGGGCCGGCCGCCGAGCCCCCCTTTCCAGCTCACTTAACAACGGCTCCATTCATTGATCCGCTTGCCCGGCGACTGCGAGAATGTTGCAGGGCACCCGATAAAGCACATGCTCCGTGGTACTGCCCACCCATTTTTCCAGCCCCCTGCGATGCGCATTGCCCATGACGATCACGTCGGCCCGGTGATGCGCTGCAAAGTCGGCCAGTGCTTTGCCTGGCGGCCCTGCAACGAAGTGTTGCCGTTCGGTGGGCACGCCGTAGTGATCAGCCAATGCGATGAATGACTTATGCAAAGACTTGCGCACGTCGCTGTTGAAGCCAGGCATCGTCACTGCACCCGCGCCCGCATCGGATATATGCGTCTGCGATAGATCGTAGGCATACAGCAGATGCATTTCTGCATTGCATTGCATGGCCAATTCGTTCGCAGCCTGGATGATCAGGTCGTTGATTCCGGTGATCTGAGTCTCTGGGTGCGACGGATCGACTGCCGCCACGATCACGCGCGGAAGTGGGCAACTGACTTCGCTGACCAGATGGACAGGCACCGGACATTCACGCAGCAGATGCCAATCCAGAGGCGTGATGAAAACGCGTTTGAGCGCCGACTCATGCTGCACGTCCTTGATCACCAGATCCGCCTGCGTTGCTGTCACGTGCTGAAGGATCTCTTGCAGTGCGTCGCGAGTGAAAAGCACCTCGGTACTCAGGTTGATCCCGCGCCCACGGATCAGATCGGCTTCATCCTTGAGCCATTTTTCGTTCTCTTGCTGGCAAGCCTCACGAAACCGCGCACTGGCGTGGATCAACCCCAGGATGTTGAAATCTTCGATGAACACCGTGATATGCAGCGCTGCGCCCGTGGCTTCGGCAAGGGCGACGGCCCGCTGCAGCGCCGGCGTGTGACGCATGGTGGGGCCGGCTATTAGAAAGAGTCGTTGATATTGGCTCATGTCACACCTCCAAACGTTCTGGGATATCTGCTCGCTCCCCCAGCCTCTCGTCTGTCGCACCGCCAGCGATCTGCTATCGCCTCAATGACCTGGATCGACACAATCAATATACGCCTGGATTCAACTAACCAGACAAGATGGGGTTCATCGTACCCACTACGATGAACCCCATCCCGACGGCCAAATGATTGACGACGCGAAGTTACTTCTTCGCATACTTCGCGCCGTGCGGATCGTTAAGCTTTACCTGCATCAGTTCCCACTCGCGCTGAATAGTCGCGTAAGGGATAAAGATGCTGATCCGCTCAGCGCCCTTTAACCCGGGATGGAAACTCACATCATTAAGCGTAGTGGAGAAAAAACCGACATTGATACCGACAATGTTGCCGTCACTGGCGATGACGGGGCCACCCGACATCCCTTTTATCATCGGGGCATCATGGATGGCATAGCGTTCGCCGCTGCCTTCATCGCTATTGATGAAAGGCGCCGGGTACACTTTGCCTTTGCCGGTGACGGTCGTCATGTAGGGGCTCGCCCCCACGGCAGTGATGTGTTCACCCACACGCGGCGCGCGCCATGACGGGTAGCGGCCGTCGGCCTTGTGCTGGATGAAGACGAGGTCGCAGCCGGTGCTGCAGCGGTATTTCACGTTGCGGATGAGAGGGGTGTGACGGGTGGTGACGGCATAGTCTTCGTTCCATTGCACGGCCGAGGCCATGTACAGATAGGGCAAGGGAAAGCCTGAGAAGACAGAAAAATATGAATCATTGGCAGGCCCCGACAAGTCGGGTTTTACCATACCGTTGCATCCTGCAATACCAGCTCCTATTAAAAAGTAGGTCATGATTTTAATCATGATTATCACCGACTTATAAGGAGGATTTGATTTTTATTGTGGCGCTTCTCTTAGTTGTCAGTTTCTTGTAGTTTTCTCACAGCGTGGCCTGGTGCGTTTATTTATGGCTGAGGTTTTAATAAATGCGTATGAATGAATTGTGCTAAGACTAATTGCTTTTCGATCCATGTCATGGATTGCACATATTTGGCGCCTGAAAAATGGCAGTGGACCGAATAAAAAAATAGAAATGGAAGTTGCTATATTGCGAACAAAACTAGTGAATCGCCGCCTTCAGGGCAGCTTAAATCACTTTGGCATGCCTCGGTAACGCCACAGAAATCAGCGCTGCGAAAATAACAAATGCGCTGGATATCCATAAACACGCCCCCAGCCCGAAAGCCTGATAAACCCAGCCAGAGAGCACGGTGCCGATCAGCCGTCCCATGGCGTTGGACATGTAATAAAAACCCACGTCCAGCGACACGCCATCTTCCTTGGCATAGGACACGATCAGGTAGCTGTGCAGCGAGGAGTTCACGGCAAACAGCGCGCCAAAGACCATCAATCCACCTAACAGCACCCCTTGTTGCGACAACCCGGTGTTCAGCCCCAGAGCGATTGCCGCGGGCAGGCCTGCCAAGGCAAGCGCCCACAGAAATGCAGCGCGGCCATCAGGAACCTGCCCTCGTTGCTTGCCGGTGATTCGCGGCGCGAACGATTGCACGATGCCGTAGCCGATCACCCAGGCCGCGAGGAATCCCCCAACCTTCCAGAAGTCCCAGCCAAAGACGCTGCTCAAGTACACCGGCAACGCCACGACAAACCAGACATCGCGGGCACCGAACAGAAACATCCGGGCCGCTGACAGAATGTTGATGGCCCGGCTCTTGGACAGGATGTCGCGAAACCTGGGCTTGGCTTTGGCCTTGCCCAAATCCTTCTTCAACAGGATCACGCTGCTGACCCAGATCAGCGCCAGGACGCCAGCCATGGCCAGCAGTGCTCCTTTGAACCCGATCAGGGCGAGCAATGCCCCGCCGAGAAAGAAACCGACACCCTTGAGTGTATTCTTCGAGCCAGTGAGGATGGCGATCCATTGATAAAGCGTGCCCTGCTGCCCATCGGGGACTAACAGCTTGATCGAGCTTTTGGCGCTCATCTTGTTCAAGTCTTTGGCGATCCCTGATAACGCCTGCGCGCCCATCACCCAAGGGATCGTCAGCCACGCCACTGGCACCGTCAGCATCAACAGCGCCACAACCTGCATCCCCAGCCCGATGTTCATGGTCCGGTTCAGGCCCAGTCGGGCGCCGAGATAACCGCCCACCAGATTGGTGATCACACCAAAGAGTTCGTAGAACAGAAACAACGCCGCGATTTGCAGCGGGCTGTAGCCCAACGCGTGAAAGTGCAGCACCACCAACATGCGCAGGGCACCGTCGGTGAGGGTGAAGGCCCAGTAATTGCCCGTCACGAGCAGGTACTGCCGCACTTGAGGAGTGAGGGCTGACAACGCTTTCATCACCGCTCCTTAAACGGCCAGGCCGACCATTCTGGCCAGTTCGACAGTGCGGTTCGCGTAACCCCATTCATTGTCGTACCAGGCATAGAGTTTGACCTGAGTGCCGTTGATGACCATGGTCGACAGCGCATCGATGATCGATGAGCGCGGGTCGGTGCGGTAGTCGATGGACACCAGCGGACGCTCCTCGAAACCGAGGATATCTTTCAATTCGTTCTCGGACGCGTCCTTGAGGAACTGATTCACTTCTTCGACAGTGGTGACGCGCTCGACTTCAAAGACACAGTCGGTCAGCGAAGCGTTGGCCAACGGCACGCGCACGGCGTGGCCATTTAGACGCCCGCGCAGTTCCGGGAAGATTTCGGCAATGGCGGTGGCCGAGCCGGTGCTGGTCGGGATCAGACTCATGCCCGACGCTCGCGCTCGGCGCAGATCCTTGTGCGGTTGGTCGAGGATGCTTTGAGTGTTGGTTAGGTCGTGAATGGTGGTGATCGAGCCGTGGCGAATGCCCAGCTTTTCATGAATCACTTTGACCACTGGCGCTAGGCAATTGGTGGTGCACGATGCGGCGGTGACGATGCGATGTTCCGCCGGGTTGAACAGTTGATGGTTGACGCCCATGACGATGTTCAGCGCGCCCTTTTCCTTCACCGGAGCGCTGACCACCACGCGCTTCACACCTTGGTCGAGGTAAGCCTGAAGCAGCGCGACGGTCTTCATCTTGCCGCTGGCTTCAATCACCAGATCGCAGCCCGACCAATCGGTGTCGGCAATCGCCTTGTTGGCGGTAACTTTGATTCGTTTGCCGTCGATGACGATGCTGTCGCCTTCGGAGTCGGCCTGGTCATTCCAACGGCCATGCACCGAGTCGAAGTTCAGCAGATGCGCATGCGTTGCCGCGTCGCCCGCCGGATCGTTGATCTGCACGAACTCGAATTCTGGCCAGCTCCAGGCTGCGCGCAGAGCGAGGCGACCGATGCGGCCAAAACCATTGATGCCCACTTTGATAGTCATGTTTCCCCCTTCAAATGGAGCGCTGATTGACACGTTTCATGAACTCTTGCGCCGATTCCTTGCGCTCCGAATATCGATCGACCAGATAGTCCTGACGGTCGCGCAGCAGCAAGGTGAATTTCACCAACTCTTCCATCACATCCACGACACGGTCGTAGAACGGCGAAGGTTTCATCCGACCGTTATCGTCGAACTCCATATAGGCCTTCGGTACAGAGGATTGGTTGGGAATGGTGAACATGCGCATCCAGCGCCCCAGCACTCGCAGTTGATTGACTACGTTGAACGACTGCGAGCCACCGCACACTTGCATCACGGCGAGGGTCTTGCCCTGGGTCGGGCGTACGGCGCCCATCGCGAGCGGCACCCAATCGATCTGCGCCTTGAAGACCGCGCTCATCGAACCGTGACGCTCTGGTGAACACCAGACCTGCCCCTCCGACCACAACATCAACTCGCGCAGTTCCTGCACCCGTGGTGATCGTCGCCAGCATCATCAGGCAGCGGCAGACCAGACGGATTGAAAACCCGTGTCTCGGCGCCGAAGTGCTGTAGCAACCGGGCGGCCTCCTCGACCAGCAAGCGACTGAAGGAACGCTCACGGGTCGATCCGTACAGCAGCAAAATGCGCGGCTTGTGGCTGGAGGTTTTTTCGATGCCGAGCTTGTCGGTCGACGGGAGATCAACCAGTTCGATATCGAGTTGGGGCATGTGGTCATCGTGCATTGTCATTGTCCTGCGCAATAGCGCTTCTGGAATCATCGAACCGGACAGCAGGCCGCTGCCCGTTCAGGACGGTCACCCATTTCTTCAAGGCGTTTGGCATCTGGGTTCAACCAGTGCCCGTTGGCTTCGAGCGCCACGGTCAGCACCTGATGCACCCAGCCCGGCAGATGCGGATGCAGTCGGTAATAAACCCATTGACCCTGCCGACGGTCCGAGAGCAATCCGCACGTACGTAACTGCGCCAGGTGCCTGGAGACTTTGGGCTGGCTCTCATTCAACGCACAGGTCAGCTCGCAGACGCACAGCTCTCCCTCACGGGCAATGAGCAGCATCATGCGGACGCGGTTGTCGTCAGCCAGGCATTTGAAAACAGTGGTCGGCGTCAGTTGGTCAGCCATTGGGTTTCTCAGCGTTTGGTATTCGCGCATCAAAGATGAATACAGGTATATGCGTTTTTCCGAATATACGTTTTGCCGCATGTAAGGGTCAACGGCAAATGTGTCGACTCCGCACGTGAATGATATTTATTTACTTGCAAAAGGTAATCGTTATCATTAGCGGCAATAACTAAACAAGGAGCTCATGGTGGCTTTACCGCGCATTTACCCCGCCTCTCTCTCACTGCTGGGGCTTTTTGCAGTACCTGATTTGCAAGCAGAAACCCAATCGACATTAGCCCTGCCTGCAACCGCTGTGACCAGTGATTACAGCGAGCAGAGCTACAAGCCGACCGACAGCCGCAGCGCGTTGAAGATCGACGTCCCACTGCGGGATATCCCGCAAACGGTGAACGTGATCCCCCAGAGCGTGATCAGGGATCAGGGCGCGCAGTCGATGGAAGACGTGTTGAAGAACGTCCCCGGCATCGGCCTTTCCAATGGCGATGGCCAGCGCGACCAAGTCACTATTCGCGGCTTCAGTGCCATCGGCGACATGTACGTCGACGGCGTTCGTGACGACGCGTTGTACTTCCGCGATCTGTCCAACGTCGAGCGCGTGGAAGTGATCAAGGGGCCGGCAGCGGTGCTCTATGGCCGTGGCTCATCCGGTGGCCTGATCAACAGCATCAGCAAGAAACCCAACTTCACCCCTAAACAGGAAGTGGGTGTCAGCTTCGACAGCGAGGGTAAAAAGCGCACGCAGTTCGACGCTGGCTGGGCCGATCAGCGGCAAAACGACAAGGCATTCCGGGTGACTGGTGCGCTGGAGAACAGCGACACCTTCCGCGATGACGGCTATATCGATCGCAAGGCCATTGCGCCTTCGGCCTACTTCAAGCTCTCCGACGATCTTGAGCTGAACCTGGGGGCGACGTACCTCTACGACAAACGCTTGATCGACTTCGGCATTCCCGCGCGGGGCAATCGCCCCGTCGATGTCGATCGGGACAAGCGCTTCGGTTCCGCCGACCCGGATGACGATTACACCCGCAGCGAAGTGTTCTCGTTCACGGCCGGCGTCGACTACCGCATCAACGACGACTTCACCCTGAGCAACACCAGCCGCTACTACCACTACGATCTGGATCGCAACAACACACTTGCCGACTCCAGCCCGACACGTTTCGTCACCGCCCCCAACGGCGAGCTGCTGGTAAAGCTCAATCGCGGCAACGTGCAGCGTAAGGAAGATGGCTGGTTCAACCAGACCGAACTGAAGCAACAGGCCACGCTCGCCGGGATGAACCACAACCTGCTCTATGGCGTGGAGCTGGGGCGTCAGGTCAAGGATCAATCGGTCTTCAGCCAGAACAACGTGGCGCGGGTCCCGGTGTACCGTGATGGCTTGGTCGACGTGCCGTTCCAGGCCAACCGACAAACCGCCAAGGGCACCACTACCCAGGACACGGCCGGTTTCTACGTCCAGGATCTGATTGAACTGACCCCGCAATGGAAAGCTTTGCTGGGTGTGCGCTATGACGTGTTCGACCAGGAATATTCGGATGACCTGACGCGTGCCACCATGTCTCGAACCGACAACACCTGGAGCCCGCGCGCAGGCCTGGTCTATCAGCCTGATCAAGTTCAGTCCTACTACATTTCGGTGAGTCGCTCTTACCAACCCTCCTCCGAAGTCTTCGCCCTGAGCACTAGCAACCAGGACCTTGAGCCGGAGCAAACCACCAACTTCGAGATCGGCGGCAAGTGGGACCTGCTCGACAACCGCCTGGCGTTGACGGCGGCGCTGTTCCGTCTGGAACGCACCAACATGAAAACCACCGATCCGGCGAACCCGACCAAACTGGTTCTGTCGGGCGAGCAGCGCACCGACGGTCTTGAACTGACCGCCAGCGGGCAGTTGAGTGACAAGTGGCAGGTCTATGCCGGCTACGCCTATCTGGACGCCGAGATCACCAAGTCCAACAGCCGAACCAACGGCGTCGCCAACGAAGGCCAGACACCCACCCTGACCCCGCGTCACAGTGCCAACCTGTGGCTGGTGCGCTCGCTGACCAACACCTGGCGCGTGGGCATGGGGGCAAACTATGTCGATGACCGTTACACCGCCCTGGATAACCAGGTGATCATGCCCGCTTACACTACCGTGGACGCGGCGTTGCTCTACAACTTGCCGAAATGGGACATGGCGCTGCGCTTGCGTAACGTCTTCGACAAGGACTATTACGCCTCGGCCCATGGCTCGGTGGACCTGATCACTCCCGGAGCACCACGAACTCTGGAGCTGAGCACTAACTACCGGTTCTGAGTGAAAGCCTGAAATCAAATGCCAATGCCGATCGGTTAAGACGCAAAACCTGTGGGAGCGAGCCTGCTCGCGATAGCGGTTGAACATTCAGTATCAATGTCGACTGGTCCGCCGCAATCGCGAGCAGGCTCGCTCCCACATGGATTGCGCTTAACTGACCGGCAACAAACGCCCTGCATTCCAGGGCGTTTATTGCAGCCCGGAACATCGTGACATTGATCAAAAGCTCAACTAACCTTCAGCGCGCGGAGATGATTGAGAATCTCTCGCGTTGTCAGACAACAACAATGTATCGAGGAAAACCCATGCGTAAACTTCTGTTGCTCTCCCTTCTTGCCGCCTCTCCCCTGGCCTTCGCCGGCCCTGAATGCACCAAAACCGACAAGGCCCAATGGCAGGACCAGGCTAAATTTCAGGAAGATCTCAAGGCCAAGGGCTACGACATCAAGAAGTTCAAAGTCACTGGCGGCAATTGCTACGAGATCTACGGCTTTGACAAAGACAAGCGTAAAGTCGAAATCTACTTTGACCCGGTCACCGGCAAGGTCGTGAAAGAAGAAATCGAATAGGACTAATGTGAAAGCTGAAACCCAGCGCCTCTGGGACCCTCTCGTACGCGTTTGTCATGGGTCCCTGGCGGTTGTCTTCATCAGCGACTACTTCCTCAATGAGGAAGGCGACGGCTGGCATCGCTGGCTCGGCTATTACGCCGTGGCTGTCGTGCTGGTGCGTGTGGTGTGGGGGTTCATCGGCCCGCCATCGGCACGTTGGTCAGACTTTTGGCCAACCCTGACGCGGGTCGTTCAGCATGGCCGGGCGCTGTTTTCCGGCAAGGGCTATCACCGCATGGGGCACTCGCCCATCGGAGCACTGGTGATGGTCCTCATGCTGCTGTTGATGACCGGCCTGGGTATCAGCGGTTTTTTGATGGAAGAAGTGGACTATTTCTGGGGCGAAGACTGGCTACGTGATGTCCACGAGTTTATGGCCAATGCACTGCTCGCATTGGTTTGCGTGCACATCCTCGCAGCGCTGGTGGAAAGCGTTCGCTTGCGTGAGAACCTGCCTCTGTCAATGATCACGGGCCATCGTCGCAAGCGCTAGCTCTCAAAGATTCCTGATACCGCACATTGCCCTCCCCCTCGCGGGAAAGGGCGAGTGCCAACCCTATGTGTGATGAATTTCCCGATCCTTGGTTTCCGGCAGGAAGAACGTGCCAAGAATGGCCGTCATCACGGCGATGACGATGGGGTACCACAGCCCGTAATAGATATCACCCGTGGCCGCGACCATGGCGAAGGCCACCGTGGGCAGAAAGCCGCCGAACCAGCCATTGCCGATGTGATACGGCAGCGACATCGAGGTATAGCGGATGCGCGCCGGGAAGAGTTCCACCAGCCAGGCGGCGATCGGGCCGTAGACCATGGTGACGTAGATCACCAGGATGGTCAGGAGCAACAACACCATCGGATAGTTGGTCTTCGCCGGGTCAGCCTTCTCGGGGTAACCGGCATCCTTGAGGGCGGTGCCGAGGGTAGCGACGAAGGCGTCGTTGCGGGCCTTGAAGTCGGCGACCGGCATGCCACTGCCCTCGAAGCTCGGGATCACCTTGTCGCCGATGCGCACCTGCGCCACGGCGCCAGGCTCGGCCTTTTCGTTTTTGTAGGGAATAGCCTTCTTCGCCAGCAGGGTCTTGGCGAGGTCGCAGGAGCTGGTGAATTTGGCCTTGCCCACCGGGTCGAACTGAAACGAGCACTTACTCTGATCGGCGATCACCGTGACCGGGTTTTTCTCCTGCGCGGCGAACACGTCGGGGTTACCGTATTGGGTCAACGCATGGAAGATCGGGAAGTAGGTCAGCGCCGCAATAATGCAGCCGGCCATGATGATCCCTTTGCGGCCGATGCGGTCGGACAGGCTGCCGAACACAACGAAGAACGGCGTGCCGATCAGCAGCGAGCCGGCGATCAACAGATTGGCGGTCTGCGGGTCGATCTTCAGCGTCTGCAACAGGAAGAACAGCGCATAGAACTGCCCGGTGTACCAGACCACGGCTTGGCCGGCGGTACCGCCGAGCAGCGCCATGATCACTATCTTGAGGTTATCCCAGCGGGCGAAGGATTCGGTCAGCGGCGCCTTGGAGGACTTGCCTTCTTCCTTCATCTTCAAGAACACCGGCGACTCGCTGAGTTGCAAGCGGATGTACACCGAGACGATCAGCAGCAGGATCGACAGCAGGAAGGGAATCCTCCAGCCCCAGGCCTCGAAGGCCTCAGTGCCTAGAATGGTGCGGCAGGCGAGGATCACCAGCAGCGAAAGGAACAGGCCGAGGGTCGCGGTGGTCTGGATCCACGAGGTGAAGTAGCCGCGCTTGCCCTTCGGTGCATGTTCGGCCACGTAGGTCGCCGCGCCACCGTACTCACCGCCCAAGGCCAGGCCTTGCAACAGGCGCAGGGTGATCAGGATGACCGGTGCGGCCACGCCGATGGTCGCATAGCCGGGCAGAAAGCCCACTATGGCGGTGGAGACACCCATGATGACAATGGTGATGAGGAACGTGTGCTTGCGCCCGATCATGTCGCCCAGTCGGCCGAATACGATGGCGCCGAAGGGGCGTACAGCGAAGCCCGCGGCGAACGCGAGCAGCGCGAAGATGAAGGACGTTGTCTCATTGACGCCGGCGAAGAAGTGCTTCGCTATGATCGCAGCGAGGGAGCCGTAAAGGTAGAAGTCGTACCACTCGAACACGGTGCCCAGGGACGAGGCGAAAATGACTTTGCGCTCCTCCTTGGTGATCCCGTGGTGGGGCGCGCTGCCCGTGGATGTGTTGTCGATTGCGGCCATGAGTCTTCTCCGTCTTGCTCTTGTTATAGGCCGGAGTACCTTTTTACCTTTCTACCGCACCCAGGCCCCAGGGCTGATGTCATCGGATCAAGGATTGCGCGAAGCATGGAAACAGGCTGACGGCCTCGCATCGCTGCAAGGTTTCCTGAAGCATAATCGGCTTCGCGCAGATATCCACTCGGGCCATCGCGCTCAAACCCGGGCCGACCCGCTGTCGCATGACTGTTCAAGCCTGTGAGATCCCACGCGAAGCGTCTGGGTGGTGCCCCGCTGCTGCCTATTCTTCGGGCGACCATCGCCTGGAACTTCGCAGCGAAAGAATTTCGTATACCCTATCGCCATCTCACTCCAAACGACCGCTGCCGTGAACCTACCCAAACTCAACGCTCCCGACCTTGGCAATACCCCTTCGACCTCGGAAATCATCACCCGCCATTTGCGGGACGCGATCGTCGCCGGGCATTTCGCCGAAGATGAGCCGATTCGCCAGGACGACATTGCCCGCCAGTTCAACGTCAGCAAGATTCCGGTGCGCGAGGCCCTCAAGCGGCTGGAGGCCGAAGGGCTGGTGTTGTTCCAGCGCAATCGCGGGGCGATGGTCACGCGGGTTTCCGATGCAGAGTTGGCGCAGATGTTCGAAGTGCGGATGTTGCTGGAGGACAAAATACTGCGCCTGGCCATTCCCAACATGACCGAAGAAACCTTCGCCCGTGCCGAGCGTATCTGCCAGGAGTTCATTGGCGAAGACGACGTGGGCCGCTGGGCCGAGCTCAATTGGGAGCTGCACGCCTGCCTTTACGAGCCGGCGCAACGGCCGTTTCTGGTCAGCCTGATTCGTTCGGTCAACGACAAGTTGGAGCGCTACCTGCGCATGCAAATGAGCCTGTCGGCCGGCAAGGAACGGGCTGATCACGAACACCGCGAGATCATCAAAGCCTGCCGTGCCGGAGATGTGGACCTGGCGGTGAAACTGCTGGACGAGCACATTGCAGGGGTCTGCAAGACCCTGTTCGAGCATCTGCCTCACGCGCACTGACCACTAGGATGCTGTGCTGATTTCGTCATCGGCACAGGATAAATCCATCAAGCCGGCACCCCGCTGCACAGGCCACTCTTTCGTTCACTCATCTGAACGGACGTGGCCCTCCCATGAAACGCATCACCGTGATCGACTCCCATACCGGCGGCGAACCGACCCGTCTGGTGACTGCCGGCTTTCCTGACCTGGGCACCGGCAGCATGGCCGAACGCCGCAAGCTGCTCGCCGAACATCACGATCAATGGCGCGCCGCTTGTGTGCTGGAACCGCGTGGCAGCGACGTGCTGGTGGGCGCCCTGCTCTGCGAACCTGTGGACCCGAGCGCTTGTGCCGGGGTGATTTTTTTCAACAACACCGGTTATCTGGGCATGTGCGGCCACGGCACCATCGGCCTGGTGGCGTCGTTGGCGCATCTGGGCAAGATCAGCCCCGGCGTGCATCGCATCGAGACGCCGGTAGGTACGGTGCAGGCGACCCTGCACGAAGACCATTCAGTGAGCGTGCGCAATGTGCCGGCCTACCGTTACCGCAAGGCACTGGTGTTGCAGGTGCCAGATGTCGGTCAGGTGGTCGGCGATATTGCCTGGGGCGGCAACTGGTTTTTCCTGATCGCCGAGCATGGCCTGCGGGTGGCCGGCGACAACCTCGACGCGCTGACCGCTTATACCTACGCCGTGCAGCAGGCGCTGGAGGCCCAGGGTATTCGTGGTGAAGACGGCGGGCTGATCGACCATGTCGAGCTGTTCAGCGATGACGATCACGCCGACAGCCGCAACTTTGTCCTCTGCCCCGGCAAGGCTTATGACCGCTCACCGTGCGGCACCGGCACCAGTGCCAAACTGGCGTGCCTGGCAGCTGACGACAAACTGCAACCGGGGCAGATCTGGCGGCAGGCCAGTGTCATCGGCAGCGAGTTCGAAGGCTCCTACGAATGGCAGGGCGAGCGCGTCGTGCCGACCATTCGCGGCCGTGCCTTTATCAGCGCCGAAGCCAGTTTGATCATCGAACAGGATGACCCGTTCGCCTGGGGCATTCGTCCATGAACGAGGGCCTGGTGGCCGATGTGATCGTGATCGGTGCCGGCATTATCGGTGCCGCCTGTGCCCAGGCGCTGGCCCGTCGCGGCTTGCAGGTGTTGGTGCTGGACGCCGGCCTGCACGGTGCGACGGCGGCGGGCATGGGCCACTTGCTGGTGCTCGACGACAACCCGGCCGAGCTGGCCCTGAGTCAATATTCCCTGCAACGCTGGCGCGAGCTGGCACCGGACCTGCCCGACGGCTGCGCCTACCGCAACAACGGCACGCTGTGGCTGGCGGCCAACGCCGAGGAAATGGCGGTCGCCCATGGCAAATACCTGAACCTGCAAGCCCAGGGCGTGGCTTGCGAATTGATCAGCGCCAGTGCCTTGCGCCAGCGTGAACCGGAACTGCGCGAGGGGCTGGAAGGCGGTTTGCTGATCAATGGCGACGGCATTCTTTATGCGCCGGCGACGGCCAGCTGGATGCTCGACACACCGAACATTCGTCAACGCCGGGCGCGGGTCAGCGCGGTCGATGGCAACCGCGTATACCTCGATGACGGCCACTGGTTGAGCGCCGAAGCGGTGGTGTTGGCCAACGGTATTCAGGCCAACGAACTGTGCCCGGAGTTGCCCATCGAGCCGAAAAAAGGTCACCTGCTGATTACCGACCGCTACCCCCGCACCGTCACCCACACCTTGGTCGAACTGGGTTACGTCACCAGCGCCCACAACGCCACGGGGCCGTCGACCGCCTGCAATATTCAGCCGCGTTCCACCGGGCAATTGTTCATTGGCGCCTCGCGCCAATTCGGTACCACCGACCCGCAAGTCGAAGGCTGGATGCTGGCGAAAATGCTCAAGCGCGCCGCCGAGTACATGCCCGGGCTGGCCCGACTCAACGGCATCCGCGCCTGGACCGGCTTTCGCGCCGCCAGCCCCGATGGCCTGCCGCTGGTTGGCCAACACCCGCAGCGCCAAGGCTTGTGGCTGGCCGTCGGTCATGAAGGGTTGGGCGTGACCACGGCCCCCGGCACCGCCGATTTGCTGGTCGCGCAACTGTTCAACGAAACCCCGCCACTGGCTGCACAACCCTATCTACCCCAGCGTTTTCTCGGAGAACCTGCCTATGCCTGAATTGCTGCTGGACGGCCGCGCCTTGGAGGTTGCCGAGGGCACCAGCGTCGCCGCTGCGTTGGCGCTGGGCAGCGACGGCTGCACGCGCACCTCGGTCAGTGGCCAGCGCCGCGCACCGCTGTGCGGCATGGGCATCTGCCAGGAATGCCGGGTGACCATCGACGGCCGGCGACGCCTCGCCTGCCAGACCCTGTGCCGAGACGGCATGCAGGTGGAGACACGCCCATGAACGAATACGCCGATCTGCTGATCGTCGGTGCCGGCCCCGCTGGCATGGCCGCCGCCCTTGCCGCCGCACCCACCGGCGCACGCATCGTCATGCTCGACGACAATCCGCTGCCGGGCGGGCAAATCTGGCGAGACGGCCCGCAAGCCAACGTGCCTGATCAGGCCCGTCGCCTGCGTGAGCATTTGCAGTCTTGCAGCAACATCCGCCATCACGCTGGCACCCGGGTGATCGCCAGTCCCGGTCCGAAAAAACTGTTGGTCGAAGATGATGACGACGGCTGGTTGATCAGCTACGACAAACTGATTCTGTGCACCGGCGCCCGCGAGTTGCTGCTGCCCTTCCCCGGCTGGACATTGCCGGGCGTGACCGGGGCCGGTGGCTTGCAGGCGCTGATCAAGGCGGGTGTGCCGGTGCAGGGTGAGCGCGTGGTGATCGCCGGCAGCGGCCCGCTATTGCTGGCGAGTGCCGCCACCGCGAAAAAGCATGGCGCGCAAGTACAACGCATCGCCGAGCAAGCCTCGCGCATCGCCGTCGCCGGTTTCGCCGCGCAACTGCCCCGCTGGCCCGCCAAATGGTTGCAATCGTTTAGCTTGTTCGACCGCCATTACCGCACCGCGACTCACGTGCTGGCCGCCCTTGGCACTGATCGATTGGAAGGCGTACGCCTGCAACAGCAGGGCAAAATCATTGAACTGGAATGTGATCGACTGGCCTGTGGTTTCGGCTTGATCCCGAACATTCAATTGGGCCAGGCACTGGGTTATGCCATCGAAGGTCAGGCATTAGCAGTGGATGCCTGGCAGGCCAGCAGCCGCACCGATCATTATGCGGCCGGCGAATGCACCGGGTTTGGTGGCAGTGAACTGGCGTTGGTCGAAGGTGCCATCGCTGGCCACGCGGCGGTCGGCAACCTTGAAGCGGCCCGCCAATTGTGGCCACGCCGGGCACGCTGGCAGAGGTTTGCGAAGGCACTGAATCAGGCATTCGCCCTCGACCCGCAACTCAAGTCCCTGGCCCAATCCGACACCCTGGTCTGCCGCTGCGAAGACGTGCCCTACGCCGCATTGGCCGGGCACACTGATTGGCGCGAAGCCAAGCTGGCCAGTCGCTGCGGCATGGGCGCCTGTCAGGGCCGAGTGTGTGGCGGCGCGGTGCAGCACCTGTTCGGCTGGCAACCCTCGGCGCCCCGCCCACCCTTCAGCCCGGCGCGAATCGAGACCTTGATGTGCCTGGACGACACCCCGCCGGCCTGATTCCCCCTCGGGGGTTTCGGCCACGCTGTCGAGCCTCTATGATCCCGGGGTCGCCATCAGACCCCAGCGCCATGTATCCCTCGCTCAACACCTTCAAACCCTGCGACCTGCCAACGCTGCTCAACAGTCTGCAGCCGATTGCGCCGCTGCTCGATACCCTGGCAGACGTGGTGTTTTTCATCAAGGACCGCGAAGCCCGCTACGCTTTCGTCAACCAGACCCTGGCCCGGCGTTGCGGTTTCAAACATCGCGAGGAGCTGCTGGGGCTCACCGCCGAAATGGTCTTCCCGGAACGCTTCGGTCCGCTGTACACCGAACAGGATCGACGGGTACTGTCCAGCGGCCGCGAACTGTCCGACCAACTGGAATTGCACCTGTATTACGGCAACCAGCCGATCTGGTGCCTGACCCACAAGCTCGCTTTGCAGGATGAACAGGGTCACATCGTTGGCCTGGCCGGAATCTCCCGCGACCTGCAATCACCCCAGTCCAACCATCCCGCGTACCAGAAACTCGCCGCGGTGGATGCGCACATCCGCAGCCACTTCGCCCGCCCCATCAGCCTCGGCGAACTGACCGCCATCGCCGGTTATTCCGTGGCGCAACTGGAGCGGCACTGCAAACGGGTATTCCAACTCACCCCACGGCAGATGATTCACAAGGCGCGCCTGGAAGAAGGTTCGCGGCTGTTACTGCACACCGACCTGCCGATCACCGAAATCGCCTTGCGCTGCGGCTATACCGACCATAGTGCTTTTAGCCGGCAGTTTCGGGCGTTGACCAGTCTTTCGCCGAGTCAGTTTCGGGATAATCAGCGATAGGAATGTGTTGTTCTTTAGGGCCTCATCGCGAGCAGGCTCGCTCCCACAGGGGATTTGCAGTGAATCCATTTTTTGCGAATGCTGCAGATCCAATGTGGGAGCGAGCCTGCTCGCGATGAGGCCAGCCCAGCCAACACAAAACCCTCAGCAAGACCATTAAACAAGCGATGTTTAAGCGACACTTCCAGACACTCACCCAGGCTACACAACCTTGCGCCGTTGCCTACGACTACGCCAGAATCCGCCGGCTTGTACGCCTTGAGGCCGGGCTCTATCGTTTCCGGGTCGTTGACGAATCAGCGATCGGATTTGACCGTCCGAATCAATCAAGGCGCGCCAGCGTCCAAGACCAAATTCAGGCATTGCCTGAAATATCGTGTCGCGGTGGCTGTGCGTGGGACACCTTCGGGTGTGCCGGATTCCTTGATGTCCGGTCGGTCAACCCGCGTACAGCTGCCACCTTGTTCGTTTGACCGCGAACGGCGGTAGCTCCACTCATCAAGGAGCTTCATCATGTTCAAACCAACACCCAACCCGCCGAAAACCGATCCAACATCCCCCTACGAATCCCTCGATTCCAAAAAGCTCAACGAAGCCGCCGACCGCGCCCTCGACCACTACCTCAAGCCATCCATTCCCAAAGACACCAAGCGCAAACCCAGCACCATTTATCATGTGGGTGAGAAGGTCGATAACGAAACCCTGCCGGTCAACGCCTGCGAATCCCTGGCGTCAGCGAGCATGATGCTCAGTGAATTCGCCGGATTGATGGACATGCCATATCGCAACATGATGTTGGGGATTCAATCGGTGGTCATGCTTGGGGAGTTAGCAGTGAATCGGGTGCTGGATAATCTCGATCCGCAAGGCTAGCGAAGACCTGTGGCGAGGGGGCTTGCCCCCGTTCGGCGGCGAAGCAGTCGCAAAACCGGTGTATGCGGTGTACCTGAAAACATGCGGTTGCAGGTTATGGGGTCGCTTCGCAACCCAACGGGGGCAAGCCCCCTCGCCACATGAGGTGTGTCAGAGCACGGGTTAGTCGATCAAAAGATCGCAGGCCCGGTGTTCCTTAAAGGGGCGCCCCGCACAACCATTGCTCCCATCTGTAACACCCGCCATTGCGGGCCCATGCCTTCACGGCGTCACTCCCCCTCCAGTTGCGCCACCACAACACCTCTACTTCAAGACCTGACGACTATTTCGCGCTTCTGCCTGGAAATAGGCACATTGATTGCTATTGTTAATATCGTATACGAAATCCCCAATACGATATCCAACAGCACTTCACATCAACGAGGCCTCTATGAAAAACCCCGCATTTGCCGTAGCCCTCAGCGCTGTTCTCAGTACCTCCTTTATCGCCATCGCCCAAGCCGACAAGCTCGACGACATTATCGGTTCGGGCAAGCTGCGTTGCGCCGTGACCCTGGACTTCCCGCCCATGGGTTTTCGCGATGCAGGTAACAACCCGGCCGGTTTCGACGTGGACTACTGCCATGACCTGGCGAAAATCCTCGGGGTCGATGCCGAAGTCGTAGAGACGCCGTTCCCGGACCGGATTCCGGCGTTGGTCTCCGGACGGGCCGACGTGATCGTTGCCTCCACCTCCGACACCCTCGAACGGGCCAAAACCGTCGGCCTCACCGTGCCCTACTTTGCCTTCCAGATGGTAGTGCTGAC
Source organism: Pseudomonas sp. MDT1-85 (assembly GCF_054898065.1). Taxonomy (NCBI): domain Bacteria; kingdom Pseudomonadati; phylum Pseudomonadota; class Gammaproteobacteria; order Pseudomonadales; family Pseudomonadaceae; genus Pseudomonas; species Pseudomonas sp. MDT1-85. Next base: position 2,614,178 of record NZ_CM142715.1, on the reverse strand, counting down.
CCGCGACGACACCGGCATCAACAGCTTCGACGACATCAAGGGCAAACCCGTCGGCAACACCAGCGGCACCTATGAGGCCATCGCCCTAGAGAAAGACGTGAAGAACTGGGGCACCGGCACCTTCCGTGCCTATCAGTCGCAAAACGACACGCTGTTGGCGGTCGCCCAGGGTCATATCGACGCCACTGTGGTCACCAACACTGTGGCCGCCGCCACGCTAAAATCGGGCAAATACAAGAACCTGAAAGTCGCCGGTAACGCCCCGTACGTGATCGACTACGTTTCCCTCGGTGCCAAGCGCAACGAGTACGGTCTGCTCCGGTATCTCGACCTGTTCGTGAACCAGCAAGTGCGAACAGGCCGTTACAACGAGCTGTTCACCAAATGGGTCGGCACCGAGATTTCACCCACCGACCTGACCGTGCCAAAGGTCTACTACTGAGATGTCCGGCATGCCTAGGCCCACTTCTCTGACCGGTCGCAGCCTGGTCGCGGGCGCCGCTGAGGGCGCCTTGCTGTTCGCCGATATCGGGTTGAGTTTCTGGGGCGGGGTCGATCCGTATAGCGGCGAGATCATTGACCGTCACCACCCGCTCAGCGGCGAATACCTGGCCGGCCGCGTACTGGCCATCCCCAGCGGTCGCGGCTCGTGCACCGGCAGTAGCGTGTTGATGGAACTGATCAGCAACGGTCACGCACCGGCTGCACTGGTGTTGGCCGAACCCGATGAGATCCTGACCCTGGGCGTGCTTGTGGCACAGACCATTTTCGAGCGTTCCCTGCCGGTGCTGTGCGTCGGCCGGGAGGCCTTCGCCGCCCTGCGCGGCAAGGCCTTCGCTCGGGTCGAGGACACAACGCTGAGCCTGTTCGAGCACCCGCCGGGCGACGCCTGGCAGGCACTCGACAGCCCTTTGCCGAGCACCGATATCGCCACCGCGATCAAACTCACCGAACACGACCGGACGCTGCTCGACGGCCAGCATGGCAAGGCCGCGCAAGTGGCCATGCAGATCGTCCTGCGCATGGCCGAACTGCAAGGTGCCCGCCATCTGGTGGATGTCACCCAGGCGCACATCGACGGCTGCATCTACACCGGACCGGCGAGCCTGCGCTTTGCCGAACAACTGGTGCAATGGGGAGCAAAAGTGCGGGTGCCCACCACCCTCAATTCGATTTCCGTGGACCAGCGCCGCTGGCGCGAGTTGGGCATCGACCCGGCGCTCGGTGTACCGGCCAGTGCCTTGGGCGATGCTTATATGGCGATGGGCGCACAGCTGAGTTTCACCTGCGCGCCCTACCTGCTCGACAGCGCGCCGAAGGCTGGCGAGCAGATCGTCTGGGCCGAATCCAACGCGGTGGTTTACGCCAACAGCGTGCTCGGCGCACGCACTCTGAAGTACCCGGACTACCTGGACATCTGCATTGCGCTGACCGGCCGCGCACCATTGATCGGCTGCCACCTGGACGCGCAACGCAAGGCTCGGTTGCGCATCGAGTTGCCCGCTCTCGGTGAACTGGACGATGCCTTCTACCCATTGCTCGGTTACCACATTGGCGCACTGGCCGGCAGCCGGATTCCACTGGTGTTCGGATTGGAAAAACGCGAGCCGAGCCTGGACGACCTCAAAGCTTTCGGCGCAGCATTTGCCACCACATCCGCAGCGCCCTTGTTCCATATCGCCGGAGTAACTCCGGAAGCACTCGACCCAACACAGGTGCTGGAAACGGATGTATCCATACCCGTGGAAAAAATTCGCCTGATCGATCTATTGGTCAGCTGGCGCGAACTCAACAGTGCCCGCGACAGCCGGGTGGATGTGGTCTCGCTGGGCAATCCGCATTTCTCCCTCAGCGAGTTTGCCCACCTCGCGCGGTTGTGTCTCGGTCGGCACAAACACCCTGACGTGGTCCTCGCCATTACCTGCGGCCGTGCCGTGCTGGAGCAGGCGCGCGAAGCCGGGCATATCGCTGTGATTGAAGCTTTCGGCGCCACCCTGGTCACCGATACCTGCTGGTGCATGCTCGGCGAACCGGTGATCCCGCCGGCCGCAAAAACCCTGATGACCAACTCCGGCAAATACGCCCATTACGCACCCGGCCTGGTGGGCCGCAAGGTGCATTTCGCAAGCCTCGCCGAATGCGTCGATGCCGCCTGCAATGCCACCGCCAGCGGGCGCCTGCCGACGTGGTTACAACCTGCCGCCCTACTGGAGAGCCCTGCGCATGTTTGACTACAGCTTCCAATGGCGCTCAGCGCTGCGCGCGCTGCCGGACATGCTTGCCGGTGCCTTGGTCACCTTCGAGACCGCGGCGCTGTCGATGATCTTCGGTGTGCTGATCGCCCTGGCCCTGACCGTGATGCGCGAAAGCAAAAACCCGCTGCTGCGCGGCATCGGCAATGGCTGGGTATCGATCGCGCGCAACACCCCGTCGCTGTTCCAGATCTACGTCCTCTACTTCGGCCTCGGCTCGCTGGGCATGCATGTCAGCTCATGGCTCGCCCTGCTGGCCGGGATCACCTTCAACAATGCCGGGTATCTGGCGGAGAACTTTCGCGGTGGCCTCAAGGCCGTCCCGGACACACAAGTGCGCGCCGCACGTTCGCTGGGCATGAGTGCCTTTCAGGCCTACCGCATGATCATCGTCCCGCAGCTGCTGCGGATCGTCTTCTACCCGCTGACCAATCAAATGGTCTGGGCGGTGCTGATGACGTCGCTGGGGGTGATCGTCGGGCTGAACAATGACCTCACCGGCGTGACCCAGGACTACAACGTCAAAACGTTCCGCACCTTCGAGTTCTTCGCCATCGCAGCGGTGCTGTATTACCTGATTGCCAAGGCGATCGTCGCGGCAGCCCGGCTGATGGCCTGGCGGTTGTTCCGTTACTGAGGAGTCGTCCATGTTTAATACCGGGTTTTCCTCCAATGACCTGCTGTTCCTGCTCAACGGCGCGTGGGTCACGCTGCAACTGACGTTTTGGTCGATCATCCTCGGCTCCCTCGCCGGCTTGCTCTTCGGCCTGCTGCGGGCCTTGTTGCCTCGAGCCAGTCTGCCCCTCGCCTGGGTGCTGGACGTGTTTCGAAGCGTGCCGCTGTTGATCCAGTTTGTGCTGTTCAACTCGCTCAAAAGCATCGTCGGCTTGAACATCAGCGCCTTCAGCGTCGGCTGCATTGTGCTGGGGGTTTACGCCGCCGCGTACTTCACCGAAATCGTGCGCGCTGGTGTGCTTTCGGTGCCGTTCACCCTGCGGCGGGCCAGTCGCTCGCTGGGCCTGAGCTTCCTGCAGGACCTGCGCTGGATCGTCCTGCCGATGGCCACCCGGGTGGCTTTCCCCGGCTGGCTGAACCTGGTGCTCGGCGTGATGAAAGACACCGCGCTGGTGATGTGGATCGGCATCGTCGAACTGCTGCGCGCCTCGCAAACCATCGTCACCCGCCTCCAGGAACCGTTGCTGGTGCTGTGCATCGCGGGCCTTATTTACTACGTCATGAGCCTGGTGGTCGCACGCCTGGGCGCTCGTCTGGAAAGAAGGTGGCAAGAAAATGATTGAGATCGACAACGTACATAAATCGTTCGGCGACCTCGCCGTGGTCAAGGGTGTCAGCCTGACGGTGAACAAGGGCGAGGTGGTGTCGATCATCGGCGGCTCGGGCTCCGGCAAATCGACCCTGCTGATGTGCATCAACGGCCTGGAACCGATCCAGAAAGGCAGCATTCGCGTCGACGGCGTCGAGGTCCATGACAGCGCCACCGACCTCAATCGCCTGCGGCAGAAAATCGGCATCGTGTTCCAGCAATGGAATGCTTTCCCGCACCTGACGGTGCTGGAAAACGTGATGCTGGCCCCGCGCAAAGTCCTGGGTAAAAGCAAGTGCGACGCCGAGGAGCTGGCGGTGCAGCAACTGACCCACGTGGGCCTTGCCGACAAGCTCAAGACCTTCCCCGGCAAGTTGTCCGGAGGCCAGCAGCAACGCATGGCCATCGCTCGCGCCTTGGCCATGTCGCCGGACTACATGCTGTTCGACGAAGCCACGTCGGCCCTCGACCCGCAATTGGTCGGCGAGGTGCTGGACACCATGCGTATGCTCGCCGAAGACGGCATGACCATGGTGCTGGTGACCCACGAAATCCGCTTTGCCCGCGATGTCTCCGACCGCGTGGCGTTCTTTCGCAATGGCCTGGTGCACGAGATCGGCTCGCCGGATCAGGTGATCGGTAATCCGGTGCATGCGGAAACGGCGGCATTTCTGAAATCGGTGAAATAGCGGCTGGCCCCATCGCGAGCAGGCTCGCTCCCACATTTGATCGCATTCTTTCTGACAGAACTCGGTTAAATGTGGGAGCGAGCCTGCTCGCGATGAGGTCCTAACAGACAAAACAAGGAGCAAACCATGCGCTCATCGAAAGTCATTCATGTAGTCAGCTGTCATGCCGAAGGCGAAGTCGGCGATGTGATCGTCGGCGGTGTCGCCCCACCACCGGGCGCCACTGTGTGGGAGCAATCTCGCTGGATCGCCAAGGATCAGACACTGCGCAACTTCGTGCTCAACGAACCTCGCGGCGGCGTGTTCCGTCACGTCAACCTGCTGGTGCCGGCCAAGGATCCTCGGGCGCAAATGGCCTGGATCATCATGGAGCCGGCGGACACACCACCGATGTCCGGCTCCAACTCGCTGTGCGTCGCCACGGTGCTGCTCGACAGCGGCATTCTGCCGATGACCGAGCCGCAAACCCGACTGGTGCTCGAAGCACCCGGCGGCCTGATCGAGGCCGTGGCCGATTGCCGTGATGGCAAGGTCGAGCGGGTAGAAATCAAGAACGTGCCCTCCTTCGCTGATCGCCTCGACGCCTGGATCGAAGTCGAAGGCCTCGGCTCGTTGCAGGTCGACACTGCATATGGCGGCGACAGTTTTGTGATCGCCGACGCCGAGCGTCTGGGCTTTTCCATTCGTCCTGATGAGGCTGCCGATTTGGTAGCGGTCGGGCTGAAAATCACTCGAGCGGCCAATGAACAATTGGGCTTCGTCCATCCGCTGAACCCTGAGTGGTCGCATATTTCCTTCTGCCAGATTGCCGCGCCCATCGTCGTTGAACATGGCATTGCCACTGGCGCCAACGCAGTGGTGATTCAACCCGGCAAGATCGACCGCTCGCCCACCGGCACTGGTTGCTCGGCGCGCATGGCGGTGCTGCAGGCCAAGGGCTTGATGCAGGTCGGTGAGCGCTTTATTGGGCGTTCGATCATCGGTTCCGAATTCCACTGCCGCATCGATTCCCTGACCGAAGTGGCCGGACGCCCGGCGATCTACCCGTGCATTTCCGGCCGGGCCTGGATCACCGGCACCCACCAATTGCTGCTCGATCCAAGCGATCCGTGGCCACAGGGCTATCGCCTGTCTGACACCTGGCCCGGCGCCTGACTCACCCTGACCAACGGCTAGCAGAACCAACCCCGAATCTGAAAAAAGCACTAGCCGAGCATCGGCATTTAAAATATCGTATACGAAATACAATTAACGAACCGGAGGCAACAATGAGCAAGCGTATTAACTGGAGTGGCGTCTTCCCCGCGGTGACCACTCAATTCAACGATGACTTCAGCATCAACCTGGAAAAAACCCATCAGGTGATTTCCAACGTGATCCGTGACGGCGTATCGGGCCTGGTGGTGTGCGGTTCGGTGGGGGAAAACACCTCATTGACCGCCGAAGAAAAAATCGCCGTGACCGAAGTCGCGGTCGACGCCTCCCGGGGTCGCGTGCCAGTGATCTGCGGTGTGGCCGAGTTCACCAGTGTGCAAGCGGCCAAGGTCGCCAATGCCGTGCGCCGGGTCGGTGTCGACGGCGTGATGCTGATGCCGGCGCTGGTCTACGGTTCCAAGCCGTTCGAGACCGCCGAGCACTACCGCTACGTGGCGAAAAACGCCGACGTACCGCTGATGGTCTACAACAACCCGCCGATCTACAAAAACGACGTCACCCCGGACATCCTGATTTCCCTGGCCGACTGTGACAACGTGGTGTGCTTCAAGGATTCGTCCGGCGATACCCGTCGTTTCATCGACGTGCGCAATGAAGTCGGCGACCGTTTCGTGCTGTTCGCAGGTCTCGACGATGTGGTGCTGGAAAGCATCGCGGTGGGTGCCGAAGGCTGGGTCTCCGGCATGTCGAACGTGTTCCCAAAAGAAGGCGAAACCATCTTCCGCCTGGCCAAGGCCGGTCGCTTCGCCGAAGCCATGCCGATCTATGAATGGCTGATGCCAATCCTGCACCTCGATGCCCGTGCCGACCTGGTGCAGTGCATCAAACTCTGCGAAGCCATCGCCGGTCGCGGCAGCGCGCTGACCCGTCCGCCACGCCTGGCATTGCCGGAAGCCGATCGGGTGTTCGTCGAGCAGATCATGGCCAAGGCCCTGGCTAATCGTCCGGAGTTGCCAGACGTCGGTCTCTGAGTGATTGCCGGGCGGCTCTTTGCGGACCCGGCCCGGCTGCCTGTTTTTGCGCCTCTACAGGAAACGCCAGCATGTCCAATCCTCTACACACGCAAAGCGCAACCACCCCCTCGGGACTCAAACGCGTAGTGGCCGCCGCCATGGCCGGCACCGTTGCCGAGTGGTACGAATTCTTTCTCTACGGCACCGCCTCCGCACTGGTCTTCGGCCAGTTGTTCTTCCGCCAGACCGACAGCCCCATCGACGGCATCATCGCCGCCTTCGCCCTGTACGCGGTCGGCTTTCTCGCCCGCCCATTGGGCGGTCTGGTGTTCGGTCACTACGGTGACAAATTCGGCCGAAAACGCCTGCTGCAACTGAGCCTGGTGGTGGTCGGCATCACGACTTTTCTGATGGGATGCCTGCCCGGCTTCGACAGCATCGGCTATGCCGCGCCGGTGTTATTGGTGCTGCTGCGGCTGATCCAGGGCTTTGCCTTTGGCGGTGAATGGGGCGGCGCAATTTTGCTGGTGTCCGAACACTGCCCGGACAATCGCCGAGGCTTCTGGGCCAGTTGGCCGCAAGCCGGGGTGCCGGCCGGCAACCTGGTGGCCACGGTCGCGCTGCTGCTGTTGTCATCGAACCTGTCGGAGGAACAATTCCTCGCCTGGGGCTGGCGCGTGGCGTTCTGGTTCTCGGCGGTGGTGGTGCTGATCGGCTACTGGATTCGCACCAGCGTCGATGACGCGCCGATCTTCAAAGAGGCCCAGGCCCGTCAGGCACAGACCAAGCAGCAACAGCTGGGCGTGGTCGAAGTGCTGCGTCATCACTGGCACGCTGTGCTGGTCGGCATCGGCGCGCGCTTTGCCGAGAACATCCTCTATTACACCGTGGTCACCTTTTCGATCACCTACCTGAAACTGGTGGTGCACAAGGACACCTCGGAAATTCTACTGCTGATGTTCGGCGCGCACCTGGTGCACTTCTTCCTGATTCCGTTGATGGGGTATCTGTCGGATATCGTCGGGCGCAAACCGGTGTACCTGACCGGCGCGGTGCTCACTGCGTTCTGGGGCTTTATCGGTTTCCCGATGATGGACACCGGCAATAACTGGCTGATCATGGCGGCGATCATTCTGGGCCTGGGCATCGAGTCGATGACCTATGCGCCCTACTCGGCGCTGATGGCCGAAATGTTCCCGACCCATGTGCGCTACACCGCACTTTCACTGTGCTACCAGGTGGCGCCGATCTTCGCCGGTTCCCTGGCACCGCTGATCGCCATCACGCTGCTCAACAAATATCAAAGCTCGACACCCATCGCCTGGTACCTGGTTAGCGCCGCGCTGATCTCCATCGTGGCCGTCGGCCTGACCCGGGAAACCCGCGGCAAGTCGTTGCATCAGGTGGATGCCGAATCTGCTGCGCGCATTGCTGCGCTCGATAGCGCCGTGCCGGCCATGGCACGCCGGGGTGATTCATTGGTTTGAGCTCAATACCTGTAGGAGCGAGCGGTGCGGCGATCCGACTTGCCCGCGAAGGCGCCATCACATTCAACATCGATGTCGACTGACACACCGCCTTCGCGGGCAAGCCTTGGGCAAGCCTCGCTCCTACAAGGACCTCACTTTTTTTGACAGGAGTTTTCCATGCCCGAAATCATCGGCCACAACTACATCGGCGGCGCCCGCAGCGCTGCTGGCAGCATCACTCTGCACAGTCACGACGCCAGTACCGGCGAAGCGCTGACCTTCTCTTTCATACAAGCCACCGCTGAGGAAGTGGACGCCGCCGCCCAAGCCGCGGCGGCAGCCTACCCGGCCTTCCGCAATCTACCGGCAACTCGCCGTGCAGAATTTCTTGAAGCCATCGCCACGCAACTGGATGCGCTGGATGATGAGTTCGTCGCTCTGGTCACCCGCGAAACCGCACTGCCACCCGGGCGCATTCAAGGCGAACGCCGTCGTACCAGCAACCAAATGCGCCTGTTCGCTCAGGTGCTGCGCCGGGGCGATTTCTATGGTGCGCGCATCGATCGCGCCTTGCCCGAACGTCAGCCATTGCCACGGGTCGACCTGCGCCAATACCGGATCGGCCTCGGCCCGGTGGCCGTGTTCGGCGCCAGTAATTTCCCGCTGGCCTTTTCCACCGCCGGCGGTGATACCGCTGCCGCCCTGGCCGCCGGTTGCCCGGTGGTGTTCAAGGCCCACAGTGGACACATGGCGACCGCCGAACGCGTGGCCGATGCAATCATCCGCGCCGCCGAGCAAACCGACATGCCCAAAGGTGTGTTCAACATGATCTACGGTGCAGGGGTCGGTGAAGCGCTGGTCAAGCATCCGGCGATCCAGGCCGTCGGTTTCACCGGCTCGCTAAAAGGCGGTCGCGCGCTCTGTGACATGGCAGCCGCACGGCCACAACCGATTCCGGTGTTCGCCGAAATGAGCAGCATCAACCCGGTGCTGGTATTGCCTGAAGCCCTGATCGCGCGTGGCGAGAAAATCGCCGGTGAACTGGTGGCGTCGGTGGTCCAGGGTTGCGGTCAGTTCTGTACCAATCCGGGGTTGGTGATCGGTATGCGCTCACCCCACTTCAGCGCTTTCACCGCGCGTCTCAGTACGCTGATGGCCGAACAACCAGCGCAAACCATGCTCAACGCCGGCACCCTCGGCAGCTATGAAAAAGGTGTGCAGGCCTTGCTCGACCATCCGGGAATAACCCGCCTGGCAGGCCAGGATCAGCACGGCAATCAGGCGCGTCCGCAACTGTTCAAGGCCGAGGTCAGCCTGCTGCTCAAAGGTGGCCCGCTATTGCAGGAAGAAGTGTTCGGCCCGACCACCCTCGTCGTCGAAGTGGCTGATAAGGCCGAGTTGCGACAAGCGCTGAACAGTTTGCACGGTCAACTCACCGCCACGTTGATTGGCGAAACACAGGACCTGAAGGAACACACCGACTTGCTGGTACTGCTGGAACAAAAGGTCGGCCGGGTGCTGTTCAACGGCTACCCCACCGGCGTTGAAGTTTGCGATGCCATGGTGCATGGCGGCCCTTATCCGGCAACCTCCGATGCTCGTGGCACTTCGGTCGGCAGCCTGGCCATCGAGCGCTTCCTGCGCCCGGTGTGCTACCAGAACTGCCCGGACGCCTTGTTGCCCGACGCCCTGAAATACGCCAACCCGTTGGGTATTGCGCGACTCGTTGACGGCATCAACCAGCGCGACCCGGTTTAACACCACGACCTCCTGTGGGAGCGAGCCTGCTCGCGATAGCGGCGTGTCAGTCGACGAAAATGTTGAATCTGATGCCCTCATCGCGAGCAGGCTCGCTCCCACAGGAGTGGGCACACATTTCATTCAAGCCAGCAGTGCTTTCAAATCGTTATACAGCGCCTCGGGAATCTGCACGCCTTCAACCACACTGCGTGCCCGCGCCGCATAACGCCGTTGCGACGGCAAGCGGGCACCCTGCCCTTCAATGCCCTGAAACAACACTTCGGCCCGAGCCAAATGTTCCTCAGTGGCCACCCCCAGAAAACGCCGCGGATCCAGCGCGATGATCAACTCGCCATGGTACGGCGACGACTTGCTGCCCGCGTCATAGGCCAGCGACTCGGCACTGGTCAAATCACCGATCAAAGGCCCGGCGATCAACTCCACCATTGCCGCCAGCGCCGAGCCCTTGTGCCCACCGAACGTCAGCATCGCGCCGCTTTCGAGCACCACATTGGCATCGGTGCTCGGCCGACCTTCAGCGTCCACGCCCCAACCCTCGGGAATCGCCTTGTCGGCACGCCGATGCAACTCGATATCACCACGGGCAATCGCACTGGCGGCGAAGTCGAACACAAACGGATCCTGCCCCGCACGCGGCCAGCCAAAGGCGATGGGATTGGTGCCGAACACCGGCACACGTCCCCCGGCCGGTGCCATCCAGGCATGACTCGGATTACACGCCAGCGCCACTAAACCAACCGCGGTCAACTGCTCGATCTCCACCCACAGCGCCGAGAAATGCACGCAGCGATTGATCGCCAACGCCGCAATCCCGTTGGCCCGGGTTTTCTCCGTCAGCAACCCAAGCCCCGCCTGAAACGCCAACTGCGAGAAACCACCAGCGGCATCCACCCGCACGATCGACGGCGCCTGGTCGATCACCTGCGGTTCGGCATCGGCCGATACCTTGCCGGCCCGCAGGGAATTCACGCAGCCCAGAATCCGGTACAAACCGTGGGAGGCACAGCCATCGCGCTCGCCGGCGATCACCGTCGCCGCCACCGCTTGCGCGTGGGCCAGATTAAAACCGTTGTGCAACAGGATCGATTCGGCCAGTTCACGGGCTTCGATCAGGGTCAGTCGGATCATGCTCATCTCCTTGGACAGACCGGTCAGGGTGGTCTATTCGCAGAGGTGTGGCTTGATGGGTTTGGGCGCGGGGGGTGACGAAATTGGCACAGGGTTGGGGGCGGGTTTAAGGCAAAGGATCGAACTTCAAGCTGCTGAGGCTCTGCCTTGGACTTGAAATAGTTGAGGGTTGCGACTATCAGTGAGGTTCAATCCTTCGAGGGTAATCACATGCCAACGACTGAAGAATCGATCATTGCAGCAGCCAGGCTGCGCGCCGCCTACCGGGGAGAAAACGAGGCGCTGGCTGCGGCTTCAGCGCTCGAAGCCCTGGCCGTGCTGAAGAAAACATTGAAGGGAGACAAATACCAGGAGGCTCTCGAAAGACTGTACCTCGAGTACTCAACCTCTTGATCCGAATGTGCCGCACGCACTTAAAATCTAGCCCGCCCCTGCTTATCAATATCTATTCCGAGTCCCGCACTTAGCAAAAACCCAGTATTAGACTGGGCGCAATAACCGGGCTTTCTTTAAGGTGTCGCGTTGAAACAGTGGAGCTCACTTACTTCGCTGACTCCATCCGATCAGCATAAACGCGGCTCCCGGAATCCAGAGTCCAGGGTTTTCAACACCCAAACCGCAAACAAAAAGTGAAATCCCCACTACGAACAGCGGCTTTCTAAATGCATTTTCCATAATTTCTACCCCTCCTTTTAAGAATCACTCTCATTAAACCATAAAGCCTGTCAGTCGAAGGGCGAGGACCACTGTTCGTGAGACACATCGTTGTGCTTCGTGCGAGGTCATTTGATGCCTCCCTCTGAATGCAGTTTCAGCAACGCCCAGGCTTCGGCGGTAAAGCTGTAGCTCTTGTCCTGAAAATGAATGACCTCCTCTTCGCAAAGACGCTTGAGCACTTCACGCACGCTGATGAACGACAATTCGGCAGCCAAGGTGCACAGGTAAGCATGCACCCCGTGCACACCGACGGAACGTTCCTCTCTGGCGGCGACCAGCAAGGCATCGATCACCTTCAAGCGAATCAGGCTGGTGCGTAGCCCGTAAAAGCGCAGCAATTCACGGATACGCGTGTTCGTGTTGCGATCGCATTGGAGGGCTTGCCGAGCGGTCGCTGGCTGCGGCTGCATTGGCATAACGAGAGGCGACGAGACCGAGTGGTTGTACATGAAAAAATCCTTTTAAAAACGTACCGATGTAAAAATTGGCGATTATTGTTTTGACATTTTTTTACCGATCTCTCCCGACTCGGGGTTGGCGACATGGCGACGACGCAAGCGATTCGCCAAGGACAGGACCCATACAAAAAACAGCGGTACACACAAGACCCCAAGTACTGTCGCCGCCAGCATGCCGCCGATCACGCCGATGCCAATTGCTCGCTGGCTGGCGGCACCCGCACCACTGGCGAGTGCCAGGGGCAGCACACCGAGAATGAAAGCCAGGGACGTCATGACAATCGGGCGAAAACGCAAGCGCGCCGCTTCAGCAGCCGCTTGCGCAAGGCTTGCACCCTGAGCGTGAAGTGATTTGGCAAACTCGACGATGAGGATGGCGTTTTTGGCGGAAAGGCCGATGATCGTGATCAATCCCACCTTGAAGTAGACGTCATTGGGCATGCCCAACACCGTCACCGCCAATACCGAACCGAGCATGCCCACCGGCACGATCAGCAGCACGGCAAAGGGAATCGCCCAGCTTTCATACAGTGCAACCAGCACCAGCAACACCATGGTCAACGACAAGCCCAGCAACAAAGGCACCTGATCGCTGGCCTGTTGTTCCTGCAATGACAGGCCGGACCATTCCAGGCTGAAACCGGCCGGTAACTGACGGGCAATTTTCTGCATTTCCTCCATGGCTTGGCCGGTGCTGTAACCCGGCGCGGCATCACCGGAAAAACGCAACGACGCCGAGCCGTTGTAGCGAGCGATCTGCAACGGCCCGACCTGCCACTCGAAGCGGCTGAACGCCTCCAGGGGTACCAGACGGTTCTGCCGGTTGGGCACTTGCAGGCGCAACAGCGCTTCGGGCGTCTGCCGGCTGATGCCATCCGCCTGAACGATCACCCGTTGCATCCGCCCCTGATTGGCGAACTCGTTGATCTGCTCCGAACCCAGTGCCGAGGACAGGGCCGCACTGATCACATCAAAACTCACGCCCAGGGCCTCGGCCTTATCGCGATCAATGCTGACGCTGATTTGCGGCGCATCGGCCAGGCCATCCTCCATCAGGTGGCCGATCACCGGCGATGCCTTGGCGGCTTCAAGCAATTGGCTTCGAGCCTTCAATAACGCGTCTTGCCCCTGCCCCGCCAGATCCTGCAAGCGCAGATCGAACCCGCTGGAGGTGCCAAGGCCGTCCACCGGGGGCGGCACCACGCTGTACAGCGTGCCATCGGCGACATTTTCAAAGGCCTCATTCGCTTGCCGGGCCACGTCATCGCTGGACTGCCCGCTGCCGCGAAGCGACCAGTCTTTGAGGGTGACATACGACATTGCCGCGTTGGCCCCTTCCCCGGAGAAACTGAAGCCCATGATTGCCAGCACGTGATCCGTGGCAGGTTGCGCCAGGGCATAGTGTTCCCACGCCTGGACCGTCACGTCGGTGCGCGAGGCTGACGCCGCGGGTGGCAACTGGATATCGGTGACGATGTAGCCCTGGTCCTCGGCCGGCAAGAACGAGGACGGCAACCGCTGATAGGCGAAGGCGAGTACCAGCAGCAACATCAGGTACAGACACATGCTGCGCGAGCTGCGTCGAACCCAGCTCGCACCCAGCCGTTCGTAGCGTCGGGCCAGGGCATCGAAGCGTCGATTGAAAGCGTTTGCCCAGCGGTTGGGCCGGGCTTGCTGCGTGGGGTCAAAGGGTTGGAGCACGGTGGCGCACAGGGCCGGCGTCAGGGTCAGCGCCAAAAAGCCGGAGAACAGGATCGACACCGACAAAGTCATGGCAAATTGCTGGTAGATCACCCCCACCGAACCGCCCATGAACACCAACGGCAGGAACACCGCCGACAGCACCAGGGTGATGCCGACGATCGCCCCGCTCATCTGCTGCATGGCCTTGCGGGTCGCGGCCTTGGGCGACAAGCGCTCCTGAGTGATCAGCCGTTCGACGTTTTCCACCACCACAATGGCGTCGTCCACCAGAATGCCGATGGCCAGCACCATGCCGAAAAGGGTCATCATATTGATCGAGAAGCCCAATGGGGCCATGACCGCAATTGTCCCCAGCAGGCAGACCGGCACCACCACCGCTGGAATCAGTGTGTAGCGCAGATTCTGCAAAAACAGCAGCATCACCAGGAACACCAGGACCATGGCTTCGATCAGGGTGTAGATGACTTGTTTGATCGCCACCTCGACAAAGTACGAGGTGTCATAAGGCACGTTCAAGGTCATGTTCGCCGGCAGCGTGCTCGACAGCTGTCCAAGCCGTGCCTTGATCGCTGCCGCTGTTTGCAGCGCGTTGGCGCCGGGCGCCAACTGCACCGACATGGCTGCTGCCGGTTTGCCATTGAGACGCGCATCGAACCGGTAGTCCTGTCGCCCCAGTTCGACCCGTGCCACATCGTGGATTCGCACACTGGAACCGTCGTCATTGGCCCGCAACACAATGTTGCCGAATGCCTCCACCGATTCGAGCTGGCCTTGCACCATCACCGTGGCGGTAATGTGCTGGTCGGCCGGTCCCGGCCGTTCACCCATACTGCCCGCAGGCACTTGCACGTTTTGCCCGGCGATGGCCTTGCCGACATCGGCCATCGACAGGTTGTAACCCACCAATCGCGCAGGATCGACCCAGATGCGCATGGCCCGTTCGGCGGTGTACATCTGCACCCGACCAACCCCGGCTACCCGACGAATTTCATTGTTGATGGCCCGGGCCGCGTAGTCCGCCAGCCCGATGGAGTCCTGCTGGCCGTCGGTGTAGGACAAGGCATACACCAACAGGAAGTTGGAACGCGCCTGCTCCACTTTCAGGCCTTGCTCGATCACCGCCTGAGGCAAGCGCCCGACCACCCGTTGCAAACGGTTCTGCACATCGACCTGTGCCATGTCGGCATCAGTGCCCGGGTTGAAGGTGATGGTGATATCGGCACCGCCATTGGCGCTGTTGGACTCGTAATAGATCAGGCCTTTCAGACCGTTGAGCTCTTCTTCGAGCAGACTGGTGACATTCTGGCTAACGATTTGTGCCGACGCGCCAGGGTAGTTGGCGCTGACCGTGATTTGCGTCGGCGCCACGTCCGGGTACTGGTTGACCGGCAAGGTGCCGAGGGTCAGCGCTCCCGCGAGCGAGATGAACAACGCGATGACCCAGGCGAAATTCGGACGGTTGATGAAAAAATCCGGCATCGGTTGTTTCCCAAGGCCATTGGCCGTCAGTTGCGAGCCTGCTGCTCGGCCAAAGTGATGACGTTGACCTGCGTCCCCGCGCTGAGCTTGTCGACCCGCTCGATCACCACCTGTTCGCCGGCCGACAGCCCCAGAGTGATCTGCCAGTCAGAACCCAGCATCGCACCGGTGCTGACCACCCGTTCACGCAGCACGCCGCCGGCATCCACCAGCATCAACCTGGCCTGACCATCGGTGCCGCGCTGCACCGCTTGCTGCGGCACGAACAACGCTTGCGGATCGACCCCGGCCGGCGCCACCACGCGCACGTACATTCCCGGCAGCAACACGTTGTCCGGGTTGGGGAATTCGCCGCGCAAGGTCACTTGCCCAGTACTTCGATCCACAGAGATATCGGAGAACATCAACGTGCCGCGACGGGTCTGGGCGGGATTGCCCACTTGCACCGTCACCTGCGCCGAACCGCTGCCGTCCAGGGTCAGGCGTCCGCTGGCCAAGGCTTGCTGCAAAGCCACGACGTGATCGGCGGATTGGGTGAAGTCAGCGTAGATCGGGTCCAGCTGCTGAACTCGCGCCATCAATGTCGCCTCGTCCTGTCCTACCAGCGATCCTTCGCTGACCAGCGCTCGCCCGATGCGGCCGCTGATCGGTGCACGCAGCTGACAATAACCGAGGTTGAGCCGTGCGGTAATCAGGTCGGCCTGGGCAGCCAGACGATTGGCCTGGGCGCTCTTGAGGTCGGACATGGCGTCATCGAACGCTTGCGGGCTGACAGCGTTGATTTCGACCAGCTGTTTGAAGCGCTGTACCTGAGCGTTCGCGCGATAGACATCGGCCTCGACCTTGGCCAGCGCGCCTTCAGCTCGCATCAGCGCCGCCTTGAGCGGTGCCGGGTCGATGCTGAAGAGCAACTGGCCAGCCTTGACGTCGCTGCCCTCCTGAAAATGTCGGGTCAATACGACACCGGCCACCCGTGCGCGTACCTCGGCGATGCGCACCGGTTCAATCCGCCCCGGCAAATCCGTGGTCATGGCAAACGCCCGTGGCTGTACCGTCAGCGTCTTCACTTGCGGTACCGACGCACTGGGCTCGGGGGGCGGTTTTTGATCACCGCAAGCGCTTAATCCAAGCACCGTGAGCAACAGCCAGGCAGGCTTCGTCGAGGCAAAAACTGTGTACATTGTCACTCCCTGTCCAATGAAAAAAGGCCTGCCGATTGCGGTCGGCAGGCCTCTGCAGCGGCCACTCAGCGAAGCGGACGCTCGCTGATCGCACTGGCCGCGCGGAACAGGATTTGCGCAACGAAATCGATCTCCTGTTCGGTGATGATCAGCGGCGGCAGGAAGCGCACGATGGCACTGTGACGGCCGCCCAGCTCGACAATCAGACCGTGTTGCAGGCACGCCTGCTGGAAGGCCTTGGCCCGGGCGGTGTCCACCGGCGGATGGCCTTGAGCGTCAAGGGCACCCTGCGGGTCGACGATTTCCATACCGAGCATCAGGCCCCGGCCACGCACATCGCCGATCCAGCTGAATTCGCTTTGCAGCGTCAGCAACTGTTTGCGCAAATGCGCGCCAGCGCTCTCGGCGTGGGCCACCAGACCTTCGTTGCGGATGAAACGCAAGGTCGCGGTACCGGCCGCCATCGCCAACTGATTGCCACGGAAAGTGCCGGCGTGGGCACCCGGTTGCCACACGTCCAGGGAATCGTTGTAGACCATCACCGACAGCGGCAGACCACCACCGATGGCCTTGGACAAAGTGATGACGTCCGGGGTAATGCCCGAGTGCTCGAAGCCGAACATCCGGCCGCTACGGGCGATGCCGCATTGAATTTCATCGACGATCAATGGAATGCCGTGGGCCTGGGTCAGGCGACGCAGTTCCTGCATCCAGCGATCGGGAGCGATGATCACACCGCCTTCGCCCTGGATCGGCTCAAGGATCATCGCCGCAGGCGCGGTGACGCCACTTTCCGGATCGTTGAGCAAATGTTCGAGGTAGTGCACGTTCAAGGTCACGCCCTGTTCGCCGGCGACCCCGAACGGGCAACGGTAATCATGGGGAAACGGCAGACGTTGCACGCCGGCCATCAAGCCGCCCAAAGCATTTTTCGGCGACAGGTTGCCGCTGATCGCCAGCGTCCCCAGGGTCATGCCGTGGTAGGCCCCTTCAAAGGCCAGTACCGAATGCCGGCCAGTGGCGGTGCGGGTCAGTTTCAGTGCTGCTTCCACCGCGTCGGCGCCACTGGGGCCACAAAACTGGATGCGCGCATTGCGAGCGAATTCTGTGGGCAGGCAGCCGAAGATTTCCTGTACGAATGCGTCCTTCACCGGAGTCATGAGGTCCAGGGTATGCATCGGCACACCTGAGGCCATGACCTGAGTGATGGCTTCGATAATCACCGGATGGTTGTGACCCAGCGCCAGGGTGCCAGCACCGGCCAGGCAATCGACGAACACTTGTCCGCGACTGTCCTGCACATAGATTCCGTGAGCCCGTTCCAGCACCAGCGGAATGCGCCGCGGGTAACTGCGAGCGTTGGATTCCTGCTGTTGCTGGCGTTCCAGCATCGGCGTCGAATCAAGGCAATACGGGCTCGACAGACCGGTGTGCAACAGGCGTAGCTGTTGCGCGCCACCCGATGTGACATTCGAAAAAGCACTCATGATTTCCTCCATGGAGGCTGGGTCTGGAAGGGAACAAATAGCTGAGAACAAGCATCGGTGACTTTGAAAACCGAACGCGGAGAGATTGCCTCCCCGCGTTCATGGGTTTACATGTCGTAACGCAGAGCCATACCCACCGTGCGCGGCGCGCCGACATCGATGATGTCGTCGTTGCGGTTGTTGGTGACGTATTCCTTGTCGAAGGCGTTTTTCACGAAACCGGACACAGCGATGTTCTTGGTGACTTTGTATTCGGTGTTGAAGTTGACCAGCACGTAGTTGTCGCTCTTGAGCTCGCCGTTTACCTGACCGTCCGCGTCGAACAGGTATTCCGACGGCGCGGTGCTCTGGTAGGTGACGTCCGTGTTGAAGGTCAGGCGGTCGTCCCAGCGATAGGTACCACCCACCGACATCTTGTACTTGGGCGAATAGAGGAACGATTCGCCGCTCCGGTCCTCGCCATCACCCGTGACGAAGTCCTTGTACTTGCTATCGGTGATAGCGCCACCCGCAGTCAGCGTCAGCTGTTCGGTGATGTCTTTTTCAACGAAGACTTCCAGCCCCTTGATCTCACTGCGACCGGCGTTGTACACCTGAGAGAAGTCGCTACCGCTCTTCCGGATACTGACCTGCTGGTCCTTCCAGTCGGTGTAGTACAGGTTGGCGCGGGTACGCAGGGTATCGTCGAAGAACGAACCGCGGTACGACAGTTCATAGTTGGTGGTGTATTCAGGATCGTAGGACTGGTGACCGCCGCCGGCACGGACGTTGACGCCGCCGCCGCGATAGCCTTTCTGCACCATGAATCCAAGGTACTGCCCCGTGGCCAGCTCATAGTTGATGCCCAGTTTCGGCAGCACGGCATCAAACGACTTGCTGACTTGTCCGGGGCTGGAGAAGTCATCCTGCTCGATGTCGGTGTCGTTCGTCTCGTGGTCGTAGCGCAGACCGGTGATCAACGTCCAGCGCGGCGCGAATGTCCAGTTGATTTCACCGAACACCGCCTTGTTTTCAATCTTGGTATCACCCTTGGAGGTACCGAACAGTTCGTTATCGAACAACAACCGGTCGTGGAAATTGTTGGTGTTGTGACCATAGTAGGCACCGACGAAACTCTTCACCGTGTCGGAGGTGTAATTCAGACGCAACTCCTGACTGAACAGGTCGCTGTCCTGCTTGCGCAGAACGACTTCATTAGAGTCAGCGGTCTGGTCAAAGTCCAGTCGGGCGCTGTAGTCCGTACGGGTATTGGCGGTGAGGCTTGTCAGCGTCCAGGCATCGTTCAGGCGGTAATCCACTTTTGCGCTGAGGGTGTCCTGCTTGAAGTTGTCGAAAGCCTTGGTATTGGAAGAAATATCGTAATACCTGGGCTTTCCATTGACACTCATCGTCGAACGGTCGCCCAGGCGGTGTTCGTTATGGGCATAGGTCAGCAAAACGTCCGTGTCGTCATTGGGCAGGATCAGCAATTTGCCGCGGGTATTGCTGGTGCGATGCGGGTTGGCGTCCTCATTGAGCGTGACGTTATCGATGTAACCGTCGCCGTCCTGATAATCCACGGCGATACGCCCGGCAATCTTGTCGTCGACGATCGAACCACCGCCGGCTACCGCCGCGCCCTTCTCACCATAGTTCCCCACATTGGTCTGCGCCGAGAAGCTCGGTTGGAAGGTAGGGTTTTTGGTCTGGATAACCACCGCGCCGGCCAGGGAATTTCGACCCTGAGTGGTGGACTGCGGGCCGAGGAAAATTTCGACCTGTTCCGCATCCCACAACGGGACCGGACTGAGGGTCAGCGTGCGGTTCGGCTGCACGGCGCCGTCGACATAAACCGATACCGCACCGTTGAGGGTCGCTGGGCCCTGGTCATCGAAACCGGATACCGGCACACCGCGAATACCCCAGTTTTCGTTACCGGTCTGACTGTATACACCCGGCGTACGGGCGAACACGTCGACCAGGCTATTGTCGGCCTTCTCGCGTAGTTGCTGTTCAGTGACGACCACGACACTGGACTGGGTTTGTTCAAGAGAGCGGTTGATTTTTTCACCCGTCACGGTGATCGGAGCGATCTCCATTGTCTTCGACTGTTCGGCCGCCCATGCGCTGTTAACCAGGCACACCGCCGACCCCACAGCCAACGCAATTGTGTTCTTTTTGAAATTCACGCCCCGCTCCCATGCGACAGATTTTTTAGTTTTTTGAGCTGGCTGGAACCCTGTTTTTCGCCAGCGGAGCGGAGTCTAATTCAAAAAAAAAATTAAATAAATAGTATTGATAATCTATCTCATTTGTACCTAATATGCCGTCTTGTATTAACACCAATACATTACAGACAAGTCCTACACCCACGACCTCTGCTGCGTTTCAAGGTCCTGCGATTTGTCGAGAAAGATAAAAAAGGATGCGCAAGGATGACCTCAATCGAACACCTGAACGGGCGTTCCGAGTCTTTTTCCATTGCTCCAGCAGATGGCAGCGAACTGTCATTACCCATGCTGGTACAGGCAACGCCGGGACAGTCGATTCATGATCTGGACGCTTCGACCCGCGACAGTCTGCCCCATGCGCTGATCACGACTGGTGGGGTGCTGTTTCGTGGTTTTACCGTCGCCACGCCCATCGATTTCAAGCGCTTCGCCGCCAGTTTCGGCGCACCGCTGGCCAGCTACGAATTCGGCTCCACGCCGCGCAGCAAAGTCTTCGCCGGGGTCTATAGCTCCACCGAATACCCGGCTCATCAATTCATCCCCTTGCACAACGAGCAGGCCTACACCCGCCCATGGCCTTCGCGCATCTGGTTCCACTGCATCAAGGCCAGTGAAACCGGTGGCGAAACGCCGATTGCCGACAGCCGCCTGATCTACCAACGCATGCCCGCCGAGATCCGCGAGCTGTTTGCCAGCCGTAAGCTTCTCTATGTGCGCAATTACAGCGGCGCACTGGATCTGCCCTGGCAGAAAGTCTTCAACACCGATGACCGCGCGCAGGTTGAACGCTACTGCCAGGACAACGACATCGAGTGGGAATGGAAAGCCGATGGCGACCTGCGCACCCGTCAGCGTTGCGCCGCCGTGCTGCAGCATCCCGATAGCGCAGAGTGGGTCTGGTTCAACCAGGCGCACCTGTTCCACGTGTCGGCCATTGAACCGGGTGTACGCGCCAGCCTGCTGGCGGCGGTGGGTGAAGAGAACCTGCCACGCCACGTCTACTTCGGCGACGGTTCGGTGATTCCCGACGATGTGCTCGACACCGTGCGCGAGGTCTATCGCCAGACCGCCATCAGCTTTCCCTGGCAACCCGGCGACATCCTGATGCTCGACAATCGACTGGTCGCACACGGCCGCAATCCTTACACCGGTGACCGCAAAGTCATCGTTGCCATGGCGTGAATACCACCATGTTCTCTTTCAATCACTGGATCGAAGTGCTGGAGGCCAACGCCCTGCACTTCCCGCAGCGTGCTGCCCTGCACTTCTTGCCGGACGGCGTCGAGATCGGCGAAACCCTGACCTTTGCCCAATTGCACGAGCAGTCCCGATCGCTGGCGGCCGCGCTGCAATCGCGCTACGCGCCGGGCGATCGCGTGTTGTTGATGCTGCCCAGCAGCCTCGATTATGCCCGTGCGTTTTGCGCCTGTTTATATGCCGGCCTGATCGCCGTGCCGTTGTTCCCGCCACCGTCGCGCAAACCGCGCCATTTGGACCGGGTACGCAAAGTGGTGGTGGATGCCGAACCGGCGCTGATTCTCGCGCCTGCGGATCATTGCCAGGGTTTGCTGGAACTGGTGGAAGGCCAGGTCGACGTATTGACGGTCCAGGACCTCGGCTCCCCACCGGCCAGTCAGTGGCAACGTCCGGATGTCGAGGGTGCGACGGTGGCATTCCTGCAATACACCTCGGGCTCCACCGGCACGCCCAAAGGCGTTGAAGTACGCCAGCGCAACCTGATCGCCAACGTCGAATTGATGCGCCAGGCCTACGGTTTCGATGAGCATGGCGGCATGGTCAACTGGCTGCCGCTGTACCACGACATGGGTCTGATCGGCGGCATGCTGGCCCCGCTTTACAGCGGCATGCCTTGCTACCTGATGGCCTCGCAGACCTTCGTCAACGCGCCGTCGACCTGGCTGCAGGCGTTGAGCCGCTACCGCGCCACCGCCAGTTTCGCCCCCAATTTCGCCTATGCACTGTGCAACCGGGTGGTCAGCGACAACCTCATCGCACAGCTCGACTTGAGCGCCTGGCAACACGCAATCAACGGCGCCGAACCGATCCACCCCGCTACCCTCGAAGCCTTCGCCCAGCGCTTTGCCGCTTGCGGTCTCAACCCTCTGGCAATCAGCCCCGGTTACGGCCAGGCCGAAGCGACGCTGTGTGTCAGTGCCACGCCGGCCGACGCTTTGCCAGTGGTGTTGCGCCTGGACAAAGCCGTGCTGGAAACCGGTCGCGCCGTGTTGGCCGCCGCCGATGCCGCTGCCGTGGAGTTCGTCGCCTGCGGTTATCCGCAAGCGCTGCACAGCATTGCCATCGTCGACCCACAAAGCCATGAACGCTGTGCCCACGATCGCATCGGCGAAGTCTGGCTGAAAGGCCCGAGCAACGCCGAAGCCTACTGGAAAAACCCCGAAGCCAGTCGCGAAGCCTTTGAGGCGCGCATTGTCGGCGAACCCGGCAACTACCTGCGTTCCGGCGACCTGGGCTTCATGCACGAAGGTCAGGTGGTGATCTGCGGGCGGCTCAAGGACTTGCTGATTCTCAATGGGCGCAACCTGTACCCCCACGACATCGAATTCGCCATTACCGATGCCGAGCCGGGCATTCGCACCGGGCGCATCGCCGCGTTCTCGCAAATGGACCCCGCACTGGGCCGCGAGAAACTGGTGATCGTCGCCGAGCCGCAACGCAAGTTCGTCGACCCGGCGCATCACCCGGCGCTGTTTGCGTCGATGCAAAACGCCGTGCGCGAAGCCGCCGACTGCGGTATCGATCAGATCGTGCTGGTGGAAGCCGGCACCATTCCCATGACCACCAGCGGCAAGATCGCTCGTCAAGGTGCACGTAAACAACTGGCCGCGGGCACCTTGAGCATCATCGCCCAGAGCGGTGGGCAGATTGCCTCGAGCAGCGAAACCATTGACCTCGCTCTACTAAAGCATCGCGTGGAGAATACGCCGCAACTCGCACAGCCCTCGTGCCGTCAATGGCTTGAGCAAACCCTGCGCGAGGTCAATCCGTATCTCGCGGCAGACTTTGAACTCAGTCTGATCGGCCTCGGCCTGGACTCCATCAGCGTGGCCGATTTTGCCGCTCGCCTGTACAAGGATCTGGGCTGGAACCTTGATACCCAAAGCCTGTTCGGCGAACAAACCCTGGCGCAATGGGCGTTGGCCTTGCAGGTTTTCCTGAGCGAGCCATCGCCAGCAACCAGTACATCGATCGCGCCTGCGAGTGTCGGCCAAAGTCGTCAATCATTCGCGCAAAGTCGTCTGTGGTTCTTGCGCCAATTGAACCCGAACGATACCCGGCACAATCTGGTGTTGCACCTGAGCCTGCAAGGTCCGCTCGACATCGAAACCCTGGCGCTGCACCTGAATACCCTCGTCAACCGTCATAGTGTGTTGCGCACGGTGTATCGCGATGGTGTCGATGGCCCGCAGCAACAGGTTTTGCCGGCCACCGCCGTGCCGCTGACCTGGCACGATTTGCGTGATCAGAGCGAGGCACAGCAACAGCAAACCCTCAGCGACTGCCTGGCCAACGAACACGCCGCGCCAGTCAACCTCGAAACCGGTCCGCTGTTGCGCGCGCAACTGCTCAGCCGTCACGATGACCAGCATGACCTGCTCCTGACCCTGCACCACATCGCCTTCGACGGACGCTCTGCGCAAGTGCTGCTGGCGGAACTGGCAGGCGCCACCGACGCCAAGTTGCCGGTGCAGTACCTGGATTTCGTCCAATGGGAAGCCACGTACTGGAGCGAACAGCGGATCGCCACGGAACAAGGCTTCTGGCGTGAGCATCTGGCAAACAGGCCGCAAACCCTCGAACTGGGTGGCAGCGGCCAGACCCAGGGCGAGCACAGCCTGAATTTCACTGTGCCCCAGGCCACCTGCGAACACCTTGCAGCGATGGCCCGCGAGCAAGGCATGACCCTGTTCATGCTGCTTTTGGCCAGCTATCAGTTGGTGCTCAAGCAACTCGGTGGTCAGGAGCAATTTCTGCTGGGCACCGATGTCAGCGGCCGTCCGCTGGCGGAACACAACGACGTCATCGGCTTCTTCGTCAACCAACTGACCCTGCGCTGTGACCTGCACGGGGAACCGACACTGGCCGGTTTCCTGGAACGGGTGCGCGATGAGGCGCGACTGGCTTACGCCCACCAAGGCCTGCCTTTCGATCTGGTGGTGTCGGCGCTGGCACCGGAGCGCCGCCCGGGTCATTCGCCGCTGTTCCAGGTCAAGCTCAACTATCAACCGTCACGGGTAACTCCAACCGATATCGCCGGTGCGCACATGACTGCTCTGGATGTGGCGCAGGCGCCGGGAGATTTCCACCTGGTGCTCGATCTGGTGCACGGCGCCGAAGGCCTCGACGCGAACCTCAAGTACCGCGGCGAATACTTCGATCAGGATCGCGCCCTGCGCCTGCAACACCTGTGGACCTGCCTGCTGGGCGAGATCCAGAACCTGCTGGACGAACCGCTGCCGGCACTGGCCGAACGGCTGGGCACCCGGGATCAGGCTTTTCAGCGTGAACGCCAACAGTCCCAAGCCCTGGCCGGTCGCAGCCAGATGATGCAAACCAAACGTCGCTCATTGACCCTCTAACCGAGTTGGATGCCTTTATGTCTATCGTGCCCCCATCGTCTCGTGCCCTTGGCGCCGTGCGCCGCAAAGCCATGAACGTCTCGGAACAGCAACTGGTCAGCGAGCGTCTGCTGAGCCCGGACCACGCCTTGCCGCTGGTGATCGAGCCGGCAGTCAGCGGCGTCGATCTGGTCGCCTGGGCGACCCGTGAACGTGAAAGCCTGGAGAAAAAACTGCTGCAATACGGCGCCCTGCTGTTTCGCGGGTTCTCGGTGCTGTCCGTGGAGCAATTCGACCAGGTGATCGCCGCCCTCTCCCCCGGCGCGCTGGAATACATGTTCCGCGCCTCGCCGCGCACTCGGGTCGGCGGCAACATCTACACCTCGACCGACTACCCGGCCGACCAGATGATTTTCCCGCACAACGAACATTCCTATTCGCCGCGCTTCCCGCTGCGGCTGTTCTTCTACTGCCACATCCCGTCCGAGACTGGCGGCGAAACCCCCATCGGCTCGACCCGTGCGGTGAAGGCCAGTATCAGCCCCGAGATCGAAGCACGGTTCCGCGAAAAAGGCGTGCTGTACGTGCGCAATTACGGCGACGGTTTCGGCCTGCCCTGGCAGACCGTGTTCCAGTCCGAAGACCGTAGCGAAGTGCAAGCCTACTGCGCCAGCGTCGGCATCGAAGTGGAATGGAAAGAAAACAACCGCTTGCGTACTCGCCAGCGGGGGCCGGCGGTGGTGCGTCATCCACGCACCGGTGAAGAAGTGTGGTTCAACCACGCGACCTTCTTCCACATCAGCACCCTGCCCCCGGCGATCCGCGATTCGCTGCAAAGCAACTTCAACGACCTCGACCTGCCCACCAACACCTTTTATGGCGACGGCGAACCGATCGAACCGCAAGTACTGGAGGCCCTGCGAGCAGCCTACCTCGACTCGCTGGTGCGGTTCAGTTGGCAGCAGGGCGACGTGTTGTTCATCGACAACATGCTCGCGGTACACGGTCGTGAACCCTTCACCGGCAAGCGCGCAATCATGACCGGCATGGCCGAAGCCCTGCTGCAAAGCGACGTCGCCGTCTGACCTTTTCAAAGGGCACATCAGCTGTTCGCAAGAGGCTCACCTGACACCCGGTCAGCGAGCCTCGGCACCTCTGCCATGGCCCAGGTTTAACCCCCATTTTTAGTCGAGTTGAACATGAGCGGACTCCAAGGTTTTCGTATTTCGCCACAACAGGCATCTGTGTACCCGCACATCAACGACGCGGTCGAACACTCGTTCAGTTGCCATTTGCAATGGTCGTTATCCCGGCCGGTGGACGTCGACGCACTGAACAGCCGTCTACTGACATTGATGGCCGACAGTGAAATCCTGCGCACGCGCCTGACGCCGGTGCCGGGCCTGCGCCACCCGGTGCAAGTGATACACGACAACTGCGCACTGGCCGTGACCGTTCAGGACTTGCGTCAGCACAGCTGCGCCGAACAGGAAATCGAGCTGACCCGCCTTGCCGCGCAGGCCCGCGACTGGACGAATCCGCTCGCCGTGACGCTGGCGCAACTGCCGAACGAACAATCGGTGCTGGACCTGGCCGCCGCCAGCAGCCACTTCGACCTCGCCAGCCTGAAGCTGCTGGCGGGCATATTGCTGCAAGACACCCAACCCGACCTGTCCGAAGCGCTGCAATACGCCGATTACGCCGAGTGGCGCTGGAGCCTGACGGAAGACGAGCCGGACCATCCGGGCGTGAACTTCTGGAAACCATTGAGCGAAACCGAACAGCCGACCTTGCAGCTGTCGCTTGAATCCACCATCGGCAGCGGATTTGCGCCGGCACACATGGAGATCGCAGTGCCCACCGATCTCGCCCGCCATCCGGCCCTGACCTCAAACCTGATGCTGACAGCCTGGGCCGCAGTACTCGGACGACTCGCCGGCCAGCAGCAAGTCCCGATCACACTGATCCACGAAAGCCGTGGCCCGGAACTGGAAAACGCTTTGGGTTTGTTCGAGCAGTGCCTGCCGGTGCGCATCGATCTGGATGCTCAGACGACCCTGCTGGAGCAAAGTCAGCACGTCGGCGCGATGATCGAGCGCACGGCTGGCTGGCTGGACTATTACACCCAAAGCCTGACGGGAGGTTACGCCTTCGCCTGGCGCTCGGGTGATATCCAAGAGCGTCATGCCAGCGCAGTGATGAGCCCGATAAAGGCTTGCCTGGACGTCCGTCAATTGCCCGACAACCTGCGCGTTCAAGTGGTTTACGACCGCCACACGTTAAGCAGTGAAGCGGCGGCCTGTCTCGCCGAACAATGGCGGCAACTGCTGCTGGGCGCGCTGGCCGAGCCGCAGCAAGCCTGGGCTCATCTGCCCCTTTGCGGACCGCTTCAAGCGCAGGTTATCGACGCCCGACCGAGCTTGCCATTGATCGAACCGGTGACGCTGGTCGAGCTGATCGCCCGCCAGGTTCAGCAACAGCCGAATGCCATCGCCCTCAGCGACAAGGACGGCGACCTGAGTTACGCCCGCCTCGATGCCTGCGCGACTCATCTGGCCCACCAACTGGTAGCGGCCGGCATCGGCCCAGGCGTGCCCGTAGGCATTCTGTTCGCCCGCAGCAACGCCGCGATTGTGGGCATGCTTGCGGTGTTAAAGGCCGGAGGCGCTTACGTGCCGGTTGATCCGACCTACCCGGCGGATCGTCGCGCCTACATGCTCGCCGACAGCGCCATTGCGCACATCGTGGTCAGCGCCGAGCTGGCCGAAAGCGTGCCCGCCAGCCTGCAACGCTTCGTGCTCGACGATCTGACGGCGCCCGAACCCAGCGACCTGCCGCCGCTGCCTGTGCCTCGCGCGGACGACCTGGCGTATCTGATTTACACCTCCGGTTCCACTGGCGCACCGAAAGCCGTGGAAATCAGTCACGGTGCGCTGAGCTTCTCGACCCAAGTGCGCATGGCCTCCTACGAGACGCCGGTAGGCGCCTACCTGCTGTTGTCGTCGTTTGCCTTCGACAGCTCGGTCGCCGGGATTTTCTGGACGCTGGCCCAGGGCGGCCGCCTGATATTGCCGGCTACAGGTGAAGAACTTGAGATGTCCCGTCTGGCGCAGTTGATTGCCCAGCATCGGGTCAGCCACGGTCTGTCGCTGCCTTCGCTCTATCAAGCTTTGCTCGACCAGCTGCAGCGCACCGGTGGCGCCGACAGCCTCGAGTGCTGGATCGTTGCCGGGGAAGCCTGCCCGCCTTCGTTGATCGCCCAGCACAGCAAGACCTTGCCGCGCGCCCGACTGGTGAACGAATACGGCCCCACCGAAGCCACGGTCTGGGCCACCTATGAAGTGCTGGACCCGAGTCGGGCATTGAGCATCGGCCGCCCGATTGCCGGCATGGACCTGCGCGTACTGAACGAACACGGCATCGCCAGCGGCATCGGTGAACCGGGGGAAATCGTTCTCGCCGGCCCGACCCTGGCCCGCGGTTATCGCAACAAACCCGAAGAAACCGCCAAAGCCTTCGTCACTCTCGCCGACGGCACCCGCGCCTACCGCACGGGCGACCTGGCCTGCTGGCTGGCGGACGGGCGCCTGGCGTTCCTCGGCCGCAAGGACCATCAGGTCAAGTTGCGCGGCTACCGCATCGAGCTCGGGGAAATCGAGCGTCAACTGTGCAGCCACAGCGACGTGCGCGAAGCCGCGGTGATCGTGCAAGAGCACGCCGCCGGCAAGCGTCTGCTGGCTTACATCGTGGCGGCTCATGGTTATGCGCCAGACTCGGAAGCGATCAAGCGTTTTCTCGGTGAACGCCTGCCCTCGTACATGGTGCCGGCCCGAGTGCTGACCCTGCCAACCTTCCCGCGCACCCCCAACGGCAAGCTCGACACCCGCCAGTTGCCCGACCCGGATCAGTTCGACGAAGGCGCCCACGTGGCACCGCGCAACGCGATGGAAACCACCCTGCAAGCGATCGTCGCCAAGGTCTTGAAGCTGTCGACCGTGAGCGTCACCGAGAACTTTTTCGCCATTGGCGGCGACTCGATTCTGAGCCTGCAAGTGGTGGCCCAGGCCCATGAGCAAGGCATTGCGCTTTCGGCCAAGCATGTCTTCGAGCGCCAGACCATCGCTGCCATGGCCGAAGTCGCTCAGCCGCTGGCCGCCGACAGCGCGCAACCGCAAGCCCAGAGCACCGAGTTCAGCGCCTCGGGTCTGTCCGATGACGAGATGCAGGCGCTGATGGCCGAACTCGACGAGAACGAATTTTGATCGGCCGCCCACTTCGCCGCGCCGTTGCCCCTTTTTTTGCAGGACGTTTTCAATGACCACCGAAAAATCCACCCGCAATCCGATTGAAGACATCTACCCGCTGTCGCCGTTGCAGCAAGGGATGCTGTTCCACTCCCTGCTGCACGAAGATTCCGGCGTGTACCTGATGCAGGATCGCTACCGCATCGGCGGTGCCATTGATGAAGTGGCGTTCCTTGAATCCTGGCGCCAGGTGGTGGCGCTGCACCCTTCCCTGCGCGCCAGTTTCCAGTGGAAAACCCAGAAGCAACCAGTGCAGGTGATCCATCGCGACGTCAAGGTTCCCCTGGACACCCTCGATCTGCGTGGGCTCGCCCCGCATGAACAGGAAGCGCGGATCCGCACGTTGCTGAACGACGAGCAAAAAGTCGGTTTCAACCTGTCGAAGCCACCACTGATTCGCTTCCGGCTGGTGCGGCTGGCCGATGAATCCTACGAATTCATTCGCAGCTTTCACCATATCTTGATGGACGCCTGGTGCATTTCCCTGGTGACCGTGGACTTCCTCAAAGTCTACGAAGCGCTGTGCAACGACCGCACACCAGAGCTCAAGAGCCCACGGCCGTTTCGCGATTACATCCAATGGCTACAACGCCAGGATGCGGGTAAGGCCGAGCAGTTCTGGCGCGGCCAGTTGCAAGGGCTGAATGCACCCACGCCACTGACCGTGGACAACGGCGTGGCCCGCGACCGCTACACCGACGCGGTGCTGGTGGACGATCAGTTGATTCACCTGAACGAGCAGGAAACCCAGGCACTGGCCGCGTTCTGCCGTAGCCGCCGGATCACTCCGAACACGTTTTTCCAGGGGGTCTGGTCGTTGCTGCTGTCGCGCTACAGCGGGCAACGGGATGTGCTGTTCGGCGTCACCGTGGCCGGTCGTCCGGCGGAGCTGACCGGCGTGGCGGAGATGATCGGCCTGTTCATCAACACCCTGCCGCTGCGGGTTTCGGTGGACCCGCAGGCGTCGCTCGGCAGTTGGCTGAGTGCGCTGCAAGGGCTGAACGTCGACATGCGCGACTTTGAACACACGCCCTTGACCGACATTCAGGGCTGGAGCGATTTCCCCCGGGGCGAAACCCTGTTCGACAGCATCCTGGTGTTCGAAAACGCCCCGATCGACGAGCAGATTCTGGAAGGTGGTTTCCAGTTCAGCCTCGAAGGCATGGATCACAGCGTGCACACTCACTACGGTTTGACCGTGGTGATTCTGCCCGGCGAGCAACTGGGCATTCGCGTGTCCTACGACCGCGAGCGTTTCGAGGCGTCGACCGTACAGCGCTTGCTCGGCCATATCGCCAGCCTGGTGCGCGGCATGCTCGTTGCACCGGACGCGCCGCTGGGCAGTTTCGAGCTACTGGCTGTCGATGAGCGCCAGCAACTGTTGAGCGAGTGGGCTGTTAACCCCCACGACTTCCCGTTGGATCAAAGTTACGCCGAACTGTTTGCCGCGCAGGTCGCCCAACGTGGCGAACAGGTTGCCGCGATCTGCGACGGTGAATCCCTGACCTACGCCGAACTGGATCAGCGATCCACGCGCCTGGCCCACGCCTTGCGCAACGCCGGTGCCGGTGAAGATCAATTGGTCGCGCTGGTTGCCCCCCGTGGCCTGGCGCTGTTGACCATGATGATTGCCGTGTTCAAGACTGGCGCAGCGATGCTGCCGCTTGAAGTCAATCATCCGCCGGAGCGCCTGCGGGAAATCCTCAGCCTGTCCCGTGCACCGTTGCTGGTGGCCAGCGAAGCCTGCAGCGGCCTGCTCGATCAATTGCTCAGCGGCCTCGATCAAACGCCAAACGCTCTGCTCGCCGAAGCCTGCTGGAAGTCTGGCAACGATTCGCCGCTGCCACTGCTCGGCGGTCCGGACAGCCTGGCCTACGTACTGTTCACCTCGGGTTCGACCGGTACGCCCAAAGGCGTGATGATCGAACAACGGGGCATGCTCAATAACATCTTCGGCAAAGTGCCGGCCCTGGGGCTGAACGCCGACGACCGGATTCCACAGACCGCGTCGGTGGCCTTCGACATTTCCGTGTGGCAGTTCCTCGCCGCGCCGGTGCTGGGTGCCACGGTGCATATCCTGCCGGACGAAGTAGCACACGACCCACAGCGGCTGCTGCAAGTGATCGCCAGCGAACGCCTCAGCGTGCTGGAAATTGTCCCGAGCCTGATGCGCACGCTGCTCGCACTGTGCCCGTGCGACCTGCAATTGCCCGACCTGCGCTGGGTGCTGCCCACCGGTGAAGCCCTGCCGCCGACCGTGGCCCGGGACTGGTTTGCACGCTTCCCCGACATCGCGTTGATGAACGCCTACGGTCCGGCCGAATGCGCCGACGACGTGGCCTTCCAGCCGATCTTCGAAGCGCCGGACGCCAACGTCAGCCACATGCCCATCGGCCAGCCGACCGCCAATAACCGGCTGTATGTGCTGGATGAATCCTTGCGGCCGGTACCCGTTGGCGTTGCCGGGGAAATCTGTGTCGGTGGCGTCGGCGTCGGTCGCGGCTACCTGCACGATCCGCAGCGCACCGCTGAAGCTTTCATCGACCGCCCTCAGCTTGAAGGTCGCGTGTACCGCACCGGCGACCTGGGCCGCTGGCGCGCCGATGGCGTGATCGAATACCTCGGCCGCCGCGACCAGCAGGTGAAACTGCGTGGGCACCGGATCGAACTGACCGAAATCGAACACCGTCTGGCGCAGCACCCGAACGTGCGCGAAGCCGCCGTATTGCTGCGAGAAAACACCGTCGGCGAAGCCTGGCTGGTGGCCTACTGGTCGGCCCACGACGACACTTTGGGCAGCGACGGACTCAACGAACACCTGCGCGCGCAATTGCCGCCGTACATGGTACCGGCCGCGTTCGTGTGCCTGGAACGCTTGCCGCTGAACAACAACGGCAAGGTCGATCGCAAGGCCCTGGCCGCTCAGGAACTGAACTGGCAGGCCGACACCCGGGAGAGCATCGCGCCGCGCAACGAGCTGGAAACCGCCGTGGCGAAAGTCTGGGCGGACGTCCTGGGTCGCGACACTGTGGGCGTGGAAGACAACTTCTTTACCCTCGGTGGGCACTCGCTGCTGGCCACCCAGATCGTTGCGCGCCTGCGCACCCATTTCAAACTCGATTTGCCGTTGCGGGTGCTGTTCGAACAACCGACAGTGGCGCTGCTGGCCGTCGCCATCGCTGCCCGCCAGGCCGATGCCGCCGCACCGCAAGCCGCCGTGATCAGCGCGCCGAAAGCCCAGGTACGCCCGGCGCTGCTGCCGCTGTCGTTCTCGCAACAGCGCCTGTGGTTCATCGAGCAACTGACACCGGGCACGACGCTGTTCAACATTCCGTTCGCCCTGCACCTCAAAGGTGAACTCAACGTCGAAGCGCTGCACGCCAGCCTGAACGATCTGCTGGTGCGCCATGAAATCCTGCGCACCGGCATCCGCAGCACCGATGGCGTGCCCAGCCAGCACATCAGCGACTCGCTGAACATTGCGCTGCCGTTCGATGATTTGTCGGGTTTGGCCGCCACGGCTCGCGAGGGTGCGCAGTTCAATGCGCTGCAAGAAACCTTTGAGCAACCGTTCGACCTGACCTCGCCGCCGTTGCTGCGTGCACGACTGCTACGTGTTGCACCGGGTGAACATGTGCTGGGCATCGCTCTGCATCACTTGGTCTCGGACGCGTGGTCGGCGACCATCGCCCTGCGCGAGCTGGCCCTGGGTTACGAAGCCCGTTGCAACGGCGCCCCCGCCGAACTGCCGGCCTTGCCCGTGCAATACGCCGACTTCGCCCTATGGCAGCGCGAGCATCTGCAAGGTGCCGAACTCAAACGCCAACTCGATTACTGGACCACCACGCTGGATCGTCGCAACAGCGAAGGCAGTCCATTGCTGGCCCTGCCCACCGACCATCCGCGGCCATCGGTGCAGACCTACCGCGCCGGGATCGTGCAGCGTGAACTGAGTGCCGACCTGAGTGGCCGGGTGCAATCCTTCGCCAGTCGCTTGGGCACCACACCGTTCACCGTGTTGTTCGCCGGTTTCGCCGTGCTGATGCACCGTTTGAGTGGCGATGCCACGGTACTGATCGGCACGCCGGTCACCCACCGTGAACAACCGGGCACCGAAGGCCTGCTCGGCATTCTGCTGAACAACCTGGCGATCCGTGCCGACTTTGAGCCGCAAGCGGATTTCACCGCGCTGGTGAGTCAGGTGGCCAAACGTCTGCGCGAGGGTTTGCTGCATCAAGACCTGCCGTTCGAGCAATTGGTGGACAGCCTGCAACTGCCCCGCAGCCTCAGCCATGCACCGCTGTATCAAGTGATGGTCGCGCAACAATTGGCCATGGAGTCACGGCTGCGTTTCCCGGGGCTGGATTTCGAAGCGCTGGACACCCCGCTCAAACATTCCGAATGCGATCTGGATCTGCACGTGCTGTGCCCGGCCAATGCGCCGATTCAGCTGGAGCTGATGTTCGCTCTGGATCTGTTCGCCGCCGACAGCGCCCGTCAGACCCTCGCTCGCCTGGAGCATTTGCTCGAACAAATGCTCGCCGAGCCGCAACGCCCGGTGGCCGCCCTGCCGCTGCTGATGGCGGCGGAATGGCAGCGCACCGTGGTCGAATGGAACCGTACCGAGATGGAGGTGCCACAGCACCTGACCTTCGCCCAGCTGTTTGAACAGCAGGCCGAACGCAGCCCGGATCGCGATGCGTTGTGCTTCGAAGGCCGCAGCCTGAGCTATGCCGAACTGAACCGCCGAGCCAACCAGGTGGCGCATTACCTGCGCAGTCGCGGCGTGGTCGCCAATAGCCCGGTGGCGCTGTGTGTCGAGCGGTCGCTGGAACTGTTGGTCGGCCTGCTGGGCATTCTCAAATCCGGTGGCGCCTATGTGCCACTGGACCCGACCTACCCGGTGGATCGTCTGGCGTACATGCTTGAAGACGCGCAGCCGGCGCTGTTTCTCGGCCAACAGGGTTTGCTGGAGCAATTGGGTGCCGAACTGCCGCGTCTGCGCCTGGACAGCGACGCTGCCCTGTTCGCCGATCAGGCGGACAACAACCTCGCGCCGCTCGCCGGTCCTGATGATCTGGCGTACATCATGTACACCTCCGGCTCGACCGGTAAGCCCAAGGGCACCCTGGTCACCAACGGATCGGTGGTCAATCTGGCGTGGGCGCGCATCCATGGTCTGTATCGGCGCTATACCGATCAGCCGATGCGCACCAGTTTCAACTACTCGTTTGCCTTCGACAGTTCGGTGGCCGAGCTCATCCTGCTGCTCGACGGCCACAGCCTGTACCTGACCCCGGAAGAAGTGCGCTATGACCCCGAGGCCCTGGCGCAGTTTTTCCGCGAAACCCGTCTGGAAGCCTTCGAGTGCACCCCGGCGCAGCTCAAGGCCTTGCTCGAAAGCGATGGCGTGCGCCGTGGCGAGGTGTATTTGCCGCGCTTCGTGCTGTTCGGCGGCGACGCGGTGGATGCACAACTTTGGCAGCGTCTGCCATCGATTGCCGGCAGTCGCTTCTTCAATACCTATGGCCCCACCGAATGCACCGTGGATGCCACCGGGTGTGCAGTGGACGACTTCCCGGCACGCCCGATCATCGGGCGGCCGATCGCCAACGTGCGCACTTACGTGCTCGATGCTTTTCTCAATCCGATGCCGGTGGGTGTTCCGGGCGAATTGCACATCGGCGGAGCCGGCGTGACCCTTGGCTACCTCAACCGCGCCGAACAGACCGCGAAGGTATTCATCGACGATCCATTCTCGCCGCTAGCGAGTGCGCGCATGTACAAGTCCGGCGACCTGGTGCGCTGGCTGCCCGACGGCCAGCTCGAATACCTGGGACGCATGGACCATCAGGTGAAAATCCGTGGTTTCCGCGTCGAGCTGGGCGAAATCGAAGCCTTGATCGGCGCCCAACCGGGCGTGCGTCAGGCGGTAGTGCTGGCCCGTGAAGACGTGCCCGGCGACAAGCGTCTGGTGGCATACGTCACCTGCGACCAGCAGGCCGATATCAACGTCTGGCGCAAAACCATCGGCGCAGCCCTGCCCGACTACATGGTGCCGTCGGCGTTTGTGCTGCTCGATGAGTTGCCGCTGACCGACAACGGCAAACTCAATCGCAAGGCCCTGCCGGCACCGGACATTCAAGCGGCGCCAGACGCTCAGGACCCACCGCGTACCGTCGCCGAACAGCAACTCGCCGCCCTGTGGTCCGAGCTGCTGAACGTGCCGCTGACGCAGATCGGGCGCGACAGTCACTTCTTCTATCTCGGCGGTCATTCGCTGCTGGCGGCGGTGCTGTTTGCCCGTCTGCGCCAACAGTTCGCCACGGTCCCTCCGCTGCGGGCAGTGTTCGAACACCCGAACCTTGACGCTTTGGCCGCCCTGTTGGGTGAGCCACTGCAAGCTCCGGCGCCGACCTTTGTCCCGGCGATACGCCCGGTGCGCTTGCCATTGTCGTTCGAACAACAACGCTTGTGGTTCCTCGAACAACTGAGCGCTGGCGGTGGCGAATACAACGTGGTCAGCGCCGTGCAGTTCGATGGTGAGCTGAACCCTCAGGCCTTGCAGTCCGCCCTGAGCAGCGTGGTTCAACGCCACGAAATCCTGCGCAGCCGGATCGTGCGCGATACCGATGGCGAGTTGGCGCTGGTCATTGAACCGCAAGTCAACATCACCCTACGCGTGGCGACGCTGGATGCGGCCACCGGCGACATCTGGCAACTGCTGACCGACGAGGCCATTCATGCCGAAGCCGGGCGCCGTTTCGACCTGGCTACCCAAGTGCCGATCCGTGCCACGCTGGTGCAACGCAGCGGTCGCGACCAAGCGTTGCTGTTGCTGACTGTGCACCATTGCGCCACCGACGATGCGTCCAGCCAGAACCTGTTGAATGAACTGGCGCAGCTCTACGCAGCCCAATGCCAAGGCACCGTCGCCGTACTGCCGGACCTGGCCCTGCAATACCCGGATTACGCCCTCTGGCAGCGCGAGCCTGGTCAACAAACATTGTTTTGCAGCCAACTGGAGTACTGGCGCACGCAACTGGAAGACGGCAATTACCTGTTGGACCTGCCCACCGAACAGGGTCGTCCAAACCAGCTCGATCCGATCGCCGGTGCGGTACAGCTGCAGCTGCCGCCAGAACTGGTGGGACGCTTGCGTCAGTTCGCCCAACAACGCGGTGCCACCCTGTACATGCTGATGCTCAGTGCGGCGCAGTTGTTATTGGGACGCTACGCCAACCAGCGCGACGTGCGGGTCGGCAGCCCGGTTGCCCAGCGTCCACTGGCCGAACTTCAGCCGCTGATCGGTTGCTTCGTCAACACCCTGGTGATGCGCGCTGACCTCGATCCGGCGCTGGATTTCGAAGGCTTGCTGAGTCAGGTGCGCAACCGCGTGCTGGACGCGCAGCAGCATCAGGACGTGCCGTTCGACCAAGTCGTTGAACACCTCGCACCGGAGCGCAGCCTCGGCCAGACGCCACTGTTCCAGGTGTTGTTCGTGATGCAGAACGCTGACTCTTCGGCCAGTCACTGGCCGCAGTTGCAGGTGCGCGAACGGGCGGTGACTGCACAGGCCACCAAGTACGACCTGAACTGGGAAGTGCATGACGGCGAGGTGCTGTCGGTGTTGCTCGAATACCGCGCCGCGTTGTTCAGCGAAACCACGGCCCGGCGTTGGCTGGCGCAATGGCAAGAGCTGCTCGAAACCATGCTCGACGCACCACAGACTCGCCTCGGCGACTGGTCACCGTTGGCGGCGTCTGAGCGTCAACGTCAACTGGTCGAGTGGAACGCCACCGAGCGCAACTACACCGGCCCGACCAATCTGCACACCACGCTGACCCAACAGGCGGCCCTCAGCCCGAATGCCCCGGCGCTGGTGTTCGAAGGCCAACGCCTGAGCTACGCCGAGCTGGATCAACGCGCACAAACCGTCGCCAAAGCCTTGCGCGCGGCCGGTATCGGCAGCGGTGCCATCGTCCCGGTGTGCATGGAGCGCTCGGTGGAGATGGTCGTCGCCCTGCTCGGCATCGTGCATGCCGGCGCCGCGTGGTTGCCGCTGGACCCGGAACTGCCCGCTGCACGCCTGGCCTTCCTGATCGAAGATGCCGATGCCCGGGTCACCCTGACTCAACCACAATGGCTGTCGCGTCTGCCGGTCGGGCACAACGCCTGGACCCTCGACGCCCTGCCACCATCGCCGGCCGCTGAACCGCTGAGCGTTGATGCGGGCGATCTGGCCTACGTGCTCTACACCTCCGGTTCCACCGGCCAACCGAAAGGCGTGATGAACGAACACGGCGCCTTGATGAACCGTCTGTACTGGATGCAGGACGCCTTCCCGATTGGCCCGAACGACCGCGTCTTGCAGAAAACCCCGTACAGCTTCGACGTGTCGGTGTGGGAATTCTTCTGGCCGCTGATCACCGGCGCCACGCTGGTGGTCGCTCGCCCGGACGGTCATCGTGACCCGGCCTACCTCAGCCAATTGATCCAGCAAGAGCAGGTCACCACCCTGCACTTCGTGCCGTCAATGCTGCGCGCCTTTGTTGAAGAACCGAGCCTGGTCAATTGCCACAGTCTGCGTCAGGTGTTCGCCAGCGGCGAAGCGCTGCCGGTGGATTTGGTGCGGCGCTTCATGAGCCAACACCCGGCGGCACTGGTCAACCTCTATGGTCCGACCGAAGCCGCCATCGACGTCTCGGTCTGGCGTTGCTCGGTGGACGACGTGATCGTGCCGATCGGCAAACCGATCGCCAACCTGCGCCTGTACATCCTCGACGAAGCCATGCAGCCACTGCCGATCGGCAGCATCGGCGAGCTGTACATCGGCGGTGTCGGCGTCGCTCGCGGTTACCTGAAACGTGCGGACCTGACCGAGGAACGTTTCCTCGCCAGCCCGTTCATCGACGGTGATCGCCTGTACCGCACCGGCGACCGTTGCCGCTTCCTCGCCGATGGCAACATCGAGTACCTGGGGCGCCTCGACCATCAGGTGAAACTGCGCGGGCAGCGGATCGAGCTGGGGGAAATCGATGCTGAACTGCTGGCGCAGACCGGCGTTCGCGATGCCGCCACGCTGTTGCTTGATCAGCGCCTGGTAAGTTTCTGGTGCGGTGACGCCGAAGAAGCCGCATTGCGCGCGGCATTGAGCGACAGCCTGCCCTCGCACATGCTGCCAAGCCTTTGGGTGCAACTCGACAGCCTGCCGCTCAACAGCAACGGCAAGCTCGACCGCAAGGCATTGGCTGCCACGGCATTGCCTGAAACCAAAAGCAACCAGCCCCACACCGCGCCGCGCAACGCAACCGAAACGGTGCTCTGCGAGTTGTTCAGCGAAGTGCTGGAATGCCCATCGGTGGGGATCGAAGATCACTTTTTCCATCTCGGCGGCCACTCTTTGCAGGCCACCCGTCTGGTCGCTCGGGTCCGTGAACGCCTGGGCGCCACTCTGCCATTGGCGCTGGTATTCGCCCAACCGACGGTGGCGGCTTTGGCCGGTCATCTGCGAGCGGCGATGCCGGGTGAGCTGATCACCGCACAACCGCGTCCGGCGCAACTGCCGTTGGGTCTGGCTCAACAGCGTTTCTGGATGCTCAGCCGTTTGGTGCCGGATTCGCGCGAGTACCACATGCCATTCGCCCTGACCTTGCGCGGCGACCTTCAGGTCCAGGCCTTGCGCGAGGCATTCGAGCAGGTCAGCGAGCGCCATCTGGTACTGCGCAGCCGCATTGTCGAAGTCCAGGGCGAGCCGCAGTTGCTGATCGACGATCAAGGCCCGGCGCTCGTGGTCACTTCGGTCGCTACACAGGACTGGACTGCGGCGTGCGCCAACACGCAGAACGAGCTGATGGCGCCGTTCGATCTGGCCGCCGCCGCACCTTGGCGTGCGCACCTGTTGCAACGTCAGGGCGGCGACGAAAGCCTGTTGCTGATCTGCCTGCACCACAGCGCCACCGACGGCTGGGCGATGCAATTGCTGATCGACGAACTGGCGCAGGCTTACAGCGCCAGCCTTAAAGAGCAGTCGCCCACCTGGACGGCGCTAGAGGTCGACTATGTCGATTTCGCCCTGTGGCAACAGCACCCGGACACCCAGGCTCGACGCAATGACAGCCTGGATTACTGGAAAAACCACCTCGGCCAGGACGACTATCAACTCGACCTGCCCCTCGACCATCCACGCGGTGCCGAGGCGGATCGTCGCGCCCGGCAACTGACCGTCAACCTCGGCGCCTCGCGTGCCGAAGCCATCCGCCAGTTCGCCCGCCAACGCGGCACCACCAGCTACGTGGTACTGGCGACGGCACTGAGTGCCTTGCTCGCACGCTACAGCGGTCAACGCGACATCCGCCTCGGCACCCCGGCGGATCAGCGCGACCAACCGCAAACCCAAGCGTTGCTGGCGTGTCTGGTGAACACGCTGGTGATCCGCAGCGAAGTCGATCAACAGGCTCCGGCCGAGCAGTTACTGGCCAGCCTCGAGGCAGATCTGCGCGCGGCCCAGGCCAATGCCGACCTGCCGTTCGCCACACTGGTCGGCGCCGTGGCCCAGCGCCGCGACCTGAACCGCACACCGCTGTTCCAGGTGATGTTCTCCCTCAACCACGGCCGCATGGACAGCAGTCAATGGCCGGGCCTGAACATCGAAGAGCAGACGCTGCCGGTGATCGACGCCAAGTTCGAACAGAGCTGGGAAATCCAGGACGATGGCAGCGACATGATCCTCGCGCTGGAATACCAGGCGGCGCTGTTTGACGAATTGACGATGCAGCGCTGGAGCGCGCAATGGTGTGCGCTGCTGGACGCACTGGTGACAACGCCTGCGCTAGCGCTGGTCGAATTGTTCCCGCAACAACAGGATCAGCAGCAACTGGATCGCTGGAACGCCACCGAGCGCAACTACACCGGCCCGACCAATCTGCACACCGCGCTGACCCAACAGGCGGCCCTCAGCCCGAACGCCCCGGCGCTGGTGTTCGAAGGCCAACGCCTGAGTTATGCCGAACTGGATCAACGCGCGCAAACCGTTGCCCGCGCCTTGCGTGCCGCCGGTATCGGCAGCGACGCCATCGTCCCGGTGTGCATGGAGCGCTCGGTGGAGATGGTCGTCGCCCTGCTCGGCATCGTGCATGCCGGCGCCGCGTGGTTGCCGCTGGACCCGGAACTGCCCGCTGCACGCCTGGCCTTCCTGATCGAAGATGCCGATGCCCGGGTCACCCTGACTCAACCACAATGGCTGTCGCGTCTGCCGGTCGGGCACAACGCCTGGACCCTCGACGCCCTGCCACCATCGCCGGCCGCTGAACCGCTGAGCGTTGATGCGGGCGATCTGGCCTACGTGCTCTACACCTCCGGTTCCACCGGCCAACCGAAAGGCGTGATGAACGAACACGGCGCCTTGATGAACCGTCTGTACTGGATGCAGGACGCCTTCCCGATTGGCCCGAACGACCGCGTCTTGCAGAAAACCCCGTACAGCTTCGACGTGTCGGTGTGGGAATTCTTCTGGCCGCTGATCACCGGTGCCACGCTGGTGGTCGCCCGTCCGGACGGTCATCGCGACCCGGCGTACCTCAGCGCATTGATCCAACAGGAGCAGGTCACCACCCTGCACTTCGTGCCGTCGATGCTGCGCGCCTTTGTTGAAGAACCGAGCCTGGTCAATTGCCACAGTCTGCGTCAGGTGTTCGCCAGCGGCGAAGCGCTGCCGGTGGATTTGGTGCGGCGCTTCATGAGCCAACACCCGGCGGCACTGGTCAACCTCTATGGTCCGACCGAAGCCGCCATCGACGTCTCGGTCTGGCGTTGCTCGGTGGACGACGTGATCGTGCCGATCGGCAAACCGATCGCCAACCTGCGCCTGTACATCCTCGACGAAGCCATGCAGC
The DNA here is from genome assembly GCF_054898065.1 of Pseudomonas sp. MDT1-85. Taxonomy (NCBI): domain Bacteria; kingdom Pseudomonadati; phylum Pseudomonadota; class Gammaproteobacteria; order Pseudomonadales; family Pseudomonadaceae; genus Pseudomonas; species Pseudomonas sp. MDT1-85. Next base: position 2,573,355 of record NZ_CM142715.1, on the reverse strand, counting down.
CACTGCCGATCGGCAGCATCGGCGAGCTGTACATCGGCGGTGTCGGCGTCGCTCGCGGTTACCTGAAACGTGCGGACCTGACCGAGGAACGTTTCCTCGCCAGCCCGTTCATCGACGGTGATCGCCTGTACCGCACCGGCGACCGTTGCCGCTTCCTCGCCGATGGCAACATCGAGTACCTGGGGCGCCTCGACCATCAGGTGAAACTGCGCGGGCAGCGGATCGAACTGGGAGAAATTGATGCAGCGCTGCTTAACCAGCCTGCCATCACCGGTGCCTGCACCCTGGTGATCGATAATCGATTGGTGGCGTTCTACAGCAGCAACGCGGCGCAACCGGGCCTCGATACGCTGCTTGCCGCCCAACTCAAAAACCAGCTGCCGACGTACATGGTGCCGGCGGTGTGGGTTGAAGTGCCGACCTTGCCCCTGACCACCAACGGCAAGATCGACCGCAAGGCCTTGGCTGCCCTGCCATTGCCGCAGACTCAGGAAGATTACGCCGCACCGCGCAACGAACTGGAAACGCTGCTCTGCCAACTGTTCGGTGAACTGCTCGGCGAGTCCCTGACCGGTGGCCGCGAAGTGGGTACTACCGACAGCTTCTTCGCGTTGGGCGGCGATTCGATTCTCGGTTTGAAGCTGATCTCCCGACTGCGCGAACAGGGTTACTCGCTCACACCAAAAGACCTGTTCCGCTCGCCGACCCCGGCGGCACTGGCGCAGGTGGCCAGTCCATTGCTGACTCTGGCCGAACAAGGTGACGTGACCGGTGCAATGCCGTTGATGCCGTTGCATCAGTGGTTCTTCGACCAACAACAGCCGCAGGCGGCGTACTGGAATCAGTCGGTGCTGGCCGACAGCGATCGTCGTCTGCAGCCGGCCCTGGTGCAGGTGACGCTGGATCGGTTGGTCGCCCACCACGATGCCTTGCGCCTGCGTTTCGCAGAGGTTGACGGGCAATGGCAGGCGCACATCGCACCGGTATCACCCGCTCAATTGACCTGCTGCGAACACCCTGAGCAACTGCAGCAAGTCGCGCAAAGCCTGGATCTGCAACATGGCCCGCTGTTCGCCGCTGCCCTGCTGGAGGGCGAACCGCAACGCCTGTATCTGGTCGCGCATCACTTGGTGATCGATGCAGTGTCCTGGACGCCGCTGATGGAAGATTTCCAGCGGCTGTATCAAGGGCTGGAACGTGGCGAGAACCCGAGTTTGCCGGCGAAAACCACGTCCTACCGTCAATGGGCCGCGCACCTGCACGCCCATGCCGGCAAGGTCAGCGCCGAACAGCGCTACTGGAACGCCCAGACCGCAGTGAACACCGCGCCGGTGGTCACGGTCGCCGAGCGTCAAACCTTGTCGGCCCGTTGGGATGCGGCTCGCACCCATCAATGGCTGACCGAGTCCCACGCCGCGTATCGCACGCAACCGGAAGAACTGCTGATCGCCGCCCTCGCCGCGACGCTGGCGGAAGCCGAAAGCCGCGCCGACATCGTGGTGGATCTGGAGCGCCATGGTCGCGATGCGCCGTTCGAAGGCCTGGATGTCAGCCGCACCGTCGGCTGGTTCACCACCCTGTACCCGTTGCGCGTGACCTCCAGCGGTGCCCCCGGCGATCGGGTGCGCAACGCCAAGGAGGCCTTGCGCGCTGTACCGGGCAATGGCCTCGGTCACGGGCTGCTGCGCCAGCGCGGCGCATTGCCGCCAAGCCGTGGTGATGTGCTGTTCAACTACTTGGGGCATGAGCAAACGCCGCAGGGTTGGTTGCGCGCCAGCAGCCTGACCCCGCCACCAGAAGTGGCATTGGCCAACCGGGTGACCCATGGCCGTGAAGTGGTGGCGTGGCTGGAAGACGGCGTGTTGCATGTCGAGTGGCACAGCGTCACGCCGAGCGCCGACAGCCGCTTGCCCGCTCGCTTGCTGGAGCATCTGCAAGCGCTGGTCGGGCATTGCCTCGACCCGCAGGCCGGGACGCTGATGCCGTCGGACTTCCCACTGGCCAAAGGCATGAACCAGGCGACCCTCGACACCCTGCTCAAACGCCTGGGGCCGAAGAAGTGAGCCCCGGCATCGACCTGTATTTGACTTCGGAGTGCGCCGTTCGCGGCGCACGTGCCTCCTCGTTTTTCTGGATTGAACACTGCTGCCATGCATGACCAAATCGAAAACATCTATTCGCTGACGCCCCTGCAAAAAGGCCTGCTGTACCACGAGGCCTATGCGCCCGAGTCCCGGGTTTACTACCAGCAGATGAACATCGGACTGGCCGGTGACCTCGACCTCGATGCGTTCCGTCAGGCCTGGCTGGCCCTGATGCAACGCCACGCGGTGTTACGCACGGCGTTTCTCTGGGAAGAGCTGGACGACGCTTATCAGGTCATCCTCAAAGAGGTCGATTTGCCGCTGCGCGAAGTCGATCTGCGCGGTAACCCGCAAGGGCTGGCAGCCCTCGCGGCAGAAGATCACGCTCAGGCGTTCGAACTCGGGGCCGCGCCGCTGATGCGCTTGACCCTGGCGCGTCTGGACGATGTGAACGGACAAGCGCAGTGGTCGCTGGTGTGGACGCACCATCACCTGTTGCTCGACGGCTGGAGTGTCGGTTCGCTGCTGGCGGACTGGCGCGATCTGTATCGCGCCGCCCGTCGCGGGCAAAACGCGGCATTGGAAACGATACGTCCGTTTCAGGATTACGTGGCTTATCTCAGCGAGCGCCCCTTGGCCGATGAATTCTGGCGCAGTCGCCTGGCGGATTTCGCCAACACCACCCGCGTGCCCGAATCGGACCCGCGCGGCTTGCTCGCCGATCCGGTGGAGGCGCACCTGCCCTGCACCGAGCATCAGTTGATGCTGGATGCCGCAACGACCGCTCGCCTGACCGGCTTCGCCCGCGACAACAATCTGACCATCAACACCTTGCTGCAAGCGGCTTACGCTTATCTGCTGGGCCGCCATAACGGCAGCGACGAAGCCCTGATCGGCGTCACCGTGGCCGGGCGTCCGCAGCGCCTGAGCGGTGTCGAGCGCATGGTCGGTCTGTTCATCAACACCTTGCCGTTGCGCGTTCGCTGGGACGATGCGCCGACCGTTGGCCAATGGCTCGCGGGCATCCAGGACTGGAACGCCGAAATGCGCGAGCACGAACACACACCGCTGGCCAGCCTGCGGGCATTAACCGCGCTGCCACCCGGTGGCGAGTTGTTCGAAGCGATCATGGTGTTCGAAAACTTCCCGTTCCCTCGGGAGCTTGATCAGATCGACGACGGTCTTGTCGGGTTGCCGGATGCCGAACACTGCGCGCCTTTGCGCCACACCGGCGGACGCAACAACTACCCGATGTCGCTGATCGCTTCGATGGAAAACGAATGCTTGCAGTTGCATCTGGTGCATCAGCGCAAACGCTTGTCCGATGCCGCTGGTGCGCGCCTGTTGCAGCAATTGGTGACCTTGATCGAAGCGTTGAGCCGCGACGCCACCCGGCCACTGGCCGACGTGCCGTTGTGCCCGGAGCAGGAACTGAGCCTGACCCGCACCTGGGGCAACGGCGCGACTCTCCAATTGCCTGATGCTGCGCTGCACGAACTGATCGCCGCCCAGGCCAGACGCCATCCCGAGCGTGAAGCCGTGCGTGATGCCAACGGCGTGCTGAACTACGGCGAACTGCTTGAAGCCTCGACCGGACTGGCCAGTGTTTTGCGCCAGCGCGGGCTGCAACACGGTGATCGTGTCGCGCTGGCCCTGCCTCGTTGCAACGACGCAGTGGTCTCGCTGCTGGCGGTGATGCAGGCCGGCGGTTGTTTCCTGCCGCTGGACCTGGGCCAACCGGCCTCGCGCCTGAGTGCGCTGATGGCCAGTGCCGAGGTGGACTTCATCATTGGTTCGCCGACCTTCGATAGCGCCGCTGCGCAAGTGATCGACGCCTCGGCCCGCGCCACCGGCATCGACCTGCCAGCGGTGGACCAACTGGCTTGCGCCTATGTGATTTACACCTCCGGCTCCACCGGTACGCCGAAAGGTGTGCGCCTGTCCCATCGTGCCATCGTCGCGTATGTCAGTGGCATTCTCGCCGAGCTGGGTTGCGCCCAGGTTGAACAACCCTGGCGCCATGCATTGCTGTCGACCCTGGCGGCGGACCTCGGTTACACCCAGTTGTTCGGTGCGCTGGTCAGCGGTGGCAGCCTGCTGCTGGTGGACGACGACACCCGTGCCGACCCGAACGCCCTGGCGCAGTGCTTTGCCGAATTCATCCCCGATGTGGTCAAGCTCACCCCCAACCATCTGCACGGTTTGCTCGCTGCTCACCCCGACGCCGGCCTGCTGCCGCGGCGCGCCTTGTTGCTCGGCGGCGAAGCACTGCAGGGTGGGTTGCTGGACACTATCCGTGGGCTAAGCCCGGACCTTGCGGTGTACAACCACTACGGCCCGACCGAAAGTGCCGTGGGCATTTGCCTGTCACGCATCGACCAACCACTGGCCGGTGTGCAACCGCTCGGCCATCCGCAACCGAACCGCCAACTGCGGGTCCTCGACAGCCACGGTCACGCCGTGCCTGTCGGTGTGCCGGGCGAACTGTGGGTGGGCGGCGAAGGCCTGGCCATCGACTACCTGGGCGATCCGGCGCAAACCGCGACGCGCTTCACTGCCGTCGCCGATCTGCCCCGCGCCTACCGCACCGGCGACCGTGTGCGCTGGCTGGAATCCGGCGAACTGGCGTTCCTCGGGCGCGTCGACAATCAGATCAAACTGCGCGGCTACCGCATTGAGCTGGGCGAAGTCGAAACGCAAATCAAACGCCTGTCGAGCAACATCCAGCAAGTGCTGGTGCGCGTGGTGCAACCGGCCAACGAAACACCGCGCCTGGTCGCCTGGCTGGTGGCCAACACCTCGATGTCGGCGGACAAACTGCGTTATGACCTGGCCCTGCGCGTACCGGATTACATGGTGCCGGCAGACTTCATCGCCCTGGATGCCATCCCGCTGAACGCTAACGGCAAACCGGACATCGCTAGCCTGCCACTGCCCGATGCCCCTACCAGTCAGGACAATTACGAAGCCCCGCGTGACGCGGTGGAAATCGCCTTCGCCGAGATCTGGCAGGATGTCTTGCGGGTCGAGCGCGTCGGCATTCACGACAACTTCTTCGCCCTGGGCGGCGATTCGATTCTCAACCTGCAGATCATCGCTCGCGCCCACCAGCGCGGCATGAAGCTGACGCCCAAGCAATTGTTCGAAAACCGCACCATCGCCGAAATCTCCGCGGTGATCAGCCAAGGCGCGAACTACAGCCGTGGTACGTCCAGCGCTGCGCGCAATGTGCCGCTGACACCGGGTCAGCACGCTCGGCTTGAAGCCGGCCCACTGATGGCGGACTGGCGCTGCGTGGCCATGAATGCACCGATCAGCGTCGAGGTGTTGAACCGCGCCGTGTTGGCCCTGCAACAGCAACACCGTGCGCTGCAATTGGGTCTGGCCCGACAGGCCGACGGCTCTTGGGCGCAAACCTTGCCGACCACGCCTAAACCGGTCAGCGCCAGCCGTCAGCCACTGAACCTCGACGACTCGAATGCATTGGCCGAATTGGCCGAAACCACCTTGGCCAGGCTGGATCACGCGGCAGGCGAAGGCTGGCACGCCTGCCTCTCGGAACACGGCGACGCCGTGCTGTTGGTCACCCATGCACTGCGTCTGGATGCGGTCTCCTGGGCGTTACTGATGACCGATCTGGCGCTGGCCGTGGCTCAAGCGCAATACGACCGTGCAATCGAATTGCCGCGTCACGGCGGCAATCTGGATGAATGGGCCGAGCATCAGAACAGCTACGCCGCCGATGAAGACGGGCTGGAATCAGCCTGGGAATACTGGCTGCAATACGCCGGTGAAACCCTGCCGCCCGCCCCGCAACCGGGTGGCATGGCCACTGAAAGCCGCGTGCAAATTCTGCCACCACTCAGTGCTCGCCTGAGCCTGCTGCAACGACGTAGCCATGCGCCCTGGGTGTCGCTGGTAGCCACGGCAGTCGCTGCGGAACTGGCGCAACAAAGTGTTGAACAAGGCGTCTGGCTGACACTGGATCGCGGCCGCTGCGAGCGCTCACGCTTGCCGCTCACCAGTCCCCTGAGCCGTACCGACTTCAACCCGGCCACGGTAGTCGGTGCGCTGAGCCACGCCGTTCCTCTGCGCCTGACCGTGACACCGACCGCCAGCGCCGCGCAGTTGCTCGCACAGATCGACGCGCAACTGGCCGCCGCCCCGCACGCCGGTGACGATTACGGTGTGCTGCGTTATCTCGCCGACAACGACTACTTGCGTGAACCGCTGCTGAGCCTGCCGCAGCCGATTGTGCATATCGTCATGGCCGGCGAATGGCAAACCCATGAGGGACCATTGGGCGAAGTCATCGCCAGCAGCTCGCAGATCGATGCTACCGGACTGACCCTGACCGTCAGCCTGCAACACGGTCAGCTGCAGATCGATTGCCGTGGCCCGGGCGCCGAACGCTGGGCCGAGGCGCTGGAGCAGCGTCTGACCCTGCTGGCCGCCGACGCCGAGCAAGCCGTTCCCGGTGCCCATGCGTTCCCGTTGTGCCGCGCCGCCGGACACGACCTCACGGCCCTGGGTGCGAACTTCGACTGGGCTGGTATCGACGACTTGCTGCCCCTGTCGCCCATGCAGGAAGGCATGCTGCTGCACACCTTGTTGCGCCCCAACAGCGGCATTTATTTGATGCAGCAACGTTATCGCTGGGACGGCGAACTGGACCGCAGTGCCATCGAATACGCTTGGGCGCAACAGCTGGCTCGGCACCCGATGCTGCGCACCGGTTTCTGGTGGCAGGACGGCAAGGCCGCGCTGCAATGCGTCTACCACGAGACCGACCCGGCATTCGCCTGGTACGACTGGCGTGGCCTCGACGAAGCGACCCGCCAGCGCCAACTGGACGCCGTGCTGGACGCCGAATGTCGGCAGGGATTCGACATGCGCCGCCCGCCCCTGACCTTCCTTCGCGTGTTCCAGGTCGCCGATCAGGAGTTCCTGATCGTGCGCAGCTTCCATCACATTCTGACCGATGCCTGGTGCTTCGGTCTGTTGATGGCCGACCTGTTCGCCCACTACCAGGCACGGGTGCTCGGTCAGCCCGTAGCCCGCCCGTTGCTGCCATCGTTCAGCAACTACATCCATTGGCTGCACTGCCAGGACAGCTCCATCACCGAGCAATTCTGGACCCGCGAACTGGCCGGTTTCAGCGCGCCGACGCCGCTGGTGGTGAATCGCCCGGCCGTGACCGAGCAAGCGGTCGAAGCGGTGGCCAACCTTGACGTCACCCTGTCGATTGCCGACACCCGCGCCCTGACCGCGTTGTGCCAACAGCACCAGCTCACGCCCAACACCTGGATTCAGGGCGCCTGGGCCTTGCTGTTGTCCCGCTATAGCGGCAGCGATGACGTGCTGTTCGGCGTTACGGTGTCTGGACGTCCGACCGATTTGCCGGGCGTGGAAGACATCGTCGGGTTGTTCATCAACAGCCTGCCGCTGCGGGTCAAGGTTGACGACTCGCAAACCGTGGTGCCGTGGCTACAAGCGTTATTCGCGCACAACTACGAGCTGCGCGCCTACGAACATGCACCGCTGGTGGACATTCAGCGCTGGAGTGAAATCGAGCACGGTCGCTCTCTGTTCGACAGCCTGGTGGTGTTTGAAAACGCACCGTTCGACGCTGGTCTGTCGGACCGTCAGGTCGACTTCAACGTCGACATCTACGAAGACCGCGTACACACCAACTACCCGATGACCGTGGTGCTCTACCCCGGTGATCGGCTAGGCATTCGCCTGACTTACGATGCCGCACGTTTCGACACCGATACCGTGCAGCGCATGCTCGGCCATCTGCGTCAGTTGCTGACACAAATGGTCGCCCAGCCTGACGCGCCGCTGGCCACGCTGTCGTTGCTGACGCCGGACGAACGCCAGACCGTGCTGGTGGACTGGAACCGCAGTGAACTCGACTTCCCGTTGGATCAAACTTACGCCGAGCTGTTCGCCCGGCACGTGGCGGAGCATCCGCAGCGTATCGCTGCCGTGTGCGGCACCGACAGCCTGAGCTACGCCGAACTGGATCAGCGCTCGAGTCGTCTCGCCCGAGCACTGATCGAAACCGGTGCTGGTCGCGACACGCTGGTGGCACTGGCCGCCGAACGCGGACTGCCATTGCTGAGCATGATGATTGCTGTACTCAAGGCTGGCGCGGCGTACCTGCCGCTGGACATCAAGCATCCGCCTCAGCGCCTGAGCGAAATCCTCGAACTGTCCGGGGCGACGATTCTGATGACCAGTGACAGTGCCGACTCGGTCATCGACCCGGCACTGGCTGAGAGCACCGCAACCCCGCGCCGCCTGCGCACCGAAGCCCTATGGCTGGCGGGCGATGCAACGCCACTGAACGTCACAGGCAGCCCTGATGATCTGGCGTACGTGATCTTCACCTCAGGCTCCACCGGCACGCCCAAAGGGGCCATGGTCGAGCAACGGGGCATGCTCAACAACATCTTCGGCAAGGTGCCGGCCCTGGGCCTGTCGAGCGCGGACCGGATTGCCCAGACCGCCTCCCCGGCGTTCGACATTTCGGTCTGGCAATTCCTCGCCGCACCGATCCTCGGCGCCACCGTGCACATTCTGCCGGACGTGATCGCCCACGACCCAGAGCGCCTGCTGGAAGCGCTGGAGCACCAACAATTGTCGGTGCTCGAAGCCGTGCCGACGATGATCCGTGCCCTGCTCGACCTCGCCAGCACCGACACGCAACTGTCGGCGCTGCGCTGGTTGCTGCCGACCGGCGAAGCCCTTCCACCGGCGCTGGCCCAGGCCTGGCTTAGCCGCTTTGCCCATGTGCCGCTGATGAACGCCTATGGTCCGGCGGAATGCTCGGACGACGTGGCGTTCCACCCGCTGACCGCTGTGCCGGAAGAAAGTGGTACTGCCATGCCGATTGGCCGGCCAACCGCCAACAACCATCTGTACCTGGTGGACGCTGCACTGCGGCCGGTGCCGGTGGGCGTGCCGGGGGAAATCTGCGTTGGTGGCGTCGGCGTCGGTCGTGGTTACCTGAACGATCCGGAGAAAACCCAGGCTGCGTTCGTCGCACATCCATTCGAACCCGGCGCGCGTTTCTACCGCACCGGTGACCTGGGTCGCTGGCGTGCAGACGGAGTGATCGAGTTCCTCGGTCGCCGTGATCAGCAGGTGAAAATCCGCGGTCACCGCATCGAACTGGGGGAAATCGAAGATCACCTGGGACGTCATCCCGCCGTGCAAGCCGTGGCCGTGATCGTCAACGCCGACCAACGTGGCGACTTGCAACTGGTCGCCTACTGGACCGGTGACGACACGCCGGTGGCCGTGCTGCGCGAATGGCTTGCCCAACGTCTGCCGTCATACATGGTGCCGGCCCATTGGCAACCGCTGGAAGCTCTGCCGCTGAACGCCAACGGCAAGGTCGATCGCAAGCTGCTGACCGCTCGCCCACTGGACAACAGCGATCAGAGTCTTGAACGACCGCTAAGTACCGACACCGAACTGCAACTGGGCGCGATCTGGGCACAGATTCTCAACGTGGCCGCCATCGGCGCCGACGACAACTTCTTTGCCCTTGGCGGACACTCGTTGCTGGCGACACTGGTGGTCTCGCGGATTCGCAGCCAGCTCGCGGTGGACCTGCCGCTGCGGGCGGTATTCGATCACCCGGTACTGGAAAACCTGGCACGCGCGATCGACTGCGCTCGCTTGCAGGCGGCACCTTTGGCCTTGCCCGCGATAAGCCCGGCGGAACGTTCGCGACCGCTGCCGCTGTCGTTTGCCCAGCAACGTCTGTGGTTCCTGGAGCAACTGAACCCTGGCTCCAGCGGTTTCAACATTCCGTTCGCCCTGACCCTGAGCGGGGCACTGAATGTCGAAGCCCTGCGCCTGGCGTTCGAACAATTGATCGCCCGCCATGAAGTGCTGCGCAGCACCGTGCACAGCGATCACGGTGAACCCTGGCAGCGGATCGAGCCGGCGCAGACGTTTGTCTTGCCGATCAGCGATCTGCAACAAGTTTCGGCGCAGGAACAGGAGCGGGGCATCCAGTTGCAGTTGGCCGAGGTCTTCGGCCAACCGTTCGACCTGACGCAGGCACCATTGATGCGTGCACGGTTGTTGCAACTGGACGCGCAAACTCATGTGCTGGCCATCGCCATGCATCACATTGCCGTGGACGCCTGGTCCATTGCGCAACTGGTGGATCAACTGGCCACGGACTACGTCGGCTTTGGCACGACGACCACCCGCATCGAAACCCCGGCCCTGCAATACGCCGATTTCGCCGTATGGCAACGCACCCACCTGCCGGGGCCGGTCTGGCAGCAACAACTGGCTTACTGGCGCCAGCAGTTGCAAGCCAGCCCGGCGCCGCTGCTGTTGCCGGGCGCCCAAACCTCTCGGCAGGCCCGCGAGCATGGCGGTTGTGCACGTCATCGCAGTCGCGTGCCCGCATCGCTGGCCCGGGCCATCGGCGAGTTGGCGACGGCCCGTGAGGCTTCGCCGTTCATGCTGCTGCACAGTGCGCTGAACGTGTTGCTGCATCAGCAGACCGGACGTGAAGACCTGCTGGTGGGCACCGACATCGCCAACCGTCATCAGCAACAGACCGAAGACATGGTCGGCTTCTTCGTCAACCAGTTGGTGCTGCGTTGCCGCGTGACGCCCGAGCAGACATTTGGTGAGCTGCTGAGCGATACCCGGCGTGTGGCGCTGGATGCCTTCGCCCATCAGGACTTGCCGTTCGACGCCCTGGTGGCCGACCTGCTGCCGCAGCGGGACGCACGCTACACGCCGTTCTTCCAGGTCAAACTGGTGGTGCAGAACACCCGTCAACAGGACCTGCATTTGCCGGGCCTGGCGATCAGCGAGCGAGAACTGGAGCCTCAGGCTTCGGATGTGGACCTGCTGATCAACGTCGTGGATGACGGCGAAGGTCTGCTGGTGGTGTACGACTACGACACCGGGCGTTACGCCAGTGCCTACATCGAACTGCTCGACAGCCTGTTCATCTGCCTGCTGGAGCAGCTAGTGCTGGACGCTGACACCCGCGTCGCCCAGTTGCTGCAACCACTCAATCAACTGCAACAGACCCGTCGCGACCAGGCCCAGGCCGCGCTGCGTGAAGCCGGCAACGCGCGTCAGAGCACCCTGGGCCAGGCCCGTCGCCGCAGCGTCGTGAAGGATGCCGAACAATGATGGTCATCGGCCAACCGACGCTCATGTCCCACTTTTTTGTACAGGTCTCAGCATGACTCAGACTCACGAAAACACGCCATTCGAAGGCTTTGAACTGTCGCCGCAGCAAGCTCACCTGTGGCGCCTGCAACAAACTCGCCTGGCACCGACAGCGCAGCGGGCCACGCTGCGCATTCGCAGCGAACAGCCCCTCGACGGCGCACGACTGAACCACAGTTTACTGGCGCTGATGCAACGCCACGAGATTCTGCGCACCCGTTACCAGCAACTGCCGGGGCTGTCGTTGCCGATGCAGGTGATCGACGATTCGACCGCTGATTTGCAGGCATTGGGGATCGAGCTACAACTGGACGTTGATGGCAGATCAGCAACGCTTCATTTGCCGGCGCTGCATCTGGACAGCACCAGCCTGGGTTACCTCGGCGAAGAGTGGGCCCAGGGCTACTTGCAAGCGGCGTCTGAGGAACCGCCGCTGCAGTACGCCGACTACGCCGCCTGGCGTCTGGAGTCGGTGGACGACGAACAGAGCCAGCGGTTCTGGGATGAGCAGTTCAGTGCCGTGATCGCGGACGTGCCGTTGCCCTGGCAGCGCCAGAACACGGCGCCATCCGGGCTTATCGAACCGGGCCGGGTGCAACTGCCACTCGACGGCGCGACCCTGCAACGCCTCGATCAGCAAGCGGCCAGCCTCGGCGTCACCAGCGGCATGCTTATCCTCGCCACTTGGGTAACCCTGTGGCAACGCTACAGCGAAGCCGAACGACTGACGCTGGCCTACGAACACCAGGCACGTCCAGACGTATTGGGCGATGCCCTCGGGCTGTTTTCCGAACCGTTGCCGCTGACCCTCGACACCGCGCCCGAGTTGTCGTTTGCCGCACTGTGCCAGCAACTGACAGAGCGCGTCGGCCTGCTCAACGATGCGCGGGATAGCTATCCGAGCCACTTGAGCAACGTGCCATCGCTGTCGGGCGTAGGCTTTCGCGAACTCTCCATTGCGCCTCACAGCGCCCTGAGCGATGCCGGTTGGCAGATCGAACAGGCTGACAGTGTCAGTGCAGGCTGCGCCTTGCTGTTGCAGTATCAACCGCGTTCGGCCAGCACTTTGTCGCTGCATTTTGACGCCACGCTCTACACGCCAGGCCATGTCGAGCTCCTCGCCGAGCAGTTGCTGAGCATGATCGAGCACAGCCTGCGTGAGCCGGCCGCCAGCCTGAGCCAACTGACAACTTGCAGCGCCGCCGAGCAACAACGGGTGGTCGGCGCACTGGCCACTTCGCCAATTCTGAGCCCCGCGCAAGAACAGCTTTATGCGGCCACGTTCGCCCTGCCGAACCTGGCCGCCTGCTTCTCAAGGGGTTCGGCCGACAATGCCCAGCGCCCGGCGGTCACCGGCCCGAGCGGCACCTTGAGCCACGCCGAGCTTGATCAGCGAGTCAGCGCCCTCACCCAGCAACTGCTCGCCCAAGGCCTGGAACCCGGTGCGCGGATCGCGCATTTCCTGCCGCGGGACATCAATGCAGTGGTGGCGCTGGTCGCCATTCTGCGCGCCGGCGCCTGCTACGTGCCGATCGACCCGGCTTACCCCACCGAGCGCATCGAACATATTCTGCGCGACAGCCAGGCACGTCTGGTGCTGACCCATCACGCTCGTGTGCAAGACCTGCCGGCGGACTGGCAGCCGAGTGCGCTGGCGATTGATCAAGCCATGCCGGCGGTGCCGCTACGGGACGAGCCTGAGGTCTCACGGGATCAGCCGGCCTACCTGATTTACACCTCCGGCAGTACCGGCCAACCCAAGGGCGTGATCATCAGCCATGCCAACGCTTTGCATTCCCTGGCGGCGCGGCTGGCGGGGTATCCGCAGCCGGTGGAACGCTTCCTGTTGCTGTCGTCGTTCGCCTTCGACAGTTCCATCGCCGGGCTGTTCTGGAGCCTGGCCCAGGGCGGTTGCCTGCACCTGGCCAGCGAATCCGAACAGAAAGATCCGCTGCAACTGGCCCGGTTGATCCGCAGCCACGGCGTATCACACCTGCTGGCACTGCCTTCGTTGTACGCCTTGATCCTGGACGAGTTGGGCGATGCCCCGAGTCCATTGAACACCGCGATTGTCGCCGGTGAAAGCTGCCCGCCAGCGTTGGTCGACAGTCATTATCGGCGCCAAACCAACGCGCAGCTGTACAACGAATACGGTCCTACGGAAGCGTCGGTGTGGAGCACCGTCGCTCTGTGCCAACCCGGTCAGAACGCGGGGTCCGTCCCCATTGGCCGCGCCATTGCCCACACCCGGGTGTATTTGCTCGACAGCGACGGCGCCCCCGTGGCCCGGGGACTCAAGGGTGAAATTCATATTGCCGGGCCGGGATTGTCCGAAGGTTATCTGGGCCTGCCGCAGATGACGTCCGAAAAATTCATCCGGGCCAGTCATCCCTCTCTCGACGGCCAACGTCTGTACCGCACCGGCGATTTCGCCTGGCAGGATCTGGGCGGGCAACTGGTGTTCCTGGGGCGTACCGATTCGCAGATAAAACTGCGGGGTTACCGTATCGAGCTGGGCGAAATCGAAACCGCGCTGTGCAGCGTCAGCGGCGCCAAACGGGTGGTGGTCTTGCTGGACACTACCCAGGCCGAACCGAGCTTGCGTGCTTTCGTCGAATCGACCACCCAGCTTCAGGCCAGCGCCGTGCGTGAGTCCCTGGCGACAATGTTGCCGGCGCACATGATTCCCGCCGACATCCAGTGGCTGGCGCAACTGCCACGCACCGCCAACGGCAAGGTCGATCATCGCGCCTTGCTGGCCCGGGTGCCGAACCGCAGCCTCGCGGCTTACGCGGCGCCCGAAGGTCATGTCGAACAGGTGCTCGCAGCGGTATGGCAAGAACTGTTGGAAGCCGAAGTGATCGGTCGCCACGACGACTTTTTCGCCCTCGGTGGCCATTCGTTGCTGGTGGTGCGCATGACCGCAAGGCTGCGTGCAACGCTCGGTATTGAAGTGCCGGTCAACGTGATCTTCCAGCACCCGACGCTGATCCGGCTCGCCGAGCAGATCACCGAGCCGCACAATCGCTCAGCCGTCATTACTTTGCAGGCCGGCGAAGCGCAACAGACGCCGTTGTTCTGTTTGCATCAGCCAGCGGGCGGGGTGCATCACTATGTGCCGATGGTCGCCGGGTTGCCGAAGGATATGCCGGTGTACGGCATTGCGCTGCCCGAGTTGCTGCGCAGCCAAGACCTGGTGGCGCTGGCCAGCGAGTACCTGCCACAGATCCGCCAGATTCAGGCTCAAGGCCCGTATCGCCTGAGCGGTTGGTCCATGGGCGGATTGCTCGCGCTGGAGCTGACCCGGCAACTGGAAGCGCAAGGGCAAAGGGTCGAATGGCTGGGGTTGTTTGACAGCACCTTCCACGCCGAGGACGAGGCGCTGGCGTGGGATGCGCTGTATACAATCGTGCGGCAAGAGCTGAGCAGCGACAGTCGCCAGCGACTGGCCACGCTCGCCCCGGAATGTCTGACGGAACTGCGCACGGCCACCGCCGGGCTGGGTCAAGTGGAGCAATTGCGTTTCGCCTTGCTGCAATGGTCGACTGCCAACGGCCTGAACCTCAACGCACCGCAAGCCTACGTCGAACAAACCTTGAACGTGATGGCCGACGCGCGGCGTTGGGTCAACGGCTATTCAGTGCCCGCTGTGCATGCCACCCTGCACCTGTGGTGGGCCGAACAGACCCTCGTCGAGCGCCCGACCCTGCCTGCGCAGTGGGACGCGATCAGCCAGCGAACCTGTCATCATCAGGTTGCCGCCGATCACGACACGATCCTCGGACAGTCCGCCTTCCATGAACAACTCAACAAGTCGCTGGCCGTGGCCTCGACGGAAACCGTCGCATGAACCTGATTCTCTATCTCTACCGCCAATCGGCACGCCTGCTGGCGCTGGCCTCCATCACCGGTGCACTGGGCGGTCTGGCCAGTGCGGGGCTGGTGATTCTGATCAACCGCGGGTTGGCCAACCCGCAGCAACTGCCAGAACTGGCCCTGGGGTTTTTCGGGCTGTGTATCGGCATGTTGCTGAGCAAACTCTGTTCGGAACTGTCGCTGCTGCACCTGACCCAAAGCGCAATTTTCCAGATGCGCATCGACCTGTCGCGCAAGCTGCTCGCCACCCCACTCAAACGCCTGCAAGGCATGGGCAAACACCGTTTGCTGGTGATCCTCACCGAAGACGTGCACACCTTTACCGCAGCGTTCGAGTGGGTGCCGCTGCTGTTCGTCAACGCCGTGGTGACCCTGGCGTGCTTTGCCTATCTGGCCTGGCTGTCGTGGTCGTTGCTGGCGATTCTGGCGTTGTTTTTGCTGGTTGGGTTGGTGGCGTTTCACCTGGCCGAACGCGGGCCATTGAGCCATCTGGAACGGGTGCGGCAGCAAAAGGACGTGCTCTATCAGCACTTTCGCAGCCTGATCGAAGGCAGCAAGGAACTGCAGCTGAACAACGCCCGTGGTGAGGCCTTCGTCGAGCGGGTCATCCGTCCGGGGGCCGACGAGTTTCGCGTGCGTTTCCTGCGCGGCATGGCCGGGTATTCGGTGGTGGCAAACCTCGGTACGCTGCTGTTTTACCTCAACCTGGGCGTGCTGCTGTTTGTCGTGCCGTTCTGGCTGCCGCAGCCGATCACCGTGCTGACCAGTTTCACCATCACCCTGCTGTACCTGGTGCGGCCGATTTCCGACCTGATGATTGCCCTGCCGTCGCTGCGTCAGGCCAGTATTGCCCTGAACCGTATTCGCCAACTGGACGCCGAGCTGAGCACCGAAGCCCAGGCCGCCGCGCCGGTCGGTAACGTGTTCGCCAATGAAGGCCCGATGCAGCTGTTGCTCAACGGTGTGTGCCACCGCTATCCCGGCGAACATGAGGATCATCCCTTCATGCTCGGGCCAGTGGACTTGACGCTGGAGCAGGGCGAACTGGTCTTCGTGGTGGGAGGCAACGGCAGTGGCAAAACCACGCTGTCGATGCTGCTGCTCGGACTGTATGCGCCGGAAACCGGCTGCGTCGTGCTCAACGGCGTGGAGGTGGACGACGACAACCGCGAGCAATACCGCCAGCACTTCGCCGCGGTATTCGCCGACTTCCACCTGTTCGAACATTTGCTGGGCGACGACGGACCGGACGCCGAGCACCGTACCGCCGAAGCGACGCGTTATGTAAAGGCCTTGGGGCTGGGGCATAAAGTCAGCATCGTCGACGACCGCTTTTCCACCGTGGATCTGTCCACGGGTCAACGCAAGCGATTGGCGCTGGTGTCGGCGTATCTGGACGACAAGCCGTTTTATCTGTTCGACGAGTGGGCAGCGGACCAGGATCCGACCTTCAAGCGGGTGTTCTACATGGAACTGTTGCCGGAGTTGAAAGCCCGGGGCAAGACCGTGATCGTAATCACTCACGACGACGCTTACTTCCAACAGGCCGACCGGGTATTGAAAGTCGAGAACGGCCGCCTCACCCAAGTCGAAGCCCACGCGGCTTATGCCTGATGTCAGCGCCCGGCACCAGCGGATGAGCCGGTGCCGTCGCTCAACCGTCCTGATAGATATAGTGCAGGTAGCTCACCTGTTCTTCCACAGGCAGGCGATGCAGCTTGGGGCATGACTCGCAGAGTACTGGCGGCTCGCCTTCGACCGGCTCGTGCAACTGGTAATGCAGGCAGCAATGCCGACGCAATGCCAGCCGGGGACAAATCTGCGGCGCGGGTGACTCGACCATGCGCTGCAGGCCCCGTAATTTCAGGCGCCCGTCATTCACCGTGATCTGCTCCAGCCACTGGTGCGCCTCGGCGAATCCGTCCCTGGATAAATTGGCATCCATTCTCACGAAGGCACCATCCCAAATGGCTACGAGGTTGCCCCACAATATTTTCGGCGCCAGGCCACCGGCGGCGGCCAAGGTGATGAAAAGCGGTGCCAGGTGCTCATGGATCAACCGCGACCAGTAGGCTGCACGATCCTGGGAGGCCATGGTCGGTAGTCGGGCGGTCAAACTCAACGCCAGAGGTTCACCGTCATCGTGCAACAACACCGTCTCCTTGCCCCAGAAGTCGATCGCGCAATGACGCGTGAGGACACAGGCCAGGGTGGCCGGCAGGACGATGCTCATATAGTTCATCGACCACTGCGAAACCACGGCTGCGCGGTTCACCCCCGGGTAACGCAGGGCGAACCGGATCAGCAACGGTTGCAGTACGGCAGGGTCGGCAAGCTGGTTCAACGCTATGGAAGGCTGATCACCTGGTTCATGCCGGATGACCCGTTGTATCGGCGGCCAGGCCTGGTTCAGCCATTCTGGAAATTCGATAACGGGCCCCTCGCGGCTTTCCCTAATTAATGCAAACGATTAGCATTGGCCGATCCTATCCTCCCTCCCCTGCAAACTCAACGTCGTTAGCGACCGGGCTCATCAAGACCACATGCACACACTCCGCAATTTCTGGCGCCTCGCGCGGCCTTTCTGGGCGTCCGAGGAGAAGTACCCGGCTCTGTTGCTGCTTCTGGCCACCGTGCTCATGACCCTGTGCCTGGTGGGGATCAACATCCTCACCAACTTCTGGAACCTGCATTTCTATAACGCATTGCAAGCCATGGATTACGCTGGCTTTCTCCTGGGCAGCCTGCAGTTCATCCTGCTGCAGATCGGCATGACCGCCTTCACCGTGGGCGCGTTCCATTTCCAGCAGAAGCTGACGATACGCTGGCGTCGCTGGGCCACCCGGAACATGCTCGATCAATGGTTGGCCAGCCAGCGTTACCAGAAGCTGAAACTGACCGAGACGGAGGTCGATAACCCCGATCAGCGCATCGCCGAAGACATCGACCTCTTTATCATCAAGTCGCTCAAGTTGAGTCTGGGACTGTTGACGTCGGTGGTGTCGCTGTTTTCCTTCCTGCATATCCTCTGGCAGGCCTCCAGCCTCGTCAGCGTGCCATTCAACGGTCAGTCAATGGTCATTCCGGGGTTGCTGGTGTGGGTGGCCCTGGTGTACGCGATATTAGGCACCGGCGTCGCGTTCTGGCTGGGGCGCGCGCTGCCAAGTCTCAATTTCATGCAACAGCGGCGCGAAGCGGATTTTCGCTTCTCGCTCATTCGCCTGCGGGAAAACGCCGACTCAGTCGCCCAGTACCGCGGAGAAGCCCTGGAAAATGCACGTTTCAACCAGCGACTGGAAGCGGCACTGGAGAACTTCTGGGCGCTGGTAAAAAAACAGAAGGTGATCATGGGCTACTCGACCTTCTATTTGAACAGCGCTACGGTCATTCCAATGTTCATCATGGCGCCGAAGTTCTTCGCGGGCGCATTTCCCCTCGGCCGTTTGACCCAGATAAGCGCTGCCTTCGGCGAAGTGCACGCGGCCATCGCCTACCTGGTGAGTGTGTTTCCGGAGCTGTCCGAGTGGAAATCGGTGATCGACCGGTTGATCGGGTTCCAGGAGCGTTTGGATAATGTCGAGGTCAAGTCGAAGGTCAGACTCGAGCAGCAGACCAGCGGCCTCGATATCAAGGATCTGAACATCTGGCTGCCGAACGGCCGGCAATTGTTCAAAGGTTTCAACCTTTCACTTAAGCCCGGCGACAGTCTTCTGATCAGTGCGCCCTCCGGCTACGGCAAGTCGACATTGATTCGTACGATCACGGGGCTTTGGCATCATGCTTCTGGCTCCACCTGTTATGACCGTGAGCGTGCTCTGACACTTTCGCAAAAACCTTATCTGCCGCTGGGCAGCCTGCGCGAGGCGCTCTGGTATCCCAATCCTCCCCGACGCGAAGAAGATGCCGCTCTGAGCCTGGCCATGCAGCAAGTCGGCCTGCACCATTTGAGCGATCAATTGGATGAGGAACGAGACTGGTCGCAGACCCTCAGCGTCGGCGAACTGCAACGCTGTGCGTTCGTCCGGGCACTGCTGGCCCGCCCCACGATTCTGTTCCTCGACGAGAGCAGTTCGGCACTGGATTCGGCCAACGAGGCGCGCTGCTATCAAATGCTCAAACAGGCGCTACCGGAAACGATCCTGATCAGCGTCGGACACAATGCTTCGCTTGAGTGCTTCCATTGGCAAGTCCTGGAGCTGCAAAGCGAGGCACAGTGGGTGCATCGAAAGGTGAAGCAACCTGCATGAGTTCGCGCGGACTTCGGATGCCATCCAGTTTCTTCGCCGACCTCATTCAGATGTTCAGTTGCACAGCCGAAGAGAAGAAAAACGCCTGGAATCTGTTCGGCGACCGACTCAGTGCCCTGCTGTCCTGACTTACGAGCATTCTCCGACCGAGTCGATGCTGTCTTTTCCTGAAGATAATGATGCGGTCATTTGCGTGTGACACACCGCCAGAATTTCATCGGCCAGCGCCGAGTCGTCCGGACAGGCGCGCGATAACATGATCGCGCCGACCGCGCGCGCCAGCAGGTCGATCATTTTCACCCTCGCCTCACCTGTTGGCGCATCCGGACCGGTTGGATATTTTTTGCCGAGCGTTTGCAACGTGCGCTCGATGCCTTCAGCGAATGCTGACTTCAAATCGCCGGACTGACGCGCAGCGTCGCCGCACAACGCCGCCATGGTGCAACCCGTGGCGCGCCCGTCGCGATGATCCCTCGAGACATACACGCCAATGAAATCCTGGACGCTCAGTGCTTCGGCGCTGACCAGTGACTGCGCAAGGCTGTTGGCCGAGGCTTCTGCCATCAGGTCAGCCTTCGAACCGAAATGTTTGTAGAAACCGCCATGGGTGAAACCGGCGGCGGCCATAAGGTCGGCCACGCCGACACCGTCAAAACCGCGCTCGCGAAACACGACTGAGGCCGTCAGCGTTGCGCAACTGGTGGCCCTCAACACCACCGCGCTGGTGCGGCTGGCCAGCGCCATCGCACCACGCCTGGCCAAAGCAGGCGAAGGCGCGATCATCAACATCGGTTCGGTGGTGGGTCTGGCGCCTGAGTTCGGCATGTCGGTCTATGGGGCGACCAAGGCGTTTGTGCTGTTCCTTTCCCAAGGCCTGAGCCTGGAACTTTCGCCTCAGGGTGTCTATGTGCAAGCCGTACTGCCCGCCGCCACCCGCACGGAGATTTGGGGTCGCGCCGGTATCGACATCAACACCTTGAGCGAACTCATGGAAGTGGGTGATCTGGTCGATGCCGCACTGGTTGGCTTCGACCGTCGCGAACCGGTGACCATTCCTCCACTGCATGAAGGCGAGCGCTGGGATGCCCTGCAAACCGCGCGTCAGGGTCTTTTGTCGCAGATCAGGCAGTCCGCCGTGGCGCAACGCTATTTGACTCAAGTCTGACCCATGTCGAGCAGGTTGGCCGATTGAAAGAGCGCCGGCAAGACCGGGACAAAGGCCCGACACCCCGCGCGTTTTCACGGCAATTGAAAGCCATTACTGCCTGGGGCAAGCAGGCGCCGCAAGATCTCGGTCGCCTGCGTATGCCGACCCTGATCGCCAACGGGGACAACGACATCATGGTGCCCACCGTGAACTCGATTGAGCTGGCGAAGCGAATCCCCAACGCGCAACTGATCATTTACCAGGACGCCGGGCACGGCAGCATTTTCCAGCACCATACCGATTTCGTGGCCAAGGCTTTGACGTTCCTCGACGCCTGACAGCCTGCACGTCTAATCGCATCAACGTTGCCGGGGCCGCGCCCCATTCTCATTCCACCGACAAGAGCAGCTGCAACATGAAGGCATTTATTATCGACCGCTACGGCAAGCAGAACGGAATGATTGGCGAAGTGCCCGACCCTGCGGTCGGTGTGCATGACGTTCTGATCCAGGTGCATGCATCGAGCGTGAACCCGTTGGACTCGAAGATCAGAACGGGCGAATTCAAACTGATCCTGCCTTATACATTTCCCTTGGTATTGGGCAATGACCTGGCCGGAGTGGTCGTTCGCACGGGTTCGGCGGTGAAGCGATTCAAGCCAGGAGACGAGGTCTATGCACGTCCTCCCGAGGCACGGATCGGGACGTTTGCCGAACGGATTGCCGTGAACGAAAACGCGCTCGCGCTGAAACCCTCGAATCTCGATATGGCCGAAGCGGCTTCCATCCCCTTGGCCGCCTTGACGGCCTGGCAGGCGCTGGTTGAGACCGCCCAAGTGAAAAAAGGCCAGAAGGTGTTGATTCACGCCGGATCAGGCGGGGTTGGCACGCTTGCCATCCAGCTCGCCAAACACCTCGGGGCGGACGTGGTCATCGATTACAAACAGCAGGATTTTGCCAACGAGTTACACGATTACGATGTGGTGCTGAACAGCCTCGGCGCCGATGTACTGGAGAAATCGGTCAAGGTTCTCAAGCCAGGCGGACAGCTCATCTCCCTTTCGGGGCCGCCGACCGCGCAATTTGCCCAAGAGCAAGGCTTGTCCTGGGTGCTGCGGCAAGTCATGCGCCTGCTGAGCAGCGGTATTCGCAGAAAAGCTCGCAAGCATGGGGTCAGCTATGCATTTTTGTTTATGCGTGCCGACGGGGTACAACTAAAAAAAATCACCTCGCTTATCGAAGCTGGCTCCATCAAACCGGTCATCGATCGTTCCTTCCCTTTTGAATCGACTACCGAGGCGTTGCGATATGTCGAACAGGGCAGATCAAAAGTCAAAGTCGCCATAACGATTAAATAAGTGCAGTACAAAAATGCGCGTAGACAATGAGCATGCGACCGAGCGTCAGATTCCGACACCTGAACCAGAGGAGCAACCCCCGCACAACAGAACACTCAGGAGCAGTTGCAACCGAAAGTCGCGCCTGTGAAACAGCCGATGATCATTTGGCGTAGCTTGATGCTTGAGCAGTAACGAGAAATGGTCAGGCCACTCTGCAATTGAAACATTGCTTACTTCGCCACAAGCTCGTAGCGAATGGCGAGTTTGTCAAAAGAGGATGTAGGCCGAACGTCCGCTATTGGCCCAGAGTGTGTAAAAACGCTAAACCGGGTTTTCTATAGCGATGCCAGGAGACCGTGGCCAGGGAGACTGTCAGAAATTTTGTGTTCGGGCATAACATGTTGAAAAGGAGCCTGTATGCCGAGCAAAAAGAAACCGGCCTCGGAGGCCAAAACCGAGCTTCCTTCGATTCCGAAGGAACTGATTGATCAGTTCGTCAAAGACCCGATGAGTGCCGAGGCGATTCAGAGCGCGTCGATGGCGTTTAAGAAAGCGCTTATCGAGCGATTACCGGATGGCACCCGGGATATCTTGGGGATCTGGATCGAGAACACGGAAGGAGCCAAGTTCTGGATGAAGGTCTTCAACGACCTGAAGACCCGTGGCGTTGAAGATGTATTGATCGCTGTAACTGACGGCCTTAAAGGCATGCCAGAAGCCTTGAGCGCGGTATTTTCCGACGACAACCTTGCAGACCTGTATCGGCCTTAGTGGAAGCAAATATGGCGCAGCGGACGAGACTCGAACACAATACGCCTCTCAGATGGCAGCGCTACCAAGATCCAAGATATCCGTGGGAGTAAATGTGGGAGTAATTTTCCAGGCATGAAAAAGCCGAACTGGTAAGAGTTCGGCTAAGTCATTGAATTATATGGTCGGGACGGAGTGATTCGAACACTCGACCCCTAGCACCCCATGCTAGTGCGCTACCGGACTGCGCTACGCCCCGACTAGGCGTTGATCTGTTCCTCATCTCGAGGAACGCTCAAGAATATATCGCAAGCTTTTGAAAACTGGAAGTATTTAAAAGCAGGAATTTATTTCTTGAGAACCACGAGAACATCTTCCAGCTCAGCGATCATCTGGCGGATCATTTGTTTGTATTGGGTGGTGTCGTCTTTGGCTTCATCGCCGGACAAACGCAAGCGTGCGCCGCCGATGGTAAACCCCTGATCGTAAAGAAGCGCGCGGATCTGCCGGATCATCAGCACGTCCTGGCGCTGATAATACCGGCGGTTTCCGCGGCGTTTGACGGGGTTGAGTTGAGGAAACTCCTGCTCCCAGTAGCGCAGCACGTGCGGTTTTACGGCACATAGCTCGCTGACTTCACCAATGGTGAAGTAGCGTTTGCCCGGGATGACGGGTAGTTCGTCGTTATGACTTGGTTCCAGCATAAGCCTCAACTCGGGCCTTCAACTTCTGCCCTGGACGAAAGGTGACCACACGGCGAGCCGTGATCGGGATTTCTTCTCCCGTTTTCGGATTGCGGCCAGGCCGCTGGCGTTTGTCCCGAAGGTCGAAATTGCCGAAACCGGACAATTTGACTTGTTCGTTGTCTTCAAGAGCGTGCCTGATTTCTTCAAAAAACAGTTCGACCAATTCCTTGGCCTCCCGCTTGTTCAGGCCCAGCTCTTCATACAGACGTTCCGCCATCTCAGCTTTCGTCAAAGCCCCCATACGTCACTTCCTTAACGTGGCGTTCAACCTTTGTTCGAGCGAGGTGAGGATGTTTTGCGTCGTGGTATTCACCTCATCGTCATTAAGAGTGCGCGATGGATGCTGCCAGGTCAAGCCAACTGCAAGGCTTTTTCTATGCGGATCAATGCCTTTACCCTGATACACGTCAAATAGCCTGAGGTCTGTCAGCCATTCACCTGCATTTTCACGGATTACGTCCAGTACGGTAGTGGCCGCAACGTCTTTATCCGCCAGCAGTGCAAGGTCACGACGCACTTCAGGAAAGCGCGATAACTCCTGGAATTTAGGCATTTTGCCCAACGCCACTTCGGCCAGAACCAGCTCGAATACGAAGACCGGACGGTCGAGACCGAGGGTTTTCGACAATTCCGGGTGAATCGCGCCAACGAAACCTACCAAACGGCCTTCACGTTCGATGCGCGCGGTTTGACCCGGGTGCAATGCTGGGTGTTTGCCCGGCACGAAAGTGAACGAATCCAGTGCACCGGCGAAGCCCAGTAGCGCTTCCACATCGGCTTTGACGTCGAAGAAATCCACGACATCACGACCTTGTGCCCAGCCTTCCGGCAGACGGCTACCGCACACCACTCCCGACAGCATCGGCTCTTGCTTAAGGCCTTCCAGCTGACCGACGAAGCGCAGGCCGCTTTCGAACAGGCGGACGCGATCTTGTTGACGGTTCAGGTTGTGCTGAAGCGCCTTGACCAGACCAGGCCACAGGGAAGAACGCATGGCAGCCATGTCGTTGGAAATCGGGTTTGCCAGCAGCAGCGGCTCGACACCCGGATTAAACAACTCGAATTGTTTCGGATCGATGAAGCTGTAAGTGATCGCTTCCTGATAACCACGAGCCACCAGCAGACGACGCAGTTCAGGCAGATCGCTACGCGCTTCGGCCTTGGCTTGCGGCGCCAGCCGGGCTTGCGGGTAGCGAACCGGCAGACGGTTGTAACCGTACAGACGGGCCAGTTCTTCGATCAGGTCGACTTCCAGGCTGATATCGAAACGGAAGCTTGGCACTTCAACGCGCCACTGCCCTGCCCCATCGGCAGAGATGGTCAGGCCCAAGGCGCTGAGCAGACGCTCGACTTCGGCCGAATCCATTTCCATGCCCAGCATCTGGGTGATGCGTTGGGCACGCAGGGTGATCGGCGCGATCGACGGCAGGTGCTGCTCGCTCACGGTTTCGATGATCGGACCCGCTTCGCCGCCGGTGATTTCCAGCAGCAGGCCAGTGGCGCGCTCCATGGCTTCACGGGCCAGTTGCCAGTCCACGCCACGCTCGTAGCGGTGCGAGGCATCGGTATGCAGGCCGTAGGAACGAGCCTTGCCAGCAACAGCAATCTGGTCGAAGAACGCGCTTTCCAGGAATACATCGCGCGTGGTCGCGGACACACCACTGTGCTCGCCACCCATGACGCCAGCAATGGCCAGCGCACGAGCGTGGTCGGCGATCACCAGCGTATCGCTACGCAGGCTGACTTCCTGACCGTCGAGCAGCACCAGTTTCTCGCCTTCTTCGGCCATGCGTACGCGGATGCCACCATTGATTTCGGCGAGATCGAACGCGTGCAGCGGTTGACCCAGTTCCAGCATCACGTAGTTGGTGATGTCGACGGCGGCGTCGATGCTGCGCACGTCGGCACGACGCAGACGCTCGACCATCCACAGCGGCGTAGGCTTGGACAGGTCGACGTTACGGATCACACGACCCAGGTAACGCGGGCACGCGGCCGGTGCCAGTACTTCAATCGAACGCACTTCATCGTGCACGGCCGGAACGCTGGCAACGACCGGACGCGTGACTTGGGCGGCATAAAGCGCGCCGACTTCGCGGGCCAGACCGGCCAGGGACAGGCAGTCGCCGCGGTTCGGGGTCAGGTCGACCTCGATGCTGGCGTCGTCAAGGCTCAGGTACTCACGAATGTCCTGACCGACTGGCGCATCGGCCGGCAATTCCATCAGGCCATCGTTGCCTTCACCGACTTGCAGCTCAGCCTGGGAGCACAGCATGCCGTTGGACTCAACGCCACGCAGCTTGGCTTTCTTGATTTTGAAGTCGCCTGGCAGTTCGGCACCGATCATGGCGAACGGAATCTTCAGGCCCGGGCGCACGTTTGGCGCACCGCACACTACCTGGAAGGTCTCCGAGCCACTGCTGACCTGGCAAACACGCAACTTGTCGGCGTCCGGGTGTTGCTCGGTGCTCAGCACCTCGCCCACCACCACGCCACTGAATTCACCGGCGGCCAGCGTAACGCTATCGACCTCAAGACCGGCCATCGACAGACGAGCAACCAACTCGTCGCGACTTACCTGCGGGCTTACCCAGCCACGCAGCCATTGTTCACTGAATTTCATCCTGCTCTCCTAAGAATTCGTTACGACTAGCGAAATTGCGCGAGGAACCGCAAGTCGTTGTCGAAGAACAGACGCAAGTCGTTCACGCCGTAACGCAGCATGGCCAGACGCTCAACGCCCATGCCGAAGGCAAAGCCCGAAAACTCTTCCGGGTCGATCCCGGACATGCGCAGCACGTTCGGGTGAACCATGCCGCAGCCCATCACTTCCAGCCAGCCAGTCTGTTTGCAGACGCGGCAGCCTTTACCGCTGCACATCACGCATTCCATGTCGACTTCAGCGGAGGGCTCGGTGAACGGGAAGTACGAAGGACGGAAACGCACGGCCAGTTCTTTTTCGAAGAACACGCGCAGGAACTCTTCGATGGTGCCTTTCAGGTCGGCGAAGTTGATATCGCGGTCGACCAGCAGGCCTTCGACCTGGTGGAACATCGGGGAGTGAGTGATATCGGAGTCGCTACGGTACACACGGCCTGGGCAGACGATGCGGATCGGCGGCTGTTTCGATTCCATGGTGCGGACCTGTACCGGCGAGGTATGGGTGCGCAGCAACATGTTGGCATTGAAATAGAAGGTGTCATGCATCGACCGGGCCGGGTGATGGCCTGGGATGTTGAGCGCTTCGAAGTTGTGGTAATCGTCTTCGACCTCAGGGCCTTCGGCGATGCCGTAGCCGATGTGGGTGAAGAACTGTTCGATACGTTCCAGAGTGCGAGTAACCGGATGCAGACCACCGGAGGTCTGGCCACGGCCAGGCAGGGTCACGTCAATGGACTCGGCGGACAGTTTGGCGGCCAGGTCGGCCTCATCAAACAGTGCCTTGCGCGCATTGAGAACCTCTGTGACACGCTCCTTGGCAACGTTGATCAGCGCACCGACTTGCGGGCGCTCTTCTGCCGGCAAATTCCCCAGGGTCTTCATCACCTGAGTCAATTCGCCCTTTTTGCCAAGGTAGTGAACCCGGATTTGCTCCAGGGCATTGATATCTTCAGCGCTTTGCACAGCCTCTAGTGCTTGAGAGACGAGCGCATCCAGGTTTTCCATGTACAGACTCCAGATACAAAATAGGGGAAGAGCTTGAAGGCTCTTCCCCTATTTATGACGTTTAACACCTGGCCCCACAGAGGTGAGGCCGGGTGACTGTCGGGGGTACTTAAGCCAAGGTGGCTTTAGCTTTCTCGACAATCGCAGCAAACGCCGCTTTTTCGTTCACTGCCAGATCAGCCAGAACCTTACGGTCGATCTCGATGGACGCTTTTTTCAGGCCGGCGATGAAACGGCTGTAGGACAGACCGTTGATACGTGCACCAGCGTTGATACGAGCGATCCACAGAGCGCGGAACTGACGTTTTTTCTGACGACGGTCACGGTAGGCGTATTGGCCTGCCTTGATTACCGCTTGCTTGGCAACACGGAATACGCGCGAGCGAGCGCCGTAGTAGCCTTTAGCAAGTTTCAGAATTTTTTTGTGACGTTTACGGGCAATGACGCCACGCTTTACACGAGCCATGAGTTACTTCCTCTATTCTTGACTAAATTAACGAAGGCGCAGCATGCGCTCGACTTTTGCCACGTCACACGGTGCCAGCAAGCTGCTACCGCGCAGTTGACGCTTACGCTTGGTCGACATTTTAGTCAGGATGTGGCTCTTGAAAGCGTGCTTGTGCTTGATACCGTTAGCAGTTTTCAGAAACCGCTTAGCAGCACCACTTTTAGTTTTCATTTTTGGCATGTTCGGATACTCCGCATTCAGTTGATAAACATAATCAGAAGGCCTGCCGTGCCCTATTGATTACTTCTTCTTTTTCGGGGCGATGACCATGATCAGTTGGCGTCCTTCCATCTTAGGATGCTGTTCGACCGAACCGTACTCGAGCAAGTCACCTTCAACTCGCTTGAGGAGTTCCATCCCCAGCTCCTGGTGGGCCATCTCACGGCCGCGGAATCGCAAGGATACCTTGGCCCTGTCCCCATCACTCAGGAAACGTACCAGGTTGCGCAGTTTTACCTGGTAATCCCCTTCCTCCGTCCCTGGACGAAACTTGATTTCTTTAACCTGAATCTGCTTCTGGTTTTTCTTGGCCGCGGCAACCTGCTTCTTCTTCTCGAAGATCGATTTGCCGTAGTCCATCAGTTTGCAAACAGGGGGTACTGCATCGGCGGAAATTTCCACCAAATCCAGTTTGGCCTCTTCAGCCTTAAGAAGCGCGTCTTCAATTGACACAATCCCAAGCTGTTCACCTTCAGCCCCAATTAACCGAACCTCGCGTGCCGAGATATTCTCGTTGATCGGGGCCTTCGGTGCAGCTCGTTTATCTTGTCTCATTTCACGCTTAATAGTAATTACTCCGAATCTGGGCGACCACGCCGGGAAACCGCTTGAGCGAGGAACTCGGCGAACTGGGCGACGGGCATCGAGCCCAGGTCAGCACCTTCACGAGTACGCACAGCGACAGTCTGCATCTCGACTTCCCGATCTCCGATAACCAAGAGATAAGGAACCTTGAGCAAAGTATGCTCGCGGATTTTAAAGCCGATCTTTTCATTTCTCAAGTCAGACTTGGCACGAAATCCGCTTTCGTTGAGAGTTTTTTCAACCTCAGCGGCGAAATCAGCCTGTTTATCAGTGATATTCATGATCACTGCCTGGGTCGGAGCCAGCCACGCGGGGAATGCACCCTCGTAGTGCTCGATCAGGATTCCGACGAAACGTTCGAACGAACCCAGGATCGCCCGATGCAACATAACCGGGTGCTTGCGACTGTTGTCTTCGGAGACGTATTCGGCTCCCAGACGGACAGGCAGGTTAAAATCGAGCTGAAGGGTACCACATTGCCAGACACGGCCGAGGCAATCTTTCAGCGAGAATTCGATCTTCGGACCGTAGAACGCACCCTCGCCTGGCTGCAGATCATACGGCAGGCCAGCACTATCAAGGGCTGCAGCCAGTGCAGCTTCGGCGCGATCCCACAGCTCGTCGGAACCGACGCGTTTTTCCGGACGAGTGGACAGTTTCATCTCGACGTCTTTGAAGCCGAAGTCGGCATAAACGTCCATGGTCAGCTTGATGAACGCAGCAGATTCGGTCTGCATCTGCTCTTCAGTGCAGAAGATGTGGGCGTCGTCCTGAGTAAACGCACGCACACGCATGATGCCGTGCAGCGCACCCGATGGCTCATTACGGTGACAGGCACCGAACTCGGCCAGACGCATCGGCAGCTCGCGGTAGCTTTTCAGGCCCTGATTGAACACCTGCACGTGGCACGGGCAGTTCATCGGCTTGATGGCGTAATCGCGGTTTTCCGATTGCGTGGTGAACATGTTGTCGGCGTAGTTGGCCCAGTGCCCGGATTTTTCCCACAGGCTGCGGTCAACGACCTGTGGAGTTTTGATCTCCAGATAGCCGTTGTCGCGCTGAACTTTGCGCATGTACTGCTCGAGCACCTGGTACAGCGTCCAGCCGTTCGGGTGCCAGAACACCATGCCCGGCGACTCTTCCTGGGTGTGGAACAGGCCCAGACGCTTGCCGATCTTGCGGTGATCACGCTTCTCGGCTTCTTCGATGCGCTGGATGTAAGCCGCCAGTTGCTTCTTGTCCGCCCAAGCGGTGCCGTAAACGCGCTGCAATTGCTCGTTCTTGGCATCGCCACGCCAGTAGGCGCCCGACAGCTTGGTCAGCTTGAAGGATTTCAGGAAGCGTGTATTCGGCACGTGCGGACCGCGGCACATGTCGACGTATTCTTCGTGATAGTACAGGCCCATGGCCTGCTCGTTCGGCATGTCTTCGACCAGGCGCAGCTTGTAGTCTTCGCCGCGGGCCTTGAACACTTCGATCACTTCAGCGCGCGGAGTGACTTTCTTGATTACGTCGTAATCTTTCTCGATCAGCTGTTGCATGCGCTGTTCGATGGCGGCCAGGTCGTCCGGCGTGAAAGGACGCTCGAAGGCGATATCGTAATAGAAGCCTTCGTCGATGACCGGACCGATGACCATCCTGGCCGTCGGGTACAGCTGCTTGACCGCATGGCCAACCAGGTGGGCGCAAGAGTGGCGAATGATCTCCAGCCCCTCTTCATCCTTTGGCGTAATGATTTGCAGCGAGGAATCGCTGTCGATGATGTCACTGGCGTCGACCAGCTTGCCATTGACCTTGCCGGCCACGGTGGCCTTGGCCAGACCGGCACCAATGGATGCGGCGACCTCGGCTACGGAAACCGGATGATCGAATGAACGTTGACTGCCGTCGGGAAGAGTAATAGTTGGCATGGCGCCTCCTCTCCTAGTGGTGACCCCTACCAAAGGTCACGTGGGTTGGGATGAGCCAGTACAAGATCCGATCCAGGCCATTCAATAACGAACGCCTGCCTTACAGCGGCAGGAGCCTTGCGGCCAACCGGAAAACCGAACCAGAGTGACTGGGATTCAAATCAGGGTTATTCGCGCCTCTGCCGCTACCGGGACTGAAGGTCATCCGGAGCCTGCAAACGCCCGAGCGAGGCATGCTAGCACAGATGAACGGTCATCGCGGCGGCAAGGTTTTCTGCTGGGGCAAATCACGCATTTTTATGCCAGAGTGCTGAACTTGAACCCCGCTTTACCCCTCAGATAACAAGACATTGACCCAAAAGGAGCATCTCAGCATGCGTCTGAATCGTTTATTCGCCATCGTCGCACCCGTCGTCCTGTTGCTGCCGCTGGCTGCCCATGCCGATTGGCCAAAGGGCGAGCGCGAGAAATACATGGCTCAGTGCACTCAAGCGGCCACCCCGCAGATCGGCGCTGCGGCTGCGAAGTCTCACTGCGCTTGCGGTGCCGACGCGATCAAATCGTACCCGGCTGGCGACATTCAGGCCCTGATGGATAACAAGGCCAGCCCGGAGCTGCAACAGAAAGCGCTGGGTCAGATAGCTAAATGCAAGGCCAATGCACCGGCGAAAAAGTGAGAAAAAAGTCCTTTCAACTCGGCTCACCGCCGATAAAAAGTGATGGGATTTAGCTTTTTCGTACAAATTATGCAGGTTTTACAGCTTTTTTTATCGTCTTTACTTTCGGCTGAAAGCCTTTTAAACCGGGGCTTTCAGCCACACGAAGCAACAAAGCAAACGTGACTGTAGGGCAAACAGCACACCCAGGGGGCTCCCAAAGCGAACATTTCGACTATGATAGTCCGGTGTGCCCAGTTGGCCTGAGCAGCACAGTACTACTGAAAATATATGTTTCTTGGAGATACACCATGTCTAATCGCCAAACCGGCACCGTTAAATGGTTCAACGATGAAAAAGGCTTCGGCTTCATCACTCCTCAAGGTGGCGGTGACGACCTGTTCGTACACTTCAAAGCTATCGAAAGCGACGGTTTCAAAAGCCTGAAAGAAGGCCAGACCGTTTCCTTCGTGGCTGAGAAAGGCCAAAAGGGTATGCAAGCTGCACAAGTCCGCGCAGAGTAATTTTCTGCCGCACTAAAAAAACCCCGTCCATGTGACGGGGTTTTTTATGGGCGAAACAAAAGCCCGAAGCAATCAGCCGCAGTTGACGCGGGTGACCACCAGATTGTTGTCGGTGTTCAGGTTCAGGCGATCGGAGCGGTACTCCAGAGTCACCATGTCATCAGGCTTGAGGAACCGGGCATTCTGCGCGCCTGCGCGGGTACGTGCCTGCTCCAGCAATTGGGGCGAAGCCTTTTTGCCAATGGTGAATTCGGCAGCCTTTGCTTCACAACGGCTGTGGCCGGTGTCGGTCGCCACAGGGTCCTTTGCCGACTCGGTGGACGTACTGCTGCAACCGGCCAGCAGAGTGGCAGCCAACAAAGTACCCAATGACGCGAGCTTCCAAGGCATGAAGCCTCCTTTTTTCAATAGTTAAGCTGAGATCGTGCGACCGCCATTTTGGCGTTTGGTTTCAAGACGGGCCTTCGCCTCGCCCTCGATCCGGATAGCGGCGAGTGTGCCTGAGCATCGGTACGCCGTTCATCACTCAATCGTGACTGAATATGAACAGCGCTCAATAGACGTCGATGTAGTCGAAAGGCGGTTTCGGCCAATTTTGCTTGAGCGCATTGAAGATCTGCATGACCCAGACCTCATCGCTGGCCGCGACCAAACCGACATAACCGGAACCCTTGGCCCACGTCTCCAGGCGAAACAGCAACCCGTCGATGTCCGTGCCGCCCACAATGCCCGACGAAATGTAGGCGATGCCACCCTTGGTGACCCGCAACTGGGTGTGCTCATCATCGCTGGCCGAGGCCAGTAGCTGACGCACCGCGTCGAGGGTCAAGCCGTCAGGAGTGTTCAAATCGATCTGCACAGCGCGGTCCTTGAAAATTCATCAAAGACCAAGTGTCGCATAGCCCTCCCCTCATGCCTAAGTCGGAGTGCCAAACGTTGCGCAAAATGGTTAACTCGACACTCAGCCTTTCCGACTTCACGAGCGCCATCATGACCACCGTAAGCATCGACGCCGACATCAAAGCCAAGTGGCCACAGGGCCATAGCTCTTACAGCCCGGGCAGTCCGGAAGAGTTGGCAATCATTGGTATCGATTTACTAGTCAAGGAACTGGGGACACAAGCCGCACAGACATTCATCGCCCAGATACTCGAGAGATACCCCGCCGATTATATGGGCCTGACAGATAGCGAGTGATTGTAAAAACCCGCAGGCTGGCACCTGCGGGTATACAGCTTACTTCAGGCGAGCCAAACGCTGGGTCAGCAGATCGAAGAAGCCCTGAGCGTCGCCGCTTTCAACCCAGAAGGCATTTTTCGGTGCCTTCAGGCCGTCATACCAATCGACAATGGTCTGGCCGAAGGTCGGCCCTTCGCGGCTATCAACCACTACGTTGACCGAACGCCCCGTAAACAGCTCCGGCTTGAGCAGATAAGCGATGACTGTGGCGTCATGCACCGGGCCACCCGACATGCCGTAGTGCTCCATGTCGCCTTTGACGTACTCGTTGAGAATATCGCCCACCAGCTTGCTGGCATTGTTGTTCAGGGCGGCGATCTGCTTCAGGCGCGCTTCACTGGTCAGGATCTTGTGGGTCACGTCCAGCGGCAGGTAGGTCAGCTTGACGCCACTTTTCAGCACCACTTCCGCAGCCTGAGGGTCGGCGAACAGGTTGAATTCAGCCACAGGGGTAATGTTGCCGCCGTTGAAGTGCGCACCGCCCATGATCACCACTTCCTTGATGCCCTGAACGATTTCAGGCTCTTGGATTAGCGCCAAGGCCAGGTTGGTTTGCGGGCCGAGCATGACGATGGTGATGCTGTGGGGTTTGGCGGCTTTCAGGGTATCGATCAGATAATTGACCGCATTGCCTTCGGCCAGGCCTTTCTTCGGTTCGTGCACCGTGACGCCCGACAAGCCTTCCTTGCCGTGGATATTCTCGGCATAGATCGGCGTGCGCATCATGGGTTTCGGCGCGCCCGCGTAAACAGGCACCTCCTCGCGCCCTGCCCACTCGCGGGCCAGACGCGCATTACGCGAGGTCTTGTCCAGACGCACGTTGCCAGCAACGGTGGTCAGCGCACGAATATTCAACTCTTCCGGCGATGCCAGGGCAAACAGCAAGGCGACCACATCATCGGCCCCCGGATCGGTGTCGATGATCAAGTCGATCTTTTCCGCCGCTTGGGCGCTTGTTGCGGTAATCAGGGACAAAAGCAGCAGACTCCGGAGCAGGTGGTGCAGTTTCTGAGCATAGCGGTGCATAGCGCACTCCTTGTGCGTGGGAAGAACGGAAAGTTAGAACGTTACGCCAGCCACCAAGACGATGTTGCAGTACGGCTGACATTCGCCTGTACGAATAATCGCCCGTGCTTGTCGGCTGAGTACTTTGAATTGGTCATGACTGAGCAGTTCACGCCGGCCCAGCGCACCTTCGGCATTCAGATCATCCAGCGCGCTCAAGGCCGACGGTTTCTTGTCCAGAATCTCATGGGCCAGCACATGGCTTTCGACCTGCATTTCGCTGAGCACGACCTTCAAGGTACTGACAAAATCCGGAATCCCGTGGGTCAAGGCCAGGTCGATCAATTCGACGCCGGGCGGAACCGGCAGGCCGGCGTCGCCGATCACGACTGTGTCGCCATGGCCCAGGGAGGCGATAAGCTGCGACAGCGCGACGTTGAGCAAAGGGGTCTTTTTCATGGTGCTTTAAAGGCCTGTACGTCGGACAAGGTGGGAATCGAAGGTTGAGCGCCAGCCCGGGTAACCGACAACGCAGCGGCGACCTGGCCGAAACGGATGGCTTCAGCCTCGCTTTTGCCGGCCGCCAGCGCTGCGGCAAAACCACCGACGAACGTGTCGCCGGCCGCGGTGGTGTCGACCGCCTTCACTTTCGGTGCAGGGAAATGCTCAAGCCGCGTGCCATTGGCCAATAGCGATCCCTGAGCACCGAGGGTGATGATCACTTTGCTGGCGCCCATGGAGATCAAGCGGGTCGCGGCGGTTTCGGCGGTGATCAGGGAATCCACCGGCAAACCGCTCAAGGCCGAGGCTTCGCTTTCGTTGGGTATCAGGTAATCGATGGCCGCATACCAATCCGCCGGCAGCGGGCGACTGGCCGGTGCCGGATTGAGAATCACGGTTTTACCCAGCTCACGACCGCGCTTCAGAGCATGGCCGACCGTGGCATCCGGCACTTCCAGCTGACAGATGATGACATCGGCCGCTTGTAACACCGCATCGAAACGGTCGATCACTTCGGGCGTCAGAGCACCGTTGGCACCGGCAACAATCACGATCGCGTTCTGACTGTTGTCATCGACCACTATCAACGCCACGCCGCTGGAATCTTCGACCGTACTGACCGCCTGGCAATCGATCTGCTCGGCCAACAATGCCCCGCGCAACGCTTCGCCATAGGCGTCGCTGCCGACACAACCGACCATCGACACCTGCGCCCCCAGCCGCGCCGCGGCCACCGCCTGGTTCGCGCCTTTGCCCCCGGAAACCGTGGCAAACGATTCGCCGATCAGCGTTTCACCACCACGGGGCAGCCGTGGCGCCCGGGTTACCAGGTCCATGTTCAGGCTGCCTATTACCACTACTTTTGCTGGCATACATCACTACTCGTCAATGCTGTTTCTGCGGTGCTTTTGGTTTAGCGGAATTGGGCAAACACACCGGCCAGCGGCGCAGTCGATTCTCGCAGGACAATACTGGGCGTCACGATGCGCTGATCGGTCGCCAGATCCGGTGTGGCAATCCTGCGCAACAGCACTTCGGCCGCCATCTCGCCAAGCTGCAGGATCGACTGGCCCACGGTGGTCAGCGCCGGATAGACGTAACGGCTCATCTGGATATCGTCGAAGCCGATCACCGACAACTCGGTGGGCACACGAATATTGCGCTCGGCAGCGGCGCGCAACACACCGATGCCAATCATGTCGTTACCAGCGAAGATGGCGCTGGGCGGATTCTTTTCCAGCAGGATCGCGGCGGCGTTGTAACCGCCAGTGCTGGTGAAGTCGCTTTCCAGCATGCGCTCGCGCGGCACGTCGACGCCCGCCTCTTTCAAGGCGCGGCAATAACCGGCCAGACGCATCTGCGCCACGCTGGTACTCGCCGGCCCGCCAATCGTGGCGATATCCCGATGCCCCAGCTCCAACAGGTGTCGGGTTGCCAGATAAGCGCCATATTCGTGATCGATGCGCACCAGATCGGCATCGAGACCTTCGAGCCCACGGTCGACGATCACCATTGGCGTACGCACACCCGCCAGACCTTCGGCCAAGCCGCTGTCGCCCCCGGCCGAGGCAACGATCAAGCCGTCAATGCGTTTTTCCAGCAACACGCGAAGGTAGCTGCGTTGCTTGTCCGGGTTGTCGTCGGAGTTGCAGAGGATCACGCAATAACCGTTGCGCTCGCAGTAATCCTCGATGCCACGGGCCAACTCGGCGAAGTACGGGTTGAGGCTATTGGGCACCAGCAGGCCGATGGTCGCGGTGGTTTTCGCTTTCAACGACCGGGCCACGGCGCTGGGCACGTAGTCGAGACTTTTGATCGCTGCCTCGACCTTGATTCGTACTTCCTCACTCACCGGCCGCGTCTTGTTCACCACGTGGGAAACCGTGGTGTAGGAAATGCCTGCGAGTGCCGCTACATCCTTGATTGTTGCCATGACTCAGGTCCGCCGGCTTGCGCGCTGACTGCGATAAGTATCAAGCACCACCGCCACCACGATTACCGCACCGGTGATGATGCGCTTGGTTGGTTCGGTCGCGCCGATCTGCGCCAGACCAGCCGCCAGTACCGAAATGATAAGGACGCCGAAGAATGTGCTGATGACCGAGCCGCGCCCGCCCATCAGGCTTGTGCCGCCGATCACGACCGCGGCGATCACCTGCAGCTCCAGACCGGAGCCAGCGTTCGGGTCCGCTGCTTCCAGGCGCGAAATCTGAAACAACGCAGCGATACCTGCCAACAACCCCATCAGACTGAAGACCAGGATCTTGTAGGGCTTTGGATTGATCCCCGCCAGACGCACTGCTTCTTCGTTGGTGCCGATGCCGATCAAGTAACGACCGAACACGGTACGCGTCAGCACGGCCTGGGCGATGAAGATAATCAGCAAGGCGATGATGAATGATGGCGAGATGCCGAAGGCGATCGGGTTGGACAGCCAGGCGAAGGCATCACCGATGTAGGCGGTGCGCGAACCGGTCATCTGATACGCCAGGCCTCGCGCCATTTCCAGCACGCCGAGGGACACGATGAACGACGGAATCCGCCACGCCACGGTGATCGAGCCGGTGATAGTCCCGGCCAATGCCGCTACCGCCATGCCGAGCAAGGCCGCGGGCAAGACGCTCCAGCCCCAACCGAGAATCGCCACGCTGACCGCCGAGGCCGCGAGCGCCAGCACCGACCCCACCGACAAGTCGATACCGCCGATGATCAATACAAAGGTCATGCCGACCGCCAGTACCATCAAATCGGGAATCTGGTTGGCCAAGGTGCTGAAGGTGTCGTAAGACAGGAAATGGCTGCTCAGGACCGAGAACAGCGCGACCATTGCCAGCAAGGCACCGGCCAGGCCCAGATAAGTACCAAGGCCATAAAAATTGCCGCTACGTTTGCCGGCCAAAGATGCAGTATTCATGGAAGATCCCTAGGCGCTGCTTCATTGAGCAACGCATCACGTTTTTGGTAGCCGGCGAACGCGGCGGCAAGCAAATC
Organism: Pseudomonas sp. MDT1-85; assembly: GCF_054898065.1. NCBI lineage: Bacteria > Pseudomonadati > Pseudomonadota > Gammaproteobacteria > Pseudomonadales > Pseudomonadaceae > Pseudomonas > Pseudomonas sp. MDT1-85. The sequence goes on along the minus strand of NZ_CM142715.1, from coordinate 2,536,140 downwards.
ATCCTGGGTCCAGCTGTCACGCTCGAAGGTGTCGATCAGACGCCCTGCCGACAGCACACCGATGCGATCGCAGATCAGCATCAGTTCGCGCAGGTCGCTGGACACCACTACCAGCGCCTTGCCCTGACGGGTCAACTCACCGAGTAATGCGTAGATATCGAACTTGGCGCCGACGTCGATGCCACGGGTCGGCTCGTCGAACAGCATCACCGTGCAGTCGCGCTCGAGCCAGCGGCCGATCACGACTTTCTGCTGATTGCCGCCGGACAATTCCGAGACCAATTGCGTCGGGCTGGAACTGCGAATGCGCATGGCGTTGATCTGACGCTGGGCCAGAGACATCTCGTCACCGTTATTGACGAAGCCACCGCTGGAAATCACCGGCATATTGCCCAAGGCAATGTTGGCGCTGATCGATTGCGTCAGCAGCAGACCTTCGCCCTTGCGGTCTTCGGTGATCAGGGCGATGCCGTGACCGACCGCGTCGGCCGGCGAACGAATACTCACCACCTGAGCCGACGCCCCCAGCGCGACGGTGCCACTGTCGGCTGTATCGGCACCGAAGATCAGGCGCAGTAACTCGGTACGCCCTGCCCCGATCAAACCGGAAACCCCGTAAATTTCACCGGCGCGCACCTGGAAGGACACGTCGCGAACCTTATCGGAACGGGTCAGCCCTTTGACCGTCAAGGCCGGCGCGCCGATCTTGCGCGGCCCCATGTCGATGTGCTCGCCCAATTCACGGCCGACCATCAGGGTGACCAGTTGCTCGCTGTTGTAATTGGCCATTGGCTCGACACAGACCAGGTTGCCGTCGCGCAATACCGCAATGCGCTGGGCCACCCGTGCCAATTCTTCGAGGCGGTGGGAAATGTAGATGATTGACACGCCACGAGCCTGCAGGCGAGTGATCTGCTCGAACAGCATTTCGACTTCACGGGCCGTGAGCATCGCGGTCGGCTCGTCGAGGATCAGCACATGGCAATCGCCGATCAGGTTGCGAGCGATCTCGACCATCTGCTGATGGCCGATCCCCAGTTCGCCGACCAAAGTATCCGGATCGATGGCGTCCAGGCCGACCTGGGCCATGGCTTCGATCGCTGCCTTGCGCAGTTGCTTGCGGCTGATCCAGCCACCGTGGCTGGGCAGGTTGTCGAGAAACAGGTTTTCCGCCACCGATAACGTCGGCAACAGATTGAGTTCTTGCATGACCATACGGATGCCCAGCTCTTCGGCCTGGCTCCGGCTGCCGGGACGGTATTCCTGCCCCTTGAATTGCATCTGGCCGGTGGTCGGTGTGACCAGTCCGCCAATGATCTTCGACAAGGTGCTTTTACCGGCGCCATTCTCGCCGGTCAGCGCCAGCACTTCGCCGCGCATCAGCGTCAGGTCGATGCCGGTCAGGACGGGTTGGGCATAAGTCTTACCGATACCGCTGACCGAGAGGACAGCGTTCGGGGCGCAAACGGACATAAAAACTCTCCATGTGCTCGCCCCAAGAGGCGAGCACCGTTGTGTCGCCAGAAGGACTACTTGGTAACCAGCTCTACCGGAGTTTCGATGACGCCGTTGACGCCGCTATCGACTTTCTTGCCATTGATTATGTTCAGCGCCGTCTCGATGCCGAACACCGCTTGCCGGGCAGCAAACTGGTCGGCGGTAGCCAGGACGCGGCCATCCTTGAGCATTGGCTTGATGGCGTTGATGTTGTCGTAACCGACCACTTGCACCTTGCCGGCCTTGCCCGCTGCGCGCACGGCAGATACTGCGCCGACGGCCATGCTGTCGTTGCCGGCCAACAGGGCCTTGATGTTCGGGTATTCGCTGAGCATCGACGAGGCAACCTTGCCGCCCTTGTCGATCTCCCAATCACCGGATTGCAGGGACACGACTTTGATCTGCGCCGCTTCCATCGCATCCTTGAAGCCCGCCGTGCGCTGCTGGGCATTGGTGGTGGTGGAAACGCCTTCAATGATGCCGACTTCGTCACCAGCCTTCAGTTGTTTGGCCAGGTACTCACCCACCAGACGCGCGCCTTTGCGGTTGTCCGGACCTACGAATGGGACGGTGATGTTTTTGCTTTTGACCACGGCGGGGTCCAGCTGGTTATCGATGTTGATCACGGTGATGCCGGCATCGACTGCTTTCTTGATGACCGGGACCATGGCCTTGGAGTCCGCCGGGGCGATGACCAATGCGTTGACCTTGGACAAAATCATTTGCTCGACGATACGCGTCTGGCCGGCCGTGTCCGTTTCGTCCTTGATGCCGTTGGAGATCAGCTCGAAGTCGCCGGAGTGGTCTTTCTGGTAGGCCTTGGCGCCGTCCTCCATGGTCAGGAAGAATTCGTTGGCCAGGGATTTCATGACCAGTGCGACTTTAGGTTTTTCTGGGGTTTCGGCGAAAGCCGAAGAGACGGGCAACGCGGCGGATGCGGCAGCCAGCATTGCGACAGCGAGAAGACGTCCAGCGAATGGCAGCTTCATGGGTTCACTCCGATCTTATGATTATTCTGAGCAACGCTTGCGCTGGATTCTGCCCTTACGGGATCGAGACATCAAAGGCAATCGCGCAAACGTTTGCGTAGACCGAACTATGCGAACCCTGTCGAGCTTTGTCAATGACCGGTTTTGTGTCTCGATTGGCAAAAGCCGACCCTTTTGCCTCATGCCGTGGTGCTGACCAGATTGCCACTGCTGGAACCCTTGGCCAGCTCTTTTACCAGATTGCCCGTCACTTGCGCGAGCGCGCCACTGGTATCGGCGATTTGCCCCTGAATCGACATCACAGCGGTGACTTTGGCTTCCGGGGTCGGATAATTCGCGGCCTGAGCGGCCGCCAGTTGCTGCTGCTGTTCGCGCAATTGCTGCTGCAGTTCCTGCATGCGCTTGAGCAATACCTGCACCGCAATACTTTGACTGCTGCTTTTTTCGGATTTGCTTTCGCCCTGAGTCTGCGCACCGCCACCGGTTCTGACTTGGTTGTCGCTCCCTTCCTCTTCACCCAGCGCTTGTGCCGAGGCGTCGGACGTCGCTTCACTCAACGCGTTGATAGTCGCCGGGGACTTGCCCGCAATAGTGATGGCGCCTGCATTTGGAAAACCGACAGTAAACGACATGTGAACTCCTTGGAGAAAGATTCCTTTAAAGGAGCATCGACCTGCGCGGGAGTTTCTTTAGCACTGATTTTCGATTTCGCAAGGCGACTTTCTTAATGGAGGTCGGAGAGCCGAACGCAAAAGCTACATATGTTCGGAAACCCGGACGAGCAAGCGCGAACAATTTTCCAGACGTTTTAATAATTCATATAAAAATCATCGGGTTGAAAGATTTTATTGTTGAATATCAGGCTGGTACAGATCCTGCTCTTCTTCTACACCCCCGGCGTTCAGATCTGCCTGGGGCGCTTCTAGATGAACCTGCATCCGCACCGTCTCACTACTAGAGAAAACAATAATGAAATCTGCCTTCAACACTTTTATTCCGGGCGCTTTGGCCCTCCTGCTTCTCCTCCCGACCGCCCTTCAGGCAAAAGAAGTCGAAACCCAACAGAAACTGGCGAACGTGGTGATCCTGGCCACCGGTGGCACCATTGCCGGCGCGGGCGCCAGCGCCGCCAACAGCGCCACCTATCAAGCGGCGAAAGTCGGCATCGAACAATTGATCGCAGGGGTTCCGCAACTGAGCCAATTGGCCAACGTTCGCGGCGAACAGGTCATGCAAATCGCGTCCGAAAGCATCACCAACGACAACCTGCTGCAACTGGGCCGCCGGGTGGCTGAGCTGGCCGACAGCAATGACGTCGATGGCATTGTCATCACCCACGGCACCGACACCCTGGAAGAAACCGCTTACTTCCTCAACCTGGTGGAAAAAACCGACAAGCCGATCATCGTCGTCGGCTCCATGCGCCCAGGCACCGCCATGTCGGCCGACGGCATGCTGAACCTGTACAACGCCGTCGCCGTGGCCAGTAGCAAAGACGCGCGCGGCAAAGGCGTACTAGTGACCATGAACGATGAAATCCAGTCGGGTCGCGACGTCAGCAAAATGATCAACATCAAGACCGAGGCGTTCAAAAGTGCCTGGGGCCCACTGGGCATGGTGGTCGAAGGCAAATCCTACTGGTTCCGCTTGCCAGCCAAGCGCCACACCATGGATTCGGAATTCGACATCAAAACCATCAAGAGCCTGCCTGACGTCGAAATTGCCTACTCCTACGGCAACGTCAGCGACACCGCCTACAAAGCCCTGGCTCAATCAGGCGCCAAAGCCATCATCCACGCCGGCACCGGCAATGGCTCGGTTTCATCCCGCGTAGTTCCCGCCCTGCAAGCCCTGCGCAAGGACGGCGTGCACATCATTCGTTCTTCCCACGTCAACGCCGGTGGTTTCGTACTGCGTAACGCCGAACAGCCTGACGACAAGTACGACTGGGTTGTGGCGAACGACCTGAACCCGCAAAAAGCCCGCATCCTGGCCATGGTCGCATTGACCAAGACCAACGACAGCAAAGAGCTGCAACGGATGTTCTGGGAATACTGATTCGCCCTCGCCCGATCTGTTCCGGGTCGGGCACCGTTGTCACCACTCGCCAGCCCTGGTGAGTGGTTCACGACTTTTCCGATAAAAAAATCCCCATCGTCCTACACCAAACGGAAAAAACTACTGTCAGAGGATTTTCTTGAATTTTAAGCAGTTGCGAAAATGCTTACAGTTAAATACTGTATGCACGTACAGCTTAATAAGGATAATTCCGTGGCCACTACCTCTGTCTCTCCTGACGCCTATGAACGCCTGGGTATACGCGTTCAGAAAATCATCAATTCCCCCACCGCTCAGAAAGCCAAAGCAGCACTGATCTTTCGCCTTCCGGACGAACCGGTGGATGAGTGGGAACGCTTGCTCGAAGAAATCGACGAGAACGATAACGTCACCCTCGCCCATCGCGACGATGGCGGTGTGCAGATTTTCTGGGTTGTGCCGAAGGAAGATTGAGTCAATGAGTGTCCGCTGGTTTGCTTTACTGCTTCTGTGCATCACCCTCGGCGCCCAGGCTGGCGCCCCACGCACCTTCAACGAAGCCAAGAAAGTCGCGTGGAAGTTGTACGCTCCGCAATCCACCGAGTTTTATTGCGGCTGCAAATACACCGGCAACCGTATCGACCTCGCTGCCTGCGGTTATGTGCCGCGTAAAAATGCCAAACGCGCCTCGCGTATCGAGTGGGAACACATTGTCCCGGCCTGGCAGATCGGCCATCAACGCGAATGCTGGCAACAAGGTGGTCGCAAAAACTGCACGCGGTACGACCCGACCTATCAGAAAGCCGAGGCCGATCTGCACAATCTGGTGCCAAGCATCGGCGAGGTGAATGGCGATCGCAGCAACTTCAGCTTCGGCTGGTTGCCGGTGCAAACCGGTCAATACGGTTCGTGCCTGACACAGGTCGACTTCAAGGCGAAGAAGGTCATGCCCCGCCCTTCCATTCGCGGCATGATCGCCCGGACTTACTTCTACATGAGCAAGCAGTACGGCTTGCGCCTGTCAAAACAGGATCGGCAGCTGTATGAAGCCTGGAACAAGACCTATCCGGTACAGGCCTGGGAACGTCAACGCAATCAGAGCGTGGCGTGCGTGATGGGCCGCGGCAACGAGTTTGTCGGCCCGGTAGATATGAAAACCTGCGGCTGACCGGCCGCTAAAAACACAAAGGTCTGGGGCATCACACCCCAGGCCTTTGTTCGTTTCTAACCGCCGATTTTGATTATTGGGCCGTCGGGTGTTCAACGACCAGCGACTCAATGTTCCTTTTTTTCGCCCGAGTGAGCGCTGCCGTCACTTCAGCTTGTTTGGCTTCTGCCTCGGTTTTCGAATTGAACGGCCCTATCAGGATACGAACCTTTCCATTCTCCCTGATGACGCTGGAAACGAAGCTATGCTCAATCAACCAGCCGCTCAGGTCGCTGACCGCCTGAGGGGTTTCGCCGCGCACCTCGACGTCCCATTGCGGACCGGTTGTCGCTGCGGGTGCGGAGGCGACTGCCGGTTGCGGCTTTTGAGCGTCAACCCCCTTACCCTCATCGCACCCGGCCAACGTCAATACTGCGATTACCAAGGCCATTTTGCCCACAACGCTTCCCTCTGAATGCTGAAAGCGGCGATTTTAACACTCATGGATCCTTCTCGAACGCCGCAAAATGGGCGCAAAACAACGAGAATGATGGTTACGGCCTCTGTATAGTTACGTCTTGGGAATTAATGCAGCATCTGCGCGTCAGAAAGAGGCACCCAAACCGCGAGACTTCGCACTAATCTATACCTATACCGACCTCTGCACTGTCCGAATCAGGTGCCCCACAAGCAATCAAGGAGAAAACCATGCTGATACTCACCCGCAAAGTCGGTGAAAGCATAAACATCGGTGACAATATAACGATCACCATTCTGGGCGTTAGCGGCCAGCAAGTCAGGATTGGCATCAACGCCCCGAAAGACGTTGCGGTGCATCGCGAAGAAATCTATCAACGTATTCAGGCTGGCCTGACCGCCCCAGACAAGCCGCAAACACCCTGAATCCTGCTGTAGTCAGTAGCCAGCCCATTCAGCCTCGAATAACGGCTGGCTAAAGATTCAAGCACCGCATCGCTTTCCGCTCAGCCTCTCTTTGCTATGCCTTCACAATGTGGAGCCGATACTACCGCCCTCGCCCCATACCTGACTGTCAGACGTTTCGGATTTGCTGCGAGAAAGGGCGTCCTCCTTCCCGGCTAACCAACCGTTACCCCACGGGCCATGCCCGCGGCGGCCACGACCATCAGCACCAACAGCAGCGCTTCGATATGACTGATACGGGCAAACAGCGTTGCGCGCCCGGTATCGATAGCCGCCCCACGTCCCAGCGCAATCCGCCATTTGATCAGCGCCACCATCGGCGCAAATTCAAGCAACAGAATAAGGACGAAGAGTGTCATTTTGAGGTGAAACAGCGGTTGATGTAGATAGTAATCAGTGCCTTTTTCATACCCGCCAAAGGCTCGCATCCCACCCGTGACCAAGAGAATGACTGCTGATATCCCCCACAGATTATCCGCAAGCAGAACGCTGCGCGCCTCCCCCACCCCGGCAATCAGACGCCGTAAAGCCGTACCGCGGGTCAGCACCGCCCAAAAGCCCAACGCAAAGGCCGAGAGGTGAATGGCCGCCAGAAACCAGTGAGCCAGCATCGACATACTCCTACAGACGAAGTTGAAACAGCCCTACAGTAGTAGTCCATCGGAGGGGATTTGCCTATGCACGTGGCTCCGCTGATTATCCGCACATCAGGGCAACCCATACGCCGGTTGTTTTAATGTCAGACTCAATGGCAAATAGCGGGCGCAAAAAAGCCGGGTTCCTGATGGATACCCGGCTTTTGAGAATGTTGGACTTAATCCGTTCGTTTTGAAGTCGAAGTGCGAGCGTTGCTTAATCCTTTTGCATTGTGATCACCTGGCGTAGAGGCCGAAATGGCAGAGGCCTTCGTTACTCCTCGCGTGTCCTTGGACTTCGCAATGCCCGAAGTCACTGCACCATGGCCGCTATCATCATTACGATCGTTACCATAGTGGTTGCCACTGACACCACGATCGCGGACAGCTTTGCCTGCGTGATCACTGCTCAAGCCATTGCCGTGGCCATTGCTGACGCCGCCAGAATGGCCGGGCCCACCGTGGCCACCGCCGTTACCGCCGCCATTGCCACCGCCATTGCCACCGCCGTTACCGCCGCCGTTGCCACCACCACCACCACCATCCTTCGCGTAGGCGGAAGTCATGATGGACAGATCAGCTGGCAATAATGGGGCGGCCGCAAGCATCATCACGCATGACATGACAGCTGCAAAACTCTTGTTTTTTAATAACATGGGGGGCTTCCGTGAGGTTGAAATCGCACGGAGTAATTGACTGTTTCGGCGCCACACAGTTCAAAGGCCGACGACCAACGGGCAGGCAATGTGCAATTATCGAAAATGCACATTGCTTCCGGTGATTTTGCAGATCGTTATGCGGCGAGGGCGCGATTGGAATTTGTCGCTTTCATATCAATCGAATGCGTCATTGAGAACCTCGTAGATGATCCCGGTAGCAATCGCCACCAATATCAAGTCAGTGCCAGCCTGCCGCCACTCGTAACCATCGTAGTGCGGGAGTCTGCCGAGCAATCGGCCATCGAGTTTTTTGGCGATCCCCGGCGGTAGCGGTTTTCCGCGTGCGAGATTTTTTTGAATGCCGGGTGGCAACGCGGGCCCGGGGCTCCAGTAGTCGCGATAACCACCCACGATTCCAAGGACACTACCGTGGTTGATGCTCGGGCCGTGACTCCAATCGTCCCCCCCTGAACCTTTGCCTTTGTTTCCTTGGCTGGAGTTGCCATGGCCCTGGCTGTTTTGTGGATTTCCCTTACCGCTTCCCTGGCCCTTCCCGTTTCCCGGGTCGGCCAATGCAGGCATTGAACCGGACGACAAGGCAAGACACGTCATAGCGGCAATCAACGAGCGAGATCTAAACATATCCGTTCTCTCAGAAAGGGGATGCCTCCTGCAATGTAGACGGTTATGGGTGTGTTAGTTCAGAAACTACACCCACAAGAGGTCGGGCGTTTTGAACGAGGGTTTTGCAGAGTTTTGCAAATCGCAGACAACAAAAAAGGGCCCACCTTTCGGTGAGCCCTTCTAGACCGCCCAGCAGAGCGGATTTTGTTTGGTAGGCGCGATTGGACTCGAACCAACGACCCCCACCATGTCAAGGTGGTGCTCTAACCAACTGAGCTACGTGCCTGCTGTGAGGCGGCATTCTACGGAATTCCGGAGGGGTGTCAACACCTTTTTTTTCACCTAACCCTATGAATATGCAAAATATTTAATTTCCCGGCTGCAACGAAGATTTTCCGCTGGCTGGCGGTCGTTTTTTAACTCGGGTAGGATCGATGCACTCGTAAAATATATTAAACAGAGGCTGCAGGATGGCGAACACTCCCTACCCAGAGTCCTACTACGCCGCGTCGGCTAATGCGGCGGCGCCGCGCCCGGCCTTGCAGGATGATGTAGAGACCGATGTCTGTGTCATCGGCGCCGGTTATACCGGCCTGTCCTCCGCCCTGTTTCTGCTGGAGAACGGTTTTCGGGTAACGGTCCTGGAAGCGGCCAAAGTGGGTTTTGGCGCCTCGGGACGCAATGGTGGCCAGATCGTTAACAGCTACAGCCGTGATATCGATGTGATCGAGCGCAGTGTCGGCCCCAAGCAAGCTCAGTTGCTGGGGCAAATGGCGTTTGAGGGTGGACGGATCATTCGTGAGCGGGTGGCCAAATACAACATCCAGTGCGACTTGAAGGACGGCGGCGTGTTCGCCGCCATTACCGCCAAGCAGTTGGGTCATCTGGAATCCCAGAAACGCCTGTGGGAACGTTTCGGCCACACGCAACTTGAGTTAATGGATCAGCGACGCATCCGTGAAGTAGTGGCTTGCGATCAATACGTCGGCGGCATGCTCGACATGAGCGGCGGGCATATTCATCCGCTCAATCTTGTCTTGGGCGAGGCAGCAGCCGTGGAGTCGCTGGGCGGCACTATTTACGAGCAGTCGCCAGCGGTGCGCATCGAGCGCGGCGCCAATCCGGTGGTGCATACGCCTCAGGGCAAGGTCAGGGCCAAATTCATCATCGTCGCTGGCAACGCTTATATTGGTAACCTGGTGCCGGAGCTGGCGGCGAAGTCGATGCCCTGTGGGACTCAAGTGATCGCCACCGAACCCTTGGGCGATGAATTGGCCAAACGCCTGCTGCCCCAGGACTACTGCGTCGAAGACTGCAACTATCTGCTCGACTACTACCGCCTGAGCGCTGACAAACGCCTGATTTTCGGCGGCGGCGTGGTCTATGGCGCGCGAGATCCGGCGAACATCGAGGCGATCCTTCGACCGAAGATGCTCAAGGCCTTCCCGCAGCTCAAGGATGTGAAAATCGATTACGCCTGGACCGGCAATTTCCTGCTGACCCTGTCGCGACTTCCCCAGGTCGGACGGCTGGGCGACAACATCTACTATTCCCAGGGTTGCAGCGGCCACGGCGTGACGTATACGCACCTGGCGGGCAAGGTGCTGGCCGAGGCATTGCGCGGCCAGGCCGAACGCTTCGACGCCTTTGCCGACCTGCCCCACTACCCGTTCCCCGGCGGACAACTGCTGCGAACACCGTTCGCTGCGTTGGGCGCTTGGTACTACGGATTGCGGGACAAACTAGGGTTCTGACCAAGGGGCGCAGAAAGGTTTGGTGGGAAGGACATGAGAGAGGAAAAGCCAAATCGCAGACACAAAAAACCCCGGTCTTTCGACCAGGGTCTTTGCTATCGACTCGAAACAGACACTGGCTTTACCAGCGGCTTGCTTCGTAGCTTCAAGGCGTTCAGTGGGCCTTGAGGCAGATATGGCGCAGCGGACGGGACTCGAACCCGCGACCCCCGGCGTGACAGGCCGGTATTCTAACCGACTGAACTACCGCTGCGTATTGCTTTGGACTTTCGCCCAAGTAACTCGTCTGATTGAAAACTCAGAAGCTTTTCAATCTCGAATCAGATAAATCCGACTCGGAAAATATGGCGCAGCGGACGGGACTCGAACCCGCGACCCCCGGCGTGACAGGCCGGTATTCTAACCGACTGAACTACCGCTGCGCGTCGGTGGAGGCTTTTAAAAGCTTCCATCTTGCTTTCGCAAGACTCTCGGAAGTGGTGGGTGATGACGGGATCGAACCGCCGACATTCTGCTTGTAAGGCAGACGCTCTCCCAGCTGAGCTAATCACCCGTTTGCATCTCCGAGGCCGCGAAATTTACGCAGGTACCGAAGCTAAGTCAATACCCCGCTTGAAGTTTTTCTGAAAAAGACAAAATCGTGTCAATCCTAACGAGGTCGACAACCGTCAGACCGCTTTCGCGAGCAGGCTCGCTCCCAAAGTGGACCCGCGTTTCTTCAGGCAACATGCTTTCTAAAGTGGGAGCGAGCCTGCTCGCGAAAGCGGCGGCACATTCAACATCAATGCTGGAGACAGAACCCCGCCCTATTACTCGCTGTAAATCATCTTCTTGGTCATGCCACCATCGACCACGAACTCCTGGCCCGTGACGAACCCGGCGTTCTTCGACAGCAACCACGCCACCATCGCCGCCACGTCCTCGGCCGTCCCTACCCTGCCCGCCGGATGCTGCGCATGATCGGCGTCGGTCAGCGGTTCGGCACGCCGTGCCGCAGGGTCTCGCGCGTCGATCCAGCCCGGGCTGACCGCGTTGACGCGAATCTCCGGCCCTAAACTGATAGCCAAGGCGTGAGTCAGGGCCAACAGACCGCCCTTGCTCGCCGCATAAGCCTCTGTGTTGGGTTCCGACTGCGCGGCACGGGTCGAGGCCAGATTGACGATGGCGCCGCTGTGAGCGCGCAGGTACGGCGCACAGTGCTTGGCCAACAGCATCGGCCCGCTGAGGTTCACCGCCAGGACCCGGTTCCAGTAGGCCAGATCGAGGCTTTCCAGGGTGATGTTATGCGGGTCGGCCACCGCCGCATTGCACACCAGCGCATCCAGACGCCCGAACTGACCTAAAACCTCAGCCACGCCCAGCGCCACTTGTGCTTCGTTGGCAACGTCCATGACGATGAACCAGGCGTTTTCGCCAAGCACCTTCGCCACTTTCGAACCGCGCTCACGATCCAGATCAGTCAACACCACCTGCCAGCCTTCGCTGATCAGCCAAGCCGCAATCCCCAGACCGATGCCGCGCGCAGCACCGGTGACCAGCGCGACCCGGCCATGGGTGCCCGTGGTCGGCGTCGACAACTCGATCACAAGGCAGCCAACCCGCGCGCCAGATCGGCCTGCAGGTCTGCGACGTCTTCCAGACCGACCGCAACGCGGATCAGGCTGTCACGGATCCCTGCCGCTTCACGCTCTTGCGGCGCCAGACGACCGTGGGAGGTGGTGCTCGGGTGCGTGATGGTGGTTTTGCTGTCGCCCAGATTGGCGGTAATGGAGATCAGGCGAGTCGCATCGATAAAGCGCCAGGCGCCCTCTTTGCCGCCCTTGACCTCGAAACTCACGACCGCCCCGAAACCCTTCTGTTGACGCAGGGCCAACTCGTGCTGCGGATGGCTCTTGAGACCGGCGTAATGGACTTTCTCGATACCGTCCTGCTGCTCCAGCCATTCGGCCAGTTGCTGGGCATTGGCGCAGTGCGCCTTCATGCGCAGGCTCAGCGTTTCCAGGCCCTTGAGGAAAATCCAGGCGTTGAACGGGCTCAGAGTCGGCCCGGCGGTACGCAGGAAACCGACGACTTCTTTCATCTGCTCGCTACGACCGGCCACAACGCCGCCCATGCAACGGCCTTGGCCGTCGATGAACTTGGTCGCCGAGTGCACAACGATGTCCGCACCCAGTTTCAACGGCTGCTGCAACGCAGGGGTGCAGAAGCAGTTGTCGACCACCAGCATCGTGCCCTTGACGTGAGCAATTTCCGACAGCGCCTTGATGTCTACCAGCTCGGCCAGCGGGTTGGACGGCGATTCGACGAACAGCAACTTGGTGCTGGCCTTGATCGCCGCATCCCAGCCGGACAAGTCCGCCAGAGGCACGTAATCGACTTCGATGCCGAAGCGCTTGAAGTACTTCTCGAACAGGCTGATGGTCGAGCCGAACACGCTACGCGAGACCAGAACATGATCGCCGGCGCTGCACAGGCTCATCACTACCGCCATGATTGCGGCCATGCCGGTCGCGGTGGCCACGGCTTGCTCGGCGCTTTCCAGCGCGGCAATACGTTCTTCGAACGCGCGTACGGTCGGGTTGGTGTAGCGCGAGTAAACGTTACCCGGCACTTCGCCAGCAAAGCGCGCGGCCGCGTCGGCGGCGGTACGGAATACGTAGCTGGAAGTGAAGAACATCGGATCACCGTGTTCGCCTTCCGGCGTGCGGTGCTGACCGGCGCGTACGGCCAGGGTATCGAACGCTACGCCTTCGAGGTCGCTGTCCAGCCGACCAGCATCCCAATCCTGACTCATGCTGTCACTCCTTGCCGTGCTCTTGAAATAAAAAGAGTAATAGATACAAAACCGGCCTGCAGGAGAACACCCATTACTGTAGGAGCGAGGCTTGCCCGCGAAGGGGTCGTCACATTCAACATCAATGTTGCCTGTGATACCGCCTTCGCGGGCAAGCCTCGCTCCTACAGATACAGGCCGGTAGGTAGGAACTCAGTTGTTGTACAGATCGATGATCGCACTGACTGCCTGGGTCTTGACCTTGGAGGCATCGTTGCGCGCCTGCTCGATCTTGTTCAGGTAAGCCTCGTCGACGTCGCCGGTGACGTACTGGCCGTCGAACACCGCGCAATCGAACTTCTCGATCTTGATCTTGCCGCCACCGACCGCTTCGATCAAGTCAGGCAGGTCCTGATAGATCAACCAGTCAGCGCCGATCAGGTCGGCAACGTCCTGGGTCGAACGGTTGTGGGCGATCAGCTCGTGAGCGCTCGGCATGTCGATGCCGTAGACGTTCGGGTAACGCACGGCCGGTGCCGCGGAGCAGAAATAGACGTTTTTGGCGCCGGCTTCGCGAGCCATCTGAATGATCTGCTTGCAGGTGGTGCCGCGAACGATGGAGTCGTCCACCAGCATCACGTTCTTGCCGCGGAATTCCAGTTCGATGGCGTTGAGCTTCTGGCGTACGGATTTTTTCCGTGCAGCCTGCCCCGGCATGATGAAGGTCCGGCCGATGTAGCGGTTCTTCACGAAGCCTTCGCGGAACTTGACGCCCAAGTGGTTCGCCAGCTCCAGGGCCGCGGTGCGGCTGGTGTCCGGAATCGGGATGACCACGTCGATGTCGTGATCCGGACGCTCGCGCAGGATCTTCTCGGCAAGCTTCTCACCCATGCGCAGGCGGGCCTTGTAGACCGAAACGCCATCAATGATCGAGTCCGGACGCGCCAGGTAGACGTGTTCGAAAATGCACGGAGTCAGCGACGGGTTGGTCGCGCACTGACGAGTATGCAGCTTGCCGTCTTCAGTGATGTAGACCGCTTCGCCCGGCGCCAGATCGCGAATCAGGGTGAAACCGAGCACGTCCAGAGAGACGCTTTCGGAGGCGATCATGTACTCGACGCCTTCGTCGGTGTGACGCTGACCGAAGACTATCGGGCGGATGCCGTGCGGATCGCGGAAACCGACGATGCCGTAACCGGTCACCATCGCGACGACCGCGTAACCGCCGACGCAACGGTTGTGCACGTCGGTGACGGCAGCGAACACGTCTTCTTCGGTCGGCTGCAACTTGCCGCGCTGGGCCAGTTCGTGTGCGAACACGTTGAGCAGCACTTCCGAATCGGAGTTAGTGTTGACATGGCGCAGGTCAGATTCGTAAATCTCCTTGGCCAGTTGTTCAACGTTGGTCAGATTACCGTTGTGCGCCAAGGTGATGCCATACGGCGAGTTGACGTAAAACGGTTGGGCCTCGGCCGAAGTCGAGCTGCCCGCGGTCGGGTAACGCACATGGCCAATGCCCATGTGGCCGACCAGGCGCTGCATGTGACGCTGATGAAACACGTCACGCACCAGCCCATTGTCCTTGCGCAGGAATAACCGGCCATCATGGCTGGTCACGATACCGGCAGCGTCCTGGCCGCGGTGCTGGAGGACGGTTAGCGCGTCATACAGCGCCTGATTGACGTTCGACTTACCGACGATACCGACGATGCCACACATGCGACGCAACCCCTACTTAATGGATCTGAACTGAACACAACTCACTGAGGCGTTTTGGCCGTCGGCAAGAGATGCTCCTTGAACGGTATATCAGCGGGTACGCTGATTCCGCTGGCAAGCCACTGACTACTCCACCCCAGAATCAGGTTTTTGGACCAGTCTGCAACCAATAGAAATTTTGGCACGAGCTGTGACTCTTGCCACCACCCGTCTTGCTGTACCGGCCCCAGGCTCAACAGCCCGACCGCCACAACCACCAGCAACACGCCACGCGCAGCGCCGAAGGCCATGCCGAGAAATCGATCGGTCCCGGATAGCCCGGTGACGCGAACCAATTCGCCGATAAGATAATTGATCATTGCGCCTACGATTAAAGTGGCGACAAACATGATGGCACAGCCCGCGATCACGCGAGCCGACGGCGTTTCGATATATCCGCCAAGGTACTCGGACAATGAACCACCGAACATCCAGGCAACGCCTCCTGCGATGATCCAGGTCAGCAGCGAGAGTGCTTCTTTGACGAAGCCGCGGCTAAGACTGATCAAAGCGGAGATGGCGACGATTGCAACGATCGCCCAGTCAACCCAGGTAAATGGCACAGTGCAGCCTACAGACAGATAAGGCGGCGCATTTTAGCAGAGCCCATGGCTGTCGGTAAGCTGAGATTGTCAGTGCTTTTAAAATCAGGGAGATAGTTTTCCCTTGCCTAAGCTACGCCCCGCCCGTGTAGCAGCTGGCGAAGCCTGCGTTCGGCTGCGCAGCGGTCGTAAAATGGAGCCCTGCGGTGCATCAGGCACATCGCATTAGCAGGATTTACGACTGCTTCGCAGCCGAACGCAGCCTCGCAGGCTCGGCAGCTGCTACCAATAGCCGTCGGTGTTAACCGCGCTCAGGCTGGAAACGCACCACAAAACCCTTGAGCTTCTGCTGACGACTCAACAAGTCACGCAGACGATCGGCTTCCGCGCGCTCGATCAGCGGCCCGACGAACACCCGATTTTTTCCATCGGCGGAGCGGATATAGGCGTTATAGCCTTGGCTGCGCAGGGTTTTTTGCAAGCTTTCAGCGCTTTCTCGACTCGCCAGGCTCGCCAGTTGCACCGACCAACTGACCGACAGGCCATTGGCATCGACGCGGCTTGGGGTGGTAGCCGGCTTGCTCGGTGCGGCAGCAATTGGCTGGGCAGGTGCCGGCACAGGCTTAACAACTGGCGCCGGAGGTGGCGTGACCGGTTTGGCAGCCGGTGGCGCTGGGGCCACGGGAGCACTTGGCGCAATCGGTGTCGACGGCGCTTGCTGCGCGACAATTTCCTCATCGCTTGGCACAGGCTCCTGCGGCAATGCCTGCGGTTCAGGCACCACCACCGGTTCGACCTGCACTTGCGGCACAGCCGGCGCTTGCGGCGCTGCCGGTGCGTCGACCCTCACCTGGCGCTGTTCGTCCTGACGGGAAAACAGCATTGGCAGGAAAATCACCGCCAGCGCCACCAGCACCAGGGCACCGACCATGCGCTGCTTGTACGCCTTATCCAGCAAAGCCATTTGCCGCTTCCTCCGTGGAGTGCCGGGCCAGCCATTCAAGGGCCTCGGCGACACAATAAAATGATCCGAACAACAGAATTTCGTCGTCGCTCGTCGCCTGCGCGCACTGCCCTTCCAGGGCTGCGGCCACGCTGTCATAAGACGTTACCGAGGCGCCAAGGTTCTGCAACGCCGCGTGCAACTGCTCAACGGGCCGCGCCCGCGGCGAATCCAGCGGGGCGACAGCCCAATGCTGGACACTAGCATTCAATTCACCGACCACACCATCCAGATCCTTGTCCGCCAACAACCCGAACACCGCCAGACGCTTGCCTGCCGGCGGTCGACTGGCCAGACGACGAGCCAGGTATTCTGCCGCATGAGGATTGTGCCCCACGTCCAGCAACACATTCAGACGCTTGCCCTGCCAGTCGAACTGACGGCGATCGAGACGACCGACCACGCGTGTCGCTTTCAGGGCATCAATAATCTGCGTATCCACCCAAGGCAAGCCGAGTAGCAGGTAAGCCTGCAACGCCAGTGCGGCGTTTTCCATCGGCAGATCAAGCAATGGCAGATCATGCAATTCGACTGCACGCCCTTGAGCATCGAGGCCGCGCCATTGCCAGTTGTAATCGGTGATACCCAGGTCGAAATCGCGCCCACGCAGGAAAAACGGGCAATTGAGCTCGCGCGCTTTATCCAGCAGAGGTTGAGGGGGATTCAGATCGCCACAGAGCGCAGGCGCACCCTGGCGGAAAATGCCGGCTTTTTCGTAAGCCACGGATTCACGGGTATCACCCAGATAGTCCGCATGATCGACGCCGATGCTGCTGACCAGCGCCATGTCCGCATCGACCACGTTGACCGTGTCCAGACGCCCGCCCAGACCCACTTCCAGCACCACCGCATCAAGCCCTGCCTGTTGAAACAGCCAGAACGCCGCCAGGGTGCCCATTTCAAAGTACGTCAGGGAAGTGTCGCCACGACCGGCCTCGACAGCAGCGAAGGCTTCGCACAGCTCGGCGTCAGTGGCTTCGACACCATTGACCTGCACCCGCTCGTTGTAACGCAACAGGTGCGGAGAATTGTAGACACCCACGTTCAGGCCCTGCGCCCGCAGCAATGAAGCCACGAACGCGCAGGTAGAACCCTTGCCGTTGGTGCCGGTGACCGTGATCACCCGAGGCGCCGGCTTGCCCAGTCCCATGCGGGACGCTACCTGTTGCGAACGCTCCAGCCCCATGTCGATGGCCGAAGGATGCAACTGTTCAAGGTAGGCGAGCCACTCGCCAAGGGTGCGTTGGGTCATAGGTTGGCAGGCACCGGCGGAACAACGATCGGCTCGATAGGCGCGGCGACGAATTTTGGCGTCGGCAGGCCCATCATTTGTGCCAGCAGGTTGCCCAGACGCAGACGCAGTTCCTGACGATGAATGATCATGTCGATCGCGCCGTGTTCCAGCAGGAACTCACTGCGCTGGAAGCCTTCCGGCAGTTTTTCGCGAACGGTTTGCTCGATAACGCGCGGGCCGGCGAAACCGATCAGGGCTTTCGGCTCACCGACGATTACATCGCCGAGCATCGCCAGACTGGCGGAAACACCACCGTAGACCGGGTCGGTCAGTACCGAGATGAACGGAATGCCTTCTTCACGCAGACGCGCCAGCACCGCGGAGGTCTTGGCCATTTGCATCAGGGAGATCAGCGCTTCCTGCATCCGCGCACCACCGGAGGCGGCGAAGCAGATCATTGGGCAACGGTTTTCCAGAGCGTAATTGGCGGCGCGCACAAAGCGCTCACCGACGATGGCGCCCATCGAGCCACCCATGAAGGAGAATTCAAAGGCCGACACCACCACCGGCATGCCCAGCAGGGAGCCGCTCATGGAGATCAGTGCGTCTTTTTCGCCGGTCTGCTTCTGCGCAGCGGTCAGGCGATCCTTGTACTTCTTGCCGTCGCGGAATTTCAGACGGTCAACCGGCTCCAGGTCCGCGCCCAGTTCGGCACGGCCGTCAGCATCAAGGAAGATGTCGATGCGCGCGCGTGCGCCAATACGCATGTGGTGGTTGCACTTGGGGCAAACGTCCAGGGTCTTTTCCAGCTCCGGACGATACAGCACCGCCTCGCAAGACGGGCATTTGTGCCACAAACCTTCAGGCACCGAGCTCTTCTTGACCTCGGAACGCATGATCGAAGGGATCAGTTTGTCTACTAACCAGTTGCTCATGCTTTCTTTCTCCAGTACCGGCGGCCCGAACGCTCTGGTTCGCAGCCCCGCGTATGCCCTTGAGCTAAATTCATGTGTGCGGCGATGATCGATGGCTTGCCGGGTCAGCGAGATGCGACCTGCGTACAACCCAAAACATCCTCAGCCTCTTTTCTACCAAGCTGTGGACGGCGGCAGTGTGCCAGCCGTCACATCATCGTACAGCTCCTACAACCGCTTTGATGAATGCCTGAATCTTTGCGTGATCCTTGATGCCCTTGCTCGCCTCTACTCCACCGCTGACGTCCACCGCGTAAGGCCGAACCCGGGCAATCGCCTCGGCGACGTTGTCTGGCGTCAAGCCGCCCGCCAGGATGATCGGTTTGCTCAGGCCTTGCGGTATCAGAGACCAATCGAACGCTTCACCGGTTCCGCCGGGAATGCCTTCGACATACGTGTCGAGCAGAATTCCGCTGGCACTGGCGTAGGCATCGCAAGCGGCTGCGATGTCATCACCGGCCTTGACCCGCAACGCCTTGATGTACGGGCGATGCCAGCCTTCACAATCGGCAGCGGTTTCGTCGCCATGGAACTGCAACAGGTCCAGCGGCACGGCATCGAGGATTTCCCCCAACTCGCAGCGGCTGGCATTGACGAACAAACCCACGGTGGTCACGAATGGCGGCAAGGCCTTGATGATTGCCCTCGCCTGCTGGAACGTCACGGCCCGCGGGCTTTTGGCGTAGAACACAAATCCGATGGCATCGGCCCCGGCCTCGACCGCAGCCAACGCATCCTCTATGCGGGTAATCCCACAAATTTTGCTGCGAACGGCTGACATGTCGATAGAACCTCAGGACAAATCCGGGAAAGTTCCGGATGGTAACAAAAGCGTTCGAAGGCGTCAGCCGTCAAGTTCCGAGAAGCCGGTCAGGAAGTGTGGGCCGATGTAACGCTCGGGCAATTCGAACTCATCGCGGTACTCGACCTGCACCAGGTACAGGCCAAACGGATGGGCCGTCACCCCACCGGAACGACGCACACGGCTTTCCAGGACTTCCTTCATCCATTCCACGGGACGCTCGCCGGCACCGATGGTCATCAGCACGCCTGCGATGTTGCGCACCATGTGGTGCAGGAACGCGCTGGCGCGGATATCCAGCACGATCATTTTGCCATGACGCGTGACGCGCAGGTGATGCAGCTCCTTGATCGGCGACTTGGCCTGGCACTGACCGGCGCGAAATGCGCTGAAGTCATGGGTTCCGACCAGGTACTGAGCGGCCTCCGACATGCGCTCGACGTCCAATGGACGGTGGTTCCAGGTGATTTCGTCGTTCAGGTGCGCCGGGCGGATCTGATCGTTGTAGATCACGTAGCGATAGCGCCGGGCAATGGCCTTGAATCGCGCATGGAAATCCGCCGGCATGACTTTGGCCCAACTGACGCTGATGTCATGCGGCAAATTGATATTGGCACCCATGACCCAGGCCTTCATCGAACGCTCGACCTGGGTATCGAAATGCACCACTTGCCCGCAAGCATGCACACCGGCGTCGGTACGCCCTGCGCAATGCAGCGACACCGGTGAGTCGGCGACTTTGGACAAGGCCTTTTCGAGGGTTTCCTGCACCGTGGCCACGCCGGAGGCCTGACGCTGCCAGCCGCGATAGCGCGAACCTTTGTACTCAACACCCAACGCGATCCGGAAAAAGCCGTCGGCCGCCATTTCGGCGGCCGGATTATCTATATTTGCCAAGGGGTGACAGCCTGCTGATCTACGCAAAGGCAGGCATTATAAGGCCACCGGACCGGGATGCCAGAGCCGTGTGTTTTCTGCGCCCTACCCGACCGGTGCAATGCCGGTTTTGATGTTGAACGGGATGCCCTCATCGCGAGCAGGCTCGCTCCCACAGGGGATTGGCGTCTGGCGCAAATAATGCGGGCAACCCCGATCAAATGTGGGAGCGGGCTTGCTCGCGAAAGCGGAGTAACTGCCGCCATGGATGTCGAATGGGATGCCCCCTTCGCGAGCAAGCCCGCTCCCACAGGGGATTAGTGCCTTGCGTAAATGATGTGGACAACCCCGATCAACTGTAGGAGCGAGGCTTGCCCGCGAAGGCGATCCAACAGGCGCCATCGCATCACCGCCCAAACAAAAACGGCAGCCTCGATGGGCTGCCGTTTTGTTTATGCCTTACCGATGATTCACGCCAGACGCGAGAGCATGTCCTTGGCTTCGCTCTTCTGACCAGCATCACCCTCGGTCACCACCTCATTGAGGATGTCCCGAGCGCCGTCGCTGTCGCCCATGTCGATGTAGGCCTGGGCCAGGTCGAGTTTGGTGGCGACTTCGTCGGTGCCGGAGAGGAAATCGAAGTCCGGCTCATCGGCCGCAGAGGCCAAAGCGTCTTCGGCGGTGAAGCTTGGCTCACCGAGGCTCTGGGACAGACGATCCAGTTCGGCGTTGACGTCGTTGAGTTCGCTTTCGAAGGCGTCAGGTTGATCCGGGGCAGCGTCCATTTCATCGGCCAGTGACAGGTCGAAATCCGCAGGCAGCTCCAGGTCGTCGAGCGTCGGCTCGGTCACGGGCAACGCTTCGGCGGCAGGCAAACCCTTGAGATCTTCATCCAGACTCAACAGGAAGTCATCTTCGGCCAGGGTTGCCGGGGAGGCATTGCCGCCCAGATCCATGTCCAGATCGAAGTCCGACAGGTCGTCGAGGTTTTCCTTGATCTCAGTCTGTTGCTGCAGCACCGACTCAAAGCTCAGATCGTCGTCCAGCGGGAATTCGTCCAGCTCAGCCAGAGCTTCTGGTTCTGGTGCCGGTGCTGGCTCTGGCTCCGCCAAAACAACTGGCGCGATCGGAGTAGCCGCTTCCAAATCGTCCAGGCTCAGATCGAATGCGCTGTCGAAGTCAGACAATGCCGGTTCCGGGGCTTGCGGCTCGTCCAGCAGCAGGTCCTTGACGTATTGCGCGTCCAGCTCGGCGGCGATTGCAGCCGCAGCCAGACCGCTGGCCGCCACAACAGCCATGGCCGGGAAGCGGCTTTTCAACTCTTCGACCCGGGCGAAGTTATCGCCGTTGGCCACCAGTTGACGCTCCTCGGCGACGAACGCATCGCGGTCGCCCTGCTGACCGTAGACTTCCATCAACTTCAAGCGCAGGTCACTGCGTTGCGGCTCTTGCTTGATAGCGTCTTCCAGCAATGCGGCAGCCTGATTCAGACGACCACCTGCAATGTGCGACTGCGCCTGGGCCAGTACGTCGTCGGAACGCTCGGATCGCTCGGCGGCAGGCGAGACCAGTGGCACAGCGATCGGCGGCGTCACCACAACCGGAGCAATCACCGGGGCCGGCGCGGGTGCTGGCGTTGGTGCGGTCGCGAGTTTCACACTCGGCGGCGGAACTTCCAAGCCTTCGAAGCTGCTTTCCGGCAGATCCTGGTCGACGGAGAACTCTTGCTCCTCCTCCAAGGCACGGGCCATGCGCAGATGCTTCTCGGCCTCTTGCTGAGCTTTACGGCGACGAGCCAGCAACAGCAGCAAGAGCAGCAGCACCACCGCACCGCCACCCACCAGCCCCAGCAGGATCGGATTGGTCAGCAGCTCGTTGAATTTCTGATCGTCGGATGTTGCAGGTGTTGGCTCGACGGCTGCTGCCGGAACGGCTTCTGGTGCAGCAGCCTCTGGCGCAGGAACTGCCGGAGCCGCATTCGCTGGCGTTGCCGCAGGGTTTGCCGCCAACTCAGCCGACATCGCCGGAGCGCTCGAAGCCGGTGCATCCGCGCCGCCTTCGGCCTGCAACTTGGCCAATTGGTTGTTCTTCAGTTCGATCAGGCGTTGCAGCTTGTCCAGCTGACTTTGCAGATCACTCATGCGGCTTTTCAATTCGGCGTTGTCACGACGAGTCGCGTCGAGGCTTTCCGCGGTGACGGCCAGCTTATCGTTCAACGCTTTCGCATCACCGGCGGCACCTTTGCCGCCCTTGCCGGGGTCGGCAGAGACCAGGCTCAGTTTATCTGCGGCGGCTTGCGGCGAAGCACCTTCACCGCGAGCGCGCTTGGTGGCGTCGAGTTGCTGCTGACCGGTTCCCGGTTTCGCAACATAGCGACGGCCCTGACGCCACGCGGTGTTCTGCGCGGCGACCTCAGCGATGGCCGTGGGTTGTGGCAGGTTGGTGCTCTGCACCTGATCAGGCAGACGCAGCACCTGACCGGTTTTCAGCCGGTTGATGTTGCCGTCGATGAACGCATCCGGGTTCAGCGCCTGGATGGCCAGCATGGTCTGCTGAATCGAACCGCCATTACGCGCCTTCGCGGCGATTTCCCACAAGGTATCGCGCGGCGTGGTGGTGTATTGCGACGATTTGGTCGCGCCGGTGACTGGCGCGGTTACCGTTTCGGCTGGCGCCGGTTGTGCGGCAGCATCGGCGGTCTGCGGCGAGAATTTGGACGGATCAAGCAGCACGCTGTAATCGCGCAGCAGACGACCGTTGGGCCACATCACCTGAACCAGGAATTTGACCATCGGTTCGGACAGCGGTTTGCTGGACGTGACGCGCAGGATGCTTTTGCCGCTGGCGTTAAGCACCGGGGTGAAGGTCAGGTCATTGAGAAACGCCTGACGATCGACACCAGCCTTGGCGAAATCTTCGGGCGAGGCCAGGCTCGGTACCACTTCGGCAGCCGTAAGGTCCTTGACGTCGAGCAACTCGATCTCTGCGACCAGAGGCTGGTTCAGCGTCGATTTCAGGGTCAATTCCCCGAGCCCGAGGGCATGCGCCATACCGGAGGACAGCGCCGAGGCGGCCGCTATTGCTAACACCAGTTTGCGAACTTGAACCATAACCTCTTCCTTTGTTTGAACATTCCTCGGCCAGCGAGAAGGTGTTGATTGCCGCTGCCGTAAGGCATTGCGCGCGGCGGCGAAGGGTCGTCGCGCGCGATCATTTTATTCATGCAATGGGAAGCCCTGCGGGGTGGCTCACCTTTAGCATTCCGGCCAAGCATGACGCTCGACGGGAATCATTCGATAAATTGTTGCCAAGTATCTTTTACAGCAGGTCTTTTATCAACAATTCAGCCACCTGCACAGCATTGAGCGCGGCCCCTTTGCGTACGTTATCTGACGTCAGCCACATATTAAGTTCCGCCGGGTCGTCGATCCCGCTGCGAACCCGACCAACGTAAACCACGTCCTGCCCTACCGCGTCGCCTACCGGGGTCGGGTAATCACCCGCCTCGACCAGTTCGATACCGGGCGCCGCTTCCAGTGCCGCGTTGACTTTCGCCAGGTCGACAGCGCTTGAAGACTGCAAGGTCACGCTAAAGCTATCGCCGAAAAACACCGGAGCTTGAATACAAGTGACAGAAATCTTTAATGAAGGAAGCGCCATGACCTGACGCAGTTCGCGCACCAGGCGTTTTTCCAGCAACGTATGGCCCTGATCATCAGGTTTACCGACTTGCCCCAGCAGGTTAAAAGCCATCTGTCGATCGAAAAACGCTGGCTCCAGCGGACGTACATTGAGCAGCTCGGCGGTTTGCCGGGCCAGCTCGGTGACCGCTTCGCGGCCTTGGGCAGAGACCGCCAGACACGCCGTCAGGCTGATGCGTTGCAGGTCGAGCAAACCGAGCAACGGCGCCAGCACTACCGCCAACGTCGCGGCCGAAGGGCTTGGGCTGCTGACCTGGAAGGGCTTTTTCAGGCCGACCAGAATTTCAGCGTTGGCCTCAGGCACCACTTGCGGCGCCTGATCGGCCGGCAAGGCGCCGGACAGATCAATCAGTGAGCAACCGGCGGCCGTGGCACGCGGAGCGAAACTGAGGGTCACCGCCGGGCCGGCGGCAAAGAACACCAACTGGACTTTGCTGAAATCGAATTCATCGACTTCCCGCACCCGCACGTTCTTGCCGCGAAACGGCACCGAATGCCCGGCCGATTCACTGCTCGCCAGCAGGTGCAGGTTAGCGACCGGAAAATCCCGCTCTTCGAGAATCTGGACGAGTGTTTCGCCGACAGTACCGGTGGCGCCGATCACGGCAATATCGAAGGACTGGCTCATGGTTCTACCTCAGGCGAAACGGGGGGAGCGGCACTTTACCGGGTGGTTGGCAGTGAGGCAATTGGGCTGGGGATTTGTGGGGGCTGTGCCGGCCTCTTCGCGGGCAAGCCTCGCTCCTACAAGAGCGGCGAGATTCCATGTAGGAGCGAGGCTTGCCCGCGAAGAGGCCCTGACAGACGGCACAACTTCCAAAAAAAACCCGCACATCTTTCAAGGCGCGGGTTCTTCATTACATCAATCGATCAACGCTCAAGCAGAATCCGCAGCATGCGACGCAGCGGTTCGGCCGCGCCCCACAGCAGTTGGTCGCCGACGGTGAAGGCACCGACGAACTGCGAACCCATGTTCAGCTTGCGCAGACGGCCAACCGGCACGTTCAGGGTACCGGTAACCTTTGTAGGGCTCAGCTCCTGCATGCTGATTTCGCGGTTGTTCGGCACCAGTTTGACCCAAGGGTTGTGCTGGCTGATCAGCCCTTCGATGTCGGCGATCGGCACGTCTTTGTTCAGCTTGATGGTCAGCGCCTGGCTGTGGCAACGCATGGCGCCGATGCGCACGCAGATGCCGTCGACCGGGATCGGGCTCTTGAAGCGACCGAGGATCTTGTTGGTCTCGGCCTGGGCCTTCCACTCTTCGCGGCTCTGACCGTTCGGCAGTTCCTTGTCGATCCACGGGATCAGGCTGCCGGCCAGCGGTACGCCGAAGTTTTCAGTCGGGTACGCGTCGCTGCGCATGGCTTCGGCAACACGGCGATCGATGTCGAGGATGGCGCTGGCCGGGTCGGCCAGTTGATCGGCGACAGCGGCGTGGGTCGCCCCCATTTGCTTGATCAGTTCACGCATGTTCTGCGCGCCGGCACCGGAGGCCGCCTGATAGGTCATCGCGCTCATCCACTCGACCAGGCCGGCTTCAAACAGGCCACCCAGGCCCATCAGCATCAGGCTGACGGTGCAGTTGCCGCCGATGTAGTTCTTGGTGCCCGCATCGAGCTGCTGGTCGATGACCTTGCGGTTCACCGGGTCCAGCACGATCACCGCGTCATCCTGCATGCGCAGGCTGGAAGCGGCGTCGATCCAGTAACCCTGCCAGCCGGCTTCGCGCAGCTTCGGGAAGACTTCGCTGGTGTAGTCGCCACCCTGGCAGGTCAGAATCACGTCGAGGGTTTTCAGCTCTTCAATGCTGTAAGCGTCCTTGAGCGGAGCAATGTCCTTGCCCACGGACGGGCCTTGGCCACCGACATTGGAAGTGGTGAAAAACACCGGCTCAATAAGATCGAAATCCTGCTCTTCCAGCATCCGCTGCATGAGCACGGAACCGACCATACCGCGCCAACCGATCAGACCTACACGTTTCATCGCAACTACACCTTCTTAAAAGTGGGCCGCTGCTTTCATGGTTGAAAGTTGCAGCGGGCCAAAGAGATTACAGATTCCGCAGCGCGGCGACTACTGCATCGCCCATTTCCTGCGTACCAACCTTCGTGCAACCGGTCGACCAGATGTCGCCTGTGCGCAGGCCCTGATCCAATACCAGGCTCACGGCCTGCTCGATGGCATCGGCCGCGTCCTGCAGATTGAAGCTGTAACGCAGCATCATCGACACCGACAGAATGGTCGCCAACGGGTTGGCAATGCCCTTGCCAGCGATGTCCGGCGCCGAACCGTGGCACGGCTCGTACATGCCTTTGTTGTTGGCATCCAGCGACGCCGACGGCAGCATGCCGATCGAACCGGTGAGCATCGACGCTTCGTCGGAAAGAATGTCGCCGAACAGGTTGTCGGTGACGATCACGTCGAATTGCTTCGGTGCACGCACCAGTTGCATGGCGGCGTTGTCGACGTACATGTGGCTCAGTTCGACGTCCGGGTAGTCCTTGGCCACTTGCTCGACGACTTCACGCCACAGTTGGCTGGACGCCAGCACGTTGGCCTTGTCCACCGAGCACAGCTTCTTGCCGCGCACTCGGGCCATGTCGAAACCGACACGGGCGATACGGCGGATTTCAGTTTCGCTGTACGGCAGAGTGTCGTAAGCCTGACGCTCGCCGTTTTCCAGTTCACGCACACCGCGTGGCGCGCCGAAGTAGATGCCGCCGGTCAGTTCACGGACGATCAAGATGTCCAAGCCAGCAACGATTTCTGCCTTCAGGCTGGAAGCCTCGGCCAGTTGCGGGTACAGGATCGCCGGACGCAGATTGCCAAACAGGCCCAGTTGTGCACGGATTTTCAGCAGGCCGCGCTCAGGGCGGATGTCACGTTCGATAGTGTCCCATTTCGGGCCACCCACGGCGCCCAGCAATACCGCATCGGCGGCACGGGCACGGGCCAGGGTTTCGTCGGCCAGCGGCACGCCGTGCTTGTCGATGGCGGCGCCACCGATCACGTCATGACTCAGTTCGAAGCCCAGGCTGTACTTGTCGTTCGCCAGCTCCAGCACCTTGACCGCTTCGGCCATGATTTCCGGGCCAATACCGTCACCCGGGAGAATCAGAATCTGCTTGCTCATGCTTTCCTCATGTCATCAGTCGGTGCGCCCAAGGGCACTCCCGGAAAAAGTCTTCGGGCGTTTATCTCTCAGCCCACAGCACCAACACATCTGTACTGAACGAACCATCGGCCTCAATCTCAAAATATTCGCGAACTTCATTGCCCATCGACTGCTGCAACTCGCGGATCGCCGCGCGCATCACTTGCGGTGTGCGCATGCGCTCGACCCAGGACGTGTATTCAAGGCGCAGCCGCTGGCGTGTGGTGCTGCGGGTATGCAACCCCGCTTCGCTGACCTGACGCAACCACTCACCGGCAGAATAATCGCGCACATGGCTGGTGTCGCGCAGCACTTCGACGCTTTGCAGGTAAGTGTCGAACAACGGGCTGCCCGGTGACAACACATCGATGAACGCCGCCACCCCGCCCGGCTTCAGCACCCGACGAACTTCCCGCAGGGCCAGCCCGAGGTCGCTCCAATGGTGCGCCGAATAGCGGCTGAAGACGAAATCGAACTCGCCATCGGCGAAGGGCAGAAGCTCGGCGGCGCCGTTGACCGTGGTCACATTGCTCAAACCTCGGTCGACAGCGGCTGCGGCGACCACATCGAGCATCTGCTGGGACAAATCGTAAGCCACCACTTCCTTGGCCAGCGAAGCCACGTGAAAACTCACATGACCGGCACCGCAACCGAGGTCGAGCACACGGGCATCGCCCCGCCCTGCCAGTTCAGCCTGTAGCAGCGCGAATTCAGTGCCTTGAGCGTGTACGGCGCTGCTCAGGTAGGCCGAGGCCTGTTCACCGAATTGCTTTTGTACTACCTGACTGTGCTGGGCGGTGCTGGTCATGGGACTTCCTTTTGGGAATCAGTTTTGCGGTGTCTGTGCAGGCCTCTTCGCGGGCAAGCCTCGCTCCTACAGGGGAATGCATTTCAACCGTAGGAGCGAGGCTTGCCCGCGAAGGCGTTCTTACGCCTTACGCAAAATCACGCATCACGAAACAACCACGGCTGACTCGCGCGATGTTTGGCTTCAAACGTGGCAATCGCCTCGTGGTCCTGCAAGGTCAGGCCGATATCGTCCAGGCCATTGAGCAGGCAGTGCTTGCGGAACGCGTCAATCTCAAAATTCAACACTTTGCCATCCGGACGGGTCACGGTCTGAGCTTGCAGATCAACCTGCAACTGATAGCCCGGAGCCGCTTCAACCTGCTGGAACAGTTCATCGACTTCAGCGTCGCTCAAGATGATCGGCAGCAAGCCGTTCTTGAAGCTGTTGTTGAAGAAGATGTCGGCATAGCTCGGCGCGATGATGCTGCGAAAACCGTACTCTTCCAGCGCCCACGGCGCGTGTTCGCGGCTGGAGCCACAACCGAAGTTCTCGCGGGCCAGCAACACGCTGGCGCCCTGATAACGCTCGGCGTTAAGGACGAAGTCCTTGTTCAACGGGCGCTTGGAGTTGTCCTGATACGGCTGGCCAACATCCAGATAACGCCACTCATCGAACAGGTTCGGACCGAAACCGGCGCGCTTGATCGACTTCAAGAACTGCTTCGGAATGATCTGATCGGTGTCGACGTTGGCACGATCCAAAGGCGCGACAAGACCAGTGTGCCGGGTAAAAGCTTTCATGCTGCGCTCCTTTAGATCAATTCACGGACGTCGACGAAACGCCCGTTCACAGCGGCGGCGGCGGCCATGGCCGGGCTGACGAGGTGCGTACGGCCACCGGCGCCCTGACGGCCTTCGAAGTTACGGTTGGAGGTCGACGCGCAATGCTCGCCCGACTCCAAACGGTCCGGGTTCATCGCCAGGCACATCGAGCAACCCGGCTCGCGCCATTCAAAACCGGCTTCGAGGAAAATCTTGTCCAGGCCTTCGGATTCAGCCTGAGCCTTCACCAGCCCCGAACCCGGCACCACGATGGCCTGCTTGATGGTTGAAGCCACTTTGCGGCCCTTGGCGATCACGGCAGCGGCGCGCAGGTCTTCGATCCGCGAGTTGGTGCAGGAACCAATGAATACGCGGTCCAGCTGAATGTCGGTGATCGCCTGATTGGCGGTCAAACCCATGTATTTCAAGGCGCGTTCGATGGAGCCACGCTTGACCAGGTCCATTTCCTTCGCAGGATCGGGAACGTTCTGATCAACAGCCAAGACCATCTCGGGCGAGGTACCCCAGCTGACTTGCGGCTTGATCTGAGTGGCATCGAGTTCGACGATGGTGTCGAACTTGGCATCCGCGTCGGAAACCAGGTCTTTCCAGGCCTCGACAGCCAAGTCCCATTCCGCGCCTTTCGGAGCAAATGGACGGCCCTTGACGTACGCCACGGTTTTTTCGTCGGCGGCCACCAGACCTACGCGAGCGCCAGCCTCGATCGCCATGTTGCAAATGGTCATGCGGCCTTCAACGGACAAGTCGCGAATCGCGCTACCGGCGAACTCGATGGCATGGCCGTTACCGCCGGCGGTGCCGATCTTGCCGATCACAGCGAGGACGATGTCCTTGGCGGTCACGCCGAACGGCAATTGGCCTTCGACGGACACCAACATGTTTTTCATCTTTTTCGCAACCAGGCACTGAGTGGCGAGCACGTGCTCGACCTCGGAAGTGCCGATACCGTGAGCCAGGGCACCGAATGCGCCGTGGGTCGAGGTGTGGGAGTCGCCGCAAACCACGGTCATGCCCGGCAAGGTTGCGCCCTGCTCCGGGCCGATGACGTGGACGATGCCTTGGCGGACATCATTCATCTTGAATTCGACGATGCCGTATTCGTCACAGTTATCGTCGAGGGTCTGAACCTGCAAACGCGAGACCTGGTCGACAATCGCTTCGATGCCGCCCTTGCGCTCCGCAGTAGTCGGAACGTTGTGGTCGGGGGTCGCGATATTGGCATCGATGCGCCAAGGCTTGCGCCCGGCCAGACGCAAGCCTTCGAAGGCTTGCGGCGAGGTCACTTCGTGGATGATGTGACGATCGATATAGATCAGCGCCGAGCCATCGTCGCGCTGCTTGACCAAATGCGAATCCCAGAGCTTGTCGTAGAGCGTTTTGCCGGCCATCAGACGGTTCCTCATCAGCTTGTTTCTATGCCCCGGATCTTGAAAGTTTCAATAACCCCTTGGCTTGTGAGGTCGATCCTAGGGGGTTACATTAAATAACTCAAATTCATATTTTTTATGCTTTGCATAACCAACTGGAATGCCACCGAGACATCATCATGGACCTCGCCAACCTCAATGCTTTTATCGCGATTGCCGAGACTGGGAGCTTCTCCGGGGCCGGCGAACGGCTGCACCTGACGCAACCCGCCATCAGCAAGCGCATCGCCGGGCTGGAACAGCAATTGAAGGTGCGGCTGTTCGATCGACTGGGCCGGGAAGTCAGCTTGACCGAAGCCGGTCGCGCCCTGCTGCCACGGGCCTATCAGATCCTTAATGTGCTGGATGACACCCGCCGAGCCCTGACCAACCTGACCGGCGAAGTCTCCGGTCGTCTGACATTGGCCACCAGTCATCACATTGGCCTGCACCGTTTGCCGCCCTTATTAAGGGAGTTCACTCGACGTTACCCACAAGTTGCGCTGGATATTCAGTTCCTCGATTCGGAAGTGGCTTACGAAGAAATCCTCCATGGCCGCGCCGAACTGGCGGTAATCACCCTTGCACCGGAACCCCACGCACTGGTCAAAGCCATGCCCGTGTGGGACGACCCGCTGGATTTCGTGGTCGCCCCGGAGCATTCGCTGATCGCTAACGGTCCCGTGAGCCTGGCGGATATCGCCCTGCACCCCGCGGTTTTCCCTGGAGGCAACACCTTTACCCACCACATCGTGCAGCGCCTGTTCGAGGCCCAGGGCCTGACGCCGAACATCGCCATGAGCACGAATTATCTGGAAACCATAAAGATGATGGTCTCGATCGGCCTCGCCTGGAGCGTTTTGCCGCGCACCATGCTGGACGATCAAGTGACGCGCATACCTTTGCCGGGCATACAGCTCACTCGCCAGCTAGGCTATATCCTGCACACCGAACGGACGCTGTCGAACGCGGCACGGGCCTTCATGGCTCTGCTGGATGCACAAATCGATCAGCCAGGGACTCGCGGCTAAGCTGTGCTTCTTCTTTTTGTGCTACGCCTATAGAGCCTCAAAACCCTGTGCCTAACGCCCAATTCAGCCCAAGGCCTGTTATCCATGCCCAAATCTGTTGAACGTATGCCGCCGATGCCGCGAATTCAGGCACTTGACCCAAAACGGTCCGAGCAGAGCTGGGAAAGCGCCCCGCAGTTGCTGGCGGCCCTCAACGGCGCCCGGCTGGGTGCCTGGTATTGGGACATCGAGCGGGGACAGATCAGTTGGTCCCGCGGTACTCAGGCGCTGTTCGGCTTCGATCCCCGGCAACCGTTGCCCGAGGACCTGGAATACCTCGACCTACTGCCTCAGGAAGACCGGGCGAAAGCCGTCCGCGCCTTCAATGCAGTGATCGCCGGCGCCCCGCTGGCACAGGCCATGCACCATCGCATACGCTGGCCCGACGGCAGCCTGCACTGGCTGGAAATCAATGGCAGCCTGCTGCCGGACAAAAACGGCCGACCGCGAATGATTGGGGTCATTCGTGAAATCACCCATCAGCGCCAGCGCGAACAGGCGCTGAGCAGTTCGGAAAAACGCTTCGCCACGTTGTTTCACCTGTGCCCGAACATGGTCCTGCTGACCCGTCAGGAAGACGGCCTGATCAGCGAAGCCAACCAGTATTTCGAAAGCCTGTTCGGCTGGCCGGTGCAGGACGCCATCGGCCGAACCACCCTGGAGCTGGGCCTTTGGGTCAATCCGGAGCAACGAGCTGAATTGGTCAAGGCCACCAAGGCCAAAGGCGAACTGATCAACATGGAGGTGCAGTTTCGCGCCAGCAATGGGCAGGTCCACGACGGCATCCTCAGCGCGCAAAAGGTCGAACTCGAAGGTCAGCCATATCTGCTGAGCACGTTCCTCGACACCACCGAACGTAAAATCGCCGAGCACGCCCTCAAAGACAGCCAGGAACGCCTCGACCTGGCCCTGGATTCGGCGCAACTCGGCACCTGGGACTGGCACATTCCCAGCGGCATGCTTTACGGCTCGGCGCGGGCCGCCCAGTTGCATGGGCTGGACCCCAAACCCTTCCATGAATCCTTCGATGCATTTTTCGAAGGCGTACCCGACGAAGAGCGCGGCACCATGCGTGACGCCTACCGCAGCTTGCGCGAGGGCCCGGCCGGCAATTATCAACTGACGTACCGGGTGCAGCTGCAGGACGGCAGTTCGCGCTACCTGGAAAGCCGCGCCAGACTCTATCGCGACGACCACGGCAACCCGCTGCGCATGGCCGGCACACTGCTGGACATCACTGATCAGGTGGAGCGCGAACAGCAACTGGTGGCGTCGGAAGAGAAATTCGCCACCTTGTTCCAGGTCAGCCCGGACCCGATCTGCGTCACGCGCCAGGATACCGGCCATTTCATCGAGATCAACTCCAGTTTCACTCAGACATTCGGCTGGAGCACCACGGACGTGATTGGTCGCAGCGCCGACAAAATCGGCCTGTGGGACGCTTCGGCAAAGAGTCTGCAAAGGATCGAACAGGTCATCCGCGAACAGGGCCTGAACAATGTGGCGATCATCGTTCAGCACAAGAATGGGCAGTCCCTGACCTGCGTGATTTCCAGCCGGCAGATCAGCGTCGGCGACCAGCCGTGCATCGTTACCACCCTGCGCGACATCACCCAGCAGCAACGTTCGGAAGCGGCGCTCAAGGCCAGCGAGGAGAAGTTCGCCAAGGCCTTCCACTCAAGTCCCGACGCCATCACGATTACCGAGCGCGACACCGGACGCTATCTGGAGGTTAACGATGGTTTCTGTCGCCTGACAGGCTACCGCGCTGATGAAGTGATCGGCCGCACGGTGTATCAAGTCGGTATCTGGGCCGAAGAAAAACAACGCTCGGCGCTGCTGGCGGAGCTACAGATCAAGGGCCGGGTTCACCATCAGGAAATGCTGGGGCGCAACAAACGCGGCGAACTGCTGACCGTCGAAGTCTCGGTGGAGCCGATCACCCTCAACGAAACGGCGTGCCTGCTGCTGACCGCGCGGGATGTGAGCCTGCTGAAAAATGCCGAAGCGCAGATCCGTCACCTGGCCTACCACGACCCGCTGACCAACCTGCCCAACCGCGCACTGTTGATGGATCGCCTGAGCCAGCAGATCGCCCTGCTCAAGCGCCACAACCTGCGCGGCGCGCTGATGTTCCTCGACCTCGACCACTTCAAGCACATCAACGACTCCCTTGGCCATCCGGTGGGCGATACGGTGCTGAAAATCATCACCGCGCGCCTTGAAGCCAGCGTGCGCATGGAAGACACCGTCGCGCGTCTGGGCGGTGATGAATTCGTGGTGCTGCTCAGCGGCCTGGAAGGCTCGCGCAGCGACGTCAGCGCTCAGGTCCGGGAGCTGGCGGACACCTTGCGCGAACTGCTGTCCGAACCGATGTTCCTCGACGGACAGCGCCTGCAAGTAACGCCGAGCATCGGCATCGCACTGATCCCCGACCACGGCTCGACCCCGACCGACCTGCTCAAACGCGCCGATATCGCCCTTTACCGCGCCAAGGACTCGGGTCGCAATACCACGCAGATGTATCACAACACCATGCAAAAGGCCGCCAGCGAACGCCTGCGCATGGAAACCGATCTGCGCCTGGCCCTTTCCCGGGGTGAGTTCAGCGTGCAATACCAACCTCAGGTGGATGCTCGAGACAACCGCATAACCGGCGCCGAAGCCCTCGTGCGCTGGCACCATCCACAACTGGGCGCGCAATCGCCTACCGAGTTCATCAAGGTGCTGGAAGACAGCGGGCTGATTCTGGAAGTCGGCACGTGGATCCTCGACGAAGCCTGCGCGGCCTTCAAACACCTGATCGCCGAGGGCCTGATCGATCCGCTCGATTTCAGCCTGTGCGTGAACATCAGCCCCCGGCAGTTCCGCCAGAACGATTTCGTCGAACGCATCGAACACAGCCTCGGCAGCCATGGCCTGCCCTGCTCGCTGCTGAAACTGGAAATTACCGAAGGCATCGTCATCCAGAACCTGGACGACACCATCAGCAAAATGCGGCGCCTGAAAAAACTCGGCGTGAGCTTTGCCATGGACGATTTCGGTACCGGTTATTCATCGCTGACCTACCTCAAACGCCTGCCGGTAGACACCCTGAAAATCGACCAGTCGTTCATCCGCGACGCCACCACCGACCCCAACGATGCCGAAATCATTCGCGCCATCGTTGCCATGGCCCGCAGTCTGGAGCTGGAAGTCATCGCCGAAGGGGTGGAAAACCTGGAACAATTGGCGTTTTTGCAGGGGCTGGGCTGCCATTTGTATCAAGGGTATTTACACAGTCGGCCGTTGCCGGTGGAGGAGTTTCAGAAACTGTTGAAATGAGTCGATGTAGCAGCTGCCGAGCCGCTGCGTTCGGCTGTAGCAGCTGTCGAGCTTGCGAGGCTGCGTTCGGCTGCGCAGCAGTCGTAAAACCTGCCTGCAAGGTCTTACTGAAACACCGCGCCGTCTGAATTCACGACTGCTGCGCAGCCGAACGCAGCCTCGCAAGCTCGACAGCTGCTACAGATAGGCACAAAAAAGGGCGCCAGTGGATGGCGCCCTTTTCGTTGCTCTGACTCAGTGCTGCAGAGCCGGCTTCTGCGTCCCGTTGATCGGGATGCGTTTGGCTTTCGCTTCTTCCGGAATCACGCGCAGCAGGTCGATACTCAACAAACCGTTGCGCAGTTCGGCGGCCTTGATTTCAATATGGTCCGCCAGACGGAACGACAGTTTGAAGGCGCGCTGAGCGATGCCTTGGTACAGATAAGTGACGTTTTCGTCCGCGTCACGTTTGCCGCCACTGATGGTCAGCACACCTTTCTCCACTTGCAGGTCCAGGTCTTCTTCCTGGAAACCGGCGGCCGCGACAACAATGCGGTATTGGTCATCACCGTATTTTTCAACGTTGTAGGGTGGATAGGTGCTGCCTGGCTCATTGCGCAGGGCGGTTTCGAACAGGTCGTTGAAACGGTCGAAACCTACCGAGGAACGGAACAGTGGGGCCAGGGAAAATGCAGTATTCATGATTCAAATCTCCTGAACATAATCAGCAAGTTTTTTTGTCTCCGCGACCCGAATTCGGCATCGCGTAATCCTTAGATAAGGACCGCTGATTGATTTTCAAGAGATTTTTTTCAGATTTTTTTTAAGTAGATTCAGGCCGCTTCAGACACCTGCAGACCCAGTAAACGCGAGACATTATCCAGTTCGGTCTCACGACGCAGGACGGTGAACAGCTCTACCGCTTCAGGATAATTGCGGGTCAGCATCGCCAGCCACTGCTTCAAGCGGCCCGGCGATTGACGTGGCGTCATCTGCGCCTTGGCTTGCAGCCAGAAGTCCTGAATCAGCGGCAGCAGTTCGGCCCAAGTCATCTCGACGACGTCTTCACCGGCGCGGGCGGCGGCGATTTGCCGGGCCAGATCCGGGCGCGATACCAGACCACGACCGAGCATGATGTCTTCGACGCCGCTGATTTCGCGGCAACGGCGCCAGTCTTCAACGCTCCAGATGTCGCCGTTGGCAAACACCGGCACCTTGACCACGTCCTGCACCCGAGGGATCCATTCCCAGTGGGCTGGCGGCTTGTAGCCATCGGTCTTGGTACGCGCATGAACCACGATGTGCGCCGCGCCGCCTTCGGCCAAGGCCGTGGCGCAAACCAGTGCACCGTCCGGGCTGTCGAAACCGAGGCGCATCTTGGCGGTCACTGGAATGTGCGCTGGCACCGCGCGACGGACGTGTTCGACAATTTGGTTGAGCAGTTCAGGCTCTTTGAGCAGCACCGCGCCGCCACGGGATTTGTTGACGGTCTTGGCCGGGCAGCCAAAGTTCAGGTCGATGACTTCGGAACCCAACTCGCAGGCCAATGCGGCGTTTTCCGCCAGGCACACCGGATCGGAGCCGAGCAGTTGCACCCGCAGCGGCACGCCGGAGGCGGTCCGGGCGCCGGTCAGCAGTTCCGGGCCGAACTTGTGGTAATAGGCAGGCGTGAGCAGCTGATCGTTGATCCGAATGAATTCGGTCACGCACCAATCGATACCGCCCACACGGGTCAGCACGTCCCGCAGGATGTTGTCGACCAACCCCTCCATGGGCGCCAAAGCAATTTGCATGAAAAACACACTCAACGAAAAACGTGCGGCAGTTTACTGGATTGCGCGAGGAATCTGCAGAACATCGCTGATTCCCTTGTGGGAGCGAGCCTGCTCGCGAAAGCGGTGTGTCAGTCGAAACATAAGCTGTTTGATACGCCGCCTTCGCGAGCAGGCTCGCTCCCACATTAGATTTTGGTCGTATCCAACATCTGCAACGCCGGGCCGTAGCCTTCGATGAATTCCGCCGGCATGCGCTTGGGCTTGCCGGTGGACAGTTCGATGCACACGAAAGTGGTCTGCGCCCGCAGCAACGTCGTGTTGTCGCTGGGGCGCTTCAACTGGAAGTGTCGGGTCATTTTCAGGCGCTGGTCCCAATCGACGATCCAGGTCGCCAACTGCAACTCATCGCCCTCATAGGCCGCCGCCAGATAATCGATCTCGTGCCGTACCACCGCCATCGCCCGATCCAGCCGCCGGTACTCGACCAGATCCAGCCCAAGCCGTTGCGAGTGGCGCCAGGCGCAGCGCTCGAGCCAGGTTACGTACACCGCGTTGTTCGCGTGGCCCAGCCCGTCGATGTCCTCGGCGCCCACTTCCAGATCAATGATAAACGGCGTTGCCCGATCCCAGCCCATGCCCCACTCCCGGTCAGATTATTTCGACCGGGGCAGTGTAACGGATGCTCAGGCCGATTGGCGCGATTGCAGGCTGCGACCGGCCAGCAGCGAGAGAACGCCGTCGATCACCCGCGGATCGGCGAGCACCCGCTGATGCCCACCCTCTTCCAGGCGCAACAGACGGCTGTCGAACCAGGCTTCGTGGATCAATTGGGATTCCTTCACCGGAACAAAGTTGTCGTCCTCGGCATGGACGATCAGCCCCGGCATGTCGAGCTGATAGCGCGCAACGTCCAGCGCAGCGGCGCGCATGCCGACGTCTTTCTCGACCTGGCGAATAAACGCCGAACGGGCTTTGGGCGGCAGGCGCACATAGCGTGCGAACCCACGCAGTACCCCGAGAATTCGCGCCGGGGCGGCGATCGAGACCAGGGTTTCGGTGCGCAAGCCCAACTGAACCGCGAGCATGGCACTGGCGCCGCCCATGGAATGACCGATCACCGCTTGCAGCGGCGGCAACTCAGCGGCCGCTTCGAGCATGGCCCGAGCGAACAGCACCACATTTGCCTCGCGTCCAGGCGAACGACCGTGAGCTGGGCCGTCCAGTGCAACCACGGTGTAACCGGCATCGACCAGCGCCGTGATCAGCGCGGCAAACTGTGTCGGCCGGCCCTCCCAGCCGTGCATCAACAATACCGCCGGCCCCTGCCCCCAACGCAGCGCAGAGAGACCGAAGCGCAAAGTGATTCGTTCGGATTTAGCCAGCAGCGGCAATTCCCAGTCGCGCGGCGGTAATTCCCGCGGGGTCATGAATGCCAGACGCATCTTGCTCGCCACCAGCTTCGGCGCGAACCAGCCCAAGGTGCCATTAACGCCACGAACCCAGCTCAACGTGTTCATCGCCCATCTCCTCAGGCTGACGCCTTTAGGTCATAGCACCGCCGACTTGGCGGCGCGCAGCAATCGATCAGACAACTCTCCTGGCCCCAGCGCCCGCGCCAGACCCAAACCACCGACCATCAAGGCCAAGTCGGCCAAGGCTTTGTCGGCCTCTTCCGGGCTGGCCGACAACTGCGCGACCATCAACTCAACATGCTCATTCAACGCCACACGAAATTCGTCCGGCAAACGGCCCAGCTCGCCGACCGACGCCGGAATCGGACATGCCTGCTCGGTGGAATCACGGTGTTTGCGCGACAGGTAGAACGCCGCGACCAACGCGCGACGCTCTTCGCCGGTCAACTCAGCGTCCATATTGGCGATCAAGCCACGACGATGGCTGAGCAGCTGCTTGAACGCTTCCAGCATCAATGCGTCCTTGCTTTCGAAGTGCGCATAGAAACCACCGACCGTCAGGCCGGCCGCGCCCATCACTTCGCCCACGCTCGGCTCGGCCGGGCCGCGCTGAATCAGCGCTGCACTGGCAGCCTTGAGGATGCGTTCGCGGGTTTGAGCTTTTTTATCGTTCATCGTTGCCTCCGAATATTACGACTAGAATATTATTCTCATAATAATTTTTCGCAAGTCGTGGATGTGACCGCTGGTCTGAAGAACAGTTTTGAGGAAAAAAGAGAGTTGGCCAAACGCCAGACAAACAAAAGGGCCATTCAATAATTGAATGACCCTTAAAAATCCCGCAGAGCGGGTAATCGTGGCGTCCCCTAGGGGACTCGAACCCCTGTTACCGCCGTGAAAGGGCGGTGTCCTAGGCCACTAGACGAAGGGGACACAAACCCTTCTATACAACTGATCAGTGCTGAGAGCTGATCGATTCAAGGCCGGTGTGGCCAGACCTTGAACTGTAAAATTGGTGGAGCTAGACGGGATCGAACCGTCGACCTCTTGCATGCCATGCAAGCGCTCTCCCAGCTGAGCTATAGCCCCGGATTTTTCGCCTCGCGGCGGAGCGACATCTTGCAACATCGCTTCTGTAAAACTGGCGTCCCCTAGGGGACTCGAACCCCTGTTACCGCCGTGAAAGGGCGGTGTCCTAGGCCACTAGACGAAGGGGACGCAAACCCTTCTATACACTTGATCAACGCTGAGTGCTGATCGCTTCAAGGCCGGTGTGGCCAGACCTTGAAGTGTAAATTGGTGGAGCTAGACGGGATCGAACCGTCGACCTCTTGCATGCCATGCAAGCGCTCTCCCAGCTGAGCTATAGCCCCTCATCGCTGAGGACGGGGCGAATCTTAATGGCGCATCAGAAGGCTGTCAAACTTATTTTTAACAATTTCCAAAATTTTTTGCCCACATAACAATCACTTACCGCCCAACCCCGTAAATCCGGGGGTGTATCCGCTCCATGTAGCAGCTGCCGCAGGCTGCGTTCGAGTGCGCAGCGCTTGCAATCCTGGTGCTCTGCCCTTTCAGACAGATTGTGTGGCGGCTGTTAAGGACTGCTCCGCAGCCCGACGCAGCCTTCGGCAGCTGCTACAGGTGAACGTCGACAACAAGTGGAATCAGGCGATATTGCCCAACAGTTTTTCCCACTCCTTGTTTTCCTTCTTCGACACGCCGCCCAGCAGGTCGATCGCCTGGCGCAGGCGGAAACGGGTCAGGTCCGGGCCGAGAATTTCCATCGCGTCGAGCACCGATACCGAACTGGCCTGGCCTGTTATCGCGGCGAACATCAGCGGCATGGCGTCACGCAGCTTCAATTCCAGGGATTCGACCACCGCCTGAATCGTCGCGGTAATGCTGTCCTTCTCCCACTGACGCAGGCTTTCAAGCTTCCACAAAATCAACTGAATCAACTGACGGACCTGATCGCCGGAAAGCTTCTTGGATTCGAACAGTTTGGCGTCCGGGTTCACGCTACCGGCAAAGAAGAAGCCCGCCAGCGGTGCGACCTGGCTGAAGGTTTCAACTCGGCCTTGCACGTGCGGTGCGATCTTCATCATGTATTCAGGGTTCAGTGCCCACTTTTGCAGACGAGCAGCGAACTCTTCCACTGGCAGGTCACGCAGCCATTGGCCGTTGAGCCACGACAGCTTCTCGATGTCGAAAATCGGCCCGCCGAGGGAGACGCGCTGCAGGTCGAAGTTGTCGACCATTTCCTGCAGCGAGAACTTCTCGCGCTCGTCCGGCATCGACCAGCCCATGCGGCCCAGGTAGTTGAGCATTGCTTCCGGCATGAAGCCCATGCGCTCGTAGAACGTCACCGAGGTCGGATTCTTGCGCTTGGACAGCTTGCTCTTGTCCGGGTTACGCAGCAGCGGCATGTAGCACAGCTGCGGCTGTTCCCAGCCAAAGTATTCGTACAAGAGGATCAGTTTCGGTGCCGAAGGCAGCCATTCTTCACCACGCAGAACATGAGTAATGCCCATCAGGTGGTCATCGACCACGTTGGCCAGGAAGTACGTCGGCAGACCGTCGGTCTTCATCAGCACTTGCATGTCCATGCGATCCCACGGGATCTCGACGTCGCCACGCAGCATGTCAGGCACCACGCACACGCCTTCGGAAGGCACTTTCATGCGGATGACGTGTGGCTCGCCAGCGGCCAGGCGGCGCGCAACTTCATCCGCAGAGAGCAACAGCGCACGGCCGTCATAGCGCGGGGTTTCGCCACGCGCCATTTGCTCGGCGCGCATCTGGTCCAGCTCCTCGCTGGTGCAGAAGCATGGGAAGGCATGACCCATGTCGACCAGTTGCTGACAGTACTTCTGATAGATATCGCCGCGCTCGCTCTGACGGTAAGGACCGTGCGGGCCACCGACGTCCGGGCCTTCGCTCCAGTCGATACCCAACCAGCGCAGGGCGTCGTAAATCTGCTGTTCGGACTCGCGGGTCGAACGCAATTGGTCGGTATCTTCGATCCGCAGGATGAACTCACCGCCATGCTGCTTGGCAAAGCAGTAGTTGAACAAAGCGATGTAAGCGGTACCTACGTGGGGGTCCCCGGTAGGCGATGGCGCGATGCGAGTGCGGACGGTGGTCATGGCATGTCTCGAAAAGAATAAAAAGCGAAGATCAAAGCGAACTTCCAACAAGAGCCGAATGGTAACAGGCGTAGCCTGCCACGCTCTAGTGAGTGGGGTATTTACATCTCAATGTCCCCAGGCTGAAGGCTTTGGTGCATTGGTTTACAGATTGGCGTCCGGTCGGACGCCATCGCGAGCAGGCTCGCTCCCACAGTTGACCGAGTTGCCCGGACGGACGCGGTCCAATGTGGGAGCGAGCCTGCTCGCGATGAGGCCCTAACAGGCAACACAAAGATCAAACGACCAACAACCGCTCCCGCAACTTGCCGATTTCGTCGCGCAGCTGCGCCGCCGCTTCGAACTCCAGGTCGCGGGCGAGCTGGTACATCTTTTCTTCCAACTGACGAATGCGTTTGCTGATCTCGCTCGGCGAGCGCAGTTCCGCCTCGTACTTGGCACTTTCCTCGGCAGCCTTGGCCATGCCTTTGCGCTTCTTGCTGCGCGAACCCGGCACGACCGCGCCTTCCATAATGTCGGCAACGTCCTTGAACACCCCCTTCGGCGTGATGCCGTTGGCCAGGTTGAAGGCGATCTGCTTGTCGCGACGACGCTCGGTTTCGCCGATCGCCCGCTCCATGGAACCAGTAATGCGATCCGCATACAGAATCGCCCGCCCATTGAGGTTGCGCGCCGCCCGGCCGATGGTCTGGATCAG
Organism: Pseudomonas sp. MDT1-85; assembly: GCF_054898065.1. Taxonomy (NCBI): domain Bacteria; kingdom Pseudomonadati; phylum Pseudomonadota; class Gammaproteobacteria; order Pseudomonadales; family Pseudomonadaceae; genus Pseudomonas; species Pseudomonas sp. MDT1-85. The sequence continues at coordinate 2,494,595 of NZ_CM142715.1, read as the reverse complement.
CGAGCGCTCGGAACGCAGGAAACCTTCCTTGTCGGCGTCGAGAATCGCCACCAGCGAGACTTCCGGCATGTCCAGGCCTTCACGCAGCAGGTTGATCCCCACCAGCACATCGAAGACGCCGAGACGCAAGTCACGGATAATTTCGACCCGCTCCACGGTGTCGATGTCCGAGTGCAGATAACGCACGCGCACGCCGTGGTCGGCCAGGTAATCGGTCAAGTCTTCGGACATGCGCTTGGTCAGCGTGGTAACCAGCACCCGCTCTTCCAGGGCGACGCGCTTGGTGATTTCCGAGAGCAGGTCGTCGACCTGAGTCAACGCCGGACGGATTTCGATTTGCGGGTCCACCAGGCCAGTCGGGCGCACCAATTGCTCGACCACTCGGCCAGCGTGCTCCGCCTCGTAATTGCCCGGCGTGGCCGAGACAAAAATCGTTTGGGGACTGATGCTTTCGAACTCGTCGAAACGCATCGGCCGGTTATCCAGCGCGGACGGCAGACGGAAGCCGTACTCCACCAGCGTTTCTTTCCGGGAACGGTCACCTTTATACATGGCGCCGACTTGCGGCACGCTGACGTGGGATTCGTCGATCACCAGCAAAGCGTCGGCCGGCAGGTAGTCGAACAAGGTAGGCGGCGCCTGGCCGGATTCACGGCCCGAGAGGTAGCGCGAATAGTTTTCGATGCCGTTGCAGTAGCCCAGTTCGAGGATCATCTCCAGGTCGAAACGGGTGCGCTGCTCCAGTCGCTGGGCTTCCACCAGTTTGTTGTTGGAGCGCAGGTATTCCAGGCGCTCCTGCAATTCGACCTTGATCCCTTCAGTGGCTTCGAGCAGGGTTTCGCGCGGCGTCACGTAGTGGCTCTTCGGATAAAAGGTGAAACGCGGCAGTTTGCGGATGACCTCACCGGTCAGCGGGTCGAAGGCAGATAAGCTCTCCACTTCGTCATCGAACAGCTCAATGCGGATCGCTTCGAAATCGGATTCCGCCGGGTGGATATCAATCACGTCACCGCGCACCCGGAAGGTCGCCCGGGCGAAATCCATGTCGTTGCGGGTGTATTGCAAGTCGGCCAAGCGACGCAGCAGCGCGCGCTGGTCGAGCTTGTCGCCGCGATCGACGTGCAACACCATCTTCAAATAGGTTTCCGGACTACCCAGACCGTAGATGCACGACACCGTGGTGACGATGATCGCGTCCTTGCGCTCCAGCAGCGCTTTGGTCGCGGACAGGCGCATCTGCTCGATGTGGTCGTTGATCGAGGCATCCTTCTCGATGAAGGTATCGGACGACGGCACATAGGCTTCGGGCTGGTAGTAGTCGTAATAGGAAACGAAGTATTCAACGGCGTTGTTCGGGAAGAACGCCTTGAATTCGCCATACAACTGCGCGGCCAGAGTCTTGTTGGGCGCCAGCACCAGTGTCGGGCGCTGTATCTGGGCGATCACGTTGGCGATGCTGAAGGTTTTGCCCGAGCCGGTCACACCGAGCAACGTCTGGTGCGCCAGCCCGGCCTCAATGCCCTCGACCATCAGGCGGATGGCTTCCGGCTGATCGCCGGCGGGCTCGAAGCGGGTGACTAGCTGGAATTCAGACATACATACCTCTGGATTCGCGCCTGTCCACTCAAACCGGACAGCGACGAAAAAAACCACAAACGACCGATGTCGCCCGAGGAAAAAAACTGGATTGTGCTCAATGTGGAGCCGATTGCCATCGCTTTCAAGGCAAACGTCCTACATCGGATAAACCTTTGATGACACCACTCGCTCAACGATCGAAAAATAATTCGAAAAACTTACCGTAAAAGCCGAATCGCCTGTCGCCATCAATCGCTGATGGCCTCTATACTAGCTCCCCGTTTGTGCACCGCTCTAGTGCATTCGGCTGGAGCGCGACACGTCCCTCCACACTCCATTCAGAGCCGCCGCAATAATGAGCCTGTTCTCCGCTGTCGAAATGGCACCACGCGATCCAATCCTGGGCCTCAACGAAGCATTCAATGCCGATACCCGTACCAACAAGGTCAACCTGGGGGTCGGTGTTTACTGCGACGAGGAGGGGCGAATTCCACTCCCGCGCGCCGTTGTCGAAGCCGAGACGATTCGCGCCGCTCAACACGTTTCCCGTGGCTACTTGCCGATCGACGGCATCGCTGCCTACGACCAGGCTGTGCAGAAACTGCTGTTCGGCAATGATTCGCCGCTGATCGCCGCTGGCCGGGTTATCACTACCCAAGCCGTCGGCGGGACCGGCGCGCTGAAAATCGGCGCCGACTTCCTCAAGCAACTGTTGCCGAACGCCGTCGTGGCAATCAGCGACCCAAGCTGGGAAAACCACCGCGCGTTGTTCGAAACCGCCGGTTTCCCGGTGCAGAACTATCGCTACTACGACGCCGCCACCCACGACGTTAACCGCGCCGGCCTGCTGGAAGACCTGAACGCCCTGCCGTCCGGCTCCATCGTTGTGCTGCACGCTTGCTGCCACAACCCGACCGGCGTGGACCTGAGCCCGGCGGACTGGAAAAACGTGCTGGACGTGGTCAAGGCCAAAGGTCACGTGCCGTTCCTCGACATGGCCTACCAGGGCTTTGGCGACGGCATCGATGAAGACGCCGCAGCCGTGCGCCTGTTCGCCGAATCGGACCTGACCTTCTTCGTTTCCAGCTCGTTCTCCAAATCCTTCTCTCTGTACGGCGAGCGCGTTGGCGCCCTGTCGATCGTCAGCGAATCGAAAGAAGAAAGCGCGCGCGTGCTGTCGCAAGTCAAACGCGTGATCCGCACCAACTATTCCAACCCGCCGACCCACGGTGCAAGCATCGTCGCCGCCGTGCTGAACAGCCCGGTACTGCGCGCTCAGTGGGAAGAGGAACTGGCAGAAATGCGCCTGCGGATTCGCGGCATGCGCACCCAAATGGTCGACCTGCTGGCGAAAAACGCTCCACAGCGCGATTTCAGCTTCGTCGGTCGCCAACGCGGTATGTTCTCGTACTCCGGCCTGACGGTTGAGCAGGTAACCCGCCTGCGTAGCGAGTTCGGCATCTACGCCCTGGACACCGGCCGCATCTGCGTTGCCGCGCTGAACCAGAGCAACATCGACGCCGTGACCAAGGCCATCGTTCAGGTGATCTGAGTCGTCGCGTGATATGAAAACGGGAAGCCATAGGGCTTCCCGTTTTTTTATGGATCGCAGATAAATCTCAAAGCAGCAGCTGCGCCCTTTAAACTCCACACAAATCAAATGTGGGAGCGAGCCTGCTCGCGATAGCGGTCTTTCTGTCACATAGATACAAGAGGTGCCGCCGCCATCGCGAGCAGGCTCGCTCCCACAGGTTTTATGTACACCCGAGAATTCTTGAGAGCCCACATGAAAAACGATGACCTACGCGCCGACCGCGACGAGCTGGACCACTTCGTGCCCCGCTCTTCGGCCAAACGCGGTAATAACCTGGTGCTGCAAGTGGCTGCGGGCGTGTTCCTTGGTGGCCTGGCGCTGTGGCTGGTGCAACTGACCGCCACGATGCTGTACGCCAAGCTGATGCTCGGCACCATTACCTTCGGCGGTTAAGCCAATTCGGTTGCACGCTGGCTGGCTGCGTCGTCATAGGCCACATAAAGCGACTCCGCCACCTGGCTTTTTATCGCTTTGGTGCTTTCCAGGCCCAAAACAAAACCTTCGGCCTTGCCGCCCGCGCGGTTCAATTCGTCAGCGGTGCCGGCCTGAGTGATGGCGTCGAACAGTTTCTCGGCGTGCGGGCCAACGCCTTTGGGCAGGCTGATCTGAGCGATGCTCATGCGAACACCCCGCTGTTTTGAGGTGTGAGGCTTGGGTGATTCATGGCGCATACCTTTTCGGCTGAGGGCCGGCAGCGCGTGTCACCACTTCCGGGCGACCATGGTAGACCTCTACCGCGATTCTGGTAACCGCCAATGGCCGATAACCCCCTCTGATCCGATGAAAACATCAAACTGCCAACAGAGGCTTGACTTCTCTTTTTGAATCAGTAACATAGACGCCATTCCGCGATAGCTCAGTTGGTAGAGCAAGTGACTGTTAATCACTGGGTCCCTGGTTCGAGTCCAGGTCGTGGAGCCAGACAGCAGAATCGAAAAGCCCCTGAATCGAAAGATTCAGGGGCTTTTTTGTGGCTGACGGAAAGACGCGAGCCTATGTATGCCCTCCTCCGACAGAGTAGGAAACTTCCTGATTCTCTGTAGCCGTGCTTTAGGCTATCCCCTCAGCCCCGGAAACCCTGTACTAGAGCAACAGTAGCCACTTTCATGATGGCCAGATGAGGTCTGTGAGGCAGCGAACTTGTGCGTTATGAATAGCGACTTTCACCTGCCGATATCCCTGGATCGTTCAAGTGTCAGAGTTACTCAAACTCAAGGAGAACGTCCTTGTCCCTCACCCTTGCGGCTCATTGAGCTTTGGCACCCTTCCCGACATGCCCCGGTTCAATTTACGGGGAGGTGAGATATTCCTGTGGGTAGGAATACACAAAGGAATCAATAATGGATTCGGAGTTCGACATGTCTGGGAAGCCCATAAGACCGACCTGGCGAAATATGGGTGCCGCACCATTGATGATGTAGCGACACACATCGCCAAAATGGTCGTACCCGGCGCGCCCATCTATTGTGAATTCAAGGAAATGAGAGGTGATCATAGAGTTGCCGTACTTAAAAACCCTACCGGTTCACTCATTCTGGAGCCTCGAAACGAGCGTCGCGGCTTCGGATATTACGTCGTAACCTGGTATCCCAAGAGACGCGCAGTAGGCACCCTTCTCGGCACAATAGCCAAACCGGGTTCCAAGATCGAGTAGGAGGCGGATTTACATCCGCCGTCCTCTCACACCACCGTACATACGGTTCCGTATACGGCGGTTCAGGTTACACGGCTAAGCCGATCTATCGTATCCAGTATCGAGATCAGCCCGAGTCGGTCCCACAGCTTCTTCGGCAGCGCCTGATTCATATGAGGCGCTCCCGAGTTCCACCATGGGCCTCGGCCATTGACTGCCGATTTACACGCCCGCGCCTCATTAAGTCCCAAGCGTATCAAGTTGCGCGCCCTCGTAGAGGGCCGCTTCCATTGACGCCAGACGACACAGCGAAGCTTGCGACGCACCCAGCCGTCCAGTTCCTCAAGTGGCCGTTTGCTTTGGCTCAGTTTGAAGTAGCCCGCCCAACCACGCAGCACGGGGTTTATCCGCTCGATGATATTCGCCATCTTGTGGCCCCGCGCTTTACGTAGCAGCTCTCTGAGTCGGTCGCGCAAGCGACCTAGACTCATCGTCGCCACTCTCAGCTTCGGTTGCTGATGCCAGCTCATCCCGTAACCCAAGTAATCACACTTCCAAGACCTCGCAACTCGGCTCTTGTCCCGGCTCAGCGTCAGTTTCAGGCGCTGATTCAGGAAGCGCTCAACACTCCTCATCACTCGTTCGCCAGCACGAGGGCTGCGCACATAGATGTTCGCATCGTCGGCATAACGCACAAAACGATGCCCCCGTCGTTCCAGCTCGCGGTCGAGTTCGTTGAGCAGGATGTTCGACAGCAACGGCGAGAGCGGGCCGCCTTGCGGCGTCCCTTCCTGCCGTCGGCTGGCGATACCGCCTGACATCGTTCCCGCTTCGAGGTAACGATGGATCAGCTTGAGCACCCGCTTGTCTTCGATTTGGCGCGCCAGATAAGCCATCAGGATGTCGTGATTAACCCGATCAAAGAACTTCTCAAGATCGAGTTCCACGCACCAGCGATGCCCTGCCGCCACATGGGCGCGGGCTTTCTCGATGGCTTGGTGGGCGCTTCTGCCCGGTCGGAAGCCGTAGCTATAGTCCGAGAATAGCGGGTCGAAGATCGGCGTGAGCTGTTGCAGCAATGCCTGTTGGATCAGGCGATCCACAACGCTGGGAATACCCAGCTGCCGGGTGCCGCCTTTGGGTTTGGGGATGTCGACGGCGCGTACACCTTGCGGGTGGTACTCGCCGGCCAGCAACCTCTTCTGGAGGGTCGGCCAATACTGTTTCACATAGTCCGCCAACTGGTCGACCGTCATGCCATCGGCACCCGGCGCGCCCTTGTTGCTGACTACGCGATGATACGCACGTCTGAGGTTGGCGGGTGCAAGCACCCGCGCCATCAGCGTGTCCGGCTCCGCGTTCGTCCACGTCACAGACGCCGTCGATACCTTTGCGCTATCAGCCGTCATCCTCGGATTCTGTCCGGGACTCGGAGTAACAGTCTTCTCTGGGAGAAATTTCTGCATTTCGGTATTCAACGAGACTCTGACGCCTACTGGCGGCATAACCTGTTCGGCCCTTGGTGGCAGGGTTATTTGCCACTTACTACGGCCTCGGCTGACTTCTGCACGCTCATCCCGTCGCCTCTCGACGCGCGGTAGCACAGTGGCAAACGTGCAGATCTCCCAGGGTAATTCGCGCGACCTTCCTGCTTATGCCTGTCGGATCTACGTCACAGCGTTCCGTGCAAGTACTGGGCTTTGAAGATTTTGGCCTTCTTACCCCGCTGCGCCGCCTCTATCCGCTTCCTGTTCGTCAGGCCAGCATTTTGCCTCGGGCTTCCTTCAGATTCGCAGTCACCCGCGACACCCTTGCCTCTGGCTAACACTTCCCCTTGCCGGGTGTGTAGAGGACTTTCACCTCCAAGTCACCAGCGTGGCCACCACAGCCCAGCTGGTTGCGCTTGCGCGCAACGCGCCATGCCTGGCGCACCAATAAAAAAGGCGTCCCGAAGGACGCCTTTTGAATACTTCGAGGAGTAGTCGCAGCGATTCTTTAGCTCCTGGTCACGAATGACCTTGGGTTCAGAATCCGACCGGCATGCCAGTCGTCACTACTTCAGAGGGAGCCAGCTTCTCTGCTGCCAACAAGATGGGGGGCCAATGCTGGAGGCCAAGCCCAAGGATGCGCAATTGCAGACCTCGAATTCAATTCTCAAGCATGAGTGGAGCGAGTGTCAACCTGACTGACAGTTGAATCGGTCGACCCACACTTGATCACTGTCAGACATGTTCACTGCTTTTCGCATGCACCGCCCGCGGCTCTGCATGCCCATGCTCTGCCTCCACCACCGGAATCTCATTCCCGTCGCAGTCACGCAGCTTGCCTTCGCTGAAGTAATCCCCTTCCCGCAACGCCGCCAGATCCTGATAACGCAAGACGCGCTCGGTACCGGCCGCAAACACCGATTGTTGATCCGAGTTGCCGGCAGTGAGGTGGTTGAAGGTCAGGTTCAGCACGATGGCCATGATCGCCGAGGAACTGATGCCCGAGTGGAAGATCGTCGCGAACCAGCTAGGGAAGTGGTCGTAGAAGTTCGGCGCGGCGATGGGGATCATGCCGAAGCCGATGGAGGTGGCGACGATGATCAGGTTGACGTTGTTGCGGTAGTCGACCTTGGACAGCGTCCGAATGCCGCTGGCCGCCACGGTGCCGAACAGCACGATGCCGGCACCGCCGAGGACGGAGGTTGGCACGGCCGCGATGACCCGGCCCATGAAGGGCAGCAATCCGAGCACCACCAGGAACACACCGCCGGTGGCCACCACGAAACGGCTCTTGATCCCGGTTACCGCCACCAGCCCGACGTTCTGGGCGAAGGCGCTTTGGGTGAAGGAGCCGAAGATCGGCGCGATCATGCTCGACAGCATGTCGGCGCGCAGGCCGTTGCCCAGGCGTTTGGAGTCGACTTTGGTTTCGATGATTTCACCGACAGCCAGAATGTCGGCCGAGGTTTCTACCAGCGTCACCATGACCACGATGCACATCGACAGAATCGCGGCGAAGTGGAAGGTCGGCATGCCGAAATGGAACGGTGCCGGGAAGCCAAACATCGGGCCCTGGGTGACGGACGAGAAATCCGCCATGCCGAGGAACACGGCGATGACTGTGCCAATGACCATGGCCAAGAGGATCGACAAACGGGAGATAGTTGCACTACCGATTTTGCTGAGTAGCAGCACCAACACCAGCGTCACCGCCGCCAGACCAATGTTCGCCATGCTGCCGAAGTCTGGCGCATGGCTGTTGCCACCCATGGCCCAGCGCGCGGCCACCGGCATCAGCGTCAGGCCAATAGTGGTGATCACAATGCCGGTCACCAGCGGCGGAAAGAACTTGGTAATTCGTGAGAACACCGGCGTGATCAGTAAACCAATCAGCGACGCGGCAATCACCGCCCCGAGAATCGACTGAAAGCCCCCCTCCCCGCCACTGCTGACAATCGCCACCATGGTCGCAACGCCAGAGAACGACACGCCCTGCACCAGCGGCAACTGACAACCGAAAAACGGTAAACCCAGGGTCTGGAGCAATGTTGCCAGGCCCCCTGCAAACAATGAAGCAGCAATCAACAAACCGATGTCCGCCGGCGAAAGCCCGGCCGCCTGGCCGATGATCAAAGGCACCGCGACGATACCGCCATACATGGTTAGAACGTGTTGCAAGCCATAAGCCATATTCGCGCCGATCCCGAGATTTTCATCCTCAGGCCGCTGGAGTGAAACATGGGGCGTTTTCATGGTTGGGGGGTTCCCTGGTTTTTTGTTGTGCGCACACTGTATTCAATAGTCAGGACAACTGTCTATAGAGTTGTATACAACTAGCCGGTCAGATTATGGACAGATGTTCACACTGCCCTTTAGCCGTAGAGCCCCCAGCCTAAAAAACTCTTGAAATACATCCTTCCTCCCCTTTCCTCCCCACCGCTAATCTTTTGCTTTCCAAGCGACCGTCGGCACGGCCGCCCCTCGCTTATACATATAATGTATGCATAATGAAGTCATTCGAAATTCAGTATCACAAGGCAAAGAACGCGGCCAACAAAACTAAAGCATCAAGGCGTCAGCCTCGCAGAGACAGAACCCGTGTTTTATGACGAACGAGCTCTGACACTTCAGGACAACCACCACGATGAGCAGCGATGGATCATCATCGGGCTGGATGCCAAAGGTCGACTGCTGGTCGTTGCATACACCTACCGCGACCCGAATTTCGTGCGAATCATTTCTGCGCGCATCGCCACTAAAAACGAGCGTCGCCACTATATGGAGCTTGACCGATGAAAGATGAATACGACTTCAGCAATGCCAAGCGTGGAGCGGTTGCCTCCAGCAAAGGCAAGACCAGAATCACCATCATGCTCGATGATGTCGTCATAGAGACCGCGCGCGCGCTGGCAGAAAGCGAGGGGTATGGCTACCAGACGGTGATCAACAATACCCTGCGCCAGGCATTGCTCAGTGATAAGGGCAAAACGACAAAGCCCGATCAGAACACGGCTGTTGCCAATGTCGGGCATTTCAAAAAAGGCATCACCGCCTCCGAACTGAAAAGCCTGGAGAAAAAGTTGTCAGAGGCCCTCAGCGAAATCCATCACGTGATGGAGCTTGAAGCTCGCTCCTAGCCCCCCTGGACATCGACCAGAAAAAGGGGCGATTTGATCAAATCCGCCCCTTTGTTTGGTGCTCAATTTGCCTGCGACACAGGCTCAATCAAGCGCTCAAGCACTCGCTTCAATGCTTCATGCGCCGGCACCCGAATTCCGAATTCACTTTCCAGTAACCCGATCAACTCCTCAACGTCCGCCACCTGCCGCCGTTCGCTGTCGCTGCCCATGCGATGAATGGCAAAACTGCCGTTGTTCAGCGTCCGTCGCCATCCCTCCCCCGTCCGCGCCACCATCAATTGTTTGAGAAAGGACGATTCGGGATGGGTCGAGACGTACCAGTTGCCGAGGGTGTAATCGATGTCTTCCTGACGCTGCAAATCGAAGATGTACATCGCCCGCCATTCACCACCGACGTTGGCGCGCAAGGTGTAGCCGTCGGCATGCGATTCGATGCGATAGGGTTCGTGAGGGGTGGACTGCTTGGCTTCGGTATCCAGGATCAGCGGTGCGGTGGGCACCATGCCGCCGAAGCCGACGTCAGTGATGTAGCGCACGCCGTCGAGTGTCACCACACTCAAGCGGTGAGTACGTGCGGTCCATGCGCCTTCGGGCTGACTCATGACTACGCGGCCGGTGATGCCACGCGCATCGAAGCCCAGTGTCTGAAGCAAGGCCAGGAACAGATTGTTGAGTTCGTAACAGTAACCACCACGCCCATCGTGCAAGACTTTCTGCTCTATGGACGGCAGATCGATCAGCACCGGTTCGCCCATTAAGGTGGCGATGTTTTCAAACGGAAAGGCACCGGTGTGGCGCAATTGCAATTGGCGCAGGGTTTCCAGGGTCGGCGCCGGGGGGGCTTCGAAGCCCAGGCGTTGCAGGTACAACGCAAGATTCGTCAGTCGTGTCTCGCTCATCGCTCAATCCTTTATGCAGAAGTCCGCGGATCGCTCCGCCGATGGGCGCCATGTATAAGGGAAAACACGGTCGGACTGACAATTGATTTAGCCAATCGCCGCACGCGCCAAGACTATCGACGCTTGCGCGAACCCAATCGAATCCACGTTGGCGCATGATCGCTGGCATGAGGTTCGTTACGAACCCAGGCATCGACGCCGGCCTCTTGCAGGTAAGGACTCAGTGTCGGATTGAGCAGCAGATGATCGATGCGCAACCCCGAGTTTTTCTGCCAGTGCTGCCGGAAATAATCCCAGAAGGTATAGATGCGCTCCTCTGGATACAGATGACGCAGGGAATCGGTCCAGCCTTGATCCAGCAATCGCTGATAACACGCGCGACTCTCGGGTTGAAGCAGCGCGTCCTTGAGCCAGGACCGCGGGTTGTAGATGTCCAGATCGGTGGGCACCACGTTGTAGTCACCGGCCAGCACCACCGGGTGGTCGCTGCTCTGCAGGTCCTTGGCGTGCGAGATCAGACGCTCGAACCACGCCAGTTTGTAATCGAACTTCGGCCCCGGCTGCGGGTTGCCATTGGGCAGGTACAGACAACCTACTAGAACCCCATGCACGGCAGCTTCCACGTAGCGGCTATGGGTATCGCTGTCATCACCCGGCAAACCGCGCCGGCTCTCCAACGGCTGCGCATCGCGCGCCAGAATCGCCACCCCGTTCCACGACACCTGGCCGTGCCAGACGGCGCCATACCCGGCCGCCTCCAGTTCCGCGACGGGGAATGCGCCATCGACCGATTTAAGTTCTTGCAAGCAGGCGATGTCTGGCTGCTCCCGCGCAAGCCAGGCCAGCAGATTCGGCAAGCGCGCGCGCATGCCGTTGACGTTGAAGGTGGCGATTTTCAGGTTCTTCATGATCCGACGCTCGCAACGGATGGGGCGATATCCAGTTGTGACCGGGGTGCGTCACGGCAGTTGCCGTGGCGCACGAAACAGGCGACTAAAGGTGCGTGCCCTGCGGCGAAAAATCATCCCTTGATGCCTTGATCCCGTCGAACGGATACGTGCGCAGGTAACCCAGCGAAGAATAACCGGTGCCGAAGTCGTCCATGTTCAGCCGCACGCCCAACTCCTTGAGCGCATTCATGGTCGCCAGAGCCCCATCGACGTCGTTGAGCATCACATTTTCAGTGATCTCCAGCTCCAGCCGACTGGCAGGCAAGCGTGTCTGGACCAACACTTCCCGGACGTCCTCGATCACATCGCTACGGGCAAATTGCACGGGCGACAGATTGACCGAGACCATCATCGCACCGGGCCAGGTCAGGGCCGTCTCGCAGGCCTCGCGCAACTTCGGACATCAATGGCAGCAGCGGCACGGGCACCGATGGCGGGGCCAGCGGTTCCGGCCAGCTGGCGAAGCCTGCGTTCGGCTGCGAAGCAGTCGTGAATCCGGCTAATGCGGTCTGCCTGACGTATCGCAATCTATGATTTTACGACTGCTTCGCAGCCGAACGCAGCCTTCGGCAGCTGCTACGAAGTATGCGTCGTTTATACGTCCCACCTCTGGAGGAATGCTTCAGCGGTCCGAGCGCATCAGCGCCTCGACGCCTCCTTCCATCGACAACACCGCCGAACGATTTCGTCCCGAATGCTTGGCCTGGTACAACGCCGCATCTGCGCGCTTGATCAACATTTCGGTACTGTCGTGCCCTGTTGGCACAAACGAATAACAGCCAAGGCTGACCGTCACATAGCCCGTGGGTGAACCGCTGTGGATGATGTTCTTGTCCATGACGCTGCGGCGGATCTGCTCGGCGATCGTCAGCGCACCGTGGATGTCGGTATCCGGCAGCAACACCGCGAACTCTTCACCACCGTAGCGCACCGCCAGATCGGCTTTGCGGTGACAGCAACTCTTCAGTGCCCGCGCCACTTCGGCCAGACAATGGTCCCCGGCCACATGACCGTAGGTGTCGTTATAGCGCTTGAAATAATCGATATCGAGCATGATCAGGCTCAGCGGACTCGACTGCCGGGCACCGCGCCCGAACTCGATTTCCAGCGCGCGCTCGAACAATCGACGGTTGGCCAACCCGGTCAGACTGTCGTGGGTGGCGATCAATTCCAGGGTTTTCTGCGCCTTGCGCAAATCCGCCTCGATGCGCTCACCCGCGCGCACCTGATGAATGAACACCCAACCGAACAACCCCACACCGAGGACGACCAGAGCGACGATCACACTGGATTGAATCGCCGTGTCGTACCAGCCCTTGAGGATCGCGTCTTTAGAGGATGCCGCCGCGACCACCACTGGATAGGCATCGAGCTGACGGTAGCCATACAACCGGACGATGCCATCCACCACCGAGCCGATCATGGCGTTGCCCGACGTCGCGTTGGGCAAGAGCGTTTGAAAGATCTCGCCCTGGGCCAATGACGTGCCGATCTGCGATTCCACAAACGGCCGTCGCGTCAGCAATGTCCCATCGGTCAACCCCAAAAACATCGCACCGTTGTCATCGATGCTGAAGCTTTTGAAGAATTGATCGAAGTACGACATCTTGATCCCGGCCAACAACACGCCCTGAAAACCGCCGTTCTTGTCGTTTATCCGCTTGGAAACCGGAATGATCCACTCGCCATTTTCCCGACTGCGAATTGCCGGGCCGATGTGCGCCACGGACGACACGTTCTGCTGGTGAAACTTGAAGTACTCACGATCCGCCGCACCCGCTCCGCGAGACAGATTCTCGAACGAAGTCACGACCCATTGCCCCTGCTTGTCGAACAGAAATATCCCGTGCAACTGATGCAGCGCCTGCACCCGCCGCGCGAAGGTTTTCTGCAAGCGCGGCATCTGGACAGACTCGAAACCATCAGCCTGAATCCAGTCCACCAGACTGGTCAGCACCAGATCGGCTTTCATGAAGGTGTCTTCGGCCTGCTGTGCCATGGCCCGGGTCAGGTTCGACGAAGACACCTCGGCCAACGCCAGATCGTGTCGACGCGACTGCTCCAGTTGCAGGTAAAGCAGCCCACAGAGGCAGAGGCACACCGCCGCAATAAACAGCACCGCAGCTCTGAGCAGGGGCAGCCGCTTCAAGGCACCGTCGGGCGCGTGGTGCGGATCGGGAAAGGGGATAGACAAAAGCGAGTCCTGAACGGGTAAGGCATGGGCAGATGCCCAAAATCCTTATTTTTTGGGAGCTTAGTCTACGGGGTTGTGCGGGGTAAACGCAGGGTTGGGGGATAAATAGTCGTGACGTTATGCTTTTGGGCGGCTCAATGGAGATCGCTGCATCGATATGGATTCAATCGACCGTGACTGTGCGATCAATTGGCTTTGGGTTTATTGACTTCACGCAGTAGATCTGCGGATGGGATACTCATCGTTTTTGAGTAATAAGGTTTGTACCCATAAGCTGTGACAACAACCTTGCAGGGAATATTCTTTTTGCTCAACAGCATAGCGTTCAACTCATCAGCCGATAAATTCCTTCGAGAAGTACCTTTATTCAAAGTCTCACTCAAAAATGCACTACTGACATAACTGAATTCTCCTGCAGTATTTCCGGATGATTCTTTTTCAATCAAGCCATAAGCCGAACGTTCAATTGTATGATCAGCCGAAAAATCATCATCACGTTCCAATGCACAAACAAGCATGGTTGAAGCCTGCCCTACCCCCTCGCCTCTACCGTAAAGATCTTGAATATTCATATCCGAGCTGAAGCGAATATCGTATAGCGATAGAGCACCTTCACGCTCAACCGATAAAAACTTTAAATCCGCAGCCAGCTTATTATGATCCTTGGCACAAGATGAGCATGCCGCGACCAACAGAAACAATAGAATTTTATTCATATCAAGGAAACTCTTTCATTATCGACTCATACACCATATCGCTCGCAGACTTCATACCTGCAATAGGTTGAGTGAACATGCTTAATGCATTGTAATGATTGACATCCACATGCGCATTGATAGCCGGACCACTTGCGATCGACCACTTTCTCCCAAAATCCGCGACTCCGTCCGACTGATCTGGCTTAGAAGGGGTTGCCTTCACATTTATCCATTGTTCAGCAACCGGCTCCGGTGTTGCTCGGTAGATATCTGATCCTAACCAAACCAATGCCCCCTTACCGACAGGATCCAGAGTAACCAACATTTTTATCTTGTATCCCCAGTCCGACATTATTTTTGTCAGATGAGCACCATTCCATCCGCCCAGGCTATGCCCCACAACATAGACAGGACATGACTTGTACGGAATGACATCCAAGACATATTTCTGGATATCTTTTTTTCCGCTGACCTCGTTATAACCCAACCATTCAGAGCGGTACCGCCCTTGTTCTTCCAGGCAGAGAGTTCGCTTATTAAACGAAGTCTGAGCATCTTGGACATTTCTAAAGGGTCCTGAAAAATAATAGCGTTCCTTGTCCCCTGCCCCACCCACAAAGAAAACAATCGCCTTGGTACTTTACACAGGCACAGTCTTTTCACTGACATCCTTCTTATCCGTCAGTGTATGCTCGGTTTGCAGATTATAAGAGCTCCCGTTAGCACAAGTAACCGTTTCAGCCCCCATGCTTTACTCCTCCAAAAACAGCTTGATGTTTTCAGCAAAGTGAGAGCTTATTTCGTGGGTAAACCCCAAAAAATCGGACACACCATGCTCCAGCCGACCATCCGCACGTTGAATAACGTAAGGATGATCCGGCATGGGTTCACCGGTAACCTTATTAATCAGCTTCAACTTATCGGTAAAGTTCACCGGCATAGGCACAAGCCCGCTGAATGGGGCCACGACGACGGTATCGCCAATGATGACCGTACCTGACCCGCCAACGACCACGTTGCCATGGCCGCCAATGCTGCCCTGAGTCGCAGCGTTCAGGCCATTGATGAAAACCGTGGTGGAAACGCCACTGGTGATAGGGCTCCCACAGGCCGATTTATCGGTCATCCGCGCTGCAGCCAAGCCGTCGAAATTCACATCAGGAGAACCACTCACGATAGGGTTCGTGCCATGACCCGGCAGCGGGCAAGCGGTGGGATCTGTCACTCGGGCAGCGGGTTTTCCACTCATGAACAAGCTCCTTGCAGTCTTCTTTGACAATCCATTGAACAAGCGTGTAAGCATGCGGGAGATAACAAATATGTTCAAACCCGGATGATAGCCGAGTGCGAATAAAATACGAAAACCGTCTCTGCTAGGATGAAAAACCTCAGGAGCCTATCGGACGCTTCGATATCGGCTGCCGCGCCTGCCCCGGACCGTTTACCCAAGGAGGAAAAACATGAGCACTGCGCACCACCCTGCCCCCATTGACACCGTTGTGTTCGATCTCGGTAATGTCCTTATCCGCTGGAACCCCAGAAACCTTTACCGAAAGTTGTTCGGTGAAGACCTGGAGGCCATGGAAACATTCCTGTCAGAGGTCTGCCACACCGCCTGGAACGAACAACAGGACCAAGGCAGAACCTGGCAGAAAGCGATTGAGGAAGCCATCGCCCGTCATCCGTCCCAGGAGGCACTGATTCGTGCCTACCGCGAGCGCTGGGAAGAAATGCTCGATGGTGCCATAGAAGATACGGTGAACATCCTCGATGAACTGCATGCCAAAGGCGTGCGGTTATTAGCTCTGACCAACTGGTCCGCCGAAACCTTTCCGATTGCCCTTGAGCGCTTTGAGTTCCTGCAGCGATTCGAAGGCATTCTGGTGTCGGGTGCCGAGGGGATAATCAAGCCTTCGCCGGAGATTTTTCAGTTGCTGCTATCGCGGTTTGGCATTGATAGCCGCCGCGCGGTGTTCATCGACGATCATGCGCCGAATATTGCAGGAGCACGCCGGGAGGGATTTCATGCGGTTCAGTTCTTCAGCCCGGAACAATTGCGCGAGGAACTGGTGGCGCTTGGGTTGCCCGTACAGCAAAGCCAATCAGCGAGGTAAACCGCTTTTCGTAGGAGCCAGGCTTGCCGGCGAAGGCGCTCTTAAAGACGCCTTCGCCGGCAAGTCGGATCGCCGCACCGCTGGCTCCTACTGGTCCGCGACAGCCAATCCATCACCGCGAAGGCGGAACCCGAATGTCCCCTGCCCGGCATTGCGTCTTCACACCCGTCCCGCACGCGCCGAACCCCAAGTCCTTGCCCATGCATACCCGCACTTCCGACAACTCCGGGCCATTGCAAATCACGGCAATGCCATTGGCCGGAATCCCGGGGTTGCTTTGGCGAAACATCTGGGCGATTTCCTGGGCTTCGAAGTAATACGAAGTGCTGAACGGTTGCAGCTTCTGCGGGATCTTCACCGCACCGAGCGCCTTGTCGGACGCGTCCAGGTAGCCCATGGCGCCGAGGCCGCTGCACGTACCGTGCTTGGCCCATTCGTGATCGAGCAGCTTCTGGGTCGGGAACAAAGTCAGACCCTTGGTGTTTTCCGCCGGCGACAAAGTCACCCTCGGCGGGCAAGACTCCGGCCAGCCACCCTTGGCGTATTGTGGCCAGAGGCCGTGAAGCACGAAGCCATAGCCTTTACCGGAACATTGCGAATCGTCTTTGTGGGTCAGGCAGAAGGTGGGCGACCAGGAGAGCGTCAGCAGGTAGTAATCGAACACCCCCGCGACCGATTCCGCCTGGACTTTACTGTTCTGGGTTTCGCGGGCGCTGCTCAGGCCGATGTTGCCGAAGGTCAGCGCGATCAACGCGACGATTGCGTAAAATTTCTTCATTACCCACTCCTTGGGATGGTTGATTTGGCCGTAAAGGGCCGAAGAATAGTTTTGTCACGCGGGTGTTTCAATCGCATGACGCAAGGCAAAACCGCATGACCTTGAAGGAGCTACGATTAACTGACATCACGACAGGAAATCGAAATGAGTAAAGCAGACGAGCTCGCCGAGAAGCTGAAACAATCCCGGCAAACCAGTGCCGACGCGACCATCGCCGATCAGGCTATCGACAGCTGGCCCGCCCAGGCCTACGAGCTGTATCACCAGATCGAAGCCTGGCTGCAGCCACTGATCGAAGTGGGCCTGAAGCTGCGACGCAATTCCACTCACGTGTTCGAGAGGGCGCCGGACGGGGCGAGTTACGATTACGCCATCGACCAATTGCTGATCGAAGGCAACCACCACAGCATCACCTTCGATCCCGTCGCCCGCTTCACCGCCGACGGTGCCGGGCGGATGGAGATCCATTCGATAGGGAAAGAACTCGCACTGTTGCGAACCGTGAACGAACACGGCGAGACGCAGTGGTGGCTTCAGGCGATCGAACAATCCGGACAACAACCGGATGCGATCGCACTGACGGAACATAATCTGCTGCTGGCAGTACAAGAAGGCCTGGGGCTTTAAAACTTGTTCTGCCCCACCGCCATTGAGGGAGGCGCCGCTCGCCTCCCGTCCAGCGTTGGCCGTTCGGACGGCAGATTCAGCGCCCGCAACACCGGCTTATCATACCCATACACATCGGGTTTGAACGTCACTCGCCCATCAAGGCTCAGGTCCACCGTCCAATAGGCCAACAACACCGGCACTTTTACGGGAAGCCTGATGTTTTCTGTCTTGCCGTTGGTTAACTGCTTTTGAATCCCTGCGCTGTCCCAGCGAACCGGGTCGTTGAACAACAACTCCACCAACTGCAGCGGGTTTTCTACCCGAATACAGCCGGAACTGGTCGCGCGATTGGATTGCGCAAACAACTCGCGATGCGGTGTGTCGTGCAGATAAATCGCATAGTCATTGGGAAAGCGAATGACCACCTGCCCCAGCGAGTTATCCGACCCTGCATCCTGGCGCAGCGTAAGGCCGCGCGGGTTGTCCCAATCCACGGTAAACGGGTCGAGCACGTTGCCTTCTCGATCGATCACACGAATCCGGTTTGCATCAAGATAGCCAGGGTTGCTGCGAATTTTCGGTAGCATGTCCTTGACCAGAATGGTCGGCGGCACGGTCCAGGTCGGGTTGAACGTGATGTAGGTGATCTCCGATTGAAAAATCGGCGTGCTGCGATACGGTTTACCCACCTGCACCCGGGAGCGCCATATCAGCTTGCCATCGCGATAGAACGAAACCTTGTACCCGGCGATGTCGACGATGACAAAGGTGCCCTGAAGTTTGTACAGCAGCCACCGCGCCCGTTCCATGTTCACGCGGACCTGATCGATTCGCGCCTCGACCGGCACATTCAGCGCCGCGAGTGTCGCCGGCCCCGCCACACCATCCGCCCCGAGGTATTGCTCGGCCTGATACTTCTTCACCGCCGCTGTGACGGTATCGTCATAGTCAGATCGCGCGTTCTTTTTCGCGGTCAGATACCCCCCCGCCACCAAACGGGCTCGCAACAGCGCAACCGAGGCGTCATCCATGCCGGGGCTGAGCGTCTGCCCTTCCGGGATCTTTGGCCAGCCGCCACTGTCGCGAACCCTGCGCAGTTTCGCCAGGCCCTGTCGCAACGTGCCATAAATCGCTTCTTGTGGCGGCGCCTGGGCGAACGCGCGCGCGACGTCATGACTGTCGAGGGCGGCGAAGAAAAGATTGACGTCCTCCCGAGGGTCGATGCCGAGCGGGTCGAAATTCCAATGGATGTCCAGCCGCGAAGGATCGACCTTGCCGCGCCGCAACTGCAGCAGCGCCGTGATAAACGTCTGGGTCGCCGAGATATCAAAAGCTGCCTGCTGCCCGGGAGTGGGCGCAGTTGTCTGCGTCGACGTTCTGGCCGTGACCAGTTCGGCAATTCGAAAATCCGCAGGGTCCAGGCCATCGACCCCGGTGTCGCTCAGGCTTTTCAATAACTGGACGACATCGTCATCGTCCGTCCAGGCAGCGCGATAGCCACGATGACTATAAAAATCCAGCACTGCTCGATTAACGTCGACCCGTTGATGACGCGGCGAAGTGAGCAACGGGGGAAATGCTGAACTCAATGGCGCCAGCGCCGCCTGAATTGCCTGACCGACGTGATCGCCAGGTGCTGCCTCCGCGACCACGCTAACGGCAGATGGCGGCTCAATCGGCGAAGTTTCCGCAATTGCCATGCCGCTTATCAGAAAGCCCATAAAAAATAGGTGGCTTATGACGAATAACCTTGTTAATTGCCCCATGGATAATCCTTAATCTCCCGTTTTCAACCGGCTAGCGTCGTGCGCGCTGCTAGACTCGAAACAATCAGATGAGACTTGCGTATGGCCCTAGACCGCTGCGGCTTTTCAATAACGGCCCTGTTGCTGACCGCGTTTACCTTACCGGCAGCCTACGCCGATTCGCTTGAAGCCGCCCTCATCAAAGCGGCCCCCAATGCCAACGCCAAAGTAATTGCCTTGGCCGTACGCGCTTCCCAATGCAGCCGGGCCCAAAGTGCGGCTCCGGCTCAAAGACTAGCAGTGATCGATTATTCACTGCCCTCGACCGCGCAACGTCTTTGGGTGTTCGACCTTAAACAACGCAAATTGTTGTTCCACGAACTGGTCGCCCATGGTCGCAACAGCGGGGAAAACATGGCCCGCCAGTTCTCCAACCGCAATGCCAGCTTCGCCACCAGTCTGGGCTTATACCGAACCCAGTCCAGCTATGTCGGGCAGAACGGTTATTCGTTGCGCATGGAAGGTCTGGAACCGGGTTTCAACGACAACGCTTTCGAGCGGGCGATCGTTATCCATGGCGCGCCGTATGTCAGTCCTGACCTGGCGCGGGCAAATGGCCGGATCGGCAGAAGCCTGGGTTGCCCGGCTGTGAGGCCTGCGATTGCGCATCAGCTGATCGACTCGATGAAGGACGGACAGTTGTTGTTTTCTTACTATCCGGATCAACGCTGGTTGAAGTCTTCTTCGTATATCAATTGCGGTAGCGCTACCGTGGCGGGCTCCGCCAGGCCGACTGGAAATCATTGAACACAGAGTGAAACTGTCAGAAATGTAATCTTGGCCTCAGGCTGCTGAAAGGCGCCGCCCGTTAGCCTCTACCCCATTAAGTTCTCTCCCTCCGCTCAGGATGGATGTGAGGGCTTCATCAGGCTGACGGACGGGAAAAACGGCATGCATTCCAACACCTCAAGACGCACCTTCGTGAAGGGCCTGGCCGCGGGTGGAGTCCTCGCGGGCCTCGGGCTGTGGCGCACGCCGGTCTGGGCGATCACCAGCCCCGGCGAACCGAATGTGCTGGCCGGTACCGACTTCGATCTGTTCATCGGCGAAACCCAGGTCAACATCACCGGCAATCCTCGCTCGGCAATGACCATCAACGGCGGCATTCCCGGCCCCTTGCTGCGCTGGCGTGAAGGCGACACCGTCACGCTGCGGGTGAAGAACAAACTCAAGGACAGCACCTCGATTCACTGGCACGGCATCTTGCTGCCCGCCAACATGGACGGCGTGCCGGGGCTGAGCTTTCACGGCATCGAACCGGATGGCATGTACGTCTACCAGTTCAAGGTCCGGCAGAACGGCACCTACTGGTATCACAGCCATTCCGGCTTTCAGGAACAGTCCGGGGTTTACGGGCCATTGGTGATCGACGCCAGGGAACCGGAGCCGTTCCAGTACGACCGCGACTACGTGGTGATGCTGACCGACTGGACCGACGAAGACGCCGTCGACCTGATGAGCAAACTCAAAAAACAATCGGATTACTACAACTACCACAAGCGCACCGTGGGCGACTTCATCCACGACGTCAGCGAGAAAGGCTGGGGCTCGACAGTTGCCGATCGCAAGATGTGGGCCGAGATGAAGATGAACCCCACCGATCTGGCGGATGTCAGTGGCGCCACTTACACCTACTTGATGAACGGCCAGGCGCCGAACATGAACTGGACGGGCGTATTCCGCCCCGGCGAAAAGCTGCGACTGCGTTTTATCAACGGCTCGTCCATGACCTACTTCGACGTGCGCATCCCCGGCCTGAAAATGACCGTGGTCGCGGCGGATGGCCAACACGTCAAACCGGTGAGCGTCGACGAGTTCCGTATCGCGGTGGCGGAGACGTTCGATGTAATCGTCGAGCCGACCCAGGACGCCTACACCCTGTTCGCCCAGTCGATGGATCGAACGGGTTATGCCCGCGGCACCCTTGCGGTAAAGGCCGGATTGTCGGCGCCGGTGCCACCGCTGGATCCGCGACCGCTAGTGACCATGGATGACATGGGCATGGGCGGGATGGATCACGGCAGCATGGGCGGTGACATGGCGGGGATGGACCACAGCAGCATTACGGGCACGGACGGCGGTAACATGCAGAGCATGGACAATATGGCCGGGATGGATCACAGCAGCATGGCCATGGGCGGCATGGCCGGTATGCAATCCCATCCAGACACGGAAAAAGACAACCCGCTGGTGGACATGCAAGCCATGACCACCTCGCCGAAACTCGACGACCCGGGCCTGGGCCTGCGCGACAACGGCCGCCGCGTGCTGACCTACTCCGACCTGCGCAGCACCTTCGAAGACCCGGATGGTCGCGAGCCTGGCCGCACCATCGAGCTGCACCTCACCGGCCACATGGAGAAGTTCGCCTGGTCGTTCAACGGCGTGAAATTCTCCGATGCCGAACCGCTGCGACTCAAGTACGGCGAGCGGGTTCGGGTGGTGCTGGTCAACGACACGATGATGACTCACCCCATTCACCTGCACGGCATGTGGAGCGACCTCGAAGACGAGAACGGCCAGTTCATGGTGCGCAAACACACCATCGACATGCCGCCGGGATCAAAGCGCAGCTATCGGGTCACCGCCGACGCGCTCGGCCGCTGGGCCTATCACTGCCATCTCCTGTATCACATGGAAATGGGCATGTTCCGTGAAGTTCGCGTGGAAGAATGAGGCGCTACCCATGACCAGACTGATTCGCTCTACCCGCCTCGCTTTGGCACTCACTGGCTTTACGGTTTCTTCAGCCATGGCCGCCACCGACTATATGCAGGGCATGGACCATAGCCAGATGCCGGGCATGGATCACAGCCAGATGCAGAGCATGGACGATGGCCAGATGCAGCCCGCCGCGCCGACCCAAAGTCGCACGCCGATCCCGGCATTGACCGACGCCGACCGCGCCGCCGTCTACGTCAGCCCGGCCGGCCACGCGGTGCATGACACCGCGCTCAACTATTACTTCCTCGCCGACAAACTCGAATGGCAGGATGCCGACGACGGCAGCGCCTTGGCGTGGGATTTGTCCGGCTGGATCGGTGGCGACATCGATCGCCTGTGGCTGCGCTCCGAAGGCGAACGCGTCAATGGCAAAACCGAAGACGCCGAAGTCCAGGCCCTGTGGGGTCACGCCATCTCCCCGTGGTGGGACGTGGTGACCGGCGTGCGCCAGGATTTCAAACCCGGCGCCCCGCAAACCTGGGCCGCGTTCGGCGTGCAAGGCATGGCGCTGTACAACTTCGAAACCGAGGCCACGGCCTTCATCGGCGAAGGTGGCCAGACCGCCGCACGGCTGGAAGGTGACTACGACATCCTGCTCACCAACCGGCTGATTTTGCAGCCGACCGCCGAGCTCAACGTCTACGGCAAAAACGACCCGCAACGGGGCATCGGCTCCGGGCTGTCCAACACCGAAGCCGGCCTGCGATTGCGCTATGAAATCCGGCGGGAATTCGCGCCCTACATCGGCGTGACCTGGAACCGCACCTACGGCAAAACCGCCGACTACGCCAAGGACGAAGGCGAGGACCGCAGCGAAGCCCGCCTCGTCCTCGGCGTTCGGCTATGGTTCTAAACGCATTAACTCAAACACCAAAAAACAACCGCTTAAAGCGGTAAGAGGCCTTGCATGCGCATAATCAAAAGCACCGCTGTTGCCATCGCACTTTCCACCGGGCTACTCATGAGCGCACTGGCTCAGGCCCACCCGAAACTGCTCTCCTCCACCCCGGCCGAAGGCGCGGACGGCGCAGCGCCAAGCAAGATCGAACTGCACTTCTCCGAAAACCTCGTGACCCAATTCTCCGGCGCCAAACTGGTCATGACCGCAATGCCCGGCATGGCCCACTCGCCCATGCCGATGAAGGCCAAAGTCTCCGCCAGCAGCGACCCGAAAACCATGGTCATCACCCCGCTCTCGCCATTGCCCACCGGCAGCTACAAAGTCGAATGGCGCGCCGTATCTTCGGACACTCACCCGATCACCGGCAGCGTTACGTTCAAAGTGAAGTGATGGATGAGCGACTCAATCAGCATTGCCCTGCGCTTTGCGTTGTATGTGGATTTGATGCTGTTGTTTGGGGTGGCGTTTTTGGGGCTGTACGGTCTTAAAGGACAGGAGCGGATGTCGGGAGTGGTGTTGCCGTTCCGGTCGATGTTAGCGGGAACGGCAGTGCTGGGTGCGCTGTTGTCCGTTGCCAGCATGCTGATGATGGTGAGCGCCATGAGCGGGGAATCGGACTTCGCCGCGCTGCGTCCGCACATCGAAATGATGGTGTTCGAGACGGACGTCGGGTTGGCCTGTGTGGTTCGCATCATCGCGCTGATCGTCGCTGGTTTAGCGGTGATGCTCCGTGCGCCTGGTTTCAGTTTGTTGGTCACGGCTTTTGCCGGCGGTGTTGCCCTTGCCAGCCTGGCCTGGAACGGGCATGGAGCAATGGATGAAGGCAGTCGTCGTTATTGGCATTTCGTGGTGGATATTCTGCACTTGCTGGCGGCTGGGGCATGGGTTGGGGCGCTGGTGGCGTTTGCGTTGATGGCGAAAATTAATGCTCTGCAGACCGAAGCACGCATCAGGTTGTTGGCCCGCGCGGTTAATCGATTTGAGGTGATTGGCGCGGTAATCGTGGTGGTCGTCGCGGTGACGGGGGTTGTGAATTATCTGTTCATCGTTGGGCCGACGCTGGATGCAGTTTTTCTCAGCACTTACGGGATTTTGCTGTTCATCAAAGTGGTGCTGTTTGCAGGGATGCTCGTGCTTGCCGCGCTGAACCGGTTTCACCTTGGGCCGTTTCTGGAGCTGTCGTTGCGGGAGGGGCAATACATGGTCGCCGCTAATGCGCTACGGCGTAGCATGATGGTGGAATTGGTGGCGGCTGTGGTCATTATCGGGCTTGTGGCTTGGCTAGGAACGCTGAGCCCGGAAATGGGTGCTCTGTAGGGAATGAAAGCATCCGATGACCGGCCAAAGCAGTCAGTGGACAGGGTGGGGGTCCTTTACTAGCGTCTAACCACCAGATTTCAAGCCATAGGGTTCACACCCAAGCGCCAAGGTGAAAAAGAGGCGCAATTATCGAAAGGAGATCGAAAATGGCTGACGTAATGAAAGTAGTGGATGTCGAGTTAAAATTACTTAAATCAAACCCACCACAGCTACACATATTGGCAATTGGCCTCGTGGGTGCTGCTGGATGGACAAACCCGAGATTGGAGCCACGGGTTTATATTCAGTTCCCGCCTGACGGCATTCAAGACTTCGACTTTGTTGCTGATCCACCCCAAGGAACGGTTATACAGGTCGTCCTTCCCATCGACGCATCAAAGCTTTGGAAAGAGCCGCCATTCGATAAACTCAAGGGGGTAAGAGTCCACTCTGCTAGCAATTCAGTTGAAGCGTATGTTGAGAGTTGTAAGTCCTTGGCTATTGGATAAACAACTCATGTGGAGGGATACGTGTCGGGTCTTGCCTGGCACGTATCACCCATTGGAATGAATGGGCTATTGGGACAGTGGATGACAGTCGAGAGGCTGGCGGGCAAAGTCACAGCCAAAGACGGCGTGGCGTATTGCCAAGAAATGCGTAACAACATCATGAATGAGCATCGCAAGTTCACATCGGCTCAGGGTGTCGCGGTTGCAGAATATATAAAGCTCAATGGTCCCACTCTCCAAACCACCCTGGACAAGTACGCTCACACGCTTTACAAAAAAAAATTTGAACTTTTAACCGATGTAGAAAAATCCAAAGTTCACTACCTGATTGTGAAAAAGTCTGGTGTGGACAATGCCAAAGTTACTCGCGGTACCAAGATGATGAAGGTGACAGGAAAAGTCGCCTGGATCGTAACCACAGCCTTCGCAGCGTCTGAGATTTACAAAGCCGATAACAAAACCAAGGAGGCCGGACGCCAAGGAATCATCCTGGGTAGCGGCCCCGCCGGCGGAGCCTTGGCAGGTCTGATATAGAGAAGACCTTGAAAGCCCGAGAGAACAGCTATTTCAGACGACAGAAAGACAAACTACTAATACGCTGGCTTGAGTTTCGATACAAATAAATAGGGGACGAGATATCCAAAAATCACCGAAAATAAATCCGTCCCCATTGCCGATTCGTATGGTTTTCGCCTAGGTCGAGGGCAACACGACTCGGGGTCGAGGTGTTTCGCCATAACTTCTCTCGCAGGGACTTTCGTCCTTTATCAACTGCCAGCTTGGCTAGCGCACTATGCGATCCATAAACCCCATCTAGCACATGGCACGGCATTTCTGATGAGCGACTCCAAGACAACAACGCTTCTTAGTTGGCCACCGATCCCGGATACGGCGGCCGCTCAAGTACGTGGCGCAGCCACGTAGGGTTCTTGGTCGTTGACCTTCGCGGTCTCGACCAGAACGCTTGCGATGGCACTCTTAGGCGTGAAGTCAGGTACCCGAGTTGGATATATGCCTCACTTGAGTTCTCAACCCAAACAACCGGTCGGCGATCTGCCGACCTCGCTCCAGCCCTTCCGTCGTCAACCAGATCGATTTGTTCTTGCTCACCGGGTTACTGATGAAACCATGTTCATGCAATCGGTTCATGGTCTCGAAATCGAACCCTTTCCAAGCATTGCCGTTATCGAAACTGAAGGTTGCCAACAGGGCAAGTACGGCTTCTTCAATCAGTTTGTCGTCGTATTCCATGATTGTTACTCCGCTCGTATTCAACAGGTATCGTCGAGTTCGTGCTCACGGCGGCGCTACAGGCGCTGACCGAAATTGAAGAGATCAATCGTATACCATCCATGAACTACGCCTTCCGCAAGATGGGGGCGCGGTTTCGTTGGCTCTGGCGAGCAGTGCCACGGCAGCAGGGCTTCGACTGAAGACTTCGAAACCCTGCTGCCGTGGAACTGCTCCCGACTATCTCGCGCTAAATATACACATCGTTTTTTTGCCATGTGTCGACTTATCGCTAGTAATAAATAGTTTTTTTCAACATTTACAAAAATTAGTTATCAGTGCTCACGGCATGCTGAGGTGACTCCCCTGAACCCCGCAGGGCTCAATCCTGATAAACTTCACCCACCTTCTAGCGCCACCCATCTCAGAACCGCCAATGCCCCCAATCACCGCCACACCCGTCCCGCTCTCCCGCCGCTTTTCCGTCGCCCCGATGATGGATTGGACAGACCGCCACTGCCGTTTCTTCCTACGCCTGCTCTCCAAGCACGCCCTCCTCTACACCGAGATGGTCACCACCGGCGCGCTGCTCAATGGCGATCACGACCGCTTCCTGCGTCACAACGAAGCCGAACACCCGCTCGCCCTGCAACTCGGCGGCAGCGTTCCCTTGGACCTGGCCGCATGCGCACGCATGGCCCAGGAACACGGTTACGACGAGGTGAATTTGAATGTCGGCTGCCCGAGTGATCGGGTGCAGAACAATATGATCGGGGCATGCCTGATGGGGCATCCGCAGTTGGTGGCTGATTGTGTGAAGGCGATGCGTGATGCGGTGTCGATTCCGGTGACGGTGAAGCATCGGATCGGGATTAATGGGCGCGACAGTTACGAGCAGTTGTGTGATTT
The DNA here is from genome assembly GCF_054898065.1 of Pseudomonas sp. MDT1-85. Classification (NCBI taxonomy): domain Bacteria; kingdom Pseudomonadati; phylum Pseudomonadota; class Gammaproteobacteria; order Pseudomonadales; family Pseudomonadaceae; genus Pseudomonas; species Pseudomonas sp. MDT1-85. The sequence continues at coordinate 2,467,544 of NZ_CM142715.1, read as the reverse complement.
CGTCGGTACGGTCCGTGATGCCGGGTGCACGAGTTTTACGGTGCATGCGCGGATTGCGATTCTGGAGGGGTTGTCGCCGAAGGAGAACCGCGACATTCCGCCGCTGCGCTATGACGTGGCGACGCGGCTGAAGACCGATTTTCCGGAGCTGGAGATCATTCTCAACGGCGGGATCAAGACGCTGGAGGCTTGTCACGAGCATTTGCAGACATTTGACGGCGTGATGCTGGGCCGTGAGGCGTATCACAATCCTTATGTGATGGCTGAGGTGGATCAGCAGCTGTTCGGCAGCAAGGCTCCGGTGATTAGCCGAGCCGAGGCGCTGGCGCAGTTGCGGCCTTATATCGCCGAGCATCTGCTGGCGGGTGGATCGATGCACCATATCACCCGGCATGTGCTGGGGCTGGGCACCGGGTTTCCGGGGGCGCGGAAGTTTCGGCAGTTGTTGTCGGTGGATATTCATAAGGCCAAAGAGCCTTTGGCGTTGCTGGATCAGGCGGCGGAGTTGTTGGAGGGGCGTTGATCACGCCTCACTGATGAAAATCGCTTTTGCTCGTTGTTGTGCCGGCGCAAAGCGTGGATCATTGCGCCGCTTCGAATGTCGAATTAAAGCCTGCACCCCGCAGGCTGGCAGGTAGCTCATGGATGTTGCCTGCTGTGAAATAACGCCGATTTACTGACAGGACGTCCTTGTTGTTATGCCCTTGTTCAACTCTGTTTTTTTCAAGCGCTGTATCCTCCTCGCCTTTTTTTCTGCAACATCTGCGAAGGCCTACGCCCACTGCGACTTCATGTGTTTCGGTGAAGAAAGCCCATGGCAAATCACCCAATTTACCGGTTTTGGCCTCGCTACCACGGTTCTGTCGCCCTTCACTGCCACCCAAGAGATGTCCGGGTTGAACAAACGCGTTTACTCCGTGCAAGAGGTAGAGGCGGCGCAGCTTTATCTCGCCAGCGATGGCATGCTTGAAGTGGTGTATTTCACCTCGGCGTTGAGTCGTTTCAGGCAGGAAACGCACGACGAACAGCTGGACGATCTTGCGGTGGCTGCGCTGATTAGCAGTCAGTAGCCACTAACCGTCACCTGCGTTGAACCTGTCCCCCATTTCAGCATCGTATCTACCGATACCACGCCCCGCCTTTCAAACATCCGTTTTCAGGTTGTTGCCGCTGGGGCCATCGATACACGTACGCGCCCTTGAGTGGCTGCAAGCGCTCGGGTAATGTCATTAGACCCATAGGACAGAGCACGCTCATGACTTCCAAGCTGGAACAACTCAAACAAATGACCACCGTGGTTGCCGACACCGGCGACTTCGAAGCAATCGCTCGCGTTAAACCCGTGGACGCTACCACCAACCCTTCCCTGCTGCTCAAAGCGGCGGCCATTCCCGGTTATGCCGAGTTGCTGAACGCTTGCGTTCACGACTGCAAGGGCGATGTGGGCCTGGCCAGTGACCGTTTTGGCGTTGCGGTAGGGCAAGAAATTCTGAAGGTTGTACCGGGCCGTATTTCCACTGAAGTGGATGCGCGCTTGTCGTTCGACACTGACGCCGTATTGAAGCGTGCGCACCGGCTGATCGACCTGTACGACAAGGCCGGCGTTGGCCGTGACCGTGTGCTGATCAAGATCGCTTCGACCTGGGAAGGCATTCGCGCTGCCGAGAAGCTGGAAAAGGAAGGCATTCAGTGCAACCTGACGCTGCTGTTCTCCTTCGCTCAGGCTGCCGCGTGCGCCGATGCCGGGGTGTTTCTGATTTCGCCGTTCGTGGGCCGCATCTACGACTGGTACAAGAAGGCCACCGGCAACGACTACACCGGCGCGGATGATCCGGGCGTGCAGTCGGTGACGCGCATCTACAACTACTACAAGGCCAATGACTACAAGACTGTGGTGATGGGCGCGAGCTTCCGTAATCTGAATCAGATCGAGCAGTTGGCCGGTTGTGATCGTCTGACCATTAGCCCGGATCTGTTGGAGAAGCTGGCGGTGGACACTGGCAAGCTGGAGCGCAAATTGGCGCCGGGGCATGCCGGTGAAGCGCGTCTTAGCTTGAATGAAGCGCAGTTCCGTTGGTTGTCCAACGAGGATGCGATGGCGACCGAGAAGCTGGCTGAGGGGATTCGCCAGTTTGCTCGGGATCAGGAGAAGCTTGAGGCGTTGTTGCAGGCCAAGCTGTGATTTGAGTTAGCTGGATGCAAAAAGGGCGAACCTTGATGGGTTCGCCCTTTTTTTGCGTTGAATTTGGGTAGTGGGCTTCGCGCTGAAAGATGTGGTGATTGTTATGGCGCCTTCGCGAGCAGGCTCGCTCCCACAGGGGATTTTTGGGGGAGCCGGAATGGTGTGTTCGACGCAAGACTAATGTGGGAGCGAGCCTGCTCGCGATGGAGCCTTCAGGCCCACATCACTTCAGGGAATCAATGCCGCTCCAGCGCATTCACCAGGTCATGGAACGCTTCACGGTTGGAGTCGTTCAGGCCCATGAGGATTTTGTGCGCTTCGAGGACTTTGACTCGCACCACTTCTTCGGACTGGTCCTGGTCTGGCAGGTCGGTCAGGCATTCAGGGCATGGGATCGGGCGGTCAACGATGTTGAACACTTGCTCGAAGCCCATGGACTGCAGCAGACGGGTGATGTCTTCGTGGGTGGTGACGACGGTCGGCAGCAGGCCGACCTTTTGCCGCGACAGGATCGACAGTTTGGCCAGCAGGCCCAGGGTGGTGCTGTCGATGCTGCGGGTTTCGGTCAGGTCGATCACGATGGCGTTGAAATTCAACGCGGTGAAGATCCGCTCAATAGTCGCATCCAACGCCGAACACAGGGTCAGGCGAACTTCACCGACGAACTTCAGGACGAAGGTGCCGTCCTGCTCGGCGAACTGGATTCTACCGGTACTCATTAAAGATTCCTGCTCAACACCAACAGGGCGATATCATCCGGCATCTCCCCTAGCGTGGCCAATCCAAAAACCTGGCGCAGACCATCCAGGCTGCCGCCCGCTGCCTTCACCCGTTGAGGTAAAGCAGCTTCTTTATCTTTGAGTGTGGGTTCCGGCAAAAGGTCCAAAATGCCATCAGACATCAGCGTCAAGCTGAACACTGGCGGCAATTCCAGTACGTGGTCTTCGTAGGTGGCTTCATTGAAGAGGCCCACCGGCAGACCGCGCCCTTCCAGGTAACGAACACTGTCTGGCGTGTACAACACAGGCAACGGCAGATGACCGCCGATGCTATAGGTCAACAAACCGGTCTCCTCGTCGATGACTCCACCGACCATTGTGACGTGTTTACCCAGCTTACAACTGATCAGCCCCCGGTTGATATGACCAAGGACCTCTGAAGGCTTGAATTCCGGCAATGTGCCGTTGCGCTTGGACTCGAACAGTAAGCGCGTGGTCATGAACTTCAGCAATACGGTAACGAAGGCGGAAGAAGCGCCATGACCAGAAACGTCCGCCAAATAAAAGGCTACCCGACGCTCGTCGACCCGAAAGTAGTCGACGAAGTCACCCGACAGGTACAGCGACGGGATGATCTGGTGCGCAAACTGGAACTCGTCGATGCTCCAGGGGCTGACCGGCAGCATGTTCATCTGCACCTGGCGACCGGCGTTCTGGTCTTCCTGGAGCAGGTTCAGACTGGCTTCGAGCTCGCGATTGGCCTTTTCCAGTTTCTCGCGATAGCGCTGGTTTTCCAGCAGCAGGCGCGCACGATCCAGGGCCCGGCGCACGGAGTGCTCGAGCACGGCCAGATCTTCGAGAGGCTTGATCAGGTAGTCCGCCGCGCCCAGGCGCAGGGCCTCGACCGCGTCGTTCATCACGCCCGCGCCCGACACCACGATCACCGGGGTTTGCGGCGACAGCTCGGTGACCTGGCGAATGAGTTCGAGTCCGCCCATCTGCGGCATGCGCAGATCGCAGATGACCAAGTCGGGCTTGTCTTGCTCGAATACCTGAAGACCCTGCTGGCCGTTGCTGGCCTGCAGGACACTGAAACCACTGTCTTCCAAGTAGGCCGCGAGGCTCGCGCGCACTACTTCGTCATCATCGATTATCAGCAGCGTGGCACTGGTTTTTGGCATGTGGGCAAACGGCGCCAGAATTAGGTTGGCGTAGCAGGCTGGGCATTGGCCCCGCACACACTACTGGATTCGCTTTCTAGCCTCTCTGCCGCACCGTTTTCGAGCATTCGCCCTACTCACAGGTACACCAAAGGTGCCCTTCTAAGGCGCAGACGGTACTCCCATCCGCGAGGCGTTTCAAGCTCACGCCGATGGTCGCTTGACGTCTTTACTTGTCAAATCACCGGGAGTTATAAGAACAGCCAAAACCGTAACCCAAAAGAAGGATCGAGCCCATGAGCCAAACTGAGCGGGACTACAGCGAAAAGCGCGATTTTATCCGCATGCGGGTCGATGCCGATGTGGCGCTGATTCATGAAGGCGACGAGGTGCCAGCCGTCTGCATTGACCTTTCCAGCAGCGGTATGCAAGTTGAGGCGCCCCGCTTATTCAAGGTCGGTGACCGGCTCAGTGTGCGGATCGATTCCGATCATGCGGCGCTAAAAGGCCTTGAAGCCCACACCGAGGTGGTATGGGTGAAAGCACAGGACGGGGCTAATCAGAAACTCGGGCTTACAATCCTGAAGATGAAATAACCTCGATACCCGCAAGCCAAACGAACGAAGGCGGCCAAATGGCCGCCTTCTTCGTTTTACCGGTCGAGATTAAAAATCGTCTTCGACCTGGCCGTCTTTGACTTTGAATTCGCGGTTTTGCAGGTACGCATTGCGAATGAAGGTGTATTTGTCGCCGCTGACCAGCTTCTCGGCCGACAGCAGGGTGGCGCGGGTGTCGACGATGTTCAGGCCGAAGATCGAGTTACGCACCGGCACGTCGTGGATATAGCGGTACGGACCGGTATAGCCGTCGACATACTTGGAAGGCGCATCGCGCAAGGTGCTTGGGCCCAGAAGCGGCAGCATCAGGTACGGGCCGCTGCCCACGCCCCAGTAACCGAGGGTCTGGCCGAAGTCTTCATCATTGCGATGCAGGCCCATTTGGGTACCCACGTCGAAGAAGCCCAGCAGGCCGAAGGTGGTGTTGAAGATCAAACGCGCAGTATCGACGCCTGCCGCAGCGGGTTTGGCCTGCAACACGTCGTTGGCCAGGTTGGTCACGTCGCCGACGTTGCGGAACATGTTGTGGATGCCATCTTCCAGAAACTGCGGCGTGACAAACTGGTAGCCCTGAGCCAATGGCTTCAGTGCGTAGGTGTCGACAAAATCGTTGAATTTGTAGATCGGGCGGTTAATGCTTTCCCAAGGGTCGTCTTCCGTGGCAGCCTGGGCCGCGAACGGAACCAGCAATACACTGGCACACATACAAAGCTGAGCGAGATGATTGCTCCAGCGCATAGAGAAACTCCTTGGATTCGTACTGGCGCGGGGGCTTGGCCCAGGCGCAAAGGCCGCTAGTATATGACGGAAAAATCGGTTTAGGCAGCATCGTGCGCGATGGCCTACAGATGATTCGTTTGACTTCGCACCATTCATATCCGTGTCACTCAACTGTCACCGTCCGCGAATAGCCTTGTTACTATTTCAAGGATGTTGACATGCCACGCGCCGAAACCTCGCCTCTCATCGCACCCAGCCTGACCGCTGTACTGTTCGGCCTCAGTGGATGCCTGGTGGATTTCGGCGCACGCACTCGTCAAGCCGGCACACTGACTGCCGAGCACGCCGAAGTCACGCTCGGCGCTCTGGATAGCCTGTCCAGCTTGCAGCGCCAACAGATTCCTTGCGCCTGGCTCGATGAACTGCCCCCCGCCCTCAGCCACTCTCTGGCCGCGGCACTCCCGGACTGGATCAAACCTTCGCAACACCCGGCAACAATCAACCCATGGCCGGCCCCGAACGCCTGTTGGCAAGCCTTGATGGCGTTGAATGTCGAACGTCTGGACGGTTGCGTGCTGGTCAGCGGCGAACCGCGCCTTCTGCAATCGGGCCTGAATGCCGGGTTGTGGACCATTGGCCTGGCGTCCTGCGGCTCGCTGTGCGGGCTGGCCCCGAGCGAATGGCAGGCCTTGAGTCAAAAGGAACGGGAACATCTGCGCGGCAAGGCGACAATGCAGTTGTTCGGCCTGGGCGTGCATTCGGTGATCGATCATCTGGGCGAACTCGACACCTGCCTGGCCGATATCAGCCTGCGCCGGCTCAAGGGCGAAAAGCCCTGACTGAGATCATGCAGATAGCCCGAGAGTGGATTAATCTAAAGGTCAGCCATAGACCTTTGGCGCGCCGCTGCGGTCTATGCCAGTGCCTATCGATAAAAGGAAGAACGCCATGCCTGCCCGCGAACTGCAAGAACAGCTCAACAAACTGCGCGAGCAATTGGAACAGAATCCACCGCTTTCCGAAGCCGAGCGCGCTGACCTGAACGCGCTGATGCAACAGATCGAACTGGAACTTGAACTCGAAACCAAAACCCAGGACACCAACCTCGCCGACAATGTGAACCTGGCCGTCGAGCGCTTCGAACTCGAACACCCGACCCTTGCCGGCACCTTGCGCAACATCGTGCAAGCCTTGGGCAACATGGGGATCTGAACCCGCCAGATGCAAAAAGCCCCGCTAGCGATAGCGGGGCTTTCTTCATATCCGGGATTTGCAAATGTAATCACCTGTGGGAGCGAGCCTGCTCGCGATGGCGGAGTATCAGCCAACATTAATGTTGGATGTGCCGTCCTCATCGCGAGCAGGCTCGCTCCCACATTGGATATTTACTGACGGACCAGGCGATGGTTCGGCAGTTGCACTTCTTCGGTGCTGCGATACGGGTTGATGTCCAACCCACCGCGACGCACATACCGCGCATACACCGTCAGTTTCTCTGGCTTCAGCAACCGTTGCAGGTCGAGGAAAATTCGCTCCACGCACTGCTCATGGAAGTCCGAGTGCTGACGGAAACTCACGATGTACTCCAGCAGACTCGCATGATCCAGCGCCGCGCCGCGATACTCCACCGCTACACTGCCCCAATCCGGTTGGCTAGTAACCGGGCAGTTGGATTTGAGCAAATGGCTGTGTACGCGCTCTTCAATAATGAGCGATTCATCGCATCGCAGCAGTTCCGGACGCGGATGCTCATAGTTGCTGACGCTGATGTCGAGGTCATCGATGCACACACCCGGCAATGCCACGACACCTTCTGCCTCAACCTCTTTCAGGCTGCGAATCCGCACACCCACCGGTTTGCCGGCAGCAGCCGAAAGGTCTTTCGCCAGCGTCGCTTCAAGGCTTGCAGTGTCGGCAAACGCTGTCTGGTTCAGCGAGTTGAGGTACAGCTTGAACGACTTGGATTCGATGATGTTCGGCGAATCCGCCGGAATGCTGAATTCGCCAATCGCCACCACGGGCTTGCCGGACGGCAACAGCCACGACAGTTCGAAGCAGTTCCAGAAGTCCACACCCTTGTACGGCAGGGTTTGCGCCGTCAGACCCAGCTCGGCCCATTTCGCGGTGCGCGAGATCGGGAACAGCAAGGACGGCGTGTAGGTGGCGATGTATTCGCTGGATTTGCCCAGCGGCGAATGTTCGGCTGCGGGATGCATGGCGGAAACCTGACTGAAGAATCAGCGGATTCTACCAGCCTTTGCTCCCGCCTTTGAGTGCTTACTGACTGACTGTCAGTTTGCCGACCATACCGGCCTGATAGTGGCCGGGGATATTGCAGGCAAATTCCAGGTTGGTGGCCTTGGTGAAGGTCCAGGTCAGCTCGGCGGTTTTACCCGGCTCCACCAGCACACTGTTCGGGTCATCGTGTTTCATCCCATGCCCTTCGGAAGAATGGCCCATGGAGCCGTGGTCCATGGCCTTCATGCCTGTAGGCATCAGCATGCCGCTTTGCTGCATCTGGAGCATTTCCCGCTGATGCCTGGCATGCATCGCCGCGTCGCCGAGGTTGAATTCGTGCAACAACTGGCCTTTATTCACCAGTACAAAGCGAACGGTCTCACCGGCCTTGATCTCAATGGCTTTCGGATCGAACGACATATCGCCCATTACCATTTCAACGCTGCGGGTAGCCTTGGCGGCCGGGACCGATTGACCGAAGTCGTAGGTCTGCGCCGGCGAGGCTTCAAGCCCTACACTCAGTGTCAGCAAGCAAGCGGCCAATGCCAGACGATTTCGCAAAAACATAGTCGTACTCCAACAAGATGAGGTTCAGCTTGTGGGAAACTCTAATCCGAAGGCTCTGCCAGCCACCTGACAGGCAGATTACAACTTTGTCAGGTTGGCCTGCACAGGCACCGCCCACGGTATAACGCACCTGTTCAAACTGCCCCGAGTCGCCCATGAAACTGCTGATTGTCGAAGACCAACCGAAAACCGGCCACTACCTGCGCCAGGGCCTGACCGAGGCCGGTTTCACCACCGAACTGGTGGCCGATGGCAGCACCGGCCAGCAACTGGCGTTGAGCGGCGATTACGCCTTGTTGATCCTCGATGTGATGCTGCCCGGTCGCGATGGCTGGCAGATTCTGCAAGCGGTGCGCAGTGCCGGCCTGGACACTCCCGTACTGTTTCTTACAGCCCGAGACGCGGTGGAGGACAGGGTCCACGGTTTGGAGCTGGGGGCCGACGACTACCTGGTCAAACCGTTCGCCTTCTCCGAACTGCTGGCGCGGGTTCGCAGTCTGCTGCGTCGCGGCAGCGCCACACCTCAGGAAACCAGCCTGCAACTGGCCGACTTGCGCCTGGACCTGATCCGCCGCCGGGTCGAGCGCAACGGTCAGCGCATAGACCTGACTGCCAAGGAATTCGCTCTGCTGGAATTGCTCCTACGACGTCAGGGTGAAGTTCTGCCAAAGTCGCTGATCGCTTCCCAGGTGTGGGACATGAATTTCGACAGCGACACCAATGTTATCGAAGTGGCGATCCGCCGTTTGCGCCTGAAGATCGACGACGATTTCCCGAACAAGTTGATCCACACCGTGCGCGGCATGGGCTACGTCCTTGAAGAGCGCCCTGCCTGATGCGCCGACTTTCACTAAGCAATCGCCTGGCGTTGCTGTTCGCAGCTTGCACTGCCGTGGTGTCGTTGTTCGCCGGAGTGTTGTTCAGCCGCGCCAGCGAGGCGCATTTTGTTGAACTGGACCAGCAATTGCTCGACGGCAAACTGATTGGTTTACGGCGGGCGCTGGATGACATTCAGTCCAGCGAAAGCGAGACCAAACTGGCCGATGAGTTGAGCCGACAGGCCGATCTGTCCCTGCGCATCATCGGCAATGACGGGCAACGCTTGTACGACAGCTCGGCCCGTTTACCCAAAGACTTGCCGCGCCAACCAGGCCTGTCGACGATGAGCGACGACGGCACCGACTACCGCGTCCTGAATGCCCCCCTGTTCCCAGACAAACCCGATTCACCGCAACTGACCCTGCTGCTGGATATCACCCATCACCAACATTTTCTGCAGCGCATGCAGCATCTGATTTGGCTGACGGTCGGTTTGTCGGCGCTGGCTACCGCCCTACTCGGTGCCTGGGCAGCGCGCAGTGGTTTGCGCCCGTTGCGGCGCATGAGTGCGGTCGCCAGCGGCGTATCGGCGCAATCGCTCAATGCTCGCCTGCCGGAAGCAGACATGCCGCCAGAGCTCGAGGAATTGGCTTACAGCTTCAACGCCATGCTCGGACGCCTCGACAACTCTTTTCAGCGTCTCTCGGCGTTTTCCGCCGACATCGCCCATGAACTGCGCACACCGCTGTCGAACCTGCTGACCCACACCCAGGTCACCCTCACCCGCCCGCGCCCCATCGAGGATTACCGCGAAGCGCTGCACAGCAATCTCGAAGAACTGCAATGGATGGCGCAACTGGTCAACGACATGTTGTACCTGGCCAAAGCTGACCATGGCTTGCTGATGCCCAAGCGCGAAGCGCTGGAACTGGCAGAAGAAACCGATGTGCTGCTGGAGTTCTTTGCGCCGCTGGCCGAGGACGCTCAGGTGAAGTTGAGTCGTGACGGCAGCGCGCGCATGCAGGGCGACCGCAGCATGTTGCGTCGGGCACTGTCCAATTTGCTGGACAATGCACTGCGGTTTACCCCGGTCGGTGGCGAGGTTCGGGTGCGGATTATCGAGCAGCCAAATGGCTTGAGCCTGACGGTTGAAAACAGTGGTGAAGGGATTTCTGAAGATTTGTTGCCGCGCTTGTTTGACCGCTTCTACCGGGCAGACCCGGCACGTCGTGAAGGTAGCAGTGAGCATGCGGGGCTGGGATTGGCGATCACCCGGTCGATCATCCGCGCCCATGGCGGGCAGATTCGTTGCAAATCGGATAAGGGATGGACGCGGTTTGTGATCGAGTTGCCGAAGGGGGATTGAGGCCAGCAGGACCGGCCTCTTCGCGGGCAAGCCTCGCTCCTACGGGTTTTGTGTCGAACGCAAATGATGCAATCGACATAGATCCTGTAGGAGCGAGGCTTGCCCGCGAAGGCGATGTAATGACTTACGAATACCGCAACGCAGTAGCCGGCTCGACTTTCGCCGCCCGCCACGCCGGATACACCGTCGCCAAAAAACTCATGATGAAACCGGCGGAACAGATCAACAACACATCCGCGCCCTGCAGCTCCGATGGCAAGTTACTGACAAAGTACACATCGGAACTGAAGATATGCTGCCCGCTGACCCGCTCCATCCACCCCACCAGCTCACTGACGTTCAACGCGGCGATCACGCCCAGCACGCCGCCAATCAAAGTACCAACAACCCCGATCACCGTGCCCTGCACCATGAAGATCGCCATGATCTGCCGAGGCGTCGCGCCGATGGTGCGCAGGATTGCGATGTCCGCGCCCTTATCGTTCACCACCATGATCAGGGTCGCGATGATGTTGAACGCAGCCACCGCAACGATCATCAGCAACAGCAGGCCGATCATGGTTTTTTCCATCTTCATCGCGCTGAACAGACTGCCTTGGGTGTGGGTCCAGTCGTCAGCCTTGTAGGCAGCGCCCAGGCCCGTCGCGATGTCGCTCGATACTTGCGGCGCGGCGTACAGGTCCTTCACCGCCAGGCGCACGCTCTGCACTTGGTTCGGCTGCCAGTGCTGCATCTGCGCGGCATCGGCGAGGTGGATCAGCGCCATCGAGCCGTCCAGCTCGGCACCCACCTTGAACACGCCCACCACGTTCAGCCGCTGCATGCGTGGGGTAATCCCGCCCGGTGCGGTGCTGATTTCCGGCACGATCAGGGTGATCCTGTCGCCGACGTTCAAGCGAAAGCGCCGTGCGGTGATCTCACCGATCACCACCCCAAACTCGCCCGGCTTCAAGGCGTCGAGACGCCCCTGAACAATGTGCTTGGCAACGATCGACACCTTGCCTTCCAGTGCCGGGTCGACACCACTGACCTGGATCGGCTGCATCGTGCCCTTGTAGGACAGCATGCCCTCCATCTCGGTAAACGGCACCGCCGCCGTTACTGCAGGATTCTTCATCGCCGCGGCGGCCACCGGCAGCCAATCGTCGATAGGGTTCACGCCGACGATGGTCGCGTGGGGCACCATGCCGAGGATGCGCGAGCTCATTTCGCGCTGGAAGCCGTTCATCACCGACAACACCACGATCATCGCCAGCACGCCCAGGGCGAGGCCGATCATCGAGGTCATCGAGATGAAGGAAACAAAGCGATTGCGGCGCTTGGCGCGGGTATAGCGCGTGCCGATAAAGATCGATAACGGTCTGAACATTCGCTGGGGCACCGTATAAAAATAAAAGACCCGCCGCACTGTTCAGTACGCCGGGTTTCGGTCAATCAGATGGGTGTCAGGTAACCTTCCTGCAAATGCAGGACGCGATCCATCTGGCGAGCCAGGTTCATGTCGTGGGTCACCACCAGGAACGCCGTGCGCATCGAGGTGCTGAGCTCCAGCATCAAGTCCTGAATGCCCTGTGCGGTGTGAGAGTCGAGGTTGCCGGTCGGCTCGTCGAGCATCACCAGGCCTGGCTTGTTCACCAGGGCACGCGCGATGGCCACACGCTGGCGTTCGCCACCGGACAATTCCGCCGGTTTGTGCTCCAGACGATGACCCAGCCCTACCCGCTCCAACAACGCCGTCGCACGCTGACGCGCTTCCGGGATCGCGGTTTTGCCGATCAGCAGCGGCATGCAGACGTTTTCCAGCGCGGTGAACTCAGGCAGCAAGTGGTGGAACTGGTAAACGAAACCCAGCGACCGATTGCGCAGCAGGCCACGGGCCTTTTCGTTCAGTGCCGAGAGCTCTTCACCGGCCAGCCAGACGCTGCCCTTGGTCGGCGTATCGAGGCCGCCCAGCAGGTTGAGCAAGGTACTTTTGCCCGAACCCGAGGTACCGACGATCGCCACGCGCTCGCCTGGGTGCAGCTCCAGTTGCAGACCGGCCAGAACCTCTACCGATTCCGGGCCTTCCACGTAGGATTTGCCCAAGTTGCGGCAGCTCAAGATTGCTTTATCACTCATGCCCGACTCACTCATAACGTAGCGCCTCCGCAGGCTGGGTGCGCGCGGCACGCCAGGCTGGATACAGGGTGGCGAGGAAACTCAGAACCAACGCGGCGGCGCAGACCATCAACACGTCCTGGCTCTGCACTTGCGACGGCAGGTAATCGATGAAATACACGTCAGCGTTCAGGAATTTATGGCCGATCAGCCCTTCAAGGGCCGAAATCGCGGCGCTGACGTTGAGCGCGGCGAAGATCCCGACCACAGCGCCGATCAGCGTACCGACCACGCCAATGACCGTGCCCTGGACCATGAAGATCGCCATGATCTGCCCTGGCGTAGAGCCAAGGGTGCGCAGGATTGCGATGTCGCCCTTCTTGTCGTTCACCACCATCACCAGCGTGGAGATGATGTTGAACGCCGCAACGGCGACGATCAGCAGCAACAGCAGGCCGATCATGGCTTTTTCCATGCGGATCGCTTGATACAGATTGCCGTGGGTGCGAGTCCAGTCGCGGGCGTAATAACGATCTTCGCCGAGTTGCTGAGCGATGGTCCACGCGGTGCGCGGCGCCTGGAACAAGTCGTCGAACTTCAAGCGCAAGCCCTGGACCTGATCCGGTTTCCAGCGATGCAGCTTCGCCAGATCCTGCAGGTTGGTGATGCCCAGATAGCCGTCGATCTCACCGGCGCCGACATGAAAGATGCCGACCACGGTAAAGCGTTTCATGCGCGGGAACATCCCAGCCGGGGTCACGGTGACTTCCGGCGCGACAAATGTCAGCTTGTCGCCGACCGCCACGCCAAGCTTGGCCGCGGCCTTGTCGCCGATGACGATGCCGAAACTGCCCGGCGCCAGGTCATCGAGTTTGCCCTGCTGCATGAAGTTATCAATGATCGACACCTGCCGTTCCTGCACCGGGTCGATGGCATTGAGCAGCACTTTGGAGACCTTGCCGTTGTTGGTCAGCAGGCCCTGCATCTGGACGAAGGGCGCAACCGCCGTCACCTGCGGGTTCTGCTTGACCTTGGCGGCCAGGCTTTGCCAGTCGCTGATCGGCTCACCGGACTCGATGGTCGCGTGGGGCACCATGCCCAGCACGCGGGTGCGCATTTCATGATCGAAGCCGTTCATGACCGACAGCACGACGATCATCACGACCACGCCGAGGGCGAGTCCGATCATCGAGGTCAGGGAAATGAATGACACAAAATGATTGCGACGCTTTGCACGGGTATAACGCGTGCCAATAAATACGAAGAGAGGTCTGAACATGTCGGGGCTTGTTCGGAGGGAAAAGGAACGTCCTTGTGGCGGGGGTCGATAACCAGCTTTACACTCAGACCACCGCCGCTACCATGGGTTCGCCATGTCGACATTAGATGAAGAAGATCGCCGCGAATACTACCGTATCGAGGACACGATCGCACTGGAAATTAGGCCCCTGTCTGCTCCCGAAGCCGCAGGCCAGGAAGTGTTGCAGGATGCTTCCCCTCTATTCAACCTGCTCAGCGAACTGCACCTGAGCGAATTCGAGTCGCAACACCTGCTGCGACAGATCAGCGAACGTGACCGGACCATCGCCGCGTTCCTGAAATCCCAGAACAAACGCATCGATCTGCTGAGTCAGGTGGTTGCCCTGACCGCGCTCGGACAGATCGGCGAGCCGCAGCCGGTGATCCTCTCCGAAGGAGGCATCGACTTTCAGCATCCGACGCCCATCGCCACTGGCGCGCACCTGTCGGTCAAGCTGGTACTCATGCCGCAAGCCCTTGGCCTGCTGCTGCGGGCCCGCGTTACCCATTGCGACCGCAAAGGCGACGGCTACGACATTGGCACCGAGTTCGAATACCTGTCCGATGCCCAGCGGCAATTGCTGGCCCGCTACATCTTGCAGCGACAGGCGCAAGAACGACGCCTGGCCCGCGAACAAAACGAATCAGGCATTAAATTTAAGGAAGAACCGTGACTCTCATCTACGGCCATCGCGGCGCCAAGGGCGAAGCACCGGAAAACACCCTGACCAGCTTTCAGGAATGCCTCAAGCATGGCGTACGCCGTTGCGAACTGGACTTGCACCTGTCCAAGGATGGCGAGTTGATGGTGATCCACGACCCGACCCTCAAACGCACCACCGAGCGTCGCGGCAGAGTAGTCGAACATACCGCCGCGGAGCTGGTGACCTACGACGCACGCAAGGGCGGCCCGGGCTGGATCAAACCCTGCACGATTCCAACGCTGGAAGCACTGTTCGAGCAATGCGACTTCGATCACTGGCAGCTGGAGGTCAAAAGCGCTTCACGCACCCGTGCCGCGACCACCGTGTTGGCGATTCGCGAAATGGCTCAGCGTTTCGGTATGCGGGACAAGATTACGATTACGTCGAGTTCACGCGAAGTATTGAAAGCCGCGCTGGACCTGGTGCCGGACGTGTCTCGCGGATTGGTGGCCGAGTACGCCTGGCTCGACCCGCTGAAGGTCGCGCAAAACTATGGCTGTGAGATTCTGGCGCTGAACTGGACCCTGTGCACGCCGGAACGCCTGCAGAAGGCGCAGCGTCAGGGGCTGCATGTGTCGGTGTGGACAGTCAACGAGCCCGCGCTGATGCGCAGACTCGCCGACTTCGGCGTTGACAGCCTGATTACAGACTTTCCCGGTTTGGCCACTGCCACGCTCGAGAATTGCTGAAATCGGTCTCCCCGGCCGGCTCAGGCCACCGGCCGGAGCCGCTCAAAAAAGCCGGTTGAGGCCATCGTACGCCGCTACCCGATAGGCTTCAGCCATGGTCGGGTAGTTGAACGTCGTGTTGACGAAGTACTTCAGGGTGTTCAGCTCGCCCGGCTGGCTCATGATCGCCTGACCGATATGCACGATCTCCGACGCCTGATAACCGAAGCAGTGAACGCCCAGCACTTCCAGCGTTTCGCGGTGGAACAGGATTTTCAGCATGCCCTGAGGCTCGCCGGCAATCTGCGCACGCGCCATGCTCTTGAAGAACGCCTTGCCAACTTCGTACGGCACCTTGGCCTGAGTCAGCTCTTGCTCGTTCTTGCCGATCGAGCTGATCTCCGGAATGGTGTAAATGCCGGTTGGCACGTCGTTGACGAAGCGCCAGCTATTGTTATCGACGATACTGCCAGCGGCCGAACGGCCCTGATCGTGCGCGGCGCTGGCCAGGCTCGGCCAGCCGATCACGTCACCGGCACCGTAAATGTTCGGTACGCAGGTGCGGTAGGCTTCGTCGACTTCGATCTGGCCACGGCTATTGACCTTCACGCCGATGTTTTCCAGACCCAGCTGATCGGTGTTGCCGGTACGGCCGTTGCACCAGAGCAAGGCGTCGGCCTTGATCTTCTTGCCGGACTTCAGGTGCAGGATCACCCCGTTGTCCACGCCTTCGACGCGGTCGTAGTCTTCGTTGTGGCGAACCGTGATGTTGTTGTTGCTGAAGTGGTAGCTCAGGGCCTGGGAAATTTCCGAGTCGAGGAAGCTCAGCAACTGACCGCGGTTGTCCACCAACTCGACCAGCACACCCAGACCACTGAAGATCGAGGCGTATTCACAACCGATCACGCCTGCGCCGTAAACGATGAGTTTGCGCGGGGTGTGGCCGAGGCTGAGGATGGTGTCGCTATCGTAGATACGCGGGTGATGGAAATCGATGTCCGCCGGGCGATACGGGCGCGAACCGGTGGCGATGATGATGTGCTTGGCCACCAGTTTTTCGACCACACCGTTGGCGCAGACCACTTCGATGGTTTGCTCGTCAGCGAAGCTGCCGGTGCCGAAGAACACGTCGACGCGATTACGGGCGTAGTAGCCGGTGCGCGAAGCGACTTGTTTGGAGATGACTTTTTCGGCGCTTTTCAAAACGTCCGGGAACGAGAACCAGCGCGGCTCACCAATCGCCCGGAACATCGGGTTGGTGTTGAACTGCATGATCTGCCGGACCGAGTGACGCAAGGCCTTGGACGGGATGGTGCCCAGGTGGGTGCAGTTGCCGCCGACCTGGCGACGACTATCGACCATCGCCACCTTGCGTCCTGCTTTGGCGGCATTCATTGCCGCGCCTTCTCCCGCCGGGCCAGAACCCAACACCACCACGTCGTAGTTGTAGACAGCCATGCATACTCCTCAGAACAGGCCGCGGCGCCCTCGGCACCTGCGGCTAAATCACGCCGATCTGCGGCGTGAAGGAACAATTTGGGGCCAGTGCAGAACCCGGACACAGTCTATAGAAGCGTCAACGCCGGGCACATTAACCCTTGGTCGCGTCGTAGGCTAGTTTTGCCTGCACTACAACGCCATCAAAAATGCTTTTGATGCCGCAATCACTTGGTTTTTTCACCTGCCAGGCGTTCAAAAGCCTGATTGGTACGTGTGACGAAACCTGTATCGGCACGAATCACAAAGAATGCAGCAATGTCATGGGTTTGGGCATAGTCCCAACCCCGTTCAGGACCGAGAATCAGCAACAACGTCGATAGGCCATCGGCCATTAACGCTGAAGGATGAATCACTGTGACTGACGCCAGGGCGTGTAGGACTGGCGCTCCGGTACGGGCATCGAAGGTGTGGGAATAGCGCCGGCCGTTTTGCTGAAAATAATTGCGGTAGTCGCCGGAGGTGGACACAGCGTAGCCGTCGACGGCGATGATTTTTTGCGCGACTTGCTGGTCGTCCCGAGGCTCTTCTAACGCGATGTGCCAGGGTGAACCGTCGAGCTTTTTGCCGGCGGCCTTGAGTTCGCCGGTGGCTTCAGCGAGGTAGTTATAGATGCCTAGCGCTTCGAGTTTTGCGGCAATCGTGTCGACCGCGTAACCGGCCGCGATGCTGTTGAAGTCGACCTCGACCGCGGCGTCCTTGCACAACTGATCACCGTCGATGCGCAAGTGGCTGTAGCCGACGCGTTGCTGCACCTCGGCGAGCGCTTCGGTGCTTGGGACTTTTTCCTCTCGCGCCTGCGGACCGAATCCCCAGAGGTTGAGCAGCGGCTCCACCGTCAGGTCGAAGGAGCCTTCACTCAGCGAAGACAATCGCTCGCCGACGCGGACCAATTCGAGGATCGGCGCGGGCATTGTCTGACAGTGGTTGGCGGGAAGAGCATTGAAGCGTTCGATGTCGGAGTCGCTGCGATAGGTCGACATCTGCTGATCGACTTCAGCGAGAATTTTTTCGACCTGGACGCGGACTTCTGCCGGCGCGGGAAGACCAGCATGACGCACGTACTTTATCGAATAGGTGCTGCCCATGGTCGGACCGCCGAAACTTTCCATGGAGTCGCCATTGCCGCAGCCGGACAACATACTCACCAACATCACGACAACACCCAACCGCCTGCTTAACAAATCCTGCCTCCCCCAACATTGATGTTGACTGACAGACCGCAATCGCGAGCAGGCTCGCTCCCACATTGGACCGATACAGATCCACTGTGGGAGCGAGCCTGCTCGCGATGAGGCCGGCCCTGACGCGACATCTATAGCTGACAAACTGCACAAACAAAAACGCCCCAAACAAAGTCGGGGCGTTTTTATTTGCGGCTAAGGCTTAGCGCGGGAATGCTGGCGGGTTTACACCAGCCATGTCTTCCATCACGCGAACTACCTGGCAGCTGTAACCGAACTCGTTGTCGTACCAGACGTACAGAACAACGCGGTTGTCCTGAACGATGGTCGCTTCAGCGTCCACCACGCCTGCGTGGCGCGAGCCTACGAAGTCGGTGGAAACCACTTCCTGCGAATTGACGTAGTCGATTTGCTTGTGCAGATCGGAGTGCAGCGCCATGTAGCGCAGGTACTCGTTCATCTCTTCACGGGTGGCGGCTTTCTCAAGGTTCAGGTTGAGAATGGCCATCGACACGTTCGGCGTCGGAACACGGATTGCGTTACCGGTCAGCTTGCCGGCCAGCTCAGGCAGGGCCTTGGCAGCAGCGGTGGCAGCACCGGTCTCGGTGATGACCATGTTCAGCGCGGCGCTACGGCCACGACGATCACCCTTGTGGAAGTTGTCGATCAGGTTCTGGTCGTTGGTGTACGAGTGAACCGTTTCGACGTGACCGTTGATGATGCCGAACTTGTCATTCACAGCTTTCAGCACCGGCACGATGGCGTTGGTGGTGCAGGAAGCGGCGGACACGATCTTGTCGTCAGCAGTGATTTCACCGTGGTTGATGCCGTGAACGATGTTCTTCAGCTTGCCTTTGCCAGGCGCGGTCAGAACAACGCGGTCGATACCCGGGCATGCCAGGTGCTGGCCCAGGCCATCGGCGTCACGCCATACACCGGTGTTGTCCACCAGCAGCGCATCTTTGATGCCGTACTGGGTGTAGTCCACTTCGGCCGGGTTCTTCGCGTAGATAACCTGGATCAGGTTGCCGTTGGCGGTGATGGTGTTGTTGGCTTCATCGATGGTGATGGTGCCATCGAATGGACCATGTACCGAGTCACGACGCAACAGGCTGGCACGTTTGACCAGATCGTTCTCGGCGCCCTTGCGGACCACGATGGCGCGCAGACGCAGGCCGTCGCCACCACCGGTTTTTTCGATCAGGATGCGCGCCAGCAGACGGCCGATACGACCGAAGCCGTACAGAACAACGTCGGTGCCTGTGCGACCGGAACCATTTTGCTTGCCGACCACATCGGCCAGTTCGTCACGGACGAACTCTTCGGCGCTGCGGCCATTGCCTTCGGCCTTGAACTTGACGGCCAGCTTGCCCAAGTCTACCGAAGCTGCGCCGAGCTTGAGCTCGCTCATTGCTTTGAGCAGCGGGAATGTTTCGTGGACGGACAATTCGCTGGCATCGGATTGGCGATGGCGAGCAAAGCGGTGAGCTTTGAGAATCGCGATGACTGAACGATTGATCAGGCTGCGGCCATAGATCGAGCTCACCACGTTGTTATTGCGGTAGAGCTGACCGATAAGCGGAATCATCGCTTCTGCGAGTGCTTCACGGTCGATCCATTCACCAAGACACTGGTCGGGCTTCTGAGTCACGGGAACCTTCCACATGTAGGGGCAGAAAAAAGGGGCTACATTATGCCGCCGAGTGCCTCCCGTAGCAATGCGCGCCTGTCGCACGGGCGGTAACAGAATCCCGTTCAAAAAAATTACGCCCCGCTCCAGCCCAGTAAAACCGGGGCCTCCAGCATCGTCAATTTTTTGGAGATATCGACGCCTTGTCCGTAACCATCCGTAACACGCGTTCGTTTTGCCACTACATAATCAGTAATTTTCACTAAAAAACCGCTCGATTTTGTCATTACCACTACATTTTGCCCAACCCGCGTAATAGACATATCTGCAACTGACAGCCGGCACCTGAGGCCGTTACAATTGTCGACTTTGTCGCAACGCTTGGAGCTCAACCTTCCGTGCACGTTCTGCGTCTACCGCTTCTCCCTGCCGCGGCAGGTAAACAGCACTGGGGCAACCTGCCCGGTGCCGCCCTGAGCCTGGCCATCGCCGAGGCCGCCAGCGCTGCCAAGCGCTTTACCCTGCTACTGACCGCCGACAGCCAGAGTGCCGAACGGCTGGAACAGGAGCTGAGTTTCTTCGCCCCGGATTTGCCTGTCCTGCATTTCCCCGACTGGGAAACCCTGCCCTACGACCTGTTCTCGCCACACCAGGACATCATCTCTCAGCGCATCTCCAGCCTGTATCGGTTGCCGGAGCTGGAGCATGGCGTGCTGGTCGTGCCGATCACCACAGCCCTGCACCGCCTGGCGCCGACCAAATTCCTGCTCGGCAGCAGCCTGGTGCTGGACGTCGGCCAGAAGCTCGATGTCGAGCAAATGCGCAGTCGGCTTGAAGCCACTGGCTATCGCTACGTAGATACAGTGTACGAGCACGGCGAATTCACCGTGCGCGGCTCGCTGATCGATCTGTTCCCGATGGGCAGCAAACTGCCCTTCCGCATCGATCTGTTCGACGACGAAATCGAAACCCTGCGCACCTTCGATCCGGAAAACCAGCGCTCCATCGACAAGGTGGACACTGTTCGCCTGCTGCCGGCGCGGGAATTCCCGCTGCAAAAGGACGCGGTCACCCGCTTCAAGGCGCGCTTTCGCGAGCGCTTCGATGTCGACTTCCGTCGCTGCCCGATCTTTCAGGATTTGAGCAGCGGGATTACACCGGCCGGTATCGAGTACTACTTGCCGCTGTTCTTCGATGAAACCTCTACCCTGTTCGATTACCTGCCCCAGGAAACGCAAGTGTTCTCTTTGCCGGGCATCGAACAGGCTGCGGAGAATTTCTGGAACGACGTGCGCAATCGTTACGAAGAGCGCCGCGTCGACCCATCCCGTCCTTTATTACCACCGGCCGAGCTGTTCTTGCCCGTGGAAGATTGCTTTGCCCGCCTGAAGAGCTGGCCCCGTGTGGTTGCCAGTCAACAGGACGTGGAAACCGGTGTCGGTCGCGAGCGCTTCCCGGCTCAGCCGCTACCGAACCTGGCCATCGAAGCCAAGGCCACTCAGCCGTTGGCGGCGCTGGCCGGTTTCCTCGACGAGTTCCCCGGCCGCGTGCTGTTTACCGCCGAGTCCGCGGGCCGTCGTGAAGTGCTGTTGGAGTTGCTGGAACGCCTGAAGCTGCGACCGAAAACCGTCGACAGCTGGCCAGACTTTGTTGCGAGCAAGGAGCGCTTGGCGATCACCATCGCACCGCTCGACGAAGGCCTGTTGCTGGACAATCCAGCCTTGGCCCTGGTCGCCGAAAGCCCGTTGTTCGGGCAGCGCGTGATGCAGCGCCGTCGTCGCGAGAAACGCGCCGATGCCAACAACGATGCAGTGATCAAAAACCTCACCGAGCTGCGCGAAGGCGCGCCGGTGGTGCACATCGATCATGGTGTCGGCCGCTATCTGGGGCTGACGATTCTGGAAATCGACAATCAAGCCGCCGAATTCCTGACCCTTGAATATGCCGAGAACGCCAAGCTGTACGTCCCGGTAGCCAACCTGCATTTGATCGCCCGTTACACCGGCAGCGACGATGCCCTGGCGCCGCTGCACCGCCTCGGCTCCGAGACCTGGCAGAAAGCCAAGCGCAAAGCCGCCGAACAGGTGCGCGACGTGGCCGCCGAGTTGCTCGACATCTATGCCCGCCGCGCCGCTCGCGAGGGTTATGCCTTCGCCGACCCCAAAGCCGATTACGCGACCTTCAGCGCCGGTTTCCCGTTCGAAGAAACCCCGGACCAGCAGACCACCATCGACGCGGTGCGCGCCGACATGCTCGCGCCAAAACCGATGGATCGCCTGGTCTGCGGCGACGTCGGTTTCGGCAAGACCGAAGTGGCGATGCGCGCGGCGTTCATTGCGGTGCATGGCGGTCGTCAGGTGGCGATTCTGGTGCCGACCACCCTGCTCGCCCAGCAACATTACAACAGCTTCCGCGACCGCTTCGCCGACTGGCCGGTGAGCGTGGAAGTGATGAGCCGCTTCAAGTCGACCAAAGAAGTGAACGCTGCGGTCGCGGACCTGGCCGAAGGCAAGATCGACATCGTCATCGGCACGCACAAGCTGCTGCAAGACGACGTCAAGATCAAAAACCTCGGGCTGGTGATCATCGACGAAGAGCACCGTTTCGGTGTCCGTCAGAAAGAACAGCTCAAAGCACTGCGCAGTGAAGTCGACATCCTGACGCTGACCGCCACGCCGATTCCGCGCACGCTGAACATGGCGGTGTCGGGCATGCGTGACCTGTCGATCATCGCCACGCCACCGGCCCGTCGCCTGTCGGTGCGCACGTTTGTCATGGAGCAGAACAAGAGCACGGTCAAAGAAGCCCTGCTCCGTGAGTTGCTGCGTGGCGGTCAGGTCTACTACCTGCACAACGACGTGAAGACCATCGAGAAATGCGCCGCCGACCTCGCTGAACTGGTGCCGGAAGCGCGGATTGGCATCGGCCACGGGCAGATGCGTGAACGCGATCTCGAACAAGTGATGAGCGACTTCTACCACAAGCGTTTCAACGTGCTGATCGCCTCGACCATCATCGAGACCGGCATCGACGTGCCGAGCGCCAACACCATCATCATCGAGCGCGCCGACAAGTTTGGCCTGGCACAGTTGCACCAGTTGCGTGGCCGCGTCGGTCGCAGCCACCACCAGGCGTATGCTTACCTGCTGACACCGCCGCGCCAGCAAATCACTGCCGACGCGGAAAAACGCCTGGAAGCGATCGCCAATACCCAGGACCTCGGCGCGGGCTTCGTGCTCGCCACCAACGACCTGGAAATCCGTGGCGCCGGCGAACTGCTGGGCGACGGTCAGAGCGGGCAGATCCAGGCCGTCGGTTTCACGCTGTACATGGAAATGCTCGAACGCGCGGTGAAGTCGATCCGCAAGGGCGAACAGCCGAACCTGGACCAGCCGCTGGGCGGTGGTCCGGAAGTCAATCTGCGTGTGCCGGCATTGATTCCCGAGGACTATCTGCCGGATGTGCACGCTCGACTGATTCTCTACAAACGCATTGCCTCGGCCACCGATGAGGAAGGCCTCAAGGACCTGCAAGTGGAGATGATCGACCGTTTCGGTCTGCTGCCGGAGCCGACCAAGAACCTGGTGCGGATCACGGCGCTGAAATTGCAGGCCGAACAACTGGGCATCAAGAAAGTCGACGGCGGCCCGCAAGGCGGTCGTATCGAGTTCGCGGCGCAGACACCGGTCGACCCCCTGACACTGATCAAACTGATCCAGAGCCAGCCCAAACGCTACAAATTCGAAGGCGCCACGATGTTCAAATTCCAGGTGCCGATGGAAAGCCCGCAAGAGCGCTTTAACACTGTAGAGGCGCTGTTCGAGCGCCTCATTCCGACAACTGCTTGAAGGACGCCTCATGCGCCTGTTTCGCTCACTGACCTTGTTGACGATGTTAATAACGATGCTGCTCGCCCCCACGGCGTTTGCTGATGATCTGTATCAGGTTGAAATGATTCTGGTGCGGCAAAACACCGTGCCCGCGGTCGTCAGCCGCGCCGCGCCGGAAGACTGGGATGCCGGCGCTCAACGCATCAGCCCCGACAGCTTTCGCACACCAAGCCTTAATCCCGAGGTGGAAAAGCTCACCGCCAGTAACCAATACACGGTGTTGCTGCACAAGGCCTGGCAACAAAAGCTCGGCGAAGAAGTCAGCAAAGTCGCGATCAGCGAAGGCACCGAACAGTTCGGGCAGTTCCCGATCGAAGGTACGTTGAGCCTGAAACTGGGGCGTTTCACCGACGTCGACGCCGACTTCTGGGTCAATAAGATTGATGCCAACGGCCTGGTCACCGCCAGCGAACGCCTGAAGACCGAAAGCCATACCAAGAACGGACAGTTGAACTTCCTCGACGCCGGCCATCTCGGCCTGCTGATCAAGATCACTTCGTTGACGGCGCCCGCCCCCCGGGAAGCCCCTGAAGTCGTCCCGGACTGATCGAAGCCCCCATGTCCGCGACCCTGAGCAAACCCCTGGCAACATCCTGGGTCAGCCGATTCAAGGAACAGAGCCTGGAGCGTGGCCGTCGCTACGCTCTGGAGAACCGCGTCAGGATTGTCGAAGTCGGGGATGCCACCATCGTCGCTGCATGCGAAGGGTCCGGCGGTAACGTTTACCGTCAGACCATTCGCCTGCGCGAGTCAGCCAAAGCTACATTGCTGATGGTCGATGCCACCTGCACCTGCCCGGTGCGCAGCAACTGTAAACATTGCGCAGCGGTACTGCTGAAGGTCCAGGAAACCCTGACCTATCCCGCTGCCGCGCAAGACGCCGAGTTACTGCAAAAGCTTCAGGCTGTTCTGGAGAACCGCAGCCCGAAAGCGCCGCCGCAAGTCCTGGTGGACAACGTGCAACCGGTGCCGCGCCTGTGGCTGGCGAGCATCGAGTTCAGCGCCTTCGAACCGCGCAACGGCAAGATGCAGCGGTACATCCAGCATCGCGCGGCGCTGTCCTTCAGCTATCTGGATGAATACGTCAGTGGACAGAAAAACACTGACATCCTGATTCGCCAAGAGACGCAGACGCTACGGATAAAACGCCACCCGGAAGTCGAACAGGCCTACAGGGAACAGTTGCGAATCCTCGGTTTCAAGATTGCCACCCGACAAAGCAAGGCCCTGCCCGAAAGCGCCGGCGAACTCTACGAAATGGTCAACGACAGCGCCTGGCTGACCTTCACCCTCAACGAGTTGCCGAAGCTGCGCACCCAGGGTTGGGAGTTGCAGATCGACGAGGACTTCGGCTTCGACCTGACCGCCGTGGACGACTGGTACGCCACCGTCGAGCAGGCACCGGAGCGCGACTGGTTCGACCTGGAACTGGGGATAATCGTCAACGGCGAACGGCTGAGTCTGCTGCCGATCCTGTTGAACCTGATGCGCTCCCACACCGAGCTCCTCAACCCGGAACGGCTTGCCCGACGTCGCGACGACGAACTGATCCTGGTGAACATCCCGCAACGCCGCAGCACCGACCAAGGTTCGTTGCAGGTCGCCCTGCCCTTCGGCCGCTTGAAACCGGTGCTGGCCACCCTCGGCGAGTTTTATCTGCAAGAGCCCGGCGAAACCACGCTACGCCTGAGCAAGGCCGACGCCACACGATTGCATCCGCTGGAAGGACTGCCGTTGCTCTGGGAAGGTGGCGAGCAGATCCGCACCTTTGCCCAGCGTCTGCGCGACATCAAAGACCATACCGCGACGGCACCCGAAGGGTTGAATGCCACCTTGCGCCCGTATCAGCTGGAAGGCCTGAGCTGGATGCAGTCGTTACGACAACTGGAAGTCGGCGGGATTCTCGCAGACGACATGGGCTTGGGCAAAACCCTACAGACCCTGGCGCACATTCTCAGCGAGAAGAACGCCGGGCGCCTCGATCGGCCGTGCATGGTGGTCATGCCCACCAGCCTCGTCCCCAACTGGCTCGACGAAGCCGCGCACTTCACGCCGCAGCTCAACGTTTTGGCGCTGTACGGTGCCAGTCGCAAAAAGCATTTCGAGAACCTGGCCGATTACGACCTGATTCTGACCACCTATGCGCTGCTGCCCAAGGACGTCGAACGCCTGGCCGCGCAACCGTTTCATGTACTGGTGCTGGATGAAGCGCAGTACATCAAGAACCCCAACAGCAAGGCCGCCCATGCAGCCCGTGAGCTGAACGCTCGCCAGCGCCTGTGCCTGAGTGGCACACCGCTGGAAAACCACCTCGGCGAGTTGTGGTCGCTGTTCCACTTCCTGCTGCCTGGCTGGCTCGGTGACGTGAAAAGCTTCAACCGCGATTACCGCGTACCGATAGAAAAGCGCGCCAGCGAAGTAAGACTTCAACACCTCAACGGTCGGATCAAACCGTTCCTGCTGCGCAGGACCAAGGAACAGGTGGCCACCGAACTGCCGCCGAAAACCGAGATCATCCATTGGGTCGAACTCAACGAAGCCCAGCGCGACGTGTATGAAACCATGCGCCTGGCCATGGACAAGAAAGTCCGCGACGAAATCACCCGCAAGGGCGTGGCGCGCAGCCAGATCATCATTCTTGAGGCGTTGCTAAAGCTGCGTCAGGTGTGTTGCGACTTGCGTCTGGTCAACGACGCTGCCCTACCCGCGCGTGGCAGCACTTCCGGCAAACTCGATAGCCTGATGGAAATGCTGGAGGAGTTGTTCGAAGAAGGTCGGCGGGTTCTGCTGTTTTCGCAGTTCACCTCAATGCTTTCGCTGATCGAGGAGGAGCTGAAAAAGCGTGGCGTGGCGTATGCGATCCTGACCGGACAAACCCGCGACCGACGCACACCAGTGAAGGAGTTCCAGAGCGGCCAGCGTCAGATCTTTCTGATCAGCCTGAAGGCCGGCGGTGTGGGCCTGAACCTGACCGAAGCGGATACGGTGATTCACTATGACCCTTGGTGGAACCCGGCGACAGAAAATCAGGCGACGGATCGTGCCTATCGCATTGGTCAGGAGAAGCCGGTATTCGTCTACAAGATGATTGCCAGGGGTACGGTGGAAGAGAAAATTCAGCATCTGCAGAAAGAGAAGTCCGATCTTGCCGCAGGCGTGCTGGATGGGCGCAAGACCGGGGACTGGAAGTTGCAGAGCGATGATATCGAAGCGTTGTTTGCGCCGTTGCCGGAAAAAATTGATAAGTAACGTCGATAGGTAGATCGCTCGCGGGCAAGCCTCGCTCCTACAGAAATATGTGCGGCCACAATGATGTGATCAACACAAAACGTGTAGGAGCGAGGCTTGCCCGCGAAGACGTCACTGCAGACTCAGTGAAGAGATCAGCTATCAAGACCGGGACTCGGGCAAAGGCGCGAACAGTGCTTCAATATCACGCTGCTCAAGCTTCCAACCCGCACTCGCTCCGCCTTCGAGGACAGCCCCGGTCAACGCTGCCTTTTCCTGTTGAAGCGCCTGTATTTTTTCTTCCACCGTGCCGCGGGCAATCATTTTGTAAACGAACACCGGTTTGTCTTGGCCAATTCTGTAGGCGCGGTCGGTCGCCTGATTTTCTACCGCAGGGTTCCACCACGGATCGAAGTGAATCACCGTATCCGCCGCCGTCAGGTTGAGGCCGGTCCCCCCGGCCTTCAGACTGATCAGGAACAACGGCACCTTGCCACTCTGGAACTCTTTTACCGGAGTGCGCCGATCCGTGGTGTCACCGGTCAACAACGAGTAGCCGATACCGCGCTGCTGCAGTTCCTGCTCAATCAACGCCAGCATCGAGGTGAATTGCGAGAACAGCAAAATCTTGCGATCTTCACTGAGCAACTCTTCGAGCATCTCCATCAAGCTAAGCAGTTTTCCGCTGCCCGAACGAAGGACTTTTGCCGTCAGAGGCGTTTTGATCAGTCGCAGATCGCAGCACACCTGACGCAACTTGAGCAAAGCGTCGAGGATGATGATCTGACTGCGCCCGACGCCGCTACGGGCAATTTCATCACGCACCTTCTTGTCCATCGCCACACGCACGGTTTCATACACATCCCGCTGCCCATCGCTAAGGTCGACCCAATGCACGATCTCGGTTTTGGGGGGCAGTTCGGTAGCGACCTGTTCTTTCTTGCGGCGTAGCAGGAAGGGTTTTATTCGGGCCGTCAGGTGTTGCATCCGCTCGCTGTTGCCGTGTTTCTCGATTGGGGTACGGTAATCGCGATTGAAGGTTTTACTGTCGCCGAGCCAACCGGGCAGTAAAAAGTGAAACAGCGACCACAACTCGCCCAAGTGATTTTCCAGTGGCGTGCCAGAAAGACACAAACGCTGCCGAGCCTCTAATTGTCGAGCCGACTGAGCCGCTTTGCTGAGCGGGTTCTTGATGTTCTGCGCCTCATCGAGAATCAGCACGCTCCAGACCTGAGGCTGCAAAACCTCCAGATCGCGCGGCAGCAACGCATAAGTCGTCAACACCAGGTCGTATTCTGCAAGGTTTGCAAAGTCGTTTTGCCGAGCGGCACCATGGAGCGCCAGGACTTTGAGCTGCGGAGTGAAGCGTGCCGCCTCGTCGAGCCAGTTGGGGATGAGGCTGGTAGGCATCACGGCAAGTGCCGGGCAGTCGAGACGTCCCGCCTGTTTTTCCAGCAGTAAATGAGTCAGGGTTTGCAGAGTTTTGCCCAAGCCCATGTCGTCGCCAAGGATACCGCCGACTTCCAGCTCGCGAAGGGTCTGCATCCAGTTCAGGCCTTCGAGCTGATACGGCCGCAGTTCCGCGTTGAGGCCTTCTGGAGCAGCAACGTGGGCATGAGTCGATTCACGCAAGCGTTTCGCGAAAGTGCGCAAACGCTCGCCGCCCTGCCATACCAGTGGCAGCCCTTCCAGCTCACTCAAGCGCGCCGCATCAGGAGCATTCAGGCGCAGCGAGTTACCGCTGTTCACACTCAAATGCAACTCACCCAGCGTAGCCATCAATGGCTTGACCCGCCCGAGAGGCAGGGCGACTTTCGTACCTGGTTTCGCTCCGAACTGCCCACTATTGAGATCGATCAATACCTGATCGTTATCGTCGCGGCGGGCTAGCTCAGCCGGGTTCATCAACTGTGGCTGATTGCGTAACAAATGCAGCAGAATCGGCAACAAGCTGTGGCGCTCGCCATTGACCACGATGCCCAATTGCAGATCGAACCATTCGCGGCCCGGCGATTCCTCGACATCGGCATACCACTCTTCTACAGACTGCAAATTGAAATGAAAGCCGTCAGTGATACTGATCTGCCAGTTGGCGTCTCTGAGCGCTGGCACTCCAGACTGCACAAAAGCAAGCCATGCCGATTCATCCGGCAAGTCGAACATTTCGCCTGCGTTATCAGGTAACGCATCACTTTTACGAGTGGCCTTTTTGAAGCCTTGTTTTTGCAAGGCCTGACGCAGGGCTTTTTCGGCAGCCGGTTTTCGTTGAATGCGCTGGGTTTCGGTGCCGAAAAGCACCGATACCTCCGTGGATTTTTTGTCCGCGGCCATGTGGCCGTTGTAAGTGAACGCCAGCGCTGCGCGGTGCTCGGGTTCGTACTTCCACTTCGTATAACGTTTGGTAGTGGCAAGCGTCAGGAAGGCTTGGGGCTCAATGTCATCGACGATCCGCTCGGTCAACGCGTGCGGCGAGGGTGCTACTCGAGTCACGGCGCTCATGCGATGACTGAATTGCATCGCCTGCCGCGCCGGGATGTCGGGAACCAATGACAAGTGTCTGGCCAGTTTGTTGTCCAGCTCACTCAGCAGCGGTCCAACCTCCATCCTTTCACGGTCCAGGTAATACAAAGGCTCCAGCGCCAGAATCGTCTCCTCTGGGGCTTCATCACTACGCCACTGCGGACGGAAACTGCCGTTGCCTTGCTCAGCCCAGACAAACTGCGCAGACCTCTTCATTCCAAGCGCCAAGGGCTGCAATTGCTCGAAATCGAGAAACAGCCGTGAAGTTTTCAACGCCAACTCGAGGACTTCGGCCCCGCTGCTGCCTTGCAAGGGGTACCCACTGTAATGAGAATGGGAGGAGTGGACTGCGACCAGCAATCTGGCGATTCGCAGGTCAAGCTCTGATAGATAGCCCGGCTCTCGCATCAGTGCATCTGACGGCGAAAACACAGATCTGATGTCCTGCAAGCGGCCGTCCTTGAGCTGACGAGCCTTGCAAATTTCCAGCAGCCACTTGCCTGCGGTGGGCGTGGGTTTGAGTTTGTACACCCAACACGTGCCGGTGCTTTGCGCAGCTCCATCGCTATCTGAAGTCTCGCGCGGAATGTCATTGAGCCAGCGTTCCAGATCGCGGTTCAGGCTAACCGGCGCAGAGCTCTCGCTCGACTCCACAGGAAGGTCTTGCAGATGATAAATGACCGTTGCGCAGTGCTTGCAATCGATCACTACGGGACATGAGCAGGTGCAATCAAGCTCAAATTCGCCATAAGGGTTTTCGACGAGATAAATGAATTGTTCGTAGATGTAATTTTCGGAACCTTTGCAGGTTGCTTGAACCATCACATCATCAAGCTCGAGTATCTTTACCCGGTTTTCATGGGCGTAGTTATGTGCTTTATCCAGCGCGCGACGACTGAATCCTTCCGCCCACGGTATCTGATGAAGTTGCTCAATGATTGTCGGCATAAATTCAACGCTTCTGATAATTGGGTTACGTGGGGTTACGTCTTAGCCTTTCAACACCCGCGCCAACGTCGACTTCACCTTGCCTGTCCCGTTATGCAACGCCTGCTCGATCTCGGCCATGGTGATCACCGCTATTGACTTGCCCGCCGCCGGGTTCACCACCAGCGCCAGACAGGCGTAATCCAGTTCCAGTTCACGCGCCAGTGCCGCTTCCGGCATGCCGGTCATGCCAACGATGTCGCAACCGTCACGTTCCAGCCGCGCAATTTCAGCGACGGTTTCCAGTCGTGGTCCCTGGGTGCAGGCATACACGCCTTGGCTGCTGTAGCCAACCCCTTCAGCCGCCAACGCCGCGATCAATTGCTGACGCAGGGGTTCGCTGTAGGGATAGCTGAAGTCGATGTGTGTGACCTGTTCCAGGTCATCGGCGAAATAGGTGTGTTCGCGACCGCTGGTGTAGTCGATCAGTTGATGTGGCACGCAGAAATGTCCGGTGCCCATCACGGTGTGAATCCCGCCCACGGCGTTGACCGCGAGAATCGCTTCGGCACCGGCCTGTTTCAAGGCCCACAGGTTGGCGCGGTAGTTCACCTGATGCGGCGGAAAACGGTGTGGGTGCCCATGACGCGCGAGAAACAGCACTTCCTTGCCGGCATACTCACCAATCTGTACCTCGGCCGAAGGCGCGCCGTAAGGCGTGTCCACCGCCAATGACTGACGAATGCTCAGACCTTCGAGTTGAGTCAGGCCGGTGCCACCGATAATCGCGTAAACCGTCATAAAAGAAAGTCCTTAATCGATCAACTGAGCTTCTTTGAGTGCGCCGATGGCCGCCAGCCAGCGTGGATCTTGACGGTATTCGGTGCTGGCGTACGCCTGCCCACGCATCCGCGCAATACGCGCCGACGGTTTGACCTTCAAACGCTGGGCGGCGCTCAAGGCCAGCTCGGCAGCTGCGCGATCGTTGCACACCAGGCCCATGTCGCAACCGGCAGTCAATGCCGCTTCGATACGACTGGCGGCATCGCCGACCACGTGGGCACCGGCCATGGATAAGTCGTCGCTGAAGATCACGCCATCGAACTGCAGCTCGCCGCGCAGGATGTCCTGCAACCAGCGACGGGAGAAGCCAGCAGGCTGGGAATCGACTTGCGGATAAATCACGTGGGCCGGCATGACGGCGGCCAGTTGTTTGCTCAATCGCGCGAACGGCACCAGGTCGTTGACACGGATTTCGTCGAGGCTACGCTCGTCGTCGGGAATCGCGACGTGGGAATCGGCCTCGGCCCAGCCATGTCCGGGGAAATGCTTGCCGGTGGCGGCCATCCCGGCGCTGTTCATGCCGCGGATGAATGCACCGGCGAGCAACGCTGCCCGCTCGGGATCGCCCTCGAACGAACGGGTGCCGACCACCGCACTGCGCTGGTGATCCAGGTCCAGCACCGGGGCGAAGCTCAAGTCGAGACCGACCGCGAGCACTTCGGTCGCCATGATCCAGCCACACTGCTCGGCCAGGTATTCGGCATTCGGATTGTCGGCGATGGCGCGCATGGCGGGCAGTCGCACGAAGCCCTGACGCAGCCGCTGAACCCGACCGCCCTCTTGATCCACCGCCAGCAGCAGATCGGGACGAATGGCGCGGATCGAAGCGCTCAACTCGCGCACTTGGCGCGGGTGTTCGATGTTGCGGGCAAAAATGATCAGGCCGCCCACTTCGGGCTGGCGCAACAATTGGCGATCTTCGGCCGTCAGCCAGGTACCGGCGACGTCCACCATCAACGAGCCTTGCAGGCCAGCAGTCATAGAGATTCCTTGATTACGATAAACCCGGCTCGCGCGAATTCGCCGCCATGGGCTGGGCCCGGCAGGTCGGCGATATCAATGAGGAGCGGGTTCAGAACGAGAGTCGGCATGGGCGGCTAGCTTAGCGGATGTCAGCTGCCGCGCCCACCCGTGTGCGGTTAAACCTTGGCGGCAACCGGGGCCGATTTGCTGCGCGGACGCAACTGCGCGGTGGCCATAGCAGTGTCGGTGACGCCGGTTTCGGCCCGCATGCCCGCGGCCAGGAACGGCACCATCAGACGCATCACTTGTTCGATGGAGGTGTTGACGCCGAAATCGGTCTCGGCAATCGCACGCAAGGCCTTGATCCCCGACATGCTGAACGCCGCGGCACCCAGCATGAAATGCACACGCCAGAACAGTTCGATCGGGGGAATGCGCGGCGCGGCCTCGTTGACCAGTATCATGTAGCGGCGAAACACCTTGCCGTACATATCTTCCAGATAACGACGCAAGTGCCCTTGGCTCTGACTGAACGCCAGCCCCAGCAAACGCATGAAGATGGACAGATCATTGCCGCTGCGTGGCTGCACCACCAGAGCTTGCTCGACAAGAATCTCCAGCAGCTCTTCAAGGGTCGGCTTGTTCTCGGGCTTGGCCTGACGGCGCTCCAGCTCTTTATCGAGACTGAGGCAGAACGGCCCGAGAAAACGCGAGAAGACCGCCTGAATCAGCGCCTTCTTCGACCCGAAGTGATAGTTCACCGCCGCCAGATTGACACCGGCCTTGCTGGTGATCAGACGCAATGAGGTTTCAGCAAAACCTTTTTCCGCGAACAACTGCTCGGCAGCATCGAGAATGCGTTCAACGGTTTCCGACTGGGCCATGGCTACTCCGCCTGACAAACACTTGTTTGAAACATACGTTTCAGCCCAGGCCTTGTCAAGTCTGGCGGTTCGTTTTGGGAATGGTCGGTCAGGTATTTAACCATACAACAATGCCGCTTCCATCAGCGAGCAAAATGACCGTCCAGCGGCCGACAAAAAAAGGGGCATTGCCAAGACCAGTACACTGTATATAATCCCAGTCACTGTATAAAAAGACAGAGCGATCAATATGCTAAAGCTGACGCCACGCCAAGCAGAGATTCTGGCCTTCATCAAACGTTGCCTCGAAGACAACGGCTACCCGCCGACCCGTGCGGAAATCGCTCAGGAACTGGGGTTCAAGTCGCCCAATGCGGCGGAAGAACACCTCAAGGCACTGGCCCGCAAGGGCGCGATCGAAATGACCCCGGGCGCTTCCCGTGGCATTCGCATCCCCGGTTTCGAAGCCAAGGCCGACGAATCCAGCTTGCCGATCATCGGCCGGGTGGCTGCCGGGGCGCCGATCCTCGCCCAGCAGCACATCGAAGAATCCTGCAACATCAACCCTTCGTTCTTCCATCCCCGCGCTGACTATCTGCTGCGGGTCCATGGCATGAGCATGAAGGACGTCGGTATTTTCGACGGCGACCTGCTGGCCGTCCATACCACTCGTGAAGCCCGTAACGGCCAGATCGTCGTGGCGCGGATTGGTGACGAAGTGACCGTCAAGCGCTTCAAGCGCGACGGCAGCAAGGTCTGGTTGATTGCCGAGAACCCTGAATTCGCCCCTATCGAAGTCAACCTGAAAGATCAGGAACTGGTTATCGAAGGCTTGAGTGTCGGCGTGATTCGCCGCTAAAGGAGGCTTTATGCAGTTCCCACATACCTCACAGCAAGCCCAACTGCCGTTGTTCGAGGCGTTCATGGCACAGCCATTGGCGCCGATCCTGAAAGACGTGGTCGAATCGCCCTGGAGCGCCGAGCCTGAAGTCTTCAGCGAGCTATCACTGCGCGGCGCGGCCGGGAACTGCCTGAACCTTCTGGCACCGATTCTCAGGGAACTGAGTCAGGATCAGGATGCACGCTGGCTGACACTGATCGCCCCGCCCGCCAGCCTGACACAAGCCTGGTTACGCGACGCCGGTTTGAACCGTGAGCGCATTCTGCTCCTGCAACCGCGCGGCACGCAGAGCGCTCAGCAGTTGACCTGCGAAGCCTTGCGACTTGGCCGCAGCCATACGGTCGTCAGCTGGCTTAACCCGCTGAGCACACCGTCGCGGCAACAGTTGATCAGCGCCGCCCGTATCGGGGATGCGCAAAGTCTGAATATTCGACTGGGTTAACTGACAAACACTGTGCGCGCTGAACAGCGCGGGGCTTCTCCAGGGATAGAGAAGCCGATCTGTAGAGGTATCCGAAGAATCCGACGGGCGGGATCAGTGAAGAACCCGTGACCCCTCTTCCTTATCAAATTCGCCTTCAACCAGGCGTCCTGCCATCTGAACACCGACGCTCAACATCGCCTTGGCGACTTCCACATGCTGGCCTTGCAGGAAAACCTTGGCATCCTCGGAGAAATCCAAAGTAACCAGAGAACCCTCGTCCTCGGCCCTGCGCAGCTCGATTCGGCCGTCTGGTAACTCGACAATTTCTAGAAAGGACGTTGGCATAAAGGTCTGTTCTCCACGAAAGGCGGGAATTATATAGACATCAGCCAAGCTTCGCTCGGGATCTTGACCAGATGCCATCATGAAGGGAAATCTCTGACAGTACTCTTCCTTGAGCGGACCCTTCTCTAAACACTCAATTCTTCAGCACTCGTTCAACCCTTCGCGAAACCGAATCGCCAGACCTTTAAGGTTCTGACGCCAGCTCTCCAGCTCTTCCCGACTCAGCTCTTGCGGCGCCTCTTCTTCATCCAGATTAACGGCCTGGATTAGCGGCTGCGTCACATCGCCCTTGGGCTTGTGCGGAGCGCGAGGCGGCTGAAACAGTGCGGCATGTGCCGACAGCAATTTGGCCAGCCAGGTTTCAGGGTTTTGGGCCAGTTCGACCATCTCGGCCATTTCCGGAATAGCGATGGTTTCGAGCACTTCGCGGGTCAGCAGCATCTCTGCCCGCGGCGCATTGGCCTGAGGCAGGCGATAGAATCCGGCGATCTCATGGCACAGCCCCAACAGCGCACCGTACAAGTGAAACAACGCCGATTCGCGCCCGGCCTGAATCAGCGCCAGGGCGTTCATCGCCCGCCCCTCTTCAGCCTTGGCAAGCGCTTCCAGCGACAGGCCGGCGAAATAAATCTTCTGGTTGGTACGGGTATAGAGTTCGTGGGCCATGACGGCAGCCTCCACAACGAAATAATTGCTTCACACAGGCCAGACAGTGTCGTGGATCACCTGAGCTTCCCGCAAGCCCAAAACAAAAAGGCCGCATGAAAACCCGAGGGTTGTCATGCGGCCTTTTGTGTACAGCCTTTAAGCCTTGGCTGATGGACGCTTGTCTTCAACCGTCCACTTGCCGCCGTCGTAATACGCCTTCCAGCCAGTCGGCTTACCGTCAACCTCTGTCTGCACGTATTGCTCTTTGGTTTTGCGGCTATAACGAATCACCGAAGGAAGGCCGTCCGGATCTTTCTTCGGCGCTTCGCAAAGGAAATGGTATTTCGGATCGATCTCATCCTTGTGCGGCACGATCTCCATGACCAATGGAGCACGGGTCTCGCGGTTTTTCGGGAACTGGCTGGCCGCAAGGAACAAGCCGGAAGCACCGTCGCGCAGGATGTAGGTGTCGTTGACCTTTTCGCATTTGAGCTCAGGCATCTTCACCGGGTCCATCTTCGGCGGCGCCGCATCACCGCTTTTCAGCAGCTTGCGAGTGTTCTTGCACGTGGCGTTGGTGCACCCGAAGAACTTGCCGAAACGGCCGGTCTTGAGCTGCATCTCGCTGCCGCACTTATCGCATTCCAGGCTCGGACCTTCATAGCCTTTGATGCGATAGGTGCCCTCTTCGATTTCGTAGCCAGAGCAATCCGGGTTGTTACCGCAGATGTGCAGCTTGCGCTTCTCGTCAAGCAGGTAAGCGTCCATGGCCGTGCTGCAGATCGGGCAGCGATGCTTGCCACGCAGAACCAGCGACTCGGACTCACCCTCGTCGTCCGCGGCGATTTCATCGCCCGGCACCAGATTGACGGTGGCTTTGCAGCGCTCTTTCGGCGGCAGGCTGTAGCCCGAGCAACCGAGGAATACGCCCGTCGAAGCAGTACGGATCTGCATCGGACGACCGCACAACACGCACGGAATATCAGTCATCACCGGCTGATTGGCGCGCATGCCGCCTTCGGCGCTTTCAGCCACTTCGAGTTTTTTCTTGAAGTCGCCGTAGAACTCGTCGAGCACGTTTTTCCAGTCGCGTTCGCCCTGAGCCACGTCATCGAGGTTCTCTTCCATGCCGGCGGTGAAGCCGTAATCCATGAGATTGGAGAAGCTCTCGGCCAGACGCTCGGTGACGATGTCGCCCATCTTTTCCGAATAGAAACGACGGTTGTGCAGCGCCACGTAGCCGCGGTCCTGGATGGTCGAAATGATCGCCGCGTAGGTCGAAGGACGACCGATGCCGCGTTTTTCCATTTCTTTAACCAGGCTGGCTTCCGAGTAACGCGCCGGCGGTTTGGTGAAGTGCTGGGTCGGATCAAGCTTGATCAGCTTCATCGCGTCGCCCTGGGCCATGTCCGGCAGCACGTCGTCATCGCCAGGCTTGGCAATTTGCGGCATGACGCGGGTGTAACCGTCGAACTTCAGAATGCGGCCCTTGGCACGCAACTCGAAGTCACCGGCACCGACGGTGACCGTGGTCGACAGGTATTGCGCCGGTAGCATCTGGCAGGCCAGGAACTGGCGCCAGATCAGCTCGTAAAGCCGCTCGGCATCACGCTCCATGCCCGACAGCTTGCTTGGCTCGGTATTGGCGTCGGACGGACGAATCGCTTCGTGAGCCTCTTGTGCGCCTTCCTTGCTGCTGTAGACGTTCGGATTTTCCGGCAGGTACTTCTTGCCGAATTCGCCTTCAATATAGGTACGCGCCATCGTCACGGCATCGGCCGAGAGGTTGGTGGAGTCGGTACGCATATAGGTGATGTAGCCGGCTTCGTACAAACGCTGGGCCATCATCATGGTTTTCTTCACGCCGAAGCCCAGGCGGTTACTCGCGGCCTGTTGCAGGGTGGAAGTGATGAACGGTGCAGACGGCTTGCTGCTGGTCGGTTTGTCTTCGCGCTTGACGATGCTGTAGCTGGAAGCCTTGAGCTTTTCCAGCGCGGCCATGGCTTGGGCTTCGTTCAGCGGTTTGAAGGCTTCGCCTTTCTCGCGGGCCACGTCGAAACGCACGGTCGCGCCCTTGGAGGTGCCGAGGTCGGCATGAACTTCCCAGTACTCTTCCGGGTTGAACGCACGGATTTCACGCTCACGCTCGACCACCAGCTTCACGGCAACCGATTGCACGCGACCGGCGGACAGGCCACGGGCGACTTTGGCCCACAGCAGTGGCGAAACCATGTAACCCACCACGCGATCGAGGAAGCGACGCGCCTGCTGGGCGTTTACTCGATCGATGTCCAGCTCGCCCGGTTTGGAGAAGGCCTCCTGGATCGCTTTCTTGGTGATTTCGTTGAACACCACGCGCTTGTAGCGGCTGTCGTCACCACCGATGGCTTCGCGCAGGTGCCAGGCTATGGCTTCCCCCTCGCGATCCAAGTCGGTTGCGAGATAGATGGTGTCAGCATCTTTGGCGAGCCGGCGCAGCTCTTCGATAACTTTTTCCTTGCCCGGGAGGATCTCGTACTTGGCTTTCCAGCCATGATCGGGATCGACACCCATGCGCGAGACCAGCTGCTTGCGCGCTTTCTCTTTCGGCGTGAGCACCGGACCTTCACCTGCGGCGGCCTTGCCGCGCTTGGCGGCAGGCTCTTTGCTGGCGCTAGCCGAACCGCTGGTGGGCAGGTCTCGGATATGGCCGATACTCGACTTCACCACGTATTGGTTACCCAGATACTTGTTGATGGTCTTGGCCTTAGCCGGGGATTCCACAATGACCAGCGATTTGCCCATGGATCAGAAAATTCCTGAATTCTAGAAGTGAAAGGCGGTTGGCGCCTGACGCGGCACCGCTATATATAGTGGCTACAAGGTGAGGTCAAGCGCAGGGTTCTGCGCGCACTCCCCTTATGGCTGAGGAAAAACGCTCGGTTCGGCTTGCACCAAAGCAAAGCGTGGCACCTGTTCGCCGTCAACCTCGACCGACTCCAGGAACATGCTCAAGGGACGCACCCAAAAGCCGTAATCGCCATACAGGGCTTGGTAGAAGACCACTTCTTCTTCGGTTTCCGAATGCCGCGCAACAGCGAATACGCGGTACTGCGGACCTTTGTAATGTTCGTAGAGCCCAGGTTGTATCGGCATGCTTTGGCCCTCACTGAAATTTTTTCAAAATAAAAACAAAATAAATCCGGAAAAACAAAAACCGGGGCACTTGGCCCCGGCTTCCATCAGCGAAACGCTTAAACGCGTTCGAAGACGGTGGAGATGCCTTGGCCGAGACCAATGCACATGGTAGCCACCCCGAAGGTGCCGCCATTCTGCTTCATCACGTTCAGCAAAGTGCCGGAGATACGGGCACCGGAGCAACCGAACGGGTGACCCAGGGCGATCGCGCCGCCGTGCAGGTTAACCTTCTCGTTCATCTTGTCGAGCACTTTCAAATCTTTCAGCACTGGCAGCGCCTGTGCGGCGAAAGCTTCGTTGAGCTCGAAGAAGTCGATATCGTTGATACCAAGACCCGCGCGCTTCAGTGCTTTTTGCGTTGCCGGTACTGGACCATAGCCCATGATCGCCGGGTCCACACCTGCCACTGCCATCGAACGAATCACCGCCATCGGCTGGATGCCCAGGTCTTGGGCACGCTGCGCCGACATCACGATCATGCACGAAGCACCGTCGGTGATCTGCGACGAAGTACCGGCTGTCACGGTGCCGCCCTTCGGGTTAAACGCTGGCTTCAGAGCCGCCAGGCTTTCCAGGGTGGTTTCCGGACGAATGGTTTCGTCGTAGTCGAACAGTTTCAGGAAACCGTTCTCGTCGTAGCCCTGCATCGGGATGATTTCGTCTTTGAACTTGCCTTCCAGAGTCGCCTTGTGGGCGAGCTGGTGGGAGCGCACGCCAAAGGCGTCCTGTTGTTCGCGAGTAATGCCGTGCATTTTGCCGAGCATTTCCGCGGTCAGGCCCATCATGCCCGAGGCTTTCGCCGCATACAGGGACATGTGCGGGTTCGGATCGACACCGTGCATCATGCTC
Source organism: Pseudomonas sp. MDT1-85 (assembly GCF_054898065.1). Taxonomy (NCBI): domain Bacteria; kingdom Pseudomonadati; phylum Pseudomonadota; class Gammaproteobacteria; order Pseudomonadales; family Pseudomonadaceae; genus Pseudomonas; species Pseudomonas sp. MDT1-85. Next base: position 2,428,499 of record NZ_CM142715.1, on the reverse strand, counting down.
ACATGACCCATATGCTCGACGCCACCCACCACGAACACGTCACCGTTACCGGTCATGATCGCTTGCGCAGCGGTGTGCAGAGCACTCATCGACGAGCCACACAGACGGCTGACGGTCTGGCCGGCCGCGGTGTGCGGGATCTGTGTCATCAGGGACGCCATGCGGGCGATGTTCCAGCCCTGCTCCAGGGTCTGGTTCACACAGCCCCAGATCACGTCTTCGACTTCGCTCGGGTCGACCTTGACGTTGCGTTCCAGCAATTTGCTGATCAGGTGCGCCGACATGTCTTCGGCGCGGGTGTTGCGGTGCATGCCGCCCTTGGAACGGCCCATCGGCGTACGACCGAAGTCGACAATCACGACGTCTCTAGGATTCAAGCTCATATACTTTCACTCTCGCTCTAGTGTGGGCGCTTAACCGAAGAAGCTCTGACCGTTTTTGGCCATTTCACGCAGCTTCGCGGTCGGGTGGTACAGCGCGCCCAAATCAGCGTACTGGTCAGCCAGGGCAACGAACTCTGCAACACCGATCGAGTCGATGTAGCGCAGCGCACCGCCACGGAATGGAGGGAAACCAATACCGTAGACCAGGCCCATGTCGGCTTCGGCGGCGGTTTCGACGATGCCGTCTTCCAGGCAACGCACGGTTTCCAGGCACAGCGGGATCATCATCCAGTTGATGATGTCTTCGTCAGTGACCTCGCGCTGTTCGAACACGATAGGCTTGAGCACTTCCAGTACCGAAGGATCGGCGACTTTCTTCTGCTTGCCGCGCTTGTCGGTCTCGTAGGCGTAGAAGCCCTTGCCATTCTTCTGGCCCAGGCGCTTGGCTTCGTAGAGCACGTCGACGGCCGAACGGCGGTCGTCTTTCATGCGATCCGGGAAGCCTTCAGCCATCACGTCGCGACCGTGGTGACCGGTGTCGATGCCGACCACGTCCATCAGGTACGCCGGGCCCATTGGCCAGCCGAATTTTTCCATGACCTTGTCGATGCGAACGAAGTCCACACCGGCGCTGACCAGTTTGGCGAAACCGCCAAAGTACGGGAACAGCACGCGGTTGACCAGAAAGCCCGGGCAGTCGTTGACGACGATCGGGTTCTTGCCCATTTTCTTGGCGTAGGCAACGGTGGTGGCAACGGCCACTTCGCTGGACTTCTCGCCACGGATCACTTCAACCAGCGGCATCATGTGCACCGGGTTGAAGAAGTGCATGCCGACGAAGTTTTCCGGACGCTTGAGGGCTTTGGCCAGCAAGGTGATGGAAATGGTCGAGGTGTTGGACGCGAGGATGGTGTCCTCTTTGACCTTGTCTTCGACTTCGGCCAGAACGGCTTGCTTGACCTTCGGGTTCTCGACAACGGCTTCGACGACCAGGTCGACGTGACCGAAATCACCGTAGGACAGCGTCGGACGAATGCCATTGAGCACTTCGGCCATTTTCGCCGGGGTCATGCGACCTTTATCAACGCGGCCCACCAGCAGCTTGGCGGCTTCGGCCAGACCTTGCTCGATGCCGTGCTCGTTGATGTCTTTCATCAGGATCGGCGTACCTTTGGAGGCCGACTGATAAGCGATACCGCCACCCATGATGCCGGCGCCCAATACGGCAGCCTGCTTCACGTCCTTGGCGATTTCGTCGTAGGCCTTGGCCTTTTTCTTCAATTCCTGATCGTTCAGGAACAGACCGATCAAGCTCTGCGCGGCAGAGGTCTTGGCCAGTTTGACGAAACCGGTGGCTTCGACTTCCAGCGCCTTGTCGCGACCGAAGTTCGCGGCTTTCTGGATAGTCTTGATCGCTTCAACCGGTGCCGGGTAGTTCGGGCCCGCTTGACCGGCCACGAAACCCTTGGCGGTTTCGAACGACATCATTTGTTCGATGGCGTTTAGCTTGAGCTTTTCGAGCTTGGGCTGACGCTTGGCCTTGTAGTCAAACTCACCGCAAATGGCGGCTTTGACCAGGTTCAGAGCCGCTTCCTGCAATTTCTCCGGGGCGACCACGGCATCGACGGCACCGACTTTCAACGCGTCTTCAGCGCGGTTTTCCTTACCGGCGGCAATCCACTCGATAGCGTTGTCGGCACCGATGATGCGTGGCAAACGCACAGTACCGCCGAAGCCTGGGTAGATGCCCAGTTTGACTTCCGGCAGACCGATTTTGGCGGTATTGGCCATGACACGGAAATCTGCCGCCAGGCACATTTCCAGACCGCCGCCCAGTGCGATGCCATTGATCGCGGCGACAGTCGGGACGTTGAGGTCTTCGAAATCGCTGAAAATCTTGTTGGCTTCGAGGTTACCAGCGACAAGCTCTGCATCCGGCAGCTTGAAGTTGTCGACGAATTCGGTGATGTCGGCGCCGACGATGAACACGTCCTTGCCACTGCTGACGATCACACCCTTGATCGAAGCATCTGCCTTGATGGTGTCTACAGCCTGACGCAGTTCGTTCAGGGTTAGACGGTTGAACTTGTTGACGGACTCACCCTTGAGGTCGAATTTCAATTCGACGATGCCACTTTCAAGAGCCTTAACCGTGATGGCTTTACCTTCGTAAATCATCAACTGATCTCCACGATATGGAAGCTGAACAGTACACGTCGGACGCAGGCAACTGGCTCGGCAAGGACGCTTATCGTCGATGCTACGCCAATTCACCCGGCACACCCGCCAACGCGATAGTCGGGATTCTGTAGGAGCGCTCTGTAATACAAACGCTCAATTCATACGCCCGTTTGATTTGGGTATGTCACCTTCACGGAATTTCCGGCAATTGTCAATCGCCCAAAATACTGGTTGAAACGCGACTTTCCGGTCACTTCCGTACGACGAAGCCCTGCAACACGCTCATGCATGTGAGGCCATTCATAGAATCAATAGTTAGAAAAGTCGCCCTAATTACCGTAACAAGCTACGCTGGCGGGACCTTGAAGAAAAAATTTGAACGCTTTGACGAATGCCCCAGCGTAAGATCAGCCCTACAGAATTACCGGCCTGCCTGGCCAACCTCAGCCCGATGATGATGTCGGGCTTTTTATTGCCTGCAAAACCTGTAGCAGCTGCCGAGCCTGCGAGGCTGCGTCCGGCGACGAAGTCGTCGTAAACCCTGAGCACGCGATCAGCCTCATGTACCCACGGCGCCCGATTTACGACTGCTTCGCAGCCGGACGCAGCCTCGCAGGCTCGGCAGCTGCTACGGATCGGGTTCAGGCGAGTGCTTTGAGGGTGGTGTCGATTTGTTGCAAAACAGATGCCTCGCCCTTCTCGCCCCAATACAGGGCAATCATTTGCTTGTCTGCCTCGACCTTATAGACGTTGGCAGGCAATTTTTCGAAATGATTCAGCAACATTCCATCCTCACAGACCTCCTGCCACTGATTGACCCACACGCCCGGCGCCTTCTGCCAGTAACTCCAGCACGCCGGGCGCGTGCCACGGCGCGGCCGATGGTACTGGGCGCAAGGGCTTGGTGGCTCCTGGCTCAGCCAATGTGGCCATTCCTGGGGCGCCAGCTGCATGGCAAGGCCAATGCGCCGCGCCTCCATGCGCAGGGCTATGCGCCCGCTCTGAGCACGAGAGGGTCGCAACCAGGCCAGCGGGCTCAAGACCACCAGCAGGATTGACACCACTATCCAGACCGTCATATGTGTACTCCCGATTCTTGATGAGCCCATTGAGTCACTTTGAAACCAATGCGCTTGAAACCCGCCATACTTATCAATATTCCAATCCTCAGGAGGAGCACCTCATGCCCTACCACCATATTCTGGTCGCTGTAGATCTAACCGAAGAGTGCGATCCTGTAATCCACCGAGCTCGCGAACTCTCGGTGAGCAATGGCGCGAAGCTGTCCCTGGTGCATATCGTCGAACCGATGGCCATGGCCTTTGGCGGCGACGTGCCGATGGACCTTTCCCAGTTGCAACAGCAACAGTTCGATCAGGCCAAAGAGCGCCTTGAGCGCCTGATCGTGAAATACCCGGAACTTTCCAAGGAATACAGTCACTTGACCTACGGCCAGCCGCGTCAGGAGATTCACCACCTCGCCAAGGAGCAAACGTGCGACCTGATCGTGGTGGGCAGTCATGGCCGACACGGTCTGGCGCTGTTGCTCGGCTCCACCGCCAATGACGTACTGCACGGCGCGCCTTGCGATGTGCTGGCGGTGCGCCTGATCAAAAGCTGACAACACGAAACCCCTGTAGGAGCTGCCGAAGGCTGCGATCTTTTGATCTTGCCCTTAAAAACAAGTCAAAAGATCGCAGCCTTCGGCAGCTCCTACGAAAAGCCCGACACTCGAGTTACCGAGGTCGGGCTTTTTTATTGCCAGATCAATCAGGCATCCAGCTCGGCCCAGCGCTCGACCATCACGTCGAGCTCAGCCTGCAACTGCTCAAGCTGAGCGATCACCGCAGCTGTTTCAGCAGCAGGACGCTGATAGAAGCCGGCATCCGCCATCTGCGCTTCGACCACCACGATCTGCTGCTCCATGGCTTCGATCTGACTCGGCAACATTTCCAACTCACGCTGCAACTTGTAGCTGAGCTTCTTCTTTGCCACCGGCGCTTCGACTGCCGCAGCAACTGGCGCAGCTTCGGCGGTCACAACTGCCGAGCTCAGATCGGCCTTGCCGGACTTGCTCTCGGTCACGCCCAACAGGCGCGGCGAGCCGCCCTGACGCAGCCAGTCCTGATAACCACCGACGTATTCGCGAACCTTGCCTTCGCCTTCGAAGACCAAGGTGCTGGTGACCACGTTGTCGAGGAATGCCCGGTCGTGGCTGACCATCAGCACGGTGCCGTTGAAGGTCAGCAAGACCTCTTCCAGCAGCTCGAGGGTTTCCACGTCCAGGTCGTTGGTCGGTTCGTCGAGTACCAGCAGGTTCGCCGGTTTGCTGAACAGCTTGGCCAGCAACAGACGGGCACGCTCACCACCGGACAGCGCCTTGACCGGCGTGCGGGCACGCTGCGGGCTGAACAGGAAGTCGCCGAGGTAGCTCAGCACATGGCGGCTCTGACCATCGATATCGATGAAATCGCGACCTTCGGCCACGTTGTCGATCACGGTCTTTTCCAGGTCCAGCTGATGGCGCAACTGGTCGAAGTAGGCCACGTCGATGCGCGTGCCCTCTTCCACTTTGCCGCTGGTCGGTTGCAGACCGCTGAGCATCAGCTTCAGCAGCGTGGTCTTGCCGGTACCGTTGGCGCCAAGCAGACCGATACGGTCGCCGCGCGTCAGGACCATCGAGAAATCCTTGATCAGGAACGGGCCACCCGGGTGAGCGAAGCTCACGTTCTCGAGGACCATCACCTGCTTGCCGGACTTGTCGGCGGTATCCAACTGAATGTTGGCCTTGCCGGTGCGTTCACGACGCTCGCTGCGTTCGACGCGCAGGGCTTTCAGGGCGCGGACGCGGCCTTCGTTACGGGTGCGGCGAGCCTTGATGCCTTGGCGGATCCAGACTTCTTCCTGGGCCAGTTTCTTGTCGAACAGCGCGTTGGCAGTTTCTTCAGCAGCCAGAGACGCCTCTTTGTGCACGAGGAAACTCGCGTAGTCGCCGTTCCAGTCAATCAGGCCGCCACGATCCAGTTCCAGGATGCGGGTCGCGAGGTTCTGCAGGAATGAACGGTCGTGCGTGATGAACAGCACGGCGCCCTGGAAATCCTTCAGCGCTTCTTCGAGCCAGGCGATTGCACCGATGTCCAGGTGGTTGGTCGGTTCGTCGAGCAGCAGCAGATCCGGTTCGGAAACCAGAGCCTGCGCCAGCAGGACGCGGCGACGCCAGCCGCCGGACAATTCGGCGAGGGTCTTGTCGGCCGGCAGTTGCAAGCGGCTCAAGGTGCTGTCGACCAGCTGCTGCAAACGCCAGCCGTCGCGGGCTTCGAGGTCGTGCTGGACGTGCATCAGTTTGTCCAGATCGGCGTCGGTGACGATGTTCTGGCTCAGGTGGTGATACTGCGCGAGCAGCTCGCCGACACCGTCCAGGCCTTCGGCAACCACGTCGAACACGGTCCGCTCGTCGGCTACCGGCAATTCTTGCGGCAATTCGCCAATCTTGAGGCCAGGTGCGCGCCAAACAGAGCCGTCATCAGGCTTCTGGTCGCCCTTGACGAGCTTCATCATGCTGGACTTGCCAGTGCCATTGCGGCCGATGATGCACACCCGCTCACCACGGGCGATCTGCCAGGACACCTTGTCCAACAACGGCATAGCGCCGAAAGCAAGGGACACATCGCTGAATTTGAGCAGGGTCATGAGCTTCTCCAAAAACCGGGCGCGCATTCTACCTGACTTGAGGCTTCAGAAGGCCGGCAATTTCAATGTCGAAGCACTCTGCACAACAATTGTTGCGAACTTGTGCCAACAGCTCGGCAAAGCTTTCGCCCCTTGCTGGCAAAAGGCTAAGCTACAGACAATTCAGTGCCGCGCTTGCTGGCACTTGTCATGATTTCTCTGCCCGGACGTCTCATGCGCAGTCGCCTTTTCAATCTTTTTTCGTGTTTGCTTCTTACAGCGGCTGTCGCTCAATCCGCCCAGGCGGTGGACCTGTCCACCCAACGTCAGTATTACGATGAAGCCAAGCGTGCCTTGGCCAAAGGCGATTCCGGCCCTTATTTTCGTTACAGCCAGGCCCTGCGCGATTATCCGCTGGAGCCCTATCTGGCTTATGACGAATTGACCGCGCGTCTGAAAACCGCGAGCAACGCCGAAATCGAGAAATTCCTCGCCGAACACGGTGACCTGCCGCAAGCCAACTGGATGAAGTTGCGCTGGCTGCGCTGGCTGGCCGAACGCGGCGATTGGGCAACCTTCGTCAAATATTATGACCCCAAACTCAACTTCACCGAACTGGACTGCCTGAACGCGCAGTATCAGATCAGCCATAACCGCAAGACCGAAGGCTACGCCAACGCTGACAAGCTCTGGCTGACCGGCAAAACCCAGCCCGACGCCTGCGATGGTTTGTTCGGCATGTGGGCCGCCGAGGGTCAACTGACCGAACAGAAACGCTGGGAGCGCACCAAACTCGCCGCCCAGGCGCGCAACTATCCGCTCGCCAACAGCCTGATCAATGGCCTGACGACTCTCGCCCCGCGCGGTCGCCTGCTGGTGGATGTGGCGCAGAAACCCGAGTTGCTCAATCAGCCGTCGCGTTTCACCCCGGCCGATGAGCCGATGTCGGACATCGTCAGCCTCGGCCTGCGCCGTCTGGCTCGTCAGGATCCGGACAAGGCCATGGCCCTGCTCGATGGTTACGCCAGCAGCATGCACTTCTCCCGTGACGAAAAAGTCGCGATTGCCCGGGAAATAGGGCTGACCCTGGCTCGTCGTTTCGACAGCCGCGCGCTGGACGTGATGACCAAATACGACCCGGAACTGCGGGACAACACCGTTTCCGAATGGCGCCTGCGCCTGCTATTGCGCCTGGCCCGTTGGGACGATGCCTATCAATTGACCCGCCGCCTGCCCCAGGACCTGGCCACCACCAACCGCTGGCGTTACTGGCAGGCTCGCAGCCTGGAGCTGGCCCAGCCACAGAATCCGGAAGCACAGACGCTTTACAAGAACCTGGCTAACGAGCGTGACTTCTATGGCTTCCTGGCGGCCGACCGCTCGCAATCCCCCTATTCGCTGAACAACAAACCGCTGGTGCTCAGTCAGGCGCTGATCAACAAGGTACGCAATACCCCCGGCATACGACGCGCCCTGGAATTCCATGCTCGCGGGCAGATTGTCGACGGTCGTCGCGAGTGGTACCACGTCAGCCGGCACTTCAGCCGTGACGAAATGGTCGCCCAGGCGAAACTGGCTTACGACCTGAAATGGTATTTCCCGGCGATCCGCACCATCAGTCAGGCGAAGTACTGGGACGACCTGGATATCCGCTTCCCGATGGCTCACCGCGAAACTCTGGTCCGTGAAGCCAAGGTCCGTGGACTTCACTCGAGCTGGGTATTCGCCATCACCCGTCAGGAAAGCGCCTTCATGGCCGATGCACGCTCCGGCGTCGGGGCCAGCGGCCTGATGCAACTGATGCCCGGCACCGCCAAGGAAACCGCGCGCAAGTTCAGCATTCCCCTCGCGTCACCGCAGCAAGTGTTCGATCCGGACAAGAACATCCAGCTCGGTGCCGCTTACCTGAGCCAGGTCCACAGCCAGTTCAACGGCAACCGCGTCCTCGCCTCCGCCGCCTACAACGCCGGCCCCGGCCGCGTACGCCAATGGCTGCGTGGCGCCGATCACCTGAGCTTCGATGTGTGGGTGGAAAGCATCCCGTTCGACGAAACCCGCCAGTACGTGCAAAACGTGTTGTCGTACTCGGTGATCTACGGCCAGAAACTCAACTCACCACAACCGTTGGTGGATTGGCATGAGCGGTATTTCGACGATCAATGAAGCTTCTAATCCCGTCCCGCCCGGTGAAACGCCACCAAGCTTTCATCGGGTACCTGTAGGAGCTGCCGCAGGCTGCGATCTTTTGATCTTCGCTTCTTTAAAAGCACCAAAAAAATGCCCGCATCAATCGATGCGGGCATTTTTGTTCACTGTTCAAAAGAAAGATCAAAAGATCGCAGCCTGCGGCAGCTCCTACGCCGGCCTTGACCATGTCGCAGTTTTTTTACCAAGTTCGTCCCCAAGAGCGACGCTCAATGCTTGCAGCATGAACTCGACAAAAGGAGTTGATTCGGCAAATTGGTCAGCAGCCGATAATGCTGCGTAATAATCGTTCTGCTGCTCTTGAATCACCGATTCGACCGGCAAATAGGCCAACATTGGACGCCACTGACTGAGTATCAAGTTCTGCCAAAGGCGCCCCATCCTCCCGTTGCCATCAGCGAATGGATGGATGAATTCAAACTCGTAATGAAATACGCAACAGACAATCAACGGATGCCAACTCCTACACTCGCAGATCGGTTTCGGCCTTGCCGTCATTGAACTGCAACGCCGCCAGCCGGGCATACAGTGCATTACTCGCAATCAACTCCTGATGCGTCCCCACCGCCACCAGTTTCCCTTGGTCCATCACTGCGATCCTGTCAGCGTTTTTCACCGTGGCCAGTCGGTGGGCGATGACCAGTGTGGTGCGATTTTTCATCAGGCTGGGCAGGGCTTGCTGGATCAGGTGCTCGCTCTGGGCGTCGAGGGCGCTGGTGGCTTCGTCCAGCAGCAGGATTGGCGCATCCACCAACAGCGCCCGGGCGATGGCGAGGCGTTGGCGTTGCCCGCCGGACAAACCGAGACCAGCGTCGCCGAGGTGAGTCTGGTAACCGTTGGGCATTTGCTCGATGAAGTCGTGGGCATAGGCGATTTTCGCGGCTTCCTGGACTTGAGCCAGAGTCGCCGTCGGGTGGCCGTAGCGAATGTTCTCTTCGATGCTGCCGAAGAACAGCGCCGGGGTTTGCGAGACGAGGGCGAAGCAGCGACGCAGGTCCAGAGGATCGAGTTGAGTCAGCGGCACACCGTCCAGCAGGATGCGTCCTTCGATGGGGTCGTAAAAGCGCAACAGCAGGTCATACACCGTCGATTTGCCAGCACCGGACGGCCCGACCAATGCAAGGGTTTCGCCAGCGTTGATCGTCAGATTCAGACCATCGACGGCATAGCTTTGTGGACGCGACGGGTAGGAAAAGCGCACATCGTGTAGCACCAGATCGCCCTTCACCCGTTCAGGCAAAGTCACCAGGCCCTGGGTCGGTGGCTGGATGATGTTTTCCGAACGCAGTAACTCGGCAATTCGTTCCGCCGCCCCCGCCGCTCGCTGCAGCTCGCCGATCACTTCACTCAATGTGCCGAAGGCACCGCCGACGATCAGGCTGTAAAAGACGAACGCTGCCAGTTCACCCGCGGAAATCCGCCCGGCGATGACATCCATGCCGCCGACCCAGAGCATCACCCCGACCGCGCCCAACACCAGCAGGATCACCAGAGTAATCAACCAGGCCCGCTGGAAGATGCGCTTGCGGGCAGTATCGAAAGCCTCTTCCACGGTTATGGCAAAACGCTGCTCGTCCTGAACCTGATGGTTGTAGGCCTGCACGGTTTTGATCTGACTCAGGGTTTCGGAGACATAGCTGCCGATATCGGCAATCCGGTCCTGGCTCAGACGCGACAGGGTGCGCACCCGGCGACCAAAAATCAGGATCGGCGCGACCACTAGCGGCAACGCGACCACCACGATACTGGTGAGTTTGGGGTTGGTGATAAACAGCAAGACAATCCCGCCGATCACCATCAGCCCATTGCGCAGGAACAGCGACAGCGAAGAGCCGATTACCGATTGCAACAGCGTGGTGTCGGCGGTCAGCCGCGACTGGATCTCGGAGCTGCGGTTGTCTTCATAGAACCCCGGATGAAGGTAGACCAGATGATTGAACACCCGACGGCGGATGTCGGCGACAACGCGCTCGCCGATCCACGACACCAGGTAAAAACGCGCAAAGGTGCCAATCGCCAGACCAACCACCAGCAGCATGAACACGCCGATGGATCGGTTGAGCAAATGCGGCGACTGGGTCATGAAACCCTCGTCCACCAGCAGGCGAATACCCTGCCCCATGGACAAGGTGATGCCGGCAGTGACGATCAACGCCAGCAAAGCGCCGAAGGCCGGCCAGCGATAAGGTGCGAGGAAACGGCTGGCCAGACGAATGGCGCGGCGGTGACGGGAAGAGAGCATGAAGATCATCCGAAGGCGCAACCAATGGCTTTGACCCGACCAAGCCTACACCGGTCAACGGGATTGAACGCTGTAAATCATAATGAGTCAGGTTAATTATGACCGCCAAGACTAGTGGCTAGAGATTATTGGTCTAAAGTCCGGGTGGAAACGTCCGGGTATTTCTGATGGACTGAAGATGCCGACCTGAAAGATCGCAGGAGTTGTCACAGCCCGGTCACTTGGCGGTTTTACAGTAAGCACACAACCTGATGAGGAGACAGGCCATGTCCTTGCAAAACAGCAGCGATGACAAGATTCCAGTGATCCGCACGCAACCAGACCAGTCTCTGGGTTGCTCGATTATTGATAAGGATGGGCACGAAGTACCGATCACTGAAAACATGATCCAGGACGCTTGCCGCGAACTGGAGAAGCGATTGGTCAAGCCTGCCGAAGAAGAGTGATATAGCCACCGTCTTCTTGACCCGGCCCAGATGGCCGGGTTTTTTATGGGTGCTTATCCGGAAATGGTGGTGCGCGCCATCGCGAGCAGGCTCGCTCCCACATCTAATCTCGGTCGTATAGAAAACCTATATTCACTGAAGATCTATTGTGGGAGCGAGCCTGCTCGCGATAAAGCCAACGCGGTATTCAGACAGCCGAAGCACCCAACGCCGCCACAATCCGCTGCAACGCCGGCGAATCCCCCTCGAGCCGCACCTTCAATCCATCAATCTCACGCCGCAGCGGGTAATGTTTGCGCAGCGCATCGAACGCCGCACGCTGCTCGCTCACATTACCTACAAGGCTGCGACGGAAATCCGCGTCGTCACGGCGTGGGTCGTACACGCCACGGCACAACATCGCCAGCGCCCAGGCCGGATCGCTGTCAGCGTTCAGCGTCACTGCCGACAGCCAAGGGGCTGGCAGCAAGTCGCTCAGGTGAACCTGTTCCGGTTGCCCGAGGAAGTCGCAAAACGCCTGATAGATCTGCGCCGTCCCGCGCTGTTTGCCGTCGAGGCTGTAACCGGCAATGTGCGGCGTCGCCAGCACACACAACTCGGCCAGTGTCACATCGACCTCAGGCTCGCCTTCCCAGACATCCAGCACCGCTTGCAGGTCTTCACGCTCCAGCAGCACCTGGCGCAGGGCGGCGTTATCGATGACCGGGCCACGACTGGCGTTGATCAGCCAAGTGCCAGGCTTGAGTTGGTTCAATCGTTTTTTATCGAACAGATGCCAGGTCAACTGAGGGCCTTGCTTGTCCAGCGGAGTGTGCAGGCTGATGACGTCGCATTGCTCGATGATCTGCTCAAGGCTGACGTAATCGCCGCCTTCAGCGGCTTGCCGTGGTGGATCGCAGACCAGCACATTCCAGCCCAGACCTTGCAGAACGTTGACCAGCCGCCCGCCCACTTCGCCGGCACCGACCACACCGTAGGTGCGTTGAGTCAGGTCGGCACCTTCGATTTCAGCCAGGGTCAGCAGACTGCCCAGCACGTAATCGACCACACCCCGGGCATTGCAGCCTGGCGCGCTGGACCAGGTGATGCCGGCCTGTTGAAAGTAATCCAGATCCAGGTGATCGGTGCCGATGGTGCACGTGCCGACGAAACGCACCTTGCTGCCTTCGAGCAATTCGCGGTTGACGTTGGTCACCGAGCGCACCAACAGCACATCGGCCTGCTCGACAGTGGCGCAGTCGATGGCACGTCCCGGCACCCGGCGGATTTCACCGAAACCTGCGAAGAAGGCATCGAGCAGCGGGATATTTTCGTCGGCAACAATCAGCATGGCAGGTTCCTTTGGCGGATCGGCAGTTTAGGCGCAGATGACACCAAACGACTAGCACCGATCCCCCGTAGGAGCTGTCGAAGGCTGCGATCTTTTGATCTTGTCTTTAAATAAAGCTAACCAAACCTTTCAAGCCAAAAGAGAAGATCAAAAGATCGCAGCCTTCGGCAGCTCCTACACAGGGTGTGCGCAGGATTGAGAGATTACAAATCCCTAACACAGGATCTTTTCCTGACCACTGCGTCAAGGCGTAGAATGCGCCGCCTGCGCATCAAAACCTTTTGGACGTTTCGCCTTGAATTCCGTGACTGACCGCCCCGCCGCTATTTCCCTCACCCGCCCGGCCCGGGTTCGCCTGGAGCTGAAAAACCTGCTCGGCCTGGCGTTGCCGATCATGATCGCGCAACTGGCGACCACTGCCATGGGCTTCGTCGATGCGGTGATGGCCGGACGTGTCGGGCCTCGAGATCTGGCGGCCGTGGCGCTGGGCAACTCGATCTGGGTCCCGGTGTTTCTGCTGATGACCGGCACACTGCTGGCCACCACCCCGAAAGTCGCCCAACGCTTCGGCGCCGGCACGCACAGCGAGATTGGCCCGATCGTGCGTCAGGCGTTGTGGCTGGCGCTGGTGGTGGGTTTGATGGCGACCGGCATGCTGTTCAGCGCCGAACCGATCCTGCACATCATGAAGGTCGACCCCGAGCTGATCGGCCCGTGCATGCAATATCTGCACGGCATCGCCAGCGGCTTGCCTGCCGTCGCGCTCTATCACGTGCTGCGCTGCTTCAGTGATGGCCTGGGTCGCACCCGCCCGGCCATGGTCCTTGGCCTGTGTGGGTTGGCGCTGAATATTCCACTGAACTACATCTTCATCTATGGCCACCTTGGTGTGCCGGCCATGGGTGGCGTCGGCTGCGGCTGGGCCACGGCGATCGTGATGTGGGTGATGGCGTTGGGCATGGCCGGCTGGGAGCGCTGGGCGCCGGCCTATCAGTCGAGTCAGTTGTTCAGCCGTTTCGACTGGCCACAGTGGTCGGTGATCAAGCGTTTGCTGGGCATCGGCCTTCCGATCGGTATTGCGGTGTTCGCCGAGTCGAGCATCTTCGCCGTGATCGCCCTGCTGATCGGCAGCCTCGGCGCCACCGTGGTCGCCGGGCACCAGATCGCGCTGAACTTCAGCTCGCTGGTGTTCATGATCCCCTACTCCCTCGGTATGGCCGTGACCGTGCGAGTCGGCCAGGCACTCGGCCGAGAGGAACCACGCGAAGCCCGCTTCGCCGCTGGTGTCGGCATGGGCACCGCCCTGGCTTATGCGTGCCTGTCGGCGAGCATGATGCTGTTGCTGCGTGAACCCATCGCTGCGATTTACACCGCCGACCCGACGGTGATTCAGGTGGCCGCGATGTTGATCGTGTATTCGGCGCTGTTCCAGTTTTCCGATGCGATCCAGGTGACGGCGGCGGGCGCACTGCGCGGCTATCAGGACACGCGGGTGACGATGATCCTGACGCTGTTCGCGTACTGGGGGATTGGTTTGCCGGTGGGTTACGCCTTGGGCCTGACCGACTGGTTCGGCGCACCGAGTGGCCCGAGCGGGTTGTGGCAGGGTTTGATCGTCGGCTTGAGTTGCGCGGCACTGATGCTGTCGATCCGCCTGACGCGCAGTGCACGCAAGCGGATCCGCATCAGTCGTTCCGCGGGTTAAGCGAGTTTCTTGCGGATCCAGTAGAGGTAGGTGCCTGCCTCTTCGTGCTGGGCGACCAGTTCGTGGTCGAGAAACACGCAAAACTTGGGGATATCGCGACGGGTCGACGGGTCGGTGGCGATCACCTTCAGCAGGCCGCCGGGCACCAGGTCACGGATGTGCTGGTGCAGCATCATCACCGGCTCCGGGCAATTGAGGCCGGTGGCGTCGAGGGTGCCGTCTACCGGCGTATCGATCATTTCACTCATGATTTACTCCTGAAACTTGCCGGCATTGTCGCGCATTGCCGGGTGTTCGGTCACCTGTGGGAGCGGGCTTGCTCGCGAATGCGGACTAACATTCAACATTGATGTCGACTGACCCACCGCTTTCGCGAGCAAGCCCGCTCCCACATGGGTCCGTGTGAATCAGCGGGACTTGGGTTTCTTTACGTCGAGCCGGCGCAGATGGCAGGTCACTTCCTCACGGTCGTGGTACAGCTGCTTGCAGCCGATCTCGACCCGAATGCCCCGCGCCTTGAACCCGTCGGCAATACGCTCCAGCAGGCGCTTCACTTCGGCATAACGCTGTTTCATCGGCAGCTTGAGGTTGACCACCGCTTCCCGGCAATGCCCCTCGCCAATCCATTCTTCCAGCATCGCCGCGTTGCGCGCCGGTTTCTCGACGATGTCGCAAACCATCCAGTCCACCGGTTGCTTGGGCTTGAAGGTGAAACCGTCGGCCATCAAGTGCTGCACCAAACCGGTGTCCATCAGGCTTTCGGCCATCGGGCCGTTGTCGATGGCGGTCACCAGCATGCCGCGGTTGACCAGTTGCCAGGTCCAGCCACCGGGCGCAGCGCCCAGGTCGACACCGGTCATGTCACTGTGCAGGCGCTCGTCCCACTGGTCGCGGGGGATGAAATGGTGCCAGGCCTCTTCCAGCTTGAGGGTCGAACGGCTCGGCGCTTCACGCGGGAATTTCAGGCGTGGAATGCCCATCGGCCACATCGCCGAATTGTTCGATTCCGCCAGGCCCATGAACACTTCGCGGCCACTCTTGAAGGTCAGCAACAGCCGCGGCTTGTGGGCATCTTCCACCAGTTTGCCGGCCGCCATCAGCGCCTTGCGCAGGTGGCCTTCGAATTTCTTGCAGAAGTTCGACAGCTCTTTGCCATCGTTGGTGTCGACCATTTCCAGCCACAGGCTGCCGCACAGCGGGAAATCCGCCATGTGCGCGAGGATCACGCTGATGCGGTCGGTTTCCGGCAGATCGATGAAGATCCCGCGAGCCCACTGGCGCGGAAAGATCAGGTCAGCGAAACGCTGGCCACGCATCAAGCGCTCGGCGCCGTCTTCTTCGGTGCAGATAAATTCGGCGCAGGCGCTGGCGGTCTTGGCCTTGGCATAACCGGCCACGTTCAGCCGCGCGGCATGTTCGGAAATCTCGGAACAGACTTCACCTTCGAAGCCCGGCCGACAATGCATAAAGAGGGTGTTCATTCTTACTCCTGGGCAGTTGGCGAAGAATTCAGCCACTGCGCGATGCCCAGACTTGCGTTGAAGCAAAGCCTGTCACGAAAACCGGCGCATGATAGCCGAGTTCGGAACCTTGGACTTCTCCATAGAGTCCAGTAATTAGCCTTAAGCATCAAACAGGACTAGGTTTAAGCCTCAGTTCGTTCCCTCAGTCCGTAGCCGTGCGGATTTAAAGGAGTCATTTCAATGCCGTCCCTCGATAGTCTGAAAACCCTTAAAACCTTACAAGTCGACGACAAGACCTATCACTATTTCAGCCTGCCCGAAGCCGCCAAAAGCCTGGGCGATCTCGATAAGCTGCCGATGTCGTTGAAAGTGTTGCTGGAAAACCTGCTGCGCTGGGAGGACGAGAAAACCGTTACCGGCGCCGACCTCAAGGCGATTGCCGCCTGGCTCAAGGAGCGTCGCTCCGATCGCGAAATCCAGTACCGGCCTGCGCGGGTATTGATGCAGGACTTTACCGGCGTCCCCGCCGTGGTCGACCTGGCCGCCATGCGCGCCGCCATGGCCAAGGCCGGTGGCGACCCGCAGCGAATCAATCCGCTGTCGCCGGTGGACCTGGTGATCGACCACTCGGTGATGGTCGACAAGTACGCCAGTTCAAGCGCCTTCGAACAGAACGTCGACATCGAAATGCAGCGCAACCACGAGCGTTACGCCTTCCTGCGCTGGGGCCAGAGCGCCTTCGACAATTTCTGCGTGGTGCCACCGGGCACCGGCATCTGCCATCAGGTCAACCTCGAGTACCTGGGCCGCACGGTCTGGACCAAAGACGAAGACGGGCGCACCTATGCCTTCCCGGACACTTTGGTCGGCACCGACTCCCACACCACCATGATCAACGGCCTCGGCGTGCTTGGCTGGGGCGTCGGCGGGATCGAAGCGGAAGCGGCAATGCTCGGCCAACCGGTGTCGATGCTGATTCCGGAAGTGATCGGCTTCAAACTCACCGGCAAGCTCAAGGAAGGCATCACCGCCACCGACCTGGTGCTGACGGTGACCCAGATGCTGCGCAAGAAAGGTGTGGTCGGCAAATTCGTCGAGTTCTACGGCGACGGCCTCGCCGACCTGCCGCTGGCCGACCGCGCGACCATCGCCAACATGGCCCCGGAATATGGCGCCACCTGCGGCTTCTTCCCGGTGGACGAGGTGACACTGGAGTACTTGCGCCTGTCCGGCCGCACACCGCAAACCGTGAAACTGGTGGAGGCCTACAGCAAGATCCAGGGCCTGTGGCGCCTGCCTGGCAAGGAGCCGGAGTTCACCGACAGCCTGGCCCTGGACATGGGCAGCGTCGAAGCCAGCCTCGCCGGGCCGAAACGCCCACAGGACCGCGTCTCGTTGCCTAATGTCGCGCAAGCGTTCACTGACTTTCTCGGCCTGCAATTCAAACCCTCCACCAAGGAAGAGAGTCGCCTCGAAAGTGAGGGTGGCGGAGGCGTTGCCGTGGGCAACGCTGATCTGGTCGGCGAAACGGACTACCATCACGAAGGCCGTACGTATCGGCTGAAAAACGGCGCGGTGGTGATTGCTGCCATCACGTCCTGCACCAACACCTCCAACCCCAGCGTGATGATGGCCGCGGGTCTGGTGGCGAAGAAAGCCATAGAGAAAGGCCTCAAGCGCAAACCCTGGGTCAAGAGTTCACTGGCCCCCGGTTCGAAAGTGGTCACCGACTACTACAAGGCAGCGGGCCTGACCCAGTACCTTGATGAACTCGGTTTTGCGCTAGTCGGTTATGGCTGCACAACCTGCATCGGCAACTCCGGACCGTTGCCGGAGCCGATCGAAAAAGCCATTCAGAATGCCGACCTGACCGTCGCCTCGGTGCTCTCGGGCAACCGCAACTTCGAAGGTCGCGTGCATCCGCTGGTAAAAACCAACTGGCTGGCCTCCCCGCCTCTGGTCGTCGCCTATGCATTGGCTGGCACGGTGCGCATCGACATCAGCAGCGAGTCATTGGGTAACGACAAGAACGGCCAGCCGGTTTATCTGCGAGACATTTGGCCGAGCACTAAAGAAATCGCCGACGCGGTAACTCAGGTGAACACCGCGATGTTCCACAAGGAGTACGCCGAAGTGTTTGCCGGCGACGAACAGTGGCAGGCGATCGAAGTGCCGCAGGCGGCGACTTATGTCTGGAACAACGATTCGACATATATCCAGCATCCGCCATTCTTCGATGACATCGGCGGCCCTGCACCTGTGGTCAAAGATGTCGAAGGGGCGAAAGTCCTGGCGCTGCTTGGCGATTCGGTGACCACCGACCACATCTCCCCGGCCGGCAACATCAAGGCTGACAGCCCTGCCGGCCAATACCTGCGCGAGCAAGGGGTGGAACCGCGGGACTTCAATTCCTACGGCTCGCGTCGCGGCAATCATCAAGTGATGATGCGCGGCACCTTCGCCAACATCCGGATTCGCAACGAGATGCTCGGCGGCGAAGAAGGCGGCAACACGATTTACATTCCGACCGGGGAGAAGCTGCCAATCTACGACGCGGCCATGCGTTACCAGGCATCGGGCACGCCGCTGGTGGTGATCGCCGGGCAAGAATATGGCACCGGTTCGAGCCGCGACTGGGCGGCCAAGGGCACCAATCTGCTAGGAGTCAAAGCCGTCATCGCCGAGAGCTTCGAGCGGATTCACCGTTCCAACCTGGTGGGCATGGGCGTATTGCCGTTGCAATTCAAGCTGGATCAGAACCGCAAGAGCCTGAACCTCACCGGCAAGGAAACCCTGGACATCCTTGGCCTCACTGGCGTCGAACTGACTCCGCGGATGAACCTGACACTGGTCGTCACCCGTGAAGACGGCAGTAAGGAAAAGATCGAGGTGTTGTGCCGGATCGATACCCTCAATGAGGTGGAGTACTTCAAGGCCGGCGGGATTTTGCATTATGTGTTGCGGCAGTTGATTGCCTCGTAACAGCCTGCCGACAACGACACCGCCTTCGGGCGGTGTTTTTGTTTAGGCGGTGTACGTCTCTATAATCGCGCGCCCAATCGTACGACACATAACCAATGTGGGAGCGAGCCTGCTCGCGAAGCGGAGTGTCAGGCAACACAGATGTGAGTGTGATGACCCCATCGCGAGCAGGCTCGCTCCCACAATGGACCGAGGCAACCTGCAGAATTCAGACACAAGGACTTAACATGATCGCTCTGCCATGGACTTATCTGACACTTCTCTCCATGGGCTACGGCTTGGCTTTGATCTACGGCCATCTCGGTTGGCTGGCTGCTATCTCTTTCGCGTTGCTGCTGTTTGCCGGTTTCGCCGTTCGCCAACAACAGATTCCCATCGGCCGCTTCCTCGGCCACGGCTTGTTCATCTTCCTGGCGGTGGCACTGGCAATGCACTGGCTTCCCGGTTTCTACAACGGTCGCGCCATTGATCCCCAGCGCTTCACCGACGATGCCGTGCCATTTGCGATGTACCTGAATCAGGACAAACCGCTGATCGGTTTTTGGCTGTTGCTGGTTTGTCCATGGATTGTCGGCCGGCGCTCGTTGAAGCTGTCCGTTTATGCCACCGCCCTCGGCCTGACCGTAAGCGCCGTGCTGGCCTTGGGTGGCGCGCTGTTGCTGGGCGTGATCAGTTGGGCCCCGAAATGGCCGGATCAAGCCTGGTTGTGGGTGCTGAACAATCTGTTGCTGGTGACGCTGGTGGAAGAAGCGCTGTTTCGCGGCTACATCCAGGGCGGTCTGAGCCGGCAGTTCAAACACCTGCCTTATGGCGAAAATCTTGCCCTGTTGCTCGCATCAATGCTGTTCGGCCTCGTGCATCTGGGCGCTGGCTGGCAATGGATGCTGCTGGCGGGCCTGGCGGGGGTCGGTTATGGCCTGGCCTACCGTTTCGGCGGATTGGGCGCGGCCATCGCCACCCACTTTGGTTTGAATCTGCTGCATTTCGGGCTGTTCACCTATCCGATGCTTGCCGGCTGACGCAACAGTCGTTTTGCGACGCGTTACTGATTAATGAAAAAAACACTTCAATAAATTCCTGACATTGCCGACAACCTCTCAAAGCCTTGCGGATTGAAAAAGCCATGCGTAACAACCAGCCCATTACACAACGCGAACGGACCTTCCCGGCTCAGCAACGGTTGATTTCCACCACCGATGCCAAGGGCGTGATCACCTACTGCAACGACGCCTTCGTCGAAATCAGCGGGTTTTCTCGTGAGGAACTGATCCGTGCGCCGCATAACCTGGTCCGTCACCCCGACGTCCCGGCTG
Organism: Pseudomonas sp. MDT1-85; assembly: GCF_054898065.1. NCBI lineage: Bacteria > Pseudomonadati > Pseudomonadota > Gammaproteobacteria > Pseudomonadales > Pseudomonadaceae > Pseudomonas > Pseudomonas sp. MDT1-85. The sequence goes on along the minus strand of NZ_CM142715.1, from coordinate 2,408,580 downwards.
CGGTGTTCGCGCACATGTGGGGCACATTGAAACAAGGCTTGCCATGGATGGGCATTGTCAAGAATCGCTGCAAGACCGGTGACCACTACTGGGTTAACGCCTATGTCACACCGGTGTTCGACGGCAATCAGGTGATCGGTTACGAGTCGGTGCGGGTCAAACCCACCGCCGAACAGATCCGCCGTGCCGAAGCGCTCTACCAACGCATCAACCAGGGCAAGTCTGCAATTCCCTCTACAGACAAATGGCTGCCGGTGCTTCAGGACTGGCTGCCGTTCATTCTGGTCAGCCAGTTGAGCTTCATGATCGGCGCCACCCTCACATCCCAATGGGGCTTCGCCCTCGCCGCCGGCCTTTCCGTGCCGTTGGGCCTGATGGGTTTGAGCTGGCAACAGCGCGGTATCAAGCGTCTGCTGCGCCTGGCCGAGCAGACCACGTCCGACCCGCTGATCGCGCAGATGTACACCGACAGTCGTGGCGCCCAGGCACGTTTGGAGATGTCGATCCTCAGCCAGGAAGCACGCCTGAAAACCTGCTTGACTCGTCTGCAGGACACTGCCGAGCACCTGACCGAACAAGCGAAACAGTCTGACGCCTTGGCGCACAACAGCTCCACCGGCCTGGAACGTCAACGCGTCGAAACCGAGCAAGTGGCGACCGCTGTGAATCAGATGGCTGCCACCACTCAGGAAGTCGCCAGCCACGTGCAGCGCACCGCTGACGCCACTCAGGAAGCCAATCGCCTGACCGGTCGCGGTCGCGACATCGCCGGGGAAACCCGCGAAGCCATTCAGCGTCTGTCGGTGGTGGTCGGTGAAACCGGCCTGACGGTCACGCAACTGGCCAAGGACAGCGACGAAATCGGCGGCGTGGTCGATGTGATCAAAGGCATCGCCGACCAGACCAACCTGCTGGCCTTGAACGCCGCGATTGAAGCGGCTCGCGCCGGCGAGATGGGTCGTGGCTTTGCGGTGGTGGCCGACGAAGTACGTCAACTGGCACAACGCACCAGCGAATCCACCGGGCAGATTCACGCCCTGATCGCCAAGCTGCAGCAAACCGCCAGCACCGCGGTGCAAACCATGGAAGCCGGGCATCGTCAGGCCGAAGAAGGTGTGGCGCGGGTATTGGAAGCGGACCAGGCACTGGTGGGCATCAGCGAAGCGGTGGCCAACATCACCGACATGACCACGCAAATCGCTGCCGCCACCGAAGAGCAAAGTGCAGTGGCCGAAGAAATCAGCCGCAACATCAGCAACATCTCGCAATTGGCTGACCAGACCTCGGAACAGGCACAGCACTCGGCGTTGTTGAGTGAAGAGCTGACCAAAACCGCGAATACTCAGTATTCGTTGGTGGAGCGGTTTAATCGCTGATTGGTGATAGCAAAACGAAAACCCGGATGGTGAAAACCTCCGGGTTTTTTATTGCCAACCTTAAAGTGGTGCTGCCCGTCAGACCGGCATCGCGAGCAGGCTCGCTCCCACAGTGGACCTGTATTCGCAAGGCCCATGTGGGAGCGAGCCTGCTCGCGATGAGGCCACCACGGCCACCATAAATCTCAAGGAAGAAATGCCGCAACCTTCCCCGCCGCAGCCGCCAGATGCTGCTCATGAGTAAACTCCGAAGCCTTCAGCGGCTTCAAATCATGATCCCCCGTCTCCAGCCAGAACACCTCGATACTCGGCGCCAACGTGTAAGCCTCGACGGCCGCCCGATTACCCAACGCATCCCGCTCGCCTTGAACAATCAACGTCCGCGTCTTCAAAGAAGCCAGATGCTCAACCCGCGGCTTTTCCGGTTTGCCCACCGCATAAAACGGATACCCCAGGCACACCAGCGCCTCCGCGCCCAACTCATCAGCCAACAAACTCGCCATCCTCCCGCCCATGGACTTGCCACCAATGGCCAGGCGTCCAGCGACATGGCGTCGCACCACGGCATACACCTCACGCCAACACTCGAGCAGTTTCGGTGCCGGGTTCGGCGGGCGTTTGCCGCCATCGATACGCCGCTGCGCCATGTAGGGAAACTCGAAGCGCAATACGTTGACCCCCTGTGCGGCAAGGCGCGCAGCCATGTCGCTCATCCAGTCGCTGTCCATCGGCGCACCGGCACCGTGAGCGAGAATCAGCGTCGCCGAAGCCGGCCCTGAAGCGGCATCCCACATCCACCCATGATCCCGCACACACTGCGCCCATTGATCCCCGTCAATACTGGCCTTGTGCTCTTTGTCCATGCTTGCCTCGCTTTTAGTCTGCCTATAACTCCAGACGAGGGGAGCGTTGCCTTGCGCAAACGCCCTCACTTCGGCTGAACCGTGGATGGGGAACCATGAACACTTCTATCAGTACCGCCTACAACTACAAGGTGGTCCGCCAATTCGCCATTATGACGGTGGTGTGGGGCATCGTCGGCATGGGGCTCGGGGTTTTTCTCGCTGCCCAGTTGGTCTGGCCCGAACTTAACTTCAACCTGCCGTGGACCAGTTTCGGCCGGTTGCGCCCACTGCACACCAATGCGGTGATCTTCGCTTTCGGCGGTTGCGCCCTGTTCGCCAGTTCGTTCTACTCGGTGCAACGCACCTGCCAGACCCGATTGTTCGCGCCAAAAATCGCCGCGTTCTGCTTCTGGGGCTGGCAATTGGTGATCCTGCTGGCGGCCATCAGCCTGCCACTGGGTTACACCAGTTCCAAGGAATACGCCGAACTGGAATGGCCGATCGACATCCTGATCACTATCGTCTGGGTGGCCTATGCCGTCGTGTTCTTCGGCACGATCATGCAGCGCAAGACCAAACACATTTATGTCGGTAACTGGTTCTTCGGTGGATTCATCATCACCGTGGCGATCCTGCACATCGTCAACAACCTTGAGCTGCCGGTGAGTTTCACCAAGTCCTACTCGGTGTACGCCGGTGCGACCGATGCCATGGTGCAGTGGTGGTATGGACACAACGCCGTAGGCTTTTTCCTCACCGCCGGTTTCCTCGGAATGATGTACTACTTCGTGCCGAAACAGGCCGAGCGTCCGGTGTATTCCTATCGTTTGTCGATCGTGCACTTCTGGGCACTGATCACCCTGTACATCTGGGCCGGGCCCCATCACTTGCACTACACCGCGCTGCCGGACTGGGCGCAGTCGTTGGGCATGGTGATGTCGCTGATCCTGTTGGCGCCGAGCTGGGGCGGGATGATCAACGGGATGATGACGCTCTCGGGCGCCTGGCATAAGTTGCGCAGCGACCCGATCCTGCGCTTCCTCGTGGTCTCGTTGGCGTTCTACGGCATGTCGACCTTCGAAGGGCCGATGATGGCGATCAAAACGGTCAACGCTCTCTCCCACTACACCGACTGGACCATTGGCCACGTTCACGCCGGCGCGCTCGGCTGGGTGGCGATGATTTCCATCGGCGCGCTGTACCACATGATCCCGAAAATCTTCGGCCGCACGCAGATGCACAGCATCGGCTTGATCAACGCGCACTTCTGGCTCGCGACCATCGGCACCGTGCTGTACATCGCGTCGATGTGGGTCAACGGCATCGCTCAGGGCCTGATGTGGCGCGCGGTCAACGAGGACGGCACGCTGACCTACTCCTTCGTCGAAACCCTGGTGGCCAGCCACCCAGGCTTCGTCGTGCGACTGGTGGGCGGCGCGATCTTCCTCAGTGGCATGTTCCTGATGGCTTACAACACTTGGCGCACCGTGCGGGCCTCGCAGCCTGCCGAAGCCGCCGCTGCCGCGCAGATAGCCTGAGGAGTCCGCCATGAAACACGAAACAATCGAAAAAAACGTCGGCCTGCTGATGTTGCTGATGGTGTTCGCCGTGAGCATCGGCGGCCTGACCCAGATCGTCCCCCTGTTCTTTCAGGACGTGACCAATAAACCGGTGGAAGGCATGAAGCCCTACACCGCGCTGCAACTGGAAGGTCGCGACATTTACATCCGCGAAGGCTGCGTCGGTTGCCACTCGCAGATGATCCGTCCGTTCCGCGCCGAGACCGAGCGCTATGGCCACTACTCGGTGGCTGGTGAAAGTGTCTGGGATCATCCATTCCTGTGGGGCTCCAAGCGTACCGGGCCGGACCTGGCGCGCGTCGGCGGTCGCTACTCCGAGGACTGGCATCGCGCGCACTTGTACAACCCGCGCAACGTGGTGCCGGAATCGAAGATGCCGGCCTACCCGTGGCTGGTCGACAACAAGATCGATAGCAGCCACACCGAAACCAAGATCCGCGCCATGCGCACCCTCGGCGTGCCGTACACCGACGACGACATCGCAGGCTCAGTCGCCTCGCTCCAGGGCAAAACCGAAATGGATGCGCTGGTCGCCTACCTGCAAGTGCTCGGCACTGCGATCAAGAGCAAGAGGTGAGCCATGTCCATGCCCTTTGAAATAATTAGCGAAATGAGCAGTGGAATGATCCGCGGCCTGGGCACGGTCGTGGTGTTCGTGGCCTTCGTCGGCCTGACGCTGTGGGTATTCAACGGCAAGCGCAATCCGGAATTCGCCGAAGCGCGCCTGCTGCCGTTCGCCGACGAGCCGCCATCCGAAAACAGCACCCAACAAGCATCCGCCACAAGGAGTACCCGGCCATGACCACCTTCTGGAGTACGTGGATCTGCGTACTGACCATCGGCAGCCTGATCGGCCTGACCTGGTTGCTGATCGGTACGCGCCGAGGGGAAACCAAGGGCAGCACCGACCAGACCATGGGCCACAGCTTCGACGGCATCGAGGAGTACGACAACCCGCTGCCGCAGTGGTGGTTCATGCTGTTCGCCGGCACGTTGGTGTTTTCCGTCGGCTACCTGATCCTTTACCCGGGCCTGGGTAACTGGAAAGGCATATTGCCCGGTTATGAGGACGGCTGGACCGGTGTCCACGAATGGGAAAAGGAGATGAACAAGGCTGACGCGAAGTTCGGGCCGATCTTCGCCAAATTTGCCGCCATGCCCATCGAAGAAGTGGCCAAGGATCCGCTAGCACTGAAAATGGGCGGTCGCCTGTTTGCGTCCAATTGCTCGGTGTGCCACGGCTCGGATGCCAAAGGCGCGTTTGGTTTCCCGAACCTGGCCGACAGCAACTGGCGCTGGGGCGGCGATGCCGAAATGATCAAAACGACAATCATGGGCGGTCGCATGGCCGCGATGCCGGCCTGGGGAGAAATCCTCGGCGACGCCGGGGTGAAGAACGTCGCTGCTTATGTGCGTCATGAACTGGCCGGCCTGCCCTTGCCGGAAGGCAGCACAGCCGATCTGCACGCCGGACAGCAAGCGTACAGCACCACCTGCGTAGCCTGTCATGGGGCAAACGGCCAAGGCACTGAAGCCATGGGAGCGCCGAATCTGACGCAACCGGCCGGTTTTATCTATGGAACAGGCCTGACGCAGCTTGAACAAACCATTCGTCATGGCCGCGAGGGTCATATGCCGGCGCAGAACGAACTGCTCGGCAACGACAAGGTGCAATTGTTGGCTGCTTATGTGTACAGCCTGTCGCATGGTCTGAATACAGAACGTTTGCAGGCTGAAGGCAAAAGCGAATAAATCTCGCCCGCGCAACGCCGCATTCACCCGGATGCGGCAGTTCACTGCCCCTTTGCGACGCATTGTCGCACCCTCCCTTGTCTTTCCTTTCGGTTCGCCGGATTCAGGTTTAAGCTGTCCTGCGATGCGTGCTGACCAGCGCCGGTTCCAGGTCGATTCAACCCGATGTGTTCGACGAATTTGCTCGATGACAGGCCGCAAAGGCTGGTAGACACCGGCTATCGTCCCCGTTGCCCTCTGTTACCCGATCGTCGTGTTTGAACATACCCCGTTACAACTGACCTGAACCCCTCGCCTCTTTCATCCGTTGCGACATTTTGTCCGAGCGCAATTTTGTCCTTACGCAGCGCATGGAAAGGCCGCAGAATCAGCTTTTGAAAGCATTGACCCACGTCATGGCGCGTTGCAATGACCCCCCGCTTTCTACATACTTGCGGCCGATTTTTACTCCTAATAAAACACCCAAACCGTGGAACCTTAGAATGAGCACAGCAATCAGTCCGACTGCTTATAACTATAAGGTAGTCCGCCAGTTCGCCATCATGACGGTGGTCTGGGGGATCCTTGGCATGGGGCTCGGTGTCTTCATCGCCTCGCAACTGGTCTGGCCGGAGTTGAACTTCGGTCTGGCATGGACGAGCTTTGGACGCCTGCGCCCGCTGCACACCAACCTGGTGATTTTCGCCTTCGGTGGTTGTGCTCTGTTTGCCACTTCCTATTACGTCGTGCAGCGAACCTGCCAAACGCGACTGATTTCCGACAGCCTCGCGGCCTTCACCTTCTGGGGTTGGCAAGCGGTGATCGTCGGCGCGATCATTACCTTGCCGATGGGTTTCACGACCACCAAGGAATACGCGGAACTGGAATGGCCCCTGGCTATTCTGCTGGCCATTGTCTGGGTCACCTACGGTCTGGTGTTCTTCGGCACCATCGTCAAGCGCAAGACCAAGCACATCTATGTCGGTAACTGGTTCTACGGTGCCTTCATCGTCGTGACGGCGATGCTGCACATCGTCAACCACGCGTCCCTGCCGGTCAGTTTCTTCAAGTCCTACTCGGCTTACTCGGGTGCGACCGATGCGATGATCCAGTGGTGGTACGGCCACAACGCGGTAGGTTTCTTCCTGACCACCGGCTTCCTGGGGATGATGTACTACTTCGTTCCGAAGCAGGCCGAACGTCCGATCTACTCTTATCGTCTGTCGATCGTGCATTTCTGGGCGCTGATCACCCTGTACATCTGGGCCGGTCCGCACCACCTGCACTACACCGCGCTGCCGGACTGGGCTCAGTCCCTGGGCATGGCGATGTCGATCATCCTGCTGGCACCCAGCTGGGGCGGCATGATCAACGGCATGATGACCCTGTCGGGCGCCTGGCATAAGCTGCGCACCGACCCGATCCTGCGTTTCCTCGTGGTATCGCTGGCGTTCTACGGCATGTCGACCTTTGAAGGCCCGATGATGGCCATCAAGACCGTCAACTCGCTGTCGCACTACACCGACTGGACCATCGGCCACGTACACGCCGGCGCTCTTGGCTGGGTAGCGATGATTTCGATTGGCGCGATCTACCACATGATCCCGAAACTGTTCGGTCGTGCGCAGATGCACAGCACCGGCCTGATCAACACGCACTTCTGGCTCGCGACCATCGGTACCGTTCTGTACATCGCTTCGATGTGGGTCAACGGCATCACCCAGGGTCTGATGTGGCGTGCAATCAACGACGACGGCACCCTCACCTACTCGTTCGTCGAAGCGTTGCAAGCCAGCCACCCTGGTTTCATCGTTCGCGCCCTGGGCGGTGCGTTCTTTGCCAGCGGCATGCTGTTCATGGCCTACAACGTATGGCGTACCGTACGTGCCTCGAACCCGGCTGAAGCCAAAGCTGCTGAACAGATTGCTGTAGTTGGAGCTCACTGATGAAGCATGAAGCAGTCGAGAAGAATATTGGCCTGCTGGCCTTCTTCATGGTTATCGCCGTCAGCGTCGGCGGCCTGACTCAAATCGTTCCGCTGTTTTTCCAGGATGTCACCAACAAGCCGGTCGAGGGCATGAAGCCGCGCACCGCCCTTGAGCTGGAAGGCCGCGACGTATACATCGCCAACGGTTGTGTCGGCTGCCACTCGCAGATGATCCGCCCGTTCCGTGCTGAAACCGAACGTTACGGCCACTACTCGGTCGCGGGTGAAAGCGTTTGGGACCACCCGTTCCTGTGGGGTTCCAAACGTACCGGTCCGGACCTGGCCCGTGTCGGCGGTCGTTACTCCGATGACTGGCAGCGTGCGCACTTGTACAACCCGCGCAACGTAGTGCCTGAGTCGAAAATGCCGGCTTACCCGTTCCTCGTGGAAAACAAGCTCGACGGCAAAGACACCGCCAAGAAAATGGAAGTCTTGCGCACGCTCGGCGTCCCTTACACCGACGAAGATATCGCCGGTGCCAAGGATGCTGTGAAGGGCAAAACCGAAATGGACGCGCTGGTGGCCTATCTGCAAGGCCTGGGCACCATCATCAAAAGCAAACGGTGATTTAGATGGATATCGGGATGATTCGTGGCCTGGGCACCGTTGTTGTGATGGTGGCCTTCATCGGTCTGGCGCTGTGGGTGTTCAGCCCCAAGCGCAAGTCGGAGTTTGAAGACGCGACCTTGCTGCCTTTCGCGGATGATCCCGAAGCCATCAAGCACGTCGAGCAAGCTTCTAGGAGTAACAAAGAATGACTACATTCTGGAGTCTGTACGTCACAGTCCTCAGTCTCGGCACCATCTTCGCCCTGACCTGGCTGCTGCTGTCCACCCGCAAGGGCCAGCGCAGCGAATCCACCGATGAAACGGTCGGCCACTCCTTCGACGGGATCGAGGAGTATGACAACCCGCTGCCGAAATGGTGGTTCATGCTGTTCGTGGGCACCATCATCTTCGCCCTCGGCTACCTGGTGCTGTACCCGGGTCTGGGTAACTGGAAAGGCCTGTTGCCGGGTTACAACTACCTCGATAACGAGAACAAGACCGCGTTCGCCAACGGCCAGACCGGCTGGACCGGCGTTCACGAGTGGGAGAAGGAAATGCTCAGGTCGGACGCCAAGTTCGGCCCGATCTTCGCCAAGTTCGCTTCCATGCCGATCGAAGAAGTCGCCAAAGACCCGCAAGCCCTTAAGATGGGTGGCCGCCTGTTCGCCTCCAACTGCTCGGTCTGCCACGGTTCCGACGCCAAAGGCGCCTACGGCTTCCCTAACCTGACTGACACCGACTGGCGCTGGGGCGGTGAAGCGGAAACCATCAAGACCACCATCATGGGCGGTCGTCACGCTGTGATGCCGGCCTGGGCTGAAGTGATCGGCGAGCAAGGCGTTGCGGACGTTGCCGCGTTCGTGCTGACCAACCTCGATGGCCGCAAGCTGCCGGAAGGCACCAAGGCTGATCCGGTTGCCGGCCAGAAACTGTTCGCCGCCAACTGCGTGGCGTGTCATGGCCCGCAAGGTAAAGGCACGCCAGCAATGGGCGCCCCTGACCTGACTCACCCGACCGGCTTCATCTACGGTTCGAGCTTCGCTCAACTGCAGCAGACCATCCGTTACGGCCGTCAGGGCCAGATGCCTGCGCAAGAACAGCTGCAAGGCAACGACAAGGTTCACCTGCTGGCGGCTTACGTCTACAGCCTCTCTCACGGTGAGAAAGCACCGGAAGCAGACGCCCAGTAAGATAAACGCTTGATGCAACAAAAAACGGCCCCGTCATCTGACGGGGCCGTTTTCGTTTCAACTGGATAATCGCAGGTTATCGAACCTCAACCGTCTGGATCTCTTTGCGGCTTGGCCAGTTATTCTGGTTGACCTGAAACACCTTCAACGTTTTGCGATCCGTGGACATATCGGCGATCAGGTAGGTCTGGTTCGACGCCCCACCGCTCAAGAATACCGGCACATCCCCGAAGTAGTCCCGTTTGTTCCATCCGTAGTAGCTCCCGGGCTCGGTATGCAAATGCCCGGCAAACACCGCCGTCACCTTGTATCGCTCGATGATTGCCTTGAACCGGGCAATCTGTTCGGTACTGCCCTTCCAGCGATCCGGCTTGTGCATGTTCAGAAGAATGATCTTTGCGCTCTCACTTGCGCGTTTTAAATCTTCCTCCAGCCAATCCAGAGACTCGCAAACCTGGTAACCCGTGAGCACTCCCCAATCCCAAGCGGTAAACCCGACGGTATAGGTGGGCTCATTATGTAATTGAACAATGTGTACATCGCCAAAGTCTTTAGAATAGGCCAGGCTACCGAAGACACTTTTTTTAATCGTGCCCTCATCCGACACTCTCATATCCAGCGTCGTTAACTTGCCCAAGTAACGTTCCTTGAAATCAACAATACTGCCGGCCGCACAGTTATTCAGAAAACAATCATCGACGTTGTTTTCATAATCATGATTCCCCAGGCCATAGTCATAAACACCCCCCAGTTGCTTATCCAGTATCGACCGGGTCATGTCGCGCTGGTAGCCGTGACCGAAAGCGGTCATGTCGCCGTTGACCATGACTGGAATGTGCGTCGGGTCAACAGAATGATTACGCCTGAAGCTGGCGACGTCGGAGTATTGGCTCTCAATCAGCCACTTTGAACGCTGCTCCTTATCCGAGGTTGTTTCATCCCACCCATGGTCGGAACTCTCAGTCCACGGATACTGCGGATCCGAGGTAAACACTAAATGCCGAGGCAGGTTATTATCTGCCGAATGTGCACCAAACGTAACGACACATAACAAAGCGCCCAATAGCGCATTGACTTTTTTATCGAGAAACATAGAAATCCATCTCTATTGAAGTTAGGTACAAGACACACCGTCTTGCCCGAGCAAGTTATGACAACTTAAAAGTCAAAACAAACATCTATCGTTTCAATATCAATAGATCATGTTTCCTGCAATTTCACTATTGCGCTATTGGAGAAGCCAGATGCACCACTACGACCGACGGTCCCTCAACGAGGTTGCGAGACACAAAGCCAAGTAGTAACGTTCCTACATCGACGCTTTTTGCAGGAGCCTACGCATGATGGCCATCACCACCATTTCCAGTCGTGAATTCAACCAGGACACAAGTAGTGCCAAAAAAGCCACGCGTCATGGGCCGGTTATCATCACCGACCGTGGCAAGCCTGCTCACGTACTGCTAAGCATTGAGGAATACCAAAAACTGACTGGCATAAACGCCAACATCGTCGACCTGTTGGTGATGCCCGAAGCGGCAGACATCGAATTCGAAACCGAGCGTACCGTCATCACTCATCGACCCGTGGATCTGTCCTGATGTTTCTACTCGACACCAACGTGATTTCTGAACTGCGTAAACCTCAGGCTGACGCGAACGTCGTCGCCTGGGCCAAAAGTGTCATCGCACCACGCCTGTTTATTTCGGCCATTACTTTGAAGGAACTGGAGACAGGGGTTCTTCGAATGGAGCGTCGCGACCCCGTTCAGGGGAAGGTATTGCGCACCTGGCTGAAGCGCCAGGTTATACCGGCCTTCGATGCCAGAATCTTGCCGGTCGATGCCGCCGTGGCACTCCGCTGTGCCAGCTTGCATGTTCCAGATCGTGCCAATGAAAGTGACGCCCTGATCGCAGCGACTGCACTGGTTCATGGCCTTACGGTAGTCACCCGTAACATCAGCGATTTTCAATCCAGCGGTGTGGCACTGATCAATCCATGGGACGAATGAGTTCGCCGCCCCTGCAAAACCGTTCATAATTCACAAGTCAATTGATTCAAGTCATTACACCATCAATTGATTTTCCCCAACGCGACCAAAGGTCGCACCCTTGCGCTAGAGCTACAAGCGTATCATTGCGCCACTGCAACACCTCTTTTTGACCGCGGTCGGCACGTACTGACCGAGGCATTTTTCCACTGCCGTGGGATGCAATGATGAGCAATCAGATTCCGGTACACGACGTCACTCCGCCTGCCAAGAACGCGAACAACAGCGTCGATCTCTACGCCTCTCGAGAAAAGATCTACACCCGCGCCTTCACCGGCCTGTTTCGCAATCTGCGGATGATCGGCGGTGCCGGACTGTTTCTGTTGTATTTCGGCACGGTGTGGCTGAACTGGGGCGGCCATCAGGCCGTCTGGTGGAACCTGCCGGAACGTAAATTCTTTATTTTTGGCGCGACTTTCTGGCCTCAGGATTTCATCCTGCTCTCGGGCATTCTGATCGTCAGTGCCTTTGGCCTGTTCTTCATCACCGTGTATGCCGGTCGCGTCTGGTGCGGCTACACCTGCCCTCAGAGCGTCTGGACCTGGATCTTCATGTGGTGCGAAAAAGTCACCGAAGGCGACCGCAACCAGCGCATCAAGCTCGACAAGGCGCCGATGAGCGCCACCAAGTTCCTGCGTAAATTCAGCAAGCACACGATGTGGCTGCTGATCGGTTTCGTGACCGGCATGACGTTTGTCGGTTACTTCTCACCGATTCGCGAACTGGTGATCGATTTCTTCACCGGCCAGGCCGATGGCTGGTCGTATTTCTGGGTCGGTTTCTTCACCCTCGCCACCTACGGCAACGCCGGTTGGTTGCGCGAGCAGGTGTGCATTTACATGTGCCCGTACGCACGCTTCCAGAGCGTGATGTTCGACAAGGACACGCTGATCGTCTCCTATGACCCGCGCCGTGGCGAAAGCCGTGGCCCGCGCAAGAAAGGCATCGACTACAAGGCTCAGGGTCTTGGCGATTGCATCGACTGCACCATGTGCGTCCAGGTCTGCCCCACCGGTATAGACATCCGCGACGGCCTGCAAGTCGAATGCATCGGCTGCGCCGCGTGCATTGATGCCTGCGACAGCATCATGGACAAGATGGATTACCCACGGGGCCTGATCAGCTACACCACCGAGCACAACCTGTCGGGGCAAAAAACCAATAAACTGCGCCCACGCCTGATCGGCTATGCCACGGTACTGCTGGCGATGATCGCGCTACTGGTGACTGCATTCTTCATGCGCTCGCTGGTCGGCTTCGATGTCAGTAAAGACCGCGTGTTGTACCGCGAGAATGCCGAAGGCCGGATCGAAAACGTCTACAGCCTGAAGATCATGAACAAGGACCAGCACGACCACACGTACGTGCTGGAAGCCACCGGCCTGCCGGACCTCAAGCTGCAAGGCAAGCGCGAGATCAAGGTCGCCGCCGGGGAGATTTTCAGTCAGCCGGTCGAACTGTCCAGCGCACCGGAACAACTGCCGTCGAGCACCAACGAGGTGACATTCATCCTCAAGGACGCCGACGACGCCAACGTCCACATTGAAGCCAAGAGCCGATTCATCGGCCCACAAATTCGTTGAGAGAAGTGATCATGCCCGCACCAACTGCCGCAAGTCCCTGGTACAAGCACCTTTGGCCATGGATCATTATCGCCATTCTGGCCTGCTCGGTGACCTTGACCCTGTCGATGGTGACCATCGCGGTGAACAACCCGGACAACCTGGTCAACGACAACTATTACGAGGCTGGCAAGGGCATCAACCGTTCGCTAGACCGTGAACTGCTGGCCCAGACCCTGCAACTGCGTGCCAGCGTGCATCTGGATGACGTGACCGGCGAAGTCGATCTGCGCCTGAGCGGCAATAGCCAGCCGAAAACCCTTGAACTGAACCTGATTTCGCCGACCCAGCCAGAGAAGGATCGCAAGATCACCCTGGCCCGTAGCGAAACCGAACAGGGTCGCTACATCGGCCAGTTGAGCGACAAGATTGAAGGTCGTCGCTTTGTCGAATTGCTGGGAGTGCAGGATGACAAGATCTGGCGCATGTTCGAAGAAGAACAAGTCAGCCATGCCAAGGATCTGTTGCTCGGTGATGAGCCGCTGCAGGGCGCGGAAGACCTGAAAAAACCGTAAACCCTGCAAACCTGTGAAATCTGTAGGAGCTGTCGAGTGAAACGAGGCTGCGATCTTTTGATGTTGTTTTTAAAGAACAGCAAGGTCAAAAGATCGCAGCCTCGTTTCACTCGACAGCTCCTACAGGGATGAGGCCCCTTCCGGACGATATAGATTCTAGCTCATGAGTACTCCTACCCCCTGCTACCACTGCGCCCTGCCCGTCCCGGCCGGTAGCCGCTTCACCGCCGCCGTCCTCGGGGATACCCGCGAGTTCTGCTGCCCGGGTTGCCAGGCGGTGGCCGAGGCCATCGTGGCCGGTGGGCTGGAAAGTTATTACCAGCATCGCAGCGAAGCCTCGGCCAACCCCGAAGCCTTGCCGGTGCAGTTGGTGGACGAACTGGCGCTGTACGATCGCGCCGATGTGCAACAACCCTTTGTCCGCCACGAAGGCGAACTCGCCGAAACCACCCTGTTGATGGAAGGCATCAGTTGCGCCGCCTGCGGCTGGTTGATCGAAAAACACTTGCGCGCCTTGCCGGCGGTGGCCGAAGCACGCCTGAACCTGTCCAACCATCGCCTGCATGTGCGCTGGGCCGACGCGCAATTGCCATTGAGCCAGGTGCTCAGCGAATTGCGCCACATCGGTTACGCCGCCCACCCCTATCAGGCCGACCGCGCCAGTGAACAACTGGCCAGCGAAAATCGCCTGGCCCTGCGCCAACTCGGTGTCGCCGGGCTGCTGTGGTTCCAGGCGATGATGGCAACCATGGCCACCTGGCCAGAATTCAACATCGACCTCAGCCCCGAGCTGCACACCATCCTGCGCTGGGTCGCGCTGTTTCTGACCACACCCATCGTGTTCTACAGCTGCGCGCCGTTCTTCAAGGGCGCGATGCGCGATCTGCGCACCCGTCACCTGACCATGGACGTCTCGGTGTCGCTGGCGATTGGCAGTGCCTATATCGCCGGGATCTGGACCTCGATCACCGGGGTTGGCGAGCTGTATTTCGATGCTGTGGGGATGTTCGCGCTGTTCCTGCTGGCCGGGCGTTATCTGGAACGTCGTGCCCGGGAACGCACCGCCGCCGCGACCGCACAGCTGGTCAATCTGTTGCCCGCCTCCTGCCTGCGGCTGAGTGCTGATGGCCAGAGCGAGCGGATTCTGCTCAGCGAGTTACGCGTGGGCGATCAGGTGCTGGTGCATCCCGGAGCAATTCTGCCGGCCGACGGTAAAATCCTCGACGGTCAATCGAGCATTGACGAATCCCTGCTCACCGGCGAATACCTGCCACAACCACGAACCCCGGGCGATGCCGTCACCGCCGGCACCTTGAACGTCGAAGGTGCGCTGACCGTAGAAGTCCTGGCGCTGGGTCAGGACACGCGACTGTCGGCCATCGTCCGCCTGCTGGATCGCGCCCAGGCCGAAAAGCCTCGACTGGCGGAAATCGCCGATCGCGCCGCGCAATGGTTTTTGCTGTTGTCGCTTGTCGCGGTGGCCGCCATTGGCCTGCTGTGGTGGGAACTGGATTCTTCGCGAGCCTTCTGGATTGTCCTGGCGATGCTGGTTGCCACGTGCCCGTGCGCCTTGTCGCTGGCCACGCCAACCGCCCTCACCGCCGCCACCGGCACGCTGCACAAGCTCGGTCTTTTGTTAACGCGCGGCCATGTGCTGGAAGGCCTGAATCAGATCGACACGGTGATTTTCGACAAGACCGGCACCCTCACCGAAGGTCGCCTGGCCTTGCGTTCGATCCGGCCTCTTGGGGCCCTGACCAGCGATCAATGCCTGAGCCTCGCCGCCGCTTTGGAAAACCGTTCCGAGCACCCGATTGCCCGAGCCTTTGGCCGCGCGCCGCTGGCCGCCGAAGAAGTTCACAGCACGCCGGGCCTGGGTCTGCAGGGGTTGGTCGGCGCACAACGCCTGCGCATTGGCCAACCGGGTTTTGTCTGCGAACTCAGCGACGCTCAAGTGCCAGCAATGCCCGATGAGCCCGGCCAATGGCTATTGCTCGGCGACAGCCAAGGGCCGCTGGCGTGGTTCGTACTCGACGACCGGTTGCGCGCCGATGCGCCCGCTCTGCTCGCGGCCTGCAAGGCTCGCGGCTGGCGTACGTTGCTGCTGTCCGGCGACAGCTCGCCGATGGTTGCCAGCGTCGCTGCCGAATTGGGCATTGACGAGGCCCGTGGCGGTTTGCGTCCGGACGATAAATTGCAGGTGCTGCAACAATTGCACAAGGAAGGCCGCAAGGTGTTGATGCTCGGTGACGGGGTCAACGATGTGCCGGTCCTGGCCGCCGCCGACATCAGCGTGGCGATGGGTTCGGCCACCGATCTGGCGAAAACCAGTGCCGACGCGGTGCTGCTGTCGAACCGCCTCGACGCGCTGGTGCAAGCCTTCAGCCTGGCCCGTCGCACCCGTCGGGTCATCATCGAGAACTTGCTGTGGGCAGCGCTGTACAATGGCCTCATGTTGCCGTTCGCCGCCCTCGGCTGGATCACTCCGGTATGGGCGGCGGTTGGCATGTCGATCAGTTCGTTGACCGTGGTGTTGAATGCCCTGCGCCTGACTCGCCTGCCGAGCGCGCCGGTAGCCGGCACCACGCCAGAAACCCGCCCGCTGCCGGCCTGAGCCGCGCGGGCATGGAGTCCAGATGCCAGCTCTCTACGTGATGATCCCTGCCGCGCTGCTGATCGTGGCCATCGCTATCTATATCTTCTTCTGGGCAGTCGACAGCGGTCAGTACGACGACCTCGATGGCCCGGCCCACAGCATCCTGTTCGACGATCAGGACCCGAACCACAAGGCAGCGGTCGACGAGGCCAGCGGCCATCCGGCCAAACCGGACGACAAGGCGCCGCCCCATGCTTGAGTTGGCGCCACTGTTGGTGTCTGCGCTGATCCTCGGCCTGCTCGGCGGCGGGCATTGCCTGGGCATGTGCGGCGGCTTGATGGGCGCCCTGACCCTGGCGATCCCCAAGGAACAGCGCAGCCGACGCTTTCGATTGTTGCTGGCCTACAACCTGGGGCGAATTCTCAGCTACGCCGCGGCCGGCCTGCTGATCGGCCTGGCCGGCTGGGCCGTGGCCAATAGCCCGGCGGCGATGTTCATGCGCATCCTCGCCGGCCTGCTGCTGATCGCCATGGGCCTGTACCTGGCCGGCTGGTGGAGCGGCCTGACTCGCATCGAAAGCCTTGGCCGTGGCCTGTGGCGGCACATTCAGCCGGTGGCCAACAAACTATTGCCCGTGTCGAACCTGCCCCGCGCCCTGCTGCTGGGCGCATTGTGGGGCTGGCTGCCGTGCGGGCTGGTTTACAGCACATTGCTGTGGTCGGCGAGCCAAGGCAATGCGCTGGACAGTGCATTGCTGATGCTGGCATTTGGGTTGGGCACCTGGCCCGTGCTGCTCGCCACAGGGCTGGCTGCCGAGCGCGTCACAGCGTTGTTGCGCAAACGCAGCGTACGCATGACCGGTGGCTTGTTGGTGATGGTGTTCGGCATCTGGACCTTGCCGGGGCCTCATCAGCATTGGTTGATGGGGCATTAGCTCGGCGGTGCGCCCATCGCGAGCAGGCTCGCTCCCACCTTGAAATGCATTCCCCTGTGGGAGCGAGCCTGCTCGCGATGGGGCCCTCACCGACCACACAAATCCCGACCGTTGATGCAAATCAAGATGCCCCAGCGTCGACCCCCTAGACTCGCAAACACTGCCAGCCTATCCGGGGGAATGCCCGCATGCTCGACGCCATTCGTTGGGACACAGATCTGATCCGCCGTTATGACCTGGCGGGACCGCGCTACACCTCGTACCCGACCGCCGTGCAATTCGACAGCCAGGTCGGCACTTTCGACCTGTTTCATGCCCTGCGCGACAGCCGCAAAGCCCTGCGGCCGCTGTCGCTGTATGTGCACGTGCCGTTCTGCGCGAACATTTGCTACTACTGCGCCTGCAACAAAGTCATCACCAAGGACCGTGGCCGCGCCCTGCCCTATTTGCAGCGCCTGGAACAGGAGATCCAGCTGATCGCCTGCCATCTAGACCCGACGCAAAAAGTTGAGCAACTGCATTTCGGCGGCGGCACACCGACTTTTCTCAGCCACGACGAATTGCGCCAGTTGATGGCTCAGCTGCGCAAGCATTTCAATCTGCTGGACGACGATTCCGGAGACTACGGCATCGAGATCGACCCTCGCGAGGCCGACTGGTCGACCATGGGTCTGCTCCGTGAACTGGGTTTCAACCGGGTCAGCATTGGCGTTCAAGACCTCGACCCGGCGGTACAACGGGCGGTCAATCGCCTGCAAAGCCTGGAAGAAACCCGTGCGGTGATCGATGCTGCCCGAACCCTGCAATTTCGCTCGATCAACATCGATCTGATCTACGGCCTGCCCAAGCAGACGCCCGAGAACTTCGCCCGCACCGTCGACGAAGTCATCAGCCTGCAACCGGATCGGCTCTCGGTGTTCAACTACGCCCATCTGCCGGAACGCTTCATGCCGCAACGGCGGATCAACGGCAGTGATCTACCGGCACCGGCACAGAAGTTGGAAATGCTCCAGCGCACCATCGAACAACTGACGGCCGCCGGTTACCGCTACATCGGCATGGACCATTTCGCCCTGCCCGATGATGAATTGGCGATTGCTCAGGAAGAATCGACCCTGCAACGCAACTTCCAGGGCTACACCACCCACGGTCATTGCGATTTGATTGGTCTGGGGGTGTCGGCGATCAGCCAGATCGGCGATTTGTACTGCCAGAACAGCAGCGACTTGACCCAGTACCAGAACGCGTTGGCGTCCGCTCAACTGGCCACCAGCCGTGGCCTGATATGCACCGCTGACGATCGCTTGCGCAGAGCAGTGATTCAGCAACTGATTTGCCATTTCAGCCTGGAATTCTCCGAAGTCGAGCAGGTCTTCAATATCGATTTTCGTGGTTATTTCGCCGAGCTTTGGCCACATCTGCTGGATATGGCCGAGGATGGACTGATCGAGTTGGACAACGAACGGATCACCGTACTCCCCGCAGGCCGGCTGCTGGTGCGTTCGGTGTGCATGGTTTTCGATGCGTATCTGGAACACACCAATCGCCAGCGCTTTTCACGAGTGATCTAAGGCCTTGCGGTTAAATTGTCGCAGGCTGGTCCGAATGTCCTCCCGTGGGTTACCCTTACGTCTTATGTGTGTTTTCCCACAAGGATTGAAGAAATGTCCGAGCCAGTAAAACTGCGCGCTCATAGCCAGGCCCATTGCAAGGATTGCAGCCTGGCCCCTCTCTGCCTGCCACTTTCTCTGAATCTGGAAGACATGGATGCGCTGGACGATATCGTCAAACGTGGTCGCCCGCTGAAAAAAGGCGAGTTCCTGTTTCGCCAGGGGGACACGTTCGATTCCGTTTATGCAGTACGCTCCGGCGCCCTGAAGACTTTCAGCCTGAGCGATGGCGGTGAAGAGCAGATCACTGGCTTCCATTTGCCGAGTGAACTGGTCGGTCTGTCAGGCATGGACACTGAAAAGCACCCGGTCTCGGCGCAAGCCCTGGAAACCACCTCGGTGTGCGAAATCCCTTTCGATCGCCTCGACGAACTGGCTCTGCAACTGCCACAACTGCGCCGTCAGTTGATGCGGGTAATGAGCCGCGAGATTCGCGACGATCAGCAAATGATGTTGCTGCTGTCGAAGAAAACCGCCGACGAGCGCATCGCCACGTTCCTGGTCAACCTGTCGGCCCGTTTCCGCGCACGGGGTTTCTCGGCCAACCAGTTCCGGTTGAGCATGTCGCGCAACGAGATCGGCAACTACTTGGGCCTGGCGGTAGAAACCGTGTCCCGGGTGTTCACCCGCTTCCAGCAAAACGAACTGATTGCCGCCGAGGGCAAGGAAATACATATCCTTGACCCGATCCAGCTCTGCGCCCTGGCCGGCGGCTCAATCGACGGCTGACCCTGGTGATTGCGGCTGAGCGAAACGGTTCAGCCGCCGTTATACTGCGACGTTTGCAGCCCGCCAGGACACTTCGACGATGGTCTTCGACTCCTTCGACATCAAATCCCTGATCCGCCCCGTGATCGACTTCCCCAAGCCGGGCGTGATCTTTCGCGACATCACTCCGTTGTTCCAGTCACCCACGGCCCTGCGCCTGGTGATGGACAGCTTTGCCCATCGTTACGTCGAGGCCGACTTCACCCACATCGGCGCCATGGATGCCCGGGGCTTCCTGATCGGCTCGGTACTGGCCTATCAGTTGAACAAACCGCTGGTGCTGTTCCGCAAGCAGGGCAAACTGCCGGCCGACGTGCTGGCCGAGGGTTATCAGACCGAGTACGGCGAGGCCTTTCTCGAAGTCCATGCCGACAGCCTGTGTGAGGGTGATGCGGTGGTGATGTTCGATGACCTGATCGCCACTGGCGGCACGCTGATCGCGGCGGCGAACCTGATTCGGCGCATGGGCGCGCGGGTGCATGAAGCGGCGGCGATCATTGATTTGCCGGAGCTGGGTGGCTCGCAGCGGCTGGAAGATATGGGGATTCCTACTTTTTGTCTGACGCAGTTTGCGTTGACTGATAAGTAAGCGGCGTCTGCATTGACGCCAATCGCGAGCAGGCTCGCTCCCACAGTTCATCTAAGTCGTGCACAAACCTTGTGTACACAGAAAATCCCCTGTGGGAGCGAGCCTGCTCGCGATGGCGCCAGCCGCAACAGCGAGAATTAAAGCCCCATCTGCTTACTGATGATCTCGTTCATCACTTCCCGCGTCCCCCCACCGATCGACAGAATCCGGTTATCCCGGTACAGCCGCTCCACCAGACTCTCGCGCATATAACCCAAGCCGCCGAGAATCTGCACCGCATCGGTCGTAATGCGATCAGCCGTGTCGGTAGCAAAATTCTTGGCCATGGAAATCTCCTTGATCACACTCTGCCCGGCGGCCATTTTTGCTGCCTGGCGGTAGGTGAACTCCCGTGACACCTCCAGCGCCGTGGCCATTTCCGCGAGACGGTGCTTGAGCACCTGGAACTTGCCGATGGGTTTGCCGAAGGCTTCGCGCTGACGAGCCCATTTCAGACTTTCCTCCAACGCCAACTGCGCGGTCATGTTGGCCATCAGCGCCAGGGCCAGACGCTCGCTCTGAAAGTTGCCCATGATGCAGGCGAAGCCCATGTTCTCGGCCCCGATCAGACGGCCCACCGGCACCCGGCAATCTTCGAAAAACAATTCGGCGGTGTCCGACGCCCACCAGCCCATTTTCTTCAACTGACGACCGACAGTGAAACCGGGCGTGCCCTTCTCGATCAGCAACAAACTGATGCCGCCAAACCCAGGCTCGCCGGTGCGCACCGCGACGGTGTAGAAATCCGCGCGAACGCCGCTGGTAATAAAGGTTTTGCTGCCGCTGACCCGGTAAAAGTCGCCGTCACGTACGGCACGGGTTTGCAGGTTGGCGACGTCGGAGCCGCCGCTGGGCTCGGTGACGGCCAAGGCGCTGATCTTCTCGCCCGCCAGCACCTGAGGCACAACGCGATCGCGGACTTCGGGCCTGGCCCACTTGAGAATCGGCGGCAGACCAATGTCCAGCGAGCCCAGCCCCGCGACCAGCCCCCCGGAACCGCAGCGCATCAGCTCTTCACTGGCGGCGATCTTGGCGAACACATCGCCTTCGTGGCTGCCACCCAAGGCTTCTGGATAACCAATGCCCAGAATCCCCGCCGCGCCGGCCTTCAGGTAGAGCTCACGGGGGAAGCTTTCGGCTTCTTCCCACTGATCGATGTCCGGAAGAATCTCGCGCTCGACGAAACGTCTGACGCTGTCTCGGACCAATTGGTGGCTGGGATCGAAGTATTCCTGAAAGGCAGGCATCGGCGAACTCCACTGAAGGTTCAGCGAAGTTAACCGAGCGCTTGCTTGGTTTTCAACAGGATTGTGTGAATCAGATGGACCGAGGTGTCTGCATCGCGAGCAGGCTCGCTCCCACAGGGTTTTGTGCTACCCGCAAACTCAATGTGGGAGCGAGCCTGCTCGCGATGGCATTAACCCAGGCGCTACAAGGCAATCGGCTTACGCCCGGCAAACGAATGCGCCAATGTCCCGCCGTCCACCAGTTCCAGCTCGCCACCCAACGGCACGCCATGGGCGATGCGCGAGGCGATCAGGCCTTTGTTGCTGAGCAACTGGGCGATGTAATGCGCCGTGGCTTCACCTTCCACCGTCGGGTTGGTGGCGAGGATGACTTCGGCAAACGTACCCGCCTCTTCGATCCGCGCCATCAATTGTGGAATGCCGATGGCGTCCGGTCCCAACCCGTCAAGGGGCGACAGGTGGCCTTTGAGCACGAAGTAGCGACCGCGAAAACCGGTCTGCTCCACCGCATAAACGTCCATCGGACCTTCCACCACACACAGCAAGGTATCGTCGCGGCGCGGATCGGCGCATTGCGGGCACAGATCGTCTTCGGTCAGCGTGCGGCACAAGCGGCAGTGGCCCACGCCTTCCATGGCCTGGCTCAGCGCCTGGGCCAGTCGCGAACCGCCGCTGCGATCACGCTCAAGCAGTTGCAACGCCATGCGCTGGGCAGTTTTCTGACCCACACCCGGCAAAATTCGCAGGGCATCGATCAGTTGGCGAATCAAAGGGCTGAAGCTCATGGGGAAAAGTCCGACATAACAACGAGACGCGGTTTATACCCGCGCCTCTGTTTAGCGTCAAATAGCACCGTCAATTACTCAGCCCGCGCAACCCGCACCACCAGTTTGCCGAAGTTGCGTCCCTCCAGCAGACCGATGAACGCCCGAGGCGCGTTCTCCAGGCCGTCGACCACGTCTTCACGGAATTTCACCTTGCCGTCACGCACCCACGGCGCCATGGCGCTGATGAACTCCGGCTGACGGTCAGCGTAGTCGTCGAACACAATGAAGCCCTGAATCCGTACACGCTTGGTCAGCAGCGTGCGTTGCAATTGTGGCAAGCGATCCGGCCCGCTCGGGGCGTCATGGGCGTTGTAGGACGCAATCAGACCGCAAAGAGGAATCCGCGCCTTAGGGTTGAGCAGTGGCAGCACCGCATCGAACACCTTGCCACCGACGTTTTCAAAGTAGATATCCACGCCTTTGAAGCAGGCCAGCGCCAACTCTTCGGCGAAATCCGGGCGCTTGTGGTCGATACAGGCATCGAAGCCCAGCTCCTCGACCGCGTAACGGCATTTGTCTGCGCCACCGGCCACACCGACCACTCGCAGGCCCTTGATCTTCGCCACTTGGCCGACCACCGATCCCACCGCGCCGGACGCAGCCGCTACCACCAGGGTTTCGCCTTCCTTGGGCTGGCCGATGTCCATCAATCCCATGTAAGCGGTCATGCCGGGCATGCCCAGCACACCCAGTGCCATCGACGGACTCTGCAGCCCGGACGGGATCGGAATGATGTTGCGCCCGTCGCTGATGCTGTGGCTCTGCCACCCTGTAACGCCGACCACTAGATCACCTTCGTGGAATTTCGGATGCAGCGAACGTTCGACACGACTGACAGCCCCACCGGTCATCACCTCGTCGATTTCTACCGGGGCAGCGTAGGACGGCGCGTCACTCATACGACCGCGCATGTAGGGATCCAGCGACAGATAAAGCGTGTTGAGCAGTATCTGACCATCGGCCAAGTCTGGCAGCGCTACCCGTTCCAGGCGGAAATTCTCCGGCGTCGGCGCGCCCACCGGGCGGGACACCAGAACGATACGTTGGTTGAGGGTCAATGCTTGTGGCATGTGAACGTCTCCTTGATCGATGAATTTCGGCGGTATAGGGAGCAGACCTTTGTGTGGGTGTCGCGTTCGAAGTTTCTTCCAAGGACCGAGTTGGCTTCTTCGCGGGCAAGTCGGATCGCCGCACCGCTCGCTCCTACAGGTTTTGCATCGTGTGAATATTCGCGAATAACCGATATCCGTAGGAGCGAGGCTTGCCCGCGAAGGCTGCCTCACAGGCACCATACTTCCAACAGACAGAAACAAAAATGCCAGGCGCGATGCCTGGCATTTTTTTGCGTTGGCGAATCAGAATGGCAGTTTCATACCCGGTGGCAATTGCATGCCAGCGGTCACGCCGGACATTTTGTCCTGGCTGTTGGCTTCGATCTTGCGCACGGCGTCGTTAACGGCTGCGGCGAATACCGCCTCCAGCATTTCTTTGTCGTCTTCGCTCAGGCCTTCGACCAGGCTTGGGTCGATGGTCACACGCTTGACGTCGTGACGACCGGTCATTACCACGGTGACCATATCGCCGCCGGCTTTACCGGTGACTTCGGCGTTGGCCAGTTCTTCCTGCATCTTGGCCATTTTTTCCTGCATCTGCTGCGCCTGCTTCATCAGGCCGGCCATGCCACCTTTCATCATGGGAATCACCTCAAAAGTACTTGGATAAAAACAGCGCCCGGCGAGTGCGGCCGAGCGCCTTCAGTTATTAGTCCTGACTGACCAGGGCCACGACAGGTTCAATAGTATCGTGACGGACCACCGCCCCGAACTGCTGCATCATTTGCTGGATGAACGGATCGCCATGGATCGATTCCTCGGCCTCGCGTTGACGGTTGGCGCGACGCCGGGATGAGGCCTGAGCCGGGGTTTCCTGCTCGGGCTTGATCAACTCCATGCTCAGGGTCAGCGTGCGCCCGTGAAACTGGTTCAGCGCATCGTTGAGGCGACGTTGTTGTGTCGCGTTGAACAAGGCGCTGTGGGCCGGGTCCAGGTGCAACAACCAATTGTCGCCATCGACGGCGATCAGCGTGCAGTTGGCGCCGATGCTGGCGGTCATGCCGGACACCGGCAGTTTCGGGAACACCTCCAGCCATTGCAGGGCCAGACCGGTGGCCGGCATCGCGGCCGGTTCAGGTTCGGGTTCCGGCGCAGGTTCGGCGGTGTGCTCGCTGGCCAGTTCGTCGAGATAGCTATAAGCCGAATCCATGTCCGGCTCGATGTAATCCTCGTCCAGCGGCGGCTCGTCGTCCTGATCCGTGCCAGGTGTAGCGGCATCGACTTCGGCAACGGATGGTTCCGGGATCGGCGCAGCGGCCCATTCCGGCGCATCCGGCACCACACTGTCCGGCGTCAGCATGGGCATCGGTGGCAATTCGGGTTGTTCGCCAGCCGTTTCCAGCACCGGCTCGACGGCGGGTTGCTGGACAACTTCAGGCTCTACCGGGTCGTTCCACGGCAGATCGACGACTTCTTCGACCGCTACGGGTTCGACAACAGGCTCGGGCTCAGGCGCGACTATGGGCACAGCCACAGGCGCGACCGGCTCAGGCGCAGCTACCGGGACAGGCGCCGGAGCAACCACTGGCGCAACCGGAGGCGGTGTAACGGCCGTAGCGACTACCGGCGCAACAACCGGCGCGGCAGCCACTGAGTTTGCGGAATCAACTGTGGCCTGGCTGATCCCCACTGTCTTTAGCGGCTGCCTCGGCGCGTCTGCAGTGTCTGCCGGTCGGAACGCGAGCATTCGCAGCAGGACCATTTCAAAGCCGCCGCGCGGATCCGGTGCCAGCGGCAAATCGCGACGCCCAATCAGGCCCATCTGGTAATAGAACTGCACGTCTTCGGCCGGCAAAGCCTGGGCCAGGGCCAATACGCGATCACGGTCGCCATGCCCGTTATCGACGCCTTCAGGCAGCGCCTGGGCGATGGCGACACGGTGCAGCACATTGAGAATTTCCGAGAGCACGCCGTTCCAGTCCGGACCTTGTTCGGCCAGATGGCGCACGGCTTCGAGCAACGCCTTGGCGTCGCCTTCGATCAGCGCATGCAAAACGTCGTAGACCTGGCCGTGATCGAGAGTACCGAGCATGGCCCGCACGTCGGCGGCCATGACTTTGCCTTCACCAAAAGCGATGGCCTGATCGGTGAGGCTCATGGCATCGCGCATCGAACCATCGGCGGCGCGGCCCAGCAGCCACAGCGCGTCGTCTTCGAACGGCACGTTCTCGACGCTCAGCACGTGGGTCAAATGCTCGACCACCCGTTCAGGGGTCATGTTCTTCAGGGAGAACTGCAGGCACCGCGACAGAATCGTTGCCGGAAGTTTCTGCGGATCGGTGGTGGCCAGGATGAACTTGACGTAGGGCGGCGGCTCTTCAAGGGTTTTCAACAGCGCATTAAAGGAATGGCTGGAGAGCATGTGCACTTCGTCGATCAGGTAGACCTTGAAGCGCCCGCGACTCGGTGCGTACTGCACGTTGTCGAGCAGCTCGCGGGTGTCTTCGACCTTGGTCCGGCTCGCGGCGTCGATCTCGATCAGGTCGACGAAGCGCCCCTCATCGATTTCGCGACACACCGAGCACTCGCCGCAGGGGGTCGAAGTGATACCTGTTTCACAGTTCAGGCATTTGGCGATGATCCGCGCGATGGTGGTCTTGCCGACCCCGCGCGTCCCTGTAAACAGGTACGCGTGGTGCAGCCGCTGGCTGTCCAAGGCATTGATCAGAGCCTTGAGCACATGGGTCTGGCCGACCATTTCGCCGAACGAGCGCGGACGCCATTTACGTGCAAGAACCTGATAACTCATCGAAAACCGTCGCAACGAAGGAACAGAAGCGGCTAATGCTAGCGGAGCAAGGCCAAAATTGCATCCGGTGCGCTCGTCTATTCTGGCTAAGCTGCACTTTGAAGGGCTTTTATTGGCCCACGTTTGAGCCGTACCGGAGCGTTTATGCGTTTTGCCTTGGGGGCATTGTTATGGGTGAGCCTGAGCGTCGCAGCCGCTGAAGCACCGTTACGCTTTGTCGTATCCGACAGCTGGGCCATGCCCATGGTGCAGTTCGAGCGCGGCCGACCGACCCAGGGCATTTTGCATGACATCATGCTCAGCCTGGCGACACAGGTCGGCGTGCCGGCGCAATTTCATATATTGCCTCGGGCCCGGGTGCAAAACGCCATGGATCACGGCGAAGTCGATGTGCGCTGTTATGTCTCACAATCCTGGCTGCCGAACCTGTCCGGGGATTATATCTGGAGCGTTCCACTGCTGGTTCAGCACGACTTGCTGATTGGTCGGCAAGGCTCACCTTCGATCACTCCGGCAGAGCTGTCGCAACAGTCGATCGGCACCGTGCGTGGCTATAACTACCCGACCTTGCAACCGTTGTTCGACGCCGACCGGCTCCACCGCGACGACGCGCGCAATCAGGAACAAGTACTGGAAAAACTGCTGGCAGGACGCTACCACTACGCGGTGAGCAACCAATGGACTCTGGACTGGTTCAACCATCGTCTGCTGCCCGACCAGCAACTGCAAAGCGTAGCGCTGGTGCATGAACAAGCCGTCAGTTGCTACGTGCGCAACGACCCCAAAGTACCCGTACAGCGCATTCTGCGCACCTTGCTGAAAATGAAAATCTCCGGGGAGATCGATGACATCATCCGGCTCTATACCGGTAACCTTGCTCCGTAGCAGCTGCCGAAGGCTGCGTTCGGCGGCGCAGCCGTCGTGATAACAGGCCCTGCGATCTTCAGTTAAACCGTGAACTCAGGATTTACGACGGCTACGCCGCCGAACGCAGGCTTCGCCAGCTGCTACAGGGCGCCGATGGCTCAAGCTGTCTGGCCGAGCGTCTGCCATTGCGACGGGGCGATAAACCTCGCCACCCAGTCCGGCACCTCACCGGGCGGCATGGGGCGAGCGATGAAATAGCCTTGAGCGACTTCGCACCCCAGCCGCAACAGCAATTCGCCGTGCTCAACGCTTTCCAGCCCCTCGGCAATCACCTGCCGACCGAACGCCCGGGCCAGGCCAATCACCGCAGTAGTCAGGGCCAGGTCGTCACGATCATTCAGAATGTCACGCACGAACGACTTATCGATCTTGATGGTTTGGGTGCGTAAACGCTTGAGGTAACTCAGAGACGAATAACCCGTGCCAAAGTCACCCAGCGAAAACTGCACGCCCAACGCCTGACAGGCCTGTAAACAGGCACTGACATGCTGGATATTCTCGATCGCCACCGATTCGACGATTTCCAGATCGAGCATCTGCGGGGCGACCTGGGCATGTCGAGCGAGTACCTGCCTGAGCCGGTCGACGAAGTCCGCGCGTTGAAAATGTCGCGCCGCAATATTGATACTGACCGGCCAGCCCTGCCCCGCTTGCTGCCAACGGTGCAACTGCGACAGCACCTGGTCCATTACCCATTCACCGATATCGATGATCAGGTCAGTGTCCTCCACCAGCGGCAAAAACTCCCGAGGTGGCACCATGCCGTTTTGCGGATGCTCCCAACGCAACAACGCCTCGAAACCGACGACTACGCCACGGCGCATGTTTACCTTGGGCTGAAAATGCAGGCGTAACTCACCGGCGGCCAGCGCCTGACGCACCCGCTCGACAGTCTGGTGAGTGGCTTTGACCTCCTGATCCCGCGAGACATCGAATAGATGAAAGCGGTTTCGCCCGCTCTGCTTGGCCACGTACATCGCCTGATCGGCATGACGCAGCAGGGTTTCGGCATCTTCGTTGTCGTGGGGAAACAGGGTGACGCCGATACTGGCAAACACATTGATGTCCTTGCCATGCAGTGAATAAGGCGCCGAAATCGCCCCCAACACGCGATTCAGCGCCGCACGTAACTCCGGCAGATCACGCACGTAACGCAACACCAGCACGAACTCATCACCGGCCAGTCGCGCCACAACGTCTTCGCCGCGCACAATGTCACGCAAACGCTTGGCCACTTCCACCAGCAACATATCGCCACTGGCGTGACCGTAACCGTCGTTGACCGCCTTGAAACCGTCGAGGTCAAGCATGCACACCGCCAGCGGAATGTTTTCATGCCGGGAGAATTCCAGCGCCTGATCGAGCAAATCCGACAGGAAGGCGCGATTGGGCAGCCCGGTCAGCACGTCATGCCCAACCCGCCATTGCAGGGACTGCAGCAGTTGGCGTTTTTCGCTGATATCGAAACGAATCGACAGGTATCGGTGAACGCGCCCGGTGGCGTCATCCAGCACCGGCACCATGGTGCTGTCGACCCAATACAGGCTGCCATCCTTGGCGCGATTACAGATTTCGCCCTTCCAGATATTACCCAGGGCGATGGTGCGCCACATGGCGGCGAAAAAATCGGCGGAGTGCAAGCCGGAGTTCAGCAAGCGATGATTCTGCCCCAGCAGCTCTTCGCGGCTATAGCCGGACACGGCGCAGAATTGATCGTTGACGTAGGTAATCCGGCCGTCGAGATCGGTCTCGGAAAAAATCGCGGCAGCATCCACGGCCCTGCGGTATTTCTCATCCATGAGTCAGGCTCACTGTCGCTAGCGGTGGTACCGCTCGACCAGCGCAGGATGCCCGGAAGAGATGTTTTGAGACGTACTGCGCAGAAACACGTTATCACTCCATGAACAGCATTTGATGGCCCCCCGGCCTCCCCGAAGTTCAACCAGGCTCAAAGGCCTCGGGCAAGGCAGCAACACCGACTCTGGTAACATTTCGCAAGGTTCAGAACGCCAACGGCCTCTGCGTATACCCGGCAGGGAACGCAATGCTGGCTGTTTCATATCGCCTAAACTTCAGAGAGCGGATCACCAAAAACCCCTTCGAAGCGGCGATTCTACGAAATGCATCACATTTTGCAAAGCAAGGTGATGGATCATGCAGTTGCCTAATGCAAAAATCTATCGTTAAGTTCTTGATTCTAAATGGGAATTGAGCGATGCAAATTTCAAGTTTGGGTCCAGCCATCCGACGCTACCGCAAGGTCGCAGGGCTTACTCAGGCTGAACTCGGCGAAAAAACCGGTTTTGACCCCAAAACCATCAGCCGCTTCGAAACCGGCACCTATACGCCCAGCGTGGAAGCATTGTTCCTGCTTGCCGACGTGCTGGGCGTGAAGCTGAAAGCCTTTTTCGCAGATCTGGGCGACGAAGATGAACAGCGGGCGTACCTGTTCAGCGTCATACACAAAGCCACCCCGAAGGATCTGGGAAAGCTGATCGCAGCGGTTGACCAGGCCTTGTCCAAGCCTTGATGCCAGTAAATGAAAAAAGGAGGCCGATCTGTCGAATGCGACAGATCGGCCTCCTTTTTTATAACTCGCGCTTAAATTCGGAAACGATAAAACACCGCTCCGGATGAACTCCATGGCAGGGAAACAAAACAGTATTTTTAGATAGAAAACACGAAAGAGGGTTCGTGTAGCGTTATGGAGGCAACCCCACCAGCCACACCCCGGCACACAATGTCACCGCTGCGGCTGCTCCCTTCCAGGCCTGACCGGGTTCACGGTTGATCGTTGCGGGGGGACCGATGGGGTCACCATAACGACGCTCACCTGACGGCGAGCCGCGCCATTGTACCTATCTGAGACGAAGTTACAACCGTTCGTGGGTATTAAAAAATATGAGTCGCTTCAAGTACCTGCGGCGATCTTGAAAAGATCGCAGCCTGCGGCAGCTCCTACATTGGGTCGGCGTACACCTGTAGGAGCTGCCGCAGGCTGCGTTCCTTTGATCTTATTGCATCAACACCTCATCCGCCCTGCCGCCCTCTTGTTGAATCACAAGATGAATGAAGTGCAGCTTGGCAATCACCGCCGACGGCAAGATGAACGGATAGAAATCCGGCTGGCCCATGCTGCGTGACAATTCGTTGAGCATGCCGGCCAGTTCGATCCATGCGTTGACGAACGACAGGAATGCCGGGCCGCCGGGGTGCTGTGGGTCGAATAGCGTGCTGGGTGGAAACGGCTGGTAATCGAAATCCATTTCCCGGGCACTCATGCCAAACCCCAGGGCGGTGTCCACCGCATCCATCATATGCAGGTAATGAGCCCAGGTTTCGGCCCAGTCTTCCCAAGGGTGCATGGTGGCGTAGGCACTGACGTAATGTTGCTGCCAGTCGAGCGGCGCGCCTTGCTGATAATGCCGCTCAAGGGCCTCGGCGTAGCTGGCTCGTTCGTCACCGAACAAGTCCCGAAACGGTTCCAGCCAATGACTGTTGACGACCAAGCGGTCCCAGTAGTAATGCCCTACCTCGTGACGAAAGTGCCCGAGCAGCGTGCGATAAGGTTCGTGCATCTGCACGCGGACCTGCTCGCGGTGGGCGTCGTCGGCTTCCTTGATATCGAGGGTGATCAGACCGTTGGCATGCCCGGTGGTCGGCGGCTTGCCTTCGAGGTCGATACCGATGAAATCGAAGGCCAGACCGGTTTCTTCGTCCACGGTTTTCGGAATGACCTGCAAGCCCAGGCTGATCAGTTGCGCCACCAGACGACGCTTGGCGATTTCCACTTTGCGCGAACGCTCGTGGTTCTCGGGGATCGACAAGTCGGGGATGGTGCGATTCAGGCTACAGGCGATGCACAAGGCATCGTGATCATTGGCCGGCAGCAGCCAGTTGCATGCGGCCGGAGAGTCGAGATTGGCGCAGCGGCGGAACACACCCGCATCGGGATCGGCGTCGAGCAACCAGGTATCCGCTTGCGGGCCGGGTTGCAGCGAAGACAAGCGGCTCTGCCGCGGCTGATAGCCCAGCGCTGCCGAACAGGCCAGGCACTGACTGTTGCGAAAGAACAGCGACTGCCCGCAGCGGCAATGCCAGACCTTGCTGTTGCGCAAACGCTCGCCCATGAAGGGGGCGGCGATGCGTGAACTGAGCTGTTCGAAGAAGCGGTACATGGCGATCTCTCCCTGGGGCCTGCCAAGACTAGATCATTCTTGTACCGTGATCGTTCCTGCGTTCTGTGTGGGCAAGATCAAAAGATCGCAGCCTTCGGCAGCTCCTACATGAGATTGGTGCTCACACGTTAGGCGGAAACGACACCGCCCCCCCCTGTAGGAGCTGCCGAAGGCTGCGATCTTGGCGATCTTAAATGTCGATACCGTGTTTCTTCAGAAACCCGACAAACGCCTCTTCATCCAGCACCCTCAACCCCAGCTCATTGGCCTTGGCCAGCTTCGAACCCGCGCCCGGGCCGGCGACCACGCAATGGGTCTTGGCCGACACGGAACCGGCCACTTTGGCGCCGAGGCTTTCAAGCTTGTCCTTGGCGACATCGCGACTCATCAGCTCCAGCGAACCGGTCAGCACCCAAGTCTGCCCGGCCAGAGGCAACCCTTCGACGACTTTTTTCTCGCTCTGCCAATGCATGCCGAAATCGCGCAACTGCTTTTCGGCTGCCTCGGCGAGCTGACGATTTTCAGTGCCCGCAAAAAACTCGCGAACCGAAGTCGCTTGCTTCTCCGGCAGCGCCTGGCGCATGTCCAGCCAATCAGCACTCATCACTGCTTCGAGCGAGCCGAACTTGTCCGCAAGCTTCTGCGCCCCGCCCGGCCCTACCGACGGAATGTGCAACTTGTCGAGGAAGCCGCCCAGCGTGGTACTGGCGGAAAATTCGGCACCCAGCTCGCCCTGATCCTGAATCTGCAGGCCGTGCTTGAGTAGATCCTTGATCACCTGCTGGTTATGCGCGTCTTCAAAGAAGCTGTGAATCTCGTGAGCCACTTCCAGGCCGACATCGGGCAAGTACGTAAGCACGTGCGGCAATGCCTGCTGAACCCGCTCCAGCGAGCCGAGAGAACGCGCGAGGACCTTGGCCGTCTCTTCGCCGACATCGGGAATGCCCAAGGCGTAGATGAAGCGCGCCAGACTCGGCTGCTTGCTGTCTTCGATGGCGCCGAGCAGGTTCTTGCTCGACAGTTCGGCAAAGCCTTCCAGGTCGACGATCTGCTCGAACGTCAGGGCATAGAGATCAGCCGGCGAACTCACCAGGCCTTCATCCACCAGTTGTTCGACGCTCTTCTCGCCCAGCCCTTCGATGTCCATGGCGCGGCGCGAAACGAAGTGAATGATGGCTTGCTTGAGCTGCGCACCGCAGGCCAGACGCCCGACGCAGCGATACACCGCGCCTTCGCTGATGGTCTCGCGGCCCTTGCTGCGCTTGACCAGTTGCGTGCGCTCGACATGAGAGCCGCACACCGGGCACTGCTCGGGAATTTGCACCGGCCGGGCATTCTCCGGACGGCGTTCGACAACCACTTGCACCACTTGCGGAATCACATCACCGGCACGACGGATGATCACCGTGTCGCCAATCATCAGGCCCAGCCGCGCCACTTCATCCATGTTGTGCAAGGTCGCGTTGGCCACGGTGACACCCGCGACCCTGACCGGTTTCAAGCGTGCTACTGGTGTCACGGCACCGGTGCGACCGACCTGGAATTCCACGTCGAGCAATTCGGTGAGTTCTTCCATGGCCGGGAATTTGTGGGCAATCGCCCAGCGCGGTTCGCGAGCGCGGAACCCCAGTTCACGCTGGGACGCAATGCTGTTGACCTTGAACACCACGCCGTCGATTTCATACTGGAGCGCATTGCGGCGCTCACCGATGTCGCGGTAGTAATCCAGGCATTCTTCGATGCCATGCGCCAGTTTCAGCTCATGACTGATCGGCATCCCCCAGGCTTTGAGTTGCTTCAGATTGCCAATGTGCGTGTCGGCGATATCGGCCGAAATCTGGCCAATGCCGTAGCAGCAGAATTCCAGCGGACGATTGGCGGTGATCTTCGAATCCAGCTGCCGCAAACTGCCCGCCGCCGCGTTACGCGGGTTGGCGAAGGTCTTGCCGCCCACTTCCAGTTGCGTGGCGTTGAGCCGTTCGAAACCGGCCTTGGACATGAATACTTCGCCACGCACTTCCAGGGTTGCCGGCCAGCCGGTGCCATGCAGCTTGAGCGGGATATTGCGCACGGTGCGCACGTTGACGCTGATGTCTTCGCCGGTGGTGCCATCACCGCGGGTGGCGCCGCGCACCAGCACACCGTCCTGATAGAGCAGACTGACCGCCAGGCCATCGAGCTTGGGTTCGCAGCTGTACTGCACCGCCGCGCCACCGCTGAACAAGTCGCCGACCGGCAGGTCCAGCCCTTCCGTCACCCGGCGATCGAATTCGCGCATGTCGGTTTCTTCGAAGGCGTTGCCCAGGCTGAGCATCGGCACTTCATGACGCACCTGAGTGAATGCCGACAGCGCCGCACTGCCGACACGCTGGGTCGGCGAGTCGCTGGTGATCAGTTCGGGATGGGCCGCTTCGAGGGCCTTGAGCTCGTGGAACAAGCGATCGTATTCGGCGTCCGGAATGCTGGGTTCATCCAGCACGTGGTAGCGATAATTGTGCTGATCGAGCTCGGCGCGCAGCTCTAGAATGCGGTTTTTGGCGGCGGTCATGGGTGTTCTCTCATAAAGCAAAAGAGCAGCCGAGGCTGCTCCTATCTCATCTCATCAAGCTCAAGAGATCGCAGCCTCGTTTCACTCGACAGCTCCTACAGAAAATCGCGAACCCTGTAGAAGCTGTCGAGTGAAACGAGGCTGCGATCTTTTGACTTTAACGCTTCTGGGTCAGGGCGCGACGCTCGAACTCGACGATGCGCTGACGGTAGTGCTCAATCGTTTGGGCGGTCAGGACGCTGCGCTGGTCGTCTTTCAGTTCGCCGTTCAGCTCCTGGGACAGTTTGCGTGCCGCAGCCACCATCACGTCGAAGGCTTGCTTGGGATGACGCGGGCCTGGCAGACCGAGGAAGAAGCTCACCGCCGGGGTGCTGAAATGATCGATGTCATCCAGATCGAAGACACCCGGCTTGACCGCGTTGGCCATGGAGAACAGGACTTCGCCGTTACCGGCCATGCTTTCGTGGCGGTGGAAAATGTCCATCTCGCCAAAACGCAGACCGCTTTCCAGAATGTTCTGCAACAGCGCCGGGCCCTTGAAGCCGGCCTGGTCGCGGCAGATCACGCTGATCACCAGCACTTCTTCAGCTTGCGGCTGGTCTTTCTCGACCGAGCTGGCGGGCTTGGTGTCATCCGGAAAATCGTCGTCACGGCTGTTGAAGCTCGGGCCGCCGTCCAGATCCAGGTTGAGGTTCAAGTCGCCTTGCGATGGTTCGCCATGGCCACGCTTGCCGCGCTTGGAACCCGACTCGCGAGGTTCACGGGCAGGCATGCTCACCGACGGCAGATCATGTTCGTCCAGTTGCGGTTCTTTATGGGTATCCAGCACACGAGGCGGGCCCAACAGCTCGGCGCTGGTGTCCTCATCCGGCAAATTGGACAAACTTCGGTCAAGACGGAATTTCAGTTTTCCCTTGCCGCCGCGCATGCGACGCCAGCCATCGAAAAGAATACCGGCAATGACAATAATGCCGATGACGATCAGCCACTCGCGCAGACCGATTTCCATGTAATCCCGTGCCTCTATAAAAAATGCTGAAAAATAAGGGGTTTACATTGTGCAAACCGCTTTAAAACGTGGCGCCAACTCTATGTTCTGACAGGCGTTTTGCCCACGTATACGAAAAATTGACATTAAACTAGCACGACCAAAGGCAACTTTACACCGTCTCTCTCAGTGGCTTGCGCGAATTGTGTCGATTGGCCAGCAAGTCAAGGCAGGTAAAAAGCCCTACAGCTCAAAATTACTTGCCCTACACGCAATGACTCAGGCGTCCACCATGGCCATCGCCTCCTCCACATCCACTGCCACCAGACGCGAGCAACCGGGTTCGTGCATCGTCACCCCCATCAATTGATCGGCCATTTCCATGGCGATCTTGTTGTGGGTGATGTAGATGAACTGCACCGTCTGCGACATCTCTTTGACCAGCCGTGCGTAGCGTCCAACGTTAGCGTCATCCAATGGCGCGTCAACCTCATCGAGCATGCAGAACGGCGCCGGATTCAACTTGAAGATGGCAAATACCAGGGCCAATGCGGTCAGGGCTTTTTCACCACCGGAGAGCAAATGGATGGTGCTGTTCTTCTTTCCTGGCGGCTGCGCCATGATCGTTACCCCAGTATCGAGTAGATCTTCGCCCGTCAGTTCCAAATACGCGCGTCCGCCACCGAAAACTTTTGGGAAAAGGACCTGTAAACCACCATTGATCTGATCAAAGGTATCTTTGAAGCGGTTTCGGGTTTCCTTGTCGATCTTGCGAATCACGTTCTCGAGCGTGTCCAGCGCTTCCACCAAATCATCGTTCTGAGCATCCAGATAACGTTTACGCTCGGATTGTTGCTGGTATTCGTCGATGGCCGCGAGGTTGATCGCGCCCAGGCGCTGGATCCGCGCGGCAATGCGCTCGAGTTCTTCTTCGGCGTCTTTCTCATTGGCTTCAGCCACCAGCGTGGCGAGCACGCCATGAAGGTCGTAACCGTCTTCCAGCAGTTGATCTTCAAGAGCCTTGCGACGCACGGTCAGGGCTTGCCATTCCATGCGCTGCGTTTCCATCTGGCCGCGAATCAATTGCGATTGTTGTTCAGCCTGGTTACGGCGTTTTTCGGCGTCACGCAGTTCGCGGTCGGCATCTTCCATGGCCATTTGCGCGGTCTTGAGTTCTTCGTCAACCGTCATGCGCTTGTCGAGTAACTCTTCGAGCTTCAGGCGCAGTTCTTCCAGTGGCGCCTCGCCCTCTTCCAAATTGAGACTGAGCTGTTCGCGCTTCTCGGTCAGGCGCTCGGACTGCATTTCCAGCCGTTCGAGGGCCTGACGAGTGGAGTCGTGTTGCGCCTTCAGCGAACCGAGGCGAACCGCCAGTTGATGTGCATGATCCTTGTGCTGTCGGGCTTCCTGACGCACCCGGTCGAGGCGCTCGCGCAGGCTGTCGCGTTGGGCCAATAACAACTCGCGCTGCTCAGTGTCCAGCGCCATGCTATCGAGAGCTTCCTGCAATTGCAGGCGCGCTTCGCCGATGTTTTCGTGTTCCAGGGCGCGCTGTTCGCTCAGCTCGGTGAGTTCTTCATCGAGACGGGTGCGGCGCAGGGTCAATTGCTCGACCTTGGCTTTGCCGGCGGACAACTGGGCTTTCAATTCGCCTTGCTGACGGGCTTCGTCTTGCAGCAAACGGCGCAAATGTTCGCGACCGTTTTCCTGCTGACGCTGCTGCGCCCTGAGATTCTGAAGTTGGGTTTCGAGGGTTTCGACCGTGGCTTCGCGCTCTTCGCGCTCAAGGCCCAAACGCTGGATTTCCTGGCCACGGGCGAGCACGCCGCTTTCCGCTTCGCTGGCCCGGCGCACACGCAAAAAGTGTCGGCCGACCCAGTAACCGTCGCGGCTGATCAGGCTTTGCCCGGCGACCAATTGCCCGCGCAACGCCAAGGCTTGCTCAAGGCTGTCGACCGGTTTGACCTGCCCCAGCCACGGCGACAGATCGATCTGCGCCTCGACCTTGTCGAGCAAACTGCCAGGCATGCGCACGCCATCGCTGGCCGGGCTGAGCAGGCGCAAATCGCCTTGGGCAAACCCGGCCAGATCGAAGTCACTGAAGTCATCCACCAGCACGGCTTGCAGGTCGGCGCCGAGCACGGTTTCCACCGCCAGTTCCCAACCGGCCTCGACCTTCAGGCCTTCGGCCAGACGCGGACGATCCGCCAGATGCTGTTCGCGCAGCCATTCGGCGGTGCCGGTGCCGGGATCGAGCGCGGCTTGCTGCAAGGCTTCCAACGACGCCAGTCGACCGTTGAGACGCTGCAAATCACCTTGGGCTTGCTGCTGCGCCGATAGGGCTTGCTGCAGTTCCTGACGCAGTTGCTCGAGGCGCTCGACTTGAGCCTCTTCACTGGCCTGTAAATCTTCGAGCGTGGCCTCGGACGCAGCCAACTGCTCGCTGAGTTCCATGATCGCCGCGTCTTCGGGATCTGCCGAGAGCAACGCACGTTCTTCGCCAAGACGCTTCTGGCGATCGGCCAAACGTTCCATGCTGGTTTCCAGCTGCTGGATTCGCGACTGCTGAACTTCAGACTGACGGCGTGGCTCGGCGGCGGTGAGGTTGAACGTGTCCCATTGTTCCTGCCAGGCGTGCATGGTGGTTTCGGATTCTTCGAGCGCGGCAGCAGCTTCTTCGGCGGCGGCGCTGGTGACTTCCTGTTCCGGCGTGAGCATGTCCAGCTCTTCGCCCAAGGTCAGCAGCAAGGTGCGGTCGTGGCCCAAGTGAGACTCGGTTTCCAGCCGCGCGCGTTCGGCTTCTTTCAAGTCGTCCTGTAGCTGACGCAAACGCTGCTGACCGTGCTGAATGCTCTGCTCGACCCGGGCGATGTCGCCGCCGACCGAATAGAAACGCCCCTGCACCAGATTGAAGCGTTCGGACAAATCGTGATGACCGTCACGCAGGCGCTCGATGGCCGCGTCGGCATTGCGTTGCTCAGCCACCAGAGCTTCGAAGGTGACTTCCTGAGTGCCTATGATCGACTCGCGCTGGCCGACCTGTTCGTTCAACGCCTGCCAGCGCAGGGCCGACAGCTGGGCCTTGAGCTGGCGCTCTTCGCCTTTATATTCCTGATACTTCTTGGCGGCCTCGGCCTGGCGGTGCAAGCGCTCAAGCTGACGCTCGAGCTCTTCGCGCAGGTCGGTCAGGCGGGCAAGGTTTTCGTGGGTGCGGCGGATACGGTTTTCAGTCTCGCGCCGACGTTCCTTGTACTTGGAAATACCGGCGGCTTCTTCGATGAAATTGCGCAAGTCTTCGGGCTTGGACTCGATCAGCTTGGAGATCATCCCCTGCTCGATAATCGAATAGCTGCGCGGGCCCAGGCCGGTACCCAGAAAGATGTCGGTGATATCGCGGCGACGGCATTTGGTGCCGTTGAGGTAGTAGGTGGTCTGGCTGTCGCGGGTCACTTTTCGGCGAATGGAAATTTCCGCATAGGCGGCCCATTCGCCGAGCAGGGTGCCGTCGGAGTTGTCGAATACCAGTTCAATGCTGGCCTGACTCACCGGTTTACGGCTGGTCGAGCCGTTGAAGATGACGTCGGTCATCGACTCGCCGCGCAAGTTCTTGGCCGAGCTCTCGCCCATCACCCAACGCACGGCGTCGATGATGTTCGACTTGCCGCAGCCATTGGGGCCGACCACGGCCGCCATGTTACTGGGAAAGTTTACCGTGGTCGGGTCGACGAAGGATTTGAACCCCGCCAGTTTGATGCACTTGAGCCGCACGCTTAAGCGACCGTCAGGGCAGAAATCACCAGATCGCAACTGCGCTGGGCATACGCCGTCAGCACCACGCGGATCTGAGGAAAATCACGAGCCAGCACGGCAGCGAGCAAGCGCTCGAACAGCTCGAGGAACTCGCTCATCGAGGCCTTGCGCTGATCCAGCGCGAGGAAATACGCGCGGCTCATGGCTGGCTGCAAATTCTCGACGGTTTCCTGCAAGTACGGGTTGTTGGCGAATGGATAGGCGGCACGCATCACACTGAAGCTGTCGTCGACGAACGTGCGGATGTCCTGGCGTTCGTAGCTGTCGGTCAGGCGCTGCTGGATCTGCAGGAACGGCACCATGTCGGCCTGGACTTGCCAGCCGCTGGCCACGGCGTTGCCGAGCAGAATGTACAACTCGCTCATCAGCGTGCACAGGCTCTGCACCTTGTGCGCCGTGAGTTCGGTCACATGGGCGCCACGTCGCGGCAAAATCGCGATCAAGTGGCGGCGCTCGAGAATCAGCAAGGCCTCACGGACTGAACCGCGGCTGACATTGAGCGCCAGCGTGACCTTCTGTTCCTGAATGCGCTCCCCCGGCTTCATTTCGCCACGAATGATACGTTCGGCGAGGTGGTGAGCGATTTGCTCGGCGAGGCTGTCCGGCGCCTTGAACGTCATGGTTGTCCTTCAAACTCTTCGATCTGCACAAGCGGCGCAGTGTAGCGCAATTGATGGGTCATGGCGGAGTGCCCACCCAGCGGTTTTTGGCACGATTCAAGCAAAAAGCAAGCTATCCCGTGAGGGTCAATAATGAAGGAACGAGTCGTTGATCGACAAAATGCTATTTCCTGACCTTTAAGTCAGAAAATCATTGACCGAAAAGTCAGACCTGATAAATTCGGCTCATGTCGGTTAACAACAATAATGAGTTTGCGAGGCCTTCCGTGATCCAGTTTTTACTAAACCAGGAACTCCGTAGCGAGCACGCCCTGGACCCGAACCTGACCGTGCTCAATTACCTGCGCGAACATGTGGGCAAACCCGGCACCAAAGAAGGCTGCGCCAGCGGCGACTGTGGCGCCTGCACCGTGGTGGTCGGCGAGTTGCAGACGGACGACTTGGGCCGCGAACACATTCGCTATCGCAGCCTCAACTCGTGCCTGACGTTCGTCTCCTCGCTGCACGGCAAGCAACTGATCAGCGTCGAAGACCTCAAGCATCAAGGCGAACTGCACAGCGTGCAAAAAGCCATGGTTGAGTGCCACGGTTCGCAGTGCGGCTTCTGCACGCCGGGCTTCGTGATGTCGCTGTTCGCGCTGCAAAAGAACAGCGACGAGCCCGACGCCCATAAAGCCCACGAAGCGCTGGCCGGCAACCTCTGCCGCTGCACCGGCTATCGGCCGATCCTGGCCGCCGCCGAGCAATCCTGCTGCGGCAAACAACCCGACCAATTCGATGCTCGCGAAGCGGACACCATCGCTCGCCTGAAAGCCATCGCCCCCACCGACATCGGCGAACTCAACAGTGGCGACAAACGCTGCCTGGTGCCGCTGACCGTGGCCGATCTGGCCGACCTCTATGACGCTTATCCACAAGCCCGCCTGCTGGCCGGCGGCACCGATCTGGCGCTGGAAGTTACGCAGTTCCACCGCACCTTGCCGGTGATGATCTACGTCGGCAACGTCGCCGAAATGAAACGCATCGAACGCTTCGATGATCGCCTGGAAATCGGCGCCGCTACCGCGCTCTCCGACTGTTACGACGCCTTGAAGGCCGAGTACCCGGACTTCGGTGAATTGCTGCAACGCTTCGCTTCCTTGCAGATCCGCAACCAGGGCACTTTGGGCGGCAACATAGGTAACGCCTCGCCGATTGGTGACACGCCACCGCTGCTGATCGCTCTCGGCGCGCAGATCGTCCTGTGCAAAGGCGAAACCCGCCGCACCATGGCTCTGGAAGATTACTTCATCGATTACCGGGTGACCGCGCGTCAGGAAAGCGAGTTCATCGAAAAGATCATCGTGCCGCGGGCCAGCGTTGAACAACTGTTCCGCGCCTACAAGGTATCCAAGCGTCTGGACGATGACATTTCCGCCGTATGTGCCGCGTTCAACCTGCGCATCGACACCGGCGTGATCGCCGACGCCCGCGTTGCTTTCGGCGGCATGGCGGCCATTCCAAAACGCGCCAAAAACTGCGAAGCCGCCCTGCTGGGTGCGCCGTTCAACAACGCCACCCTCGAACGCGCCTGCGCTGCGTTGGCCGAAGACTTCACGCCACTCTCGGACTTCCGCGCCAGCAAGGAATACCGCCAGCTCAGCGCGCAGAATCTGCTGCGTAAATACTTCATCGAACTGCAAACACCGCACATCGAGACTCGGGTGACCGCTTATGTCTAATCATCACACTGTAGAGAAGACCCAAGCCGAACTGGCTGAACTATTCGCCAAGGACCTGACCACCGGCGTCGGCCGCAGCGTCAAGCACGACAGCGCCGACAAGCACGTGTCCGGTGAAGCGCAGTACATCGACGATCGGCTGGAATTCCCCAATCAGCTGCACGTTTACGCACGGCTGTCGGACCGTGCCCACGCGAAGATCATCAGCATCGATACCAAGCCTTGTTACGCCTTTGAAGGCGTGCGCATCGCTATCACCCACAAAGACGTACCGGGCCTGAAAGACATCGGCCCATTGCTGCCGGGTGACCCGTTGCTGGCCATTGATGACGTCCAATTCGTCGGTCAAGTGGTGCTCGCCGTTGCGGCGAAAGACCTGGAAACCGCACGCAAAGCCGCCATGGCCGCGATCATCGAATACGAAGATCTGGAGCCGGTGCTGGACGTGGTTGAAGCCCTGCGCAAACGCCATTTCGTGCTCGACAGCCACACCCATCAGCGCGGCGATTCGGCCACTGCGCTTTCTACCGCAGAGCATCGCATCCAGGGCACGCTGCACATCGGTGGCCAGGAACACTTTTATCTGGAAACCCAGATCTCTTCGGTGATGCCGACCGAAGACGGCGGCATGATCGTTTACTGCTCCACCCAGAACCCCACTGAAGTACAGAAACTGGTGGCGGAAGTGCTGGACGTGTCGATGAATAAAATCGTCGTCGACATGCGCCGCATGGGCGGTGGTTTCGGCGGCAAGGAAACTCAAGCGGCAAGCCCGGCGTGCCTGTGCGCGGTGATTGCGCACCTGACCGGTCAGCCGACCAAAATGCGCCTGCCGCGTGTCGAAGACATGCTGATGACCGGCAAGCGTCACCCGTTCTACGTCGAGTACGACGTAGGCTTCGACAGCACTGGCCGCCTGCACGGCATTGCGCTGGAACTGGCCGGTAATTGCGGTTGCTCACCGGATTTGTCGGCGTCGATTGTCGACCGCGCGATGTTCCATGCCGACAACTCGTACTACCTGGGCGACGCGACCATCAACGGTCACCGCTGCAAAACCAACACCGCGTCGAACACCGCTTACCGTGGCTTCGGTGGCCCGCAAGGCATGGTCGCCATCGAAGAAGTGATGGACGCGATTGCCCGCCATCTGGGCCTCGATCCGCTGGCCGTGCGAAAGGCCAACTACTACGGCAAGACCGAGCGCAATGTCACCCATTACTACCAGACCGTCGAGCACAACATGCTCGAGGAAATGACCGCCGAACTGGAAGAAAGCAGCCAGTACGCCGAGCGTCGCGAAGCGATCCGTCGCTACAACGCCAACAGCCCGATCCTGAAAAAAGGCCTGGCGCTGACCCCGGTGAAATTTGGTATTTCCTTCACCGCCAGCTTCCTCAATCAGGCCGGTGCACTGATCCACATCTATACCGACGGCAGCATCCACCTGAACCACGGCGGCACCGAAATGGGCCAGGGTCTGAACACCAAGGTTGCGCAAGTCGTGGCTGAAGTGTTCCAGGTGGAAATGGACCGCGTACAGATCACCGCGACCAACACCGACAAGGTCCCGAACACTTCGCCAACCGCTGCTTCCAGTGGTGCCGACTTGAATGGTAAAGCGGCGCAAAACGCAGCTGAAATCATCAAGAAACGCCTAGTGGAATTCGCCGCGCGGCAATACAAGGTCAGCGAAGAAGACGTGGAATTCCACAACGGTCACGTGCGGGTTCGCGATCACATCCTGACATTTGAATCGCTGATCCAGCAGGCGTATTTCGCCCAGGTGTCGCTGTCGAGCACCGGCTTCTACAAGACCCCGAAAATCTACTACGACCGCAGTCAGGCGCGGGGTCGGCCGTTCTACTACTACGCCTTCGGTGCAGCCTGCGCCGAGGTGATCGTCGACACCCTGACCGGCGAGTACAAGATGCTGCGCACTGACATCCTTCACGATGTCGGCGACTCGCTGAACCCGGCGATCGACATCGGTCAGGTCGAGGGTGGTTTCATCCAGGGCATGGGTTGGCTGACCATGGAAGAACTGGTGTGGAACAACAAAGGCAAACTGATGACCAATGGCCCGGCCAGCTACAAGATCCCGGCGGTGGCAGACATGCCATTGGACCTGCGGGTGAAGCTGGTAGAAAACCGCAAGAACCCGGAAGACACGGTGTTCCACTCCAAGGCCGTGGGTGAGCCGCCGTTCATGCTCGGCATTGCGGCGTGGTGTGCGATCAAGGACGCCGTGGCCAGTTTGGGCGACTACCAGCATCAACCGAAAATCGACGCACCGGCGACCCCGGAGCGGGTGTTGTGGGGTTGTGAGCAGATGCGGCAGTTGAAGGTGGCGAAAGCTGTTGAAACCGAAGTTGAGTTGGCTTCGCTCTGATACCGAGGCGCGGCCAATCGCTAGCAGGCTAGCTCCCACAGGATTCGTGGGGAATCCAAAATGTGTGGACACCACAAAACAATGTGGGAGCTAGCCTGCTAGCGATGAGGCCCGGATAGACAACAGAAATGTTGAGGTGAATATGTACAACTGGATTGACGCCCTCGCCGACCTGCAATCCCAGGGTGAACCCTGTGTGTTGGTGACCATTATCGAAGAGCTCGGCTCGACGCCGCGTAATGCCGGCTCGAAGATGGTCATCAGCGCCACGCAAACGTTCGACACCATCGGTGGCGGACATCTGGAATACAAGGCCATGCAGATCGGCCGCGAGATGCTGGCCAGCGGTCGGCAGGACACCCACCTGGAGCGTTTCAGCCTTGGCGCCAGCCTGGGCCAGTGCTGCGGCGGCGTGACCGTGCTGCTGTTCGAACCAATGGGCCAGGTCCAGGCGCAGATTGCAGTATTCGGCGCCGGCCACGTCGGTCGGGCGCTGGTGCCGCTGCTCGCCAGCCTGCCCTGCCGGGTGCGCTGGATCGATTCCCGGGAAGCCGAATTCCCTGAACAGATTCCCCACGGCGTGCGCAAGATCGTCGCCGAAGAACCGGTGGATGAAGTCGATGACCTGCCCGCCGGCAGCTACTGCATCGTCATGACCCACAACCACCAACTCGATCTCGAACTCACTGCTGCGATCCTCAAGCGCAACGACTTCGCCTACTTCGGCCTGATCGGTTCGAAGACCAAACGTGTGAAGTTCGAACACCGCTTGCGTGACCGTGGTTTCGACAGCGCCGTGTTGCAACGCATGCGCTGCCCGATGGGCATCGGCGAAGTCAAAGGCAAGTTGCCTGTGGAAATCGCCATCTCCATCGCTGGCGAAATTATCGCCACCTATAACGCGAACTTCGGCCAGCACACTGCCAGCGCCGGATCATCGATTGCCAAACTGC
Organism: Pseudomonas sp. MDT1-85; assembly: GCF_054898065.1. Lineage (NCBI taxonomy): Bacteria > Pseudomonadati > Pseudomonadota > Gammaproteobacteria > Pseudomonadales > Pseudomonadaceae > Pseudomonas > Pseudomonas sp. MDT1-85. The sequence continues at coordinate 2,364,470 of NZ_CM142715.1, read as the reverse complement.
TGCCTGCTTCACGCCGCAGCCAAGCTTCCAATTGATAAGCCTGAAACTGAGAGATCCCATGCCTCTGACTCGCAAAGCCTACCGCGCCGCCCTCCTGCACAGCATCGCCGATCCCGCCGAAGTGGGTATCGAAGCCTCGTACGAATATTTCGAAGACGGTCTGCTGGTGGTCGAAAACGGCCAGATCAGCGCCATCGGCCACGCCAGCGAACTGCTGCCGACCCTGCCGGCCGATATCCAGATCACGCATTATCAGGACGCGCTGATCACCCCGGGCTTCATCGACACTCACATCCACTTGCCGCAAACCGGCATGGTCGGCGCTTATGGCGAACAGCTGCTGGACTGGCTGAATACCTACACCTTCCCGTGCGAAAGCCAATTCGCCGACAAGGCCCACGCTGACGAAGTCGCGGATATTTTCATCAAGGAACTGCTGCGTAACGGCACCACTACTGCGCTGGTGTTCGGCAGCGTGCATCCGCAGTCGGTGAACTCGTTCTTCGAGGCCGCCGAACAGTTGGACCTGCGGATGATCGCCGGCAAGGTAATGATGGACCGCAACGCGCCGGACTATCTGACCGACACTGCCGAATCGAGTTACGTCCAAAGCAAGGCGCTGATTGAGCGCTGGCACGGCAAGGGTCGTCTGCACTACGCAGTCACCCCACGCTTCGCCCCGACCAGCACCCCGGAACAACTGACCCTCGCCGGCCAATTGCTGAGTGAATATCCGGATCTGTACATGCAGACCCACATCAGCGAAAACCTGAAGGAAGTCGAGTGGGTCAAGGCGCTGTTCCCTGAGCGCAAGGGCTACCTGGACGTCTACGATCACTACCAACTGCTCGGCAAGCGCTCGGTGTTCGCCCACGGCGTGCACCTGTGCGACGACGAATGCGCGCGCCTGGCCGAGACCGGCTCGGCCATCGCCTTCTGCCCGACCTCGAACTTCTTCCTCGGCAGCGGTTTGTTCAATCTGCCGATGGCCGAGAAACACAAACTCAATGTCGGCCTCGGTACCGATGTCGGCGGCGGCACCAGTTTCTCGCTGCTGCAAACCCTGAACGAAGCCTACAAAGTCATGCAACTGCAAGGTGCACGGCTGAGCCCGTTCAAATCGCTGTACCTGGCCACCCTCGGCGGCGCCCGCGCTCTGCGCCTGGAAGACAAGATCGGCACCCTGCAACCGGGCACAGATGCGGACTTCCTGGTGCTGGACTACAACGCCACGCCGCTGCTCAGCTATCGCTTGAAGCAGGCCAATAACATTGCCGAGACGTTGTTTGTATTGATGACGCTGGGGGATGACCGGACGGTGTTGCAGACGTATGCGGCGGGGAATCAGGTGCATCAGCGCTAGGTTTTTCGGGCATAAAAAAATCCCCCGCACTCTACAGTCCGGGGGATTTTTATTGCCTGTCCGATCGCTATCGCGAGCAGGCTCGCTCCCACAGTTGATCTTCAGTGATTACAGAATTTGCATTCAACACAAAACCCTGTGGGAGCGAGCCTGCTCGCGATGGGAGCGATGCGGTCTGACTTAAAGTTTCGCGACCGGCCGCCCAGGCTTCTTGGTCTGCAACAAATGCGAGAACACCGCATGCAAATCATCCGACGCGCTTTCTTCGTCGAGGTTGAGTTTGCTGTCGATGTGATCCATGTGATGCATCATCAGGTCCACCGCCAACTCAGCGTTTCGCGCTTCGATGGCGTCGATCAACTGGGTGTGCTCGTCGTAGGAACAGTGGGAGCGATTGCCGCTTTCATACTGGGCAATGATCAACGAAGTCTGGGACACCAGGCTGCGCTGAAAGCTGATCAGCGGCGCATTTTTCGCCGCTTCAGCCAATTTCAAGTGAAACTCGCCCGACAGACGAATACCGGCACCGCGATCGCCACGGGAGAAGCTGTCGCGCTCGTCGTTGACCATCTGGCGCAACTCGGCAATCTGCTCGGCCGTGGCGTGCTGAACCGCCAATTCAGTGATCGCCCGCTCCACCAGACGCCGCGCCAGAAACACCTGACGGGCCTCTTCGACACTCGGGCTGGCGACGACAGCGCCGCGATTCGGTCGCAACAACACCACGCCTTCATGGGCCAGACGCGACAGCGCGCGGCGAATGATGGTGCGGCTGACCCCGAAAATTTCCCCCAGCGCTTCTTCGCTCAACTTGGTGCCGGGCGCCAGACGCTGTTCGAGGATGGCCTCGAAGATATGCGCATAGACAATATCGTCCTGGGTACCGCTGCGGCCGGCTTTGCCTGCTCGCGGTTGTTTCTTGAGGGGTTGCAACTGTTCGTTCATGGGCACTCGAGTCGGGAGAACTGCGGCGAATTGACCGTGACTGTAATACGGCACAGTGGGTCGCTGGCAAGTATCGCGTAAAAAACACCGCGATTGTACACAATGGAAGGTGGCAACACGACTGTACGGCTGTTTGACGCCCTCGCTGTATTGCAACGACCGGTTACTTTTCAGTTTAGGCTTGAACCCAGAATCCGTGGCTCAAACGCGATCCCCGTAGGAGCTGCCGAAGGCTGCGATCTTTTGATCTTGTTTTTAAAATCAAAGTCAAAAGATCGCAGCCTTCGGCAGCTCCTACGTAGAGCGGCGTTGGTTCGGATATTTTCATAGGTATAAGGAACACCGCTGTCATGACCGACGCCACGCACACGCAGCTTCGCCCCCTGACTGATACGTCACCTTCGGCCATCGTCGCCGGCTTCATCGCCATGATGACCGGTTACACCAGCTCACTGGTGTTGATGTTCCAGGCCGGGCAAGCGGCGGGCCTGACTAGCGGGCAGATTTCATCGTGGATCTGGGCGATCTCCATCGGCATGGCGGTGTGCTCGATCGGCTTATCCTTGCGCTACCGCACGCCGATCACCATTGCCTGGTCGACCCCCGGCGCGGCGTTGCTGATCACCAGCCTGGGCGGTGTCAGTTATGGCGAGGCTATTGGCGCCTACATCACTTGCGCAGTGCTGGTGACCATTTGTGGCCTGACCGGCAGTTTCGAACGGTTGGTGAAAAAAATTCCGGCCTCATTGGCGGCGGCATTGCTGGCGGGGATTCTGTTCAAGATCGGCAGCGAGATTTTCGTCGCCGCCCAGCACCGCACTACGCTGGTGCTGGGGATGTTCTTCACGTATCTGGTGGTCAAACGCCTGTCGCCCCGCTACGCCGTGCTCGCCGCGCTGTTGATCGGCACCGCACTGTCGGGGTTTATGGGGTTGCTGGATTTCAGTGGCTTCCACATGGAAGTCGCAATGCCAGTCTGGACCACGCCGCACTTTTCCCTGGCCGCGACCATCAGCATCGGCATTCCGCTGTTCGTGGTGGCGATGACTTCGCAGAACATGCCGGGCATCGCCGTATTGCGCGCCGACGGCTACAACGTGCCGGCCTCGCCACTGATCACCACCACCGGCGTTGCCTCGTTGCTGTTGGCGCCGTTCGGTTCTCACGGAATCAACCTGGCCGCCATCAGCGCGGCGATCTGCACCGGGCCGCACGCCCATGAAGATCGCAACAAGCGCTACACGGCCGCCGTCTGGTGCGGGATTTTCTATGGGATTGCCGGGGTATTTGGCGCGACGTTGGCGGCGTTGTTTGCCGCATTGCCTAAAGAGCTGGTGCTGTCGATTGCCGCGCTGGCGCTGTTCGGCTCGATCATCAATGGGTTGAGCATTGCCATGGCGCAAGTGCAGGAACGGGAAGCAGCGCTGATTACTTTTATGGTGACGGCGTCGGGGCTGACGCTGTTTTCCATCGGTTCGGCGTTTTGGGGGATTGTGGCGGGGGTGTTGACGCTGGTGATTTTGAATTGGCGTAAAAGCTGAAAGATCGCAGCCTCGTTTCACTCGACAGCTCCTACAGGGCAACGCATTCGAGGTAGGAGCTGCGTAGGAGCTGTCGAGTGAAACGAGGCTGCGATCTCTTGATCTTCAAAAAAAACGGCGACCCTTGGGCCGCCGTTTTTTAGAACCTCAAGCTACCGGATTGATCGGCTTTTCCGGGTACCAGACGTCGATCAGCGGGCTGACGGTTGCTTCGGTCAGTTCGCTGCGGCCTTTGAGCCAGGCTTCAACAGCGGCACGCTGCTCTTCGGAGACCGAGCCACGCTTCTGCAGGCAAACCAGACCGAAGTCGTCGCCGCCAACATAGCCCAGACCGTTGGCTTCCATGGCTTCTTTCAGGAACGCGTCGAGGAAAGCATCAATGGCTTCATCAGCCAAATCTTCTTTGAAATCCAGGTTCAGTTCGAAACCCAGCTCTTGAAATTCATCGACGCACAGTTTTTTGCGCAGACGCTGGGAACGGTTAGTCGCCATTGGAACAATCCTCATAAGTAATAACGGGCCGCACTTTAGCAGTTTAAGGCGCCGATTGCCCGCCTCAGAATGGCGCTACGCCTACCGTCGGTAAAAAAATAGCGGATTAGACGACCGGGGTAAGGCACAAGCTGTTGCACCTTGGGGCATAATGCCGACACTTTCATGACCGCTGAGGGAATTTATCTCCATGCCCTCGTCTTTTTTCCCCTCGGCTGTAGGGTTTTATTTCAGATGATCAAATCTTTGCGTCCATTGCTGCTGGCCAGTCTTCTTCTGCCCCTGGCCCTCCCCGTTTCCGCCGCTTCGATCAACACCGCGCTGTCACCCAATGTCGAAAAGGCCCTCAAGGCCAGCAAACTGCAGGACAGTGCCCTGTCGCTGGTAATGATCCCCCTCAACGGCCCGGGCACCCCTACCATTCATAACGCTGATGTTTCAGTTAACCCGGCCTCGACCATGAAGCTGGTGACCACGTATGCCGCGCTGGAAATGCTCGGGCCGAACCACCAGTGGAAAACCGAGTTCTACACCGACGGCACCCTCAGCGGTGGCATCCTCAACGGCAACCTCTACCTCAAGGGTGGCGGTGATCCGAAGCTGAACATGGAAAAACTCTGGCTGCTGATGCGTGATTTGCGCGCCAACGGTGTAACTCAGGTCACCGGCGACCTGGTGCTGGACCGCGGCTTCTTCGTGCAACCGCAACTGCCTGAATTCAACGACGACGGCAATGACGAGAACAAACCGTTCCTGGTCAAACCCGACGCGCTGCTGGTCAATCTCAAAGCCCTGCGCTTCGTGGCTCGCAACGATTCGGGCAAGGTCCTGGTGTCGGTCGAGCCGCCGATTGCCAGCATCCGCATCGACAATCAGGTCAAGGCGCTCAACTCCAAGCAATGCACCGGTGGCGTGCGTTACAACCCGGTGCCCCAGGCTGATGGCAGCGTCACCGTGACCGTTGGCGGCCAGCTGGGCGAAGGTTGCAGCTCCCAGACCTACCTGTCGCTGCTCGATCACGCGACCTACACCGCCGGCGCTGTGCGAGCAATCTGGAAGGAACTGGGCGGCAGCATCCAGGGCCAGGATCGTCTGGCACCGACGCCGAGTAACGCCAAGGTACTGGCCCGGGCCTATTCGCCAGACCTGGCGGAAATCATTCGCGACATCAACAAATACAGTAACAACACCATGGCTCAGCAGTTGTTCCTGAGCCTGGGCCAGAAGTTCCGCACTGATGCCGACGGTGACGACGCCAAGGCGGCCCAGCGCGTGGTACGTCAGTGGCTGGCAAGGAAAGGCATCACCGCGCCGCATCTGGTGATGGAGAACGGCTCTGGCCTGTCCCGTGCCGAGCGAGTGAGCGCCCGTGAAATGGCCGCGATGCTGCAAGCCGCCTGGCGCAGCCCGTATTCCGCCGAGTTCATCAGCTCGATGCCGATTGCCGGCACCGACGGCACCATGCGCAAACGCCTGAAACGCACGGCCATGGCCGGTGAAGCCCACGTCAAGACTGGCACCCTGAACACCGTGCGCGCCATTTCCGGCTACAGCCGCGACATCAATGGCAATACCTGGGCGGTGGTAGCGATCCTCAACGACAAGGCACCGTTTGGCGCCTCCTCGGTGCTGGATCAGGTGCTGCTGGATCTGTACCGCCAGCCGAAACTGCCGGAAACGGCTTCGGTGTTGTAACCGGATCTAACGAACACCACAGATCCCCTGTGGGAGCGAGCCTGCTCGCGATGACGGCGGCACATCCAGTAATGATGTGACAGACAGACCGCTATCGCGAGCAGGCTCGCTCCCACAGGGATTGTATGCAGCCTGGCTTAGCTCATCTGCCCCTCAACCCGATCCCTTCCCGCCTGCTTCGCCGCATACACCCCTGAGTCCGCCCGCAACAGCAACGCATCCGCGCCCTCTCCGGCTCGCCAGCTGGCAATCCCGAAACTCGCGGTGACAATCCCGACCTCGTCGATCGGCGCACTGCGCAACCCTTGCCACAACTCCACCGCCAACACTTGGGCCTGTTCGCCGTCGGTATCCGGACAGAGCACCATGAATTCTTCGCCGCCCAGACGACAGAACACATCCGTGCGCCGCAGGCGACCGCCAATACGCTCGCACACGGCCTGCAATACCCGATCACCCACGGCATGACCGTGCTGATCGTTGATGCGCTTGAAGTGATCAATGTCGAGCATGATCACCGACAACTCGCCACCGCCGCGCTCGACCCGGGCCATTTCGGTGGTCAGGCGCTCTTGAAAGTAGCGACGGTTATGGATTCCGGTCAGGGAATCGGTCACCGACAGTGCGCGCAATTCCTCTTCCACACGCTTGAGGTCGGAAATGTCAGAGATGTAGCCATGCCAGAGCACACCGCCACCGAGCAGTTCCTCCGGCGTCGCTTCACCGCGGACCCAGCGCAAGCCACGCTGAGGCAATTGCACGCGGTATTCCTCACGCCAGGGGCAGAGGGTGTCCGCCGATGCCTGGATCGATGCGCGGACCCGACGTGCATCCTGAGGATGAATCCGCGCGAACACCGCTTCGGCATTGAGCAACAGCACGTCCGGCTCAAGTTCGTAGATTTCGCGGATACCGTCGCTGGCGTAGATCACGCTGAAACGCCCATCGAATTCCATCTTGAACTGGTAAATCCCGCCGGGCACGTGGGCGCTGAGCTTCTTCAACAACAGGTCACGTGCCGCCAGGGCCTCGTGGACGCGCTTGCGCTCGGTGATGTCGATACAGATCGCCAGGTGCCCGACCCACAAGCCTTCCTCGTCGAGGACCGGGGTCGCCAGCATGTTCACCGTCAAATGGCTGCCGTCGTGGCGGACCAGCGTCCACTCTCGCGCTTCGTGACCGCCCTCTTCCCCGCCTTCGACCAACATCGCCTGACACGCCGGGATCGGCTTGCCATAGCGCGCGCTTAACTCGGCCGAGCGCGCTTCAATCTCCTGGGGCAGATGCAGGCTTTCCAGGGTCATGTGGCCCACGGCCTGCGCACTGAAGTAACCGAGCATCTGCTCTGCGCCGGCGTTGAAGGTGCTGATGACTCCGCGCAGGTCGGTGGCGATGATCGCCACCTGAGTCGCGGCATCCAGCACACCGCGCAACTGGGAATGCGTGCCGCGCAACTCTTGCTCACGGTCGTGAAGTTCCTGGGTCCGCTGTTCCACCATTTTCAGCGCTCGCTGGCGCTGGCTGACCAGCACATAGAGAAACACACTGAGCAGCAAGCTGAGCAAACCGCCGAGCACCACCAGGCTGGCTACCGAGGAATGGTTGGCTTTCAGGAACGCAGCGCTGGGGCGCATATCCACTTGATAATCGTGGTCGGCCAGACGTAACAAACGCGTGGAAGACAAGTCACTGGCCCCCCCCGTGTTTGTCGACTCGTACAACACTTCGTGTTGCTCATCGGTGGATAAGTCGAGGATACGCACCGAGAGAGAGTCGTGATTCTCTTCCGGCAGCCCGTCCGCCAACAGTTGGCGCATGCTGATCACCGCCATGACATACCCCGCGGGTGCAGCATTCGGGAGGTTCTGACGGATGACTGGCGCTACCAACAACACGCCCCGCGAATAGGCCGACTCGATGCCTACCAGATGCAACGGTTGCGACACGGCCATGCGGCTATTGCGATCGGCCCGTTCCAGGGTCGAACGGCGCAGGGGCTGGGCCAGCAGATCGTAACCCAGCGGCGTAGGCAGTCGGCTTTGGGTTTGGGTGTAGAGCACCGGTACGTACTCGTCCCGCTCGATGGCCGGTTGCAACTGGCCATCGGCGGTGAGTTCGCGAAAGGTGAAGTCGCCCAAGCCTTCTTCACGCACCGCGCGTTCAAGCAGGGGACGTTCGGCGCGGGAAACCCGGGGGGCCCAGGAGTAGGCTTGGGTGCGGCGCAAAAGAGGTTTGGCGTATCCGTCGAATTCCTCGCGGGACACCGATTCTGAATTGACGAAGAACCGGCGCAGGCCGTCGAGGCGCTGTTCCTGATCTTCGAAACGTTCTTCGATACGGCTGTAACGTTCACTGGCGAGCAGCTGGAAACGTTGCCGCAATTGCTGATGAAATTGATTGAACGTCGCCCAGGCCAGCAATCCCGTGAGAATCCCGCCGACGAGCAATGCCAACAATGCGACCAGCCAGGCCGAAACATCTTCGCGGATAAAACCCAGGATCTTGGGGCGCACGGCGTGCAACGACATAGATACAACTCAAAACGCCAGGTGCCGGAAAAGCCCATTGGCCACACGTTGTGTTATAGCCATTAGCCATTAATTTGACCAGCACTGAAAGAACCCAAGAGCCTTTAAAAACCAAGGCTCTGGATCCAATCAGGCTCAAGTGTCAGCGAGCAGTGATCTTCCACGCACGGTGGATCTTGCCATTACGGGCGAAATCCGGATCGATGGTCTGGGCGGTGATTTCTTCAACGGCATAACGCTCGGCGAGGTTTTCCTCAAGCGTGAACTTGCGGAAGTTGTTGGAGAAGTACAACACTCCGCCCGGCGCCAGACGCGCCATGGCCAGGTCGATCAACTGCACCTGATCACGCTGCACGTCGAAGATCCCTTCCATGCGCTTGGAGTTGGAGAAGGTCGGCGGGTCGATGAAGATCAGGTCGTACTCGTCACGGCAGGCATCGAGCCAAGCCATCACATCGCCCTGCTCCAGACGGTTCTTGTCGGAGAAACCGTTCAGCGACAGGTTGCGACGCGCCCAATCCAGATAAGTTTTCGACAAGTCAACGCTGGTGGTGCTGCGCGCGCCACCCTTGGCCGCATGAACGCTGGCGGTCGCAGTGTAGCAATACAGGTTGAGGAAGCGCTTGCCGGCCGCCTCTTTCTGAATCCGCATACGCATCGGCCGGTGGTCGAGGAACAGCCCGGTGTCGAGGTAGTCGGTGAGGTTCACCAGCAGCTGGATGCCGCCTTCGTTGACCTCGACGAATTTGCCCTGTGCTGCCTGACGCTCGTACTGCTTGGTGCCGCTCTGACGCTCGCGACGTTTGACCACCACGCGGTTCTTGTCGATGTTCAACGCTTGCGGGATCGCCGCCAGGGCATCGAACATCCGCGCCGAGGCTTTTTCCGGATCGATGGATTTCGGTGCGGCGTATTCCTGGACGTGGACCCAGTCGTGATACAGGTCGATGGCCATGGAATATTCAGGCATGTCGGCATCGTAGACGCGGTAGCAATCGATGCCTTCACGCTTGACCCACTTGCCCAGCGCCTTGACGTTCTTTTGCAGGCGGTTGGCAAACATCTGCCCGCCTTCGCTCAAGCGCGGTTGCTCGATCACCACCGGGGCAGGTTTGATCGGGTTGCCGTTCTTGTTGTACTTCTCGTACTTGCCCGGCGCTTCGATGTTCGACGGTGCATCGGACTCGGCCTGTTCGCGCTCGATCTGACGCTGTTCCGGGGTGCGACGTTCGCCGGTGACAAACTGGTCCGGCGTGACCTTGATCAGTAGCAATTTGCACGGCAAGGCGCCGTTCCAGAACGAATACTGCTTGTGGCTGCGGATACCCATGCGTTTGCCCAGGTCCGGGGCGCCGGTGAACACCGCCGCTTCCCAGTTCAGGCAGGCCTGACGCAGACGTTCGCCGAGGTTCTGGTAGAGGTAGAGCAGGCTCGCCTCATCGCCCAGACGCTCGCCATACGGGGGGTTGCAGATCACCAGGCCTTTCTGGTTCTGGTCCGGGCGCGGCTCGAACGTCGCGACTTCGCCCTGGTAGATCTTGATCCACTCGCTCAGGCCGGCCCGTTCAACGTTATTGCGGCCCGGTTGAATCAGGCGCGGGTCAGCTTCGTAACCGCGAATCCACAGCGGTGGCTTGGCCAGACCGGCCGCAGCGCGTTCGGTGGCTTCTTCGTGGAGCTTTTTCCACAGCGCCGGCACGTGGCCGAGCCAAGCGGTGAAGCCCCATTGCTCGCGACGCAGGTTCGGCGCCATGTCGGCGGCGATCATGGCGGCTTCGACCAGGAACGTACCGACACCGCACATCGGGTCAGCCAGCGCGCCGCCATCGGCGGCAATCCGTGGCCAGCCGGAACGGATCAGGATCGCGGCCGCGAGGTTTTCCTTCAGCGGCGCCGCGCCTTGCTGCAAGCGGTAACCACGCTGGTGCAGGCTGTGACCGGACAGATCAAGGGACAGAATCGCTTCGCCACGGTCCAGGCGCAGGTGAATGCGCAGGTCCGGGTTGAGCTTGTCGATGGACGGACGGTCGCCCTGCGGGGTGCGCAGTTTGTCGACGATCGCATCCTTGACCTTCAAGGCGCCGAAATGCGTGTTATCGATGCCCGACCCGTGGCCGCTGAACTCGACAGCCAGGGTGCCGTCGTTGAGCATGTGGTCTTGCCACTCGATATCCAGCACGCCGTGATAGAGGTCTTCGGCGTCCTTCATCGGGAAGCGCTTGAGCACCAGCAGCACGCGGTTCGCCAGACGCGACCACAGGCACAGGCGATAGGCGGTTTCCATGGTGGCCATGCCGCGCACAGCCGAGGTGTGCTCACGTGCTTCCTCAAGGCCAAGCCCGACGGCTTCCTCGATGAGCAGGCCTTCAAGGCCTTTGGGGCAAGTGAGGAAGAGTTCGAAACGATCGGACATGGTAGTTCCAGAGCCTTTAGCTAAGTGAACCGGCAACGCATTGCCGATCCGGTTTTCAATCAGGCGCTTTTCTAACAGAGCGCCCGCGTGGCACGAAGGTGTGCCGTCCCCACCCTGACTGCTCGGGTTAAAAGAGCTTAGATGCCAGGGCAGATAAAAAAGTTGATGCAACAAAATGTCATAAGTCGACCCTTCGTCGAATAGTCCCCAACTGCAACGGGTGTCATTCTCGTTAAAGGCTTACCTCCACCATCTAGCGCAGGCCCGATCATACCGGGGTTTGGCCAATGAACGCGGGACAAATATCGTGTTACTTATGGCCATAGCATCTTTATGGTTACGTTCTTATGACAAAACGATCATTCCCTCGATGTGACGCATTGGTTAGAACTCAACTCAGGTTGACGTCGCAACGGCGTCAACACCTTGGCTCGCGACGCCGGCAGCGAGCCGCCAACGGCAGGATTTTTCTGCCTGACCTCGATTGAGGTCGACGCGATAAATACAGTCAACAAGTGAGGGCAACACCCTATGAGAAGACTTAAGCGTGATCCGTTGGAAAGAGCATTTTTGCGCGGATATCAATATGGCGTTGGTGGTAAATCCCGTGAGCTTTGCCCATTTACTCTACCGTCGGTACGCCAAGCCTGGATCAATGGCTGGCGAGAAGGACGCGGCGACAACTGGGACGGTATGACCGGCACTGCGGGAATCCACAGACTCAACGAACTTCACGCCGTCGGCTAATACAGGGCACACACTCCGACACGACAATCTGATTACGCAACGACTTAACCACGCACGTCCCATCCGGACGGCGGGCCTCGGCCCAGGGGCTCCTTCGAGGAGCCCTTTTTTATGCCTGCATAAAACTCAACCTTGAGCTGCAAACACACTGTGGGAGCGAGCCTGCTCGCGATAGCGGTTCAACATTCAACAATGATGTTGCCTGTCAATCCGTGCTCGCTCCCACAGGGATTAGCGCAGGGCCGCTATGGCATCCACCGATTCACGAATCAGCGCCGGTCCTTTATAGATGAAGCCGGAGTAGAGCTGCACCAGGCTCGCACCCGCGGCGATTTTCTCAGCCGCGTGCTTGCCTTCGGTGATGCCGCCCACGGCGATGATCGGCAAGCGACCGGACAGTTCCGCCGCCAGCACCTTCACCGTGTGAGTGCTCTTGTCGCGAACCGGTGCGCCGGACAAACCGCCCGCCTCGTCACCATGTTCCATGCCTTCGACGCCAACGCGGCTCAGGGTGGTGTTGGTGGCAATCACCGCGTCCATCCCCGTTTCGATCAACGCTTGGGCGACTTGAGCGGTTTCTTCGTCGGTCATGTCCGGCGCGATCTTGATCGCCAGCGGAACATGTTTGCCGTGGCGCAGGGCCAGTTCCGCCCGACGGGTGGCCAGGTCGGCGAGCAATTGCTTGAGCGAATCGCCGAATTGCAGGCTGCGCAGGCCGGGGGTGTTCGGCGAACTGACGTTGACCGTCACGTAGCTGGCGTGGGCGTAGACCTTGTCCAGGCAGATCAGGTAGTCGTCGACCGCACGTTCAACCGGGGTATCGAAGTTCTTGCCGATGTTGATGCCCAGCACACCCTTGTACTTGGCTGCCGCCACGCGAGCGAGCAAGTGATCGACGCCTAGGTTGTTGAAGCCCATGCGGTTGATGATCGCCTCGGCGTCCGGCAAGCGGAAAATCCGGGGTTTCGGATTGCCCGGTTGCGGACGCGGGGTGATGGTGCCGATTTCGACAAAACCGAAACCCAATTGGGCAAAGCCATCGATTGCCGCGCCGTTTTTGTCCAGACCGGCCGCCAAACCCACCGGGTTCGGGAACTCCAGGCCCATGACCGTCACCGGCAATTTCGCCGGTGCCTTGCACAGCAAGCCGTTGAGGCCCAAACGCCCGCCCGCGCCGATCAGGTCCAGGGACAGATCGTGGGAGGTTTCCGGGGAAAGTTTGAACAGCAGCTGACGGGCCAGGGTGTACATGGGCAGGCTTGACTCGGTTGGCGATGAGAGGCGGCGATTATAGCCGCGCATCAGGGCTTCACGCGAGGCGCGCAACAAAATCAGCCAGCGATGGCATATGCCTTGCACCGTCACAAGCATCAGCACTCATGCCAACGGCGGGATGAGTGGAAGGACAATGGCGTCGTCACCCGGCTTTGCCCACGCAAAGGCCTTGGGACGACGCTTTTTTTTGGAAGGTGCGAAATCGATGAACGAACCATCAGCCGGCCCACTGGCCTGGGTCAACGGCAGCGATGCCCCGGAAAAAACCGCAATCAATCTCGGCTTCATGGCCCTGAGCGACTGCGCCTCAGTAGTAGTCGCCGCCACCCAGGGCTTCGCCCAACCGTACGGCCTGACCCTGAACCTCAAGCGCCAGTCATCCTGGGCCAATCTGCGGGACAAACTGGTCAGCGGCGAACTCGACGCCGCCCACAGCCTGTACGGCCTGATTTATGCGGTGCATTTGGGCATCGGCGGCGTAGCCTCCACCGACATGGCCGTGCTCATGGGCCTGAACCAGAACGGCCAGAGCATCAACCTCTCCCACGGCTTGCAGGCCCTGGGCGTGACCAGTCCTGAAGCACTGGACCGGCATGTGCACCAAAGTCGCCCAAAACTGACCTTCGCTCAGACATTTCCCACGGGCACCCACGCCATGTGGCTGTATTACTGGCTGGCGAGCCAGGGCATTCATCCTTTGCAGGATGTCGACAGCGTGGTGGTGCCACCGCCGCAAATGGTCGCGCACCTGCAAGCCGGGCGCATCGACGGTTTCTGCGTCGGCGAGCCGTGGGCGGCCAGTGCGGTGCAGCAGAATCTCGGGTTTACGATGGCCACCAGCCAGACCCTCTGGCCCGATCACCCGGAAAAGGTCCTTGGCTGCACCCGCGCCTTTGTCGAGCAATACCCCAACACCGCACGGGCATTGGTGATGGCGATCCTTGAAGCCAGCCGATTCATCGAAGCCAGCCGCGAAAATCGCCGCAGCACCGCGCAACTGTTGAGTGCGCCTGAGTATCTGGATGCACCGCTCGATTGCATCGAACCGCGCTTGCTCGGTGACTACTCCGATGGTTTGGGCAATCGCTGGCAAGACCCGCACGCCATGCGTTTCCACGGTGGTGGAGAGGTCAATTTTCCGTATTTGTCCGACGGTATGTGGTTCATGACCCAGTTCCGGCGTTGGGGTTTGTTGCGTGACGACCCGGATTACCTCGGCGTGGCCCGTCAGGTCCAGCAACTAGACTTATACCGTGAGGCCGCCACCGCTGTCGGTGTGTCCGCCCGGAGTCAGGAAATGCGCAACGGTCAATTGATCGACGGCAAAGTCTGGGACGGTTCGGACCCGGCCGGCTATGCCCGCAGCTTCACGTTGCACGCCATGAGCGACAGCGCTCCCCTTCTCGCCAGCCGCTGACAGGAGCCTACGAATATGTTGCGTATCCTGCTGATCAATGACACTGCGAAAAAAGTCGGGCGTCTGAAGGCGGCTCTGACCGAAGCCGGGTTCGAGGTCATCGACGAATCCGGCTTGACCATTGACCTGCCCGCGCGCGTCGAAACGGTGCGTCCGGACGTGATTTTGATCGATACCGAGTCACCGAGCCGCGATGTGATGGAGCAAGTGGTGCTGGTGACCCGTGACCAACCACGGCCGATTGTGATGTTTACCGACGAGCACGATCCCGATGTGATGCGCCGGGCGATCAAGTCCGGCGTCAGTGCCTACATCGTCGAAGGCATTCACGCGCAACGCTTGCAGCCGATTCTCGACGTGGCCATGGCGCGCTTTGAAAGCGACCAGGCCCTGCGCGCGCAACTGCACGCCCGCGACCAGCAACTGGCCGAGCGCAAGCGCATCGAACTGGCCAAGGGGCTGCTGATGAAGATGAAGGACTGCAACGAAGAAGAGGCCTACACCCTGATGCGTCGCCAGGCCATGAGCCGCCAGCAGAAGCTGATTCAGGTGGCGGAGCAGATCATTGCCATGAGTGAGTTGCTTGGCTGAAGCCTTGCGGAGCCTGTACTGACGCCTTCGCGGGCAAGCCTCGCTCCTACAAGTTTTGTGTCGTTTACAACATCTGAATTCCCCACAAAACCTGTAGGAGCGAGGCTTGCCCGCGAATGGCCACAACCCCGACCTTACGTGTTGGCACAAATCTCGCTAAGTAAATCCCTGCAAGGTAACCAACGGCGGTTGCCCCACCTACGACAAAGACGTCGCTCACCTCATTCGCCCCACCTTGGCGGATCGGGTAGCGGCGTTTTTCCGTTTTGGCCCCAGAGACCGGGGCTGGTGGTGCGGCCATTGCGGCGCCCACCTGCAAGCTCATGACTCCTTCTTGATACGCCTGACAGCTGAGGTGCGCGATGAATTCAAGCTTCTGGAAATCCGGCCATACCCCGACCCTGTTCGCAGCCTTCCTCTATTTCGATCTGAGCTTCATGGTCTGGTACCTGCTCGGCCCAATGGCGGTGCAGATCGCCGCCGACCTGCAGCTGACTACCCAACAGCGTGGGCTGATGGTGGCCACGCCGATTCTGGCCGGGGCCGTATTGCGCTTTGCGATGGGCCTGCTGGCTGATCGCCTGTCGCCAAAAACCGCCGGGATAATCGGCCAGGTGATCGTCATCTGCGCCCTGTTCGTCGCCTGGAAAGTCGGCATTCACACTTACGAGCAAGCGCTGTTGCTGGGCCTGTTCCTCGGCATGGCCGGTGCGTCCTTCGCCGTCGCCCTGCCGTTGGCCTCGCAATGGTATCCGCCCCAGCACCAAGGCAAAGCCATGGGCATCGCCGGTGCCGGTAACTCGGGCACGGTGCTCGCTGCCTTGATCGCCCCGGTGCTGGCCGCCGCGTTTGGCTGGAGCAACGTGTTCGGCTTCGCCCTGATCCCGCTGATCCTGACCCTGATCGTCTTCGCCTGGCTGGCCAAGAATGCCCCCGAGCGCCCGAAAGCCAAGTCCGTGTCTGACTATTTCAAAGCCTTGGGTGACCGCGATAGCTGGTGGTTCATGTTTTTCTACAGCGTGACCTTCGGTGGCTTCATCGGTCTGGCCAGCGCCCTGCCCGGCTATTTCAACGACCAGTACGGCCTGAGCCCGGTGACCGCCGGCTACTACACTGCGGCTTGTGTGTTCGGTGGTAGCCTGATGCGTCCGTTGGGCGGCGCGCTAGCGGATCGCTTCGGCGGGATTCGTACCTTGTTGGCGATGTACACCGTGGCGGCGATCTGCATTGCGACAGTGGGTTTCAATCTGCCGAGTTCCTACGCCGCGTTGGCGCTTTTCGTCTGCACCATGCTCGGTTTGGGTGCAGGCAACGGTGCAGTATTCCAGTTGGTCCCGCAGCGTTTTCGCCGGGAGATCGGCGTGATGACCGGGCTGATCGGCATGGCTGGCGGCATCGGTGGCTTCGCACTGGCAGCCGGCATGGGCGCAATCAAGCAGAGCACTGGCAGCTATCAACTGGCGTTGTGGTTGTTCGCAAGCCTCGGTGTACTTGCCTGGTTCGGTCTGCACGGTGTGAAACGTCGCTGGAGAACCACTTGGGGTTCGGCAGCCGTCACCGCTGCACGGGTGTGAGGACTGAATGAGCCTGCAACTGAGCTTTGCCGAACACAGCGCCATCGGCCCCCGCGAGGAGAACCAGGACGCTCTGCGTCTGGTCACTCCGGCCCCGGCGCTGGCGGCGAGCAAGGGTTACCTGTTCGCCATCGCCGACGGCGTCAGCCAATGTGCCGATGGTGGGCTCGCGGCCCGTTCGACCTTGCAGGCCTTGGCGCTGGACTACTACGCCACCCCGGAAACCTGGGGTGTCGCCCAGGCATTGGACCGTCTGCTACTGGCGCAAAATCGCTGGTTGCAGGCTAACGGCGGCGGGCAACCGCTGCTGACCACGGTCAGTGCCCTGGTGATGCGCGGCCGGCGTTTCACGCTGGCTCATGTGGGCGATTGCCGGGTTTATCGCTGGCACGCCGACACGTTGCAACGGGTGAGTGAGGATCACGTCTGGGACCAGCCGGGCATGCAGCATGTGCTCAAGCGGGCCCTGGGGCTGGATCAACACTTGGTGCTGGACTTTCTCGATGGCGAACTGCGTCTGAACGAGAGTTTCGTGCTGCTCAGCGACGGCATCTGGGCTGTGCTGGGCGACACGGCCATTGCGGCAATTCTGCGCGATCAACCTGACCTGAACAGTGCCGCGCAGACTTTGGTCAACGCGGCGCACTTGGCCGGCAGCCAGGACAATGCCAGCGCTCTGCTGGTGCGGGTCGATGCCCTCGGTGAAACCAGCATTGGCGACGCACTGATTCATCTGCAGCAATGGCCACTCCCGCCTGCGTTGAAGCCGGGTCAGACTTTCGAAGGCTGGCAGGTCGAAGGGATCCTCGGCCAGAGCCAGCAATCACTGCTCTACCGGGTGCGCGACGCACAACAACAGCCTTGGCTGCTGAAAACCTTGCCCAGTGCGCTCCGGGACGATCACCAGGCCGGGCAGGCATTGCTGTCGGAGGAATGGTTTCTCAAGCGTGTGGCCGGGCGGCATTTTCCTGAAGTCCATGCCGCCAGTCAGCGTCAGCATTTGTACTACGTGATGCGGGAATATTCCGGGTCGACCTTGGCTGAGCTGCATGAGCGTGTCGCAACGCTGCCATTGGCTCAATGGCTGGACATGGCCGAACGCTTGCTGCGGGCCATCGGCATCTTGCATCGACGGCAAATTCTGCATCGCGATATCAAACCGGAGAACCTGCTGCTGGGGGACGACGGCGAGTTGCGCCTGCTGGATTTCGGCCTCGCCTACTGCCCCGGGCTGTCCGAAGATCAAGCCTGCGCCCTTCCCGGAACGCCCAGTTATATCGCGCCGGAAGCCTTTCGAGGTGACGCGCCTACACCACAACAGGATTTGTATGCGGTCGGCGTGACCTTGTATTACCTGTTGACCGGGCATTATCCCTACGGCGAAATCGAAGCGTTCCAGCGCCCTCGGTTTGGTGTGCCTGTCAGCGCCAGTCGCTACCGGCCCGACCTGCCGGAATGGATCGCGCAAAGTCTGGAGCGCGCGGTGGCGGCGGCTCCGGATCAGCGTTTTGAAACAGCGGAAGAATGGTTGTTGCTACTGGAACAGGGAGAACGACGCAGTTTGAGCGTGCGCCCCAGACCGTTGCTGGAGCGCGAACCGTTGAAAGTCTGGCGGACGTTGGCGCTGGTGTCGTTGCTGGTGAATCTGGTGCTGCTGTTTTTGCTGTTTCATGGTTGAGTTTCTCAACCGCCCCAAAAGATCAAAAGATCGCAGCCTGCGGCAGCTCCTACGGGTGGCCCACGATCCCCTGTAGGCGCTGCCGCAGGCTGCGATCTTTTGATCTTCCTGCTTCAAAACCGGGCATCGCGCCTTGAACCGGTGCACGCAAACATCCTTCTCCCACGCTGAGAGCCCATAAATTGGGCATTTGTGCGACTTGGCACAACCACTGCATTACCTTTCCCAACATACATAAAGCCCAACCTTCAACGTAGAAGGTGCGCTGCCCGAGAGAACGGGACAAGGACAAAGGCGTCCTCGCTAGTTACCTAGCGGGACGCCTTTTTTTGTTTGCGCAAAATTTTGTCGAGCAAGGCCTGAATGCCCTGATGAGGCAGGCCCGAGCTCCCCGGAGAACCTGATGAAAAAACTAAAACTAGTGATGATCGGCAACGGCATGGCCGGGGTTCGTACCCTGGAAGAACTGCTCAAGCTGAGTAATGAGCTGTACGACATCACGGTCTTCGGCGCCGAACCCCATACCAACTACAACCGCATCCTGTTGTCGCCTGTACTGGCCGGCGAACAGACGTTCGAAGAGATCGTGCTCAACGATCTGGACTGGTACCTGGAAAACAACATCAAGCTGCTGCTCAACCGCAAAGTGGTGGAGATCGACCGGGTCAAACGCCGGGTCATCGCCGAAGACGGCACCGAGGCCGAGTACGACCGCCTGCTGATTGCCACCGGCTCGACCCCGTTCATCCTGCCGATCCCCGGCAACACCTTGCAGGGCGTGATCGGCTACCGCGACATCGCCGACACGCAGGCGATGATCGACACCGCCAAGACGCACAAGCACGCCGTGGTCATCGGCGGCGGCCTGCTGGGTCTTGAAGCCGCCAACGGCCTGATGCTGCGCGGCATGCACGTCACCGTGGTGCACATCGGCGAATGGCTGCTGGAACGGCAACTGGACAAAACCAGTGGCCAACTCCTGCAAACCGCGCTGGAAGCCCGTGGCCTGCATTTCCGCCTGTGCGAACAGACTCAGGCCCTGCACGACGCCGGCAATGGCCGGGTCGGCTCGGTGCAGTTCAAGAACGGCGACATCATCCCCGCCGATCTGGTGGTGATGGCCGCCGGTATTCGCCCCAATACTGAACTCGCGGAAAAATCCGGCATCCCGTGCAACCGCGGGATTCTGGTCAACGACACGATGCAAACCTACGACCCTCGGGTCTATGCCATCGGCGAATGCGCCAGCCACCGTGGTATCGCCTACGGCCTGGTCGCGCCGCTGTTCGAACAGGCCAAGGTGTGCGCCAACCACCTCGCCCAACTGGGCTTCGCCACCTACAAGGGTTCGGTGACGTCGACCAAATTGAAAGTCACCGGCATCGACCTGTTTTCTGCTGGCGACTTCATGGGCGGCGAAGGCACCGAGACCATCACCCTCTCCGACCCGATCGGTGGGGTCTACAAAAAACTGGTGATCAAGGATGACGTGCTGGTCGGCGCCTGTCTGTACGGCGATACGGCAGATGGCGGTTGGTATTTCCGGCAGATCCGTGAGAACCATGCCATCGGCGAGATCCGCGATCACCTCATGTTTGGAGAAAATGCTTTAGGCGACGTAGGACATCAAGGCCAGGACAAAGCCATGAGCATGGCCGACACCGCCGAAGTCTGCGGCTGCAATGGTGTGTGCAAAGGCACCATCGTCAAGGCCATCCAGGAACACGGACTGTTCAGCGTCGACGATGTGAAGAAACACACCAAGGCCGCCAGCTCTTGCGGTTCCTGCGCCGGTCTCGTCGAACAGATCCTGATCAACACCGTGGGCGGCGCAGCGGACGTCAAACCGAAAAGCGAAAAAGCCATCTGTGGTTGCAGCGACCTCAACCACGGGCAAATCCGCCAGACAATCCGCGACCAGCACCTGCTGACCATCGCTGGCACCATGAGCTATCTGAACTGGCGCACCCCGAACGGTTGTGCCACGTGCCGTCCGGCGCTCAACTATTACCTGATTTCCTCCTGGCCGGGCGAAGCCAAGGACGACCCGCAATCGCGCCTGATCAACGAACGCGCCCACGCCAACATTCAAAAAGACGGCACTTACTCTGTAGTCCCGCGGATGTGGGGTGGTGTGACCAATCCTTCAGAGCTGCGGCGCATTGCCGACGTGGCCGACAAGTACAACGTACCGATGGTCAAGGTCACCGGCGGCCAGCGCATCGACTTGCTGGGGATCAAAAAGCAGGACCTGCCAGGTGTCTGGAAAGACCTGGACATGGCGTCCGGCCACGCCTACGGCAAATCCATCCGCACGGTAAAAACCTGCGTCGGCAGCGAGTTCTGCCGCTTCGGCACCCAGAATTCCACGCAACTGGGCATCGAGCTTGAGCACGACCTGTTCAACATGTGGTCGCCGCACAAAGTGAAACTGGCCGTCTCCGGTTGCCCACGCAACTGCTCGGAAGCGGGGATCAAGGACGTCGGAATTATCGGCGTGGATTCCGGCTGGGAGATGTACATCGGTGGCAATGGCGGGATCAAAACCGAAGTCGCGGAGTTCTTCGTCAAACTGAAATCCGCCGAAGAAGTGCGCGAATACAACGGCGCCTTTCTGCAGCTGTATCGCGAAGAAGCCTTCTACCTTGAGCGCACCGTGCATTACCTGCAACGGGTCGGCATGGAACACATCAAGAAAGCCGTGCTGGAAGATCCGGAGCGGCGCAAGGCATTGAACGATCGCCTGCAATTTTCCCTGTCGTTCGAACAGGACCCTTGGAAGGAACGTCTCGAACAGCCGTTGCTGAAAAAAGAATTCGAGGTCATTCCCTTGAAGAACCTGGAGGTGCAGGCATGAACTGGCTGGATATCTGCGCACTGGAAGAAATCAACGCACTGGGCTCACGGATCGTCGCCGGCCCAAAAGGCGACATCGCGATTTTTCGTACAAGCGACGATGAGGTTTTCGCCCTCGACGACCGCTGCCCGCACAAGGGCGGGCCACTGTCCCAGGGTTTGATCTACGGCAAACGAGTGGCCTGCCCGCTGCACAACTGGCAGATCGACCTGGAAACCGGCGAGGCCCAGGCCCCGGATGTCGGCTGCGCCCACCATCACTCGGCACGGGTCGAGAACGGCCGGGTGCTGCTGGCCCTGCGGGAAGCAAGCTGATGAACCAGATCACCGCCTCCACCTGCTGCTACTGCGGGGTCGGCTGCGGCGTGCTGATCGAGCACGACGGCGAGCGCATCCTCGGCGTCAGCGGCGATCCGGCGCACCCGGCCAACTTCGGCAAACTGTGCAGTAAAGGTTCAACCCTACACCTGACCGGCGACTTGAAGGCACGAGCTCTATACCCGGAACTGCGCCTGGGCAAAGGCCTGGCCCGCAGCCGCACCGACTGGGACAGCGCCCTCGATCACGCCGCCAGCGTCTTCGCCGAGACCATCGCCGAGCACGGCCCGGACAGCGTTGCGTTCTATATCTCCGGGCAGTTACTGACCGAGGATTACTACGCCTTCAACAAACTGGCGCGAGCGCTGGTGGGCACCAACAACATCGACAGTAATTCACGGCTGTGCATGTCTTCGGCGGTGGTCGGCTACAAGCGCAGCCTCGGCGCCGATGCTCCGCCTTGCAGCTACGAAGACCTGGAATTGAGCGACTGCGTGATGATCGTCGGCAGCAACATGGCCTACGCCCACCCGATCCTCTTTCGTCGCCTGGAAGAAGCCAAATCCCGCCGCCCACAGATGAAAGTCATCGTCATTGACCCACGGCGCACCGACACTTGCGATTTGGCTGATATGCATTTGGCGATCCTGCCCGGTACCGATGTCGCCTTGTTTCATGGGGTTTTGCACCTGTTGCTGTGGGAAGACTGGGTCGACCGCGACTTCATCAAGGCCCACACCGAAGGCCTGGCCGAGCTGAAAAACCTGGTGCGCGATTACAACCCGACAATGGTTTCGCAACTCTGCGGCATCAGCGTCGAACAACTGCATCAATGCGCGGAATGGGTCGGCACTTCACCGAGCTTTCTGTCGCTGTGGTGCATGGGGCTGAATCAGTCCACCGCCGGCAGCGCAAAAAACAGCGCGCTGATCAACCTGCACCTGGCTACCGGGCAAATCGGCCGGCCCGGTGCAGGACCTTTCTCGCTGACTGGTCAGCCGAATGCCATGGGCGGCCGGGAAACCGGCAGTTTGTCGAACCTGCTACCAGGCCATCGCGAAGCGGCTAATGCCGAACACCGCGCACAAGTGGCCGACTACTGGGGCGTTGATCAACTGCCCGCGAACACCGGGCTAACCGCCATCGAACTGTTCGAGCAGATGCGCAGTGGCAAGATCAAAGCCCTGTGGATCGCCTGCACCAACCCTGCACAATCGCTGCCGGATCAGACCGCTGTACGCGCGGCACTGCAAGCCTGCCCGTTCGTGGTGTTGCAAGAAGCCTTTCGCACCACCGAAACCGCCGCGTTCGCCGACCTGCTGCTGCCCGCCGCGAGTTGGGGTGAAAAGGACGGCACGGTCACCAACTCCGAACGGCGCATTTCCCACGTCCGTCAGGCCATCGGCGCACCCGGTGAAGCACGGCCCGACTGGGCGATCACCGTGGATTTCGCACAGCGCCTGGAAAAACATCTGCGCCCTGGAGCTACCAGCCTGTTTGCCTTTGAAACCCCGGCGCAGGTCTTCGACGAATACAAACACCTGACTCGCGGCCGCGACCTCGACCTGTCCGGGATCAGCCATGAATTGATCGACCAACTCGGTCCGCAGCAATGGCCCTTCCCCGTCGGTGCCCGCGAAGGGACCGCGCGGCTGTATCTCGACGGGATTTTCCCGACCGCCAGTGGGCGTGCACAGTTCGTGACCGACCCGTATCGCGCCGCCAAGGAACAACGCGATGCGCGCTTCCCGCTGACCCTGATTACCGGCCGCCTGCGTGATCAATGGCACGGCATGAGCCGCACCGGCACCGCCGCGCAGCTATTCGGCCATGTCAGCGAAGCCGTGTTGAGCCTGCACCCGGATGAACTGCGTCGGCATCGCCTGCAACCTGGTGACCTGATCAGTCTGAAAAGTCGCCGGGGCTCGGTGATCGTGCCGGTCAGCAGCGACGATAGCGTACGTCCGGGCCAGGCGTTCCTGCCGATGCATTGGGGCGACCGCTTTCTCAAGGGCGGCGTGAATACCCTCACCCTTCCCGCCTTCGATCCGCTGTCGAAACAACCGGAACTCAAACACAGCGGTGTGCGACTCGAGCCAGTGCAATTGCCTTGGCAGCTTTTCGCCCTGATAGAGGGTGATGTTCAACAACATTTGGAGACGCTGCGACCGCTCTGCGAGGCGTTTTCCTACGCAAGCCTCAGCCTGACCGGCCGTGAACGCCCTGCACTGCTGATACGCGCCGCCAGCGCCACCGCGCCAGAGCCGCAGCTATTGCGTGATATCGATCAATGTCTGGGGCTCAACGACGGTCCGGTATTGGCCTACGACGATCCTCGGCGCTCGATCGGCAAGCGGGTACGGATCGAGAACGGTCGGATCACCGCGATTCGCCTGGCCGGTGAAACCCTCGCTCAGCACTGGCTGCAAAGCCTGTGGCTCGAAGGTCGCGCCGACGAACGGCTACGCCGTTGGCTGCTGGCGCCTTTGAGTGCGCCACCGGGCAGCGCTGGCGGTCCGGCATCGGGCTCCAAAACCCTGTGCAACTGCATGAACGTCAGCCAGAACGCGGTGTGTGCCGGCATCAGCCGTGGACTGGACTTGCAGGGTTTGAAAAAAGAATTGGGCTGCGGCACGCAATGCGGCTCCTGCGTTCCGGAAATCAAGCGTTTGCTGGCCGCCACCGCGCAGCCAGTCGCCGTCATCTCGTGAGGAAAACACTATGAGCGCAAAAGTCTGGCTGGTGGGTGCGGGTCCTGGCGACCCTGAATTGCTGACCCTCAAGGCGGTTCGAGCGTTGCGCGAAGCGGACGTGGTGTTGATCGACGATCTGGTCAATGACGCGGTGCTGGAGCATTGCCCAAACGCGCGCATTATTCCTGTGGGTAAGCGCGGTGGCTGCCGCTCCACGCCTCAAGCTTTCATTCATCGCCTGATGTTGCGCTATACCCGCCACGGTAAATGCGTGGTTCGGCTCAAGGGCGGTGATCCGTGCATTTTCGGGCGCGGCGGTGAAGAAGCACAGTGGCTGCGTGAGCGTGGCGTCGAGGTTGAGCTGGTCAATGGCATCACGGCCGGTCTTGCCGGTGCGACCCAATGCGATATTCCGCTGACGCTGAGAGGTGTTGCGCGGGGCGTGACACTGGTCACGGCGCACACACAGGATGACAGCAGCCTGAACTGGCAGGCCCTGGCTCAAGGGGGCACAACGCTGGTGATCTACATGGGCGTGGCGAAGCTCAGTGAAATTCGCGAGCAACTGCTGGCGGGCGGAATGGCAGCCGATACACCCGTGGCGATGATCGAGAATGCTTCCCTGCCGCACCAGCGGGAATGTCGGAGCGATCTGACGGCCATGGAAGACGATGCCTGCAGCTTCCAGCTCAAAAGCCCGGCGATTTTGGTGATCGGTGCTGTGGCGGCCTGTGATGAGATCAAAAGATCGCAGCCTGCGGCAGCTCCTACGTTGGCTCGCTGCTCATCCCGTTAAGGATCAAAAAGATCGCAGCCTGCGGCAGCATTTGAAATGCGCCCCTGTAGGAGCTGCCGAAGGCTGCGATCTTTTCAAAACCCGGCCACACCCTCGCTGAAACCCAAATCGCAGACAAAGAAAAGCCCGGCCTAAGCCGGGCTTTTCCAGAGCTGCGAGCTAATTACTTAGCGCTAGCTTCAACCTGCGCTTCTACGCGACGGTTTACAGCGCGACCAGCGTCAGTTTTGTTGTCAGCAACTGGGCGGGATTCGCCGTAGCCAACAGACTGAACGCGGGACGATTCAACACCGTACTGGTTGGTCAGAACTTGCTTAACGGCGTTTGCACGACGCTCGGACAGTTTCTGGTTGTAAGCGTCAGGACCGACGGAGTCAGTGTGACCTTCAACAGTAGTGCTGGTGGATGGGTACTGCTTCATGAAGTCAGCCAGGTTTTTGATGTCGCCGTAGCTGTTAGGCTTGACTACCGACTTGTCGAAGTCGAATTTCACGTCCAGCTCAACACGAACAACTTCAGCAACTGCTGGGCAGCCATCAGCGTCAACAGTTACGTTGGCTGGGGTGTCCGGGCACTTGTCAACGTTGTCGCAAACGCCATCGTTGTCGCTGTCGGCGCAGACTTCAGCTGGTGCTGGAACTGGAGCAGCAGCAGGCTTGGAGCCGCCACCGAAGTTCACACCGATACCGACGCTAGGAGCCCACTCGGTGTCGCCCTGGTCGATGTTGTACTGAGCTTCAACGCCAGCACGGGCGTAGAAGTTGTCGGTGAAGTACAGCTTGGCACCGCCGCCAACGTTGGCGAATGTGGAACCGTTACGACCGCTTTTGCCGTTCTGACCAATGCTTTGGTCGGAGAAGCCAGCCGATACGTACGGACGCAGCATGTCGCCCGGGTTGTTGAAGTGGTACAGAGCATCCAGAGCGGTGTTGGAGCCCTTGATGTTACGGCCATCTTCGGCACGTGCGTTGTGCACTTCGTCGTAGGCCAGACGCAGTTCAACGTCGTCGGTCAGGAAGTAACCAACAGAACCGCCGAACAGGTTGCCGTTGTTCTTGAAGTCACGAGCGCTATCGAACATTTCTTTCTTAGCGAAGCCTTCGATTTCAACTGCGCCTTGGCCTTGTGCCAGAGCGCCGAACGAAGTGGCAGCAATAAGAGAACCAATGGCCAAGCCCAAGGTGTTTTTCAGTTTCATCCGTTAAATCCCCATCTGGTGATTGTGAAGCAGTCCCGCAAACCGGGGGACAACTCGGCGGCAAGTCTATCAGAACTTGCCTACACGTAAGAGATATTTGCGCTGAACTAAGTTTCAGCAATGCCTGCAAATTTCTCACGCAATTTGTCTAGAGCGCGTTTGTAACGCATTTTTGTTGCACTCAAACCCATGTGCATTATGTCTGCGATCTCCTGAAATTCCAGTTCTGCGACAAATCGTAGCACCAGAATTTCACGGTCGATCGGGTTCACATACACCAGCCAGCGATCAAGTCCGCCCTTCTCCTCGGGTTTCGGCATCTTTTCTTCAGATGCTTCCTCGAGGGGGTCCAGACTCAAAGCGTCCATCAAGCGACGCTTTCGCCGTTCTTTCCGATACTGCGTGATGCACTCGTTGTACGTGATGCTATATAGCCATGTCTTGAACTTCGATTTCCCCTCGAAGTTCTTCAGGCCGTAGAGCACCTTCAACATCACTTCCTGACAGACATCATCTGCGTCACGATCGTTCCCAAGATACCGTGCACAAACGTTAAATAATGTTCGCTGGTAACGCCGCATCAGTTCTTCATAAGCGCGCGTTACGTGAAACAGCTCGGTATGCGAGCGCGCGACCAACTCCTCATCAGAGAGCTCGCGGGGGTCGTAGCGCGTGGAGAGCGATTGAGCTTTATTCAAAACAAGTCTGGCCGACAGTCAGGTCAATGTCCGCCGCAATCCTTCAGGACATTTTGCGGCGGCATACATTAGCAGGATTTGCCGGGTTAGCGGCTACTCACATGCTGCTCCAAGAGAAACCGATTCGAGAGAGAGACTAGCTCACCCTCATCGGTCAGCACGGTGGTTTTAACCGTGCCGATCTCTTCGATCTGACCTTCGACCTCACCAACACGCACTTGTTGCCCAACCTGATACAACTCACGCACATAGATTCCCGCAAGAATCTGACCGGCAATTTCCCGGCTTCCCAAGCCCATGGCCAGCGCAACCGCCAGACCAACGGTAATCAAAACGATCACGATCACATGGTTGAGCAGGTCAGTTTTGACCTCCAACTGGCTGATCGCAACCGAAATACTGATGATGATCACCAGGCCTTGGGCAATTCGCCCCAGGCCCGCGGCGTAATCAAGACCTACGCCTTCTGCCGCGCCACGCACCAGCCCATTGGCCAGCTGCGCCAGCAAGACACCCACCAGCAGCACCAGCGCCGCGCCAAATACTTTCGGCAAATACAGCGCCAACATGTCCAGCGTAGCCGAAACTCGCTCAAGTCCAAGTGATTCTGCGGCCGAAACCAGAAAAATCAGCAGAACGAACCAATAAACGATCTTGCCGATCAATGTCGAGATAGGCACTTGAAGGCCAGCTCGGGACAGCAATTTGGTGAGCCCGGTACCGCCCATCAGGCGATCGAGGCCCAGCTTGGCGAGCAATTTGGAGAGCAGCGTGTCCAGCAGTTTGGCCACGACAAAACCCAATAGCAGCACAACCAGTGCGCCAAACAGGTTCGGAATGAAGTTCGCAACTTTGGTCCATAACGCGGTCATTGCAGTGACGAGGCTCTGAGTCCAGAGGTCAAGTTCCATATTCAATCAGCCTTATCAGCAGTGCGAGCGGAAGGTTTACGAAGACGGGAAACCGGCGCGACATGGGCCGATCCGTTATTCAGGGCGATCATCAGCGCGGGCAGCCAACGGCCCAGCAAGCTGAACAGATCGCCGGCACCGACCTGGCGGTTGGCGGTTTTCAGCACGCGCCCCAGGCAGGCATCGTCGTCACGGCTGGACGGCGAAGCTTTGAGCATGTCACGCAAAGACTGTTCGAACGGATCGTGCATACGCACCTCTCGTGATATCTGTGAAAGACGCGGTCAAATTTGCTCGGGTCACATGACTCATATCAGAACCAGCGCAAACGTCGGTATAGCAACCACTGTCCCAGCGCTACCGAGCCTGCCAGCAAGCAAGCGATCAGGAAGCCATAAGGGCTGGTGGAGAACGGAATACCGCCGACGTTGATACCCAAAAGACCGGTCAGGAAACTCATCGGCAAAAAGATCCCGGTGATGATCCCGAAGCGGTACATCGTGCGATTCATGCGCACGCTCAAACGCCGGTCTTCGGCCTCCAGGACCAGCCCCACGCGCTCCCGGGTCAATTCCAGCTCCTCGAGATAACGGGTCAGGCTGTTGTTCAATTCGTTCCAGTAATCGCCATCGTCTTCAACGAACCACGGCAGTTTTATCCGCGTCAGCTGGCCAAAAATATCCCGTTGCGGTGCCAGAAACCGTTTCAGTGCGGCCGCTCTGCGACGGATTTGCAAAACGGCCCCATGCTCCGGTGTATACCGTTCATCGGTATCCAGCTTTTCTTCTTCCTCATCGACGATTTCCGAGAGGCAGCTGACCAGATCCTGCACTTTGTCAGTGAGGTATTGCGCCATATAAAGGATCAGTTCGGAAGCGGTTCGCGGCCCTTTGCCTTCGGCCAATTGCACCAGCAACTCATCGGTGGCGCGCAATGGCCGCAGACGCAGGGAAATCACCCGCTGGGCCGAACCGAAAATCCGCACCGAGACCATGTCTTCCGGCTCGGCACCTGGATTGAGGTTGACCCCACGCAAAAACAGCAACAGCTCGGAGTCCGGCAGCGGCAAAAGACGCGGCCGGGTGTTCTCTTCCAGCAACAAGTCGCAACTAAATTCACTCAGACCGCTGTATTTACGCAGCCAGGTCTGGGTTTGCGGATGACTGCGATCCCAGTGCAGCCACAGGCTTTCATGGGCCTGCAGTTGCAAGTCATCGAGTTCTGTCCGGGCTATCGAACGCGCACCGCCTTTACCGTCCAGCACCAGGGCATGCACCAGCCCCCACTGCGCGTTTTCTTCCTCGAACATCCTCACCCCTTTAATGAAACGCGCTTTATTCAGGCATCTTCAGCGGGCTCGGCGAAACGATCACGCCGTTGTTGTCCGCATAAACATAGTGACCCGGGTGGAAGGTCACACCCGCGAAGGTCACGGCAATATTGAGTTCACCCACACCGCGCCGGTCGGTTTTCATCGGGTGACTGGCCAGCGCCTGAACCCCCAGATCGGTTTGCGCGATGACGTCAACGTCGCGGATGCAACCGTAAATCACCAGCCCTTCCCAACCGTTACTGGCGGCTTTCTCGGCCAGCAGGTCGCCCAACAGCGCGCGGCGCAGGGAACCGCCACCGTCTACCACCAGCACTTTACCGTTACCCTTGAGCGCGACTTGCTCCTTGACCAGCGAATTATCTTCGAAACATTTGATGGTCACGATTTCGCCACCGAAAGAATCACGGCCACCGAAATTGCTGAACATCGGTTCCAGCACCTGTACCAGCTCCGGGTAGGCGTCGCACAGGTCAGGCGTGATGTAATGGTTCATCGAGAAACTCCTGTAAAAAGGAAGACAATCGAGTAGGCAGCATACGCGGGCCAAGGCTGAACGGCTGCAAACGCGCCGATCGAATCAATCACCAAAAGTGACCAGAACCGCTTAATGCGTCATATCTTAGCCGCAAGCCGTTCAGAGCGAAATGCCCTTGTTAGAGCATCAGAGCTTAAACGGCCGCATCCAAATCCGGCTTTCCACCCAGCAAGGGCGTCTTTTGATCCGCCAGCCAATGCGCCACCAACGGCCAGACTTCAGTCTGCGCAGCCTTGCTGACAAGCATTTCCACATGACCGAAATTATCGCCAAAGCCTTGCTCGCGGCCAAGGGTGATGAATTGTTTGTGCTCGGAGCCGACCTGATCGAACAGCTTGCGGCAGGCCCAAGACGGGTCTTGATGATCGCCCGCGGCGCTCACGGCCAGCACTGGCAATTGAACCTCGGCCAAACCCGCCCACCAGTCCTTGTCGGCATCGCCAAAGCGCCCGAACAGCCCGTACCAGCGCATGCTTTCCAGGGCCAGGCCTATCGGCTCATCCTCCGGGCCGCGCTTGAGCCGGGAACCTGACAGTTGGGCAAAGCGCTTGAGAATGAAGCGCCCGCTCCACTCCACCGGCGGAAACTTCAATGGCCAGTAGGTGCGGCTGACCTGCGTGCCGAAAAACGCCGCAGAGGCCACCACCGGTTCGCCGATGTATTCACCGCCCAGCGCCGCCGCCAGCGTAATGCCACCCAGCGAATGACCGATCCAGTGTGGGACCTGCCCGCTTTGCTCGCGCACGAACGCGCCAATGGCCGGCAAATCGTAACGCGCGTAGTCGCAAACGCGGTTCTTGCGATAGTCCTGGTTGCGCTGAGACAGCCCATGACCGCGCATTTCCGGGATCCACACATCGAATCCCAGACGCGTCAGATAAGCCCCCAACCCCAAACCTTTGGGAGAGAACCAGAACCGTCGATTGGAAAAGCTGCCGTGCAACAGAATCACCGGCACGCCACGCACCGCCGGCTCATCGGCCAGGCCCAAGCGGGTCACAGCCAGTTCGACGGTGCCGTCGGGGCTGTTACCGGGTTTCAAACGATAGACGTCTTCGCTCAGATCACCGCGCCGCTCGGCGCTGATCAGGGCGACAGGAAATAGGTTGCTGCTGCTTTGCATAATGCTCTTGCACAAAAAAGGGCGGCATCCAGAGGATGCCCGCCCTACTTGAATCTCTAAAAGGGCCGATCACAGATCGGCCCTTTCACTCACCCCATCAGACCGGAGCCTGACCCTCAGCCAGGAAGAACCAGGTTTCCAGCACGGAATCGGGGTTCAGCGAAACGCTTTCGATGCCCTGATCCATCAGCCACTTGGCCAGATCCGGATGGTCCGAAGGGCCCTGACCGCAGATACCAATGTACTTGCCGGCCTTGTTGCAGGCCTGAATAGCATTGGCCAGCAGCTTCTTGACCGCAGGATTACGCTCGTCGAACAGGTGCGCGATGATCCCGGAGTCACGGTCCAGGCCCAGTGTCAGCTGAGTCAGGTCGTTGGAGCCGATAGAGAAGCCGTCGAAGAACTCGAGGAACTCTTCAGCCAGGATCGCGTTGGACGGCAGTTCGCACATCATGATCACGCGCAGTCCGTTGTCGCCCCGAGCCAGACCATTTTCGGCCAGCAGATCAACCACTTGGCTCGCTTCGCCGAGGGTGCGAACGAACGGCACCATGATTTCGACGTTGGTCAGGCCCATCTCGTTACGCACGCGCTTGAGGGCGCGGCATTCGAGCTCGAAGCAGTCGCGGAACGATTCGCTGATATAACGCGAAGCACCACGGAAGCCCAGCATCGGGTTTTCTTCTTCCGGCTCGTAGAGCTTGCCGCCGATCAGGTTCGCGTATTCGTTGGACTTGAAGTCCGACAGACGCACGATGACCTTTTTCGGCCAGAACGCTGCCGCCAGGGTACTGATACCTTCGACCAGTTTCTCGACATAGAAGCCGACCGGGTCGTCGTAACCGGCGATGCGCTTGTCGACGCTGTCCTTGATTTCTTGCGGCAGGCCGTCGTAGTTCAACAGTGCTTTGGGATGCACGCCGATCATGCGGTTGATGATGAATTCCAGTCGGGCCAGGCCCACACCGGCGTTCGGCAGCTGCGCGAAGTCGAAGGCGCGGTCCGGGTTGCCGACGTTCATCATGATCTTGAACGGCAGATCCGGCATGGCATCCACGGAGTTTTTCTTGATGTCGAAGCCCAATTCGCCTTCGAAGATGTAACCAGTGTCGCCTTCAGCACAGGAAACGGTCACGCCCTGGCCGTCTTTCAACAGCTGGGTGGCGTTGCCGCAACCGACCACGGCCGGAATGCCCAGCTCGCGAGCGATGATCGCCGCGTGGCAGGTACGACCGCCACGGTTGGTGACGATGGCGCTGGCGCGCTTCATGACCGGTTCCCAGTCCGGGTCGGTCATGTCGGAAACCAGAACGTCGCCCGGCTGGACTTTGTCCATCTCGGACACGTCCTTGATGATGCGGACCTTGCCGGCGCCGATGCGCTGGCCGATGGCACGACCTTCCACCAGCACGGTGCCGGTTTCTTTCAACAGGTAACGTTCCATGACGTTGGCCGAAGTACGACTCTTCACGGTTTCAGGACGGGCCTGAACGATGTAGAGCTTGCCGTCGTCGCCGTCTTTGGCCCATTCGATGTCCATCGGGCACTTGTAGTGCTTCTCGATGATCATCGCTTGCTTGGCCAGCTCACTGACTTCGGCGTCGCTCAGGCAGAAACGTGCACGATCGGCCTTGTCCACGTCGATGGTCTTGACCGATTTACCGGCCGTGGCCACTTCGCCGTAGATCATCTTGATGGCTTTGCTGCCCAGATTGCGACGCAGGATGGCCGGACGACCGGCTTCCAGCGTGCCTTTGTGGACATAGAATTCATCCGGGTTCACCGCGCCTTGTACGACGGTTTCACCCAGGCCGTAAGCGCCGGTGATGAACACCACGTCACGGAAGCCCGATTCGGTATCGAGGGTGAACATCACGCCGGCGGTGCCAGTTTCGGAGCGGACCATGCGCTGCACACCGGCCGACAGGGCAACCAGCTTGTGGTCAAAGCCCTGGTGGACGCGGTAGGAAATCGCACGGTCGTTGAACAGGGAAGCGAACACCTCTTTGGCGGCGCGAATAACGTTTTCGACACCACGGATGTTCAGGAAGGTTTCCTGCTGACCGGCGAAGGAAGCGTCCGGCAAGTCTTCGGCGGTAGCGGAAGAGCGCACGGCCACGGCCATGTCAGGGTTGCCGGCCGACAGCGTAGCGAACGCAGTGCGGATCTCGGCGTTGAGCTTCTCGGGAAACTCGGCTTCCATGATCCATTGGCGGATCTGGGCGCCGGTCTTGGCCAAGGCGTTGACATCATCGACGTCCAGGGCGTCGAGGGCGGCATGGATCTGACCGTTCAGGCCGCTCAGTTCCAGAAAATCACGATAAGCCTGAGCTGTCGTGGCGAAGCCACCGGGCACCGATACACCGGCACCTGCAAGGTTACTGATCATCTCGCCCAGGGATGCGTTCTTGCCCCCCACATGCTCTACATCATGGACGCCGAGCTTATCGAGGGAAACTACGTACTCTACCAAGGTGATCTCTCCACTAACTGTGTTGGAAAAGCTCAGAAGCCGGCGACTCGGGGGAGCATTTGCCGACTGTATGGCCTGGACCTGGAAAATAAGTGAGAATGCTGGCCACTGGCGGCCGACAAATCGCGCCTACTATATCCAAGAATCGTCACAAGTGTCCTGTGTCGCAAGTGCGTTCCTTTTTGGCGAGTGACTGTTGTTGCCAGACAAGGCGCCGCGACGAGTCATAGCTGGCTATGGCGAGGAGCGGCAACGCAGTATGGCGACAACAGGCGCCGTCAAAAGGGAACGCATTTGTGACACAGGACACTCACTTAAGGCCCAAGGTGCAAATGAAACGATCTGCTTTCTTTATCTCCGATGGCACGGGCATTACCGCCGAAACCCTCGGTCAAAGCCTGCTGGCGCAGTTCGAAAACATTACCTTCAGCAAAATCACGCGGCCCTACATCGACAACGCGGATAAAGCGCGGGCCATGGTACAACAAATCAACAAAGCCGCCGAAAACGATGGTTTTCGTCCGATTATTTTCGACACCATTGTCAATCAGGACATTCGTGAGATCCTCGCGACCTCGAATGGTTTCATGATCGACATTTTCTCGACCTTCCTGGCCCCGCTGGAACAGGAACTGACCGAGCATTCTTCCTACACCGTCGGCAAATCCCACTCCATCGGCCACAACTCCAATTACATGGAGCGCATCGAGGCGGTGAACTTCGCCCTCGACAACGACGATGGCGCCCGCACCCACTATTACGACAAGGCCGACCTGATACTAGTGGGCGTGTCGCGATGTGGTAAGACGCCGACGTGCCTGTACATGGCCATGCAATTCGGTATCCGCGCGGCCAATTACCCGTTGACCGAAGACGACATGGAGCGCCTGCAACTGCCAACCGCCCTGCGCGCCCATCATCACAAACTGTTCGGCCTGACCATCGACCCGGACCGGCTTACAGCCATCCGCAATGAGCGCAAGCCCAACAGCCGCTATTCGAGCTACGCGCAGTGCGAATTCGAAGTGCGCGAGGTGGAGAATCTGTTTCGCCGCGAGAACATTGCCCACATCAATTCAACGCATTTCTCCGTGGAAGAGATCTCTGCGAAGATTTTAGTAGAGAAAGGCGTGGAGCGACGGTTCAAGTAAATTTCCGGCGTCTGCTCCACCGCCATCGCGAGCAGGCTCGCTCCCACATTTGAACGGTGTCGCACACAGATAATGTGTCCGCTGAAGATCCAATGTGGGAGCGAGCCTGCTCGCGATTGAACGATGACGCGGTGTAACTAGATCACAAACAAATCCACAAACCGGTTCACAGGCGTTGCTTCAAGTGCAGCCTGGTCCTTGCACAACGCAATAATCTCGGCACTGCGCTGCGCCGTGAAGCGCGTCGCCAGATTCATCTTGAATTTCTCTTCCAGCAGCGGAATACCATCGGCGCGGCGACGGCGATGGCCGATCGGATACTCCACCACCACGTTCTCGGTGCTGGAACCGTCCTTGAAGAACACCTGCAGCGCATTGGCGATGGAACGTTTATCCGGCTCCAGGTATTCGCGGGTGAAGCGCGGGTCTTCGACGATGACCATTTTGTCGCGCAGCACATCGATAATCGGGTGCACCGCGTGGAAGTCGTCTTCGTACTGCTCGGCCACCAGATTACCGAACACCAAGGGTACGGCGGTCATGTACTGGATGCAGTGGTCGCGGTCCGCAGCATTGGCCAGCGGGCCGACTTTGGAGATGATGCGGATCGCCGATTCGTGGGTGGTAATGACAATTCTGTCGATTTCGTGCAGGCGATTCCTGACCAATGGATGCAGAGTGACAGCAGCCTCGCAGGCAGTTTGCGCGTGAAACTCGGCGGGAAAACTGATCTTGAACAGCACGTTTTCCATCACGTAGCTGCCGAACGGCCGAGAGAATCTGAAGGCTTGCTTGTCTTCAGGCTTGAGCGCCAGGTCGTTGTTGGTGTGGCTGAACAGTACGTCGTAGAACCCCCATTGCTTGGCGGTCAGTACACCGGGAATACCCATCTCCCCGCGCATCGCAATGTCCGCCAGACGCACGCCACGGCTGGACGCGTCCCCCGCTGCCCAGGATTTACGCGACCCGGCATTTGGCGCATGCCGGTAAGTACGCAGGGCCTGGCCATCGGCAAAGGCATGGGACAACGCAGATAGCAGTTGCTCGCGATTGGCGCCCATGAGCTTGGCGGTGACGGCGGTCGAGGCGACTTTAACCAGGATGACGTGATCGATGCCAACGCGGTTGAAGGAGTTTTCCAGCGCAATCACGCCTTGAACCTCATGGGCCATGATCATGGCTTCCAACACCACACGAATGGTTAGCGGTGCGTCGCCATTGGCCTGGCGTTTTTGCGACAGGTGGTCAGCCACCGCGAGAATGGCGCCGAGGTTATCGGACGGATGACCCCACTCGGCGGCGAGCCAGGTGTCGTTGTAATCGAGCCAGCGGACGATGCACCCGATATCCCAGGCGGCTTTGACCGGATCGAGACGGTAACTGGTGCCCGGCACGCGAGCACCGAAGGGAACGACCGTGCCTTCGACGATGGGTCCCAGGTGTTTGGTGCATTCGGGAAAACGCAGGGCCAGCAGACCGCAGCCGAGGGTGTCCATCAGGCAATTGCGGGCGGTGTCCAGCGCGTCGGTAGATTCGATTTTGAAGTTGAGGACGTAGTCGGCAATGTCCTGCAGGACTGTATCGTAGTCGGGGCGGGTGTTCAGGTCGACGTTGGCGCTCATGTTCGATTCACTCGGTCAGTGGTTCGCTGATGGGACCTCGGTTCAGGATCAATCTTAGTTGGTGACGCCATTCTTGTTATTGAAATGCAGTCCACTGTGGGAGCGAGCCTGCTCGCGATAGCGATATATCAGTCGACATAGATGTTGAATGTCAGTCCGTCATCGCGAGCAGGCTCGCTCCCACAGGGTTTTGTGTGTATGTCTGGATTGGGGTTAGAAACAGTCCCCCGGCACACGGACGTAACCTTCCATCAACACCCGCGCACTGCGGCTCATGATGGCTTTGTTCACGGTCCATTCACCGTTGGCCTGGCTGGCCTCGGCGCCCACGCGCAAGGTGCCGGAGGGATGACCGAAGCGCACGGCGTTGCGTTCGATGCCACCTGCCGCCAGGTTCACCAACGTGCCGGAAATTGCCGCCGCCGTGCCGATGGCCACCGCTGCCGTGCCCATCATCGCGTGGTGCAGTTTGCCCATGGACAGCGCGCGCACCAGCAAGTCAATGTCGGTGCCGGCGATCTTCTTGCCGCTGGACGCAATGTAATCCGCCGGTTTGGCGACAAACGCCACCTTCGGTGTGTGCTGACGCTTGGCCGCTTCGTCCAGGTGCTGAATCAGCCCCATGCGCAGCGCGCCGTAAGCGCGGATGGTTTCAAACATCGCCAGGGCCTTCAGGTCGCCGTTGATCGCGCCCTGCAATTCGGTGCCGGTGTAGCCGATGTCTTCGGCATTGATGAAAATGGTCGGAATGCCGGCGTTGATCAGGGTCGCCTTGAGCGTACCGACGCCCGGCACTTCGAGGTCATCCACCAGATTGCCGGTGGGAAACATCGAACCGGCCCCGCCCTCTTCTTCCGCCGCCGGGTCCATGAATTCGAGCTGCACTTCGGCCGCCGGAAAGGTCACGCCGTCGAGTTCGAAATCGCCGGTTTCCTGGACCTCGCCGTTGGTGATCGGCACATGGGCGATGATGGTCTTGCCGATGTTGGCCTGCCACACGCGCACCACCGCGACACCGTTGTGCGGAATGCGGCTGGCGTCCACCAGACCGTTGCTGATGGCGAAGGAACCGACCGCTGCCGACAGGTTGCCGCAGTTGCCGCTCCAGTCGACGAAAGGCTTGTCGATGGAGACCTGACCGAACAGGTAATCGACGTCGTGATCGGCCTTGAGGCTTTTCGACAGAATCACGGTTTTGCTGGTGCTGGACGTCGCACCGCCCATGCCGTCGATTTGCTTGTCGTAAGGGTCGGGGCTGCCGATCACTCGCAGCAATAACGCATCGCGAGCCGGGCCGGGAACCCGCGCCGCTTCGGGCAAATCCTTGAGGTTGAAGAACACGCCTTTGCTGGTGCCGCCGCGCATGTAGGTGGCGGGAATCTTGATCTGAGGGGCGATTTGAGGTGCGTGAGCCATATTGATCCTTGTCGGCCAGCGCGGGACTTAAATCCCGCGCGGCTCGTCGTGTTAAACGGCAACCGCCGATTCTTCGAGGAAGTCCTGAGCGAAACGCTGCAACACGCCGCCGGCCTCGTAGATCGACACTTCTTCGGCTGTGTCGAGGCGGCAGGTCACCGGCACTTCGACGCGTTCGCCATTCTTGCGATTGATCACCAGCGTCAGCGTCGCACGCGGGGTGCGGTCGCCGATCACGTCGTAGGTTTCGCTGCCGTCGATGGCCAGGGTGTGACGATCGGTACCCGCTTTGAACTCCAGCGGCAACACGCCCATGCCCACCAGGTTGGTGCGGTGGATGCGCTCGAAACCTTCCGCGGCGATCGCTTCCACACCCGCCAGACGCACGCCTTTGGCTGCCCAGTCGCGGGACGAACCCTGACCATAGTCTTGGCCTGCGATGATGATCAGCGGCTGCTTGCGTTCCATGTAGGTTTCGATGGCTTCCCACATGCGCATGACCTGGCCTTCCGGCTCGACTCGCGCCAGGGAACCCTGCTTGACCTTGCCGTTTTCCTGAACCATTTCGTTGAACAGTTTCGGGTTGGCGAACGTCGCGCGCTGCGCGGTCAAGTGGTCGCCGCGGTGGGTGGCGTAGGAATTGAAGTCTTCTTCCGGCAGGCCCATTTTCGCCAGGTATTCACCGGCGGCGCTGTCGAGCATGATCGCGTTCGATGGCGACAGGTGATCGGTGGTGATGTTGTCCGGCAGCACCGCCAGCGGGCGCATGCCCTTGAGCGGACGAGCGCCGGCCAGCGCGCCCTCCCAGTACGGCGGACGGCGGATGTAGGTGCTCATCTCGCGCCAGTCATACAGCGGCGTGACCTTCGGACCGGTGTCTTCGTGGATGGCGAACATCGGGATGTACACCTGACGGAACTGCTCCGGTTTGACCGAAGCTTTCACCACCGCGTCGATTTCTTCGTCGCTCGGCCAGATGTCTTTCAGGCGGATTTCCTTGCCGTTCGCGTCCAGGCCCAGCACATCTTTTTCGATGTCGAAACGGATGGTCCCGGCGATGGCGTAAGCCACCACCAATGGCGGCGAGGCCAGGAACGCGTTTTTGGCGTACGGGTGAATCCGCCCGTCGAAGTTACGGTTGCCGGAGAGTACGGCCGTGGCGTAAAGATCGCGGTCGATGATTTCCTGCTGGATCACCGGGTCCAGCGCGCCGGACATGCCGTTGCATGTGGTGCAGGCGAAGGCCACGACGCCGAAGCCGAGTTGCTCCAGCTCTTTGGTCAAACCGGCTTCATCCAGATACAGCGCCACGGTTTTCGAACCCGGCGCCAGCGAGGATTTGACCCACGGCTTGCGGCTCAGCCCGAGCTTGTTGGCGTTGCGCGCCAGCAGACCTGCGGCAATAACGTTGCGCGGGTTGCTGGTGTTGGTGCAACTGGTGATGGCAGCGATGATCACCGCGCCGTCCGGCATCTGGCCCGGCACGTCGTCCCACTGGCCGGAGATACCTTGGGCCGCGAGATCGGACGTGGCGACACGGGCGTGCGGGTTGCTCGGGCCGGCCATGTTGCGCACCACCGAGGACAGGTCGAAGCTCAACCCGCGCTCGTATTGCGCGTCTTTCAGGCTGTCGGCCCAGAGGCCGGTCTGCTTGGCGTAATTCTCGACCAACTGCACTTGCTCGTCTTCACGGCCGGTGAGTTTCAGGTAGTCGATGGTCTGCTGGTCGATGTAGAACATTGCCGCCGTAGCGCCGTATTCCGGGGCCATGTTGGAAATGGTCGCACGGTCGCCCAACGTCAGCGCCGAAGCCCCTTCACCGAAAAACTCCAGCCATGCGCCGACGACTTTCTGTTTGCGCAGGTATTCAGTCAGCGCCAGCACCATGTCGGTGGCGGTGATGCCCGGTTGCAGCTTGCCAGTGAGCTCGACGCCGACGCTTTCCGGCAAACGCATCCACGATGCGCGACCGAGCATGACGCTTTCCGCTTCCAGACCACCAACACCAATGGCGATCACGCCCAGCGCATCGACGTGCGGGGTGTGACTGTCGGTGCCGACGCAGGTATCGGGGAAGGCCACGCCGTCGCGGACCTGAATCACCGGCGACATTTTCTCCAGGTTGATCTGGTGCATGATCCCGTTGCCCGGCGGAATCACGTCGACGTTCTTGAAGGCTTTTTTGGTCCAGTTGATGAAGTGGAAACGGTCTTCGTTGCGACGGTCTTCAATGGCGCGGTTCTTCTCGAACGCCTCGGGATCGAAGCCACCGCGCTCAACGGCCAGGGAGTGGTCGACGATCAACTGAGTCGGCACTACCGGGTTCACTTGCGCCGGGTCACCACCTTGCAGGGCGATGGCGTCGCGCAGGCCGGCGAGGTCCACTAAGGCGGTCTGGCCGAGAATGTCGTGGCACACCACGCGGGCGGGGAACCACGGAAAATCGAGATCGCGTTTACGCTCGATGAATTGCTTCAGGGATTCGGTGAGCGTGGCCGGGTCGCAGCGACGCACAAGGTTTTCCGCCAGCACGCGGGAGGTGTACGGCAGAGTGTCGTAGGCGCCGGGCTGGATGGCTTCGACTGCCGCGCGGACGTCGAAGTAATCCAGATGGCTGCCGGGCAGCGGTTTGCGGAATTCAGTGTTCATCGTCAGGACTCGGTCACGGTGGTTACAAAGGGTGGGCGCCTGGTGCAGCTCCCGAAGTGAACACAGTCCTGTAGGAGCGAAGCTTGCTCGCGAAAGCGGTCTGTCGGTCGACATTGATGTTGAATGTCAGTCCGTCTTCGCGAGCAAGCTTCGCTCCTACAGGGGCTCGGTTCATTCAGTAACCAATGCCAGCCCTCACCATTCAGCGTTGTTCGATTGGCACGAACTTGCGCTGTTCGACGCCGACGTATTCGGCGCTCGGGCGGATGATGCGGTTGTTGGCGCGTTGTTCGAACACATGCGCCGCCCAGCCCGTCAGGCGCGAGCAGACGAAGATCGGTGTGAACAACTTGGTCGGGATGCCCATGAAGTGGTACGTCGAGGCATGGTAAAAGTCGGCGTTCGGGAACAGTTTCTTCTGTTCCCACATGGTCTTGTCGATGGCTTCGGACACCGGGAACAGCACCGTGTCGCCCACTTCGTCAGCGAGTTTTTTCGACCAGGCCTTGATCACCTCGTTGCGCGGATCGTTGTCCTTATAGATCGCGTGGCCGAAGCCCATGATCTTGTCCTTGCGCGCGAGCATATCGAGGGTGCCTTTGACCGCCTCTTCCGGCGACGAAAAGCGCTCGATCATTTCCATCGCCGCTTCGTTGGCGCCGCCATGCAGCGGGCCGCGCAGGGATCCGATGGCCGCCGTGATGCAGGAATACAAATCCGACAAGGTCGAGGCGCACACCCGGGCGGTGAAGGTCGAGGCGTTGAACTCGTGTTCCGCGTAGAGGATCAGCGAAACGTTCATCACCTTGACGTGCAACTCGCTCGGTTTCTTGTCGTGCAACAGGTGCAGGAAATGGCCGCCGATGCAGGCTTCGTCGGTCACGCAATTGATGCGTTTGCCGTCGTGGCTGAAGCGATACCAGTAGCACATGATCGCCGGGAACGCGGCCAACAGGCGGTCGGTTTTGTCGTGCTGCTCGGAGAAGTCTTGCTCCGGCTCGATGTTGCCCAGAAACGAGCAACCGGTGCGCATCACGTCCATCGGATGAGCGTCGGCGGGGATGCGCTCAAGCACTTCTTTCAGCGCTTGCGGCAGGTCACGCAGCTTGCTCAGTTTCTGGGTGTAGGCAGCGAGTTGTGCCTTGGTTGGCAGCTCGCCGTACAGCAGCAGGTAAGCCACTTCTTCAAATTGTGCGTCAGCCGCCAGTTCGCGAACGTCGTAGCCGCGATAGGTCAAGCCTGCGCCCGACTGGCCCACGGTGGACAGTGCGGTTTGCCCGGCTACCTGGCCACGGAGCCCGGCGCCACTGAGTACTTTTGCTTCGGCCATTGCTGTCTCCAGTTTTCTTGAATTTGTTAGGGGAAACTTGTAGGAGCGAAGCTTGCTCGCGAAAGCGGTGTCTCAGACGACATTGATTTTGAATGTCAGTTCGCCTTCGCGAGCAAGCTTCGCTCCTACAGGACTTTCATTATTTCTTCGCCGCAAACAACGCATCGAGCTTCTGCTCGAAGGTGTGGTAATCGATGCGATCGTAAAGCTCCATGCGCGTCTGCATGGTGTCGATGACGTTCTGCTGCGTGCCGTCGCGGCGGATCGCGGTGTAGACGTTTTCCGCGGCCTTGTTCATCGCGCGGAATGCCGACAGCGGGTACAGCACCAGCGACACGTCGGCGGCGGCGAGCTGCTCGGTGGTGTACAGCGGCGTCGCGCCGAATTCGGTGATGTTGGCCAGGATCGGCGCTTTCACACGGCTGGCGAACAGTTTGTACATCTCGAGCTCGGTGATCGCTTCCGGGAACACCATGTCGGCGCCGGCTTCGATGCACGCGGCGGCGCGATCCAGCGCAGATTCAAGACCTTCCACCGCCAGAGCGTCGGTGCGGGCCATGATCACGAAGCTGTCATCGGTGCGGGCATCGACGGCGGCTTTGATGCGGTCGACCATTTCCTGCAGCGAGACGATCTCCTTATTAGGACGATGACCGCAGCGCTTGGCGCCGACCTGGTCTTCGATGTGAATCGCCGCCGCGCCGAACTTGATCATCGACTTCACGGTACGGGCGACGTTGAACGCCGAGGAACCGAAACCGGTGTCCACGTCCACCAACAGTGGCAAATCGCAGACGTCAGTGATGCGACGCACGTCGGTCAGCACGTCATCCAGACCGGTAATCCCCAGGTCCGGCACACCGAGGGAGCCGGCAGCCACCCCGCCACCCGACAGGTAAATAGCCTTGAAACCGGCGCGCTTGGCCAGCAGTGCGTGGTTGGCGTTGATCGTGCCGACCACTTGCAGCGGATGTTCGCTGGCGACCGCATCGCGGAAACGCTGGCCTGGAGTGCTCTTGTTGGAACTCATGACTCACCTCGTTCAGTGGCTGTCGGGTTAGTGCCGTCCTGATAGTGACGGGCGATATTGCGTTTGGAGGCGCCGATGTGACGGCGCATCAACAACTCGGCCAATTCACCGTCACGGTCGGCGATGGCATCGAGAATTCGGTGGTGTTCGGCAAACGCCTGGCGCGGCCGATTGGGCGTGGTGGAAAACTGGATGCGGTACATGCGCACCAGCTGATAGAGCTCACCGCACAGCATTTGGGTCAGGGTGCGGTTGCCGCTGCCCTGGATGATCCGGTAATGAAAGTCGAAATCGCCTTCCTGCTGGTAGTAGCCCCTACCTGCCTGAAACGCCTCATCGCGCTCGTGGGTTTCGAGCACCCGGCGCAGTTCGTCGATTTCTTCGACCGTCATGCGTTCAGCCGCCAGACGGCACGCCATGCCTTCCAGAGATTCGCGAATTTCGTAGAGTTCCAGCAGTTCGGCGTGGCTCAGCGACACCACCCGCGCCCCGACGTGCGGCACGCGAACCAGCAGGCGCTGGCCTTCCAGACGGTGAATGGCCTCACGCAGCGGCCCGCGGCTGATGCCGTAGGTGCGCGCCAGCTCGGGCTCGGAGATCTTGCTGCCCGGGGCGATCTCGCCCTTGACGATGGCCGCCTGAATACGTCGGAAGACGTTTTCGGAAAGTGTTTCCGAGTCGTCCTGAACTGTGACCGGGGGATCGAGTTGATCCAGCATATTGTCGACACCTTGAAAACCAATGCCGCAAAAATTAGCGAATACGGCCGGTTACGTCAAAGGATAATTCGATATTGTCGACAATCGTCTAATAGCCTCCCTGCACCATAAGGAAGCAACCCTCAAGTTATAGCCGTCGGCCAGCGCTGGCGCCATAAACCCACCGTGCTAGAATGCCGCCCGCATTTGCTTGTCATCTGCATTGCCTGTCATAAAAAGCAGATAGGCATACGAGGGAGCTTGTGCAGCAATGCCAGGGCCTTGAATTGAAGAACGGACCGCTGCGCACCAGGATTTATGAGACTCAAGCCCTTCACCACATTCCTTTGTCTTCTTGGCCTGCCAGGCTTCGCTGCGGCAGGGGAAAAGACTGTGTACGGCCTCAATGAGTACGCTTCGCTGGATGGCATCAATCTGGAAGTCGCCGCCAAACTCGACACCGGGGCGAAAACCGCTTCGTTGAGTGCCCGCGACATCAAACGTTTCAAACGCAATGGCGAATCCTGGGTGCGCTTCTATCTGGCTATCGACGCCGCGCATTCGCACCCGATCGAACGACCGCTGGCCCGTGTCAGCAAGATCAAGCGCCGGGCCGGTGACTACGACCCGGAAGAAGGCAAGAAGTACACCGCCCGTCCGGTCATCGAGCTGGATATCTGCATGGGTTCGGCTTTACGCAGCATCGAAGTGAACCTGACCGACCGCAGTGCCTTCCAATACCCGCTCTTGATCGGCTCCGAAGCGCTCAAACGCTTCGATGCGCTGGTCGACCCCAGTCTTAAATACGCTGCTGGCAAACCCGCCTGCGCCACCGACGCACATACCGCAGAGTAATTCCAATGCGCTCTCTTACCCTCCATCTGAAACTGCTGATCGCCATCCTGGTGGTGCTGGGCATTTCAGTTACGGCCTATCAGATTTTCGTGCTCGGAATTCCGGTGACCGAAGACGCTACCGACGACTTGTGGAACATCGACGCCAAGGTCGAGTTCGTCGCCAATGCCAAGGATCCGATCAAGATCCAGATGTTCGTGCCGCCGCTGAGCCGCGACTACGTGAGCCTCAACGAGAGTTTCATTTCCAATAATTACGGCGTGGCGGTGAACCGTGTCGACGGCAACCGCAAGGTCACCTGGTCGGCGCGTCGGGCCAAGGGCAACCAAACCCTTTATTACCGACTGGTGCTGACCAAGCGCTACAGCGGCGAAAAATCCAAGGTCAAAGGCCCGACCTTCCGCGACAGCATTGCCGTCGAAGGCCCGGAAAAAATCGCCGCTGAAGCCCTGCTCGCGCCGATCCGCCAACACTCGGCCGACGTCGAAACCTTCATCGGCGAAGCCATCAAGCGCGTCAACAACCTCAACGACGACAACGTGAAACTGCTGCTGGGCGGCGATCCGTCCACCGCGAACAAAGCCAAAATCATCGAACTGGTACTGTCCATCGCTCACGTGCCGATCGAAAAGGTCCACACCATTCGCCTGGTGGCCGATCAGCCACAAATGCCTGAACTCTGGTTGCGCAGCTTCAACGGCACCGACTGGCTG
Source organism: Pseudomonas sp. MDT1-85 (assembly GCF_054898065.1). Classification (NCBI taxonomy): domain Bacteria; kingdom Pseudomonadati; phylum Pseudomonadota; class Gammaproteobacteria; order Pseudomonadales; family Pseudomonadaceae; genus Pseudomonas; species Pseudomonas sp. MDT1-85. The sequence continues at coordinate 2,319,813 of NZ_CM142715.1, read as the reverse complement.
TACTTCAACCCGGAAACCGGCGAACAGGGCCTGCCCACCGACCGCTTGCAGTGGTGGACCGGCGACGAAAACCTGATTACCGTCGATGGCGGCAAAAAAGCCAACGTCACCTTCAGCCTGAACAACAGCGAAATGAACGCCATTCGTCTGGCCAAGCTGACCGACGAAAACTCCGACGCCAACTTCCTCGAATACTCGTTGTATGGCTTGCCGCTGCAAACCCAACAGACGTTCATGATCATGGTGATGATCCCGATCGGCGTGCTGGTGATCCTGATTCTGCGCAACCTGATCGGCATTCAGACACTCGGCACCTTTACCCCGGTGCTGATCGCCCTTGCCTTCCGGGAAACCCAGCTCGGTTTCGGCATCGTGCTATTTACAATCATCACGACGTTGGGACTGTCGCTGCGCTCCTACCTTGAACATTTGAAACTGCAAATGCTACCGAGGCTATCGGTGGTGCTGACCTTTGTGGTGGTGCTGATCGCGGCTATCAGCCTGTTCAGTCACAAACTTGGCCTGGAACGCGGCTTGTCGGTGGCGCTGTTCCCGATGGTGATTCTGACCATGACCATCGAACGCCTGTCGATCACCTGGGAAGAGCGCGGTGGCGGCCATGCCATGAAAGTGGCGATCGGCACACTGTTCGCCGCCTCTTTGGCGCACCTGATCATGAGCGTGCCGGAGCTGGTGTACTTCGTGTTCACCTTCCCGGCGATCCTGCTGATTCTGGTGGGCTTCATGCTGGCCATGGGTCGCTATCGCGGTTACCGCCTGACCGAACTGGTGCGCTTCAAGGCTTTCCTGAAGAAGGCTGACGCCTGATGTTCGGTCTCTGGAAGACCTGGAAAGCCCTGGAAGCCCGGGGCATCATGGGGATCAATCGGCGCAACGCAGACTACGTGCTCAAATACAACAAGCGCAGCCTGTACCCGATCGTCGATGACAAGATCATCACCAAGGAGCGCGCCATCGCCGCTGGCATTCACGTGCCGGAGCTGTACGGCGTGATCTCCACCGAGAAGGAAATCGACAACCTCGGCGAGATCATCGGCGGGCGCACCGATTTCGTGGTCAAACCGGCCCAGGGCGCCGGCGGCGACGGCATTCTGGTGATCGCCGACCGCTTCGAAGGCCGTTATCGCACGGTCTCGGGCAAGATCATCAGTCACGAGGAAATCGAACACCAGATTTCCAGCATCCTGACCGGTCTGTACTCGCTCGGCGGTCACCGTGACCGCGCGCTGATCGAATACCGCGTGACCCCGGACCAGATCTTCAAAAGCATCAGCTATGAAGGCGTGCCGGACATCCGCATCATCGTGCTGATGGGCTATCCGGTGATGGCCATGTTGCGCCTGCCTACTCGCCAGTCCGGCGGCAAGGCCAACCTGCACCAGGGCGCTATCGGCGTCGGTGTCGACCTGGCCACCGGCCTGACATTGCGCGGCACCTGGCTGAACAACATCATCAACAAACACCCGGACACCACCAACGCAGTGGACGGCGTGCAACTGCCCTACTGGGACGGTTTCATGAAGCTCGCTGCCGGCTGCTATGAGCTGTGCGGGCTGGGTTACATCGGTGTCGACATGGTGCTCGACCAAGAGAAAGGGCCGCTGATTCTTGAGCTCAACGCCCGGCCCGGGTTGAACATTCAGATCGCCAACGATTGCGGGTTGACGTTACGTACCCACGCGGTCGAAGCGCGGCTGGAAGAATTACAGGCCCGCGGGATAATCGAAACAGCGCAGGAACGCGTGGAGTTCGCTCAGGAAATGTTTGGGCATATTCCTGCGGTTGAGGGTTGACCTGAGACCGAGTCGCTGCCATCGCGAGCAGGCTCGCTCCCACAAGGACCACGCTCAACCCTGTGGGAGCGAGCCTGCTCGCGATGGCTGACTGACAGTCACTAAAGCTCTCAACCTGCCAATCCCCGACATCCCCTCTAGGAGCAAATCCTGCAGAGGACTACAATCGCTCCCCCGCCTCGATGGCTGATCTGCCCCGCCCATGTTGACCTGTTCCGTACACCCGCTGGCCTATCGCGCCAACCCCGCCGAGTACTTCGCGGCGATTCGTCATGCCCCCGGTGCCGTGCTGCTCGACAGCGGCCGACCGAGCGCCGAGCGTGGGCGTTATGACCTGCTCAGCGCCTGGCCGCTGGAGCAATTGGCCGTATTACCGGACGAAAGCGGCAGCCATTTCCTGCAACGCCTTCGCGACACTCTGACGCGACTCGGCGAAGCCACTGTTCCGTTCGACCTGCCTTTCGCCGGTGGCCTGATCGGTTATCTGAGCTATGACTTCGGCCGGCATCTGGAAAACCTGCCGAGCCAGGCGCGGGATGACCTGCAATTGCCTGACGCACGTTTCGGGCTGTACGACTGGGCCCTGATCAGCGATCACCACTTGGTCACCAGCCAACTGGTGTTCCACCCGGCGTTGATCGACAGCGAACGACAGCGGCTGATCGAACTGTTCACGCAACCTGCACCTCAGAAGATCGAGCCTTTCAAACTGGACGGCCCGATGACCGCCGACTTGAGCGCCTATGACTATCGACAAGCCTTCGAACGCATTCAGCAGTACATCCAGGCCGGCGACTGCTATCAGGTCAACTTCGCCCAGCGCTTTCGCGCGCAATGCCAGGGCGATCCGTGGGCCGCGTACTGCGCGCTGCGGGCGGCGTGTCCGACACCGTTTTCGGGCTTCCAGAGCCTGCCCGACGGCGACGCTGTGCTTAGCCTGTCGCCGGAGCGCTTCGTCAAAGTCAGCGAGCGCCACGTCGAAACCCGCCCGATCAAAGGCACTCGCCCCCGCGGTTTGACTGCGGCGGAAGATGCGGCGAACGCCGCCGAACTGCTGGCCAGCCCCAAGGATCGTGCGGAAAACCTGATGATCGTCGATTTGCTGCGCAACGACCTCGGCCGCACCTGCCGCATCGGCTCGGTGCAGGTGCCGGAGTTGTTCAGTCTGGAAAGCTATCCGAACGTGCATCACCTGGTGAGCAGCGTTACCGGCGAGTTGGCGGAGGACAAGGATGCGCTGGATTTGATCGCCGGCAGCTTCCCCGGCGGCTCGATTACCGGCGCGCCGAAGATTCGCGCGATGCAGATCATCGATGAGCTAGAGCCGACCCGTCGTGGGTTGTATTGCGGTTCATTGCTGTATCTGGACGTGCGCGGCGAGATGGACAGCTCCATCGCCATCCGCAGTTTGCTGGTCAAGGATGGGCAGGTGTGTTGCTGGGGTGGCGGCGGGATCGTCGCAGATTCGGACTGGCAGGCGGAATATCAGGAATCGATAACCAAGGTGAAGGTGTTGCTCGATACTTTGCGGGGCCTCTAAAAGCTTCGCGGGCAAGCCTCGCTCCTACAGGATCTGGGTCGATTCCAACATTATGGTCCGACACAAATCCTGTAGGAGCGAGGCTTGCCCGCGAAGGCGCCCTCGCAGACGACTACAAACTCAACGCCCGATTCGAAGCCTTGATGAACTCTTGTCTCAACTCCGCAAAGCTGTGCACCGCCGGAAATTGTGGAAATTCGCGAATCACATTGTCCGGCGCATGGAAAAGAATCCCGGCATCGGCCTCACCCAGCATTGTCGTGTCGTTGTAGGAATCCCCCGCCGCAATCACCCGGTAGTAGAGGCTCTTGAACGCCAACACCGACTGACGCTTGGGATCTTTCTGACGCAACTGATAGCCCGTGACCCGACCGGCATCGTCGGTAATCAGACGATGGCAAAGCAAGGTCGGGAAGCCCAATTGACGCATCAGCGGCTGGGAGAATTCGTAAAAGGTGTCCGACAGAATCACCACCTGAAAGCGCTCACGCAGCCAGTCGACGAATTCGCTAGCGCCCTCCAGAGGCTTGAGCGTGGCGATCACTTCCTGGATGTCGGAAAGTTTCAGGCCATGCTCGTCGAGAATCCGCAGGCGCTGCTTCATCAACACGTCGTAGTCGGGAATGTCCCGAGTGGTGGCCCTGAGGGAGTCGATCCCGGTTTTTTCGGCAAAGGCGATCCAGATTTCCGGGACCAGCACACCTTCAAGATCCAGACAGGCAATTTCCACAAGACACTCCCATTTTGTACTGTTTATTGAGTCGAGCGAGCAAAAGGACTGCCGAACTCTAGCGACTCGCCCTCCTCTGTGCAACGCAGAGGGCGCACCAGCCGCCGCAGGATTTTGTTACCATCAGGCACATATAGAGCGCCCAGCGCCACCGACCTGTAGGAAGCCGCCCTGATGAGCCCATCGTTCGATGTCGTGGAACTCGCCACGACCTATGCCAACAAATCCGCCCAGGACATCCTGAAACTCGCGTTCGCCGAGTTCGGCGATGATCTGTGGATATCTTTCAGCGGCGCCGAGGATGTGGTGCTGGTGGACATGGCCTGGAAGCTGAACAAGAACGTCAAAGTATTTAGCCTCGATACCGGCCGCTTGCACCCCGAGACCTACCGCTTCATCGAACAGGTGCGCGAGCACTACAAGATCGACATCGAAGTGGTATCGCCGGACTACACCAAGCTCGAACCTTTCGTAAAGGAAAAAGGCCTGTTCAGTTTCTACAAGGACGGCCATGGCGAGTGCTGCGGCATCCGCAAGATCGAGCCGTTGCGTCGCAAGCTCTCGGGCGTGACTGCGTGGGCCACCGGCCAGCGTCGGGACCAGAGCCCGGGCACTCGCAGCGCAGTCGCCGTGCTGGAAATCGATACCGCGTTCTCCACCCCGGAACGCACGCTGTACAAATTCAATCCGCTGGCGCAAATGACCAGCGAAGAGATCTGGGGCTACATCCGCATGCTGGAGCTGCCGTACAACAGCCTGCATGAGCGCGGCTTCATCAGCATCGGCTGTGAGCCTTGCACCCGTCCAGTGCTGCCGAACCAACATGAGCGCGAAGGTCGTTGGTGGTGGGAAGAAGCCACGCAGAAAGAATGCGGGCTGCATGCCGGAAACATCATCAGCAAATCCAAAGCTTAAAAAATCACAGTCCTGGACCGCGTTATCGTTCATCGCGGGCAAGCCACGCTCCCACAGGTTTTGTGTCGTTTACATCATTACGATACGACTCAAAACCCTGTGGGAGCGGGCTTGCTCGCGAAGGCCGCACCTCGGTTCTAAATCAGACTCACAGAGCACTGAACCGCTGCCCCAACCCCTGCTGCGCAAACTGCTCAATGATGAAATCAACAAACGCCCGGGTCTTGCCCGGCAGCAGTTTGTGTTCGGCGTAATAGATGGAAATGTTGCCGTCGTCGACGTACCAGTCAGGCAACACCCGCTGCAACGTCCCGGCATCCAGATAGCCCACGGCAAACGGCATGCTCACCAACGCAATGCCCAACCCCTGAGCCGCTGTGGCGCAGGCGGCTTCCGAATCGCTCATGGTCATCCGCGCCTTGAGCGTCAGCGGGCTGTGTTGCCGGGCTCGACTGGTCAACTGCCAGGAACGCACGCGCCCCGTCTGCGGCGAGCGTATCAAGATGCCGTCGTGGTGTTTGAGGTCGTCGGGCTCGAGGATCGCCTCGTGCTTCGCCAAGTACTCGGCTGAAGCCACCAACACCCGATGGGCGGGCGTCAGCTTGCGCGCCACCACGCCTTGGGGCAGTTCGAATCCGCCACCAATCGCCGCATCGAAACCCTGGCCGATCAGGTCGACCTGGCGGTTATCGAAATGCCAGTCCGGGTTGATCGCCGGAAAGCGCTGCAGGAACTCTCCCAGCAACGGCACGATGTACAAACGCCCGAACACTGTGCCCATGCTGACTTTCAATGTACCGGCGGGACGCCCTTCGGCGCTGGCCAGGTTGGCCACGGCATTCTGGATCGTGTGCAGACTGGCACTGACTTCGCCGAGAAACAGCTGGCCGGCCTCAGTCAGCGTCAGGCTGCGCGTGCTGCGCTGGAATAGCCGCACACCCAGTCGCGCCTCCAGCCTGGCGACGCTCTTGCCCACCGCCGCCGGCGTCAGACTCAAGCGCCGCGCCGCTTCGGCGAAGCTGCCAACCTCGGCGCTGCGCACAAAGCATTCGATACTGCTGAAGGTTTCCATAAGCGCCACTATAAACTTCTGGTTTACACAGACTATAGCAATGACGGTCTACCCGCAGGGTAGTGCGAGGCCGATACTCGACTCCAACAACAAGGCAGCCCGCCTTGAATTTCTGGAGATTGACATGACCACTCAACACCTCAGCGGTAAAGTAGCTCTGATTCAAGGCGGTTCACGCGGCATCGGTGCTGCCATCGTCAAACGCCTGGCCGCCGAAGGCGCTACCGTCGCCTTCACTTACGTCAGCTCCACCGCAAAAGCCGAAGAGCTGCAAAACAGCATTACCAGCGCTGGCGGCAAAGCCTTGGCCATCAAGGCCGACAGCGCCGATGCCGTCGCGATTCGCAATGCCGTTAATGCCACCGTCGAAGCCTTCGGTCGTCTGGATATCCTGGTCAACAACGCAGGTGTTTTGGCCGTCGCACCGCTGGAAGACTTCAAACTCGAAGACTTCGACCAGACCTTGGCCATCAACGTACGCAGCGTGTTCATCGCCACCCAGGAAGCGGCCAGACACATGACCGAAGGCGGTCGCATCATCAACATCGGCAGCACCAATGCCGAGCGCATGCCCTTCGCCGGTGGCGGCCCGTACGCCATGAGCAAATCGGCGCTGGTCGGCCTGACCAAAGGTCTGTCTCGCGACCTCGGCCCACGGGGCATCACCATCAACAACGTGCAACCGGGCCCGGTCGACACCGACATGAACCCCGCCAGCGGCGACTTCGCTGAAAGCCTGATCCCGCTGATGGCCGTGGGTCGTTACGGCAAAGTGGAAGAAATCGCCAGCTTCGTCGCTTATCTTGTCGGTCCCGAAGCCGGCTACATCACCGGTGCCAGCCTGACCATCGACGGTGGTTTCGGCGCCTGATACAGCTCACTTGTGGGAGCGGGCTTGCTCGCGAAGGCGTCGCATCAGTCGACATTAATCGCCTGACACGCCCTCTTCGCGAGCAAGCCCGCATTTACCGGTGTTAAGCCCACTCGAGTGCCGGCAAGCCACATGCACCGGGCTTGAACGCCTTCAGGGTACGAAGAATGCCATCAGCGTGTGCGTACTTTTCATCGGCCATCGCCGCATCCGGGATCGCAATCGCCGTCATCCCCGCCGCTTTCGCTGCGGTGACGCCGAACGGTGAATCTTCGAACACCAGACAATCCTCAGGCGCGACACCCAACCGCCGCGCCGCCGTCAGGAAGATATCCGGCGCCGGTTTGGCCGCGCCCACTTCCGGGTCATCAGCGGTGACGATGAAGTCGAACAGCGCGAACCAGTCGCGGTGCAAGGTGGTTTTCTGGCCGAACGACTGACGTGAAGAACTGGTGCCCACTGCAATAGGAATGTTGTTGGCCTTCAAGTGCCGAACCAGCTCCTCTGCGCCAGGCATCGCCAGCGCCGTCGGAAAACGCTCGCGCATGAGCGGTTCACGGATCACCAGGAACTCTTCGGCTGTAATCGGCAGGTCCAGCGCCTCGACCACATAGCGCGCCAGATCACCCGCGCCACGACCGATGATGTTCTGTTTGACGCTCCAGTCGAAGGTCCGGCCATAACGCCCGGCAATAATCGACGTGACCTCGGTGTAAATGCCCTCGGTGTCCAGCAACAAGCCGTCCATGTCGAAAATCACGGCCTTGATCGGGCCGAACTCATCCAAGGGTGCATTCATCGCATCTGATCCGTTTTCTCATGACATCCCGGGAGCGGCCAAGGCACGACCGGGTCCGTGATGGATTAAAGGGTTCAGCAGCATAGCGAGCGCGGTTGGCAGAGAGCAACGGGCAATGCCAGGCGGATACAAAAAACTGTGTCGAGGCGCCCGCGATTATTTAGCGATTTTCCCTACACCAAACACCTCCTTTCCCGACTTCTTTCCTCGTTGATCCCCCGCAAAGTCTTGCGCTCCAGATTAATCAGCGCGAGGGACTGCGAATGTTCGAACCTGACAAGGTCCTGGCCTTGAACAATGCCATCGGCTTGCTGGTGGTCGCCGCCATGAATCCCGAGCAGCCGGACGTCGAAGCGCTGCTCGGTGATTTTCGACTTTGCCTCAACAACTACGAGGCCTGGGCAGAAAACTTCTGGACCGGCGGGGCGCTGAATGTCGAGCAGGTATTCAAGGTCGGCAACGAAGTTCGACTCAGCGCGCCAAAGGACTCCACCACCCCTGTCAGTTCGACGCTCGCCATGTGCCCGGCCAGCGGTCCGTTGACCCTGGTGCATCTGTTCGAGGCAGCGCGTTTCGTGCCGATCGGCAATACGCCGGTGATGCTCGAACCGGTTATCTCGCAGCGCAATGGCGAACCGACGTTCGGTGAGCCCGTCCACGAAACCATTGGCCCCAGCGGCATCCTCGAAATCCCCGACTGCTGGCGGGGCCAGCGTTATCGCATCACCTTCTTTCCCAATGTTTGCGCTGATCACGTCAAAGCGCTCTATGCCTCCTATCAGGACGTGATCGGCGACCTGGAAGGCTGGTTGCGCAATGAATGGTCGAGCGAATTCGAGCCTTTATGGGCCGGTTTTTCCGAGGCGGGGTTCACCCAGCGCTACCGCCTGCTGCAACAGGCCGACTGGCGCGGTTTCGAGCGTTCGCTGCACGGTTTGTGGGATGACGTGAAGCAGGTCTACGCCCTGCTGGCAGACCTGCAAACCAATAGCGAAAAACTCCTTGAGTACCTGACCCAAGGCGAGCTCGAGACGCTGCTGAATGCCTCGACTGAAGCCATCGCCAATGTGCTGATGATGTTGAGTGATGAGCCGTTGATGTTCATTCATCTTGCGGCCTTCACCAGTTGGCTGAGGATGTTGCCGCCGCAGTACATCGCCGAAGTAGTGGCGCAAATTCGTACAGAACTGTTGATCAGTTTCCTGCTGGTGCGCCTCACCGGGCCTACGGGCTTGAGGCTCGGCATGAGCGCTAAAGTTCTGGACAAGATCAAGTCCCAGCAGGCTCGGCAGTGGTTGGCGGGGGCCAGTTTGCGGCTGGCCGAACTGACGGCCAAATCTGACCTGACAGCCCACGCTGGTGCGCTCAAACCGCTCGTGGTCCGCGCGCGTAATGCACCGCTGAAACCGGCACCGACGGTTCCGTTACAGATCCGTGCTGGCGACTCTCCCGTTGTACAGGTGAACAATCCGGTTGCCATTGCTCGCGACAAGTCCGACGCCATGACTCGGCTGGGCCGTCACGAACCTCACGACGACGCACCGAATCAGGCGAAAAACCCCAACGGCGACAGTACCGATTGCGCGGCCCTGACCTGCACCAACAACTGTCCGGTGTCGATGGTCACCGGCGAAGAACTGCTGACCCTCACCGACGGTTCGCTGGATGGGCTGCTGCCGTTTGCCTTCACCCGGTTGTACCGAACCAGCGCGGTGGAGATCGATTGCGGACTGGGCTGGGGTTGGAGCCATTCTCTGGCGCAGCGGTTGGAGCTGGACGATGAACAGGTCGTCTGGGTCGACCACGAAAACCGTCGTACGACGTTTCCGCTGCCGAGCATCGAGCGTCCGACGATTCATAACAGTCTATCGCGGGCGTCGATTTACCTCGGGGACGAGCCGCAAGAGTTGATTCTCGCGTTGGCCGGCGAAAAGAGCCGGTTCTACCACTTTCGAGGGGGCCGCTTAACGGCGATCAGCGACGCCTACAACAACCGCCTCCATATCACTCGCGACCGTCAGGAGCGCATTCAACGCCTTGATAACGGCGCCGGTCGTTCGCTGCTGTTGTGCTATGAGCGCAGGCACCTCGTTGCCGTCGAATACCAAACGTTTCACCCCAGCGATTCCTCGGGCGAAGCCTGGCGTACAGAGCAGACGCTGGTTTTCTATCGCTACGACGCTCGCCAACGCTTGATCGAAGCGACCAACGCCGCCGGTGAAAGCGAGCGTTACGACTACGACGACCGGCACGTGATCCTCCAGCGGCAACTGGCCGGTGGCGCGAGTTTCTTCTGGGAGTGGGAACGGTCTGGCAAGGCCGCACGTTGCGTGCGGCACTGGGCTTCGTTTTCGCAGATGGATACGCGTTATGTCTGGGATGACAACGGCAGCGTGGTGGTTAAAAACACCGATGGCAGTGAAGAGGTTTACGAACACGACGACCGCGCACGGCTGGTGCGCCGGGTCGAACTGGGTGGCGGCGAACAGCTCAAGGCCTATGACGATCAGGGCCGGTTGGTGGCCGAGCAGGATCCGCTTGGGGGCGTCACCGAATACTGTTACGACGAAGTCGGACGGTTGGTCGCGCTTATTCCATCGGAAGACGAGCCAACATCCTACGAATACCGCAACGGCTTCCTTCGTGCGCGCTATCGCGGCAAAGCGGTGTGGACCTATCAACGCAATGCGCAGGGTGACGTCACCGAAGCCACCGATCCGCAAGGACATGTCACCCATTATCACTACGACGCTCAGGGGCGTTTGCTGTCGATCCGCTACCCGGACAACAGTCGGCATGCGTTTGTCTGGAATACCTTGGGGCAGTTGCTTGAGGAAACGCTGCCGGACGGTGGGCAGCGAAAGTTTTCCTACGATTCGCTGGGCCAGCAGACGACCCGCCAAGACGAACACGGTGCGGTTACCCAGTACCAATGGGATGCCGTCGGCCGACTGGTTCAGACGACTTTGCCTACCGGCGCCAGCCGCGTCTTCAGTTACAACGCCTACGGCAAAATCACCGCCGAGCGCGATGAACTGGGCCGTGTCACCCGCTATGAATACGCCGACGATTTGCACTTGGTCAGCCGCCGTCTCAATGCCGACGGCACCCAGCTCCAGTATCGCTACGACAACGCGCAGCTGCTGCTCACGGAAATCGAAAACGAATCAGGTGAACAGTATCGCCTGGACTACACGCCCAACGGCCTGATCCGACAGGAAACCGGCTTCGACGGCCGCCGCACCGCTTATAGCTACAACCTCAACGGCCATCTGCAGGAGAAAACCGAGTTCGGTGATGACGACTCGCAGCTGATCACCGGCTATCAGCGGGACTCGGCTGGACGTCTGTTGGTCAAGACCCTACCCGACGGCATCCAGGTCAAGTACCGCTACGACCGCCTCGGCCGACTGGTCAGTGTCGACGACGGCCACGACCATCCGCTGGAATTCGAATACGACGCCCAGGACAGGCTGATCACCGAGCACCAAGGTTGGGGCACCTTGCGTTACCGCTACGACGCCTGCGGCCGACTCAACCACCTGCGCCTGCCGGACAACAGCAAACTCGACTACCAGCACGCCAAGGGCGGCGCGCTGACGGCCATTGACCTCAACGGCACACGCCTCACCACCCACCAGTTTGCCTTCGGTCGCGAACAAAACCGCCAACAGGGCCTGCTGCTCAGCGAATATGCCTACGACGACCAGGGCCGGCTGAAAGCCCATGCTGTCAGCCAACATCAACATCCACTGTACCGTCGCGACTATGCCTACAGCGTCAACGGCAATCTCGACCACATCGCCGACACCCGCCACGGCCAGCGCAGCTACCAATACGATTCGCTCGACCGCCTGATCCGCGTCCGCCATTCCCGTGACCAACCACCGGAAAGCTTCGCCCACGACCCGGCTGGCAACCTGTTGATGCAGGATCGTCCCGGCGTTGCGAAGGTGCTGAGTAATCGCCTGCTCATACAAGGCGATCGACATTACGACTACGACGCCTTCGGCAACCTGATCTGCGAGCGTCGCGGCACCGCGCAAAAACTCGTCACCGAATACCGCTATGACTGCCAGCATCGGTTGATCGGCGCCACCCTGCCTAACGGCAGCCAAGCCACTTACCGCTACGACGCCTTCGGCCGCCGTATCAGCAAAACCGTCGATGGCAAAACCACCGAGTTCTTCTGGCAAGGCGACCACCTCGTCGCCGAACACAGCCAGGACCACCATCGAAGCTACATCTACGAACCCGGCACCTTCCGTCCCCTGGCCATGCTCGACGGCAAAGGCCCGCACCAAGCCTGCCCGTTCTACTACCAACTCGACCACCTCGGCACACCGCAAGAACTCACCGACTACAGCGGCGACATCATCTGGGCCGCCCGATACACCGCCTATGGCCGCCTCACCCGCCTCAACCGCGACACCCACCAAATCCTCGATCAGCCGCTACGCTTTCAAGGGCAGTATTTCGACGCGGAAACCGGCCTGCATTACAACCGGCATCGCTACTACAATCCGGACCTCGGGCGGTATCTGACGCCGGACCCGAGCAAGTTGGCGGGCGGGTTAAACGGCTATCAGTACACGCGCAATCCGACGGGTTGGGTTGATCCGTTGGGGTTGAGTGAATGCCCTGGAAGGGATGGGTGTAAGAAGCCGTCGTTTGGGGATGAGGATCCGACGGGTAAGGTGGGGGTTGATGAGGGGGAGCCAACAACTCCTAATCCTACTCGAGGGCCAGTCGATTTTGGGACAAGAGACAAACTCAATGAACATTTTGACAAACACGGCAAAGAGTTTGGGGCAAGAAACACCGACGACTATCTCAGCACAGCACGTTACGTCATGAAAAACGGAATAAGAATCCAGTATCCTTACAAAAATGAAACGCGAACAGGATTCGTGATGTTCTTGGGGAATAACAGCAAAGGAAAAGCAAAATTCTCGTTCGTCGGCACAAATAACCAGCAAGAAATAACAACATTGCATACCAAAACAGGGAAAGATTTTTGGAAAGCGATTAACAACGACGCTCAAGACAAAACGATCAGGCCTCACGATGAATAATGTAAAAATAGCAAAAGTTCTTCATATCAGCGACACGAACGAAGAACATGTAACACTGCTAATCAACGAACATATCATTGATTGCTTTGCGAATTCATGCCCCTACGAAATAGAAGTCGGAAAAATATACAACATAGAGCTGACAATGAATTTATCTGATTCGTACCAAATAAAAAAAATCTCTTGCGCGGATGCCTTGATCGAGAAAATCGGAGGCTATGCCTATTTTTTATTCGGAACATTGAGAAGCGGCGTGTTTGAATCCTTTACAGATCTCCATGATGAGGATGTGCATTATGATTACCCAGAACTTAATGATCAGTTCATAAAGTTAGAAGTAGACCGAATCGATGTGAATTTTCTGTAATCCAAGACAAGCACCCGAATTAACAAAAGCGATTGGTGCCAGAAATGCGAATACGGGGTTGAGCAACTCCATAGTTTCCTGAAATAAAAAAGCCCAGCTTGATACTGGGCTCCTTTCTTCAATAACGGCTCCCGTTAGTCCCTGAACTACTAGTATCTGTCAGTCCCCCCGCCAGCACTTCCCGAACTCTCATTCCCCCCAGAACCACCTGATTCTCCAGACCCACTTCCAGAACCACTCTCCATCGAACCTCCCTCGCTCATCGAGCCACTTCCCTTCCCCGGGCTGGTGCTACTTCCACTGGCATCGCCGCCATTCCCACCACCAATGGTGTCCGGTGGCGGCACCTTTCCGTCCGAGGAAGCTGCATTCATTTCCGAGTAAGGTGGCATCCCGCCCTTGTCGACCGGCGCATCGCGGCCAGAAGATTGGGCAAACGCCGCCAATGAACTGATCGACAATAAGCCGACCACCGTCAGGGTCGTCAGTTTTGACCTGATCATGGCGCACCTCCTTTAAAGAGTGCTTTACCTGATGTCTGGCAGCGGTCGCTTTTTAAAGGTGCCGCACAATCGACGAGCGGCGATGGATCGCTGCGCAGGTTTCAGCTCGGTTCTCCCGATAGATCATCACCGGCAATGTCCGGGTCTTCCGGGTCGGCTTCCACATCACCGCGCTTCACATCATCGGTGGGTACTTGTTCCACACCGGTGTCGTCATCGTCGGGCGGGCGCTGATCGCGACTCAGGGAGTCGGTGGGTGAAGGCAGCGGATATTCGGGGGTATCGTCGTCGATATCGGAGTCTTTTGGATCAGCGTTCATAACGCACCTCTCAATGGACCTGAAAAGCAGATCCTGACATTTCGAGGACAACACGATAGACACGGTTCGATCAGAGGGACGATCGGTCGGCCCGACCGCAAAACACCATCACTCGTCGTCTTCCTCGTCATAGTCATCATACTCGAGGTTGCCCACGTCGCCTGCGTCATCGGCATCGTTGAGCGGCACCGTGGCGTCGTCCATCAGAGACCCCGGATCTTCGTTGCCAGGATCGTTGATCGGACCTTCATCTTCCATGCCTTCGGTTTGCGGAGTCATGACATGCCTCACAACGTTCAGGGGTGTATGAAGTTCGAGGCGTCCTCCAGGAAAACGTTCCTGAGTCCTGGTGACAGAAACGAAAAACCCGGCGCCGGGCCGGGTTTCTACTGTTACTCGATGTCGAATCTAGTGGTGTTTATTCTTGTGTTTATGCTTGTGCTTGCCGCCACCGGAATGCGAGTTGTCGCTGTCATTACCCAGGTTGCTGCCCACCGCGCCACCGGCTGCACCGCCCACACCTGCGCCGATGGTTGAACCGGTGGAGCCGCCCAGGCTATTGCCGATCACTGAGCCGCCCGCCGCGCCGATACCGCCGCCAACGGCCGCTTCTGTTCGACTGCCCTTGCGCGCACCGACCGCGCTGCCTGCCGCACCGCCGACGCCAGCGCCAACGGCTGCTCCTGTGCTGCCGCCTAGTTGACCGCCGACCACGTTACCCAACGCGCCGCCAAGACCACCGCCCACTGCAGCGGTGCCGTCGCCGGCAGCCATCGCACCCTGAGCGACCAAAAGTCCCAAAACCACCGTGGACAATGTCAAACGCATGATATGAACCTCTAATTTCCGCATCGGGGGAAGATCGTGCCGCGGATAGGCCTCAGCCTGGCATCTGCGTCTGTTGAACAGCAAAGCAAATACCGACTGTAAGAGATTTGAGCCACATACGGGAGAAACGTTCCAAAACGAAAAAGCCCGGCATCAAGCCGGGCTTTTTCAGCGGATCATTCAGAATCAGCGACCCTTTTTGGACAGATTGCTGCCCACGCCGCCGCCCAATGCACCACCCAGACCGGCGCCGATGGTGGAACCCGTCTTGCCGCCCAGACTGTTGCCGATCACCGAACCGCCCGCCGCGCCGACACCGCCGCCGATGGCCGCTTTGGTGCGGCTGCCTTTGCGTGCTGCAACAGCACTGCCGGCTGCGCCCGCTACGCCAGCACCAATCGCTGCACCTGTGCTGCCGCCCATTTTCTGACCAACCACATTACCCAGCGCACCACCCAGACCACCACCGAGCGCGGCAGTGCCATCACCGGCAGCCATCGCACCTTGAGCAACCAAAAGGCCCAGAACCAGAGCAGGCAGTGTCAAACGCATAACGTGAACCTCAAAAAAAGGGGAAACCGAAAGGCCGGAGATTGAATGCTTTAGAGGAGGCAAAGTCCAGACACAAACACGGAACAACCTCATCATTGGCGACGGTTGGACAGCATTTATGGAAAAGGTTTTATGACAGGATCGAGTAGGAGGCGGATTTACATCCGCCGTCCTCTCACACCACCGTACATACGGTTCCGTATACGGCGGTTCAGGTTACACGGCTAAGCCGATCTATCGTATCCAGTATCGAGATCAGCCCGAGTCGGTCCCACAGCTTCTTCGGCAGCGCCTGATTCATATGAGGCGCTCCCGAGTTCCACCATGGGCCTCGGCCATTGACTGCCGATTTACACGCCCGCGCCTCATTAAGTCCCAAGCGTATCAAGTTGCGCGCCCTCGTAGAGGGCCGCTTCCATTGACGCCAGACGACACAGCGAAGCTTGCGACGCACCCAGCCGTCCAGTTCCTCAAGTGGCCGTTTGCTTTGGCTCAGTTTGAAGTAGCCCGCCCAACCACGCAGCACGGGGTTTATCCGCTCGATGATATTCGCCATCTTGTGGCCCCGCGCTTTACGTAGCAGCTCTCTGAGTCGGTCGCGCAAGCGACCTAGACTCATCGTCGCCACTCTCAGCTTCGGTTGCTGATGCCAGCTCATCCCGTAACCCAAGTAATCACACTTCCAAGACCTCGCAACTCGGCTCTTGTCCCGGCTCAGCGTCAGTTTCAGGCGCTGATTCAGGAAGCGCTCAACACTCCTCATCACTCGTTCGCCAGCACGAGGGCTGCGCACATAGATGTTCGCATCGTCGGCATAACGCACAAAACGATGCCCCCGTCGTTCCAGCTCGCGGTCGAGTTCGTTGAGCAGGATGTTCGACAGCAACGGCGAGAGCGGGCCGCCTTGCGGCGTCCCTTCCTGCCGTCGGCTGGCGATACCGCCTGACATCGTTCCCGCTTCGAGGTAACGATGGATCAGCTTGAGCACCCGCTTGTCTTCGATTTGGCGCGCCAGATAAGCCATCAGGATGTCGTGATTAACCCGATCAAAGAACTTCTCAAGATCGAGTTCCACGCACCAGCGATGCCCTGCCGCCACATGGGCGCGGGCTTTCTCGATGGCTTGGTGGGCGCTTCTGCCCGGTCGGAAGCCGTAGCTATAGTCCGAGAATAGCGGGTCGAAGATCGGCGTGAGCTGTTGCAGCAATGCCTGTTGGATCAGGCGATCCACAACGCTGGGAATACCCAGCTGCCGGGTGCCGCCTTTGGGTTTGGGGATGTCGACGGCGCGTACACCTTGCGGGTGGTACTCGCCGGCCAGCAACCTCTTCTGGAGGGTCGGCCAATACTGTTTCACATAGTCCGCCAACTGGTCGACCGTCATGCCATCGGCACCCGGCGCGCCCTTGTTGCTGACTACGCGATGATACGCACGTCTGAGGTTGGCGGGTGCAAGCACCCGCGCCATCAGCGTGTCCGGCTCCGCGTTCGTCCACGTCACAGACGCCGTCGATACCTTTGCGCTATCAGCCGTCATCCTCGGATTCTGTCCGGGACTCGGAGTAACAGTCTTCTCTGGGAGAAATTTCTGCATTTCGGTATTCAACGAGACTCTGACGCCTACTGGCGGCATAACCTGTTCGGCCCTTGGTGGCAGGGTTATTTGCCACTTACTACGGCCTCGGCTGACTTCTGCACGCTCATCCCGTCGCCTCTCGACGCGCGGTAGCACAGTGGCAAACGTGCAGATCTCCCAGGGTAATTCGCGCGACCTTCCTGCTTATGCCTGTCGGATCTACGTCACAGCGTTCCGTGCAAGTACTGGGCTTTGAAGATTTTGGCCTTCTTACCCCGCTGCGCCGCCTCTATCCGCTTCCTGTTCGTCAGGCCAGCATTTTGCCTCGGGCTTCCTTCAGATTCGCAGTCACCCGCGACACCCTTGCCTCTGGCTAACACTTCCCCTTGCCGGGTGTGTAGAGGACTTTCACCTCCAAGTCACCAGCGTGGCCACCACAGCCCAGCTGGTTGCGCTTGCGCGCAACGCGACATGCCTGGCGCACCAAAAAAAAGCCCGCTGGGGAGACGGGCCAGGGTACTGCTTTCTAACGGATGAGCTGAGCCTACGTAGGCTGGTGTGAAAAGTTTGTGAAAAAAACCACTAGTGTCCGCCATGTTGTAGGACGTTTCTCCGCATTGCCTCCAAACACGCTTTCTACCCTTCAAAAACAAGAAACCCCGCTCAATGGCGGGGCTCGTACGAGTCACTGTTTACTTCTTGGAAGGCGCACCCAGCTTGGGCATGAATTTCGACTTCGGCCCCCGAGTTCGAGGCACTGTAGATTTGATTTTGTTGATCTTGATACGGTCTTCACCGAAGCTCGGCACATAGTCCGACTGACCACACTGCACGCAATTATTGATTGGAAACTCCGCCCCGTCGTCTTCGATATACGGCTCAGTCATCTCTTCGCTCCTCTCAGCGGGTCGATACCGGCAAGCCCTATTTGCCTGAAAAATATCGACCACCCAGGATTTTGAGACTAGCCGGTCATTCTCGGACTTGTGATTCAGATTGTTACGTGCCCGACGAATGGCCAGCGCCTGCTTCCTACAAAATCGGATGGCGAAAAAACAAAATGTGCCCGCCCCCCCCCCTCAAGATTTTTTCCCCACCCACTTACCGCAGCTTGACCGCCGTCCCGGTCACAAACACCACCACCATTCCACCCTTGCCGGCCGGCATGCTGATCTCGTAATCGAGCCCTACCACCGCATCCGCCTGAAGCGCCCGTGCCCGCTCCTTGATCTCGTCGGTGGCCTGAATTCGCGCATCCTTCAATGCCCGCTCCAATGTCTGAGAACGCCCACCGAAAAAATCCCGCATGCCTGCGAACAGATCGCGGATCACATTAACGCCCTGCACCGACTCAGCGCTGACGATGTCCAGGTAAGCGGTGATTTGCCGACCTTCGATGGTGTGGGTTGTGGTGGTGATCATGAAATGTCCTTGTTCAAGCTGTCGTAGATGGGGTGAAACGACGGGAAAAACGGCGCGAGAATTGAGTATAGAGATCGATTACCGTCAAGGGGTTTGGCAGTCTAACAGGGGGAGCGGAACTCACCTGAAATGGGTGTCCGGTTTCATTAGACCACTACAATTTTGCACCCTGAAGGCGCAAAACCAACACCCCTCTCCGCGCGGCTCATATGAGGTGCCAAAACCGATGAAAGCCCCCAACCATCTGGCTTTCCAGCATTGCTTCCCACACGCCTATCAATCGTCCTACATCAATTTCGGAAGCGCCTTCGCTGATGCCGCCAGGCATGAAATCCAGACACCAGAAACCACAAAACCCCTGACTTCTCTCGAAATCAGGGGTTTTGTGCACATCGAATTTGGCGGTGAAGGAGAGATTCGAACTCTCGATACAGTTTCCTGTATACACACTTTCCAGGCGTGCTCCTTAAGCCACTCGGACACTTCACCGTATCTCTTCAAACATGTTCTGTCTGTCGAGGCGCGCTAATGTAGTCGAAAGCTTTTCTGATGGCAAACATTTTTTTCAGAATTTTCATGCGGTTAACGCCGTTAACCCTTTCATGCCGTTCAAGGGTATGGCAAACCTGCCAATCTCCGGCTTTGCCTTCCCTTCTATATAGAAGCCAATGCGCGGCGGACGTGGCTGACTACGCCTGGTGGGCGGCGAAAGGGTGACTGGTGAGTCAGTCACGGCGCTTTACCTGGCCTACGGCGGTGGGTAACGTCTGCCTTACTTTATTAGAAGGATTGGCGTCATGAGTGAGTTGATTTCTTACCATCTCGAAGACGGTATCGCGACCCTGACCTTGAGCAATGGCAAGGTCAATGCCATCTCGCCGGATGTGATTGTTGCGTTTAACGCTGCGCTGGATCGGGCGGTGGCGGATCGGGCGGTGGTGATCATTACCAGTCAGCCGGGCATTTTTTCGGGTGGTTATGACTTGAAGGTGATGACGGCCGGCCCTAAAGAGGCCACTGCACTGGTGGCTGCCGGTTCGACGCTGGCTCGTCGCCTGCTGTCGCACCCGTTCCCGGTGGTCGTGGCGTGCCCTGGGCATGCGGTGGCCAAGGGTGCGTTTATTCTGTTGTCGGCGGACTACCGCATTGGTGTCGATGGCCCGTTCAGCATTGGTCTGAACGAAGTGCAGATCGGCATGACCATGCACCATGCCGGTATTGAGCTGGCGCGTGATCGTCTGCGCAAGTCGGCGTTTCATCGTGCGGTGATCAATGCCGAGATGTTCAATCCGCAGAGTGCTGTGGATGCCGGTTTCCTTGATGTGGTGGTGTCGGCCGAAGAGCTGCAAGGCGCGGCGCTGGCGGCGGCTCGTCAGTTGAAGAAGCTCAACATGATCGCCCACAAGAACACCAAGCTGAAAGTGCGCAAGGCACTGCTGGAGACACTGGACAACGCGATCATCCTGGATCAGGAGCATATGGGTTAAGCCCGAACGCGTTGCACCGAAAAGCCCGACCGTCGTGTCGGGCTTTTTCTTGCGTGTCTGGTTTAAAACCTTACAACCGCTCTAGGCCGCATCTGACCCATAAGTCGGAAACATGCGCTCAAACATCGGCTATCTCCCACTTCTATAGCGGCAATTGCCGAAAACAGTGCACATCCGTACACTGCGCCACCTTTTGTCCCGGTGGGCCCTTTAAATGCTGTTTGTGTTTCGTATGTTATTGATGGGCTTGCACTTTATTCTGGCCGGCCTGCTTGGCGTGATTCTCGGTCTATGCCGGCCGTTTAATCCGGACAACAGTCGTTTATGCGCGCGTCTGTATGCGTGGCCGGCGATGTGCATTTTGCGTTTGCGGGTGAAGGCCGACGTCGGGCCGTTGATGGATAAGCCTGACAGCTGCGTGATCATTGCCAACCACCAGTCCAACTACGATCTGTTTGTGTTCGGCAACGTGGTGCCCCGCCGCACCGTGTGCATTGGCAAGAAGAGCCTGAAGTGGGTGCCATTGTTCGGGCAGTTGTTCTGGCTGGCCGGCAATGTGTTGATTGACCGCGGCAATGCGCACAAGGCACGTCAGTCGATGCTGACCACGACTCATACCTTGCAGAATGAAGACACCTCGATCTGGGTCTTCCCGGAAGGCACGCGCAACCTCGGCGAAGAGCTGCTGCCATTCAAGAAAGGCGCGTTCCAGATGGCGATTGCCGCGGGCGTGCCAATCGTGCCGGTGTGTGTCAGCAGTTACGTCAAACACATGCGATTGAACCGCTGGCGCAGTGGGAAAATTCTGATCCGCTCGCTGCCGGCGATTCCTACAGCGGGATTGAGCCTGGATGACATGCCGATGCTGATCGCCCAGTGCCGAGAGCAGATGCGCGAGTGCATCGACTCGATGGATCGGCAACTGCAAGCCGCTTGAAAGAAACCCGCCCTGTGCGGGTTTTCTTTTGCCAGCGAACTCTACAGATTTTGCTGACTCTCAAGCAGCAGACAAGGTTAAGCTGAGTCCTGCCTGGCACTGCCAGTCTTTACCAATAGAAAGCGGCTAATAAGAAGTGAATCACCATCATGGGTAGAGTCGTTGCTGCTGCGGTTTACAGCGCCGGTAAGAAAGTCACCAATATCACCCTCGATGAAGGCGCTGCCTGGGCTGCCAAGCCTGGCCACTTTGTGTGGATTGGCCTCGAAGAACCGAACGCCCAGGAGCTGTTCAACCTGCAACGCCAGTTCAACCTGCACGAACTGGCCATCGAAGATGCCCTGGAAAAACACAGCCGACCGAAGCTGGAAACCTTCGGCGACGCGCTGTTTATCGTCACGTATTCGCCGATCCGCAATGAAGGCAAACTGCAGTTCATCGAGACTCATATCTTCGCCGGCAAGGGTTACATCATTACCGCACGCAATGGTCATTCAGCGTCCTACGCCCTTGTCCGACAGCGTTGTGAGGCGCGGCCGCTGTTATTGGAGCATGGGGAAGATTTCGTACTCTATGCCATCCTCGACTTCGTGATTGAAAACTACCAGCCGATGGGCGAAGCGATCCATGCCGAGATCGATGAGCTGGAGAGCAGCGTAATGTGTAGCTCCCTGAATGAGCGCGACATTCAAAAACTCCACAGTCTGCGCCGTGATGTATTGCGCTTGCGCCGGTTTGCGGCGCCGATGGTGGAGATCGGTGAGGAATTGCAGAACCTGAGCTTTCCATTTATCGACAAGAACATGCGTCCGTATTTCCGCGATGTGCAGATTCACGTCAGACGGCAAATGGAAGACCTGACGACCCTGGCAGACATCGCCAGCCAGACCATCGAGATCGGTGTGTTGCTGGAGGCGTCACGCCAGAGTGTGGTGCAGCGCAAATTTGCGGCGTGGGCGGCGATTCTGGCGTTCCCGACGGCGGTGGCCGGGATTTACGGGATGAACTTCGAAAACATGCCGGAGCTGACCTGGCATTACGGGTATTTCGGGGTGTTGGGGTTTATTACCGTTGGATGTGTCGGTTTGTGGACGAGTTTCAAGCGGTCGGGGTGGTTGTAGTCAGGATCGAGGCGTCTGCGAAATTCGCGGGCAAGCCTCGCTCCTACAGGAGTTTCGGTGTTCTTGTAGGAGCGAGGCTTGCCCGCGAAGCTTTAAGGCTTAACCGACTCAACCTCAGGCTTATGCGCCACAAACCGCATCATCCACTCTGCGACGGTAGTGCCGTGATGCTCGTGTTCAAGACTCGCCATACCTTTCGAATAAATCTGCTCGCCCAGCGCTTCCTGACGAATATCCAACAATGCGCGCGAGTAATCGTGAATGAACTCCGGGTGCCCCTGAAAGCACAGCACTTGATCATTGATGTGGTACGCGGCGAACGGGCAGAAATCGCTCGAAGCAATCACCGTAGCGTTTTCCGGTAGCGCGGTGACCTGATCCTGATGGCTGATCAGCAGCGTCAGCTCCTCCCTCAATGGGCTCATCCACGGCGCCTTGGCCGCGAGTTTGTAGCGATGGGTGCCGACGCCCCAACCCTGGGGCGCCCGCTCACTTTTGCCACCCAATAACAGCGCCAACAACTGATGGCCGAAGCACACGCCCAACAGTTTGTCGCCGCGCTCGTAGCGGTTCAGCAGGTACGTCTTGAGTGTTTCAATCCACGGATCGGTACCGAAGGAATCGGCCTTGCTGCCGGTGACCAGATACGCATCAAAAGTCTCGTCATCGCTGGGATAATCGCCCTGCATCACGTTGTACACGGTGAACTCGGCAGCGATGGGTTGCTGCGAAAACAGACGCTGGAACATCTGCCCGTAACCCTGATATTGATCGACCAGTTCCGGACGCAGGATGTCGGTTTCCAGAATGCAGATGCGTAACGACATAAAAAATACCTGACACATGACGGGAATAATGCACACCCTAGAGCCTGCCTTGAAACACGGTGGCAAGGCAAGCCCCGGAACGCGTCATCGGTCCCTTGGACCACCCCCTTAGAACAAGGCGTTTTTGGCGGCTTTCTCCAACAGCAGCGCGGGCGGTGTGAAACGCTCGCCGTATTGCTCGGCCAGGTACTGCGCGCGGGCGATGAAGTCTTTCACGCCGTACTGGTTGATGAACTGCAGCGCACCACCCGTCCAGGCCGCGAAGCCAATGCCGAAAATCGAGCCAACGTTGGCATCCGCCGTCGAGGTCAACACTCCCTCTTCCATGCAGCGCACGGTTTCGATGGCTTGGACGAACAGCAGTCGATCGCGTATGTCCTTCGGCGAAATCTGCCCATCGGCTGTCTCGAAATGGGTTTTCAGCTCTGGCCACAAATGCTTCTGCCCTGTGGTCGGGTAATCGTAGAAACCACCTCCAGCGGCCTTGCCCGGACGCTTGTATTCCTTGAGCAACAAGTCAATCACAGCGAACGCCGGGTGCTCAACCAGGGTTTTCCCTTCTGCTCGCAGGTCTTGGGCGGTTTGCTCGCGGATATGGCTCATGAGGCTGAGGGAAACTTCGTCGGAGATCGCCAGAGGCCCGACAGGCATGCCGGCCTTGCGCGCTTCGGTCTCGATCATCGGCGCGCTCACGCCTTCGCCGAGCATGGCGATTCCTTCGTTGGTGAAGGTGCCAAACACTCGTGAGGTAAAGAAGCCGCGACTGTCGTTGACCACAATCGGGGTTTTCTTGATTTGCAGGACGAAATCGAAACCGCGAGCCAGGGTTTCTTCGCTGGTATGTACACCTTTGATGATTTCCACCAGCGGCATTTTCTCCACGGGACTGAAGAAATGCAGGCCGATGAATTTCGTCTGGTCTGGCACGGCGGTGGCCAGGCCACTGATCGGCAAGGTCGAGGTGTTGGAGGCGATGACCGCGTCCGGGCCGACGACGGTTTGCGCTGCTGATGAGACCTTGGCCTTCAGTTCGCGATCTTCAAACACCGCTTCAATGATCAGATCGCAACCCGCCAGGTCCGCATCGTTTTCGGTGGCATGGATTCGCGCCAGAATCGCCTCGCGCTGCTCCCGAGGTAACTGACCACGCGCAACCTTTTTGTCCAGCAACGCCGCCGAGTGGGCCTTGCCCTTTTCCGCCGCGGCGAGGTTGATGTCTTTGAGCACCACGTCGATGCCGGCCGATGCGCTGACAAACGCGATGCCCGCGCCCATCATCCCGGCACCGAGCACGCCGACTTTCTTCGTCACGTAAGGCGCTATGCCTTGGGGCCTCGAGCCGCCGGCATTGATCTCATTGAGCTGAAACCAGAATGTGCCAATGAGGTTTTTCGACACCTGGCCGGTGGTCAGCTCGGTGAAGTAGCGGGTTTCGATCAGGTGCGCCGTGTCGAAATCTACCTGGGCGCCTTCCACCGCAGCACAGAGAATTTTCTCCGGCGCGGGCAGACAGCCCTGTGTTTTGCTACGCAGGATCGATGGCGTGATGGCCAGCATCGGCGCGAGCTTCGAGTCCGACGGCGTGCCGCCAGGGATCTGATAACCCTTCACGTCCCAGCGCTGCACAGCGACCGGGTGAGCGACAATCCACGCCCGTGCCTTGGCCATCAGTTCATCGCGATCGGCTGCCAACTCGTCGATCAACCGCGCCTGCAACGCCTGTTGCGGCCGGATTTTCTTGCCTTCAAGCAGATACGGCAGAGCTTTTTCGATGCCCAGCATACGCACCATGCGCACCACTCCGCCGCCGCCTGGCAACAGGCCGAGAGTGACTTCCGGCAGGCCAAGCAGCACCGACGGGTTGTCCAGCGCGACGCGGTGATGACAGGCTAGACAGATTTCCCAACCGCCACCGAGCGCCGCGCCGTTAATGGCGGCGACCACCGGTTTGCCGAGGGTTTCCAGGGTGCGCAGTTGGCCCTTGAGTGTCAGCACCCTGTCGTAAAAGGCTTTGGCTTCGGGTTTGCCGACCTTGATCAGTTCATTGAGGTCGCCGCCGGCGAAGAAGGTTTTCTTGGCCGAGGTAATGATGACGCCGGCAATGGCGTCCTTTTCGGCGACCAGTCGGGCGACGCAGGTGGCCATGGCGTCGCGGTAGACCGCGTTCATGGTGTTGGCGCTCTGGTTCGGCATGTCGATGGTCAGGACGACAATCTGGTCCTGACCCTTTTCGTAACGGATGGCTTGGGTCATGGCAATTTTCCTCGAGTCAGATTTTCTTAAAGTCATGCTCAGAGGCGTTCGATGATGGTGGCAATGCCCATGCCGCCGCCGACACACAATGTCGCGAGGCCATAGCGCAGGCGCCGGGTTTCCAGTTCATCGAGCAGCGTGCCGAGAATCGCGCAACCGGTGGCGCCAAGCGGGTGGCCCATGGCGATGGAGCCGCCGTTGACGTTGACCTTGTCGGGGTCGATGGCCATGTCCTTGATGAACTTGAGCACCACCGAGGCGAACGCTTCGTTGACTTCGAACAGATCGATGTCTTCGACCCGCAGCCCGGCCTTGGCCAGCGCCTTGCGAGTGGCCGGCGCCGGGCCGGTGAGCATGATGGTCGGGTCGGTGCTGGTGACCGCCGTGGCGACGATTCGCGCCCGTGGCTGCAAGCCCAGCGCCCGCCCCTTGGCTTCGGAGCCGATCAACATCAGCGCCGCGCCATCGACGATCCCGGAACTGTTGCCCGGCGTGTGCACGTGGTTGATCCGCTCGACCTGGCTGTAAACCCGCAATGCCGTGGCGTCGAAGCCCATTTGCCCGATCATTTCAAAACTCGGCTTGAGCTTGCCCAGGCCTTCCATGGTCGAATCGGCGCGAATGAACTCATCGTGATCGAGCAGGATGATGCCGTTCTGGTCCTGTACCGGCACCAGCGACTTGTTGAACGAACCGTTTGCCCGTGCCCGCGCCGCCTTCTGCTGGGAGAGCAACGCGAAGGCATCGACGTCCCGACGGCTGAAGCCTTCAATCGTGGCAATCAGGTCGGCACCCACGCCTTGGGGCGTGAAATGGTTGTGCAAATTGGTTTCCGGGTCCAGCGCCCAAGCACCGCCGTCGCTGCCCATGGGCACGCGGGACATCGATTCGACGCCACCGACTACCACCAGGTCTTCGAAGCCGGAACGCACTTTCATCGCTCCGAGGTTCACCGCTTCCAGCCCCGACGCGCAAAAGCGATTGAGCTGCATGCCAGCCACGCTGACGTCCCAATCGGCCACCTGCGTGGCGGTCTTGGCGATGTCGGAACCCTGCTCGCCGATGGGCGTCACGCAACCGAGCACCACATCGTCGACCTGACTGGTGTCCAGGGACGTGCGCTGCTGCAGCGCCGTCAGGAGCCCGGCCACCAGATTCACTGGCTTGACGCTGTGCAAGGCGCCATTGGCCTTGCCT
The DNA here is from genome assembly GCF_054898065.1 of Pseudomonas sp. MDT1-85. Taxonomy (NCBI): domain Bacteria; kingdom Pseudomonadati; phylum Pseudomonadota; class Gammaproteobacteria; order Pseudomonadales; family Pseudomonadaceae; genus Pseudomonas; species Pseudomonas sp. MDT1-85. The sequence continues at coordinate 2,293,607 of NZ_CM142715.1, read as the reverse complement.
TTACCCCGGGGCGTGCGTAACGCGTCGAATATCAAAGCTTGGGTCATGGTGTCCTCGAACCTGGTGGTGGATAAAGATCAAAAGATCGCAGCCTTCGGCAGCTCCTACAGGAGACCGTGTGATCCTGATCTTTATGCCCCTCACCTTATGCCCAGCAGCCGTGGATTCAATGACCACAGCGCTCATTGGCATTGACGGTCACGCTCAGACGAACGGTAGTCTGCTATCGGATAAACCGATTCCCATCACCAAGCTGTCTAGCAAACGGGCGCCCAAGAAGCTGGCCATAAGCCTCATGCCTTTTTAAAAGCGATGAGTACTCAGCACATACGAAAGGGATCTAAGCCAAGCGTGACGCGGGCCCTAAGGTAAACCTGTACGAAGTTGTCGTCGGGTTTTGCCGAGGCACTCGTCCTACAGGAAGTGCAGCGCTCTGCCGTCATGGATATGCAGGCAGGCACCAGGAAATAACAAAAAAGGCGGTCAAGCCATGTTCAAGCATTCGAAAGTACGTCAAGCCGGGCTCATTCTATTCGCCACAACACTGTTGTTGATTTTGCCGAATCTGACCAAGGTGATTGGCTGATCGAGCATCAGGGTTTCGTTTCGCCTGATAAAAATGTGACTGGCTCGCTACCCGGGTCAGCGTGGCTGTGCCAACCTTTGCGGCACTTCCACGACATGGACGGCGATCATTTGAAAGCGCTCATTCTATTTGGGGCCTTGCTGCTCAGCATGCCTCTGTCTGCCGCACAGCTGAATCTTGAGCTGGGCGCGAGTTCTCGCACCTGGCAGACCGAGCAATTGCTCAAGCATCCTCAGGTTCAGACCATCACGATCACTAACGACGTTTCCTACAAACGGGACATGCGCTATCGCGCCGTGCCGTTGGCGGCATTATTGACGGGCATCAAGCCTGACGATCATCTGCAAGCCGTTGCCCTGGACGGTTTTGCCGCCGAACTGGCCGCCGCGCCGTTGCTCGATACCCAAGGGGCGCGGGCCTGGTTGGCAATTGAAGACCCGGCCCAGCCTTGGCCGCCGTTGTCAGAGGGCAAGCACAGTGCGGGGCCGTTTTACCTGGTCTGGACCGATCCGCAGGCAGGCAACATCAGCCCCGAGCAATGGCCGTTCGAAGTCGCCAGCATCAAGCGCATGGCCCCGGTGGCCGAACGCTTCCCTGCCCTGCTGCCCGATCCTGCGCTGATGGCGGACGATCCGGTGAACAAGGGCTTTGCGCTGTTTCAGAAGAACTGCCTGGCCTGTCATCGACTCAATGGCGCGGGGGATTCGCAGTTCGGGCCGGACCTGAATATTCCGTTCAACCCGACCGAGTACTTCGGCGCGGATTTCCTCAAGCGCTACATTCGTGATCCGCAGAGCTTGCGTCAGTGGCCGCAGGCGAAGATGCCGGCGTTCGCGACGACGGTGTTGCCGGAGGCGGATCTGGAGTTGTTGGTGGGGTATTTGAAGCATATGGCGGGACGCAAAGTGAAGCCCTGACGGTATTCCCCTGTGGGAGCGAGCCTGCTCGCGATGGCGGACTTTCAGTCAGTAAATCTGTGGCTGACACACCGCTATCGCGAGCAGGCTCGCTCCCACAGGGAATTTGTGAAAACCCGGATTACTGCTGTTGCACCGAGATCACCGGCGTCGGCGAAACAAACACCTTCGCATGCATCTGCTCGCACCCGCCCCCACGGCGCATGCCGCGTACCGGGCAGGCGTCGAGGTAATCCAGGCCCACGGCCAGTTTCAGGTGACGCTCCGGGCGAGCCAGTTCGTTGGTTACGTCGAAACTGTACCAGGCGTCATCCAGCCAGGCTTCAGCCCAGGCGTGACTGGCCAGGTGTTCGCAGTTCTCGCTGTACAAATACCCCGACACATAACGCGAGGGAATGCCCAGGCTGCGGGCGCAGGCGAGGAACGCATGGGTGTGGTCCTGGCAGACTCCGGAACGCCCGGCGAAAGCTTGCGCGGCGCTGGTGTCCACTTCGGTGGAACCCGGCGTGTAGGTCATGTGCTGGTTCAGGCCATGCATCAGATCAATCAGCGCCGTACGATCCCGGCGTTGTTTGCAGGCCTTCTCGGCAAACGCGCGCAGGGCTTCGTCGGCTTCGGTCAGGCGCGTGAAACGCAGGAACGGCAGCACCGACTGGCTTTCATGCTCGGCTTCGCGCAGCTCGTCGATGTCTACCTGCCCACGGGCGCCGATAATGATTGCCTCGTGGGGTTCGTCCAGGGTCAGCACATGCAGAATGTTGCCGAACGGATCGAGTTGCGCGCGCACCGGGCGTGGCAAATCAAGCTGCCAACTGAGCACGTGTTGGCGTTCGCTGTCGTGGGGGGTCAGTCGCAGGTACTGGATGCTCGCCCGCACCTGATCTTCGTAGTGATAGGTGGTCTCGTGGCTAATGGAAAGTCTCATGCAGCCTCCAGGTAGGAACTGTGTATGGCGTTGCCCAACTGGCGCACCAGCGGGATGAACTCGGTCAGCCAGGCGTGCAGGCCTTCGTCGAGAATTTCGTTGATACCGGTGTAGCGCAGGCGAGCGTCCATTTCCGCGGCCAGGCGTTGCGCGGGACGACCGTTGGCCCCCGGCAATTGGGCGAGAATCTGGTCGATTTCTTCGGTACAGGCCCTCAAGGATCGCGGCACATCCGCACGTAGCAACAGCAATTCGGCCACATGCCGGGCGCCAGGGGCGTCGCGATAGATCTCGGTATAAGCCTCGAACGATGACAAGGCTCGCAGCAAGGCGCTCCACTGGTAATAGGCGTGGGCCGTGCCGTCGCTGACTGCTTCGGCCTGATCGCCGGCCATTTCGTAACGGGCGTCGAGCAGGCGCAACGTGTTGTCAGCCCTTTCGATAAAGGTGCCCAGACGAATGAACCGGAACGCGTCGTTACGCATGATGGTGCCATAGGACGCACCGCGGAACAGGTGGGAACGTTCCTTGATCCACTCACAGAAACGGCTCATGCCGTAGCGACTCAAGCCCTGCTCGGCGATCCCGCGAATTTCCAGCCAGGTAGCGTTGATGTTTTCCCACATGTCGGCGGTGATTCGCCCACGCACCGCATGGGCGCTGGCTCGCGCGGCACCGAGGCAGCTGTAGATGCTCGCCGGGTTAGCCGCATCCAAAGCGAAAAAGTGCAGCAGCCGTTCGGCATGCAGGTCGCCGTGGCGCTCCAGGTAATCGTCAAGAGTGCCGGTGATCAGCAATGGCATGGCGAGTTCGTGCAAGCCATCGCCACGACCGTCCTGAGGCATCAGTGATAGCGAATAACTGATGTCGAGCATCCGTGCGAGGTTTTCGGCCCGCTCCAGGTAACGCGACATCCAATACAGATCCGAGGCAGTTCTACTTAACATGGCAGGCTTCCTTCAATCCTCGACCACCCAGGTGTCCTTGGTTCCACCGCCCTGGGATGAATTCACCACCAGGGAGCCTTCGCGCAGGGCAACACGGGTCAAACCGCCGGGCACAACCCGGGTTTCGCGGCCAGACAATACAAACGGACGCAGGTCGATGTGGCGTGGAGCGATGCCGTTTTCGACAAAGGTCGGACAGGTCGACAGCGACAGCGTCGGTTGCGCGATGTACGCGTGGGGCTTGGCTTTGATCCGTGCGCGGAAAGATTCGATTTCCGCTGCCGTCGCCGCCGGCCCCACCAGCATTCCGTAACCGCCGGAGCCCTGGGTTTCCTTGACTACCAGCTCTGGAAGATTGGCCAGCACGTGGGACAGTTCAGAGGGATTACGACACTGCCATGTCGGCACGTTCTTCAGGATCGGCTCTTCATCCAGGTAGAAACGGATCATGTCCGTGACGAATGGATACACCGACTTGTCGTCCGCGACCCCGGTGCCGATGGCATTTGCCAGCACGACGTTGCCGGAGCGATACGACGACAGCAGCCCTGGAACGCCGAGCATCGAGTCCGGGTTGAACGCCAGCGGATCGAGGAACGCATCGTCGAGGCGACGATAGATCACGTCGACGGCTTTCGGCCCGTCCGTGGTGCGCATGAACACCTTGTCATCACGCACAAACAAGTCCGCGCCTTCCACCAGCTCCACGCCCATTTCCCGGGCCAGAAACGCATGCTCGAAAAACGCGCTGTTGAAGCGCCCCGGCGTCAGCACCACCACGCTCGGGTTGTCGATCGGGCTGGAGCTTTTCAGGGTATCGAGCAACAGATTCGGATAGTGGTCGATCGGCGCGATGCGCTGGGCCGCGAACAACTCGGGGAACAATCGCATCATCATCTTGCGGTCTTCGAGCATGTAGCTCACGCCGCTGGGTGTACGAAGATTGTCTTCGAGCACGTAGTACGTGCCGTCGCCATCGCGCACCAGGTCGACACCGGAAATGTGCGAATAGATATCGCGGTGCAGATCCAGCCCTTGCATCGCCAACTGGTATTGCTCGTTGGCCAGCACTTGCTCGGCCGGGATGATGCCAGCCTTGATGATGCGCTGCTCGTGATAGAGGTCGGCAAGGAACATGTTCAATGCCTTGACCCGCTGAATGCAGCCGCGCTCGACGACCCGCCATTCACTGGCGGGAATACTGCGGGGAATGGTGTCGAAGGGAATCAGGCGTTCTGTCCCCTGCTCATCACCATAGAGCGTGAAAGTAATCCCGGCACGATGAAATAACAGATCGGCCTCGCGTCGCCGTTGTGCCAAAAGCTCGTCAGGCGTTTCGGCCAGCCAACGGGAAAACTCCCGATAATGCGGGCGGACCTGGCCGCCGGCATCGTACATCTCATCAAAATAGGTGCGGATCATGCCGTACTCCTTGTCACCCGGACATCCAGGCATTCGCAAGGCCCGTGCCATCGGCATAAACGCTTTGATATCAATCAGTTGGATAATGGCGCTGCACGCACCGCACCAATCCTGTGCGGTAAATGCCCCAACCTGATTGCCCCCGCTTCATGGCGAAGCAATGCTGTCGCCTATCAGCAGCATAGTCAGAGTTGATTTCACTGCCCGGGGGGCGGTGCGGATAATCGGCGCATTCGCTGGAAAGATGACCCGGCACTTACCGAACTTCCCTTTTAGCCGCCTGTTTAGGTGGCTTTTTTTTGCGTTTTTGAAACGTTATGAATCAAAAGCACGATCAAGAGATCGCAGCCTCGTTTCACTCGACAGCTTCTACAGAGTGAAACGAGGCTGCGATCTCTTGAGCTTGCTTTCTAAAACCCACAAACGAAAACGGCCAACCCAAAGGTCAGCCGTTGCTGAGTGTTGTCACTGTTCATAAGACTATGCGAGTAACCCTCGTACCTCCTGCTTGACGCCCCATCCCTCGATGATACCGCCCAGAGGCTCGACCACCGCCTCGAAGTTCTGCTCAAAGTCGCCGATCCCGTCATAGGTGGCGTACATCACTTTGCTCAGTTCCAGATGCCACGCGCCGTCGTCGCGCACGCTGATCTGGGCATTCAAGGATTCACCACAGAAATGACCTGCCGCCCTGCGTGCCCGCTCCTCGTCCGGAAAAATGGCGTAGAACTCGATGGGATGGAATCGTGAAAAGTCGAAACCGCCTTCTTTCATGCGGCGCAGCACGCTGCTGCTGATGTCTTCTTGATAGGCTGTGCTCATGAAACGTCCCCCTCAGACTGATGGATAGACTTTCCGTATTCCCTGCACTTTCAACCGATTGGTGAAAGCGATACGGCGACAGAGGTTGCCGACGGGAAACAAGCATGTAGCTGACAAGACCAGACCTTAGCGAGTCATTCGCTGATCTCGCTTGCAGAGTAGCCCCTGGATAGAGCTGCTGCCAAGGCCTGGGTGTGAATGTGACAAGAGGTGTATCAGATCGGGGTAATACTGATGATTTCAATGCTGTTCTGGGATTTCAGACTTTTGACGGTCGGATCATCGGTACGACCCTCCAGATCATTGAGATCCAATTCGGCAGCGACCGGCAGGCACCGGGCGCGAATGAGTTTGGCGGCTTGCTCGCTATTCGGGCATTCCTCGCACTCGAAGAGTTCGTCCACTGTTTCACCGTGATCATCCACGAAAGTGATTTTCCACTTTTGCATCGGTGCCTCCTCGATAAAACCCATGGATGGGCTTACTTCTATCTGGACTTTTGCCCTGAGTGATCGTTCAAACGGATTACCGCGTGCTGGCATGAAAAAATACAAAACCTGAGCGAAGCTTGCTCGCGAAGGCGGTGTATCAGTTGATAGGTGTATTGGCTGATACACCGCCTTCGCGAGCAAGCTTCGCTCCTACACAGGGTTATGCGTACATTTTTAGTCGTTGCTGGGTTTGTTCACCGCTTGCAGTACGTATTGCGGCAAGGCGAAGGCACCGATGTGGATTTCCGGGTTGTAGTAGCGGGTGATGATGCCGCTGCCAGCGAACCGCTGTTGCAGGGTTTCGCGGGACAATTTGCGATAGGCGGTATTGGTTGCGCCCCAAGCGAAGGTCATCGCGCCGCCGATGTAGGTCGGCACGGCCGCCTGATAGAAGTGCCAGTCCGGGAACAGGCTGCGCAGACGGCCGGCGGTGGTTTTGACTTCTTCGATCTGCATGAACGGCGTGCCGTTCTGCGTCACCAGAATGCCGCCTTCGTTCAGGCAGCGACGGCAAGCCTGATAGAAGTTTTCGGAGAACAGCACTTCGCCCGGGCCGATCGGGTCGGTGGAGTCGGAAATGATCACGTCGAACTTTTCGGTGGTGGTGGCGACGAAACGCATGCCGTCGTCGATCACCAGGTTCAGGCGCGGGTCATCGAACGCACCTTTGGAGTGGTTCGGCAGGAATTCCTTGCACATGTCGACCACGGTGCCGTCGATCTCGACCATGGTGATGTGCTCGATGCTGCGGTGCTTGGCCACTTCACGCAGCATGCCGCCGTCGCCGCCGCCGATGATCAGTACGCGCTTGGCGGTGCCATGGGCGAGGATCGGCACGTGGGTGAGCATTTCGTGGTAGATGAATTCGTCGGCTTCGGTAGTCTGGATCACACCGTCCAGCGCCATTACCCGGCCCATGCGCGGGTTTTCGAAGATCACCAGGTGCTGGTGTTCGGTGCGCACTTCGTGCAGCAGTTTTTCCATGCGAAAACGCTGGCCATAACCGTCGTAGAGGGTTTCCAGGTACTCGCTGGTTGGGGTATTGCTCATGGGAAGTGCTCCGTGAATGCGGGTGGCAACGGACGGTTACCCGCCCATGACGGCCAATCGATCCGTTCGATTGACCGGGAAAGGCGCGCATTTTACGTCGCGGAATATGACAGGTCGAACCTTCGTCATTGAAGTACATGCAGAACAATGTGGGAGCGAGCCCGCTCGCGATGACGGCGGCACCGTCAACATCAATGTTGCAGACAGATCGCTATCGCGAGCAGGCTCGCTCCCACAAGGAAAATGCGTTGTGCCTGAGGATGCAGTCAGATCCGCACATTGCCCCGTGGCCCGGCGATGGCCCAGATGATCAGGCCCAAAACCGGCAGCAGGAGGATCAATAGCACCCAGATGATTTTCATCCCGGTCTCGGCGCCACTTTTAAGCACGTTGATGATGGCCCAGATATCCAGGGCTAGAATAATCAGGCCAACCAGGCTGTTGAACGTGGAACCCATGGTGACGCTCCCGAAGAGTGATATGCACTCTTAGGATAGTCGGGCCTTGCGAGGGTTCCGTTTTATTACCGTTCTAGACACCTTCAGACGTGGATCGCCACTTTCAGGGCTTCCAGGGATGGCGCGGCGGCGATGCCGACTTCGGCGCACAATTCCAGCACCCGTGGCACGTCGTTACCGTAGACCAGCACCACTTGCAGTTCGTCGTCGAGCAACTGGCTGAAGTTCATCAGCGTGTAACCGCCGTTTTCCTTGTTCATGCTGCTCATCTGCACCTGAATGCGATTGAGCGCCGTCAGGGCTTCGGTCTTGGCCAGTTGCTTGGGTTTGATGTTGAAATCGACGCCGGGGCCGAACGAAGCGACGATTTGCGCGAACAGATCCATGTAGGTATCGGCCTGGAACAGCACGGTTTCCGGCAGGCTGCCGACCACTACCCACTCGCCCAATGGGATCGGGAAGGTATCGTCGTAGTTGATGTCCGGATTGGCCGTCAGAAAAGCCTCGGGATCGGCGTAGGCCTGAGCCGCTTCGTCAGCGAGTTTCAGGATTTCGTCCTCGCTCATGCACCCGGAGCTGATTTTGCTGATGAGTTCGACGAGTGCGGCTTTCATGAGGTGGATCCTGTAGCGAGGGAAATTTGAGGGCGCGAAGGATAGCGCAGGTTAAGCGTGAAGACGAAAAGATCGTCCGAAGGCTCGGGCCGCGTTCGGACGATCTTTTAATGTGATCAGTCGAGCAATTTCTGTAGCTGAGCGGTGGTATCAACCGCGCCCATGGTCTTGGCCGCGTCCAGCGCGGACACACCGTTGGCATCCTTGGCTTTCGGATCGGCGCCTTTGCTGATCAGGTAGTCGACGATTTCGACGCGGTTGAACATCGCGGCCATCATCAACGCAGTGCGACCGTCGAAGGACGAACCTTCCACTTGCGCGCCACCTTCCACCAACGCCTTGACCACCGCCAGATCACCCTTGAACGCCGCGCCGGCAATCGGGCTCTGACCGTTGTCATTGCGAATTTCAGGATCGGCCTTGTGCTCGAGCAGGACTTTTACCGTCTCGACATGGCCGTGGTACGCGGCGAGCATCAGCAAGGTGTCGCCCTTGTGGTTGCGCAGGTTCGGCGGCAAGCCCTTGGTCAGCAGCGCAGCCATCATGGCCGCATCGCCCTCGCGCGCTTTGTTGAACACCTGTTCGGCAAATTCAGCAGCCTCTTCAGGCGTCATCTGGCGGCTTTTGTCTGACATTGGGGACTCCACATTCGGTCAATCGGAAAGCCGATAGTTTCCCGAGCGGTCAGGAACCTGTCACTTCTTTTTTCTCATGGAAAGCCATAGCCACATTCAATAAAGGCCACATTCAATAAAGGCCACATTCAATAGCGACACTTTCAATAGCGGTGCTTGCCGCCGCGAATATCCGCCAGCACCTGCTCGGTGACTTGCACGTAAGTCTGGGTACCCGGCAACCAGGCGTAGATCGGGTCATCGCCGGTTTTGTTCGGGTCGAAGGCTTCGTCCTTGAGCCGGGTCTTCTGATATTTGAAGGTCCCGGTGGTCTCCATTTTCACTTTCACCCGTAGGAAAAGTGGCACCGCATAGGCAGGCATTTGTTGCCTGGCGAACGCCAGCAACTCGCTGAAATCCAGGGTCGCCAGGGATTCAGCCGGCGTGATTGCCGCCATCCCGGCACGCCCGTTGGTGTTGTGAATTTCCACGCCATAGGCCACTGCTTCGGCGATGTGTGGGTGTTGCAAGAGGATGTTTTCGACCTCGGTGGTGGAGACGTTTTCACCCTTCCAGCGGTAGGTGTCGCCCAAGCGATCGACAAACTGCGCGTGGCCAAAACCGATGTTGCGCAGCAGGTCACCGGTATTGAAGTAACGGTCGCCCTTCTTGAACACGTCGTGGAGCACGACTTTTGCGGTCTTCTGCGGATCGGTGTAGCCGTCGAGCGGCGCCTTGTCGTCGATCCTCGCCAACAATAAACCTTGTTCGCCCTTGGCCACTTTGCGCATGAAGCCCTTGGCATCACGCGTGGGTGCGCCACTGTCGTGGTCGTACGCCACCAGCTCCCAGGACATCAGGGAAAAACCGATGGTGTTGTCAAAATTGAGGATGTTGGTGAAGCCGATATTGCCATCGCTGGCGGCGTACAGCTCGCAGATATGGTCAACGGCAAAACGCGTCTTGAACTCGCTCCACGCGCCGGGGCGCAGACCATTGCCGATCATCTTCGTCACGCTGTGGCGACTGTCATCGGCGCTGGGCGGTTGATCCACCAGGTAGCGGCACAATTCGCCGACGTAACCGAGGGTGGTCGCCCGGTATTTGCGTACGTCACTCCAGAACTGGCTGGCGCTGAACTTGCGGCGGATGGCAAACCCCGATGCCCCGCTGATTGCCGAGCCCCAGCACACGCAGAGCCCGGTGGCGTGGTACAGCGGCAAGGTGCAATAAACAACGTCCTGCGGCTGCATATCAAGAGCGATCAGCCCGAAGCTGGCGGAGCTGCGCATCCAGCGACCGTGCTTGAACACCCCGGCCTTGGGCAACCCGGTGGTGCCCGAGGTGTAAATGTAGAAGCAAGGATCGTCTAGAAAAACCTTTTGGCTGCTGGCGGGGTTATCGCTGCACGCTTCGGCACTGGCCGTCATCAGATTAATGAAGCCATCGGGCGAAATGCCCGGATCGCGATAAGTATCTTGATCGGCAACAAACCAGGTGCGCGCCGCGTCGATGGACACCCGCTCGCGGACCGCATTAAAGGCTGGAACCAGCTCTTCTCCGACCACGATCGCCACGGGCGCTACCAGGTTCAGGCTATGGGCCAGGGTATCGCGGGTCTGGGAGGTATTGAGCAAGGCGCTGATCGCGCCGACCTTGGCCATCGCCAAAATCGTCACCAGCAGCTCTGGACGATTTTCGATAAAAACCGCCACCACATCGCCCTTGCCGATGCCTTGGGCGATCAGGTGATGGGCAATGCGATTGGCCCACTGATTGACTTGCGTATAAGTGAGCGCCACTTCGTTCTGCAGCAAGGCCGGGCCATCGGGGTTGCGCAATGTTGCCTGTTCGAAGCTCCAGGCGAGACCACACGGTTGGGTCGGGTCCTTGACGTTGGCGGCTTTCATGCCCTTCACCACGCGGGGAATGGCTTTGGCAATGGAAGGCAGCTTGCGGAGCATCATGCCCCAGGTAATCGTGTCGTTCAGCGTGCGGCTCATTGATGCTCCCGTTCGATCTTCTTATTGTCGGGTGGCGTTGATTGAGGCCGAAAATACGTCAGCGGTTCTTGAGCTGTACACGCAGTTTTTGAAATGTTTTGTATCCGCGACCGAAGCGTTCGGAGCGGAGATCGAAAAGCGGAACCCTGGCGTTGTGATTGGTTCCATCAAATCGCAGCCGACCACGCAAAATGCAGGATGCACGATGACCATTCATGCAGATTGCACGAAAGCATAGAAACACAATTATCTTAACTTATTGATTTATAGGTATTTTTTAAAAATCAGGTGCTGGCACAATCACTGCAACTACCTCTCCACGTTGCCCTTCAAGCACAAACGGAGCTGATAGACATGAGCCTGATCCAGGAAAAATTTTCGTCCCTGTTCTCCAACTTCGAAGTGACCACCCGGCCACGTCCTGACGGCGGCATTCTGCTGACCCTGCGCAGTACGGATGGCAAAGTCTTCAAACGTTCGATTTCCTACCAGCAATTGCATGCCGGCGATCAGCTGTCGTGGGTGATCAGCGCGATTCGTCGTGACGTCGCCGAACAGGCCAGCGAACTGCCGCAGATCTCCATGCTGCAAAGCCAGCAACGGTTCGCTTTGCCGACCTATCACTCGGTTTAAATCCTGCGGTTGTATAAATAAACGCGCTACAAACAAACAGGCCGTGAGCGCTTTCGCTTCACGGCCTGAGTTGTTTCTGGAACTGCGCAAGATCCTGTAGGAGCAGAGCTTGCTCGCGAAGGCGGTGTGTCAGTCAACATTAATATCGCCTGACACACCGCCTTCGCGAGCAAGCTCTGCTCCTACAGGTTATTTGGTGGTTTACAGGGCAGAAGGATTTATCCGCGCAAAGCTGTCGACGGTCACATGCCCTGCCAGTTCCCCGCCCTCACGGGCCAGGCCACAGGTTGCCATCCCGGCCGTGCTCGCGGAATCCAGCTCTTGAACGATGTCGGACAGAAACAGAATCTGTGAAGCCTCGACGCCAATCGCCTGGGTGATGCGCTCGTAGGACTGCGCTTCACGCTTGGGCCCCGAGGTGGTGTCGAAATAGCCGCTGAACAGTGGCGATAAATCCCCCGCGTCGGAGCAACCAAAGATCAGCTTTTGCGCCTGAATCGAGCCCGAGGAATAAACAAACAGTTTGAAACCTTCCTGATGCCAGCGCTTGAGCGCTTCAACGGCGTCCGGGTACACGTGGCCTTTCAACTGCCCGGCCTGATACCCCTGCTCCCAGACCATGCCTTGCAACGCTTTGAGCGGTGTGGCCTTGCGGTCTTCGGCGATCCAGCCCAAGAGGATTTCGATGACCCGTTCGACGTCGGCTCGCGGCTCACCGCTGTCACGCCGAACAGCGGCGAGCTGCTCGGCAACGTCGGCGCGTTCGACGTTGTCGCGAACGAAATCCGGCAAGTGTTTGGCAGCGTAAGGGAACAGCACGTCGAACACAAAACTCACCGCGCTGGTGGTGCCTTCGATGTCGGTGAGAATCGCTTTGATCGGCATCGACTCAGTCCTCGAGACGCGGGAAGCGGCTGGCGATGTCATCACCGGTGAAACTGGCCACCCAGCCGTCGGGGTTGTTGAACAGACGGATTGCGACGAAATGCGGGTGCTCGCCCATGTCGAACCAGTGCTTTGTGCCGGCTGGCACCGAGATCAGGTCGTTTTTCTCGCAGAGCACGGCGTAAACGTAATCGCCGATGTGCAGGGTGAACAAGCCACGACCGGCGACGAAAAATCGTACTTCGTCTTCAGCATGACGGTGTTCATCGAGGAACTTGGCGCGCAGTTCGGCTTTTTGCGGGTGATCGCTGTTCAGGCTGATCACGTCGACGGTGATGTAACCGCGCTCGGTCATCAGCTTATCGATTTGCTCCTGATACGCGGCGATCACTTCTTCCTGGCTGGCACCGGGCTGGATTTTCGCCGTGGCTTGCCAACGGTCGAAGCGCACGCCCTGTTCGGCCAGGGTCGAGGCGATGTCTTCGAGGTGGGTCAACACTTTGTTCGGCAGGTCGGGGCTGCTGACGTGGTAAACGGACAGGCTGCTCATCTGGGCAACTCCTTAACGGTTCATGCTTTATGGTTCGAGAGCGAGCGCATCTTCAATTCGCACTCGAACAAAAATTCAAAGGCCTCAATCTGTCGCAGCGCATCGCTCATGCGCCCCCCCCATGTGTAGAGGCCATGGCCGCGGATCAAATAGCCGACGCAATCAGGATGGGCGTCGAGCCAAGGCTGCACCTTGGCGGCCAGCCGTGCAATGTCCTGATCGTTGTCGAAAATCGGCACGCGCAGGCGGGACTCGTGGGTCGAGACGCCGCTGAAGGCTTTTTGCAGCTCGTAGCCTTCGAACTCGATGAAGTCTTGCGGCGTCAGGCGCGACAGCACCGTGGCATTCACCGAATGGGTGTGCAGCACCGCGCCGATCTCCGGGCGCCAGCTGTAGAGCTGAGTGTGCAGCAGGGTTTCGGCGGACGGCTTTTTGCCCGGTTCCAGGCTATTGCCCGACAGGTCGGTGGCCAGCACATCGTCGATGCCCAACTGGCCTTTGTGTTTGCCAGACACCGTCAGCAAGGCTTCGGTCGGCGACAGGCGGGTCGAGTAATTGCTGCTGGTGGCCGGCGACCAGCCGCGGCCATACAAAAAACGCCCGGCGTCGATGATTTCCTGGGCGAGGTGTTCACGGGTAAGGCTCATGGCCTGTCCTCTTGCATACGCGTGGCAATGATAACGGCAGCGGCGAAGGCGGCGAGACTGGCAATACTAAAGGTCAATGTGGCGCCGAGGGCATTCCAGCTGTAGCCGGAATACAACGCGCCCAGTGCACCGCCAGTGCCGGCCAGCGCGGCATACAACGCCTGGCCCTGCCCTTGCTGGCGTGCGCCGAAGCTACGTTGCACGAACTGGATGGCAGCCGCGTGAAAGCTGCCGAAGGTGGCGGCGTGCAGCACTTGGGCGAACAGCAGCACCCAGAGGAATTCGGCAAACGAACCGAGCAACAACCAACGCAAAGCCGCCAGCAGGAAACTCGCCAGCAGCACCCGGCGCACCGAGAAACGCGCAAGGATCTTGCTCATGGCCAGAAACATCAAGACTTCGGCAACCACGCCGACCGCCCAGAGCATGCCGATCAGCCCGCGACTGTAACCGAGTCGCTCAAGGTGCAAGGTCAGAAAGGTGTAATACGGCCCGTGACTCATCTGTATCAGCGCCACGCAACCGTAGAACGCCAACACCCCGGGGTTGCGCAATTGCTGGAGGAATCCCTCCCCCGCCAACCGTTCACCCTGAATCGGTTGCGCGTTAGGCACCCATAAACTGCTGACGACGATCCCGACCATAATCAGCACCAGCGTGACCGGATAGATGTCGAGGCTGAGCCATTCGAACATCCGACCGAGCGCAACGACGGTGATGATGAAACCGATGGAACCCCACAGGCGAATCTGACTGTAGCGAGACGTCTGGCCGTTCAAGTGCGCCAGGGTGATGACTTCGAACTGCGGCAACACCGCGTGCCAGAAGAACGCGTGCAAGGCCATGACCATCGCCAGCCACGCGTAGCTTTTGCTGACGAAAATCAGTGAGAAGGTCAGCAGCGTACAGACCGCGCCGAACCGCACGATGGCCAGACGTCGCCCGGTGTAGTCACCGAGCCAGCCCCAGATGTTCGGCGCCACGCAGCGCATCAGCATCGGGATCGCCACCAGTTCGCCAATACGCGCACTGGAAAAGCCCAGGTGATCGAAATACAACGCCAAAAACGGCGCCGTCGAACCGAGCAAGGCGAAATAGAACAGATAGAAACTGGAGAGCCGCCAGTACGGGAGCGCCGCCACGGCCATCAGACTGCGGCGGCTTCAAAAACAGCCATTAAAGCTGTCCCAGCACCGGAGTGCTCACGCGCACATTGAGGTTCTGCCCGCGGTGACGCAGCAGGTGATCCATCAATACGATGGCCATCATCGCTTCGGCAATCGGCGTGGCGCGGATGCCGACGCACGGGTCGTGACGGCCCTTGGTGACAACCTCAACCGGGTTGCCATGGATGTCGATGGAGCGGCCCGGCGTGGTGATGCTCGAGGTTGGCTTGAGCGCCAGATGCGCCACGATCGGCTGACCGGACGAGATGCCACCCAAAATGCCGCCGGCATTGTTGCTGAGGAAACCTTCCGGGGTCATTTCATCGCGGTGTTCGGTGCCGCGCTGGGCGATGCTGGCAAACCCGGCACCGATTTCCACGCCTTTGACCGCGTTGATACTCATCAGCGCATGGGCCAGTTCCGCGTCGAGGCGGTCGAAGATCGGCTCGCCGAGGCCCGGCATCACGCCTTCGGCGACCACGGTGATCTTCGCGCCGACCGAATCCTGATCGCGACGCAACTGGTCCATATAGGCTTCCAGCTCCGGCACTTTGTCCGGATCGGGGCTGAAGAAGGCGTTTTCTTCCACCGAATCCCAGGTCTTGAACGGAATTTCGATCGGGCCGAGCTGGCTCATGTAGCCGCGAATGACGATGCCCTGGGTGGCGAGGTATTTTTTCGCAATCGCCCCTGCCGCCACGCGCATGGCGGTTTCACGGGCCGAACTGCGACCGCCGCCGCGGTAATCGCGTTCGCCGTATTTGTGGTGATAGGTGTAGTCGGCGTGGGCCGGGCGGAACAGATCCTTGATCGCCGAATAGTCCTTGGATTTCTGGTCGGTGTTGCGGATCAACAGGCCGATGGCGCAACCGGTGGTGCGGCCTTCGAACACGCCGCTGAGGATTTCGACTTCGTCGGCTTCCTGGCGCTGGGTGGTGTGGCGGCTGGTGCCGGGCTTGCGGCGGTCCAGGTCGCGCTGCAGATCCTCAAGGGAAATCTCCAGGCCCGGCGGGCAGCCATCGACAATGGCGACCAACGCCGGACCATGGCTTTCGCCCGCGGTGGTGACAGTGAACAGCTTGCCGTAGGTATTGCCGGACATGCGGGACGCTCCGTGAAATCGAAACTAAAATACGTAATGCGCGCCAGTATACGCAGGCTACCCGACTAGTTCATCCTCGAACCTTATGGGTGCCTGCGAGTCCAACCGGCACCTTGTTGATGATGGCGTGATGATGCTGCGAGTTCTAGCCTTGAGCCTTACCTTGTTTACCGGCTTTGCACAGGCCACTGTCCTGCAACGCCCGATCACATTGGACACGGGCAGCGGCGAGCTTTTCGGCTCGCTGTTGCTGCCCAAGTCCGACACACCTGTACCGGTTGTCCTGATCATTTCCGGCTCCGGTCCTACGGATCGTGACGGAAACAACCCCGACGGCGGACGCAACGACAGTCTCAAACGGCTGGCGTGGGTGCTGGCCAAACACAACATCGCCAGTGTGCGTTACGACAAGCGCGGCGTGGCGGCGAGCCTGGCGGCCACGCCCGATGAGCGCAATCTGTCGGTGGAGGCCTATGTCGCCGACGCCCAGGCCTGGGGCCACAAGCTCAAAGCCGATCCGCGCTTTGGCAAACTGATTTTGCTGGGTCACAGCGAAGGGGCCTTGATCGCCAGCCTGGCGGCGCCAAACGTCGATGCCGCGGCGGTGATTTCCATGTCCGGCAGCGCCCGGCCGATCGATCAAGTCCTGCGCCAGCAATTGAGCAATCGCCTGCCGCCTGCGTTGATGCTGCGCAGCAATGAACTGCTCGACAGCCTCAAGGCCGGCCATACCGACGACAACGTGCCGCCGCAGTTGCAGGTGATTTTCCGTCCCAGCGTGCAGCCGTATCTGATTTCGCTGTTTCGCCAAGACCCGGCGGCGGCCTTCGCCAAACTGAAAATGCCGGCGCTGATCATCCAGGGCAGCAACGACATTCAGGTCGGCGTGGGTGACGCCAAGGCACTCAAGGCCGCCAAACCGGACGCCGAACTGGCGCTGATCGAAGGCATGAACCACGTGATGCGCATCGTGCCCAACGATGTGAAGCGGCAATTGGCCTCCTATAAAGACCCGCAATTACCGCTGGCGGCCGAACTCGGCGCGCGAATCCTCGGATTTATTGACGGACTTCGCACCCGTTAAGCGCTGGTAGGGGGCGTTCTCAACTAGTTTTCACGCCGCGCCGGGCCTGCTGTTGTGCAGGGCAAGGCGCGAGAAGCGTGGTTTGGTCATTCCAAATAAGCTTCGAGCAACGCAGCCCTGCACAACAGCAGGCCCGGCCCTTCGGGTTGTGCCTTAAAGGGGGCCAGGCTGCGTTGCAGGCCTTGGAAAGGGAACAACCATTCCCAGCGGACTGCGCCTTGCCTGGCCCGCTTTAAGGCGACAACGCGGCGTGAAAACTAGTTGAGAACGCCCCCTAGCCCTCCAGTCCTGAAAAAAACGGCCGATAAGCCTGTGTCGCCAGCGCACTGGCTGGCGGCAAGCAGGGCTTGGACAGGATCTCGCCGTTATGACTGATACCCAGACTTCACCCGACACCACCGCTGAAAAAGACGCACCGCCAGCGGTCGAGCTGCCGTGGGCGGACGTCCACGTCGAGCACCACAAGATGCTCCGCCTGGCGCCGCTGAAAACCGACCGCAACACCGGTGGGCGGCCGTTGCGCTTTGTCGAGTTCGGTTACGCCGAACGCAATAGCAAGGAACGCAGCCTGCTGCGCATGACCATCAAGCTGCCAGGCCAGCGCGTGCGCAAAGAACAGAATCATCTGGACGTGTGGGTCGATCACACGACCAAACGCGTGCATTTCGGGCCGGAAAGCGGCTTGCAGATCGAGCCGATGAACCGAGGCATCGGGCGTTATATGGCGGCTCAGGGCATTACTTGGGCGAAAAAGAAATGGCCCGCCTACACCGTCGACGGCACCGATCTGAACAACAAGGATGCGCTGAACGAAGACACTCGCCTGCGCCGCGATCACTTTCTGCGGGTGCACGGTTTTGACGTGGTCTACGCCGACGCCCAGCATTTGAAGGGCAGCGTTAAAGAGGTGCAGGTCGGTGATTTGCTCGGTGACTGGAACAGCGAAAAGCTGCAGCAGGTAGAAATCCTCGAAGCCGCGCAGATGCTCCAGCAAGCCGAGCAGAACCTGGCGGAGCAGGAAGTCAAACTGAAGAAGCACGAAGAAAAAGTCAGCAAGTACAAACGCGAAGACGCCGGGCTGCGTTTTACCATTACGTGTCTGGTGGCGTTTGCAGTGTTTCAGGCGGGGTTGTTGATCTGGATTGCTACACACCGGTAAAGATTTAAGACCGCGGCGGGGCCATTCGCGGGCAAGCCTCGCTCCAGGTTTTGTGTCGTGTCCAAATGATGGGCACACACAAAACCTGGGGGAGCGTGGCTTGCCCGCGAAGGCTTTCTCAGGTCAGACGCGAGAAGCGAACAACGCCTGATGATCGCGACATTGCTCCGCTGTCAGCATGAACACCCCATGCCCACCGCGCTCGAGCTCCAGCCAGGCGAAGTCGACTTCCGGGTACAGCGCCTCGACGTGAACCTGGCTGTTACCCACCTCGACAATCAGCAAACCCTTCTCGGTCAGATGATCCGCCGCTTCGGCGAGCATGCGGCGCACCACGTTCAAACCGTCGTCGCCACAGGCCAGGCCCAGCTCCGGTTCGTGCTGATACTCGTCCGGCATGTCGGCGAAATCTTCCGCATCGACGTAGGGCGGGTTCGACACGATCAGGTCGAAACGTTGACCCGGCAAGCCATCGAAACCATCGCCCTGAACGGTGAACACCCGCTCATCGACACCGTGGCGCTCGATGTTCTGGTTCGCCACTTCCAGCGCTTCGTACGACAGATCGGCCAGCACCACTTCGGCATTCTGGAACTCGTAAGCACAAGCGATGCCGATGCAGCCGGAACCGGTACACAGGTCGAGAATGCGCGCAGGTTCGGCGCCGAGCCACGGTTCGAAACGCTTTTCGATCAGCTCGCCAATTGGCGAACGCGGGATCAGCACGCGTTCGTCGACAATGAACGACATACCACAGAACCAGGCTTCGCCCAGCAGGTAAGCGGTCGGAATGCGCTCTTCGATGCGGCGCTTGAGCAAGCGTTGCAGATTGACCAGTTCGTCATCTTCCAGACGGCAGTCCAGATAGCTGTCGGCGATTTCCCACGGCAAGTGCAGCGCACCCAACACCAGTTGACGGGCTTCGTCCCAGGCGTTGTCGGTCCCATGGCCGAAAAACAGATCCTCCCCATGGAAGCGGCTGACGGCCCAACGGATATGGTCACGCAGGGTACGAAGTCGGGAAGTGATCACGGGGTAAACTCCAGAAAAAACGACTGACGATTCTAACAGCCAAAAGACGCCACGACGACGCAGGAAAAACAGCGGATCAGATGTAGGACTCTTCTATTTTTTCAGCAGTCTATTGAACAGAACGAGTATCTTGACGAGGCTGCGACCCAACAACGGCGGTGCCTGCGATGGTAGCGATTCACAGAAGCGCTCAGCCAGAGGACAATGTCGCAAAAGCCCCACCCGAAGGAGCCCCAGAATGTCCGTTCCAAAAACGATGTTTCAACTCAGCGGCCGTGGTTATGCAGCGGCCAATCTGGGTCATGCGACCCTTGTCATCATCGATGCCCAGAAAGAATACCTCAGCGGCCCCTTGGCACTGAGCGGCATGGATGCTGCCGTCGCGAACATCAAGCAACTGGTAGCCGCTGCCCGTGCAGCCGGTCGGCCGATCGTACACGTGCGCCACCTCGGCACCGTCGGAGGGCTATTCGACCCGCAAGGCGAGCGCGGCGAGTTCATCCCCGGCCTGGAGCCACAGGGCGACGAAACCATCATCGGCAAATTGCTGCCGAGTGCGTTTCATGGCACCGAACTGCTGGAGCGCCTGCAGAATCTCGGCTCGCTGGACCTTATCGTCTGCGGCTTCATGAGCCATTCCAGCGTCAGCACTACCGTGCGCGCCGCAAAGAACCTGGGCTTTCGTTGCACATTGGTTGAAGACGCCTGCGCGACTCGCGACCTGCCCTACAAGGGTGGCGTCCTGAGCGCCGAGCACGTTCAGCACACCGAGATGGCGATCATGGCGGACAATTTCGCCACCCTCGCCCAGACCTGCGAACTGATCTGATCCACCCTTCGATGAGCGGTCCATGCCGCCGCTCATCCGCAAAAGCCTCTCATTTGCTGTAATTGCCCTAGCCTCAGGAACATCCCGGTCAACTCCCGGTCGAAGGGCCGATACCCATTGAGGAAGGTCGGAATGAAGTTATCCGATGGTTTTGATGCACGCCGCTTGCGGCCCAAAGGCCAAAGCAACTGGCGTTTTCGCTTCGGCGCAGCATTCGCTGCCTTGCTGGCGACGTGCGGTGTGTTGCTGGCGATGGCCGGCGCGGCCAGCCTGCTGGGGCGGCCACCGGCGCTGGGCGAGTTGAATGCCAGCCCGTTGGGCTCGGCGATCATTCTCGCCGTGGGCCTGTTCGTGCTGTACATCGGCGTGTGGCTATGGCGCCGCTGCCGTCGCCGCTCGCGCCAGTCGCGAGAGCTGAACATGTCTCCACACTTGATGAAAAAACACGACTAAGCCCAACGCAGGACGTTTTGTCGCGCCCGATTCGTCCCGACTTGGGTAAACTGGCCGCCCTTCGCGGAGGCTGACATGCAAGACGACGATTTTTCCCTGTTCAAAAGCGCGATCCAAGGCGTCAAGCCGATCAAGCACGATCGCGCCGAAACCGGCAAACCCAAGGCCGACCGCGCGCAAATCGCCAAGCTGCGCCAGGCAGCCACCGTGCGCACCGACGCCACCACCGTTGACGGGCTGTCCGATCAGTTCGTCATTGATGTCGGCCCCGAAGATGAGCTGATGTGGGCCCGCGACGGTGTTCAGGAAAGCCAGATGCGCAAGCTCAAGATCGGCCAGATTCCGTTCGAAGGCAGCCTCGATCTGCATGGCATGAACGTGGAAAAGGCCCGTGAAACCCTGTGGGCCTTTCTGGCCGAAGCGACAAAATTCGAAATCCGCTGCGTACGTGTCACCCACGGCAAAGCGGTGCGCCTGGACGGCAAGCGGCCGATGATCAAAAGTCACGTCAATACGTGGCTACGTCAGCATTCACAGGTGCTCGGCTTCACCTCGTGCCAACCGAAACACGGCGGCGCCGGAGCGGTTTATGTGATGCTCAAACGCACCATGATGGAAGGTCGCGACGAGTGATGCCGTCGCTTCACGCTTGCAGCGCCGTGTCCGTCACCGTACCCTTGCCCTTTGCGTAAAATCCCACAGGTAGTTTCATGTCCCTGGAACAGAATTACACCGAGATTCTCGGCCAATTGGGCGAGGACGCCTCCCGCGAGGGCCTGCTCGACACGCCAAAGCGTGCCGCCAAAGCCATGCAGTACCTCTGCCGCGGTTATGAACAGACACTGGAAGAGGTCACTAACGGTGCCTTGTTCAGCTCCGACAACAGCGAGATGGTGCTGGTCAAGGACATCGAGCTCTACTCGTTGTGCGAGCACCACATGCTGCCGTTCATCGGCAAGGCCCATGTCGCCTACATCCCCAGCGGCAAGGTTTTGGGGCTGTCGAAAGTCGCGCGGATTGTCGATATGTACGCCCGCCGCCTGCAGATCCAGGAAAACCTCAGCCGCCAGATCGCCGATGCGGTCCAGCAAGTCACCGGCGCCCTGGGCGTTGCGGTGGTGATCGAGGCCAAGCACATGTGCATGATGATGCGCGGTGTGGAGAAACAGAATTCGACAATGATCACCTCGGTGATGCTCGGCGAGTTCCGCGAAAACGCG
Source organism: Pseudomonas sp. MDT1-85 (assembly GCF_054898065.1). Taxonomy (NCBI): domain Bacteria; kingdom Pseudomonadati; phylum Pseudomonadota; class Gammaproteobacteria; order Pseudomonadales; family Pseudomonadaceae; genus Pseudomonas; species Pseudomonas sp. MDT1-85. The sequence goes on along the minus strand of NZ_CM142715.1, from coordinate 2,271,998 downwards.
GCCACCCGTAGCGAATTTCTCAGCCTGATCAAGTAACTCGCGGCACGAAGAAAACCGGCACTGATCGCCGGTTTTTTTTCGCCTGCGAAAAATCAGGTAAGCTGCGCGCCTTCTGTTTGCCCTGTGAGGCTTATCCCGTGTTCGTTAAAGCGCTTCGTGTCGGCCTCGGCCAACTGATCATCTTCATCGATTTCATTACTCGTCCAGGCAAGAAGCAGCGCCCCGCCGCCGCTCAGGCGCAGGTCGAAACCGCCGCCAAGGACCTGACCCTGTATCAGTTCCACGCCTGCCCGTTCTGCGTGAAAACCCGCCGTACCCTGCGTCGCCTGAACGTTCCGGTGGCATTGCGCGATGCGAAGAACAACGAACAGGATCGCCAGGCTCTGCTGGAGCAAGGTGGCAAGATCAAGGTACCGTGCCTGCGCATCGAAGAGAATGGCCAGACCACCTGGATGTATGAATCCAAGGTGATCATTGATTATCTGGATAAGCGGTTTGCTGCTGTCTGATGGTTTTGTGATGTTTCTGATGGCCTCTTCGCGGGCAAGCCTCGCTCCTACAGGTATCCGCTAGCCCCTGTAGGAGCGAGGCTTGCCCGCGAAGACGTCGGCACAACCGCCGCAAATCCCAGACAAAAAATAAACCGGCCCATGGGGCCAGCCCATGGGCCGGTTTATTTGTTTCTGCCCTCCTCTCAGACCGCCTGCGCCTGACGCACCACCGCCGACAATCGCTTGAGCCCTTCGTCCAACTGCACTGGATCGATATGGGGCTTGCCCGCGAAAGCGTCCTTGCTGGCGATATATATCCCTATTGCCAAACTTTTCGTCTACAAAAGCAAAAACATTATTTGCTTTATTTGTATACAAAAGCATAATTCGCTTCGTGCGAGTTCCTGACCAAAAGGTCAACAAATTCGCAAGTACCTCAAAGGGTCGCTGCCACCCTCATGGGTCCGGCCCTGGAAATAACAATAAAACTCTTGAGGAGTACTCGCTGTGGAAAGCCGCAAATCCGAAGCCCCGACGCTGGAACTCTCGCCGCCATTACGCAATGGCTGGCTGGAGCGCATCTTCAAACTCAGCTTGCACGGCACCACGGTGAAGACCGAGCTGATCGCCGGTCTGACAACCTTCATCACCATGGCCTACATCATCTTCGTCAACCCGAATATCATGGCCGATGCCGGCATCAATCACGGGGCGGCGTTCGTCGCCACTTGCATCGCCGCCGCGCTGGGTTGCCTGTTGATGGGGCTATACGCCAACTGGCCAGTCGGCCTGGCGCCGGGCATGGGCCTGAACGCGTTCTTCACCTACACCGTGGTCGGCACCATGGGTTACAACTGGGAAACCGCGCTCGGTGCAGTGTTCGTCTCCGGTGTGTTGTTCATGTTCCTGACCTTTTCCCGGATTCGCGAATGGCTGCTCAATAGCATTCCAGTGAGTTTGCGCTTTGCCATGGGCGCGGGTGTGGGTCTGTTTCTGGGGCTGATCGGCTTGAAAACCGCGGGTATCGTCGTCGATAGCCCGGCCACTCTGATCAAGCTTGGCTCCCTGCGTGAACCTGGCCCGCTGCTGGCGGCCATCTGCTTCCTGATGATTGCCGTCCTCAGCTACCACAAAGTATTCGGCGCGATTCTCATCAGCATCATCACCGTGACCCTGGCCGGTTGGGGCCTGGGCCTGGTGCACTACGAGGGCATCATGTCTGCCCCGCCGAGCCTGGCGCCGACCTGGATGGCCATGGACGTCGCCGGTGTATTCAATGTCAGCATGATCAGCGTGGTGCTGGCCTTCCTCTTTGTGCACATGTTCGACACCGCTGGCACTTTGATGGGCGTTGCCCAGCGCGCTGGCCTGGTGAACGCCGACGGCAAGATCGAAAACCTTTCCCGCGCCCTCAAGGCCGACAGTGCTTCCAGTGTATTCGGAGCGGTGGTCGGTGTTCCGCCAGTCACCAGCTACGTGGAAAGTGCCGCGGGTGTAGCAGCGGGTGGTCGGACTGGTCTTACCGCCGTGACCGTGGGTGTGCTATTTATTGCCGCGATGTTTTTCGCACCGCTGGCTGGCATGATCCCCGCTTATGCAACCGCCGGTGCGCTGATTTATGTGGCGATGTTGATGATGGGCGGCATGGCGCACATCGAATGGGACGAAGCGACCGACAGTATTCCGGCGATTGTTACCGCGATCATGATGCCGCTGACCTTCTCGGTCGCCGACGGCATCGCGCTGGGCTTCATCACTTACGTGACGCTGAAGGCCGGCACCGGCAAGTACAAGGAAATTTCCGTCAGCCTGTGGGTGCTCTGCGCGATCTTCATCGCCAAGTTCATTTTCTTGTAAGCCGTTTACGATTCAAAGGCAGTGTTTCAAAACAGCCTCACCCCGTCGGGTGGGGCTTTTGCACATAGGGAGGAAAGTGATGAGTCTGGAAACCTGGCTGCTGTTCAGCGGCGCTGCGCTGGTGGTGATCCTGATCCCTGGGCCACTGTCGTTGCTGATGATCAGCAACAGCCTGAATTACGGTTTGCGCCGTTCTTACCCGGCGTTTCTGGGGGGCGTGATTGCGTCGATCTGCCTGCTCAGTGCTTCAGCGCTTGGCTTGGGCGCTTTGTTGCTGGCGTCGGAACAGCTGTTCAGCGCCCTGAAAATCGTCGGTGCGTTGTACCTGTTCTATCTCGCCTGGCAGAGCTGGCAGCAATCGCGTCAGCCATCCCAAGGCGCCGAAGTGCCCCAGGCTGCGCCGGTGCCGCGCTTTCGTGCACTGTTCGGACGCGCATTCATGCTCGGCGCCAGCAACCCGAAAGACATTTTGTTCTTCGCCGCTTTCCTGCCGCAGTTTTTGAGTGCCCAGCAACCGTTCCTGCCGCAATTGCTGGTGATGATAGTGACCTGGACTGTGCTGGATCTGCTGTGCAAATTGGCTTATGGGCTGGGTGCCCATGGCGCGGCGCGGTATCTGCGCAGCGGCAAGGGGCAGAGCTGGTTTAACCGGGTGAGTGCGGGGTTGTTCAGTGGTGCCGGTGCGGCGTCGTTGTTGAGCCGTTGAGGTAACGCAAGATCAAAAGATCGCAGCCTTCGGCCCCTCCTACATGGTTTGGCGTACACCTGTAGGAGCTGCCGAAGGCTGCGATCTTTTGACTTTCCATCAGGCAAAAAAAAGCCCGCAGTGTGAGCGGGCGAAAGACCAAAGAAGCTATTTGCGCAGGATTCTTGGGGGGAAAGTCCTAGCTTCCTCTGTAGGTCGAATAGCTGTACGGCGAAATCAACAACGGCACATGGTAGTGATCCTGTTCCGCAGAGATGCCAAAACGCAGCACCACCACATCCAGGAACGCAGGCTCAGGCAGTTGAACCCCACGGGCGCGGTAGTAATCACCCGCGTGAAACTGAAGCTGATAAACCCCGGACCGGTAGTCATCGCCTTGCAGCAGCGGCGCATCGACTCGGCCATCGCTGTTGGTGAGCGCAGTGGAGACCAATTCCAGCTGCGAACCTTCAACGCGGTACAACTCGACCTTGATCGAACTGCCCGGGCAACCGTGTGCAGCGTCCAAAACGTGTGTAGTCAAACGTCCCATTGATTCTGCGCGCCTGCCTGCGTGGAGCAGTCAGACCTCGCGCCTCCCGAAGTCAGTTGAAAAGGAGACCGCACCGTTTCGGAGCACGAAAAGCTGCGGCGAGCGACTAATTAAGACACTTTTCAAAAAAATTGTACACAATAAAAACGACATTTTTACCGCTGCCAACGTCATTCAGCGTTTATCAGTGAATCTTGCGCCAAACCATAAGATCAGTGCACCTTCTATCCATTAGCTGACCAGTCAGGCAGGTTTCTTGCAGTACCCTTCAAAGTGGACAGTCAGTGAAAAATGCAAAAAATCAGGCTTACAAAGTGAATATAAAGTTGTATACAATCACTCCATCGCTGTGACGCCAGCCTGCCCTCTCATCGCCAGGCCGCCACACACACCCTGACTTTGAATAAGTCGACACGAACAAGAAGGAAGACTGCAGTGAGCGCTGACTACCCACGCGACCTGATCGGTTACGGCAGTAACCCTCCTCACCCACACTGGCCGGGCAATGCCCGCATCGCGCTGTCTTTCGTGCTCAACTACGAGGAAGGTGGCGAGCGCAATATCCTGCACGGCGATAAAGAGTCCGAAGCTTTCCTCTCGGAGATGGTCTCGGCGCAGCCGCTGCAAGGCGAGCGCAACATGAGCATGGAATCCCTTTACGAGTATGGCAGCCGTGCCGGCGTCTGGCGGGTTCTGAAACTGTTCAAGGAATTCGACATTCCGCTGACCATCTTCGCCGTGGCCATGGCCGCCCAGCGCCACCCGGACGTGATCCGCGCGATGGTCGATGCCGGACACGAGATCTGCAGTCACGGCTACCGCTGGATCGACTATCAGTACATGGACGAAGCTCAGGAACGTGAGCACATGCTCGAAGCGATCCGCGTCCTCACCGAAATCACCGGCGAGCGCCCACTGGGCTGGTACACCGGCCGCACCGGCCCGAACACCCGTCGATTGGTGATGGAAGAAGGCGGTTTCCTTTACGACTGCGACACCTACGACGACGACCTGCCCTACTGGGAACCGAACAACCCGACCGGCAAACCGCACCTGGTGATTCCGTACACGCTGGACACTAACGACATGCGCTTCACCCAGGTCCAGGGTTTCAACAAGGGCGACGATTTCTTTGAATACCTCAAAGACGCCTTCGACGTGCTGTATGCCGAAGGCGCCGAAGCACCGAAGATGTTGTCGATCGGCCTGCACTGCCGTCTGATTGGCCGTCCGGCGCGTCTGGCCTCGCTCAAACGCTTTATCGAATACGCTAAAAGTCATGAACAGGTGTGGTTCAGCCGTCGCGTCGACATCGCCCGTCACTGGCACGAAACCCACCCGTATCAAGGGGCCGCGAAATGAGCCACTTCCAAACCCTGAAGCCATCGACCCTGAGCCGCGACGCGTTTGTCGCCGCCTTCGCCGACATCTACGAACACTCGCCATGGGTGGCCGAGAAGGCCTTCGACCTGGGCCAGGACGCTTCGATCGACGAGATCGAAACCCTGCACCAGCGCATGAGCGACATCCTGTTGAGCGCCGATCACGCCAGTCAACTGGCCCTGATCAACGCTCACCCGGACCTGGCCGGCAAAGCCGCCGTCCAGGGCCAACTGACCGAAGCCAGCACGAACGAACAGGCTGGCGCCGGTATTCACCAATGCTCGAGCGATGAGTTTGAACGCTTCACCGAGCTGAACGACGCCTACAAAGCCAAGTTCAAGTTTCCCTTCATCATGGCGGTAAAAGGCAGCAACCGGCATCAGATCCTCGCAGCGTTCGAAACGCGCATACACAACTCGGTCGACACCGAATTCAAATGCGCGCTGGCGGAGATCAACAAGATCGCGTTGTTCCGATTACTGACCCTATAGCGACCTTGGCCCGAGCGGAATTGAACGCACAGATCGCCCAGGGCCCTGAGAGCATCCCAAGCCAACTTATTAAAGGCAGACAAGAAGAATGAAAGCTTACGCCGTACCTTTCGAGAAGTTCGTCAACCTGGCCGACGCCCGTCTGGGCACCAAAATCATCTCGGTCACCGATGACTGGTTCGCAGACGCCAACCGTCTGTTCCAACCGACCCCGGCCGTGTGGAAGGAGGGCGTGTTCGATGACAACGGCAAGTGGATGGACGGCTGGGAGTCGCGCCGCAAGCGCTTCGAAGGCTACGACAGCGCGGTGATCCGCCTGGGCGTACCGGGCTCGATCAAAGGCGTGGACATCGACACTTCATTCTTCACCGGCAACTTCCCGCCGTCTGCTTCACTGGAAGCCTGCTTCCTGACTTCGGGCGAGCCCGACGAAAACACCCAATGGACTGAAGTGCTGTCGGCCGTCGAGCTGCAAGGCAACAGCCACCACTACCATGAAATCAACAACGACCAGGCGTTCAGCCATCTGCGTTTCAACATCTACCCGGATGGCGGCGTGGCCCGTCTGCGTGTTTACGGCATTCCCTACCGCGACTGGTCGGCTGTGGGCGACAACGAACAGATCGACCTGGCATCTGCCCTGAACGGCGGTCGCGCACTCGCCTGCTCCGACGAACACTTCGGCCGCATGAGCAACATCCTCAACCCGGGCCGTGGCATCAACATGGGCGATGGCTGGGAAACCGCACGTCGTCGCACGCCGGGCAATGACTGGGTGATCGTCGCGCTGGGTCATGCGGGCGAGATCGAGAAAGTCATCGTCGACACCTTGCACTTCAAGGGTAATTACCCGGACACCTGTTCGATTCAGGGTGCATTCGTGAAAGGCGGCACCGACAGCCAGATCGAAACCCAATCGCTGTTCTGGCGTGAACTGCTGCCAAGCCAGAAGCTGGAAATGCACGCCGAACACACCTTCGCCGAGCAGATCAAGGCACTGGGCCCGATCACCCATATCCGCCTGAACGTGTTCCCGGACGGTGGTGTGAGTCGCCTGCGGGTATTGGGCAAGGTAACTAAATAAGCGGCGCGCCCTTCGCGGGCAAGCCTCGCTCCTACAGGTATTACGCAAACCCTGTAGGAGCGAGGCTCGCCCGCGAAGACGCCAGATCAAACAACACAGAACTCAACGAAAAGAAGAACAGCATGCGCACATTGACGATTGAACCGCTGACCAAAGAAGCCTTCGCCCCTTTCGGTGACGTGATTGAAACCGACGGCAGCGATCACTTCATGATCAACAACGGTTCGACCATGCGCTTTCACAAACTGGCTGTGGTTGAAACCGCCACGCCAGAGGACAACGCGATCATCAGCATCTTCCGCGCCGACGCGCAGGACATGCCGCTGACCGTCTGCATGCTGGAGCGTCACCCGCTGGGCAGCCAGGCTTTCATTCCGCTGCTCGGCAACCCCTTTCTGATCGTGGTCGCGCCACTTGGCGATGAACCTGTATCAGGCTTGGTCCGCGCCTTCGTCACCAACGGCAGGCAGGGCATTAATTACCATCGCGGCGTCTGGCACCACCCGGTGCTGACGATCGAAAAGCGGGATGACTTCCTGGTGGTTGATCGCAGTGGCACAGGCAATAACTGCGATGAGCATTTTTTCAAAGAGGATGAGCGTTTGATCCTCGCCCCCCACCAATAAGAGAAGGTCTGATCACTCGACGACAGAGTGACAGGCGAGAGGTAAAGACTGTGGAAGCACATCTGTTGGAATGGCTGAACCTGAGCGTGCGCTGGGTTCACATGATCACTGGCGTGGCCTGGATCGGCGCGTCGTTCTATTTTGTCTGGCTGGAAAACAACCTCAATCGGGTCAACCCGAAAAACGGGCTGGCGGGCGATTTGTGGGCGATCCACGGCGGCGGTATCTACCACCTGGAAAAATACAAACTGGCTCCACCGACCATGCCGGACAACCTGCACTGGTTCAAATGGGAAGCCTACTTCACCTGGCTGTCGGGGGTCGCGCTGCTGTGCGTGGTGTTCTACTCCAACCCGACGCTGTACCTGCTCGCTCCGGGCAGCAGCCTGACCGGCCCTGAAGGTGTTCTGTTGGGTATCGGCTCGCTGTTCGTCGGCTGGTTTGTCTACTCCTTCCTCTGCGACTCGGCCCTGGGCAAACGCCCTGCCTTGCTCGGCTTCATCCTGTTCGTGCTGATCATCGGCGCGGCTTACGGCTTCAGCAAAGTGTTCAGCGGTCGTGGTGCGTACCTGCACGTCGGCGCGATCATCGGCACCATCATGGTCGGCAACGTGTTCCGCATCATCATGCCGGCGCAGCGCGCATTGGTGGCGGCGATCGCCGAGAACCGCACGCCCGATCCGGCGCTGCCGGCCAAAGGCTTGCTGCGCTCGCGGCACAACAACTACTTCACCTTGCCGGTGCTGTTCATCATGATCAGCAACCACTTTCCGAGCACTTACGGCAGCCAATACAACTGGCTGATCCTGGCCGGGATCGCGGTGCTGGCGGTGTTGGTGCGTCACTACTTCAACACCCGTCATGACAGCCACAAGTTTGCCTGGACCCTGCCTGCTGCGGCGGTCGGCATGATCTGCCTGGCCTACGTGACCGGGCCGGCACCGATGTCCAGCGCCCCTGAAGTGGCTAAGGCGCCTGGGACCATCGAGTACCAGCCGCTGCCGGAAACCGCACTCGGCGGTGGCAAGAAACCAGCTGAAGCTACACCGGCGACGGCCCCTGAAACTGCACCCGCCCAGGCGTCAAATGCCGGTCCTGCCTTCGACAAGGTGCACGACGTGATCCAGGAACGCTGCACGGTCTGCCATTCGGCCAAACCCACCAGCCCGCTGTTCAGCGCGGCGCCGGCGGGCGTGATGTTCGATACCCCGGAGCAAATCAAGCTCCAGGCCCCGCGCATCCAGGCCCAGGCTGTTGCCAGCCAGATCATGCCACTGGGCAACATCACCCAGATGACTCAGCAAGAGCGTGACTTGATTGGTGCGTGGATTGTTCAGGGGGCCCAGACCCAATAAGCAAAAAAAGTTTCGCGGGCAAGCCTCGCTCCTGTAGGAGCGAGGCTTGCCCGCGAATGGCCGCAACGCGGTCCACCTGACACAAATCACAAGAATAAAAAAGATCCGAGGTGTTGCATGTCCGAGCTATCCGAAGCCCGCATCCCCGACGCACCCGCCATTCAGCGTTTACCCCTTTTGCTTCCACCTGCGGTACTGGGCGGCGCGGCCATTGCGATGTTCGGCATGGTCGCCGCCACCGGGATCAAGATTCTTCAAGAGGCCGACATCGGTGACCGTCGCAACCAATTGCTGGTAGCGGTGAGCATCGGCATGGGGCTGATCCCGGTGGTACGCCCGGAATTCTTCGCGCACCTGCCGATGTGGATGAGCCCGATCACCCACAGCGGCATCGCCATGGCCACGTTGAGCGCCCTGGCGTTGAACCTGTTGTTCAACATTCTTGGCGGTCACGAGCGCACAACCGTCAACGACTGCCACGCCCACCCGCACTGACACCGTAAAGATAAACCCCTGTGGAAGCGAGCCTGCTCGCTCCCACAGGGGTGGCTGCCTGCGCCTCAAACAATAAAAACAAGAGGGAGCAACAGATGATTCGGACAAAAACCAGCGTGCTGTTGGGCTCTGGCCTGTTGGCCGCGAGCCAGGCCATGGCCAGCGATTTACTGCTGTGGCAAACCAATAGCCTGAGCTACCTGTACGGCAAAAATTTCGTGATCAACCCGTCGATCCAGCAGACGGTGACGTTCGAGCACGCCGACAAATGGAAGTACGGCGATAACTTCCTGTTCGTCGACAAGATCTTCTACAACGGCGAAGAAGACCGCAATAAAGGCCCCCATGCCTTTTATGGCGAATTCAGTCCACGTCTGTCCTTTGGCAAAATGCTCGACCGTCGTTTCGAGTTCGGCCCGGTCAAGGACGTGCTGCTGGCCATGACTTACGAGTATGGCGAAGGCGACAGCGAAGCGTATCTGATCGGCCCGGGCTTCGATCTGGCAGTGCCGGGTTTCAACTACTTCACCTTGAACTTCTATCGTCGCCAGACCGAAGGCCCACGCCCTGGCGATGGTGTCTGGCAGATCACACCATCCTGGTCCTACAGCGTAGCGCTGGGTAATTCGAACCTGTTGATCGATGGCTATCTGGACTGGGTGGTGGACAACGATCGCAACTCACGCGGCACTTACCACGCCAACCTGCACATCAATCCGCAGATCAAATACGACCTGGGCAAAGCGTTGGGCTGGGGCGATAAATTCGTCTACGTCGGCACCGAATACAGCTACTGGAAGAACAAGTACGGAATCCAGAACAGCGCCACCCTGGACACCCACCAAAACACCGCCAGCCTGCTGGTAAAGGTGCACTTTTAAGATGGCCCGCAACCCTGCCCCAAACCTGTTGCTGGTGCTCTGTTGCGGGGCACTTGAGCCATGGCGCGGGAGTCAGTATTCTCCGCGCCCGCCCGAATCCGCTCTAAAAAAAAGCGCGGACTTAATTCCTGACCAGAAAGCCAACTTATCCCGGCTCTGGACAGTATCAAGGCCTCTCGAATTGACGCTCAATCGACTGTTTTCGAACAGCCGAACGGGCGTTTTTTTGCTTTTCGAAAGCCTTGGCTCAGCTCTTGCTAACAGCATCAAAGCTGACCGAATGGATGATTTTTTACAGCAGCAAGAAAAGGCGCCACACCAGAGCGCCGACCTTAGAAAAATAACGTGGAACCACCTACTTTTTGGGAGCAACCGAATGAAACGTACGTGCACCAGCCTGATGCTCGCGGGATCCTTGTTGGCCGGGGGCCAGGCAATGGCCGGCGACTTGCTGCAATGGCAGAACAACAGCCTGACCTACCTCTATGGCAAGGACTTCCAGGTCAACCCGCGCATTCAGCAAACCGTCACCTTCGAGCACGCCGATGCCTGGAAATACGGGGATAACTTCTTCTTCCTCGACAAGATCTTCTACAACGGCGAAAAAGACTTCAACGCCGGCCCAAACACATATTACGGGGAGTTCCAGCCGCGTATTTCGCTGGGCAAGGTCCTCGACCAGAAGATCGAATTCGGCCCGATCAAAGACGTGCTGCTGGCCATGACGTACGAGTTCGGTGAGGGCGATACCGAGTCCTACCTGATCGGTCCGGGTTTCGACCTGGCGATTCCCGGGTTCGACTACTTCCAGCTGAACTTCTATCAGCGTCACACCGAGGGCAGCCGCCCGGGTGACAACGTCTGGCAGATCACCCCGGTCTGGTCTTACACCATTCCTGTGGGCGATTCGAACATCCTGATCGATGGTTTCATGGACTGGGTGGTCGATAACGACAAGAACAGCAAAGGCACTTACCACGCCAATTTGCACTTCAACCCACAGGTCAAATACGACTTGGGCAAAGCCCTGAACATTGGCGAGAAGCAGTTGTACGTCGGTGTCGAGTACGACTATTGGTCAGACAAGTACGGGATCAAGGACAGCCAGTACTTCAAGACTGATCAAAGCAACACGAGCTTGCTGGTGAAGTTCCACTTCTGATTTAAAGTCAAAAGATCGCAGGCTTCGCCAGCTCCTACGGACGTGCGCATCCGGGGTAGGAGCTGCCGCAGGCTGCGATCTTTTGCTTTATGACAACCCCAAAAACCGGCACAGCTCATCCCGCTTGGCCAACGCATCGCGCCGCCCCAGATCAATCAACTCGCTGCAATACCCCGCCTCGAACAGCAGATAACTCAGCACCCCCGCCCCGCTAGTCTTGGTCGCCCCCGGCCCGCGCAAAAACAAGCGCAAAGCCGCCGGTAATTCCTGGCGATGCCGCGCCGCAATTTCATCGATTGGCTGACTCGGCGAAATCACCAGCACTTCCACCGGCGCTGCTCCCAATGCACGACTCGGCGCGCCGTCAGGCAGCAGATGGCTGAACTGATTCAGACGCTGCAACAACTCGATGTCGCTTTCCAGGCTGTCGATGAACGTACTGTTGAGCATGTGCCCGCCGATTTGCGCCAGGGTCGGCTGCTGACCGGTGTAAGCGCGTTGCAACGGCTGTTGCGGGTCGATCCCACGCGGGTTGCCGCTGACGCCCACCACCAGCACGCGGCTGGCACCCAGGTGCAGGGCCGGACTGATCGGTGCTGATTGACGCACCGCGCCATCGCCGAAATATTCTTCGCCGATTTTCACCGGTGCAAACAGCAACGGAATCGCCGAACTGGCGAGCAAATGTTCGACGGTCAATTGTGTCGGCACGCCGATTCGCCGATGGCGCAACCAGGACTCGATGGTGCCGCCGCCCTGATAAAACGTGACGGCCTGACCGGACTCATAGCCAAACGCCGTGACCGCCACCGCCTTCAACTGCTTTTGCGCGATGGCCTCGGCAATGCCGGGCATGTGCAGTTTGTCGTTGAGTAAACCGCGTAGCGGCGAGCTGTTGAGCAGGGCCACTGGCACCGGGGCGCCAATGCCCATCAGATTGTGACTGACAAAACGGGTGGCTTGATGGATCACCCCCGGCCAGTCGCTGCGCAACACCAGATGGCTGCGAAAACCTTGCCAGAAGGCGGTCAGACGCTGAATCGCGCCACGAAAGTCCATTGCCCCACTGGCCAGGCTGACCGCGTTGATTGCGCCGGCCGAGGTGCCGACGATGACCGGAAACGGATTCGCCGCCCCCACCGGCAGCAACTCGGCAATCGCCGCCAGCACGCCCACCTGATAAGCCGCCCGAGCCCCGCCGCCGGAAAGTATCAACCCTGTAACCGGTTCAGCAGAACTCATCGCAACACTCCATGGTGCTTAAAGGGATCGGTGACTCAACCGCGTTTGGCGTACAGCTTCGGCTCGCCCGGTGGACGGGTCTTGAAGCGGCGATGTGCCCAGAGGTATTGCTCCGGGCATTCGCGCAAAGCACTTTCGACCCACTGGTTGATCCGGAGGCAGTCAGCCTCTTCCGTCTCGCCGGGAAAACCCTCGAGCGGCGCATGAATCACCAATCGATAACCGCTGCCGTCAGCCAGGCGTTGCTGAGTGAACGGCACTACCAGCGCTTTGCCCAGCCGTGCGAATTTGCTGGTGGCGGTGACGGTCGCCGCCTGAACCCCGAACAGCGGCACAAAGATACTTTGCTTGGCGCCATAGTCCTGATCCGGTGCGTACCAGATCGCTCGGCCTGCCCGCAACAGTTTGAGCATGCCACGCACATCGTCGCGCTCCACCGCCAGCGAGTCGAGGTTGTGCCGCTCGCGCCCACGACGCTGGATGTAGTCGAACAGCGGATTCTTGTGTTCGCGGTACATGCCATCAATGGTGTGCTGCTGACCGAGCAGCGCCGCGCCGATTTCCAGCGTGGTGAAATGCACGGCCATCAGAATCACGCCCTTGCCGTCGCGTTGGGCCTGCTTCAAATGCTCCAGGCCTTCGACATGGGCCAGTTTCGCCAGACGCTTGCGCGACCACCACCAGCTCATGGCCATCTCGAAGAAGGCGATGCCGGTGGAGGCGAAGTTTTCCTTGAGCAGACGCTTGCGCTCGGCGGCGGACTTTTCAGGGAAACACAGCTCAAGATTGCGCTTGGCGATGCGCCGTCGGTCGCCGGCCACTCGATACATCAATGCACCCAAGACGCGACCGACCGACAGCAACGCCGGATACGGCAACTGCACAATCAGCCACAACAGCCCCAAGCCACACCACAGCGGCCAGAAACGTGGAGAAAGAAATGCTGTTCGAAAACGCGGGCGATCCATTAAAGGTTCCGTCAGGACAATGGCCGCGCATTCTACATCGTTCGACCCGGCTTGCGGCCTGCGGGCGTTCTCGTTATAAGTCTCGGCACTTTTAGTGACAAGTCGTTGTATGCCGACCATGAGCCAAACCGAACCGCTAGACCAAGATCCCGTGTTCCAGTTGAAGGGCAGCATGCTCGCCATTACGGTGCTGGAACTGGCCCGTAACGACCTGGAGAACCTTGATCGGCAACTGGCCGCCAAGGTCGCCCAAGCGCCAAACTTCTTCAGCAATGCGCCGCTGGTCCTGGCCCTGGACAAACTTCCGGCCAGCGAAGGCTCGGTCGATCTTCCGGGGCTGATGCGCATCTGCCGCCAGCATGGCCTGCGCACCCTGGCGATCCGTGCCAGCCGCATCGAAGACATTGCCGCCGCTATCGCGGTCGATCTGCCGGTGTTGCCGCCGTCCGGCGCCCGTGAGCGCCCGCTCGACCCGCACGAAGGCACTGTGGTGAAAAAACCGGAAAAGCCACCGGAACCGACCATCAAACCGACCAAAATCATCACTTCGCCGGTACGCGGTGGCCAGCAAATTTATGCCCAGGGGTGCGATTTGGTGGTGATTTCATCGGTCAGCCCGGGGGCGGAACTTCTCGCCGATGGGAACATCCATGTATACGGCGCGATGCGCGGTCGTGTCTTGGCCGGCGTCAAAGGTGACACGAAAGCCAGGATTTTCTGTCAGCAAATGACCGCTGAACTGGTCTCCATCGCTGGCCACTACAAGGTTTCCGAGGATCTGCGTCGTGATCCATTGTGGGGCGCGGGCGTACAAGTCAGCCTGTCGGGCGACGTGTTGAACATCATTCGGCTTTAACGGATACTGCCGCATTTTCCAAGCATCTCTAAAACGTAGCGAAAACGGCTCAAACGAAGTAGGAAAAAGGCCAAAAGCAGTGTTTACCGCGGGTAAGCGCCGCTCAGAACCGGATTCCAGCCAAGGCTGTCCGACTGCAGTAGTTTTTCAAGAGATGTTTTTCAGGGGCTAAACGTCCTTTTTCCTTAGGGGTAAAACACCTTGGCCAAGATTCTCGTGGTTACATCCGGCAAGGGTGGTGTGGGTAAGACCACCACCAGCGCCGCTATCGGTACCGGCCTCGCTCTGCGTGGTCACAAAACAGTTATCGTCGACTTCGACGTCGGTTTGCGTAACCTCGACCTGATCATGGGTTGCGAGCGTCGCGTGGTGTATGACTTCGTCAACGTGGTAAACGGCGAAGCCAACCTGCAACAGGCTCTGATCAAAGACAAGCGTCTGGAAAACCTCTACGTACTGGCCGCCAGTCAGACCCGCGACAAAGACGCGCTGACTGTCGAAGGCGTCGAAAAGGTCCTGATGCAGCTCAAGGAAGACTTCGAATTCGTGGTCTGCGACTCCCCGGCGGGCATCGAGAAAGGCGCCCATCTGGCCATGTACTTCGCTGACGAAGCGATTGTCGTGACCAACCCGGAAGTCTCCTCCGTACGTGACTCGGACCGCATGCTGGGCCTGTTGGCCAGCAAGTCCCGTCGCGCCGAAAACGGCGAAGACCCGATCAAGGAACACTTGTTGCTGACTCGCTACAACCCTACACGCGTGAGCAACGGCGAAATGCTCGGCGTCGAAGACGTCAAGGACATCCTCGCGGTGACGCTGCTGGGCGTGATTCCGGAATCGCAAGCCGTCCTCAAAGCCTCCAACCAAGGCGTGCCAGTAATTCTCGACGACCAGAGCGACGCCGGTCAGGCGTACAGCGATGCGGTTGATCGTCTGCTGGGCAAAACCGTGGACCATCGTTTCCTCGATGTCGAGAAGAAGGGATTCTTCGAGCGACTTTTTGGAGGTAGGTAATGAACCTTTTTGACTTCTTTCGTGCCAGTAAAAAGGTCAGTACCGCGTCGGTAGCGAAAGAGCGTCTACAGATCATCGTGGCGCATGAACGCGGCCAGCGCAGTACGCCGGATTACCTGCCAGCCTTGCAGAAGGAACTGGTGGAAGTGATCCGCAAGTACGTCAATATCGGGTCCGATGACGTGCACGTCGCTCTGGAAAACCAGGGCAGTTGCTCGATCCTGGAACTCAATATCACCCTGCCAGATCGCTGAGTCGATCCGACAGGAGCCACGGCGGCTCAGGCTATTACGCACTCCGTAGGAGCGAAGCTTGCTCGCGAACACAGGCAACTCGGTGTATCTGATAGACCGAGGTGACGCATTCGCGAGCAAGCTTCGCTCCTACAGGGGCGGGGCCTGAGCCGCCGTTGGCGTTTGTTACGAGGCTGTTTTAATGCCGTTGTCCAACATCCGCATCATCCATCAGGACGCCGCCGTACTGGTGGTGGACAAACCGACCCTGTTGCTTTCCGTCCCTGGCCGGGCCGATGACAACAAGGACTGCCTGATTACGCGTCTGCAAGAAAACGGCTACCCGGAAGCGCGAATTGTCCATCGGCTGGACTGGGAAACCTCCGGCATCATTCTGTTGGCCCGTGACCCGGACACTCATCGCGAGCTGTCTCGGCAATTTCACGACCGCGAAACCGAAAAGGCCTACACAGCCCTGTGCTGGGGACAACCGGAACTGGACAGCGGCAGCATCGACCTGCCGCTGCGCTACGACCCGCCGACCAAGCCACGCCATGTGGTGGACCACGAATTTGGCAAGCATGCCCTGACATTCTGGCGCGTGCTGGAGCGTTGTGGCGATTGGTGCCGCGTCGAGCTGACGCCGATCACCGGCCGCTCTCACCAGTTGCGCGTACACATGCTGTCGATAGGTCACCCGCTGTTGGGTGATGGGCTCTATGCCCACCCGCAAGCCTTGGCCGCCTGGCCGCGCTTGTGCCTGCATGCGAGTATGCTGAGTTTTACCCACCCCCAAACGGGCGACCGCTTGCGTTTCGAATGCCCGGCACCGTTCTGAATCTGCCACATGGCGTCACCGCTTCAAAACGAGGATTGAACAGAATGAGTTGTACTGACTCCTTGGCAACGCCCGTCAAGAAAACCCGAAATCAGCTGCTTTATCTGATCTACGGTGATCAGGACGTTTATCGGCGCGAAGCCAAGTTCAGCATTTTGACTGCGCTTTCCCATGTGAAGAAAGGCGAACTGCCGTGCATCAGAATCCTGACGGATCGCCCGCAGGATTACGCCGACTGGCCGGTAGAAACCGTGCTCCTGACCGAGCAAACCCTGACCCTGTGGCAGGGTGAAAACGGCTATCACCATCGCCGCAAGGCCTGCGCCATGGCCGCTGGCCTTGCGCTTGCTGAAAAGACCCTGTTCGTCGATACCGACACCCTGTTCCTCAGCGACCCGAGTCTGATCTTCAATCAGATTGAGCCCGGGCACTATTTGATGGATCGCCTCGAATACAACTGGCGGGATGTCTGTGAGCGCCACGACTACCTGAAACTTGGCGAACAGCTACGCACTCACGGCATTACGCCAAACAACGGTTTCAAGCTGTATAACAGCGGGCTCTGCGGCGTGACCGACCGCGATACAGCGCTGTTCGAAACGTCGATCCAGTTGATCGATGAATGGACCCGCGGCAGCTTCGACATTCACACCATCGAGCAAATCGCCCTGTCGTTCGCGATGCGCGACAAACCGGTGCGTGAAGCGAGAAAATACGTCTATCACTACTTCGCGGAAAAACGCTTCTTCCATGCGATGCAGGCGCACTTCTTCTCCCAGCATGGCGAGCAGTTCAGCCAGAATCTGGTGGAACTGTGCCGCGATGTGCCGCGAGTCAAACCCGTTCCGTCGGCCTGGCAACGGCTGAAAATCAAATGGAAATTGCGCAACCAGAGCGGCGCCATGAGAAAAGTCGGTCGCGATCTGCTTTATGGCAGTGCAGCACCCGATCATCCGTACTACACGGTGTGCCGACACGAGTGGTGGGAATCCGCCTCGCGGGAGATTCTTCGCTGGAACCACACCCGTCAGAAACAGCTTCTGGGCACTCATCAAACTGACTGGCCCACACAACTGCCCAAGCCAGAAAAGCCTGAAGATGAACAGATCATCATGAAGTACCTGAAAGAACGGATAGCCGCCGCTCGCTGACTAACCTGCGAATGTCAGGCCCAAAGCCTTCAGCCAATACGTTAAACTCCCGGCCACTGCTGTCTGGAGTTTCTTATGCGCGAAGAGTTGAACCAAGGCCTGATCGACTTCCTCAAGGCCTCCCCTACCCCATTCCATGCCACTGCCAGCCTTGTTCAGCGTCTGGAAGCGGCCGGTTTTATGCGCCTCGACGAGCGCGAACCCTGGACCACTGAAGCCAACGGTCGTTACTACGTCACCCGTAACGACTCTTCGATCGTCGCGTTCAAAATGGGCCGTCATTCGCCCTTGCACGGCGGTATTCGTCTGGTCGGCGCGCACACCGACAGCCCGTGCCTGCGGGTCAAACCCCAGCCGGAACTGCAACGCCAAGGCTTCTGGCAACTGGGCGTCGAAGTGTATGGCGGTGCGCTGCTGGCGCCGTGGTTCGATCGTGATCTGTCTCTGGCCGGCCGCGTGACGTTCCGCCGTGATGGCAAGGTCGAGAGCCAGTTGATCGACTTCAAGGCACCGATCGCGATCATTCCGAACCTGGCCATTCACTTAAACCGCGAAGCCAATATGGGTTGGGCGATCAATGCCCAGACCGAACTGCCGCCGATCCTCGCGCAATTCGCCGGTGACGAGCGCGTGGACTTCCGCGCCGTGCTCACCGATCAATTGGCCCGCGAACACGGCCTGAACGCCGACGTGGTACTCGATTACGAGTTGAGCTTCTACGACACCCAAAGCGCTGCGGTCATTGGCCTGCACGGCGATTTCATTGCGGGCGCGCGCCTGGATAATTTGCTGTCGTGCTATGCCGGCCTGCAAGCCTTGCTGACGACCGAAACTGACGAAACCTGCGTGCTGGTCTGCAACGATCACGAAGAAGTCGGTTCCTGCTCGGCCTGTGGCGCCGACGGTCCAATGCTTGAGCAGACTCTGCGTCGTCTGTTGCCCGAAGGGGATGAATTCGTACGGACCATTCAGAAATCCCTGCTGGTCTCGGCCGACAACGCCCACGGCGTGCACCCGAATTATGCGGACAAGCACGATGCCAACCACGGTCCGAAACTCAACGCCGGCCCGGTGATCAAGGTCAACAGCAACCAGCGCTACGCCACCAACAGCGAAACCGCCGGGTTCTTCCGCCATTTGTGCATGGCCGAAGAAGTACCGGTGCAGAGCTTCGTGGTGCGCAGCGACATGGGCTGTGGCTCGACCATCGGCCCGATCACCGCCAGCCACCTGGGCGTGCGCACCGTGGACATCGGTTTGCCGACGTTCGCCATGCACTCGATCCGCGAGCTGTGTGGCAGCCATGACCTGGCACATCTGGTCAAAGTGTTGAGCGCGTTCTACGCCTGCCGCGAATTGCCGTAGTCCTCAAAGATCAGCTCCTACAGTGATCCCCTGTAGGAGCTGCCGCAGGCTGCGATCTTTTGATCTTGATTTTCAGCGCATTTGAAGACACCCAAAGATCAAGATCAAAAGATCGCAGCCTGCGGCAGCTCCTACGCCACACATCACCACTGCTCGCCCGAAAGCCGCCTAGACTTGCAGTACCCTTCTCCGACAAGGCTGTCGCCATGATCTCGATGTCATCCTTCCACTCCATGCTGATCCCGATTCTTTCCGGGATGATCATGCTGGCCATCGGCTTCAACTTTCGCGACAAGAACGTTGGTGTGTTCGCGATGTGGGTGGGCATGCTGATGATCCTCGCCACCGTGATCTACAAGATCCTCGCCAAACTCAACGAATAAATCCTTGTGCCTGGCTCGCATTGATTTTGACGGGCTCGTACACTCGGCCGATTCGTTCATCCGAGGTTGACCGTGTTCGCTCGTCTTTTTGCCCGCGACGCCGCGGATGAGTGTGCGCGTCACCAAGGAATAAAGCCCCTTTAGGAGCGCAATGCTGTTCACTTAAGCAATTTCAGCCGCGACGCATTTTTTGTAGCAGCTGCCGAAGGCTGCGTTCGGCTGCGCAGCAGTCGTGAGTCCGGCTGCCGTGGGGTATCTGAGGCACCGCAATCACTGATTATACGACTGCTTCGCAGCCGAACGCAGGCTTCGCCAGCTGCTATGTATGGACTCGCCCCCACTGTCTACCCGCTTTTGAAAAAACCGTCGCCCTGTTGCATCTATGTATTAGGCCTATTCGTGGAAGCCGTCTTCGGCTTCTGGCCAAAATTGGAAAAGCTCGTGGTATGCCGATTACAGTCAGGCCTCGAAGGCCAGTAGCAGCTTAGGCATCAATCCACGCCGGTCTTACCTGGGGTCAATTTTTCTTCAGCAAAGGGTCGGACAGTCAGTACCTCGGTGGCAGAACTCTGTCGCTCAGTGGCTCATCGTCGCTTGCTGGCCATCACCAGCGTGGCGACGATAAGTCTGGTCACTCTGTAGAAGCACCCAGACGATTCGCAGGTTGCGGTTGGCTAGCCTGATCGCAGCCTCCTTACGACCCAGCCGGCTCATCCAGCGCAACAAGCGGCGGTCATCGGGTTGCTGGGAATCAGGTCGTAGTTGTTGCAGCACCGCATGGGCTCCCTGGATCATCAGGCTGCGTAAATAAACATCACCTCGCTTGGTCATGTCCCCCAGCCGGACCGTCTGCCCGCTGCTGTGCTGGTCAGGCACCATGCCAAAGTACGCGGCAAACTTGCGGGCATTGGGAAATCGCTCAGGCTTGGTTTCCTTGGCCACCAGTGCCGTGGCAGTGACTGGGCCGATGCCGCGCACAGTCATCAGTCGCTTCGCCGTCATGTCGGCGCTGGCGGCCACTTCCAGGCGCCCCGTCAGCACGCTGATGCGTTCGCCCAAATGGCGCCACTCGGCCAACAGTTCGTCGATCAGTTCACGCAGCAGGCCCGGCACCGGCTGGGTGGCATCTTCCAGTACCCGCGGAATTTTCTGGCTGATCGCAACATCGCCCTGCGCCAAGGCCACGCCGTGCTCGAGCAGCAGGCCGCGCATCTGATTACTCACCGCCGTGCGTCGACGCACATAGCCTTGGCGGGCGCGATGCAACGCCTGCATTGCCAGCGCCGCAACGCTTTTGACCGGCACTGCGTAGATCTTTTCATCGCGACCAGCCCGCAGAATCGCCAGCGCATCGTTGCGATCATTTTTAGGCCCGCTGCGATGTGTGGCCACCAAACCGGCTGGAAGAATCCGCGCCAGATTGCCTTGGTCTTGCAACTGCCGGGCCCAAGCTTGAGCACCCGGACCGGTCTCCATCAGAACCACGACATGAGGCGGCAACTGGCGGAGAAACTCATAAAACGCCTCGCGCGACTTGATCCGCTGCTCGTAGTGCACCTGGCCGAGGACGTCTTCACCGGCGACCTGAAAGACCTGCTTGGCCAGATCGACCGCCACGGTTGTGCAGGCCGACAAATCGGAAGAAGACAGGGATTGATCAATCGAAGTATGCTTTTTCATGGACTCGCCCTCGCTGTCGTTGGCTGATTAGACTGCCACCGTGGCGCATTGACGCCTCGGCTTGGGCGAGTCCATCCAATTACAGTGGGGAATCATATAGGCAAGTGATGTGCGGTTGAATGTGTGTTCTACACCACATCCACCCCGACATGAATCGCATCATGGCGCCAGAATTCCAAATCACAATCGATCAGTCGTTGATGCTGATCGTAATTGACCCGGGCAATCCGCAACCCCGGGCTGCCCACCGACACCCGTAAAGCCGCCGCCGCGTCCACCGACAACGCCGTCGGCACAATCTCGAAACGCACCCGCCCGTAATGCAAGTCGTAATGCCGCGCATACAGTTCGGTCATCGACTGATTCAAATCGAAATCGAGAATCCCAGGAAAATACTGCGGGTTCAGGTAGTGCTCCACATACAGCACCAATCGCCCGTCAATCCGCCTTGAGCGGCAGATCTGGATCACGCTCGACAGCGCCGGCAATTGCAACCCGGCACACACCGCCGCCGACGCTGGCTGCAACCGCGCCGAAATCACCTCGGTAGACGGCACTCGCCCCTGCGCACTGACCATCGCGTGAAAGTGACTGCGCTGCATAAGGTTATAAGCCAGTCGCGGTGGCGACACGAACCAGCCGCGTCGCTCCTCGCGATAAATCTGACCTTGGGCTTCCAGTTGCAATAACGCCTCACGCACGGTGATCCGCGTGGTACCGAACAACTCACTGAGCTTGCGCTCTGCCGGCAACTTGCTCCCGGGCGCCAACAGGCCGTGGTCGAGCTGTTCCTGCAGAACCTGCCCGATGGCTGTCACCGCTTTGGTGGTCTCGATGCGCATCAACGTTACCTATCTGGACTAGACCAGCACTGATTCAGGGCAGAACCGTGATTCAAATCGGTTCCTTCAACTGCCTGCAAGCCTAGGCACTGCACATGACTGACAGATGACAAAGCCGCCGAACGGTTGCGCCAGACACCTGCAATTTTATGGCCAAGTCCCTTTCATATCAGCTCTTTAGCCATGGTCTACGCTTATCTCGCACCCCGCGTATCCGAGCGCAGAAAATTCAGGCAGACCGGTCGTCGACATCAAAATGTCATCCAACCCGCCTAAATTGGCTCAGGTATTGCTGACCTAGACCAACACAACCGCAATCGCAGCGTTGAAAACGCCCAAAGGAGCTTCGGATGAAACAGTTTTTCCTGGCATCACTGTTAGGCTCGACCATTGCCCTGTGCACCACCGCCATGGCGGCGGATGATCTGAAAACCCTGGAAGCCGCTGCGAAAGCGGAAGGCGCAGTCAACAGCGTCGGCATGCCCGATGACTGGGCCAACTGGAAAGGCACCTGGGAAGATCTGGCCAAGAAATACGGCCTGAAACACATCGACACCGACATGAGCTCGGCCCAGGAAATCGCCAAGTTCGCCGCCGAAAAAGACAACGCCAGCGCCGACATCGGTGACGTCGGTGCCGCCTTCGGCCCGATCGCGGTCAAGCAAGGCGTGGTGCAGCCTTATAAGTCAACTACCTGGGAACAGATTCCGGATTGGGCCAAAGACAAGGACGGTAACTGGGCACTGGCTTACACCGGCAGCATTGCGTTTATCATCAACAAGAAACTGCTGCACGGGTCCGAGGCGCCGACCAAATGGGCCGACCTCAAGACTGGCAAGTACAAAGTCTCTATCGGTGACGTCAGTACCGCGGCCCAGGCGGCCAACGGTGTACTGGCCGCCGCCCTCGCCAACGGTGGTGACGAGAAAAACATTCAGCCAGCCCTGTTGCTGTTCGCTGACATTGCCAAGCAAGGCCGCCTGTCCATGGCCAACCCGACGATCGCCACCATGGAAAAGGGTGAAATCGAAGTCGGCGTGGTCTGGGACTTCAACGGTCTGAGCTACAAGGCCAAGATGGCGAATCCGGATGACTACATCGTGCTGATTCCGTCCGATGGCTCGGTGATTTCCGGTTACACCACCATCATCAACAAATACGCCAAGAACCCGAACGCCGCCAAGCTGACCCGCGAATACATCTTCAGCGATGCCGGCCAAATCAACCTGGCGAAAGGCAACGCCCGTCCGATCCGCGCCGAGCACATCAAACTGCCGGAAGAAGTGAAGGCCAAACTGCTGCCGAATGAGCAGTACAAAAAGGTCACGCCGATCAAAGACGCCGACGCATGGGAAAAGACCTCCAAGTCGCTGCCGCAGAAGTGGCAGGAAGAAGTCATCATCAATATGCCGTAAGGCGGTAGATCCCCGTTCGGGGATCTGATGGAGATCCAATGTAGGAGCGAGGCTTGCCCGCGAAGAGGGACTGACATTCAACATTGATGTTGGCTGACAGTTCGCCTTCGCGAGCAAGCTTCGCTCCTACAGGTTTGACGATATTCACTGTTTTTGCGGAGTCCCAGCCCCTATGAAGCACAACGTCATCCTTGTCGTGCTCGACGGCCTCAATTACGAAGTCGCGCGCCACGCCATGGGGCATCTGCAGGCTTACGTTGGCGCAGGACGCGCGGCACTCTACAAGCTGGAGTGCGAACTGCCGGCCCTGTCCCGACCACTTTACGAATGCATCCTGACCGGCGTTACGCCGATCGACAGCGGCATCGTTCACAACAACGTCTCGCGCCTGTCCAACCAGCGCAGCATCTACCATTATGCCACCGACGCCGGCCTGAAAACCGCAGCCGCGGCCTATCACTGGGTCAGCGAGTTGTATAACCGTTCGCCGTTCGTGGCCGCCCGGGATCGTCATACCGACGACCCCAAACTGCCGATCCAGCATGGTCATTTCTACTGGAACGACCATTACCCCGACTCGCACCTGTTCGCCGACGCGGAAAACTTGCGCCTGCGCCACGCGCCGAACTTTTTATTGGTCCACCCCATGAACATCGACGACGCCGGGCACAAGCACGGCCTCGACACCTCGCAGTACCGCAACAGCGCCCGTTCGGCTGACATCATCCTCGCCGATTACCTGCAAGGCTGGCTCGACGCCGGTTATCAGGTGCTGGTGACGGCTGACCACGGCATGAACAACGACCGCTCGCACAATGGCCTGCTGCCCGAAGAACGTGAAGTGCCGCTGTTCGTCCTCGGCGATGGCTTCAGCTTCAACAAAAACGCCGCACCGAAACAGACCGAAATCTGCGGCACCGTCTGCGAACTGCTGGGCGTGCCCCACGACAAACCTGTGTGCCGGGAGCTGCTCAAGTGAACGCCATGACCCGCGGTAAATGGCTGGCCGCTCTGTGCCTGGTGCCCTTCGCGATTTTCTTCTTCGTGTTCCAGATCGCCCCGCTGCTCTGGGTAATGATCAACAGCCTGGAATCGGAAGAGTTCGGCTGGGGCCTGGCCAACTTCAGCAAAATCTTCAACTCGAAGTTCTATCTGCAGGCAATCCAGCACAGCCTCGAGATCAGTTTCTGGTCCAGCGTGTTCGGCATCATCATCGCCGTACTCGGCGCCTATTCCCTGCGCCGGGTCGACTCGAAACTGCGCAACTTCGTCAACGCCTTCGCCAACATGACCAGCAACTTCGCCGGCGTGCCCCTGGCCTTCGCGTTCATCATTTTGCTGGGGTTCAACGGCACCTTCACCATCATGCTCAAACAGGCCGGGATCATTCAGGATTTCAACCTGTACTCGAAAACCGGGCTGATCATTCTCTACACCTACTTCCAGATCCCCTTGGGCGTGCTGCTGCTCTACCCGGCTTTCGACGCCTTGCGCGAAGACTGGCGTGAGTCCGCCGAATTGCTCGGCGCCAATGGCTGGCAGTTCTGGCGGCACATCGGTTTGCCGGTGTTGACCCCGGCGCTGCTCGGCACTTTTGTAATCCTGCTGGCCAACGCCCTCGGCGCGTATGCCACGGTCTACGCCCTGACCACCGGCAACTTCAACGTATTGCCGATCCGCATTGCGGCAATGGTTTCCGGCGACATTTCCCTCGACCCTAACCTGGCCAGCGCCTTGGCCGTGGTGCTGGTGGCGTTGATGACCCTGGTGACCATCGTGCATCAGCTGCTGTTGAAGAGGAGCTACCATGTCTCGCGCTGAACTGGGCCCCGTCGGTGTCTATCACCGCGTCGTGGTGTATTTGCTGTTTGCGATTCTGTTGTTGCCGTTGCTCGGAACACTGATCTACTCGATTTCCAGCAGTTGGTCTGCGACGATCATGCCCAGCGGTTTTACCTTCAAGTGGTACATCCAGCTGTGGAGCGATCCGCGCTTTCTCAACGCATTCGGTCAATCGTTACTGGTCTGCGTCGGCTCGCTGATTCTGTCGGTGGTGCTGATTCTGCCGCTGCTGTTCGTGGTGCATTACCACTTCCCGAAACTCGACGCGCTGATGAACATCCTGATCCTGCTGCCCTTCGCGGTGCCGCCGGTGGTGTCGTCAGTGGGGCTGTTGCAGCTCTACGGTTCGGGGCCGTTCGCGATGGTCGGCACGCCGTGGATTCTGATCGGTTGCTACTTCACCGTGGCGCTGCCGTTCATGTACCGGGCGATCACCAACAACCTGCAAGCGATCAACCTGCGCGACCTGATGGACTCCGCGCAACTGCTCGGCGCCAGCACTTGGCAAGCGGCATTCCTGGTGGTGCTGCCGAACCTGCGCAAGGGTTTGATGGTGGCATTGCTGCTGTCGTTCTCGTTCCTGTTCGGTGAGTTTGTGTTCGCCAATATTCTGGTCGGCACCCGCTACGAAACCCTGCAGGTCTACCTCAACAACATGCGTAACAGCAGCGGCCACTTCACCAGTGCGCTGGTGATCTCCTACTTCTTCTTTGTGCTGGTTCT
Organism: Pseudomonas sp. MDT1-85; assembly: GCF_054898065.1. Taxonomy (NCBI): domain Bacteria; kingdom Pseudomonadati; phylum Pseudomonadota; class Gammaproteobacteria; order Pseudomonadales; family Pseudomonadaceae; genus Pseudomonas; species Pseudomonas sp. MDT1-85. The sequence goes on along the minus strand of NZ_CM142715.1, from coordinate 2,246,383 downwards.
GACCTGGGCGGCCAATATCTTGAACAGGGACAAAAGCGAATGAGCTACGTCAGCGTCCAACATCTTCAAAAGAGCTACTCTCAAATAGGGCAGTCCGGCACCCCGGTATTCAGCGACATCAACTGTGAAATCAAGAAAGGTGAATTTGTCACCCTTCTCGGTCCGTCCGGTTGCGGTAAGTCCACCCTGCTGCGTTGCATCGCCGGCCTGACCTCGGTGGACGGCGGCAAGATTCTGCTGGAGGGTCAGGACCTCGTCCCGCTGAGCCCGCAAAAACGCGGGATCGGCATGGTGTTCCAGAGTTATGCGCTGTTCCCGAACATGACCGTGGAGCAGAACGTCGCCTTCGGTTTGCGCATGCAGAAGGTCAACGCCGACGACAGCCACAAGCGCGTTGCCGAAGTGCTGGCACTGGTGGAACTCAAGGACTTCGCCGCCCGTTACCCGCATCAATTGTCTGGCGGCCAATGCCAGCGTGTCGCTCTGGCTCGCTCGCTGGTGACCCGGCCTCGGTTGTTGTTGCTGGATGAGCCGCTGTCGGCGTTGGATGCGCGGATTCGCAAGCACCTGCGCGAACAGATCCGTCAGATCCAGCGCGAACTCGGCCTGACCACGATCTTCGTCACTCACGATCAGGAAGAAGCTCTGACCATGTCTGATCGAATCTTCCTGATGAACGAGGGAAAGATCGTACAGAGCGGCGATGCCGAAACCCTTTACACTGCGCCGGTCGATGTTTTTGCCGCAGGCTTCATCGGCAACTACAACCTGCTGGACGCCGACAGCGCCAGCAAACTGCTGCAACGACCGATCACCCATCGCCTCGCCATTCGCCCGGAAGCCATCGAGCTAAGCCTCAACGGCGAACTCGACGCGCAGGTTCGCAGCCACAGCCTGTTGGGCAACGTGATTCGCTACCGGGTCGAAGCCCGGGGTGTGGAATTGGTGGTGGATGTGCTGAACCGTTCGGCGGCCGACCTGCATCCCGATGGTCAGCGCCTGGCGCTTTCCATCGATCCGACGGCCCTGTGTGAGGTAGCCTGATGACTTTGCTGATGTTGAAGAGAGAACTGCACTGATGGCCCTGGCAATTTTTGATCTGGACGAAACCCTGATCCACGGCGACTGCGCCACCCTCTGGAGCGAGCAAATGGGCCGCCTGGGTTGGGTCGATCCCGAGTCGTTCATGCGTCAGAACAACGAACTGATGGATGCTTACAGCCACGGCAAGTTGCGCATGGAAGAGTACATGGACTTCAGCCTGGAACCGATGATCGGTCGCACACCGGAGGAGGTCGAGCACTTGGTGGGGCCTTGGGTGGAAGATTTTATCGAGCCGATCATCTTCAGCGACGCCACCAAAGCCATCGCCGCCCACCGCAAGGCCGGCGACCGGATTCTGGTGATCTCGGCTTCGGGCACACATTTGGTCAAGCCTATTGCCGACCGCCTGGGCATCGACGAGATTCTCGGGATCGAGCTGGAAGTGGCGCACGGGGTGTACAGCGGCAATACCCTTGGCACGTTGACCTACCGCGAGGGCAAGATCACCCGGTTGCTGGAATGGCTGGATGCCGAAGAGGAAAATCTGGAAGGCGCGAGTTTTTATTCCGACTCTCGCAACGATTTGCCGCTGCTGCTGAAGGTGGATTTCCCACACGTGGTGAATCCGGATCCGGTGCTGCTTGAGCATGCCGAAAAGGCCGGTTGGCCGATCCACATCTGGAAGTAACCCCGCCCCTGTGGGAGCGAGCCTGCTCGCGATGAACGATAACGCGGTCCTGCAGATGAACCGCGTCGCCTGAATCGCGAGCAGGCTCGCTCCCACAGGTTCGGTGCCTTGTCGTCAGGTCAGGCTTTCATCGATCACCAACACCAGTTTCCCCGACACCTTATTAGTCGCCAGTTCCGCAAACGCCGCTTCGGCATCCTTGATCCCAAATGTCTTGGCCAGTTGCGGGCTCAAACGCCCTTCGGCAAACAGCGGCCAGACATGCTGGCCAAGATCGCTGAACAAATCGGCCTTGAACTGCTCGTCGCGACTACGCAGGGTCGACCCCAGCAGCTGCACACGCTTGGCCAATACCTGGGCCAAGTCCAACTGCGCCTCACGACCGCCCATCAAACCGATCAGCACCCAACGACCATCGCGAGCCAGCAGCTTGAGGTTCAACGCCGCGTAATTGCCACCCACCGGGTCGAGAATCACGTCGAACGGCGCAAGATCGTTCAAGCTATCCAGATCACCGTTGCGCACCACTCCACCCTGCGCGCCCAACGCTTCACAGTAGGCCAGACGCTCGGCAGAGCCGACGCTGACCCAGCACGGGTTACCAAACGCCTTGCACAGCTGAATGGCAGCTGAACCGATTCCACTGGCTCCGGCGTGCAGGAGAACTTTCTCACCCGGTTTGAGCGCAGCCAGTTGAAACAAATTCAGCCAAACGGTCGCATACACTTCCGGCAACGCTGCCGCCTCGGCCAGGGACAAACCTTCGGGAACCGGCAGCACATGCCGTCCGTCGACAACTACCTCTTCGGCCATCCCACCCCCGGCCAGCAAGGCGCAAACCCGATCGCCGACCTTCCAGGAAGAGCCCGGACCGACCTCGCTGATCACCCCCGAACACTCAAGACCCAGTACTTGACTGGCCCCCGGCGGTGGCGGATATAGCCCCGCCTTCTGTAACAAATCGGCGCGATTGAGTCCTGCTGCCGCCACCCGGATGCGAACTTGTCCTACATCGCACGTAGGACTCGGCTCTTCAACCCACTCCACTCGCCCCTCAACGCCTTGCAATGCTTTCACAGTGCCTCCATAGTGAGTCTGGACTGAGCCCGAAGCTGTTGCGCCGGGCTTTTTGCATTATGCGACCGGTCCTTGTGGATCCGGCGACTTCAAAGACGGCCTAATATGCGTTATCAATTGTCACCGCGTCGAATCAGCATGAAGCATCTGCTCCCCAGCACCGCCCTCGCTCTTGTCCTTGGTCTCGGTCTTTTGCCGATGTCGAGCAATTCGTTCGCAGCCAACAGCTGGGACAAGCTTCAGCCCGATCGTGACGAAGTAATCGCCAGTCTGAACGTCGTCGAATTGCTCAAGCGTCACCATTACAGCAAGCCACCGCTCGACGATGCACGCTCCGTGATCATCTATGACAGCTATATCAAGCTGCTGGACCCATCGCGCAGCTACTTCATGGCCAGCGATATTGCCGAATTCGACAAATGGAAAACCCAGTTTGACGACTTCCTCAAAAGCGGCGACCTGAACGCCGGGTTCACCATCTACAAGCGCTACCTGGACCGCGTCAAGTCGCGTCTGGACTTTGCCCTTGCCGAGCTGAACAAGGGCGTCGACAAGATCGACTTCACCGCCAAGGAAACCTTGCTGGTCGATCGCAAGGATGCCCCTTGGCTCAAGACTACCGCCGAGCTGGACGACCTGTGGCGCAAACGCGTCAAGGACGAAGTGCTGCGGATGAAGATCTCCGGCAAAGAGTCCAAGCAGATTCAGGAAACCCTGACCAAGCGTTACAAGAATCAGCTGGCGCGTCTGGACCAGACCCGTGCAGAAGATATCTTCCAGGCGTACATCAACACCTTCGCCATGTCCTACGACCCGCACACCAATTATCTGTCGCCGGATAATGCGGAAAACTTCGACATCAACATGAGTTTGTCCCTCGAGGGCATCGGTGCCGTGCTGCAGAGCGATAACGATCAAGTGAAAGTCGTGCGCCTGGTGCCTGCCGGCCCGGCCGACAAGACCAAGCAGGTTGCACCGGCCGACAAGATCATCGGCGTGGCCCAGGGCAACAAAGAGATGGTCGACGTGGTCGGCTGGCGCCTGGACGAAGTGGTCAAACTGATTCGTGGCCCGAAAGGCACCGTGGTGCGCCTGGAAGTGATTCCGGCCAGCAATGCGCCGAACGACCAGACCACCAAGATCGTGCCAATCACCCGCGAAGCGGTGAAGCTCGAAGACCAGGCGGTGAAGAAGTCGGTCCTCAACCTCAAGCAGGATGGCAAGGACTACAAGCTCGGCGTCATCGAGATCCCGGCCTTCTACCTGGACTTCAAGGCCTTCCGTGCCGGCGATCCGGACTACAAGAGCACCACCCGCGACGTCAAGAAGCTGCTGACCGAGCTGCAGAAAGACAAGGTCGACGGCGTGGTCATCGACCTGCGCAACAACGGCGGCGGTTCCTTGCAGGAAGCCACCGAGCTGACCAGTCTGTTCATCGACAAGGGTCCGACCGTACTGGTGCGTAACGCCGACGGCCGGGTCGATGTACTGGAAGATGAAAACCCGGGCGCATTCTACAAAGGCCCGATGGCGTTGCTGGTCAACCGTTTGTCCGCCTCGGCTTCGGAGATCTTCGCCGGTGCCATGCAGGACTACCACCGCGCGCTGATTATCGGCGGCCAGACCTTCGGCAAAGGCACCGTGCAGACCATTCAGCCGCTGAACCATGGCGAACTGAAACTGACCCTGGCCAAGTTCTACCGGGTTTCCGGTCAGAGCACCCAGCACCAGGGCGTGCTGCCGGATATCGATTACCCGTCGATTATCGACACCAAGGAAATCGGCGAAAGCGCCCTGCCGGAAGCCATGCCGTGGGACACCATTCGTGCGGCCATCAAGCCTGCGCTTGACCCGTTCAAACCGTACATCACGCAGCTCAAGTCCGAGCATGACGTGCGCACGGCCAAGGACGCGGAGTTTGTGTTCATCCGCGACAAACTGGCCCTGGCGCAGAAGTTGATGAGCGAAAAAACCGTCAGCCTCAATGAAGCCGACCGTCGCGCACAACACGCCGATATCGAAGCCAAGCAACTGGCCATGGAAAACATCCGTCGCAAGGCCAAGGGCGAAGAGCCGCTCAAAGAACTGAAGAAAGAAGACGAAGATGCCCTCGCGGCCGAGCAGGACAAGACCAAGCCAGAAGACGATGCTTATCTGAGCGAGACAGGGCGGATTCTGCTGGATTACTTGAAACTCAATACCGCGGTTGCCAAGCACTAAGTTGTTACAAGCAAGATGATGGCAATTTAATGCTGACGCTCCCCGGAGCGTCATCAAAGAGTCATCATTCTGTCGTGAAATACAGGACTGGGCGTGCTCTTTAACGAGAACACGCCCAGTCCTTTTTTTATCGCCAGAGAACGCCATGACCACGACCGAACAGCTGAGTGCCTTGAGCTCAATACTGACTCAAAGCGGTTTGCACAGTCTGTTCCAGCCGATCATTTCCCTCTCTGAACGACGCATCATCGGTTACGAAGCCCTCAGCCGTGGCCCCTCCAACAGTCCGCTGCACTCCCCCATCGCCCTGTTCGCGGTAGCGCGCCAGGCCGGTCGCCTCAGCGAGCTGGAAATCGCTTGCCGTCAAAGTGCTTGCCGTCGTTTCAATGAACAGCAACTGCCCGGCAAACTCTTCCTCAATGTATCCCCGGAATCCCTGCTCGAAGCCGCCCACCAACCCGGACGCACCCTGCAACTGCTGCAGGATTTCGGCATACCGCCGAGCCAGGTGGTGATCGAACTCACCGAACAGACCCCGACCGACGATTTCCAGTTGCTGCAAACCGCTCTGCATCACTATCGGGCAATGGGCTTTTCCATTGCGCTGGATGATCTGGGGGCGGGTTACTCGAGCTTGCGGCTCTGGTCTGAATTGCGCCCGGATTACGTCAAGATCGACCGGCACTTTATCGACGGCATTCACCAGGACGCGCTCAAGCGTGAGTTTGTCGGCTCGATCCTGCAGATCGCCAAGGCTTCCCGGGCAAAAGTGATCGCCGAAGGCATCGAATTGCCGGAAGAACTCGCCGTGCTGACCGAAATGGGCGTCGATCTGCTGCAAGGTTATCTGCTCTGCCGGCCTCAGGAGCATCCGCCCCGCGATGCCCGAACTTTTATACCCAAACCAAACAGCGTCGCCGCGATACTGAACGAAGAAGTCAGTGACCTCAGCGCCCTGCTCAACGACCAACCGGCGGTGGCCAGCGACACCCCCACCGCCACCGTACTGGAAGCCTTCCGTCGCCAGGCCAACCTGAACTCCCTGGCGGTGCTCGACGAACAGGGCCAGCCCTGCGGCATCGTTCACCGTCATTCGCTCTCGGACGCCCTGCTCAAGCCCTTTGCCACCGACCTGTTCGCCCGCAAACCCATCAGCCGCTTGATGAGCGACGACTTCCTCGCCGTGGAGCTGAGCCAGTCGCTGCAACAGGTCAGCCGCCTGATCACCAGCCGCGCCCGCCAGCGCATTGAAGAGGACTTCATCATCACCCTCAACGGCGGTTATCTGGGACTGGGTCGAGTGATCGACGTGCTCAAGCTGATTACCGAACTGAAAATCCAGCAAGCACGCTACGCCAACCCCCTGACCCTGCTACCGGGCAACGTACCGATCCAGCAATGCCTGACACGCCTGCTGCAACAGGAACGGGAATCGGTGATCTGCTACGTGGACATCGACAGCTTCAAACCCTTCAACGACATCTACGGCTACGGTCGCGGGGATGAAGTCCTACTGTGCCTGGCGCAATGCCTGAACGACCGCGTCGACCCATCCCGCGACTTCGTCGGCCATATCGGCGGCGACGACTTCCTGCTGGTCCTCGGCCCGGAAGACTGGCGCAAACGCCTGAATCAACTGCTGGACGACTTCCACAGCCAATGCCGACGCTTTTACCGCAGCGAACACCTGGAAGCCGGCTGCTTCATCGCCCCCAACCGCCAGGGCGTAAGACAGGAATTTCCACTGCTGTCCCTGTCCATCGGAGTGGTGCATTTGCATCCACAGGCCTGCGGACAACTCGATGCGAGCCAATTGGCGGAAATGGCATCACAGGCCAAACACCACGCGAAGAATGTGCCGGGGTATAGCGTGCATGTGATTGATAGCCTGGCGGTGCCAGTCGTCGAAGAGGCACTGATCTCAGGTCATCGGTGATCTTTTGATCTTGCTCTTGTGGCGAGGGAGCTTGCTCCCGTTCGACTGCGCAGCAGTCGCCAAACCAAACACTGCGGTATGCCTGAAAAAACCGGATGTCAGGTTTTGGGGCCGCTGCGCAGCCCAGCGGGAGCAAGCTCCCTCGCCACAAAAAGCCGCGTGGCGCTACTCCTAAGGCCGAGCCCGCAACCGCCGCCCAATCACATCCAGCACATCGCAGCCATCGCGCAGAGGAATGGCGCAGAGCAAGGCGGTAATCGCTGTCATTGTTTGATTCCTAACGTATGGATTGGAGCCGCCAGAAATCACTTCCACGCAATAGGTGGCGGCTGTACGCAGGTGTGGAAGACCAGGACGTTAGGCACCCGGCGCACTCGAAAGCGCCCCGCGCACAGCCACCATAAAACACAGACGATAAAAAACGCCGAACTGGTGGCGCTTGATGCGCCTAACGATAGAAGGGCTTCCACGCCCTGTCACTGAATTTGCAGTGACAGGCCAAGACTATCGATGAAGAGCATCGCATACCAGTTCATGCAAACCGCACAACTTGAAGGAAATCTCCGACGACGTTGTCCGGAAACTTCACAACCATTTGTCATCAAGGATGATCAAGTCGACTAGCCAATCTGTCAGCGATATGGCGTAACCATACTTCCCCTGACTCCCATTCGTGCCAGTAACAGTAACAACAGCCCATGTTTTTAAGCAGAAACTCTCTCAACTCAAGCTCAGCCATATGCATCTCAAGCAGAGCAGCAATTTCATTTTTCACTCTAAAAATTGTCTCAACTGTTGAGTCAGATAAGAAAGACCTAACAACATCATCAGCAATGTCGGACTCACACATCCAGTCCTCATTAAAATAGGCCCCCAAGAACTGATAAAGCTGCGAAAACGAATTATCGATCACTTGCATACCCCGTTAATATGATGTAGCCAGACGGCGAGTTTGTCGTTCTCTGAAGTATTAATTTTACAACGGATAACGGTTCAAGTTTTCCACTGTGACGAACAACTCCAATCCCTGCCGGTGCCGACATTGGTTGTGTAATAACGAGTTTGCGTGTCTTTCCTTTCATAAACTCATCAATTAATTTTTTGTTTTCATTCATGACGTTTGAAACTGTGGCCTCTGCGACAGTCCGATTAGGAAACGTCGATGCGATTGGAATATGAGGCTCTGCTTTGAGCCTGTCTCGCAACTGTGCTTCGGTCCGATCAATATGTTTCGCAATAAGATGTCCACCTTGAGCCTCATGCGCAGCCAAACCTCCGCCTGGAACAATTTCGCTGAACGGCCCATCAGCCTCTATATCTCCGGGGCACGGTAGACATGCCAACCCCAACGGATCAACCCACCCCGTCGGATTCGGCGTGTACTGGTACTGGTTCAGCCCACCCGCCAACTTGATCGGGTCCGGCGTCAGGTACCACCCGACATCCGGATTGTAGTAGCGATGCCGGTTGTAGTGCAGACCGCTCTCGGCATCGAAGTACTGCCCCTGAAACCGCAACGGTTGCTCAAGTTGCTCGCCCCCGCCCAACGCCAGGTGCGTGACTTTGCCGTAAGCGTTGTACTTAGCCGACCAGACAATCTCACCACCAAAATCGGTCAGTTCCTGCGGCGTACCGAGGTGATCGAGTTGGTAGTAAAACGGGCAGGCCTTTTTCGGGCCTTTGCCGTCGAGCATCGCCAGTGGACGGAAGCTACCCGGCTCGTAGAGGTAGCTGCGGTAATGCTCTTTGCTGCTTTCAGCGACGAGGTTGTCGCCCTGCCAGAAAAATTCGGTGGTTTTACCGTCGACGGTTTTGGCGATGCGACGGCCGAAGGCGTCGTAGCGGTAACTGGCGCAACGACCGTCCGGAGTGGTGACGCCGACCAGTCGGTGCTGACAGTCATAGCGGTACTCGGTGACCAGTTTCTGCGCGGTGCCGCGGCGTTCGCGGAGCAGGTTGCCGAAGGCGTCGTAGTCGTAATGACGGTCGCCGTGCATGAGCAGGCGATTACCGAGCACCTTCGCGGCTCCGGGGCGGTCCTGCATCAGCAGGTTGCCGGCCGGGTCGTGGGCGAAGCTTTCCGGTGGGTCGTCGCGGGTGTGGCGCACGCGAGTCAGGCGGTTGAGCGGGTCGTATTGGTAATTGCGTTGGCCGTGTAGGGTGTCGGCGATGTGGTCGAGGTTGCCGTTGAGGCTGTAGGCATAGTCGCGGCGAAAAAGTTTTTTTTGCTGTTGGCTGACGGCATGGGCCTTCAAACGGCCCTGGTCGTCGTAGGCGTATTCACTGAGCAGCAGGCCTTGCTGGCGGTTTTGTTCGCGACCGAAGGCAAATTGGTGAGTGGTGAGCCGCGCGCCGTTGAGGTCGATGGCGGTCAGCGCGCCCCCCTTGGCATGGTGGTAATCGAGTTTGCTGTTGTCCGGCAGGCGCAGACGGTTGAGCTGGCCACAGGCGTCGTAGGCATAACGCAACGTGCCCCAACCCTGATGCTCGATGATCAGGCGGTCCTGCTGGTCGTATTCGAATTCCAGCGGATGATCGTGGCCATCGTCGACGCTGGTCAGTCGGCCCAACGAGTCGTAGCGGTAGCCGACCTGGATGCCGTCGGGCAGGGTCTTGGTCAGCAACCGTCCGGCTGAGTCCCGCGCATAAGCCGTGATCAGCTGCGAGTCGTCGTCTCCGAACTCGGTTTTCTCCAGCAGGTGCCCATTGAGGTCATAGGCGTACGCGGTACGGCGGCCGTCGAAACCGGTTTCCTGTCGGATCAGGCCGTTGGGCGTGTAGTCCAGCCGATATTTCTCGCCGGATTCGTTTTCGATTTCCGTGAGCAGCAGCTGCGCGTTGTCGTAGCGGTAACGCAGTTGCGTGCCGTCTGGGTTGATCCGGCGGCTGACCAGGTGCAGGTCGTCGGCGTATTCGTAACGGGTGACGCGGCCCAGTTCATCGCGCTCGGCGGTGATCTGGCCGTAGGCGTTGTAGCTGAACCCGCGGCTGGCGCCGGTAGGCAACGTCGTCTGGAGCAGTCGGCCGACGGCGTCCCACTGGTAACGGGTGACGGCACCGTGTTCGTCCTGACGGGTAATCTGCCGCCCCAGCGCATCGTAGGAAAAGCGCCGCTGCCCACCGTCCGGCAAGGTCTCTTCGAGCAACTGCCCCAAGGCATTCCAGACGAACACCTGCCGACTGGTGTCCGGGTAGCGGATCGACAGCAAACGCCCCTGAGCGTCGTAGTGATAATGGGTGACCTGCCCGTCGGGATCGGTGGCTTCGGTGACGTCCCCCTGCGCATTGCGCTGATAGGTCCACACCGCTTTGCCGCGATAGCGCGCATGCAGGAAACCGTTGCGGTACTCGTAGGCCGTCGGCTCGTCTTCGGGTGGAATCAGCGCCACCAACCGCCCGACTTCGTCGTAGCGGTATTCAGTGACGGCCCCCAGCGGATCCTGCTCAGCAATCAACCGGCCCTGATCGTCATAGGCCTTGAGCTGTTCGCCACCATCCAGTTCGACCTTGCGCACCAGCCGCGCCCGATCATCGTGGACATAAACCTCTTGGCTGCCATCGATGTTCTGGACGGTGACGCTGCCCCGGTCATCCCAGACGTAGCGCGCACCCATCTGCGAAAACGACGCCCAGTGTCGGACGCATCGTGCCGCCTTGCCGGACCGCTCCCACTCCCAGAAGAAACTCGCGCCACCGGCCAATTGCCGCTGCAGGATCACGTGCCGGTCGTCGTAGTCGTAACGCTCGCTTTCCCCGGCGGCGTTGCTCGCTTCGATCAGTTGAGCGCGTTCGTCGTAGCGGTAACTGACCAGCGTTTGCTCGGTGTGCCAGGCCTCATCAAGGGTCTGCGCCGGGACAAAAACCTGATAGTCGACAGCGATCAGATGAGCGCGGTCATAGCGCAACAGCAAGGCACGGCCGGCGCCGTTGTCGAGGCGTTGGATGCGCTCCTGACGGTCGCGGCTGATGCGCAGGCGGTTGTCGTACGCGTCGCTGATCGCCGTCAGCCGACCGTTATGAAAGTGGTAAAAGCGCGTGTCGTCGCCGGCCTGGGCGAGGATCAGCTCCTCGGGATCATCGCCGAGATAAATCGCGGCGCGAGAGAGGCTGTTGTGGATCGCCGGGCGTTCGTGGTTCGGCAGCGGGAAGGGGGTGCGACGGTTTTCGTGGTCGATCCAGAGGACGGTGTCGCCATCGATTTCCAGTCGATGGGCGAGCGAATGACTCCAGCCGAAGCCCAGGCCGCAATCGATCTCGGCGGCGCTGGTGCGGTAGAGCCGGGTGAAGTCGAACGGCAGGATTCCGTCCAGCGAACCGTCGGTGAGGGTCAGCAGTTCTTCGCCGGTGACCATCGACACCGGGCATTTGTTGGTGGCGGTTTTATCGGCGGAGTCAGCACTGTCGCCGTTGGGGTTTGTCGCCTGTTTCGAGACGTCGTCGTGAGGTTCGTCTTTTTTCAATGTCGTATTGCGCCGGGCATCCCAACGCAGTTGCATGCGACCCTTTTTTAGTCCCGCCGCAACACCGCGCGCGGCGACTTTCTTATAGCGGTCGACGTAGCCCATAAAGCTATCGATGATCGTGAAGATCGCTTTGACGAAGCGCACCACGGCATTGATGATTCGCGCGCCGTAGTTGACCAGACGCATGCTCAGGTAGGCGATCCCGGCACCCGCCCCGGCGAACGTCAGGACAATCCCGATCAGAATGTCGATCAGCAATTGCACCACGCCCGCCGAGACTGCTTCAGCGGTTTTACCGGCAACCTCGCTGGGCGGTAGCATTTCCAGCCACAGGCTGGCCGTTCGCAGCAGCAAACACAGGGCCGCTTCGTCACTGGCCAGCAGCTGGATTTTTTGCATCACCTGCGGTGATTTTTCCGCCAGCTCGCGCAACTGATCGGCACCGCTGCCCAACCGCTTAGCGAACCGACCGGGATCCTTGAGGATGTCCGACAGCAGGCTGATGCTGTCCCACACACCCTCGATCGCCGCCCAACTCCCGGCCAACATCCCGTTGCCCACCGCCGCCAGCGACGCGGCCGCCGACTGCTGCGACCATTGCGGCTTGAACGTTTTCCATTCCTCACGCAGCCAGTTATCGAGCTCCGTGGTCAGGCCGTCATAGGAAGAAAAAAGCTCATTAACCTGCTCCGGCGTCACTTCGTTGTGAACGTGAACGCGGTAGAACTTGCCCTCTTCCCCTCGGAATGTTCCCTTGCCGTTTTTATCGAGCGTGACCGGCGTCGACTTACCGCCATCCATCGCGATCACATCGACCTGAATACTCCCCACTGGAATGTCATAAACCGATTCGAACTTGCTCTCGATTTCGAGCTTTCCACCTTGTGGGCACTGGACGACGGTGGAGATAAACTCGTCATCGCCGCTGCTGACAACGGTGCTGGAGTTTGCGAACCGGATGATCCGTTCCATGCCCATCAGCGACGGCAGATCCGCCACGTGGCTGACGTTGTCGGCGGCCCGGCTGAACCATTGCTTGAGCTGTTCGCGGTAGAGCGTCAGGGTGTCTGGGAAGCTGTCGAGTTCCTCCTCGATGCGGGTAACGTGCTCCATCAACGCACCGAAAAGTACGGGGTTGCTGGAGAAAAGGAGTCGAACATGAGCAATCCCTCGCGCAGAAAATTAGGCGCGGGGACTGTGCGGGGGATCGATCAGGAAAGAAGTCAGGAAAGGATGATGTTGATGTAGGGCGATTCGCTAATGATCACTCCACTAATCAGCAAGCACGCAGAAACGCAAACGTGGCGGGAGGTTTCCCTCACGCCACGTTCATTTGTCAGACACACAATTATCTAATCCGCAGAGCCGCGGGACGCCAACTCTTTCAACTTGATCTCAGCCAACGGATGCCCGGCCTTCGCCGCCATTTCCCACCAGCGAGCCGCTTCCACCGAATCCGGCGCCTTGCTCGGCGCTCCGGCCAGGCTGATCACGCCAACCTGATAGGCCGCCTTGCCATCCCCCGCCAACGCGGCCAGGCGCAGTAATCGCACACCTTCCTCGCGAGCCCCAAGACCGACGCCGCGAAAGGTCAGAATGTGGCCGTAGAAGCTCTGGGCGCCGACATCACCCAGGTTCGCCATGCGGGCGAACTGGCCTTCGAGCCAGCTCCAGCCTCGCGGCTGACGCACAAACCACGACCAGTGGAACAACCGGCGGGCCAGCCAGTAACTGGCCCGCGCCTTGAGTCGTAAAAACACTCAGGCTTCCGCCGACTCGGGGTACTCGTATTCAAACACCCGCACCACTTCCGAGGCATGCCAGGACGCGGCAGCCACGCCATCGGACGGTCCGGAGAACCGCCCCAGGCGCTCGACACATTCGAAGAAGCCGGTGCGCGGCAAGCGGCTGGCGCCCTGGCTGATCACCAACGAGCTGCGCAACGGCTGCTCGGCTCTGGCATCCAGCGCGGCCAGATGTTCAAGGGCTGCGGTCAACGTTTGCATGGCCGGCGTGGGTAGCTGCAAACGCTCCAGCAACGCCCGATAAGTCAAAAGATGGCGCTGACGACGCGCCTGATCCAGCTCCCCCAACAATCCATCCCAATGTTGACGACTGATGCGTACGCTCACGATTCATCCCTCCATCCTGGCACCGTCAATTCCCAGGCGAGGCTGCGGCGAATAGCAGCGTCGGGTTGACGCTCACCGCTTTCGATCAAGGCAAGATATGACGGGCTGATGCCTACCGTGCGGGCCAGCGCCTCAATGGCGATGCCCTTCCCTTCGCGCAAACTGCGTAGTTGATCCAGACCCGGAAGAATCTGGTCTGGTGCCGCCGCGGGAGGCACTGTGGCGTCACGCGGTGGTTGTTGCTTGATGCCTGCTGCTTTCAGTAGAGCCTGATACTGAGCCCATGGCAGAACCGCATATTCGGGTTCGCCTTCGCGTGTAATTATCTGAATATCCATGACTACCCCGTAGGACAACGACACTTAGCGAGTCGGCGCTTTTCCTTAGAAGTGTAATCCTAACAGCGGCCAAGGTCGCGGGGGGGTATGAATATCGGGGGGATTCTGAATTGGCTCAGTTTTTTTTCGGACCCTGCAGCTGTAATTGTTCGGGGGTATCAGGCAAACGTTCGACTACCGCGAGCTTCTCCGGCAGTTGACGCTTGCGCCAGGCGCGGAAAGCGTTGAGCTCGTCATCGAGGACTTTCATCAACCAGGCCAGCACGGCAATGTCGTCGAGCATGCCCAACATCGGGATGAAATCCGGGATTACATCCAGGGGGCTCAGGAAATACATCAGGGCGGCCACCACCGAAAGCAGTGCTTTGGGGCTGATGGCCCGGTATTCGCCACGCCAGTAAGCCAGGCAGAGTGCCTGCAACAGGCGCAGATCGTCTTTGAGCTTGCCCAGACGATAACCCTGGCTGGCACCTTTGCTGGCAACCGCGAACAGCAGGGTCGGCAAACGACCACGGGCGAGCAGGCGTCCGGCCAGAGGCAGGAAACGAGCGAAATTCCAGGGCGTTTTCATTTGTTCCTCCTGCTGAAATGTTATCCACACAAATTGTGGATAACCTTGTGAACAGAGCTGCATTTCATCGCTGAAAGCCCCGTTTCATAAGGGCCTGACTCAGATCGGGCGTTTTTTACTCACATAAAAAAACCCAAGATTTCATTGACTTGGCGTTCTGGCCCGTCTAGCTCGAGCGCCCTCACTGGCTATGACTTCAGCGTACCGCATCCGTTCGCTTTGTTTACCTCCACTGAACGCCAGATGCAACAACGCCCCGCATAGCGAGGCGTTGTTTTTAGAGCAGACGCGAATTACTTGGTGGCGTCTTGTTTGGCTGGATCCTTGATGGCCAGCAGCTCCAGGTCGAATACCAGCACCGAGTTGGCTGGAATCGCCGGGCTTGGGCTTTGAGCGCCGTAAGCCAGTTCGCTAGGGATGTACAGTTTGTACTTCTCGCCAACGTGCATCAGTTGCAGGCCTTCGACCCAACCCGGAATCACACCGCTGACCGGCAGATCGATCGGGCTGCCGCGCTCGACGGAGCTGTCGAAAACGGTGCCGTTGGTCAATTTACCGGTGTAATGAACAGTCACTACGTCGGTCGGCTTAGGCTGAGCGCCATCGGCTTTCTTGACCACTTCGTATTGCAGGCCGGAAGCCGTGGTGGTGACACCCGCTTTCTTGCCGTTTTCTTCGAGGAATTTCTTGCCGGCGGCTGCCGACTCTTCGCTCATCTTGGTCAGACGCTCTTCAGCACGCTTTTGCAGTGCAGCGAAGGCTTCAACCAACTCTTCATCTTTCAGCTTCTGTTCTTTCTTGCCGACGGCATCTTCGATGCCCTGGGCTACCGCTTTGGAATCCAGGTCATCCATGCCTTCCTGAGCCAGGCTTTTGCCCATGTTCAGGCCGATACCGTAGGAAGCTTTTTGCGCCGGGGTTTTCAGCTCTACGCTGGTCTGCGAATCACAACCCGCAAGTACCAGGCCAACCAGGGCCACCGCCGCCGCCAACCGATGCTGTTTCATGCTATTTCCTTGTTCATGCGCCTAAAGGGCAATCGAGTAAAGCCGCGAGCTTATCAGGCCGCCACGACCAATGGCTACCGGCATGAGAGCAGGAAACGTCTGATAAGTTCAGGTGTTTAAACGCATTTCGGCTATAGAAGGATGAAGCTTCTGTCATTTGGCGCTTACAGACTCAAGGGCCGGTTCCCACAGCCTCTGGCGTAATGGCCTCTTGCCGCACTTCGCGAGCTGAGGCATAAGAGAGCTACAAATTGACAAGGATGTTTATCTTGCGCCTCATATTCCGCTTGCTGATTCTGATCGCCGTATTACTGGGGCTAGGCCTCGCCATGGTGCTGTATTACGTCGCCAACCCGAAATTGCCGGTTTGGTCACCGGTGCAACAGGTGAATTACCTGGAGCAATGGAGCGCCGCCGACCGCCAGGCTTACCACTTCACACCTCAAGGTACTCAGGTCAAAGGCTTGCGTTATGACTGGTTCAACGCTCTGGAATTGCCCTTCTCGCAAAAACGATTCGCCGCTCCTGAATACCTCGCACGCTTTGGTTTTCTGATCGACCCCAGCCAGAAAGCCACGCCGAACAACCCGGGTAACCTGCCCGTCGGGTTTGCCCGTCATCAAAACCCCGGCAGCCAGGACGAGTTTCTGGACATTACCTGCGCCGCCTGCCACACCGGCGAATTGCGCTTCAATGGCCAGGCCGTGCGCATCGACGGCGGTTCAGCACAGCATGTGTTGCCGTCCAGCGTTCCTACGCTGCGAGGCGGCAGTTTCGGACAAGCGCTGGTCGCCAGTCTGACCTCGACTTACTACAACCCCTGGAAGTTCGAACGTTTCGCACGCAACGTTCTGGGCCAGGACTACGAGGCACGGCATCTACAGCTGCGCAAAGACTTCAAAGTGTCCCTCGATACGTTCTTGAAAGTGGCCTGGAACGATACTCATCGCGGGCTCTATCCCACCGAGGAAGGCCCCGGCCGCACCGATGCCTTCGGACGTATTGCCAACGCCAGCTTCGGCGACGCGATTTCACCCGCCAACTACCGCGTGGCCAACGCGCCGGTGGACTACCCGCAACTGTGGGACATGTGGACCTTCGACTGGGTGCAGTGGAACGGTTCGGCGCAGCAACCGATGGCCCGCAATATCGGCGAGGCCTTGGGTGTGGGCGCCACGCTGAATTTCTTCGACAGCGGCGGACAGCCGCTCAAGGGCGACGACCGCTACCCGTCCAGCGTGCGGGTGCGCGATCTGCACCGGATCGAGGAAACCCTGCAGCGACTCAAACCGCCCGCCTGGCCGGAAGCCCTATTGGGCAACATCGACAAGCCCTTGGCCGCAAAAGGCCGTGAACTGTTCGCTGAAAACTGCGCCGGGTGTCATGTCCCCCGCGTCACCCAAAGCGACGGCAGACCCGTGCAACATCTGAAATTGCTGCCGGTGGAGGTGATTGGCACAGACCCCGGCGCCGCCAACAACATTGCCGATCATCGCTTCGATCTGACGGCCTTGCAGTGGGATCCGGCGGAGCTTGCGCAGCTGGACGTACAACTGCACCCAACACCCACAGAACCCTTGGATATGAGCCAGTTGTCCGTGGCCAAGGGACTGGCTTACGTCACTGCTTTCGTGGGCAACCAGGCGTACCGCGAAGCCAATGTGACACCCGCAGAGCGTCCGAACCTGGACGGATTCGGCCTGCCTATCGGCGTTCAGGAATTGCGCAGCTACAAGGCCCGACCACTGGCGGGCGTCTGGGCCACGCCGCCGTTTTTGCACAACGGTTCGGTACCGAGCATTTATCAATTACTCTCGCCACAAAGTGAACGCGCGCCCACGTTCTACAAGGGCACCTTCGAATACGATCCCAAGCATTTGGGCTATCGCACCGAAGCCTTCACCAACGGTTTTGTGTTCGACACGCGTATCACCGGTAATCACAACAGCGGCCACGAGTTCCGCGCAGGTGAGCGCGGTAACGGCGTCATTGGTCGTCTGCTGCAACCGGAGGAACGCTGGGCGCTGCTGGAATACCTGAAAGTGTTGGGCGGCCCGATGGAGTTGCAATTGCCAGACCGCCTTCTTAGTCAAAAGGATTGACCCATGCTGATCACTCTCTGGTTGCGCCTGGGCGCCTTCCTTGGCAAAACCCTGCTGTGGTTGTTGGGTCTGGGCCTGCTCGGCTGGGCGCTGCTCATGGCTTGGTCTGCCTGGCAGCATCGCGGCCCGGTATCGGCTGAAGAACTGATTCCGGACGGCGAAGCGGCAATGACCCAGGACATCATCCAGACAGCCGTGCGTATCGTCGATCAACACCGTGAAAGCACCCGCTACCTGCGCGATGCCCATGCCAAGGCCCATGGTTGCGTGAAGGCCGAGGTTCAGGTGCTGCCGGATCTGGCGGCGGAGTTACGTCGAGGCGTGTTCAGCGAGCCCGGCAAAACCTGGCAAGCAACGATGCGGCTGTCCAACGGCAATGCGTATCCGCAGTTCGACAGCATCCGCGATGCTCGGGGTATGGCGATCAAACTGTTCGATGTGCCTGGTAAACAGCTGCTGAGTGACCGACAAGGACACAGCGAACAGGATTTCGTAATGTTCAATCATCCGAACTTCTTTGTCAGCGATGTCGCCGAGTATCGTCAGAATGTGGCCGCTCAGGCTGACGGCAAAAAGGCGATGGCGTTCTTCCCAGGCTGGGACCCGCGCACCTGGCAGGTTCGCCATCTGTTTATTGCGCTGGCAACACTCTCCCCCGCCCCGGCAAGCCCGACCCAGACCACCTACTTTTCGGTTTCGCCGTACAAGTTTGGTGAAACCAACGTTAAATTCCGGGTAATGCCGGATCCTGATAGTTGCCCGGTCTATACGCTGCCCACACAAAATCACAACCTGCCGAACTTCCTGCGCAATGCGCTGAACCAGCAGTTGTCGACGGACCGGGTGCCGGCGTGTTTCGTCTTGCAGATCCAGCGCCAGAATGCGGGCAAGTACATGCCGATCGAAGACACCAGCATCGAGTGGCGTGAACGCGATGCGCCCTTCGAAACCGTGGCCCGAATCAAACTGTCTGCCCAGGATTTCGACACCCCGGCGCTGAACCTGCAATGCGACAATCAGTCGTTCAACCCATGGTTCGGCCTTGAAGCCCACCGCCCCATCGGCGGGATAAACCGCCTGCGTAAAGCGGTGTACGAAGCGGTGAGCGATTACCGACACAGCCGCAATGGTGAACGATAGTTTCGTTACTTAAGCTTCAACGATTACAGTGGCAACAGGCGCGTGAACCTGACCGATACGGGGCCAGGTTTTGCTCGAATAAAGAACACTCAACGTTCCGGCACCGGCCACCAGATCGACAAATTTCTGTGGACTCATGTCACCGTCAATTATTTGCTGCTCAATGTCCTGACTACCCTCTTCCTGGGACGTAAGCCTTGCAAGTAACTCCGCCACTTTCCCACTCTCGGTGCTGGCAAAGCGCAATACCGCCCCATCGGGTGTGGATAGAAACAAGCGTTGATTAGGCGCTGCGACAATCCGGTCCAGGCCGACTCTCATGTCCGAGGGAGTGAAAAAGTTTTTATAGCGTTCAACTTCTGTCGAAGGTAATCGGTTATCGGGGACTGGGCTCATTGAGTGATAGATGCCGTAAACCCGAAAACCTGCCGGGATCTGTGGATTACCATTGTGGTCCTTGGGAAAGAGAGTTTCCCGGCTGAAGTTGGCGTAATCACTATCCACTGGGTCGGTGGCAACAAAAACGCCCTTCGTTTTGTGCTTGAGAATAACGCCTGAATATTGTTTGACTGGCGATTTTTTCCGAAACTCAGCCATTTGAGTGTGGGCATAATAAGCAGCACCCTTGGCATCTTTAAAGATAGGCCCGCAAACAGGCATCAGTTCTATCGGCGGGTTTTGCTGCAGTATATCCTTCCTCCAACTGGCATTCAGTCGCCCCCTTCGCCTCCAAAGATCACCAGGGATCACCGCGGTCAGCTCACCCGCCGCCACGGCCAATAAGATCAGAATGCTGCTTGGTATTTCACCTCGTGTGTATAGCCGCTCGAACATCTTGCTTGTGCCATCTGGAGCTCTAGAAAATTGGGACGACAACTCTTGCTCGAATTCAGAGTTCCTCGATACATATGAGATGAGGCAACCATCACTTCCTGAGAGATAACAGCTGGAGAATTTTCGTCGACGAGTCATCACAGCGAACAAATCGGAAATGGTGAAAAAATACTGTCGCTGAATCCGCTCTACTAAACTTTCCTCTTGCCCTTTCACCACATCGACATGAGAAATGAAACGCGCTTCGAGGGTGTATCCATCAGGAACCACAAACCTGCCGTCCGGCTCAAGGAGCACGGCTAGCGGAAGATTCGGATCTTTTGCGAAACCACCGCCAATGATCTCAGTGGCGGAAAAGAAGTACCCGTCCTGGTTTTTCAGAATGAAGCCAGCATATTCAGAGTTTCGCCGACCTTTCAGCGACCCATGCAAATGGGCTGCGGCGTCATTGGCGGTTATAAAAGCCCGGTTCAATTCAGGAGCTGTATTGGCAGAGGCGGAATCAGCCGCAACGTCGGTGGGGGTAGACATCATGCAAGAATCTCTCGATAGATATTGATAATGGCTCCATAACCCATACAGATCATGGAGAACGCGACCCATTATTCGAAAGAAAATTGCCTGTCAGGCACTACATATATATATCCACCCCTATGCAGTGCTGAATTGCCAAATCCCAGACAGCAAAAAGCCCGCATTAAGCGGGCTTTCCGTGGTACCTGGCGTTCAGCGTTCCAGATACCGAATATGGCGCAGCGGACGGGACTCGAACCCGCGACCCCCGGCGTGACAGGCCGGTATTCTAACCGACTGAACTACCGCTGCGCGTAGCGTTGAAAGTAAGTGGTGGGTGATGACGGGATCGAACCGCCGACATTCTGCTTGTAAGGCAGACGCTCTCCCAGCTGAGCTAATCACCCTTTACCTTCGTTGCGGGGCGCATTGTGCCACAGATTTTCATAAAGTGTTGATTTAATTGATAAAAAATCAAAAAAATCTGAAAACCGGTAAAACGACACACCCTGCAGGAACCTCAGACAGAAAAAAACCCGCGTTAGCGGGCTTTTCCGTGGTGACCTGGCGTTCAGCGTTCCAGGTTACCTAATATGGCGCAGCGGACGGGACTCGAACCCGCGACCCCCGGCGTGACAGGCCGGTATTCTAACCGACTGAACTACCGCTGCGCGTAACACTAAAGCGAATGGTGGGTGATGACGGGATCGAACCGCCGACATTCTGCTTGTAAGGCAGACGCTCTCCCAGCTGAGCTAATCACCCTTCACTTTCGGTGTGGCGCGCATTCTACGGAGCGACCCAACCTCTGGCAAGCACTTTTTTAATTAATTTTCTCAGGCCTTCCAAAGGCTTAGAGAAGGGTTGGCCTATGGCACACGGAGGACAATAATGCCCCCCTTTGTATAAAGGAGAGACTCACCCCATGTGGTTCAAAAACCTGCTTATCTATCGCCTGACCCAAGATCTGCCTTTTGATGCCGAGGCGTTGGAAACTGCACTGGCCACCAAACTGGCGCGTCCATGTGCAAGCCAGGAGTTGACCACCTACGGTTTCGTCGCGCCATTCGGCAAGGGCGAAGACGCGCCGCTGGTGCACATCAGCGGTGACTTCCTGCTGATCGCCGCCCGTAAGGAAGAACGCATTCTGCCGGGCAGCGTCGTGCGCGACGCGGTGAAGGAAAAGGTCGAAGAGATCGAAGCCGAACAAATGCGCAAGGTCTACAAAAAGGAACGCGATCAGATCAAGGATGAAATCATCCAGGCCTTCCTGCCCCGCGCCTTTATCCGCCGCTCGTCGACTTTTGCCGCCATTGCGCCGAAACAAGGCCTGATCCTGGTTAACTCGGCCAGCCCGAAACGTGCCGAAGACCTGCTGTCTACCCTGCGCGAAGTGATCGGCTCACTGCCAGTGCGTCCGTTGACGGTGAAGATGTCGCCGACCGCCACCATGACCGAATGGGTCACCACCCAGAAAGCCGCGAATGATTTCTTCGTGCTGGACGAGTGCGAACTGCGCGACACTCACGAAGACGGCGGCATCGTGCGCTGCAAGCGTCAGGACCTGACCAGCGAAGAAATCCAGCTGCACCTGAGCACCGGCAAAGTGGTCACTCAACTGTCGCTGGCCTGGCAGGACAAGCTGTCGTTCGTGCTCGACGACAAAATGGTGGTCAAGCGCCTGAAGTTCGAAGACCTGCTGCAAGATCAGGCGGAACAGGACGGTGGCGACGAAGCCCTGGGCCAACTGGACGCCAGCTTCACTCTGATGATGCTGACCTTCGGCGACTTCCTGCCATCGATGGTTGAAGCGTTGGGTGGTGAAGAGACGCCGCAAGGTATTTAAAGACGTGTGATGCCTACTGTGGGAGCGAGCCTGCTCGCGATAGCGGAGTTTCAGTCAACATCAATGTTGAATGTCAGTCCCTCATCGCGAGCAGGCTCGCTCCCACATTGGTTTTGTGGTGCTACTTAATAATAGGAATCAGGCCATGCGCGCACTGGCTGACCGGCCAACCGCTGCTCAGCAAGCGGCGGATTAAGCTGCAGACTTGATCCTCGGATTAATGATGGGCACTCTATTGCCCAACGCGGGGACGACCTCGCGGCTCGATCGAGTGATTAATCCGGGGACGACCCCATCCATCGATGGAGGTCTCTTATGTCTTGGATCATTCTGTTTTTCGCTGGTCTGTTCGAAGTCGGCTGGGCCGTCGGCCTGAAATACACCGACGGTTTCAGCCGCCCTCTTCCTACCGTACTGACCATTGCCGCCATGGTGATCAGCCTTGGCCTGCTGGGCCTTGCCATGAAGGAATTGCCGCTGGGCACGGCCTATGCAATCTGGACTGGCGTGGGTGCGGTGGGCACGGTGATCGCCGGGATCATTCTGTTTGGCGAATCCATGGCACTGTTTCGGCTGGCGAGTGTGGCGTTGATCATTGCTGGGTTGGTTGGGCTCAAGGTTAGCGCTTAGGCCTCTACCGCAATCGCGAGCAGGCTCGCTCCCACAATGGTTCTGCGCCGTTCACAAATCCACTGTGGGAGCGAGCCTGCTCGCGATGAGGCCTGCAAAGTCACCGACTACCTGACGGCCCCACGCAATTCCCCCACCACCCCTTGCAATGTCGTCGGTTCAGCCGCTTCAACGGCCACCGCCGGCCCCGCCACCAGGGTCACCCGCGACCACAGCCTGCGAAACACGCCTTTGTCTGGATCACGGCTGAAGAAACTCCCCCATAACCCCTGCAATGCCAGCGGAATCACCGGCACCGGCGTTTCTTCGAGAATCCGCGTCAGCCCGCCCTTGAATTCATTGATCTCGCCATCGGCGGTCAACTTGCCTTCAGGGAAAATGCACACCAGCTCGCCGTCCTTCAGATACTGGGCGATGCGGGTGAAGGCTTTTTCGTAGATCTGAATGTCTTCCTGACGCCCGGCGATCGGAATCGTCCCCGCCGTGCGGAAGATGAAGTTCAGGACCGGCAGGTTGTAGATTTTGTAGTACATCACAAAGCGAATCGGCCGACGCACTGCACCGCCAATCAGCAAGGCATCGACGAACGACACATGGTTGCAAACCAACAATGCCGCGCCCTCATCGGGAATCAGTTCCAGGTTGCGATGCTCGACGCGGTACATGGAATGGCCGAGCAGCCAGATCATGAAGCGCATGCTGAACTCGGGGACGATTTTGAAGATGTAAGCGTTGACGCCGATATTCAGGAGCGACACCACCAGGAACAGCTGCGGGATCGACAGCTTGGCGAGGCTCAGCAAGACGATCGACACAATCGCCGAGACCACCATGAACAGGGCGTTAAGAATGTTGTTGGCGGCGATCACCCGAGCACGCTCATTCTCGACGGTACGCGACTGGATCAGCGCATACAGCGGCACGATGTAAAAACCGCCGAAGACCCCAAGCCCGAGGATGTCGATCAACACCAGCCATGTGTAACCAAACCCCAGGACTTCGATCCAGCCATGGCCAGTAACGCTGTCCGGAATCCCGCCGGAATGCCACCACAGCAACAGGCCAAACACCGTCAGACCGAATGAGCCAAACGGCACCAGACCGATCTCGACTTTGCGTCCGGAGAGCTTCTCGCAGAGCATCGAACCCAGTGCGATACCGACCGAGAACACCGTAAGAATCAGCGTCACCACGGTCTCGTCGCCGTGCATCCATTCCTTGGCGTACGCCGGGATTTGCGTCAGATAAATCGCCCCGACAAACCAGAACCATGAGTTGCCGACGATCGAACGCGATACCGCAGGGGTTTGCCCAAGGCCCAGCTTCAAGGTGGCCCAGGACTGGCTGAAAATGTTCCAGTTCAGGCGCATTTCCGGCGATGCCGCCGCGGCCCGGGGAATGCTGCGGCTGGCCAGGTAACCGAGTACCGCGATCCCGATGATTGCCGTGGACACGACCGGCGCGTAGTTGCTGGTGGACATCATGATCCCGGCACCAATCGTCCCGGCGAGAATTGCCAGGAAGGTGCCCATTTCCACCAGACCGTTGCCGCCCACCAGCTCTTCCTCACGCAAGGCCTGCGGCAGGATCGAGTACTTCACCGGCCCGAACAGCGCCGAGTGGGTGCCCATGGCAAACAGCGCCAGCAGCATCAGCGACAGGTGATCGAACATGAAACCGACCGCGCCCACCGCCATGATGACGATTTCCCCGAGCTTGATCAGACGGATCAGCGCGTCCTTGGCGAACTTTTCCCCGAACTGCCCGGCGAGCGCCGAAAACAGGAAGAACGGCAGGATAAACAGCAGCGCACACAGGTTGACCCAGATCGAGCGGTCACCCTCGATGGTCAGCCGGTACAAAATGGCGAGGATCAGCGACTGCTTGAAGATGTTGTCATTGAAGGCCCCGAGGGACTGCGTGACAAAAAACGGCAGGAAGCGCCGAGTGCGAAGCAAGGTGAACTGTGAGGGGTGACTCATCTTCCATGTGTCCCTGATTTAGGTAGAGAGTGGCTTGGATACTGTTATTGGAATGTCTGACGTCGATCCAGGCCACAGATTACCTAATCTTTGCAGGTTATTTCTTTAATCCTGCAATGCACGGCGAGACAAACAGCTCACCTCGCCACGCACCCTGCACCGTCCGTTTGGCGACTATCAGCCACATCACCGCCAGCATTGCCACCAACACGCAACCAAAGACACTGAAAAACGTCAGGTTCAAGGTGCTGGCCAGCTTCAGCGTAGCCAGTGAATAGACACCCAGCGGAAAAGTGAAGCCCCACCAGCCGAGGTTGAACGGGATACCGGCGCGCAAGTAACGCACGGTGATCAACAGCGCTATCAGCATCCACCAGAGTCCGAAGCCCCACAACGTGATGCCGGCCACCAAGCCAAGCCCAGCGGCGATCTCGCCGATACCCGGCAGACTGTTGGCGGTGAAGATCGCTGGTCCGTCGGCCCCCAACAGCAACATGCCCAGCGCACCGGTACCAATCGGCCCAAGCGCCAACCAGCTCGAGGCGGCCATGTTTTCGTGGGGCAATTTATGCAACGCCATGCGCAGCAACAGGATGGTCAGAATGCTGAACGCCACCGGCAGGGAAAAGGCCCAGAGCACGTAGCTGGTCACCAACACCACCAGTTGTGAATGAGCATCGGCCAAGTGAGGCGCCAGCAAGCCGCCGCTGGCAGCCGCCACTTCCGCCGCCACCACCGGCAACAGCCAAACGGCGGTCATCTGGTCGATGCTGTGCTCCTGACGGGTGAACATCATGTAGGGAATCAATACGCCGCAGGCCAGCGACATCGCCACATCCAGCCACCACAGTATTTCGGCGAGATGGATCACACCGTCACCCCAGCGCGGCAAACCGAACAGGAGAAAGCCATTGATGATGGTCGCAAGGCCCATCGGAATGGTGCCGAAAAACATCGAAACCGTGGAATGGCCGAAAATCCGTCGCGCCTCGTTGAAGAACATGATCCAGCGGGCGGCATACATGGCCGTGAACAACATAAACAGGACAATATTGAACAGCCACAGGCCTTCGGCAAAGGCATGCAGACCGGGATTCGACACTGGCAATTGCGCAAGCGCCAGCGCCAATACACCTGTGCCCATGGTCGCCGCGAACCAGTTGGGGGTGAATTGGCGGATGGCCTCTCGTGGGTGCTGCAAATGACTCAGCGGTTTGATACCGGGTTTAACGCTATGGGTGCAGCTCATGGTGAACTCCTGTCCTCTCGTGAGGTGGAGTTCATGGTAGATCTGAATCAAATATCGATATAACGGGTAATATCTCTAACTGTTATCTGTTTTACAGATATGTCATCAGACGCTGCCTTCGGTCTCGATCACCAATATCCGCGCCACACCCAGCGGATGAGCCACATGCTCGGTGCCCACCGACGCATAAAAGATATCGCCGACTTCGAGTAGCGTTTCCTTTTCCTGGCCTTGTTCGCGATAACGCATCTGCACCTGCCCGTCGAGCACCACGAACACTTCCTGACCGTCATTGATATGCCATTTGTAGGGCTGATCGGTCCAGTGCAAACGAGTGGTGATGCCGTTCATGTTGGCGATGTCCAGCGCCGCCCAGGCACGGTCACCAGTGAAGGATTTGCTGCGGATGATCTTCATGGGTCGGTCCGTCGAAATGAATGGCGGCGCCAAGGCTAACGGTCATCGAACATCGACGCCACAGACTTTGACGGAGCGTATCGATTGATCGATATTGCGTTGAGTCAGCAAGGTCTATCGCGAGCAGGCTCGCTCCCACATTGGATTGAGGGTGCCTACATATTTTGTGTCCACTGAAGATCAACTGTGGGAGCGAGCCTGCTCGCGATGAGGCCCGCGCAGACACCAAAAATCCAACTGACTCCCAACCTGCGACACCCCACTACGCCACGACCTTGGTCGACACTGACTAACTCAAGCGGTCATGCGAGACTGTCTTGACCGGGCGGGCGTCCCGGATGTCTTTTGTCTGGAGTTCCCATGTCGCTGTCCATCGGGCTGATCGCCACCGTCGCCCTGGCCTATATGGCCATCCTGTTCGCTATTGCCTTTTACGGCGACCGTCGCAGCACACCGTTGCCGCCACGGATGCGTGCCTGGGTGTACAGCTTGTCGCTGGCCGTTTACTGCACCAGCTGGACATTCTTTGGCGCCGTGGGCCAGGCGGCCGAACAACTCTGGTCATTCCTGCCGATCTACCTCGGGCCGATCCTGCTGCTTGTGTGCGCGCCGTGGGTTCTGCAAAAAATGGTGATGATCAGCAAACAGGAGAACATCACCTCGATTGCCGACTTCATCGCCGCCCGCTACGGCAAATCCCAGTCGCTGGCGGTGGTGGTGGCGCTGATCTGCCTGGTCGGCGTGCTGCCCTACATCGCCTTGCAGCTCAAGGGCATCGTGCTGGGCGTGAACCTGCTGATCGGCGCCGGCGCCGACGCCATGGGCACGCGCGCGCAAGACACAGCGCTGATCGTCTCCTTGGTACTGGCGCTGTTCACCATCGTTTTCGGTACCCGCAACCTCGACGCCACGGAACACCACCGCGGCATGGTGCTGGCAATTGCCTTTGAATCGCTGGTCAAGCTGTTCGCTTTTCTCGCGGTCGGCGCGTTCGTGACCTACGGCCTGTACGACGGTTTCGACGACCTGTTCGACCAGGCCATGCTCGCCCCGCGCCTCGAAGCGTACTGGAAAGAAACCATCAACTGGCCGTCCATGGTGGTGCAAACAGGCGTGGCGATGATGGCGATCATCTGCCTGCCCCGGCAGTTCCATGTGACCGTGGTGGAAAACATCGACCCCCAGGATCTGCGCTTGGCCAAATGGGTATTCCCGGCTTATCTGGCGCTCGCGGCATTGTTTGTCGTGCCGATTGCGCTGGCCGGTCAGATGCTGTTGCCCAGTTCGGTGCTGCCGGACTCATTCGTCATCAGCCTGCCTCTGGCCCAATCTCACCCGGCCCTGGCGATGCTGGCGTTTATCGGCGGCGCTTCGGCGGCGACCGGGATGGTGATCGTGGCCAGCGTGGCGCTGTCGACCATGGTCTCCAACGACATGTTGTTGCCATGGTTACTGCGGCGCAACAACGCCGAGCGGCCGTTCGAAGTGTTCCGCCAGTGGATGCTGTCGGTGCGCCGGGTGAGCATCGTGGTCATTCTGCTGTTGGCCTACGTCAGTTATCGACTGCTGGGCTCCACCGCGAGCCTGGCAACCATCGGCCAGATCGCCTTCGCCGCCGTGACCCAACTGGCCCCGGCCATGCTCGGCGCGCTGTACTGGAAACAGGCTAACCGTCGCGGGGTGTTTGCCGGGCTGGCCGCCGGCACGTTCCTCTGGTTCTACACGCTGGTGTTGCCGATCGCCGCCAAGAGTCTCGGCTTGCCCCTGAGCAGTTTTCCCGGCCTGGCCTGGCTGCAAGGCAACCCGTTGAACCTGCCGATCACGCCGCTGACTCAAGGCGTGGTGCTGTCCCTGGCGGGCAACTTCACCTTGTTCGCCTGGGTTTCGCTACTGTCACGCACGCGAGTTTCGGAGCACTGGCAAGCCGGCCGTTTCATCGGCCAGGAAATCAGCGCCCGCCCCAGCGCCCGTTCGATGCTGGCGGTACAGATCAACGATTTGCTGCAATTGGCCGCCCGTTTTGTCGGCGAAGAGCGGGCTCGCCAGAGTTTCATCCGTTTCGCCTACCGTCAGGGCAAAGGCTTCAACCCGACGCAGAACGCCGACGGTGAATGGATCGCCCATACCGAACGCTTGCTGGCCGGTGTACTCGGCGCATCTTCCACCCGGGCGGTGGTAAAAGCCGCCATCGAAGGTCGGGAAATGCAACTCGAGGATGTCGTGCGGATCGCTGACGAAACTTCAGAGGTACTCCAGTTCAACCGCGCCTTGCTGCAAGGCGCCATCGAAAACATTACCCAAGGCATCAGCGTGGTCGACCAATCGCTGAAACTGGTGGCCTGGAACCGGCGCTACCTTGAGTTATTCAACTACCCCGACGGTTTGATCAGAGTGGGCCGGCCGATTGCCGACATCATTCGCTACAACGCCGAGCGCGGTCTGTGCGGGCCCGGCGAAGCGCAAGTGCACGTCGCCCGTCGCTTGCACTGGATGCGTCAGGGCCGGGCCCATACCTCCGAACGGTTGTTCCCCAATGGTCGAGTGATCGAGCTGATCGGTAACCCGATGCCCGGCGGCGGTTTCGTCATGAGCTTCACCGACATCACCGCGTTCCGCGAGGCCGAGCAGGCGCTGACCGAAGCAAACGAAGGCCTCGAGCAACGAGTCACCGAACGGACCCACGAGCTGTCGCAACTCAACGTTGCCCTGACCGAAGCCAAAGGCACCGCCGAATCGGCCAACCAGTCGAAAACCCGTTTCCTGGCCGCCGTCAGCCATGACTTGATGCAACCGCTGAACGCCGCACGATTGTTCTCTGCCGCCC
Organism: Pseudomonas sp. MDT1-85; assembly: GCF_054898065.1. NCBI lineage: Bacteria > Pseudomonadati > Pseudomonadota > Gammaproteobacteria > Pseudomonadales > Pseudomonadaceae > Pseudomonas > Pseudomonas sp. MDT1-85. Next base: position 2,217,370 of record NZ_CM142715.1, on the reverse strand, counting down.
TCTCCCACCAGGAAGAAAACTTATCCAGTGAAGCCCGGAAGCTGGTTCATCACCTGGACAGTTCACTGCGCTCGGCCGAGGACCTGATCAGCGATCTGCTGGACATTTCCCGCTTGGAAAACGGCAAGATCAACCCTGATCGCAAGCCCTTCGAGCTCAATGAGTTGTTTCATACGCTGGGCGCCGAGTTCAAGGCACTGGCTCAGGAACAGCGGTTGAAATTTCGTGTCCGGGGCAGCGCGTTACGGGTCGACAGTGACATCAAACTGCTGCGAAGGATTTTGCAGAACTTCCTGACCAATGCCTTCCGCTACGCCAAAGGGCCAGTGTTGCTCGGCGTTCGGCGACGCAACGGCGAGCTATGCCTGGAGGTCTGGGACCGTGGCCCGGGCATTGCGGAAGACAAACTGCAGGTGATTTTCGAAGAGTTCAAACGCCTCGACAGTCACCAGACCCGGGCCGAGAAAGGTCTGGGCCTGGGCCTGGCGATTGCCGATGGGCTGTGTCGCGTGCTGGGTCATACCTTGCGCGTGCGTTCCTGGCCGGGTCGCGGCAGTGTGTTCAGTGTCAGCGTACCGCTGGCACGGGCACAAACCGCGACGCCAGCCAAGCTTGCCGAACTCAATGGCCATTTGCTCAGCGGCGCGCAGGTGCTGTGTATCGATAACGAAGACAGCATCCTGATCGGCATGAACAGTTTGCTCACGCGCTGGGGCTGCCAGGTCTGGACCGCGCGCAACCGTGATGAATGCGCGACACTGCTCGGCGATGGGATGCGTCCGCAATTGGCGCTGGTGGATTACCACCTGGACGATGGCGAGACCGGGACCGAGTTGATGGCGTGGTTACGCACGCAATTGGGCGAGCCGGTGCCGGGGGTGGTGATCAGTGCCGATGGACGGCCGGAGACGGTAGCCCAGGTGCATGCGGCCGGCCTGGATTACCTGGCCAAACCGGTGAAACCGGCGGCGTTGCGGGCGTTGTTGAGTCGGCATTTGCCGTTGTGATATTGCAGGTTTTAACCCTGCGGTGCCTGAACGAAGGTCTTCGCGAGCAGGCTCGCTCCCACAGTGGGACGGTGTTGTTGCACAAATCGAATTAACAACACAAAAACCGTGGGAGCGAGCCTGCTCGCGATGCTTTTAGCTTGTCACCTATTCAGGCAACTCGGCCAAGCCATCGACATCCGTCATCGCCCGCTCCAGCAGGTCCGCCGGCAAGCTCTTGCTGGCTCGCGCGCCGAGTAACTTGAGCTGCTCGCTGCGACTGACCAGGTTGCCGCGGCCTTCTGTCAGCTTATTGCGTGCAGAGCTGTAGGCCTTGTCCAGTTGCTGCAGGCGATTGCCGACCTCGTCCAGATCCTGAATGAACAACACGAACTTGTCGTACAGCCAACCGGCGCGCTCGGCGATTTCCCGGGCGTTCTGGCTCTGGCGCTCCTGCTTCCACAGGCTGTCGATGACCCGCAAGGTGGCCAGCAACGTGGTCGGGCTGACGATCACGATATTGCGGTCGAATGCCTCCTGAAACAGCGTCGGCTCAGCCTGCAACGCCGCAGAAAACGCCGCTTCGATCGGGACGAAAAGCAGAACGAAATCCAGGCTGTGCAAACCGTCGAGCCGCTTGTAGTCCTTGCCGGCCAGGCCTTTGACGTGATTGCGCAGGGACAGCACGTGCTGCTTGATGGCGATCTGGCCGATGGCATCGTCCTCGGCCGCCACATATTGCTGATAAGCCGTGAGGCTGACTTTGGAATCGACCACGACCTGCTTGTCGCCGGGCAGGTAAATAATCACATCCGGCTGGAAACGCTCACCGTCCGGCCCCTTGAGATTGACCTGGGTCTGATACTCACGCCCCTTCTCCAGGCCCGCATGTTCAAGCACCCGCTCGAGAATCAGTTCGCCCCAGTTGCCTTGGGTTTTCTGCCCTTTCAAAGCACGAGTGAGGTTAGTGGCTTCGTCGCTCAGGCGCAGGTTCAGTTGTTGCAGCCGTTCCAGTTCCTTGGCCAGGGAAAAGCGTTCGCGGGCTTCAGCCTGATAACTTTCCTCGACGCGTTTTTCGAACGACTGAATGCGCTCCTTCAACGGATCGAGCAACTGCCCCAAACGTTGCTGACTGGTTTCGGCAAAACGCTGCTCACGCTCGTCGAAGATCTTGCCCGCCAGCTCGGCGAATTGCGCACGCAGCTCGTCTCGCGACCCTTGCAGGTCGTTGAGGCGCTGCTGATGGCTTTCCTGCTGCTCACGCAGCTCGGCATTCAGGGAGGCGGCCTGCGCATCGAGACGACGCAACTCAGCCTCTTTGCCGGCGCGTTCGATGTTCCAGGCGTGAGCCGCGTCGCGGGCATCGTCGCGTTCGATCTGGAGCAGTTCGACTTCACGGCGCACGGCGGCCAAGTCGGCCTGTTTGGCGGAGTTGGCCTGGCTCAGGTCGGCGATTTCATCACGGCAGGTGTCAAGCTGAGCATTCAAGCCGTCCTGCGTCAGTTGGGCGATGGCAAGGCGCTCTTCCAGCAGCGCCAGCTCGGCCTGTCCCGCACTCGCCCGACGCTGAAGTTGCCAGGCCAATACCAGTAACGGCAGCCCAGCGCCCGCCAGCCCCAGCAATGCGCTGGTCAAGTCCATCGCCATAGCCACTCCTGCCCATTCGATAAAGCGTGAAGGTTAACCAAGGCGTCAGGTCTTGGACAGCTCAGTCTTCGCTCAGGCCGAGTTCCTGTTGCGCGCGTCGGTCGCCCGCCCGCGCGGCCTGACGCAACAATTCCTGGCCAATGCGGCGATCCCGGGCGTTACCGCATTCGCGGCACATCAGCTGACCGAGACGGCTTTGCGCGGCCACCACGCCTTCACGGGCAGGCTGCTTGAGCAAGCGTCCAGCGAAGTGTTTGACGTTGGAGTTTTCGCCCAGGCGCGGGCTGTCGAGTAACCACTCAGCCACGCGCATCGAAAAGCGCTTGGGTGGGGTAACACTGGGGGGTGTTGGGGTAGCAGGGACTGGTACTGAGCGAAACTTCATAAAGCACTGTGGGGCAGATCGGAAGGCGCGCCACTCTACTCTTTTTTTCGCACAGGTAAAGTCGAAAAAAGCCTGCACACCCGTCCTAGAGCAAGCGCTTGGGACAATCCACAGAAGCTGTGGATAACTCAGTGGACAACCGCCTTTGAACTCGCGCAAAGCCGTGTGGGATGGGGCTCGCAGTCAAACTGACGATTTTTTCACCAGTAAAAAAAAGCGATGTTTTTCATTGACTTAAATTTTCATTACAGGCACCCACTCCCATTGAGGCGAGGATGACAGTGGGATGACCGTTCGCGCAACTTATGTGCACAAGTACCTGAGAGGCGGTTGTATCGATGCGCTTTTTCGGCGCGTTTTTCGGTAACCTCTGGAGATAAAACCGAGCAACCCGCGCCGCCGGTCGATCCTGACTCGATCGTTCTCTCGGATCAACGGCCGGGTTCTGGGCTATTGCGGGGCACTGGTCTGCTCTTTGCCAGCTCAGTCAGCACTTGCCAACAGGCACTTCAGCGCTTTTTTACAAACTGGCTTCCCTTCTACAGTTCAATCCGTTAGTATCCGCGGCGTTAGTACCAAGCTGAAAGTCAATTCTGGTCGAACAAATCCCCCGGTCAGCCTTCCCTAAGAGAAGCCTCCACCGATAAAACGGGATCGACCACCTCGATGGTTTCCAGGTAAATCTTGCGCCAACACAGCCTTTGAATCGAAAGCAAAGGGTGTTGCCAAGCTCACTTACTCTGACCGAACCAGCCTGCAAATTGATCAGGATCTTCACCCCGGGCCCAGAACCTTTGCCCTTGATGTGTTGCCTGCCCTCCTAAGTACCTACCTGCCAGCCCAAGCGCGCCCACTTATCAGCGCTTCAAACTGGCTGCTTTGTTCCAGTCGGGTTCTTCGTTCGACCAATGGTGGTCGTCGTCACTGGAACGTTTTAACTTTGCACGGTTCTTATCCGTGTCGCTTGTAGGAACACCAATTATGTCTACTCAAATCCACGCTCAGGATGCCATTCGCACCCTAACCAACGCTTTTGCTCCAATGAACTGCCTGATCATGGCCGCTCGCAAAGGCTGCTTCAGCTTCACTCTGGTCAACGAACACGGCATCGCTCGTCACAGCGAACGCCTGTACCCGGATCAATACTCCAGCGCAGAACCGCTGCAGGCTGTGATCGAGCGTACTCGTCAGGCACTGGTTGCCTGAGACGCCAGAAAGGCTGAAAACCTCAAAAGCCCTGCTGAAAAGCGGGGCTTTTTATTGCCCGATATTTCTCATTTCGTGGCCTACGGCTAAGTACCAACCGGTATAACGGTTATAACTCGAAGCCGGAAATATTTTAAAAACAGTCCTTTACAGCGAAATAATGACACTACACTTCAACTCAAGCGGCTTGATCCGCTTCCGGCGAGCCTGAAACGACTCCACTGCTGCCAAGGCCCTTTTCAGGTATCGCCGACCACTTCAGGTTTCGAGGGCTTTATGGGAATCGCTGCCAGCGAACTGTGTCGTTATGTGATCCGTCCGACGTTGATCTACCTCGGACGCCATAGCGCAACTGCCGAATCCCTGCTGCTGGGCATTGCCGCCAGTCAGTCAGCCCTTGGTTCAGCCTTGCATGACCGCCGCGGACATGGCCTGTACCGAATCGCCGAACCCCGCCATCAGGCCTTATGGGATCACTATCTGGCCCTGGACCCGGATCGGGCAAGTCTGGTCCGCGGTCTCGCCAGCCAGCATGCTTTTCTCAGCGGGCCGCATCTGGAATTGACCGTCAACCTGCGTTACGCCACTGCCATCGCCTGGCTGCTGGTGGAAGAACAGAACACTCCCCTCCCCGCCTCCGATGACCTGTTGGGAATGGCCCGAATCTGGCGCCAGACTTTTCAGCCCCAAGGTCGTCTGCGAGATTTCACCTACGCGTGGCAAACCTGTGTTTCATCGTTGAATCAAGTCGCCTGCTAACCCCACCCCTTTTCGAAAATCGCACAACAGGTCGCGATTTTGGTCGGATTGTCCTACAAAACCGCTCTAACTCAAGCATTACAGGCTATAGCGCCCGGACGAAAATGTTGGTAATTTTCGCCCCGGTGATCACCAGGAGTTCTAATAATGAAAAAAGTAATGCTCAAAACCACCCTTAGTCTCGCCGTTGCCATGGCATCCACCCAAATCTTCGCAAGTGGCTTCGCCCTCAACGAACAAAGCATCAGCGGTATGGGGACAGGTTTTGCCGGGCGATCTTCATCTGCCGACGACGCATCTACAGTTTTTGGTAACCCTGCCGGCATGTCTCGCCTCAAGCGCGAACAAGTGACCGGTGGTGTTGCATTTATCGACGCGCACGCTGATATCAGTGATGCGAGCTCCAGTCCGAATAGTGGCACCAACAAAGGTGACATGGTCCCTTTCATGGGCGTGCCCATGGGCTACTACGTAAAGCCAATCGATGACCACTGGGCGTTCGGTTTCGGCGTCTACGCTCCATTCGGCCTGGTGACCGACTACGAGAACGGCTTCGCCGGCAAATACTTCGGCAGCAAGAGCGAAGTCAAAATCGTGACTCTCCAGCCAACCGTCAGCTACGCCTTCAACGACAAGGTGTCGATCGGCTTCGGTCCGACCATCAACCGCATTGAAGGGACTCTGGAATCGAACCTGTCGATCACCCAGGCCGCGCCGGACGGCAAAGTCAAAATCAAGGGCGACGACACCGCGCTGGGCTACAACATCGGCATTTTGGTTCAAGCCACCGACAGCACGCGCGTCGGCCTGACTTACCACTCGAAAGTGAAGTACAAGCTCGAAGGCGACACCAAGGTCAACTACAACGTCCTCGCAGCGGTGGGCCAGAACCCAAGCCAGAAGTACGACGCTTCACTGGACGTAACCACGCCTGAGTCGGTCGACTTCTCGGTCACTCACGCACTAAACGACAAGTGGACCCTCTACGCAGGCAGCACCTGGACTCGCTGGAGCCGCCTGAAAGAAATCACCGTCGAAAACAAAGGCGTGCCGACCATTTTGAATGGCCAGTTCGGCACCATCACCGAAGAACAGAACTGGCACGACACCTGGGCTCACGCCATCGGCGCGTCCTATCAGCTGAACAAGCAATGGGTGCTGCGTACCGGTCTGTCCGTCGACCAGGCACCGACCAATAACGTCGACCGCTCCCCACGCATCCCGACAGGCGATCGCAAGATTTTCAGCCTGGGCGCCGGCTGGAGCCCGACCGACGACCTGACCATCGACGTAGCGTACTCGTACCTGCGCGAAGAATCGGTCAAGGTCAACAACAGCAACGGCCGTCAGAACTACAGCGCAGAGTATGAAAACTATGCGAACGGTTTCGGTGTTGGCGCGACCTACCGTTTCTGATGATTCACGGCGGGCTTGACTCCCTCGCCGCCTGAATTGAAAAAGCCCCACGCTCTTATACAGAGGCGGGGCTTTTTAGTGCGCATCGATCAGGGTTTCGAAGCCAGGGCTTTCTCCACCGCCTCGATGAACTCCGGATTATCCGGCTTGGTCAGGCTGGAGAAATTGGCGATCACCTTGCCCTGGCGGTCGACCACGTACTTGTAGAAATTCCACTTCGGCGAACTGCTTTGTTCAGAGAGAACCTTGAACAAATGCGTTGCGTCATTGCCGCGGACTTTCTGCGGTTCGGTCATGGTGAAGGTCACGCCGTAGTTCACGTAACAGACCTTGGCAGTCTCTGCTCCATCTTTGGATTCTTGCTTGAAGTCATTGGACGGAACACCGACTACCTCAAGCCCTTGATCTTTGTAACGCTGATACAGCGCCTCAAGGCCTTTGAACTGCGGAGCGAAGCCACAGAAGCTCGCGGTATTGACCACCACCAGCGGCTTGCCGGCGAAGCGCTGGCACAGATCGATGGATTCCTTGGCACGCAGCTTGGGCAATGAGCCTTGTAACAATTCCGGGCATTCTGCCGCTTGGGCCAACCCGGTAAAAACCATCAACAACGCGGGAACTGCAAGCCAGCGCATCAGCATGTCGGACACCCTTGAGCAATCGTCAGAAAACGAAATTACTCGCCTTCGCCGCTCGCTAGCAAGCACCCATGCCCAACTGCATCAATGCCAGGCCACTCTGATGCCAGCCCCACCATGCCAGGGCCAGCAGCAATATGCCGACGACGATAGCAGCCATCCGCGGCCAGAGACTGTTCATGCGGCACTCATCCGGGTTTGCAGACGCGCCACCGGCTGCTCGCGCACGGGCCAGTTAAGGGCTGCGGCCACCAGACTCAAGAGAATCGCCATCTGCCAGATCAAGTCATAACTCCCGGTTCGGTCATACACCACCCCACCCAACCAGCCGCCGAGGAACGAGCCGAGTTGGTGGAAGAGGAAAACGATCCCACCGAGCATGGACAAATTTCTTACACCGAACAAGGTCGCCACCGTGCCGTTGGTCAAGGGCACCGTCGACAACCAGAGAAAGCCCATGGCCATGCCGAATAGATAAGCCGTGACCTGAGTGACCGGCGCCCAGAGGAACAGCATAATCACCACCGCCCGCAACAGATACAGCCCAGTGAGCAAACGCGGTTTGGACATCCGCCCGCCAAGCCAGCCCGCCGTATAGGTACCGAAGATATTGAAAAGCCCAATCAGCGCCAGCACCGTGGTGCCGACGGAGGCTGGCAAGTGTTGATCCACCAGATAGGCCGGCAAGTGCACGCCGATAAACACCACCTGAAAACCGCAGACAAAAAAACCGAACGCCAACAGCCAGAATCCTGAATGGGAACAGGCTTCGCGCAACGCTTCAGAGAGGGTTTGCTCGTGTCCGAGAACCGGCAGCGGTTTGTCCTTGAGCATGCTCACCAGCGGCACGATCAACGCAACCACCAGGCCCAACACCAGCAATGCCGCGGACCAGCCAAGCCAGCCGATCAGCCCCAGCGTGCCGGGCAACATGGCGAATTGACCGAAAGAACCGGCGGCACTGGCTATACCCATGCCCATGCTGCGTTTTTCTGGTGGCACGGCACGGCCGACCACGCCGAGGATCACCGAGAACGAGGTGCCGGACAGGCCGATGCCGATCAACAGCCCGGCGCTCAAAGACAAGGTTACAGCCGAATCGGACAGTCCCATGAACACCAGACCCAGGGCGTACAGAACACCCCCGATCAGCACCACCTTCGCAGCGCCAAAGCGGTCGGCCAGTGCGCCGGTGAACGGCTGCGCCAGGCCCCAGATCAGGTTCTGCAAGGCAATGGCGAAGGCAAACACTTCTCGGCCCCAGCCGAACTCGGCACTCATGGGCGCCAGAAACAGCCCGAAGCCGTGGCGCACACCCAGGGACAACGCCAGAATCAGCGCACTTCCCAACAGAACCCAACCGCATGTACGCCACATCGATGTCATTCTTGTTCTCCGGTAGCGGGTATATACCCGCTTAAGATCGAACAAACTGGCCTCAAGCCAGTTCGTCCAGCAGTTTCAGCAAGATTTCACGCTTCTCGGCACCCAGACGGTCGATCAACCGCTGCTGTGCCGCTTCCCATGCCGGCAAGGCCGCTGCCAGACGCTCGCGACCTGACTCGGTGAGCAGGACGATGCGATTGCGCATGTCCTCGCCCTCGACCAGCGTCACCAGGCCTTCGCCCTCCAGCACCCGCAGATTGCGCCCCAGAGTGCTGCGATCCAGGCCCATGGCTTCGGCCAGAGACGAGATGCTCGGCTGATCCAGACGCTGCAGATTGCACAGCAGAGAATACTGGGCAACGTTGATCCCGAAGCCGTCGAGGGCGCCGTCGTAATGCCTGCTGACGCCACGAGCGGCGCGACGCAGATTGGTACACAAACATTGGGAAGGAAGCATAGTGCGTGTATATACCCGCGGTTAAATGAAAGCAAATTTTTTGATACATATTACCGTAGGAGCGCGGCTTGCCCGCGAAGAACGATAACGCGGTCTGCCTGATGAATCGCGGTGCCCCCTTCGCGGGCAAGCCTCGCCCCTACAGGATCAATGCGAGCCCCACCAGCACTGACACTTCCAGCAATTCCAGCAACGCCCCCGCCGTATCACCCGTCGTCCCGCCCAATCGCCGCACCATCACGTGCCGCAACCAGACAAACAGCACCGTCGCCAACACAAGCGCCCATACGCCGCTGAGGCCAGTTATCAGCATGCAAACAACCGCACTGACCGCCAACACCTGCTGACCGGCCAAACGCGGCAGATGATCGGCCAGCGCCTGCCCCAATCCACCGGGACGCACGTAAGACGTGGTGAGGAATAACCCCAGTAACGCGCTGCGGCTAATCAGTGGAACGATGATCAGAACCACGCTGTACTGCTGCTCGATCAACGCCAGCAATGCGGCGAACTTGAGCAGCAATACCAGCACCAGCGTCACCACGGCGATCGGCCCGCTGCGCGGGTCTTTCATAATGGTCAGGGTGCGCTCACGGTCGCCGTACCCCCCGAGCCATGCATCGGCGCTATCGGCCAGGCCATCCAGATGCAGCGCGCCGCTGAGCACGACCCAAACACTCAGCAGCAGTGCGGCGTGAAGCAATAATGGCGTGCCCAGCAACAGCCAGTTCAGCCCCCACAGAATCACGCCGAACAGCAAACCGATCAGCGGATAAAACAACAGCGACCGACCCAGCTCCTCGGGCGTCGGCATGCCCGGCAGGCGAATTGGCAGGCTGCTCAAAAATTGCAGGGCGATCCAGAACGGCAACATGGTCAGATCGCTTCCCTTAACAAGATGCCGGACTCCACCGACAACGAGAACAACGCGCCATGGCCGACTTCAATGTTGAGCAACTGCTCACGCGGCAGTCCGCGCGCTTGAGCCAGCAACAAACGCATGACGCCACCATGGCTGATCAGCAAGATTCGCTCACCCGCATAGGCTGCGTGCAGCCGTTCAATGGCCGCCAACACTCGCGCAGCAAAGTCCGCCACCGGCTCACCGTCTGGCGGCGTGAATGAATAGGGATCGGCCCAGAACAAGCCCAACGCCTCGGCGCTGGTTTCCATCAGCGCCGCCGCGCTCTGCCCTTCCCAGGCGCCGAAGTGCAGTTCTTGCAGATCCTTTTCCAGCTGCACCGGCAAACCCAGTTGAGCCCCAAGCTCTTGCGCAAAGCGTGCGCAACGCTGCAACGGCGAACTGACCAGTCGATCCCAGGGCCCCTGCTCGATCACCGCGGCGCGCATCTGCTCCCAGCCCTTGCCGGTCAGCGCATCGTCGAGGCTGCCGCGCAAACCGCCGCCCAGTTCGGTTTCGCCATGGCGCAACAGGTCCAGGCGCAAGGTCATGCCGGGCGATCCGCCACTGCCGCTTCGGCGAACGTCGCCATCTGCCCGTGCAGGTCGCAGGCCAGACGCAGCAATGGCACGGCCAATGCCGCACCGCTGCCCTCGCCCAGTCGCAGGCCGAGGTCCAGCAACGGTTCGGCGTTCAGGGTTTCGAGCACATGGCGATGACCCGGCTCGGCGCCACGATGACCGAACAGCAACCACTCACGGCAGGCCGGATTCAAACGTACCGCCACCAACGCAGCGACACTGCAAATAAACCCGTCAACCAACACCGCGACACCTTCCTGAGCACAGGCCAGGTACGCGCCGACCAGCGCAGCAATTTCGAAACCGCCGAGGTTGAACAAGGGCTGCAGTGCATCGCCCCGCTGAGCGCCATGCAACGCCAAGGCGCGTTCAATAACTTGGGCTTTATGGCTGACACCCGCCGCGTTCAAACCGGTGCCCGGCCCGGCCAAATGTACCACCGGGCAATCGAGTAATGCACAGGCCAACGCGCTGGCCGCGGTGGTGTTGCCGATGCCCATTTCGCCACCGATGAACAACTGCGCGCCGCTTGCGATGGCGCGTTGCACACTGTCGCGGCCGGCCTGCAAGGCGAGTTCACCTTGGGCCTGAGTCATCGCCGGCCCCTGGACGAAATTCGCCGTGCCCGGGCCGATATTCAGGTGACGCACACCCGGCAGATTCAACGACGGCGTGACGGTGCCGAGGTCGACCACTTCCAGGGAAGCGCCCAACTGCCGCGCCAACACGCTGATCGCCGCGCCGCCGCTGACAAAGTTGTGCAGCATCTGCCCGGTGACTTCCTGCGGAAACGCCGACACGCCTTCGGCGACCACACCATGGTCACCGGCAAAAATCGCGATCCACAGCTGATCGAGCGTCGGTTTGACCTGCCCCTGCAACCCGGCCAATTGCACCGCCACCGATTCGAGCTGGCCGAGAGAGCCGGCGGGCTTGGTCAGTTGCTGTTGACGCGCCTGCGCCTGTTCGACCGCTTGCGCGTCGATTGGCTTGCACGGGTTCAGCCACCAGGAGTGAGTCATAACGCAGTTCCTTTCAAAGTCAGGGGCAGGCCGGCGACGGTCAGGACGACTCGCTGACAGCGCTCGGCCAAAGCTTGATGCAGCCAACCGGCTTCATCGACATAGCGGCGAGTCAATTCGCCCAACGGCACGACACCCATGCCGGTCTCATTGCTGACAAAAATGATTTCACCCGGCAATGATGCCAGGCAGTCCAATAGGGCTTCGCGTTCGGTCGAGAGACGCTCGGCGTTATCGAGCATCAGTAGATTGGTCAGCCACAGCGTCAGGCAATCCACCAGCAAGCAACGATCGGCACTGGCGTTTTCGCGTAGCACGCGGGCGAGTTCCAGCGGTTCTTCGATCAATGCCCATTCGGCCGGACGGCGGGCGCGATGATGGGCCACCCGTTCGTTCATTTCACCGTCCAGGGGTTGGCTGGTGGCGATGTAGGTGGCGATGTAAATGACTGGGAGCTGACTGTCTGTCGCCAGTTTTTCAGCCAGGCGACTTTTGCCGGAGCGGGCGCCGCCGAGGATCAGTTGCAGCATGGTTTATTCCTTAGATGTGCGGTGTCGGGGCGGGCCTCTTCGCGGGCAAGCCTCGCTCCTACAGGGTTTGGCGCGTTCGCGAACTCTTCAACGTAGGAGCGAGACTTGCCCGCGAAGGCGCCCTCAAAATCACCTCAAATCCCACAGAGCTCACGCAACAACCCGGTATCCAAATGCTTCTCCACCAGATCCGCCAGCCGTTCGATATCGCGTTCGCGCAACCCGTGGTAATCGACTTCCTGCACATCCTGCAACCCGGCCCAGCGCAACAGCGCACTGCACGCCGCCGGCGACTCGAACAGGCCATGCAGGTACGTGCCGAAAATCTGCCCATCGACACTTTGCGCGCCATCGTAGCGACCATCGTCCAGCTGCACGGCGGGGTTTTCCAGCGCCGGCCCGGTGGTCACGCCGGCATGAATTTCATAGCCGCTGACCTTTGCGTCCTCCAACGTCAGACGCCCACGCACATTGCGCAACTGCTTCTCTTCTTCGAGCTGCGTTTCGAACGCCAGCAAGCCCAAACCGGCACTGGAACCCGGCGCGCCTTCGAGGCCCAGCGGGTCGTGCACGTGCTCGCCGAGCATTTGCAGACCGCCGCAGATCCCCAGCACTTTTCCGCCGTAGCGCAAGTGCCGCGAGATGGCCGTGTCCCAACCGTTGGCCCGCAGATACGCAAGGTCGCTGCGCACACTTTTCGAGCCGGGAAGAATGATCAGGTCGGCCGGTGGAATCGCCTGACCGGGGCCGATGAATTGCAAGTCGACTTGCGGATGCAGGCGCAGTGGGTCGAAATCGGTGTGGTTGCTGATGCGCGGCAGTACCGGCACCACCACGTTGAGCACTTGATCGGCCTTGTCGGTCTGACGCTGATCGATACCGTCCTCGGCCTCAAGATGCAGGTCCATCACATACGGCAAAACGCCGATCACCGGTTTGCCGGTGCGCGCCTCCAGCCAATCCAGCCCCGGTTGCAGCAAGGCGATGTCGCCACGAAAACGGTTGATGATGAAGCCTTTGACCCGGGCCTGTTCGCTGGGCGACAGCAGCTCCAGCGTGCCGACCAAATGCGCGAAAACTCCGCCGCGATTGATGTCGGCGATCAACACCACCGGGCAGTCCACCGCCTCGGCAAACCCCATGTTGGCGATGTCACCGGCGCGCAGGTTGATCTCTGCCGGCGAGCCCGCCCCTTCGACCATCACCACCGGATACGCCGCGCTCAAGCGTTCATGAGAGGCCAGCACCGCTTGCATGGCGATGGCTTTGTAGTCGTGATAGGCGACCGCATTCATGGTGGTGACCGCTCGACCATGAATGATCACTTGGGCGCCGGTATCGCTATTGGGTTTGAGCAGCACCGGGTTCATGTCGGTATGCGGTTCGAGGTTGGCAGCTTGGGCCTGCACCGCTTGAGCGCGACCAATCTCGCCACCGTCGGCGGTTACCGCGCTATTGAGGGCCATGTTCTGCGGTTTGAATGGCACGACGCTCACGCCCTGGCGCGTGACCCAGCGACATAGCGCCGTCACCAGCGTGCTTTTACCGGCGTCGGACGTAGTGCCTTGCACCATCAAAGTCGCGCCTTGCACCATCACCGTAGTCATTGCGCTTCCTTAACGTAGGCTTCAAGCGCTTGCTCGAGACGCAGCCAATCCGCTTCATCGGCGGGCAAGCCAAACCGCAGGCTGCTGGTGTGGGTGAACAATCGCAGCAGAATGCCGCGTCGGGCCATGAATTCATGTAGCGCTTCGGCGTGCTCGGTGATCAGCCATTGGAACAACGCGCAGCCGCCCTGAGGTTTGAAACCGTACTGCTCAAGCAGAAACGCCAGCCGCTCGCCGGCCTCGTCAGTACGAATGCGCTGTCGAGTGTGCCCGTCTGTATCCGTCAGGCACGCCTGGCCCAGCACTCGGGTCGGACCGCTGACCGCCCAAGGCCCGACCTGTTCGGCCAGCAGCTTGAGTAACTTGCGCTCGGCCAGCACAAACCCCAGTCGCACACCGGCCAGGCCGAAGAATTTGCCGAAGGAGCGCAGCACGATCAAACCGATCTGATTGGCAAACGGCGCCAGACTCAAATGCGGGGTGTTATCCATGAACGCCTCGTCCACCACCAGCCAGCCACCGCGCTGAGCAAGCCGAGAATGCCAGTCCAGCAGACGAGCCGGAGTCAGACTCAACCCCGTGGGATTGTTCGGGTTGACCACCACCAGCACGTCGAGGCTGTCGAGAAAGAAATCGACTTCCGACTCCAGCACTTCTCGCACGATGTAACCGTTGCGACGCCAGGCTTCGGCGTGTTCGGCGTAACACGGCGACAACACGCCGACCTTGCCGGCCCGACGCAAACGCGGCAGCAACTGGATCGCCATTTGCGACCCGGCCACCGGCAACACTTGGGCCGCACCGTAATAGTCGCAGGCAGCCTGCTCCAGACCGTCATCGGTTTCCGGTAACCGCGCCCAAGCCCGCAGCGGGATGTCCGGGACCGGGAATGGCCAAGGCGCCAGGCCACTGGACAGGTCGAGCCAATCGGCTTCGGCAATGCCATATTCAAGCGCCGCCTTGCGCAAGCGGCCACCGTGCTCAAGCATAGAATTCAGCCCCCACGCAGAGAATCAGCAGCCATAACCATACCCCGCGCTGGACCAATTGCCAGCCACGGTCGATGGAATCGGCATCCGCCGGCACGCCTTCGCCCAATGGCGGACGCTGATGCAGTTCACCGTGATAAATCGCCGCCCCGCCCAACTCGACACCCAGCGCACCGGCACCGGCCGCCATCACTGGCCCGGCATTCGGGCTGTCCCAGGTCGGGCCTTGGGTACGCCAGCACTTAAATGCCAGTCGGGTTTTGCCCAGCAGCGCGTAGGTCAGCGCCACCAGGCGTGCAGGAATATAGTTGAGGACGTCGTCGATCTTTGCCGCGGCCCAACCGAAACGTTCGAAGCGTTCGTTGCGGTAACCCCACATCGCATCGAGGGTGTTGCTCAGGCGATAGAGCACCACGCCGGGCGCACCCGCCACGGCAAACCAGAACAGTGCGGCGAACACCGCGTCGCTGCCGTTCTCCAGCACCGATTCGGTGGCGGCGCGGGCGACTTCGGTTTCATCCAGTTCGCTGGTCTGACGGCTGACCAGATAGCCGACGCGTTTGCGCGCCTCGTCCAGATCATCGCTGCGCAGCGCCTTGGCCACCGGCTCGACGTGTTCACCGAGGCTGCGCATGCCGAGGGCGCAATAGAGCACAAGAATCTCGACGATCCAGCCGACGTAGGGGGCCCAGGAAAACGCCGTGGCCAACAGGGTCAACGGCAACACCGCGATCACCCAGGCAGTCACGCCATGGCTGCGCCAGCCACGACCTTCACCATTGAAACGTTGCTCGATGCGCTCGGCAAAACGGCC
Source organism: Pseudomonas sp. MDT1-85 (assembly GCF_054898065.1). Taxonomy (NCBI): domain Bacteria; kingdom Pseudomonadati; phylum Pseudomonadota; class Gammaproteobacteria; order Pseudomonadales; family Pseudomonadaceae; genus Pseudomonas; species Pseudomonas sp. MDT1-85. The sequence continues at coordinate 2,202,046 of NZ_CM142715.1, read as the reverse complement.
GAACGCCACCAGCGGATGCCAGCGTTTGGGTTCACCCAGCAGCGCATCCAGCGCGACCGCGGCGACACTCAACAACGCCACACTCATTGACTCACTCCCCAATAATTTTCATACAGCAACTCGCTGAGTGGACGCGCCTGCGCCCAGCCTTCGAGTACCAGCATCGGCGCCGGATAGAATTCCTTGACCGGCCCCAGACAAAGAATGGCCAAAGGCTTGGCCCCGGCCGGCAAACCCAGCAAATCCGCCAGCGCTTGCGGCTCGAACAGCGACACCCAGCCCATGCCCAGGCCTTCGGCGCGGGATGCCAGCCAAAGGTTCTGGATGGCGCAGGACAGCGAGGCCATGTCCATTTCCGGCAGCGTACGACGGCCGAAAATATGCCGCTCGCGATCGTCCATCAGCGCGGCGACCAGCACCTCGGCGCAGTCGTTGATGCCCTCGACCTTGAGCTTCATGAATTCGTCGGAGCGCTCGCCGAGGGCTTCGGCGGTGCGGATGCGTTCTTCTTCCACCAGGTGCTGGATCTTGCCGCGCAGTGCCCGATCGCTGATGCGGATGAAACGCCAGGGCTGCATCAGGCCGACACTCGGCGCTTGGTGCGCGGCTTCAAGCAGACGACGAAGTAACTCGGGTTCGACCGTGCCGCCGCTGAAATGCCGCATGTCGCGACGTTCGGCGATGGCTCGGTAAACGGCTGCGCGTTCGGCTTCGGAAAATGCGTTGTCCGTCATGGCCTCTTCGCGAGCAAGCCCGCTCCCACATTAGATGGAGTGCTGCCTGACAAAACGCGGTCAACTGTGGGAGCGAGCCTGCTCGCGATGGCGGTCTCACGATCAGGCACAAACAGCGCTGCAATCGCCGATGGATTGGACGGAAAATAAAAATGCACATAAGAGGCCGTCATCCGCCCCTCGCGATAAACCGCCTCCGCCCCTCGCCCGCCATTGGGACTCAAACCTCGAGCAATTGGCTCAAGTTCAGTGCTGGTCAACGAGTGGTGATACGTATGCCCACGCAGCAAACCTTCCGGCAGTTCGACCGCCTGCAAGGCCAACGCGGCAAGACGCTTCTGCATCACCGCATCCCCGGCCAGCAAGCCGACCAGTTCAGCGCGAGTGCCTTCGACATCGGTCAACGAATCCAGCAGATACAGCATGCCGCCACACTCGGCCAGCAACGGTTTGCCCGCTGCGTGGTGAGCACGGATCGCGGTCAGCATCGGCGTGTTTTGTGACAACGCCACATGGTGCAATTCGGGGTAACCGCCCGGCAGATAGAGGCTGTCTGCCTCCGGCAATTCGGTGTCGCGGATCGGCGAGAAGAAAGACAATTCGGCGCCCATGGCCCGCAACAGATCCAGACTCGCGCCGTAGGTAAACGCGAAAGCTTCGTCCCGGGCCACGGCAATCCGCACACCGGCCAGCAACGGTTCGGCTGCGATCATTTCAGGCGCGGCGAATTCCACGGCCGGCGGTAGAGCCACGTCGCAACTGCTGGCCAGTGAATCGGCCGCCGCATCGAGACGCAGGTCGAGGTCATTCAGCTCGCTGGCCTGAACCAGGCCGAGATGTCGACTTGGCAATTCGATCCCGGTCTCCCGGGACAACGCACCGTACCAGCGCAAGCCTTCAGTCAGGCTGCCTTCGAGCAACTGCGCATGCCGCACGGTGCCGACCCGGTTGGCCAGCACACCGGCAAACGGCAAGTCCGTCTGATAACGTGCAAGGCCCAGGGCCAGCGCGCCAAACGTCTGCGCCATGGCGGTGCCGTCGATCACGCCGAGCACCGGCACACCAAAGTGCCGCGCCAGATCGGCGCTGGACGGCGTACCGTCGAACAGCCCCATGACGCCTTCGATGAGGATCAGATCGGCTTCGCCTGCGGCCTCCCACAATAGACGCCGACTTTCCTGCTCACCGACCATCCACATGTCGAGTTGATAGACCGGTGCGCCGCTGGCGCGCTCGAGAATCATCGGGTCGAGAAAGTCCGGGCCGCATTTGAACACGCGAACCTTGCGCCCCTGATTGCGATGCAAACGGGCGAGCGCGGCGGTGACGGTGGTCTTGCCCTGACCGGAGGCCGGCGCGGCGATCAGTACCGCCGGGCATTGACGATGGCTATTCATAAAATGCAGTTCACAACTCGACGCCTTTCTGCGCTTTGATTCCTGCCTGGAAGGCGTGCTTGATCATGCCCATTTCAGTGACGGTGTCGGCCAGCTCGATCATCTCTGGTTTGGCGCCACGACCGGTGACCACCACGTGCTGCATCGGCGGACGGGCCTGCAAGTCGCTGAGCACCTGATCGAGATCGAGGTAGCCGTGCTTGAGGGCGATGTTCAATTCATCGAGCACCACGAGGCCAATGGCCGGATCACGCAACAATTCGCGGGACACCGCCCAGGCGGCTTCGGCGGCGGCGATATCGCGCTGGCGGTCCTGGGTTTCCCAGGTGAAGCCCTCGCCCATCACATGAAAACGCACCTGCTCCGGGAAGCGCCGGAAGAACAGCTCCTCGCCGGTGCTGGTGCGACCCTTGATGAACTGCACCACGCCGCACTGCATGCCGTGGCCCATGGACCGCGCGAGCATGCCGAACGCCGAGCTGCTCTTGCCTTTGCCGTTGCCGGAGAGCACCAGCAGCAAACCGCATTCATTCGGCGAGTTGGCGATGCGTTCGTCGATCACGGCTTTTTTGCGCAGCATGCGCGCCAGATGGCGTTCGTCACGATCGGGGGTATCAGTCATGGGGGAGCTCTCCGTTGAGGCTGGATAACGGCGGGCAGGCACAAGAATAGACGGCAAAAAGCCTGGCATCGCCCACCGTGATGCCGTTGGATGAATCAGGCCGGTCTCCGGGCTCATGAGCGGCGCCAAGGCCAACTGCGCGCCTTCCCATGTCGACAATCGACACAGTGGCTCAAGGCGCAGTCTTCACTCATTTACCGTTGCGGGGGCAGCGCCGGGATCGTGATTCTTCTTCGCTGGAAGAAATTCACTCACCGGCTTCCCTGTTTCACTCTGTCGACCAAGGTCACAGAGCACCTGAAACAAGCCGCGAAGGTTAGAGGGTTGGGGGTGGAGCGTCAATTAAAGCCTGGGCGCCGCTGAGCGAATATCTGCCGCCGATCAATTAACTGACGCCAATCTTGTGCCACACTGTCCAGCAGTGATATCAAAGAGCCACAACCTGACAACACAATAACAAGGGTGAGCCACATGCAAGGCATGATCATCAGCAATCCGAAGCTGGAATTCCTGCGACCGGTGCTGGAACGCTGGTTTGACTGTATCGACCGCTACAACGCTGTGCGCGGCGATAACGACACACCTTATTGGTACGACGAAAAAGCCAACCTCGGCCTGCTCTCCGCCGCGGCCTGGATGGCAGAAATGGTCACGCTGCCACAAACGTCGACGCGCAAACAGATCGAAGAAGGTGAACGCAACGCCCGCGCCGATCTGTTTATCGCCAGCAGCGAAGAACGCGCGTATCTCCAGGCCACCCAGCGCTGGCCGCGGGTCAACAGCCTGAACCTGACTCCGGCACTGGCGGACATCACCAGTGACGCGAAGCGAATCAGCTACGCCAGCGATCTGAAACTCGGCTGCCTGTTTGTTGCGCCGCAAAAAGCCCAGCACAGCGCCACCCCGGAAGAACTCCAGGACATGGTCGACGACCTGCAAAAGGAACACACCTGCGCCGTGGCCTGGTATTTCCCTTACGCCTACCGCAAGTTGCGTAACGAAGCCGGCAACTACCATCCGGGCATCGCTATTCTGCTCAAGGAAGCCCGCGGCTGACAGGTTGAACCATCGAGCATCTACGCTTCTCTATGATTACGTCAATGCATTCATAGGGAAGATCAGTAATGCGCAAACCCCAGCTCGTTTTCATCATCGCGCTCGCCGGAGGGCTCGCCGCCTGTGGTGAAACCTCCAGCCTGCAAGTCTCGGATGGCACAGGCCCCTCGCCCAAACTGCCAGAACCCAATAAAACCCTGATTCCGACGGTGAACATCGCCCCGGCGATCGGCTGGCCTGAAGGCAAGAAACCTGTCGCCGCGGCAGGGACTCAAGTGGCGGCGTTTGCCGAAGGCCTCGAGCACCCGCGCTGGCTTTACGTGCTGCCCAACGGCGATGTGCTGGTAGCCGAAACCAACGCGCCGCCCAAACCCGATGACGGCACAGGCATTCGCGGCTGGGTGATGGGCAAAGTCATGGGCCGTGCCGGTGCTGGCGTCCCTAGCCCGAACCGCATCACTCTCCTGCGGGACAAGGACCACGACGGCGTCGCCGAAACCCGCACGGTATTCCTGGAAAACCTCAACTCGCCCTTCGGCATGACCCTGGTTGGCAATGACCTGTACGTCGCCGACACTGATCGCCTGCTGCGTTTTCACTACGAAAACGGCGAGACGGCAATCAAGTCGCAGCCGATCAAGGTGGTCGATCTGCCGGGTGGCACGCTGAATCATCACTGGACCAAAAACGTCATCGCCAGCAAGGATGGCAGCAAGCTGTACGTCACTGTGGGCTCGAACAGCAACGTCGGTGAAAACGGCATGGATCAGGAGGAAGGACGCGCGGCAATCTGGGAAGTGGACCGGGCCACCGGCAACCATCGGATTTTCGCCTCGGGGATTCGCAATCCAAACGGTCTGGCCTGGGAACCTCAGAGCGGCGCACTGTGGACCGCCGTCAACGAGCGCGACGAAATAGGCAGCGACCTGGTGCCGGACTACATCACGTCAGTGAAGGACGGCGGGTTCTACGGCTGGCCTTACAGCTATTACGGCCAGCACGTCGATGTTCGCGTCGAGCCGCAACACCCTGATCTGGTGGCCAAGGCCATTGCGCCAGACTACGCCGTGGGGCCACATACCGCGTCACTCGGACTGACCTTCGCCGAAGGCAGCAAGTTGCCCGCTCCGTTCACTCAAGGCGCATTCATCGGCCAGCATGGCTCGTGGAACCGCAAGCCGCACAGTGGCTATAAAGTGATTTTCGTACCGTTCAGCGCCGGCAAACCGACTGGGCAGCCGGTGGATGTGCTCACCGGTTTCCTCAATGACGAGGAAAAAGCCATGGGCCGGCCGGTGGGCGTGGTGATCGATCAGCAGGGCAGCCTGCTGGTGGCGGATGATGTGGGGAACAAGGTGTGGCGCGTGACCGCGGCCAAGTAATTAGTTCGACTGTAGGAGCGAGGCTTGCCCGCGAAAGCGGTGTGTCAGTCGATATCAATGTTGACTGTGCTGCCGTCTTCGCGGGCAAGCCTCGCTCCTACAGTTTTCTGCGCAGCGTCATCCTTCAATCGAGCGGTCATGACAACATCCGCTATGGATTATGTGCCAAGTGCTCAGGTTGCAAGATGCGCTTGGCGCTCAGATAGGCTTTCTGCCAGTAAGCTTTGGACAGGCTGTCCAGCTTGACCGTGCCGCCCGTGGCTGGCGCGTGGACGAAGCGGCCTTCGCCGACATAGATCCCGGCGTGGCTGACCTGGGAGCCGCCATTGGTGGCGAAGAAAATCAGGTCACCGGTTTGCAGGCCTTCCTTGCCGATATTGGGGGCCTGCATGCCGATCATCTCGCGGGTGGAGCGCGGCAAGGAAATGCCTGCGACATCGCGATACACATAACCGATCAGACCGCTGCAATCGAACCCGGAATCCGGTGTGTTGCCGCCCCAGCGATAAGGCGTTCCCACCAGACCCAGCGCGCGAAACAGCACGTCTTCTGCCGCAGGGGAAAACGCTTGGGAAGGACCAAAAACAATGGGAGCGCGAACCACCGGCGCAGGTGGCGGTGTGCGACTGGCGCAGGCGCTGAGCAGCGCTGCGAAGAACATGAATGCGAGGCGGGCCGACATCGTCATAAACAGAACATCCTGATCTGGCTGCGGCTTTTTCCACCGAGAAGGCAGAAAAGAAAACCGCCTGCGCAGAACGCAGGCGGTTTGCCATCAATAATAGATCAGGATTCTAGCGGCTACGCGGCAAACTTCAAGTAAGACTTTAAGTTCGCCTTACAAACTGTCCGCTTACTTGCGTGCCGTGATGATAGCCGGGGCCGCAGCGGGCGCCATCGCGAGTGCGCGCTTGGCTTCGATGAAGGTCTTGCTCCAGTAGCTGTCGCCCAGGCTATCGATCCGGACACCACCGCTTTTGCGGCTGCTGGAGTGGATGAACTGGTTGTCACCCAGGTAGATCCCGGCGTGACTGACTCGACCGCGACGACCATTGGTGGCGAAGAACAGCAGGTCACCCGGCTTGAGGGCGCTGCGAGCAACCAGAGGAGCGTCAACGTTGATCATTTCGCGGGTGGAGCGCGGCAGGTTCATGCCGGCTTCTTCACGGAACAGATAACCGATGAAGCCACTGCAGTCAAAACCTGCCTCGGAGGTGCCGCCGAAACGGTAACGGGTACCGATCAGGGACATGCCACGTTCGAGGATGCTGTCGGCGAGAACCGGAAGCTGGTACGACTTGCCGCCGGCGAAGTCCGCCAGTTCTTTATCGGTAGCCATGCCGTCCTGGTAAAGAGTTTCCTGGAAAAGAACGGAAGACTGCGCGGTAACTGAATTTGAAACCTGCTGTTTAGGCTCTTGCTGGGACACTGGAGAGTGAGCAGCGCAACCAAACAACAGGGTGACGAGTGCGAGAGGCACGAGGGGTGCGAAGCGATTTAGCATGGGCACGACCGTGGCTGATAGTTTTGAAGAAGCCGCGACTATGCCCGCTATCAACCTCATTTGCAAATTCAATCGATCTTTATGTGACTTATCGGTTTCTCGTTTACATCTAAGCGCTTAAGCCCATTTTGAACCTTTGCGCAGCCTGCCCTCTTGCAGGAAAGCGGATTTTTTGACGCCTTAAATATGCCGAAACCCTTGTAAAACCTGAGTCTGATCCAGGTTTTTTTTACCAACCAAGGGTTTCTTTCAGGAACGGGATTGTCAGCTTGCGCTGAGCTTGAAGGGAGGCCTGATCGAGGCGTTCAAGCAGCTCGAAAAGCGCGCTCATGCTGCGGGTGCCACGGGTCAGAATAAAATGCCCGACCTCGTCGGTCAGGTGCAGGCCACGACGGGATGCGCGCAACTGCAAGGCACGCAATTTGTCTTCGTCAGAGAGTGGGCGCATCTGGAAAATGAGTGCCAGCGTCAGCCGCGACTTGAGATCCGCCAGCTTCACCGGCAGTTCACGCGGGGATGTCGACGCGGCGATCAGCAGACGCCGGCCGCTGTCACGCAGACGATTGAACAGATGGAACAACGCCTCTTCCCAATCCGCCTTGCCGGCGACCGCCTGCAAATCGTCCAGGCAGACCAGTTCGTATTGTTCGAGGTTATCGAGGATTTCGATGCCGCGGTCCAGCAACTCGGCCAACGGCAGGTACACCGCACGCTCCCCCAGTTGTTCGAAGCGCAGACACGCCGCCTGCAACAAATGCGTGCGCCCTACCCCGTCCTTGCCCCAGAGGTAAATCAGGCTTTCCGTCCAGCCGGCGTCGGCTTCGCAGAGCCGCTCGACATAGCCGAGTGCAGCGGCATTGGCGCCTGGGTAGTAATTGATAAAGGTAGCGTCATCACGCAGACGCACACCTAGGGGCAGCTGAATCGGTTTCATGCTGACTGAACAGTTCCAAAGGAACCGTTAGTGGCCTCTGTGTAAAGTTTGCGAAGTTTATACCCGTGAGGCTGACCGCACAATGCGACAGACCACAAGCAAAATCAAAGGTTTGCGTTAACACCCCGGTTTTATGACAGTTTCTTTGGCGGCGCATGTGACAGCCGTACGAGGGGATACGGGCAAACCTGGCACGAAACCAGGCTGTCCGCCATGAGCGATCAAAACCCTTACAGCGTGGATTCGTCGACACCGCCGTAGATATCCGAATCCTTATACAAATCATGTATATGACGCACCAGGACCATGATCACCGCCGCCACCGGCAACGCCAGCAGCACGCCGGTAAAACCAAATAGCTCGCCGCCGGCCAGGATCGCGAAAATCACCGCCACCGGGTGCAGGCCGATCCGGTCGCCCACCAGTAACGGCGTCAGCACCATACCTTCCAGCGCCTGACCGACCATGAACACCGCGACAATACCGATCATGGGATACAGATCGCCACCGAACTGGAACAGACCGGCAATCAATGCCGCACCAATCCCGATGACGAATCCCATGTACGGCACGATCGCCGCCAGACCGGCAATCAGACCGATCAACAGCCCCAGCTCCAGCCCGACGATCATCAAGCCTGCGGCGTAGATCACGCCCAGCGCCAGCATCACCAGCAACTGACCGCGCACGAACGCTCCAAGCACTTCATGGCACTCTCCCGCCAGAGACATGACGCGCTCTTCACGATCACGGGGCAGCAGACTGCGGATCTTGGCCATCATCAGGTCCCAGTCGCGCAGCAGATAAAAACTCACCACAGGGATCAACACCAGATTGGCCAGCAAACCGATCAATGCAAGGCCTGAAGCCGTCGCCTGACTCAGTACCACGCCGACCACATCGGTGGTCTGGCCCATGTGCTCGCTGAACGCTGCCTTGAGCTTGTCGAACTTCCAGAAGCCGTCTGACAACCCCATCTTCGATTGCGCCCACGGCACGGCAGTGTGCTGCAACCAGTCGAGCATCTGCGGCGTCAGCTCATACAAACGGAACAACTGCTTGGCGAGCATCGGCACCAACACCAACAACAACGCGGTGACGATCAATGTGAACAAGGCGAACACCGCCACCACGCCCCAGGTCCGTGACAGACCGTACTTTTCCAGCCGATCCACCAGCGGGTCGAACAGATAGGCCAGCAACAGCGCCACCAGGAACGGCGTCAGGATCGGGTGCAACAGGTAAACAAATGCGCAAAGCAGGACCACCCCACCGAGCCAGAACCAACGCCGTGTATCGGCCATGTACCACTCCTGCTTCTATATAAAGAAAAACTACCAGCGAAAACGTAACTGCGGCGTCGGTGCCGGGGCTGGCGCTACGGCCGGTGTCGAGCCAGCAACCACGGGTTGAACAGGCGCCACGGGGGCCGGCGCCTCACCGGCCGGAATTTCCTGCAACTTGGCCAAAGACAACTGCGCGCGCAACTGATCGGCGCTGCCGTTGACCCGATAAAGCACGCGGTCGCCATCGACACTCAGCAGACGCGCGCCAAAAGGCTCCAGCAAACGCCCGAGCGTCGCATAACGCTCCAGGCTCATTCCCTGCACTTCCAGCAATTGCTCGCTCGATGCGCCCGGCTTAGCGGCAAAACGCGGCGCCAGGCGTTGGCTGACCGCCAGCATCACCGCATCGGCCAACGCGGCGGTATCGGCGCCCTGCACGCTACCGGCTTCTTTCTGATCGCCCAACCACAAACGCCACTTGGCTTGCCATTGACCTCCCTCTTCACGGGCATGCACCGCCAGCAAAGCGTCGGCATTGTAACGGTCGGATGCACCTCGCAGCGGTGCCGGGTCTGCACTTTCCAGATTCGGCGCAGTGGCGACAATCTGCTCATTCAGGTCCGCCAGTGGCAAACGCAGCGGCAGCCCACGATGTTGCGCCGCTCGACGCAGTGGTGTAGCGCTGGCCTGACCATCGCCGACCAGGCTCGAACCTTCGGTGGAGTCGTTCAACCACCAACTGAGAATCGATGGCCGGTTGGCGCCCCACACGGCCAACCCGGCTCGCCGCAAGGCCTGCTCGGTGGTGGCCGGATCGAAATCGACTTTCAGCACTTGCGGTGGCCCGGCGTCATAACCGAACTGACTGATGATTTGCTGGGGGTCTTTGCGCACGACCGCCAGACCCGGGCTCTGCGCAGCCTTGGGGTCGCCGGTGAGGCGCAACACCAACGTATCCAGCGCCCGCTGAGTCGCCTGGTCACGCTCCTCCGGCGTCTGGCTGCTGACAGGCTCGCGCACTTGATAGAGGCCTTTGACGGTTTCGGCATGGCTGGTCAGGCTGACCACGGATAAACAGCCCACGAACAAGCATTTAAGAAAACGCATAAAAGATTCCTGACGACAAGAGCGGCTGGAACAAACCGCATGAACATGAAGACGATTGAGCTAGGCTGTGACCACACGCTCAAGCAAAACATTCACACGATCACGTTAAGTTTTCGCATTGACATAACGATAGACGGTTAGCGTCGATACCTTATACAGCCATGCGGGACGCCACCAATACGAGCAATATCGGTTTTTTTAACGCGATATGCCTCTGCCCGTCGGCACGAGGATGGCCGGTGCCCCTCAAGCCTGATAAAATCGCGCGCCTTCGCAGACCGGCAACAGCCGGGCGCCCTGAAATTCGCGTACGGCAATTGCCCTTCGCCAGCTTCAGTGGCCCCACTGGACTCGGTCGTTACCCCTGAATCCCCCCTAAAGGCCTGGATCATGAGCAAGCAACCCTCCCTGAGCTACAAGGACGCCGGTGTAGACATCGACGCCGGTGAAGCATTGGTCGAACGCATCAAGAGCGTCGCCAAGCGCACTGCGCGCCCGGAAGTCATGGGCGGCCTGGGCGGTTTCGGCGCCCTCTGCGAAATCCCGGCCGGTTACAAGCAACCGGTACTGGTCTCGGGCACTGACGGCGTCGGCACCAAACTGCGCCTGGCGCTGAACCTGAACAAGCACGACAGCATCGGCATCGACCTGGTCGCCATGTGCGTGAACGACCTGGTGGTCTGCGGCGCCGAGCCGCTGTTCTTCCTCGACTACTACGCCACCGGCAAACTGAACGTCGAAACCGCGACCCAGGTCGTGACCGGCATCGGCGCTGGCTGTGAACTGTCCGGCTGCTCCCTGGTCGGCGGCGAAACCGCTGAAATGCCTGGCATGTACGAAGGCGAAGACTACGACCTGGCCGGCTTCTGCGTCGGCGTCGTGGAAAAGTCCGAAATCATCGACGGTTCCAAAGTCGCTGCCGGCGATGCCCTGCTCGCCCTGCCGTCTTCCGGCCCGCACTCCAATGGCTACTCGCTGATCCGCAAGATCATCGAAGTGTCCGGTGCAGACATCGAAAACATCCAGCTCGACGGCAAACCGCTGACCGACCTGCTGATGGCCCCGACCCGCATCTATGTGAAGCCGCTGCTCAAGCTGATCAAAGAAACCGGCGCCGTCAAAGCCATGGCCCACATCACCGGTGGTGGCCTGCTGGACAACATCCCGCGCGTTCTGCCAAAAGGCGCACAAGCGGTGGTTGACGTTGCAAGCTGGACTCGTCCTGCCGTGTTCGACTGGCTGCAAGAGAAAGGCAACGTCGACGAAAACGAAATGCACCGCGTACTGAACTGCGGCGTCGGCATGGTCATCTGCGTTAGCCAGGAGCACGTTGAGACCGCGCTGAACGTCCTGCGTGAAGCCGGCGAGCAGCCTTGGGTCATCGGTCAGATCTCCACCGCTGCCGAAGGCGCGGCCCAGGTTGAACTGAAGAACCTCAAGGCTCACTGATGCCCAAGACCTGTGATGTGGTGGTGCTGTTGTCCGGCACCGGCAGTAACTTGCAGGCATTGATCGACAGCACGCGGACCGGCGACAGCCCGGTTCGCATCGCTGCGGTGATCTCCAACCGCGCCGACGCCTACGGCCTGCAACGCGCCAGGGACGCGGGTATCGACACCCGCACCCTGGATCACAAGGCTTTCGAAGGTCGCGAGGCCTTCGATGCCGCGCTGATCGAACTGATCGACGCCTTCAACCCCAAACTCGTGGTACTGGCCGGCTTCATGCGCATTCTCAGCGCTGACTTCGTGCGCCACTATCAGGGTCGCCTGCTTAATATCCACCCCTCGCTGCTGCCCAAATACAAAGGGTTACACACTCATCAGCGCGCGCTGGAGGCCGGCGACACTGAACACGGCTGTTCCGTGCACTTCGTCACCGAGGAACTCGATGGCGGACCACTGGTCGTACAGGCAGTAATACCGGTAGAGTTGCACGATTCGCCGCAGAGTCTGGCGCAGCGAGTCCATACCCAGGAACACCTGATCTACCCGATGGCCGTACGCTGGTTTGCTGAAGGTCGTTTAACACTCGGTGAACAAGGTGCTTTACTGGACGGACAGTTACTCGCGGCCAGCGGCCACTTGATTCGAACCTAGGAGATTTTATGCGTCGCGCCCTGCTCTTCGCTTGCGCTCTGCTCGCCCTGCCGTTTGCGCAGGCCGCAGACCTTCAACCCTTCTCCGCCAGCTACACCGCCGACTGGAAGCAGTTGCCCATGAGCGGCACCGCCGAACGCAGCCTGACCAAGGGAGCCAACGGCGTCTGGAAACTCAGCTTCAAGGCGTCGATGATGATCGCCAGCCTGACCGAAGAAAGCACCCTGACCCTGGACAAGGACACGCTGCTGCCACAGTCCTACCACTTCGAACGTGGTGGCCTGGGCAAAGCCAAGAAGGCCGATCTGGACTTCGACTGGACCACCAAAATGGTCACCGGCACCGATCGCGGTGACGCCGTCAAGCTTCCACTCAACCGCGGCATGGTCGACAAGTCCACCTATCAACTGGCGCTGCAGCATGACGTGGCCGCTGGCAAGAAAAGCATGAGTTATCAGGTCGTCGATGACGGCGAAGTCGATACCTATGACTTCCGCGTGCTGGGCTCGGAGAAAGTCGACACCAAGGCTGGCCAGATCGATGCGATCAAGGTCGAGCGCGTGCGCGATCCGACACAAAGCAAGCGCATCACCGTGCTGTGGTTCGCCAAGGACTGGGATTATTTGCTGGTCCGTCTGCAACAGGTCGAAACCGACGGCAAGGAGTACAACATCATGCTTCTCGATGGTACGGTCAACGGCAAGCCGGTCAAAGGCAGCTGATCCGCAACGACATGAAAGCCCCGCAAATGCGGGGCTTTTTTTGTCTGGCATTTGGCTGGGCGAGAGCGATCAGCGCACGGTAAAGCGTTGCTGGGCCAGCAGACGGTCGCCCTGGAACACCATGAAACGCCATTCACCGGGAACGACTTCATGGCTTTCGGTGAACTCGTACGCCATCAGGTCCTGCGGAGCACCGGGAACCAGTTTTTGAGTGACTTCCAGTTTGTCGTGACGCACGCCATCCGGAGTACGGATGCCCGGCGTGAAATAGAGCAAAGTCAGCGGCTGGTCTTCGGCGACCTTGCCGGCCAACTGGTAACGCATACCGAACTTGGTGCCGAGTTTGGCGGGGACGATTTCGGTCTGCTGGATCTGTTCATTGCTGCGACGCAAAACTCGCTCGCCCGATTGCAGTTCGGCTTTCGGGCCAGCGAACACGCCGTATTCCACCGGGCCTTCGACGCGGACTTCGGCGCTGGCCAGACCACTGACAAACATCATTGTGGCCAGGGCAGCTAAATGGGTGAGGTGCATGGTGCGCTCCTTGATTAAGATGAGCGCGAGGGTATGACGCCGGGGTGACAGGACGATGACAACTCTGAACTCAGCGCAATCCTGTAGGAGCGAGGCTTGCCCGCGAAGAACGATGACGCGTAATACCTGAAAAACCGCGGTGCATTCTTCGCGGGCAAGCCTCGCAGGTTGGGGAAAGGTCAAATCCCCCGCCAAGAAAGTGGAACGCGAGTTTGAAGGAATGCTCTATAACTTCACGGTCTTTTTTGATCGAATGACTTTTCCACTGCCCGCGAGGTTTCCCATGACTGTTACCGTCAATACCATCTGCGCCGAAGGTTTTCGTCACAGCGTCCAGATCGATGACCACGAACTCTTTGCCGATGTGCCGAAAACCTCGGGCGGCGAAGGCACCGCGCCTGAACCACACGACTACTTCGACGCTGCCCTCGGCGCCTGCAAGGCCCTGACACTGAAAATGTATGCCCAGAAAAAGGACATCCCGCTGACGGGCGTCGAGGTTGAGGTCACGCGCGACAACAGTGAAGAGCAGAAAGGCAAATACGCCCTGCACGTCGAGCTCACGCTCAAGGGTGTGCTCACCGACGCCCAGCGAGACGAGCTGCACCGCGTGGCCGACCGCTGCCCGGTACACAAGCTGATGACCACTTCCGACATCAGCATCGAAACCCATCTGTCCGAAGGTGCGTTCAGCCAATAGCGGCAAGGGCTGCGCAAGCGGGTTATGCTCCCTGCGTCACCCGCTCAGCCTGGAATGCACCATGAACACTCCGCTCGTGATCCGCCCTCGCGCCGAAGATGTCGAAGGCCAGCCGATTCTTCGCCCGTTGCCGTCAGCCAAATGCCGCAACGTCGGGCCTTTCGTGTTTTTCGACCACATGCTCGAAACTCATTATCCGGCGGGCAAAGGCATGAACATCCGTCAGCATCCGCACATCGGCCTGTCCACCCTCACCTACCTGTTCGAAGGGCAAATCCAGCACAAGGACAGCCTCGGTTCCGATCAGGTGGTGAATTCCGGCGATGTCAGCTGGATGACGGCGGGTAGCGCAATCGCCCACGTCGAACGCACGCCCGAATCATTGAAAGCCAGCGGCTTTACGATGCACGGCTTACAGATCTGGCTGGCTTCGCCCAAGGATCGTCACGGCCCGGGACATTACAGCCACCATCCGGCTGCCACGCTGCCAGTCAGCGATAACCTTGGCGTGAAGATACGGATGATTGCCGGGTCAGGCTTTTGCCTCGAATCGCCGGTCCCGGTGCTTTCTCCTACGCTGTACGCCGAATTGAACCTGCAAACGGCGACCACATTGCTGATCCCAACCGAGCATGAAGAACGGGCACTGTACGTGCTAAGCGGTGAAGCGCAACTGGATGGCGAGCTGATTGAACCTCACTCGCTGGTGGTGTTGCCGGTCGGGGAAGAGATGACACTGTTCGCCGAGAGCGACTGTCATGCGGTGCTGTTTGGCGGCGCGCCCCTGGATGGGCCGCGACGGATCAACTGGAATTTCGTGGCCAGCGATCCGGCATTGATCGATGAAGCACGTCGGCGCTGGGCGGCCGGGGATTGGCCGACAGTGCCGGGGGAAAGCGAGCGGATCGAACTGCCTTCGGATCTTCGGCGTTAGTAACACCGCCATCGCGAGCAGGCTCGCTCCCACAATGGATCGCACTCATGCACAAATTATGTGTGCACTGGAGATCTAATGTGGGAGCGAGCCTGCTCGCGATTTGGCCCGCACTAACACCGAAAGTGCCGGGACAAAAAACAGCTATCAGCCCTTGAACACTTCATCCAGCACGTTATGCATCGATGGCGACGCAACGAACCATAATTTGGCTCATGACTAACTCCCAGTAAAAAAGCCCCAGAATGAAAAAACCCGCCGAAGCGGGTTTTTTTTCCAACGCGGTTAAACCGACAGTTCAACCAACAGCTTGTTCAGGCGGCGCACATAAGCGGCCGGGTCTTTCAAGCTGTCGCCGGCCGCCAGGGCCGCCTGATCGAACAGAATGTGCGACAGGTCGCCGAAGCGCTCGTCGCTCTGTTCGTTGTCGAGTTTCTCGATCAGCGGGTGAGCCGGGTTGAATTCGAAGATCGGCTTCGAATCCGGAACCTTCTGACCACTGGCTTCCAGGATCTGACGCATTTGCAGGCCCAGGTCCTGCTCGCCGATGGCCAGAATCGCCGGGGAATCAGTCAGACGGTGGGAAACGCGTACTTCGGCAACGGAGTCGCCCAAAGCGGTCTTGAGACGCTCAACCAGACCTTCTTTGGACTTGGCGACTTCTTCCGCGGCTTTCTTGTCTTCTTCCGAATCCAGGTTGCCGAGGTCCAGGTCACCGCGTGCCACGTCGACAAAGCTCTTGCCGTCGAAGTCGTTGAGGTAGCTCATCAGCCACTCGTCGATGCGGCCGGTCAGCAAGAGCACTTCGATGCCTTTCTTGCGGAAGACTTCCAGGTGCGGGCTGTTTTTGACTTGCGCATAGGTTTCGCCGGTCAGGTAGTAGATCTTGTCCTGACCTTCCTTGGCGCGGGCCAGGTAGTCGGCCAGACCTACAACCTGCTCGCCGTCGTCGCCCTGAGTGGAGGCGAAACGCAGCAGGCCAGCAATTTTCTCTTTGTTGGCGAAGTCTTCTGCCGGGCCTTCTTTCATGACCTGACCGAAGTTCTTCCAGAAGCCTTTGTATTGCTCAGGCTCGTTCTTCGCCAGTTTTTCCAGCATGTCCAGAACGCGCTTGGTCAGCGCCGACTTCATGGAATCGATGATCGGGTCTTTCTGCAGGATTTCCCGCGACACGTTCAGCGAAAGGTCGTTGGAGTCGACCACGCCTTTGATGAAGCGCAGGTACAGCGGCAGGAACGACTCGGCCTGATCCATGACGAACACACGCTGCACGTACAGCTTCAGGCCTTTCGGCGCTTCACGCTGGTACAGGTCGAACGGAGCACGGGTCGGCACATACAGCAGCGAGGTGTACTCGAGCTTGCCTTCGACCTTGTTGTGGCTCCAGCTCAGCGGGTTTTCGAAATCGTGAGCGACGTGTTTGTAGAACTCCTGGTATTCCTCGTCCTTTACTTCAGTGCGAGGGCGAGTCCACAGGGCGCTGGCGCGGTTGACGGTTTCCCATTCAACGGCAGGCCCCGCCTCTCCATCAAGAGCTTCGCCTTCAACGGCCGCCACTTCTTTCGGCAACTCGATCGGCAAAGCGATGTGGTCAGAGTACTTCTTGATGATGTTGCGCAGACGCCAGCCATCGGCGAATTCGTCTTCAGCGGACTTCAGGTGCAGAACGATGCGAGTACCACGGTCGGCTTTCTCGACAGTGGAAATTTCGAATTCGCCTTCACCTTTGGACGACCAGTGCACGCCTTCGCTGCCAGCCAGGCCAGCACGGCGGCTGAAGACGTCGACTTTGTCGGCAACGATGAAGGCCGAATAGAAGCCGACACCGAATTGACCGATCAGGTGCGAGTCTTTTTTCTGATCGCCAGACAGGTGTTTCATGAAATCGGCAGTGCCGGACTTGGCGATGGTACCCAGATGGGTCACCGCGTCGTCACGGCTCATGCCGATGCCGTTGTCTTCGAGGGTGACGGTTTTAGCGTCTTTGTCGAAGCTCACACGGATTTTCAGTTCAGCGCCGCCTTCCAGCAATTCAGGCTTGGAGAGCGCTTCAAAGCGTAACTTGTCGACAGCGTCAGAGGCGTTCGAGATCAATTCGCGAAGGAAAATTTCCTTGTTGGAATACAGCGAATGGATCATGAGGTGCAGCAGTTGCTTCACCTCGGTCTGGAAGCCCAGGGTTTCCTTTTGAGTTTCCACACTCATGGTCATCAAACTCCAATCAGATGGCATAAGCCGCGACCTTGAGGTCGACGGCGGGTTGTCCTCAGAGTTGGGGGCTGAGATCAGGATTTCAAGGGCTCCTCGATTTTGAAATGAGCCCGGGCCGTGGCAATGGGCTCGGCTTCGGTGCTTTGCCAGGCAGTAATCGCCACGTTTGCTACCCCGCGCCCCTGTCGGCACACCTGGCATCTGGCCCAGGTATCGCGAAACTGCCCCGCGCGCAGGTAGTCGAGGGAAAAGTCGATAATCTTCGGCACGCCCGGCGAACCGGTGAAAATCAGCAGGTGCAGTGCCGCCGAAAGTTCCATGAACCCGGCAATCACCCCACCATGAATCGCCGGCAATAAAGGATTACCAATGTTGTCCTTGTTGGCCGGCAGACGAAACAGCAGCTCATCCCCCACCCGTGAACATTCGACGCCGATCAACCTGGCGTAGGGAATCAGCTGCAGCAGCGAGGCGTAGTCCCCCTGCGCATGAGCCTGTTGAAGTTGTTCCTTGAACGTGTCAGTCATTTCGCACCTCCGGCAATGGCGCCGCCAAAACCTTTAGTGCCTTTAATGCCCTTGCCCATGCGCATGAACGTGCCCACCACGTGGGCGATGGGCTGTTCGGGGTCGTCCTGGTAGGCAAAACCGCGCGCGAAGATCACGTCGGTGGTCACTCGGTAGCATTGGGCGAAGCCGTACACGTCCTTGTGCGGCTCGGCGGCGTGCATGTAGTCGATGCGCAAGTCGAGCGTCGGGCAGACTTCGAACTCAGGCAGCACGCAGAGGGTGGCCATGCCGCAGGCGGTGTCCATCAGCGAGGTCAGCGCACCGCCATGAATCACCCCGGTTTGCGGATTGCCGACGATCTGCGGGCTGTACGGCAGAATCACCGTCAGCCCTTCGCTGCTGGCGCTGTGAACGCGCATACCGAGTACCTGACAGTGCCGCAATGCCGACAGGAATCGCGTCGCACGCTCAAAAACGGGGTTTTCGGCCATTGGATTAACTCTTCTTAGTGTCCGGGAAAAGTAGCAGGCAAGAGCGCAAAAGTTCCGCTGCAAAACAAACTTATATATCTGTGCGAATTGAGGAACTTAACCCTGATCGCCGTGCTCGAAAGGCCAGTAGATATTTTCCATAAGGAGAAACACCCCATGCGTAAGACTTTAGCTATTGCCTTGATGTTGACCGCTTCCCTCGGTCTCGCTGCTTGCGATAAAAAATCCGAGGACAAAGCTCAAGATGCCACCAAACATGCCGAGCAAGCTCAGGAGAAAATGGGCGAAGCTCAGGATAAAGTGAACGAGGCTGCAAAAGAAAACGCCGAAGCTGCCAAAGCTCAGGCCGAATCGAACGCAGCAGCGGCAAAAGAAGCCGCACCAGAAGCACCTAAAAACTAAAAACGTTTTTAGTGATAAAAGAAAACCCGCCAAGTGCGGGTTTTCTTTTATCTGCAGCTTTTGTTTTTCAATGCGGCATCAGACCAAAATCGTCCTAAAAGTCGGACTAATCATCAGCAACAACGAACACACTAAACCCACAAGCCATACCAGACTGCGCTGCCAGGCCAGATCTGCCCAATAACACAGCAAGTAAATGATGCGCGCGACCACAAAGATGATTGCCAGCGTATCGATCAGCCATCCTGCCGTCTGCGTGGTGTGCGCCATCAACACCCCTACCGCGAACAATAAGAACGCCTCGAAACTATTCTGGTGGGCCGCCAATGCACGGGCACCGAAGCCGGTAAGTTGCGCCTGCTGCTGGCGCGGCAGGTGATTGTTGTAGCCACCCTGCTCGTTCATGGCCTTGGCCAAGGGAATCTTTGCCACGTAAATCAACAATGCGCTGATAAACACACACCAGAACGGAATACTCATCAAGCAGCCTCCTTGTTTGCTTCAGGCAATGGCGCCTCTGTAGGGGTATACACCATTACATCGAGAACGTCGGAGTGAAATTCTCGGCGATACAACACCAGCACGACGCCGGCACTCATCAACATGAACAACCAGGGGCTGACGAACCACGCCAGCATGGTCATGCCAAAGTAATAGGAGCGCAGACCGAAGTTGAACTGGTTGGCCGCCATGGAGATGACACGGGCGGCTCGGGAAGCGAAGGCTTTGCGCTCTTGCTCAGACACATGACGCTCGCCGACCATCGGCGCTGAGCCGACCAGAATCGCCGCAAAGTTGTACTGACGCATGCACCAGCTGAACGTAAAGAACGCATAGACAAACACCAGCGCCAGGCACAACAACTTGATCTCCGACATCCCCTGGGAAGCCTGTTGCACCATTGGGATATCCGCCAGCAACGACACGGCTCTGTCGGACGCACCCAATACCGTGAGAATACCGGCCAGGATAATCAACGTGCTGGAAGCGAAAAACGAGGCGTTGCGCTCCAGGTTACCGATCACACTGGCATCGGCAATGCGGTTGTCGCGCAATAGCATGCGGCGCATCCAGTCTTCGCGATACAGGTGCAACACGCTGGCCAGGCACGCGGTGTCGCGGGCCTTCCATGAGGCGTAACGGGTGTAACCACCCCAGCAGACGACAAACCAGAGCGCGGCGAGGATGTGGATCAGATTGGCGTGGATGAACGACATGCAGGTCCTTGTGATGTAAGGGCGAAATACTCGAAACCTTGTGGGAGCGAGCCTGCTCGCGATAGCGGTAGATCAGTCAACATCTCTGTCGAAGTAAAATCGCCATCGCGAGCAGGCTCGCTCCCACATTGGAAATTTGCAATGCTTCGACGTTAGCGCAAGGAAAAAGACACCGCATCCCGCCCATAAAAAATGCCCCGTATCGATTGATACGGGGCATTTCCATTTGCAGCTCAAGACCTGCTTGTGGCGGGCCAGAAGCAGCTTAAGCCAGCGCTTCTTCGCGCTTGCCCAGCAGACGATCGCAGACCACCGCAACCACCAGGGTCATGACCGCCGGCACCAGCCACGCCAGGCCCTGCTCGCTCAGCGGAAGATGAGTCAGTTGAGTCGGCATCCAGTCGGCCAGACCAGCCCCCTTGAGGGCATCGATCAGACCGAAGATGAACGACACCAGCATCACCGGACCGACGATACGGCCCTGCTCATGCCAGAAGTCCTTGCAGAAGCTCAGGGCTACCAGGGCGATGCACGGCGGGTAGATGGCGGTCAGCACCGGGATCGAGAACGCAATCAGCTTGGTAAGGCCCAAGTTGGACACCAGCAGGGAGAACGCAGCCAGGATAATCACTAGCGTCTTGTAGGACAGTGGCAGTACACGGCTGAAGTATTCGGCACAGGCGCAGGTCAGACCGACCGCTGTCACCAGGCAGGCCAGGGAGATCAGCACCGCAAGGAAACCGCTGCCCAGGGAACCGAACGTATGCTGCACGTAGGCGTGCAATACCGCCGCGCCGTTGGCAGCACCGGCGGCTACTTCATGGCTGCCCGAACCGAGACGGAACAGACTGACGTAAACCAGCGCCAGACCCACGCCGGCAATCAGCCCGGCAATGATCGCGTAACGGGTGATCAACGCTGGCGATTCCACGCCACGGGATCGAATGGCATTGACGATGACAATGCCGAATACCAGCGCGCCCAAGGTATCCATGGTCAGGTAACCATTAATAAAACCTTGGGAGAACGGTGCCGCGACATATTCAGGGGTGGCCACGCCGATATCACCGGCTGGCAACGCGAACGCGGCAATCCCGAGAGCGGCCAGGGCGATGATCTTCATGGGTGCAAGGAAACGTCCTACGGTGTCTAGCAGACGGCCCGGATAGAGCGAGATGAAGAACACCAGCAGGAAGTACACCGAGCTATAAAGAAACAGCGCCAGCGGGCTCTCGCCGGTCAGCGGCGCCAAGCCCACTTCGAACGACACGGTCGCGGTGCGCGGCGTCGCGAACAACGGGCCGACAGCGAGGTAGCACGCGGCTGCCAGCAGGCCACCGGCGATTTTACCGATCGGGCTGCTCAAGGCATCCATTGCACCACCGACCTTGGCCAAGGCGACAACGGTGATCACCGGCAAACCAACTGCGGTGATCAGAAAACCCAGCGCCGCCATCCAGACATTAGGCCCGGACTGCAAACCGACGATAGGCGGGAAGATGATGTTGCCAGCCCCGACGAACAGGGCAAACGTCATAAAACCCAGTGCCAGGATGTCCTGGCCTTTCAATACTTTCATTAAGGAAATACCACACTACTGAATCGGAATTTAGAGAGGGATTTCCCTTATGGGTGAGGGAAATGCTGTCGGCCCGTATAGGACTAACCCGTTTAGCGCGTCGCTGCCTTGTGGGCCGCGGACGCAAAAATGGCTGCTAGCCTAACGAATTTGCACGACAAACGCACTGTTACGGGGCGAAGTATCCGATACGCGACATTTCAATGTCGCGTTTTTGCATGTAAATGGTGGGCGGCTGCAACTCCGCCATCGCGAGCAGGCTCGCTCCCACATTTGACCGCGTTCTAAATGTGGGAGCGAGCCTGCTCGCGATGAGGCCTTCACTGCCGACACACAAACCCCGGAAACGACAAAGGCCACCCGAAGGTGGCCTTTGTCTGGTGAAGCGTCAGCTAAGCGCGAGGCTTACTTGATCGCCCAACCGGTCAGCTCGGACAAAGCCTTGCCGATGTCTGCCAGCGAACGCACGGTTTTAACGCCTGCGTCTTCCAGGGCAGCAAACTTCTCGTCTGCAGTGCCTTTGCCGCCAGAGATGATTGCGCCAGCATGGCCCATGCGCTTGCCCGCAGGGGCAGTCACACCAGCGATGTAGGAAACAACCGGCTTGGTCACGTTTGCCTTGATGTAGGCAGCCGCTTCTTCTTCAGCCGAACCGCCGATCTCACCGATCATTACGATCGCTTCGGTCTTCGGGTCTTCCTGGAACAGCTTCAGGATGTCGATGAAGTTCGAACCCGGGATCGGGTCACCACCGATGCCGACGCAAGTCGACTGACCGAAACCGGCGTCAGTAGTCTGCTTCACAGCTTCGTAGGTCAGGGTGCCGGAACGGGAAACGATACCGACCTTGCCTGGCAAGTGAATGTGACCTGGCATGATGCCGATCTTGCATTCGCCTGGAGTGATCACGCCTGGGCAGTTAGGACCGATCAGGACTACGCCCAACTCGTCGCACTTGACCTTGGCATCCAGCATGTCCAGGGTAGGAATGCCTTCAGTGATGCAAACGATCAGCTTGATGCCGCCGAAGGCTGCTTCCAGGATGGAGTCCTTGCAGAAAGGAGCTGGAACGTAGATCACGCTGGCGGTGGCGCCAGTGGCAGCTACAGCGTCTTTCACGGTGTTGAACACTGGCAGACCCAGGTGCTCGGTGCCGCCTTTGCCAGGCGTTACGCCACCGACCATCTTGGTGCCGTATTCGATGGCTTGCTGGGTGTGGAAACTACCTTGCGAACCGGTAATGCCCTGGCAGATAACTTTGGTGTCTTTATTGATCAGGACGCTCATTATTTGCCCTCCGCAGCTTTGACAACTTGTTGAGCAGCGTCGGTCAGGCTGGTAGCAGCGATGATGTTCAAACCGCTTTCTGCCAGTACTTTAGCGCCCAGCTCAGCGTTGTTGCCTTCAAGGCGAACAACAACCGGGATTTTCACGCCGACTTCTTTCACAGCGCCGATGATGCCTTCGGCAATCATGTCGCAACGAACGATGCCGCCGAAGATGTTGACCAATACTGCAGCGACGTTAGTGTCGGACAGGATGATCTTGAACGCTTCGGTTACGCGTTCTTTGGTAGCACCGCCGCCCACGTCGAGGAAGTTGGCTGGTTTGCCGCCATGCAGGTTGACGATGTCCATGGTACCCATGGCCAGGCCAGCACCGTTGACCATGCAACCGATGTTGCCTTCCAGTGCTACGTAGTTCAGTTCGAACTTGGCAGCGTGCGCTTCGCGCGGATCGTCTTGCGACGGATCGTGGAAAGTCTTCAGCTTAGGCTGACGGTACATGGCGTTGGCGTCGATGTTGATCTTGGCATCGAGGCAATGCAGATCGCCGTCAGCCTTGATCACCAGCGGGTTCACTTCCAGCAGAGCCAGGTCGTGATCCTTGAACAGCTTGGCCAGACCTACGAAGATCTTGGCGAACTGAGCAACCTGCTTGCCTTCCAGACCCAGCTGGAATGCCAGCTCGCGACCCTGGAATGGCTGAGCGCCAACCAGTGGATCGATAGTGGCCTTGAGGATTTTCTCAGGGGTGTCGTGAGCGATTTTCTCGATGTCCACGCCACCTTCGGTGGAAGCCATGAACACGATGCGACGGCTCGAACGGTCAACGACAGCGCCCAGGTACAGTTCTTTAGCGATATCAGTGCACGACTCAACCAGGATCTTGGTGACTGGCTGGCCATTGGCATCAGTCTGGTAAGTCACCAGACGCTTGCCCAACCACTGTTGAGCGAATGCTTTGGCGTCTTCTTTGCTGCGAACCAGCTTTACGCCGCCCGCTTTACCGCGACCACCAGCGTGGACCTGGGCTTTGACAACCCACTCGGTGCCGCCGATTTTGTCGCAAGCTTCTGCTGCTGCTTCCGGGGTGTCTACTGCGTAACCGGTCGAAACTGGCAGGCCGTATTCAGCGAACAGCTGCTTACCCTGATACTCGTGAAGATTCATGCTTATTACCGTCTTCGTTAGGTACTGCGCATTCGGTGCTGCACTTGTTCAAGTGCCGCACCACCTGTGACTGCTGCTTGCGTAGCCTTTCCGGATACCCGGTGCAGCTACACAAGACTGCGTCCAGCGGACATTCCGCGGTGAGTCTTGCATGCAAGGCTCACGACGGGCCGTACCGCCGTGGTTTCTTATTGTCTTAACGCTTCTTGCGGTTGGCGATGTGGATGGCGCCGCCATTCACAGCCAAAGCTGCTTCGTGCAAGGCTTCAGACAGGGTCGGATGGGAGAAAACCATCATGCCCAGGTCTTCAGCGCTGGTGCCGAATTCCATACCGATCGCGCCCTGCTGAACCAGTTCTGCAGCGCTCGGGCCAATCACGTGGACGCCCAATACGCGGTCAGTCTTGGCATCAGCAATGACTTTCACGAAACCGCCGGTGTCGTTGGCTGCCATGGCACGGCCACTGGCTGCGAACGGGAAGGTGCCAACGTTAACTTCAACGCCTTCAGCCTTCAAGGTCTGCTCGGTTTTGCCGACCCACGCGATTTCCGGGTGAGTATAAATAACTGACGGGATCAAATCATAGTTCATCTGGGCTTTGTGGCCCTTGATGCGCTCAACGACCATGATGCCCTCTTCCGAGGCTTTGTGTGCCAGCATCATGCCGCGAACCACGTCACCGATGGCGTAAACGCCCGGTACGGTGGTGGCGCAGTGATCGTCAACGTGCACGAAACCGCGCTCGTCCAGGGTCACGCCGCAATCAGCAGCCAGCAGATCAGTGGTCACCGGACGGCGACCAACGGCTACGATCAGCTTGTCGAAAGTGATGTTCTGTTCGCCGTTGGCATCGGTGTAGTTCACAACGACTTCGTCGCCGTTCACTTTGGAACCGGTAACGCGAGCACCCAGCTTGATGTCCAGACCTTGTTTGGTCAGGGTTTTCAGCGCTTCCTTGGAAACGGCAGCGTCAGCGGCCATCAGGAAGGTGTCCAGCGCTTCGAGAACCGTCACTTCTGCGCCCAGACGGGACCAGACCGAACCCAGTTCCAGACCGATCACGCCAGCGCCAATCACGCCCAGACGTTTTGGAACCGATTGGAATTCCAGAGCGCCGGTGGAGTCGACGATCACATTCTGGTCGACCGGAGCCGGTGGAATGTCGATCGGACGCGAACCTGGAGCCAGAATCACGTTTTCGGCTTCAATGATTTCTACCGAACCGTCAGGCTTGGTGACTTCGACTTTCTTGCCGGCCAGCAGTTTGCCGTGGCCCTGGATCGAGGTCACACCGTTAGCCTTGAACAGGGTGGCAACACCCGAGGTCAGGCCTTTGACGATGGTGGATTTACGGCCGACCATCGCTGCCACGTCCATGGTCACGCCAGCGTGGTTGATACCGTGGATCGCGAAGCCTTCTTTGGCTTCCTTGTATTTCCAGGAGCTGTCCAGCAGCGCCTTGGAGGGAATGCAGCCGACGTTCAGGCAAGTACCGCCGAGGGCCAGTTTGCCTTCCTTGTCGGTGTATTTCTCGATGCAGGCAGTGGAGAGGCCCAGTTGCGCTGCTTTAATGGCAGCCACGTAGCCGCCAGGGCCCGCACCAATCACTACCACGTCGAATTTCTGAGTCATGTGTCATTCCTTCTCGAATCAAACCGGACGATCCCTTTTGAGGACCGTCGTGGGACGAAGCTGGTCATTACAGAAGAGCCGCTCATCACTGAACGGCCCGTGCAACGAAATCAGATATCCAGCAGTAAACGAGCCGGGTCTTCCAGCAGGTTCTTGATGGTAACCAGGAAGGTCACAGCTTCTTTGCCGTCGATCAAACGGTGATCGTAGGACAGAGCGAGGTACATCATCGGACGAATAACGACTTGACCGTTGATCGCCATAGGACGCTGCAGAATGTTGTGCATGCCCAGGATGGCCGCTTGTGGCGGGTTGACGATCGGGGTCGACATCATCGAACCGAAAGTACCACCGTTGGTGATGGTGAACGTACCACCGGTCATTTCGTCCATCGACAGCTTGCCGTCACGAGCCTTCTTGCCGAAGGTGGCGATGCCGCCTTCGATTTCAGCCAGGCTCATCAGTTCGGCGTTACGCAGAACCGGTACAACCAGGCCGCGATCGCTGGAAACAGCAACACCAACGTCGGCATAACCGTGGTAAACGATGTCGGCACCGTCGATCGACGCGTTGACAGCCGGGAAGCGTTTCAGCGCTTCGGTGGCCGCTTTCACGAAGAACGACATGAAGCCCAGGCGCACACCATTATGGCTCTTCTCAAAGAGATCCTTGTACTTCGAACGCAACGCCATGACTTCGGTCATGTCGACTTCGTTGAAAGTGGTCAGCATCGCCATGTTCGATTGAGCTTCAACCAGACGCTTGGCAACGGTGGCCCGCACGCGGGTCATCGGTACGCGTTTTTCTACGCGATCACCGGCAGCGAATACCGGGGCAGCGGCAGCAGGTGCAGCAGCCTTGGCAGGTGCGGCAGCCGGAGCGGCTTTCTTGGCGGCAACAGCTGCTACCACGTCTTCCTTGGTCACACGACCGCCTTTGCCAGTGCCGGCAACGGAAGCGATGTTGATGCCGTTTTCTTCAGCCAGCTTGCGAGCAGCCGGTGCAGCAACAGGATCGTCTTCGCCCGCTTCGGCTGGAGCAGCGGCAGCAGGTGCAGCAGCAGCGGCTGGAGCAGCGGCAGCAGCACTGCCCTCACCGATGGAGCCCAGAACTTCGTCGGACAGAACGGTGTCGCCTTCGTTCTTGACGATAGCGCCCAGCACGCCGTCAGCGGTAGCCAACACTTCCAGTACGACTTTGTCGGTTTCGATGTCGACGATCAGTTCGTCACGCTTGACGGCGTCTCCCGGTTTTTTGTGCCAGGTGGCAACGGTGCCATCGGCAACCGATTCCGGGAAAGTGGGGGCTTTGATTTCGATAGCCATTATCTGTGAGTCCTTAAATTCGGTTTCAGGTGCGCGAAGGCGTTAAACAGTAAAGGCGTCTTGCAGCAGTTGTTCCTGCTGCTCAGCGTGCATCGATGCGTAACCACAAGCAGGTGCAGCAGAAGCATCACGGCCCGCGTATTCGAGTACGAGAGACTTGTCGTGATTGCCAACGATGCGGCGCATGTGGTGTTGGCTGCAGTACCAGGCACCCTGGTTCATCGGCTCTTCCTGACACCAAACGATATGTTTGAGGTTGGTGTACGGAGCCAGGACTTCGTTCAAGTCGTCCTCAGGGAATGGGTACAGCTGCTCGATACGCACGATGGCGATGTCATCACGACCTTCGGCACGGCGTTTTTCCAGCAGGTCGTAGTAGACCTTGCCGCTACACAGAACAACGCGCTCGACCTTTTTCGGGTCCAGGGCATCGATTTCCGCAATAACGGTCTGGAACGAACCTTCGGCCAGATCTTCCAGGGTCGAGATGGCCAGTTTGTGACGCAGCAGCGACTTCGGAGTCAGAACGATCAACGGCTTGCGCAGCGGGCGAATCACCTGACGACGCAGCAAGTGGTAGATCTGAGCCGGCGTAGTCGGCACGGCTACCTGAATATTGTGCTCGGCGCACAGCTGCAGGTAACGCTCCAGACGAGCCGAAGAGTGCTCCGGCCCCTGACCTTCATAACCGTGCGGCAGCAGCATGGTCAGACCGCAGAGACGACCCCACTTGTGCTCGCCACTGGTGATGAACTGGTCGATGACCACTTGGGCACCGTTGGCGAAGTCGCCGAACTGGGCTTCCCAGATCACCAGCGCCTCAGGCGTGGTGGTCGAGTAACCGTATTCGAACGCCAGCACGGCTTCTTCAGACAGGAACGAATCGTACAGGTCGAAACGTGGCTGGCCCTTGTACAGGTTTTGCAGCGGGACGTAGGTACCCGCGTCTTTCTGGTTGTGCAAGACAGCGTGACGGTGCGAGAACGTACCGCGACCGATGTCCTGACCCGTCATGCGAATCGGGTGACCTTCGAACGCCAGGGTCGCGTACGCCATGGTTTCGGCGTAACCCCAGTTGATCGGCAGGCCGCCGGCTTGCATTTTCTGACGGTCTTCGTAGATTTTCGAGACCTGGCGCTGAACCACGAAGCCTTCCGGAATTTCCAGCAGCTTGGCGGACAGTTCCTGCAAGGTTTTCAGATCGAAGCGAGTGTCGTGACGCGCGGTCCAGGCGTGGCCCAGATACGGACGCCAGTCCACAAACAACTCTTTGTTCGGCTCTTTGACCAGGCTTTTTACTACGTGCAGACCGTTGTCCAGTGCATTGCGGTATTCGTCGACTTTCGCCTGAACACGCTCTGCGTCCAGCACACCGCCCTGGGTCAGACGATCGGCATACAGCTCACGGGTGGTGCGCTGTTTGGTGATCTGCTGATACATGATTGGCTGGGTGCCGCTAGGCTCGTCGGCCTCGTTATGGCCGCGACGACGGTAGCAGACCAGGTCGATCACCACGTCACGCTTGAACTGCATGCGGTAGTCGATGGCCAGCTGGGTCACGAACAACACGGCCTCCGGATCATCACCATTCACATGGAGGATCGGCGCCTGGATCATCTTCGCAACGTCGGTCGCGTACTCGGTGGAGCGCGAGTCCAGCGGGTTGCTGATGGTGAAACCGACCTGGTTGTTGATCACGATGTGCACAGTGCCGCCGGTCTTGAAACCGCGGGTCTGCGACATCTGGAAGGTTTCCATCACCACACCCTGACCGGCGAATGCCGCGTCACCGTGGATGGAGATCGGCAAAACCTTCTCGCCGGTAGGGTCGTTACGACGATCCTGACGGGCGCGAACCGAACCCTCGACCACCGGGGAAACGATTTCCAGGTGGGAGGGGTTGAACGCCATGGCCAAATGAACTTCACCGCCGGTGGTCATCACGTTGGACGAGAAGCCCTGGTGATATTTAACGTCACCGGACCCCAGCTCGACCTTCTTCTTGCCTTCGAACTCGTCGAACAGCTCGCGCGGGTTCTTGCCGAAGGTGTTGACCAGTACGTTCAGACGACCACGGTGGGCCATGCCGATGACGATTTCCTTGGTGCCGTAGGAGCCGGAACGCTGGATCAGCTCGTCGAGCATCGGAATCAGGCTCTCGCCGCCTTCCAGACCGAAACGCTTGGTACCCGGGTATTTGGTCCCGAGGTATTTTTCAAGACCTTCGCCGGCGGTGACGCGTTCGAGCAGGTGGCCCTTGATGTCGGCGGAGTACGTCGGACGGCCGCGCACGCTTTCCAGACGCTGCTGGAACCACTGGCGCTGCTCGGAATCGGTGATATGCGTAAATTCAGCGCCGATGGTGCGGCAATATGTCTGCTGCAACGCTTCGTGAATTTCGCGTAGGCTCGCCTCCTCTTTGCCGATGAACAGGTCGCCGGCACGGAAGGTCGTATCAAGATCGGCATTGGTCAAGCCGTAATGATTGATCGACAGGTCTGCAGGTGCAGGACGCTGCCACAGCCCCAGCGGGTCAAGCTGGGCTGCCTGGTGGCCACGCATACGGTAGGCCTGGATCAATCGCAACACTTCAACTTGCTTCTTCTCGTGCTCACTGCTCACGCTGCCGGCGGAAACCGGTTGGGCGCGGCGCTGGTTCTTTGCCAGCAAGACGAAATGATCGCGAATTGTGGAGTGCGAAACATCGGTGGCAGGGTTGCCGTCAGCAGGCAACTTCTGGAAGTAGGTGCGCCACTCTTCTGGCACAGCGTTAGGGTCGTGCAGGTAGAGCTCGTAGAGCTCTTCCACATAGGCAGCGTTACTACCGGATAGGTAGGCGCTGTTCCACATGCGCTGCATCACGCTTTCTTGCATGCTTGGTCACCCTCGGTTAGGGGAACACCACCGGCGTCGACACCGAGCAAACTTGCAGAAGTCCGAATGCAGCGACTAAAACAAGCCACTTAGGATCACGCTGATAGTCCGGGTACCAGCCCGGATGCCCCTGCTTGTCTCATTTCTTCAAAATAAGAGCGGCAGCCTTTTAAGCTGCTGCCCAGGTTAAAACTACGGCGCCGGTTGAAGCCTGCGCCGCAGCATCTACGGGTACAGCGGTCCTACTTTTACAACAGCCGGGTTACAGCAGCTGAATCACACGCCGCTTGAAAGCAACATGTTACGGATGTGACCGATGGCCTTGGTCGGGTTCAGGCCTTTCGGACAAACGTTGACGCAGTTCATGATGCCCCGGCAGCGGAATACGCTGAACGGGTCATCCAGCGAAGCCAGACGCTCGGATGTCTTGGTGTCGCGGCTGTCGGCCAGGAAGCGGTACGCTTGCAGCAGAGCAGCCGGCCCCAGGAACTTGTCCGGGTTCCACCAGAAGGACGGGCACGAGGTCGAGCAGCAAGCGCACAGGATGCACTCGTACAGACCGTCGAGCTTTTCACGCTCTTCAGGGGACTGCAGACGCTCGATGGCCGGAGCCGGCGTGTCGTTCTGCAGGTATGGCTTAACCTTTTCGTATTGCTTGTAGAAGATGCTCATATCGACGACCAGGTCACGGATAACCGGCAAACCTGGCAATGGACGAACGATCAACTTGTTACGTTTTACAACGGCAGACAGCGGCGTGATGCACGCCAGACCGTTCTTGCCGTTGATGTTCATGCCGTCGGAACCGCAAACACCTTCACGGCAAGAGCGACGATAGGAGAAACCTTCGTCCTGCTCTTTGATCAGGGCCAGTACGTCCAGCACCATCAGGTCTTTACCACCGGTATCAACCTGGAATTCCTGCATGAACGGCGCAGCGTCCTGATCAGGGTTGTAACGATAAACACTGACTTGCAACATGGCGGCCACCCTTAATAAGTCCGAATCTTAGGTTCAAAAGTCGGAACAGTCTTCGGCGAGAAGTTCACAGCACGCTTGGTGACGCGCTTGTCACCCGGGAAGTACAGGGTGTGGCACAGCCAGTTTTCGTCGTCACGGTCTTCGAAGTCTTCACGGGCGTGAGCACCGCGGGACTCTTTGCGCACTTCTGCAGCGATGGCGGTGGCTTCGGCCACTTCCAGCAGGTTCTGCAGTTCCAGTGCCTCGATACGCGCAGTGTTGAACGCCTGGCTCTTGTCGTTGATCTTGACGTTGGCGATACGGCCACGCAGATCAGCCAGCTGAGCAATACCCTTCTGCATGTATTCGCCGGTACGGAACACACCGAAGTAGTTCTGCATGCAGTTTTGCAGTTCACGACGCAGGGTTGCCACGTCTTCACCTTCGGTACGCTCGTTGAGGCTGGCCAGACGCGCCAGTGCCACATCGATGTCGGTGTCGGTGGCGTCGCGGTATTCGATACCGTCGGTCAGCGCTTTTTCCAGGTGCAGACCTGCGGCACGACCGAAGACCACCAGGTCGAGCAACGAGTTGCCGCCCAGACGGTTGGCACCGTGAACCGATACGCAAGCCACTTCACCGACCGCGAACAGGCCTGGGATGATAGTGTCTACGCCGTCGGCGTCCTGAGTCATCGCCTGACCATGAATGTTGGTGGCAACGCCGCCCATCATATAGTGGCAGGTCGGAACGACGGGAACCGGAGCGACCACCGGGTCGACGTGTGCGAAAGTCTTGGACAATTCGCAGATGCCTGGCAGACGGCTGTGCAGCACTTCCTCGCCCAGGTGGTCGAGTTTGAGCATCACGTGGTCGCCATTCGGACCGCAACCGTTGCCGGCGATGATTTCCTTAACCATCGAACGGGCAACAACGTCACGACCGGCAAGGTCTTTGGCGTTCGGAGCATAACGCTCCATGAAACGCTCGCCGTGCTTGTTGATCAGGTAACCACCTTCACCACGGCAACCTTCAGTAACCAGCACACCGGCGCCGGCGATGCCGGTCGGGTGGAACTGCCACATTTCGATGTCTTGTACCGGTACGCCAGCACGCAGCGCCATACCAATGCCGTCACCGGTGTTGATCAGCGCGTTGGTGGTGGATGCGTAGATACGACCTGCACCGCCGGTGGCCAATACAGTAGCCTTGGCGCGGATGTAGGTGGTTTCACCGGTTTCGATGCAGATGGCAATCACACCAACGAATGCACCGTCCTGGTTTTTCACCAGATCAACAGCATAGTACTCGTTAAGGAATGTGGTGCCGGCTTTCAGGTTGCCCTGATAAAGGGTGTGCAGCAGCGCGTGACCGGTACGGTCGGAAGCGGCGCAGGTACGGGCGGCCTGGCCACCTTTACCGTAATCCTTCGACTGACCGCCGAATGGACGCTGGTAGATACGGCCCTGTTCGGTACGGGAGAACGGCATACCCATGTGGTCCAGTTCGAAAACTGCAGCCGGGCCTTCCTGACACATGTATTCGATCGCGTCCTGGTCACCGATGTAGTCGGAACCCTTGACGGTATCGTACATGTGCCAGCGCCAGTCATCGTTCGGATCGGCAGACGCGATGGCGCAGGTGATGCCGCCCTGGGCCGACACGGTGTGCGAACGGGTCGGGAAAACCTTGGTGATCACGGCAGTCTTGTGACCGCCCTGTGCCAGTTGCAGCGCTGCGCGCATGCCGGCACCGCCGCCACCAATAATGATGGCGTCGAAAGAAATCGTTGGAATGTTAGCCATGGATCAGATACCCCAGAGAATCTGCACACCCCAGACGAAGTAAGCGAACATCGCAACGCCGCATACTGCCTGGAAAAGGAAACGTACTGCAGTCGCGGACTTGCCCAGCGCCATCGGCGTCAGGTAGTCAGTCGCGATGGTCCACATGCCGACCCAGGCGTGAGCCCCCAGGGCTACAAGGGCCAGCAGACTGAAGATACGCATCCCGTTGTGGGCGAACAGGGCATGCCATTGGTCGTAGCCAATGCCTGGATTCGCGACGAGGTATCCGATCAGGAAGATGAAATAAGCCGCGAGAACGACCGCAGACACACGCTGTGCCATCCAGTCATAGAGGCCCGAACGCGACAGGTTCGTAACGCTGGTTACCATATCCAAACTCCCGCCAGAACGATCAACACCGCAGACACGGCGATAATGATTTGCGAGCCCAGTTTGCCGCCTTCCAGCGTCTCACCGATGCCCATATCCATAATCAAATGGCGCACACCGGCTACCAGGTGATACAGAAGAGAGGACAGGAGGCCCCATGCTACGAACTTGGCCAGCGGACTGGTCAAGCATGCCTTCACCTCGGCAAAACCTTCCTCGGAACCCAGAGACTTGCCCAATGCATACAGCATGAAGCCAAGGCCCAGGAAGAGGATGATGCCGGAAACACGGTGAAGAAACGACGTAACGCCGGTGATGGGGAGTTTGATGGTCCTTAGGTCTAGGTTTACAGGTCGTTGGCTTTTCACGGCTTTTTTTCACACTGAAGAGCCCCTAACAATCAGGGCAAAGTTGTTGGGGAGTGCACTGGTCAGGTAACCACCACCCAGGGATGCGACCCCCAATAAAGCAGGCCCAAAAGCCCCTGGCGGTCGGTGGCCGAGTATAGACAGTTAGGCTACTAATGACAACGCGTTCACCTTCCCCTAATAGCTGATTGCACAAGCGGGATAAAAGGCGTAAATGGCAGTCAATTTCGAGGAAAAAGTCCGGTTAAAGCCTTCTGGAGCAAGACTTTAGGCAAATTGACATTCGAATTTATCTCACTATAGTGGTGCGGGCCCTGCGTGGGGGGTCTGTCTGATGATTTCAAGCATAAATAGGAGGCCACATGGCTGACAAAAAAGCGCAGTTGATCATCGAGGGCGCAGCCCCCGTCGAGCTGCCCATTTTAACCGGCACCGTTGGTCCCGATGTTATCGACGTTCGGGGCCTGACGGCCACGGGCCGTTTCACCTTTGACCCTGGTTTCATGTCGACTGCCTCCTGCGAGTCGAAGATCACCTATATCGACGGCGACAACGGCATTCTGCTGCACCGCGGCTACCCGATCGAACAGCTGGCTGAAAAGTCGGACTACCTGGAAACCTGCTATCTGCTGCTGAACGGCGAATTGCCGACCGCAGAACAGAAGGCCCAGTTCGTCGGCACCGTGAAGAACCACACCATGGTTCACGAGCAGTTGAAGACCTTCTTCAACGGCTTCCGTCGCGACGCCCACCCGATGGCCGTCATGTGCGGCGTAGTGGGCGCCCTCTCGGCCTTCTACCACGACTCCCTCGACATCAATAACCCGCAGCATCGCGAAATCTCCGCGATCCGCCTGGTTGCCAAGATGCCGACCCTGGCCGCAATGGTTTACAAGTACTCCATGGGCCAACCCATGATGTACCCGCGCAACGATTTGTCGTACGCGGAAAACTTCCTGCACATGATGTTCAACACCCCGTGCGAGATCAAACCGATCAGCCCGGTACTCGCCAAGGCCATGGACCGGATCTTCATCCTTCATGCCGACCACGAGCAGAACGCATCGACTTCTACCGTACGTCTGGCCGGTTCGTCGGGGGCCAACCCGTTCGCCTGTATCGCCGCCGGTATCGCCGCACTGTGGGGCCCTGCCCACGGCGGTGCGAACGAAGCCGTTCTGACCATGCTTGACGAGATTGGCGATGTTTCCAACATCGACACGTACATCGCCAAGGCCAAGGACAAGAGTGATCCATTCAAACTGATGGGCTTCGGTCACCGGGTTTACAAAAACCGCGACCCACGCGCCACCGTCATGAAGCAGACCTGCGACGAAGTACTGAAAGAGCTGGGTATTACCAACGATCCGCAACTCGAACTGGCCATGCGCCTGGAAGAGATCGCCCTGACCGACCCGTACTTCATCGAACGCTCGCTGTACCCGAACGTCGACTTCTACTCGGGGATTATCCTCAAGGCGATCGGCATTCCGACCAGTATGTTCACCGTGATCTTCGCCCTGGCGCGGACTGTCGGCTGGATTTCCCACTGGAAGGAAATGCTCTCCAGCCCGTACAAGATTGGCCGTCCGCGTCAGTTGTACACCGGCTATGAGTCGCGTGACATCATCAAGCTGGAAGATCGCGAATAAGAGCTGTCTTGCGATAGCGTCTTAAGCTGTACTGGAAACGGCCTCTATTTAGATAGGGGCCGTTTTTGTTTGTGGGGCCTTGTGGGCCTGGCTCTTTGGTTGTGTACATATCCGTTTCTGCGGTAACGGCTTCTATTGGTTTCGCTTTTACAGCGAGTTACTTTCGCGCTTTTCGAAAGTGACTCGCTGTAAAAGCGAAACCATAAGCGGCCATAACCGCAGGAACGGATATGTACCCGATCAAAGAACAGGCCACCTCTGCGGAAAAGCCATACAGAGTGCGATAACCGCCCAATAAAAAATGCCCCAGTCTCTCGACCGGGGGCATTTTGTGTGGCTCAGCTTATATATAGAAACTCAAAGCCTTAGTGCGAAACCGCCCCACTCGCCCCCAACCCGGTCTGCGAACGAACGAACTGCGGGAAGAACAGCGCACGTTCGTTCACACCCTCGGCGGACTTGTCAGTGACCGAGAAGAACCAGATCCCGACAAACGCAATGGCCATGGAGAACAGTGCCGGGTATTCGTACGGGAAGATCGCTTTCTCGTGACCCAGGATCTGCACCCAAATGGTTGGCCCCAACACCATCAAGCCAACAGCACTGATCAGACCCAACCATCCGCCGATCATCGCACCGCGAGTCGTCAGCTTCTTCCAGTACATGGAAAGCAGCAGCACCGGGAAGTTACAACTCGCCGCGATGGAGAACGCCAGGCCCACCATGAACGCGATGTTCTGCTTCTCGAACAGAATGCCCAGGCCGATCGCCAGCACCGCCAGAGCGATGGTGGTGATTTTCGAGACACGGATCTCGTCCTTCTCGTTGGCCTTGCCCTTCTTGATCACACTGGCATACAGGTCATGGGACACCGCCGAAGCACCGGCCAGGGTCAGACCCGCCACCACCGCCAGGATGGTTGCGAACGCCACCGCCGAGATGAAGCCCAGGAAGATACTGCCCCCGACCGCGTTGGACAGGTGCACCGCCGCCATGTTGTTGCCGCCCAACAGCGCGCCAGCCGCATCTTTGAAGGCCGGGTTGGTGCTGACCAGCAGGATCGCGCCGAAGCCGATGATGAAGGTCAGGATGTAGAAGTAGCCAATGAAGCCGGTTGCATACAACACACTCTTACGAGCTTCTTTCGCGTCACTCACGGTGAAGAAGCGCATCAGGATGTGCGGCAGACCAGCGGTACCGAACATCAGCGCCAGACCAAGGGAGAAGGCGGAGATCGGATCTTTCACCAGGCCGCCCGGGCTCATGATCGCTTCACCCTTAGGGTGAACCTTGATCGCCTCGGAGAACAGCGCGTTGAAGTCGAAGTTGACGTGCTTCATCACCATCAGCGCCATGAACGAGGCACCGGACAGCAGCAATACAGCCTTGATGATCTGTACCCAAGTAGTCGCCAGCATGCCACCGAACAGCACGTAGGCGCACATCAGGATACCCACCAGGATTACCGCAACGTGATAGTCGAGACCGAACAGCAGCTGAATCAGCTTGCCGGCACCGACCATTTGCGCGATCAGGTAGAACGCTACCACCACCAGCGAACCGCAAGCGGACAACGAGCGAATCTGGGTTTGCCCCAGGCGGTAGGACGCCACGTCGGCAAAGGTGTACTTGCCCAGGTTGCGCAGGCGCTCGGCGATCAGGAACAGAATGATCGGCCAGCCCACCAGGAAGCCGATCGAGTAGATCAGGCCGTCGTAGCCAGAGGTGAACACCAGGGCGGAAATACCCAGGAAGGACGCCGCGGACATGTAGTCACCGGCAATCGCCAGACCATTCTGGAAACCGGTGATCTTGCCGCCCGCCGCATAGTAGTCGGCGGCCGAGTTGTTTTTCTTGGAAGCCCAGTAAGTGATATATAAAGTCGCGCCGACGAACGCCACAAACATCAGGATCGCCGCGACGTTCAGGGGTTGTTTGGTCACTGCACCGGTCAAGGCGTCAGCCGCCCAGGCGCCAGGTGCGAACGCTGCGATGCTCAATAGAGCCATTAGACGCCGGATCATTGCTGAGCCTCCTTGAGAATCGCATTGTTCAAGTCGTCGAATTCGCCGTTGGCGCGTCGCACGTAGATGCCCGTCAGGATAAAGGCCGAAATGATCAGCCCGACACCGATCGGAATGCCCCAGGTAATCGAAGACTCAGGGCTGATTTTCGCGCCCAGGATATGCGGCCCGTAAGCAATCAAAAGGATGAATCCGGAGTACAGCCCAAGCATGATCGCTGAAAGAATCCAGGCGAATCGTTCTCTCTTGCTGACCAGCTCCTTGAAGCGCGAGCTGTTTTGAATCGAGAGGTAAATGCTGTCGTTCATTGTTTTTATCCTCGCAGCACAGATTTAGTTGGAACGGTATCCACTCTATGCGGCTGCGGGACAGGTTCCAGACGACCTTAGTATTAGAACGACATGACAGTTGCTCCCACATAAAAAAGCAAAAGGCCCCTTGGCATAAATGCCAAGGGGCCTTTAGAGGTGCTGACTAGACGCCTCAGGTTAAATCATTTGATCCAGTCGGCAACGCGATCCGGGTGTTTGGCCACCCAATCCTTCGCTGCGGCTTCAGGCTTGGCGCCGTCCTGAATCGCCAACATGACTTCGCCGATTTCGTCTTTCGATGCCCACTGGAAGTTCTTCAGGAACTTCGCAACTTCCGGCGCTTTGGTTGCCAGCTCTTTGCTACCGATGCTGTTCACGGTTTCAGCCGCGCCATAAACGCCTTTCGGGTCGTCCAGGAAGCGCAGCTTCCACTTGGCGAACATCCAGTGCGGCACCCAACCGGTGACGGCAATGGATTCATTTTTCTTCTCGGCACGGGTCAACTCGGCAATCATGCCGGCGCCAGAACTGGCCTTGAGGGTGTAGTTGTCCAGGCCGTAATCCTTGATGGCCTGATCGGTTTTGAGCATCACGCCTGAACCGGCATCGATGCCGACGATACGATTTTTGAAGCTGTCGTCGGTTTTCAGATCCTCGATAGACTTGGCCTTGACGTACTCCGGCACGATCAGGCCGATTTTCGCATCCTTGAAGTTCGGGCCGTAATCGACGACCTGATCCTTGTTTTTGGTCCAGTATTCACCGTGCGTCACAGGCAGCCACGCCGATAGCATGGCGTCGAGTTTGCCAGTGGCCACACCCTGCCACATGATCCCGGTGGCAACGGCTTGCAGCTTCACGTCATAACCGAGTTTCTGCCTGATCACCTCGGCGGCCACGTTGGTCGTGGCGACGCTGTCCGACCAGCCGTCTACATAACCGATCGTCACTGCCTTGCCTTCAGCGCTGGCCACCGTAGAACTGATCGCCAGCACCAAAGCGGCACCTGCGCCCAAGAGTCGTCGCATCTTCATCGTTACTTCCCCGAAAGTGCTGCGCTCGACGGATGCCGAGCCGCTCAACGTATTGTTATGGTGCACAGCGCCCCCATCACGCCTCACCGCAAACTCG
Source organism: Pseudomonas sp. MDT1-85 (assembly GCF_054898065.1). NCBI lineage: Bacteria > Pseudomonadati > Pseudomonadota > Gammaproteobacteria > Pseudomonadales > Pseudomonadaceae > Pseudomonas > Pseudomonas sp. MDT1-85. The sequence continues at coordinate 2,163,718 of NZ_CM142715.1, read as the reverse complement.
TTCAAACATCAGCGGAGTACTGACGATTGGATGATCAACCTGACGCCCACGATCACCTGCTCTGCCAGCGACCTCAAGGCATCGAGAAACGACATCAGAAGGCCATTAATTGCAACCGTCGCCAATCCATCCGCCACCCCGCCCGAACTTTGCATGTCAAAATTATGCAGGCCACCAAGCCCGGGACAAATGCAGGTAACATGCGCGGCTTTGTTCCCAGACGGCCTGACCATGCCCGCGACATCCCGCTTTCCTTTTTTTGCTTATTTATTTGCCTGCCTGCTGGGGTTTTTTGCCCTCGGCGGCTTCTGGTATGGACTCGGCAAACCGGTGATCCTGCCCGACGTGGCCAGCGCAACGCACAAGCTGCAATGTGCCTCCTACACCCCGTTCGACAAAGACCAATCGCCGTTCGATGTACCGTTCAAACTGCGCCCCGAGCGTATGGACGCCGACCTCGCGCTGCTGGCAACCCGGTTCGAATGCATCCGCACCTATTCCATGACCGGCCTCGAGGCCCTGCCCGATCTGGCACGCAAACACGGCTTGAAGCTGATGATCGGCGCCTGGGTCAACGGCAACCCGGTAGACACCGCCAAGGAAGTCGACCTGCTGATCGCCTCGGCGAATGCCAACGCCGATGTAGTGACCTCGGTGATCGTAGGTAACGAAACCCTGCTGCGCAAGGAAGTCACCGGCCCACAGTTGGCGACCCTGATTAACAAGGTCAAAAGCCAGGTCAAACAACCGGTGACCTACGCCGACGTCTGGGAATTCTGGCTCAAGCACCCCGAAATCGCTCCGGCGGTGGACTTCCTGACCATCCATTTGCTGCCGTACTGGGAAGATGATCCGTCGAACATCGACGCGGCACTGCAGCATGTGGCCGAAGTGCGCCAGGTGTTCGGCAACAAATTTGCGCCCAAAGACGTGATGATCGGTGAAACTGGCTGGCCAAGCGAAGGCCGTCAGCGCGAAACCGCTTTGCCGAGCCGGGTCAATGAAGCCAAGTTCATTCGTAGCTTTGTGATCATGGCCGAACAGCAAGGCTGGCATTACAACCTGATCGAGGCATTTGACCAGCCCTGGAAACGCGCCAGTGAAGGTGCGGTCGGGGGTTATTGGGGACTGTTCGACGCCGATCGTCAGGATAAGGGTGTGCTCGCCGGGCCCGTCTCGAACGTACCGTATTGGTCGCAATGGCTGGCGGTGGGTAGTTTGATCTTCATCGGCACGCTGATTATCGGCGGTCGCGTTCGCAGCACCCGCGCGGCGTGGGTGCTGCCACTGCTCGGCGCGTTGGCGGCCTGTTCGATTGGCGCCTGGGGCGATCTGGCCCGTGTCACCACCCGATTTGCCAGTGAGTGGCTGTGGGTCGCCTTGCTGACGGGGCTGAATCTGTTGGTGCTGGCGCATGCCGCGCTGGCCTTGAGTGCCCGTACCGGCTGGCGTGAACGCGCCTTCAATGCACTGGAGCGTCGTGCCGGCTGGTGGCTGGCAGCGGCAGGTTTTGCCGCGGCGGTGATGATGCTGGAGCTGGTGTTTGACCCGCGTTATCGCAGCTTCCCGAGTGCCGCGTTCATCCTGCCGGCGCTGGTATACCTGTGCCGCCCGGTCAGCGCACCGCGTCGGGAAATCGCCCTGCTGACCTTCATTATCGGCGCCGGCATTGCGCCGCAACTGTATCAAGAAGGTTTGCAGAACCAGCAGGCCTGGGGTTGGGCGCTGGTGAGTGTGTTGATGGTGGCGGCGTTGTGGCGCAGCTTGCGGGTTCGCAAGGGCTGATCTTCTGCGCGGCTACCGGCCCCATCGCGAGCAAGCTCGCTCCCACATGTAACCGCGTTCTCATGCTAGATGCGGTCGAATGTGGGAGCGAGCCTGCTCGCGATGACGGACTATCAGGCGCTACGAGAAGCCCGGACCAGACGCAAAGCCGCAATCACTACCGCAAACACCGCCAACGTGGTGTTGTACAACGCCAGCGCCGGAAATCCGAACACCAGCGCCAGCACCGCCAACCACCATCCCGCTCGCCCCGGCAGCACAAAACCGATCACGGCGGCGGCCAATGCCGTCCAACCCAATACCTTGAAATGAATCATCAGGCCCAGGTTTGACCGGACCAGACATTCCCAGCGGCTGGCCTCATCAACGCAGATGCCGACCCATTGAGCATCCTCCATGAAGCCATAACGCGCGCCATAACTGGCAGCCAGCCACAATGGCAGAAGAACGAGCAACAGAATCACGGGTAAACGGCGGGACATGAAGCACTCCAATAAACGAAATCGGCGGCCAGCTTAATCCCCCGCCTGCGGTAAGCAAGTGACATCAACAGATAACTGTTCATGAAATAGCTGCAAAGTGTATCGTCCCGCTACCGTTGCTCCGAAATCAGGCCTGTTTAGTGCCCATCATGGCACTTTGGCGCAAATCCGATGGTCATAGGCTGCGGAACTTCATTCCGCACCTTCCTCTAAGGGATCTAGTCATGCTCCGTTCCTTGCGCTGCGCCGCCCTGTTTGGCGGCTTGTTTTTAAGTGCGTCCGCACTGGCGGCCGACATTGATGCCGCCAGTTACGGCTACCCCCTGACCAACCCGTTCGAGGCGACCATCGCCACGACACCGCCGGAGTTACGCCCGGAATTGCCGCTGGACGACGACATCAATCAGTCGGACCGCAGCGTCACGATGCGTCCCGAGCGTGAATTCAGCCTGCCGGACAACTTCTGGCCGGTGAAGCAACTCACCTACCGCATCGCCACGCAAGATCAAGCGGCACCGTTGATCTTCCTGATTTCCGGCACCGGTGCACGCTATGACAGCACCCTCAACGAGTACCTGAAAAAGCTCTACTACAAAGCCGGTTATCACGTGGTGCAGCTGTCGTCGCCGACCAGCTTCGACTTCATGACCGCTGCTTCGCGTTTCGCCACCCCCGGCGTGACCAAGGAAGATGCCGAAGACATGTACCGCGTGATGCAGGCCGTGCGGGCGCAAAACCCGAAACTGCCGGTCACCGACTTTTACCTGAGTGGCTATAGCCTCGGTGCCCTGGATGCGGCCTTTGTGGCGCATCTGGATGAAACCCGTCGCAGCTTCAATTTCAAGAAAGTCTTGTTGCTCAACCCGCCGGTCAACCTTTACACATCGATCACCAACCTGGACAAGCTGGTTCAAACAGAGGTGAAGGGCATCAACAACAGCACCACCTTCTATGAGCTGGTGCTGGACAAACTGACCCGCTACTTCCAACAGAAGGGCTACATCGACCTCAACGATGCCCTGCTCTATGACTTCCAGCAGTCCAAGCAGCACTTGAGCAACGAACAGATGGCCATGCTGATTGGCACTTCATTCCGTTTCTCGGCGGCCGACATCGCCTTCACCTCGGACCTGATCAACCGCCGCGGCTTGATTACGCCACCGAAATACCCGATCACCGAAGGCACCACCCTCACGCCGTTCCTCAAACGCGCACTGCAATGCGACTTCGACTGCTACCTGACCGAACAGGTCATCCCGATGTGGCGTGCCCGCACCGACGGCGGCAGCCTGCTGCAACTGATCGATCAGGTCAGCCTGTATGCACTCAAGGATTACCTGCACGACAGCCCGAAAATCGCCGTCATGCACAACGCCGACGACGTGATCCTCGGCCCTGGCGACCTGGGGTTTCTGCGCCGAACCTTCGGCGACCGTTTGACTGTTTATCCATTGGGCGGCCATTGCGGCAACCTCAACTATCGCGTCAACAGCGACGCCATGCTGGAGTTTTTCCGTGGCTAAATACCCCCTGCTGATCGCAGCGTTACTCTGTGCAGGCGTCGCCAACGCCGACAACAGCAAAGCCAATGCACCTGTGGTGGTCGATAGTGACGGCTTCAAGGAACCGCTGAGCAAACTCAAATTCAACCCGGGGCTGGATCAGCGCGAGTTCGAACGCTCGACGCTCAACGCGTTGAACGTCTACGACCCGCTGGAGGAGTGGAACCGCCGCGTCTACCACTTCAACTACCGTTTCGACCAATGGGTGTTCCTGCCCGTGGTTAACGGTTATCGCTACGTCACCCCAAGTTTCCTGCGCACCGGCGTCAGCAACTTCTTCAACAACGTCGGCGATGTACCGAACCTGATGAACAGCCTGCTGCAATTCAAGGGGCAGCGTTCGATGGAAACCACCGCGCGCCTGCTGCTCAACACCACCATCGGTGTCGCCGGCCTGTGGGATCCGGCCACCTCCATGGGGCTGCCGCGCCAGAGCGAAGACTTCGGCCAGACCCTGGGCTTCTACGGCGTACCGGGCGGCGCCTACTTCGTGCTGCCGATCCTCGGCCCGTCGAACCTGCGTGACACCGCGGGCCTGGCGGTCGATTACACGGCCGAATCGGCGATCAACTTCCTGAACGTTTCCGAAGTCAGCTCTAACCACCCGGAAGTCCTGGCACTGCGCATCATCGACAAGCGCTATCAGACCAGCTTCCGCTACGGCCAGCTGAACACGCCGTTCGAGTATGAGAAGGTGCGTTACGTGTACACCGAGTCGCGCAAGCTGCAGGTTGCCGAGTAATTCCGAAGGCAACAAAAAAGGCCATTCGATTTGCGCCGAATGGCCTTTTTCATATTCATGCCACACCACAATCCACTGTGGGAGCGAGCCTGCTCGCGATAACGGTCTGACAGTCAACATGGATGTTGAATGTTATGACCTCATCGCGAGCAGGCTCGCTCCCACAGTTCAGGCTTTTACCGTTTTCCAAACCTTGCTGACAGCCATCACCCCAACCAACACCGCCGCGCCCGCCACAATCCCGGCCACCGCATTCAGCAACGTCGGCACGATAAATCCGCCACCACCGGCACTCGCGCTGACACTCTCGATCCAGTGATGAACCACTGGCACGCCGTGGGTCAGAATCCCGCCACCGACCAAAAACATCGCCGCGGTGCCGATCACCGACAGGCTTTTCATCATGTACGGCGCCGCACGCAGAATCCCGCCGCCGATGCTTTTGGCCATCTGGCCGGGCTTCAGGGCCAGCCACTGACCGAGGTCGTCGAGTTTGACGATGCCGGCCACCAGGCCGTAGACGCCGATGGTCATGACGATGGCGATGCCCGAGAGCACGATCACTTGCTGGGTCAGCGAAGCGGCAGCCACGGTGCCAAGGGTGATGGCGATGATTTCCGCCGAGAGGATGAAGTCGGTACGGATCGCACCTTTGATCTTGTCCTTCTCGAACGCCACCAGATCGACCGCAGGGTTGGCTACAGCCTCGACCAATTCTGCGTGTTCAGCCTGATCTTCAGCTTTGCTGTGCAGGAATTTGTGGGCGAGTTTCTCGAAACCTTCGAAGCACAGGTAAGCGCCGCCGACCATCAACAATGGCGTGACCAGCCACGGAATGAACGCGCTGATGGCCAAGGCCGACGGCACCAGGATCAGCTTGTTGAGGAACGAGCCCTTGGCCACCGCCCACACCACCGGGATTTCCCGCTCGGCACGCACGCCGGAAACCTGCTGGGCGTTGAGCGCCAGATCGTCGCCAAGCACGCCAGCGGTTTTCTTCGCGGCCATTTTGGTCATCAACGCCACATCGTCCAGTACGGTGGCGATGTCGTCGACCAGCACCAGCAAACTGCTTCCTGCCATGAATCAGGTTTCCTTCTTGAATGAATGGTGCGCAGCATAGCGCGACCCGAGGCTACACGGGGCATTCTTGAGCGTCGCGCGAGGCCGGTGCTACCATGCGCAACCGCCAGAACAGGCAAGGAACTCCTTGGTTTATGAGCACTATCCGCGAGCGCAACAAAGAACTGATCCTGCGTGCCGCCAGCGAAGAATTTGCCGACAAGGGCTTCGCTGCGACCAAAACCAGTGACATCGCGGCCAAGGCAGGGCTACCCAAGCCTAACGTCTACTACTACTTCAAATCCAAGGAAAATCTCTACCGCGAGGTCCTGGAAAGCATCATCGAGCCGATTCTGCAGGCCTCGACGCCGTTCAACGCCGACGGCGTGCCCAGCGAAGTGCTGAGCGGCTACATTCGCTCGAAAATCCGCATCTCCCGTGACCTGCCCTTCGCCTCCAAGGTGTTCGCCAGCGAAATCATGCACGGCGCCCCCCACCTGAGCCCCGACCTGGTCGAGCAACTCAACGGCCAGGCCAGGCACAACATCGACTGCATCCAGACCTGGATCGACCGCGGCCAAATCGCCCCCATTGACCCCAACCATCTGATGTTCAGCATCTGGGCCGCGACCCAGACCTACGCCGACTTCGACTGGCAGATCTCTGCGGTTACCGGCAAGGCCAAGCTGGACGAGGCCGATTATGAAGCGGCGGCGCAGACGATTATCCGGTTGGTGCTCAAGGGGTGTGAGTTGGACGGGTAGACCGCGATGAAGGCGACTCGATCTGAAGTCTTAAAGCCAGATAGCATCCCACAACGGATAGTCGCCAAGCCGCTCTACAAGACCTGCCCGCAATGGATTCGCCACTACATATCGTGCCATCTTCACCAAGTCTTCTTCTCGCCTCAATGCCCGGTCGTGATAGCCCTGCTGCCAAAGTGGTCCACACCTGTTACTGGAAAGATTCACCTCTCGCGTAATCAGTGACTTGGTTTGACGCATCAGATTACTGAGCGAACATTTCTCCAATTCGACAAGCCAATGGAAGTGATCAGGCATAACGACCCATGCCAGTGAATTCACTAACCCTGTATTTTGTGCTTGGCGAAATTGATGAACAACCAATCTGCCCAATGCGAAATCCGCAAAAACCGGCTCGCGATCAAGTGTATTGGTAGTCAGTAAATAGATTCGATTGGGTTCGGCATAGCGCCCCGTTCGTAGGCGATGTGAAGCGGGAAGATCAGGCAATCCGTTGCCCCTTCATGATGGATTCATCAGAAGATTAGACCTGAGCGGCCCATAGACCGCGACAATCCGTTATCTGGATGTGTCCATGAGGCCGCCATCGCGGGCAAGCCCGCTCCCACAAGGATCGAGGGTGTTCACAGACTTTGTGTTCACCAGCAGGAACCTGTGGGAGCGGGCTTGCCCGCGATGACATTCGATCAGACGCTGAAGATCAACCAGCCATCCCCGCATCCGCCCTCAACCCCTGCGCCTCAACCGCCCTGATCGCACATTGCTCATCGACATCAGACAAATCGCCACTGATGCCCACCGCCCCCAACACACTCCCATCCTGATCCCGAATCAGCACGCCACCCGGTACCGGGACGACGCTGCCCTGCCCCAGGCTATTCAATGCGGCGAAGAAGGCCGGGCGTTGCTGGGCGTCCTGTGCCAGCAGGCGTGAGCCTTTGCCCAAGGCGATGGCGCCCCAGGCTTTGCCGATGGCGATCTGCGGGCGCAGCAGGCTGGCGCCGTCTTCGCGTTGCAGCGTTATCAAGTGCCCGCCGGCGTCCAGCACGGCAACGGTCAAGGGCGCGGCAGAGATTGCACGGCCCGCGGAGATGGCCTGATTGGCCAGGTTGACTGCGACGTTCAAGGTTAAAGCGCTCATGGTGCCGTCCTCATTTTGTTATTGGGAAAGCCGTTGGATTGCTTTCTGTTGCGCAACCCGATGCAACAAATAGAACACAATGAATTATTTTTTTGTATACAATAATTTTCGAAAAGCGCCACATGCGACGAAAAGCCACAGTCCTTCGGGCTTCCGACGAATGAAACAGCTGCTTGAGAAAATGGATTGACCTGCGCCGTCCGCCGTGAATACACTCTGCGCAAAGCCACTTGTATACAATTACAAAACGTAAGAGGCACCAAAACCATGAGCAAAATGAGAGCAATCGAAGCCGCCGTTCTGGTGATGCGCCGTGAAGGGGTTGATACCGCTTTTGGCATCCCGGGCGCCGCGATCAACCCGCTGTACTCCGCCTTGCAGAAGGTCGGTGGCATCGATCACGTCCTCGCTCGCCACGTTGAAGGCGCCTCGCACATGGCCGAGGGTTACACCCGCACCAAGGCCGGCAACATCGGCGTGTGCATCGGCACCTCCGGCCCGGCCGGCACCGACATGGTCACCGGGCTCTACAGCGCCTCGGCTGACTCGATCCCGATCCTGTGCATCACCGGCCAGGCACCGCGGGCCCGGATGCACAAGGAAGACTTCCAGGCCGTCGACATCACCAGCATAGTCAAGCCGGTCACCAAGTGGTCGACCACCGTTATGGAACCGGGCCAAGTGCCTTACGCGTTCCAGAAAGCCTTCTATGAAATGCGCTCCGGGCGCCCAGGCCCGGTGCTGATCGACCTGCCGTTCGACGTGCAGATGGCCGAAATCGAATTCGATATCGACGCCTACGAGCCACTGCCGCTGGCCAAGCCTACCGCTAACCGCGTGCAAATCGAGAAGGCCCTGGCCATGCTTGATCAGGCTGAGCGCCCACTGTTGGTGGCCGGTGGCGGCATCATCAATGCCGACGCCAGCGAGTTGCTCGTGGAGTTCGCAGAGCTGACCGGTATTCCAGTGATCCCGACCCTGATGGGCTGGGGCACCATCCCGGACGATCACCCGCTGATGGTTGGCATGGTCGGTCTGCAAACCTCGCACCGCTACGGCAACGCGACAATGCTTAAGTCCGACGTGGTGCTGGGCGTCGGTAACCGTTGGGCTAACCGTCACACCGGTTCGGTCGACGTTTACACCGAAGGCCGCAAATTTATCCATGTCGACATTGAACCGACTCAGATCGGCCGCGTGTTCACCCCGGACCTGGGCATCGTGTCCGACGCCGCTGCCGCGTTGACCGTGTTCATCGAAGTCGCTCGCGAATGGCAAGCCGCCGGCAAGCTGAAAAACCGCAGTGCCTGGCTGCAAGACTGCCAGCAGCGTAAAGCCAGCCTGCAGCGCAAGACTCACTTCGACAACGTGCCGGTCAAACCGCAACGTGTTTACGAAGAGATGAACCAGGTGTTCGGCAAAGACACCTGCTACGTCAGCACTATCGGTTTGTCGCAGATTGCCGGCGCGCAGTTCCTGCACGTCTACAAACCGCGTCACTGGATCAACTGCGGCCAGGCCGGCCCGCTGGGCTGGACCATTCCGGCAGCACTCGGCGTGGTCAAGGCTGATCCGACCCGCAAAGTGGTGGCGCTGTCCGGGGACTACGACTTCCAGTTCATGATCGAAGAGTTGGCGGTGGGCGCGCAGTTCAAGCTGCCGTACATCCACGTGGTGGTGAACAACTCGTACCTTGGGCTGATCCGTCAGGCCCAGCGCGGGTTCGAAATGGACTACTGCGTGCAGTTGTCCTTCGACAACCTCAACGCGCCGGAACTCAACGGTTACGGTGTCGACCACGTCGCTGTCGCCGAAGGCCTGGGTTGCAAGGCGCTCCGGGTGTTCGAACCGGATCAGATCCAGCCTGCCCTGCGCAAGGCTCAGGAACTGATCGAGGAGTTCAAGGTGCCGGTGATCGTCGAGATCATTCTGGAGCGCGTGACCAATATTTCCATGGGCACCGAGATCAACGCCGTCAACGAATTCGAAGACCTGGCGCTGGTCGGCAACGATGCGCCAACGGCGATTTCGTTGCTCGATTAAGAATGACCTGATACCTGTAGCAGCTGCCGAGGCACGAGGCTGCGTTGCGTGTCCGCAGGACCGCCGTCGGGGGCCGCTTCGCAGCCCAACGCAGCCTCGTGCCTCGGCAGTTGCTACAGGGATTTTATATTTACGGGAGACCACCATGCCGCGTTTCGCAGCCAACCTGTCCATGCTGTTCACCGAGCAGGATTTTCTTGCCCGTTTCGACGCTGCCGCCAAGGCCGGCTTCAGTGGTGTCGAATACCTGTTCCCCTACGATTTCAGCTCCGCCGAAATCAAGGCCAAGCTCGATGCCAATGGCTTGACCCAGGTGCTGTTCAACCTGCCGGCCGGTGACTGGGCCAAGGGCGAACGCGGTATCGCGTGCTTGCCGGATCGGGTCGAAGAATTCCGCGCCGGTGTCGATCTGGCCATCGCTTACGCCAAAGTGCTGGGCAATACCCAGATCAACTGCCTGGCCGGTATTCGTCCACAAGGCGTCGACGATGCCACCGTGGAAAAAACCTTTGTCGCCAACCTCAAATACGCGGCCGACAAGCTGCAAGCGGCGGGCATCAAACTGGTAATGGAAGCGATCAACACCCGCGACATTCCGGGCTTCTACCTGAACAACACGGCGCAAGCCCTGTCGATTCGCGAGCAGGTCGGCAGCGCCAACCTGTTTCTGCAATACGACATCTATCACATGCAAATCATGGAGGGCGACCTGGCTCGGACCATCGCTGCGCACTTGGGCGAGATCAACCACATCCAGTTGGCCGACAACCCAGGACGCAACGAACCGGGCACCGGTGAAATCAATTACCGCTTCCTGTTCGAACACCTGGATCGCATCGGTTATCAGGGTTGGGTTGGCTGTGAATACAAGCCGCTCACCACCACTGAAGCGGGTCTGGGCTGGCTGAAAACCCATAACGCGATTTGATCTGACACCGCGTTATCGTTCTTCGCGGGCAAGCCTAGTTCCTACAGGGGGCCAGAATTGTCTGTAGGAGCGAGGCTTGCCCGCGAAGGCGTCCTCGCTGTCACCCCACGAATTTGCGAACAGAGCTATAAAAACAAGAGGATTTTCTCATGGCTAAAATCGGATTTATCGGCACCGGCATCATGGGCCACCCAATGGCGTTGAACCTGCAGAAAGCCGGTCACAGCCTGTTCCTGTCGGCGCACCACGACCCAGCCCCTGCCGATCTGGTCGCCGCTGGCGCCATCGCGCTGGCGAACCCGAAAGAAGTGGCCCAGGAAGCCGAATTCATCATCGTCATGGTCCCGGATACCCCGCAGGTCGATGACGTGCTGTTCCGCGCCGACGGCGTTGCAGCGGGCGTGAGCAAGGGCAAAGTCGTAATCGACATGAGCTCGATCTCGCCAACCGCCACCAAAGCCTTCGCTGCCAAAATCAACGAGAAAGGCGCGCAGTACCTCGACGCACCTGTGTCCGGCGGTGAAGTCGGCGCCAAGGCTGCGACCTTGAGCATCATGGTCGGCGGCGATGCCGATGCGTTCGAACGCGCCCTCCCGCTGTTCCAGGCCATGGGCAAGAACATCACTCTGGTCGGGGGCAACGGCGACGGTCAAACCGCGAAAGTGGCGAACCAGATCATCGTCGCGCTGAACATCCAGGCCGTGGCCGAAGCGCTGCTGTTCGCCTCGAAAAACGGGGCTGATCCAGCCAAGGTGCGTGAAGCGTTGATGGGCGGTTTCGCGTCATCGAAGATTCTTGAGGTTCACGGCGAACGCATGATCAAGGGCACCTTCGACCCGGGTTTCCGCATCAGCCTGCACCAGAAGGACCTGAACCTGGCCTTGGCCGGCGCTCGCGAACTGGGCATCAACCTGCCGAACACCGCCAATACCCAGCAAGTGTTCAGCACCTGCGCGGCTATCGGTGGCAGCAACTGGGACCACTCGGCGCTGATCAAGGGCCTGGAACATATGGCGAATTTCTCGATTCGCGATAAATAAGCCATCACCCGCCCCTGTAGGAGCGAGGCTTGCCCGCGAAAGGATCGCCTCGGTGCAGCAGAAACACCGAGGTGCCCGGTTCGCGGGCAAGCCTCGCTCCTACAGGGGCAAGCAGCTTTCCCCAATAACAAGAATTCCGGGAGCCCGCCATGTCGGTCGATCCGCAACAACTGCTGCGCGAGCTGTTTGCCACAGCCATCGACGCGGCCCATCCGCAGCACGTCCTCGAAGCCCATCTACCCAAAGATCGCAGCGGTCGGGTGATCGTCATCGGCGCCGGTAAAGCCGCAGCGGCCATGGCCCAGGTGGTCGAGCGCTGCTGGCAGGGCGAAGTGTCCGGCCTGGTGGTGACCCGTTACGGCCACGGCTCCCCGTGCGAAAAAATCGAAGTGGTCGAAGCCGCGCACCCGGTGCCGGATGCTGCCGGTCTGGCTGTCGCGAAACGGGTACTGGAACTGGTCAGCGACCTGAGCGAAGACGACCGCGTGATCTTTCTGCTGTCTGGCGGTGGCTCTGCCCTGCTCGCCTTGCCCGCCGCCGGCATTACCCTCGCCGACAAGCAGTCGATCAACAAAGCCCTGCTCAAATCCGGCGCGACCATCGGCGAAATGAACTGCGTGCGCAAGCACCTCTCGGCGATCAAGGGCGGCCGCCTCGGCAAAGCCTGCTGGCCGGCCACTGTTTATACCTATGCGATTTCCGATGTACCAGGCGACCTCGCTACCGTTATCGCGTCCGGCCCCACCGTGGCCGACCCAAGCACCTCGGCCGAAGCGCTGGCGATCCTCAAGCGCTATGGCATCGAAGTCCCGGTCTCGGTGCGCAACTGGCTGCAAAGCCCGGAATCGGAAACGGTCAAACCCGGCGATCCGAGCCTGGCCCGCAGTCATTTCCAGTTGATCGCGCGCCCACAGCAATCGCTGGAAGCGGCGGCGGTGAAAGCCCGTCAGGCCGGTTTCAGTCCGTTGATTCTCGGCGATCTGGAAGGCGAATCCCGGGACGTGGCGAAAGTCCACGCCGGTATTGCGCGGCAGATCGTCCAGCATGGCCAGCCGCTGGCAGCGCCGTGCGTGATTCTGTCCGGCGGCGAAACCACCGTCACCGTGCGAGGCAATGGCCGTGGCGGGCGCAACGCCGAATTCCTGCTGAGCCTGACCGACAGCCTCAAAGGCCTGCCCGGCGTCTACGCGCTGGCCGGTGACACCGACGGTATCGACGGCTCCGAAGACAACGCCGGCGCCATCATGACCCCGGGCAGTTACGCCCGCGCCGCCGCCCTCGGCCTGAGCGCCAGCGATGAGTTGGACAACAACAATGGCTACGGCTATTTCGCCGCGCTGGATGCGCTGATCGTCACCGAGCCGACCCGCACCAACGTCAACGACTTCCGCGCCATCCTGATTCTCGAGAGCACTAAACATGACGCCTGACAAGAAGGTCAAAATCCTCGCCACCCTTGGCCCGGCCACCAACGGGATCGATGACATCCGTGAGCTGGTGCAAGCCGGGGTCAATATCTTTCGCCTGAACTTCAGCCACGGCGATCACGCCGATCATGCCCAGCGCTATCAGTGGATTCGTGAAGTCGAGCGCCAGCTGAATTACCCGCTGGGGATTCTGATGGACCTGCAAGGCCCGAAATTGCGGGTCGGCAAATTCGCCCAAGGCAAAGTGCAGCTGCATCGCGGTCAGGCCTTGCGTCTGGATCTGGACCCGACGCCGGGCGATGAGCGCCGGGTCAACCTGCCTCACCCGGAAATCATCGCGGCGCTTACGCCAGGCATGGACCTGCTGCTGGACGACGGCAAGCTGCGCCTGCGGGTGGTGACCAAATACGCCGACGCCATCGACACCACGGTGCTCAATGGCGGCGAGCTGTCGGATCGCAAAGGCGTCAACGTGCCGCAAGCGGTGCTGGATCTGAGCCCATTGACCGCCAAGGATCGTCGCGACTTGAGTTTCGGTCTGGAGCTGGGGGTGGATTGGGTCGCGCTGTCGTTCGTGCAACGCCCGGAAGACATCCGCGAAGCTCGCGCACTGATCGGCGACAAGGCGTATTTGATGGCGAAGATCGAGAAGCCATCGGCCGTGACTCAACTGCGGGAAATCGCCGAATTGAGTGATGCGATCATGGTCGCTCGCGGAGACCTGGGCGTTGAAGTCCCGGCCGAAAGCGTGCCGCAGATTCAGAAAAACATCATCAGTACCTGTCGCCAACTCGGCAAACCGGTGGTGGTGGCGACGCAGATGCTGGAGTCGATGCGCTTCTCCCCCGCTCCGACCCGCGCCGAAGTCACTGACGTCGCCAACGCGGTGGCCGAAGGTGCGGACGCGGTGATGCTGTCGGCGGAAACCGCGTCCGGCGAGTACCCGCTGGAAGCTGTGCAGATGATGAGCAAGATCATCCGTCAGGTCGAAAACGGCCCGGACTATCAGGCCCAACTGGACGTGAGCCGACCGAAAGCCGAGGCCACGGTGTCGGACGCGATCAGCTGCGCCATCCGCCGCATCAGTAACGTGCTGCCGGTGGCGGTGCTGGTGAATTACAGCGAGTCTGGCACGTCGAGTCTGCGTGCAGCGCGGGAACGGCCGACGGTGCCGATCCTCAACCTGACGCCGAACTTGCAAACCGCGCGGCGTTTGACGGTGGCGTGGGGTGTGCATTCGGTAGTCAACGATCGACTGCGCCAAGTGGATGAAGTGTGCTCGACGGCGCTGGAGATTGCACAGGCACAGGGGATGGCTCAGCGGGGGGATACGTTGTTGATCACTGCGGGTGTGCCGTTTGGGCAGCCGGGGTCGACCAATTCGTTGCGCATTGAGACGTTGATTTAAAGACAGCTTTTGTGGCGAGGAGGCTTGCCCCCGTTCGGCTGCGTAGCAGTCGTCGCTTTGGCATGACGGTTTCAACAGAAAGACCGCATTGCTGATTTTAGGGCCGCTTCGCGACCCAACGGGGGCAAGCCCCCTCGCCACATTGATTTAGCGCCCGCTCCGGCCCCATCGCGAGCAGGCTCGCTCCCACAGTTGATTTGTGTTGTTCACAAATCTGACGACTGAACAAAGATTCATTGTGGGAGCGAGCCTGCTCGCGATGCAGGCGACTCGGTTCCTCTGACACACAGACCTAAAATGCCCGCCAACCACTTCAACACCCACTGCCCCGACTGGGCCACTGCCCTGCTCAACGGCTTCAGCCAGATCTTTCTCCAGCGCCATCCGCTGTGCGGCCTGCTGTGTCTGTTGGCGATTCTGTTCAGCGCGCCGGCCTTGCTCGGCGGTGCGTTGCTGGGAGGGGTCGCCGGGTTGCTCACCGCGCAACGTCGCGGGTACACCAAGGCTGATCGCCAGGCCGGGCTATTCAGTTACAACGGTATTCTGCTCGGTCTGCTGCTGAGCCTTCATTTCCCATGGTCAGTGCTGTTGCCACCGCTGATCATTGCCGCTGGGGGCCTGAGCGCGATGCTGATCCAGCAATGGCTCAAGCGTTCCCGCGATCATCATTGCCTTCCCGCCTACACCGCGCCCTTCGTCGGGATGAGTTGGTTGCTACTGTCATTTGCCGCCCCCCAACAACCCGCGCCGCTGATCGAAATGACCACACTCAACCTGCTCGCCGCGTCATTGAAAGGGCTCGGTCAGGTGCTGTTTCTTGGTCATCCGCAGGCCGGTGCTCTGATTGCAGTCGGTTTGCTGATCGCTGACCGTCGTGCCTTCCTGTGGGCGCTGCTCGGCTCCGCTGCCGGCCTCGGATTCGCCCTTCTGTATCACGAAACATCAACCGCGCTGCTGGGTTTGAGCGGCTACAACGCCGTGCTCGCCGCCCTCGCCTTCAGCCAGAATCGTCGCCAGCCCTGGCTGCCATTGCTGGGAATCCTGCTGGCGGTGTTACTCACACCGGGCTTCGCCGCACTGGGGCTGGCAACGTTGACCGCGCCTTTCATCCTCGCCTGCTGGCTGATTCGCGCAGGCATTCGGGTGCTGCGTCAGGCCGCCATGGACAGCGCGCCTTGCGCTACCGGGGAGAATCACCCTAGGCTGCGCTGATTCTCGATTCAGGCGTTTTCCATGGACAGCAGCAAAAACTGGCGTGAAGAGCTTTACGTCATGATTTTCCAGACCGACACCACGGCCGGTCGGCGTTTCGACAGCATTCTGCTGTTGATCATCCTCGCCAGCCTGGTGATCGTGATTCTGGACAGTATCGACAGTGTTCATCAGAACTACGCCGACGTGCTGGCCTACATCGAATGGGGCTTCACCGTCATTTTCGTCGTCGAGTACAGTCTGCGGCTGTACTGCTCGCCCAAGCCGCTGCGCTACGCGCTCAGCTTCTATGGCCTGGTGGATTTGCTGGCGATCGTGCCGGGCATCCTCGCGCTGTATTACAGCGATGCGCAGTTCCTGCTGATCATCCGGATCATTCGGATGCTGCGAATTTTCCGCGTGCTCAAGCTCAGCCCGTATCTGAAGCAAGCCAACTATTTGATGACGGCGTTGCGCGGCAGCAAGCAGAAGATCGTGGTGTTTCTGCTCAGCGTCAGCACTCTGGTGACGGTGTTCGGCACTCTGATGTACGTGATCGAAGGCCCGGAACACGGCTTCACCAGCATCCCCAAAGGCATCTATTGGGCTATCGTCACGCTGACCACCGTGGGCTTTGGCGACATCGTGCCCAAGACGCCGTTGGGTCAGGTGGTTTCGTCGCTGGTGATGATCACCGGTTACTCGATCATCGCCGTGCCTACAGGGATTTTCACTGCGGAACTG
This sequence comes from Pseudomonas sp. MDT1-85, assembly GCF_054898065.1. Classification (NCBI taxonomy): domain Bacteria; kingdom Pseudomonadati; phylum Pseudomonadota; class Gammaproteobacteria; order Pseudomonadales; family Pseudomonadaceae; genus Pseudomonas; species Pseudomonas sp. MDT1-85. The sequence goes on along the minus strand of NZ_CM142715.1, from coordinate 2,147,399 downwards.
GCCAATGCCATGCGCGGTGAACAACTGCAACACGATTGCCCGACCTGCAAGAAAAACAGCCATGAACACAGCGCAGCGTTCTGCTCCCGTTGCGGTAATGCGCTGTTCAAAAAACTGGAATAAGCAAAGTGCTTTTTAATCTTTAAAGGACTATGCGAGCCCGGCTATAGTCGCCGGCAGCACGGTGGCAACACTTCTTTTAATGACTGAAAAATAACCTGTAGGAGCTGCCGAGTGAAACGAGGCTGCGATCTTTTGATCTTGTTTCAGCAATCCATAAAGATCAAAAGATCGCAGCCTCGTTTCACTCGACAGCTCCTACCAGCTTCTACACAACACAAGGAATGCGCAGTGAAAAAACTCTTTGGCGCCTCACTTCTCGCCGCTGGCCTGGCCTTAAGCAGCGTGGTTCAGGCTGCACCGACCCTGCTTAACGTTTCCTACGACGTGATGCGAGATTTCTACAAGGACTACAACGCTGCCTTCCAGAAACACTGGCAAGCCGAGCACAACGAAAACATCACGCTGCAAATGTCCTTCGGCGGCTCCAGCAAACAGGCGCGCTCAGTGATCGATGGCCTGCCGGCTGACGTCATTACCATGAACATGGCCACCGACATCAACGCCCTCGCGGACAACGGCAAACTGGTCCCGGACAACTGGGTCACGCGCCTGCCGAACAACAGCGCGCCGTTCACGTCCGCCACGGTGTTCATCGTGCGCAAAGGCAACCCGAAAGCCTTGAAAGACTGGCCGGACCTGCTCAAGGACGGCGTGCAAGTGATCGTCCCCAACCCGAAAACCTCGGGCAACGGCCGCTACACCTACCTCTCGGCCTGGGGTTATGTGCTGAAAAACGGCGGTGACGAGAACAAGGCCAAAGCCTTCGTCGGCAAACTGTTCAAACAAGCGCCTGTGCTGGATACCGGCGGCCGCGCAGCCACCACCACATTCATGACCAACCAGATCGGCGACGTGCTGGTGACCTTCGAAAACGAAGCGGAAATGATTGCGCGTGAATTTGGTCGTGATCAGTTTGAAGTGATTTATCCGAGTGTTTCCGCTGAAGCTGAACCACCGGTGTCCGTGGTCGACAAAGTGGTCGAGAAAAAAGGCACCCGCGCTGCCGCTGAGGAATATTTGAAGTACCTGTGGTCGCCGCAAGGTCAGGAAATTGCAGCTGCCAACTACCTGCGTCCGCGTGATCCGGCGGTATTGGCCAAGTACACTGATCGCTTCCCGAAAGTGGATTTCCTCTCGGTGGAGAAGACCTTTGGTGATTGGCGCACTGTGCAGAAGACCCACTTCAATGATGGTGGGGTTTTTGATCAGATTTACAGCGGTCAGTAATTTCTGACTCCAGTGAAAAGGCGACCTGCAACGGTCAATGCCAGTCAGTTAAGCGGTAATGTTATCCGTAGCAGCTGCCGAGCCTGCGGGGCTGCGTTCGGCTGCGAAGCAGTCGTGAGTCCGGCAGACGCGGCCTGCCTGACGAGGGTGTAATTTCTGACTTTACGACTGCTTCGCAGCCGAACGCAGCCTCGCAGGCTCGGCAGCTGCTACACGGAGTGTGTTGCGGCTGAAATTGCTTAACTGACTGGCATTAACCTGCAACGGTCGCCTGTTTTGTGAGTGCTGTGAACACAAACCGGTGTACGACCGAGATCCACCGTAGGAGCTGCCGAAGGCTGCGATCTTTTGATCTTGCTCTTGATCTTCAGTGGCTTCGAAAAGGGTCAAGATCAAAAGATCGCAGCCTTCGGCAGCGCCTACAGGAGAATTGCGTCATGCCATTGCATCGGCGTGTGACAGCGTCCTTACCCGCCATCTCTCAATCATTCCTCAGAGGCATGATGACTATCACTCTATTCCCTCTTCCGCCGTTCTAGCCCGCCGATTAGTCTCCCCGCATTCCTTCTTGTTCAGCGAGCCACATTATGAATCCCGCGACTCAGGTGCCCCACGGTGCCGCGACAATGACCCGAGGCATGGTGCTGCTGTTCGCCTTCTGTTGCGGTGCCATCGTGGCCAACATCTACTACGCCCAGCCGATCATCGGCCTGATCGCGCCGGACATCGGCCTGACCGACACCATGGCCAGCCTGATCGTTTCGCTGACGCAGATTGGTTATGCGCTGGGTCTGTTCTTCCTGGTGCCGTTGGGTGATCTGCTGGAAAACCGCCGCTTGATGATCATCACCACCATAATGGCGATTGCCAGTCTGTTGGGCGCGGCATTCACCGATCAGCCGAACGTGTTTCTGCTGATCTCGTTGCTGGTGGGGTTCAGCTCGGTGTCGGTGCAGATCCTGATTCCACTGGCCGCCCACCTGGCGCCGGAAGAATCCCGTGGCCGCGTGGTTGGCGGCATCATGGGTGGTTTGCTGCTGGGGATTCTGCTGGCTCGACCAGTGTCCAGCGTAGTAGCCGACCACTTCGGCTGGCGCGCGATGTTCGTCATTGCAGCAGTGTTGATGGCGGCCATCAGCATCGTGCTGGCCCTGACCATTCCCAAGCGCCAGCCTGATCACAACGCTTCTTATGGCCAGTTGTTGGGTTCGCTCTGGACGCTGTTGCGTCAGCAGCCGGTGTTGCGTCAACGGGCGTTTTATCAAGCCTGCATGTTCGCCACCTTCAGCCTGTTCTGGACTGCCGTGCCGCTGGAACTGTCGCGTAATCATGGCTTGTCGCAAACCCAGATCGCGATCTTCGCCCTGGTCGGCGCCATCGGTGCTATTGCCGCACCCATCGCCGGTCGACTGGCCGATGCCGGCCATACCCGCATCGCCTCGCTGCTGGCCCTGCTATTCGCCAGCCTGAGCTTCCTGCCCGCCTTCATCCACCCGGTCTACAGCGTTATCGGCCTGGCCGTGACAGGGGTAGTGCTGGATTTCTGCGTGCAAATGAACATGGTCCTCGGTCAACGCGCGGTCTACGCCCTCGACGCTAAAAGCCGCGGCCGTCAGAATGCGCTGTACATGACCAGCATCTTCATCGGCGGTGCGTTTGGTTCTTCGGTGGCCAGCGCGGTGTATGAGCATGGTGGCTGGTTGTGGATCGTGATTGTGGGTAGTGCGTTTCCACTGTTGGCGTTGTTACGGTTTTTGAGTGTTTCGCAGAGGCATTCGTTGGCGACGGCTTAGGACGCTAAAAGCTTCGCGGGCAAGCCTCGCTCCTACAGTTCACCGGTATCTGTAGGAGCGAGGCTTGCCCGCGAAGGCGATTCGACTGATACCACTCAATGTCGAACCAGTTTCTCCATCGCCGCATCCGCGAGAAAGGAGGAGCGGCTTTTGACATTGTGCTCTCGCACATAACGGTCAATACGCTGGATCACGTAGCCAGGCAGCGTCACATTGACCTTCTCGGTCTTGCCCAGATACGGCGAGATGTCGAGTTCCAGCATCCCCCAACCCATGTCGGCAAATTCCGGATTTTCGCGGTGCGCAGCCGCTGAGGTCGGCATCGGAATTGATTCCCCGCCTGCCATGATCTCTTGCAGCATGATGTGAGCAATTTCGACCGCCGCGTTGTAAGCATCTTCAAACGTATCCCCGGCCGTAACGGCACCAGGAATATCGGGGATCTGAATACCGATGGCGGTGTTCTCGTCGCCCCACTCGATACAGATTGGGTATTGCATTATGGATCTCCTGCCAAACTGGCTCCCGGGCAATAAAGCCCGGCTCGCCTCCTGATGCTTTTAACCGTCCCGACCGGCAAATCCTTCTTCGGATGAGGGACGGGTATCGTGTAAGGGTTGTAACGATGAGTGAAGATGTGATGACTGCCGGTGACCCAATCCAGTGCCCAGCCCGCCTCTATCAGTTCCTTGATCAATAACCTGCTCTGCACCACCAGCCTCCTTGCTCCGGCCCAAACAAAAATAACCCTAGAGTTACTTTTACTCAAGCACAAAAATCCGGATCGCGACGCTCGGTTGTTTTACAGGGTGTGATTTTGATCGGATCTCCGAAGGGCTCGGTCGTTTGTCGATTACGTCCAGACCTCGCTGCAAAAGAGTCTTAAACAAGCTCTGGTTTCGTTTATTGCGATTTTCGTTTGATTCGAATAGCCTTCCAGCATCGCTACTCAGAATGTAGGAATTTCATCATGTCCCTAGTCATCCACCCACCGATCAACCTGCCCATGGCGCGCGAAGTTCAGGCTGCTATCGAAGGCCAGCGCGCCCTCGCTGCCTATCTCGCGACTCAATTCGAAACCCAACGCATCCAGATTTTCGACGAGCAGAATGAAGCTCACAGCGTCGAACTGCCCACTTCAGCCCTTCGATTGCTGGTCGACATCCTCGCTGCATTGGCTGAAGGCAATGCGGTAAAGGTCGTCCCTGTTCACGCAGAACTGACCACCCAGGAAGCGGCGGACTTACTCAATGTCTCACGCCCGCACCTGATCAAACTGCTGGAGTCCGGCGAGTTGTCCTACCACAAAACCGGCAAGCACCGACGTGTGCGCTTTGCCGATTTGATGGACTATAAAAACCGGCGCGACACCGCCAGCGAGCAAGCAATGACGCTTCTCGCTGAGCAAGCACAAGCGTTAAGGACAGGATACGAGTGAGGCATTCCCCTTTTACCGCTGTATATGACGCATGTGTTTTGTACCCCGCACCCCTAAGAGACTTTCTGATGTGGCTCGCGCTCTCCGGACGTTTCAGGGCGCGATGGTCACTGGAGATACATAACGAATGGAAGCGCAATCTGCTGAAAAACCGCCCGGACCTGACAACAGAGCAACTGGATCGCACGTCCGACTTGATGGATCAAGCTATACCCGATGCTTGCGTATACGGTTACGAAAAGCTGATCGAAGGGCTCACACTGCCCGACATCGATGACCGACATGTTCTGGCTGCCGCCATACGCTGCAATGCCAGTGTCATCGTGACGTATAATCAGAAAGACTTTCCCGATGAAACACTCGGACCTTTTGGCATCGAGGCGCAGCATCCCGACGAGTTCGTCGATAACCTCTTTGACCTGGACCCGGCAGCGGTTGTCGCGGCAGCACAACGGCAACGCAAACAGCTAAAGATGCCGCCGATGGATGTCGGCACCTATCTTGATCTGCTTTTGCGCCAAGGCCTGATTCAGTCGAGCAAGGCGTTGACCAACTATCAGGCGATTCTTTAATCGCCTTTCACACCCCCCAAAACGCAAAACGGCGATCCTCAGATCGCCGTTTCTATTCACTGCCCGAATTTTCTGCCCAACCCACCCGGCACGCCATGAATGTCCGTCTCTTCCCACGGCCCGTTGGGGCTGATCGAGCGGCTCCAGCCGTTGTTCCAGCGGTAGTAGGTGCGCTGGCGGTAGAAGGTGTTGGTTTGATCATCGAGGACGTAAACGCCGAGTTTCGCGTCCCAATGGCTGTTGCCCCCCGGTGGCGGGGCGAAGCTGGCGGAGGTGCGTGGCACCGGCTTCGAAGGTTTGGCCGGGATGCTCGGTTTGCTCGGTACCGTCGGCGGAGGCGGTTTGGTGCTTGGCCCCGAAGGCGGGATCGGCGGCAGCCGTGTGGGCTCGGGCTGCTGGACCGCACAGGCGCTTAACCCCAAAACCATACTGAGGAGAGTGATACGAGCGATGGCGGTCATGGTGGCGTTTCCTGTTATTTATCCGGGCTGTCGATGATCAGTTTTTGTTGCGCGGTGGTGCTGGTGGCCAAGGGTTGGCTGCGACCGATCCATTCGCCGGCAGTCGGTTGGCCGGCGCGGGAGATGCGCGCAACCAGTTGGACTTCGGGGAAGTTCGACAGTTTCAACTGCGGCATCATGGCGTCGGCATCACCCAGTTCCACAGTCGCCGGCAAGTCGGCAACGGTCAGACGCTTGGCGGCCAGCGGCGCGGGCGGGCCGGAGATGGCGCGGGCGAAGATGAACACGCTGTCACCCGGCAGGACCTTGGCTTTCAGCTCTGGCGCCAGATCGACTTGCACTTTGAGCAGTGCCGCAGCTTTGGCCGCAGGCGCCTGGGCAACCTTGCCACCACTGGCTTCGAGTTTCTCGGCGGCCCGAGTAATGCCGCCTTGCAGCGCGACGCGGGATTTATCATCCGACGGCAGTTGCGCCAGCAGGCGATTCCAGTAGTCGATAGCTTCCTGATAACGCTCGCCTTCAAAGGCCGCGATGCCCAGCAGGCCGAGGCTGGTGACTTCTTTCGGATCAGCTTTCAGCGCTTCGTCAGTCAGGGCCTGGACCTTGTCCGACCACTTCTTGCCGTCGGCGAAATATTGCGCCTGGGCCCACTGTCCGAGCAGTTCCGGCTGACGACCGGCCAGGGCCACGGTGCGTTCGAAGATCTTCGCCGCATCGGCCGGACGATCCTGAGCCATGTAGGTGCGGCCGAGGAAGTACAGGCCCTCGGCCGAATCCGGTTGGGCGGCAACCGCACGTTCCAGGCGACGGGTCATCTCTTCCATCGACTGCGGCGCCTGGGCGAATTCGCGGGTCAGCTCGACTTTGTCGCTGGCACCGAAATGCAGGTACAGCCCAAGGCCCAGCACCGGCACCAGTATCGCCGCCAGCAATGGCAACGGCTTGCCCAGACGCGACACACGCGGCGCCTCGACCCCTTCGGTATCGGCGAGCAGTTCACGGGCAGCCTCAGCGCGGCCGGTGTCCATTTGTTCGGCGTTGAGCACGCCTTCTTCCTGCTGAGTCTGCAACTCAGCCACGCGCTCCTGATAAAGCGCGACGTTCAGTGCCGTGCGGTCCTCTTCAAGCTGAGCGCGGCGCCCACGCAGAACGGGGATCAGCAGAAAACTCAGGGCAATAAGGAGCAGCAGGCCTGCAGCGAGCCAGAAATCAATCATTCTTGGTTTTATCCAACAGGTGGTCGAGGCGCTCACGCTCTTCGGCAGAAAGCGTGTCCGGGCTGTCAGTGCGTTGCACGCGACGACGGCGGACGATCACGGCGATGATCACAAAACCGCCCAGCAGCAGGCCGGCGGGGCCGAACCAGAGCAGTGCGGTTTTGGCGTTGAGGGCAGGTTTGTAGCGGACGAAATCACCGTAGCGGTCGACCATGAAATCGATGATTTGCTGATTGTCCTTGCCCTCGCCAAGCATGCGGAAAATCTCTTTGCGCAGGTCGGCGGCGATCGGTGCGTTGGAATCAGCGATGTCCTGATTCTGGCACTTGGGGCAACGCAGCTCTTTGGTCAGCTCGCGAAATCGCTCACGGTCGCCTTCTTTGGCGAACTCGTAGGTGTCGATGGCCGCGTGGGCCACACCGGCCATGCTCAAACCCAGAACGGCGGCGGCAATCCAGCGCTTCATGGTTTGGCCTCATCGACCAGCGCCTGATATTTGGCCGCCAGTTTTTCGCGCCAGACTTGCTCGTCGATCACGCCGACGAATTTGTCGCGGATGATGCCCTTGGCGTCGATGAAGAAGGTTTCCGGAGCGCCGTACACGCCAAGGTTCAGACCCAGGGTGCCGGCATCGTCACGGATGTCCAGTTGATAGGGGTTGTGGAACTCGGCCAGCCACTTCAAGGCGTCGGCGTTGACGTCCTTGTAGTTGACGCCGTAGATCACCACGCCTTGCTGAGCCAATTTGTTCAGCACCGGGTGCTCGACCCGGCAGGAAATGCACCAGGTGCCCCAGACGTTGACCAGTGCCGGTTTACCCAGTAGGTCCGCTTTGGTCAGGGTTTTGTCACCCTGGACCGACGGCAGGGAAAACTCCGGGAACGGTTTGTTGATCATCGCCGAAGGCAGCTCGGCCGGGTTCAGGTACAGACCCCGATACAGAAAAACAGCGACCACCAGAAAAATCGCCAGTGGCAACAGCATCAACCAACGTCTCATGCGGTGGCTCCCGTCATGCCGAGCGCTTCACGCACGCGGCTTTTCACCTTGACCCGATAACGACGATCCAGCGCCGCCAGCAACCCACCGAGCCCCGTGAGCAACCCACCGAACCAGATCCAGCGCACGAACGGTTTGACGTGCACGCGGACCGCCCAGGCGCCCTCACCCAACGGCTCACCCAATGCGACGTAAAGGTCACGGGTGAAACCGGCGTCGATCCCGGCTTCGGTCATCACCGAGTTTTGCACGGTGTAGAGGCGTTTTTCCGGGTGCAGTACACTGATTTCCTTGCCATTGCGGATCACCCGGATGGTGCCCTTGTCGGACGTGAAGTTCGGCCCTTCGTAGTGCTTGGCGCCTTCGAACACAAATTGGTAACCGGCCAGGTTCATGGACTCACCCGGCGCCAGGCGCAGATCGCGCTCGGCACTGTTCTGGCTGGACAACACGACACCCAGCGCGCACACGGCAATACCCAAATGCGCGATTTGCATGCCCCAATAGCTGCGAGTCAGGGTTGGCAGGCCTTTGATCAGGCCCTTGTGACGGGTCTTGTCGAAGATATCCCGCACACTGGCCAGCAACACCCAGGCAGCCAGCATGAAGGTCGCCAGCACTGCCCAGTTGAAATCGCCGTAAGCGACGCCGGCCACCACGGCCAACGCGGCGCTACCGAGCAACACCGGTGTCAACATGCTCATCAGCCATTTGACCGGGGTGTCTTTCCAGCGCACCAGCATGCCGACCGCCATCACCACCATCAGCAACGCCATCAAGGGAATGAACAGCGCGTTGAAGTACGGCGGGCCGACCGACAGCTTGGCGCCGGTCATCGCATCGAGAATCAGCGGGTACAGGGTGCCGAGCAGGATCATCGAAGCGGCCACCACCAGCACCAGGTTATTGCCCAGCAGCAGGGTTTCCCGGGACCAGAGATTGAAGCCGACATGGCTCTTGACCACCGGGGCGCGCAGGGCGAACAGCGTCAGCGAGCCACCGACCACAAACAGCAGGAAGATCAGTATGAACACACCGCGTTCAGGATCGGAGGCAAAGGCGTGAACCGACGTCAGCACGCCGGAACGCACCAGGAAGGTCCCGAGTAAGCTCAGCGAGAACGCGGCGATAGCCAGCAGCACCGTCCAGCTCTTGAACACGCCACGTTTTTCCGTGACCGCCAACGAGTGAATCAGCGCCGTGCCCACCAGCCAAGGCATGAAGGATGCGTTTTCTACCGGATCCCAGAACCACCAGCCGCCCCAGCCGAGTTCGTAGTAAGCCCACCAGGAGCCCAACGTAATACCGATACCGAGGAAGGCCCAGGCGACGATGGTCCACGGACGCGACCAACGTGCCCACGCCGCATCAAGACGACCGCCCAGCAGCGCGGCGATAGCAAAGGCGAAGGCCACGGAGAAACCGACATAGCCCATGTACAGCATCGGTGGGTGAACGATCAGGCCGATGTCTTGCAGCAGTGGATTGAGGTCGCGTCCATCCGTCGGCATCTGCGGCAGAATTCGGGCGAACGGGTTAGATGTCAGGATCAGGAACAGCAGGAAACCGGTGCTGATCATGCCCATCACCGCCAATACGCGAGCCAGCATCACTTGCGGCAATTGCCGGGAGAACACCGACACCGCGAAGGTCCAGCCGCCGAGGATCAGTGCCCACAGCAGCAACGAACCTTCGTGAGCGCCCCAGACGGCGCTGAATTTGTAGTACCACGGCAAGGCGCTGTTGGAGTTGCTGGCCACGTAGGCGACGGAGAAGTCGTCCGCCATGAACGCGTAAGTCAGGCAACCGAAAGCGAACAGCAGAAACGCGAACTGCCCCCACGCGGCCGGCTGGGCCAGGCTCATCCACAAGCGATCGCCGCGCCAGGCACCGAGCAACGGGACCACGGCCTGTACCAGCGCGAAACACAGCGCGAGAATCATGGCCAGGTGGCCCAGCTCTGGTATAAAAAGCACAGGAATAAAGATGCCGGAAGTCATGGATCAACCCTCCTTTGCGGGTGTAGGGGCGGATTGACCACTGTCTTTCAAAGCCTTGGTCACTTCCGGCGGCATGTACTTTTCATCGTGTTTGGCCAGCACTTCGTCGGCCACCACCACGCCGTCAGCGTTGAGTTTGCCGAGAGCGACGATGCCCTGCCCTTCGCGGAACAGATCCGGCAGGATGCCGCGGTAGCTGATGGTCACGGATTTTTTGAAGTCGGTGACGATGAATTTCACGTCCAGGGAATCGCCGGAACGTCGCAGCGAACCTTTCTCGACCATGCCACCCGCGCGGATACGTGTGTCTTGCGGCGCTTCGCCGTTGGCGATCTGGGTCGGGGTGTAAAACAGATTGATGTTCTGCTTCAAGGCGCTCAAGGCCAGGCCGACGGCAGCGCCGACACCGACCAGGATCGCGAAAATGATGATAAGACGCTTTTTACGCAGCGGATTCACTTGCCGTTCTCCCGGCGCAGACGACGCGCCTCTTGTTGCAGATACCGCTTGCGGGCCAGGATCGGCGCCGCCACGTTGAGGGCCAGCACCGCAAGGCTAATGCCATAGGCTGACCAGACATACAGGCCGTGATGGCCCATGGCGAGAAAGTCGCCGAATGAAGCGAAACTCATCGAGCGGCCTCCAGACTGTTCTGCACTTCGGTTTTCACCCAGCTCGACCGGGCTTCGCGCTTGAGCACTTCAAGGCGCATGCGCAGCAACAGCACCGCGCCGAAGAAACAGTAGAACCCCAGCACCGTCAGCAGCAGTGGCAGCCACATCTCGGCGGGCATCGCCGGTTTTTCGGTGAGGGTGAAGGTCGCGCCCTGGTGCAGGGTGTTCCACCACTCCACCGAGTATTTGATGATCGGGATGTTGATCACGCCGACGATCGCCAGCACCGCACAGGCCTTGGCCGCACTGTCACGATTGCTGATGGCGTTGCCCAGCGCAATAAGACCGAAGTACAGAAACAGCAGAATCAGCATGGACGTCAGTCGCGCATCCCAGACCCACCACGAACCCCAGGTCGGTTTGCCCCAGATCGCGCCGGTGACCAGCGCCACGGCGGTCATCCAGGCACCGATCGGCGCGGCACATTGCAGGGCGACGTCGGCCAGTTTCATCTTCCAGACCAGCCCGACGATGCCGCACACGGCCAGCATCACGTAGATGGATTGCGCCAGCATGGCGGCGGGAACGTGGATATAGATAATCCGAAAGCTGTTGCCTTGCTGATAGTCCGGCGGCGCGAAGGCCAGGCCCCAAACCACGCCGATGCTGATCAGCAGCAACGCCGCGACGCTCAGCCACGGCAACAGTTTGCCACTGATGCCGTAAAACCATTTGGGTGAGCCGAGCTTATGAAACCAGGTCCAGTTCATTGCTGTTTCCATCACGGTTGCTCTTCGCTACGAAGAGCCAGGGTCTTTACTGATCAAATTTTGATCAGACCTCATTATTCGCCGACACTGATCTTCAGGCCAGCAGCTATTGCAAAAGGTGTCAGGGTTATCGCCAGGGCGGTCAGGCTGCCAAGCCACAAGAGATAACCGGTCGCCGGCATGCCCTGCAATGCCGCCTGCAAGGCTCCACTGCCGAGAATCAACACCGGGATGTACAGCGGCAGAATCAGCAATGCCAGTAACAGGCCACCGCGCTTCAATCCTACCGTCAACGCCGCGCCCACCGCACCGAGCAGGCTCAGCACCGGTGTACCCAGCAATAATGAAAGCAGCAACACCGGCAGACAGGCGGCAGGCAAACCAAGCATCAACGCCAGCAAGGGTGCGAGCAAAACCAGCGCCAGGCCGGAAAACGCCCAGTGTGCCAGCACCTTGGCCAAAACCAGAATAGGCAAGGGGTGCGGCGAAAGGACCCACTGTTCAAGCGATCCGTCTTCGAAATCACTGCGGAAGAGCCCGTCCAGCGAGAGCAAGACCGATAAAAGTGCTGCCACCCAGACCAACCCCGGGGACAAGGTTTGCAACAATTGAGTCCCGGCGCCGACCGCCAACGGGAACAAAGAAACGACGATGGCGAAGAACACCAGCGGATTGGCCAGTTCGGCAGGACGGCGGAACAGCAAACGTGCCTCGCGGGCGACCAACAGGCCGAAAACACTCATACGGCCCAGCTCCCCAAATCAATATCGCGATAGCCGGCCGGCATCCGGGTCAGGGTGTGGTGAGTGGTCAGAACCACCATGCCACCTCGCTCGCAGTGCGCAGCCAGGTGTTCTTCGAGTTGCGCCACGCCTTGTTTGTCGAGCGCGGTGAACGGCTCATCGAGAATCCACAGCGGCGGGCTGTCCAGATACAAGCGCGCCAACGCGACGCGGCGTTGTTGCCCGGCGGACAGGGTGTGGCAGGGAACATCCTCGAAACCGCGCAGCCCCACCGCCGTCAGCGCCTGCCAGATCGCCTCATGGGAGGCCGGTTGATGCAGGGCGCAGAGCCAACTGAGGTTTTCCTCGGGGGTCAGCAAGTCCTTGATGCCAGCGGCATGGCCGATCCACAACAGGTTGCGCGCCAGTTCGCTGCGCTGCTGATGCAGTGGCTGGCCGTTGAGCAATACTTGACCGGCGGTTGGGTGCATCAAACCGCAAAGCAGACGTAAAAGGCTGGTCTTGCCACTGCCGTTGGGGCCACTGATTTGCAACATTTCGCCACTGGCCAGTCTCAATTCGAGGTTTTCGAAGAGCAGCCGAAGGTCTCGCTCACAGGCAAGGGCAACGGTTTGCAGGACAGGACTGGTCAAGAGATCACGGGCCTTATACGGTTCAAGTCGGCTCTGGCGCGGCCGTTAAAGAGATGCAGCATAGAGGTAATGACGGCTTGTTCTAGAGAGCTGCGTCAAACAAATGCAATGTTTTCGCCACTCTGTATACAACGGGGCGGCATTATACATGCCATCTCCTACTCTCAAGAGTGCAATTTCCTCAGGTTGTGACCGCATATGACAGGCGAAATGAACATCCTCCCCCTCCCGCAGACCACACCCGCGACTTCACGTCCGCTGGTCAGCGGTGAGTTGCTCAAGCTGCTGACGCCGATGGAGGGCCTGATCAGCGCCGGTCAGACTGCCAGGGCGGAAGTGCTGTCGCTCAAGCAGGCGAATCAGACTTTTCAACTGTTGCTCAAGGTCACCCTCGACAGCGGCCGCCAGACCACGGTCCAGGCCACCAGTTCTCAGCCGTTGCCCCAAGGCACCAGCCTGGCGATCACTCAGCCGTCGGCGGGTAACCTGGCGGTCACGGTGCAACAGGCCATCGCCTCCAGCGTCGCGACCCTCACCCGCATCGACACGGCGCAACTGCCGGTCGGCACCTTGCTGCAAGGCAAAGTACTGACCTCTCAGGTAATGCCGCAGGTGCCGGGCCAGCCGACGGTGTTTCGCTCGATGGTGAGCTTGCTTAATACCGCGCTGAGTGGCAGCACGCTGAGCATCGACAGTCCGACGCCACTGCGCATCGGCACCTTATTGAGCGCCTTGGTGCAGGACACTCAGACCCTGAAATTCGTCCCGTTGAGCAGCCGTCAGGAACAGTTGGCGGTGACGCAGCAATTGGTCAGCCAGCAAAGTCGCCAGGGCTCTCTGGATGGTTTGATCAAACTCATGCAAAACCTGCCTCCGTCGGATCAGACCTCCAAAGAACTGCGCACCGCCGTAGACAAATTGCTCGCCGGCCTGCCGGATGTTCAGCAACTGAGCACGCCCAAAGGCCTGGCCCAGGCGTTGGCCAACAGCGGCCTGTTCCTTGAAGCGAAACTGCTGACTGGCCAAAACCCGACGCTGACGCCTGACATGAAAGGCGACCTGCTCAAACTGATCGCACAACTGACGCCGGGCCTGCCGGCCAATACCAATCTCAACGCGATCATTGCCGCCAATACACTGGCGCAAGCGCTACCCAGTTTCGTGCGCAGCGCCTTGGGCATGCTGGGGCAAGTCAGCGCCAAGCCATTGCCGACCAGTTTTCCGCTCCCAGAGCGTCTGTTGCAAAGTCAGGACGGTGAAGGCGATCTGGAACACTTGCTACGTCTGGCAGCGGCGGCCGTCTCGCGCCTGCAAAGCCATCAACTGTCGAGCCTGGAACAGACCGGCCTCACCGACGACGGTCGCCTGCTCAGCACCTGGCAACTGGAAATCCCCATGCGCAATCTGCAGGACATCGTGCCGTTGCAGGTCAAATTCCAGCGCGAAGAAGCACCCGAAAAAGAACAACCGCACGAACGCCGCGACGAACGTGAGCCGAAACAACAACTGTGGCGCGTGGATCTGGCGTTCGATATGGAGCCGTTAGGGCCGTTGCAGATTCAGGCCCAATTGATCAAAGGCAGCCTCTCCAGTCAGCTGTGGGCCGAGCGGCCGTACACCGCAAGCTTGATCGAAAGCAATCTGGCCGGGCTGCGCGAACGTCTGCTGGCGTCAGGCCTGAACGTCGGCGATCTGGATTGCCACCTCGGCACACCGCCACAAGGCCCTCAAACCCGCCTCGAACAACGCTGGGTCGACGAAACCGCATGAACGAGTCCACCGCACCGCGCCAGGCCATTGCCCTCAAATACGACGGCAGCCACGCCCCGACCCTCACGGCCAAAGGTGACGAGGAATTGGCGGAAGCCATTCTGCAGATTGCCCGCGATTATGAAGTGCCGATCTACGAAAACGCCGAACTGGTGAAACTGCTGGCGCAGATGGAACTCGGGGACAGTATTCCCGAGGAGTTGTACCGCACGATTGCCGAGATCATTGCGTTTGCGTGGAATTTGAAGGGTAAGTTTCCGGCGGGGCATGATCCGGAAGCGGTGATGGTAGAGAAGGACATCACCGACCGCGGGGATGATTATTGAATCTTTGTTGAATGCAAAAAGATCGCAGCCTCGTTGCACTCGACAGCTCCTACATTTGGATAGTGTACGCCCTGTAGGAGCTGTCGAGTGCAACGAGGCTGCGATCTTTTGACCTTCTCAGGTCTTGTGCAACTTACTCATCAACTCTGCCGTCGTTGCGATCGCAAGTCGGTGGAATCCGGTAAAGCTGTAGGCAGGAGACTACGACAGCGTAATCCCGGTCTGAGGACGGGCGATGCCGCGATTATGAAGTGTCTCGACTACCGCTCGTCGCTACTATCATATCTGACAGTAGCAGCATCATAGCCATCGTTGCCTTATTAGGGACGGCAGCGTCTAACTACCTTTTCCGGCGCGCCCCTAACAAAGGAGCGCTCCCATGCCCCCTCTCTCTACCCTCGTCAATAACAGTGACACCACTCTGTTACGTCTCTGGCGACCAATCATTCCAGCTTTGATCACCCCTCTCGAAGGGGACGAGGGCTACCATGGCGGCCTAGGGGCTGAGGCCCTGGAAGTCAACCTGTTAATCATCGTTGACCCATGGCTCCATATGACCCTGGCTGATACCTGCTCCGTCTTTTGGGATGACGACGCTTTCCCCGTCAGCACGCAGATCATCGATACACCGGATAAGGTTGACCAAAGGCTCTTTTTCGAGGTGCCGGCAAGCCAGATTCAAGAAGGCAGCGCCTTTCCAGTGTTTTTCCGTGTAACGCGCTCCGGCCACAACTCAGCTGACTCGGACAATATCAATGTACTGGTCAAGCGCACGTTGCCAGGAGGCCTCCTCGACAAACCCGAGCCACTCGGTCACCCCGGACTGCGCTACACCTTGACTCCTGATATCAAGGATGGGGTTGTCGATAAAGAGATGGCAAAAAAGGGCATCGTGATGCGCATAGAGCCCTATCAACACATTACTGTCTTCGACCGCATCGTCGCGCGCTGGGGTAACGAAGAACAGGTCATTCATTATCCCGTCACCCGCGAGCAGATCGACGATCCAGAAAACCATCCGATTCTCATCACGTTCGACGAAGCCCTTATCAAGCGCGCGAGCAACGGCACACACGCTGTGACCTATCAGGTGATTGATCGCTGTGGTAACCGACCCCATGAGCATGCGCCGTGGGCAGCGATGACCAACGTAGACGTGGATTTGAACCGCAGTACGCTCCCGGCGCCGACTGTAACCGGTGAAGAAGGTGGAATGTTGGACCTTGCCTATGTGACGACAGTGCAGGTCGTTGCCTCTGGCGCAGGGCTATTCGTTGGCGATAGTGTCTGGATTAAATGGCAGGGGCGAGTAGAACGGGAAACCACAACGCAGATGTACTTGGGCACCGGACCATTGGCGTTCGAGGTTCCACTCAACTGGGCCAACGAGAGTAACGAAAGTGCCGTCACTATTACCTACCAGGTCAAACGCGATGAGCGGGAACTCCCCTCCGATCCCAAAATACTAGGCATCAAGACCACGATTGATCTCAAGCTACCCAAGGTTCTGGAAGCTTATGGCGATCAAGGCGATCGTCTAAAGATGGCCGATATCTACTATGCCCCGCATGTGACGATCCAGATTCCTCAGTATCTGGGGATGGCCGTCGGACAAACCATTCGAGCACGCTGGGCGTCCGCACGAAATACCTATGACAGCGTAATCACAAGGGTTGAGAACGTTGGGCCGATGGATTTTATTGTGCCCCGTCTAGAGGTGGTTGATGCCATCGGCAGTACTGTGCCGGTCACCTACACCGTGCGCTCCTACCCCAACGGCCCCCTGCATCGTTCCAACCCATTGCAGTTGGGCGTAGATGCTCAAGCATTTGTTCTGACACCTCCCAGGCTAACCCCTGACCAGACAACAGTCACTATTCGATACCCAGGAATGGCTTCCGGTTACCAGGCACGCGTACGTATGGCCGGGGTAGTGACGCGCAAGACCGAGTGGCAAGATCTGAAAACCTGGGTCACGGCAGAGTTCTTGATTCCGCAAAGCTGGATAGTTGAAAACAAGGGCAAAACCGTGTCGATCAACTACAGCGTCAACCGCCCGGGCATTGATGAACACAGCTTGTTTTCTCAGGTATTGAGAGTCGCGCTGTAACACCGCCGCTCCGCCTTCCTGATATCTACAGGTCTGGCGAGCCGCCACCTATCCGAATGGAGTTCGATAACCATGAACGCAGACCTGAATAAACTTAATCTCACTGCTCCGAAAGTACTTGAAGCCTATGGTGCTGCCGGAGACCACTTAAACTTCAACGCCGTTTACAACAGCACGCATATCAACGTACAAATTCCACATTATGTCGGCATGGACAAGGGGCATACCGTTCGGGTTCGATGGGTAAGCGGACGCTATAAGTACGATACGGAAACCTTGACAATTGGTGTCCCGGCGCCACAGAACTTCAAAATTCCTCGCTTGGAGGTCATTGACTCCATCGGCAGCCTGGTGACGGTTAACTATAGCGTGCGCACGGCGCAAGGCCTCCCGCTCATCATCTCCTACGCGCTAACGCTGAATGTCGATGCTCAGGAGTTTGACTTGGTTGAACCCTGGCTCTCAGCGGACAGAAAAAAAGTAACTGTCAAGTTCTTGAATATGCGTCCGGGCTACACAGTTCGAGTTCGTTGGCATGGAAGAAATGTTCACGACACTGACGCCAAACCGATCGTGGATAGTTCATCGATTGCATTCGATACTCCTGCAAGCTGGGTCCAGGAAAACATTGGAAGAACTGTATCGATTAACTACAGCGTTCGCCATTCAGGGTCGAATGACAACCTTATGTTTTCTCGCGTGTTGCGCGTCAGTCTTTGAATGTCTCCGCAAAAAAATAGGCATAAGGTGCAGATAAACCACACCTTATGTCTTTATTTTTTTTACCTCAGTCGCGACGGTCGCGCTTAACGACCTTTCAACGTCGTGGCCTGATCTCCTTCGTGAAAACTGAAAACAGTAGCGACCCCTGGCGCAAGATCCACCCTGATTACAGGCAGCACATCACCAGTCACATTGAAATAATCTTGCTGTATATACTTCGCCCCCGCCACGCCCGCACCGCCTCCCTAATGCTGAAGATAGAAAAAAGCGTAAAGCGGTAGTTGCTTTGGAATATCTTGCGGCCAAAGAGAAAGAACTATCTCATTATGATGCACAACCTCGACTGCGGTTTGGAGAGCACCTCTGACTTCAAGGCTTAGGGCAAATTGAACCACGTCCGAAGTAAACCCACATTGACGCATATTTCTCTGGGACCAATAACCTGAACCTGGAATCGAGCGGTAATGCGCAATCCATTTTTCGAGCGTATCTACACCCTCCTCAGGACAGGATCGACTATTGGACGGATAGGTATTGTAAGCGCCACAGCCTCCAACCCCGGCACGATTCCAGGTACCACCATCGGTAGGAAATGAACACAGCAGGTTTATCGGGAATGTACCCAATCTTTCGGCGGTGGCTAAATCCTTGAAAATAAATCCGTGAAGATCGCCCCAAGCCAATGTTGTGATGCCTAAATCCTTGCGCAAGTAAGAAAAAGGAACCCCCTTCTTGTTGATTGCCGTAGGGCTTGGATTCCAGGAGTGGTAAGACGGCTTGGCCCCCGTGGTACGCACTATCACACCACCGCAATAATAAGCCGGCTTTCCGCTGCAGTCGTTTGAAACATTGTTGTATCTACCATTCAATCTTTCAGCGACCAACTGACCGAACCTTTGATCTTTAGCGTCAAAACTGAATATTTCCTTGTTGGCCGCAGCCATATTGATTTTCACAACAGGGACATACAAAGACGTCTCAAGGTAATACTCACGCTGAAATTTTTGTGCATCCGCCAGCTTGGCTGGCGTCGCAGCGTCATAAAACACTGCCTCGACAGGAAGCTTCTCAGGCTTTTTCTCATCCCAAGTCTGAACCAGGACTTCGGTGGGTTTGGCTGTCCAGGCAGCGTTAACCATTTTGTGCGCTTCAAGACTCGCTTTGAATTGAGTCGCAACTACCGTACTTAATGAGCACTGGTTCTTTGGCAGCGAACTATGTTCCTGGAAGTTTTTCAACCAAGCCGCTGCCGTTGTGGCTGGAACCGCCAACTTTGCACAGTTAGCTAGATCTGCGCTGGCTTGCGCGACCTTGGGGGCGAATCCGCACCCAAAGTCCGCACGTACGTCAAGCGATTCCGTCGAAAAAGGAAAGATACAACGCAGGCTCAGCGCCTTGCCTTCCGCCAACGCCGTTGTTTGATCCTTCAAGATAAAACCGCTTTTCCTATTGCCATTCAATGTCGTAATACCTACATCCGAACGAATATAAGTGAATGCAACAGATCCGAGTTTTGTTGCTTTAGAGCCATAATCCCAAAATTTGAAGAACGTGCTGTAGTCTACTGCCCGTAAAAGGCTACCAGAGCAATAATAGGCGGGGGTACCATTTGAACACTGCGCGACATTGCTTTTATATTTTGCATTCAAGTCCGTCACTAATGCCTGACCGGACATGGCATTCACAGTGGCGGAAAAGACTATACTCAAGAACAGGAAGTATTTCATGTTCATACCCTGATGAAGTTAATATCATCTTGAGTATGTTGAGTGCGGAAGATCGTTATCTACTGTCAGATCTGACAGTCTCGACAAACGGTCTTTTGTACCCAAACAAAAAGATCGCACCTTTGGCAGCTCCCACAGGGAAACGCATCCCGAGGTAAGAGCTGCCGAAGGCTGCGATCTTTTGATCTTGCTTGCCGCTAGAAGCTCGAAGCTCCTAACTGCTCTTATGCAACTTACTCATCAACTCCGCCTCAGCCTGGGTCAACCCGCAAGACTGAGTCAGTTCATCGACGCTGGCCCCCATCCCCACCAGGCGTGCTGCCTGAGCGAATGAAAGACTCGACGGATCACGCTGTTCCAGCTGAGCCAGTTTGTCTGGCAACGGGCCGACGACGGCGCGCAGTTCGTGCAGGTCTTCACCCATGCGCACGTTGCCGTTCTGGTAGTCGTCGACGCGTTTGGCCAGGTCCTTGATGCGCTGATCGCGCAGCGCATCGCCCTCGGCCTGTTGCGCGGCGACCTGCCGCTGAGCGCGGATGTACGTCAGGAACATCGCCAGCGTGCCTGCCCAGAAGAGGAACAGGACAATGACAGCCACCTCAAGAATCAATCAGATACTCTCCAGTTCCGACCATTCTTCTTCGCTCATCATCTTGTCCAGCTCGACCAGGATCAGCAGTTCGTTGTTCTTGTTGCACACGCCTTGAATGAACTTGGCGGACTCTTCGTTACCGACGTTTGGCGCGGTCTCGATTTCCGACTGACGCAGGTAAACCACTTCAGCCACGCTGTCGACCATGATCCCGACGACTTGCTTGTCGGCTTCGATGATGACGATACGGGTGTTGTCGCTGATCTCGGCGTTCATCAGGCCGAAGCGCTGACGGGTGTCGATCACGGTGACCACGTTACCGCGCAGGTTGATGATGCCCAGCACGTAGCTCGGAGCACCCGGGACCGGGGCGATTTCGGTGTAGCGCAGGACTTCCTGAACGCGCATCACGTTGATGCCGTAGGTTTCGTTGTCCAGCTTGAAGGTTACCCATTGCAGGATCGGATCTTCGGAACCCTTTGCAGCTGTCGCCTTATCATTCATACCCTGACCCCTCAAAAAACCGCCCTGGCGGTGTGTGTTCTGTGCGACGGCACTGAATGCCGTCGCGTGTCTGTTATGCAGCTTTATGTCGCTTTATGGGTCGGCTTGCCGCCGTCCATGTGCTTTGCCCCACCGCTGGCGATCAGCTCGGCCAGTGCGGAAACATCGAGCAAGGCACACATGTGTTCAATCACCGTGCCCGCCAGCCATGGCCGTTGACCCCGGTGGCTGCGCCATTTGATTTCGTTCGGGTCCAGGCGCAATGAGCGGCTGACCTGATGCACCGCCAGCCCCCACTCGTAGCCCTGAACCGAAATAACGTATTGCAGGCCCTGGCGAAAATCATCGCGATAACGATCCGGCATGACCCAGCGAGCGGTATCCAGCACTTTCAGGTTGCCGGCCTGGCTTGGCAGAATCCCGAGGAACCATTCCGGCTGACCGAACAACGGCGTCAGCTCGTGACCGGCCAAAGAATAAATCGACCCCAGGCACACCAGTGGCACCGCCAGGGTCAACCCGGCGACGTCGAACAACAGGCATTCGAACGGCTCGGCAGCCCATGCCGGACGACCGTCGGTTTCTACCGGCGGCGGCGTGTTGCTGGGTGGCAGATGAACTTCCACCACTGGCGGCACCAACGCTTGCAGCAGTGGTGCAATCGTCGACACGGACGCCAGAATCGGTGCCGGCGCGTCGATCACGGTCACTGGTGCTTTCACCACTGGCGCAACGATGGGTGCAGCGGCCACGGCCGGTTTCTGCGCATCACGGGCCTGCTCTTCAAGCACGGCAGCCTGGAACTCATCCAGCGCGGCTTCAACCTCGACAATCTCAACAACCTCGGGCAGCGCCTCGACTTCTGGCGGCAACTCCTCGGTCGCGTCTTGCAGCAAGCTGTCCAGATAAGACTGGAGGGCCAATTGCGGACGCGAGGTGATCTTCACCGGCCGAGTCATGCGCACTCCTCTGTAGGAGCGAGGCTTGCCCGCGAAGAACGATAATGCGATTTAATTGTGAGCACTGCGGCGTCTGCTTCGCGGGCAAGCCTCGCTCCTACAAAGGCTAGGTTCATCTCAAGCCACCTGCGGAACAAGTTGCGCCGCCAGCAGATGCTTGAGCAGTGCGCGGTAAGCGAGAACGCCACGGCTCTTGCCGTCGAATTGCGAAGGCGTCAGCCCTGCCCGGCTCGCGTCACGCAAGCGGGTGTCGATGGGGATGTAGCCTTGCCAGATTTCTTCCGGGTACTTGTCGCGCAACACGCGAAGGGTGCCGAGGGAAGCCTGGGTACGACGGTCGAACAGGGTCGGCACGATGCTGAACGGCAGCGCCTGTTTGCGCGAGCGGTTGATCATCGCCAGGGTGTTGACCATGCGTTCCAGGCCTTTGACCGCCAAGTGCTCGGTCTGCACCGGGATCACCAACTGCTGGCTGGCCGCCAAGGCATTGACCATCAGCACGCCGAGCAACGGCGGGCTGTCGATCACGGCGTAATCGAAGTCCTGCCAAAGTTGCGCCAGGCTCTTGGCGATCACCAGGCCCAAACCACTCTGGCCCGGCGATTGACGCTCAAGGGTCGCCAACGCAGTACTCGATGGCAACAGGGAAATGCGTTCGTCACTGGTGGGCATCAGCAACTGACCGGGCAAACCTTGCGGCACGCTGCCCTTGTGCAAAAACAGGTCGTAACTGCTGTGTTCCAGGCTGTCGGGGTCGTAACCGAAGTAGCTGGTCATGGAGCCGTGCGGGTCGAGATCGACCACAACCACGCGCTTACCCGCCTCGGCCAGTAAACCGGCTAAAGCGATGGAGGAAGTGGTTTTACCGACACCACCCTTTTGATTGGCGACTGCCCAGACTCTCATTCGGATTGTTCCTCCCGGTCGAAAAGGTCGACCGAGAAATAGCTCAACGTATTAATGCGGGTGACGGAGAATTGACGGCGCTCTCTCGTCCCGGCGACTTGACCGGAGCCGGTGCAGTTTGTGTGCCAGCCCGCTTCAACGCGGCATCCGGTTGCGCATGGGCGGTTCCGGTACCGGTGAGGCTGCGGCGTACATCGAGATTTCGTGAAACCACCAGCACCACCCGACGGTTACGCGCCCGGCCTTCGGCGGTGGCGTTATTGGCTACCGGCTGGAACTCGCCGTAACCCACCGACGCCAGACGACCGGGGTTCACACCCTGCATCGCCAGCATGCGCACGATGCTCGCCGAACGGGCCGAGGACAGCTCCCAGTTGGTCGGGTATTGCGCGGTGCGGATCGGTTGATCGTCGGTAAAGCCTTCGACGTGGATCGGGTTGTCGAACGGCCTGAGGATCGCGGCGACCTTATCGATAATGTTGAAGGCGATGTCGCTGGGCATGGCGTCGCCGCTGCCAAACAACAGGCTGGAATTGAGCTCGATCTCCACCCACAACTCATTGCCGCGCACGGTCATCTGGTTGGAGCTGATCAAGTCGCCGAACGCCGCGCTGATGTCATCGGCAATGCTTTTGAGCGGATCGTTGGCGGCCTGGGCGATGCCTGCGTCGATCTGTTCGCTGTCCTTGACCAGCGGCTTGGCCGGGGTCACGGTCTTCGGTCGCTCGTCACCAATCGGGATCGGCTTGAGGGCGCGATCGGAATCGGTAAACACCCCGATCAACGCCTCGGAAATGACCTTGTACTTGCCTTCGTTGATCGAAGAAATCGAGTACATCACCACGAAGAAAGCGAACAGCAACGTAATGAAGTCGGCGTAGGAAACGAGCCAGCGTTCGTGATTGACGTGTTCTTCAGGTTGCCTGCGACGAGCCATGAAGTTATTCCCTTAATCCATGAAGCCCTGAAGCTTCAACTCGATAGAGCGAGGGTTTTCACCTTCGGCGATCGACAGAATGCCCTCCAGCAACATCTCGCGATAACGCGACTGCCGCAACGCGATGGACTTGAGCTTGGCGGCAATCGGCAGCAGCATCAGGTTGGCACTGGCCACGCCATAGATGGTGGCGACGAAGGCGACGGCAATGCCGCTGCCCAGTTGCGATGGATCGCCCAGGTTGCCCATGACGTGGATCAGGCCCATCACCGCACCGATGATGCCGATGGTCGGCGCGTAGCCGCCCATGCTTTCAAAGACTTTGGCGGCTTCGATGTCGCGGCTTTCCTGGGTGTAGAAATCCACTTCCAGAATGCTGCGAATCGCTTCCGGCTCGGCGCCGTCCACCAGCAGTTGCAAGCCTTTGCGCGAATAGCTGTCGGGTTCGGCGTCGGCCACCCCTTCCAGACCGAGCAAACCTTCCTTGCGAGCGGTCAGGCTCCAGTTCACCACGCGGTCAACGCCGCCGGCCAGGTCCACGCGAGGTGGAAACAGAATCCAGCCAAGAATCTGCATAGCGCGCTTGAAGGCACTCATCGGCGATTGCAGCAGCGCCGCGCCGATGGTCCCACCGAGTACGATCAATGCCGCCGGGCCGTTGGCCAGCGCGCCGAGGTGCCCGCCTTCGAGGTAGTTGCCGCCGATGATGGCGACGAACGCCATGATGATCCCGATAAGGCTGAGTACATCCATCAGAGACATGCCTCGACCAGATGTCGGCCGATATCGTCCAGGCTGTACACCGCGTCCGCGAGTTCGGCTTTGACGATCGCCATTGGCATGCCGTAGATCACGCAACTGGCTTCGTCCTGAGCCCAGATCGCACTGCCGCCCTGCTTGAGCAGACGCGCGCCTTCACGACCGTCGGCGCCCATACCGGTCAGTACCACCGCCAGAACTTTGTCGCCGTAGGATTTGGCCGCGGAACCGAAGGTGATGTCCACGCACGGTTTGTAGTTCAGACGTTCGTCGCCCGGCAGGATTTTTACCGCGCCGCGGCCGTCAATCATCATTTGCTTGCCACCCGGCGCCAACAACGCCAGGCCCGGACGCAGGATGTCGCCATCCTCGGCTTCCTTGACGCTGATGCGGCACAACTTGTCCAGACGCTCGGCGAAGGCCTTGGTGAAGGCTGCCGGCATGTGCTGGATCAACACGATCGGCGCCGGGAAGTTGGCCGGCAACTGCGTCAGCACCCGTTGCAGGGCGACCGGACCGCCGGTGGAAGTACCGATGGCGACCAGTTTGTAGGCTTTGCGTTTTGGTGCCGGAGAGGACGGACTCGCAGCATGGCTGCGAGCCGGAATCGGCGCCGGTGCCGGACGCGCGGGCGCACTGCTGCCGTAGCTGCTGACGCTCGAAGGCGCAGGCGTCGGGGCTGGTGCGGCCACGGGAGCCGGAGCGCTGTAGGTGCTGACACGACGGTTACTGCGCGAGATGCTGAGAATCTTTTCGCACAGCAGTTGCTTGACCTTCTCCGGGTTACGCGAGATGTCTTCGAAATTCTTCGGCAGGAAATCCACCGCGCCGGCGTCCAGCGCATCGAGGGTGACCCGCGCGCCTTCGTGAGTCAGCGAGGAGAACATCAACACCGGGGTCGGGCAGCGCTGCATGATGTGCCGCACCGCCGTGATGCCATCCATCATTGGCATCTCGTAGTCCATGGTGATCACGTCTGGCTTGAGGGCCAGCGCCTGATCGATCGCCTCTTTACCGTTGGTCGCCGTACCGACAACCTGGATATTCGAATCCGCTGAAAGAATTTCCGAGACGCGGCGGCGGAAAAACCCCGAATCGTCCACCACCAGGACTTTGACTGCCATAAACACTCCGTTAGACGGGGCGAGGCTCAGTCGCCCCGCTCCCCCAGAATCAAATACGCCGTGCGGCGTAACGCTTGAGCATGCTCGGAACATCGAGAATCAGTGCAATGCGGCCGTCACCGGTGATGGTGGCGCCGGACATGCCCGGGGTTCCCTGAAGCATTTTGCCCAATGGCTTGATGACCACTTCTTCCTGGCCAACCAACTGGTCGACGACGAAGCCGATCCGCTGAGTGCCCACCGAAAGGATCACCACATGGCCTTCGCGCTGCTCTTCGTGAGCGGCGGAGCTGACCAGCCAGCGCTTGAGGTAGAACAGAGGCAGCGCCTTGTCCCGCACGATCACCACTTCCTGGCCGTCCACCACGTTGGTGCGCGACAGATCGAGGTGGAAGATCTCGTTGACGTTCACCAGCGGGAACGCAAACGCCTGGTTGCCCAGCATGACCATCAGCGTCGGCATGATCGCCAGGGTCAACGGGACCTTGATGACGATCTTCGAGCCCTTGCCCTTGGTCGAATAGATATTGATGGTGCCGTTGAGCTGGGCGATTTTGGTTTTCACCACGTCCATGCCCACGCCGCGCCCGGAGACGTCGGAAATTTCGGTCTTGGTCGAGAAGCCCGGAGCGAAAATCAGGTTGAAGCAATCCGACTCGCTGAGACGGTCCGCCGCATCCTTGTCCATCAGGCCTTTCTTCACGGCGATACCGCGCAGAACATCGGCGTCCATGCCTTTGCCATCATCGGAGATGGACAGCAGGATGTGGTCGCCTTCCTGTTCAGCGGACAGGATCACTTTGCCGCTGCGAGGCTTGCCCATCGCTTCACGCTCGGCCGGCTCTTCAATACCGTGGTCGACCGAGTTACGCACCAAGTGGACCAGCGGGTCGGCCAGGGCCTCGACGAGGTTTTTGTCGAGGTCGGTTTCTTCGCCGACCAGCTCCAGGTTGATCTCTTTCTTGAGCTGGCGAGCCAGGTCGCGAACCAGACGCGGGAAGCGCCCGAAGACTTTCTTGATCGGTTGCATCCGGGTCTTCATGACCGCGGTTTGCAGGTCGGCCGTGACCACGTCGAGGTTCGACACGGCCTTGGACATGGCTTCGTCGCCGCTGTTGAGGCCCAGACGGACCAGGCGGTTACGCACCAGCACCAACTCGCCGACCATGTTCATGATTTCGTCGAGACGCGCGGTATCGACCCGCACGGTGGTCTCGGCTTCGCTGGCCGGTTTTTCCGGTGGCGGCGCAGCCGGGGCACGAGCAGGCGCCGGTGCAGCAGCGGCGGCAGGCTTGGGTGCTTCGGCTTTTGGCTCGGGCGCTTTGGCGACAGGTGCCGGTGCCTTGGCAACTGGGGTTGCTACTGCGGAAGCAGCAGAACCGGTGCCCACTTCAGTGAACTTGCCCTTGCCATGCAATTCGTCGAGCAGCGATTCGAACTCGTGATCGGAGATCAGATCGCTGCCGGCCGCTTTAGCGGTTGGCGCAGCCGGGACCGGGGCCGAAGCAATCGCCGATTCCAGCGCATCAACCGCAAAGTTGCCTTTGCCGTGCAGCTGATCGAGCAGTGCTTCGAACTCGTCGTCGGTGATGTCGGAGCTGTCGCCTGCCGCTTTCGGGGCCGCCGGTGCGGCGGGCACCGCGACCACTGCATCGGCGGCGAACTGGCCTTTGCCGTGCAATTGGTCGAGCAACGACTCGAACTCGGCATCGGTGATTTCGTCACTGGTGGCCGCATCAGCGGCAGGCGGCGAAGCAACCACGGGAGCCTCGGCCTGAGCCTTGACGGCGTTCAGCGAGTCCAGCAGCTGTTCGAATTCGTTATCGGTGATGTCACCTGATTCGCTTTCGGCGGCAGGTGCTTGCACCGCTTGCGCGACAGGTGCCGCTTCGTCGGCGGTTTGCGGCTCGGCCAAACGGGCCAACGCTGCAAGCAACTCAGGCGTGGCAGCCGTGATGGGGCTGCGTTCGCGGACTTCGCTGAACATGCCGTTCACCGCGTCCAATGCCTCGAGAACCACGTCCATCAGTTCCGAGTCGACGCGTCGTTCACCCTTGCGCAGGATGTCGAACACGTTCTCGGCGATGTGACAGCACTCCACCAGCTCATTGAGCTGGAGGAAGCCGGCGCCCCCTTTTACAGTGTGAAAACCGCGAAAAATTGCATTGAGCAAATCCGCATCATCCGGTCGGCTTTCCAGCTCGACCAGCTGCTCGGACAGTTGCTCTAGAATCTCGCCGGCCTCAACCAGGAAATCCTGAAGGATCTCTTCATCGGCGCCGAAGCTCATTAAGGGGGTGCTCCTACAGGTCTAAAAACCTAAAAAACCTAAAATTCTAAAATTTAAAATCCTAGGCTGGATAGCAAATCGTCCACATCGTCCTGACCGGACACAACGTCTTCTCTTTTATCGGCATGAATCTGCGGACCTTCACCCTGCGAGAGATGTTTTTGCGGATCTTTTTCAGCCAGCATCGCTTCACGGTCATGTTCGATACCCGCAAAGCGGTCGACCTGACTGGCCATGAGCACGAGCTTGAGCAGGTTGCTTTCAACTTCGGTGACCAACTGGGTCACGCGTTTGATCACCTGACCGGTGAGGTCCTGGTAATCCTGGGCCAGCAGAATGTCGTTGAGGTTGCTCGACACGACGCGGTTGTCTTCGCTGCTGCGTGTCAGGAAACCGTCGACCCGCCGGGCCAGCTCGCGGAACTCTTCAGCCCCGACTTCGCGACGCATGAACCGTCCCCAATCCGTGCTCAGCGCCTGAGCTTCGTCGCTCAGGCTGTTGATCAGCGGCGTGGCGTTTTCCACCAGGTCCATGGTGCGGTTGGCCGCGGCCTCGGTCAGCTTGACCACATAACCCAGGCGCTCGGTGGCATCCGTGATCTGAGACACTTCCTCGGCTTGCGGCATGTGCGGGTCAATCTGAAAATTGACGATCGCGCTATGCAGCTCGCGGGTGAGCTTGCCCACTTCCTGGTACAGGCCGCGGTCACGGGTCTGGTTGAGCTCATGGATCAGTTGCACAGCGTCGCCGAACCTGCCTTTTTCAAGGCTTTCGACCAGTTCGACCGCGTGTTTTTTCAGGGTCGATTCGAAATCGCCCTGTGAAGATTCGTTTTGCTCCATAGCTCCCCCGTGACGGACTGGCTTTGCACATCAACCGATGCGTTCGAAGATCTTTTCAATCTTGTCTTTCAACGCTTGAGCCGTGAATGGCTTGACCACATAGCCGTTCACACCCGCCTGAGCGGCTTCGATGATTTGCTCGCGCTTGGCTTCGGCCGTGACCATCAACACCGGCAGGTGTTTGAGTTTTTCATCGGCACGCACGTGGCGCAGCAGATCAATACCGGTCATGCCGGGCATGTTCCAGTCCGTTACCAGAAAGTCGATGCTCCCGCTGTTGAGGACCGGAATCGCGGTAATACCGTCATCCGCCTCGACCGTGTTGGTGAACCCAAGGTCACGCAACAGGTTTTTTATGATCCGCCGCATCGTTGAGAAGTCATCAACGATGAGGATTTTCATATTCTTGTCCAATTCGACCTCCAAGCAGTCTTAAAACGCGCGCAGCACCTGAACGCGCCGTTCAATCAATTCGGCGTAACACTCAACAGTTGTATGGATTACAACGGGCCGTGGCTGATGCAGCAAAATGCCGTACCAACCTCGTTCGCAGTGTCCCCACACTGCCTGTCAGCGCGCTCGCCACTCCCCCAAACGCCCCCGCAAACGGGCCGCGCACTGGCTGTGTAACTGGCTGACCCGAGATTCGCTGACCCCCAGGACCTCACCGATTTCCTTGAGATTCAACTCTTCGTCGTAGTACAGCGCCAACACCAGTCGCTCACGCTCCGGCAAATTGGCAATCGCGTCCGCCAGCGCCGCCTGGAAGCGTTCATCTTCCAGATCGCGTGACGGCTCGAGATGAGCACTGGCGCCATCCTCGTGCAGCCCTTCGTGTTCGCCGTCCTGCAACAGATCGTCGAAACTGAATAACCGGCTGCCCAGGGTGTCGTTCAAAATCCCGTAATAATCGTCGAGACTCAATTGGAGTTCGGCCGCAACTTCGTGATCTTTAGCGTCACGGCCGGTTTTAGCTTCAATCGAGCGAATCGCGTCGCTGACCATGCGGGTATTGCGGTGAACGGAACGTGGCGCCCAGTCCCCCTTGCGCACTTCATCGAGCATCGCGCCGCGGATTCGAATGCCCGCGTACGTCTCGAAACTCGCGCCTTTGCTGGCGTCGTATTTGGTTGATACTTCAAGCAGGCCGATCATCCCGGCCTGGATCAGGTCTTCGACCTGGACGCTGGCCGGCAAACGCGCCAGCAAGTGGTAGGCAATGCGTTTGACCAGTGGCGCGTAACGCTCGATCAGCTCGTACTGCGCGTCACGTGCCGACTTCTTGTAGAGGTTGTAGCCACTGGCTGTCATAGGACGGGTCCTGCGGTCTGTTGCACGAGGCGCTCGACGAAAAACTCCAGATGTCCACGCGGGTTGGCCGGCAGCGGCCAGGTATCGACCTTCTGCGCAATGGCCTTGAACGCCAGGGAACACTTGGAACGCGGGAAGGCTTCGTAGACGGCACGTTGCTTCTGCACGGCCTTGCGCACGCTTTCGTCGTAAGGCACCGCACCGACGTATTGCAGGGCGACGTCGAGGAAACGATCCGTGACCTTGGTCAACTTGGCGAACAGGTTGCGGCCCTCCTGCGGGCTCTGGGCCATGTTGGCCAGGACACGGAAACGATTCATGCCGTAGTCGCGGTTAAGCAGTTTGATCAACGCGTAGGCGTCGGTGATCGAGGTCGGCTCGTCGCACACCACCAGCAGCACTTCCTGGGCGGCGCGCACGAAACTGACCACCGAGTCACCAATGCCCGCAGCGGTGTCGATCACCAATACATCGAGGTTGTCGCCGATGTCACTGAAAGCCTGGATCAGGCCGGCATGCTGGGCCGGGCTCAGATGAACCATGCTCTGGGTGCCGGACGCGGCCGGGACGATACGAATACCGCCGGGCCCTTGCAACAGCACGTCGCGCAGCTCACAGCGGCCTTCTATCACGTCGGCCAGGGTACGTTTGGGTGTCAGCCCCAGCAGGACGTCGACGTTCGCCAGTCCCAGATCGGCATCCAGCAGCATGACGCGCCGGCCGAGCTCAGCTAGAGCCAGGGACAAGTTCACTGACACGTTAGTCTTCCCGACGCCACCTTTGCCGCCGGTCACCGCGATCACCTGTACGGGATGCATGCTGCCCATGTTATTTCTTTACCTTGTCTTTCTTAGACGGAGGCCACATTACTGGCTGCGCGTTCACCAACTGAACAATGCATGGCAGACCATCGATGTAGGTACAAAAACCGTTCATTAATACCTCAGCCAACCCGCTTGGTCGGACTGTGGTAAAGGTCAGCGAACATATCAGCCATGGCTTCTTCGCTGGGTTCTTCCTGCATTTGCACGCTAACGGCGCGGCTGACCAACTGATGACGACGCGGCAGATGCAAATCATCCGGAATCCGCGGGCCGTCGGTCAGGTAAGCCACCGGCAGTTCATGACTGATGGCCAGGCTCAACACCTCGCCCAAGCTTGCCGTTTCATCCAGTTTAGTCAGGATGCAGCCGGCAAGGCCGCAACGTTTGTAACTGTGATAAGCGGCGGTTAGAACCTGTTTCTGGCTGGTGGTTGCCAATACCAGATAATTTTTTGATTTGATGCCGCGTCCGGCCAGGCTTTCGAGCTGCATGCGCAGTGCCGGATCGCTGGCCTGCAGGCCAGCGGTATCGATCAGCACCACGCGTTTGCGCAGCAAAGGTTCCAGCGCCTGCACCAGTGATTGACCCGGGTCGACATGGGTGACCGACACATTGAGGATGCGGCCCAGAGTCTTGAGCTGTTCCTGAGCGCCGATGCGGTAGCTGTCCATGCTCACCAACGCGATGTTTTGCGCGCCGTACTTGAGCACATAACGGGCGGCGAGTTTGGCCAGTGTGGTGGTCTTGCCCATGCCGGCCGGGCCGACCATCGCAATCACACCGCCCTCTTCCAGTGGCTCGACTTCCGGGGTGGCAATCATCCGCGCCAGATGCGCGAGCAACATGCGCCAGGCCTGACGGGGTTCTTCAATATCGGTAATCAGTGCCAGCAGATCGCGCGACAACGGCCCGGACAGACCGATGCGTTGCAGGCGACGCCAGAGGTTGGCCTGGGCCGGACGGCTGCCTTGCAACTGATTCCACGCTAAAGAACCAAGCTGCACTTCCATCAGTTCACGCAGGCTGTTGAGTTCGAAACGCATCGAGTCGAATGCACGCGGGTCAACGCCGGTCGCTGTGGCAGGAGCAGGCGCCGAACGCCGAGGCTCGGCCAGCGTCGGTTCGATCAGCGGCTCGGCGGCGGTCAACGGCAGGCCGGCGAACAATTGGCGATTGGTGGTCTTGTCGCTCTCGCCATCGCTACGCAGGCTCAGTTCGGCCTGGGCGGTGACGATCCGCGACTGGGTCTTGCGCAGCTCGTCCTCGAGTTCCATGTTCGGAACACGCGGGGCCAGCGCCGACAATTTGTAATCCAGGGCAGCCGTCAGCTCGACACCGCCGGCGATCCGGCGATTGCCAATGATGGCGGCATCAGCGCCCAGCTCATCACGAACCAGTTTCATGGCCTGACGCATATCGGCGGCGAAAAAACGCTTAACTTGCATAAACCACTACCTCAGCCGTTGGGCCCTACTGTCGCAACGATGGTCACTTGCTTGTTGTCAGGGATTTCCTGGTAAGCCAACACATGCAAACCCGGGACTGCCAGTCGGCCGAATCGCGAGAGCATCGCGCGAACCGGACCGGCCACCAGCAGAATCACCGGTTGACCTTGCATTTCCTGACGCTGCGCCGCTTCGATCAACGAGCGTTGCAGTTTCTCTGCCATGCTTGGCTCCAGCAGAACACCCTCTTCCGAGCCTTGTCCTGCCTTCTGAAGACTATTGAGCAATATTTGTTCCAACCTTGGCTCCAAGGTGATCACAGGCAGCTGCGACTCAGTGCCTACAATGCTTTGCACGATTGCACGGGATACGCCGACGCGCACCGCCGCCACCAAAGCGGCAGTATCTTGACTCTTGGCGGCGTTGTTCGCGATGGCTTCGGCAATGCTGCGAATGTCCCGTACCGGCACCTGTTCGGCCAACAATGCTTGCAAGACTTTGAGCAATTGCGACAGCGAAACCACCCCCGGCACCAGCTCTTCAGCCAGTTTCGGCGAGCTTTTGGCCAGCAATTGCATGAGTTGCTGGACTTCTTCGTGGCCAATCAGCTCGCTGGAGTGCTTGTACAAAATCTGGTTCAAGTGGGTTGCCACTACCGTACTGGCATCGACCACGGTGTAGCCCAGGGATTGCGCCTGGGCACGCTGGCTGATTTCGATCCAGACCGCCTCCAGACCAAAAGCCGGATCTTTGGCGGTAATACCGTTGAGCGTGCCGTAGACCTGCCCCGGGTTGATCGCCAGTTCGCGGTCCGGGTAAATCTCGGCCTCGGCCAGGATCACGCCCATCAGGGTCAGACGGTAGGCGCTTGGCGCCAGGTCGAGGTTGTCACGGATATGCACCGTCGGCATCAAGAAGCCCAGGTCCTGGGAGAGCTTTTTACGCACACCCTTGATCCGCGCCAGCAACTGACCACCCTGGTTGCGGTCCACCAGCGGGATCAGGCGGTAGCCGACTTCCAGGCCGATCATGTCGATCGGCGTCACATCATCCCAGCCAAGCTCCTTGGTTTCCTGGGCGCGGGCCGGCGATGGCAGCAGTTCCTGCTGACGCTTGACCTCTTGCAGGGCATGAACCTTGACCGCGTTCTGCTTCTTCCAGAACAGGTAAGCGCCGCCAGCCGCCACAGCTGCCATGCTCAGAAAGGAGAAGTGCGGCATGCCCGGCACCAGGCCCATCACCGCCATCAAGCCAGCGGCCACTGCCAAGGCTTTCGGCGAGGCGAACATCTGACGATTGATCTGCTTGCCCATGTCTTCCGAACCGGAAGCACGGGTCACCATGATCGCGGCGGCAGTCGACAACAGCAGTGATGGCAATTGCGCCACCAAACCGTCACCGATGGTCAACAAGGCGTACACCCGACCGGCATCGCCAAAGGTCATGCCGTGCTGGAAGATACCGACCGCCATGCCGCCGATCAGGTTGATGAACAGAATCAGCAGGCCAGCGATGGCGTCACCGCGCACGAACTTGCTGGCACCGTCCATCGAACCGTAAAACTCGGCTTCCTGAGCCACTTCCGTCCGGCGCAGTTTCGCCTGGTTCTGATCGATCAGGCCGGCGTTCAAGTCGGCGTCGATGGCCATTTGTTTGCCGGGCATCGCATCGAGGGTGAAACGCGCGCTCACCTCGGAAATCCGCCCGGCGCCCTTGGTCACCACGACGAAGTTGATGATCATCAGAATCGCGAAGACCACGATACCAACCACGTAGTTACCGCCGATCACCACTTCACCGAAGGCCTGGATCACCTTACCGGCGGCGGCATGGCCGTCCTGACCGTGGAGCATCACCACTCGTGTCGAGGCCACGTTCAGCGCCAGTCGCAGCAACGTCGCCACCAGCAGAATGGTCGGGAACACCGCAAAATCCAGCGGCCGCAAGGCGTACACGCAGACCAGCAATACGACGATGGACAAAGCAATGTTGAACGTGAAAAACACGTCCAGCAGGAACGGCGGCACCGGCAACATCATCATCGCCAGCATGACCAGCAGCAACAGCGGCACACCCAGATTGCCTCGACTGAGGTCGGCAACGTTTGTGCGTGCAGTGTTGATTAACTGAGAGCGATCCACCGGTTTTCCCCGTTCCTTTAAAGCAAACTTTTGACGCCTGAAGCAGGCGCAGGGCGGGTACTGCAAGAAGCCTTCCAACTTTTGGCGGGGTGGGAAATAGAGGGTTGCGCGAGTCACGGAAGATCAAAAGATCGCAGCCTTCGGCAGCTCCTACGGATTGGGTTTACACCGCAACATCGCGAGTAACGCACGATCCGTGCAGGAGCTGCCGAAGGCTGCGATCTTTTGATTTTAAACAGACATGTTTAATCGACATCTCCAGACACTCACCCAGGCTACACATTCTTGCGTCGTTGCCTACGACTACGCCAGAATCCGCCGGCTTGTGCGCCTAAGGGCCGGGCTCTATCGTTTCCCTGTCGCTGAAAAACAGCGATCGGGTTTGGTAGCCCGGTTTGACTTGCGTGCATAGCGCACCTGATGCAGAGCCTTTTCGGCCTGCGTTTATGGTGGCCATGCGCAGGGCGCCTTCGGGCGCGCCGGTTTTCCAAGTCACCGGTCTACCAACCTTCGTATGGCCACCACCCCTTCGTTTGGTAGCGAAGGATGATGGCTCCTCTTTTCCGATTTGGAGATTCATCTATGTTCAAACCAACACCCAACCCACCGGAAACCGATCCGGCATCCCCCTACGAATCCCTCGATTCCAAAAAACTCGACGACGCCGCCGACCGCGCCCTCGATCACTATATCTGCCCGCCCGGCTCAACCCCGCCACCACGCAGACCCCATGCGATGTACGCCGTCACCGCAGACTTCAAAAACGAGGAACTGCTGGCCAATGCCTGCGAATCGCTGGCTTCGGCCAAAACCATCGCCCAGGATTTTGCCGGGCTGGTGCCCGCGTCGCAGCGCCGGACGCTGCAGGGCATTGCGCAACTGATCATGCTGGGCGAGCTGGCGGTGAATCGGGTGCTGGATAATCTGGAGTTGCCGGGGTGATGCCGGCCGGCTGAGTTGTTCGGTATTCATGCTGGCCTCTTCGCGAGCAAGCCCGCCCCCACAGTTGATCTTTGTCGGACACAACCACTGGAGATCACTGTGGGCGGGCTTGCTGGCGAAGGCTGACTTGCGGGCAACACCAGACAGAAAAAGCCCGCCGCCCCTAAAAGAGGGACGGCGGGCCTTGTTGTTGATTCGATCAGCGCGACCATTCGTCTGAAATCCGACGGTACCTGTCAGATCTGACAGGTGCGCAATCTGCAACTAGGCGCTCTGATGAGACCTGTCCGCTCCCATCGCATAGGAACCTCACTCATGACCACCTCAACCCCACCGGACAATACCGTCCTCGTATTAAGCCCGCCCATTGTCAACGGCCAGACCACACCTGTGGAAGGTGCGCACATCGGCGTGCCCTTGGTGGCCTATGATCTGGTCACCGACGGTGAAGGCGCCGTTGTCCTCGTCGATCCACCGTTGTCGGGCGCCATGGATCCCGGCGATGTCATGGAGCTTTGGCTCGAGGATGAGTCGGCTGCACTGGACAGCGAAACCATTGTCGATCCGCACGTGCGCACCACGTT
Organism: Pseudomonas sp. MDT1-85; assembly: GCF_054898065.1. Lineage (NCBI taxonomy): Bacteria > Pseudomonadati > Pseudomonadota > Gammaproteobacteria > Pseudomonadales > Pseudomonadaceae > Pseudomonas > Pseudomonas sp. MDT1-85. The sequence goes on along the minus strand of NZ_CM142715.1, from coordinate 2,111,994 downwards.
GCGCATTCCCAAGGGCCGACTGCATCCGGACAAGGTCAACAAGCTGTACTACACCGTCAGGCGCGGCAGCAGCAATATCGGCACCTCCACACCGTCGCTCGAAGTGCTCTACAACCGGATTCGCCCCGGTCTGAAGGACCGCCTGACGGATCCCGGCGGCCACTCCGAACTCAAGCTGCTTCTACCGGACGTGATCAAGAACGGCGTCGGCCCGGATTTCGTCAGCGCCGAAGTGTGCGTGGCCTTTCCGTATTGCCGGGCGTATGACCTCATCACCCTCAAATGCAACGGCGAACTGCTGGAGCCAAAGCCCAGGGTGAATCCGAACCAGGCGCCGCAGCCACCAAGTCCCGGCTCCGAAGATCCGATCACCATTTGCTTCACCATCACCCGTGCCTATCTGGACAAGGCGAAACGCCAGGATAAAAAGCTGCATTTTTCCTACACCGTCACCGACCAGATCGGCAACGGCCCGGACACCGATGCACCCTGGTCGCCAGTGCAGACCGTGGATGAGGATCTGGATGGCGTTCTGCTGCCGATGCCGATTCTGCTGGAACGCAAAGAGGACTATCCCGGTGACGACGCGAGCATCATCGATCTGGAAAAACTGGCGGGCGGGCCATTGCTGCTGGTTGTGATAACCCAGGACAACCGCTTTGAAGTGGGCGACGAGATTCTGGCGACGTATATCACTACAGGGCAAACCGAGCCCGTGGTAGTCAGCGGTAAAGTTGAAGGAGACCCCTTCATTGGGAAACTGCCTTGCTTTCTTGAAGTGCCCAATGAGAAGGTTTTCGCTGGCAGCAAAGTGACTGCGACTTATGAACTGCGCAGGCCCAATGGCGAACCGGTGGGGAGTTCCAACACGGCTAACGCAACGGTGACCGACGCGGCCCCGATTGATCTGCAACCGGAAATCACCTCGGTGACAGACTCCCTGAACAAAGAAATTCCGCATAACGGCGGCACCATCGATCCGCAGGTGAGGTTGACCGGAACTGCGACACCGCTGCAGCAGGTCGAGATTTTCGAGGGGGCAGTCACAAAAGGTGATCGCGCGGTCAATGCCAGGGGCATCTGGACCTATGACACAACGCTAAACGGGATCGGCACTCGCACATTCACAGCCAAAGCGAAGTACGGCACCGGTCAGGTCTCAGCCGACAGAACGTTTACCCTTTCGGATGCACTGACGCCTGCCATCACCTCGGTTGAGGACTCTGGAGGCGTGGAAATACCCAACAATGGAGTCACAACCGATACCTCCATCAAATTGAGCGGCACCGCCACACCGCGCCTGGAAGTCGAAATTTTTGATGGAGCTGTCTCGAAAGGTCAGGCAACTGCACATGCCACCACCGGCGTCTGGACGTTGCTCGTCACTGCCCTGGCTGTGGCAGCACACAGCTTTACCGCCAAGGCGCTGTACGGTTCCGGTGCCGTATCGGCCGCCAGAACACTGACCGTCACAGCCGCCACCGCACCGACTTTGACCTCCGTAAAAGGCTCTCCCAGCGGTGTCGAAATCCCTCAAGGCGGGGTCACCGTGGAAACGGCCGTCACCCTGAGCGGCGTCGCGGCCAACGGCCAGAAGGTCGAAGTCTTTGATGGCGCTGTCTCCAAAGGTCAGGCAACTGCACATGCCACCACCGGCGTCTGGACGTTACTCGTCACTGCCCTGGCTGTGGCAGCACACAGCTTTACCGCCAAGGCGCTGTACGGTTCCGGTGCCGCATCAGCCGCCAGAACACTGACCGTGACAGCGGTTATCGCGCCAACGCTGAGCGAAGTGCTTGACGACAAAAACGTTGAAATCCCCGAGGGTCAAACCACCGTCAGCACCGCCCTGAAGCTCAAAGGCACCGCGAGCAGGGGCCAGAAGGTCGAGATTTTCGAAGGAACCGGCCCGAGCGCAGTTTCCAAGGGCGTGGCCACAGCCTCGGCAACAGGCGATTGGGAGCTTTCGGTCTCTGTCGCCGTGGGGCCACGGCGGTTTGCCGCACAATCGCTGTATCACCCTTCTCCGGTGTACTCGAATGTGCGCACATTGACCGTGACCGCCGCCACCGCACCGACGTTGACATCGGTCAAAGGCTCTCCCAGCGGTATCGAAATCCCTCAAGGCGGGGTCACCGTGGAAACCGCCGTAACCCTGAGCGGCGTCGCGGCCAACGGCCAGAAGGTCGAAGTCTTTGACGGCGCTGTCTCCAAAGGTCAGGCAACTGCACATGCCACCACCGGCGTCTGGACGTTACTCGTCACTGCCCTGGCTGTGGCAGCACACAGCTTTACCGCGAAGGCGCTGTACGGTTCCGGTGCCGTATCAGCCGCCAGAACACTGACCGTCACAGCCGCCACCGCACCGACGTTGACATCGGTCAAAGGCTCTCCCAGCGGTGTCGAAATCCCTCAAGGCGGGGTCACCGTGGAAACGGCCGTAACCCTGAGCGGCGTCGCGGCCAACGGTCAGAAGGTCGAAGTCTTTGACGGCGCTGTCTCCAAAGGTCAGGCGACTGCACATGCCACCACCGGCGTCTGGACGTTACTCGTCAGTGCCCTGGCTGTGGCAGCACACAGTTTTACTGCCAAGGCGCTGTATGGCAATGGTGCCGCATCGGCGGCCAGAACCCTGACCGTGACGGCTGTTCTCAAGCCAACATTGAGCAATGTGCTGGACGACAAAGGGGCTGAAGTTCTCGAAGGCCAAACCACCGTCAGCACAGCTCTGACACTCAAAGGCACAGCGAGCCTGGGCCAGAGCGTCGAGATTTTTGAAGGAAACGGCCCGAGCCACACCTCCAAGGGTGTGGCTACAGCCTCGACGGCGACAGGCAAATGGGAGCTGTCGATCACTGTTGCAGTGGGTGCCCGGAGGTTATACGCACAATCGCTTTATCACCCGTCCCCGGAATGGTCAAATGTGCGCACACTGACCGTGACAGCGGCCGCCGCGCCAACGCTGAGCAACGTGCTTGATGACAAAAACGTTGAAGTTCCCGAGGGTCAAACCACCGTCAGTACCACCCTGAAGCTCAAAGGCACCGCGAGCAAGGGACAGGAGGTCGAGATTTTCGAAGGAACCGGCCCGAGCGCGGTTTCCAAGGGCAGGGCCACTGCCTCGGTGACCACAGGCGAATGGGAGCTTTCGGTCTCTGTCGCCGTGGGGCCACGGCGGTTTGCCGCACAATCGCTGTATCACCCTTCTCCGGTGTACTCGAATGTGCGCACATTGACCGTGACCGCCGCCACCGCACCGACGTTGACATCGGTCAAAGGCTCTCCCAGCGGTGTCGAAATCCCTCAAGGCGGGGTCACCGTGGAAACGGCCGTAACCCTGAGCGGCGTCGCGGCCAACGGCCAGAAGGTCGAAGTCTTTGACGGCGCTGTCTCCAAAGGTCAGGCGACTGCACATGCCACCACCGGCGTCTGGACGTTGCTCGTCACTGCCCTGGCTGTGGCAGCACACAGCTTTACCGCCAAGGCGCTGTACGGTTCCGGTGCCGTATCGGCCGCCAGAACACTGACCGTCACAGCCGCCACCGCACCGACTTTGACCTCCGTAAAAGGCTCTCCCAGCGGTGTCGAAATCCCTCAAGGCGGGGTCACCGTGGAAACGGCCGTCACCCTGAGCGGCGTCGCGGCCAACGGCCAGAAGGTCGAAGTCTTTGATGGCGCTGTCTCCAAAGGTCAGGCAACTGCACATGCCACCACCGGCGTCTGGACGCTGCTGATCAGTGCCCTGACCGTGGCCGCACACAGCTTCACCGCCAAAGCTTTGTATGGGAGCAATCCTGTGTCGGCAGCACGGACCTTTACCGTGGCAGTGGCGACGGCCCCGACCATAGCCTCTGTCAAAGGCACTCTCAGCGGCAGGGAAATTCCGCAGGGCGGGACAACAGCCGAAACGGCGGTGACCCTCAGAGGCATCGCTGCCAACGGACTAAAAGTCGAGGTTTTCGATCATGGAGTGTCCCAAGGTGAAGCAACCGCCGATGGTGCCAGTGGTGAGTGGACCTTTAACGTGGGTTATCTCGGCAGGGTAGAACACAGTTTCAAAGTAAAAGCACTATATGGAACGAGGCCAGAGTCAGCGCCTTGGAACTTTACAGTTCTAAAAGCCATACATATTCCACAGGGAAGGCTATTAATCGGCCGGTCTATAAGTACTGAAACGTGTAGGATTACGTTTTTGACTCAAAATCAAGGGAACTGTTATATAGAAAGCAAGGGGAACATTTTTCCGTATGCGCCCTACAGCCCATCATCAATCACGTATCAAGCCGACTTGATTGGCCAAACGACAGATCGAGTAAATCTTAGGGCCTACCCGGGGAACCTTACTGGACCAACGACTATCACCATTGCTTATCTTAATTCATCCGGAGCAACATTGAAGACCACAAGTACGCCTGTTAAACCGGCGGAGACGCATCATATTGATTCAGGAAGACTACCTGGGATTGCGTCGGTCAGGATAACTGTAACCGGTCAAGTTAATGTTGATCAATTTGAGTTTGGCAAGGTGCCATAGGCAGATTTTTTGCCCTGAGGAAAAAATGGGACGGGAAAAAGGGGACGCATTTATTTATCGAAGGCAGTGGATCGGATGCTGGATGAACTGGAGTTGACGCAGTAACAGGACCCCGTGACAAGCGCTGAATGAGGCGTCGTGGCTGCTGACGCCTTCGCGGGCAAGCCCGCTCCCACAGGGATCGGTGTCGACACAGACCTGTTATCTACACGCCGAGTTGTGGGAGTGCGCTTGCTCCTGACGGCGATCCTACGAAGGCGGCCTCACAGCAACCCCATGTTTCACGCATAAAAAAACCGTCACCCGGTTGATCAGGGTGGCGGTTTTTTCTTTTCGGCTGTTGTGCGATTTACTGCTCAATACCGGAGGATTTTCACTTTCCCATTCTTGTTCCTGGGCAACTCAAACTCAACCTCGCCGCCCACCTTGACGTTCGCCTGCAGGGCATCAGCCAATGGAATGCTGAATCGGTATTCTTTCGCCGTCAGAAAAAAACCCGTGGCTTCGGCAAAGGAAAGGGATCGTCCCGATTGCTTCGGCGTGATGGTGCCCCTTCCGGTTTTTTCATCGTAGCTGTTGAAGATACCTTTCATTGCCTTGCTCCCTTGCACTCGCTCGCCTGACCGCGCCAAGTGCGCGGCAGCACCTTGCATCAAACTGCAAAATCGCGACGACTGCACCTGTCAGAGTTGACAGCAAGGGGCGGTCCCGGACAAATGGCTGCGCGGCAACGTCAGGAATCGCGCCGCAGATCCGGCGGAATCGGCAAATCTTCCTGGAGCGGATCCGGACGCTTGCCCTTGCCAGCGCGGTACTGGCGAATCTGGTAAACGTAGGCCAGTACTTGGGCAACCGCCAGATACAGCCCACCTGGAATTTCCTGCTCCAGCTCCGTGGAGTAGTAGATCGAACGCGCCAGCGCCGGCGATTCGAGCAGCAGCACATTGTTGGCCACGGCGATTTCGCGGATTTTCAAAGCGAGGAAGTCGCTACCCTTGGCCAACAGCACTGGCGCATTGCCTTTGTCTGGATCGTACTTGAGTGCTACGGCGTAATGGGTCGGGTTAGTGATGACCACATCCGCCTCGGGAATCGCCGCCATCATCCGCCGCTGCGACATCTCGCGCTGCAACTGGCGAATGCGCTGCTTGACCTCTGGTTTACCTTCCTGATCCTTGTGCTCGTCGCGCACTTCCTGCTTGGTCATCAGCAGTTTCTTGTGGCTTTCCCAGAGCTGCACCGGCACGTCGACCGCAGCAATGAGGATCAGCCCGCAAGCCATCCACAAGGTGCTCCAGCCGACCAATTGCAGGCTGTGAATTATCGCCATGTCCAATGGCTCGTGGGCGATGCGCAGCAGATCGTCGATGTCCGCCGACAAGACCGCCAACGCCACGAATAACACGATAAAAAACTTCGCCAGAGCCTTGAGCAACTCCACCAGCGCCTTGGCCGAGAACATCCGTTTCAGTCCCGCGCCGGGGTTCATGCGACTGAACTTGGGCGCCATGGAGCCGGCCGCGAACAGCCAGCCACCCAGGGAAATCGGACCGATCAGCGCAGCCAGCAGCATGGTGATCATCACCGGCTGAATCGCAAAAAGGGCAATCTGCCCCGAATGCAGCAGGTACGTGCCCATGGAGCGCTGATCCAGAATCACTTCCCGCGACAGCGAGAAGTTCATGCGCATCAGCTCCATCATGTCCTGCGCCAATGCGCCGCCAAAAATCAGCAGCGCACCCGCGCCGGCGAGCATGACCGCCAGAGTATTGAGTTCCTTGGAGCGCGCAATCTCGCCCTTCTCACGGGAGTCCTTTTTACGTTTCTCCGTGGGGTCTTCTGTTTTGTCCTGACCGCTTTCGCTCTCAGCCATGACTCAGCGCGCCCGTGCCAGTTCGCGTAACAACTGCAAGGCTTCGGAGGCCAGCGGTTGATACTGATTGAGAATGTCCGCCAGGCCGACCCAGACAATGAACAGCCCGAGCACCAGAGTCAGCGGGAAGCCGATCGAGAAGATGTTCAGCTGCGGCGCCGCCCGGGTCATCACGCCAAACGCAATGTTGACCACCAGCAACGCCGTGATCGCTGGCAACACCAGCAACAGCGCCGCACCGAGTACCCAGCCGAGCTTCCCGGCCAATTCCCAAAAATGATGGACCATCAACCCGCCGCCGACCGGCAGCGTGGTGAAGCTTTCGGTGAGGACTTCGAACACCACCAGATGGCCGTTCATCGACAGGAACAGCAGCGTCACCAGCATGGTGAAAAACTGCCCGATCACCGCCACCGATACCCCGTTCGTAGGATCGACCATCGAGGCGAAGCCCATCCCCATCTGGATCGCGACAATCTGCCCGGCGACCACGAAAGCCTGGAAGAACAACTGCAAGGAGAAACCCAACACCGCGCCAATGATGATTTGCTCGGCGATCAGCAGCAGTGCGCTGAGGTCGAGCGCATTGATCGGCGGCATCGGCGGCAGGCCGGGGGCGATGACGAAGGTGATCGCCAGGGCGAAGTACAGACGGATGCGCATGGGCACCAGGGTCGTGCCGAAAATCGGCATGACCATCAGCAACGAACCGATGCGAAACAGCGGCAACATGAACGTTGCCACCCAGGTACTGATCTGGGTATCGGTCAGCTGCAGCAGCGACATGATTCAGCCGATGACCTGAGGAATGCTGTGGTACAGCTGGAGGATGTATTCCATGAAAGTCTGCACCAGCCACGGTCCGGCAACGATCAGCGTCACCAGCATCACCAGCAGGCGCGGCAGGAAGCTCAGGGTCTGTTCGTTGATCTGGGTCGCCGCCTGGAACATCGCCACCAACAACCCCACCAACAAGCTCGGAATCACCAACACGGCGACCATCATGGTGGTCAGCCACAGCGCTTCGCGAAAGATGTCTACGGCAACTTCCGGCGTCATGGTGAAACGCCGCCGAAGCTGCTCGCCAACGTGCCGATGATCAAGGCCCAGCCATCCACCAGCACGAACAGCATGATCTTGAACGGCAGGGAAATGATCAGTGGCGAGAGCATCATCATACCCATCGCCATCAGCACACTGGCCACCACCAGGTCGATGATCAGGAACGGGATAAAGATCATGAAGCCGATCTGGAACGCGGTTTTAAGCTCCGAAGTCACGAACGCCGGCACCAGAATCGTCAGCGGTGCCTGATCCGGCGAAGCAATGTCGGTGCGCTTGGACAGGCGCATGAACAACTCCAGATCGCTGCTGCGAGTCTGGGCGAGCATGAAGTCCTTGATCGGCACTTGCGCCTTGGTCACGGCATCCTGAGCGGTGAGTTTTTCCGCCAGATACGGCTGCAAGGCATCCTGATTCACGCGATCGAACACCGGCGCCATGATGAACATGGTCAGGAACAACGCCATGCCGGTGAGGATCTGGTTCGACGGTGTCTGCTGCAGGCCCAGGGCCTGACGCAGGATCGAGAAAACGATGATGATCCGGGTGAAACTGGTCATCAGCATGACGAACGCCGGGATGAAACTCAGCGCGGTCATGATCAGCAGGATTTGCAGGCTGACCGAGTATTCCTGAGCGCCTTCGGCGTTGGTGCCCAGGGTGATCGCCGGGATCGACAACGGATCAGCGGCGAACGCCAGCGGCGCGGCCAGCATCAGGGCCAGCGTCAAGACGATGCGTAGCGCACCCATTACTTCTTATCCTTCTGATCCTTGCCGAGCATCTTCAACAGATGCTGAGCAAACTCGGGGGTCGCTTTCTCGGTAGTGGCGGGCACTTGCACCGGCTCCTTGAGCACATGCAGCGCGGTGATGGTGCCAGGGCTCAGGCCGAGCAGAATCTGTTCGTTGCCGACCTGGACCAGCATCAAACGATCACGAGGGCCAAGCGCGCGGGAACCGATCAGTTCGATCACTTGCCCCTTGCCGGCCGGCCCGGCCTGTTGGACCCGGCGCAGCAGCCAGGCAAGGAAGAAAATCAACCCCAGCACCAGCACTAAGCCGAATACCAATTGCGTCAATTGCCCGGCCACACCGCTGCTGACGGCCGGCGCAGCGGCCGCTGTCGCAACCGTCGTCACCGGCTCGGCAGCCATTACGCTGAACGGCAAGGCCAGCGCTAACCCAAGCGCTAACCCAAGCCCCCCTCCCAGAACCTTTTTCACTCAGCGCAGCTTCTTGATGCGTTCGCTTGGGCTGATCACGTCGGTCAGGCGGATGCCGAACTTCTCGTTGACCACCACCACTTCACCGTGGGCGATGAGCGTGCCGTTGACCAGCACGTCCAGCGGCTCGCCGGCCAGACGATCGAGCTCGATCACCGAACCCTGGTTGAGTTGCAGCAGGTTGCGGATGTTGATATCGGTGCTGCCGACTTCCATGGAAATCGACACCGGGATATCGAGGATCACGTCCAGGTTCGGACCGTCCAGCGTCACCGGATCGTTGTTCCTCGGCACGCTGCCGAACTCTTCCATTGGCAGGCGGTTGGACGAGGAACCGCTGGCGTCGGCGGCCAGCAAAGCATCGATATCATCCTGACCGGCGTCACCGGTTTCTTCCAGGGCCGCAGCCCACTCATCGGCCAGCGCCTGGTCGTCCTGGGCGTTCATATCGTCGTTCATCATTTGTCCTCGGCGGGCACCTGCTCAATCAAGAGCAGTCAATTAAAAGGGGGGAGTGGAGCGCCGGTCAGCGGCGCTCGATCGGCTCGATCACCTGCAACGCGAGGTTGCCTTTGTGCGAGCCCATCTTGACCTTGAAGGCCGGTACGCCATTGGCGCGCATGATCATTTCTTCCGGCATCTCGACCGGAATAATGTCCCCCGGCTGCATGTGCAAGATGTCGCGAAGACGCAGCTGGCGGCGGGCCACGGTGGCACCGATCGGTACATCAACGTCCAGCACATCCTGGCGCAAGGCGTTGATCCAGCGCTCGTCCTGATCGTCGAGGTCCGACTGGAAGCCGGCGTCGAGCATTTCGCGCACCGGCTCGATCATCGAGTACGGCATGGTTACGTGCAGGTCGCCGCCACCGCCATCGAGTTCGATGTGGAACGTCGACACCACAACGGCCTCGCTCGGGCCGACGATGTTTGCCATGGCCGGGTTCACTTCCGAGTTGATGTACTCGAAGTTCACTTCCATGATCGCCTGCCAGGCTTCCTTCAAATCGACGAAGGCCTGTTCCAGCACCATGCGCACCACACGCAGTTCGGTAGGGGTGAATTCACGCCCTTCGATCTTTGCGTGACGGCCGTCGCCGCCGAAGAAGTTGTCCACCAGTTTGAACACCAGTTTGGCGTCGAGGATGAACAGCGCGGTGCCGCGCAGCGGTTTGATCTTGACCAGGTTGAGACTGGTCGGCACGTACAGCGAGTGCACGTATTCGCCGAACTTCATCACCTGCACGCCACCGACGGCAACGTCCGCCGAGCGGCGCAGCATGTTGAACATGCTGATGCGGGTGTAGCGGGCAAAACGCTCGTTGATCATTTCCAGGGTCGGCATGCGTCCACGGACGATGCGATCCTGGCTGGTCAGGTCGTAGCTTTTGACACTGCCGGGTTCGGCAGCGTTATCGGTCTGTACCAGACCATCGTCGACGCCATGCAACAGCGCATCGATCTCATCCTGGGACAGCAGGTCCTGCACGGCCATGTCGTGTTCCTACTGCAGTACGAAATTAGTGAAAAGCAACTGTTCGATCACCACTTTGCCCAGCTCTTTCTGCGCCACTTCCTGGACGCTGGCCGTGGCTTTCTGACGCAACATTTCCTGGCCGACAGGCGTCGCCAGCGTGGCGAAATCCTGACCGGAAAACAGCATGACCAGATTATTGCGGATCACCGGCATGTGGACTTTGAGCGCGTCCAGATCGGCCTGATTGCGGCCCTGCAGAGTGATGCTCACCTGCATGTAGCGCTGGCGGCCGTTCTGGGTGTAGTTGGCCACGAAGGCCGGCGCCATGGGCTCGAAGATCGCCGGCTGCTTGCCGACCACAGCGGTTTCAGCCGCGGGGGCAGGCTTGCTCTGGGCGCTGTGCATGAAGAACCAGGTCGCCCCCACGGACAAGCCGATCGCCAGCAACAGGGCTACGACGATCACAATGATCAGCTTGATTTTGCCTTTGGTTGCGGGGTCTTTCACTGGTGCTGCGTCGCTCTTAGCCATGCCAATAATCCGTCACTATTCAGGTTTTCACAGTCGCACCGCAAGGCAAGAGCAAGTGTTATGCCAGAAGTGTCGGGAGGGTGTTGAGGCAAGGGATCATCAGCCACCACAAAACAAATGTGGGAGCGAGCCTGCTCGCGATGAGGCAGTAACATTCAACATCTCCGTTGATTGTTCCACCGCTATCGCGAGCAGGCTCGCTCCCACACAGGGGGTATTGCGTTTGATCAGGCGTAGTAGTCGACGGCGCTGGAGCCAATCACGCTGGTGGTGTTGGCGGCTACTTCAGCGACAGTCGCAGGGAGTTCTTCATCGACAGAGTCGAGGCGACCACCACTGGCGTTGGCACGCCCACCCTGCCCCTGTTGAGCCTGCTCCTGACCCTGCCCCTGCCAACCACGGGACTGATCGGATACGTTGACGTCCACCTGGCCCATGCCTTGTTGCGCGAACATATCGCGCAGACGATGCATTTGCCCGTCGAGCGCTTCGCGAACGCTGGGGTGGGCGCTCATGAAGGTCACCTGGGTCTGCTGATCCGGAACCATGTTCACCCGAATATCGAGGCGTCCGAGCTCGGCCGGTTGTAATTGAATATCAGCCGCCTTGAGATTGGCGCTGGACAGGTACATGACCCGATTGACCACCTCTTCGGTCCAACCGCTCTGATGCATGGCGATTGGCTGATTCACCGGCAATGCATTGGCCGTCTTCGGGGTTGCCGCCTGGGTCAGTGCCGCCAGACGGTTGGCGAAGTCATCGACACGGGTATCACTGCTGGCGGACTTGAGGTCCTTGAGGCCGTCATCGATCAGGCCACTGAAAGCCTTTTCGCCACCCTGACTAGTGCTGTCCTGATCGGCTTTTACATCGAGCATGCTCGCCATGCCCGCGGCAAAGTTTTGTGCCGAAGTTGGCTCACCATCGACTTGAGCCGGGGTCGGCGACGCTTTTGGCTGGGCCTGGCTGGCGGCCGAAACGTGTCCGCCCTGCTCCATGGCCATGCGCACGGCTGGCAGCGCATCGAGAGGATCGGCTTCGGGGTCGAAATCCGGATCAGCGACCGCTGCAACTTGCGCGGCAGCCGCAGTAACGGAGGCTGCGGCAGGGACTTCAACGGATGACTGCACAGCGGCCACCACCGGTGGAGTTTCCGGCGCGGGAACCTGTACAACCGGCGCGATGACCTGCATCAAGGCTGGATCGAGGCTCGGGTCCATTGGCGCGGCATCGACTACCGGTGTTTCGGCAGCTGCGGACGTTTCGTCCGCGGCCGTCTTGTCATCCGCCTGCGCCGGTTTATCGGCGGGCAAGGATTTGCCGCTATCGGCAACCGTCGGTTCAGGGGCGGCAGACTTGTCGTTGATCACGTCTTTTTTGCCGGCACTGTCCGGCACTTTGTCGCGTGCGGGTTTAGCCGAGCCATCCGCCAGGGCGGAGGATTTATTCTGGGCCTGATTGGCATAGACCTGAGCGAAGCTGGAGGCCTTGTCCCCGGGCTCAGCCGTCAGCGCCGGCGTATTGGCGGATGCGGCTTGAGCCTTGGCCGTCGTGGCGGCCTGAAGAAGAGTGTTTGGGGTAACGGGCATAAAACGGTCTCCGCTGCACTGGGATCGTAGGTACAGTTGAGTAAGTTATTAGCAAGGGTCGAGCCAGCTTTGTTCGCCGGCAGCTAAAAGCGCCGGACGGTTGCCAAGGAACGCTGACGCTCCGCTTCGTAGAGTGGTCGGACAATGGCGAACTCGCCGTCAATTTCTCCGACCAACGTTTCAATGCCTTCAAGGCTTTTTTGCTTGGCTCGCTGCTCCAGCTCATTGCACAGCTCGGCCAACCGGATAGCGCCCATATTGATGCTGCTGCCTTTGAAACTATGGGCAGCATTCATGAGTTGCTCGGCGTTTTCAGCTTTTCGCAGCAGAGTCAAACGCTCTTCGGAATCGGCGAGAAAGGTATCAAGCAATTCTGGATACCCGTCTTCCATAACTTCCTGCAACGCGCTCAGCACGTCACGGTCCAGATGTGTGTCAGCCACTTGTTCACTCCTTGATCAAGAATGTTGGGATTGAGCCAGAGCCTCCCAAAAGAACTCCACGTGAGCACTTCGACCATTATCGGTCCAGCGCGCATGATGGCTCAACTGACGGATCAAACTGACGCCACGTCCCGACAGACGGACACCATCGACAGGACGCTCCATCACCCGCGCCACATCGAAACCCTTGCCACTGTCTTCGACCCGAATCGCCAAACAACCGCCCTCGCCTTTTGGCGTCACCTGCAAATGCACCCGCACATAGCCATCCCGCAATTCGTCCAGGCGCGCATTGCGCTGCTGATAATAACGCGCAAAACCCGAAGCATCGCGTTTCAGACTCGAATCCAGGCCCAGCACGCCATGCTCCAGGGCGTTGGAATAGAGTTCCGCCAGCACGCTGTAGAGTGCGCCACTCTGGCCCCGCAGGCCATGCACCTCAAGCAGTAACTGCAACAAGTACGGCAGCGGATTGAAGCGTTTGAGCGTGGCGGCGCGGAACTCGAAACTCACCGACCAGTCCAGCGGGCTGGATTGGCCGCTGTCAGAGTACACCGGCGCTGGCGGATTCAGTTGCGCAGCCTCCAGCAGACTGACCTCGACCATGCTCACGTCATCGCGGGCCTCCCCGCGAAAGTCCCGCAGTGCCTGTTCGATCTCTTCGAACAGCGCATCAGGCTGACGATTGGCTGCAAACACCTGCTCCAATCGCTCTACGCCAAACAATTGTTCATTGGCATCGCAGGTATCGATCACCCCGTCGGACAACAGAAAGACCCGATCCCCGACGGCCATCGGGAACACCTCGGTGCGGTCATCGAAGGTTTGCGGGCTCAGCACGCCCAGCGGCAAGTGCCGTGCCGTCAGCGCGATACGTTCGCCGCTGGCGGTGCTGTGCAAGTAACCGTCTGGCATTCCGCCGTTCCACACCTCCACCGATCCTCGCTGAAAGCTCAGGCACAGCAGGGTCGCACAGCAGAACATGTCCACCGGCAGAATACGTTTGAGCTTGGCGTTCATTTCGCGCAGGGTTTCGGACAAGCCGTAGCCCTTGGCGGTCATGCCGTAGAAGACTTCAGCCAAGGGCATGGCACCCACTGCGGCCGGCAAACCATGGCCAGTGAAATCGCCGAGCAGCACGCGCATGTCGCCGGCCGGGGTGAACGCGGCCAGCAACAGATCGCCATTGAACAGCGCATAGGGCGATTGCAGATAACGGATGTTCGGTGCGTTCAGGCAACCGGAGTGGGCGACCTTGTCGAACACGGCTTTGGCCACCCGCTGTTCATTGAGCAGGTAATCGTGGTGCCTGGCAATCAGGTCGCGCTGCTCCAGCACAGTGGCCTGCAAACGCCGCAAGCGGTCCATCGCCTTGACCTTGGCGGCGAGGATCACCTGGTTGTATGGCTTTGCCAGAAAATCGTCGCCCCCGGCCTCCAGACAACGGGCCAAGGCTTCGCTTTCGGTCAGCGACGTCAAAAAGATGATCGGCACCAAGGTTTCGCCGGCCAGCGCCTTGATCCGCTGCGCGGCCTCGAAACCGTCCATCACCGGCATCATGGCGTCCATCAGCACCAGGTGTGGTCGCTGCGAGCGAAACGCTTCGACTGCCTCGGCGCCGTTGGCGGCCGTCAGCACTTCATGGCCCTGACGCCGGACGATAGTCGACAGCAGCATGCGATCGGCCGCGCTGTCTTCAGCGATCAGTATCGTCAGCGGTTCGAGCTGCTGCATGATCAACTGATGTCAAACAACTTGTCGAAGTTGGAAATGGCGAGAATTTTCTTCACGTCGGAGCTGCTGTTGACGACGCGAATATCGGCACTGTCGCCACCGGCGTGATCACGCAGCAAGAGCAGCATGCCCAGCGCCGAGCTATCGAGATACGTGGCTTCCTTCAGATCCACTACGATGGAATCGGGTTTCTTGTTGAGTTTTTCGTAGGACTCACGAAATTCCTGATGTCGACCGAAATCGAACCGTCCCTTAATCGAAATCGTCAGCTTTTGCCCATCCTGAGATACTTCTGTAACGACTGACATTTCACGGCTTCCTTGTCATTGGCGAACGTACGTGTAGAAGGTTTAGCACCTGATGGGGGCTGGAGCAAGGTTGAAAAAATTGTACGGTTTATGAAATCGCCTTCGCTTGTAGGAGCGAGGCTTGCCCGCGAAGAACGATAACGCGGGCCACCTGACTCAATACGGATTCTGACGCGGCAACCGCTGGGACAGTTCATCCAGCAGTTTCTGCTCGCGCTTGTCTTCCAGTTGCCGCGCCTCATCCCTGTAGCGCTGAACCAGTTTGCGCAAACCTTCGACCCGGGCAAATGCCTGCTGCCAGGCTTCCCGGGACTTGTCCAGATTGTTTTGGTGCCAGTTCAGGCTCTGACGCTGCTGGTCGATGGCTGTGCCCAGCTGTGCGAGAAAGCCCTGATAACCCAACAACCACTGGCCCGAAACGCCGCTACTGCCGCGCACGATCCATTGTTCCTGGTATTCCAGACGGAAGTTTTCCAGATCGGCGAGTTTGCTTTCCGCCAGACGGACCTGGCCCTGGAAGTGCCCCAGGCGCTGGACGGCGGTTTTCTCGGCCTTTTCAGCCATTTCCACCACGGGCGCCAAGCGTGCTGCGCGGCTCTGGGCCATGGCCGGTTAGCCGCCGGCCGCGGGAGCGAAAATCGTGCCGAGATACGCTTCGCTTTCACCCAGGCTGATGCTGTCGTTCAGGCCCTGACGCTGGTACTTGACCAACTGCGGTTGCAGCGAAATCGCCAGGTCGGTTTCCCGGTCACCGCCGGCGACGTAGGCGCCGACGCTGATAAGGTCGCGACTCTGCTGATAACGTGACCACAACTGTTTGAAATACTGGGCGCGAGCCATGTGCTCCGGCGTCACCACCGACGGCATGACCCGACTGATGGACGCTTCGATATCGATGGCCGGGTAATGCCCTTCCTCGGCCAGACGCCGGGACAGCACAATGTGCCCATCGAGCACGCCCCGCGCCGCGTCGGCGATCGGATCTTGCTGATCGTCGCCTTCAGACAATACGGTGTAAAACGCAGTGATCGAACCGCCGCCTTTTTCGGCGTTACCGGCCCGCTCCACCAGTTTCGGCAGCTTGGCGAATACCGACGGCGGATAGCCCTTGGTCGCTGGCGGCTCGCCGATGGCCAGGGCGATTTCCCGCTGGGCCTGGGCGAAACGGGTCAGGGAATCCATGAGCAACAGAACATTCTTGCCCTTGTCGCGGAAGTACTCGGCGATCCGCGTGCAGTACATGGCCGCGCGCAGACGCATCAGCGGCGCATCGTCCGCCGGCGACGCCACCACTACCGAACGCTTGAGCCCTTCTTCACCGAGGATGTGCTCGATGAATTCTTTAACTTCACGACCCCGCTCGCCGATCAGCCCGACGACGATAATGTCGGCCTCGGTGAAACGGGTCATCATGCCCAGCAGCACACTCTTGCCCACGCCGGTACCGGCGAACAGCCCGAGCCGCTGGCCGCGACCGACCGTCAACAAACCGTTGATGCAACGAATACCGACGTCCAGCGGCTCGCTGATCGGTTCGCGCTTGAGCGGGTTGATGGTCGGGCCGTCCATTGGCACCCAGTCTTCGGCTTTCATGCCGCCCTTGCCGTCCAGCGCGCGACCGGCGCCATCGAGCACCCGCCCGAGCATGCTCATACCCATGGGCAAACGACCGGTATCCGCCAGAGGAACCACACGGGCACCGGGGGCGATGCCGGCGACGCTGCCGACCGGCATCAGAAAGACTTTGCTGCCAGAGAAGCCCATGACCTCGGCTTCGACCTGTACCGGGTGATAGCTGTCATCGTTGATGACCATGCAGCGGCTGCCCATGGCGGCGCGCAAACCTTCGGCTTCGAGTGTCAGGCCGACCATGCGCAGCAAGCGACCTTCGAGGATTGGCGCACCTGCCAGCTCCGTGGCCTCGGCATAGCTACCGAGGCGTTTGGCGAAGCTGGTGCGATCAAGGCGCATCGGGGTCGTCCAGTTCCGGGTCGACCGGGGTAACCGCAGGTTTTTCGTCGATTGGCAGTTCCAGGCTCAGGTCCGGCGCGGCCGGGTGCAGCGCTTGATCGTGCAACTGATCAAACAGCTTGGCCATGACTTGGGTAATACGGGTTTCGACGGTGGCGTCGATGCGACTGTGTTCAGTCTCGACCCGGCAGCCGCCCGGCAACAAGGCCTCGTCCTCGACGATGCGCCAGGTTTCTTCATGGCGCTCGCGCAGGGCTTTGACCTGTTCGAAATCCTGCGGATTGATGTACAGCCGCACGTTGCCCACGCCCAGCGGCAAGAGCTTGAGCGCTTCGCGCATGACGTGTTCGATCTGCGTCGAGTCGATGGCCAGTTCGCGCTGAATCACTTGTTTGGTGATGTGCTGCACGAGGTCGACCAGCGACTTTTCGATCTGCGTGTCCTGCTCGGCAATCGGCTCGAACAGGTTGGCCATCAGCTGTTCCAGGCCAGCGATCTTGGCCGTGAGGGCCACTTCGGCTTCCTGACGGACCTTGAGCGTGGTGCTGTGGAAACCTTCTTTTTCGCCCGTGGCGAAGCCTTCGTTGTAGGCCTCCTGGCGAATGCTTTCGAGTTCTTCGAGGGTCAGTGGCTGGACTTCATCCAGTGGCACTTCTTCCATTTCCGGCGGCTCGGGTTCCGGCTCAGGCTCGGGTTCCGGCACGAACGGATCGAAACTGGGCAGCGACCAGACATCGAAACCACCGACGTCCTTGCCACGGATCAGGTCGGTGTTGGACTCATCATGTTTGGACGACATAGTGACCTTAGATCATCTCTTCGCCGCCCTTCCCGCCGAGAACGATTTCTCCGGCTTCGGCCATACGGCGGGCAATGGTGAGGATTTCTTTCTGCGCGGTTTCCACGTCGCTGACGCGCACCGGGCCTTTGGCCTCGAGGTCGTCGCGCAACAGTTCGGCCGCCCGTTTGGACATGTTCTTGAAGATCTTTTCCTTGACGCCTTCGTCCGAGCCCTTGAGGGCCAGTACCAGGACGTCCGAGGACACTTCGCGCAACAGCGCCTGAATGCCGCGGTCGTCGACATCGGACAGGTTGTTGAACACGAACATGAGGTCTTCGATCTGACCGGACAGGTCTTCGTCGACTTCGCGGATCGAGTCCATCAACTGACCTTCGATCGAGCTGTCGAGGAAGTTCATGATGTCGGCCGCACGCTTGATGCCACCCAGGGTGGTGCGCGAGGCATTCGAGTTGCCGGAGAACTGCTTCTCGAGAATCTGGTTGAGTTCTTTCAGGGCTGCCGGTTGCACGGTGTTCAATGAAGACACCCGCAGGATGATGTCCAACCGGACCTTGTGGTCGAAGTTGCCCAGCACTTCACCGGCCTGATCCGGGTCGAGGTACGCCACCACGATTGCCTGGATCTGCGGGTGCTCGTAACGGATCACGTCGGCGACGGCGCGCGGCTCCATCCACTTCAGGCTGTCGAGGCCACTGGTGTTGCCGCCCAACAGGATCCGGTCGATCAGGCCGTTGGCCTTGTCTTCGCCCAAGGCCTGGGTAAGCATATTGCGCACGTAGTCATCGGAGCCGACGCCCAGGCTGGTCTGGTCGCCGACGATGTCGACGAACTCGCTCATCACCTGTTCGACCTGCTCGCGGTGCACGTTGCCCATCTGGGCCATCGCCACACCCACACGCTGGACCTCTTTGGGCCCCATGTGGCGCAGCACTTGCGCAGCATCGGTGGAACCGAGGGACAGCAGCAGAATCGCGGCTTTGTCGACCTTGGTCAGTTTGGCGGCAACGGCTCGGTTATCACTCATCTGCGTTAATCCACTCTTTCACGACCTGGGCCACGCGACCCGGATCTTCTGCCACCAGACTCTTGATTGCGTTCAACTGTGCGTCATAGCCCTCGCTCGGGCTCGGCAGCAAAATGCTGGTCGGGCCGCCGAGGCTGACGCGGTCGTTGGCCAGTTCGCCATCCAGACCTCCCATGCCACCGAGTTCGAGGTCGCTGCCCAGGCCCGCGAGTTGCTTGTCTTTGCCGCCACCGGTGATGTTGTTGAGCACCGGACGCAGCACACCGAACACCAGCACCAGGATGAACAACACACCCAGCACTTGCTTGACGATGTCCCAGAACCACGGCTGGGAATAGAACGGAATCTCGGCAATCACTTCACCGCGCTCGGCGGAGAACGGCATGTTGATCACACTGACGCTGTCGCCACGGCTGGCGTCGAAACCGACCGCGTCTTGCACCAGACGAGTGAAGCGCGCCAATTCATCGGCGCTCCACGGCGCGCGAGTCGTTTCGCCGTTGGCCGCGTTGACCTTGACTTGGTCATCCACCACCACCGACACCGACAGGCGATTCAAACGGCCCTGCTGTTGTTTGGTGTGGCTGATGGAACGGTCGAGTTCGAAGTTCTTGGTGGATTGTTGACGCTTGTCCGCCGGGTACGGCGCCAGCATCGGCTGACCGGTGGCCGGGTCCATGATTTGCTGCCCGTTGGCATCGAGCAACGGCTGGCCTGGCTGCACCATGCCGGCCGACGCGGTGGCGCCACCGGTGGTTTGTGGCGCCGAGGCTGGCGATGGCGGCTGGTTGCTCAGGGCACCCGGCACACCTTGCGGGCCATTGCTGGCGGTGCGTTGTTCGTTGACCGATTGCTCACTGCGCAACGCCGGCTGATCCGGGTTGAACTGCTCGGAAGTCGACTCGACGGCACTGAAATCCACATCAGCCGAGACTTCGGCTTTATAGCGGTCATTGCCCAACACCGGTTGCAGAATGTTGTGCACACGCTGGGTGAGCATGCTTTCCATACGACGGCTGTAATCGAATTGCTTGCCGGCCATGGTCAGTTCGGAGTTTTCCGCCTGATCCGACAGCAAGTTGCCCTTCTGATCGACCACGGTGATCTGCGATTTGCTCAGCTCGGGAACGCTGGTCGCCACCAGATTGATGATAGCGACGACCTGGCCCGGCTCCAGCGAGCGACCGGAATAGAGTTCAACCAGAACCGAAGCGCTGGGCTTGCGTTCGTCACGCACGAACACCGAGCTTTTGGGAATCGCCAAGTGCACGCGGGCACCTTTGACGTTGTTCAGGCTGGAAATGGTCCGGGCCAGTTCGCCTTCGAGGCCGCGACGATAACGGGTCGCTTCCATGAACTGGCTCGTGCCCAGCCCCTGTTCCTTGTCGAGTATCTCGAAACCGATGTTGCCGTCGCTGGGAGTGACACCAGCGCCCGCGAGCTTGAGCCGCGCACGGGACAGGTCATCGGCCTTGACCAGCAAGGCACCGGAGTTCGGTTCAACGGTATAGGGGATATCGGCTGTGGCCAGGGTTTCCATGACCTGCTTGGCGTCCATGCCGGCAAGGCTGCCGTACAGAGGCCGGTAGTCTGGCTGCTGGGACCACAACACCACGGCAAAGCCAATCGCCACGCTCGCAGCCAGGCCGACCAACAGGCCCACCTGACGCAACATGGTCATCTCGGAGAGGTTTTCCAGGAAGGACAACCCGAACAGCGGCGGCTTGCCGTCTATTGGAGTGGCCTTGGCCGGAACATTATCGGCGATTGCTTCTGCCATGACTCAATCTCGTCCTTAAACCGGCATCTGCATGATGTCTTGGTAAGCCTGAACCAGCTTGTTACGCACTTGGGTCAGTGCCTGAAAAGACACGCTGGCCTTCTGTGAGGAAATCATCACGTCCGTCAGGTCGACGCCGCTTTTACCGATCTCGAAGGCACTGGCCAACTGACTGGACGCCTGCTGGGTGTCGTTCACTTTATTGACGGCTTGGCCGAGCATGTCGGAAAAGCTGCTGCCACCCAATTCAGGGACTGCGGCAGTCGACTTCGGCGCAGACATGGCATCCATTTGCATGGAGCGCATGTCCAGCATCAACCGATTGAATTCAATACCTTGGCTCATGGTTTCTCTCTTTGACGAAGCTACGTCTTTGGCTACCCGCAATTTTTTGACACTCACTCGGCGGGTAGTGAGGTGTTAGCAACAAGGGTGCCAGCTCTGTGGCGGCTCTAAACAAAAGCTCTCATAACGCACTCTGTAGCAGCCTGCGTCCGACTGCGAAGCAGTCGTAAACCTGAACACTCGGTCTTTCTGAACCACCGCGCCGAGTGATTTCACGACTGCTGCGCAGCCGGACGCAGGCTTCGCCATCTGCTACCAAGATCGAATCAGGTAGCGAACAAGTACGCTTCCACGTCCATTCCGGCGTCGCGCATCTGCGCCAACTTGTAGCGCAAGGTGCGCGGGCTGATGCCCAGTCGCTCGGCGGCTTCTTTGCGACGGCCGCGCTCGGCGCGCAAGGTATCGATGATCATCTGGAATTCACGGCGCCGCAGATCGTCGCCGAGGGCGCCCGCCGATTCGGCTTCGACTTCTAGCGCGCGCACGGGCGTCGGCGCCAATGGCGGCAACGGCGCACACGCCACCGGCCCGGCCAGGCAGAAATCCTGCGGCTGGATCAAACCGCCCTGCTGCAGAATCAAGGCACGCTGGATTGCGTTATCCAGTTCACGCACGTTGCCCGGCCACGGATAACCAATCAGGCACGCCTGCGCCTCGGGCGAGAGCTTCGCCGCGGCATGCTTCATTTTATTGACGTACTTGGCCAACAGACGCTCAGCCAGCGGCAGGATGTCGGCGGTGCGCTCGCGTAGCGGACGCCAGGCCAGTGGGAACACCGACAGGCGATAGTAAAGGTCTTCACGAAAACGCCCCGCCGCCACTTCACCGGCCAGGTCACGGTTGGTGGTGGCGACCACTCGAATGTCCAGCGTGATCGGTTTGCGTGCGCCGACTCGCTCGACTTCTCGTTCTTGCAATACGCGCAGTAATTTGGCTTGAAGGCCGAGGGGCATTTCGGAGATTTCATCGAGCAGGATCGTGCCGCCATCGGCCTGCTCGAACTTGCCGGCCTGCGCCGCGATGGCGCCAGTGAACGAACCCTTTTCGTGACCGAACAAGGTGGCTTCGAGCATGTTGTCCGGGATTGCTGCGCAGTTAATCGCAATGAATGGCTGACTGGCGCGATGAGAGTGCTGATGGATGTAACGCGCCAGCACTTCCTTGCCAGTTCCGGACTCACCGGAGATCAACACCGTGGAGTCACTGCGCGCCACTCGCGCGGCCAATTCCAGCAATTGCGCACTGGCCGGCTCGAACGCCACAGGCCCTTCACTCTCGGTCGCGCCCAGATTGCCCAGTGCATGACGCGCCACCAGCTCGAGCAAGGCTTTAGGCTCGAACGGCTTGACCAGATAATCCACCGCGCCCTGACGCATGGCGTCGACCGCGCGCTCGACAGCGCCGTGAGCGGTCATCAGCAACACTGGCAACTGCGGCTGACGAGCCCGCAGCAATCCCAGCAGTTGATGACCGTCCATGCCCGGCATGTTGACGTCACTAAGCACCAGGTTAAACGCCTCGGCGCCGACCGCAGCCAGCGCCTCTTCCGCCGAACCGACCGCCGTGTAATCGTGCCCGGCAAGCAACAGCGTATCGGCCAATGCTTCGCGTAGCGCGCGGTCATCCTCGACCAGTAAAACCTTGATGGCCATGTCCTTCACTTCACTCCCTGAACGCTGGGCTGTTCACCAGAAAAAAGCGGCAAGACCACCTGCGCACAAGTGCCGCGACCCGGCCGCGAGCGCAACTGCAATTCTCCCTGATGGGCGCGGGCCACCGCCTTGACCACGGTCAGGCCCAGGCCGGTGCCGGTGGTTTTAGTGGTGAAAAATGGCTCACCCAGTCGCGCCAGTACCTTCGTATCGATGCCACTGCCGCTATCACTGACACACAGGCGCAGGTTGTTGCCGCGGGTATACAGGTGAACCTTCAAACGAACGTCACCGGAACTGGCCTGAACAGCATTCTCGATCAGATTGAGAATTGCCCCGACCAGGGTGTCGCGATTGCACAACAACTCACCGGCATGACTGTCGCACTGCCAGCGAATCGGCAAGTCCTGAACGTGAGTCAGCGCTGCCGCTTGCAGCGACTGCATCAGCATCTTGGGGGTGAGGCGATCGGTCAGCGGCAGCTCGCCGCGGGCGAACACCAGCATGTCGCGAACCTGGTGCTCCAGCTCATGCAAACGCTCTTTCAGGCGCCCGGCAAAACGTTGCTGGGTCTCGACCGGCAACTCCTGCTCAGTCAAATGACTGGCATAGAGCAACGCTGCAGACAACGGCGTGCGAATCTGATGAGCCAACGAGGCGACCATACGACCCAGAGACGACAGGCGCTCATGACGAGCCAATTGATCTTGCAGATGGCGGGTTTCAGTCAGGTCGTTGAGCAGCACCAATTGACCGGGCTCGGCATCCAGCGAGCGCGTGGCGATCGAGAGACGTCGACCGTCCTTGAGGGAGATTTCGTGACCGTCGTCTTCGCGCGGAGCAAAGCATCGGGCAATCACATGACGCCACAGCTCGCCTTCGAGGGGCAGGCCGAGCAGTTCACTCGCGGCGGGATTGGCTTCGCGCACGATGCCCTGGGCGTCGATGACGATGACGCCGCCAGGCAACAGATCGAGGAGATTTTGCAGACGGTTGGCCAGACGTTCTTTTTCCGCCAGCTCCTGCATGCGCTGAGCACTGACCACCGCCAGCTCGCCCTTGAGCTCGGTGACCCGAGCTTCGAGCATGCTGTAGGAGTCGGTCAATTGGCTCGACATCTGGTTGAACAGCGCAAACGCCTGCTCAAGACCAAGCCGGCTTGCCTGCTCTACGGACGACGGTTGCCCCGAAGCATCAAGGGCAGGAGACATCTGGGCGGCTGGGGGCATCGTGCTCTCTCGCGTGGCTGACCGTCAGTTAAACGGAACGTTGCGAGGGATGTAGCAATACCCGTGCCTAAAAAAAACCGCCTATAAATGAAGGAGTTGAAAAACAGGCGTCAATCATCCGCCTGTTCATCACCGTCACGACGACTCATGCCGTACTTGCGCATCTTCTCCACCAACGTGGTACGACGAATCCGCAGCCGTTCGGCCGCCCGCGCCACGATGCCATTGGCATCATCCAGCGCCTGCTGAATCAGCCCTTGTTCCAGACCGCCAAGGTAGTCCTTCAGGTCCAGACCTTCCGGCGGCAGCAGCGCATTGGCGGTGAAGTCCGGGGTATGACCGTTGATGGCCACCCGTTCTTCAAGATCGCTGCGCAGGCTGTCGACCAGTTGCTCGTCTTCGTCATCAACGTAGCGGAATTTCTTCGGCAACTCGACCACGCCGATCACCCCGTACGGGTGCATGATCGCCATGCGCTCCACCAGGTTGGCCAGCTCACGAACGTTGCCCGGCCAGCCGTGACGGCACAGCGACATGATCGCCGCCGAATTGAAACGGATCGAACCGCGCTTCTCGTGCTCCATGCGCGAGATCAACTCGTTCATCAGCAGCGGAATATCTTCGACGCGCTCACGCAATGGCGCCATCTCGATCGGGAACACATTCAAGCGATAGTAGAGGTCTTCGCGGAAGGTGCCGATCTCGATCATGCTTTCGAGATTCTTGTGGGTCGCTGCAATGATCCGCACATCGACGCTTTGGGTCTTGTTGCTGCCCACGCGCTCGAAGGTGCGTTCCTGCAAGACACGCAGCAGCTTGACCTGCATCGGCAGCGGCATGTCGCCGATTTCGTCGAGGAACAGGGTACCGCCGTTGGCCAGCTCGAAACGCCCGGCGCGACTGGTGATCGCTCCGGTGAAGGCGCCCTTCTCGTGGCCGAACAATTCGCTTTCCAGCAACTCGGCCGGGATAGCGCCGCAGTTGACCGGCACGAACGGCGCGTCACGACGCTTGGAGTGGTAGTGCAGATTACGCGCAACCACTTCCTTGCCGGTCCCGGACTCGCCGAGGATCAGCACGCTGGCATCAGTGTCGGCGACTTGCTGCATCATCTGCCGGACGTGTTGAATCGCCCGGCTGGTGCCGACGAGGCTGCGGAAAAGATTGGGTTCACGGTGACGACCGCGCTCACGCGCCTGGTCATACATTTCGCGATAGACCTGGGCCCGGTGCAACGAGTCGAGCAATTTGCTGTAGCTGGGTGGCATTTCGAGGGTCGAAAGCACTCGACGACGCTGGTCTTCCGGCAAGTCAATGGAAGAATTATCGCCCATTAACAAAACCGGAAGGAACTCATCCCAGGTTGAGAGTGTCTTTAACAAGCCCAAAAGTGCACCAGGAGCATTTACCGTCCCGATGAGGACACAGATTACTTCACGACTTGATGACAAAGAGCCGACCGCCTGCTGCCAGTCGTGGCTGCCACAGGGTAAATTTTCTTCGCCAAGAAAATTTAAAATCACCGCCAAATCGCGGCGGCGGACGCTATCGTCATCAATCAGCAGAATTTTGGTTTCACGCCACATGCAATAGCAACTTCCCTAGTCAACTCAATGCCCAAAATGAGGGGCAAGCTAGACGCTTGCAGACACGTTATGCCTGTAGACGCCTGAAATCTGGAACCAGCCACTAGTTAAGTCAAAAAACCGTGCACAGTCAAATTTATGGCGCACTATGTTTGGATTAACTGAGGGTTAACTAACCAAACAGATGGTAAACCTTTGCCGCGTTCTGTGCTTGGTGGATCTGCGACATCTCGTCGACTATCGCTTGCCTCTCCCCCGTCGCCGCCTCCAGAAGCTGTTTATACACCCCCAGCAACTCCTCAAGGTTGTCACGCAACGCGGCCTCGTCCACCGAAGCTTCACTCAAAACGTCTTCCATGCAGGAACGGCAAGCCAGGTCCAATTCACCAATGGCTTCCCAGTTGCGCTCGGCCAATGCACCGACGAGGGCATCGCGGGTTTGTTCGATTCGCTGCAAGACAAGACTCATGGTGATCTCCTTAAAACTGCGGACCCGGCGCGGCAATGGCATCCCAACCGTCTTTGACCGTGCGAAGCAAATCGGCGACTTCGTCGAGGATTTTTGGATCGGTCTTGAGATTGGCTTCAGCCAGGCGTTTCATCATGTAGGTGTAGAGGTTATCCAGCTCACCTACAGATTCGGCCTGGTTTTCCAGGTCCAGACCTTCACGCAGACCACCGATGATGCCGATGGCCTTGCCGATCAGAACACCTTTGTTCGGAATGTCCTTGCGCTCCATCGCACCTTTGGCCTGGGCAATACGATCCAGGCCGCCTTCCATCAGCATCTGCACCAGACGATGTGGGCTGGCTTCGGAGGTTTGCGCCTGAGCGCCAATTTTCTGGTATTGGCGAAGGGCTAACATTGGATTCATGTTGTACCTCATCAGAGTTCTGTGGTTCGTATAACCAGTGTATCGACGACGCGCCAAAAAACTTTAGATTCAAAAAACCAAAAGCCCGGAGCGTGAAAACGCTGCCGGGCTTTTGGCACTCTGAGTGTTACGAGTTCTTCTGCTGCGCAGCCATGGCTTCGAACATCGAAGTGATGTTGCTGGCTGTCGCTTTCAACTTGCCGACGAGGGTGTCCATGTCGTTGTACTTTTTGGTCAGTACCGCAGTCAAGGTCTCGATTCGGCGGTCCAGGGCAGCCTGGTCGTTGCTCAGCTTTTTCTTGGTTGAATCGAGACTCTTGGCGCGGGCGTCCAGGATAGAGTCGACTGCTTTGCCATTGACCGTTTTACCTTCGGTGTAAGGCTTGATCGCATTGTTCATACGCTCAATCAGACCATTGGTGCCAGTGAACAGTGTCTGAACCTCACCGCCCAGCTTCTTGTCGTTCATGGCGGTGTTGAACTTGGTGCTATCGAAATCCAGTGCGCCGGTCTTCTGGTTGGTGGTGATACCCAACTGAGAGAGCACGGTCAGCTTGTCGCCGGCACCGGTCTGGGACAGAGGGCCACGCAAGGAATCCAGAATCGAACGCGGCAGCGGGTCACCAGTCAATGCTGCGGCAACAGTCAGCTTGCCATCGTCGTCCAGGGACGGCTTGGTCAAAGAAGTCACAGCGTTGGCGATGGCGTTGTACGCATCGACGAACTTCTGGATCGACGCCTTCAGACCATCGTTGTTAGACGCAACGGTGACGGTCGACTTGCCGGCGGTGAGCAAACTCAGGCTCAACCCGGAGATCGTCTTGTCGATGGTGTTGGACTTGCTGGTCATCGCCAGACCGTCGACGCTGAACACCGCATCCTGGGCCGGATCGCCAATAGCCCCCGAAGAAGCGGCAGTCGGAGGGCTGCCCATCGGGGCGGTCCCATCGATTTCCAGACCGGCAATACCGCTGGCGGAAATATCGGAACCCGCACCAGTAGTAGTAGAACCCAGCACCAGACGCGAGCCGAAACTGTCGGTCACGATATTGGCGCTCAGACCACTGGACTGATATTGGGTGTTGATCGAATCACGCACCGATTGCAGCGTGGCGCCCGCGCCCACAGTAACCGGATAGCTCTTGCCATTTTGGGTGATGGTCAGCGTGCCCACAGGGATCGCGCTGGTTGTACCACCGGCAAACGCAGCAGAGGCTACTTTCGAGGAGGTGGCCAGCTTGGTGACGTCGACCACGTAGTTACCGGCGACAGCCGCATTACTGGACGTAGCGGTCAGCACTTTTACATCAGACGACGTCGCGGCAAAACCCGTGAACTGAGGGGTTGTCGTACTACCCAGATTGGTCAGCGCTTTCTGGAACGTGGTCAACAGCGACTTCAAGGTACCAATCCCGGAAATGCTCGCCGTATTGGTGGTGGTCCCACGGTCGATCTGACCTTGCTTGGCCGCTTTGTCAGCGTTCACCAAGGCTTTGACGATAGCACCGGTATCAAGGCCGGAGCCTAAACCCGTGCCCGGTAGAATTGGACTTGCCATGTGGAACTCCCTTCAGTGTGTCGCCGGTCTTTTGACCACTACAACGCCCAAAAGAACATAGCAACAAAATTCGTGCCAGCTGTCAGACTTTAGCGCTGAACAACAGGCTGCTTGCATCATTCAAACTATTGGCCAGCTTCAGGACTTCTTCGTTGGGGATCTGACGGATCACCTCACCGGATTCGCTGGCAATGACTTTGACGACCACTTTGCCCGAAGGCTCGTCGATCGAGAATTCCAGATTGCGCTTGACCGACTGAACGAACTTTTCAATTTCCTGAACAGCTACCTTCAGTTTGTCCTGCTCGGTCTGTTCGCTCTTACCTTCGTCCTTGACGGCAGTTACTGGAGCAACTACCGCTCGAGGCTTTTCCGCATGCTTATCGGCAACAGTCGTCGCCTGCTTGGCCGCAGGATAAGACAAGTTCAGCTTGACGCTCATATCCATGTCCATCACCTCTTAAAGTAAAAAGCAAAGGAGCGCGACGTGCGCACTCCCTCGCCAAAACTCATCCAGCTATTACTGAAGCAGTTTCAGTACAGCGGATGGCAGTTGGTTGGCCTGGGCCAGAATTGCGGTGGAAGCTTGCTGCAGAGTTTGTTGCTTGGTCAGCTGCGCAGTTTCAGAAGCGAAGTCGGTATCTTGTACGCGACCCAGTGCAGCACTGGCGTTTTCGTTGATGTTCTGCAGGTTGGAGATGGTGCTGGTCAGACGGTTTTGTGCAGCACCGAGGTCAGCACGGCTGGAGTTGATCGTGGCCAGAGCGGCGTCGATTTTGGTCAGCGCGTTGTTCATCGAAGCTTCAGCGGTACCCGAGCTGTCACCAGTGATCTGAACGGTAGCCTTGTCAACCGAGAGGGTCACTGCGTCGAAGCCGCTGGCCAAGGTCAGAGTGATCTGGTTGGTAGCGCCGGTGTTGGAACCCACCTGGAAGGTCATGGTGCCAGCGGTGCCGTCGATCAGGTTTTTGCCGTTCAGGTTGGTCGACTTGGCGATACGAGTCAGCTCGTCCGACATCGAAGCGAATTCTTTGTTCAGAGCAGCACGGTCAGCAGTGCCGTTCGAGTCGTTTCGCGATTGAACAGCCAGTTCACGCATACGCTGCAGAATGTTGGTCGATTCTTGCATCGCGCCTTCAGCGGTCTGAGCGATCGAGATACCGTCGTTGGCGTTTTTTATAGCCATGGTCTGACCACGGATCTGCGAAGTCATACGGGTAGCGATTTGCAGGCCCGCGGCGTCGTCTTTAGCGCTGTTGATTTTCAGACCGGAAGACAGGCGAGTCATCGAAGTCGACAAAGCGTCGGAAGCACGGTTCAGGTTTTTCTGAACGTTCAACGATGTAACGTTAGTGTTTACTGTTAAAGCCATGACGAATTCCTCGTTGGTTGGGTACTGCGGCTTCCGGCCCTGGCAACCGCCGGGTATGGCCTAGAGAACCTTCGTAATAGTTATCGTCGGGATTGCAACTTGCTTTAGGGGATTTTCAAAAAAATTTGCCATCACGTTGCCACCCCCCGTAATTCAAGGGTTCGCCAGCGTGAGCGCAGCGAAAAAATGACGTCAGGGAAATGCCGGTGACGAATTGGCGAGGGCTCGCCTGCACCGGCAGAAGAGAAATTGCTTAAATGGACAGACTGCCGCGCAGCAACCGGACCAGTTCGTATTCCAGGTAGTCCGCCAGCGCCAGCCAGTTCTGCGCCTCCTGACACTCGAGCATTTGGCCGAGCAACAGCACCCACTGCTGCTGAATAGCCTGCGGCAGCCGATCAAAGGAGGGCTGCGCCGCTCCGATCAACTCGATCATTGCCAGTCCCGCTTCTACATCACACCCCAAACGGAACAAGGCGGCACAGTGCTGTGAGTCGACGACAAAGGATTCAAGGCCGCTCATGGCGCCAACTCCGGATGAAAAGCCGTACCGGCGATCAACGCCCCTGCCCGACTGCTGTTATAGAAGCGCACCTGTGGATGCCCGGCGATAAATCGCTCCAGCTCACACAGATAACTGCGGAAGTTGAGCTGGGTTTTGACGCGTTGACCATGACCATCGAGCACCCACTGTTTGGCTGCCCCAAGTTGTGGTCCCAGGTCGCCATCGTTCCAGCCGGCATGGGTCTTGTCATTGGGGAAGGCGAAGTCGGCACCGAACAAGGTGATCTGCGCCGCGCCCATCTTCACCGCCAGGTCTACCGCCGGATGAATCACGCTGCCGCCAACATACAGCTCGCCCTTGGGCCATTGCCGACGCAGCTGTTGGTAAATCGGGCTGGCGGAGTAACCGGCATAACGCGGTCCCTGCCAGGCTTCAAGCACCCGGGGATCGACCATGGGCATGTACGCCAGGGTGATGTCGGCCGTGCCTTCAGGTGGCAGGTGCCGGGCCGAGATGCGTTGGTCGATGCTGACCACGACGTCGGGGCGAATTCCGTGATCAAGCAGCGGTCGGTAGGCGGTATCAACACAGATGAACAACGGTCGCTCGACCTGATTGCGAATCGCGCGCAAGGTCTCGAAGTGCAGTTCAAGGCTCGGGCCTGTGGCAATGACGAACACCTCCTGCCCCCTGCGCGAACCGAACAACTCGGCCACATCGCGATCGGTTTGCACAAGCTCCAGACTCGCCTGCAAACGCTCGGCGATGTCCGGGGCCTGCGGATCGAATTCACGGTTATTGAAGGTCAAGTGGGTTTCGCTGATCAGACGATCACGGATCTTCGCATTGAAGTCATCGGCCAGGACCAACTCGGACGGCAACGCGAAGAACGGCAACTGGATTTCCGCAAGATCGCCGGCATACAGCAGCTCGACTCGTGGATCGTTCAGCCACTGCTGCTGATCAAGCAGTTGCAGCACCAAGGCAAACACCGCGCCGTTGAGGATGTGTACGTACAACCGTTCAAGTCCAGCGCGCTGCAGCAACTCCATTTGCAGATCGCCAAGCCCGGTACCGTAGACATGCACCACCGGGCTGTCGATGGGCAAGCTGTCGGCCTGAAACATGGCTTCGTGGCTGCGGTCGTGGCGACTGGTCAGCTGGATGCCGTTGATGCTCAACGTCGAGCCCAAGCCCTCGACCAGATCGGCCTGCAACAGGCTCGCGTCTTCAACCAGCACGCGCGCCGACAGCTGCGGCCAGCGGCGCTGTATGATGTCGACGTTGCGCTCAAAGAACTCACTCATGGAGCCTCGCTTTTCATTCGGGCAAAAAAATAGCGCTCAAGGTTACACCTTGAACGCTTTTTTTGTGCCTGGCTTTCTTTGACCAAGAGGCGAGATTCAAGGGCGATAGATGATCGCCGAACCCCAGGACAGTCCTACCCCAAAACCACTCAGCGCAACGCGCTTCCACTTCGAGTCCAGCACGTGTTTTTCCAGCAGCAGCGGAATGCTCGACGACACGGTATTGCCGGTCTCGACCATGTCCTTGATGAACTTCTCGGGCTCGCCCTCGAAACGCCGCGCCACGGCGTCGACAATGGCCGCGCTGCCCTGGTGAATGCAGAAGGCATCGATATCGTCAGCCTTCAGACCCGAGTCAGCGAGCAACTCGTGCAAATGCGCCGGCACTTTGAGCAGCGCGAAGTTGAAGACCTGACGGCCGTTCATGAAGAACACCCCGTCGGAAACCTTCAGGTGCGGCGCGCCGGAACCGTCGGTGCCGAACTTGGCCTTGCCCAGCTGCCATGGCGCGTTTTCGCCCATCCACGTGGCGGTGGCGGCATCGCCGAAGAGCATCGTGGTGTTGCGGTCTTCCGGGTCGACGATCTTCGAGTACGGATCAGCAGTCACCAGCAAGCCATTCTTCAGGCCCGCGGCTTCCATGAAACCCTTGATGGCGTAAATGCCGTAGACGTAACCGGAGCAGCCCAGGGAAATATCGAACGCGGCCACGGTGGTCGGCAGGCCCAGTTTGTCCTGAACGATGGCGGCGGTGTGTGGCAGGCCTTCTTCGTCACCGTTCTGGGTAACGACGATCAGCACGTCGATGGCTTCACGCTTCAATTCGGGATTGTTGGCGAACAGCGCGTTGACTGCTTCGACACACAGGTCCGAAGTTTCTTGCCCGGCATCTTTGCGCGGCAGGAAGGCCGAACCGATCTTGCCCAGGATGAATTCTTCATCCTTTTCGAATTTTGCACCTTGTGCGTAATTGTCCACGCCGGCTACAGGAACGTAGCTCGCAATGCTCTTTATGCCAATCATTACGGCTTCCCAATAATAAACAGCCCAATACCACCGCTCGCAAGGAATCGAGGGGCGCCGACAAACAACGAATAACGTCGCCCTCAACGGGGTGACAGCGGGAAGAATAAAAGGCCATCACTGGGCTAAAAACAGTCCAGGCGCCATCTCCCCTTTTTATACAATACAGTGAAGATGCGCGTTATGACTCGCAGGTCACGCTATTTCGCCGAATCAGCCCCCCAAGCGTTATTCGACCAGCGACCAGTCCAGCGGCGTTCCGCGCTTGATGGCCTGGCGGGCGCGGCGGCCCAGAAGGGTTTCAGCGTGTTTGGGGGCCAGCCCCAGGCCAGGACGGATGGCCCGCAGATTGGCGACGGTGAATGGCTCACCGGCGGCCATGTCCTGAGTGACATACAGCGAACGGCGGTATACCAGAGACTTGCGCTCGGCCTCGGTCACGCCGTAATGCACCTGGCCCATCGCCTGCCAGGCGCGTTCGGTTTCAATCACCAGGCTGGCGAGTTCAGCCGGCTCCAGGGAGAAACTGGCGTCCACACCACCGGCAGCACGGTCGAGGGTGAAATGTTTTTCCACCACCGTCGCCCCCAGCGCTACCGCGGCGACGGACACTCCGACGCCCATCGAATGATCGGACAAACCGACTTCACAGCCAAACAACTCGCGCAGATGAGGGATGGTGCGCACATTGCTATTAGCTGGTGTCGCCGGGTACGTGCTGGTGCACTTGAGCAACACCAGGTCCTTGCAACCGGCCTCACGGGCGGCGCGCACGGTTTCGTCGAGTTCGGCGATGTTGGCCATGCCAGTGGAGATGATCAGCGGCTTGCCGGTGGCAGCGACTCGTCGGATCAACGGCAGATCGGTGTTCTCGAAACTGGCGATTTTGTAGGCCGGCACGTCCAGGCTTTCGAGGAAGTCGACCGCGGTGTCGTCGAACGGTGTGGAGAACGCCAGCATGCCCAGCTCTTTGGCCCGGGCGAAAATCGGCGCGTGCCATTCCCATGGCGTATGGGCCTTCTCGTACAGCGCGTACAGCGAAGAACCGGCCCACAGGCTGTTAGGGTCCTTGATGAAGAACTCGCCTTCGGACAGGTCCAGGGTCATGGTCTCGGCGGTATAGGTTTGCAGCTTCAAGGCATGCGCGCCGGCCTTGGCCGCGGCTTCGACGATTTGCAGCGCAACGTCCAGCGACTGGTTATGGTTGCCGCTCATCTCGGCAATGATGAACGGCGGCGCATCGGCACCGATGGAGCGGTTGCCGATCTTGAAACTCGTCATGGGTGATCCTTTAAAACGCGTGTGAACGCACAAGCACTCTGAGTGAAGCCTGCCTCGCGGAAAACTTTCAGCGACGCTTGGTTGGCCGGCAGCACCTGAGCGGTGATCGTTTCCAGTCGCGGCCAATGAGCGGTGACGAAGGCTTCGCCCCGCGCCAGCAGCGCCCTGCCCCAGCCCAGGCCAAATCGGCCTTCGAATAGATAAATCGAGACTTCGGCCCGAGCCTCGTCGAGGTCATAACGCAGCACACCGACCGGGCCGTCATCCGTCTCGGCGATCAACAGCAACCGCCGCGGATCGTTCAGGCTCGCGGCCAGCCAGGCTTGATGCCGTTGCCAGTCGATGACGTGCGTGTCCAGCGACCAACGCCGTACCGCTTCGGCATTGCGCCCGTCGAACAACAACTGCGCATCATCCTGAGTGGTCTGACGAACCTGCAACACCGCCCCTGCCAGCGCTGCCGCCACCCGCTGCGCCCCACGGCCATCGACCAACTGCCGCGAGCGCTCGGCCAGACTCTGACGAATCCCCTGATTGCCCATGACAAAAACGATGGCCTGGCGCAAATGCTCGACGCTGACCTGCTCGCGGTTGCCCATGAACACATGAGCACCCGAGGCCGCCATCACCTCGCCGTTGGCCTGCTGATTATTCGAGACCGCAATGCAGATCGTCGGCAGCCCCATCGCCGCCCGCTCCCAACTGGTACCGCCACCGGCACCGATAAACAGGTCGGCCTCGGTCATCAACTGGTAGAAATCGCTGACAAAACTGTGCAGGCGCCAGTTCGGGCGATAGTCCACCAGACTCTGCATCTGCTCCAGGGCCGGATTGTCGGCCCCCGCCACGAAATCGATTTCCAGCTCATGGAAGTCCGCCAGCGCCAACATCGCGTGGTGGGTCTGCATGGCCGCATCGAAACCGCCGAAGTTCACCAGCACGCGCCTGGCTCGAGGTTTGATCTCGATCGCCGGGCAACAGAACTCATCGCGCAGCAAGGCAAACCGTGGGCCGAGCAAAGTCTGGCAATCGGGCGTCAGCAGTGAGGCATAAGCCTCTGGTGTGCCCGACAGATTTTGATTGAGCAGCAGATCGACGCTGTATTGCCGAGTGGCCAAATCGTCCACCGCCGCGATTCGTGGAGCCCAGCGGCGCGCGGCGGTCTGCCAATGATGGTCGAGTCCATAGTGGTCGACGATGATCCAGTCGAAAGCCGGATGACTTTCCAATGCTTGCCCCAGCGCTGCAATGTCCGCCTGCCACGGCAGCATCGACTCGATGGCCTGCTGTGGGTCTTCATCGGGATAACGCTGCGCCAGCGCGAACGTCGCGAAACCCTCGGCTTGCAGGCTGTCCAGTCGATGCCCGGGCAACAGACGACAGGCGAAAGCAACGTGCGCGCCCTGCTTGCGCAACACCCTGGCCAGGGTCAGGCAACGGGCAATATGGCCGCTGCCGATGGTCGGCGACGCGTCGGCGCGGATCAGCACTCTCATTGCAGTTCTCCACCGGCCTTGAGAGCGGCGTAAAGGTATTCGGCACGCGTCCAGTCCTCAAGCGTGTCGATGTCCTGCACCAGATGCCGCGGCAGAATCACCGGCAGGCTTGCCGGCGAGAACAGCACATCGCCACGCAACCAGGCCTCGCTGCGCCCCCAGTAGAACTGGCCGGCGTCTTGAAAGGCTTCGGGCAAGTCCTGGGAACGGGTCTCGCGAAATTCCGGGTAGAGCGAAGTCAAGGCGCCCTGCTCGTCCAGGGTCAAGGCCCGTTGTAACGGGAAGCCAAAACCGGCGACTGAAAACGCAAAAGACTTTTCTGGATGCTGCACGAGCAACTCATGCCCCTGACGCAGATAACGTGCCTGCAACAACGGCGCCGTCGCGTAGATGCAGCACGCATAGTCGAACGCTGGCAATTGCTTCAAGGCATGCACGATCACCGCTGCGGTCCCGGTGAAATCGTCGGCAAGCGCCGCGGGGCGCATGAACGGCACTTGAGCCCCATGGGCCCGTGCGACCTCGGCGATCTCTTCATCGTCGGTGCTGACGATCACCTGGTCGAACAGGTTCGACTCCAGCGCCGTGCGAATCGAACGGACGATCATCGGCACACCGTCGAACGGCTTGAGGTTCTTGCGCGGGATTCGCTTGCTGCCACCGCGGGCCGGAATGATCGCAACACTGCTCAAGAGTCACTACTCCTCAAGTCGCTACGCCCTCAAGGATCAGCCGTCGCAATTGCTCGACCACATAATCCTGTTGTTCATCGCTCAGCAGAGGAAACAGCGGCAGGCTGATGGCCTCGGCGTAATAACGTTCGGCCTGGGGGAAATCCCCCTCGGCAAAACCCAAGTCGCGATAGTACGGCTGCAAGTGCAGCGGAATATAGTGCAGGTTCACACCCACCCCGGCCGCTCGCAAGCCTTCGAACACCTGTCGATGGCTGAGGTTGATTCGCTCCGGCTGCAAGCGCACCACGTACAGATGCCACGCCGACTCGGCCTCCGGCTGCGCGCCGGGCAAGGTCAGCGGCAAGTACGCCAGCAACCGCTCATAACGCGCCGCCAGCTCACGCCGACGCTCGGTGAAACCATCGAGCTTGTTCAGCTGTGACAGACCGAGAGCCGCTTGCAGGTCGGTGATCCGGTAATTGAAGCCCAGCTCCACTTGCTGGTAGTACCAGGGACCATGGCTGGGTTCAGTCATCTGCTCGGGGTCACGGGTCATGCCGTGGCTGCGCAGGCGCTGCAAGCGTTCGGCCAGTTCCGGGCGATTGGTCAGCACCATGCCGCCTTCGGCGCTGGTGATAATCTTCACCGGGTGGAAACTGAACACCGTCATGGCGGCGAATTCGCCGCAACCCACAGGACGCCCGGCATAGGACGCGCCGACCGCGTGGGAGGCATCCTCGATCACCGTAAAACCATAGCGCTCGGCCAATTCGGCGATCATGCGCATATCGCAGCTCTGCCCGGAGAACGCCACCGCCACCAACACTTTCGGTAGTTTGCCGTCGCGCTCGGCGATCTCAAGCTTCGACGCCAAGGTGTAGGCGTCGAGGTTCCAGGTCAGCGGATCGATGTCGACAAAATCGACCTCGGCACCGCAGTAGCGACCGCAATTAGCCGAGGCCAAAAAGGTGTTCGGCGTGGTCCATAACCGATCGCCCGGCCCGAGGCCGGCGGCGAGACAGGCAATGTGCAACGCCGCCGTGGCATTGCACACCGCCACCGCGAAATCGGCCTGGCAACGCTCGGCCATGGCCTGTTCGAAACGCTCGATGGTCGGCCCTTGCGTCAGCCAGTCGGACTGCAACACGGCAACCACCGCGTCGATGTCTGCCTGATCGAGGCTTTGCCGACCATACGGAATCATGCCGACAGCTCCGCGTGCAGGTCAGCGATCTGGCCGACCGACAGGAAGTGCGGGTTGGTGTCGGAGCGGTACTCGAAATCTTCGCTCACCGGCCGACCCTGCTCGCCCAGTTTGTCCACGGCAAAATCCACGTCGACGCTGGTGAAACGAATCGACGGCTGAATGGTGTAGTGATCATCGAATTCCAGGGTCATGCGCGCGTCGTCCAGCGGCACCATCAGTTCATGGAGTTTTTCCCCCGGACGAATGCCGACGTTCTTGTGCGGCAAATGTTCAGCCATGCCCAGTGCCAGATCGACGATGCGAATCGACGGGATCTTCGGCACAAACACTTCACCGCCGTGCATGCGGGCGAAACTGTCGAGCACAAACTTCACACCGTGATCGAGGGTGATCCAGAAGCGCGTCATGCGCTCATCGGTGATCGGCAGCTCTTTGGCGCCCTCGGCAATCAGTTTGCTGAAGAACGGCACCACCGAACCCCGTGAGCCGGCGACGTTGCCGTAGCGCACCACGGCAAAACGGGTCTGCTGTTCGCCGGCAATGTTGTTGGCGGCCACGAACAGTTTGTCTGACAGCAGCTTGGTCGCGCCGTACAGGTTGATCGGGCTGGCGGCCTTGTCGGTGGACAGCGCGACGACTTTTTTCACGCCGTTATCGATGGCCGCGGCAATGATATTTTCCGCGCCGTTGACGTTGGTGCGAATGCATTCGGTGGGGTTGTATTCCGCCGCCGGCACTTGTTTCAAGGCTGCGGCATGCACCACGTAATCGATACCGCGCATGGCCTGGCGCAAACGCTCGGCGTCGCGCACATCACCGATGAAGTAACGCATGCACGGTGCGTTGAACGTCTGCTGCATCTCGTACTGCTTGAGCTCATCGCGGGAAAACACCACCACGCGCTTGGGCTGGTATTGCTCCAGCAGCCGGCGGATGAAGTTGCGCCCGAACGAGCCGGTGCCGCCGGAGATGAAAATCGATTTACCGTTGAACATGCCTTGAGTCCTTTTACCTGTCAGCCAGGCTTATGCGAGCAACTGCGCCCAGTTCACGCTGGTCGGTTCGCTGAGAGTAAAGCCCTTGCCGGTCAAGGCCAGGTTCTGGTTGTAGGCCGGGTCCTGCTCGAAGCGCGCCTGCCACTTGTCACGCAGGGCGGCACGAGCCTGGGTTGCCTCAGGCAGCACGCCCGGGTGCAGCAGTTGCGCTTGTGGCGTCCAGACAACGAGGTAACCGGCATCGGCGACTTTCAGGCACAGGTCGACATCAGCGAAGTCCTCGTCGAAATGCTCTTCGTCCAGGCCTCCGACCGCCTCATACAAATCCTTGCGAATCATCAGGCATGCACCGGAAACCGCCGAATAGTTCTGCTCCACTTGATGGCCATTGAGGTAGCCCTTGGCGTCTTTACGTTCGCCGACAAAGACCGAGCCGATATCGCCATTCAAACCGAGGACCAACCCGGCGTGGGTGGTGACGCCACGAATGTCCATCAGTTTGGCGCCAACGATGCCGACTTCCGGGCGCTGGGCCTGGTTGACCAGGCTCTCGAGCCAGTTGGCATTGACCACTTCGGATTCGGCCGACAACAGCACCAGGTAATCACCCTTGGCTTCGGCGCACGCGAAGTTGTTCAGTGCCGATGTACTCAAGCGATGACCGCTACGCAGGACGCGGATACGATCGCCCTTGCCTTCAAGGCTGCTCAACCAGGTTGCCAGTTCTTCAGACTGGCTGTGGTTGTCGGCGATCAGCACTTCATGGCGCTGGTAGCGGGTGCGTTGCAGCACGCTGACCAATGCTCGTTGCAGAGACTCAAGGTTGTCCTGGCTCTGGAGGATGATCGACACCAGCGGTCGCCCGGCGTGTTGATAGTCGATCTGGTAAGTCAGCGGCAGTGCCGAACTGACCTGAGCGCGATAACCCCGCGCGCCCAGAGAGCGGGTCAGCACCTGGCGTTCCTGAACATTTTCCTGCTCCACCGGGGCCTCGCAAATCAGCAAGGGCTCAGCCAGATGCGCCAGCCCTGCCAGGCCACCGTCCTTGATCAGACGCAGCAACAGATCGAACTCCAGAGCCTGAGGGTACTCGGTCGAGAAACCTTTGGCCTGAGCCAACACATCACGCTGAATCAACCAGTGCCGCGCCATCAGCGACGGCACGGTTTGCAGCAGGTCGAAGTTGACCCCGGGGCGGAACACATCCACCAGAGCACCGTTGGCTTGACGCTGAATTTCGTCCATCGCCACCGCACGCACACCCTCGGCGCCGGTCAGTTCAAGGCTGGTGCGCAGCAACCCGCTAGCGATGAACTGGTCACCGGCCTCGGCCAGCAGCAGCCAGTCGGCAGCGGACTGAGCGACGATCTGGTTGATGCGCTCGACGTAATTGGTGCTGGTGACTTTGACGAAGTGCACGGTGTCACGCACGGTGGTGGTCGCCGGTAAATCACCGGTGGTGAACACCACCAGGTTGAACGCCTTGCAGTGGCCACCGACCAGGCTGTCGAAGGTCGCCTGCAACTTGACCATGTCGGCGTCCAGATCCAGCAACAGAATGCCGAACTGCGGACCACCGTTGTGTTTGGCCAAATGCGCGGCAATCGCCTTGAGCTGCGCAGCATCCGGGTTGCGCGCGTCGAGCCAGTTCAGCAACCGGCCGGACGGCATGTTTTCGAACAGCCGGCGGTCTTGCTGACCCGGTACAGCGTCCAGTCGCTCGGCCCAGGCTTGCAGCTTGAGGCCTTCTTCCGGCTCTTCGCTGTCCTTCAACGACTCCGCCAGGCGCTTGACCACAGCCCGATTGAACACGTTCAGGCTCAAGGCCTCCCACAACCGGCTGCGCAGGGTGCGATCGGTGTCGTTGGGGTGAACGCGCATCAGCTCATGCTGCTTGAGCAGGATGCCTTCCAGCTCCTGAATTTGCAGGCGACCGGCAGGCATGGCGTGCAGCAGGAATTCGAACTCGGTCAGCAGATCGAACACCCGTTTGTTGTAGAACGGCATTTCGACGAATTGCTCAGGGCCGAACGAGCGAATCGGCTCTTCCCCCGCCCCGCGCCAGGCCGAGCGAATAATCATGGTGCCTTTGAGCGAGCGACCTTCGATCAGACAATCGGCCATGGCGGCAAAACTGTCCAGGGCGATCTGCTTGGCCTGGACCGGCCCCTTGTCGCTGAGCGGCGTCGGGATAGAGGCCAGGAACTCGGCAAACTGCTCGCGCTCGGCGACGGTTTTCGCATCCTTGAACGTCAGCACCGTCAACACGTTGGTGTTGTGGTCCGAAGCGCCGTAATTCATTTCCCGCACGGCGAACGGAATCGGCAGAATCCGCGCCTTGGCGCAGGCTAGCAGGTAGAAGGTGTGGCCAATTTCCTGCCATTCGAAACCGGTGCCTGGTGGTAGCAGGCTGTACCACTGTTGCAGCAAATCGGTACGGGTCACCGCATAGAACGGCGGCAGGAAATTGTCCATGAACCGCACGACCCGGTCCTCGGCCAGCTCTGAGTTGTAGTCCTCATGCACCTTGCGATCGCGACGGAAATAGTTCACTTCAGTGGCGCGGCTCAGGTACATGATCCCGTAGCCATGGCACAGGCCGTAGTCGGGATTGGCTTCAAGAAACTCCACCGA
Organism: Pseudomonas sp. MDT1-85; assembly: GCF_054898065.1. Classification (NCBI taxonomy): domain Bacteria; kingdom Pseudomonadati; phylum Pseudomonadota; class Gammaproteobacteria; order Pseudomonadales; family Pseudomonadaceae; genus Pseudomonas; species Pseudomonas sp. MDT1-85. Next base: position 2,071,902 of record NZ_CM142715.1, on the reverse strand, counting down.
CTCGGTCAGTGCGCGGTGCAGCAGGAAGTCGTCATCGGCGGCGAACACCATGTACGGCGTGGTGACCTGATTGACACCGTAAGTGAGTTTTTCCTGCAAGCCCTTGTAGGTGTACTGCGGCAAGTGGCGATAGTCGACCGACGGGAAGTCCCGGGCCATGTTTTCATCACCCTCGACGGACGAGTCCAGAACCAGAACCGTGCAGGGATAGCTGCTGTAGTACTGCAAGGTGCGCCGCAGGAACGCGTTCCGGTTGTGGGAAATCACCACCACCGTAAACCGCTCGTTCAGCGGCGCAACGTTGTTTTGAGCACTGTTTTGAACCTGCATCTTTCTATCCCCACAACCGGCCAATCGCCAAGAACCTGAAACTGTTTTTTGATTAACGAACGCGACGCAGATAACCGTCCGGCGCCACGGTGATCAGCAGCTTGTTCTGCAACTGCTGGTCAATCTCGAAGTCCTGGTTTTCTTCCAGGTACTTCCACACGGCGGTCTTCGGGTTGTCACCCGGGCCCCATGGACGATCCGGGAAGAAATCGGCCGGCATGTCTTCAACCACGGTATCCATGACCACGCAGTAACTGTCCACCGACACCAGCGGTGCGTAGAGACGCAGCTCTTCGAGCACGTGATCGTGGGTGTGGTTGGAGTCCAGCACCAGAATGACTTTCTTGCCTTCGGCGGCGGCGCGCACTTGTGCGGCGATCGCAGGATCAATGCTCGAACCTTCGATCATCTTGATGCGCTTGCTCATCGGGTGGCTTTCGATCGCTTCGCGGTTGTGCGCACGGATGTCGAGGTCGATGCCCAGCACTTCGCCGTGGCCTTGCAGCTCCAGTAAGGAGGCGTAGTAAATGATCGAACCGCCGTGGGCGATGCCGCACTCGATGACCAGATCCGGCTTGACCTGCCAGATGATCTCTTGCATCGCCATCATGTCTTGCGGCAGCTGGATGATTGGACGGCCCATCCACGAGAAGTGGTAGCTGTATTTGTGCTTCGCCGATTCGTTGAAGAACTCCTGGGCCAGGCCAGTGAGTTTCTGGTCGTCACCTTGCTGGGCGATCTGTTCCCGGCATTCGGCTTCGAAGGCTTTGTTGATGCTGTCGTCGGTCATTTTCAAAATCTCAATGGTCACTGGAACGAAGCGCTATCGACGGCGTGATAGACGTAGCGTCCACCGGTCATCCGCTTGATTTCTTCGAGGTAGTTGGAGTTCATCACAAACAGATTGGCGCCTTCGGGCAAGGCATCCATGGCCTCTTGCGGCGAGGACACCCGCGCGCCGCTCAAGGGCAGATATCGGCCCTGTTTGGCCGGGTTGATATCCACCACGCGATCCACCGCCACGCCCGCCCGTTGCAGGAACAGCGAATAGATCACGCCTTTGGACGACGCGCCCCAGATCGCCGAACCTTGCTCAGGCGCGGCCCGGATGATCTGCACCGCGCGGTCGAGGCTGCTGGTGAAACCGTCCGGCAATGCCAGGCGCGGCACCGGTTGTTCCGGCGTCAGACGCAATGTCGTCAGGTCGGCGACGATGTACAGGTATTGGCCACCGAACAGGTGACCGGCCTCATGCACCGTGCCGAACATCCGGCGCAGGTCGTCGAGGCGGAAATAATTGACGTGCTCATAGAACAGGTCGAACCAGGCACGGTGCTCGAGGATCCAGTCAAAGCACGGCACTTCGATGTAGATCTTCCCGCCCTGATTGGCCTCGGCCATCTCGGCCAGAAAGCTCACCGGGTCCTGAATGTGTTCCAGCACATGGCGCAATATGATGGCGTCCGCCGACAGACCCAGGCCGCGAGTGAACGGTGCCTTGATCACATCGGCGTTGTTGCCTTCGTAAGCCGGGTCGATGCCGGTGATGGCGTAGCCAAGGCCTTTCAGCAGTTCGAGAAAGTAGCCTTTGCCGCAGCCAACTTCGATCAGTTCCTGACCCTTGAAGTGGCGGGCAATGATGCCTTCGACATCACTCAGGTGCTTCTGGAACTGGCCCGAATGTGCCTGCTCGTTCTGGTAGTCGGCGTCGTAGCTGAGCTTGTCGGCATCGAAGGCCTGATTGAAGATCAACCCGCTCGTGTCGTCTTGCACCAACACCATGTCGGCGCAGGCCGAAGCCCGGGCCGACGCTGAATCGGCGAAGGTACGGTTCTGCAACACCGGCAGGTCGGCGACCCGATACAACTCATGCCTCATGCTCTGCTCCCAGTAGCTGTTGCAAGCGGTCCGCCACGCCCCAGAACGCCATCGGTTCATGGGTCGGGTATGGGTAATGACCCAGATTCAAATCGATCGATGCGCCGCGTTCACGCAACCGTTGTTCGACCAGCGCTCTGACCGATATCGGCTGGCCGCTGCAGCAATTGATCACGCCGTCGAATTCGCGCTGTTGCAGGATTGCGGCGAGGTAGCCGGCGGCCGTGTCGATCGCCAGGTAATCGCGCAACTGTTCGCCGGCCGACATGTTGAAGCTGTCGTCTCCGGCCTCAATCGCCCGGTCCAGTGCCGCCAGCAAACTGCTGGGGTTTTGCCCGGCGCCGTGCAGGTAAAACAGACGCGCCCATTGCAGGGTGAATGGTTGAACCCGCTGCAAATTTTTGAGGAACAGACGCAGCGTATTTTTTGCCAACCCGTAAGGATTGCTCGGCTGCGGCGCGGTCTGCTCGCTGAGCGGTCCGCTCTGCAGGCCGTATTCGAAACAGGTCCCGGTGACCAACACCTGCGACACACCCGCCTCGACCGCGCCCTTGATGAACCGGTAATCGGCCATCAAGTTATGCTCGAAGTGAAACAGCGCTTGATAGTTCGGCAACCCCGGCCAGGCCAAGTGCGCCAAGGCATCGATGCCAGCGGTCAGCGCGGCGATATCGAGGTCGGCGGCGTGAATATCTGCCGCAACGAATTCCACTGCATTGATCCACGGCAAGTTCGCAGCGGTCTCGGCGTTGCGCGCCACGGCCCGTACCTGGCAGCCACGGTCGAGCAAAGCCTCGACCAGATGCCGGCCAACGAACCCGGTCGCCCCGGTGACCAAAACCCTCACAGTACGGTCAACTCAGGCACGGCGATTACGAATCGGCCGTCCCACTTGCGCACCTGGGCCAGTTGCTGACTGACTTCATGCAGCAGGTTCCACGGCAGGACCAGGATGTAATCCGGTTTTTCCAGATCGATCTGCGCCGGCGAAACGATCGGAATGCGGCTGCCCGGCAAGTACTTGCCCTGCTTGTGCGGATTGGCGTCGGCCACCCAGGCCAACAGGTCCGGTTTGACCCCGGCGTAGTTGAGTAAGGTGTTGCCCTTGGCCGCCGCGCCATAACCGACCACTCGCTTGCCGTCAGCCTTGGCCTGCAACAGGAAACGCAGCAATTCGTGCTTGATGCCCTCGGCCGCTCGCGCCAGGGTCGCGTAGTACTCGGGGGTTTTCACTCCCGCTTCAAGTTCGGCCTGCAACTGCTGTTGAACGGCTGGCTGCACCTCACGGCGAACACCGTCGGCACGCTGGACGAACACCCGCAACGAACCGCCATGAGTCGACAATTGGCTGACGTCGAACACTTCCAGGCCATTGCGCTCGCACAAGGTCTGCACGGCGGTCAGGGACAGGTAGGAATAATGCTCGTGATACAGCGTATCGAACTGTTGCCCGGCCATCAGCGTCAGCAGTTGCGGAAACTCGAACGTCGCCACACCAGTGGGCTTGAGCAGCGTCGCGAAACCACCGAGGAAATCATTGATGTCCGGCACGTGGGCCAACACATTGTTGGCGGCCATCAGGTCGGCGGGCCAGCCGTCGCTGTTCAGCTGCGCGGCGGTTTCACGACCGAAGAACAGCTCACGAATTTCCAGACCTTTTTCCCGCGCCGCTTGCGCAGTGCTGCGGGTCGGTTCGACGCCCAGGCATGGGATGCCGCGCCCCGCCACGTACTGCAACAGGTAACCGTCGTTGGCGGCGATTTCCACCACGCGACTGTCGGCGGTCAGGCCGAAGCGCTCGACCATCTCGGCCACATAGCGCTCGGCATGGGCCAGCCAGGTGCTGGAGAACGAACTGAAATAGGCGTACTCGGCGTCGAACAGGCTGTCGGCGCTGGTGTAATCCTCGGTCTGCACCAACCAGCATTGTTCACACACCGCAACCTTCAACGGCACCCATTGCTCGGCTTGCTCCAGCTGATCGGCGCGCACGTAGGCATTGGACGGCGGCGAGGTACCGAGATCGATCAGCGGCAAGGCCAGCGGAGTACCGCAACCACGGCAGTTCATAGATGCACTCCAGCGAAGTATTCATCGAGCAAGGGATGGCTGGAATCCCTGGCCGACAGATTATTGACAGGCAACGGCCAGGCAATCGCCAGCCGTGGATCGTTCACCGACAACCCGCCCTCATGCGCAGGGGTGTAATCGGCGCTGTGCAGGTAGAGCAATTCGGCGTCGTCGGTGAGGGTCTGGAAACCATGGGCGAATCCGGCCGGGATCAGCAGGCTGCGGCCCTGACCGGCCTTCAAGTGCTCGGCGTGCCAATGCAAAAAGGTCTCCGAATCCGGGCGCAGGTCCACCGCTACATCCCAGACCTCACCGCGCAGGCAGGTGATCAACTTGGCCTCCGGCGCGCTCGCGTTCTGATAATGCAGACCGCGCACACTCCCCCGTTCGCCGGTGCAGGAATGGTTGATCTGGCGGATATGAAACGGCTGGCCGAAAGCGCTCAGGCTGCCTTCGCAGAACAGCCGGGCGAAGTGCCCGCGATCATCTTCGACGCGTTTGTGCTGCACGCTGAACAGACCGGCCAGTGGCAAGGCTTTCAATAGAAACTCGCTCACAACGCGCCTCGGTACAGGTTCAACTGGCCCAAGGTGACTTCACGCATGTCATCGCCGTTCTGCCATGCCAGGTGCCAATCGAGGGTCTGGGTCAGGCATTGCTGCAATGACCAGCGCGGTTGCCAGGCCAACAGTTGACGGGCACGGCTGCTGTCCAGGCGCAGCAGGCCGGCTTCATGCAGATCGCTCGGTTCGATGCGTAAGCCGCGCGCTTGCGGCCAGCGGCTGGCGAGCAACTCGACCACTTCGCCGACGCTGCACATGTCCGCTTCGCTCGGGCCGAAGTTCCACGCGCCGGCAAACTCGGGACCTTGCTCGTAGAGGCCGGCGGCCAATTGCAGATAACCCGCCAAAGGCTCAAGCGCGTGCTGCCACGGGCGCACGGCTTGCGGGTAGCGCAGGGTCACGGGCTCGTCTGCCGACCAGGCCTTGAGCACGTCAGGTATCAAGCGCTCAGGCGCGAAGTCCCCGCCGCCCAGCACATTACCGGCGCGCGCGGTGGCCAACGCCAGACCGTGTTCCGCGTACTTGTCAGCCGGGAAAAACGACGCGGCGTAAGACTGTGCCAGCAATTCACAGCAAGCCTTGCTGCTGCTGTAAGGGTCATGACCGCCGAGGGCTTCGTCTTCGCGGTACGGCCACAACCATTCCCTGTTGGCGTAGACCTTGTCGGTGGTCACCAGCACGCAGGCGCGCACACCGCCGACTTGGCGGATCGCTTCGAGCAGATTAAGGGTGCCCATCACGTTGCTGGAATAGGTGCCGAGCGGATCGCGATAACCTTCGCGCACCAGCGGCTGAGCCGCCAGGTGCAGGACGATTTCCGGCTGGGTGTCGGCAATCAATTCCAGTAAGGCGCCAAGGTCACGCAGGTCGCCGCGCTGATCGTTGATGCCCTCGCGCACCCGGGCCAGTTCGAACAAGCTCGGTTCGGTCGACGGATCGAGCGAAAACCCGCTGACCTCGGCACCTAGGCTTTGCAGCCACAACGTCAGCCAGCTGCCCTTGAAACCAGTGTGGCCGGTCAGCAGAACCCTTTTGCCGCGCCAGAACTCCGGACTCAGGCCCATTGCTTCCATGGGGCCTCCCCGCTCTGCCACAACGCTTCGAGGTGGTTCTTGTCACGCAAGGTGTCCATCGGATGCCAGAAACCTTCGTGCTCGAAGGCCTTCAATTGTTCATCCTGGGCCAGACGCGCCAGGGGCTCGGCTTCCCAAGTGGTGTCATCACCGGCGATGTACGGTAGCACTTTCGGCGAAAGCACAAAGAAACCGCCATTAATCCAGCCGCCGTCACCACGGGGCTTCTCGGTGAAACCGAGCACCTGATCGCCGTGACGTTCCAGGGCACCATATCGGCCGGGCGGTTGTACGGCAGTGACGGTCGCCAGACGACCGTGGGCGGTGTGGAAGTCCACCAGTTGATGGATATTGATATCGGAGACGCCGTCGCCGTAGGTAAAGCAGAAAGCCTCTTCATCCTTGAGGTAACGACCGGCGCGCAGCAAGCGGCCACCAGTCATAGTTTCCTCGCCGGTGTCGATGAGCGTGACGCTCCACGGCTCGCTGTAGTTCTGGTGCACGTCCATGCGGTTGTTGCGCATGTCGAAGGTGACGTCGGAGGTGTGCAGAAAGTAGTTGGCGAAGAAGTCCTTGATCGCATAGCCCTTGTAGCCAAGGCAAATCACGAAGTCATGAATCCCGTGGGCGGAGTACTGTTTCATGATGTGCCAAAGAATTGGCTTGCCACCGATCTCGATCATCGGCTTGGGCTTGAGGTGCGACTCTTCGCTGATCCGCGTGCCGAGACCACCTGCCAGAATTACTGCCTTCATCGCTGTCCTCTTGCTCTTCGCGCGTTTCGGCAACCCCCGCAAGGGTCGCGAACCGTCAGATGCACATCATTTACCCGCAGCCATTGAGCCGTTCACGCCCATGGGGATGAAGGTTTTATGGCGATATATGGGTGACTTGCAGGAAGTGAGCCAATTGCGCAGGACAAAAAAGATTGCAGCCTTGGGCTGCTGCGACAGGTGTCAGTACATCCCTGTAGCAGCTGCCCAAGGCTGCAATCTTTTGATGTTCAGAAGGTAATAACGGAATCAGTCCGGCAACCAGCCCCACAACCAGTGATTGAGGTTGTCGCCGCGCAACATGAAATCCCGATGCACTGCTTCACGCAATTCATCGCCCATGCGGTAACTCGCATCCGGGTCGGCCAGGTGCATGCGGATCGCTTGCAGCCATTCGTCCGCGCTGTTGCTGTAGACCTTGGTGCACGGCAAGTGGCCGCGATAGGCCTCGGTGTCAGTGCAGATCACCGGGTAACCGCAGGCGCCATATTCCAGCAAACGCAGGTTGCTTTTGCAGTCGTTGAAGATGTGGAATTCCAGCGGTGCCAGCGCCAGGTCAAGGTTCAAGCTCGCCAGTTTGAACGGGTAGCTCTGCAAGCCGATGGTGGAGTGAAACTCGTGAACATACGGGCGCAAGACGTCTGGGCACATGCCGAAGAATACCCACTCGACCTCGTTCGCCAGCTCGCGCACGACCTCGGCAATGATCTCCAGGTCACCGGTATGGCTGGTGCCGCCACCCCAGCCGACTCGTGGTTTGCTAGAGGTGCGACGACGACTGCTCAGCGTCGCCCATGGGTCCGGCGACAGCATGTTCGGTACCACGCGGATCTCGCCGTGCATGCTCGACAAGGCATCTGCCAGCGGTTGAGTGGTGACCACCACGCGGTCGCACAGGCCGATGCCTTCACGCAGCATTTGCTCGGTGTTGACCGGCATGTTACGGGCGTGGGTATTTTTCTTCGGCGCACTGACGACGTAATCGTCGAGTTCGAAAATCCGTAGCGCACTGGAATACTTTTTCATCCGCAGAATGTCGCCGGCTGCGCCTTCGCTATAACGCCCTTGCAGAATGATCGTGTCCGGAGACAGACGCTCGATCTCCACGGTCGAGGGCGACTCATAGGCCACCCGCGCGATCACCCGCCCGGCCGCTTCAAGCTCGGCCAGCGGCGCGGTCACCCGGTAGTGGCCGACGGCGCTGCTGTTGACCGGTAGACCGAGAATCAACGGCAACGCGCGGGTGCAGAACGGACTCCAGTTATTGCGCAGCGTTGGTTCCAGACTGAAGCTGGACCCCCCAAGACTCAGCGCCGGGCTGTAGGCCGGATCCTTGGCGATCTTCGGCAGCCATTTGCGATAGAAGGCTTCCTGCTCGCCCTCGCGCAACGCCAGCATTGAAGGCTGCGCCGGTGCGACATCGTGCGGCGCCAGTACCACGCTGGAGTAAGGCGTCCAGACCACCAGGTAACCGTCCTTGTTCGCCCGCAAACACAAATCGACGTCGCTGAGCCCCTGGGTGAAAGTCACTTCATCGAACTGCTCAAGTTCATCGAACACTTGCTTGCGCATCATCAGGCAGTGATTGCTCACCGCGCTCCAGTTCTGGGTCACGTGCAAACGCTGCATGTAGCCACGCGAACCGGCCGCCTCACCATAAAACGGTGAACCGACCGGCCCCGCCAGGCCGAGGATCAACCCGGCACTGACGATCGAACCTTCGGGGCTGAGGATGCGGGCACCGACCACGCCCACTTCGGGGCGCTGGGCGTGATTGAGCAACTCGTCCAGCCAGTCGCTGTCGCAGATCACCGCCTGCGCACTGAGCAGCAGCAAATACTCGCCATAAGCCAGGCTCGCGGCGAAGTTGCGGATCGCCGCGTCGTTGGCGTCACCGGCGTAACGCAGCACCCGCAGCATCGCAGCGCCCAGTTGCGCCATGGCGGCCAGCCAGTCGAGCATCGCAGGGTCGTCAGTGCCGCTGTCGACGATCAGGATTTCGTATTGGGTGTAGGAAGTTCGCTCGATCAAACCTTCGATGCAACGCTGCAACGCGTACAGCGAATCGCCGGTCTGGATGATGATCGACACCAGCGGACGCGCCTCATGGTGGTAGTCGACCCGATTGATCAACGGCAATTCTTCCTGCCGGATAACGTGCGCCACGCCGATACGGTCCAGATGCGCGCCGACCATGCCGGCGTTGCTCTCGATCACTTCGTGCAACGACAGCCAGGCGGCGAAAGACTGGCTCGACTCCACCTGAATTTCGGCGATGTGCTCGATGGTTTGCGGCCCGGCTTCTTCCACCAGGCGCCATAACAGATCGTGCGGCGCCAGCTCACCGTGAGCCGGATCGAAACCGCCCAGCGCCATGAAGCGCTGACGTTCGAAGGCCAGGGTTCGGCCGACGTAGGGATAGGCGCGCATCAGGTCAAGGTTGAAATCGGGTTTGAACACCGGATCGACCGACTCGCCATCGACCAGCGCACCCTCGTCGCTGTAGGCACAAAGCATGCCCGCGGAACCGGCAATACGCTCTGCCAGAATCAGCAGCGCCGATTCACGCAAGGTGTCGCCAGCGCATAACAGGTAAAACCAGTGGGTGCCTTCCAGTTGCGGTACCACGGCGTTGAGCTGTTGCGCCCAGTCAGACTGAAACGGTAACTGCACGACGTGATCGTCGGCGACGCAGAATGCATCGGAGAGCACCACCACCGCTTGCGGCGTGTAAAGCTGACGGCCGATGCTTTCCAATGTAGTTTTCAGCGCAGCACTGTCGGCGCCGCTGTCGATCACTATCGGCACGATCTGCGGACGGAACGCCCAACTGTCAATGCGCTGCGGCATGAGCCGCTGCTCCACATCGGAAAACCTGCGGATGGCCAGCCACTCACGATAGAAGTCGGCGTAACTCTCGCTCTCCCCGCCCACCCGGCCATTCACCACCGTGTTGCGGTTGCCCAGAATGCGTACCACGCACAACTCTTCCCAGGCGTGGGGCTGGTCGGTGATTTTGGCCAGCTCGATGTAGCGCACCCAATCCGACGCCGGGGCCGATTCACCGCTGCGCGCCGCGAGCATCTGCGAAAGCCAGCTCCACTCCACCGCCGCAGCCTTGACCATCTCCGGGGTTTTGCTCAGACGCTCCGGGTACAGGCGTTCGGTGCTCAGCACAGTGCTCAGGGACACTAGGTTACCGCGACGCATCAGGCACACGAACAAGGCGAAATCGAGCATGGCGACGAAACCGGCGCCTTCCTGAATCAGGGCCGGCAACAGCTCCAGCACATCGGTGCGACGCATCAAGGTCGAACTGAAGTTACCAAGAAAATTCTTCGGCGTGCCTTCGAAGATCGCCAGCATGTCATCGCCCTTGAGCAATGCGTCGTTCGGCGAGAACCGGCAGTTATCGACCCGAGGCGGCAAAATGAAGTTACCGGCGTCGCTGAGCATCCGCAGGGCGAACACCACATTCACGTCCGCGTGGTCGATCAACACCTGCGCCTGCAAGGCAACGCTTGGCGCAAACAGACGGTCGTCATCGCACAGCACTTTGATGAATTCGCCACGGGCTTCTTCGACACAACGCAGTACGTTCTTCTGCAACCCCAGACTCTTCGGGTTACGCAAGTAGCGAACCGGATGAGCCGGCTCGGCGAAGCTCTCAACGATATTCTGGATTTCATCGTCGGGCGAATCGTCACAGATGACGATCTCGATGTTCTCGTAGGTCTGGGCGAGCGCACTTTCCAATGCCTGACTGAAGAAGCGCGGATTGAAGGCTGGGATGACGATGCTGACGAGGGGGCGTTGATTCACGGCAGGAAACTCTCGAGCGGCGGGCCTCTACCCTTTCAGGCAGAGGCCCCGGAACCGCTTACAAAAAGACGGTTGGCAGCTCGGCAGGCGCAGGCTCAGACCTTGTTGAACAGGCCCAGCTGAGCAATCTTGCTGAAGGCCAGTTGCGAGGCCTGCAACATGGTTTGTTGCAAGGTCAGCCGGGTCATCACTTCCGCCGGATCGGAATCGCGGATCGACGACTGGGTCTGGGCGTTGGCCAGCTTCAGGCTCTGGTTGGTATCGCTCTGAGTATCCAGAGCAGCACCGCGACCACCGACAGAACTCAACGCACTGGACAGCTGATCGGTGCCGCTGGCCAGGTTGGCAATGCCTGAAGCCAGTGACGCTTGCAGTTTCTGAGTAGCGATCGGGTCACCGTTGGTTGGCGTATTCAATGCAGTTTTCAACTGACTCACGGTATCCAGGATGTTCTGGGTTTCGTGTGTATTGACCGCGATGCTGAACTGATCGTTGGCAGCCGGCGTACCGGTCAGGTTGAAGCTCACACCTGATGCGGTGGCGACGCTGCCGGCCATGGTGCCGCTAGACACTGGCTTACTGCTGGCCGTCAAAGGCGCTGCGTACAGTTCGAAGGCGGTGGCGCTGGTGAACTTGAGGATCGCCGAACCGGTAGGGAAACTGGCGTGGTAATTCACCGGGTTGGTGATGCTGCTGCTGGTGACCTGCGCCGCCGAAGGGTTGCCCGGGCTGGCGGTTGCGCTGAAGGTGTCCGGCTTGGCCGCCAGGGTAAACGTGTGGCCAGGCAGGACAGTCGCCGCCGTGTCACCAGCGCTCAGGTTGATGTTCAGGGTCAGCTCGACGCCACGGAAAGTGACGGCCTGGCCGGCCTTGTTGGCAGGATTGAAAGCGCCGCCCTGACTGGCTTCGGCAGTCACGTCGTTGCCGCCCGAGTCAGTGATTTTCAGCTGGGTGCCGCTGACGAAGTCCACGGTATACGGCTCGCCGCTGCGGAACTTGGCGTTGTAGGTGACGTTCGACGACACTTGGCCGTTGGACAGGGTTACGCGGCCGTCATCCACGACCGGAGCGGTCCGGGTGACCTCGCTGCGGCTGGTGTTGATCGCCTGCTGGAAAGCATCCCAACCGGTGCTGTTGGTGGCCATCGACATCGTGTCGCCGATCGCCAGGTCAAGCGTCACCTGGTCACCGTTGTAGCTGTAGGTGCCGTCGTTGTTGCGTGTGAACGGCACGGTATCGCCCTTGGAACCGGCGAAGATGTATTTACCGTTCTCGTCCTTGCTGTTCATCAGGCTCAGCAACTGCTCTTCAATCTGCCCCAGCTCCGCTGCGTTGGCCTGGCGGTCGGCATCGGTATAACCGGCGTTACCGGCGCCCACGGCCAATTCCTTGGCGCGCTGCAGCACGTTATTGATGCTGGTCATCACCGCTTCGGTAGTACCCAGGGTCGCCTTGATGGTGGTGGCGTTAGCTTCAAATTGATCAAGCATCGAAGCCTGCTGACCCAATTGCAGCAAACGCGCGGCACCGACCGGATCATCGGCCGCGGTATTGACGCGAATGAGGCTGCTGGCCTCTTCGCTACTCTTGACCACGTTGGCGAAATTCTTCTGATAGTTGGCAGCAGAGGACTCGTAAAACTGGGCGGTAGAAATGCGCATGGGCTACGACTCCTTAAAGACTGTTGATCAGTGTGCTGAAGATTTCCTGCGCAGCCTTGATGATCTGCGAAGACGCGGTGTAGTACTGCTGATACTTGACCAGGTTGCCGGTTTCCTCATCGAGGTCGACACCCGAGAGCGAGTCGCGCGCGCCCTTGGCGTTCGCCAGGATAGCGTCGGTCGCAGCGCTGTCGAGCTTGCCCTGGGCAGCCTTGGCGCCAACACCCGAGACCAGTTTGCCGTAGGCGTCGTTCAGGGAAATACCGTTACTGGCCGACCCGGTATCCACGGTCTGCTTGGTCTGCAAACCGGCCAGTGCAGTGCCGTTACGATTGTCCAGCGAACCCGGCTGGCTGAGCGAGACGTTGATCGCGGTACCGTTACCTGGCGAACCGGCCACGGTCATGTCAAACGACACGGTACGCTGCACGACTGGCGGTCCCGGATCATTGATCGCGGCACCGCTGGCGTCGACCAGTGGAATGGTCAGGCTCAGCGTATTGTTCTGGCCCGGCACAATGGTGCCGCTGCTGAGCGGGTTGCCTTGGGCATCGAGCATTTGGTAAGTCTGAGTCGTACCACCCGCCGCACCAAATACGATTTTGACCGGAGTCGAAGTCTTCAGACCGTTCTGGATCGCCGTGGTGGTCGCCGAATCGTAAATATCGAACTTCGTGGTCAGGGTCGGTTGACCGCTGGCCGGAATCGTCAATGTGCCGCTGCCACCGGGCGCGATGGCTGCACCCAACGGTACCGCGATGGCCAGACGCTTGGAGTCGGTCATCTCGGTCTTGATGTTGGTCGCCGCGTTGCGGGTCGGGGTGATCTTGAAGGTGTCGCCGGCGGCTGCGGTGCCACCGGTGAGCTTCATGGAGAAACCATCGATCACTGGCGGCGGCGTGGTCAGCGTGCTGAATGCGCCCATGGCGGTGCCTTCAGGCAGGCGCTGCACGGTGTAGTCAGTGGCAGTGGTGAAGGTGGCCTTGTAATCGTTAATGGTCAGCTTGCCGCTGTCCTCGATGGTCACATCGAAATTGCCCGAGCCCGCGCTGTTGCCGACTGTGGCAATGCTGCGCTGGGCCATCTGCGCGGCACTGTTGATGCTGTTGAACAGGTTCGAACCGAAGTCACCGTTCTTGTCGATGCCCTGGGCCTGGATGGTGTTCATCTGATCGGCAACGACCAGCGCTACGCGACCCAGCTCGTTCATGGCCGGGTCCAGCACGGTGCTGCGATAACGCAGCAAGCCGCCGATCTCGCCGCCGGTCATGATCGACGTGATATCGATGGTACTCGAACCGCGATTGAGCTGCAGTGCCAAGCGGCCCGGATCGTCTTTGCCCGGCACCACTTCGAGTTTGTTGACCGTGTTGCCCATGACCAGCGGCTGACCGCTGCCCAAATAAATGTCGAGGCTGCCTTCACGCTCCACCACTTGCGCACCGGTGAAAGTCGACAGTTGGCGTACGGTCTCGTTGCGCGCGTCGAGCAGGTCGTTGGGCATGCCGCCGGCGCTGGAAACTTCGGAGATCTTCTGGTTCAACTGAGCCACGGTGGCGGCCAGTTTGTTGACCTGATCCGCCATGTTCGTCAGGTTGCCGTTGATATTGGCATTCTGTTGCGTCAACTGGCTGGAGATCGAATTGAAGCGGTTGCTCAGGGCCTGAGCATCGCTGAGCAGCAGTTGGCGGGAAGCATCGTCGCCCGGCTTGGCATTGACGTTCTGTACCGAGGCGAAGAATTTGGTCAGGGCGCCATTGAGGCCGGTGCCGCTGTCCGAAAGCAGCTTGTCCAGTGGCGTCACCTGGCCCAGGTACGCGGCCGAATCACTGTTGAGCGAAGTGGTGGTCTGCAACTGCGCATCGAGGTAGCTATTGTATACCCGACGCACATCAGCCAGCGTTGTGCCGGTGCCGATGTAGACATTGCCGAACTGCTGCGAGGCCTTGGTGCCTTGCACTGTTTGCTGGCGTGAGTACCCGGCGGTGTCGACGTTGGCAATGTTGTTGCCGGTGGTCATCAACGAGGATTGGCCAGCGGCCAGACCCGACATCCCGATATTGAGCAAACTCATGGTTCAGACCTTAATCCTTGTGCCTATAAAGGCGTGGTGGAAACGCCCGCCGCAGCGTAGTTCTGGTAACTCGTCATCTGCTTGGCTATCTGCGAAATCTTGCTTGCGTAGTCTGGGTCGGTTGCGTAACCGGCCTTTTGCAACTCGCGTACAAACTGTTCTGGGTTATCGGCCGACTTCAGCACATCTTGATAGCGATTATTGCTTTGCAGCAGCGTCACAAGGTCATGGAAGCTGTCTTTGTAAGAGCCGTAGGAACGGAATTCGGCGGTCTCCTTGACCATCGCACCATTCCTGAATTCGCTGGTGATCGCCCGCGCCGAATCGCCCTTCCAGTTACTGCTGGCCTTGATGCCGAACAGGTTGTGGCTGCTGCTGCCATCCTGGGCGCGCATGACCGATTTGCCCCAACCGGTTTCCAGGGCAGCCTGAGCCACCAGGTAACGCGGATCGACACCGATACGGTCAGCAGCTTCTTTGGCCATCGGCAACATGGTGTTGACGAATTCGTCGGCGGAACTGAAGGCTTTCTTCGCCGGTGCCAGTGGAATTTGAGCAATGGCACGACCGTGAATCTGCAGGCTCCCGGTGGACGCTGCTTGTGCATTCGCCAGCCAATCGCCATTGAACAGAGGCCCCGAACCGGTGGTCGGGGTGCGTTCCGGCAATTGCGTGTTGTTGACCGCCGCTGTGGCGGTCGTCGCAGCGGATGACACCAGACCGGCCAGCAAACGATCGGCCAGTTTCGGTGGCAGCGCCAGACGCCGCTGATTGATCAGCGCCATGTCATTGCGATGAGCGCCCTCACCCGCACTTGCTGGCGTTTTCACCGAGCGCGAAGCCCACAACGGGCGCTCGCCATTGAGGCGCGACAGCGGCCCGTTGGTGGCAACCGTACCAGCGGCAATCGGCGTTTCCACGGCGGCTTTCGCGGCAGCTTGCTTGGCGGCAGACGCCGCCGCGGCCTCACCCGGCGCCATCGGTTTGTTCTTCGACATCTGGCGCATCAGCACGTCCGCCAGGCCGATACCGCCGCCTTCGCGGGACATGGAAACGGCCAACTGCTGGTCGTACATTTCCTGGTATTGCTTGGCTGCTGGTGTGTTGAGCGGGTTGTCCTGACCCAGCGCTTCGGTGGCCGAGCGCATGGACTTGAGCATTTCACCAAGGAACAGCGACTCGAATTCCTGCGCCACTTTGCGCATGTTCGTATCGCTGTTCTTGTCGCCGACCTTGAGCTGGTTAAGACGGTTCAGGTCCGAGTAGGAACCCGAGTCGCTGCTGCTGACCAGACCGCTTTTGCGCATATCCATGGTCGCCGTCCTCAGATCACAATCAGGTCGGCTTGCAACGCGCCGGCCTGCTTCAGCGCTTCGAGGATCGCCATCAAGTCACCCGGTGCCGCGCCGACCTGGTTCACCGCCCGGACGATTTCGTCGAGGGTGGTGCCCGGGCCGAACTTGAACATCGGCTTGGCTTCTTGCTGGGCATTGACCCGCGAGCGCGGCACGACCGCCGTCTGCCCGTTGGACAGAGGGCCGGGTTGGCTGACGATCGGGTCTTCGGTGATGGTCACGGTCAGGCTGCCGTGGGTCACCGCGGCCGGCGAAACCTTGACATTCTGGCCGATCACGATGGTGCCGGTGCGCGAATTGATGATGACTTTCGCCACCGCCTGACCCGGATCGATTTCGAGGTTCTCGAGGATCGACAAATAGTCGACCCGCTGGCTCGGATCGAGTGGCGCGGTCACACGGATCGAGCCACCGTCGATGGCCTGGGCAACGCCAGGGCCGAGCATGTCGTTGATCTTGTCGACGACGCGCTTGGCGGTGGTGAAGTCCGAACGGTTGAGGTTCAGGGTCAGGCTGTTGCCCTGATTGAAGCCGCTCGGCACCGCACGCTCGACCGACGCACCGCCGGGGATGCGACCGGCCGACGGCACGTTGACGGTGATCTTCGAACCGTCCAGACCTTCAGCATCGAAACCGCCGACCACCAGGTTGCCCTGAGCGATAGCGTAGACGTTGCCGTCGATACCTTTGAGCGGCGTCAGCAGCAAGGTACCGCCGCGCAGGCTCTTGGAGTTACCGATGGACGCTACGGTGATGTCCACCTGCTGACCCGGCTTGGCGAACGCCGGCAAGTCGGCGCTGATCGACACCGCCGCGACGTTCTTCAACTGCACGTTGCCCGAACCTGCCGGCACCTTGATACCGAACTGCGAAAGCATATTGTTGAAAGTCTGTAGGGTGAACGGGGTCTGGGTCGTCTGGTCACCGGTACCGTTAAGCCCGACCACCAGGCCATAGCCGATCAATTGGTTGGAACGCACGCCGGAAATACTGGCGATGTCCTTCAGTCGCTCGGCTTGAGCGTCGAAGGCTGCCGTCAGCAACAGGGCGCCCACCATCAGGTGTTTGAAGTTCAACATGCTCACCAGAATGGCCACCTAGAAAGGGAACAGCGGGCTGAGGAAGAAACGGTCGAACCAGCCTGGCTGACTCGCATCGGCAAACGCACCGGTGCCCGAATAAGTGATGCGCGCATCGGCGACGCGGGTCGACGGCACGGTATTGTCGGTGGCGATGTCATCGGCGCGAACAAGGCCGGCAATCCGCACCAGCTCATCACCGGTGTTGAGGGTCAGCCACTTCTCGCCGCGCACGGCGATGATGCCGTTGGGCAACACGTCGGCGACGGTCACGGTGATCGAACCGGTCAGGCTGTTGCTCTGGCCGGACTTGCTGTCGCCCTTGGTGGCGCGGTCACCCTCATAACCGACGTCCAGACTGAGGCTACCGCTGCCCACTGGATCACTGGTGCTTAGGCCGCCCCCGAAAAACGAGCTCAGACCGATGTCGGTCTTGCTGTTCTTGTCGATCTGCGAATTGGCATTCTTGCTCGCCTGGGTGCGCTCGTTCAGGGTGATGGTGATGATGTCACCGACCCGGAACGCCTTGCGGTCGCTGTACAGGTTCTGCTCGAAACCGGCCTGATAAATCGAGCCGTTATTGGCGGCAGCCGGCAGCGGCGTGCGCGGCAACACCGGGGCGTAGTAAGGGTCATTGGGCTTGGGCGGCGGGACGACACAGCCCGCGAGCACGACGGCCCCACTCAGTGCCAGAACAGATACAAAGCGATTCATGACCCTACCTCACGGTGTTGCAGGCGACCTCATGGCCGCCTCATAGACTTGATTACAGATTCTGCGTTACGAACGAGAGCATCTGGTCGGCGGTGGAGATCACTTTGGAGTTCATCTCGTAGGCGCGCTGAGTGGTGATCATGTTGACCATCTCTTCAACGGTGCTGACGTTGGACGTTTCCAGGGTGTTCTGCAGCGTGGTGCCAAAACCGGCGAGGCCCGGGGTGCCGACTTGCGGCGCGCCACTGGCAGCGGTTTCCAGGAACAGGTTGTTACCCACCGCTTGCAGACCGGCCGGGTTGATGAAGTCGGCGGTTTGCAGGTTGCCGATCACCTGAGAGGCCGGGTTGCCGGGAACGGTGACAGACACAGTGCCGTCACGGCCGACGGTGAAGGTCTGGGCATCGTTCGGAATGACAATGGCCGGCTCCAGGGCGAAGCCGCTGGCATTCACGATCTGGCCGTTGGAATCCAGGTGGAATGTACCGTCACGGGTGTAGGACGTGGTGCCGTCCGGCTGCAGAATCTGGAAGAAACCGCGACCGTCGATGGCCATGTCCAACGGCTGCTCGGTGGTTTGCAGGCTACCGGCGGTGAAGTTTTTCTGAGTCCCGACGATGCGCACACCGGTACCCACTTGCAGACCCGACGGCAATTCGCTGTCCTGGGTCGATTGGGCGCCTGGCTGGCGTTTGATCTGATACAGCAAGTCCTGGAACTCGGCGCGGTCACGTTTGAAACCCGTGGTCGAAACGTTTGCCAGGTTGTTGGAAATGGTGGTGAGGTTGGTGTCCTGGGCGGACAGACCTGTTTTGGCAACCCATAGAGCCGGAAGCATTCGATTCTCCTCGTGCGCCTGTTTTACGGCGCGACGTTCTGATAATTAGCTGATCTGCAAGACCCGAGCCATGGCCTGGTCATCGTCTTTGGCGGTGTTCATCATCTTGATGTGCAGTTCGAACTGCTTGGCCAACGCCAGCACCGAAGTCATTTCTTCCACGGCATTGACGTTGCTCGACTCCAGGAATCCAGACACCAGTTTGACGTTGGCATCGGCCTGCGCCGGCTTGCCATCCTTGGTGTGGATCGAACCGTCCAGGCCTTTGGTCATGTTCTTGAAGTCCGGATTGACCAGTTTGATGCGGTCGACTTCGGCCATCACGCGAGGGCCTTCGCCCATTGCACGGATGCTGATGGTGCCATCTTCGCCGACTTCGATTTGCTGCTCGGGCGGCACGGCAATCGGCCCGCCATTGCCTATCACCGGCATACCGTTGCCGGCACGTAGCACGCCCAGCGCGTCAACGTTCAGGCTGCCGGTGCGCACGTAGCTTTCACCGCCATCGGGGTTCTGCACGGCGATCCAGCCATTGCCCTGCACCGCGACATCGAGGTCACGACCGGTTTGCACCAGCGCACCTGGGGAGAAGTCGGTGGCCGGACGCTCGGTCATGGCAAACGCACGCGCCGGAAAGCTGTCACCAAACACTGGCATCGAACGGGCCTGTTCCAGGTCCTTCTGAAAACCGTTGGTAGAGATGTTCGCCAGGTTGTTGGCATGAGCCTTCTGCGCCAGTGCATTCTGGCTGGCGCCGGTCATTGCCACATAAAGGTACTTGTCCACACTCTTTCCTCTGCATGCCGGACGTTTGCCGCCCACCGCTGTACTGCTGAGCCATAAGCAATTTGCAGACCAACTTTTTTCTGGCGGCGCCGGGCCCGGCAAACAGAGGACTTGAGGGATTCAGAAGGGATTGGGGGAATGTGTAGAAGACGAAAAACCGGCGGTGTTCTGCCGCTTACGGCAAGCGTCGACCTCTAGGGCTCAACGCATGCGTGTAGCAGCTGCCGGCGCTAGCCCGGCTCTTTGCCGACTTCGTACTCACGCAACTTATTGGCAATGGTCGTATGGGAAACCCCCAGCCGCTTGCCCAGTTGCCGACTACTCGGATGCTCGGAGTACAAGCGCTCCAGTACGGCTTTCTCGAAGCGACCGACAATCTCGTCCAGCCCGCCCTCAAGGGAAAAATCGCCAAGCGGCTGACGCACGCCGTAGTCCGGCAGACGAATGTGCTCGGCTTTGACAGTCCCGCCGTCGCACAGGGAAACCGCTTGGAACAGTACGTTTTCCAATTGCCGCACGTTACCCGGCCAATGGTAATGACTGAGCCGTTCCATTGCCGCTGGGGCCAGTTTCGGCAACGGGCAACCGATCTGCCGACTGGCCTGATCGAGGAAGTGTTCCACCAGCGGCGCCAATCCGTCGAGGCATTCGCGCAGCGGCGGGATGTGCAGCGAGAGCACGTTCAAGCGGTGGTACAAATCCTGGCGAAACTCACCGCGAGCGCACAACTCGGACAAGTCCACTTGAGTCGCGCAGATCACCCGCACATCCAGATAGACCTCTTCATCGCTGCCGACACGACGGAAGCATCCGTCCTGCAGAAAGCGCAGCAATTTCACCTGCAAGCGCGGGCTCATTTCGCCGACACCATCGAGAAACAACGTACCGCCCGCCGTCAGCTCCAACAGCCCGAGCTTGCCTTCGGCCCGCGCCCCTTCGAAGGCGCCGGGGCCGTAGCCGAACAATTCGGTCTCGGCCATGGACTCCGGCAGACCGGCGCAGTTGAGCGCCATCAGTGGTGACTGCCCACGCGGGCTCGCCAAGTGACAGGCCCGCGCCAACAATTCTTTGCCGGTGCCGGTTTCGCCTTCTATCAATAGCGGCGCATCCAGCGGTGCCATGCGTCGCGCTTCGCGCACCACCGCCGCCATCACTTTCGAGCTTTGGAAAATGCTGTCGAAGCCGCGCAATTCCTGCTTGCGCACGTTATAGATGCGCTCGCCCACCCGGTCCGCCCGATGCAACGTCAACACCGCGCCGGCCATGGCCTCGCTTTCGTCATGCTCCGATTGCAGCGGCGCGATGTCGGCGAGAAACACGTCACCCTTGACCTTGACCCGCAAGCCGTTGATCCGCGATTTGTTGGCGCGCACCAGCTCCGGCAAATCGAAATCCTCGGCGTACCGCGACAGCGGAATCCCCGGCACCTCGTCCACCCGCACCCCGAGCAACTGCGCTGCTGCACGGTTGGCCGCGACGATGGAGCCGCCCATGTCGATCGACAGCACCGGAAACTCCAGGGCACCGAGCAAGGCGTTGAGCTCCATGTGCCGACGCTCGCTAGGCATCAGCCCTACGCGCTTGACGCCGAATACCCCGCCAATCGCCTCGAACTTCGGACGCAACGCCTGGAACTGAATGTTGATCAGGTTCGGGCAGTGCAGGTAGATCGCATTGCCGTGCTCACCGCCCACTTCGCCGCGAGCGACGTTGATCCCGTACTCGACCAGCAAGTTGAGAATGTCGCGCAGGATACCGATGCGGTTCTGGCAGTGAACTTTGATACGCATATAAAGGCCCGAAAAATGGTGAGTGAGGTTGATGCCGAGCGCACAACCTGTGGGAGCGGGCTTGCTCGCGAAAGCGTCGGACCATCCAACATTGATGTATCAGACAGACCGCCTTCGCGAGCAAGCCCGCTCCTACAGGGATACCTGGTAGACCGACGTATTTTTCTGCCGAGGCACTCAAATAGTCGTCAAGATTATGTGACACCCGTGCGCCATTTCAAACCCGCAAATATCAATACTTGCGCCATAGCAGCCAATCCGTAACGAATACTTTACGAAAAGTGCTGATTTTTCCTACATGCAACGACGATCACCTGCTGCAACACCGCACGCCTTGGGGTATTTCTAGGTCTATAGCTGTACACACAACAAGAACGGATCCCCTAGCAGGAGAGCAGCATGAAGCAGACGCAATACGTGGCTCGCGAGCCCGATGCGCAAGGTTTTATCGAATACCCCGCCGAAGAACACGCGGTGTGGAACACGCTGATCACTCGCCAGCTGAAAGTGGTCGAGGGCCGTGCGTGCCAGGAATACCTGGACGGTATCGAAAAACTCGGTCTGCCTCACGACCGCATTCCGCAACTCGGTGAAATCAACAAGGTCCTCGGTGAAACCACCGGCTGGCAGGTTGCCCGAGTCCCCGCACTGATTCCCTTCCAGACCTTTTTCGAATTGCTGGCGAACAAGCAGTTCCCGGTGGCGACGTTTATTCGTACCCGCGAAGAGCTGGATTACCTGCAAGAACCGGACATTTTCCACGAGATCTTTGGCCACTGTCCGCTGCTGACCAACCCCTGGTTCGCCGAATTCACCCACACCTACGGCAAACTTGGCCTACAGGCCTCCAAGGAAGAACGCGTGTACCTGGCGCGCCTGTACTGGATGACCATCGAGTTCGGCCTGGTCGACACGCCACAAGGCCTGCGCATCTACGGTGGCGGCATTCTGTCCTCGCCCAAAGAAACCGTTTACTGCCTGTCGGACGAACCAGAGCATCAGGCCTTCGATCCGCTGGAATGCATGCGCACGCCGTACCGCATCGACATTCTGCAACCGCTGTACTTTGTCCTGCCGAGCCTCAAGCGCCTGTTCGATCTGGCCCACGAAGACATCATGGACATGGTCAAGCAAGGTATGCAGCTGGGGTTGCACGCGCCGAAATTTCCGCCAAAGCCCAAAGCGGCCTGAGCAGATCCCGCTCGCGACTTGCGCGCAAAAATAGTAATTTCCAACAAGAATCGAATTCAGGAACACACCATGAACGCTCTGAACCAAGCCCATTGCGAAGCCTGCCAAGCCGGCGCCCCTCAGGTCAGCGACGAAGAATTGCCGATCCTGATCAAGCAGATCCCTGACTGGAACATCGAAGTCCGCGACAGTGTGATGCAGCTGGAAAAAGTTTTCCTGTTCAAGAACTTCAAACACGCGCTGGCATTCACCAACGCCGTCGGCGAAATCTCCGAGGCCGAAGGTCACCACCCAGGCCTGCTGACCGAGTGGGGCAAAGTCACCGTCACCTGGTGGAGCCACTCCATCAAAGGCCTGCACCGCAACGACTTCATCATGGCCGCGCGCACTGACGAAGTGGCCAAAGACGCCGAGGGCCGTAAATAATGCATTTCGACGCCATCGGCCGAGTACCCGGCGATCCGATTCTCGGCCTGATGGAGGCCTATGCGCTGGACCCTGACCCACGCAAATTTGATCTCGGCGTGGGTGTCTATAAAGACGCCCAGGGCCTGACGCCAATCCCCGAAGCGGTGAAGCTCGCCGAGCAGCACCTGGTGGAGCGTCAATCCACCAAGACCTACATCGGCGGTCACGGCAATGTAGCGTTCGGCAAAGTCATCAACGAGTTGGTGCTTGGCGCTGATTCGGCATTGATCGCCGAACAACGGGCCGGCGCGACTCAAACACCGGGCGGCACTGGCGCGCTGCGTTTGAGCGCCGACTTCATCGCCCAATGCCTGCCGGGCCGTGGCGTATGGTTGAGCAACCCGACCTGGCCGATCCACGAAACCATTTTCGCGGCGGCCGGGGTCAAGGTCAGTCATTACCCGTATGTGGGCAGCGACAATCGCCTCGATGTGGAAGCGATGCTGGCGGTGCTCAATGAAGTACCCAAGGGCGATGTGGTGCTGCTGCATGCCTGCTGCCACAACCCGACCGGTTTCGACCTGTCCCATGACGATTGGCGTCGGGTGCTGGACGTGGTGCGCAGTCGCGATTTGCTGCCACTGATCGACTTCGCCTATCAGGGTTTCGGCGACGGCCTGGAGCAAGATGCCTGGTCGACCCGGTTGTTTGCCGCCGAGTTACCGGAAGTGCTGATCACCAGTTCCTGCTCGAAGAACTTCGGTCTGTACCGCGACCGCACCGGCGCACTGATTGTCTGCGCGAAAACCGCCGACAAGCTGGTGGATATCCGCAGCCAACTGGCCAACATCGCCCGCAACCTATGGTCGACGCCACCGGATCATGGCGCCGCCGTGGTTGCGACCATCCTCGGCGATCCAGAGCTGAAAAGCCGCTGGGCCGACGAAGTGGAAGCCATGCGTTTGCGTATCGCGCAGTTGCGCAGCGGTCTGGTCGAAGCGCTTGAACCCCATGGCTTGCGCGAGCAATTTGCGCACATTGGTGTGCAACGCGGGATGTTTTCCTACACCGGTTTGTCGCCAGAACAGGTCAAGCAACTGCGCGAACGCCATAGCGTGTACATGGTCAGCTCAGGCCGGGCGAACGTGGCAGGGATTGATGCGACGCGTCTGGACTTGCTGGCCGAAGCTATCGCTGACGTCTGCAAGTAACCATCAAGCACTGCAAGTCCCCCTGTGGGAGCGGGCTTGCTCGCGAAAGCGGAGTGTCAGTCGACATCATCGTTGCCTGACACTCCGCTTTCGCGAGCAAGCCCGCTCCCACATTTGCAGGGTGTCGCCCTCTCTTGCTGACCTGTCTAGACAATCCCATCCGTCGCAACAATTGGATATAAAAGTCTATTTGTCATTTCTCCTGCTGTATCCTGCGCAGGCTTTTTTAAAAGCGCGGATCTACCAGATCTATCAACAGACTTAGCGAGGAGCGCGAACATGCACGAGATCCCTAATCTCCCCTTCCCAAGCCTGCACGAAACTGAGCAGACAACCACGCAACAAGCCGGTGCCCAACAGCCCGAGACGAAAGAAGCACCTGAACGCCGCCAGGCCGACAGCGAAGACTGATACACCCGCACGAACAGACCGTGTGGAAAGCGCTAATATGCGCTTTCCACACCGCCTGAACCTTGAGCCCTCTCCATGACCGATGAATCCAGCGCTACATTCAACGAAGCTCAGGCCAGCGTCCTGATCGGCACCGCCGAGAAGATGATCGAGATCTGGAACCGCCTTTCCCCCGAGAAACAAGCCGCCCTGCTGGCCCGCTTCGGCAGCGAAGAAAACGCCCTGGCCGCCCTGGTCACGACGCAATTGGTTGCCCCCGCCAAACCCTGACTCACTCCGTCCGGCAAATAGTTTTACTTTTCCACGCCCCGCGACCGCCCCCGCCGCTATCATAAGCAGCCTATCTATCCAGCTGCCCCATGGACCTTTTACCATGTCAGAAACCCAGCGCCCCATGGCGGTCACGCTGCAAGTCGTTTCAATCGTCCTGTTCACGTTCATTGGTTACCTGAATATCGGCATTCCCCTGGCCGTATTGCCCGGCTACGTCCACAGCGACCTCGGTTTCGGCGCCGTGATCGCCGGGCTGGTGATCAGCGTGCAATACCTGGCCACCCTGCTCAGTCGCCCTTACGCCGGGCGCATCATCGATAACAAGGGCAGCAAACTGGCGGTGATGTACGGCCTCGCCGGCTGCGGTTTGAGCGGTGTGTTCATGTTGATTTCGGCCTGGACCCAAAGCCTGCCGACGTTGAGCCTGATCAGCCTGTTGATCGGCCGACTGGTGCTCGGCAGCGCGGAAAGCATGGTCGGTTCCGGGTCGATCGGCTGGGGCATCGGCCGGGTCGGCGCGGCGAATACCGCCAAAGTCATCTCCTGGAACGGCATCGCCAGTTACGGCGCACTGGCGGTTGGCGCACCGTTGGGGGTGCTGCTGGTGAGTCAACTGGGTTTGTGGAGCATGGGCGTGAGCATCGTGCTGTTGGCCGTTCTGGGCCTGGCGCTGGCCTGGCCAAAAACCGCTGCACCGATCGTTGTCGGCGAACGCCTGCCGTTCATGCACGTGCTGGGGCGCGTGCTGCCTCACGGCTGCGGTCTGGCCTTGGGCTCCATCGGCTTTGGCACCATCGCCACATTCATCACCCTGTATTACGCCACTCAGCAGTGGTCCAACGCGGTGCTGTGCCTGAGCCTGTTCGGCGCCAGTTTCATCGGTGCGCGATTGCTGTTCGGTAACCTGATCAACCGCCTCGGCGGCTTTCGCGTGGCGATTGCCTGCCTGTCAGTGGAAACCCTCGGATTGTTGCTGCTGTGGCTGGCACCCGATGCCCATTGGGCACTGGCTGGTGCGGCGCTGAGTGGTTTCGGTTTCTCGCTGGTGTTCCCGGCATTGGGCGTGGAAGCGGTCAACCTGGTGCCCGCCTCCAGCCGTGGTGCGGCAGTCGGGGCATACTCACTGTTTATTGATTTGTCGCTGGGGATTACCGGACCGCTGGCGGGTGCAATTGCGGCTGGATTCGGGTTTGCCTCGATCTTCCTGTTTGCCGCGTTGGCCGCGCTGAGTGGCTTGGCACTGAGCGTTTACTTATACCGGCAAGCGCCGAAGTACCTTAATGAAAAGCACCGCGAAGAACGCGACGCCCGTTAAAAATCGACCTTGCCGCGTCCAGCCTTGATGCTGCCGCGCTTGGTCTTGGATTCGAGCCGACGCTTCTTCGAACCGAGGGTCGGCTTGGTCGGGCGGCGTTTCTTTTCCACTTTGGTGGCGCTGAGGATCAACTCGGTCAAGCGCTCCAGCGCATCGGCGCGATTGGCTTCCTGCGTGCGGTATTGCTGGGCCTTGATGATCAACACACCTTCGCTGGTGATGCGACTGTCGCGCAGCGCCAGCAGCCGTTCCTTGTAGAACTCAGGCAAGGACGAGGCCGGAATGTCGAAGCGCAAGTGCACGGCGCTAGAAACCTTGTTGACGTTCTGCCCACCGGAGCCTTGCGCACGAATGGCCGTCAACTCGATCTCGGCATCCGGCAGATGCACGTTGTTGGAAATCACCAGCATGGAAAAAAAAGTCCGATATCAGGACCGCCAGAATACCTTGTAGGAGCGAGGCTTGCCCGCGAAGAACGATAACGCGGTTTGCCTGATGAACCGCGGCGTCTTCTTCGCGGGCAAGCCTCGCTCCTACAGGACTATGTATGGAACCCATAAATGACAAACCCGGCACATGGCCGGGTTTGTTGTTTCTGCGCTTTGCACTTACTTGGCAGCGGAACCTGCAGCTTGCAATGCATGCCGATCACGACGCTTGTTCTTGATGCCGTAGCAGATCCACATGAAGGCAACCCACACCGGAATCGCGTACACCGAGATCTGGATGCCCGGGATCAGCAGCATCACGCCGAGGATGAACACCACGAACGCCAGGCAAACATAGTTGCCGTATGGGTACCACAGGGCCTTGAATAACGGCGTCTGTTGGGTCTTGTCCATGTGTTGACGGAACTTGAAGTGCGAGAAGCTGATCATCGCCCAGTTGATTACCAGGGTGGCCACCACCAACGACATCAACAGCTCCAGTGCATGTTGCGGAACCAGATAGTTCAGCAGCACCGCGACCAGGGTCACGGCAGCTGACGCCAGGATCGAACGCACCGGTACGCCACGCTTGTCGATTTTCGCCAAGGCCTTCGGCGCATCGCCCTGCTCGGCCATGCCCAGCAGCATGCGGCTGTTGCAGTAGGTGCCGCTGTTGTACACCGACAGGGCCGCGGTCAGGACCACGAAGTTAAGGATGTGCGCGGCGGTGTTGCTGCCGAGCATCGAGAACACTTGCACGAACGGGCTACCGCTGTAGGCATCGCCGGACGCGTTCAGAGTCGTCAGCAGACTGTCCCAAGGGGTCAGCGACAGCAGGACCACCAGCGCACCGATGTAGAAAATCAGGATCCGGTAGATCACTTGGTTGATGGCTTTCGGGATCACGGTTTTCGGCTTGTCGGCTTCAGCGGCGGTGAAACCGAGCATTTCCAGGCCGCCGAAGGAGAACATGATGATCGCCATGGCCATCACCAGACCGCTGACGCCGTTCGGGAAGAAGCCACCGTGCTCCCACAGGTTGGTCACAGAGGCTTGCGGGCCGCCGTTGCCGCTGACCAGCAGATAACTGCCCAAGGCAATCATGCCGACAATCGCCACAACCTTGATGATCGCGAACCAGAACTCGGTCTCACCAAAGACTTTGACGTTGGCCAGGTTGATCAGGTTGATCAACACGAAGAATCCGGCTGCCGAGACCCAAGTCGGGATGTCCGGCGCCCAGTAGTGGATGTATTTGCCGACCGCGGTCAGCTCGGACATGCCCACCAGAATGTACAGAATCCAGCAGTTCCAGCCCGATAGAAAACCGGCAAAACCGCCCCAGTATTTGTGGGCGAAGTGGCTGAAGGAACCGGCGACCGGCTCTTCGACGATCATTTCGCCGAGTTGGCGCATGATCATGAAAGCGATGAAGCCGCAAATGGCGTAGCCGAGAATCATCGACGGGCCGGCGGATTTGAGCACGCCGGCCGAGCCAAGGAACAACCCGGTACCGATCGCGCCACCGAGGGCGATCAGTTGAATATGGCGATTTTTCAGGCCGCGTTTCAGCTCGCCTGAATGCGAGTTTTGTCCACTCATGAAAAGGGTCTCACGCAAGGTTTGATGATGTTCAGTAGACGTTGCTGCTCGGTTGCGATTTCAAGCAGCGCCGATCAAACCCCAGCGCAGGCACCAGGAGTTCAGCGTTTTTACGACAGTCATGCGTCACCTGTTTGTTTTTATCTGTGACGAAATCGAACCCGACACGCTCGTGACGCGGCGGAGTGAACAAGGCGGGTGGCCTTGAAGTTTGCGCTGTTGCGCAGAGGGTCACAGTTAAAACGCGGCGCATTGTACACCTGTAACCCCCTGCTGCCAGACACTGCTGGATCAGCGCGTCGGTTGCCGGGATTGCCTGTGTCCGCCTCGAGGGTCTCGGGCGACTGCAGAAATTGAGTCAGACCTTTGCAGGTCATCGATGGGAGCGGCGGAAAAATCGCTCCACGGAGAGAGGTAAAGACGAGCCACGGCGTTCATTGCGCCTCCTTCTTGTTATGCACCTGCACGACAGGCATGGGGCGCATCTCACCCTTCCTGCGCTGCCGAAACAAGCGTGCCAGAGCCCTTGAAGACTACAAACTCGTCGGTTGGCGGAAGGTTTTCCTTACAGACCTTTCACTCGCGGCATTCCACGGGGTTTAAGAGCGCTTTGCGTAAGGTTTTATTGACAAGGCGTAACGTAACTTTTCCAAATCAGATCCATAAGCCCACTGACTGTAAATTGACGATAGGAAGCTTCCTAAGGAAATATCCTGCTTAGTTTTCTGTTTTTTATTAAGAAAATCGGCTTTCGAAAAATGGAATAAATAGTTCAAATGGAAATTGTTTAATTATTTTTTTGCATTCTAAAACCCTGTGAACTAGGTTTTCAGCGACTTGCCGAGCCGCATCGACCGGCACGTTGACGCGCTCTTCAACGAGTGAAAAGCACGCCACTGTTCTTACCAAAAGTGTTCTTACCGAAGCTGTTCTTACCGAAGAAATCATCTAGGAGATTCACCATGCAAGCACTGGACAAAGACTTGGACACTGAACTGCAACTGGACGATTGGTTTGAAGCACCGACCCATGAAGCCGCCGTCGAAATGATGCAAGCCGACGCGGTTGTTCCGTTCGGCACGGCGATGTGGCCTCTGTAAGACATCCCGGCAGGCATGATCCGGCCGGTGGTGCCTGCCACTTTCTCGGTTTGTCAGGGAGGACTACATGGATAAGCAACGCGCCATCTCGCATTTCCTTTACTACCTCGAACACCACCCTGCCGTTGCCGGTATCAACCCGGTGAAGGTCTTGCTCGGCCATACCGCTGATTACGAGGCACACACCTGCGCCATCGCCGAACAGGCCGGTAACAGCCCACGGTTCAGGTTCAGCGCGATGCGTCTGGACCTCGAACCCACCGAATTGCTGACCCAGGCGATTACCGACAGCGATCTGTACATTTTCTTCTACGACTCTTCCACCCTGCCCAACCCGCGTCCCGATGGCCCGGAGTTTGTCCGCGCGCTGCAAGGCGTGATGGCGCAGAACTGGAAGAAGTCGCTGCTGTTCAAGGATTACGGCGATTATTTCTACGACACGTTCAGTGTCACCCCGCAGCGAATTGCCGGGTTGAACAGCCACTTGATCCAGCGCATGTCCCACGCCACTACCCTGAGCTTCAAAGATGATCATGGGTCGTGGTTCGAAACACCCTTGAGCAGTATCAAGAAGTGGACCGACATCAACGGTATCGGCAACTTCGACCTGGCGCCCGGTGAGATCGCTACTCATAGCGAGACCATTAATGGGCGGGTGAAGTTTATCGGGACTTTCCTCAGTACGATTCCATTTGCCCGCAAGTACGGCGTATTGGCGTCACCGCTGGAGTTGTGGATCGAAAACTCTTCCATCAGCAAAATCGCCACCGACGTGCCGGGACTGGAACATGACTTCAACAAGTACCTGGACGCCAATCCGTCCAATCGGCGAATCGAGGAGTTGGGGATCGGCACCAACGAAGGCGTGAAAGAGTTGTATGCGCGCAATGCGGGGTTCGAGGAGCGCCATTGCGGCTTGCACCTTGGGCTGGGCGGTGGCGCCAAGGGCAGCCATCATTTGGACCTGATCTTCTCCAGTGGCGTGTTGGCGCTGGATGACGACCCGGTGTTTGATGGGCGGTTTGTTTTCTAGCATCCAGTTTTTGCGGTGATGCGGCCAATGCCTTCGCGGGCAAGCCTCGCTCCTACGGGATTGTGGTGGTCGCGAAGGCGGCGCCGAATCTGTAGGAGCGAGGCTTGCCCGCGAAGAGGCCCTAATAAACACCACACAACTAAGACCAGCCCCCAAAAAAACGCCATCCCGAGGGATGGCGTTTTTCATGCAGCGCTTACCGATTACTCAGGCTTGCGACGACCAAAGCCTGGACGCTGGCCGGAACCGGCTGGCGCGCCGCGACGCTTGCCCGATGGCGCGTCACGGTCGACCAGCACGATACCTGGGCGTTTTTTCGGCGCCGGCTTGGCCGGGCGCTTGGTGTCCGCCGGGCGGTCTGCCACGGGCGTACCACGGCCGGCAGGCGCGCCGCGATCGCCACGACCACCGGACGGAGCGCCACGACCTTCGCCGCGCTCAGTGCGACCGTTGGCTGGACGCGGCGTACGTGGGCCGCGCTCGCCGTCCTGACGTGGCGCTGGCTTGCGGGCCGGGCGCTCGCCTTCGATCTGCGGCTCGCGGGATTCGCGCGGGCTGGCAGCGACCGAACCAGCGGCTGGACGCAGGGTACGCACGCGTTCGGTCTTGCCCACCGGACGGGACGATTTGCGCTGCATACGCTCAAGCTTGTCTTTGCTCTTGGCGTTCATTTGCGGCATCGCCACTGGGGTCAGGCCGACTTCAGCACTGAGAATGTCGACTTCGTACTGGCTCATTTCGCGCCAGCGGCCCATCGGCAGGTCGGAGTTGAGGAACACCGGACCGAAACGCACGCGCTTCAGGCGGCTGACCACCAGCCCCTGGGATTCCCACAGACGACGGACTTCGCGGTTACGACCTTCCATCACCACGCAGTGGTACCAGTGGTTGAAACCTTCGCCACCCGGAGCCTGTTTGATGTCGGTGAACTTGGCCGGGCCGTCTTCGAGCACCACGCCTGCCTTCAGGCGTTCAATCATCTCGTCGTCGACTTCGCCACGTACACGTACCGCGTATTCACGGTCCATTTCGTAGGAAGGGTGCATCAGGCGGTTGGCCAATTCACCGTCGGTGGTGAACATCAGCAAACCGGTGGTGTTGATGTCCAGACGACCAATGTTGATCCAGCGACCTTCTTTCGGGCGCGGCATCTTGTCGAACACGGTCGGACGACCTTCGGGGTCGTTACGGGTGCAGATCTCACCGTCGGGTTTGTTGTACATGATCACGCGGCGTACCGACTCGGCGGCTTCTTCGCGTTTGATCACCCGGCCATCGATGGTGATGGCGTCATGCAGGTCGACACGCTGGCCGAGGGTGGCATCTTTGCCATTGACCTTGATGCGGCCGTGGCTGATCCAGGCTTCTACGTCACGGCGCGAGCCGACGCCGATACGGGCAAGGACTTTCTGCAGCTTTTCGCCTGCTGGGCCGATTTCCTGGTCGTCTTTCTGGTCGTTGATACTCATCTGGGCACCTCCCGGTGTGGTCTGTTCAGGATGCTCTGGATTGAGGGTCCTGAAGAGTTATAAATCTGTGTACTTTGGCGAAGGGATCGCCGAAGGGTCGCGAATCATACGCTCATGGAGACGTTCGCGCATCAGAGACTAGCTGATCGATGGAAGGTTATTTGTTTTTCCGCCGACCGGTGGCACCGAGTTTGCTCAACCGCGACACTGAACCAATGTGGGAGCGAGCCTGCTCGCGATAGCGGTGTATCAGACAACATTGATGTCGACTGACACTCCCTCATCGCGAGCAGGCTCGCTCCCACAGGATTTGGGTCAATCTTCGAACTGACGACGCTCGGCTTCGATTGCTTCTGCCAGAGCCTTGGCTTCGGCTTCTTCGTCGGTCAACTCGGGCTCGGGTTTCGGCTGCTCGAGCGCGGCGACGGCGGCCAGGAGTTTTTCCCGAGCTTCGGCGACGCCAAGAATGTCATCTTCGTGTTCTGGCTCTGGCTCTGGTTCCTGTTCTGATTCGACTTCGGCTTCGGCTTCAGTCTCGACCTGAGGTTCTGCTTCGGTTTCAGGCTCGGGCTCTGCCAACTCCCCCTCGGTCTCAGTCACCGCCCCATCGCGCAGCAAATCGTCGAAGTCGGTCTTGAGCCCCTCTTCCATGGTGTCCAGTTCCAGCAACAGCGTGTGGAAACTGGTTTCTTCCTTCGGCTCCTCCGGTTCAGCGCTGGCGTCGGCCAGTTCCTGCAAGCCTTGCGGCACCGGCGCGTCGTCGAAATCGAGGACAGGATCAGGTTCCAGCTCACGCAGTTCGGCGAGCGGCGGCAAATCGTCGAGGTTTTTCAGGTTGAAGTGATCGAGAAAGGCCTTGGTGGTGGCGAACATCGCCGGTTTGCCGGGCACGTCGCGGTAACCGACGATGCGGATCCACTCCCGTTCCAGCAGGGTTTTCACGATGTGGCTGTTGACTGCCACGCCGCGCACGTCTTCGATCTCGCCCCGGGTGATTGGCTGGCGATAGGCGATCAGGGCCATGGTTTCGAGCATGGCGCGGGAATAGCGCTGCGGCCGCTCTTCCCACAAACGTCCTACCCACGGCGCGAACTTTTCGCGGATCTGCAGGCGATACCCAGAGGCAACTTCCTTCAACTCGAAAGCACGACCGTCGCAGGACTTGGCCAGAATCGTCAGCGCTTTCTTGAAAACAGGGGGCTCGGGCCGCTCGCCTTCTTCGAAGAGTTCGAACAGGCGTTCAAGCGATTGCGGTTTTCCCGAGGCCAACAGAAAGGCTTCAAGCAGTGGCGCCAGCTCGCGGGGTTCAGTCAGGTTCATGATTCAACTCGTTATTCGGCTCGGGCCCGGACATGGATCGCCGCGAACGGCTCATTCTGCACCAGCTCGACCAAGGATTCCTTGACCAGTTCGAGGATCGCCATAAAGGTCACCACCACCCCCAGGCGCCCTTCTTCAGCGGTGAACAGCTCGACAAACGGCACAAAACCGCCGCCCTTGAGCCGTTCCAGCACATCGCTCATGCGTTCGCGGGTGGACAGCGCTTCACGGCTGACCTGGTGGCTTTCGAACATGTCGCCACGGCGCAGGACCTCGGCCATGGACATCAGCAACTCTCCCAGGCTCACATCCGGCAACAGTTTGCGCGCCCGGGCTTCCGGGGCATCGAGCTTGGGCACCACCACGTCGCGGCCGACGCGGCTCAGGCCATCAATGCCTTCGGCAGCGGCCTTGAAGCGCTCGTACTCCTGCAAGCGGCGAATCAGTTCGGCGCGAGGATCGTCCTCTTCGTCTTCAATCGTCTCGGCACGGGGCAGCAGCATCCGCGACTTGATCTCGGCCAGCATCGCGGCCATTACCAGGTACTCGGCGGCCAGCTCCAGGCGCACCGACTGCATCAACTCGACATAGCCCATGTACTGACGGGTGATTTCCGCCACCGGGATGTCGAGGATGTTGATGTTCTGTTTGCGGATCAGGTACAGCAGCAAGTCGAGCGGGCCTTCGAAGGCCTCAAGAAAGACCTCGAGCGCATCCGGCGGGATGTACAGGTCCAGCGGCATTTCCATGACCGCCTGGCCATAGACCATGGCGAAAGGCAGTTCTTGCTGAGCGCCGGCCTGGCTGTCGACGGGTTCTACTGCAGACATCTAGGCCTCGGCCATGAAAGGCGTAGGGTCGCCGCAACCGACACGGATGACTTCCGGTTCGCCGTCGGCGAGGCTGATCACGGTGGATGCCTTGATCCCGCCGAAACCGCCGTCGATGATCAGGTCCACCTGATGCTCGAGCAACTGGCGCATTTCGTAAGGATCGCTTAACGGGTCAGTGTCGCCGGGCATGATCAGGGTCACGCTCATCAGCGGCTCGCCGAGCTGCTCCAGCAGCGCCAGCGCTATCGGATGGCTGGGTACACGCAGGCCGATGGTGCGTTTTTTCGGGTGCAGCAACAGCCGTGGCACTTCGCGGGTGGCGTTGAGAATGAAGGTGTAAGGGCCAGGCAAGTGAGCCTTGAGCACCCGGAAGGTGCCGGTGTCGATCTTGGCAAACAGCCCCAACTGCGACAGGTCGCTGCAGATCAGCGCGAAGTTGTGCTTATCATCCAGCTGACGTAGCCGGCGCACGCGCTCCACGGCGTTTTTGTCGCCGATCTGGCAACCAATGGCGTAAGAAGAGTCTGTGGGATAAATCACCACCCCGCCGTTGCGGATGATCTCGACAGCCTGTTTGATCAGGCGCGGTTGCGGGTTTTCCGGATGAATCTGGAAAAATTGACTCACATTCTCTACCTGTTCAGACGACGGCAATAATTGGGTCATGTTTGAATCGACACCACAGTGGTGGCAGATCCTCCGGGAGCGGGCGGTATTCACCGATCTCGGACCAGCCTCCAGGGCCATGAAAATCACTGCCGGCGCTGACCAGCAGACCAAACTCGCGGGCAAGAATCGCCAGGCTGCCCACCTGTTCGGCGGGTTGATGGCCATTGACCACTTCTATCGCGTGGCCCCCTGCTTGAATATAGTCGGCAATTAGGCGGCGACGTTTGCTGCGAGTGAAATCGTAGTGCCAGGGATGCGCCAGGCTGACCCAGGCACCCGCGGCGCGCAGGGTTTCGACGGTGTCTTCCAGGGTCGGCCAGTGTTGTTTGACGTCCCCCAATTTGCCGGCACCCAGCCATTTGCGGAACGCTTCGGCGCGATCCTTGACGAAACCTTCGCGCACCATCCAGTCGGCGAAATGCGGACGGGCCGGCGCATTACCGCTGTCGCCCAGCTCCTGTTGAATGGCCCGGGCGCCCTCGAGCGCCCCCGGCATGCCTTTCAACGCCAACTTGCGGCTTATTTCTTCGGACCGTAGCCAGCGGCCATCGTGCAATTTTGCGATGGCCTCGACCAACGGCGGCGCATTGACGTCGAAACCGTAGCCCAAAACGTGAATCGTCGCCCCGCCCCAGGTGCAGGACAATTCGACGCCATTGACCAGTTGCATCCCCAGCGCCGTCGCGGCGCTACGGGCTTCGTCGAGACCTTCAAGGGTGTCGTGATCGGTCAAGGCCAGGACTCGCACGCCTTTCTCGAACGCACGCGCAACCAGTACCGCCGGCGCGAGGGCGCCATCGGAAGCCGTGCTATGGCAGTGCAAATCAACATTCACAGGACTGTGTAACCTCAAATCAGCTGACGCTATCGCGCGTCAATATGTTTGTTATTATGCCGCCACATCCTGCTTCTGGCTGCCACTGTGAAACAATTCATCGACTTCATCCCGCTTCTGCTGTTTTTCATCGTCTTCAAAATCGATCCACGGATCATCGACATCGGCGGTTATCAACTGTCTGTCGGTGGAATTTACAGCGCCACCGCAGTGCTGATCATCAGCTCCCTGGTGGTTTACGGCACGCTGTTCATCAAGCAGCGCAAGCTGGAGAAGAGCCAGTGGCTGACCCTCATCGCCTGCCTGGTCTTCGGTAGCCTGACCCTGGCGTTCCACAGCGAGACCTTCCTGAAATGGAAAGCCCCGGTGGTCAACTGGCTGTTCGCCCTCGGGTTCATCGGCAGTCACTTCATCGGTGATCAACTGTTGATCAAACGCATCATGGGCCACGCGCTGACACTGCCAGAGCCGGTCTGGACCCGTCTGAACATCGCCTGGATCGGCTTTTTCCTGTTTTGCGGCGCCGCCAACCTGTTCGTTGCGTTCACGTTCCAGAGCTACTGGGTCGACTTTAAAGTCTTCGGCAGCCTGGGCATGACGTTGCTGTTCCTGGTCGCCCAGGGCATTTACCTGTCACGCCACCTGCACGACGCCGACACCACAACGCCAAAAACCGAGGACTGACATGCTTTACGCAATCATTGCCACAGACGTCGCCAACTCCCTGGAAGCCCGCCTGGCCGCACGGCCTGCGCACCTTGAGCGCCTGCAAGTGCTTAAAGGCGAAGGTCGTATCGTATTGGCCGGCCCGCACCCGGCGGTCGACAGCAATGATCCGGGCGCGGCGGGTTTCACCGGCAGCCTGATCGTCGCTGAGTTCGATTCGCTGAGCGCCGCACAGGCCTGGGCCGATGCCGACCCGTACATTGCCGCAGGCGTCTACGCCAACGTTTTGGTCAAGCCGTTCAAGCAAGTCCTGCCCTAGTGTCCTGTCTCGCAAATACTGTTCCTTTTTGACGGCGTCTGTTGCCGTCATGCTGCGTTGCCGCTCCTCGCCATAGCGAGCTATGACTCGTCACGGCGCCTTGCGTGACGGCAACAGCCACTCGTCAAAAGAGGAACGTATTTGTGAGACAGGACACAAACTCCTTCAGCGCGATGAACCTTGTCGGTTCATAGCGCGTTCAATCGCTCATTATTCTCGTTTACCGGCCGACAACCTGCCCAATACTCGTATTGGAATCAGGAGTTGCGATGCGCAAAGGTCCGTTGTGTCTGATGTTGGTGACGTTGTCGATCATGGCGCCCGCCCACGGTGAAGAAGGCGCCGAAGTTGGCAATTCGACGCCGTTGTCCTTGAGTGCCGGCAGCCAGATCACCGAGTTGCAGCAGCGCTTGAAGGCTAGCGAGCAGCAACGAGAAGCACTGAGCAAACAATTGCAAAATACCGATGGCGAACGCGAAAGCGCTCAGTTGAGCCGGTTGCGCCAAGAGAATCAGCGCCTGAAGCTGCAACTCAAGGAAATCCTGGCCAGCCCGCTGCCACGCCTGCTGACGGATCAGCAACAGTGGTTCGTGATCGGGGCCGGAGTAGCGCTATTGGCGCTGCTCTGCGGTATCTTCGCCAGTGGTGCACGTAGAAAACGTCGGCAATGGCTAAATTGAGTGAGTCATGAGCGAGCTGTTATTAATTGATGATGATCAGGAGCTGTGTGAGCTCCTGAGTAGTTGGCTGAGCCAGGAAGGCTTTCAGGTCCGCGCCTGCCACGATGGCCAGAGCGCCCGTCGCGCGCTGGCCGAAACGTCCCCGGCGGCCGTGGTGCTGGACGTGATGCTGCCGGACGGCAGTGGCCTGGAACTGCTCAAGCAACTGCGCAACGACCACCCGGAGTTGCCAGTGCTGATGCTTTCGGCCCGTGGCGAACCGCTGGACCGCATCCTCGGCCTGGAACTCGGTGCCGATGATTACCTGGCCAAACCGTGCGACCCACGGGAGCTGACAGCACGTCTGCGCGCAGTGTTGCGCCGAAGTCATCCGACGGCAGTCTCCAGCCAGCTCGAATTGGGCGACTTGTGCTTCAGCCCGGTGCGTGGCGTGGTCAGCATCGATGAACAGGAATTCACCCTGACCGTCTCCGAAAGCCGTCTGCTCGAAGCCCTGCTCAAGCAACCCGGCGAACCGCTGGATAAACAGGAACTGGCGCAAGTCGCCCTCGGTCGCAAACTGACCCTGTACGACCGCAGCCTGGACATGCACGTGAGTAACCTGCGCAAAAAAATCGGCCCGCACCCCGATGGCCGCCCGCGCATCGTCGCGCTGCGCAGTCGTGGTTACTACTACAGCCTCTGAATCCGAACGCGATGCGACCTGCGACCACCTCCGTAGGAGCTGCCGCAGGCTGCGATCTTTTGATCTTGATCTTGACCGGTAAAAGCAAAATCAAAAGATCGCAGCCTGCGGCAGCTCCTACGCCGGACCGTGGTGCATCGCGGAATTGTCAGGAACGTAGAAAATCGTCTTTACCCAAGCTTTACGCTCCGCTGACCGCCGCTGACCTTGATCTCCGTAATCTGCACACATCCGGAACGTACCGGGAACGAGACAAGGAGATACACCATGCGCAAGACTCTTATCGCTTTGATGTTTGCTGCCGCCCTGCCGACCGTTGCCATGGCCATGCCTGAAGGCGCAGGTCCGATGGGTGACCACATGGACGGCTCACGCCACGGCGGTCAGATGCACGGCATGCACGGTAAAGGCCCTTACAGCCAGCTGGACCTGAGCCGCGAACAGCGCGAGCAAATCCGCAAGATCATGGGCGAACAGATGCATGAGCGTCGGCAACTGGTCGACAAGTACCTGGAAAAACTCTCGCCAGCCGATCAGAAAGCCCTGAAAGACGAGATGGCGGCCAAGCACAAGAAAGCCGAAGCCGACGTTCGCGCACTGCTGAAGCCGGATCAACAGAAGCAATTCGACGAGATCCAGAAGAAAAAAGCTGAGCGTCGCGCCGAATGGGCCGAGTTCAAGGCCTGG
The DNA here is from genome assembly GCF_054898065.1 of Pseudomonas sp. MDT1-85. NCBI lineage: Bacteria > Pseudomonadati > Pseudomonadota > Gammaproteobacteria > Pseudomonadales > Pseudomonadaceae > Pseudomonas > Pseudomonas sp. MDT1-85. The sequence goes on along the minus strand of NZ_CM142715.1, from coordinate 2,033,961 downwards.
AAAGCGCAGCAAGCGCAAAAAAAGCAATAATGCGTTAACCCTGGACCCAACGGCTAAACCCCGTTGGGTCTGTTGCCACTCGATTTAATGTGGGAGCGGGCTTGCTCGCGAAGACGGTGTGCCAGACAGCACTACAGTCGTCTGACACACCGCCTTCGCGAGCAAGCCCGCTCCCACATGGATTTGCGCTAGTTGAGGATTTTCTGTGCGCTCATTGTTCTGGCGTATCCTGGCCAGCTTCTGGCTGGCCATCGCTCTGGTTGCAGGGCTTTCCATTCTGCTTGGGCACATGCTCAACCAGGACGCGTGGATTCTCAGTCGCCACCCGGGCCTCAACACCTTGGCCGAACAGTGGACGCAAACCTACGAAAGCCAGGGAGAAGAAGCCGCCCAGGACATTCTGGAACAGCGCAAGCGTCAGTATCACATCAACGTTCAAGTGCTCAACGAGGCAGGTGACCCGGTGGTACGCGGCACCTTTCCACGGCGGGCAGCGGCCTTCGAAGCCCGACAGAACAACGATGATCGACGCCTGCCATGGCGGCGTCTGACCGATGAATACACCAGCGCCAAGACAGGCGACACCTATCTGCTGATCTATCGCGTTCCGCACCCGGAATTGGATGCCTGGCACCGCGAAAGCCTCCTTTGGCCGTTGAGTGCACTGGGCATCGCGCTGGTGGTATTGACTCTGTTCAGCTTGCTGGTGACCTTTTCCATCACGCGACCACTGAACCGTTTACGAAGCGCCGTGCATGACCTGGGGCAGACAACGTATCAACAGAACAGCCTGGCGCAACTGGCCAACCGCCGCGATGAGTTCGGTGTGCTGGCCAACGACTTCAACCGCATGGGTGCACGCCTACAAAGCCTGATCGGCAGCCAGCGGCAATTACTGCGCGATGTGTCTCACGAGTTACGCTCACCCTTGGCCCGACTGCGCATTGCGTTGGCGCTGGCCGAGCGGGCCAATCCTGAAGAGCGGGAAAAACTCTGGCCACGCCTGACCCGTGAATGCGATCGACTGGAAGCGCTGATCAGCGAAATCCTGGTACTGGCGCGCGTCGATGCCGACAACGCCAGTGCTGAAGAAGTGAACCTCAATGCGCTGCTCAATACCCTGCAAAAAGACGCTCAGTTGGGCTCGCCCGAGCAGAACGTGCGCCTTGAGGCCGAGCCGCAACTGAACCTCAAAGGCTGGCCGACCATGATCGAGCGCGCCGTGGACAACCTGCTGCGCAATGCCCAGCGCTTTAACCCGGTCGGGCAACCAATCGAAATGCAGGCGTTGCGTCAGGGCGACAGGATTGTGGTCAGCGTGCGCGATCACGGCCCCGGCGTTGAGGCCGAGCATTTGAATCAGCTGGCTGAACCGTTCTATCGGGCACCGGGGCAAACTGCGGCCGGACATGGCCTCGGGCTGGCCATTGCGCGTAGAGCTGCGGAGCGCCATGGCGGCAGTCTGGTGCTGGCCAATCACCCGCAGGGCGGGTTTATTGCCAGCCTGGAATTGCCGTTGGTGCCGGGGGCGGTGGTGCAGCCTTAAATTCGGTGGTGACGCAAAAAAAGATCGCAGCCCCGTTTCACTCGACAGCTCCTACAGGGATATATGTACATCTGTAGGAGCTGTCGAGTGAAACGGGGCTGCGATCTTTTGATCTTCAGACCTTACCGGACCAAGCGCTAACGAACTCGGTCAAATCAACCTTTTCCGCAACACGCGGCTCTTTCTGCGGCGTACCAAGGTAAAGAAACGCAATCACCTCTTCACCTTCCGCCAACCCCAAACCTTTAGCCACATGCGCCGAATAAGCCAGCTCACCGGTGCGCCATACCGCGCCAATACCTTGCGCATAGGCCGCCAGCAAAATCCCGTGAGCCGCACAGCCTGCCGCCAACAGTTGCTCGGACTTGGGATACTTGTCGTGCTCCTGCAAACGCGCAATCACCACAACCACCAGCGGCGCACGCAACGGGCCGTTGCGCGCCTTGTCCAGCAAGGCTTCGGACACATCACTGTCTTGCAGCTTCGCCGCTTCGGCCAGCAACTCACCCATTTGCTCGCGCGCAGCGCCTTCGACTGTCAGGAAGCGCCAAGGCTGCAAGTGGCCATGGTCTGGCGCGCGCATCGCGGCGGCAAACAGCACTTCCCGCTGCTCGGCAGTGGGTGCCGGATCGAGCAGTCGTGGGACGGAAACACGGTTGAGCAAAGCGTCGAGAGCCTGCATCGGCCACCTCCTGTAGAAAATGTTTGGCTATTCTAGCGTCAACTGTCGCGACGGCGTCGGTTTACATGCCCTGCCCCGCAGGTAGAATGGCGCCCTTCCTACTATTAGCCCGAGCGGACTTCATGGCGTTGCCGACCTTACGGATCATTGGTTTCATCATCGGCATCTTCCTGATCACGCTGGCTATCGCCATGGTCGTGCCCATGGCCACGCTGGTGATCTTCGAGCGCACCAGCGACCTGCCATCGTTCCTCTGGGCGAGCATGATCACCTTTATCGCCGGCCTGGCCCTGGTGATACCCGGGCGCCCCGAGCACATCCATCTGCGCCCGCGAGATATGTACCTGCTGACCGTCAGCAGCTGGGTGGTGGTGTGCATCTTCGCCGCGCTGCCGTTCCTGCTGACCCAGCGCATCAGTTACACCGATTCGTTCTTCGAAAGCATGTCCGGCATCACCGCCACCGGTGCGACGGTGCTTAACGGCCTGGACAACATGTCCCCCGGCATCTTGATGTGGCGTTCATTGCTGCACTGGATCGGCGGGATCGGCTTTATCGGCATGGCGGTAGCGATTCTGCCATTGCTGCGCATCGGTGGCATGCGGCTGTTTCAGACCGAGTCGTCGGACCGTTCCGAAAAGGTCATGCCCCGTTCGCACATGGTGGCGCGTTTGATCGTTGCGGCCTACGTCGGCATCACCATTTTCGGCAGCCTGGCGTTCTGGTGGGCCGGGATGAGCCCGTTCGATGCAATCAATCACGCGATGTCGGCGATTTCCACCGGTGGTTTCTCGACCTCCGACCAGTCTTTGGCCAAGTGGCCGGAGCCTGCGGTGCATTGGGTCGCGATCGTCATCATGATTCTCGGTGCCCTGCCATTCACCCTGTATGTCGCCACATTGCGCGGTAACCGTCGGGCGCTGATCAAGGATGAACAGGTTCAAGGCCTGCTCGGCATGTTGCTGGTGACCTGGCTGGTGCTCGGCACCTGGTACTGGTGGACCACCCAGCTGCATTGGCTGGAAGCCTTGCGGCATGTGGCGCTGAACGTGACATCGGTGGTGACCACCACCGGTTTCGCACTGGGGGACTACAGCCTCTGGGGCAACTTCTCACTGATGCTGTTCTTTTATCTGGGCTTTATCGGTGGTTGCTCGGGTTCGACCGCCGGCGGGATCAAGATTTTCCGCTTCCAGGTTGCCTACATTCTGCTCAAGGCCAACCTTAACCAGTTGATTCACCCGCGTGCGGTGATCAAGCAGAAGTACAACGGCCACCGTCTCGACGAAGAGATCGTGCGCTCGATCCTGACCTTTTCGTTCTTCTTCGCCATCACCATTTGCGTCATTGCGCTGCTGCTGTCGCTACTGGGCGTGGACTGGATGACGGCGCTTACCGGCGCGGCCGCCACAGTGTCTGGCGTAGGCCCGGGGCTTGGCGAAACGATTGGCCCGGCGGGTAACTTCGCCAGCCTGCCGGATGCCGCGAAGTGGATTCTCTCGTTCGGCATGCTCCTGGGCCGGCTGGAGATCATTACGGTGTTTGTTCTGTGTATCCCGGCGTTCTGGCGTCACTAATCGGCATGGGCGCTTCCATCATCCGCGTCCGGTATTCGCCGGGGGTGGAATCGAACCAGCGTCGGAAGGCGCGGAAGAAGTTGCTCGGATCGGCAAACCCCAGCAGGTAGGCAATTTCCAGCAGGGTCATGTTCGGTTGCGCCAGGTATTGCTCGGCCAGTTCACGCCGGGTGTCATCCAGCAATGTCTGAAAACTCGTGCCCTCTTCCTGCAATCGACGCTGCAAGGTGCGTTGCGACAAGTGCAGCGTCTGGGCCACCGCATCGCGTTTGGGTTCGCCTTGGGGCAGCAGACGGCATAACACCTGGCGCGCCTTGTGAGTCACGCGGGTCTCGGAAAACCGCGCCAGGTACTCGCCGGCAAACCGGTCATGTAACCGCGCCATGGCCTCGTTGGCAGTGGGCAGCGGTGCCTCCATGTCAGCGCGCTCGAAGATCAAGGCGTCATAAGGCGCGCTGAACATCAACGGGGCATGGAAAGCTTGTTTATAAGGTTCAAAATCAACGGGCTCATCGCCTTGCAGCAAGACTTTGCGCGGCTGGAGTGTGCGGCCCGTCAGCCAGCTGCAGAGTGCCAGGGCGCAGGCCATTGAAGCTTCGGCACTCTGTCGGGTCGGCGGCAGGTGGTCGCCATGCACCGTCAGAATCAGCGCATAACCCTCATCCAGCAATCGGAAACTCAAGTCGGCACTTTCGGCGATGATTCGCTGATAACGCACCAGACGTTGAAAACCTTCAGCCAGGGTCTGGCTGGACATCAAGGCATAACCGGCGACATGGAAGGACGCCGGTCGCACCACCTTGCCCATGTTCAGGCCGATCGCCGGGTTACCGGACAGCTCGACCGCGCGCTGCCAGAGCCGCGTCATGGAATCTTGCGGGAAGCGCGCATCCGGATCATCCAGTGCCGCATAGTCGAGCCCTAGCTGCTTGAACAGAACCCGGCAATCCAGGCCGTCCATTTCCAGTGCTTTGACAATCCCCATCGCCCAGCTTGCAGAAGTCGTTCGTTCGCTCATGGCGTTTACTACGTGATGGCCGCATGCCACGACCCAATACCCAAGGATACTAAACTGGCGCCTATTGTCACTGGTTGATACCAATGATCACTCTAGACTTAAATAAGCTACCCGCAGAACAACTTGTCGCGTGCACAGCAACCGCAGAGATCGCAATCGTGGAAAACATCAAGCGCTTCAACAGCTTCGCTGAGTTTTACCCGTATTACCTCAGCGAACACCGCAACAGCACTTGCCGACGATTGCACTTTGTCGGCACCTCCCTGGTTATTTTCATTCTGGCGCTGACCATCGGCAATACCGCGTGGTGGATGTTGCTGGCCCTGCCGCTGGCCGGTTACAGCTTCGCCTGGGTCGGGCATTTCTTCTTCGAGAAGAATCTCCCTGCCACCTTTCAGCATCCTCTTTACAGCCTGCTCGGCGATTTCGTCATGTACCGCGACATGATTCTGGGTCGCGTGGCGCTCTAGGCTCCATTGGCCACAAAAGCGTCTTATGCAGCCAATGCTGGATCCAGGTTCTACACTCAACACATCCCTTTCGATCAGAACAAGAGGATAGCTGATGAATGCCCATGCCCGTTTTACCCATATGCAGGACGGCACGCAGGAAGACTGGGCGATCATCGCCGCAGATTTCAGTGCCTATGCCCGGCAATTACCCAAACGGATCGTGGCGCACCTGAAGTTACTGGAGGGGGATTTCGGCGGTTTCCCGGTGGATCGTCTGACCCACTCCCTGCAAACCGCCAGCCGCGCCTGGCGCGATGGTCGCGATGAAGAGTACGTGGTCTGCGCCCTGCTCCATGACATCGGCGACACACTGGGCTCCTACAATCACCCGGACATCGCTGCCGCGATCCTCAAGCCGTTCGTCAGCGCCGAGAACCTGTGGATGGTGGAGAAGCACGGGATTTTCCAGGGCTATTACTTCTTTCATCACCTGGGCATGGACCGGCATTTGCGCGAGCAATTCAGCGGTCATCCGCAGTATCAGGCGACCATCGAGTTTTGTGCCCGGTACGATGCGGCGGCGTTTGATCCAGCGTATGACACGCTGCCGCTGAGCTTCTTCGAACCGATGGTGGAGCGGCTGTTTGCGCAGCCGAAAAACTCGATTTACAAGGCGGCGATGGAAGAGCACGCGCCGGCCTGATCTATCCGGGGGACCGCTGCGCGGTCCATCGCGAGCAGGCTCGCTCCCACAGTGGATCTACAGTGAACCACCTATTTATGGCGCGCCACAGTTCGAATGCGGGAGCGAGCCTGCTCGCGATGAGGCCCATCCATACACCTTGTGTTTATGCCGGCTCCACGACCTTCACCGCCTTCAACTCGGCCTCTCGCGCCTGAGCATCGGCCAATCGATACAACTCGATCGAGCCGTCCCAATGCTCGATCAGCGCCGTGCACGATTCCACCCAATCCCCGCAATTGAGGTAATCCACCCCGCCGACCTTGCGAATCTCGGCATGGTGAATGTGCCCGCACACCACCCCGTGCAACTCGCGTTTGACGCATTCGTGAGCGATGGCTTCTTCAAAGTCGCTGATGAAGCTGACGGCGGTTTTGACCTTGTGCTTGAGGTACGCCGACAGCGACCAGTAACCGTAGCCATAACGGGCACGCCAATGGTTGAGCCAGCGGTTGAGCGTCAGGGTGAATTCGTAGGCCGAGTCGCCGAGAAACGCCAACCAGCGATGGTAACGGGTGATCACGTCGAACTGATCGCCGTGAATCACCAGCAGATGACGGCCATCGGCGGTCACGTGCACGGCTTCGTCCACCAACTGGATATTGCCCAAAATCAGCTTCGAATAACGGCGCAGGAATTCGTCATGGTTGCCGGTGACGTAGATCACTTCTGTGCCGCGCTTGCTCATGGTCAGCAGGCGACGAATCACATTGGTATGCGCTTGCGGCCAATACATGCCGCTGCGCAGTTTCCAGCCGTCGATGATGTCGCCGACCAGATAGACCTTGTCCGCGTGGTAGCCCTTGAGAAATTGCGACAGGTGTTCGGCCTGGCAGTCCCGGGTGCCCAAATGCACATCGGAAATCCACAAGGTCCGCACACGTTGCTTACGGCTGGGTTTGGCGAGCTCGGCGCTGGTCATGGGCAACCCTCAGGACAAGTTTTGGCAAGCTTGCGCCGGTCGGGTTAATTGCCCATGACAATCGCAAGTCAGTCCCGTGACAACGCGCGCATGCGTGCCCTCGGTGTAGACTGCGCCTCACTCATCAAAATCGCCATGAGACCTGCGATGAGACCGATCCTCACGCTACGCCAGTACACCCACGACCTGATCGTCCACAGCCACGACCACGCGCAACTGGTGTTCGGGCTGTCGGGCGCGCTGGACTTCGAGGTCGAGGGGCATGGCAGTCAGGTAGTGCAGCAGAGTTTCGTGGTGGTGCCGTCGGGCGCGCATCACGCCTGCGATAGCGCCCATGGCAGTCGTGGTCTGGTGCTGGATGTGCCGAGCGACCAGTGGGTTTCGCAGTCTCTTGGCGATCACGCCGAAGCCAGCCGCCGCTTGCTCGACAATGCTGGGCGCCTGTCGCTGGACGCCGGGCAAAGCCAACTGGTGAGTTGGCTGGCGGGCAGTCAGATCAGTGACCCGCTGATTGCCCAGCAAGGCGCGGTACTGTTGCTGGCCAGCCTGAACAACGCCAAACCCGACAGCGTGGGCGGTCGGCGCCTGCCTTATGCAGCGCTGAATGCGCACATCGACCAATACGCAGCCTATCCGCTGCAAGTAGCCGATCTGGCGCGCATTGCCGGCCTGTCCAGCGCTCGGTTGCATGCCCGGTTCGTGGCGGAATGCGGGCAAACGCCGATGGACTACATTCGCAGTCGTCGGCTGCACATTGCCGTGAGCCTGTTGCGCGATTCGGCGCTGCCCATTGGCGAGATCGCCTGTCGGGTCGGTTACAGCTCGCAGAGTGCGTTCGCCGCGGCGGTGCTGCGTGAGTTCGGAGCCTCACCCGGTAAATTGCGTCGCGAGGCTGGCGACAAATGACGCGAGTCTGGCGACAGACATAACCGGCTTAGCACGATTCAATGTAGGACATTTGTTCGTTTGTCGTTAAGGATTGCAATGACTCCTCGTACCGCCCTTGGCGCTCTGCATATAGGTGCACTGATGTTCGGCCTGACTGGCGTATTCGGCAAACTCGCCGCCGCCTCGCCGGCCATCATCGTGTTCGGCCGTGCCGCGTTTGCTGTCCTCGCGCTGACGTTTTTCGCACGGTTCGCCAGCAATACCCGTTGGCAGAAACTTGACGCCGCGGACCTGCGTCGCCTGCTGCTCAGCGGCTTGCTGCTGACCGGGCACTGGGTGAGTTTTTTCATCGCGGTGAAGGTGGCGGGGGTGGCGATCGCGACCTTGGGTTTTGCCAGTTTCCCGGCGTTTACCGTGATCCTCGAAGGGCTGATCTTCCGCGAGCGAATCCGCGTCAACGAAATCCTGTTGGTGGTGCTGGTCAGCATTGGGTTGGTGCTGGTCACACCGGCCTTCGATCTGGCCAGCGGCGCCACCATTGGCCTGTTGTGGGCAGTGGCTTGCGGCTTGTTGTTCGCCCTGCTCTCCCTGACCAACCGCGCCAGCTCCGGACGAATTCCGCCAGTGCAGGCGGCACTGTGTCAGAACGTGGTGGTTGCGATCTGCCTGCTGCCGGTGGCAGTGCCGCAGTTGAGCGAAGTGCGCGCCATTGACTGGCTGTGGATCGGCCTGCTCGGGGTCTTCTGCACCGGCGTCGCCCACAGCCTGTTCGTCGCCAGCCTGGCAGTGATCAAAGCCCGGACCGCGTCAGTGGTGTTTGCTCTGGAGCCGGTTTACGGCATCACCCTGGCCTGGCTGTTGTTCGATGAAAACCCGACCCTGCGCATGCTGATCGGGGGCGCATTGATCATCGTGGCCATCGCGGTTTCCAGCCGGTTGTCCGGCATCTCAAGCAAGAACGCCGTGGCGGCAGAAGCCGCGTCTCACTGAGTGCGATCGTTGTGGCCCAGGTCGCGGTCTGGATCGATCTGATCGCGGACCCGCTGCTTGAGCACTTTGGCCTCAGGAAAACCGCCATCGGCCTTGCGCTCCCAGAGCTGAACATCGTCACAGAAAATGTGAAAAACCCCGTCGGTGCCGGGCACCAGGGACACTTTGCCCAGGTCATCGCCGAAGGTGCTGAGCAGTTCCTGGGCCAGCCAAGCGGCGCGCAACAGCCATTGGCATTGCGTGCAATAGGTGATGACGATTTCCGGTTTACGTGCAGTCATGATTGGTAAAGTTCCTGTGGCCCTTGATCCTGTAGGAGCGAGGCTTGCCCGCGAAGAACGATAATGCAGTTATTCTGATAAACCGCGCCGTCTGATTCGCGGGCAAGCCTCGCTCCTACAGGAAAGGGTTTATCGAATACCGGCCAACAGCGTCCGTGCCGTCTCCTTGAGCGGTTCATCGCCTTCCTTGAGTAACTCATTGAGCAGCTCGATGGCGCTGTCCAGATCGCCGTCATCGATGCAGGTCTGGGCCTGTTCAAGTTTACCCGCGTTGCTCGGCCCCGCCGGTTCAAGATCCATCAATTCAGCACTCAGCGGCTCAAGCTCCAGCGGCTGGCCGGCATCGCTGAACTCGTTGAGAAAGGTCTCGTCCAGAGATTGAGCGTCAGGTTCGGCGATCCATTCAAGCTCGGGCTCGTCCAGTGTCGGCTCCTCGGGCATTTCGAAGACATCGGGTAACACGTGCAGGTTCGAGGTGAACCCGGGCTCGTCTGCCTGCGCTTGCTCATCCGACGGTTTGGCGCTGGACGGTGAATTTTCGAACGGGCTGATCAGGTCCCAATTCGAATCCATCGACAGGTCATCGAGGTTTAACTGGAATTCATCGCTCGGTGCAACGTCAGGGATTGCAGGCGTGGGCGGCGCCACTGCCACGGCGGCGACCACCGGTGCGGCGCTGATCAGCTTCGGATGGCGGGCGCGGATGTCCTGAAGTTGCCGCGCATCGAACCCGGCGTCCCGCAGGCTGCTTTCCTGCGCGTCATAAGCTTGCACGTCGCCCTGTTTACCGAGGACTTCCAACAGTTGCACGGCCAGATCGGTGCGCTGGGGTTCCCTGACCAACGCGTCTCGCAACAAACCGGCCGCCTCGGAAAAACGACCATACGCCAGATAAATACCAACCCCTTCCAGCACGTCGCCTGCAGGAGTCTCTTCGGCCGAGCCGGCTAGCGGTTGCGGCTGGGACGTCGGCCTGATTGGTTCTGCTGTGCGGTTGAGCACCGGTTCATGACGCGATGGCAGCACGGGTAACGGCTCGGACTGGACCTGAGCCTGAACCTCCTGTCGTTGACGGCGAATGAATACGCCGAGCAACACCATCAGTGCCAGCAACCCGATGATCAGCGGCCAGTGGGTGGCCTCGGGCGTCTCGACAACCACCGGGACCGGCGCCGGCACCTCAGGCACGACCGGCTCTACCGATGACTGTTTGACTTCCGCCAATTGGGTTTGCAGCTCGATCAGCTGCTTTTTCTGCCCGGCGATCTGCTCATCCTGAGCTTGAAGCTTGGCATTGAGCTCATCGATGGTCTTTTGCAGCACGCTGGCGGCCAGTTGTTCGGCAACAGCATCATTCGCGGGCGCGGCAGCTGGTTTACCGACGTCAGGCTTGGGCGTCGCTCTTTTCACAGCAGATGGCGGTGCAACAGCAGGCTCGACGGACGGGAACGCTGAAGACTGAGGGCGCGGCGCGGGGTCGTCGTTGACGGGAACAATTCCCGGTGACCCCGGAGGATCGATCAGCACTGTGTACTCGCGCAGCAAACGGCCGTTGGGCTGATTGAGCTGCACCAGAAAATTCAGGAAGGGTTCATTGACCGGTTTACTGGAGGTTACCCGGATCAGGCTGCGGTTGCCCCGCAGGATCGGTGTGAATTTCAGGTCGTTGAGGAAGAACACCCGCTCGACGCCCGCGCGGCTGAACTCGTCCGCCGTCGCCAGGCTGACCGATAGCTCGCCCTCCTCCAGACCACTGGCGTCCACCAGGGCAATGTCGGCATTGAACGGTTGATTCAACGCCGAATGCTGGGTGATCTCACCCAACCCGAGCGCAGGAGCCAATGCCGAGTAAGTGACAGCACCACCGACCAGCAGCAGCCTGGCGCAACACCGCAATACAACGTGCCAACTCTCGAGCATGAGCATCCCTTAGATAACCAGAACCAACCTGTACGTGTTCGCACACCCGGTACGAACACGATATTGCCTAGGGGGCGTTCTCAATGTGTTTCCCCGCCGCGCCGGGTCTGCTGTTGTGCAGGGCAAGGCGCGAGAAGCGTGGTTTGGTCATTCCAAACAAGCTTCGAGCAACGCAGCCCTGCACAACAGCAGGCCCGGCCCTTCGGGTTGTGCCTTAAAGCGGGCCAGGCTGCGTTGCAGGCCTTGGAAAGGGAACAACCATTCCCAGCGGCCTGCGCCTTGCCTGGCCCGCTTTAAGGCGACAACGCGGTGGGGAAACCCATTGAGAACGCCCCCTAGTTCTTTATAGTCTGCCCAACGGGGGATCTCAAAAGTCCGGCGCGTGGTTGTGCCTCAAGATTTTTCCAGGTTACCCAGGATGTGCCCGTGGACTCGCATGCAGACTTTCAAATCCGCCTCATCGACGCCTTCGAACAGTTCGTGGCGCAACTGGGTGGCAATGGTTTCAATTTGTTCGATCAAGGGCCGAGCCGGGGCACAAAGGACGATTTTTTTCGCCCGACGGTCTTCCAGCACGGATTGGCGTTGCACCAGCCCCTGACTTTCCAGGCTGTCGAGCAGTCGGGCCAGGGTTGGACCTTCGACGCCGACGCTTTGCGCCAGTTCGCGTTGGGTGGGGGCATTCTCGAAACGCGCCAGGTGCAGCAGCACCAGCCAGCGCGCCTGGGACAGACCCAGGCCAGCCAGTCGGCGGTCCAGTTCGGCACGCCAGCCCCGAGACATCTGGGCCAGTTGCATGCCAAAGCGGTGTTGATCGGTGAACGGCATAAAACACTCATGGTCAGACTGAAAATAGAGAAAAACTAATTATTAGTCAGCTAAGCATGACCTTTGGCTATAGGCAAGGCTTGCTCTGTACTGAATCGTTACATCTGTGCTGCTGGTCATTCAGACTTCGAATTCCGACTGCAGGGCGGCACGAACGCAGTACAAAACGCCTTCCGGAACTCTCCCCGCGAACAGCGCAGCAATTTCCGACACGGCCGGCAGTTCGCCTTCGCCGTCGAGGAAAGCGTCCTGGACTTCACCCATCAACTCTTCGGGCAGGTCCAGCGCCTGTTCCAGCGACAACTGCTGCTTGCCAATCGCCTCGGCGAGCATCGCGTAAACGTTCTTTTCCGAGCATTGCAGCTGACCAGCGATCTGCAACGGCGTCATGCCGGCCCGGGCCAATGTGATCAGCTCGTGGCGCACATCGGCCACCACTTTCGGCGCCTCGACCTGACCGCCGAGCACTTCGAGGAAGGCCTCGCCGTAACGCTCCAGCTTGCGCGCGCCAACGCCGCTGACCGTGGCCATTTCCGCCAGCGAGGTCGGCTGGCTGCGGAGCATTTCCAGCAGTGTCGAGTCGGGGAAGATGACGTACGGCGGCACACCGTGTTCTTCGGCCAGTTTGCGGCGCAGGGCACGCAAGGCTTCCCACTGTTCGCGCTCTTCACCGCGAACCAGTTGGCTGGCTTGGCTCTTGCTACTTTTAGCGGTGGTTTGCGGCTTGAGGTCGCGGCGCAGTTCCAGGGTCACTTCACCCTTGAGCAATGGCCGGCAAGTGTCACTCAGACGCAGCCCGCCGTAGCCTTCGAGGTCGATGTCTGCCAGACCACGGGCAACAAGCTGTCGGAACAAGGAGCGCCATTCGCTTTCCCCCATCGCTTTGCCTACGCCGTATACCGACAAATGCTGATGACCGAAGCTGCGAACCTTTTCGTTGTCCTTGCCCAGCAATACGTCGACCAGATGACCCACGCCATAACGCTGACCGGTGCGGTAAATCGCCGACAGCGCCTGACGGGCCGGCTCGGTGGCGTCCCAGGTTTGCACGCCATCGACACAGTTGTCGCAGTGGCCGCAGGGCTCGGGCATGTCTTCGTCGAAGTACGCGAGCAGGGTCTGGCGGCGGCAGCGGGTTTCTTCGCAGAGCGAGAGCATGGCATCGAGCTTGTGCTGCTCCAGACGTTTGTGGCGCTCGTCGCCTTCGGAGTTTTGCAGCATTTGCTTGAGCATCACCACGTCTTGCAGGCCGTACGCCATCCAGGCATCCGCCGGCAAGCCGTCACGACCGCCGCGACCGGTTTCCTGGTAGTAGGCCTCAAGAGACTTCGGCAAATCGAGGTGCGCGACAAAACGTACGTTGGGCTTGTCGATGCCCATGCCGAACGCCACGGTGGCGACCATGATCAGCCCTTCCTCGTTGAGGAAGCGCTTCTGGTGATGCGCCCGCGTGTCGTTGGGCAGACCGGCGTGGTACGGCAGCGCCGGGAAACCTTGCTCGCTGAGGAACACCGCGACTTCATCAACCTTTTTGCGCGATAGGCAGTAAACGATACCGGCATCGCTGCGCCGCTCGGCGAGGAACGCCAGCAACTGCTTGCGCGGCTGTTCCTTGGGCACGATGCGATAGAAAATATTGGGGCGGTCGAAACTCGAGAGGAAGCGCTCGGCATCCTGCAAATGCAGGCGATCGACGATTTCTTCGCGGGTGCGCTTGTCGGCTGTGGCGGTCAGGGCAATACGCGGGACGTTGGGGAACAATTCCGCCAATTGGCCCAGTTGCAGGTATTCCCGCCGGAAGTCGTGCCCCCATTGGGACACGCAATGCGCTTCGTCGATGGCGAACAGGGCGATTTCAAGGCTTTGCAGGAAGGCCAGCATGCGCGGCTGAACCAGGCGCTCGGGCGCCAGGTAGAGCATTTTCACCTCGCCGCGCTTGATCCGCGCCGCCAGATCACGCTGTTGCTCAGCGCTCAACGTGGAGTTCAACGCCGCTGCGGCGACGCCCAGCTCTTCGAGGGTGGCGACCTGATCGTCCATCAGCGCGATCAGCGGCGACACCACCACCGCCAGGCCTTGGCGCAGCAGTGCCGGCACTTGGAAGCACAAGGACTTGCCGCCACCGGTAGGCATCAGCACCAAGGCGTCGCCGCCACTGGCCACGCGCTCAATGATTGCACCCTGACGGCCACGGAAACTGTCGTAGCCGAAGATGTCCTTGAGGACGCGTTGAGCCTGTTCGAGCATAAAAACTCCAAAAATCACCGAAACATCCCTGCAAGGCTGGTTCAGAATCATGAAAGCTGCACCGACAAATCGTAAGTGCGCATTGCATGACGCTGCACATTTAAGCCGTGACGCCAGCAGGGCATCACAAAACGCGCGAGTATACCCGACGCCTGTCCCACAAAGGACGCCGCTCGCCGATCCTCTGTAGGAGCTGCCGAAGGCTGCGATCTTTTGATCTTGATTTCGGCGCGGCTGGAATTGTTGAAGATCAAAAGATCGCAGCCTTCGGCAGCTCCTACAGGGGGAGGCAGTGTGTCCGGGGGCCAAATACGCCGCGCGGCTGGCCTGAGCGCTCAAGAAGGCCTAGAATTCCCGCATCGTATATTCCCCAAGGTAGCCCTTTAATGTCCTTCGCTGAGCAACTAACCCGCCTGCAAGTCTTCCTCGACGCCGACGAGCTGCATGACGAGGCGCTGGACTACGTGGCCGCCCACGGCTACCTCACCGCGCTGTCGATCTGTTCCGAGAGCGTTCCCGACCGTGAATGGATCGACGCGCTGTTCGCCGAAGAGCCGCATTACGCCGACGACACCGAGCGTGAAGCGATCGAATCCACCCTGTTGCTGCTCAAGGCGCACATCGCTCGCCAACTGGCGTCCGATGAAGAGTTCGAACTGCCGTGCGAACTCGACCTGGGCGACGAGCCGGACGATTCCGACCTGCGCGGCTGGTGCATCGGTTTCATGGAAGGCGTGTTCCTGCGCGAAGCGGCCTGGTTCGAAACCGCCGAAGACGAAGTCAGCGAAATGCTGCTGCCGATCATGGTCGGTTCGGGTCTGTTCGACGAACAGCCTGAGTTCTCCGACATCGCGGCCGACGCCAACCTGATGGACGACATGATCGTGCAGATCCCGGAAGCCCTGACCGCGCTGTACCTGCTGTGCAACGCGCCAGACGAAAAACCGGCGATTCTCAAGCCACGTCATCACTAAGGTTTTGCCTATGGACAACCCCATAGGCAACCGCTCCCTGATGTTGCGCTACGTGCTGCTGGCCATCGGCTGGCTGAGCGTAGCGCTGGGGGTGATCGGGATTTTCCTCCCGGTGCTGCCCACCACACCGTTCCTGTTGCTGGCGGCCGCCTGTTTCGCCCGCAGTTCGCCGCGCTTTTATCAATGGCTGGTTGAACATCCACGGCTTGGGCCGTGGGTTCGCGATTATCTGGATGGCAACGGCATTCCGCTCAAGGGCAAGGTCTATGCGATCGGCATCATGTGGGCAAGCATTCTGCTGTCCTGCTACCTGGTGCCCTTGCCGTGGGCGCGCGGGTTCATGCTGACCAGTGCAGTGCTGGTGACGGTTTATATCCTTCGGCAGAAGACGCTGCACAAGACTTGAGATTCAAGTGTTTGCGGTAAAGATCGCAGCCTGCGGCAGCTCCTACGGGATCGAGTACATCCACACCATTGTCGGTGTACCCGGTCAGTGTAGGAGCTGCCGCAGGCTGCGATCTTTTGCTTTGTGGGCCGACGACCTGCCCTTCCTCGCTGAAAACACCGCCTAGACTTCAGACATCTGCACCCGAGCAGCCAGACATGTCCCGCAGTCCGCGTAGTCCAGGAAGGTCAACGCTCCGACTTCGGTTCGGTGGATGGCTGCTGCTGACGAGTTTTCTGCTGGCAGGGTCAGGCAGCATCTCGGCTGACCACGACTTTGCGCAGACTCTGCAAACGGTCCAAAAACGTTACGGCCCCCTTGGCTTGGCCCGAGGACGGATCGAGGCCTGGACTCAAATGCTGCAAAGCGAACTCAACGCGCCCGAGCGCGAACAACTGAACGCGGTCAATCGCTTCTTCAATCAACAACTGAGTTTTCAGGACGACACGCGTATCTGGCACCAGACCGATTACTGGGCCACGCCAGTGGAATCGCTGATCAAGGCCGCCGGCGACTGTGAGGACTACGCCTTGGCGAAATATTTCAGCCTGCGTCACCTCGGCATTCCCAGCGAGAAACTGCGCATCACCTACGTCAAGGCCCTGACCCAGAACCAGGCGCATATGGTATTGACCTTCTACAGCAGCCCCACGGCCGACCCGCTGGTGCTGGACAATCTGATCGGCGAGATCCGCCCCGCTTCCCAACGCAAAGACCTGTTACCGGTGTACGCCTTTAACGCCGAAGGCCTGTATTTACCAGGAGCCAATGGTGGCAAACGCAGCAGCGATTCGAAAAAACTGTCGCGCTGGCAAGACGTGTTGAGAAAGATGCAATTTGAAGGGTTCGCCGTGGGCGAAGGCTAGCCGCTACTGCAAGGAGCGTTTTATGTCACTGCGCAAACAGTTGTTTCTCGCCATTTGCCTGTTCTTGCTGGTGGCCTTCGGCGGCAGTTTTTTTGTCAGCCTGGAAAGCTCTCGCGAACAGATGCTCGGCCAGCTGCGCTCCCACGCTCAGGACGCCGCCACGGCATTGGGCCTTTCATTGACCGCGCAGATCGACGACCCGGCAATGATTGAGTTGATGGTCAGCTCGATTTTCGACAGTGGCTATTTCAGCAGCATCCGGGTCGTCAATATTGTCGATGAACAGGTATTGGTGGAACGCAGCGCGCCGGCGCAAATCGAGGGTGTTCCGGGCTGGTTTGTAAGTTTGGTGAACCTGCGTCCACAGGGTGGCGACGCACTGATCATGCGTGGATGGGAGCAGGCGGCACGGGTCGAAGTGTTGAGCAATCCACAATTCGCCCTGGCCAAACTCTGGGACAGTACACTCGGCAGCCTGATCTGGCTGTTGATTTGCGGACTGCTCAGCGCCGTGTTTGGTGGCTGGCTGTTGCGCCGGCAATTGCGCCCACTCGACAAGATGGTCAAGCAGGCTGAAGCCATCAGTAAGCGCGAGTTTCGCAGCTTGCCGAAACTGCCGCAAACCCCGGAACTCAAACGCGTGGTGCTGGCCATGAATCAGATGGTGGAGAAACTCAAGGAGCTGTTCGAAGAAGAGGCCGCGCGCAGCGAAAAACTGCGGTCCGATTCTTATCAGGACAGTCTTACGGGTTTAGCCAACCGGCGCTTGCTGCATGAGCAACTGGCCGATGAACTACTGGTTTGCGAGCAAAGCCGCGACGGCCATTTACTCATGCTGCGGATCAATGACCTGATCGGTCTCAACCAACGTTTGGGCGGCCAGCGCACCGATACCCTGATCGGCGCCGTCGGCGAATTGCTTAAACGTCTGACGCAGCCACCGGAACGTCGAACCTGGCTTGCGGCGCGCAATCGTGGCGGTGAATTCAGCTTGCTGACGCCAGGCGTGGAAACTAAGGATGCCGCCCGTCTGGCCTCCGAAATCAGCGCCACTCTGGAAAACCTGCGCCTGACCGGTGCCAGCGACTGTATGCCGGTGGCGCACCTGGGCGTCGTCGCCTACAACCCCGGTGAACCGGTAAGCGACGTGCTGCTGCGCCTCGATCAAGCGCTGACCCAGGCCCGACAGCACCCCGAGCGGCCGTGGATACACTTGGCCCATTCCGATACCGCTCCGAACCAGTCCCAACATGACTGGCGCAGCTGGATCGACGAAGCGCTGACCGAGGGCAAGCTGCAGCTGTATTTCCAACCGGTGGTGCAATGCGCCGATACCAGCCAGGTGCTGCATCACAAAGTCCTCGCACGCCTGCTCGACCCGCAGGGCGAGGCAATTGCCGCCGGACATTTCCTGCCGTGGATCGAGCGTCTTGGCTGGTCGGCACGGTTCGACCTGGCGATGCTGGAAACCACCCTCGAGTATCTGGCCGCCAACCGTTGGCCGCTCGCGCTGAGCTTGTCCGGCAGCACGCTGCGCGATCAGGCCCAACTGAAACTGATCTGCGACATACTTGAATCACTGCCGGAACTGGCGCCACTGCTGACCCTGGAAATCGACGAACGCCAACTGCCGCCCCCCGAAGAACTGCAACGCCTGAGTCACAGCCTGCTTAACACCGGTTATCGCATCGGTTTGCAGCATTTCGGCGGCAGCTTCAGCCAGATCGGTAACCTGACGCAGTTGGGGCTCGCTTACCTGAAAATCGACGGAGCCTACATTCGGGGTATCGATGAACAGACTGACAAGCGCCTGTTCATCGAGGCGATTTTCCGGGCGACCAATAGCATTGATCTACCGTTGATTGCGGAGATGGTGGAGACGCAGGGGGAGCTGGAGGTCATTCGGGAGTTGGGGTTGTTTGGGGTGATGGGAAGACTGATCGGGCCGCCGGAGCCGATGTAGTTTTGCAACGCCCTATGTCCATGGTGTTCACCTGTTTTCATTCACAGTAGAATCCGCGCCATATATGTTCCCCGGAAACATCACCTCTGCCGCAGCCTGGCATCGGTCTACATGGAGGAAAGTCTGTGAAACTGATCAGGCTGGAGCTGGAAAACTATCGCTGCTTCCCCACACTCACTCTCGAGATCGATGAGCAACTGACTTTGTTGGTTGCCCGAAACGGCCAAGGCAAGACCAGCCTGCTGGATGCCATCAAAGTTGCATTGTGGCCCTACCTCCGTGGATTTGACCTCGGTAGCACCACTAATGACATCACTGGCATACACCCAGACGATGTTTTTTTGCGCCCCGTCAAAGCGCATCAGATGGAACCTTCTCTCCCCTCTCGCCTGACCGCCCATGCTTTATTTCTGGAAAAAGTATGGCAGTGGTCACGTCGCCGGGAAAGCATCCGAAAAGGTACACAAACCCGGGGGGATGCCGACGCCACCAGGCTAGAAGCCACAGCCGAAGTACTTGAAGTACAGATCTTTGACAGAGCGGTTTCCGGGCAACTGAAACCGTTCGACTTACCTGTTCTGGCTTACTACGGCACCGGACGGCTCTGGAGTCAGAAAAAACTGACGGCAGCTTTTGAAAAGGCCGAAAACGCTGAGTTTTCGAGGACCTATGGCTATCGCGATTGCCTTGACCCGGCCTCCAGCTATAAAC
Source organism: Pseudomonas sp. MDT1-85 (assembly GCF_054898065.1). NCBI lineage: Bacteria > Pseudomonadati > Pseudomonadota > Gammaproteobacteria > Pseudomonadales > Pseudomonadaceae > Pseudomonas > Pseudomonas sp. MDT1-85. The sequence continues at coordinate 2,014,909 of NZ_CM142715.1, read as the reverse complement.
ACTTTGCCAAATGGTACACACGAATTTTCCGCAGCTATCGTGAAGAACAAATTCGTAATATTGAGCGTGGAAAGCTCAGCATTGACGTGAAGGACGAGTTCGCCCATCCGGTTCTAGCGGTGCAGAACGCAGTGAATGCTGTCCTGGCAACTCAAACAGGATGGCGAGATCTGGCCTATAGCAGTGAGTTCGCCGATCTGGTGCTAGAGCATCCAGTTCACGGAGTTCTGAAGGTCAGCCAACTCAGCGACGGGATTCGCAATATTGTCGCCCTGGCTGCCGACATTGCCTACCGCTGCGTCAAACTCAATCCTCACTTGGGTATCCTCGCCCCTCGTAAAAGTACTGGGGTCGTGTTGATTGACGAGGTCGACATGCACCTTCATCCCTCGTGGCAGCAAACCGTCATACCTGATCTGCTTGGGGCTTTCCCGTGTATCCAATTCATTGTGACGACCCACAGCCCGCAGGTAATTACTTCAGTGCCAGCACGCTGTATCCGAGTTCTACAAACCGTGACCGACGAAAAAGGGCGTAGGGTCACCGTGAGCAATGTGGATCAACAGACTCAGGGCGTAGCCAGTTCGCAGGTGCTCGCCTACGTCATGGATATCGATCCGACGCCGGACAATGAGCCTGCTCAAAAACTGAGCGAGTACATGGCGCTTATACAGCAGGACCTTCATGAGTCAGCAGAGGGCCTGGCCCTCCGTGAGTACCTGGATGAACATTTCGGCACTCAACATCCCAACATGCTTGACTGCCAGCGGCTGATCAGACTGGAAACGTTCAAACGCAAACAGCTGACAAATCAGTAAGAAGAGGGAATCGGGTACATGCGCAAGCTCGTTCGGGGTGAAGGACCACGCTGTCTTACCCGCTACAAACATGGATTGCACAGATGGTCGCTGGACTCGCCGACGCTGCCGGAGCGTGCGCAAATCTGGGAACATCTGCGAGCCATGCAAGATACTCGTTGCGCCTACTGCGAAACCGATATCAGCAAACACACCAATGCGCAAATCGAACACTTTCGGCAGAGAAAAAGACACCGCCAAGGTACTTTCGATTGGAGCAATTTGTTCGGTTCATGTAAACGGGAAGAATCGTGTGGGAATTTCAAAGACCGGTGTCGCCTCTATGATCACACCGTCCTGATAAAACCCGATGAAGACAATCCTGACGACTATTTCATTTTCGTCAGCGACGGCACAATTGCACCACGTGCAGATCTCGATGCCCCGTTGCGCCACAGAGCAGTCGAAACCTTGCGCATCTTCAATCTGGATGCTGAGAACGGTGCGCTTCGTGAAATGAGGCGAGAAGCTGTGCGTCGCTGCCTGGATACAGCGGAAGCACTCCAACAACTGTTTCTGGAGAATCCGGACATCGAAGACTTTCAGCAATTTCTTGAGGAAGAAATACTGGAAACAGCCCAACTACCCTTTGCGACAGCGATTCGCCATACGTTATCGATATGCCTTTGACCGGGAAACTCTGCCGGGTGGCATTTGCCCTGATGAAAAATCAGAGCGAATACCAGCCGACCTGAAGTTGCAGGGTTGCCCTGCAACATAGAATCTCTCAAGGTGTTCGGTGCCGGCGTCTCAGGGCCGGCGATCCTCGACCCGAGCCTGACTCTTGCTCCAATCGGTCAGCAGGCTATAAGCCACGGCCAACAAGGTCGGGCCGATGAACAGACCGATAAACCCGAACGCAATCAACCCGCCAAACACCCCGAGCAGCACAATCACCAACGGCAAATTCCCGCCCCGACTGATCAGGTATGGCTTAAGCACGTTGTCGACCCCGCTGATGATGAACGTGCCCCAAATCCCGAGGAACACCGCCATCCCGTACTCACCCTTCCAGGCCAACCACGCCGTGGCCGGAATCCACACCAACGGCGGCCCCATCGGAATCAGACTCAGCAAAAACGTCACAATCCCCAGCACCAGCGCCCCGGGCACGCCGGCAATCAGGAAACCGATCAACGCCAGCACTGCCTGAGCCGCCGCTGTGCCGATCACCCCGTTGACCACCCGCTGTACGGTGCCCGCCACCAATTCGATGTAATAGCCGGCGCGGTCACCGATCAGCCGTTCCAGCAACCCATGGATAAACACTGCCAACCGTGGCCCGTCCCGGTAGAAAAAGAATACAAAGACAATACTCAGCGTCAGCTCGAGGATGCCGCCGCCGATCTGTGCACTGCGCGCCAGCAACCAGTTACCGACCTGGCCCAGATAAGGCTTGATCGCCAGCATCATCGCCGCGCCTTGCTGATCGATGCTGTTCCAGATACCCACCAAACGCTCGCCGACCAAGGGAATACTGCCCAGCCAGGTCGGTGCTTCAGGCAGACCGTCGACTTGCACATCCTTGATGAACGCCGTGGCATCGCGTACATGATCTGCCAGGTTGAAACCCAGCCACACCAGCGGTGCTGCCACCAGTAACATCCAGGTCAGCGTCAGTAACAGCGCCGCCAGGGATTCACGACCATTGAGCCAACGGGTCAGCAAACGCATCAGCGGCCAACTGGCAAACGCCAGCACCGCGCCCCAGAACAGCGCCGACCAGAACGGCGCCATCACCCAGAAGCTCGCGCCAAACAGCACCAGGAGCAGAATCTGCACCAACAGCCGGTCGTTATTGAGCATGTATGATCCCGAAAAAAGTCAGCCGAAAAAGTCAGCCAGCAAAGAGTAGGCGAACGCGCGAACCGCGTTCGCCTGATGAAGCTTATCGCAACAGCTCGAAGTGCAGGCCAGAGCCTTCGACGTTGCCGGTTTCCATCCGCGCCGAGCGCACACCCTGGCCGATCAGCGCCTGACGCCAGGCTTCGGCATTGGGCCCCGAAACATTGACGCGCAATGTAGTGTCCAGGTTCAGGCCTCGGGAAAGCAAACGCAGCCAGGTTTCGTCAGGGTCGCCGTCGAGTTTGGGGAAATCGAGTTTTCCGGTGCTTTTTAGCTGTCGCAGCAAGGTCGCGGAAGTTGGCACCAAATCGCCCAATGGTGCAGCAGCGTCGAACTGCTCGACGTGCAAATAGGCTTTGCGATTGCCGCGAGTGATGCTGTAAAGCGCCACCAGTGTGTTGTCTTGAGGGGCTGCCAGACGCAGCAGCAAATAAGCCTGCTGATTATCGGCGCCATACAGCTTGGCGTTGCCGAAGACTTCATTGGCCCACAGACTGCTTTCGCCACAATCCCGGGCCTGGCACCAGAACAGCAACTCGGCGCCCTGTTTCTGCAAGGCTTCGCGAGCGGTGGTGAAGGCATCGGTGGAGGAATGCTCCGGTGGCAATTCGTAGGTCACCGAGGTGGTTTGACCCCGGGCGGTGACTTGGCCGTCAAAGCGCAGCTGGCCACTGATCTTGCGGATCGAACCCAGCGGGTAGATCCGCTCGAGCTCGACAGCCGGGCGATAATCGACGATCTGCGCATCGGCCATACGCGGCACGATCGGCAGGTCCTGGCTGCCAGGGACATCAGCGGCAAATAAAAGAGGACTGAAACAACACAGCGCCAGCAGAGTGAGTGAACGCATGGATAGACTCATCGAATCAGCATGGCCTGGGCACCCTTGATGACGCTGTCGTCATCGATGCGCTCGGGCACCAATAAACCGCGTTGTACCGCAGGGCGCGCCTCCATTGTCGCCATCCAGCGCTGCAGTGATGACAAGCCATCCACCGCGACACCGGACCATTCATGGCCACGGACCCACGGATAAGTGGCAATGTCGGCAATGCTGTACTCGCCCGCCAGAAACTCTACGGCTTGCAGACGCGTGTCGAGCACTTCATACAAGCGCCGGGTTTCGTGTTGATAACGGTCGATGGCACCCTGGAGTTTTTCCGGGAAATAGCGGAAAAACACGTTGGCCTGGCCCTGCATCGGACCGATCCCACCCATCTGGAACATCAGCCACTGCAACACCACCGAGCGCCCCTTGGGGTCCTGTGGCAGCAGTTTGCCGGTCATCTCGGCGAGGTAAATCAGAATCGCGCCGGACTCGAACACGGCGAAATCGCCATTGGCACGGTCGACAATCGCCGGAATCCGGCCATTGGGATTGATCTTGAGGAAGTCCGGGGACTTCTGTTCCTTTTTGTCGAAACTCAAGGCGTGCACCGTATAGGGCAGGCCGAGTTCCTCGAGCACGATAGAGACCTTGTGGCCATTCGGGGTCGCAGCGGTGTACAGATCTATCATGGTTGTCTCCCATTTCAACCCGCCCAGCCTCGACAGTTGCCGGGCGCAAGTCAAGGAACGGCGAAGAACCGATTGAAACAGTCTGCGACAAGGTCGGCACCGGGTTCGTCATTCAGATGCAAATGATGGCCGCCAGGCAACTGTTCACGGCTAAAGGGTAGACGTTCCAGCAACTCGGGATGTTTGGCGAGCATGCCGTCAGCCGCGACCACCAAGTGTGTCGGACAACTGACACGCTGGACGAAGGCCATCGCCTGTTCAGTGGTCAGACGTAGCGGTGATGGAAGGGTCAGGCGGTTGTCGGTGCGCCAGGTATAACCGCCCGGCACCGGCATCAAGCCGCGCTGGGCCAGCAGTTCGGCGGCTTCGCGACTGACTGCCACCACGCCTTTCATTCGTGCTTCGATGGCGCGGTCGAGGGTGTTGTAGACCGGTTTGCGTTTTTCCCGCAGATCCAGCTGCGCTTGCAGGGCCATGCCCATGCGCTCGGCAGCGTTTTCTCCTTTGTCTGTAGGAGGAATGACGCCATCGATCAAGGCCAGATGGGTCACCCGTTCCGGCAACGACCCGGCCAGCACCAGGGAGACGATCGCCCCCAGGGAATGCCCCAGCAGCGCAAAACGTTTCCAACCCAACTGCTCGGCCACTTGCAGCACGTCGTGCGCGTAGTCCCACAACGCGTAACCGGCGCCATTCGGCCGATGCCCCGAGTGACCGTGCCCGGCCATGTCCAGCGCAATGATGCGCACGCCTTGGAGCTTGGGCGCCAGCCGGGCAAAGCTGTTGGCGTTGTCCAGCCAGCCGTGCAAGGCGATCACCGGCAAGCCATCCTCGGGACCGAACAAGTGCGCCGCCAACTCGATATGCGGCAGGCTCAGGCGAACTTCTTCGACGACGCTGTTCATGCGCAATCCTGTTGGCTGCGACCTTCCCAGCGACTGAACAGATTCTTCAGCAGCGTGGCCGTGTCTTGTGGACGTTCGAGGGGAAACATATGCCCGCCGGGCATGGTCAAGGACTCGCCCAGAGGCATGCGCCCGACGGACCGGGCGTGATGGCGCATCACCACGCGGCTCTTGTGCCCGCGAACCACCGCCAGCGGCACTTTCAATTGCCGGGCACGGCCGGGGCTGGTATGGGGCACACCACGGTAGATGCTGATTTCCGTGGCTGGGTCGAAACGCAGGCGCAACTTGCCGCCGACATTGTGCAAACCATGTCGAAGATAGGCCTCGAAGCATTCCGGATCGAAGCCACGAAACAGGGTTTTACCGGCGAAATACAATCGGGCCGCGTCCAGATCGGCAAACTCTTCCCGGCGTCCCAGCGTGCGGCCGGCCGGGGTCAGGCGATCGATGAAACCGAAGCGCTTGGCGGCACGGATCACCCATTGATCGGCGCGGGTCAGCACCGGCGAATCGAGCATCACCACGCCGCGATACAGCTCAGGGCAACGCAATGCGGCATGCAGGTGCAGCACGCCGCCAAAGGAGTGACCGACGCCCCAGACCGGCTCGGGCTGCTGCTTGAGGTGATAAATCAGCTCATCCACCAAGTTGTTCCAGTTGTCATCCGCCGGAAAACGCGGGTCATGGGCGTGCTGCTCCAGATGCGTCACCTGATACTCGGGCGCCAGCGCCGCGAACAACTTGCCGTAGGTCCCCGAAGGAAAGCCATTAGCGTGGGCGAAAAATATCTGTTGCGACATACCTGCAAATCCATGAGCGAGAACGGGGGTTGATTGTCCGTAAGACCGGGTCCTACAGCAATGACCATAACTGCCAGGAATGGTGGTAGGAGATGTAGCAAAGATCAAAAGATCGCAGGTTAGGAAGCTGCCGAAGGCAGCGATCTTTTGATCTTCTAAATCATCTCGCCGGAGGATTCTCCCCCAACGGCACCACCGCCATGGTCAGCCGCGACACGCAACTGGCCTTCCCTTCATCATTGCTCAACCGAATATCCCAGACATGCGTCGTGCGACCGATGTGAATCGCCTTGGCCACCGCCGTCACCCGCCCACTGCGCAGGCCGCGCAAATGGTTGGCGTTGATTTCCAGGCCCACGCAATAAAACTTGCTGGCGTCGATGCACAGGAAACTGGCCATCGAGCCAACGGTTTCGGCCAGCACCACCGAGGCGCCACCGTGCAGCAATCCATAGGGCTGGTGCGTACGGTGGTCGATGACCATGCTTGCGGTCAGGGACTCGTCATCGAAGGCTTCGAAGCGAATATCCAGCACTTCGCCGATGGTGTTTTTCTGGATTGCGTTCAACTGCTCGACGTTGGGAGTGGTGCGCCACAGACTCATCGTTACGTTCCTTTGTTGGAGTTGTTCGTGGCTCAATCCTGCCACAGCACCGCCTCGTTACGCTCGCTCCATTCTTCGAAGCGCGCACCGTAAGCCGCTTCGATCATGTTGCGCTTGATCTTCAGGGTTGGTGTCAGGAAGCCGTTTTCTACCGCCCAACTGTCCTTGACCACCACCAACCGACGCAAGCGCTCATGCCTGTCGAGGGCACCGTTGACCTCCTCCAGCAGTTTTTCCAGGCTTGAATGCAAACCCGCCCGGGCCGATCCCTTCGCGTCCTGCTGACCGACCGCCGACAACACGCACAACCCCAGCGGTGCACTCAAACCATCGCCAACCACACACACTTGTTCGATCCGCGCATGCACCGACAGGCGATTTTCAATCGGTGCAGGGGCGACGTATTTGCCTTTGCTGGTTTTGAAGATTTCCTTCAATCGCCCGGTCAGGCGCAGGTTGCCTTCGGCGTCTTCCTCGCCCTTGTCACCGGTACGCAGGAAACCATCCTCGGTGATGGTTTCGGCGGTTTTCTCAGCTTCCTTGAAATAGCCGAGCATGGTCGCGCCGCTACGTACCAGTACTTCACCGCACGGTTCGATGCGCACCTCGACTTCCGGGCATGGCTTGCCGATCCAGCCAGGTTTGTTCGGACCGGGCTGGCCGATGTGGGAATAACCGCAGCTTTCGGTCATGCCGTACACCTCGAGCACATCCAGCCCCAGTTTTTGGTACCACAGCAGCAAGCTCCGCGGCACGGGCGCCGCGCCGGACAAGGCGATGCGCAACGCGTCCAGCCCCAGCCCGGCAAGGACTTTGTGCCCTACCCGTTTACCAATGAAGGGCAAGCCGAGCAAAAAATCGAGGCGTTGAGCCGGGATCTTGCTGTAGACGCCCATCTGGAATTTGGTCCAGATCCGCGGCACGCCAAACAGCGCGGTCGGCCGGGCACGCTGCAAATCGGTGAGGAAGGTATCGAGGCTCTCGGCGAAGAACACGGTTTGTCCGGTGTAGATCGACGCCAACTCAACGAACATCCGCTCGGCGACGTGGCACAGCGGCAGGTAGGACAGCAGGCGATCCGACTCATTCAGGCCGAACAACTGCGTGCCACGAGTGGTGGCAAATCCCAAGGTGCCGAAACTGTGCATCACGCCTTTGGGTTGGCCCGTGGTGCCGGAGGTGTAAATGATGGTCGCCAGTTGATCGGCGGCGGGTTTGGGGTCGTCCTGAATCGGCGAGCTGCGTTGCAGATCGGCCCAGCTGAAATCGAAGGTGCCGGCCGGGCACAGCGGCAGGCTGATGGTTGGCAGGTCGGAACTGACGCCGGCGGACATGCCCGGCCAGTCATCCAGCTTGCCGATGAATGCCAGTGCGGCTTCGGAGTGATTGAGCACCTGAGCCACGGAGTCGGCGGTCAGATTGGGATAAAGGGGCACCGAGACATGGCCGGCCATCCAGATCGCCAGATCGGCGATGATCCAGTGGGCGCAGTTCTTGGAGATCAGCGCGATATGACTGCCTTGGGGCAATTCGCGAGCCCGCAGCCAGTGGGCGGCACAGCGCGCCTGATGACCAACGTCGGCCCAGGTCAGCGTTTCGACCTGGCCGCCACCCATCGGTTGCACCAAAAAGCGTTGGCGGGGATGACGAGTTTCACGCTCGTAGAAGGCGTCCAATGGCAAACGGGAAGCAGCAGACATGCGACTTGCTCCTTTATTTTTTGTCTGGAGCAAGCGTAGTCAACCAAGCAAGTGCTTGGTTGACTATTTCACACAAAAACCAGGAATGCCGCCTTTAAAAAAAGGAACGCCACCGCTCTTGTAGGAGCGAGGCTTGCCCGCGAAGAAGCCTTCGAAAACGCTAAAAGCTTCGCGGGCAAGCCTCGCTCCTACAAAAGCAGAAGCCAGAGCAGAAGCAGATTACGGGTGTTTGATGCCGTTGAGCTTCATCGCCCCGACCAGCAGTTCGTCGCCCTCAAGCTCCGCCAACCCGGCTGTGCCGACTTTCTCCGGCTCCTGCACATGACCATGCTGCAAATAGCCCAGCAGGTTACCGACCAGCGGGTTATGGCTGACCAGCAGTGCGTGATCCACAGACACCAACTGCTCCGCCACTGCTTGCGGATAGTTGTCGGGCTTGAGCCAGTCGACCGTGCGGATCTCCGGCGCGAAACCCAGCGCCGTACGCACAATTTCTGCCGTCTCCTGCGCTCGATGATAAGGACTGGCATAAATGGCGGTTAACGGCTTCCCGATCAATTGGGCGGCAGCGCGCAACACCTCTTCACGCCCCTTGACGGTCAATGCCCGCTCGGAGTCCGGGCGACTACCGTGAGGCTCGGCTTCACCATGACGCAATACCCAGAGTTTCATAGTTTTGGCTCCTCATCTCGGGCCGGATGCGGTGCTGGCGCCACAACGTGCGGGGCTTCACCTTCCGGAGTACGCGGCGTCGGCCAATCGGCGAACGGCCAAGGCTTCTGGTCGCTGTGAAAGCTGCCGAAACGACCGATCTGCGCCAGAAACTGGCTCAGACTGTCGCCGAAGTTCATCAGGCTGGCGCTCGGTGCGCCATAAATCAAACGATAGATCAGCTGCACCAGCACCACCGCACCGAGGATCAATTGCGCCACTTGCCAGACCAGCACATAGACAATCATCCACAGCACTCGCAGCAGGATGGATTCGTACTTGGCTTCTACTTTCGGATCATTCATGTCTGTCTCGCTCCCTGCTCGTATCGGTTAAGTGCTTAGAAACCACTGGGGGAAATAAAGTCCACGTCGGTTTTCGGTTCACCACGCATCAACAACTCAATTACCTGATCAAGCGTGCGTCCTTCGAACAGAATCGCATGCAATCCGGCGACCAAAGGCATATACACGCCCGCGTCCGAAGCCTTGGCCTTGAGCACCTTGAGGGTGTTCACCCCTTCGGCCACTTCGCCCAGACGCGTCACCGCGTCTTCCAGGCTCAAACCTTGGCCGAGGGCAAACCCGACCTGATAGTTGCGGCTTTTCGGCGACGAACAGGTGACGATCAAATCGCCGACACCCGCCAGGCCGAGGAAAGTCATCGGGTTGGCGCCCTGATTCACCGCGAAGCGGGTCATTTCCGCCAGTGCCCGGGTGATCAGCATGCTCTTGGTGTTTTCACCCATGCCCAACGCCACCGCCATGCCGGCGATGATGGCGTAGACGTTTTTCAGCGCCCCGCCCAGCTCCACGCCAAAGCGGTCGGCGCTAGCGTACACGCGAAAGGTTCGGCCGTGCAGCGCCTCCTGAACCCTTTGGCAAAGCTCTTCGTCTTCACTGGCGACCACGGTGGCGGTCAGCGCGTGTTCGGCGATTTCACGGGCCAGATTCGGGCCCGACAGCACGCCAATGCGCGCTTGCGGGGCGATCTCTTCGAGGATTTCGCTCATGAGCTTGAACGTATGGGCTTCGATGCCTTTGGTCAGGCTCACCAGCAGTTTGCCGCTCAAACGCTCGGCGTGAGGGACCAATACCGAGCGCAGCGCGCTGGATGGCAGCGCGACGAAGCACAGGTCGCAGGCCTCCAGGGTGGCTTGCAGGTCCGTGACCGCCTCCACCGCCGGAAGAATCTTGATGCCTTTGAGGTAACGCGGGTTCTCACGATTGACCCGAATGGCCTCGGCCTGTTCGGGGTCGCGCATCCACAGCCGGACCTGATGCCCATTCTCGGCCAGCAGATTAGCCACGGCGGTACCAAAACTTCCGCCTCCCAGGACCGCAATTGGGCGCTGTTCAGTCATATGCAATCCGTTAATCCATACCAGTGGCGATGCCGGCATTATACGGAGCGGCCCGGTCGCGGCCAGCCCCAGCATCAATTACCGACACTTGTAGGAAGAAGACCAAGAAAACCGAGGAAAATGCCCACAACGTGACTGGAAAAGTCTTTGCGCTCGGTTAACATGCGCGCCAACTAATCGCTATCAAGGCCGTGCCGTGTCTTTTGGCTTTCCCTGCCCTCGCTCGCCGCTGGTATTGGCGCTGGTCTTCAGCTCGCCATTGCTGGCCGACGACCTGTTCCTCGACAATGATCCGCTGCCGCAAGTGCTGACGGCGACGCGCCTGAAGCAATCGCCGGCGGCCGTGCCGGGAAGCATGACGGTGATCGACAGCGAACTGATCAATGCCAGCGGCGCGCGGGACATCAGCGAGTTGCTGCGGTTGGTGCCGGGGATGATGGTCGGTAACATCAGCGGCAATCAGGCGGCGGTGAACTACCACGGCACCAATGCCAGCGAAGCGCGGCGCATGCAGGTATTGATCGACGGCCGCTCGGTGTACCGCGCGGGCCTCGCCACGGTGGACTGGAGTGATATTCCGGTGGCCATGGAAGACATCGAGCGCATCGAGGTTTTCCGTGGCCCGAACACCGTCAGCTACGGCGCCAACGCGCTGATGGCGGTGGTCAACATCATCACCCGCAAACCGGCCGACAGCCACGGCACGCGGCTGAAAGTCACCCGTGGCCAGCGCGGTATCAATGATTTCTATGCCAGCCAGGGCATGGGTTGGGACAGCGGCGACTTGCGCCTGTCGCTGTCCGGCCAGCAAGACGATGGCTTCGACTCGGACCGCACCGGTGCCGATTACCGCGACAGTCGTCGCTTGAACCGCTTCAGCCTCGCCGTCAGCCAGACGCTCAATGAAAACCAGAACATCGACTGGCAACTGAATGCCAAGGACGGGACTAACCAGCGGCCCTATACCTACCGTCCGGTGTTCTCAGGGATTACCGCCGCCGGGGACAATTCCGACGTCATCGCCAAGGACTATGCCGGCTCGCTGCGCTGGAACCTGGACATCAATCCCAATCACAGCCTTTATATTCAAGGCTCGGCGCAACACTGGGATCGTCAGCAGACCTGGCGTGCCTGCGATGCCGAGGTCTCGTTCAGCCCCGAACTGACCGAACTCTGGCAACTCAATCCGAATTACACCGAACGCCTGGCGCGCAACATGGTGCGCTTTACCAGCTTAGGTGCACCGGCAGGTACACCGGCCGAACAGGCATTGGGCAATCAGGTGCTGGATCAATGGCGAAATGGCGCCCGGCAAACCCTCTGCGGCGACATTGACCAGAGCGCCCGTGAATCGCGCTACGACCTCGAACTGCAAGATACGCTCAGTCTGTCCGACAGTCTGCGGCTGGTCAGCGGCATGAACTATCGTTACGACCGGGCCAATTCCGAGACCTACTTCAATGGCACGCTCGACGACACCACCTGGCGGGCGTTCGGCCAACTCGAGTGGCGCGCCACCGAGCACTGGTTGCTGCAGGGCGGGGCGATGTACGAAGACACGCAATTGACCGGCAACTCGCTGACCCCGCGGGTGGCGGTCAATTACCTGATCAACCCGCGCCACGGCTTGCGCGCGGTGTATTCGCAAGCCATCCGCTCGCCGGACATGTTCGAGAACAACGTCAACTGGAGTTATCAGGTGACCAACCTGAAGCCCAGTGCCTACGGCCAGTCCAGCGCCCGATATTTCGTCAGGACCCGTGGCCCGGGCGACCTCGAACAGGAACGCATGCGCTCCCGGGAATTGGGCTACAACGGCTACTTCGCAGAGTGGGGGCTGGCGGTCGACGTGAAGCTGTTCTACGACGAAATCACCGGCATGATCAGCGAACCGCTGCGCAACAACCAATACATCGCCAGCAACTCGAACAGCTCGCGCTTCACCGGGACTGAAACCCAGCTGGATTGGCGCGTCAGCAGCGCCGATCGTTTGCGCCTGACTTATGCCTACGTCGATGCCGAGGCGAGCAACCCGCTGGATGCACAACAGACTGCGCGCAACAGCGGCTCGGCCGGTTGGCTACGCAGCTGGGGCCAGGGCTGGAACAGTGCGCTCTTCTACTATGGTGCCGACGCCCTCAACGGTTACCGCTTCGAACGGGTCGACACGCGCATCGCCAAACGCATCGGTTTGGGCAAAGCCAATCTGGAACTGGCCGGGGTTCTCCAGCAACGCCTCGACAATCAGCCCACCACCTTCGTCGACAACAATTACGACGATCGCCGGGTGCTCTACTTCAGCGCGGAGCTGGAGTTCTAAGATGCAGCATCGCCCGTCACCGAAGACGCCAACCTTTGGCCGCCTGCTGGCGGGGTTGTGCCTGGTGTTTACCGGGCTGCTGTGCAATCTGCCGGCACGGGCCGCCGACATTCTGCTGACCGGCGCCGAGGACAATCCCGGCGTGCAGTCTTTCGTTCAAGCCCTCAGCGAGTTGCGCCCCACCGACAATGTGCGCTTCCAGCCTGTCGCCAGCCTGCCGGCGCCAGGCCAATTGCCCGTCGGCACCCGCCTGGTTCTACTCGACTTGCCCAGCCTCGACTGGCGCCTGCAAGACGCCCAAGGCCCGGCGACGCTGGTGCTGCGCATCAGTCGCATGCAAGCCCGCCAACGGTTGGGCAATGAAATGCCCCCGCACCTCAGCCTGCTCTGGAGCGATCCGCCGCTGGAGCGACAATTGCGCTTGACCCGACTGCTTCTGCCTGAGGCCCGGCGGGTCGGCGTGCTTTTCGACAGACACAGCGAATTTCTTTTGAAAGAACTGCGTCAGGCCGCCCTGCCCCTGGGCCTTGAAGTGGTCACCGAGCGTTGGGATAACACCCATGACAGCCGCCCCTTGCAGGCCCTGCTGAAAAACAGTGATGTGCTGCTGGGCCTGGACGACCCTGATCTGTATAACCCGAAAACCGTGAAAAACCTGCTGCTCAGCAGCTATGCGCGGCAATTGGCGCTGATCGGTCCCAACGCGGCCTTCGTCAGGGCCGGTAGCCTGGCCAGCACTTACAGCGACCAGAACGATTGGCTGAAGATTCTCGACGAACTGCTCGACCGCCCCTCGAACACCTGGCCACGCGCACTTTATCCGCAACACTTCAAGGTCTTGAGCAACCCGCAAGTGGCTCGTTCATTAAGTATTGAACCGATGAATGAAGCCTCTGTCGCAACACAGCTGGCCGAAGGAGAACGCCGCCCATGACCTTCCGCCGCGGTTGGGACATCAATACCCGCACCCAGATCATTAGCCTCGGCCCGGCCCTGTTGCTGACGTTGCTGCTGATCAGTTTTTTCACCTTCGTGCGAATCCAGGACCTGCGCCAGGAACTCAATCACACCGGTCAGTTGATCGCCAACCAACTGGCGCCGGCCACCGAATACGGGGTAATTTCAGGCAACAACGAGGTACTCGAAAGTTTGCTCAAGGCCACCCTGGCCACGCCCAATGTGCGCTTTCTGGAAGTGCAGGACAGCACCAACCGGATTCTGGTGTACGTCGAGCAGCCGTCGGAAGCGCACAACCGCTCGCATCAGGTCGAAGTGTTCCAGGCACCGGTGCGTCTGCAACGCATCGCGCTCAATAATGACTTTTTCCAGAACAGTCGTACCGTCGCCAGTGCGCCGGGCGAGGATTATCTGGGCCGGGTGATCGTCGGTCTGTCCAATGACGCCTTCAACCAGCGCCAGCAGGAAATCCTCTTCAAGGCCGCGATCCTGGCCTTGTTCGCTCTGCTGTTTACGTTTCTGCTCGCTCGGCGCCTGGCCAGCAGCCTGTCGCAACCGATCCACGACATCGGCAATGCGGTCAAGGCGATCCAGGAGGGCGACTACAAAACGCCCCTGCCGATTGTCGACGACACCGAACTGGGCGCCCTGTCGCAGCACATCAACAACCTCGCCCAAGGCCTTGAACAAGCCAGTCGCGAACAGCATCAGGCCATGGCGCAATTGATCCAGACCCGCGAAGAAGCGGAAAAGGCCAACAACGCCAAATCCGATTTCCTCGCGATGATGAGTCACGAACTGCGCACGCCGATGAATGGCGTGCTAGGCATGTTGCAACTGCTGGAAACTACCGAGATGACCGAGGAGCAGATCGAGTACGCGGCGCTGGCCTCGGAATCCACCGAACACCTGCTCAAAGTGATCAACGACATTCTCGATTTCTCGCGCATCGAGCGTTCGGAACTGGAACTGGAGCACATTCCATTCAACCTCCCGGACCTGATCAGCAGTTGCGCCCAGTCGTTCCAGCACAGCGCGGTGCAACGCGGGCTCGACCTGCAACTGCGCATCCCCGTGGACATGCGTGCCCTGCAGGTTCAGGGGGATCCGACGCGGATTCGGCAGATTCTGGTCAATCTGGTCGGCAACGCGCTGAAATTCACCGAACGGGGTCGCGTCACGATCGAACCGCAGTGGCAGTCCCTGGATCACGAACTCCTGTGGTTCACCTGCACCGTACGCGACAGCGGAATCGGCATCCCGGCCGAAAGCCTGGAGTTGATGTTCAACGCGTTCCAGCAGGCCGACAGTTCTATTTCAAGACGTTACGGCGGCACCGGACTGGGGCTGCCAATTGCCCGCACCCTGGCTGAGCGGATGGGCGGCACCTTGCGCGCGCAGAGCGAAGAAGGCGTTGGCTCGGCGTTCACCCTGGAAATCCCTTTGGCGCTATATAAGCAGCCACTGCCGGCGTTGACCCCGCGAGGACATACCGGTAATGACCACGGCGAAGGTCGCAATGTGCTGCTGGTGGAGGACAATCCGGTCAACCGCACCGTTGTTGAAGCAATGTTGCGCAGTCTGGGCTTTACTGTCAGCGTCGTCACCGATGGTGCACAAGCAGTGCGTAGTGCCGAGAGCAGGATTTTTGAAGCGATTCTGATGGACTGCCGATTGCCGGTCATCGACGGCTACGAGGCTACCCGACAGATTCGCCGATTACCCGGCTGCGCTGACGTGCCGATCATTGCCCTGACGGCCAATGCCTTGCAGGGCGACCGTGAAGCCTGTTTATCAGCGGGAATGAACGATTACCTGGCCAAGCCCTTCAAACGCACTGATCTGCAGCAAATTCTGCAGCGATGGGTGCAGTAGTACAGGCCTTTCGGCTATCTGCGACTGGCGTGAACGACGAAAGTGCGGCAGTCTTAGGCGCCCGAACAGTCCCGAAAAGGGGCTTGAATAATAATTTCAGTGCACAAGTGTACATTCATGTCCTTGGTGCTGTGACTTTCACCACAACGCAATAGTCTATGAGTAGGCTGCTGACTCGAGGCATGAACGCTTCGATCGGCCGGGAAGATTCGCCCCCACCCTGCCGCATGGACTATTGAGGAGCTCGCATGACCAAACAAAACGCCTTTACTCGGGAAGACCTGCTGCGCTGTAGTCGCGGTGAGCTGTTCGGCCCAGGTAACGCGCAACTGCCCGCCCCGAACATGCTGATGGTCGATCGCATCACCCATATCAGCGAAGAAGGTGGCAAGTACGGCAAAGGTGAGTTGGTCGCCGAGCTGGATATCACTCCGGACCTGTGGTTCTTCGCCTGCCACTTCGAAGGTGATCCGGTGATGCCGGGCTGCCTGGGCCTCGATGCCATGTGGCAACTGGTCGGTTTCTTCCTCGGCTGGCAAGGTCTGCCGGGCCGCGGTCGCGCCCTGGGTTCGGGCGAAGTGAAATTCTTTGGCCAGGTACTGCCGACTGCCAAGAAAGTCACCTATAACATCCATATCAAACGCGTCCTGAAAGGCAAGCTGAACATGGCCATTGCCGATGGTTCGGTGACCGTCGACGGCCGCGAAATCTACACCGCCGAAGGCCTTCGGGTCGGCGTTTTCACCTCCACTGACAACTTCTAAGGGTTATCCGCATGCGCCGCGTCGTTATCACTGGTCTGGGCATCGTTTCGTGCCTGGGCAATGACAAAGAGACCGTCTCCGCTAACCTGCGTGCAAGCCGCCCTGGCATCCGGTTCAACCCGGAATATGCCGAAATGGGTCTGCGTAGCCAGGTTTCCGGCTCCATTGACCTTCCCCTCGAAGAGCTGATTGATCGCAAGATTTTTCGCTTCGTCGGCCACGCAGCGGCTTACGCCTACCTGGCCATGAAAGATGCCATCGCAGACTCCGGTCTGACCGAAGAGCAGGTTTCCAACGTACGTACCGGCCTGATCGCCGGTTCCGGTGGCGCGTCGACCTTAAACCAGATGGAAGCGCTGGACATCCTGCGCGAGAAAGGCGTCAAACGCGTAGGCCCGTACCGCGTCACGCGGACCATGGGCAGCACCGTTTCGGCTTGCCTGGCCACGCCGTTCAAGATCAAGGGTGTGAATTACTCGATCTCCTCCGCGTGCGCCACCAGTGCTCACTGCATCGGTAACGCTGTGGAGCAGATCCAGTTGGGCAAGCAGGACATCGTGTTCGCCGGTGGCGGTGAAGAAGAACACTGGAGCCAATCGTTCCTGTTCGACGCCATGGGCGCACTGTCCAGCCAGTACAACGAAACCCCGGAAAAAGCTTCCCGTGCCTACGACGCCAAGCGTGACGGTTTCGTCATTGCCGGCGGTGGCGGCATGGTCGTGGTCGAAGAGCTGGAACACGCTCTGGCCCGCGGCGCGAAGATCTACGCGGAAATCGTTGGCTACGGCGCGACCTCCGACGGCTACGACATGGTCGCCCCAAGCGGCGAAGGCGCCATCCGTTGCATGCAGATGGCCATGTCCACCGTCGACACCCCGATCGACTACCTGAACACCCACGGCACCTCGACTCCGGTCGGCGACGTCATGGAAATGAAAGGTGTGCGTGAAGTGTTCGGCGACAAGGCCCCGGCCATCAGCTCCACCAAGAGCCTGTCGGGTCACTCCCTGGGCGCCGCCGGCGTTCACGAAGCGATCTACTGCCTGCTGATGATGGAAGGCAACTTCATGGCGGGTTCCGCCAACATCGACGAACTGGACCCGGAAGTGGCAGACATGCCAATCCTGACCAAGACTCGCGAAGACGCCACCATCAACACCGTGATGAGCAACAGCTTCGGCTTCGGTGGCACTAACGCCACGTTGGTACTGAAGCGCTGGGCAGGTAAATAACACCTCGCCGTTTCGCTGCACACAAAAACGCCCCGACTGGTTCGGGGCGTTTTTTTTGCCTCTGAAAAATGCGGCCACCGTAATGCGATATGTAGCAGCTGGCGAAGCCTGCGTTCGGCTGCGAAGCAGTCGTATATCCGGTAAATGCGGTTTACCTGACATACCGGAGTAGCTGATTTTACGACTGCTGCGCAGCCGAACGCAGGCTGCGCCAGCTGCTACAGGTCGTGCAGTGTGGCTTCAAGAGCGACGTTTTCATCCTCGCAAACATGAAACATTTGTCATGAAACTCAATGGCCTGCGACTGAATGCGGCGTATTTCACGGGCTGCAGGACTTTTGCCGATTCTGCAAAAATGGGTTGCCGAACTCTGTCGTTTACTTAGCCAGCTAACAAAATATATAACAAAGGCCTGCACACGCCTTGCTGCAGATAACAGAGATTGGAGCTAGCAGATGACTGTAAAAGTAACTGAACGCGACGATTCACATATGTCCCATGAAGGCATCGCCGCCGGTATCCGCATCTGGGATGTACATCAACAAGACCTGCTGGTCGGGATGTTCCACTCCGAGACCGAAGCCCACAAATACAAGGCCGAACTGGAAACCCTGGAACAGCAACGCGAAGCACGCTCTGCATAATTCACCGCATTGAAAACGACAAACCCCGCCATGAGCGGGGTTTGTCGTTGTTGCAGTCGCTAACGCCTTACCACATCAGATCGTCAGGGATCTGATAGGCCGCATACGGATCGTCTTCGACGCTGACTTCTTCTGTCTGCACATTCAGCTGCACGATGCGCTGGGGATCACGCTCCTGAATCTTCAGGGCCGCTTCACGAGGGATCACTTCGTAACCGCCGGCGTGATGCACGATCGCCAGCGAGCCGCTGCTGAGCTTGTTGCGCATCAGCGTGTTGACGGAAATGCGCTTGACCTTCTTGTCGTCGACGAAGTTGTAGTAGTCCTCGGTGGTCAGCTTGGGCAGGCGCGAGACTTCGATCAATTGCTTGACTTGGGCGGCACGGGCCTTCGCTTCTGCCTTCTCCTGCTGCTGGCGGTTCAGTTCCTGGTCGCGCTTGACCTTCTCGGCCATGGCTTCCTGAGCCGCACGCTGCTGGGAGTCATCGAGTTCAATCTGACCTTTGTGGGCCAGACGTTGCTGCTTCTGCTTCTCTTTGCCGACCTGTTTGGCCTGCTTTTGATTGACCAGCCCTGCTTTGAGCAACTGGTCGCGAAGGGAAATGCTCATGGTGCTTATTTCTCACTTAGGCAACTGCTCAACCGCAGCTGGGCAAATTCTTTTCCTGACGTTTGGCTTCGCCCCACAAGGCGTCCAACTCTTCGAGGGTGCAATCTTCTATGGGACGGTGGGTGTCGCGCAATGCCTGTTCGATAAATCGGAAGCGTCTTTCAAACTTTGAGTTCGCGCCGCGCAGTGCGGTTTCCGGATCGACCTTGAGGTGTCGCGCCAGATTGACCACGGAAAACAGCAGGTCACCGACTTCATCGGCAATCGCTGCCGAGTCATTGTCAGCCATGGCTTCGAGCACTTCATCGAGCTCCTCGCGAACCTTGTCGAGCACCGGCAAGGCGTCTGGCCAGTCGAAACCGACCTGCCCTGCGCGCTTCTGCAGTTTTGCCGAACGGGACAGCGCCGGCAACGCGGCAGGCACGTCGTCGAGCAAGGACAACTGCTCCGGCGCCGAAGACTTCTCGGCGCGCTCTTCAGCCTTGATCTCTTCCCAGCGTTGTTTGACCTGCTCTTCATTCAGACGCGGGATGTCCAGCGGCGCATACAGATCACCGGAGGGGAACACGTGAGGATGACGGCGGATCAACTTGCGCGTGATGCTGTCGACCACGCCATCGAACTCGAAGCGCCCTTCTTCCCGAGCCAGTTGGCTGTAATAGACCACTTGGAACAACAAGTCGCCCAACTCACCCTGCAAATGATCGAAGTCCCCGCGCTCAATGGCGTCGGCGACTTCGTAGGCTTCTTCCAGGGTGTGCGGGACGATGGTCGCCCAGGTTTGCTTGATGTCCCACGGGCAGCCGTATTGCGGGTCGCGCAGACGGTTCATCAAGTGCAGCAAGTCTTCAAGTGAATACATCAATCAGTCTCTACAGATTGCACTCGTAGGAGCGAGGCTTGCCCGCGAAGGCGGCATACCTGACACACCGCCTTCGCGGGCAAGCCTCGCTCCTACAGGTGTCACCATCAATTTCCGTACAGGTCTCTCACGGCGTGCGGTTACGGCGGGTTTCGATGATGTTCGGCAACTGGGAAATCCGCCCCAGCAACCGTCCCAACGCATCCAGCCCCGGAATCTCGATGGTCAGGGACATCAACGCCGTGTTGTCCTCTTTGTTCGAACGGGTGTTGACCGCCAGCACGTTGATCCGCTCGTTGAGCAGCACCTGCGACACGTCACGCAGCAGGCCGGAACGGTCGTAGGCGCGGATGATGATGTCCACCGGATAGGTGAGCACCGGCACCGGGCCCCAGCTGACCTGGATGATCCGCTCCGGCTCGCGGCCGGCCAGTTGCAGCACCGAGGCGCAATCCTGGCGGTGAATGCTCACGCCACGGCCCTGAGTGATGTAACCAACGATCGCATCCCCCGGCAGCGGCTGGCAGCAGCCGGCCATCTGGGTCATCAGGTTGCCGACGCCCTGGATCTGAATGTCGCCGCGCTTGCCCGGTTTGTAGCCGGTGGCTTTGCGCGGGATCAGTTCCAATTGTTCGTTGCCGCGTTCCGGCTCGACCAGTTGCTGCGCCAGGTTCACCAGTTGCGCCAGGCGTAAATCGCCTGCGCCCAAGGCGGCGAACATGTCCTCGGCGGTCTTCATGTTGGCCTTCTCGGCCAGCTTGTCGAAGTCTACCTGCGGCAGGCCGAGGCGATTGAGTTCGCGCTCGAGCAAGGTTTTACCGGCCGCGACGTTCTGATCGCGCGCCTGCAATTTGAACCAGTGAACGATCTTCGCCCGCGCTCGCGAGGTGGTGATATAACCCAGGTTCGGGTTCAGCCAGTCGCGGCTCGGGGTGCCGTGCTTGCTGGTGATGATCTCGACCTGTTCACCGGTTTGCAGGCTGTAGTTGAGCGGCACGATGCGCCCGTTGATCTTGGCGCCGCGGCAGTTGTGACCGATTTCGGTGTGCACGCGGTAGGCAAAGTCCAGCGGTGTCGCGCCCTTTGGCAAGTCGATGGCGTGACCGTCCGGAGTAAAGATGTAGACCCGATCCGGCTCTATATCGACCCGCAGTTGTTCGGCAAGGCCACCAATATCACCCAGCTCTTCGTGCCACTCGAGTACCTGACGCAGCCAGGAGATTTTCTCTTCGTAGTGGTTCGAGCCGGACTTGACGTCGGTGCCCTTGTATTTCCAGTGGGCGCAGACCCCCAGCTCGGCTTCCTCGTGCATGGCGTGGGTGCGGATCTGCACTTCCAGCACCTTGCCTTCAGGGCCGATTACCGCGGTGTGCAGCGAGCGGTAGCCGTTCTCTTTCGGGTTGGCGATGTAGTCGTCGAACTCTTTCGGAATGTGCCGCCACAGGGTGTGGACGATGCCGAGCGCGGTGTAGCAGTCGCGCATTTCCGGCACCAGCACGCGAACCGCGCGCACGTCATAGATCTGGCTGAACTCCAGACCCTTGCGCTGCATTTTGCGCCAGATCGAATAGATGTGTTTGGCACGGCCGCTGATGTCGGCATCGACGCCGGTGGCCTGCAACTCGTCTTTGAGTTGGGTCATCACGTCGGCGATGAAGCGCTCGCGATCCAGCCGTCGCTCATGGAGCAACTTGGCAATCTGCTTGTACTGGTCGGGCTCCAGATAGCGGAAGGACAAGTCCTCCAGCTCCCACTTGATATGACCAATGCCGAGGCGGTGGGCGAGCGGCGCGTAAATGTCGAAGACTTCACGGGCGACGCGATTGCGCTTCTCGTCGTCAGCGGTTTTCACCGCGCGGATTGCACAGGTGCGCTCGGCCAGTTTGATCAGCGCGACACGCACGTCGTCGACCATGGCCACGAGCATTTTGCGCAGGTTTTCGACCTGGCCTTGAGTGCCCAGCACCAGGGACTGACGGGGGCTCAGGCTGGCGCTGATCGCCGCCATGCGCAGTACGCCGTCGATGAGTTTGGCGACCACCGGACCGAAACGCTGGCTGACCGCCGGCAACTGGATCTGGCCTTCACGCACGCCACGGTACAAGACTGCCGCGACCAACGAATCCTGGTCGAGTTTGAGGTCGGCGAGAATCTCGGCGATCTCAAGGCCCGTGCGGAAACTCGAGGTCCCTTCGGACCACAGATTCTTCGCCGCATTGGCTTGTTGTTCGGCCTCGCGAGCGAACTCGCAGGCTTCCTTCAAGGCTTCGCGATCCAGTGCCAGATCGACACTGACCGCATGATCGAGCCAAGCCTCGAGGTTGATACTGCCGTCCGTGTTGATCGGCTGGTGTGCTCTCACCTGTACCATCTTGCTTTACCTTCCCTACGACGCAGATTCAATGCGTCAAATCGCTGACCTTCGCTGCCCGTGTGCACTCGCGGGGCTAAGACGAATGCGCTTTGCACGAGCGGGTCAGTCGGACCAGACGAGCCGTCCTAGCTCGCTTCAAATAACGCCATGGCCTCGACATGTGCCGTCTGAGGAAACATATCGAGAATCCCGGCACGTTTTAACCGGTAGCCCTGCTTGATCAATTCGACTGTGTCGCGCGCCAGAGTTGCCGGGTTGCATGACACATACACCAATCGTTTGGCGCCCAGGGTCGCCAGCTTGCGCACCACCTCGAAAGCACCGTCGCGAGGTGGGTCCAAGAGTACCGCACAAAAGCCTTCATCTGCCCATTCGGCATCGGCCAAAGGCTGGGATAAATCGGCCTGAAAAAACTTCACGTTATGCAGATTATTGCTGACAGCGTTCGTGGCGGCACGCTCCACCATCGCCTGCACGCCCTCCACCGCCACCACTTCGCGAACGGTTTTGGCCAGCGGCAAGGCAAAGTTGCCCAACCCACAAAAGAGATCCAGAACCCGTTCATCAGATTTCGGCGCCAACCATGCCAATGCCTGGGCGACCATCGCTTCGTTGACCCCGGCGTTGACCTGAATGAAATCTCCCGGCCGATACGCCAGGTTCAAGTCCCACTGCTCAAGGCGATAGCCAAGCGACTGATCGGCCTCGACCGGTTGCGGCTCGCCGTCGCCATGCAGCCACAACTGGGCTTCATGGAACGCGCAGAATTCCTTGAGGATGGTCAGGTCGGTGTCGGACAACGGCGCCATGTGCCGCAGTAATACCGCCAATGACGAACCACTGAACAACTCCACATGCCCCAGCGCCTGAGGTTTGCTCAAGCGCCGCAGCATCTCCGGCAAGCGGGTCATGATCGGTTGCAAGGGCTGTACCAGCACCGGGCATTCGTTGATGGCGACGATGTCCTGACTGCCGGCAGCGCGGAAGCCGACTTCGAGTTTTTTCGCTTTCATGTCCCAACGCACCGCCACTCGGGCGCGACGGCGGTAACCGAATTCCGGACCGCTCAACGGCGCTGCCCACTCTTCAGGTTCGACACCGGCAACCCGCGACAATTGCTCGGCGAGCATGCGCTGTTTCAGGGCGAGCTGTTCGTTGTGGGGCAAATGCTGCACGCTGCAACCGCCGCAACGAGCGGCATGAGCGCACGGTGCCGGGCGGCGCAATTCACTGGCCAGGAATACGCGCTCGGTGCGCGCCTCGACCACTTTGCCGTGGGCACCCAAGACCCGAGCCTCGATGTCTTCACCGGCCAATGCGCCGATGACGAACCAGGTGCGACCTTCGAAAAACGCGATACCGCGACCGTCATTGGCCAGGCGCTCAATGGTCAAGCGCTGCTTTTTGCCGGTCGGGACTTGCGGGGCCTTGCTGCCGCCCGTGGGTTGGAAACGCAGGCCTCTCTCTTGCTTGGCCATCAGTTGGGCGCGTCGAAAATGCCGGTCGACAAGTAACGGTCGCCACGGTCGCAGATGATCGCGACGATCACCGCGTTTTCAACTTCTTTGGACAGACGCAGCATCGCCGCCACGGCACCGCCCGAGGACACGCCGCAGAAGATGCCTTCTTCGCGCGCCAGACGACGGGTCACGTCTTCGGCTTCGCTTTGCGCCATGTCGACGATCCGGTCCACGCGCTCGGCCTGGTAGATCTTCGGCAGGTATTCCTGCGGCCAGCGACGGATGCCCGGAATCGCCGAACCTTCCATCGGTTGCAGCCCGATGATCTGCACGTTGTCGTTCTGCTCTTTCAAGTAGCGCGAAACGCCCATGATGGTGCCGGTGGTGCCCATCGAGCTGACGAAATGAGTGATGGTGCCTTCGGTCTGACGCCAGATTTCCGGACCAGTGGTGGTGTAGTGCGCCTCGGGGTTGTCGCCGTTGGCGAACTGATCCAGCACCTTGCCGCGGCCTTCGGCTTCCATTCGCTGGGCGAGGTCGCGAGCACCTTCCATGCCTTCTTCCTGGGTGACCAGAATCAGCTCGGCGCCATAAGCCGTCATGGCAGCTTTACGCTCGGCGCTGGAGTTGTCCGGCATGATCAGGATCATCTTGTAACCCTTGATCGCGGCAGCCATTGCCAAGGCGATCCCGGTGTTGCCCGAGGTCGCTTCGATCAGCGTATCGCCGGCGTGGATCTGCCCGCGCAATTCGGCGCGGGTGATCATCGACAGCGCCGGACGGTCCTTGACCGAACCCGCCGGGTTGTTCCCTTCGAGCTTGAGCAAAAGGGTGTTGCTGGTGGCGCCAGGCAGGCGCTGCAAACGGACCAGCGGAGTGTTGCCGACGCAATCGGCGATGGTTGGGTACTGCAAGGTCATGGCGTATTCGCAATCCAGACTGCGGGGGCGCCTATCATACCGGCAAACGCGCGCAGGCCATATCACGCAAAGTAAGGGGCTTATGGCGAATGGGAATAAGGATCACGATGGAGGAATGAACTGCCACCTAAGATTCTTCTTACAGGTGATATGGATAACATCCGTAAGACTTGGCGATCTCACCTTAAAATCGCTGTTACTTAACCTAATTTATGACGGTCTGGTAGGACGTTTCCTGCAAGTCATGATGCCTTTGATGAACTACCTAAAGATCCGCCCCCTCTGTATTCTTTTGAATCCACTACAAATTATCTCAAAACAGATCTGGAATTTTTCCGAGACGCACAAAGTTCTCAACAATTACGAAATTTGCTCGCAGGCGAACACTTTATGGACAAAGCTTAATTATATATGGAGCTAAACACTCATGACCAACAGAGAACTGGAGGTTTTACATTTGCTCCTGGATGGAAAGAGCAACAAGCAAATAGCCATTTCACTAGGCATTAGCGATTTCACGGTGCGCGACTACGTATCATCAATCTTACGAAAGAAAGGAGTTAACTCAAGATCAGAACTTTTTGCAGCAACAATGAAAAGCACTACACCACCAGAGAGCCCCAAACGGCATCAAGAAACAAAAAAATACGACTAAAGAACGCTTGCTTCCGCACCGTTAAAAACAACGAAGGCCACATTCACATGAACATAAATCTATCACTTTCAGCAATGTTTTCCAATTCTCACGCCATCGGCCTAATCGGCATATTTCAGTTCATTTTTCCAAATAGTCACATATGGGTGGACACGAACACCAAGCCCCATATCTATTTGGGCATGCACCCGCAACCCGATGTCACCATCACAATTTCAGAGGCGAACCTCCTAAACATTCTGGATGGTAGCGCCAACATAGAACAACTATACGCATCAGGCCTTATTGAAGTCGATGGAAACTTAGGTATAGCAACACTTTTACCCCAACTAATTTATGATCAACCGGATAGTCATTACAAGCAAGAAACTGTCTCAACCAATGAGCGCCACCCTGCGCGAAAGCGATTTAGCGAACTTATCTCGCTTGACACCCAAATTAACGAGGTAGAGCGACTCACACAAAGTGAGCTTTCGATTGAAAATTTCAGGTCTAAGTATATGCGCAAGGGCGTACCGCTAATTATTAGCGACGCCATTCAAAATTGGCCAATATCGAATATCAGCAAACAAAAATCTCTAGAATACTTTTCAGAACTTAGAGGCATTACACGCAACGGAAACTATGCAGATTTAACGTTTTCTACCAAACGAGAATTCAATACCGTTTCAATGGTAGATTTCATAAGATCACTAGATGAGCTTGAAGACCCGCTCCAACCTGGCGATCTACCGCCATACATGGGAAACAATATACTACCAAAAAAGCTTCTGCACTTAATAAATTATCCGCCGTATTTTGAGCACTCTCAATATGTAGCTCCACGAGTTTGGATAGGACCGAAAAACACTCTAACGCCGCTGCATCGCGATGACGTAGACAACTTATTTGTCCAAGTATGGGGATCCAAGAGTTTTATACTTGCAGCCCCTCACAATAGAGGTGCGCTTGGTGCATGGTCAACCTCACCGAACGGAGGACTCGACGGTTGTGATTTTGACCCAGAGAAACCTGACTATGGTGTATTTCCCGATGCGCAAAATATCAAGTTTTTGAAATTCGAACTAAGAGCCGGAGAAATGTTGTTCTTACCAGAAGGTTGGTTTCATCGAGTAAGGTCTTTAAGCTCTTCGCTATCAATAAATTTCTGGACAAACTCATTTAGGTGTCTTGAGGCCAGACAACAACCATGAGCAAACATTAAAATAGAATTCAACCCAAACTATTACAACCCGACACACCAAGGACGCGCAGAGCCAAATCAAGCCAGAGCCAATCTTATTGAAACACTATCCAATTAAAAATAGCTCGCTTGAAAAGCATAATATCTGCGCGTTAAAACATAGATGAAGCCTTTGCCCCCCCTTCATATCAAAAATATGCGGGGTTATCAACGGTGACCGGAGCAGTTTCAGCGAAAATACTTGTACTACTCCGCAAATGCGGTTTGAAATCTAGTTGTGGGGTCATCGACTTCAGCGAGAAGTGTCAGCGCACCATCAAATGAAATCAGTCTATCGGTCGTGGCCTTCCAGTCAGCAAGACGGTGATAAGCATTGATAAACCAACTCAAATTTTCGCACAGGTTGCCAAATGCCGAATTGATCTGCATGACATCACCGAACATGATGCTGCCGGAGAAAAATCGAGGAACGGCCAACAGGCTACTAAACACTAGGGAGAGTTGGCTGTAACTTTCAGTGAATAACGACAGACGCATTTTTACTCGAATGGTGAGGCGCATATTGGCTAGGCTGACATCAAGTTTTTCGCTGATGCTTTCTTTCTCGAAATGACGTCCAATGTCGGTTGAGTGCATCTTTGAGCCGTTACGAAAGCGAATAAGAAGGTACCGGAGGTCGGCCTCCGATCGCTGCTGGTTATTACTAAGGGAGACCAGCTTGAAACCGATTCTCTGGCTGATATACGTACCCAGCAAGGCGTAAAGGATGGCAGCCCAGAACATATATGCCGGGACGGTAATTCCCCAGAACAACGCGTCGCCCGAAATACTGATCAGCACTGCACTGAAGGATACGACGCTAGCCAAGGTATAAATAAGGCCACAGGCGAGGTCTATGGTTTCAAAGGTGAACTTGTTGATGTCCTCGGCGATACGTTGATCCGGGTTGTCGACACACTGCTCAACTTGGTCGGGCCGGGTCGACTTGACGATCCAGGCAGAAAGGTAGTAGTTGGTCAACCAGCGTCGCCACTTGAGTGCAAATATATCCACCAGGTAGGTGATCAGCACTGACCGCAGCACCGAAAACGAGATGATAGCGAGGAACACTGCCACCAAGTTATAAAACTTATGGGCATCGAGATCTTGAATGGCATTGTAGAAATGTTTGTACCACTCGTTGATGGCCAGGGCGGTAGCGACGGCCAGCAGCGAGAGAACCACCAACGCGGTAAGCGCACACCACGCAAAAAGTCTCTCCTCGCTTCGCCAGTACAACGAAAGTACGGAAAATATATTTTGCAGGAAGGGCTTCTTTCTGAAATCCGTAGCCTCCTTGTTTGTCGTAATTTGATCCATCAGTGCCTCTCAGTAGTGTCCTGAAATTGATATATATGTTTATTGTTAATACATTCTGTTACTTCCTGCTCGGAGGCACATGGCTATAGCGTCCAGAAACCCAAGCGTCCTAGGCTTGCTGCCAGTTTTAGTCGCGCCAGCTGCCAGATTTTCAATGTGTTGATATGTTGTTGTTCCGCTGTGGCATAAGCGCTCAATGCGTTCAGAAGTTCGATCATGTTCCCGGCCCCAGAGCTATAGCGCCCTTGCACAACTTGCAGGGCCTGATTTGACTGCTCCACCCACTCGGCGGTTCTTTCCAGTGAATGCGTTTCGATGTTGAGCGTTTGATAGTTGGCCCACAGCTCCAAAGAAATACGTTGTTCAACATCCGAAAGCTCCGCTTCACTTGCCTCGAACTGTGCCTGAGCCCCCCGCACTTGATAGGCGCGTTCGAAACCTTCAAACAGCGGAATATTTAGTTGCAGACCAACGCTGTTGTCACGCATTCGACTATCGCCGTTGTAGTCCATTGATTGGTTGGTCCGCACATCGGAGATGTTTGCGATAAACGATAGGGTAGGACGCCCGACGGCTCGGCTTTCGTCAATGGCAGCTTTCGCCGCATCCAGCTTGGCCTTGGCGGCAATAAGCGATGGATGATCCTGCCGTGCTTGTTCCAGTAAATCGTCAACGCTTTTGATAAACAGGGTGGCCGGACGCCGACTTAGGCTCCCCGCCAACTCTAAAGATGTTTGCGGCGGCAATCCCATACGCAGTGCGATAAGGCCTTTGGCATTTCGCAAGGCACCCGTGCTGCGAACTTCGTTCAGGCTCGCCTGCGAGTATGCAGTTTGTGCCTGCAGTCGGTCAGAGAGCGCCGCAGCTCCCGCTGCATACTTGGCGCTTGCGGCGTTGAGATTTTCGGCCGCCAATGCGGCGACCTTGATTGCGGCAATCTGGCTACCTTGTGCAGCGAGGGTGTCGTAGTACAGTTGCGCCGTCAGCACGAAGGCCTGCTGCAACTGCCCGTCCTGATTAGCGTTTGCCGCAATTAGCAGTTGTCGTGCATTTCGCAGAGCCGCTTCGCGGCGACCGAAATCAAACAATACCCAGCTAAGACCCAGGCGATTTTCGAGCTGGCGTTGATGGCCGTGACGGGAATATTCCCCACGCAGTTCATACTCGGTGTCGTTACGACCACTGGTGATACCAGAGTTGCCGTTGAGTCTTGGGAGATACGCCGATTGCTTCACGCCGACTAAGGCCGCTTGGACCTTGGCATTAGCCCAGGCCTGTCGCAACTGTGGGTCGTGACAAAGTACCCGCTCTATCATTTCTTCCAGCGTCAAAAGCGCAGGTACAGAGCCCACTTCACACGACCAAGTCAAGCTATCAACGTCCTTGATCGCAGTGCGAGAGACATCCCGATCGGTCTTAAATACATCCATATCCACCGCCACGGTCAACGGTGACCAGGCGCAAAGACAAGCCAGTAGGGTGGCGGCCAAAGCTATATTCATCACAGTGCGACATCACCCGTCGAATGAAACATCGTTACCGTGGTGGGCTGGTCCAAGACAATCCGGCCAGCTTCCAGTATCACCACTCGATCTGCTGAGGCGATCGTCTCCGAGCGATGAGCGACAATGATGCGAGTAATCTCAAGTGTCCGTACTCCATCATTTACCTGTTGCTCGCACTTCACGTCCAAATGACTGGTTGCCTCGTCAAGAATCAGAATGCAGGGTTTCTTGTAGAGCGCTCTGGCCAGCAATACACGCTGCTTCTGCCCGCCGGACAACACCGTCCCCATGTCACCAACCAGGGTGTTGTAGCCCATCGGCATGGCCACTATGTCAGTGTGAATTGATGCTTTGCGTGCGCATTCCATAGCCCACTCCAAGTCAGGTATGGGTTCGAAGAATGCGATGTTGTCTGCCAGTGAGCCGGCAAACAGGCAATCATCCTGCATCACCGTACCGATCTTGCTGCGAAGGGCTTCCATACCCAGGTGGTGCAGTTCGCTACCGGCAATTTGGATCTGGCCTTGGGTGGGCTGGAAGATTCCCAGCAGCAGACTGATCAGCGTGCTCTTTCCGCTGCCCGAAGCTCCGGTGATGGCCACCGACTCCCCCTGACCAATGTGTAGGTCGATGCCATCCAGCACGAACGGCTCTTGATCGGAATAGCGGTACTTCAAACCTTTGATATCAATATCGACCGGGCACGAGATACAGGTCGGGGAACTCAACGTGCCGCGGTTGTCTTCTGGTGGGTGCATGACAATGTCGGCGAGGCGTTCGCCTTGCAAACGCAGCATGTGCAGTTCGAACAGATGGTCGACCAAACAGGCCACGCGACCTATAAACTGGGATTTGTAGGCGATAAAAGCCATTAGTACGCCGACGCTGAATTGGTTGTTCATCACCATGGACGCACCCAGCCCGAGCGCCAGTAGATTTTCCAGACCGAAAATCAAGCCATTGAGCTGGGTGTAGATCAGTTGCAACTTTTGGGTTCGTAACCCTGCATTGATCTGCTCCACGAGCAATCCAAGCCAGGCAGAGCGTCGTTCACTCTGGCGTTGGAACAGTTTTATTGTGCGCATGCCGCGCACCGTTTCCAGAAAGTGGCTTTCCTGTCGAGCAGCATGAATGATCTGCTCCTCGCTTGCCCGGCGTAAGGGTCGGTACCAAGCCCAGCGAACCATTGTGTAGAAGGACATGGCAGTCACCGCAATGGCTGCCAGCAACGGGCTGTAGATAATCATGAGGACGAGTGTCGCGATGGTTATCAGCCCATCCAGAATCGTAGAAAAGAAGGCGGCTGTCAGTGTCCCCTGTATCGCGCCAATAGCGCCAAAGCGCGAGACGATATCGCCCAGATGGCGCTTTTCAAAGTATTGGATCGGCAGGCGCAGCAGATGACTGTATACATTTGCCTGCCATTGCACGCTCAACAGGGTGTTCGTGTGCATCATCACCCACGCCCGTATAGCGCTGACGAGTTGTTGCATCAGCAGTAACAGACCAAAGCCGATGATCAACGTCGTCAGCAGGTCACGGTCTTGAGTGACTAGTACGTTGTCGATGATCCACTGCAGCAAAAAAGGACTAACCAGCGAGAATACTTCCAGGACCAGAGCCAGTAACAGAATCTGCGCCAAGGCGCGATAAAGACCGCTTACCCGTCCCAGCATGCTCATCAATTTCAGTTGGGCCTTGGCTTCCTGCTTTTCAAAGTCGCTGCAGGGCCACACCTCAAGGGCAACACCGGTGAACGATTTGCTAGCCTCGGCCAGGCTCAACTGCCGGATACCATGAGCCGGGTCATGCAAAGTAAGACGCTGACCGTCTACGACCTTGAGCACGACGAAATGGTTTAGGTTCCAGTGCAATACACACGGCAGTTTGAGCTTGCTCAAGTCCTCCAGTTCAAGCCTCACCGCCCTAGTGCCGAGCTTCATCTGATCAGCTGTCTGTATCAGCTGTTTGAGCGTAATTCCCTTGAGCGACACGCTGAACTGGCGTCGCAGCTCCATCAGTGTTGCGTGATGACCATGGTAGCCCGCAATCATCGCAAGACAGGCCAAGCCGCACTCTGTCGCTTCGGTTTGTAGGATCAGGGGCAGCCGCCGGCCCAGGCGCAAGCTGATTGCGTCGAGATAGTTCATGCATTTGCCCCTAGAGTTTGCCAGTCAAGCTGTAGAGCGGTTCAAGTACCCATTCATAGAGGCGGCGAGTGTCATGCAGAATGTCTGCCTCAACTAGCATGCCGGTTTGTAACGGTCTTGGTTTGCCGTAAGCCAAGACGGATTGCGCTTCAATATCAACGCGAATGCGGTAGATCTGTTCGCCGCTCAGCCCAAGCCCCGGCACACTTCCGGTCATGTTCGCAAGCTCAGCGGCAGACATGGTGGCTTTGGAGATAGACAGCACGTTGCCACGATGCTGGCCGAATTTCTGGTATGGATAAGCCTGGTAACGAACCATTACCGGATCGCCCGTACGAACGAAGCCGATGGCTTTACTCGGCGCGTACAACTCTGCTTGTAGGCGGGAATTGGCGGGCACGATGCTCATTAATGATCGTGAGCTATCAACGGTCTGGCCCGGCTCAACAAGAATGGCGGTTGCTACGCCTTCTTGGGGGGCCGTGATGATCAGCGTGCGCTTGCCTTCGCTTTCGATAAGCTCCTGCTGGACACTGGACAATGATCGCTGGATGCTGGCGAGCTGATTGTCGTGCAATGCCGAGAGCCCCGAAAACTCGTGTCGACGCTCGACCAGTTGCTGTGTCAACGCCGTAGTTTCACGAGCCAAGCCTTGAAGAGTCTGGCGCTGGCCCAAGAGTTCAGCCTGACGCTGCTGAAGCTGATCCATGGAGATGTAGCCTTTATCCATCAGTCCCTGATAACGACCGGCGGCATTGGTTGCCAGCTGTACAAGCTTCTCCTGGCTGGCCACTTGCTTCGCCAATGTCACCAACTCTTGTCGTAAACTTTCGAGCTTGCTTTTCAGACTTTGGCGCTCTTCAGCCTGAAGCTGCTTTCGTTTCGTCAACTCCTCACCCAAGGATCGATGTCGTTGCGCTAGCTGATCGCTCACCTCTGCCTGTATCGGTCCCAAATTCCCCGCAAAACGCTCACTGGAAAGGCGAAACAGTTGAACTCCCTGTTCGACTAACTGCCCTTCATCGACAAAACGTTCGAGCACCACACCGTATTGTGGAGAGTAAATTTTCAGCTGCCCCGAAGATGGAACCAACTGCCCCGGCACCGTACTGCGTTTGGTATAGCTGCCACAGATGAAAAAGGTGACCACCAAAACGGCAAACAGTACTGCAATCAGCGTCAATACAGTGAATGAAACGGGCCTGACCAACATGATGTCACCGAGCCAGTTACCCTGTCGTGAGGCCAGTGCTTCAAGTCGAAACAGCGGAGTCTTTGATCTCACACATTTTTCCTTCCTTAGACTGTGACCAGGTTGTTACCTGAGCACTATGCTTCCCACCGGCATCGAAAAAAGCCAGCTGAAATATTCATTGGCGCCGTGAACGGCGAGCAAAGTTACGCGGGATAAAACTCATCAATTGCTCATTCGAATCATCCACAGTGGTTTTTAAATCAAAGCAATTGTTGGAATGGCGCGCCTGCCCCTGAAATTTGCTTTGTAATACCGGGCGAATAATCACACCGCTATTTAACAAATCGTGTCGACTGCAATTTCAGACGCCCTATTGGTAGTTATCCTCAGATACTTGACCTTTTCACTTTCGCACAGCGCTGTGCCCGTGGCCACCCTACATCTGTAGGGTCGTATTGGTCAGTCTTTAGAGCTAACGTAATTACCTGCAATCGCCACCATGCTGTTTCTATATCTGATGTTGTATCTGTATTGGATGGCGCTTTATACGGATAGTGATTCCGCATGTAGACAGGTGGATTTTCGGGTTCAGAATAGAAGTGATCAATTATGACGAAAAGGATGCAGTTGTCTGATTTACAGGAATGCTTTATAAATTTTGAAACCGAAAAGCTTGAAGGATGCAGTATTGCTTACCTAAATGAAACACTGGCGGACGGAAAATCCTCGGAAACCATTCTCAACGCTTACAGCTATGTTGTTAGGTCTGACTCAATTTCGGCCCATGGCCAATCCACCGTTAAAACATTTATGGCCGAGCGCTATGGTGGCGACGGCATACTCAGTAATGGCGGCGGTGGACGCTGCGGTTTCGATGGTTCATGGCAACTCAAAGGGCTGGGCCCCAATCAATTGGTTGGCAAAAATGTCGATGCAGATCATGGCGATGGCAATCTATCCTTAGCTGCGGCTATTTATGAGTCTATTTGGTCCGAAATTATAAATGTAGCACTTCCCTTCGGTGCCATTCGAACCGTTGCCGTCTTGGACACTGGGTGTAAGTATGAGACGCAAGGAATTTTAACTCCCCGCGGGCTGCTGGTTCACCAGCCTGTCGTTCGCCCGGCTCATTTTATTAGGGCTATTTACTTCGAAGAAAAGCAGCTAAACAGGCTATGTAAAGATGCCCAGCGGGTTAAAAGTGTAATAGCAAAATTGGTTGATTTCCTGCCAGGTGCAGGCGTTGCGCCAACAGCTAGCAGTATGAGCGAACGCTTGAAGTTTGGACTTCTTGAGCTTGCTGCGAGATTTGCAGAGCAGTTCGCTGCGGCCAAGGCGAAGCACATTATTCATTACAATGTCAGTGCATCGAATCTCTCCCTCGATGGGGCTTGGCTGGACTTGAGCGACACCCGCTTGTTCACCCATCTTATTGAACGTTATCGAGTTGGCATTAACATATTCAACACTGAACATTTTCCTGCAGCCGAGAGCTTACAGAGCCTGTGTTACTACTTGAGTAAATACTCTGTAATCACCGTTGAAGAATCTACGCATATATTAGAAAAAACAACCGCCCACTTTACCAATACGTACGACAAGCAGTTGAAGCTGTATCAGGTAGCACAGGTGGGATTCCCTCTATGGATACTGCGAATGCTAGTGGACAGCGCGGAGTTTATAAACTTTTCTAATAGTCTGCGCAAGTTTTTGGCGCTCGATGATTTTACGGTGAATGCAATTACCCTGGAGGGAGGCTGGAGTGGTTATGAGCGCTGGACTGCGCGGTTATTCAATGAGTTACTGTCAAGCAGGGCTAATGCTTCGGTCGCAAATTTATCATGGTTAAGGACGGACGCCACAGCGATCAGCCAATTGCTATCAAGTTATAATAAACTGCTTGACCTAGGGAAACTCTGAAAAAGACTTCCAGATTTGGTGAAATACTCGCCTCACACGAACTGAACGGTTGAGCCCGATGAAACAAATGTCCTTCGCCGATGCCGAGTACGCCGGAAAACGTAAGCAGACCCGCCGCGAGCGCTTCCTGATCGAGATGGATCAGGTGGTGCCCTGGAAGGGTTTGATTGCCTTGATCGAGCCGCATTATCCGAAGGGCGACGGTGGTCGTCCGGCCTATCCGTTGCTGGCCATGTTGCGGGTTCATCTGATGCAGAACTGGTTCGGCTACAGCGATCCGGCGATGGAAGAAGCCCTTTACGAGACCACGATCCTGCGCCAGTTCTCGGGGCTGCATCTGGATCGGATTCCCGATGAAACCACGATCCTCAACTTTCGCCGCCTGCTGGAGAAACACGAACTGGCCGGTGGGATTTTGCAGGTCATCAACGGTTATCTGGGCGATCGAGGCTTGCTGTTGCGCCAAGGTACCGTGGTCGATGCGACGATCATTCACGCGCCGAGTTCGACCAAGAACAAGGACGGCAAACGTGATCCGGAAATGCATCAAACCAAGAAAGGAAACCAATACTATTTTGGAATGAAGGCGCACATCGGTGTCGATGCCGAATCCGGCTTGGTCCATAGCCTGGTGGGCACGGCGGCGAATGTCGCGGATGTGACCCAGGTCGATCAGTTGTTGCACGGCGAGGAAACGTACGTGTCTGGCGATGCGGGTTACACGGGCGTGGACAAGCGTCCAGAGCACCAGAACCGTAAGATGATCTGGTCGATTGCGGCGCGGCCCAGCACCTATAAAAAGCACGACAAGGAGAGTTTGATCGGTCGTCTGCGCCGCAAAATCGAATACACCAAGGCCCAGCTCAGGGCCAAGGTTGAGCATCCATTTCGGGTCATCAAGCGCCAGTTCGGTTATACGAAAGTGCGCTTTCGTGGTCTGGCGAAAAACATCGCTCAGCAGACGACGTTGTTCGCGTTGTCGAATCTGTGGATGGTGCGAAAGCGGTTGTTGAATGTAGGAGAGGTGCGCCCGTGATGCGAAATGCACCGAGAAAAGGTGCGATTCAAGGAAAAGACATGAATTAAAAAGCGCCAAAGCCTGATTTTTGTCAGGTCACCGTTTTTTTGAGCGCCCAATGAAGGGATATCAAAACATCGGTGACTACTTCAGACCTTCCCTAGCCTCCCAGATCGCCGACAAACATGATATTAACCTGCAAAATTTCTATCGTAGTATGTTAATAAATACAACTCGACTCAATCGTAGCAATAGTCTGCTGCACGATATTAAAGGACAAATTGAACATATCGAAATCAGCGTACAAGCAGATAAAAAAGCAGCCTATAAAACACTTTCAGAAGAGGCTACGCTTAGTGCCAAGTTTAACCTAGGCAATGAACAGGGGCAATGTGTTCCGTTCTGGTTGAGCAGCGCACTATCCATCTGGTTTGATCCAGCATCCGGCATGTTTACGTTGCAAACTGTTGTTAACCGCTCACTGTCGATCGATACACTTGTTGAGCTCAGTGAGTATCATACAGACCTAAAAATGGCACTAGGCTTTTACCGGGAAGTTTGGAGTAGCTTACATGAAAAAACAATTTTACCTTTTTACAGATATCGAGACCTACTATTGAGAAAACACCACTGCGTTATGGCAACGTGATCATGTTCATTTTTGCATGATACTGTTTTATGGAATTGTTTCGGGAGAGTTTTCTATTTGCAAGCATCCTCTTCTGGACAATTTCAAATTTTTGACTCGACAACTATGGAAATTTTTTGTTGAACCAAACTTTTGATTTGAGTTCACCCAAAGGGTCAGAACTGCTTTTATGGTTACTTTCTTCGTCGGTATTGGAATTTATTAATGATAAAGATTTTTGAGCTTTATACGAGCTACAGAACTGACCCCTCACCGGACAGAGCAAAACTTATTGGTTTTGCTTGCCTGGTCATATTCATGTGCAGACATTACTCTCTGTTTCAAATTATGACCTTGCAGCTCTGGATAGCCCCCGCTATAGATCACAAACAGATTTTATTTTTTTTCGATAACACCGACACACCTATTGGTTACGTGACTTGGGCTCACTTAGCTCCAGACAGCGAACTGCGTTTACTACAAGACCCTAGCTTCTTACTTCACACGTCGGAATGGAATGAAGGGGGTAAGACATGGATTGTTGACTTTTGCTTTCCTTTAGGCGGCACAGCTGAGGCGATTAAACACCTGAAAAAACATTTCCGAGAACGTGGAATCAACAAAGTATTTTGGGGCCATCGAAACAGAGATCATTCAGTCAAAAGAATCGGAAGCTACTCCATTGCCTTGGAGAAGTAGGGCGCGCCATGAAAATTTTACGCGTGAAGCTTAATTTGTTTGCGCGCGATTCATGACTTGAGGCGACAACTACCTAACACTAGGAACACATCAATGTTAAAGCAAACTTAGTTTGTAGCGTGTGCCGCAGCTAAATATATAGATATACATTCAAACGAAAGGTGTGAGCATTAGCCGAGGAGCGAATATTTTGTGCCCACTTATAAAAAACCGGCACTGTGTAATGTAATGGTGCAAAAAATTAAAACGCTGTACAAACAAAGATCTGCCTATTATTAACTCCCAAGAAGGAAAATTTGTCATGAGAAAGTTATCCAATATCGAAATATCGCAAATTTCAGGCGCCGACTCAGGTACCACTTTTGCAGGAAACGCAGGAGCTACTTTAGGCGCTGCCGCGGGCGCCGCTATAGGGGGTAGAGTGGGGATGAGCACGCCAGGTGCGGCAATTGGGAGTGGAGTGGGGGCTCTGGCAGGAGAAACAATTTATAATACTGGGAAAAATGCAGTCAATTCTTGGAATCCAAGTGCCTTTCAGGGATCTTCTTTTTTTCCTCAAACGCCCTCTGGTGGTGCTAAGTAACTAAACCAGAACTCTGCTGGACGTATCTTGGCTGAGTGTGAGTACGTCCAATAGACTTAAAATTACAAGAGGATTTGGCAGTGAAATTGAATTCATGATTAAGAATACTTTGAAAAAGTTCAAGATAAGAGACCAATTATCAGCAAATTTTTTGAAGCTCCTTTTATTGGCTGAAAAAACTGCATTGGCTTTTATGTTGATAGTTTTAGTTTTTGTTTTTATGGAAAAAATCGGTCTAACAGACACGTTCTTGATTGGGGGTGTTGTAAGTGGAACTATAGGTTTTTTAGCTATAACTGTAAAAAAAATTTATCACAATGAAGCATTTTCTGAGCTAAGAATCTATGCTGACATAAAGAAAGACATGCTGAGGAGCGCAATGCTCGCCATCGATTACTCCGAAAAAGAAGATGGAGTGTATTTTCCAAAAAAAAGGATCTTTAGTATTTTTCACTGTTGCAAGCCTGAAGTGATCACACACGTAGTTCAAAATGGAATCCACACATTTACGGGACCGCACAATAGATTACTTAAACTTTCAAACATCATATTGCGAGAGGCACCTAACTGAGCAACACGCATTTCACAACTCTATGCAAGAAACTTTCGTGATCGGTTGACAAGCGATGATACGGCACGCACTTGAGCGCCTACCGTAAGCTATTTCAAAAAGACCTCGAAGCCTTGCCGCCATGGAAACGCTCCCCAACTATCTCACGCTAAATACGCACATCTTTTTTTGCCATGTGTGGTTTATTGGTCGTTTATGAAGTATCTGTCATCCTTTGCTATCAAACGTTGCCCGAAATACTGCCGTCATTTATATTCAATTAGCTACATACTAAGAGGTGGTTCCCTTGCTAGAGTTTCTTCTTACAATGGGATGGACCGCGTTGATTTGGATTTTGATCGCGCTCATTCTATTTCTTTTAAAAAGAATCAACGGCTTTGAACTTCCACAAGTTATCAAAGCATTTCTCTTTATCCCATTCACTGTCATTACAGCGCTAATGTGCACAAAATATGTAATTATTTGTCTTTAAAAGCTCTGAATCAGATAACCCTATAAATCGAGATCAAAGCAAAGTACCTTGGGAATATCCTGCTACGAGCGTTTGGAGGCGGCAGCGACGCCGCCTAATCAACTTCTGTCGAAATCTTGGTCGCTACTGACTGAGATTTCATTATTTTAATACAGACATAGCGTTGTTATTATTTTCTGTTCAATACACCGTCGTCATTAATACTCGCTAGCCACGCACTTAGGAGTGTTTTCCTTGATAGAGTCTTGTAATATTTTTGGCTGGATGATGATAGTTTTAATTTCGACGTCGCTTTTTCTTTTTTTGTTAAAAAGAACCACCGGCTTTAAGATTCCACAAAATGTCAAAGCTGTTTTTTTGTCCCCTTTGTCGTTGGTGTCGGCATGGCATGCACAAAACTTATACCTATCTGCTATTAACCCCCCCCCGCTTTCAGCACAGCGATAGATTGAAAAAGTTCAAACTATGAGATTTTCGTTCTACAGCCCCTTTTACCTCCACCAGTGCTGACCCTATTTGGAGATCTGGTCACGCCGAGTCTGGTGATGCAAAGGGCCTCTTCGCGAGTGCGCTCCCACAGCGGATTCGGGTTGATCAGAGTATTCTTGGCTGGCACCAGTCCACGGAGGGAACGAGCCTGCTCGCGAAACCACCATCACTGGCGACACCAGCCATCAACCGCATATTCAGCCGCAACCCAGACCCCGTGTTCTCAGCCCAGAGCCGCCCGCCTTGGCGCCGCACCCCCTTCCTCGCAATGCCCAAACTCAATCCAAACCCACCATCCCGCCGCCGCGAACCATCAAGTGGGATGAACGGCGAGAAGATCCGTTCAAGATCCTCGTCCGCCAGTCACGAGAGGCATAAGTCGCGATTCCGCCGCCCATCGAGCGTCACGACACCGCCCTTGGGGGAATGACGAATGACACTGCGCAGAATGTTTTCCAGTGCCTGGGGCCAGGCAGGTCTTGTTCGCTTTCGCTGGCTACCTGCAGCCGACTTAGCGGCGTACGCAACTCATGGGACAGATCGCGCAGCAATTGCTGTTACAGGGCCACCGAGCCTTGCAGGCGCTCGGTCCAGCCCCGGCAGCAGATTGCCTCGCCAAGGGCAACTCAAGGTTTGCCCCCCGAGACCAAAGCACTGAACCGGCCGACGAATGACGACATCAATTTTACGAAGATTGCCCGCATGCAAATCGCTACACTGCGCAGGTGGCGCGTGCCGGACGCATGTGCAGGTCAATAAACAGCTGGATGCGGGAGAGATGCGTGCTCAAGAAACTGGGAATTAAAGGCCGCGTGCTGTTGCTGACCCTGTTGCCGACCACCCTGATGGCGCTGGTGCTTGGCGGCTATTTCACCTGGATGCAGCAATCGGACCTGCAATCCCAACTCATGCAGCGCGGCGAAATGATTGCCGAACAGCTGGCACCGCTGGTGGC
The DNA here is from genome assembly GCF_054898065.1 of Pseudomonas sp. MDT1-85. Lineage (NCBI taxonomy): Bacteria > Pseudomonadati > Pseudomonadota > Gammaproteobacteria > Pseudomonadales > Pseudomonadaceae > Pseudomonas > Pseudomonas sp. MDT1-85. The sequence continues at coordinate 1,975,203 of NZ_CM142715.1, read as the reverse complement.
CCCGGCGATGGGTCGCAAAGACAATGACCTGCTGGAACGCATCGCCACCCAGTTCCTGGAACAAACCGACGTGCGCGCGGTGACTTTCCTCGCCCCCGACCGTACACAGCTGGCCCATGCCGGCCCGACCATGCTCAATCAGGCTCCTTTGGGCGCCGGTTCGCAGCTGCTGCGCCGCAGTGGCAATGACGCCACGCGCTACCTGCTGCCGGTGTTCGGCAAGCACCGCAACCTGGCCGGCGACCTGATCCCCGATGAAGCCGACCGCCTGCTGGGGTGGGTCGAACTCGAACTGTCACACAGTGGCATGTTGCTGCGCGGTTACCGCAGCCTGTTCGCCAGCCTGCTGCTGATCGGCGGGGGCCTGGTCGGTGCGGCGCTGTTGGCGTTGCGCATGGGCCGGACCATCAACCGGCCGCTGAGCCAGATCAAACAAGCCGTGGCACAGCTCAAGGACGGTCATCTGGAAACCCGGCTGCCGCCCCTCGGCAGCCAGGAGCTGGATGAACTGGCGTCCGGCATCAACCGCATGGCCGGAACCCTGCAGAACGCTCAGGAAGAATTGCAAAACAGCGTCGACCAGGCCACCGAAGATGTGCGTCAGAACCTGGAAACCATCGAGATCCAGAACATCGAGCTGGACCTGGCGCGCAAGGAAGCCCTGGAGGCGAGCCGGATCAAATCCGAGTTCCTGGCCAACATGAGCCATGAAATCCGCACACCGCTCAACGGCATTCTCGGCTTCACTCATTTGCTGCAAAAAAGCGAATTGACCCCGCGCCAGCTCGATTACCTGGGCACCATCGAAAAATCCGCCGACAGCTTGCTGGGGATCATCAATGAGATTCTCGACTTCTCGAAAATCGAGGCCGGCAAATTGGTGCTCGACCATATTCCGTTCAACCTGCGCGACCTGCTCCAAGACACCTTGACCATCCTCGCCCCGGCCGCCCACGCCAAAGAGCTTGAGCTGGTGAGCCTGGTTTATCGCGATACGCCCTTGTCGCTGGTGGGCGATCCGCTGCGACTCAAGCAGATCCTCACCAACCTTGTGAGCAACGCGATCAAGTTCACCCGCGAAGGCACCATCGTCGCCCGGGCCATGCTCGAAGAAGAGCATGAAGACAGCGTGCAACTGCGCATCAGCATTCAGGACACCGGCATCGGTCTGTCGAATCAGGACGTGCGCGCCTTGTTCCAGGCCTTCAGCCAGGCCGATAACTCGCTGTCCCGGCAACCTGGCGGCACCGGCCTGGGGCTGGTGATTTCCAAACGCCTGATCGAACAAATGGGCGGCGAGATCGGCGTCGACAGCACACCGGGCGAAGGCTCGGAATTCTGGATCAGTCTGAGCCTGCCCAAAGCTCGCGACGACGCCGAAGACCTGCCCGGCCCACCCTTGCTCGGTCATCGGGTGGCGGTCCTGGAAAACCATGAACTGGCCCGTCAGGCCTTGCAGCATCAACTGGAAGACTGCGGCCTGGTAGTCACGCCGTTCAACACTCTGGAAAGCCTGGCCAATGGCGTGACCGGCGCTCATCAAACCGATCAGGCCATCGGCCTGGCGGTGCTCGGCATCACCAGCAATGACATGCCGCCGGAGCGCCTCAACCAGCATATCTGGGACCTCGAACACCTGGGCTGCCGAGTGTTGGTGCTGTGCCCGACCACCGAACTGACGCTGTTCCACCTCTCGGTGCCCAACCCCCACAGCCAGCTGCAGTCCAAACCGGCCTGCACGCGCAAACTGCGTCGGGCCCTGTCCGATATGGTCAACCCGCGCCAGCAGCGCAGCGACCCCGGCGAGCCGCTTTCCAGTCGCGCGCCGAAGGTCCTTTGCGTCGACGACAACCCGGCCAATCTGTTACTGGTGCAAACCCTGCTCGAAGACATGGGCGCCAAGGTGCTCGCGGTGGAAAGCGGTTACGCCGCGGTCAAGTCAGTGCAGAACGAGACCTTTGACCTGGTGCTGATGGACGTGCAGATGCCCGGCATGGATGGCCGCCAAAGCACCGAAGCCATTCGCCAGTGGGAAAGCGAGCGGCATTGCACGCCGCTGCCGATCGTTGCCCTCACCGCCCACGCGATGGCCAACGAAAAACGCGCATTGCTGCAAAGCGGCATGGATGACTACCTGACCAAACCCATCAGCGAACGGCAACTGGCGCAGGTGGTGTTGAAATGGACCGGCCTGGCGTTACGCAATCTGGGGCCGGAGCGCTCCAGCGAGAGCAACAACGGTAACGACTTGCAGGTGCTCGATCACGACGAAGGCCTGCGCCTGGCAGCCGGCAAGGCCGATCTGGCGGCGGATATGTTGGCCATGCTGCTGGCTTCCCTGGAAGCCGACCGCGAGGCCATCCGCGTCGCCCGTGAAGCCAATGACCAGAATGCGCTGATCGAGCGAGTCCATCGCCTGCATGGGGCGACCCGTTATTGCGGTGTCCCGCAACTGCGCGCCGCCTGCCAGCGCAGTGAAACCCTGCTCAAGCAACAGGACGCAAAAGCCCCCGGCGCACTGGAAGAACTCGAACGAGCCATCAATCGCCTGGCGGCCCAAGCACGCATCAATGCCTGATACAGCGCAATAACTCCGGACGCCTTGAAGGCTAAGCTCAAGGTCTGTAGCAGTTGCCGAAGGCTGCGTTCGGCTGCGCAGCAGTCGTAAAATCAGGCACTGCGGTCTTTCAAATAAGCCGCGGATACAGGTTTCTCACGACGGCTGCGCCGCCGAACGCAGGCTTCGCCAGCTGCTACGAAAGCCTGAGATTTCCAGGAGGACAGCATGCGCACGATTCTTTTCAGCAGCCAGACCTACGACCGTGACAGTTTTTTGAGCGCAGACCTGCCCGCCGGCATCGAGCTGCATTTCCAGCCGGCGCGCCTGAGCCTCGACACGGTGGCGCTGGCGGAGCATCACGAAGTGGTCTGTGCCTTCATCAATGATGACCTCAGTGCTCCGGTACTTGAACGTCTGGCCGCCGGCGGCACACGCCTGATCGCCCTGCGCTCGGCCGGTTACAACCATGTCGACCTGGCGGTGGCCAAACGTCTGGGGCTGGCGATTATGCGGGTTCCGGCCTACTCGCCTCACGCGGTGGCCGAACACGCGGTGGCGCTGATTCTGGCGCTTAACCGCCGACTGTACCGTGCCTACAACCGTACGCGCGAGGGGGATTTCAGCTTGCACGGGCTGACCGGTTTCGACCTGGTGGGCAAGACCGTCGGCGTCGTCGGTACCGGGCAGATCGGCGCGACCTTCGCGAAAATCATGAACGGCTTCGGCTGCCGGTTGCTGGCCTGTGATCCTTACCCGAACCCGCAAGTCGAAGCACTCGGCGCACGCTACCTGAGCTTGCCGCAACTGCTGGCCGAGTCGCAGATCATCAGCCTGCATTGCCCGCTCAACGAACAAAGCAAACACTTGATCAATAGCGAGTCACTGGCGCACATGCAGCCCGGTGCGATGTTGATCAACACCGGGCGTGGCGGTCTGGTCGACACGCCGGCGCTGATCGATGCGTTGAAGGACGGCCAATTGGGTTATCTGGGACTGGATGTTTATGAAGAGGAGGCGCAGCTGTTCTTCGAGGATCGTTCCGACTTGCCGCTACAGGACGATGTGCTGGCGCGCCTACTGACCTTTCCGAATGTAATCATCACGGCGCACCAGGCCTTCCTCACCCGCGAAGCCCTAGGCGCGATTGCCGCGACCACCTTGCAGAACATCGCGGCCTGGGCGGCCGGTTCGCCACAGAATCAGGTCGAGGGTAGCTGAACCAGATCGAAGGTCACATGCCCGCGCCATGCTGCGTTCATGCCCGTGCTAGCATATCGCGCATATTTGGAGGACCCATGGTCGAACACGATTTCCGCTATAGCCTGATGAACCCGCAACACACCCTCACCGAATGCCGCGCCCTCGTGCCGGGGCGTTATCAAGTCACCGGCAACGGCGGCTCGATTCGTAATAACGACGTGCTGGTAGTGACCCTTAAAGGCAGCAAGGACTTGTCCATGCGCCTGACCGTCGAAACGGTTCGCCATCTGATCAACCCGCCGGGCCAATGGGTCGCGGTGGCTAGTGGTCCGGTGTTCGGCGAACTGGCGATCCACACCTGGAAAGTCAACTGCGACAGCTGCGCCAAAGAGCTGAACTTTGAGTTCGCGGTCGACGCCAAGCTGGGCAACAAGGCGGAAAAACCGGCGGCCACCGCGCGCATTGCCGAGCTGGGCTGGGCCACAGTTGCCGACAAGCACCTGTGCAAGAAGTGCCAGGAGCCTGCGTGATGAAACGCCTTGCTCTGACCGCCATGGCCGGCGCCAGTCTGTTGGGCTGCGCCGCCGAACCGGTGCAATTGCAACACAACCGCAGCTACATTCTGGAATGGATCGGCGAGCGTCCGCTGATGGACTACAGCCATCTGACCATCACCCTCGATGAAGACGGTCGGGCTTATGGCAATGGCGGCTGCAACCACTGGTTCGCGCCGTATACCCTGGAAGGCGACAAGCTGAGCTTCGGCAAAGTCGGCAGCACCCGCAAAATGTGTGCGCCGGCGTTGATGGAGCAGGAAAAACGCTTCCTGCAGGCGCTGGAAAACGTGCAGCGCTGGGATGTTTCACCGATCGACCAGATGCGCTTCTGGCCGGCGCAAGGCAAGCCGTTGCGTTGGTGGCTTGAAGAGGGTTAACACCCTAAAAGATCGCAGCCTTCGGCAGCTCCTACATGGATTGCCGAACACCTGTAGGAGCTGCCGAAGGCTGCGATCTTTTTCTCAACAACAACTCAATTTTTAGCCTGCAACGCTTCAAGCTTCGCCATCACCCCCGCCGCCGTCTGCTCGCCCATCAACTGTTCCCGCACCCTGCCCTTGTCATCAATGATGTAAGTCACCGGCAGCGCTTCACTGCGCGGCAATTCGAAAAGGTCGGCCGGGTCCTGGGCCAGCACAGTGAAGGCGATCCCCAGTTTCTCGCTGGCGCTTTTCAGCTCTTCGCCCTGCACATTGTCGAAGTTGACCCCGAACACACCGATCTTCTTGCCCTTGAGCTGCTCGGCCAGCACGTTCAACTCGGGAATCTCGGTACGGCACGGGCCGCACCATTCGGCCCAGTAATTGAGTACCAGCCATTGTTTGTCCAGACGCTCGGCGGCGACTTTGTGACCGTTCTGGTCGACGCCATAGTCGTTGCCGCAGCCCCCCAACAATAACGCCCCCATGATCGCCAATGCCGCTGCCAGTCGCCTTGTCATGTCTCGATCCTTGTCAAAAATGAAATGCACCTGCGACCCATCGCCTCCCAAGGTTCTGGATTACGCGCCGCACAGTTAGAATAGCCGCCACCTTACGCAAGATGCGACCCGCACATGACCGATCTGACGCTTTATCACAACCCGCGCTGCTCGAAATCCCGCGGTGCGCTCGAACTGCTCCAAGGTCGTGGCGTGGCCCCGACCGTGGTCCGCTACCTGGAAACCCCGCTGGACGCCGCGCAAATCCAGAGCCTGCTGAGCAAGCTCGGCATCAGCGCCCGGCAATTGCTGCGCACCGGCGAGGACGAGTACAAAACCCTCAACCTGGCCGACAACAGTTTGAGCGAGGCGCAATTGATCGCTGCCATTGCCGCACACCCGAAACTCATGGAGCGACCGATTCTCGAAGTTGGCGACAAAGCCATCATCGGCCGCCCGCCGGAGAATGTGCTGGAGTTGCTGCCGTGAGTGCGCCGTATATTTTGGTGCTGTATTACAGCCGCAGCGGCTCGACCAATGAAATGGCCCGGCAGATTGCCCGTGGTGTCGAGCAGGCCGGCCTGGAAGCCCGGTTGCGCACGGTGCCGGCGATCTCCACCGAGTGCGAAGCCGTGTCGCCGGACCTTCCCGATGAAGGCGCGCTGTACGCCAGCCTCGACGACTTGAAGAACTGCGCCGGCCTGGCCCTCGGCAGCCCGACCCGCTTCGGCAACATGGCCGCACCGTTAAAATACTTTCTCGATGGCACCAGCAATCTGTGGCTGACCGGCGCCCTGGTGGGCAAACCGGCCGGCGTCTTCACCTCCACCGCGAGCCTGCACGGCGGCCAGGAGACCACGCTGCTGTCGATGATGTTGCCGTTGCTGCACCACGGCATGCTGATCACCGGCCTGCCTTACAGCGAGTCGGCGCTGCTGGAAACCCGTGGCGGTGGCACGCCTTATGGCGCCAGCCATCACGCCGGTGCCGATGGCAAAAGCGGTTTGAATGAACACGAAGTTGCGCTGTGCCGGGCCTTGGGCCTGCGGTTGGCGAAGACTGCGCAAAAGTTGGTGAGCTGACATGGCCAAAAAGCCGAAGATTCTGCCTTCCATCGAATGGCTCGAACCGCGAGTACGGGCGATGCGCGTCATCAGTCTGCTGTGCTTTTTCGGCCTGGTGGGACTGCTCTGCGTCTACTATCTGGTATTCGCCGACCTGCATGGCGCGCGGCCGTGGGTGATTCTGCTGATCGAACTGGTGCCGCTATTGCTGATGGCGCCGGGGATGATCGTCGGCAGCGCCCGCGGGCATTCGTGGATGTGTTTTGTGGTGAACCTGTATTTCATGAAGGGCGCATTGGCCGCCTATGACCCGAACCGGCAGTTGTTCGGTTTACTGGAGATGGGCGCGAGCCTGGCGGTGTTCTGCTCGGCAATGTTGTATGTGCGGTGGCGGTTTCAGTTGAATCGCAAGTTGGCGGGTGAAGGCGAGACCTCCGTCGCCTGATACACCGCTATCGCGAGCAGGCTCGCTCCCACATTGGATTAGTGTCGTTCACAAATCCCCTGTGGGAGCGAGCCTGCTCGCGATAGCGGGCAACTCGGTCTCAATGATTCACTGTGTAAGCCAGCATCATCGAAATCTGGCTCATCGGCCGTCCACCGCTCTCTTTATGCCACTGGTTGAACGCATTCTGCACCGAGGCCAGGTCCCGCAAACTGGTCGGCACCTTGTCGACGATCTTCTGCGCACTCAGCGCCGCCACTACGTCATAGCTCGGCACGAAGGTATCCTTCCCCACCATGCGCAAGAATCGCGGTGCCGATAACCCGCCCAACTGATGCCCGTGTTTTTTCAGGTAGGTCCACAAACCGACGATATCGGTCACCGGCCATTCGGCGATCAACGCGCCAAAACTGCCCTTCTCATGGGCCACGTCCAGAATGAACTGCGCATTGCGTGGCACGCTCTTGAGCTTGCCTAGGTGGCGAATGATTCGCGCGTCCTGCATCAGGCGCTCAAGATGCTCGGCGCTCATCAGTACGACTTTTTCCGGGTCGAACTTGAAGAACACTTCTTCGAACGCCGGCCACTTGGCGTCCACCAGGCTGTGCTTGAGCCCGGCGCGGAATACCCGCAACGCCATGGTCGAGAGGTAGCGGTCGTCACTGATCTTGCGCAATTGCGCCGGGGTCTTGGGAACGGGCAGATGGGCTTCCAGTTCAGCCGCCGAACCGAAGCGGTTCAAGCAGTATTCGTTCAGCCACTTGTAGTCGCGCATGCCCTCTCCTGAGGATTGAAGCAAAAAACCAACTGTGGGAGCGAGCCTGCTCGCGATGGCGCCGTATCAGTCAACACTGATGTGTCTGACAGAACGCTATCGCGAGCAGGCTCGCTCCCACACAATTTGTGTCAGAGATTGACCACGTTGACGAACCGCGATGCGGCGGTTTCATCGATGCGCAGGTTGGTGAAGTCAAACAGATTGCGGTCCGCCAGTTGCGACGGGATCACGTTCTGCAAGCTGCGAAAAATGCTTTCGGTACGGCCCGGCGTCTTGTGCTCCCACTCCTGCAACATCTCTTTAACCACCTGGCGCTGCAGGTTTTCCTGGGAGCCGCAGAGGTTGCACGGGATGATCGGGAATTGCTTGAAGTCCGAGTAAGCCTGAATGTCTTTTTCGTTGCAGTACGCCAGCGGGCGGATCACGACGTTGCGACCGTCGTCAGCGCGCAGCTTCGGCGGCATGGCCTTGAGCGAACCGTTGAAGAACATGTTCAGGAAGAATGTCTCGACGATGTCGTCGCGGTGATGACCGAGGGCCATTTTGGTCGCGCCGATTTCATCGGCAAAAGTGTAGAGCGTGCCGCGACGCAGGCGCGAGCACAGCGAGCAGGTGGTTTTTCCCTCAGGAATAAGCTCCTTGACCACGGAATAGGTGTCTTTTTCGACGATGTGGTATTCGATGCCCAGTTCTTTGAGGTAAGCCGGCAGCACGTGCTCGGGAAAGCCTGGCTGCTTCTGGTCCATGTTCACGGCCACGATGTCGAATTTGATCGGGGCGACCTTCTGCAAATGCATCAGCACGTCGAGCATGGTGTAGCTGTCCTTGCCACCGGACAGGCAGACCATGACCTTGTCGCCATCTTCAATCATGTTGAAATCGGCGACAGCCTCACCCGCCTGGCGGCGAAGGCGCTTTTGCAGTTTGTTCTGGTTGACCGTAAGAGTGCCCATGACGCGAAATCCGTGAGGTGTGACGAAAGGCCGGCATTTTACGCAAAAACCCTTTCGGGGCGAAGAGGCCGGAGAATCGCAATCCCCGTAGGAGCTGCCGAAGGCTGCGATCTTTTGATTTGGGCTATTTCAACACCACTGAAGATCAAGATCAAAAGATCGCAGCCTTCGGCAGCTCCTACGAGATCCCGGTACATATCCATGATCTTCAACCAATTCAGTACCGGCGAAGATCAACTTCCAATGCATTTGCGCGATTAACAAGGTGCTTTACAGCGCGATTTGCTCTAAGCCCCTCGCACTATTACCGGTAACTCCTTTCTATACTGCGGCATAAGGTCGCACACGTATTCAGACCTGTACTTACCTGGCCACTTTGGCCCGTAAGCGCTCCGCTGGGGGGCGATGGCAACAACAAGAGGAGTGACTGGCATGATCCATCACGTAGTGGGGCTCTTCACCCACCCTGACCAGGAATGGAAAGAAATCCGTGGCGACCAGGAGGAAAGCATCAGCCACATGTACCTCACGCACACCCTGATTCTGGCGGCGATCCCTGCCGTGTCGGCGTTTATTGGCACCACGCAGGTCGGCTGGGTCATTGGTAATCGAGCGCCGGTGATGCTGACCATGGAAAGCGCGCTGTGGATGACCATCATGTCGTACCTGGCGATGCTCGGCGGTGTTGCGGTGATGGGGGCTTTCATCCATTGGATGGCCCGCACCTATGACGCCAACCCGAGCCTGGCACGCTGTGTCGCGTTCGCCACGTACACCGCGACACCACTGTTCATCGGCGGTCTGGCGGCGCTGTACCCGCACATGTGGCTGGGAATGATCGTCGGCACCGCAGCCATCTGCTACACGGTGTACCTGCTGTATGTGGGCCTGCCCACGTTCATGAATATTCCTTCGGACGAGGGATTCCTGTTTTCAAGCTCGGTGCTCGCCGTAGGACTGGTGGTGCTGGTGGCTATCATGGCGTTCACGGTAATTGTCTGGGGACTCGGCGTGGGGCCGGTCTATACCAATTAGCAACACACCCACCAAAAACAAGATCTGCCAACACAGGCCGCCGCAAGGCGGCCTTCTAATGCGGGCAACGACCATTCGGCGCCTGAGCGATTCGCAAGTCCCGAGGGTTGCGGCATACTCGACGTCTCTGGAGATCCATCAAGCATGCCCGAGCAACTCAATACCCGCGTCGAAGACTGTTTCCAACAAGCCGAATCCTTTTTCAAACGACCTTTCAAACGCCCCGTGGTGAGCCTCAAGCTGCGCGGGCAAAAAGCCGGTGTCGCGCATTTGCACGAGAACCTGCTGCGCTTCAATCCGCAGCTGTACCGGGAAAACACCGAAGACTTCCTCAAGCAGACCGTGGCGCATGAAGTCGCGCACCTGATCGCCCATCAACTGTTCGGCGACCGCATCCAGCCCCATGGTGAAGAGTGGCAACTGATCATGCGCGGTGTTTACGAACTGCCGCCCAACCGCTGCCACACCTACGACGTCAAACGCCGCAGCGTGACCCGCTACATCTATAAATGCCCGTGCGCCGACAGCGATTTCCCGTTTTCAGCGCAGCGTCATGGTTTGGTGAGGCAGGGGCGACGGTATTTGTGTCGGCGGTGCAGGAGCACATTGGTGTTTAGTGGGGAGATGCGGGTCGAATAGCGGATTTTGTGGTGTGCGTGCCGACGCCATCGCGAGCAGGCTCGCTCCCACATTGATCTGCGGCGTTCCCAAATAATGGCTCGCTCCCACATTGATCTGCGGCGTTCCAAAATAATGTTCACAACAGATCCCCCTGTGGGAGCGAGCCTGCTCGCGATGGCGTCTAACCAGTCACTACATAACCACCCTGGCACGGCGCAACTCCTCGATCCGCTCAACACTAAACCCCAACGCCCCCAACACCTGATCCGTATGCTCCCCCACCCCCGCCCCGATATGCCGCGGCTCAGGCAACCCATTCGAGAACTTCAACGGGCAAGCCATCTGCGCCTGAGTCGAACCATCGCCCCTCGGCACCTCAACCACTAATTCCCGTGCGTTCAACTGCGGATGCCGCACCGCTTCGCCCAGGCTCAACACCGGCTCGACGCACGCATCGACCCCGGCAAACAGTTCACACAACTGGGCAAAGTCGTATTTTTCGAATTCAACTTTCAACGCCTCCTTGAGCGCCTGTTGCCGGGCCGGTTCGGGTGACAGCCCCTGAGCTGCCAGTTCCGGCCGGCCCAACGCCGTGCAGAGTTGCTGCATGAACGCCGGCTCCAGACTGCCCACCGACAACCAGCGTCCATCGCGCGAGCGGTAGTAATCGTAGAAGCTGCCCCCATTGAGCATCTGCTCTTCCCTGCCCGGCTCCACGCCACAGGCCAGGTACCCGGCACCGGCCATGGCGTTCAGGCTGAAAGCGCAGTCAGTCATGCTCACATCCAGATATTCCCCCTGCCCTGTCTGCTGCCGCGCGATCACCGCCGCCAGCAGGCCGATCACCCCGTGCAGCGAGCCACCCGCGACATCCGCCACCTGCATGCCCAACGGCACTGGGCCGCTGTCGGCGCGGCCGGTGTAGCTCGAAAGCCCCGCCAACGCCAGGTAGTTGATGTCGTGGCCGGCGCGGTCCTTGTAGGGGCCGGTCTGGCCATACCCGGTGATCGACACATAAATCAGCTTCGGGTTGATCGCCTTCAAGGCTTCATACCCCAAACCGAGCCGGTCCATCACGCCGGGACGAAACTGCTCCAGCACGATGTCGTGGTCCTGCAGCAACTGCTTGATCACCTCCAGCGCCTCGGGCTGCTTGAGGTCCAGCGCCAGGCTACGCTTGTTGCGATTGAGGTACGCGTGGCTGGCCGACACGCCTTGATCATGCGGCGGCAATACTCGCAGCAGGTCCATGCGGGTCGGCGATTCGATGCGCAGCACCTCGGCGCCCATGTCTGCCAGCAGCAACGAGGCGAACGGCCCCGGCAGCAGTGTCGAGAAATCCAGAACCTTGAGTGATGCCAGCGGACCGAGCATAAGTGTTCTCCAGTGCGATCCCCCAAGCCTAGGCAGCCGAGGACATTACGGCAATCACCTGATGCGTCAGTGGCGGTGACCGTTGCGCTCAAATCGCACCCATTAAAAAACCCGCCGAAGCGGGTTTTTTAATGCAGCCAGAGTACTTACTTGACGCTGGCCGGGGTTGGGCCTTCAGCCACACCCAGGTCGTCTACTTCACGCTCGTCGGAGATACCGCGACCGCCGGAAGCCAGCTCGGTTTGCAGCGTGTCTTCGTCCAGCTCTTTCACCCACTTGGCGACCACGATGGTGGCCACGGCGTTACCAACAAGGTTGGTCAGCGCACGGGCTTCGGACATGAAACGGTCGATACCGAGGATCAGCGCCAGACCGGCAACCGGCAGGGAGCCAACGGCGGACAGGGTGGCAGCCAACACGATGAAACCACTACCGGTCACACCAGCGGCGCCCTTGGAGGACAACAGCAGCACCAGCAGCAAGGTGATCTGGGCAGTGAGGTCCATTGGGGTGTCAGTCGCCTGAGCGATGAACACTGCCGCCATGGTCAGGTAGATCGATGTACCGTCGAGGTTGAACGAGTAGCCAGTCGGAATCACCAGACCCACAACCGATTTCTGCGCACCCAGACGTTCCATCTTGATCAGCATGCGTGGCAGCGCGGATTCCGAAGAGGAAGTACCCAGCACGATCAGCAGTTCTTCACGGATGTAGCGAATCAGTTTGATGACGCTGAAACCGTGCGCGCGGCAGATGGCGCCCAGTACCAGAAGCACGAACAGGATGCAGGTGATGTAGAAGCAGATCATCAGCTGACCGAGTTGCACCAGCGAACCGACACCGTAGGCACCGATGGTGAAGGCCATTGCACCGAACGCGCCGACTGGAGCGAGCTTCATGATCATGTTGATGATGTTGAACATCACGTGAGCGAAGCGATCGATGAAGTCCAGCACCGGTTTGCCATAGGCACCCAGGCGATGCAGGGCGAAACCGAAGATCACCGAGAACATCAGCACTTGCAGGATGTCGCCGTTGGCGAAGGCGCCGACGATGGTGTTCGGGATTACGTTGAGGATAAAGGCAATGATGCTCTGGTCTTTACCGGCGGAGATGAAGCCAGCGATTTTGCTGGTGTCCAGGGTCGTCACGTCGATGTGCATGCCGGCGCCCGGTTGCACGACGTTGACCACGACCAGACCGATCAGCAAGGCAATGGTGGAGACGATTTCGAAGTACAGCAGCGCATAGCCGCCGGTCTTGCCGACCGATTTCATGTTCTGCATGCCGGCGATACCACTGACGACGGTACAGAAGATGATCGGTGCGATGACCATTTTGATCAGTTTGATGAACCCGTCACCCAGCGGCTTGAGGGCTACACCAGTCTGCGGGTAGAAGTGACCGAGCAGGATGCCGATAGCGATGGCAACGATCACCTGGAAGTACAGGGATTTATACAGTGGCTGACGAGTCGTCATTGCAAAGTTCCTCAAGAGTGCCTCAGTAACAACATCCGTCTGTTGTCCCTGACACCTCAATTGCGAACCCTCCTGCACTGGAGGGATTTGTTTTGTCGAGCTGCGCGACGGCAGACCTCTGCGGCTTGTATCGCAAGCCCCGTGCCACCTTCGAAAAAAACCCTGCCAGCCTTGTGACATCAAGGGTTACAGGTTTTTCTTCGTCACCCATCAGTTACAACGATGTGGCGGATTTCCGCCCAGCATCCAAACCTCGTCCTGCAATTTGGCGGATATCCGCCTTGTCCATCGTCAACGGGCACCGCTACCATCCAGTGCTCAGTGGACGGACCTGCCCTCTATGCGCGAACGCACCATCGCCAGCCACTTCGCCCGCGCCGCCCTCGGTGGCGCGCGTCGGCGTGGCTACGACTATTCGAGTCTGTTGCGGCAACTGGGGATCAGCCCCGAGTTGCTCGAGGAGCCGCGCGCCCGAATCGCACCCGAGCAGTTCACCCGATTGATCCAGGGGTTGTGGCTGGCCCTGGACGACGAATACCTGGGCTTCGGGCAGGCCCCGAGCAAACCCGGCAGCTTCGCGATGATGTGCCACGCGGTGATCCACTGCCGCACGCTGGAGAAAGCGCTCAATCGCGGTTTATTGTTTTACAGCCTGTTCCCCGGCGCGCCGCGTCTGACGCTGAGCCGCGAAGGCGACCTGGTTCGCCTGAGCCTGGACGATTCGCCGCTGTGGGACCCGGACCATTTCCTCAGCGAAAGCCTGTTGGTGATCTGGCATCGGTTCGGCAGTTGGCTGATCGGCCAGCGCATTCGTCTGGAGCAGGCCACGTTCAGCTACCCGAAGCCTGAGCACGGGGCCGAATACGACTTGCTGTTTTCTTGCCCGCTGAGCTTTTCCAGCGTAAAGAGCACAGCGACGCAAAGCAGTCTGTTATTTCACAGTCGCTACCTGAACATGCCGCTGTTGCAGGACGAACGCACCCTCAAGCACTTTCTCGAACGCTCCCCCGCCGACCTGCTATCGCGCCCCGACGAAGGCGACAGCCTGAGCAGCCAGTTGCGGCGCTTGCTCAGCCGCGACAGTGCGCGCTGGCCGGACCTGGAAGCGGTGGCCGCGCACCTGCACATCAGCCCGCAAACCTTGCGTCGGCATTTGCGCGAAGAAGGCACGAGTTTTCAGGAATTGAAGGATCAGCTGCGGCGGGACATTGCGATTTATCATCTGGGACGCGCGGATCTGTCGTTGCAACAGATTGCCGAGCAACTGGGGTTTTCCGAGCCTTCGGCGTTTCACCGGGCGTTCAAGAAATGGACGGGGTTGACGCCGGGGGCCTATCGCGCTCAGGAGCTTTAGGATCAAAAGATCGCAGCCTGCGGCAGCTCCTACAGGGGATTGCGTCTCGACCGTGATATTGCGGCGAACACCGAATCTGGAGCTGCCGCAGGCTGCGATCTTTTGATTTTTGCGGATCGAGGTTATCCCGCGCCCGATTGACTGCCGACTCACCGAGCATGAATCCCCAGCAGGGGTCGCGATGCGAGCTCTATATAACAAACTGGAAATTATCTACTACTAAATTGGTGCCGAATCCTGGACTGGTTACATGCTCAGCTTCGAGACGGATTATGCCAGGTATGGAAAAAATCAAAGTAAACCACTTGGCAGTATCAGTATTGAATTCCTGCTTCTCAAGAAGCACTCCTTGGGCACCGTAGGTACGATAGATAAATTTAGTTCCAACCGCACCAGAGAGAACAGTTCCAAACCTAATGGACGAATAGAAAACCTTGAAATCAAATCGGGTGGTACCAGACGTGTTGTGGACTGCATAAAACTGTTTCCCTTTGACGACCCCTGGAATTTCATCCCTATCGTAAATTGCTGCAGCACGGCCAGCACCTGGAAGCACCGTGATAGACATACTCGGCAAATTAACTGTTTCCCCAACAGGAAATTGCATTCCGTCCTGATAAGTCTCGAAGTCTTCGAAAAGAACGGGAGAAATGATCTCCCCAATCACTTGCGCCTCGGCCACTTTGGAAACACCAATGACTTTGCCCCCCCTGCGCTGTTCGTAACTGACCTTCACAATACTATCGGCAATGATCTTGCTATTAGGGATGTCCCAAGAAAATTGCCCCGGCACCTGCGTGATCGGCAACGTGGCTTCATGGCTGGCGACTGGGCTGCCATTCACCAGGGCAGTGAACGTCAGATGGATCTCATCCCCCACGCTCCAGATCTTCTCGACCAGATGGATCAAAGCCCACAATGGCCCGCCGCTCAACTTGGCGAGATCGACGAGGGCTGGATCGTCATTGTTCTCGGTCAGGATCTCTCGAAGGATCGCCTCCTCGAGTTCGACGCGGTCAAGGTGAATGTCCAGCCGCTTCTCCGTGGATTTGGCCCGGTTGCCCAACTGGTCGACAACATAAAATTCGGCCACCGTACTCGGGTTGTTGCCCGCCTTCTGGAACGTGTCGGTGAACAGTGTGTGGGTGATCGGCGCTGTGCCGTCGGGGACGTCGAACCTGACCTGGGTGTCGCCCAACAAAAATTCGATGCGGTCATGGTTGCGCCGGTTGGCATAGGTGAACCCGAACGCCACCCCTTGCGCCGCCCGTTCGGCGCTGACGCCATTCCTGAGCACGTCGGCCGGGATCACCAGATTCAGGTTGTCCGCAGGCCGCAGGTGGTACAGCACCAGCAGATCCCGAGAGATTTCGGAGTTCCCCCCGACACGGGTGACCACATAATGCAGACGGTTGACGCCATGCATCAGGTAACCGTGCGGCAGGTACAGACGCTGGCGCAGTTGTTCCTCCCCCGGCTTGACGATCTGGCCTGCTCCTGGGACGAGATCGCCATTGCAATACAAGTCCACGCGATCATCGACCGCCATAATCCAGGATCGCAGCTGCAGCTCGGTCCAGGGATCGACCAGGCATTCAAGGCCCTGGGCCTGTCCATCGTAAAGGGCTTTGGGAATGCCGCCGTGAGCGCTGTCGGCGGGTTTCACCGGGGACACCCAACCTGGGATGATCACGGGATACAGCACGAACAATTCATTAAACGCGGCGGACTGGATATCCATCATGTTCTCCTGGTGAGGTGGCAAATCCTCAGTCCTCTGGGAACGGAGGCTCATCACACACCAGGCTGGGGGAATCGGCTACTGTCAGATCTGACAGGTTGACGTGCTTTCCGGACGGACGGTCAGTTTTACCGTCGACAGATAATGGCGAGCAGCTGGGGTTTTGCGAGCTTTCGGCGTTTCACCGGGCATTCAAGAAGTGGACGGGGTTGACGCCGGGGGCCTATCGCGCTCAGGAGCTTTAGGATCAAAAGATCGCAGCCTCGTTTCACTCGACAGCTCCTACATGGGTTTTGTATTTCCCTGTAGGAGCTGTCGAGTGAAACGAGGCTGCGATCTTTTGATTTTTCTGGCTAGCCTCGCGGATCGAAGTTATCCAACACCCGGTTGACCGCCAGTTCACCAAGCATGACCACCTGCTGAATCCCCAACATCATGTTGCGATGTGGCATGTCCATCAATCCAGCGAACTCACTGAGCATCATGCTCGCTGACGCCAGGGATGCACAGGCATTGACCAGCAGGGTTTCGTTATCGACCTCGGCACCGACGTGGTAAATGGTGCTGGGTTTGCGCGGGGTGTCTTTGGGAATGACCGGCTTGAGATAGTAATCGAGGGCGCGGTCGGCGGCTTCGTTGAGTTTTTTTGAATCGAGGGATTCGTAGGGGGATGCCGGATCGGTTTCCGGTGGGTTGGGCGTGATCTTGAACATGTGAAGCTCCTTATACCTGATGGAGCCACCAGAACCTGTCGCTAAACAAGTAAGGGTGGCGGCTGTACGCAGGTTAGCGAACCGAGAGGTATAAGACCCGGCAGACCCGAGGGTCTCCCGCGCACAGCCGCCATATCGAAACTGCAGACGTTCGCCTGCTGCAAGACTGAAGTGTTGCGCTTATACCTGGTCGGGTCGCTAAACCCGATCGCTGATTGGCAGCGATGCGGAAACGATAAAGATCAGGGCCAAAGCGCACAAGCCGGCGGATTCTGGCGTAGTCGTAGGCAACGGCGCAAGGATGTGTAGCCTGGGAGAGTATCTGGAAGTGTCGTTTAAACAGTGCTGTTTGGCGGTCTGACACTGAGTCTTGTGTTGGCTGGGCTGGCCTCATCGCGAGCAGGCTCGCTCCCACAGGGGATTGGCTGTGAATGCGGTATTTGTGAACGCCACAGACCCAATGTGGGAGCGAGCCTGCTCGCGATGAGGCCAGCCCTGCCAATCACTAAACCACCGGGAAATGAATCCGGAACGCCGCCCCGCCCATCGCAGAATCCCCCAGCGTCAGCTTGGCGCTGTAGCTTTCGATGATGTCCTTGACCACCGCCAACCCAATCCCCTGCCCCGGATGCTGACGGTCCAGCCGCTCGCCGCGCTCGAGAATCCGCGCGCGCTGTTCCGGTGGCACGCCCGGCCCGTCATCTTCAACGCACAACTCAATCCCGCTGAGGGTTTCGCGCACGCTGATGCGCACTTCGCTCAGGCACAGGCGATAGGCGTTTTCCAGCAGGTTGCCCATCATTTCCAGCAAGGCGCCTTGCTCGATCGGCACGTAGCACTGCTCCAGCAGGTCGAAGGCGACCCGCACGCGTTTGTCGCGGTAGACCTTGTCCAGTGTGTCGCAGAGGCTTTGCAGCACCGGGCGCAGGCGCACCTGGTGTCGCACCAGACCGCTTTTGCGCAGGCTCGCACGTTGCAGTTGATAGCCGATCTGCTGGCTCATGCGCTCGATCTGGGTTTGCAGTACCCAGGCCTGCTCGCGCTCTTGCGGCTTTTGCGCCATGTCTTCGCTGACCCCTTGCAACACCGTCAGCGGGGTTTTCAGGCTGTGAGCCAGGTCGTCGAGGGAATCGCGATAACGGCTGCGCTGCTCACGCTCGCTGTGCAACAAGCGGTTGAGCGAGCCAGTCAGGCGCAGCAATTCACGCGGGTGTTGTTCGCTGAGGCTTTCGCGGGTGCCGCTTTCGATCTGGTCCAGCTCCTGACTGAGCCGGCGCAACGCCTGCAAGCCCCAGGTCAGGCCGATCCACAGCAAGGCGAGCAACACCAGCAAGGCTGCGCCGAAGCCCAGGTAAAGGTTTTCCCGCAGGCCTTCAAGGGTGATTTCGTATTCGCGCACCGGTTGCAGCGCGACGATGCTGAACGCCGCACTTTTGCCGCCCAGCAGTTTGACCTCGACGTCATAGACGAAGAACTCTTCACCATTGGCTTCGCGGATTCTCGCGAACTCGTTACCGCGCCCGTCGTAACGCGGCTTGTAATTGATGTGTTCTTCCTGGGTGGCCTTCGAGCGCCAGACCAGATGAGCTTCCCGGTCATAGATGTAACCGAGCAAACGGCTGTCGGTGAGGTTGAAGCGCTCATCGGGCAACTGTGCCGGCATCTGCAGGCTGTTGTTATCCACCCGCGCGGCGGAGATCAGCGTGGTGACGTCCGACGCCAGGCGCTGCTCGATGGATTCCTGCAACGCCAGGCTGAACGCGCCCTGCATCGCCGGCAACAACGCCAGCATGAACAACACCGCCAGGACCGTGGCGGCGAGCATCAATCGGACACGAAGGGAACGAATCAAGTGCAGCGCTCGTTAAACAGGTAGCCGAGGCCACGCACGGTATCGATCGGTTTGAAGCCGGCCGGGCCTTCAAGTTTGCGGCGCAAGCGGCCGACCAATACCTCGATCACATTCGGATCGCGTTCGTCGTCATCCGGGTAGAGCTGCTCCATCAAGCGGTCCTTGGCCACCACTTGCTGGTGATGCCGCATCAGGTACTCGAGGATTCGGTACTCGTACGCGGTGAGTGCCAGCGGTTGTTCATCAAGGGACGCCTGTTTACGGTTGAGATCCAGCAACAAAGGCCCAGCGACGATGGTCGACTGGGTGAAACCGCTGGAACGGCGCAGCAAGGCATTCAGGCGGGCGTCCAGCTCTTCGAACTGGAACGGCTTGACTACGTAGTCGTCGGCACCGGCGGCGAGACCTTCGACCTTGTCCTGCCAGTTGCCCCGCGCGGTGAGGATCAGGATCGGAAAGGTTTTGCCCAGGGAACGCAACTGACGAATCAGGTCGAGCCCACCCATGCCCGGCAGACCGAGGTCGATCACCGCCAGGTCATGGTTGAACTGCCCGGCCTGGTACAACGCCTCCTCGGCATTGGCCACGGACTCGACCACGTGGCCGCTATCCGTCAGGCGGGTTTGCAGGTGATGGCGCAACAGCGCTTCATCTTCGACGACCAGCAATTTCATAACGCTCTCCTGGGCAAATCAACATCTCCAAAGGACAGTTTTTCGCGCCTCAATGGTTGACAGGGCGAACGCCAGTCATCAGTCAAGCCGCGAAACCTGTGGGAGCGAGCCGGCTCCGGGCGGCGTTCCGACGATAGCGGCGGGTCAGCCAATATTGATGCTGAATTTACCGCCGTCATCGTCGGAACGCCGCCCGGAGCCGGCTCGCTCCCACAAGTTTGCGCACCTTAACTAACTGACCTCGGCGCATACCCTCGCGAAACGCCTTTTAGAAAGCGTAGTTGGCGGACAGGTAGGTCTGGGCGCTGCTGGTCAAGTCCAGCGAACCCTGTTTGCTGCCGCCGCGCTCGCTCATCTCGGTGCTGGCATTGCTGCGCAGGTAACGGTAACCCAGCTCGACCGAGGTGTTTTGCGAAACTTGCTGCAATACACCGACCTGGCCGCCAATGGCGTAACCGATGTCGCTGTCGCGGCTGAAGCCTGGCGATTCCTGGGTCAGTTTGGTCAAACCGGCGGTGGCACCGCCGAACAATTTGGTGCTGCCACCCACCGGATAAAACAGATCGTAGCTGCCCAGCAGGTTTTCCTGACGCAGTTTAATGCCATTGTGCGAGCCCGACACGTTGTCATAAGTGGCGTAGTAGCGGCCCTTGCTGTCTTGCTGGCCCAGACGCACACCCCAGGTGTTGTCCTTGCCGATCACTCCGTCGGCGTTCGGGTGGTTGAGGTTGTCGTTCAGGGCGCTGGATTTTTTAACCTTGTCGCTGGTCTGGCCAAAGGTCAGGCCGGCGAAATTGGTGGTATCGGCGTGGGCCGCCACACTGGCGCCCATCATGGTGAAAGCCAGAAGCAGTTTTTTAAAGGTAGTCATTGGGGAGTTTCCTCATGCGCTATGTGCTTTTTGGGTACGGGGCAAGGTTACTGCCCCCTCCCTGTACTGCCCCTGAACGCACTCTGAACCTGAGCTGAATCAAATCGACTACGCTGTCTGGACGTTTATTAATAAGGAGATTTGATCATGCGTATGTTCCTCGCCCTCGTATTACTGGCTCTGAGCGGGGTCAGCCAGGCTGCCATCCAGACCCAGGAAATCCCCTATCAAAGTGCCGACGGCACAAGCTGATCGGCTATTACGCCTACGACGACGCCATCAAAGGCCCGCGCCCGGGCGTGGTGGTGGTGCATGAGTGGTGGGGCCTCAACGACTACGCCAAGCGCCGCGCCCGTGATCTGGCCGGTCTGGGCTACAGCGCGCTGGCGATCGACATGTTCGGCGATGGCAAGAACACCGAACACGCCAAGGACGCCATGGCTTTCATGCAAGCTGCATTGAAGGACAGCGCAGCGGCCAGTGCGCGGTTTCAGGCCGGGCTCGACTTGCTGAAGAAACAGCCGCAAACAGATCCGGCCAAACTGGCGGCCATCGGCTATTGCTTCGGCGGCAAGGTGGTGCTTGATGCGGCGCGTCAAGGCGTGCCACTGGCAGGCGTGGTGAGCTTCCACGGTGCGCTGGTGACCAATACGCCGGCGACGCCTGGCAGCGTGAAGGCGAAAATCCTGGTGGAGCATGGCGCTCTGGACAGCATGGTCACGGCGGAAAACGTGATGGCATTCAAAGCGGAAATGGACAAGGCCAAGGCCGACTACAAGTTCGTCACCCTCGAAGGCGCCAAGCATGGGTTCAGCAATCCCGAGGCAGATCGTCTGAGCCATGGCGACCACGGCGGGCCGGACATTGGTTACAGCAAGGTCGCGGATGAGAAGTCTTGGGCGGACATGCAGGCGTTTTTCAAGAAGATCTTTGGTTGATCAGGTAGACCGCGGCGCGGCCATCGCGAGCAGGCTCGCTCCCACAGGGGATCTTCGGTGTGGCATAGATCCAATGTGGGAGCGAGCCTGCTCGCGATGGCCGCGCCGCCGGTCTGAACCTTGGGACTACCCAGCCTCAAGGCAACCCGGCAAAATGCCGGTCATGAATCCCGTCCCCGCCCTACCCGCCTGCTGCACCCCACTCGACGCCCATTGGCCGCTGCCGTTTGTGCTGCCTGATACGGTCCTGTTGGGTACCCACTTCGATACCAGGCAACTGGCCAGCGATGATTTCCAGCGCAGCGCCATCGAGCCGCCCGCGAGCATCCAGCGTTCTGTGGCCAAGCGCCAGGCCGAGTTTCTCGCCGGGCGAGTCTGTGCTCGGGCGGCGTTGCAACAACTGGAAGGGCTGAGTTTCATCCCCGCCATCGGCGAAGACCGCGCACCGGTATGGCCAGCGCATATCACCGGCTCGATCACCCACAGCACCGGCCGGGCCGCAGCCATTGTCGCGAACAAGGCGCACTGGCGTGGCTTGGGAATGGACCTGGAAAACCTGCTCGATGCGGAGCGCGCCGAACGCCTGGCCGGGGAAATTCTCACCGGGCCAGAGTTGCAGCGCATGGCTGCCGGGGCTGACGATCAAATGGCAATGCTGGTGACGCTGACGTTTTCGGTGAAGGAAAGCCTGTTCAAGGCGCTCTACCCGATCGTTCAGCAGCGCTTCTATTTCGAACACGCCGAAGTGCTGGAGTGGAACGAGAGTGGTGAAGTGCGGTTGCGGTTGCTGACTGACCTGTCCAGTGAATGGCGTAGCGGCACTGAACTGGAGGCGCAGTTTGCAGTGATGGATGGGCAGTTGTTGAGTCTGGTCAGTATCAAGGCCTGAGGATTTGTGGCGGCCACATGGGCCTCATCGCGAGCAGGCTCGCTCCCACAGTTGATCTCTGTTGTTCACAAAATGTGTGTTCACAGGAGATCCAATGTGGGAGCGAGCCTGCTCGCGATGAGGCCCTCAAAAGCAACAAATGATCTCAACGCCGCTCCTGATTCCTCGGCCAGCTCAAACTGAAACAGGCCCCGCCCAGGCTTTTGCTTTTGCTGATCAGCGCTCGCCCGTCATGCCAATGGATGATTCGTCGCACAATCGATAACCCCAACCCATGCCCGCCCGAGGCGCGGGTGCGGCTGTCATCGAGGCGCAGGAACGGGGTGAAGATTTTCTCCCACGCCGTTTCCGGCACGCCCGGCCCGTCATCCTCGACATCCACCCGACAGCGCTGCTGCCCCACCTGATAACTGACGGTCACCCGGGAATGGGCGTGACGCATGGCGTTGCTCACCAGGTTCTGCAACGCCCGGTGCAAGTAACGCGGTTCGGCCTCGACCCAGGCGTCGTCGCAATCGGCCGCCGACAGGCACAAGCCGCGCTGCACCGTGACTTCGGCGCGCAGTGGCGCCAATTCTTCAATCACCTGATTGACCAAAGCATCCAGATCGATTCGCTGGAAATTCAGCGCCGGCGAACCTTGCTCCAGCCGCGCATAGGTGAGCATCTCGTCGACCAGCCGATCGAGGTCCTCGATGTCGTGGTCCATCCCTTCGCGGTATTTCTCCAGCGCCTCAGGCGTGGTGGCGGAGCCAATCATCTCCAGGCCAAAACGCAAACGCGCGACCGGCGTGCGCAGTTCATGGGACACGGCACGCACCAGTTCTCGCTGAATCGCCAACAATTGCTGCAAGTGCTCGGCCATGCCGTTGAACGCCGACGCCAGGCGCCCCACCGAGTCCGCGCCGCGTGCCGGTACGCGGGTTTCCAGGCTGCCTTTGGCGATGCGCGTGGCGGCGGCTTCCAGCCCGCGCAAACGGCGCTCCAGCTGACGCACCAACAGATAGACAATCAAACCGATCAGGCTCAGACCAAGCGCCGCGATCAGCACCAGCCACTCGGGCGGGTACGGATTCATTTGATACAGCGGGCCGATTTCCAGCACCCACGGCGTACCGACCATGCCGGCAAACACCCGGATCGAATCGCCGCCCTTGCCCAGCGCCATCACCGTGTCGCCTTCGGATACGCGGCGACTCTGGTCTTCGTCCATGTCGGCCTGATCGATCGTCACCAGCCGCAGATCGAAACCGAATCCCTTCTCTTCCTTTAACTGCGCCAGACGCTTGGGCTGCTCGGCCACCGGGTAGCGCACCAGTTCATCGGCCAGCAGATAAATGGTCGCCCGCGCCAGTTGCTCGCTGATCTGCTGAACTTCCCCCGTGAGCACCAGTTGCTCCTTGTCGCTGACCAAGCGATAAACCTTCGCCGCGTGCGGCCCGGTCTGCTCCACCAGTGCCTGGCCGCGCAGCACGCGGGTGCGCTGGGTCAGGTCGAGACCGGTCTGGGGGAATGTCTTCAGCGCCAATGGAATGCCGAGCAAGCGCTCCCACACCAGCAAGGCCCGGTGGCGTTCGGTTTCGTTCATCGGTTGCAGGTTATTGGCCATCAACGAGAACGTGCCGTGGGCCAGGCGCTCACGGTATTGCTCGCTGCGCACCTGATTAAGCAGGTGCAAGGCCAGCACACCAAGCACGGCCACCAGAATCAGCGCCGCGCACATGCCGCCGTAGATGCGCAGGAAGATAGAGTTCACAGGGTGCAGGCTTCCGGAACGAACAGATAGCCTTTGCTGCGAATGGTTTTGATCAGCCGTGGATGCTCCGGGTCATCGCCGATCTTCGGCCGGATGCGCGAAATGCGCACATCAATGGAACGGTCCTGGCCGTCATAACCGATACCGCGCAGCGCGGTGAAAATTTCTTCGCGAGACAGAATACGCCCGGCGTTGGCCACCAGCAGCCAGAGCAAATCGAACTCGGCGCTGGTCAATTCGATGCCTTTGTCATGCAACCAGGCCTCGCGCAAGGCGTTGTCCACCACCAGCGGGCCGAACTGTAGACGCCGTTGTTTTTCCGGGGCGGCTTCAGGCGCTTCGCTACGCCGCAATAAAGCCTGGATGCGCGCCAGCAGCAGGCGTGGGCGAACGGGTTTGCAGACGTAGTCATCCGCGCCGAGGTCGAGGCCGAGGATCTGATCGGTGTCATCGGTGCGCGCGGTGAGCATCAGGATCGGGCCGTCATACTTGTCGCGAACCTTGCGGCAAATGCTCAGACCATCTTCGCCCGGGAGCATCAGGTCGAGGATCACCAGGTCCGGTTTCTCCTTGATGATGCGCGCCGCGGCGAGGGCGCCGTTGCCCTCGATCGACACGCGCAAGCCATTGGCTTCCAGGTAGTCGCGGGTCAGTTCGGCCAGACGCTGGTCGTCCTCGACAATCAATACCTGCCAGACTTCTTGCTCCACGGTGACCTCTGCTTGCCAACATCACTTTAAAGGGAAGGATCCGCCCGTATTTTTGTAATGATTGGGGAGGATAAGAATGCATCTGCATTGGCCGATTGTATAAACGGCGCACGTCTGGAACACAAGCGGGTAAATGCGTTCGGACACAACGGTTTTTTGTGATAGGGTTCGCGCCCTTAAAAATCCGGCCGGGCGTTTTCGATCATTGAAAATCGATGAAAAATTGTCCGCTCCAGCAGCGTCGCGGCTTACACGCTCGTTCCACCTTTCACCCACAATTTACGCACAGGTTTATCCACAGGCAGTACGTTGCAATCCCCCCCCAAAACGCATTATCTTGTAGCACGGCGCCAAAAAAACCCTACATGTAGGGTTTTGACTTAAAAGCCCAACCACATTTCAGACCAGAAACTCAAGTGCTTTATTGCCTGTTTATGGTTGAACCAAGCGTGATTTTACAAGCCCAAACCGCATGCGCGGATGGCACCGTTTTTTCAGGCCTGAACGGCCACAACGGTACGGGTGTTGCAGTCATTACTGTCACCCTGAAAGGAATCCGGCTTCGAGCCCAGCTCGCAGCCAAGACTTCGGCAAGGAAGCGGCCTCATTAGCCTTTTTCCTACTGTCCCGAAGTTGTTATGCCCGACGCCCGTCGGTTGTAGTGCTTCAGGACAGAACGGTGGGCACCGTGATGGTGCCCAAACAAACATAGAGAATGTGGAGACAACCCCCCATGCAAACCGACACAACTCGCGAGAACCCGCAGGGCACCTTGCCGCAGGCCGCTGATTCGAATTCGGATCTGTCCGCCACCGCGCCTGGCCAACTGCGCGTGATCAAGCGTAACGGGACTGTCGTTCCTTACACCGATGACAAAATCACCGTCGCCATCACCAAAGCGTTTCTTGCAGTTGAAGGCGGCACCGCTGCCGCTTCGTCGCGCATCCACGACACCGTTGCCCGCCTGACTGAACAAGTCACCGCGACCTTCAAGCGTCGCATGCCATCGGGCGGCACCATCCACATCGAAGAAATCCAGGACCAGGTCGAACTGGCCCTGATGCGTGCCGGCGAGCAGAAAGTGGCCCGCGACTACGTGATCTATCGTGACGGTCGCTCGAAAGAACGCGCCGCCCACGCACCGGCCGAAGAAGCAGTCAACGCTCATCCGTCGATCCGCATCACCCGCGCCGATGGCAGCCTTGCACCTCTGGACATGGGTCGCCTGAACACCATCGTCACCGAAGCGTGCGAAGGCCTGGAAGAAGTCGACGGCGACCTGATCCAGCGCGAAACCCTGAAGAACCTGTACGACGGCGTGGCCCTGACCGACGTCAACACCGCCCTGGTGATGACCGCCCGTACGCTGGTCGAGCGTGAGCCGAACTACTCGTTCGTGACCGCCCGCCTGCTGATGGACACCCTGCGTGCCGAAGGCCTGAACTTCCTGGGCGTCGCCGAGAGCGCGACCCACCACGAAATGGTCGACCTGTACGCCAAGGCGCTGCCTGCATACATCGCCAAAGGTATCGAATTCGAATTGCTGAACCCGGTTCTGGCGACTTTCGACCTGGAAAAACTCGGCAAGGCAATCAACCACGAGCGCGATCAGCAGTTCACGTACCTGGGCCTGCAAACCCTGTACGACCGTTACTTCATCCACAAGGACGGTATCCGCTTCGAACTGCCGCAGATTTTCTTCATGCGCGTGGCCATGGGCCTGGCAATCGAAGAGAAGAACAAAGAAGACCGTGCGATCGAGTTCTACAACCTGTTGTCGTCCTTCGACTACATGTCCTCGACCCCGACCTTGTTCAACGCCGGTACCCTGCGTCCACAGCTGTCGAGTTGCTACCTGACCACCGTGCCGGATGACCTGTCGGGCATTTATCACGCGATCCACGACAACGCCATGTTGTCGAAATTCGCTGGCGGCCTGGGCAACGACTGGACGCCGGTTCGTGCGCTGGGCTCGTACATCAAGGGCACCAACGGCAAATCACAGGGCGTTGTACCGTTCCTGAAAGTAGTGAACGACACCGCCGTCGCCGTTAACCAGGGTGGCAAGCGCAAAGGCGCTGTGTGTGCCTACCTGGAAACCTGGCACATGGACATCGAGGAGTTCATCGAGCTGCGCAAGAACACTGGTGATGACCGCCGTCGTACCCACGACATGAACACCGCCAACTGGATCCCTGACCTGTTCATGAAGCGCGTCTTCGATGACGGCCCGTGGACCCTGTTCTCGCCATCCGAAGTTCCAGACCTGCACGACCTGACCGGCAAGGCCTTCGAAGAGCGTTACGAGTACTACGAAGCCCTGTCCCAGTACCCGGGCAAGATCAAGCTGTTCAAGACCATTCAGGCCAAAGACCTGTGGCGCAAAATGCTGTCCATGCTGTTTGAAACCGGCCACCCATGGCTGACCTTCAAAGACCCGTGCAACCTGCGCAGCCCGCAGCAGCACGTGGGCGTGGTTCACAGCTCGAACCTGTGCACCGAGATCACCTTGAACACCAACAAGGACGAGATCGCCGTTTGCAACCTGGGTTCGATCAACCTGCCGAACCACATCACCAACGGCAAGCTGGACACCGCCAAGCTGGAACGCACCGTGAACACCGCCGTTCGCATGCTCGATAACGTTATCGACATCAACTACTACTCGGTGCCACAAGCGAAGAACTCCAACTTCAAGCACCGTCCGGTCGGTCTGGGCATCATGGGCTTCCAGGACGCCTTGTACCTGCAGCACATCCCTTACGGTTCCGACGCTGCCGTCGAGTTCGCCGACAAGTCGATGGAAGCCGTCAGCTACTACGCGATCCAGGCGTCCTGCGACCTGGCCGACGAGCGCGGCGCTTACGAGACGTTCCAGGGTTCGCTGTGGTCCAAAGGCATCCTGCCGCTGGATTCGCAACAGATCCTGATCGAGCAGCGTGGCCAGCAGTACATCGACGTTGACCTGAACGAAACCCTGGACTGGGCACCGGTTCGCGCCCGTGTGCAGAAAGGCATTCGTAACTCCAACATCATGGCCATCGCACCGACCGCGACCATCGCCAACATCACTGGCGTGTCGCAGTCGATCGAACCGACTTATCAGAACCTTTATGTGAAATCGAACCTGTCGGGCGAATTCACCGTGATCAACCCGTACCTGGTTCGCGACCTCAAGGCTCGCGGTCTGTGGGACTCGGTCATGATCAACGACCTGAAGTACTACGACGGTTCGGTGCAGCAGATCGAGCGCATCCCGCAAGAACTCAAAGAGCTCTACGCGACTGCGTTCGAAGTGGACACCAAGTGGATCGTTGACGCGGCCAGCCGTCGTCAGAAGTGGATCGACCAGGCTCAATCGCTGAACCTGTACATCGCCGGTGCTTCGGGCAAGAAGCTGGACGTGACCTACCGCATGGCCTGGTACCGTGGCCTGAAAACCACCTACTACCTCCGCGCCCTGGCCGCGACCAGCACCGAGAAGTCGACCATCAACACCGGTAAGCTGAACGCTGTTTCCAGCGGCGGCAACCACGGTGACGATTCGGTTCTGGCTGCTCCAGCAGGTCCGGCACCAGTGCCGAAGGCGTGCGCCATCGACGAGCCGGATTGCGAAGCTTGCCAATAAACTGAGCTGAGTCAGGCGTTGCGATACGCCTGAACAAGAAACCCCTGACAGACCTCTGGTTTGTCGGGGGTTTTCTTTTGCACTGAATAAACAGCGAAGCAAAAAACGGCGAAACCTGTATTGCAGGTTTCGCCGTTTTTCCGTTGCAGTCTCCATCAGCCCATCAAGGACTCAGTCATCGACTGCCCGACCACTGGAATGGTGAAAGACTCACCGTTGTTGGTGTAGAACTTCTCGATGGTATTACCGCCGGCATTCCAGTCCTTGAGGAACACGCCGGAGTTCAGGTTGCCGCTCTGGAAGTCGGCTTTATTGAAGATGTAGACACCCAGATCGTTGGTTTTGAGTACGACGTCACTGAACGTCTGAATGTTCCTCAGAGTGACAATGTCATTACCCGAAATACCGTCATCGAAAATCGCCACCATGGTTTTGGAGGCAACGAAGTACTGATCGCTTCCTTCTCCACCATTTCCATCGCCCGAGGCGCTCATGTACAGCTTGTCGTTACCCGCCCCACCACGCAGGTCATAACCTTGACCGATTGCGATGATTTCATCGTTCCCGTCGCCGCCATCTGCAATACCGGACAGTATGGTGATGTGGTCATCGCCAGCATCGCCGAAGAACATGGAGCCGGCATCACGCACGGAACCGATGATGTAGTCATCACCATTGCCGCCATGAATGATGTCTGTCTGGGTTGCGGTGGATGCCACGCCTGTCAGCGCGCCGGTATCGGTGAAGCTGTTGCCGTACAGGATGTCATTGCCGTCACCACCATCGATGATGTCGTTACCATCGCCCCCCTCGATCATGTTGGCCATTGCATTACCGATCAACGTGTCGTTGAACGCGGATCCGACCAGGTTATCGATGTTCGTCAGCACATCACCCTCGGCATCGCCGCCGCTGCCAGCACCGGTCAACAGATTGATCTGCACCCCGGCAGAACTGTTGACGTACCACGCGGCATCGCCGCGCCCCACGCCGAACAGGACATCCGCACCACCGCCGCCGACAAAACTTTCTTTCGAACCGAGACTGCCGGTGAAGACGTCCGCATAGCTCGAACCCTGGAAGGCTTCGATAGAGGTGTATACGTCGCCAGCTGCCACGCCAGTCAATAGCGAAGCACTCAAATCCAGGGTGACGCCTGAACTTTCATAGGCAAAACTCAGGAAATCGACACCTGAGCCGCCATCGAAGCGATCCGCGCCAGCACCGCCAACAAAGATATCGCCAGCGTTGGATCCGTTGATCTGCTCGATTCCGCTGTAGATATCCCCTGCGGCCGATCCGCCTCCGGCAACGCCGACTTTGGTACTGATGAGCACCGAGCCGCTGTCGGCATAACTGGCGATATCAAAACCTGCACCGCCTATCAGTTGATCTGCACCCGCGCCACCGAACAGAGTGTCATTGCCCGCACCGCCAGTGATGATGTTGTCACCCGCGTTGCCCCGGCCGGTGAAGTTACCAGTGCCGGTATAAGTCAGACGCTCCACTTCCGCGTTCAAGGTGTAGCTGACCTGATTGGTGCGTACCTCGTCGTCCCCTTCACCTGCCAGTTCATTCACCAGAACTGCACCGGTTCCGTTGGCGATATAGATGTCGTTGCCCAAGCCTCCGCTGAAGGTCATGGTTGCGGCAGTGACCGTGAACTGATCGTCGAAGGCAGTTCCGCTGATGTTCTCGAAGTTACTGAACACGTCGCCTTGTGCATCGCCACCGACACCCGTGCCACCGTTGTTGGCAACCGTCATGACTATCGCCTGGGCAGAACTGGAGTAATCGAGCTTGTCGATGCCACCCGCACCGTCAAGGACATCGGCCTGGGCACTTGCAACGAAGGTATCGCCGTAGGACGAGCCACGGAATGCTTCGATTCCGGAATAGGAGTCGCCGGCCGCAATTCCGGTGTGTACACCGGTCTTGAGGTTCAGCGTCACGCCTGTGCCGGTGTATTCGTCTTCATAACTGACGGTGTCGGTGCCCGCACCTCCGATCAATTGATCCGCACCGCCACCGCCCATGAGCAGGTCATTACCGCTGCCGCCGGTAATGATGTTGTCGCTGGCATTGCCCCGACCGGTGAAGTTACCAATGCCGACACCGGTATAGGTCAGGCGCTCCACACCGGCACTCAACGTGCCACTGGTCTGGCTGGTGCGCACTTCGTCATCGCCGCCGTCGGCGGTTTCGATGACGTTCAGGATGCCTGTACCGTTCACAGTGTATATATCGTTGCCCGCACCGCCGGCGAAGGTCATCGAGCCGGCGGCAACGGTAAACTGGTCGTTCTGAGCCGTACCGACAATGTGCTCGAAGTTGCTGAACACATCGCCCTGCGCATCGCCCCCCACGCCAACTCCGCCACCATTGGTGACGGACATGATAACCGCCTGCGCAGAACCGGAGTAATCCAGCGTGTCGATGCCGCTGGCGCCATCAAGGGTATCGACCGCAACACTGGCAACGAACGTATCGCCATAGGCTGAACCACGGAAAGCTTCTATACCGGAGAATGTATCTCCGGCCGCGATCCCAGTGTGCACCCCAGTCTTCAAATTGACCGTTACCCCGGCACGGGTGGCATCGTCCTCATAGCTGACGGTGTCGATACCGGCACCGCCGATGAGTTGATCGGCACCCCCGCCGCCGACGAGCACATCATTACCCGTACCACCGGTGATGATGTTATCACCGGCGTTTCCCCACCCGGTGAAGTTGGAGCTGCCGGTGTAGGTCAGCCGTTCGATGTCAGCTTTCAGGACTGCCCCGACTTGACTGGTCCGCACCTCGTCATCGCCGCCGCCAGCCACTTCAATGGCATTGAGAACACCCGTGCCGTCGACGATGTAGACATCGTTGCCATCCCCACCGGTGATGGTGGTCGTTCCCGCAGTCACGCTAAACCGGTCGGCGGAAGCCGAGCCGATGATCCATTCCATATTGCTGAATTGGTCGCCTTGCGCGTCCCCGCCAAGACCCGTGCCGGCGCTATTGGTGACGGAAATATTGACGCCCTGCGCAGAACCGGAGTAATCGAGCTTGTCGATACCACCCGCGCCATCCAGGGTGTCGGCACCAGTGCTGGCAATGAAGGTGTCGCCGAAGGCCGAGCCGCGAATCGACTCGATGCTATCGAAGGTATCCCCCAGCGCCAAGCCAGTGTGCACACCGGTCTTCAGATTAAGCGTCACACCGACACCGGTTTTTTCATCTTCATAACTGACGGTGTCGGTGCCCGCGCCACCGATGAATTGGTCTGCACCTGCGCCGCCGATGAACACATCATTACCGACACCGCCGGTAATGACGTTATCACCGGCATTACCACGGCCGGTGAAGTTGCCCATGCCGGTGTATGTCAGACGCTCGACATTGGCTGCCAGCGTCATGTCGGCCTGGTTGGTCAACAATTCATCAATACCACCGCCGGCAGCCTCGATGATAGCGCCGTTGAAATAGCCGTTGATGATGTAGACATCATTGCCTGCGGCACCATTGAGCGCCAGTCCGCCGCCATTAAGCGTGAACGTATCGTTGAACGACGTGCCGACAACGGTTTCCACGTTGCTGAACGAGTCGCCCTGGGCGTCGCCGCCGGTGCCCGTGCCTGCACCAACAGTCGAGGACAGAATGCTGATGGCCTGGGCAGAGGTCGAGTAATCCAGCGTATCCCCCCCCTGAAGACCATCGAAGCTGTCGGCAGCCGCACCGCTGACGAAGGTATCGCTGTAGTTTGTGCCTTTGTAGAGCTCAATCCCGGAATAGGTGTCACCCAAGGCGATGCTGGTGTTTACGCCGGTCTTGAGGTTCAGCGTAACGCCAATGCCATTCACCACTTCGTCATAACTGGCGATATCGAAACCCGCACCGCCAATCAACTGATCGGCACCTGCACCACCGGACAACACATCGTCACCCGCGCCGCCGGTAATGGTGTTGTCGCCGGCATTGCCAACGCCCTTGAAGTTACCCGTACCGGTGAAGGTCAGCCGCTCGACGTTTGCCGCCAGATACGCAGTGTTTTGCGTCGTGCGAACTTCGTCATCACCGCCACCAACGGCTTCGATGATGCTGGCGTTGGTATTCCCGTTGATGACGTAGACATCATTGCCTGCACCACCATTGAGGGACAAACCACCGCCAGTGAGGGTGAATGTGTCGTTGAACGCCGAGCCGACGATGGTTTCCACGTTGGTGAAGGAATCGCCCTGCGCGTCGCCACCAGTGCCCGTACCGGCGCCCCCGACGGCGGACAAAATGTTGATGGCTTGATCTGACGTCGAGTAACTCAAGGTATCGTTGCCCTGAAGGCCATCGAACGTATTGGCAGCCGCGCCGCTGACGAAGGTATCGCTGTAGTTTGTGCCTTTGTAGAGCTCAATCCCGGAATAGGTGTCACCCAAGGCGATGCTGGTGTTTACGCCGGTCTTGAGGTTCAGCGTAACGCCAATGCCATTCACCACTTCGTCATAACTGGCGATATCGAAACCCGCACCGCCAATCAACTGATCGGCACCTGCACCACCGGACAACACATCGTCACCCGCGCCGCCGGTAATGATGTTGTCGCCGGCATTGCCAACGCCCTTGAAGTTACCCGTACCGGTGAAGGTCAGCCGCTCGACGTTTGTCGCCAGATACGATGTGTTTTGCGTCGTGCGAACTTCGTCATCACCGCCACCGACGGCTTCGATGATGCTGGCGTTGGTATTCCCGTTGATGACGTAGACATCATTGCCTGCACCACCATTGAGGGACAAACCACCGCCAGTGAGGGTGAATGTGTCGTTGAACGCCGAGCCGACGATGGTTTCGACGTTGGTGAACGAGTCACCTTGGGCATCGCCACCGGAGCCGGTGCCTGCGCCGCCAACAGCCGAAGTAATGCTGATGGCCTGGGCCGACGTCGAGTAGTCCAGAACATCGTTACCCTGGAGGCCGTCAAAGGTGTCGGCGGCAGCACCGCTGATGAAAGTGTCAGCCCAGTTCGTGCCTCGGAACACTTCAATATCGGTGAACGTATCGCCTTTGGCAGAACCAGTGTGCACGCCGGTCTTGAGGTTGAGTGTCACCGAAATGACGTTAGTCACATCCTCGTAACTGGCGATGTCGATCCCCGCCCCACCATTAATCTGGTCAGCGCCTTCACCGCCCATCAACACATCATTGCCAGCGCCGCCATTCAACACATCATCGCCGGCATATGCCCGTATCTGATCATCACCTGCGGTACCCACTAGGGTATCTGCCGCGTTGGTGCCATTTATAACTGCCATTACATCTTCCTTGTGTGTGTGTCGGAAACTACGCAGAAACGCCAGGCACTCCGGAGTTATCCCTCTCTGATAGCGCGAGCGCGATTACTTGTCAGTTTGAGCAGGTGAAACAGTTCCCTTGAGCGCTGTGATGGTCGGAGCGCCAAGGCGCAGCGCCGCCGCCCTGATCGACAGGCCACAGAGATCCGATAACGAGGGGGAAAAACGCACGTGCCGCTCAGGACGGCGGGGTCAGTTGCAACGCCAGAAACGGCGAACTCACAGCTTTATCACGCTTCACAGATATTCCATCCCTAGTGCCTTTTTATGACATCCATTTCAGAGCAGCCTATTGCTGCACTGTGAGGCGGACCGTACGAAAAGTTGACGGAGGCCACTTGTTACTCGCCAAGGCAGCAAGTTCCGCACCACAGGTGCCGACGAACGGCAGCGCATTTAAAAATTAAATGCTCACTGCGCACCAAAAAAAAACCGACGCACGGAGCGTCGGTTTACGGTAGAGCCAAGGAACCATCAGGTCATCTGAATGATGGTCTGCATGATGGTGCTCTGAGTCGAGATGGTCTTGGCGTTCGCCTGGTAGTTGCTCTGCGCCTTGATCAAGTCAACCAGTTCGTTGGTCAGGTTGACGTTGGACTCCTCCAGGGAGTTGGACTGGATCGAACCGAGGGTACCGGTTTCCGGCGAATCGTAGCCCGGAATACCCGACGCGTAGGTTTCTTTCCAACTGGTGCCGCCCACTGGCTGCAGACCTTGTTCGTTGGTGAAGCTGGCGAGCGAGATCTGGCCGATTGGTTTGGTCTGGTTGTTGCTGAAGTTGGCCAGCATCACACCGCTGCCATCAATGGTCAGGTTGGTGATCTGGCCGGTGGCGTAGCCGTTCTGCGCAGGAATCGAACGCGCGGTGTCGGCGTTGAATTGCGTGGTGTTGGTCATGGAGAGGGTTACGCCCCCCGGATCGGCGGCGGCGCCGTTGGCGGCCCACACGCCATTGGTCACCTTGCCAGGAATCCAGCCGGTGATCTTCAGGTCAGGGCTGGTTATCACGGATGGCGGAACGGTCGCTGGAACAACCGGTGTGGTGACCGAAGTCAGCTTGCCGGAGCTGTCGAAGTTCATGGTCGAAGCGACCGGCAGGGACACCGGAGTCGCGGTAGGACTAGGGTCGCTGCCATTCGGGTTGCGACCATCAATCAGGGTGTAGGTTTTCCAGGTGTTTGCGCCAGTCTTGACCATGTACTGGTCCATGACGTGCGAGTTACCCTGAGTATCGAAAATCGGGGTGCTGAACTGCTTGGTGAAGGATGCCTGCTTGCTCGGGTCGAACGGGTTGGCAACCTGATCGATATTCAATGCCGTAGAGTTCAGGTTGATCGTCGACGAAACAGTGGTGGTGGTTTTCGGCGCCAGGTTCGAGGTGTCGATGCGCAGGTCGGTCAAAATGCCATTGACGATCTTGCCATTGGCATCCACACCGTAACCCTGCAGACGCGCGGTGTTGTCGGTGTTGGTGACGTAACCTTCCTTATCGACCTTGAACGTACCGGCACGGGTGTAGGACAGCGAGCCGCTGTTGTTCAACACGAAGAAGCCGGAGCCGTTGATGCCCATGTCCAGCACGTTACCGGTGTTGCTGATGTCGCCCTGGGTGAACTGCTGTGAAACGTTGGCCAGGCGCACACCGTTACCGATGGTTTTGCTGCCGGAACCCAGCTTGGTTGCCGAGTATACGTCTTCGAATTCTGCACGGGACGATTTGAAACCGGTGGTCGCGACGTTGGCGATGTTGTTGCCGGTCACGTCCAGTTGTTTGTTGGATGCATAGAGACCGCTAAGGCCGATATTGAAAGACATATTCCACTCCTTTGTGCCGTGTTAGTCGGCTCTACATACCAATTGTTTGTACTTTGGACAGGGCAACGCTGCCCAGGCCTGCCAGGTTCAGCATCAACTCACCGCCGGTCTGACTGATGGTCACGCTGTTGACGGTTGCTGGCAGGTTGGTGATCAGCGATACCGCCTGGCTATCGATGGTCGTCGACGCCGCGAAGGTGTAAGTGCCCGACGTCAGGTCTTTACCCACAGAGTCCTTGCCGTCCCAGATGAAGCTGGATTTGCCGGCTGCCTGAGCCCCCAGATCAATGGTGCGAACAAGCTTGCCCTCCGCATCCGTGATCTTCACCGTAACTCCCGCCACCGACGCCGGGAGCACGACCTCACCGTTAAACGACTTCGAGGTATCGACCACGGCTTTGCTTCCCGGTGCGATGACCGAGCGCCCCACCAGCGACGAGGCTTGCAACGCCTGCGACGAGCTGTTGCTGGCGGCAATGTTGCTCACGGTGGTGTTGAGCGTAGTGATCCCTTCCAGGCTGCTGAACTGCGCCAACTGGGCAACGAACTCGCCGTTGTCCTGCGGCTCCAGCGGGTTCTGGTTTTTCAGCTGTGTCACCAGCAACTGCAGGAACGCGTCCTTGCCCAGGGCCTTATTGCCGCTGGCGCTGTTCGTTGCCGACGCCAGGCCGGTGGCACTGGTGTTGGTCTTGACCGAAGAGTTGGCCAGGATGTCCTTGATGCTCGGGCTACTGGTGGTATCGGTAACACTCATCGAAAGTCGCCCCTTATCACTGACCGAGGGTCAGGACCTTCTGCATCATGGTTTTGGCGGTGTTCATCATTTCGGCGTTGGTCTGGAACGAACGGCTCGCGGAAATCATGTCGGCCATTTCTTCGACGACGTTGACGTTCGGGTAGTAGACGTAGCCCTTGCCATCGGCAGCCGGATGGTTCGGCTCGTAGCGCGCGTCAAGATTGCTCTGGTCTTCGACCACGCCCAGTACTTGCACGCCTTGACCGGCTGCGTCCTGGTTCTGGAACAGCGAATCGCTGCCGCCGCTCTGGCCGCCCTGGAACATGGTGGCGAACACCGGGTGACGGGCACGGTAGGTCTGGTCGATGCTCGAGGAGACGGTCTCGGCGTTGGCGATGTTACTGGCGACGGTGTTCAAGCGAGTGGTCTGGGCACTCATGCCGCTACCGGCGATGTTGAAAACACTGGCAAGGGACATGACTTACTCTCCACGCAGGGCTGACACCAGCCCTTTGAATTTACTGTTGAGCAGGGTGAAGCTGGCCTGGAAGTTGACCGCGTTTTCGGCGTAATTCGACTGTTCCAGCTGGGCGTCCACGGTGTTTTGGTCGATCGACGGTTGCATCGGCGTGCGATACATCAGCGACTCGCCGCCATTGCCCAGGCCTTCAGCTTCGATGTGACGGCTGTTGGTCATGTTCAAGGCGAACTTGCCGTTTTTGGTTTTCTCGTTCTGCTCGGCGAGCACTTTCGAGAAGTCCAGATCCCGAGCCTTGTAGTTCGGGGTGTCGGCGTTGGTGATGTTGTTGGCCAGGACTTCGGCACGCTGAGCGCGGAAGCCCAAGGCTTGTTCGTGGATACCGAGCGCTTTATCGAAGCTGATGCTCATGTCGGGAAACCTTCGGGTGACCTGATTTTTCGTACGATGGATATAGCAAGCGGCGTGCCAATTCAAAAAAGCCCGTAAACCGGGGCTTTGCGCGCGGTGGCAAGGCGGCAATGCCAGAAAAGCGGCAACCGATTTCCGCCGCCTGCCGCTTTTCTGCCGCTTCTGGAGGTAAACACCTACCCCCTGTAGGAGCTGCCGCAGGCTGCGATCTTTTGATCTTGATCTTCAAAAGCAAAGTCAAAAGATCGCAGCCTTCGGCAGCTCCTACGTGATGCAAGTGCGGCAGGCATAAAAAAAGGGAGTCCTTGAGGACTCCCATTTTTTATGCCTGCCGCACTTGCATCACTTCGCCTTGTAAATGATCCCTGGGCTGCACTGGACCATCTGGTAATGATCCGGCAAACCGTTCAGCGCTTCGGACGCGCCAAGGAACAGATAACCGCCCGGCTTGAGCGTGCTGTGAATGCGCAACAGGATGTCTTTCTTCACCTCGGCGGAGAAGTAGATCAGCACGTTGCGGCAGAACACGATGTCGAACTTGCCCAGGCTCGCGTAGCTGTCCAGCAGGTTGAACGAGCGAAACTCCACCCGACTCTTGATCGGAGCCTTGATGGCCCAGCGTCCCGGCCCTTTCGGGTCGAAGTAACGTTGAAGGCGCTCGGGCGACAGACCGCGGCCGATGGCCAGGCTGTCGTACTCGCCGGTCTTGCAGTTGGTCAGCATGGTGCCGGACAGATCCGTGGCAACGATCTGCACGCCCATCTTCAACTGACCCATGTTGACCCGCTCGAACTCATCGATGGACATCGACAGCGAGTACGGTTCCTGGCCCGACGAACACGCTGCCGACCAGATCCGCAGGCGCTGGCCAGGGCTTGCCTTGATCGCCTCAGGCAATACCTTGTTCTTCAAGACTTCAAACGGATAGGTGTCACGAAACCACAGGGTTTCGTTGGTGGTCATGGCATCCACCACCATCTCGCGCAAACCGCTGCGCGGCTGGGTCTGGATGCGCTGAACCAGCTCACCCAGCGATTTGATGCCCTGCTGTTCCATCAGTTTGTTGAGACGGCTCGAGACCAGGTATTGCTTGTTTTCACCGAGCAAAATGCCACAGGCTTTTTCCAGGAAGACCCGAAACTGTTCGAAATCCAAATTACCCGTAGACAATGATGCGGCCTCTTAAATCGTGTTGACCGCCAGGGGCAAAGCGCCCCTAGCTGATATCTGCTGCTTTGATCCGGTCGACTACCCGGGATGCCAGGTCATCAGGACGGAACTTGGCCAGGAAGTCATCGGCACCGACCTTCTTGACCATCGCCTGATTGAATACACCCGACAACGAAGTGTGCAGGATGATATGCAGCTTTTGCATGCGCGGGTCGTTGCGGATCTCGGCCGTCAGGGTGTACCCGTCCATCTCCGGCATCTCGATGTCGGAGATCATCATCAGGAACTCGTCTTCCGGCTTCTTGCCCTCATCGACCAGCTTGCGCAGGTAATCCAGCGCTTGCCGACCATCGTTCAACGCCACCACTTCGACGCCGACCGTTTGCAGGCAACGGGTCACCTGCTTGCGCGCCACCGATGAGTCATCGACCGTCAGCACGCGCAAGGACAACGCCTTGTGCTGAGTCTCGACATCCACCACACCCGCTGAAATCGCTTCCGGTGTCGGTGCCACTTCCGCCAGCACCTTCTCGACGTCGATGATTTCGACTAACTGATTGTCGACCCGAGTCACAGCGGTCAGGTAGTGATCGCGCCCGGTGCCCTTGGGTGGCGGATGAATCTCCTCCCAGTTCATATTGACGATGCGCTCCACCGACCGAACCAGGAAACCCTGGGTCTTGGTGTTGTACTCCGTGATGATCACGAAGGGATTGCTCTGATCCTTCAGCGCTCCGGAACCGGTCGCCATCGCCAGATCCAGAATCGGAATGGTCGCCCCCCGAATACTTGCCACACCGCACACGACAGGACTGGACTTGGGCATCAGGGTCAGCTTGGGGCATTGCAGCACCTCACGAACCTTGAATACGTTGATCCCATACAGCTGCTGGCCGTCGAGACGGAACAACAACAGCTCAAGGCGATTCTGCCCCACCAGTTGCGTGCGCTGGTTCACCGAATCCATTACACCAGCCATGCCCAGACTCCTACACCAACGCTAAGTGTGTTGCGACGCACATTCTTCACTAAACGGCACGGCGCTTGCTTTTTAACTCTTATGAACACAGAACCGACATTTTTCCGACACCTGACATCAACCTGTCGCAGATTACTCTGCGCGATGTCGGCCGCTTGCCTGTTCAACGCTGGCAGCCCTGCCCTTGCTGACGCGGTTACCTTGCCTGACATGCTTATCGGCGTCACTCAGGGCTTTCTTGAATTCACCGTGGAAGACTATCTGGCTACCAGTCAAACGCAAGGACGCTATGAGATCGAGGTCAACCAGCTCGATCCGCGCCTGCGCATGCCTATGTGCGACAAGGAATTGACAGCCACCCTCGAGAGCCCGGCGAGGCCTCTGGGCCGGGTCACGGTCAAGGTTCGCTGCGACGGCACCTCCCCCTGGACGGTCTTCGTACCCGCTCAAGTACGGCTGTTTCGCGACATCGTGACCACCACCCGTCCCCTCAAGCGCACAGGGATTATCGAACCTCAGGACGTGACCCTGCGAGAACGCGATATCAGCCTGATAAATCAGGGTTTTCTGACTTCCGTCGATCAAGCGATCGGACAAAAACTTACCCGACCAATGGTCGCCGATCAGACCATAACCCTGGTGCATCTCGAACAGGCGGAAGTGATTCGCAAGGGCGATCAGGTGGTGATTACCGCCCGCAGTGGTACGCTCAGTGTACGTATGCCGGGTGAAGCGCTGTCCAACGGCGGCATGAGCGAACAGATTCGGGTGAAAAACCTGAACTCCCAGCGGGTCATCAAGGCGCAAGTCACCGCGCCCGGCCAGGTGGAAGTTTCTATGTGAGCGACCCTGTAAGGATCTCTGTTCGTGAAGATATGGCGCTGCCCGAGGCTGTTCCCTAAACTGTGCCGCATGCGCAAGATGCCCGGGCGCATGCACGCTCATTGATAAATGGGCCTAAAGTTTTCACAGGGAGAGCCGAAAACATGGCAAGCGTCCAAATACCCAGAGGTTTTTTGTCATGGTCATCGATTTCAGTCGTTTAAACAGCTCCTCGTCACTTACGGGCAGTACACGGACCAGCGCTGCGAAGGAAACCGCCGAAAAAGTCGGCCAATCCGCGCCGCTGAATACCCCGGCCGAACAGGCCAGTACCACCAAAAGCGGGGAATCGGTACACCTCAGCAATGAGGCTCAACAGTTGCAGAAGGTCACTGACAAGCTGCGCGATCAGCCTGCCGTCGACAAAGCCCGCGTGGCCGAGTTGAAAGCAGCGATTGCCGATGGCAGCTATAAAGTCGACAGCAACCGTGTAGCCAGCAAACTGCTCAACTTCGAAGCCCAGCGCTAGGCCACGGCCCGCGCCAGGCTTTTGGACGCTTAAAACCCAAGGCCAGCCATGCACGACACTAATTTACTGCAACTGATCATCGACGACTTTGCCCCGGCGCAACACCTGCTGGAGCTGCTGCAAACCGAGTCCCTCGCGCTGCACGGTCGCGACATGCCACTGCTCGAAGAGATTCTGGCGCAGAAACAGGCATTGATCATTTTGCTCGAACAGCATGGCCGCAAGCGCAGTGAAATCCTCGCCAGCCTCAACCTGCCGACCAATCGCCAGGGTCTGGAGCAACTTGCCAGCCATTCGAGCATTGGCGACCAGTTGCTGGCACAGAGCGACGTGCTGACCGACCTCCTGACCCAGTGCCAGGCCGCCAACGTTAATAATGGCCAGTCGATTCTGGTGCAGCAGGCCGCCACGGCCAACCAGCTGAAAATTCTCACCGGCGGCGAGCCACCAGCGCTCTACGATGCCCGCGGTTCAACCTCCAAACTCGCAAAACCACGCCCGCTCAGTCAGGCTTGAGCCTTTCAATGAGCACGCTCTATCACGACGCGAAACATGCTGGCAGAATGCTAGCCAGTAGTCATATTTGTCTGGAGATTGATGCCCCGTGTTCAATGCCTTAAGCGCGGAAGATGCTCCGCAGCCACCCAAGGTGCTCACCACGCCCCTGGAAATCTCCGGCAATCTGCGTCAGCTGCAAGACAGCCATGACCCGCTGATCATCACGTTCCACGAGCGCAGCCAGCGCTTCCAGAGTTATCTGGTGGACATCGACCGTGACAGCAACATGATCGCCCTGGACGAAATGATCCCGCGCGATGGCGAGCGCTTTCTGCTGGCCGGCGAACCGTTCAAGGTCGAAGGCTTTCACGACGGTGTGCGCATCGCCTGGGAAAGCAATGGCCCGTTGACCATCGACGAATCCGGCGATGGCCGCTGCTACCGTGGCGCGCTGCCCGACGAAGTGGTTTACCACCAGCGCCGCAATGCTTTTCGCGCTGCGTTGAAACTGGCGCAACTGGTCAATGTCGACCTGGGTGGCGACAAGCTCAAGTCGCCCGTCAGGGGCAAACTGCTGGACATCTCTGCCACCGGCTGCAAGTTGCGTTTCGAGGGCGACATCACCGCCAGCCTGCAACTGGGCCAGGTCTATGACCGTTTCGTCGCCGCCCTGCCCTTCGGTAGCATGACGGCACCGGTCGAACTGCGTTATCTGCACTTCGAAGAGAAGATCAACACCACCTTCGCCGGCGTGCGTTTTCACAACATGAGCGGCCTGGTGCAGCGCCAAGTCGAGCGGTTCGTCTATCAGCTTCAGCGCGAAGCGCGGCGCTTCGATAAAGACGATTTCTGATACACAGCTCCCATAAAAAACGGGCAGTCCCTTGCGGTGACTGCCCGTTTTTTTATGCCTTGATCAAGGCCTCGCTTCGGTAAAGCTTTGTTCGCGACCCGCGTCAGGGTCTTCTGATTCCGTATCTGTTTCAGCTTCGGTTTCGGGATCGGCGTCCGGATTGAAACCAGTCTCCGGATTGACCGGGTTCTGCATCTGATCCTGCACCACCTGCTCATCGACTCGCGGGTCCAGGCAAGCGACCAATGGCGAACTCGACATACTGTCTGGCATGGCCACGTGATGCAGCGGAGCATCGTCCACTTGATGCAGGTTGGTAACCGCTTTCGGGCGGATTCGCCACACTAGCACCAAGGCGAAAAAGCTGAAGAAGGCATAGAGCATCTGACTGCCGAACAGCTTCATCAACACCCCGGCCACCAGCGGTCCGATACTCGCGCCCACACCGTAGGTCACCAGCAGCATCGCCGTCAGCGACACCCGACGATCACCCTCGACGTGGTCGTTGGAGAACGCCACCGCCAACGGGTACAGACAAAACTGCACCAACGAACAGAAAAAACCGGCGATGAACAGCACCTCCAGCGGCACCTGTCGCATGATCGCCAGCGGCAACGCAGCCAGCGCCAGGCTAAACGCGAAACAGCGAATCAACAGCGCCCGATCATAGCGGTCCGACAGCCAACCCAACGGCCACTGCACCACCAGGCCGGCAAAAATACAGCTACCCATGAACAGACCAACCTGTTCGGTGGACAGCCCTTGCTGCGAGGCATACAGCGGCGCCAGACCGTAGAACGAACCGACGATCAAACCCGACCCCAACACCGTGCTCAACGACTGCGGCACGCGCTTGATGAAGAACCGTGGTTCCATCGGCGCCGGGTGCAAAGGCGCCGGGTGAATCCGCCGCGTCAGGGCCACCGGCACCAGACACAGGGCGAAACACAGAGCGACCAGCATCAGCAGTTCCAGGCCCAGGCCGGGGTGCATGACCAGAATCAGTTGACCCAACACTAGTCCCAGATACGAGGCGATCATGTAGCCGCTGAACACCACGCCACGCTGCTTGGCTTCTGCCTGCTCATTGAGCCAGCTTTCAATCACCATGTACTGGCACATCATGCCCAGGCCGACGATCACCCGCAAAAACAGCCACGCGGGCAGCCAGTCCACCAAACCATGGCCCAGCACTGCCGCGCCGACAATCCCGGCGCAGGCTGAATAAGCTCGAATATGCCCGACGCGGGCAATCAGCCGGTGGCCGATCTTGCCGCCCAGCACCAGGCCGAAATAGTTGGCCGCCATCAATGCACCGACCCACAGGCTGTCGACGTTATCGGCCGCCAAGCGCAGGGCAAGGTAAGTACTTAACAGGCCCGAGCCGATCAACATCATCAGCGAGGCGAAATAAAGCCCCCGAAAAGATTTCAAGATTTGGCGCATCGGCGTTCCGAGCGGCTCCTTGCAGTGAGTATCGGGCTATCGACAAAAACGATAGCCCGACGGCGACGGGTCGTCAGGCCTGGGCTGCTAGAACACGCCGTTCCCAGGGAGTAATTTCATCAAAGAAGCTGGTCAACTCCATGGTCTTCGAAGCGATGTAGCCTTCGATGAACTCCTTGCCGAACAGTTCCCTCGCCAATTGGCTACGTTTCAGACGTTCAAGAGCGGCATGCAAGGTACACGGCAACGAAAGATTATCCGGCACAACGAACTCACCCTGGATCGGCTCGCTCGGCTCCAGTTTGTTCTCGATGCCATACAACCCCGCGGCCAGGCTCGCGGCGATCGCCAGATACGGATTGGCATCGGCTCCCGGCAAGCGGTTTTCGACCCGACGAGCGACCGGTGAACTGGCCGGAATGCGCAGTCCGGCCGCGCGATTATCGTGCGACCAGCAGGCATTATTCGGCGATGCGAAAGGATGGCACAGGCGCTGATAGGAGTTCACGTTCGGCGCAAACAGCACAGTGAAATCCGCCAGGCCGGCCTGCTGACCACCGATGAAATGACGGAAGGTCGCGGTCGGCTCGCCGGCCTTGTCGCTGAACACGTTACGCCCGGTGCCGATCTCGACGATGCTCTGGTGAATATGCATTGAACTGCCCGGCGTATGCGCCAATGGCTTGGCCATGCAGACCACGATCAGGCCATGCTTGAGCGCCACTTCTTTGAGCAGATGCTTGAACAATAAGGTCTGGTCGGCCAACAGTAGCGGATCGCCGTGCAGCAGGTTGATCTCGAACTGGCTGACGCCCATCTCGTGCATGAAGGTATCGCGCGGCAAGCCCAGCGCCGCCATGCATTCGTAGACTTCATTGAAGAACGGCCGCAAGCCGTTATTGGAGCTGACGCTGAACGCCGAGTGGCCGTCCTCGCGACGACCGTCCAGGCCCAGTGGTGGCTGGAAGGGTTGCGTCGGGTCGGGGTTGGGCGCGAAGACGAAGAACTCCAGCTCGGTCGCCACCACCGGCGCCAGACCAAGAGCGGCGTATCGAGCGATCACGGCCTTGAGTTGGCCACGGGTCGACAGTTGCGAACTCTCGCCAGTCAGCTCGTCCGCATCGCAAATGGCCAGTGCACGAGGTTGCGAGCTCCAGGGCAAGCGGTGGATCTGCGCGGGATCCGGCACCAGCGCCAGGTCACCATCATCGCTGCCATAAAAACGCGCTGGCGGATAACCGCCCATGATGCATTGCAGCAGCACTCCCCGCGCCATCTGCAAACGCCGCCCTTCAAGAAATCCTTCGGCGGTCATCACCTTGCCGCGTGGTACGCCATTCAGGTCCGGCGTGACACATTCAATCTCATCAATGCCCGTCAATCGCTGCGCGAGTGAACGATGGCCATCGGTTGTCATGACGCAATCCTTGTTGTTGTACGAGCCGCGAACGGCGACT
This sequence comes from Pseudomonas sp. MDT1-85, assembly GCF_054898065.1. Lineage (NCBI taxonomy): Bacteria > Pseudomonadati > Pseudomonadota > Gammaproteobacteria > Pseudomonadales > Pseudomonadaceae > Pseudomonas > Pseudomonas sp. MDT1-85. The sequence goes on along the minus strand of NZ_CM142715.1, from coordinate 1,930,566 downwards.
CGTACAAAATAGGCTCCGGCTGTTCGGAATATCAAGCAGCGTCAAACAAAAACCATCGATTCGTTGAATGCCAATGAATTGAAGGTCACCACAAACAATGTAGGAGTATTTCAAGTCAGAAACGGCGTCCTAGGGGAGATACAGGCTGAACACGCCGCCGCCCAACTGGCCGCCATTGCTGATTTCAGTCCGTCCACCCACGCCATTGCGCTGATGCAACGCGGCAATCCGTCCGGCAAAGTACAGGCCCAGGCCGGTGCTGCCACTGCTGTGGTTGATGCCCTGCACATAATCGGCCTGACGCTCGATCATCTCGGGCGGATAACCCTCGCCATCGTCGTTGATGGTCAGCACCAATTGCCCGGCCTCATCGCTGACGCTGATCAACAAGGCATGGCGGGCGTAACGAATGGCGTTGTTGATGCTGTTGGCAAGCACCGAGGCAATCAGCTCCCGGTCGAAGAAACCCAGTGGACTCAACGGGTCCACTTCATAGGTCGCGATGATGCCGCGGCTGGCGAATACTTCTTGATGAGCCGCCAGTTGCGCCTCAATAAAATCATCCAGCTCATGGTAGGCCGGCTGTAACGGCATCTGGTTGACGCCGAGTTTGTACAGCCCCAGCAACTGCACCAGCATGCCATTGAGGTGAGCGAACTCGAAGTCGATCACGCCCTGCTCCGGGGTGTGCTGCTGCGGATCGGGCAAGCGCGCCAGCCATTGGCTGTGCGCCTGCATCAGCATGGCCAGTGAGTTCTTCATATCGTGGACGGTGGAGGCAATCACCGTGGAAAAGTCGAGTGACGGTTCGCTGTCGATCATTCGCCGAACGCCTTGATTTTCAGTTTCTGATAGCGCGGATAACGCGCGTCGGTATCGGGCATCAGGCCGACGGTTTTCAGGCAGGCGCGACACTCTTCCAGCTCGGCCGACGGCACGCTGGTGTCGGTGCCATGCAGCAGCGACTGCGCCATGTTCAGGGCAATACTGATGTTCTTCGGCTGCAGCGCCAGGGCTTTGCGGAATACATCCCGGGCCTCCACCAGATTGCCGGTCTTGTACACCCGCACGCCCTGCCGGTTGAGGTCGGCGGCCGCGTTGCCCGAGTTGAGAATCGTCGGGTCGTCAGTCAGCTTGGCGATGCCTTTCATCACGCTCGGATCGTCGCCGTAGATCTCCGCACAGTTTTTCAGCATCGAAGCGCCGGCACTCGCCTGCCCGAGCATTTGCAGTTGTTTGGCCACCAGCAGCGCCGCTTCGGCGCTCATGAACTGCTCCATGCCATCGAGACGCATCATCGCCTGCTCGGTGAGCTTCTCGGCGGTTTCGGCATCGTTGAGCAGCAGGCTGGTGGCTTTCATCAGGCGCGCACGAATCTGCAAGCCAGGATCGGAAGGGTTCTCCTTCGCGACCGCACTCAGCGTGGTGTTGATTTCAAGGCGGGTCCGGGTGTCCAGCCCCTTCTCGCTGCCTTTGCTGATCAAGGCATGGGCCAGGCCGAGGTTGCTTTCCGCATCCTTGAAACGTGACTGCGCCCCTTGAGTCACGGCCTGGCGATAGGCTTTGGAGGCCGTGTCGAAATCCTCGTTGGCCATCGCCAGTTTGCCCAGCAACGCTTGCCGACGCACCGCCAGCGGCGACAGGCGAATAGCCTCTTCCAAGACTCTCTGCGCCCCCTTGGTGTCCCCTTCGGCGACCAGCACATCAGCCATGCCGTCGTAGAGGGCCGGCATCATCGGGAAGACTTTCAAGGCTTTCTCGTAAACGCCCTTGGCCTGGCTGACCTGACCGCGCTTGAACAGCAACTGACCCAACCCGGCAAATGCCCACGGCAATGGCCGATCAGCAATGATGCTGTCGTACAGACGCTCCAGCGCTTCGTTCTGATTCAAGTCGCGCAACGCATCGGCGCGGTAACGCAGGCACAGCGGCGAATAACGAATGTCCTGTTTGCACAGGGCGATGCAGGCATTGAGTACCTCCACCGGTTTGCCCCGGTCAAGGGCTTGCAGGATCGGTTTAAGCAAGGTCTTGCGCTGCTCCAGGCGTTCCAGACGCTGAGCCAGGCCGGAACGGTTGAACGGCTTGGTCAGGTAAGCATCAGGCTCGTGTTCCAGTGCGCTGAGCACCATCGCTTGGCTGGTTTCGGCGGTGACCATGACAAACACACTTTCATGGCTGATCAGCTTCTCGATCATCAGGTCTTCAAGTACCTGCTGACCGTTTTTCTTGCCGTCGCCCAAGTGGAAGTCCTGGAGAATGAAGTCGTAGGACTTCTGCGAGCACATGCGCAACGCCTGTTCACCGGTATCGGCGGTGTCGACGTCCTTGACGCCTAGCTCCCGCAGCATGGACCTGACGGAACTGCGGAAATCCGAGAAATCATCGACGATCAGAAAACGCTTTTGGTGATACGACAGCATCGAAGATTTCCAGGCAATTTAAGAAGAACAACCCAAAGGCAAACCACACGGGCGCATTCAGCTTCGCGGCCCTTTTTGGCGCGCAGATGATAGCGAGAGACCATAGGCTATCAAGCAATTTCGCATAAACCCGCGATGACAATTGCCGGCCGCCAGAAGTAAAAATGACAACGACTGTTCGGGTTATCGGCCAGTAGTCGCGTTCCCTTGAAGCGGCGGAAGTGCAATTGCGCATTTGCTTGTCAAAAACTTATATAAGGCCATAAACGCACGCTAAATAATTGAAGGTTTTATTGAAAAACGGGATTATTCTGTTTTATGACCCGCGCTTTTATACCCGCTTGCATGCAAAGCGTTTTACATCGCCAGCAAAGGCAGAATGAAATGACCACCCCCCCAACTCCCTCGGCCACGGCTCCCGAGCCACAGGCCTCGAGTCCCAGCACCCTGGACTTTCCGGTGGTAGGCATCGGCGCGTCGGCGGGTGGACTCCAGGCCATTAAATTGTTCTTCCAGAACATGCCTAATGACAACGGCATGGCGTTCGTGATCATTCTTCATCTGTCGCCCGACCACCAAAGCATCGCTGACAAGATCATCCAGGAATCGACCCGGATGCCGGTTCTGCAGGTCACCGAAACCGTGCCGATCGAGAAAAACCGGGTATACGTCATCTCACCGGCGCAGCGGCTGACGATGAATGACAACAACCTTGAAGTCGGTGAAAACGACCCACAACTGGGACGCCACGCCTCGATCGATCTGTTTTTCCGCGATCTGGCGCAAGTGCACCGCGAGCGCGCCTTCTGCCTGGTGCTCTCGGGCACCGGCTCCGACGGTGCGGTCGGCTTGTCGCGCATCAAGGAACAGGGCGGTATCACCCTGGCCCAAGTGCCGGAAGACGCCGAGTTCGACGGCATGCCCCGAGCGGCCATCGAGACCGGCATGGTCGATCTGGTGTTACCTGTGGAGGAAATGCCGCAAAAACTGCTGGACCTGTGGCACAACTCCCGGGAAATTACCTTGCCCGCCGCCAACGATCCGGAACTTCAATCCTTCGCGTCGGTGTCCGAGCGCGATGCAGCGTTCGCCGAACAAATGCTGCACGACATCCTGATCCAGTTGCGCACCGGCACCGGTCATGACTTCAAGCACTATAAACGCGCGACGGTATTGCGGCGGATCGAGCGCCGCATGCAGGTCACCGCCCAGCCAGATCTGGGGGCTTATTACCGTTACCTGCAAGACAATCCCGAAGAAACCAAAGCGCTGCTGGCGGACATGCTGATCGGTGTGACCAACTTCTTCCGTGATCGCGAAGCCTTTGAAGCGCTGGAGCGGGATATCGTGCCGCAACTGGTCAGCGCCGCGGTCTCGGCGCAACCTGAGAAAGAAGAAATTCGGGTGTGGTCGGCCGGCTGTTCCACCGGCGAAGAAGCCTACAGCCTGGCGATGCTGGTCAACGATCAGCTACAGCTGGAGGCCAGCCAGGCCTCGCTGCAGGTTTTCGCCACCGACATCGACGAGCGCGCCATCAGTGTCGGCCGGGCGGGTCTATACCCGCAAGCCATCGTCACCGATGTGCCGCCAACACGACTGCGGCACTACTTCATCAAGGAAGATGAACACTTTCGGATTCGCAAGGAAATCCGCGAAAAAGTGCTGTTCGCCAAACACAGCCTGTTGTCCGACCCGCCCTTCTCGCAAATCGACCTGATCGTTTGCCGTAACTTGTTGATCTATCTGGATCGCGAGGTACAGCGCGAAATTCTTCAGATGTTCCACTTTGCATTGCGCCCCGGCGGCTTCCTGTTCCTCGGCTCTTCCGAAAGCGCCGAAGCGTGTCATGAGCTGTTCACGCCAGTGGACAAACGCAACCGGATCTTCCGCGCCAAAACCGGCACCGCCAATAGCCGACGCATGCCAACCGTGCCGCGCGGTGGTTATGTGCGCACCAACATTTCCCGGCAGGAACCGCAACACGCCGTGCAACGCAAGCTGTCGTTCGCCGACATCCACCAGCGCGCCCTCGAACGCTCCGGCCCGCCGAGCATGATCGTCGATGCCAACGCCGACATCTTGCACATGAGCGAAAGTGCCGGGCGTTTCCTGCGGCATGTGGGCGGGGAATTGTCACGCAACCTGCTGACACTGATCCTTCCGGAATTGCGCCTGGAAATCCGCACCACGCTGTTTCAGGCCCAGCAGAGCGGCATGGCCGTCAAATCCCGCGAGGTGCCGCTCAAGCGTGAAGACCGACGTTACAAGGTCAGCCTGGAAGTGCAGCCCTACAAGGACGAAGAGTCGGACGGCGAGTTCGTCCTGGTGATTTTCGAGGAAGTCGAAGTCGATCCTTCGCAGACGGCCACGACCCAGCTGCAAACCGAGAGCCAGGTACTATCCAATCTTGAGCGTGAACTGCAGCGCACCAAGTTGCACTTGCAAGACACCATTGAACAATCGGAAATTTCCAGTGAAGAACTGAAAGCGTCCAACGAAGAAATGCAGGCGATCAACGAAGAACTGCGCTCGGCCACCGAAGAGCTGGAAACCAGCAAGGAAGAGCTGCAATCGATCAACGAAGAGTTGCTGACAGTCAACGACGAGCTAAAAACCAAAGTCGAAGAAACCGACAAAATCAATGGCTACCTGACCAACCTGATCGCCTCCACCGACATCGCCACGGTCTTTGTCGACCGCAGCATGCGGATCAAGTGGTTCACCCCGCGCGCCACCGACATTTTCAGCATGTTGCCGATGGATACCGGCCGTTCCCTGCTCGATATCACGCATCGTCTGCACTACGACGACCTGGCGAGTGACGCCGCACAGGTATTCGAATCATTGAACATGATCGAACGCGAACTCAGCAGCACCGACAACCGCTGGTACATCGCCCGCCTGCTGCCCTACCGCTCCAGCGAAGACCATATCGACGGCACCGTGCTGACCTTCATCGACATCACCAAACGCCGCGCGGCCGAAGAAGAACTGCGCCTGGGCGAAGAACGCATGCGCCTGGTGGCCGAAAGTACCCGCGACTACGCGATCATCACCCTCGATGAACAGGGCGTGATCACCAGCTGGAACAAAGGCGCCGAGCTGATCTTCGGCTACAGCAAGGCCGAGGCCGAAGGCGCTTATTACGACTTCATTTTTTCCGCCGAGGACCGCGCATCTGGCGTGCCCGAAACCGAACTGCAAGGGGTACGTACCCAGGGCCGTTCCGAAGATGAACGCTGGCACCTGCGCAAGGATGGCAGCCGCTTCTATTGCAGCGGCGAAGTGACCCTGCTCAACGGTGACCACCTTCAGGGATACGTGAAAATCGCCCGCGACCTGACCGGTCACAAACGCCAGCATGAAGAGCAAAGCCAACAACTGGCCGAGACGCTGAACACCAATTACCTCAAGGATGAGTTCTTCGCGGTCATGTCCCACGAACTCAAGCACCCGCTGAACCTGATCCAGCTCAATGCCGAACTGCTCAGGCGTTTGCCGGTGACCAAGTCGGTGGCACCGGCCGCCAAAGCGGTCAGCACCATTTGCGATGCCGTCAGCAGCCAGGCACGGATCATCGACGACCTGCTTGACGTCGCCCGTGTGCGTACCGGCAAGCTCAAATTGAAACCGATCGCCGTGGATCTGGCCAGTGTGCTGCGCGATATCCACGACGTCGTTCTCAACGATCGACACAGCACCACCGTCGACTTGCAAGTACCGTCGGAGCCGTTGCTGGTCCATGCCGATCCGACGCGCCTGGAACAGATCATCTGGAACCTGGTGAACAATGCACTGAAATTCACCCCACCCAATGGCCACGTGCGATTGATCGCGAGCAAGGCCGGGAACATGGCGCGGCTCGACGTCAAAGACAATGGCACCGGCATTGCGGCCGAGAATCTTGAACACGTATTCGACCTGTTCGGGCAGGCTGAGACACAGCACACCAACCACCAACGTGAAGGGCTGGGCATCGGCTTGTCACTGGTCCGTCAATTGACAGAAGCACAACGAGGGACGGTTGAGGTGAGTTCTCCGGGCATCGGTGCGGGCTGTACCTTCAGCGTTTACTTGCCGCAGGCCAACGTCGAAGGTGACACGCAAGCTGCGCCCTCGATCGACGAGGCGTCAGGAAGACTGAGCGGTTTGACGATCCTGTTGGTCGATGACTCTGCCGAGGTGCTGGAAACCTTGAAAATGCTGCTGGAAATGGAAGACGCCGAAGTCATTGCCTTCGATCGTCCGGTGGCCGCTCTGGACGCGGCGAAGAGTACCCGTTTCGACCTGATCATTTCGGATTTGGGCATGCCGGTCATGAACGGCCATGAGCTGATGAATGCACTGCGTCAGTTGCCGCTCGCCAAGGATGTGCCAGCCATTGCCCTGACCGGCTATGGCTCCAGTAGCGACATTAAAAAGGCCCGTCAATCGGGCTTTAACCAGCACATTGGAAAACCGGTTTCCTACGATGACCTGATCGCAACCATCGAGACCCTGCGCCAGCCCCAGACCTGAGGGGCCGGCAATGGCTCAGCGTAAATAGGTGCGTTGCACGCAGACGCGCCGGTCGATCGCCTGTCTCAGACGCTCCTTGTGGTAGGCCCAGACCTTGGGATCGACTTTAGGCGCACGCATGAGGTTCAACATGGCCGCTTTGGCGGCCTGATACTCCGTCCATGCGTCTTCGCAACTGAGCTTGAAACGCTCATGTTCGCTCATTTCCATCCGCCGCAGCGCCAGCACCGACTCATCGGTGATGACCGGGCCTAGCGTCAACTGCACCCGATGCGGTGCGACGAACCCCTTTGTGTCCGCCACAATATCCCTCGCGCGCTGAGCGCCCCACTGCAACGCGGCGCAGTAAGACTCATCACGATCCCTGTCGTGAAACTCCTCACACAGCATGACCCCATGGTCATCGTAAATACCTATGAACACCTGGGTGACCCCCTCATGGCTCACCCGCGCCCGCACTTCCACCTGCACGCCATCACTGAGCACTTCTTCATGGGTGTGGAGAGGTAACCGGTTATCGGTCCATAACCAGAACTGCGCGCCTCTGTGTCGCATTGCCGGGCTCCTTGTGGAGTGAGCAGTAAGGCACAGCAATGACTGACTTTCCATGTAGGTCGTCGGGTGGTTTGGGTCGAAAAAAACCGCCAGATGAATGCCCTGACGGGGCTTCTTTAACAACTGACGCTTCAATTTGAGGGCGCCCAAGCATCGGTATGACTCAGCCAGCCCATGCCGCATAAGGGTTTCAGCTCATTTGAGCCCCACCAGTGTCGAGTGTCTGCGGCCTCTTCGCCAAAAACAGATCGACATAATATTGACACCAGAACATCCACTTGTCGGAATATTGGCACATCGTACTGTTACCCTCGGTTAACACCTTTACAAAGCCTGCCCCCCCAACTAAACACACATCAAACTGATATCAGGAAAGGCCGTATCCCTGAGTCGGTGCTATCCAAAAACACGGCCTCACCCAGCCTTTCTCCAGGAGTCCCTTCCCTATGGGTACTCTCAGTCGATTGCGTGCCATCCGTAGCGCAGCCCCAGGCTGGCGTCCACGTTCCCCCGACGTGTCCTGCGATCCGCTGCTCAAGCGCGGCGAACGTCTCCATCCCCGCAATACCCGCGCGCCTCTGCTGGCAGCGCTTGTCCCGTCAGCTGGCCGGCGATGTCCGGCAGCCGACTCGCACCGCTCCTGAACAACCTGAGCAGTGCAAGAACGGGACTTCGTCCTGTTAGCAGTCCCTAACGATTCTAAAAATAAAAAAATGGCATTTTCGGGAGAAAGACATGGCTACCACCACAACGACCAGCGGCGGCACCGTTACTTCGCTTTCCAACACGCCGCAGGCGCAGGACGACATTTTCACTACCGGTGTTATTGGCACGGGCACCGCGACCATCACTGAAGACCTGCTCGGGGTCATGTACCTGAACGTCATGTCCAATGACCTCGGCGGCAACGCAAAGACACTTTGGTCACTTGATAACGCAACCAGTCTGTCGACTGCCACAAAGGTTTATGCACCGGCCGATCTCCTGATCCAGGACACGGGCAGAATTGAGGCGACGAGTACTGACACCAGTTTCAATGGGGCAAAGATCTGGATTACGTCGGATGGCAAAGTCGGCTACGACGCCGCTACGTTGTCGACGACTTTCAAGGCACAACTTCAGGCGCTTGCTGCTGGAGGGTCCCTGACGGACAGCTTTACCTATGCGATTCGTCTCGGCAACGGCACGCTCAGTTGGGCCACTGCGCAGGTGCAGTTCGCGGGTGTGAATGACAGTGTGACGATGAACATCGGCGTGCAGGCCGGCACGGTCACCGAAGATGCGACCACCACGTCGAGCCCGACCGACTCGCTGAGCGCGTCTGGCACTATTGCCTTCAGCGATGTGGATCTGAGTGACACGCATACCGCCTCTTTCGTCGCTGCCGCAGGCAATGCCACAACGCTGGGCAACTTCGCCCTTGCCCCCGTGACTGAAGCGGCCAACGCAGCCGACGGCACGGTTAACTGGACTTACACCCTGAATAATGCGGCAGCCCAATACCTGGCTCAGGGGCAGACTGCTACTGAAACCTATGTGGTCACCATCAGTGACGGGCACGGCTCGTCGACCACGCAGAATGTAACCATCACCATCACCGGCACCAACGACCAGGTGCAAATCACCAGCGGCATGCAGACCGGCGATGCCGGGGAAGACAGCGGAGACTACGCGGCCAGCGGCAGCATCACCTTCACCGACGTCGACCTGATCGATACCCACAGCGTCACTGTCACCCCGGGCGCTTCCGGTTATTTGGGCAGCTTTAGCATTAATCCACTGAGCGACAGCACCGGTACGGGCAGCGGATCGCTGAGCTGGAATTTCGCGGTGAACAACGCCGCGTTGCAGTTCCTTGGCGAAGGCCAGAGCGTCAGCCAAACCTATAACGTGGCGATTGGCGACGGCGCAGTGCAGACCGTGACCATTACCCTCTCTGGCACCAACGATCAACCGACGCTGACGATTGTCGAGAGCACTGGAGCGATGAGCGAAGGCAATGGCACGGCCACCCTGAACGACAGCGGCGCCCTGAGCTTTGCCGATCTGGACAGCACCGACACGGTGATTGTGTCGCAGACCGCCAACGGCGACATAGCCTGGAGCGGTGGCACGCTCAATACGAGCGTGGCCTCGGCACTGGTGGCCGGTTTCTCGGTCGACCAGAACAGCTGGGACTACAGCAGCAATCAGAACCTCGACTTCCTCGGTGCGGGTGAAACCATCACCTTCTCGTACGTTGTGGTCGCTACCGACGACAGCGGCGCGGCTAATGCGGCCTCGGCGACGCAGACCGTCACCATCACCATCACCGGCAGCAACGATGCGCCGGTGCTCACTTTCGCGACGGGCAACGATGCCGGCGCAGTGCAGGAAGACACAACGTTCAGCGTCAGCGGTCAGTTCAGTTCGGCCGACATCGATCACGCTGCCACCGCGACTTGGAGCATTGCCGGGACGAATGCCGGCATCTACGGTTCGATCGCGGTGGACAATACAGGCAAGTGGACTTACACCCTGGCCAATGGCACCGATGGAATCGCCAGTGCGGTGCAATCGCTGAAGGCGGGCGAGAGTCATGACGAAGTGTTCAGCGTGCAGGTCAGCGATGGCCTCGGCGGCGTGGACACTCAGTTGGTGACTGTCACCGTCACTGGCACTAACGATGCGCCAGTGCTCAGCTTCGCGGCGGGTAACGAGGCCGGTGCAGTGCAGGAAGACACAACGTTCAGCGTCAGCGGTCAGTTCAGTTCGGCCGACATCGATCACGCTGCCACCGCGACTTGGAGCATCGCCGGGACGAATGCCGGCATCTACGGTTCGATCGCGGTGGACAATACAGGCAAGTGGACTTACACCCTGGCCAATGGCACCGATGGAATCGCCAGTGCGGTGCAATCGCTGAAGGCGGGCGAGAGTCATGACGAAGTGTTCAGCGTGCAGGTCAGCGATGGCCTCGGCGGCGTGGACACTCAGTTGGTGACTGTCACCGTCACTGGCACAAACGATGCGCCGGTGCTCAGCTTCGCGACGGGCAACGATGCCGGCGCGGTGCAGGAAGACACCACGCTCAGCGTCAGCGGTCAGTTCAGCTCGGTCGACATTGATCATGCTGCCACCGCGACTTGGAGCATTGCCGGTACGAATGCCGGCATCTACGGTTCGATCGCGGTGGACAATACAGGCAAGTGGACTTACACCCTGGCCAATGGCACCGATGGAATCGCCAGTGCAGTGCAATCGCTGAAGGCGGGCGAGAGTCATGACGAAGTGTTCAGCGTGCAGGTCAGCGATGGCCTCGGCGGCGTGGACACTCAGTTGGTGACTGTCACCGTCATTGGCACTAACGACGCCGCCGAGCTGTCCTCGGCCAGCGTCACGCTGACCGAAACCAATGCCCCGCTGACCACCAACGGCACCTTGACCATCAGCGACATCGACAGCGCCGCGACCTTCGTCACGCAGTCCAACACCGCCGGCAGTTATGGCCAATTCTCCATCGGCGCTGGCGGTGCCTGGACTTACGTCGCCAATAGCGCCCACAACGAGTTCGTCGCCGGCACCACCTACACCGATACCTTCGCGGTGAGCAGCGCCGACGGCACCCTCACTTCGGTCACCGTGCATATCCTCGGGACCAACGATGCCGCGCTGTTGTCCGCCGACATCGCCAACCTGACCGAAACCAATGCCCCGCTGACCACCAACGGCACGCTCACCATCAGCGATGTCGACAGCGCCGCAACCTTCGTCGCGCAGTCCAACACCGCCGGCAGTTATGGCCAATTCTCCATCGGCGCTGGCGGTGCCTGGACTTACGTCGCCAATAGCGCCCACAACGAGTTCGTCGCCGGCACCACCTACACCGATACCTTCGCGGTGAGCAGCGCCGACGGCACCGTCACCTCGGTCACCGTGCATATCCTCGGGACCAACGATGCCGCGGTGTTGTCCGCCGACATCGCCAACCTGACCGAGACCAACTCCCCGCTGACCACCAGTGGCAACCTGACCATCAGCGACGTCGACAGTGCTGCGACCTTCATCGCGCAGTCCAACACCGCCGGCAGTTACGGCAAGTTCTCCATAGGCACTGACGGTACCTGGAGCTATGTCGCCAATAGCGCCCACAACGATTTCGTCGCGGGCACCACCTACACCGACACTTTCGCGGTAAGCAGCGCCGACGGCACCCTCACCTCGGTCACCGTGCATATCCTCGGCACCAACGATGCGGCGGTGTTGTCCGCCGACATTGCCAACCTGACCGAAACCAATGCCCCGCTGACCACCAACGGCACGCTCACCATCAGCGACGTCGACAACCCGGAAACCTTCCAGGCCCAATCCGGTACCGCCGGCACCAACGGAACCTTCGCCATCAATACCGCGGGCAACTGGAGCTATACCGCCAACTCGGCCTTCGACGCACTCAATGTCGGCGACAGCCTGACCGATACTTTCACGGTACTCAGTGCCGACGGCACCGCGACCGCAGTGACGGTCACCATCAACGGCAGCAACGACTCGCCGACGATCACCTCCAATGGCGGTGGTACGACGGCTTCGGTCAGCATGGCGGAGAACACCACAGTAGTCACAACCGTGGCGGCGACCGATGCCGATCTACCAGCGCAAACTCTGAGCTACAGCATCGTTGGCGGAGCAGATGCCGCGAAGTTCTCGATCGTTTCAGGCTCGGGCGCACTGAGCTTTGTCTCTGCACCTAACTTCGAGGCGCCAACTGACTCGGGAACGAACAACATCTATGACGTGATTGTGCGGGCGTCGGACGGCACGCTGTTTGATGACCAAGCGCTCGCCGTGAGCGTGACGGGCGTCAACGATAACAGCCCGGTGATCACCTCCAACGGTGGTGGTGCGACGGCTTCGATCAACGTGGCGGAGAACACCTCGGCGGTCACGACAGTGGTGGCGTCCGATGCTGATCTTCCAGCGCAAACGCTGAGCTACTCGATCCTGAATACGGCCGGGACAGACTTCAGCAAGTTCTCGATCAGCTCGAGCGGAGTGCTGACGTTCAAATCGGCGCCGGATTACGAGAATGCCCAGGATGTCGGTGGTGCAGACGGTGATAATGCCTATGTTGTGGGCGTTCAGGTGGCCGACGGCAATGGCGGAATCGACACGCAGACGATTACGGTAAACGTGCAGAATGTAGTTGAGACTCCAATTGATACCGTGGCGCCGACGGTGACAGTGACGGGCACGGCGTTAGGGAACTCGATCGGTTCAGTATCGACAATCACTTTCCAGTTCAGTGAGGCCGTCAGCGGTTTCAACCTTGCGGACGTCACGGTGAGTGCATCGGGGGCAACGCCCCGCGCAACCTTGAGCAACTTCACGCAGGTAGACGGCGATACCTACACGGCGACGCTGACTAGAACACAATCTGGTAGCGTGAAAGTCGACGTTACCGCAAACAGCTACACCGACCTGGCGGGTAATGCGGGTGCTGCCGGGAGTAGTGCAAACCTTCCGGCAGGCGTTGCCGGCGAACCTATCAATTTAGCCCTCACCACTCCGTCGACCGATGTTAGTGGCCCAATAACGGTCTCAATCAGCGGTGTTCCCTCGGGATGGATATTCAATGCGGGAACCGACAACGGCAATGGCACCTGGACCGTGCAGACCAGCGATCCTGGCGCATTGACTGTGACAACCCCAGACGACTTCGCGGGCGCGTTGGTACTTGATGTCAACATGTACTGGAGCAACAGCGACGGCAGCGACGGCAGCGCCTATGTGTTCAACAACGTCGAAGTCTACGCCCCCGGCGCGCCAATCTTCGCCTTGTCCGCTGACGACAACCTGACTGGCTCGTCCGGTGCCGACACTTTCGTCTTCGCCCAGCCGATCGGTAACAATCAGATCTACAGTTTCGATGCCGCGGCAGACAAAATCGACTTGATCGGCTTCTCAGGCATCAATAGCTTTGCTGATTTAAGTATCACTAACGACGCCAACGGCAATGCGCTGGTCAGCATCGGCTCTGGCCAGTCGGTCACCCTGAAAGGTGTCGATGCGGTTGACTTGAGCGAAGCGAACTTCCAGTTCGATGTGGACCCGGTCATGACCAATGCCGGTACCCTCACCATTGCCGACGGCGCGATCATGCCGTTCGGTGGCAGCATTCATAACAGCGGCACCATCGAACTCGGCTCCACCGGCAGCGAGACCAATCTAGAGATTCTGTTCCGTGGCGCGACCTTGACCGGTGGTGGCCAAGTACTGCTATCCGACAGCGCGCAAAACGTGATTTTCGGCGGCAGCGCCGACACCGTGCTGACCAATGCCGACAACCGTATTTCCGGCGCAGGCCAGTTGGGCGCCGGGCAGATGGTATTGGTCAATGCAGGCCTGATCCTGGCCAGCGGGCTGAACAGCCTGGTGCTCGACACCGGCACCCACACCATCACCAACAGCGGAGTGCTGGAGTCCACGGGTGAAGGCGGCATGACGGTAGCCAGTGCGGTCGACAACTCCGGCCACTTGTGGGCCAACGGTGGCGACATGCGCCTGCTGGCCGACGTGATGGGCAACGGCAGCGCCACTATCGACGGCGACGCGACGCTGACCTTTGCCGGCGCCGCACACGGGTCCGTTGCCTTCCACGGCGAAGGCGCGGGCTCGTTGGTGATCGCACAAGCCGAAGCGGCGGGCTCGCTGGTCGGCATCCTCGGCCTGGAAAGCGATGACATGCTGACCTTCGGCGATCTCGCCTTCGGCGCCAACACCCAACTCAGTTACAGCGCCAATGCCTCTGGCGCCGGCGGCCTGCTGACGGTGGATGATGGCACGCACCGGGCTGAGGTGAATCTGCTGGGGCACTACACAGTGGAGGACTTCCAGCTCACCGACGGCGAGGCCGGTACCCAAGTCAGTTACCACGGCGAATCCAGCGGCACACTGGTGGGTAGCATGGCGGCGGACGTCCTCAGTGGCGGCGACGGCAACGACATCCTCGCGGGTCGTGGTGGGGAGGACACGCTCAGCGGCGGCGCGGGAGCCGATATGTTCGCCTACCTCAATGCGAACGAAGGTGGAGACACCATCCTCGACTACAACTTCGCCGAAGGTGACGCGCTCGACCTCTCTGCACTGCTCAGCGCCAACTTCGTTAGCGGTGTCAGCCAGGCGTCCGACTTCGTCCAACTGGCGCAATCGGGCAGCGACATCACCGTGAAGGTGGATACCGACGGCACAGCCAATGGTACGAACTTCGCCGATGTGGCGGTCCTTGCCAACACTGGCACGAGCGGTACCGATCTGGTGCGTACCTGGTTTGGGGAGGCTGACCATACGCTGACGGCTTGATGTTGGGCTGGGGTTGAATCCACCGCTGCAGACAGCCACAAAAAAGCCCCACCAGATCACTCTGCGTGGGGCTTTCAAATAGATGGTGTCCCAGGGCAGGTTCGAACTGCCAACCTTCCCCTTAGGAGGGTCAATTTAGAAGCCGCCCGGCTTGAGGTAGGCCAGTATCTACGGGGCTTCTCGTCCGGTTGCGTCCGTGAAAACGGCCCCGTATAGTTCTTTTTGCTGCCACGGTGCTGTCACGGAGCTGTACTGCTTGAAAACGAAGATCACCCAAAAACTCATCAACAGCCTGCCCACTGAGCCGAAGGCTTACCGCGTTCATGACATTGTACAGCCCGGCCTGTTCATCCGTGTGCTGCCGAGTGGGCATAAATCGTACATGGTCACCTGGGGCCGCAACAAGAATGCCACCCTCGGCCGCGTCGGAGTGGTGACGCTCGATCAAGCGCGCACCGAGGCTGCCCAGTATCTTGCCGATGCGCACGCCCATGGCGAGCCGTTGGCCATCGCTCAGGGGCGGAAAGGCGTCGCCCTCCCCTCCTTGCGCCAGTTCATCGACGACACCTATATGCCCTGGTTCAAAACGCACCACAAAGGGCATGAGAAAACCCTGCACACGCTCGACAACAACTTCGAGGCGATCATGTCTCAGCGTCTCGACTCTATCACTGGTCGCGATCTTGAGCAGATCCGCACCCGATGGATGCAAGCCGGCAACAAGCCATCGACAGTGAATAGAAAAATGGGCTCGATCAGCGGCGTGTTCAGCCGGGCCGTTGAATGGGAGTACATCGCCGCGCATCCGCTGACCAAGCTGAAACAGCTCAAGGTCGACTCAATGGGCAAGGTTCGATATCTGGACCAAGATGAAACCAAGCGCCTGCGCGAAGCTTTGGACGCGCGCCAAGATAAAGCGCGGGCCGAGCGCGAGACTGCGAACAAGTGGCGGGCAGACCGTGGTAAAGATCAAATGCAAAATTTGCTGGAGCTGCCTTTCACTGATCATCTGAAGCCCATGGTGCTGGTGTCACTGAATACCGGCATGAGACGAGGTGAGCTGTTCGACCTGAAATGGTCGGCGGTGAACTTCCCCACTAAGACGATCACTGTTGCCGGTTCCACCACCAAAACGAGCGACACGCGGCATATCCCGATGAACAAAGAAACTTTCGGCGTACTGGATAATTGGAAAAAGCAGGTCGGGAAGTCTCGATACGTTTTCCCGAGTCAGGCCGGTGGCCGCCTGGAGGATGTTAAAAGTGCCTGGCTCAATCTAATGTCGCGCGCCAAGATCGAGGGCTTCCGCTGGCACGATATGCGTCACGACTTTGCGTCACGCCTAGTAATGGCCGGCGTACCGCTCAACACGGTACGGGATCTGCTGGGGCACGCCGATATCAAGATGACACTCCGATATGCCCACTTGGCGCCGGAAACAAAAGCCGCCGCGGTTGAACTCATTTAGCCAGAGATTGAGCCCGCATACTTTTGTAATCGGCATAACCCGGCTGAAGCGGCTTGTTGTTTGCCAGAAACTTCACATACTCCTCAACAATTGGCCACTCCTTCTCTACCAAGGCAAGGTTCACCCGAGACTGCATTCGCGGCTTGAATCCAAATTTCTCTGTCGAACCGTTCAAATCCCCGAAAATATCGAATTCCCCATCGAAATACTTATCGCCATTGATAAACATAGCGACCATCGATAACTCCTCTCCGGCGAAATCCGGCCCGAGCGTTCCTGCGCGTAGCTTGTAGAGAGTTTCATTCTCCGACCAGATTGCAGTAAATGCGACCATGAAACTGATTTTTCCCAGATCCTTTTGCGGAGAGTTAAACGGGTTCGTGATGGTTCTGTCATTCATCCCATTCTCAAGGCATGACTCTAGGATCTTCACGATTTTCTCGTTACTAGATGCCGCCAGCAGTTCAAGCGCAGCTTTAAGGTAGGGGTCGACCCTAGCCGATAGAACAACCTTCTTCGAACGATTTGCCATTTACTCGCCTCGCGATGTCTACAAACTTTTTGCTTGCAGATGATGTTACTTACAAATAGGATGTTTACGTCCGGACCAGTATCGTACAGTCCGCCCCACCGATCAAGGACAAGCTAATGAACAACCCCGAACACATCGCACCTCTTGCAGTTAGCGTGGAAGACGCTGCCCGCGTGGTTGGCTATTCAAGATCAGGAGTTTATGAGCTCATCGCTTCTGGCGACCTAAAGGCTTTCAAACTCGGACGGCGTCGTCTGATTTTGATGACTGAGCTCAAGGCTTGGATTGAACGCGCAGCAAAGGAAGGCGCCCGGTGAACGCGGTAGCGGTCGAGGGAGCAATATTGGCTGGGATGCTCCCTAAAAGACTGACCCTAGGACTGGTTTTAGCAGAAAGAAGTGTCGAGCCAGTGTTCGTACCACTGACTCGACTGTCGCACAGCAAATCTGAGCAGACCGCAATGCAACCGCCAAAGCATATCACCATCCATTTGGTAGACCATAAGGGCGTGATCCTTGATAGGCGCAGCTTGTCGAAAACGACACGTTTGATTGACCTTGAGGCGCTCCGCTGTCGTGGCGTCTCTAGAGTGGAAGTACCGCGTACCATCCGCACTAAGCAAGATATCTACTCCGCTGAATGGGCAGGCTACAGCGCTCAGAAAAACAAAAATGAAGAATCTGGAATCGCAGGGGAACGTCAATGAACAACGCCCTGAGTTTCACCCTTCCAGAAGATCTGCTCAGCGTAGACAAAGGCGTCGAAGCCGGTGTGCCGATCGACGCCATCACCTGCGCCATCGAACGCGCTGACTCGGTACTGACTCTGCTCGAAGACCACTTTGAAAGCGAAGGTGACAGACCTCGCCTAGCCAATCACGTACTGGCAGCGGTTATTTGGGATGTCCGAGGCACCTTGGGCCTGATCAAAACCCTCATGCTGCATGGTGACGCCTCCTCTATTCCTATGGAACGGAAAGGCGGTGCGCTATGACGCCATCCACCACGTTAGGCCGAGCTGCGTTTACGCGCGTGAACGCTACTGATCAGAAGCTGTTTCGAGTTAACGCCGGTATTCCGGTCGAAGATGCGCTGGAGATGGCTTCGCAATTCCAGCAGCACGCCAATCAACTCTCTTTTGAAGCGGCCATGAGCGACCAAGGCGAGCGCTTCAGTTGGCCCGCCTTGTATCTTGGTGAAATGGCCAAGGCCCTGCTCGATGACATCAACGATGCGCTGTTTTTGTCGAGGTCCGACACATGAGCCAACGCCCGAATAGCACCGCAAAACGCCCAAGCTTTGCCGACGTGAAAGCCATCTCGCTGAAAGACATTGAACGTGTCCTGTCGTACTGGCTGCCGAACGGCAAGCGCGTGGACGGCGGCAAGGAATACACCGCACCGAATCCTACCCGCAGCGACAAGCGCGCTGGTTCGCTCAAGATCAACTTGAGCAAGGGCACCTGGGCTGACTTCGCCACCAGCGACAAGGGCGGCGATCTGATCGATCTGGTGCGCTATCTGGATGGCGGCACCGATGTCGAGGCCTGCGCCAAACTGGCGGACCTGCTCAATGTCTCGCCCGGCGCCGTCCAGTCGAAGACAACCCCCGGCAAGACCAAAGCACCGGAGTGGATCGCCATTCAGCCAATCCTGGCCGAGGCCATGAACAAGTGCCCGGCCAAGCATCGTCAACATGGCGCACCGTCGAAGGTGTGGATCTACCGTGATACGGAGGGTCAGCCGCTCATGGCGCTCTACCGCTTCGACCTCGGCACGGATGAAGAAGGCAAATCGAAGAAGGTGTTCGCACCATTAACGTGGTGTCAGCGCGCCGATGGCCATACAACACAGTGGCGCTGGCAGGGCCTGCCAGATCCGCGCCCTCTGTTGCGCCTTGATGAACTGGCACAACGCATTAACGCACCGGTTGTCCTGTGCGAAGGCGAAAAAGCCGCTGATGCCGCCGCCGAACTGCTGCCCGACTACGTGGCCACCTGCTGGCCGAACGGTTCCAACTCCTGGCACAAAGCCGATCTGACACCGCTCAAAGGTCGCGACGTGCTTTTGTGGCCAGACAACGACGTCAGCGGCAAAGCCTGCATGGAAGCCGTCGCCGACAAGCTGCGCGAAATCGGCGCCGCCTCGGTCCGGGTCATCGCGATGGATGTGTTTAAACGCAAGCCCACGCTGAAGAGCGAACGCGCCGCCTTCGCCAAAGGCGGTCAATGGGACGACAGCGACGATGCGGCCGATGCACTCGCCAAAGGCTGGACAGCGATCCATTTCGCCGAGCTGGAAAGCAGCGGTGAACTGTTCGGTTTGGCGGTGGAAAAGTCGGTGACTGAGCAAGCTGAAACCAAGCCGGAACCGAAGACAAAAACAGCGGCCAAGCGCCCGGCGAAATCGAAAAATGACCTGATGCCCGGTGGCTTTCGCCTGACGCCCGAAGGGGTGTTTTATGCCGGCGACGACGGCGAGGCGCGCCCCGTGTGTTCGCCTCTAGAAATCCTCGCCCGGACCCGTGACGACAAGGGCCACAACTGGGGCTTGCTGGTCGAGTTCGACGATCCAGACGGCACCAAGAAGCGCTGGAACATCCCGGCGCGCACCATGACCGGCGACTTCGGCAAGGACGTTCTCGGCCCGTTAGTGGACATGGGCCTGCGCCTCGCTGGTAGCCGCTCGGGACGCAATGCGCGCAACGACCTGCAGAGTTATCTCGGCGGCTTCGACAGTGCGCAACGGGCGCGGCTGGTCACCCGCTTGGGCTGGCACGACAGCGCCTTTCTACTGCCCGAGCAGCAGGTCGGAGCGCATACCGAACACCTGCACTTCTACGAGGCCGGCGCGCAGCTTCCGCCGATCAGTGAAGCGGGCACTCTGGAGCAATGGCAACAGCAGATCGGGGCCCTGTGTATCGGTAATCACCGTCTGGCGTTTGTCGTCGGCGTGGCCTTTGCTGGCCCGCTACTACACATGCTCGGCCATGAGTCGGGCGGTTTTCACCTGTACGGCGATAGCTCGGGCGGTAAGACCACACACCTGCAAGTCGCCGCCTCGATCTACGGCGGCCCGCGTCTGGTGCGCTCATGGCGCTCGACCGACAACGCGCTGGAATCCATCGCCGCAGCTCATTCCGACGGCCTCCTGGTACTCGACGAAATCGGCATGTGCGATCCGCGCATCATCGGCGAGACGGTGTACATGCTCGGCAACGGGACCGGCAAGGCACGCGCCAATGACCGGGGCCAAGCTGGCCGACAGGTGCAAGAGTGGCGCCTGCTGTTCCTCTCCACCGGCGAGAAAACCTTGGCCCAACACATGGCCGAAGCCAACAAAGAACTGAAAGCGGGCATGGAGGTGCGCATGCTCGCGGTGCCAGCGGATGCCAGCAAGGGCCTCGGCATGTTCGACGCGCTCAACGGTTTCGAGGATGCGGCGGCGTTGTCTGACGCGCTCAAGGCCCGAGTGGCGAATTACTACGGCACACCGCTCACTGCCTTCCTGACGGCGCTCTGCGAATCCGGCAAGCGTCACGGCTGGTCGGCCATCCTGCGCCGCACGCTGGAAGGGTTTATCGCCAAGTCGCTCCCGGCATCAGCCAGCGGACAGGCACACCGTGCTGCTGCTCGCTTCGGCCTCGCGGCAGCGGCGGGTGAGCTGGCCACCGCAATGGGCATCACCGGGTGGCCTGACGGGACCGCCACCACTGCGGCCCGCGTGTGCTTGAACGCTTGGTTAAACGAACGCGGTGGCGCCGGTAACTTCGAGGGCGATGCGATCTTGGCGCGGCTGCGCCAGGTCATCGAGCGCTTCGGCGAAAGCCGCTTCACCCGCTGGGAATCGGCGGCGGCAAAAATCGACGAACACGGCCCCCGCACTATCGACCGTCTCGGTTTTCGCAAGACGCTGGAGCACGGCATGGGCGACACCATGCACACCACCAACACCTATTACGTGCTGACAGAGGCGTGGCGCTCCGAGATCTTCCGGGGCATGAATCTCACCGCTGTGAACAAGGAACTGCTGCAGCGCGATGTGCTGGAACCGGGCAGCGACGGCAAGGCATCGAGTCTGGTCCGGTTGCCCGGCCTTGGCCCGCAACGCTGCTACATCGTGAAGACGATTCCGGGAACGGATGAGAGCGAGGCTCGGGCTGCCTGAGGGCATCTCTGCTGATCGAGGTAGCGCCGGCTCATTCCCGGCCTCGCCAGCCGCTCATTCAACCCAAATCAAATTTCAAAGGAACAAGACAGATGAACGAATTTCAAGCACCGA
The DNA here is from genome assembly GCF_054898065.1 of Pseudomonas sp. MDT1-85. NCBI lineage: Bacteria > Pseudomonadati > Pseudomonadota > Gammaproteobacteria > Pseudomonadales > Pseudomonadaceae > Pseudomonas > Pseudomonas sp. MDT1-85. Next base: position 1,909,453 of record NZ_CM142715.1, on the reverse strand, counting down.
CAGAGCAACGCGAACCGCTAACCAGTGAACTGGAAGGCCTTGGAGTCGCAGGACTTTCAGAGGTTGTGCCGGACGGCAGTGAAACGATCGGCCATTGCGAAAAGAAACAGCAGCTGCTGAACGAGATCGAAAAACTGAAAGTCGAGCGGGATAAATACCTGAGTGAAGCTGAACACCTGTATGCCGAGATAGCTCCGCTGGAAGCGCTATTGGAGGGCGACGAAGTCATGGATGCTGATCAAGCATATGAAATACGGAAACAGTACAACACCCTGAAAATCCCTTACGACTCTCGAATGCATCATGCCAGCATCATGAGCAACAAGATTACTCGACGCGAGAATCTCGCCAATCACGAAACCTTAATGGCGGGTTACACCGACTCAATGGCGAATTGGAAAGCGGACGAGCAAGAACTCAACGAAAAGCGGGATAGCCTCAGTGCCCGTTTAGAACAGATCCGGCAGCAAGCAGCCGAAGACTTGGCGAAAGCACGGCAAGCCGAAACCGATGCAGCAACTGCTTATGCTCAAGCCGTGGCATGGGGCGACACCGAGGGCGAAAAGAACGCCAACGCAGAAGCGCAAAAGGCTGCGAAAAACCTCGCGTCTGCGACCGAGCACAATCGTCGACAACACCTGATCATGACCGCACTGGAGCACGAGCTGGCCACCGTCGATCAATATATCGCCGAGGCTCAAAAGGAACATAAAGCCATCGAAAGAAAAGCACTGTATCTGGCGCGGACGGTGTTAGAGGAACAGTGGAACGAAAAAGCTCAAGCATTGCTGGACATGGGAGGAAAGCTCTGGGCGGCCATTAACCTAGTTGATGGCGATCAAATTAGTCTCAGGAAGTTGGTGCTTCCTGAGGAAGGTGAAAGATTCGGCAACTGGAGTAGCAGTGATTTGGCGGAGCGTTCCTACAAGTACACCGTGCAAGACGTTCTCTCGTTGTAACGCGCTGAGTCACCTAAAACAGCCTACGCACGTGGGCTGTTTAGAACCCCGCCAGGATAAAGAACATGATCACTCAGATACAGAGCAGCGCGAGCTGGACCGACACCTTGAAGGCGCGCAAAAACCATTTGACCGCATTGCTGAAAATCGTGGACATCAAAACCGGAAAAACCACGAGGGTCCAGTCACTCACAGTCAAATTGATCAAGGATGAAATGAGCTACGTCGAGAGCAAGTTAAAAGGCCGACGATAACGCTGAACTTGTATGCTGTAATACTATTCAGATAGACATCCTCAAAACACATCTCAGGAAACTCCAATGTCCAAACTTGCCGAATACCGTCAGCTGGAAAAACACTTGGCCGAGCAGCTCCAAACTCTGGAAGCACTGAAAGGCGATGCTGCTCTGAAGAAAGAAATCGAGTTCGAGACCAAGCTCCGTGGACTGCTGGACCAGTATGGCTTCAGCCTTAAGCACATCATCAATTTGCTAGATCCACAGAGCACCAAGCGCGGTCCAGTTTCGGCTGCAACGCCCGGCACTCGTAAGCCTCGCGAGCTGAAGACTTACAAAAATCCGCACACCGGCGAAGTCGTAGAGACCAAAAGCGGTAATCACAAGACGCTGAAAGAGTGGAAAACCAAGCACGGCTCCGATGTAGTTGAGAGTTGGCTGAAGAAGTAAATCGCTTCATCTGAAAAAGGGCCCTGACGGGCCCTTTTTGTTGGTAGCTTCAAGTCAAAAAATCAAATTTCTCACTGAAAGCTCATAACCTATCGCCGATTTCTTTCCAGATATACCTGTAGTTATATTCCAACCAACGGACGAGCAGCTTATCGAACTGCCTACGAAACCAATTGTTTCTCCTGGCTGCGAGCCTTTCTTCAATCATGGTATTGAGGGAGTCAGGATCGAAGCCTGTCCATACCGTTGGCAGGGCCGCCGCAATATTGGAGTAGCACACAGGCGCAACTTCGGAGTAAAGGATCTCGTAGAGGGTTTGAGGATCAACACCTCTCACCTGCCACGCTATATAGTCGTAATCAATCGGAAAATCATTGAACGGATCCGAGAGTGCGACTCTGATTTTTGTCAACTCAGGCTGACTCAAAGAATGTCCCAATGCGAAAACTCCTCTAATTCCTCATCGAGAGAGTCCGCTACCGTTCCGCCTGCGACGCCCCCGGCAATAGTCCCCACGATAACAACGGCAAATGCACAGATCGGAGCGCCTGGGCCACAGAGAGCGCTGACTCCAAGTCCGGCCAGAAGACCGCCCGCCGCACCGCCGCCCACTATGAGGCCTTGACGCGCCGTTTCCTTTATCTTGTTTTCAGCATTCAGAATTTGATAAGTAGCGAGAGCGGCGGTAACCAAAATGCCCAGCTTGCCCATCAGCTGCATTTTTTTAGTGCCGTTTGTAAACTTGGAATTGTCTCGCCCTGCTGCCTCCAATATCGTGTAATGAACCTTGTTCTGTTCCGCCGGGGAAAGGCTGTCATAGCTTTTTTGGAAAAGATCCTTGGAGTAACGATCAAAAAGTGCTTGAAGCGTCCTGCCATCGGCCTTCTTTCGCTGTACGACAGCCAAGCCCTGCGCAGAGGTAACCTTGCGGTGCTCCATCAAGATCTTGTTTCGCATTTCATTACTGAACTGCACGCCCTCTCGCGCCGTGATTTTCCCGGCTTTCACATCGTCCAGCGTCTGCTGTGACATGCGCTTTATGTTTTTCAGATAGCTCGCCCTGATTTTTTCGTCAGAGATCGCGTCTAGAGAGAATCTCAGCGCAGTGCCCTCCATCAGCTCTAACGCCCTGTCGAGCGGAGAATCTTGTAAGGCATGCTCACGCTGAACGACATAGCTACCGGTTACGAGATACGGCTCTGTCATAGGATGGTCCTTATCCTAATATTCTGTTCAAAAAGCTCTCGGTAAGCGACGAGGAAGCCGTAGGCGCCTCGTCTTCGAGTTTGAGCATCACGCATGTCTTACCGGACGGATTTGAAAACTTAACTGCGTTGTCTTTATCGAATACACCAGGCAGTGATGAGCCATCCTCGAAATGCGCGGTGCACGATAAGCCCTCATAGCTTTCGTCAGCGGGAAATCTGAAGCCGATCCAGCGCGCGTAACCCGCCAACGGCGTGGGAGGAACGAAGTCGCAGGGTGTATGGCTATCGCCGATTATCACCGTCCCCGACCCGCCAACTACGATGCCACCGTGGGTGCCACCCGTGTCGATGGTTGCGGCATTCTTGCCGTTGATGAACACAGTCGAAGATAATCCTGATGACAGCGCACTGCCGCAGGTGCAGGTGTCGCCCTGATGCGCTGCGGAAAGGCCGTCGAAGAACACGTCGGGAGAGCCTGTCGCGATGGGATTGGTACCGTGCCCCGGCAACGGACAACTGTATGGATCACTCTTACGCGCTGCTGGCTTAGCCATGATGACCTCCTGTCAAAAATCCTTGTGGGCGTAATAACCTATCAGAACAGCTCGCCTATTAGTAATCGTCGTGATGATGGCTGCATGCAAATTCAGCGATCAGTGCACACTTGAACTGATCGGAGCGTGAGCTCAGAATTGGCTATGAAACGCAGAAGAAACCGCTTTCATTGCAAAAGCCAAAGGCCGCTTTCGGCCCAGGCTGAGCCTGGGCCAGAAGCGGACGTTCATCTAGAAACTGCTTCCGGCCAAAAGAAGCCATTCAAAAAATGGTCATTAAACAGAATTAGCAGACCAATCGCCTCTATTAAATAAACTTACTTACTCATTAAAATACCTAAGCTCAGGGAGAGGATCAGAACTTGCTTGACCCACCCACATTCCAGCGACAGTTTTTATTTCGTTATTATCGTTGTGCTCTAGAGCTTTAGCTAATCTTATACATCCAAGTCGTAGTTCAGGAACCACCTCATCAGGTATTCCTGTACCATTTGGCCGATTGTCATATCTGACCTCCTCAAGCATCATATTTAAACCATTTCCAAGCATCGTGTATGAGCTACCATGAAGCCAATCTGGGTGACGCACCACCAACTGCGCCATTAAGTCCATAACTCTAAAAAGAACAGGCATTCGACGAGTTGAAATAATGGCAACAATAGTTGCTATCAGTGCAGCGGGCGGGGAAAATTTTGAAGATTTAGGATGTTTTAGCCAATACCATAGTGCCGATAGCACCTTATTGGCGCGAGAAACATCAGAGCAAAGCAGCCCCGCTATTAACTCCTTCTCCACTTCAACTAAATCATCATTTTTTGCCTGACTGAAAATCTCAGCGATTCTAGTGCGTACAAACTCAGCGCCGACTACAGAAGATTCTGCCCGCACATTGGACACCCATGAAAAAACCTCGGACTTGTAAAATTCTTCGTAACCATGATCATCAATAAACCTGGCAACGATTGTATCTAAATCAATAAGGCGCACAGCCGTCATTTCTATAAGCTCATTGACCCTTTCTATATTCTGTTTAATCAAAAACCACTCATTATCCCACCACTCCTTTACGACAAGGAGACTTTTTATAAAATCTTTTTTGGACCACTTCGATCTTTCCAGCGAAGCCGCCACATTCACAAAAAAATCATCATTCACGCCTAGCCGCCAAGAGACTCGTTTTTCGGGATGATTTTTTTCATCATCTGAAACAACTCTAAAAGGCTTGAGTTTTTGATCGAACAACCATTTTCTAAAGGCGATATTTTGAGCTTTTATCGAGTCAGTCATCCATAACAAAGGCGCCCAAAAATGGTGTCCCGGTATAATCGACCAACTTTTCTTGTTGATTAAAAGCGCATAAATCTCCTGCGCCTGCAGCTCATTTATAAAGCCCCATTCTCTCATCCAAAACAGTCGCTGCCATATGCCAGTCAAATTTGAGTAGGGGCCAGCATCATTCACGCCAGAATCTTTCAAAATCAAGATCAGCTCATCGATATCTTTTCTAATCTCGACCGAAACACAATCAACAGCTAGATCATCAGAGCGCTTTTTTATATTATGAAACATGACCCAGCTATTCTGATAAATACTCCTAATTGATGCATCATGCGTCAAAGAAGGAATCGTTGCAATTAACCTCGCCAACCTCCCTCTATCAATAGGAGTTAAATTCTCAAAACATCTGGCCATGCATACTGCCAAACTTTTCCATATCTCACTATATCGACCTATTACCTTGCCATGATGTAGCGTTACGATACGCTCACCAAACAAGTAGACTGATTCTGAGTCAGTCAGCCGAATAACAAGTCGCCCAACCAGCTCAAGATGAAACACTGCAATCCTAGCAAGCTCATCATCGTCATGTGAACTTTCAAAAAAGCGTTCAACCAAACTCAAGGATCGATCACAAATCGAGTTCGCAAGACTCTCTTTAACCCGAGCAACTTGGTAACGAGACAGCCATCCTGCTGAATGCATCAGTTGATTATGTGATCTTGGTTCAAGCATTTTTTTGTTTAAGGTACGGATCATTACACTTAGTACGCGTTCCATTGAATCAACATACTGCACCCACCAAGCAGCTTGGCTAAAAGCACTTATGTCGAAAGTAGTATTACCTACACGGGGGACAAGGGAAACACGATCACTTAATGAAAGCCACGCAAAAGCTGCATCAGTTTTTTTATCGAATGTACTGGAGTTCCCGACATGTCGCGTCGTGGAGTAACTTCCCAGTTCGAATAGAGGAATACGGCTAACGGGTTGCGACGGGGGAGGGGTCTCCGCATTGAGGTCAGCCATTAGCAACTGAAGCTCTTGGACAACATCATGATCAATCGCCGCTAAATCTGCCAAACGCTGATTCAATTCATCAGGGTTAAACTCAAACTCCAATTCGCCCTCTTCTTCCCGAAGGTTAATTGACCACGCTAGAGTTTGCTGTAAATAGCTAATAGTTAAACAAGCCCACGCTTCCTGGGAAAGATAATATACTGAGCTCGTTTTCGACCGCTGATTTTTTCTTATTTTCTTTAGCCCAACTAGGCTGATTGTTAGCCCGATCGAAACATCGCCAACTTCACCAAGCAACATCCCTTTACGAACATACATATAACCGTCGGGAGATCGAATCTCCCAGTTCATAAGGATGTTTTGAGCTACATCGCGATCCCCCTTGTAAAGAGCCAACAGCACATCTTCATAAATCAGCTCGTCCTTCAAATGCAAATCACTGGCGAATTTATTTAGAAGCTTTTCACGCAGATTTTCATATTCATCCTGCCTCAACTCCTGCCTAGCCCAGCGAACTAAACTAACTGCGACTTCTTTCCATTTTTCGTTGAAGGAAGATTGCGACTGTATAGAAAACTCATTTAGACCCTGGTGCTCTGCGACTGCGTATTGAAAGCTCACACCCTCAGTTTCTGATAAAAGCCTGATAGAAAAATCAGCCAATCCATCATCAAAGCATTGCAGTAGAACTTCATTATGCCACGCATAATCCGCCATTATGGCCACACCAACATGCGGCATAGATTGGACTATATAATTTTGGAGTTCCTTAGAGTAAAGATACCTTGAGATTCGCGAGACACTTGATGAAAATTTTTGCCTAACATCTCTTGGAGCAACAAACCACGCAGGATAACTAGTTCTTGCTTGCCGCAGATCTAAATAACTCATCAATACATAGTCTAGCTTTTCGTTATTTGTGACCGAGGAGCTGGTAGGTAGCGCGACGTTATTGGCAAATCCCCCCCAGGACTTTTGATCCGCATAAAGTGGCTCTTTCAATATCCTGAAAAGCTCACTATATCTGGCTGCATAATCAGATTCTTCTATTCCTTCCGCCATAGGTAGCACCACAGGTGTAACGCGGCGCGCTTCTAGTAGTCGTTGTTGCCCTAGAGTTGGAGCACTTCCTAAAAATAAATAAATAGGTAGAGCGTGATGATCGAGCACATCTCTTACCCATCCAATCCAATGTAAAAAATTGGGATCGTCACCCGAGAAGCCTATCAAGCAAAAAATATTTTCTAATATTGATTGTCGCACTAAATTAACAAATGGAGCGGATTGATGAGGATAGCGCCGATAGTCCTCTTCGGTAAATATAAAAGGACGTTGCGATGGAAACGAACCATGAAGCTTGACAATTCGTCTACGGTTCAACATTTTCGACTGAGGGATATCTTCCCTACAGGTAACCACATAATGGGCGTGATCTACAATATTTTCAGACGCACGTTCAAGCAAGGTATCATAATTAGTTGTAAAAACTTCACACCACTGGAGTGCCAAGAGCTTTTTGTGCAGGACTCCCGGACTAACTCTATCATCTGGGATGAGACGTTTTAACAAATCCTCAAGGGCTGGCTTAGAGAACACTCTCGCATATTGTTCACCCAACTGGGCGACCATACTGGTGGAGAATTCTTTCAGCTCACCCTTATCAGGATTTAGTTCTCGCCATAACTCTTGGGCCACCTGGTACCATGTGGCCAGCTGGTCACCATTCTCAGCATTCCTACTGAATCCAGCTCCAACCATTATCGCCGCATTTCCGTTTTCCAACGCACGCCGCACCGCATCATAATGCACTCTGCTACCGTCCATCCCGCTCTCCTTCTGGACAAATTAGCTATTAATTCACCCTCTCTGGGTTTCGCTCGCAGGGTATAACTTGCATAGGTTTGGATCAAACGATGCTTTATCTCTTCGAACACTGAATAACTGCAGATTTGATAGACGCGTTTGACCGGCTGCTCAGTTCGTCTACTGACTGCAGCTGAACGTCCGCTTCTGGCCGATTGCAGCCCGTCGTGACAGGTAGCAATCGGCTCTCATCTCCAATAAATTGCCTCATCGGCATACTCCGCGCGTCCGATTCAACTTTGGGTTTCTACGATCCTGAGCCAAGGCCAGCGAGCTTGATAACTTTTCGCCTTTTGATCGAACAGATCTGGCTTGGGATTCTTTGGATTGATACGAAGTAGCCCTTGCTCTATGTCGGCCAGGCCGTTGGGAGCATAGATTTCGCCAGTTTCAACATCCAAACCAATGCAGGTACCGGAAATTAGGTAGCGATCAATCCCGTCTTTAGCCGACTGAAGCTGAGGATAATCGCCGTCAAACCGCTGGCTGTACCACATGTGAACGCGAGCCTGATTCTTGATCTCAACGTTAACTTCGAGGTCTTGGAAGAGACGCTGAGCTGAGTTGATGACCTCATTCTCGGCCTCCCAAGACAGATCGTTGTCGAAGTAAAAAACGTCGTAATCCTTCACCCCCCAAGCTGGCGGCAGTTGTGACTGATGATTCCAGACGGCTTGGAACAGGCAACCCGCAGTGAGCATGCATTGATTCAAACCGAGTGAAGGTAAACGTGAGGTGATTTCAGTGTTTATTGGATTGGCCATTGCTATCCTGACCAACCTTTCGACAGTCAATGTCATTTTCATCCCTTTGGAACCGATCTAGTCCTAGCGACCGACAGTACATCATAGATTTGTAAAGTTTCGCGAAAGACAGCGTTTTTACACACTCTGGGCCGGAAGAAGTCCTTGGATGAACGTCTTTTGGCCGGAAGCATCACGCTGACCGCTTGTTGTTGACGGAGACTGGCATTGACGTAAAATCGCCACCCCAAAAAATCAGCTTGCATAGCGAGAAGGAGCTTCGATGCTGCGGGTGATGATTGTTGGGCAACCCGGGTCTGGTAAAAGCACTTTGGCGCGTAAGCTTGGCCAGCTTACGGGCTTACCGATCATTCATATCGACACTATCCACTGGCAGCCAGGGTGGGTCGAACGGAGCTGGGGCGAGAAGACGCATCTTTGTCGCGAGATCGAGGCCCGTGAACGCTGGATATTCGAAGGTGGCCATTCAGCCACTTGGGACAATCGGGTGGCCCGCGCAGATCTTTTGATATGGATTGATCGTTCGGCGACGCTTCGATTCTGGCGCGTAATGCTCAGAACGCTGCTCCAGCGCGGTCGGTCTCGGCCTGACTTGCCGGAGAACTGCCCCGAACTGCTGGCGAATCTGCCGGAGTTTTTTAGATTCATGTGGCGGACGAAAAAATCAGCGCGAGCAAAGATGCAGCAACTCGTGGCGACTGCGCCATCCACTTGCCGCGTGGTCTGTCTGCGGTCCAATCGGGATACCAGAGTTTTTCTCGCGAGCATTGGAAATTTGACTGGCCAGGCTCCGCGAGATTGATAGACGGTTGACTACTTCAGTACGGAAATCGCCTGTTGCGACCGGCAGCTCTTGGCCGACAGCAGACCTTTGGCTCTGCGCTTTCTTAGGCACTGCCGATTGCCTAGATGCGTTACACCAATCCGCACGGGTAACACGGCACATACATTAGGCTCCAACGCTGTGTTACGACACTTTTATCCTTTAAATTCAGCCAGTTAGTAGATTTCGTTACACCAGTAACATGAGTAACACGACATTTGAGAGGTGCCTCCCCCCGCTCCCCATATGCATGTGTTCCATCAGCGAGGAGATCCCAGCAGGTGCCGGGGCCCCTGAGACAATGAAGCACATACGGGGTCGGAAACCCGCGTCATCGTGTTAGCGGAAAAGTGCCCAGCTTAGTGAACAGGTGAACCGGGTGAACTGCTGTTCACCAGTGCGTTTGCACTATGAATCAAATGTCGCTGGGGACCCTGGGCATTTCGGATAGACACGGGGCAGAGAACCCGCGCGTTCGTGTTAGCGGCTGGATTTTTGAAGTTGGTTGACAGGTTGACGGAGTTGACTCGGTTGACGAACGCCATGCGTGCGTTATCAGCAACACAAAGGGGCATCTTTACCAACACGGTAACGATGCCCTTTTTTCTTCAAGATCCTTTCAATTTCAACGTTGAAATTTCAGTAAGCTGGGGAAACTACCGCTAACAAGATCTCGCGGGTTTCCGACCCCGTACGGTAAGGAAGTCTCCAGGGGCCCCGGCGCCACACGGGTAACCAGTTGCGTTCTAGCTTGCCCAAGCTAACCTCCACTCCTGCTGGGTGCTATTGTCCTAACTGGAATCGTGACGCTCGTTGGCGTAACCGATTCTGGGTCATAACCAACCTGCCATATGGAAGCGAGGCCTTACGAATGCAGTCGTTTATCATCAATCAAAATCAGCAACCAAACGGCGACCACGAAGTACACAACACGACAGCTGGCTGTATTTTTATGCCGCTGTTGGAAAACCAGATTTCCCTAGGAAGCCATCTCACTTGCACAGGCGCCGTTGCTGAAGCTCGAACGATATGGACAGATGTAAGGATTAACGGCTGCTACTTCTGCTGCGCCCCATGCCACACGACATAGGTTGAAGTAGCCCCTAGTGAGCTCCCGGCTGGACGTCCGGTTTCCAGCCTGCAAGCCACGTTTTATATGGAACCCTACAGTCTCCCAGCCGACCATCTATTGGAAACCCAGTAGGCCTGATGACGAGGTACTCGGCTCTGCGGGCGTCACTGCCAGCGATGCAGTGGGGTTGCTGATTCATCTGCAAGGTTTAGGGCTGCGTGTCCGGCCTCATGTATTGGTGAAGCGGTTCCTGAAAGGCTTCACCGGCAGAGACCTGCTTACAGACACAGAGATGGAAATCTTCTACCGATTTGACATGACGCGTACAAACGGGGAGCCACTTCAGCTGGAGGTACAGCGCTGCATACCTTACCAATAGCCCCAGTTCCGCAAGGGCTCACCGTCAAGAGCACACCCGTGTCAGGCATTTGATTGACCCCACCCCAAGTCTTCGCTTCGCAAAGCGCTTAGCCACCGTCTCCGTCTAGCAACGAAGCTGCCTCCTCACCACAGGACCAAAGTGACGTTACGGGTGTTACACGCGTTACAGAACCACGCATCCCATTGATATATATAGATTTTATTGATGTAACACGTGTTTGTTTACTCCTATAGGCAGCATGTTACGCTTTCGATAGGTGTTACAGCGCCCAGTCCTCATGCCACTCTGCTGTCGGGCTCCTCCCTTCCCCGCTGCGACTCAATCAAGTCGCGGGCTTAGTAGCCCAAATGGGGCATGGGGAGCAGCGAGTTCAATTGGACGGGTACCCAGATAGATACGTGGCAACGCGACGGCAAAGCATCGTGCAAAAAGAATGAATGGTAAGAGTGGAAACCGAAGACGCGCCTATCGCTGAGCGCGAATGGCTCAAAGGCTCGATGACTGAGAGGAGTAAAACGCCAGAGGACAGCTCCCAATCGCCAGATTACGAAGCTCGTTGCTGTCACCCTGCTGTCACAGCTTTCTCTCGGCAAACAAGAATCAGGCTGTAAGCGTTGAATTATATGGTGTCCCAGGGCAGGTTCGAACTGCCAACCTTCCCCTTAGGAGGGGGATGCTCTATCCAATTGAGCTACTGAGACACAAGTCGCCCACAAGGAATGCGGAGCGATGGACGGCGTGCATGTTAACGGGCAGGCCCGCTTTTGTCATGTCGTCCGTAGGGCTTTTTAAGTGTAGGCAGACGCCTCACGGTAGCGTGGCTTTGTTTACCGTGCAAATTGCATCACTTCAAAATGCCATCATTGCAAAATGCAATGCAGCCATTTTGCAAAAATATCTTAATTCGTTGTTTTTAAAGGATTTAATAGCCGTTAAACTTTTGGCATGCGGGCTGCTTCGACTGTTCTCACAGAACACAGGAGATCAGCCCCATGAACAGCGCTTTGTTAGTCGCGAACGCGGTCGCTTTGGCGGTTCTGCTGGGTTTTCATTTCTTCCCCGAAAACGATGCTACGACAATTGCTCAACGCATACCTCATTACCTGCAACTACAAAAAACGCCTCAATTGGCAGTCACGCATGATCAACCCAGTGTTGTCGGCCAAGAGGTGAGCCAAGAGACTATCCAGCTGCGCACACAGTCTTTCGAACGCTTGGTATTTTGAATCACCCCATCAGGAGCACAGCATGTCCAAATCAGCCGCAGGATTTTTCATCCTCGCTTTACTGAGTGGCATCCTTCATCTGTCATTGGTCGAGGACACGGGTGTCACCCTGCCCCTTATTGCCTGCTGCGTGTTCGGTGCACTTTTCGTACTTGCGCTGATCGCCGGGCGCAAGATCAAGTTCGATCCGGTTTTGCGCTGAGGCTCAGCAACTTCAGAAAATTGGCGACGGTGTCAGCAAGGTCGCCGGAGTTATCGAGTCGGCGGATCTGCATATCACCGATTGAATCATCAGCCATAAACAGCGCATTTCGGCGCAGCCTCGCTTCAATTTCTGCCGGGCTCTCACGCCCCCGCCGTAACAGGCGCTCGCGCAGAGCTTCATCCTTGACCGTTAATAGCACCGGCAATAGCGTGGGATAGCGCTGTTGCGCTTCTGCCAGATGCCCGCGCGAACCGTTGATCAACACATCGCGACCGTCCGCGAGCCATTGGTCTATGCGCACAGGAATACCGTAATCCAGCCCATTGGCTTGCCACGACAAAGCAAAGTCCCCTTTGGCTCTGCGTCGTTCGAACTCTGCGTGGGAAACCTCGATGGCATCTTCACCCCCGGATTCCGCCGAGCGTGTGATAACACGGCGCACGACGTCACAATTGCCTGCGCGCAACAGCCCGCGAGCAGCTTCGATGAGGCTGTCCTTGCCGGATCCCGAAGGCCCCATTAAATAAATCAGCCTGCCACCCATCCTGAAATCATCCCCCGCCACGCACCCACACTAGTAAATCGGCCATTTGCCACTATCCTGTATAAGGTAAGGAACAAGGATCGAATCCGCATAGCATGCACCTTCAGGCGTCTTCGGGCATCACCTGTCGGGCAAGAGGACGCGGTTCAGCAATACGGACTCATGGATTATTTTCAAACCAGTCCGCATTTCTGATAATAGGTGCTGGCATTAAGCCTTTACCCAGATCAATATTTGTCACAGAATTGACGCCAATGATCTGGCTAATTTGAGGCATTATGCGCGCCTCTATCAATTCAGGTTGAACATTTGGCCGCAGTGCTTGTCCTATCTGACATCCTGCGGCCTATCCCGAGAACCGCTCCCCTGAACTAACCGGTTAAATATATGCGCCCATTGAAACAGGCAATTTATTCCAGCCGTACGGCTGACAAGTTCGTCGTACGTCTGCCAGACGGGATGCGTGAACGCATTGCCGAGGTGGCTCGCAATCATCATCGCAGCATGAACTCCGAAATCATCGCGCGCCTTGAGCAGAGTCTTATTCAGGAAGGCGCGTTGGGTGAAGAATTGAGCATGCGCCTGGACAGCCCCGAGCTGTCATTGCACGAACGCGAACTCCTGCAACGCTTCCGCCAACTCTCCCACCGTCAGCAAAACGCTCTTGTTTCGTTGATCGCCCATGACGCCGAAATGGCCGCAGACGCTTCCTGATTCATCCCGAAAGCTCAAGCCAGCGTAATTGCTGGCTTTTTTTTGCCTGAAATTTGGCTAAAAAAAACCCGCCGATCAGGCGGGTTGTTTTTTGAAGCAGAACGTCAGAGCAAGAAAATCGTCGCCAACCCGAGGAAGATGAAAAAGCCGCCACTGTCAGTCATGGCAGTGATCATCACACTGGCACCCATTGCCGGGTCGCGCCCAAGCCGCACCAGGGTCATCGGAATCAAAACCCCCATCAATGCCGCAAGCAACAGGTTAAGCGTCATGGCGGCGGTCATCACCACGCCCAAGGACCAACTGCCATAAAGCAGATAGGCCACCACACCAATCACGCCGCCCCAGACCAAACCATTGATCAAGCCGACCGCCAACTCCTTGCGCATCAGCCGCGACGTATTGCCGGTACTGACCTGGTCCAGCGCCATGGCCCGAACGATCATGGTGATCGTCTGGTTACCCGAGTTGCCACCGATACCGGCAACGATCGGCATCAATGCCGCAAGCGCTACCAGTTTCTCGATAGAGCCTTCGAACAAGCCGATCACCCGGGATGCAATGAACGCGGTGATCAGGTTCACCGCCAGCCAGGCCCAACGGTTGCGCAGGGATTTCCAGACTGACGCGAAAATATCTTCTTCTTCACGCAAACCCGCCATGTTGAGAACTTCGTTTTCGCTCTCTTCACGAATCAGGTCGACCATTTCATCGATGGTCAGACGACCGATCAGTTTGCCGTTCTTGTCGACCACGGGGGCCGAGATCAAGTCGTAACGTTCGAATGCTTGAGCGGCCTCGTAAGCGTCTTCGTCGGGATGAAAACTCACCGGGTCGCTGGCCATAACTTCCGACACTTGCTTTTCCGGGTCGTTGACCAGCAGACGCTTGATCGGCAACACCCCCTTGAGCACGCCGTCGTAATCGACCACGAACAGTTTGTCGGTGTGGCCCGGCAGCTCTTTGAGACGGCGTAGGTAACGCAAAACCACTTCGAGACTGACATCCTCACGGATGGTCACCATCTCGAAGTCCATCAGCGCACCGACCTGCTCCTCGTCATAGGACAACGCGGAGCGGACGCGCTCACGCTGTTGACCATCGAGGGTTTCCATCAGCTCGTGGACGACGTCTCGCGGCAGCTCGGAGGCCAGGTCAGCGAGTTCGTCGGCATCCATGTCCTTGGCCGCTGCCAGGAGCTCGTGATCGTCCATGTCGGCGATCAGGGTTTCACGAACAGAATCGGATACTTCGAGCAGAATGTCGCCGTCGCGATCAGCCTTGACCAATTGCCAGACCGTCAGGCGATCGTCCAGGGGCAAGGCTTCAAGGATGTAGGCAACGTCGGCGGAGTGCAGATCATCGAGCTTGCGTTGCAACTCGACGAGGTTTTGCCGGTGAACCAGGTTCTCGACCCGGTCGTGATGCGGACCTTCCTGGCGATGAGTCAGGTCTTCGACCACCCGCTGGCGCTGCAGCAGCTCAACGACTTGAGCGAGGCGGTCCTGCAAGCTTTCCTGCGTTTTCTTTACTTCAACTTCAGACATAGGCGAACTCCACTCCCAGCAGCGGGGCACGCCGGAAGGATCAATCAGTCAATTCATGATTGTAAAAACGGGGTAAGTAACTACTGGGTAAGTCCATGGAGGTATTCCACAAGCCCCGGCGGGGCTGACGGGCGCAATGATAACACCGCCTGACGGTTTTAAACGTTAAAAAATCGCGGCTGAAACAAGTGCTTGCGAGACAAACCTGAGCGTTGTCCTGATCCATGAAACTGCGACGACTTATCCTGAAAAGAAAACACACAGCGGCCTGAAAATGTAATGACTACCCTTGATGGAGACCGTCATGGAGGACGTCGAATGCCATCGAATGCTCATTACTATTTGCTTGCCGCCCTGCTGTACCTGCCGCCCCAGGCGCTCGCCACGACCGTTCACCGGTGCGAAGCCGCCAATGGGCACATCACCTTCACGACCTTGAGCTGTACGACTGGAGAAAGCCTCTCATTTCAGGACGTACGCACGTTCCTGCCAGGCAGCGCGATGCCCCTGATGCCAGAAGCCGAGCTTCGCGAAACATCAGGTATGAAAAATCAAAGGAGAGAGCCGACGATCGTTGGTCAGTCCGAGGGCAAATGTGGAGACCTGCTCAGCGCGAAGGAACGCCGCATAGCAATCATCAATCAGCGGGTCGTTGCCGGCATGAGTCAACAGGACGTCGAAAGCGCTCTCGGCAAACCCGACAAGATCAGCACCCGCAATTCAGCCACCAACTACCGCTACGACAACAAGCGAGGGCGCAGTGCTCATATCGAATTCGATGAGAAAGGTTGTACCAAAGGAAAAGCCAAATCGCAGACGGCAAAAAGCCCGCGTTAAACGCGGGCTTTTTGGTGTTTGGTGCACTCGACAGGATTCGAACCTGTGACCGCTCGGTTCGTAGCCGAGTACTCTATCCAGCTGAGCTACGAGTGCATTTGTGTTTTTATACCAGATCACAACTGGTTGAAGCCAAGTTATTCACATTACTGAAAACAACTCTTAAATGGTGCACTCGACAGGATTCGAACCTGTGACCGCTCGGTTCGTAGCCGAGTACTCTATCCAGCTGAGCTACGAGTGCATTTGTTGCCGCGCATTATAGGCCGTTGAATCTTTTTGTAAAGCACTTTTTCTAGTAATTTCAACAACTTACCGAAGAAGCCAGATTACAACGTACTACGCAAATAATGGCGGAGAACGGGGGATTCGAACCCCCGACACCCTTTTGAGGTGTACTCCCTTAGCAGGGGAGCGCCTTCGGCCACTCGGCCAGCTCTCCGCAACACGGGGCGTATCTTAACCAACCTTTTCCCCGTTTGCAAACATAAAAAACGATAAAAATTAATGGCTTGGTTCTTCGTCCTTCTCTTTCTTTATACGCAGGTAAATTTCCTCACGATGCACAGCAACCTCTTTCGGGGCGTTGACACCGATACGCACTTGATTTCCTTTAACGCCGAGCACGGTCACAGTGATTTCGCCATCACCAATAATCAGGCTTTCTGCGCACCGACGAGTCAGAATCAGCATACCTTTCTCCTCACGCATTTCATTTCAGGGACAACAGTCTGCAAAAAAAAGGCATTCGACCTACAACCAGAACGATCGCAGCCCTACATGCCTGAGTATTGACTAGCGCGAGCAAAAGAACAGTTTTGGTACGCGCCATTCAAAAAAACGAAGGGCGCGGTCAGACCGCGCCCTTGGGGAAACGCATTACTCGCCCTGTCGGACCGGCGCATCCAGTTCGAAAGCCGTGTGCAGAGCGCGCACAGCCAGTTCCAGGTACTTCTCTTCGATCACCACGGACACCTTGATTTCCGAGGTCGAGATCATCTGGATATTGATGCTCTCTTTCGCCAGGGATTCGAACATACGGCTGGCCACACCTGCGTGGGAGCGCATGCCTACGCCGACGATCGAGACCTTGGCAATCTTGGTGTCGCCAACGACTTCACGGGCACCGATCTCGCGAGCGGTGTTTTCCAGCACGGTTTGCGCCGCCTGGTAGTCGTTGCGGTGCACGGTGAAGGTGAAGTCGGTGGTGTTATCGTGCGCAACGTTCTGCACGATCATGTCGACTTCGATGTTCGCGGCACTGATCGGGCCGAGAATCTTGAACGCCACGCCCGGGGTGTCTGGCACGCCACGGATGGTCAGCTTGGCTTCATCGCGGTTGAAAGCGATGCCGGAAATGATCGGCTGCTCCATGGTTTCCTCTTCATCAATAGTAATGAGGGTGCCCGGACCCTCCTTGAAGCTGTGCAGTACGCGCAGCGGAACGTTGTACTTGCCGGCGAATTCCACCGCACGGATCTGCAACACCTTGGAACCGAGGCTGGCCATCTCCAGCATCTCTTCAAAGGTGATCTTGTCCAGGCGCTGAGCCACGGACACCACACGCGGGTCGGTGGTGTAGACGCCGTCGACGTCGGTGTAGATCTGGCATTCGTCAGCCTTCAGGGCTGCCGCCAGCGCCACGCCGGTGGTGTCGGAACCGCCACGACCGAGCGTGGTGATATTGCCGTGCTCGTCGACGCCCTGGAAACCGGCGACCACCACCACACGACCGGCCTTCAGGTCGCCGCGGATCTTCTGGTCATCAATCTGCAAGATACGCGCTTTATTGTGCGCGCTATCCGTCAGAATCCGTACCTGATTGCCGGTGTACGACACCGCTGGCACGCCACGCTTGATCAGCGCCATGGCCAACAGTGCAATCGTCACCTGCTCACCGGTGGAGACGATCACATCCAGCTCACGAGGAACCGGCTGGCCGTCGCCACTGATTTGCTTGGCCAGATCGATCAGACGGTTGGTTTCGCCGCTCATTGCAGACAGCACAACCACCAGGTCATCGCCCGCATCGCGGAATTTCTTAACCTTGTCGGCGACCTGCTCGATTCTCTCGACAGTGCCGACTGAGGTGCCTCCAAATTTCTGTACGATCAAAGCCATTTCAAAGCCGCCTCTGCCCATGAAGGGCGCCCAATAATCACTCAAACAGCGTTCTGGCCCGCCACTAGACCGCGGGCCAGGCACACTGCCTTATAAACCCTGCTCTACAAATGGAACAGTCAGGGCCAATGCGGCATCCAGTGCGCCAGCGTCAATACCACCGCCCTGCGCCATGTCTGGACGACCACCACCCTTCCCGCCCACTGCCGCAGCAGCCTGTTTCATCAAATCACCGGCTTTGAGTTGGCCAGTCAGGTCTTTGGTCACGCCTGCAACCAGGACGACCTTTTCCTCATGGACACTGCCGAGCAGGATCACTGCGCGGCCGAGTTTGTTTTTCAATTGATCGACCAGCGCCAGCAGCGCTTTGCCGTCCTGACCGTCCAGACGCACGGCCAGCACTTTCACGCCTTTGACGTCCAGGGCAGAAGCCGACAGATCGTCGCCCGCCGCGCTGGCCGCTTTGGCCTGCAACTGCTCGAGTTGCTTCTCCAGCAGACGGTTGCGCTCCAGCACAGCCGACAGCTTGTCGATCAGGTTATCGCGGCTGCCCTTGACCAGGTTGGCCGCTTCCTTGAGTTGTTCTTCAGCCGCATTCAAGTAGGCCAGCGCTGCTGCGCCGGTCACTGCTTCGATACGACGCACACCGGAGGCCACACCGCCTTCGCTGATGATTTTCAGCAGGCCGATGTCGCCGGTACGGTTGGCGTGAATACCGCCGCACAGCTCGACGGAGAAATCGCCGCCCATGCTCAGCACGCGAACACTGTCGCCATACTTCTCGCCGAACAGCGCCATGGCGCCTTTTTGCTTGGCGGTTTCGATGTCGGTTTCTTCGGTTTCAACCAGGGAATTCTTGCGAATCTCGGCGTTGACGATGTCTTCCAGCGCCTTCAATTGCTCAGGCTTGATCGCTTCGAAGTGGCTGAAGTCAAAGCGCAGACGCTGACTGTCGACCAACGAGCCTTTCTGCTGAACGTGTTCGCCCAGTACCTGGCGTAATGCAGCGTGCAGCAAGTGCGTGGCGGAGTGGTTCAGCGAAGTCGCGTGACGTACTTCGGCATCGACATGAGTCTCCACCGGAGCACCCACGATCAGGCTGCCCGACGCCAACACACCGTGATGCAGGAACGCGCCGCCGGTTTTGGTGGTGTCGCGCACGTCAAAGCGCGAAGTACCGGCCTGCAGGAAGCCGAAATCACCAATCTGACCGCCCGATTCAGCATAGAACGGGGTCTGATTGAGAACGACCACGCCCTCTTCGCCTTCACTTAATACGTCGACCGATTGCCCTTCTTTATAGAGCGCCACAACTTTGGCCGCGCCCTTGGTGGCCTGATAACCGGTGAACTCGGTGGCCACATCAACCTTGACCAGGCTGTTGTAGTCCATGCCGAAGGAGCTGGCGGAGCGAGCACGGACGCGCTGGGCTTCCATTTCGCGCTCGAAGCCTTCCTCGTCGATGGTCAGGCTGCGCTCACGCGCGATGTCGCCGGTCAGGTCCATCGGGAAGCCGTAAGTGTCGTAAAGCTTGAACACTACATCGCCCGGCACCACGTCACCTTTGAGTTCGGCCAGATCCTGCTCGAGGATCTTCAGGCCCTGTTCCAGGGTCTTGGCGAATTGCTCTTCCTCGGCTTTCAGGACGCGCTCGATGTGCGCCTGTTGGGATTTCAGCTCAGGGAATGCTTCGCCCATCTCGGCGACCAGGGCCGCAACGATCTGATAGAAGAAGCTGCCCTTGGCACCCAGTTTGTTGCCGTGACGGCAAGCGCGACGAATGATTCGGCGCAGCACATAACCGCGACCTTCGTTGGACGGCAGCACGCCATCGGCAACCAGGAAGCCGCACGAACGAATGTGGTCAGCCACGACTTTCAGCGACGCCTGAGCGTCGTTGGTGCAACCGATGGCCTTGGCCGATGCGGTCAGCAGGCTCTGGAACAGGTCGATTTCATAGTTCGAGTGAACGTGCTGCAGCACGGCACTGATCCGCTCCAGGCCCATGCCGGTGTCCACCGACGGCGCTGGCAGCGGGTGCAACACGCCATCGGCGGTGCGGTTGAACTGCATGAACACGTTGTTCCAGATTTCGATGTAACGGTCGCCGTCTTCTTCCGGCGAGCCTGGTGGGCCACCCCAGATGTCGGCGCCGTGATCATAGAAAATCTCGGTGCAAGGACCGCACGGGCCGGTATCGCCCATGGTCCAGAAGTTGTCGGAAGCGTACCGCGCGCCCTTGTTGTCGCCGATGCGAACCATGCGCTCGGCTGGCACGCCGATGTCTTTGGTCCAGATGTCGTACGCCTCGTCATCGCTGGCGTAGACGGTGACCCAGAGCTTTTCTTTCGGCAGGTTCAGCCACTTCTCAGAGGTCAGGAAGTTCCAGGCGTAGGTGATGGCGTCACGCTTGAAATAATCACCGAAGCTGAAGTTACCCAGCATTTCGAAGAAGGTGTGGTGACGGGCGGTATAACCGACGTTTTCCAGGTCATTGTGCTTGCCGCCGGCGCGCACGCATTTCTGGCTGCTGACAGCGCGGGTGTACGCGCGCTTTTCCTGGCCCAGAAAGCAGTCCTTGAACTGGTTCATCCCCGCGTTAGTGAACAGCAGGGTTGGGTCGTTGCCCGGAATCAAAGAGCTGGAGGCTACACGGGTGTGGCCTTGCTCTTCGAAGAAGCGAAGGAAGGCTTCACGGATTTCTGCGCTTTTCATTAGGTTCTTCCACGGAGGCTGCGGCCAAAGGCCTGTGCGAAACGTCAACAGACGAAGCGACGGCAAAGGGCCGCATTATATCGGCGTTAGTGACTAGGTACAGCGTGTTTGTACGTTACAAACAGTCAATTGGACGGCTAACACGGTCAGTTATGAGAAAAGTCGACAAATGTGGCGACGACTTGCTCGATTTGCGCACGACTGACGTCCATGTGCGTGACCATTCGCAGACGACCGGCAGCGCTGAGCTTGATCCCGCGTGTCGCGGCGTAGGCCTTGATCGCTTCGGCCTTGTCGCCCATCTGCACGTAAACCATATTGGTCTGCACCGGCTCGACCTCATAACCCGCCGCTCGCAGGCCTTCGGCCAGCAATTGTGCGTTGGCATGGTCGTCGGCCAGACGCTGAACGTTGTTGTCCAGTGCATAAAGCCCCGCTGCAGCGAGAATCCCGGCCTGGCGCATGCCGCCGCCGACCATTTTGCGCAGACGCCGCGCCTTGGCGATCAATTCGACCGAGCCGCACAGCACCGAACCGATTGGCGCGCCCAGGCCTTTGGACAGGCAAACCGAAACCGAATCGAAATGCTGAGTGATCTCCCGGGCGTCGACACCCAACTTGACCGCCGCGTTGTAGAGCCGTGCGCCATCCAGGTGCAGCGCCAAACCGTTTTCACGCGTGAAACGGCGAGCCTGGGCCAGGTACTCCAGCGGCAGAACCTTGCCCTGCATGGTGTTTTCCAGCGCCAGCAAACGGGTGCGGGCGAAGTGGAAGTCATCCGGTTTGATCGCGGCAGCGACCTGCGCCAAGTCCAGCGAACCATCGGCCTGCACTTCCAGCGGCTGCGGCTGGATCGAACCGAGCACTGCTGCGCCGCCACCTTCGTACTTATAGGTGTGGGCCTGTTGTCCGACAATGTATTCGTCACCGCGATCGCAGTGGGCCATCAGGCCCAGCAAGTTGCTCATGGTGCCCGTCGGGACAAACAAGGCCTCGGCAAAACCCAACTGATTTGCAAGCTCGGCTTCCAGACGATTGACCGTCGGATCTTCGCCATAAACGTCGTCACCGGTGGCCGCATTGGCCATCGCGTCGAGCATCCCTGCGGTCGGTTGGGTGACGGTGTCGCTGCGAAGATCGATAACGCTCATGAATCTGGCCTCGGTAAGCAGGGAAATCCCCTTTTGGAATGGAATTACTGCGGTCATGTCGGCGAATAATCAAGCCTTGTTCCAGGAAAAGGCTGGTTATGCCAACGAAAAAGTCGATAACAATTATCAGATAGCAGCAATGCACAGGTGATAAATATGTGTTAAAAACGCTTCGCCGCCAAACAATCTGGCGGCAAAACGTTCTCAGGGCGGGGTGCAACTCCCCACCGGCGGTAATTGCGCACAATGCGCATAGCCCGCGAGCGCTTGACGACAGGCACGGCAATGGCTGTGATGACGACAAGGTCAGCAGACCCGGTGTGATCCCGGGGCCGACGGTCATAGTCCGGATGAAGAGAGAACGGGATTGGCGCCGCCTAGGCTCTGTACCAAGCGCCGTACGCAGGCACTTGTGCCTGCGTACCCTTAAATCCCATTCGATTCATAACGCCCTGTTTTTCACACAAACAGGAGTCAGAACATGCAACCCACCGCAATCGATAGCAAAAGCAAAAACCATCAGAGCGAGCGCGTCGCGTTCATCCAGGCCTGCTGGCACAAGGAAATCGTCGATCAGAGCCGTAAAGGCTTCGTCGCCGAAATGATTGCTCAGGGTTATCAGGAGTCGGACATCGATTTCTTCGAGGTCGGCGGCGCCTTTGAAATCCCGCTGCACGCCAAACTGCTGGCCAAGTCCGGCCGTTATGCCGGCATCGTCGCAGCAGGCCTGGTGGTCGACGGCGGCATCTATCGCCACGAATTCGTCGCCCAGTCGGTGATCAGCGGCCTGATGCAGGTTCAGCTGGAAACTGAAGTGCCGGTGTTCTCGGTGGTTTTGACCCCGCACCACTTCCATGCTGGCGAAGAACATCAGAAGTTCTTCTTCGAGCATTTCGTGCATAAAGGTCAGGAAGCGGCGAAGACGTGTACGGATACGCTGCACAAGATGCGCGTGTTGCGTCGCAGTGAGCCACGCGCGGTAGCCGTCTAAAACACAACGTCTGTGGTTGGGGTGAGGTCTTTGGCTTCACTCAAATCAAATGTGGGAGCGAGCCTGCTCGCGATGGAGGATTGTCAGTCGACGACTGTGTTGACGGACACACCGCTATCGCGAGCAGGCTCGCTCCCACATGGGTTTTATGTCTGGCCTGAGATCCGGGTCAGGCGAGGTTTTCGTCGATAGTCGGCACGATCAGGATGCCGGCACGCAGGCCGTTCTTGACCTTGGGGTTCGGGAAGATGATCCGGGCGCCCTTCTCTTCGATGACCCAGCGAGTATTGGCGATATCCTCGGCCAGCACATACCCCACTTTCAACTCCGAAAAGTTTTCGATATCCGCCGGCAGGTTCAGGCGGAAGCTATCGCTGTGCTTGATGACTTCCCGCGCGACGCTGAACAACTGCAAGCCATCCAGCCCTTCGTCGGTGATTGGCGGCTCGGTGCCTTCGATGATCTGCTTCAGGCGGGTTTCAAGAAGGTCGACGTTGACCCCGTCGTTCTGCCCGAACGGCCGGGCCTTGCCCAGCTCCAGGGTGAAGGACTCGGCATCGAGCTTGTCGTAGGTGTAGGAGCTGAAGACGATGGAGGGTTTGTTCTGCAGCAGCACCGCTTCCATGCCGGCAGCGCGCAGGCGAGCCAGTTCCAGGCGTGAATGCTGACGACCTTCTTTCCAGGGGTACAAGGCGAACTGCTCGATTTTCGAGCCACGGATCGCCGTGTGCAGGTCGTAGTGCAGGCGATTGCGGTCCGGCAGGCTGAAGAAAGTCGCCGCCAGCCGCTCCAGCTCACAAGCGCGTAACGCCTCGGAACCGCTGGTTTGTTCGTGACGGCCGTTGAACAGCCGATTGACGTCCTGCTCGATAAAACGCTCGCCGCGGCGGATGGCCTCGGGGTTGCCGAACAGAAACAGAATACGTGCGCACGGCTTCAAGTCACCGCGGGCGATGTCATGCAACAGGCGATCGAGCAGCTCGATCGGCGCTGTCTCGTTGCCATGGATGCCCGCCGAGAGCAGCAGGTCCAGGCCATTGTCGCGAGCCTCAGGTGGCCGGACTTCCAGCGCACCTTCGCTCAACCAGCGCATCCGCACGCCTTCGACAGTCAGTTGAGTCTTCTCCGCCGGTTCGCGGCCGGCGAGGGTCAGTTCAAGCAGTTTGCCGAGGGCGAGCATAGAGCGGTTTCCTTAGTGGTCGTGATTGCAATCCGGGCCGTGCACGTGGTCCTCATCATCACCGACGTCGGCCGGTTCCATCTCCAGTTGCAGACTTACCAGATTAGTCGCCAATGGGCGCAGCAGCAGGTTTGCGTATTCAGCGTCACCTTCTTCGACGTCTACGCCGATCAGCAACTGGCCACGGCCGTCCTGCTGGATCCACAGCTCTTTGCCTTGCCACATGACCGCGACGCGGGTGCAGGAAGTTTCCAGTTGCGTGCCGTCGGTGTCTTCAAGGATCAGCTGCAGGGTATCGCTCATGTTTTACGCTCTCGTTTGAGACTTTCAATTGATCTGGAATGGATAAACCGCGCCCAGTTTAAGGATTTGCGTCAGTTCATCCAGTGCCGTCCGGCACTCAAGCAGCAATTGCGGGTCCGCGAGATCGTTTTCGGTCATGCGGTCGCGATAGTGCTTGTCGACCCATTCGGTCAACGTGCCGTACAACGGTGCCGTCATGATAACCCCTTGGTTGACGGCCGCCAGTTCGGTTTCATTGAGTGCGACGCGTAACCGCAGGCAAGCCGGGCCTCCGCCGTTCTGCATGCTCTGCTTGAGATCGAACACTTTCACTTCGCGGATCAGGCCGCCAGAGCTGGTCAGGCCTTGCAGGTATTGCCAGACACGCTCGTTGCCACGGCATTCTTCCGGCACGATCAACAGCATGGAGCCGTCAGGACGCGACAGCAGCTGGCTATTGAACAGGTAGGAACGAATGGCGTCTTCTACAGTGACCGCGGAACGCGGTACGCAGATCGACTGAAATTTCCCACCGAACTTGGCGAGTTTGCCGTGCAGTTCAGCGAGCATCTGCTCGGTGTCCAGGAAGGCGTCCTCGTGATAGAACAGCACTTCGCCGTTACCCACCGCGATCACGTCGTTGTGGAACACACCCTGATCGATCACCGAAGGGTTCTGCTGGGCAAAGACCACGCCGTCATCGCTCAGACCGTGCAGACGAGCGACGGCCTGGGACGCTTCGAGCGTCTGGCGTGCCGGGTATTTCTGCGGATTCGGGTAACGGGTGTCGAACGCGCTGCGACCGAACACGAAAAACTCGACGCCGGCTTCACCGTAGTCACGGCAGAAACGGGTGTGGTTGGCCGCGCCTTCGTCACCGAACTGTGCCACGGCCGGCAACGCGCCGTGGTGAGCGAAGTGCTTCTGATCGGCGAACATCGCCCCCAGTACGCGACTGGTGGTCGGGTGTTCGATGCTGCGGTGGTATTTGCAGTTCAGGTTGGCGGCGGTGAAATGCACGCGGCCATCCGCAGTGTCGGCGCTCGGGCTGACCGTGGCGGCGTTGGCCACCCACATGCTCGACGCCGAGCAATTGGCAACTAGCAGCGGCATGGCCTCTTTTGCGGCGCGCTCGATTACCTGAGCATCGGTACCGCTGAACCCCAGGCGGCGCAGTGCGGCCACGTCCGGACGTTCTTGCGGCGCCAAAACGCCTTGCTGAAAGCCCATTTCCATCAGTGCTTTCATCTTCGCCAGACCTTGCAGCGCGGCTTCCTTCGGGTTCGAAGATTGCTGGCTGTTGCTCTGGGACGCGACGTTGCCGTAGGACAGGCCGCCGTAGTTATGGGTCGGCCCCACTAGACCGTCAAAATTGACTTCATAGGATTTCATCAGCGAGGCTCCACGAGAATCTGTTGTTATAGGCATCAAGTATCAATTCAGTAAGACCGTGTTGCGGCCTTCGCGGGCAAGCCTCGCTCCTACAGGATTGTGCACAACCTTGTAGGAGCGAGGCTTGCCCGCGAAAGCGGTCTTACGACATCCGCACGCCTGGGGTCAGTGCTGTCGGCAAGGTCAGGCTCGGAGTTTCCAGCGAGGCCACCGGGTACGCGCAGTAATCTGCAGCGTAGTAGGCGCTGGCGCGATGGTTACCCGAGGCACCGACACCACCGAATGGTGCGCTGCTCGCCGCACCGGTCAACTGCTTGTTCCAGTTGACGATACCGGCGCGGCTTTCCAGCCAGAACTGCTGATAACGTGCTTCGGAATCCGACAGCAGACCGGCCGCAAGGCCATAGTCGGTGTCGTTGGCTTCAGCGATCGCCGCTTCGAAATCAGCGTAGCGGATCACTTGCAGCAGCGGACCGAACAGCTCTTCGTCCGGGCGATCGGCAACCGCCGTCACGTCCAGAATGCCAGGGGTCAGCAACGCTGCCTGAGCCTGGGGTTGAGTCATTTCCAAAAGCGCCACCGCACCGTTGGCCAGCAGATGTTCTTGCGCGTCCATCAGGGCTTTCGCAGCGCCGAGGGAAATCACCGAGCCCATGAACGGCGCCGGTTGCTGATCGAACGCACCGACTTCAATCGTCGAGCTGACCGCTACCAGACGCGCCAGCAGCGTATCGCCCCACGCGCCTTGCGGCACCAGCAAGCGGCGGGCACAGGTGCATCGCTGACCGGCAGAAATGAATGCCGACTGAATGATGGTGTAAACGGCGGCATCGAGGTCCGCGACCTGATCCACCACCAATGGATTGTTGCCGCCCATTTCCAGCGCGAGGATCTTGTCCGGACGACCGGCAAACTGCTGGTGCAGGTGATTGCCGGTACGGCTGGAACCGGTGAAGAACAGACCGTCGATGCCCGAGTTCGCCGCCAAGGCAATACCGGTTTCGCGAGCACCTTGCAGCAGGTTCAGCACGCCGGCCGGCAGACCGGCTTCGATCCAGCACTTGACCGTCAGTTCGGCAACTTTGGGGGTTAGCTCACTCGGTTTGAACAGCACACTGTTACCGGCCAGCAGCGCCGGCACGATGTGACCGTTCGGCAAGTGGCCGGGGAAGTTGTAAGGGCCGAACACTGCCACCACACCGTGTGGTTTGTGGCGCAACACCGCAGTGGCGTCGCCCAGCGGGCCGCTCTTCTCGCCGGTACGTTCGCGGTAGCTTTGCACCGAGATGGCAATCTTGTTGACCATGCTGGTGACTTCAGTCGCCGCTTCCCACAGGGGTTTGCCGGTTTCTTCACCGATGGTGCGAGCCAGCTCGTCAGCGTGATTCTTCAGCGCAGCGGCAAAGGCTTCCAGCACGCTGATGCGTTCTTCCAGGGTACGACGAGCCCAGCCCGGGAACGCCTGACGCGCAGCTTGTACAGCCGACTCGACCTGACCGGCCGTGGCGCCTTCGCCAGCCCACAGCACTTGCTGGGTTACCGGGTTTACCGATTGAAAGGTTTCACCCTGACCGGCCAGCCATTCACCGGCGATGTATAGCGAATTCATTATTTCGACTCCCGAGCAGCGGACAACGGAACGGCGCGCACTTGATCGCCGGCGTTGAGTTGAAGACGTTTGGCGGTCAGCGGATCGACCACCAAAGTACCGGCGGCGAAGCGTGCTGGCGCGGCAGTGATCCGGCAGTCTTCACGCTTGCGGTTATGAATCAGGAATGGCGTGGCGTCGTCACCCGGCGTGCCGATGGCCAGTACCAGCGCCTGGCTGTCGCGCACCGCGCGGATCTTGGTGGTTTCGCATTCCACCGCAGGGCCGGCATCGAAGATGTCGACGTAGCCTTGGTAGCTGAAACCTTCGCTCTTGAGCATCGACAGCGCCGGCTCGGTGTCCGGGTGAACCTGGCCGATCACGTTGCGCGCGTCTGGCGACAGGAAGCAGGTGTACAGCGGAAATTTCGGCATCAGTTCGGCGATGAACGCCTTGTTGCCCACGCCGGTGAGGTAATCGGCCTGGCTGAATTCCATCTTGAAGAAATGCCGACCCAGACTTTCCCAGAACGGCGAACGCCCGGCGTCATCGGACACACCGCGCATTTCGGCGATGATCTTGTTGCCGAACAGTTGCGGGAACTCGGCGATGAACAACATCCGCGCCTTGGCCAGCATGCGGCCGTTGAGGCCACTGCGGAAATCGGCATGCAGGAACAGCGAGCACAGTTCAGAGTTGCCGGTCAGGTCGTTGGCCAGGAACAGCGTCGGAATTTCGCGGTAGATATTCAGCTCTTGCGAGGCGCTGACGGTCAGGCCAACCCGGAAGTTGTACCAAGGCTCACGCAGGCCGACTGCCCCAGCGATGGCGGAAATGCCCACCACGCGGCCGTTGTCGTCTTCAAGTACGAACAGGTAGTCCGCATCGCCCCGCCCGGCTTCGCCGCGGAAGGTCTTCTCGGCCCAGCCGACCCGATGGGCCAGACGCTCTTCGTTGGCCGGCAAGGTGGTCAGGCCGGTGCCGGTGCTGCGGGCCAGGTCGATCAGAGCGGGTAAATCGCTGCTGCGTACGGGACGAACGATCATGCTATCTCCTCAAACGGGCCGCTTGAGCCACCCGTGAAACTCGCTGCTTTACTAAGCATTCATTCTTTATAGGCATAGCAGCAGGCGTTAAACCGCCACCAGGCGCACGCTGGCACCTTCACCGACGCCTAGGGCTTCGGCCGCTTCCAGATCCAGGGTTACTGGTTTGCCCGGCGCGTAATCGAGCTCAAGCAAAACGGCGCGGTAATCCTGCAACTGGGCGTTAGCCACCAGGTATTGACGACCGGCACCTTTGACCGGCTCGCCGATTTTCACCGGGACTACTCGGCTCTGGGCGATCGAACGGATCCCCGAGACGCGGGCATGTAGAGTCGGACCACCGTCGAAAATGTCGATGTAGTGATCGGTCTCGAAGCCTTCGCGCATCAGGATGTCGAAAGTGATCTGGGCACGTGGGTGCACCTGGCCCATCGCCTCTTGAGCGGAGTCCGGCAGCAATGGCACGTAGATCGGGTAATGCGGCATCAGCTCGGCCAGGAACGTGCGGCTTTTCAGACCACACAGACGCTCGGCGGCGGCGTAGTTGAGGTCGAAGAAGTTGCGACCGATGGCATCCCAGAACGGCGAATCGCCATTTTCGTCGCTGTAACCGACGATTTCGGTCACCACGGAATCGGCAAAGCGTTCCGGATGGCTGGCCACGAACAACAGGCGACCACGGGAATTGAGCTCCGCCCAAGGCGAACCCACTAGTTCACGCTGCACGTAGAAACTGGTCAGCAGACTGTTGCCGGTCAGGTCGTGGCACTGCGAGAGCACGTGGATCTTGTTGTGAATCTTCAGCTCGCGGGAGGCGTGCACGAAAGTTTCGTTTCGAAAGCTGTAGAACGGCTCGGAATAACCGGCCGAGGCAACGATGGCCGAACAGCCAACCAGCTTGCCGGTGGCGGTGTCTTCGAGGACGAAGAAATAGCTCTCTTCACCGTTGAAGCTGACTTCGGCGGCGAACGAGGCTTCGCTTGCGGCGATCTTGTCGCTCAGGCGTTCAACGTCATCCGGCAAGGAAGTGACACCAATCGGGCTGTCCGCAGCCAGACGCTGTACCTCGCCCAGATCAGCCATTTGCGCGGGGCGCATCACCAGCATGGTGTCACTCCTTTCTCTTAACTCTTTTGGGGGAAATAAGCCTGACCCTTGTAGGAGCGAAGCTTGCTCGCGAAGGTGTGTCAGCCACAGTGATGTCGACTGACACACCTTCGCGAGCAAGCTTCGCTCCTACAGAAGAGCGGGTCCGGCATAAAATTGGGTTCGACGCCTGAACAGTTCAGGCGCCGAAGGCACTATCAGGCTTGCGTCAGCTTCGCCGCGGCGCGTTCAAAACGGTCGAGACCAGCATCGATATCGGCGTCTTCAACCACCAGGCTTGGCGCAAAACGAATCACGTCCGGGCCCGCTTGCAGAATCATCAGGCCTTCACGCTCGGCGGCGTTGAAGATGTCCTTGGCCTTGCCTTTCCAGGCATCGCTCAGCACGCAACCAAGCAGCAGGCCCAGACCGCGGACTTCAGTGAAGAGGCCGTACTTCTCGCCGATCTGCTCAAGACGGGTCTTGAACTTGTCGTGCTTGGCATTGACGCCGCTCAGCACTTCGGGCGTGTTGATGACATCGATCACCGCTTCAGCGACAGCGCACGCCAGCGGGTTGCCGCCATATGTGGTGCCGTGGGTGCCGACTACCAGGTGTTTGGCCAGGTCTTCAGTGGTCAGCATCGCCGCGATCGGGAAACCGCCGCCCAGGCTCTTGGCGCTGGTCAGGATGTCCGGGGTCACGCCGTAATGCTGATAGGCGAACAGCTTGCCGCTGCGGCCCATGCCGGTCTGAACTTCGTCGAAAACCAGCAGCGCGTTATGCGCGTCGCACAGTTCACGAGCACCTTGCAGGTAAGACAGCTCGGCCGGCAGTACGCCGCCTTCGCCCTGGATCGGCTCCAGAACTACCGCGCACGTCTTGTCGGAAACAGCGGCTTTCAGCGCGGCCAGATCATTGTAAGGCACGTGAGTGATGCCGGTGATCTTCGGACCGAAGCCGTCGGAGTACTTCGACTGGCCACCGACATTCACGGTGAACAGGGTACGGCCGTGGAAGCTGTTGAGCGCGGCAACGATTTCGTACTTCTCGGTACCGAAACGGTCATGGGCCACGCGACGGGCCAGCTTGAAGGCGGCCTCGTTGGCTTCGGCGCCAGAGTTGCAGAAGAACACGCGCTCGGCAAAAGTGGCGTCGACCAGCTTATGGGCCAGGCGCAAGGCCGGCTCATTGGTGAACACGTTGGATACGTGCCACAACTTGTTCGCCTGCTCGGTCAATGCAGCAACCAGCGCAGGGTGCGCATGGCCCAATACGTTAACGGCAATCCCGCCCGCGAAGTCGATCAGCTCGCGGCCAGACTGGTCCCAAACACGGGAACCGGCACCACGCACAGGAATGAAAGCGGCTGGCGCGTAGTTGGGAACCATTACCTGGTCGAAATCGGCGCGTTCTACCGCAGCGTGCTCAACGGACATCGGAGTCTCCTGAAGAGGAACACTCGCCTGAAACTGGCGAGCGATGGGGGGATTGTAAGGACAGTTTTCAGCCCGGCCTTGCCGCCAAGCGACAACTTCTTATAGCGCAAACACAGGTTTGGCCCGGGTTTACGGCAATGCGACAAATAGCGTCGCAAAGGCGCAGTTTAACTGCCGCCGCCAATTAGCGGCAGGTTGCAGAGGATACCAACTCAACCTCGCGGCAAAGATATAAATATGTACCGCACAAGGGTGGCCACTTGCTGATTTGCTGCGCGTTCTATTCAACGCCAAGGAATGGCCATGCATTTGTCTGAAGGACAACCGGCAACCCCGCCCGACACGAACGACCCGCGACATCCCGACGATCACTATCTGCCCCTGAAAAACGCAATTCCCGACTGGCTGGGCAACGCTTCATCCGCCCGGCGTGAGGCACTCCAGAAAACTCAGCCGCAGCTTTCCGCGCGACTCCACGCCGCGCCGGCCGCACAACACGTGGAGATGAAAACTCTCAGTGCGGCACACATGGCCGCACAAAGTGCGGTCGATCGAAGCCTGGAGCACTTGCAAGACGCGAGTAACTTTGCCGAACCCTTGCTCAAGGAACAGCTCAAGAACAGCTTCGATCTGGATGTGGATGTGCGAAACACATTTATGCGTTTGTACATTCCCGCGACCACGCCGTGGTTTCCGATCAAGACCGGTACACGCGCCTGGACCATCTCACTGCTGGACGCCGCGCTGCACAACTTCGAAGAAAAGGAAACGTACGAAAACGCGTTCGAAGCCGAATCGACCTACATCACCCGCCCCTCTTCTACCGGCCAGTTCGACACACTGCCGGCGATCAAGTCGAAACTGAGTATCGCGGCGTTCACCCAACTGTGTCGAAAACTGGATATCGGCGCCAAGTACAAGGCCCATCTCGAAAACAATCTGGGTTACTCCGATTCGTTCGTCGCCACGGTACTGCGACGAAAAATGGACACCAGCGAAAAAGCCGCCATGAAAGCTGCCCTGCAATGGGCGCGGATGAACCGCGATATCTCGGAAAGTAACTTTCGCCTGATCGACGCCCTGCTTGAGGGGATGAAAGGCATATACATCAAAGGGGCGCCAGTGTTGTGTCATGACATGTCGATGTTGGCCGCCCCACTCACCGGTATCGTCGTATTTGCCGCCGATCTGTACGTGTCGCGCACTACCGCACAAGTAGTGGCGTACGTCCCGAATGACCCTGAGCATCCATTCAAGGAATACGCTTCGGCATTCGAGATGGTTGTCGAACTGACCCGCCAGTTACGCTCGAAAGACTACCAACAGTTTTTCAGCCGATTCGTGAACCACGAGCAGCGTGGGTATTTCTTCAGCACCCTGAACAGCCGCCTGAGCCAAATGAAATGGCATCCCCATGAGCCCGGAAGTTCTCTGCCCGCTTGGCGTGAAGCTGAAGTCGAACGACCGGATCTGCAAGCGGCCCTCACCGCGTTCCATGACAATCTGTGGCAGCACCTGCATCAGGCAAAACTGAACAAGATCTTCAACGACGCACGCGTGATTGCCGTGCCCACCGCATCGGTGGATCAGAAAGCGCGCTGGGCGTTCTGGGATTCGGTGGTCAACATCGTTTCCACGATTGTGCAGACCGCAGCGCTTATTGTTGCTCCGTTCGTGCCGGTGCTGGGTGAAGCGATGATGGCGTACATGGCCTATCAAATGCTCGATGAAGCCTTCGAAGGGATCATCGAATGGGCGCAAGGCCGCACCACCGAAGCCTTCGAACACCTGATGGGCACTGTGGAATCACTGGTCCAGTTGGGAACCTTTGCAATGGGTGGCGCAATTGGCGCCGGTGAATTTCGCAAGGTCTTACCCAAAGAAATCGTCGCGTTCATCGACCGCTTCAAGCCTGTCGAACTGGCCAGCGGTCAAACCCGCTATTGGGAACCGGATCTGGCACGCTATGAGCAGAAAAGTCTACCTGACGCGAATTCCACACCCAATGAACTGGGCCTGCATGAGCACCAGGGCAAACAACTGCTGCCACTCGAAGACGCACACTTTGCAGTCACCGAAAGCAACATCCCCGGCCAATACCGCATCGAACACCCGACCCGCCCCGACGCCTACCAACCGCGGGTGCGACACAACAGCAATGGCGCCTGGCACACCGAACTCGAACGCCCGCTGGAGTGGGACAAGCCCGCGACGCTACGCCGGATCGGCCCCTCGGTGGAATCGTTTTCCGATGCCGAGCGCGAAACGATACTTGAGGTCAGCGGCGTCAGCGAAGATGCCGTGCGCAAAATGCATGTCGAACAGCAAACGTTGCCGCCGCTGCTCGCCGACAGCATCCAGCGTTTCAAGATCGATCAGCAGTTACGCCAGTTTATCGACCAGCTCGATAGCGATGTGAGCGAAGAGTACCTGCGTGCCGATCCCGTCACGCAACTGCAACTGCTGACGGAACAGGGTCGCTGGTCAAGTGGCAAACGCCTGCGTCTGGTTGATCAACAGGGCGAACTCGTCTGGCAGTCCTCCAGCGATGAAACCTTGCCGCTGACCGAGATTCGCCAGGACAGTCTGATCGACGGTGACCTGCTCAAGACCTTGCTCTGCTCTCTGGATGAATCGCAAACCAAAGCCCTGCTCGCCGAACAGTTCGGCGGACCGACGCCTGCTCTGGACACACGCACGCAAACACTGCGCAAGCAACTGGCCCTCCTCGCACGGCGCCACAGAAGCACGCTCTTCGAATCACGATACCAGGCACTCCAGCGCATCGACGACCCGTTGGCGCAAAAACTTGCGCAACACAATCCAGACCTGCCTGCCAGCGTCACCCGCGAGCTGCTCGACACCGCCACCGGTGGCGAGGTGGTGCAGATCAGCGAAGGGCAATTACCGCCGCGCCAACAGGAACTGATGCAACTGGCCCAGCAGGAAGTGCGCGTCACCCGCGCCTACGAAGGGCTGCAAATCGATTCCGTGAGCAATCCCGACTCCGACACTCTGGCGTTGCACAGTCTCCGACATCTGCCCGGGAGCGGTGATGTGCGGATCGAAATGCGCGATGGACGTTATGAAGGGCCGGTACTCAGCAGCATTGGAAGCGAAGATGCTCCAGCGCGCAAAGTCCTGGTTCGTCAGAGCGACGGCCGCTATCAGCCCTACGACGATCGCGGACAGGAATTGCATTCGGTAACCGACTTCTACACGAGTCTCTTGTATGCCCTGCCGGATGGGGAACGCCGAATTCTGAACATTCAGATTGGTCAGGGTGATGCGCTGAAAGCGGCGATCCGCGAGCGAACACTGGAGCGCAGCGAGCTTCGCGAGGTCCTTTCCGATTCGCCGGTTCAGCCACCCGTCGTCGATACCTTGCGGTTACTGGGCACTGACGGTTACCCCCACCGCCCCCCTGCTCCGCACACTCTTGTGCAGGATATCCGGGCGCTTTACCCGACTATTTCGGACCAGGAAATGCACTTCATGGCCCAACGTATCGGGAGCAATCCACTCGGCTCGCGTGCAGAGATTTTGCGTCTGCAAACCGAGTACCTTCAATTACAGAACGACCTGCAAATCTAGGCCAACACTCTCCCCGTCACGCATCCCGTCACCCGTGCCCCCCTCACAGCGCTAGAGAAAACCGTAGAGATTCAGAACCGCCGACTGCTCAGGGAGGAGTTATTGAGGGGCTGGCGACGGGAAAACGCCGACCCCGGCACTCAGTTGGGTGTAGCTTCCGGTCACACCGTCAGACTCGCGCAACCCTTCCTCGGCGATCTGCCCGTGCTGTCCGCAGATTTCAGTCATATCACCACACTGTCGATCAATGGCAACGCCAGTACCGCTGGCCTCGACAATTTTCTGCGCAGGTTTACGCGACTAATGTACCTGGACGCGCACAACCTCAGCCTGCCAAACCTGCCACAGGCCATCTCCTCGATGCCGGGTCTTCGCCATTTGATCCTGCGCAACTGTGGGATCGGCTTTAATACAGCCATCCAACCCGTGCTTGCCTCCCTTTCCGATCTCACGCTGCTGGATCTGCAAGGCAATGCACTGGGTGTGGCTCCCGACCTGCACGCCATGCCCTCGTTACGTCACGTCAACCTCGCCGACACCAGAATCGCCACACTGCCAGCCAATGTACTGGACCATCCAAACCTGATCACTGGCAGGTTCGATGGCAACCAGATCAAGCATGTGCCCGAAGAGTTTTTCAACCTGGCCAGCTCGCTCAGTGACGGTTACACCTTCGCAAACAATCCCCTGTCATCCGTCTCTCGAGAGCAGGTAAAAACTTTTTTCAATCACACCGGGAAACACTTCGGCGCCCATCCCGAAGCGGCCGATCTGCTGCGCACGACTGCGCTGTTTCCATCCCTCGACACAGAGCAAGCCAGTGCATTGCTGTATCGTTTGCCGGGCACACTGGGGGCCGGTCGGGCCCAGCTCGCGGCCTGGGAAGCCGAGATCACTCAATTGAACGTGGAACTCGGCCAATGGGTCAGCCAGGCGCCAACGCTCGACCCTGTGTCCGGCGAACCTTTGACGATCAACGAGCAAGCACGCGAACTGAACGCCCGAACCGCCTTCGCGCAAAACGTTGACTACTTCTGGCGCAGCAGGAGTGCATTCACTCGCAACAGCGAACTGGAGGCCACCCTTGAATTCATGGGTGACATGCCAGTGCTTAGCGCAAATTTCGATCATGTGTCCAGATTGACTCTGACGGGTAACCCAAACATCTCTGTCATGGCGCCATTCGTACAGCTGTTCCCGAATCTGACCTCACTGCAGTTGCACGCTTTCGAGCTGGAACCGGTTGCGCTTGGAGCGATCAACCTGCCTTGGCTGACTGAGCTGGAACTGAAAAACTGCGGAGTGATGCTGACATCTGAAAATGAGGCAACACTGCTTTCATTCAACGGACTGCGAACGCTGGAATTGAGCAACAATCCATTGGGGACTTTCCCCGACTTGAACCTGTTGCCTGAACTGACTTACATCGACCTGTCCAATTGCGGCCTCACCGTCGTTCCGACCGGATTGAATACCCATCCAAAACTGCGAACCGTGATTCTCAGTGACAACAGCATCAAGGAAATTCCCGACATCGTGTTTTATATGCCTGCCGAACGCACCGACGGCTTCGACTTTTCCGACAATAAACTGTCACCCGCCACACGCAACAAGATAAAAACCTACTACCGCACAAATCAGCAAGACTTTGACGTGCGCGCCGATGCTGCCGACATCGCCCTGGCGCAAGAACTGTTCCCTTCGCTGGATCAGCAAGAGGCCAGCGATATGATCTACGACTTGCCCGGAACCCTGGCCGATAGCCGGGCTCAGCTTGATCGCTGGGAAGCGGAGCTGGCTCAAATGTCAAACGATCTCGCTTTGTGGGCCCCCAGGGTACCCAGCATTCACCCCGTCACCGGCCAAGTGTTTACAGCCATTGAACTGTTCGACCAGTACGCGGCCCGATCAGAGTTCAAACAGCATCTGGAACGGTTCTGGCGTCGCAGGTTGACAGAGTCCGGAATGCGCGATGATGAGTTCACTTCAGAGTTGCGGTTCATCGGTGACATGCCTCAGCTGACGGCGGACTTCTCCCACGTTTCGACGCTAAGACTCAAAGGCAACGCCACGATCAGTGATATCCGTTCGTTCGTTGAACTGTTTCCGAGTGCGCAAACTCTGGAGATGAATAATTTTGCGCTAAACGAAATACCGCAGTTCATCACCCATCTACCCCAACTCAAAGAGCTCACCCTGAACCACTGCGGTGTGACCCTTACGAGCGCTGGCCAGAACTCGCTTGAGGCATTGAGCGATCTTGAACTTCTTGATCTGAGTGATAACACGTTGCAGAGCGTACCTGATCTCCAGAACCTACCGGCCATACACGATGTTCGGCTAGCCAATACCGGCATTTCCGCCCTGCCCAACGGCATCGCCAA
Source organism: Pseudomonas sp. MDT1-85 (assembly GCF_054898065.1). NCBI lineage: Bacteria > Pseudomonadati > Pseudomonadota > Gammaproteobacteria > Pseudomonadales > Pseudomonadaceae > Pseudomonas > Pseudomonas sp. MDT1-85. The sequence continues at coordinate 1,872,802 of NZ_CM142715.1, read as the reverse complement.
TCATCCAAATCTGAGAAATGCCTTGTTGAATGGCAACAACATTGCAGATCTGCCTGAAACGTTTTTCAACCTGAACCTGGATCTCGCCGATGGCGTCAATCTTGCCGACAACCCACTGTCCCCTACAGTTCGGGAGCGCATCAAGACGTACTACGTTGAAAACGGTCGTGACTTTGGCATACAGCCGCCGGCAAGTGATATCACCAGAGCGCAGGCACTGTTTCCGTGGATGGACAGCGACGATGCCAGTCACATGATCTATCACCTGCCCGGAACGCTGGAGGCCGGCAGCGCCCAACTGATGCGCTGGGAAGCAGAAATCGCGCAAATGATCAGCGACCTGAATGCCTGGAGTGTGGACATACCAGCGCGCGCCCCTTCCACAGGGCAAATCTGGAGCGCGACTGAAAGGGCGGCGGAACAGGCCGCCAGAAATCAGTTCAGCCAGGTACTGAAGAGATTCTGGCGCGGCAGGCGCACGGACAGACGGGAACTGCGGCTCAACACGCTTACGGTCGACGCAATGTTTACCGGTGAGTTTCCAGCGCTGACTGCCGACTTCAACCATGTCACTCACTTGATCATGCAGGGTAATACGGCCCTGAATGTTTCTGATGGTTTCCTGACATGCTTCCGCGGCTTGCAGGGTCTGGAACTGCGTGGATTCGCTTTGGGCCGGCTACCTTCGGCGCTGACCAGCATGCCAGCACTTGAATCGCTGATACTGAGTAACTGTGGTGTCGTACTCGATGAGACGGGGCAATCTGTGTTGTCCGCATTGAGCCGTTTGAAGTCGCTGGACATGTACAACAATAGGTTACGCGCGGTGCCGGATGTGACATCGCTGTCAGCGTTGACCTTTCTGGACCTGACTCGCACAGGCATCGATAGCGTTCCCGTCGGACTTGCGCAACTACCTCATCTGGAAATTGCTCTATTGAACGAAAACTTCATCGTGGAGTTGACGGACGACTTGGCCCCCTATTTGGGCCACGGCGTTGATCTGGGTACCAATCCTTTATCACCCGCGTCCAGAGAACGGATAAAAGCTTTTTACCAATCCCATGGCCAGGATCTCGGCGTCCGAGCCGATCCAGCAGACATGGCGTTGGCGCAAGCGCTATACCCGCAATTGAACGGCGCCGACGCCAGCGACTTCGTTTATCAACTGCCCGGCACGCTGACAGAGGGGCGCCTTGAATTGCTGCGTCGACAAACCGAACTCGCCACCCTGCTCAGTGAGCTGGACGTGTGGGCGAACGAAGTTCCACACGATCCTGTTACGCAAACCGCACTGGATGGCGCAGCGCTGTCAGAGGAAAAAGCCAACCGGGTGCGCTTCAGAGTGACTCTGGAACAACGCTTGCGCGAATCCCCCTTGGACCGCTTCGGCACCGATTTCAACTGCGATATGTCGTTCATCGGCGAGCTGCCGCCGCTGTCCGGACGCTTCGACCATGTGCGCAAACTGACCCTGACCAGCAGCGCAAATACGCATCCACGGGTCGACCGACTGCTTGAGCTTTTCCCGAACCTCACCGCCCTGGATATTCGGGATTACCCACTCAATGAGTTTCCCTCTACGGTTTTGCGCATGAGCAAGTTGGAGAACCTGGTCCTGCGAAATTGCCGCATCACATTGAGCGAAGACGCGGTGCGAGACCTCGGCGCCATGCAAAACCTCCGTTCGCTCAACCTTGAGAACAACCCGCTGAAAAAAACACCCGGCGTAACAAACATGCAACAGCTTCGCTCACTGCATTTGCGCAATACCGAACTCAGCGAGTTACCGACAGGGCTACTGGAACTTCCTTACTTGATGTACGCAGACCTTTCCGACAATGCGATCAGCGAGCTGCCGATCCGATTGCTCTCTCGTCCTGCCAACATGACGGCCACTTACAATTTCAGTGGCAATCGATTGAGCCCGCAGAGCCAGCAACATCTGGCGACTTACAACGCGGCGAACGAACTGCGATTGCTTGAAGAACGAACAAATCGCGCGAGCCTTTATGAAGCGCTCGACAATTTCGAGGACTCGGACTTTTCCGATGGAATAGAGGATCCACAGTGAGTGCAGTTGTCGCTGGTCAGCGACGGCTTATCATCTAACCGCGCTCAGGCGGCACTGATGACAATTCGAACGGGCTGCTGCTGCGCCGCTGGTTGCGATCTTCGCGCGGCGTGGCGCCGAAGAAGTTGCGATAGGCGCTGGAGAAATGCGGCCCCGAAGAGAAGCCACACGACAGGCCGATCTGGATGATCGACTTACTGGTTTGCATCAACATCTGCCGGGCCTTGTTCAGGCGCAGTTCCAGGTAGTACTGGCTTGGAACCCGGTTGAGGTATTGCTTGAAGATCCGCTCCAGCTGCCGGCGGGACACGCACACATGCTGGGCGATTTCGTCGGTGGTTAGCGGCTCTTCGATGTTGGCTTCCATCAGCAACACGGCTTGCGTGAGCTTTGGGTGACTGGAACCGAGGCGATTTTGCAACGGAATGCGCTGGCGTTCGCCGCCTTCGCGGATGCGCTCTACCACCAGTTCTTCGGACACGGCACCGGCCAGTTCGGCGCCGTGATCACGGGCCAGCACGGCGAGCAGCAAGTCGAGCACCGACAAACCACCGCAAGCGGTCAGGCGATCGCGGTCCCAATCGAACAGGTGGCTGGTGGCGATGACTTTCGGGAAGCGTTCGGTAAAATCGTCCTGCCAGCGCCAGTGCACGGCAGCGCGGTAGCCGTCGAGCAAACCCAACTGCGCCAACGGGTAAACACCGGCCGACAAACCGCCGATTACACAACCGGCTCGCACCAGTTGTTTCAGCGCACTGCTGAGCGCCGGCGCGAGTGAGGTCGGTGGCTCGTCGGCGAGCAGGAACAGTTTCTGGAAGTTTTCGAGCTTGCCGGCCCAGGGCTCACCAGGCAATTGCCAGGCGCCTTCGGTCGGTGGTTCGGCCTGCAAAAACGACAGTTCGTAAACAACGTCCGGGTGCACACGCTGGGCAACACGCAAGGCCTCCTCAGCCAGCGCAAGCGTCAGGGCTTTAGTGCTGGGCCAAATCAGGAAACCAATTCGATGGGCAGTCATGGCGGGCAATCCGAAGCGAAGAACAGAATGAAGGCATGGGCCAAGGCTAGCCCGTAAATGAACACAAATCTCAAAACCAAGAAAAATCAAATGTGGAAGCTGGCATGTCGCGCCCCTGTAGGAGTTGTCCAGTGAAACGAGGCTGCGTTCTTTTGATCTTCAAAAAACAAGGTCAAAAGATCGCAGCCTTCGGCAGCTCCTACAGGGGATCTGGGTCGGCCTTGAGGTTGTGAAGCATGACCTAATTTGGTGCGTAACGGGAGCGATTACTTGAGGCTGCCGGACAGGAATTGTTGCAAACGTTCAGACTGCGGATTCACCAGCACTTCACGCGGGTTGCCGCTTTCTTCAACAACACCTTTGTGCAGGAACACCAACTGGTTCGACACTTCCCGGGCGAAGCCCATTTCGTGGGTCACCACCACCATGGTCCGGCCTTCCTGGGCCAGGGCCTGCATGACTTTCAGCACGTCGCCGACCAGCTCCGGGTCGAGCGCCGAGGTCGGTTCGTCGAACAACATCACCTCAGGCTCCATCGCCAGCGCACGGGCAATCGCCACACGCTGCTGCTCGCCGCCGGACATATGGCCAGGGTAGGCGTCTTTGCGATGAGCAACACCGACCTTGTTCAGGTAGTGTTCGGCCTTTTCGCGGGCTTCGGTCTTGGACATGCCGAGCACGTGGACCGGCGCTTCCATGATGTTTTCCATCGCGGTCATGTGCGACCACAGGTTGAAATGCTGGAACACCATCGACAGGCGCGAACGCATGCGTTGCAGCTGTTTCGGGTCGGCGGCTTTCAGCGCGCCGTCCTTGTTGGCGACCAGTTTCAGCTCTTCGTTGTTGAGCAGAATCTTGCCCGCGTGCGGCTGCTCGAGCAGGTTGATGCAGCGCAGGAAAGTACTTTTGCCGGAGCCACTGGAGCCGATGATGCTGATCACATCGCCAGCCGCCGCTTTCAGGGACACGCCCTTGAGCACTTCGTGACTGCCATAGCGTTTATGCAGGTCTTGGACTTCAAGTTTGTACATGCGGTCGGTTCTCACAAAAACAGTCAGTCAGTCGTTGAGCAAGCGCCCGTGACGCAGCGCTTCGCGCCCCGCCACCTTGGCCAGCCAGAAACCGGGTTGGGCATAACGCAGCCGTTCAATGGCAAACAGCACCCCGGACGTACCAGCACACACCGTGCTGACCCGATCCGATAACGGATCGATCACTTCAAAAATCTCGTCGCCCGCTTCAACCCACTCACCGGGTTTACGCAGAAAACTCACCACGCCCGGATGCGGCGCGAACAGCAATTCGGTGCCTTCGAACGGCATGCCTTCGCAAGCATCTTGCGCAGGTTTTGGCCATTCGCCGCTGATCAAGCCTTGTTCGGCGAGGAACGCCAGAATGCCTTCGGCGTAAGCCTCTGCCTCTGGGCGACCGGTTTCGGATTGGCCGCCCAACTCGATGGTCGTCGCCAAGCAGGCCAGTGGAATCGTTGCATCTGGGAACAGACGCGACAGGCGCAGCCATGGCAGCGAACACGCTTCATCAAAGGAGCTGCCACCGGAATCTTCCGCCAGCAGACCGACCTTGACGTTCAAGTGCGCAGCCAGCGAACGCCAATGCGGCCAATGTTGCGGCAAGGCATACATGTGCAGCGCCGCTTCGCAATCGCAGTGCAAATCCAGCACCACATCGGCGGTGCAGGCATGGCTGAGCAAGATGCGCTGCATGCCTTGCAACTGACTGGCAGCCGGCGGTAATGCAGCCAGCACGTCGCTCATGGTTTCACGGATCAAACGGATATTGGCGTGAGGATCGTCACCCAGGTGCCCTTGGAGCTCAGCGGCCACGGGCTCGCTCAGTTCGACGAAATCCCGGTTGAAATTTTTGCCGCTGCCGGCCTCGAAACGACCCTGATGGTTACCCTGAAGCAGTTGACCGAGGCCCAGTGGATTGGCCACCGGTACCAGTTCGATCACACCGTTCAGCAAGCCTTGGGCTTCAAGTTCGGTCAGGCGCTTTTTCAGCTCCCAGGCCGTGCGCATCCCCGGCAGCTCATCGGCGTGCAGGCTGGCCTGGATGTAGGCCTTGCGCTCGCCAGAACCGAAGCGGAACACCGAAATCCGGCGTTCGCTGCCCAGGTGGCTCCACGGCAATGCATGATCGATGCGTTCCATATCAGTGCTTCCGCGGGGCCAGATAGCCCAGCCAGCGGTGCTCGGCCATTTTGAACAGGCGCACCAGAATGAACGTCAGGCACAGGTAGAACACGCCGGCGGTGATGTAGGCTTCGAACGGCAAGTAGAACTGAGCATTGACCGTGCGCGCGGCGCCGGTGATGTCGATCAGGGTCACGATGGACGCCAGACTGGTGGTCTGCAGCATCATGATCACTTCGTTGCTGTACTGCGGCAGTGCCCGGCGCAGGGCCGACGGCAGCAGGATCCGCTTATACATTTTGAAGCGCGACATGCCCATGGCCTTGGCTGCTTCGATCTCGCCATTCGGCGTGGCGCGCAGGCTGCCGGCGATGATTTCGGCGGTGTAGGCACTGGTGTTGATGGCAAAGGCCAGGCACGCACAGAACGTGGCGCTGGACAACCATGGCCAGAGGAAGCTTTCACGCACCGCTTCGAATTGCGCCAGACCGTAGTAGATCAAAAACAGCTGCACCAGCATCGGCGTGCCGCGGATCACGTAGGTGAACAGCCAGGCACTCATGTTGACGACCGGCTGTTTGGAGACGCGCATCAGCCCCAGCGGCAATGCCGCCAGCAGACCGAAAAACAGCGACAGCGCGAGCAATTTGAGGGTGGTCACCAGGCCGCCGAAGTACAGCGGCAAGGCCTCCCAAATGACGTTGTAGTCGAAGATCATAGATCAGCCGCCCTTACGCCTACCGAGTAGCGCTTCTCAAGGTGACGCAATGCCAGCAACGAGACGCTGGTGATCACCAGGTACATCGCCGCCACTGCGAGGAAGAAGGTGAAAGGCTCGCGGGTAGCGTCTGCCGCCTGCTTGGCCTTGAACATCATGTCTTGCAGACCGACCACCGAAATCAGCGCGGTCGCCTTGGTCAATACCAGCCAGTTGTTGGTGAAACCCGGAATCGCCAGACGAATCATCTGCGGCACCAACACCCGGAAGAACACCTGAAAACTGCTCATGCCGTACGCCATGCCAGCTTCTGCCTGCCCCTTCGGGATTGCCATGAAGGCGCCACGGAAGGTTTCCGACAGGTACGCACCGAAGATGAAGCCCAGGGTGCCAATACCGGCGGCCAACGGGTTCAGGTCGATGTAATCGTCATAGCCGAGCATCGGCGCGACGCGGTTGAGCAGGTCCTGGCCGCCGTAGAAAATCAGCAGGATCAGCACCAGATCGGGAATACCGCGGATCACCGTGGAGTACAGGTCGCCCAGCCAGGCCAGCCAGCGTATTGGGGACAGACGCAGCGCAACGCCGATCAGACCCAGAACAATGGCCAAGACCATGGACGACAAGGCGAGCTGAAGCGTCAGCCATGCGCCATCGAGGATGACAGCCCCGTAGCCTTTCAACATGATTCAGGTCCTCGAAAGTTGGGATGAAAAAATAGCGCAAACCTCAGAGATCCTGTTGCTTGCGCCATTTCGGACGTGTTGCGGGGACGTTTACTTGCCGTAGATATCGAAGGCGAAGTACTTGTCCTGGATTTGCTTGTACTTGCCGTTCTCGCGAATGGCCGCGATCGCGGTGTTGATCTTGTCTTTCAGCGCGTCGCCCTTGCGAACCGCGATACCTACGCCGTCGCCGAAGTATTTGACGTCGGTGAAGGCCGGGCCCACGAAGGCGAAGCCCTTGCCGGCGTCGGTTTTGAGGAAACCGTCATCCAGCAAGGTCGCGTCTGCCACGGTGCCGTCGAGGCGACCGGCGGCCACGTCGAGGTAGATTTCGTTCTGCGAACCGTAAGGCTTGATCTCGGCACCCAGTGGGGCCAGGACTTCGCGGGCGAAACGCTCGTGGATCGAACCACGTTGCACGCCGATGTTCTTGCCCTTCAACTCAGCCAGGCTGTCGCTGACTGCAGTGCCGGCCTTCATGACCAGGCGAGCCGGGGTGTTGTAGTACTTGTTGGTGAAGTCCACGGACTTCTTGCGGTCTTCGGTAATCGACATGGACGACAGAATCGCGTCGATCTTGCGCACTTTGAGTGCCGGGATCAGGCCGTCGAATTCTTGCTCGACCCATACGCACTTGACCTTCATCTCTTCGCACAGGGCGTTACCGATGTCGTAGTCGAAACCGACGATGCTGCCGTCCGGCGCCTTGGAGGCGAACGGAGGGTAAGCTGCTTCGATACCGATTTTTACGGGCTTGTCATCGGCGAAGGTCGGCAGGGACAGCACGGACAGTGCCAGGGCGCCAAGCAGCACAAGTTTCTTCATCTTGGGACTCCATCGGTAAAGGGCAAAAACGGCAGAGTGAGCGACAGCCCAATATGCGAATGGGTTAAACAGCAAAGCGGTGCTGCGTCCTGGAATGCGTGCGCTGAATTCAACATTGATTTCAACACCGGCAACGACGAGCGAGTGATCGGCATTCTAACGACAGGCCCGAAGCCGATATTTCTTCAATGCGACAACAAATTACAGATGCACCGAGAATGCCGCTTGAGCGCGTTGACAGCCTTGCAATTTCATGCAAGAGCAAAAGACAGTGAACCGATCTATATTGCAAATTGCGGGCCCATTATTGGCAAACCCTTCTAATCCGGCAAGCGCAGCGTTGTGTCTTATTTTTCATGCCGGGTTGAGAGGCCCTGAAACGGGGCTTTGCGTTTCCCAATGCCTCGTTGACGGGCGTGCGGTTACACATTCGGTTACTTGAAGAGTGCTGGGTAACAGTGGGAAAGCGCCTACGGCGGACACCGATAATTATTGGCCGTTGTTGATATGGCGTCTGACAGACCGCCTTCGCGAGCAGGCTCGCTCCCACAGGGAAACGCATTCCAAATGTGGGAGCGAGCCTGCTCGCGATGAGGCCCGAACTGCCACTGCAAAACCATCAGCCAATAAAAAACCCCACCAGGCTCAACACCTGGCGGGGCTTCGATGACTCAAGAATCGGCGCTTAAGCGACGTTCATGGTCTTGTGCGTATCAATCAAATGCTGCACCACACCCGGATCGGCCAGGGTTGAAATATCCCCCAACCCATCGTATTCAGCCGTAGCAATCTTGCGCAGAATCCGGCGCATGATCTTGCCTGAACGGGTTTTCGGCAGCCCCGGCGCCCACTGAATCACATCCGGCGAAGCAATCGGACCGATCTCTTTACGCACCCAGTTTTTCAGTTCCAGGCGCAGTTGCTCGCTCGGCTCTTCGCCACCGATCAACGTGACATAGACATAAATGCCCTGCCCCTTGATGTCGTGCGGCACACCGACCACCGCCGCTTCGGCGACTTTAGGGTGAGCGACCATCGCACTTTCGATCTCGGCAGTACCCATGCGGTGACCGGAAACGTTAAGCACGTCATCCACGCGACCGGTGATCCAGTAATAACCATCCTCGTCACGACGCGCACCGTCTCCGGTGAAGTACATGCCACGGAAGGTCTTGAAGTAAGTGTCGACGAAGCGATCATGGTCGCCATACAGCGTGCGCGCCTGGCCTGGCCACGAATCGAGAATCACCAGGTTGCCCTCGGCAACGCCTTCGATGATGTTACCCAGGTTATCCACCAGCGCTGGCACCACGCCGAAGAACGGACGTGACGCCGAACCAGGTTTCAGCGCGTGAGCGCCCGGCAACGGGCTCATCATGTTGCCGCCGGTTTCGGTCTGCCACCAGGTATCGACGATCGGGCAACGGGATTGGCCGACATTCTTGTAGTACCAATCCCAGGCTTCCGGGTTGATCGGCTCGCCGACCGAACCCAACAGACGCAGGCTGCTGCCATCGGCGCCTTCTACAGCGGCGGTGCCCGACGCCATCATCGCGCGGATCGCGGTAGGCGCGGTGTAGAGGATGTTGACCTTGTGCTTGTCGACGATCTTCGCCACCCGGGTGATGTCCGGATAGTTCGGCACGCCTTCGAACAGCAGCGTGGTCGCGCCATTGGCCAGCGGGCCGTAGACGATATAAGTGTGGCCGGTGACCCAGCCGACGTCGGCGGTGCACCAGTAGATTTCGCCCGGACGGTAGTCGAACACGCGCTCGTGGGTCATCGCCGCATACAGCAGATAACCGCCGGTGGTGTGCTGCACGCCCTTCGGTTTGCCGGTGGAACCGGAGGTATAAAGGATGAACAGCGCTTCTTCGGCGCCCATCTCTTTCGGCGCGCACACACTGCCCGCCACTTTCATCAGGTCTTCGTACCAGATGTCGCGATGCTGGTTCCACTTGATGTCGCCACCGGTGCGCTTGCACACGATGACCTTCTGGATGCTGCTGGTTTCCGGGTTGGTCAGCGCGTCGTCGACGTTGGACTTCAGCGGGATTTTCTTGCCGGCACGAATGCCTTCGTCAGCGGTGATCACCACTTTCGAGCGGCAATCGATGATGCGACCGGCCAGGGCTTCCGGCGAGAAACCGCCGAACACCACCGAGTGAATCGCACCGATCCGGGTGCAGGCCAGCATGGCGACCACGGCTTCGGGGATCATCGGCATATAGATCGTCACCACGTCGCCGCGATGCACATCCTGGCCGCGCAAGGCGTTGGCGAACTTGCAGACTTGTTCGTGCAGCTCGCGGTAGGTGATGTTGCGGCTTTCGGCAGGGTCATCCCCTTCCCAAATAATCGCGATTTGATCGCCGCGCTCCGCCAGATGACGGTCGAGGCAGTTGTAGGAAACGTTCAGCGTGCCGTCGGCGAACCATTTGATGTCGACATGGTGATCGTCGAAGGATGTCTGCTTCACCGTGGTGAAAGGCTTGATCCAGTCGAGGCGCTTGGCTTGTTCACGCCAGAAGCCGTCCGGGTTGACGACCGACTGCTGGTACATGGCCTTATAGGTGGCCTCGTCAGTCAGCGTGTTGGCTGCTACCTCGGGACGAACGGGATACAAAGAAGCCGCACTCATCTTTCTTACCTCGGTGGAATAGTTGTTTTTGTATGGCCCAGTTGTAGCCGGGCCGGGCCTATAGAACCATTCGACGATGGTAGTAACAAGCCCCTACAAAATATCGTGACAAGCACAAAACAGGGTCCCGAATACAACGCCACCCCTGTAGGAGCGAGGCTTGCCCGCGAAGAACGATAACGCGGTCTGCCTGAAAAACGCCGATTGTTACGAAAACTGCCAAAGGTGTTTATCAAAAGCACGGCTATATGCACGCCACCCTCAAGCCTAAAATCAACCTCGCCAACACGGCAACGTGATTAACCCAGTTGTAGCCCCCACGAAGGCAGTTAATCCAAGACTCTTTATTAAAGCTCCACACGCAATCCCAAAAAGATTGCGTGCCCCCCCTTCGACTTCAGAAAGGTAAATCTCAAATGAAAGCTTTATTAGTTCTGGCCCTCAGCAGTCTGTGCGCAACCGCCATGGCAGACGAGGTCCCGACTGATGTCGCACAGCAACAACCCGCCGTTGAGGAATACACCTACTCCACTCATCTGGACATCGCCAAAGTTATATCGATGAGCGAAATCCCGAACGTCTGCGAAGTGGTTCCGGCCAAAATGGAATACGACGACTCCAAAGGTCAGCGGCACATTCTGCGCTACAGCGTCATGGGCAACGGCTGCTCCAACGGCTGATCCGCCCGCAAGCCCGACGGTCCACGGTCCATGTAAGAGCTGCCGCAGGCTGCGATCTTTTGATCTTTTTCCCAAAGCTCACCCACTAAAGACAGACTAAACCGCTCACCTAACAAATCGATTAATTAGATTGCTTTAAGCATTTATTTGCGATTTTTAATCAAAATACTTGGCGTAGTATCAATTCCACACCCAAGGCACAAAACGCCAACAAACCTGGAGTCACTACCATGAAAACCAAACTGATCATCGCCCTGACCCTTTCTGTCCTGGCCGCCAACACCTTCGCCGCCGATGGTTACGACCGCACTGGCTCGTCTACTTTCACTGAAGCGGCTGTCGCTGCTGATGGTTCTGATCACACCGGCACTGCCAAAGTCGCCGCTGACGGCTTCGATCACACCGGCGCTGCCAAAGTCGCTGCCGACGGCTTCGATCACACTGGCGCTGCCAAGGTAGCTTGCCGACGGTTCTGACCACGTAGGTGCAGCTCGCTTCAGCTGAAAGTCGAACACGACCTCACAGCCCGACTTCGGTCGAGCTTAGTTGTGTCTGGAGTGGTCAAAAATCGACCAAAACCACTACATGTAGTAAAAAATGCCGTTTCTGGTTGTTTTTTGAGCAAACTATTCCAAAAACATTTTCAGCCAAAAACTGCACACAATCCCACCCACAAAAACGCTTCCCCTCCCCTGAAAGCCCCGCCCCACCTGGCTTGCAACACAACAGCAGACCATAACAACGCAAACACCCAGCCCTCACCGTCAAAAACCAGCCAAAACAGACGAAAAAAAAACTTCCTCCACCAAAGCCCTGTAAACCCTCGCTCCAACCTGAAAACGCCCCTCGCCGACCGCTCCGAGTGCCATTTCGCCGCACCACGGGGCCGAAATTTTCCTTATAATGCGCACTTAAACGGGCCTGCAATATTCCCTTACAGGGGTGAAAAGCCAGTCTGAAGCCCACGCAGAGCGGTTCACGTTTTCTGCGCCCATCAGTGGCTTCGGAACACCCGTACAAAATTCTGTTTATTGCCTGCGTTGTACTGCTGCAAAAAACGATTTCCTTTAGATCCAACGCGGCCAGAAAAGGCTGTGTGAAAAACCAAACCTATCAATTTTTCACACGGGCAATCTGGCCCTCACGCAGGAGACGACACGTCATGCTGAGCTGGGACGAATTCGACAAAGAAGACAGCGGCGAGACCGTGGTAAAAGGCGCCAACGCCGGCCACGCGACTGAAGCCAACATGGACCGACTCGACACCGCTGGTGGTGTCGCCGCTCAAGAAGCTCGCGCTGTTACCGCGACCGACTCTGCCGCAATCGCCCGTGCCAAAGCTGCCCTGGACACCCTCGACGTTGCCGAAGGCCTCGCCGAACTCGAAGGCGCCTCCGCCCGCGTTGCTGTCGACGAAAAGCGCATGATCAACTGCCGCGCCGACCTCAACCAACTCGTACCGTTCAAGTACGACTGGGCCTGGCAGAAGTATCTCGACGGTTGCGCAAACCACTGGATGCCGCAAGAAGTCAACATGACCGCCGACATCGCCCTCTGGAAAGACCCGGAAGGCCTGACCGACGACGAGCGCCGCATCGTGATGCGCAACCTCGGCTTCTTCTCCACCGCCGACTCCCTGGTTGCCAACAACCTGGTCCTGGCCGTGTACCGCCTGATCACCAACCCGGAATGCCGCCAGTACATCCTGCGCCAGGCGTTCGAAGAGGCGATCCACACCCACGCCTACCAGTACTGCATCGAATCGTTGGCCATGGATGAAGGCGAGATCTTCAACATGTACCACGAGATCCCATCGGTCGCGAAAAAAGCCACCTGGGGCCTGAAATACACCCGTTCGATCTCCGATCCGAAGTTCGAAACCGGCACCGTCGAAACCGACAAAGAGCTGCTGCGCAATCTGATCGCCTACTACTGCGTTCTGGAAGGCATCTTCTTCTACTGCGGCTTCACCCAAATCCTCTCCATGGGCCGCCGCAACAAAATGACCGGCGTCGCCGAGCAGTTCCAGTACATCCTGCGCGACGAATCCATGCACCTGAACTTCGGCATCGACGTGATCAACCAGATCAAAATCGAAAACCCGCACTTGTGGGATGCTGAAATGAAGGAAGAAGCGAGCCAGATGATTCTGCAGGGGACTCAGCTGGAGATTGAATACGCGCGGGATACCATGCCTCGCGGGGTGTTGGGCATGAATGCGGCGATGATGGAGGATTACCTGAAGTTTATTGCTAACCGTCGCTTGAGCCAGATTGGTTTGAAAGAAGAGTATCCAGGGACGACTAACCCGTTCCCTTGGATGAGCGAGATCATGGACTTGAAGAAAGAGAAGAACTTCTTTGAGACTCGGGTTATTGAGTATCAGACTGGTGGGGCGCTTAGCTGGGATTAATAGCCTGGCTCTCCACGATTTGACGATTTGCAGCCTGAGTCGACAAATCGAAAAAGAAAAGCCCCGATATGATCGCAATGCTGTTCACTTAAGGAAAAACGCCGCTTATCCCGGAATGGGAAAGCGGCGTTTTTCTTGAGCTTCACCGTAAGACCGAAAATCAAAAGTCTTCGGTTTACGGCTTAAGTGAACAGCATTGCGATCTGATCGGGGCTTTTTTTGTTGGGCGATGAGTAGTCTCTTTCCATCCCTACGTCGCAGCGCTAAATCTCCTACAGCACTTACAGCCGCTTCTGAATTGATGCGCTCCGCAAGCACCTCTAAGCTCTATCGCAGGTGTCTAAGAAACGCCCAACGTAGAAAGCTCGGCCAGTTGCACAGACGCGTATGTCGTCGGTGGCAATTGCCCTGCTCGTTGGGATTTCTTAAGTCCACTCTACGTTGGGGTCAGGCCCTCCAAAAAACTAAACGTAGAGGTCATGGATATGCCTGGATATACCCTTCTCCGCACCTTCCTTGTTTTGGAGGTCGGTCATGCCTGATCCTTTTTCTGTAACAGTCTTCTCTCGCCACAACCTTGCTCTGCATGCCCTTCTGCTCGAAAACCAGCCATGGTTCTGCGCCCGCGATATCGGCCGTCTGATGGGTGTTCATCTGAGTGAACGTATGGTCAACAAGCTAGATAAGGATCAGCGTCGCGTTTTGTGGATTGAGTATTTCCGGCAACCGGAAAAACAGCTGATTCTGAGTGAATCCGGTGTGTATGCGTTATTGGTGTATCACTACGTACCGGGAAATCGGTTGTTGCGGGAGTGGCTAACCCATCAAGTAGTGCCGGCATTACGCGATGCGGAGCAGTCGAACAATTCGGATCGGCCGATGTTGAGTTTGTTGGATTGGCCGGAGATGTCATTGAGTCTGTTGCATTGGCAGGATGAAGGCTGGATTCGGCTGCGGGACATGCCTTATCTGTTGCTCAATCGCACGCGGCGTCGGGTGCCGGTGGTTAAGCCTTGGTGGCGGAAGGCTTTAGAAGTATTTCAGTCGTCGAAGCATTCGGTGGGTTAGAGCGATGGTGTATTTGTAGGATCGCTTGAGCGATACGTCGGTCTTTTCTGTAGGAATTTTCGTAGACAGGTGTAATGGCCACTCAGTATCGTCCGAGGGTTTTCAACCCTCGGCGATTGTATGGACATTGAAAAAGAGAAGAATGACTGGAGCGACGAAGAACTTGAGGCGGCAGTCGAAGGCTACTTGAAGATGTTAGTGATTGAGAAAAGCGACCAAAAGCTCAACAAGGCACATGAAAATCGCCTTTTGCGCGGAGGGGTGCTGATTAATCGCAGCAGAGTCTCCATCGAGTATCGGATGCGTAATATTTCCACCGTACTCCATGATTTGTGCCTGCCGTACATTGTTGGATACCTGCCTGCTAAACATCTTGGCGCTGGCGTAGCCCAGCGCGTACGAGCAGCAATGATTGCAAAAGGTGCTTTCGACCCTGACGACTATGCACCTACTGCAGATGATCAAGAGTTAAACGCCAAGGTTCTCAAGCTTAAACAGCGCGAAATGGTAGGCATCCCTCGCGGTATCGAGAGGCCACAACGGGTGAGCGGCACGACCTCTTCATTTTTACGTGATCCATTGATCAAGGCCTGGGTACTTAAGAATGCCAACGGGGTTTGTGAAGGTTGCGGTCAGGACGCACCATTCAAGCTGCCAAATGGATTGCACTTTCTCGAAGTCCACCACGTTAAGCACTTGGTCAACGACGGCCCGGATCAGGTGACCAACGCTGTCGCGCTGTGCCCGAACTGTCATCGTCGCTGTCACTATTCCAGTGATAGGAATGAGTTCACCGCTTCGCTTTATAAAAGGGTGGATCGGCTAGAAGATGAGTAGCTGAGCTAAACACTAAACCGTTCGGGGGAGCAAGCTCCCTCGCCAGTAGGTGGTCTTGGTCAGCGCAAGGCGCATGGACTGCGGTGATGTTGGGAATCGCGAACAGGCTCTCGCTCCCACAGGTTTGTTTATTGCCTCGGGTTTTGCGATGTGTTGAAAACAGGCAGTGCAACCCGCCTCGCCTCCCGCTATTAATACCCTTCCCCACTCAAGGACCCGAGCCCACCATGAAATTCGACCTCGCCTACTGCCTCAGCCTCGACGATAAGCTGTCGATCTATGACGTGCGCGATTTGAATTTCGACGAGACGATGGAGTTCGATTCCGCCAAGGAGCACTTCCAGTGCCCCAACGATGCTTGCCGTTCGGCGTTTGATGCGGCCAACGTGTTGGGGACGTTCAACGCCAAGAATGTGAATTACGTGCGCACGCCGCACTTCAAGAACATCCCCAGCACGCGGCATGTCGAGGGTTGTCCTTATGTCAGTCTGAAGACGCCGGCGTTGGGCATGGAGGCGGACGGTGCGGAATCGGATGACAGTCGGGAGGAGCATTTTCCGTCGGAGTTGTTGCTGACTCGGCGTGAGTATGTGCGTAAGCCGTCCAACCCGGCGGTGACGGCGGATGTTGTGCGCGATGAGCCGCGAGTGTCTTCAGCGGCCAGTAACGTCGAGCATCCGAGCCGGGAGTCGGCGCCGGACAAGACCAGTGTCTTCGCCCATCCGGTTGAGTGTTTTGTGTCGAACTTCGAGGACAAGGAGCTGCTCAAGCGCATGCCGCTGAAGATTGGCGAGCACACGGCGCCTTATGGGTCGTTCTTCAAGAAGATCGAATACCTGCAGGACAACAAGGGGCTGATTTACTGGGGCAAGATCAAGGAGATCAAGGATTACACGCAGAGCTTTCGCATCGATTTCGAACAGAAGGTCTGGTTCAAGCAACCGGACGAGGCGAAGAAGAAGAAGAAGAAGAAGCCTTACTCGGTGAACGTTTACCTGAGCAAGAAGCTGATCGACAACTACCGTAAGCGCAAAGCGTTTCTGGAAGAGATCAAGCACGCTGTCGACAGCGAGGCGCAGTTGTATTGTTTCTTTTATGGGGTGACGCCGGAGTTGAAGCAGGTGCCGAGCAAGAAAAACCCTGAACAGACGTTCGGGGTGTTCAGTGCCAATATTGAGAACCTGGATCACTTCATTATTCGTGAGGTGCCGGGGTTGGCGGAGAAGTAATCAGCCTTGCTGAAGACGACTCTCCAGATCCCTGATTTCCTGCTTCACCTCTTTACGTCGATCACGTGCAGCCTGAAGGACTTGCTCATCCCGCCCGCAGTATGTGCGTAACCAGTGCGCCATCATTTCCTCGCTCAGATAGTAAGAGTCTTTATGATCTTTACTGCCTCTGAGGAAGTCGTTCATCTGCGCGTCGAAGCGGCCGGCCGCATACTCATCCGGCGGTAAGGTGCCCCACTCTGCAGCGCAATCCTGGAAGAACCAGGCGATATCTTCGATGTGCTTTTGCGCACCGCGATGTCGGCGTTTGTATAGCCGGTACTCGCGATTGCTTTCCTCAAAGCGCTCCATCATCGGCTCATCTTCGACCCAGCGAAGAATGTCGTGCTGCCCCGCATGATGGATCAGGCCATTGATCCATCGCTCAGAAAACCGATGAACAAAACCCTCAACGTCAGCCTTTTTAGCGTCGGCGAAGATCATGCAGTAACGGGTTTGCACATGGATGACGAATAACACGTGCTTGCGTTGGACGGTGATGGCATGGACCAACCACTGTTCGGTGAACTCACCTTGCTCATCGTCCTCGATAGCGGGCGATGGCGGTTTGTCCACTGGGCTGATTTTTTTACCCTTGTGCACGCGACTGAAGAAGTTGCTGGCCGCTTCGGTGCAGTTGAAGATCAGCATCCTTGGTCCTTTGATTAATAAGGTTGTATCGCTCAGTCCGGTCGCTCAATCTCTTCAACCCACTCAAGCTCGGGGGGCTGACGAACAACATCAGCAATTCCCTCACGGGTCTTTTCACTGAGATCCGATATCTTGAACAGTGCGAAGGCCTATTCTTGCGAATAAGCCGACTGATTCCAACCTCACTTGGCGCACATACTCAGCATCACCAAAACCAGCAAACCAATATATACCCGCGCATGCACCCGATCCGGTATCCGCCCGATCCACGGTGTGGCCAGCCGGATGCCTGTTATCGATCCGGCAGTCAGTACCGCAAACGCCAGTACATCCACATAACCGACAAACCAAGGCCCCGGATCAAACTCGGTAAAACCCGCCATGGCCATGTAAGTCAGTGTCCCGGCCAGCGCAACAGGCAAGCTCAACGGATTGGCCATGGACGTCGCCTGAGACATGCTCAGCCCACAACACCGCAACAACGGCACGGTCATGACGCTGCCGCCCACGCCGAGAAACGTGGCGATGGTGCCGATGCCTACACCGCCGCCAGACATTTCTGCCCGCCCAATCGCCGTGGGATTACGGCGGCGGACTGTGTGAGAAAACCGCGTCGGAACAAGCAGTCCAGAATCGTCACGCCGAGGTAGGCGATGAAGGCAAAACGGATCAGCTCACCACTTGCCCACATCGCTGCAACAGCTCCGACGATAGCGCCCAGGCCGATGAATCCGCTCAACGGCCAGACGTAATGGCGAATGAGATTACCGGCGCGGTGATGCTTTGCGGTGGCGATCAGTGCATTGATGATCATCACACAGGTCGAGGTGGCCACGGCGATGTGCATCGCCGATTGGCTGATGGGATCGTCGGCCCCGTGGCTGGCCGTGAGCATGCGGTACAGCAAGGGCACGACGACGAATCCGCCGCCGAAGCCGAACAGCACGGCGGTGACGCCGGTCATGCAGCCGAAGAGTGCCAGTAACAGATAGAAGAACATCGCGCATCGTCCGTGGGTTGAGAGTGGCCGACGATAGAGCGATGGGGCTTGGCCTGCTTCAGAAAGTCAGCCAATAATGTTTGCGTTTACGCCAACCGCTGGATGCCGCTCGATGCGCAATGTTTCGATTGATCTGCTGGACGCTACACCACGACCGGTGGTGGCCATCGGCACGGATCATCCTGACGGTCGTCTGTTGCCGCGCCATACCCACCGGCGGGCGCAGTTGTTGTACGGCGCCACCGGGGTGATGCAGGTGAGTACGCATGACGGCAGTTGGGTGGTGCCGCCGCAGCGGGCGGTGTGGATTCCGCCGGGGGTGGCGCATGAGGTGTTGATGCTGGGGGTGAGCACTCGCAGCTTGTACATCGAACCGGGGGTGGTTGATCTGGGCAACCGCTGCCAGGTGATCAGTGTTTCGCCGTTGATGCGGCATTTGTTGATGGAGGCGGTGGAGGTTGCGCTGGAGTACGACGAGGCCGGGCGCGACGGTGCGCTGATCGATTTGCTGCTGCATGAACTGGCTCGTAGTGCTCATTTGCCGTTGCACATTCCGCTGCCTGTTGATTCGCGGCTGCTTGGGTTGTGTCAGATGTTTCTGCGGCAACCGAACGCTCACCAATCGCCGCAGCAATGGGCTGATCAGTTGCATATCAGTCTGCGTACTTTTAATCGGCTGTTTCGCCAACAGACTGGCTTGAGTTTCAGCCAATGGCGGCAGCGGGCCTGTGTGGTACTGGCTTTGGCGCGGCTGGCGGTGGGCACGCCGGTGACGCGGATTGCGCTGGATTTTGGTTACGACAGCCCGGCGGCGTTCTCGACGATGTTTCGTCGGGTGCTGGGGCAGGCACCGTCCGTTTGGTTGGAGGGGGCGAAATAGCGAGCTCGCGGCAAGCGCAGAACCGTAGGAGCGAGGCTTGCCCGCGAAGAACGATGACGCGTAATACCTGAAAAACCGCGGTGTATTCTTCGCGGGCAAGCCTCGCTCCTACGGTTCTGCGCTTGGCTCTTCATTTTCTGACTGACTGGCCTTAGCCACTGCCTTGTTCTGACAGCAACTCAAAACTCTTTTCTTTCACATCCTGGGAATCCAGCCCGATTTGCACCCGGAACTCGCCCGGTTCGGCGGCGTATTCCAATTGGCTGTTGAAGAACTTCAAGTCGTTCTCGTTAATGCTGAAATGGACCGCTTTCTCCTCTCCGGCCTTGAGCATGATTTTTTGGAAGTTCTTCAGTTCTTTGACCGGACGGCTGACCGATCCAACGACATCGCGGATGTATAGCTGAACCACCGTTTCGCCGTCACGCTGGCCGATATTCTTCACTATGACGCTGGCGACAAGATTGTCGGTCTTGCTCAGTGTGGTCGAAGACAGGGCCATGTCGGTCAGGCTGAAATCGGTATAACTCAGCCCATAGCCGAAGGGATAAAGTGGCCCATGGGTTTGATCGAAATATTGCGACGTGTAGTTGCGAAGCGCACCCGCTATGTAGGGGCGACCGGTGTTCAAGTGGCTGTAGTAATTGGGGATCTGCCCCACGGAGCGTGGAAAGGTGATGGGTAATTTACCGGACGGGTTGTAGTCACCGAACAACACATCGGCAACGGCGTTGCCTCCCTCGGAGCCGCTGTACCAGGTTTCCAGAATCGCATCGGCCTGTTTATGCTCCTTGCCAATGGACAGTGGCCGGCCGTTCATCAATACCAGTACCAGCGGCTTGCCGGTGGCTTTCAGGGCAGTGATCAATTCACTCTGGCGTCCAGGCAGATCGAGGCTGGTTCGACTGGCCGCTTCATGAGACATACTGCGGGGTTCACCCACCACGGCAATCACGACATCGGCTTGCTGTGCAGCCTTGACCGCTTCATCAATCATTTCTGCTGCCGGACGAGCGTCGTTCGCGATTTCGGACACTCCCTGGTATTCCAGGTATTTAACCACCTCCTGATCCTCCTCGAGATTGGCGCCTCGGGCATAGATCAGCGAGCCCTGGTTCATCGCGTTTTTCAGCCCGTCGTAGATTGTCACCGATTGCGCGGCTACGCCGCTTGCGGACCAACTGCCCATGATGTCGACGGTACTTTTTGCCAACGGGCCTATGAGTGCGATCACGCCTTCTTTTTTTAGCGGCAAGAGTCCGTTTTCATTCTTCAGCAGCACCAATGTCTTGCGTGCCACCTCACGAGCCTGGGCTCTGTGCAGACGGTGCTCGGCATTGTTGTCAGCGGGGTCTTCACTGGCAACGCCGATGCGCCGGTAAGGGTCTTCGAACAACCCCATGTCGTACTTGGCCCCCAGCACTTCGCGCACAGCATTATCGATATTGCTCTGGGAAACAGCGCCCGACTCAAGCAGCCCAGGTAGCTCCGGACCGTAGGAAAAGTCGTTCATGCTCATATCCACGCCGGCCTTGATCGCGAGCCTGGCCGCTTCACGGTGATTTTTCGCCACACCATGCTGAACCAGATCGTTTATCCCGTTATGGTCGCTGATGACCAGTCCCTTGAAGCCCCATGCCTTGCGCAGCAGGTCTTGCATCAACCATGCATTGGACGCGGCTGGCACACCATTTATCGAGTTAAGCGCCACCATCATCGCCCCCGCGCCACCCTCAATTGCCGAACGATAAGGTGGCAGGTAATCCTGGTGCATTCTGGCCAGGCCCATGTCCACGCTGTTGTAATCGCGTCCACCCTCGACAGCCCCATACAACGCAAAATGTTTGGCGCTGGCCATGATGCTGTCGGGTGCACTCGGACTTGTGCCCTGGTAGGCCTGAACCATCGCTTTGGCAATGCGCGAAACCAGATAGGTGTCTTCACCAAAGCCTTCGGAGGTGCGTCCCCAACGAGGGTCACGGGCGATATCTATCATCGGGGCGAAGGTCATATCGATACCGTCCGCACTGGCTTCTTTTGCCGCGATTCGACCGCTCAACTCGATAGCGCCGATATCCCAGCTGGAGGCCAACGCCAGGCCAATGGGAAAAATGGTTCGATGGCCGTGTATCACGTCCCAGCCAAAAAACATCGGTATTTTCAAGCGGCTTTGTTGAGCAGCGTCTTGCATGGGTCGGTTTACGTAACGGCTTACAGAGCCGTAGGTACCACCGATTCGCCCGGCGGCGATCTCTTCGCGTATCTTTTCGGGCGTCATCTTTTCATCAATAGCGATCAGCCGCAGTTGGCCGATTTTTTCCTCCAGGGTCATCTGATTTATCAGGTTGCTGACAAAGGCCTCCTTGCTTAACGATGCCATATCAGCCACGACGGGCAGACTTGTAAAACCGATCAGGGCACATAACAGACGTAGTCTTTTCATGATTCCCTTCCCCGCATAACGCTATGACGAACTGCGTCATAAACGCCACCTTTCCTTGTATTGAAAATCAGAAAGCTGACGTTCAATCATTACTGCTGCAGGAGCTGAAAGCCCTGAGCTTTCAGGGTCCTGCATAGAAACAGCGTAGTCGCTCCCAAGCTCCTGCCTGACTGAAAAGTGTAATCAATCAAAAAAATGAGTTTGATCCGGGCTCAAAACAACTGTACAAAAACACAGTACATTTTTAATCAGCACTCTCGAGCCCGGAGAACACCATGGCCACTCTTGCGATGAAAATCACCCTGGAACGTATCGCCCTCTTCCAGTTCACCCCCGCCCACTGTGCCCAGGCCCGAGCGATGCTGGGCTGGAGTGTTGAAGAGTTATCCGAGGAGTCCGGGGTTTCCGTTGACGCCATTCTGCGTTTCGAGGCAGAGCGCGATGTGCTGGACGTCACCCGGTTGGCGTTGGCGTATCGGTTTGAGTCGCAAGGCCTGGTGTTCTTCCCGGGATTTGCACCGGGCAGAGGGATGAATGTGCGAGGGTCTACACCGGATCCGGTGGGGCGAGCGGATTATGCGATGGTCGAGTGAGGTATCAGCAGATGAATGAAATCGATGGAAGCAACAGTAGCGTTTATGACGCATTGGGTGATCCCGATGCTGGAGAGAAGCGGGCCAAAGCCGAATACGTCATGAAGATAGGCTTGCTTCTCAAAACCGGTCGGCTGAGTAAGACCGAGGCTGCGCAAAGACTCGGACTGTCTCAGGAAGAACTGGACGAAATACTGAGTGGAAAATTTCGCGATTTGACCGTGGCAAAGATCTCGGAAAATCTGAATCTGCCAGTGGATGAACGCAGATAGATGGGTCAAGGAGCCCGGGCCGCACCTAATAACACCGACATCCTCTTTGTAGCAGCTGGCGAAGCCTGCGTTCGGCTGCGCAGCAGTCGTAAAATCAGAGATTGCGGTACGTCTGGCAGACCGCGTAGCCGGATTCACGACTGCTGCGCAGCCGAACGCAGGCTTCGCCAGCTGCTACAAATTGCATTACAGCACCGGCATAGGGCCGCTCCCACGGCAAGCGGCCCGGCAGCACAACATCAAGCGTTCTGTACCGTCACTTGATCGTTTATACCTTCCAGCCCCAGCCACCAGGTATGACCACGCTGCGGATACATCACATTGAACGCCTCGCCCATCTGCGGCGTGGTGATCGACACATTCCGCTCCCAGGCCAACGCCAAAATACGGTCGAAAGGTTCGTACCAGGCGTGCATTGACAGGTCAAAGGTGCCGTTGTGGATTGGCAGCAACCAGCGCCCTTTAAGGTCTATATGCGCTTGCAGGGTTTGCTCGGGCTGCATGTGAACGTGGGGCCACTCGACGTTGTAGGCGCCGGTTTCCATGAGCGTGAGGTCGAACGGGCCGTACTGTTCGCCGATGCGTTTAAAGCCGTCGAAGTACCCGCTGTCGCCACTGAAAAAGATCCGCGTGTCGCCGTCGATCATCACCCACGACGCCCAAAGGGTACTGTTGCTGTCGAACAGCCCACGACCGGAAAAGTGCTGCGAGGGTGTGGCGACGAATTGAAGACCATCGACTTCGGTGCTCTGCCACCAATCCAGTTGGCGCACTTTGCTGGCATCGATACCCCATTTGATCAGGGTGTCGCCCACACCCAGCGGGGTGAGGAAGTATTGAGTTTTATCCGCCAGTTTGAGGACGGCCTGATAATCGAGGTGGTCGTAATGATCATGGGACAGGATCACCGCTTCAATCGGCGGCAAGTCTTCGAGGCTGATCGGCGGCTGGTGGAAACGCTTGGGGCCGGCCCACTGCACCGGTGAGGCGCGCTCGGCGAATACCGGGTCAGTGAGCCAGAATTTGTCTCGCAGTTTCAGCAGTACAGTTGAATGACCAAGGCGATAGACACTGTGATTGGGCGCGGCGATCAATGCAGCCTGGGTCAGGGTTTGCACCGGGACCGGAGCAGACGGCCGGGTGTCGCGCGGTTTGTGGAAGATCATGTTCCAAATAATGCGCAAGGTTTTGCGAAAGCCTTCGCGCGTCACCGGTACATGGTTTCGATACTGCCCTTGAGCCTGTCGTGAAGCTTCAGGCGTTGAGGCGTTATCCGCTGCAGAAGTTGAAGTGGCCATGACTGAATGACTCCAGAAAAACCGCAGATTCGCGATTTTCCGCTTGGGACGATAAATGGCCAAAGCACGCACGCATCAGCCGGAGATTCTATTTCTTACTGGGCAGGATTAACAAAACATTACACTGCACAGTGTAGTTTCAAGGTTGCATCAAAGCCGATCACAAGTAAACTGCCAAGTGTAATTCTCCACTTCTCCCTGCCTAAGCGTATTTATGACAGCTCCACAGCGCCTCACTGACCGTAAACGCGAAGCCATCATCCAGGCGGCGATTGCCGAATTCCGTGCCAACGGTTTCGACATCACCAGCATGGACAAGATCGCCGCCACCGCGGGCGTGTCGAAGCGCACGGTGTACAACCACTTCCCGAGCAAGGAAGAGTTGTTCGCCGAAATTCTCAATCAATTGTGGGCACGGGTGACGGCCGAACAGGAAACGGCTTACCGCCCTGACCTGCCCCTGCGCGATCAGTTGCGCCTGATGTTGCAGGCGAAATTGCAGATGCTGGCCGATGACAATTTTCTCGACCTGGCACGAGTGGCAATTGCCGCCACCATCCATTCTCCCGAGCGGGCACAAAACATGGTCGCCCGAATGGGTGAGCGCGAAGAAGGAGTGACGGTATGGATTCGCGCCGCTCAGGCCGATGGCCGATTGAAACCGGTCGCACCCGAATTCGCTGCGCAACAGGTCCAGGGATTGCTCAAGTCGTTTGCGTTCTGGCCGCAGATCTCCATGGGCCAGCCAGGCTTGTCACCCGAGATGCAGCACACCGTTGTGGAGTCGGCGCTGGACATGTTCCTGGCCTGTTATGAGCTCTGAATCGAGCTGCAAAAAATGACAATGTCCGCGGTTTTATCGCTGATCGGTAGCCCTGCATAAAACACCGCAATGTGTTTCAGGATGAAACTGGCGCCGGGCTATCGCATCAACACTTCATAGACAAGCGTCGAGATCACTCATGGAAACCAGCGCCATCCGCATCGCCCTGATCGGCGATTACGACCCACAGGTCACCGCCCATCAAGCCATTCCCGTCGCCCTCGGCATGGCTACCGAACACTCAGGCCAAGACATACAGTTTCAATGGTTGGCCACCGACCGCATCAACACCGATACGCCACTGGATGCCTTCGATGGCTTCTGGTGCGTGCCCGCCAGCCCTTATCGCGACATGGACGGCGCATTGCGGGCGATCCGTTTTGCCCGCGAGCAGCAGCGACCTTTCCTCGGCACGTGCGGCGGTTTTCAGCACGCGGTGCTCGAATTCGCCCGCAACGTTCTGGGCTGGAGCGATGCCGAACACGGCGAGACCTCGCCCGAGGCGACGCGGGCATTACTCACGCCGCTGACCTGTTCGCTGGTGGAGACGTTCGACAGCATTCATTTGGTTGAAGGCTCATTGATCGCCAAGGCGTACGAAAACGCTGAGATTCGCGAAGGATATCGCTGCCGTTATGGTGTGAATCCCGAGTTTGAACGAGAGTTACTGAAACAACAGTTGCACGCAGTTGGCCACGATTCGGCGGGGGATCTGCGGGCGGTGGAGCTAAAAGATCATCCGTTCTTCGTCGCCACGTTGTTCCAACCGGAACGTGCTGCGCTCACGGGTATTCTGCCGCCGTTGGTCCGCGCGTTGATCGAGGCTTGTGCGAGGCAACAATTATGATCGCTGAGCGGGCGTATCTGTTTGAGCAGTGATTGCTGCAGTGTTTTTTAAATCGCCTTCGCGAGCAAGCCCGCTCCCACATTTGATCTCGGTCGTTCACAGATTTTGTGTACGCAGAAGATCCACTGTGGGAGCGGGCTTGCTCGCGAAGAGGCCCTGACAGCCAGTACAAAACCTCAACCCCGCACCAAACTCCTCACCGCCGTAATCTGCGGCACCTCCTGCCGACTCATGTACACCCGCAGCGGTTCGGTGATGTTGATCCGGTCGTCGATGTTCTGGTCCAGCAGCAGTTGGATCAGTTCGCGCTTGAGCGTCATGGCCTGCTCGGGGCCCGGTGCCCAGACGAATTCACTGGTGGGGATGATGCCGTCGTCGGCCACGTCCATGCCGAACGAGTCCTCGCTGAAACGAACGATGTACTGTCCGGTCTTGCGATTGAGGCCGACGAAGCCTTTGAGTTGGTCGGCGGCCTGGCAAATGAGCTGGGAAGTGATGCGCATGATAAACCTCACAAAAGGTCACAAAGGACCGGTGATCGATGGTTTACACGCAGGGCAAGTGAACGGGTTTCCCTCTTGCCGGGGAAGTTGCCGGGGTCAAGAGTACTGCAAAGAACCGCACAAAAGCGCTGAAAAAATCTGCTTTAAACACATTTATGTCAGTCCGGCGATAGCGCAAGCGGCGCTCAGTTGTTAAAAGATACGTCTTTGAAAACCCATCGCAAAAGGACTTCGACCATGCCTGTCATCTTCACCAAGAGCGCCCTGCTGCTGAGCCTGATGCTCGGCCTCGGCCAGGCACAGGCCGCCAACGAGCCAAGCCCCACCGCACTGGCGACCCGTCTGGGCATTCCGCACCCGGTGGTGATCGCCCACCGTGGTGCGTCTTTCGATGCACCGGAATCCACCGCAGCGGCCTACACATTGGCGCGCGATCTGGGCGCCGACTACCTGGAACTGGACCTGCAACGCAGCAAGGATGGCGTGCTATTAGCGCTGCACGACAACGACCTGCAACGCACCACCGATGTCGCCACCAAATTCCCTGAGCGCAAGGACAGCCTGGCCAACGAATTCACTATCGCCGAACTCAAAACCCTGGATGCCGGCAGCTGGTTCAACCGCGCTTACCCGGATCGCGCGCGTCCGAGCTACGCGGGCCTGAAGATCCTGACCCTGGACGAAATCATCGATATCGCCCAAGGCAGCCCGCTGCACAAGCCGGGTCTGTACATCGAAACCAAAGAGCCAAAACAGTTTCCCGGCATCGAGCGCGACCTCAAGGATAAATTGCAGGACCGCGGCTGGCTGAGCCCGACCGGTTCGAAACTGGCGAAGAGTAATCTGGCGGTCGGTCAGGGCAAAGGCAAAGTCGTGCTGCAAACTTTCGAGAAGAGCAGCCTCGAACTGCTTGAGAAGGAAATGCCGCAAGTGCCGAAAATCCTGCTGCTGTGGGTGGGCGAAGGCAGCATCGAGCCGAAATCCAAAGTGACGTTCGCCGAATCCGGTGACAAGGATAAAGCGACCTGGTACGCCAGGCAGGAACCGAAAGATAAAGCAGAGTTTCAGCAATGGGTCGAATACGCCAGGGCCCAGGGCGCTATCGGTACCGGCCCTTCCGCCGCACTGACCAAAGGTGGCGATCAGAGCTATTCCGACCTGGTGCAACCGTGGATGAACCAGTACACCCACGATCAGGGCCTGCTGGTGCATGTCTACACTATCGACGATGCCGTTGATTATCAGAAAGTGGCGGATGCCGGTGTCGATGGCATCTTCACCAACCGCGCCAGCGAATTGCTGAAGTTCTATAAGCGTCCCGCGGCGGCGAGCGTTGCGCAGTTGCTGCAGAACAACGGGTATTGATCGAGACCGTGGCGCCAGCATCGCGGGCAAGCCACGCTCCCACAGGTTTTTGCGCAGACCTTGAGCGAGGCTTGCCCGCGAAGCTTTAAAACTGACGCCACGGGCAATTAAGGGTGAATTAAGTTGCGCGAGCTAACCTGATCCCACTTAAACAGCTCATCCAAGGAAAGAACTTCATGAAAACTTTAACTGCCCTGTTCACCGCTGCTGCCCTGACCCTCACCGCTGGCCTGGCCCAGGCCGACGTTCGCGTCGATCAGATCCCTGAGTTGGTCAAGAGCGGCAAGATCAAACCCCTGGAAGAACTGAATCAGGCCGCACTGAAGTTGCACCCGGGTGCCACGATTACCGACACCGACCTGGATAACCACTTCAACGGTTACGAATATGAAGTTGAACTGCGTCTGGCTGACGGCACCGAGTGGGATGTGGACTTCGACGCCGCTACCGGCAAGGTTTTGAGCAACAAACAAGACACTTGATTCAACTGCAAAAAAAGCGTTTGGCATCAGGCCATTCGCTGAAGCGACGAACGAAGGCGCGACAATTTGCGCAAGCCCGCTAGAATCCCTCAAAACCATTTGGCATGTTGGAGCAGAGAACCAAGGATATGGGGCAAACAGCGGCAGCAGACATCGCCACAATCAGCCGGATCAGCGCGGTGCCGGCGATTCTTCAGGTGATCAGTGAGTTGACTGGTTTGCGGTTCGCGGCGGTGGCCCGTATTACCGAAGGCTCATGGACTGCCTGCGCGGTGCTCGATCGACTGGATTTCGGCTTGCAAGTGGGCGATGAACTGGATCTGGTGTCCACTCTGTGCAACGAAGTCCGCCAGGGCCACCACTCGGTGGTGATCGACAAGGCCAGTGAGGATCCGCTCTACCGCGATCACCACACACCCCGCACCTATCAATTCGAAAGCTACATTGCCGTGCCGATATTGCGCACCGACGGGCGTTTTTTCGGCACCCTTTGTGCCCTTGATCCCAATCCGGCATCGCTCAAGTCCAGCACGATCCAGAGCACCATGGAGTCGTTCGCCCGGATGCTGGCGCTGCAGATCGAGGCCGAAGAAAACCTGCAACGGACCGAAGCGGCATTGATCAAGGAACGCAAAACCGCCGAACTGCGCGAACAGTTCATCGCTGTGCTCGGCCATGATTTGCGCAACCCCTTGTTTGCCATCAGCGCCGGAGCGGAAATGCTCCTGCGCAAAGTCTCTGACCCCGCGAATGAGCAGCGCGCCCGACACATTCTCACCAGCGCCCGACGTGCGACCAAACTGGTGGACGATGTGCTGGACTTCGCGCGAGGTTCACTGGGCCGAGGCATCCCTGTAAACATCGAACCATGCCCAGACCTGGGAGATGCGTTGCGGCACGTGATTTCCGAGATCCAGAGCATTTACCCCAAACGCATCATTCAGTCGTCGATTGGCGACTTGAGCAACATTCATTGCGATCGCGAACGGGTCGCGCAGTTGCTGTCCAATCTGGTGGCGAACGCCGTTGTCCACGGTGATCCCAATGACCCGATCAAGGTCCGTGCGCAGGTCGCGGAAGGACACTTTGTGTTGAGCGTGAAAAACCCCGGATTGATCGCCGAGGATGCGCTGCCGCACCTGTTCCAGCCCTACTCGAAACCAACCGGCGCAACACCGCAGGCCGGCCTCGGGTTGGGGTTGTACATTGCCAGTCAGATTGCGCAATCACATGGCGGGAAGCTGGAAGTGATATCGACCGAGCAACAGGGCACGACGTTTACCTTCAGCTTGCCGATGTGATTTGCCAGGCTCGAATCACTTGACCATGATGATCAGTTTTTTGGAGCGAAAAATCATATCGCCTCTAGTAACTTCATAATCAGCAGTCACCACCCCCGGCGCAATGAAGTTTTTACCCACAAAAAACTGCACTGAGTTTTCTTCCTCAATCAGAGTGACCTTGTGATCCAGGACAGTTTCAGTCGCGTCTTCGGTTTTCCAGCTAACCACAAGACGATCATCTTTTTTCAATCGTTGATTACTCTCAATAATTGCCTTAAGGCCGGGATCCTCGGGTAAATACACCTCACCCTCATACTCCTTACCTTCGACCGGCGTCATGCTCGGGATCACCAATTTTTCCAACACTTCAAGCCTGGACATGGAACACTCCTTATCGGGAAATAGCGCCAGAGCGCAGACCCGATCATCAAGCCGTTCGGAATGCTCCCCCGTCTACTGTCAGAACTAACAGGTACCCTCTGAATCAAGGGGTCCGAAACGTCGATTCGACCAACGGTCATGCCTGCTGAGCGCAATCCCATGCCGAAGTACTGACCACCGAACCCGACGTACACAGCCATTTCCACTAGGCGCTCAGCCGCGCCGTCACTTCATTCAACTGCCCCGACAACCCATGCAGATTGTGGCTGGCCGCTTCGGTGCGTTGCACGTTGTCCAGGTTGGTGCTGGCGATGCTGGTGATTTCGGTGAGGTTGCGCGAGATGTCTTCGGCCACCGAGGTCTGCTCTTCGGCGGCGGTGGCGATCTGGCGGTTCATGTCGCGAATGGCTTCCACGGCATGGGTGATCCGCTCGAGCATGGCGCCGGCCTGGGTCACTTGCTCGACGCTTTCTTCGCTGCGCGACTGGCCGCTTTCGATGGCCTGGGCCGCGTGAACCGCACCGGTTTGCACGGTTTGAATGATCTGGTTGATCTCGATGATCGACGCCGCCGTGCGTTGGGCCAGGCTGCGCACTTCATCGGCGACCACCGCAAAACCACGCCCGGCTTCACCGGCACGGGCCGCTTCGATTGCCGCGTTGAGCGCCAGCAGGTTGGTTTGCTCGGCGATGCCGCGAATCACTTCCAGCACTTTACCGATGCGCCCGCTGTCGGTTTCCAGACGACGGATGACCGCGGCGGTGTTGGCGATTTCACCGCGCATTTGGGTGATGGTGTGAATGGTGCCCTGCATGACTTTCTCGCCCTGCTGGGCGGATTGGTCGGCGTCATCGGCCGCACGTGCCGCGTCGGCTGCGTGACGCGCGACTTCTTGTGCGGTGGCAGACATTTCGTTCATCGCCGTGGCCACCTGATCTGTGCGGTTGAACTGCTCGTTGGTGCCGCTGGCCATGAGGCCGGCAATCGAGTTCAGCTCGCCGCTGGCGCTGTCCAGATCCGTCGCACTGCGCTGCAAACGGCTGAAGGTTTCGGCGAGGAAATCGCGCAAGGTATTGGCGGCCTTGGCCAGGTTGCCCAACTCGTCCTGACGGGTGCTGGCCACGCGCTCGGCGAACCGCCCTTGACTGAGTTGCGCCACGTAGTCGATCAGTTTACGGATCGGCTCCACCAGGTTGCGGTTGACCAGCCACAGACTCAACAGGCCGATCAACAGCCCCGACACCAGCATTACCACGAGCCCCAACAACACGGTGCGATCGGCGCTGGCGCTGATCAGCTTCGATTGCTCGGTACCCTGCTTGCGCAGGTCGCTAACCAGTTCACTCATCTGCTCACTGGCAGCACGGTCCACGCCTTTGACCGCGTTGTCGCCGGCCGTTGGGTCAGCACCAGCCGCCACGTAGGCATCACGGCCCTTCTGATAGGCCGCTCCCAATACACGATGCTCTTCACGCAGGCGTTCGATGCGGGTCTTGAGTTGTGGCTCGATGCCCTTCTGCCCGGCCAGTTCACCGAGGGTGCCCTGCACATCACGCTGGCGGTCCTCGAACTGCTTCCAGTATTTGTCCAGGTTCGCAGGTTCCTTGCCGCGCAGCAGCACGTTCTTCCATTCCTGAACCTGCACCTTGAATTGCAGGTTGGCTTCATCGATCAGCTGGGACGTGTGCAAGGGGCCTTCGATCAGGTTCGCGTAGTTCTGAACCCCATTGGACAAAAAGTGAAAGGAGGACAAAGCGATCAGCAACATCGCTAACAGGCTGCCGCTCAACAGGGCGAGGATTTGTGCTCTCAGGGATTTTTGCAAAAACATCGAGTGATATCTCATGACAGGGATAAGGCACGCCCAAGTAGGGTGCAAGATGTCCGGACATCCCTGTCAGCGACGCTGGCTCACGACCAGAATCGGAAGATCGACATTACCCACATCGGCGGGCCAGAGCCTTTCTTGAGCCCTTCCGACCACCGGCAGGAGGCGGTTTGCCGGTGCTACTCAACTGTCACAAAACTTTCAAACTACGTTGCGATGATGGGGCTCAAGTGAACCTGTGAAACCCGCGACAGGCGCCTCCTCCAGCGAGACCTCATGAACCACAGCATTGACCAGCGCCATCGCGATTCCGATCTGTTTGGGTTGCTTTACGGTTTCAGTTTTCGCCCCGGCGAGCGCGGTCGGGAGATTGATTCGGCCAAGGCGCTGCACTGCCTGCAGCAACCAGACGACAGTGACGAATTCCTCTGGCTGCACCTGAACCTGGCCCATGCCGCGTGCGAGCGCTGGATGAAAAGCCATCTGGCCTTGCCCGATGAATTTTTCGAAGCGTTGCACGAAGGTTCTCGCTCGACGCGCATCGAGCATGTCGATTCGGCGTTGCTGGCGGTGGTCAACGACGTGGTGTTCAACCTCAGCAGCATGGTCTCCTCGGATGTCTCGACACTGTGGGTCTGCGCCCGCAGTCGGCTGATCATCAGCGCACGCCTGCAACCGCTGCACTCGGTGGACAAGCTGCGTTCTTCGGTGAAGGCCGGTGAATGCTTTCGCTCGCCGCTGGAACTGCTGGTGCATTTGCTGCGCGATCAGGGCGAGGTGCTGACGCAGATCGTGCGCAAAACCAGCCTCAGTGTCGATCAGATCGAAGATGAGTTGCTGTCTTCGCGCCTGTCCAACAACCGCGCCGAACTGGGCGCCAACCGCCGGGTACTGGTGCGCCTGCAACGGTTGCTGGCGCTGGAGCCAGGCTCGTTGCTGCGCCTGCTCAATCGTCCGCCGCAATGGTTGCAGAAAGAGGACGTCAAGGAGTTGCGCAAGTCCACCGAGGAGTTTGCGCTGATCATCAACGACCTCACGGCCCTCGGCGAACGGATCAAGCTGTTGCAGGAAGAAATTGCCGCCAACCTCAACGAACAGAGCAACCGCACGCTGTTCACCCTGACCGTGGTCACGGTGCTGGCACTGCCGATCAACATCATCGCCGGTTTTTTTGGCATGAACGTCGGTGGGGTGCCCCTTTCCGAAGACCCGGAAGGGTTCTGGATTCTGGTGGCGCTGGTGGCGAGCTTTACCGTGATCGCCGGGCGCTGGGCGTTCCGCAAGCGGCAGGATTATTGATCACTACCATCATCACCACCGCCCCCGTAGGAGCGAGGCTTGCCCGCGAAGGCGGTATAACAGTCAAAATCATCGTGGAATGTGAAGACGCCTTCGCGGGCAAGCCTAGGCAAGCCTCGCTCCTACAAAGGCGGGTTTTTACGCTTCGCAAGCCCTGCGCACCAACAGCCGCTCACGCACCACGTCGTAACCCCAGTGGTACACGTAGGTGTACGGCAGGAAAAACAACAGCACGCCGATATCCAGCAGAAACGCTTGCCACAGGCTGATCTTCAACCACCAGGCAATCAACGGCACGCCGAACGCCACCAGACCGCCTTCGAACAACAGCGCATGCACCACGCGGACCCAAGCGTTACGCACAATGGCAAAGCGCTTGAGCAACCGGTCGAACAGACCGTTGAAGACCACGTTCCACGCCAGGGCAAGGGCCGCAATAGCCATGGTGACTGCGCCCATCTCCAGCATGGGTTTGTCCATGACCCAGGCCAGCAGCGGGGTACAGATCAATATCGCCAGCAGTTCGAAACCGATGGCCTGGAAAATTCGTTCAGTGATGGACTTGTTGGCGCTCATGGCCAGACTCCCTGAGTGACTGTGGTTGCCATGATCTGCCATCACGCCGATACTTCATAACCAATAATCATCGATCAAGGCGATAGTTCATGGCTTCCCACGAAGTGTTGCTGGCGTTTGTCCAGGCGGCGACTCAAGGCTCGTTTTCTGCTGCGGCGCGCAAGCTCGGCCGTAGTCAGTCGACCATCAGCGCCGCAGTGGCCAGCCTGGAAATCGACCTGAATCTTGCCCTGTTCGATCGCAGCAGTCGAAAGCCGAGCCTGACGCCGGCCGGGCACGTCATGTTGCAGCGGGCCGAGGAGATTCTGGCTGCTACCAGCCGTCTGGAAATGACCGCCAGCCAACTGTCCCAAGGCGTCGAGCCGAAGCTGACGGTGGCGATTTCCGACACTTACCAGTCCAACCGTTTCGAAGCGGCGCTCAGTGCTTTCGAGCAGCGCTATCCAGACCTGGAACTTGAATGCCTGATCGCCGAATGCGATGACCTGGTGGCGTTGGTGCAACGCGGTCGAGCGCATGTTGCCTTCGCCGAGATGCAAGACAGCTACCCGTCAGACCTGGTCAGTTCGACGGTGGACGAGCGCACGGAAATCGCCCTTTTCGTGTCCCGTGCTCACCCATTGGCGAAGCTTAAGGGCATCGATCAAGACGTGCTGCAACAGCACCGCGAGCTGCGTCTGGCGACGATCGTCAATCCGTATGAAAGCCGCGCGAAGGGGCGTGTCTGGTCGGCGCCGAGTTATCTGATGCTGCTGGAAATGGCCCAGGGCGGGTTCGGCTGGGCGCCGTTGCCTCGGTGGCTGGTGGGGCGGTTCGGGGCCGGTTCGTTGGTGGAGCTGAAGGTGCGCGGCTGGCCGAAAGCGGTGTACGTCGATGCGCTGTGGTCGCGGCTGCATCCGCCGGGGCCGGCGGGGAGTTGGTTGCTTGGCAAGATGTTGGAGTGATGTGATCTTGCGGGCCCCTTCGCGGGCAAGCCTCGCTCCTACAGATTCGAGTCGAATCGTAAAAGTGTGATCGACACAATCCTGTAGGAGCGAGGCTTGCCCGCGAAGGGGCCCGCAAGATCACATCATCCCAACTCCCGCAATCGCCCCTCGATAAACCGCCGTTCCGGCACTTGCTGTGTCAATTCCAGCGCACGCTCATACGCCGCTCGTGCCTCTTCCACCCTCCCCAACTGCCGGTAAAACTCTGCCCGCGCCGAGTGCGCCAGGTGGTAATCCAGCAACTCGCCCCGGGCCAGAATCCCTTCGATCAACATCAACCCGGCCGTCGGTCCATCGCGCTTGGCCAGCGCCGCCGCGCGGTTGAGTTCGATTACCGGTGACGGCACAGCCCGCAGCAGCACGTCATACAGGCCGACAATCTGCGGCCAGTCCGTTTCCGCTGCCATGGGCGCTTCGGCGTGCACCGCGGCAATCGCCGCTTGCAGGCAATAAGGCCCGAAACGCCGCGTCGTCAGCGCCCGCTCCACCAGTGCGCAGCCTTCGACAATCAGCTCAGCGTCCCACAACGAGCGATCCTGCTCGTCCAACACAATCAGCTCACCGTCGGGCGAAGTCCTGGCCGGGCGCCGGGATTCGTGCAACAGCATCAGCGCCAGCAGCCCCATCACTTCCGGTTCAGGAAGCAATTCCATCAACAACCGACCGAGCCGAATCGCTTCGCGCGTCAGGTCTTCGCGGGTCAATTCGTTGCCGATAGACGCCGAGTAGCCTTCATTGAACACCAGGTAAATCACCCGCAGCACGCTGTCGAGACGCTCGGGCAGTTCCGTCAGGGTGGGCACTTGGTAAGGGATTTTCGCGTCACGAATCTTGGCCTTGGCCCGCACGATACGCTGCGCGATGGTGGCCGGTGCCGAGAGAAAGGCCCGGGCGATTTCTTCAGTGGTCAGGTCGCAGACTTCGCGCAGGGTCAACGGCACTTGAGCGTCTGCCGCCAGTGCCGGGTGACAACAGGTGAAGATCAGCCGCAAGCGATCGTCTTCCACATCTTCATCACTCCAGTCAGCCTGCTCCAGCTCTTCCAGTTGAGCGATCAACATCGGCCGGGACGCGTTAAAACGCGCGCGTCGGCGCAACACATCGATAGCATTGAAGCGCCCTGTGGATACCAGCCAGGTGCGCGGATTGTCCGGCACACCGTCACGCTGCCAGCGCTCGACCGCGACGAAGAACGCCTCGTGCAGCGCTTCTTCGGCGAGGTCGAAATCGCCGAGCAGACGGATCAAGGTCGCCAGAATCCGCCGCGAGTCTTCGCGGTAAACCTGCTCGACTCGCGCCTTGACCGCTGCGCCCGCCATCACTCAGGGATTCAACTGGCGCACAGGGCGCACTTCAACGCTGCCGACCCGGGCCGCCGGGATGTTGCCGGCGACCTGGATGGCTTCATTGAGGTCCTTGGCATCGATCAGGTAGAAGCCGGCCAACTGCTCCTTGGTTTCCGCGAACGGACCATCGGTGACCGACATTTTGCCGTTGCGCATGCGCACGGTGGTCGCGGTCTGCACCGACTCCAGCGCTTCGGCGGCGATCATCCGGCCGCTGCCCTGAATCGACTCGGCATAGGCCCAGCATTCGGCGTCTTCCGGGCTGTCGGGCAGCGAATGCAGCAGGTGCTCATCGCTGTAGACCAAGCATAAATACTTCATCGCACTCTCCTGATTGAACGGAACAACTATGGCTGCAGATCGGCATTTTGGCGCTGCTTGCCAGTAAATAATCTCAGGGCTTCAGGTCGAACAGCGCCGTGCCGCTCGTCATGTCGAACGGCGCCGACCAGTGTTCGTGGACAATCTGCCATAGCCCCGCTTCCTGGCGGTAGCACGCGGTGACGCGCATCCAGCAGGCCTGGGTTTCACCCTTCTCATTGGTGCCGCCGCAATGCGCCAGCCAATGAGCGAAAGCGATCTCCTGCGATGGTACAACGTTGATCTCGTGGAACTCGAAAATGTGCGGGCCAGGGCACATCTCCATGCATTCCTGCCAATGCGCACGGTAGGCCGCCTTGCCCTTGAATTGCAGGGCTTTGACGGCATCGAAGGAGACGATGTCGTCGGCGTACAGGGCCATGACCTTTTCCACGTCCTTGGCCATGACTGCCTGGCGATAGGTATCGATCAGGTTATGGATTTGTGTATCAGCATTCATGATGGTTCTCCGTGGTTTTTTTGTTGAAGACACCCTTAGTCGTCTGGCGAAAAGCCAAATCGACAACCGAAATAAAAATAATCCATGGGAGCAAATTCGCTAGAATTCGAGGCTCATTTCCGTTGGAAAAAGGACACTCCAGTGACAGCCCGACTCGTGCCTTACGAAAGCCTGAACGCCCTGCAGCGTCAACAGGTCGAGGCCATCGAAATCCACGCCGAACAAATCAAATTCTCCGGCGACATACATGGTGCGTTGCATACTTTGCTGTCCAAGCCTGGCCCTGGCGTCAAAGGCTTTGCGCTGCTGGTGGAGGATGCTCCGGTGGCCTTCCTGCTGCTCAAGCGCCCGCCGGTGCTACCGACGTGGGCCGATGAACACCGCGCCACCCTGCACGCCCTGCAAGTCGATCGCCGCGCCCAAGGCAAAGGTTATGGCAAAGCCTGCCTGCAAGCCCTGCCCGAGGTAGCGCGCCAGGCCTGGCCGGAAATCAAAGGGCTGGAGTTGTCGGTGGATGCGGATAATGAGGCGGCCATCGCGTTGTATGCAAAATTTGGCTATGTCGACAGCGGCGAAGCGTACAAAGGCCGGATCGGTTATGAACGGCGGATGGGTCTGGTTTTCTGATTCGTAGAGGGATGAACGATGTTGAATTCAATTGAAGCGCTGGAAGCGATCTACGGCCTGCCCCATGAGCGCGCGGTGCGCAAGCTGATCCCGTTTCTGAACGAGGACTATCAGGCGATGGTCCGCGCCTCGCCACTGGTGATTATCAGCTCGGTCGGCCCCGACGGCATGGACGGCTCGCCGCGTGGCGATACGCCGGGTTTCGTGCGGATCATCGATGAACGCACGTTGGCGATCCCGGATCGACCGGGCAACAACCGCATCGACACGCTGCGCAATGTCGTGCTCGACTCGCGGGTATCGTTGCTGTTCATCATTCCGGGGATCGGCGAGACGTTGCGGGTCAACGGCACAGCGCAGATCAGCGCCGAGCCCGAGTTGCTGGAGAGTTTTTCAGTCAACGGCAAACCGGCACGCACGGTGATGCTGGTGACGGTGCAAGCGGCGTATTTTCACTGCTCGAAAGCCATTGTGCGTTCGGATGTGTGGAACCCGCAGAAACACCTCGAACGCTCTGCGCTGCCGACCGCCGGGGCGTTTCACAAGCGCCTGAACGACGGGCAGTTCGATGCCGAGGCGTATGACCGCGAAGCACCGGTGAGAGTGCGGGATAGTCTGTACTGACACAACGCCCCCATCTTTACTCCTACAGCCTCTCGGACGATGACCTGTAGGAGTAATCTTTCAAAGAAAAACAAAGCTTCTTTCCTATATTGAATACTTGGACATCAACGTCTGTAAGACACTTCTGATTTTTTGTATAAGTATTGACGATCTGCCCATATCGACACTAGGGTCAGCACATGAGTGCTATTACCTCTGAGCGGCGAAGTTATTCCAAGTAAAATACTTGGCGCCTGTTCTCTGGAGCGCGGCCTCTTACAACTTGAAAAAATGTCTCGAGTTATATTCTCGCCATCGCGCAGGGAGTAACAGGTAATGACCGCACTCATAAAAACCTCGCAGTCAAAAATCTCCGACAATGAGATCTCCATATTAGATGGAAGAATCTCAATTCCAAAAAACTATCTACGCGAAAAAGCTTTTTTAGAAAGCACAAGCATTCTCGTTGTTTCAGGCTCTTTAATCGAGGGAATTGGAACCATTCATTCTGACATCGATTGTATTATTCTGTGCGATCAACGGCCTAAAGCAAACAACATTAAAAATAGCGAACACGCACTCGTTACAGATATAAATTATCACTACATCACCCAAGATGAGGAAGTTCATAACACAACAGATTTTTACGGCGACACCAGCATCCACATTGATGCTGACTACATAACATTTTCCGAATTAGAAGGCATTATTGCCAAGATTGAGAAAGCATTTGAGGAGATTACTTATGATCAGCATTTTCTCTACGACCCAGTTTTATCAAACACGGAAAACAATGTCATTCATAGATCATTAATTGGGCACGCATTGGAGAACGAGAAAAAATTCAACCGATTGAAATCCGAGATACCTTTGGAGAAGCATATTTATGTAGCTCACCGTGAAAAACTTCCCGTATTTTATGCATTCCAAGATGTTCAAGGCTGTTGGCAGTCGGGAAATCTTTGGATGGGTTGTGAGATAGCAAGAGATATGATGCTAAAGACGACAATGAGCTTTACCTACTTAACAGGCACAACAAACAAGCACTACAAGTGGGTTTATTCGAATATGTTCAGAGTTGATGGATTTGATGAAATTAAAAATAGATTTTTTGCCTTGGCCAGACAGGGGGCGGTCACAGAGGCTGAGTGCCGTTCATACATTCAGGAAACGCTGAAATATATGGACCTGGTATTTCTGGCAATTGAAGAACTACTAAAAAAATCAAAAATTTACCCATCAACGCAAAAGTCTCTTTCCGCACTGGACAAAGAATTCAACAAGCGAAAACAAACCAAGCACAAAATATCGATGTGTGAATACTACTTCAGGAAAAAATATTTCGCTGCGGAAGGAACTCCATCTTTAATCAGCCTACTCAAAGAGTGGGATTGAGACGAGCGACTTGCAAGCACGACTAACTTTAACTTTTCAGGCCTCCATTCTATACCTAAACAAACACGGGCGACCAAACATGGAAGTTACCCGAATAGCCATTCCGCTGATATTTTCCAGACTAGGGGAAATGATTGCATCGCTACTTTACTTTTCTTTTATTGGACACTTTATAGTTGACTCACTTAGTCATGCATCACTCGCATGGGCATTGATTTCCTTTCTAACAGTAGTAGGCATTGGCTTTTTTTCAACGTCAATGGTGAAAGTAGCTGGATCAACTAACTTAAATTCGGACGACATTGAACTCGATTTAATCATTTCATTCAGGCTTGCAATTTTCTTTGGGGCAATTATTGTTTCCGCAATTTTTGTACTGAGCTCTAGCGTATCAAAATCGCTTACGAACAGCGGTGATCTTGAAGGACTTAAAGCACTATTGAGCCTTTCACTATCCATTCCAGCTTTATATTTACAGATAGTTATCTTCAACTTTTTCAATGCCATTAAAAAAGTTCGATACGAGCTGATATATACATGGCTACTCAACGCCACCTTTGTTTTAGTTTGCACACTTTTGGTCTCGACGAATTCAAACACAAATGTAATTTATTTCGCACTTATATATTCTGGCTTAAGGTGTTTTTTTGCTGGCCTTGCATTGACCTTGTTTAACTTACAAGTTCATCAACACATCCACCAATTTCGGCATTCACGAAACATCCCGACAATAGCATATGTGAATTACTTTATTGGCGGTCTCCCAATGGCACTTTGTTTTGGCGGTGAAAGCCTGCTATTTTTTATGCTCTCCTTTATCTCAAAAAGCTTAGACGATACAAGCTTATCAGCGTATCAGGCATCGCTTCATTTTTTAAGCATCGTATACATGGTCTCAATCGGAGTGGGAAATGCTACAGGAATAGTAGTCGCACGACACTATAACCTAAAGGATTTCTACTCATTGAGTACAACCTACATTCAAGGGATGAAGTTCGGATTTTTTATATTGACTCCGTTTTTGCTAGCTTGTTTTTTCTTAAAGGCAGATATATCAGCAATCTATACGTCCGATGCACTGACGAGGCGATTGATTGAGGGCAATATCCTGACATCAATCCCATTTTTAATATTTGAATACGTTTATGTTGTGACTCGAATGACGTTAAGGAGCATGGGGGATTTCTGGATTCCCACGCTATTTACTATATCGCTACTCAACATCCTCGGATTAATTCTTTCTGTCGGACTGCTATCACTTTATGACTCTAGCGTTAACTCCATATTTTTAGCCCTAGTATTTTGTTCGTTTTTTCTGATGTCGTTTCTACTTTGGCGCCTAGGCAGTATCTTAAAAACACAAACCTCAACCAACTAACAGAGCATTAAATTAGAACACCGCATAAAAACCGAGCTTTTTCATCTTGCGCATTATCGTGAGGTCGTAACTATGAATCACGCAAATCCCGCTCTACACTCGTTAAATCAACGTACCAACTCTATAACTATCATTAGTGAGCATCATGGTTGGCGAACATTGAGTGGCGTACAAACAAGCGACTATTACACCTATCGAAACGCCATACTTAATGGCTGCCATCTTCAAAGAGCCTCTTTCGACCTCCGACATCCTGAAGAAATGATTTGTGATTTGAGCAATCTCGAGCAAATTTATAATGGTATGTCCGGTGAGAACATTGTGCGTGTATGGAATTATTTGAACTCAAGCACAAGCAAAATTAATTCCAGAGAGATTCGTAGAATTAAAGGAGATGGGCTATCACCAGAAATAGCTATTTCTGGCCCATCCAAATCGCTCCTTGACAACCTGAAAAACTCACTTATTAGCGAGGCATTTGCACACCTTCATTGCGATGTATCTCTAGTCCGTACAAGAGAAGATATTCGAGGTATTACCAAGAACAGATTACTTATAAATACAAGTAATGAAACCATGGAATTTCATAATAGATTCTGCGCCTTCTATAGCAAATACATATCCCATGAACATTGGGATAGCAGTTTCGCTCTCAACACGAGATATGTTTACGAGGACCACCCAATTTGGTCCCAAATTGAAAAAATAGCAAAAAACAAACTATTTTTACTGTCGGCGGGTTTGCCGCTTGCCCTTGGCTATTTGGCGGCAACTGGAGATCATAATATTTTCTTTTCTGAAGTGCACCGGCAAAACGATTCTAGTTTGCTGAGTAGAGATGACGCTTTTCAAGATGTTTTCCCTACCCCCACCTCATCGAACGGACCGTGGTTAATTATAGATAAAGCCTATACCGGAGGTAGTCTCAGGCAGGCGGCAAACATGATTAGAAAAAAATTTGGTTATGACGTCGAAGTCAAAACTGTAGCGCTGTTCCCAAAATCATTCAGTGCCTTCATGAGCGCGGATTACGCTGTTTATGCTGGAAAACTATTTGAAGTCAAGTCTTACGCCCCCCGATTAGACAGGGACCATTGGCACATACAATTAATAATGGAACAATCGATATGAGACCATTATTTAGACGTGAACATGTTCCCGAGTTAGAGAAATGCCTCTACGAGGCTAGAAAACAATTACGGCGTTATTGGGCGGGAACCCTGGCTTGTTTACCAGACTCCAATACAGAAAACAAATACTGGAACAACTCGCAAACCCAGCATGACTTAGATTGCCAGAGGATATTATATGATTGCCTTTCTAATATCAGCATGCGAATTACGATATATTCTGAAGAGAACACTTCAGTAGTCAAATACGGTGACACCGGAGATTTCTACATACTTATAGATCCTCTAGATGGAACGCACAACGCTGTTTTAGGCTTTCCTGCTTATACATCTAGCGTGGCACTTTACCATGAGGGAGTCTATATATTTGGTTGGATTTATGATTTTTCAAGAGATTTAGTATATACCGCCGCATTAGGTGAGGGAGCCTACCTTCAGTCGTCGATTATTGTAAAAAGACTTCAGACTCGTAAAGTTAATCGTATAGAAGACATGCACATTTCTTTCCACCGACCCAAAGAGGATAGAGAACGAATCATAATTGAAAAGCTCATATGGATGGCAAGTAAAGTCCGCGTCTACTCATGTTCCTCATTGGAAATTTGCCTTATTGCTGCCGGGGTTCTTGATGCCTTTATTGATATCGACACACCAGGACATGAGCGTAGTTGCGATATTGCCGCAGCAGAGTTGATTTTGAGAGAAGCAGGAGGTGCGCTATTTGATAGGACAGGACACCCTAGACTCTCCCTACCTCCTTCGCCAGCTTCTCTTTCAGACAACGGAACTTTGATTGCCTTATCCTCAGAAAAACTGATACGACTTATTTTGTAGTGCTGGACCAACTTAACTGGAGATAAAGTATGTTAGTCGAAACTGTAAGCCTGAAACTTGAATTACTGTGCAAGGGGGTAAGCTTTACTAGGGACTTTCTAGAATATTATCAAGTTCGAACAGATCACATCGAAAAAAGACGAGCCTATGGGACAGGTGACAGCATCATTCTTAATTCGAGCACTCGTACTCCGCAAGAAATCATTCTTGATGGGCAGATTATCGCAGCTGCAAATTACAATCCAGACTCAGACTATCGCATAGCCTTAGAGCAAGAAACTCCTGTGCTCAAGCATGGAAATAGAACGGTGAGAATTACATTTCCAAGTAGACCTAGATCTTATGGAAAATATTTGAGCAATGGCGAGCTATTTGAGCAGCATATAACCGCCTATGGAAATTCGACACTCGGAATTTTTTCCCCAGGCCACTGTTATTACTTTAATGATGGAAATGAATGCAAGTTCTGCTCTTTGGGATCAGCAAGAGAAACCCTGTCTGATCATAAAATGCGAATAAAGGGCGATGTGGCGGGTGAAGCAGTAGCTACAGCCATCAAGGAGGAGGACGGTCGATATAAGAGAGTGCTATTGAACGGTGGTACGATTCCAAACTATGATAAAGGATACTCAATACATATGGATTTACTAGAACGGGTAAAAAATACAAACCTGCAAAGCAGTTTGGAGTATCACTTAATCTCTATGCCTCCTAAGGACTTTCGTCTTTTTGATCGATTCAAAAAAATTGGCAACAATATGTCAATGAGCCTAGAGGTATTCAACCCGGATTTATTTTCAGAAATTTGCCCAGGGAAAGCTCGTGATTATACCCGCGAACGTTTTTTTGCCGCTTTCGAAGCCGCAGTGGATGTTTTAGGTCGTGGCAACGTATATGCAGGATTTGTCGCCGGTATGGAGCCACTAGAGTCAATTATTGAAGGCATCGAGTATTTTGGGGATATGGGAGTTGTACCTGCTGTTGCTGCATTTCACCCTGACGCTGGCTCGCAATATTCTAACAGGCAGCGCCCCTCAGTAGACTTCCTAATGAAGCTTGGAAAAAAAATGTCGGAAATATATCGTAGAGAAGGGTTTCAACCCTTAATTGAGGGGAGCGGTAGAAATTCGTTAGATACCGAAGCCTATTTGGGGGGATTTTTATGAGTTCTCCAGCTAGGCAACCTATATTTATCGCATTTGAAGGCACTGACGGCGCAGGAAAATCTACAGTTGCAAGGGCAACATATGACAAGGTTTCTGAGTCCTATTCCGAATTGAATTATATAGATAAAAATCGACCGCCTGTATCATCAGGGTATGCGGAGTTTCATATGTCCCGCATACGTGAAATCCTTTGGGATTACCCGGACAATGCCCCTCTGGACCAATTAGGCGACAGGCATTGGATAACCTTAATCACCGCTTGGTTTCAAGCCACAGATTATGCCGCCCTCAGGCCGTTAATGAACTCTGGAGTTAGTTGCATCGCAGATGGTTGGTACTACAAATACCTAGCACGCTTTTTACTTAAAGATACCAACTTGGCTGAAGAGGCATTAGCAATATTTTCAACAATTAGAAAACCTGATGCCGTCATTTTTTTGGATGTCGACCCCGTTCTTGCAGCGAAAAGAAAAGGGTCTTTTCGCCTTAGCGAGAGCGGGGCTTATGATGGCGGCAATGAAGATCGTCTTAAAAGTTTCGTCGCGTATCAAAATCGAGTTCGATCCAGCTATGAGCGATGTGGTTTGGCAAATTGGGTGAGGATCGATACGACCGACCTTAGTGAGGAAGCTGTACTCGATAGGGCGGTGAGCGCAGTACAAAACATACTCAGCAGAACACAGCAGACTTTGTGATGATGAAGTCTGCATACTTCCATTACTCAAAAGCGATGGTGCGTTCGGATTTGTGAAACCCGCAGAATTACCTCGTTCAGCTTGCCACTCGCCGCTCTCAACCTCAGTCTAATTCCTGCGCAAGACACAAGCGGGCTTGCTCGCGAAAACGGTAGGTCATCCAACATTGATGCTGAATGTGATGGCCCTTTCGCGAGCAAGTCCGCTCCGCGAAGATCAACCTTGTCGGTAGGGCAAGGCGGTCTTCGCTTCTTCTGCATACCCCAACACCCCGACCCGCTCACGCTCAAGGAAGTCTTTCACCGCCGATTTCAAGCCCGGGTGGCGCAGGTAATGCCAGGAATGGGTGATCACCGGTTCAAAGCCACGAATCAACTTGTGCTCACCCTGAGCGCCAGCGTCAAAACGCTGAAAACCATTGGCAATCGCATAATCCATGCCCTGATAGAAACAGGTCTCGAAGTGCAGGCGATCGAACTCCGCCAGGCAGCCCCAGTAACGACCATAAAAGCTGTCGCCCCCGACCAGGCTGAAGGCCATGGCCACCGGTCGTGAGCCTTGCTTGGCCAACACCACACGGATCGACTCTGGCATGCGCTCGGCCAGCAGACTGAAAAATTCCCGCGTCAGGTACGGCGCTTGCCGACGCACCGCGTAGGTATTGGCGTAGCAGGCATACACAAAGTCCCACTGCGCCTGATCCAGTTGCCGTCCTACCAGCCATTCGAAATCGATGCCCTGCCCCGCCACTTGCTCACGTTCCTTGCGCATTTGCTTGCGCTTGCGTGAACTGAGGGCGTCGAGGAAGTCCTGAAAATCCCGATAACCGCGGTTCTGCCAGTGGTACTGACAGCCAATGCGCTGCAACCAGCCAGGCTGTTCGGCCAATGCCGCGTCGGTGAATGGATCGGTGAAGTTGATATGGGCGCTGGAGAGTTCTTCGATCTCCAGATAACCCGGCAGGCTCTGCAGGAGCTCGAAACCGTCCTCGATCGTCGCCGCCAGCAATCGCGGCCCGCTGACCGGGCTGAATGGCACCGCCGTCAGCAACTTGGGGTAGTAGTCGATGCCGGCACG
Source organism: Pseudomonas sp. MDT1-85 (assembly GCF_054898065.1). NCBI lineage: Bacteria > Pseudomonadati > Pseudomonadota > Gammaproteobacteria > Pseudomonadales > Pseudomonadaceae > Pseudomonas > Pseudomonas sp. MDT1-85. The sequence goes on along the minus strand of NZ_CM142715.1, from coordinate 1,827,804 downwards.
CTCACAGGCTTCGGCCCAGGCATGGTCGAACACGTACTCGCCATAGGAATGCCATTTGCGGTAACTGGGCAGCGCAGCGATCAGGCGATCGCCGTCAATGTGCAACAAATGCTCGGGCTGCCAGCCGGAATGCGGGCCGAGGCTGCCGCTGTCTTCCAGCGCGCTCAGAAAGGCATGGCGCAGAAACGGCTGAGTTTCCGGCACCAGCGCGTCCCAGGTGTGCGGCGCGATTTCGGACAGACGTTCCAGACGTTGCAGCGGCATTATTATCCCAACCATCATTTTCTACAGATGGGACGAGTATCGCTTATCTGATTGCCTAATCCGAAACAAAAAAACCCCGCCGAAGCGGGGTTAAACGAGAGGAGCTTTAACGGATGAAGAAAGAGCTCATACAGCGTTTACTGCGATTTAGAACACGTATTGAGCGCGGACCACGAAGCCGTCACCGCTGTCATCACCGGTTCGACGTGCCGGGGTAGTACCGCTGGCAGCCGTGGCATTGGTCACGTTGTCTGTCTTGGCCTTGAGGTAGGCGCCAGTGATTTTCACCGCTTCGTTGGCGTACCAGTTGACGCCCAGGGTGTGCACTTGGGCTTCGGCATCGCCGACATCGCGGGTCAGGCTGGCGGTGGTGATGTTGTCGTCTTCGACAGTCAGGCTGTCGTAACGATAGAACAGCTCCCAGGCACCGATGGACTTGTTGGCTGGCTTGATCGCATCGAACTTGCCGACTTTATAGCCACGGGATTCGCCGGTGAGGGTGTAGGCACCCTGAACGTAGAAACCGTCACCTTTGATGTCTTCACGGCTGCTGTCATCGGCCTTGGTTTTGCGGGCGATGTATTCACCCTGGATCGAGGCTGGGCCCATGGCGAATGCGGCTTCCAGGCCGACAGCGTCGTCACGGTCATAGGAGCCGGCAGGCGAAGTGGAACTGCCGCCAAGTACCGGACGGTTGCCGTTGGTGCCAGCATCGTTGCCGCCGAGGGTTTCGACGCCACGCATGCCCATGCGGGTGCGATAACGCGAATCGAAGGCCGTGTCGGAGACGTCACGGGACGCCACGTTCACACCGAAGTGCAGCACGTTGCCGGCGTCATGCATCGGGGCGAATACAAAGCGGCCGTTGACCTGTTTGACGCTGTTGCCATCGGTATCGTCGGTGTCTTTGCTGAACACGCCGGCGGACGCGTAGAACGAATCAGCGAAGGTACTGGAGGCTTGCAGGCCCAGACCATTCTGGTGGCTGTTGGCCCAATCGACCATGTCGTACGCCATGTTGCGTTCTGGCGCGGTGACCCACTTGGAGCTGGTGGCTTTTTCCAGGCCGAAGTCCGGGTCGAAACGACCGACTTTGATCGAGACCGGTTTGAAGCCGTTGTAGGCCAACGACGCTTCGTCGAAATAACCGTTATCGGAATCACCGCTGTTGTGGGAGAAGTCGTAGTTGATGGTGTAAGCCCAATCCGTGTACAGCACACCAGACAGCTCCAGGAAGCCCCGACGGATGTAGGCCGCGTCAGCGGTATCGCCGTTTCTGGTGTAGACGCCATCGAACTGGCTGTAGTCAGCCTGCAAGCGACCGCCGAGTTTGAAGCTGAATTCTTTATCGGTGGTGGCGACTTCGAGGCCGCCCTTGGTTTTGACTACGATATCGGCGCCGTCAGTGGTGACGGTGCCAGCGAAAGCCTGGGCGGTTACTGCCATGGCCAATGCGCTGGCGGCAAAACCGGCGAAGTGCTTACGGATCATCGAAGAGTTCCCCTAATTGGTGGTCTGTAGCTTGGAAACACGCGGGTCTGGCCCGCTTGTGTTGGGAGGGAATCTTGGAGGCGGTGTATTTCAGCCGGGTTGCTGATAGATAAAGATTTTATGACAGGGGAACTTTTTTACTTCGAATCGAAATAACAGAAAAAGTAGCCACAGCGGAGAAGAGATGCAAACCGCAGCTAGAGCGGCTGAAGGGGTGTATTACGGGCGGGAAAACTACGGCTTGTTCTTCAGATGTTCCTTGGCAAGCCGTTCAGCCAGCGCATCCAGATCAGTTACAGGCGGCTCAGGCATCACTTTCAGCGTGGCCTGCACCAACCGCATCTGCCGAAAGAACCGTCGGCAATTGGGGCAAAACATCGAATGATGCCGCACCATCAGTCGCTCACGAAAACTCAACTGCCCATCGAGATAATCGCTGGAGCGCGCCACTTGTTCCTTACAGGTCAACATTCGCCGGTTTCCTCAAAATGCTCCACGGTCGCAAAGACCTTCAATCGTGCCCGGTGCAGCAGCACACGAACATTGGAGAGCGATATCTCCAGAAGATTACAGATCTCTTCTAGCTCCAACCCCTGCCGATCGCGTAAAAGCAGCACACCCCTTTGCAGGTCCGACAAATTGAGTAATGTATCTTCCAGGCATTCGCGCAGTTCGTTTTCGGTCAACAGAGCCTCTGGCGTGTCCTGATGCCAGGCGTACGGCGCCACCAGCCAATGACCATCACTCGATGAAAAACGATCGTCATCGAGCATGCCGTGAGGCGACGGCAGGTCATCGAGCAGCACTTCCCGGCGGTTTTGCTTGTAGCGGCTCTTGGCCGAGTTGGCGGTGATGGTCAGCAGCCAGGTTTTGAGGCTTGATCGCCCCTCAAACCCTCTCAAGTTACGCACCACCGACAGCCAGGCATCTTGAACCACTTCATCGGCGTGCCGGTTGCCTACGATAGCGTAGGCCACGGCACGCATGGCACGCTGATAGGTTCTGACCAGTTCCTGGAAAGCCTTTTGCTCACCTGCCAGCAAGCGCTCGAGCAGTTGCGCGTCATCAGCCGCCATTAACAAACCCCTTGTTCCAACCTCGAAAATAAATACAACAGGACTTCGCTGTAGGCATCGTCCTGCTGGCATTTCCGAAAATTACAGCGTTCGGACTATTTCGAATGTAGGAAAAGTCCTCACAAATCGCAGGAAAGAACAACAGGGCTGATCAGCGCTTGCGCAGAATCACGCTACCGATCGAGTAGCCGGCGCCAAACGAGCTGAGTACGGCCAGCGAACCGCTGACCAGGTCGTCCTGATTCTTGTGAAACGAAATAACCGAACCGGCGGAGCTTGTGTTGGCATAGGTGTCGAGAATCACCGGGGCTTCTGCTTCGGTGGCTTCACGGCCCAGCAGCTTCTTGACGATCAGGTGGTTCATGCTGAGGTTGGCCTGGTGCAGCCAGAAGCGCTTCACGTCGCTGACGTTGAGCTGGTTTTCTTCCAGGTGCGTGGCGATCAGCTCGGCGACCATCGGGCAGACATCGCGGAACACCTTGCGGCCTTCCTGGACGAACAGTTTGTCGGGGGCACCGATGCCCTCTTCCGCAGCGCGGTTGAGGAAGCCGAAGTTGTTGCGGATGTTGTTGGAGAACTTGGTCAGCAGTTTGGTGCTGACCACGTCGAACTGGTACTTGGACGTCGCGAGATCCGCACGCTCGATGATTACCGCGGTGGCGGCGTCGCCGAAGATGAAGTGGCTGTCGCGGTCACGGAAATTCAGGTGACCGGTGCAGACTTCAGGGTTGACCATCAGGATCGCCCGGGCCTGGCCCAGTTGCACGCTGTTGGCCGCAGCCTGGATGCCGAAAGTCGCCGAGGAGCACGCCACGTTCATGTCGAAACCGAAACCCTGAATGCCCAGCGCTTCCTGAACTTCGATGGCGATGGCCGGATAGGCGCGTTGCAGGTTGGAGCAGGCGACGATTACACCGTCGATGTCAGCGGCGGTCTTGCCGGCACGCTGCAAGGCTTGTTCGGCTGCGCCGATGGCCATCTGGCAAAGCACCGACCACTCGTCGTTGGAACGTTCTGGCAGGCGTGGTGCCATGCGCTGCGGATCGAGGATGCCGTCCTTGTCCATGACAAAGCGGCTTTTGATGCCGGACGCTTTTTCGATGAACGCTGCGCTGGATTCGGTCAATGCCTGGATTTCGCCGCGCGCGATGGCTTCGGCGTTGTCGGCGTTGAACAGCGCGACGTAAGCGTTGAAAGACTGCACCAGCTCTTCATTGGAAATGCTGTTGGCCGGGGTGTACAGGCCGGTGCCGCTGATGACGACGTTATGCATGGTCGTTTCTCTAATCCATTCAGGCAGAAAGCGCTGGCACCGACGTACCAACACACAAAGGTTCTATTCCAGGTCCGGACGCAAACCTGGCATCGCTTTATTCCGATCCGCCCGGCCCGTGAAGGCTCAAAACCGCGGGGCTGGCGTTTATAGGCGCGAAGTTTGCCATAAACGCTGGCTTTTGGCGCCTTTTGCTGGATGCAATCGATATAACGCTATACGTGTAGGAGCTGCCGAAGGCTGCGATCTTTTGATCTTCTGGTGTCGCGACAAAGAAAGATCAATAGATCGCAGCCTTCGGCAGCTCCTACAGTAGACCGCAGGGGATCAAGGGGATCGGGTTTACGGCTCGACCTGGCTCCATTGCTTGCTCAGGCGCTTGTCGGAGATCGGCACCTTGGTCCCCAATTGCTGCGCGAACAGCGAGACCCGGTATTCCTCCAGCCACCAGCGATAGAGTTCCAGCTGCGGATCGCGCTTGCCTTCCTGGGCGTGTTTGTTGGCGCGGGTCTGGTATTGAGCCCAGAGCCCGGACAATTCGCCGCTCCAGACCCGGTCTTTCTGCACCTGCGCGCCTAGTTTTTCGAAACGTTGCTCGACGGCCTTGAGGTAACGCGGCAGTTCCTTGAGCCACGGCATCGGTGTTTCGCGCACGAACCCCAGATACACCAGATGACTGAGCTGCTGCTTGATGTCGTTCAAGGCCACGGCTTGCGCCAAGTCAATCTTGCCCTTGAAGCGTTTTTGCAGGCCGTGCCAGAGCTTGAGAATCTCCAGCGTCAGCTTGGCCAACCGTTCGGCGTGCTCGGTCCAGCCGCCGCGTTTGCGTTCGGCCAGCGATGCCAGCCCGGCGCCATCGCGCGGCAATGGGTCTTCGCCGTCGAGGATGCAGCTGTCTAGACTGGCCAGCAGAATGTCTTCCACCAGGCTGTCGATACGCCCCAGTTCGCGGTACATCAATCCCAACTCGGTCAGCCCCGGTAACTTGCCGCGCAGGAACTTCGCCGGTTCCGCCAGTTGCTGCATCAGCAAGCGCTGCAAGGCCCGGCGATGCTGGAACTCGGCTTCGGCCGGGGTCGAGAATCGACCTTCCTTGACGGTGCCGCCCTCTTCCACCAGCGCCGGATACACCGTCATCGAGAGCCCGGCGATTTTCTGCTGGGTTTTCTCGGCAACGGCGGCAAAGACTTTCGGCTCCACCGGCTGTTGGCTCTTCGCCGTTTGCGGCACCGCCAACGCGGCCTGGCTGGCCTCGGCAAAGCGTGCGGTCAGCTCCGCCAGGTCACGGCCTTCGCCGAGGAACTTGCCCTGACCGTCGACGATTTCCAGGTTCATCCGCAAATGGCTTTCGACCTGCTGCGAGGCTTCGGCCCACGCCTCATCGCTGACCCGCGCGCCAGTCATGCGCAGCAACTCGCGGCCCAGCGCCTGAGGCAACGAGCCCTCGGCAAATGTGATGCGCTGCAACGCGGCTTTGACGAAGTCCGGCACCGGCACGAAGTTCTTGCGCAGGGCCTTGGGCAGGTTGCGCACCAGCGCAATACACTTGGCCTCGATCACCCCCGGCACCAGCCATTCCAGACGTTCCGGTGGCAGCATCGGCAACAGCGGCGCCGGCACGCGCAAGGTCACGCCGTCGCGAGGATGGTTGGGCTCGAAGTGATAACTCAGCGCCAGTTCCAGATCGCCGATGTGCAGGGTGTCCGGGTAATGCGCGGCGGTGACTTCACTGGCTTCGCGGGCCAGTACGTCTTCTTCGCGCATGATCAGCAGTTGCGGGTCTTTCTGACTGTTGACCCGGTACCAACTGTCGAAGGTCGCGGTCTGGTGAATCTCTGCCGGCAACCGCGCATCGTAGAAAGCGAACAGGGTTTCTTCGTCAGCCAGAATGTCTCGACGACGGGCCTTGGCTTCCAGTTCATCGAGCTGCTCAAGCAACTGCTGGTTGGCCGTCAGGCATTTGGCTTTGGATTGAATCTCGCCGCGCACCAGACCTTCGCGAATAAAAAATTCACGAGACACCACCGGGTCGATCGGCCCGTAATGCACCGCTCGGCGACCCACTACGATCAACCCGAAAAGAGTGATTTGTTCGAAAGCCACGACCTGACCGCGCTTCTTCTCCCAATGGGGTTCGAAGTGGTTTTTCTTGATCAGGTGCCCGGCCAGCGGCTCGATCCAGTCAGCGTCGATCTTGGCGACCATCCGCGCGTAAAGCTTGGTGGTTTCCACCAGTTCGGCGGTCATCAGCCATTGCGGACGTTTCTTGCCCAGGCCCGACGACGGGTGAATCCAGAAGCGCCGCTGACGAGCCCCCAGGTAATCGCCGTCTTCGGTTTTCTGGCCGATCTGGCTGAGCAATCCGGAGAGCACGGCTTTGTGCAGTTTCGGGTAATCCGCCGGCTCTTTGTTGAGGCTCAACTGCATGTCGCGGCAGATCAGGCTCAACTGACGATGGGAGTCGCGCCATTCGCGCAGGCGCAGGTAATTGAGGAAATTCTTGCGGCACCAGTTACGCAGCGGACTGGCCGTCAAGGCTTGGCGCTGCTCTTCAAAACCACGCCACAGATTAACCAGCCCGGCGAAGTCAGAATCCACGTCTTTCCACTGGGCGTGGGCCTGATCCGCCGCTTGCTGACGCTCTGGCGGACGTTCACGCGGGTCTTGAATCGACATGGCGCTGGCGACGATCAGCACTTCCTGCAAGCTGCCAAGTTTCGCCGCTTCCAGCAGCATGCGGCCCATGCGCGGGTCCACCGGCAGCCGCGCCAGTTGGCGACCCAGCGGCGTCAGCTGACTGTTGCGGTCCACCGCCGAGAGTTCTTGCAGCAGGTTGAAACCGTCGCTGATGGCTTTGCCATCCGGCGGCTCGATAAACGGGAAATCGGTGATCTCGCCGAGGCGCAGATGCAGCATCTGCAAAATCACCGCCGCGAGGTTGGTGCGCAGGATTTCCGGATCGGTAAATTCCGGCCGGCCAATGAAATCTTCTTCGCCGTATAGACGAATACAAATACCCGGCTCGACCCGCCCGCAACGGCCTTTACGCTGGTTGGCGCTGGCCTGGGAAATCGCTTCGATGGGCAGGCGCTGAACCTTGGCGCGGTAGCTGTAACGGCTGATGCGCGCGGTACCGCTGTCGATCACGTAACGAATGCCCGGCACCGTCAGCGAGGTTTCGGCGACGTTGGTCGCCAGTACCACGCGACGCCCAGGGTGCGACTGGAAAATCCGCTGCTGCTCAGCCGGCGACAGCCGCGCGTACAACGGCAGAATCTCGGTGTGTTTGAGCTGGGCCTTGCGCAGCATGTCGGCGGCGTCGCGAATCTCGCGCTCGCCGGGCAGGAACACCAGCACGTCGCCGGGACTCTTGCACTCGCTGCGTTCGAACGCGGCAATTTCGTCGAGGGTGGCGAGGATCGCCTGATCCACGGTCAAGTCATCCTCGACACGGTTGCCCTCCTCGTCCTGCTCCAGGGTCAGCGGGCGATACCAGGTTTCTACCGGGAAGGTGCGACCGGAGACTTCGACGATCGGCGCATCATCGAAATGCTTGGAGAAGCGCTCCAGGTCGATGGTCGCCGAGGTGATGATGACTTTCAGGTCCGGACGACGCGGCAGCAGGGTTTTCAGGTAACCGAGCAGGAAGTCGATGTTGAGGCTGCGTTCGTGGGCTTCGTCGACGATGATCGTGTCGTAGCGTTCGAGGTAGCGGTCGTTCTGGGTTTCCGCCAGCAGGATGCCGTCGGTCATCAGCTTGATCAGGGTGTTGGAATCGCTCTGATCCTCGAACCGCACCTGATAGCCGACCAGCGCGCCCAACGGCGTCGCCAATTCTTCAGCGACCCGGCTCGCTACGCTGCGCGCGGCGATTCGACGGGGTTGGGTGTGGCCGATCAGGCCGTGCTGGCCGCGGCCGATTTCCAGGCAGATCTTCGGCAACTGGGTGGTTTTACCCGACCCGGTTTCGCCGGCAATGATCAGCACCTGATGCTTTTGCAGCGCTTCTTTGATTTCGTCGCGCTTGGCAGCGATTGGCAGGCTGTCGTCGTAACGAATCACCGGCAGGCTGGCGCGCCGCGCCAACACCTGATCGCAGGACGCCTGCGTGCGCGTCACCCACTGGGCCAGTTTGGCCTCGTCAGGTTTCTTGCGCAGCTCAAGCAACTGCCGCCGTAGCCGGTGGCGGTCGGCGAGCATGGCGTGATCGAGGTTTTTCAGCAGTTTGTCGATGGAAGGCGATTCGTCAGTCATCAGGTACGCAAAAGTCGTCTAGTGGCGCAGGGGGCGGATTGTCGCAGATTTTACGACCGCTGCGCGGCCGATCGCGCGCAAGCTCGCTCCCACATTGGATCTTTAGCGACCACAAAAACGAGGGGCACCACGTTCAAATGTGGGAGCGAGCCTGCTCGCGATCGATTGCGCAGCAATCGCAGAGAACTACTCGTTGTCGAGGCCCTTGCGCCGATACGGGAACACATCAATCACCTTCCCCGCCCGAATCGCCTCCTGCAGGCTCTTCCAGTAATCGGCGTTGTACAACTCTCCGTGCAACTGATCGAACAACTTTCTCTGCCCCGAATCGGCAAACAGAAACGGTGGAAACTCCTCGGGGAACACATCCAGCGGCCCGATCGAGTACCACGGTTCGGAGGCCATTTCGTCTTCCGGTGTACGCGGTTGCGGGATGTGGCGGAAGTTGGCTTCGGTCAGGAAACAAATCTCATCGTAGTCATAAAACACCACACGACCGTGACGGGTGACGCCGAAGTTCTTCAACAACATGTCGCCGGGAAAAATGTTCGCCGCCGCGAGTTGCTTGATTGCCAGACCGTAATCCTCCAGCGCCTCGCGAACCTGCGCCTCGTTGGCGTGTTCCAGGTAGAGGTTCAACGGCGTCATCCGGCGTTCGGTCCAGCAGTGGCGAATCAGCACCGTATCGTCCTCCACCGAGACCGTGGACGCGGCCACTTCGAGCAATTCTTCCAGGCATGCCGGCTCGAACTTGCTCAACGGGAAACGGAAGTCGGAGAACTCCTGGGTGTCGGCCATGCGCCCGACCCGGTCGACGCTTTTCACCAGGCGATACTTTTCGATCACCGTGGCGCGGTCGACGTTTTTCGAGGGTGAGAAGCGGTCCTTGATGATTTTGAAAACGGTGTTGAAGCCCGGCAGGGTAAACACGCTCATGACCATGCCGCGCACGCCGGGGGCCATGATGAACTGGTCGTCGGTGTTGGCCAGGTGATTGATCAGCGCCCGGTAAAACTCGGACTTGCCATGCTTGTAGAAACCGATTGAGGTGTACAGCTCGGCGATGTGCTTACCCGGCAGGATGCGTTTGAGAAAACCGATGAATTCCGCCGGCACCGGCACATCGACCATGAAGTACGAACGGGTGAAGGAGAAGATGATCGACACCTCCGCCTCGTCGGTGATCAGCGCATCGATCTGGATGCCCCGGCCTTCGCGGTGCAGCAGCGGAATCACTAGCGGCCACTGTTCGTCCTGGGTGTAAATGCGCCCCACCAGATAGGCGCCCTTGTTGCGGTAAAGCACCGAGGAAAACAGTTCGACGCTCAGCTCCGGGTCCTTGCAGACCCAGTCCGGCAGATTCTCGCGCAATTGCGCTTCGAGGCGACGCAGGTCACCGGGCAGGTCGGCGTAATCTTCGCTGAAGCGGTAGTCGGCAAAGATGCTCGTGAGCATGCCGGACAACTGCCCCTGCGGCTTGTAGATGCGGGTTTGCGCGGCCCGGGCACGGCGCAGGCTCGGTCGCGTGGTGTGGATGAACATGCAGCCGTCGCTGATCAGGTCGTGGCTGAACAGCCCGCAGAAAATCGAGTTGTACCAAGTCTCGGACAGTTCATCGTCGAAGCGCAGGTCGATCAGGCTTATATAAGCGCTTTTGACCAGCGGCCAGTTGCTGACGTCCATCAGTACATCGGTCTCGAACGACGCCTGCAAGCGCCCTACCGTTTCGCCGACCTTTTCTTCGTAAAGGTTGATTCGCGCCGCCGACGCGACTTGCGTTTCCTGCCACTGAGCTTGCTCGAAGCGGGCTCGGGCGCCGTCGGTGATCTGACGGAAATGCTCACGGTAATCGTCAAAGCCATCGAGGATCATTCGGGCGATGTCGGCGGCTGGCCATTGCTGCGGCATAGGTAAAACCTCGGCGGCTGTTCTTGTCGTTGGAGCCTGAGCTTAGTGGCCCTGTGTTACGCAACGCAACCATTGCCTTGTGCCCTGACTGGCGCGACACTTGCGCGCCAATCAAGGAAGGAAAGTGCTGTGAACCCCGTCGATATCCTGCGTATGTTGTCGCTTGCCGCCATTTGGGGGGCGAGCTTTCTGTTCATGCGCGTTATTGCCCCAGTGATTGGCACAATCCCCACTGCTTTTTTTCGCGTATCGATTGCCGCCGTCGGGCTGCTGGTGATCCTTGGGCTGATGCGCATCAACTGGGACTTCAAAGGCAAACTCAAGACGGTGATGCTGCTCGGGATGATTAACTCAGGGGTTCCAGCAACTCTCTATTCCGTGGCTGCCCAGGTGTTGCCGGCCGGTTACTCGGCGATTTTCAACGCCACCACGCCTTTGATGGGGGTGTTGATTGGCGGCCTGTTCTTCCATGAAAAACTCACGGCTGCCAAGTTGGGCGGGGTATTTCTCGGCCTGTTCGGCGTCGGCATCCTCACCCGTGCAGGTCCGGTGGCGTTCAACATGGAACTGCTGATGGGCGCACTGGCGTGTCTGATGGCCACCACCTGCTATGGCTTTGCCGGGTTCCTCGCCCGACGCTGGCTCGACCATGCCGGCGGCCTCGACAGTCGCCTTTCGGCGCTGGGCAGCATGCTCGGCGCGACATTGTTGTTGCTGCCGCTGTTTGGCTACAGTGTGATCAGCCAACCACCGGCGAGCTGGGGCGGCTGGAATGTCTGGTTGTCGTTGCTGGGGTTAGGTTTGGTCTGCACCGCCTTTGCCTACATCATTTACTTCCGTTTGCTCAGTTCGATCGGCCCGGTAAAGTCGATGACCGTGACCTTCATGATTCCGCCCTTCGGCGTGTTGTGGGGGGCGCTGTTGCTGGATGAGCCGCTGTCGATGGCGCACCTTTATGGCGGTGTATTGATTGCGGTGGCGTTGTGGCTGGTGTTGAAGCCGACGGTGTTGAAGACGGCTGAGGTGGCTGCCCGGTAGTGATGTGGTGTTGCTGATGACGCCTTCGCGGGCAAGCCTCGCTCCTACCCTGGAAATGCATTTCCCCCTGTGAGCTGCCGAAGGCTGCGATCTTTTGATCTTGCTCTCCGGCGGCCCCGAAAAGATCGCAGGCTACGCCAGCTCCTGCATTGGATCGGTGTTACGACGAAGATCCAGTGCAGGAACTGTGCCTGGAGCGGTCTTTCGGTTTCAAGCGCTCTTACGGAACACAAACACCAGGCCGACGATGATCAGCCCCATGCCGAGCATGCTCAATGCTGCCAGGCGGTTGCCAAAAATCAGGTAGTCCATGACCGCCGTCACCGCCGGCACCAGGTAAAACAGGCTGGTGACATTCACCAGGTTGCCCCGCGCGATCAGCCGATACAGCAGCAGCGTCGCCAGCACTGATACCACCAATCCCATCCACAACACCGGCACAATGAAGCCAATGCTGTGTTCGACGTGAATCGGCTGGAACGGCACAAATATCCCGCAGAGCAACAGCCCCGCAAGGTACTGCACCGGGAGCGTGCCGAGGGGATTGTCGGTAATGCGCTTCTGCATGATCGAGCCGAAGGTCATGCTCGCCAGCGCCAACAGACCGAAGAGCATTCCGGCCAACGACATCCCGGCCAGTCCGATGCCCTGGTAAACCACCATGATCAACCCGGCCAGGCCTAGCGTCAGACCGAACATCCGGCTTATTGATCGATGCCGTTCCATGATTACTACGGTGAGAATCGGTTGAACGCCCATGATGGTTGCCATCACGCCCGGCGTGACGTTCAGGTCCAGGGCCAGCAGATAGAAAATCTGATAAGCCCCCAGCAACACCACACCCGTGGCCATCGCATACAACATCGGTTTGCCGCCCTTGGGCAGTTTCAGCTTGAGCAACGGCATCAACAGCACCAGCCCGCACAAGGCAATGACGAAGCGAACCAGCAGAAAGGCAAAAGGCGACGCGTGGGCCAAGCCCCATTTGGAGAAAATCGCCCCGCTGCTCCACAGCAAAACGAACAGGCTCGTGGACGCCGCCGCGAGCGCGGTTTTTTTCGAAAGGACAAACATGAAATATCACCTGTAGTCAGGCAAAAAGCCAACTCAGCCGAAGCTGAAATTCAGTAGTGTTTTCAGGCGCTTTTACAGACGGGCATGGGAGCAGCAGAAAAAAGCTGATCAGCCCGAAAAGCCAACGCCTGGCGGTGATACGACTGCGCACACCGGCGTGCTACTGACAGGTGGGGGGTAATGACTGATCTGCGCAGGCTGCTGATTCCCGCACGGCACGACGCCAGCGCTGACCGCTGAATCGACTACCGCATTGATGGGGGAAGCTGGCATGGGCTGATCTTTTTTGATTGGGTGAAAGAGTGTTCAGGAAACCACAGAGGGCCGACTATAACCAGCGCATGACAGGGATTGCAATGACTTGGACTAAGGGCTGAAGCAGCTGTCGAGCCCCAGCGAGGCTGCGTTCGGCTGCGAAGCAATCGTCAATCCAATCACCTTGGTTTACCCGAAACACCACATTGGCTGATTTTACGACTGCTTCGCAGCCGAACGCAGGCTTCGCCAGCTGCTACAGATCGCATTACGGCTTAACTGGGGACGGCTTTTTTTGTGCAGGTATCGGCCTCAACCAAACAACCAATACCCCAATAACGTCAACACCAGCAACGCCAGCACCGGTCGCAGTACGCGGTAAGCCTTTGGATTACGACGCTTCCATTGTTTGACCATCCCGCTGAAGTTGTCGCTGAAGTTCTTGCTCCAGGCATAGGCCTGGTTGATCCCGCCAACGCGTTCATCGTCAAGGTTCTGGGGTGCAGTGGCGCGCCCCAGCAAGCCACTGATCCAACGGTTGATACGGGTCATGAGGCGATTGCTCAGCGGTCGCTCGATGTCGCAAAACAGAATGACCCGGGTTTGCCCGGTTTCGTTCTTGACCCAGTGCACATAGGTTTCATCGAACATCACGTCTTCCCCATCACGCCATGCATAGACCTGACCATCGACGAAGATGCGGCAATGATCGGAGTTCGGCGTCGACAGCCCCAAGTGATAACGCAAAGAACCGGCGAACGGATCGCGATGCGGGTTGAGGTGACTGCCAGCGGGCAGCAACGCAAACATGGCGCCTTTGACGTTGGGAATACTGCTGACCAACGCCACGGTTTTCGGGCACAAGGCTTCGGCCGATGGCAGCGGTTTGTCGTACCACTTGAGGTAGAAGCGCTTCCAGCCCTTCTTGAAGAATGAACCGAAACCGGCGTCATTGTTATTTTCGGCAGCGCGAATATAGCCCTCGTCGAACAAGTGCATGGCTTCATCGCGAATAACTTCCCAATTGTCCTTGAGCACATCCAGTTCGGCGAACTTGCCGCGGTCCAGGTAGGGTTTGGATGGCACGCTGGAGAACAGGTACATCAGGGCGTTATAGGGTGCAAACAGGGCCGAGTGATTGACGAACTGACGCAGAACCGGCAAACGCGCCTTGCCACGCAAGTGCACATAGAGTGTGCTGCCGAGGAACAGCAACAACACCGACGCCTTCGCGACAAAGGAAAAGTTCATCTACAACTCCTTGATAGGTAACTTTACACAACGCCATTTACCCGACGTGGCAGTCGGCCATTATCCACACTAACGGCCTCGAAAAATACCCAAATAACTCAACACTCAGTGTTGAGGATTACGCAATAAACACTTATTAACACAAGATTCCTGAACGGGGGCTGACATGAATCAACCCCCTTCTCATACCGGATCAAAAGATCAAAAGATCAAAAGATCGCAGGCTGCGCCAGCTCCTACGTCGACGGTGTTCCTGTACACGTCCTTTAGGAGCTGCCGAAGGCTGCGATCTTTATATCTTTATTGCTGAGTTTCCTGCTCGGTGAACAGATCACTGAACAGCATGCTCGACAGGTAGCGCTCGCCAGAGTCGGGCAGGATCACCACGATGGTCTTGCCCTGCATTTCCGGGGTTTCGGCCAGCCGCACAGCCACTGCCATGGCGGCGCCGCACGAGATACCGCTCAAAATCCCTTCTTCCTGCATCAGGCGCAAGGCCATCGCCTTGGATTCATCGTCGCTGACCAGCTCGACCCGGTCGACCATCGACAGATCCAGGTTCTTCGGCACAAAACCAGCGCCGATGCCCTGGATTTTGTGGGGGCTCGGTTTGATCTCTTCCCCGGCCATCGCCTGGGTGATCACTGGAGATACCAACGGCTCCACCGCCACCGAGATAATCGGTTTGCCCTGGGTATTCTTGATATAGCGCGAAACCCCGGTAATGGTTCCACCTGTCCCGACGCCCGCCACCAGTACGTCGACCGCGCCGTCGGTGTCATTCCAGATTTCCGGCCCGGTGGTTTTTTCGTGGATGGCCGGGGTGGCCGGGTTTTCGAACTGCGCCGGCATGTAGTAGGTCGATGGATCACTGGCGAGGATTTCGGCGGCCTTCTCAATCGCGCCTTTCATGCCTTTGGCCGGCTCCGTCAACACCAGTTCGGCGCCGAGGGCTTTGAGCACCTTGCGCCGTTCAATGCTCATGGACGCCGGCATGGTCAATACCAGTCGATAACCGCGGGCCGCGGCAACAAACGCCAGGCCGATGCCGGTGTTGCCCGAAGTTGGTTCGATGATGGTCATGCCGGGTTTGAGTTTTCCGTTGCTTTCGGCCTCCCAGATCATGTTCGCGCCGATCCGGCACTTGACCGAATAACCCGGGTTGCGCCCTTCGATCTTGGCCAGGATGGTGACACCGCGCGGGGCGATACGGTTGATCTGCACCAGCGGCGTATTGCCAATGGAATGGGCGTTGTCAGCATAAATACGGCTCATGGCTGGGTCCTTATACAGCGTTGAATTAGCTGTCCAAGGTATGCCTGTTACCCGTGGTCGTCCAGTCAGTCGAACGTCCGCTTAGCCCCGCAGTCAATCGCTTTATACCGCCAGAGATTTGCCGTCATGAAGCGTCGATACAGTTGGCCCCTGTGGACCCTCGCCGGCCTTGTTGTGCTGCTGGTTGCCCTGCACATCGCGCTGCCCTACATCGTGCGCGATTACCTCAACGAGAAACTGGCGGACATGGGTGACTACCGCGGGCAGATTACCGATGTAGACCTGGCCCTGTGGCGCGGTGCCTACAAAATCAACGGACTGAAAATCGTCAAGGTCAATGGCAAGGTCCCGGTGCCTTTCGTCAACGCCCCCTTGATTGACCTCTCCGTCAGCTGGCACTCGCTCTGGTACGACCATGCCGTGGTGGCCGAGGCGCAGTTCGACAAACCCGAAGTGAACTTCGTCGACGGTGGTGCCAACAAGAAAAACTCCCAGACCGGTCGGGGCACCGACTGGCGGGCACAACTGGAAAAGTTGCTGCCGATTACCCTGAACGAAGTGCGGATCAACGACGGGCGGATCACCTTTCGCAACTTCAATTCAAAACCGCCCGTAAACATGAATGCCACCCAGGTCAATGCCAGCATCTACAATCTGACCAACGTCGTCGACACCAAAGGTAAACGCGACGCTCGCTTCGACGGCAAAGCGCTGTTGCTGGGGCATGCACCGCTGGAAGCCCTCGCGACTTTCGACCCGCTGAGCAACTTCGAAGACTTCGAGTTCCGCCTGCGCGCCAAGAACCTTGAACTCAAACGCATGAACGACTTCGCCTCGGCTTACGGCAAGTTCGATTTCAATGCCGGCCATGGTGACGTGGTCATCGAAGCCGAAGCCAACAAGGGCCAACTCACTGGCTACATCAAGCCGCTATTGCGCGACGTCGATGTGTTCAATTGGCAGCAGGATGTGGAGAACAAGAACAAAGGGATTTTTCGTTCCATCTGGGAAGCACTCGTCGGGGGCACCGAGAATGTGTTGAAGAATCAGCCAAAAAACCAGTTCGCAACGCGCGTTCAGCTCAAAGGCAGCGTGCATCAGAAAGATATCAGCGCATTCGAGGCGTTTTTGCAGATTTTACGTAATGGTTTCATCCAGGCGTTCAATGCCCAATACGAACGGCCCAAGCCGGATACGGACTAAGATTTGCGTGTGACGGTGTAACGACCCGTTTCTTCCGCCGCACGCGCCGGGTTGGATTGCTGCTGCAAAAAGTCCCAGCCCAGGCAAGCCAGCGCCAACGACCGCGGCACAGCTTCACGACCACTGCTATAGCGACTGATACTGCGGGCACTGACGCCCAGCGCCTCGGCCGCCTGATTCAACGGCAATCCGGTGCGAGCACGCCAATCGATGAAAATACGGGTGTTTTCATCGGCTGCATTTTGCGCAAGAGCGTCCAGATACAGCGTGTCTGCACCAATCTGGACATCCAGTTCGGGCCACTCCACGCTCCAGCCATCGTCACCCAAGGCTGCGCCTTCAAAAGCACGGTCTTCCAACAATGGTTGCAACCCCGGGTACGAACGCAGGTCGCGACTTAAATCGAGGCTCAGTTGCTGGCCATCGATAAAAGTCAGCGCCAGCCTGAAATCCGGCAGTACCTGCACAGCCGACAGCCGTGGTCGTTTCATGGGTAACATCGTTTCCAATCTTCCTGCGTATCTCGAAACATGCCCAGCAAGCTATCGCCAAAATGGCGATAGCTCAATACTGGCCAGCAGCCGAGACTGAGTCAAGATGTGACGCCCCATTCAGAGACTGAATAAGCCGTCTGCGTTCACAGTCGACCGGGCAGCGCGTTATAGTCGAGCCTGACAATTTATTGCGCCCCGCCCTGCCTCGTTCAGGTCGGCGTTACCGTTCGAGGATTAGCAGATGAAGTTCGAAGGCACCCAGGCCTACGTCGCCACCGATGACCTGAAGCTGGCGGTCAACGCCGCCATCACCCTGGAACGGCCACTGCTGGTCAAGGGCGAGCCAGGCACCGGCAAAACCATGCTCGCCGAGCAACTGGCCGAGTCCTTCGGCGCCAAGTTGATTACCTGGCATATCAAGTCCACCACCAAGGCGCATCAAGGCCTGTACGAGTACGACGCGGTCAGCCGCCTGCGGGACTCGCAGCTGGGTACGGAGAAGGTCCACGACGTTCGCAACTACCTGAAAAAGGGCAAGCTCTGGGAAGCTTTCGAGTCCGAAGAGCGGGTAATCCTGCTGATCGACGAAATCGACAAGGCCGACATCGAGTTCCCCAACGACTTGCTGCAAGAACTCGACAAGATGGAGTTCTACGTTTACGAGATCGACGAGACCATCAAGGCCAAGAAACGCCCGATCATCATAATTACTTCCAACAACGAGAAAGAACTGCCGGACGCCTTCCTGCGCCGCTGCTTCTTCCATTACATCGCCTTCCCGGATCGCGTCACGATGCAGAGGATCGTCGACGTGCACTACCCGAACATCAAGAAAGACCTGGTCAGCGAAGCGTTGGACGTGTTCTTCGACGTGCGCAAGGTGCCGGGTCTGAAGAAGAAGCCATCGACCTCTGAACTGGTGGACTGGCTGAAGTTGCTGATGGCCGACAATATCGGCGAAGCGGTACTGCGCGAGCGCGATCCGACCAAGGCCATTCCACCACTGGCAGGCGCGTTGGTGAAGAATGAACAAGACGTGCAATTGCTTGAGCGCCTGGCGTTCATGAGCCGTCGCGGCTCTCGCTAAGCCCCGATAGAGAGAGGCGATCGCCATGCTGCTCAACCTGTTCAATGAAATGCGTGCAGCCAAGGTACCGGTCTCGGTACGTGAACTGCTGGACCTGATCAACGCGCTGAAACAGCGCGTGACCTTCGCCGACATGGACGAGTTCTATTACTTGTCGCGGGCGATTCTGGTGAAGGACGAAAAGCATTTCGACAAGTTCGACCGGGCGTTCGGTGCCTACTTCAATGGCCTGGAAAAGCTCGACGATCACCTCCAGGCGTTGATTCCGGAAGACTGGCTGCGTAAGGAATTCGAGCGTTCCCTGACCGATGAAGAGCGGGCCGCGATCCAGTCCCTCGGTGGCCTGGACAAGCTGATCGAAGAGTTCAAGAAGCGCCTGGAAGAACAGAAAGAACGCCATGCCGGCGGCAACAAGTGGATCGGCACCGGAGGTACCAGCCCGTTCGGCTCCGGTGGCTTCAACCCGGAAGGCATTCGGGTCGGTGATGCCGGCAAGCGTCAAGGCAAAGCGGTCAAAGTCTGGGATCAGCGCGAGTACAAGAACCTCGACGATTCGGTCGAACTGGGCACGCGCAACATCAAGGTCGCCCTGCGGCGCCTGCGTAAATTCGCTCGTCAAGGCGCGGCGGAAGAACTGGACATCGACGGCACCATCGACCATACCGCCCGCGATGCAGGGTTGCTGAATATCCAGATGCGTCCGGAGCGCCGCAACACCGTCAAGTTGCTGTTGCTGTTCGACATCGGCGGCTCGATGGACGCCCACGTGAAAATCTGCGAAGAGCTGTTCTCGGCCTGCAAGACCGAGTTCAAGCATCTGGAGTACTTCTACTTCCACAACTTCATTTATGAATCGGTGTGGAAGAACAACATGCGCCGCACCTCTGAGCGCACCGCCACCCAGGACCTGCTGCACAAGTACGGCGCCGACTACAAAGTGATCTTCATCGGCGATGCCGCCATGGCGCCCTATGAAATCACCCAGGCCGGTGGCAGCGTCGAGCACTGGAACGAAGAAGCCGGTTACGTGTGGATGCAGCGCTTCAAGGAAAAGTACAAGAAGCTCATCTGGATCAACCCCTACCCGAAAGACACCTGGGGCTATACCTCGTCGACCAATATCGTGCGGGATTTGATTGATGACCAGATGTATCCGCTGACGTTGCGGGGGTTGGAGGAAGGGATGCGGTTTTTGTCCAAGTAATCTTCGTCGTCTGTTCGGCCGCCATCGCGAGCAGGCTCGCTCCCACAGTTGATCTCCAGCGAACACATTATTTGTGTACGACCAAAATCCAATGTGGGAGCGAGCCTGCTCGCGATGCTTTTAGCAGCTCAAAAACCTGCGTAAATACTCGACCAGTTCCCGATGAGCGACGTCCTGCACCACCGGCTTCAACCGTACCTTCGCCCCCGGCAAACACTGCGCCAATCGCGCCAATGCCAACGGCGTCAACGCCCCCAACCGTGGATAACCGCCAATGGTCTGCCGGTCATTGAGCAACACAATCGGCTGCCCATCCGGCGGCACCTGAACCGCGCCCAGCGGGATGCCTTCGGAAATCATCGGCTTGCCTTGATACTGCAACGCCGTTCCCAACAGTCGAATACCCATGCGGTCGGCGCGGCTGTCGAGGGTCCAGACGCTGTTGAATGCGTCGAACAGACTCTGCCCGCTGAACTCACCAATCTGGGCACCGAGCACCAGGTCCAGCGGTGCATCCAGTTTGAAATTCGGGACATGCTCACGAGGCAGTTCCCGCACCAGCAGCGGCGCCTCACCGGAGTAATTCAACAAAGCACCTTTGACCAGCGCCCGGCCCATTCCATCGAGGCCGCCGAGTTCCTCGCGCACCACCGTCGAACGGCTGCCCAACACCTTTGGCGCATCAAATCCGCCCGGGGCCGCCAAATAAGCCCGAGCGCCAAGCAGCGGCTGAGTGAATTGCAATTGCTGACCTTTGTTCAGCCTGAAACTGCGCCACGGTGCCAATGCCTCGCCATTCACCTGCGCCCCCAGATCCGCCCCGGCCAACGCCAGCACGCAATCTTCCTGCGCAACGACCGTAAACCCGCCGAGGGTGATTTCGATCACCGATGCATCCAGCCCATTGCCCAGCAGCCAATTGGCCCACGACATCGACCGCCAATCCGCCGCCCCGCCCTGGGTCACGCCCAGATGCCGCACGCCAAACCGCCCGGCGTCCTGCAACAGGCACAGCGGTGTACTTGCTTCAATCGTCAGTCGGCTCATGCCAGGGCCTCCAACGGCGTGTCATCACCGCCCAGATTGATGAACTCGGCATGGCTGACCGCCTCGAAGCGCACGGTGTCGCCCGGTTGCATCAGGCTGTAGCCGTCGCGCTCGCGGTCGAACAATTTGTCCGGAGTACGGCCGATCAGGTTCCAGCCGCCGGGGGACACCACCGGATAAGCCGCGGTCTGGCGTTCGGCGATGCCGACGCTGCCGGCAGCCACTTTTTTGCGCGGAGTATTCAGACGCGGTGCAGCCAATATTTCCTCCACCAATCCCATGAAGGCGAACCCCGGTGCGAAGCCCAATGCGAACACCTGATACTCGTGTTCGCTGTGGCAGCGAATCACCTCTTCCACCGTCAATCCGCTGCGCTGAGACAGCAAGGTCAGTTCCGGCCCGACGCTCAGGTCATACCAGACCGGCAACACATGGCATTTACCCTTGGCCCGAGCGTTGGGCGACAGATCAATCAAGGCTTCAGCGATCAATTCCCGCGCCTGGGCCGGATTCAATGCCATCAAATCGTAATGCACCATCAACGTCGTGTAGGACGGCACCAGATCGATCAAATGGTTGCCGAACGCCTCCCGCAGACGCTCGCTGGCCGCGAGCATCCACGGCATGTTGGCCTCGCTGATTTCATCGAACAGACGCACCATCAGGCAATCCAGCGCCACCACTTCCACCCGTGGTTTCATGATGCGCTCTGCTGATTCAAGGCTTCGCGGATGCGCTGCACGGCGGCCACCGAACTGGCATTGTCGCCGTGTACGCACAAGGTGTTGGCCTGTAAATGCAAGGCACTGCCATCGCTGGCCGTGAGGTTGTCACCGCGGGCAATGATCAATGCCTGTTCGATGATTTTCTCGGGGTCGTGATGCACGGCGCCCGGCAGTTGCCGCGAAACCAGCCTGCCTGCGCTGTCGTAAGCGCGATCGGCGAAGGCTTCGAACCACAACGTCACGCCATATTCATCGCCGAGTTGCTGCGCGGCATTGTTGTCGCGGGTCGCCATCAGCATCAATGGCAGCGTCCGGTCGTAGGCCGCCACGGCCTGAATCACCGCACGCAGTTGCGCCGGGTTGGCCATCATGTCGTTGTACATCGCGCCGTGGGGTTTAACGTAACTCACCCGCCCGCCCTGCGCCCGACAGATGCCATCAAGGGCGCCGATCTGGTAATGCAAAAGGTCCTGCAGTTCCTGGGCGGTGTAAGCCATGGATCGGCGACCAAACCCCACCAGATCCTGATAGGCCGGATGAGCACCAATCTGCACGCCGTGGCTCAGGGCCAGGCTGACGGTCTTGCGCATGATGCTCGGGTCGCCGGCGTGGAAGCCGCACGCGATGTTGGCGCAATCAATGAAGGGCATGACCTCGGCATCCAGACCCATGGTCCAGTTACCGAAACTCTCTCCGATGTCGCAGTTCAATAGCAGGCGGTTCACGGTGAACACTCCTGTAAGCTTTTGTCTTTTTAGCTGTGGGACATATGCCCCACAGATTATCAGTTACCGGACATTTGGTTATTGAGCGTCGAGTTGCCTGCCACGGGTTTCCGGCAGACTCAGGGCCGCCAGGATCACTACCCCGTAAGACACCGCCGCAAAGGCTCCGATTCCCACGCTCAATGGCACCTTCTGGCTGAGCAAACCGATCAACAGCGGAAACAATGCCGCCAGCGCCCGACCGATGTTGTAGCAAAAACCCTGGCCCGAGCCGCGAATCCGGGTGGGAAACAGCTCAGTCAAAAACGCGCCCATGCCGCTGAAGATCCCCGAAGCGAAGAAGCCCAAGGGGAACCCCAGCCAGAGCATCACGCCGTTGCTGACCGGCAATTGGGTGTACAGCAGAACAATGGTGAACGAGCCGACCGCGAACAGAATGAAGTTCTTTTTACGACCCAGGATGTCAGTCAAATACGCGCTAATCACATACCCGACGTAGGATCCGACGATCACCATGGCCAGATAACCGCCCGTGCCGAGAACACTCAGGCCCCGTTCATTTTTCAGAAACGTCGGCAGCCAGGAGGTGATCGCGTAGTAACCGCCGAGGGCGCCGGTGGTCAGGATCGACGCGCGGATCGTGGTGAAAAGGATGCCGGGGGCGAAGATCTCGTAGAACTTGGCCGGGTTGCTTGGCTCTTGCTTGGCTTTGGCTTCGCGATAGATTTCCGGGTCCTTGACCAGGCGGCGGACGAAAATCACGAAAACCGCCGGCACAATGCCAAGGATGAACAATGCCCGCCAAGCGTCTTCCGGCGGCAGCACCGAAAACAGCAGCGCATACAGAATCGCCGTCAGTCCCCAACCCAGCGCCCAACCCGACTGCACCATGCCGACGGCTTTACCCCGGTCCTTGGCGCGAATCACTTCGCCCATCAACACCGCACCGGCGGTCCATTCACCGCCGAAACCGAAGCCCATCAACGTGCGGCTGATCAACAGTTGCTCGTAGTTCTGGGCGAAGCCGCAAAGGAAGGTGAAGAAGGCAAACCACAGGACAGTCAGTTGCAGGGTGCGCACCCGGCCGATGCGATCGGAAAGAATCCCCGCCACCCAACCACCGATGGCCGAGGCGATCAGGGTGCTGGTATGAATCAACCCGGCCTCACCAGTCGTAATGCCCCACATGGCGATCAGGGTCGGCACCACGAAGCTGAGCATCTGGGTGTCCATGCCGTCCAGGCCATAGCCGATCTTGCAGCTCCAGAACGTGCGACGCTCCTGCTGATTGATGTTGCGGTACCAGTCGAAAGGTCCTGGGCGAGCCGTGGCTTTGGGGATGTCGAGGGTGTCGGGCGCACTCATGGCAAGTCTCCGTGCAAATTTTATTGGTATTGTTCTGAGCCCCGACGACGCCTATCGTGGGAACCGGATGCGCCGATTTTTGGACGCTCGGCCCTGCTGCGTCCAACTAATAAAACCCCGGCCAAGGCATAAGAAAAAGTTGATCCCATGAACCTGAAGTTTCTCGAGACCTTTGTCTGGGTCGCCCGACTCAAGAGTTTCCGCCTGACGGCAGACAAACTCTTCACCACCCAGGCGTCGATTTCCAGCCGTATCGCGGTGCTTGAAGGCGAGCTCGGGGTGAAGCTGTTCCTGCGCGATTCTCGCGGCGTGAGCCTGACGCCCGAAGGCTTGAAAGTGCTCGAGTATGCCGAGCAGATGATGGACACGATGCAGGCGCTCAAGCAGTCGATCGAGACCCGTTCGAGCAAGGCCGGACGGGTCCGGATTGGCGTCATGGACACCGTGATCCATACCTGGCTCAGCCCGTTGGTGGCGCAAATGATGGATCACTACCCGCTGGTGGAAATCGAGCTGGTGGCCGATACCGCTCTCAACCTCTGCGATCAGCTGCAAAAAGGCTTTCTCGATCTGATCCTGCAAACCGACCTGTTGCGCCAGGAAAGCGTGCGCAGCCTGGAGCTGGCCAGTCATCCGATGGGCTGGATCGTGGCCAGCAATTCCATCTACAACCGCGAGTACTCAGGTATCGCCGATCTGGCGCGCGAGCGCATCATCACCTATTCGAAAAACTCCCATCCTCATCAGGACATCTTGAGCCTGATGCAGGCCAACGGGGTCATGGCGCCGCGGCTCAACTGCGTGAACTCGGTGTCGGCGATTACCCGATTGCTGAGGGACGGATTTGGCATTGGCGCGTTACCGCCAGTGTTGGTCGCCGAGGAGTTGGCGCGGGGGGAATTGACGTTGTTGGCCATCGATCAGCGGCCACCGAATTTGCAGGTGGTGGTGTCGTGGCGGGTTGGCGTGGAATGGGTCGAAGAAATCGTAGCGCTGTGTCAGCACGTCGTGGAGCGCTATGCGTGCAAGGTGGGTGAGGATTACATCGTGTTGAGTCGTTGAAGATTAAAATCAAAATCAAAAGATCGCAGCCTTCGGCAGCTCCTACAGGGAAAGGCATACACCCGTGGATTCATGGTTGTACCCGGTCAATGTAGGAGCTGCCGAAGGCTGCGATCTTTTGATCTTTTGATCTTTTGATCTTTTGCTTACAACCCGCGCAAATCCCGCTCTTCAATCGGTCGGCTCTGGCGCAAACGCTTGCCGCCCAGCACCACCCAGTCGATCAGTCGGAACAAACATTCAATGCCGAACGACAGCAGCAATGCGCCGCTCATGCCCCAGATCATCGCTTCCGGCGTCAGCAGAATCTGGTAGCTGTAGCCGTTCCAGGTTTCCTTGCGAATATCCGGATCGGCGGCCAGGGCCACTTGCAGGACGCGGATGTACCACGGGCCCTGCATGGCCTGGAATTGCTTGTCGAGGGCCAGTTGACGGGTGAGCAAAGTGCTCAGGCTGTCGGCATCGTTGCGAAAGATCGGGTCTTCGCTGGCACGGTAATGGGCCACGAGCGCCTGCATATCACCCTTGAAAAACTGATTGGCGGTGCCCTGAAAACCGCTCAAACCGGTCTGCGCCTCGATCAGATGCGCCTCGACCCGCTTGGCATAATCACTGATGAACCCAGGCACCTGGACACCAATCAACAGGCCCGCCGCGAACAACACCAACCGTAGATAACTGAGCAACATGGGGGAGAATCCTTATTCGGTCTTGCCGTGGCTGACGCATTCACCGCGTCGCCAGAGGCTCCATTGGCCCGGTTCGTAGCGGGTCCAGGTTTCGTTTTCGGTCAAGGGTTCGGTGGCGATTACCGTGACCACATCGTTGGGTGTGGTTTCGGCCTGGAAGTCGACGATCACATCGACGTCCTTCAAACGCGCCGGGCCGAACGGTGCACGGCGGGTGATCTGCGCCAGCTTGCTCGAGCAGTAGCAGAACAGCCAGTCGCCGTCGCTGAGCAGGCAGTTGAATACACCTTTGCTGCGGTACTCGGCGCAAGCGGCCACCAGGTCCGGCAACAGCGCTTCAATGTCTACCGGCTCGGGGAATGCAGCGCGCACCCGATTAAGCAAATCGCAAAACGCCGCTTCGCTGTCGGTATCGCCGACGGGGCGGTAGAAACTGGCGGGCGGTTTGAAGTCAGCCAACTGGCCGTTGTGGGCGAAACACCAGTTGCGCCCCCACAATTCACGCACGAATGGGTGGGTGTTGGACAGGCACACTTTGCCGACGTTGGCCTGGCGAATGTGCCCGATCACCACTTCGCTTTTGATCGGATAGCGCTGCACCAGGTTCGCCACTTCCGACTCGCTGCTCGCCGCCGGGTCCTGGAACAGCCGCAGGCCACGGCCTTCATAAAAAGCGATGCCCCAACCGTCACGGTGCGGCCCGGTGCGGCCGCCGCGCTGCATCAGCCCGGTGAAGCTGAACACGATATCGGTCGGGACATTGGCGCTCATGCCCAATAACTCACACATGCTCGGACTCTCGATTCAGTACAGGGGCACGGTTACAGACGCGGTTCGACCCGCGAACGCTGAGGATTGCTCGGCACCGGTGGCCGGCCGTAACGATCATCGCCGGCACCGCCGAAAGGCTGATCGTCGTCAGGCTCGTCGGCCCGCGCCGCTGCCTTGGCGGCAGCCGCCTGTTCCTTGCGAGCGTTGGAGGCGCGCTCGATGGGGAAACGGATGGCCACGAACACCAGGTAAATGCCGAAGACAATCATGCCGTACATGAACAGATCGGAAACAGCGCGCCAGGCGTTATTGCCAACCTTGAACAGCAAGTCGAGGGCAGTAATGGCGATGGACGGGGCGATCTTTTCTTTCACCGGGTCGATGATGGTCGGGCTGAACAGCAACACCGCCACCAGCAGCCGCAGTGGCTCACGCAGCCAACGCCACATCCAGCGGGTGATGCGCATCCACACCAACAGGCAGCCTAAAGCGGCAAAGGCGTAGAGGCCCCAAGCGATCAGATAGTCGTTCTCGGTCATGGTGTCCATGGCAAGGCAGGCAAAGAGGCGCTTATAGTAACGACTTTTCGCACGTCAGGCTTGTCCCAATACCAGTGAGTCAAGCGCATTCCATGTGGAAGCGGGCTTGCTCGCGAAGAGGGAGTATTACTCGACATTGATGTTGCCTGACACACCGCCTTCGCGAGCAAGCCCGCTCCCACAGGTTGCGAAGCCCCTATTCCGTACATTGTTCGAGAGCCATTCATGCCCCTATCCGCCAATGTCACCAGCGCTCCCATTGCCAACAAGGCTGACGGTTGCGACCCGTATGCCTGGCTGCAGGAGCGCGACACCGACGCGGTGCTCGATTACCTGAAAGCTGAAAACCGCTATCAAGAGGCACAAACCGCCGATCAGGCCGGCCTGCGCGAAACCCTGTTCGAAGAAATCAAGGCGCGGATTCTCGAAACCGATCTGTCGCTGCCTTCGCCTTGGGGCCCGTACCTGTATTACACCCGCACCACTGCCGGCGATGAATACGCCCGCCACTACCGCTGCCCGCGTCCGGCCGATGGCAGCCTGCAGATCGACGAAAGCCAGGAGCTGCTGCTGCTTGATCCGAACGTGCTGGCCAAGGGTGGCTTCTTTTCCCTGGGCGCGTTCAGCATCAGCCCGGACCACCAGCGTCTGGCCTACAGCATCGACTCCAGCGGCGAAGAGATTTACACGCTGTTCGTGAAGGAATTATCCAGCGGCCGCGTCAGCGAACTGGAGTTCCAGGACTGCGACGGCAGCATGACCTGGGCCAACGACAGCCTGACGCTGTTCTTCGGCGAACTCGACGACACCCATCGCCCGCACAAACTGTTCCGCTATCGGCTGGACGGCACCGCGGCCGAAGAAGTGTTCCATGAGCCGGACGGCCGATTCTTCCTGCATTGCTACCGCTCAAGCTCCGAACGGCAACTGCTGTTGTCGCTGGGCAGCAAGACCACCAGCGAAGTCTGGGTGCTCGATGCTTCGCTGCCGCATCAGGCCTTTACCTGCCTGGCACCGAGGGTCGAAGCTCATGAGTACGATGTCGACCACGGCAAACTCGATGGCGAGTGGACGTGGCTGATCCGCACCAACCGCGACGGCATCAACTTCGCCCTCTACCAAGCCGCCGATACTGGCGTCGCGCCGACCGAAGCCGACTGGCAGAACCTGATTCCCCACAGCGACACCGTGATGCTCGAAGGCATGAGCCTGAACGCCGAGGCCATGACCCTGAGCCTGCGTGAAGGTGGCCTGCCGATCATCGAAGTCCGCCCACGGGACTTGGTGCCCTATCGCGTGCAACTGCCGGACGCGGCCTACAGCCTGCATGTGCAGAACAGCCTGGAATTTGTCAGCGACCGGATCCGTCTGCGCTACGAAGCCTTGAACCGTCCGGCGCAGATCCGCCAACTGATTCTGAGCAGCGGCGAGCAGAAAGTCCTCAAGGAAACTCCGGTGCTCGGCCCGTTCGACGCCGATGCATACGTCAGCCAGCGGCTTTGGGCGACGGCACCGGACGGTACGCAAGTGCCGATCAGCCTTGTGGTCAAACGCGAGTTCCTCGGCAAGCCGACGCCGCTTTATCTGTACGGTTACGGCGCCTATGGCGAAAGCCTCGACCCGTGGTTCTCCCACGCCCGCCTGAGCCTGCTGGATCGCGGCATGGCGTTTGCCATCGCTCATGTACGCGGTGGCGGTGAGCTGGGCGAAGCCTGGTACCGCGCCGGCAAGCAGGAACACAAGCACAACACCTTCAGCGACTTCATCGCCTGCGCCGAACACCTGATCGCCAAGGGCTTCACTAGCCCATCGAAGCTGGCGATCAGCGGAGGCAGCGCCGGTGGTTTGCTGATCGGCGCGGTACTCAATCAACGGCCGGAGCTGTTCGCAGCGGCGATTGCCGAAGTGCCGTTCGTCGACGTGCTCAACACCATGCTCGACCCGGAGCTGCCGCTGACCGTCACGGAATACGATGAGTGGGGCAACCCGCAAGAGCCGGACGTCTATGATCGGATCAAGGCCTACGCCCCGTACGAAAACGTCACCGCGCAAGCCTATCCGGCAACGCTGGTGATCGCCGGCTACAACGACAGTCGCGTGCAGTACTGGGAAGCGGCCAAGTGGGTGGCGAAATTGCGCGCGACCAAAACCGACACCAATCCCCTGCTGCTCAAGACTGAACTGGGTGCCGGGCATGGCGGGATGAGCGGGCGTTATCAGGGATTACGTGACGTAGCCCTCGAATACGCATTTGTTTTCAAGGTTTTGGGCATTGCCTGAGGAACTTGGCCCGGTGTGCCGGTCTTAACACCCGTACGCCAGACCCCGCCCTTGTAGGAGCGAGGCTTGCCCGCGAAGGCATTATCACAGCCAACATTGATGTCGAATGTTACGGCCTCTTCGCGGGCAAGCCTCGCTCCTACAAGGGGGCGGTGTCCGGAACACAACAGACACAAGAAAAAGACCGTGACTACATGCCAGAACCGACCTTACTGAACAACGAAATTCGCGACTGGCTGATGGACTGCGGCCTGTTCGATCAACTATTGCCGGCAGACTTCGTCGCGGCCTCGGGTTACTTCAGCATCAGCACCATCGCCGAAGGTGAAGAGATTTTCCATGAGGGCGATGCCGGTAGTTTCATGTGCATCATCCACACTGGCCAGGTCGCGGTGCAGAAGACCACTAGCGACGGGCAACGGGTGACCATGGCCACCTTGCGTAGCGGTCGGGCGTTTGGCGAAATGGCCGTGCTCGATGGCGAACGACGCTCGGCCAGTTGCGTGGCCGCGAGCAATTGCCAGTTGCTCAACCTGGGCAAGGACTCCCTGGAAAAGATGCTAAACGACGCACCAAAAATCGCCGCCAAAATCATCCGCGCCCTCGCCGTCTCCCTCTCCAGACGCTTGCGCATGGCCGATGGGCAATTGCTCTCGCAGCAGGTCTAGTGTCTAGCCGCCCGGCGTTTTGATTTTCGTCGTACTCGGCTCAAGGCCCGGCAAAGTCTGGTCCTTGGGGGGATTGGGCATTTCGATCGGGGGCAACAGCGATGGCCCGCCACTGCCGGTGCCGGCCTTGGGCACGCTGGTCGGGGTGATCTGCGGATACGGCGTCGGAGTGGCGGTGCCGGGTGAACCGGGCATCGGCACGGGGCTGGTAGGGATGGTTTGCAGCTCTTGGGCCTGCACTGCAGTTATCGAGAGCGCGGCCAGGGCAATGACCGTTAGAATGGTGCGCTTCATCAATGGCTCCGTTGGCCTTGTGGTCTTTTTGCAGGCTACTCCCAACTGCGCGTGTTTGCCTTCCTCCATCTGTCAATTTCTCCTCAAGAGAGCCCCATGAAACGTTTCGTTCTGCTCGACACCACCCCTATTCCTGAAAACGGCGGTGCCCTGTGCCTGTTCGAATATGGCGAGGATTTCGTCATCAAGATTCAGGGCGGTGACGGCGGGCAGTTGATGAACACCCGCATGCACGGCTCCGAAGATGCCCTGGCCGAAATCCCCTGCCGCAAGGTCGCCGGCAGACCGCATTCGCGCGTGTTGATCGGTGGCCTGGGTATGGGCTTCACCCTCGCCTCGGCGCTCAAGCACTTGGGCAAGACGGCTGAAGTGGTGGTCGCCGAATTGGTGCCCGGTGTGGTTGAGTGGAACCGCGGGCCGCTGGGCGAGAAAGCCGGCAACCCGCTACTCGACCCACGCACCGTGATCCGCATGGAAGACGTGGCCAAAGTGCTGCAAGCCGAGCCCCAGGGTTTCGATGCGATCATGCTCGACGTCGACAACGGCCCCGAAGGTCTGACCCAGAAGGCCAACAGCTGGCTCTATTCCGCTGGAGGCCTGAGCGCCTGCGCCAAGGCCCTTCGGCCAAAAGGCGTGCTGGCGGTATGGTCGGCCAGCGCCGACCGGCAGTTCTCCGACAAGCTGAAAAAAGCCGGTTTCAAGGCCGAGGAAGTGCAAGTCTTCGCCCACGGCAACAAGGGCACCCGCCACACCATCTGGATTGCCGAAAAGCTCAAGGGCTGAGCTAAACTCACGTCATAACCGTCATTAGTCTTTTACAAGGTGAACCCATGAGTTCGTCAACACCTCCGTCCAACACATCGAAGCTGGACCGCATCCTTGCCGACAACCAGCGCGACAAGGAAATGGGTTACCGCGACAAAGCCCTGAAGATGTACCCGCACGTGTGCGGCCGGTGCGCCCGTGAGTTCTCCGGCAAACGCCTGAGCGAACTGACCGTGCACCACCGCGACCACAACCACGACAACAACCCTCAGGATGGCTCGAACTGGGAGCTGTTGTGCCTTTATTGCCATGACAACGAACACTCGCGTTATACCGATCAGCAGTATTTCGATGAAGGCTCGTTGAGTACGCCGAAGATTGCCAAGGCGACGCACAACCCGTTTGCGGCGTTGGCGGGGTTGATGAAGAAAGAAGACTGAAGATCTTCGGTGCCCTAACTGCCTCATCGCGAGCAGGCTCGCTCCCACAGGGGATCTTCTGTGCACATAGTATTTGTGAACACCCAAGATCCAATGTGGGAGCGAGCCTGCTCGCGATAGCAATTGCTCAGACACCACCAATCTCCAAACTGAACACCCCTCCCCCAATCCCCGTATAATCGCCGTTTTTTCCCCGAAGGCACCCCGCTCGTGGCAGACAAACGGTACAGCTGCATTGGTTTGTATAACCCCAAATCACCGGAGAACGTCGGTTCGGTGATGCGCGCCGCCGGCTGCTATGGCGTGGCGTCGGTGTTTTACACCGGCAAGCGTTATGAACGCGCCGCCGATTTCGTCACCGACACCAAGAAAGTCCACTGCGACATTCCGCTGATCGGCATCGACGACCTGAAAAAAATCCTGCCTCTTGGCTGTGTGCCGGTCGCGGTCGAACTGGTCGACGGTGCCCGTTCGCTACCGGAATACACGCACCCGGATCGCGCCCTCTACATCTTCGGTCCCGAAGACGGTTCGCTGGATAAAGAAATCCGCGACTGGTGCGAAGACGTGGTCTATATCCCGACCACCGGTTGCATGAACCTGGCGGCCACCGTCAACGTTGTGCTGTACGACCGCATGGCCAAAGGCAACAACACCCGCTCCGGTCCGAAATTCCGCTGAATTGCTACATATTCGATGGAACAAGCCGCTCGCCCAGGCAGTCAGCTGAATATCTATTGCTGAAGCAATCCTTCCCTGCCTGGAGACAGATCATGCGCGAGTTCAATCCTGTAGAACGTATCGAAACCACCCCATTCCAGAGCCCTTCCGAACAGAACGTTCATGGTTGGGAGCGCGCCGGCTCCCTGGCGGGTGGCGTGGTCATGCTAAGCAAAGGTCTGCGACGCGGCGGCGTATTCGGATTGATTGAAATAGCCATTGGCGGCATGGCCCTGGCCCGGGGCATCACTGGGCATTGCTCGGCGAAAAGACTGTTGGAAAAGAACCGTCAGGATATGGAAAACGCACGCGCGAGAATCGAGCGCGCCGGGGATGAACTAAGCCGCATGAAAGCCAATGCCGAAGCGGCGACCAGCACAGCGACCGTGACGGGTAATGATTCGTTGAATTCGCCTAAGGCTGGGGTTTAACCCTTTTAGATCAAAAGATCGCGGCCTTCGGCAGCTCCTACATTGGGAGGGTGTACACCCTGTAGGAGCTGCCGAAGGCTGCGATCTTTTGATCTTCCGGAATTAACCCGCGCGAAAAATCAGATGGTCTTCCCAATCGTCTTCGGCCACGCTGCCCTCGGCGAGCATGCGCCCGGACTGGGAAATACGTTCGTGATGCACCGCCTCCCGATCACCGCACACCAGATGATGCCAGAGCGGTAAATCCTTGCCTTCGCTCACCAGTCGATAACCGCAGGTCGGCGGCAGCCACTTGAATTCATCGGCCTTGCCCGGCGTGAGCTGGATGCAATCGGGCACAAAGTCGCGGCGGTTGGGGTAGTCGGTGCACTGACAGGTTTTGAGGTCCAGCAATTTGCAGGCGATGCGCGTGTAGTAGACGGAGTTGTCGTCTTCGTCCTCGAGCTTTTGCAGGCAGCACAGGCCACAGCCGTCGCACAGCGATTCCCATTCCTCTTGATCGAGTTGATCGAGGGTTTTGCGTATCCAGAACGGTTCGACTTTGGCGGCCATGGCTCAAGCATCAACATCAGGTGGTGAAAAGGCCGCCAGTCTAGTGCCAAGGCCCCAGCGGGCCAAGCATTGGCGACTGCCGGTACATGGCACTTGTGAGTTTTTGCGCCGCCCGGTAGCTTTGCCAGTCGCAAGAAGCCCTAGCCAAGTGCCATTAACGCTCAACCGCGTTGCATTCAGGTGAACGGCCCAGGCTCTCGCAAAACCCTATCGCTCAGCTCAGCTGCGCCCGCCGGTTTTTTACTTTCAAACGTAAAGGAATCTCTTGATGAGTGCTAACCCACGCGTTGCCGACTACGCCATTCACCCTCAGTTCACCGATCGCTGGTCGCCCCGCGCGTTCACCGGCGAAACCATTGCCGAAGAGACCCTGCTGAGCTTCTTCGAAGCCGCGCGCTGGGCGCCATCGGCGTACAACTCGCAGCCTTGGCGGTTTCTCTATGCGCGTCGCGACACGCCGAACTGGGAGCGTTATCTGGGCCTGCTGAACGAGTTCAACCGCAGCTGGGCGCAGCATGCCTCGGCGCTGGTGATCGTGGTCTCGAAAACCACCTTTGCGATACCCGGCGCCACCGAAGAAACACCGGCGCTGTGGCACACCTTCGACACCGGTTCGGCCTGGGGCCACCTGGCGTTGCAAGCGAGCATCAGCGGCTGGCACACCCACGGCATGGCCGGTTTCGATCAGGATCTGACCCGCAAAGAGCTGAATATTCCTGAGGGCTATGCGCTTCACGCGGCGGTGGCGATCGGCAAGCTGGGTGATAAGGCGACGCTGGCCGAGTACCTGCAAGCGCGCGAAGAGCCAAGCCCGCGTCGTCCGCTGAGCGAACTGGCAGCTGAGGGGGATTTCACCCTCTAAGCAAAACATAGAACCCATGTGGGAGCGAGCCTGCTCGCGATGGCGGCATGTCAGTCGATACTTATAGAGACTGATACACCGCCATCGCGAGCAGGCTCGCTCCCACATTTTGATCGGGGCGGATTCAATACCCGCGCGAGAAATCCACTTCCCCACGCAACGCTTCGCCCGCCTGATACGCCCGCAGGTTTTCGACAAACAACTTCACCATCATTGGGGGCGAAGTCGGTGCCGAACTGTGGCCGGTCAACAGCAGGCCCCACGCGGTCCAGAACGGATGGCGTTGCGGCAGCGGCTCCTGACGGCAGACGTCGATAATGGCTCCGGCCAGATGCCCTTCCTTCAAGGCTTCCACCAGATCCGCATCGACCACCGCCACGCCGCGCCCGACGTTGATGAACAACCCGGTCGGTTTGAACTGCTTGAACAGTGCGGCGTCGTACAGGTCGTGAGTATTCGGGGTGTTAGGCAGCAGATTGATCACGTAATCCACTTCGCCAACCAGTCGCGGCAAATCGCTCAGCGCGCCGACTTCGACAAACGGCGCCTGCTCCCGGGCGGTGCTGGCGATGCCATACAACTCGACGCCAAATGGCAGCAGAAACTGCGCCACGGTCTGACCGATATCACCGGTGCCGACGATCAACACCTTGCGTCCGGCCAGGCTTTGACCCTGGCGGTTGTCCCATTTGCGCTCGACTTGGCTGACCAGCCGCGCCAGTACTTCGCGCTCGTGGCCGAGCATGTAAGTCAGTACGTATTCGGCCATGACCTGACCGAAAATCCCTACCGCGCGAGTCAGGCGATAGTGCCGTGGCAGACCGTCGGCCAGCAACGGCGTAATGCCGGCCCAGGTCGACTGCAGCCATGCAGGCAGGTGGCCCTGACGCAACAGCGTCGCCAGCAGGTCCGGCTGACCGAGCCAGACTGGGCATTCGGCGGCCTGACGGGCCAGTTCGGCGGAGTCGCCGCTGGTCAATACTTCCAGATCAGGCGCTGCCTGACGCAATAGTTGGGCATACACAGGGTGGTCGTGTTCAGCAATCAGAACGCGCATGGTTCAAACCTTTCAAAAGCAGTGCAGACGGCCGCCGACGGAGTATCACTCCATCGGCCCTGGCCATCGCCAAAATCATTCCAGTGTTTCATAAAGGCTCTGAACAGAGCCTGTCTGTCGATCACATCGGATCGTTGCGTCGCAGCAATTCTTCCGGCAGGTGTTCGATGTATTCGTCTTCGGCTGGCGGCATTTGCAGGTGATAGCCCTGCTTCTCAAGGTTTTCCAGCACGACGACGATGTCTTCACTGGCCAGTTTGCGCTCAGGCGACAGCACCAGATTGAAGGAATGTTTCGGCTTGCCGAAGGCCAGCATCAGCGCTTCCGGCACACGTTCAAGCGCATCGCTTTTGAGTACATAAAGGTACATGCCGCTGCGCTTGGAGCTTTGGTAGATGGAGCAAATACGTTTCAAGGCTGTTCTCCGGCGGTGGACAGGCTGTCGAGCAGCGCCTGGCCCATCAATTCGCGGCGCCAGCCACGCAGCGAATCAGGCAATTGGTAAGGACCATTGGGGAAGCCGCTTTTGAGCAGCGCTTCCAGGGTTTTCTTGCGCAGCATCAGCTCAGGCGCGATGTTCAGTCGCTCGGCTTCGGCCTGGCCGATGGCGCGCAGCTGTTTGACCAGCGCGGCGGCTTCCACCGGTAACGGCTCCGGCACCGCTGGCGGCCATTGATCAGGCGACACACTGCCAGAGCGCTTGATCAGATCAAGCAGAAATTCGCCATCCTGACGCACGGTACGCGGGTGCATGTCTTCGATTTTCGCCAGCGCGCCGAGGTTGTCCGGTTGCGTGCGCGCCAATGGCCACAGGGAATGTTCACGGACGATGCGGTTGCGCGGCAAATCACGGGCACGGGCTTGCGTTTCACGCCAGGCGCAGAGTTCACGCAATACGGCGAGTTGGGCGCGGGACAGCTTCCAGGCCAGTTTGGCGTCGCGATAAACCTCATACGGGTCGACCTCGCGACGCAGATTGGCCACCAGCTCGGCACCGTCTTCAAGGACCCAGGCGTATTTGTCGTCCGAAAGCTTCGGACGCAGCTGTACGAAAACTTCCGCCAGATGCAAGGCATCTTCGGCGGCGTAGCTGATCTGGGTATCGGACAGCGGACGTTGAAGCCAGTCGGAACGGGTTTCGCCCTTGGGCAGGTCAATGCCGAGCACCTCCTGCACCAGCCGCGAATAGCCCATCGAGAAACCGAGGTTCAGGTAAGCGGCGGCCAGTTGGGTGTCGAACAGCGGCGCCGGCAAACTGCCGGTCAGACGCAGTAATACTTCGAGGTCTTCGCTGCACGCGTGGACGACCTTGACCACGGCCGGGTTTTCCAGCAACGCGGCCAATGGCTGCCAATTGTCGATGGTCAGTGGGTCAATCAGGTAAGCGCGTACGCCATCGCCGATCTGCAGCAAGCCTGCGATCGGGTAAAAGGTGTCGACCCGCATGAATTCGGTGTCGAGGGCAACGAATGGCAGCTGCTGCCACTCGGCGCAAGACTGACCGAGGCTATCGTTGTCGCGAATCCAGTGAATATCGATGGCCACACGGCTCTCCCTTGAAGAATGGCGCGCAGTATATATCGCCCCCGGCGATTTCCGCGCATCCACTGAACAAGAGCGTTAGCGAAAATACCTGCTGGACCGCAAGAATAGTCTGACAGGAGGAAACTAGCTGCCTTTACGCAGCACGTAGACCCGCATCCGCGCGCAACCCGGCAGGAAGTCCTGATGGCTGAGCAAGCGGAAACCCGCCTGCCTGAACTCGGCCTCAAGCTCAGCCTTGCTCGCCTGTGGCTGGACGGGTGCGCCTTCCACACCTGATCGGCGCAGCTTGAAATGCGCATCAGCCCGCACCGCCACGATCACCGTATCGCGACTGACCCGATGGAACTCGCCCAGCATGGCCAACCGATGCTCAGGACTGGCAATGTGTTGAAACAGTTGCATGCAAAAAATGCAGTCCACCGCGTTCGCCGACAAACCGATGGTGAAGGCTGAACTCTGAAAGGTCTTGACCCGCTCCAGCAGGTGTTGCGGATGGTGGGTGCGGGCGTGATCGAGCATGTCCTGAGACGGGTCGGCGGCAAGAATCACTCGGTTCGCATGCTCGGCCAGTATCGACCAGAAGCGCCCGACACCGCAGGCCACATCAAGAATCAATCCCGGTTCGCCAGCGACCTGAAGCGCGTTACGCACCAGTTGCTCGTCGCGCCAGAACGTCAAACGCCCCGCCAGGCCACGCGATCGCGACTGAAGGCAGACGCGGGCGTGTTCCTGATCGTAGCGCCGGGCGAACTCGAGTTCGATGGCGGATGGGGGCAGCGCGGACATGTGCAAAGGCTCTTATTGGAATATCGACTGACGGCAGGTTAACCACTGGCGCGTGAAAAAAAGGTCGACGGGCTCATTCTTTGGCCAGCACACCGTCAATCACTGCGCCGCGGCAACCGGCAAACATGTCCAGCCCTGGGTCGTAGACCTTGCTGTTGACCTCCAGCAGGCCAAGCATGGAATGGAACAGGTTGTCCTGGCTCAAGGGCTTTTCGCGACTCAGTTGCAGGCAATGGGTGTCCACCGAGAACGATTTTTGATAGCTGTCGGAGAACCACGCCAGCATTGCGACATGCTTCTGTTGTTCCGGCGCCAACATGTAAGGCGTGCCATGAAGGAACAGGTTGTATTCGCCCAGCGATTCGCCGTGGTCCGACAGATAGAGCATGGCCGTATCGACTTTGTCCTGATTACTGCGCAACAGGTCGATCAGGGTCGACAGCACATGGTCGGTGTACACCAACGTGTTGTCGTAGCCGTTGACGATACTTTCGCGGCTGCAATTGTTCAGCGCATTGCTTTCACACACCGGCGTGAAGCGTTCGTACTCTTTCGGGTAGCGCTTGAAATATTCCGGACCGTGACTGCCCATCTGGTGCAGTACCAGCACGGTGTCTTTATCCAGCGTGTCGATGAAGTGCTGCAAACCTTGCAGGAGAATTTCATCGCGGCACTCGCTGTTGGCGCACAGCGCCGGATCTTTCAGGTTGCTCACGTCGTCCACAGTGACTCGATCGCAAGTGCCTTTGCAGCCCGACTGATTATCCCGCCAGATCACCTCGAGGCCGGCGTGCTTGAGCACGTCCAGCAGACCTTCCTGGTTCTTTGCCTTGCTGGCGTTGTAATCCTTGCGGCCCATGTTGGAGAACATACAGGGCACCGACACGGCCGTTTCCGTACCGCAAGAATGCACATCGGTGAAGGCAATCAGGCCGGCCTCTTTATCCAGTTTGGGGGTGGTGTCGCGGTCATAACCCAGGATGCCGAAGTTCTCGGCCCGGGCACTTTCACCCACCACCAGTACCGTCAGGGATTTACGGCCGTGGGTCTGCCAGACCGGGTTTTTCCTGGCATCTTCACCGAGTTTGACAAAGGGTTGTCGGGCAGAAACGACCTGCTCGCGCAGATAACCGAGAGAGGCACCAATATAGTTGCTTGGCACCACCATCAGGCGTAACTCATGGTGATTGCGAAACAACGACGACAGGCCTTGATAGTTGACCAACGCGACACCGCCGATCACCGCAAGCGATGCGACACTCACCAGCACTTTACTTAATAACTCACGGTACCAGCGGCGGTAATTGACGGGAATCGTCCACAACAACCACGACGGCAAAACACCGAGCAGCACAATATAAACAAACAACTTTAGCGACAGTAAGTCGCGCACTTCCGTGGCATTGGTTTCAGCGAAGTTACGCAACATACCCGCGTCGATCAGTACACCGTACTGGCTCATGAAATAAGCCACGCCGGCACTGATCAAAAAGATCAGCGTCAACACGGGTTTCATCACGGGCCGGAAAGCCAGCAAGGTCAGCACAATGTTGAAGGCCGCCAGGATCATCACCCCGAACGCGACACGCATGGCGATGCCTTGACCGTCTGAGGCAGTGATATCAAAAAGGTGCTGCCAGAGAACTAAATTGAACCCTGCCAATAAAAAGGCGCTGGCAATCAACGTCACCCACTCGGGGCGCACGGCTT
The DNA here is from genome assembly GCF_054898065.1 of Pseudomonas sp. MDT1-85. Lineage (NCBI taxonomy): Bacteria > Pseudomonadati > Pseudomonadota > Gammaproteobacteria > Pseudomonadales > Pseudomonadaceae > Pseudomonas > Pseudomonas sp. MDT1-85. Next base: position 1,789,624 of record NZ_CM142715.1, on the reverse strand, counting down.
TGAACTTCATCATGATGATCGGCTATTCCGTTAAAAGAAGTGGCCTCGATAAATGTGAAAATTTCATTTACCGCGACAACACAAATTTTAAGCAGCCAACCATCAATTTTTCGTGAAAAAGAAGCCAACGAATAGTTGGCTAATGGCATTAGGCCAAAACTTTCAACACTGGAAAACAGTTTCAGGCTTGATGCAGATACCAGCGCCAGTCCTGCTCACCGACTTCTCCCATGAACTGTCGGTATTCGGCACGTTTCACCGCCAGATACACGCCAAGAAACTCACCGCCGAAGGCCTCCCGCGCCCAGTTCGATGCCTCCAGCGCACGCAACGTGGTCAACCAGTCGGTGGGCAACAATTCAGTGGCCTGGGCGTACCCGTTACCCTCCACCGGTGCGCCAGGGTCCAGCTGCTCGCGGATGCCACGATGAATCCCGGCCAGAATCGCCGCAGCCGCCAGATACGGGTTGGCGTCGGCACCACAGATGCGATGTTCGATATGCCGGGAGAATGCTGGCCCGCCGGGCACCCGCAAACTCACCGTGCGGTTGTCCACGCCCCAGGTGGCCGCCAATGGTGCGTAGCTGTTGGTCTGGAAACGACGGTACGAGTTGGCGTTCGGACAGAACAGCAGCAATGAATCGAGCAACGTGCTGAGCATCCCTCCGACCGCATGCTTGAGCAGCGGCGTGCCGTCCGGGGCTTCGCTGGCGAACAGGTTGTTGCCGTTCTTGTCCGCCAGGCTGACGTGCATGTGCATGCCGGTGCCAGCCAGGTCATCGAAAGGCTTGGCCATGAAACAGGCGGCCATCCCATGCTTGTGGGCCACGCCCTTGACCAGCCGTTTGTAGCGCACCGCTTCATCCATCGCCTGCAAAGCATCGGTGCGGTGTTCGAGGGTGATTTCCACCTGCCCCGGCGCGTATTCGGAAATCGCCGTGCGCGCCGGAATGCCCTGAAGCTTGCAGGCGCTGTAGAGGTCGGCCAGAAACGGCTCGATCTGCTCCAGCTCACGTAAGCCATAGACCTGAGTCCCACGTGGCCGCCCGCCATCGACATCCCGCGCCGGCTGCGGCCGACCGTTGCTGTCGCGCTGCTGATCCAGCAAATAGAACTCCAGCTCCGCCGCCATCACCGGGTAATAACCGTCGGCCTGCAAGCCTTCGATAACCTTGGCCAGCAAGTGCCGTGGATCGGCGATGGTCGCGGGCATGCCCTCTTTCGGATGCATGCTGACCTGCACCGCCGCCGTGGGAATCAATCGCCACGGCATAGGCTGCAAACTGCCGCTGATCGGGTAGGCCCGGCAATCGATATCACCGACGTCCCAGACCAGCCCGGAATTTTCTACGTCATCGCCATTGATGGTCAGGCCCAGAATGGTACTCGGCAGCGGCCGCCCGCTCTCGTACACCGCCAGCAGTTCATCGCGATGCAGCAACTTGCCCCGTGGCACACCGTTGTTGTCGAGGATGAACAACTCGAACATCTCGATATCCGGATTGTGTTCCAGGAAGGACAGGGCTTCTTCTTTCGTGGCGAAGGATGTCGTGGCACAGCTCATGGGAAATCTCGTCTATCCGCGTCAGGCAAACGCACAGGCGCCGCCGGTTTGATCCCGGCGCACAGCGCAGGGCCTTCAGAACAATCAACGGGACATGCAGGAATCCGGCGGGCGTGCGTGGCGGCAGTGCCACAGTGCCCAGAAGGCCAGTTCGGAGGGAAGTGCGACCGGACAACCGTCCATAGAGTAGACCGCAGTAAACAGATGACCAGCAGCGTCACACGGGCGGTTAAGTCGTTAAATCGGGATTTGAAGAACCTTGGGTGCGGATTGGCTAAACAATTGATTGTTCGCGACGGCCTATGTAGCAGCTGCCGAGCCCGCGAGGCTGCGTTCGGCGGCGCGTCGCTAATTCTGCAAATGAGGTTTACCTGATACACCGCGCCATATGATTTCACGACGGCTGCGCCGCCGAACGCAGCCTCGCAGGCTCGGCAGCTGCTACGGGGGACAAGGCGAACGGACAGCTATTTAATATTTAAATACTACTCCAGACTTTCTGATTTGCCGCCTCCGGGGCTCGCGCGCCTAATCGACTCCTTGTTCCTGAAGGTCCGATTATGGAAAACGTTCGCGCAACCTCCCGTCCTGCCTTCTGGCTGATGTTCGGAATCATTCTTGTCGCCCTGAACCTGCGTCCGTCCATGGCCGCTGTCGGTCCTTTGCTATCAGCAATTCGCGGTGATATCGCGCTGAGTTTCAGCCTGGCATCGCTCCTGACAATGCTGCCAGTCATGGCCATGGGGCTGGCGATGTTCTTCGGTATCGGTGTCAGTCAGCGCCTGGGCGAGCAGCGCACCGTGGTGCTGTCGCTGCTGATCATCGGCCTGGCCACGGTGTCGCGGCTGTTCCTCGATTCAGCGGCGGAACTGATCCTGAGTGCCGTATTGGCCGGCATCGGCATTGCGTTGATCCAGGCGTTGATGCCCGCCCTGATCAAGTCCCGTTTCAGCGACAACGTTTCCGTGTGCATGGGCCTCTACGTGACGTCGATCATGGGCGGCGCGGCAATCGCGGCGTCGTTTGCGCCGCTGGTGATGACCCGCACCGACAGTTGGCGAGTGGGGTTGGCGATCTGGGCGGCGCTGGCGCTGGTGGCGTTGCTGTTCTGGTGCGCCCTACGCTGGGGAATGCCGACGCTGGATGCAAAATCATCAGGCAACGAATCCTTTTTCACCCATTCCCGCGCCTGGTTACTCGCGATCTTCTTCGGCCTCGGTACGGCGTCCTACACCTGTGTGCTGGCCTGGCTGGCGCCGTACTACGTGGAAAAAGGCTGGAGTGAACAACAGGCCGGTTTGTTGCTGGGCTTTTTGACAGCCATGGAAGTGTTGTCGGGGCTATTGGTTCCCGCCATCGCCAACCGCAGCCGAGACCGGAGGCTGGTGCTGGTGGTGTTACTGACGCTGATCATGGCCGGTTTCTGCGGGCTGATTCTGAGCCCGCAACATCTGAGCCTGCTGTGGCCCTGCCTCCTCGGACTGGGCATCGGCGGGCTGTTCCCGATGAGCCTGACTGTGTCACTGGATCATCTGGACAATCCCCAACGCGCGGGCGGGTTGACTGCCTTCGTGCAGGGCATAGGTTACTTGATCGCCGGCCTCTCGCCGCTGATGGCCGGGATAATTCGCGATCAGTTGGGCAGTTTCGAATGGGCCTGGTGGTCCCTGACTGGCGTCATGGCGTTGATGATCCTGATGGCTCTGCGCTTCGATCCGCGGCATTACGCCAAACACATTCACTGACCCGGAAGCCCCATTATGAAATGCACAGGTTTTGCTGCTGCTCATGTCGGCATGCTGCTCTGGGCACTGTTGATTGCTTTCTCGTTTTCCGCGGCAGCCCAGGTCAGCCAGGCCATCGACCCGATTCTACTGACCGGTTTGCGCCTGCTGTTTTGCGCCCTGGTATTTTTGCCCCTGCTGCTGTTCAAGGGCGATACCGCCATGACCGCTCGCGGCCTGTTCGGTCATGCTGTGCTCGGTATGCTGCTGGCGCTGTATTTCGGCTCATTATTTGAAGCGCTGCGCTACACCTCGGCGGTCAACACCGGGACGATGTTCACTCTGGTGCCGTTGCTGACGCTGCTGTTCGAAGCCTTCCTGATACCCGACCGCAGCCTGAAACAACGCGTATTGCCTATGCTGACTGCCGCAGTCGGTGCCGTGCTGCTGATGTTGAAAGGTGCTGGCCCCGGCGAGCTGCCGTCGCTGTATGCGGTGGCGGCTTACGGGATCGGTTGTTTGGCGATGGCGCTCTACTCGCCCCTGAGTCAACGACTCAAAGCCAATAGCCTCAAGGGACGCGGCCCGATGGCCATGACCTTCTGGAACATGTTGTTCGGCGCGCTGTTTCTATTGGCGTTCTGTGGGTTCAGCGGCGGCTGGCGTGCGGCGTCGTTGCTGACCGCGAGCGATCTTTGGTGGTTGATGTACCTGGCACTGTTCGCCACGCTGGCGACCTTCTGGCTACTGCATCGAGCCATTGGCGTCATCGCCCCCTCCTCGGTCATTTCCTACATCTACCTGAGCACTCTGTTCATCACGCTGTTCCACTGGTTTTGGCTACGTCAGTCGCCACTAGCCCTGGAAATCATCGGCGCGTTACTGGTGGGCATCGGCATGTTGGCGCTGCTAATATCCAGCCGCGACGCGATCCCCGCGCAGCCATCAGCGTTAAAGGCCTCTGGCCAGCTTTCAAGAGATTGAATTCATAGGTCGTGTTCGTAACATTTTCTGTCCCACAACTGACCATGAAAAATCCTACAAGGCATTCTCTTGGCACCATCGTTCCGTTAGGATCGTTCGCACACGTTTGCGCACCGCCAGCGCAAGGAGCACAGCGAGACAGAACGGATGCTGAACAGTAACTTGCTTAGAAAGCTCGATATGCAGGACCTCATGGTGTTTGTCGCCGTGTATGAGCAAAGCAGCGTCACCGGCGTGTCGGAGGCGCTCTGCGTCAGCCAGTCCACCGTGAGTTACTGCCTGAAAAAACTGCGCACCAGTTTCGAAGACGAATTATTCATCAATACCCGTATGGGTATGCGCCCCACCTACAAAGCCAGCACCATGCATACCCATGTGCTGAAAATTCTCGAAAGCATCAACCTGTGTCACGCCGGAGCACCGACGTTCGATCCGACCTTGCAACCGGTCACCTTCAATATCTGCGCGCCGGAGTACTTCGAGCAGTTGATCCTGCCGCGCCTGTTGAAGAGCTTCGATTTCGCCGACCTGCCAGTGATGGTCAACATGCACAAGTTCGAAACCGACATTCCGGCCGAAGAACTGCGCGATGGCAGCCTCGACCTGGTGATCTGTTTCGGCCCGAATTTTCATCGCAGCCACACCGATTTCAACTCCAGGGTGCTGCTGGAAGATGACCTGGTCTGCGTCTTCGACAAACGCGCTACGCCGCTGGAACCGCGCTTGAGCCTGCAAGCGTTCACTCAACGCCGGCATGTGTTCCCGACTCCTTGGACATCTACCACCAATATGGTCGACGGCTGGCTTGCTCAACAGGCCCACAAACGACAGATAGTCGCGCGTTCCAACAGCTACAGTGCGGCGCTGAAGATGATCACCGGCACCGATTTCATCCTGACCTTGCCCCGACGCATCCAGCAATTGCTGGCCAACGAGGCAATCTTCAATCACTGCGAAACGCCCAACGGCTTGCCGGGTTTCACCCTGGACATGCAGTGGAGTCAAAGCGTCGATCAGGACAGCGCCAACACCTGGCTACGCGAGCAAGTGATCAAAGCCTGCGCCGAGCAGGAAATGGCCTGAAACTCAGTGGCCGATGGCGGTCTTGGTGTAGGACTCTCGATCGATATCGAGGATTTCCACACACAACTGGACCACAACTCCCTCCGGCCACTCACACACATCCTGCACCACAGCCAACAGGCTTTCAGACAACTGCTTTTTGATCTCCGGCGAACGACCGCTCAACAGCGCCAGCTTCACATGCACGAACGCCCGCTCGCCCAGTGCAGTGCCCACCCTGAAAGTCTCGACCTTCACTGCACGAGCCTTGATGTCGAACTCAGCACCAAACTGGCCGGACGCGACCAACGCGTTGTTGAGTCGCATCAACGCCACATCGGCATTCAGTTCGGGCAAGTTGGCGGTGTATTCCATGTGCAGGTGGGGCATAACGGGGCTCCTGAAGATTGGCGGAAAGTTCGTACATATAACACAGCGCCGTCCTACTCACTGGGACAGCGGAAGAATCGCACGCTCTCTCATGAACGCCTCCAGACGCGAGCGCAGCCAACGTTCGGCCGGACGCGGCCATTGCCTCGGCGGTGTAATCCGGCAGGCTGGCGATCAGATCGGTGCCGGCGAGCAAGGCCGACAACGAGCTGTATTGCGGCACCGAGAGCACCACATGACGAGTGCGACCGATTTCCGCCAGCCATTCATCGGCGTAGCCACTGACATTGGCGGTGTGACACCAGCACGTGCGGCCTCGAGCAATATTCATCTCGGTGTGTCCGATGCGTCTGCGCGCAAAATACTGGGCTGGATGTGTCGCAGCAATGAGGAACAGCTTCTCCGCCACCCGTGTGACGTTGCGTTCGAGCATCAATGTCTCGAACACCACCATCAAGTTGATGTCGGCCTTGCGTAGTTCGTTGCGGTTCATCCGTTGCACCCCGGCCCCCAAGACTTGGGTGACAGTTTAGGGAGGTGTCGTAATCGGCGTCTATGCGACTCAGGCAGTTTGCGTTTAATCCAAATGCAGACAGCGGCTTCGTCTTACATCCCCTTCCTGATTTCGTCGTTCGTCTGGCAGGAAGCGATTGCGCCTCTAAGCTCAGCAACGTTTGGGGCAAAACGACCCTGACCACCGAAAACCATATGAACTCAAAGGAGCCTCGCAATGGCTAGAGACAAAGCGAAAGACGACAAACACTTCAACTGCACCCAGGTTCATGAAGCCGACTATGTGGCCAGCCTTTATCCGCATGCCAAGGAGGAAGTCAAAACGTTCCTGGCCTCGGCCTGCAAGGACAACTCCCTGCACCACTCCACCCACAAGGACGTCTACGACCTGATCAAAAGAAAACTGGGCCACTCACAACCGTAAGCCCGCCCGGTTAGAATGAAGCTGCTCCCATTGAGCAGCTTCACTGCCTGGAGTCTATATCTCCTTGACCGGGGTCTGATCATGAGTCCCTTTGATCAAACTGATAGCGTGTACGCAATCAGACTTGTTGATGTAAGCCTCTCCACTGGCAATCGTTTCATGATTCCCCGCCCGCAAACGCCAGCGCCATTGGCCCTTGCCAGTTTGTGCGATACCACGGGTTTGCCTGTAAATCTCAAAATACATTGATCGCTCCTTGCGACTGCTGATTACGACAGATCAGTGACCTGCGAAACCAGAGTAGATGAGGAATTTTTGAGGCAATGTCTTTCAGTGTGAGGGGATATTTCGAAGAAAAACCTTTGATTCGCGGGACGAGCAATAGATACGGGAGGCGGTAATTAAAGAGACTCGGTTGAGTCAGTTTTCCCGTAAACATGCATCTTTTTCTTACGCTGTTGGCCTGGTTTATCCGACACCAAAAAACTTGGGCAAACGTCGGACGAACGCCAAATGGCCCAATGGAAAAAGCTGCACAAACGAAAAAGCCCCGTAGCTTATTCAGCTACGGGGCTTTTTCTATGTAATGGCGGAGAGATAGGGATTCGAACCCTAGGTACCGGTGAAGGTACAACGGATTTCGAATCCGTCCCATTCGGCCACTCTGGCATCTCTCCAACGGCGCGCATCATAACAACACTTTTGCCGGAAGCGAACCCCCTAAGCGAAATTTTTCCGTGCTATCAGATGCTTGCGTCGATTACAGCGGTACACCCAGACGATTGGCGACTTCTTCGTAGGCTTCGATGACATCACCGAGGCCCTGACGGAAGCGGTCCTTGTCCATTTTCTTGCCGGTGGCCTTGTCCCACAGACGGCAGCCGTCCGGGCTGAACTCGTCGCCCAGGACGATGGTGCCGTCGGAGAAAACGCCGAATTCGAGTTTGAAGTCGACTAGTAGCAGGCCGGCGTCGTCGAACAGTTTGCTCAGGACTTCGTTGACCTTGAGCGACAGTTCTTTCATGCGAACCAGTTGCTCGGCGGTGCCCCAACCGAATGCCACGACGTGGGATTCGTTGATGAACGGGTCGCCCTTGGCGTCGTCCTTCAGGAACAGTTCGAAGGTGTAAGGGTTGAGCTTCATGCCTTCTTCAACGCCCAGACGCTTGACCAGGCTGCCGGCGGCATAGTTACGCACGACGCACTCGACCGGAATCATGTCGAGTTTCTTCACCAGGCATTCGTTGTCGCCCAGCAGTTTGTCGAATTGCGTCGGCACGCCAGCTGCTTCGAGTTTCTGCATGATGAAGGCGTTGAACTTGTTGTTCACCATGCCTTTGCGGTCGAGCTGCTCGATGCGCTTGCCGTCGAACGCCGAGGTGTCGTTGCGAAACAGCAGGATCAAGCGGTCAGCGTCATCGGTCTTGTAAACCGATTTGGCTTTGCCGCGGTAGAGTTCTTCACGTTTTTCCATGATGGGCTCCGCTTGCTAAGTAGGTGGGCTAGGCGATGTGTCGCCAGTCGAGCCCTGAATCTTGATCGGCCAGTTGCAGCCAGTCCGGGTCGCACCCGAGGGTGTCGACAAAACATTGCCGGGCCAGCTGCGGCAGGTTGTTCTTGCTGCTCAGATGGGCCAGGACCAGGTGTTGCAGGCCTTGCCAGCCCAACTCGGCCACCAGGAATGCCGCCTGATGGTTGTTCAAATGTCCCAATTCTCCGCCCACCCGCTGCTTGAGAAAGTACGGGTAGTGACCGCGAGCCAGCATGTCACGGCAATGGTTGGACTCGATCATCAATGCATCGAGGTCCCGGTAGCCGTCCAGCACCGTATTGCAATACGAGCCCAGGTCGGTCAACAGGCCGAAACGCCGCTGACCGTCGCTGAAAACATACTGCGTCGGCTCCTGCGCATCATGGGCCACGGCAATGACGCCGATGCTCAGGTTGCCGATTTGCAGTTGCTCGCCGCCAGCCAGAAAGCCTGCGGGTTCAATCGGTTTGCGCATCCCGCGCAGGGTCCCGCGACTGAGGTAGACAGGCAGATTGTAACGCCGAGACAGCAAACCCACGCCATGCACGTGGTCGGCATGTTCGTGGGTCACGAGTATCGCGCTCAACTGCGAAGGGTTCACACCCAGTCGCAGCAGGCGTTTTTCGGTTTCTCGCAGGGAGAAACCACAATCCACCAGTACATACGTGTCGTCGCTGGCTATCAGCGTGCCGTTCCCTTGGCTACCGCTGCCGAGAACGGCAAAACGCATGTGATCAGCCCAGGTTGTCCTGAATCACGCTCAACACTTTACGCGCCACGTCTGCTGGCGCCACGGTGTTGATGTTTTTCTCGACGGTGACTTGAACGTTCTCGCCAACCTTGCTCAGGCGAACCTGATAACGCTCGGCGCGGGCTTCAACTTCTTCCTTGTCCGGCTTGCTGCCGAACAGACCGCTGAGGAAACCTGGCTTCTCGTCCTTTTTCTCGGCTTTTTCGGCGAGGTTGATGTAGTACAGGCCCAGGCTGCGGTTGATGTCTTCAACACGCCATTCGCCCTGTTCCAGCGCACGACCGACACTCGACCAGGCACGATCCAGATCGGAACCGACGTTGAGCACCGGGTTGCCGCTGCCATCTTCGGTCAGGCTGACACGACTTGGCGTATCGAAATCACGAGAGGCCAGCATGGAGACCGAACCCCCCTTCTCCGAGGTACGGCTCATGCTCGCGAGCATGTCGTCGACCAGTGCTGCGTCCAGGCCAGTGTTGACCGAACGATTGGTGAAATCGACATTGGCGGTGCTGCCGGCAGGACGCTCGGCGCTGACCACGTAGACTTCACTGGTGTTGCGCTGCACGCCCGGCTCGATACGTACCCGTACGCGGGTTTCACTGTCGGCGCCGACACCGGCCGCGCTCAGGCGCTTGGCCATTGCGGCGGACAGTTCGTCGGAATGCTGCCAGGTGGTAGTGAATTCGCCGGTTTGCGGGCGTTGCTCGTCCAGACGGAAACCGTTGTCCTGGAAGAACTGCACGGCCACGGGCCAGACTTCGGCCGGTGGGGTCTGAGCCAGGATCGAACGCGAGTCGCCGCTCTTCTGCAGAGAGTAGGCACTGGCGTCAGCCGATGCCGACAGCGGCTGCGGACGAGGCACGATGTATTCGCCCTTGGCGGTGTCGTCGGCCACGTTGCGCGGGATCGGCAACAGCGGATCCAGACGCTTGGCGGTGCTGACGTCCGGTGGCAGTTGCATCGGTGCAGTCTGTTGCGCTTCCAGGTAGTCGCTACCACGGTCACGGAAATAACCTTCCGGGCCCCAGATCCATCCGCAGCCACTGGTGCTGGAGATAATCAAGGCAAGTGCGGAAAGTCCGGCCAATCGCTTCATGCGTAGTACTTCCTCAATTAAACCAGGACGCCGGACTGGCGCATGGCCTGCCGCAGCGGTTCGTGACAGGCAGCACTGAGCCAGGTGAGCGGCAGACGGATACCGTCCGGCATCAAGCCCATTTCATGCAGTGCCCATTTCACGGGGATAGGGTTGGATTCGATAAACAGGGTTTTATTGAGCGGCATCAGTTTTTCGTGGATCGCCCGGGCTTTGACGGCATCACCGGCCATGGCTGCGGCACACAACTCGCTCATGGCGCGCGGTGCGACGTTGGCGGTCACCGAAATATTGCCCTTGCCGCCAAGCAGCATCAGCTCGACCGCGGTCGCGTCGTCACCGGAATAAACCAGGAAGTCGCTGCTCACGCCGGCCAGGATGTCCTTGGCGCGCTGCAGGTCGCCCGTGGCTTCCTTGATGCCGATGATGTTTTTCACGGTCGACAGGCGAATCACCGTCTCGGCCTGCATGTCGCAAGCGGTACGGCCCGGCACGTTATAGAGAATTTGCGGGATGTCGACGGCTTCGGCGATGGCCTTGAAGTGCTGGTACAGGCCTTCTTGCGTCGGCTTGTTGTAATAAGGGGTTACCAGCAGGCACGCGTCGGCGCCGGCGTTCTTCGCGTTGGTCGTCAGCTCGATCGCTTCGCGCGTCGAATTGGCGCCCGTACCGGCGATCACCGGAATACGCCCTGCAACCTGGGCAACCACGCGACGAATCACTTCGATGTGCTCGTTCACGTCAAGCGTGGCCGACTCACCTGTAGTGCCGACCGCCACGATGGCGTTGGTGCCCTCTTGCAGGTGGAAGTCTACCAGTTTGCTCAGGCTGTCCCAGTCGAGACGACCCTGTGCATCCATGGGTGTGACCAGTGCCACCATACTGCCCGCAATCATGCAACCGCTCCTGCCGGAAAAAGAGAGCGGTAATGGTACTGGCGCCAAGATGCTTGTACAAGCGAAGTACTGCGCTGCTGCCATTCCCCTTGGCGCTGCTTTTCGCTACCCTTCAGACTTTGATCGGTACTGATAAGCTCGTACGCCGCGTTCCAGCCTCCATTTTCGGCCTCACAAGCCCCGATCCAGCGTTGCCACCCCTCGCTCTCGCCACTCAGGAGCACGTCGCAACCTTCGGCCGGGTTTTCTGAATTCGCATCCGCAGGCTCGTCCCGGTATAAAAAGCCCATAGAAGTATCGACCGCTCATCGCTTTAGGAATGCTGCATGTCCACCCCCACAGTTCGCGAACAATTCCTTGTCATCAGTGCCCTCGGCGCCAACCCCATGGAGCTGACTAACGTCCTGTGCCGTGCCAGCCATGAAAACCGCTGCGCCGTGGTCACCTCTCGTCTGACGCGCCATGGCGAATGCAGTGCGCTGATCCTCGAGATCTCCGGCAGCTGGGACGCCTTGGCACGCCTCGAAGGCAGCCTGCCTGTGCTGGCCAAACGGCACGCCTTCACCGTCAACGTGGTCCGTAGCGCGGCCCTGGAGAATCGTCCCCAGGCCCTGCCGTACGTCGCCTATGTCAGCTCGGCCTATCGCTCGGACATCATCAATGAGCTGTGCCAGTTCTTCATGGACCACAACGTCGAGCTGGAAAACCTGACGTGCGACACCTATCAGGCTCCGCAAACTGGCGGCACCATGCTCAATGCCACGTTTACCGTGACGTTGCCGGCCGGTGTGCAGATCAGTTGGCTGCGCGATCAGTTCCTGGATTTCGCCGATGCGTTGAATCTGGATGCCCTGATCGAGCCGTGGCGCCCACAAAACCCAATGTAAGGAAACATTCATGGCCGTTGCCATCAACCAACCGGTTGCCGACTTCGAAGCCCCCGCCACCAGCGGGCAATCCGTCAGCCTCGCGGGCCTCAAAGGCAAGCAAGTAGTGATTTACTTCTATCCGAAGGACAGCACACCGGGCTGCACCACCCAGGGTCAGGGTTTTCGAGATCAGCTTGACGCCTTTAAAGCTGCCAATACCGAAGTTTTCGGCGTGTCTCGCGACAGCCTGAAATCCCACGAAAACTTTAAAACCAAGCAGGCGTTCACCTTCGAGCTGATCAGTGACAAGGAAGAAGCGCTGTGCCAGCTGTTCGACGTGATCAAGCTGAAAAAGCTGTATGGCAAGGAATATATGGGCGTTGATCGCAGCACGTTCCTGATCGACAAGAACGGCGTGCTGCGTCAGGAATGGCGCGGTGTGAAAGTGCCAGGGCATGTGGATGCGGTTTTGGCTGCTGCTCAGGCCCTCAATAAAGCCTGATTCATCTAGTGCCCGTTCGGACGCCATCGCGAGCAGGCTCGCTCCCACAGGATTTGCGCAAACCTTGTGGGACCGAGCCTGCTCGGGATGAGGCCATCTGCCCCACCGCCTCAATCAGTCGACAATTAAAGCAGTGGCGCCACCATCAGTTCCTTGCGCGGCCAGGCATCCAGCACAGCCTTGAACAGCGTCGCCAGGGGAATCGCAAAGAATACACCCCAAAAGCCCCACAACCCGCCAAACAACAGCACCGCGCAAATGATCGCCACCGGATGCAGGTTGACCGCTTCCGAGAACAGCAGTGGCACCAGCACGTTGCCGTCCAGGGTCTGGATGATCCCGTAGACCGCCATCAAATAGATGAACTGATCGCTCCAGCCCCACTGGAACAGCGCAATCAGCAGCACTGGCACGGTCACCACCACTGCCCCGACGTAAGGCACCACCACCGACACACCCACCAGCAACGCCAGCAGCGCCGAATAGTTGAGCCCCAGCGCCACGAACGCGATGTAAGTCACGCCACCGCAAATGAAGATTTCGATGACCTTGCCGCGAATGTAATTGGCGATCTGCCGGTTCATTTCCTGGGCAACCCGGGTGATCAGCGCCCGCTCGCGCGGCAGATAACCGCGCACCCACTGGCCGATCATCTCCCGGTCCTTGAGAAAGAAGAACACCAGGATTGGCACCAGCACCAGGTAGATCATGATGTTCACCAGCAGCGGCAGACTCGACAGCGAGAATGTCAGCGCCCACTGGCCGAACTTGCCGATCTCGCCCCGTGCCACTTCGATCGCCCGCAGCACTTGCTCATCCGACACCAGGTGCGGATAGCGCTCGGGCAGCAGCAATAGCAGCGACTGCCACTTGGCGAGCATGCCGGGCAATTCGTTGAACAGCGTGATCAGTTGGTGCCAGAGCAGAGGTACCACGACAACGATAAATACCAGCAGCAGCCCCATGAATAACGCGAAGACCAGCCCCACCGCCGCGCCACCCGGCACGCGCAGGCGCTCAAGGGTCACGACCAACCCCTGCATCAGATACGCCAGTACCATACCGGCCAGTACTGGCGCGAGCATTCCACCCAGGGTAAGCACGGCGGTAAATGCCAGAAATAGCAGTACCGCCAGCACCACAGCTTCTTCATCCGAGAAGTAGCGCTGAATCCAGTCGCGTAACACTTTGAACATCAATAATCCTTAGAAACGAACGCAGCAGATTTCAGGCTTTTTTCAACCAATAGCGGTAAACGCCCGCTTCATCTTCTTCACGAAGCAGCGTATGACCGGCCAATCGCGCAAAGGTGCGAAAATCGCGCTGAGAGCCCGCATCGGTAGCGATCACCTTGAGTACCGCACCGCTGGCCAGTCGGTTGAGTTCCAGTTTGGCCTTGAGCAACGGCAACGGACAATTCAGACCGCTGGCGTCCAGTTCGGCGTCGTGGGTTACAGCGTCAGTCATCGAATCACTCCGGGGCAGGGGGTTAAGCAGCTTAGAATATCTGGTCCCAAGCCTAGTGTCCGGCTACAGTAAGGTCTTTGTCGACTAAGGCTTTGTGCATGACTTTTCTGCGCCCTACCCTGCTGACGCTCGCTTGCCTGCTCGCCTCACCGGGCTTCGCCGACGACTTGCCGTCACTCGGTGACGCCAGTTCTGCCATCGTCTCGCCGCAACAGGAACATCAACTGGGCCGTGCGTGGCTGGCGTTATTGCGCAGTCAGGTGTCGCAGCTCAACGATCCGCAGCTCAAGGATTATGTCGAATCCAGCGTCTACCGGCTGGTAGAGACCAGCCAAGTCAATGACCGGCGGCTGGAGTTCATCCTGATCAACAGTCCGCAGCTCAACGCGTTTGCCGCGCCGGGCGGGATCGTCGGCGTCAACGGTGGCTTGTTTCTCAATGCCCAGACCGAGGGCGAATATGCTTCGGTAATGGCCCACGAACTGGCTCACTTGTCGCAGCGTCACTTCGCCCGCGGTGTCGAAGCTTCACAACGCATGCAAGTACCCATGATGGCCGCGCTGCTGGCCGGCATCGTGATTGCTGCGGCCGGCGCAGGCGATGCCGGGATCGCGGCCATTGCCGGCACTCAAGCGGCGGCAATTCAGGAACAACGACGTTTCTCGCGCCAGAACGAACAGGAAGCCGACCGTATCGGCATCATGAATCTGGAAAAGGCCGGTTACGATCCGCGCTCGATGCCGACCATGTTCGAACGGCTGATGCGCCAGTACCGCTTCGACGCCAAGCCACCAGAATTCCTGCTGACTCACCCGGTGACCGAATCGCGGATCGCCGACACCCGCAACCGCGCCGAACAGGCCAAGCCGGGCGGTATCGAAGACAGCATGCGCTACCAGCTGATTCGGGCGCGCGTGCAGCTGATCTATGAAGAAACCCCAGGCCTGGGCGCCAAGCGCTTCCGGGCCCAACTCGATGAAAACCCGAAAAACGACGTCGCGCGTTACGGCTTGGCGATCGCCCAGATCAAGGGCGGCCAGTTGAATGAGGCTCGCGAAAACCTCAAGCTGCTGCTGGCCAAATCGCCGAACGAGATCATCTACAACCTGGCGCAGGTCGATCTGGACATCACCAATAATCGTCTGCCCGATGCTCAATCTCGGGTCGACCGGATGCTCACTCAGTACCCCGGCAACTACCCGGTGAATCAGGTGCGTGTCGACCTGCTGCTCAAGCAGAATCGAGCGGCCGAAGCGGAAAAAGCGCTGGAGAACCTGCTCAAGAGCCGACCTGATGATCCGGATGTCTGGTACATGGTAGCCGAGACTCGCGGCTTGTCGGGCAACATCATCGGCCTGCATCAGGCTCGCGCGGAATACTTTGCGCTGGTCGGCGACTATCGCCAGGCGATCCAGCAACTGGACTTCGCCAAGCGCAAGGCTGGCAGCAACTTCCCGCTGTCATCGCGGATCGACGCACGGCAACGCGAGTTGATGGAGCAGGAACGCATGGTCAAGGACATGATGGGCTGACCTCTTCAGAAAAAAGCTCGGAAACAAAATCCAGGTACAAAAAAACCGCCTCTTTCGAGGCGGTTTTTTTATTCAGCCGACAACCGGTTTATTCAGCCAGTTTGAAGGTGATGAAACTGGCGCGGCCTTGACGCAGGACCCGCATCGACACCGAGCGGTTCTTCGGCAGCGCCTTGGCAATGTCCGTGAACTCCTTGGAGGAGCCGATCGCCTGATTATTCAGGTGAGTGATCACATCGCCGGGCTGCAAGCCGATCAGGGCAGCAGGACCGTCCTGAACTTCCTTGATAACCACGCCACCTTTGAGGTCGAGGGTTTTCTTCTGCTCTTCGGTCAGTTCGGCCACGGAAACACCCAAGCGATTGCTGCTGCGCTCGACGCTGGATTTAGGCAAGGCTTCCAGCTCTTTGCCTTCTTCGGGGATGGCGCCGACAGTCAGCTCGACATTCTTGCGTTTGCCTTCGCGGATCACTTCAAGATCGGCTTTCGAGCCAGCCTTCAGCGCGCCCACCAAGTGCGGCAGATCGGCGGACATGACAATCGGTTGACCGTTCATGCTAAGGATCACGTCACCCACTTGCAGGCCGCCCTTGGCCGCCGGACCGTCATCCTGGATCTGAGCCACCAGCGCACCGGCCGGCTTCTCGAGACCGAACGACTCAGCCAGATCCTTGTTCACTTCCTGAATGACTACGCCCAGCCAGCCACGACTGACTTTACCGCCGCTTTTCAGCTGATTGGAAACGTCCATCGCCACATCGATAGGGATCGCGAACGACACGCCCATGAAGCCCCCGGAACGGGTGTAGATCTGCGAGTTGATGCCGACCACTTCACCGGCCAGGTTGAACAGCGGGCCACCGGAGTTGCCCGGGTTGATTGGTACGTCGGTCTGGATGAACGGTACATAGTTTTCGTTCGGCAGGCTACGACCGATGGCGCTGACGATACCTTGGGTCACCGTGTGATCAAAGCCGAACGGCGAACCGATGGCCACGACCCACTGACCGGCTTTCAGGTTCTGCGACTTGCCAAGCTTCAGAACCGGCAGGTCCTTACCTTCAATTTTCAGCAAAGCGACATCAGAGCGCGGATCGGTACCGATCAGCTTGGCCTTCAACTCACTGCGATCGGCGAGGCGCACAAGAATCTCGTCAGCATCGGCAATCACATGGTTGTTGGTCAGGATGTAGCCGTCAGGCGATATGATGAAACCCGAGCCCAGGGATTGAGCCTCACGCTGACGATCACCGCGAGGGGAACGTGGCTGCTGTGGCATGCCCCGCTCAAAGAATTCGCGCAGCATCGGCGGCAAGCCTTCAAGGTCAGGCATTTGCTCGTTGGATATCCGGCGGTCCGGCAGTTTCTGGGTGGTACTGATGTTCACCACCGCGGGCGAGGCTTGCTCGACCAACTGCGTGAAGTCAGGCAACTCGACCGCTTGCGCAGCGACCGCCTGACCGAGCACCAGCACGGTGGCAAAAATGGAAAGATAAGACTTCAAGCGTGGTATCGACATACGGCTCCCGTTACGACGAGCATGGTTAAGCGATATGGAGCAAGGAACACCGGAAACGATACGCCGGTATTTTTGTTCCGGGAACAACAAACAAGGCCAGAGCCGAGGGGCTCTGACCTATAAAAAATTTTCGGGATATTTGCAAATGAAAATGCTCGGCAAAACATTTCGAGGCATCAAAGGCGGGACAGTCATTGTCGACCTCCCGCACCAAGACCCCGATTGGTGAGCATGGCTGATCAGCTCACTGCTTGCTGGTAGCCGCGGCATCGTTGCGCATGGACAGCGCAATCCGTTCGGCGGTGCCAATCGGTATTTCACCGACCACAGTCACCATCATCTCGCCTTGCGGAGTAGTCAATCGCCGGGAGACAGCAACTGTTGGCCCCAGCTGGGTGCGCGTGTCAGTGACTGTTGCGCCATTCAACGGCTCAAGGAACACCGAGAATCGGGCGAGGCCGTCGTCGAACATCAGACTGTTGACCTGGGCTTTGGTCTCCGGGTCCTTGTGCGAGGTACTGCTGGTCAGCTCGAAACCTGGCGGTAGCCAGTCCGAATGCCAGACCTGCGCAGTTTTGACGGCGGAAGCCTTGTCACTGTCGAGGGTAATGGTTTTGCAATCAGAACCTGCCTGCAAATCGCTGTCGGAAGGCATCTGGGCAGTATCAAGTCGGGTGAACTGGAACCGTTCGAGCAGTTGCCCTTTGTCATTGAGCAACAATGACTTCAACGGCAAACCGGTTTCCTTGTCCAGGTGCAGCTCAAAACCGTAGCGATGCTGATCACGAGGCGTCAACGACACGATCACCGCCGAACGCCCGGCCACACGTGACTTGCCAATGACGGCAAGGTCATACCAATTCTTTAACTTTTGTGGATCGAGTGCACGAGCGCTGGAGTTGGGTGTGTCCCCCAGCCCTGCTATCAGGGTGCCGCTCACGCATTGAGTATGCCCATCAATGCGCACGACTTCCTGGGCCGAGCCGTCGAGCTGGAGTAAACGCTCGCGGACCTTGCCATCCTGGACGCGATGCCAGATGTTATGGGTAGAGAAACTACCGTTACGCTCGTAGACGAATGTACCGTGGAAGCTCTGCGTTTGCTCCGCCTGTCCCAGACGCTTCAGCCAGTCCTGGGCTTCATCGGCGTGGACTGGAACAACAAACCAGCCACTGAGCAGAAGCGTAAGTAGAGGTATGGCGCGCATGATCCTCCTTAACGGTTTTCCAGGCTTGCTGCACGAGCGTAAGGCAGAGCGCTCTCAGTACCTTTCAGTGCCGCCTGTTGAGCATGTTGGCGCAAGTAACCTGGCAGACGCTGATCGTGCCAGCCTGGCTGACCTTGCAATACGCCGTTGGCCATAGGGCCAGTGGCTTCCGAACTCTCATTGTAGCCTGCCAATACAGCTGGGCCCTTGACCTGAGGAGCGGTCAGACCCGGTTGACTGGATTGCTGGGCCAACTCGACACCGGCGATCTCGTCCTGATTGTACAGACGCACACCCGCCAGCACGGCAACGGTTACCGAAGCAGCAACTGCCAGACGACCCAAGCTGCGCCATGGACCGCGAGAGGCTTTTGCCGGTATGGCTTCGTCAGCCAGCGCAGCAGAGACTGCCGCAGCGATATCCAGACGAGGAAGCAACAAATCCTTGTGCATAACTGCCCGAGCGATCTGGTAACGAGCCCAGGTTTCGCGGGTTTCAACATCGTCGAAGGCATTCAATACCCGACGCAATTCCAATTCGTCCGCTTCGTTATCCATCACCGCGGACAGCGATTCCTGCAGGGCTTCACGACTCATGGCGTTCCTCTCTTGGCTGTCGCCGCTGTCTCAGTTTTCCTGCAACAACGGCTGCAGGGCTTTATCGATGGCTTCCCGAGCGCGGAAAATCCGGGAGCGCACGGTACCCACCGGACACTGCATGACGCTGGCAATGTCCTCGTAACTCAGACCATCGAATTCACGTAAAGTTAAAGCCGTACGCAAATCTTCTGGCAGTTGCTGAATGGTTCGATGGACGGTGCCTTCGATCTCATCCCGCAGCAATGCACGTTCTGGCGACTCGAGATCCTTGAGGCCATGATCGCCATCGTAGAACTCTGCATCCTCGGAACTGACATCGCTATCCGGCGGCCGACGGCCGCGTGAAACCAGATAGTTTTTCGCCGTATTGATGGCGATGCGGTAAAGCCACGTATAAAACGCGCTGTCTCCGCGAAAATTACCTAGCGCACGGTATGCCTTGATAAAGGCTTCCTGTGCGACATCCTGGGCTTCATGGGTGTCGTGCACGAAACGCACGATCAACCCGAGAATTTTGTGCTGGTATTTCAGCACTAGCAGATCGAAAGCTCGCTTGTCGCCGCGTTGAACGCGTTCGACCAGCTGCTGATCCTCTTCCTGGGTTAGCATGAACACTCCTCGATAAGCTCGGAGGAGGCTTGCATCACTGAACGACCAGACTTGCAAACATAGACTCGGGCTTTTCGCAAAAGTTCTCCCCCCCTCCAAGCAAGTTTCCTGCGGGCTCTGATTTGGCACGCACGAAAAGCGCAGTGCGGAACAACCCGGCTGCGCGAATAATCTTGTCATCGGATTCGCCAGCTAAGGACCCAACCGCAAGTCCCGCACCGAAGCCGACGCTGTCCCTTGTTTCAGGCAACCGTCTATTGATCTTGGGCCTTTGGCAAAAGTTCCATATTTATAGCTGCCCGAAACCGACATTGTGCAACCGTGAAGAGAAAAAGACTGTTAAATCCACGATACAGTCGTTTTGTCGCCCAAGCAGTCCAAAAAACTTCCGACGAAGCGTTCAGTCTTTTCCATCACAGTAGTCTCACAATGCCATGTGGGCACGGCTATTGTGCCGCTCCCCCCCTCTATATACTAGTGGGCTGTGTGGCTGTCTTGACTCGCCGATCCAGCTGTCTTGCGCCAACCCCGTCCCGGGTCGCTTTGAGCGGAATCCTGAAATGAGCCAACAGTTTCAACACGATGTTCTGGTAATTGGTAGCGGTGCTGCCGGCTTGAGCCTTGCGCTGACCTTGCCCGGTCATTTGCGCATCGCCGTATTGAGCAAAGGCGACCTCGCCAATGGCTCAACCTTCTGGGCCCAGGGCGGTGTCGCTGCCGTTCTGGATGACACCGACACTGTCGAATCCCACGTCGATGACACCCTCAACGCCGGTGGTGGCCTGTGCCACGAAGACGCCGTGCGCTTTACGGTCGAACACAGCAGAGAGGCGATTCAATGGCTGATCGACCAAGGCGTGCCCTTTACCCGCGATGAACAGTCCGGCACCGAAGACGGTGGTTTCGAATTCCACCTGACCCGCGAAGGTGGCCACAGCCATCGGCGCATCATCCACGCTGCCGATGCGACGGGCGCAGCGATCTTCAGAACCCTGCTCGATCAGGCCAAGCAGCGTCCCAACATAGAACTGCTGGAGCAGCGAGTTGCGGTCGATCTGATCACCGAGAAGCGCCTGGGCCTTGAAGGCGACCGTTGCCTCGGCGCCTACGTGCTCAACCGCGGCACCGGTGAAGTCGACACTTACGGCGCGCGCTTCGTAATCCTCGCCTCGGGCGGCGCGGCAAAGGTCTACCTCTATACCAGCAACCCCGACGGCGCCTGCGGTGACGGTATCGCCATGGCCTGGCGTTCGGGCTGCCGGGTGGCGAACCTGGAGTTCAACCAATTCCATCCCACTTGCCTTTATCACCCGCAAGCCAAGAGTTTTCTGATCACCGAAGCCCTGCGCGGCGAAGGCGGACACCTGAAACTGCCCAACGGCGAACGCTTCATGCAGCGCTTCGACCCACGGGCCGAGCTGGCACCACGGGACATCGTCGCCCGCGCCATCGACCATGAGATGAAGCGCTTGGGTATCGACTGCGTCTATCTGGATATCAGCCACAAGCCCGAAGATTTCATCAAGACGCACTTCCCGACGGTTTATGAACGCTGCCTGGAATTCTCCATCGACATCACGAAGGAACCGATCCCGGTGGTGCCGGCAGCGCACTACACCTGCGGCGGCGTAATGGTCGACCAGCGGGGCCGCACCGACGTGCCGGGCCTGTATGCGATTGGTGAAACCAGTTTCACCGGCCTGCACGGCGCCAACCGCATGGCCAGCAACTCGCTGCTGGAATGCTTCGTTTACGCCCGGTCGGCGGCGGCGGATATTCTTCAACAGTTGCCAGAAGTATCGATACCAACCGCCCTGCCCGTTTGGGATGCGAGCCAGGTCACCGACTCCGACGAAGACGTAATCATTGCGCACAACTGGGACGAACTGCGGCGATTCATGTGGGACTATGTCGGCATCGTGCGCACCAACAAGCGCCTGCAACGGGCTCAGCACCGGGTGCAATTGTTGCTGGACGAAATCGACGAGTTCTACAGCAACTACAAGGTCAGCCGGGATTTGATCGAGCTGCGTAACCTGGCGCAGGTGGCCGAGCTGATGATCCAATCAGCCATGGAGCGCAAGGAAAGTCGCGGCCTGCATTACACCCTCGACTACCCGAACATGCTGCCGGTCGCCCTGGACACTATTCTGGTGCCGCCCACCTACGCCGACTGAACTTGAGCCGAACCCGCAGGCGTCGGTGCACATCCGCCGCCTGCGAATCGCGCGGCACACAGATCGCCCTGACCCGTCGCTCATCGCGCAAACGAAAACGCAGTACCACAATCAATGGCAACGCCAGACTGTCCGGCCGCAGCTGCACGGGTTGCCAACCCACCGCCTGACTCCACATCTGCCAACCATCGGCATCGCGACGCAAGCCGCGAAACGCCTGTGGGTGTGTCAGCAAAATCTGTCGCGGCAATGCCCAAACGCCATGAGCCAGACAGCAAAAAGCGCCGAGCAAACTGGCCCAGACCGGTATGGAAAGAAGAAACAACGAACCCAGCGCGAACAGCTGGGCCAGCAGATAGGCCGCCAGCAACTGCCGCGAGGCATGCCAGCGGCATTCGAACGCGTTACTTGGGCTGGACACGATCCAGGATCATGCGAACCATGCGCTGAAGCTCCGGATCTTCCGATTCGTTGCGCTCCATGAACCAGCCGAACATGTCCTGATCCTCACACGTCAGCAGACGGACGTACAAATCACGATCCACCTGGTTGAGGTGCGGGTAAACCTCTTTCACAAACGGCACCAGCAACACGTCAAGCTCAAGCATGCCGCGGCGGCTGTGCCAGTAGAGGCGATTCAGTTCAACTTGTTCGACCATGGAGCGCTCCTCAAAATAGGCGGCAAGTATACAGCCCCAAAGCGAGCCTAACAGTCGGCTTTGGTCGGGACCGACGATCCTTTGTGAACTACCCATTTCAAGGGCGCCCCCTTATGATGTCCCTCGGACTCTTTACCCTGCGATGACCCATGGCCGATTCTGCTTTTTTCTGCACCCTGTCTCACGAAGGCGTTCTCGCGGTACGCGGCGCGGATGCCAGCAAATTCCTGCAAGGCCAATTGACTTGCAACCTCAATTACCTGAGCGACACCCAGGCCAGCCTTGGCGCGCGCTGCACGCAGAAAGGCCGGATGCAGTCGAGTTTCCGCATTCTGCTGGAAGGTGACGGTGTGCTCATGGCGATGGCCAGCGAACTGCTGGAGCCGCAACTGGCTGACCTGAAAAAGTACGCGGTGTTCTCCAAATCGAAACTGACCGATGAAAGTGCCCATTGGGTTCGCTTTGGCCTTGAGCATGGCGATGCGGCACTGACCAGTCTGGGCCTGGAACTACCGGCAGAAACCGACAGCGTCGCGCGCAATGACGGCCTGATCGCCCTTCGCGTCTCGCCTGACCGCGCTGAACTCTGGGTTCACGCCGATCAAGCCGATACGTTCAAAGGCAAGCTGTCCGCCCTGTTGGCTGAAGGCGATCTGAATCAATGGCTGCTGGGCCAGATACGCGCCGGGATCGGTCAGGTCATGCCGAGCACCCGCGAGCTGTTCATCCCGCAGATGCTCAATCTGCAAGCCGTCGGTGGCGTGAGCTTCAAAAAGGGTTGCTATACCGGCCAGGAAATCGTCGCGCGCATGCAATACCTTGGCAAACTCAAGCGCCGTCTGTACCGCCTGCAACTGGAGGCCAGCGAATTACCGGAGCCCGGTACCCAATTGTTCTCCCCGACCCACGGCAGTTCGATCGGTGAAGTGGTGCTGGCCGCCCGCACCAAGCAAAACATTGAACTCCTTGCGGTGCTGCAAGCCGAAGCTGCAGAAGATGGCAACCTGCACCTTGGCGCACTTGAAGGTCCGGGCCTGCATCTGCTCGACCTGCCTTACCAACTGGATCGTGATCGCGAAATCCAGCGTTAACAGCAGCACTTGTCGCAATACCCTAGAGAAAAGAAATGATCGAGCTGGCGGATAAGGTCCAACAGGATTTGGTTGAGGCCATCGATAACGATGACCTGGTTCTGCCAACGTTACCGGAAGTGGCCCTGCAGATTCGCAAGGCCGCTGAAGACCCGGAAATCAGTGTCAGCACACTGAGCAAAGTGATTGGCCGCGATACCGCGCTGTCGGCGCGCCTGATCAAAGTGGTTAATAGCCCGTTGCTGCGCGCGACCCAGGAAGTGACTGATTTGCACACGGCCATCACCCGGCTGGGCGTCAATTACAGCAGCAACCTGGCCATCGGCCTGGTGATGGAACAGATATTCAATGCCCGTTCCGAAGTGGTGGAACAGAAAATGCGCGAGGTCTGGCGCAAAAGCCTGGAAATCGCCGGCGTCAGTTACGCGCTGTGCCGCAGTTATACGCAACTCAAGCCTGATCAAGCGGCACTCGGCGGGCTCGTGCATCAGATTGGTGTATTGCCGATCCTGACCTACGCCGAAGATCACTATGAATTGCTGTCTGACCCGGTCAGCCTCAACCATGTGATCGACCGGATTCACCCGCTGCTCGGCGATAAATTGCTCAGGGTCTGGGAGTTTCCGGAAATGCTGGTGCAATTGCCGGGGCTGTATCTGGATTTCAAGCGGCAATCGGAGCGGGTCGACTATGTCGATCTGGTGCAAGTGGCCAGCCTGTACTGCCACAAGGACACCGATCATCCACTGGCCCGTATCGACCCCTTCAGCGTGCCTGCCTTCAAGAAGCTGGGGATCGACCCGGAGAACAAGGCGATGTGCAAGGATCTGGAAGAGTCCCGGTCGATGTTTTACTGATCAAGACTGCATAGCCCCAATCGCGAGCAGGCTCGCTCCCACATTGATCTATGTAACACCCAAGAATCTCCTGTGGGAGCGAGCCTGCTCGCGATTGGGCCAGCCCAGACACCAAAAACTACCCCGCGATAAAACTCACCCGCACCTTCAGCCCCGCCTGCTCACCATCGTGCAGGCTGATCTGCGCCAGATGGGCACGGCAGATCTCGCCGACAATCGCCAAGCCCAGCCCCGATCCAGCCACCTGTTCGTTACGCCGATAAAAACGCTCGAACACCCGTTCCCGCTCTTCAAGCGGAATCCCCGGTCCATCGTCCTCGACTTCCAGCACCGCCGGCGCCATAACCCGCAGGATCACATTGCCACCCGGTGGCGTGTGGGCCAGCGCGTTGTCCACCAAGTTGCTCAGCAGTTCATTCAACAGTGTCGGCTCGCCGCGCAGCCACACCGGTTCGTCGGCTTCCAGCGCCAGTGCCACGCCACGTGCATGGGCCAGCGGTGCCATGGCCATGCCCAGTTCCCGGGCCAACTGACTGAGGTCAAGCAACTGCGCACCGCCCTCGGCGATTGCCCGGGCGCCATTCTCGACCCGTGCCAGCGAAAGCAATTGATTGGCCAAGTGAGTCAGGCGATCCGTGCCTTGGGCGGCGGTTTCCAGGGTGCTGCGCCAGGTTTCGGGTTCGTTCGACCGCAAGCCCAGTTCCAGTCGTGCCTTGAGCGCCGCCAACGGGGTACGCAATTCGTGGGCGGCGTCAGCAATGAACTGCGCCTGACGCTCGAACTGCCCGCGCAAACGTTCGGTAAAGTGATTGAGCGCACGCACCAGCGGCCCCAATTCGTGCTGCACTTCCACCAGCGGCAAGGGCCGCAAGTCATCGGGCTGACGCTCTTCCACCGCCGTGCGCAAGCGCTCCAGCGGACGCAGCGCCGCACTGACCGCAAACCACACCAGCAGCAGCGCACCGATCGCCAGCATGCCCAGACGCAACAACGTGTCGGCCATCAGGCTGCGAGCCATGCGGACCCGCGCTTCATCGGTTTCCGCCACGCGGATTTCCGCCATGCCGTTCATGTTTGGCTCGCTGACCGCTTTGAGCAGGCTGACCACTCGCACGTTCTGCCCTTGATAAGTCGCGTTATAGAAACGCGCCAGTGCCGGATAATCATCGGTGCGCGGGGTTCCCGGCGGCGGCGGTGGCAGGTTTTCGTAGCCCGAAATCAGCTTCTGATTGATGTCGTTGACCAGGTAAAAAATCCGCCCGGCGCTGTCGTAGGCGAACGTATCGAGGGCCACATAAGGCACGTTGGCGCTGAGGCTGCCATCGCGCTGAGACAGGCCCGCGGCGATGGTTCGCGCCGAGGCCAGCAAGGTCCGGTCATACGCGGTGTCAGCGGCTTCGCGGCCGTTCCAGTACGCGCTCAATCCACTGGCGAGCATCAACACCACCAGCAGCAACGCGAGGTTCCACAGCAGCCGCCAACGCAGGCTGCTGAGCTTATGCATCGCGACTTTCCAGCAGGTAGCCAAGGCCACGGAAGGTCACGATGACGACCGGTTGGCCGTCGAGCTTTTTGCGCAGGCGATGGACATAGATCTCGATGGCGTCGGGGCTGGCCTCTTCGTCCAGACCGAACACCTGGGCAGCCAGTTGCTCCTTGCTCATCACCCGACCGGGACGGGCGATCAGGGCTTCAAGCACCGCCTGCTCGCGGGAGGTCAGGGTCAGCAATTCTTCACCAAGGGTGAAGCGCCGGGTGTCCAGGTCATAGGCCAGCACGCCACAACGCTGCTGGCGCTCACCGCCGAGCACACTGCGACGTAGCAAGGCTTTGACCCGGGCCTCGAGCTCGGTCAGCTCGAAGGGTTTGGCCAGGTAATCGTCAGCCCCAAGGTTCAGGCCATGGACCCGATCCTTGACGTCGCTGCGAGCGGTCAGCATCAGCACCGGCAGGTTCTTGCCCCGGGCCCGCAGGCGCGCCAGCACTTCGAAACCATCCATGCGCGGCAGGCCGACGTCGAGGATCGCCACGGCGTATTCCTCGCTGCTCAAGGCCAGGTCGGCCGCCACACCGTCGTGCAACACATCCACGGTCAGCCCGGTGCTCTTGAGCGCCTGAGCGACACTTTCGGCGAGCTGCAGATGGTCTTCAACGAGCAGAACACGCATGGATCTTTACCTCATTCAGGGATGGTCGACGCCATTCTTTGGCGCGGAGTTTACAGCCGCATCCGTCGCTGTGAAGCCCGAAAACCGTGAAAGTCAGCTGAAAGGTTAGCGAAAGGTTGGCCGGTTAAAGTCCAGCCACGGACAGTTTCGACTGCCGTTGCCAGTGCCCATAGCAGTACGAGAAACGCCTCGAAGCGTTTTCGCCAATAAGAACAATAAACGGAGTACGTCACCATGCTGTCCATGCAGCTTCAGGCTCGCCCGCCTGCTCGTTTTTCCCGTCTCAGCCACACCGCCCTTGCCAGTGCCACCGCTCTCGCCGGCTTTTCGCCGTTGAGCCAGGCTGCCTTCTTCGAAGACAGTACGGCAACCTTCGAAACCCGCAACATGTATTTCAACCGCGACTTTCGCGACGGCACCAGCGCCCAGCAATCCAAGCGGGACGAATGGGCTCAGGGGTTCATGCTCAATCTGCAATCGGGTTACACCGACGGCACCGTGGGGTTCGGTGTCGATGCGCTGGGCATGCTGGGGGTAAAACTCGATTCAAGTCCGGACCGCACTGGTACCGGCCTGTTGCCGACCCATGACGATGGTCGCGCGGCGGATGAATATTCCAAGCTCGGCCTGACCGGCAAAGTGAAAATCTCCGCCACGGAACTGAAAATCGGCAGCCTGATTCCGGAATTGCCGATCCTCAAAGCCAACGACGGGCGCATTCTGCCGCAGACCTTTGAAGGCGGCCTGTTGACCTCCAAAGAGATCAAGAACCTGACCTTCACCGGCGGGCGTCTGGAGAAAGCCAAGGACCGCGACAGCACCGACTTCGAGGACATCGCGCTCAACAACAAGAACAGCCGTTTCGCCGGCACCGTGGCCGGTAAGCACTTTGACTTCGGCGGCATGGACTATAAGTTCACCGACAAGATCACGGGCAGCTACCACTTCGCTCAGCTTGATGAAGTCTATAACCAGCATTTCCTCGGCATGGTGGCCTCGGAAAAGTTCGGCCCCGGCACCTTCGGCACTGACGTGCGCCTGGCCATCAGTGATGATGAAGGCGCAGCCCGTGGCGGCCCAATCGACAACAAAGCCCTCAACGGCCTGGTGAGCTATGCCTTGAACGGGCATAAACTCAGCGCCGGCTATCAGCACATGTCCGGCGACAGTGCCTTCCCCTACGTCGATGGCAGCGATCCGTACCTGGTCAACTTCGTACAGATCAATGACTTTGCCGGCGCCGAAGAACACTCCTGGCAGGCACGTTACGACTATGACTTCGCCAAACTCGGCATTCCCGGCCTGAGCTTCATGAGCCGTTATGTGAGCGGTGACAACATCAAGCTCAAGAACGGTGACGAAGGCAAAGAGTGGGAACGCAACACCGAGATCAAATACGTCGTACAAAGCGGCGCCCTGAAAGACGTCGCCGTACGCCTGCGCAATGCCACCTACCGTTCCAACTACTCCGCTCGCGATGCCGATGAAGTGCGTCTGCTGGTGAGCTATAGCGTTGCTCTTTGGTAAACATCACGTTCAATAACAATAATGAATGCCCGTGGAGACTCAAATGAACTTATCACTGCGTAAAGTTGCTCTAGCCGCCAGCTGTGTGCTGTTTGCCGGCCAATTGATGGCCGAACCCAAACGCCCGGAATGCATCGCTCCGGCGTCACCAGGTGGCGGTTTCGACCTCACCTGTAAACTGGCGCAAAGCGCGTTGGTAAACGAAAAACTGCTGACCAAACCGATGCGCGTGACCTACATGCCTGGCGGTGTCGGCGCGGTAGCGTACAACGCGGTGGTTGCTCAGCGCCCGGCCGATGCCGGCACGCTGGTGGCGTGGTCCAGCGGTTCGCTGCTGAACCTGGCGCAAGGTAAATTCGGTCGTTTCGATGAAACCAATGTTCGTTGGCTCGCTGCCGTCGGCACCAGTTATGGCGCCATCGCGGTGAAAAGCGATTCGCCTTACAAGACCCTGGACGATCTGGTTCAGGCGCTGAAGAAAGATCCGAGCAAAGTGGTGATCGGTTCCGGCGGCACCGTCGGCAGCCAGGACTGGATGCAGACCGCACTGATCGCCAAGGCGGCCGGGATCAATCCGCGCGACCTGCGTTATGTCGCCCTCGAAGGCGGTGGTGAAATCGCCACTGCCCTGCTCGGTGGCCACATCCAGGTCGGCAGCACCGACATCTCCGACTCCATGCCACACATTCAGAGTGGCGACATGCGCCTGCTCGCGGTGTTCTCCGAGAAGCGTCTGGACGAGCCGGAAATGAAAGAGATTCCGACCGCTAAAGAGCAAGGCTACGACATCGTCTGGCCAGTGGTTCGTGGCTTCTATCTCGGGCCAAAAGTCAGCGACGAAGACTACGCCTGGTGGAAGAACGCCTTCGACAAACTGCTGGCCTCCGAGGACTTCGCCAAGTTGCGCGATCAACGTGAACTGTTCCCGTTCGCCATGACCGGTCCGGAGCTGGACACCTACGTGAAGAAGCAGGTCGCGGACTACAAAGTGCTGGCCAAAGAGTTCGGCCTGATCCAGTGATCGCCTCTGTCTAGCGGCCACGACCCCGGTTCTCGGGGTCGTGGCCCAGGAGTTCCTCATGCTCATACAACGCATTTTCGCTTCGGTGCTGTTGCTGGCTTGTCTCAGCCTGATCCTGATGGCCTGGCCGTATCAGGCTCCGTTTTCCTATGAACCCATCGGCCCCCGCGCCTTCCCGTTGTTGATGTTGGGCCTGATGGGGCTGGGGCTGGTTTACATGGTGTTTCGCCCGTCGCCGATCATCCACACGAGTGACGATCCACCGATGGATCGCGAAACCCTGCACAAGATTGGCCTTTGCGTGCTGCTGCTGCTGATCTTCGCCGGCCTGTTCGAACCCTTGGGCTTCATTCTCAGCAGCCTCTTGATCGGCATTCCAATGGCACGCCTGTACGGCGGACGCTGGTTGCCGAGCGTGTTGATCATCAGCCTGATGAGTATCGGTCTGTACCTGCTGTTCGACAAAGTCATGGACGTCCCGCTGCCTCTGGGCCTGCTCGACGTTCTGGAGAACTGATATGGATACGCTTGGTTATTTGAGTCACGGCTTCGGCGTCGCATTAACCCCTTACAACCTGGTGACCGCACTCAGCGGCACGCTGATCGGCACCGTCGTCGGGCTGCTGCCGGGCCTGGGCCCGATCAACGGCGTAGCGCTGCTGATCCCCATCGCGTTCGCCCTGGGCCTGCCACCGGAATCGGCATTGATCCTGCTGGCGGCGGTCTATCTGGGTTGCGAGTACGGCGGCCGGATCAGTTCGATTCTGCTGAACATTCCGGGCGAAGCGTCCACGGTGATGACCACCCTCGACGGCTACCCGATGGCACGTCAAGGCATGGCCGGGGTTGCACTTTCGCTGTCGGCCTGGAGTTCGTTTATCGGTGCCTTCATCGCGACCTGCGGGATGGTGGTGTTTGCACCGATTCTGGCGAAATGGGCGATTGCCTTCGGCCCGGCGGAATACTTCGTTCTGATGGTATTTGCGATTGTCTGCCTCGGCGGCATGGCCGGCGATCGACCGCTGAAGACCTTTATTGCTGCGCTGATCGGCCTGTTCCTGTCGACCGTCGGCATTGATGCCAACAGCGGTGTGTACCGATTCACCGGGGACAACATTCACCTCACCGACGGCATTCAATTCGTGGTGCTGGTACTGGGCCTGTTCTCCATCAGTGAAATCCTTCTGCTGCTGGAAAAAACCCACCGCGGTCAGGAAGCGTTCAAAGCCACCGGTCGCATGATGTTCAACTTCAGGGAAGCCGCGTCGGTGTTCTGGGTGAACATGCGTTGCGGTGTACTCGGCTTCATCATGGGCGTGTTGCCGGGTGCCGGTGCGACACTGGCCAGCGCCGTGGCCTACATGACCGAAAAACGCATCGCCGGCCCCAGCGGTAAATTCGGTCAGGGTGACAAACGTGGTCTGGCCGCGCCAGAAACCGCCATCGGTGCCGAGGCTTGCGGCGCGTTAGTGCCGATGCTGACACTCGGCGTGCCAGGTTCGGGCACGACAGCGGTGATGATCGGAGCGTTGTCGCTGTACAACATCACGCCGGGCCCGCTGCTGTTCCAACAGCAACCGGACATCGTCTGGGGCCTGATCGCGTCGTTGTTTGTCGCCAACATCATGCTGGTGATCCTGAACATTCCGATGATCCGTATCTTCACCCGCATCCTCGCCGTGCCGAACTGGGCGCTGGTGCCGATGATCGCGATCATCACGGCCATCGGCGTCTTCGCGGTACATGCGACCACCTTCGACCTGTTCCTGATGATCGGTATCGGTATCTTCGGCTACATCCTGCGCAAGCTAGACTTCCCGTTGTCGCCAGTGCTGCTGGGCTTCATTCTCGGTGGGTTGATGGAACAGAATCTGCGTCGTGCCTTATCGATCTCTAACGGCGCGCTGGAAATCCTCTGGTCGAGCGGAATCACCCTCGCCGTCTGGGGGTTGATTGTGATCATGCTGTTGGTGCCGATTCTGCGGATCTGGCGCAAACGTTCGGTCGCCCGGCGCGTTATTGCCGATGTCTGATAGGACCCCCTTCAAAAGCTGGTGGGGAACACCGCTGGTCGGTCTGCTAGGCGGTTACCTCGCCAGCCAGATCGGCTGGCCGCTACCGTGGATGGTTGGCTCGTTGCTGGCGATCATCCTGGTGCGCTGCCTGACTCCCTGGCAATTGGCGGAAATCCCTGGCGGGCGCAAGTGCGGCCAGTGGATCGTCGGCATCGGCATCGGCCTGCACTTCACTCCGGTGGTGATGGCGCAGGTGTTGAGCCACTTCGGCCTGATCTTCTTCGGTGCGTTGGTCACCAGTCTGTCCGCGGTGGTCGGGGTCTGGTTGATGCGGCGCACCGGGGAAGATCGCGCCACCGCATTCTTTTCCAGCATGCCCGGCGGCTCCGGGGAGATGGTCAACCTCGGCGCCCGCAACGGCGCGGTGCTCAGCCGTGTCGCGGCGGGGCAGAGTTTGCGAGTGCTGGTGGTGGTGTTGTGTGTGCCGGCGGCGTTCAAGTATCTATTGGGTGACGGTGCGCCGGCCCTGCATCCAACGACCGTCGACTGGTGGTGGCTAGCCTTTCTGTTCCCGGCGGGCGCCCTTGCCGCCTGGATCTGGGAGCGGCTGCGACAACCCAATCCCTGGCTGTTCGGACCGTTGCTGGTGACTGCGACAGTGAGCATTGCTTGGGACCTGCACATCGGTCTGCCCAACGGCGGCAGCCAGATTGGCCAGTGGCTGATTGGCAGCGGGTTGGGGTGTCACTTCAATCGGCAGTTCTTCCGGCGGGCACCGTCGTTCATGGGCCGAACCCTGCTTGGCACGGTGTTGACCATGTTGATCGCCACTTTGGCGGCGTTGGGTTTGAGTGCGATGACCCATCTGGATCTGCGCTCGCTGACACTGGGCATGATGCCCGGCGGGATCGCCGAGATGAGTTTGACGGCAGAGACCCTGCAATTGTCGGTGCCGTTAGTGACGGCGATGCAGGTGATGCGATTGTTGTTTGTGTTGTTTCTGGCGGAGCCGTTGTTTCGGTATTGGAACCAGAAGCCGGATTCGCCCTGATAGACCGAGTCGCCTGCTTCGCGGGCAAGCCTCGCTCCTACAGGATTTGTGCCGGACGCAAACCCGCGACCAACCAAAATTCTGTAGGAGCGAGGCTTGCCCGCGAAAGCAATCTTCAGACCGACGGCAATCGCCACTCGATCGGCGTCTCGCCATTCTGCTCCAGAAACTTGTTCGCCCGGCCGAAGTGCCCGCATCCGAGGAAGCCGCGATAGGCGGACAGCGGCGACGGGTGGACCGAGGTCAGCACCAGGTGTTTGGTGGCGTCGATGAGTTTCTGCTTGCTCTGGGCATGCGCGCCCCATAGCAGGAACACGAGATGTGGCTGGTGTTCGCTGACCACTTCGATAATCCGATCGGTAAAATATTGCCAGCCCTTACCCGCATGGGCGTTGGCATTCGCGCGCTCCACGGTCATGGTGGTATTGAGCATCAACACGCCCTGCTCTGCCCAACTCTGCAGGTAGCCATGGTTGGGAATGTCGATGTTCAGGTCGCGTTTCAACTCTTTATAGATGTTCACCAGCGACGGCGGTGCCGGCACGCCCGGTTGCACCGAGAAGCACAATCCATGGGCCTGGCCCGGGCCGTGGTAAGGGTCTTGACCGAGAATGACCACTTTGACCTTGTCCAGCGGCGTGGAATTGAGCGCGTTGAAAATCATCGGTCCGGGTGGATAGATCTCTTTGCCCGCCGCGCGTTCCTGTTGCAGGAATGTGCGCAACTCTGCCATGTAGGGCTGGTCGAATTCGGCACGCAGTGCCTCCTTCCAGCTCGGTTCGAGTTTGATACGGTCGTCAGCAGTCATGGTTACATCCGGCAAAAACAATGGGGCGAACCCTAGGAAACCCTATCCCCCTTGTCAAATGATCTGACGCAGATCCGGCACTTTCCTATAGAGCGATCATACTGAACGCTCAATTTCCCGATCGAGGTCACGATGAATCTGCACTTCGAAGAACTGACCGGCACCGACGGCGCACGCATCGGCATCGCCAGCCTGGATGCCGAAAAATCCCTCAATGCCCTCTCCTTGCCGATGATCAACGCCCTGCGCGATCAACTGGACGCTTGGGCCAAGGAGCCACAGATCGTTTGCGTGCTGCTGCGCGGCAATGGCGCCAAGGCTTTTTGCGCCGGCGGCGAAGTACGCAGCCTGGTGGAGGCCTGTCGCGCCCATCCCGGCGAAGTGCCGCCCTTGGCTGCGCACTTCTTTGCGGCAGAATATCGCCTGGACTTCAACCTGCGCACCTACCCGAAACCGCTGATTTGCTGGGGGCATGGTTACGTGCTGGGCGGCGGCCTGGGGCTGCTGCAAGGGGCGAGCATTCGGATTGTCACGCCGAGCAGCCGGTTGGCGATGCCGGAGATAGGCATCGGCTTGTACCCGGATGTCGGCGCCAGTTGGTTTCTGTCGCGGTTGCCCGGCAAGCTCGGATTGTTTCTGGGCCTGACGGGCGCCCAGATGAACGGTCGTGACGCGATCGATCTGGACCTCGCCGACCGCTTCCTGCGCGATGATCAACAGCATGATCTGCTCGAAGGTTTGCTGCAATTGAACTGGCAGGAACAGACAGCCATGCAGCTCAACAGCCTGCTCAAGGCCTTGCAGCAGGAAGCGATCGCGCAGATGCCCGAAGCGCAGTGGCTGCCTCGACGCGGGCAGATCGACGAACTGTTGGATGTCAGCGACGTTCAATGCGCCTGGAAGGCCATCAGTACTCTGCGCGATCATTGCGACCCGCTGCTCGGTCGTGCCGCCAGAACCATGACTGAAGGCTCGCCCCTGACCGCTCATCTGGTGTGGGAACAGATCGTTCGCGCCCGGCATCTATCGTTGGCTCAAGTCTTTCAGATGGAATACACCATGAGCCTCAACTGCTGCCGTCATCCGGAGTTCAGCGAAGGTGTGCGAGCGCGATTGATCGACAAGGACCAGAAACCTCGTTGGCACTGGTCAGACATTAACACTGTGCCGGAAGCGACGGTGGAGGCGCATTTCCATAAGGTCTGGGAAGGCCGGCACCCTCTGGCTGACCTGTCGGAGTACTGAAATTCAGGATCGAGTAGGAGGCGGATTTACATCCGCCGTCCTCTCACACCACCGTACATACGGTTCCGTATACGGCGGTTCAGGTTACACGGCTAAGCCGATCTATCGTATCCAGTATCGAGATCAGCCCGAGTCGGTCCCACAGCTTCTTCGGCAGCGCCTGATTCATATGAGGCGCTCCCGAGTTCCACCATGGGCCTCGGCCATTGACTGCCGATTTACACGCCCGCGCCTCATTAAGTCCCAAGCGTATCAAGTTGCGCGCCCTCGTAGAGGGCCGCTTCCATTGACGCCAGACGACACAGCGAAGCTTGCGACGCACCCAGCCGTCCAGTTCCTCAAGTGGCCGTTTGCTTTGGCTCAGTTTGAAGTAGCCCGCCCAACCACGCAGCACGGGGTTTATCCGCTCGATGATATTCGCCATCTTGTGGCCCCGCGCTTTACGTAGCAGCTCTCTGAGTCGGTCGCGCAAGCGACCTAGACTCATCGTCGCCACTCTCAGCTTCGGTTGCTGATGCCAGCTCATCCCGTAACCCAAGTAATCACACTTCCAAGACCTCGCAACTCGGCTCTTGTCCCGGCTCAGCGTCAGTTTCAGGCGCTGATTCAGGAAGCGCTCAACACTCCTCATCACTCGTTCGCCAGCACGAGGGCTGCGCACATAGATGTTCGCATCGTCGGCATAACGCACAAAACGATGCCCCCGTCGTTCCAGCTCGCGGTCGAGTTCGTTGAGCAGGATGTTCGACAGCAACGGCGAGAGCGGGCCGCCTTGCGGCGTCCCTTCCTGCCGTCGGCTGGCGATACCGCCTGACATCGTTCCCGCTTCGAGGTAACGATGGATCAGCTTGAGCACCCGCTTGTCTTCGATTTGGCGCGCCAGATAAGCCATCAGGATGTCGTGATTAACCCGATCAAAGAACTTCTCAAGATCGAGTTCCACGCACCAGCGATGCCCTGCCGCCACATGGGCGCGGGCTTTCTCGATGGCTTGGTGGGCGCTTCTGCCCGGTCGGAAGCCGTAGCTATAGTCCGAGAATAGCGGGTCGAAGATCGGCGTGAGCTGTTGCAGCAATGCCTGTTGGATCAGGCGATCCACAACGCTGGGAATACCCAGCTGCCGGGTGCCGCCTTTGGGTTTGGGGATGTCGACGGCGCGTACACCTTGCGGGTGGTACTCGCCGGCCAGCAACCTCTTCTGGAGGGTCGGCCAATACTGTTTCACATAGTCCGCCAACTGGTCGACCGTCATGCCATCGGCACCCGGCGCGCCCTTGTTGCTGACTACGCGATGATACGCACGTCTGAGGTTGGCGGGTGCAAGCACCCGCGCCATCAGCGTGTCCGGCTCCGCGTTCGTCCACGTCACAGACGCCGTCGATACCTTTGCGCTATCAGCCGTCATCCTCGGATTCTGTCCGGGACTCGGAGTAACAGTCTTCTCTGGGAGAAATTTCTGCATTTCGGTATTCAACGAGACTCTGACGCCTACTGGCGGCATAACCTGTTCGGCCCTTGGTGGCAGGGTTATTTGCCACTTACTACGGCCTCGGCTGACTTCTGCACGCTCATCCCGTCGCCTCTCGACGCGCGGTAGCACAGTGGCAAACGTGCAGATCTCCCAGGGTAATTCGCGCGACCTTCCTGCTTATGCCTGTCGGATCTACGTCACAGCGTTCCGTGCAAGTACTGGGCTTTGAAGATTTTGGCCTTCTTACCCCGCTGCGCCGCCTCTATCCGCTTCCTGTTCGTCAGGCCAGCATTTTGCCTCGGGCTTCCTTCAGATTCGCAGTCACCCGCGACACCCTTGCCTCTGGCTAACACTTCCCCTTGCCGGGTGTGTAGAGGACTTTCACCTCCAAGTCACCAGCGTGGCCACCACAGCCCAGCTGGTTGCGCTTGCGCGCAACGCGCCATGCCTGGCGCACCAAAAAAAAGCGGCGCTTCATGCGCCGCTTTTTATTGAGTGGTTAACGGTGGCCGTCTCGGCCATCGTGATCGCCGCGACCGCGGTGATCGCCTCTTCCGTCACGGCGATCCCTGTGGCCTCGATAGTCATCGCCCCGGTCGCCTCGATTCCGGCCGTCCCAACCGCCCCGGTTATGACCGTCCCAACCTCTACGGTTATGACCGTCCCAACCTCTGCGGTCATGACGGTCCCATCCGCGATTCTGATAGACGCGGTAGTCAGCTCGTGGCGCTGGCTGGTAATAGCGCGGTGCCGGTTGATAAAGCCGCGGCTGGTGGTAATAACGCGGCGTTGGTTGGTAATACCGTGCAGGTGGCGAGTAATACCTGCGCGGGGCCGAGTAGTAATGACCATCGGAGTAGTAAGCTCCGCCACCGGAGTAATACGGCGCAGGGGACGTGTAGACCTCGGAACGGTAGTAGCTGGCTCCTCCATCGGAATAGGGCACGCACGCACCAAGAGACAATCCCAATAGACCAATCAGCAGAATTCGGATCTGTTTTCGACAGAGCATGGCGGCCTCCTGGACCGCGAGTGAACCACACCAGCGACGCTGGCAGGCGACAGTCAATGGTTCTGCGACTGTCGAAATATCAGACAGTGAAATCGGAATCTGGTGCGCTCTCGCAACACGTTGAAACAAGTAGCCGATGAAAGGTTTTTCATCCAGCCCATAAGAAAACAGCGCGTCCATAAGCCAGACGCGCCGTTGTATTCATGAGCCGGTTAACGGTGCCCGCGATGGTGTCCGCCGCGATGGTGATGACGGGGACCACTGAAATAATAGTAACGATAACCCCCGTAAAACCGCGGCCCGCCATAGTAGTAAGGTGAGTAGTAATAACCAGGGTAGTAATAAGGTGTCGGATAAAAATCGCCCGAGCCTGCGTAGTAGTAACAGCCGGACAGGCCCAAACCAAAAAACACACTGAGCAGTATTCGACGCAGCTTTGTTTGACAGAACATGGAGGCCTCCTGGAAGACCTGCAACAGCAGTCGACTGACATCTGTTTTGACTTTCAAACCGGCACCGAGTGCCAGACAGCGTCTGGCCTTCAGATCAGCGGCCCACTCAAGCTGGCTTGCGCATGGCTGTTTACCGGCCGATCATGCGCGGTCTCGGGCCAAACAAACCGGCCGTAACCGAAATGCCCCTTCATGAATAAACCTGACCTCTGCCCAGCCTGCGGCGCCTCCAACGACTGCAGCCTGGCTGACCCGCGAACCGTCGATCGTGCCTGCTGGTGCTACGGCGTCAGCATCGATCCGGCGGTGCTCCAGGCATTGCCCGCCGATCTGCGCGACAAGTCCTGCCTGTGCCCGGCCTGCGCCCAGGTCGAGGTGCAGTTGCAAGCAGCCGCTGAGCCGATCACGTAAGATGCGCGGTGCTCTCCCACCGAATCCTCCCACCGAACCCTAGCCATGCGCGTTGACCGCTTCCTCAGCAACCTGCCCCGCTTCAACCGTAAGCAGGTACGCCTGTTGCTGGTGGAAAAACGCGTCAGGGTCGACGCAGAAGTCGTCAGCGACCCTCACGCCGAGGTGCTTGAATTCAGCCGCGTGGAAGTCGACGACGAGGTGCTGCAAATTGGCAAGCCGGCCCATTACTTCATGCTGCACAAACCGCCCGGCTGCGTCAGTGCCACCCGCGACCCGCAACACCCGACGGTGCTCGACCTGATCGATGAACCGGACAAGGATGACCTGCACATCGCCGGTCGCCTGGACTTCAACACCACCGGCCTGATGCTGATCACCAACGATGGCAGTTGGTCGCGACGCCTGACCCAACCGCAGACCAAACTGCCCAAGGTCTACTACGTCGAGACGGAGCAGGACATCACTGCCGAATACGCGATCACCTTCGCCAAAGGGCTGTATTTCGCCTTCGAAGACCTCACCACGCAACCGGCCGAACTGGTCGTGCTCGGGCCAAAATCTGCGCGCCTGAGCATCATTGAGGGCCGCTATCATCAGGTAAAACGGATGTTCGGCCACTTCGACAACAAGGTGTTGCGGCTGCACCGCGAACGCATGGGGCCGCTGGTGCTCGACGATGGGTTGAAGCCCGGCGAGTACCGGTCGTTGAGCAACGAAGAGATCCGATTGATCTAAGTAGGCGACCACTCAGCAGAAGTCGTCGAAGAATTTACGAAAGATACTTGCGCGATGACGTGACCCCTGCTTGAATCAGGACGTCGGCGCCAAACGTGACCGACGAGTCACAAAACTACTCTAAGAAACTTTTTGCCGGCAGAGAACCCTCAGGTTCCGCCTTCCCCCGGCAAACTGCCCGTTTATAACAATACCCGTCGACCGGCTTTCAATGGATCGACATGGGCCTTCAAAAATTCCAGGCGTATGCCTACCTGTCACAAAGCTCGTGCAATCTGATTTGCGCGCATACCCGCTTGCCAGGAGTCTTATGACATGAGGCCAGAAATCGCTGTGCTGGATATACAGGGTCAGTATCGGGTTTACACGGAGTTTTATCGCGCAGACGCCGCAGAGAAGACCATTATTCTGGTCAACGGCTCGATGTCCACGACTGCGTCGTTTGCACAGACCGTGAAAAACCTTTACCCAGAGTTCAATGTGGTGTGCTACGACCAGCCCTACGCGGGCAAGTCCAAGGCCCACAACCTGCATGAGAAGATGCTCACCAAGGAAATCGAAGGGCAGATCCTCCTTGAGCTGATCGACCACTTCGCCGCCGAGCACGTGCTGTCGTTTTCCTTTGGTGGCGCCGCCACGCTCGTCGCCCTCGCCCAACAGCCACGGCGCATCGAAAAGGCTGTGATCAGCTCGTTCTCGCCGGTGGTCAACGAGCACATGCTCGACTACCTTGAGCGTGGTGTCGATTATCTCGGCAGCCGGGACGGTAACCGGGTCGGTGACTTGGTGAACAGCACCATCGGCAAACACCTGCCCTCGCTGTTCAAGCGCTTCAACTACCGTCACGTCAGTTCGTTGGCCGAACATGAATACGGGCAGATGCATTTTCACATCAGCGACGTACTCCACAGCGACCGCCAGTGCTACCTGAACGCGGCGAAGAAAATCAACGTGCCGGTGCTGTTCATGAACGGCGAATGGGACGAGTACACCGCCGCCGACGATGCCAAGCTGTTCGCCGGCCACGTGCAGCACAGCACCTTCAGTACCCTGCAGGCCACCGGCCACTTTCTCGACATGGAGCACAAAGCTGCCTGCCGAGACAGCCGCAACGCACTGCTGGGCTTCCTGAAACCGGCGCAACACGAAAGCCGACCGCGTTACCACTACGTCCAGGACCACCATGCATTGGCAATTTGAAACAGAGTCATCGCGAGCAAGCTCAGCCCTGTAGGAGCGAGGCTTGCCCGCGAAAGACCGCTACGCGGTCGATGCTTTCGTTTTACCCGTGCTAAAGCCATCGCGCATAAAGAAAAACTTCAAATTCGCGCCCACATCTGGTACAAAGTCAGCCGCTCTGAGCGGGTGTCGTATAATGGCATTACTCCAGCTTCCCAAGCTGATAACGAGGGTTCGATTCCCTTCACCCGCTCCAATCGAATTTTTGTCTCACGTCAGTTTTTGACGGGGATGCAAGAACAGAAAAAACCGGCCTTGATGGCCGGTTTTTTGTGTCTGGGATTTGGTGGAATCGGCTCTGAGACATCCCCAATTTTCGTCCATTTATCCGCTGATCGATGAGTAAGTGCTCTCGGGGCGTTAGCGACTACCCTGAAGTCTGTTAGCGCTTTTTTTTCGAAAACCCCGGATTTGTTATCAAATTTCATCAAGCGTTAATGTTTTCACCTCTGTGGAAATTAACGTTTTCGCATATGATCGATCTTCTGTTAGCGTTTTTCTTGCCCCAGTAAAGGATTTCGTCAATGCAAGTCGGTTTCAAGACCCTCGCGAACCGTTACGACATCGCACTGGCACAACCTCTACGAGTCGACTCGATGATCGGCACTGTACGTGTCAGTCGCGAAAGTGACGGAAATGTGGAGAACCGGTATCCGGCAAGCTATCGGCCCGCAGACGATTTCGCCGGACATTTCGAATTCGGCCTCAAGTACGAAGAGATCCATCTCGAGTTCTTCGCCCGCCTGTTTGCGGCCATAGGTCCGCAGCCTGTCGAAGACTGGTGTCGACGGGAGCCATTCGGCCAGTACGCCCGGCGCACAGGGTTCCTCTACGAATGGCTGACAGGGGAACGTCTGGATGTGGCGCTGCAATGCAGAATTCGTCGGCGCGCGCCAAGCACCAATGCTGCCCCCCCCAGACCTTGACGCCGCCCGCCCCGCATACTAGCGAATGCTATACTTCCTACGAATTGCATGAAGCGTGCAACGTTCCCCATGGACACAGATACCGACTGCAAATCTCAGTTAGCGGCTGCAGGACAGAGGAGGTCTACAGCCAACACGAGATGGGAGGTGTGGCATGAATAGGCACTATTACATCAGTGACAATCTCGACGATCTCGAAGCCGTTGAAAATGAACTGGAAGCCAACGGCATCAATACCGAACAAATTCATGTGCTCAGTGAACAAGTTGCTGATGTTGAAGAACATCATCTCCACGAGGTTAACTCGTTAATGAAACAGGATGTTGTTCACTCTGGCGAGATTGGTGCTGTGGTCGGTCTGCCACTCGCGGCGCTAGTCCTTGCCGGCGCCTATTGGATGGGCTGGACCGAATCCGCCGCAGGCTGGGTGCCTTTTATCTTCCTGGCCATTGTTATATTTGGCTTCTGCATCTGGGAAGGCGGCTTTTTTGGTATCCAGGTGCCGAACGCTCACTTCCGCAATTTTAAGCAGATGGTAGAAGAGGGAAAACATATCTTCTTCGTGGATGTTGAACCGGATCAGGAACCGGTATTGGACCGGGTAATCGAACATCATCCAACGCTGACGGTCGCCGGCACGGGAACGGCTGCTCCCCACTGGACAGTGGCCTGGCAGCACAAATGGCATCAGTTCAAGCGAGTGATATCGGGTTAGCCCTGAAGACTCAAGGCCATCCGGAAACTGCTTATTGGCCGAAGGAAATGACCCGACTGAGGAACACATAGTCTGCCTCGGTGGCCATCAGTCCGACGAGCACCAGCAAACACAAAGGTGGCAACAATATGGCGTAGACCATGGTCAACCGTTCCCAGGCCATGTGCATGAAGATGGAGACAATCAAACCTGCCTTCAACAACATGAAAGTGATAATCAGGGACCACCGAAGGTAGCCATGGAATTGGAAATAGTCGACAAGATACGACAACGTGCTGAGGACGAATAACAGCCCCCAGATTTTAAGGTACAGACTGATTGGATGTTGCTGACCCTGAGCATGTGTCATCACCGTGCTCCTCTACCATAAATAGAAGAAAGCAAAAATAAACACCCACACCAAATCCACGAAGTGCCAGTAGAGCCCGGCTATCTCGACGTTCTGATAGTTTCCGGAGCGCTCATAATCTCCCCGCATTACTTTCAGCGCCACAATGCTGAGGTAGAGGGCGCCGATTGACACATGCAGTCCGTGGAAACCGGTAATCATGAAAAAGCTGGCACCAAATTGCGCCGCCCCCATGGGGTTCCCCCAGGGACGCACCCCTTCTGCGATGAGCTTGGTCCATTCAAATGCCTGCATGCCGACGAAGGCCACCCCCAAGGCCGCGGTCGCCAGCATCAGGGCAGCGGTTTTCGCGCGATCACGGCGATAGGCGAAATTAACGGCCATGGCCATGGTGCCGCTGCTACTGATCAGCACAAAGGTCATGATGGCGATCAGAATAAGGGGGATCTCCTTACCGGCAATCGTCAATGCGAACACTTCACTGGGGTTCGGCCAGGCAGTGGTGATGGTCATGCGTACCGACATGTAGCCGACTAAAAAACAGGTGAATAT
Source organism: Pseudomonas sp. MDT1-85 (assembly GCF_054898065.1). Taxonomy (NCBI): domain Bacteria; kingdom Pseudomonadati; phylum Pseudomonadota; class Gammaproteobacteria; order Pseudomonadales; family Pseudomonadaceae; genus Pseudomonas; species Pseudomonas sp. MDT1-85. The sequence goes on along the minus strand of NZ_CM142715.1, from coordinate 1,747,898 downwards.
AAAAGTATCGCTGAGCAGGAATATCCACATCATCGCCTTGCCCCAAGGGACCTGCTTGAAGACCTCTCTATCCGAGGCCCAGTCGCTGGCGATGCCCTGCCATCCCGAAGCAGGCGGTGAGTCTGTTGGATTGGATGAACTGGATTCGCCTGGGGCAAATGGGTGCGATGCCATGGCTTTTCACCTCAGGCCGCAGAATCTGGCGATGGCTTCATAGGTTTCCGGCGTGCTCGCCAGCAAAGCGAATAGCACGAACCAAAGACCCAGTAAGTAATGCCAATAGATGGTACAGAGCTCTACGCTGACGCTAAGTTGCGCCAACGGCACGCGATGCAGGAATTTAGCGACGATTATGCTCCAGGCTATCAACCCGCCCAGCAGGTGGAGCCCATGCAGGCCGGTCAACAAGTAGAAAAAACTGTTGGCCGGATTGCTGGCGACAAAGTAGCCCCAGGCGACAAACTGCTGCCAGACCCAGAGTTGCCCCACCAGAAAGGCAATGGAAAATACGCCCCCCAATGCAAAACCAATGACCGTTGCGTCCAGGCGAGCCTGCCGGGCGGCCATCCGCGACCACTGCAGTGCAATGCAACTCAATACCAGAAAAGCCGAATTCAGCCATAGCTGCCAGAGATTGGCTAACGGCGCCAAGGGGTCTGTCAGAGGGAGCCAGTCGGCCATTTGTGAACGGGCAATAAAGGCGAACAGGAAGAGAAAGAATAACGAGCTCACCACCACCAGAAACAAGCGCAGGCCCACTCTTGCGATCTGGCTTCTATCGGCACCCTCGGTGGTACCCCCAGAATCGCGACTCCAACTGCCGCCGGGGTCAGCGCCGTCGGCGTTTCTCAATAGCAGCCTTTTCATGTTTTAACGTCCGCTATCTTGGTTCCGGCACTCAGTTGCCGCATCTGCTCCAGCTCCTCGGCGGAGACCGTTTGCGGAACGAAATCCTGTTCTATCCCCGGCACACTGTAGTCATAGGCCCAACGATGCACGACCGGCAACTTCGCTCCCCAGTTACCGTGTATCGGCGGGGTGTTCGGCGTTTGCCATTCCAGACTGGCCGCACCCCACGGATTACTGCCTGCGGGTTTGCCCTTGAATGCACTCCAGGCCAGGTTGAACAGGAATAGCAGTTGGGAAACGCCAACGATCAATGCGATCACCGTAATGAAGGCATTCAACTCTTGCGCCGACTGCGGGATGAACGCGTAATTTTCATAGGCGTAGTAACGGCGTGGCATGCCCTGAAAACCCAGGTAGTGCATGGGGAAGAAGATGGCGTAGGTGCCCAGAAAGGTAATCCAGAAATGCAGCTTGCCCAGGGTGTCGTTCAACATGCGCCCGGTTACTTTCGGGAACCAATGATAAATGCCGCCGAACACCACCAATACCGGTGCGACCCCCATGACCATATGAAAATGGGCTACGACGAAATAGGTGTCCGAGAGCGGAATATCCACGATCACATTGCCCAGAAACAACCCGGTCAAACCGCCGACCAGGAAGGTGACGATAAAGGCCAGGGCAAACAGCATTGGCACGGTCAGATGGATGTCGCCCCGCCACAGGGTCAGCACCCAGTTGTAGACTTTCAGTGCGGTCGGCACCGCGATGATCAAGGTGGTGACGGCGAAGAAAAAGCCAAAGTACGGGTTCATTCCGCTGACATACATATGGTGCGCCCAGACCACAAAGCTGAGTACGCCAATCGCAATAATGGCCCACACCATCATTCGGTAGCCGAAGATATTTTTACGCGCATGCGTGCTGATCAAGTCGGAAACCAGACCAAACGCAGGGAGAGCCACGATGTAGACCTCCGGGTGGCCGAAGAACCAGAACAGGTGCTGGAATAATATGGGGCTGCCACCCTGGTGATCGATCTGCTGCCCCAGCGAGATCATCGCCGGCATAAAGAAGCTGGTGCCCAACAGCTTGTCAAACAACATCATGACCGCACTGACGAACAACGCCGGGAAGGCCAGCAACGCCATGATCGAGGCCATGAAGATGCCCCATACGGAGAGCGGCATGCGAAACAATGTCATGCCGTGCGTGCGCGCCTGTAACACCGTGGTTACATAGTTCAACCCGCCCATGGTGGCTGCAACAATAAAAATAGCCAGTGAGACAAGCATCAGGACGATGCCCCACTCGACCCCCGGTGTTCCCTGAGAAATGGACTGTGGTGGATAGAGCGTCCAGCCCGAACCGGTGGGGCCGCCGGGGACAAAGAAACTGGAGAGCAAGACCACTACTGCTAGCAGGTAGAACCAGTAACTCAGCATGTTGACATAGGGGAAGACCATGTCGCGGGCGCCCACCATCAGCGGGATCAGATAGTTACCGAAGCCACCCAGAAACAAGGCCGTCAGCAAGTAAATGACCATGATCATGCCGTGCATGGTCATCGCTTGATAGTAAGCACTGGCGTCCATGAACTCCAAAGTGCCGGGGAAGCCAAGCTGTATGCGCATCAAGCCGGACAACACCACGGCGATAACGCCCACGAATAGAGCCGTCAAGGAATATTGAATGGCTATGACCTTGTGGTCCTGACTCCAGATATATTTGGTCAGGAAGCTTTTAGGTTCGTGCAGTGCTTCTGTTTCGGCTTGCTCCGCATAGGCCATCACGTCATCCTCATGTCGAAGTTTCGGTGCATTCCTGGCTGCTTTACGGCTACTTCCCTGGCTCCGCCTTGCTCGCATCAGCGTCGGCATTCGCTTTGGATTTGATAAAAGCGATCAGTGCGTTCAACTCCTGATCACTCGGAGCAAAGGCCGGCATGACGGCTGCATAGCCTTTGACGATTTTGGCATTGGGATTAAGAATCGAATCCTCTATATAGCCATCATCGACCTTGATACTCGTTCCGTCGGAAAGGGGTTCTGTCTCGCCATACAGGCCTTGCCAGGTGGGGCCCACACCCTTGCTGCCATCGACACTGTGACAGGCCAGACAGCCGAGCGACTCGGCCAGTCGCTGCCCCTGCGTCGCCAAGTCGTCACCTCTGTCCAGTTTTTCGCTGGCAGAAGATTCTTGCTGCGCGACACCCAGTGATTTGATCAGGGCGACGACAGCACCCAGTTCATCTTCAGTGAGAGTATAGGCCACCATGACTGGCGGGTAGCCCTGTACCAGTCGGGCCTTCGGATCGAGGATCGACTCTTTCAAGTAGGCCTCATCGACCAGCGCACTGGTGCCATCGGCAAGCTGTTCAGTGCGGCCGTACAGCCCCTTCCATCCCGGGCCGAGACGGGTACTGCCATCCTGGCTATGGCAGGCACCGCAGCCATATTGTTCGACCAGCAAGCGACCTTTTTCCAGCACGCTGTCCTGACTGGGTTTGGCAGCTGTCGTTAATGTCTGCGCAAAAGTTGGTTGGCTATTCAGCCATTGATCGAAGGCGCCCTGCTCTTCCACAATCATCTGGCCGCGCATGTTGTAATGACCTACGCCACAATATTCAGCGCAAAGGATTTCATATTTCCCGGTTTTGGTCGGCGTAAACCAAAAGTACGACACCATCCCCGGCACCATGTCCATCTTGCTGCGAATTTGCGGAATATAGAAATTGTGCAGCACATCTTTAGAACGCAGTAAAACTTTCACTGGCTGATCGAGCGGAAGGCGAACTTCATTGTTTTTTATAAGCACATCATCCTGCCCAACAGGATCTTTGGGATCAAGGCCGAGGGGATTGGTGAAATCAACAAACTTGATATCCGATTTACCCAACTTCCCGTCCTGGCCGGCAAAACGAAAGGCCCACTGCCACTGCTGGGCGACCACTTCAAGTTCATAAGCATTTTTCGGCACTTGGATGAAATCATTGTAAACCACCAGACCTGGCGCCAACATCGCGGCAATACCTACCGAGGTCACGATAATTAACCATGTTTCCAACTTTTTACTTTCTGGCTGGTAGTGCGCCCTGGTGCCCTCCTTGTGACGATAACGCATCACGGCGACAGCCATAAATACGGTGATGGCGATGAAAAATATTCCGCTAATGATCAGGGTGATGAACAGGGTGGTGTCTATTGATCCCCAGTTGGAAGCTGCCGGAGTCGCATGCCAAGGCGCTAGTATATGGAACAACACTGATGCAATAACGATTAGTATCAAGATAATTGCTATTGCCATTTTCTCTTCATCCTATTCCTGTTGTTCACTGGTTATGCAAACGCATCGCCACTGACGTCCAAGCAGGGCAGACAAGTACCATCCATTCCGACGGCAAAGTCCGCAAGAAGTATAGTGCATGGACGGAACAAGCGCTTTTTCTGAAAAACCTGCTGGCCAGATATTCCAATTCGAACATTAAGTTAATCATTTAAAGCTATTCGCTACATACACCTATGGATATCAGCATTACGTGCTAAATGGCGTAGCGAACTGATGCGGGTACAAGCAAGCGAGGTCCGGTTGCCAGCTATACTCAATTCTGATGACGGGATGGCAGAACTGGCCAGAAGCGGATGGCTTGAGAAGAGACAAGAGCTACAGAGTCCAGCAGTCCACGACGGAGATTTCGTCATGAGTAACCTGACGATCGAAGGCTGGTGCAAACCCAGCGGCGCCCCAAAGTCCACCCCGGTGGGTGAGATCAGCTTTGATGTCGATGGCCCCCTCCATCTGCGTCTGGAGCAAGCTGAAGAACGCCTACAGAAAACCCATGAGCGTGAAGCCATGGTCGATGTCGACATGAACTCAATGGAGTTGATCCTGCCAGAGGGATACGGCCCCTTGTCCGACTGCCAAATGCGCGTCTACTTGCAGCACGGGCGCGGTCAGTTCCATTTGGTCGGGCATCGAGCGAGCGATGGAAGCTTGATCTATTCCAACGCGGTTTTGATTGATCAGCTGATTTAGAAGCTACTACGTGATTCTCGGGGGAACGCAAGAACCGGTCCGAAGTGGCCGGTTTTTTATGCCTGAAATTTGAGCGACCCTCGCCCTTCAACGCCGTGGCAAAACCCTGCAATACAGAAAACGGAATCTCCCCAAACCATCGCGACATGCCCTCCTAGACTCGTTTCATGCCGCTCTTCCATCCCTACTCAGGATGTATTGGTGGTTATAGTGTTGATTACTGAATTTCAGTAGGTATAGTAACCACAAGCACACCACAAGGAGGTGATGTGAATAGCCGGTTTTTGATAAGCCAAATCGTCGCAGACGGCTGGTATCTGGTGCGAATCAAGGGGAGCCATCACCATTTCAAGCATCCGACCAAGCCGGGACTGGTAACGGTTCCTCATCCGAAAAAAGATCTGCTCAAAAAAACGGCCATTAGTATTTTGCAACAGGCGCTGCTCTGACGAGCCGATGGACAGCGCCTTCGGAGGATGACGAACATGCTTTACCCAATTGCAATTTCCATGGGCGATGACGAACACGCCTGGGGTGTGGAAGTACCGGATATTCCGGGTTGTTTCTCCGCCGGGGAGGATCTGGATGACGCCATGGCCATGGCGCGCGAAGCGATCGAAGGCCATTTCGAAATACTGGCCGAAGACGGATCACCGATTCCGCCCGCCAACAAAGTGACCTTGCATGCGGCCAATCCGCAGTACGCAGGGTGTACGTGGGCCGTGGTGGACATCGATGTCACCAAATACCTGGGCAAGGCCCAGAAACTCAACATCACCCTGCCCGGCTACCTGCTCAACCGCATCGACGAATACGTACTGCATCATCCAGAAGAAAAAAGTCGCTCCGGATTTCTGGCCTCGGCGGCGCTCAAGGTTTTGCAGCAGGGCTAATGGTTCGAAGGCTGGTAAACCAAAGGGACAAACGACCAAGCCCTGTCCCTCTTTACATCAGCGCGTCGCCACCATGAACAACCGCGGAAACGGCAACAACACCGAACCATCGCTCAGCGCCGGATAGGCCTGCTCGATCGCCGCCTGATACTGCTTGAGATACTGAACCCGCTCCGCTTCATTCAGCGGCTCAAGAAAAGGTCCCAAACCGCTGCCCTTGAACCACTCGACCACGCCCGATGCGCCGTCCGTGAGTGGATGGTAGTAAGTGGTGCGCCATACATCGACCCGGGTGCAGTGGGCACGCAGCATCGAGTAGTAACCACCCGCATCCTCCATTTCCGTTCGCAGCCCAGCGACACCCGCCAGTTTGTCAGCCCAAGGGCCGTTCGCTGCGACCTCGCGCATCAACCTGTGCGACGGCTCATTGAGGTTGTCGGGCATCTGAATCGCCAGGCTACCGCCGGGCGCAAGCCTGGTCACCAATGACGGCAGCAACCGGGCGTGATCGGGTAGCCACTGCAATACAGCGTTGGCAAAAATCACATCGAACGGGCCGGTCTCATTCCAGGTATCAATGTCAGCAGTGTCGAAACGCAAGTGAGGCAAACGCTTGCGAGCGGCCTCGATCATATCGGGTGAACTGTCCACCCCTCGCACCGTGGCATTGGGAAAACGCTGCACCAGCAACTCGGTCGAATTGCCGGGGCCGCAGCCGATGTCGATTGCCGATTGGACGTCCACTGCGGGGATGGCGGCCAGCAAATCACGCGCCGGGCGCGTGCGCTCATCTTCAAAAGCTACGTATTGTTTGGCGGACCAACTCATATCGCTCTCCTGTCGGTGCAGTTGTAGCCAGAGGCTGACAACCGGTTCGCTACGATACATCGACCGGTATGCTTCGCCCTATCCCGACTTTTGGAGTAGGGACCTTTTCTTATCGCCGATTCATTGGAAATCATAACCAAAAGGACCGTTCGTCGACCGACAGGCAAAGCGATTTTGACAGTATAAAAATGGCATCTATAGTCCTATCGCGGCCTGTTGGAAGGAACCCAACCCGTCATTTCAAGGCAAGGAGCAAGGCCAGCTCGTACCCCGTGATCGAGTGGGTTCCCCAGTAGTGTGTTCGCAACGGCCGCAAGGCAAACAAGCGTTGTCGTACCTGGTAGGTAGCCAGGTAATCACTATGTTCAAAGGAGCGTTACTATGTCTCGAGTCACGGATGTACTTGTTTCGATCGACACCGAAACCATTCTGAAAAACTACCCGAACATCAGCAAAAACCCTGCTGCGCCAACGCTGATCGACGTCAATCATGTGTACATGGTGACCAATCAGAACAACGTGGTGAGTGGCCAGGCCGGTGGCGAACTCAACCTGAAAGCCCAGGTAGGCGATCTGATTCGCTGGCGTGAAACCAGCCTGTCGCAGAGCTTCGAGACTGCTGTTATTTTCTACAAATTCATCGGTAACGTAGGCAACGAGTTGATCTCCACGCCCACACCACGCAAGGCTACTGCCTGCGTCGCCGTCCCTAACACCAGCAACCCATCGGTGCCCAGCTGCCAGAAAGTCGATAACCATTACTGGTCTTCGGAAACACTTTCGTGCGGCAGCGTGACCTATCACTTCCACTTCCTGATCGTGGATCGCGACTGCAAAATCGTTGGCTGCTGCTCGTGGGATCCGTTCATTACCATCCGTAACTGATGATGGGCCGGGCCCCTTGGCAACGAGGGGCCTACCGGGCTCGTTGCCGCCTCGGCTGGAATGGATTTCTTGCGTGACCGAAGCGGCTATCGATATGCGTCAACATCATGAAAGGAATCCATGATGACTTCAGAACCGATTACCTCCCCTTCGGCGAGCGTCGTGACAGCCAATAATGTGCTGCTGATCGTCGATGCCGAATCGCTGCTTTCCCGTTATCCGCAACCCAGTCTTGAACCGCAAAAACCGACGGTGATTGAAGACGGTTTCATCTTTGCCATCAGCGGTATAGAAATAACGAAAAATACTAAAAATGACAGCAAAATAACACTGACAGCCAACAACGGGAAAGTCTTCCATATCCGCGGCAGAACCGTCAGCTTGCTGGCCGAACACAGCGTGGTATTTCACAACATGACGGTGGACGATGGCGGGGTGCTTTCGCCGCCCAAACTGCTCGTCCATGGTGAGCAGACAGTCCCCGCGCCCGACCCCGTCAACCCGACCCAACCGGGCAGCCACAAGGCCGATGATCATTACTGGGAATGCTCGCAACTGACCCCAGGCGTGGTCGCCTGCGAACTGAGCTTCATGCTGATCAACCAGCGCTGTGAAGCGTTGGGGTACTTCAGCTGGAAGACTGAGATGACGCTATCGGCGTGAATAAACATCCATAAAAAACCGGCCTCAAGGGCCGGCTTCTCGATTAGCTCAGCGGTATAGCAACGACTCACCGCTATTTATCATCCGCCCCCTTCTCCTGCATCTGCACCGAAGACTTGGTGCCGTCAGTATTGTCTTTAGTCTCGTTATCGGAATTATCGAAGCAACCCTGTAGCGCAAGCAGGCAGCAGCAAAGGTAAAACGTGCGAGGGAAGTTCATGCTGTTCTCCAGTTTCATGGGCTTGAAGTAGTGACCCATGTCAGTGGAAATGGTTGCGACTTTCTCGACCCCGAACGATCGGCACTGACAGAGGTTTCAACGCATTGGTTTTCCGCTCCCAGCAGGCAATATTCAGCAGAATTTTCGTTATGCCCGTGCTGTCTGAAAATCAGGCGCATCCTTATGAGGAATACGGCAATGAAATTCGCGAAAATCGCACAGAAACTCTCCCTGTGGGCCGGCTATCCTCGGACTTTTCTGATGGCGATCATTCTGATTGCACTTTGGGGTTTGAGCGGGCCGATTTTTCATTTCAACGATACCTGGCAACTGATCATCAACACCTCGACCACCATCATCACCTTCCTGATGGTGTTCCTGATCCAGAACACCCAGAACCGCGACACATCAAACAGCTGGAAGAATTGAGAAAGAAATATCGCCACCTCGGTGAGGGCGAAACGATTGCCCTGGACGGCACAGTCGTACCGGAAACAAAGAAACAGGATTGAATGAATGTTGATCCCTGCCCCGCGGGTGACCGGCGACGTCACCCGCGCCATTGGTGCTAACGAGGGGTGCTAACGACTGGCTTGTAGCTCTCTGGCCATTTGCAGGTGATTTTGCAGTTTGGGCAAGGTTTCTTCGGCGAACGCTTTGATTTGCGGCACGTCCGTGGTCTGCGCTTGTTGTTGAAGCTGCTCGATGGATTCTTGCGTGGTCTTCACCTGATTGGCGGCGTATGCCTGATCGAAGGACGCATCGTCCTTTACCTCCGGGATTAACGCCTTGGCCTTGTCCATCACCTCTTCGCGTGGCGCAACCGGTAAATCAAGTTCCTTGGCAATTTTCGCCAGATGCTGGTTGGCGGTGGTCAGGTCGTTGATCACCACGATGGTGTAATCCTTGACCTGTTTGGACTCGGTTTTCTGGTGCGCCAGGCGACTGGCTTCGATGTCGGCCATGCCTTTGGCCGACGCTTCGTTGATGAATTCGGCAGCTGACTGGGCAAAGGCACTGCTGGCAAACAGACCCAGTAACGTGACAAAACTGATATTGCGTAAACGGGTGGCCATCCGGCTCATGGTCGCGCCCTCCTTCTTTGAAAATTCCAACGGGGGCTTTCGCCCCCGTCTTTTAATAAAACCACTTTCACTATTACCGGGATTTCTGACCACCTTTGCGGCCCATGCCGCCTTTCGCGGAGTCTTTATCAACGGTCGTCGTGGTGGTTTTCCCACCTTTGCGACCCGATTCAGACGCCTTCGTTCGATCGTGGGAACTACCCGGACTTGGATTTTTTGAAGTAGGCATGGTTCTCATCCTCTTGGTGATGATCGCTGCGAGCAGCCGCCCGCATAGAATAAGAATTTCCATCGCCAAAAAGGTTTAGAAAAACTGGCAACGCTGCGACGAACGGTGGCGGGTTTTCAGGCCCCGAGACGCAGATGCTGCTGGCGCTTGGCGCTGTACATCGCCTCATCGGCATGCCTGAACAACTGATTTTCTTCAGTCCCATGTTCGGGGTAGCGCGCAACGCCAATGCTCGGATGGATGTTCAGGTTATGCCCGTCCAGGCGCATAGGTTGAATCAGCACCTGGCGGATCTTTCCCGCCACACTCTCGGCATCCTCCGCGGCGTGGATGCTGTGCAACAACACGACAAATTCATCACCGCCGATGCGCGCCACGGTGTCGGTTTCCCGCACGCAGCCCTTGAGCCGATTGGCGACCGCTTGCAGCAGCATGTCGCCAACCGTATGACCGTGGGTGTCGTTGACATGCTTGAAGCGGTCGAGGTCGACGTAGAGCAATGCCATTCGACCGGAGTCTGCTCGGGCCAGCGCCAGTGAGGCTTTGAGGCGTTCGCGCAGCAACTCGCGATTGGGTAACTGAGTCAGTTGATCGTATTGAGCCATGCGCTGGAGCCGGGCATGCAATTGCTTGCGCTCGATAGCGGTCGCGACCTGAGCGCAAACATACTGCAGCAGTTCCTTGTCTTGCTCGGTATAACGCTCGCCACCCGGTACGCTTTTAACGATCAACGCGCCAATGGTGCCGTTCTTCGAACTCAATGGCACGCCCAGCCAGCAGGGCGAATCCTGTCCCGCGACCAGTGCCGCAAACCCTGCCGGCGGATTGTCCTGATCCGGGGTCAGCAGGATCGGCAAGCCGCTGCGAATCACTTCACTGCAAAGACGCCCGGTCACCGTCCCGGGCTCCTCGGGTTGCGGTTCACGGTCGTCGACGTGATAGGGAAAATTCAGCTTCGCGCAGTGCTCGTCATACAGCGCCACGGAGAAATTCAATGCCGGGAGCCATTCGCCGATAATCGAATGGATGCGTTTGAACAGCGCCAGCAGATCTTCCGCCGCGTGGGCCGCTTCGGAGATGGCATACAACGCTGCTTGCCGAGACTCGGCCTGTTTGCGCTCGGTGATGTCGCGCGCCACGGCAATGCGCAGCTGATCGACCTCCGACCAGCGCGCCGACCAGAGAATGTGCGCCACCCGACCGTCCTTGCGCAGGTAACGATTTTCGAAATTCAGCTTGGGCTCGCCGCCCATGATCTCCCGCGCGGCGTCGAGAGTGCGCTGTCGGTCGGCGGGGTGCACCAGGTCAATCATCGGCTGGCCGATCAACTCGTCGGGGGTATAACCGAAAATGCGCTCGCAGGCCGCGCTGACAAATACGAAGCGACCTTGTTTGTCCACCGCACAGACGGCGTCCAGCAAGAGGTCGATGTAGCTCGCCAGTGGTTCGGAGTTTCTGCTTTCCATGATGCCGAGAGCGTGTCCGGACAATGCAACATTGAACAACCCTCCTTGACCGGTCATACGCCCGAGCGATGACTGTGCAGCTGATGCTTCCCTGCGATCAGCCTCAAGCCTTGTTCGTCACCAGCCCCGGCAGCGCATGCACCAGGGCATTGATGGCAAAACCGATGAACATTACCCCGCACAACCGGGTGATCGCCAGTTCATGTCGCTGATACAGCGTGCGCACCTGACGCGCACCGACGATGCCTATGAGAATAGCGTAGGCCATAAGACCACCAACGAAGCTCAGGACGATCAACCATGGCAGCATCGACCAATGCAGCAATTCTGCACGGCTGGACAACAGCGCAGTGAAAGTCGCCACTGCCACCGGATAAGCCTTGGGGTTGGTCAGACCGAACATGATGCCGTGCCAGAACGGCTGCCGCGCCGGCCCCTGAGGTGCATCGGTGCCGCGGCGAGCCCGGACCGCGCGCAGCCCCAGCCAGAACAGGTAGAGCCCACTGAACACGCCCAGCACATCGAACGCAGTGCTGCCGATTTCCCGCGCACCGACAATCGCGATCAGCGCCGTGCTGCACCAGACCACGTCGCCCAGCAAATGCCCGCACAGAAACCCCGCTCCGGCCCGCCGCCCGCGCGCCGCGCCGATGCCAAACACCGCTAGCACGCCCGGTCCCGGCGTGATGCCATAAATGAAGCCCGAGGCGAGAACGGCCATTAGCAGCGATGGAGTCATGGGAATACCTGTTGAAACGCCGGGTGAATGGACGCAAGTCTATCTCAGGACCCCAAGCATCGACTTAACGATCGTCGAAGAACTTCATCCCCGCATACGGCCGTTGCCGACACGCCGCCAGCCGCGACGCCAGATCCCCGACATGCGCCTCAAGCTTGTGCCCGTCCGGGTCGAGAAAATAGAACGACGCGCCTTCGCTGCGGTTGTCCCGCCATTCCCGCACATTGGCCGATCGCAGGCGTTCGGCGAACAACGGGAAGTCCGTAGCGCCGATACTGAAGGCGTAATGAGTGTAGTCAGCAGCGGGCGCGGATTCGCGTAGCGGATCGAGAGAAAGGCACAACCACAGACCAGGTAATGAGAGATAAGCGCCGGTGTCCCACGTGGCTTCTAGCTGGAGTTGCAGCAGATCGCGATAGAACGCCACGCTGCGGTTCAGGTCGGTGACGGTGAGGGTCAGGTGGTTGAGGCCGGTTAGCATGGGTTTAGTAACCTTGAGGCTGGTTCCGAGCGGAGCGTACAACTTAAACGTCCTTGAGCGTATAGCCGCAGGTTTTTTGTTGGCTGTAAGTCAGTCATCGCGAGCAGGCTCGCTCCCACATTGAATGCGTCGGGCACAGGATTTGTGTCCGACGCCAACCCCTTGTGGGAGCGAGCCTGCTCGCGATGGCATCCGGTCCAGCACCGCTAATTTCAGAACTTGTCGAGCGTACGCAGTTGCTGCGGCAACCCCCACAGCAACAACGCTTGCGCCCGAACCATGCCCCTGGTTAAAACGCGTTGCGGAAAATTTCCTCGATCTGCCGCTGATCCGCCGCCCGTGGATTGGTCAGTCCACAGGCGTCTTTCATGGCATTGCTGGCAAGCACCGGGATGTCGTTGAGCCTGGCACCGAGCTCACGTAAACCAGCCGGGATTTCCACGTCCTTGGCCAAGGTGCGAATGGCCGCGATCGCTGCCTGAGCGCCCTCCTCGGAGCTGAACCCGTGAATGTCGGCGCCCATTGCGCGGGCAACATCGGTCAGGCGGTCGGCGCAGACCAGCGCGTTGAAACTTTGCACATGAGGCAGCAGCACCGCGTTGCACACGCCATGGGGCAAGTCGTAGAACCCGCCCAATTGATGAGCCATGGCATGGACATAACCCAAGGACGCATTGTTGAACGCCATACCGGCGAGGAACTGCGCGTAAGCCATGTTTTCCCGCGCAATCATGTCACTGCCGTCGCGTACGGCCAGGCGCAGGTTATTGCTGATCAAGGTGATGGCTTTGAGCGCACAGGCATCGGTAATCGGGTTGGCCGCGGTGGAGACGTAGGCTTCGATGGCGTGGGTCAGTGCGTCCATGCCAGTGGCGGCAGTCAGGCCCCTGGGCATGGCGACCATCAGCGCCGGATCGTTGACTGACAGCAGCGGCGTGACGTTGCGATCGACGATGGCCATTTTCACGTGACGGGATTCGTCGGTGATGATGCAAAAACGGGTCATCTCGCTGGCAGTGCCGGCGGTGGTGTTGATCGCGATCAGCGGCAATTGCGGTTTGGTTGATTGATCGACACCTTCGTAGTCACGAATCGTCCCACCGTTTGTGGCGCACAAGGCGATGCCCTTGGCGCAGTCGTGAGGCGAACCACCGCCCAGAGACACCACGAAATCACAGCGACTTTCCTTGAGCAGACCCAGGCCAAGTTCGACGTTGGCAATGCTCGGATTCGGCTTGGCGCCGTCGAAGATCACCGAGTCGATGTCCTGCAACGCCAGTTTCTCGGCAATCATCGTCGCCACGCCAGCCTTGGCCAGCCCGGTGTCGGTGACGATCAGCGCCTTGCGAAAACCATACTTGCGAATGGCGTCCATGGCTTCGTCGAGGCAACCGGTACCCATGATGTTCACAGCGGGGATGAAGAACGTACTGCTCATGCGCGAGTCTCCTGGCTGAAGCCGAATCAACAGCACCGATCCGGCGGGTGCGCACAGGATCGACCCATTAGTCGTGCGGTAACTTGATCTGGCTCAAGGCCGGGTCGTGATAAAGTCGCCGTCCATCAGACCTTTTGCTTTGAGACAACGAACGCAATGACCGATTTCCAGGATGTTGATGCCCAACTTGAAGACTGGAACGCCTTGCGCACCACCGCCTCTTTCGGCGGCCTGCTGGTGGGTAACGGCGCCAGTCGTGCGGTATGGGACGACTTCGGCTATGACTCGCTGTTCGAAAACGCCCGCACGGTTGAAGAAAAGCCTCTGAGCCAATCCGAACTGAGCGTGTTCGACGCGATGCAGACGCGCAGTTTCGAACAAGTGCTTGGGGCGCTGAAAACCACCAGCCGGGTCAACAAGGCGTTGGCTGTCAGTTCTGCGGCGCCGCGCAATCGCTATTACGCGATCAAGGAAGCGCTGATCAACACCGTGCATGCGGTGCATATCCCTTGGCGGTTGGTGGTGCCCTCGACGCTGGCGACGATCAATCAGGAACTGGGCAGCTATCGAACGGTGTTCACCACCAATTACGACTTGCTCAACTACTGGGCGGTCCAGCACCGGCCTGACGCTATTACCGATCTGTTCCAGGGCACCGAGCCGCGTTTTGATCTGAGCATCACCGCCACAGACAAAACCCGGCTGCTGTACCTGCACGGCGGCCTGCATCTGGTGCGTAATCAGGACGGCACGGCGCGTAAACTGATGTCGACTGAAGGTACGTTGCTGGGCAGTTTCGCCATCAACAATACGATCAAGACCCTCGACGACGTGCCACTGTTCGTCACCGAAGGCCCGACCCAGGACAAGCTCAAAACCATTCGCAGCTCGGATTACCTGTCGTTCTGCTACGACCAGTTACTGAGCCATGGCGAGGGACTGTGCCTGTTTGGTCATGCGCTGGGTGAACAGGACAGCCACATCATCCACGCGTTGCGCCAGGCGAAACCGAAGATGGTGGCGATCTCGATTTACCCGCGCAGCAAGGCGTTTATCCAGCATCAGAAGCGGCATTACGCGAAGGTGTTCGAGGGGACGGGAGTGGAGCTGCGGTTTTTTGATTCGAAGACGCATGCGCTCGGTAGTCCCAAGCTGACCGTACCGGTCGAAGTTTAGCGGCGACAGGCCCTAATGCCATCGCGAGCAGGCTCGCTCCCACAGGGGGAATGCATTCCAATGTGGGAGCGAGCCTGCTCGCGATAACGGTCTGACATTCAATATTTATGTTGACTGTTATGGCCTCATCGCGAGCAGGCTCGCTCCCACATAGGTATTCCGGTGTGTTTAGAACACCGGCAAGGTCTTGTCCTTGATCACCGTGGTCAGGCCGTTGGCCTTGACGCTGGCGATGCCTTTATCCCTTGCGACATCCGATGAGTAGGATTCGCTGCTGCCGATGATCTCGTGGTTACCGGCCTTCAGGTTGAAGTAAGGATGACCGTCCTTCGTGGTTTTTTTCTCGTAGCGTTCGTCCAGCGGGCTGTTGGCCTGAACCGAGGCGATACCGCCATCGGCCGCACCGCGCGTGGTGTACAGCTCGCTGGTCAGAATGGTTTCGGCATTGGCCGCTTTCAATACAAACTTGAATTGACCGTTGACGTTTTTGCTCACTTCGTACCATCCAGACATGCTTTTACTCCTTGGCGATTGAGAGGTTTCGCGCTTCAGAGTAAAGACCAAGTCAGGATTTCTGTCGCCTGTACCGGCCCCTTCGCGGGCAAGCCTCGCTCCTACAGGATTTCGGTTGACCGCGATTTTTTTGCGTCCGGCCCAATCCGTTGACCGCGAATTCGCGATCGGCCCAAAACCTGTAGGAGCGAGGCTTGCCCGCGAAGGCGTCCTCAAAATTGATACAAACCGCGCTATTTCACCGCAGCCCGCACCACCGACAACTCAGGTGTCTGCACCCGTCGCTGGCTCAGGTATCGCATGCAGCTTACCCGCAGGAACGAGGCAAAATTCACCACTTCGCCGCGGTAGTCCATCACCTCTTCATACAGCTTGGCGATCAACTGATTGGTGGTCATGCCGTCGACCTCGGCGATTTCGCTGAGGATGTCCCAGAACTGATTCTCCAGCCGCAGGGTGGTCACCACCCCGCAGATGCGCAGCGAGCGGGAGCGCGACTCATAGAGAATCGGATCGGCCTTGACGTAGAGCTCGCACATGGACAGGTCCCTCGTTACAGCGTGATTTTAGTGCCCAGCAATCCGAGGAAACCGGCCAGCCAGCTCGGATGCGCCGGCCAGGCCGGTGCAGTGGCCAGATTGCCTTGAACGTGACCTTCCGTCACCGGGATATCGATGAACGTGCCGCCAGCCAAGCGCACTTCCGGGGCACATGCCGGGTAGGCGCTGCACTCGCGACCCTCAAGAATGCCTGCCGCGGCCAACAGTTGCGCACCGTGACAGACGGCCGCGATCGGTTTGCCGGCCTTGTCGAAGGCTCGCACCAGGTCCAGGACTTTTTCGTTCAGGCGCAGGTACTCCGGCGCACGACCGCCCGGCACCAGCAGCGCGTCGTAGTCTGCCGCGTCTACCTTGGCGAAATCGAAGTTCAGGGCAAACAGGTGGCCGGGTTTTTCGCTGTAGGTCTGGTCGCCTTCGAAGTCATGGATCGCTGTGCGCACGGTCTGGCCGGCGGTTTTGTCCGGGCAGACGGCGTGTACCGTATGACCGACCATCAGCAGCGCCTGGAAGGGCACCATCACTTCGTAGTCTTCGACGTAATCGCCGACCAGCATCAGAATTTTTTTAGCCGCCATGGGGAAGACTCCTCTGGAAAATGCATGGGCATGCAGGAGTATTCAAGGTAGTCCTTAATCTGTGTGGCGGGTAATACCCGATTACTACGCTGATCACCTGGGGTTGATCATTTGATTTGCGGGTGTGCACGGCCGATGTAGGAGCTGGCGAAGCCTGCGATCTTTTGGCGGTTCTGGAAATGCAAAAGATCAAAAGATCGCAGCCTGCGGCAGCTCCTACAGGGGCTGTGATCAGCTTAGATAGCCGTCAGCCCGCAGCAATGTTTCCAGGCAATGTTCGCTGATGTGGTAGAAATCCTTCAGCTCCTGAATCTTCACTAACAGCTGGGCCGGATCAACCGGTTCGGCGCGTTTGACCGCCAGGATCATCTTGTTCTTGTTGGTGTGGTCCAGTGAGATGAACTCAAAGACCTTGGTCTCGTAACCGCAGGCTTCCAGGAACAGTGCACGCAAACTGTCGGTGACCATTTCCGCCTGCTGGCCCAGGTGCAGGCCGTATTGCAACATCGGCTTGAGCAGCGCCGGGCTCTGGATCTGCAGGCGGATCTGCTTGTGGCAGCACGGCGAGCACATGATGATCGAAGCGCCGGAACGAATGCCGGTGTGAATCGCATAGTCGGTGGCGATGTCGCAGGCATGCAGCGCGATCATCACGTCCAGCTCGCTCGGCGCGACGCTGCGCACGTCACCGCATTTGAACACCAGCCCCGGATGCTCCAGCTTCGCAGCCGCGCTGTTGCACAGGTTGACCATGTCTTCGCGCAGCTCGACGCCGGTCACCTCGCCCTCGGCCTTCAGGGTGTTGCGCAGGTAGTCGTGGATCGCGAACGTCAGATAGCCCTTGCCCGAGCCGAAATCCGCCACCCGCACAGGTTTGTCCAGCGCCAGCGGCGACGAGGTCAGCGCATGGCTGAAGACCTCGATGAACTTGTTGATCTGTTTCCACTTGCGCGACATCGCCGGGATCAGCTCATGCTGCGTGTTAGTCACGCCGAGGTCTTTGAGAAACGGTCGGCTCAGATCGAGGAAACGGTTCTTCTCGCGGTTGTGCTCGGCGGACGGTACTTCGCGCAATTGCTGAGGTTTGCTCTTGAACAGTGAAGATTTGCCCTTTTTGCTGTATTCGAGCTGGGCTTCGTCGGTCAACGACAGTAAATGCGCATTTTTGAACGACGCCGGCAACAGTGTGGCGATGGTCGCCACACCTTCGGTAATCGGCAGGTTCTTGGTGATGTCGCGGGTTTTATAGCGATAGACGAAGGACAGGCATGGCTGATCCTTGACCGTCAGTTGCTTGATGATCAGCCGCTGCAAATCCGCTTCGCCACCGACGTACTTGGCCAACACCAGTTTGATGAAGGCGTTCTGGTCGAGGCTGGTTTGCAGCAGGTCGATGAACTGGGTGTGGTGATCCGGCGCGAGGCTGGCGGGAGTGGCGGTGACAGACATGGGAAAAACGGCCTCGGGCGGTGCGAATCGGGGAATGACGGGTATTTTAGGGGGGATGGCCGTTCGGGACACGCAGTTATTTACCGAACGGTGCAGAATCAAAAGATCGCAGCCTTCGGCAGCTCCTACGCCGATCGCGGTTCCCTGTAGGAGCTGCCGAAGGCTGCGATCTTTTTAGCCCAACACCACCAACCGATTCGGCAATTCATTCCTCACATGGGTCACCGGCACATGCACTTTGAGCAACTCGCCGCACGCCTCGATGCACGTCACAAAGCCCTGCAACGTCTGCCCCTGTTTCACCTGTTGCGTAAACGCCGCCACAATCGCGTCCCAGTTCTTGTTGTCCAGCCGTTTGGAAATGCCTTCATCCACCAGAATCTCCACATAGCGCTCGGCCTCGGAGACGAAAATCAGCATGCCGGTGCTGCCCACGGTGTGGTGCAGGTTTTGCTCCAGGAACTGCCGGCGCGCCAGGTTCGACGCCCGCCAGTGACGCACCGAGCGCGGGATCAGGCGCGTGGTGACTTTCGGAATACGGAACACCAGGCACAACACGATGAAGCTGAGCCATTGCACCAGTAACAGGCTATGCATGGTCAGCCAGCCCGTCAGGTAATGCACGATACCCGGCACCACCAGCGCCAGCAGACTGGCCCAGAGCAGCGGGATATACGCGTAGTCGTCGGCGCGGGCCGCAAGCACCGTGACCAGTTCGGCGTCGGTATCGCGCTCGACCCGGGCAATCGCCTCGGCGACTTTGCGTTGTTCGTGTTCAGTCAGTAATGCCATGGTTATGAATGCCTGCTCGCTATTGTTGTTTTTACCTGCAGTGTTATCACCAGCCGCCCGACGAACCGCCGCCCCCGAAACTGCCCCCGCCGCCGCTGAAGCCCCCGCCGCCACCGCCGCCAAAACCTCCGCCGCCGAAACCGCCTCCCGAGCCGCCACGGCCGCCTCCGCTTGGCAGAATACCGAACATCTGCCCGACGAAGATCGTCAGGATGAACAGCATCAGCAGCAGCACGAACAACCCCGGATGCCGCCCAACGAAATCACTCTCCTGATCACCGCCCGATTCATACACCGTCGACGGCTCGTCCAGCGGATTGCCGCCCAGCACCACCAGCATCGCCGCGACGCCATCGCTGATGCCTTTGCTGAAGTTGCCGGCCTTGAACGCGGGCGTGATCACCTGATGGATGATCACCGAACTCTGCGCATCGGTCAGGCGACCTTCCAGGCCATAACCGACTTCGATCCGCAGCTTGCGCTCGTCACGCGCGACAATCAGCAACGCGCCGTTGTTCTTGTCCTTCTGGCCAATGCCCCAGTAGCGCCCCAGCTGATAACCGAAATCCGCGATGTCGGTGCCCTGCAAGTCCAGCAACGTGACCACCACCAATTGCTCGCCGGTGGTTTTTTCGTGGGCATTGAGCTGTTGCGTCAGCTGCTCGCGCACCGCAGGCTCGATCATCTGGGCGTTGTCCACCACCCGCCCGGTCAATTCCGGGAACTTCAACTCGGCCTGGGCCGTCAGGGCAAACACCCAGAACACCAGCACCAGGCCCACTTTCAACACGCGCATTGGCAACCTCATCCTTGGTGACGCTTCTAGCCCGTTCCGGTGCTTACTGGAACTTCACTTCAGGCGCTTTCTCGGCACCGGGACTGGTGGCCTCGAAGGTTTCGCGGATGGGCAGATCGCTATACATCACGGTGTGCCACAGGCGACCGGGAAAGGTGCGGATCTCGGTATTGTACTTCTGCACCGCCAGGATGAAGTCGCGGCGCGCCACGGCGATGCGGTTCTCGGTGCCTTCAAGTTGCGATTGCAGCGCCAGGAAGTTCTGGTTGGCCTTGAGGTCCGGATAGCGCTCAGACACCACCATCAACCGACTCAACGCGCCGGTCAGCTGGTTCTGCGCCTGCTCGTACTGTTTGAGTTTTTCCGGATTGTCCAGCGTGCTGGCATCCACCTGAATCGAGGTGGCCTTGGCGCGGGCTTCAATCACCGCGGTCAGGGTTTCTTGCTCATGTCGGGCATAACCCTTGACGGTTTCCACAAGATTGGGAATCAGGTCGGCGCGACGCTGGTACTGGTTCTGCACCTGGCCCCAGGCGCCCTTGGCTTGTTCGTCCAGCGTCGGGATATTGTTGATGCCGCAGCCGGCCAGCAGTGTTGTCAGCAACATCAAGGCTGCAACCTGCAGGCTCGACCGATAATGGTGTCGTACATTCATCTGGTTGATGCTCCCTTGCACATTCCGTTGATGAAACAACCTGCGAACTCTGAACCCGGCTCTTGGGGCATAATCTGCGCCGCTACTGGATTGCATCGAGCCAATGGGCTAAAAGATGCCCAGCACTGACACACTGCGCAAGTGTGTCTGCATTTACCTGAACAACAATAGTCGCTCCCAAAATTTTGGCTGACCGGCGTGTATTCACTGCCGTTTAGGCTTTTGAGAAAACAATTCATGAAGAAGCTGTGTTTGCTGGGCCTGTTCGTCAGTCTGGCCAGTCATACCGTATTGGCCGCCACGACGCCCGCACCTATAGAGAACAAGGACGCCTTCATCAGCCACCTGATGAAGCAAATGACCCTCGATGAAAAGATCGGCCAGTTGCGCCTGATCAGCATCGGTCCGGAAATGCCGCGGGAGATGATCCGCAAGGAGATCGCCGCCGGCAATATCGGCGGCACCTTCAACTCGATCACCCGCGCCGAAAACCGTCCGATGCAGGACGCGGCCATGCGCAGCCGGTTGAAGATCCCGATGTTCTTCGCCTATGACGTGATCCACGGCCACCGCACCATTTTCCCGATTCCGCTGGCCCTGGCCTCAAGTTGGGACATGGACGCCATCGGCCGCTCCGGGCGCATCGCCGCCCAGGAAGCGGCGGCTGACAGCCTCGACATCACCTTCGCGCCGATGGTCGATATCTCCCGCGACCCGCGCTGGGGCCGCACGTCCGAAGGCTTCGGCGAAGACACTTACCTGGTCTCGCGGATTGCCGGCGTAATGGTCAGGGCCTTCCAGGGCTCCGGCGCGAACGCGGCCGACAGCATCATGGCCAGCGTCAAGCACTTTGCCTTGTACGGCGCGGTCGAGGGCGGTCGCGACTACAACGTCGTCGACATGAGCCCGGTCAAGATGTACCAGGACTACCTGCCACCGTACCGCGCGGCGATTGACGCCGGTGCCGGCGGGGTGATGGTTGCGCTGAACTCGATCAACGGCGTGCCGGCCACCGCCAACACCTGGCTGATGAACGACCTGCTGCGCAAGGAATGGGGCTTCAAGGGCTTGGCGGTCAGCGATCACGGCGCAATTTTCGAGCTGATCAAGCACGGCGTTGCCGCTGACGGTCGCGAAGCCGCGAAGCTGGCGATCAAGGCCGGCATCGACATGAGCATGAACGACACCCTCTACGGCAAGGAATTGCCAGGGCTGTTGAAGGCCGGTGAGATCGAACAGAAAGACATCGACAACGCCGTGCGTGAAGTGCTCGCCGCCAAGTACGACATGGGCCTGTTCAAGGACCCGTACCTGCGCATCGGCAAGGCCGAGGATGACCCGGCCGACACCTACGCCGAAAGCCGCCTGCACCGCGCCGAGGCCCGTGATGTCGCGCGCCGCAGCCTGGTGTTGCTGAAGAACCAGGGTGAAACCCTGCCGTTGAAAAAAACCGCGAAAATCGCGCTGGTCGGTCCACTGGCCAAGGCGCCGATCGACATGATGGGCAGTTGGGCCGCTGCTGGCCGTCCCGAGCAATCGGTGACTTTGTTCGACGGCATGACCAATGCGCTTGGCGCGCAGTCGACGCTGATCTACGCCCGTGGCGCGAACATCACCAGCGACAAGAAAATCCTCGATTACCTGAACTTCCTCAACTTCGACGCGCCGGAAGTGGTGGATGATCCGCGTTCGGCCAATGTGTTGATCGATGAAGCGGTCAAGGCAGCCAGGCAAGCGGATGTGGTGGTGGCAGCGGTGGGCGAATCCCGTGGCATGTCCCACGAATCGTCGAGCCGCACCGACCTGAACATCCCGGCAGCCCAGCGCGAGCTGATCCGGGCGTTGAAAGCCACCGGCAAACCACTGGTGCTGGTGTTGATGAACGGCCGTCCGCTGTCGATTCTCGAAGAGAACGAGCAGGCTGACGCGATTCTGGAAACCTGGTTCAGCGGCACCGAAGGCGGCAACGCCATTGCTGACGTGCTGTTCGGCGACTACAACCCGTCGGGCAAACTGCCGATCAGCGTCCCGCGCTCGGTGGGTCAGATTCCGACCTACTACAACCACCTGAGCATTGGCCGGCCGTTCACCCCGGGCAAACCGGGCAACTACACCTCGCAGTATTTCGAAGATACCACCGGGCCGCTGTTCCCGTTCGGCTTCGGCCTGAGCTACACCCAGTTCAGCCTGACAGACATGGCCCTGTCGTCGACCACACTGAACAAGACCGGCAAGCTCGACGCCAGCGTCGTGGTGAAGAACACCGGCAAGCGTGACGGCGAAACCGTTGTGCAACTGTATATCCAGGACGTGACCGGTTCGATGATCCGCCCGGTCAAGGAACTGAAGAACTTCCAGAAAGTACTGGTCAAGGCCGGCGAACAGAAAGTCGTGCACTTCACCATCACCGAGGATGACCTGAAGTTCTACAACGCCCAGCTCAAGTACGCCGCGGAGCCGGGCAAGTTCAACGTGCAGATCGGCCTGGACTCCCAGGACGTGACGCAGCAGAGCTTTGAGTTGCTGTAATTTCTGACACACCGCAAAACAAATGTGGGAGCGAGCCTGCTCGCGATGAGGCCATAACATTCAGCATCTCAATTGAATGTTATGCCGCCATCGCGAGCAGGCTCGCTCCCACAGTGGTTCTGGGGTGTTGCTGAAAGAGTATTCAGCCCCGCCGATCCAGCAGATTCACCACCAGCCGATCCACCCATCCCCACACCCTTTGCTTGACCCGCCGCCACAACGGTCGGCGCTTCCATGCTTCGAGGCTGACTTCCTGGCTCAGGGCAAAGTCACTCTCGAAACTCGCCGCCACCGCCCGGGTCAGCCCGGGGTCCAGGGCTTCGAGGTTGGCTTCCAGATTGAAGCGCAGATTCCAGTGATCGAAGTTGCACGAGCCGATGCTCACCCAGTCATCGATCAACACCATCTTCAGGTGCAGGAAACACGGCTGGTATTCGAAGATCTTCACCCCGGACCTAAGCAGACGCGGGTAGTAGCGATGCCCGGCGTAGCGCACCGACGGGTGATCGGTGCGCGGCCCGGTCAGCAGCAAACGCACATCGATACCCCGAGTGGCCGCCCGACGCAGTGAGCGGCGGACTTTCCAGGTCGGCAGGAAATACGGCGTGGCCAGCCAGATTCGGCGCTGGCCGCTGTTCAGTGCGCGAGTCAGCGATTGCAGAATATCGCGGTGTTGGCGGGCGTCGGCATAAGCAACCCGGCCCATGCCCTCGCCCATGACCGGCACTCGCGGCAGGCGCGGCAAACCGAAGTGCGCAGTGGGTTTCCAGGCGCGCCGATGACGGTTGGCGATCCATTGGCGGTCGAACAGCAACTGCCAGTCGAGCACCAACGGGCCGCCGATTTCCACCATCACTTCATGCCATTCGCTGGTGTCTTCGTCCGGTGTCCAGAACTCATCGGTAACACCGGTGCCGCCGACCACTGCCAGGCATTGATCCACCAGCAGCAGCTTGCGGTGATCGCGATAAAAGTTGCCCACCCAGCGGCGCCAGCTCAGGCGATTGTAGAAACGCAACTCGACACCGGCGGCGATCAGGCGCTGACGCAAGGTCGGGGTAAAGGCCAGGCTGCCATAGTCATCGAACAGGCAGCGCACCCGCACGCCGCGCTCGGCAGCCTGGACCAGCGCCTGAACCATGGCCTCGGCGCAGGCTCCTGCCTCCACCAGGTACAGCTCCAGTTCGACTTGTTCTTCGGCGCGGGCAATCGCCACCAGCATTCGCGGAAAAAACTGCGGGCCGTCGATCAGCAGTTCAAAGCGATTGCCATCGCGCCACGGGAAAATTGCGCCGCGCATCTCAGCGCGCCGTGAAAATCAGCACCGCACCCACCGGCACCGACAGACTGATGGCCGACAAACCGGCAACCTTGCGCAAGCTTTCCAGGCCTGGGGCCAGGTCAAAATCTTCAGCGCTGATCACCAAAGGTTCGAGGGTCACCACTTGAAAGCGTCGGTCGTCGAGACGGGTCGCCAGCAGTTCGGCGTTGTATTGGTGTTGTTTGCCATGCAGGTTGACGGTCAGCGGCAAGCGCAACTCCAGTTGCGCACCGGGCGCCAGGTCGTTGATCGGCCGCAGATCGATTTGCGTGGTGATCAGCGCTTCGGGAAACGTCTGGATCTCGAACAGTTCCTTGCGCATGCGTTCGTCACGCAGCGGAATGCCACTGTTGACCGACTCCAGCTCAACCTCCACCTGCGCCAGGCCCTTGGGATCAACCTTGCCGTGCAGCACCAGAAAGCGCTGCACTTCGGAGATGTTGGCGTTTTTAGTGCTGATGAACGATAGCCGCGAGGATTCTCCGTCCAGATACCAATTGGCCTGGGCCGACACGGTGATGCCGGCCAGCAGCAGGAAGGCGAGGGTTTTAGAGAAGGACCGCTTGAACATAAAAACTCGGGGGTAGATAAACCTGAGCGAACCTTAACTGGCCGTGGGTACATTGCAAACCGCAAAGATCAAAAGATCGCAGCCTTCGGCAGCTCCTACAGGGGTTGGCTACACCCGTTACGTCATGGTTGCACGCGGTCGATGTAGGAGCTGCCGAAGGCTGCGATCTTTTCAAGGCATCAACCGACATCCCTGCTGTTCACCAACCCAAGCAGCGCTGTTGCTACGCCCCATACCCCCAACCGTCACACGCTTATTCGCGACGTCATCGACGAACCCGCTGGTGGGCAAATACTGCTTCACATAACTCTGGCAATACTCGACCGGATTATTCATCACATAGCGGCACGAGCAGTATTCCTTGGCGGTGTAGGCGCTGATGATGTCGGGGAAGGCCCACAGCGCCACACGTTCCTGCCAGATCCAGCCAAACAAGGCGATCAGCAGCACCAGCAACAGCGTACTGAACGGCCGACGGCGAATAAAACTGCGGAGGCTCATGGCTGCACCTTCATGGCAAAGGCCTTGAGAGCGAGTTTGAGCAGTTCGTTATGCCGATAACTCCCATCGCGGTCATCGCCGTAGCGCACGATCACCAGCTTTTCGCTGGGAATCACGTACATCGCCTGCCCCCAATGGCCCAGCGCGGCGAAGGTATCGACGGGTGCATCGGGCCAAGGCTGGGTTGCGCCCTCCACCGCGCGATTGAGCCACCAATGCCCGCCGGGCACTGCTTCATCCTGATTGGCTTGAAAGTGGGCGAAAGGCTCGCGGCTGAAGTCGACCCAATCCTTGGGCAGCAATTGCCGCTCACGCCAACGACCGTCGCGCGCCATCAACAGACCGACCCGTGCCAAGTCCCGGGCAGTGAGGTAGGCGTAAGACGATGCGACAAATGTGCCCTTGGCATCTGCTTCCCACACCGCGCTGCGAATCCCCAAGGGTTCGAACAGCGCGCTCCATGGATAATCCGGATAACGGGCCGGGCCGACGATGGTTTTCAGCGCGACGGACAGTAAATTGCTGTCGCCGCTGGAGTAACGGAATGCCTGACCGGGTTTGGCGTACTCGTCGTGGTCGACAGTGAACGCGGCCATGTCGCGGTGACCACGGGTGTAAAGCATGGCCACCACCGAAGACTTCAAGGGGGCGTATTCGTAATCTTCCTGCCAGTCCAGGCCCGAGGCCCAATGCAGCAGGTCGGCCATGGTCATGGCGGGGTGTTTTTCCAGCGGTGGATAGAATTTCTGCACCGTATCCTGGAGTTTGAACAGGCCTTCGCCATAGGCCACGCCGAGCACCGCGGCCATCAGGCTTTTGCTGATCGACCAGGTCAGGTGCGGCGTTTGAGCAGTGGTCGGGCCGGCGTAGCGTTCGTAGACGAGTTGGCCGTCGCGGATCACCAGCAAGGCATCGGTGCGAATGCCTTGGTGAGTGGCATCGTCGCGGGGTGGGAAGGCGTAATTCCCCAGGGCGTGAAGTGCCGGGCCAGTGACTTTCGGGCCGGGCGACCATTGCTCGGCCGGCCAGTTTTCGGCGTGGGCTGCGAGGCTGAGCAACAGCATGAAAATCAGGGACAAGCCTTTGAACATGGGGGGCGCTCGGAGGGATGAACCTGCAGAGCCTAGTCGAGGTTGATGACAGTTTTGGAATTTGCGTCGCCTGTGAGATCGCTATCGCGAGCAGGCTCGCTCCCCCACGGGGGCTGTGTTGAGCACAAATCTGCGGTACGACACAAATCCAATGTGGGAGCGAGCCTGCTCGCGATGAGGCCCGTCAATACACCGCCAACGCCTTGGCCAACCGCTTCCCCCGCGCCCCTGCCGCCAAATCCATCACAGTCTGATCGCGCTGCCACATCGCCGCCCATTGTGGCGGGCCATCGGCCAGGGCTTGATTCACTTCAGCCTTGAGCCCGTCGAACTGCGCAAACAACCCGCCCAACAGTACATGCCCGGCCGGATTATTCGGCGCCTGGCGGCTGACTTCCGCGCACCCGGCCAGCAGCGCCAACAAGCGCAGTTGCAAGGTTTGCGGCCAGTCGGTGTCTTGACCGACGCCGAACAGCCACGCGGTCATGGCGCTCAGCACATAAATATCTTCCAGAGTGCGGAACGGTTTGACGTACGCATCCCAGCCATCCCCAGCGAGCAATTCGCACAGTGCGTTATCGAGAAACAGCCGGCCGTGGCCTATGTCCGGCATCAGTGGCATCGGCGCGAGTTTTTCCAGACGCACGCCCGGTTCGCCGGGGTAAACCACCGCAAGGTTCAAGCGCGGCACTTCGCCGGGTTCTTCGCTGCGGGCGGCGACCAGCAACCAGTCGGCGGCATCGCCGGCGGTAACGAAATCCTTGCGCCCGCTCAGGCGCAGATCGCGCAGCCGGGTCTGCATGTCCGCCACCCGCAAACTGCGCTGTTCAGTCGCACATAACGCGCCGAGGCTCAGCGGCGCGCTCGGCCAGAGCATGCGCAACGCTGCCTGATAGCCCACCAGAAACGCCAGCCCCGGTGTTGCCATCAGCCGTCCACCGACCACCGCCAGTTCGAACGGCGACACCGTGCCCAACTGTTGCAACAAGGTTGCGAACCCTTCCCCCAGATCAGGGTTGGCGGGCAGACGATCGCGGCGTTTCAACAGGGTTTGCCAGGGCATAAGAGACTCCTTGTGGGCTGTCATATAAGCATCACCAAAGCTTCATGGCGATGACACCGGGGCTACATAGCCTGACTTTGCACAACACGGCTGCATAAAGAAAGTCGATCGGCTGCAACCCAAGACGGGTGGCCAGCCCGTACGGAGACTCACAATGACTCAGATCGCCCGCATCAGCGACACCGGCAATGAACGCCGCCTGCAAGCCGAACGCCTGGTGGGCGCCGAGGCGTTGCAGGAAGCCCAGGCCTTGCGCTTCAACGTGTTCAGCGGCGAATTCAACGCCAAGCTGAAAGGCGCGGAGTTGGGTCTGGACATGGATGACTATGATGTTCACTGCGCCCACATCGGCGTGCGTGACTTGAACACCGGGCGCCTGGTGGCGACCACTCGTTTGCTCGACCACACGGCAGCCAGCAGTCTGGGCAAGTTCTACAGCGAAGAAGAATTCAGCCTGCATGGTCTGGTCCATTTGAAAGGCCCGATCCTGGAAATCGGTCGCACCTGCGTCGACCCGGCCTACCGCAACGGCGGCACTATCGCCGTGCTTTGGGGTGAACTGGCCGAAGTGCTGAACCAGGGCGGCTACAGTTATTTGATGGGTTGCGCGAGCATTCCGATGCAGGACGGCGGCATCCAGGCCCACGCAATCATGCAGCGCCTGCGCGAACGCTACCTGTGCACCGAACACCTGCGGGCCGAGCCGAAGAAGCCATTGCCGACGCTGGATATTCCGTCCAACGTCATCGCCGAAATGCCGCCGCTGCTCAAGGCCTACATGCGCCTGGGTGCGAAAATCTGTGGCGAGCCGTGCTGGGACGAAGACTTCCAGGTGGCCGACGTGTTCATCCTGCTCAAGCGCGACGAGCTCTGCCCGCGCTACGCCAAGCACTTCAAGGCGGCTGTGTAATGAGCCGCTTGCGGGTGTACGCGCGAATTGCGCGAGTGCTTTTGGTGGTGACGCTGGGCTTGAGCATGGCCAGTGTGTTCGGATTATTCGAGCGACTGGGGATTGCCCATTCGATGGTCCGTCGCCAGCGCTGGTCGAGGTTTTTCATGGCGCGGCTGAGCAATGCCCTGCCCTTTCGCGTGACCGTGCAGGGTGAATTGCCGAAAGCGCCGATGCTCTGGGTCAGCAATCACGTGTCCTGGACCGACATTCCGTTGCTGGGCATGCTCACGCCGCTGTCGTTCCTGTCCAAGGCCGAAGTGCGCACCTGGCCGGTGGCGGGCTGGTTGGCGGCCAAGGCGGGCAGCCTGTTTATCCGCCGTGGTTCAGGCGACAGTCAGTTGATCCGTAAACAAATGACCCGCCATCTGGAGCAGGAACATCCGCTGCTGATGTTCCCCGAAGGCACCACTACCGATGGCCGATCTTTGCGTACGTTTCATGGTCGTTTGCTGTCCGCGGCGATCGATTCCGAAGTGGCGTTGCAACCGGTAGCGATTCGTTATCTGCGTGATGGCGAGCTCGATTCCCTGGCACCGTTCATTGGCGATGATGATCTGCTGTCGCACCTGATGCGCTTGTTCGCCAATGATCGGGGTGAGGTGGAAATTCATCTGCTCAAACCGATCGAGTGCCAAGACCGGGAACGCGCGGCGCTGGCGTTCGAAGCGCAGCAGGCGGTGCAGAGGGCGTTGTTTGGGGCGATTCCAGAAATGCAGCAAGCACCAATGCGACCCGCAATCGCGGCTTAAACACACATCTCCACTGTGGGAGCGAGCCTGCTCGCGATAGCGATTTCACATTCAATGATGATGCTGAATGTCACACCGCTATCGCGAGCAGGCTCGCTCCCACAGTGTTTTATGTCGCTGGATAGTTTGGGGCAAAGTCCTGCAACTCGGGATAGAACAACCGGAAATCCTCGCTCAACGGTTCATACAAAACCCGCAATTCCTGCATCGCCCCGGCCAACTCCTCCGGCCGGGTCAACCTGCGCGAAATCCCCCGCAGCACCTGATCAAGTACTTCGAACTCCTGATATGAACCCAGCCAATCGTTGGCCACCATGTGCGGCGCAATCATCGCCAGGCGTTCCGGCAACTGCGGCTCGGCGGACAGCACCCGGTAAACGTCCGAAGTGAACTGCGCCAGCGGACGGTCGGCGTACAGCACCCAGTCCCGCGCCAGGCAGTGGTCGAAAAACACATCGAGCACGATCCCGGCGTAACGCCGGCGCGTGATGGAAAACCGCGACAAGGCAATGTCCACCAGCGGATGGCGGTCGGTAAACACGTCGATGCTGCGGTGCAACTGAATGGCCGCTTCGATCTCCGGATCGAACTGCCCTTGCAGCCGTCCTTTGACGAAATCGCCATACAGACTGCCGAGCATTTGACCGGGGCGCTGGCCACCGAGGTGCAGATGTGCGAGATAGTTCATGCGCGCAGCTTAACACTGCGCTATCAATATCGTTATAACCCGATATACCGATTCACGCGGTCATCAGACCAAAATCATATTGGTATATCGCGAAGTACCGATTTAAAGTTCGCCTCATCGCGATATAGCGTTTTACTCATCACGAGCCCAAACCATGACCATCGACCTCGACGAAATAATAAAAGCGCTGGCACACCCAGTACGCCGAGACATCCTCATCTGGCTGAAAGACCCCAAGGTCCAGTTCCCGGAACAGCTCCACAACCATGAGTACGGCATTTGCGCCGGACAGATCGATCAACGCTGCGGCCTGTCGCAGTCGACCGTGTCCGCCCATTTGGCGACCTTGCAACGGGCGGGACTGATCAGCAGCCAGAAAGCCGGTCAATGGCACTTCTTCAAACGCAACGAGGACGTGATTCAGGCGTTCCTCGACGCCATCGACAAGGAGCTCCGCGCTCCGACAAGGAACTGACAATGCCCCTCTCGCTACTCATTCTGGCCTTGAGCGCCTTCGCCATCGGCACCACCGAGTTCGTCATCATGGGCCTGTTGCCCGAAGTGGCGGCCGACCTGGGTGTGTCGATCCCCGGCGCCGGCTGGCTGGTGACCGGTTACGCCCTGGGCGTGGCCATCGGTGCACCGTTCATGGCACTGGCCACCGCCAGACTGCCGCGCAAGGCCGCATTGGTAGCGTTGATGGGCATCTTCATCATCGGCAATCTGCTCTGCGCCCTGGCCAGTGACTACAACGTTTTGATGTTTGCTCGTGTGGTCACCGCGCTGTGTCACGGCGCCTTCTTCGGCATCGGTTCGGTGGTGGCGGCAGGTCTGGTGCCGGCCAACAAACGTGCATCGGCCGTGGCCCTGATGTTTACCGGCCTGACCCTGGCCAATGTCCTCGGCGTGCCGCTGGGCACCGCGCTCGGTCAAGAAGCCGGTTGGCGTTCGACCTTCTGGGCAGTGACCGTGATCGGTGTGATTGCGCTGATCGGCTTGATCCGCTTCCTGCCGGCCAAGCGCGATGAAGAGAAACTCGACATGCGCGCCGAACTGCGCGCCCTCAAAGGCGCCGGCATCTGGCTGTCGTTGAGCATGACCGCATTGTTCGCCGCCTCGGTCTTCACCTTGTTCACTTATGTCGCCCCGCTGTTGGGCGAGGTCACCGGAGTCTCGCCACGCGGCGTGACCTGGACCTTGATGCTCATCGGCCTGGGCCTGACGGTCGGCAACATCATCGGCGGCAAGCTGGCGGACAAAAGCCTGGCGGCGACGCTGATCGGTGTGTTCATCACCATGGCGGTCGTGTCCACCGTGTTTACCTGGACCAGCGTTGCCGTGATCCCCACCGAAATCACCCTCTTCCTTTGGGCCACCGCGTGTTTTGCCGCCGTACCCGCCCTGCAAGTGAACGTTGTGACCTACGGCAAAGCGGCTCCGAACCTGGTGTCGACCCTGAACATCGGCGCTTTCAACGTCGGCAACGCACTCGGTGCCTGGGTCGGCGGCAGCGTCATCGCCCACGGCTTCGGCCTCACCCGCGTGCCACTCGCAGCAGCCGCACT
This sequence comes from Pseudomonas sp. MDT1-85, assembly GCF_054898065.1. NCBI lineage: Bacteria > Pseudomonadati > Pseudomonadota > Gammaproteobacteria > Pseudomonadales > Pseudomonadaceae > Pseudomonas > Pseudomonas sp. MDT1-85. The sequence continues at coordinate 1,716,541 of NZ_CM142715.1, read as the reverse complement.
GGCGGTACTCGCGCTGCTGGTGACCCTGATTACTTTCCGTCAGAGCGGCGATGCCGAGCTGGCCCCCGCTACTCACTGATCGCTAAAAGAGAGCTATTTCATGACGACTATTTTCGATCCGATCAAACTGGGCGACCTCGAGTTGGCCAACCGCATCATCATGGCGCCGCTGACCCGTTGCCGCGCCGACGAAGGCCGTGTGCCGAACGCGCTGATGGCCGAGTACTACGTGCAGCGCGCCTCCGCCGGCCTGATCCTCAGCGAAGCGACTTCGGTGACGCCGATAGGCGTAGGCTACCCGGACACTCCCGGTATCTGGTCCAACGACCAGGTGCGCGGCTGGAGCAACGTGACCAAAGCGATTCACGGCGCGGGCGGCAAAATATTCCTGCAACTGTGGCACGTGGGCCGGATTTCCCACCCCTTGTACCTGAACGGCGAAGCACCGGTCGCGCCGAGTGCCATCCAGCCTAAGGGTCATGTCAGCCTGGTTCGTCCATTGGCCGACTTCCCAACCCCGCGTGCCCTGGAAACCGCTGAAATCGCCGACATCATCGACGCTTACCGCGTGGGTGCAGAGAACGCCAAGGCTGCCGGTTTTGACGGTGTGGAAATCCACGGCGCCAACGGTTACCTGCTCGACCAGTTCCTGCAAAGCAGCACCAATCAGCGCACCGACAACTATGGTGGCTCCCTGGAAAACCGTGCGCGCCTGTTGCTGGAAGTGACCGATGCCGCCATCGAAATCTGGGGGGCGGGCCGCGTGGGTGTACACCTGTCACCACGTGCCGATCTCCATGACATGGGCGACGAAAATCTGTCCGAGACCTTCACCTACGTTGCTCGCGAACTGGGCAAGCGTGGTATCGCCTTCATTTGCTCGCGCGAGAAAGAAGCTGGCGACAGCCTCGGCCCACAACTGAAAGAAGCCTTCGGCGGCCCATACATCGCCAACGAACGCTTCACCAAGGACAGCGCCAACGAGTGGCTGGCCAGTGGCAAGGCTGATGCGGTCGCCTTCGGCGTGCCGTTTATCGCCAACCCGGATCTGCCGGCGCGTTTGAAGGCCGATGCGCCGTTGAATGAAGCACGTCCGGAACTGTTCTATGCCAAAGGCCCGGTGGGTTATATCGACTATCCGGCGCTGTAAGCTTTAACTATTGAAATGGAAAGCCCCGGCTCGAAAGAGCTGGGGCTTTTGCGTATGGAAGATCAAAGGATCGCAGCCTTCGGCAGCTCCTACAGGGTGTACGCCATTCGAACGCAGGAGTTTGTCAGCGCTTGCGCTGTCCCCCAGGCGACCGCAAGACCGCTGAGGCAAATCACCGTAATCCCGATCACGCCGAAGCTGTCCGGGGTATGGTCGAAGATCAAATACCCGTACATCCCCGCGAACAGGATCTGTCCATAACTGAAGGGTGCCAGCATCGCCGGGGCCGCATGTCGGAAGGCCTGGGTCAGCAGCATGTGACCGAGCATGCCGCAAGTGCCCAGCCCGATCATGAACAGGGCGTGCAGCAATGTTGGCGTGCTCCAGAAAAACGGCAACAACGCAGTCATGATCAGGCTGTTGAGAATGCCGGTCAGAAAGTTGCTGGTGGTCGGGCTGTCGATACCGCTGAGCATGCGGGTGAGCAATTGATAGAAGCCAAAACACAGCGCCGAACACAGCGGCAGCAGAATCGCCGGGGTGAACAGCGCACCGCCAGGCCGCACGACGATCAACACGCCGACAAATCCACCCAGCACCGCCAGCCATTGGTTACGCGTCACCCGCTCGTGCAGCAACGGTACGGACAGCGCAGTCACTAGTAAAGGTGCAAGGAAGTTCACGGCCGTGGCTTCGGCCAAGGGGATGTAACGCAGGCCGGTGGTGAAAAACAGGCTGGTGCCGATCAGGCACAGGGCACGCAGAAACTGCAAACCGGGGCGCTTGGTGCGAACCACCGCCGAAAAACCACTGCGTGGCACGAAAATCACCAGCATCAACAAGGTGTGCACCACGTAGCGTGCCCACACCACCATCACGATCGGATAGAACCCGGACAGGTACTTGGACAACGTGTCGTGACTGGCGAACAATAAAACCGCCAGGCAGATCAGCGCGATTCCCTTGATCGGCTGCTCGGCGCCCTTGTAGCCCGGGTTGTTAACATTCATTCACACACTCGACACAAAATCCCTACAAAATACGTAGCTCACTACCTATCAACGTAGCAAACGTACGTATATAAAAGCACCCCATTACAGAAAGGCGAGCGAAGCAGGGACATTTCCGCGCTTCAAGTCTTGACACAAACGGATCCAATTACGCATTTTGTTTCAATTGCGCAGGCTGGGACTCCAGCGCAGCATATCCAACCCTGTATCGACGCAACGCTCGGCTTCGGTGTGCAGTTGAAAACTGTCGGGAGCCAATAGCCACTGATACAGAATGCCATCGATATACGCATGCAGACTGATGGCCGCGCGGGCAGTGTCGAGGTCTTCCGGCAACTGCCCGCGATTCACCGCATTACTCAGGGCCAGAGCGATTCGCACATTGCAATCGAGACTGGCCGTTCGGCGCTGCTGGCGCAGATCGCACATTTCATCGGTGAATTCGCACTTATGAAACAGAATCTCGTTAATGCGTCGGGTTTTCGGGTCCAGGGCAACTTGATGAAACAGATGAATCAGCAGCTTGCGCATGCAGCCCAGCGGATCGAGTTCATCTTCGCTTTCACTGGCCTTGGCCATTTCATCCAGCGGCTCATGCAAAGTATCGAGCATCGCCTGCACCAGATCCGCCTTGTTACTGAAATGCCAGTAGATGGCCCCGCGCGTCACGCCGGCCAGGGTAGCGATATCCGCCAGCGTCGTGCGTGCCACGCCCCGCTCGTAAAAGGCTTTTTCTGCCGCTTCGAGTATCTGGCTTCGGGTTTCTTGAGCTTCCTCTTTGGTACGACGGACCATGGCAGTAAAACCTCAATCAGGGGTGCTTCAGCGATGTCTGAATATCAGCTGAATAAAAGTGGGGCGAACGCTCTCGGGCTTCGACTCCGGCCTACAATTCGAACCTTTGAACGGCTTTTGTAACCGTGTGGATACACCGCCAAGGTCTTTACAAACAACCATGAACGTAAGTATATTCCTTAGCAAGCTACTTATCCACCCGGCAAAAATTTTTTAACCTTCCACATCTCTTGTGCGCAATGTGCGCGCCTGACCCGAGGATCTTCATGCAATTCAAGCCAGCTGTTACCGCTCTGGTTACTGCCGTCGCCCTGGCATCGCTGCTCAGCGGATGTAAAAAGGAAGAGGCGGCACCTGCCGCACCAACCCCTCAGGTCGGCGTCGTAACCCTGCAACCTCAAGCCTTCACCCTGACGTCCGAACTTCCGGGGCGCACCAGTGCGTTCCGCATCGCCGAAGTTCGCCCACAGGTCAATGGCATCATTCTCAAGCGACTGTTCAAGGAAGGCGGCGACGTCAAGGCCGGTCAGCAGCTCTATCAGATCGACCCATCGGTCTATGACGCGACCCTGAAAAGCGCCGAAGCCAACCTGCGTTCGACCAAGTCGATCTCCGACCGCTACAAGCAACTGGTCGACGAACAGGCTGTGAGCCGTCAGGAATACGACACCGCGCTGGCCAACCGCCTGCAATCGGAAGCGTCCCTGCAAAGTGCCCAGATCAACGTGCGCTACACCAAGGTTTACGCACCGATCTCCGGTCGCATCGGCCGTTCGTCTGTGACTGAAGGCGCGCTGGTCAGCAATGGCCAGACCGACGCCATGGCTGTCATCCAGCAACTGGACCCGATCTACGTCGACGTTACCCAGTCTTCGGTGGAGCTGCTTGAGCTGCGCCGCGAACTGGAAAGCGGTCGTCTGCAAAAGGCTGGCGATAATGCCGCCGCGGTCAAGCTGACTCTCGAAGATGGCAGCCAGTACAAGCTGGACGGCAAGCTTGAGTTCTCCGAAGTTTCGGTTGACCAGACCACCGGCTCCGTGACCCTGCGGGCCGTGTTCCCGAACCCTGATCACACCCTGCTGCCGGGCATGTTCGTTCACGCCCAGTTGCAGGCCGGTGTGGACAGCGCGGCGATTCTGGCCCCGCAACAAGGCGTCACCCGCGACCTCAAAGGCTCTCCAACCGCGCTGGTCGTCGGTGCGGACAACAAGGTCGAACTGCGTCAGCTCAAGGCCAGCCGCACCGTCGGCAACCAATGGCTTATTGAAGACGGCCTGAAGGCAGGCGATCGCGTGATCACCGAAGGGCTGCAATTCGTCAGACCTGGCGTTGAAGTGAAAGCCACTGAAGCCACTAACGTTGGCATAAAGAGCCCGGCCCCCGCACAGGCAGCTAATACAGCTGTCGGCGGCAAAGGGGAGTAAACCATGTCGAAATTTTTTATCGACCGTCCGATTTTCGCCTGGGTAATTGCCCTGGTGATTATGCTGGTCGGGGCTCTATCGATCCTCAAACTGCCGATCAACCAATACCCGAGCATTGCGCCTCCGGCCATTGCGATCTCGGTGACCTACCCGGGCGCATCTGCACAAACCGTGCAGGACACCGTGGTGCAGGTGATCGAGCAACAACTCAACGGCATCGATAACCTGCGTTATGTCTCGTCGGAAAGTAACTCCGACGGCAACATGACCATTACCGCGACCTTCGAGCAGGGCACCAACTCCGATACCGCGCAGGTTCAGGTCCAGAACAAGCTGAACCTGGCCACCCCGCTGCTGCCGCAAGAAGTGCAGCAACAGGGCATCCGCGTGACCAAGTCGGTGAAAAACTTCCTGATGGTCATCGGCGTGGTGTCGCGCGACGGCAGCATGACCAAGGACGACCTGTCCAACTACATCGTGTCGAACATGCAGGACCCGATCTCGCGCACGGCCGGTGTCGGTGACTTCCAGGTCTTCGGTGCCCAGTACGCGATGCGGATCTGGCTTGACCCGGCCAAGTTGAACAACTTCAACTTGACCCCGGTAGACGTGAAAACCGCCATCGCGGCGCAGAACGTCCAGGTCTCGTCCGGTCAACTCGGCGGCTTGCCTGCCCTGCCCGGCCAGCAGCTGAACGCGACGATCATCGGCAAGACCCGTCTGCAGACCGCCGAGCAGTTCAAGGCGATCCTGCTGAAGGTCAACAAGGACGGCTCGCAAGTGCGCGTCGGCGACGTTGCGGAAGTCGGTCTGGGCGGCGAAAACTACTCGATCAGCGCCCAGTTCAACGGCGCCCCGGCCTCCGGTCTGGCGGTGAAACTGGCCAACGGCGCCAACGCCCTCGACACCGCAAAAGCCCTGCGCAATACCATCGACACCCTCAAGCCCTTCTTCCCGGAAGGGATGGAAGTGGTGTTCCCGTACGACACCACCCCGGTGGTGACCGAGTCGATCAAGGGTGTGGTTGAAACCCTGGTCGAAGCGATCGTGCTGGTGTTTTTGGTGATGTTCCTGTTCCTGCAAAACTTCCGCGCCACCGTCATCACCACGATGACCGTGCCGGTGGTATTGCTGGGTACGTTCGGGATCCTCGCGGCGTTCGGCTTCAGCATCAACACCCTGACCATGTTCGGTATGGTGTTGGCCATCGGCTTGCTGGTGGACGATGCCATCGTCGTGGTGGAAAACGTCGAACGGGTCATGAGCGAAGAAGGCTTGTCACCCAAGGAGGCCACCAAGAAATCCATGGGGCAGATCCAGGGTGCCCTGGTCGGTATTGCCTTGGTTCTGTCGGCGGTACTGTTGCCGATGGCGTTCTTCAGTGGCTCCACCGGTGTGATCTACAAGCAGTTCTCGATCACCATCGTCTCGGCCATGGCCCTGTCGGTACTGGTAGCGTTGATCTTCACCCCGGCGCTCTGCGCGACCATGCTCAAGGCGATTCCGAAAGGTGAGCACGGCACGCCGAAACGCGGCTTCTTCGGCTGGTTCAACCGCAGTTTCGACCGTGGCGTCAAAAGCTACGAGCGCGGCGTGGGCAACATGCTCGCGCACAAGGCTCCGTACCTGCTGGCGTACCTGATCATTGTGGTCGGCATGATCTGGCTGTTCACCCGTATTCCAACGGCGTTCCTGCCGGAAGAAGACCAGGGCGTACTGTTTGCCCAGGTGCAGACACCGGCCGGTTCCAGCTCCCAGCGTACGCAAGTGGTCGTGGACGAAATGCGCGAATTTCTGCTGCGTCCGAGCAAGGAAGGCGGCGAAGGCGACGCGGTGGCATCGGTGTTTACCGTGACCGGCTTCAACTTCGCCGGTCGTGGTCAGAGTTCGGGTATGGCGTTCATCATGCTCAAACCATGGGAAGAACGTAACGCCGACAACAGCGTGTTCAAACTGGCGGCCCGTGCCCAACAGCACTTCTTTACCTTCCGCGACGCCATGGTGTTTGCCTTCGCGCCACCGGCGGTACTGGAACTGGGTAACGCCACCGGTTTCGACGTGTTCCTTCAGGACCGCGCCGGTATCGGTCACGAAAAGCTGATGGAGGCCCGTAACCAGTTCCTCGGCATGGCGGCGCAAAGCAAGGTCCTGTCGCAAGTCCGTCCTAACGGCCTGAACGACGAGCCGCAATACCAGCTGGAAATCGACGATGAGAAGGCCAGCGCCCTGGGCGTGACCCTCACCGACATCAACAACACCCTGTCGATTGCCCTGGGCAGTAGCTATGTGAACGACTTCATCGACCGCGGTCGCGTGAAGAAAGTTTACATCCAAGGCCTGCCGGGCGCTCGCATGAGCCCCGAAGACCTGAAGAAGTGGTACGTGCGTAACAGCGCCGGCACCATGGTTCCGTTCTCGTCGTTCGCCAAGGGTGAGTGGATTTACGGTTCGCCGAAACTGGCCCGTTACAACGGCGTAGAAGCGATGGAAATCCTCGGTGCCCCGGCGCCAGGCTACTCCACCGGTGAAGCGATGGCCGAAGTCGAAGCCCTGGCCAAGAAACTGCCGGCCGGTGTCGGTATTTCCTGGACTGGCCTGTCGTACGAGGAACGTCTGTCCGGCTCGCAAGCGCCAGCGTTGTACGCCTTGTCGCTGCTGATGGTGTTCCTGTGTCTGGCGGCGCTGTATGAAAGCTGGTCGATCCCGATTGCGGTGATGCTGGTGGTGCCGCTGGGGATTATCGGTGCACTGATGGCGACCAGCCTGCGCGGCCTGTCCAACGACGTGTACTTCCAGGTGGGGCTGTTGACCACGATCGGTTTGGCGGCGAAAAACGCCATTCTGATCGTCGAGTTCGCCAAGGAACTGCATGAGCAAGGACGGAGCCTGCGCGATGCCGCGATCGAAGCCTGCCGGATGCGTCTGCGACCGATCATCATGACTTCGCTGGCGTTCGTGCTCGGTGTGGTTCCACTGGCCATTTCCACGGGCGCAGGTTCGGGTAGCCAGCATGCGATCGGTACCGGGGTGATTGGCGGTATGATCACCGCCACCGTACTGGCGATCTTCTGGGTTCCGTTGTTCTTCGTCACCGTGTCGTCCATGGGCCAGCGCAAAGTCGCCGACCAAGATGATGACGCTATTGAACCTTCTAAAGAGGCTGGCTAATGAGCAAGTCGCTACTCTCCATCGCAGTCGCCGCCTTCGTGCTGAGCGGCTGCTCGCTGATACCCGATTATCAGCAGCCTGAAGCACCCGTGGCGGGCCAATACCCGCAAGGCCCGGCGTATTCGCCGGCCCAGGCGCCTAACCAGGCCGCTGCTGAACAAGGCTGGAAGCAGTTTTTCCACGACCCGGCGCTGCAACAGCTGATTCAGACCGCGCTGGAGAACAACCGTGATCTGCGCATCGCGGCGCTGAACATCGACGCTTATGCGGCTCAATACCGCATTCAGCGTGCCGATCTGTTCCCGGCCGTTTCGGCCAACGGCAGCGGCAGCCGTCAGCGAGTTCCGGCACGAGCCTCGCAAACCGGTGAAACGGCCATCAGCAGTTCCTACTCGGCCACCGTCGGCATCAGCGCCTATGAACTCGACCTGTTCGGTCGGGTTCGCAGCCTGAGCGAAGAAGCCCTGCAGAAGTACTTCGCCACTGAAGAAGCGCGTCGCAGCACGCAGATCAGCCTGGTGGCCAGTGTGGCCAATGCCTATCTGACCTGGCAGGCTGACAAGGAGCTGCTGAAACTGACCCAGGAAACCCTCGGTGCCTACGAGGAGAGCTTCAAACTCACCTCGCGCAGCAACGAAGTGGGTGTAGCCTCGGCGCTGGACCTGGCCCAGTCGCGTACCTCGGTGGAGAACGCCCGTGCGCAACAGGCCAAATACACCCGTCAGGTCGCTCAGGATGAAAACAGCCTGGTGCTGCTGCTCGGCACCGGTATCCCGGCCAATCTGCAAGCGGCCAAGCCACTGTCGGATGATGTGCTGAGCGAAGTGCCGGCCGGCCTGCCGTCGGACTTGCTGCAACGCCGTCCGGACATCCTTCAGGCCGAGTACAACCTCAAGGCTGCCAACGCCAACATCGGCGCGGCACGGGCTGCGTTCTTCCCGAGCATCAGCCTGACCGCCAATGCCGGTTCCCTGAGCCCGGACCTGTCCGGTCTGTTCAAGGGCGGTTCGGGCACCTGGTTGTTCCAGCCGCAGATCAACCTGCCGATCTTCAACGCCGGCAGCCTGCGCGCCAGCCTGGATTACTCCAAGGTCCAGAAAGACATCGGCGTGGCGAACTACGAGAAGTCCATTCAAACGGCCTTCCAGGAAGTCGCCGATGGCCTGGCCGCACGCCAGACCTACACCGAGCAGTTGCAGGCTCAGCGTGACTTCGTCAGCGCCAACCAGGACTACTACCGTCTGGCCGAGCGTCGCTACCGCATTGGTGTCGACAGCAACCTGACCTTCCTCGATGCCCAGCGTCAGCTGTTCAGTGCTCAACAAGCGCTGATCACCGACCGTCTGGCGCAGTTGACCAGTGCGGTCAATCTGTACAAGGCGTTGGGTGGTGGCTGGAATGAACAGACGGCGAAGAACGAGCCGTTGAAAGAAGAAGCGCCGAAGATGAAGTTGTTCTGATAGCGCCGTAAGCACGAAGCCCACCGATTGGTGGGCTTTTTGTTGGCTGCAGGAAAAGCCAGATCAAAAGATCGCAGCCTTCGGCAGCTCCTTGATCATACCCATCGCCCGGGTTAACCCCGATCCCTGTAGGAGCTGCCGAGTGAAACGAGGCTGCGATCTGTTGATCTTTTGCTGTTCGATAATCGCCCAAAACCCGCTTTCCTCGATTGAACCATCTAGTCTATTCCCCTCACCATCTGTCCTACAAAACCAATAACAACAGGTTCGACACCATGTCCCCGCGCCCTGCCCTGTCCGGCTGACTTCGCCCCGCTTTTCTGAATTCGAATCTTTTGTCTGCAACCCGACGTTGCGGCACCGCCCCGTTTCATCTCCAGGAATTAGAGAGACCCGAGCCCATGACCCCTTCCACCGCGCAGTATTTCTTTCCCAGCCTGATCGCCCTCGCACTGGCCGGTGCGGCCCTGCCTGCCATGGCCGAGGAAGCCGGTTTTGTCGAAGGCGCCAAGGTCAACCTGAACCTGCGCAACTTCTACATCAACCGTAACTTCACCAACCCGACCAAGAGCCAGGGCAAGGCTGAAGAGTGGACGCAAAGCTTCATCCTCGACGCTAAATCCGGGCTCACCCAGGGCACCGTCGGGTTCGGCATGGATGTGCTGGGGTTGTATTCGGTCAAGCTCGACGGTGGCAAAGGCACCGGCGGTACGCAGTTGTTGCCGCTGGATCACGATGGTCGTCCGGCGGATAACTTCGGTCGCACCAATGTGGCGTTCAAGGCCAAGCTGTCCCAGACCGAAGTGAAAGTCGGCGAGTGGATGCCGGTGCTGCCGATCCTGCGTTCGGACGACGGTCGCTCGCTGCCGCAAACCTTTCGCGGTGGCCAGATCACCTCTAAGGAGATCGACGGTCTGACCCTCTACGGCGGCCAGTTCCGCGCCAACAGCCCGCGCGACGACAGCAGCATGAACGACATGTCGATGACCGGCAGAACGGCGTTCACCTCAGACCGCTTCAACTTTCAGGGCGGCGAATATGCCTTCAACGACAAGCGAACTCAGATCGGCCTGTGGAACGCTGAACTCAAGGGCATCTACAGCCAGCAATTTATCAACCTGATCCACACCCAACCACTGGGCGACTGGACGCTGGGGGCCAACCTCGGTTTTTTCTACGGCAAGGATGACGGCAGCGCCCGGGCCGGCGAGCTGGCCAACAAGACCTGGTCGGGCCTGTTCTCGGCCAAATACGGCGGCAACACCTTCTATGTCGGCCTGCAAAAAATCACCGGCGACAGCGCCTGGATGCGGGTCAACGGCACCAGCGGCGGCACTCTGGCGAACGATAGTTACAACGCCAGCTACGACAACGCGAAGGAAAAATCCTGGCAACTGCGCCACGACTACAATTTCGCCGCCCTTGGCGTACCGGGCCTGACGTTGATGAACCGCTACGTCAGCGGCGACAACGTACACACCGCAACCACCACCGACGGCAAGGAATGGGGTCGCGAAAGCGAACTGGGCTACACCGTGCAGAGCGGCACGCTCAAGGACCTCAACGTCAAATGGCGCAACTCGACCATCCGCCGCGACTTCAGCAACAACGAGTTCGACGAGAATCGGTTGATCGTCAGCTATCCAATCAGTTTGTTGTAACTGCACTCAGGCAGTGACCGTTGATTAACGGTCGTTGCCTGGAACCACCTGTCGGCTCAAATTAGCGTTTTGCAAGTTGGCAGATACAGTCAAAGAGCCTGTTTAATTCTCCATCTCGATGTAGGAGCCCTTTTTTCTTCCGTTATCTCCGGATGCTGTACGCGAAGCTGCCATGACCACGGAGGTCAGGTATGAGCAAGCGAATAGTTATCGTCGGTGGCGGTGTAGGTGGAACCATGTTGGCCAATCAACTGGCCAACAAGCTGTATCCAGAAATCCTGCGCGGCGAAGTCTCGATTGCACTACTGTCCAACTCCCCCGATCACTTCTACAAACCTGCGTTCATGTACGTGGCCTTCAACCTGTTTTTTCAGGAAGAACTCAAGCGTGCGGAGCGTTCATTGTTACGCCCGGAAATCCAGTTCATTGTCGATGAGGTCACGCGTTTCGACTTCAAACTGCAACAGCTGAAAACCCGCAGTGGCAAGCAGTACGGCTATGACTTTTTAGTCATCGCGACTGGATGTGTACCAGCGCCGGAACGTATCGAAGGCCTGAAGGAAGCCGGCGATCATTTCTATCAATACCAAGCTGCCCGGCAGTTGGCGCAACGGCTGAGCACCATCGAAAAGGGCCGCATTTTCATCACCGTATCCTTTCCGCAAACGCCCAACGTACCGCACCAATGCGGCATCGCTCCCGTGGAAACCACGCTGATGCTCGATGACTTCTTGCGCCGTCGGGGTGTTCGGGATCGTGTGGAAATCGTCTACACCTATCCGACAACGGCTCAATTACTGCGCAACTGCCTGTTCCTGCAAAGACCTACAGGAGAAATTCTCCCAAGTATTTTCGAGCAGAAGAACATCCGTTTTCAGCGCGGATTCACCCTGAGCCGCGTCGACCCGGAGCGCAAAATTGCCTACTCCGAAGAAGGCGACGAACAACCTTTCGACATCCTGATGGCAACGCCGCCTATCCGTGCGGTGAATGCCGTGCTGGAGTCGGGTGCTTCACAAGCGCCCAATCAGGAAGGCTGGTTGCCGACCAATCATGAAACCTTGCAGGTCTACGGCCTGGACAACGTTTATGTGATCGGTGACACCGTCGATCTGCCCATCAGCAAGGCCGGAGGTGCGTGCCATAACCAGGCCCCCGTGATCGCCAACAACATCACCGCCGAAATTCGTTTGGGCGGCCCCAATAGCGTTTACGACGGGCGTGTTCAGGCGGTGGCGCAAATGGGCCTGAATGCCGGCATGCCGCTTTGGTATGACTACCAGCACGATGTGCTGCCGACACCGCCCACCAAACTCGGCGGCTTGCTCAGAAATGGCTTCAACCGCGGCCTGTACTGGGCCGTGGCCCGCGGAATGCTTTGACCCTGCACCGGGAAAGGAGTGAATCGTCATGGATGTATCCAATGAATCAGTCGTCCCCGCCCACAGCGCGGAGATGACCGCGCTGCTGGGAAAACTCCAACCTTTGATCGACGGTGGCCGGCTGGACAACCTGGTCGACCTGCTTTCGCTGCTCAGCGATATCGTCGATCTGCTGGATGCGCCCATGGTGGAAAAGCTCGCGCAGCTTTTCGAAAGCACCACGGCAGCGACCTGGACACTCAGCAATGCGCTGCGTTCAGCGAAAGCCGACGTCGCAGAGCAGCCACCGGGGTTTTACCACTTGCTCAAATTGTTGCGCGAGCCCGACACACGACGAGGTGTCGGCTTTGCACTCAAAACCCTGAACGTCATCGGCAAACAACTTTGAACAGCCAGAGAGGACAACCTCATGAGCGTCAAACTTCCAGGCGCCAGGCCTGCCAGTACTCACTGGGACGCCAAGGCCTACCAGCAATTCTTCCGCCTTCGACAACGCCCCGTTAACGAATTACTTAACCGGGTTGAACTGAAAAAGCCCAAGTGCATTTACGACTTGGGTTGCGGTACCGGCATCGCTACTCAATTGCTGGCAAAGCGTTGGCCCCGAGCACATTTGCAGGGCATCGACAGTTCCGAACAAATGTTGCAGGAAGCTCGGTGTCTGCCCATCAAGGCGCTGTGGAAGCAATGTGATCTGCTGAACTGGACGCCAGAGCAACCGGCCGATCTGCTGTTCGCCGCCGCCGTGTTGCACTTCATCAGCGATCACGAACAACTCCTGCCGCGCCTGCTTCGCCTGCTCAACCCTGGCGGTTGCCTGGCGGCGCACATGCCCGACTGGCGAGACGCGCCGTGGTATCAATTGATGCTCGACACACTCGAAGACGCCGGCCCCGGTGGCACGCCCCTGGGCACCGCGCAACTGCGCCAGATCATGGCGGCAAGACCGTTGTTGCCGCTGGAGGGTTATTACCGATTGCTGGCGCCTCTCACTAACAAGCTGGAGATCTGGGAGACCGAGCAATTACAGGTAGTCGAGGGACGTTCGCCGATCTACGACTGGGTCAAGGTTTCGGCCCTGCGACCGGTATTGATGGCGTTGAATGATGATGAGAAAGCTCGCTTTCTTTACCACTACCTGATGCGCGTGCATGCGCATTACTCGCCGGAGAGCGACGGGCTTACATTGTTTCCGTTCAAGCGGATCTTTATCGTTGCGACGGTGTGATCGCACTCAAGGTGTCTATACCGACTGATGCATCAAATCGACCACCGCCATCGCGAGCAGGCTCGCTCCCACATTGGTATTTCTGCGCAAATGCGATTTGTGGCAAACGCAGATCACCTGTGGGAGTGGTGGACAGTTATTCGCGCGACTCAACCCCCAACTCATCCCACACCGACTCGGCCAGGTGGAAGGTCGCGTTGGCCGCAGGGATGCCGCAGTAGATCGCGCTCTGCATGATCACTTCCTTGATCTCGCCGCGGGTCACGCCATTGTTGGCGGCGGCGCGCAGGTGCAGTTTGAGTTCTTCGTTGCGGTTCATGCCGATCAACATCGCGATGGTGATCAGGCTGCGGGTGTGACGCGGCAGGCCCGGGCGGGTCCAGATGTCGCCCCAGGCGTGGCGGGTGATCATCTCCTGGAACTCCGAGTTGAACTCGGTCAGCGCGTTCAGGCTGCGGTCGACATGGGCGTCGCCCAGTACTGCGCGGCGGACGTTCAGGCCCTCGTCATAACGTTGTTTCTCGTCCACAACAATCTCCTCAATGAGCTGACAAAAACGCCAGTACTCGGTCGCTGAACGCAGCGCCGGCCTGGACGTTGGACAGGTGCGCGGCGTAGAACTCGGCGTACTCGGCGTCCTGCACGTGTTCCTGAATGAAATGCCCGCCGGATGGCGGCGTCACCGCGTCTTCGGTGCCGACGATTACCAGCAGCGGCACCTGAATCGAGGACAACTGATCGCGGAAATCGGCGTCACGTACCGCCGCGCAATTGGCCGCGTAACCTTCAGGCGAAGTCGCCGCGAGCATGTCGGTAATCTGCTTCGCCACTGCCGGATTAGCCTCGGAAAAATCCGCGGTGAACCAGCGCGCAATCGACGCATCACGCAGGGCAACCATCGCCGCCGCGCCGTCACGCAGCACGGTTTCGATCCGTGGATTCCACACCGACGGATCGCCGATTTTCGCCGCGGTGTTGCATACGATCAGTTTATTCAAACGCTGACCGGCATTGATCCCCAGCCACTGACCGATCAACCCGCCCATGGACAGACCACAGAAATGCGCGCGTTCGATGTGCAGCGCATCCAGCAGCGCCAGCACGTCGCGGCCGAGTTGCTCGATGCTGTACGGCCCCGGCGTGACCAACGACTGGCCGTGACCACGGGTATCAAAACGCAACACCCGAAATTGCTCGGTGAGCGCCGGAATCTGTGCGTCCCACATGTGCAGGTCGGTACCCAGTGAGTTGGACAGCACCAGCACCGGTGCCTCGTCAGGGCCATCGAGTTGGTAATGCAGTTCGCCCTCGGCGAGTTGTACGAATGCCACGGCAGTCTCCTTCAGGCTATCAACGCAAAATGTTCAGCCACCGCTCGCTCGACCCAGGTATGGGCCTGACCGAGGTAATGGGCGGGGTCCAGCAGACGATCGAGTTCAACGTCCGACAGTTCGGCAGTCACCTGCGGCTCGTCGCCGAGCACCGCGCGCAAATGACGTTGCTCGGCCACTGCGCGTTTGCAGCATTGCTCAAGCAGATGGTGCGCGGTGTCGCGCCCGACCCGTTGCGCCAGCACGATGCTCACGGCCTCGGCCAGCACCAGGCCCTGGGTCAGGTCGAGGTTGCGCGTCATGCGCATCGCGTCCACTTCCAGTCCGTCGGCCACCAGCAGCGCTTGCTGCAGGCTGCCTGACACCAAACAGCAAATCTCCGGCAGGGTTTCCCATTCGGCATGCCACAGGCCCAGGCTGCGTTCGTGTTCCTGCGGCATCGCGCTGAACAAGGTCGAGAGCAAGCCCGGCACCCGCGTCGCCGCGCCGATCAGCACCGCTGCGCCCACCGGGTTGCGCTTGTGCGGCATGGTCGAAGAGCCGCCCTTGCCTGGCGCCGACGGCTCGAACACTTCGCCGGCCTCGGTCTGCATCAACAGGCTGATGTCGCGACCGAATTTGCCGAGGCTGCCGGCGATCAGTCCAAGCACTGCGCCGAACTCCACCAGACGATCACGTTGGGTGTGCCAGGGTTGATCCGGCAAGGTCAGTTGCAGTTCTGCGGCCAAGGCTTCGGCAATCGGCATCGCCTGCTCGCCGAGGGCCGCGAGGGTCCCGGAGGCGCCACCGAATTGCAGCACCAGCAGGCGCGGTTTGAGTTCCAGTAGACGCTGACGGCTGCGCGTCACCGCCCCCAACCAACCGGCGATTTTCATGCCGAGGGTGACGGGCGTCGCGTGTTGCAGCCAGGTGCGCCCGGCCAACGGCGTGGCGACGTAACGCCAGGCCTGGGTCGCGAGGGTTTCCCCCAGTTGCTCCAGATCAGCTTCGATCAATTCCAGCGCGCGGCGCAGTTGCAGCACCAGGCCGGTGTCCATTACATCCTGGCTGGTCGCGCCCAGATGCACGTAACGCTCGGCTTCGGCATCGCTCTTGGCGATCTGCTTGCCCAATGCCTTGACTAGAGGAATCGCCGAATTCCCCGCCGTGGCAATGGCCTCCCCCAGAGCGGCGAAGTCGTAATGCTCAGCGAGGCAGGCTGCTTCGATAGACGCGACAACCGTCTGCGGAATCAGCCCAACCCGTCCTTCGGCCCGGGCCAGTGCCGCTTCGAAATCAAGCATGGCCTGAACCCGGCCCTGATCGCAGAACACCTCACGCATGTCGCGTGCCGTGAAGTAGGCATCGAACAATTGATTGCCCGGTCGCTGGTTCATAAACAGTCCTTGCAGGCATGGGCCGGTCAGGCCCCTCGCGTAGAAATCAAAGGTCGTTGTGCAGGCGCCAAAAGATCGCAGGCTGCGCCAGCTCCTACAGGAACCCCGTTCGACGATTAGATCAATGTAGGAGCTGCCGCAGGCTCGGGCCGCGTTCGGACGATCTTTTGATCTTGCTCTCAATAATCGAAAAACACCGTCTCGGCATCCGTCCCCTGCAAAATCACATTCCACTGATAAACACCCGCAGCATCCTGCTTCGCCAGCAAGGTACTACGACGTTCAGCAGGCACGCATTCCAACAGCGGATCCGCCACGTTGGCCGGCTCGCCATCGAAGTAAATCCGCGTCAACAAGTGCTTCACCAACCCACGAGCAAATACCAATACCACCAAATGCGGCGCCTGGGTCGTGCCTTTCAAGCCTTCCACTGTGCCCGGTTTGATCGTGGTAAAGCGAAAGCGCCCTTCTGCATCCACCGGCACTCGGCCAAACCCTTCGAAGTTCGGGTCCAGGGGTTTGTCCTGATCGTCTTCGGGATGGTCGTACTTGCCGACGGCGTTGGCCTGCCAGACTTCCAGCATCGCGTCGTTGACGAAGTCGCCATTGCCATCGACGACTTGCCCAGTGATCGCCACGCGCTCGCCAAGGGTTTGTTCGACGGTCAGGTCTTCGCGGTTCAGCCAGGTCAGGCCGATGTGGTAATACGGCCCGACGGTGTGGGATGTGGTCGCGTTCAGCGTCATCTTATTTCTCCATCGGCGTGGCTTCGCGGCCACGCAAGACGATGTCCCAGCGATAACCGAGGGCGTAGGAAGGGATGGTTTTTTCCAGGTCGAAACTGGCGATCAGGCGCTCTTTGGCGCTGGTATCGGGCACGCAGTTGTAGATCGGGTCGTAGGCCAGCAACGGGTCGCCCGGGAAATACATCTGGGTCACCAGGCGCGTAAGAATACTCGGCCCGAACAGTGAGAAATGGATGTGCGCCGGGCGCCAGGCGTTGTGGTGGTTACCCCACGGATAAGCGCCGGGTTTGATGGTCTGGAACTGGTACCAGCCATCGGCGTCGGTCACGGTGCGGCCGGTGCCGGTGAAGTTCGGGTCCAGCGGCGCGTCGTGCAGATCGCGCGCATGGTTGTAGCGACCGGCGGCGTTGGCCTGCCAGATCTCTACCAAAATGCCTGGCACTGGCAGGCCGTTTTCATCCAGCACACGGCCATGAATGATGATCCGTTCACCCAGTGGCTCGCCCGAGTGCTGAGCGGTCAGGTCGTTGTCCTTCTCGTTGATGCGCTCGGCACCTACGGTCGGCCCGGTGATTTCCGACAGCGAATGAGGCAAATACACCAACGGCTTGGACGGCGAGCGCAGGTTGGTGGATTGATAAGGAGGGTGCAGGTATTCCGGCTGAGTGCCCGCCTGCGGGCGACGGTAACCAGGTTTGTCAGTCATTGCGCTTTCCTCAGTTCTTATTAGTCGACGCTTTTAATTCACAGCCAGCGTGTCAGACCCGTTCGATCGCCAAGGCCAGGCCCTGGCCGACACCGACGCACATGGTCGCCAGGCCTTTCTTGCCACCGGTCTTTTCCAGTTGATGCAACGCGGTCAGTACCAAGCGTGCACCACTCATGCCCAGCGGATGGCCCAAGGCGATGGCGCCACCGTTCGGGTTGACCTGGGCCGCGTCATCCGCCAATCCCAGTTCACGCAGCACGGCCAAGCCCTGGCTGGCGAAGGCTTCGTTGAGTTCAATCACGTCGAAATCGCTGACCGCCAAGCCCAGGCGCTCAGTCAATTTACGCACTGCCGGCACCGGGCCGATGCCCATCACCCTTGGTGCGACACCGGCACTCGACATGCCCAACACGCGAGCGCGGGCAGTCAGGCCATGTTTCTTTACCGCGTCGCCGGAGGCCAGAATCAACGCCGCCGCACCGTCGTTCACCCCGGAAGCGTTGCCGGCGGTAACGGTTTTGTCCGGTCCGTTGACCGGTTTGAGTTTGGCCAGGGTTTCCAGTGTCGTATCAGCGCGGGGATGCTCGTCCTGCGTGACGACGCTTTCACCCTTTTTGTGGGCGATCCGCACTTCGACGATTTCTTCAGCGAAAAATCCTGCGGCTTGCGCGGCTGCCGTGCGTTGCTGACTGCGCAGGGCGAACGCATCCTGATCGGCGCGGGAAACCTGGTAATAGTCGGCGACGTTATCGGCGGTCTGCGGCATCGCATCGACGCCGTATTGGGCTTTCATCAACGGGTTGATGAAACGCCAGCCGATGGTAGTGTCTTCCAGTTTCATGTTGCGCGAGAACGCCGCATCGGCCTTGCCCATCACGAACGGTGCGCGAGACATCGACTCGACGCCACCGGCAATCGCCAGCTCCATCTCGCCACTGGCGATAGCGCGGAACGCGGTGCCGATGGCATCCATGCCCGAAGCGCAGAGACGGTTGAGGGTCACGCCGGGAATTGTTTCCGGCAATCCGGCCAGCAACAGCGCCATACGCGCAACGTTGCGGTTGTCTTCGCCGGCCTGGTTGGCGCAACCGAGGAACACCTCGTCTACCGCGTTCCAGTCCACCGACGGGTTGCGCGCCATCAGCGCTTTAATCGGCACGGCGGCCAGATCATCGGCGCGAACCGCCGACAGGCCACCGCCGAAACGGCCGATGGGGGTGCGAATCGCGTCACAGATATAAACGTCACGCATCAGGCTTCTCCGGGTGCTTGGCCGTGAGCCGCAGCGGTGCGGGCTTCCAGATCGCGCAGTGCGGTCAGCTCGACGTCGGTTGGCTCGGCGGTGTTTTCCACCTGATCGGCAAAACGAATCGCCCAACCGGTGGCAGCAATCACTTGCTCGCGGGTCACGCCTGGGTGCAGCGCAGTCACCACAAATTCATGTGTATCCGCGTCGGGTTCCATGATGCACAGGTCGGTAATAATGCCCACAGGACCGGCACCCGGCAGGCCGAGACGCTTGCGCGAATCACCGCCCTCGCCATGACCGACCGAGGTGATGAAGTCGAGTTTGTCGACAAAGGAGCGCGCCGACTGCTTGAGGATGATCAGCACGCTCTTGGCGGAACCGGCGATCTCCGGCGCGCCACCGGCACCTGGCAGGCGAACTTTCGGCTGATGGTAATCACCCACCACCGTGGTGTTGATGTTACCGAAGCGGTCGACTTGCGCGGCGCCGAGAAAACCGACGTCGATGCGCCCGCCCTGCAGCCAGTAGCGAAAAATCTCACCAGTCGGGACGACGGTGTCGGCGGTTTCCGCCAGTTCACCGTCACCGATCGACAGCGGCAGTACGCTGGGCTTGGCACCAATCGGACCCGATTCGTAGATCAGGACGACGTCTGGCGAAGAAGTCAGACGTGCCAGGTTGGCGGCTTTCGACGGCAGACCGATGCCGACGAAGCATACCGAACCGTTTTTCAGACGGCGGGCGGCGGCGACGGTCATCATTTCATTGGTGGTGTAAGTCATTACTTGGCCTCCGAAGCAGCGGCCAGCTTGGCCTGGAACTCGCTGAAGTCAGCGCAGCCGTGGATGTACTCGTTGATCCACGCGGTAAAGGTTTCACGGTCGCGGGCAATCGGGTCCCAGGCTTGATAGAAGCGGTTGTCTCGTTCGGTGTAACCGTGGGCGTAGGACGGATGCGCGCCACCCGGTACATGGCAGACCGCGCTCAAGGCCCAGGTCGGCAGCACGCAAGCATTCATCGGTGCATTGAGGTCGTCGACGATTTCTTCAACAGTGACGATGCAGCGCTTGGCGGCCAACGCGGCTTCTTTCTGCACGCCGAGAATACCCCAGAGCAGCACATTGCCTTTGCGGTCGGCTTTCTGCGCGTGAATCACGGTGATGTCCGGGCGCACCGACGGCACGGCTGCCAATACTTCGCCGGTGAAGGGGCAGGTGACGGTCTTGATCAGTGGGTTGACCTTCGGCAAGTCGGAGCCAGCGTAGGCACGCAGCACCGCAAACGGTAAGCCCGAAGCGCCCGCGACGTAGGCATTGGCCAAGTCGGCGTGGCTATGCTCTTCGATTTCCAGCGCATGCGGCCACTGCCTTTCGACCGCGTCACGCAGACGGTGCAGCGAGCCCACGCCCGGGTTACCGCCCCAGGAGAAAATCAGCTTGCGAGCACAACCGGCACCGATCAACTGGTCGTAGATCAAGTCGGGCGTCATCCGCACCAGGGTCAGATCTTTCTTGCCCTGGCGGATGATTTCGTGACCGGCCGCCGTAGGAATCAGGTGAGTAAAGCCTTCGAGCGCGACGGTATCGCCGTCGTTGACGAACTGCTTTATCGCGTCATGCAGCGAAAGGATTTCAGCCATGGGGCAGGCTCCCGTTTTGTTATGAACCGACAGTGGTAGAAAAAGGCGCGAGGTTCAGCGCCGGAATGACTGAAGAGTAAGCCCCTGAAAAACGCCAAACAATCCGATAATCGACTGAGTGTTCGTTTATCGAACAGATTGTTGTCTCCCTACCGATCCTGAAAAGCTTCGCGGGCAAGCCTCGCTCCTACGGGATGTACGTGATGTTGCGACCATACATATCCGTAGGAGCGAGGCTTGCCCGCGAAGAGGCCATCAGACTCGCTAAAAAATCTGAAACCTACCCTCAGGTCGCATCCGCATGGCTGACCATGCCCTTGATCACCACCGCCGTGGTCGCCAACGCAGCTGGAATCACCAGCGCTGTCAGCACTTGCTCGAAATTCCAGCCCAGGCCCAGCAACGTTGCGCCCATCCACGCACCGAGGATCGCGCCGAAGCGGCCAATCCCGAGCATCCACGACACACCGGTCGCCCGCCCTTGAGTCGGGTAAAAACGCGCCGCCAGCGACGGCATCGCCGATTGCGCGCCGTTGACGCACATCCCGGCCACCAATACCAAGGTCGCCAGCAATGTGATGTTGCCCAGGCTCTGCCCTACCGCGTAGGCAAACACCCCGGCGAACAAGTAGAAAATGCCGATGACCTTGTGCGGATTGAACCGGTCCATCGCCCAGCCCACACCCACTGCGCTCAATACCCCACCGAACTGGAACAGCGCACCGATGAACGCCGCCTGCTCCATGCTCGCGCCGCTGTCGCGCATCAGCGTCGGCAGCCAACTGGTCAGCAGGTAAACGATCACCAGGCCCATGAAGTACGTCAGCCACAGCAACAACGTGCCGGTGCTGTAAGTACCGGAGAAAATCACCGCAAATACATTACGGGCCTTCACGGTTTTCTGTTCCGGCACGCTGAAGCTCGAAGCCTGAGCCACCACCGTCGGGTCGATCGGCGCCAAGGCCTTGCGCACTTTGTCCGTACCGCGATTGCGCACCACCAGATAGCGCGCCGATTCCGGCAACCAGAACAGCAAGACGACGACGAGGATCAGAGGCAGGATTCCGCCGATCATCAACAGACTGTGCCAGCCGAAGGCCGGGATCAGTTTGGCCGAGATGAATCCGCCACCGGCCATGCCGAGGTTGAAGCCGCAGAACATGCTGGTCACCAGCAGGGATTTCTTGCGCTCCGGGGTGTATTCGGACAATAGCGTGGTGGCGTTCGGCATGCCGGCGCCCAGGCCCAGGCCGGTGAGGAAACGCAGCACCAGCAGCTGATCGACGTTGGTGCTATAGGCCGACGCCAAGCTGAAAGCCCCGAACACCAACACCGCGCCCACCAGTACGACTTTTCGCCCGAAGCGGTCCGCCAACGGGCCAGACCCCAACGCGCCGAAGACCATGCCTATCAGCGCCGCACTCATCACCGGGCCAAGACTGGCGCGATCGATGCCCCAGTCCTGGGACAGTGCAGGCGCGATAAAACCCATGGCCGCGGTGTCGAGGCCATCGAGGAAAACAATCAGGAAACATAGAATCACCACCCGCCATTGGTAGCGCGAAATGGGTTGAGCGTTGATGAAGGACTGCACGTCAAGGCAGTTTCCTACAGCAGACTGAGGCTGGTTCATTATTTTTATTCCACGCAAAGAACGCAGTCGAACAGGTGTCAGCCGTGGGCTGACGCTGCCGCGACATTAATGATCCAAGGGAAAGAGCGTCAATTCGATAAACGCGACTCTGTGCGTTTATCGAACAGCTTAGGCGAAGAGTTGCGCGCTCAGGTCACGACTGGCGCTTAGCAGACCGGGCAGGAAACGTTGCTCCAGCTCGCTGCGACTGACCCGGCCGGCGTGGGTGCTGACGTTTAACGCCGCTACTACTTGCCCGGAAGCGTCGTACACTGGAACGGCAATCGAGCGCAGGCCCTGCTCCAGTTCCTGATCCACGATGCACCAGCCTTGTTGCCGTACCTCTTGCAGGCATTCGAGCAATGCCTCGGGGGTATGCAGCGTGCGACTGGTCTTGGCTTGCAGCTCTGCATGGTCGAGGTATTCGCGCAGTGACGTGTCGTCCAGCGCGGCGAGAAGAATCCTGCCCATGGACGTGCAATAGGCCGGCAGTCGCCCGCCCACCGAGAGGTCGACGGAAATCAGCCGCTGGGTGGTCGCCGAGCGCGCAATGTACAAAATGTCATCGCCCTCCAGCGTGGCCATGTTGCAGGCCTCATGCAGTTGCTCACTCATGCGGTCCAGGTACGGCTGGGCAGAAACCGCCAATGGCGTCGACGACAAGTAGGCATGGCCCAGGGTCAGTACTTTGGGCAGCAGCGAATAGGTGCGCCCGTCGGTGGTGGCGTAGCCGAGTTTGATCAAGGTATGTAGGCAACGTCGCACAGCGGCGCGGGGAATTTCCGTGCGATGGCTGATCTGCGCAATCGTCAGGTGCCGCTTGCGCTCCTGAAACGCTTGCACCACCGCCAGACCACGGGCCAGGGAGGTCATGAAATCCGGGTCACCGGTCAGGGCCTGGATTCGCTTGGCGGGCGAGGCAACGATCGGCGGTGCCACTGAAGCGAAGGAATTGCGCATTTGATCGTTCATATCAGTTGTTTCCCACACGGATCAGCGACTATTACAAGCGGCTCCCGGTCTGACACACAAGCCACCGGCCACCAAGATTGGGCGATTATCGAACCGCCAGCCGATAATCGCAATCGGTGGTTGCTTATGGTGAGTCATACTGCTTTCACTCCTCATGCAATACGATTGTTATTTTCGGTCACGGTTTAAAGAAGCACGGATGTACTAATTCGTTCGGCTTAATGGCGCCAGAAAGTCACCGCTGTCATTGGCATCGCTGGCAGGTAGTTACCGGTAAAAGTTTGCGAGTAACAAAACAATCACACACGAGGAACTACTTTTAACTCTCAAGAGATAGTGTTCTTCGGATCGACCGCTATAATACATCTCAGTGGCGACCGGTTTTTTACGTGCCGATTCCGCCTACCGGCAGCGCAATATCCATTGCCGCTGTCCGCAGCAAGCGCCTGACGCTCATTTCATATGCTCCGCCAACGCGCTCGCTGAAACAGGAGACTGATGCTACGTCAGCTTTTTCTCTGGTGCCGTGGCCGCCTGCAACAAGGACGTATTGATTGCGCCGAGGGAACAATGCCGTGTCCGGCATTGTCCTTTCAACGAGCGTGGTCAATAAATCGATGCAGCGCGTTTCACCAGAATTAATCTCAACTCAATCAGGTAGCACTGTGACGAAAGACGAACTGCGCGCGGAACTTGAGCGCCAGGAACAACGTTACAAGGAAGTTTACGGCGGGGAAGTCACCACCTACGCCGCTCAGCCCGAACCCGAACGCAAACCCTGGCGTAAACGCGCCACCGTTCAGGATCAGGCCTTCTCCCAGGAATTGCAGAAGATGGAAAAGGAACTCAAAGCCGAAGAGCCATGACCGCCTCGGTTTGAATTCTTTCAAGAGCCTGCATCTACACCTGTTAAAAGCGGGTTGTATGGATGATGCTTTTCGTGCCCGCTACAAGCGGGCAGCGGTCTCCTCATCCATTGGATGAGGCAAATGGCTCCTGTCTGACCCTCTTCCAAGAAATTTCACACACACGTTCAAGCTTCTCGCTTCGCCGGGAGAACCCCTTGTGGCTACGGCCTGTGCAAGTAAATTCAATGACTTGTAAAACCCCGAAAAAACCTGGGGCTTGGGGGATTGCCACAAATTAATTCGTTGAAGAATGTTACCGATGAGCAGCAAGTGCATTGATTAGCAGTCTTTTCTGGCATAATCGCGCCCCCTTACGACCGGGTCAGAAAACCTTCATGATCGATTTATTCAGCGGACTGGATGCTTGGGTGCTTGTGAGCCTCTTGCTCGCCCTGGCCTTTGTCCTTGCCTTCGAGTTCATCAACGGCTTTCATGACACCGCAAACGCGGTGGCCACTGTTATCTACACCAAAGCCATGCCGCCTCATCTGGCGGTGTTCTTTTCCGGTGTGTTCAACTTCCTCGGCGTGCTGCTGGGCGGTGTGGGCGTGGCGTATGCCATCGTCCATTTGCTGCCGGTGGAACTGCTGATCAATGTGAACACCGGTCACGGACTGGCCATGGTGTTCTCATTGCTCGCCGCCGCCATCACCTGGAACCTGGGCACCTGGTACTTCGGTATCCCCGCCTCCAGCTCCCACACGCTGATCGGTTCGATCCTCGGTGTCGGCCTGGCCAACGCCTTGATCAACGACATTCCGTTGGCCGATGGCGTGAACTGGCAGAAGGCGATCGATATCGGTGCCTCCCTGGTGTTCTCGCCGATGGCTGGCTTCCTGATCGCAGCCCTGGTGCTGATCGGCCTTAAATGGTGGCGTCCGCTGTCCAAGATGCACAAGACACCGGAACAGCGCCGCAAGATCGACGACAAGAAACACCCGCCGTTCTGGAACCGTCTGGTGCTGGTGATTTCGGCGATGGCAGTCAGCTTCGTGCACGGCTCGAACGATGGCCAGAAAGGTATCGGCCTGATCATGCTGGTGCTGATAGGTATTGTGCCGGCGCAGTTCGTTCTCGACCTGAACAGCACCACCTACCAGATCGAGCGGACTCGCGATGCGACCCTGCACCTGAGCCAGTTCTACCAGCGCAATGCCGATACGCTGGGCGAATACCTGGCCCTGGGCAAAAGCGTGAAAGGCGATCTGCCAGAGAAATTCCGTTGCAACCCGCAACAGACCGAACCGACCATCGCCGCCCTGCTCGGCACCCTCAAGGGTGTAGCCGACTACCACTCGCTGCCGTCGGAAAGCCGCATCGAAGTGCGTCGTTACCTGCTCTGCCTGGACGACACGGCGAAGAAAGTCAGCAAACTGCCTGGCCTCGCTGCCCGTGAAAAGGCTGACCTGGTCAAGCTGCGCAAGGACCTGACCACTACCACCGAATATGCCCCGTTCTGGGTGATTCTGGCGGTCGCGCTGGCCCTCGGCCTGGGTACCATGGTCGGTTGGAAACGCGTAGTACTGACCATCGGCGAGAAAATCGGCAAGCAAGGCATGACCTACGCCCAAGGCATGTCGGCGCAAATCACCACCGCGTGCATGATCGGCGCGGCGAACATCTTCAGCCTGCCGGTTTCCACCACCCACGTCCTGTCTTCAGGCGTGGCCGGCACCATGGTCGCCAACAAAAGCGGCCTGCAAGGCGGCACCGTCAGAACCATCCTGCTGGCCTGGGTCCTGACCCTGCCAGCCACTGTGACCCTGTCGGCCGGCCTGTTCTGGCTGGCGTCGAAGGCACTGGGTAGCTGATACATCGCTACTGAAAAAGGCGCGTTCCGTAAGGTTCGCGCCTTTTTTATTGCCCGCAGATCATTCCCACGCTCTGCGCCGCAGAGCGTGGGAACGATCGGATCGAGTAGGAGGCGGATTTACATCCGCCGTCCTCTCACACCACCGTACATACGGTTCCGTATACGGCGGTTCAGGTTACACGGCTAAGCCGGTTTATCGTATCCAGTATCGAGATCAGCCCGAGTCGGTCCCACAGCTTCTTCGGCAGCGCCTGATTCATATGAGGCGCTCCCGAGTTCCACCATGGGCCTCGGCCATTGACTGCCGATTTACACGCCCGCGCCTCATTAAGTCCCAAGCGTATCAAGTTGCGCGCCCTCGTAGAGGGCCGCTTCCATTGACGCCAGACGACGCAGCGAAGCTTGTGACGCACCCAGCCGTCCAGTTCCTCAAGTGGCCGTTTGCTTTGGCTCAGTTTGAAGTAGCCCGCCCAACCACGCAGCACGGGGTTTATCCGCTCGATGATATTCGCCATCTTGTGGCCCCGCGCTTTACGTAGCAGCTCTCTGAGTCGGTCGCGCAAGCGACCTAGACTCATCGTCGCCACTCTCAGCTTCGGTTGCTGATGCCAGCTCATCCCGTAACCCAAGTAATCACACTTCCAAGACCTCGCAACTCGGCTCTTGTCCCGGTTCAGCGTCAGTTTCAGGCGCTGATTCAGGAAGCGCTCAACACTCCTCATCACTCGTTCGCCAGCACGAGGGCTGCGCACATAGATGTTCGCATCGTCGGCATAACGCACAAAGCGATGACCCCGTCGTTCCAGCTCGCGGTCGAGTTCGTTGAGCAGGATGTTCGACAGCAACGGCGAGAGCGGGCCGCCTTGCGGCGTCCCTTCCTGCCGTCGGCTGGCGATACCGCCTGACATCGTTCCCGCTTCGAGGTAACGATGGATCAGCTTGAGCACCCGCTTGTCTTCGATTTGGCGCGCCAGATAAGCCATCAGGATGTCGTGATTAACCCGATCAAAGAACTTCTCAAGATCGAGTTCCACGCACCAGCGATGCCCTGCCGCCACATGGGCGCGGGCTTTCTCGATGGCTTGGTGGGCGCTTCTGCCCGGTCGGAAGCCGTAGCTATAGTCCGAGAATAGCGGGTCGAAGATCGGCGTGAGCTGTTGCAGCAATGCCTGTTGGATCAGGCGATCCACAACGCTGGGAATACCCAGCTGCCGGGTGCCGCCTTTGGGTTTGGGGATGTCGACGGCGCGTACACCTTGCGGGTGGTACTCGCCGGCCAGCAACCTCTTCTGGAGGGTCGGCCAATACTGTTTCACATAGTCCGCCAACTGGTCGACCGTCATGCCATCGGCACCCGGCGCGCCCTTGTTGCTGACTACGCGATGATACGCACGTCTGAGGTTGGCGGGTGCAAGCACCCGCGCCATCAGCGTGTCCGGCTCCGCGTTCGTCCACGTCACAGACGCCGTCGATACCTTTGCGCTATCAGCCGTCATCCTCGGATTCTGTCCGGGACTCGGAGTAACAGTCTTCTCTGGGAGAAATTTCTGCATCTCGGTATTCAACGAGACTCTGACGCCTACTGGCGGCATAACCTGTTCGGCCCTTGGTGGCAGGGTTATTTGCCACTTACTACGGCCTCGGCTGACTTCTGCACGCTCATCCCGTCGCCTCTCGACGCGCGGTAGCACAGTGGCAAACGTGCAGATCTCCCAGGGTAATTCGCGCGACCTTCCTGCTTATGCCTGTCGGATCTACGTCACAGCGTTCCGTGCAAGTACTGGGCTTTGAAGATTTTGGCCTTCTTACCCCGCTGCGCCGCCTCTATCCGCTTCCTGTTCGTCAGGCCAGCATTTTGCCTCGGGCTTCCTTCAGATTCGCAGTCACCCGCGACACCCTTGCCTCTGGCTAACACTTCCCCTTGCCGGGTGTGTAGAGGACTTTCACCTCCAAGTCACCAGCGTGGCCACCACAGCCCAGCTGGTTGCGCTTGCGCGCAACGCGCCATGCCTGGCGCACCAAAAAAAAGGGCGACCGAAGTCGCCCAAAATGCCTTGCGTGCTCATTGCTCCAGAAAGACCCTACGGTTTTTTCCGCTTATGCGAATCCTTCCAGATAAAAAATCCAAACCCTGCAAAAAACAGAACCATGAGGCCGACTGTCAGCACTCCGGCGATCACCACGTTGTCGAAAAACATGACTGGCCTCCTGCACTTGCCCTGTTGCGATGGGGCTAAGTTAACCAATCGGGCAGGAGAGAAAATTGACCGGGATCAATGCCGCCCGAGACGAGCGTAGATGGAAGGGAAATAACTGACCTGCATCAACCGATGCAGGGTGTTTCAACGCTTTTTCGGTTTGTTCTTAGCCTTTTTCTTCGCTTTGCCCAACGGCATCGCCTGCTCGAACGCCTGGCGTACTTCGTTCAGGCGCTTTTCATTTAGGTCGTGAACCCGCTTGGCGCGTTCAGAGTTGAGGTCGATCAGCTTGTCATCTTGGCTCATGGCGTTCAGTGCATCGCTTGGAAATGAATTCAACTGCCGGTTAAAGGCGACAGGATTACGCCAATAATGCGGTCTGGCGCGGGCGCTGACCAGTGATCCGACACTTCAGATTTCAATATCGACCCACAATCCCTGACGTGGCTGATCTTCCATCAACGGCACCACCGGTACGGTGTTGTCGGCATTGAGCTCATTACCGGGAATCGCCAGGTGTTCTTCAGGATCTTCATCGGCCTCACGACGGCGGCGCTCCTGCTCTTGTTTGCGACGCTGTTCCTCGCGCAGCAGCAGGCCCGCCTCTTCCGGGTCGCGTTTTTGCAGGTCGATGGTGCTCTCGTTGGAGCTTTCCTGCACCGGCACCACGGGCGGAATATCCGGGCGCTGGCGAATCGGGTCCTGCTGTGAAGTGATCGGCACGGCGCTCAAGGGGAGCATCGGTGGCAGCATATTATTAGTCTCCTGTCAGCAGGCTGTCGGCTGCGGGAATGGCGACTTGAGCCATCGGTCGCAAACTTGTGACCCGCCGGGCACCGCAGGAGCTGGCGCAGCCTGCGATCTTTTGATCTTCATCTCCCGAAAAGTTCGCATCCGCCATCAGCGCACGCATGTAATCCTTTGGTCCTGAAGGCTCATTCCGTTAAGATAGCCCGCTTTTTCAAGGTGGGAGTCAGGCAGCATGGCGCAGCAGTATCAACCGGGGCAACGCTGGATCAGTGACAGCGAAGCCGAGCTGGGTTTGGGCACCGTTCTGGCACAGGACGGCCGCTTGTTGACCGTGCTCTATCCGGCCACTGGCGACACTCGCCAGTACGCGCTACGGAATGCGCCCCTCACCCGCGTGCGGTTTTCGCCGGGTGACAGCATCACTCACTTCGAAGGCTGGAAACTGACCGTACAAGAAGTCGACGATGTCGATGGCCTGCTGGTCTACCACGGCCTCAACGCGCAGAACGAAGTGGTCACCCTGCCGGAAACCCAACTGTCGAACTTCATTCAATTCCGTCTGGCCAGCGACCGTCTGTTCGCCGGCCAGATCGATCCGCTGGCCTGGTTCTCCCTGCGTTATCACACCCTGGAACACACCAGCCGCCAGTTGCAGTCCTCCCTTTGGGGCTTGGGCGGCGTGAGGGCGCAACCGATCGCGCACCAGCTGCACATTGCCCGTGAAGTCGCTGACCGCATCGCGCCACGCGTTTTGCTGGCAGACGAAGTGGGCTTGGGCAAGACCATCGAAGCCGGTCTGGTGATCCATCGCCAACTGCTCTCGGGCCGCGCCAGTCGCGTGTTGATCCTGGTGCCGGAAAACCTCCAGCACCAATGGCTGGTGGAGATGCGCCGCCGCTTCAACTTGCAAGTTGCGCTGTTCGACGAAGAACGCTTCATCGAAAGCGATGCCGCCAACCCGTTCGAAGACACCCAGCTTGCACTGGTTGCGCTCGAATGGCTGGTTGACGACGAAAAAGCCCAGGACGCACTGTTCGCGGCCGGCTGGGATTTGCTGGTGGTCGACGAAGCGCACCACCTGGTGTGGCACGAAGATCAGGTCAGCCCTCAGTACTCGCTGGTGGAGCAACTCGCCGAAGTCATTCCCGGCGTATTGCTGCTGACCGCGACCCCGGAGCAACTGGGTCAGGACAGCCACTTCGCGCGTCTGCGCCTGCTCGATCCGAACCGTTTTCATGACCTGCACGCCTTCCGCGCCGAGAGCGAAAATTATCGCCCGGTGGCCGAAGCCGTTCAGGAGCTGCTGGACAAAGGGCGCCTGTCGCCTGAAGCGCACAAGACCATCCACGGTTTCCTCGGCAACGAAGGCGAAGCGCTACTGAGCGCCGTCAACGATGGCGATATCGAAGCCAGCGCCCGTCTGGTCCGCGAACTGCTGGACCGTCATGGCACCGGCCGCGTGCTGTTCCGTAACACCCGCGCCGCCGTGCAGGGTTTCCCGGAGCGCAAACTGCACCCGTACCCGCTGCCGTGCCCGGCCGAATACCTCGAACTGCCATTGGGCGATCACGCCGAGCTGTACCCGGAAGTCAGCTTCCAGGCCCAGCCGGACGCCAATGAAGAAGAGCGCTGGTGGAAATTCGACCCGCGCGTCGAGTGGCTGATCGACACGCTGAAGATGCTCAAGCGCACCAAAGTGTTGGTGATCTGCGCCCACGCCGAAACCGCCATGGACCTGGAAGACGCCTTGCGCGTACGTTCCGGCATTCCGGCCACGGTCTTCCACGAAGGCATGAACATCCTCGAGCGCGACCGCGCCGCCGCCTACTTCGCTGATGAAGAATTCGGCGCTCAAGTGCTGATCTGCTCGGAAATCGGCAGTGAAGGTCGCAACTTCCAGTTCTCGCACCATCTGGTGCTGTTCGATCTGCCGTCGCACCCGGACCTGCTGGAGCAGCGCATTGGTCGTCTCGACCGGATCGGTCAGAAGCACATCATCGAACTGCACGTGCCGTACCTGGAAACCAGCCCGCAAGAGCGGCTGTACCAGTGGTATCACGAAGCGCTGAACGCGTTCCTCAATACCTGCCCGACCGGCAACGCCTTGCAGCATCAATTCGGCCCGCGCCTGCTGCCGCTGCTGGAAACCGCCGATGACGGCGAGTGGCAAGCGCTGATCGATGAAGCCCGCGCCGAGCGTGAGCGTCTGGAAGCCGAACTGCACTCCGGTCGCGACCGTTTGCTGGAACTCAATTCCGGCGGCGCTGGCGAAGGTGATGCGCTGGTTGAGGACATCCTCGAACAGGACGATCAGTTCGCCCTGCCGATCTACATGGAAACCCTGTTCGACGCCTTCGGCATCGACAGCGAAGACCATTCGGAAAACGCACTGATCCTCAAGCCAAGCGAAAAAATGCTCGACGCCAGTTTCCCGCTGGGCGACGACGAAGGCGTGACCATCACCTACGACCGCAACCAGGCGCTGTCTCGCGAAGACATGCAGTTCATCACCTGGGAACACCCGATGGTTCAGGGCGGCATGGACCTGGTCCTGTCCGGTTCGATGGGCAACACCGCCGTGGCGCTGATCAAGAACAAGGCGCTGAAACCGGGCACCGTGTTGCTGGAACTGCTCTACGTCAGCGAAGTGGTTGCCCCGCGTTCGCTGCAACTGGGCCGTTACCTGCCGCCGGCCGCCCTGCGCTGCCTGCTCGACGCCAACGGCAACGACCTGTCGACCCGGGTCTCGTTCGAAACCCTGAACGATCAACTGGAAAGCGTACCCCGCGCCAGCGCCAACAAGTTCATCCAGGCCCAGCGCGACCAGCTGACGCCACGGATCAACGCCGGCGAAGATAAAATCACCCCGCGTCACGCCGAGCGCGTCGCCGAGGCGCAACGTCGCCTGGCGGCGGATACAGACGAAGAACTGGCACGCCTGACCGCGTTGCAAGCGGTCAACCCGACCGTGCGCGACAGCGAACTGGTTGCCCTGCGCAAGCAACGTGAGCAAGGCCTGGCCATGCTCGACAAAGCGGCGCTGCGACTGGAAGCGATTCGGGTGTTGGTGGCGGGTTAAACCCTGCCCTGCCCCACAAAAACAAAAGGCCCGCAGCGATGCGGGCCTTTTTTTATCTGCTTGATTGTTGTGGTGTTGCTGATGGCCTCATCGCGAGCAGGCTCGCTCCCACAGGGGATCTGGTGTGGCCACACTATTAATGAACACCATTAATCAATGTGGGAGCGAGCCTGCTCGCGATGGCGATCATGCAGTCGCCGCAGAAATACCTGGCTCAACTACTGCCACCAACCCCTCCTTCATCCGCTTCGCATCCCTCACAAAACACCGCGAAGCCAAAAACAGAAACACCATGGTAAAGAACAACGCCACCGGGATCAGATACATCGCGTCATGCAAACCGACAGCCTTGAACGCTTCGGTCATCTGCTCGGCGCCGGCCGAGAGCATGGCCGAGTGCGCGAAGTGATCCGACAACCCCCCTACCACCACCGGCCCCAATCCCCCACCCAGCAAATACAACCCGGCAAAGAACAACGCCATCGCCGTGGCCCGCAGGCGCGGTTCGACCACGTCCTGGATCGCCGTGTACACGCAGGTATAGAAGTTGTAGGCGAACAACCAACCCAGGCTGAACACCGCGACAAATACCCCGATCTCAATGCGTCCGGCGTGCAGCGCCCAAGCCGTGCACACGGTCGAAATGATCAGGCTGAATGCCGCGAACAGCAGCCGCCCATTGGCCACGCGCTGGTGAATCTTGTCGGCGACCCAGCCGCCGAGCGTCAGGCCAAACAGCCCGGTCACCCCGACGATCACCCCGGTCGCCACTGCTGCGTCCTGCAACGGCATCAGGAAATAACGCTGCAGCATCGGCACCAGAAACGAGTTGCACGCATAGGTCGCGAAGTTGAAACACAACCCCGCCATTACCAGCCAGAGGAATGTCGGCACCGCCAGTACTCGACGGATCGGCCGGTCTACGCGCTCCTGAGACACTTGCACGCTTTCCGCCGCGCCGCGTTTCGGCTCCTTAATGAAGAACATGAAAACCGCCAGGATCAGCCCCGGCACTGCCGCGATGAAGAACGGCGCGCGCCAACTGTCGAACGCCTTGACCATCCAGCCGATGGTGAAAAACGCCAGCAGTAACCCCAGCGGCAGGCCAAGCATGAAAATGCCCATCGCCCGCGCCCGACGATGAGCCGGGAACAAATCGCCGATCAGCGAGTTGGCGGCCGGTGCATAACTGGCTTCACCGATGCCGATGCCCATGCGCACGATCAGGAAACTCCAGAAACTGCCTACCAGCCCGTTGACCGCAGTCAGCCCGCTCCATGTCGCCAGCCCCCAGCCCATCAACTTGCTGCGCGAACCGGTATCGGCCAATCGCCCCAAGGGCAGGCCGGCAATGGCGTAAACGATGGTGAATGCGGTGCCGATGATCCCCAGTTGAAAGTCACTGAGGTGCCATTCCATGCGGATCGGCTCGATGATGATCGCCGGGATGGTACGGTCGAAGAAGTTGAACAGGTTGGCCAGGAACAGCAGGAACAGAATGCGCCAGGCATTCGCCGCTTGGGTCGAGTTCTGCATGGGTCCGTCTCTTTATTGTTATTGGGGCTTCACTGCCAACGCATTCGAGCCCGGAACCGTCAATCTAGTCAGGCCCGCCAGCGCTGTCTGTAATTATTCGTAATCCTGATACCCCTTCATGGGCCACCCATGCGGGCCATGAAACAATTTATTTCCAATCGTTCTAAAGACCATGCCAAAAACATTGGCATTAATATGCCACCACCCCTTGCACTCCATGCAAGGCCTCTATACTGCAAGCATTCGCCAGCGTGCTTGGCGCAGGCCAGGATGATTCAGAGATGGGGCATGCTATGGAGTGGCTTGGTTTGCATTTCATGACCGGGCTACCGGAGGGCGGGCAGGTCATACTCGATTGCACCCATAACCCTTTTCTGGTGTTGCTGGCCTATCTGGTGGCCTGTGTGGCCGGCTTCGCCACGCTGGACATGACCGAGCGGGTCGGCCATGTGGAAAAATCCGCCTCCCAACGACTCTGGCGCTGGATCGGTGCCGGGTGCCTGGCGGGCGGTATCTGGGCCATGCATTTCATCAGCATGCTGGCTTTCCAGGCGCCGATCGAAATCCATTACCACCTGCCCACTACCCTGCTCTCGCTGTTGTTCGCCCTGACCGCCTCATGGCTGGCCATGCACACCCTCAGCCATCCTCAGCTAAATTTTTGGCAATACTTGCGGGCCGCGGTGTGGATCGGCCTGGGCATCGCAACCATGCATTACGTGGGCATGGCCGCCCTGCGCTCGAATGCGATGGCCTACTACCAACCCGTCCTGTTCGTGCTTTCCATTGTGATCGCGATCGGTGCCAGCCTGGCCGCCCTGTTGATTTCCAGTCACCTGCGCGATGGTGCAGGCATGTTTCATCAATTGCTCAAATACACCGCCAGCCTGGTGCTCGGGGCTGGCATCGTCAGCATGCATTTCACCGGCATGGCGGCGTTCAGCCTGGTGCTGCCCGCTGGCAGCCTTGAGCCATTGCCCAGCGACAACAATCACCTGCAACTGGGGCTGACGGTAGCAGTCATGACGCTGCTGATCATCGGCAGCGGCATCAGCGCTGCATGGGCGGACAAGAAGCTGCAACACAAAGAGCATGACCTGCAGCGGGTAAACGCCCTGCTCAGTCAACTGGATCAGGCACGCATGTCGCTGCAACAGGTGGCGCATTACGACCCCTTGACCAACCTGATCAACCGACGAGGCTTCAACCAGATCTTCGCCGAGAAACTCATCGAGAAAACCAACGAAGGCGGCATGCTGGCGGTGATGTTCCTCGACATCGACCACTTCAAGCGGATCAATGACAGCCTCGGCCATGACGCCGGTGACGAATTGCTCAAAGTTCTGGCCAGCCACATCAAGGCCGCGGTGCGCAGTCATGAAGACGTGGTGGCGCGTTTCGGAGGCGACGAATTCTGCATCCTCATCACCCTTTACGACCGTGAAGAAGCTCGGCAAATGGCCCAGCGCATCATGCTGAAAATGAAGGAACCCATCGAGTTGTCCGGACGGCGCATGGTCATGACCACCAGCATCGGCATCAGCCTGTTTCCCGAAGACGGCAAGACCAGTGAAGAACTGCTGAAAAATGCCGACCTGGCGTTGTATCAGTCCAAGGATTGCGGTCGTAACGCCTTGCATTTTTTCAGTTCAAACCTGAAAACCCGCGCCACCCTGGAGTTGCAACTCGAAGAGGAACTGCGCCACGCCCTGCGCGAAAACACCGGGTTGATGCTGTATTACCAACCGATCTATGGCCTGAGAACCGGCCAGGTCACCAAACTTGAAGCGCTGATTCGCTGGCAACACCCGGTTCATGGATTGCTCACGCCGGATCGTTTCATTGCCATTGCCGAAGCCAACGGCCTGATCGCCGAGCTGGACCATTGGGTGCTGCGCAAGGCCTGCGAGGACTTGAGCGAGTTGTCCCACCACGATTGCGAAGAACTCAAAATCGCGGTGAATTGCTCTCCCCTGAACCTGGCGCGAGAAGAACTGGCCGATGAAATCGAACACGCCCTGCACGCCTTCGGGGTGGCGCCACACCGGCTGGAACTGGAAGTGACCGAGAATGCACTGATGGGCAATATCACCAACACCTTGGTGTTGCTGCGGCAGATTCGCGCCCTCGGGGTCTCGTTGTCGATCGATGACTTCGGCACCGGTTATTCATCCCTGGCCTACCTCAGGCGCCTGCCATTAAACACGTTGAAGATCGACCGCTCGTTCATTCAGGACATCCCCAAGGCCACCCAGGACATGGAAATCGTCCAGGCCATTATCGTCATGGCCCATACCCTGCATTTGCAGGTCGTCACCGAAGGCGTCGAAACCTTCGAGCAATACGATTTTCTCGAACGCCATGGCTGCGATTTCGTTCAAGGCTACCTGCTCAGCCGTCCTGTGCCGCTGGCCGAGTTGCGCCCGGTGCTGGCGGAAATCAATCAGCGCAAGCACATGCACACCGTCAATCCTTTGAGTCTGGCTCGCGGTACAACTGCACTAGCGTCGACGGATCCTTTTCCAGAAACCCCTGGCCCCCATGGAGGCGCATCAGTTGTGCGGCCAATCCGCTGATCGGAGTGGCCGAACCCTGTTCGCGGGAAAATTTCACGGCGCTGTCCAAATCCTTGAGCAGCGTGCGTACGTGCCACTTCACCGGTTCGAAACGGCTGTCGGCCATTTGCGGCGCAAGAATCTGCAGCGGTTTTGAATCGGCGAAACCACCGGCCAGCGCCTCGGCGATCAGGCGGGCGTCGACCCCGGAACGCTCGGCCAAGGCCACCAGTCAGTTAAGCCGTAACCCGTAGCAGCTGCCGAGCCTGCGAGGCTGCTGCTACAAAAAGTACCTCGCGGCTGAAATTGCGTAACTGACTGCATCCCAGCGAAGGCAACGCTGCCATCATTTAGCCTCCTTTTGATTAAAGATCATCGAATATTGGCCGATTCATCATGCATAAGGAAAGGATTCCCCCGAGCGATGCACAGGCCAAGACCCTGACGCTTGGGCCACATTCGCGCTGCAAAAAGACGCGAGATCTCATTCCGTGATGACTCGATGACACTTGTCGTCGAGCCGACCAGTCCAGGTATATGGCGCACAATGACTTCTAAAAATAACCCGGCCACCGCGGTATCCGACCTGACCCTGAGCCCCGCGGCGAACAGCCCCTCATCGTCGAAGCCATTGACCCCATCGCGTCCGCTGGCGACTCAGCAATACCTGTACTTCACCGAAACCAATACCGACCGCATCCTCGATAACCTCGACGGCCTGCGCGATATGGTGTTCCCGCGCCCGCCTCATCTGGAAGGCGACAACGAACAGCACAGCGATCAGGAATTCCCTTCGGTGTGCCTGATCGGCCTGGGCCGTTGTGGTTCGAACATCGCGCTGGACGTGGCGGAGTTGGTGTACAACGCCCGCAAGTTCTACCTCAACGAATTCAACAACGAAGACCGTCTGTCACCGGAAAAACGCTACGCCGAAAAGGGCTACAGCCCGGCGCAGTGGATCCGTAACAACCTGCGCCTGGGGCCGAACAAGGCTACCAAACCGGTGTTTCTGGTCGAGCCGCTGGTAATGCTCGGCGATCTGGACAAAGACATCGCCGGTCGCATCCGCTTCTCGCGTAAGGGCGAAAAAAGCGGCTTTTTGCGCGACTACAGCAAAATGAAAATCATGGACTTGTCGGAAGTCCATGCCGGTGGCGCCGGTAACGCGCCGATCCTCGGCCAGTATCTGGCCAAGATCATCCTGAACAAGGACACCCAGCGGTTTTCCAGCCCCGACTGGAAGATGATTCACTCGTACCTGATCGACAGTTGCGGAATCAAGGCCAACCAGTCGCGCCTGTATTTCTCGATCTTCAGTGCCGGCGGCGGCACCGGTTCGGGCATGGCCTCGGAGTTCGGCCTGGCTCAGCAGCACTCGTACATGAACAAGACGTTCGACACCAAGCCGATGGACGAGCACGACAGCAAGAGCGGTCATTCCTTCGTCTTCGAGCCGATCTTCACCAGCGGCATTTGCGTACTGCCGAACATTTCCGATCACCGCAGCGAAATGTCCGAGGCACTGCACATCAACGCCGGTCGCCTGCTGTGTAAATACCTGTCGGAAGAGTGGGACTTCTCCTACAACTTCGCCAATGAAGACAGCAGCGAAGCCAGCGTCATGGGCCGTATTCGCCCATGGAACGCGATGATGCTGATCTCCAACGACATCATGCGTTATGCCGAAGAAAGTGATGACGGCAACATCCAGAACATTGATGTCAATGCCATGGAAAAACACGCCAACCAGTACATCTCACAGCAGATCTTCAACATTCTGACAGCGCAGGCGGTGACCACCGACTACGACCAGAACTATTTCCGTCGCGCCGGCATCGACATCGGCGAAACCATTCGTCTGGACGCCAACGACCTGTTCATGAGCCTGGCCGGCCCGGTGGCAATTGCCTACGCCGAGTCCGTGGTGCCGGAAACCCCGCCACCGAGCAGCGACAAGTTCAAAGTGTTCGAGAAAGAGCCGCAGCGCCTGAACATCGATGACCTGTTCTTCCGCTCCATCGACCTGCCGCACTTCAACAAGGTTACCCAGGCGATCGAAGGCATCAGCCTGTTGCCGATCGAGTCCAAGCGCTATCGCGCCTCGCTTGAGCAGTACAAGAATTCGGGCTATGACGCGGCCGCGTTGCACGACCTGCACTTCTTCAAGAATTGCTCGTCGGTGGTGTCGATTGTTTCGCTGCCCAAAGACTACAAGCTGTCCTACATGGACCTGAACCGGTTGAAGACCCACCTCAACAGCCTGTTCCCCAACACCACGCTCAAACGTTATGCGCTGGTGATCGGCGCCTCGGCCAACTTGTCGCTGACCACCCTCATCGCCAAGAGCCCATGCCTGTCGGACGACTTCCTGACGCTGATCGTGGCCTTCATCAAACGCTGCTTTGCGAAAAACCCGTACCGCTTCGACGAGACGCTGGACAACTCGATCCTGGACTTCATCATTAATGAAGACTTCGACGAAGACCGCATCGATGAGCTGCTCAACGAATTCGAAAACCCGGCGAAAATCCTCGATACCAACTGGTACGCGATCAAACCGATGTACGAGAAGAAGTACCGCGAGCTGATCAATGACAAGGACAAGTTCGTCTCGATCAATGACATTCGTTTGTCTCGGGATTGCGTGAAGAAGTCGATCAAGTATCTGCGCGAGATTTATCGTCACCGGATTGGCAAGACCAAGGTTATTTCGCTTAATAACCATACGGGTAAGACCGCTTAATTAGCGGCGCGCCCAATCGCGAGCAGGCTCGCTCCCACAGGGGACCGCGTTCTTTCAGGAGGAATGCAATCACATTGTGGGAGCGAGCCTGCTCGCGATGGCGGCATAAAACTCACCACAAATCCCAATATCCAGAAACAATTAAGCAGCCCATCGGCTGCTCAATAAACTGTTCCCGTTACGTTTACGTCACCCTCGCCAAGACCCTTCTGTGGCCTTTCTCTACGGCAACATGCCATCACGCTACTCGGCTACACACTTTTAACCGACAAAGCCGCGCACCAAATAAGTGCGAACACTCAGCTCGTCGCCCTTTCCTGGATCAGAATCCACGGCGAAACCACCACGGCCCAAAGCTCCGGATCACGTTCGAAAAGATCCAGCGCCCGCGTTTCAGACAGCTTGGCGAGCCTGTCGGCGGCCAGCCAGGCAGCGACTTTCTCGCCTTCATCGGTTGCCACTGCTTCTGCCGCAGCGATCAAATCCAGGCCTGGATCGACCCACAATAGGGCACCCTTGGCGAAGAACGGCTCCAACTCTTTCCAGGTAATAGATGCAGTCTCACCAAGCAGCTTGGCATAGAGGGTGCTAGGTTCTTGAGTCATGGGCTTCTGTCCGCAAAGAAAATCGACGTGAATGATAACGTCGGTATTGCGCCAGAAAAACCCGGAGGCAATTGCGTTACCGATTGAAAAACGCAGGAAAGCCAAGGAATGCTGCTGAACAGAGTATTAGCCAGCTAACATCCCTCCGTGATTCTGTCTTTTTCTTTCAATAAAGCGACACCCTCAGGTTTTGCCCCCCAGCGCCGCCTTCCCAGGCTAACAATCGGCGCTCTACACTGTACCGGTACAGTTGCCGGGGGCATTTTCCGGAGGATATCAACGATATCTGACCCGGTTCTGCTGCTACGGCGCCAGGACTATAAAAACTACAACAGTAAGAGTGGAGCACTATGACTAAGGCTACTAAGCAGATTTCAAAACTGTTTGCCGCTATGGTTCTGGCCGGGGTTGCCAGCCATTCGTTCGCCGCTGACATCAAGATCGGCATCGCCGGCCCTAAAACCGGCCCTGTAGCCCAATACGGCGACATGCAGTTCAGTGGCGCCAAAATGGCCATCGAGCAAATCAACGCCAAGGGCGGCGTCGACGGCAAGAAGCTCGTCGCTGTTGAATACGATGATGCCTGCGATCCAAAACAAGCGGTTGCTGTCGCGAACAAAGTCGTCAACGACGGCGTCAAGTTCGTGGTCGGCCACCTGTGTTCCAGCTCCACTCAACCGGCGTCCGACATCTACGAAGACGAAGGCGTGATCATGATCACTCCGGCTGCCACCAGCCCGGACATCACCACTCGCGGCTACAAAATGATTTTCCGCACCATCGGCCTGGACAGCGCCCAGGGCCCTGCAGCCGGTAACTACATCGCAGACCACGTCAAACCGAAAATCGTTGCTGTGCTGCACGACAAACAGCAATACGGTGAAGGCATCGCCAGCGCCGTGAAGAAAACCCTCGAAGCCAAAGGCGTCAAGGTTGCCGTGTTCGAAGGCATCAACGCTGGCGACAAAGACTTCTCTTCGATGGTCTCCAAGCTCAAGCAAGCCAACGTCGACTTCGTCTACTACGGCGGCTACCACCCAGAGCTGGGTCTGATCCTGCGTCAATCCCAGGAAAAAGGCCTGAAAGCCAAGTTCATGGGTCCGGAAGGCGTGGGTAACGACTCCATTTCGCAGATCGCCAAGGAAGCTTCCGAAGGCCTGCTGGTGACCCTGCCGAAATCCTTCGACCAGGATCCGGCCAACATCGCCCTGGCTGACGCGTTCAAAGCCAAGAAAGAAGACCCGAGCGGTCCGTTCGTGTTCCCGGCCTACTCGGCTGTGCAAGTCATCGCCGAAGGCATCAAGGCCGCCAAGAGCGAAGACACCACCAAAGTGGCTGAAGAAATCCACAAAGGTACGTTCAAGACCCCGACCGGCGACCTGTCTTTCGACGAAAAGGGCGACCTGAAGGACTTCAAATTCGTGGTTTACCAGTGGCACTTCGGCAAACCTAAAACTGAAGTTTCGCCTCAGTAAGGCCTTGGCCTGACTGACTGCCAATAAAGCCCACGGCGTGCCGTGGGCTTTGTTTTACGAACGTATTGGGCCGCGCTGGCGTGATCCGCCAGTCTCCCCACCTGAAAATCTCAAAACCGTCATCAGCGGTTCGCTGGCAAACCTCGAATTCGAAGTGGATGCAGATCCACGGGGCTCGAGCGGGAAAATGACTCCACCAGTGAAATGCGTATCAGGTTTTTAGGAGCGCTGTAATGCCTGACATCTATCACTTCTTCCAACAGCTGGTTAACGGTCTGACCGTTGGCAGCACGTATGCCCTGATCGCCATCGGCTATACGATGGTTTACGGCATCATTGGAATGATCAACTTCGCCCACGGCGAGGTGTACATGATTGGCTCTTACGTGGCGTTTATCGCTATCGCCGGGCTGGCCATGATGGGACTCGACAGTGTCCCGCTCTTGATGACCGCGGCTTTCATCGCGACCATCGTCGTTACCAGTGCCTACGGTTACAGCATCGAACGGATCGCCTACCGCCCCCTGCGCGGCAGCAACCGTCTGATCCCGCTGATCTCCGCCATCGGCATGTCGATCTTCCTGCAGAACACGGTTCTGCTGGCGCAAGACTCCAAGGACAAATCCATCTCCAACCTGATCCCTGGCAACTTCGCCATCGGGCCAGGTGGCGCACATGAAGTGCTGATTTCCTACATGCAAATCGTGGTGTTCGTGGTGACCCTGGTCGCCATGCTCGGCCTGACGCTGTTCATCTCCCGTTCTCGCCTGGGTCGCGCCTGCCGCGCCTGTGCCGAAGACATCAAGATGGCCAACCTCTTGGGTATCAACACCAACAACATCATCGCCCTGACCTTCGTCATCGGTGCCGCACTGGCGGCCATCGCGGCCGTGCTGCTGAGCATGCAATACGGCGTGATCAACCCGAACGCCGGTTTCCTCGTTGGCCTCAAGGCCTTCACCGCCGCTGTCTTGGGCGGTATCGGCAGCATCCCCGGCGCGATGCTCGGCGGGCTGGTGCTTGGGGTGGCGGAAGCCTTTGGTGCCGATATCTTCGGCGACCAGTACAAGGATGTCGTGGCGTTCGGTCTATTGGTTCTGGTGTTGTTGTTCCGGCCAACCGGCCTGTTGGGCCGTCCGGAGGTTGAGAAAGTATGACTAGGAATCTTAAACAGGCGTTGTTCAGCGCCTTGCTGGTGTGGGCTGTTGCCTACCCGGTACTCGGTCTGAAACTGACCATTGTCGGCATCAACCTCGAAGTCCATGGCACCAGCACTGCAACGCTGATCACCATCGCCGTGTGCTCGGTGCTGATGTTCTTGCGGGTGCTGTTCGACCAGCAGATCAGCTCGGCCTGGAAGTCCTCGCCCAACCTGCCGGTGATGCCGGCCAAGGCCAGTACCTTCCTGACCCTGCCGACCACCCAGCGCTGGATCATCATCGCGTTAGTCGTGGGAGCACTGGTCTGGCCGTTCTTCGGCTCTCGCGGGGCGGTGGACATCGCCACCCTGGTGCTGATCTACGTGATGCTCGGCCTGGGCCTGAACATCGTGGTCGGCCTGGCCGGCCTGCTCGACCTCGGTTACGTCGGCTTCTACGCCGTGGGCGCCTACAGCTACGCGCTGCTGTCGCACTACTACGGCCTGAGCTTCTGGATCTGCCTGCCGATTGCCGGGATGATGGCGGCCACGTTTGGCTTCCTGCTCGGTTTCCCGGTGCTGCGTTTGCGCGGTGATTACCTTGCGATCGTGACCCTGGGTTTCGGTGAAATCATCCGTCTGTTCCTGCGTAACCTGACCGACCTCACCGGCGGCCCGAACGGCATCAGTAACATCGAGAAACCAACGTTCTTCGGCCTGACCTTCGAACGCAAAGCCGCCGAAGGCCTGCAGACATTCCACGAGTACTTCGGCCTGGCATACAACTCGATCAACAAGGTGATCTTCCTTTACCTGGTGGCGTTGTTCCTGGCGTTGTTCGCGTTGTTCGTCATCAACCGCTTGCTGCGCATGCCCCTGGGCCGTGCCTGGGAAGCGCTGCGTGAAGACGAAATCGCCTGCCGTGCGCTGGGTCTCAATCCTACAGTCATCAAGCTGTCGGCCTTCACCCTCGGTGCTGCGTTCGCCGGTTTCGCCGGTAGCTTCTTCGCCGCGCGCCAAGGCCTGGTGACACCGGAGTCCTTCACCTTCATCGAATCGGCGACCATCCTCGCCATCGTGGTGCTGGGCGGCATGGGCTCGCAACTGGGCGTCGTACTCGCCGCCACGGTGATGATCCTGTTGCCGGAAATGATGCGTGAGTTCAGTGAATACCGCATGTTGATGTTCGGCGCCTTGATGGTGCTGATGATGATCTGGCGTCCTCAAGGTCTGCTGCCGATGCAACGCCCCGAACTTAAATTAAGACCGGAGCTGCGCAAATGAGCCGTGAGATCCTTAAAGTAGACAACTTGAGCATGCGCTTCGGCGGCTTGCTGGCGGTCAACGGCGTAGCCCTGAGCGTCAAAGAAAAACAGGTGGTGGCCCTGATCGGCCCGAACGGCGCCGGCAAGACCACCGTGTTCAACTGCCTGACCGGTTTCTACAAACCGAGCGGCGGCAGCATCCTGCTGGACGGCGAGCCGATCGAAGGCCTGCCCGGCCACAAAATCGCCCTCAAAGGCGTGGTGCGGACCTTCCAGAACGTACGGCTGTTCAAGGACATGACCGCGGTCGAGAACCTCTTGATCGCCCAGCACCGTCACCTGAACACCAACTTCCTGGCCGGTCTGTTCAAGACGCCGGGCTTTCGCAAAAGCGAACGCGAAGCCATGGAGTTCGCCGAGTACTGGCTGGACAAGGTCAATCTCAAGGCGTTTGCCAACCGTCCGGCGGGCACCTTGGCCTATGGTCAGCAACGTCGTCTGGAAATCGCTCGCTGCATGATGACCCGTCCGCGGATCCTGATGCTCGACGAACCGGCCGCCGGCCTGAACCCGAAGGAAACCGAAGACCTCAAAGCGCTGATCAGCATGCTGCGTGAAGAGCACAACGTCACCGTGCTGTTGATCGAACACGA
This sequence comes from Pseudomonas sp. MDT1-85, assembly GCF_054898065.1. Taxonomy (NCBI): domain Bacteria; kingdom Pseudomonadati; phylum Pseudomonadota; class Gammaproteobacteria; order Pseudomonadales; family Pseudomonadaceae; genus Pseudomonas; species Pseudomonas sp. MDT1-85. Next base: position 1,672,890 of record NZ_CM142715.1, on the reverse strand, counting down.
CATGAAACTGGTCATGAGCATTTCCGACCACATCGTCGTGATCAACCAGGGCACGCCCCTGGCCGATGGCACGCCGGAACAGATCCGCGACAATCCTGAAGTGATCAAAGCCTACCTGGGGGAAGCGTAAATGCTGCAGTTCGAAAACGTTTCCACCTTCTACGGCAAGATCCAGGCGCTGCACAGCGTCAACGTCGAAGTCCGCCAGGGCGAGATCGTGACCCTGATCGGCGCCAACGGTGCCGGCAAGTCGACCCTGCTGATGACCCTCTGCGGTTCGCCGCAAGCCCACAGCGGCAGCATCCGCTACATGGGTGAAGAGCTCGTCGGCCAGGACTCGTCGCAGATCATGCGTAAAAGCATTGCCGTGGTTCCGGAAGGTCGTCGGGTGTTTGCCCGTCTGACCGTGGAAGAGAACCTCGCCATGGGCGGATTCTTCACCGACAAGGGCGATTATCAGGAACAGATGGATAAGGTCCTCGGACTTTTCCCACGCCTGAAAGAACGCTTCGCCCAACGCGGCGGCACCATGTCTGGCGGCGAACAGCAAATGCTCGCCATCGGCCGTGCGCTGATGAGCAAGCCCAAGCTGTTGCTGCTCGACGAGCCATCGTTGGGCCTGGCACCGATCATCATCCAGCAGATCTTCGACATCATCGAACAACTGCGCAAGGACGGTGTGACGGTGTTTCTGGTGGAGCAAAACGCCAACCAGGCACTGAAAATCGCTGACCGTGCCTACGTGCTGGAAAATGGCCGGGTGGTGATGACAGGCACCGGGGAAGCGCTGTTGACCGACCCGAAAGTGCGCGAAGCGTACCTCGGTGGTTAAGCTTTGGCGGTAAACAAAAAACGGCCTTCGGGCCGTTTTTTTGTGCCTGCCACAAACCTCACAACAATGAAAATCCCCTGTGGGAGCGAGCCTGCTCGCGATGGCAATTTCACATTCAACCGAGATATTGACTGACTTACCGCAATCGCGAGCAGGCTCGCTCCCACAGGGTTTTGGGGTGTTTGGGAGAGCGTGTTTAATCCGTGTCAGCGTTACTTCCTGCAAGCTACACAACCTTGCGCCGTTGCCTACGACTACGCCAGAATCCGCCGGCTTGTGCGCTTTGGGCCTGGCCTCTATCGTTTCCCTGCCACTGCCCATCAGTGGTCGGGTTTAGTCGCCCGTTGTTGCCCCGGATCGCATAAGTACCAAAAAGTCAGGTATCCCATCCCTGCACTTAATGGTGGCTGTGTGCAGGGCGCCCTCGGGCGCGCCGATATCTGGGGTTCTCAATCGGTCGACTAACCTGCGCACAGCCGCCACCTTTCGTTTAGTCGCGAGCGGGTTGTAGCCTCATATAGAGAGACCCCGTAAATGTTCAAGATCACACCCAATCCCCCGGAAACCGAAGACGTTTCCCCGAACGAATCCATTGATTCGAAAAAGCTCCACGACGCGGTTGAACGCGCGCTGGCTCATTACCTCAACCTCCCCAAAGAACCCGATGCTGCCCGTAAACCAAGCAGAATGTTCATCGTCGCCCCCGACATGGATACGGAAAGCCTGCTGGCCCACGCCTGTGAATCCATGGCCTCGGCGAGTGTCATGGCCAGTGACTTCGCGGCCCTGCTGGAAGGGTCGCAGCGCAATACGATGCTCGCGCTGCAGCAGGTCATCATGCTGGGCGAACTGGCAGTGAACCGGGCGCGGGATAACATCGACCCACAAAACGTCTGACGTAACCGCTCCTACAGGGTGTGCGTTTCAGCGATGGCAGTTTTTGGGGTGTTGTACTTGGCCGCCTCAATGGAAACCGCGTTGGCTGAGGTGCAACACCATCAGAATCAGTATTGGTCGAAAGTCCAGAATCTCAATTACGAGAGGTTTGTTTTCCGGGGGTTATCCTGCACTTTCGTTGACGAAGCAATGAAGGATGTCGTATCCATGCCGATGAACGATCCTATCTACGATTCCATCGATTACACGCACTCCCATCGTTTGGGGGTGGCTGGGTCTGCGGTACAACTCCGCGCGTATGCCTGGCAATTACTGCGATCTGGAACGGTCAGATCACTGCTTTAAGACGTGGAATTAGCGAAATCTGAGCCAGCAGTCGACCGCTTTGCCAGCCAGCCATTCGTCGGATTACAGGGCAACCCTGTAATTTCTGACAGTAGCCAACCTGCTTGTCACGGGTGTGAAATAGCACCCAGACGGCCAACTCTCCCGGGCCTTTTCCACAAGGACGGCTTCTCATGGCGCACAACCTATCCGACCCAGGCGTGCTGGTGCTTTGGCCTTTGAAGTTTGCAGGTGGCATCTCTCCGGTCATCAGTGATCCTGTCCCGCCGCCTGGCGTGCCGGTCGAGGGGCTGCCACATTCCGCTTTTACCGTTGTTGTCCAGAAGGATGGCAGTCGAGAGGGCACGACACCGGCTCGAATCGACCCACTTCTGGAGCAATATGAAGCCATCACGCTCTATATGAAGACCCATGTCGATCCACCCTTGCTGATTGAGCGCAAGGTGTCGACTGACCCGAATGCGCCCCTCATATTCAATGTTGCCCAGTCGTTGTTCCTCGAAGGCCTGAACATTTTCTACTATGTGGTCGAGCGGGCCAGCGGTAACACTAAGCCATCGACGCCGTCATGGGCGCTCTACAACCACAACCTGCCCGGCGGCAATGATATTCCCGGCAACGGTGACCACCCTTTCCTGACGCTCAGCCTGCCGGCTGAACTTGGCAGCCCGCCGCAGATTGGCAAGGACGAAGCCGCCAGCGGTGTTCCCCTCACGGTGGATTATCCCTACGGACAGCCCTACGACAAGATTCTGCTGACGCTCAACGGCGTGCGCTTCCCCTTCACGCTGCAACCCGCAGAGCAAAACAAGCCGTATGTGATCACCTTGACCCAAGCCATGTTCGAGCGCGCGGGTAACAACGCCAGATTTGACATCCGCTACACCGTGATCTCCCAGGTGAACAATCCCACCGACAAAAGACGCGAGTCGAGCGCCATTACGGCCGACGTCAATCTGGATCGCCTCACGCTGGATGCGCCGATTTTGCGGGAAGATCCGGACGACACCAGCGATGATCCGGGCATCATTGATCGCGACAAGCTCAAGGGCCGCCCCTTATTGGTGGTGGTTGTGCCGCGAACACCGCCCTTTCAGGCAGGGGACACGGTCAAAGGTGTCATGACCATAACCCCACCCGGCAGTGAGCTCCCGCTGACAGGCACTATCGAGAGCGACGGGTTTGGGCAGTTGAAGCCCTGCATCATGGAAGTGGCGAATGATCAGATCATCACCGACAGTGAGGTGCGAGCGTTTGTTGAGTTGGTGCGGGGCGGCCAGGTGATTGGGCATTCGAAAGACGCGGTAGCGCAGGTGATTGGCTCGGATGAGTTGCCAGGGGAAGGCGAGATCGCGGCGCCTGCCTTCCCGGTCCTCAACGAAAATTCAGCTATTGGCCTGAACGAACTCATCTCGGGGCCGGAAGGTCTGCACAACCCGATACGGATTACCCTGGATTACATCCATGCCGCAGTGGGGGACCTCATCGAGCTGTTCTTTGTCGGTTACGACGCGCTGAACACCGGCGGCAACCTGGTACCGGGGGCCGCCTATAACCCGCAACCGCCATACACCCTGGTGCAGGCGGACCTCTCCCGCGGCTACTACGAGTTCCGGGTACCGGCCAGGCATCACTTTGCCGTGTGCAGCCACGGCCGCGTGGAAGCGCACGTCATTGTCAGCAACGCGGCCGGCTCCACCACCTCGTACAAGAAACCGGTGAACTGCGACGTGAAGAAGCCGGGCGACACCGACTGCCCCGGTCAGCTTCTAAGGCAAACAGGCGTGACCCTTTAACGAACCCGGGCGGTGCCCGCCCGGGACCGTTCTTCTCACTGGCAGGAGCTGTCAACATGACTATTCAAGAACCGTCTGCGCTGACGTTAACCGAATTCTCGCCGCTGGCCCTCAGCCCCCCCGGCATCCCCAGCGCCGTCGCCAACGGCGGCCTGCGCTGGCAAGACCTCAACGACCCCAGCAGCCCGGTGCAGGTGCAGATCGTCCTGCAGCCCGGCACTGTCCAGCTCAATGACCTCGTCGACCTGTACTGGCAGGGCCTGTGGGCTGCCAGCGACACGGTCAACCCCGACCACCTCAGCACCGGCGTCATCACCCTGAGTGTCACCCCGGCGTACATCCTCGAGCACCCCGACGGTCTGCACACCTTCAACTACATCGTCACCGCCGCTATCGGCAGTCAAACCGAAACCTCCCCCGACGGCACGGTCAAGGTCAAGCGCCTGCTGCCCGGCGGCAACACCGGTGACGATGCCGGCACCGAATACATCAACGAAAACCTGCGGGCCCCCACCGGCATTCCGGCACTGATCGACGATGCCATCGCCGAGCGCGGCATTACCGTGACCATTGGCGTTTACGACAACATGGCCGTCGGCGACCGCATCCAGCTCGACTGGGGCGGCCAACGCCTGACCCGCCCGGCGCTGACCGCGCCTGAAGTCGGCCAGCCGGTGACCTTTCGGGTGGAAAAAGCTACGCTGATCGCCGCCCCCGGCCAGGTCATCGTGCGCTATGACATCCGCGACGAGGTCAACAACTGGTCGCGCTGGTCACTGCACGCCAGCACCGACGTCGAGGCCGGTGAGAACCTGCTGGCCGCCCCGCGGGTGATCGATGCGGTCAACGGCATCATCGACCTGGCCCGGCTGGGCGACCAGGCTGCCCGGGTGCAAACCCCGGTGTATACCGAGCGCATGGACCTGGGCGACCATGTGCGCCTGACCTGGACCGGTTACACCGCCGAAGGGTTGCCGGTGGAGGAGGTGCTCGACAAGCAGGTACAGAGCGGGGACATCGGCTGGCCGCTGGATTTCGACATCCCCAACGACAAGGTCCGGGCCATCGCCCAGGGCTACGCCGTGGTGCGCTACCAGGTTACCCCGCTCACCGGCTCACCCCGTCAGTCGCGGCGTACCACGGTGAACGTCATCGGTCAGGTCGAGCAACTGCCGGCCCCGAGTGTGGCCGGGGTCGTAGGTGATGTGCTGGATCCGTCGACGCTACCGCCCGAAGGCGCCCTGGTGCGCATTGAAAAACACGGCCTGATCGAGGCCGGCGACACGATCCTGCTGCTGTGGGACGGCAAAACCGCCGGCGGCAACAGCGTTCCGCACACCATCCCCATCTCGGTGACCGGCAGCGGCGCGGACAACGGCATCGAACGCCGTGTGCCTCTGATCTACATTACTCCTCTGCAAGGGGGCACGGTCACCGTCAGCTACACCCTGACCAAAAGCGGCGGGGAGACGCTGCCGTCGAATCAATTGCCGCTGCAGGTCAAAAGCCTCGGCGTCCAGCTGCCCAAGCCCAGCATCGATTACGCCCAAGGCGACACCCTGGATCCGGAAGCCGTGCCAGCCGACGGCACCACCGTGCGGGTCAACTACAGCCCAATGGAAACCACCGACCGCATCGATGTGCACTGGGACGGTGTGCTGGACTTCACCGACTACTTCCCGGTCCCGGCCAACTGGGGCAACAAGGAAGTGGCGTTCCCGGTCGCGAAGACCTATGTCGACATGAACAAGGACCAGACGGTGCAGGTGTTTTACACCGTGACCCGCGGTGGACAAAAGCTGCCGGACTCGGTGAAACAACCGCTGCTGATCGGCAGTGCCGTTGAACTGGAGCCGCCAAGCATCAAGGAAGCCAGCGGCAATAGCCTCAATCCGTTCGCGGCCAAGGACACCCTGACCGCGGTGGTGCCAGCCTACGACAACATGATCGGCACCCAACTGAGCGTGACCTGGACCGGTACGGCCGGAGGCGGTAGTCACACTACCGCGCCGATCCCCGTGACCACGCAAGGGCCTCGGGACATCCCACTGCCCAACTCGGTGGTGGCCTTCAACCTGAACAAGCCGGTGACGGTCACCTACACCGTGATCCGCAATGGCACGCCAAAGACGTCGAAACCCTTGACCCTGGCGGTGCTGCCAATTGCGCAGGAAGATCCGGCGCTGGGCACGCCATTGATCACGCAAGCGGCTAACGACGGTGCAGGACCCGAGCTGGACGTCAGCCAGCTAACCGCCAACGCGACCCTGCGAGTGAACAGCTGGCCGCTTATTGCGCTCAAGCAGTATGTCTGGTTGCAGCTGGAGGGCACCAACGCCGATGAGAGCGTCTATACCCGAACGTTCTGGCAGCCGCCTAACGGACAAACCAACGCGACCTGGATCAGCCAAGGCTATTGGACGCAATCGATTCTGCTCACCGATCTGAAAAACCTGAAAGACGGCAGTCAGTTGAAAACGGTATTCAAGGCGGGGCTTGGGGGTAGTCAAGTAGTAGGCGAAGCCGTCACCTTCCCGGTCCGGTCCTACACCGTTAAGGCAACCCCCGGGCTGGAGATCGATACCACCCCGATGGTCCTGGATGACGTCCACTTTTACCCTGCAGCCGCCCCCTACAACCCACCCTTTAAAAAAACGGCATTTTTCTTAACCCTCAACACCCATCAAACCCGTGAAGCACAGGGCGGGAGCCCGCCTTACGCATATCTCTCCTCGAATCCGAGCGTCGCCTCCGTTGACCCACAAACCGGCCGCGTGGTCTCGACCGGAAACGGTGCCGCTCGCATTACCGCGCGTGACACAAAGGGAGACGAAGTTAGTTATCAAGTTACCTGCGAAAACGTGTATGAGCTCGTGCAATCCCGAACCCTCTACACCTTATCCGAGTCCATTGCGTGGCTAGGGACCATAGGCGCACACGTGTTCCCCACAGACAGTTCGACACAATCCACCAATCTCCGGCAGTCACTCCGTTACGGCATCCAAGACCTTACCCTTCGCGTCGTCAACTATTGGGGACAATCATACACCAGCAGCGGTTTCTCTTATCAACCCGTAATCTCATTAAGCACACCAGCCCAGTGGGAGTCCGAACCATACACTCACGGGATACATATCGGCCGAACACAAGGAGGGTATCAACCCCACGTTAAATTTAACCCACTAGGCTACCGCCTACTAACCCCGCCCCCACACAAAAAATCAGCCACACCAAAGGGCGTTGATACGAAAAACGTTAGGCCACCTCAAACTCCTCCGGAACAGGATGCTGTTTGAGGCTTGCTCCTAAAGCTGGCGTTTTTTCGATGACCGAAGATTAACCCAGTAGAGGTTATTGCGCGGGGTAAGGCTTTCCGAGGAAAGTGAAGCCCCGCTCAATACGTCCTACGTAGGTTTTGTCGGGGTGTTTTTCCAGTTCCAATTCCTCAAACAACCGATTGATTGTTCGAACCGCTTCACGCAGCTTGTGTCGGGTGGGTGTCAGGACAAGCACATCATCCATGTAGCGTAAATAAAACCAGTCGGGTCGGGAAATGCGATCCATTCGGTACAAATAGAAGCCACCCAGCGGACTCAAGGAGCAGCCCAGTGGGATGCCACGGGTATGATTCCAGAACATTGCACCCCGCTCAGCAGTGCGGATCAGTGATTTCTGCCGCCAGCACCGTCATGAGGCGCGGGTGCGAAATGGACGCGTAATACGACTTCACATCTGTTCGTACGCCAAAGCGGTGCTGGCGGATCGCGCCCTGAATATTCTCATGGGCGGCCTTGATCCCCTTTTTAAGCTCTGATGCTCTGTCTTGAGGTGAAAACAGCGAGAGGAGCGCGGCAAGTAGGAAGACAGAACCAGGCGTGAGGCTTTTCGGCTTTTCAGCACCAATACATCTCCTGCATACCCTAGGTCGGGATGTGCCCCTCCTTCAGAAAAAATCGGCAGCAGCCCTGATGGCTATTTTTTGCGTTGCCCACCTGATGGAGCGAAGCCCCCGAGAACCTTTTTATTGCCTGCTCAGGTTGATGTACGGGTTCTCGACTATGAGCTCAACCACGTGATCCTTTTGGAAGAAATTCTCAATCGAAGAAATGAAAACATGGCGCATCTCTGCGAATGCAAATTGATGATTCGGATGGCCGCCGCGAGCGTCATTGAGAAGTTCGAAAGCGAGCGGAATTTGCTCCTGGTGATCGTGCAGGAGGGGCGAGAGGTCTTGGCCACTTATCGCGCCAATCTCCAAACCTACGTCTATAGCTTCTCGTTTGAGCGGGTCCGACGTGAAGTGGCCCAGGCTGAAATCGACTATGGCACTAAGCTAAGCGCAGTGCTGGGTTTTCAGCATCAAGTCGCGGATATCATCGCCACTGTACCCGGTCGGGCTGACGACCCAGCCGATGGCTTCGCGATCACAGCAATCCAGGGCGAAGGTCACGCTCAGCTTGGCGCCGTCCTCGCAGCGGAGCTCGAAGCCGTCCGAGCACCAACGCGCATCGCTGTTTTTCACCGCAATGCGGCCAGCGATCAAAATACTGGGACGGTGGAGAAGGGTGCTTCGGCGATCAACGGCCGACAACGCCGGTGCAATGGTTGAGGATCGAGAAACGGCGCTGCGTAACCTGGCAATTGCCTTTGAACACTACAACGAGCAGCATCCGCACAGAGCCTTGAACTATCTCTCACCGAGGGAGTTCAGCGCTTGGCAGGGGCATGAATTTAATGGGGAGTTGGTGCCCGGTTTTGTAGAGGCAAGCATGGAGTCAGCCCCCTATGAGACGGGTCAAGAAGGCCATTTCCATGCAGGGCCTGCGAGCAGCCCATCCCGCCCCACGACTCGGGTCTGACCGAGCTGTTTTTCTTATACGATGCTTGAGCAGGCGCCTGTCTGCTCCAACGCAGCAACAAGGCGGCTAGAGTGTGAAACCAGCCACACTTGGCAGCGGTTCGCGGTCTGGGCGATCAGTCGCGCTAATGCTGGCAGTAGATCCGGATGGAGGCTGCTTTCAGGCTCGTTTAGAACCATGAGTGCAGGCGGCCGTGGCGTCAGGGCAGCGATGAGGAGTAGGTACCTCACAGGGTGCCGTAAGAGAGTTCGCTTGCCAACAGAGGGCGTAGAATCCCTTCTTGGTGCAATGCTAGCGTGAACAAGCCTTCGCTTGCGAAGACTTGCTGTCAGGCCCAGCACAATCGGCGACCAACGAGTTAACGCCTACTAAGCAGTGACCATCCGCTGGTGCAAGTCAGGGAACAGCAGTTGAGCAAACCAGATTGGCAATCCTGGATAAACGTCGCGGGCTTTAGGCGTTGGACTCTCGACCAGCCCGAGTTGGACGAGACTTTTAAGCTGATCCGTCGCAACCCGGTCAGGCAGTCCGGTAAAAATCTTGAAGTCGGCGCGAGTGACCGTGCCCTGCGTCAGCAGGATGTGCAGTGCTCGTGCAGTCTCTTGCTTCAGGCCTGCTCTTTTGATGCGCTCGTCCCATGCAAATATCGTATGAAGTCTTTCGCGCATGTTCGAAACATTAAGCGCCTGCTCGGTATAACTCATTTGATCCAGACAGGTTTCCAGCATGAATCCGACAAACTCGAACAATCCGGCTTGAGTCAGCTGACCCCGCCCATCGAGATCGCCCCGGCGAGGTTTATCGGCGTTGGCCAAACGGGCGTAATACATATCCTGCTGCCTGGCAAGACCGCGAGACAATGACCATAGCGGCGAAACAAGGCCAAGCTTATGCAACTGCAAGTGAGTAACCAACCTCACCGTGCGACCGTTACCGTCTACAAAGGGATGCACTCAAGCCAATCGATGGTGATAAGCCATGATTGCAATCAAACGGCTGCGGGCATCGGGCAAGCGCCCATAAACCTGCTGCAACCGGGCAAGCATCGGTCTCACTGCGGTACAGGAAGGAGCAGCATGATTTCCCACCAACACGTCTTTACCGGCGGCATCACGAAGCTGACCAGGAACTAACAGACTTCCATCGCTCAAACGCAGTTGCTCGTCAACGGCACCATCAAAGAGTCTTTTATGTAAGCGCGCAACAAATGTTGAGCTGAACACTGAATCCCAATGGAGGTTATTGTGGATCGTTATCGCCCTTTCGAAGGCCTGTTGAGTTCCGATGTGCATCATCGCGAGCTCATTCAATTCCTTGCGATTGCGTTTGGGAGCTGACGGCGCCAGGGTGACCGGCTCAGTGAACTGGCCTTCGATCAGGTTGCTGTAAAAGCTACTGGTTACCCGCAACAAGCCACCTACTCGCTGGATCATCTGTGGCGCAACCTTCGCGCTCAGCTTTCCAGCCTGGAAAGGCACTCGTTCCGCCAGCTTCAGAATTTCAGCCGGAAACGATGGCATGAGTCGCTCTAGCCAGTGGAGTCCTGTAACAAGTTCAGCACCCATCATTTGCTCCAGAATCGCGGATTTTTTATCGGATTCCAGACTACCTTCAAAGCCTTTATTTACCTATATTTTAAAGTTTCTCGATTGGCTTTTTTCAGGTTTTTTTGCGGATTTTTTCGGGGGTTTTTTCCAACAGTGCTTTGAGCATTGGTCGGTTGTCATTTTAGCCATGCTGTCCTGAGACTGGGAGCGAGCAAGCTCGTTCCCACAGGGGATTTGTGGTGTTTTGTGGATTTCTGAAGAAAATTTACGGTGGGCTGTAACGCATCGCGCTAACGTTTCTCTAGAGCAACAAGCAAGCACAAACGTTTGCCAACCCAAGCTCAATTTCGGAGAAACATCATGACTGCTACCACCCGCACCCTGTCCGCCACCGCCCTGGTTCTGGCCCTCGGTTCTGCCCTGAGCATTGCCGCTGTCTCCACTGCCCATGCCGCTGACGACAACATGGAAAAATGCTTCGGCGTGGCCATGAAAGGCAAAAACGATTGCGCCGCAGGCGCTGGCACCACTTGCGCCGGTACCGCAAAAACCGATTACCAGGCCAATGCCTGGAAATTCGTCCCTAAGGGCACCTGCGCCACCACCAAAAGTGAAACCTCGCCAACTGGTTTCGGCCAGCTGGAAGCCTACAAAGCCAAGTCGTAATCAGCACCCAGCCTGAGTGTCGACCATGAACTATTTATCTTCCGGGCTCCCGCCCCGCTCCGGGCTGGGGCTCAAGACCGAGCACTTTCGTGAAGTGCTCGGTGCACAACCGGACATCGGTTTCTTCGAAGTCCACGCCGAAAACTACATGGTGGCCGGCGGCCCTTTTCATCATTTTCTGGGGTTGATCCGCGAGCAATATCCGCTGTCGATACACGGCGTTGGCCTGTCCATTGGTGCCGAAGGTCCGCTGGATCTTCAGCACCTGCAAAGGCTTGCCGCGCTGATCGAACGCTATCAACCCCAATCCTTTTCCGAACACCTGGCCTGGTCCAGCCATGGCCCGGTGTTCCTCAATGACCTGCTGCCCCTGGCCTACGATGCGCCGACGCTGAGCCGCGTGTGCGAGCACATCGATCAGGTGCAGAGCACCCTCAAACGTCCGATGCTGCTGGAGAACCCGGCGACGTATCTGGCGTTCCAGCGCTCAACCCTGGATGAGGCAGACTTCATCAGCGAAGTCATTCGCCGCACTGGCTGCGGCCTGCTGCTGGACGTCAACAACGTCTACGTCTCCTGCATCAATCACCAAAGAAATCCGCTGGCTTATATCGACGCACTGCCGCTGCGTGCAGTGGGAGAGATTCATCTGGCCGGGTTTGCCGAAGATACGGATAGCCTCGGCGACCGTCTGCTGATCGACGATCACGGTGCGCCCATCGATAACGCGGTGTGGTCACTGTATGGGCGGGTGCTGGAACGGGTTGGCCCGATCGCCACGTTGATCGAGCGCGACAACCAGTTACCGGCCTTCAGCGTGCTGCATGCCGAAGCCCGTCAGGCCGATGAGTTGCTGCATTGCGCGGGGGGCCGGTCATGAGCACTCAAGCCGCGTTTGCCGCCGCCTTGCTCGATCCGCAACGGCCCTGCCCCGATGGTTTGCTCAGTGCCAATGGCGCCGATCCCGCCAGCCGTTTCGCGGTGTATCGCAACAATGTGCAGAGTTCGCTGATCAACGCCCTGGCCGACAGTTACCCCGTAGTTTCGCAGTTGGTGGGCGATGAGTTCTTTCGGGCGATGGCGGGGCTGTATGTGCAGAGTTGCCCGCCTCAAGGCCCACTCATCAACGACTACGGCAAGGACTTCGCCGAATTCATCGACCGCTTTGAACCGGCCGTCAGCGTGCCTTATCTGGCCGACATGGCGCGGCTCGAGCGGTTACGTGTTCAGGCTTATCATGCCGCCGATGCGCAACCCCTGCGCCATGAGCAGATTGCCGCCGTGCTGTCAGACCCGCAAGCGCTGAGCGAGTTGACGGTCGGGTTTCATCCTTCCCTGAATCTGCTGACTTCAGCCTTTGCCGTGGTTGCGATCTGGGCGGCGCATCAACAGGACGCGACGCTGGCCGGGATCGACCTCGACCACGGGCAAAACGCGCTGGTGTTGCGCAACGATCTGGAGGTTGAGGTCTTTGCCATCGACCACGGCGCCAGCATCTTCATTCACAACCTGCAAAACGGCCAATCCCTGACCCAAGCGTTAGAGACAGCGCCCGCCTTCGACCTCAGCCAAACCCTGGCGCTGCTGATCAGCCACAACGTCATTACCCATTTACACCACAACCAGGTGTCGCCATGAACGCCCATCAGAACCCCATCACCCGCGCCATCGCGCTGTTGGAAAAAATCCCCCACAGCCTGATCGCTTTTATCGCGCGTTTTTCCATTGCGGCGGTGTTCTGGAAGTCCGGGCAAACCAAGGTGGAAGGCCTGGCCATCGACTTGATCGACGGCACCTTTGAACTCGGCGTGCCGCGTTTGGCGGACTCAACCATTCCGTTGTTCCAGAGTGAATATCCCCTGCCGCTATTCTCCCCGGAACTGGCGGCGCACCTGGCGGCCTTCGCCGAGCATTTCTTTCCGGTATTGATCCTGATCGGCTTCGCCACACGTTTTTCGGCGTTGGCACTGCTGGGTATGACGCTGACTATTCAGCTGTTCGTGTACCCCGATGCCTATCCAACCCACGGCACCTGGGCTGCGGTGTTGCTGTACTTGATGGCGACCGGGCCGGGCAAGTTGTCGATTGATCATCTGATTGCCAAGCGTTACGCCCGCTGATCCCTGCCTCAGACCTCCAGACGATGTAGAACCAATGTGGGAACGGGCTTGCTCGCGAAAGCGGTATCACATTCAACAGAGATGTTGGCTGACACACCGCTTTCGCGAGCAAGCCCGCTCCCACAGGGGGTTGCGTGGTGAGACGTTACCGTTGAAGCCGATCCAACGCCTCCCCACTGCGCTTGAACCAACCCATCAAATAATCCGCCAGCACTTGGGTACGTTTCGGCAAACCGCCCTGATACGGGTGCACCAGGTACATCGGCATGCTGCGGGTCTGATAATCGCGCAGGAGCCAGCGCAAACGCCCGTCAGCCAATTCCTCTTGCAGCAGGTACGACGGCAAACGCGCAATGCCCGCACTGGCCAATGCAGCTTTCTTCAACAGGTTGTAGTGGTTGCTGGCGAACGGCCCCGACACTCGCACCCGCAGTAGCTCGTGCTGTTGGTGATAGAGCCATTCTTCGCGACCGCTGTAATGACTGTTGAGCAGGCAACGGTGCTCGGCCAGTGCCTGAGGCGTCAGTGGTTCACCGAATCGTTCAAGGTACGGGGGGCTGGCGCAGGTCATCTCGTGCCAGGCCAGCAGCGGTCGGGCGACCAGGCGTTCGTCGTTGGCCACTTCCGAGCGGATCGCCAGATCAAACCCGTCCCGGGACAGGTCGCGGTAGTTATTGTTTAGCTCCAGCTCGATCTGCACCTCGGGGTATTGCCGGGAAAACTCCAGCAGTGCGCCCTCAAAGAACGTTTCCCCCAATGAAACCGGAACCGTCATCCGCACCGGGCCGGCCATGTCGTCCTTCAGCCGCGCCAAAGCCTGACGCGCTCGCTCGACTTGAATCACCAATGCCTGGGCTTGCGGCAACAACGCCGCGCCCGCCGCCGTCAGGTTCAAGCGGCGCGTGGTGCGTTGCAGCAACACCACGCAAAACCGCGTTTCCAGCAGGCTGATGCGTTTGGAGAGTTGCCCTTTGCTGCAACCCAGTTGCTGCGCCGCCAGGGTGAAACTGCCCGCCTCGATCAACACCGCGAAGGCCGCGAGGTCGTCCATTTCGCTCATGAGATTGTTTCCATTTGAAAACCAAAGGTTGCCTATTAGCCCGCTTATCAATGGAAAAAACCACTCTAAACTTGAATTTCAATCCAACCCATTCAGGTACAGCACGATGAAAATTCTTTTGATTGGCGCCTCTGGCACCGTCGGCTCAGCCGTTGACCATGAACTGTCCCAGCGCCACGAAATCATCCGTATCGGGCGTAAAAGCGGTGAGTTTCAGGTCGACATCAGTGACAGCGCCTCTATCCGCAAATTGTTCCAACAGACCGGCAACTTTGATGCGCTGATCTGCGCCGCCGGCAGCGTCAACTTCGTGCCGCTGGCGACCATGACCGAACAAGACTTCGAGCTCGGCTTGCGGGACAAGCTGATGGGCCAGGTCAACCTGCTGCTGATCGGCCGGGAATTCGCCAATGATGGTGCGTCATTCACCTTCACCACCGGCATCCTCAGCCACGATCCGATCCGTACCGGCAGCTCGGCCTCCCTGGTCAACGGCGCCCTGGACAGCTTCGTCCGCGCAGCGGCGATCGAACTGCCGCGCGGCTTGCGCATCAACTCGGTCAGCCCGAATGTGCTGGTCGAGGCTATGGGCAGCTACGCCCCGTACTTCCGTGGTTTCAAACCGGTTCCTGCCGCCGAAGTGGCGTTGGCCTACGCCAAAAGTGTGGAAGGCTTACAGACTGGACAGACCTACCGCGTCGGCTAAACCAAAAACACTCTGTGGAGCTGCCGCAGGCTGCGATCTTTTGATCTTGCTTTGCAGGGTTGTGATGAGCGGTCAGGCTGAGTAACGTGGCGACACTTGTCAGGAGACTCAAAGATGCGTGTTGCCCGTTCCTTAGTGCTTGTTGCCCTGCTTCCGTTGTTCGCCGCCTGCCAGTTGCTTGATGGCTCGCGCGAAAGTGCTTCTCATGTGGGCCAGACCCGCATGCAGGGCCAGTTGACGGCGGCCGACGGCAAGTTGCTGTTCCAGCCGTGCAATGAGCAGCGCAGTTATGTGGTCAACGACACCGGCGGCACCAGCGTCCTGCAAGAGGCTGCGACCCTGGCCGACGACCAAGGCAAGTTGTTCGCCGACGTGCGTGGCCGGATCGTTGCCAGTGGTGCCGATAGCCGGCTCGATCTGGAGCAGCTATACCGCGTCGAACGCTCGGGCACGGCGTGCGACGATCCCAACTTCAAACAGCTGATTCTGCGCGCCGCAGGCCATGGCCCTGAATGGAACGTCAAAGTCAGCGGCAAAGGCATGGTCATCGACCGCGCCGGTCAGCCGCCCTTGGCCCTGCCGTACGTTGAAGAGCAACTGGGCGATGGCCGTTTCAACCTCAGCACCGAAGCCAATAACCAGCGCATCGAGCTCTGGGTCGCGCCGCAACGTTGTGTCGACAGCAGCACCGGCAGCGTGCAGCACATGAGCGCCGAGCTGCGCATCGATGGCCAGGTGCAACGCGGCTGTGGGTATTTTGGCGGATCGCGTAACGACTGATCGTTTTTGCCTCACGGGAATCATCCTTTGAGGCTTATAATCGCGGGCTTCAAACGCCTTGGCGCAGTTGTGCGCCCCGCGAACCGGATCCCGTCATGTTACGAATCACCGAACTCAAGTTGCCGATCGACCATCCCGAAGAAGACCTGCGCCCTGCCATTGTGCAGCGCCTGGGCATCGCCAGTGATGACCTGCTCGATTTCACCTTGTTCAAGCGCAGCTACGATGCGCGCAAAAAATCCTCCGAACTGTGCTTCATCTACACCATCGACCTGAACGTTCGCGATGAGGCGTCGGTGCTGCACACATTCGCCGATGACCGTAACGTCAACGTGGCGCCGGACGTCAGCTACAAAGTGGTCGGCCAGGCGCCGGCTGATCTTGAGCAACGTCCTGTCGTCGTGGGTTTCGGCCCGTGCGGAATCTTCGCCGGGCTGCTGCTGGCGCAGATGGGCTTCAAGCCGATCATCCTCGAACGTGGCACCGAAGTGCGTCAGCGCACCAAGGACACCTGGGGCTTGTGGCGTAAAAGCGTGCTCAACCCCGAATCCAACGTGCAATTCGGTGAAGGCGGCGCGGGTACGTTCTCCGACGGCAAGCTCTACAGCCAGATCAAAGACCCGAAATTCATCGGTCGCAAAGTCTTGCACGAGTTCGTCAAGGCCGGCGCGCCGGAAGAAATCCTCTACGTCAGCAAACCGCACATCGGTACGTTCCGTCTGACCGGTGTAGTGGAAAACATGCGCGAGCAGATTCGCGCCATGGGCGGCGAAGTGCGCTTCCAGCAGCGCGTCACCGATGTGTTGATCGAGGACGGCCAACTGGTCGGCGTCGAACTCAATGGCGGCGAGCAGATCCATTCGAAACACGTAATCCTGGCCCTCGGCCACAGCGCCCGGGACACCTTCCGCATGCTGCACGGTCGTGGCGTGTACATGGAAGCCAAGCCGTTCTCGGTGGGTTTCCGCATCGAGCACCCGCAATCGCTGATCGACCGCGCGCGCCTGGGCAAATACGCCGGGCACCCGAAACTCGGCGCTGCCGACTACAAACTGGTGCACCACGCCAGCAACGGTCGTTCGGTCTACAGCTTCTGCATGTGCCCGGGCGGCACCGTAGTGGCGGCGACCTCCGAGCCGAACCGCGTGGTCACCAACGGCATGAGCCAGTACTCGCGTAACGAGCGCAATGCCAACTCTGGGATCGTCGTCGGGATAACCCCGGAAGTCGATTATCCAGGTGGCCCACTGGCGGGCATCGAATTGCAGGAACGCCTGGAATCCCACGCCTTTGTGCTGGGCGGCAGCAATTACGAAGCGCCGGCGCAATTGGTTGGCGACTTCATTGCCGGCAAACCGTCGACCGAGTTGGGCAGCGTCGAGCCGTCCTACAAACCGGGCGTTGCCTTGGGCGATTTGGCCCTGGCTTTGCCGGCGTTCGCCATCGAAGCCATTCGCGAAGCCTTGCCGGCGTTCGAGAAGCAGATTCGTGGCTACTCGCTGCATGACGCCGTGTTGACCGGGATCGAGACGCGCACGTCATCGCCACTGCGGATTACCCGTAACGAGTCGATGCAGAGCCTGAACGTGAAGGGCCTGTTCCCGGCCGGTGAAGGCGCGGGTTATGCGGGCGGGATTCTGTCGGCGGGCGTCGACGGGATTCGGATTGCCGAAGCTGTGGCCCGTGACATCCTTGGTCTCGAGGACTAAGGAACCGATCACACGCCCCTGTAGGAGCGAGGCTTGCCCGCGAAGAAATTGACGCGGTCTTTCTGAAGGACCGCATTATCGTTCTTCGCGGGCAAGCCTCGCTCCTACAGGGGGCGGTGTTTGGGGTCAGATGTTTGCGCGCAACACGCTGGCCGGCAACGGCTCGCCGCGCTCGACACTCGCCGCCACGGCATCCATCAAACCACTCAACTCATACCCTTGGGCCTTGAGCCAGGCCTGATCGTAATAGGTGGTGGCATAGCGCTCGCCGCCGTCGCACAGAATCGCCACGATCGACCCCGATTCTCCCGCCGCCACCATCTGTTGGGCTGCCATCAAGGCGCCGATCAGATTGGTCCCGCTCGACCCGCCAACCCGTCGCCCCAAACGCTGCGCCAGGTAATGCATGGCCGCCAGCGACAACGCGTCCGGCACTTTGACCATCGCATCGATCACCTTGGGCAGGAACGACGCTTCCACCCGCGGCCGACCGATGCCTTCAATCCGTGACCCGCAATCCAGACGCAGGCTGGCATCGCCGGTCTGGTAATAATCGAAGAACACCGAACGCTCGGCATCGGCACACAGCACGCGAGTGCAATGCTGGCGATAGCGCACATAACGGCCGAGCGTCGCGGTGGTGCCGCCGGTGCCGGGGCTGGAAATCAGCCAGCTCGGTTCCGGGTGCTGCTCGAAACGCATCTGCTGGAAAATCGATTCGGCGATGTTGTTGTTCGCCCGCCAGTCGGTGGCGCGTTCGGCGTAGGTGAACTGGTCGATGAAGTGTCCATCGTGTTCGTGAGCCAGGCGTTCGGACTCGGCGTAGATCTGCGTTGGATCATCCACCAGGTGGCTCTTGCCACCGTAGAAAGCGATCTGCGCGATCTTTTCCTTGGACGTGCTTGCGGGCATCACCGCAATGAACGGCAAACCCAGCAACCGGGCGAAGTACGCCTCGGAAATTGCCGTCGAACCGCTGGAGGCTTCGATCACCGGCGCACCGGGTTTGAGCCAGCCGTTACACAGCGCGTAGAGGAACAACGAGCGCGCCAGCCGATGTTTCAGGCTGCCGGTGGGATGGCTCGACTCATCCTTGAAATACAACTCGATGCCCGGCAACCCCGGCAGAGGCAAGGGGATCAGGTGGGTATCGGCGCTGCGCTGGAAGTCGGCTTCGATGATCCGGATGGCTTCGCGGGCCCACTGTCGGTTGTCGTTCATGATGGTTTTCTCGTTGAATCAGGCAAATAGTCGGCCTTGTCGCAAGGCTCAGCCCACAAGCTTAGGAAAGAACCTACATCATGCACAGATACAGCTGAGGTCCAATACGTCCGGCAACTGCTAGGCTCAGGCCTTTGCTGACCGAGCACGTTGTAACGGTATATAACAAAAAAGAATATAACTTTTGTTTTAACAACTAACCTTACGGGTTAGGGTGTGCCACCTTTTGAATTCATCGATGGAGAGCGACCTTGCCTCTGCGTAGCACGTTCACGCGTTTCTTTCAGTTGGAAGCTGCCAGCGGTCTGTTATTGATCGCCGCGGCCGCTCTCGCCCTGATCATCAACAATTCCTCGCTGTCGTGGCTCTACAGCGGGTTGCTGGACACCCCTGTGGTGGCGCAGATTGGCGCGCTGAAAATCGCCAAGCCGCTGCTGCTGTGGATCAACGACGGCCTGATGGCCCTATTCTTCCTGCTGATCGGCCTGGAAGTGAAACGCGAAGTCCTCGACGGCCAGTTGTCGAAACCGTCGCAAATCGTCCTGCCCGGCGCGGCCGCGATTGGCGGCATGTTGGTGCCGGCGCTGATCTACTGGTTCTTGAATCGCGACAACCCGCCCGCCCTGAGTGGCTGGGCGATCCCGACCGCCACCGACATCGCCTTCGCCCTTGGCGTACTGGCCCTGCTGGGCAAACGCGTGCCAGTGTCGCTGAAACTGTTCCTCATGACCCTGGCGATCATCGACGACCTGGGCGCGATTATCATCATCGCGATCTTCTATTCTGGCGCACTGTCGACCTTGTCCCTGGCATTGGCTGCAGCCTGCATCGCGGCCTTGATCGGAATGAACCGACTCGGCGTGGTCAAGCTCGGGCCGTACATGATCATCGGGCTGATCCTCTGGGTCTGTGTGCTCAAGAGCGGTGTGCATGCCACGCTGGCCGGTGTGACCCTGGCCTTCTGCATTCCACTGCGCACGAAAAATGCCGAGCCTTCGCCACTGCTGACCCTGGAACACGCCCTGCATCCGTGGGTGGCCTACGGCATCCTGCCGCTGTTTGCCTTCGCCAACGCCGGCCTGTCCCTGAGCGGCGTGACGGTCGAAAGCTTCACCCACGACGTACCGATGGGCATCGCGGTTGGCCTGCTGCTGGGCAAGATGGTCGGCGTGTTCGGCCTGACCTGGCTGGCGGTGAAAATCGGCATCGCCGCCCTGCCCCAAGGCGCCAACTGGGGCCAGATACTGGGCGTGGCCATTCTCTGCGGCATCGGCTTCACCATGAGTCTGTTTGTCGGCTCCCTGGCCTTCGTGCCTGGCGCCAGCGAATACGCCGGGATGGATCGAATGGGGATTCTGACCGGCTCGATACTGGCGGCATTGATCGGTTATGCGGTGACGGCGGCGGCGAGTCGCAAGAGTACTGCACCTGTTTTTCTGAGCGATAGAGAACACTCTTAGCGACATTCAGGATTCGTCCTACAGCCACGATTAGCCACGTTCGTTAACGTCGTGCAGCCCCTCTTTTCGGGGTTGCCGATGGACGAGCGAAAGGACAATCAGTGGCTGGCAACAAGGACATCCCTCGGGTGCAAAACCCGCCGTCGGGCGACGGGCATCACGTCACTCACCGCTACATGACGGCCACTGAATTGGCCGAGCGGGACGCCAGGCAAAACGCCTACGATGCCATGCTCGCCAGACAGCAGGCCTTCGAAGACAGCCTTCCGGTCGCTGCGAAAAAGGACGATGGTGTCCGTGCGGGATGCGTGTTTGCCAAATCCTGCAAGCTGCCCGATGCAATCATCGACTACACGAATCCCTCCGGCGTTGTTCCGACTGACAGCCTGAAAGACTACGGCGAACTGGTTCTGCTCGGCGCTCGTGAGGCCGATGAAAGTGGCGTCGTACCGTTGAAGAAAATCAGCGGCACTGCGATTCCGACTGGTTTCGGCAGCTTTGCTCTGACCGGTTCTGCGTTCGCGACGTTACCCGCAGTCGCTATCAGCACCGCTGCCGCCACGCTGACGGGGCTGGTTGCACTGGTCATCCCGTCGAACCTCGGCGACAGTTCGCTCTACACAGAAGATCAACTGCGATCCCTCAAACAGGCCCGCACTCGCGTTCGCCTGCGGGTCGAGCAACAAGCTGACGGCAGTCTCAAGGGATACGGTTTCTATACCGGCAAAAACCGTGACTGGGAGATGGTCGAAGTCGTGCAGTTCACCTTGCAAGGCAGTCAGCAAGTAGCTGATCTTGGGGACGGCATCGAGCTGATCTGGACCCCGGCCGAGGACGGTTCAAACATCCTCGGCATCCCCGCTTTGGAAGCCGCACCGCAAGCGCCGCATATCTGGGTTTATCCACCGACGAAGGCGGCTGACAGCATCATCGTGAATCCGGTGTATCCGCCTGAGTACAAGGATTTCATTCTTGTGTTTCCGGCGGATTCGGGGGTGTTGCCGGTTTACATCGTACTGACCCTACCAGGCGATCATAAGTACTACGATGATCCCCTTACACTCCCGGCTTTTCCTGATGCATCCAGGGTGAAGCCTAAAGTTTCGGTTCGGGGCGGAGGTAAAAAGCGAGCTCGATGGTTAGACCGCAGAGGCCGGATATATGAGTGGGATTCAAAAAGCGGTGCTGTAGAGCTGTACGATAAGTTCGGAGTACATCTGGGCGAATTCAATCACGTAACAGGCGAACGAACAAAAAATGCGAAGCCAGGTAGAAGGACCTCAAGATGACTGAAGAGAAAAAAACCATGCGTTACCTATCCATCACCGGTTTTTACCCCGATGAAAAACAGGATGATTCGTTGCAGTTCGAACTGACCATCAAAGACCCTGAATTGAACCAGGCATTGGCTCAATTGACCGAGTCAAAAAGCTTTGAAGAAATAGAACCTGGGGAGCTTGAGCTGACGGAAAGCCAAGTTCTACAAATTGCGGATTTACTCAACGTCGACTTCCCCAAAGGCTTGGAATATTTTATCGGCACCCGCGCCGTATTCTGACCCGCCCCCAAAAAACACTTTTTAATTACTTCAATGGCGCTGATGCAAAGCGCAGTGAGCGCAGAGTCAAGCGTTACCCAACGGCTGCCGGGCAGCCCCCGGCGCTTTCAGCGCGCGCCAGGTCCACAGGGCGCTGCACAGGTCCGGCAGGGCCAGCAGCAACAGCACCGGCGGCACCAACCCGGCCGCGACGAAGGCGATGAAAAACACTGGCACCGACAGGCGGATCGCCACGGTCAGGACCATGAATTCGCGCTGCTCGGTGTAGCCGGCCCAGACGTAATAAAACCCCAGGTACAGCGCCAGCTGACCCATGACCCGGATCCACACCTCATTGGTCAGGACAAATCCGAACAACGGCAGCAGAAGATTGGGTACCAGCACCAGCGCGGCCCCCAGCAGCAACATGTACAGGCCAAACAAAAATACGCTCTTGCCCGGATGACTCATGGTTTCACTCCTTGTGGTTGCGAGGTCAGGCGATAGGCCTCGACATCGAAATGCCGGGTCTGCTGGCGGAACTGCCAGCTGAACCCCGGCCAGAGGGCGACGTTGCGCCCGCTTTGGGGGTCCATGTACCAGCTCTTGCAGTGGCCGACGCTCCAGACCGCGCCACGCAGTTTATGGCTTAGGCGCTGGTTGAACTGCGCCTGGGCCTGGGGCTCGACGTCGAGGCTGGTCACCCCCGGACGATGCAGGGCCCGCAGCGCGCCGAGGATGTAGGCGATCTGCGATTCGATCATGTAGACGATGGAGTTATGGCCCAGCCCGGTATTGGGGCCCATCAGCAAAAACAGGTTGGGGAAGCCGCTGACCGTGGTGCCCTTGTAGGCTTCGCTGCCCTGCTGCCAGGTATCGACTATATCCGTGCCACCGCGACCGTAGATCATCCCCACCGGGAACGGCGTGCGCGCCTTGAAGCCTGTACCGAAGATCAGTGCATCCAGCAAATGATGCTGGCCATCGACGGTGATCACGCCCTCGGCGGTGACCTCGCGAATGCCGCTGGTGACCAGCCGAGTGTTGGCCTGGGCCAGGGCCACAAAGTAGTCGTTGGACAGCAGGATGCGCTTACAGCCGATGGCGTAGTCCGGGGTCAGACGCCGACGCAGCTCCGGGTCCTTGACCTGACGCCGCAGCAGATTGAGCGCCAGCCATTTGTGCAGGGTCATCAGCCGCGGGCTGAACACGAAACCGAACACCCGGGTTTCGTGGGCGGTGTAGATTAGCCCGCGCAACAGCCGCTGCACGGCGGGAAAACGCCGCAGTAAGCGCTGGGCGCGGGAGGAGAACGCCCGGTCGGGCTTGGGGATGATCCACGGCGGCGTACGCTGGAATACTGCGAGGCTGGCCACCCGTGGCTGGATCTGCGGCACGAACTGGATCGCCGAGGCACCGGTGCCGATCACCCCGACCCGCTTGCCGGCCAAGGCGTAGTCATGGTCCCAGCGCTGGGAATGAAAAACCCGACCCTGGAAGCGCGCAAGGCCCGGCAGTCGGGGATAATCCGGGGTCGACAGAGCGCCGGTGCCGGCCACCACCACCTGGGCATGACGCACCTCGCCATGGGCGTCCGTCACCTGCCACAGGGCGCGCTCTTCCAGCCAGCGCAGCCCGGTGACGGCGCTGTTGAAGCAGCAGTGCTCGAGTACCTGGTACTTGCGCGCGCAATGGTTGAGGTAGTCGCGAATCTCCGGCTGCGGCGAAAAACGCCGCGACCAGTCGGGGTTGGGCTCGAAGGAAAACGAATAGAGGTGCGAGGGGATATCGCAGGCGCAACCGGGGTACTGATTGACCCACCAGGTGCCGCCCACGCCAGCTTCCTGTTCGAGGATCACGAAGTTCTGTTCGCCGCGCTGGCGCAGGTTGATCGCCATGCCGATGCCGGAGAACCCGGCACCGATGATCAATACCCGATAGACCCGCGCCGGATCGGACTGCTCCTGAAGTAGCGCACTCATATTCCTGACTCCTGACGGCAAAAACGCCGGGCGCGACCGTTCGCGGCGCATGCACGGCTGTTTATTTTAAACTTCTGTGAATCGCCGGCCCTGGCGGCTAGACCGCCTCGGAGTGCTGCCCGGCAGTTCGGTGGGCGAGCCTGCCCAGCGCTTGCGGGTCGAGTTCGGCGGCGATCAGCAATGCCTGGCGACGCAGGGTTTCCAGAGGGGTACGGCGGCCGAACACGCCGGTGAAATGCATGAACATACGCATCCCGAAGCCCAGCGCGTCGCCCCGCCGCCGTGGCACCAGATGCAAATGGGCATGGGCAATGTGCTGGTTGGTGGCCTTGCCGTCGTTGACGATCAGGTGTGTGCCCTCCACCCCGAAACCGGCGCGGCGCTGGGCCGCCAGCAAGGTGTCGAACACCTGGTACAGGTGCTGTCGGATCGCCGTGGGCAACTGCTCGAGCTTTTCCACATGGGTCTGCGGGATCAGCAGCACATGGCCTTGCCCCAGCGGGTGTACATCCATAAACGCCGTGCAGTACTCGTCGTGATAGACAAGGGCGCTGGGCAAGGCGCCGGCAGCGATCTGGCAGAAAATACAGGTCATCCGTGAATCCTCGGTAGGTGGCGGGCCGTCGGGCGCAGTAAATGTAGCTCACGTCGCCCGCCGAGGTTCGGCGCAAGTGGTTAATGGACGACGCGCGAACATCCGCGCCAGCAGCCAGCGGTCACGCAGGTAAGGCTTGTTGGTCAGCAATACCGCCAGCCGGGGCAGATTGACGAAAGGCACACTGGGGTAGACGTGATGCTCGACGTGGTAGTTGATATTGGCCCACAACAGGCCGATCAGTCGGTCGGTAACGGTCACCGTATTTTTTGCCAAGTCCAGACGCTGTGGATCGTCGACCTCCAGGATCGCCATGGGAAAGTGTTCGTAGCCCCGGGAGATGGGGTTGATCACCAGCGCCAGCACCAGCAGCGGCGCAATGAACGTCAGCACGAACTGCAATAGCAGACCCTGGCTGTAGCACCAGACACCGATCGCTGCCATCGACAGCAGGTTGAACGCCAACTCGCGCAGTACCCGGTTGCGCACCGCCTTGCCATAGCGCACCAGGGAAAAGTAGATGAACCGCGGCACGAACACGGCGATGCGCAGGAACATCCACGTCACCCCGCCGGTGTAATTCCAGTCGTCGGGGTCCTTCTCCGGATCACCCAGATAGCGATGATGGTATTTGTGGCACTCGGTGAAGGAAGAAAACGGGAACACGATAAACCAGGCCATAAAGCGCCCGACCCACAGGTTCAGCGCCGCCGAACGAAAACCGCTGGCATGCCCGCAGTCGTGTTGCAGCACGGTAAAGGCATGCAACTGATTGCCCAGCACCAGCACCGCCAACGCCTGGCCCCAGGGGTTGTCGCCGAGCAGGATATACAGCGCCGCCGCACACCAGACCAGCACATGCAGCAGCGACCAGAGCGCGAATTTCAGCGGCTGCGGCTGCATCAGCGCCTGTAGCTGAGCCTGGCATTCGCGGTCGACCCGCAGTTCGGAGCGCTTGGCCAGCCGCAGTTCATCATCAGCGGCGTGAGTGGTTGAATGACTCATGAATTGACCTTCCTCTGTCTGTATCGCTAATCGACTTGCAGGCACACGTCGTCCGTCATGGGGTAGCCCACGCACAACAGCGCCTGGCCCCGGTTGAGTTCGTCAGCTGATAGCCCATGGTCCTCGCGCATACGCACCTCGCCGGTCAGGCGGGTGCAGACGCAAGCGGTGCAGAAGCCGCTGCGGCAGGAGAACGGCGGTTGCACCCCGCTGGCCAGGGCGGCGTCGAGCAGGGTCTGGCCCGGGGCAACGGTGAAGTTGAACGCCTGGCCCTGCATCAGCAACTCCACACGCTTTGGCGTATTGCCGGCGAGCGCCGGCGCCTTGGCCGGGGTGAAGCGCTCCTGATGCACGGTTTCCGGGGCGATGCCCAGAGCCTCCAGGGCGGCGGTGACCTCGTCCATCATGCCGCTGGGACCACAGCTGTAGTACTCGCGGTTCTGGCTGCCAGGCAATGAACCGAGGATCGCCATCACCCGCTCACGGGTCAGGCGCCCTTCATAAGCTTGCGGAGTGTCCGGCCGCGACAGCACATGCATCAGTTGCAAACGCTCGCCGAAGGTGCGCTGCAGATCATCGAGCTTGCCGCGGAAAATCACCGAATCCTGATTGCGGTTGCCATAGATCAGCGATACCCGCGAGTCCGGCTCGAAGTGCAGGGCCGATTTGAGAATGGAAAATATCGGCGTGATCCCGCTGCCCGCCGCCAGCAGCACCAGGTGCCGGCCCCTGCCCGGTTGCGGGGCGAAGGTGAAGCGGCCATGGGTACCGAGGGTCTGCACTGCATCGCCGGCGCTCAACTCCTGCACCAGACGATTGGAAACTTTGCCGCCGGCCACCCGCTTGACGGTGATCGACAGGGTCTTGTCCAGCCCCGGCGTGCTGCTGATGGAATAGGCCCGGCAGCCCTTGGCGCCGTCGACATCAACCTCCAGGGTCAGGTACTGGCCGGCGCTGTAGCGGACTTTGCGCAGCATCGGCTGCTTGAGATGGATGGTCACCGCGTCGTCGGTTTCCCGTTCGATAGCGGCGACTTTCAAGGTCAGGGGTCTGTTCATGGCTGGCCCAGGACGCTACGCGCCGGTTGTGGTTGGTGGGCTTGGCGCGGCGCGGCGAAACGTTGCCGATGCGCATGTTCATGGGCTGCGATGGGTGCCGGCAGCACTCGCCGCCGCAGCAGTTGGACCTTCTGCGCGTGGCTCAACGGCTCCCACCAATCCAGCTTGTTCGCCAGGGTGTCGAAGCGGCGCAGCATCAGCAGCACGAACAGGTCGAACACGCTGAGGTCGCGAAACACCATGGACCCCGCGGCCGCCAGTTCCGGCTTGAGGCGCTCGAACAGTTCGGGGCTTTCGGACCAGTGCCCGACCGCCCAGTGATGGTGGCAGGCGTGATAACCCTCGTTGAGGATATTGACCGGCTTTTCCAGCAGAGTGACGGTGTTGTACATCCAGTCCTTCGGGTCTTCCTGGCCGCCGTAGAACGCGTGCTGGCTCCAGTGGATGACCCCCATCATGAAGTTGCTCGCGCACCAGGGCACCAGCATGTAGAGCACGGCGATCGGCAGGCTGTAGAGCGCCAGCGCGACGAGCAGCGCAAGATGCACCAGATTGCCCAACACCATGGCCCGGGCCTGGCTGCGCTTGTGCTTGCTCTTGAAGTAGAGCCAAGGCGAAACCATGAACTGCTGGTACATCACCTCACGCACCATATACACCGCGAAATCCCAGGCACTGGCATGGTCGTAGCGCGCCGTGGCATAGACATCCAGCGGCCCGGCGTTCTCCCGATGATGTTGTTGCAGGTGCGCCGCCGCGTGGGGAATCAGGCCCATGGGGATGGCGAAAAACATATACAGGAAGGAGTTGCCGACCCATCGATCGAGCAGGCTCGAACGCTTGAAGATGCCGCCAGGCACATGACCTTCCTGATGCATGGCGCTGAAGGAGCGGACAAAACCGCGAATATTCGGCCCGTAGACGCAGGCATAGAACGACAGCACCAGCGGCCAGGAAATTTCCTTGAGCCACAGCTGCGCGATAAATACCGGCCCGGCGGTCAGGCCCAGGCTGATGGCGGCGGCCAGGATCGGCTCGTCCCGGGGATCCTTTAGCAGCCTGTTGGCCAGCGGCTGCAACAGCCGGTGATAGCTCGCCACCAGCCAGCCACCCAGCGCCGTCATCCCCGGCAGTCGCGCCAACAGCCAGCGCCCGGCCTGCAAGGTACACGACAGAGCCAGAATCAACGCGATGGCCGCGGTGTTGAACACCAGCAGCAGACTGAACAGCGGAACGGCCAGGCAGTGAAACCCGCGACCGACATTGGCCGGTCGTGGCGGATAAAGAAAATCGCTACTCATGCTTCTACTCCATTAGGCATGTTGCCGCGGCCGGAAGTGGTGCCCAGCGGTATCAGGCGAGTGAGGCGCTGTAGGACTCGCGCAGGAACTGCGCCAACAGCGGCGTGGCGGCGCTACGGGAGATCGGGTGAAAGCAGATCGCCCGGGACGCCGCCAGCAGATAGGCCACTTCGTCGGAGGCGATAAAGGCCATGCCACCCAACAGCTCGACGCTGAGGTTGGTCGAGCGCTCTATCGCCGCCTGCACCAGAAACCGGGTGCACAGTGCCTTGTTGTAGGTGTTCATCGGTGCTTCCCGTTGCGCCTGCAACTCGCCGGCGGTGCCCAACAGCGCTTGATTGACGCCCTCCAGTTCAATGCACAACCGGGCCAGTTGCGCCGGGTCGGCGAAGGGTTTTTGCAGCAGCTTGTCGACCAGCGCCGAGGCCACGCCCAGGTAGCTGCCGCCGACCATCAGCTGAAACCAGCTCAAACCATTGAGCGAGGTTTCCATGGCGGTGGCGGCCACCTCTTCACTGTCTGTGCCATCGGCCAGGAGCATGCGCTCGCTGGGAACGAACACGCCGTTGAACACCAGCGCATTGCTGTCGGCGGCACGCAATACCGTGGCCTTCCAGAAGGGTTCACGGGTGACGTCGCTGCCATCGGCGAAGACCACGGCAAAACCCTGGCTGACGCTGCCATTGCCCTGTTCACAGGCGACGCCGACCACGATCAGGTCCATATGGTGGCTCATGGTGCAGGGCTTCTTGCTGCCGTCGAGGATAAAGCCTCCCTCCACCGGCCGCGCCTTGACGCTGGCGTTGAAGATCTCGGAGCCGGGCTTGCCTTCGGCAAAGGCCGAGGCGATCAGCAGCTGGTTCTGGGTGATACCCCACAGCAGTTCTTCCGCCGCCGGGATCAACCCGCCCAGCTGCACGATGGTGGCGATGGTGTGGTGGTGCATGGTCATCATCACCGCCAGAGACGGGCACAGCGAACCTATGGCCCGCAGGATCTCCACGGTTTCCTGCGGCGAAGCGCCGAGGCCGCCATAGGTTTCGGGGATAATCAGGCCGGCGGCGCGGTAGTCGCGAAACAGCGCGCACAGGTAAGCCGGCTCGGCCTGCTCCAGGGCCATCAGGCCGCGATCCTGCAGGGTGGCGAGCAGGCCCGGCAGGTACTTCTCGGTAGCGTTGCGGGCGTTGTGCATCGACATGATGTGGACTCCTTTCTCGTGATTAGTGTTAACCGGCTTTCTCGATCAGTTGCTCCACCGCCGGAGCGAAACCGAAGGCACGGGCCAGATCGAAGATCGCTTCGGCATCCGCCAATGGCGCACGCTTACCGATGCTGTAGTCGCGCTGCAGGCCAGCCATGGTCAGGACCATGGTTTCCGCCAGGCAGCTGAAGGTCACGCCGCTGGGCAGACCGGTGAGGTTCTGCTGGCCGAAGCGTTGGCTGCGATCAGGCAGATGGATCAACCCGCCTTCGATCACCGTGACATCCGGGCGCAACGCCAGCGTGGCGTGGCCGATATCCGGCGGCTGGGCACAGTCGCAGATGATCGCGTTGTGGTGCAGGGCCAGCGGGTCGATGAAGGCCGAACCGTTGGAGGTGGCCGAAAGCACGGTTTCCAGGCGCGGCAACCAGCTCGCCAGGTCCGCGGTGATCACCAGCGGCGGTTGCACCTGGGGCTTGTCCTGGGCCAAGGCATCGACACGGTCGAACAGTTCGCGCAGTTGCTGATCGTCGCCAAGATCGCGGTCCAGCAGTTGCTCGACACTGGCAAGGCTCGGCAGGAGCAGCACCAGGGTCTTGGCGATGCCCGTGCTGTGGCCGCCCTGTATCTGCAACAAGGCATCGCGGTACAACTCACCGCCCACCAGCCGCAACTCATCCATGGCGCCACGGTTGGCCGCGTTGCCGAGCAGCACCAGATGCTCGCAAAAGCGTCCCAGGCGCAGGCTGGCCAGACGCCCTACCGAACCATAGGCACCGATCACTCCGGTCAGGCGCTTGGCCAGCGGCACGCCACGGTTGGCGCAGGTGGTCAGCAGCGCATCGACGCCGACCATGGCCGTCAAGCTATTGCCGGTGGTGGTGTGGAAGCGCTCGTTGAGCACATCGAGACCCGCGTTGGAAATCACCGAGGTGTAGGCCCCCAGCCCGACGAAATCCACTTCCAGCCCGGCAACGCTGTCCAGGTAGTTGCCCAGCAGCTTGCGCCGCTTGCCCAGGCTCAGGCGCATCAGGTCCCGCGGTTGCAGCAGGCTGCCGACCAGCCAGCCTTCGACATAGTCGCCGGCATCGTTGTAGATCCTGCGGGCGTGGTAGGACACGCCGGCGTCGAGGTCGGGCTTGGCCCATTCGGAGAAGTCGTCGAGCCAGCCCTGCATAAAGGTTTTTTCCGCCGCCGACAGCCCGAGGCCGTCCACCACGCTGTCGCCGTTGACGCTGTCGGCGGTGGTCGGGTGCAACAGGAAGGCGAAGCGCCCCAGGCAGCGTCCGCTGCTGCGCGGTTTGCCCGGCGCGACCCAGGGGCTCACGGCCCCCCGTGGTCCGGCATAACCGTGGGCTTCCAGGATCAGCCGGTGCTGCTGGTTGTGCACCACCAGCTCGGCCATCGCCTTGAGGCCTTCGAGCAGCACGTCGATATCGGCGCGCTCGATGCACAGCGGCGGCTGGATCCGCAGCACGTTGCCCTCGGTAAGGGTCGGCAGGCAGTACACGCCGTGACGGCTTTTCAGGTAGCCGCAGACGATGGGCACCAGGGCGCCAAAGGCGCTGGCCAGGGACAGGGTGTAGAGGCGCTCGCCGCTCCAGCGGCGAAACTTCAGGCCAAGCATCAGGCCGCGGCCGTCGAGGCTGTGGAAGACCTCGGGATAAGTCTCCACCAAACGCGCAAGCCCGGCGTACAGATAGGCGCCCTGCTCTGCCACATGCTTGAGCAGCGCCCCGTCATTGGCCGTGAGCTGGTCGAGCACGGCCAGGCCAATGGCGGCGCTGAAGCCGTTCACGGCGAAGGTCGAGCTGTGGTGCCGATCGAAATCACGGCTCCAGCACTGTTCACCGTAGATGCACGCGCCGATGGCCGCGATCCCGCCACCCAGAGCCTTGGCGAGTAGTACCACGTCCGGCGACAGGCCATGGGCGGTGGCGGCGAACAGTTCTCCGGTGCGGCCCAGGCCGGTCTGGATTTCATCAAGGACGAACAGCGTGCCGTACTGGCGGCAGAGGTTCTGCGCTGCCAGCAGGTAGCCTGGCGGCGGGGTGATCATGCCCGCCTCGCCCTGCACCGCCTCGACAAAAAAGGCCGCGGCGCGGCGCGTCTGCAACAGCGCTTCGAGAGCCTCCAGGTCGCCATAGGGCACATGGCTGAAACCGTCGGTGCGAATCTGGAACGGCTCGCGGTATGTGGCCTTGCCGGTGACCGCGACCGCGCCTTGAGTCTTGCCGTGAAAGCCGGTCAGGGTACCGATCACCAGCTCGCGCTGGGTCGCGGCGCGGCACAGCTTGATCGCCGCTTCAACGGTTTCCGCGCCGCTGGTGGTGAAGGTGACCTTGGAGTGCATGCCCGGCGCCAGATCGATCAGACGCCGTGCCAGTTGCTCGACGCCAGGATTGATCAGCGGCTGCACCAGCGACGGTTGACCGCTGGCCAGAAAGTTATGGATCGCCTCGGTGATCGGCGTCGCGCCATACCCGAAAGGCACTGCGCCGAACTGGCCGACGAAGTCGATCAGGGTCTGGCCGCTGGCAGTTTCGATACGGGTGCCTTGAGCGCGAACCACCGTCTCGTCAAGACCGACGAATTCCAGCAGTTCCTGACGGGTGATATTGAGCAACGAGTCCGCCATGACTTACCTCCCCAGCGCGCCGAGCGCGCCCTGATTGATGACGCCGTACAGGTGCTGGCTGACCTTGCTCACGGTGTCGTGCAGGTAGGCCAGTTCGGGGTCCAGGGAGATGCCGAAACGGTCTTCGAACTCGGCGGACAGGCCGACGATCAGCACCGAGTCGACGCCCATCTCATGGAACGAGCGCTCGATGTCCAGGGACCCGAAATCGACCTCCAGCAGGCTGGCCAGGGTTTCGGTCACGGCAAAGGTTATTTCGTCAATGTGCACAGTCGCCTCCCAGCGTGTTTCGCTTCCTTTGCATGGCCGTTGACCCGCGGCACCACGCTGTGAAATCGCGTGATGAGCGCTTGGACAGGCGTCTTGATGCAAACGCGTTTGAGTGTGGATAACCCGCCGCAGCAGGCCGTTTGCTACACCGCCGATGCTCGGCGTCAAGGGGCTTCATCTCAATACTCCGTAAGGAGTAGCGGTGAATGGGACGCCGTGGCCGGCGCAGCGTTTTGGCGACAGCTGCGCTGTCGCTCGCGAGCAAGCTCGCTCCTGAAAGGGAGGTACACGCCGCCTTAGGGCGTCAGCACTGTCTTGTGGTTACTGGATAAAAGAAAAGCAGGCGGCACTCACTCGTAGCAGAACAGCGCCGCGATCTGCGCCCGGCTCGAAGCCTGGAGCTTGAAGAAGATATTCTGCAGATGAGTTTTCACGGTCTTGTCGCTGATGCCGAGGATCTGGCCAATCTCCCAGTTGGTCTTGCCTCGGGCGACCCAGCGCGAAATCTCCGCTTCGCGGCTGGACAGGATGGATAACAGCTCGTGGTTCGGTCCCGGAGTATGGCGCAGCAACTTGCTCCCCAGCGCCCGGTTCAGGGCGATGTGCAGGTACGGGGCGAAAACCATCATGCGCATTTTGCTTTCATGGGCCACAGTGGCCGAGACGTTGTAAAAAAAGTAGCCGGTGAAGGTGTTGCGGTGCAATCCGGGCAACAGCGTCCAGCCCAGATTACGCACGCCATGTTCGCGAAATATCTTCGCCCATACCTGGTCCTCCGGGCTGCCCAGGCTTTCCAGGGTAGTGAACTTGGGGCTCCCGCAATGCTCGATGGGGTCGATGCCCAGCGGTGGAATCATGCCGTCGTGACCGACCACGGCCTTGATCAGGTCGTCGCAGCCGCTGTCTGAATGGATCAGGTGCGAAATGAACACCCGGTGCGCGCGGATCCGGCCGCTGGCGAACACAAAGCTCTCGCACGGCAGGATCTGCGGCAGGGCCAGTTGGGTCTGTTGCTTGAGCGCGGCGATGGTCCGCGCGGAGGTGATGGAGTTGAGCACGCCGGTCAGTTGCAGTCGCTGCTGGCTATCGGTGGGCGGCAGCGACAGCACCGTCCGCGGGCGGTTGGCCAATTCCAGCCGCGGCTCGCAGAAGGTCGGGTGGGCAAACAGCAGTGCCGCGGGTTTGGGCGCATGCACCGGGCCGATCAATAGGCTAGTCATACTTCCATGACCTGACTGTCGAGGGTGAGGTCACGCACCACCCGGCCGTTGCTCTCCACGGCGACCACCGACTTGTCCAGGGGATGGGCTTCGGCCGGTGCCGTACTGTCGAATGCCGCCAGCCAGGGTTCGAACTGCCTGCGGCATTCCTGGCGCTTGATCTTGCCGCTGGAGGTGCGCGGCAACGAACCGCCGAACACCAGCAGCAGCACCGGCCGCGCCAATTGGTGGTGCTGCCACAGGCGCGCTTTCAGCTCGCTGAACAGCTGCGTCACATCCAGGCTGCGCAAGGCGCGCCGTTCGATTTCCTGGACGATGACCACCTGCTCGCCATCGCCCGCCTCGATGCTGAAGGCCGCGCTGCCGTCCGGGCGAAAGCTGTCGTGGGTACACAGCACAGTGTTCTCGATATCCCCGGGGTGGTGATTGACCCCGTTGACGATAATGAGGTCCTTGAGCCGTCCGGTGACGAACAGCTCGCCGTCGAGCAGAAAACCCAGGTCGCCGGTGCGAAAGTACAGGGGCCAGCCGAGCGTCGGCGCTGCCGGGCGAAAGGCCGCGGCGGTGCTCTCCGGGCGCTGCCAGTAACCGCTGGTGATGCTGTCGCCGACGATGCAGATCTCGCCGACCCGTCCGTCCTCCAGTGGCTGCTCGGTATGCGGATCGCAGATAAACGGGCCTTGCCCCGGAATACCGCGACCGCTGCTGACCAGAGTGCGCAGGCGCAATTGATCGTCGCCCTCGCCGCCTTGCCCATCGTGCAAACGGGCCACATTGTCCTCCAGCAACCCGGCATGGAACTGGCGGATTACCGGTTCGCGTTTCGTCCCGCCGACGCAGACCAACAGCGTGCCTTCGGCCAGCCCGTAGCAGGGAAAGGCCGAGGTGCTGGCAAAACCGGCGCGGGCGAAACGCTCATGGAAGGCGGCAATGGTCTGCGCCCGCACATGCTCGGCGCCGTTGAACGCCACCTCCCAACTGCTCAGGTCGAGGCCGGCCAGCTCCTCGTCCTTGATCTTGCGCAGGCACAGTTCATAGGCGAAATTCGGCCCGCCGCTGACGGTGCCACGGTAGGTGCTGATGGCCTGCAACCAGCGCAATGGCCGTTGCAGAAAGTGAATCGGTGCCAGCAGAGTCGAGCCAAAGCCGACGAACAGCGATTGCAGGATGCCGCCGATCAACCCCATGTCGTGATATGGCGGTAACCAGCTGACCATATGGCTGTCCTTGTGGATCAGGAAGCCGCGGCTGATGCTGCGCGAGTTGTGAATCAGGTTGCCGTGGGTCACCGCCACACCCTTGGGAACACCGGTGGAGCCAGAGGTGTATTGCAAAAAAGCGATATCCTCTCGCGTCACCCGGGCCGCGCGCCACTGGCCGGCCATGGCCAAATCCAGGGTCGCCATATCCAGCACGCGCGGGCTGTTGGCCTGGCCGAGCCGGGCCTGAATGATCGGGACATCCTCGCCACTGGCCAGCGCTGCCGTCGGCTGGCAGTCGTCGATGATGCCGTCCAGCCGATCCAGGGTCTTGGTTGCCCCCGGCGGATAGGCCGGCACCGCCACCATCCCGGCATACAGACAGCCCATGAAGACGATCACATAGTCCAGGCCCGGCTTGAGCAGGATCAACACCCGGTCTCCAGCCCGGCAATGCAGCTGGAGCCGGGCCGCAGCCGCTCGCGCGGCGCAGTCCAGTTCAGCGAAGGTGATCAGGACTTCTTCGTCTCGCCCATTCTGCAAAAAACGATAGGCCAATCGGTCCGGGATCCTAAGTGCGTGACGCTGCAGACATTCCGAAAAATTCACATACGGAACGTCGCTATCGTGGTCGTTCGTAGTCATTATTATTTATGTCCCACAGCTGTATTTGCCATCTCCCGCAAGACCCGAATTTCTACGGCCTTGCGCATCCATTGCGCTTGATCATCCTCTGGGAGCACGCAGTCGAAGTTAATACTCCGAACGGCGTATACCCGCAATTTTCGCCTCCGGCGCATATTCGTCCCAGGGTTCGCTGCATGCTCGGTTTTTTGCCACCACGCTCGCGGTCGTCGCCTCCTTTTTCCAAGGATGTGAAACGGCTAACCGGGCCTGCGCAAGGCGGGCTTGTAAACAGCCATGCATGAAAATGCCGGCGGAACGGGAACGTTCCGCCCCCCCACTAGTGTGCGCAATACAGGGAGAACAGAATGTCTTTCAGGGAATACGCCACGTTCGACGCGGTAGGCCTGGCCGATCTGGTCAGAAGAAAGGAAGTACGCCCCTCCGAACTGCTGGAGGAAGCCATACGCCGCATCGAAGCCTTCAATCCGATGGTCAACGCCGTGGTCTACAAGGCCTACGACATGGCCCGGGCGATGGCCGCCGAACAGGACAAGGCGGCGCCGACAGGGCCGTTGCACGGCGTGCCCTTTCTGCTCAAGGACATCCTCGGCGACTGCCAGGGTCTGCCTTCGACCCTGGCCTCGCGCATGCTGCAGGCGCGGATCATGCCCCAGGACTGCGAACTGGTCAGCCGCTTTCGCCAGGCCGGGCTGCTATTCGTCGGCAAGAGCAACGCCCCGGAATTCGGCATTCTGCCCACCACCGAAGGCGCCTTCCACGGCCCGGCGCGCAACCCGTGGAACCTGGAATACTCCACCGGCGGCTCCAGCGGTGGCGCGGCCGCGGCGGTGGCCACCGGCATGGTCCCGGCGGCCCATGGCAACGACGGTGGCGGCTCGATCCGCATCCCCGCCTCCTGCTGCGGCCTCGTCGGCCTCAAGCCAACCCGGGCGCGCAACTCCCTGGCCCCGGATTTCGGCGAGCTGCTCAGCGGCCTGCTGGACGAACATGTACTGACCCGCAGCGTGCGTGACAGCGCCGCCCTGCTGGATGCCACCCACGGCGTGGTGCCGGGCGATCCCTACCGCGCCCCTCCGATGCTGGGGCGCTTCCTCGACCAGGTCAGCCGAGAGCCGGGGCGCTTGCGCATCGCTTTCTCCAACACCGATCCGGCCGGACGGCCACTGCACCCCGACTGCATTGCGGCGGTGGAAAGCACCGCGCGCCTGCTCGAATCGCTCGGTCATCATGTGGAAGAGGCCGCGCCGCAGCTGGACCTGCAAAGCTTCGCCGAGGCCTTCAGCACTCTGTGGTTCTCCGGTATCGCCTTCGCCGTGGAGCTGATGAGCCTGCAACTGGGGCGCGGCCCGCTGCCCGGCGAGCTGGAAAACCTGACTCGGGCGGTACACCAGCGCGGCCTCGGCGTAAGTGCGGTGGAGTACCAGATGTCTGAGCTGGTGTTGCAGCAGGTCGGCCGGGAAATGGCGCGCTTCCACCAGAGTTACGATTGCTGGCTGACCCCGACCCTGGCCCGACCGCCGTTGCGCAACGGGGTGGTGGATATCCACTCCAGCGACCTGGAAAACACCTACGGCCCGCTGATCGACTACAGCCCTTTCACCGCCATCCACAACGCCTCGGGGCAGCCGGCGATCTCCCTGCCGCTGCACTGGAACGCCGCGGGCCTGCCGATCGGCCTGATGCTCAGCGCCGCCTTTGGCGAGGAAGCCCTGCTGTTTCGCCTCGCCGGCCAGCTGGAACAGGCCCGACCCTGGAAGGACCGGCGCCCGGAGCTGCTCATGCAGCACCGTTCCCACGAAGCAGTTATCGGCTAAGACCAAGGCTGAGGAGAGCACCGAAGATGCGCGCACTGGACACCCCGACCGTCACCGTTTATCGCCAAAGCACCCAAGGCACGGAGCAACCTTTAAGGGATGCGGTGCCTTGGCCCACCGATAACCTGAGCCGCGAGGAACTGGCGCGTTATGGCAAGGAACTGATTCGCCAGACCCTGCCATTCACCGTGGAAAACCGTCGCCTGAGCTGGTGGCATTTCTACTCGACGCTGCTGGTGATCGGGCTGTTCGGCGCGGCGGCGGCCACGCCCTTGTGGTGGCCGCTGCGCTTGGCCTGCAGCGTGCTGTTGGGACTGTCCCTGGTGCGCATGTTCGTGCTGTATCACGACTATATGCATGGCGCGATCCTCAAGGGCTCGCGTTTTGCAGAACTGTTCTTCAAGACCTTCGGCCTGCTGCTGATGGCCCCGCCGACCCTGTGGAAGCAGTCCCATGACTATCACCACGGCCACAGCTGCCAGTATGTCGGGGCAGAGAAAAACCGCCTCCCGCTGCTTTCCACCCACACCGACCTGGGGACCTTTCCCCTGCTGTCCACTGAGGAATATGCCCAGGCCGGACGCCTCAAGCGCTTGCGCTATCGCATCGCCAGGCACCCGCTGATGATTCTGCTGGCATCATTCAGCATCTTTATTTTCAGCATCTGCATGGTTTCGCTGATCACCCAGCCGCGACATCGGCTCTGGTCGCTGCTGGCTCTGACGCTGAACCTGGCGAGCGCCGTCGCCCTGGCGCTACTGGCGCCGGACATCCTGCTGTACTCGGTACTGATCCCCAGCCTGGCCGGCTCGGCGCTGGGAGCCTATATGTTCTACTGCCAACACAATTTCCCCGGGGTGCGTTACCCCGAGCGCGCCGACTGGGACTACGCTGCCACCGCGGTTTTTTCCTCCAGTTATATGCGCACCGGTCCGATCATGGCCTGGTTCACCGCCAATATCGGCTACCACCATGTGCATCACGCCAACTCGGGCATCCCCTTCTACCGACTGCCGGAGGCCATGGCGGCGATCCCGGCGTTGCAGGCGCCAATCACCACTTCGCTGCATCCACGGGATGTCTACCGCTGCCTGCAGCTCAAGCTGTGGGACCCGGCGCGCCAGCGCTTGGTCTCGTTCGGCGAGTTTCACCAGCAGGCGCAACGCTGAAGGAAACAAGACCCGCAGCAAAAAAAAACCCCGACCAGCTCATCTGATCGGGGTTTTCTTTTACCCAAATTTCCGCTTAGTGCGCAACGCGGCTCGTACCACCCACAGTGGAGATCCGCACCCGCTCACCCACGCGGAACACTTCGTTTGGCTGAACTTCCTGCACGTAGGCACGCATGCTGCCATCGTCTTCACGCACGGTGATTTCTACACCTTGAGTACGGGTCAGGCCTTCTTCGGCAGCCGAACCCACCAGGCCGCCGGCGACGGCGCCGATGACCGCTGCGACGATACTGCCGCGACCGCCGCCGATGGCGCTACCGCCGACACCACCCACGACTGCACCGGCGGCGCTGCCGATCGGGGTTTTGGTGCCTTCGATTTTCACCGGACGCAGGGCTTCGATGGTCCCCATGCGAATCGTCTGCACACGACGCGCTTCGTCACGGGAGTAGGAGTCACCGGTCAGGCTCGATTGGCAGCCAGTGAGCAACATCGCCATCGTGGAAAAGGAAGCAACCAGCAGAACAGACTTGCGCATAGCATCAAACTCCAAAGGACAGGTATCCATTAAACTCCGCAGCTTGACGCCTGTCACGACATCACCCGGATAAAATTGGTTTCATTCAGGCCCGATACAGGCGCTTTTTCGAACTCACCACACAGTAGCGCCAAAAGTACAAAATCTGCGCCGCTGACCCAAGAATTTTCATGGATTACTTCATCATTGTCGTCACGACCGTCGCCGGCTTGTACTTCCATGGGTGGCTGTACGTGCGGATCAAACGCTGGATGGACCGCGATCTGGCGTTGTCGGACACGTAGGAGCCAGGCTTGCCGGCGAAGGCGTTCTTAAGTGCGCCTTCGCCGGCAAGCCTGGCTCCTACAAAAAGCGGTTCACTCACTAGGCTGTTTACGGCGCCAGGCGTTCACGAACCCAGTCGGCGCCTTGCAAGCGGTAGTTGAGGCGATCGTGCAGACGGCTCGGACGGCCCTGCCAGAATTCGATGCGCTCGGGTAGCAAGCGATAACCGCCCCAGTGCTCAGGGCAGTGAGGCTGGGTATCGCTGAAACGTTGCTCAGTATTCTTGAGCAGCGCTTCCAGTTCTCCGCGATCGGCGATCACCCGGCTCTGGGGCGAGGCCCAGGCGCCGAGACGGCTGCCCAGAGGACGAACCTGATAGTAGGCGTCGGACTCTTCAGGCATGACCTTCACCACCCGCCCTTCGATGCGCACCTGGCGCTCCAGGGCTGGCCAGAAGAACGTCATGGCGGCAAATGGATTGGCTGCCAGTTGCTGACCCTTGTCGCTTTCGTAGTTGGTGAAGAAGGTGAAGCCCTGCTCGTCCAGGCCCTTGAGCAGCAGAATACGGCAATGCGGCCGACCGTCCTGATCGACGGTGGCCAGCGTCATGGCATTCGCTTCCACCGGCACCTGCTCGGTTTTCACCGCATCGGCAAACCACTGATGGAACAGCGCGAACGGCTCGGCCGGGGCTTGCGCCTCGGTCAGGCCATCTCGGGTGTAGTCGCGACGCATATCTGCCAAGGGCCGGGTCATGGCGCATTCCTTTTGGTTAACGAATCACTTCTTTGTGTCATCGGCGACAGCGACTTTCTTGGTGTCGACAGCGGCTTTGGCCGGCGCAGTCTTTTTCACCACGGCTTTTTTGGCTGGAGCCTTGGCGGCTGCTTTCTTGGCCGGTGCCTTTTTCGTCGCCGGCACAGCCGCTTTCTTCGCAGCAGGTGCCGGGGTCACAGGCTTGGCCACTGGCTTGATATCTTGCGCAGCGATCGTTTTCACTGGTGCAGGAGCCGGCATGTTGTACTTGCTCAGCAACGCGACCATGGTGTTTGCCGGCGTCACCAACAGCTCGACGCGACGGTTCAAGGCACGACCTTCAGAACTGTCGTTGGCGGCACGCGGCGCCTCGCCACCCATGCCGCGCAGCATCAGGCGATCACGCTGCAGACCGCTGAGACGGAAGATCGCCGCCACCGCTTGGGCGCGCTCCTGGCTCAGCTTCACGTTGGCCGGTGCGGCGCCCGACGTATCACTGTGACCGAGTACCAGCACGGCAGTCTTTGGATCGACTTCGAGGATTTTCGCGACACGGGTGAACGGGCCGAGTGTTACCGGCAGCAGCATGGACGGACGGTCAGGGTTGAACGAGCCTTCTACCGGTGCCGTGACGACCAGCACGTTTTCGCGACGCTCAAGTTTCAGGTTGCTGTCCTTGATCGCTTCACGCAGGCGCGGTTCGTAGTCGTCGAGCCAGGCTTGGGTGACTTTCGGATCGGGCATCGGCACGGCTTTGGCAGTGCTCTGCTCTTTGCCGCCGAACGGCCACCACCAATTGCCACCAGCATCGGCTTCAGCCTTGGCTGCAACGGCCGGCTTGGCTTCAGGTTTAACTTCCGGTTTCACGTCCAGCTTGGCCGCTTTGTCGGCAGCGTCATCGGAACCGAACGGCCAGTACCAAGGGGATGCACTGTCAGCCTTGGCGACGGGGGCTGTTGCAGCAGGTTTCAGCGGGGCCGGGGCCGGCACTTTGGTCGCAACCTTGTCGGAAGAACCGAACGGCCACCAGCTGCCGCCGTCTGCGTCATTTTGTGGGGTTTGTGCGCAACCGGTGATGGCGAAGCACAGGGCCAGGGCGAGAGTTTTATTGGATGACATTGGATATCCACAAAATGAAGTAATGAAAAATCAGACCGGGTTAACCCGGATAAACAGCGTTTTGAAACCACAAAGGCTTTCGGGTTCCGGCCCTGGCCCCCTTAAGCGTGATTTACAGACAAGTGGCCAGTACTCGCACAAGCTTTTGCGCTCGTGGATCCATCAAGACGTACGGCCCCAAGGTATTTGTCACAAAGCCGAAGGCCACATCGTATTCCGGGTCAGCAAAACCGATGGAGCCGCCGGCGCCCGGATGACCGAACGCCCGTGGGCCGAGGCCGTAGGTGGCGTTGGGTACGTCCGGTTGATCGAGCATACAACCCAGACCGAAGCGGGTCCGGGTCAATAAAGTCTTGTCTTCGCCAACGCTGTGTTCGCGGGTCAGCTCGTCGAGCATTTCGCTTTCCAGCAGACTGCCGTCGAGCAACCCGGCGTAGAACCCGGCCAGACTGCGCGCATTGCCGTGGCCATTGGCGGCCGGCTGCTGCATGCGACGCCATTCCAGTTTGTTGGTACTGGTCATTATAGACGGTGGGTTGGTGAAGGCCCGGGTGCTCATGGTCACTTGCAGCAAGCGCTGGGCCGCGGCATCGCCAAGGTTGCCCTTGCTGCGGGCAATGTGCGCCACGCGGTGGAACTCTTTGTCGGCGAGGCCAACGTGAAAATCCAGCCCCAAAGGCTTCGCGACCCGTGCCACGATGGACTCACCCGGCCCACGACCGTCGGCGCGACGCAGTAATTCACCGACCAGCCAGCCATAGGTGATCGCCGCATAACCGTGACCTTCACCCGGCGTCCACCAGGGTGCTTCGGCGGCCAGGGCATCGACCATGGTCTGCCAGTCGTAAAGTGCTTCAGGGGCCAGCAACTCGCGCAGCGCCGGCAGGCCGGCCTGATGGCAGAGCAAGTGGCGCAGGGTCACGGATTCTTTGCCGGCGGCAGCGAACTCGGGCCAGTAGCGAGCGACCGGTGCATCCAGTTGCAGCTTGCCTTCGGCCACCAGTTGCAGAGCGGTCACGGCGGTGAAGGTCTTGGTGCAGGAAAACAGGTTGGCAATGGTGTCGCTGTGCCAGGCTTCGGTGCCATCCTTATCGCTGGTACCGCCCCAAAGGTCGAGAACGGTTTCCCCGCCAATCCGGATGCACAACGCCGCGCCACGCTCCTGAGGATCGTCGAACAGCGCCGCAAAAGCTTCGCGCACTGCTTCGAACTTAAGCTCGTAATGACCCTGAATCTGCACCCACAACTCTCCCGGATAAACGCTCTACAAAGTGGCCCGCATTGTTCCAGCCCTTGAGGGTTTTGGGAACAGGGTCGGGCCGGGCGGTCGCCCGGCCATGGAAATGATTGGATGTTTATGGTGCCTGTACCGACGCCTTCGCGGGCAAGCCTCGCTCCTACAGATTGGTTCGTGAGCGACATAAATCCTGTAGGAGCGAGCGGTGCGGCGATCCGACTTGCCCGCGAAGAACGATAACGCGATCTCAGCTGTTAATGACCATTGCCCGAATGTCCACCCGCATGGCCGGCGCCCTGCTCCGCACCTTTGTCGGCAGCGCCTTGCTTGCCGCCCTCGCCCTCATGGTTCTCGGTGGCTTTTTCTACTTCGGCTTTTTCCGCCTCGGCTTTGGCCTTCTCGGCCTCTTTGCCGAGTTGATCGACGGTCAGCAAATTGCTTTTGCGCACAGTGTCGACAAAACCCTGGAACGGCAGGTCAGTAATGCCTACCAGCCCGAAGTGCCCATTCTCACCGTCCAGCAGGCGACCGGTCACCGGTTGATCGAGGTACTGGAACCAGTGCACCCCGACAATCGACGGTTCGCTCATCGCCTGTTTAAGGAAGTTGGCGTAGGCCGGGCCGCGATCTTCTTCCTTCGCCAGTTGCGTCACGCCGCCCCAGAACGGGCCGCGATCCGCCGAGCCGAAGTTGAATTCGGTGATCAGTACCGGCTTATCCAGGCTGCGCAGCCGGGCGAAGTCATAACCGTCCTGGGGTTGCAGGG
Organism: Pseudomonas sp. MDT1-85; assembly: GCF_054898065.1. Lineage (NCBI taxonomy): Bacteria > Pseudomonadati > Pseudomonadota > Gammaproteobacteria > Pseudomonadales > Pseudomonadaceae > Pseudomonas > Pseudomonas sp. MDT1-85. The sequence continues at coordinate 1,630,572 of NZ_CM142715.1, read as the reverse complement.
TGTACATATTGAAGCTCAACACGTCGCAGTATTGCGCGCAGGACTCGACGGCTTCAGGGGTGCTGACGGCGAAACGACCGCCCAGTAACAACTGGTTCGGCGCATGCCAATTGAGCGAGTCGGAGACGGTTTTGAAGTAGGTGTCGGCGAACACTTTTTGGAAGTATTTGAAGTCGGCTTCAATTTCCGGGTATTCGGCGCTCGGCTGCGGCGGCACGAAGCCCGGGTCTTCCATCAATTCCCAAGCCGGCAGATCAATGCCCCAGGCTTTGGAAAGGCCCGCCTGATTGCGGTACTTATCACGCAGCTGTTTGAGGAAGGCACGCTTGGCCGGCACATCGGTGGTCATTTTCAAAGTGCCGTAGGCCAGCGCGTAACGGGCCTTCGGGTCATCACCGGGACCGGCCCAAGCCAGTTCGTTATCGGCGAAGTAACCGATCAGCCACGGATCGTCGCGATGGTCACGGGCGGCGATGGCCACGGCGCGCTCGGTGGCCATGGCGAAACGCGGATCGAACGGGTCGGGCATGCCGCCCCACCAATCGGTGCCGGTGCTGATGCTGGCGTAATCGCCGACGATCGACAGCGGCAAGGTGTACGGCACTCGATCAGCGTTGCCAAACACCGGTGCACTCCAGTTGCCGAGGGTGTTGAAACCCCAGGCTTGCAGGCGATCAAGGGTATGACTGGACCAGCGTTTTTCGTCGAAAACCACTTTGCAGGGTTCGACGGCCGTTTTTTCGACCGATGCTTCAACCGCGCCGGTCTTGGCTGCTTCGGCAACACCAGCGGTGGATTCGGTAGCCGCAGGAATGACTGATTGCTCGGCGGCCTTATCACCCGTTGCCTCGACCGCATCGGCCTTGGCCGCTTCGGCGACACCAGCCTTGGTGTCGCTGCCCGGTGCGCAAGGTTTGCCATACAGACGCTGCAGGTTGGCGCCATAGAAATCGTACCAGCGCCCGGCGTTGTAGGCTCGGCCCTGATCAGCGCCATTGCCGCCACGGTTGTCGCCTTCGCCATAATAGCTGGCAAGGGGCTCGTCGGGTTTGGGCAGGGACTCGAACATCCACTCGCGACCGGCGACGTAGGTCTGGTTGACGCTTGGGTTCACGCTGTTGACGCCGAGGGAATAGAACGGATGCCCTTCCGGGGTCACCAGGTACCAGCGGCCGTCACGCTTTTCGGTGCGGAAAAAGCCGCTGGCCTTGAACGCCGGGCCTTTGGTCCAGCCGCCGAACTTGTCCAGGGACTGCTTCTCGCGCTCGGCCAGCCAGGTTTTCAGTTGTTGCTGCTCTTTGGCCGCTGCAGATTTCAATTGCTCGTCACTGCTGACCTTCTCCGGCCACTTGGCCCTGGTCGATTGGCCATAGGCATCCACCAGACCGCCATAAGCGGCCTTGGTGACAGCCTCGCCGTCCTGCACGCCGAAGCGTTCGAGCAGGATGCTTTGGGCGACTTTCGGCTGATCCATCGACAAGGTCACCGACACCACTTGGCTGCGGTCCAGCTCACCGGTACTGCTGGCCAGCAATACACGCTGCCCTTGGAAAGTGATCGGCATCGGCGGGCCGGCTTTCATGCCATGGCTCAAAGGTGTACTCGGCTGCAGTGGTACCAACAGGGTTTGCGCAGGGCCTGCCGGCAGATCGACACGGCTGACCAGGGTCTTGCCGTCATTGCTCTGGATTTTCACGTACAAGGTCACGGCCCAGTTCATCGCGCTCTGGATCCGCAAGCTCATGACACCCGACTGCGACCAGTCCCAGGCACCGGTCTGCGGCGTCAGGCGTAACGTCGGCTGGGCGACCGGATTGAAAGTCACGCGGCGCAGCACTTCGCCTTCGGCTGTTTGCTCCGCGTTCGATTGCGGCAGGCTGGCGTCCTGGGTCGCCACCTGAACTACATCAGCGGGACGCACAAAGTTGAACAGCGTCTGCTGGCCGGCAGGGGCCGCCAGCAAAGGCGCTGCGAACATCAAGGCAAAAACGGCAGGTAACGAACGGCGCAGCGAACGGCGAATCATAAGAACGTGGATCTCCCAAGCGACCATCAATGGGCCAGTGGAAAAGCGGTGGCAGTGAGGTAGACAATGCGGTGGGCTTATTTGCCCACCGGCGTGTCAGGAAATTTCACGACGGAATGGCGGCAACGCATTGAGAATAGCTTTGCCGTAGCGCTGCGTGACCAGACGGCGGTCAAGCAAGGTGATGGTGCCGCGGTCTTCTTCGGTCCGCAGCAAGCGACCGCAGGCCTGGACCAGCTTCAACGAGGCGTCCGGCACGGAGATTTCCATGAACGGATTGCCACCGCGGGCCTCGATCCATTCCGCCAGCGCCGCTTCGACCGGATCGTCGGGCACCGAGAACGGAATCTTGGCGATCACCACGTGCTCGCAGTACGCACCGGGCAAATCCACGCCTTCGGCGAAACTCGCCAGGCCGAACAGCACGCTGGAGTCCCCGCCATCAACCCGCGCCTTGTGCTTGTTCAGGGTTTCCTGCTTCGACAGGTTGCCTTGAATGAACACTTGCTTGCGCCAGTCACGATCCAGCCCGTCGAACACGTCCTGCATCTGTTTACGAGACGAGAACAGCACCAGGGTGCCACGTGAACCTTCTACCAGTTGTGGCAGATCGCGAATGATCGCCGCGGTGTGCGCCGGCGCGTCACGCGGGTCGGCTTTGAGGTCCGGCACCCGCAGCACGCCGGCGTCGGCGTGATGAAACGGGCTCGGGACCACCGCGGTGACGGCTGTTTTAGGCAGGCCGGCACGCATGCGGAAGCGGTCGAAGGTGCCGAGAGCGGTCAGGGTCGCCGAGGTCACCAGTGCCCCGTATGCCACGTTCCACAAGTTGCGCCGGAGCATGTCCGCCGCAAGGATCGGGCTGGCATTGACCTCGATATCGAACAGCGAACCGCTTTCGGCCAAGGTCAGCCATCGGGCCAAGGGCGGATTGTCTTCCGGGTCTTCGACGGTGAAAGCGGTCCACAACTCCCAGTTGCCCGAAGATCGGGACAACAGGCTACCGAACAGCGGATACCACTCTTCGGCCTGGTTGCTGGCGATGCCGATGTTGACCTCGCCGTCCATGCCTTCCTTGAGGAGTTCGGTGAGCCGGGTGAACAGGTCGGTCAGGCGGGCAAAGCCCTTCTTCAACTCGATGCCCATTTCGCGCATGTGCTCGGGAATCACCCCGCCGACAAAACGGTGACGCGGCCGCTCGCGACCTTCGACGTCTTCGCCGGGCTTGAAGTCGGCGGCTTGCTCGCAGGCGCTGAACATGAATTGCTGTTGGGTCTTGATCTCCCGGGCCAGCTCCGGCACCTGCTCGATCAACTTGCCCAGATCGCCCGGCAGCGGGTGCTGGGCCAGCAGTTTGGTGAGGTTCTTGGCGGTGGTTTCGAGCCAGTCGGCGGTGGAACGCAGACGCGTGTAGTGAGCGAAGTGACCAATAGCCTTGTCTGGCAGGTGATGGCCTTCGTCGAACACGTAGATGGTGTCCCGTGGGTCCGGCAGAACCGCGCCGCCGCCGAGGGCGAGGTCGGCCAGGACCATGTCGTGGTTGGTGACAATCACGTCGACCTTGCCCATGCCTTCGCGGGCCTTATAAAAGGCGCACTGGCCGAAGTTCGGGCAGTGACGGTTGGTGCACTGGCTGTGATCGGTAGTCAGGCGTGCCCAGTCGGCGTCTTCCAGCGCCGTCGACCAACTGTCGCGGTCGCCGTCCCACTTATTGCCGGCGAGCTTCTCGATCATGCTGGTGAATAGCTTCTGGCTGGCTTCATCGACCTCGATCTTGAAGCCTTCTTCCTCGAACAGCTGCGCGGTGGCAGTTTGCGCGTGACCTTCCTGGAGCAACATGTCGAGTTTGGACAGGCACATGTAGCGTCCGCGGCCCTTGGCCAGGGTGAAGCTGAAATTCAGCCCGCTGTTGCGCATCAGGTCGGGCAAATCCTTGTAGACGATCTGCTCTTGCAGGGCGACGGTGGCCGTGGCGATCACCAGACGCTTGCCGGCAGCCTTCGCGGCTGGGATTGCCGCCAGGCTGTAGGCCACGGTTTTGCCGGTACCGGTGCCGGCTTCCACCGCGACAATCGCGGGGTCGCCACTGCGCCGGCCTTCGTCGTCGGTGTCGATGTCACCGAGGACCTTGGCAATTTCGGCGATCATCAGGCGTTGACCGTAGCGCGGCTTGAGGCTCTTGGCTTCGAGAAAACGCGAGTAGGCGCCCTGGATCGTGGTTTTGAGTTCGGTACTGATCATGGATTGTCGGGCGCAATAAATGCTGGATAAATTTTCAGTGGTTCGGATCGGCCGCTATCATACCCCGCTAATCAATCCCGCGCAGAACGGAGTACCTCAATGACACCTTTTGGCATCGTTTATACCCTGCATGTCCTGGCCGCCCTGGTGTGGGTCGGTGGCATGTTTTTCGCCTGGATGGTCCTGCGCCCCGCGGCGATGAAGGCGCTGGAAGGCCCTGCCCGGTTGAAGCTGTGGATGGAAGTGTTTCAAGGCTTTTTCCGCTGGGTCTGGATCGCGGTGGTGCTTTTGCCGATTAGCGGTGTTGGCATGATTCATCTGCAGTACGCCGGATTTGAAGCGGCGCCGCGGTATGTGCAGGTGATGATGGGATTGTATGTAGTGATGACTGCGCTGTTTATCCGGATTCAGGCGTTGTTGCTGCCGGAACTGCGCACAGCGGTGGCGGCTCAGGATTGGCCGACGGGCGCGGCGGTGCTGGGCAGGATTCGTCGGTTGGTGGGGATTAACCTGATGGTGGGGTTGGTGCTGGTGGCTATTGCGGCGGCTCGGCCGATGTTCTAAAAGCTTCGCGGGCAAGCCTCGCTCCAGGATTCATGTCGCTCGCGAACCAACGCAAAATCTGTAGGAGCGAGGCTTGCCCGCAAAAGCTATCTATCAGACGACAAATATTTCAGGGAGGGCTTACAACCGCTGAATCGTCACCGAACCCGCTACTCCCGCAGGCCCTGGCTGACCGTCAGCGCCAGGACGACCGCTCTTGCCGCCGTCGGCTTTATAGACGACGCAGCCCTTGGCCTTGCCGCCCGCCCCTGGTTTTCCCCCGGGCCCTGCCGTACCACCCTCCCCGCCCGCAATCTCGACCTTGATCTGCTCAGCGGGGTAATCACGCGGCACTTCCAGCCGAACCAGCGCCCCAGGCGCACCTGGCTGGCCGTCACTGCCATTACTGCCATCGGCGCCGCGACCGGCCTGGCCCCAGGTACAACCCGGTGCTTGACCGTTGGCCCCATCAAGGCCGACAAAACCTGGAGCACCCGCGCCACCCCGAGCGTCTACCGACAATTGCGGCGCGTTCAACGCTTTGATCTGCAAATCCAGGTTGCGTCCGGAACGAGCGGCCTTGAGGTAAGTCCCCGGCGCGCCCCGTGCAGTGATCTGGCTGCCTTCGGCCAACTCGGCACGGCTGACCTTCAACGCCAGAGCCTGCTCGCTCGGCACAATGGCGAGCCGCGCGTCACGTCCCAGGTGAAGCTCACCGACCGTCACTTCGGTCACGTTCGAGGGAATCAGCAAGGTGCCGTAATCGGCGACTTCCAGCCGTTCCAGTTGCAAGGTACTGGCCGTGTTGGGCAAGCGCATCAGCGAGTTGGTTTCGACGCTCACCACCTGCGCACAGGCCAATGGGCTGATAAATGCAGCGAGCAGACAGAGTTTACGCATGGGAGGCCTTCGAAGCGGCCGGGGCCGGAATGGTTTGCAGGTGGAAAACGCCGAAAAAGACAATCTTCAGGCGATCACGCCAAGGATGGGCTCGACCTTTGAGGCTGCGGTTGCAGAACACCAGCTCCAGAAGATGGAGCCCTGCCAACACACTGCCTGCAAAATTGATCAGCAGGTGAAACGGATGAATAAACGGTATGAGCAAATTGACCAGCGCCACCAACCAGAACAGCAGGGTCAACAACTTCCCCAGCCCCCAAAACACCTTCATACGCTCCCCCGTTGAGAATTATTCTTTGCGCGCACAGTAACGGCTTACACACGGGATAAGCCAGAGGGCAACAAAAAATTCTTCCGGAAGGTGAACGCTTGGCCGCCGGATAACCCGAATTGTCATCCGACGGCTCTATCACAGGGCTCAGCGATTGATGTGCAACTCCACGCGACGGTTTTGCGACCGCCCTTCTTCCGTGTCGTTGTCGGCGACCGGCTGGCTTTCACCCCTGCCTTCGCTGGTGAGTTTGTCCGGCGCCAACCCCTGACTCAGCAGGTAGGCCGCCACGCTGCTGGCACGACGTTCCGACAGTTTCTGGTTATAGGCATCCGAACCCTGGCTGTCGGTATGACCGATGACTTTAATGCTCACCACATCGGTGCCCTGCAATTTGGCCATCAGCGAATCCAGCTCATTGCGTGCTTCGGGCATCAGATCGGATTGGTTGTAAGCGAACAAAACGTTGCCGTTCAGGGTGATGACTTCGGAGACCGGTGGTTCAACAGGTTTCACACTGGCCGGGTATTGCGGCAGCGGGCACCCGTGATGTTCGACAGGGGTATCGGCTGGCGTATCGGGGCAGCGATCACGTCGATCGAAGACGCCATCATCGTCCTCATCACCATCCTGGGCGTAACAGATCAGGCCACCGGTCAAGATCCCGAGCGCCGCTCCGCCCGCTGCCCAGGCACTACTTTCTATTGCGCCCAAACCACCGCCGACCAGTCCGCCAATGACGCTGCAGATCGGCCAGGTACGTTGATTGAGGGGGGCGGTGCCATCGCTGTGAGTCGCACAACCGGTCAGAAGGCTGCCAAGCAGCAGAACCGGCAAGACGGTCCTTGTGAGAACGCTCATTGTGAATGCTCCTGTGTCACCGGCCCATACCGGTCACACAGGAGTAAAGACCCGCATCCGCGACTGTACAAGCCGCAGAATGCGAGAGGCCTAGCGGTTGATTTTGATTTCCGTGCGCCGGTTCATCGAACGGCCGTCAGCGGTTTTGTTATCGGCCACCGGTTGGCTTTCACCAGCACCAGTCACAGACACGAAACTGCTGCGTGGCACGCCTTGGGAAATCAGGTATTCCACCACTGAATGGGCGCGTCTATCCGACAGTTTCTGGTTGTAGGCATCACTGCCGACACTGTCGGTATGACCGGTGACGGTCAGTTGGGCGCTGGAAGATTCCTGTTTCAGGCGCGTAGCAATGGTGTTGAGTACGTCTTTATCGGCAGGAGTGAGCTTGGCCGAGTCGAACTGGAAGTGAACATCACGGATAACGATGACTTCTTCCTTGACCACCGCCACCTCTTCGACCACCGGTGCGGGCACAGGTGGAGGGCAGCCGTTGGCATCGACCTGCACGCCTCTAGGCGTACCCGGGCACTTGTCGCGGCTGTCCAGCACGCCATCACCGTCTTCATCGCCGTCGCCATGCACCCAGCACCAGGCCGCTGCCGTGCCGCCGACCAGCAGCGCGCCATACCCCGCCCATGACGAGGCCTCAGTCGCGCCGAGCCCTGCACCGATGACACCGCCGACCGCCGCACAGGTCGGCCAGTCGGTTTTCTGCAAACCTGCGCAACCAGTCAACACACTGGTTAGCAGAACCAAGGGTAATGCTGTCCGAATTATGCTCATCTAGTTCTTCTCCTGAGGGATCGGCTTAAAACCGATTCTAGGGAGTAAAGACCCGACTTTTAATCTCCGCCAGCAATAGGCCATTGCTGTTTTGCCCCATGTTCGCGGAAGATCGGCGCTTTTTGGCTAAACCCGCACTAGGCCCGAACGTTGGGGCAGGCTAGTCTTGGCGTTCTGATTGAGGATCTTCGATGATTGCAGGTATTTCTTCGCGCACGCCCCAGCAGGCGTTGGCTGCTTTGCTTGATCGTTATGCCCCGGCGCGTCTGTTGCTGATTGGCGCCAGCGAATTCCCCGCGCTTGAGGCATTCAAGCTCGCGCACCCAGACAGCATCGTCGCCTTTGCTGTGCCCGGGCCACTGCCCGCTGAGTTGGCGGCGCAACGTTTTGATCTGGCCCTGGTAGTTGATTGCCTCGAACACTTGCCCAAGCGCGACGGCCTGAATCTGCTCGGCGGGATACGTAACCTCAATGCCAGTCGCATTGCGGTGCTGGCCGACTTGCCGGCATGCGGTTGGCAGGAGACGGACTTTTTCTCCCTGGCGCTGCAAGCCAGCGAACGCTTCCAGCGTGACGATCAAGTGCTGACGCTGTTTACCTACGATCTGCTTGACTATAAACAGGTGCCCGACTGGCTCAACTCACGCTTCTGGGCCAATCCGGAAAACTTCGGGAAATATTGGTGGTAACGCAATGAGTACATCCATTTGCCCTTGCGGCAGCGGCACACTCCTTGATGCCTGCTGTGGCCATTACCATGCCGGCCATTCGGCCCCCAGCGCGGAAGTCTTGATGCGTTCGCGCTACAGCGCCTATGTACTGGGGCTGATTGACTATCTGGTGGCGACCACCCTGCCCGCACAACAGGCCGGCCTGGATCGCCAGTCGATCAGCGACTGGAGCGCCCAAAGCACCTGGCTGGGCCTGGAGGTGGAAAGCGCCGAGGTTTTCGGCGGTCAGCCGGAGCACGCTTTCGTCACCTTCACCGCTCGCTGGCACGACAGCAGCGGCGAGCACAGTCACCGCGAACGTTCGTCATTCGTACAGAACGCCGGCCACTGGTATTTCATCGACCCCACTGTGCCACTCAAGGCCGGACGCAACGATGCGTGCCCGTGCGCCAGCGGGCAGAAGTTCAAGAAGTGCTGCGCGAGTTATTTCGGCGCTTGAGGTGATCCCTGGAGCAGCTGCCGAAGGTTGCGTTCGGCTGTAGCAGCTGTCGAGCCTGCGAGGCTGCGTTCGGCTGCGAAGCAGTCGTCAAACCAGAACTCGCAGTGCCTCAGGCAAACCGCGTCAGCCGGATTCACGACTGCTACGCAGCCGAACGCAGCCTCGCTGGGGCTCGACAGCTGCTACAGCGAACGCAGCCTCGCAGGCTCGACAGCTGCTACAACGGGAGAAACTCGACCATGATCACCCGACGACGCACACTCTATTTGCTGACTTCGCTCCTGTTTTTGGGGCTCGGCGGCTGCGCGTCATGGTTCGACTTCGACAACGACCTGCCGGACCCGCAGGTGCATTTGGTCAAGGTCGAGGTGATCCGGGCCAATCTGCTGGAGCAGAAATTCCTGCTGCATTTTCGCGTCGACAATCCCAATGATCGCGACCTGACGGTGCGAGGCCTGGAATATCGCATTCATCTGGGCGACATACTGCTGAGCGAAGGTGAGCACGAGCACTGGTTCACGGTCGACCCCAAACGCAGCGCCTATTTTAAAGTGCCGATCCGCACCAACCTGTGGCCGAAAGTCCGGGACCTGGTGAAACTGCTGAAAAAAGGCGACCAACCGATTCCCTATCGCCTGGAAGGGGAGATGGAAACCGGTTTATTCATCGCGCATTACGTGCACCTGGAGCGCAATGGCGTGATAATCGCCGCCGATTTAATTCCGGAGTAACCGCGATGACCCAACAACCTCATGTCCATGGCCCTGACTGCAACCACGATCATGACCATCACGACCACCATGATCACGACCATGGCCATGTCCACGGCCCGAACTGCGGCCACGCCCACCAGGAACCGGTGCGCAACGCCCTGAAAGACGTCGGCCGCAACGACCCTTGCCCATGCGGCAATGGCAAGAAATTCAAGAAGTGCCACGGCGCTTGATGCTTCGGGCGGATACCGTTTCCGCCTGTTAAATCGTCATCGCGAGCAGGCTCGCTCCCACAGGCATCTTTTGTGAACACACAAAATTGTGAACGCCGCCGATCAACTAATGTGGGAGCGAGCCTGCTCGCGATGACGGCGGCACATTCACTATCAATTTGGCAGTTAGACCGCTATCGCGAGCAGGCTCGCTCCTACAGGGTTTTAGTCAGTCGTCAGAATTTTTGCTGTGCTGACCACCGTCGCATATTCCCCATGCAAATTACCCAGCGACATAGCGTGCACTTCCTCGGCTGAATGGGCGTTACCGAAAAAATCCGCCTTGTCGAAGGTAAAGCACGCATCCTGCGCAACCCAGGTTTCAAACCCCAGATTCCCGGCCGTTCGCGCCGTGGATTCCACCGAGTTGTGGGTCGCCACGCCAACGATGATCAACTGAACGATCCCCGCCTCGCGCAAACGTGCTTCCAGCCCTGTCGAACAAAAGGCATCCGGCACCTGCTTCTGAATCAGCCACTCACCCATCGATGGTTGAAAACGCTCCTGAAATTCCACCCCCGATTGCTGCGGCCAGAACACGGAGTCCTTTGAGCGGGACAGGTGCTGCACGTGAATCACCAACCGCCCGGTTCGGCGCCAATGCCCCAGCAATTGCAGGATGCGCTCTTCGGCTTGAGGATTGTTTCGACGACCCAGTTTGGGATGCAGGATGCCTTTTTGTTGATCAATGATGATCAGCGCCGCGTTTGTCTTGAGCTCCATGCTGACTTTTCTCTTGCTGGGCCATTGAATTTCCCGCACTTCAGCATCACCTCTTCCTACTGGCAAGCCATCAAACGCAAACAGGACGACCTGATGCCGACGGTCGCTGTCCGTACCTGACGATGTCTCTTGATCTGGAGTACTTCATGATCGACTTGTATTACTGGACCACCCCCAACGGCCACAAGATTTCGATATTCCTGGAAGAAGCCGGCCTGCCGTACAACGTTTACCCGATTAACATCAGCCAGAACGACCAATTCAAACCCGAGTTCCTGAAGATCTCGCCGAACAACAAAATCCCGGCCATCGTCGATCATGAGCCGGTCGATGGCGGTGAGCCGTTGGCATTGTTCGAGTCTGGGGCGATTCTGCTGTACCTTGCGGAGAAAACCGGCAAGTTCCTCCCCAAGGATCTGCGCGGGCGCCAGCAAGCATTGCAATGGCTGTTCTGGCAGATGGGTGGCCTGGGGCCGATGGCCGGGCAGAATCATCACTTCAGCCAATTCGCACCAGAGAAAATCCCTTACGCGATCAAGCGCTACATCGACGAAACCGCCCGCCTCTATGGGGTGCTCGACAAGCAACTGGCCAACAATGACTTTGTCGCCGGCAGCGAATACAGCATTGCCGACATGGCGATCTATCCGTGGATCGTTTCCCACAAGTGGCAGAACCAGAACCTGGAAGACTTCCCCAACGTACTGCGCTGGTTCAACCACATCCAGAGCCGCCCGGCGACGGTGAAGGCGTATGCCCTCGCGGCCAAGGTCAATCCGCCTAAATCCTGATAGAAGATCAAAAGATCGCAGCCTCGTTTCACTCGACAGCTCCTACAGGGAATGCAAAACCGTATAGGAGCTGTCGAGTGAAACGAGGCTGCGATCTTTTGCCTTCCACAGACAAATCCTGAAATAACCTGATACCCCGCTTGCGCGGCCACCTCCTGCTCACTAACGTAACGCCTTTACTGACGCTACCCCCCGCAGGAGCTTTGCCATGGCCTCGCCAGCCCTCACACATTTTCTTCCCCGGTTCGGCGTTGCCGCAGCAGTGGCCGGTGTTTTAAGCCTGTCCGGTTGTCAGACCTGGAACACTCAAGACACCCTCCCGCCTGCCTCCGGCGTGCAACCGCTCAAAGGCCTGGCGCAGAACGTTTCGATTCGACGCAATGCCATGGGCATGCCGTTGATCGAGAGCAACAGCTTCCACGATGCGCTGTTCACCCTCGGTTACGTGCATGCCAGCGATCGCATCAGCCAGATGGTTACTCTGCGTTTGCTCGCCCAGGGCCGTCTGGCGGAGATGTCCGGTTCGGACCTGCTCGACGCCGACCGCTACATGCGGGCGGTCAATCTGAAGAAAAGCGCGGGTGAGCTGTACAAGGCCTCTTCGCCGCGCCTCAAGCGATTCTTCGAAGTCTATGCCCGTGGGGTCAACGCCTACCTGTTCCGCTACCGCGACAAACTGCCTGCCGACCTCGCGGCCACTGGCTACAAACCGGAATACTGGAAACCGGAAGATTCGGCGCTGATTTTCTGCCTGCTGAATTTCAGTCAATCGGCGAACCTGCCGGAAGAAATTTCCTCGCTTATGCTGGCGCAGACGGTCAGCGCCGACAAACTGGCGTGGCTGACGCCTTCCGCTCCCGATGAAAAACTGCCAGTCGCAGAAGCGGAAAAACTTCAGGGCATCAAACTCAACGGGCAAATCCCGGGGTTGAGCGAAATCAGCAAATCCATCGGTCAACTGTCCGACCTGAACATGCTGGGCGCCACGTCTTCTAACAACTGGGCGATTGCCCCGCAACGCAGCCGCAGCGGCAAAAGCCTGCTGGCCAGCGACAGCCATGGGCCGCTGGGCGTACCGTCGTTGTTCAGTTACGTGCAGATTCGCGCGCCGAAATACCAGGCCTCCGGCGTGACCATTGCCGGGTTACCCATGGTGCTTGGTGGTTTCAACGGCAAAGTGGCGTGGAGCATGACCACGGTCATGGGTGACAACCAGGACCTGTTCCTGGAAAAAATCAAACGTCAGGGCAATGGCCTATCCTACGAAGTGGGCGGCAAATGGCAGCCAGTGATCGTGCGTAACGAAACCTACTTCGTCAAAGGCCAGCGGCCGATTCGCGAAGCGGTGTACGAAACCCGCCACGGGCCGTTGCTCAACAGCGCCCAAGGCACCGCGTTGGCGAATGGTTTCGGCCTGGCCTTGCAGACGCCGAACTTTACCGACGACAAAACCCTGGACGCCTTTTTCGATCTGTCCCGAGCGCAGAGCGTCGAGAAAGCCTCGGACGCCAGCCGTGAAATACGCGCCATCGCCCTGAATCTGGTGTTTGCCGATGCCAGCAACATTGGCTGGCAAGTCACCGGTCGCTACCCGAACCGTCGCGAAGGTGAAGGCTTGCTGCCGTCGCCGGGTTGGGAAGGTCGTTACGACTGGGACGGTTACGCCGACCCGATGCTCCATCCGTATGACCAGGACCCGGCTCAAGGCTGGCTCGGCACCGCCAACCAACGGGTCATTCCCCATGGCTACGGCATGCAGCTGTCCAATTCCTGGTCGGCGCCGGAGCGCGGCGAACGCATGGCCGAACTGGCGGGCGTGGGCAAACACGACACACGTAGCCTGATCGCCATGCAATACGACCAGACCACCACCTTCGCCGCCAAGCTGAAGAAGATGTTTGGAGCGCCGGGCATGGCTCAGCCACTCAAACAGGCTATCGAAGCGCTGCCGGAGGCTGATCGCGGCAAGGCGCGCGAGTCTTACACGCGCTTGATGGCTTTCGACGGCAAACTCAGCCCGACTTCCGCCGACGCGGCGATTTACGAGCTGTTCCTGCAGGAAAGCACTAAACAGATGTTCCTCGACGAGCTGGGCCCGGAAAGCACCCCGGCGTGGAAGGCCTTTATCGCCAACGGCAAATTGTCTTACGCGGCTCAGGCCGACCATCTGCTGAGCCGTGAGGACAGTCCGTTCTGGGACGACCTGCGCACCTCGCAGAAAGAAGACAAACCGGCGATTCTCGCCCGTAGCCTGGCGGCCGCAATCAGCGCGGGGGACAGCCAGTTGGGTGGCGATCACAAAGCCTGGCAGTGGGGCAAACTGCATCGCTACGAGTGGAAGAACGCCAGTGGCCAGACTGTGCGCGGTCCACTGGCAGCCGGTGGCGACCACACCACGCTCAACACCGCCGCATTCAGCTGGGGTCAGGACTTCAACACCACACTGGCGCCGGCCATGCGCTTTATCGTCGATTTCGGCCAGGCCGAACCGCTGATGGGCCAGAACGGTACCGGCCAGTCCGGCAACCCGGCCAGCCCGCACTATCTCGACAGCGTCGATCCATGGCTCAAGGGGCAATACATGAGCCTGCCGATGCAGCCGCAGAACTTTGACAAGGTGTATGGCAAGACACGGTTGACGCTGACGCCAGGCAAGTAAGTCAAAAGACAAGATCAAAAGATCGCAGCCTGCGGCAGCTCCTACAAAAGCTGCCGCAGGCTGCGATCTTTTGATTTTTACCACCCATGAAAATAAATAGAACTTCTCGTCTCGCGCAAACCTCCTAGCTAGCAGGCCACTCCATTTGGATAACAATATGGACCTTGTTATCGCTCGTGCTGAAGGTTTGTACTGCCCGCCTGGTGATTTCTATATCGACCCATGGCAGCCGGTCGAACGCTCGGTCATCACCCATGCCCACAGCGACCATGCTCGCCGTGGCAATCAACATTATCTGGCGGCGGCACCGGGTGCAGGCATTCTGCGCGCGCGTCTGGGCCAGGACATCAACCTGCAAACCTTGCCCTATGGCGAGCCATTGCTGCACTGCGGCGTAAAACTGAGTTTTCACCCCGCGGGCCACGTGCTCGGCTCGGCCCAAGTGCGTCTGGAATATGGCGGGGAAGTCTGGGTCGCCTCGGGGGATTACAAGACCGAACCCGACGGCACCTGTGCGCCATTCGAACCGGTGCGTTGCCACACGTTCATCACGGAATCGACGTTCGGTCTGCCGATTTACCGCTGGCAACCCCAGACGCAGATCTTTGCCGAGATCAATCAGTGGTGGCGAGCCAATGCTGCAGCCGACAAGGCCAGCGTGCTGTTCTGTTATTCCTTCGGCAAGACTCAGCGGATTCTCCACGGCATCGATGCCAGCCTCGGCCCCATTCTGGTACATGGCGCGGTTGAACCCATCAATCGGATTTATCGCGAGAGCGGCATTTATTTACCGCCAACGGTCTATGCCGGCGAAGTAAAAAAACATGACCCGATGATGCGCAAAGCCTTGGTCATCGCGCCGCCTTCGGCGGGTGCCAGCCCTTGGGTACGGCGTTTCGGTGACTACAGCGATGGCTTCGCCAGCGGTTGGATGCGCTTGCGCGGGACACGGCGGCGGCGCGGCGTGGACCGCGGTTTCGTGCTGTCCGATCACGCCGACTGGCCCGGCCTGCTTTGGGCCATCGAACAGACCGGAGCCGAACGCGTGATCGTCACCCACGGTTCGATCGGGGTGCTGGTGCGCCATCTACGCGAACTAGGCCTCGATGCCATGAGTTTCAGCACCGAATACGGCGATGATGAAGACACCACTCTCCTCGAACCCGAGAGCGCCGAGGTGCTGGCATGAAAGCCTTCGCCGACTTGTATGCCGAACTCGATGCCACCACCTCAAGCAACGCCAAACTGGCGGCGATGCAGAGCTATTTCGCCCAGGCCGCGCCCGAAGATGCCGCCTGGGCCGTGTACTTTCTGTCCGGTGGACGACCTCGGCAATTGGTGCCGGTACGAATGCTGCGGGAAATGGCAACAGCGTTTTCCGGGCTCTCACCCTGGTTGTTCGAGGAAAGTTATCAGGCCGTCGGGGATCTGGCGGAAACCATCTCGCTGGTGCTGCCCGAAACGCACCACACATCCACCGATGGGCTGGCAGTGTGGATTGAAGACAAACTGCTGCCGCTGCGTAATGCGCCCCCGCAGACCCTCGCCGAATGCTTGCCCGCCTTGTGGGCGCAACTGGATCGGCAAAGCCTGATGCTCTGCATCAAATTGATCACCGGCAGTTTCCGTGTCGGGGTCTCCAAATTGCTGGTTACCCGCGCGCTGGCGGCGATGGCCGGGCTCGACAGTAAACGCGTGGCCCAGCGGCTGGTGGGTTACACCGATCTGTCTAACCGCCCAAGCGCAGCCAGTTACCTGAAGCTGATCGCCCCCGAATCACCCAATGAGCATGCCCAACGGGGTGGCCAGCCGTACCCGTTTTTCCTCGCCCATGCGTTATCACACCCGGTTGAACAGTTCGAAGTGTTGCTCGGACCGGCCAGCCAGTGGCAAGTGGAATGGAAGTGGGACGGCATCCGCGCTCAAGTGGTCAAGCGCGATGGGCGCTTGTGGATCTGGTCACGAGGTGAAGAACTGGTGACCGAACGCTTCCCCGAACTGGAGAGCCTGGTTCATGGCTTACCCGATGGCACGGTGATCGACGGTGAAATCGTCGCCTGGAAAGCCGCACAACCGGGTACCGAGGACGCCTTCGACGCGCAATCGCCATCGCCACCCGCCGTGCAACCCTTCGCCCTGTTGCAACAGCGGATCGGCCGTAGAGCGCTGAGCAAGAAAATCCTCGATGAGGTACCCGTGGTCATCCAGGCCTATGACCTGCTGGAATGGCAGGGTGAGGATTGGCGCAATCAGACTCAAGCCACGCGCCGAACTCAGCTGGAGCAACTCATCAATACCTGCGCAAACCCGGTGTTACTGAGCTCGCCCGTGCTGACCGGTGAAGACTGGTTCGACCTCGCCCGCCAACGAGAAGCCTCCCGCAGGCTGGGCGTCGAAGGCCTGATGCTCAAGGCCCGCGATGCGCTGTATGGCGTCGGGCGGACCAAGGACATGGGTGTGTGGTGGAAATGGAAAGTCGACCCGTTCAGCGTCGATGCGGTGCTGATCTACGCCCAGCAGGGCCATGGCCGCCGGGCCAGTCTATACACCGATTACACCTTCGCCGTGTGGGACGGCCCACCCTCTGCCCGCGAGCGAACGCTGGTGCCTTTCGCCAAGGCCTACTCCGGATTGACTGACGAAGAAATGCGGCAGGTCGACAGCATCGTGCGCAAGACCACGGTGGAAAAGTTCGGACCGGTGAGTAGTGTGAAGCCGACGTTGGTGTTTGAACTGGGGTTCGAGGGCATTGCCCTGTCGAAACGGCACAAGAGCGGGATTGCGGTGCGGTTTCCGAGGATGTTGCGTTGGCGGCAGGACAAGTCGGTGGAGGACGCTGACAGTTTGGCGACATTACAGGATTTGCTCGCCTGACCTGATTTCTGTCGGCTGATCTTTGTAGAAGCTGGCAAAGCCTGCTCTGTAGGAGCGAGGCTTGCCCGCGAAGGCGCCCTCAAGTACGCCAAAAGCTTCGCGGGCAAGCCTCGCTCCTACAGCACCACCCTGGCGCAGGAATTTGGCGATGCCCATTTTCGTGCACAAATCCCACTTTGCCACTTCTTGTATTACCTTTTAAACGCTTGTTCGGGACTCTGGTTCGGAAATTGCTACTTTGAATGAGTCTTACGCTTTCCAGTAACAGTACTTCTGCGCCACAAGCGCTCATATTGGTTCTTAGGGATTGAATAATGAAAAAAGCATTGCTGACCCTTTCTGCACTGGCGTTGTGCATGGCTGCCGGCTCCGCGCTGGCCAAGGAATACAAAGAATTGCGTTTTGGCGTTGACCCTTCTTACGCGCCGTTCGAGTCCAAAGCAGCCGACGGCAGCCTGGTAGGCTTCGACATCGACCTGGGCAATGCGATCTGCGCCGAGCTGAAGGTCAAGTGCAAATGGGTCGAAAGCGATTTCGACGGCATGATTCCCGGCTTGAAAGCCAATAAATTCGACGGTGTGATCTCCTCGATGACCGTCACCCCAGCCCGCGAAAAAGTCATCGACTTCTCCGACGAACTGTTCTCTGGCCCAACCGCTTATGTATTCAAGAAAGGTTCCGGACTGACCGAAGACCCTGCTTCGCTGAAGGGTAAAACCGTCGGCTACGAGCAAGGTACTATCCAGGAAGCCTACGCCAAGGCCGTGCTGGACAAGGCGGGCGTGAAAACCCAGGCCTATCAGAACCAGGATCAGGTGTATTCGGACCTGATGTCCGGTCGCCTCGACGCAGCAATCCAGGACATGCTGCAAGCCGAACTGGGCTTCTTGAAGTCACCAAAAGGCGAAGGCTACGAAGTGAGCAAGCCGGTCGACAGCGAATTGCTGCCGTCGAAAACAGCTATCGGTATCTCTAAAGGTAACAAAGACCTCAAAGACCTATTGAATAAAGGTATCAAAGCGTTACACGACGATGGCACCTACGCCACCATTCAGAAGAAACACTTTGGCGATCTGAATCTGTACAGCGGCAAATAATGCCCGGCGCCCATCTCGCGATGGGCGCTTTTTTTACCCGATCAGGTTGCTGATTTATGTTCGAAAACCTATTACAAAACCTGGGGCTTTCTGCCTTCAGCCTCAAGGGCTTCGGTCCGTTGCTGATGGAAGGCACCTGGATGACCATCAAGTTATCGGTGTTGTCACTTTTGTTGGCCGTATTGCTCGGTCTGCTCGGTGCCAGTGCCAAGCTGTCAAAAGTCAAACTGGTGCGCGTACCGGCTCAGCTCTACACCACGCTGATTCGCGGGGTGCCGGACCTGGTACTGATGTTGCTGATCTTCTACAGCCTGCAAACCTGGCTGACCTCGTTTACCGATTTCATGGAATGGGAATACATCGAGATCAACCCGTTCAGCGCCGGGGTCATCACCCTGGGCTTCATTTATGGCGCGTACTTCACCGAAACGTTCCGCGGAGCGATCCTCGCCGTACCGCGGGGGCAGGTCGAAGCCGCCACTGCCTATGGCCTCAAACGCGGTCAGCGTTTTCGTATCGTAGTATTCCCGCAAATGATGCGCTTCGCCCTGCCGGGCATCGGCAACAACTGGATGGTGATGCTCAAGGCCACCGCGCTGGTCTCGATCATCGGCCTCGCCGATCTGGTCAAGGCCGCGCAGGACGCCGGTAAAAGCACCTATCAACTATTCTACTTCCTGGTGCTGGCAGCCCTGATTTACCTGCTGATCACCAGTGCTTCCAATTTTGTCCTGCGCTGGCTCGAACGTCGCTACGCCGCCGGTTCCCGGGAGGCCGTACGATGATCGAACTCTTGCAGGAATACTGGAGACCCTTCCTTTATACCGACGGCTACAACATCACTGGCCTGGCCATGACCCTGTGGCTGCTCAGCGCGTCGATCTTCATCGGTTTTGTGGTGTCGATCCCGCTGTCCATCGCCAGGGTTTCGCCCAAGATCTACGTCCGCTGGCCGGTGCAGTTTTACACCTACCTGTTCCGGGGCACGCCGCTGTATATCCAGCTGCTGATCTGCTACACCGGCATCTACAGCCTGGCTGCCGTGCGTGCCCAGCCAGTCCTCGATGCGTTCTTTCGCGATGCGATGAACTGCACGATCCTGGCCTTCGCCCTGAACACCTGCGCCTACACCACGGAGATCTTCGCCGGGGCGATTCGCAGCATGGCGCACGGTGAGGTCGAAGCGGCCAAGGCCTACGGTCTGACAGGCTGGAAGCTCTATGCCTACGTGATCATGCCGTCAGCCCTGCGTCGCTCGTTGCCTTATTACAGCAACGAAGTGATTCTGATGCTTCACTCGACCACCGTGGCGTTCACCGCGACTATCCCGGATGTCTTGAAAGTCGCTCGCGATGCGAACTCTGCGACCTTCCTGACATTCCAGTCGTTCGGCATCGCCGCGCTGATCTACCTGACCGTTACCTTTGCGCTGGTCGGCCTGTTCCGTCTCGCCGAGCGCCGATGGCTGGCCTTCCTCGGGCCGACTCACTAGGACAACTCGTACATGCGCCACCAGATTCATGACCTGCTGGCCCCGCTGCCGGGGACCGTGCGACAGATTCACAGCTTCCACTTCGGCCCACCGTCGGCCAAAGGCAAGATTTACATCCAGGCCTCCCTGCATGCCGATGAATTGCCCGGCATGTTGGTGGCCTGGCACCTCAAGCGACGTCTGGCGGAGCTGGAAGCATCCGGTCGGCTGCGCAGCGAAATCGTGCTGGTGCCCGTGGCCAACCCGGTCGGCCTGGAACAGGTGTTGATGGACGTTCCACTGGGCCGCTACGAGCTGGAAAGCGGGCAGAACTTCAATCGCTGGTTCGTCGATTTGAGTGAAGAAGTCGGCAACGAGATCGAAGGCCTGCTTGGCGACGATCCGCAACGCAACCTCGAACTGATCCGCGACAGCCTGCGCAAGGCGTTGGCGCGGCAAACCGCAGGCACTCAACTGCAATCCCAACGCCTGACTCTGCAACGGCTGGCCTGCGATGCCGACATGGTGCTGGACCTGCATTGCGATTTCGAAGCCGTGGCGCACCTTTACACCACGCCCGAGGCCTGGCCGCAGGTCGAGCCGCTGGCGCGCTACATCGGTTCCGAAGCCAGCCTGCTGGCTACCGATTCGGGTGGTCAGTCGTTCGATGAATGCTTCACCCTGCTCTGGTGGCAGCTGAAAGAGCGCTTCGGCGAGCAGTTCGAGATTCCGCTGGGGAGTTTTTCAGTCACCGTCGAATTGCGCGGCCAGGGTGACGTCAATCACCCGCTGGCAAGCCTCGACTGCCAGGCGCTGATCGATTATCTGATTCACTTCGGCGCGATTGCCGGTGAGCCGGCGCCATTACCCGAGCTGTCCTACCCGGCCACACCGCTGGCCGGTGTCGAACCGGTGGCGACACCCGTGGGCGGGCTGCTGGTGTTCACTGCCCTGCCCGGAGAATACCTGGAGGCCGGGCAACTGATCGCCGAAGTGATCGACCCGATCAATGATCGCATCACCCCTGTTCATTGCACCGCCGCCGGGCTGATGTACGCCCGTTCGCTACGGCGCATGGCTACTGCCGGCATGGTGATCGCCCACGTCGCGGGCACCGAAGCCTATCGCAGCGGCTACCTACTTTCGCCTTGAGGATGCATGCCCCATGTACAAACTGACCATTGAAGGCCTGCATAAAAGCTATGGCGATCATCAGGTGCTCAAAGGCGTTTCGCTCAAGGCCAAAACCGGCGACGTCATCAGCCTGATCGGCGCCAGCGGCTCGGGCAAAAGCACCTTTTTGCGCTGCATCAACTTTCTCGAACAACCCAACGACGGCGCTATGACCATGGACGGTCAGACGATCCGGATGATCCACGACCGTCATGGAATGCGCGTCGCCGATGACGATGAACTGCAGCGGATCCGCACCCGCCTGGCCATGGTGTTCCAGCACTTCAACCTGTGGAGCCACATGACGGTGCTGGAAAACATCACCATGGCCCCGCGCCGGGTACTGGGTTGCAGCAAGCAAGAAGCCGAAGACCGTGCCCGGCGTTACCTCGACAAGGTTGGCCTGGCGGCACGCGTGGCGGATCAATACCCGGCGTTCCTTTCGGGCGGCCAGCAACAACGGGTAGCCATTGCTCGCGCACTGGCCATGGAACCGGAAGTCATGCTGTTCGATGAGCCCACCTCGGCGCTCGACCCGGAACTGGTCGGCGAAGTGCTCAAGGTGATCCAGGGCCTGGCCGAAGAAGGCCGAACCATGATCATGGTCACCCACGAAATGAGCTTCGCCCGCAAGGTATCGAGCCAGGTGCTGTTCCTGCACCAGGGTTTGGTGGAAGAAGAAGGTGCGCCGGAGGATGTGCTGGGTAATCCGAAGAGTGAGCGGTTGAAGCAGTTCCTCAGCGGCAACCTCAAGTAACCCACCGTCCTGTAGGAGCGAGGCTTGCCCGCGAAGACGTCGGCACATCCGGCATCGATGTCACTGACAGACCGCTTTCGCGGGCGATCTTTGTCATAGACGAACGAAATATGGCCAGTCAGCTGAAATCTTTTACAGATATCAGCTGACTGGCCATTCATTTCGACAGCAGGTCAGGCGACTGGCGCGGGTGGTGGTTCGTCCGGAAGAGTCGGTTCGCCGGGCTCTGTCGGCTGTTCGTTGGGGGTGTCGGGATCAGGCTGGCCGGGGATGCCCCCTGCCATGCTGACTGTCGGATGTGCCAACAAGGACCAGGCCAGCACGCCAACCTGATTGGGCTCAAGCCTTGCCAGTTCGGCACTTATTCGCGGATCGATCTTCATGAAGCACTCCTGAGCGATGGCCCGATCCGCCTTGCGCGAATCGGAGCAGTACATTCCATAGAGTGTACGCCCGCTCAGGAATTCCAACGGTTTGTCAGACGGCTGACTCAGGTACGCGGCAGGGTCACGCCACGCTGGCCCTGGTACTTGCCGCCACGGTCCTTGTAGGAGACTTCGCACTCTTCGTCCGACTCAAGGAACAACATCTGCGCCACGCCTTCGTTCGCGTAGATTTTCGCCGGCAGATTGGTGGTGTTGGAGAACTCCAGGGTCACGTGACCTTCCCACTCAGGCTCGAGCGGCGTGACGTTGACGATGATGCCGCAACGCGCGTAGGTGCTTTTACCCAGGCAAATGGTCAATACGTTACGCGGGATGCGGAAGTATTCGACGGTGCTGGCCAGAGCGAAGGAGTTCGGCGGAATGATGCACACGTCGCTGTGGATGTCGACGAAGCTGCCAGCATCGAAGTTTTTCGGGTCGACGATCGCCGAATTGATGTTGGTAAACACCTTGAAGTGATTGGTGCAACGCACATCGTAGCCGTAGCTGGACACGCCGTAGGAGATCACACGGCTATCGTCGCTGCCGCGCACCTGGCGCTCGACGAAAGGCTCGATCATGCCGTGTTCCTGCGCCATGCGGCGAATCCACTTGTCCGATTTGATGCTCATGGCGGGTGTCCTGAATAGCGAGGTGGAAAAATTCTGTCCGGCATCTTACCGGGCAGGCGCTCCGGGTTCAAAGTCCGGAAAACAATTCTCGCCGATCGCCCGTGAATCCCGGGCCTTCACCGCCATTCGATGCACCGTCAGTCATGAAAACAGAGAAACCTTCGCAAGAACCATTGGCACGTTCCGGAAAAAGGGTTAAGGTGGCGCCACTGTGCTGCTTGTGTCACTGAGAATCTCTACACGATATGTTGAATTTCGATCCAACCATCTACAAGAATTTTTCCTGCTCTTTGCACTCAGTCTCGGCCAGGGTTCTTCCTGCGTCGCAGTTATCTTTGTTCAAGGAGTTACACCATGTCTAATCGCCAAACCGGTACCGTTAAGTGGTTCAACGATGAAAAAGGCTTCGGCTTCATCACTCCACAATCCGGTGACGACCTGTTCGTTCACTTCAAAGCTATCCAATCCGACGGCTTCAAAAGCCTGAAAGAAGGCCAACAGGTTTCTTTCATCGCTACCCGCGGTCAGAAAGGCATGCAAGCTGAAGAAGTTCAAGTTATCTAACTTGTAACTGCTTTAGTAAAAAGCCCCGCCCTTAAAAGCGGGGCTTTTTTGTGCCTGTGTGTTTTGTGCGGCAAAAAAAAAGATCGCAGCCTTCGGCAGCTCCTACACAGGATTGAGGTACACCCTGTAGGAGCTGCCGAAGGCTGCGATCTTTTGATCTTTGCGCGGTTTACCAGGTCACGCCAAACCCTGCGGTGTATCGGGTCTTGCTCAGGTCAGCCTCATCGCTACCGCTGATGACGTCTTTCTCGGCCTTCAGGTTCAGCGACGCCCAATCGGTGACTTTGTAGCGCAGGCCTACCTCGGCATCGAGGGCGTAATCCGCCACGCCCGACAGCGGCTTCCCGACTTCGCCATTGGTGAAGAACTCGACCTTCTTGCCGATCAGGTAGCGGTTGTAGTCCCACTTCATCGCCAGGGAGTAGAAGTTTTCTTTGTTGCCGTTGGAATACTCATAGTCCGTGTTGTTCAGGAGCGAGCCCAGGGAGAAGGCGCCCAGTTCGTTATCCCAGAATTGATAACCGGGGCCGGTACCGATGGTGCGCTGACGGGCGAGCTCTTCGACCTTATCGCGCTTGTAGTTCAAACGACCTTGCCAGAACCATTTCTCGGTAAGAAAACGGTCGAGGGCATACTCCCCCCGCCAATTATCCGTGGTGACCACGTCATCCTGGAACTCGCGGTTGTACTCACCTTCCGCCGTATGACGCCACCGACCATGACGCGCGGTGGTTTTGAAACCAACGTCATAATCATCAGTATCTTTTTCGGCCCGCTGATAATCCAGCGCCATGTCGACATTACCTTTCCACACCAAATCCTCAACCACCGGTTTGGGTTTGAGCATCTGCTGGATACTGGCCAGCTCCACGGTTTTGGGACCATCGCCGTTGGCCAAGGTGACCTTGCCATCCTCTGCCGCGTGCAGCGATTTGGCCTTTTCACCGGTGTAGGCATCCTGTTTGACCAGCAGTTGCTGATCACTTTCCAGGGTTTTGACCTGTTTCCAGTCGATCGGGATCGCGCCAGCGTACTCGGTCTGAATCAGCAGTTTGCCGCCATCGAAGACGGTGATTTTGCCGCTCAACTTGTCACCGTTCTTCAACCAGACGGTATCGGCGAGCAAAGGAGTGGAAGCACTGACAATAGCGACGCACAGCAGGGTTCTGGACAACATAAGCGAATCGAAGGCTCAACATTGCGAAAAAAAGTCGGCATTATCCTTATGAATAAGGCCCTGACAAGGACTGACCGGACTTTTTCTATTGAGTTCATTTCTCAATGGGCGATCCTGGATTTACTCTACAGACGGTCAATTGCGCATTCTTTCAGGAAACCCGGGACGTGACCGACTCAAACGCACAAACCGAAAGCGCGGCGCAAATCCGACGCACGGCACTCTACCTGACCCTGGCGCAAGTGCCCGAGGGCAAAGTCGTGAGTTATGGCCAGCTCGCCGAGCTGGCCGGACTGGGTCGTGCTGCCCGCTGGGTCGGGCGAACACTGAGCCAATTGCCCGGCGACACCAAATTGCCCTGGCACCGCGTGCTGGGTGCCGGCGGTCGGATCAGCCTGCCCGTGGGCAGCCCTTCAGGGGATGAACAACGGGCCCGATTGCGCATGGAAGGCATCAGTATCCTGAACAATCGTGTTGATATTCAGCGCCATGGGTGGCGCCCGGTAGAGCACAGCGGTTAGAGTGCGCGCTTTGTTTCCGTAATTCTTGAGGCAGACTCCAGCCCATGCCCCGTAAAACCTGGCGCGCCGCGCTCGCCGCCTATGCCAGCCCCTCGACGCTCGTGCTATTGCTGCTTGGTTTCGCCGCCGGCCTGCCCTACATGCTGGTGTTTTCGACGCTTTCAGTCTGGCTGCGCGAGGCCGGTGTTGCCCGCGAAACCATCGGCTATGCAAGCCTGATCGGCCTGGCCTACGCCTTTAAATGGGTCTGGTCCCCGCTGCTCGACCAATGGCGCCTGCCATTTCTTGGCAAGCTCGGTCGACGACGCTCCTGGCTGGTTCTCGCCCAGGCACTCGTAATCCTTGGCCTGATCGGCATGGGCTTCTGCGACCCGCAAAAGCACCTGTCCTGGCTGATCGCTATCGCCGTGGTCGTCGCCTTTGCCTCAGCGACGCAAGACATCGCCGTCGACGCTTATCGCCTGGAAATCGCCGACGAAACACGCCAAGCCGCGCTGGCGGCCAGCTACATGGCCGGTTATCGGGTCGCGGCCCTGCTGGCAACGGCCGGCGCACTGTTCTTCGCCGAAGGCTTTGGCTCCACCGGTTTCAACTATAAGCATGCGGCATGGACCGGCACCTACGTGCTGTTCGGCGTCTTGATGGTTCCGGCGCTGCTGACCACCCTGTTCATGCGCGAACCGCCGGTGCCTCTACGTACTCAATTGCAGGCCGGACGCTACAGCTTCGTGCACCAACTGGCGTCGGTGTTCGTGCTGATCGTGCTGCTGGTGTCCGTACCGGCCTTGTTCACCCAGCTCTACAACACTGACTTCGCCAGCGTACTGTTCGAAGACGCAAGCGTGCTCGACCTGCTGCTTGAAGACCGCGCGTTCCTGCGAGCGATTCTCTACATCACACTTACCGGCCTGTGCTTGTCGGCCATGGGCCGCCGTGGCCTGGCCCCGGTACTGACCCCGGTCAACGATTTTATTCTGCGTTACCGCTGGCAAGCCCTGCTACTGCTCGGGCTGATCGCTACTTATCGAATGTCCGATACGGTCATGGGCGTGATGGCCAACGTGTTTTACATCGACCAAGGGTTCACCAAGGATCAGATTGCCAGCGTCAGCAAGATTTTCGGGCTGATCATGACGCTGGTTGGCGCCGGCATGGGCGGCCTGTTGATCGTGCGCTTCGGCATCCTGCCTATCCTGTTCATTGGCGGCGTTGCATCGGCCGGCACCAACCTGCTGTTCCTGATGCTTGCTGATATGGGTGCCGATCTGCAGATGTTGATCGCTACCATCTCACTGGATAATTTCAGCTCGGGCCTGGCGACGTCGGCATTTGTCGCTTACCTGTCGAGCCTGACCAACCTCAAATTCTCCGCCACCCAGTACGCCCTGCTCAGCTCGATCATGCTCCTGCTGCCTCGCCTGATCGGCGGTTACTCAGGGGTCATGGTGGAGAAATTCGGTTATCACAACTTCTTCCTGATCACTGCCCTGCTGGGCGTTCCGACTCTCCTGTTGATCGCTTTGCACTGGTTCCAGGAAAACCGCCGAGCCGGTCCGACACCGACGCCGGAACCGGTTCCGACCCAGGTCGCGGAAGAATCGTAGGCTCTTTACGCAGGAAACATCGCAGAGGGCGAGCAGATTATCGCCCTCTGCCACACAGCCGGCCGCACTCCTGTACGCCAGCAGATCTCGCCCGTACAATGTTCCGTCATTTCTCGTCATCAGCAACCGACAACGGCCAACCATGCGCACCAGTCAATTTTTGCTCGCCACACAGAAAGAAACGCCTTCCGACGCGGTCGTCATCAGCCATCAGCTGATGCTGCGCGCCGGCATGATTCGCAAACTCGCCTCGGGCCTGTACACCTGGCTGCCCATGGGCTTGCGAGTGATGCGCAAGGTTGAAGCCATCGTGCGTGAAGAAATGAACGCCGCCGGCTCTCTCGAAGTGTTGATGCCGAGCACCCAACCGGCTGAGCTGTGGCAGGAATCGGGTCGCTGGGAAGAGTACGGCCCTGAATTGCTGCGCTTCAAGGATCGCCATGGTCGCGATTTCTGTGCCGGCCCGACGCACGAAGAAGTCATCACCGACCTGATGCGTAACGAGTTGAGCAGCTACAAACAGCTGCCGATCAACCTGTATCAGATCCAGACCAAATTCCGTGACGAAATCCGCCCACGCTTCGGTTTGATGCGCGGCCGCGAGTTCATCATGAAGGACGCCTATTCGTTCCACGCTGATCAGCCTTCGCTGCAGATCACCTACGACCGCATGCACCAGGCGTACTGCAACGTGTTCACCCGTCTGGGCCTGAAGTTCCGTCCGGTTGAAGCCGACAACGGTTCGATCGGTGGTGCCGGCTCCCACGAGTTCCACGTACTGGCCGAATCCGGCGAAGACGACATCGTCTTCAGCAACGGTTCCGACTACGCAGCGAACATCGAGAAGGCCGAAGCCGTGCCACGCGAAACCTCGCGCGCCGCACCGGCCGAAGAACTGCGTCTGGTCGACACCCCGAACGCCAAGACCATTGCGCAACTGGTCGAAGGCTTTAACCTGCCGATCGAAAAAACCATCAAGACCCTGATCGTGCGCGCCGAAGAAGAAGGCAAGCTGATCGCCCTGATCATCCGTGGCGACCACGAGCTCAACGAAATCAAGGCTGCCAACCAGCCAGGCGTTGCCAGCCCGCTGGTCATGGCCACTGACGCCGAGCTGCGTGACGCCATCGGCGCCGGCGCCGGCTCCCTTGGCCCGTTGAACCTGCCACTGCCGATCATCATCGACCGTTCCGTCGAGCTGATGAGCGACTTCGGTATTGGTGCCAACATCGACGACAAACACTACTTCGGCGTGAACTGGGAGCGTGATCTGCCGGTTCCGACCGTTGCCGACCTGCGCAATGTCGTGGCCGGTGACCCGAGCCCTGACGGCAAAGGCACCCTGGAAATCAAGCGCGGCATCGAAGTCGGGCACATCTTCCAGCTGGGCAACAAGTACAGCAAAGCGATGAAGTGCGAAGTGCTGGGCGAGAACGGCAAGCCAGTCACCCTGGAAATGGGCTGCTATGGCATTGGCGTATCCCGCGTGGTGGCTGCCGCCATCGAGCAGGGCAACGACGAGAACGGGATTATCTGGAGCGATGCTCTGGCCCCGTTCCAGATTGCTCTGGTACCGCTGCGCTACGAAACCGAACAGGTTCGCGAAGCCACCGATAAGCTCTACGCAGAACTGACTGCCGCCGGCTTCGAAGTGCTGCTGGACGACCGCGACAAGAAAACCAGCCCGGGCATCAAGTTCGCGGACATGGAGCTGATCGGCATTCCACACCGGATCGTGGTCAGTGACCGCGGCCTCGCCGACGGCAATCTGGAATACAAGAGCCGCACAGAGGCCGAGGCGCAAGCGCTGCCGGTCGCTGACGTGTTGTCTTTCCTCCAGGCCCGTATCCGCCGCTGACACCAGATAGAGACGTCATGTTCAAGCGAAACACCTTAGGCCTCGGTAGCGCCGCCCTGTGCGGCGCGCTGCTGGTCAGCGGCTGTGCCAATCAGATGTCACAACGCAGCGAGCACGAGGAACGGGTCGAGCGCAAATTGCTCGATCACAGCCTGCAGATCGATGTCGGCGAGCCCAAGGTGCTTGAGCTGCCGCAACGTCGGGTGAAGATCCACGAGCAGAAGACCTTCGAAGTCACCGAGTTCGAAGTCACGCGCCACTACGATCGCTATACGCCTTACCAACCCTGGAGGGAGGTCTATGAGATCCCGCTGGGCGCGGTGGCCGTGGTGGCCGGTGTCGGTGCGAACGTGGTCAACGTGTTCGCCCTCGGCAATCTGCCGGACAGCGTGACGAAGGACTGGCTCAGCTATGGTTTCGCCGGGCTCAACCCGTTCATGAACGCCCAGTCCCACGGTCGGGCGCAACAGAACCTGGCGGGTATCGACGAAGTCCAGCGCGACAAGCGCACGGAATACTCGAGCCTGCCATGGAGCGAGCGCCCGGTGCAGGTCAAGGCGGGCAAGAACACCTTTGAACTGAGCACCGACCGTAACGGCGTATTGCGCCTGAACCTGCTGGACAGCCCGTTCGCCGAACATGACCTCAATCATCTGGGCAAGCTGCAGATCAGTGTCGAGGACAACAAGGACGATGTGCACACCGACTCGTCCTTGGCGATCAGCAGCAATTTGCGCGGCAAGCTGCTCGAAGCGCACGGGCTGATTTACGATGACCTCGAAGACGACGAAGTGAGCCAGTGGGTACACCGGGTCAAACGTCTGTCGGAACTGGGTCTGGAAGAAGAAGCCAGCGAGCTGGAACAGAGCCTGATCGAACTGACCCGCAACGATCCCGAGTTGCAGACCGAATTCCTCAAGTCATTGACCAAGGATGCCGGGCGACTGGTGGCGGATCCGGGTCCGAATTAAGGCCAAAAAGCATCGCGAGCAGGCTCGCTCCCACAGTTGACCGAGTTGTTCAGACGAACGCGGTCTAATGTGGGAGCGAGCCTGCTCGCGATGAGGCCCTTAAATTCCCCCCCAAACTACCGCTCAAACAACTCCATCTGCTCAAACCCGCCCCGCAAATCTTCCAGCCTCACCCCAACCCCCAATAACCGCACCGGTTTCCCACCACGGTTAAAGGCCTGGGTCAGCAGCAACTGATAACTCCCCAGATCCCGCCCTGCTCCGGCCTGCTCCAAAGTAGTCTGGGTAAAGTCATGAAATTTCACTTTGACGAACGGCTTGCCCGGGCGATAGCTGCTGTCGATCCGCGCCATGCGGCCATTCAGGGACTCCAGCAGCTCGGGCAATTTATCCAGACAACTCACCAGATCCGGCAGGTCCACGTCGTAAGTGTTTTCGACGCTGATCGATTGCCGGCGACTGTCGTTGTGCACCAACCGCTCATCGATCCCACGGGCCAGGCTCCAGAGTCGCTCGCCAAAGCTGCCGAATTCGCGCACCAGCGCCAATTTGTCCCATTCGCGCAAATGCGAGCAATCGACGATGCCGAGCCTGCCGAGTTTGTCGGCGGTCACTTTGCCAACCCCGTGCAGTTTGCTCACCGGCAAACCGCTGACGAAGTCTTCCACCTGATCCGGCGTGATCACGAACAAACCGTTAGGCTTCTTCCAGTCGCTGGCGATCTTGGCGAGAAACTTGTTCGGCGCCACGCCAGCCGACACGGTGATGTGCAATTGATTAGAGACACGGCGCCGAATGTCCTGGGCGATTCGCGTGGCGCTGCCGCCGAAATGCGCGCTATCCGATACGTCGAGGTAGGCCTCATCCAGGGAAAGCGGCTCGATCAAATCGGTGTAATCGCGAAAGATCGTATGAATTTCCTTCGACGCTTCTCTATAGGCATCCATCCGCGGCTTGACGATGGTCAGGTCCGGACAGAGTTTCAAGGCATGTCCGGAAGACATGGCCGAGCGTACGCCATAAGCCCGCGCTTCATAGTTACAGGTGGCAATCACCCCACGCCGATCCGCCGAGCCGCCCACCGCCAATGGCTTACCGGCCAAGCGCGGGTCGTCACGCATCTCGATGGCGGCGTAGAAACAGTCACAATCGACGTGGATGATTTTTCGCTGCGTCATATAAAAGCAGTGTTCATGGCGAAGAAATAAGGTGTGGGTGAGTCGTACCGGCAGTATCTCACTGACACCTGTATATAGCACCAGTAGTCTGAATGTTCTTTTTCCCTTGTAGGAAAAGCACCGCAGGAATTTATTTTCTCAATCGAAAGAGCCCACTCGATAGAGCCACAAGCCTTGCCCTGCCTGCGTTTCAGACCGATAAGCCGCTTCACTTTTTACCTAAGCGCTTGAACAGGAACAGGTTTTACCAAGATTGAAGGTTGACAGCCCTGCGATCCTCTGTAGAATGCCGACACACAGACGCGGGATGGAGCAGTCTGGTAGCTCGTCGGGCTCATAACCCGAAGGTCGTCGGTTCAAATCCGGCTCCCGCAACCAAACATCAAAAAAGGCTACTCGAAAGAGTGGCCTTTTTTGTGCGTGCCTGTTTTATAAAAAATCAGCGGTCCATGCCTTACCGCACAGAAACAAGAAATCGTTGTGATTCCGAAACTTAGGTCTCCCCTACGACCATTCGCCGTCGTTTTACACTTATTTGAGCCATACTGGGATTAACGGTTGACACTCCGGCGTTCGCCTGTAGAATGCCGCCACACAGACGCGGGATGGAGCAGTCTGGTAGCTCGTCGGGCTCATAACCCGAAGGTCGTCGGTTCAAATCCGGCTCCCGCAACCAAACATCAAAAAAGGCTACTCGAAAGAGTGGCCTTTTTTGTATCTGTTGAAAAAGTCCTTTCGCAACAATGATCTGTCACTGTGCAGTGATCCATTCGGGATCGCCAGACTGTGAGTTCAGCGCAGACTGAACCCGCAGATGAAACCTTCTACGACTGATGACGCGCCACCGCCGACACCCGGTGAGAGGCGTTAATATTTGTGATTATTTTTTTCTACAGGGATTGGTAACTTGGCTGGATACCTCCATCCTGTCGCGCACAATCCAAGAGGTGATTGATGCGCGCCAACTCGTCTGATTCACAAGACACCGTCACAGCGACACAACCGATCAAAGCCGAGCGTCTGCGCTTGTTGAATCGAATCAGCAAATATCGTCAGCCTATCGGTCTGGCAGTCACTTTGCTGTTGTTCGCCATTGCGCTGATTGCCTGCCGTCACCTGCTAAGCGAACTCGATCTGTACGCGTTGCACGACTCGATTCTGCAAGTGCCAAAACCGGCCTTGCTGGGTGCGCTCGGCGCGACCGTCATCGGCTTCATTATTCTGCTGGGTTACGAATGGTCGGCCAGCCGTTATGCCGGCGTGACGCTGGCGCCGCGAATATTGGCATTGGGCGGCTTCACCGCATTTGCCATTGGCAATGCCATCGGCCTTTCGCTGCTGTCAGGCGGCTCGGTTCGCTACCGTTTATATGCACGTCATGGTGTGGGGGCTTCAGAAGTCGCGCACATGACCTTGTTTGCCAGCCTCTCGCTCGGCTGCGCCCTTCCGCCCCTGGCCGCCCTCGCCACCCTCAGCAACCTGCCCGCCGCCTCCGCAGCCTTGGGTTTCTCCAAAACGTTGCTGGGTGCGATTGCAGTGGCCGTGCTGCTGCTCTCCACGGTGCTGGCCATCGGTATCTATCGCCGCCGCTTGCCGGAACAGCCTTACCCCGACAACCTGCTGGTCAAGGCCGGTCGCCGCACCTTGCGCCTGCCGGGTCGCCGCCTGACGTTCCTGCAACTGGTCATCACCGCTCTGGACGTGGCCGCCGCCGCGACCGTGCTCTATCTGTTGCTGCCGGAAGCGCCGCCCTTTGGTGCGTTCCTGCTGGTCTATCTATTGGCCCTGGCCGCTGGCGTGCTCAGCCATGTACCGGGCGGTGTCGGGGTGTTCGAGGCGATTTTGCTCGCCGCCTTCGCCGACAAGCTCGGTGCCGCGCCATTGGCTGCTGCCCTGCTGCTCTATCGTCTGATCTACGTGGTGTTACCACTACTGGTGGCTTGCGTACTACTGCTGATCAATGAAGGCCAGCGCCTGTTTCAATCGCGCCAGTCCTTGCGTGCCGCATCTGGCATGGCCGCGCCGATTCTGGCGGTACTGGTGTTTCTGTCGGGCGTGGTGCTGCTGTTTTCCGGAGTAACGCCGGAGATCGATACCCGCCTTGAACACATTGGTTTTCTGATCCCGCATCGCTTGGTCGACGCCTCGCACTTCGGCGCCAGCCTGGTGGGCGTCCTTTGCTTGCTGCTGGCTCAGGGGCTGCGTCGCCGCCTGTCGGCTGCGTGGATGCTGACCACCATTCTGTTGTTGGTCGGCGCCCTGCTCTCTCTGCTTAAAGGGTTCGACTGGGAAGAGGCTTGCCTGATGACCCTGACGGCGAGTTTGCTGGGGGTTTTCCGGCGCTCCTTCTATCGCCCCAGTCGCCTGACCGAAGTGCCGTTTTCGCCGCTGTATCTGGTGGCCAGCCTCTGCGTACTCGGCGCGTCGATCTGGCTGCTGCTGTTCGCCTATCAGGACGTTCCCTACAGCCATCAACTCTGGTGGCAGTTCACCCTCGATGCCGATGCCCCGCGTGGCCTGCGCTCGTTGCTTGGCGCCGCGGTCCTGCTGGTGGTGGTGTCCCTGACCTGGCTGCTGCGCACCGCGCGCCCGGTGATTCATCTGCCAACGCCCGATGAGCTGGACCGCGCGGTAAATATTCTCATGGCCTCGTCCCAACCGGATGGCGGCCTGGCCCTGACTGGTGACAAGGCGCTGCTGTTTCACCCTAACGACGAGGCGTTTCTGATGTACGCCCGCCGTGGTCGCAGCCTGGTGGCGTTGTATGACCCGATCGGCCCGACCCAGCAACGGGCGGAAATGATCTGGCAGTTCCGCGACCTCTGCGATATCCACCACGCCCGGCCCGTGTTCTATCAAGTACGCGCCGAGAATTTGCCGTATTACATGGACATCGGTCTGACCGCGATCAAGCTCGGCGAAGAAGCCCGGGTCGATCTTCACCGCTTTGATCTCGAAGCCAAGGGCAAAGAGATGAAGGACCTGCGCTACACCTGGAACCGCGGCACCCGTGATGGCCTGTCGCTGGAAATCCATGAGCCGGGGCAAGCGCCGATGGATAAGCTCAAGGCTATTTCGGACGCCTGGCTGACCGGCAAGAACGTGCGCGAGAAAGGCTTCTCGCTCGGGCGTTTCAGTGATGATTACCTCAAGCACTTCCGAGTCGCGGTGATTCGTTTCGAAGGGCGCCCGGTGGCGTTTGCCAACCTGCTCGAGACCTACGGTCATGACTTGGCCAGCCTCGACCTGATGCGCGCGCACCCCGACGCCCCCAAGCTGACCATGGAGTTCATGATGGTCGGCCTGATTCAACATTATAAAAATCATGGATACGCGCGCTTCAGCCTGGGCATGGTGCCGTTGTCGGGGTTACAACCCCGGCGCGGCGCACCATTGACCCAGCGCTTGGGCTCGATGGTATTCCGCCGTGGTGAGCAGCTGTACAACTTCCAAGGTTTGCGCCGCTTCAAAGACAAGTTCCAGCCCGACTGGGAACCCCGTTATATGGCCGTGCCCGCCGGACTCGATCCGCTGGTGGCCCTGGCCGACACTGCTGCCCTGATTGCGGGCGGCTTGACTGGATTGGTGAAACGCTGATGATTCAACGCTCCCTGCGGTACGTACTGGCCACACTGGTAGTGTTGGCCCTGATTGTCGGTGGCGGTTACTGGTACCTGAAACGCCCGGCACCAGAACCGACCCTCGAACGGCTGACGCCGGCCGATGGCGCCGCGATGACCCGCGTCATCCCTGGCACCACGCCGAAGGCTCAGGTGCTGGTGGCGGTCAATGACGACCAGAAACTTAATGACAAGCAATTGACCACCCTGAGCCGTAGCGCCTCGGCGCAGATCGTCCAGGTGATCCTGCCCAAAGACTGCCTGCTGCAAAGCCGCGCCCTGCAAGCGGGTCTGCGCGAACTGAAAGGCCCGGCCACTCTGGTCAGCGGCATCGGCCCTGGCGCCGTGCTGGCGTGGCGCTGGCTGGCCGAGCAGAAGGACGAAAAGGCCCAGGCCATTTCGGTTGGCCTCGCCTTGGAAAAACCCGATGGCTGCACTCACCTGCTACCGAAAAACGCCGCCCATGGCCATTGGCTGGTGGCCTGGAACGACAACCCGGACGACACCAGCGCCGGCTTCGTGCGTGACCAGGCCAATGCCGAAACCAGCATCAGCGACTACGACATCAACCTGCCGCAAGTGCTGAACAACGAACTGCGCAAAATCCTCGTTGGCGGCGATAAAGCCGCCGGTGGCCTGCAGATTCCGGTGGTCGAAGTGCCTGCTGGTCAGGCCAAGGACACCGTCACCCTGTTCCTTTCCGGCGACGGCGGCTGGCGCGACCTGGACCGCGACGTAGCGGGCGAGATGGCGAAGATCGGCTACCCGGTGGTCGGCATCGACACCCTGCGCTACTACTGGCAACACAAGAGCCCGGAACAAAGCGCTCTGGACCTGACCGAGTTGATGCAGCACTACCGGCAGAAATGGGGCACCAAGCGCTTCATCCTGACCGGTTACTCGTTCGGCGCGGACGTACTGCCCGCCATCTACAACCGCCTGCCGGAAGCGGAGCAGCAACGAGTCGACGCAGTCATCCTGCTGGCCTTCGCCCGCACCGGCAGCTTCGAAATCGAAGTTGAAGGCTGGCTCGGCAACGCTGGCAAAGAAGCCGCCACCGGCCCGGAAATGGCCAAGCTGCCGCCGGCAAAAGTGGTGTGCATCTATGGTGAGGAAGAAGTCGACGAGAGCGGCTGCACCGACAAGACCGCCGTGGGCGAAGCGATGAAACTGCCTGGCGGCCATCACTTTGATGAGAACTACCCGGCGCTGGCCAAGCGGTTGGTGGGTGTGATCGAGAAGCGTCAAGCGAAGGAGACGGCTGCTCAAGAGTGATCTGAGCGCAGCACAAAAAAGCCCCCGCAGCCTTATGGTTGCGGGGGCTTTTTTACATGTACAAACATGAAGCGCTACCAGCTAGCCGGACTTCATGTGGATGTTCTGTGCTTCCAAGACTAAAGCTGAACATCTATCCACGTTACGTCATCTTCAACAGCGACAAAGTCGCTATCCGGTGCCGCCAGCAAGCTGCTTTGCTGCGACTCCGTTAACTCCGCCCAGAAGCCATCGGTTACGAACACCAGTCGCTCACCGACGACCAATGGGTGAAAAACAAAGTCAGGGTCCGGGGCACGATTAACCTTCAGGCATCGGGTTACCCAGTTTCGAGCCGGATCTTGCGCCAGCTCACGGTGCGAACGGTCGCGCCTCCAATTGGCCTTGCAGTGGGGCGGCGTAATCCACTCGATCGTGCCTGCCGGTGTTACTACACCGCACGAACAGTCACCCTCATACGCAAGCGTGAGCTTCCCATGAGCAGCGAAACCGACCAGGTAACACGTGGCCCCAGTCTGGTCCGCAAACAAAATGGGGTGAAGCTCGGCCAGCACTGAACCAAGTACCCGCTCAACTGCTCCGTGCTCAGTGATATCGCCCTCCCGATCCATGTGTTTCGGGTAGGCCGCTAAAACACCTTTTACGAAGCATTCAGCCAACTGACCACTGCCGGGCTTCGACGTACCGTCAGTGATGACGAACAGCCCTCTGTCGCCATCACAGAGAACTCCAGCACAGTCATGATTGGCTTTCCTGGTCCGCCCTATCACTGATCTGGTGTCGTATCTCATGCGTTGCCCAGGTCCTTCATGCGCTTGTGAATGACTCGCCCCCTACCCGGATTAGCCTGCACCGAGCCCGAGCTTTCAATCACGTAGTCGATACCACTGAGCACCGTGAGTTCTCGAATTCCAGTCGTGATGAATTCTTTGAGCTCCGACTCAGCTTGGCGAACTTCTTCCAAAAGCTCTGTACGACCATCAATCAAGATGATTATGTCTTCGACGTCTTTGTGGAAGGGGTCGCCCTCACCGCGACCGCTAAAAGCCTCTAGTTTCGTCGCAAGAAAGTAGGTCGGTTTAAATATCTGGATCACGGTACCGCTGGGCAACGTAAATTTATCGGCCCTCGCCAGCCCCTCCACGAACCAACGGTTGGCATATCCGAGAACTTCGGGATCAGAAGGCATCACGTCAACGACGACGTCGTTGAAGCGGAAACGACAGTTAACTTCATCCTCACCGGTGATCTTGAAGTTCTTGGTCGCCAGCCATTCTGTGAGGTGTTGCCAGGCGCTAATGCCTGCCAGCTCGATCACCAAGTCAACATCATCGGTGAAACGAATGTCGTCCAGCACAGCAGTATCAGTGACCAGCATGGCCGTGGTGCAACCGCCGACAAAGGCAACCTCAGCGAGAAACGCCTCTCCCAAGCCGTCTGCAACAAATTCTATGAGCTCATAATTGTGATCAGCGTTTGATGACATGTTATTTCAGCCCCATCCCTGCTTTTAGAATGTTAACCGCCACACCACACTCTCGCGGGCCACCAAGACGGATCGCATCAGCAAGCGCAAGATAGTGATAAAGGATTCTGTCCCTCTTCACCGCTTCCGGCACCGTCTTGTAGAGCGGCTCTATCGCCTGACCACGCTCAGTTCCGAGTGCATCAGGCCAAACCGGAATCAACCCGCCAGCGCTCTTGATGCTTTTGGACAGGGCTGGCGCTGCGAAGCCTGTTGGAATACCACGAACCATCGCGCCCGGCTTCACGGGGAAAAAGTATTTCAGAGCGTGCTCGGTGATTTTCAGCAGCTCTCGCCGATTAACTTTCGCAAGCCCGGTGTCGTAGTCATTGGTGAGAATTCCGGACTCACGACACCTGGCGATAGAGTTTGAAACCTCACTTTTGCTTAGCCCAAGAGACGCAGACAACGCACGCAACGAGTAACCCTCACTCCAGCTCGCCAGCGGCGGAGAAAGTACAGGCTCCGACCACCCTTCCCACCCATCCTCATCGCCCAAGGGTGAGTCGAACTCCTGGCGGTGGAATACAGTTTCTTCACCATCGGCGGGGTAGGTGACTAGCGGCTGCCCCACTCGCCCCCCTGCCGTCATTCGATTTATCTGCTGGGGCTTCAACATTTCCTCAACCCTGTTCGAATTCGACTCAGATTCCATCTTCCCAAAGAGATT
This sequence comes from Pseudomonas sp. MDT1-85, assembly GCF_054898065.1. Classification (NCBI taxonomy): domain Bacteria; kingdom Pseudomonadati; phylum Pseudomonadota; class Gammaproteobacteria; order Pseudomonadales; family Pseudomonadaceae; genus Pseudomonas; species Pseudomonas sp. MDT1-85. Next base: position 1,593,224 of record NZ_CM142715.1, on the reverse strand, counting down.
TTCTTCCTGGGCGTGCAGGCTGGCCATCTTGAACAAAAGCAAAATGTCTTGACTCTTCATGAAGCTAAAAACTCCAAGTGTCCACATTCCATAAAACGTGGACACTTGTCTCATTGGAAATATCGAACCGTCAAGTCCTTTCGATATTTATCAGTTTTCACTGGGGAACCTGCAGATCGTCTGCCAATTAGCGGACAGGTGGGATAGTGACAATTGCGGTTTAATTCGTCTGCTGCAACAACGCAAAAATCCAGCGACTTGTAAAATCGCTCACCACGTTTAGTTTTGTTTACTTAAGGTGTCGCAATATCGGATGACGCCCACAGACCTTGTAGGCAAACTCCTAATCTTGCCAATTGGGTGCGCTTGGGCACTTTGATGCCTTGTTGGGCTTTTCTTCGACGGGATACTCTCCGGACGTCGCTGACCATTCAGCGATCGGGCTTGGTAACCCGGTGGAATAAGGCGCAACAGCGCACCCGACACGATGACAGGCGTTTTTTTGCCTGTGATCCTGTGTTATGGCGGCTGTGCGTGGGACGCTTTCGAGCGTGCCGGTTTCCTTGATTCCCCGGTTTACCAACCTGCGCTCAGCTGCCACCCATTCGCTTGGTATCGGATGCGGCAGCTTCTTAAATCAAGGAAGTTGACCATGAACAATCAATCAGAACTAAAAACCATCGGCCTCACCCCGCTGATCTACTGCTCGGATCAGGCGTTGTTCAACGTCCGCGCCGGCGTCCCTATTGTTGATGCATTGTCACAAGCCTCCGACCTGCTGTTCCTCGCCAAATCATTTACCGAGGATGCAGCCTACATAAAAGACACCGACCGCCACGCCTGGGCCGCGCATTATTTGACGGCTATGTCCAAGGCAGTGATTGATGATGTGGTGAAGGTGCTGACACCGCGACCTGTTCGGACAAAGACCGAATCTGAAGAAGATCTGCCTGAAAACCAGTAAAGGCACCAGCAGACACTCAAATACCTGTGGGAGCGGGCTTGCCCGCGATGACGGCAGCAGATCCAACATTGATGTGGCAGACATACCGCTATCGCGGGCAAGCCCGCTCCCACAGGGTTCTTCGTTGGATTGGGGATCGGGATCAAATGCCGGTCAATAAAAAGCCCCCGCGACCTTCATGGCAACGGGGGCTTTTTCATGTGGCTTACATCTCGACTTGCGTACCCAACTCAATCACCCGGTTCAGCGGCAGATTGAAGAACCGCAGGTTGCCGTTGGCATTCTTCAACATGAAGGCGAACAACGTCTCGCGCCAGCGGGCCATGCCTTCGAGTTTGGAGGCGATGACCGTCTCGCGGCTGAGGAAGTAGGTCGTGCGCATCGGGCTGAAATTCAGGTCATCCAGATGGCACAGTTTCAAGGCCTCAGGCACGTCCGGCTCGTCGGTGAAGCCGAAATGCAGGATCACCCGGAAGAACCCTTCACCGTAGGAATCGACATCGAAACGCCGTTGTGGCGGGACGCGCGGGATGTCTTCGTACACCACTGTCAGCAACACCACTTGCTCGTGCAGCACCTGGTTATGCAGCAGGTTGTGCAGCAGCGCGTGAGGCACGGCATCCGGGCGAGCGGTAAGAAACACGGCGGTGCCCTGGACTCGATGCGGCGGTTGCACACGTATACTGCTGATGAAGATCGGCAGCGGTAACCCGCCCTCGTCCATTCGCTCCACCAGCAGTTGCTTGCCGCGTTTCCAGGTGGTCATCAACACGAATAGCACGATACCGGCAATCACCGGGAATGCACCGCCCTGAATGATTTTCGGCACGTTGGCGGCGAAGTACAGACCGTCCACCAACAGGAAACCCAGCAACAGCGGAACCGCGAGGATCGGTGGCCATTTCCACAACAGCAGTATCACCGCCGACACCAAAATGGTGGTCATCAGCATCGTGCCAGTCACCGCCACGCCGTAGGCCGATGCCAACGCGCCGGAGGACTCGAAGCCCAATACCAGCAGAATCACGCCGACCATCAGCGCCCAGTTCACCGCGCCAATATAGATCTGGCCTTGCTCGGCACTGGACGTGTGCTGGATGTGCATGCGCGGAATGTAGCCGAGCTGGATCGCCTGACGAGTCAGCGAGAACGCACCGGAGATGACCGCTTGCGAGGCAATCACCGTGGCCATCGTCGACAATCCCACCAATGGAATCAACGCCCAGCTTGGCGCCAGAAGATAGAACGGGTTACGGGCGGCTTGCGGATCACCGAGCAGTAACGCGCCCTGCCCGAAGTAGTTCAGCACCAGAGCCGGCAGACCAGAATGAACCAGGCCCGGGCGATCGGCTTGCGACCGAAGTGGCCCATGTCGGCGTACAGCGCCTCGGCACCGGTCAATGCCAGCACCACAGCGCCAAGAATCGCGATCCCCATGCCCGGGTGGACCATGAAGAAGCGCACGCCCCACACCGGGTTCATCGCCTGCAACACTTCCGGATGCTGACTGATGCCATACACACCCAGCGCGCCCAGCACCACAAACCAGGTGACCATGATCGGACCGAACAGAATGCCGATTCGCGCCGTACCGTGGCGCTGAATCAGGAACAACGCCACCAGCACGATCAACGACAGCGGCACCACCCAATGGTCGATGCCCTCGAATGCCAGCCCAAGGCCTTCAATCGCCGACAGCACGGAAATCGCCGGGGTGATCATGCTGTCGCCGTAGAACAGCGCCGCGCCGATCAACCCGCAGACCACCAGCAACATGCGCAACCTGGCATGCCCCGCCGCCGCCCGCCGCGCCAGCGCGGTCAAGGCCATGATCCCGCCCTCGCCCTGGTTGTCGGCACGCAGCACGAACAGCACGTATTTGATTGAAACGACCCAGATCAGCGACCAGAAAATCAGCGCCAGAATCCCGAACACGCCGTCATGGTCGACCTGTACACCATAGTGACCGGAAAACACTTCTTTGAGGGTGTACAACGGGCTCGTGCCGATATCGCCATAAACCACCCCGACCGCCGCGACCAGCATGCCGATCGGTTTTGCCGCCGAATGCTCGGCACCCGCCGCCTGACTACTTGCCTGACCCATCCACCACTCCTGTTACCAGACCCGGACTTCTTTGAAAGAAGCACTATGCTTTGCCGTGCAGCATGCGCTGTTTTACTTATGGTTACAGACGTTTTATTGACTGTAAAAAATCGGTAAAGCGTAACGGCGCGAAGCATAGCGCAGCACTCGTCGTATTTCCCTGCATAAAGCTGGTCAAGTGCGCCGCCCATCGCTAGAATTGCGCACTTTTTGATCAGAGGCGCCGAAAAACATAAGCGCCCGCCTGTCGCCTTGCCGTTCTCGGCTGGAGGCGTCACAAATACCGAGGTTAGACATGTCCACCACTCCTGCGCCGGCCAATCCAAAGGTTGGCTTCGTATCCCTGGGTTGCCCGAAAGCACTGGTCGACTCCGAGCGCATCCTTACCCAGCTGCGCATGGAAGGCTATGACGTTGTGTCCACTTATCAGGACGCCGACGTCGTGGTGGTCAACACCTGCGGCTTCATCGACTCGGCCAAGGCTGAGTCCCTGGAAGTGATCGGCGAAGCCATCAAGGAAAACGGCAAGGTCATCGTGACCGGCTGCATGGGCGTCGAAGAAGGCAACATCCGCAACGTGCACCCAAGCGTATTGGCCGTGACCGGTCCGCAGCAGTACGAGCAAGTGGTCAACGCCGTACACGCCGTTGTGCCGCCACGTCAGGATCACAACCCGCTGATCGACCTGGTGCCGCCGCAAGGGATCAAACTGACCCCGCGCCACTACGCCTACCTGAAGATTTCCGAAGGCTGCAACCACAGCTGCAGCTTCTGCATCATCCCGTCGATGCGCGGCAAACTGGTCAGCCGCCCGGTCGGTGACGTGCTTGATGAGGCCCAGCGCCTGGTCAAGTCCGGCGTCAAAGAGCTGTTGGTGATTTCTCAGGACACCAGCGCCTACGGCGTCGACGTGAAATACCGCACCGGCTTCTGGAACGGCGCGCCGGTGAAAACCCGTATGACCGAACTCTGCGAAGCCCTCAGCACCCTCGGTGTCTGGGTACGTCTGCACTACGTTTACCCGTACCCGCACGTCGATGAGCTGATCCCGCTGATGGCCGCCGGCAAGATCCTGCCGTACCTGGACATCCCGTTCCAGCACGCCAGCCCGAAAGTCCTGAAAGCCATGAAACGCCCGGCCTTCGAAGACAAGACCCTGGCGCGGATCAAGAACTGGCGCGAGATCTGCCCGGATCTGATCATCCGTTCGACCTTCATCGTCGGCTTCCCCGGCGAAACCGAAGAAGACTTCCAGTACCTGCTGAACTGGCTGACCGAAGCCCAGCTGGACCGCGTCGGCTGCTTCCAGTACTCGCCGGTCGAAGGCGCACCGGCCAATCTGCTGGACGCGGCCATCGTGCCAGACGACGTCAAGCAAGACCGTTGGGACCGCTTCATGGCGCACCAACAGGCCATCAGCTCGGCGCGCCTGCAAATGCGCATCGGCCGTGAAATCGAAGTGCTGGTCGATGAAGTCGACGAGCAAGGCGCGGTCGGCCGCTGCTTCTTCGATGCCCCGGAAATCGACGGCAACGTATTCATCGACAACGGCAGTAACTTGAAGCCGGGCGACAAAGTCTGGTGCAAAGTGACCGACGCCGACGAATACGACTTGTGGGCTGAACAGATCTAAACGCAAAAAATACAAAAGCCCCGCTCTCTTGACGAGATGCGGGGCTTTTTTACGTCTATCGTTTTGTGAGAGAAAGCACTCGCATCATCCACGCAAGAGAGGCCAGCGGGCATGCGCCAACACTCGGTCATTCACACACCGAAACAGAGCGACTACGAAGAACTCACCCAAGTGTGGGAAGCCTCGGTGCGCGCCACTCATGACTTTCTGCCCGACAGCTATATCGACCTGCTGAAGAACCTGGTGCTGACCCGCTACCTCGACGCGGTAATGCTGATCTGCACCAAAGACTCGCGACAGCGCATCACCGGGTTCGCCGGCGTCGCGGCGGGCAAGATCGAAATGCTCTTCATCGACCCGGCACATCGCGGCAAAGGCCTGGGCAAGCAATTGCTGCGCTATGCCTTGGAACACCTGAACGCCGATGAGCTGGACGTCAATGAGCAAAACCCGCAAGCCTTGGGCTTTTACTTCAAACAGGGCTTTGAGGTGATCGGTCGCTCGGAAGTCGATGGCATGGGGCAGCCCTATCCGTTGCTGCACATGCGTTTGCGTCAGTCTCAACAACTGACGCGCAACGGCTGACACAACATGAAACCCTTGTGGGAGCGAGCCTGCTCGCGAAAGCGGCCTATCAATCGACATTGATGTTGAAGCTGATGACGCTTTCGCGAGCAGGCTCGCTCCCACATTAAAAGCACATGCGGCAAATGGAGCCGGGATTAACCGGCGCCAGGCAGGTACAATGCCCACCCCTTTTTTGTTACGGCCCTGTCATGACTGACCCGATTCGTCTCTCCAAACGCCTCATCGAACTCGTCGGCTGTTCCCGTCGGGAGGCTGAGCTGTTCATCGAGGGCGGCTGGGTCACCGTGGACGGTGAAGTCATCGACGAGCCGCAGTTCAAGGTCGACAACCAAAAAGTCGAGCTCGATCCCGAAGCAAAAGCCACTGCGCCGGAGCCGGTGACCATTCTGTTCAACGTCCCTGCGGGCATGGACGCGGACACGGCCATGGCGACCATCAGCGCCGAGACCCTGAGCGAAGAACACCGCTACGGCAAACGTCCGCTCAAGGGCCACTTCCTGCGCCTGACCGCCAGCACCGATCTGCAGGCCAATGCCAGCGGTCTGCTGGTGTTCACCCAGGACTGGAAGATCCTGCGCAAACTCACCGCCGACTCCGCCAAGATCGAGCAAGAGTATGTGGTCGAAGTTGAAGGCGACATGGTGGCTCACGGCCTCAACCGCCTGAACCACGGCCTGACCTACAAGGGCAAGGAACTGCCGCCGGTCAAAGCCAGCTGGCAGAACGAAAACCGCCTGCGTTTTGCGATGAAGAACCCACAACCGGGTGTGATCGCCCTGTTTTGCCAGGCTGTAGGCCTGAAGGTCGTCGCCATCCGCCGCATCCGCATCGGCGGCGTGTCCATCGGCAAAGTGCCGTTGGGGCAATGGCGCTACCTGTCCGGCAAAGAGAAGTTCTAAGACTTTTCACGCCGCCATACATTTCGGCGCCGCGGTTTATGCGGCGCCCACTGCTGAATATCAGGATTGCACACCATGATTCATAACGACGTACTGCGCAGCGTGCGCTACATGCTCGACATCAGCGACAAGAAAGTCATCGAGATCATCAAGCTCGGCGGCATGGACGTGTCCATGGAAGACCTGCTGACGTACCTCGACAAGAAAGAGGAAGACGAGGAAGGCTTCGTACGCTGCCCGGACGAGGTCATGGCGCATTTCCTCGACGGCCTGGTGATCTTCAAGCGCGGCAAGGACGAAAGCCGTCCGCCGCAGCCGATCGAAACGCCGGTGACCAACAACATCATCCTGAAGAAGCTGCGTGTGGCCTTCGAACTGAAAGAGGACGACATGCACGCGATCCTCAAGGCCGCCGAGTTCCCGGTGTCCAAGCCTGAGCTGAGCGCGCTGTTCCGCAAGTTTGGCCACACCAACTACCGCACCTGCGGCGACCAGTTGCTGCGCAACTTCCTCAAGGGCCTGACCCTGCGTGTTCGCCCGCAGTAAATCGCCCACGAACCTGTAGGAGCACAGCTTGCTGGCGAAGGCGATCTCGAAAACGCCTTCGCCAGCAAGCTGTGCTCCTACAAGGGCGGGGCAGTTCAAGGCTGTATAGACCCTCATTCCTCGCAAAAATAGTGGCTCCACTTCTGGCGGCTGACGACTAGGGTGTATTGACCCTCAGCGCTCAGGATTCGCCATGCATCCCTACTTTTCCCTGCAAGGCCGCACCGCTCTGTGACCGGCGGTCATCCAGCAATTTCTGCCGCTGCTGCGCAAGGCCGGATCGGAAGCGAACCCGGCGCGGATCATCAACATTGGTTCGGTCGCCGGGATTTCGTCTTTCAGCGAACAGGCGTATGCCTATGGCACGAGCAAGGCTGCCCTGCATCAACTGTCGCGGATTCTGGCGCGGGAGCTGGTGAGCCAGCACATCAACGTCAATGTGATTGCACCGGGGCGTTTTCCGAGCAAGATGACTCAGCACATCGGGAATGATGAACAGGCGTTGGCGGAAGATACGGCGCTGATTCCGATGAAGCGTTGGGGGCGGGAGGAAGAGATGGCGGCGTTGGCGATCAGTCTGGCGAGTACGGCTGGAGCGTATATGACTGGGAATATTATTCCTTTGGATGGTGGTTTTAGTCTCTGAGATTGGCGGTGCGGCCATCGCGAGCAGGCTCGCTCCCACAGGGGCCTGCTGTGACCACAACATTTGTGCCCGCCGCAAATCAAATAATGTGGGAGCGAGCCTGCTCGCGATGGCGGACTGACAGGCGCCACCGATCTTCCGGTCGATCGGGTTATCATGCACGCCCACACCCCGCCTCGACCCCAAACCATGACCTACAGCGTTTCCCCCATCGGCTTCGTACGCTCCTGCTTCAAGGAGAAGTTCGCCATCCCGCGCCAACCGCAACTGGCCCCGGCCGCTCGCGGCGTGCTGGAGTTGGTGGCGCCGTTCGATCAGGGTGATGCGGTGCAGGGACTCGAGCAGGTCAGCCATGTCTGGCTGTTGTTCCTGTTCCATCAGGCCCTGGAAGAAAAGCCACGCCTGAAAGTCCGCCCTCCGCGCCTGGGCGGCAACAAATCCATGGGCGTGTTCGCCACTCGGGCGACGCACCGGCCCAATGGCATCGGTCAATCGGTGGTCAAACTGGACAAAGTCGAAGCCAATCGGCTATGGATCTCCGGCATCGACTTGCTGGACGGTACGCCGATTCTCGACATCAAACCCTACGTGCCCTACGCCGATATCATCGACACGGCGTCCAACAGCATCGCCAGCGCCCCGCCACAGTTGATTCCCGTGCAATGGACAGACTCAGCGCTGCAACAGGCTCATGGTCACGCTCAGCGGCTTGATGAGCCTTTGGTCGAGCTGATCGAGCAATGCCTGGCACAAGACCCACGCCCGGCGTACCAGATTCCTGCACCGGAAAGGGAATACGGCGCGCAGTTCTGGGATGTGGATGTGCGCTGGCATTACCCCACACCTGACCTAATCCGCGTCCTCGAAGTCATTTCTGTGTTCAACCTGTAGGAGCTGTCGAGTGAAACGAGGCTGCGATCTTTTGATGTTGCTTTAAAAAACATGATCAAAAGATCGCAGCCTCGTTTCACTCGACAGCTCCTACAAGGTTTGTGTCGGGCACAAAAAAGCCCCCATTGCCTGCACAGGCAATGGGGGCTTTTCAGTGATGCGGGTTTGTTATTTCTCGACGAACGCACGCTCGATCAGGTAATCACCCGGCTCGCGCATCCGCGGCGAAACTTTCAGGCCGAAGCTGTTCAACACTTCGCTGGTCTCGTCGAGCATGCTCGGGCTGCCGCACAGCATGGCGCGGTCGTCCTGCGGGTTGATCGGTGGCAGACCGATGTCGCTGAACAGCTTGCCGCTGCGCATCAGGTCGGTCAGACGGCCTTCGTTCTCGAATGGCTCGCGGGTCACGGTCGGGTAGTAGATCAACTTGTCACGCAGCGCCTCGCCGAAGAACTCGTTCTGCGGCAAGTGTTCGGTGATGAACTCGCGGTACGCGACTTCATTGACGTAACGCACACCGTGGCACAGGATCACTTTTTCGAAACGCTCGTAGGTTTCCGGGTCCTGGATGACGCTCATGAACGGCGCCAGACCAGTACCGGTGCTGAGCAGGTACAAATGTTTTCCAGGCTTCAAGTCATCCAGCACCAGGGTGCCGGTAGGCTTTTTGCTGATGATGATCTCGTCGCCTTCCTTCAGATGCTGCAACTGGGAAGTCAGCGGGCCATCAGGCACCTTGATGCTGAAGAACTCGAGATGCTCTTCCCAGTTCGGGCTGGCAATCGAGTAAGCACGCATAAGCGGGCGGCCGTTGGGCTGTTGCAGGCCGATCATCACGAACTGACCGTTCTCGAAGCGCAGGCCCGGATCGCGGGTGCACTTGAAGCTGAACAGAGTGTCGTTCCAGTGGTGAACACTGAGGACACGCTCGTGGTTCATGTTGCTCATGTACGTGGGACTCCTGGAGATTTGCCTGCGCCGATGATGTGCGCAATTGCATCGCATTCTAATGGCAGCGACAATATCTGTTAAATGGATTATTAAGATAAGGGTTATCGGTTATATCGATATGCGATTTACTCTCCGTCAACTTCAAGTATTCGTCGCCGTCGCCCAGCAGGAAAGCGTATCCCGTGCTGCATTGACGCTCAACCTCTCACAATCGGCGGCGAGCACCTCAATCACCGAGCTAGAGCGTCAGTGCAGCTGTCAGCTGTTCGATCGCGCCGGCAAACGGCTGAGCCTCAACGCCCTCGGCAAACAGCTGTTGCCGCAAGCGGTGGCCCTGCTCGACCAGGCCAAGGAGATCGAAGATTTGCTCAACGGCAAGTCCGGTTTCGGCTCCCTGGCGGTCGGTGCGACCCTGACCATCGGCAATTACCTAGCCACCCTGCTGATCGGCAGCTTCATGCAGCGCCATCCGGAAAGCCAGGTGAAGTTGCATGTGCAGAACACCGCCAACATCGTGCAACAGGTCGCGCACTATGAAATTGATCTGGGTCTAATCGAAGGCGACTGCAGCCATCCGGACATCGAAGTACAGAGCTGGGTCGAAGATGAGCTGGTGGTGTTCTGTGCGCCTCAGCATCCGCTGGCCAAACGTGGCATCGCGACCATGGAGGAGCTGAGTCATGAGGCGTGGATTCTCCGCGAGCAAGGCTCGGGCACACGGCTGACGTTCGACCAGGCCATGCGACACCATCGCAGCGCGCTGAACATTCGCCTGGAGCTGGAACACACCGAAGCGATCAAGCGCGCGGTGGAATCAGGTTTGGGGATTGGTTGCATTTCGCGCCTGGCGCTGCGCGATGCGTTCCGCCGCGGCAGCCTAGTGCCCGTGGAAACACCGGATCTGGACCTGGCGCGACAGTTCTATTTCATCTGGCACAAACAGAAATATCAGACGTCAGCCATGCGCGAATTCCTCGAACTGTGCCGCGCGTTCACCGCAGGGGTTCAGCGCAGCGACGAGATCGTCCTGCCCACCATCGCTTAAAGCAGAATCACCGCCCACACCAGCGCGATCATGCTCAACGCCACGAATTGAGCGGCGCTGCCCATGTCCTTGGCGTTCTTGGACAGTGGATGCAACTCAAGGGAGATGCGGTCGATGGCCGCTTCCACCGCCGAATTGAGCAACTCGACGATCAAGGCCAACAGGCAAACCGCAATCAGCAGCGCCTGCTCGACGCGGCTGACGTTCAGGAAGAACGACAGCGGAATCAGGATGGCGTTGAGCAACACCAGTTGCCGGAAGGCCGCTTCGCCGGTGAAGGCCGCGCGCAGGCCGTCCAGAGAGTAACCAGAGGCGTTGAGGATGCGTTTGAGGCCGGTCTGGCCTTTGAAAGGTGACATAAAGTAGGCAACTGACCAAAAAGGAGTGGGGAAACTAGTTGAAGCAAAGTCAAAAAAGCGTGAACACGTTGTTCCTTAGTTGCTCGAAATTGACTCAAGTTGTTGCAAGAGCAACGCTGCCTGAGTCCGGGTCCGCACATTCAGCTTACGAAAAATTGCCGTGACGTGGGCCTTGATCGTCGCTTCGGAAACGCTCAACTCGTAGGCAATCTGCTTGTTCAGCAAACCTTCACAGACCATGGTCAACACCCGGAACTGCTGGGGTGTCAGGCTGGCAAGGCCTTCGCTGGCGGCCTTGGCTTCGGCGCAAACGCTGACCGCTTCGAAGGCCTGGGGCGGCCAGAAAACATCGCCATCCAGCACCGCGCGTACAGCTTTCTGAATGACGCTCAAATCACTGGACTTGGGAATGAAACCACTGGCGCCGAATTCACGGGATTTCACCATGATCGCCGCTTCTTCCTGAGCCGACACCATCACCACCGGAATCTGCGGGTACTGCCCACGTAACAGCACCAACCCGGAAAAACCGTAAGCCCCCGGCATGTTCAGATCCAGCAATACCAGATCCCAGTCGGCCTTTTCGTCCAGACGGGTTTGCAGTTCGGCAATGCTCGCCACTTCTACCAGACGGACATCCGGGCCCAGGCCCAGGGTCAACGCTTGGTGCAGGGCGCTACGAAAAAGAGGGTGGTCATCGGCAATCAGGATTTCGTATGTGGCCATTTTTCAAAATGATCCTGTTTTTTTATGGGACGCCCGATGCATTTCAGGCCTCGCCAAAACAACTCGAGGTGCAGCCACGCAGCGGCACCAACAGGGCACGTTCAACGCCAATTACGTAAAAAAGCAGCGTTTCAAACTTTGGCCGCGCCCTAATCGGCGCCAAGCATGCCCAGCGAAACCGGGGTGGTCAAGTTGCATGGCCCTGCCAGCGAGCCTGGTTCTTTGCAGTATGGGCGATACTCAGCAGATGACGGGTGCCGCGTGCTGTACGAAGGGCATCAGCTCGGCATGGGCCGGTGTTGCAACATTCATATCCAGCTGATGTTTAGCGTCCAGGTAATGCTGGCTGAACACATCAAAATAAGCGTCCAGTGCCGATGCAGCGTCTGTATCACCGGCCAGATCGAGGCACAGCGCCGCCACTTCGGCCGTGCACAGGTGCTCGCTGCGGGTGGACCTGCGTAACCGGTACCGTGAAAGCTTCTCAGGAAGCAGGCTCAGAATCGGGAACCCATCAAAATAGGGGCTTTTACGGAAAATCTTCCGGGCTTCGGTCCAGGTGGCGTCCAGCAGAATAAACAGCGGCCGCTTGGCGCTATCGACCTCGACGCTGTGGGTCACTCGCTCGGGCTCGACGTATTCGCCAGGAAACACCAGATACGGCTGCCATTGTGGGTCGGCCAACAGCGCCAGCAGTTGTTCGTCGATTTCGGTACGCGACCAGATGAATGCATGGTTGTCGCGCACCACATCGGCAATCAGCCAACCGGTATTGCTCGGCTTGAACACTTCTTTGTTGGTCATGATCAGACACACGCCGCTACGCGTGTCAACCTGCGGGCGCCAGGCGCATAAGCAGTGGCTTTCGATCACACGGCAGGCACGGCAACGGGTTGCTCGCCAGCCACGGGCCTGAATCGGCTTGATGCCCTCTTCCTCTCGCTGATCGCGCAAGCGGGCTACGGCGTTGGGGGCGTGGTTCATCGTGGGCAACACCGGCAGACAGGAAAACTCGACACAAACGGCACTCGGCAAGGCAATAAAGGCCAGCAGTTTACCAGAGCGGCCGGCGCAAGCCTGTACCGTCCAGGCGCGCTCCCCTATAATTCGCCGCCACTGAACGCACAGTCACGTGACGGGTCGAACCACCAGTCACTGAACCAGGAGAGTTTCATGCTGCGCCTTATCGTTCCCACCGCTGCCATTCTGCTGGCGTCGTCCTTCAACGCTCAGGCTGCGTCCTTGAGTGAGCAGAATCTGAACAGAGAGCTGCGAAACGTCGCCGTACAAAGCAGTGTCGGCACTCCACGGGCGATCAACGAAGACATTCAGGATCAGGGTTACACCGTCGAAGGCAATCAGCTGATCAATCATTTGAGCGTTCAGAGCAGCCACGCCGACAAGATGCGCGCCGATCCGAAAGCCGTGTACTTCCAGCTTGGCGCCTCCGTCTGCAGAAACGAGGGGTTCCGCAAGCTGATGGCGAAGGGCGCGATCATGCGTTACGACTTTACCGAAGTGAAAACCAACCGCCCGGTCGGCTCCGCAAGCTTCCAGGAATCGGATTGCCCGAAAGCCACACCTGCCAAGAAAAAGTAATCAACGGGAATTGGCGCGCCGCTGTTCATCTTCGGCGCGCAGTTCTGCCAACAGCGCCTGCAAGTAGCGCGAACGTCGCTCCCCGCCCTCCAGACGCCGGCAGCACTCCTCTTCGAGACTCAAATGATTGGTCTCGGCTGATAATTTCAGCAATCGATACAGTTGTGCATCGATCTCCAGAGTGACTCTGGGCATGGTTTACCGCCTCCCTGCACGCATTGATCGTCGTTGATCACGCGATAAATCCCTGAATTGCTTGAACGTTGCGTCCTGCCATTGACGCAATGGTTGTCGTGTTACACCTGTACTTAGTAAATCAGAGCGCAGGACAGATGGCTTGCGTTCAGACGAGCGGTGAAAGCACCTTGAAAATGGTCAACAAGCGATTGCCAGGAAAGACTTTGCGGCGCAATGATCAGGCAGCGCAAATCGTTGCGAGGGTCTAAATTCATAGTGTTCACGTTGTTTTTTTAAAGGGCAGAAAAGGGGCTGCCCATTGCGTGTCTTATTGTGCGAACGTTTCTTTCATTCAAGGGATAAGCAGAGCCCGTATGGATGGCTCGATTGCAATTGAGTCAGGTGGAGCGCCCAGGCAAGGGCTTGGGCAGACAGCGACACAAGGGGTGTCGCGGCGCCGACGACTGTTTTGTCGGGCCAAGGGTTCTGTGCAGAAGGAGAAGTTGAATGCCTTACCAACCGAATGACCTCCTGAGCCGTCATTTTCAAGAAAGCGGCCACGACCTCGCCAGCAAGGTCGAAGAACAACTCAACCTGGTTTCACCCAACAGCCCCAACATCCCGATTTACCGCGACATGATCCTGACTGTGCTGCGCATGGCCCAGGAAGATCACAACCGCTGGAATGCCAAGATCACCCTGCAAGCCCTGCGCGAACTCGAGCATGCCTTCCGTGTGCTGGAGCAGTTCAAGGGGCGACGCAAAGTCACCGTTTTCGGCTCGGCTCGCACGCCGATAGAACACCCATTGTATGGTTTGGCCCGAGAGCTTGGCGCCGCCCTGGCTCGCTCGGACATGATGGTCATCACCGGTGCCGGCGGCGGCATCATGGCGGCGGCCCATGAAGGTGCCGGCCTGGAACACAGCCTGGGATTCAATATCACCTTGCCCTTCGAGCAACATGCCAATCCCACGGTCAATGGCACCGGAAACCTGCTGCCCTTCCACTTTTTCTTTACCCGCAAGCTGTTCTTCGTCAAGGAAGCCGATGCGCTGGTGCTGTGCCCAGGCGGTTTCGGTACCCTGGATGAAGCGCTGGAAGTGCTGACACTGATCCAGACCGGCAAAAGCCCGCTGGTGCCCGTAGTGCTGCTGGATGCGCCGGGCGGCAAGTTCTGGCAAGGCGCGCTGGACTTCATTCACCATCAACTGGAGGAAAATCGCTACATTCTGCCGACCGACATGAAGCTGTTGAGCCTGGTCTACAGTGCCGAAGAGGCAGTGGAGCAGATCAATCAGTTCTACAGCAACTTCCACTCCAGCCGCTGGCTCAAGCATCAGTTCGTGATTCGCATGAACCACAAACTCAGCGACGGGGCACTCGAACACATGCAAGAGGCATTCGCCGACCTGTGCCTGAGCGATCATTTCCATCAGCACGCCTATAGCGGTGAGGAGCATGACGAACCGCAGTTCAGCCATCTGGCGCGACTGGCCTTCACCTTCAACGCCCGTGATCATGGTCGTCTGCGGGAGTTGGTGGATTACATCAACCTGCCGGAAAACTGGGCCCAGTCCAAACCCCAGACGCAACAACGCACGCGTGAGCCGTTCAAGGTGACGTGAAACAAAAAAAACGGCCCGCTATCGAAATAGCGGACCGTTTTATTTAATCGTCCATCCCTCGGCCGCTGAACAAGCGGCTGATCATTTCCATGGAATACCCCCGATAACTCAGGAACCTGCCCTGTTTGGCACGTTCCCGGGCGTCTATCGGTAGGTGCCCAGCAAATTTGCGCCGCCAGGTGTCTTCCAGTTGTTCCTGCCAGTTGATACCGCTCTCGCGCAAAGCGAGTTCGATGTCGGTACGTTGCAGGCCGCGCTGGCCCAACTCTTCACGAATTCGCAAAGGGCCATAACCGGAACGGGCACGGTAAGAAACAAAGCTCTCGAGATAACGGGACTCGGACAACAGGCCCTCTTCCGTCAAGCGGTCGAGTGCTGTGTCGATCATTTCAGGGAGGGCGCCGCGCTGACGCAGTTTACGCGTCAGCTCGACTCGACCGTGCTCGCGTCGCGCGAGCAGGTCCATTGCGGTTCGCCGCACCGCGACGAGTGTATCGAGTACGGCGGTCATCGGATCAATCAGATATCAGCGTCAGCCAGGTCATCAGCCGTCTCTTTGACTGGCGATGCTTTGACGTCCGGCGCTGGAGTCAACAGCTTGTCGCGCAGTTGCTTCTCAAGTTTCGCGGCGATCTCTGGGTTGTCCGCCAGGAACTTGGCCGAGTTGGCCTTGCCCTGACCGATCTTGGTGCCTTCGTAGGCATACCATGCACCGGATTTCTCGACGAAACCGTGCAGAACACCCAGGTCGATCATCTCACCGTTGAGGTAGATGCCCTTGCCGTAAAGAATCTGGAACTCGGCCTGACGGAACGGCGAAGCCACCTTGTTTTTCACGACTTTTACGCGGGTTTCGCTGCCGACGACTTCATCACCTTCTTTCACCGCGCCAGTACGGCGGATGTCCAGACGAACCGATGCGTAGAACTTCAGCGCGTTACCACCGGTGGTGGTTTCCGGGCTGCCGAACATCACGCCGATTTTCATACGGATTTGGTTGATGAAGATCACCAGGCAGTTGGCGTTCTTGATGTTACCGGTGATTTTACGTAGCGCCTGGGACATCAGACGGGCTTGCAGGCCCACGTGCATGTCACCCATTTCGCCTTCGATTTCAGCCTTCGGCACCAGAGCAGCCACGGAGTCGACGATGATCACGTCTACCGCGTTGGAACGCACCAGCATGTCGGTGATTTCCAGGGCTTGCTCGCCGGTGTCCGGCTGAGAAACCAGCAGGTCGTCGACGTTGACGCCCAGTTTGCCGGCGTACTCAGGGTCGAGGGCGTGTTCGGCGTCGACGAATGCGCAGGTCGCGCCGGCTTTTTGAGCCTGGGCGATCACCGACAGTGTCAGGGTGGTTTTACCGGAGGATTCAGGACCGTAGATCTCAACGATACGGCCTTTTGGCAGACCGCCAATGCCGAGCGCGATGTCCAGACCCAGAGAGCCAGTGGAAATAGCCGGGATCGCCTGACGGTCCTGATCGCCCATACGCATTACGGCACCCTTGCCGAATTGACGTTCGATCTGACCCAGGGCCGCAGCCAAGGCTTTCTTCTTGTTGTCGTCCATTAAAGTCCTCACGTAATCAATAAGGCCTGACGGCCAACACCTGTATAAGTAGCCAGTATTATTCCACAGCGTTTCAGGATCGCCTACCCCTGATTTGAGATTTCTCCAGCGGCATGCCGCAGCAGCCCCTCTAGCGCGGCCTTCACCGTTTGTCGGCGGACCTCGTCACGGTTACCGGCAAAGTACTGTACCTCGCTGAACACCTGCTCACCGACGCCCCAGGCCAGCCACACCGTGCCCACGGGCTTGCTCGGTGAACCGCCATCCGGCCCGGCTACACCGCTAACGGCCACGGCAAAACGCGCCCGGCTTTTTTCCTGCGCGCCGCGGACCATGGCCTCGACCACCTCGCGACTGACCGCCCCGACGGTTGGAAACAATTCGGGCGGGACATCCAGTTGCTGGGTTTTCTGGCGGTTGGAGTACGTGACATAACCGGCCTCGAACCACACCGAACTCCCCGGAATGCGGGTGATCGCCTCGGCAATCCCACCACCGGTACAGGATTCGGCGGTGGTGACGTGGGCATTGAGAACCTGCAAGCGTCTGCCAAGTTCAGCGGCCAGCTGAGTGATGTCTTTCACGGCTCTCTCCTGATGGAGCGGAATGAGGCCTACCGTACACGAGCCGATCACGCTTGCAAGGTTCAGGATCGATCAAAATGTTAGCGAACGAGGGCTCTGACATAAGCCTGACACGCCTGCAGGGCAATCAGTCCGCTATCGCCTGCGTCGGTGATGGCGATAATTCGTTGAGCATGCGCCGGGTCAAGTCGGGCTCGCGAGGCGCCATGATCCACCCCGCCGGTGCCGGAGGCGGCTGGCACTGCACAGGTTGAGGCAGCGTCATTGGCATCGAGGAGGACTGACAAGCGCACATCAGCAGTGGCAAGACGATCGCGCAGGCGATCTTGATCACGTTCGGCATCGCTAAGCGCTCGATAATGGGTTTGTTCACTGGTCGAAAGACGCTGCTCCAGCGCCAGGCGCTCGTGATGCTCGGCCTGATGCTGCGTCGCGGTTGCCAGGATCAGCTGATTCAGTGCCTCGGCGTGCAGCTTGGCCTGTTCCGCCAGTTGCCCGCCATAACGCCAATCCTGAAAGCGCCAGGCCAGCGCCGCCGAGCCACCGGCCAACACAGCCAGAAACACAACAACGCCAATGGCGCGGTAAGACATCGGCATCAAACCGAAGGCTGGCATAACACCGCCCTCGCCCGCGCCCAGAGTTGCAAGCGATCCTGCAAACCGTTCAGGCCGCCGTTGATGCGGCGAGTGATGCTGTTGAACTGGCCGCGGTCGGCCAGTTCATTGAAGCCATTTTGCTCCCAGAACCACGCGGCCGATTCGGCGGCCCATTGCGGTTGTTCCAGTAGTTCTGGCAGCGCCAACAGACGTTCATCACCGAAGAGTCCGAGACTGCACTGACGGTAATTGTCGCGACCGGTGATCTGAATCAGGCCTCGGCCACGGTACTTCTGACCGTCGCCGTCAGGCTCCGGTGTATTTCCCAAGCGCGCAGCCAGTGCGCCAGTGTCGTACTTGCTCAAGTACTGAGCGCTCCCCAACTCACGCACGTACTGCAACTGCCCCGATTCATGGCCGACTTGCGCAAGGAAAGCGGCGATGCGTTTGGGGGTGTTGATGTTGCGGTGAGCCATTGCGGTGTTAAGGACGGAAATGAAAACGCCCGCTTGGGAGCGGGCGTTGGGGAAAATGTTGAGCAACTGTTGATCGGTGACGCGCATCACTCACTCCTGTGGTTAATGGATGACCTCCCAAAAATCAGTGGTGTCAGGCCTTCGCGTCCAGGCAGGTCGCGTCAATTGTGCAGCGGTAGCTTTTTTCTCGGTCGCCGGTGGCGGTGACCTTGTCGATCGACCAACGACCGCGCATGAAATCCGGCCAGGAGGGGTCCAGCAGCACGATCCCTTCAGCGGACAATCCCGGATTGCCAGGGCATGCGATCGTCACCTTGAGTGCTTCACGCATCATCCGGCGTACCTCTCCTTCACCGGCGGCCCGGGCATCGTCTGCGCTCTGAAAACGCTGGCGAAGAGTCTTGAACGGCGCGATGCCGCTCTCCTCCACGCGCACTTTGCCCGCCGCCGCGTCCCACCAACTGGTCTTGCAGCCCTGGTATTTCGCCCGGGCGGTTTCATCCAGGATGGCGGAGATAAAGGCGTGATCGCCTGGGCGATTGTTCGTCGTCACCGACAGCTTTATGGTCGGCAGGACTTTGCCCGATAACGATTTCGCCTGACCGCGCCGTGCCAGCACGTACAGCTCGTTGATCGGCTTGGCGACGGCGTCATGAAGGTAGGCCAGTCGCGTCAGAAAACCCATGTCGGTTTCGTTGGACTGGTCGATGTGCTCGATTTTTATCAGCGACAGGTCCGGGGCCACACGAGGGGAAAATCCGTGCCTGGACGTCAACTGGCGAAACAGCGCACCCAAGGTCGTCGGGCCATGGCTGACCGATCGGCGCTGCTTGAAGCCGGTCTGATCCGCCGCACTGAACGGTGCTGCCGTGGCCACCAGCGTCAGACGCAGGGGGAACAGGGTCGGTGTGCGCCGGGTAATGACGAACTCGCCTTTATCCACCAGCCCCGTCTCCAGATAACCGACTCGCAGACCGATTTTTCCGCCCAGGCTGGGCAACCCTTCAAGCCCTTCCAGACTGATCATGAGCGTCAGTTGATCGGACTCGATCCCCGCCGCATCGATGTGCGTCCAACTGAGCAATCGTTCGTTGAGCAGCGCAGCGTTCGCGCCGTAAATTTCCACCGCAGGCGTGAAACCCAGTGACATGCTGCCTCCTTAATCCCAGGCCGAAACCGGTGTGGGTGCAACGGGTTTTGAATCCAGTTCCGGCAGGACAACCCACACCCCCGCTGGCAATACCGAACCCCGTTCGGCCAGCCCTGGATTAAGACGCCAAAGCGCTTCCTCGACGACATCGTCACAACGCTCAAGCTCGCGGTACAGCAACAGATTCACCGAATCACCGGCAATACTTCGAACCCTACGCATTAGCGAACTCCGTCAATTCAATTACCCAGCCGACTACCATCGCGGTACCGTCATCGATGACCTTACTCTGGGTTTCCGACACCTTGTTGATCTGCCACAGACCCCAGTTGCGGCCGATGCCGTCAACCAACGGCACAGGGATGCGCAGCGCCTGCAATGCACGCAACTCATCGAGCCGATCCATGGCGGTCGCGTACATCGACTTGCCTGTTATCGTCAGCCCTTGCAGGCCTTGGCCGACCTGACTGGACTTGGGTTTACTGGTGAGGATGTCGATGCTCTTCCAGCCGCCGTCCGACGTGCGCACCAAACTGTGGTAAGCGAAGTTTCTGGACAGGCCGAAAATGAAACTGCCGAGTGCCATTTGCTGACGCATCAGGTACCTCCGTCGGTCAGGGCCGCGTCACTTCGCATGGCGAGTGAGTTGGGCATAGTCATTAGCCCGAATTGGCCAGTAATCTGTTGCACCACCAGGTTCGCCAACTGACTGGCGCTGGCCTGATCCTGGCCGTTGATGTAGATGTTCGCGGTCATCGCGTTCTGCTGACTGGCCGTTTGGGTGTTGGTCAGGTCTTTGCTGACCTGCTCTGGAGCAGCGAGCTTGTCAGCGGGTTTGGCGAGTTTTTCACCCAGCCATTCCCCTCCCCAACTGCCCGCCATACCCCCCAACAAGCCACCGATCACGCCACCGACTGCGGTGCCCAGAATGGGCACCACGCTGCCGATCATGGCGCCGGCAGCAGCGCCCGCATAAGTGCCGGCGAGCCCACCACCGGCGGAGCCCAGCGCCCCGCCGACCGCTGTGGTATCTCCCGCCTGCAGACCTTTGACGGCATCGTAACCAGCGCTGAGCAGCATCAGCGGCGCGACCCGTTTGGTGACTGCCGAGCCCATGCTGGCAGCACCCAGCAAGCGACTCCCGGTCGACATACGTGGCAGCTTGGGAGCGCTTTTGGGGAGGGGCTTGATCGCAGCTTTTCCAGGAGCAGTGCCTTTTTTGGCCCTGGCGCCTCGGGATTGTTTTTTGCCCTTACGGCCGAGTTCCTCGGCATCGACTGTCAGATCCCCCGCTTCGGGAATCGGTCGCGCACCTGCCAGAGCCAGAAGTTTTGTCGCGGCAGCGGTGATGGCCGAGGCCATCGCGACCTTGATTTCAGCACCACGCGCCAACGCAATGGCCCCTGCGAGTACGAGCAATCCTGCGGTAGCTTTCGGTTGTGCTTCAGCAACCCCGCTCAAGCCATCGGCCAATGCGCCGAGGGACACCATCAAGCCGTCGGTCAACGGTGCCAAAGCATTGCCGCCCGCAGCAAACATCCGGTTCTTACTGGCATCCAGCGCATTCCAGCGCCCTTGCGAGGTTTCCCCCAGCGCTTCGGCGGATTGCGCTACAGAGCCTGTGAACTTCGGCAACGCGCCATCTTTGGTTCTTTCGGATACCAACAAAAGAGCCTTCTGGGCATCTTCCGGCTTTTTCAGCAGTTCAAGAATCCCCGCGTTGTCGCCAAACAGCGTCTTGGCCAGCGACTGCTGTTCTTGCGCAGGTTTGTTCTTCAGTGCTTCAAGCACCTGACTAATCGTTCCGAGTGGGTCCGTGCGCAGGCCATCGGCGACCATCGTGGGATTGAATTTGGCGTCCAGCTCTGTCCAGGCCCTGCGGTGCTCCGGTGAAGCCGCGTCTCCCTTGGCCAACCCCGTGGTGAAACTTTTCAAAGCCACGCCGGCACCGGCCTTGTCCACTCCACTGTTCAAAAACGCCGCCGCGAGAGCCGCCACCTGTTCAGGCGTCAAGCCTGAAGCAATGCCAGCTTCGCCACTCTGCTGCACTACAGAGCCGATATCCGCCGCTTTGACATTCAGGCCGCTGTTGCCGAGATGGTTGGTCGCATCCGCCAGGCTCAGGCTTTGTCCCCGATCCAGCTTCATCGAGGTGCGCCAGCCCATCAGCATCTCACTGGCGGCCTTGACGTCGAGATTGAATGCCGACGCCGTCACCGCACTATCGCGGGTGAAGTTCAGCAGTTCGTCCTGTTTTTTAGCCGGGTCGAGCCCATCCCCGATACCCGCCTTCGCCGCCGCCAACTCGACCTGGGTCAGTTGAACCGCGGTTGCGCCGCTCGGAGCAACCTGCTTGTCCGTGGCCATTTTCTGGTTGGCCTCCGACAGTTTCTGCAACTGAACATTGTCCAGTTTCAGCACCTGGTTGAGCTCAACCATTGCCAGCTCAGTCGCCATCGCAGACTTGAGCAAATCCGGTGGTGCACGCTGGTCAATCTCTGCCTTGAGCTTTGACTTTGGCTCACCGCTTGCCGCCGGCACCGAAGCATTCGCCTTGAGCAGCGATTGCTGCGACGACAGGGCAATGTTCAGCAACGCCAAGGTTTCACGGAGCTTTACCTGCTCCGACACCAGCAGACGAATGTCGAGGCTGGCCGTGGTCAGTGCCAGGTTCAGCCCCGACGTTTCAGACGCGCTGCCCAGTTGCGGCAATTCGATGCTCGCCGCACCGGACAGCGAATACTTACTGTCTGCCATCCCGTTCTACTCCTGTTTCATGCCAAGGCGAGTGATCGCGATGTCGTAACGGCGCAATGCCTTGCCGGCGTCCCACTCCAGAATTTCCGCTTCACTTACCGAGTAAATGAGCGGTACCACATCGAGGATTACTTCGATGTCGCGCTCCGAAAGAAGTCCGCCGGTTTGTTTAAAAAATCGTCGATGCGTACCTGAAGCTGTGTCCAGTCGGGCACGGTCAGCAGGTCCAGATCGGGAAGCATCAGCCCGGTGCAATGGGCGGTGATGAACTCGGCTCGTTCCTTGGCGGTTTTCAGTTTCTTCATCGCTTTGGTGGCGCGCAGCACCGGCATTTCCAGGGTCAGCGAAGTCATGCTGCGGCCCGCTGCGTTGAGCGGTTGCAGTAGGTGCACCTGATCGGGGTCTACCGATTGTTCGCCCTGCGCTTGCTGTTCCAGAAAGTACGATGCAGGGCGAGTCGACATCTCATGCACGTACTGCGCGATGCTCACGTAGTCCGGGCGTTTGAGCTGGTCGAGCTCCTTGACCGACAACCCGGTGGCCAGCCTGGCCAGTTCGAAAAACTGATCGTCCTCATCATCGCCGGCGCGGGTCAGGGCTTCTTTCTGCGCGGCGTAGTACAGCGGTTTGAGTTGGATCTGCTCGATCTCGGATCCGTCATCACCGGTAATCGGCGTTAACAGTTCATGTTTGGGTGGCATCCAGGACATGTAAGAAATTCCTTGGTGATTCATGAAAGGGGGCTGTGCAGGGAACTGTTCGCCACAATCCCTGTGGGAGCGAGCCTGCTCGCGATAGCGTCGGGGCAGTCAAGAATGATTTTGAATGTGATTCCCTCATCGCGAGCAGGCTCGCTCCCACAGGTTGTGCGCCTGGCTGGCCTTTGTGTTAAGGCAGCAACACGGCGCGGCGGGCGTCGCCGAGAATGTCGACGCCGTTGAGCACGAACTTCTGGGTGCGCACGTCGATGTCGATCACCGGGATGCCGTTTTCGAGGCGGTTGTAGGTGCGGCAGGACAACTCAAGGGTGGTCTTGGGTTTGTCGTTCATTTTGAGAACGGCCTCCTCAAGGGATTTCAACTTGCCGCCCACCGTGTGGTAAGTGAACCAAGTGTTGCCGTCTTGATCCTGGCCGGCTTCTCGCACATTCAGCAAAATGTCGTCACCCACACTGACGCCCAGCGCCAGCATGATTTCCGGGCCGACACCTTGCAGGGTCAACTTGGCGGTGAGGACTTTGCCGCCCTTGGCCATTTCCTCGCCAATGAAACGGCCGCCACGCATCTCTTCCATTTCGAATTCGATCTTCGGCGGCGTGAATTCTTCCACCGTCGCCGACAACGGCAGGCCTTGCAGGGTGGCCGCGATGGCCTGTCTTACGCGGTTGGTAAACATTAGAGAACGTCCTCCAGGAACTGCTCGATGATTTCATCGCGGGCGTTGAGTTGATAAATCATGTGTTCGTTCGGCGCGTAGCGGCCGTAGTCGATGACCACGTACCAGGTGCCGTTTTTGTACTTCTCGACGCTGTTCAATTCCGGGTGCAGGTACACGCTGCCGCCCGGGATGGTTTCGTCGGCGACCAGGGTTTGCAGCCAGTCGTTGATGCGCTTGACCTCCTGATCCATGAACGACTTGGTCAGGTTCTTGGCCATGGCTTTCTGACCGGCCTTCACCAGCTTGCGGCTGATCGCATCTTCGAGGCCGACGTAGCTGATGAACTTGCCGGTGATGGAGCGGTTACCCAGCAGCGAGAAGCCGCCAAGGATGGTCCGGGCGTAGTAGCTGATGCCGTAGCGGTTGAGCAGATCGCCTTCGGTGGAGGTGTCGAGAATGTTGTACTCAACGGTCCGCGATACATCCTCGGCATAGGTGACCTGGTTGCCCGGGCTCTCCCATTGCTTGACCTTGGCGAGCGCCGCGATGGCTAGGCTCGAAGGCGCCAGGAAGACATTTTTCTTCGCCGCTTTGGAGTAAAACGCCGGCATGTTATGCACGACCAGGCAGCGGTCGAAACCGAGGTCCGCGCCGCCCAGTTCCTGGCTATAAGTCACTTGATCGGCGACCGCGGCATCCTTGCCGTCGAGTACCACGCGAGCCTTGATGCGTTTGCCGAACGAGGCGAACTCACTGGCCACAGCCTTGGTGCCGGTGAAGCCCGGAGCACCGATGATAGTCAGGTCTTCCGCGACACCGCTCAACGCGGCCAGACCCAGTTTTCGACCGGTCAACGGCTCGATACCGCCGATCACGTTGTTCACGGTGTCGGCCGGGGTTGCCCCCTCTTCGACGATAACCACGTAGACCGGAACCTTGACCACTTTGAGGATCTGGTAAACCGCTTGAAACAGCGTACCTGCCTCGGCACCGGTCGGGTCCAGTTGGGCCTGAGTGGTGAAACTGTTGATGCGGAACGGGGTGTTTTTCGGAATCAACAGGTTGGCATTCGGCGCGGTGCCGACCAGACCGATGACGTTGTCACCCAGGCCACCCATGGCCTCGGGAGATTCAGTGGCATTGACGGTAATGCCGTTGTGCTCGAAGTTCAAAACCTCAGCCATGGTTATTCAGCCTTCTTGGCAGCGGCCTTCAAGGCCTTGGTGGATGTAGAGGCTGATTCGGCAGCCTCGGTTTTAGCGGTCAGCTCCAGGCGGCCGGCGGTGCGCAATGCGTTGGCCTCCACATCAAGCAGGTCGAGTTCTTGGCCGACGCTCGACCAATGGCCACCCCCCGTGGGGAATGGGAGGAGCACGGTGTAGGTTTGGCGTTGTGCCATTTGGGTTTCTCCAGATACGAAAAAGCCCCTTGCATGAGGGGCTGTTGGGTGTTGTTGCGAATTTGACGGTCAAGAAAACGCCCCGTCAGTGCGGGGCGCTTATTGAGACAGGCTTGAGAGCCATTCCGGCGCGGTTGGGCGGTGCTCAACCAGCGGAAACTCTCTTGCTTCCGGCCAGTTGCGAAGGGACCGGCGGTACCCCTGTACCTCGGTGTACCGCGTTGCAGTCAATGTAGGCTCAATACCTTCCTCAAGCTCATCGCGATGACGCGTCACTACACCATCCGTTTCAGATAGGCACTGATCCCGCCAAACCCGCTCGACAGCAGCCAACTCTTCATCACTTAGCGGTGGCGGATCAACAAGCACTGGAAAACCATCATCGCCCCAGGTAATGACCTTGCCTTCCGCCTGCCCCCCCATTAGCCCAGCGTGAGCAGCAGCAGAGATTCCAACCACGTCATCCGGCATCGAAGCATGAATAGACGCATCGTAAAAACTGCGAGTGGATTTTGAAGTGAACATAAGCGCCCCTAATTAATACCCAATAATAATTGCTTGCACGTATGCAGTCGTAACAGCCCCGGATAAAGTTGCTCTAACTCTGGTAGCTGTAAGCTGATTGCCAGCAACATCAGAGACGTCATCCCACGTAGCGGCATAAGCGCCCCCGCTGCCGGCCACCGAGACTAGGACTTTCAATTTTGCAGTAGGGAATGCAATAGGGTGGGTTATTGTTCCAAGTCCATTAGCCCCTGTAGAGATTGATGCCATCTGAATAATCAGCCCGCTCGGCAATTTCTGATAGCCATTGGACGCCAGTGAGGCCGTAAACAACGCCGAGTACTTCAGCGAAGCGTCCCCTCCCTCAAAGCTCCAGCCGCCTCCCAGCAACAATCGGCGAAAAACTGCGTTAGATCCTGCCGGCAATACAAATGGCCCCGCAGCCCCGAGTTGCGCATTTAACGTTTCCCCGCTCTTAGCCTTAACCGTCAAGCCCGCAGTATTGGATATAGTGACTAGCCCACCTGGGGGGACGCTTTCCCAAGCCGGAAGCGTCGCAGTTAAGGATGCTGCGGTAAAAATAGAAAGCTTGCCGACATCTGCCACAGTCAACTCGGTGCTGACCGCGTAATTCGTTTGGCCTGCATAGTTGCCTAGCGCACGTTGAACAAACTTGGTCGTGGCCAGCACATCGTCATTGCTGAAAATACTCACCGTTGGGGCCGTTGGATTGCCCGAAAACGCCGGGGAGTTGAGCGGCGCGAAACCTTGAGTTATGTTCTGAAACACCAGCGGCGTCGTGTCGAGGACGATTGCACCATCCGTGACGAGTTGCCAGATCGTGTCAGCGAGGGTTGCCCCCTGCTCGACAGAAACCATCAGCCCTGAAGTTACCCTCAAGCTTGAATCAGCGTCCTTCGCTCGTACCCAAGCCTCATTAGCCACCACGTAAAGCCCATTTTCCTTCGCCAGCGTCTGGTTCTTGACCAGTACCCGGTCGCCTGCAACTACAGCAATACCGTCAAGCGTTTGTGCAGCACTTAAAACGATATTTGCAGTTGTAGCCGCTCGCACAGACTGTTTTCTGTCGCGCCTGGCCAGCTCATCGGCGACAAAATTCGTCACCCAGGCACGCGTCGCCTTAACGACGGTGTCGTCAATCAACAACGTCACCAACGCCGCATTACTGGTCTCGAAAATCGAGCGAATGTAGAACTCTTTCCCCGAACCCGACGTCGCCAACACCGGTTTGAACGACTCCGGATACTTGACGATGGCGTACAGAATGCCGGTATCAGTCCACAGCCCAGCCTCACGCACATACCAACCGCCCACTTCAGGCGGGATAGTCACTTCGGCCAGCAACCAGCTCGGGTTTTTCTCATCCTGGAACAGCGCATTGAGTGGCCCGCGCCACACTTCGCGTTTCAGTGCGGTAGCCGTGGCGGCCGGGTTGTAAACCGTGCCGCCGCCGTCACCGACGGAGATCTGCGACAATTTGATCGGTACGCCCGCCGCCTTGCAGGCGGTTTCGTAGGCGATCCCCGCATTGGTGAGCAGGGTGTAATAGTCGGCCATTTAGGACCCCTGTGGATAAATAGTGGAGGTTTCGACGGTGTAGAGCCCGGCGGCCATGAAGGCCTGGCCCGAGGTTTCAAGCCCTTCGATAACGATCGGATAGACCGTGGTCAGTTCGCCGCACACGGTGGCGGCGCCGATGACGTGAGTGCCGAATGCCCTCAAGCCTACCGAGACCGACAAGGTGTCCCGTTCGCTTTTGGCATCGGCCAGGCGACGGTCGAGACGGGCGTCGATCTCCTCGCTGTAAGGCTGTTCGGTAAAGGCCCTGACGGAAAAGCTGTAAGGCTGGCCTGGCGACGTTTGCTCATACCAGGCGCGCACCTCAGGCATCAATTGCAAACCTTTGGCGGCGTTCTCCAGCGCCTTTCGTGTCCCGGCCTGTCGTGCGGTGGGCCAGGCGAGTTCAACCGTCAAACGCTTTTCAGCCTCGGCCGCCTCGGAGCTCCATTCGCTGACCCCACGATCCGCCGCGAGATATGGCAGAAACGCCAAGGGCGTTGCTGTCGGGTTCATCAGCTCGGGGAACGGCGGCGCGATGCGATCGAGCAACGTGCCGAAACCGAGATCGAGGGCTTTTTCCAAGGGTGAGCTGTTGGCGGGTAGCAGACTGGGGCGAGGCGTTTGTTCACTCATAACGTGTCCACCTCCACCTCAACGCCCGTGCAATACGGGGCTTCAAAGGCCGTCGTCACAATCGGCTCGACCGGCTCAAGAATCTCAAGCTGAACCGCGCCGGCGCTGTGCAGCGTGTAATCGATCCAGCTCGGGTCCACCCGCCCTTCCAGTCGGTGACAAGAATCGGCATACGCCTGCAACTGCTGTTGCGCGGCGACCTTGGTCAGCCCCGAATCGGGACCTGCGTTGATCTTGGCCACGACCCGGATTTTGTAGGTTTTGATGTGCGCGCCCTGCACGATGACCAGATCCGTTTCCGGTCGCACATCAGGCCGGGCGAAATGCTGGCGAACACCGTCTAGCAGCGCATCTGATGGTGTGCCATCGCCCTCCCGGGAAAGCACCGTGACCGTGACTTCGCCGGGCGCAGTCCGACGACCGTTACCGTCCTTGACCTGCGCTGCGTAGCCGTCCGGGTCGAAGGTGTAAGTGACCGTCACCACACCCCCCGCGGCGGCTTCCACCTTCACGGCAGGCCGTTCGCCAAGGGTGAAGATCTCGCGCCGATACTGCATGCGAGAGCCAGCCGCCGGGGCATGTGGCGCCAGGTAATAACGCAACCGGGCATCGTCATCGCTCTCGAAAACCGGATTGATCGGCGGGAACGCCGCCGGGTCGCCCGGATCGAGCATCTGACGTTCAAGGCCCATGTCCGCGAGGCGCGCATCGAGATTGCTCCCGGTGGCCCACCACGCCAGCATCTGCTTGATGCGGGCGTTGTACTTGCGTTCGTGGATTTGCAGGCGCACACAAAAGGCCTCAAGGGCCAGGGTCAGCAACTCGCTTTCGTTTTCAAGGCTGACCACAAGCTTGGCCGCGCTCTCGGGGGAACGGGCGCCGACGTATTCGACGACGAAGGTTTTGAACTCTGCGAGCAAATCCTCGAACGCTTCGATCGTGACGATTGCCGGTTCGGCCAACTGGTTTTGGCCGGGGATCAACATGCTCATGCCATTACCTCGAATGTCTGTTGGCGATTTCTCCAGGTGCCGGCGAAACGCAGCAGCAGCCCGGCACCGCGGCGACTGGCGACAATGACTTGTGGCTCGAAATCGTCGATGCCGTTGTGCTTGTTGTAAAACCCTTGGGCCGCACGGCTCTGGGCAAGAATCAGCAGGTCGTCGCCGAGGTTCTGCCCCAGCAACTCAGTGAGTGCGCAGCCATACAAAGGCCGCTTCTGACGCGTGCCCAAAGGTGTGGTCAGCGCCCGGGTGGCGCGCTGCACAAACTGCAGCCAGTCGTCGACCGTTGCGCCGGTGTTTCTATCGATTCCGATCATGGGAAGCTCTTTATGCGGTACTGATGACGCGACCCTGGTGATCCACCAGCGGGCCGCTCAGATGCACACCGGAAGCGTCGAGTCGCATGCCGACAGCGCCCAGTTGCAGTTCGATGGCCTCAGGCGTCATCGCCAGCCTCGCCGGGCCGATGCTCAACTCGAGGGATTCACGAGAGCCGATGAACGCCGCCGGGCCGTTTTGCCAGTGCAGAACATGACTGGCGTGGTCATAACCGCTTTCCGTGCCGTCCTGATAGAGGCGACGCGTCAGCGATGCCTGTGTCGAGACGGGCGGGAACTGACCACCGTTGAGACCGAACAACGCGACCGACTGCCCGCCGCCCTCACCGCCGCCATGATTCAGCAACAGACACTGCTCGCCCACGGAGGGGATCCGCGACTCGCTCTGTGCGCCGGCACTCGGGTTGAAAAACCGGATCGCCGGGGTGAGCAGCTCGCCATGACTGACTTTGCAGGTGTTGCTGGCCGCATCGACTTCCTGGCATACGCCGACGCGACAAAAACTGTCAGCACGCCGATGCAAGTCTTCAAGCTCGGCTTCCATCTCGGCCAGACGCTCAATGATCGGGCCCAGTTGCATACGTAAAAGCGCATCAAACATGGGTCAGCCCTCGAGTGCGGTGTATTGATTCGGGTCGTCGATGTTCGACACCTCCCAGGTGCGGGCGAATTTCGGAATGCCCAGCGGGTCCTCGAGCAGCGCTGGGCCGAGGTACAGGGTTTGGGTAAATGAAACGGTCCAGGCGGTGTACTCCCGTGTTTCGCTGATGAACGTGGATGGGATGCCATCAATGTTCATGGGCAGATCGCATTGGTCGCCCGACAAATTCCAGCGGCTATCGGTGACCAGGTTTTTCAATTCGCTGGCGAGGTCGCACGCGGCCAGCCCTGTGCCGGGCAAAACGACTTGCAAGGAAATCGTCAGGACATGAGCGATACGTCCATCGTTGGCACGGTTGCCCGGCGCATCACGCTCGATGGCGATCAGCACCCAGGGCTGATCGCCGATGCCGTCGAAGTCTTGATGGCTCCCGACCTTCAAGCCGGGAATGGTGGTGCGTAAAGTTTCGGCAATGACGGAAAACAGCTGCGACGGTTTTTCAATGACGACGGGCATTCATGGCCTCCTGTTCCTATAGCAACGCGAAGATCAGCGACGCCGGTTTACTGTTGATCGGGGCGAGAATCCCGCGGTGGCACTTCACAAACGCCAATCCGCTTGGCGGCCCAGCGTTCATAAAGCCCGATGGCAACATCCGCCCCGGCCATCGCCGTCAGACAGCCAAAGGCACCGGCGGCCCAGATCGACACGCCGGCGGCGTACAGCAGCATGATGGCCGAGACCCCGCAGATCATGCAGGCCCCGGACCGTAGCGCCAGACGCCGCAGCAGCGACCAGCCACGGGCGCCCTCCTTGTCGGCGCGCCACATTTCGCCGGACACACCGCCCACCAAGGCGAGAACGATGACCAGCCAGATCGGCATGTCCAGCAACGCCTGTTGCTCGTTTGTCATGTCACGCCTCCTGGGGGTGATTGATGAGTTATTGGGTGGTGTGTTTCGGACGCAGCCCTGGTGATCAGCAGTCGCCGCTCAAGCGCAGAGAAACGACTGCCAGTTCTGTTGATGTCAGGGGTTTTAAATAGGCTCAACGATTACGTTGTCGATGAAGGCAAAGTTGGCGTTCGGGTTCTGCTCGTTGGAGAAGGCCAGGGTCGTTTGAGCCGTGGTAGCAGTGAAGTCGTAAGTGATGGTGCTCCACTCGATGAAGACTCCCGTGGCGGTCGGCGTGTTGAAGGTGACGGCCTGACCGGCCACTTTCACTTGCACGACACCATCACCGGAGCGACCGGCGTACCGAGCATTACCCGCACTGAAGGTCAATCGGTACTTGGCCCCTGCCACGGTGGCAAAGTTCTGTTGAATCCCGCCGCCATTGCCATACACATAGTTGGCCAGATCGACAATCACTGCGCCTTCCGCTGCCGTGCCAGGGATTGAGCCGCTCACTTTGAAATACTCGGCACCCGACAGAAAGGTCGTCCAGCCCGTGATGAAGTTGGCTTCCACCGGAGTGTCCAGTACACAGCTGTCGCTGCAACCGGGTTGTTCAAAGCTGCCATTAACCAGGAGGTTCGCAGCAGTAGCGCTGCCCCCAGCGCCGAAAAGAGCCAGCGCCAGCGTCAGCGAGCCAATGGTTTTGTTGAATACGTTCATGGTTTACCTATTGCGTTGAATGAGTGAGTTGCGCAGCTATTGCTACGCAGGGAGCCCCCAATGAGGGTTGATGCACCTGACGTTAGGCAGGCATTCCAAAAAGCCCGGTCGCCCAGGCTTTTCAGTAATGCGGTCCTTCGCGTTGATCTTTCGGCGCTACTGGCGCGGTACGGATCCATTCAAATTGTTTTTCCGACCGCGGTCCCTGCCCGCCGGATAACTGCTTCTGGTGCTTTACGCTGCACACCCGGGTCAGTTGCCAACCCTCTGAACCGTTGAGGCCGGTTCATCGCTGCCTTTGTGGTGGAACTAAAGAGCTTCGTTTCGAGTCGCTTTGTTGAGCGGCTTGAGACAAAGAATATGCATGGATGCATATACAGTCAATGCATAAATGCATTTATTTATGCATTGCAAATGCACAGATGCATGAAAGCCCCGCAAACAAAGGCGTTGGCGGTTTTGGGCAGGCGAAAAAAAACCCGCCGGGCAGCGGGTTTTATCTGATAGCGGTGAGGTTAACGGGCGTACATGCCCCACCAGAAGACGTGACCGAGGATGACAATCTGCTCTTCCTGGATTTCCTGGAAGCTGTAGTCCTCGTCCGGATGCTCATCGCGATTGAAGCTGCGCAGGCGAATCCCTGTCGGCAGGCGATAAAGCTGTTTCACCCGCAACTGGCCGTTGTGGTTGATGGCGTACAAGTCACCGTCGACGATGTCGCCAATCCCGCATTTACCGGCATTCACCCCGACCGTGGCGCCATCGCGCAGCACCGGCAACATGCTGTTGCCGCGCACGGTCACGCATTTGGCCTGATCGAACTGCACGCCGTTATGGCGCAAGCTACGCTTGCCGAAGCGCAGGCTAGAGCGCTCGCTCTCTTCGATGACGAATCTTCCTGATCCAGCAGCCAATTCAACCTCGCGAAGAAAGGGGACCGACACCTCGTCGTCATCGACTGGCGTGTCGTCGTCCCACAGGCTTATGTCCTTGAGTTCCGAATGCGACTCATCGCGCCCAGCGCTGGCGGCGTGCGCGACATCTGCACGGCCACGCAACTGATCGGTGCTCACGGCGAAGTATTCGGCAATCTTCGAAATATGTTTATCCGAAGGATCGACAATCTTCCCGCTGAGGATCCGCGAGAGAGTGGATTGAGGCACGCCGGTGCGACGGTGAAGCTCCGTGGGGGAGATCCCGTGCTGATCGAGCAGCGCTCTTAAGAAGGTAGAAACATTGCGTTTTTGCATAACGCGCATAGTGCTTGATCTTTTTTCGGAAGACAAATGCTGATTCGCATAGATAGTGCATAGTCAGCAGGAATGTGCCTTGGAGCTTTCATGCCTGCGTCGGGCAGACCGCCCATGTTAACCTTGCGCCCATCGCGGAAAAGCCGGGCCGATGCCCCTCCTTTGCCCTACACCTTTCAACGAATTTGCCTATATCCAATGAATAAAGCGCTCTCCGATCTGTCCTCCCACACGCCAATGATGCAGCAGTACTGGCGCCTGAAGAACCAGCACCCTGACCAGCTGATGTTCTACCGCATGGGCGACTTCTACGAGATCTTCTATGAAGACGCGAAGAAGGCCGCCAAGTTGCTGGACATCACCTTGACGGCTCGTGGGCAATCGGCGGGGCAGGCGATTCCGATGTGTGGGATTCCTTACCATGCCGCGGAAGGTTACCTGGCGAAACTGGTGAAGCTCGGCGAGTCGGTGGTGATTTGTGAGCAGGTTGGCGACCCGGCCACCAGCAAAGGCCCGGTGGATCGACAGGTAGTGCGGATCATTACCCCCGGCACCGTCAGCGATGAAGCGCTGCTGGATGAACGTCGGGATAACTTGATCGCGGCGGTGCTGGGTGATGAGCGTCTGTTCGGTCTGGCGGTGCTGGACATTACCAGCGGCAACTTCACCGTGCTGGAGATCAAGGGCTGGGAAAACCTGCTGGCGGAACTGGAGCGGGTCAATCCGGTAGAGCTGATGATCCCGGACGACTGGCCGAAAGACCTGCCGGCGGAGAAACGTCGTGGGGTTCGTCGCCGTGCGCCGTGGGATTTCGAACGTGATTCGGCGCTGAAAAGTCTTTGCCAGCAGTTTTCCACCCAGGACCTGAAAGGTTTCGGCTGCGAGAACTTGACCCTGGCGATCGGCGCCGCCGGTTGTCTGCTCAGCTACGCCAAGGAAACCCAGCGCACCGCCCTGCCGCATTTGCGCAGCCTGCGTCATGAACGCCTGGACGACACCGTGGTGCTGGACGGCGCGAGCCGTCGCAACCTGGAACTGGACACCAACCTGGCCGGCGGTCGCGACAACACTTTGCAATCGGTGGTCGATCGTTGCCAGACCGCCATGGGCAGCCGTCTGCTGACTCGCTGGCTGAACCGTCCGCTGCGGGATTTGACCGTATTGCTGGCGCGTCAGAGTTCGATCACTTGCCTGCTCGACGGTTACCGCTTCGAAAAACTGCAACCGCAGCTCAAGGAAATCGGTGACATCGAGCGGATTCTGGCGCGTATCGGCCTGCGCAATGCCCGTCCTCGTGACTTGGCGCGCCTGCGCGATGCCCTCGGTGCATTGCCAGAGTTGCAAGTGGCGATGGCAGAACTCGAAGCCCCGCACATCATTCAATTGGCGACGATCACCAGCACCTACCCGGAACTGGCGGCGCTGCTGGAAAAAGCCATTATCGACAACCCGCCCGCCGTCATCCGTGACGGCGGTGTGTTGAAAACCGGTTACGACAGCGAACTCGACGAACTGCAATCGCTCAGCGAAAACGCCGGGCAGTTCCTGATCGATCTCGAAGCGCGCGAGAAGGCCCGCACCGGCCTGTCGCACCTGAAGGTCGGCTACAACCGGATTCACGGCTACTTCATCGAGTTGCCGAGCAAGCAGGCCGAATCGGCGCCCGCGGACTATATTCGCCGGCAGACCCTCAAAGGTGCCGAGCGCTTCATCACGCCGGAACTGAAGGCGTTCGAAGACAAGGCGCTGTCCGCCAAGAGCCGCGCCCTGGCCCGCGAGAAGATGCTCTACGAAGCGCTGCTCGAAGACCTGATCGCCCAGTTGCCGCCCTTGCAAGACACGGCCGCCGCGTTGGCCGAGCTGGACGTGCTGAGCAACCTCGCCGAGCGCGCACTGAATCTGGACCTGAACTGCCCACGCTTCGTCAGCGAGCCGTGCATGCGCATCACCCAGGGTCGTCACCCCGTGGTCGAGCAAGTACTCACCACGCCGTTTGTGGCCAACGACCTGAGCCTCGACGACAACACGCGCATGCTGGTGATCACCGGTCCGAACATGGGCGGTAAATCCACCTACATGCGTCAGACCGCGTTGATCGTGTTGCTAGCGCATATCGGCAGTTTCGTGCCGGCAGCCAGTTGCGAATTGTCCTTGGTAGACCGGATCTTCACCCGGATCGGCTCCAGCGATGACTTGGCGGGCGGCCGTTCGACCTTCATGGTTGAAATGAGCGAAACCGCGAATATTCTGCACAACGCCACCGAGCGCAGTCTGGTGCTGATGGACGAAGTCGGTCGCGGCACCAGCACCTTCGACGGTCTGTCCCTGGCCTGGGCTGCGGCTGAGCGTCTGGCGCACCTGCGGGCCTACACATTGTTCGCTACCCACTATTTCGAACTGAC
The DNA here is from genome assembly GCF_054898065.1 of Pseudomonas sp. MDT1-85. Taxonomy (NCBI): domain Bacteria; kingdom Pseudomonadati; phylum Pseudomonadota; class Gammaproteobacteria; order Pseudomonadales; family Pseudomonadaceae; genus Pseudomonas; species Pseudomonas sp. MDT1-85. The sequence goes on along the minus strand of NZ_CM142715.1, from coordinate 1,558,625 downwards.
AGTGCTACCGGAAGCCCAACCGCTGGTGGCCAACGTGCACCTCAATGCCACCGAACACAACGAACGCATCGTGTTCCTGCACCACGTTCTGCCGGGGCCCGCCAGCCAGAGCTATGGCCTGGCGGTTGCGCAGTTGGCCGGTGTGCCGAGCGAAGTGATCGTGCGTGCTCGCGAGCATCTGAGCCGACTGGAATCCACAGCGCTGCCTCATGAGGTTCCGAAGCCAGCGAAGGGCAAACCGGTTACGCCGCAGCAGAGCGACATGTTCGCCAGCCTGCCGCACCCGGTGCTGGATGAACTGGCCAAACTTGATCTGGACGACATGTCACCGCGTCGTGCGCTCGAAATGCTCTATACACTAAAGACACGGATCTAACGCACTTGCCTGCAAGCTGTTAGAATCTCGCGCGGTTTGGGATGCTGCAGGCCAATAGCCTGACCTGCAGACTATCGCTCCCAAACCTGGCGACCCCAACGTGAAGGGGCTCCGCTGCCGCCGCCTGAGGAGAAAATTAGAAATGACCTTCGTCGTCACCGACAACTGCATCAAGTGCAAGTACACCGACTGCGTAGAAGTCTGTCCGGTGGACTGCTTTTACGAAGGCCCGAACTTCCTGGTGATTCACCCGGATGAGTGCATCGACTGCGCACTGTGCGAACCAGAATGCCCTGCCGTGGCCATCTTCTCCGAAGATGAAGTTCCGGAAGATATGCAGGAATTCATTCAGCTGAACGTTGAGCTGGCGGAAATCTGGCCCAACATCACCGAGAAGAAAGAATCGTTGCCCGATGCGGAAGAGTTTGATCGCGTCATCAACAAATCTGTAGGCAGCAAGCTCAAAGACCTCGAACGCTGAGTACCCCCGCGCTCTCGAAAAGGCCCCTTGTGGGCCTTTTTGTTTTTCCAAAGATCAAAAAATCGCAGCCTGCGGCAGCTCCTACAAAGGTTGCATACGTTCTCGAAAATCACGGGCGTACGCGGTTTGTGTAGGAACTGCCGAAGGCTGCGATCTTTTGATCTTTGCTTTTCTGCAGGCAAAAAAAGGGGCGGTATGACCCGCCCACATTTCTTCCCTATTCCCTGTGTTCCTTTTCATCGTCCTGATGAACCGCTTCCTGCGATGTCCGTTCCCCTCTTCCTTGAAGGGCGTGTCTGTCCGTCGACACAGTTCAGATACTAGAGAATTCCCCACTAAGGGCAATCGGCATCTGTCGCTGAGATCGTCTGTCACACATCGTTAACCTAAAAAATAATCATATAAATCAATACTATAAACCGACACCGCAAGTTAAATAGACAACTACCAGGGTGTAAAAATAACGAACACTTACGAAAGAGTAAGCAAAGACTTACAACACGAGACTACAAACCTGAGGTGATGTCCCAGACAACTCCCTTCCCATATTTCAGATAACAAAAAGCCCCAAACCAGTTGGGGCTTTTTGCACCTGCTGAACGAGTCGCTTATTGGAACAGCGACTCACTCGACAGGCCGTTTTTTTCGAGAATCTCCCGAAGACGCTTGAGGCCTTCAACCTGGATTTGCCTGACCCGCTCCCGGGTCAGGCCGATTTCCAGGCCTACGTCTTCAAGCGTGCTGCTCTCGTGACCTCGCAAGCCAAAGCGGCGAATGACCACCTCGCGTTGCTTGTCGGTCAGCTCCGAGAGCCATTGATCGATGCTCTGGGACAGGTCGTCGTCCTGCAACAGTTCGCATGGATCGGTCGGGCGGTCGTCGGTCAGGGTGTCCAGCAGGGTTTTATCCGAATCCGGACCCAGCGAGACGTCGACCGAAGAAACCCGCTCGTTCAGGCCGAGCATGCGCTTGACCTCGCCTACCGGTTTCTCCAGCAGGTTGGCGATTTCTTCGGGTGAGGGTTCGTGATCGAGCTTTTGAGTCAGCTCCCGTGCAGCCCGCAAGTACACGTTGAGCTCTTTGACCACATGGATCGGTAACCGGATGGTCCGGGTCTGATTCATGATCGCGCGCTCGATGGTCTGACGAATCCACCAGGTCGCGTAGGTCGAAAAGCGGAAGCCACGTTCAGGATCGAACTTTTCTACTGCCCGGATCAGGCCGAGGTTGCCCTCTTCGATCAGGTCCAGCAGTGACAGCCCACGATTGACATAACGCCGGGCGATTTTCACCACCAGCCGCAGGTTGCTTTCAATCATGCGCTTGCGCCCGGCCGGATCGCCACTTTGCGACAAGCGCGCAAAATGAACTTCTTCCTCGGGGGAGAGCAATGGGGAAAAGCCGATTTCGTTGAGGTACAACTGCGTGGCATCGAGTGCCCGTGTGTAGTCGATGTACTTGTGTTGCTTAAGCGAAGCGGAGTGTTTGGATTTGGCACGAACGGAAGGTGGTGCATCCCCTTCATCATCCGACATCGAATCCGTGGCGATGCCGGTCTCCATCAGGAGAACCTCATCGTCGATGTCAAACTCCGGCACTTCTTTACTGAGAGCCATTGTTATAGTCCTTTGGTGAGTTCGACCTCAAGCTCAAGCGGCGCCTTGATCCCTGGCAACGCTGGAGCCTGTTCCCTCTACGTGACGGAACAGGCTGGCTAACAAATCAACGACGTGGCAGGAATTGCAGCGGATCTACAGGTTTACCTTGTCGGCGAATCTCAAAATGCAGTTTCACCCGGTCTGTACCCGTTGACCCCATTTCGGCAATTGTCTGTCCGACTTTGACCTGCTGCCCCTCCCGAACCAACAGCCTGCGGTTATGTCCGTAGGCACTGACGTAGGTATCGCTGTGTTTGATGATGACTAATTCGCCGTAGCCCCTTAAGCCACTCCCGGCGTATACCACCGTCCCATCAGACGCAGCTAAAACAGGCTGTCCCAAATCTCCGGCGATATCAATTCCTTTATTCAAACTACCGTTTGAAGAGAATTTGCCAATCAGAATGCCATTAGAAGGCCACCCCCAGCCTGTCGGGGCCGGACCGGCAGGAGGCAGTGGCGCGGGTGCCGGCTTGTTGGCGACGGACGGTGCAAGCACTGTTGTAGTGGTCGTAGCGCCATTTGCCTGGCGCCGAATTACCGTGGTTTTACTCGACGACGAAGGCGAAGAACTGGACGAACTCACTACCGCCGTCGGCGTTGAACCGCTGCGACCGTCGAAGCGAATCGTCTGACCCGGATGGATCGTGTAAGGCGTAGGAATGTTGTTCCGTGCGGCGAGGGCTTTGTAGTCCCAACCGTAGCGAAAAGCGATGGAGAACAAGGTGTCCTTGGGGCGGACAACATACTGGCCGGTGGTGACGGCCGGACGCTGGGCGACCGCGTTGTTGCGATCGACGACACTCGCACTACCTGATTTGGTGCTGGAACATCCAACCAGCAAGGTACTCAAGACAAGGCCAGTCACCAGACGCTGAAAGCTCGTTATACCCATTCGCTGCGCAATGACTGTGAGACTCACCCGCCGCTCCCTTTGTGGTGGCTGAAAATATGAATTGCCGTGCTCCGGCACGAAATGTCGCAAATATACGAGCCGAACAGGCTTTACCTTTAATGAAGCGAATTCGCTTCACGCACACGTTTGCTGCCTGACGATGAATTCCGTTTAACCAATCGATGCCGCTGTAAGACCCGGGCAATCGAAGAGAATTCAGCGCGCTGAAACAAATGCTCAGGCCAACGGCCCGTTGAGCAATGGCACAAAGCGCACCGCCCCCAGAACACGTCTGGAAAAGCCCTGTTCTTCACGGATGATCAACATCAATTGTTGAACTTCACCGGAACCGACCGGAATCACCAATCGCCCACCCGGTGCCAGTTGATCGAGCAGTGCTTGAGGCACGTCGGTGGCCACGGCGGTGACGATGATGCCGTTGTAAGGCGCCAGCGCCGGCCAGCCCTCCCAGCCATCGCCCCAGCGAAATACCACGTTGCGCAGGTTCAGTTCCACCAGGCGCTCCTTGGCCCGGTCTTGCAGAACCTTGATGCGCTCCACGGAAAATACCCGCTCGACCAATTGCGACAGCACCGCCGTCTGGTAGCCCGAGCCGGTGCCGATTTCCATCACCTTGTCCAACGGGCCCGCTTCCAGCAGCAGCTCGCTCATGCGCGCCACCATATAAGGCTGGGAGATGGTCTGGTTATGTCCGATCGGCAGCGCTGTATCTTCATAGGCGCGATGAGCCAGCGCCTCATCGACGAACAGATGACGCGGGGTGCGGCGGATGACTTCCAGCACCTTGGCGTTGGAAATTCCCTCTTCATAGAGGCGCTGAATCAGACGCTCACGGGTCCGTTGAGAGGTCATCCCGATACCGCGATGCAGAATATGATCTTGTTCACGAGCCATTAACGCAGCCCCTCCAGCCAGCCATCGAGACTTCTGAAAGCATCATTAAAGGTGCGATCCAGTTGCAGTGGCGTGATTGAAACATAGCCTTGCATCACCGCATGAAAATCGGTGCCCGGGCCACCATCTTCGGCGTCCCCCGCGGCGGCGATCCAGTACCCGGATTTACCGCGCGGGTCGACCACTTTCATCGGTGCCGCGGCACGGGCGCGATGGCCGAGGCGAGTCAGCTGAATACCGCGGATGTGCTCCAGCGGCAAGTTGGGAATGTTCACGTTCAGTACCGTGCGCGGTGGCAGTTCAAGGTCCGCGTGAGCCTCTACCAGTTTGCGCGCAAAATAAGCGGCTGTGGGAAGGTTCTCTACTTGCCGTGAGACGAATGAAAAGGCAAACGAAGGACGCCCAAGGAAACGTCCCTCGAGGGCCGCCGCAACAGTGCCGGAATACAGCACGTCATCCCCCAGGTTGGCCCCCAGGTTGATGCCGGAAACCACCATGTCCGGCTCAAGCTCCAGCAAGCCATTAAGGCCCAGGTGCACGCAGTCGGTGGGTGTGCCATTAAGGCTGATAAAGCCGTTGGCCAGGGTTTGCGGGTGCAACGGACGATCGAGCGTCAGCGAGCTGCTGGCGCCGCTTTTGTCCTGGTCCGGGGCGATAACCACGCATTCGGTGTAATCCGCCAGCGCAGCATAAAGCGCGGCGAGACCGGGTGCGGTTACCCCATCGTCGTTAGAAATCAGAATACGCATGGGCTGTCCGTCTGCCCCACCGGCACCAGATCGACGAGTTCACGCACCAATACGGTGGCGAAGCATCCGGCCGGCAGGACGAATTCCAGTTGCAGAATGTCAGGCTGGGGATAATGCCACGTCAACCCGCCAATGGGCAGCCGCAGGATGCGACGTTCGTGGCTCATTCCGGCGTTAATCAACCAATCGCGCAGATCCGCTTCGCGCGCAGCGATTGCCTGCTCCAGTTCATGGACAACGCCTGACGTCGGCGAGTCACCTTCGCCCCACTGCGGGCCGGTCGGGTGCAGGTCGAGAATCGCCAGGCGCGGATCGCTGCATTCGGCAACACCTGCCGGGAAGAAACTGCGGCTGTCGGTGAACGCCAGCAGATCGCCCACCTGAGCGCGCTGCCAGGTGCCATCGGCGACGCGCGCCGCCAACACTTGATTGAACAGAAAACTACGGGCGGTGGAGAGCAAACGCGAACGGACGTTGCGCTGCTCCGGCAACGCCTTGCGCGCCGCCCAGGCACGAGCGTCGACTACGTTGCCGCCATCAAAGCCGAATCGCTGGGCGCCGAAATAATTGGGAATACCTTGCTTGGCGATCAATTGCAGACGCTCTGCGATCGCCGCCTTGTCACCGGCGAACTGAGTAAGGCGCAAGGTGAAGCCGTTGGCCGAATGGGCACCGCGTTGCAGTTTGCGTTTATGCCGACCGGTCTTGAGGATTTTCAGCGTGTCGTTTTCCGCCGCCGACAGATCAGGATCAGCCTTGCCCGGCAGTTGCACGCTGAACCACTGACGCGTCAGCGCCTGACGGTCCTTGAGGCCGGCATAGCTGACGGTGCGCAACGGCACACCCGCCGCCTTGGCAATGCGTCGCGCCGCTTCTTCGGTATTCAGACCGCGCTTTTCCACCCAGATCCACAGGTGTTCGCCATCACCACTGAGGGGGATATCAAGCACCTCATCGACCTGAAAATCTTCTGCGATGGCTTTCAGTACAGCACTGCCGAGCGCTTCACCATAGGCCCGCGGGCCGAGCAATTGCAGTTCGTTCATGCGCGCAGCAACAGGGCAACGGAGTGCACGGCGATGCCTTCTTCGCGACCGACAAAGCCGAGCTTTTCGGTGGTGGTAGCTTTCACGTTCACTTGATCCAACTCAACTTGAAGATCCGCGGCAATCAGCGCGCGCATCGATTCGATATGCGCGGCCATTTTCGGGGCCTGGGCAACGATGGTGTTATCGACGTTGCCGACTTTCCAGCCTTTGGCATGGATAAGTGCGACGACGTGACGCAACAGCACACGGCTGTCGGCGCCCTTGAATTGCGGGTCGGTATCCGGAAAGTGCTTGCCGATATCACCCAGCGCAGCTGCGCCGAGCAAGGCATCGCTCAATGCGTGCAGCAGGACGTCGCCGTCGGAATGGGCGAGCAGCCCGAAGCTGTGTGCAATCCGCACGCCGCCCAGAGTGATGAAGTCGCCTTCAGCGAAACGGTGCACATCGTAGCCGTGGCCAATACGCATAAAAAAACGCCCCGATTTTTGTCAGGGCGTGATTCTACCTGCATTAGGCGAGGGGGTGCTCTCAATTAGTTTCCCCTCCGCGTTGTCGCCTTAAAGCGGGCCAGGCAAGGCCCAGGCCGCTGAAAATGGTTGTTCCCTTTCCAAGGCCTGCAACGCAGCCTGGCCCGTTTTAAGGCACAACCCGAAGGGCCGGGCCTGCTGTTGTGCAGGGCTGCGTTGCTCGAAGCTTATTTGGAACGACCAAACCACGCTTCTCGCGCCTTGCCCTGCACAACAGCAGACCCGGCGCGGTGGGGAAACTAACTGAGAGCTCCCCCTAGAGCGCGTCCGTGATGCTGCAAGTGGTCGTCGATGAAACTCGCGATGAAGAAATAGCTGTGGTCGTAGCCGGGTTGCAAGCGCAACGTCAGCGGATGCCCCGCCAGTTTGGCAGCCTGTTGCAAGGCTTCAGGCTTGAGCTGGGTGGCCAGGAAATCATCGCGATCACCCTGATCGACCAGCAGCGGCAGCTTCTCGTCAGCCTCGGCGATCAATGCACAGGCATCCCATTCGCGCCACTTCGAACGGTCTTCTCCCAAGTAACGGGAAAAGGCTTTCTGGCCCCAAGGGCAATCAATCGGATTGTTGATCGGCGAGAACGCCGACACCGACAGATAGCGCCCTGGATTGCGCAACGCGCAGACCAACGCGCCGTGGCCGCCCATGGAGTGACCACTGATGCCACGCTTGTCCGATGTCGGGAAATGCGCTTCGACCAATGCCGGCAATTCCTGCACGACATAGTCATGCATCCGATAGTGCCGGGACCACGGTTCCTGCGTGGCATTCAGATAAAACCCGGCACCGAGACCGAAGTCCCAGGCGCCATCCGGATCACCCGGCACATCAGGGCCGCGCGGGCTGGTGTCCGGTGCGACGATGATCAGCCCAAGCTCGGCGGCCATGCGCATGGCGCCGGCCTTTTGCATGAAGTTCTCGTCGGTGCAGGTCAGGCCTGACAACCAGTACAACACCGGCAGTTTACCGCCCTGCTCCGCTTGTGGCGGCAGGTACACGGCAAACACCATGTCGCAGCCGAGGACCTCGGAGCGGTGCCGGTAGCGCTTGTGCCAGCCGCCGAAGCTTTTCTGACAGGAGATATTTTCCAGGCTCATGACCGACCTCAGAAATGAATGACGGTACGGATGCTTTTGCCTTCATGCATCAGGTCAAACGCCTTGTTGATATCTTCCAGGCCCATCGTGTGAGTGATGAAGGTATCCAGTGGGATCTCGCCGGTCTGGGCCATTTCGACATAGCTCGGCAACTCGGTACGCCCGCGCACACCACCGAACGCCGAACCGCGCCAGACGCGACCGGTCACCAGTTGGAACGGACGGGTGGAGATTTCCTGACCGGCACCGGCCACGCCGATGATCACCGACTCACCCCAACCTTTGTGGCAGCACTCAAGTGCGGCACGCATCAATTGGACGTTGCCGATGCACTCGAAGGAAAAGTCGACGCCGCCATCGGTCATGTCGACGATCACTTCCTGAATCGGACGATCGAAGTCTTTCGGGTTTACACAGTCGGTCGCGCCCAATTGCTTGGCGATTTCGAACTTGGCCGGGTTGATGTCGATGGCGATGATCCGCCCTGCCTTGGCTTTGACCGCGCCAATCACAGCCGACAGACCGATACCGCCCAGACCGAAGATCGCGACGGTGTCACCTGGTTTGACTTTGGCGGTGTTGATTACCGCGCCGATGCCCGTGGTGACGCCACAACCCAGCAGGCAGACTTTTTCCAAGGGTGCTTCTTTAGGAATTTTGGCGACGGAGATTTCCGGCAGCACGGTGTACTCGGAAAAAGTCGAGGTGCCCATGTAGTGGAAAATCGTTTCGCCCTTGTAGGAAAAACGCGAAGTGCCATCCGGCATCAGGCCTTTACCCTGAGTCGCACGAATCGCCTGGCAGAGGTTGGTTTTGCCCGACAGACAGAATTTGCACTTGCCGCATTCCGGGGTGTACAGCGGGATCACATGGTCGCCGACCGCGACCGACGTCACGCCCTCGCCGATCGCTTCGACCACCGCGCCACCTTCGTGACCCAGGATCGACGGGAAAATACCTTCCGGGTCAGCGCCCGAGAGGGTGTAGGCATCGGTATGGCAAACACCGGAGGCGACGACGCGCAGCAGGACTTCCCCAGCCTTGGGCATGGCGACATCGACTTCAACGATCTCGAGGGGTTTCTTGGCCTCGAAGGCAACGGCGGCGCGCGACTTGATCATGCTGACTCTCCAGTGAATAAAAACAAGACAAGGAGTGTAATACAGTGGCTTACGATGAATAATCAGGACAAAAGCAAAACATTATTGCCATACAGGGATAATCCTGATGTCTGAAAACCGCTGGGAAGGCATCGATGAGTTCGTCGCCGTGGCCGAGTGCAGCCAATTCACCGCTGCGGCTGAGCGTCTCGGGGTGTCTTCCTCTCACATCAGTCGCCAAATCGTACGGCTGGAAGAGCGCCTGCAAACCCGTTTGCTCTATCGCAGTACCCGCAGAGTCACGCTGACCGAGGCTGGGCAAACTTTTTTGCAGCATTGCCAGCGTTTGCAGGACGGTCGCGAAGAAGCGTTGCGCGCTGTCGGCGACCTGACCAGCGAACCCAAGGGCATGCTGCGCATGACCTGTGCCGTGGCCTATGGCGAACGATTCATCGTGCCACTGGTGACTCGCTTCATGGGGCAGTATCCGCAACTGCGCGTCGACATCGAACTGAGCAACCGCCCGCTCGATCTGGTGCATGAAGGGCTGGACCTGGCCATCCGCCTCGGTCGTCTGCAGGATTCGAGATTGGTCGCCACGCGTCTGGCACCACGGCGCATGTACCTGTGCGCCTCACCGTCCTACCTGGAACGGTATGGTCGCCCACACAGCTTGTCGGAATTGAGTCGCCATAACTGCCTCATCGGCAGCTCGGACATCTGGCAACTGGAACAGAACGGGCGGGAATTTTCCCAGCGAGTGCAGGGAAACTGGCGCTGCAACAGTGGGCAGGCGGTGCTGGATGCCGCGCTACAAGGAGTTGGGTTGTGTCAGTTACCGGACTACTACGTGCTGGAATACCTGAAAAACGGTGAATTGATTTCGCTGCTGGAAGCACATCAGCCGCCAAACACAGCGGTTTGGGCGCTTTATCCGCAGCAACGGCATCTGTCGCCGAAAGTGCGCAAGTTGGTGGATTACTTGAAGGAAGGGTTGGCCGAACGGCCGGAGTACCAAGTTTAAGATCAAAAGATCGCAGCCTGCGGCAGCTCCTACAGGTATCGAGTACACCCGTTAATCCGCGGTGCACACGATCAATCACGATCAATGTAGTAGGAGCTGCCGAAGGCTGCGATCTTTTAGTGGCGGTTAGCCCAGCGTTGGCGCAACCATTCAAGGTCTTCCGGGCGAGTGACTTTGATGTTATCGGATCGCCCTTCAATCAGTCGCGGCGATTGGCCTGACCACTCCATGGCCGAAGCTTCATCGGTGACGACAACGTCCGCCACCAGACTGTCCGCCAACGCCCGATGCAACGCACCAAGGCGAAACATTTGCGGCGTATAGGCCTGCCAAATGACACTGCGATCCACGGTTTCGACGACACGACCATGTTTGTCGACCCGCTTGAGTGTGTCGCGGGCCGGAACCGCCAGCAATCCGCCAACCGGATCGTCCGCTAGCTCACTCAACAATTTATCAAGATCATCCCGTGCCAGATTCGGTCGTGCGGCATCGTGCACCAACACCCAATCTTCATCGTCAGCGCCTTGGGCATGCAGATGCAGCAAGGCATTGAGCACCGACCCGGAGCGCTCGGCGCCACCTTCAACCCGCTGAATACGCGGATCGGCAGCACACGCCAGGTTCGGCCAGTAAGGATCGTCGATTGCAAGACTGACCACCAACCCCTTCAGGGCAGGATGATCGAGGAAACAGCCGAGGCTGTGTTCGAGAATAGTGCGCCCGCCCAGTTGCAAGTATTGCTTGGGACGGTCCGCGGCCATACGGGCACCGACGCCCGCGGCAGGAATCACGGCCCAGAAGGCCGGTAACGAATTAATCATTGGGCCAACTGGTAAAGGGTTTCACCGTCCTTGACCATGCCCAACTCATGACGAGCCCGTTCTTCAACGGTCTCCATGCCCTTTTTCAATTCGCTGACTTCGGCGTCCATCACCCGATTGCGCTCCAGCAACGCCTCGTTCTCGGCGTGTTGATCCGCAATCTGCTGCTTCAGCTCGGCCACTTGCGCCAGACTGCCATTACCCACCCACAGGCGGTACTGCAGGCCGGCCAGCAGCAAGAGCAAGACGAGGAACAACCAATTGGGACTGCGCATCGAATATCAGGTATCCAGTGAAAAAAGACAGCCATGCCAAAACTTTGAAGCTTCTGATAGCACGAAGCCTGGAAGAACCAGGCTTGTGCTCTTAAGGCATCAGATTAGTGGCAAATCCATCGCTGCTGCGATTTTTCCGACACAATCCGGTGTCTTTTTTACCACGTTAGTGCCGTGCCTCACCAATACGCTCCTTTTTTGACGAGTGACTGTTGTCGTCAGACAAGGCGCCGCGACGAGTCATAGCTGGCTATGGCGAGGAGCGGCAACGCAGTATGACGGCAACAGACACCGTCAAAAAGGAGCAGTATTGGCGAGGCACGGCACTCTATTAGCCGCGGAATTCGCTACGGCCGTTGTACTTGGCTTTGCCATTCAACTGCTCTTCGATACGCAGCAGTTGGTTGTACTTGGAAACGCGGTCGGAACGGCACAGGGAGCCGGTCTTGATCTGGCCAGCCGCAGTGCCCACAGCCAGGTCGGCAATGGTCGAATCTTCGGTTTCGCCGGAGCGGTGCGAGATCACGGCGGTGTAACCAGCGGCCTTGGCCATCTGGATCGCTTCCAGGGTTTCGGTCAGGGTGCCGATCTGGTTGAACTTGATCAGGATCGAGTTGGCGATCTTTTTATCGATGCCTTCTTTCAGGATCTTGGTGTTGGTCACGAACAGGTCGTCGCCTACCAGCTGAGTCTTCTCGCCGATTTTGTCGGTGAGGATTTTCCAGCCAGCCCAGTCGGACTCGTCCAGACCGTCTTCGATGGAGATGATCGGGTAACGCTCGGTCAGACCTTTCAGGTAATCGGCGAAACCTTCAGCGGTGAACACCTGGCCTTCGCCGGACAGGTTGTACTTGCCGTCTTCGTAGAATTCGCTGGCTGCGCAGTCCAGAGCCAGGGTCACGTCGGTGCCCAGCTTGTAACCGGCGTTGGCCACGGCTTCGGAGATGACTTTCAAAGCGTCTTCGTTGGAAGCCAGGTTCGGCGCGAAACCACCTTCGTCACCGACCGCAGTGCTCAGGCCGCGAGCCTTCAGAACGGCTTTAAGGTGATGGAAAATCTCGGTGCCCATGCGCAGACCTTCCGAGAAAGACTTGGCGCCAACTGGCTGAACCATGAATTCCTGGATGTCGACGTTGTTATCGGCGTGCTCGCCACCGTTGATGATGTTCATCATCGGAACCGGCATCGAGTAAACACCCGGAGTGCCGTTCAGGTTAGCGATGTGAGCGTACAGCGGCAGGTCCTGGTCCTGTGCTGCTGCCTTGGCCGCGGCCAGGGAAACGGCGAGGATCGCGTTGGCGCCCAGGGTCGCTTTGTTTTCGGTGCCATCGAGCTTGATCATCGCGTGATCCAGCGCTTTCTGGTCGCTTGGGTCTGCACCCAGCAACAGATCGCGGATCGGACCGTTGATGTTGCCGACGGCTTTCAGAACGCCTTTGCCCAGGTAACGGCTCTTGTCGCCATCACGCAGCTCGAGTGCTTCACGCGAGCCAGTGGAAGCACCGGATGGCGCGCAAGCGCTGCCGATGATGCCGTTATCGAGAAGCACGTCTGCTTCCACAGTGGGATTGCCACGGGAGTCGAGAACTTCACGACCTTTGATGTCGACGATTTTTGCCATTGTTGTAAACACTCCAAAGTTGACGAAAACGACGCAGCTGAAGGAAATCTTTTATCGTCGGCAAGCGACAGACAGCGGGCAGGCTTGCGGACGATAAGGCTCAAGCCCGAGGGCCTGAGCATTAAATCGTGCGGTACTTTACCGGAGAAATGAGGTTTACGCGGTTTCTACCGTCGGAAAACTCTTCACCAGTTCGTCCAGTGCTTTGAGCTGGGCCAGGAAGGGTTCCAGTTTGTCCAGACGCAAGGCGCAAGGGCCGTCGCATTTGGCGTTATCCGGATCCGGGTGCGCTTCAAGGAACAGACCGGCCAGCGACTGGCTCATGCCGGCCTTGGCCAGGTCGGTGACCTGGGCACGACGACCGCCAGCGGAATCGGAGCGACCGCCGGGCATTTGCAGCGCGTGGGTCACGTCGAAGAACACCGGGTATTCGAACTGCTTCATGATGCCGAAGCCGAGCATGTCGACCACCAGGTTGTTGTAGCCGAAGCTCGAACCACGCTCGCAGAGAATCAACTGATCGTTACCGGCTTCTACGCATTTGCTCAGGATGTGTTTCATTTCCTGAGGCGCGAGGAACTGGGCTTTCTTGATGTTGATCACCGCACCGGTCTTGGCCATCGCAACCACGAGGTCGGTCTGGCGCGACAGGAAGGCCGGCAACTGGATGATGTCGCAGACTTCAGCGACGACCGCGGCCTGATCAGGCTCGTGGACATCGGTAATGATCGGCACGCCGAAGGCTTGCTTGATGTCCTGGAAAATCCGCATGCCCTCTTCCAGGCCTGGGCCACGGTAAGAGGTCACAGAAGAACGGTTCGCCTTATCGAAACTGGCTTTGAACACGTAAGGGATACCGAGTTTTTCGGTGACCTTTACGTACTCTTCACAGACTTGCATCGCCATGTCGCGGCTTTCCAGCACGTTCATGCCACCGAACAGCACCATTGGCTTGTCGTTGGCAATTTCGATGTTGCCTACGCGGATGATCTTCTGTGCCATCTGGTTTACGCCTTCTTCTGGTGTTGGGCCAAAGCGGCTTTGACGAAGCCGCTGAACAACGGGTGACCGTCGCGTGGCGTCGAGGTGAACTCAGGGTGGAACTGGCAAGCGACGAACCATGGATGATCCGGCGCTTCGACCACTTCAACCAACGCGCCATCACCGGAACGACCGGAGATCTTCAGACCGGCCTCGATAATTTGCGGCAGCAGGTTGTTGTTCACTTCGTAGCGATGACGGTGACGCTCGACGATCACGTCCTTGGCATAGCAATCGTGCACCAGGGAACCCGGCTCAAGCAGGCAATCCTGAGCGCCGAGGCGCATGGTGCCGCCGAGGTCGGAGGTTTCGGTGCGGGTTTCGACTGCGCCGGTAGCATCTTCCCACTCGGTGATCAGACCCACGACCGGGTGACCGCTGGTGCGATCGAACTCGGTGGAGTTGGCGTCTTTCCAGCCCATGACGTTACGAGCGAACTCGATAACGGCCACTTGCATGCCCAGGCAGATGCCCAAGTAGGGAACCTTGTTTTCGCGAGCGTATTGAACGGCAGTGATCTTGCCTTCAACGCCACGCAGGCCAAAGCCGCCCGGTACCAGGATCGCGTCGACGCCTTCCAGCAGCGCGGTGCCCTGGTTTTCGATGTCTTCGGAATCGATGTAGCGCAGGTTGACCTTGGTGCGATTGCTGATGCCGGCGTGACTCATCGCTTCGATCAGCGACTTGTAGGCGTCCAGCAGTTCCATGTACTTGCCGACCATGGCGATGGTGACTTCGTGCTCAGGGTTGAGCTTGGCATCCACCACCGCTTCCCACTCGGACAGATCGGCGCTGTCGCATTGCAGGCCGAAACGCTCGACGACGAAATCATCCAGGCCCTGTGAGTGCAGAATGCCCGGGATCTTGTAGATGGTGTCGGCGTCTTCCAGCGCGATCACCGCACGCTCTTCAACGTTGGTGAACTGGGCGATCTTGCGACGCGAAGAGATGTCGATCGGGTGATCGGAACGGCACACCAGCACGTCTGGCTGCAGGCCAATGGAACGCAGTTCCTTGACCGAGTGCTGGGTTGGCTTGGTTTTGGTTTCGCCGGCAGTGGCGATGTACGGCACCAGCGTCAGGTGCATCAGCATCGCGCGCTTGGCGCCGACTTCGAAACGCAATTGACGGATCGCTTCGAGGAACGGTTGCGATTCGATGTCACCCACGGTGCCACCGATCTCGACCATGGCCACGTCGGCATCGCCGGCGCCCTTGATGATCCGGCGCTTGATTTCGTCGGTGATGTGCGGGATCACCTGAATGGTTGCGCCCAGGTAATCACCACGGCGCTCTTTGCGCAGGACGTGTTCGTAGACACGGCCGGTGGTGAAGTTGTTGTTCTGGGTCATGGTCGTGCGGATGAACCGCTCGTAGTGGCCCAGGTCCAGGTCGGTCTCGGCGCCGTCGTGGGTGACGAACACTTCACCGTGCTGGAACGGGCTCATGGTGCCCGGGTCAACGTTGATGTACGGGTCCAGCTTCAGCATGGTGACCTTAAGTCCCCGCGCCTCCAGGATGGCCGCCAATGAAGCCGAGGCAATGCCTTTCCCCAATGAAGAAACAACACCGCCCGTGACGAATATGTAGCGCGTCATGAAAAACCCTAGAAGTCTGCGTTAAAGCGGTCCGAGCCGCCGGGGAAAGCGAAGGAAGGCCGAAGCCCCCGATCACCTGCATTAATCACAGTGCACCTTTCAAAAAAACCGCCGCGTTGGGACAGACCGGTAGATGACACACCGGTAGGTTGCTCGCTACACATTTTTTGGAATCGCCCAGCAAAGACTGCTTGGTAATCGGCAACTCCTGCGATTCAGGCGAATCCACAGAAGTTGTATCAAGAAGGGAGCGTAGTCTACCGGAAAGCCCCTTTCAGCTCAAACCTTGATCTTCGATCAGCGGCTGCCAATGCAAATACCAGCTACCTTGCTCACCGCCATTTAGCCCCCGCAGGTTCGCCACCGCCAGCAATTGCTGGCCTCTGTAGACCAGCGGCAATCTGCCACGGGCGAAGCCCGGCACACCATTTTCGTTGAGCAAACGCTTCAAGTCACGGTGACCGCGATCGGGCAGGTTCATGACCTCGCCTCCCTCACGATAGCGGATCTGCAATGGGCCAGCGGGGATCTGACCGGTGAATGTGAGTACGCCGTTATCCGGCAATGCCAATGATACCGAGGGATCAGCCCAAGATACCGGCGATGGCGGAGTGCGCAGCCAACCACCCGACAACCACCAGAGACGCCCACCGGCGCGATGCAATTCACCCGCCCCCAACCGCCAGACCGGACGCGCATCTCCGGTAGCATCGCGCAAATTCTCCCAACCCGACCAATGGTCACTGTCGGGCAAAGTCGTCAGAGGTTTGAGCCAATGACTTAGCGCATTGCGTTGCCGCGCATCAGACAGTTTTTCCAATGGCGCCAGCCCCAGCGACGGTAAACCCAGCCAATCGAAATCGCTGTCCGTGGTGGCGTGGGCCAGATCGATTTGCGCCAGTTCATCAAGCAATTCCTGCGCCTCACGCAGGTGCGCTGCGCTGCGAGCCATGGTCGCCACTGCTTGCGGCCAGCGCTGGATCAACACGGGGAATACTTCATGACGCAGGTAATTACGCGAGAACTGTTGGTCCTGGTTCGAAGGATCCTCGATCCAGCTCAACTGATATTCAGTCGCGTAGGCCTCAAGCTCGGCGCGAGTGACATCGAGCAAGGGTCGCAGTAGATGCCCCTGGCCCAAAGGACGCTCGCCCGGCATTCCCGATAAGCCTCTCACCCCTGCCCCACGCATCAGCCGAAACAACAGGGTTTCTGCCTGATCGTCACGGTGTTGGCCAGTGAGCAGCACCTCACCGGTTTGAGTTGCGGCGATGAAGGCGCCATAACGCGCATCCCGCGCCGCGCGCTCAAGACTGGCGCCGGGTTCAACCTGAACACGCACAACCTCTAGCGGCACGTCCAACGCATCGCAGACCGACTGACAATGTTCCGGCCACGCATCAGCCGCAGCCTGAAGGCCGTGGTGGACATGGATGGCGGTCAGCGCCGGCAGGGATTGGTTTTTCGCAAGGTGTGCGAGAAGGTGCAGCAGGACGGTGGAGTCGAGACCACCGGAAAACGCGATGCGCCAGGTTGTGGCGGTGCGCCAAGGCGTGAGGTTCAGCAGAAGCTTGGCAGGCAGATTAATCTTCGGAGGATTCATAGGCATCAGTCGCTTCACATAGACCCAATGTGGGAGCGAGCCTGCTCGCGAAGGCTGCTTAACATTCAACAAATCTGTTGGCTGTTATACCGCTATCGCGAGCAGGCTCGCTCCCACATTGGTTTTGCGTCGTTTGCCCAAGCAGCGTCAGATCAGAGACCGTAGCTCATCAGACGCTCGTAACGACGGGCCAACAGGGCCTCGTTATCGAATTTCTTCAGCATCGCCAGTTGCGAGCTCAGCTCTGCGCGGATCGAGGCAGCGGCAGCGGCCGGGTTGCGATGAGCGCCGCCCAATGGCTCGCCGATCACTTTATCGACAATGCCCAGGCCCTTCAGACGCTCGGCAGTGATGCCCATGGCCTCAGCAGCATCCGGGGCCTTCTCGGAAGTTTTCCACAGAATCGAAGCGCAGCCTTCCGGCGAAATCACCGCGTAGGTCGAGTACTGCAGCATGTTCAACTGATCGCAGACGCCGATCGCCAATGCACCACCGGAACCACCCTCACCGATCACGGTGGCGATGATTGGGGTTTTCAGGCGAGCCATGACGCGCAGGTTCCAGGCAATCGCTTCGCTCTGGTTGCGCTCTTCGGCGTCGATGCCCGGGTAAGCACCCGGGGTGTCAATGAAGGTCAGGATCGGCATTTTGAAACGCTCGGCCATTTCCATCAGACGGCACGCCTTGCGGTAGCCTTCCGGACGCGGCATACCGAAGTTGCGGCGAACCTTCTCGCGCACTTCGCGGCCTTTCTGGTGACCGATGATCATCACCGGCTGGTCGTCCAGACGGGCAATGCCGCCAACGATCGCAGCGTCGTCGGAGAAGTGACGGTCGCCGTGCAGTTCGTCGAACTCGGTGAAGATGTGTTCGATGTAATCCAGGGTATACGGACGTTTCGGGTGACGCGCCAGACGTGCGATCTGCCAGCTGGTCAACTTGCCGAAGATGTCTTCGGTCAGCGTGCTGCTCTTGTCCTGCAGGCGGGAGATCTCATCGCCGATATTCAGCGAATTGTCATTACCGACCAAGCGCAGTTCTTCGATCTTGGCTTGCAGGTCGGCGATCGGCTGTTCGAAATCAAGAAAGTTCGGGTTCATAGGCGTCCACTTGGGTCGACGTCCAAGAGAGCTTGGGCCGGCCGGTTGTCTATTCGCGCCCTACCATAAGGGAGAGGCGCGTTCAGGTCGAGATTAAAAATTCTGATCGGGATCGGGTGCGTTCCAATGACAAGGAATGACACCTGACCGTCAACGGTATTGGAGGAAGACGTTGTCTCGCCCGAACTGGTCACGCAGGGCTTGAATCAAGGCATCCGCCGGATCGATCCGCCAGGTCTCGCCGAACTGCAACAAGGCCTTCGCATCGGGACTGGTGTACTCCATGGTGATCGGGCATGCGCCGCGGTGGCGCTTGAACAGCTCACCCAGCCAGCGTAGCTGATCGCCCTTCAAATCCTTGGTGTGCAATTTCAGGCGCAGGCTTTCGGCCAGGTTGGTGCGCGCATCTTCCATGCTCATCACCCGCTTGACCCGCAACCGCAGGCCCCCAGAGAAGTCGTCATTGCTGACTTCGCCTTCGACGACCACCATCGCGTCGGTCTGCAACAGCGACTGCGCGGAATGGAAGGCGTCGGCGAACAGCGAGGCTTCGATCCGGCCGGAGCGGTCGTCGAGGGTGATGAAACCCATCTTGTCGCCCTTTTTGTTCTTCATCACTCGCAGGGCGATGATCATGCCCGCGACCGTCTGCGTATCGCGAGCCGGCTTCAGGTCGATGATGCGCTGACGGGCGAAGCGACGGATCTCGCCTTCGTACTCGTCGATCGGGTGACCGGTCAGGTACAGGCCCAGGGTGTCTTTCTCCCCTTTCAGGCGTTCCTTGAGGGTTAGCTCTTTGGCCTTGCGGTGATTGGCGTAGACATCAGCGTCTTCTTCGACGAACAGACCGCCAAACAGGTCGACGTGACCGCTGTCTTTGGTACGCGCGGTCTGTTCGGCTGCCTTGATCGCCCCTTCCATGGCGTTCAGCAAGACCGCTCGGTTGCGGTCGATATTGGCCTGATAGGCTTTCTGCTCGTCATGGAAGTAAGGCCCCAGACGATCCAGCGCGCCGCTGCGGATCAAACCGTCCAGGGTGCGCTTGTTGATACGTTTGAGATCGACACGGGCGCAGAAATCGAACAGATCCTTGAACGGACCTTCCTGACGCGCCTCGGTGATGGCTTCCACCGGTCCTTCGCCCACACCTTTGATCGCACCGAGGCCGTAAATAATTCGGCCTTCGTCATTCACCGTGAACTTGAACTCCGAAGTATTCACATCCGGCGCGTCGAGACGCAGCTTCATGGTGCGAATTTCTTCGATCAAGGTCACGACCTTGTCGGTGTTGTGCATATCCGCCGACAGTACCGCGGCCATGAACGGCGCCGGGTAGTGGGTTTTCAGCCACGCGGTCTGGTAGGACACCAGGCCATACGCGGCGGAGTGGGATTTGTTGAAGCCGTAACCGGCGAACTTTTCTACCAGGTCAAAGATGTTACCGGCCAGGTCGGCATCGATATTGTTGGTGGCGCAACCTTCAATGAAACCGCCACGCTGCTTGGCCATTTCTTCGGGTTTTTTCTTACCCATGGCTCGACGCAGCATGTCCGCGCCGCCGAGGGTGTAACCGGCCATGACCTGGGCAATCTGCATCACCTGTTCCTGATACAGGATGATGCCGTAAGTCGGTGCCAGAACCGGCTTGAGGCCTTCGTACTGGTAGTCCGAGTGCGGGTATGCGAGTTCGGCGCGACCGTGCTTACGGTTGATAAAGTCGTCCACCATGCCCGATTGCAATGGACCCGGACGGAACAGGGCCACCAGTGCAATCAAGTCTTCCAGGCAGTCGGGCTTGAGCTTTTTGATCAGCTCTTTCATGCCGCGCGACTCGAGCTGGAACACCGCGGTGGTTTCAGCTTTTTGCAGCAGCGTGTAAGTCGGTTTGTCGTCCAGCGGGATAAAGGCGATATCCAGCGGCGGCTCGTTGACCTTGGCGCGATCGCGGTTGATGGTTTTCAGCGCCCAGTCGATGACCGTCAGGGTCCGAAGTCCCAGGAAGTCGAACTTCACCAGACCGGCAGCCTCGACGTCATCCTTGTCGAACTGGGTTACCAGGCCCTCGCCCGCTTCGTCGCAATAAATCGGCGAGAAGTCGGTCAGCTTGGTCGGCGCGATTACCACACCACCCGCGTGCTTGCCGACGTTACGCACAACGCCTTCGAGCTTGCGCGCCATCTCCCAGATTTCCGCAGCTTCTTCATCGACCTTGATGAAGTCGCGCAGGATTTCTTCCTGCTCGTAGGCCTTTTCCAGAGTCATGCCGACTTCGAACGGAATCATCTTGGATAGACGATCCGCCAAGCCGTAGGACTTGCCCTGCACCCGCGCCACGTCACGGACCACCGCTTTCGCCGCCATGGAACCGAAGGTGATGATCTGGCTAACCGCGTTACGGCCGTATTTCTCGGCCACGTAATCGATCACCCGGTCCCGGCCATCCATGCAGAAGTCGACGTCGAAGTCGGGCATGGATACCCGTTCCGGGTTCAGGAAACGTTCGAACAGCAGGTCATATTCCAGCGGGTCGAGGTCGGTGATCTTCTGCACATAGGCCACCAGCGACCCGGCACCCGACCCACGCCCCGGTCCTACTGGCACGCCGTTACTCTTGGCCCACTGGATAAAGTCCATCACGATCAGGAAGTAACCGGGGAAGCCCATCTGGATGATGATATCCAGTTCGAAATTCAACCGGTCGACGTAGACCTGGCGCTTGGCTTCGTAGTCTTCGGTGGTGTCCTTGGGCAGCAGAACGCTGAGGCGCTCTTCCAGACCGTCGAAGGAGACCTTGCGGAAGTACTCGTCGATGGTCATGCCATCGGGAATCGGGAAGTTGGGCAGGAAGTGCTTGCCCAGTTTCACGTCGATGTTGCAGCGCTTGGCGATCTCGACGGTGTTTTCCAGCGCCTCGGGCAAGTCGCTGAACAGCTCGGCCATTTCCTCGGCGCTTTTGAGGTATTGCTGATCGCTGTAATTCTTCGAACGCCGCGGATCGTCGAGGGCGCGGCCTTCACCGATGCAAACGCGGGTTTCGTGGGCTTCGAAGTCTTCCTGCTTGATGAAGCGCACGTCATTGGTCGCCACCAGCGGCGCGCCGATCTTCGCCGCCAGGGCCACCGCGCCGTGCAGTTGCTCTTCGTCATTGGGGCGGCTGGTGCGCTGGACTTCCAGATAGAAGCGATCCGGGAACACCGCCATCCATTCGCGCGCCAGGGTTTCGGCTTCGTCCGGGTTGCCGCTGAGCATGGCCAGACCGATCTCGCCCTCTTTCGCCGCCGACAGCATGATCAAGCCTTCGCTGGCTTGGGCCACCCACTCGCGCTCGATGATGACCGAGCCATTACGCTGGCCGTCGATGAAGCCGCGGGAGATCAGTTCGGTGAGATTGCGATAGCCCACGGCGTTCATCGCCAGCAGACTGATCCGGCTCAAAGGGTTGTCCGGGTCCTTGTTCGACAGCCACAGGTCGGCGCCGCAGATCGGCTTGATCCCCGCACCCATGGCAGCTTTATAGAATTTGACCAGGGAACACATATTGTTCTGGTCAGTGACCGCCACGGCAGGCATGTTCATGCCGACCAGGGTCTTGACCAGCGGTTTGATCCGCACCAGACCGTCGACCAGGGAATATTCAGTGTGCAGGCGTAGATGAACGAATGAAGCCGGCATAGTGATCCTGTCTGGAAACTAGAAACGTAAAGACAACAAGGCCCGGATTGTACCGGGCCTTGAGTAAAACATCAGCCTGCGACTAACTACCGATCAGGTTTTCCAGCGCATCGTAAGCTTCCCGCACTGGAGCGAACGAACGACGGTGGATCGGTGTAGGACCGAGGCGCACCAGCGCTTCCAGATGAACGGGCGTCGCGTAGCCTTTGTGGCTGCCGATTCCGTAACCTGGGTAAATCAGTTCGAACGCGGCCATTTCGCGATCACGGCTGACCTTGGCCAGAATCGACGCCGCGGCAATGGCGGGCACCTTGCCATCGCCCTGGATCACCGCTTCCGCACGCATCGAGAGTTTCGGGCAACGGTTGCCGTCGATCATCGCCAGTTTCGGCTGAATGTGCAGCCCTTCGACAGCACGCTGCATGGCCAGCATGGTGGCGTGAAGAATGTTCAGGTCGTCGATTTCTTCTACTTCAGCCCGAGCGACATACCAGCTCAGGGCTTTTTCACAGATTTCGTCGTAAAGCGCTTCACGGCGAGCTTCGGTGAGCTTCTTCGAGTCGTTGAGACCCAGGATGGGGCGGCTCGGATCGAGGATCACTGCCGCCGTCACCACCGCACCACACAGTGGGCCGCGACCGACTTCATCGACACCCGCCACCAGATCTTCAAGTTCATCGACCAGCATAAAATCCAGGCCCAGCTGCTTACTTGCTTTGCTCATTATGCTCTGCCAATCAGGTTCAGTACCGCATCCGCTGCCTGATTGGAGGCGTCCAAGCGCAGGGTTCGGTGGATTTCGTCAAAGCCTCGGGTCTGTTCCTGGCCACCTTCGATCAGTGGCGACAGGGTCTGGGCCAAGGCTTCGACCGTCGCATCGTCCTGCAACAACTCCGGCACCAGCAGGCGCTGGGCCAGCAAATTCGGCAAGGAGACGTAGGGACTCTTCACCATCCGTTTGAGAATCCAGAACGTCAGCGGTGCCAAGCGATAAGCGACCACCATCGGCCGCTTGTACAGCAGTGCTTCCAGCGTAGCGGTGCCCGAAGCGATCAACACGGCGTCGCAAGCAGCCAGGGCCAGATGGGATTTGCCGTCGAGCAAGGTCAGCGGCAGATCGCGACCGGCCAGCAGCTCTTCAAGCTGGGCCCGGCGCTGCGGGCTCGCGCATGGCATGACGAACCGTACGCCCGGGCGCATGGCCCGCAAGCGCTGGGCGGTGTCGAGGAACAGCGCACCAAGGCGCCCAACCTCACCGCCACGGCTGCCCGGCATCAGGGCGACCAGCGGCCCGTCCGGCAAGCCAAGCTCGGCCCGCGCTGCGGCGCGATCAGCCTCAAGCGGAATCGCATCGGCCAGGGAATGCCCGACAAACCGCACCGGCACACCCTTCTCTTCATAAAATTTTGCTTCGAACGGGAAGAGCGTCAGCATCAGGTCGCAACCTTCGCGAATCTTCAGCACCCGCTTCTGCCGCCAGGCCCAGACCGACGGGCTGACGTAATGCACGGTCTTGATCCCGGCCTGACGCAGCTTGAGTTCGATATTGAGGTTGAAGTCCGGAGCATCGATACCGATGAACACGTCCGGCTTCTCGGCGATCAGGTCCGCGACCAGTTTCTTGCGACGCGCCAACAGCTCGCGCAAACGGCCCAGCACTTCCACCAAGCCCATGACAGACAGGCGTTCCATCGGGAAATACGACGTCAGGCCTTCGGCCTGCATCAGCGGACCGCCGACACCGATGAACTCGACTGCGGTATGCCGAGCCTTGAGCGCGCGCATGAGGCCCGCACCCAGAATGTCACCGGAAGCCTCCCCCGCCACCAGCGCAATACGCAAATTGGCCATGGTTAACGGGTGATGCCGCGAGTCGAAGACTGGATGGAATCACGGAACACCGCGACTTCCGGGAACTGAAGCGAGGGTTCGGCCAGCTCGGCGAGCGCCTGCTCGACGGTCAGGCCCTGGCGATAAACCACCTTGTAGGCACGACGCAGCGCGTGGATCGCATCTTCGCTGAAACCGCGACGGCGCAGCCCTTCGAAATTCATGCTGCGGGCTTCGGCCGGGTTGCCGAATACCGTGACGTAGGCTGGAACGTCCTTGCCAATGGCAGTGCCCATGCCGGAAAAGCTGTGAGCGCCAATGTGGCAATACTGGTGAACCAGGGTAAAACCGGACAGGATCGCCCAGTCCTCGACGTGCACATGGCCCGCCAACGCGGTGTTGTTGACCAGGATGCAGTGGTTGCCGATAACGCTGTCGTGACCGATGTGGGCATAGGCCATGATCAGGTTGTGATCGCCCAGGGTCGTTTCCGAACGATCCTGAATGGTCCCACGGTGAATCGTCACGCCTTCGCGAATGACGTTATGGTCACCGATGACCAGACGGGTTTCTTCGCCCTTGTATTTCAGATCGGGCGTGTCCTCGCCTACCGAAGAAAACTGGTAGATGCGGTTGTGCTTACCGATTCGGGTCGGGCCCTTGAGAATCACATGCGGCCCGATCACTGTCCCCTCGCCGATTTCCACACCTGCGCCGATGATCGACCAAGGGCCGACTTCGACGTCGTCGGCCAGAATGGCCGTCGGATCGATGATTGCGCGAGGGTCAATCAAACTCATAGTTTGCGTTCCGCGCAGATGATTTCAGCGGAGCAGACTGGCTTGCCATCGACCGAAGCCTGGCACTCGAACTTCCAGATCTGACGCTTGCAGCTCAGGAACTTGGCTTCCAGGATCAACTGATCACCTGGCAGCACAGGCTGACGGAAGCGCAGTTTGTCGGAGCCTACGAAATAGTAAAGCGTGCCGTCGGCAGGCTTTACGTCGAGCATTTTGAAACCAAGGATCCCGGCAGCCTGAGCCATCGCTTCAATGATCAGTACGCCCGGCATGATTGGATGCGCAGGGAAGTGACCATTGAAGAACGGTTCGTTGATGCTGACATTCTTGTAGGCGCGAATGCGCTTGCCTTCCACATCCAGATCCACGACCCGGTCCACCAGCAGGAACGGGTAACGGTGAGGCAGGTATTCGCGAATCTCGTTGATGTCCATCATTTCGGGGGGAAGCCTATGTAAAGATTGGGAGCGCGCTACTGACGCGCACTCCTCTAGCAAATCAAGGAGGCAGTCTAACGGCTGTGCACACTTGATATGGAAATGGTATCAGCCATCTGATGAAGCATTACCGCCAGGGGTCACGTCCCCTACACGCTTTTCCAGTTGTCGCAGACGTCGCGCGATGTCATCGAGCTGACGGATACGTGCCGCGCTTTTGCGCCATTCGGCTGCCGGTTGCATCGCCGTACCGGAAGAATAGGAACCCGGCTCGGTAATCGAGTGGGTCACCATGGTCATCCCGGTCAGGAAAACGTTGTCGCAAATCTCGATATGCCCCACCAGCCCTACGCCACCGGCAAGCATGCAATGCTTGCCGATTTTGGTGCTGCCGGAAATCCCCACACAGGCGGCCATGGCGGTGTGGTCACCGACCTGGACGTTGTGAGCGATCTGAATCTGGTTGTCGAGCTTCACACCATTACCAATGACGGTATCGGCCAGCGCACCGCGATCGATAGCCGTATTTACGCCTATTTCCACGTCATCGCCGATCGAGACGCCGCCGATCTGGGCGATTTTCTGCCAGACACCTTTCTCGTTGGCAAAACCGAAGCCTTCACCGCCGAGCACGGCACCGGATTGAATCACTACCCGTTTGCCGATGCGCACGTCGTGATACAGCGTGACGCGCGGGGCCAACCAACCGCCCTCGCCGATTTCGCTGCGCGCACCGATGAAGCACTGAGCCCCAACGGTCACACCTGCGCCAATACGCGCTGCACTTTCGATCACCGCAAAAGCACCGATGCTCGCCGTCGAGTCGACCACTGCATCCGCCGCCACCACCGCTGTCGGGTGAATACCGGCAGGCGCCTTGGGCTTGGGATCGAACAGGTGGGAAACGCGCGCGTAGGCCAGATACGGATCAGGCACCACCAGCGCATCACCGACAAACCCTTCAGCATCTGCGGCCTTCAGCAATACCGCTGCGGCCCGACTGTCAGCCAGGTATTTACGGTATTGAGGATTTGCCAGAAAGCTCAACTGAGCTGGGCCAGCCTCTTGCAAAGTGGCTAGCCCAGTAATTTCTTTCTTCGGGTCGCCACGTAAAGTGGCGCCGAGGAACTCGGCCAACTGGCCGAGCTTTATAGTCGCTGTCATGGGTTACTTCAGCTGATTCATGCGCTCGATAACCTGGCGAGTGATGTCGTACTGAGGCTTGACATCAATCACTGCGCCACGCTCGAAGACCAGGTCAAAAGCACCTTTCTTGATGACTTCTTCCACAGCGCTGTCCAGTTTCGGCTTGAGCTGTTTCAGCATTTCACGGTCGGCAACGGCCTTGGCTTCGTTCAATTCCTTGGACTGGAACTGGAAATCACGGGCCTTTTGCTTGAACTCGAGTTCCAGACGTTCACGCTCGCCTTGCTGCATCTTGTCGCCACCGGCCATCAGACGGTCCTGGATACCCTTGGCGCTGCTTTCCAGACTTTTGAGTTTGGTCAGTTGCGGGCCGAACTTCTTTTCGGCATCCACGGCGTATTTTTTCGCCGCGTCGGATTCCAGCAGTGCCATCTGATAGTTCAGAACGGCGATTTTCATGTCGGCAAAAGCCGGACCTGCTACCAGTACGGTCGCCAGGAGAACCAATTGAGTCAACTTACGCACGATGCACTCCTACAAAATCCATTGTCGTTATCTTGGGTCAGACGCTTAGAACGTCTGGCCGAGGGAGAATTGGAACACTTGAGTCTCAGCTTCATCCGGTTTCTTGATCGGCATGGCCAACGCGAAGCTCAGAGGCCCCAGTGCGGTAACCCACGTCACGCCGATACCGACGGAACTGGCCATGTTGCTCAGGCTGATGTCGTTGCACTGCGTATTGGCCTTCGAACCGTCGGCGTTCGTGCTCGACTTGCATTGCGAGTCGAAAACGTTACCCACGTCCCAGAATACCGAGGTTCGCAGGGAACGCTGATCTTTGACGAACGGCAGAGGGAACAGAACCTCAACACCCCCCTGGATCAGCACGTTACCACCGAACGGCAGTGGATCCTGGTCCGGGTCGACTGACGTACCCGGGTTTTTACCGGTACTTGGTGTACTGCGAGGACCCAGAGTGCTGTCCTTGAAGCCACGCACCGAGTTGAAACCACCGGCGTAATAGTTTTCATAGAACGGCAAGCCATCGGTCGAACCGTAACCATCGCCATAGCCCAGTTCGGTGTGCAGGCGCATGGTGTAGTTTTCGGTCAACGGCTGGAACAACTGACCACGGTAATCGAGCTTGAAGAACGACAGGTCACTGCCAGGCGTCGTTGTTTCAAGCGTCAGGCTCTGGGAATGACCACGGGTCGCCAGTACGCCCTTGTTCAGGGTGGACTCGGACCAACCGGCCGAAGCCTTGAAGTTCAGATAGCTATCGCCTTCACGGTTAACGAAGTCGAAAATCTCGTCAACGGTGTACTGGCCGGTCTTGATATCGTCCTGTTGTGCCGAAAAACCGAAGGTCAGACGCGAAGTCTCACTGATCGGATAACCAACGTTCACGCCCGCACCCAGGCTATCTACCGCATAGCTGGTGAGGTCGGCATCGAGCTCATCATAGTCGGTGGTACGGTAGAAAGCGTTGTAACCTAGGCTCACACCGTCAGCAGTCCAGTAGGGATCGACATAACCGAAGTTATAGCGGCTTTGGTATTCACTACGGGTCAAACCGATGCTGACCTTGTTACCGGTACCCAGGAAGTTGTTCTGAGTGATCGAACCACCGAGGATCAGACCGGCACTCTGGGCGAAACCGACGCTGGCGGTAATCGAACCGGACGCCTGCTCTTCAACGCTATAGTTCACGTCTACTTGGTCGTCGACACCCGGCACAGCCGGTGTTTCAACGTTGACTTCCTTGAAGAAGCCCAGACGTTCCAGACGGGTCTTGGATTGATCGATCAGGTAGGTCGAAGCCCAACCGCCTTCCATCTGACGCATTTCACGGCGGAGCACTTCGTCTTCGGACTTGGTGTTGCCACGGAAGTTGATGCGGTTCACGTAAGCACGTTTGCCCGGATCCACAGCGAAGGTGATATCGACCGTGTTGTCTTCATCGTGAGGCTGAGGCACGCCGTTGACGTTGGCGAAGGTATAACCTTCGTTACCCAGGCGACGGGTAATCAGTTCGGACGTGGTGGTCATCAGCTTGCGCGAGAACACCTGGCCTTTCTGAACCAGCAGCAGGGACTTGACCTGGTCTTCAGGCACTTTCAGGTCACCGCTGAGCTTGACGTCACGAACGGTGTACTTCTCGCCTTCGTTGACGTTGACCGTGATGTAGACGTGTTTCTTGTCCGGGGTGATGGACACCTGGGTCGAAGCGATATCCATATTGATATAGCCGCGATCCAGGTAGTAGGAACGCAGACGCTCCAGGTCACCGGAGAGTTTTTCACGAGCGTACTTGTCATCGTTCTTGAAGAAGGACAGCCAGTTGCTGGTTTTGAGTTCGAACAGGTCGATCAGGTCTTCATCAGGGAAAACCGTGTTACCCACCACATTGATGTGCTGGATAGCGGCAACGGTGCCTTCGTTGATGTTGACCTTCAGGCCCACGCGGTTGCGCGGCTGCGGCACCACTTCGGTATCGACGGTGGCCGAGTAACGACCCTGAGCGACGTATTGACGCTGCAGCTCGTTACGCACACCTTCAAGGGTGGCGCGCTGGAAGATCTCGCCTTCGGCCAGACCGGATTGCTTGAGGCCCTTCATCAGGTCTTCAGTGGAGATCGCCTTGTTGCCTTCGATCTCGATACTGGCGACCGACGGACGCTCGACTACAGTGATAACGAGGACGTTGCCATCGCGACCCAGCTGGATATCTTGAAAGAACCCGGTTTTGAACAACGCACGAGTGGATTCCACCAGGCGACGATCATCCGCCTGTTCGCCGACGTTCAACGGCAAGGCACCAAAGACGCTACCCGCGGAGACCCGCTGGAGGCCATTGACGCGAATATCAGAGATAGTGAAGGACTCGGCGTGAACTTCGGCGATCATCAATACGGTGAGAACCGCAGTTAGCAGCAGACGTTTCATGAAGTCCTTTCTTATTCCAACTGGCAATAAAAACTGCCGCAAAATGCGGCAGATTCGCAATTCAGCGAAGCGTTACAGTCGACCCAGATCATT
Source organism: Pseudomonas sp. MDT1-85 (assembly GCF_054898065.1). Classification (NCBI taxonomy): domain Bacteria; kingdom Pseudomonadati; phylum Pseudomonadota; class Gammaproteobacteria; order Pseudomonadales; family Pseudomonadaceae; genus Pseudomonas; species Pseudomonas sp. MDT1-85. Next base: position 1,529,771 of record NZ_CM142715.1, on the reverse strand, counting down.
GACCAGAGCAAGTAACATCACCCCGACCACCAAACTGATACCGATCTGTATCCCCCAACCTTGCACCCGATCCGACAAGGGACGACCACGCGCCCACTCGATCAGATAAAACAACAAATGCCCCCCATCCAGTACAGGAATGGGCAACAAATTCAGAACCCCCAAGCTAATACTCAGATAAGCAAGGAAATTCAGGAAATCAGCGACGCCCGACTGGGCAGAAGCGCCCGCCACTTTAGCAATGGTTATCGGTCCACTCAAGTTTTTTACCGAGAGCTCACCGAACAACATTTTCTTGAGCGAATCGAGGGTCAGTACGCTCATGGTCCAAGTGCGTCGGGCACCCTCGCCAATCGCAGCCACCGGACCGTAACTGACTTCACGAATCATCTCTGGTGGCCAATCGACCGCTTTCACCCCGGCCCCCAGATAACCACTGGGTGCCTTGCTCTCACCGCGAGCGGCCAGCATCACAGGGACGTCGATTTGAGCGCCCTCGCGCTCGACGCGCAGCATGATTTTGGTATCCGGATGCATACGGACGATGTCCACTACCTGCTGCCAGTCGTCCACCGCCTTGCCATCAAGGGCCAACAAGCGGTCACCTGGCTTCAGGCCCGCAGCCTTCGCCGGCCCTTTCGGATCAAATTCGGCCAGGACTGGAGGCAACGCCGGACGCCAGGGACGAATACCCAGCGAGCGAATCGGATCCGGCTCCTCAGCACCCTTGAGCCACTTGTCCAGTACCAGCTCGCGCGGGGAGTCCACCGTGGAGCCCTGCTCGCGGACCAGCAATTGAATGGCACCGCTCTCGCCCAGACGACGGATCAGTTGCAGGTTCACCGCGGCCCAGCCAGAAGTTGGCTCGCCATCGATAGCCATGATTTCCTGGCCCGGGCTCAAACCTGCCTTGGAGGCAATACTGCCGGACTCGACCGCACCGATAACCGGCCGCACCTGCTCGCTGCCCAGCATTGCCAATGCCCAGAAAAACACCATTGCCAATAGAAAGTTGGCGATCGGGCCGGCCGCGACAATGGCGATACGCTGACGGACAGATTTGCGATTGAAGGATTGATCGACCTGATCGGCCGGGACCTCGCCTTCGCGCTCGTCGAGCATCTTCACGTAGCCACCCAACGGGATGGCGGCGATCACGAACTCAGTGCCTTTGCTGTCGTGCCAGCGCAGCAGCGGCATGCCGAAGCCCACGGAGAAACGCAGCACTTTGACCCCACAGCGACGCGCGACCCAGAAATGGCCGAATTCGTGGAAGGTAACCAGCACACCCAGCGCTACCAGGGTGCCGACAATCATATAGAGCGCGCTCATGTATTTTCTCCGCAACTATCAGTGCTGCATGGGGCAACGTATTGCAGCACTTATCGCCCGTGACGGCTCAACCATTGCCCGGCCAGTACCCGTGCTTTCGCATCAGCCGTAAACACTACCTCGAGATCATCTACCGCAACCACAGGCTCGAGGCTCAACACTTCCTCGATAATACTCGCGATTTCCAGGTAGCGAACCCGTCCGTCGAGAAAGGCCGCCACTGCCACCTCATTCGCGGCATTGAGCATGGCCGGCGCGCTGTTGCCAGCCTCGGCGGCTTGACGCGCAAGGCGCAGGCACGGGAAACGCTCTTCATCGGGTGCCTGGAAATCCAGGCGAGCGATGGCAAACAGGTCCAGCGGCGCAACCCCCGAGTCGATTCGCTCCGGCCAGGCCAGGGCATTGGCGATCGGCGTGCGCATATCCGGATTGCCCAACTGCGCCAATACCGAACCATCGATGTAGTCGACCAGCGAATGAATCACGCTCTGCGGGTGAATCACCACTTCGACCTGGGACGGCGTGGCGTCGAACAGCCAGCAGGCCTCGATCAACTCGAGCCCTTTGTTCATCATGCTGGCCGAATCCACCGAAATCTTGCGCCCCATGGACCAATTGGGGTGTGCACACGCTTGCTCGGGGGAAACATGCGCCAGTTCGGCCATAGGCGTCTGCCGGAACGGGCCGCCAGAGGCTGTCAGTAAAATCCGACGCACACCGACCGCGCCAAGCCCTCGAGCGAAATCCTGTGGCATGCACTGGAAAATCGCGTTGTGTTCGCTGTCGATCGGCAGCAGCACTGAACCACTTTTGCGCACGGCCTGCATGAACAGCGCACCGGACATCACCAGCGCTTCTTTATTGGCCAGAAGAATCTTCTTGCCGGCCTCCACCGCCGCCAGGGTAGGACGCAAGCCCGCCGCACCGACAATGGCCGCCATCACCGCATCGACTTCCGGATCGGAGGCGACCTGACACAAGCCCTCCTCCCCCACCAGAACGCGGGTCGACAGACCGGCCGCGCGCAAATCGTCCTGCAAGATTCGGGCTGCGCCAGATTCCGGCACGACGGCGAAGCGCGGCACATGACGCACACACAGCGCCAGCAACTCACTCAACCGAGTGAAACCGCTCAAGGCGAAAACCTGATAACGCTCGGGATGACGGGCAATGACGTCGAGGGTACTCAGCCCAATCGAACCGGTCGCCCCCAGCACGGTAATCTGTTGTGGGCGGCTCATGCTGCCATCCACAGCAGCACAGCGAATACCGGAATCGCCGCCGTCAGGCTGTCGATGCGGTCCAGCACCCCGCCGTGACCGGGCAGCAGATTACTGCTGTCCTTGATCCCCGACTGGCGCTTGAACATGCTTTCTGTGAGGTCGCCCACCACTGAAATGAACACGACGACTGCGGCACCGAACAGCCCGATCAGCAGCTGAGCGAAACTCCAGTCCCGCACAAAACCGACGATTGCGGTAATCACCAGACTCACCAGCAAGCCGCCGTACACGCCTTCCCAGCTCTTGCCAGGGCTGACTTGAGGCGCCAACTTGCGTTTGCCGAAGGCCCGACCGGAGAAGTACGCACCGATATCGGCCCCCCAGACCAGCACCATCACCGCCATGATCAGCCAGTTACCCAAAGGCTCCTGCTTGATCAGGACCAACCCCTGCCAGGCCGGCAACAGAATCAACAAACCGATCACCAGTTTGCAGGCAGCACTGGCCCAATGTTGACTGGACTGTGGATAGGTCAATACCAGGTACGTGGCCACGCCCCACCAGAGCACTGCAGCGCCTAACACCCACGGCGCGAGCCCCGGCAGGATGTGCATGAAAAACAGCATCAACGCGACCACAGCTGCATAGGCAAGGCGAATCGACTGAGCAGCGAAACCTGCCAACCGCGCCCACTCCCACGCCCCAAGCGTCACCACCAGCCCGATGAACAGCGCAAAACCGGACCCTTCGAGCAGGAAAAACCCGCCCAGGGCAATCGGCAGCAGAATCAGTGCCGTGATGATTCGTTGTTTAAGCATTAAACCCGGGCTCCAGCCTCGACCTGCTCACTCGTTTTACCGAAGCGACGCTGGCGAGAAGCGAAATCGGCCAGCGCGTTGCGCATGGCGTCGTGTTTGAAGTCCGGCCAGAACAGGTCGGAGAAATACAGCTCGGCGTAAGCCAGCTGCCACAGCAGGAAATTGCTGATGCGATGCTCGCCACCGGTACGGATGCACAAGTCCGGCAACGGCAGATCACCCGTCGCCAGACAGGTTTGCAACAACTCAGGGGTAATGTCCTCGGGACGCAGATGCCCGGCCTGAACTTCGCGGGCCAGACGCTGCGCGGCTTGCGCGATATCCCACTGACCGCCGTAGTTGGCGGCGATCTGCAGGACAAAGCGGTTGGCACCGGCGGTCATCGCCTCAGCTTCGCGCATGGCGGCCTGAAGCTCCGGGTGAAAACGCGAGCGATCACCAATGATGCGCAAACTGATGTTGTTATCGTTGAGGCGCTTGGCCTCGCGACGCAACGCCTTGAAGAACAAATCCATCAAGGCACTGACTTCATCGGCCGGGCGCTGCCAGTTCTCGCTGGAGAAGGCGAACAAGGTCAGTACTTCGACCTTGGCCTCGGCACACACCTCGATCACCGCACGCACCGCATCCACACCCGCTTTATGCCCGGCGACACCCGGCATAAAGCGTTTTTTCGCCCAGCGATTATTACCATCCATGATGATCGCGACATGGCGCGGCACCGCGGACGGCGCAGTCTGCTTTGTCTTATCCATTAAAACGTGACCCTTATACGGCCATCAGGTCTTTTTCTTTCTGCGCCAAATTCGCGTCGATTTCAGCCACGTACTTTTTGGTCAGATCATCAATTTCGCCGGTAGCGCGACGCTCTTCGTCTTCGCTGATTTCCTTTTCCTTGACCAGATCCTTGAGTTGGCTGTTCGCGTCACGACGGATGTTGCGCACCGCAACACGGGCATCTTCAGCGACATCGCGAGCCTGCTTGGTGAAGCCCTTGCGGGTTTCTTCGGTCAGGGCCGGCATGGAGATCAGCAGCAACTCACCGAGGTTGGTCGGGTTGAGGTTCAGACCCGCACTACCGATGGCTTTGTCGACGGCACCGAGCATGTTGCGCTCGAAGGCAACCACTTGCAGGGTACGGGCGTCTTTGACGGTGATGTTCGCTACCTGCTTGATCGGAGTGTCGGAGCCGTAGTACGGAACCATCACGCCTTCCAGAATGCTTGGGTGCGCCTGGCCGGTACGAATACGGCCAAAGTTGTGCGCCAGCGACTCGACGGATTTTTTCATGCGCTCTTGAGCGTCTTTCTTGATTTCGTTGATCATTGTTGGCCTTCCTCGATCAGGGTCCCTTCAGCGCCGCCATGTACGATGTTCAGCAGGGCGCCGGGCTTGTTCATGTTAAATACGCGCAACGGCATCTTGTGGTCGCGGCACAGGCAAATGGCCGTCAGATCCATCACGCCCAGCTTGCGATCCAGTACTTCATCATAAGTCAGATGATCGAACTTCTCGGCATGCGGGTCTTTGAATGGATCAGCCGTGTAAACGCCATCGACCTTGGTTGCCTTGAGCACGACGTCAGCGTCGATTTCGATTGCACGCAAGCAGGCTGCCGAATCCGTGGTGAAGAACGGATTACCAGTACCGGCCGCAAAAATCACGACTTCCTTGGCGTTCAGGTGGCGCATGGCTTTGCGGCGATCGTAGTGATCGGTCACGCCAACCATGGAAATGGCCGACATCACGATGGCCGAGATATTGGCACGTTCCAGCGCATCACGCATCGCCAGGGCGTTCATCACAGTGGCCAGCATGCCCATGTGGTCGCCAGTAACCCGATCCATGCCCGCCGCGCTGAGCGCTGCGCCGCGGAACAGGTTGCCGCCACCGATCACCAGACCGACCTGAACACCGATGCCGACCAGTTGGCCAACTTCCAGCGCCATGCGATCCAGAACTTTGGGGTCGATCCCGAACTCTTCCGAGCCCATCAGGGCCTCGCCGCTAAGCTTGAGTAGAATGCGTTTATAGCGAGCCTGATAACCACTGCCCTGCTGAGCCATTGCGAATCTCTCCTGCGGCGTATTTTAAAAATTCTTTGCGAGCTGTTTACAGCTGGCGTTCACTCTAGCTTGGCACTGCTTCAGCGCCATCGGAACATGGCTTTGTAAGCCAGTTCCAAAAGGAAACCAATTAAAATTGGCAACCCCATCTGAAAAGAGGCTGCGCGCGTGAGCGGGCAGCCTCTTCAGGGCGACAGTTAAAAAACCGTCTTATTGCTTGGCGGCAGCCAGCTGGGCAGCAACTTCTTCAGCGAAGTTGTCGACCGGCTTCTCGATGCCTTCGCCTACTTTGAAGTAGGTGAAAGAAACGATTTCTGCACCGGCTTTCTTGGCCAGTTCGCCAACCTTGATTTCAGGGTTCTTGACGAACGCCTGCTCAACCAGGCTCGCTTCAGCCAGGAACTTGCTGATACGGCCTTTGACCATGTTTTCAACGATGTTTTCTGGCTTGCCAGCGATCTTGTCAGCGTTGAGGGTCAGGAACACGCCTTTCTCGCGCTCGACCGCTTCAGCGGAAACTTCCGATGGCAGCAGGAATTCAGGGTTGGTGGCCGCTACGTGCATAGCGATGTCCTTGGCCAGCTCAACGTTGCCGCCCTTGAGAACAACCGCGACACCGATCTTGTTGCCGTGCAGGTAACCACCAACAACATCACCTTCAACGCGAGCCAGGCGACGGATGTTGACGTTTTCGCCAACCTTGCCGACCAGAACCAGGCGATCAGCTTCTTGAGCTTCGATCAGCGGAGCGACATCAGTCAACTTGTCAGCGAACGCTTTTTCTACGCTGGAAGCAACAAATGCCTTGAAGTCGTCTTGCAGGGCCAGGAAGTCGGTCTGCGAGTTCACTTCCAGCAGAACGGCGGATTTACCGTCTTCTTTAAGAGCGATCGCGCCTTCAGCAGCCACGTTGCCTGCTTTCTTGGCAGCCTTGATGGCGCCCGAAGCACGCATGTCATCAATGGCTTTTTCGATGTCGCCGCCGGCCTTGGTCAAGGCCTTTTTGCAATCCATCATGCCTTCGCCAGTACGCTCGCGCAGTTCTTTGACCAACGCTGCAGTAATCTCTGCCATTTTCAAATTCCTCTTGGATAGGTTTTCAACCATTCCACCCGATCGAACGGGCGTTCAATTCTTCCCGAACCACCCTTGTTAGCCGCTGCACGTTACAGATGCTGTAGCTGCGCTGCTCACAAATGGTTTTCGAGGTGGCAAAAAGGGGGCCAAGCCCCCTTTTTGCTTACTGAGTCAACGCCAGGGCGTCAGTTACTCAGCTGCAGCTGCCGGAGCTTCTTCAACGAACTGCTCGGTGCCGCCAGCAACGTGGTTGCGACCGCGGATTACAGCGTCAGCCATCGAACCCATGTACAACTGGATAGCGCGGATTGCGTCATCGTTGCCTGGGATGATGTAGTCAACGCCTTCCGGGCTGCTGTTGGTATCGACTACGCCGATAACCGGGATGCCCAGCTTGTTGGCTTCGGTGATCGCAATGCGCTCGTGATCAACGTCGATAACGAACAGAGCGTCTGGCAGACCGCCCATGTCCTTGATACCACCCAGGGAACGATCGAGCTTCTCAAGATCGCGAGTGCGCATCAGCGCTTCTTTCTTGGTCAGCTTGGCGAAAGTACCGTCTTCGGCTTGTACTTCAAGGTCACGCAGACGCTTGATGGAAGCACGGATGGTTTTGAAGTTGGTCAGCATGCCGCCCAACCAGCGGTGATCGACGTACGGCGAACCGCAACGTGCTGCTTCTTCAGCAACGATCTTGCCAGCGGAACGCTTGGTGCCGACGAACAGGATCTTGTTTTTGCCCTGGGCCAGACGCTCTACGAAAGTCAGAGCTTCGTTGAACATTGGCAGGGTTTTTTCAAGGTTGATAATGTGAATCTTGTTACGCGCGCCGAAAATGTACTTACCCATTTTCGGGTTCCAGTAACGGGTCTGGTGACCGAAGTGCACACCGGCCTTCAGCATATCGCGCATGTTGACTTGGGACATGATAGTTCCTTAATAAGTCGGGTTTGGCCTCCACGTATCCCAATGACCAACCAGCAGCATCAGCTGAAGGCACCCAGGTCATCGTGTCGACACGTGTGTGGATTTAAGCTTTCCAGGGTATCCCCGGAAAGCGGCGCATTTTATATCACAAGGCAGAAAAAAACGGAACCCGGATTCTGAAAACCTGGGGAATGCTTTTAGCCCCTACCTTGGAATCCCCCCAGAATGCGCCATCCTATAGAGAGAAGCGATGCACAGAGGCTCAGATTTGCGCTGATCGTCTGATAGAATCGTGTTTTTCAGGGCCGCGACAATTATTCGCGCAATGCCCATTTCGTTTTAGAAGGCGCCATTGAGCGCAGAGAGAGCCTGTATGACCGTCACCCTCAAAACCCCAGAGGACATCGCAAAAATGCGGATCGCCGGCAAATTGGCCGCCGATGTGCTGGAAATGATTGCCGATTATGTCAAGCCGGGTGTCACCACCGAAGAACTGGACCGCATCTGCCACGACTATATCGTCAATGAGCAGAAAGCCATCCCTGCCCCGCTCAACTACAAGGGTTTTCCGAAGTCGATCTGCACCTCGATCAACCACGTGGTCTGCCACGGCATCCCGAACGAGAAGCCGCTGAAAGATGGCGACACCGTGAATATCGACGTCACCGTGATCAAGGACGGTTACCACGGCGACACCAGCCGCATGTTTCACGTCGGCAGCGTGCCGGTCTGGGCCGAGCGCTTGTCCCAGGTGACTCAGGAATGCATGTACAAGGCCATCGAACTGGTCAAACCCGGCTGCCGCCTGGGCGATATCGGGGAAGTGATCCAGAAGCACGCCGAAAAGAACGGTTTCTCGGTGGTTCGCGAGTTCTGCGGTCACGGCATCGGCAAGGTGTTCCACGAAGAGCCGCAGATCCTGCACTACGGCCGCGCCGGCACCGGCATGGAACTGAAAGCCGGCATGACCTTCACCATCGAGCCGATGATCAACCAGGGCAAGGCCGACACCAAGGTGTTGGGCGACGGCTGGACCGCGATCACCAAGGACCGCAAGCTGTCGGCACAGTGGGAACACACGCTGCTGGTGACCGAAACCGGTTACGAGATCTTCACCCTGCGCAGCGACGATACCATCGCGCGCGTTTCGGCCTGATCCCGCCCGCTCCGTTCCCAGCCTTATAGAAAGGAAAGCCAATCGATGCCGCAGGTGGATCCCGAACTCTTCGACCGCGGCCAGTTCCAGGCTGAACTGGCCCTGAAGGCAAGCCCTATTGCTGCTTTCAAGAAGGCGATCCGTCAGGCCCGCGAAGTGCTCGACGAGCGGTTTCGCAGTGGCCGGGACATTCGCCGGCTGATCGAGGATCGCGCCTGGTTTATCGACAATATCCTGCAACAGGCCTGGGAACAGTTTAACTGGAGCGAAGACGCCGATATTGCCCTCGTGGCGGTCGGCGGCTACGGTCGCGGTGAGTTACACCCCTATTCCGACATCGATCTGCTGATTTTGCTGGACAGCGCCGATCATGAAATTTTTCGGGATTCCATCGAACGTTTTCTGACATTGCTGTGGGACATCGGCCTGGAAGTCGGCCAGAGCGTTCGGTCGGTAGATGAATGTGTCGAGGAAGCCCGCGCTGACCTCACGGTAGTTACCAACTTGATGGAAAGCCGCACCATCTGCGGCCCTGAACGCTTGCGTCAGCGCATGCTGGAGGTAACCAGCACCGAGCACATGTGGCCCAGCAAGGAGTTCTTCCTGGCCAAGCGCGCCGAGCAGAAAGCCCGTCATCACAAGTACAACGACACCGAGTACAACCTGGAACCCAACGTCAAAGGCTCGCCCGGCGGACTGCGGGATATTCAGACAATTCTCTGGGTCGCCCGTCGTCAGTACGGCACCCTGAACCTGCGGGCCCTCGCGGGCGAAGGTTTCCTGGTGGAGAGCGAAAACGCCCTGCTGGCCTCCTCCCAGGAATTTCTGTGGAAGGTACGTTACGCCCTGCACATGCTCGCCGGCCGTTCCGAAGACCGTTTGCTGTTCGATCACCAGCGCTCGATTGCGGGGCTGTTGGGATTCGAAGGCAACGACGCCAAGCAAGCCATCGAAAACTTCATGCAGCAGTACTACCGGGTGGTCATGAGCATTGCCCAGCTCAGCGACTTGATCATTCAGCACTTCGAAGAAGTGATCCTGGCCCCCGAAGACGAAGCACCACCACAGCCGATCAACTCGCGGTTCCAGCTGCACGATGGCTACATCGAGGCGCGTAACGACAACGTGTTCCGTCGTACGCCATTCGCCATGCTCGAGATCTTTGTGCTGATGGCCCAGCAACCGGAGATCAAAGGCGTACGCGCCGACACCATCCGTCTGCTGCGCGAGAACCGTCATCTGATCGATGACGACTTCCGCAACGATATTCGTAATACCAGCCTGTTCATCGAGCTGTTCAAGTGCAAGATCGGCATCCACCGCAATCTGCGGCGGATGAACCGTTACGGCATCCTTGGGCGCTATCTGCCGGAGTTCGGTTTCATTGTCGGGCAAATGCAGCATGACCTGTTTCACATTTATACGGTCGACGCGCATACCCTGAACCTGATCAAGCACCTGCGTAAGTTGCAGTACACCCAGGTGTCGGAAAAATTCCCGCTGGCCAGCAAGCTCATGGCCAAACTGCCCAAACCCGAACTGATTTACCTGGCCGGTCTGTATCACGACATTGGCAAGGGCCGGCATGGCGATCACTCGGAAATCGGCGCCGTGGATGCCGAAGCTTTTTGCCAGCGCCACCAATTACCGATCTGGGACAGCCGCCTGATCGTGTGGTTGGTGCAGAACCATCTGGTGATGTCGACCACGGCCCAGCGCAAGGACCTGTCCGACCCGCACGTGATCCACGATTTCGCGCAGACCGTCGGCGATGAAACCCGCCTCGATTATCTGTACGTGCTGACCGTGGCGGACATCAACGCAACCAACCCGACGCTGTGGAACTCCTGGCGCGCGAGCCTGTTGCGTCAGCTCTACACCGAGACCAAGCGCGCCTTGCGTCGTGGCCTGGAAAACCCGGTGGATCGCGAAGAGCAGATCCGCCAGACCCAGAGCGCGGCGCTCGACATTCTGGTACGCGGCGGCAACGATCCGGACGATGTCGAGCAGCTCTGGGCGCAATTGGGCGATGACTATTTCCTGCGTCACACCGCCGGCGATGTGGCCTGGCACACTGACGCGATCCTGCAGCAGCCGGCCGACGGTGGCCCGCTGGTGCTGATCAAGGAAACCACCCAGCGCGAGTTCGAGGGCGGTACGCAAATCTTCATTTATGCACCGGACCAGCACGATTTCTTCGCCGTGACCGTGGCGGCGATGGACCAGCTCAATCTGAACATTCACGACGCTCGGGTCATCACCTCCAGCAGCCAGTTCACCCTCGACACCTATATCGTGCTCGACACCGATGGCGACTCGATCGGCGATAACCCGACGCGGGTCAAGCAGATTCGCGAAGGCCTGACCGAAGCCCTGCGCAATCCGGACGATTACCCGACCATCATCCAGCGTCGGGTGCCGCGCCAGCTCAAGCATTTCGCGTTTGCGCCACAGGTGACGATTCACAACGACGCTCAACGTCCGGTGACCGTGTTGGAGCTCAGTGCCCCCGACCGCCCTGGGTTGCTGGCGCGGATCGGCACGATTTTCCTCGAGTTCGACCTGTCGCTGCAGAACGCCAAGATCGCCACCCTGGGCGAGCGCGTGGAAGACGTGTTCTTCATCACCGACGCGAACAATCAGCCGCTGTCCGACCCATTGCTGTGCAGCCGTTTGCAGGATGCAATCGTCGAACAGCTGAGCGTCAGCCAGGAACCCGATATCAAACTGTCACGCATCAGCATCTGAATTAACAAATTCCCCCCTGTGGGAGCGGGCTTGCTCGCGAAAGCGTCCTGTCAAACAACATTGACGGTGACTAACACACCGCTTTCGCGAGCAAGCCCGCTCCCACATTTATAGAGGCCCCCATGAACAACGCTCTGAACCAGTTGCAGCCCTACCCGTTCGAAAAGCTCCGCGCCCTGCTCGGCAGCGTCACGCCAAACCCGGACAAACGCGCCATCGCGCTGTCCATCGGCGAGCCGAAACACCGTTCGCCGAGCTTCGTCGCCGAAGCACTGGCAAGCAATCTGGATCAGATGGCCGTGTACCCGACCACCCTCGGCATCCCGGCCCTGCGTGAAGCCATTGCCGCCTGGTGCGAACGTCGCTTCAGCGTCCCGAACGGCTGGCTCGACCCGGCGCACAACGTGTTGCCGGTCAACGGCACCCGTGAAGCGCTGTTCGCCTTCACCCAGACCGTGGTCAACCGTGGCGGCGATGCCTTGGTAGTCAGCCCGAACCCGTTCTATCAGATCTACGAAGGCGCCGCGTTCCTGGCCGGGGCCAAGCCGCATTACCTGCCATGCCTGGATGAAAACGGCTTCAACCCGGACTTCGACGCCGTTTCACCAGACATCTGGAAACGCTGCCAAATCCTGTTCCTGTGCTCGCCGGGCAACCCGACCGGTGCACTGATTCCGGTCGAAACCCTGAAGAAGCTGATCGCTCTGGCCGACGAATACGACTTCGTGATCGCCGCCGACGAGTGCTACAGCGAACTGTACTTCGACGAACAAACCCCACCGCCGGGCCTGCTCAGCGCGTGCGTGGAACTGGGCCGCAAGGACTTCAAGCGTTGCGTGGTGTTCCACAGCCTGTCCAAGCGCTCCAACCTGCCGGGCCTGCGTTCTGGGTTTGTGGCCGGTGATGCGGATATTCTCAAAGGGTTTCTGCTGTATCGCACTTACCATGGCTGCGCGATGCCGGTTCAGACCCAACTGGCCAGCGTTGCAGCATGGAATGATGAAGTGCATGTGCGCGCCAACCGTGCGCTGTATCGTGAGAAGTACGATGCGATGCTGGAGATTCTCAGCCCGGTGATGGATGTGCAGCGTCCGGACGGTGGTTTCTACCTGTGGCCTAGTGTGGATGGCGATGATGCGGCGTTCTGCCGCGACCTGTTCGAGCAAGAGCACGTGACCGTCGTGCCGGGCTCCTACTTGTCCCGCGACGTGGATGGCGTCAACCCGGGCGCCGGGCGTGTGCGGTTGGCGCTGGTCGCACCGCTGGCGGAGTGCGTAGAAGCGGCCAAGCGAATTCGCAACTTCGTACAGCACCGCAAGTAATAGCCTCGCTCCTACATAAATGCGCTGCGCCCGCAGCGCTTTCAAGCGCAAGCGCCGTTCCAGCAAATCACTCCGCGCTTGTGCTTGAGCCGACCATTGAAGTGCCACATTAGCCGCTTAGAATGCAGGCCGACTGCGGCACCCATGTCGCATGGAACAGCGGCTACCCAAGTCAAAAAGACAAACCCGACCACAGCCGACGCGAAACCGTCCGGTCATGGCATAATCCGTCACCTTTTTTATTTTCAGCACCTGCAAAGGGGGCAAATCCTTGACCGTTTCAAGCAAAACGTTGCACCTTTTCGGCATCAAAGCCTGCGACACCATGAAAAAGGCGCGCACCTGGCTCGATGAACACGCTGTCAGCTATGACTTCCATGATTACAAAACGGTCGGAATAGACCGTGAACACCTGAACCAATGGTGCGACGAGCACGGCTGGCAAGTGGTGTTGAACCGTGCAGGCACGACCTTTCGCAAGCTCGACGACGAACGCAAAGCCGATCTCGACCAGCCGAAAGCCATCGAACTGATGCTCGCGCAACCCTCGATGATCAAGCGCCCGGTGCTCGATCTCGGTGACCGAACCCTGATTGGCTTCAAGCCAGATATCTACGCGGCCGCACTCAAATAAGGCAGCCCGTTCCATTTTGTTAGAGGTATCAACATGTCCACTACCCTGTTCAGCCTGGCCTTTGGTGTCGGCACTCAAAACCGTCAAGGCGCATGGCTGGAAGTGTTTTACGCGCAGCCACTGCTCAACCCGTCGGCCGAACTGGTCGCTGCCATTGCGCCGATTCTGGGCTACACCGACGGCAATCAGGCCATCGCCTTCAGCACCGCTCAGGCGTCCCAACTGGCTGAAGCGCTGAAAGGCGTCGACGCTGCCCAGGCTGCGCTGCTGACCCGTCTGGCCGAGAGCCACAAGCCGCTGGTCGCGACTATTTTGGCCGAGGATGCTCAGCTGAGCTCCACGCCTGAGGCTTACCTCAAGCTGCACCTGCTGTCCCATCGTCTGGTCAAGCCGCACAACCTGAACCTGGCCGGCGTGTTCCCGTTGCTGCCGAACGTGGCCTGGACCAGCCAGGGCGCGATCGACCTGGCCGAACTGGCCGAACATCAACTGGAAGCCCGTCTGCGCGGCGAGCTGCTGGAAGTATTCTCGGTGGACAAATTCCCGAAAATGACCGACTACGTGGTACCGGCCGGCGTGCGTATCGCTGACGCTGCTCGTATTCGTCTGGGCGCTTACGTGGGCGAAGGCACCACCGTCATGCACGAAGGTTTCATCAACTTCAACGCAGGCACCGAAGGCCCGGGCATGATCGAAGGCCGCGTTTCCGCTGGCGTATTCGTCGGCAAGGGTTCGGACCTGGGCGGCGGCTGCTCGACCATGGGCACCCTGTCGGGTGGCGGCAACATTGTGATCAAGGTCGGCGAAGGCTGCCTGATCGGCGCCAACGCCGGTATCGGCTTCCCGTTGGGCGACCGCAATACCGTTGAGTCGGGCCTGTATGTGACGGCCGGTACCAAGGTTGCGCTGCTGGATGAGCACAACAAACTGGTCAAAGTCGTTAAGGCCCGTGAACTGGCCGGTCAACCTGACCTGCTGTTCCGCCGCAATTCGGAGACCGGTGCCGTGGAGTGCAAAACCCACAAATCGGCCATCGAACTGAACGAAGCGCTGCACGCTCACAACTAAGCAGAGCGTCAAACGATCACCTGATCTTGTAGGAGCGAGGCTTGCCCGCGAAGGCGTTGTACCTGACACAACGCCTTCGCGGACAAGCCTCGCTCCTACACGGTCTGGCGTTCCACCCGCCCATGTTCACCAGGGCCCGATAGCATGATGATTCCCTCTCTCTGGCGCGCCGATTTTCCGGCCATCGCCGCTCTGCAACGGCAAGACCAGACTTATCTGGACAACGCCGCCACCACGCAAAAACCTCAAGCCCTGCTGGATGCCTTGGCGCATTACTACGCCAACGGCGCGGCCAACGTGCATCGGGCGCAACACTTGCCCGGCGCCCATGCCACCCAGGCGTTCGAGGACAGCCGCAGCAAAGTTGCGCAATGGCTCAATACCGGCAATTGCGGGCAGATCATCTTTACTCACGGCGCGACGTCCGCGCTGAACCTCCTGGCCTATGGCCTGGAACACGCATTCAATCCGGGCGATGAAATTGTTATCAGCGCTCTGGAGCACCACGCCAACCTGTTGCCGTGGCAGCAACTGGCTCACCGTCGCGACTTGAAACTGGTGATCCTGCCGCTGGATGCCGACGGTTTGATTGACCTTGAAGCCGCCGCTCGCCTGATCGGCCCGCGTACCCGTTTGCTGGCGGTCAGTCAGCTGTCCAACGTGCTCGGCGCCTGGCAGCCGTTGCCCGCGTTACTGGCGATGGCCAAGGCGCACAACGCACTGACCGTGGTCGACGGCGCTCAAGGCGTGGTGCATGGTCGGCATGACGTGCAGGCGCTCGCCTGCGACTTCTATGTGTTTTCCAGCCACAAGCTCTACGGCCCGGATGGCCTGGGGGCGCTGTTCGGTCGTCACGAAGCGCTTGAGCAACTACGTCCGTGGCAGTTCGGCGGCGAAATGGTGCTGGATGCCAACTACCATGACGCGCGCTTTCGTTCTGCGCCACTGGGGTTCGAGGCGGGTACGCCGCCGATTTCCAGCGTGATTGGCCTGGGGGCGACTCTGGATTATCTGGCTGGGCTCGATCAGGACGCGGTGTCCGCCCACGAAGCGGCGCTGCATGACTATTTGCTCAAAGGCCTTGAGGCGCGTAACGGCATTCGTCTGCTGGGCAAGCCGCAACTGGCACTGGCCAGTTTTGTCGTCGAGGGTGTGCATAACTCTGATCTGGCGCATTTGCTGACCGAACAGGGAATCGCCGTACGCGCCGGTCATCATTGCGCCATGCCGTTGCTCAAAAGCTTTGAGCTGGCCGGGGCGATTCGGGTGTCGTTGGCGTTGTACAACGACTCCGAAGACCTTGAGCGCTTTTTTGAAGCGCTGGATCAGGCCCTGGAGTTATTGCGATGACCTTGCCCGCCGATGCCGTCACCGCGCTGGATACTTTTCAGAAGACTGCGAGTTGGGAACAGCGGGCGCGGTTGCTGATGCAATGGGGCGACCGCCTGCCTGCGTTGAGCGATGTGGATAAAGTCGAAGCCAACCGCGTGCATGGCTGTGAAAGCCAGGTCTGGCTGGTCGGTACGCTGCAAGACGGTCATTGGCAGTTCAGCGCCAGCAGCGATGCACGCTTGATTCGCGGGTTGGTGGCGCTGCTGCTGGCGCGGGTCAATGGGTTGTCGGCAGCTGAACTGCAGCAGGTGGATTTGCCGGATTGGTTTAATCAGTTGGGGCTGTCGCGGCAGTTGTCGTCGTCGCGCAGTAATGGCCTTAATGCCGTGCTACAGCGGATGCGGGAGTTGTCTACTCCCCTGTAGGAGCGAGGCTTGCCCGCGAAGGCGTTTTATCTGACACACCGCCTTCGCGGGCAAGCCTCGCTCCTACAGGGATGGTGTTTCAAACCTCAGGCTTGACCCGATCCGCCGGGCGCCGAACCCCGGCCACAATCTTATCCACAGCCTTGGTCGCCGCGACCATGCCGAACGTCGCAGTCACCATCATCACCGCGCCAAAGCCCCCGGCGCAGTCGAGCTTCACGCCATCACCGACAAAACTCTTCTGCAAGCAAATGCTGCCATCCGGTTTCGGGTAGCGCAGTTGCTCGGTAGAAAACACGCAAGGGACGCTGTAGTGGCGGGTCACTGTGCGGGAGAAGCCGTAATCGCGGCGCAGCGTGGAGCGCACTTTCGACGCCAGCGGATCGTTGAACGTGCGGTTCAGGTCGCAGACCTGGATCAGTGTCGGGTCGATCTGCCCACCCGCGCCGCCGGTGGTGATGATCTGAATCTTGCGACGTTTGCACCAGGCGATCAGCGCCGCTTTGGCGTTGACGCTGTCGATGCAGTCAATCACGCAGTCGATGTTCGGCGTGATGTATTCGGCCATGGTTTCGCGGGTGACGAAGTCCGCCACCGCATGCACCGTGCAGTCTGGGTTGATCCCGCGCAGGCGCTCCGCCATCACCTCGACCTTGGGCTTGCCGACGGTGCTGTCCAGCGCATGCAGTTGACGGTTGACGTTGCTGACGCAGACATCGTCCAGGTCGAACAGCGAAATCTCACCCACGCCACACCGGGCAACAGCTTCCGCCGCCCAGGAACCGACGCCACCGACGCCGACGATCGCCACATGGGCCGCGCGCAAACGCTCAAGGCCTTCGATGCCATACAAGCGGGCGATGCCAGCAAACCGCGGATCTTCTGTACTCATGACCATTACCCCAAAAACCGGCGCGCATTATAGGGCCGTCGGCGGTCAAGAGCACCTTTGGGCTATGGACGGCAGTCTTGACGGCTTCAAATGACTACAAATTATTGGAATTGGACTATAGCGCCCCGGTCAAAGAACTTAAGTCGACCTGGATTGCCCAACGTCCGGCATTTCCCTGTCCGCTGTACGGTCAGTGAACGCCCGGTGTAGGATGCGCGCCCCCGCCTCATGGCAGCCGGCCGCCGACCGTTACTTCGTTCAGTAGCCCCTGGAACCTGAAATAGCTATGTCATCGCGTAAATTTGGACTCAACCTGGTCGTGGTTCTTGCAATCGCCGCCTTGTTCACCGGCTTCTGGGCGCTGGTCAATCGCCCGGTCACCGCCCCCAACTGGCCTGAACAGATCTCCGGCTTTTCGTACTCGCCGTTTCAACAAGGCCAGTACCCGCAAAAAGCTCAGTACCCGACCGACGATGAAATGCGTCGTGATCTGGAGATCATGAGCAAGCTGACGGACAACATCCGGACCTACTCGGTCGACGGCACCCTGGAGAACATTCCCAAACTGGCGGAAGAATTCGGCCTGCGGGTGACCCTGGGGATCTGGATCAGCCCGGACGAAGAGCGCAACGAGCGCGAGATCACCCGCGCTATCGAAATCGCCAACACCTCGCGCAGCGTGGTTCGTGTGATTGTCGGTAACGAGGCGATCTTCCGTAAGGAAATTACCGCGGCAGAGCTGAGCCTGATCCTGGATCGCGTCCGCGCGGCCGTAAAGGTTCCGGTCACCACCTCTGAGCAGTGGCACGTCTGGGAAGAAAACCCGAGCCTGGCCAAGCACGTCGACCTGATCGCGGCTCACGTTCTGCCCTACTGGGAGTTCGTTCCGGTGGACAAGGCCGGTCAATTCGTTCTTGACCGCGCCCGTGACCTGAAAAAGATGTTCCCGAAAAAACCGCTGTTGCTCTCCGAAGTCGGCTGGCCGAGCAACGGCCGTATGCGCGGTGGCGCCGATGCGTCGCCGGCGGACCAGGCGATTTACCTGCGCACGCTGGTCAACAAGCTCAACCGCCAAGGCTTCAACTACTTCGTGATCGAAGCGTTCGACCAACCGTGGAAAGCCAGTGACGAAGGTTCGGTGGGCGCGTATTGGGGCGTTTTCAACGCCGCGCGTCAGCAGAAATTCAACTTCGAAGGCCCGGTCGTCGCGATCCCGCAATGGCGCGTGCTGGCTATCGGCTCGGTAGTGCTGGCATTGCTGTCGCTGACCCTGCTGATGATCGACGGCTCGGCCCTGCGTCAACGTGGCCGCACCTTCCTGACCTTTATCGCGTTCCTGTGCGGTTCGGTGCTGGTATGGATCGGTTATGACTACAGCCAGCAATACAGCACCTGGTTCAGCCTGACGGTGGGCTTCTTGCTTGCCCTCGGCGCACTCGGGGTGTTTATCGTGCTGCTGACTGAAGCCCATGAACTGGCCGAAGCGGTCTGGACCCACAAACGCCGGCGCGAATTCCTGCCGGTAGTGGGCGATTCGCACTACCGACCGAAGGTGTCGATTCACGTACCTTGCTACAACGAGCCGCCGGAGATGGTCAAACAGACCCTCAACGCCTTGGCCAATCTCGACTATCCGGACTTCGAAGTCCTGATCATCGACAACAACACCAAAGACCCGGCGGTCTGGGAACCGGTGCGCGATTATTGCGAAACCCTCGGCCCGCGCTTCAAGTTCTTCCACGTGGCACCGTTGGCCGGTTTCAAGGGTGGTGCGCTGAATTACTTGATTCCGCACACCGCCAAAGATGCCGAGGTGATTGCGGTGATCGACTCGGACTACTGTGTCGACCCGAACTGGCTCAAGCACATGGTTCCTCACTTCGCCGACCCGAAAATCGCCGTGGTGCAGTCGCCACAGGATTATCGCGACCAGAACGAAAGCACCTTCAAGAAGCTCTGCTACGCGGAATACAAAGGCTTCTTCCACATCGGCATGGTTACCCGCAACGACCGTGACGCGATCATTCAGCACGGCACCATGACCATGACCCGGCGCTCGGTGCTCGAGGAACTGGGCTGGGCCGACTGGTGCATCTGTGAAGACGCCGAGTTGGGTCTGCGCGTATTCGAGAAAGGTCTGTCGGCGGCGTACTACCACGACAGTTATGGCAAGGGCCTGATGCCCGATACCTTTATCGACTTCAAGAAACAGCGTTTCCGCTGGGCCTATGGGGCGATTCAGATCATCAAGCGTCACACCGCCAGCCTGCTGCGCGGCAAGGACACCGAACTGACCCGTGGCCAGCGTTACCACTTCCTCGCGGGCTGGCTGCCGTGGGTGGCGGACGGCATGAACATCTTCTTCACCATCGGCGCGCTACTGTGGTCGGCAGCGATGATCATCGTGCCGCAACGGGTCGATCCACCGCTGCTGATTTTCGCGATCCCGCCGTTGGCGCTGTTCGTGTTCAAGGTCGGCAAGATCATCTTCCTCTACCGTCGTGCGGTCGGGGTCAACCTGAAGGACGCGTTTTGCGCGGCATTGGCAGGGCTGGCGTTGTCGCACACCATCGCCAAAGCGGTGCTGTACGGCTTCTTCACCAGCAGCATTCCGTTTTTCCGCACCCCGAAAAACGCCGATAACCACGGCTTCTGGGTGGCGATTTCGGAAGCTCGCGAAGAAATGTTCATCATGCTGCTGTTGTGGGGCGCGGCGCTGGGGATCTTCCTGGTGCAGGGCCTGCCGAGCAACGACATGCGCTTCTGGGTGACTATGTTGCTGGTGCAGTCGCTGCCGTACCTGGCGGCGCTGATCATGGCGTTCCTGTCTTCGCTGCCAAAACCGGTGGCTAAGCCAGAACCTGCAACGGCGTAATCCGTTATTAGATAACGTCAAACGGCGGCCTTCGGGTCGCCGTTTTGCTTTAGAATGATCGCCCTTTTCAATGCCAACACACTCGGTAGGAGCTGCCGAAGGCTGCGATCTTTTGATTTTCAGAATCAGGATCAAAAGATCGCAGCCTTCGGCAGCTCCTACAGGTTTATCGTGCTGCACACATCGGAGCTTTCCATGACGGCCCACGCCGACCTTTCGCCGACCCTTCAACTCGCCATCGACCTGATCCGCCGTCCGTCCGTGACGCCGGTCGACGCCGATTGCCAGAAGCAGATGATGCAGCGCCTGGGCGATGCCGGGTTCAAACTGGAACCGATGCGCATCGAAGATGTGGATAACTTCTGGGCGACCCACGGTAAACACGACGGCCCGGTGCTGTGTTTCGCCGGCCACACCGACGTGGTCCCGACCGGTCCGGTAACCGCCTGGCAGATCGATCCGTTCAACGCGCTGATCGATGAGCACGGCATGCTCTGCGGCCGTGGCGCGGCAGACATGAAAGGCAGCCTCGCGGCCATGACCGTAGCCGCTGAGCGCTTCGTTACCGACTACCCGGACCACAAGGGCAAGGTCGCTTTCCTGATCACCAGCGACGAAGAAGGCCCGGCGCATCACGGCACCAAGGCTGTGGTTGAACGCCTCGCCGCCCGTAAAGAGCGTCTGGACTGGTGCATCGTCGGCGAACCGTCGAGCACTACCCTGGTGGGTGACGTGGTCAAGAATGGCCGTCGCGGTTCCCTCGGCGCCAAATTGACCGTGCACGGTGTGCAAGGTCACGTGGCGTATCCGCACCTGGCGAAGAACCCGATCCACCTCGCTGCCCCGGCACTGGCCGAACTCGCCGCCGAGCACTGGGATCACGGCAACGATTTCTTTCCGCCAACCAGTTTCCAGATTTCCAACGTCAACTCCGGCACCGGCGCGACCAACGTGATTCCGGGTGATCTGGTGGCGGTGTTCAACTTCCGCTTCTCCACCGAGTCCACCGTCGAAGGCCTGCAAAAACGCGTCGCCGACATCCTCGACAAACATGGCCTGGACTGGCACATCGACTGGGCGCTGTCCGGCCTGCCGTTCCTCACCGAGCCGGGTGCGTTGCTGGATGCCGTTGCGTCGAGCATCAAGGACATCACCGGTCGCTCCACCCGCGCATCCACCAGCGGCGGCACTTCCGACGGGCGTTTCATCGCGACCATGGGTACTCAGGTTGTCGAACTCGGCCCGGTCAACGCGACGATCCACCAGGTCAACGAGCGCGTGCTGGCGGCCGATCTCGACGTGCTGACTGAAATCTACTACCAGACCCTGATCAAGTTGCTCGCCTGATGCTTGCGTGTCCG
Source organism: Pseudomonas sp. MDT1-85 (assembly GCF_054898065.1). Taxonomy (NCBI): domain Bacteria; kingdom Pseudomonadati; phylum Pseudomonadota; class Gammaproteobacteria; order Pseudomonadales; family Pseudomonadaceae; genus Pseudomonas; species Pseudomonas sp. MDT1-85. Next base: position 1,508,515 of record NZ_CM142715.1, on the reverse strand, counting down.
ATCTGCAGCGAACCGCTGAACGCGGTGGACAACGGCATGGCTTGCCCCGCCGGGCATCGTTTCGACCGTGCGCGGCAGGGTTACCTGAACTTGTTGCCGGTGCAGCACAAAAACAGCCGCGACCCTGGGGATAACCTGGCGATGGTCGAAGCCCGTCGCGACTTTTTGAACGCCGGCCACTACGCGCCGGTGGCCAAGCGTCTGGCGGAACTGGCGGCGCAGTACGCGCCCCAGCGCTGGCTGGACATCGGTTGTGGCGAGGGTTACTACACCGCGCAAATCGCCGAAGCCTTGCCCAACGCCGATGGCTATGCGCTGGACATTTCCCGGGAAGCGGTCAAACGCGCCTGCAAACGCAACCCTGCGCTGACCTGGTTGATCGCCAGCATGGCCCGGGTGCCATTGGCCTCAGGCAGCTGCCAGTTTCTCGCCAGCGTTTTCAGCCCGCTGGACTGGGAAGAAGCCAAACGTCTGCTCAGCCCCGGCGGCGGCTTGATGAAAGTCGGGCCGACCAGCGGCCATCTGATGGAATTGCGCGAACGTCTGTATGACGAAGTGCGCGAGTACACCGACGACAAGCACTTGGCGCTGGTGCCAGAAGGCATGGCGCTGCAACACAGCGAAACCCTGGAATTCAAACTGACGATGGTTAACGGTCAGGATCGCGCGAACCTGTTGGCCATGACACCCCACGGCTGGCGCGCGAGTGCCGAACGCCGGGCAGCCGTCATCGAACAGGTCGAACCGTTCGAGGTCACCGTGTCGATGCGCTACGATTATTTTGTTCTTCAATAAACTCTTGAATTTTGGTCTTGAGCAAACAGCTTGAGGCCGGCTAAATCCGCGAATGGATTTTTCAGACCCGCAGTGAGGACATCCATGCGCCAACCCGATATAGAGATTTACCTGAAAGACGCCGACGTCGACTACAAGGCCATCGCCGCCTGGCTCGACACTGCTTTGGGCCCATGCACCGACTGGGTCCAGAAAGGCCAGACCTACAAGTGCAAGGCCGGCAACGTGTCGGTCACCTGGTTGCCGAAAGCCGTGGGCAAATGGAACAGCCTGTTCCTGGACAGCGACCAGACCCCGTGGGAAGACGACATCGCCTGCGCCCGCGCAGCGTTTGCCGCGCTGAACGTCGAAGTGCGTTGCGCGCCGGGCAGTTGGGTCGAGGAAGAAGGTGAAGAGACGGCGGATCGGTGGATGCGCATCAGTGTTGATGGTGAAGAAGAGATCACCTGGAAAACTACCTGAATACAGATGCCCTTTTAACAACCGCCGCTTCTTCCCCCGACAGAATCGGCGGCCCTCTTCGCCAACCTCATCACCAATTGCCCAGTACCTGATCAGCCTTGTTGAATTCGAACCTGGCAGACTCGGCGACGGTTCGGGGCAGTGTGAGCTTGATGATTGGCACTGTCTTGCCTGAGTATTTGTAAAAATCCTGCTGATTGAACTTGGCACTCGCCAAGCCATTGCTCGAGTAAAAAAACGCCTTGATTGGAATGGTCGTGTGGATGTTCTGCGGCCAAGTAGCCAAGCGGATTTCATTCCAGGTATTGAACGATTCGGCACCCAAAAGCTTCATTGCCACAATGCCTTGATAAAACGCATTTGCCGCAAGCGCTCCCTGATTGACCCGGACATTGAAACCGCATGCGCGCTGGTACTTCTGTCCCGCTGTTCCCTGGTTGTAATGAGTTAACCAACCTGCTGCTGTTGTAATTCCCTGCAGTTCGCAGGAACGACTGACAGATGGGTAGTTACTGGATACACCACAACCTTGATCTGCCCTGATATCAGTGCCTCCATCCAAAGGAAAGATGCATAGAACCGGAACTTCCACCGTACCTTGAGGACGTTGCTGCGGAGGGAAAAAGACGATCCCGCTGGCATTCGGATAGTTTGAGGGGAAGGCTTTGAACGCCGCGTCCTTGCGAAGGTAAAAAGAAGAAACCCCGCCATTGGTCTGGGACAGCGGGCTGGGATTCCAGGCGCGAAACCCGGTGCCATTTATGGTTGCCCGCAAAATCACACCGGAACACAAGACCGCAGGCGATGAGGTACTGCCGCAGTTTGGGCGAGTATCGGCATATTGCTGATTGAGCTCATTTGCAACCCGCTGGCCGTCCCCAGCCGCTACGGCACCAACGATCCGGATCGCCAATGGAGACGACGTAATCAGACTGCCAGCGCCACCCATCTTGTAGGTGTAGGTCAGCGTGACGCTGCGATTGCTGTTCTCGGTCACCCACACTTTGGGCACCTTGAAGATCAGCGTGCCCGCTGCGGAAACAGTCTGGATCGGTGCATCGCGCAATGCCACGCCGCTCAGACGTAAGCCGACCGTGTCCCGTGGCGCCATGGCCGGGTAACTCACCTGCACGTTGGCTTCGGCGCGGAGGGTGTCGGCATTCAACTCGCCGGCCGGCGCCTCGACCACTTTGAACACGCTCTGGCCCTGGGCGCCCACCACACGAATGCTCAACGGCGAAGAGGTGATCAGGTTTCCGACACCCCCAATCTTGTAGGTATACGTCAGGTTTAACGTGCGACTGCGGTTCTCGGTTACCCACACCTTGGGTATCTTGAAGTTCAGCGTGCCCGCCGCGGAAACAGTCTGGATCGGTGCATCGCGCAATGCCACGCCGCTCAGACGTACCCCGACCGTGTCCCGTGGCGCCATGGCCGGGTAACTCACCTGCACGTTGGCTTCGGCGCCGAGGGTGTCGGCATTCAACTCGCCGGCCGGCGCCTCGACCACTTTGAACACGCTCTGGCCCTGGGCGCCCACCACACGAATGCTCAATGGCGAAGAGGTGATCAGGTTTCCGACACCCCCAATCTTGTAGGTATACGTCAGGTTTAACGTGCGACTGCGGTTCTCGGTTACCCACACCTTGGGTATCTTGAAGTTCAGCGTGCCCGCCGCGGAAACAGTCTGGATCGGTGCATCGCGCAATGCCACGCCGCTCAGACGTACCCCGACCGTGTCCCGTGGCGCCATGGCCGGGTAGCTCACCTGCACGTTGGCTTCGGCGCCGAGGGTGTCGGCATTCAACTCGCCGGCCGGCGCCTCGACCACCTTGAACACCGCCGGCTGCGCGGCCGAGACACTTTGAATATCGTCCTGTTCCGGCACTGCCAAGGTGGTAATTGCAGTGGTGGGCTCAGTCAGGTTGTTATCGGAGGGATCCTGAGTGGTGCATCCACCAAGACTCAACATCAGCAAAAACGCGATGATCTTCCGCATGACCGTATCCCTCTCGCATGAGCAACACACCGGAAACAAAACAATCCAGGTGAACGTGGAGCGAGGGTAGGTCTGGGGCAAGAAGTCGTCTACTGTCAGAACTGACAGGTGATTATCTATCCAGCGCTTTGTTCAACATTCTTTTGGCACAAAGCTAATAAGCTGGAAAACCGCGTAAAAGCAAAAAGATCGCAGCCTTCGGCAGCTCCACAGGGTCATATGTACACCTGTAGGAGTTGCCGAAGGCTGCGATCTTTTGATTTCCAAGGGTTACAGACCTACAACATCCTCAGCCTGCAAGCCCTTCTCGCCGGTCACCACCGCATACTCAACCTGCTGACCTTCAGCCAACGAGCGATGCCCTTCGCCGCGGATCGCGCGGTAGTGCACGAACACGTCCACCCCGTCCTCGCGCTGAATGAAGCCATAGCCCTTGGCGTCATTGAACCACTTCACATTGCCGGTCTCGCGCGTAGCCATATCTCGATACCTCTTCTTTTTATTTTGAACGGCCGAGTATATGACAGCCATCAAAACTCTCAACTCAAGTTTACTTAGCCGCTTTTTTGCCGATTTTCGGCGAATACGGCACACTATCGGCCGCCCGAGCATTTGCTCGGTTTTATCCACTCACGCAGAAGCCGTATGACCCGTTCCCCGTTTCGCCGTCTTGTGTTTGGCACCCTGCGCCGACTGCTGTACCTCTGGGTTCGCTCGGAGACGATCAATCAGTCGTCGTTCACCCTCAACCTCGACCGCAGCCGGCCGGTGTTCTACGTCCTGCAAAACCCTTCACTGACCGACCTCGCCGTGGTCGATACCGAATGCAGCAAGGCCGGCCTGCCGCGCCCGGTATTGCCGGTATCGGTGGGTGCGTTGGTGGAGCCCGCCGCGTTCTTTTACCTGACGCCGGAGCCCGACTGGCTCGGCCGTCAGGACAAACGCGGCGCGCCACCAACCCTGACCCGCCTGGTCAGCGCCCTGAGCCAGAACGCCGCCGAAGACGCGCAGATCATTCCGGTCAGCGTGTTCTGGGGTCAATCGCCGGACAGCGAGTCGAGCCCGTGGAAACTGCTGTTCGCCGACAGCTGGGCGGTCACCGGGCGATTGCGCCGACTGCTGAGCATCATCGTGCTGGGGCGCAAGACCCGGGTGCAGTTCTCGGCGCCGATTCATCTGCGTGAACTGATCGATCACAACAAAGGCCACGAGCGCACCGTGCGCATGGCCCAGCGGATTCTGCGGGTGCACTTTCGCAACCTGAAAGCTGCGGTGATTGGCCCGGACATTTCCCACCGCCGTAATCTGGTCAAAGGCCTGCTCAATCAGCCCTTGGTCAAACAGGCGATCCTCGACGAAGCCGAGCGCGAGAACATCTCCCCGGAAAAAGCCAAGGCCCAGGCCTTGCGCTACGGCAACGAGATCGCGTCGGACTACACCTACACCGCTATCCGCTTTCTGGAAGTGGTGCTGAGCTGGTTCTGGAACAAGATCTACGACGGGATCAAGGTCAACCACATCGAAGGTGTGCAGAAAGTCGCCCAGGGTCACGAAGTGATCTACGTGCCCTGCCATCGCAGCCACATTGACTATTTGCTGCTCTCCTATCTGCTGTTCCGCAACGGCCTGACCCCGCCGCACATCGCCGCCGGGATCAACCTCAACATGCCGGTGATCGGCAGCCTGCTACGGCGTGGCGGCGCGTTCTTCATGCGCCGCACCTTCAAGGGCAATCCGCTGTACACCTCGGTGTTCAACGAATACCTGCACACCCTGTTCACCAAAGGTTTCCCGGTCGAGTACTTCGTCGAGGGCGGCCGCTCGCGCACCGGGCGCATGCTGCAACCGAAAACCGGGATGCTCGCGATCACCCTGCGCAGCTTCCTGCGTTCGTCGCGCATGCCCATCGTCTTCGTGCCGGTGTACATCGGCTATGAGCGCGTGCTGGAAGGCCGCACCTACCTCGGCGAATTGCGTGGCGCGAGCAAGAAGAAAGAGTCGATCTTCGACATTTTCAAAGTCATTGGTGCGCTCAAACAGCGCTTCGGTCAGGTTGCGGTCAACTTCGGTGAGCCGATCAAACTGGCGGAATTCCTCGACAGCGAACAGCCAGACTGGCGCCAACAGAAACTCGGTCCGCAGTTCAAACCGGCCTGGCTCAACGAAACCACTAACCGCCTGGGCGAGAAAGTCGCACAGCATTTGAATGAAGCGGCGGCGATCAACCCGGTGAATCTGGTGGCCCTGGCGTTACTGTCCACCAGCCGTCTGGCCCTGGACGATCGCGCCATGGCGCGGGTGCTCGATCTGTATCTGGCGCTGTTGCGCAAGGTTCCCTACTCCTCGCACACCACCCTGCCGGAGGGCGACGGTCGAGCGTTGATCGAGCATGTGAAGGACATGGACCTGCTGTCCGAGCAAAGCGATGCGCTGGGCAAGATTCTGTACCTGGACGAACAAAACGCCGTCCTGATGACCTACTACCGCAACAACGTGCTGCATATCTTCGCGTTGCCGTCGTTGCTGGCGAGTTTCTTCCAGAGCACCTCGCGCATGAGCCGCGAGCAGATACTGCGCTACACCCGTGCGCTGTACCCGTACTTGCAATCGGAGTTGTTCATTCGCTGGTCGCTGGACGAACTCGATGGCGTGATCGATCAATGGCTCGAAGCCTTCGTCGAACAAGGGCTGCTGCGTTTCGAGAAAGACGTGTACCTGCGTCCGGCACCGAGTTCGCGGCATTTCGTGCTGCTGACGCTGCTGTCGAAAAGCATCGCCCAGACCTTGCAGCGCTTCTACATGACCGTTTCCTTGCTGCTCAACAGCGGCCAGAACAGCATCAGCGCCGAAGAACTCGAAGATCTGTGCACTGTCATGGCCCAGCGCCTGTCGATCCTCCACGGCCTGAACGCCCCGGAGTTCTTCGACAAGAGCCTGTTCCGTCACTTCATCCAGACGATGCTGGACCTCGACGTGCTGCGCCGCGATGAAGCCGGCAAGTTGAGCTATCACGAACTGTTAGGCGAACTGGCCGAAGGCGCCGCCAAACGTGTGTTGCCGGCGGAGATTCGTTTGTCGATCCGTCAGGTGGCATTGCATCGCAGTGAAGATGCGGCGGACCAAGTCGCGGCTCCGGCGCAGACCGTCTAAATTCCTACAGGCGCCAGGCTTTTTCTGGCGCCCTTTTTTCTGAACCTTTTTTACGAACAAGGAAGCCGCCATGTTCCGCCCTACCCTTCGCTTCGCCGGCCTATGCGCAGGCTTGATGTTCTGCGCCAATGCCCTGGCTCTGTCGCTCAATGACCTGTCGCAACAAGACGCCACCGGCGGTCTCAAGGACGCCCTGACCCAAGGCGCGCAATTGGCCGTTAAACAACTCGGCGCGCCCGGCGGCTTCAGCAACAACCCGGACGTGAAGATCGAACTGCCGGGCAAGCTGGGTAAAGTCGCCAAGAAAATGAAACAGTTCGGCATGGGCGATCAGGTCGAGCAGCTGGAAACCAGTATGAACAAGGCGGCTGAAACGGCCGTGACGCAAGCCCAGCCGATCCTGGTGGATGCGGTGAAGAAAATGACCGTGGAAGATGCCAAGGGGATCCTCGGCGGCGGCAAGGACTCGGCCACTCAGTACCTGAGCAAAACCAGCCGCGAGCAGATCCGCACCAAGTTCCTGCCAATCGTCAAACAAGCCACCGACCAGGTCGGCCTGGCGCAGCAATACAACTCGTTCGCTGGGCAAGCGGCGACTCTGGGCGTGCTGGATGCGAAAAATGCCAATATCGAAAGCTACGTCACCGAGCAGGCGTTGAACGGTTTGTTCGAGATGATCGGCAAGCAGGAAGAAACCATTCGCCAGAACCCTGCGGCTGCGGCGACCAGTTTGGCGAAGAAGGTGTTTGGTACGCTCTAAGCCTCAACTCCGATTTTGGGGGAGTGAGTTTGCTCGCTCCCACGAACATCAGGTCGTCGACGGGGCCCGCAGGAAGAACACCCATTCGCGCCCCATCCTCCTTTTCTCGAACACCATCAAGTCGACCAAACCATTCAGAGTGGCTGACGCGGTGTTGTAAGAGCAGTTCAGATTCTCCTTCACATTGACCGCCGTGAACTCCTTGGCCATACCACTCTTGGCCACTTGGTATACGGCTCGCTGTTTCTCGGTCAATCGGTCGAAAAAACCGGACTCCAGCAGCCATCGATCAAAGCTTTCGGTATAGGCCAGGCTTTTTCGATAAGCCTCGGTAAAAGCGCTGACAGCCCGGGAGATGACTGAACACTGGAAATCGATGAAATAGGTCAAGTCCAGATCATCGGCCTCGGTATTCAGATACGAGCGCCCGTATTTCACCGGCGCGTTGCGCAGCAACAGGCTGATCGCGATGTAGCGAAAGGCCGAGAAGTCATTCTTGAACATGAACCAGTAAAACAGAGCCCGCGCGACCCGACCATTGCCGTCGCGAAAAGGATGCTCATAGCCCAGGGCAAAATGCAGCGCGATACCTTTGATCAATGGATGAAGGTAATCCACTTGACCGGGATCGTCGTGAGACTGGTTGATCCACTTCGACAGCACCTGCAATCGCGACGCGAGCCCCGCTACAGGCGGCGGCGTATGCACGGTATTACCTTCGCCATCCTGCACTACCACGTCATCGTTGATCCTGAAGGCACCCGGTGAATATTGCGGGTCATCGATACCTTCGACGCCAACACGATGCATCGCCGCGATCAGCTCGACGCTCAAGGGTTCATAACGCTTTTCCCAGGCGAAGTTCATCATGTTGTAGTTGCCAATGACCATCCGCTCATCCGGCGTGCGCGGCAGACGCTTGCGCTTGAGCATGTCCTTGGCCACTCGGGTTGTGGTCGCCGCACCTTCGAGCTGGCTGCTGCTGATGGCTTCATCTTCGATCAGATCGTTGAGCAGATAGCTGAAATGCGCGCGCTCGCCGATCTGTCCGGTCATGTATTCCAGCGCCGCCGTCGTCGCTTGTCGATCAACGGCCGAAACAGCTTTCTGGGCCAATGGGGTCAGCACAAATTGGCCCCACTGAATGGGCTCGCCCAATGGCAAAAGGCTGGAATACTGCGCGGTCCGGGCTTTCTTGACCAAGGCCCAGCACAGATTCGAATCCAGCCCCGGCGCCCAGCGGTAGCGCAACTCATCGAATGGAAGATAACGCCCCTGATCGTCCAGAGGCTTGAGCAGTGCGAGATAGTCCGAAAGGCGTTCCTTGTGGGGCGATTGCCCCAACATATCGAACACCGGGTCGGATCTGCCCTTCAGCGTGGGCGGTTTTTTCATTATTGGTGGCTCAAAAACTCACGAAATCGAGTCTTGAGTACAACAGCGCACCTACGTTGACTCAATATCAGACGGATCTGAAATATGTGTAGGAGCCTGGACCGCCTTCGCGGGCAAGCCTCGCTCCTACAGTTGAACCGGGTACACCCGCAAGAAATTGGTCGGCTGTCAGGCCCCATCGCGAGCAGGCTCGCTCCCACAATGGATCGGCGTACAACGTCGCTTTTCACCACTCAACAGGCCGAGCGTTAGCTCGCCTGCAGCTCTTGATCTTGACGCACCGCCCCCTCGAGAGGCCGAGCGGAGGTTCTGCGTAGTGGGCAACCCGGCATGGATGCCGGGTTAGCCGCGCACGGCCATGGATGGCCGATCGCGGCGGGCCCACGGAGCAGGACCGAAGCGAGGGCATGCCGAGCCTTGGCGAGGCACCGAACGAAAGGGGCAAGAGCCCTTGGTTACTTGGGGCTTTTCCAAGTGACTCGCTGTAAAAGCGAAACCGCCAGGCGCCGTTACCGCAGCAACGGATATGCCCCCACCAACAAGAACATGGTCGGCCCGAAGGCCGCCAAGATCACGCCGACTCTTTTTTGATTCGGAACCAAGCCGCATACAACGCCGGCAAAAACAGCAACGTCAACGCCGTCGCCACAATCAGCCCGCCCATGATCGCCACCGCCATCGGCCCGAAAAACACACTGCGTGACAATGGAATCATCGCCAACACCGCCGCCAACGCTGTCAGCACAATCGGTCGGAACCGCCGCACCGTCGCCTCGATAATCGCCTGCCAAGGCTTAAGCCCGGCAGCGATATCCTGCTCGATCTGATCCACCAGAATCACCGAGTTACGCATGATCATCCCGGACAACGCGATGGTCCCGAGCATCGCCACAAAACCGAACGGCTGGCGGAACACCATCAGAAACAGCGTCACCCCGATCAACCCCAGCGGCGCCGTCAGAAACACCATCACCGTGCGTGAGAAACTGCGCAGTTGCAGCATCAGCAACGTCAGCACCACCACGATGAACAGTGGCACACCGGCCTTCACCGAGTTCTGCCCACGGGCCGAGTCTTCCACCGTACCGCCGACGTCCAGCAGATAACCGTCCGGCAGTTCGGCGCGAATCGGATCGAGGGTCGGCATGATCTGCTGCACCAGCGTCGCCGGTTGTTCCTTGCTATAGATGTCGGCGCGAACCGTCACGTTGGGCAGGCGGTTACGGTGCCAGATGATGCCTTCTTCAAAGCCGTATTCCAGCGTTGCAATCTGCGACAGCGCCACACTGCGACCGTTGTCGGTCGGCACGGCCAGACTTGGCAGCAACGCCAATTCGGTACGCTCATGCACCGTGCCGCGCAGCAGGATCTCGATCAACTCGTTGTCTTCGCGGTACTGGCTGACGCTGGCACCGGTCAGCGAGCTTCGCAGGAAGCTCGAGAGGTTCGCCGTGCTTACACCCAGCGCCCGCGCGCGGTCCTGATCGACATTCAGGTAAACGACTTTGCTCGGCTCTTCCCAGTCCAGATGCACGTTGACCACGTGTGGATTCTCGCGAACCTTGGCCGCTACTTTACGGGCCAATGCGCGGACTTCCTCGATGTGCTCACCGGTCACCCGGAACTGCACCGGATAGCCAACTGGCGGGCCGTTCTCCAGCCGCGTGACCCGCGAGCGCAAGGCCGGGAACTGTTCGTTGAGGGTTTCAATCAGCCAGGTGCGCAGGGTTTCGCGATCCTCGATGGTTTTGGCCAGGACGACAAACTGGGCGAAGCTCGCTGCCGGAAGTTGCTGATCCAGCGGCAGATAGAACCGCGGCGAACCGGTGCCGACGTAAGCCACGTAGTTGTCGATCCCGGCGTGATCCTTGAGCAGGCCTTCGAGGCGTTTGACCGCATCGCTGGTGTTGCTCAACGACGCCCCTTCGGCCAGTTTCAGATCGACCATCAACTCCAGCCGCCCCGAAGCCGGGAAAAACTGCTGCGGTACGAAACGGAACAGCACCACTGACGCGACGAACATCACGACCGTCAGAATGATCACCGTTTTGCGCCGGCGCACGCACCATTCCACCAGCCGTCTGACACGCTGATAGAACGGCGTGCCATAAGGGTCGGGTTGACCGTCGCCGATGCCATGTTTGGCAGCATGAATTTTCGCCAGGTCCGGGAGGAGCTTTTCCCCCAGATAAGGCACAAAGACCACGGCCGCAACCCACGACGCCACTAGCGCAATGGTCACCACCTGGAAGATCGAGCGGGTGTATTCGCCGGTGCCCGATTGCGCGGTGGCAATCGGCAGGAAACCGGCAGCGGTGATTAATGTACCGGTGAGCATCGGGAACGCGGTGCTGGTCCAGGCATAGCTGGCGGCTTTGACCCGGTCGAAGCCCTGCTCCATTTTGATCGCCATCATTTCCACGGCGATGATCGCGTCGTCCACCAGCAACCCCAGTGCCAGCACCAGCGCGCCTAGGGAAATCTTGTGCAGGCCTATCCCCAGGTAATACATGCAGGCGAAGGTCATCGCCAACACCAGCGGAATCGCCAGCGCCACCACCATGCCGGTGCGCACACCGAGGGAGAAGAAGCTCACCAGCAACACAATCGCCAGCGCCTCCACCAGCACCTGAACGAACTCGCCGACACCGGTTTTCACCGCGGCGGGTTGATCGGATACCTTGCGCAGCTGCATGCCGGCCGGGAGGTTTTTCTGGATCCGGGCGAATTCGACTTCCAGCGCTTTACCCAGAATCAGAATGTCACCACCGCCCTTCATGGCCACGGCCAGACCAATGGCGTCTTCAGCCATGAAGCGCATGCGCGGCGCCGGTGGATCGTTGAAGCCACGACGAACGTTCGCGACATCGACGATGCGGAACGTGCGATCACCAACGCGGATCGGGAAGTTCTTGATCTCGTCGACCGTCTGAAAATTCCCCGAAACCCGTAGCTGCAAACGCTCGCTGGTGGTTTCGAAGAAGCCTGCTGTGGACATTGCGTTCTGCTCTTCAAGCGCCTGCTGCACCGCCGCCAATGGCAACCCGAGGGTCGCCAGTTTGACGTTGGAGAGTTCGATCCAGATCTTCTCGTCCTGCAGCCCGAGCAGATCGACCTTGCCCACATCCTTGACCCGTTGCAGCTGAATCTGGACACGGTCGGCGTAGTCCTTGAGCACCGCGTAATCAAAACCTTCGCCGGTCAGGGCGTAGATGTTGCCGAAGGTGGTGCCAAACTCATCGTTGAAGAAGGGCCCCTGAATGCCCGGTGGCAGGGTGTGGCGAATGTCGCTGATCTTCTTGCGGACTTGATACCAGAGCTCCGGGATTTCCACCGAATGCATCGAATCCCGAGCGATGAACGTCACCTGAGACTCGCCCGGGCGAGAGAACGAAGCGATCCGGTCGTACTCGCCGGTTTCCATCAGTTTCTTTTCAATACGCTCGGTAACCTGGCGCGACACTTCCTCGGCCGTGGCCCCCGGCCAGTTGGTGCGAATCACCATGGCTTTGAAAGTGAACGGCGGGTCTTCGCTTTGGCCGAGTTTGGTGTAGGACAACGCGCCGACGACGGCCAGCAAGAGCATCAGGAACAGCACGATCTGGCGGTTACGTAGCGCCCATTCGGAAAGATTGAAACCCATCGGGGATTACTCCTTGTGCGCCAGATTGACCACGCGGTTGGAGCGATCCACCGGGCGTACTTGCTGCCCGTCATGAAGCACATGAACACCGGCCGCCACCACCCAGTCGCTGGCGTTCAGGCCTTCGAGCACCGGCACGGTTTTCTCACCGAATGCACCGACCCGCACCGGGGCTTTTTTCAAAGTGTTGTTGGCGCCGACCACCCACACATAAGTGGCACCGTTTTCCGCGGTGACCGCCGACAGCGGCACCGACAACGACACTACTTCGGCGGTCTGGATGAACACCCGGGCGCTCTGGCCGAGTTCGGCGGGAACCTTGCCGGCGGTAAATGCGATGCGGGCGGCGAAGGTACGGGATTTCGGATCGGCCGCAGGCGACAGTTCACGGATGCGTCCCGGGAAACGTTGATCGGGTTGGGTCCAGAGTTCCACCGAGACCGGTTGGCCGACCTTGAAGCGACCGAAGCTCTGCTCCGGGAGGCTGATCAACACTTCGCGCTCGCCATCAGTGGCGAGAGTAAACACGGTTTGCCCGGCCGCGACCACTTGCCCAACTTCAACCGCACGTTTGGCCACCACACCATCCTGGGGCGCGCGCAGCACCGCGTAACTGGCCTGATTGGTCGAGACGTTGAATTCGGCTTTGATTTGCTTGAGGCGTGCTTCACCGGAGCGATAGAGGTTTTCCGCATTGTCGTATTGCGAACGGCTGACCATCTGCCGCTCCATCAAGGTCTTGTAGCGATCACGCTCGGCGCGCACCAGACTCAGGTTGGCTTCGGCGGCCGCGACCTGGGCACGGGAGGCTTCCAGTTGCAGGCGCACGTCCTGAGGATCGAGCTCCGCCAGAGGCTGGTCGGCCTTGACCCGCTGGCCTTCCTCGACCAGTCGTCGGCTGACTTTGCCGCCGATGCGGAAGGCCAGATCTGGCTCATAGCGCGCACGGACTTCACCGGGATAACTTTCCATGGCCTGGGCCGAGGGCTCTGGCTGTACGACCATGGCTGGGCGGACGGTGACTTGAGGCGCCTCTTCATGGCCACACGCAGACAATAAAAAAGCCAGACTGACCGGCAATGCGAGGGGCAAGGCATAGCGGAACATGGTGAAGGACCTTTCGCTAATGGTGCTTGGAATAATTATACTGACCAGTATGTTATTAATAGCAAACTCACCAGTCCAGTATTAAAGCGAAGAATGTCTAACAATCTTTCAACACCCAGCGGTCCGGGCCGTCCCAAGGATCTGGCCAAGCGCCAGGCAATCCTCGACGCAGCGAAAATCCTGTTTCTGAGTAAGGGATACGCCAACACCAGCATGGATACCGTGGCGGCCGAGGCCGGCGTGTCGAAGCTGACGGTCTACAGCCATTTCAATGACAAAGAGACGCTGTTCGCCGCCGCGGTGATGGCCAAGTGCGAGGAGCAACTGCCAACGCTGTTTTTTGAATTGCCGGACGGCATTGCTGTGGAAACCGTGCTGCTGAACATCGCGCGCGGCTTTCATCAGCTGATCAACAGCGACGAATCGGTGAACCTGCACCGGTTGATGGCGACGCTGGGCAGCCAGGACCCGAAACTTTCGCTGATCTTCTTCGAGGCCGGGCCAGAACGCATGCTGCACGGCATGGAGCGGTTGCTGAGCAAGGTCGATCAGAGCGGCGCGTTGAGCATCGATAAACCGCGCAATGCGGCAGAGCATTTCTTTTGCCTGCTCAAGGGCGCGGGGAATTTCCGCTTGCTGTACGGCTGCGGCGAGCCGGTGATCGGGGATGCGGCTGAAGCCCATGTGCGGGAAGTGGTGGGGTTGTTTATGCGGGCTTATCGACCTGAGACAGCCTGATCGATTTGTAGTGTTTGGGCCGACGCTATCGCGAGCAGGCTCGCTCCCACAGAGGGTTTAGGGTGATCTTTGTGTACACCACAAATCTCCTGTGGGAGCGAGCCTGCTCGCGATGGGGGCGACACGGTCTCAGGGCTTGAGCGCTTTCTTCGGATAGATGTCGTATCGGCTGGACTTGCCATCCAGCGCATGACTCGGCTTCGGCCCGTCGATGCAGGGCGCCTTGCGTGGGCGTTTGACCACCACCCGATGACTGGCCAGGGCCAACGCCGCTTCGAGCAGGGCCGGCGCATCCGGGTCATCGCCTACCAGCGGCCGGAACAGGCGCATTTCCTTCTTCACCAACGCGGTTTTCTCGCGATGGGGAAACATTGGGTCGAGGTAAATCACCTGCGGCGGCTCGCCTTCCCAGTTGCGCATCACCTCGATCGAATTGCCCTTGAGCAAACGCATCCGCGCCACGATCGGCGCCACGTCGAAATCTTCCGCGCCGCGCGCCAGGCCATCTTCAAGCAACGCGCCGATCAGCGGCTGGCGCTCGATCAGGCTCATCTCGCAGCCCAGGCTGGCCAGCACGAACGCGTCCTTGCCCAGCCCCGCCGTGGCGTCCAGCACGCGCGGGCGCACGCCTTGGGCGACGCCGACCGCTTTGGCGATCATCTGACCGCTGCCGCCGCCATACAACCTGCGATGGGCCGCGCCGCCCTCGACAAAATCCACCCGCACCGGTCCCGGCGCATCCGGCCCCAGTTGTTGCAGCTGCAACCCCTGCTCGCCGACCTGCAAGGCAAACTCGCCGTCATCCACCTGCAACGGCAACCCCAGGCGCTCGGCCCATTGCTCGGCCTGTGGCTGAAAGGTCGTGCCCAAGGCCTCGACATGGATGCGGCAGGCCGCAGGTTGCTCAATCATGGGAAAACACGCTCAAAAAATTAATGATCGGCAAAAACGGCCGATAACCAAACTATCGAGCATTTTGCCAGAGCTGAGCGTCGACCGAGAGAAATGTCAGACATTCAACGCACATCGATAGGTTACATCTCGCCCCACGGCGATTTTGGCCTGCGAAATTCCCAAGCACTGAGCGGCGTCAGTCACCTGTGGCAGGATTTTTTTGCCCAGGCCCTGGCCGATCAGTCGGGCGATGTCGTGCCGGAGTCTCTCAACTTTCCGCCGGTCGATCTCGACAGCCCGGTCGAACCGACCGTCGGCAGCGAGCTGCTGGCGCACATCATTTCCCAGCGCGAATGTGATGTGATCGAAACACCCGTCCGCCCACCAGAGCCACTGTTCCTGCCGATTGCCGAGTTTGAAATGGAGCTGGCCGACAAGCCATTCCCGCCGTTTGCGCCGGAAGAAATCGTCGCGCAACAGAAACAACAGGACTTCGACAGCGGCTGGGTACGCCCGATTGTGCTCACCGCCGGTCAACCGCTGCCAGAGCCAGGCACCGCACCGAAACCGCGTCCGCTGCTTTTGCCGATCGCCGAGTTCGAACTTGAGCTGCTGGACAAACCGTTCCCGCCGTTCTCGCCCGAAGAGCTGGTGGAACAACAGAAACAATTCGATTTCGATAACGGCTGGGCGCGCCCGATCGTTCTGCAGAACCTGCGCATCGCCGCATAACCTTCAGCGGCACCGCCACCACGGCCCGACATCCACATGAAAGTGATTGCGATGGGCGGCGTTGTAGTCCGGGCTCAACACCACACTGAACATGTCGCAAGCGCCGTCGCGGACCTGATGGAGAAATCTCCCGTCCCGGTTATCCTTCGGCCAATCCTTGAGCACGCTGATGAATCGGCCATCCGCCAACCGGAATCCGCTGATATCCAGTGCATCGGCCGTGGCATGCTGGCTACGCCTCCCGTTTTCGCGGTTGTAGACATTGCGACAGGCGAAGCTGCCGAGATGGTCGACCCGTTTCACAGCCTGCCCGTAGACAGCCTGAGCCGCCGGTTGCAGGGCGTGGCGTTCGAATAAAGCGAACGCCACCGCCAGACGGCAACTGGCGAGGAAACTGCTGCTCAGCGCCACCTCGCCACCTCGCACACGCAAGGCGTTGGTCAACGGGCAGGCGGCGTCCGGGCTGTTGGCCTGATGGCTTACACGTAACCCGGAGCTGCTCAAGGCCTGGTCGCATAACTGCGGATCATCGCGCAGACGCATCAGTTTGTAGCGGGTCAGCAGGTTCGGTTCGGCCTTCACGTCCAGCGGCGCCCATGGGTTCCATTGCGGGGGAATGGAAACCCAGCCGCGCCAGACGCTCAACCCGGCAGCGCCGATGATCAACAGCACCAGCAACAACCCCCAGCGAAACCGCATCGTCAGCCTTTGAACAATTGATTGGCCTTCTGGAACGGCATCGACCGGGAGGTGAAGCCGAAGGTCCCGTGTTCCTGGATTTCTTCTGCGGCGCGGAAGAACTCGCCATACGCCGCCAGGGCCAGGGCCGAACCGACGCTGATGCGTTTGACGCCCATTTCACTCAACTGCTCGACTGTCAGTTTGAGCCCACCAGACATCAACACATTGACCGGTTTCGGTGCCACGGCACGGACCACCGCCAAGACCTCTTCAGCGCTGCGCAGGCCCGGTGCGTAAAGCACGTCGGCCCCCGCCTCGGCGAATGCCTGCAAGCGGCGAATGGTGTCGTCGAGGTCAGGATTGCCGTGCAGAAAGTTCTCGGCACGCGCCGTCAGCACGAAGGGAAAAGGCAAACTGCGGGCCGCCGCGACAGCAGCTTCGATACGCGCAACGGCATGCTCGAAGCAGTAGATCGGACCGTCCTCGCGCCCCGTGGCATCTTCAATCGAACCGCCGACCGCACCGGCCTTTGCCGCCCGCACAATACTTTGAGCACAGTCGGCGGGGGCGTCGGCAAAACCGTTTTCGAGATCCACCGCTACCGGCAGATCAGTGGCCGCGACAATCGCTTCAACGTTCGCCAGGGTCTCGTCGAGCGTCAACCCACCATCGGGACGGCCCCTGGAAAAGGCGTAACCGGCACTGGTGGTCGCCAGCGCCTCGAAGCCAAGGCTGGCGAGCATTTTCGCCGAGCCGGCGTCCCAAGGGTTAGGAATGACAAAAGCGCCCTCGCGTTCGTGCAGTGCTTTGAACGCCTGGGCTCGAAGGGTTTGCGCATCCATTGGCAGGCTCCTGAAAAGGGGGAAAGATAAACCGCTTTTCGTAGGAGCCAGCGGTGCGGCGATCCGACTTGCCGGCGAAGGCGCACTCAAGGACGCCTTCGCCGGCAAGTCGGATCGCCGCACCGCTGGCTCCTACAGCTGGGAAAGAACCCGCTTCAGAGCAAGCCAAGTTGCTCGGCGGCGGGTTCTCTGTATAGCTCAGGCAGCGGCGGCAAGCCAGGCAAACGCAGCATCAGTTGTGCGTGAAAACGTTGTGCGAGTTTTGCCGCCAGCAGGTTATCGGCGGTGTGCAGGAAGATATAGGGCGTGCGGCCCTCTTCGATCCAGACAGCGATTTTCTCGACCCACGGCACCAGGAATGGATCGTTGGCTTCAAGCACAGGATGGCCGATGAAACGCACCTGCGGAAACTGAGTAAACGCAGCAGGTCGAGGCGGCACCCTAGGCTTTTTCGATTGGGCGTGAAGCACTGAAGGATCGGTCGAGGTGCAACTGAACAGCGCTCGCGGATCAAGGCAGATGCGCTCGACACCGCGGTCCAGCAGCAGGCGATTGAGCATCCGCTCGGCATCGCCCTTCGCGAAAAATTCGTCATGTCGCACTTCGACCGCCAAGGGCCAGTCCACCGCATCGATAAAACCGGCGAGCTCGGACAAGCGTTGAGGGGTGAAGCTTTTGGACAATTGCAACCAGAGGGGAGAAACCCGTTCACCCAGAGGGCTGAGCAACTGCACAAAGGTTTCGGCGGCGGTCAGTTGTTCACGCAGGTCGCCGCTATGGCTGATGTCGCCGGGGAACTTGGCGGTGAAGCGAAAGTGTTCAGGCATGGTCTCGGCCCAACGCTGCACGGTGATGGCAGAGGGGCTCGCATAGAAGGTCGTGTTGCCTTCCACGGCGTTGAACACTTGAGAATAAAGATTGAGAAACTCGGCGGGCCTGGCGTCTTGTGGATACAAGTAATCGCGCCAGGCGTTTTCACTCCAGGACGGGCAGCCGAGGTAGTAAGGCAGCATCAGATGTACAGGTCGAGACCCAGTACATCCGCATCCCAATCGACAAAAGTGGCGGTGCTCAGGTAACTGGCCAGTGCCATCGCCACGCTTTTGCTCATCGCGCGGTGATAAATCATGTCTTGTTGACGAGCAGGAAGATTGCTCAGACGTTGCGCGGAGGCTTTGGCGGCGCGGGCGGCCAATTGCTCTTCGGTGGGGAATTCCAGCTCGCCGTCGATATCGACGTAGTCGTCATCCGCCACAGGGCCTTTGCGGGGCTTGCGCTTGATGGGGTAGGACTGGGAGGAAACGCCGTCTATACGCATAAGTGCATGCTCGGTATCGATGATGGCAGTTTAGTGGCGCATAGCCCACTTCGCAAACCGCCGAGTGATAACTAGAACACATAAAAGCGAAAAGGTTTAAAAGCGGCCGGTAGAAAACTGACGATTGGCTGTGTTGCGAAGTTCGCCATCGCGAGCAGGCTCGCACCACAGGGGTCAGCGTAGATCCTGTGGGAGCGAGCCTGCTCGCGATGGGTACAACTCGGTCTGGGGAATTAACGCGCTTTGGGCGTCGCGACTTTATCGCGCAGATATACCGGCTGCGCCTGATCGGCCACGATCGCTTCGCCGCGTTCCCAGGCAAAACGCGCCAGAGTCAGCAGGTCTTCGGCGTGGGGCAGCATGCCCGCGTCTTGCCCGATCAGGCTGACGGCAATGCGCTCGGCATATCCCCAGCCGGTGCCCGCGCCGAACCACTCGCCGCTGGCATCGACCGGCAACGCAGCGGCTTCCGGTGGCAATACCGCTTCGTTGCCCACCAACCGCATCTCCCCCGCCGTTTCGCGGTAGCAACCCCAATACACCTCATCCATGCGCGCATCAATGGCCGCCGCGACCTGGCTGACGCCGTGTTCGCGATAGGCCCGCTGGGCGAGTACGGCGAGGTTGGAGACCGGCAACACCGGACGATCCAATGCAAACGCCAACCCCTGCACTACGCCAATGGCGATCCGCACGCCAGTGAACGCACCCGGCCCACGGCCGAACGCAATGGCATCGACCGCTTGCAGCGTGGTCCCGGCATCGGCCAGCAGTTGCTGGATCATCGGCAGTAGCTTCTGCGCATGCAGGCGCGGGATCACCTCGTAATGACTCGTGACTTTGCCGTCGTGCAGCAAGGCAACGGAGCAAGCTTCAGTCGCGGTGTCCAGGGCCAGCAAGGTGCTCATCGATGTTTCCGTAAGAGAGTTCAGAAAAAGTGCGTCAGTATAAACAACTACGGCCCGCAAGCGGGCCGTAGAAGATGAAGCGGATCAGACTTTTCAGCTCAGTGCTTCAAGCACCTTGCCGGTGATCACTTCAACCGAGCCAACACCCGGAATATGGCTGTATTTCGGCTTGCCCTGCGCAGAGGCCAGACCCTGGTAGAACTCCACCAGTGGTTTGGTCTGGGAGTGGTAGACCGACAGGCGATGACGCACGGTTTCTTCGGTGTCATCCTTGCGCTGCACCAGCTCTTCACCGGTGATGTCGTCTTTGCCGGCGATTTTCGGCGGGTTGTAGACGGTGTGGTACACGCGACCGCTGGCCTCGTGAACGCGACGACCGGCGATACGCTGAACGATTTCTTCGTCATCGACGGCGATTTCGACCACGTTGTCCAGCTCCACGCCAGCTTCAACCAAAGCTTCAGCTTGCGGAATGGTGCGCGGGAAACCGTCGAACAGGAAACCGTTGGCACAGTCAGGCTGCGCGATACGGTCCTTGACCAGGGCGATGATCAGATCGTCAGAGACCAGACCACCGGCATCCATGATGCCTTTGGCTTTAACACCCAGCTCGGTACCGGCTTTTACAGCAGCACGCAGCATGTCGCCGGTGGAGATTTGCGGAATGCCGAATTTCTCGGTGATGAACTTAGCCTGAGTACCTTTACCGGCCCCGGGAGCTCCCAGCAGAATGACGCGCATCGATGTGCTCCTCAATTTTTTATTTAAATAACAAAGGATTCGCCTCGTGGGGCCAATCTCAAAAATAGGGTCGTGACCGCCCAAACGGCCAAAGGCTGATCAAGATACACAGCAGGCCCGGCCCACACAAGCCGCCGAAAGTCGGAGAAACCCGCCCGGGAGGATGCCTTGAAAAGAGGTAAGCCAAGTCGCAACCCCATCATTAACTGTCGCGTGACAAACCTTTTCGACCGCTCGCCAGCAGGCACTCGACGCTCGCGCCGGGTACCTGTCCCCCACGACGAAAACCTTAGCCGGTATTTCGCAAACCGGCGGCAATCCCTGCCACAGACACCAGTAACGCCTGTTCTACCGGGCTGCCCTGGGCCACATCCTGTTGCCGCGAACGTGCCAACAGTTCGGCCTGCAATAGATGAAGCGGGTCGAGATAGGTGTTGCGCAGGCGGATGAATTCAAGGGTGGCTGGGCTATGTGCCAGTAGCTGCGACTGACCGGTCAACCCAAGGACCACCGCACAGGCCTGCGACAATAGGTCGCGTAAATGCGCCCCCAAAGGGAGCAGATCCGGTTCGACCAAGCGCTCATCGTAAGACTGGGCGATATCGGCGTCGGCCTTGGCCAGCACCATTTCCAGCATATCGATGCGGGTACGGAAGAACGGCCACTGCTCGCGCATTTGCCCCAGCAGCTCACCCTCGCCGCGTTCCAGCGCCTTGCTCAATGCCGCTTCCCAGCCGAGCCAGGCCGGCAGCATCAGGCGCGTCTGGGTCCAGCCGAAGATCCATGGAATGGCGCGCAGGCTTTCAATCCCACCCGCGCGGCGCTTGGCCGGGCGGCTGCCCAACGGCAAACGCCCCAACTCCTGCTCCGGGGTGGACTGGCGGAAATACTCGACGAACTGCGGATTTTCCCGCACCACGGCGCGGTAAGCCTTGACGCCATCGGCAGCCAATTCGTCCATCAAATGACGCCAGGCAGGCTCAGGCGGTGGTGGCGGTAGCAAGGTCGCCTCCAGCACCGCCGCCAGGTACAGGTTGAGGTTTTGCTCGGCGATGTCCGGCAGGCCGAATTTGAAACGAATCATTTCCCCCTGCTCGGTAGTGCGGAAACGCCCCGCCACCGACCCCGGCGGCTGCGACAGAATCGCCGCGTGCGCCGGGCCACCACCACGGCCCACGGTGCCACCGCGACCGTGGAACAACAGAAGTTCCACTTGCTGTTCCCGGCAAATATCAACCAAGCGCTCCTGCGCCCGATACTGCGCCCAGGCCGCTGCCGTCGTGCCGGCGTCCTTGGCCGAGTCGGAATAACCGATCATCACTTCCTGTGGCCCTTGCAGGCGCGAGCGATAGCCCGGCAGCAGCAAGAGTTTTTCGATCACCGGGCCGGCGTTATCGAGGTCGGCGAGGGTTTCGAACAGCGGCACCACGCGCATCGGCCGCAAAACACCGGACTCTTTAAGCAGCAATTGCACGGCCAGCACGTCGGAAGCGGCACCGGCCATGGAAATGACATACGAGCCAAGGGAAGCCCCTGGTGCCGCGGCGATTTCCCGACACGTCGCCAGCACTTCGGCGGTGTCGGCAGACGGCTTGAAATACGCCGGCAGCAATGGCCGGCGATTGTTCAGTTCGCGCATCAAGAAGGCGATGCGCTCTTCTTCGCTCCAATCCTCATAACGGCCCACACCGAGGTAATCGGTGATTTCGGTCATGGCCGCCGTGTGGCGAGACGAGTCCTGGCGCACATCGAGGCGCACCAGAAACAGCCCGAACGTCACCGCGCGGCGCAGGCAATCGAGCAACGGGCCATCGGCGATGACGCCCATGCCGCATTCATGCAGCGAGTGGTAGCACAGCTCCAGCGGATCCAGCAGGTCACGATTGTTTTGCAGCACATCGGCCGACGCTGGCGTGGTTGCCGTCAAGGAGGCGTGGGCCCAGTTACGGGTTGCGCGCAGGCGTTCACGCAATTGCTTGAGCACTGCGCGGTAAGGCTCGGCGCTGTCGCCGGCCTTGGCTTTCAACTCGTCACTGGCCTGCTGCATCGACAACTCGGCGGCGAGGTGATCAACATCGCGCAGATACAAGTCGGCGGCCATCCAGCGCGCCAGCAGCAACACTTCGCGGGTCACCGCGGCGGTGACGTTGGGGTTGCCGTCGCGGTCGCCGCCCATCCATGAGGCAAAGCGAATCGGTGCGGCTTCCAGTGGCAAATGCAGGCCGGTGGCGGCATGCAGGGCCTGATCGGCCTTGCGCAAATAGTTGGGAATGGCCTGCCACAGCGAATGCTCGATCACCGCGAAGCCCCACTTGGCTTCGTCCACCGGTGTCGGTCGGGTACGGCGGATTTCTTCGGTGTGCCAGGCTTCGGCGATCAGGCGCTGCAACTTCGTCTTGATCTGCTCGCGCTCGGCGGTGGTCAGGTCACGGTGGTCCTGGGCGGCCAGTTGCGCGGCGATCGCGTCGTATTTCTGAATCAGCGTGCGACGCGCCACTTCGGTGGGGTGCGCGGTCAATACCAGCTCGATTTCCAGCCGCCCCAATTGCCGCGCCAGGGACTCGGCATCATGGCCCGCAGTCAGCAGGCGAGCGAGCAGTTCCGGCAACACCCGGGCCTCGAACGGCGCGGGCTGCGATTCTTCGCGACGATGAATCAGCTGATATTGCTCAGCGATATTGGCCAGGTTGAGGAATTGGTTGAACGCCCGCGCCACCGGCAGCAACTCGTCTTCGCTCAACTGGTTAAGGCTGGCGCTAAGCTCGGCGTCCATCGAACCGCGACGGTCAGCCTTGGCGCCTTTGCGGATCTGCTCGATCTTGTCGAGAAAGTCGTCCCCGTACTGTTCACGAATGGTGTTGCCCAACAGCTCACCCAACAGGTGAACGTCCTCGCGCAAGCGTGCATCAATATCGGTCATCAGCAGTTCTCCAGCGAAAATCCGGGGCGGCTATGCTTTGATGGTAGAGGCTCTGACATAGATGCCTTTCATAGAGAGTGCCGTCGTAAAGCGCTTCTTACAAGCAGACGACGAAGGGACTTCAAACACAGGGCGTTGCAGCTAGTCTCAACAATAAGCCGTACAACGGCTTGCCGCCGGCCACCGCCGGACACTCACCCGGCCTGCCACGAGCAGGTGCGCAATGAGGTCATCATGAAAATCCGCGAGCTCGCCAAGCATTGGGAAGAAAACGCCAAGGGTCGTCTGACCGACTCGGGCTACACGATTCGTCTGGACGTGGAGGCCGCCGCACGGCTGGCGGCGATTATCGAGATGTACCCCAAGCGGCACCCCGAAGAACTGCTCGGCGAGCTGATCGGCGCCGCCCTCGAAGAGCTCGAAGCGAGCTTTCCGTATGTCAAAGGGTCAACGGTGGTTGCCACCGACGAAGAAGGTGATCCGCTGTACGAAGACGTCGGCCCGACCCCGCGCTTTCTCGCCTTGTCTCGTCGTCATTTGCACGATTTGTCGACCGATTGACAAGCAAAAACACTAGAACCTGCTCGCGAAAGCGCTGGATCAGCCACCCTCAATGCTGGATTTACTGACGCTTTCGCGAGCAGGCTCGCTCCCACAGTTTGATTGCATCCATCCTTCAAAACGGCATATTCCCGGGGTCATGAAACGGTCGGGTATACCGCTGCACATCGCTAAAGTTCCCGATTTAGAGCCTTGTCCGCTCGGTCAAAGTTTTTTCGGGCGATAGGCCATCTTCTCTGAACTTTTGAAAAACACCTTGGGTCAACCCAGTAACCACGCCTGGGACGGCCGTTTCAAAAAGCACTCTGGAAATTGTAGGTTGCGGCTCCTTGCCCAGGATGGATTCAGATGTTTTTCAGGAGTTATCCAATGGAGTTGAAGACCATGAAGACCAGCACTGCCCCATCCTCGTTCACCCACCTGCGCGGTCTCAAACTGGTGGCCCTGGCCATCGGCAGCAGCTTCGTTCTGGCCGGTTGCGCCGGTAACCCGCCGAGCGAGCAATACGCCGTGACCCAATCGGCCGTGAACAGCGCTGTCAGCGCCGGCGGTACCGAATTCGCCGCCGTGGAAATGAAGGCCGCTCAAGACAAGCTCAAACAAGCCGAAATCGCCATGCACGACAAGAAGTATGACGAAGCCAGAATGCTGGCCGAGCAAGCCGAGTGGGACGCCCGTGTCGCCGAGCGCAAGGCCCAAGCGATGAAAGCCGAACAAGCTGTGAAGGACTCCCAGAAAGGTGTTCAGGAACTGCGTCAGGAAAGTCAGCGCACCGTGCAGTAAGCCCGCGTCCCGATTTTCAGACCTGAAACTCTTATCGATAGAAAGGACGAACCATTATGCGCAAACAATTGATGATCCCCGCCCTCCTGGCCGCAAGTGTTGCACTGGCTGCCTGCTCTACACCGCCCAACGCGAACCTGGAGCAAGCCCGTACCCACTACGCCGGCCTGCAAGCCAACCCGCAAGCCAGCAAGGTCGCGGCGCTGGAAACCAAAGACGCCAGCGAATACCTGGACAAGGCCGACAAGGCTTACCTGGATAGAGAAGACCAGGCCAAGGTCGACCAACTGGCTTACATGACCAATCAGCGTGTTGAAGTGGCCAAGCAGACCATCGCCCTGCGCACCGCTGAAAACAACCTGAAAAATGCCGCGGCACAACGGGCTCAGGCTCGTCTGGATGCCCGCGACCAGCAGATCAAACAGCTGCAGGACAGCCTGAACGCCAAACAGACCGATCGCGGCACGCTGGTGACGTTTGGTGATGTGCTGTTCGCCACCAACAAGGCAGACCTGAAGTCCAACGGTTTGGTGAATATCAACAAACTGACGCAGTTCCTTCAGGAAAACCCGGACCGCAAAGTGATTGTCGAAGGCTACACCGACAGCACTGGCTCGGCGTCGTACAACCAGTCGCTGTCCGAACGTCGCGCGACTTCGGTGCAAGTGGCCCTGATCAAGATGGGTGTAGATCCTGCGCGCATCGTGGCCCAGGGTTATGGCAAAGAATATCCGGTTGCGGAGAACTCCAGTGTTTCGGGCCGTGCAATGAACCGTCGGGTGGAAGTGACCATTTCCAACGACAACCAGCCTGTCGTACCGCGTTCGGCGATCAGCTCGAATTAAGTGATAACGCAAAAGCCCCGTCTGACAGCATCAGGCGGGGCTTTTTTTGTCCGACGATCACTCAACCCTGTGGGAGCGAGCCTGCTCGCGATGGGGCCATATCATTCAACATCAACATTGACTGTTAAACCGCTATCGCGAGCAGGCTCGCTCCCACATTGGGTCTTCGGTGAACGCAGGATTGGGTTATTGCTCAAGTTTTTGCGGGGCTTCCTCGCCCATGCAGCGCACGGCTTTTTTCTTGCTGTTGATCAGCACGCCGGTCAGGCCTTTCTGGTCGGTGTCGAACAGCACCAGCACGCCATCGATGCACTGGGCCACTTGCGGGGCTGGCTCCAGGGAGACTTTATAGTCTTCGCCCGGCACGGTCTTGAGCATGGTGAAGTCGCTGAGCAATAGCGCATCTTCGGGTTTGGCGAAGTGCAGATAGCCGTACCACCACAGGGCGCCCACGGTGCCGAGGATGCTGCAAATACCGGTGATGATCAGCGGGATAGCGTTACGTTCTTCACTCATTGCGGACTCTCTGGTGGTTCATCTTCAGAATTCGGGGGTGCCGGGTAATTGGGGATTTCACCCAGGCGGCGCAGGCCGTCGAAATGCTGCGGGTCTTCGAGGTAGCGCAGCATGACCTTTCGCCAGACCGGGTCGGCGAACGTTTGTACATGACCGCCCCGGGTCAGTTGCAGCACTCGCGGCGGCGGCGCAGCTTGATACAGTCGGATGCCGTTGGAAAGGGGCACCAACTGATCATCGATACTGTGATAAATCAGTTTCGGTACGCCGCTGAGCTGCTTCATGGAATGGATCGCGCTGTCGCCGTCCGGCACCAACCAGGACAACGGCACCTGGAACGGCCAGGTCATCCATGACGTGCTCAGGGCGAAACGCCCGACATCGCGGTAGCTGGCAGGCACGCCATCGAGCACAAACGCCTTGAGTTGCCCCTGGCGCTCGGGATGCTGGGCCAGGAAATGCACGGCCATTGAACCGCCAAGGCTCTGACCGAGAAGGATCAGCGGCTTGTCCTTGACCTCCGGGGCCTGGTCGAGCCATTTGAACGCGGCGTCGATGTCCTGATAGATCGCCGGCAACGCCGGTTTACCTTCAGACCAACCGTACCCGCGATAGTCCACCAGCAACACCTGATAGCCCTGCTCCGGCAACCACCAGCTCCCACCCAGATGCCACGCCAGGTTGCCGCCATTGCCGTGCAAATGCAGCACCGTGCCTTTGACCTCGACACCTTTTTTCGCCGGCAGCCACCAGCCATGCAGCTTGAGGCCGTCAGCGGTGATCAGGGTAACGTCGCGGAATTCGAGCTTGGCTTTTGCCGGGGTGAACGGCTGGCCGGGCTCGGGATAGAACAGCAGAGAGTCGCAACCGCCGAGGGCCAGTAGCAGGCAAAAGATGCCGAGGATTCTCATCCGGTGAAGCCTCGCGAAAAATGGGGGATTGGAATACACACCCCCTGTGGGAGCGAGCCTGCTCGCGATGGCGGTGTGTCAGACAACATCGATGTGAATGTTAAGCCGCTATCGCGAGCAGGCTCGCTCCCACAGGGGGATTCGTTGCTCACAAAATATTGGAATAATCCGCTTCGATCCGGTCCAGGCTCAGGTGGTTGAGGAAGTTGGAGAAGCACATCCAGGCCGATAGCGCGTTCATGTCGCGGAATTGGTCGGGCAGGTACTTGGGCGGCACCACCAGGCCTTCGTCCACCAATTGGCGCAAGGTCCGCATGTCTTCCAGCGTGGTCTTGCCGCAAAACAATAGCGGTATCTGCTCCAATTTGCCTTTACGCACGGCCAACTGAATGTAGTTGTAAACCATGATAAAGCCCTTGAGGTAGGACAAGTCTTTGGTAAATGGCAGCCCGGTCGGCACCGAGCCACGGAAAACCCGACTGGCGTTGCCGTAGCTTTCGGCCATTTCGAAGCCTTGCTCACAGAAGAATTCGTAAATCTGCAAGAAGTCCGCGCCCTCCTCCACCATGTGAATGGCGCGGGTGCGGTTGGTCAGTTTGCGCAGGCGACTCGGGTAAGAGGCGAAGGTAATGATTTCCATCAGGATCGCCAGGCCTTCCTGGGTCACGGTGGACGACGGCGGGCCCTTGGACAGGAAGGTACAGATCGGCTGATTCAGGCCGTTGAGCGTGGTGCCCACATGCACCAGCCCTTCGTGGACTTCCAGCGCACGCACGTCGCGGTCGTTGAACATCGCGTCGGCGCGGATCTTGATGTAGTCGGCACCGGCCGCCGCATCGGCGACGATCCCGTCGGATTCGAATACCCGAATGGTTTCCTCGGCCTCGCCAAACACCTTGTTCAACCGATGCTGCAGCAGGTTGACGGCTTCCTTGGCGGTGAGGAGTTTCGGTTCGTCCTTGAGGTCGCCACGGCCATCGATGTTGTTCAGGTAATCGGAAAGCATCAGGCCCAGATCGGCCAGGGTCGGGTCGCCGGCGTGAAACGCATCGGACGCCGCGCCATACAATTCCTGGGAAATCAGCCCGAAATCCTCGGTGCCGCGCGCTTCGAGCATGCGCACCACCATCCGGTATTCCTTGCACATGCGGCGCATGATCTGGCCGACCGGGTTGAACTGGCCGAGCTGGCGGGTGATGTCGCGCTCGATGTTCTGGAATTCCAGCTTCACTTTGCTGGAATCAAATGCCAGTGGTCGATTGAGGTAGTAGTCGCGGTCCACGGCCGGCATTTCCTTGCCCTTGCCTTTGAGGAACCTCTTGCGAATGCTGTCGTCCCACTTGACCGCATCCAGAACGCGAATCGGCGTCTGCGCCAGCACTATGCGATCGGACAAAATGCGTATCGTCTGCTGGTATTCGTCCACCCGAAACTCCTGTAGTAAAACCGTTACGTGCTGGGTTTATTTGGTTTTGGCCAGGCGCTGGTAGCGCACCGCTTCGACGAAAACATCGGAATTGGCCGGGTCATCGAGGTAGGCAAACACCTGATCCAGGCTGTTATTGATCAACACCCCGTCGCCGTCGTCGGTCTGGAAGCCTTGGCCACTGAGGGCTTCTTGGCTCATGGCCTGTTTGATCTGCTCGAGGTCGAGGTTGTAGACCACCAGTTCGTGCTTATCGTTGAGCTCGAAACCGGTGATGGTGAAGTTCCCGCCGAACTGCGCCGGCACCTTCGCCGACAGGTACCAGCGATTGCCATGGCGCGACACGGTGAAGGGATAGGCTTCACGCTCATGGGGCCTGGCCTTGAAGTAGCTGACCGCCTGATAGCGATTGTCGCCGATGCGTGTCAGTTCCAGGTTCATCGGCTCGCCCCAGGCATTGGTGCTGGTCCATTTGCCGAGCAACCCTTTGGGCGCGGGCTCGCTGGCGGGCAGCGGCTCCTTGAAGGTCACCAGACAGCCACTGAGCAACAGGATCGACAAGGCGATCACGATGACGCGCCAGGCTTTCATTCAACACTCCCTATGAACACACGGCCCCGAATGGTCACCGAACCTGTGGGAGCGAGGCTTGCCCGCGAAGACGGTTTAACATTCAACAAATGTGTTGACTGACACACTGCCTTCGCGAGCAAGCATCGCTCCTACAGGGGTCGAGTTTCCCCGCGGGATTTACACCGACGCCAGCACCAAATGCATGTAGCGGTTGAGGATGCCGAGCATTTCCTCTTCGGCAACAGGCTCGGCGTCGTTGAGCAGGCCCTGATATTCCATCCGTCCGATAATCGCCGTCAACACTTTGGCATCCTGTTGTGGCTCACGGGAACCCAATACTTCGAAAAGTTGGCAGGTGCCCTGCAGGAGAATTTGCTGATGGGAACGCACCAACAACGCCAGGCGCGGGTTGAGCAACGCTTCCTGGCGGAAGGCTTGCTCGGCCATCAAGTGCTCGCGGCGATTGATCAATTGCCGATGAACATAGTCAGCCATCAGCCGTGCGATATCGTCCGCCAGCTGTGAGCGGGACTCGGGGGTGCCATCGCCGCTGACAACCATCTCGCGCAACAGGCCTTCGTTGCTGGCCCACAACCGGGCCATGAACGCCGCGCTGCGTTCCACGTATTGAGCGAAGGTATCGGTGAGCAGGTCATCGATGTCCTTGAAATAGTAGGTGGTGGCCGACAGCGGCACACCCGCTTCAGCGGCCACTGCACGGTGCCGTACGGCCCGCACGCCATCGCGCACAACAATGCGCATCGCTGCGTCGAGAATGTCCTGTCGACGCTGTTCGCTGCCCTGTCGGCTGGCCTTGCGGCCCTGGTACTGAACACTTTCAGCGACCGCAGTGGCGATACCCGCTGCACCTTCTTGAGCCATTGCACGATTCACGACAGGTATTCCTCTCTAAACGTCAAAAGTAACCAATTGATACGTTTGTACCAGACAGGCAATAAAAAGCCGCCTGTTATAGGCGGCTTTTTATTGAAACACTTACGCTTGTGGCCGCATGTGCGGGAACAGGATCACGTCGCGGATGGACGGTGAATTGGTCAGCAACATCACCAGACGGTCGATGCCGATCCCTTCACCGGCGGTTGGCGGCATGCCGTACTCCAGCGCGCGAACGAAGTCGGCGTCGTAGTGCATGGCTTCGTCGTCGCCGGCGTCCTTGTCGGCCACCTGCGCCATGAAACGCTCAGCCTGGTCTTCCGCGTCGTTCAACTCGGAGTAGGCGTTGGCGATTTCGCGGCCGCCGATGAACAGTTCGAAACGGTCGGTGACGTTCGGGTTCTCGTCGTTACGACGGGCCAGCGGCGACACTTCGAACGGGTACTGGGTGATGAAGTGCGGCTGCTCCAGCTTGTGCTCGACCAGTTCTTCGAAAATCATCACCTGCAGCTTGCCCAGACCTTCAAAGCCGAGCACCTTGGCGCCGGCCTTCTTGGCGATGGTGCGGGCCTTGTCGATGTCAGTCAGGTCGTCAGCGGTCAGCTCAGGGTTGTACTTGAGGATCGAGTCGAACACCGACAGACGCACGAATGGCTCGCCGAAGTGGAACACCTTGTCGCCGTAAGGCACGTCGGTGCTGCCCAGAACCAACTGAGCCAGTTCGCGGAACAGCTCTTCGGTCAGGTCCATGTTGTCTTCGTAGTCGGCGTAAGCCTGGTAGAACTCCAACATGGTGAATTCAGGGTTGTGACGCGTCGAAACGCCTTCGTTACGGAAGTTGCGGTTGATCTCGAAGACTTTCTCGAAACCGCCGACTACCAAACGCTTGAGGTACAGCTCAGGCGCGATACGCAGGAACATTTCCATGTCCAGCGCGTTGTGGTGAGTCTCGAACGGCTTGGCCGCCGCGCCGCCTGGAATGGTTTGCAGCATCGGCGTCTCCACTTCCAGGAAGTCACGCTTCATCAGGAAGCTGCGGATGTGCGCAATCACTTGCGAGCGAACGCGGAAGGTCTGGCGCACCTCTTCGTTGACGATCAGGTCAACGTAACGCTGACGGTAGCGCTGTTCGGTGTCGGTCAGGCCGTGGTGCTTGTCCGGCAGCGGGCGCAGGGATTTGGTCAGCAGGCGCACGCTGGTCATTTCAACGTACAGGTCACCTTTGCCGGAACGCGCCAGGGTGCCTTCGGCGGCAATGATGTCGCCCATGTCCCAGGTTTTCACCGCGCCCAGGGTGTCTTCGGACAGGGTTTTACGGTTGACGTAAACCTGAATCCGCCCGGTCATGTCCTGAATCACCATGAACGAGCCACGGTTGAGCATGATGCGACCCGCCACCTTGACCGGGATCGCAGCCTCTGCCAGCTCTTCCTTGGTCTTGTCCGCGTACTGTTTCTGCAAGTCTTCGCAGTAAGCGTCGCGGCGGAAGTCGTTGGGGAAGGCCTGGCCCTTGGCGCGCTCGGCAGCAAGCTTTTCCTTGCGCAGGGCGATCAGGGAGTTTTCTTCCTGTTGCAGGGCTTGCGGGTCGAGTTGTAGGTCGCTCATGTCTTTAAATATTCCATCAGGTTCGTTGCCCCTGCCTGGCGGCAGGGTTCGCGGGCAAGCCTCGCTCCTACAAGGTCGTACTGACCCCCGTAGGGCGTGCGTTAAAGCCCTTGTTTGAGGCTGGCCACCAGGTATTCGTCGATGTCGCCGTCGAGCACCTTGTCGCAGTCGCTGCGTTCGATGTTGGTACGCAGATCCTTGATCCGCGAGGCATCGAGCACGTACGAACGGATCTGGTGACCCCAGCCGATATCCGACTTGGTGTCTTCCAAGGCCTGGGAAGCGGCGTTGCGCTTCTGCACTTCCTGCTCATACAAACGCGCCCGCAACATTTTCATCGCGGTGTCTTTGTTCGCATGCTGGGAACGTTCGTTCTGGCAGCTGACCACGGTGTTGGTCGGTACGTGAGTAATCCGTACGGCCGAATCGGTGGTGTTAACGTGCTGACCACCGGCACCGGAGGAGCGGTAGGTGTCGATGCGCAGGTCCGACGGGTTGATGTCGATTTCGATGTTGTCGTCGATTTCCGGCGACACGAACACGGCCGAGAACGAGGTGTGACGACGGTTGCCGGAGTCGAACGGGCTCTTGCGCACCAGACGGTGCACGCCGATTTCGGTACGCAGCCAGCCAAAGGCGTATTCGCCCTTGATGTGCACGGTAGCGCCTTTGATACCGGCGACTTCACCGGCCGACAGCTCCATGATGGTCGCCTCGAAACCGCGTTTATCCGCCCAGCGCAGGTACATGCGCAGCAGGATGTTGGCCCAGTCCTGAGCCTCGGTACCGCCGGAGCCGGCCTGGATGTCCAGGTAGGCGTTGTTGGCGTCCATCTCACCGCTGAACATGCGACGGAATTCAAGTTTTTCCAGGGACTCGCGCAGGCGCTCGACTTCGGCAGCGACGTCATCGACGGCGGCCTGGTCTTCTTCCTCGGCGGACATCAGCAGCAGGTCTTTGGCATCGGCCAGACCGCTGTGCATTTCGTCGAGGGTTTCGACGATCTGAGCCAGCAGCGACCGCTCGCGGCCCAGCTCCTGAGCGTACGACGGGTTGTTCCAGACACTCGGATCTTCAAGCTCGCGATTGACTTCAGTCAGACGCTCATGCTTTTGATCGTAGTCAAAGATACCCCCGAATAGTTTCGGAGCGCTCGGACAGGTCCTTGATACTGTTAAGGATCGGGTTGATTTCCATGGCGGGCAGCACTCGTTGGCGAACTTTTGAAAGCCGACGAGTATAACGTAATGAAGCTGTCAAGGCAGCCCGCCTGGCGGCTTTAGGCCGAATGGTTTTTGGCTGAACACCATGTAGACGTTGCGTTTGCGAACTGTAGGAGCTGCCGAAGGCTGCGATCTTTTGATCTTCGCCTTTAAAGCAACATCAAAAGATCGCAGCCTGCGGCAGCTCCTACAGGGCATCGTGTTTCAACGATTTACTCAATTCCGACCTGATTACGCCCATTGTTCTTCGCCAGATACAGCCCCTTGTCCGCCGCCGAGATCAATTGCCGGCAATCACTGCCCGGCTGGGGGATCAGGGTCGACAGGCCGATGCTGATGGTCAGGCTTGAACCTTCGGTCGGGAAAATGTGCGGGATCTTCAACCCGACCACGGTCTGGCGCAATTTTTCAGCCACCAGCCGCGCACCGCCCGGGGAGGTGTTGGGCAGGACCAGGACGAACTCTTCGCCGCCGTAACGGGCTGGCAAGTCCGAAGGTCTGGAGCTGGCGTCGCGAATCGCCGTGGCGACTTTACGCAGCGCTTCATCACCTTCGAGATGGCCGAAGCTGTCGTTGTAGGACTTGAAGTAATCGACGTCGATCATCAACAACGACAGTTGAGTCTGGTCCCGCAGCGAACGCCGCCATTCCAGCTCCAGGTATTCGTCGAAATGCCGGCGGTTCGACAGCCCGGTCAGGCCGTCGGAGTTCATCAAGCGCTGCAGCACCAGGTTGGTGTCGAGTAACTGCTGCTGGCTAACCCGCAGCGCGCGATACGCCGCGTCACGCTGCAGCAGGGTCATGTAGGAGCGCGAGTGATAGCGGATGCGCGCCACCAGTTCGATGTTGTCCGGCAGTTTGACCAGGTAATCATTGGCGCCAGCGGCAAACGCCGCGCTCTTGATCAGCGGGTCTTCCTTGGTCGACAGGACAATGATCGGAATGTCCTTGGTCGCCGGGTGATTACGGTATTCGCGCACCAGGCTCAGGCCGTCGAGGCCAGGCATGACCAGATCCTGAAGGATCACTGTCGGCTTGATGCGGATCGCCTGGGCGATGGCCTGGTGCGGGTCAGCACAGAAATGGAAGTCGATGTTTTCTTCGTTCGACAAACCACGCCGCACCGCCTCGCCGATCATCGCCTGATCGTCCACCAACAACACCATGGCGGCGTGTTCGCCAGTCTTGAAATCGTCGAGCTGTAAATCATTCATGCGCGGTCACCTGAGTACTGCTTTGGCCACGATTGCTGCTAATGATAGTCATTTTGAGAAGATCTCCCGCAATCGTGGCGCTATCTTGTCCAGTGGGCGAACTTCCACAGCCGCATTGATGGCCGCGGCCGCCTTCGGCATTCCGTACACCGCACTGCTTTGTTGGTCCTGAGCGATGGTCAGGTAGCCCTGTTGGCGCATGAGTTTAAGTCCTTGCGCGCCGTCGCGCCCCATACCGGTCAGCAGAACGCCCACGGCGTCACCGCTCCAGTAACTGGCCACGCTCTCGAAAAACACATCGATCGAAGGCCGATAGATCTCGTTGACCGGTTCGGCGGTATAGGCCAGCGTGCCGTTTTTCAGCAAGCGAATATGATGGTTGGTCCCGGCCAGCAGGACCGTGCCGCTTCGTGGCGGTTCGCCTTCCTGGGCCAGGCGCACGTCCAGGCCACTGGCGCTGGCGAGCCATTCAGCCATGCCCGCGGCGAACACCTGATCCACATGCTGGACCAACACGATGGCCGCCGAAAAATCTCGTGGCAGGCCCTTGAGCAGCACTTCCAGTGCCGCCGGCCCGCCAGCGGATGACCCGATGGCCACCAGGCGCTGGCGCGAGGACGAGTGGCGGTGCGAGCTCGGTGCCGATCGCACCCGATTGCTCTTGTCGCCGATCAGCCAGCCAATGTTCATGATCTTGCGCAGCAGCGGTGCGGCGGCTTCCTGAGGATTACCGCCCCCGATAGCCGGGGTATCGACCACATCCAGCGCGCCGTAGCCCATGGCTTCGAACACCCGGTGCACGTTCTGCTCGCGGTCGACGGTGACAATGACGATCGCGCATGGGGTCTCGGCCATGATTCGCCGGGTCGCTTCCACGCCGTCCATCAAAGGCATGATCAAATCCATCAGGATCAGATCCGGGGTGTATTCGGCGCAACGTTGCACTGCCTCGGCCCCATTGCCGGCGACCCAGACCACCTCGTGCGCCGGTTCGAACGCCAAAGCGCGACGCAAAGCCTCTACGGCCATGGGCATGTCATTGACGATAGCGATTTTCATGCCCGCGCGCCTCCAATGAGCTCAACCACTGCATCCAGCAAAGCGTCATCATGAAAACTCGCTTTGGCTAGATAATAGTCGGCTCCGGCGTCCAGTCCACGGCGGCGGTCTTCTTCGCGGTCCTTGTAGGACACCACCATCACCGGCAGCGATTGCAGACGGTTGTCGCGGCGCAATAAAGACACCAGTTCGATGCCATCCATGCGCGGCATGTCGATGTCGGTGATCAGCAGATCGAAATCCTCCGAACGCAGAGCGTTCCAGCCATCCATACCGTCCACCGCCACGGCGACGTCGTAACCGCGATTAAGCAGCAGTTTGCGCTGCAACTCACGAACGGTCAGCGAGTCGTCGACCACCAGAATCCGTTTACGCGCGGCTTCGACAACCTGATTGGCGTGGCGGGCAATGCGCTCCAGACGCCCGGTGTTGAGCAGTTTGTCCACCGAACGCAGCATGTCTTCGACGTCGACGATCAGCACCACCGAGCCGTCGTCGAGCAAGGCCCCGGCGGAAATGTCCTGCACCTTGCCCAGGCGCTCGTCCAGCGGCAGTACCACCAACGTCCGCTCGCCGATAAACCGCTCGACCGCCACCCCGTAGATCGCCTCGCGCTCGCGAATGACCACAACTTTAAGGGTCTGCGCGTTGTTCTGGCTCGCCGGACGATGCAACAGCTGACTGGCGGCGACCAGTCCGACATGCCGACCTTCGTACCAGAAGTGCTGCCGGCCTTCGACCTGCACGATGTCCGCAGGCGCCAGGTCGCACATGCGCTCGATGTGCGCCAGCGGGAAGGCATACGCCTCGTCACCGACTTCCACCACCAGACTGCGCACCACCGACAACGTCAGCGGTACTTCGAGATGGAAACGACTACCCTCGCCCGCCGTTTGCTCCAGCACCACGGCGCCGCGCAACTGCCGGACCATATGCTGGACCGCATCTAGCCCGACGCCGCGGCCGGACACTTCGGTGACCGCGTCGCGCAGGCTGAAACCCGGCAGAAAAAGGAACGTCAGCAGTTCTTCTTCGCTCAACTGGGCGGCGGTCTCGGCTGGGGATAACTGCCGCTCGACGATGTTGCGGCGAAGTTTTTCCAGATCAACACCATTGCCGTCATCGCTGAGTTCCAACACCAGCAGACCGGCCTGATGGGACGCTCGCAAACGGATCACGCCCTCCTCCGGTTTGCCAGCCAACCGCCGCTGTTCCGGGGTTTCGATGCCGTGATCCACCGCATTGCGCAGCAAGTGCGTCAGCGGCGCTTCGAGTTTTTCCAGAACGTCGCGATCGACTTGGGTCTTGTCGCCCTCGATCTCCAGCCGCACCTGTTTGCCAAGGTTGCGGCCGAGGTCGCGGACCATGCGCACCTGCCCGCTCAGCACGTCGGCGAATGGCCGCATGCGACAGGCCAGCGCTGTGTCATACAACACCTGCGCGCGCTGGCTGGCATGCCAGGCGAACTCATCCAGTTCGGCGTTCTTTTCCGCCAGCAATTGCTGGGCCTCCGTCAGTAACCGACGGGCATCGCCCAAGGCTTCCTGGGCTTCGAGACTCAAGGCATGGTCCTTGAGATGAACGTTGAGGTTTTCCAGCGCCCGCAGGCCGTTGCTCTGCATGCGTTTGAGGCGCTGCATGGTGGCCAGATGCGGCTTGAGCCGCTGGATTTCCACCAGGGATTTACTCGACAAGTCGAGCAGGCTGTTCAAGCGCTCGGCCGTGACGCGCAATACGCGTTCGCCACTTTCGGTGGTGCGTTTAGCCGTGGGCGCTGGTTCGACGGGCGTTGCCGGGGAGGCTTCGGTGGCGGCCGGCATGGACGGCTCAACCTTGGGCGTCGGCGGTTCCAGCTGAAGTTCTGCCATCGGCGGCACTATGGGGGCAACGCCCGCCATGTGATCAAGCAGCCGTCCCATCAAGACGACGTAAGCGTCGATATCCGCAGGCGCCGGAGCGTTGCCCGGCGTCGCAATCCGCATCAGCAGATCGGTGCCTTGCAACAGTGCATCAATGTGTTCGGGCCGCAGGTACAGGCGCCCTTCCTGGGCGCTGACCAGGTAATCTTCCATCACATGGGCGACGCTGACCCCGGCATCGACCCCGACAATCCGCGCCGCGCCCTTGAGCGAATGGGCCGCGCGCATGCATGACTCAAGGTAATCGGCCTGGGTCGGATCGCGCTCAAGCGCCAGCAGACCGGCGCTCAGCACCAGGGTCTGGGCGTCGGCTTCGAGGCTGAAGAGTTCCAGCAAAGAGGCGTCACGCATTTGCTCGGGGGTCATGTGAGGCTCCGGGTCACGGCGGACAGCAGCTGTTCTTCATCCAGCCAACGCAGGCTGCGACCTTTGAATTGCAAGACGCCACGGGTGTATTTGGCGCTGGCCTGGGTGCCGGACCGAGATGCCGCATCGAGAATGCGTTCGTCGATGGCGTGAATCCCGTCCACCTCGTCCACCGGCACCACCACCGGGCCGCCGTGGGCAGCGATGATCAGCATCCGCGGCATCACCCGCGCGCCAGACGCCACGCCACTGGCGCCGTCGAGCCCCAGCAGTTCCACCAGCGACAGGCACGCCACCAAGGCACCGCGTACATTCGCCACCCCGAGCAACGCCCCGGAGCGCTGATGCGGCAAGGAGTGAATCGCCTGCAACGGCGCCACTTCGACCAGGCTGCGAGTGGCCAGGCCCAACCATTCTTCGCCGAGGCGAAACATCAGCAGCGAGCGGGTTTTCACCTCGCTCTCGGCCACCGTGGACACTTGCTCGCGATCGTCCTGCTGCAACGCATAGCGGTCGAGCAAGCGCGTGGCGGAGGCCGAATACACCGCACAGTTGCGGCAATGAATATGCTCGCTCAGCAACGGGCAAGACTTGTCGCCGTGGATACCGATGCGGTTCCAGCAGTCGCCGATGGTCTGGGCATCTTCATGGGTGACGCTCAAGGTGTCGGCGGCGTTCATCGTTTACGCTCACTGTCTGCGGCGCGCTCGCTGCGGGCGGCGCGGGCCTGCAATCGTCTGGCTCCGGCCGTGTCGCCCTGGGACTGGAGCAAGGCGGCCAAGTGCATCAATGCGTCGGGGTGTTGCGGTTCGAGGTACAACGCCTTGCGATAAAAACCCTGGGCCTGGAGAGCGCTGCCGGCGACATCGCTGAGCAGCCCCAGCCAATAGAACACCTGGGCCACCGGCTCGTGACTGCGTAAAAAACTGTCGCACGCGGCGCGGGCCTCTGCGCTTTTACCTTCATTGGCCAGCGCGGCGATGTTCGCCAGCAGCGTGGCGGCGTCTGACGGGATAGCGTCCGAAGGGGTGGCCGAAAGGTTGGCGGCGACCTGAGGCATCGGCACCACCGTCGCGAAAGGCCGACTGCGCACTGGCGGCGGTGCCACACTGCGCACCGGTTGTTGCACCGGCAGCGGCGTCGGCACGAAGGACGCAAGCGGTTCGGGCGCACTTTGACGACTGAAGGCAAACGACTGCGGGATACCAATCGAGCGCATGCCGAAACGCCCCAGCAGACTGCCCTCCGCCGGGCCGATAAACAGCACGCCGTCGACGTGGGTCAGGCGCTTGAGCACTTCGAACACTTGCTGCTGGGTTGGCTGATCGAAATAGATCAGCAAATTTCGACAGAACACGAAGTCATAAGGCGGCTCACTGGCCAGCAAGGCCGGGTCGAGCAGATTGCCGACCTGCAAACGCACCTGCTCAAGCACGCGCCCGCTGAGACGATAATTGTCGTTTTCAACCGCGAAATGCCGCTCGCGAAAGTCGATGTCCTGACCACGAAACGAATTCTTGCCATACAGCGCGTGCCTGGCCTTTTCCACCGACAGCGGGCTGACATCCATGCCGTCGACTTTGAACTGGTGCGGCGCCAGCCCGGCATCGAGCAATGCCATGGCGATGGAGTATGGCTCTTCGCCGGTGGAACACGGCAGACTGAGAATCCGCAGGGCGCGCATGTTATTGATCGCCGCCAGCCGCTTGGCCGCCAGTTTCGCCAGCGTGGCGAAGGATTCCGGGTAACGGAAAAACCAGGTCTCGGGGACGATCACCGCTTCGATCAGCGCCTGTTGTTCGTCGCGCGAGCCCAGCAGGGTGTGCCAGTACTCATCGGCCGTGAGCGCCCGAGCCGCCGTGCAGCGCTGGCGCACCGCGCGTTCGATGATCGCCGGGCCGACCGAACCCACATCGAGGCCTATACGTTCCTTGAGGAAATCGAAAAACCTTTGATCGCTGCTCATCCTTGCTCCTCAAACTGCGCCAGGTCCAACGGCGGCGAGGGAAACAACAAGGCGCGGACTTGTTTGTCCAGCAAATCGGCAACCCGCACCCATTGCAGTAAACCCTGGGCATCTTCGCGCACAGGGCCCAGGTACGGCGCTTGGCGATTGTCCAGGCCATAAGGCTGAAAATCCGCCGGATTGCAGCGCAACGTGTCGGTGGCCTGTTCCAGAATCAGCCCGAGCAATTGCGCAGGCGTCGCCTCATCCGGCCGATAGTGCACCAGCACCAGCCGCGTACTCGTACGGGCCTGGGCCGGTTGACCGAACGTCAGGGCGCTGAGGTCGATCACCGGCACCACCGCACCGCGATAGGCAAACACCCCCGCCACCCAGGCCGGCGCCCGGGGAATGGGTTTCAACGGCAGCTGCGGCAGCACTTCGGCTACCTCGATGGCCTGCAAGGCGTAACGCTCGGTGCCGATGCGGAACACCAGAAACAACGACTGCTTCGCCGGCATCACCGCGCCGCTCTTGACCGCGAGCTCGCTCATCAGACTTTGAATCGCGAGACGCCGCCACGCAGCCCTACGGCCACCTGGCTCAGTTCGTCGATGGCGAAACTGGCCTGACGCAGGGATTCGACGGTCTGGCTGCTGGCATCGCCCAACTGCACCAATGCGTGGTTGATCTGCTCGGCACCGGTGGCCTGGGCCTGCATGCCTTCGTTGACCATCAACACCCGTGGTGCCAGCGCCTGAACCTGATGGATGATCTGCGACAGCTGCTCGCCCACCGACTGCACCTCGGACATGCCACGACGCACTTCTTCGGAAAACTTGTCCATGCCCATGACCCCGGCCGACACCGCCGACTGGATCTCGCGCACCATCTGCTCGATGTCGTAGGTGGCCACAGCGGTCTGGTCCGCCAGACGCCGCACTTCGGTGGCGACCACGGCAAACCCGCGACCATATTCACCGGCCTTCTCGGCTTCGATCGCGGCATTCAGGGACAGCAGGTTGGTCTGGTCGGCGACTTTGACGATGGTCACCACCACCTGATTGATGTTGCCGGCCTTCTCGTTGAGGATCGCCAGTTTGGCATTGACCAG
The DNA here is from genome assembly GCF_054898065.1 of Pseudomonas sp. MDT1-85. Taxonomy (NCBI): domain Bacteria; kingdom Pseudomonadati; phylum Pseudomonadota; class Gammaproteobacteria; order Pseudomonadales; family Pseudomonadaceae; genus Pseudomonas; species Pseudomonas sp. MDT1-85. The sequence goes on along the minus strand of NZ_CM142715.1, from coordinate 1,468,476 downwards.
ATCCGCCGCGCCCATCACCGAGTGCATGGTGTCTTCCATGCGTGCCAGCCCTTGCTGCCCGGAGCCGGCCAGCACCGAGGCCTGATCGGCGGCGGTGGAGACTTCGGTCATGGTGCGCACCAGATCCCGCGAGGTGGCGGCAATTTCCCGCGATGTCGCACCGATTTCGGTGGTGGTCGCTGCGGTTTCGGTGGCCGTGGCTTGCTGCTGCTTGGACGTCGCGGCGATTTCCGTGACCGACGTGGTGACCTGCACCGAGGAGCGCTGGGCCTGGGACACCAGCGAGGTGAGCTCGGTCATCATGTCGTTGAAGCCGATTTCCACCGCGCCGAACTCGTCCTTGCGATCAAGATCCAGGCGACTGCTGAGATCGCCGGTGCGCATGATTTCGAGGATATCCACAATGCGATTCATCGGTGCCATGATCGCGCGCATCAGCAGCAGCCCACACAGGCCGGCGACGATGATCGCTACCAGCAAAGAGACGCCCATGCTGATTTTGGCAGCTGTCACCGCTTCGCCAATGGCCAGCGAGGCTCTATCGGCCAGGTCATGATTAATTTCGATAAGGGTGTTCAATTGCTTGCGCCCATTGACCCAGGCCGGCGTGAGCTTTTGCTCCAGGGCAAGGCGCGCTGGCTCATACTCTTTGCGCTGATAGAGCTCAAGGACGTTGGTCAGCTCTTGATTGAAGAGCTGATGGCGCGCTTCGAATTCGTCGAATGCGGCCTGATCTTCCGGTGAAAAAATAGTCTTGCGGTAGTGGACCATCTGCTCGCTCAAGCGCTCTTCGAAACTCTTGTACATGGCGTGGTCGGCGGGTGTTATTTCGCGACGTCCCGAAAGACCGACAATCTGCTGGGTGAGGTTATAACTGTCGACCCAGGCACCGCGCATCATCGAACTGAAATACACCCCGGGAACCGCATCGGTACGGACCCTTTCCGCGCTGGCGTCGATTTTCATCAGCCGAGAAAAAGACACCACGACCATCAACAGCATGATCGCGATAATCACCGCAAAGCTCGCCAAAATGCGTTGGCGCAACGTCCAGTTCTTCACAGTCAGTCCTCGGTGCGGTTCAAATTGCGGGGGAGTATAGCCGAGGGGGTGTTTCATTTATCAGACGCTGAACTCCGCTTTTCATCTTGTCGACAAAAAGCCGGGATTCGGCAGAAACGGACCGTGGATTGGTCATTGGAGAAAGTGGTCGCGGCCGAAGACGCCATCGCGAGCAGGCTCGCTCCCACACGTTGACTACTGCCGCACACAGACTGTGTGTTCACTGCAGATCTATTGTGGGAGCGAGCCTGCTCGCGATAGCGTCCATTCAGTGAAAAAACTGTTGCCTGACACACCGCTTTCGCGGGCAAGCCTCGCTCCTACAGTTAATGGTCGTACGCACGCTTGTCGTTCGACACGATCCTGTAGGAGCGAGGCTTGCCCGCGAAAGCGATCTAAAGACCTACACCGAAGCCTGCCGCACCTGCTTCTCCAATTCTGCCTTCAACCCCGGTTCCAGCTTCAACTGCCGCGCCAGCTCATCGAGGTAGGACTTCTCCATGAAGTTCTCCTCATCCACCAGCATCACACTGGCGATGTACATTTCAGCTGCCATTTCCGGCGTGCTGGCGGCACGGGCGACGTCGGTCGGGTCCAGCGGTTTGTTGAGTTCGGCGTGCAGCCAGTGTTGCAGCTCCTGATCGTTGTCGAGCTTGCTGAACTCGCCTTCGATCAATTGGCGCTCACGCTCATCGACATGCCCGTCAGCCTTGGCCGCGGCTACCAGTGCCTTGAGGATCGCCTGGCTGTGTTGCTCGACCTGGGCCGCTGGCAAGCGGTCGAGAGTTTGCGGTTCGGTTCGAGGCGCAGTGCCTTGCTGGGCCTGCCAGTTGCCATACGCTTTGTAGGCAATCACGCCCAGTGCGGCGAGGCCGCCGTAGATCGCCACTTTGCCGCCGACCTTGCGCACCTTCTTGTTGCCGAGCAACAGGCCCATGGCGCCAGCCGCCAGAGCACCGCCGCCGGCGCCAGATAGCACACTGCCGAGGCCACCCGAACCACTGGTGCCACCGAGTAGTCCACCCAGTCCACCACTGGACGCCTTGTTCTGGGTGCCGCCGGCCTTGTTCTGCAACAGATCCTGACCGGATTTGAGTAGTTGATCGAGCAATCCACGGGTGTTCATTTTGCTGCCTCCACGAATTCGGGTTAACCGGATCTTTAAGGCCACCAGCCTAGATCGAAAGTGCCCGACGATTGAGAGCGAGTGTGCTTCCAGATGTTGCTCACATTTAGGCAAACGGGCGGGAACGCCCCCATGCCATTTATTTCATCGAATGCAGCCTTTGAGATTTGTCGACCGTAAAAACGCGCACTAGGCTGGATAAATCCATAAGACAGCCCGGCCTCAGTCTGCGTCTCACAAAGCACACTAAGCTAAATAACAAGCCGCACACGGCGCATCGGCCCGTTCAACACTGCCCCGACCATAATTTAAACAAGAGGGTTCACCCATGCTCGTGCACAAGACCGCACTGCTCAGTGCAATCACTACCGCGCTGCTGGCCAGTGCCAGCCTGCAGGCCGCCGAACCGCTGAAAGCCGTCGGTGCCGGCGAAGGTCAGCTGGATATCGTCGCCTGGCCTGGCTATATCGAACGGGGCGAAACCGACAAGGCCTACGACTGGGTCAGCGCTTTCGAGAAGGAAACCGGCTGCAAGGTCAACGTCAAGACCGCCGGCACGTCCGATGAAATGGTCACCCTGATGACCAAGGGCGGTTACGACTTGGTGACAGCGTCCGGCGACGCCTCCCTGCGCCTGATCGCCGGCAAACGTGTGCAGCCGATCAACACCGCGCTGATTCCCAACTGGAAGAGTCTCGATCCGCGCCTGAAGGATGCACCGTGGTATGTGGTCGACAAGCAGACCTACGGCACCCCCTATCAATGGGGCCCGAACGTGCTGATGTACAACACCAACGTGTTCAAGCAGCCGCCGACCAGTTGGGGCGTGCTGTTCGAAGAGCAGAAGCTGTCCGATGGCAAATCCAACAAGGGCCGCGTGCAAGCGTATGACGGCCCGATCTATATCGCGGACGCGGCGCTGTACCTGAAAACCGCTAAGCCGGAACTAGGCATCACGGATCCTTATCTGCTCGACGAGAAACAGTACAAGGCCGTTCTCGATCTGCTGCGCGCCCAGCAAAAATTGATCCATCGCTACTGGCACGACACCACCGTGCAGATGAGTGACTTCAAGAACGAAGGCGTGGTGGCGTCCAGCTCCTGGCCCTATCAGGTCAACGGCCTGATGAACGAGAAACAGCCAGTCGCGTCAACCATTCCGAAAGAAGGCGCCACCGGGTGGGCCGATACCACCATGTTGCACGCTGAGGCCAAGCACCCGAACTGCGCCTACAAGTGGATGGACTGGTCGCTCAAGCCGAAGGTCCAGGGCGATGTGTCTGCCTGGTTCGGCTCGCTGCCGGCGGTTCCGGCCGCGTGCAAGGAAAGCGAACTGTTGGGCGCCGAGGGTTGCAAGACCAACGGCTTCGACCAGTTCGACAAGATCGCCTTCTGGAAAACCCCACAGGCTGAGGGCGGAAAGTTCGTGCCTTATAGCCGCTGGACCCAGGATTACATCGCGATCATGGGCGGTCGTTAAGCCCTCTTCGCGAGCAGGCTCGCTCCCACATTTGATCGCATTCCCTTGTGGGAGCGAGCCTGCTCGCGATGCTTTTAAAGATTCAGATTCTTGGAGCACAGCACCATGACGCTTGCAGTCCAGTTCACCAACGTTTCCCGTCAGTTCGGCGAGGTGAAGGCCGTTGACCGGGTTTCTATCGATATCCAGGACGGCGAGTTCTTTTCCCTGCTGGGCCCCTCCGGCTCGGGCAAAACCACCTGCCTGCGCCTGATCGCTGGTTTCGAACAACCGAGCACTGGCTCCATCCGCATTCATGGTGCTGAAGCCGCCGGGTTGCCGCCGTATCAGCGTGACGTGAACACCGTGTTCCAGGATTACGCCCTGTTCCCGCACATGAACGTACTCGACAACGTCGCCTACGGTTTGAAAGTCAAAGGTGTCGGCAAAACCGAACGCCAAAAACGCGCCGAAGAAGCGCTCGACATGGTCGCCCTCGGCGGCTACGGCGAACGCAAACCGGTGCAACTCTCCGGTGGCCAGCGTCAGCGTGTGGCCCTGGCCCGCGCGCTGGTCAATCGCCCTCGCGTGTTGTTGCTCGACGAACCCTTGGGCGCCCTCGATTTGAAGCTACGCGAGCAAATGCAAGGCGAGCTGAAGAAGCTGCAACGCCAGCTCGGCATCACTTTCATCTTCGTTACCCACGACCAGACCGAAGCGCTGTCGATGTCCGACCGCGTGGCCGTGTTCAACAAGGGCCGCATCGAACAGGTCGACACGCCGCGCAACCTGTACATGAAACCGGCGACCACTTTCGTCGCCGAATTCGTCGGCACTTCCAATGTAATTCGCGGCGATCTGGCGCGGCAGTTGAGCGGCAATCCACAGCCGTTTTCGATCCGCCCCGAACACGTGCGTTTCGCCGAAGGTCCGCTGGCCAGCCATGAAATAGAAGTCAGCGGTCTGCTGCACGACATTCAGTACCAAGGCAGTGCGACACGCTATGAACTGAAGCTGGAAAACGGTCAGACGCTGAACATCAGCCAGGCCAACGTCCAGTGGCTGGACGTCAGCGCGCAACATCAAACCGGGCAACGCATCAGCGCTCGTTGGGCGCGTGAAGCAATGATCCCGCTGCACGACAATGTTGTGGGCGGAGCCTGAGATGAACAGCGTGACCGTTCCTCAAACCCCGGCCAGCGGCTCGCCGTTGCGCCGCTTTTCGAACCTGCTGTACCGGCGGCCGAATCTTTATTTGTCGCTGCTGCTGGTGCCGCCGTTGCTCTGGTTTGGGGCGATCTACCTCGGCTCGCTGCTGACGCTGTTGTGGCAAGGCTTCTACACCTTCGATGACTTCACCATGGCGGTCACTCCCGACCTGACCCTGGCGAATTTCGCTGCGCTGTTCCAGCCGTCGAACTTCGACATCATTCTGCGCACCCTGAGCATGGCCATCGTCGTGTCGATCGCCAGTGCAATCGTGGCGTTCCCGATCGCCTACTACATGGCGCGCTACACCAGCGGCAAGACCAAGGCGTTTTTCTACATCGCGGTGATGATGCCGATGTGGGCCAGTTACATCGTCAAGGCCTACGCCTGGACCTTGCTGCTGGCCAAGGGCGGCGTGGCCCAGTGGTTCGTTCAGCACTTGGGGCTGGAACCGGTGTTGCAGTTCGTGCTCGGGATTCCGGGAGTGGGCGGCAACACTTTGTCGACCTCGCATCTGGGGCGGTTCATGGTGTTCGTCTACATCTGGCTGCCGTTCATGATCCTGCCGATTCAGGCTTCACTGGAACGCTTGCCGCCGTCGTTGCTGCAAGCCTCAGCGGACCTCGGCGCCAAGCCGCGTCAGACCTTCATGCAAGTGATTCTGCCACTGTCGATTCCGGGGATCGCCGCCGGTTCGATCTTCACCTTTTCGTTGACCCTGGGCGACTTCATCGTGCCGCAACTGGTGGGCCCGCCGGGCTATTTCATCGGCAGCATGGTCTACGCCCAGCAAGGAGCGATCGGCAATATGCCGATGGCGGCGGCCTTCACACTGGTGCCGATCGTGCTGATCGCCATTTACCTGTCCATCGTTAAACGTCTGGGGGCTTTCGATGCGCTCTGATGCTTCATCTCAAGATCGGGCATCCCTGGGCCTGCGCATCGCCGCCTGGGGCGGGTTGATGTTTCTGCACTTCCCGATCCTGATCATCTTCCTCTACGCCTTCAACACCGAAGACGCGGCGTTCAGCTTTCCGCCCAAGGGCTTCACCCTGAAGTGGATCGGCGTGGCGTTCTCCCGGCCAGACGTGCTGGAGGCGATCAAGCTGTCGTTGCAAATCGCCGCCGTCGCCACATTGATTGCGCTGGTCCTCGGCACCCTCGCCTCGGCGGCGTTATACCGACGGGATTTCTTCGGCAAGCAAGGTATCTCGCTGATGCTGATCCTGCCGATTGCCCTGCCGGGGATCATCACCGGCATCGCGCTGCTGGCGACCTTCAAGACTTTGGGGATTGAGCCGGGGATGTTCACCATCATCGTCGGTCACGCGACCTTCTGTGTGGTGATCGTCTACAACAACGTCATCGCCCGCTTGCGCCGCACGTCATACAGTTTGATCGAAGCGTCGATGGACCTCGGCGCCGACGGCTGGCAGACCTTCCGCTACATCGTCCTGCCGAACCTTGGCTCGGCGATGCTGGCCGGCGGCATGCTGGCGTTTGCGCTGTCGTTCGACGAAATCATTGTCACCACCTTCACCGCCGGCCATGAACGCACCTTGCCGCTGTGGCTGCTCAACCAGCTCAGCCGCCCACGGGACGTGCCGGTGACCAACGTCGTCGCGATGCTGGTGATGATGGTGACCATGTTGCCGATTCTCGGCGCCTATTACCTGACCCGTGGTGGGGAGAGCGTTGCGGGCAGTGGCGGGAAATAACTGATAACGATTAACCCCTGTGGAAACGGAACCTAATGTGGGAGCGAGCCTGCTCGCGATGACTGACTGACATTCAACGCAGATGTCGACAGTAAGACTGCTATCGCGAGCAGGCTCGCTCCCACAAGTGCCGGTTTCAGCAGGAAAATAGGAACAGCTTCGATGAGGACATAGCCATGCAAACCAAACTCTTGATCAACGGCCAGCTCGTCAATGGCGACGGCCCCACCCAAGCCGTGTTCAACCCGGCCCTCGGCCGTGTGTTGGTAGAAATCAACGAAGCCAGCGAAGCCCAGATCGATGCCGCCGTGCGGGCCGCCGACCACGCCTTCCAATCCTGGTCGCAAACCACACCGAAAGAACGCTCGTTGCTGCTGCTCAAACTCGCCGACATCATCGAAGCCCATGGCGAAGAGTTGGCGAAGCTGGAGTCGGACAACTGCGGCAAACCCTACAGCGCTGCGCTGAACGATGAGATCCCGGCGATTGCCGACGTGTTCCGTTTTTTCGCCGGTGCCAGTCGTTGCATGAGCGGTGCGCTGGGGGGTGAATACCTGCCCGGCCATACCTCGATGATACGCCGCGACCCGGTGGGCGTGATCGCCTCCATCGCGCCGTGGAACTACCCGCTGATGATGGTCGCCTGGAAAATCGCCCCGGCCCTGGCCGCCGGTAATACCGTGGTGCTCAAGCCGTCGGAACAAACCCCGCTGACCGCCCTGCGCCTGGCAGAACTGGCGTCGGACATTTTTCCGGCCGGTGTACTTAACCTGGTGTACGGCCGTGGTTCTGCGGTCGGTACCGCACTGGTCAATCATCCGAAAGTGCGCATGGTATCGCTGACCGGCTCCATCGCCACCGGCTCGAACATCATTTCCAGCACTGCCGCCAACGTCAAACGCCTGCACATGGAACTGGGCGGCAAGGCACCGGTGATCATCTTCGACGATGCCGACATCGACGCCGCCGTGGAAGGCATTCGCACCTTCGGTTTTTACAACGCCGGCCAGGATTGCACCGCCGCCTGCCGCATCTACGTACAGGCAGGCATCTACGACCAGTTCGTCGAAAAGCTCGGCGCGGCGGTGAGCAGTATCAAATACGGTTCACAGGATGATCCATCGACTGAGCTTGGCCCGTTGATCAGCGCGCAACATCGCGACCGCGTGACCGGATTGGTCGAGCGTGCGATGGCGCAACCCCACATTCGTTTGATCACTGGCGGTAAAGCGGTGGAAGGCAATGGCTTCTTCTTTGAGCCGACAGTGCTGGCCGACGTGCAACAGGACGACGAGATCGTGCGCCGCGAAGTGTTCGGGCCGGTAGTGTCGGTCACCAAATTCACCGATGAAGCGCAAGCACTGGCCTGGGCCAACGATTCAGACTACGGCCTGGCGTCGTCGGTCTGGACCGCGGACGTCGGCCGCGCCCATCGCCTGTCTGCACGTTTGCAGTACGGCTGCACCTGGGTGAACACCCACTTCATGCTGGTCAGCGAAATGCCGCATGGCGGTCAGAAACTGTCCGGTTATGGGAAAGACATGTCGATATATGGGCTGGAGGATTACACCGTTGTACGGCATGTGATGTTCAAGCATTAAAAGCTTCGCTCCTACAGGAACTGCACTGAACCTGTGGGAGCGTGGCTTGCCCGCGATGGCGTCGCCGCATAATCAAGGAAGACCTCGATGACGCACATGCCAGATTTGAAGCTAGATATCCGACGGCAGTCGATGGGATGAAACGCTCATTTCAGGCGTAGAACCTTGAACCCATGGGTATCTGGCCGAACATCAATACTACCTGCTTCCTCTGATTGCCCTTTTCCTGCGAAATAGTCATAGACCAGAAATTTTCCAGAGACCTCGTTTCCGATATTTGGAATCACCAGCCGCATTTGCTCTTGCCCAAGATAAAGCCAGCGAGGCAGGGACTTCTCTGCAAAATCGATTCGTTCGATCGAATGACTGAGAGGGTTTTTGCGTAAAACAACACCTTTCAAATATGGCGAGCCGTAGTTGAGCGCAAATATCAAACTGGAGGAGGTGCACTTTGCCAGGACCACCTGCCCGACAAAGTCGGTATCAGGCATGTCCGAAAATGCAGTTTGTGTTTTCTGATCGAGCTCAAGAAATAAGCGCTGACCCTCTGCAGTTGATTCGGCCAGTAAAGACACCTGTGTTCCATCAGACAAAGAGCAGCCTAGAATTGACTTGGGCGGCTCTGCATAGGCGGTCCCTATTGACAGGGCAGTGATTAAATACAGCCACGCATTTTTCACTTTATATTATCCCTGAGCACCTGCATTGAGTCGGGACTGGCCGCGAGTTTTGCGGCACAGGCACTTATTTTTTTATAATAAACTCCGTTGGAAAGGCCTCGGTACTTTTTGTAGGCCTCTTCAATTGAGCTGGATACATCTATCCAATACTGCATGTACTCCGTGCCAAGTTGAATATTTTTGGCTTCGTCAAAAATGCTGGCGCTAGCGTAGAATGTCTTGCCTTCGGCAAATGCTACTTTGGTTTGGTCGTCGCTCGGCATACGCCCAAGCTCTTTCTTTTTTCGATATTTGTAAACCTGTTGCACCGCTTGCATCTGCATTTGCATCAGGCCTCGAGCATTGTGACCGGCCCCGGCATTAGCATCGAAGCGCGACTCCATATAAATCTGGCAAATGATTATGTTTGTATCAATCGAGGACTTGTTGTTGGCTTCAACCAGCTTCCTGATTTCCTTCAAACGCTTGCTGTCATCTACCACGACTGAAGCCGGTTTTTTATCGGTTACCGGAGTCAACGCTTTTTGACTTGTGGTCAAAGGCTTCGGTTTAGGCATATCAAGCGTCCCATCTTGGGTTGATAGGGGGGATGTCGTCATAAACCTCAATCACAGCCATTTCCGCTTCTGTACTTTTTATTTTTCCAGTTCTTCCTTCATCATTGGTACGTCCTGCCAGGCTCTTACCCGAAGAGGTTTTGATGACATATGGAAAATTCTTCAACGGTAACCCCGTGTTTTGATCAGTTATCAAGAAATCCAAGTCATGGTCTGTTTTTTCGAGAACTGTTTTTCGTTCTAAAAGTTGACCGGCGCTCGCGATTGCAGCCGCTAACGGGATCGATGGACCTAATGCCTGGATACCTGAACCCGCTCCCGGCCCACCCCCGGAGTTCATCTTCACCTCCGCCCCACTGATCGTCACACCTCCCGCATCCATCTTCACAAAGCTCCCGCCAGCCTTGGCCGTCAGCTCCATGCCACCCTCAACCACCACCTTCTCCCCCGCGTGGTAATGAATCTCCTGCCCCGCCTCGACAAACTGCGCCGTGCCCACCTTCAGGTGCTGAGTCACGCCAACGGTGAGGTGATCATCCGCCCGCGCTTCGGTCTTGCGATCCAGGTGGGTAACGCGATGCTCTTCCACCTTGAACTCACTAAAAACATTCGCTTCAACGGTGTCATGCCGTTCATTGCCAACACGAATCTTCTGGTCGTGCTCGATGTTTTCATCCCAATCGCGCTGGGCGTGCAGGTAGATCTGCTCCGCACCTTTCTTGTCTTCGATGCGAAACTCGTTGTAGCCCTTGCCGCCGGGCGAGCTCAGGGTTTTGAAGGTGCTGCGGGTTTTGTTCGCCGGCAGGTCGTAGGGGACGACGTGTTCCTTGTGGTACAGGCAACCGGTGATCAGCGGTTGGTCGGGGTCGCCTTCGAGGAAGGTGACGAGCACTTCCATGCCGACTCGCGGGATGGCGATGCCGCCGTAGGCGTTGCCGGCCCAGCCGGTGGCGACTCGCAGCCAGCAGCTGGTTTTGTCATCGGACTGACCTTCGCGGTCCCAGAAAAACTGCACCTTGACCCGGCCGTATTCGTCGCAGTGGATTTCTTCCCCCGGCGGGCCGGTGACGATGGCGGTCTGGCTGCCCAGGGCCTTGGGTTTCGGGTGTTCGAGGGCCGGGCGGTAATGCGCGTCCCACGGCGTGGCGAGGAAGCGGTTGCGGTAGCCCTGGTGGAAATCGTCTTTGTTGGCGGTGACGTCGCTGGTGATGTTTTCGCCGAGCACTTGCGGCTGTTTGCCTTCGTGGATGACTTCCAGCAGCAGCCAGAGGTCGTTCCATTCAGCGCGCGGGTGCTCGCTCAGGGCCAGGAAGTGACCGCTGACCAGAGTCGGCTCGTCGCCTTTGCCTTCGGCGAGCTGGTAGTCGCTGCGATGGCGTTCCAGGGCGCGGGTCGCCAGTTGCTTGCCGCGCGCGCGGTCGGTGAAGCGGCCGGGGTAGTCGTAGTCTTCGAGGTCCGGGGCGAATGCGCTTTTGGCCGCGCCTTCAGGCAGCAGCCGTGGTTTCTCGAAGTCGTAATCGCGACGGCTGACGCGGGTGGTGCGGGTTTCCAGGCGCAGGTTGAAGCGCTTGATCACCGGTTTCTCGGCGGCCATGCCGGAGTCTTGCTGGTAGCTCACGGGCGCCAGTTTGCGGAACACCGTCTGGTCATCGCCGAAGACGAGTTTGTGGCCGTTGGCCGAGTGCTGGAAGTGGAAGTGAATGCCTTCCTCTTCGCACAGACGCTGGATGAAGTGCAGGTCGGATTCGTCGTACTGCACGCAGTACGCTCGCTCGGGGTAAATCGCGCCGAGCTGGAAGCTGTAGGCGTCGGCCAAAATGCCTCGAGCCTCGAGCACCTGGGCGATGATCTTCGGCACGCTCAACTGCTGGAAAATCTGCTGGTCGTGGTTGTGCCGCAGGTAGGCCAGTTGCGGCACCAGGCTGATGCTGTAGCGGGTCAGGCTTTTGCCGGAATCGCCTTGCTCGATGCGGTAGACCAAGCCATGGATCTTGCCCTGGCCGGTGGCGCCGAAGGTCAGGCAACCGGGCTTGTGCAGCAACTCTTCGAGTTTCAGGTCGGGACGGGCGCTGACCAGCTCGATGTCGAAACAGAACGGCTGGTTGAGGGCTTCGCGGCCGACGAAGCTGAGCACCTGCAGGTCGACGGAAACGCCTTCGAGGGTAAGGGAAATATGGGTTGCGTTCGCGTCCAGCATGCCTTGAGTTCCGTCCTTTGAAAAAGCAGGGGCGGATGGTGCAGCATTAAAGTGCCACGTTCAAGGCGCAAATGCCGCAGGCCTGGAGGACAAAAACTATAGGGAAAACCCTTAGTGACAGCGTTTTGGCCAACGAATTCGGGCCTGTGCAACCGGCTGCGATCTGCTTCAGGTTGCCCAGCCCCCCGCTCGGGTGCGTGACTCCGCAGTAGGCGATTTCTACCTGAGCCTTGGCGCGAAAATGAAACGCGGCCTCCTCCAGATACCGTTTTCCTGACTTGCTATCTTCACAGAGAACCACCATGGACAGGTTTGCAACTCACGGAAGGAGCGATAATTGGAAACCGAAAATTCGATCAACATGTAGAAATCCTGCACTTAATTCCAGAAAGCAGAATAAATATAGGAAAAACCATTCATTTGGCGCTGTCTCCCTGCGCCTCGTGCAAAAACAGGAAGTTCCTACAGATGGAGCCTTCCAGCAAATACAACAATTCCTACAACAAGCGTCGCCAGAGTAGACTTGGCGCCGCGAGCGCCTTGCGGATAGGCTTCCCCCCATCGCTGCAACATCAGCGACCCGGGGTCGAAGCCGGAACACTATCAACATGGCGCATCCGCGCCCCCATATGAACTGGGGCATTTTTTGCCTTTCAGCTTCGCTTTATGGTGGGCCGTGTGGCGCGGGCCTCTCGGCTTACATGTTGATCGAGAATGTTCCGACTTCGAACGCCACTCGGTCCGCCACCCAAATCTGTCGAAGGATTAGTGGCGGCTCCTTTTCAACATGGAGTCGACAAATGCTTAAGCACACGCAAAATCCGTCTGAAATAAATCCTCATTTCATCCCTACCGTCTTCACCCGTCACAACCGATTCCTCCACTCCCTCATGCAAGCTAACCAAGCCTGGTTCTGTGTCCAAGACCTTGGTCGCTTGATGGGCCGCCCACTAGACCAACGACTCACGCTGAAGCTCGATCCTGATCAACGCCAATATGTCTGGCTGCTGAAGAATGGCAAAACGGTCGAATCGTTGATGGTCAGCGAATCAGGGATGTATGCCCTGCTCGTTCATCATTTCGTCCCGGAAAACCGAAACCTGCGCCAGTGGCTGAGCAACGAGGTCATGCCAATGTTGCGTGATTCGGACGCGGCATCGATGGAAAACATCCCGAGCCTGAGTTCGTTGCAGTGGGCTGGGATCTCTGTGCCGCTGCTGCATTGGCAGCATCAGGCCTGGATCAAGTGGCGGGATATGCCTGATTTAATGCAGGCGCAACGGCCGTTCACGATTTGTAGCCGTTGAGCTGATGCACAAAGGGACGGACTTTTACAGTCCGTCCCTTTGGTTTCCAACATCGCTAAATCTCCCACTGTCAAAACCGCGAAACACTGCGCATCGCATCCACCAGATACCGCATCGCAATCCGGTCACTCTCCGACAACTCGCGATACCGCTCCACCAGCTTCAACTCCTCCGAACTAAGCCGACGCCTTCGCCGACCGGTGGCCAGCCAGGGGAATATTCCTAATATTTCAGTGATGCCTTGTACTTTCGACATGGACGATGTCCTTCTATATGTCAGAGAAAACTTCAAAACCGCATCGCCCTATCACTTTCAGCGGCCACCTGGTGCCTGCTGAACCCACCGGCCTGAAGGGCCGAAACCGGTCATGCCCATAGAATAGAAATTAAATCGGCGCTGAAAAGCGGTTTTTAGAGTAATTAGTCAAAAAAAGCAGATATGCCCTGTAAATCAGAAAGTGCTGTGAGAAACGTTACCTGAAATGTCTTGTTTCATTGCCGCGCTGTCGCCGTGCCATCAATCATTTTTGCTCTGCAACCGAACGGTTTAAGCTATTTGGCATCTCTTTAAGGTCCGTTGCGTTTGGCCAAGGCATGTCCGAACCGTTATTTCTGATCCAGTACGTGCCAGGAACGGCGCGGGATTGTTCACGACAGGTTGTACTTATGCACCGCAGAAATTTGCTCAAAGCCTCCATGGCCATCGCGGCTTACACCGGTCTCTCGGCCACCGGCTTATTGGCCGCACGCGCTTGGGCTGGCAGCAGCACTGCTGATGGCGACGCCGTGGCGTTCGACTTCGAAGCGCTGAAGAACCAGGCCAAACAGCTCGCCGGCAAGCCGTATCAGGACACCAAACAGGTGCTGCCGCCGACGCTGGCGACCATGACGCCGCAGAACTTCAACGCGATCCGCTATGACGGTAATCACTCGCTGTGGAAGGACCTGAAAGGTCAACTGGACGTGCAGTTTTTCCACGTCGGCATGGGTTTCAAGCAGCCGGTGCGCATGTACAGCGTCAACCCCAAGACTCGACTGGCGCGCGAGGTGCATTTCCGCCCGTCGCTGTTCAACTACGAAAAAACCACTGTTGACACTAAACAGCTCAAGGGCGATCTGGGTTTCTCCGGGTTCAAGCTGTTCAAGGCCCCGGAGCTGGATAAGCACGACGTGTTGTCGTTCCTCGGCGCCAGCTATTTCCGCGCGGTAGATGCCACCGGCCAGTACGGTTTGTCGGCCCGCGGCCTGGCGATCGATACGTACGCCAAGAAGCGCGAAGAATTCCCGGACTTCACCAAGTTCTGGTTCGAGACACCGGACAAGGACAGCACCCGCTTCGTGGTTTATGCCTTGCTCGATTCGCCGAGCGCCACCGGCGCCTACCGTTTTGACATTGATTGCCAGGCCGAGCGTGTGGTGATGGAAGTTGATGCCCACGTCAATGCCCGCACCGCCATCGAGCAACTGGGTATCGCGCCGATGACCAGCATGTTCAGCTGCGGCACCCATGAGCGGCGCATGTGCGACACGATTCACCCGCAAATCCACGACTCCGATCGCCTGGCAATGTGGCGCGGCAATGGCGAGTGGATCTGTCGCCCGCTGAATAACCCGGGCACCCTGCAATTCAATGCCTTCGCCGACACCGATCCGAAAGGCTTTGGTCTGGTGCAGACCGATCACGAGTTCGCCAATTATCAGGACACCGTCGACTGGTACAGCAAGCGCCCGAGTCTGTGGGTAGAACCTACAACCGCATGGGGCGAAGGCTCTATCGATTTGCTGGAAATTCCTACAACCGGCGAAACCCTGGATAACATCGTCGCGTTCTGGACGCCGAAAAAACCGGTCGCGGCCGGGGACTCCCTCAATTACGGCTACAAGCTCTATTGGAGCTCCCTGCCACCGGTGAGCACGCCGCTGGCACGGGTCCACGCGACCCGTTCGGGCATGGGCGGTTTCATTGAAGGCTGGGCGCCGGGCGAGCATTACCCGGAGGTCTGGGCGCGACGCTTTGCCGTGGACTTCACCGGCGGCGGTCTGGACCGCTTGCCCGAAGGCGCGGGGATCGAGCCGGTGGTGACCTGCTCGAACGGCGAAGTGAAGGACTTCAATGTGTTGGTGCTGGATGACATCAAGGGCTACCGCATTACTTTTGACTGGTACCCGACCAATGACAGCGTGGCGCCGGTGGAACTGCGGTTGTTCATTCGCACCAATGACCGCACGTTGAGTGAAACCTGGTTGTACCAGTATTTCCCGCCGGCACCGGAGAAGCGTAAGTACACCTGACGGTATGAGGTTGTCTGGGCGGGCCCATTCGCGGGCAAGCCTCGCTCCTACGGGATCGGTGATGAGCGCGCCGCCCCCTTGTAGGAGCGAGGCTTGCCCGCGAAGACGGCCTGACAGACAACAAACATCTCAGCACAAAAACGCAAAAAGCCCCGGTCAACACGACCGGGGCTTTTTGGTTTTACAGCAGCATTCAATCACGCAAATCCGATTCATGAATCGGCTGGTCGCGATGGGTAGCCCGGTGATATTGCGCCGGCCAGGTAGCCTTATGCCCGCCCAGGTCATCATCGGCATGCAGCGGCCAGTACGGATCACGCAACAATTCCCGGGCGAGGAAGATGATGTCGGCCTGACAGGTACGCAGAATATGCTCCGCCTGCGCCGGTTCGGTGATCATTCCTACGGTGCCGGTGGCAATGCCTGACTCCTTGCGTACACGCTCGGCGAAACGGGTCTGATAACCGGGGCCTGTAGGAATCTCGGCGTTTACCGCCGTACCGCCCGATGAGACATCGATCAGGTCCACGCCCAGATCTTTGAGGCGTCGCGCCAGCTCTACGGTTTCATCAGGGTTCCAGCCATCTTCCACCCAATCGGTGGCCGACACTCGCACAAACACCGGTAATTCTTCAGGCCATACCGCACGCACCGCTTCGGTGACTTGCAGCACCAGCCGAATCCGATTCTCGAACGAACCGCCGTACTGATCGCGTCGCTGATTGCTCAGTGGCGAAAGAAACTGGTGCAGCAGGTAACCGTGGGCGGCATGCACTTCGACCACTTTGAAACCGGCGGTCAGTGCCCGTTGGGCCGAGTCGACGAAGGCCTGGACAACGTCAGCGATCTCGCCCTCATCGAGCTGTTTGGGTGGTGTGTGCTGGGGGTCGAAAGCAATCGGCGAAGGGCCAACCGGGATCCAGCCGCCGTCTTCCGGCTTGATGCTGCCATGCTTGCCGAGCCACGGCCGATGCGTGCTGGCCTTGCGCCCAGCGTGGGCCAACTGAATGCCCGCAACGGCGCCTTGGGCGGAGATAAAGCGCGTAATACGCTGCAACGATTCGATCTGTTGATCATTCCAGAGACCGAGGTCCTGGGCGGTGATGCGCCCGTCAGCGGTGACCGCCGTGGCTTCGGTGAATACCAGACCAGCGCCGCCAATAGCACGGCTGCCGAGGTGGACCAGATGCCAGTCATTGGCCAGCCCATCGACGCTGGAGTACTGGCACATCGGTGACACCGCAATGCGGTTAAGCAGGGTCAATTGACGAAGGGTATAGGGTTCAAGCAGCAGACTCATGGGGCACCTCTCGTATCAGTGGGCAGGCTCCAGGGTTCTGTTTGAATAGTCGACGAGTGACAGGACAAAGGGTGCAGCACCCGCCCCCGCGGGCAAAAAATTCGACAAGACGTCACAAGGATAATCAAGCAGTGCTTAGAGCCTAGTCGACATCGGCGGATCAGGGAGGGTTCGAGAGATTCGGTGTGAGGGAAATTGCCCGCGAAGGGCTTAACGCGGTTCGATGTGGGCAATCATCAACTGAACGGTCTCGTTCCCACGAAACTCGTTAAGGTCGAGCTTGTAGGCCAACTCAACCCACTTGATGGTCGGATTCGGCCAGATGTCACGGTCGATACCGAAGGCTATGCCGTCCAGCTTCACCGAACCACATTCACTCTTCAGCACCACTTTGAGGTGCCGTTCACCCACGACGCGCTGCTCGACCAACTGAAACACCCCGTGAAACAGCGGCTCCGGGAAGTGTTGCCCCCACGGCCCGGCGTGGCGCAGGGCGCGGGCCAGTTCCAGGTGAAACTCTTCGACCGCCAACGTGCCGTCCGACAGCAGGCGCCCGGTCAGGTCTTCTTCGCGCATTTGCCTACGCACTTCAGCGTCGAAGGCTTCGGCGAACAACGGAAAATTCGCTTCTGGCAAGGTCAGGCCGGCCGCCATGGCGTGGCCGCCGTATTTGCTGATCAGGTTCGGATGCTGCGCCGCGACCACGCTCAAGGCGTCGCGAATATGAAAACCCTGAACCGAACGCCCCGAGCCCTTGAGCAGGCCATCGCCGGCATCGGCAAAGGCAATGGTCGGACGGAAATAGCGCTCTTTCATACGCGACGCGAGGATACCGATGACGCCCTGATGCCACTCGGGATCGAACAGGCACAAGCCGAACGGCATCGATTCCACCGGCAAATCCTTGAGTTGGGCCAGCGCCTCACGCTGCATGCCCTGCTCGATGGATTTACGGTCCTGGTTCATGCCATCCAGTTGAGCGGCCATTTCACGGGCAGCGCCCGCTTCTTCGGTAAGCAGGCATTCGATGCCCAGGCTCATGTCATCCAGACGCCCCGCCGCGTTCAAACGCGGGCCGAGGATGAAGCCCAAGTCGGTGGAGGTAATACGCGAATGATCACGCTTGGCCACTTCGAGGATCGCCTTGATTCCTGGCCGCGCGCGCCCGGCGCGAATCCGCTCCAGCCCCTGATGCACCAGAATCCGGTTGTTGGCATCCAGCGGCACCACGTCGGCGACGCTGCCCAGTGCCACCAGATCCAGCAATTCACCAATGTTCGGCTGCGGCTTGCTTTCGTACCAACCCAGGCTGCGCAGGCGCGCGCGCAGGGCCATCAGCACATAGAAGATCACCCCGACACCGGCCAGGGCTTTGCTCGGAAACTCGCAACCCGGCTGATTCGGATTGACGATGGCATCGGCCAACGGCAGTTCATCGCCGGGCAAGTGGTGATCGGTGACCAGCACCTTGAGCCCGGCCTTTTTCGCCGCCGCCACGCCTTCGACGCTGGAGATGCCGTTGTCCACGGTGATCAGCAGTTGCGGCTCGCGGGTCAGCGCCACTTCGACGATCTCTGGCGTCAGGCCGTAGCCGTACTCGAAGCGATTCGGCACCAGATAGTCGACATGCGCCGCGCCCAACAGGCGCAACCCCAGCATGCCCACAGTACTGGCCGTCGCACCATCGGCGTCGAAGTCGCCGACGATCAGAATCCGCTGACGTTGCTCGAGGGCCGTCACCAGCAAATCCACCGCCGCATCGATGCCTTTGAGCTGCTGATACGGAATCAGCCGCGCCAGGCTCTTGTCCAGTTCAGCCTCGGACTGCACGCCCCGCGCTGCGTAAAGGCGGGTCAGCAGCGGTGGAATATCCCCGAGGAATGGCAGGGTGTCGGGCAACAGGCGAGGTTCGATGCGCATGGGGTGACAGGTGCTTCTCTTGAATACGTAGGATAAAACCGGGTAACGCGGTTCAATGGCGAATAATCAGCCGCGTTCACCGCTCAGCCATTGCAACTGGACTTCGTGCTGACCACGGTCGTCGGTGACGAAAATCGTTCCTTCGCTGATCATCACATCCCACTTGATAACGCGCGGCATGTCCTTGGCCAGGGTTTCCAGGATTTCCTGGGGCACGGCGGCGATGTGAACGTTTTTCAGGTTTTTGATCGCCGGGATCACTTTGGTTTCCCAGACACGCAGGCTGCCGTAAGCCAGCAGGCTGGTGCGCTCGGTGCGGCGCGAGCACCAGGTCAGGCGATCGGCGTCTGGCTGGCCGACTTCGATCCAGTGCAGGACACGATCATCCAGGCTCTTTTCCCACAGCGCTGGCTCATCCACGTCTGACAGACCGCGACCGAAGGACAACTGCTCGTTGTACCAGAAGGCGTAGGCCAGCAGCCGCACGGTCATGCGCTCTTCGGTTTCCGAAGGGTGACGGGCGATGGTCTGCTTCACGCTCTCGTAGACGCTGCGGTCGAGGTCGGTGAGGTTCAGTTCAAACTTGTAGGTCGTGGACGGCTGGGCCATGAACGGGCTTCTTGATACGAGGAAAGGCGGCAAGTCTAACCGATGCAACAGGCAATCAACGAATTGAAGGCGATCAACTTTGGGCGATGGACGTCGGCCTATGTTAAAACTCTGCACTCGCTCAGCCTTTGTCCTACAGGATTCAGCATGCCGTTCTCCAATAAACCGCTCTCCGGCCTGAAAGTCATCGAATTGGGTACGTTGATTGCCGGGCCGTTTGCCTCGCGTATTTGCGGCGAATTCGGCGCCGAAGTGATCAAGATCGAGTCCCCGGACGGCGGTGATCCGTTGCGCAAATGGCGCAAGCTGTACGAAGGCACTTCGCTGTGGTGGTTCGTTCAGGCGCGTAACAAGAAGTCTCTGACCCTGAACCTGAAACACCCGGACGGCCTGGCGATCCTGAAACAACTGCTCAGTGAAGCGGACATTTTGATCGAGAATTTTCGCCCCGGCGTGCTGGAAAAGCTCGGCTTGGGCTGGGAAGTCTTGCACGCACTGAACCCGAAACTGGTGATGGTGCGGCTTTCGGGCTTTGGCCAGACCGGACCGATGAAAGATCAGCCAGGCTTCGGCGCGGTCGGCGAGTCCATGGGCGGCTTGCGTTACATCACTGGGTTCGAGGACCGGCCGCCAGTGCGCACCGGGATTTCCATCGGCGACTCGATTGCCGCGCTCTGGGGCGTGATCGGCGCGCTGATGGCCTTGCGTCATCGCGAGGTCAACGGCGGCTTGGGTCAAGTGGTGGATGTGGCGCTGTACGAAGCGATCTTCGCCATGATGGAAAGCATGGTCCCGGAATTCGACGTGTTCGGCTTCATCCGTGAACGCACCGGCAACATCATGCCGGGCATCACGCCCTCCTCCATCCACACCAGCGCCGACGGCAAACACGTGCAGATCGGCGCCAATGGCGATGCGATCTTCAAGCGTTTCATGTTAATCATCGGGCGCGAAGACTTGGCCAACGACCCTGTGCTGGCCAGCAACGACGGACGCGACAGTCGTCGCGACGAGATTTATGGGGTGATCGATCGCTGGGTCAATTCTCTGCCGCTGGACGCGGTGATCGCGCAACTGAATGAGGCCGACGTTCCTGCCAGCCGGATCTTCAGCGCCGAAGACATGTTCAGCGATCCGCAATACCTGGCCCGGGAAATGTTCCTGCAAGCCAAGCTGCCCGACGGCAAGGATTTCAAGATGCCTGGCATTGTGCCAAAACTCTCTGAAACACCCGGCAGCTCCGAATGGGTCGGGCCGCAGCTGGGTGAACACAATGCACAGGTCCTCCACGACCTTGGCTACGACCCGGCACAGATCGCACGGTTGCGTGAAGACGGGGCCATCTAAGCTTAGGCCCCGGCTTCCATCAGCAATGACAAATCGCAGGCAAAAAGAAACCCCGAGAAGTGGGGAGACAACTCGGGGTTAAACGTGGCCTAAATTAAAGGCCAGTGACAACAAGCTACAAGCACCGGAGCACAATGCTTGATCCTGCTGTTACATGGTCTGACTGACCTTGGCGCAGGAAGGTTCCCACAAAAAACAACTCAATTTCGGCTGGCCAGGATCTTGTCCTGAGCAGCATTGCGCAATGCCGCAATCACACAGGGCTCCAGGCGTCCTTCAGCGATCAGCACGTCGCGGTGCAGCCCGTCGACGACATCCGTCAGCAGACGTTTATCGGTTAACTGAGCCTGATTGAACGCCCGTTCGACCACGATAGCGCCGCTCGCACTCTTCAGCGTCACCAGGCATTCGCCATGGGCACCCGATGGGGTCAACTTGACCAGATACGGGCTCAGAGCCTCACCGAGCAATAGACTGATACTTTCCATCTCGATCACCACTCAATAGTCCGAAAACAAAGTGCCTGGGGCGTGTCCACAGTAAATGACCACAGGCCCGAGAAGAAAGTTCTGGATTCCAACGGCAGGCGCACCGGCGCCTCTGGTAGATAGAGCATGCCCGGTAAAGATGACAGCAAAAAAACAGCTGTTTCACACAGTTTCAGTCACGACGCGCTCTTTGTAGCAGCTGGCGAAGCCTGCGTTCGGCTGTAGCAGCTGCCGAGCCTGCGAGGCTGCGTTCGGCTGCGCAGCAGTCGTGAATCCGGCTAACGCGGTCTGCCTGACGGATCACAGGTTCTGGTTTGACGACCGCTAGCCGAACGCAGCCTCGCAGGCTCGGCTGCTGCAGATCGCATTACCCCTCACAACTGCCGTGTACGCTTGCCGATATCGCTCCACCCGCCCAGCAGTCCTCGCAATTGACCGTCTGCACTGTAAAACGGCACCGTCCACTGGTAGATGTCCCTGACGCCATCCTTGAACATCAACTGACGTTCGCTGAAACGGGTCTTGCGAGTACCGAGTTGAGTCATGAATTCGGCGTGCAGCTGCTCGGCGGTCTGTTTGGGCAAGACATCGAGTTCGATCAGTTGTCGTCCCTGAACCTGGTCGAAACGGGTCGACAAGCGCTCCTCATAACTCTTGTTGCACATAATCAATCGCCCTTCCAGATCACGCACGAACATCGGATCGGGCATGGCGTCTATCAATGCGTGCTGGAATGCGAGCTGGTCATTGAGGTCTTTCTCGGCGTCCCGACGTTGCTTGATCAGAGCAGCGAGCCGGCGGTTCCAAAGCAATGACAGCAAGCCGAACAGGCTAACGATGAACAGGCTCCAACAACCCCACTGGGTTATTCGCTGCCAGGCCGAGGGCGCGTGTACCGGCGCAATTCCGTTCAGCCATTTCAACCGCATGGCGCGTAACTCGGTGGGTGGAAACGCTTCGAGCGCCTTGTTGAGGATGCTCAATAACTGTGGCTGCGCCTTGCGGACGGCCAAATGGTCCGCCTCCCATTTGCCCTCCACCGCATGTCCTACCTTGAGCCGGCCCGAGGGATAGAGCTGCGCTCCGATTTCGTTTTCAATGGTGGCGTAGGCCTCGCCGCTTTCTACCAGCGCCCGGGCTTCTGCGTAGGTTTTGACCGAGCGCAGTTCGATCCCCGGGTAGTCACGACGAATCGCGCCTTCCAGGGCGTGCCGGGCCGGCAATACCAGGACTCTTTTCGAAAGCTGTTCCAGGGACTGTAACGCTGGGGTACCGGCCAATCCCACGAGTACCCAGCCTGCCCCGCCGAACGCATGACTGAAATCCAGAAATGCCTTGCGCTCGTCATTTACTGCCAGCGTCGTGCTCATGTCCGCTGCGCCGCTTTCCAGCCGCGCCAGCAATTGGTCAGTGGAAAACGACTCTTCATGGACAAACCGCAACCCTGTCATGGCGCTGATGCGGTTGAGCACATCGTTGTTCAAACCGCTCCAGTGACCGTGCTCATCCTTGAACAGATACAGCGGGTATTGCGTCGATGCGACGACAACCATCGGATGTTCAGCAATCCATTGCCGCTCCTGCGCGTCCAGCTCAACGCGTGCGACGGTGGCTGACTCCCGGGATTCATGTGTCGCCAATTGTGCGGCCTTTACCCATGGCCCAAAGCCCAGGGCGCCCAGCAAAAACATCCAGCACACGGCTGGTTTAAACCCTCTAAAAAACAGCATTGCCACTTCCTTGGTAATCGTCTCGCCCGTCCTTCATGGGCGGCTCTTCTTTTACGAAACCCGACAAGTGTGGCATGCAGAAATGAGAAAGCCCGTCAGGAGACGGGCTTCAAAATGTGACAGCTTTTACCAGTTACAGCGGCTTGCCGCGGTTGCCATGCAGACTGACAAAGGCCTGCACGGCTTTCAGGTCGTTCGGCAACACGGTGCAACGCTCATCTCGCTCAAACAAATCAGAAAGATGTGCAGGTAGTTCGAGCGCTTTTCCTACACCGGCTTTTTCCACTGCGTCCGGGAATTTGACCGGATGGGCCGTGCCGAGGATCACCATCGGGATGTCCAGGCTACGACGGCATTCGCGCGCGGCCTTCACGCCGATGGCAGTGTGCGGGTCCAGCAGCTCGCCGGTTTGCTCAAAGACTTCGGCAATGGTTTCGCACGTTTGGGCGTCGTCCACGGCCAGCGAATCGAACAGCTTGCGTGCCTCGGTCCAGCGTTCCTGTTCGACGCTGAAACCGCCGCCCTGCTTGAAGGTGTCCATCAAACCGGCAATCGCCGCGCCATTGCGACCGTGCAGGTCGAACAGCAGGCGTTCGAAGTTCGACGAGACCATGATGTCCATGGATGGCGACAGCGTGGCGTGCAGGGTTTCCTTGACGTACTGATTGCCGCTCATGAAGCGGTGCAGGATGTCATTGCGGTTGGTGGCGACGATCAACTGGTTGATCGGCAGGCCCATGTTGCGCGCCAGGTAACCGGCGAAGATATCGCCGAAGTTGCCGGTCGGCACCGAGAACGATACCGAACGCGCCGGGCCGCCCAATTGCAGGGCTGCGTGGAAGTAGTAAACGATCTGGGCCATGATCCGCGCCCAGTTGATCGAGTTCACCGCCACCAGGCGCGTGCCCTTGAGGAAGCTCTGGTCGGCGAAGCTGGCCTTGACCATTTCCTGGCAGTCATCGAAGTTGCCTTCGATGGCGATGTTATGGATGTTCTCGCCGAAGATGGTGGTCATCTGGCGACGCTGCACTTCGGACACACGGTTGTGCGGGTGCAGAATGAAGATGTCGACGTTTTCGCAGTGCTTGCAACCTTCGATCGCCGCCGATCCGGTGTCGCCGGAGGTAGCGCCAACAATCACCACGCGTTCGCCGCGCTTTTCCAGCACGTAGTCCAGCAGACGACCGAGCAGTTGCAGGGCGAAATCCTTGAACGCCAAGGTCGGGCCATGGAACAGCTCCAGCACCCATTCGTTGCCATTCAGCTGACGCAGCGGTGCCACGGCGCTGTGGGAAAACACGCCCTGCTCTGATGAAAAATAGGTTTCTTCAAGAATCTTTTTGAAATCGGCATCAGGGATGCTGCCGCCAACGAACGGGCGCATCACCCGGAAGGCCAGCTCGTGATAGGGCAGGCCGGCCCAGGAAGCGATCTCTTCCTGGGTGAAACGTGGCAGGTTTTCCGGGACGTACAGACCGCCGTCGGTGGCGAGACCGGCCAGCAGGACATCTTCGAAATTCAGGGCCGGTGCCTGGCCGCGGGTACTGATATAACGCATGACTGGCTCCAATAGACAGTGTTCGCAATGCCGGGCCCGCGTGCGAGCCCGGTGAACGATAACGGCTTAGTTCAGGTGCTCGACGCGGATCCGTACGACCGGGCCGACCACGCCTTCCAAGGCCTCCAGGGCGTTGATCGCGTCGTTCATGTGCTGTTCCAGCACACGGTGGGTCAGCAGGATCATTGGCACCAGACCGTCATGCTCTTCGACTTCTTTCTGCATGATCGATTCGATGTTGATGCCGCGCTCCGACAGGATGCTCGCCACCTGAGCCAGTACGCCCGGATGATCTTTGGCCTGAATGCGCAGGTAGTAAGCGCTTTCGCAGGCTTCGATCGGCAGGATCGGATGGGCCGACAGCGAATCCGGCTGGAAAGCCAGGTGCGGTACGCGGTTTTCCGGGTCGGAGGTCATGGCGCGAACCACGTCCACCAGATCGGCGATCACCGACGAAGCGGTCGGTTCCATGCCGGCGCCGGCGCCGTAGAACAGCGTCGAACCGGCGGCGTCACCGTTGACCATCACAGCGTTCATCACGCCGTTGACGTTGGCGATCAAGCGATCGGCCGGGATCAGCGTCGGGTGCACACGCAACTCGATGCCGGCCGCGGTGCTGCGCGCCACGCCCAGGTGCTTGATGCGATAGCCCAGCGCTTCGGCGTAGTTCACGTCAGCGGTGGTCAGCTTGGTGATGCCTTCGGTGTAAGCCTTGTCGAATTGCAGCGGAATACCGAACGCGATGGACGCCAGGATCGTCAGCTTGTGGGCCGCATCGATGCCTTCGACGTCGAAGGTCGGATCGGCTTCGGCGTAACCCAGAGCTTGCGCCTCGGCGAGTACGTCTTCGAAGGTGCGGCCCTTCTCACGCATTTCGGTGAGGATGAAGTTGCCGGTGCCGTTGATGATCCCGGCCACCCAGTTGATGCGGTTGGCCGACAGGCCTTCACGGATCGCCTTGATCACCGGAATGCCACCGGCCACGGCGGCTTCGAACGCCACAATCACGCCCTTCTCCCGGGCCTTGGCGAAAATTTCATTACCGTGAACGGCGATCAACGCCTTGTTCGCGGTGACCACATGCTTGCCATTCTCGATGGCCTTGAGTACCAGCTCGCGGGCAACGGTGTAGCCGCCCACCAGCTCTATAACAATGTCGATCTCAGGGTTCGTGGCCACTTCGAACACATCGTTGGTAATCGCAATACCGGTCGTCTGGAACTGAGGCTTTGGCGTGCGCATGGCAATTTGTGCCACTTCGATTCCACGCCCGGCACGACGAGCAATTTCCTCGGCGTTGCGCTGAAGTACGTTGAAGGTACCGCCACCGACGGTCCCTAACCCACAGATGCCTACTTTGACCGGTTTCACTGTGAACTCCCCATAAAACGGCCGACTCAAGGCCGGCCGTGAAAACAACCGCATGCTCGCGGCTCTCTATTAATGGCCCGACAATGTTGCCGCCAGACCATGATCGTCAAGGCTGACCGTGACGATGCGAAACTATTTCGCGCTCAGTGCCAGTTTGGCGACTTGTGGCGCAGGCTGGTAGCCCGGAATGACCTGACCGTCGGCCAAAACGATGGCCGGTGTACCGTTCACGCCAATCGACTGACCGAGGGCGAACTGTTTGGACACCGGGTTCTCGCACTTGGCGGCTTTGATTTCCTTGCCATCGACCATTTTGTCCATGGCCGCTTTCTTGTCCTTGGAGCACCACACGGCTTGCAGTTGTTCGTCACCCGGCGAACCCAGGCCCTGGCGCGGGAACGCAACATAACGCACTTCGATACCCAGCTTGTTCAGCTCCGGCACTTCGGCGTGCATCTTGTGGCAGTACGGGCAGGTGGTGTCGGTGAAGACAGTGATGTGCGACTTGGTTTCGCCGATAGCCGGGTAGACCACGGTTTCAGCCACTGGAATGTTGTTGATCAGTTTTGAAACGCCCAGGCGCTCGGTCTTCTCCGTCAGGTTGACCGGTTTGCCGTCCTTGAGCTGGAACATGTAGCCCTGAACGACGTATTGGCCATCGGCGCTGGCATAGAGCACACGACTGCCCTTGAGTTTGACTTCGTACAGACCTGGCAAAGGGCTGGCTGTGATGGTTTCGACCGGCACGTCGAGCTGGAGGTTTTCCAGGCTTTTACGAATGGCTTTGTCGGCCGCGTCATCGGCAACGGCAAAGGTGCTGACCAACGCAATGGCGGCGGCGGCGAAAATCTGGGTCAGACGCATGAGAACTCCTGAAGGCGGACAAATGGGACGATCAGAACACCCGTGCCGAAACACCGGGTCATAACCGCCCATCGTGCAAACCGGCAAAGCCTACCACATAAGCCCCCCGTGGCCGAATGCGGGTGACGCGAGACATTGTGGTCCTGCTGGCTTTTATGAATGGTGTCAGCCGCGCGGGTGATGTTTAGCGTGCAGATCCTGCAAACGTGCGCGGGCGACGTGAGTATAGATCTGGGTAGTCGAGAGATCGCTGTGGCCGAGCAGCATTTGCACCACCCGCAAGTCAGCACCGTGGTTGAGCAAGTGTGTGGCGAAGGCATGACGCAGAGTGTGCGGCGACAACGACTTGCCGATCCCCGCGATCTTGGCCTGGTGCTTGATGCGATGCCAGAAGGTCTGGCGGGTCATCTGCTCGCCGCGCAGACTGGGAAACAGCACATCGCTCGGACGCCCGCCCAGCAACTCGCCACGAGCATCGCGCATGTAGCGCTCGACCCAGACAATCGCCTCTTCGCCCATCGGCACCAGTCGCTCCTTACTGCCCTTGCCCATCACCCGCAGCACGCCTTGGCGCAGGTTGACCTGTTCCAGCGTCAGGCTGATCAACTCCGTCACACGCAAGCCACAGGCATAAAGCACCTCCAGCATGGCACGGTCCCGCTGGCCGATGGCTTCGCTCAGGTCTGGCGCGGCCAGCAGGGCTTCCACATCGGCTTCCGACAAGGACTTAGGCAACGGCCTACCCAACTGGGGCATATCGACGCGCAAGGTCGGATCGACCGCGATCAACTTTTCCCGCAGCAAATAGCGATAAAAGCCACGTACACCGGAGAGAAATCGCGCAGTAGATCGGGGTTTGTAGTTTTGCTCCAGGCGCCAGGCCAAGTGATCGAGGATCAACTCGCGACCAGCGTTGATCAACTCCAGGCCCTTTTCCTGCAACCAACTGTTGAATAAGGCCAAATCGCTGCGATAGGCATCGCGGGTGTTATCGGAAAGGCCTTTTTCCAGCCACAGGGCGTCAAGGAACTGGTCTATCAGGGGATGATCGATGGCAGGCATGGAGTCTCAGACAGGCAGGCGTAAGGCCGCGAAAAATGAAGAGTCTTTCATAGCACGTTGGCGGTGAACATAAAATTCAGGCACAAAAAAAGCATCCCTCTCGAGATGCTTCTTTTTGTGTGAGGCGCTCAGCTTATTGTTGAGCCGGTTCGTTTTGCCCCAGAATCAACTTGCCTTCCTTGTCGACCGGAATCTGGTTGCCCGGATCGCGATCCATCCGCACTTTGCCTTCCTTGCCTTCCAGCGAATAACGAACGTCGTAGCCTACAACTTTGTCGCTGATGTCATTCACGGTGTTACAGCGAGTTTGAGTGGTGGTGTAGGTATCGCGCTCCTGCATGCCTTCCTGCACCTTGTTACCCGCATAACCGCCGCCGACCGCGCCGGCCACTGTGGCGATTTTCTTGCCTGTGCCGCCGCCGATCTGGTTGCCCAACAGGCCACCCGCCAGCGCGCCGACCACCGTACCGGCGATCTGGTGTTGATCTTTTACCGGCGCTTGCCGGGTAACCGTAACGTCCTTGCACACTTCACGTGGAGTCTTGATTTGTGTCTTGACCGGTTCAACGGCCAACACTTGCGCATACTCAGGGCCGCTTTTAACCAGGTTGTAGGTGGCAACAGCACCCCCGGCAGTGACACCGACAGCACCCAATACCGCACCAACCAGCAACGACTTGTTCACATGAACCTCCTGACCATCACAGGCGGGACAAACCCGCGCTTCTCCCAGCCTTGGAGCATAAAAAAAGGCGCGAGTTCAATACTCGCGCCTTCTCGGGCTACAGCTGGAAAAGCGATAACCGTTATGGACGGTCGTCGACTTCCGTCTCGGCCACCGCAGCAGGAATCAGGTCCTCGCTGCTCAGGTTCAGCCAGATCAGCACCACGTTCGCGATGTAGATCGACGAGTAAGTACCCGCCAGAACACCGATGAACAGGGCAATGGAGAAGCCGAACAGGTTGTCGCCACCGAAGAACAACAGGGCCGCAATCGCCAGCAAGGTGGAGATCGACGTCGCCATGGTCCGCAACAGGGTTTGCGTGGTCGAGATGTTGATGTTCTCGATCAGGCTGGCCTTGCGCAGTACCCGGAAGTTCTCACGAACCCGGTCGAATACCACGATGGTGTCGTTGAGCGAGTAACCGATGATCGCCAGCACCGCTGCCAGTACCGTCAGGTCGAAGGTGATCTGGAAGAACGACAGAATACCGATGGTCACGATCACGTCGTGGATCAAGGATACGATCGCACCGACTGCAAACTTCCACTGAAAGCGGAAAGCCAGGTAGATCAAAATGCCGCCCAGCGCCATCAGCATGCCGAGGCCGCCCTGATCGCGCAGCTCTTCACCGACCTGAGGGCCAACGAACTCGACGCGCTTGACCACCGCAGGGTTGTCGCCACCGAGCTTTTGCAAGGCCTCGGCCACCTGGTGACCCAGCTGCGGGTCTTCACCTGGCATACGCACCAGCAAATCGGTAGTCGCACCGAAGCTCTGTACGATCGCCTCGTTATAACCCGATGTAACCAACTGCTCACGCACTTTGGTGACGTCGGCCGGACGCTCGTAGGTCAGCTCGATGAGCGTACCGCCGGTGAAGTCCAGCCCCCAGTTCATGCCCTTGGTGGCGACACTGAACAGAGCCAGAACCGTAAGGAACAATGTGACGCCGAACGCAACGTTGCGAACGCCCATGAAGTTGATTGTACGTAACATGGCAGCCCCTTAAATCCACAACTTCTTGAAGTCACGACCGCCGAAGATCAGGTTGACCATCGCGCGGGTCACCATGATGGCCGTGAACATCGAGGTAAAGATCCCGAGGGACATGGTCACTGCGAAGCCTTTGACCGGGCCGGTGCCCATGGCAAAGAGAATCCCGCCCACCAACAAGGTTGTCAGGTTGGCGTCGAGAATCGCGGTAAATGCCCGGCCGAAGCCTTCGTTGATTGCCCGCTGCACAGTCATGCCGGCCGCAATCTCTTCACGTATCCGCGAGAAGATCAGTACGTTGGCGTCGACCGCCATACCCATGGTCAATACGATACCGGCGATACCCGGCAGGGTCAGCGTTGCACCCAGCAGCGACATCAAGGCCAGCAACATCACCATGTTCACCGTCAGCGCGACAGTGGCGATGAGGCCGAAGAAGCGATAGATGGCCATGATGAACAGCGAGACAAACAGCATGCCCCACAGCGACGCATCGATACCTTTGACGATGTTGTCGGCACCCAGACTTGGGCCGATGGTACGTTCTTCAGCGAAGTACATCGGTGCTGCCAGACCACCGGCACGCAGCAGCAGCGCCAGTTCGGACGATTCGCCCTGGCCGTTCAGGCCAGTGATGCGGAACTGGGCACCCAGTGGCGACTGGATGGTCGCCAGGCTGATGATCTTCTTCTCTTCTTTAAACGACTGAACCGGTACGTCTTTCTCGACGCCGTTGACCACTTGCTTGACGTAAGTGGTAACCGGACGCTGCTCAATGAAGATCACCGCCATGCTGCGACCGACGTTGTTGCGAGTTGCACGACTCATCAGCTCGCCGCCGTGACCATCCAGACGGATGTTCACTTCTGGCGTGCCTTGCTCGCCGAAACCAGCCTTGGCGTCAGTCACCTGGTCACCTGTGATGATCAGGCCACGCTCGATCAGTGCCGCAGGACGATTGCCTTCACGGAACTCGAACGACTCGGAAGTGGCTTTCGAAGCGCCAGGCTCAGCCGCCAGACGGAACTCAAGGTTGGCCGTCTTGCCGAGAATACGCTTGGCTTCTGCAGTGTCTTGCACGCCCGGCAGCTCAACCACGATGCGGTTGGCGCCTTGGCGCTGAACGATAGGTTCGGCAACACCCAGCTCGTTGACGCGGTTACGTACCGTGGTCAAGTTCTGCTTGATGGAGTATTCGCGGATTTCCGCCAGCTTGGCCGGGGTCATCGCCAGACGCAGTACCGGTTGGCCATTGAGGTCGGCCGGAACAATGTCGAAATCGTTGAAGTTCTTGCGAATCAGCGCACGCGCCTCTTCACGGGCTGCTTCATCAGTGAAACCCAGCTGAATGGCACCGCCCAGTTGCGGCAGGCTGCGATAGCGCAGACGCTCTTTACGCAACAGGCTCTTGACGTCGCCTTCGTAGACTTTCAGGCGTGCGTCGAGGGCTTTGTCCATGTCCACTTCCAGCAGGAAGTGCACACCACCGGACAAGTCCAGACCCAGCTTCATCGGGTGCGCACCAAGGCTGCGCAACCATTGCGGGGTGGTCTGTGCCAGGTTCAGTGCAACGACGTAGTCATCACCCAATGCCTTGCGCACAACGTCCTTGGCCGGCAGTTGATCTTCTGCCTTGACCAGACGAATCAGACCGCCCTTGCCGCTCTCTGACAGGCTGGCAGCCTTGACGTTGATCCCGGATTCCTTGAGCGCGGTGCTCACACGATCCAGATCAGCCTGAGTGACCTGCAGTGCAGTGCTCGCACCGCTGACCTGAATGGCCGGGTCATCAGGGTATAGATTGGGAGCGGAATAAATCAGACCGATCGCCAGCACTGCCAGGATCAGAATGTATTTCCACAGAGGGTATTTGTTCAGCATCACGCCGCCCGCTTATGACGCGGGGCGCCTTGCGCGCCCCGTCGATTGAGTAGAAGTTGAAACTTAGATCGCTTTGAGCGTGCCTTTTGGCAGCGTGGCGGCGATGGCGCCTTTCTGGAATTTCATTTCGACGGTGTCGGAGACTTCCAGGACAACGAAGTCGTCGGACACTTTGGTGATCTTGCCGGCGATACCACCGGTGGTCACAACTTCGTCACCTTTTTGCAGGCTGCCCAGCAGGGTTTTCTGCTCTTTGGCGCGCTTGGCCTGTGGACGCCAGATCATCAGGTAGAAGATGACCAGGAAACCGACCAGGAAAATCCACTCAAAGCCGCCGCCCATTGGGCCAGCAGCAGGTGCAGCGGCGTCAGCCATGGCATTAGAGATAAAAAAGCTCATTTAGCACTCCAGTTGCAAATGTTGAATCTTGGGGTCAGAAAACTCAGTCCAAAGGCGGAACAGGTAACCCGCGTTTGGCGTAGAAGGCATCGACAAAGGCGGCCAATGTACCCTGTTGAATAGCCTCGCGCAAACCAGCCATAAGCACCTGGTAATGGCGCAAATTGTGGATGGTATTCAACATGCTACCCAGCATTTCGCCGCACTTGTCCAGATGGTGCAGATAAGCACGGGAGAAGTTCTGGCAGGTGTAGCAATCGCAGGTTGGATCCAGCGGCGAATCATCATGGCGATGGAACGCGTTACGGATCTTCAGCACGCCTGTATCAATGAACAGATGCCCATTGCGGGCATTACGGGTTGGCATCACGCAATCGAACATGTCCACACCGCGGCGCACACCCTCAACCAGATCTTCCGGTTTGCCAACGCCCATAAGGTAACGAGGTTTGTCAGCCGGCATCTGGCCCGGCAGGTAATCCAGCACCTTGATCATCTCGTGCTTGGGCTCGCCCACCGACAGACCGCCGATGGCCAGGCCGTCGAAGCCGATCTTGTCGAGGCCTTCCAGGGAGCGCATGCGCAAATCCTGGTGCATACCGCCCTGAACAATGCCGAATAACGCCGCCGTGTTATCGCCATGAGCGTTTTTCGAACGCTGGGCCCAGCGCAACGACAGCTCCATCGATACCCGAGCGACGTCTTCGTCGGCCGGATATGGGGTGCATTCGTCGAAAATCATCACGATGTCCGAGCCCAGATCGCGCTGGACCTGCATCGACTCTTCCGGGCCCATGAACACTTTGGCACCGTCGACCGGAGAGGCGAAGGTCACGCCCTCCTCCTTGATCTTGCGCATCGCGCCCAGGCTGAACACCTGAAAACCGCCGGAATCTGTAAGAATCGGGCCTTTCCACTGCATGAAATCGTGCAGGTCGCCGTGCTTCTTGATCACTTCAGTGCCAGGACGCAGCCACAAGTGGAAGGTGTTGCCCAGAATGATTTCCGCGCCAGTGGCGGTGATATCTCGCGGCAGCATGCCCTTGACCGTGCCGTACGTGCCCACCGGCATGAAGGCCGGGGTCTCGACGGTACCGCGCGGGAAGGTCAAACGACCGCGACGAGCCTTGCCGTCAGTAGCAAGTAACTCAAACGACATACGACTTTGGCGACTCATTCTATTTCCTCAGGGCCACGTGGTGCGGGATTACGGGTGATAAACATCGCATCACCGTAGCTGAAAAAGCGGTATTCGTTGTCGACGGCGGCCTTATAGGCAGCCATGGTCTCGGGATAACCGGCGAACGCCGAAACCAGCATCAACAACGTGGATTCAGGCAAATGGAAGTTGGTGACCAGGGCATCGACCACATGAAACGGCCGGCCCGGGTAGATAAAGATGTCGGTATCGCCACTGAACGGCTTGAGCACGCCATCGCGCGCGGCACTTTCCAGAGAACGCACGCTGGTGGTCCCCACGGCCACCACGCGACCACCGCGAGCGCGACAGGCTTCGACTGCATCGACCACGTCCTGGCCGACTTCCAGCCACTCACTGTGCATGTGGTGATCTTCAAGCTTCTCGACCCGCACCGGCTGGAAGGTGCCAGCGCCGACGTGCAAGGTTACGAACGCAGTCTCGACGCCCTTGGCGGCAATCGCCTCCATCAGCGGCTGATCGAAATGCAGCCCCGCCGTCGGCGCCGCTACCGCGCCCAAACGCTCGGCGTAGACCGTCTGATAACGCTCGCGGTCCGAGCCTTCATCCGGGCGGTCTATATAAGGAGGCAACGGCATGTGCCCGACGCGATCGAGCAGCGGCAATACCTCTTCGGCAAACCCCAGCTCGAACAACGCATCGTGACGCGCCAACATCTCGGCTTCGCCGCCGCCGTCGATCAGAATCTTCGAACCCGGCTTGGGCGACTTGCTGGAACGCACATGCGCCAGCACGCGATGACTGTCGAGCACCCGCTCCACCAGAATTTCCAGCTTGCCGCCGGAAGCCTTCTGGCCAAACAGCCGTGCCGGAATCACCCGGGTATTGTTGAACACCATCAAATCGCCCGGGCGCAAATGCTCAAGCAAATCAGTGAATTGACGGTGTGCCAGGGCGCCGCTGACCCCATCAAGGGTCAACAGGCGACTACCGCGACGCTCAGCCAAAGGATGGCGAGCAATCAGCGAATCAGGGAGCTCAAAGGTAAAGTCAGCAACGCGCATGATGGGGTTCGTCTAGCAGGGGCCGGAAGTCTAGCCGAAATAGTGAAAATTCTCTATGTACCTGATTGACCGACGGTAATCTCATCTCTATACTTCGCCGCCATTGAGCCCTGATGGCGGAATTGGTAGACGCGGCGGATTCAAAATCCGTTTTCGCAAGAAGTGGGAGTTCGAGTCTCCCTCGGGGCACCATATAGCAGTATCTGAAAGTCTCTGCCAGACTCTCAGACTCAGAGAAACCGGCCACTTGAGCCGGTTTTTTTGTGTCTGGCTATCTACTCCTGTATCCCTTTATCCGTTGTATCCCTGTATCCCTGCTTGTATCCTGAGAAAAATACCGAACTTTGGGATACAAGGATGAAGCGCGCAGACATCAAGCGCCGCCCTCTCGCTGACACGACACTCGCGGGATTGGAGCCGGAATCAAAGGAATACCGAGAGCTGGACGGAAACGGCCTCTACTTCAGGGTCAAACCTGATGGTGGCAAGTCTTGGCAGCTTCGCTACAAACGTCCGGCGGGCAATTGGGCTTGGATGGGGCTCGGGGGCTACCCGGAAGTAAGCGGTGCATTGGCACGGGACAAAGCGGCCGATCTACGCAAAATCGTCAGTAGCGGTGCCGATCCTCTCGAACAGAAGAGATCTGCCAAAGCAGCCATTAACGCTGCCAAGACTCGAACCTTTCGAGCGGCTGCTGAAGCTTGGCTGAAGGCCAAAGAAGAAAAGGGCCTCGCTACCTCCACCCTTAACAAAATCCGCACCTACCTCGACAAAGACATACTCCCAGCATTGGGAGATAAGCCCCTCGATGAAATCACCCGTACCGACTGCGCAAATCTTCAGGCATCCCTCGAAGCCCGAAACGCACACAACGTGGCGGAAAAGTGTCGCACCTGGGTCAACCAGATCTTCGGCCGTGCTATCGGCTTAGGACTTACTGAAAACGATCCGGGCAGCCGCCTTCGTGACATTGCAGCGCAGGCCCCTAAGACTCAGCAACACCCACACTTGCTGGAACCTGAGCTGGCTGAATTCCTTCACGCGCTCAAAAACACTCCGAGCAGACTGACAGCCCGCACAGCTGCATGGCTTTGTTTATGGACAGCATCGCGCCCGGGCATGGTTCGCTTGGCTGAATGGAAAGAGTTCGACCTTGAGAAAGCCATCTGGACTACGCCTGCCGCTAAGATGAAGATGCGTCGGGATTTTGTGTGCCCGTTGCCCCACCAAGCTGTTACCGCCCTGAAGGAACTGCACTGCTTAACAGGACGGAGTCGCTGGCTTTTCCCCGGCGTAGGAGCCAAGAACCCGACCATCAGCGAAAACACAATAAACAAAGTCTTCGCAACCATCGGCTACAAAGGTCGCCTCGTTGGGCATGGAACTCGACACACAGCGAGCACGTTGCTTCGAGAGCATGGCTGGCCGAAGGAGCATGTTGAAGCGCAGCTAGCGCACAAGGAAGAAGGTATTTCGGGGGTCTACAACAAAGCTCAATACTTAGAGAAGCGCGTGACGATGATGCAGTGGTATGCCGATCATCTTGATGGACTTGCAGTTGGAAATGTAGTGCAAGGCCAGTTTGGAAAGGCAATATGACTTCCCTTCCTAGCACCCACTGCAAAACCAGTGTAACGCGTGTTACAGGTGTAACAAAAAACGCCAACCATCTGATTTCATTAGACTATTCTCTAGTTACACGCAGCACAATACCGGCCCCTTCTATGTGTAACATCGCTGAGTCGTGTAACAGGGTTCTACCCCCTTCAGTCCCGCTGGCGGCTTATCCATACGACGTGCGCCGCTGCGACAACACACCGTTTCCGGGGCGACGGGGGAGCCAGAATGGATATTGAACTGGACACTGAATTAGCAGAGCTGGAAATTGCAGGAGTCGACGTCGCGTGCCTAATTAGGGACATGGACGATATCGAAACAGCAGTTCTAGAGTTAGCGCTGTACCCCCAGTTCAACGACTATTTTCGAGAAGCATTCGATCTTATCAATGCCGCCACTTCATTCTGGCTTGAAGATGGCGCCTACGCGCTGTGTGCCGAGCGCGTCACAGGAACCTTGTTTCGACTCCGTGACGTCATCGATGAACATGCTAGTGCTACGGAAGCCGGCTCATTGCCAACTGTCATTCGACACCTCCCAGGCTTCAATTATCAAGCGACGGATTCGCAACTGGTCGCGGCCTTCGCTCTAGTGCTCGGCACCCAAGCATTGGAGGTCCTCGCGAATTGGCTATTCGAGCTTGAGCTTGCGACTTACGACATCGATGCCGACCTGATAGAGCAACTGAGAAATGAATCGCCGCGCCAGTATCTCGCCCTCATCGAGAAAGAACGATACCGACGTAGCGGACTTGAAATTCACGCACGAGAGCAATTCGCTGTTTTTATGGGAGAGGCTAATCAGACGCTGTTGATGGCAAATTTTTATCAACAAGTGGAGCACATGGATGTATCCAAAAATGGTTTCAACACATCAAGTCTAATGCGCCGAATGCTCGACGAAGCTTTCTCAGCGAAAGCAACGAGGCGTGGCCAAGAAGCAGGTAAAGGCAACCTAGACCCCAGCTCAAAAACCCAAACGGAAGCCATGGATCGACGGTCAAAAATCAAGGCTGCCGCAGAAACGATTATTGATGGACGCAAGATTGAGAAGCGAAGCCTCAGCGATGCGGAGCTAACCAACCTTCTTTTCGATCAAACAGTACATGGCACAAAAAAAACCATTCGAGAGCATTTGACCGCCTTAGGCCTTAGACCCTTGAAATAAAAAAGGGAACAGACACAGTCCGTTCCCTCTCCCCTCCGTAGCGTATGACCTGTTGTCTCTATTCACACAGGTTTGGATCGCTATGACTACCCAACTAAAAACCATCGCCTCGCACGACCCCGCTACGACGCTCATTCGCATGCCGGAGGTCGTCTCAATCGTAGGGCTCGCACGCCCGACCATCTACAAGCTCATGCGCCAACCTGAGAGCGGATTCCCGCTGCCAGTGAAGCTGAGTACCAGCAACGCCCGAAGTGCTCCAGTTGCATGGGTATTGGGAGAGGTACAGGCGTGGACACGAGCGCGTATCGCCGCCCGTGATCTGGTGGCAGCATGAAGCGCAACTACTGCCCATTCAACGGGCCATTTCTCGACTCGTACAGCATCGGGTTCCGCCTCTATCAGCCCGGCGCGATCAACTGGCGTCATCGCACCATCGCGGGCGTGAGCTGGAACGGCGAAGAGCAGGAAGCGTTCTTTTTCACCCCTGACGGTCTCGTGCTTCCACTCAAAGCCAACCCTTGGGAGCTGCCAGAACTGATCCGCAAAAATGCGGTGCGCAGAGAGTTTTCGAGCGTCCACGGCTCCGGTTATTTTGCTATGAGCGAAAGCCGTCGCGCCTCTCTGAAGGCGCGCGGCATGACGGACTGGGTTACCTACTGGCTCGTCGATCAATCAGCGGGATTCGCGAACGATCCGGCGGTATGGCAACGCATCACGGATGAGGATCTTGCCGTCGAAAAGACGACAAGCGAACGCGCTCACCAAGACATGCGCTTGACCTCCGACCTGGACGGATATGTCGAAGAGTGTGTCGCACAACGCCGTGAGCAGATGGCCGTTGAGCACCGCCGTCGCTGTGTCGAGGACAGCAAAATTCTGGCTTGGCTCAAGGGCGAAACACCAGCGCCTCTTTTTGCTCTCGCGCAGGAGGCAGCATGAGTCGAAAGATCTCTGATAACGCCTTGATCCATCCGTTCTCCGTACTGCGCCGGATCGGATTTTCTACTCGCCTCATGCAGCGCCTTGAACGCCACCGAAGCCAACAGGAAAAGCGAGGCCGCGTGGTCAGCGTATTGAGTTGGGCCGACGGCACCTGGTGCGCCCTCTCCCTCCACTGCGAAAAAACCGGTGCGGTGATCGTCGACGAAGGCCAGCAAACCCAAGCCTACGAAGACGCCCGCTCGATGCTCAGCGGCGGCTTCCTACCGCTCCTATCCCTGCGCTGGGACGCCCATGCCTGAAACGAAAACGCCTCCGGGGGCGATCCGGAGGCGTTGAGGTCAATCTACATGCACGAACAATTTATGCCGCACCTAAAAAAACCGCAAGCAATCAGCGCAGTTGCACTTTCGAAAAACGGACGTTACTCTTTGGCCGTCGCTGCAAACTCAGCGACCGGGCTTGGTAACCCGTTGAACAATAGGCGCAACAGCGCCCATATCTCTTTTGCAGGCGCTTTTTTTGCGCCCGCAAATCCGTTTTATGGCGGCTGTGCGTGGGAGACCTTCGGGTCTGCCGGGTTCCTATTGTCCCGGTTTACCAACCTGCGCACAGCTGCCACCCATTCGCTTGGTAACGAACGTGGCAGCTCCTCAACAATAGGAGCTTCGCCAGATGCACGCCCTCAATCCGTCCAAAATTCGCGCCGCTGCACATCGTGCAATGGCTCTCGCCGCTCTACACGCCAACTCCAGCCTCGCTACACGCCTCTCACGCTACAACGCACACATGGCCAAAGCCCGCGCACTCGAAACCTCAGGCGGTGCCCAATGAACAACGCTCTGAGTTTCGCCCTGCCCGAAGACCTGCTCTGTGTGAGTCCGGCCGCAGAAGCCGGTGTGCCCATCGACGCCATCACCTGCGCTATTGCTCGCGCCGACTCGGTGCTGACGCTGCTTGAAGAACACTTCGAAAACGACTCCTCGCGCCTTGCTAACCACGTCATCGCTGCCGTCCTCTGGGACGTGCGCGGCACCCTTGGTTTGATTAAGACGCTGACCTTGCACGGCGACTCCACCTCGATGCCTGCTGCGCAGAAAGGCGGTTCGATATGAGTACTTCAACCACTCTTGGCCACGCCACTTTTTCCCGCGTAAACGCCACCGACCTGAAGCTGTTCTGGGTCAATGCCGGTGTTCCGGTCGAAGATGCATTGGAGATGGCTTCCCTGCTGCAACATCACGCCAACCAACTCAACTTCGACGCCGCCATGAGCGACAGCGCCGAGCGTTTCAGTTGGCCTGCTCTGTATCTTGGCGAGATGGCCAAAGCGCTGATCGATGACATCAACGACGCGCTATTCCTGCCGAGGGCTGACGCATGAGCCAGCGCCCGAGCAACACAGCAAAACGCCCTAGCTTTGCCGACGTGAAAGCCGCTGCGCTGAAAGACATTGATCGTGTCTTGTCGCACTGGCTGCCCAACGGCAAGCGCGTCGACGGCGGCAAGGAATACACCGCTCCTAACCCGACTCGCAGTGATAAGCGCGCCGGTTCGCTCAAGATCAGTTTGAGCAAAAGTACTTGGTCCGACTTTGCCACCGGCGACAAGGGCGGCGACCTGATTGATCTGGTGCGCTATCTGGACGGCGGCACCGACGTCGAGGCCTGCAAAAAACTGGCAGACCTGCTCAACGTGTCGCCCGGCGACGCCCAGTCGAAGCCATCGTCTACCAAGACAAAAGTACCTGAATGGAATGCCATTCAGCCGATCCCGGCCGAGGCCATGAACAAATTCCCGACCAAACATCGGCAGCACGGTGCACCGTCCAAGGTGTGGATCTACCGTGATGCGCAAGGCGAGCCGCTCATGGCGCTCTACCGCTTCGATCTCACGTCCGATGAGGACGGCAAGCCGAAGAAAGTCTTTGCACCACTTACGTGGTGCGAGCGAGCCGATGGCCAAATCAAGCAATGGCGCTGGCAGGGTCTGCCCGATCCACGTCCGCTGTTGCGACTTGATGAACTGGCTCAACGCAGTGACGCACCGGTAGTTTTGTGCGAAGGTGAGAAAGCTGCCGACGCTGCCGCCAAACTGCTGCTCAACCACGTGGCCACCTGCTGGCCGAACGGTTCCAACTCTTGGCACAAAGCCGACCTGACACCGCTGAAAGGGCGCGATGTGCTGTTGTGGCCTGACAACGACGACAGCGGCAAAGCCTGCATGAAAACCGTCGCCGAGAAGCTGCGCGAAATCGGCGCCGCCTCGGTCTGCTTCGTCGCGCTGGACTCGTTCAAACGCAAGCCCACGCTGAAGAATGGCCGCGCCGCTTTCGCCAAAGGTGGTCAATGGGATGACGGTGATGACGCTGCCGATGCGCTCATCAAAAATTGGACAGCCGCCCATTTCGCGGAGCTGGAAAGCAGCGGCGAGCTGTATGGCTTGGTCGAGGAAAAACCAACTACAAAGCAACCTAAAAACAAGCCGGAAGCCAAGACAAAACCCGCAGCCAAGCGCCCGACGAAATCAAAAAACGATCTGATGCCCGGTGGCTTTCGCCTCACGTCCGAAGGTGTGTTTTATGCCGGTGACGACGGTGAGGCTCGCCCCGTTTGTTCACCTTTGGAGATCCTCGCCCGTACTCGCGACGACAAAGGTCAGAACTGGGGATTGTTGGTTGAATTCGATGACCCAGACGGTGCCAAGAAGCGCTGGAACATTCCGGCCCGCACCATGACCGGTGACTTCGGCAAAGACGTGCTCGGTCCGCTGGTGGACATGGGTCTGCGGCTCGCAGGCAGTCGTTCGGGACGCAATGCACGTAATGACCTGCAGAGTTATCTCGGCGGCTTCGACAGCGCGCAACGGGCACGATTGGTCACGCGCTTGGGTTGGCATGACACTGCCTTTCTTCTACCCGAGCAGCAGGTCGGCGCGCACAACGAGCACCTGCACTTTTACGAAGCCGGCTCGCAACTTCCGCCGATCAGCGAAGCGGGCACGCTTGAGCAATGGCAGGAGCAGATCGGCGCGCTG
This sequence comes from Pseudomonas sp. MDT1-85, assembly GCF_054898065.1. Classification (NCBI taxonomy): domain Bacteria; kingdom Pseudomonadati; phylum Pseudomonadota; class Gammaproteobacteria; order Pseudomonadales; family Pseudomonadaceae; genus Pseudomonas; species Pseudomonas sp. MDT1-85. Next base: position 1,428,036 of record NZ_CM142715.1, on the reverse strand, counting down.
TGCATCGGTAATCACCGCTTGGCATTTGTCGTGGGCGTGGCCTTCGCAGGGCCTTTGCTGCACATGCTTGGCCATGAATCGGGCGGCTTTCACCTGTATGGCGACAGCTCCGGCGGCAAGACCACCCACTTGCAGGTCGCCGCCTCGATCTACGGCGGACCGCGTCTGGTGCGTTCGTGGCGGTCCACCGACAACGCGCTGGAGTCCATCGCCGCCGCGCATTCCGACGGCCTTCTGGTCTTGGATGAAATCGGTATGTGCGACCCGCGCATTATCGGCGAGACGGTGTACATGCTCGGCAACGGCACCGGCAAAGCACGCGCCAACGATCGAGGCCAAGCTGGCCGACAGGTACAAGAGTGGCGCCTGCTGTTTCTCTCCACCGGGGAGAAAACATTGGCCCAGCACATGGCCGAAGCGAACAAGGAACTGAAAGCGGGTATGGAAGTGCGCATGCTTGCCGTTCCTGCCGATGCCAGCAAGGGCCTCGGCATGTTTGATGCGCTCAATGGTTTTGAAGATGCGGCGGCACTGTCTGACGCGCTTAAGGCACGCGTAGCGAAGTATTACGGGACACCACTCACGGCTTTCCTAACGGCGTTATGTGAACCCGGTAAGCGTCACGGATGGTCCGCCATCCTGCGCCGCACGCTGGAAAGTTTTATCGCCCAGTCGTTACCGGCATCGGCTAGTGGACAGGCGCACCGTGCCGCCGCTCGCTTCGGCCTTGCCGCCGCAGCGGGCGAGCTGGCCACCGCGATGGGGATCACCGGCTGGCCTGACGGAACCGCCACCACCGCTGCTCGCGTGTGCCTCAACGCATGGATGAACGAGCGTGGCGGCGCCGGTAACTTCGAGGGCGATGCAATCGTGGCGCGACTGAGGCAGATCATCGAGCGCTTCGGCGAAAGTAGGTTCACCCGCTGGGAGTCGGCGGCGGCGAAGATCGACGAACACGGCCCGCGCACCATCGACCGTCTCGGCTTTCGCAAGACGCTGGAACATGGGCTCGGAGACTCCCTGCATACCACCAACACCTATTACGTGCTGCCCGAGGCATGGCGCTCGGAGATCTTCCGGGGCATGAACATCAATGCGGTGAACAAAGAGCTGCTACAGCGTGGTGTTCTTGAGCCGGGGAATGACGGTAAGGCGTCGAGTTTGGTGCGGTTGCCGGGCCTGGGTACGCAACGGTGCTACATCGTGAAAACGATTCCGGGAATGGATGAGAGCGAGGCTCGGGCTGCCTGAGGGCATCTCTGCTGATCGAGGTAGCGCCGGCTTATTCCCGGCCTCGCCAGCCACTCAACCAACCCACAATCGAATTGAGAGAGACCAGACCATGAACGAAATTCAAGAACTGAAAGACCGTCGCGACCAACTGCGCAGCGAGGCAGAACGGCTGCACGCCGACATGCTGCCACTTGAGACCGTACTGGAAAGTGACGACACCATCGAACCGGATCGCAAACGCGAACTGCGAGACAAGTACAACGAGTTGAAAAGCAAATTTCAATCGCGCGATCTCAATGCCGACCTTCTGGACAGGAAGATCAGTCGCCGTGAAAACCTCGCCAACTGCGATTCCCTGATGGCGGATTACATCGAAGCGATGGATAACTGGACCGCTGATGAGCAGGAATTGAGGGAGAAACGTCAGAGCCTCAGCACCCGCCTGGAGCAAATTCAGCAGCAGGCGGAAGAGGACATGGCGAAAGCTCGTCAGGCCGAAACGGACGCCGCCACGGCGTACGCGCAGGCAGTCGCGTGGGGCGACACTGAAGGCGAGAAGACAGCCAACACTGATGCGCAAAAGGCCGCGAAGAACCTCACGGTGGCCACCGAACACAATCGTCGCCAACACCTGATCATGACAGCCTTGGAACAAGAGCTGGCCACCGTAGATAAATACATCGCAGAAGCACAGATAAAGCATAAAGAGATAGAGCGCACCGCCCTGTTGCTATCGCAGACGGTACTCGAAGAGAAATGGAATGATGCCGCTAAAGCGTTGTTTGAGGCCGGCGGAAAGCTGTGGGCGAATTACAACCTGCTTGGCCGTGATCAGATTGGACTCATGAAGCTTGCCGTTCCAGAGCAAGGTGAAAACTTTGGGAAGTGGACGTGGGAAGAGTTATCAGTTCGCTCGCGGCAATACCGCGCGCGGGACTTATTCCAGCTCAACAGCTTACCGACACCGCACCGGCCTGAAGTCATGAGCAATCTGGAACAACACAAGGATGAAAACGATGAAAAAACCAATACAGAACAGCGCGAGCTTGTCTGACACGCTTAAAGCTCGGAAGGCCCATCTCAATGCACTGTTGAAAACCATTGATGCGGGTCGGGGCAAAACCAATCAGATACAAATGCTGACGATAAACGCGATTAAATCGGAAATGACGCACATTGACAGTCTACTGAATCGCCGGAAATAGTGCTGAACTTGTAACCCGCACTACTATCCAAATAAATACGCATGGATCAATGAATAGGGAAACAGCATGTCCAAACTCGCAGAATATCGTCAGCTGGAAAAACACCTCGCCGAGCAACTCCAGGCACTGGAAGCACTGAAAGGCGATGATGGCCTTAAGAAAGAAATCGAGTTCGAAACGAAGCTGCGCAAGCTGCTCGATCAATATGGTTTCAGTCTGAAGCACATCATCAACACTCTAGAGCCGCAAACCACGGCACGGCGTCCAGCCGCTGCTCCGGCCACCAGCACACGCAAACCACGCGAACTCAAGGTATACAAAAACCCGAATACTGGTGAAGTGATCGAAACCAAAGGTGGGAACCACAAAGCTTTGAAGGAGTGGAAAGCGAAACACGGAGCTAACGTCGTCGAAGGATGGCTGAAGAAGTAACTCTGCTTCACCTGAAAGGGGCCCAGTTGGGGCCCTTTTTGCTGGTGGCCTTTACCCAAAATCACCCGACAGCTCCAAGCCCGAGTATTGAAAGACCTGCGCAACGGGTGGTTTAACAGCAACCTTGGATGGTCGCTTTCGACCAGAAGCGGGTGTCTAAACGAGGGAATTCAGCGCTAAACCCATTTATCGGCAAGCGACTTGCCACGACTGAACTCGATGTAGCGTTTGTCACCGGCCCACTACGGCTCTATCTTAGGCGCACCATTAGGATTGAATCTGGAGCGCGCACATGGACGACAGAGAGCAACTCTACAAATTGTTGGCCCAAAAAGATTGGGAAGCGATAGGTAAAATTCTCTACAAGAACAAGAAGGCGAGGACGCAAGACCCTTTTTTATCCCAGGTTACTACGTTCTTTGAGGCTGAATTTTTTTCCTTCGCAGAGCCTTTACCACCTGCTGCGCGCGCAAAACAGTTTGAGTACACCAACTTGATTATCGAACTAGGTCAGCACGGCTTTAGCCAGACCTTTGTGGAGCGCTTTGTGGATGAGCGTTTGAAGCTAATGCAAGAAACTAAGCACTCTGCACTACTCAACTACGCTCAGACACATCAACACCGCCCCTTAGCCAAGCAGATCATTCAGTCTTTTTTGCAGACAAGACCAGAAACGGTTGCCGCCAGCCTGCGTGAGAACTTAACAATTCACTGTACAGAAGTGGTGGCCGGTAAGGCCAAAACTATTCGCCTATTTAAGTCTAAGCAGGAAGAACACTTCTATGAGGCTGTGCGTCGGGTTTTTCCTACCTATCACCCATATCCTAATGTTGCATTAAGCTGTGTATTGGATTATCAGGCCATAAAAAGGCAGCTCACCGAAAAGGCTAGGGAATACTTTTTTCAGGCTATTATAGATAGCGTGGTGTTTGATGTGGGCAGTGGATATGAGCCAAAATACTTCATTGAGCTTGATAGTAGCTTCCATGATGGGGCTCGGGCCCAGGCCAACGATCACCTAAAAGACTCCATCTTCCGAGCAGCAAACACCAAGCTCATTCGTATCCGGCCACTGAATGCCAAGGCCTCCTCAGTGGAAGAGTTTGAAAAGCTGGTGCGAGAAGTGATGCGCCCACTATAAGCAAAGAGAATAATAGCTATCACATTCGCAAATAAACTGTGAGCAGTTATGATCTGGTTATCACTATGCGGGAGTAGGTTTTTTTTTGATACCCTGCGTGGCCTCTCACTGAGGGTCATAACGTGTCTGAATCCACCACAAGCGATAATTCTGAACGGCGATAAAAAAACTTTAACGGCCTATAGAATAAATGATTGTCAATGGAGGTTATATGATACTCAAAGCGTCAGAGCTTCTTAAAGAATTTATTGAAGTCGAGAAAAGAAAACTCGATGGAGTTTATATGCCTCACATGCCGACTCTCGGTACTGCCTATGAAGAGATTACGAAACAAGGTATATATCAGGACTTCGCCATTCCCAAGCACTTAGATTTGCGAGTTGTGTCAGGTTTTATCTCAATTGGAGGTGAAATGCTAGCTGAGCAAATCGACTGTATGTTGGTTCATGGTGAGGGGGAAAAATATGGACTTACTCAAGAGCACATATATGACATAAATAGAGTGCTTTGCATCTTTGAAGTCAAGAAGACTCTGCGGAAGGCCGATTACGTTGACGCTATGCAGCATTTGGCAAAAATCAGAAGAAAATTTGCTGATAATTTCGAAGATCGATTGATCAACGAAGGATACAGGCCAGATATTACCAATGCGCGGCGACGTTTCTCACAATTGACTGGCAAAGTGGGACCTGAAGAATATCTCGACATGCACCATTTAACGAAACCCGATGGCATATTATTCTATGCACTTGTTCAAGAGTCATTGTCGCCTATTTCGATAATTCATGGTTATGAAGGGTATAAGACCGAGAACGGTCTCAGAACTGCATTTTCAGACATACTTGAAGACGCTTGGAAAAACGGAACTGGCTGGGGGATACCAAGCATCCCTACACTTGTTACATCAAATAATTTTTGTCTTGTAAAAGGTGGAGGCAACCCTTTTTTAGTTATACAGAATAAAAATGAATGGGTGTCGGTATTTTCAACCAGACACAACTCAGCGAAATTGATTTTAGAAATGATCTGGTCAAAAATTGGCGAGTACTTTAACGCCAAGATGCCTTGGGGTGATGGACTGCATATGGATAGCGTTCAGCCTCTATTAATTGCAGAGGCAAAGGAAATCGGCGACGCAGCAGGTTGGGCTTATAGAACTGAAGAGTTTAAGGAAAAACACATGGTGCGAGACGATGATAATTTTTGGTCGCCTTCGAAGATAGGTAAAGCTGAAATATCCGCAATAAATATAATGGCGATGCGAGGAGGATATCTTCCGTTGGATGACGGCATGAGTGAATATCTAAACCGAAACCACGGTGTGACTATCGAACAAGTGGCTGAGGCTTTAGTAATTACTCGACAGTTTATGCTTGATAATGGATACATCAGGCCAATACATCCACAAACGTACGTGATAACCAATGAAGATGAGACTGGGTTCGTCGGATCGGAGATTGAGCGTTTTGATTTGTGGTGCGCAGAAAACGAAATTGAGCCTCACTATATGTCAATTAATTTTATCGGTGAATAGACAAGCGCCCGCTACTAATCGTAAAAACCTATCACGCGCGGCAGCTTTCAGCCAAAAGAAGCCATTGCGAGTCGCTTGTTTTGATTTGTGATGAGAGTCTTGAACTAGAAAGAGCCCTATGAAAATATTCCGCTGAAAATCTGAACTAATGCTGTGCGTGACGCCAGAATCCTTATCGTCATCCTATGAGGCTAGTTAACTTCCGTAATGTCATAATCTCGTTGTTTGACGCTGTCCGAGTCCGGTAGAGTTTCATTTATTTAATTGGAAGATTGGAAGATTGGAAGAACATGGACATCACATACAAATTGCCACATCCGGTGAGGATCGCCTGCTCTAAATATACTGAGATGCGCACGCAGGCGAGGGACCAAGTGTACGACGAAGTCTTCGCCGGATTGGATATTGAAACTTGTTCGATAGACTACTTAACACAGACAATGATGAGGCTCCGGCCTGATATATTTTCTTTGTATCGCTCCGACAATTTAACTGACCATATGGCGGGAATCGCCCTAAGTACAACTCTCTACTCTTACAAATTCAGGCGTCAGGACGGCAACATCTTGACGACATCAAATTTTCTTGACGAGATTTTGGAACAGACAGAGATTGGCGATGATGTACCTGTAGATTACCTCCGCCCTCCGTTTAAAACTTGTTACATCGAGTTCACAGAGAGTCGAAGCTCTTCGCTCAAAGTATATAACGAATCTACGCATGAGCATATACTAGAAGGCGTTTATATAAGTGAGACCCACATTAATCCAGGCTCAGTAGAAATGAAGCGTTATAACGACAGCCCGATGGTGGATGTGAACAAGCCGTTGAGGATTCTGGATTTGATGTTTACCGGCTCGCCACTTGGTAAAGCACATGTGGAAGATGACGCACTGCGAGTGCAAGGATTTTACATACAGGATGGGATGCGAACAATAAAGCAGGAGCTCAGTCGAGTCGAGGAAAAGTACGGCCTTGATGATGACTTTACAGGCGACATGAGATATTTATCTGAAACATTAAATCACATGGCCAAGGTTCTATTGTTCATTAATTGCAAGCAATACCGCGACACTGCTTTCAATGAACGAAAGGAACTTACAAAAAAAATCAACTCATTGAAAGGGCTAGGCAAAATCCGTAAGTTTGAAGATAAACTTCGGAAAACCTATAACAGGGTTGTAATTAGTCCTGTGGATAAGGTGATCTATGAAACTGACGCTGGATTCGATCACTCGAGAAATGTAAAAGAAAAATGTACACATTGGAGGAAGGGGCATTTCCGAATGCAGCCCTATGGTCCTGGAGCTAGCAAGAGAAAGATTTTATTTATAGAGCCAACGGTCGTTGGCGGAGTCTTTGCGAAGAAAAAAAACTATGACGTGAAGGAGAAAACTGCGTCGCCTTGAGGTTCGTAGACGCTTCTGTGAGCGTAAACGGAGAGCAATCGAGGGATTACTATTCCACTTTTGATAGGCGCCATTGAACACCGGTTTCTGGCCGATTTCTGCCGTTGTTCAATGGCTGCAAAGGGTCGAAAGACTTACTCCCGAGTGCTGCTTTTGGTCGGTTTCTGTCTGCCGGCACAGGCAGAAACCGGCTAAAAGCGTATATTCGCCCAGTGTCGAGATAACCGGTATGTATACACTAATCTTCATCTAGTAGTTTTAGGATCTCTGACTTAACAATGCCAATTAATTCATAAAATGACAAATGTATCTCCGGACTACCTAACGCATAAGCAGCAACTTGGTACTCTGCAAAAATAAAAATTATTCCATACCGGCCTATTATAAACGGTGTTGAGATAAGGGAGTCGACAGTCGTTCCTGACACAAGCCATTCTCCGTCAAACTCAGGCAGTTCCTTTGCAAACTTATCCCTAATGAGGCTGGACAACTTGCTCAAGCACTTCTCATTAATCAGCAGATAATCTATGGTCAAAGGGGAGAAAGGTGATAGGAGAAAGTTTTGAGCTCTAGTTTCCCTATACCCGTGCGCGCCTCCCAAAAAACCTTGAATAGTGTATCGCACGCTTAACACACACGCATCTCGCCGACTGACTTCGTATCTTCCTATCAGGTAAGTTCCGCGACAGCCGCCCCCATTATCAACTGCTTCTTTTTTGTTGCCTTCGGCTGTAGAAGTATGCGAGTCCAGCAACTCATTACCCCAGGCCTCAATGTTTTTTGAGGCAATAGTTACGTCAGCATTGCAAAAATCCGGATACTCAAAGTCAAAATAAATATCCGAGTGGCTAGTGTCGATTGTGTATATGCGGCGCTTAATCTCCACAATTGGATGACTGAACGCAGAGGTTCCTATATCGCGAATAGCTGAAACCAATGCCGATTTGTATTTTGCGAGAGACTTCCGATCAATCTGACCATCATGAACACAAGTGTGGCAGTTTGGACAAAGAGCAATGAGATTATGGTACTCATGTTTTTTGCATTTAGCCCAAGGAATAATATGATGAATTTCCACTCTCGGATGTCGACAGGCTGGAATCGCGCATTGATGACCGGCCTCAATTAGTACCGCTCTTTGAATTTCCGTTGGAATTGCAGGTCTAGTCACGCAGTCTGGTCCATATAAAACCGAATATTCTGTATGCATTCTGGCGGTGGTCGTGCGACCGATGGGCATGCGGTTACCACCACAGTGAATGCTGAGCATTTTATTGTTGTGGCACATTCTAGACAGATTGCGATAGGTCAAAGCAATCTTTGGCAAGGGTAGATCCACTAATAGTCTGTCACAGAACGTCCGCTTTTGGCCGTTAACGGGCCTAGGCACCGTTCTGTTAGACGCTCAGCGTCAGCCTGTTTGATGCATCAGAAGGATTGAAATGTTACACCTTGCGTAGTTGCTACACCTCATACCCTACGAGACATCAGTCGGTGTAACGCTCACTATCTTCAATAAAATCAAGGACTTGACCAATCCCGACACACCTGTAACACCAGTTACACGTTTTTTACGTGTCTGCCCCCACCCCCCTAAGAAATCAGTTCCACCAGCGGAGAGATTCCAGCCGGAGCCGGGGGGCCCCTGAGCAAAAGAGACATACACGGGGTCGGAAACCCGCCATACCTTGTTAGCGGGAGAACTCCCAGCTTAGTGAACAGGTGAACCGGGTGAACTGCTGGTTCACCAGTGCATTTGCCCTACGAAACGACCAACCCCAGGCCACCTTTACCGATACGGTAACGATGCCCTTTTTTCTTCAAGATCCTTTCAATTTCAACACTGAAATTTCAGTAAGCTGGGGCACCTGCGGCTAACCAGATCCCGCGGGTTTCCGACCCCGTATGCGATGGAAACTCCCAGGGGCCCCGCCGCTGTTTCGAGCGAGAATCACTTGGATATCGCACGCACATATTTTCTGGAGACCCAGCCTTCAATCTCAATCCCTTCGTGCTTATAGACAACGAGTAGCCAATCGCGATTCGAGGAATCAGTCACTTCGACCGGAGCAAATTTCGGTAGAGACAGGATCACATCCTCTTTCATTCCCGGCCCTTGCCGAAGATTGACCGCAGCTTTTTTCGTAAGGCGGATGCTATCCGTAAGCGTCTTCGGCATGTCACACAGTTCGCTACGAACAGCCTTTCTTGCCTGAGCTAGTGATTCAAACACTCCTAGCCTCTGCTCTATATCGCACACCGATTCTCGAAAATCGTTCCACTTCGCAATGGTGTCATAGGACTGGTAAAGCAACGTAAGGAGAAAGAGCAGGAGCGCCATGGCAGGTGCTGTCAGCTTCTGGGGGCTGCCGTTTGCTTCGAGAGCTCGGACGACTTCTGCTTCAACTTCTTGAGGACTCGAAGGTACCGCATTGAAGTCGGTAGGTGCTTCCTCTCCATCGTATGCATCAAGCAGCGTCTGTATCTTTGAATGATCTGTGGACGACAACAGATCAAAAAGCGGAGAGGCTCCAAGCTGACCGAAGCTTCCTAACACTGACTTGAGCGAGGCCGACGAACTGTGAAAGTCCATCGCAGCGATCATTGCCTTGAAGGACTGAGACTGCTGCAACGCCTTATCCAATACACCAACAGGTGCCGCGCCATATTGTGCGAATGCGCGAGCAACTTTTTCCGACTGCGCGACCATTTCTTGCAGTTGCCGAGAAGGCTTGAGCATTCTCTCGCTTGCCGCGAACGCTCCGTAGGCATGAAGAGAGGGCTGGAGCGCGCGATCTGTTGCCTTCAGAAGTGCTTGCATCTCAAGAGAAGGGAGCAACATTTTTTGAGTCGCATCCATCAAACTTTGAAAAGCGGTGAGGGGGCGAAGAAGCTTCTCGGTTGATTCCACTAGCTTCTGTACGGCCGTTGATTGGGCCAGATATTTTTCTACGAAGTCGTTGGACAACTTCATCCCACTTTTTGGGCCAGGTGCCGAGTACAATTCCGGAGTTGCAGAGTGCAGCTTGGCCTCAGATGTTGGATTAATCCGCTCCAAGCAATCCTCAGCTTGCTCATCCACATTAGGTAGCTCGTTGCTTTTATCACTGGCCATCAAATCGTTCTCTCCACCGACATGGACATACTGGGTCGCAGATCGGAAATCAGTAATATCGATACGACATCAAGCAGTATATGCAGGTTAACCGCTGTAGAATGCGGCTCAGCAACTGAAGGCTTGTATCCCTAGGTGTATCCCTAGATCAAGAATAGCTCTGAAGACCACGGATTATATGGCGCAGTCGAGTCTCCCTCGGGCACCAAAATTAAGAAAGGTCTTGCTTTGCAAGGCCTTTTTTTTCGTCTGTAGGAAAGTGAGCTCGCCCCGCCGCCCCGTAGGAGCTGCCGAAGGCTGCGATCTTTTGATCTTGTCTTTTCGGTGCTGCAGCCCCAAACCGCTCGCTAACGAATCAAGGATTCGCACAATGGAATTGCCACTGGAAACCGTTGCCCTTTTCGCCTTCAAGCTGGCTTATGAGACGGAAGGTGAAAGTCCGATTCTGCGGGATGATCCGATCATGAGTGATTATGAGCGGGAGGTGTTTGGGTTGCTGGTGCGGCGGGGGGATGTTGAGGGGATTCAGTTTCGGGTGGCGCATTGCGTGGGGTTGGCGATGGAGGCTATCGGCGGTGTTGAAACGCCGCTAGGACGTGAACTGCATCGGTTATCCGCTGATTTCAGTAATGCGCGGACGGTGGAGCAGCTTGAAGTGCCACTCATTGCGCTCAAGGATTACCTGAAAGAAATTGTGTGAATGCTCGGCCAAGTGGAAACCGGAAATCCCGATCCACTGCACACGCTAAATTTGATTGCCTGACCGCACGATAAGAAGAAGCGAGCCACATTTTCCACGCTGAACAAGCGAGGAAAACGTGATCGTTCTCGATTTTGAACGCCTCAAAAAAAACGAGAGCGCTGGAGAATTCGTTGGATTAGCTGTGCCTGAGAACCGGACGAGCAGCGGTTTTGCGGGAAAGACAACACTACACTTCGTACAGGAACGGCATCTGCGATTGCCCTGCTCGGAGTGAAGTCAGCCTCGCAGCCACCCACAGTGCTACCAATTTTTGCGGAGCTTACGGCCTCAAAACAGAAGGATAGCTGCGCCGTTTTCTCAGCTTCGCGTTTTTCTTCTAACCGATCCATACACAAGCTCCTTCGCTACTGGCCTTTAAAGGCGGCAGGATTCTAGTCCCTTCACTACCAATCCTTCAAGAGTAGAGACCGCCTCCATTGAGATACGTGCCACTGGTTCCGCATCTCTTAGGATCATGCGTCCATCTTTTTTCCGACCGGCGGGATGGGCGGAAAAGAATTTGAGAAACCTCGATGGCGCCACACCATCGAAAGGGAGCACCCGTACCTTCGAGGTATCACTCTCATTTTCAGTTATAGCATCTTGATGCAATCTGGTAGCAAGACTCTTACGGTACGGCTCAAGAAAAATCACTTCTTTAATACCCGCCGCCACCAGATGCCTAGCACACGAATGGCAGGGATAAGTGGTGACAAATAGTTTCCCATTTCGAATTTTTGCGCCATCTGTTGCCCCTGCATTAAGCAAAGCGTGCATTTCAGCATGTACCGCTCTAGAAAACTCAATCAAACTCTTAAGTTGAGTTTTGCTTCTAATAACTAATAAAGCCGCGTCCTTTTTATCAGCAGAGATGATTTCCGATTCAATCAACTTATCCACGATATAGTTGGATATCGCTTTCTTCTCCTGATCATTTGAGCAAACACCACCCCCCATATTCCAACACCGACGATCCTCATCAGAACTGAGTCCATCGCCCTCTGTCTGATACAGCCCACCGAATGCTTTAGGAACATCATTCCATCCTGTCGATATCAACTCCCCTTCCTTGCTAGTAATTGCAGCACCAACTTGCCTGGAAAGACACGCTGAATTCCTAGCTGCCGAAAAAGCAGCATACATTGCGCGCTCATTAACAGTTGGAGTCGCAATTACGGTCCCCAGCATCAAATCCAAAAAACGCCTTACTCTACTAATTCGATGAGAATCGGTTATCTTCTCAACGCGCAGAAAAAAATCGGATTGCGGGAATGTATCCTCAACACGCTGACCGTGGTCTATCTCTTCGCCTGAATCACGATCAATCAAATCATGGATCTTCTCATTCCTTGATGCACTCTCAAGTCTAGCTATCCGCATTTCTATAGGCGAATAGACACCTACCACATACAACATCTCTCCGTATATCGATCGCAGCAGACGTAACTCGTCGACATGCTTCACAGAATCAATAATATGACACCATTTCAGTGTCACATTCGGTACCAAAATATCATCTGCATCATCCCTAAACAGGTCAGGATGTTCGGCTTTTTTTGCAGCGGTAGCTTTCGCCTGCTCAGCGGCTCGGGCGACACTTATTCTCCTGACAGCCAGTTTCGCTAATACTTCATTCCCATGATCTCTGCGCAACTCATTTCCAGCCTCAATAAGCTCTTTGGTTGAGCTTTCGGGACCGATACCTTTATGATTTCTTATCTCGTCACTTAGCCTAATCACCTCTACATACTCGTAGCCGTAATCCGTACTTAGCAAAAGCTCTTTGAAACTTTGAGCAACCTCATGTAGCGGCGTCCCCAAAGGGCCACACAAAGCAATTACGACTTGTGGAGTCAATGTCTTTTCAATCGCAAGCACGTCATCAAAGCCGCTACCAATGCTTGTTCCTCCTACTACACGAAGCCCTGCTTCGACAGCTGCCATGAGCCACATCCTTTTTTATTGTACTTTTGGTACGCCACCACTGATCCGATTAGCCTATCGGATCAAAGACTTCTCAGTATTTATCTTATAGCTTGGAAAAAGCTTGAGGGCTTATGCAATTTCAGAATTAAAAACTCGATCAATCTTCAATTGCTGCTCTGCATGGTTATTTTTATCCCCCTGACCACCAGACTCGGGACAATAAAGGAAGGTAATAGAAGCGCATATAGGACGCTTCTGAAATGGCTGTAGGCATTTTTTTATGCCCCACCCCCGAGCAGGGGACCTCAACAAAAAAGTACTTTGGCTAGGGCTTTCGAAGGTTGCAGGAAGAGGGTCTGCGCGATACCCTTTCAACCGTCGCTGCAAATTCAGCGACCGGGTGTGGTAACCCGTGTTATTCAAGGCGCTACAGCGCCCCCATCACGATTGCCGGCGCTTTTTTTATGCCAGCAAGCGTGAGTTATGGCAGCTGTGCGTGGGACGCCTTCGGGCGTGCCGGTTTCCTTGATTCCCGGTTTACCACCCTGCGCACAGCTGTCACCCATTCGTGTGGTAACGAATGCGGCAGCTTCACATATCAAGGAGTCTGATAATGCGCAGCATCAATCCGTACAAAATTTGGCTTTTCCCCTCAACACAATTCCCAATCGCGTAACGCCCTTCCCCGCTGCCTATCCGTTATCGGAGGTGGCCAATGACCGATCAACCCGAACTCAAAACCATCGGACTAACCCCCGCCATATACTGCGCAAATCAACCACTCTTCCACGTCACTCGCGGCGTTCCCCTCGGTGATGCGTTAGCCATGGCTTCTGATTTTCTGTTCCTCGCCAAGAAGCTTACCGAAGATGCTGATTACGCCAGAGACACCGACCGCCACGCCTGGGCCGCGCATTATTTGACGGCGATGAGTAAGGCGGTGGTGGATGATGCGGTGAAGGTGCTTACTCGGGATCGGGATAATGAGTCGGCGTATAAGCGGGCGGAGGGGATGGCTGAGGGGTAGCGGGTAACACGGCTCGCTTGAAGCTTGTGGGAGCGAGTTTGCTCGCGAAGGTTGCGGTCATTCAGCGGGGTTGTGAATGCCTTGCGTATTTCGCGAGCGGGCTCGCTCCTACACAGGTTGGGATTCAGCTCAGGGTTTTGTGGTGGTTGGTCTGGCGCTTTCGCGGGCAAACCCGCTCCCACAGGGGTTTTGCGTGTTGATTGGAATTTGGGATTGGCCCTGAGGATTTCGGGCTGGCGATGCTCAGCTCAGGGCGAATGCTGAGAATTCGACTACGAAACTAGAACCAGCAGACCCTACAAGGAAGTTCGAGCCATGAAACTTGTGATTATGGTCGTTCCGGAAGGCGAGGATTTCGCTTCCTATGAAAGGGAAATCCCGGTTTCTGTCGAGGATCTCAAGCCGATCATGGGGTGGGCGAAGGACGATGACTGCGTCTATGACTATCGGCTCCGTAGAATTGCCCACGGATCTGATGCTGTTTCTTACCTGTAATGCTTGATACATATCAGGCATCGACAGGCCCTCAGGGCATTAAGCCAGTGAGTAAACACCCCGCACCACACTCATCTAGACTTAATGGATAGTCGTAGGCAGAACCGAACACGTCGCTTTGGTGCAGTTAAATCATAAGCAGCGTGGCAATCTGCCTTTTATGCCCTTTCAGAGGTGCGGCGAAGACCGCGTCGGGCACAACAAGATGCCCGCTCAGGGTGCCCTGGCCACCGGCCTGAAATTGCCACGATACCGTGACGTGGTGTGACTGCCGCAGCCGACACTTTCGGACAACTGACAACCGCCTGGTTTGTCCGTGATCGTGAGGAATGCTGTATGCCTGATGAGATGTTGCACCTGCCTATGGTCAACAGCCTGTTGGAGCGCCACAAACGCTCCCCCGGCGCACTGTTGCCCATCCTTCATGAGATTCAGGAGGGCATCGGTTACATCCCCGATACCGCCATCCCCGAGATTGCCCATGCCCTCAACCTGAGTCAGGCCGAGGTTCGTGGGGTGATCAGCTTCTACCATGACTTCCGCACCGCGCCCCCCGCCCGGCATATTCTGCGTCTGTGCCGGGCCGAGTCCTGCCAGAGCCGTGGCGCCGAACAGCTCGCGGCGCAGTTGCGCGAACGTCTGCAACTGGACGATCACGGCAGTAGCGCCGACGGCAGCATCAGTTTGCGTCCGGTGTATTGCCTCGGCGCTTGTGCCTGCTCGCCAGCCCTGGAGCTGGATGGCCGGGTGCATGCGCGGCTCAGTGCTGAGCGTCTGGATGCCTTGCTCGACGCTTGCCGGGAGGACGCATGATGCCGGCTTTCTATCTGCCCCGTGATTCGCTGGCCCGTGCCGTGGGTGCCGAAGAGGTTGTGGTAGCCCTTATCACCCAGGCCCGGGGACGCTTTGTGCCCCTGGAGGTACAACGCACCAGCTCGCGTGGCCTCTACTGGCTGGAACCGCTGCTGGAAGTGGACAGCCCACAAGGCCGTATCGGCTTCGGCCCGCTGACGGCTGCCGATGTGCCGTCGGTACTCGATGCCTTGCAAGGTGCGCCGTCTGCTCATCCGCTGGCCTTGGGCCTGGTGGAAGAGTTGCCCTATCTGAAGACGCAACAACGCCTGCTGTTTGCCCGCGCCGGCATCACCCGGCCGCTGTACCTCGACGATTACCTGGATCATGGCGGTTTCGAGGGTTTGAAAAGAGCCGTCACCCTCGGTGGCGAACAAACCGCGACTGAGGTGTTCGATTCGGGTCTGCGTGGCCGTGGCGGCGCGGCCTTTCCGGCCGGGATCAAATGGCGCACGGTGCGCGGCACTCAGGCTGCGCAGAAATACATTGTGTGCAACGCCGACGAAGGCGACTCCGGCACTTTCGCCGATCGCATGTTGATGGAAGGTGACCCCTTCCTGCTGATCGAAGGCATGGCCATTGCCGGCATCACCGTCGGTGCCACCTACGGCTACATCTATGTGCGCTCGGAATACCCGGCTGCCGTGGCGACACTGCGTGCGGCGCTGGACATCGCCCGGGCCGCCGGTTACCTCGGCGCCAATGTCGGCGGTAGCGGTCTGGCCTTCGATATGGAAGTGCGAGTCGGTGCCGGCGCTTACATCTGTGGTGAGGAAACCGCGCTGCTGGACTCTCTCGAAGGCAAGCGCGGGATTGTCCGCGCCAAGCCACCGATCCCCGCCTTGCAGGGTTTGTTCGGCCTGCCGACCCTGGTGCACAACGTGCTGACTCTGGCCTCGGTGCCGCTGATTCTGGCCAAGGGCGCGCAGTTCTATCGCGATTACGGCATGGGCCGTTCCCTCGGCACGATGCCTTTCCAGCTGGCGGGCAATATTCGTCGCGGCGGCCTGGTGGAACGGGCCTTTGGCCTGACCCTGCGGGAACTGGTGGAAGACTACGGCGGTGGTACCGCCAGTGGCCGGCCACTGAAAGCTGCGCAAGTCGGCGGTCCGCTCGGCGCTTGGGTTCCGCCGTCGCAATTCGACACGCCGCTGGATTACGAAGCCTTCGCCGCCATCGGTGCGATGCTCGGTCACGGAGGTGTGGTGGTGGCTGACGACAGCCTGGACATGGCCCACATGGCGCGCTTCGCGATGCAGTTCTGCGCCGAGGAATCCTGTGGCAAATGCACCCCATGCCGCATTGGCTCGACCCGGGGCGTGGAGGTGATCGACCGACTGCTGGCTGCGCCTGACCAGAACGCTCGCGATGAGCAGGTGATCATCCTCAAGGACCTGTGCGACACCCTGCAATACGGTTCGCTGTGCGCGTTGGGCGGCATGACCTCCTATCCGGTGGTCAGCGCCCTCAAGTACTTCCCCGCCGACTTCGGTCTGCAGTCCTCGGAGGCCGACCAATGATCACTCTCTTCGACCCGAACACAGATATCGACCTGGGAACCCCCGCCCGCGAAAGCCAGGTGCAAGTCACCGTGAACATCGACGGCCGCAGCATCAGGGTGCCCGAAGGGACCTCGGTGATGCGCGCCGCCGCGCTGCTGGGCACCACCATTCCCAAACTGTGTGCCACCGACAGCCTGGAAGCCTTCGGCTCCTGCCGCATGTGTCTGGTGGAGATCGACGGCATGCGCGGCTACCCGGCGTCCTGCACCACGCCGGTCACTGAAGGTATGAGCGTGCATACCCAGACACCGAAGCTCGCGACCCTGCGTCGCAACGTCATGGAGTTGTACATCTCCGATCACCCGCTGGACTGCCTGACCTGCTCGGCCAACGGCAACTGCGAGTTGCAAACCGTGGCCGGCCAGGTCGGCCTGCGGGAGGTGCGTTACGGCTATGAAGGCGACAACCATCTGGCCGACGTGAAGGACACTTCCAACCCCTACTTCGATTACGACCCGAGCAAGTGCATCGTCTGCAACCGCTGCGTGCGCGCCTGCGAAGAAACCCAGGGCACCTTTGCCCTGACCATTACCGGGCGCGGTTTCGAATCCCGGGTGGCGGCCGCCGGTGGCGAGAACTTCCTCGACTCGGAATGCGTGTCCTGCGGCGCCTGCGTGCAAGCCTGCCCCACCGCGACCCTGATGGAAAAAAGCGTGGTCGAACTGGGTCAGCCCGAACGTAACGTGATCACCACGTGTGCCTATTGCGGCGTGGGGTGCTCGTTCCGCGCCGAGATGAAAGGCGACCAACTGGTGCGCATGGTTCCGGACAAAAACGGCCAGGCCAACCACGGCCACTCCTGCGTCAAGGGCCGCTTTGCCTGGGGCTACGCGACTCACCCGGATCGCATCACCACACCGATGATACGCAAACATATCAGCGACCCTTGGCAGGAAGTCAGCTGGGATGAAGCGGTGACCTACGCCGCCAGCGAATTCCGCCGGCTGCAGCAAAAATACGGTCGCGACTCCATTGGTGGCATCACTTCCAGCCGCTGCACCAACGAAGAAACCTACCTGGTGCAAAAACTGGTGCGCGCCGCCTTCGGCAACAACAACGTCGACACCTGTGCGCGGGTCTGCCACTCGCCTACCGGCTATGGCCTGAAACAAACCCTGGGCGAGTCCGCCGGCACCCAGAGTTTCGACTCGGTGATGCAGGCCGACGTGATTCTGGTGATGGGCGCCAACCCCAGCGACGCCCACCCGGTGTTCGCCTCCCAACTCAAACGCCGCCTGCGTGAAGGCGCACGGCTGATCGTCATCGACCCACGTCGCATTGATCTGGTGGATTCGGTGCATGCCCGCGCCGAACTGCACCTGGCCCTGCGCCCGGGCACCAACGTCGCCATGCTCAACGCCCTGGCCCACGTCATCGTCACCGAAGGCTTGCTCGACCAGGCCTTTATCGACGCCCGTTGCGAGGGCAACGATTTCGCCCGCTGGAGCGAGTTCGTCAGCCGCGCGGAAAACTCGCCAGAAATCCTTGGCCCCATCTGCGGCGTCGCCGCTGCCGACATCCGTGCCGCCGCCCGTCTGTATGCCACCGGCGGCAATGCGGCGATTTACTACGGACTGGGCGTCACCGAGCACAGCCAGGGCAGTACCGCGGTCATGGGCATCGCCAACCTGGCCATGGCCACCGGCAACATCGGCCGCGAAGGCGTGGGCGTGAACCCGCTTCGTGGGCAGAACAACGTTCAGGGTTCCTGCGACATGGGCTCCTTCCCCCACGAGCTGCCCGGCTACCGCCACATCTCCAACGAAGTGGTACGGGCGCAGTTCGAACAGGCCTGGAATGTCTCCCTGCAACCCGATCCGGGCCTGCGCATTCCCAACATGTTCGAGTCTGCGTTGGCCGGTAGCTTCAAGGGCCTGTACTGCCAGGGCGAAGACATCGCCCAGAGCGATCCCAATACCCAGCACGTCACCGCGGCGCTGTCGGCCATGGAATGCGTGGTGGTGCAGGACATTTTCCTCAACGAAACCGCGAAGTTCGCCCACGTGTTCCTGCCGGGCGCCTCGTTCCTGGAAAAGGACGGCACCTTTACCAATGCCGAGCGACGCATCTCTCGGGTACGCAAGGTCATGGAGCCTCTGGGCGGCAAGGCCGACTGGGAAGGCACGGTGGCCCTGGCCAATGCTTTGGGTTACCCGATGAGTTACCAGCACCCGTCAGAAATCATGGATGAAATCGCCAGCCTGACGCCGACCTTCACCAACGTCAGCTACGCCGAACTGGAACGCCACGGCAGCCTGCAATGGCCGTGCAACGCCGCGGCACCGGACGGCACGCCGACCATGCACATCGAGGAATTTGTGCGCGGCAAGGGGCGCTTCATGCTCACCGGCTACGTGCCCACCGAGGAAAAGGTCAACAGTCGCTATCCCCTTCTGCTGACCACCGGGCGCATCCTCAGCCAGTACAACGTCGGCGCCCAGACCCGGCGTACCGAGAACGTCGCCTGGCACCAAGAAGACCGCCTGGAAATCCACCCGACCGACGCCGAAAGCCGTGGCATCAACGAAGACGACTGGGTCGGCATCGGCAGCCGCGCCGGACAGACCGTACTGCGTGCGCGGATCACCGAACGGGTTGCCCCGGGCGTGGTGTACACCACCTTCCACTTCCCTGAATCGGGGGCCAACGTCATCACCACCGACAACTCCGACTGGGCCACTAACTGTCCGGAGTACAAGGTCACCGCAGTGGAAGTGAGCCGCGTCTACCACCCTTCCGAGTGGCAAAAACGCTATCAGGCATTCAGCGACGAGCAACAACGTCTGCTCGACGAACGCCGCCTGGCACGTACCGCCGGAACAAAAGCCGAGGTGCGCCGATGAGCACTGACAACCTGATCAAAATGGCCAACCAGATCGCCCAGTACTTCGCCAGCGAACCGGACCAGCAAACGGCCGTGCTCGGCGTGCGCAATCATCTGCAGATGTACTGGACGCCGGGCATGCGCAAGGAGTTGCTGGCCTGTCAGGCCACGCATCAGGGCGCAGACTTGCACCCACTGGCGCAGGCGGCGGTCAGTGGGGCGGGCTGGGAGGCTTAGGTTTACACAAGCCCTTGGAATGCCCTTGGTCTGTGAAGACAGGCCAAGGGCGCTCCATTACTTCACGCTGCTGGATGCACCGGCAACACTACCAACGCTTCCAACCCGCCTATCGACCGATTTCGCAGTGTCAGCTCACCTCCGTGTTCCAGCACAATCGCTCGCGCCGCCGATAACCCCAAACCAACGCCACCCGTGCTTTTGTTTCGCGAGCCTTCCATCCGGAAGAACGGCACAAACACTTGCTCAAGGCAGGCATCCGGAATACCCGGCCCACGATCCAGTATTTTGATCCGCACCTGGCCAGCGCTCGGGATCAGTTCAACTGTCGGCTCACTACCGTACTTGATGGCGTTATCGAGCAAATTAGTCATCACCCGCTTGAGCCCCAGCGGTCGACCGAAATACACCAGCCGCAACGGCCCGCTAAAGGCAATCTCGGTTCCCTGACCGTACGAACTTTCCTGCGGACAAAACAAAACCCCTACCTGCATACGCAGATAGGGGTTTCGGAATTTGATCTTGACGATGACCTACTCTCACATGGGGAAACCCCACACTACCATCGGCGATGCATCGTTTCACTGCTGAGTTCGGGATGGGATCAGGTGGTTCCAATGCTCTATGGTCGTCAAGAAATTCGGTAGCCAGGTCGTTCTCTCTTGCGAGATCACGCTCCAGCGAATGGGTATGTGATAGATCGGTGTTTTGTGAGTATCTCGAACTTTCGGTTCGTTTCGTCTTCACACACCGCAATCTGGAGCTCTTTCGCTTTTCAGCTCGAAGCCTGCAAATTGCTTGGGTGTTATATGGTCAAGCCTCACGGGCAATTAGTATTGGTTAGCTCAACGCCTCACAGCGCTTACACACCCAACCTATCAACGTCGTAGTCTTCGACGGCCCTTCAGGGGACTCAAGGTCCCAGTGAGATCTCATCTTGAGGCTAGTTTCCCGCTTAGATGCTTTCAGCGGTTATCTATTCCGAACATAGCTACCCGGCAATGCCACTGGCGTGACAACCGGAACACCAGAGGTTCGTCCACTCCGGTCCTCTCGTACTAGGAGCAGCCCCTCTCAAATCTCAAACGTCCACGGCAGATAGGGACCGAACTGTCTCACGACGTTCTAAACCCAGCTCGCGTACCACTTTAAATGGCGAACAGCCATACCCTTGGGACCGGCTTCAGCCCCAGGATGTGATGAGCCGACATCGAGGTGCCAAACACCGCCGTCGATATGAACTCTTGGGCGGTATCAGCCTGTTATCCCCGGAGTACCTTTTATCCGTTGAGCGATGGCCCTTCCATACAGAACCACCGGATCACTAAGACCTACTTTCGTACCTGCTCGACGTGTCTGTCTCGCAGTCAAGCGCGCTTTTGCCTTTATACTCTACGACCGATTTCCGACCGGTCTGAGCGCACCTTCGTACTCCTCCGTTACTCTTTAGGAGGAGACCGCCCCAGTCAAACTACCCACCATACACTGTCCTCGATCCGGATAACGGACCTGAGTTAGAACCTCAAAGTTGCCAGGGTGGTATTTCAAGGTTGGCTCCACGCGAACTGGCGTCCACGCTTCAAAGCCTCCCACCTATCCTACACAAGCAAATTCAAAGTCCAGTGCAAAGCTATAGTAAAGGTTCACGGGGTCTTTCCGTCTAGCCGCGGATACACTGCATCTTCACAGCGATTTCAATTTCACTGAGTCTCGGGTGGAGACAGCGCCGCCATCGTTACGCCATTCGTGCAGGTCGGAACTTACCCGACAAGGAATTTCGCTACCTTAGGACCGTTATAGTTACGGCCGCCGTTTACCGGGGCTTCGATCAAGAGCTTCGCGTTAGCTAACCCCATCAATTAACCTTCCGGCACCGGGCAGGCGTCACACCCTATACGTCCACTTTCGTGTTTGCAGAGTGCTGTGTTTTTAATAAACAGTCGCAGCGGCCTGGTATCTTCGACCGGCATGGGCTTACGCAGTAAATGCTTCACCCTCACCGGCGCACCTTCTCCCGAAGTTACGGTGCCATTTTGCCTAGTTCCTTCACCCGAGTTCTCTCAAGCGCCTTGGTATTCTCTACCCAACCACCTGTGTCGGTTTGGGGTACGGTTCCTGGTTACCTGAAGCTTAGAAGCTTTTCTTGGAAGCATGGCATCAACCACTTCGTCACCCAAAGGGTAACTCGTCATCAGCTCTCGGCCTTAAGATCCCGGATTTACCTAAGATCTCAGCCTACCACCTTAAACTTGGACAACCAACGCCAAGCTGGCCTAGCCTTCTCCGTCCCTCCATCGCAATAACCAGAAGTACAGGAATATTAACCTGTTTTCCATCGACTACGCTTTTCAGCCTCGCCTTAGGGACCGACTAACCCTGCGTCGATTAACGTTGCGCAGGAAACCTTGGTCTTTCGGCGTGGGTGTTTTTCACACCCATTGTCGTTACTCATGTCAGCATTCGCACTTCTGATACCTCCAGCAAGCTTCTCAACTCACCTTCACAGGCTTACAGAACGCTCCTCTACCGCATCACCTAAGTGATACCCGTAGCTTCGGTGTATGGTTTGAGCCCCGTTACATCTTCCGCGCAGGCCGACTCGACTAGTGAGCTATTACGCTTTCTTTAAAGGGTGGCTGCTTCTAAGCCAACCTCCTAGCTGTCTAAGCCTTCCCACATCGTTTCCCACTTAACCATAACTTTGGGACCTTAGCTGACGGTCTGGGTTGTTTCCCTTTTCACGACGGACGTTAGCACCCGCCGTGTGTCTCCCATGCTCGGCACTTGTAGGTATTCGGAGTTTGCATCGGTTTGGTAAGTCGGGATGACCCCCTAGCCGAAACAGTGCTCTACCCCCTACAGTGATACATGAGGCGCTACCTAAATAGCTTTCGAGGAGAACCAGCTATCTCCGAGCTTGATTAGCCTTTCACTCCGATCCACAGGTCATCCGCTAACTTTTCAACGGTAGTCGGTTCGGTCCTCCAGTTAGTGTTACCCAACCTTCAACCTGCCCATGGATAGATCGCCCGGTTTCGGGTCTATTCCCAGCGACTAGACGCCCTATTAAGACTCGCTTTCGCTACGCCTCCCCTATTCGGTTAAGCTCGCCACTGAAAATAAGTCGCTGACCCATTATACAAAAGGTACGCAGTCACCCAACAAAGTGGGCTCCCACTGCTTGTACGCATACGGTTTCAGGATCTATTTCACTCCCCTCTCCGGGGTTCTTTTCGCCTTTCCCTCACGGTACTAGTTCACTATCGGTCAGTCAGTAGTATTTAGCCTTGGAGGATGGTCCCCCCATATTCAGACAAAGTTTCTCGTGCTCCGTCCTACTCGATTTCATGACCAAGAGATTTTCGCGTACAGGGCTATCACCCACTATGGCCGCACTTTCCAGAGCGTTCCGCTAATCTCAAAGCCACTTAAGGGCTAGTCCCCGTTCGCTCGCCACTACTAAGGGAATCTCGGTTGATTTCTTTTCCTCAGGGTACTTAGATGTTTCAGTTCCCCTGGTTCGCTTCTTAAGCCTATGTATTCAGCTTAAGATACCTAACTTATGTTAGGTGGGTTCCCCCATTCAGACATCTCCGGATCAAAGTCTGTTTGCCGACTCCCCGAAGCTTTTCGCAGGCTACCACGTCTTTCATCGCCTCTGACTGCCAAGGCATCCACCGTATGCGCTTCTTCACTTGACCATATAACCCCAAGCAATCTGGTTATACTGTGAAGACGACATTCGCCGAAAATTCGCGATTAAACTCACAAATTTTACCTTAGCCTGATCCACTACCAGTGAAAGTAGTGTTCAGTCTATCTTTCTATCACATACCCAAATTTTTAAAGAACGATCTAATCAAAGACTAGAAATCAACATTCACCATCGTCACGATGGAATGCTCATTTCTAAGCTTTCAACAAACAGAAGCAGTAGTGGTGGAGCCAAACGGGATCGAACCGTTGACCTCCTGCGTGCAAGGCAGGCGCTCTCCCAGCTGAGCTATGGCCCCGTATTTCTACAGGCGTTTCCCACACAAAATTGGTGGGTCTGGGCAGATTCGAACTGCCGACCTCACCCTTATCAGGGGTGCGCTCTAACCAACTGAGCTACAGACCCAATTTCGGGCTGCTTCTTATCGTCTTCTTCAATGAATCAAGCAATTCGTGTGGGAACTTATGGAGCAGCTGATGTCGTCGATTAAGGAGGTGATCCAGCCGCAGGTTCCCCTACGGCTACCTTGTTACGACTTCACCCCAGTCATGAATCACACCGTGGTAACCGTCCTCCCGAAGGTTAGACTAGCTACTTCTGGTGCAACCCACTCCCATGGTGTGACGGGCGGTGTGTACAAGGCCCGGGAACGTATTCACCGCGACATTCTGATTCGCGATTACTAGCGATTCCGACTTCACGCAGTCGAGTTGCAGACTGCGATCCGGACTACGATCGGTTTTCTGGGATTAGCTCCACCTCGCGGCTTGGCAACCCTCTGTACCGACCATTGTAGCACGTGTGTAGCCCAGGCCGTAAGGGCCATGATGACTTGACGTCATCCCCACCTTCCTCCGGTTTGTCACCGGCAGTCTCCTTAGAGTGCCCACCTTAACGTGCTGGTAACTAAGGACAAGGGTTGCGCTCGTTACGGGACTTAACCCAACATCTCACGACACGAGCTGACGACAGCCATGCAGCACCTGTCTCAATGCTCCCGAAGGCACTCCGCTATCTCTAGCAGATTCATTGGATGTCAAGGCCTGGTAAGGTTCTTCGCGTTGCTTCGAATTAAACCACATGCTCCACCGCTTGTGCGGGCCCCCGTCAATTCATTTGAGTTTTAACCTTGCGGCCGTACTCCCCAGGCGGTCAACTTAATGCGTTAGCTGCGCCACTAAGAGCTCAAGGCTCCCAACGGCTAGTTGACATCGTTTACGGCGTGGACTACCAGGGTATCTAATCCTGTTTGCTCCCCACGCTTTCGCACCTCAGTGTCAGTATCAGTCCAGGTGGTCGCCTTCGCCACTGGTGTTCCTTCCTATATCTACGCATTTCACCGCTACACAGGAAATTCCACCACCCTCTACCATACTCTAGCTCGTCAGTTTTGAATGCAGTTCCCAGGTTGAGCCCGGGGATTTCACATCCAACTTAACGAACCACCTACGCGCGCTTTACGCCCAGTAATTCCGATTAACGCTTGCACCCTCTGTATTACCGCGGCTGCTGGCACAGAGTTAGCCGGTGCTTATTCTGTCGGTAACGTCAAAACAATTACGTATTAGGTAACTGCCCTTCCTCCCAACTTAAAGTGCTTTACAATCCGAAGACCTTCTTCACACACGCGGCATGGCTGGATCAGGCTTTCGCCCATTGTCCAATATTCCCCACTGCTGCCTCCCGTAGGAGTCTGGACCGTGTCTCAGTTCCAGTGTGACTGATCATCCTCTCAGACCAGTTACGGATCGTCGCCTTGGTGAGCCATTACCTCACCAACTAGCTAATCCGACCTAGGCTCATCTGATAGCGCAAGGCCCGAAGGTCCCCTGCTTTCTCCCGTAGGACGTATGCGGTATTAGCGTCCGTTTCCGAGCGTTATCCCCCACTACCAGGCAGATTCCTAGGCATTACTCACCCGTCCGCCGCTCGCCACCAGGTACAAGTACCCGTGCTGCCGCTCGACTTGCATGTGTTAGGCCTGCCGCCAGCGTTCAATCTGAGCCATGATCAAACTCTTCAGTTCAAACATCTTTGGGTTTTTAAGAAACCCTAAACTTGGCTCAGCAATCGTTGGTTACATCTTTGATTTCTCGCGGAGTAACTTGTGATGCTGATAATCTTGTTGACTATCAGTCTGACTCCACAAGCACCCACACGAATTGCTTGATTCAATTGTTAAAGAGCGGTTGGTTAAGATCTTTCGTCTCAACCGAGGCGCGCATTCTACAGCAGCCTCTGTTGCTGTCAAGCGGTTATTTTCAGAAGTTTTCAAGGTTTTCCTCAACAACTTCAACCACTTGCGCTTCCGATCTCTCGTTAGCGGGAGGCGAATTCTACAGCGTTACTCGCTGCTGTCAACACCTCTTTTTTCTCCGCTTTCGACCGAGAAGATCGAACCGTCAATAAGGCGAAAGCACACTGCCCTACCAACTCCTTCTGGCTTCGATGAACTGAAGCGTAACCGCTGTCGAAAACTGCGTAACTCTTTGTTTACCAAGGAGTTTTCCGTTTCGTCTGCGCCGGAAGTGGGGCGAATTATAGGCTTTCAGAATCTGCCGTCAACCCCTGATTATGCTTTTCTATCAATCATTGGCGCAAAGCAGGAAAACAGCGCATTCCCCTTCTATATAGGAGAACTCACCAGAATATAACGCTGCCTTGGCTTGCCTTCCCGCTGCGTTATCATCGCCGACCCATGCGCTAAGAGTCTTGAACCCGGATGTCCGTATCTCTGCCATTGCCTGCCAATCACTCCCCATTGCCTCCGGTCCTCGTCGGCCCGCTATTGCGGCGCCTGGACCCTACGCGGCTGGTGCTATGGCTGGTGGGGACACGTGCGCTGACGTTGACGCTACGCCTGCAAGGAATCGACATCCGTCTCGACGCAGGGCAATGCACGATTATCTCGGTCGGTACTCATGCCTTCGTTCATTTGATTGATGTGCCACTGGATGCCGCCCTGCCCTGCGACACATTGATCGAGTACGACCTGCTAATCACCGACGATGGCGCTCAGTCGGGCATCCTCGAATGGGCGCCTCATCTACTATATGGCGAAGCGCGTTGCCCGAATTTCGTGCTGCGCTCGCGCATCGATCAGTTGTTGCATGGCTCCTGCCGTAAACCTCACCATCCGGCGGCCGATGGCTTGCTGTGCGTCGATCGGTTGCTGGAGTCCGAGCCGGACGCTTGCAAGCGTCCCGCGCTATTGATGATGAGCGGCGATCAGGTATATGCGGATGATGTCGCGGGGCCGATGTTGCGGGCAATTCATGCCTTGATCGAGCGTCTGGAGCTGTTCGACGAACACCTCGACGGTGCAGTGGTCAGCGACAGCGCCAAACTCTACGAGCACCCGGCCAGTTACTACCATCGTGCGGATTTGTTACCGGCGCTTGAGAGCAACGAAACCCTGCGCGAACGATTTTTCGGTGGAGCGCGTAAGCCGATTTTTACCAGTAGCAGCGCCGACAACCATCTGGTGACCTTCGCCGAGGTCATGGCCATGTACCTATTAGTATGGTCGCCAACGTCCTGGACACTGATCGCGCCCCAACCACCGGCACTGACGCCCGAACGACGCAGGCGTTATGCCCTGGAGCAGACGCGCATCGATGAATTCAAGAAAGGATTGGGTGGTGTTGGGCGAGCGATGGCGCACCTGCCGTGCCTGATGATTTTCGACGACCACGATATTACCGATGACTGGAATCTTTCCGCGCAATGGGAGGAAACGGCCTACGGCCATCCGTTCTCCAAGCGCATCATCGGCAACGCGCTGCTCGCTTATATGTTGTGTCAGGGTTGGGGCAACAACCCGGACGCATTTGGCAGCTTGCTGGAAAAAACCCGTCTATTGAGTGCCACTGGGCACGACCATTACCTCGACAGCGATGTTCAGGATGGCTTGATCGATGAGCTGCTGAGCTTTCAGAAGTGGCATTACGTGCTGCCCACCCGTCCGGCACTGGTGGTGCTCGATACCCGCACTCGGCGCTGGCGCAGCGAGATGACTCTCAAGCAACCGTCCGGACTGCTGGATTGGGAAGCGCTCAGCGAGCTGCAGCAGGAATTACTCGATCATCCCTCGGCGATCATCGTTTCGCCGGCACCGATCTTCGGCGTCAAACTGATCGAAACCGTGCAACGGGTATTTAGCTGGTGCGGTTATCCACTGTTGGTGGACGCCGAAAACTGGATGGCCCATCGCGGCGCGGCCCAGGTGATCCTGAACATTTTCCGACACTCCCGCACTCCCGGTAACTACGTGGTGCTGTCCGGCGATGTGCATTATTCCTTCGTCTACGAAGTATTGATCCGACACCGAAAGGCCGGCCCAAGAATCTGGCAGATCACCAGCAGCGGCATCAAAAACGAATTCCCGCCCGCCCTGCTCGAATGGTTCGACCGCCTCAACCGCTGGCTTTACTCGCCCCGCTCGCCACTCAACTGGCTGACCAAGCGTCGGCGTATGCGCATTGTTCCGCACACTCCCGAACATGCCGAAGCGGGTGAACGGCTGTGGAACTCGGCAGGGATTGGCCAAGTGTTCTTCAATGAAAAGGGTCAGCCGCAGGATATTTATCAATTCAATGCGGATGGATCGCCCAAGACGCGGATGATTGCGCCTGATATTTCCGAAGCGGTTGAATAACTTTTCCCGAGTTGCCATGAGCAATTATTACCTGCACACCACGAACCTCACCCGAACTCTGATCATCGGCAACTCCGGCTCGGGCAAGAGTTGGCTGGCCAAACGATTGGCGGAACAATTGCAAGTACCCTGGATCGATCTTGACCTGATTCACTGGATATCCGATGAACACAGCATCCCTCGTCCCCGCGCCGAAGCATTGGGAATGGCGCGGGTGGCGGCGAGTAACGAGTGCTGGGTTATCGAGGGCGTGTATGGCTGGATGGTCAGTGAGCTTATGGAACAGGCGACGGCGCTGATCTGGCTATGCCTGGAGGACGAAGACTGCGTCAGTCATATTCGCCAGCGAGAGGCGAAGCGGGACGATAGCGACGAGTTGCTGATAGCGCTACAGGACTGGGCGGGTAGTTACCGTACTCGCGAAGGGTCCAGTGGATTTGCCGCGCATCAGCGTTTGTTTGAAGGGTTTGACGGTTCGAAACTTCAACTGATGAACAGGGCGGAGGTCACGGCTTTCGTCAGCACAATGCAACACACCGACTGATCGTTCCTGACGCAGATACCGATTCTGTACAGGGGAATGCGTACATCCTATAGAAGTCAGGCTGCGCTTACCGCCCGACACACCCCTCTGACAATCATCTCCACTTCCCGCTCATCAATCGTCAGCGGTGGCAGCAGACGAATGGTCTTGCCCCGTGTCACGTTAATCAGCAAGCCGTGATCGCGGGCTGCAATCAGGGTCAGGTCGCGGATGGGTTGAGCAAGTTCGATGCCGATCATCAATCCTTGGCCACGGATCGCCAGGACGTTCGGGTTGTCAGCCAGTTCGATACACAATCTGGCGAGCAAGCGTTCACCCTGCAGTTTGGCGTTCTCCAGCAGGCCTTGTTCTTCGATGATCTCAAGCACAGTGCATCCCACCCGGCATGCCAGCGGATTGCCGCCGAATGTACTGCCGTGGCTGCCGGGGGTGAACAGGTCGGCGGCTTTGCCTCGGGCCAGACAGGCACCAATAGGGATGCCGTTACCCAGGCCTTTGGCCAGAGTCATGACGTCCGGGATGATGCCTTCGTGCTGGAACGCAAACCACTGGCCGGTGCGGCCGATGCCAGTCTGGATCTCGTCGAGCATCAGTAGCCAGGCGCGCCGGTTGCACAGCTCGCGCACCGCTTTGAGATAACCGGGCGGCGCCATTTGCACACCGCTTTCGCCCTGAATCGGCTCCATCAGGATCGCTACGATGCGCGAGCCGTGGGCATGTTGCACCGCCTCCAGCGCCGCGAGGTCGCCGAATGGCACTTTAATGAAATCCCCCGGCAATTCGTTAAACCCCAGACGCACCGCTGGGCCGTCACTGGCGGACAAGGTGCCAAGAGTACGACCGTGAAAGGCGTTTTCCATGACCACTATCAGCGGCTGCTCGATGCCTTTGTGCCAGCCGTAAAGCCGCGCGAGTTTCAGCGCGGTTTCGTTGGCTTCGGCGCCAGAGTTGTTGAAGAACGCCCGATCCATGCCGGAAAGCCGAACCAGTTTCTGCGCCAGCCGCTGTTGCCAGTCGATGCTGTACAGGTTGGATGTGTGCAACAGCAGTCCGGCCTGCTCGCTGATGGCCGCCACAATTCGCGGATGGGAATGGCCGACGTTGGTCACCGCCACGCCCGCCACCGCGTCCAGATACTCACGACCGGCCTGATCCCACAAGCGCGTGCCCAGGCCTTTGCTGAAACTCAGGGCCAAGGGTTGGTAGGTGCTCATCAGGCAGGCGGCGGTCATGACATCAAACTCCATTAATAGTCGGTGTTTTTGCAGTATGGTTAGCCACCTGAGCTGGATAAACCCTGCAACACTTCAATCATTTTAAAGCTGAGCTTGATAATGGATTTGTTCCAGGCAATGACCGTTTACGTAAGAGTGGTGGAAGCCGGCAGCATGACCGCCGCCGCTTTGCAGTGCGAAATGTCCACGACCATGGTCGGCAATCATCTTCGGGCCCTGGAGCAACGTCTGGGTGTGCGCCTGCTCAACCGTACGACACGACGCCAACGGCTGACGGAATTCGGCACGGCGTACTATCAACGTTGTCTCGAGGTATTGGGGTTGGTGGCCGATTCCGAACGCCTGGCTGAACAGACCCTCGACGAGCCGAGCGGCACCTTGCGCATCACTGCACCACTGACCTTCGGCACCGAACGGTTGGCTCCTGCCTTGAGCGAATTCGCCCTGAGTTGTCCGCAAGTCAAACTCGACGTTGTTTTGACCAACCAGCGCCTGGATCTGCTCGACAACGGTTTCGATGTGGCGATTCGCTTGGGCACTACCGAGCTGTCCAACATGATCGCCCGCCCGCTCATCGACTACACGATGACCCTGTGCGCATCGAAGGATTATCTGGCGCGCCGAGGCATTCCGGAAAAGCCCGCCGACCTGCAATACCATGACTGTCTGGCCTTCGCCTACCCGGCCGGAGATGACTGGCACTCGGTAGCCAAACAATGGCGCCTGAAAGGACCCGAAGGCGAAGTCATGGTGGATGTCAGCGGGCCGATGCTGATCAACAGTTCGGCGGGGTTGCATCAAGCGGCGCGCACCGGTATGGGTATCGTGATGGTGCCCGATGCATTAGTGGAGCAGGACCTTCAGGACGGAAAACTGGTGGCCTTGATGCAGGACTACCAACTGCCGAGTCGGCCGATGAACCTGGTGTACGCCCAAGACCGCTACCGTTTACCGAAATTGCGCAGCTTCGTCGACTTTGCACTGCAGAGGTGGGGCCAGCACTAGCCGGGGCAATACCCCATGAACTAATCTCCTCGACTGGCGAGTCACGTTGATATCAGTTCGGCAGGGAGACCGATGATGGGTGAGGCATCGAATATCGAGCCGTTGAAGTTCAATCTGTCAGATTTTAACGAAGACATGCTGCACACCATTCTGGAACTGGTGAGCGATGGCATCTGGGACTGGAATGCCAACACCGGGTTCGTTTATCGCAACCCCGGGTGGTACGAGATGCTCGGCTATACGCCTCATTCCCTGGATAACAACGTGCTGACCTGGGAAAACGTGATCCACCCCGACGATTTTTCGCGCGTCATGGCACTGTTTGATGACTACCTGAATCAGCGCGCTCCCGGCTATCAAGCCGAGTATCGCTGCCGCATGCGCGATGGCACTTACACCTGGATCGAAGATCGCGGCTACGTGCTGGCACGTAATGCCGACGGCTCGGTGGCACGAATGGTCGGCGCGCACCGCAGTATTGAAGACAAGAAACGCCTGTTCGAAGAATTGGAACGGCGCAATCAATCCCTCGAAGCCATCGTCGAAGAACGCACCCGTGAGTTGTCTCGGGTCAATCAGCAGTTGCAGATTCAACTCGAAGAGAATCGCAAACTGGCGGAAACCGATGTGCTGACTTCCATCGCCAATCGCTATCGACTGGAAAAGGCCCTGCCCCAGGAATGCGACCGCGCCCAACGCTTTCGCCAGCCGCTATCGCTGATTGCCATGGACATCGATGACTTCAAAAACATTAACGATCACTACGGCCACGCCCTGGGTGATGCGGCGTTGGTGCAGGTAATCGAGAGCGTGAAGCACTGCGTGCGTGAAGGTGATTTGTTGGCCCGTTGGGGCGGCGACGAATTCATCATGATCCTGCCCAATACCTTGTTGGCCGACGCCAGGGCGCTCGCGGAAAGAATCCGCCATGGCCTGTCGAGCCTGCTGCCGGTCGGGGACTATCAAGTCACCATGAGTTTTGGCGTGGTGCAACGTTTTGAAGAAGAGCAACAAACCGGTTTGCTGGCCAGGGCCGATCAGGCGCTGTATCGATCGAAGATTGCGGGCAAGAATGTGATTTCGGGATGAGACGACTTTTGCCTGTCAGCCGCCTGCTTACAATCCCCCCTTCACCAACACCGGCTTCTCCTGATACCTATCCGGATGCAGCCGCTTCAACTGCGCGACTTTCGGCAGGTCATTGATCACGATGTAGGGGTACGTCGGGTGCTCGATTAGGAAGTCCTGATGTTCCTCCTCTGCCGGGTAGAAGCCGTTGTAGGTCTCCAGTTTGGTGACGATGGGTTTGTTGAACGAATGGGCGGCGTCGAGTTGCGCGATGTAGGCCTGGGCGACGCGTTGCTGTTCAGCGCTTTTCAGGAAAAGCGCCGATCGATACTGGGTGCCGCGGTCCGGCCCTTGGCGGTTGAGTTCGGTGGGGTTATGGGCCACCGAGAAATAGATCTGCAACAGGCTGCCGTAACTGACTTGAGCCGGATCGTAGGTGACTTCGACGGCCTCCGCATGACCAGTATCGCCATTGCTGACCCGCTCATACTGAGCTGTGTCAGCGGCGCCGCCCGCGTAACCGGAGACAGCGTTCTTCACCCCTTTGACGTGTTGAAATACCCCTTGGACGCCCCAGAAGCAACCGCCCGCAAAAATTGCCGTTTCACTGCGCGCTTGAGTGTTCTCGTCGAGCGTTGGTGGGGGAATGATGACCGCCTCTTCGGTGCCTCCGAACGAGAACGCTGCGCATTGACCGATAACACTGGCGGCGGCCAATCCGAGCAGGGCGCAACGCCAGTTATATAGGGTTTTCATGGCTTGTCTCCTGAGTGAATGAGGCTATCAACCGAACGTAAATGCGTACGCCGACACACCGGGATCGAGAAACTCAATGCTGAATGTCCGGTCTTTTACGCCTGCGGTCTGGCGTACCAGTTGATACAACCGCTGCTCGGTGACGCTGCCGCTGCCATCGGGCGCCACGTCGACACCATGGGCATCACCTGGGGGCTTGCCATCAATCAACACTTTGAAACGCACCGGTTTGCCGTCAGCACCTGGGCCCAATACCAAATGCAGATCGCGAGCGTGGAAGCGGTAGACGATACGACTGGTCGGTGCGTTTGAAACGGCCCGCTCCGGACCGACAATCCATTGGCCATCCAGGCTCCAGTTATTGAGGGCCAGTTGTGCCGGTGGGCTATAGGCCGTCACCTTGTCGGGCGCCATATCGGTTTCAGAAACGAAATGCTCCGCCCGTCGGTAGCCGACATAGGTTTCCGGCGATCGCACTTCATTCATGTTGGGGGCGAGCTGGACGCCCTCGGCGCGAGCATTGATCAGCCCATCCGCGACCTTCGCGGCGCCCGCCTCACGCAGCAGTTGCTGAATCACTCGCTCCGATTCGGCGTATTTGCCTTCACCAAAGTGGTGATAACGAATGTGCCCCTGAGCATCGGCAAAATAGTGGGCTGGCCAGTACTGGTTGTTGAAAGCACGCCAGACCTTGTAGTCGTTATCGATTGCCACCGGATAAGTGATGCCCAGGTCTTTCATGGCCTTGGTGACATTGCCTACATCACGTTCGAAGGCAAACTCAGGCGTATGGACGCCGATCACCACCAAGCCCTGATCGCGATACTTCTCGGCCCAGGCCTTCACATACGGCAGGGTGCGCAGGCAGTTGATGCAGGAGTAAGTCCAGAAATCAACCAGCACAACCTTGCCCTTCAAGGCCTGGGCAGTGAGAGGGGGTGAATTGAGCCATTGCACAGCGCCGTCCAGCGACGGAAGGTTGCCTTCAATCGGCAGTTCGCCCGGTATCTTGGCGGTCATTTTCATGCTGCCGGCGGGTTGATCGCCGACCCGTGGAATCTGCGACATCATCGCCCCACTGTCGCTGGGCAACTTGCCGGTCAATCGGTTTACCAACGCCTGCTCGATATCCCCAGTGGATGCTGTCGAGACCCGCGCCAGAATTCCGGTATCCAGCCCCAAGGCGATCGCCACTACACCCGACAGCATCGCGACTCCCAAGCCTCGACGCAGCCACTCGCCTGCGCCTATCGAGCGCTTCATCGCGGCGAAAACTTTACCGCCCAGCAGCAGTGCCGCGGCGAGAGAGGTGGCGGCGCCGGCCGCGTAAGCCAGTAGCAACAGGGTGGTGGCGATGTTTGCCCCTTGCAACGCCGCGCCAGTCAACAGCAGGCCCAAAATCGGCCCGGCGCAGGGCGCCCAGAGCAGGCCTGTGGCAACACCGATCAGAAACGAAGCGCCGGGACGCGGCCGGGTATCGGCAGCCGCGGCTTCCGACAGCCGACCGCCGGCCGCCACCAGTGGACGCGTCAGGCGCTCGGCCAACCGGGGCAGCAACAGCGTCAGCCCGAACAGGGCAACGAACAGCAACGCGAGCCAGCGACCGTACTGATTGACTTGCACCACCCAACCGCCGCCCACCGCCGCCAACGAGGCGACGAGCGCGAAGGTCAGCGCCATCCCCGCCAG
The DNA here is from genome assembly GCF_054898065.1 of Pseudomonas sp. MDT1-85. NCBI lineage: Bacteria > Pseudomonadati > Pseudomonadota > Gammaproteobacteria > Pseudomonadales > Pseudomonadaceae > Pseudomonas > Pseudomonas sp. MDT1-85. The sequence goes on along the minus strand of NZ_CM142715.1, from coordinate 1,393,633 downwards.
CAGCGGCAAGCCACTCTTCATAAACGGCTGCCCAGTACGAGCGAAGACAAAGGGCAATACCGGCAGAATGCACGGGCTGACAATCGTCAGCACACCACCGAGATAAGCGAGGACCAGAAGCCACATAACGTCGACCTGCGTGAAGTGAGTGAAAGGAAGTGCCCATGGATTACGCCTGTGGCTTGAAAGTCAGCGCCAGGCCGTTCATGCAGTAGCGCAGGCCTGTGGGCTTTGGCCCGTCCTCGAAAACATGGCCCAAGTGACCGCCGCAACGACGGCAGTGAACCTCTTCGCGCAGCACGCCGAAGGATCGGTCCTGACGGGTGGCTACCGCGTTATCCAAGGGAGCCCAAAAGCTCGGCCATCCAGTGCGGCTGTCGAACTTGGTGTCGGAAGAAAACAACGGCAGATCACAACCGGCGCAAGCAAAAACGCCCTTCCGATGTTCGTTGTTCAGCGGGCTGCTGTAGGCCCGCTCGGTGCCCTCTTCGCGCAGGATCTCGTACTGCTCGGCGCTGAGCATGGCGCGCCACTCGCTGTCGCTGTGGGTCACCTCGAAAACCTCTGCCGCGCGGGCCTCATTTATCAATGCAACGCTTGCGGAAAATTTTGGCAATACACCGATTACAAGGGCTGCAGCCCCCAGCCCGCCGCTCGCTACAAGAAACTGTCGCCGTGAAAACATGGGCCTTCTCCAAAATTCCAGATGCCTTGCATGGAACACAGCCTAGGCTTGGTTTGATCGCCAAATCCTCACGAGGAGTTAAATAATTCGTGATAACTCAACCTCAGGAAAACCCGCACAATGTGTTCATTGCGTCACAAAGGATTGAGCTCCATGGAACAGACCAAACGCGTCCTGGTGGTCGAGGACGACCTGTATATCGCCGACCTTATCTGCCTGCATCTTCGCGATGAGCAGTTCGAGGTGGTGCACTGCGCCGACGGTGATGAGGGCATGCGACTGCTGCAGCAAGGAAGCTGGGATGCACTTATTCTCGACCTGATGTTGCCCGGTGTCGACGGCCTGGAAATCTGCCGCCGCGCCCGGGCCATGGCCCGCTACACACCGATCATCATCACCAGTGCGCGCTCCAGCGAAGTCCATCGAATTCTGGGGCTGGAACTCGGCGCCGACGACTACCTGGCCAAACCCTTTTCCATTCTAGAGCTGGTTGCACGGGTCAAGGCATTGCTGCGACGGGTCGACGCCATGGCCCGTAACCTGAAGATGGACGCTGGCAGCCTGATCAGCGATGGCCTGTCCATCGACCCGATCACACGTGAAGTCTCCCTCGATGGCCGTCGTCTTGACCTCACGCCGCGGGAGTTCGACCTGCTGTACTTTTTCGTCCGCCAGCCCGGCAAGGTCTTCTCGCGCATGGACCTGCTCAACGCGGTGTGGGGCTACAGCCATGAAGGCTACGAGCACACGGTCAACACCCACATCAATCGCCTGCGGGCCAAGATCGAAGCCGATCCCGCGCAACCGGCGCGCATCCTCACCGTATGGGGTCGTGGTTATAAATTCGCGACGAGCGGAGAGCTGCCATGAGGTTGACCCTGACCCAACGCCTGTCCCTGGTGTTCGCCGTGCTGTTGCTGGTGTGCTGCGGCACCTCGGCATGGATGCAGGTGCGCTCCAACCAGATGCATGAACTGGAAGTGGTGCAAGGGTTGTCGCGAGATCTGGCGCAACACATCGTCCGAGACACGGTGCTGATGGACCGCAATGGCCCGATGCCCAATGCCGTGCGTGAATTGTTCAGCCAACTGATGCTGGTCAACCCCAGTGTCGAGGTCTATCTGCTCGACACCGGGGGGCGAATTGTCGGCAGCGCCGCGCCCGAGGGTCGGATACGTCGGGAGCGGGTCGATCTGGCGCCGATCCAGCGTTTGCTCAAAGGCGAGGCCCTGCCGATTCTCGGCGACGATCCGCGCAGCGTCGATGGCAGCAAGGTGTTCAGCGCTGCGCCATTGCGGGTCAACGGTCAACCGGCCGGTTATCTCTATGTGGTGTTGCTCAGCGAAGAGCATGACCGCTTCGCCGAACGGGGCGCCACCAGCGCAGCGCTCAATACCGCGTTATTGTCCATTGGGCTGGTGGCGTTGCTGTGCCTGATTGCCGGCCTCACGGCATTTGCGCTGATTACCCGGCCATTGCGCCGCTTGACCGAGAAAGTCAGTCAGTTCGATATCAATGGCGTTCCGTCTGCGCCGCCCGCCTTGCCCGAGCCTGAGCCGGTAGAAAAAGCCGCCAGCCACGATGAAATTGCCGTACTCGACGCCGCCTTCCAGCAGATGCAAGCGCGTCTCGGTGAACAATGGAACTCGCTGACCCGTCAGGATCAGGAACGTCGTGAACTGGTGGCGAACATCTCCCACGACCTGCGCACACCGCTGGCCTCGCTGCACGGTTACCTGGAAACCCTGTCACTCAAGGACGCCACGTTGTCCCCCACCGACCGCCGCCGCTATCTGGGAATCGCCCTGGATCAAAGCCGCAAGGTCGGCGGCTTGGCGCAATCATTACTGGAACTGGTGCGGCTGGAACACGGTTTCGTGCAACCAGTGCTGGAGCGCTTCTCCCTGACTGATCTGGTGCAGGACATCTTTCAGAAATTCGAACTCAGCGCCGAAGCACGCCAGATCGAACTCAAGGCCACCTTCGCCCCCAACGTCGCGGTGGCCTGCGCCGATCTGGGGCTGATCGAACGGGTGCTGACCAATCTGTTCGATAACGCGCTGCGTCATACGCCTCAAGGCGGAGAAATCGAACTCAGCCTCCGCCCTCAGGGGGCTTTTATCGAAGTGACCGTCAGCGACACCGGCCCCGGCATCGCCCCCGAACTGCGTGAGGGTCTGTTCCTGCGTCCGTTCAACATTGGCGGCGCACGGCGCGATGGCGGGCTGGGACTACGGATCGTGCACCGGATCCTGCAATTGCACGGTCGCGAGATTGAGCTGATCGATGTGCCCGGACGCGGCGCGACCTTTCGCTTCTCCTTGCCGGTGGATGAGCAAACGGCGGAACAATGGATGGTTCGCTCGATGAATATAAATTCAATAGGGAAATAGTCGAAAGCGCTGGCAAAAATGCTGACCAGCCGCCTGTTCATCCGTGACAACGCAGCGCAGGTCCAATAGATTAGGCGGCCTGAAAAGGCTTCGTGCTTTCTCGCCTCAATCCAAGTTAAAGAAGTAGTGAAATTTCAATGTCCGATTCCAATACCGCTGAATCCGTAGTCACCTTGTCGTCCAAAGCGGAATACGAAAACTCCATCAATCTTTCACAGCATGTGCCTCAGGCCAAGACCATCAGCGAGATGGTTCTGGACGCTTTTCAATCTACCCGGGAAAGCGACCAGATCCGCGAGTTGCGCGTTGCGATCCGCCAGGCTCATGACAGCTTCGACGACGACAAAGCCTACGATTTGATGGGCGAACTCAAGCAACTGAAAGACGCCGAAGCGGCCGATATCGCTGCCCTGGAAGACCTGAGCAACAAATTCTCGATCAGTCGCATTCTGTCCAGCTTCAAGGACGATCCGGCGTTTCAGGAAATCGTCTATGGCCTGGCGCTGAAGGTACTGAACCAGACTCACCAAGCCATCAGCAACCCGAGCAGCAGCAAGAGCAAAGCGGCTCGCGCCAAGAAAGAAATCGAAGTGTTCACCATCAGCAAGGACGGCATCAGCGTCGCCCTGCCCCTGCGCACCCCGCGCTCGCGCCTGAACGTTGACCGTGAAGCGCTGGAATTCCTGGGCTTCACTTTCGTCGGCGAAGGCGATGAAGCCGAGCTGGAAAGCGAAACGTTCCTGGACAATGCCGGGGTCGAACAAGCGGTCAACCGCAAGAACATCATCACCGCGCTTCAGCAGCAAACCGCGTTCGACGGCTACAGCATCGCCGCCCAGTAACGCTAAACGCTAAACAAAAAAGCCCCGCCATCAGTGCGGGGATTTTTATTGCCTGTTCGCCTATTAACTTTTTTCCTGATGCTCCGCGGCGCAGCCATCGCGAGCAGGCTCGCTCCCACATGGGGGTGGGCGTCGAACACAAAGGTGGTGGCAACACCGATCCAGTGTGGGAGCGAGCCTGCTCGCGATAGGGACGACACGGTCCGTCAAAAAGAGCCCAATAAAAAACCCCGCCATTCTCTCGAAGGGCGGGGTTTTTCTTTACAGCATTCGAAGCTTAAGGCGCGTAAGTCAGCAACAGCTCACTCGGCACTTTAAAATCCAGCGACATCATCACGCTCAATGCAGTAATGGTGAAGATCGAGAACACGAACAGCTTGCGTGCCCAGACCGTGTCATCCACTGCCTTGTAACCTGTCCAGGCCATGTACAACCAGTACATGCCCATGGCCGCGGCGACGGCAAGGTAGCTCATGCCGGCGTAGCCGCTGAAGGTCAGCATCAAGGTCGCTACGAGGAACGCCAGGATGTAGAGCAGGATGTGCTTCTTGGCCACTTGAATCCCGCGCTTCACCGGCAACACCGGAATCGATGCGGCCAGGTAATCGTTGAAGCGGAAGATTGCGATGGCGTAGGAATGCGGCATCTGCCACAAACTGAACATCACCAGCAACGTCAGTGCGGCTATGTCGAAGCTGTTAGTCACAGCGACGTAGCCAATCACCGGCGGCATCGCCCCCGACAGACTGCCCACCAGCGTGCCGTGAACCGACTTGCGCTTGAGGTACAGGCTGTAGAAACCGACGTAGATGACAAAACCGATTACCGCGAACAGCGCGGCCAACGGGTTGGCCACCTTGTACAACAACGCCACCCCGGCCACGCCCAGCACCGTAGCGAACAACAAGGCCAATTTCACCGAAATCAGGCCCTGGACCAGCGCACGGTTCTTGGTGCGTTCCATCTTCAGGTCGATGTCGCGGTCGATGCAGTTGTTGAATACGCAACCGGAAGCCACCACCAGGGACGTGCCGATCATCGCAGCCAGGAAAATGGCCAGATCGACATGCCCTTTGGAGGCCAGGAAAAATCCGCCTGCCACTGAAAGCACGTTACCGAAAATGATCCCCGGTTTGGTGATTTGGATAAAGTGCTTCAAGGACATCCGGATTTACCTCACTTCGCCATCATGTTGGTGTGGATGCTGAACATGATCCACAACGACAGGCCAACCAACAGGACGATTACCAGTGCAGCGAAGACAAACGCGATCACGTTGTTACGCTGGGCGGCGGAACGGTCCAGGTGGAGGAAGTACACCAGGTGCACCAGCACCTGGATAACCGCGAATGCCAGCACGATCCACAGGGTGATCGATTTCGGCAGCGACGGGTACATCACCAGACCGAATGGAATGACGGTCAGGATCACCGACAGGATGAAGCCGATGGCGTAGGACTTTACGCTGCCGTGGTTGGCTTCGTGGCCATCGTGGGAATGAGCGTTAGCCATTTACATAGTCCCCATCAGATAAACAACCGTGAATACGCAGATCCACACAACGTCCAGGAAGTGCCAGAACAGGCTCAGGCAGCTCAGGCGGGTCTTGTTGGTCGAAGTCAGGCCGTTTTTCTGCACCTGATACATCATGATCGCCATCCAGATCAGACCGCTGGTCACGTGCAGACCGTGGGTACCGACCAGGGTAAAGAACCCGGACAGGAAGCCGCTGCGGCTAGGGCCGTAGCCTTCGGCGATCAGGATGTGGAACTCGTTGATCTCCATGGCGATGAAGCCGGCGCCCAACAGGAAGGTCATGGCCAACCAGCCCAGTACCTGGGTTTTCTTGCCCTTGAACAACGCCAGCATGGCGAAGCCATAGGTGATCGAGCTGAACAGCAGCAGAGCGGTTTCGCCCAGTACGTATGGCAGCTCGAAGATGTCGTGGCCCGACGGGCCACCCGCTACGTTGTTAACCAGTACCGCGTACACCGCGAAGATCGACGCAAACAGAATGCAGTCGGTCATCAGGTAGAGCCAGAAACCGTATACGGTCATCTCGCCCGAGTCGTGGTGATGGTCATCATGCCCATGTCCATCGACATGGGTGTGTCCAGCATTGGTCACTAAGTTCGACATGGTTTAAGCCTGTTCCAACGAGGTTTCAACACGGGTGGCGGTGGCTGGAACTTTCCCGGCCGCTACCAGACGCTTGTGCTGCTCGGCTTCGATGCGCTCGATCACGTCGACCGGCACCATATAGCCTTGATCATCACGTGCAGCGTGGATCACGAAGTAGACCACGGTGCCGACCAGACCGACGATGGCCAACCACCAGATGTGCCAGATCATCGCGAAACCGAACACGGTCAACAGAGCACCCATGACCACACCGGTCGCGGTGTTGTTTGGCATGTGGATCGGCTCGTAACGGGCCGGAGCCTGGTACGCGGTGCCGTTTTCCTTGGCTTCGGTGAACGGGTCGATGCTTTCTGCTTTCGGCAGTACAGCGAAGTTGTAGAACGGTGGTGGCGACGAAGTCGACCACTCCAGCGTGTGGGCATTCCACGGGTCGCCGTGTTCGCACATGTTCTCTGGCTTGTTGCGATCACGCACGCTGACGTACAGCTGGATCAGCTGGCAGGCGATACCAACAGCAATCATCACCGCACCGAACATCGCGACGTACAGGTAAGGCACCCACTCAGGGTTGGTGGTGGCGTTCAGACGACGGGTCATGCCCATGAAGCCCAGTGCATAGAGCGGCATGAACGCGACGAAGAAGCCCGAGATCCAGAACCAGAACGCTGCCTTGCCCCAACCTTCGTGCAGCTTGAAGCCGAACGCTTTCGGGAAGTAGAAGGCAAAGCCTGCGATGTAACCGAATACCGCACCGCCGATGATCACGTTGTGGAAGTGCGCGATCACGAACAGGCTGTTGTGCAATACGAAGTCAGCACCCGGGATGGCCAGCAGTACGCCGGTCATGCCGCCGATGGCGAAGGTCACCATGAAGCCCAGGGTCCACAGCACCTGGCTGGTGAAACGCAGACGGCCCTGGTAGATGGTGAACAGCCAGTTGAATAGCTTCACCCCCGTCGGGATCGAAATCAGCATCGTCGCCAGACCGAAGAACGCGTTGACGCCGGCACCCGAACCCATGGTGAAGAAGTGGTGCAGCCAAACCATGAAGCCCAGGATCGAGATCGCGCCCGATGCGTAGACCATCGAGTGGTGGCCGAACAGACGCTTGCCGGTGAAGGTCGAGATGACTTCGGAGAAGATCCCGAACGCCGGCAGAATCAGGATGTAAACCTCGGGGTGACCCCAAGCCCAGAACAGGTTGACGTACATCATTGGATTGCCACCAAGTTCATTGGTGAAAATGTGGAAATCCATGTAACGGTCAAGCGTCAGCAGTGCCAGGGTAGCGGTCAGGATCGGGAACGAAGCCACGATCAGGACGTTGGCCCAGGTGCAGGTCCAGGTGAAGATCGGCATGTCCATCAGCTTCATGCCCGGGGTACGCATTTTCAGCACGGTGGCCAGGAAGTTGACCCCCGTCAGCGTCGTACCTAGCCCGGAGAGCTGTAGCGCCCAGATGTAGTAATCCATCCCCACGCCCGGGCTGTATTGCAGGCCCGACAGCGGCGGATAGGCAACCCAACCGGTCTTGGCGAATTCGCCAACGCCCAGGGACAGGTTGATCAGTACTACGCCGGAAACCAGCAGCCAGAAGCTCAGGGAGTTCAGGAACGGGTAGGCAACGTCACGCGCGCCGATCTGCAGCGGCACTGCAAGGTTCATCAGGCCGGTGAAGAATGGCATCGCCATGAAGATGATCATGATCACACCGTGAGCGGTGAAGATCTGGTCATAGTGTTCAGGTGGCAGGTAGCCAGGCGAACCCTCGGTGGCCATGGCCAACTGGGTACGCATCATGATGGCGTCGGCAAAACCACGCAGCAACATGACCATGGCGACGATGATGTACATCACGCCGATTTTCTTGTGGTCGACCGAGGTCAGCCACTCGGTCCACAAATAAGTCCACTTCTTGAAGTAGGTGATTGCAGCGAACAGCGCCAGACCACCGAGCGCGATCATGGCGATGGTTATCATCACGATCGGTTCGTGGAACGGGACCGCTTCCCAACTTAATTTACCAAACATCGTTTACTCCTCTGCCCCGGCAGCTGAATGCGAGTTCATGTCCATTCCTTGCGTAGCGGCCACTTCTTTCTCTTTCTTCTCGTGCTTCACCTTCGGACCCGGTTTCATGCCTTCGTACTTGTCGACGATGGTCTGGAACAGGTTTGGCGTCACCGAGGAGTAGAGCTCGACTGGGTTGTTCTGGCTCTGCTTGGCAAGGGCTGCGTATTCAGCTTGTTCAAGCTGTTTAGGTGCCTTTTTGACTTCGCTTACCCAAGCGTCGAAATCTTCCTGGGAAGTGGCGATCGCTTTGAATTTCATACCGGTGAAACCCGCGCCGCTGTAGTTGGCGGAGATACCGTCCATTTCAGCGTTCTCATTGGCGATCAGGTGCAGTTTGGTCTGCATGCCCGCCATCGCATAGATCTGGCCGCCCAGAGCCGGAATGAAGAACGAGTTCATCACGGCGTCGGAAGTGATCTTGAAGTTGATCGGTGTGTGCGCCGGGAACACGATCTTGTTGACCGTGGCGATGCCTTGTTCCGGGTAGATGAACAGCCACTTCCAGTCCAGCGCGACCACTTCAATGGTGATCGGCTTGACGTCGGATTCCAGTGGTTTGTAAGGGTCCAGTGCGTGGGTCGACTTGTAGGTGATGTAACCCAGAGCAATGATGATCAGTACCGGAATAGTCCACACCGCGATTTCGATTTTGGTGGAGTGGGACCATTTTGGCGTGTAGACGGCATCGGTGTTGGAGGCGCGGTACTTCCAGGCGAACAGGAAAGTCATGACGATGACCGGCACGACGACCAACAGCATCAGCAGCGTTGCGGTGATGATCAGGTTTCGCTCATCCAGGCCAACCTGGCCCTTGGGATCGAGCAAGGTCATGTTGCAGCCTCCCAGCAACAACGTGCCGAGCAGCGGCAATAAGCCTAGTAGTCTGGGGTACCTGTTTTTACTCATCTCACGACCTCTAAAGCAGCTTGCGCAATGCAGTTGGGTTTTGATCGCCAACACTTCACCCTGCCAAGGGTTGGCATTTTTCTTGGATTGAATAAGGGCCTGCCCGCCGCGCGTCAGACGCTGTTCGACAATTGCTGGGCCTGCGGTGAGTTCTTATTCGAATTCGTGGTCAAGGGCCTTGTTACAGACCAATTCCATTTGGTGCGGATAGTCGGAAGGCACCGACATCTGGGAGTCGCACGAAGCCATCAGGCCTCTCGACACCCTGTTTCTGCTCATGCCTGAATAAGGGTGAGCAGTGCCGGGAATTCAGTGCGGGCGATTGTAGATATGTAGCGATTCATAAACCATGTCTCATCCCGAAATAATTTATATCCGATCCGGCAACAATCATTAACGGCTTTTGCAAAAGTGCGCCATGGTATCGAAATTCATTCTCAACAAAAACACCAAAAAATGTAGGTCTATCACACGAAGTTCAGACAGCTTCCAAGGCTCTGCGCTCGCCTTCGACCCTGCTCTACCCCCCATGTGACAAGGGCTCTGGCAATTTGCCAGGCACTGTTAAAACTGCCTGTTTCGACTGACAAGCGCTGAAACCGGCAGCGCCTGTAAGAGCCGGTTTTTGGTGTAAAGCGATACCCTGAATCAGCGATTTGAAATGCCTTGCGACACTCAAGCTGTGACAACATGTCGCACACGTGTCACACCCTTCCTTGTCGAGCATCAAGGTCTTTTTACCTGACCTGCGAATATGCAAAACGCCCCGGCCTCTCAACGAGAACCGGGGCGTTTTTTGTTTCCTGCAACGGTACGGCGAACAGCCTCAGCGCAGCGCTTTGCGGTTACGCGAAGTGAGCAGCGGCACCAGCACCACGATCAGCACGAACGCCAGCAGCGCCCACTGCGCCAAGGACAAGCCGAGGATCGGCGGGTATGGCGTAGAGCAAAACCCGTCGACCTGAAAGCCCAGCGGGAAGATCTTCGCCAGCGGCAGGCCGTCGACGATCGGTTGCAGCACATCAATGCCGCAACTGACCGCCGGATAAAACTGGGTATAGACGTGATGCCCGGCCACCCCGGCGCCCGCAATGGCGCAGATCACCACCAGCGCTTCGAACAGCGTGATGCTGCGTCGGGTGCGTGTCGCCGCGCCGATAAAGGCGAACAGCGCAATCAGCAACAACGCGTAGCGTTGCAGGATGCACAGCGGGCACGGCGCCTCGCCCAAGGCCACTTGCATGTACAGCGCACCACCGATCAGCGCCAGGCAAATAATGCCCAGCAACACCAGATAGCGCCGTTCACGCCCCAACCACATCGTTTCCTCGCTCATCGCGTTTCCCTTTTGTGTCCGTGGATCAGCTCGTCGGCGGCTACGCTTGCAGCTGCGGCGTCAGGCTGATGCTGTCTTCGATATGCCAACTGGCGGTAATGCGACCTTGTCGATCTGATATCGGTTGCCCGGAAGTCTACACGCTGACCCAGTCCTTGAGAGCCTTGAACGGCCCCTGATCCCGGCCTTCGGACGCGGTCTTGCCGTTAAACCGCTTTGACAAGACCGCCTTGGCCAACGTCGGGAATAAACGATAAACCGGTTAAGAACGGATTAACTTTCAAGTATTTTTCAAGCATCGAGCCCGTAAGGACGGATCGATTGCTTACTGCTTCCAGCGATCTGCCGCCGCATGATCGCTGTCACGCCCTTCCACCCAGCGCGGTCCATCACGGGTGTTTTCTTTCTTCCAGAACGGCGCGCGGGTTTTCAGGTAGTCCATGACAAAGGCACAGGCATCGAACGCCGCTTGACGATGGGCGCTGGCGGCACCGACGAAGACGATCGGCTCACCCGGCTCCAGGGCGCCGATACGGTGCAACACTTCCAGCTTCAACAACGGCCAGCGCTGTTCGGCCTCCGTGGCAATCTTGTCCAGGGCTTTTTCGGTCATGCCCGGGTAGTGCTCCAGAAACATCCCGGCGACGTCGAGGCCGTCATTGAAGTCGCGCACATAGCCGACAAAACTCACCACCGCACCGACGCCCACATTGGCCGCGTGCATGGCGTTGACTTCAGCGCCCGGGTCGAACGCCGTGGGCTGCACACGAATCGCCATGGTTCAGCCCCCGGTCACGGTCGGAAAAAACGCCACTTCATCGCCATCGCTCACCGGTTCGTCGAGCTGGCAGAGGTCTTCGTTGCGGGCGCACATCAGGTTCTGTTCGCTCAGCACCTCGGCGCCGTCACGTTGAGCGAGCAGCGCGCGCACATCGTCGACCGTGGCGAAATCACCTTCGACCTTCACCGAGTCCACGCCGAGCGCCTCACGGTAACGGGCGAAAAACTTCACAGTCACGTTCATGGCTGATCCGCCTGGAAATGGCCGCTCTTGCCGCCGAGTTTCTCCAGCAGCCGCACGCTCTCGATGGTCATGCCACGATCCACGGCCTTGCACATGTCATAAATGGTCAGCGCCGCGACGCTGGCGGCGGTCAGCGCTTCCATTTCGACGCCGGTCTGCCCGGACAACTTGCAGCACGCCACGATGCGCACGGTGTCGTTGCCTTCGGCACTGAGTTCGACCTTGACGCCGGTGAGCATCAACGGGTGGCACAGAGGAATCAGATCGCTGGTTTTCTTCGCCGCCTGGATGCCGGCAATCCGCGCCACGGCGAACACGTCCCCCTTGGGATGGCCGCCAGTGACGATCATCTGCAGGGTTTCGGGCAGCATGCGCACCAGCGCTTGGGCTGTCGCTTCGCGAAATGTCACGGTTTTTTCGGTGACGTCGACCATATGGGCGCGACCTTGGGAATCGAGATGAGTCAGCACAGGGTTACTCCTGATCAGGAGCATCGATTGTAAACCTGTGGGTCAATTTTTCGCACGTTTGATTATCGGATCACCATCGACCCCATGTAGGAGCTGCCGAAGGCTGCGATCTTTTGATCTTGCTTCTAAATGGCGAAGATCAAAAGATCGCAGCCTTCGGCAGCTCCTACAGAGATTTTCGTCCGGCATGAAAAATGGGGATTTTCGTCGGGTATAAAAAAACCGGACGACCTGTGGGCCGCCCGGCTCTGGTGAGGGCTACAGATGCGATTCGGCGTATTCGGCCAGAATCGAGCGTGGCACCCCTTGCAGGGTGATATGCACACCGTTGGGGAAGTCCTTGAAGCGCTCGGTCAAGTACGTCAGCCCGGAGCTGGTCGCGGACAGGTATGGGGTATCGATCTGCGCCAGGTTGCCCAGGCACACCACTTTGGAACCGGCGCCGGCCCGGGTGATGATGGTTTTCATCTGGTGCGGCGTGAGGTTCTGGCATTCATCGATCAGGATCAGACTCTGCTGGAAGCTGCGGCCTCGAATGTAGTTGAGGGATTTGAACTGCAACGGCACTTTGCTGAGGATGTAGTCGACGCTGCCATGGGTGTTTTCGTCGTCCATGTGCAGAGCTTCGAGGTTGTCGGTGATGGCGCCCAGCCAAGGCTCCATTTTTTCCGCTTCAGTGCCGGGCAGGAAACCGATCTCCTGGTCCAGGCCCTGCACGCTACGGGTCGCGATGATCCGGCGATAGCGTTTGCTGACCATGGTCTGCTCAATGGCCGCCGCCAGTGCGAGGATGGTTTTACCCGAACCCGCAGCCCCGGTCAGGTTGACCAGGTGGATATCCGGATCGAGTAAGGCGTACAGCGCCAGGCTTTGATAGATGTCACGCGGTTTCAGGCCCCAGGCTTCCTGGTGCAACAGGGGTTCCTGATGCAGGTCGAGAATCAGCAGTTTGTCTTCCTCGATATCCTTGATCCAGCCGACAAAACCCTGTTCGTCGATGATGAACTCGTTGACGTGTACCGCGGGCAGGTTGTCGATCAGCTGCACCTGGTGCCAGGTGCGGCCATGATCCTGACGGGTGTCGACATTCCTCACACGGTCCCAGAAGGAGCCGGTCATGTTGTGATAACCGTTGGGCAGCAACGAAACGTCGTCGACCAGTTGGTCGGTGCTGTAGTCCTCGGCCGCGATCCCGCAAGCCCGGGCCTTGAGGCGCATGTTGATGTCTTTGGTGACCAGCACCACGGGCAGCTTTGGTTCGCGCGCGTGCAGGTCGATCAACTGGTTGATGATGATGTTGTCGTTCAGGTGCTCGGGCAGAATGATGTTCGGCTCAGTGCGTTTGCTCATCAAAATTGACAGCAAACCCTTGGGCCCACTCTTGCCGCGCTGGATCGGTACGCCGAGTTCGACGTCTTCGGGGCTGGCATCGCCCAAAGTCTTGTCGATCAGGCGAATCGCCTGGCGGCATTCCGCGGCAACGCTGTGATGCCCGCTCTTGAGCTTGTCCAGCTCTTCAAGCACGGTCATCGGGATGGCGACGTGGTGTTCTTCGAAGTTAAGCAGGGCGTTTGGATCGTGAATCAATACGTTGGTATCGAGTACATAAAGGATTGGCTGGTTGGAAGAAGGGCTACGTCCGTGATCATCCATACTCGGTCACCTTTGTGGGAGCCAGTCGACGCAATACCATGACAGTGCTGCGCCTCGAAGTGGCCACCGAATTCACCTGCGAGGAGTCAAGTGAACTGCACACAAACTGGGGTCTTGGGAGACGCCACCTGTGTTGCAGGTTTCGGCGGTCTGTCTTCGTAATACTCCAAAACCTGTGACAGAAAAAAGTACTTTGACGTTTTTTTGAAGTTTATTTTGCAGAGTGACCAATAGCACTTGGCGTGCAGGTAATGTGCCGTTAAAGTCGGAAGTCCGCCTACACCAATTTCTCTCCAGAAATCGCCCTTCGCCCAATGTTTACGGCCTTTTGCAGTTTTCAGCGAAACGCGTCCTGACAGTCTGCCCAACCGATCCCGCTTGGCGCCGTTTGCGTAATGAGCCAAGGCATCGCCGTTTTCAGCGCATCCTGCTTCACATTGAAATTGATCACCCCGTGCCGCCACAGCAGCATCAGGGTCAACACCCGTTGTGCGCTCTGGCTGCCCTTGAGCTTGCCAGCGCCGTCCTGGGCATCGATATCCCACAATGCCACCTGCAAGCCCTGAGACTTGAAGAAGCCTTCAGCATCGGATCGACGCTGACCATCGGGCGGGCGAAACAGCGGCACGTAATTCTCCGGCAGCTTGCCTTTGACCAGCTCGACACTGCGTCGCACCGAGCCCTGCCAGTCTTGCCAATGGCTGTGGGAGCGGAACTCCCAGCCTTGCACGCCAACGCATTGCTGTGAATAAGTCCCTTGCAGACTGGTCACCGAACGCTCGGCCAGACGGGCCTGGATGTCCTTGCCGAGGACGAAGAACGTAGCGCTCATGTTGGATTTGCGCAGGTACTCGGTGACCCAGGCGGTGTTATCTGGCGTGGCATTGGCAGCGCTGTCGAAGGTCAGCAGGAACAGCCGGTCATTCATGGCCTCGCCATTGCGCTCATAGTCGCCAAAACGATCGACTTCGCTGCTGGTCTGCGGAAACAGCGCGGCCTTGCGCAACTGCTCGTCCAGGTACTGGGCGTGGAACCACCGGCTCGGCTCGGCCCACTTGATGTAATAGCTGTCATCGCTCACCTGAAACTTCGCCGCTTGCTCACGCAAGGTGGGCATGTCCTCGACCAGGAAACAGAAGGAGGCATCCTGATCGCAACTCTGCTGGGCGAAGTTGTAATTGGTCAGCAAACGCTGCCACATGCGCTGGCGCAGCTGGTTGACCGACTCCAGATTGACGGTGCGCAGGCCCAGGCGTTGAGCCAGGCTCGCTTCATCCAGCGATTCACTGGCCAGCAGAACGCGGGCAAACATGAGGATTTCGGCCCGCGACGCGACGTCAAACAACGTCGGGCTGCTGAGCTGCTCAGGCCAGGTGCTGCGATCAAGCGTCGCCACATCGCCCGGCGCCGCCAGGGCGCCAAAGCTCAAGAGCCAGGCCGAGAATAGAAAAATGATACGCAATGGGATGTCTCCGTAACAAAACCCGCGCGGCACTATAGCCGATCGCGCTCACATTCCCGCAGCAGCACCGATCTCCTGTAGGAGCAAGGCTTGCCCGCGAAGGCGGTGTGTCAGTTATCGATGATGCCGACTGATACACCGCCTTCGCGGGCAAGCCTCGCTCCTACAGGTTTTGTACATCGCCACCGATCACCTATGGACTTGATAGCTGGAGTCAACACCGACAACCCCCTAGAATCGCCGCCACGATTAAAGGAGACGACTTCATGCTGATGGTGATTTCCCCCGCCAAGACCCTCGATTACGAAACACCGCCGGCGACCCAGCGCTTCACTCAGCCGCAATACCTTGACCATTCCCAGGAGCTGATCCTGCAACTGCGTGACCTGACACCGGCGCAGATCAGCGAGCTGATGCACGTCTCCGACAAGATCGGCGGCCTTAATGCCGCGCGTTTCGGCAGTTGGACCCCGGCCTTCACCCCTGCCAACGCCAAGCAGGCGTTGCTGGCATTCAAGGGCGATGTGTACACCGGCCTGAATGCACAAACCTTCAGCGAAGCCGACTTCGATTACGCCCAGCAGCACTTGCGCATGCTCTCCGGCCTGTATGGCCTGCTGCGCCCCTTGGACCTGATGCAGCCCTATCGGCTTGAGATGGGCACCAAACTGGCCAATGCCCGTGGCAAGGACTTGTACGCCTTCTGGGGTACGCGGATCAGCGAATGGCTGAACGAAGCCTTGGCCGATCAAGGCGATGACGTGCTGCTGAACCTGGCTTCCAACGAGTACTTCTCGGCGGTCAAACGCAGTGCCTTGAACGCGCGCATCATCAATACCGAGTTCAAGGATCTGAAGAACGGCCAGTACAAAATCATCAGCTTCTACGCGAAAAAGGCCCGCGGGATGATGAGTCGCTTTGTCATTGAAGAACGCATCAATGACCCGGTCGCCCTCGAGCAGTTCGACGTTCAGGGTTATCGCTATAGCAGCGAGCAGTCTAAACCGGACAATCTGGTGTTCCTGCGCGATCACGCACCGGCGTAACGAGACCTGCACTACATCAGCGCACGACATCGATAACTTCGTCGTGCGCCACCCTTTGATCCTCGAATAATCCCCCGCCTTTTCGTCGCCTTATTGACGCCAAAAACCCAGCACTTCATTTTCTAACTTTTGTTTCACTCGACAGCCAGCAAATTTTTCAGTAGTGGCACTGAAAAAATTTATTCGTAGTGGCAAAAAAATATCCAGAGCAACAATAGCCCCATATATAAAGGGCCAAACGGCAAGTGCTATCAATATGAAAGCAGTGCCATCTTTTTCAATATTTCAAGAAATTTCAGCATTCGCGATGGGCGGACAGGAACTATGTCCAAATGCGCCGCTCATACCACCGGTAACGATTCTCTCGGTGATTGTGCGAGATAACTTACACAGACAAGAGATTCATGTAGCGAAGTTGTCACACCTACTTGGGCTTACTGATCGCTTATTTGGGCAACACATGAAGGACAGGAGATAACGCACCATTACTATCCCCTACAAGGCCACGGCTGCGCCCCTATAAACGTGCTCACCTGAGCACCCAACCGCTTGATTACGGGCTTTCGGGCTTGGCATTGAGCGCGCAAGACCTTTGCACGGAAGTCTTCAGAAAAGAGGATCGGCTGCATAACAGGGCACGTCATAAAAATAAGGCCTGGCTGCGCACATCTTGAGTGCACTTATTTAGACACTCGGAACTTAGTATGCCTGCACACGGCATTGTGGCGCCTTTAAGTCGCACTTGCGAGTGCACTATGACCGCTGAACACCATTAACTCCGGCCATGTAATGGCTTGAATAAATACAGAGGTAATTGCGATGCGCATCAGCATATTTGGTTTGGGTTACGTCGGCGCAGTCTGTGCCGGTTGCCTGTCTGCACGGGGCCATGACGTCGTTGGCGTCGATGTTGCCAAAGACAAAATCGATATGATCAACGCAGGCCGTTCGCCGATCGTTGAACCGGGTTTGGGCGAACTTCTGAAGAAGGGCATCGAGACGGGCAAATTGCGCGGCACGACCAACTTCGCCGAGGCGATTCGCGACACCGATCTGTCGATGATCTGCGTCGGCACGCCGAGCAAGAAGAACGGCGATCTGGAACTGAACTACATCGAAGCCGTGTGCCGCGAGATCGGTTTTGTCCTGCGTGACAAGACCACCCGCCACACCATCGTGGTTCGCAGCACCGTCCTGCCGGGCACCGTGGCAAACGTGGTGATCCCGATCCTCGAAGACTGCTCCGGCAAAAAAGCAGGCATAGATTTCGGCGTAGCGGTCAACCCTGAGTTCCTGCGTGAAAGCACCGCGATCGCCGATTACGATCTGCCGCCAATGACCGTTATCGGCGAGTTCGACAAGGCTTCGGGTGACGTTCTGCAGTCGCTGTACGAAGAGCTCGACGCGCCGATCATCCGCAAGGACATCGCCGTTGCCGAGATGATCAAGTACACCTGCAACGTGTGGCACGCCACCAAGGTGACCTTCGCCAACGAGATCGGCAACATCGCCAAAGCCGTCGGTGTCGACGGTCGCGAAGTGATGGAAGTGGTCTGCCAGGACAAGACACTGAACCTGTCCCAGTACTACATGCGCCCAGGCTTTGCGTTCGGCGGCTCTTGCCTGCCCAAAGACGTCCGCGCCCTGACCTACCGCGCCGGTTCCCTGGACGTGGAAGCACCGCTGCTCAACTCGCTGATGCGCAGTAACGAGTCCCAGGTGCAGAACGCGTTCGACATCGTCTCCAGTCACGACAAGCGCAAAGTTGCCCTGCTGGGTCTGAGCTTCAAGGCCGGCACCGACGACCTGCGCGAAAGCCCACTGGTTGATCTGGCGGAAATGCTGATCGGCAAGGGTTACGACCTGAGCATCTACGACAGCAACGTCGAGTACGCCCGTGTCCACGGTGCGAACAAGGATTACATCGAGTCGAAGATCCCTCACGTCTCGTCCTTGCTCAACGCCGACTTCGACGACGTGATCGCAAACTCCGACGTGATCATCCTCGGCAACCGTGACGAGAAATTCCGCGCCCTGGCGCTGGAAGCTCCACACGGCAAACAAGTGGTCGACCTGGTTGGCTTCATGTCCAAAGCCACCAGCGTGAGTGGCCGGACTGAAGGCATCTGCTGGTAACACCTTCCCCGTAGGAGCCAGGCTTGCCGGCGAACCAGACGACGTGATGTGTCAGGTCCGCCGCCTTCGCTCCTGTAGGAGCCAGGCTTGCCGGCGAACCAGGCAACGCGGTGTGTCAGGCACGCCGCCTTCGCGGGCAAGCCTCGCTCCTACGGTTTTTATGCCTGCCTTAACCCCATCGGGCCACCCCACAGGCTCGCCCGAGATCGAGACGGATGCAGATTATGCACAGGCTAAAGCACGGCCTACTTCAGGCCGCCGGTTGGCTGTTTTACCTAAGTTTACTGATGGGCATCGCCATGGCGCTGCCTGCGTCCACGTTCGACTCCGAGTCGAAGGACTTCATCTTCCTGATCGGTATCGTCGGTATCTGGCGCTACTCGATGGGTGCCACGCACTTTCTGCGCGGCATGCTGTTTCTGTACGTGGTCTACCCGCACCTGCGGCGCAAAGTGCGCAAGCTGGGCAAAGCGGCAGACCCGTCCCATGTATTTCTGATGGTCACCAGCTTCCGTATCGACGCCCTGACCACCGCTCAGGTCTACAGCTCGGTAATCCGCGAGGCCATCGACTGCGAACTGCCGACCACCGTGGTCTGCTCCATCGTGGAAATGTCCGATGAGCTGCTGGTCAAGAGCCTCTGGAAACGCATGAACCCACCGCCACGGGTCAAGCTCGACTTCGTGCGCATTCCCGGCACCGGCAAACGCGATGGCCTGGCCTACGGTTTCCGCGCCATCTCACGCCACCTGCCGGACGACCGCGCCGTGGTTGCGGTGATCGATGGCGACACCGTATTGGCCGAAGGCGTTGTGCTCAAGACCGTGCCGTGGTTCCAGCTGTTCGGCAATGTCGGCGGCCTGACCACTAACGAGTTCTGTGAAGTGCGCGGCGGCTACATCATGAGCGAATGGCACAAACTGCGATTCGCCCAGCGCCACATCAACATGTGCTCCATGGCCCTGTCCAAGCGCGTGTTGACCATGACCGGCCGGATGTCGGTATTCCGCGCCACCGTGGTCACCAACCCGGACTTCATCGCCGATGTGGAAAGCGACTCGCTGCAACACTGGCGCCTGGGCCGCTTCAAGTTCCTCACCGGTGACGACAAGTCGAGCTGGTTCAGCCTGATGCGTCTGGGCTACGACACGTTCTACGTGCCGGATGCCGCGATCCACACCGTGGAGCACCCGCCCGAGAAGAGCTTCATCAAGGCCAGTCGCAAGCTGATGTTCCGCTGGTACGGCAACAACCTGCGGCAGAATTCCCGCGCCCTGGGTCTGGGGATGAAACGCCTCGGCCTGTTCACCTCGGTGGTGCTGTTCGATCAGCGCGTGTCGATGTGGACGTCCTTGCTGGGCCTGACCGTGGCAATCCTCGCCACCTTCAAGTACGGCAGCGCGTTCATCCTGGTTTACCTGCTGTGGATCGGCATCACCCGCCTGATCCTTACAGTGCTGCTGTCCTGTTCCGGTCACCGGATCGGCCCGGCCTACCCGGCGATTCTCTATTACAACCAGATCGTCGGCGCGCTGGTGAAAATCTACGTGTTCTTCCGCCTCGATCAACAGTCCTGGACTCGCCAGCCCACTTCTCTGACCCGTGATCTCGCCAGCTTTCAACGTTGGTTCAACACCTGGTCGTCTCGGACCATGACCTTCTCCGCCGGCAGCATTTTTGTCGCCGTGCTGCTGCTGATGGTCTGACCGAACTCGCCTGAATTAACTAGGAAATCGCCCATATGAATACCGCCGTCAACTCCAACGTAGTGCACGAATCCGAAGCCCAGCGCCAACACGCTCGCGTGAAAATCCCGGCCAAGCTGCGTTTCTTCGGTCCTGACCGGACTCCGGTTGAAGCCCGGCTCATCGACCTTTCCGCTGGCGGCCTGGCGTTCAACGCCGGTCAACTGCCGCTGAAGGTCGGCGATGTGCACAAGGCCCGCCTGCAATTCGTGATCGATAACCTCGGCCTGGCCATGGACGTGGAATTGCAAATACGCTCCGTGGATCGCCAGACCGGTCGTATCGGTTGCCAGTTCCAGAACCTGGAACCCCGTGACATTTCCACCCTGCGCCACCTGATCACCTCGCACCTGGCCGGCGACATCGTCAGCGTAGGTGAAATGCTGGCGACCCTGCAGCGCGACAACTTCACCAAGGCGCGCAAGGTCAAGGATGGCGGCCACGGCATGACTCCGCTCGGCCGTCTGAAAGCGGTGACCTTCAGCGCCGGTATCTTCGTGGTCGGCCTGGTGGCGTTCGGTTTCATTTTCAAATCGGTGTACGGCATGTACTTCGTCAGCCACGCCCAGGCCGGTCTGGTCAGCGTGCAGGGCATGAACATCACCATGCCGCGCGACGGCACCGTGCAGAGCCTGATCAAAGCTGACGGCGTTGCTGCCAAAGGCGCACCGCTGGCGACCTTCAGCACCAGCATGCTCGACGTACTCAAGGGCCATCTGGACGAAGGTCAACTGCAACCGTCCAAGGTTGAAGAACTGTTCGGCAAGCAAATGACCGGCACCCTGACGTCGCCGTGCGAT
Organism: Pseudomonas sp. MDT1-85; assembly: GCF_054898065.1. NCBI lineage: Bacteria > Pseudomonadati > Pseudomonadota > Gammaproteobacteria > Pseudomonadales > Pseudomonadaceae > Pseudomonas > Pseudomonas sp. MDT1-85. Next base: position 1,372,920 of record NZ_CM142715.1, on the reverse strand, counting down.
TGCACCGTGGCTCAGCAATTGGTGGCTAACGGTCAGTACGCCAGCAAAGGCGACGTGATCTTCCAACTGGTGCCGCGCAACACCGAAGCCAACGTTGAAGCACGCTTCTCCTATCGCCAGTTCGGCGACGTGCGTCCTGGCACCACCGTCAGCTTCCAGATCGCCGGTGAAGACCAGACCCGTACCGGCAAGATCGTCAGCAGCACCAGCCTGAAAAGTGCCGACCTGTCATCCGACATCCGCGTGCAGATCAAACCTGACGAGCCGCTGGACAGCGCCTTCGCCGGTCGCCCGGTTGAAGTGAACAGCACCCGTGGCCCGAACCTGAACTGGCTGATCAACAAAGCCATGGCCGCCGGTCTTTAAACAGAGGACATGCCCGTGACGACTCCATATTTCCTCAGAACACCGCACACCCTGTGGGAGCGAGCCTGCTCGCGATGGGGTCAGCGCGGTCTGTCTGATACACCGAGTTGGTCGAGCGCGACCCCGGCTGATCGCGAGCAGACTCGCTCCCACACCGGGTATGCGTTCTGTGCGCTGGCATTGGCGGTGAGCCTTAGCGGCTGCGCCGGCCTGCCCGACCAGCGTCTGGCCAATGAAGCCCTCAAGCGCGGCGACACCGCGCTGGCGGCGCAGAACTACCAGCAACTGGCAGACCTGGGTTACAGCGAAGCCCAGGTTGGCCTGGCCGATCTGCAGGTCGACAGCCGCGACCCGGCGCAGGTCAAAAAGGCCGAGGCGACTTACCGCGCCGCGGCCAGCGTCTCGCCGCGGGCTCAGGCTCGCCTGGGTCGTCTGCTGGTGGCCAAACCCGGTGCCACCGAAGCCGAACACCAAGAAGCCGAAGCGCTGTTGAAGAAAGCCTCGGCCAATGGCGAAGGCAATACTCTGATCCCACTGGCGATGCTGTACCTGCAATACCCGCACAGTTTCCCGAACGTCAACGCACAGCAGCAGATCAGCCAATGGCGCACCGAAGGCAAACCGGAAGCGGGTCTGGCGCAAGTGCTGCTCTATCGCACCCAGGGCACTTACGACCAACACCTGGATGACGTGGAAAAGATCTGCAAAGCGGCGTTGAACACCACCGACATCTGCTACGTCGAACTGGCTACGGTCTATCAAAAACGTGGACAGCCAGAACAACAGGCCGAACTGATCAAGCAGATGCAAGCCGCTCAAAGCCGTGGCGTCGTTTCTGCGCAACGGGTGGACAGCGTGGCCCGCGTGCTGGCCGATGCGAGCCTGGGCAAGACCGACGAGAAAACTGCTCAGTCGCTGCTCGAAGGCATCGCACCTGGCTACCCGGCATCCTGGGTCAGCCTGGCGCAACTGCTCTACGACTTCCCTGAACTGGGCGACGTCGACACCATGATGAAGTACCTGGACAACGGCCGCGCCGCCGACCAGCCGCGTGCCGAACTGTTGCTGGGCAAGCTTTACTTCGAAGGAAAAATGTTGCCGGCCGACGCCAAGGTCGCCGAAGAGCACTTCAAGAAAGCCGTCGGCCGTGAAGTTGCCGCCGATTACTACCTCGGCCAGATTTACCGTCGTGGTTACCTGGGCAAGGTCTATCCGCAGAAAGCCCTGGATCACCTGCTGACCGCTGCGCGTAACGGCCAGAACAGCGCCGATTTCGCCATTGCCCAACTGTTCTCCCAAGGCAAGGGCACCCGGCCCGACCCGGTCAACGCTTATGTCTTCAGCCAATTGGCGAAGGCTCAAAACACCCCACAAGCCAATGAGCTTGCGCAAACCATCGAAGCGCAACTGCCGCCTGACCGGCTGGCCGAGGCCCAACGCCTGCTGAAACAGGAGCAGGCCATTCGTAGTGCCGTGAGTCCGGACACGCTGGAACTGCACGCCCTGCAACAAGAAGACGGCGAGGAATCCCTATGAAGCTCAATCCATTCGTGAAGGCCGGTATTGGCCTGACATTCGCCCTGCTGTGGTCGTGCCCGACCCTGGCAGCCCTGACCGAAGACAAGAACTTCGGCCTCGAAGTCAAAGTTACCGGCCAGTCCGAAGACGACCGTGACTTGGGCACTGCCAGCGGCGGCGACGTTTCCGGTGTCGGCCTCGACCTGCGTCCATGGGTATACGGCGAAAGCGGCGCGTGGAGCGCCTACGCCATGGGCCAGGCCGTGACGTCCACCGACATCATCGAAACGGACACCCTGCAACAGTCCGATAGCGACGGTACCCAGACCACCGACAACGGTGATCGCAAAACCAAGAAGAACTACCTGGCGATGCGTGAGTTCTGGGTCGGCTACAGCGGCCTCACGCCCTACCCTGGCGAGATCCTCAAGCTCGGTCGCCAACGCCTGCGCAACGACGACGGCCAATGGCGCGACACCAACATCGAAGCCCTGAACTGGACCTTCGACACCACGCTGTTGCGCGCCAACGTCGGTGTCGCCGAACGCTTCAGCGAATACCGCACCGACTTGAAAGAGCTGGCGCCCAAGGACAAGGATCGCCTGCACGTTTTCGGCGACGTTGCCACTCAATGGTCGCCAGGTAACTGGGTCGGCATTCGCGGTCATCACACCCACGATGACGGCAAGCTCGACTACCCGGAGCCGGGTGTGGCCGGCGATTCGCTGGATAAAAAACAGAACGGTGACATCAGTTGGCTCGGCCTCACCGCCGACAGCGACGCCTACAACTGGCGCAACACCAACACCGTCAACTACTGGGGCAGCATCACCGGCATGAGCGGCGACACCGACACGGTCAACCCGCTGAACGCCGATGGCACGCGCCCGACCGAAGCCAAACGTGGTGAAGACCTCAATGGCTGGGCCACCGATATCGGCCTGCGTTTGCGCCTTGATCCGCAGTGGCAAGTCGGTGCGGCGTATGCCCGTGCCAGCGCGGAGTACGAACAGACCGGCCTGGAAAGCAACCGCTCGAACTACACCGGTACACGCTCGCGGGTTCACCGTTTCGGCGAAGCCTTCCGTGGCGAAATGAACAACATGCAGACCGCTACCCTGTTCGGCTCGTGGATGCTCAACGACGAATACGACGCCAGTCTGATCTACCACAAGTTCTGGCGCGTCGACGGCAACAAGCCGGTGGGCAGCAATGGCATCAACGCCGTCGAAAACAACACCGACGACGTGACCGGCGCGATCCTCTCCAGCACCTCCCTGCCGCTGGAAGATGGCAACAAAGACCTCGGTCAGGAAATGGACCTGGTGGTCACCAAGTACTTCAAGCAAGGCCTGCTGCCGGCGTCGTTGAGTCAGTCGATTGATGAGCCTTCGGCACTGGTGCGGTTCCGTGGCGGTGTGTTCAAGCCTGGCGATGCGTATGGCAAAGAAGTCGACTCGTACATGCACCGCGCGTTTGTCGACGTGGTCTGGCGCTTCTGATGCAAACCGCGAAGGGAGTGCCCGACATGAACAGTGCCAAGAAAGGCTCGATCAGCCTGCTGGCCGGCGCGCTGCTGCTGGCCAGCGCAGCGGCCTTCGCCACCGTCGAACCGGCCAAGTCTGTGCACCAGCCTGAACAGCAGAGCAAACCGACGACCATGGCCAAGGGACTGCAACAGGCCAAGACCTACACCGTCAGCAGCGCGCCAACCGCGCCGCTGGACCTGGCCGCGCCGAAACTGCCGGACACCTCTGGCTACACCGCGGAAGCCATCGCCGAGAAAATCGTGCGCACCAAACCCGGCAAAATCAGCGTGCGCCGGATGATGCAGGAGAACGCCCTGAAGGACTTCATCGGCGGCGACAACAAGATGGCCGAGTGGGTGGTGCGTCAGCATGGCATCCCGCAGGCGATCTTCATCGACGACGGCTACATGAACCTCAAGGACCTGGCGAAGAAGCTGCCCAAGCAGTACTTCAGCGAAACCTCGCCGGGGGTGTTCCTGGCGAAGTTGCCAATCGTGGTGGGTAACAAGGGCATTCTGGAAATCGACAAGCAGACCCAGGAATTGCGCCTGTCCCAAGAGGCCGGTTCGTTCCTGGTCAACGACGGCCAGCTGTTCGTGCGTGACACCAAAATCACTGGCTGGAGCGAGAAGGCAAACGGGCCGGCGGCTTTCAAGTCGGCCAAGGAGTTCCGTCCGTTCCTGCTCTCCTGGGGTGGCACCGAGACCTACATCGCCAACAGCAAGATTGCCAGTTTCGGTTACGCCAACAGTAAGTCCTACGGCGTGAGTATTTCCCAATACACGCCGAACATGGCCAAGGTCCTCAAGCGGCCGGAACCGACTGGCTGGATCGTCGGCTCCGAGTTCTCGGACATGTGGTACGGCTTCTACTGCTACGAAACCCGCGACTTCGTGGTCAAGGGCAACACCTACAAAGACAACATCGTCTACGGCATCGACCCGCATGACCGGTCGCATGGCCTGATCATCGCCGACAACACGGTGTTCGGTACGAAGAAGAAGCACGGGATCATTATTTCCCGTGAGGTCAACGACAGCTTCATCTTCAACAACCGCAGCTACGACAACAAGTTGTCGGGCCTGGTGATCGACCGTAACAGCGTAAACAACCTGATCGCCTACAACGAGATCTACAAGAACCACACCGACGGCATCACCCTCTACGAGAGTGCCGACAACCTGTTGTGGGGCAACAAGGTGATCAGCAACCAGCGCCACGGCATCCGTATTCGTAACAGCGTGAACATTCGCCTGTACGAAAACATCTCGATGGCCAACGGCCTGACCGGTGTCTACGGGCACATCAAAGACCTGACCGACACCGACCGGGACATCAAGCTCGACCCGTTCGACGCCCAGGTGTCGCTGATCGTCGTCGGCGGTGAACTGGCCGCCAATGGCAGCGGACCGCTGTCCATCGACTCGCCGTTGAGCGTGGAGCTGTATCGCGTGTCGATGCTCGCACCGACCAAATCCAGCGGCATCAGCTTCTCGGGGATTCTCGGCGAACGCCAGGATGAAATTCTCGACCTGCTGGTGCGCCAGCAGAAAGCCGTGCTGATCGACCCTGTCGAACGCCAGACCGAAATGCGGGACTGAGGATAATTTTATGCACTCACACTTGATCAAATTACTCAGCCTGTCGGCCCTGACCGCGGGCATTCTCGCGGCCAGCACTGGCGTACGTGCCGAAGACGCCAAAGCACCCAGCTTCAAGGCCGAGGATTGCTGCAGCCTGTGCCCCGCCGCCCACGACGCGAAGAACTACACCACCCGCTATCAGCAGAACTTCACCACGCTGGTGCAGGCGCAGGGCGATTGGCTGTTCCGTACGCAAGAAGACTTGCGCACCGAGTTCGACACCACACCCGCCGGCTACAAACGCCTGAAACAACTGCACGATGCGTTCAAGAGCAAAGGTGTGGAACTGGTCATCGTTTACCAGCCGACCCGTGGCCTGGTGAACCGCAACAAGCTGAACCCGGCAGAGAAGGCGAGCTACGATTTTGACAAGGCGCTGAAGAACTACAAAACCATGCTCGGACGTTTCGCGCAAATGGGTTACGTAGTCCCGGACCTGTCGCCGCTGACCAACGAATCGCTGCCCGAAACCCTGCCGGCTCACGATTTCTACTTCCGCGGCGACCAACACTGGACGCCGTATGGCGCCCAACGCACAGCGAAAATTGTCGCCGAGAAGGTCAAGCAATTGCCGGCCTTCGCCGACGTTCCCAAGCGTGAATTCGAGACCCATAAGTCGGGTCGCATGGGCAAGACCGGAACGTTACACAACATGGCGGGTCAACTCTGTGGCACTAGCTACGCGATCCAGTACATGGATCAGTTCACCACCGAGCCAAAGGGCGAAGCGGGCGATGGCGATCTGTTCAGTGATTCCGGCAATCCGGAAATCACCCTGGTCGGCACCAGCCACAGTGGCAAGAACTACAACTTCGCCGGTTTCCTCGAAGAGGCCATCGGTGCCGACATCCTCAACGTGGCGTTCCCCGGTGGTGGCTTCGAAGGTTCGATGCTGCAGTACCTGGGCAGCGAAGAGTTCCAGACCAAACCACCGAAAATCCTCATCTGGGAATTCTCGCCGCTTTATCGCCTCGATCAGGAAACCATCTACCGCCAGATGATGGCGCTGCTGGACAACGGTTGCGAAGGCAAAGATGCACAGATGAGCGCCAGTGCCACGCTGAAACCGGGCAAAAACGAATTGATGGTCAACAGCAAGAACCTGGACCTGCGCAACAGCAGTCACCAGGTCGATATCCGCTTCGCCGACACCTCGGTGAAAACCTTGCAAGCCACCCTCTGGTACATGAACGGGCGCCACGAGGACATCAAGATCGAGAAACCGGAAACCTCCGATACCGACGGGCGTTTCGCCTTCGAGTTGCGCACGGACGAAGACTGGGCCTCGCAGAACCTGCTGGCCGTCGAAGTCCAGGGACCTGAAAAACCAGGTACCACGCCTCAGAAAGTCGAAGCGAAAATCTGCAAACGCAACGTGTTCTCCGGCACCGGGCAGCGTACCGCTCAAGCCGGGCAATGAGGCTACCTCTTATGAACTGCATGCAAACCCGAACGCTGAAAAAGTTACTCGCGCCCTCCCTGCTGACGCTGGCGATGTTCGCCGGCGCCACCCAGGCCGCCGCGCCACTTCGCCCGCCGCAGGGTTACTTCGCGCCAATTGAAAAAGTCAAAACCGGCGACAAGCGTGAAGGCTGCGAAGCGATGCCGACGCCCTACACCGGCGCCCTGCAATTTCGCAGCAAATACGAAGGCTCCGACAAGGCCCGTTCGACCCTGAACGAGGCATCGGAAAAAGCTTTCCGCGACACCACCGCCGACATCACCAAGATCGAGCGCAGCACCAGCAAGCAAGTGATGAAGTTCATGCGTGACGGTAATCCTGCACAACTGGAATGCACCCTCAACTGGCTGGCTACTTGGGCTCGGGCGGATGCACTGATGTCCAAGGACTTCAACCACACCGGCAAGTCCATGCGCAAATGGGCGTTGGGCAGCATGGCTTCGTCCTATGTCCGCTTGAAGTTCTCTGACTCGCATCCGCTGGCTACCCACCAGCAAGAGGCGCAAGTGATCGAAGCCTGGTTCAGCAAAATGGCCGATCAGGTGGTCAGCGACTGGGACAACCTGCCGCTCGAGCAAACCAACAACCACTCGTACTGGGCCGCCTGGTCGGTGATGGCCACGTCGGTCGCCACCAACCGCCGCGACCTGTTCGATTGGGCCGTCAAGGAATACAAGGTCGGCGTCAATCAGGTCGACGCCCAAGGTTTCCTGCCCAACGAACTCAAGCGCCAGCAACGCGCCCTCGCCTATCACAACTATGCCCTGCCGCCACTGGCGATGATCGCCAGTTTCGCTCAGGTCAACGGTGTGGATTTGCGCCAGGAAAACAACGGCGCCTTAAAACGCCTGGGTGATCGCGTGCTTGCAGGCGTGGAAGACCCGGATGAATTCGAGGAGAAGAACGGTAAAGAGCAGGACATGACCGACCTCAAGGTCGATTCGAAATTCGCCTGGCTCGAACCGTTCTGCTCGCTCTACACCTGCACGCCGGAGGTGCTGGCGCAGAAACACAAAATGCAGCCGTTCAAGACCTTCCGCCTCGGCGGGGATTTGACCAAGGTCTACGACCCGGCCAGCGAGAAGGGCAAAGGCTCTTAGGCAAACACAAAACCCTTGTGGGAGCGAGCCTGCTCGCGATGACTGAGTGTCAGTCGACATTGATGTTGAATGTCAGATCGCAATCGCGAGCAGGCTCGCTCCCACAGGGTCAGTGTCAGGCATGAGTAGTTTGTTACGCCCCCCGGATTTTCATGGGGGGTTTGGGGGGGCCGTCGGCCCTTGACTGTTGGTTAAACATGGAGAGATCGGGATGGTATTTTCATCCAACGTGTTCCTGTTTCTGTTCTTGCCGATCTTTCTCGGCATGTACTACCTGAGCGGAATACGCTATCGCAACTTGCTGCTGCTGATTGCCAGCTACGTGTTCTACGCCTGGTGGCGTGTGGACTTCCTTGCGCTGTTCGCAGCCGTCACGCTGTGGAACTACTGGATCGGCCTGAAAGTCGGTGCGGCAGGCGTTCGGACCAAACCGGCCCAGCGCTGGCTGCTCCTGGGCGTGGGCGTCGACCTGTGCATCCTCGGCTACTTCAAGTACGCCAACTTCGGCGTGGACAGCATCAACGCGATGATGACCTCGGTCGGTCTGTCGCCGTTCATCCTGACCCACGTGCTGTTGCCGATCGGGATCTCGTTCTACATCTTCGAGTCCATCAGCTACATCATCGACGTCTACCGCGGTGATACCCCGGCGACCCGCAACCTGATCGACTTTGCCGCATTCGTGGCGATCTTCCCGCACCTGATCGCAGGTCCGGTGTTGCGCTTCCGTGACCTGGCGGACCAGTTCAACAACCGCACCCACACCCTCGACAAGTTCTCCGAAGGTGCCACGCGGTTCATGCAGGGCTTCATCAAGAAGGTCTTCATCGCCGACACCCTGGCGGTGGTGGCCGACCATTGCTTCGCCTTGCAGAACCCGACCACGGGCGATGCCTGGCTCGGCGCCCTGGCCTACACCGCGCAGCTGTACTTCGACTTCTCCGGCTATAGCGACATGGCGATTGGTCTGGGCTTGATGATGGGTTTCCGCTTCATGGAAAACTTCAAACAGCCGTACATCAGCCAGTCGATCACCGAGTTCTGGCGTCGCTGGCACATCAGCCTGTCGACCTGGTTGCGTGACTATCTGTACATCACCCTCGGCGGTAACCGTAAAGGCACGCTGATGACCTATCGCAACCTGTTCCTGACCATGCTGCTTGGTGGTCTGTGGCACGGCGCGAACATCACCTACATCATCTGGGGTGCCTGGCACGGCATGTGGCTGGCGATCGAAAAGGCCATCGGCCTGAACACTTCGCCGCGCAGCTTCAACCCGGTTCGCTGGGCCCTGACCTTCCTGCTGGTGGTGATGGGCTGGGTGATCTTCCGCGCAGAAAACCTGCACGTCGCCGGTCGCATGTACGGCGCGATGTTCAGCTTCGGCGAATGGTCGCTGTCGGAACTCAACCAGGCCAACCTCACCGGTCTGCAAGTGGCGACCCTGGTGGTGGCTTACGCAACCCTGGCGTTCTTCGGCCTGCGTGATTTCTACACCAACCAGCCGCCGATCAAGACCAAGCCTGCCGCGAACACCGAGACCGATGGCCCGGCCGCGGCGACGCCAGGTTTGATCAAAGCCGTACCGGGCGACAACCCGGGCAGCATCCACGAACCGGGTTACACCGTCGGCGTTGAAGCGACTGTGCAACCGGCCTACTGGACCGCTGACTGGTCCCGTTACGTGATGCGCGCTCTGGTACTGCTGCTGTTCATCGCCTCGATTCTCAAACTCTCGGCGCAAAGCTTCTCGCCGTTCCTTTACTTCCAGTTCTGAGGGATCTGACTATGACCCGCTCATTACGCATCTTCTACATCGCCCTGTTCCTGGTGACCTTGCTGGTCCTGGGTGTGTGGTCGGTACGCAGCTTCTTCGGTTTCAGCACCAACGCCGATGCGACCGTGCTCAACGGTCGCTGGAGCAAAGCCGTTGAAACACACTACGACGACGAGTTCCCGATCAAGCGCCTGGGCACCAACCTTTGGGCCGCGCTGGATTTCAAACTGTTCAACGAAGGTCGTCCGGGCGTAGTGCTCGGTCGCGATCAGTGGCTCTACAGCGATGAAGAGTTCCACCCGATCGTCAACGAAGAGTTGAACCTGCAGGGCAACTACGCGCTGGTCGAAGGCGTGCGTCAGGAACTGAAAAAGCAAGGCGTGCAGCTGGTGATGGCGATTGTCCCGGCCAAGACGCGTCTGTACCCGGAACATCTGGGTGAAGTGAAGCCGGCGAGTATCCACGCCAATCTGTACAAGGATTTCCACGCTCGTGTGGCGGCCAACAAGATCCTCGCCCCTGACCTGCTCGGCCCGCTGCAAAAGGGCAAGCAGGACGGTCAGCAAGTGTTCCTGCGCACCGACACCCACTGGACCCCTGAAGGCGCGCAAATCGCTGCCCAGACCCTGGCCAAGACCATTGCCGACAAGGCTCCGCTCAGCGGCGAACCGCAAAACTTCGTCACCGAACCTGCGGAAAAGGTGACGCACAAGGGCGACCTCCGGTTGTTCCTGCCGCTGGACCCGCTGTTCGAAAACCTGATGCCAGCGCAAGAGCCATTGCAGAAGCGCAACACCGTGGCTGCGCAAGATCAGCCTGCCGGTGACGACGCTCTGTTCGCCAACACTGAAGTGCCGGTGGCCCTGATTGGCACCAGCTACAGCGCCAACCCGAACTGGAACTTCGTCGGTGCGCTGAAAGAAGCACTGCGCAGCGACGTGGTCAATTACGCCGAAGACGGCCATGGCCCGATTCTGCCGATGCTCACCTACCTGAAAAGCGATGCTTTCAAGAACAGTCCGCCACAAGTGCTGATCTGGGAGTTCCCTGAACGATATCTGCCTGTGAACAACGAAATCGGTGACGCCGACCCGCAGTGGGTCGCAGAGCTTAAACAAGCCGGCGCGCGCCAACAAAACGTAGCTGCATACACTAAATCCGAGACGCCCGACCGGGCGCAAAACTGAAAGAGAGGTACACCATGACTTTCACTACTACTCCTCGCCGTCTCGCCGCTCGCTCCATCAAAGCAGTTGCCCTCGTCGCCGGCATGAGCGTGCTGTCGATGCAGGCCTTCGCCGGTGACGGCGCGCTCTACGGCCCGACCGCACCAAAAGGCTCCAGTTTCGTGCGGGTCTTCAACGCCGGCAACGCTGAAGTCAGCGCCACTGTTGGCACCACCAACCTGAGCGAAGTCGCGCCGCTGTCCAGCACAGATTTCAGCTTCATGCCGGGCGGCGATTACAGCGCCAAAGTCGGCAGCCAGACACTGCCGGTGAAATTGGCCGGCGACCATTATTACACCCTGGTCAACAACGCCAGCGGCGCGCCACAACTGATCGAAGAGCCGCCGTTCAAGAACAAGCAGAAATCCCTGGTTCGCGTACAGAACCTCAGCGACAAGGCCCTGACCCTGAAAACCGCCGACGGCAAGACCGAAGTGGTCCCGTCCGTAGCGGCCAAGGGCCGTGGCGAGCGTGAAATCAACCCGGTGAAAGTCAGCTTGGCTCTGTACGACGGCGCCACCAAAGTCGGTGACGTGAAGCCGGTTGCCCTGGAACGAGGCGAAGCGGCGGTGCTGTACGTCACCGGCAGCGGCAGCAGCCTGTCGCCAGTGTGGGTCAAGCGCCCGGTTTCGACGCGCTAACAAATTTTCCTGACTGACGCATCCCCCCTGTGGGAGCGAGCCTGCTCGCGATTGCGGTCTGACATTCAGCATCGATGTCGACTGATACGCCGCCTTCGCGAGCAGGCTCGCTCCCACAATAAACCGAGGTGTCAGTCGGGACACGGAACAAGAACAAGAGTGAAACGACAGAACGTTCGTGGCTCTAACCAATCGATTTTAAAGGAGTAACAACATGATTCCGGTGATCTTGTCAGGTGGTAGCGGCTCACGTCTTTGGCCGCTTTCGCGTAAGCAATTCCCCAAGCAATTCCTCGCCCTGACCGGCGAACACACGCTATTCCAGCAAACCCTGGAACGCCTGGTGCTCGAAGGCATGGACACCCCGATCGTGGTCTGCAACAAGGAACACCGTTTCATCGTCAACGAGCAGCTGAGCGCCCGCAACCTGGACACCCAGCGCATTCTGATGGAACCCTTCGGCCGCAACACCTCGCCAGCAGTGGCCCTGACCGCGATGATGCTGGTCAATGAAGGTCGCGACGAGTTGATGCTGGTGCTGCCAGCCGACCACGTGCTGGAAGACCAGAAAGCCCTGCAACGCGCCCTGGCCTTGGCCACTGTGGCAGCCGAACGTGGCGAGATGGTGCTGTTCGGCGTGCCGGCGACCAAACCGGAAACCGGTTACGGCTACATCAAATCCACCAACGATGCGCTGCTGCCGGAAGGCGTCAGCCGTGTCTCGCACTTCGTCGAAAAACCTGACGTGAAACGCGCCACCGAATTCGTCCAGTCCGGTGGTTACTTCTGGAACAGCGGCATGTTCCTGTTCCGCGCCAGCCGTTTCCTCGAAGAACTGAAAAAACACGATCCGGACATTTACGACACCTGCGTACTGACGCTGGAACGTAGCGCACACGATGCCGACACCGTCGATATCGACCCTGCCACCTTCGCCTGCTGCCCGGACAATTCCATCGACTATTCGGTGATGGAAAAAACCCAGCGCGCCTGCGTAGTGCCGCTGACCGCTGGCTGGAGCGATGTCGGTTGCTGGTCGTCGCTGTGGGAAGTCAATGAAAAAGACGCCAACGGTAACGTCACCAAAGGCGACGTGGTCATCCAGGACAGCAAAAACTGCATGATCCACGGCAACGGCAAACTGGTGTCGGTGATCGGCCTGGAAAACATCGTGGTCGTCGAAACCAAGGACGCCATGATGATCGTCCACAAGGACAAGGTCCAAGGCGTGAAACAGATGGTCAACACCCTCAACGAGCAGGGCCGCAGCGAAACCCAGAACCACTGCGAAGTCTATCGTCCGTGGGGCTCCTACGACTCGGTCGACATGGGTGGCCGTTTCCAGGTCAAGCGCATCTCGGTCAAACCGGGCGCGTGCCTTTCGCTGCAGATGCACCACCACCGCGCCGAACACTGGATCGTGGTCAGCGGCACTGCCGAAGTGACCTGCGACGAAAACGTGTTCCTGCTGACTGAAAACCAGTCGACCTACATCCCGATCGCCTCGGTCCACCGCTTGCGCAACCCGGGCAAGATCTCGCTGGAAATCATCGAAGTGCAATCGGGCAGCTACCTGGGTGAAGACGATATCGAGCGGTTTGAAGATATCTACGGTCGCTCCACCCCGATCGAACGCGGCGTGTCGGTGAAAACCATCGCGCAGTAACGCTCAGTAAAACAAGAAGCCCCCGTCCAGCCCGCTGCGCTCCCTATCCGCAGTGGGTTGGGCGGGGGCTTTTTTCTCTTACGTCAGCCGTGAGCTGACTTGGATGTCTCATTAAGTGATTGTCGTCTTCCGGCGTAAGGCTTGGGCGCGACAAGCTCAATGAAATCCTGCTGTCGGTTCAAGGTCTGAACCACCGCTTGCGTCTGCGTCGAAACTTCAGCGACTTTCTCGAAGGTTTCCGGATCAGCGCTACCGGAACTAGCGAATTCAATTTTGATTGCCTGCATCCTGAATTCCAGCATATCGATTACGGCGGGTATTTCATCGTAAGCCCCGCTAAGCGATGTCGCGTTCAGTCCTTGCGATGCGTGGTAAAACTCCCGACTTGTCTTGATCAGACCTGGCGCTTGCGACCCCAGCTTACTGCCGACCTTTTCGACCACCTTATCAACAACTGCGGTGGTGATTTGTTTCCTCAATTGCTTTCGCCCTTCACTTGTCCGCGGGTCAACTGCAGCCAGTTCAAGTTTGGCCGTTGCAAGACTGAGTTTCTTTTTGGGTTCAACGCTCTCGATGAATGCCTTAGGGTTCATTTCGTTACCCTTGAAGTTGATCGGACGGTCCAGTTGATAGGTGTCCACCACCTTGGAAATCAAAGCATCTGCCGCCTTGGAGCCGACTTTCGTCCCGACCTTGACCCCTAGCGCTGCGCCCCCTGGACCTATCAACCCACCCAAGGCACCGCCTGCCGCAGCTCCCGCCGCCGTACCGGTCGCACTGACAGCACTGCTGGCAAGTTGGGTAGCGATCCGTCGGCCCAGTGCTTTGAACCGATGCAGCGGATAGGCGTGATTGAGTATTGAATTCTTGAGATCCGAAACGGCTCCTCCAACCGATGAGACCAAGGTTTGCTGCTTATCCAGGCTCTCATTCAACTCCGAAGTTTCAGTCTTTCCACCGCCGTCGCTATCGACATAAGTCAACGGCGAATTACCGACCATCTGATACAGATTCGGCCCATCGACGAACCCCTTGGGATCTGGGTTGAGCCAACGTTGCAACCACGGCACGTAATAACGCAGCCCATAGTAATAAAGCCCTGTGGCGTCCCGCTCCTTGCCCGAATAACGAATGGTTTTGTAACTTGCTTCAACGACGTCCGTTCCGGCAAACCACGCGGTCTCGCCGAAGGGATAGTAGGTTTCCTGACTGATGATTCGCGCGGCATCGGCGAGTTCCAGGGTGCAAGAGTTCAGGTGATCAACGAGGTTGTAACGGTATAGATTTTTGGGCACGCCGGACGGTGGATCCGTCTCCCAGTGCCATACCCGGACGCTGTTGAGGCCCGCCTGAGCGGTGATGACTTGCAGTACTTCCCCGGCGCCACTGTCGGTACGAAGTTCCAGCCCCGGCAAGTAACGCACTTCAGCCACCACGGTGCGGGCATTGGTATTGAGTGAGCGAATTTTACGCACTCGCTGGCCACCGCCATCGTAGACATAGAACTCCTGATCATTGAGCCCCCGGACGCGCTCCACCGGACTGACCGATTGCAGTTGGTTGCGCAGATCCCACGTCAGAAACCGGCCCTGATCCAGCGCCAGTAAATTGCCCCTGGCATCGAACGCGGCAGCGATTTCTGCTTCGGTGGGTGGCACCCCGTTGCGCCAGGGCAGACAGCGATTGCTGTAGCGGGCGGCCTTCAGTTCACGCCCCGGGCCTTGTGCGCCAACGTGGGTCAGCATCAACAGATTGCCGCTTTCGTCATAGCTGTAAATCTGCCGGTAGTTGCTGACCGCCGCCGGATCGACCCGTCCCATCGATGCGGGTCCCTGATTGGCACTGCCCGCCTCCCAGCCAAAGGCTTCAATCAACTGGTAGAGGCTGTCGTAGCTAAAACGGCTGAGCGGCTCGATACGCTGATTGGCAAAGTGACGCACGGCCAGTGCCTTGTCTTCGATGCTGAGGACGTTGCCCATTCGGTCATATTCATAGATCAGATGCTGCAACAATCGAGCACTCGCATCCTGCGCCCGCCGCTCCCTCAATAATCCGTCTTCAGCTCGGTAAACCAGAGTGGTTTGCACAGCGTTGCCGGCAGTTTCGTGCGCAACTTGCCCTTGGGCGTTGTACTGGATATCACTGACCAGCGTCTGCCAGGTAGTCAGCCCCTGAAGTTGCAAGCGCGCCTCACGCAAGGAACCGTCAAGGGTCAGGCTGAAGGACTGGCGGTTTTCCTTGGCATCAATCTGTTCCAGAACATCGCCCAACGGACCGAAATTCCACGTTGAAACAGCCCCCTCCTCCACCTCAAGCAGCCGCTGGCGATCGGCTTCCAACTCCGGCCAGTCAGGCGTAACAGGGTCCAGCGTGAAGTGACGAACTTGCTTCACGCATTGGCCGGTGATCGAAAATGCCTCAAACAGCACAGTCCCGGCGGGATCGTCATGACGGATCAACTGGCCACATTGATTCTGGTCACGATGGTCGGGACCGCCATAGGCCATGCGTTCAACTGACCTTCGCGGCTCGGTTAGGCCCTGCTCGAACACTGCCACGGGACGGAGCAGGTCGTCGTATTCAACTTCGCGTCGTGTACCTCGGCTGTCCCACGCCAGCAAAATCTCGTCACCCAGACCGGGCAGGTTCAGTTGCAATCCAGCATCGACGCTGACGGTACACAGCGCATTGCCGGACAGCGAATGCACGGTCGTTGAATTGGCGGGTGTCAGAGGATCTTCATCCTGCAATGCCCAAAGCCGCGGATCCCACTGTTTTATGGGGTGGCCCGCAGCATCATGGGCGGTGCGATTGATGCGTGCTTCGCTGGGCAGGTTTACGACGGCGCGCCAATAGTCCACCGAACGGATCAACAAGCCACGCGGGTCGACGACAGACAATTTTGGTGTTTTGTGGTGCATTCCCATCGTCAAGACCTGCTTGCCTATGTCCTGTTTGCCAATCGGCATCTAACCGTTCGTGGACATGCCTGGCTACTATCAGAAATGACAGTACCGACCAACGGCCATCGATCTTGCTCCACGAATGTCCATTCCCGCGCCCCTTCGGTAGGATGGTGGTTATGAGTTCAAGGAGCGTTCACACATGTTCATCGGCGTCCTGCTGGTCATCACCTGGCTGATCCTGCTGCTGCGCTACCCGTCCAAGGCCGTGCCGGTTTCCATGGCCGCCGCCGTCGGATTGGGCCTGGTAGCGGTGTGGGTATTCTGGCTGGACACCCGCGAGGTCAAGCAACTGGCGCGCCTTGAGCTGCGCATCGTCTATGCCCCGGAGCACTGCCCGGCGGATCGCCCCTTGAAACTGAGCATGAACAACGGCAATGACGTACCGCTGACCGAACTGCGCTGGCGTATCGCCGCTTATGCTCCGGGCGACACGGTCAATCTGGCCGATAATCAATACGCCGCGCCACGTTATCGCGGCCCCGGCGAATTGCAGGCCGGCGGCAATTGGGAAGACTGCTTGCCAATGCCGCCCCTGCGCCCCGGCTATCGCCCGCAAACCCTGGAGTTTCGCGCCGAGCGTTTGCAGGGTAGTTTCTCCGACTGATCCTCCCTTTTTTTTGCACAAGGACCGCGCCATGCCCGTTGCGTTGATTACCGGTTGTTCCAGCGGCATTGGCCGCGCCCTCGCCGACGCTTTCAAAAGTGCCGGTTACGAAGTCTGGGCCAGCGCCCGCAAGGCTGAAGACGTAGCCGCTCTAACCGCTGCCGGTTTCACCGCCGTGCAGCTGGACGTGAACGATGGCCCGGTCCTCGAACAACTGAGTGAGCGGATAAATCAGCAGTGCGGCGGTCTTGATGTGCTAATCAACAACGCCGGTTATGGCGCTATGGGGCCGCTGCTCGACGGCGGTGTGCCGGCCATGCAACGGCAATTCGAAACCAACGTATTTGCGATCGTTGGCGTCACTCGCGCGATGTTCCCGGTGCTGCGTCGCGCCAGGGGCCTGGTGGTGAACATCGGCAGCGTTTCCGGGGTTCTGGTCACGCCGTTTGCCGGTGCTTACTGCGCCTCGAAAGCTGCGGTGCATGCCTTGAGCGATGCGTTGCGCATGGAATTGGCGCCATTCGGCGTGCGGGTCATGGAAGTTCAGCCTGGGGCTATCGCGTCCAGCTTCGCCAAGAATGCCGGCAACGAAGCTGAGCAACTGATCACCGAGCAGTCGCCCTGGTGGCCGCTGCGTGAAGGCATTCGTGCACGGGCCAAGGCGTCTCAGGACAAGCCGACGCCGGCCAGTGAATTTGCCGCCGGTTTATTGAAGGCAGTGCAGCAGAATAAACCGCCGCGTCTGGTGCGTTTGGGTAATGGTAGCCGGGCGTTGCCGTTGATGGCGGGGTTGCTGCCAAAAGGGTTGCTTGAGTCGGGGTTGATGAAGCGGTTCGGGTTGCGCGGGCAACTTTGAGACCGGGTTGACGCCATCGCGGGCAAGCCCGCTCCCACAAGGTTCTACTGGGTAGCATAGATAGCATTCACACCAACGATCACTGTGGGAGCGAGCTTGCTCGCGATGACGTCAGAACAGACTTTGCAGACTTTCAGGAAACAACATGAGCGACTACACCGAATACTTTGACGAAGTGATCCAGGCCCACATAGCCATCGAGCAATGGTTGGCCGAGGAGCGAGACGAGTCCGAGCTTCAGCAATTGCTGACGCGTTTTTCGCCGCAGTTTTCCATGATCTCGCCATTGGGCCGGGTGCTGGATTTCGAGGCGTTGAATGAATTGTTTCTGCTGGCGGGCGGGAAGAAGCTCGGGTTCAGGATCGAGCTCAGCGAGTTGCGAGGTATCGCGCTGTACGACGGTGGCGCAGTGGTGAGTTACCGCGAGCAGCAGACTGATGCGACAGGGCTGCATTCTGATCGGCGATCCTCGGTGGTGTTTGAGAAACAGGCCGATGGCAAGGTGGTTTGGCGGCATTTGCATGAGACGTTTTGCAAGGGGTGAGACCGAGTTGCGCCCATCGCGAGCAGGCTCGCTCCCACATTGACCGAGCTCGAACGCTGATTCGGCGAACGACGCAAATCCCCTGTGGGAGCGAGCCTGCTCGCGATGGACGCGACTCGGTCTAACGGCTAGTTAACAACCACCGTACACGTAATCCCCGCCGCCAACAGCACGCCCTCCGGCACTTCATCAATGTGAATCCGCACCGGCACCCGCTGCGCCAGGCGCACCCAGTTGAAGGTCGGGTTCACGTCGGCGATCAGCTCGCGGCTTTCCGGGTTGTCGCGGTCATAGATGCCGCGAGAAATGCTTTCCACATGGCCCTTGAGCACTTCGCCGCTCATCAGTTGCATATCGGCTTTATCACCCACGCGCACGCGGGGCAGTTTGGTTTCTTCGAAGAAGCCATACACCCAGAACGAGTTCATATCGACCACGGCCATTTTCGCTTCGCCGATGCGTGCGTAGTCGCCGCGATGGACGTTGAGGTTGGTGACGTAGCCGTCCACCGCCGCACGTACTTCCGTGCGTTTGAGGTTCAGTTCGGCCGCTTCCAGTTGCGCCTGGGCGTGCTGGTAATCGGCCAGGGCCGAGTCGGCGATGTTGGTGGCGTCGTCGCGGTTTTCCCTGGAGATCACCAGGTTGTCGAGGTCGGCGCGGCGATGGGCGTTGACCTTGCGCATCTCCCACGTGGCTTTGCGCGAAGCCACCAGCGACTGCGCCTGTTTCACCGCGATGCGGTAATGCTCGGGGTCGATGCGCATCAGCAAATCGCCCTTCTTCACTAGCTGGTTGTCGCGCACCGGCACGTCCACCACTTCACCGGTAACGTCGGCGGCGACGTTGATGATGTCGGCGCGCACCCGGCCGTCGCGGGTCCAGGGTGTGTTCATGTAATGCACCCACAGGGTCCGGCCGATCCACAGGGCAAGGGCCAACACCAGCAGGGTCGCGAGCAGGCTGAAAAGCTTTTTCATCGGGGCCTTCTTCAGAGATAGAGAGTCAACGGTAGACAGTCAGCGCCAGGGCGCCGAACAGACAGGTAAACAGACTCAGGCGCAGCAGCGCCGGGTGCCAGAAGAAACGGTACAAATCAAACCCGGAGAGGAACCGGTCCAGCGCCCAGGCCAGCGCCGCCGCAATGAAAAACATCAGGGTCATGGTCGGCATGTACACGCCGTGGAAGGCGATTTCACGAGGCATGTTCAAGTCCTTGGGGCTTGGCAGTGGCGATGGCATTTATGCAGTCCGCGAGCGGCGATTGCGGGTCGAGCAGCGAGGTGCGGATGAAGTGCAGGTAGCTTTTCACCCGGCGCAAGGCAGAGGTGTCGAAATGCGGCGCGAAGGGCTCATCGGTGGCCTGCACGCGGCTGATCGCGTGGTCGACCGCGACCAGCGCACGCTCCAGATTGCTCGGGCTGGGTTGCAGAAACAGTCGCACCAGCGAACGCCCCATCACCCGGATTGACTGGCGCCACGGCTGGGATTCGGCGTACGCCGGGTGCACCGGCAGAATCGCCTGTTCCTTGCGCAACTCGATGATCGCGTGGCCGACTTCCAGCACCACGAACATCCAGCGCAGCAAGTCCCGTTGCACCTGTGGCTGTCCCGCGGCCAGACCATAGGCCTGATGCAAAAGATCGCGAGTGCGACTTTCGAAACTCGACGCCAACCCTTTGAGTTTGCCGCCGATGGCATACACCACTTGCCCGCGCAAATCCTGCTCCAGCCGCCGCCATAACCAGCGGCTGTTGGGCGGCAGAATGATCGCCCCGGCCGCCGCGCACACCAGCATGCCCATGATCATGGCGATGTAGTCGTTGATGAAGGCGTAAGGGTTGTAAACCGTGAGGTTGTCCGGCACCGAACCGGTGCTGAAGAAGATCAGTAACCCCAGGCCAACCCCGGCGTATTGCGGCCGTGAAGTCAGAAACGCCCCGATCACGATCACCGGCGCGAGCATCACGCAGAGCAACGGAAACCCATCGATCAAGGGGAAGATGAAAAACATCTCGACGAAGCCGATCAGTGCCCCGAGCAACGTCCCGCAGGCCATCTGAAATGCCATGCGCTTGGGGTTCGGTGTCGCCGCTGAAAGGCCCACGGTGGCAGCAGCGATCAGGGTCATGGTCGCCCCGCTCGGCCACGCCGTGGCCACCCAATAACTGCCGAGCACCACGAGTATGAACGCTGCGCGAATGCCCGATGCCGCCGAGGCCAGCCAGTTGGTTTGCGGGGTGAAGGGCTCGTCCCAACGTTCACGTTCGTGGCTGTGATCGGCCAGCGACGCGTGGGTCTGTGCATAACTGTGCAGGTCGTCGACAAAGCGATAAAGCAGCTCGTAGGCGGTGTGAAAATCCAGCTGCTCGGCGTCGCTCGGATCACTCTCCTGAAAGGTCGCCCGCAAACTACGAACGCGCGCCGGCAAGTGTTCCTTATAGGTCGCCAACGCGGTGGCCAGGCGTGCAGCGTCGGGGCTGGTCAAAGCGCGACCGCTAAAACCGTCGAGCACTTCGGCCAGATCCTGTAACCCCGGTTTGATAGCCGCGACAACGTGATCGGTGCCGCCGCTGCGCAGGCGTTCGAGCAACTGATGCAGCGCATTGAAGCGCGTGGTAATGCCCATGAATTCGCTGTTCAAACGACTGAGCCGCCCATTGCGCCGACGCATGTGCGGGTCTTCGAACACCGTGACGCTGCGCAGCCCTTCCAGGCCCACCGCCTCGGCGATAAACCGCACGTTGTTCGCTTCAAACGCCTCGCGCCGGCTGCGACCGCGCAAGCCATCGGTGACGAACAAGGCAAATACGCCGAAGCGCTGATACAAGGCATTGCGCATCGCGGCACTGGCGGTTTGCGGCAGGATCGCGGCGCTGACCAGTGTCGAGCAGAGAATCCCCAAGGAGATTTCCAATACACGCCAAACCGCCGCCATGAACGCGCCATCGGGGTGAGCCAATGCAGGCAGCCCGACCATCGCCGCCGTATAACCGGCGAGTACAAATCCATAGGCGCGGAAGTTGCGATAACGCGCCGCGCCGGCCGAGCAGAGGCCGACCCAGATCGCCAGCGAGCCGAGGAACAGTTCGGTGTTCTGCGCAAACAAGGCAATCAACGCGACCATCACCGCCGACCCGGCCAACGTGCCGAGGAAGCGATAGAAGCTCTTGGCAAACACTTGGCCGCTTTGCGGTTGCATGACGATGAATACGGTGATCATCGCGGTACGTGGTTGCGGCAACTCCAGACGCATGGCCAGCCACAGGGTCAGGAATGCGGCGAACAGCACCTTGAAAATGTAGACCCAGGTCACGCCGTCGCTGCGCGCCCAGTCGTAGAAACCCCGGCGCCATTCAAGGGAATACAGCCAGCGCAAAGGTGCGGGCAAGGGAGTCATGGAATTTTGCTCATTGAGATTCGGTTAAGACGCAGAACCTGTGGGAGCGAGCCTGCTCCGGGCGGCGTTCCGACGATGGCGATTTCGCATTCAACATTGATGTCGACTGACACACCGCTATCGCGAGCAGGCTCGCTCCCACAGGTTTTGTGTTCAACGCAAAAGAATCGGGGTTTTCGGGGGTTGGGTTTTCTCGGCATTCGGGACGTCGTTGCCAGCGCCGAGGCCTCCGCCCAAAGCAGTCACAAATTGCGCATGAGCACTCAAGCGCGCGGCCTGAACCTGCTGCTGCACTTGTTGCTGCTTGAACAACAAGGTCTGCGCATTGAGCACGTTGAGGTAATCGGCGAGCCCACGCTGATACGCGATCATCGCGATGTCGTAGGTCTTCTGCGCCGTGGTCACCGACTCGGCGGCGAAGGCTTGTTGCTTGTCCATCGACTCGCGGCGAATCAACTGGTCGGAGATGTTCTTCAGCGCATTAACCAGCGTCTGGTTGTACCTGGCCACCGCGATGTCATAACCCGCCGAGGCTTCGCCCAACTCCGAACGCAAACGACCGCCATCGAGGATCGGCAACGAGATCGCAGGACCGACGCTGTAGTTGAGCTTCTTGCCGGTCAAAAACTCCAGCGCCCCACCGCCGGTGGCCATGTAGCCGAGGCTGCCGACCAGATCGACGTTGGGATAGAAACCGGCATGGGCAACATCGATACCCCGCGCCTGCGCCGCCACTTGCCAGCGACTGGCGACCACGTCCGGGCGTTGACCGAGCAATTGCGCCGGCAGCGACGACGGCAGTTTCAATGCCGCGCCCAACGACAACGTTGGCCGTTGCAATTGCGCGCCCTCCCCCGGCCCCTTACCGGCCAGAGCGGCGAGTTGGTTATGGCTGAGGGCAATTTCTTCGTCCAGCGCATCGAGCTGACGATGGGTTTCCGGCAGCGGTGTTTCGGCCTGGCTGACGTCGAAATGCGTGCCGATGCCGCCGTCCAGACGTTTCTGTGCCAGGTCGAGAATTTGCTGTTGCTGCTTCAACGTTGCCGCGACGATGTCCCGTTGCGCGTAATGCAATGAGAGCTCGATGTAGGCGCGCACGATGTTGTTCTGCAATTCGAGCTGGGCCTGCCGCGCTTCGGCGACACTCATGTGGGCCATGTCCACGGCACGTTCGGTGGCGTTGCTTTCGCGCCCCCAAAGGTCGAGGGCATAGCTGAAGCCCAGCGCGGCGTTGTTGTCCCAGGTGGTGCTGTTGGCCAACTCGCCGGGGCCGTAGAACTGATCGATGGGCCAGTTGTGGCGCTTGAGGGTGGATTGGCCATTGATCTGCAACGACTCGGCGGACTCGGCAATGCCAGCCATGGACCGCGCCTGACGCACTCGCGCCGCGGCCATGGCCATGCTCGGGCTGCCTTGCAGGGCGAGGTCGATCCAGCGGTTCAGTTGCGGGTCGCCGTAGGCTTGCCACCATTGAGCGGTGGGCCAATGAGCATCCTGCGCGGCGCTCTGAATGGCGTCGTCGGTGGCCAATGAATTGGCCTCCAGTACCTTGCCTTGTGGAGCAATACCTGCGGTTCCGATGCAGCCACTAATTGCCAGGGTTAAAGCCAAAATACCGAGCGTCTTGAGCGCTCTGTTGATGCGACGCGGCACTGCTGCGATTTCCTGAAATAGGGGGAGATCCTGTAGGAGCGAGGCTTGCCCGCGAAGGCGTCTTATCAAGCGACAGCCATGGTGCCTGTGAGGACGCCTTCGCGGGCAAGCCTCGCTCCTACATGAGACCGACGCAATTCTAGGGGTTGGCCTTGTTGGCGATAAGCCGGGATTCCTGTGAATCTTTATTACCGTTAACGCGATAATCCCTTGGTCGCGTCTTTAGTCGCCTGTAAAGAATCAGTAACTTCGTGTCACAATTTGCCCATTCGCCAAGAGAGCCACCCCATGGACACTTTGCAAAACATGCGCGCCTTCAGTTACGTGGCCGAGGCCGGCAGCTTCACCGCCGCCGCCGTGCAACTCGACACCACCACGGCCAACGTTTCGCGCGCGGTCTCCAACCTGGAAGCCCACCTGCAAACCCGTCTGCTCAACCGCACCACCCGCCGCATCGCCCTGACCGAGGCCGGCAAGCGTTATCTTTTGCGCTGCGAGCAGATCCTGGCCTACGTCGAAGAAGCCGAAGCCGAGGCCAGCGACGCCCACGCGCGCCCGGCCGGGCAACTCAAGGTGCACACCATGACCGGCATCGGTCAGCACTTCGTGATCGACGCCATCGCCCGCTACCGCAAAACCCACCCGGACGTGACCTTCGACCTGACCATGGCCAACCGCGTGCCGGATCTGCTCGATGAGGGCTACGACGTGTCCATCGTGCTCGCCAGCGAACTGCCCGACTCGGGCTTCGTCTCCCAGCGTTTGGGCATTACCTACAGCATTGTTTGCGCATCGCCCGCCTATGTAAAAGCCAACGGTTGCGCGCACAAACCCAGCGATCTGCTCAACCACGCCTGCCTGCGCCTGGTGAGCCCGGTCATCCCGCTGGAAAAATGGACCTTCGACGGCCCTGAAGGCCAGGAAATGGTCACCATCAACAGCTCGCCGTTTTTGGTGAACTCCGCTGATGCGATGAAGACTGCAATCACCAGCGGCATGGGGGTTGGGGTATTGCCGGTGTATGCGGCGATTGAAGGGCTGCGTAACGGCACGCTGGTGCGGGTGATGCCGAACTACCGTTCGCAGGAACTGAATCTGTATGCGATCTATCCGTCGCGGCAATATCTGGACGCGAAGATAAAGACGTGGGTCGAGTACTTGCGCGGGTCGTTGCCAGAGATATTGGCGGCGCATCAGGCGGAATTGGCGGCGTATGAATTGAGTGGGAGTTTGGGTGGGGTTCGGGTGGCGAATTGAGCTACAGACGGTCCTACAAATCGCCAATGTTCGGGGATGCTTCCCACGTGTTTTGACGGTTGGTGTGTGGGACGGGAGATGGGTAGGCTTTGGGGGTCGCTGACGAATCAGCGATCAGGTCTGGAAAACCTGGATCAATTCTTTACCTCAGCACATGGCATACTGCGGCGCTTTTTTGCTCGCAATGTTATGGCGGCTGTGCGCGGGAGACCTTCGGGTCTGCCGGGTTTTGGTGGGATTGACCGGTTTTTCCAGTCCGCGCACGGCTGCCACCCTTTGTCTGGAAAACAAAAGTGGCAGCTCCATTAATCCCAGCATGGAGTAATGCACTTATGTTCAAGCCGACGCCAAATCCCCCTCACATACCCAGCCACTTGTTCCAGGTTGCCCCCGACGCCACCACCGAAACCTTATTGGTCTACGCCTGCGAATCCCTCGCCTCGGCCAGCGTCATGGCCAGTGACTTCGCCGGGTTTCTCGAAGGCACTCATCGCAACACCATGCTGGGTATCCAGCAGGTCATCATGCTGGGCGAACTGGCGGTGAATCGGGTGCTGGATAACCTCGACGTACCGCCACACAGCTGATCCCTTGTAGGAGCGAGGCTTGCCCGCGAAGACTTTCTAACATTCAACATCTATGTCACCTGACACACCGCTTTCGCGAGCAAGCTCAGCTCCTACAGTTTTGAATGGCGTACACCCGGCGGTCCGAGACTCGCAAAATGTCCGGGAAGAATGTTAGCGTGCTTGGCATTCTCCAAGCCCGACGAGCCGCCTCCAATGAAAAAAACCGTCCTCGCCTTCAGCCGTATCACTCCACCGATGATCGAACGTCTGCAACAAGACTTCGACGTGATCGTGCCGAACCCGAAAAACGGCGACATCAACGCCCAATTCAATGAAGCCCTGCCCCACGCCCACGGCCTGATCGGCGTCGGTCGCAAACTCGGTCGCGCGCAACTGGAAAATGCCGAAAAACTTGAAGTGGTCTCCAGCGTCTCGGTCGGCTACGACAACTACGACCTCGCCTACTTCAACGAACGCGGGATCATGCTCACCAACACCCCCGACGTCCTCACCGAAAGTACAGCAGACCTGGCCTTTGCCTTGCTCATGAGCAGCGCCCGCCGTGTTGCCGAGCTGGACGCCTGGACCAAGGCCGGTCAATGGCAAGCCACCGTCGGCGCGCCGTTATTTGGCAGCGATGTGCATGGCAAAACCTTAGGGATTGTCGGCATGGGCAACATCGGCGCGGCCATCGCCCGTCGCGGGCGGCTGGGCTTCAACATGCCGATTATCTACAGCGGCAACAGCCGCAAGACCGAACTGGAACAGGAGCTCGGTGCGCAGTTCCGCAGCCTCGACCAGCTGCTGGACGAAGCCGATTTCGTCTGCCTGGTGGTGCCGCTCAGCGAAAAAACCAAACACCTGATCAGCCACCGTGAACTGGCGTTGATGAAACCGAGCGCCATTCTGGTGAACATCGCCCGCGGCCCCGTAGTGGACGAACCGGCGCTGATCGAAGCGCTGCAAAACAACCGGATTCGCGGCGCTGGGCTGGACGTTTACGAGAAAGAACCGCTGGCCGAATCGCCATTGTTCCAACTGAAAAACGCGGTGACATTGCCGCACATCGGCTCCGCGACTCACGAAACCCGCGAAGCCATGGCCAACCGCGCACTGGCCAACTTGCGCAGCGCCTTGTTGGGTGAGCGGCCGCAGGATCTGGTGAACCCGCAAGTGTGGAAAGGCTAACTGAAAATGGGCAGGCGTTTTTAAACGCCTGCCCGCTCACTACATACTTTGCAATTCAGTCCAACGTCGTAAAGCAGACACGCACGATAGACTCTCCATTACTTACCCGCCCCTTACGGGACTTAGCTATGGAGAGCAAAAACCTTGAACCCGTCGACAACCGACCAACTCATCAGATACAGCAAAATCATATTGATGGCCTATATCAGTTTCTTTGGTCTGATGGTGATGTATAGCAACTTTACCGACTACGCGACCAATTATGAGTATGTCGGCCACATCCTAAGCATGGACACCACTCGAGAAAATTCAAATCTGAGTTACCGGGCAATTACCTCGCCCATGCTCCATCACCGAATCTACTGGATCATTATTACCCTGGAAGTTATTTCTACCGCTTTCTGCCTACTTGGAACATTCCATCTTTACCGAAACATCGATGCTTCTTCCGAGGATTTTCACGAAGCAAAAAAGTTTGCGATTATCGGGCTACTGGTTGCCATATTTGTCTATTACGTCGGCCTCCAAGTCATCGGCGTCGAATGGTTCAACATGGATGAGTCACAAACCTGGAATGCCAAGGACTGGGCCCGACACATTGTCGATTTTATATTGCCGTTACTGATTTATGTGGCCATCAGGATCGAGCGCTGAGCTGTTCAGCACGATCAACAGGGAACCTCACGCCAATTTTCCGTTTCCCTGCACCATCGACGCCTTGGGTTTACGGAATACCAGCACATTCCCCAGCATTACCAACACCAGCCCCACCAGTGCCGGTGCCGTCCATTGATAGCCTTCGACAAACGCCGACACATTCAGCGCCACCACTGGAAAGAGTACGGTGCAATACGCCGCCCGCTCCGGCCCCATGCGCCCGACCAGCGTCAGGTAGGCGGTGAAGCCGATCACCGAGCCGGGAATCACCAGGTACAGCAACGACCCGATGTAGCGGGCATTCCATTCCATGTCGAACGGGATGCCTTTGACCAGACACCACACCGTCAACATCGCCGCGCCGTAAGCCATGCCCCAGGCATTGGTGGTCAGGGGTTTCAGGCCCGCCTTCTGTTGCAGACTCGACAGCATATTGCCCGCCGAGAAACACAAGGTGCCGAGCAATGCCAGACCCAACCCGAGCAAGGTTTCCGGGCTGGCGGTATGACCGGCCATCTCCGGCCAGAACAGCAGACCAAGTCCGAGCAAACCCAGTGCACCGCCCATCAGTACATTGCGAGCGATTTTCTGACCGAAAAACACCCGCGCATTGAAGGCGTTCCACAAGGTGGCGGTGGAAAACATCACGGCAACCAGACCGCTGGGGATCCATTGGCTAGCGGTGAGAAAACACATGAAATTGATGCAGAACAGGCACAGGCCCTGCGCCAGACAAATCAGATGCCCGCGACGGTTCATCACTTGCAGGCGCCGGCTGAGCAGCAACATCACGAACAGCACCAGCGCAGCGAGGCCGAAGCGATAAACGATCGACACCGGAATCGCTACCACGCCCAGTTGCCATTTCAAGGCAATCCAGGTGGTGCCCCAGATCAGCACGGTCAATAAATACAACGAAAGGTTCATGGTGAAGACTCCTGAATAGGCCTTCAGTGTCCGGCGCGAAACCTTTTTGCACTTGCATAAACTTGCGCTTTTGTCGGCCAGCGGGCTGGCAGGTCAACGTCTACGGAGTAGGATGCAAAGCGTTGGAGAGAACCGATCATGGCCGCACTGGAAACCCTGCAAGTCTTTCAAGCGCTTAACCGCTCGCCCAATGCTCGCCTGGAGCACAGCGCCGAGCTCGGTGACGGCATGGCTGCAGCTTTGTGGAATAACCACCATGACGCCCAGGACTACGAAGCACCGAGTCATCACACCTTGTCCTGCTACATCGCCGGCGGCACCGGCACCTTTCGCCGCGACCAGCCAGGTAACAAGGGCGGCCCGGACAAGCTGTGCATTCTGCCGGCAGACCATCAGTCAGGCTGGGTGATCAATGGCGATATTCGCCTGGCCCACCTGTATTTCAGCCCCGAACAATTTGCCCTTGGCTGCGTCACGCTGCTGGATCGTGAACCGCGGGAATTGCAGTTGCGCGAGCACACGTTCCTCGAAGACCCGCAGCAAGCCCGGCGCTTTCGGCAGTTGATCGCCCTCAACTGGGATGAACCCGGCGAACGCCTGCTCACCAGCAGCCTGGCCCACGAAATGCTCAGCCACGCCCTGCTCAGCCAGGTCGGTGTGCGCCAGGGCTTACGCCTCAAGGGTGGATTGGCGGCGCATCAACGGCGCCAGTTGTTGGAGTTCATCGACCATCAAATGGCCGAAGCGATCAGCCTCGGGCAATTGGCGGGGTTGTGTGCGCTGTCCGAATATCACTTTGCGCGGATGTTTCGTGTGAGCTTCGGTTTGCCACCACATCAGTATGTGTTGGCGCGGCGACTGAGCCGGGCGCGGGAATTGTTGCGCGGAACGTCGCAGCCGTTGGGGGATATTGCATTGGCCTGTGGGTTTGCCAGTGCGAGCCATTTCACCAACCGGTTTCGCCAGGCGTTGGGTGGCACGCCCGGGGAATATCGGCAGGCGTTTTTGCGGTAGCGCTGCAAGTCAGTGGATTTTCGGTGCCTGTGCGGCCGCCTTCGCGAGCAAGCCCGCTCCCACAGGTGACCGCGTTCTCTCAGGGGAATGCGGTTGAATGTGGGAGCGGGCTTGCTCGCGAAGAACGATGACGCGGTCTCCGGATCATCGGATCAGAGAAACCGACCAAGAGCCGATTGCCGGATCCAGGCCCTGCCCCTACAATGCGAACAATTCTTGTTCTCTAACGTATCGAAATACGTCCGGAGCGGTTCCGTTGTCGTCAGCCACTACCGTCGAAGTCCTTTATCACGCCCATCACAACTGGCTCACCGGTTGGCTGCGGCGCAAACTCGGCTGCCCTGACAGCGCCGCGGATCTGGCCCAGGACACGTTCATGCGAGTGCTGACGGCACGGGAAACGCCCCAGATCATCGAGCCACGGGCGTTCCTCACCACCATCGCCAAGCGCGTGCTGTTCAATCATTATCGCCGTCAGGATCTGGAGCGCGCCTACCTCGATGCGCTGGCGCAGATGCCGGAAATCGTCGCGCCGTCGGAGGAAGATCGGGCGATCATCCTGCAAACGCTGATGGAACTCGACCAGTTGCTCGACGGTTTGCCACGTCTGGTCAAACGCGCCTTTTTGCTGGCTCAGCTCGATGGTTTGACTTATCCACAGATCGCCACCGAACTCGGCATTTCCATTGCCACGGTCAAACGGCACCTGAACAAAGCGGCGATGCGCTGCTACTTCGCACTATGAACAGCCCTGCGGATTTTTCCTCTCAAGTCGCCGAGCAGGCCGTGCACTGGTGGATGGAAGTCCAGCAAGGGCCGTTGAACCCGCGTCAGCAAATCGCCTGGCAGCAATGGCTCGATGCTCACGGTGAACATCGGCGGGCTTGGGAACACATTCAACGGGTCAATCAACGTTTGCGCGGTGTGTCTTCACCGCTGGCCCACGCCGCCCTCAACGCACCGAAATCCGCCGGCCGTCGTCAGGTGTTGAAGCTGTTGCTGATTCTCGGCGCGGGTTCGGCGGTCACTTGGGGCATGCGCGAGCACAATCCGCTGACGCCGTTGCTGGCCGACTTCCGCAGCCCGATCGGTCAGCGTCGCAAAGTGCCGCTCGGCGATGGCAGCCAAGTGCAGCTCAACACCGCCAGTTCTGTCGATGTGCGAGTCGAAGGTCAGCAGCGGCTGATCCGCTTGCTCGAAGGCGAAATGCTGCTGACCGCCGCCCAGGCGTTTCAAGTACAGACCGCACAAGGCCTGTTGAAAACGCAAGGTGGGCGGCTGAATGTGCGGCAGTTTTCCGATCACACTCACGTGGCGGTGTTCGAAGGCAGCGTCGAGTTGACGCCCGATGGCGGGTCGCCACGGATGCTGCAAACCGCCCGGCAGTTGAGCTTCGGCGCACGCGGTATCGGCGCTCCCCTGCCACTGGACGCCAACAGCGGCGCCTGGGCCGACGGCATGCTGGTGGCTGCGCACATGCGTCTGGGGGATTTCCTTGATGAACTCGGTCGCTATCGGCGGGGGCAGCTCAATTGCGATACGAACATTGCCGATCTGCTGATCTCCGGGACTTATCCACTGGACAACAGCGAGCGGATTCTTGATCTGCTGGAAATCAGTTTGCCGGTGAAGGTGAGGCGGTTTACGCGGTATTGGGTGACGGTTGAGGCGAAGGTCTAAAAGCCGGATCAAAAGATCGCAGCCTTCGGCAGCTCCTACAGGGATCGGCGTTCACCTGTAGGAGCTGCCGAAGGCTGCGATCTTTTGATCTTAAAAAATATATGAGCCGTTTTTCAGATCTGGCGTGACAGAGAAGGAAAGCCCCCTTGGTTCAACCTTCTCAGGATCGCCCTCCATGCAACCCATTCGCGTCACACCGCTGGCCCGCACCTTGCGCCAACTCTTGCTGGGCGCCAGCCTGAGCTTCGGCGTTCTGCCATTGGTGCATGCCGCTGATGCCAAGCCGTACCACATCGCACCGTCCTCACTGGAGAACGCCCTCAACCAGTTTGGCCGTGAAGCCGGCGTGCTGATCTCCTTTGGCTCACACGTCACCAGCGGTGTGCAAAGTCGCGGCCTGGAAGGCAACTACACCCCGTCGCAAGGCTTGAACACGTTGCTCGAAGGCACTGGCCTACAAGCCCGCGCCGAGGGCAACAATGCCTTCAGCCTGCAACCGGCGGGTGATGCGGCGCTGGAGCTGGACACCTCTAAAGTGGTCGGCGACTGGCTCGGCGATGCAGCGCAAACCAACGTCTTCGAACATCCCGGCGCTCGCGATGTGATCCGTCGCGAAGAATTCGAACGCCAGGGCGCGACTCAGGCCAGGGACGTGCTCAACCGCATCCCGGGGGTCAACGCGCCAGACAACAACGGCACCGGCAGCCATGACATGGCACTGAACTTCGGCATTCGCGGGCTCAACCCACGGCTGGCTTCACGCTCCACGGTATTGATGGATGGTATTCCGGTGCCCTTCGCGCCTTATGGTCAGCCGCAGCTTTCGTTCGCGCCGATCAGCATGGGCAACATGGACGCGGTCGACGTGGTGCGCGGCGGCGGTGCAGTGCGCTACGGGCCGCAGAACGTCGGCGGTGTGGTCAACTTCGTGACTCGCGCCATTCCCGATGAACCGACGGTCAAGGGCGGCTTCCAGACCGAAACCAGTCCATCGTCCAGCCATGACGGCTTCAAAACCACCGGCAACTTGCTGGCCGGCGGCATGGCCGATAACGGCTTGGGCGGCGCGATTCTGTACTCGGGCACCCGTGGTGGCGACTGGCGAGAACACAGCGACACCGAAATCGACGACCTGATCCTCAAGGGTAAATACCAGCTCGATGACGCCAACAGCTTCAACGCCATGGCCCAGTACTACGAAGGAAAGGCGGACATGCCCGGCGGGCTGAACGTTGCCGATTACGACGCCGATCCGTATCAATCGACGCGGCCGAAAGACCAGTTCTGGGGCCGCCGCACGATGTTCAACTTCGGCTATCGCTATCAGGAAGATCGCCGCGAGTTCACCGCCAATACCTTCTTCACCAAGACCCTGCGCAGCGGTTATCTGGACCAAGGCACGTTCCTCTCGCTGTCGCCACGCGAGTATTGGGTCCGCGGTCTGGAAACCCGCTTCGCCCAAGGCTTCGATCTCGGCCCGACCAGCCATGAAGTTGGCGTCGGCTATCGCTACATCAACGAAGCCGGGCACGAATTGCGCTACCGCACGCCGATCGCCAGCAACGAATACCCGACCACTAACAGTCGCAACGACCGCGATACTCGGGGCGGCACCGAGGCCAACGCCTTCTTCGTCGACGACCGGATCGACATCGGCAAGTGGACGATCAAACCAGGCATTCGCTACGAAATGATCGAGTCGCAGCAGACCAACAACCTGACCAACGTGAAATACAAGGGCGACTACAACACTGCCCTGCCGGCGTTGAACGTGCTCTATCACCTGTCCGATAGCTGGAACCTCTACGCCAACACCGAAGGTTCATTCGGCAGCGTGCAGTACAGCCAGATGCCTAACCGGGTGACCAGCGGCGAAGTCAAACCGGAGAAGGCGCGCACCTGGGAGCTGGGCACCCGTTACGACAACGGCGCGTTGCGGGCAGAGATTGGTGCGTTCCTGATCAACTTCGACAACCAATATGAAAGCAATCAAACCAACGACTCGGTGATCGCTCGAGGCGAAACACGCCACCAAGGCATCGAAACCAGCATCAACTACGCCCTCGACGACTTGAGCCCGGCGCTGGCCGGTTTCGATGTGTACGCGACTTACGCCTATGTGGACGCGACCATCCGCGAAGACGGGGCGAACAAGGGCAATCGTGTGCCGTTCTCCTCGAAACATAAAGGCACGGTCGGCGTCGGTTATACCGAAGGGGCGTGGAAACTGAACCTGGACAGCAGCTACCAGAGTGACCAGTTCGCTGACAACGCCAACACCTCGGCCGAAAGCGCCGATGGCAGCACCGGCAAGATTCCGGGATACATGTTATTCAGCAGCCGCGCGGCGTATGACTTTGGGCCGAAGTTGTCGGACCTGAATGTGGCCGTGGGGGTGAAGAACATCTTCAACCACCAGTACTTCACCCGCTCGTTCGATGACAACAATAAAGGCAAGTACGTGGGGGAACCGCGGACGGTGTATGTGCAGACGTCGGTCGCGTTTTGATTCAATGGCGGCTAGCGCACACCCTTGTGGCGAGGGGGCTTGCCCCCTCACCACAGCAAGCTCCCTTGCTACAGAAATCTCTAAATCCAGAAACAAGAACGGGCCTGCATAAGCAGGCCCGTTTTTTAGGTGGAGAGAAAGTGGGAAGGTAAAAAGTGAATCAGGCCTCAGCCGTTTTGTGCAGCCTGTTCGTTCTCGAGAAACTCGTCTTCCAGCAGCGCATCGGCGGTAGGCCTTTCGAACGGCACCACAGCGGCACGTGGTTTACCTCGCAGTTTGCCGAACAGATGTTCAAGCGCATGTT
Source organism: Pseudomonas sp. MDT1-85 (assembly GCF_054898065.1). Taxonomy (NCBI): domain Bacteria; kingdom Pseudomonadati; phylum Pseudomonadota; class Gammaproteobacteria; order Pseudomonadales; family Pseudomonadaceae; genus Pseudomonas; species Pseudomonas sp. MDT1-85. The sequence continues at coordinate 1,339,867 of NZ_CM142715.1, read as the reverse complement.
CGAGTTTTTCGGCCGCACCGTCGATCGCCAGTTCCAGGTTAGCGGCTTTATGGGTGACAGAAATCGGTTGGTGGCCTTTTGGCCGCGCTTCCAGTTGGCAGCGCATATCGTGGGGACCGGGCTTGTCGCCGTTCTCGTCCCGCAGGTGGACCTCGACGCGGGTCAGGTCCTCTTCATAACGTTCGAGCGTGCTCTCAATGGTAGTACGTACCCACTCCTCCAGTCGGATGCTGCTTTGAATATGGTTATCGCTATTGACTTGGATTTGCATAGTTCATCCCTTATTTCAGCTAGCTCGCGAGAGGCCCTTCGGCTGGCCCTTGGGCTTCATCACCGTGACCTCTTGGTTACACAATCGGTGTGCGCGCAGAACATTTCAACCCCTAAAAAAAGATAAATATTCATTCGCAAAAAAAGCCGGACAACGGGTAAAAGCGCTGTTAATGTCGGGAGTTGGGTCGCATCGCTCTCCAGTCATAATTGCTCACATCTGCCGCTCCGCCAGCGGGTGCAGACTACGAAATATCCCCGCCTCTTCCACCAGCCAGTCATGCACCGCGCGTACGCCCGGATGGCTCAGCGCGCCCGGCGCATAGAGCAGCACGTAACGCTTGTGATTGGGCACCGCCAGGCCAAACGGCACGATCAACGTCCCGCGCTCCAGTTCATCGTTGAGCAGCGTTCGCCGCGCAATTGCCACGCCCATACCGGCAATGGCCGCTTCGATGGTCAGGTGATTACGATTAAAGGTATGCCCGCGCCGCACATCCGCGCCCTCGAAGCCGATGGCGTTGAGGTAGAACTCCCACTCTGCGTATTCGTAGCTGCCACGCCAGGCGGTGATGTCGTGCAGCAACGGAAAATGCACCAGGCCCGCCGGCCCGTGCAGTGGCGGCCTTCCACGCAACAGGCTCGGGGCACACACCGGAAAGATCTGCTCATCCAACAAGGCTGTGGATAACAATCCGGGATAACTGCCGTCGTTCAGGTCAATCGCCAGATCGAAGTCGCCTTCGTGCAACGGAACACTGCTGTCCTCTGCCACCAGCCGCAGCTGAATATCCGGAAAGCGCTGTTGCAAACGCGGCAGGCGCGGGGTCAGCCATTTGCTCAGGAACGAGGGGATCGAGCGCAACCGCAAAATCCCGCTGATCATTCCCGCATCCAGTCGTCGCAATTCCGCATCGATGCTGCCGTAGGCTTCGTTGACAGTCATAGCCAATCGCTGGCCTTCGGCGCTCAATTCCACACCGCGGGCGCGGCGATGAAACAGGCGAAAACCTAGCCGCTCTTCGAGTTGGCGAATTTGCTGACTGACCGCACCCGGCGTGATGTGCAGTTCTTCGGCGCAACGGGTGAAGGACAAGTGCCGCGCGGCACACGAAAACACGTGCAGCCAGACGTAGGTCTGGGCGTGCAATTGGCGACTCATTGTTTAGTCCTGCTAAAGGCTGTCTTAGGAAGTTTCGTTGGTCTTGTAAGACCGAGGTTGGCAGTATCGCCGACATTGCGCTTGTCCTACAAAAATGGCAGCGATTTCTCTTCCATTGCTTGTATAGGCTTTAGCATGGCTATCAGTGTTTTCGATCTCTTCAAAGTCGGCATCGGTCCGTCTAGCTCCCACACCGTAGGCCCGATGCGCGCCGCCGCAACCTTCGCCCAAGCATTGATTGACCACGATTTACTGGCCGACGTACGGCGCGTCGAAATCCGCCTCTATGGTTCACTTTCCGCCACCGGCGTCGGCCACGCGACCGACCGTGCCTGCGTCATGGGCTTGATGGGCGAATGGCCAGACAGCATTGAACCGAATTCAATCGACAGCCGAATCCAAACCTTGCGTGAAACCGGCGAACTGAGTCTGGCCGGCAAATCGACCATTGCCTTCAACTGGCAGCGCGACCTCCTGCTGCTCGACGAGAGCCTGCCCTACCACCCTAACGCCATGTCTCTGACAGCCTTCGGCGAAACCGGCGAGCTGTTCGAGCAGACGTACTACTCGGTGGGCGGTGGTTTCATTATCGAAGCAGCCGAAGCCGAGTCGGGCATTGCGCCGGCCAGCGATGTGGTGCTGCCCTACGATTTCTCCAGCGCCGCCGAATTGCTCAAGCTCTGCAGCCAGCACGGTTTGCGGGTTTCCGAGCTGATGATGGCCAACGAACGGGCCTGGCGCAGTGACGCCGAGATCCGCCAGGGGTTGCTGCATATCTGGTCGGTGATGCGCGAGTGCGTCGAGCAAGGCTTGCGTCACGAAGGCATCTTGCCCGGCGGTCTGAATGTTCCGCGCCGCGCCGCGAAATTACACCGCAGTCTGTTGGAAATCGGCAAACCGAATGTCATCAGCTCCACCCTGTCAGCCATGGAGTGGGTCAACCTGTTCGCCCTCGCCGTGAACGAAGAAAACGCGGCTGGCGGACGCATGGTTACCGCGCCTACAAACGGGGCGGCGGGGATCATTCCCGCCGTGTTGCACTACTACATGAAATTCAACCCGGACGCGTCGGACGATGACGTCGTGGCGTTCTTTTTGGGCGCCGCGGCCGTAGGCATTCTCTGCAAGAAAAACGCCTCGATCTCTGGCGCCGAAGTCGGCTGCCAGGGGGAAGTCGGTTCCGCCTGTGCCATGGCCGCCGCCGGCCTGGCCGACATCCTCGGAGCGACTCCCGAGCAACTGGAAAACGCCGCCGAAATCGGCCTGGAACACAACCTCGGCCTGACCTGCGACCCGGTCGGAGGTCTGGTGCAGGTGCCGTGCATCGAGCGCAACGCAATTGCTGCCGTGAAGGCGATCAACGCCACGCAAATGGCCCTGCGCGGCGACGGCAAACACTTCATTTCCCTGGACCGGGTAATCCGCACCATGCGCGATACCGGCGCCGACATGCACGACAAATACAAAGAAACTTCACGGGGCGGCCTGGCTGTCAGTTGGGTGGAGTGCTGAGGAGCACTCCCTGACCGTCCGTATTACGTGAGCCCGAGCAAGAATAATAACGAGGCAAAAACGATGACCGATGTACGTACACCTGCTGCCGATAATCCTGCTGTAGATCTGACCCGCAATAGCGAAACAACCCACAAAGGCTGGAGCAAACACGACACCACCTGGATGCTTGGCCTCTATGGCACGGCGATTGGTGCTGGCACGTTGTTCCTGCCGATCAACGCCGGTGTCGGTGGTTTTTGGCCATTGCTGCTCCTGGCGATTCTGGCGTTTCCGATGACCTTCTTCGCCCACCGCGGCCTGACGCGCTTCGTGTTGTCCGGCCGTTCCGGGGACATTACCGAAGTGGTGGAAGAACACTTCGGCGTCGGTGCCGGCAAGCTGATCACGCTGCTGTATTTCTTCGCGATCTTCCCGATTTTGCTGGTGTACAGCGTGGCGCTGACCAACACCCTGAGCAGCCTCATGGAGCACCAGTTGCACATGACCCCGCCTCCTCGGGCGATTCTGTCGCTGGGGCTGATTCTCGGCTTGATGGCCATCGTCCGTTGCGGTCAGAACGTCATCGTCAAATGCATGAGCGTGCTGGTTTATCCGTTCGTTGCGGCGTTGCTGCTGCTCGGTGTCAGCCTGATCCCGAACTGGAACGGCGCATTCTTCGCCACTGCCAGTGAAGGCATGCCACTGCCGCTGTTCTTCAAGACCTTGTGGCTGGCGATTCCGGTGATGGTGTTCTCGTTCAACCATTCGCCGATCATCTCCGCTTTCGCCGTCGATCAGAAACAGCGTTACGGCGAGCAAGCCGAACGCAAAAGCAGCGGCATTCTCGCAATCGCTCACGCCATGATGGTCGTCACGGTGATGTTCTTCTGCTTCAGCTGCGTGCTGGCGTTGTCCCCGGCTGATTTAGCCGCTGCGAAGGCGCAGAACATTTCGATCCTGTCGTACCTGGCCAACCACTTCCAGACACCGGTCATCGCTTACGCCGCGCCGTTGATTGCGCTGGTGGCAATCACCAAATCCTTCCTCGGCCATTACATCGGCGCCAGCGAAGGCTTTCAGGGCCTGATCGTGAAAAGCCTGCGTGGCCGTGGCCGCGTCATGTCCGCCAGTTGGCTGAACCGCCTCACTGCGCTGTTCATGATCCTCAGCTGCTGGGCCGTGGCAACCTTCAATCCGAGCATCCTGGGCATGATCGAAACCCTCGGCGGGCCAATCATCGCGTGCCTGTTGTTCCTGATGCCGATGTACGCCATCCGCCGCGTGCCGGCCTTGCGCCAGTACTCGAATCAGGCTTCGAACGTGTTCGTGGTATTGATCGGTTCGATTGCACTGTCTGCGATCATCTACTCGTTCATGCCCTGAAACGGGCAGGCAAAAAGAAGGCGGGCCAGGGTGCCCGCCATTTTTTTGCCGTGTTCATTACCCCATCGTTCTCCCGGCATGCCCCTTGCTTTGCCCCTGTAGGAGCTGCCGCAGGCTGCGATCTTTTGATCAAAAGATCGCAGCCTGCGGCAGCTCCTACAAAAGCGATGATGGCGATATGGCTAGGGAATGGCCGATGGTCTGGTGTTGCGAACTAATCCCGATCATGGCCGGTCAACAACTGCACGTTCAATCAGGCGGTGACGCATCATGGACAACCCCTTTCAACTCATTACCGATGCCTTTGCACCGGATTATCAAGTCAACCTGAGCATTCAGGGGCTGGACGGCAGCATCATGCTGACCCTCTCCAAAAGTGGCCGGGTGGTGGCCAAACGGATGATCAGCGCCCAACAACGCAATGATCCCAAGCGCCTCAAACGCCTGGTGCAAAGCATTCAATTCGGCATCGCCATCGAACAGGGCCACAGCGCCGTGGCCATCCTCGAAGCCATGACCGACGGCGATAATCGCAACCCGCCGCCGCCCTTGGTCAAATCCCGACCCCGACCTTCAATGGGGCTTTAAATCTCGCCCTTCTCCACTTCGGGATGCTCACCGGAACCCGCACCGATCTTGCGCTGCGGGTGTTCGATCTTCACCGAAGGAAACTGCGACGAGGCATAACGCACCACCAGAATCGCAAACGCCAGCAGCAGAATTCCGCCGCACAGGTAGATGATCCCCAGGTCCGGCGGATTGTGGTGCGAGACGTTGGAGATCAGCAGCCGCGTCAGCGCGGTGATCGCCACGTAGATCAAGAAGCGCACCGGCATGTGGTTGGTCTTGAAGTAAATCCCGACCATCGCCCCCAGTTCCAGGTAGATAAACAGCAGCAAGATGTCATCGATCTTGATGTGCCCCTGTTCGAGCATTCCGAGAAATTCCATCACCGCCGCCCAAGCGGTTACTGCACCGATGGCGAACAGCGCCAGGTAGTGGAAGGTCTCGACGAACAGGTTGCCCAGGGACTCGGCCAGTTGGTGCACGTTTTGCCGCAGGTTCTCGGCCCAGTTGATTTTCACTTTGATTGTTCCTTAGCTCGGTTCGAGCGGATGATGCGGGTTTGACGTGACGGTTGTTCTGCATGCAGAAAAAAGGCCAGATGCTGTTGGGTGAGATGATGGCTGCGTGACATGAGACACGTTGGCGGTGTCTAGACGGACGCCTTCGCGGGCAAGCCTCGCTCCTACAGGGATGGTCCGACACAAAACCTGAGCAAGGCTTGCCCGCGAATGGGAGTAACGCGGTCCACCTGACAAACCCTGAATTCGGTCTACATTAAAAAGCCACTACCCAAAGCGCAGGGATTCGCTTATCCTTTTAGCTGTATATAAATACAGTGGTCAAAACAGACAACTAATGTGAAGGCATGTGAGGTGGTGAATGGCCGTCGAAGTGGTATACCGCAGCAGCCGAGATCTGGAGCGCTTGTTCATGGATAAAGCCGAAGCTGACCGTCATGACAAAATGCTCGAACTGGCCGAATTGCTGGCTGAAGTGTTGCAAAAAGCCGTTCCGTCCCTGACCGAACAGCAAGTGGAAGAAGCCGGGATTTACATGGCGAAGAACCGTGACGTATTCGCCAAGGCATTCAAGAGCCAGCCGGACGCACTGTCCGAACTGCTGAATGCACCCGCCGAAGCCATTGAACCTGTTGAAGCAGCTGCACCTGTTGCTGCACCTGTTGAAGTGACGGACGCTGAGCCGACCAAGCCAGCCAAAGCCGCCAAGACACCAAACTAAGCAATGCCCGAATTGAATAGGCTCTGAGTCAAATGGCTCAGGGCCTTTTTCATGCCTGCGGGAAACCTGAATCTAGGGTTGCTCCAGCGCCTCGACCAACGCTTTGAAGAACCGCGCCGCCTCGCCGCCGGTGACCACGCGATGATCGAAGGTCAGGGACAGCGGCAAAATCGGGTGCACCACCACCGCTCCTTCGACCGCCACCGGTTCATCGCGGATCACCCCGGCGGCGAGGATCGCCACTTGCGGCGGCACCACCACCGGGTTGGCGTAGCGGCCGAACAAGGTGCCGAAGTTCGACAGGGTCAGGGTCGCGCCCATCATTTCCTGGGGCGGGATCGAGCGCGCCTGCACGTCGGCCCGCAGACGCATGACGCCTTCCTTCAAATCCGCCGCCGTGCGCTGACCGACATCGCGCAGCACCGGCACGAACAAGCCGTCCGGCGTATCCACGGCAATGCCCAGGTCGAGCCGTTCGTGTTGTTTGAGCGCCAGGGTTTTGCCATCGAAAGCGCTGTTGAGCACCGGCTCCACGGCGCAGGCGGCCGCCATCGCCTTGGCCAGACGAATCAGCGGTTCTCGCGCCTGCCCCCAGCGATGCAGATCGGCATCACCGAAAATCGTCACCGGCACCACTTCGGCATGGGACCTGGCCATGTTCAGTGCCATGCTGCGTCGCACACCGCGCAGCTTCTCGCCGCCGAAGCGTTCGCGTTCGGTCTGGGCCGAGTTTTCCACGTCACTGCGGGTGATCTGGCCGTCCTGGCCGGAGCCCGTCAAGCTGCTCAGTTCAACGCCGAGTTGCCGAGCCAGTTGACGCACCGCCGGCGTAGCACGGTTCGCCAGGTGCTCACGAGTCGAAGGCGCAGCGCCGATAAAAAATGCATCCTCCTGATTCGTGCCGCCGCCCTCAAGCCGCCCGACCACAGTGCCCGCATCCGCTTCGCCTTCGTAACCGAGCAAAGGCTCACCCACATGAAGGATGTCGCCTTCGCCACCAAACGTTTTCGCCACCACGCCGTCGTAAGGCGCGGGAATGTCCACCAGCGCCTTGGCGGTTTCCACCGACACCAGCAGTTGGTCGGCCTTGACGGTATCGCCGACCTTGACGTGCCAGCGGACGATTTCCGCTTCCTGCAAGCCTTCGCCCAGATCCGGCAGTTTGAAATATTTCATCGCAACCTCCTCTGTCAGGCGTGGTGCAGCACGATGTCACAAGCATGAAGAATGTCTTCGACGCCGGGCATGTACAGCGATTCCAGTCGATACAGCGGCGGCGGGATGTCTGGCGCGGTGACTCGCTGGATCGGTGCCTGCAACTCCAGAAATACCCGTTCGTAGAGGCTGGCGGCGATTTCCGCGCCGACCCCGCAGGAGCGCGGCGCTTCATGCACGATCACGCAACGACCGGTCTTGCGCACCGAGGCTTCCATCGTGTCGAGGTCCAGCGGTTTGATACTGGCGACATCGATCACTTCCGCCGAGACGCCCTGCTCGGCCAGTTGCGTGGCGGCTTGCAGGGTTTCCATCACGCTGGCGCCCCAACTGATCAAGGTAATGTCGCTGCCTTCACGCAGGGTGAAACAGCTGTCCAGCGGCAGGCGTTTGCCGTCGTCCAGCAGCGGTTGCGGATTCATTCGATAGAGTCGGGTTGGTTCGAGAAACACCACCGGATCCGGGTCGTCGATGGCCGCGAGCAACAAGCCATAAGCCCGGGCCGGCGAGGACGGGATCACCACCCGCAGCCCCGGAATATGCGCGAACAGGGCTTCAGTGCTTTCGCTGTGATGCTCCGGCGCGCGAATCCCTGCGCCCATGGGCGTGCGCATCACCATCGGGCAGGTGATCCGCCCGCGCGTGCGGTTGCGCATGCGGCTGGCGTGAGACACAAGGTGCTCCATGGTGGCGTAGATGAAGCCCATGAACTGAATTTCCACCACCGGTTTCAGGCCTTGGGCCGCCATGCCCACCACCAGCCCGCCGAGCATGGTTTCGGCCAGCGGCGAATCGATCACCCGCTTGAAACCAAAGCTGTCGCGCAGGCCCAGCGTGGCGCGGAACACGCCACCGTTCACCCCGACGTCTTCACCGAGGACGATGACGTTTTCGTCTTCACTCATGGCCCGATGCAACGCCAGATTCACCGCTTCCAGCAGCGTCACCTTACCGTTACTCATGGCCCGAACCTCCCGTCCGGCGCGCCACCCGTTCGAGAAATTCTTCGCGCTGTTCGGCCAGGGCTTGCGGCCACTGGGCGTAGACATGATCGATCACCGATTCCGGCGCCTGCAGGCCCGCCGCTTCGAAGTTATCCACAGCGCCCTGCACCAAGCCTTGGCATTCGCTGATCAGTGCCTGTTCGCGCCCCTCGTCCCACACGCCTTGCCCGGCCATGAAACGTTGCAGGCGTTTGATCGGTTCCTCGAGCCAGGCCTGCTTGACCTCGTCCGCCGAGCGGTAGCGCGTGGCATCGTCGGCGGTGGTGTGATCGCCGAGGCGATAGCTCAGGCATTCGAGTAACGCCGGGCCTTTGCCGTGGCGTGCCCGTTCGAGGGCCGCTTGCACGCGGTCGTAAACGGCGAGCATGTCATTGCCGTCGACTTGCTCGCCGTGGAAGCCGGCGCCAATGGCTTTCTGCGCCAAGGTGGGAGCGCCGCACTGAATGCGTCGCGGCACCGAGATCGCCCATTGGTTGTTGTTGATCACAAACACCACCGGCAACTGCCAGGCGCCAGCAACGTTGAGGGCTTCGAGGAAATCACCTTTGCTGGTTCCGCCGTCGCCGCAAGTAGTGACAGCGACCCGGTGCTCGCCACGGATTTTGAAGGCGCTGGCGACGCCGCAGGCATGCAGGGCCTGGGTGGCAATCGGCACACAGATCGGGAAATCCTCAGCGACCGCCGGGTCGGCAAAGTCGCTGCCACGCTCATCGCCGCCCCAATACAAAAGGATTTCTTCCATGCGCACGCCGCGCATCAATTGCACGGCGGTGTCGCGGTAATACGGGATCAGTACGTCTTCGGCGTGCATCAGGCTGCCGACCGCGACACCAATGGCTTCCTGGCCCAAGGTCGGCGCATAAGTGCCGATGCGCCCGGTGCGTTGCAGGGCGACAGCTTTCTGATCGAAAAGGCGGGTCAGGACCATCTGCCGATACAGGCGCGTCAGCAGATTGAAGTCGTCGGCCCAGGAGGGAAGATTGCCGAGCAACTGGCCATCAGGTGATAGAAATCGGGTGTAAGGCAGCTCAACCTTGTGAGGCATCACAGGGCTCCTGGCACGCGTGAGTCGGCGTGCATTTGTCAGGCCCCACGTTTGTGGCGCAGGGCTTGGGGAGCAATGGCCGGATAGACTCTCACTCCTTTCAAACTTTTCACCGGTATAGCATCACCGGTACAGCACTTTCTCCGCCAACTCATCCGCCACCCGGGCCGGAGAACGCTTTTCCGCTTGGGCATGGGCGAAGACTTCGGTCAGCCGTGAACTGATTTTCGACAGGTGCGCGGTGATGGTCGTCAGCTCTTCCCCGCGGTGTTTGAGCGACACGTAGATCAGCCCGCCGGCATTGATCACGTAATCGGGCGCATACAAAATGCCCCGGCGCTCTAGCTGATCGGCGATTTCCAGATGGATCAGTTGGTTGTTTGCCGAACCTGCGACCGCCGCGCAGCGCAGTTGCGACACGCTGTTGCTGTTAAGCACCCCGCCCAGGCCGCAGGGCGCGAGTATGTCGCACGGTGTGCTGAGCAGTGCATCGTTGGCGATCGGATGAGCGCCCAACTGCTCCATGGCCAACTGCACTTTGCCGTGATCGATGTCGCTGACCAACAGTTCGGCGCCGGCTGCGTGTAGCTGTTCAGCCAAGGCATAACCGACATTGCCCAAGCCCTGAATCGCGATTCGCAAGCCTTCGAGATTATCGCTGCCCAAGCGGGCCATGGCGGTGCTGCGAATGCCGGCGAATACGCCCATGGCGGCGTGCGGTGCAGGGTCGCCCGCGGCGGTGGTGCTGGTGACGAATTGCGTCTGTTGGGCGATGCAATCCATGTCTGCCACCGAGGTGCCGGCGTCGATGGCGGTGATGTAGCGACCGTCGAGTTCGTTAATGCAGTGCCCGAAGGCTTCAAATAGCGCGGCGCGGTTTTCCACATGGGCCGGACGAAGAATCACCGCAACGCCACCGCCTTGAGCCAGGCCGGCAAGGGCCGCCTTGTAACTCATGCCTTGGGCGAGGCGCACAGCATCCTCGATCGCGGCTTCATCGCTGGGGTAAGCAAGGTAACGACACCCACCCAAGGCAGGTCCCAGGCGGCTGTTGTGGATGGCAATCACCGCCTTCAACCCGGTGACCGGATCGACGCTCAGGTGCAGCGATTCAAGGCGAGTGCTTTGCATGAGAGCGAACATCGTAGGGCTCCCGAATCACTTCTTGTAGTCGCCAGTATAGGCTTGCGCACAAAAATTGCAGAAGCGCGCCGGAATAAGCGACGCGGCTTTGAACGCTTTCGGACATAACCTGTTACCGCCTGTGTGCAGCACTGGACGAAAGCCTGTGACGGGGCTAAAACGAGGCATTCCCCGGAGATTTTGATGACCCCGCGCCAACGTTTTTTCGACTGTCTGCAACGATCACCGCCCGCGCTGTTCGAGGCGGCGCTGTGGATGGCCGTCGAACACGATAAAGAGCTGAATCCCGAGACCGTACTGGCGGGCTTCAAGGACCTGCAACAGCGGGTCAGCTATGGGTTGCCGATGCTCCCGGTGAGCGAATTGGCCCAACCGTTGTTGCGGCGACTGAATGACCTGGGGTTCGCGCAGGACGACTCCACGCCCTTGCGTCCGCAAGTGGCGTTACTCAATAAAGTGCTGGAACGTCGGCGGGGGCAACCGCTGGTGCTGGGCCTGATTGCGCTGGAACTGGCCAGACGGCTGGAGATTCCCATGGTCGGGGTCAACTTTCCCGGGCATTTCCTGCTGCGGGTGCAAGGCGCCGATCACCTGCTCGACCCGTGCGGCGGGCGACGGCTGTACCCCAATGATTGCCGCGAACTGCTGCAACGCCAGTACGGCCCGAACATGAAGCTCGGCGCCGAGCATTTACTGACCGCTGAACCGGTGCAGATGCTGCAGCGGCTGTCGCGCAACCTGCGCCAGTTGTACCTCACGAACGATGACTACATCGACGCCCTGATCGACGCCGAGCGCGTGCTTGAACTGGGCAATGCCAGCGCCTCCGACTATCTGGCCCGGGCCAGCCTTTATCAACGACTGGACTGTCCGAATGCCGAGCGCTTTGACCTGGAGCATGCCCTGCTGCTCAGCGACGACCCGATCCAGCGGATTCGCCTGACTGAACGGCTGGGGCACCTACCGCCGAATTCCATCGTCCATTAATCACCGCCCTTTTGTAGGAGCGAGGCTTGCCCGCGAACCAGCCGCCTCGGTCCATCAGGAACACCGCGTTGTCGTTCTTCGCGGGCAAGCCTCGCTCCTACAGGGATCGGTGTAAGGTTTTACGGGGTATCGGGCTGGTTCGCCGGATGGGCCAGGAAGAAGGCTGGGTGTGTCGCCGCCAATGCCGCCACTCGACGAATTCGCGGGTAGGCCTCAAGGGAAATATCGAAGCGCTCGGCCGCATACAACTGCGGGATCAAATAGACATCCGCCAGCCCCGGTTGATCGCCAAAGCAATAACCGGTGTCACCGATCAATTGCTCCACCGTCCCCAGCCCTTGGCTGATCCAGTGACCGATCCACTCCACCACCTGCGGCTCATCGTGCCCCAACTGCCGAAGCTTGTTGAGCACGCTGACGTTGTGCAGCGGATGCACATCGCAACCGATCACCGCCGCCAAGCCACGCTCATGAGCGCGGGCAGCGAGGTCTTTGGACAGCAACGGCACCTGTGGATAACGTTCTTCCAGGTACTCGATGATCGCCGGTGACTGGATCAGCAATTCGCCTTCGTCGGTGCGCAAGGCGGGCACCCGGCCTTGGGGATTGATGCCCAGATACGTTGGCTGCCGATGTTCGCCACCTTGCGGCGCGATCAGGTTGATTGGCAGCGCCTGGTAATCCAGGCCCTTCAACGCCAACGCGATACGCACCCGGTAAGACGAGGTCGAACGGTAGTAGGTATAGAGTTCCATGACCCGATCCTCTTAGCGCGCTGGCAGCACTTTGCCGCGGCATTCGCCGAAACCGATGGAAGCAAAACCTTCGCGACTGCAACGCGCGCGCAGAATGATTTCGTCGCCGTCCTCAAGGAATTTACGCACCTCGCCCGACGCCAGTTCGATCGGCTTTTTACCGCCCTCGGTGATTTCCAGCAGGCTGCCGAACTGACCGTTTTCAGGGCCGGACAACGTGCCCGAACCGAACAGATCTCCGGCCTGCAACTGGCAGCCGTTGACGCTGTGGTGCGCAACCAGTTGTGCAACGGTCCAGTACATGTGTTGGGTGTTGCTGAGGGTCAGGCGATGGGCTGGCAGATTTTGCTCGCGCATCGATTCGGTCGTCAGCAGCACTTCGAGTTCGATGTCGAAGGCTCCGCCGGCCTGATCACGTTTGTCGAACAGGTACGGCAACGGCTGCGGATCACCTTCCGGGCGCGCAGGCTGGGCACGACGGAACGGCTCCAGCGCTTCGGCCGTCACTACCCACGGCGAAATGCTGGTGATGAAACTCTTGGACAGGAACGGACCCAGCGGCTGGTATTCCCAGGCCTGGATGTCCCGCGCCGACCAGTCGTTGAGCAGGCAGAAACCGGCGATGTGATCGGCGGCGTCACCGATGGCAATGGAGTCGCCCATCGCGTTGCCTTGACCAATCCAGATACCCAGTTCCAGTTCATAGTCCAGACGTGCGCAAGGGCCAAATGTCGGCTCGGTCTGGCCGGCCGGCAGGGTCTGGCCTTTCGGACGGCGAACGTCAGTGCCGGACGGGCGAATGGTCGAGGCACGGCCGTGGTAACCGATCGGCACGTACTTGTAGTTCGGCAGCAATGGGTTATCCGGACGGAACAGTTTGCCGACATTCTGCGCATGCTCGATGCCGACGTAGAAGTCGGTGTAGTCGTTGATCTTCGCCGGCAGGTGCATTTCGCAATCCGCCGCCAGCGGCAGCAGTTTTGCGCCTTGGGCTTCGATCTTGCCGTGCAGGGTGCTGCCTTCGGCAAACAGTTCCAGCAGACGTTCGCGCAAAGCGACGCGAGCCTCGCGGCCCAACTCGAAGAACGCATTCAACTGGCCGCCACGGGTGGCTTCGACTGCTCTCTTCGCAATGCCATCGAACAGGCCAGCCTCCAGGGCCGCTTCCAGATCAAAGATGTGGTCGCCGATCGCCACGCCACTGCGCGGCGCGGCGCCCTTCACGCTGAACACGCCTAACGGCAGGTTTTGCAACGGAAAATCCGCGTGGCCGTTGGCGGAGGCTACCCAGCTACGAGTGATGGAAGTCTGAGTCATGGGTTATCTCCGGGTCGGGTCGAAAGTGGCGGGCAACGTGGCCCAGCAGGCGTCGTAATTGTTTTGCAGTTGCGGGCAATCCAGGGCAAATCGGCTCGGGCGCAACACTTGGCTGGTCTCAAACATGAAGGCCATGGTGTTATCGATTTTCGCCGGTGCCAGCTCAGCGTTGATCGCCTTGGTGCAGGTATCGCCGTCGGGGCCGTGAGCGCTCATGCAGCTGTGCAACGACGCACCGCCAGGCACGAAGCCTTCGGCCTTGGCATCATATTCACCGTGGATCAGGCCCATGAACTCGTTCATCAGGTTGCGATGGAACCACGGCGGCCGGAAGGTGTTCTCGGCCACCATCCAGCGCGGCGGGAAGATCACGAAGTCGAGGTTGGCCAGACCGTGCACGCTGGTTGGCGAGGTCAGGACGGTAAAGATCGACGGGTCCGGGTGATCGAAACTGACCGTGCCGAGGGTGTTGAAACGGCGCAGATCATATTTGTACGGCACGTTATTGCCGTGCCAGGCCACCACGTTCAGCGGCGAATGATTGAGTTCGGTGGCCCACAACTGGCCGAGGAATTTCTGTACCAGCGTGGTCGGTTGTTGCAGGTTTTCGTAGGCGGCGACCGGGGTCAGGAAATCGCGCGGATTAGCCAGACCGTTGCTGCCTATCGGCCCCAGATCCGGCAAGCGCAGCGGCGCGCCATGGTTCTCGGCGACGTAACCGCGCGCTTGCGGGTCGAGCAATTCGACACGGAATTTCAGACCGCGCGGCAGCACAACGATTTCCAGCGGCGCGACTTCCAGCGCACCCAGTTCGGTGACGATACGCAAACGGCCAAGTTGCGGCACCAGCAGCATTTCGCCGTCGGCATTGAAGAACACGCGCTCCATCGAACGGTTGGCAGCGTAGTTGTAAATACTGATCCCGGCCGGCTTCTCAGAAGCGGAGTTGGCAGCCATGCTCACCAGACCGTCGATGAAATCAGTCGGTTCGTCTGGAATCTCCAGCGGATTCCAGCGCAGACGATTGGGGGTCACTTCACCCAACGGCCCGCCTGCCAGTTGCCGCTCCAGTTTGACGAACGCCGGGTGATTGGCCGACGGCTGAATCCGATACATCCAGGTACGCCGCGCTTCACTGCGGGACATGGTGAACGCGGTGCCGGAAAACAATTCGGTGTAGAGGCCATATGGGGCTTTTTGCGGGGAGTTCTGGCCGACGGGCAGCGCGCCGGGCAACGCCTCAGAGCTGAACTCGTTGCCGAAACCGGACTGGTAAGCCAGCGTCGACGCGGTTGAATCGAGATTCATGGAGCCTCCTGAACAGGGAGTCGGCAATGGCCCATCGCTCTGGTTCAGAGGTTTCGGCACGCCGGGGTTGTTATTATCGTAATTCGATTACGCATAACGTAATTTGCTCGCTATCCAGCGTCAAGCTATAAAGACGTCCATTCGATTCGGAACCGCCAGCACCATGGAAAAAACCAGCGACAGCAACGGCAAACAGAAAGTCCGCTCCGCCGAAGTCGGCACCGACATCCTCAAGGCCTTGGCCGAGTTGTCGCCCTCGACTTCGCTGTCGCGACTGGCCGAACATGTGCAGATGCCAGCGAGCAAGGTGCATCGCTATCTGCAAGCGTTGATCGCTTCGGGTTTTGCCGAACAGAACGCCGCCACCAACCATTACGGCCTCGGCCGTGAAGCACTGCGCGTGGGCCTGGCCGCACTCAACAGTATGGACGTGTTGAAAGTCGCCGCCCTGCCGTTGGCCGAGTTGCGCGACGAACTCAACGAAACCTGTTTCCTCGCGGTATGGGGCAATCAGGGCGCAACCGTGGTGCACATCGAACCGGCGGTGCGCGCGGTGACGGTGGTGACGCAATTGGGCTCGGTGCTGCCGCTGCTCAGTTCATCCACAGGGCTGGTGTTCAGCGCTTATCTGCCGCATCGGGAAACCGATGAATTGCGTGAGCAGGAAATCACCGTTGCGGATCATCCGCTGAGGGACGAGAAAGCTTACGCAACATTGTCTGAACAGATCCGCGAACGGGGTCTGCATCATGTACACGGCTTGTTGATGCCAGGCGTGGATGCCCTGTCGGCGCCAGTGTTCAACGCCGTCGGGCAGATCGCCGCCGTGCTGACCATCGTTGGCCCCACCTCGTTGTTCCACGCCGACGAAAACGGCCCGGCGGCGCAGCGTTTGTTGGCTGCGACGCGGGCCGTGAGTTGGCGGATGGGATACGATATCCAGCGTGTCTTACCCTAGTCAGCGACGGGTACGGATTACAGCAAAATTGTTGCGCTGTCCCCTGCCGGCTCCTCCTTCAGGATGTCTTCCAGTAATTCCAGAAGGCGATCATGGCCGAGGGTTTGACCGGTGGCCGACCCAATCAGACCAACAATGGTCTTGCTGTCACCGATCAGCTGAATCAACGTTTTCTGAGCCTGAGTGGCTTCTTTACCGCCCGGCACCAGATCAATCAGGTCCAGCAAAGCATCTTTAAAGTTGTTGAACGCGGTTTCACGGTCGCCATATCGATAAGCTTCGGCCCCATCAAGCACATTTTTGGTGATCTGCACCACAGACAGCGCCAACCCGACCGGTGGGATGACCAGGCTAACGGCGCTGGCGGCCAATACCGCCGCGTCATACACCAGTTTAGAGATGATTTCCCTCAGACTGGTGGTTTGTGCGTCCACATTGGAAATGATCCTTTCGATGCGCTCGTTGTAACTCGACCGCAGCGATAACACCCGACTGTTCAACGCAAGTTCTGGAAGACTTTCAGAAATGTTGGTGTATTCAACATTATTGATGAAAGTCCCCATGATTGGCTGATCGACGTACTTGACACGTCCGTAGAAGTACTGACCCAAGCCATTTTCCCTGATCGACGCGAAGAACTGACTCATCGGGCGAAAGTTGATTCCGTCAGGCGATCCAGGCGTGTAGAGAATCTCAGTGATTTTGCCGCTCTGGACCAATCTGAACACGTAGACGCCTTCGACCAGGCATCTTTTCACATAAAACTTGAAAACTGCATTGTACTGAACGTTACTGGCGGCTTCGCCATAAGGAGGAAACGACGAAGCAGGCTCTTTAGCAAACCCTTGAACCAAATCATAAAGCTGACCGGCAATATCCCTGGCCAATTCGCCGGCATAAAAACTGGACAGTACCGCGCGATACATTTCCGTTTGTCGAGTCTTGAAGTGTACTTCTCGTCTTAGTTGGTAATCCCGGTGTTGTTCGTTCAGATAATCGCCACGCAGCATGGCGATGTATTTCTCTCCCGGACGCAAAGTCCGCGACCAACTTGCCAACTGACGTATATCCAGATTGCGTAGAGCCGGATGTTCTGCACTTGGGCGAAACCGTGGATAAGCGCCAGTAATCTCGCCGTAGCGCTCTTGTACGTAAAATGAAATTTCCTTGATAACCAGTTGTGTCAGCGAAAGCGTTTCACTTGCACTCAAATCGATGAAGATCTTGTCCGGGTTAACCTGTACGGTTTCACCAAATGTTTTTAACAGGTCTTCAACCTGACGTTTTATGAGGTCGTAGCAAAAGCTTTCATAATTGATGATGCCGGCTTCGCGGGTGCCTACAGTATATAACGCTCGCAGTTCGGTATTCAGCCGGGCGTAATGCTGGCGCCATTCGTATG
Organism: Pseudomonas sp. MDT1-85; assembly: GCF_054898065.1. Taxonomy (NCBI): domain Bacteria; kingdom Pseudomonadati; phylum Pseudomonadota; class Gammaproteobacteria; order Pseudomonadales; family Pseudomonadaceae; genus Pseudomonas; species Pseudomonas sp. MDT1-85. The sequence continues at coordinate 1,322,618 of NZ_CM142715.1, read as the reverse complement.
GCCCACTTCGATAAGCTGCAGGATGGACGAGATTGTCTTGCGCCAGATCCCATGCAATCTGGTGAGAAATCCATCCAGCAAAAACACCTCCGACCGCCACGGGCCACTCGGGAAATGTTGCCCCCTTCCAGGCGCTGGGGAGTTGCCGCAACGTTGCCGCATACTTGGTCAAAGCGGCTCTCTCTGCAGGCCGTGTCTGCGCACTGAGGTAGGCAAGTCCCTGTGCAGAAACAAACCAGCCGGCCACCTGGAACTCAAGTTCGCGAGTATTGGGGAACTGATGCCAGTCACGGCCACCAGGAGATCCCGGTGCGTACAAGACACAGCTGCCATAAGGATTGGATTTTTGCAGATAAACAGTCAGATCCCGAAAACCGAAACGGTACTGATTTATCTGAAAGGCAGAGGCCGAAACACTCGGGTCTCCTTGCATGAAGCGCTCGACCATGGCCAAGCCCGGCTGACCGATATGCCTCTGCAAGTTGGCAGAACACAGGCTGAATGCGAGGCGAGCAGCATAAGCCTCGATAAAGGCCATACGCACTGGCGAACTATTGAGAATAGTCTGACGCGTCTGTGCATAGTCCGAGCGAATATTGACACTTTCCAGCCAGTTTTCTACCAGCCACTGACTCATACCCGAAGGAACCTGTCCCTCGAATATTAATTCAGCTCGTTGGTAGCGATCATGTAATCCGAACAGCGCCAGTTCGCCAAGCGTACGTTTGTCCTCTTGAACCAAGGAGCGCTGGCCGACGTCCAATTTAAAACGGGAAGTTACTTTAATAAAATCTGGATCGACCGAAACGCCCAGCGCACTGTTAACCCAATCTCTGGCACGCGCCCGACCGTAAGCTTTCAGCGAGGCGGCTTCGCCAAGCAATTGATCACGCGAAATTTCCTTGGCGACCATATCACGCTGGAGATCCTTATAAAGTTGTTGCTCTTGCTGACCGACTGCTGACAACCAGGTTGGCATAACGGCTACAGCGCTATTTTCATTATCCATGTGCAACTCCTATTTCATCACTAACAAAATGACACGCGTCATTTATCAAGATAAAAAGTTATCGCACATTCACTCAGAGCAATAACGAAAATCCATTACTTAACATTTGAAAATATTATAAAACATCTCCAAAAACCCAAAGCAAAACTTTAAAAGGCACTTCCAGAAATCATTAAAACTACAAATAAAAGCCGAGCAATTTTGCCTTCGCAACCGCCTGAGTTCGTCGCACCACCCCTAATTTCCCATGTATACGTCTCGCGTGAGTTTTAACGGTGTGCAGGGATATGAAAAGTTGATCGGCAATCTGTTTGTTGGAGTAACCTTTGGCAATCAGGCGCAATACCTCCACTTCGCGCTCACTGAGCAAGCGGTTGGCATGCAACTGGGAAGACAGCTGAGTACCAAAACCGTTTTCGTTTATCTGCAAGAGTGCCGGCTGGCGTAATCTCGACTCAAACAATGCTTGCTGCAGACCGTGCTGATTGACCAGTTCAAGGCCGCGCTGCAAATAACTTCGCACCAACTCAGGGTTGCTCTCTGACAGAGCAACCTCGGCCAACGCCAACTGCAGTGCGGTTTCCAATGCGACCATTCTGCAGCTTTGCGCGGTTTCCAGCAGACGTCGCAAGCGCGCCATTGGATCGCGAGCCGTGTGCATGCCAACTTGCGCGAGGATCAGCAGATATTCAACTCGGGGGATCAGCTCCAGCGTTGCTGGTGGCGCCTGCAATGCATCTGCACCCTGATAGTGGCGCAACAGACGCATCATTGCTTCGCAGGCCAAGTCGGCGCGTCCCTGCTGCAACCAGACAAGACTACTGACCTGCAGCAGGACGCCGCGATAAACCGTGTCTGGAATGTGTCGCTGCTGCATCAGTCGCTCAGCATCGCGCAGCCATACGAACGCCTTTTCGTAATCGGTCTGATTCGTCGCCAGTTGCGCCTGTCCCAAATACCCATACAGGGCACGTTTGTCATGGTTGCGCCTGCAATCATCCAGGCCGGACTGGAAGAATTCCGCTGCCGATGCATCCAGTCCCCGACTCAACGCAAGACGTCCCCGCCGCAGCGCGATCCTTCCACGCATCGGTGTCAGCCGGATCGACTGTCGACTGAGCAAATCGTCGACGCCGGCCAAGAGACTCTCTGCCCGACACACCGCGCCGCGCTGTTCCAGCAACTGGGCATGGTCAAGCTCAAGCAGTGCCTCAAACACCAGCGAGCCTTGCGCGCGCGCCAGACAAAGTGCTTGCCGGTTGATGGCGTGTGCGACGTCGAGTTCGCCTTTCAACAGCGCTTGTTGAGTCAACCCCGACAAACACATCACCCGAGCGATCCGGTTGTCGACATCGAGTTTTTCCAGCGCCTCGGTGAAGTGTGCGTGCGCGCAAGCCATGCGCCCTTCCAGATGAAGTAACCAGCCATTGAGCGTTTGCCAACGTGCAATCAGTTGCCGTTGCAGCGCCAGGGAAGGTTGAGGCATGAATCGCGAGAACTGCGCGATGCATTCTCGGGCCTGCTCGAAGCGCCCGGCGAAGAGCAGCGCGGCCGTCATCAACCCGACCAGATGTGGTGTACTGATGGTCAGTCCCTCGGCATGCCGTTCATGCAAGCGCAACAGCAACACCACGGTCTGCTCTTCGAACAATTGCTCGAAGCAGAAATGCTGCAACAAGCTCACCGCCGTTTCGTATTCCTCGGCAAGCACCGCTTGTTCAAACGCGCAACGCCAGTCCTGTCTGGCAGCAAACCACTGACAGGCCCGGCGATGCCATGAACGGCCAGCGGGCCAGGGTTCGATTTGCGTCACGTGCGACAGCGGCGCAAAGACTTGCCACCAGTCGACTGATTCCTGCCAAGGTTCGATAAAGCAGCCGAGCATCTGTAACGTGTGCAAACTCTGTGCGCCCTCCCCGGCGCCGAACAGGTACTCGCATAATTGCGCATTGAAGCGCGGCAGGTGCGCGAGAACCCGCCAGATCTCCGCCAGCTCGGGCGTGAGACCGCTGAACAGTTCGTGCCGCAAGTAGTCCTGCAGGGTGTCCACTCGCTGCTGCGATGGCTGGTTCTGCGACCAATCACACTTTTGCAGCAGGACCATGCGCACGCCGGCGCACCATCCGGCAGTGCGCTGGAAGATCCGTGTGGCCACACTGCCAGCGTGCTCCGGTGGCAAGTGGTGCAACGCCCGAGCGATCTCCTGCTGGGTCAGCGCCAATGTTGCGCTCTCGCATTCGTACAACGCATCATCGAGCAGCAGTCGTGGCCAATTGCATGGCGGACGTCGACGCGAGCTGATCCACCAGACAAGTGCCGGGCCGCTGAACGCCAGCATTCGATCAAGCAAGGCATCCAGTGCCGGATCGGGTTGTCGGCAGTAATCGTCAAGAAACAGCCAGGTCGGCATCGACCAGCGCGTCAAGGCAGTGATAATCGAGGATTCGGTGGTTTCGTCCAGGCCGAGCGTTCGCGCCAGTCGCTGGCAAAATTCATCGACGCTCAAGGCGCCACCCGCCAAGGACAGCCAATGCACCACGCAATGCGTCGGGGCCTGCGAAAGACACTCGGTAAGCAGCGCGGTTTTTCCGCTTCCAGCAGGCGCACAAATCAGCCTGACCCGTGCGGTCGATGCCAGCAGCGGCTCGCTCAGTCGGCTACGTGACTGATGATGGGAAGAAAGCCTGGACAAAAATCCGGGTCGATCCAGGCACGGAGTCATGGCAGTCATCGGGTGAGCCTTTTTATAATTGTCCGGCCACCCTAGCCCTCTCCAGCCCGCTTGTTGAGAAGTATTCAGGACGCTGATCGGCGCCCATAAAAAAGGCGACACGCAGGTCGCCTCTCGTGATGCCGATGTATCAGAACCCTTACCGCACACCCTCGGCGCGCAAGGCCGACGGAGTGTAGTCCGCAGACTTGGCGTTGAAGCCGAATTCGAAGCTGTGCTTCTCTTCGTTCTTCATTCCCAGGGCAATGTATCGACCGGCAATGATGTCGTAGAGCGCCTCCAGGGTGTAGGCCGGCGTCTGGTGATCGTAGTAATACTGGGCGTGACCTTCGGCCACTCGCCACAGTTGTCCGCGACCGTCGTAGTGATCCGCCAGCGCCACCTGCCAGCTGTCTTCGTCCAGGTACATGTGGCGCTTGGCGTAGATGTGGCGCTCGCTCGACTTGACCGTGCCGACCACTTCCCAGACCCGGTGCAACTCGTAGCGGGTCAGGTCCTGGTTGATGTGCCCGGCCTTCACCACGTCATCGTACTTGAGGCTCGGCGAGTCGAGTTTGTAGCTGTTGTAGGGGATGTACATTTCCTTTTTGCCGATCAGTTTCCAGTCGTAGCGATCCGGCGCACCGGAGAACATGTCGAAGTTGTCCGATGTGCGCAGACCATCGGCGGCGGTGCCCGGCCCGTCGTAGGCCACTTGCGGGGCGCGTCGCACTCGGCGTTGACCGGCGTTGTAGATCCACGCCAGACGTGGCTCTTTCACCTGGTCGAGGGTTTCATGCACCAGCAGTACGTTGCCCGCCAGCCGCGCCGGCGCGGTCACCGACTGTTTGAAGAAGGTCAGCACGTTGGCGTCTTTTTCCGGGTCCAGATCCTTCATCAATTGCGGTACGGCGATCTCTTCCTCGAAGCGGATCGGCGTGTAGCTGCCGTTGGTTTGCGGGGTTACCTGAGTGATGATGCGGCGCAGGTTGCCGCCGTGGTAACGGGTGATGTGGTTCCACAGCACCTCAACGCCGTTCTTCGGAATCGGGAACGCGTAGTAGCGGTTGCCGGTGAAATTGGCCAGGCCGTTACCGTCGTTGATGCTGTTTACGTTCAGCGCACTGCGCTTGGCCGACTCGTAGATTTCCGCCGGCAGACCGACGGTACGATGGGTCGGATAGACCGGGATCTTGTAGGTTTGCGGGTAGCGCTTGAACATCGCCACCTGGCCATCCGAGAGCTTGTCCTTGTACTTGTCGACGGTTGCGGCGGTGATAGTGAACAGCGGTTTTTCACTGGCGAACGGATCAGCCAGGAAGCCTTTGCTGTCGACCGCGCCGGCGTTTTTCTGGATGCCACCGGTCCAGGCCGGGATCGAGCCATCGGCGTTGCCGGCCTTCTCGGCGCCCAGTGGCGTGAGGCTGGTGCCGAGCTTGTTGGCTTCTTCCGGCGAGACCGCCGCCATCACGTGGGCGGCCAGCAGGCTCAGGGCCAGGGCGCCGCATTGCAGAATCATCTTGCGCATTAACATTATCCTTCTCAGCCAGATCAGAAGTTCACACCGAAGCTCAGCGCCAGGAAGTCACGGTCTTCCAGGACGTTGTAGTCACCGCCGAAGAAGTCGGTGTAACTGAGGCTCGCGGTATAAGTGTTGCGGTAATCGGCATCGACACCGACGCTGACCGCCTTGGCGCCTTCGTTGAACAGCCCGTTGGGACCGTAGCCGGCGACGTCATGGGACCAGGACAGGTTGGGTTTGAGGTTGATTCCGCCGATCACGTTGGCGTAATCGAGAATCGCCCGGGCGCGGTAGCCCCAGGAAGTTGAGGTGACGAAGCCATCGGTATCGCCACCGAAACCGTACTGGCCGTAGACCGAATCACGGCCATAACGCAGCTTGCTCCGCGACTCCAGACCACCGACCCGTACCACCGCTGCTTCACCCACCAGGGTCAGCCGTTGGGCGCCCAGCACTTGGTCGAAGAAATGCGTCAGGGTGCTTTGGACCTGGGTCACTTCCTTGCGGCGGTAACCGGTGTTGTCGGCACCTGGTCGGGTCGCGACAGGCGATGCGGCGCCGCCGGCGATCGGGTTAAGCAATGCCAGAGTCAGGTCGTTGGTGCTGACCTGCACCGGAGCGTTGGGCCGATAGCTGATTTCGCCGGTCCAGGCAGTGCCGGTGGGCAAGGTGGTGGAGAAGCTCGCACCGTACAGACGAATGTCTTCCGGGTATTCGAGGTAGTACTGGCCGCGCCCGAGCATCACACTTTGGGCCAGGCCCGAACCGCTACCCGGGGCCAGACGGTTGGCGGTAGTGACCATGCCCGGCAGACTGGCCAGTGTCGACAGCCCGGCGGTGGTGGTGCCGACGGTCGGTGTGCGACTGTGATAGTTCATGAAATAGAGGCCGTATTCGGTGTCATCACCGAGCCAGCGCAACGCCGTGCCCCACTGCCCGGAATCCCGCGCATCGCGATCGCCGCCACGGGGCACGATCACACCTTCACGACTGACTTGGATAGGTTGGCCAAAGGCTGCCGCGAGCGGCGCCAGCGGAGCAATTGCCGGGCTGCCGACGGTGTAACCGGTGTTGCAACCATCCGCCGCCACGTCGACGCCAAAGAAGGTGCCGCAGTTGTCGAGAACGGTCTGATCCCACTCCAGTTGGTAGAAACCTTCCACCGTGAGCTGATCGGTCAGGCCTTGGGAGGCGAACAGCATGTTCACCGGAATCAGGCCTTCCTTGATCTCGGCGCCAGGACGCCGGAACGCGGAAACGTCGACCGGGTTGATGCTGTTGATCGAGTTGCCGATAAAGGTGCTTTCACCCCAGCTGACCACCTGCTTGCCGGCGCGCACGGTGCCCGGCAGATCGGCAATGGAGTAATTGTGATAGATGAATGCATCGAGGATTTGCGCGCCCGAAGACTTGGCGCCCTCTTTGCGACCGTTGTCACTGATCTGCTTGAACTCGCGGTCTTCATCCTTCAGCTCGAAGTCGTACCAGTACTTGCCACGGACAAACACACCCGTGTCGCCGTACTTCAACTCGAGGTCGTGGATACCTTTGAAGATCTTGGAGAAGGTCTCGCCTTTCTTGAAGTTCAGGCGCCCGTCATCACCGGTCGAAGACTGGCCGGTACCGCCGTTGACGGTGCCCACCAGCGACTTGTCGGCATCACGCATGCCCCAGCTCGCACCGACGGACAACGAAGAATCGAACTGCCCCTCGATTTCGCCGATGTTGAATGAAACAGCCTGCGCCTGGGCACAGCAGCCCAAGGCCACCGCAGCGGCCAGCGCGTGCGGTTTGAAGATGGCGCGCATTGTTGTTTTTGTCATGCGTCTTCCCCGGTGAGTGACAGAAGGTCCCACCCTACTGCTGCACGCCGGGAGCGATAAGCGCACCAAGGAGGTATTCGCGTTGTACCTCCAAAGGATGAATGGCCGCTTGGGACGGGGGTTTGCGCGGGGTATGGATGGGCTGGATGGGGGGTTATCAGCGTAGCGCATGGGGCAGGATGAAGTTGGGTCGTGTAGCAGCTTCCGAAGGCTGCGTTCGCTGGTAGCAGCTGCCGAGCTCGCGAGGCTGCGTTCGGCTGCGAAGCAGTCGCAAAATCAGGCACTGCGTTCCGTCAGGTACACTGTGGGACTCAGGGTTTACGACTGCTGCGCAGCCGAACGCAGCCTTCGGCAGCTGCTACATGGGGGCCTGCGACTGTTGCTGAGACTGCAATAGTGCATGTCTGGAATCGCTATTTTTCCGTTGCGCTCAAGCCCTTATTCTTGCCGGGCTTTTGCGGCAAACGGCCTGAAAGCAAAAAGCGACGGGGATGATCGAGCCACCCCGTTGGCGACAGAATCCAGATGATTTGAAGCGTATTTTTCGACTCATCGCCCCGCGTTCACTGACGTTGATTTGTTGCTCCTTGATCTACGTCTTGCTTTGGCCGCTGCGTTTGCAGCGGCCTTTTTTATGGGCGATGGCCTGGCAGCGATCGCCCCCCCCCTTTGCTGTTGAAAACCTCCTTGAAGGACCTTTCCCGCAACAGCATAGGAAATGTCTTTTTATGCGAAAGAACATCCTGCCTTTATTTATATCCACCGAAACTTCTCCCTCTTTTATATGTAATTCCTTACAACCCTCTCAGACCCACACCTGCGGCTTCTGCTGTAACGTTAAATGGCGCGAAACAACCGCTCACTAAAAATACTTTCTTGAATACAACGCACATTCAAAAGGATATGAATATGCAAAAACCTCCACCATTTGTACTGAGCGAAGCTGTGCACACCACAGCACTGGCTCCTCCGGGCATGAACCCCATACCCGCAACTTCATCACATATTCCTAACAGTGGTCATTTCGGCTTCCAGCCGGCAGTCGGGACAATTCTTCACACATTGCGAGCCACTACCAAGACTTCAGAGCAGGAGTATCAAATCCGACTCAGTCAACTACCGCAAACTATCGAACAGGAATTGGCAGCCACAAGACTAGAGGGATCGACCCACCCGCTTCCTCCTGCAGAGGCAATTATTCGCGAACTCGGCGTGCGCAACCGGCTTCTCGCGCGCAAGACCGCCGACTTTCACCACAAAACGGCACTCGCCAATAGTTTTTATGGCGTCGACCCCATTGGCAGGCGTTTGCAGGAGTTCTACCCAAGAGCCTTGACCATGGAAAAGCCGGTCCCCGCGAATGGTATCGCGCTAAAGGCTTGGGTCGCATCGTACCGGGCGGCGTACGAAGCAAGGCTGTTGTCGCAATCGATCCAGATGCTGAATCAGCAGCAAATCAACGTACTCAACTGGCTGGCTGCCGTGCAAGCCAATGATCAAGCGCGAGTCGCTGCAGAACAGGAGGCGCGCCGGGCAGCTGCCGAATTGGCGCGAATCAATGAGCAGGCACGACTTGCGGCGCTTGCTGAAGCCGCTCGACTGGCAGCCGAGCGCGAACGGGTCGCCGCAGAAGAGCGCCGCCAGGAAGCTATTGCAGAGGCAGCACGCCTTCAAAAAGAACAGGAGGAGATCCGCAACCGCGAACAGGCACGGCTTGCGGCATTGGCTGAAGCCCAACGGCTGGCTGTCGAACAGGCGCGGCTCGCCGCCGAAGCAGCCTCCCAACAAGTCGCCGCCGAACAGGCACGTCTCGCAGCCCTGGCCGAGCAGCAGCGACAGGCCGAACTGCGGTGGGCGGAGGCAGAACGACAGGAACAGGAGAAAGGGCAGGCGATTGCCGAAGTCCATCATGTCTACCCCGCTCTCGGTGCGGCAGCTGTCTCTGGCCCGGTATTCGCCTTCGCTTCGACCACCATCACCCTCGCTCCCGCAGGAGCCGCCGCAATACTGACCGCTCTGCGTTCGGCGGTGCAATTTGTGACCATGGCCGGGGCTGCGATGGCAGGCCCGGTGCTGATGGGCTTTGCGGCATTGTTGACGCCTTCGCGTCTGGGCAATGGCGAGCGCTTTGTCATGAGCGTACCGCTCGCGGAACTGTCTTCAGAATCTGCGCAGTCGCTGAGAGCGATCGCTGATCGACAAGGGACATTGGATCTACCGGTGGGGCTGGGTCATCGGCCAATCGACTCAGGGGCCGAGGTGTTCGCCATCACGGCCAACGACTTCGACATTCGCTCCGTGCCGGTGTTGCGCGCCACTTACGACTTGCTCAATGACGTCTATGAGACAGTCCTTCCCGACTCACCGACCGACTTCCTGACCTGGACACCCGCCATCACGCCGAGTGACAACTCGACTGAGTTGCCGATTGCTCAGACGCAGAATCCTGCGTATTCCGGCGCTCCAATCGTGCCAATCGAGGGTCGGCTGGATCTTCATCCGATTCTGGTGGAGGGTTGGGACAGGTTCATCATAGTTTTTCCGGATGATGCGGGAATTGCGCCGCTGTATGTCGTTATCAGCAGTCCCTATCAAGGGGCTTCCGTCAAAGGTAAATACAGTGGGCGTCTTTTCAATCCGGAGCAGGCGGGGGGGCCGATACTGGATCTGGAATGGCGTACGGCGGTCATCACCCAAACCGGAATTGATGCGGTGAAGTTACACATCGCACGGCTCGATCAATCGGACGCCAACGACATGATGGTGCAACGCCTTGAGAAAATCCTGAACGGATATTGGCTGCTCACTGACACGGATCTGCGCTACTACACTCATGAAATGAGGGAGCTTGAGAGGTTTCGAGCGTTGGGGCTCAGCGACGATTTCAAACCCGAACGCGGCTCCTCTGTCTGGAACAACACTCACACAGCAACCTTGGAAGATTACAAACTCAGTAGTGATGACACTGAGCTTTACTCCCCAGACGCAATTCATGCAGGAGACAGGCAGATAGCTCGGATATACGAACAACTGCTTAAAGGAAAGAACGAATGAATACCATTGAGCAAATTGTAAAAAACGAACCCATTGCGGATGTCCTGACAGCTTTCGGAATCGGATTAGCCTATCCCTCACTCGACAGAATGATCGGCCGGTACAGATTTGAAGTCATCGCCAACGGTGAACTACTGAAAACTTATGCAAGGCTTTTCGAAGAAGGCGTACTTGCCGATGGCGAGGGCCCCGTAGCCATTAAAGGCCCAAACTGGAAAGCACCTAAATTCGTGACAGAAAAATTATACGAACAGTAAACAGAAAGGCCACCCAACCACCTCCCGGTGGATGGGCGGCCTCAAACCTTAAATCGAATACTTCTGCAAATTCCCCATCATTTCCTTCAGCGCTTCAATATTGTCCTTCGGATGCGCTGCCCCCTCAAAATCACAAATCTGCTGCCAATGCGCCGCCACATCTTCCGGCGAAAACCCCACCCGCGGATCAAACCCTGCGCCCAGGCTGCGCTCCCAGCGCACTTTGCCCATCCAGCCACCACCCACCTCGAACAGCCCGGATGTTTCCTGGCAATGTTCACTGGCGAGGTACACCACTAGCGGGCTAACCAGCTCCGGTTTGAGTTGTTCGAACACTTGTGGCGGGATCAGGCCTTCGGTCATGCGGGTGCCGCCGGTCGGGGCGATGGCGTTGACCAGGATGTTGTTCTTGCGGCCTTCGATGGCCAGTGTGCGGGTCAGGCCATAGAGGCCGAGTTTGGCCATGCCGTAGTTGGACTGACCGAAGTTGCCGTAGATGCCCGAAGTCGACGCGGTGAAGATCACGCGGCCATAGTTTTGCTCGCGCATGTGTGGCCAGGCGGCGCGGGTGACCTTGTAGGCGCCTTCGACGTGGACGCGGTAAACAAGATCCCAGTCGCTGTCGTCCATTTTGTGAAAGGTCTTGTCCCGCAGAATGCCGGCGTTGTTCACCACGACGTCGACACGGCCGAATGTATCGAGGGCGTGTTGCACGATTTTGTCGCCCTCAGTGACGGAGTCGTGGTTGGCCTCGGCGGTGCCGCCCGCTTCGCGAATTTCCGTCACCACACGGTCCGCTGCCGAAGCATTGGCGCCGTCACCTTGAGCCGAGCCGCCGAGATCATTGACCAGCACTTTGGCGCCCTGCTTCGCGAATAGGAGCGCGTGCGCCCGGCCCAGACCGCCGCCCGCACCAGTGACGATCACGACTTTATCTTCGAAGCGCACAGACTCATTCATGGGGAATTCCAGCAGGCCAAGGGACAATGAGTCCCAGTGTCAGGCACAAGGCGGCTGGTCACAATAAACTCGGAGGAAGCTGAATGGTGCGCAATAAGGCAGCGGGATAGTCAGGAACACGCCACCTTGCGCGGAGATAAAACCAGCCGGTCGCGAAACTCCAGATAGTGCTTGAGCACCTGCACCGGCGCTTCGATCTGCGGGTAATGGCCAATCTCGGGCAGCAGGACCGTGTCCGGGTCGGGAATCAGTTGCCGATAGCGCGCCACCATGTGCGCGCCGGAAACCGGATCGACCTCGCCATCGATGACCCGTAGCGGCACCTCCCCACGCTGCATGGCGCTGACCCAACGCTCACGCTGGACCCGTCGCTGGGGAATATAGCTGATCAATTTGTGCATGATCCGTTGCCCGTGATTACTGTCGATCAGGCTCCAGAAATCATCCAGCTCACTTTCGGTGGGTCGGGTCTGTGGGCCGAAAATCTGCTTGAAACTCTTCACCAAAGCGTCACGGGAAAAGGCTCGCCCGATCATCCAGCCCAAGGGGCTGAGCAGGAGTTTTTGCATCAACACCGGACGATGGGTTTCGGGAAACAACCCGCCATTGAGGAACACGCAACTGGCGATATCTGCGCGCGCTTCATAGTGCCGGGCCAACAATTCCTGAGCCACGCTGTCGCCATAATCATGTGCCAACACGTGAACGGGTTGCTCGACGTTCAGATGCGCCAGTAAGGCCTGCTGCAAATCGGCCTGTTCCAGCAGGCTGTAATCATGGTTCATCGGTTTGGCCGAATCGCCGAAGCCAAGCATGTCGCAGGCAATCACCCGATAGCGCTGTACCAAAGGCTGCCACAGGTAATGCCAGTCCCAACTGGCGGTCGGGAAGCCATGGATCAGCAACAGCGGCTCGCCCTGCCCCGCTGTCCAATAGCGGAGGGGCTGACCGCGAAATACGAACGTCTGGCTGCGTTTGCGCCAGACACACAGAGGAATCTCGGCGAGTCGCATTTAGAGTTTATAACCCGGGTCTTGTTGATCGAGTTTGCGCAGCAGCGCCGGCCAGGCCAGCGCGCCGCCCATCCCTTGAGCACTTTTGGTGACACCGGCAATCATCGCCTTGGCACCCGCCAGAATCTGCGGTTCGATAGCGATCAGCTCCGCGCCACCGTTCTGCGCCAGCACCTGAATCTCGCAGGCGCGCTGGAAGGTAAACATCATCAGGAACGTGTCGGCGATGGTGCCGCCACAGGTCAGCAGACCGTGGTTGTGCAGCATCAGGAAATTGTTTTCTCCGAGGTCGGCTTGCAGTCGCGCCTTCTCTTCGTGGTTCAGCGCGACGCCTTCGTAGGCGTGATAAGCCAGGCTGGAAAGGACGAACAAGGACTGCTGACTGATCGGCAAGATGCCCTGCTTCTGCGCCGATACCGCCACCCCCGCCGCGGTGTGGGTGTGCAGTACACACACGACGTCATGACGGACTTCATGCACGGCGCTGTGGATGGTGTAACCCGCCGGGTTGATCTCGTAAGGGCTGTCCATCAACTTGTTGCCGGCCTGATCGACCTTGACCAGACTCGACGGGGTGATTTCATGGAACATCAGCCCGAACGGGTTGATCAGGAAGTCTTCAGTGCCCGGCACCTTGGCGGAAATATGCGTGAAAATCAGATCGTCCCAGCCGTGCAAGGCGACCAAACGATAACAGGCGGCCAGATCGACGCGGGCCTGCCATTCGGCGGCACTGACCTTGTCTTTGATGCTGTCTGGCGATTGGATGGGGGCTACGCTCACGGCAAGAATTCCCTTTTTTATTTTTCTGGGTTTTATTGTTTTTGCTGCGTTACAGCAGTCTAGTCAGCCCTCGGACTTCGGGTAGTTGCATTGGCAGCCAGCTTGATGGCCGAGCGAGTCAGGGCACGGGTGAGTCTGGATCCATGTCAAAGCAGTGCTGTCAATAAAGGCCGGAGCAGTTAAGCCGTAGCAGCTGTCGAGCCTGCGAGGCTGCGTTCGGCTGCGAAGCAGTCGTGAGTGCGGCAGATAAAGCTGGCCTGGAACACCGCAATTCTGATTTTACGACTGCTGCGCAGCCGAACGCAGCCTCGCGGGCTCGGCAGCTGCTACATAAGTGCGTCGCGGCTGAAATTGCTCAACTGACTGGCATTAGGCGCGAGCGGCCGGTCAGCCCCGCAACACGCTGACCAGTTCCGCCAGCCAAGGCTCGGCGTCGGTTTCCGGCGTCACGGTTTCGCTGGCGTCCAGGCGCAGCATCGGCAGAATTTCTCGAACGCCCAGTTCGCCGAACAATTCACGCATTTGCTCACCGCCGCCGCAGAACGTATCGCCATAACTGGAATCGCCCAAACCGATCACCGCGCCCGGCAAACCGCGCCAGGCGGCGGGCAATTGATCGCGGATCGCCGAATACAGCGGTTGCAGGTTATCCGGCAATTCGCCCATGCCGGTGGTCGAGGTCACCGCCAGAAAGGCTTCGGGCCCAAACGCTTGAACATCGGCGAGTGACGCGCGCGGGTTGTGCCAGGTTTCAAAACCGGCGGCGTTCAAAATGCTTGCAGCGTGACGGGCGACTTCTTCAGCCGTGCCGTACACCGAGCCGGAAAGGATGGCGACTTTCATCAATCTGATCCTGAATCTAAATAAAAGTACGAGATATTAACAGCACCGCCCTCATTGATCTTTTAGAATGCAGCGTATCAATCAATACGCAAAGGACTCTGCGATGATCAACGCCTCATTGCTGCAAATGGTGATCGACGCCTCCAATGACGGCATCGTGATTGCCGAAAAGGAAGGCGAACAGGACAACATCCTGATTTACGTAAACCCGGCGTTCGAACGCCTGACCGGTTATACCAGCGAAGAAATCCTCTATCAGGATTGCCGTTTTTTGCAGGCAGGAGACCGGGATCAGGCAGCCCTCGCATTGATTCGCCAAGCGTTGGGCAGTGGCGGCTCCTGCCGGGAAATCCTCAGGAATTACCGCAAGGACGGCACGCCGTTCTGGAACGAATTGTCGCTTTCCACGGTAAAAAACCCGCACGACGGACAGACCTATTTCGTCGGAGTGCAGAAAGACGTCACGGTTCAGGTCAAGGCGCAGCAGCGAGTCGCGCAGCTGGAAGCACAATTGGCCGAGGCGCAGGCTGAACTTGCCGCACTCAAAACGACGAACGGCTCAAACCAATCTGCGAATTAGTGGTCATTTACTACAATCACCGATGACTTTGTAATTATTCCTTTCGAGCAAATCATGCAGCGCGACGCACTCCTGACGCAGGATGAGCTGGATTTTATCCAGAACATGCAACACAACCCGCAACTCAATGTGCGGGATGCGACGTCGAGTCTGCTCGTCAACGGTGGTTCGCAGATTCGTGATTTGCTCACACGCCTGGCGGCTCATGAGCAAGTCACCATCCAGGCCAATTTCGAAAATCAGCAAATAACCTTCCCGCTGCACTTGGTGGAAGATGAATTTCACGCAATGCATCTGCGCCTCGGCGTCCCCAGCATCTATGAAGACGGGCCGATGATTCGGCCGTGGCGCCTGGCGCTCGAAGAGCCAGTGGCGCTGGAAAATGCCAAGGGCCAACCCGGCACGATGTGGGTGCACGAAATATCGTTCAAAGGTGTATTGCTGGAGGTTCGCAATAAGACCAAGGCGCCAAAGCATTTCGCGTTGTGGTTCAGCCCGTCAGGTTATGAGCGGATTGCATTGCGCGGCACCTTCGAGCGTGAAACCGAACAGGGTTTCTACGCTTATGAGTTGAGCCAGAGCGACAAGGACGAAACCGAACGTCTGCGTCAGTACATCCTTCAGCAGCATCGTCTGACTCATCCTTCACTGCATATCTGAATCTCAGGTATCCAGGTTTCCCGCCAGGAACTGCTTCAGACGCTGGCGCATTAACACTCCCTCGTTACCCAGACAACCGATTGATGATCCGGCCAGGCTCTCCTGTGCCAGGTCCGATGCATCCCCGGCCAGCAACACCTGACAATCCAGGCTCATGGCCAATCGTTTCAAACGTCTAGGCAGTTCGCAGGCCGGTGCGTGACTGGAAACCAGCACCAATGCCTTGGGCTTGATACTTTCACAGATCAGAATCAACTCGTCGAAGGGCTGACCGATCGCCAATAACTGAATAGCCGAATCGACACTGCTCAGATACAGCGCCGTGAGCAGTACTTCGAGTTCACGACATTGGTCGGCCAAGGCGCAAACAATCACTCGTCGAGGTTGCATGACTCGCACCAGCAGCAAGCGTTGCAACACTCGAGCACGTAGAAAACCATCCAGAAAAAGCCACTCGCTGGTCTGACCGAACGCTTCATGGCGTTGTAGCATTAACTTCCAGATCGGAATCAGAATGTCCTGAAACACCACGGTCAGCGGGTAACTGGAAAAAATCTGACCGTAGGCGTGCTCCAGTTGAACTTCGTCAAAAGCACTCACCGCGGTCTGGACCTGCTGCTGCCATTGGTCGTAGTCGACCTGAACGAGATCACTGGGGATGATCTGCGCCAATACTTTGAGCGGTTCGGTCTTGGCCAATATCTTGCTGACCTTGCTGACCGCGACACCGCGCTCGATCCAGCCAACGATGCTGCGAACGCGTTCGACATCTGCCATTGAGTACAAACGGTGCCCACTTTCGGTGCGAGTGGGTTGTATCAAACCATAACGCCGCTCCCACGCGCGTAGCGTGACCGGGTTGACCCCTGTCAGGCGCGATACCTCCCGAATCGGAAACAGTTCTTCTCGAATCAGGGAGGTAATGGAGGGCAAGCCAGGTGCAAGATCGGTCAGCACAGGCATTAAGAATTACGTCCATGTGTAAAATTGGATCCATTCTAACGCTGTTGCACCCGTAGTATTCAACACGTCGTTGAAGGTTTGGCACTGAAGTCCCAGGTATAATCCTTGCTTGTTCCCAGACGCAGCCCACCTATCCCAGCGCTGTGCTCAGCGAAGCTCCTATCCGGAGCGGATGCATTGTAATTTGGAGATACATAATGTCTACCTCACCCGTCACGCTGATGGTTGCGCGCCGCGTTGCCGATGGGCGTTATCAGGACCTCATGGCCTGGTTGCGCGAAGGCGAACAACTGGCCACCGACTTCCCCGGTTACCTGGGCTCTGGCGTGCTCGCTCCGCCGCCCGACGATGACGAATTCCAGATCATCTTCCGCTTCGCCGACGAGCCGACAATGCACGCCTGGGAGCATTCCGCGTCGCGCACTGCCTGGCTGGGACGCGGCAGTGATCTGTTTGCCAACCCCCTGGAACATCGGGTCAGTGGCATCGACGGCTGGTTCGGTGCGGTTGGTCAACGTCCGCCACGCTGGAAACAGGCTGTGGCCATCTGGTTGGCGTTCTTCCCGGTGTCCGTGCTGTTCAACTTTGTATTGGGGCCGCTACTGGCTGAAACGGGTTTGTTGACCCGCGTGTTTGTCAGCACCCTGTGCCTGACGCCATTGATGGTGTATTTCTTCATTCCGCTGTCGACGCGTCTGCTGGCCGGGTGGCTGCATACCTCAGCTGCGCGTCCGTTGCCCGCAGCACCCACCACCCAAAGTCAATAACCGCTTTGACGCCACTCGCAGGACGTAGGTGAACAACTCTCGTCGCTGGTATAGTTTTGCTCTTACCGCGACGCGAGCCGTTCATGACCTCTACCGCAGCCCCAATCCTCATCACCGGTGCCGGCCAGCGTGTCGGCCTGCACTGTGCGCAGCGTTTGCTCGAAGACGGCCATCCAGTCATTTTCAGTTATCGCAACGAGCGCCCAGGTGTGCAAACCCTGCGCGATCTGGGGGCGACCGCGGTGTTTGCGGACTTTTCCAGCGAGGCCGGTATCCTTGCGTTCATCGGCGAGCTGAAAAACCTCACCGACAGCCTGCGGGCGATTGTCCATAACGCTTCCGAATGGCAGGCAGAAACCCCGGGCTGCGAAGCTGCAGCCTTCACTCGCATGTTCAACGTGCACATGCTGACGCCTTACCTGATCAACCTGCACTGTGCCGATTTGCTCAAACGCTCGAGCCCCGCCGACATCGTGCACATCAGCGATGATGTGACCCGCAGGGGCAGCAGCAAGCACATCGGCTACTGCGCCAGCAAAGCCGGGCTCGACAGCCTGACCCTGTCCTTTGCCGCGAAGTACGCGCCTGGCATCAAGGTCAACGGTATCGCCCCAGCCCTGCTAATGTTCAATCCCGACGACGACGCGGCGTACCGCGCCAAGGTTCTGGCCAAATCGGCACTGGGCATCGAACCCGGCAGCGAAGTGATCTACCAGAGCCTGCGCTATTTGCTCGACAACCCTTATGTCACCGGCACGACCCTGACCGTCAACGGCGGACGGCACGTCAAATAAGCCGCTCCCGCGAGGATGTCCCATGACGTTATTCCCGCCACACAACTCCCTGTCCGAGAGCTATCGCGAGATCCTGATCGGCCTCGGTGAAAACCCCGACCGCGAAGGACTGCAAGACACCCCGGTTCGCGCCGCCAAGGCAATGCGATACCTGTGTCATGGTTACGAACAAAGTGTCGAAGAAATCGTCAACGGCGCGCTGTTTGCCTCCGACAACGATGAAATGATCATTGTCGACAACATTGAGCTGTACTCGCTCTGTGAACATCACATGCTGCCCTTCATCGGCAAGGCCCATGTGGCTTATATTCCGACAGGCAAGGTGCTGGGCCTGTCGAAGATTGCGCGGCTTGTGGATATGTTCGCCCGCCGACTGCAAATCCAGGAAAACCTCACCCGGCAAATCGCCGACGCCGTGCAGCAAGTGACCGACGCCGCCGGTGTCGCGGTGGTCATCGAAGCCCAGCATATGTGCATGATGATGCGCGGCGTCGAGAAACAGAATTCGACCATGAACACCTCGGTGATGCTCGGCGCCTTCCGCGAGTCGAGTAATACCCGCCAGGAGTTCCTGCAATTGATTGGACGGAGCAAGTAGCAATGCCACAACTTCAACCAGGAATGGCACGCATCCGGGTCAAGGATCTGTGTTTGCGAACGTTCATCGGGATCAACGAGGACGAAATCCTCAACAAGCAGGATGTGCTGATCAACCTGACCATTCTGTATGCCGCCCAGGATGCCGTGCGCGACAACGATATCGATCACGCGTTGAATTACCGCACCATCACCAAGGCGATCATCGCCCATGTGGAGGGCAATCGCTTTGCCCTGCTCGAGCGCCTGACCCAGGAGTTGCTGGATCTGGTCATGGCTAACGAGTCGGTGCTGTACGCCGAAGTCGAAGTCGACAAGCCCCACGCCTTGCGCTTCGCCGAGTCGGTATCGATTACGCTCGCGGCAAGCCGCTAAGCTTCAAGCTTCAAGCTTCAAGCTTCAAGCTTCAAGCTTCAAGCTTCAAGCTTCAAGCTTCAAGCTTCAAGCTTCAAGCTTCAAGCGGTAAGCTAAAGGGCACCGCAACCCATCTTGCAGCTTGAAGCTTGCTGCTCAAAGCTGTCTCGCAGAGACCCCCATGAACGATCAACAACGCCTGGAACTTGAAGCCGCCGCCTTTCGCCGGCTGGTTACCCACCTGGACAGCCGCAAGGACGTGCAGAACATCGACCTGATGAACCTCTCGGGTTTCTGCCGCAACTGCCTGTCCAAGTGGTACAAGGCCGCTGCCGATGAACGCCAGATCGACGTCAGCCTCGACGAAGCCCGCGAAGTGGTTTACGGCATGCCGTACGCCGAGTGGAAAGCCCGATACCAGAAAGAAGCCAGCGCCGACCAGCAAGCGGCGTTCGCCAAAGGAAAACCCAATGAGTGATCTGAACACCCTGCGCGCCAGCCTAAAGAGCGGCGAACACGCTTTCGCCGATACCTTGGCCTTCATCGCCGCCGGTTACGACTATCAGCCCCGGTCGTTCAATAACGGCGGTGTGGAAAACGCCGCCGGGCAGAACGAAGGTTCGTGCAAGACCCTGGGTCTGGCATTGCTGGAAGGTCTGAGCGACGAAGAAGCGCTGTTGGCATTTGGCGAGCATTACCGCTCGGTGGTGGCCACGCCTGAAGGCAGCGACCACGGCAATATCCGCGCGCTGATTGCGCATGGTTTGGCCGGTGTGAAGTTCACTCAGCAGCCGCTGACTCGCCGCTGATTCAACATCAAAAGATCGCAGCCTCGTTTCACTCGACAGCTCCTACAGGGAAATACGGTCTCTGTGAGCTGTCGAGTGAAACGAGGCTGCGATCTTTTGACCTTCCACCGCACATCCCGACTTTTAAGATTGACCCGGCGACTTTATTTCGTTTGCCGGGCACCGCTGCTCGCGGCTTAGATAAAAAGAAGAAACCCTTCTTCTGAGTCCGGTATCCATGAGCAGCGAAAACATCAGTCGGTCAATCAACATCGTTCATCCCGTCACGCTCAGCCACGGCAAAAATGCCGAGGTCTGGGACACCGATGGCAAACGCTACATCGACTTCGTCGGCGGCATCGGTGTACTGAATCTCGGCCATTGCCATCCGCGGATCGTTCAGGCCATTTGCGAACAGGCCACCCGGCTGACCCACTACGCGTTCAACGCCGCACCGCATGTGCCTTACCTCGAACTCATGGAACGCCTGACGGCGTTTATCCCGGTGGATTACCCGGTCAGCGGCATGCTCACCAACAGCGGTGCGGAAGCTGCGGAAAACGCCCTGAAAATCGTCCGTGGCGCCACCGGTCGCACGGCAGTCATCGCCTTCGACGGCGCCTTCCACGGTCGCACACTCGCCACCCTCAACCTCAACGGCAAAGTCGCGCCCTACAAGCAGAAAGTCGGTGTGCTACCGGGGCCGGTGTTTCACCTGCCCTTCCCCAGCAAAGACAATGACGTGACCTGCGCCGAGGCTCTGAAGGCGATGGAGCGGCTGTTCAGTGTCGAGATCGACGTTGATGACGTGGCCTGTTTTATCGTCGAACCGGTGCAGGGCGAAGCGGGCTTCCTGGCAATGGACGTGGAGTTTGCCCAGGCGCTGCGACGTTTCTGTGATGACAAAGGCATCCTGCTGATCGCCGATGAAATCCAGTCCGGCTTCGGTCGTACCGGCCAGCGGTTTGCGTTCTCGCGACTGGGCATTGAGCCGGACCTGATCCTGCTGGGCAAAAGCATTGCCGGCGGCGTGCCGCTGGGGGCGGTTGTCGGGCGCAAGTCGCTACTCGATAACTTGCCCAAGGGCGGATTGGGCGGAACCTATTCGGGCAACCCCATCGCCTGCGCCGCCGCGTTGGCGACTTTGGACGAAATGAGTGACGCGCATCTGCAAGCCTGGGGCACGCAACAGGAAGAGGCGATTGTCAGCCGCTACGAATCCTGGCGAGCCCGCGAACTGTCACCGTATCTGGGCCGCTTGAGCGGCGTTGGTGCAATGCGCGGCATTGAGCTGAGCAATGCTGACGGCACACCGGCCTCGGCGCAATTGACACAACTGCTGGCTCTCGCGCGCGACTCGGGCTTGTTGCTGATGCCCAGCGGCAAGTCGCGACACATCATTCGTCTGCTGGCGCCATTGACCACTGAGGCCGCCGTGCTGGAGGAAGGGCTGGATATCCTTGAGGCGTGCCTGAAGAAATTGGCTTGATCCCAAAGTCCACACAGTCCATGTGGGAGCAGCCTGCTCGCGATAGCGATTTACCATTCAATCTTGATGTCGACTGATACACCGCTATCGCGAGCAGGCTCGCTCCCACAGGTATTTTGATCGGCAATAATTCGCACGCACAAAAAAACCGGCCGAAGCCGGTTTTTTTATTTCAACAGAATCAGCATCAAGCGTTCTGCAGATCGTCGAGGTAGCGCTCGGCATCCAGTGCCGCCATGCAACCGGCGCCGGCCGAGGTGATGGCCTGACGGTAAACGTGGTCAGCCACGTCACCGGCGGCAAAGATGCCTTCGAGGTTGGTTGCAGTGGCGTTGCCGTCACGGCCGCCCTGCACAACCAGGTAGCCGTCTTTCAACGTCAACTGGCCTTCGAACAACGACGTGTTCGGGGTGTGGCCGATGGCGATGAACACGCCGTCGACTTTCAACTCGTCGAAGCTGCCGTCGTTATTCTTCAGACGGGCACCGGTCACGCCCATGTTGTCGCCCAAGACTTCGTCCAGGTTCGAGTTCAGCTTCAGGACGATCTTGCCTTCGGCAACCCGTGCATTCAGCTTGTCGATCAGGATCTTTTCGGCGCGGAAGGTTTCGCGACGGTGGATCAGGGTTACGGTGCTGGCGATGTTGGCCAGGTACAGGGCTTCTTCCACAGCAGTATTACCGCCACCGACCACAGCCACTGGCTTGTTGCGATAGAAGAAACCGTCGCAGGTCGCGCAGGCCGAAACGCCTTTGCCCATGAACGTTTCTTCCGATGGCAGGCCCAGGTAACGGGCGCTGGCGCCGGTGGCGATGATCAGTGCGTCGCAGGTGTAAGTCGCGCTGTCGCCAATCAGGGTGTACGGCTTGGCGGCGAAGTCCACGGCATTGATGTGATCGAACACGATCTCGGTTTCAAAGCGCTCGGCGTGCTCTTTCATCCGCTCCATCAGCGCCGGGCCGGTCAGGCCGTGGACGTCGCCCGGCCAGTTGTCGACTTCGGTGGTGGTGGTCAGTTGACCGCCAGCCTGCATGCCAGTGATCAGCAGTGGCTTGAGGTTGGCACGGGCGGCATAGACCGCGGCGCTGTAACCGGCAGGGCCGGAACCGAGAATAATCACTCGCGAATGACGAACTTCAGACATGACCTGCTCCTGTTGACCGGCCCGAAACACTGGGCGCGGAACGCCGGATTGCCGGCGGGAATAAAAAAGGACCGTTGAAAGCACTTGGGGAAGGCTTGAACTCGACAGTCCTGTAAAAAGAATGGGTGCAGCGTATCGAGGGGGCGAAGATTAAGGAAATACGGTTTAACAATCCAGCTCATAGGCGGTCTCTATCCCATCGAGGTGAATATATAGACGCCTTTGTTACAGTTAATGTCGATGCCGCTAGCGCGCTTTCGCCTGTCAGGCAAAGCCGGTAAGGTCGGCGCGCTTACCCTTTGCTCGGAGCACGTTATGCCCGCCCCCGTTCTGTCTGGCCCGCAATACCTGCGCGAGGGCCTCAAGCTGGTCCTGAGCCCAAGCCTGCGCTTGTTCGTGTTGTTGCCGCTGGCGATCAACCTGGTGCTGTTCGTCGGATTGATCTATCTGGCCGGCCATCAGTTCAGTATGTGGGTCGATGCGCTGATGCCGTCCCTGCCCGATTGGCTGAGCTTCCTCAGCTACGTCCTCTGGCCGATTTTTGTCGTGTTGGTGGTGTTCATGGTGTTCTTCACCTTCACCATGCTCGCCAACATCATTGCCGCGCCGTTCAATGGCTTCCTCGCGGAGAAAGTCGAAGTGGTGGTGCGCGGCACCGACGACTTCCCGGCCTTCAGCTGGGGTGAACTGATCGCCATGATCCCTCGCACCCTGTCCCGGGAAATGCGCAAACTCGGCTACTTCCTGCCCAGGGCCATCGGGCTGTTCATCCTGTCGTTCATCCCGGTGGTCAACATCATCGCCGCGCCGCTGTGGCTGTTGTTCGGGGTATGGATGATGGCGATCCAGTACATCGACTACCCGGCGGATAACCACAAACTCGGCTGGAACGAAATGCTCGCCTGGCTGCGGCAGAAGCGCTGGCAGAGCCTCGGCTTCGGCGGCAGCGTGTATCTGGTGTTGCTGATTCCGGTGGTCAACATTCTGATGATGCCGGCGGCAGTGGCCGGTGCAACGCTGTTCTGGGTACGTGAGCGTGGCGCGGAGAATCTGGTGGCAGAGCGCTGAGCCTCATGATCTGACAGGAAAACCTCGCTCGCCTGTCACGCTTGAACTGCCCGTTCCCAGCCCACTGATCCACAAGGCTGGTACACATGGCACTGATAGCACAACCATTCCGTCTATTACCTACGGCGGAGGGTGCCGGATGACATCCGACAGGTGATCGGGGGCAAGAAGTGAAATCTGCGGGTTTTGATATCCAATCAAACCGAGTGGTCGAAGAAACTATTTCAGGCAGCATTGCTGCGTCAGAACGCCCGGGGTTTCAAAAGCTACGTGACCGAATGGAATCGGGTGACGTTTTGATCGTTACCAAGCTAGACCGCTTGGGTCGAAATGCAATGGACGTACGTCTCACGGTTGAGAAATTGGCAAACGATGATATCCGAGTGCACTGTTTGGCCTTGGGTGGCGTTGATCTAACCTCTGCGGCCGGGAAGATGACAATGCAAGTCCTTGGGGCAGTCGCGGAGTTTGAGCGTGATCTGCTAATCGAACGCACCCAGCAAGGTTTAAAACGTGCGAAAGCAGAAGGAAAGAAGCTAGGTCGCCCGGTTGCGGTGAAAACGACCGAAAGCGTTAAAAAGCTGAAGAGCCAGGGATACATACAGACCCAAGTCGCATCAGAGTTAGGGATTGGCATTGCAACCGTGAAACGCCACTGGAATACAATCTAGTAGGATGCCGCCGGGGGGGGTAATTTCATCACCACCCTATTTTCGGCCTACACCCCATTCTGGGTCCCCTTGGTGAAACACTATGAATTCCAGGGCTAGTTGCACAAGTAACTGGCCGTACGAGCCTACACCCCTCGACGGGCCTAGGCGTTCAGCTCAACTCAAACGATAGCCTTCCTAAAATGTCTCGAAAACGCCCCACTCCTTCGCAAGAACGCCGCCTGCTGGAAGCAAACGCTAATCGTTGCTGTGTCTGCAAAAGGTATGGCATGGGTCTAAACCTGCATCACATCGACGGTGATCCGTCTAACACGGTTGACGTGAACATGGCGGTTCTCTGTGTTGAACATCATGATCTGCATCACCGACCATCCAAATATACGCCGACATCTAAGCACCTTGAACTGGACAGTGCCAAACTACTTTCCTATAAGGCTTCTTGGGAGGCATTTATATGTGAAGCAAGAAAACCAGACCCTGAAATACTTGCCACCATCACCGCATACGGAACCTTCGAACTCATTCATTCGATAGAACTGGTAATGCAATGGAATGACGAAAGAATTGAGTTCGTCAGGGCTTTCCATCTTCGTGATGGAACCCTTGATCAGTTGACAGATGAGGTCATTAACGAAGTATCACGAATAGGGAAAAATATTAAACTAGCGCTAATCGACGAGCCACAGCCAGTGGAACATTGCTCTTGTTGCGGACGGGGTTCTAGCCTCACAATTAAGTCCGCCGTAGCCTCGCGACTTACGAATCCCGATTGGAAAACTAAATCCATTTGTTCAATCTACATTAACCCGAATAGGGCATCGCTCGCTTTCGATTTCAGCTTAGGCGACGTGACGCTATTCACGGGCAGCCTTCATTTGTGTAACGGTCAATACCTACACTACACAAGCGATGGAATAGATGATCCCATCGAACTGAAGCCCCGACCCAGTGTGCGAACCCAGGCGGCACGCATCGTGGACAGCTTACTAAATGAATGGAAGCCTGCTCACGTATTCATGGGTACTGGCGAAGTACATACTCCTACGCTCATTCAAACGCTTCAGTTACCAGCAGTATGGGAGCAAAGAGCGACAAACACTTCACGTCAGGGAAAGAGCCATAATAAAGCCAAGTCACGCCACTGGATTGGACACCCCCAAAGGTGAGCCAATCGTCCCGGTCAAAGGGAAGTTATGCAAAGGCCACATAATGTCGGCATCCATTATGTGCGCACCTTTGCCCCCATTTTTTGAAAGCTATTCACCTTCCGCTTTGATGAACTGGGTCGAGAGACTTGGTGCTCGCTCACGAAGATAAGTCGCAGCGTCGTCAGCAATGTCCTTCGCTTTCTCTGGTCGCTCAGCAAGACTCATTGCCCACGATCGACCTGGATGCAGTACGTCCCAGCGCGGACGCATTCCTGCATGACGCCCCTTGCCAGGATTGTGATTACCAAAACCATCAATTAGCGAATTCCACACGGGTGTAAATCTCGCGATAATTAGCGATTCACCCAACGGAATCCAAATGTCGTCCACGACCAAAAAGCGGCAATGGAAATCATCGATATTCAGGTTCTCAGCCGCACGAATGCTGTCGGCATGTTCCTTCAACCGCTTTTGAAGAACCTTTCCCGGTGATGAACCTAAATCGCCGCCCATTCGGGCACCGGCAGGAACAGCCTTGCCTACATAAATCGGCAGCATGAACTGTCCACTTTGATTCAATGACGCTAAACGCGCATATGCAGGAAAGTCACCGGTGTAGTAAATCGCGTACACACCTGCCCCATCAAACGCAGGTAACGCGCTGAGTGGGTGAACCTCCTTGGACAGCAACGCTTCTGCAACGCTGGCACCTAGGTTTTTCTTATCCAACGGATTGAATGGAATGACTTTGCCCGTCATGCGACGTTTACCACCTTCTTGACGGTTTTCTGAATGCGGATGATTTCAGCAATTGCCAATTTTTCCGCAACACTCGAAGCCACGTGCTGCGCCAGTAATACCGGTACCGCATTACCAAGCTGTCGCATCGTTTCGGACCAACTTCCATGGAACCGGAAACCGTCTGGGAAGGTTTGAATGCGAGCGCTTTCACGAACAGTGAAATAACGCACATCGCCATTTGCCTTGACTAGCATGTTTTCGCCGCCCGGCACGCCATGGTCACCAGCTTTCAGAGTTTTGGCTGGTAAATCCAACGGGCTACCCGTGTGACCAGGGTATGAGCGAGCACCGCCCTGAAACGTATGGTTAGGCACTTTCAGTGCTGCCTTGGTTTCAGGATCAGGAAGATCAGCAATAGCATCACGAACCGTTCGCCATGGCGCTTTATCCATGGGAAACAGGTCGCTCTTCAGCTTACGGACACGTGACAAAAGTTTGGTAGGAATTTCTGGCATTTTGAGACCATGCCGAGTCCAGTATTCACCGGTAACCCACTGTGAGTGCAGCAAGGCATCGTAACTGTGAGTTTCTTCCGGGAAGGACCATTCAACTCCGAGGTCATCCCTAAAACCAACGATGAAGACCCGCTCCCGTTTCTGTGGCACGCCATAATCAGCAGCGTTCACAAGGGTTGGTACCACGTTGTAGGTATGACCTTTACCTTTGCGCTTACCCGAGGTGCGCTCGGCTTGCAGACGCATCAAATGATCATGCCAGCCCTCGTCCTTTCGACGTGGTAATTCTGGGAACTCAAGTTGGAGCAAAATGTACTGGTAGTAATTTGCGAAAGCAGCCCGTGTCAGCCCCTTTACGTTTTCTACGATGAACGCTTTTGGCTTCAATGTGCGGATGATTTCAACAGTCGCGGGGAACATGTCACGACTGTCATCGTACGCCCCATGTTTACCGCCAATGGAGAACGGTTGGCACGGAGGACCACCAGCGAGCAGCTCAATGCCTTCTGGAACACTGCTCCAGTCGAAACCACGTACATCACCTTCGTGTAGTTTCCAGTGCTGCACCAAGGGGTAGCCACGCTTCTGGTTTTCGCGAACGGTATCGCAAGCCCACTTATCCCACTCGACGACAGCCAGATGTGAAAATCCAGCTATTTCACACCCCATAGCAAGGCCGCCCGCACCCGCGAATAGCTCAACGGATTTCATTGCGTGTTCCCCCGACCAAGAAAGCCATTCAGCATTTTCTCTAGTGAATTCAAATCTTTAAGCTCGCATTCCCAAATCACAAGAACTTCCCATCCCAGTGACTTTAGCTGATGCAGCGTGCGTGTATCGCGGTCTCTGTTGCCTTCCAATTTTGGAATCCAGAAGTCCAACCGAGACTTAGGTAATCTTGCGAGTGGACAGCCATCATGTCGGTGCCAAAAGCATCCGTGGACAAAAATGACTTTCTTCTTGCCCTTGAAGATGATGTCCGGGCTACCTGGAAGGCCACGGTCGTGAAGCCGATAGCGGTATCCCATCGAAAAAAGTAACCGACGCACCACCATTTCTGGCTTGGTGCCCTTTGACCTCACCTTCGCCATACGAAGGCTTCGGTCAGAAGGGGTCAGCGTGTCCACGAATCTTACCAGTCACAGGGAATTCATTCATTACCAAATGCTCCGAACGGGAAGCTATGCAGCACGCGATCAGGCGATGAAATGACACCAACCGCATGTACTTGCGGGGCTTCATACAACACGCTAGAACCTCGATGAAGCTCACGCCCCCCACAGCAATCTCACGAAAGGTATGAACCATCGTAGACACCTCATACCTGCGCCCCGCGCAAGAAGCTACCTTCGCTAACGGAGCTACTGTTGAGTCATCCAAGTAGGGATCGAGCCCGGCTCAATCAGCAAATAGCTCAGCACTAGGAAACCTACAAGAAGGAAAAACCATGACCTTCCCGAAAAAAACATAGTGATTCTGGTCAGAAAGATCCAGAAACCTCTCAGGGGACCATAGCCACGCTGGTTCATCAGCGCCAAGTAGTGAAGCAGCGCAATACCGGTACAAACTAGTACAAAAAGAATCAGAGTCATGCCTGTCATCTGGCAGATCACTAGGGACCGCTCATAATCCGACAGGCTCTTCATGTAAAAGTCGGTGAATTTGAGCTGGGAAGCTAGTTGAGTGAACTTCGGGTCAAAGGAAGCTTTTGCTAGGTTCAGCAGAACACCACAACCGGCAAGAATGGCCATGGGAGCGGCGATGTACACGCTCCAACTGCTGGATGTGAATTGTCCTTTAGCCAGCGACATCAGGGCTGCTGCAAGGCTGAAAGACAGTACAGACGACAACAGCACCCAAAGGTAATGATGGATAAGCTCGAAATGGATGGCGTATTGCCAAACCAGGAAGATCACTCCTAGCACTAATGCTATCAGAATGACCACAGCTCCGCCGCTGTCGCTATTGCTCCCGCCATTTTGCTGTTTCACGACCACATTGGTGGTTATGAAATTTTGTGTTGTCTGAAGCACCGTGACAGGCTGATTTACAGTAGGAGGATTTGTAACTCCGGCAAACAAAGCTCCAAAGACCACGCCCATCAATGGCCCCCAAATCCACGCCTGCATCGTTGCATCTTTGATCAATTCCACAATTTCTTGCATTAGCACCTCACTGAGCTTCACGGTCGATAGATACTGTTTAAAAAAACAGTGATAGCTCAATAGGATCACTTATTCAATTCAAGCGCAATACATTTTGACGTCACCTAAATGCCCCCCTAAATCCTCTTGTATTCCTGCTAACCTCACGCATCAAAAAAAACTGCAAAGTCATTGTGAATCTCGGCGGCAGTGGCCGGTGCAACGCTGTTCTGGGTGCGCGAGCGTGGCGCGGAGAATCTGGTGGCAGAACGCCGTTAATCGCGTCACAAATCCATCATCCCACCGTCACAATGACGACATGGCCTCAGCCGACACTGAGGTCATGACGACAACTCTGCATATCACCCTGATCACCGAAACCTTCCCTCCGGAAATCAACGGCGTGGCCAATACCCTTGGCCGCTTGTTCGATGGTTTGCGCGCGCGCGGGCATCAGGTCGAGTTGGTGCGACCACGTCAGGGTGGCGACCCACTCATGGGCAGTAATGATGAGTTGCTGTTGTGTCGAGGCTGGCCGCTGCCGGGTTATCCCGGCCTGCAATGGGGTCAGTCGTCGATGCACAAGTTGCTGCGGCGCTGGAAACGCCATCGCCCGGATGTGTT
Source organism: Pseudomonas sp. MDT1-85 (assembly GCF_054898065.1). Lineage (NCBI taxonomy): Bacteria > Pseudomonadati > Pseudomonadota > Gammaproteobacteria > Pseudomonadales > Pseudomonadaceae > Pseudomonas > Pseudomonas sp. MDT1-85. Next base: position 1,293,597 of record NZ_CM142715.1, on the reverse strand, counting down.
GTACATCGCCACCGAAGGACCGCTGGGGTTGTCCGCGTTGCGCGCGGCACGGCGTTTGGGGATTTCGGTGGTCAGCGGCTTTCATACCAATTTTCAGCAGTACTCCAGCCAGTACGGCCTCGGGCTGCTGACGCGCTTGCTGACCCACTACCTGCGCTGGTTTCACAATCGCTCGACCTTGACCCTGGTGCCCAGCGCCAGCCAGCGACTGGAACTGGAGCGCCGCAGCTTCGAGCGCCTGGCGCTGCTCTCTCGAGGCGTCGACAGCCAGTTGTTTCATCCGGCCAAACGGCTGAAGCCGCTGCGTGAGCAATGGGGACTGGCCGAGGACGATATTGCCTTCATCCACGTAGGACGCCTGGCGCCAGAGAAAAATCTTGGCTTGCTCAAGCGGTGTTTCGACACGCTGAAACTGACTTATCCACAGCGGAAAATGAAATTGATTGTGGTCGGTGACGGTCCGCAACGATCGATGCTGGAAAAGGAATTGCCCGAAGCGATTTTCTGTGGCTCACAACGCGGTGAAGCCTTGGCCAGTCACTATGCGTCGGGGGATGTGTTTCTGTTTCCAAGCCTGACCGAGACCTTCGGCAATGTGGTGCTTGAGGCGTTGGCCTCGGGGCTGGGGGTGGTGGCGTACGATCAGGCTGCGGCGGCCCAACATATTCGCCATGGCTACAACGGCGTACTGGCCATGCCCGGGGATGAAGAGGCGTTCTGCGATGCGGCACGCTGGCTGCTGGAGGAGCGCGAAACCTTGCGCTGCGTGCGGCTAAATGCGCGCCAGCATGCGAGTCGTCAGGGGTGGGCGGCGATTATCGAGCAGTTTGAAGGACAGTTGCGCGGGGCTTGTGTTGGGGAGCAGGTGGTTCCTGATGCACAGACCTTGCCTTGAAAAGCTTCGCGGGCAAGCCTTGCTCCTACAGGGTTTGTGTCGGGTCAAAATGGCGTGACCGACACTAACCTGGAGCGAGGCTTGCCCGCGAAGATGCCCGCCCGGATGCCGCTTAAACCAGCGTCATCAACGCCTCACGGCTGAACGGCAGGATGTCTTCCTCACGACCGTCCCGCACTTTCTGCGCCCAGTCCGGGTCCACCAGCAATGCACGGCCCACGGCCACCAGATCGAACTCATCGTTGTTCAAACGCTCCAGCAGTTTTTCCAGACTGGCCGGTTGGGCGATCTTGTCGGTGTTGACCATGAACTGCAGGAACTCGCCGTCCAGGCCGACGCTGCCGACGGTGATGGTTGGCTTGCCGGTGAGCTTGCGAGCCCAGCCGGCCAGGTTCAGCTCGGAACCGTCGAACTCAGGTTCCCAGAAACGCCGCGTCGAGCAGTGGAAAATGTCCACGCCGGCGTCGGACAATGGCTTGAGGAATTCGCCCAAGGCTTCCGGGGTTTGCACCAAACGCGCGGTGTAGTCCTGCTGCTTCCACTGGGAGAAACGGAAGATGATCGGGAAACCCTCACCGACCGCTGCACGCACCGCTTGAATCAGTTCGATGGCGAAGCGCGAACGGTTCGCCAGGCTGCCACCGTATTCGTCAGTGCGCTGGTTGCTGCCTTCCCAGAAGAACTGGTCCACCAGATAACCATGGGCACCATGGATTTCCACGCCGTCCATGCCGATGCTCTGAGCGTCTTTGGCGGCTTGGGCGAACGCGGCAATCACGTCCTGGATATCCTGTTGGGTCATGCCGTGAACCACGACCTGACCATCCTTCAATTTTTCCGAAGGACCGTAACCCGGCACGCTAGCGTCCGGCTCGGTGCCGATGCGGCGCACGCTGCCCACATGCCACAGTTGCGGAACAATCTTGCCGCCCTCGGCATGCACCGCATCGACGACTGTCTTCCAGCCGGCCAATGCCGCCTCACCATAGAAGTGCGGCACGTTCGGGTAGCCGTTGGAGGCCTTGTGACCGACGGTGGTGCCTTCGGTGATGATCAGCCCAACCCCGGCGGCGGCGCGACGACGGTAGTACTCGATCACTTTGGAATTGGGCACGCCGCCCGGCGAAAACGAGCGGGTCATCGGCGCCATGACGACGCGGGTCGGCAACTCGAGAGCGCCTAGGTGAAAAGGCTTGAACAGGGCTTTGACAGGCATGGGACGCTCCACGGAAACGGTATCGACGGACAAATATTTTATGACGGCGATAATATGCGGAGCGGCAAGCGATGCACAGCACTATTGATTTGGGTGATTAGGGGTTAAAAGGCAGAAACAAAAAGATCGCAGCCTCGTTTCACTCGACAGCTCCTACATGAACCGCGTGGCTGTGTAGGAGCTGTCGAGTGAAACGAGGCTGCGATCTTTTGATCTTTCTTCTTAGCTCAGCGCTTTTTCGATCGCCTGGATGACAGAATGATCATCCGGTGCCGTTCGAGGCGAGAACCGCGCCAGCACGCGACCATCCTTGCCCAGCAGGAATTTCTCGAAGTTCCAGGTAATGTCGCCCGGGAATTCCGCGCCCTCGCCCGCCAGCAAACGGTACAACTGATGGCGCTCATGACCGTTGACTTCCAGCTTGCTGGACAACGGAAAGGTCACGCCATAGTTGAGGCTGCAGAACGCCTGGATCTCCTGCTCGGTGCCCGGTTCCTGCCCCGCAAACTGGTTGCACGGCAAGCCCAGCACACTGAAACCCTTGTCTTTGTATTGCTGGTAGAGGTTTTCCAGCGCCGCGTACTGTGGGGTCAAACCACACTTGGAGGCGACGTTGACCACCAGCACGACACGCCCCTTGAAGGGCGCCAGAGGTAGCTCCTGACCATCCAGGGCTGTCAGTTTAAGGTCGTGAAAAGCACTCATGACGAACTCCAAATTCCTGTGTTCTTCTCAAAACAGCCACTTGGCGGTGTCCACCCGGGACAGCCGCGGACTAAAAAGGCGCCCTCGGGCGCCTTTCCAGCTCTCTGAGCTTAGCGCAGAAAATCAGTGGTGATGGCCACCTTCGCCATGGACGTGACCATGAGCGATTTCTTCCTGGCTGGCGTCACGGATATCAATGATCTTGACCTGGAAGTTCAGGCGCTGACCGGCCAACGGGTGGTTGCCATCAACGGTGACATCGTCGCCGTCCAGATCGCGAATGGTGACGATCTGCATCTGACCGTCCGGCGCGGAAGCGTGGAACTGCATGCCCACTTCCAGCTCGTCAACGCCTTCGAACATGCTGCGGCTCAAAGTGCTGACCAGTTCGGCAGCGTATTCGCCGTAGGCGTCTTCAGGTTCTACAGCGACAGTCAGTTCGTCACCGACTGCTTTGCCTTCCAGGGCCTTTTCCAGGCCTGGAATAATGTTACCTGCGCCTTGCAGGTAGACCAGCGGCGCGCCGCCGGCGGAGCTGTCGATGACCTCACCAGCGTCGTTGGTCAGGGTATAGTCGATGGAGACAGCCTTATTGGCGGCGATCAGCATGGGGCGAGACCTTTTGCATAAGAATATAGAAAGACCAAGTTTAGCGAAGCAATCGCCCGAAAGCGAACACAACCCGGACAGACGGGGCGGGACGCAAGCCTCGACCGTCACAGGGTTTCATCAGGACGAGGATGGCCACTGGGTAGCCGAGCTTTCCTGCGGCCATACCCAACACCTGCGGCACCAGCCACCGTGGCAATCCCGGGCCTGGGTGCTGGACCCTTCGCTGCGCAATGAAAAAATAGGCCAGCCCTTTGATTGCGGATGGTGCGCACAAGGCTCGGTTAGCGATAACCTTGACCACTGAAATTCGGTAGATCGTCAGCTATAGATGATCGCCTGGCGGCCACGGCTGCCCACATGCACCTCTAGAGAATCCGCATGCAAACTTTTTTTATCGCGCCCACCGATTTCGGTGTGGGTCTGACCTCCATCAGCCTCGGGCTGGTGCGTACGCTTGAGCGGGCCGGTCTCAAAGTCGGCTTTTTCAAACCGATTGCCCAACCGCACCCGGGCGACACGGGTCCTGAACGCTCCACCGAACTGGTGGCCCGCACCCACGGTTTGAAACCGCCTCAGCCGCTGGGCCTGGCCCATGTCGAGCGGATGCTCGGCGACGGTCAGCTGGACGAACTGCTCGAAGAAATCATCACCCTTTATCAGCAAGCCGCTGTCGGCAAGGACGTGCTGATCGTCGAAGGCATGGTCCCGACCCGCAGCGCCAGTTACGCGGCGCGGGTCAACCTGCATTTGGCCAAGAGCCTCGACGCCGAGGTGATTCTGGTCTCGGCACCGGAAAACGAAGTGCTGACCGAGTTGTCCGGCCGGGTGGAGTTGCAGGCGCAATTGTTCGGCGGGCCGAAAGACCCGAAAGTCCTGGGCGTGATCCTCAACAAGGTCAAGACCGACGAAAGCATGGAGGCCTTCGCCTCGCGCCTGAAGGAGCACTCGCCATTGCTGCGCAGTGGCGACTTCCGCCTGCTCGGCTGCATCCCGTATCAACCGGAACTGAACGCACCGCGCACCCGCGATGTGGCCGACCTGATGGGCGCCCAGGTGCTCAACGCCGGCGACTACGAAACCCGGCGCATGACCAAAATCATTATCTGCGCCCGTACCATGCGCAACACCGTGGAGCTGCTCAAGCCCGGCGTGCTGGTGGTGACCCCCGGCGATCGCGATGACATCATCCTCGCCGTCAGCCTCGCGGCGATGAACGGCGTGCCCCTGGCCGGCCTGTTGCTGACCAGCGACACCCTGCCCGACCCGCGCATCATGGATCTGTGCCGTGGCGCCTTGCAGGCCGGCTTGCCGGTGTTGTCGGTCAGCACTGGTTCTTACGATACCGCCAACCAGTTGAACGGTTTGAACAAGGAAATCCCGATCGACGACCGCGAACGTGCGGAAATCATCACCGATTTCGTCGCCAGCCACCTCGACGCCAACTGGCTGCACCAACGCTGCGGCACGCCACGGGAAATGCGCCTGTCGCCAGCGGTGTTCCGTTATCAACTGATCCAGCGCGCCCAGGCCGCCAACAAGCGCATCGTGTTGCCCGAAGGCAGCGAGCCGTTGACCGTGCAGGCCGCGGCGATCTGTCAGGCGCGCGGCATTGCCCGCTGTGTGTTGCTGGCCAAACCGGCGGACGTCGAAGCGGTCGCCCGCGCCCAAGGCATCGAGTTGCCGCCGGGGCTGGAAATCCTCGACCCGGACCTGATTCGCGAGCGCTACGTCGAGCCAATGGTTGCGCTGCGCAAAACTAAAAGCCTTAACGCGCCGATGGCCGAGCAGCAACTGGAAGACACCGTGGTGATCGGCACCATGATGCTGGCGCTGGATGAAGTCGACGGGTTGGTGTCCGGGGTCATTCACTCCACGGCCAACACCATCCGTCCGGCCCTGCAGCTTATTAAAACGGCTCCGGGCTGCACGCTGGTGTCTTCGGTATTCTTCATGCTGTTTCCGGAAGAAGTGCTGGTCTACGGCGACTGCGTGATGAACCCGCACCCGAGTGCCAGCGAACTGGCCGAGATCGCCTTGCAAAGCGCCGATTCGGCAGCGGCGTTCGGCATCATTCCGCGCGTGGCGATGATCAGCTACTCCAGCGGTGAATCGGCCAGCGGTGAAGAAGTCGAGAAGGTTCGCGAGGCCACGTTGCTCGCCCACGAACAGCAAAACTCGCTGTTGATCGACGGCCCGTTGCAGTACGACGCCGCCGCCAACGAAACCGTGGCCAAGCAACTGGCGCCGAACAGTCAGGTGGCCGGTCGTGCCACGGTGTTCGTGTTCCCCGACCTGAATACCGGCAACACCACCCACAAAGCCGTGCAGCGCAGCGCCGACTGCGTCAGCCTCGGGCCGATGCTGCAAGGCCTGCGCAAACCGGTGAACGACCTGCCGCGCGGCGCGCAGGTCGACGACATTGTCTACACCATCGCGTTGACCGCGATCCAGGCTGCCAATCGACCTATGGATGTTTAAATGCTGGATTTTCTACCTGCCCCCCTGCGCGGCGTGATCGCTTCGCTGTTGTTGGCGCTGAACACGATTGTCTGCTGCACGCCGCTGTTCGTGGTGGCGATCTTCAAACTGCTGCTGCCCTTCCCCGCCGCCCAACGTTTCACCGATTGGCTGATGGGCCATATCCACGAAACCTGGATCAGCAATAACAAGGCCTGGATGGACCTGCTCGGGCACACGCGCTGGCAGCTCAGCGGGCTGGAAGGGCTGGACTATCAGCACTCTTACCTGATCACCAGCAACCACCAGAGCTGGGTCGACATCATGGTGTTGCAGTACGTGCTCAACCGTCGCATCCGCCCGCTGAAGTTCTTCCTCAAACAGCAACTGATCTGGGTGCCGGTGATTGGTCTGGCGTGGTGGGCACTCGGTTTTCCGTTCATGAAGCGTTACTCCAAGGCCTATCTGGAAAAGTATCCAGAGAAGAAAGGCAAAGACCTGGAAACCACCCGCAAGACCTGCGACAAGTTCCGCAATAACCCGGTGGGGATTTTCAACTTCGTCGAAGGTACGCGCTTCACCGAGGGTAAACACGTCCAGCAAAGCTCACCGTTCCGCTACCTGCTCAAGCCGAAAGCGGGCGGTATTGCCTTCGTGCTGGATGCCATGGGCGACCAGCTGGAAGCCATCGTCAACGTGACCATCCACTATCCGGCCGGGCGGACGGGTTATTGGGATTTGCTGTGTGGCAATGTTAAGGATGTGGTGGTGCACTTTCAGGAACTGAAGATTCCACCGCAGTTCGTCGGCAAGAACTACGACCAGGATGGGGCGTATAGGCTCGAGTTTCAGGGTTGGATCAATCAACTGTGGAATGACAAGGATGCGCTGCTGGGGCAGATGCACCGGGAGTATCCGGGGACCTAAGATCAAAAGATCGCAGCCTTCGGCAGCTCCTACAGGGAAAGTGCGAACCCGATCAATCGCAGTTGAACACGGTCTGTGTAGGAGCTGCCGCAGGCTGCGATCTTGACGATCAAAAGAACACAAAAAAACCCGCAGACGATCACTCATCTGCGGGTTTTTTATTTGCCGCTAACGCTTAGATCGCGCCACGCTTACGCAGCAGATCCAGCACTTGCTTGACGCTTTCTTCCACCGACAGCGACTGGGTGTCGATCACCAGATCGGCATTCAGCGGCACGTCGTACGGGAAGGATTCGCCCGGGATGTTGTCGCCACCCGCCGCGTACAGCCCCTGCGGATCACGCTCGGCACAGACCGTCGGAGAGGCCTGGACGTAGACCGTCAGCAGACGCTCCTTGCCGATCAGTTCCCTGGCCTGCTCACGGCCTTCAGCACTTGGCGCAACGAATGCAGCCAAGGTCAGCAGACCGGCTTCGTTGAACTGACGCGCAACGTGCGCCGCACGACGCCAGTTCTCGGTACGCCCGGCACGATCCTGTGGCAGACCTTTGTTCAGGTCGTGACGCAGGTTTTGGCCATCGAGTACAAACACCGCACGACCCAGGTCGAACAGCTTGCGTTCAACGGCGTAGGCCAGGGTGCTTTTGCCAGCGCCCGACAGGCCGCTGAACAACACGGTGGCCGGTTGCTGACCGAAGCGCTGGGCACGTTCTTCGGTAGCCACGTGAGCCAGTTTGCCATGATGGATGCTGGTGCCATGGCTCAACGGCTGGGCGATGATCATGCCAGCCGCGACCGTGCCGTTGGTCAGTCGATCGATGACGATGAACGAACCAGTGGTGCGGTTGCTGTCGTAACCGTCCAGCGCGATGGCCGCGTCGAGGCTGATCTTGACCCGACCGATCTCGTTCAGCTGCAGTGAGCTGGCCGGCCCTTCGGCCAAGGTGTTCACATCCACGCGATTGACGATGCTGGTGATCGAACCCGGCACGTAAGTCGTGGCGCGCTTGATGTCGTATTTTTTGCCCGGCAGCATCGGCTCTTCGGCCATCCACACCAGCATGGCGTCGAAGGCGTCAGTCACTTGCGGCTGGTTGTCGGCATGCACCAGCAAGTCACCGCGGGAGATGTCGATTTCGTCTTCCATGGTCAGTGTCACCGCTTGACCAGGACCTGCATGCTCCAGCTCCCCTTCGAAGGTGACAATGGATTTCACGCGGCTGCTCTTGCCCGACGGCAGCACAACGACTTCGTCGCCCTTGTGCACGATGCCGCTGGCCAGGGTGCCGGCAAAACCACGGAAGTTCAGGTTCGGACGGTTGACGTACTGCACCGGGAAACGCAAATCGGTGTAGTTACGGTCATTGGCGATTTCGACGGTTTCGAGGATTTCCATCAGCGACTGGCCGGTGTACCACGGCGAGCGCTCGGACTTGTTCACGACGTTGTCGCCCTTGAGCGCGGACATCGGTACGAACGCCATGGTGGTTGGCTTGAACGCGATGCCTTCGGCGAACTTCAGGTAATCGGCCTTGATCGACTCGAACACGCTTTCGTCGAAGCCGTTGAGGTCCATCTTGTTGATGGCGACAACGATGTGCTTGATCCCCAGCAACGAGGCGATAAAGCTGTGGCGACGGGTCTGGGTCTGCACGCCGTAACGGGCGTCGACCAGGATGATCGCCAGGTCACAGGTGGATGCACCGGTGGCCATGTTGCGGGTGTACTGCTCATGGCCGGGGGTATCGGCGATGATGAATTTGCGCTTGGCGGTGGAGAAATAGCGGTAGGCGACATCAATGGTGATGCCCTGCTCCCGCTCGGCCTGCAGGCCGTCGACCAGCAATGCCAGGTCGATGTCATCGCCGGTGGTGCCGACTTTTTTCGAGTCGCGGGTAATGGCTTCCAGGTGATCTTCGTAGATCATTTTGGAGTCGTGCAGCAGGCGCCCGATCAGGGTGCTCTTGCCGTCGTCGACGTTGCCACAGGTAAGAAAGCGCAGCATTTCCTTGCGTTCGTGCTGGCCCAGATAGGCGAGGATGTCCTCGCTGATCAACTCAGATTGATGCGACATGACAACCCCTTAGAAATAACCCTGACGTTTCTTTTCTTCCATCGAGCCTGCGCCATCGTGATCGATGACTCGGCCCTGGCGTTCGGAAGTTCGCGTCAGGAGCATTTCCTGAATGATGTCGGTCAGGCTGATGGCCTCGGACTCGACCGCACCGGTCAACGGGTAGTCGCCGAGTGTACGGAAACGGACCTTCTTCTTGACGATGCGCGCCTTGTCTTCATCGCTCAGGTGATTGAGCAGACGTTCGTCGTCAATCATGATCCAGGTGCCATTCATCTCGATGACGTCGCGCTCGGCGGCGAAATACAGCGGCACAATCGGGATGCCTTCGAGGTAGATGTACTGCCAGATGTCCAGTTCGGTCCAGTTCGACAAAGGGAACACGCGGATCGATTCGCCCTTGTTGACCTTGCCGTTGTAGACATTCCACAACTCGGGACGCTGGTTTTTCGGGTCCCAGCGGTGCTTGGTGTCGCGGAAGGAATACACGCGCTCTTTGGCACGGGACTTCTCTTCGTCGCGACGGGCACCACCGAAAGCGGCATCGAAACCGTACTTGTCGAGGGCTTGCTTGAGGCCTTCGGTTTTCATGATGTCGGTGTGCTTGGCGCTGCCGTGGGTCAGCGGGTTGATGCCCTGCGCGACGCCATCGGGGTTCACGTGCACGATCAGGTCCAGGCCGAGTTCTTCGACCATGCGGTCGCGGAACGCGTACATTTCCTTGAACTTCCACCGGGTGTCGACGTGCATCACCGGGAACGGCAGTTTGCCCGGGAAGAATGCCTTGCGTGCCAGGTGCAGCATCACGGCGGAGTCTTTACCGACGGAGTACAGCATCACCGGGTTATCGAACTCGGCGGCGACCTCGCGGATGATGTGGATGCTTTCGGCCTCCAGCTGTTTCAGATGCGTCAGTTTGTCGACCATGGCTACTCACGAAAACGATCTTATGGACGGCCTGCGGGCCGTGTTCGAGCGAGGAATCCTAGCACAGCGACCTCTTCTAATCAGGACGCTGGCTAGATCGAAAGGGTATATGAATATACCCCCTCGTTTGGGCTTCTTCCCTTGTAGGAGCGAGGCTTGCCCGCGAAGAACGATAACGCGGTGCATCAAGTACACCGCGTTATCGTTCTTCGCGGGCAAGCCTCGCTCCTACAGGGCCACCCCATTCAGTTTTGAAATCAGATGGGGTTCGGGCAATCGATGAAGATGTGCTCGAGGGCAAAACGTCGCGCCAGGTAATCGCCCAAAGCCTGCACACCATAACGCTCGGTGGCGTGGTGGCCGGCGGCGATGAAGCTGATGTCGTTTTCCCGGGCGCTGTGGAACGTCTGCTCGGAGGCTTCGCCGCTGAGGTACAGATCGACGCCCGCCAACACCGCCTGATCAATGTAACCCTGGCCGCCACCGGTGCACCAGCCGACCCGACGAATCATCGCGCTGCCTTCGATCAGCAATGGCTCGCGCCCCATGACCTCCTGCACGCGACGGGCAAAATCGCGAGGGGTCATCGGTTCGTTCAACGAGCCGACCAGGCCAACGACTTTCAGATTGTCCGGATCCAGCGGGCCTTCGACGGTGATATCCAGTTGCCGGGCAAGCTGCACGTTGTTACCGACTTCCGGGTGCAGATCCAGCGGCAAGTGATAGGACAGCAGGCTGATGTCGTGCTTGAGCAGGGTTTTCAACCGACGCTGCTTCATGCCGGTGATGCACGGATTTTCGCCTTTCCAGAAATAGCCGTGATGCACCAGCACCAGATCAGCCTGGGCCTCCACCGCCGCGTCCAGCAACGCCTGGCTGGCGGTAACACCGCTGACGATGCGCGTCACTTGCGGCCGGCCTTCGACCTGCAAACCGTTGGGGCAGTAATCGGCGATCTTCGAACTGGCCAGGTAGCGGTCGGCTTCTTCGACCAGGGTGCTCAGGGCGACGGCCATAAAAGACTCCTAAATATCCCGTTCAGAGGCACGCTCGGCCTCGTATAATGCGCGACATTATGGGCGGTCTCACACCGCCTGCAACCTCTGTAGGACTTGCTTAATGCTCAAGGCGCTGCGTTTTTCCGGCTGGCCGCTGTTGGCCGGCGTGCTTATCGCTCTATTGATTATGCAGCGTTACCCGGAGTGGGTCGGGCTACCGAGCCTGGACGTCAATCTGCAGCAAGCCCCGCAAACCCTCGGTCTGCAGCAGGGCCCGGTGTCCTATGCCGACGCGGTGACCACGGCCGCGCCGTCGGTGGTCAACCTGTACACCACCAAAGTGGTCAACAAGCCCAGCCATCCGCTGTTCGAAGATCCGCAGTTCCGCCGCTTCTTCGGCGACAACTCGCCCAAGCAGAAGCGCATGGAGTCGAGCCTCGGTTCGGGCGTGATCATGAGCCCGGAAGGTTACCTGCTGACCAACAACCACGTGACCAGCGGTGCCGACCAGATCGTGGTGGCGCTCAAGGATGGCCGTGAAACCCTGGCCCGAGTCATCGGCAGCGACCCGGAAACCGACCTCGCGGTATTGAAGATTGACCTGAAAAGCCTTCCGTCGATCACCGTCGGCCGTTCCGACAATATCCGCATCGGCGACGTGGCCCTGGCCATCGGCAACCCGTTCGGCGTCGGCCAGACCGTGACCATGGGCATCATCAGCGCCACCGGGCGCAATCAGCTGGGCTTGAACAACTACGAAGACTTCATCCAGACCGACGCCGCGATCAACCCCGGCAACTCCGGTGGCGCACTGGTGGACGCCAACGGCAACCTGACCGGCATCAACACGGCGATCTTCTCCAAGTCCGGCGGTTCTCAGGGCATCGGCTTCGCGATCCCGGTCAAACTGGCGATGGAAGTGATGAAGTCGATCATCGAACACGGCCAGGTGATTCGCGGCTGGCTCGGCATCGAAGTGCAACCGTTGAGTCAGGAACTGGCGGAATCGTTTGGTCTGTCCGGACGTCCGGGGATTGTGGTCGCGGGGATTTTCCGTGACGGCCCGGCGCAGAAGGCCGGCCTGCAACTGGGCGACGTAATCCTCAGCATCGACGGCGAACCGGCCGGCGACGGTCGCCGTTCGATGAACCAGGTGGCGCGAATCAAGCCGACAGAAAAGGTCACCATTCAGGTGATGCGCAACGGTAAAGAGCTCAAGCTCACGGCAGAAATCGGTCTGCGTCCGCCACCCGCGCCGATGCCTGTCAAGGAAAAAGAAGAGTAGCTGCCGAAGGTTCGGGCCGCGTTCGGACGATATTGACGCCCTCGGCCGCTCCACAATGCCGTAACAGCAGACATTCTCATTAGGCATGTTATATTGTTTCAATATCACTATTGGAACAACATGACATGTCGTCTCGAACAATGGCTTCCCTCGCAGGCCTGGCCCTCGGTTTGTTGGGGGATCCGGTCTTCGCCGAAGAATCGCAAACCGTTGAGCTGGACGCCATCAGCGTCACCTCCGAGTACGAATCCCCCACCGGCCCGGTCAAGGGTTACCGAGCCACGCGCTCTGTCAGCGCAACCAAGACCGACACCGCCCTGCGCGATATCCCGCAATCGATCAGTGTGATTCCTGTCAGCGTGCTCAAGGACCTGGGTAGCACCAGCGTCGAGCGCGCGCTGGATTTTGCCGGTGGCGTATCGAAGCAGAACAACTTCGGCGGCTTGACGCTCTACGAATACAGCGTGCGCGGCTTCACCACGTCGGAGTTCTACAAGGATGGCTTCAGCGCCAACCGCGGCTATCCGAGCACGCCGGACGTGGCCAACATCGAGCGCATCGAAGTGCTCAAAGGCCCGGCCGCCAGTCTCTATGGTCGTGGCGATCCGGGCGGTACGGTGAACATCGTCACCAAGAAACCCCAGCCCGAAGCCTTCACCACACTGCAAACCAGCGCCGGCAGTTGGGATCGCTATCGCACCGCCGTGGACGTCAACACACCGCTGGATGATGACGGCAACGTTCTGTCCCGGGTGAACCTGGCGGTCGAGGGCAACCACAGCTTCCGCGATCACGTCGACAGCCAGCGTGTGTTCGTTGCGCCTTCGTTCAGTTGGCAACTTAATCCGGACACCAGCCTGTTGGTGGAGAGCGAATTCGTTCGCCACAGCTCGACATTCGATCGCGGCATCGTCGCGCCGAACAATAAATGGAGCGGCGTCTCCCGTTCGACCTTCCTTGGCGAACCCAACGACGGCAACATCGACAACCACAACAATCTGCTGCAAGCCGCCCTCGAACATCAGCTCAACGACCGCTGGAAACTGCGCCTCGCCAGCCATTACAAGGAAGGCAAACTCTGGGGCTTCGCCTCCGAAAATCGTCCATTGAACGCCGACGGCCACACCGTCAACCGTCGCTACCGCGAGCGCGATTCCAACTGGCACGACAGCATCACTCAACTCGAACTGCGCGGTTTGTTCGACATCGGCAGTTGGCAACACGAACTGCTGATCGGCAGCGAATACGAGAATTTCCGCAAGAACGAACGGGTCACGACCATTGCCGGGGGCCCGTACGCCATCGATATCTATCGACCGATATACGGCCAGCCGAAACCCAATGGCACACGCTCCGGGACCGACTTCTTCGAGCACGTCGAAAGCCAGGCGCTGAACCTTCAGGACCAGATCGTCTTCACCGACAAACTGCGCGGCATGATCGGTGCGCGCTTCGAACACTTCGAACAAAGCATCGACGATCACAGCCGCAACGCGACCAGCCGCCAGCGCCACGATGCCCTGACCCAGCGAGCCGGCCTGCTCTACCAACTGACGCCTGAAGTGGGGCTGTTTGCCAACGCCTCCACCTCGTTCAAACCGAACAACGGCCTGGACGCCGCTGGCAAATCCTTCGACCCGGAAGAAGGCGTCGGTTATGAAGTCGGGATCAAGAGCGAGCTGTTCGACGAACGCTTGAGCACCACCCTCGCCGCCTTCCATATCGAAAAGGAAAACGTCCTGGCGCTCGATCCGAGCACCGATTCCAGCCGCGCCATGGGCAAGGCCCGCAGCCAGGGTGTCGACCTGCAAGTCACTGGGCAAGTGACCGACGCCGTGCGAGTGATCGGTGCTTTCGCTTACATCGACGCCGAAGTCACCCAGGGCGACAAGGTCATCCCCACCGGCAGCCGAATTCTCGGTGTAGCCAAACGTAGCGGCAGTTTGCTGGGTGTTTATGAATTTCAGGATGGCCATTTGCGCGGTTCGGATCTCGGCGCCGCGTTCACCTATGTCGGCAATCGTTCGGGTGAAGCCGGAAGCGATTTCGAACTGCCGGCCTACCACACCGTCGACCTGCTGGCCCATTACAAGGCCAGCGACAACGTCACTGTCGGCCTGAACCTGAACAACCTTTTCGACGAGAAATATTACGAGCGCTCCTACAGCAACTACTGGGTCAACCCCGGCGAGCCGCGCAATTTCACCGTCAGCCTGACACTCAACCTGTAAAAGGACGTCTCCATGCAACACCTCAAATCCTTGGCGCTACTCGGTCTGCTAGTTACCAGCCAAGTCTCCGCCCACGGTCTCTGGACCGAACAACGTCGCGGTAACATCGAAGTCATCTACGGCCATGGCGCCGAAGACAACGCCTTCAAGGCGCAGAAGATCAGTGGCGCCTGGGCCTATGACGTAGCCGGAGAAATGATCCCGGTGAACGTGCAACGGCTGGCCGACCACGCCCGCCTGCAGCCGTTGAAACCACCAGCAGTGATGGCCGTGGCGCTGAACAATGGCATGTGGTCGCAGACGGCGGACAAGAAATGGATCAATGAAGGACGCAGCAAAGTACCGGGGGCCATTGAGTCGACCCAGACCTTCAAGTACAGCCTGGCGATATACCAGCAAGGAGCGAAACTGCCGAAGCTCGATCAGATGAAATTGCTGATTCTGCCGGAGGTTGATCCGCTGACTGTTGGGCCGGGTAAATCGCTGCCGGTTCGGGTGCTATTGGACGGTAAGCCGGCGGCGGGCGTGAAGCTGGTGGGCGACTATCGCAGCGCGCCGAATACCTTGAGCACCGAAACCGACGCAGAGGGTCGGGCGCAAGTATTGGTGCGTAATGAAGGGTTGAATGTGATTGCGGCGCAGATGGAGATTCCGCTGAAGGACAACCCGGATGTGGCGACACGCGGGCTGTTCACGTCACTGACCTTCCTTGGCGAACCACATCACGAGTAACCAGTCACCACACAAAACCTGTGGGAGCGAGCCTGCTTGCGATGGGGCCATAACATTCAGCATTGATGTTGAATGCCGAACCGCTATCGCGAGCAGGCTCGCTCCCACAGGATCGAGGATGGATTAGAGATCGCCGAGGCCGTCGATCAGTGCCTGATTCTGCTCCGGCGCACCGATGGAAATCCGAAGGAACTGGGCAATCCGCTCTTGCTTGAAGTGCCGAACGATCACGCCCTGCTCACGCAGCTTCGCCGCCAGCCCCGCCGCATCATGTTGCGGATGCCGTGCGAAGATGAAGTTCGCCGCCGACGGCAGCACTTCAAAACCCTTGGCCTGCAACTGCGCGATCACCCATTCACGGCTTTCGATCACCAAACGGCAAGTCTTGTCGAAATACTCACGATCCTCGAACGCCGCCGCAGCCCCGACAATCGCCAGACGATCCAGCGGATAGGAGTTGAAGCTGTTCTTGATCCGCTCCAGCGCCTCGATGAGGTCCGGATGCCCGACCGCCAGGCCAACCCGCAGGCCCGCCAGTGAACGGGACTTGGACAGGGTCTGAGTCACCAACAGGTTGGGATAACGGTCCACCAGCGTGATCGCCGTTTCACCGCCGAAATCGATGTAAGCCTCATCTACCACGACCACCGAATCCGGGCTGGCCTTGAGGATCTGCTCGACCGCGTCCAGCGCCAACAGGCAACCGGTCGGCGCGTTCGGGTTAGGGAAAATGATCCCGCCGTTCGGCTTGGCGTAGTCCGCCGGATTGATCTGGAATTGCTCATCCAGCGGCACCGCGTCGAATGCGATGCCGTACAACCCGCAGTAAACCGGGTAGAAGCTGTAGCTGATGTCCGGGAACAGCAGCGGTTGCTCGTGTTGCAGCAGACCGTGGAAGATGTGCGCGAGCACTTCATCCGAACCGTTGCCGAGGAACACCTGATTCGTCTGCACGCCGTAGTACTTGGCAACAGCCTGCTTGAGCAGGTCGCTGTTCGGGTCCGGGTACAGACGCAGGTTATCGTTCAGTTCGGTCTGCATCGCGGCCAACGCTTTGGGCGATGGACCGTACGGGTTTTCGTTGGTGTTGAGCTTCACCAGTTTCGCCAGCTTCGGCTGCTCGCCCGGCACGTAAGGCACCAGGTTCTTGACGAAGGGACTCCAGAATTTACTCATGCTCAGTTGCCCTGCCCTTGAAAAAAGTCTTCGTCAACGATGCGGTATTCGGCGCTCCGCGCGTGAGCGGTCAGCGACTCGCCCCGGGCCAGCACGGAAGCGGTTTTGCCCAGTTCGGAGGCACCCTGCTCGGAGCAGAAGATGATCGACGAGCGTTTCTGGAAGTCGTAAACACCCAGCGGCGAAGAGAAGCGCGCAGTGCCGGACGTCGGCAACACGTGGTTCGGGCCTGCACAGTAATCGCCCAGCGCTTCGGAAGTGTGGCGGCCCATGAAGATCGCGCCGGCGTGACGGATCTGCGGCAACCAGGCCTGCGGATCGGCGACCGACAACTCCAGGTGCTCCGGCGCAATGCGATTGGCCACTTCGATGGCTTGCTCCATGTCACGAACCTTGATCAGCGCACCGCGACCATTGATCGAGGTCTCGATGATTTCGGCACGTTCCATGGTCGGCAGCAGCTTGGCAATGCTCGCAGCGACCTTGTCGAGAAACTCGGCGTCCGGGCTGACTAAAATCGCTTGGGCATCTTCGTCGTGCTCGGCCTGGGAGAACAGGTCCATGGCAATCCAGTCCGGATCGGTCTGACCGTCACACACCACGAGGATCTCCGACGGCCCGGCGATCATGTCGATGCCGACCTGACCGAACACGTGGCGCTTGGCGGTGGCCACATAGATATTGCCCGGGCCAACTACCTTGTCGACCTTCGGCACGCTTTCGGTGCCGTAAGCCAGCGCCGCAACTGCCTGGGCGCCGCCGATGGTGAACACCCGGTCAACCCCGGCAATGCAGGCCGCCGCCAGCACCAGTTCGTTGATTTCGCCGCGCGGGGTTGGCACGACCATGACCACTTCAGTCACGCCTGCAACCTTGGCTGGAATTGCGTTCATCAGCACCGAGGACGGGTACGACGCCTTGCCGCCCGGCACGTACAGACCGGCGCGATCCAGCGGCGTGACCTTCTGGCCCAGCACCGTGCCGTCGGCTTCGGTGTAGCTCCAGGAATCCTGTTTCTGTTTTTCGTGGTAGCTGCGCACGCGGGACGCGGCTTTTTCCAGGGCTTCGCGCTGAGGCACGGTGATGCGGGTCAATGCCAGTTCCAGTCGTTCGCGCGGCAGGATCAGGTCTGCCATGGAGGCGACTTGCAGGCCGTCGAACTTCTGGGTGAACTCCACCAGCGCCGCGTCGCCACGCTCGCGCACAGCCTTGATGATGTCCAGCACCCGCTGATTGACCGAGTCGTCAGACACACTTTCCCAGCTCAGCAGATGATCCAGATGATGTGCGAAATCCGGGTCAGCAGCGTTGAGTCGGCGAATTGCAGTCGGTGCGGTCATAGCGAGAGCCTCATAGGAATGGCGAAAACTCAGGTACCCGAAGCTACCATCGATCCGCTTGGGCACCTGAGAATTCTGGCTATGAGGCGGATAGACGGGCGCGACTTAACGTCGCGCAGGTGAATCAGCCGCGGTGTCGAGACTCCACTGCCTTGCGCAGGGTGTCGATCAACGCCTGGATACGGGCGTGTTGCATTTTCATTGAAGCTTTGTTCACGATCAGCCGGGAGCTGATGTCGGCAATGAAATCCTGGGGTTCCAGGCCATTGGCACGCAGGGTGTTACCGGTGTCGACCACGTCGATGATCTTGTCTGCCAGACCGATCAGCGGCGCCAGCTCCATCGAGCCGTAGAGCTTGATGATGTCGACCTGACGGCCCTGCTCGGCGTAGTAACGCTTGGCAACGTTGACGAATTTGGTCGCCACCCGCAGACGCCCCTTGGGCTCGACATCGCCGACACGGCCGGCGGTCATCAGCTTGCAGAGGGCAATTCGCAGATCCAGAGGCTCGTACAGACCCTGGCCGCCATATTCCATCAGCACATCTTTACCGGCGACGCCGAGGTCCGCGGCACCATGCTCGACGTAGGTCGGCACATCGGTGGCGCGCACGATCAGCAAGCGCACGTCGGCCTGGGTCGTGGGGATGATCAGCTTGCGGCTCTTGTCCGGATTCTCGGTCGGCACGATGCCCGCTTCAGCCAGAAGCGGCAGGGTGTCGTCAAGGATGCGGCCCTTGGACAGTGCGATAGTCAACATGGGAAACGTCAGTCCTTATCAAGGTACTCATGTCCGGTCGCAATCGGCGCCGGACACACATCGAGGGCGTCTATCTAATGAAAAGACTACCCTCGACTCGAAACGAATTCAGCGGGCACGTCCCTGTGCCCAAAGCAGCTACTAGCCCGGAACGCGGCGGATCTTGGCGCCCAGCATCTGCAGTTTTTCTTCGATGCACTCGTAACCACGGTCGATGTGGTAGATGCGGTCGATCAGGGTATCGCCTTCGGCGATCAGCGCCGAGATTACCAGGCTGGCGGAAGCACGCAGGTCGGTGGCCATTACTGGCGCGCCCTTGAGCTTTTCGATGCCGGTGACGATGGCGGTGTTGCCTTCGACCTGGATGTGAGCGCCCATGCGGTGCAGTTCGTAAACGTGCATGAAGCGGTTTTCGAAGATCGTCTCGATCACCGCACCAGTGCCTTCGGCAATGGCGTTGAGGGAGATGAACTGCGCCTGCATGTCGGTCGGGAACGCCGGGTATGGAGCGGTCCGCACGTTCACGGCTTTTGGCCGCTTGCCGTGCATGTTCAGCTCGATCCAGTCTTCGCCGCAGGTGATTTCAGCACCCGATTCGCGGAGTTTTTCCAGAACGGCTTCGAGGATGGTCGGATCGGTGTCCTTGACCTTCACACGACCGCCGGTCACCGCTGCCGCCACCAGGTAGGTGCCGGTCTCGATACGGTCAGGCATCACCTTGTAAGTGGTCGGGTGCAGACGCTCGACGCCATCGATGGTGATGGTATCGGTGCCGGCGCCAGTGATCTTGGCGCCCATGGCGTTCAGGAAATTCGCCAGGTCGATGACCTCAGGCTCGCGAGCGGCGTTCGCCAGCACGCTGCGGCCCTTGGCCAGAGCGGCCGCCATCATGATGTTCTCGGTACCGGTCACGCTGACGGTGTCGAAGAAGAAGTGCGCACCGCGCAGGCCGCCCTCAGGGGCCTTGGCCTTGATGTAGCCGCCTTCGACGTCGATGACTGCGCCCATGGCTTCGAGGCCACGGATGTGCAGGTCGACCGGACGCGAACCGATGGCGCAACCGCCAGGCAGTGCGACTTCGGCTTCACCGAAACGGGCAACCATCGGGCCCAGCACCAGGATCGAGGCACGCATGGTTTTCACCAATTCGTACGGCGCGATCAGGGTCTTGATGGTGCGCGGGTCGATTTCGACGCTGAGCTTCTCGTCGATCACCGGCTCGATGCCCATGCGACCGAAGAGCTCGATCATGGTGGTGATGTCGTGCAGGTGCGGCAGGTTGGCAACGGTAACCGGGCCATCGCACAACAGGGTTGCAGCCAGGATCGGCAGGGCAGAGTTCTTTGCCCCGGAGATGCGGATTTCGCCATCAAGACGAACGCCACCGGTAATAATCAATTTATCCATAAGAATCTCGACGCCCTTGGGCTCAGGTGCGCTCGGCCCAGGCCGCGCTGCTGAAAAATTTCATAGTGACCGCATGGATGCTGCCATCGGTGATCCATGGGTTCAAATGGGCATAAATCTGCTGCTGACGCTTCACCGGGCTCAACGCCGCCAGTTCATCGCTAATCACGTTCAGCTGAAAGTTGCAGCCTTCGCCCTCAACTTCTACCTGCACTTGTAAAAGAGTCTCGGACAGCTTTCCTTCAAGAAAGCTCTTCACTTCGGTGGCCTGCATGCTCAACCTCAATCGGCGCCCTGTGCGCGCGGGTCGGACATCATACAAAAAAGCCCCGCGCCTGCGAACCCCGGGAAGCAGGACTCTGACGGGGGGCTTCTTTATAGATGCGGTTCAGGGATGCGCCAACAGCTCGGTCAATTCGCTGACCTGAGCGATTTCACGCATGTCTTCGGGTATCGCACGAATGCTCAGGGCCTTGCCGGCCGCCTGAGCATCGCGCATGAAGCACAGCAGCAGCGACAAGCCGACGCTGCTGGATTTTTCCACCGCGGAGCAATCAACCACCAGCGCAGCCGCGTTACTGGACTTGATCAGCGCCTGCCCCTGCTTGCGCAGGTTCGGGCCTGTCCGGTAATCCAGCACGCCGCTGAGCAGCAGCTCGCCGGCTTCGCTCATGCGAATGGCCGACTCACTCATTGGGTTTGGGTCTCGGTGGATTTTTCGGTGGCTTCCTTGGCTTTGGCGACTTCCCCGGCCCAACCGTTGATGGTTTTGTCCAGATCGTTGCCATTGCGTTGCATCGCATCAGCGAACTGATCGCGGAACAGCTTGCCAATGTTGATGCCGTTGATGATCACGTTGCGCAGCTTCCACTCGCCATTGATCTTTTCAAGTGTGTAAGACACAGGATAGATCGCGCCGCTGCTGCTTTTGACCCTCATGCCAACGCTGGTACGGTCTCCCGATTCATCCTTGGCAGGGTCAACGGTGATGCTTTCGTTGTCGTACTCCAGCAGGGCATTGCCATAGAACTGGAACAGGCCCCTTTTGAAGTTTTCGACAAACTTCTGCATCTGCTCGGGCGTAGCCTTGCGTGAATACTTGACCGTCATGATGCTTTTGGAAATACCTTCGGCATCCACCACAGGTCCGACGATGGTATTCAGCGCCGTGTAAAAGTCCTGCGGGTCCTGCTTGTACTTTTCCTTGTGGGCGGAAAGATCCGCCAACAACCGATTGGTGGTGTCCTGTACCAGTTCGTGCGCCGAAGGCGACGCCACAGCGTTAGCCATCAACGGCAAAGCCGCGAGTATCACCAACAGGCCACGTCGCAAGATAGAGATCATTCAAAAGCTCCTCATTTGGCGTCTTTGCTAACGGTATTGAGCAGGAATTTACCGATCAGGTCCTCGAGCACCAGCGACGACTGCGTGTCGTGGATGGTTCCCCCTTCCTTGAGCAGGGTTTCTTCCCCGCCCACGCTGATACCGATGTATTTCTCACCCAACAGGCCAGCGGTCAGGATAGATGCAGTGGAGTCAGTCGGCAGGTTATCTACGCGTTTTTCCAGTTGCATGGTCACCCGACCGGTGAAGCTGTCGCGATCCAGATCGATTGCGGTGACCTTGCCGATGGTGACACCGGCCATGGTCACTTTAGCTCTGACCGTCAAACCAGCGATATTGTCGAAATATGCATAAAGTTTATATGTATCGGTGCTCGCCGTCGGAGCCAGGCCACTGACCCGCAGGGCCAACAGCAGCAAAGCCAGGATGCCAGCCAGCAAGAAAAGGCCGACACCGATTTCCAGGGTGCGGTTTTGCATCAGAAATCTCCAAACATCAAGGCGGTCAAAATAAAGTCCAGGCCGAGTACAGCCAAAGAGGCATACACCACGGTCTTGGTAGTGGCACGACTGATCCCCTCGGAAGTGGGCTCGCAGTCATAGCCTTGGAATACGGCGATCCAGGTCACGACGAAGGCAAAAACGATGCTTTTGATAACGCCGTTGAGCACGTCGTCGACAAACGTCACGCTGTTTTGCATGTTCGACCAGTAGGAGCCTTCATAGACACCCAGCCAGTCGACGGCCACCCACGAACCGCCCCAGATACCCACCACGCTGAAAATCATCGTCAGCACCGGCAAGGAAATGAAGCCGGCCCACAGGCGCGGGGCAATGATGTACTTGAGCGGGTCGACCCCGATCATTTCCAGGCTGGACAATTGCTCGGTGGACTTCATGTTGCCGATTTCGGCGGTCAGCGCCGAACCTGCGCGCCCGGCGAACAGCAAGGCCGTGACCACCGGCCCCAGTTCACGCAGCAGCGTTAACGCAACCATCTGCCCGACGGCCTGTTCCGAACCGTAGCTGGACAGAATGTTGAAGCCCTGCAAGGCCAGCACCATGCCGATGAACACCCCGGAGACCACGATGATCACCAGGGACATCACGCCCACCGAATGCAGTTGCTTGACCAGCAAGCCGAAACCGCCGCCGATGCCGCCACGACCGAGCAAGGCATGAAACAGGAACAACGCTGAACGCCCGAACACCGCCATCACATCGATGCCGCCATAACCGAAACGGCGCACCCGTTCTATCAATGAAATCTTGCGCATCAACGCTTCCCCAGAAGATCTGCGCGGTAATCCGGCGCTGGAAAGTGGTACGCGACCGGGCCGTCGGGTTCGCCAGTCAGGAATTGACGAATACGTGGCTCATCCGACTTCATCAAATCCTTGGGTGCGCCCTGGCCCAACACTTGCCCGTCACCCACCACAATAAGGTGGTCAGCGATGCTCGCGGTCTCGGCCAGATCGTGGGAAACCACAATGCTGGTGATGTTCAGTGCATCGTTGAGCAGGCGGATCAGGCGCACCAGCACGCCCATGGCGATCGGGTCCTGGCCGACGAAAGGCTCGTCGTACATAAGGATTCGCGGATCGAGAGCAATTGCCCGTGCCAGCGCGACGCGACGCTTCATACCGCCGGACAATTCGTCGGGCATCAGGTCGATGGCGCCACGCAAGCCCACTGCCTGCAACTTGAGCAGGACAATGTCGCGGATCATTTCTTCCGGCAGCGCGGTATGAACACGCAGCGGAAAGGCGACGTTCTCGAACACATCAAGGTCGGTAAACAGCGCGCCGCTCTGAAACAGCACCCCCATGTGCTTGCGCGCATCGAACAGATCGTTGCGCGACAACGTTGGCAGGTTCTGGCCATTGACCCAGACTTCACCACTGGTGGGGCGCAATTGTGCGCCTATCAGCCGCAACAGCGTGGTCTTGCCACACCCGGAAGGCCCCATGATGCCGGTGACCTTGCCGCGCGGTATGCGGATATCGACGTTATTGAAAATGCTGCGCGTGCCGCGCTTGAAGGTCAGTCCCTTCAGCTCGACCGCGTAGGCGTTATCGGCGCTCATCTAAACTCCTTGCGATGCAGCCTCTCACTCGGACGCCTGGCTTTCTGGCGAAAGCACATACCTCCCCGGGCAGGCCGAACTGGCGGCGAACTATATCACTGCAAAGCTCAAGCGCCCAAGGCCCAAGCCGGGCATGTTCAGCAACATGACCGCCTGAAATCATCTATTTAGAGAGATTCGGTAACAAGGAATGACAAACCGCGACGAACTTGCGTGAGGGTTTTGATCATTACCGCTATAATCGCCGCCTTTTCATCAGGCTATTCGATCTCTGACATGAACCAATCCAGCGACCTGATTCAATCAGCACAACGTACCATCCGCCTCGAACTGGAAGCCGTACAAGGCTTGCTGCCCCATATCGATGCGGATTTCGTACGTGCTTGCGAGATGATTCTGGCCAGCAAAGGCCGCGTGGTCGTGGTCGGCATGGGCAAATCGGGGCACATCGGCAACAAGATCGCCGCCACCCTGGCCAGCACCGGCACCACGGCCTTCTTCGTGCACCCGGCCGAGGCCAGCCATGGCGACATGGGCATGATCACCCGTGATGACATCATCCTGGCCCTGTCGAACTCCGGGTCGACCAACGAGATCGTCACCTTGCTGCCGCTGATCAAGCGCCAGGGCATTCAAATGATCAGCCTGACCGGCAACCCCGAGTCCCCGCTCGCCAAGGCAGCGGAAGTCAACCTCAATGTAAGCGTCGAACACGAAGCCTGTCCGCTGAATCTGGCACCTACTTCGTCGACCACCGCAGCACTGGTCATGGGCGACGCTCTCGCCGTTGCCTTGCTTGAAGCTCGCGGCTTTACCGCTGAAGATTTCGCTTTTTCCCACCCGGGTGGCGCCCTTGGCCGCCGTTTGTTGCTGAAAGTGGAAAATGTCATGCATACCGGCACCGAATTACCGCAAGTCATGTGCGGTACGCTGCTCAAGGATGCCTTGATGGAAATGACCCGCAAGGGGTTGGGCATGACCGTTGTCCTGAGCGCAGATGGAAAGCTCGCCGGGATCTTCACCGACGGCGACCTGCGCCGCACCCTGGACCGCACCATTGATATCCACAGCACGACCATTGATGAAGTGATGACCGCCCACGGCAAGACCGCCCGCGCCGAGATGCTCGCCGCCGAGGCGCTGAAAATCATGGAAGACCACAAGATCAGCTCGCTGGTAGTGGTCGACAACGAAGACCGCCCGGTCGGCGCCTTGAACATGCACGACTTGTTGCGCGCAGGAGTAATGTAATGAGCAC
This sequence comes from Pseudomonas sp. MDT1-85, assembly GCF_054898065.1. Taxonomy (NCBI): domain Bacteria; kingdom Pseudomonadati; phylum Pseudomonadota; class Gammaproteobacteria; order Pseudomonadales; family Pseudomonadaceae; genus Pseudomonas; species Pseudomonas sp. MDT1-85. The sequence goes on along the minus strand of NZ_CM142715.1, from coordinate 1,269,168 downwards.
GGACCTGCTGCAACGCGGCAAACAGATCAAACTGGCGGTATTCGACGTCGACGGCGTGCTGACCGACGGGCGCCTGTACTTCCTCGAAGACGGTAGCGAGTTCAAGACGTTCAACACCCTCGATGGCCAGGGCATCAAAATGCTGATGGCCGCCGGCGTGCAGACCGCGATCATCAGCGGCCGCAAAACGCCAGTGGTCGAGCGGCGCGCGAAGAACCTCGGCATTCCACATCTGTATCAGGGTCGCGAAGACAAACTGGTGGTGCTCGACGAACTTCTTGGCCAGCTCAACCTAACCTATGAACAAGTGGCCTACCTCGGCGACGACCTGCCAGACCTGCCGGTGATTCGCCGCGTCGGCCTTGGCATGGCGGTGGCCAGCGCTGCCAGTTTCGTGCGCGAACACGCCCATGGCATCACCCAGGCCCGCGGTGGCGAGGGTGCCGCTCGCGAATTCTGCGAATTGATCCTGCGCGCCCAGGGCCGCCTTGATGCGGCCAATGCCGCGTACCTGTGAGCCCATCATGCTGAGCAAAAAAATTCGCAACATCCTGGTGTTCGGTTGCATCGCAGCGATTTTTGCGGCAGTCGGCTACTGGAACATCAGCCCGGAACGCTTCCTCGACAAACCGGTGGTGAAGGTCGATGAAAGCGCGATCGACTATTACGCCATCAACGCCCACAGCGTGCAGTACCTGCCCGACGGCAAACTGCAATACGAGATGACGTCAGACAAGGTCGAACACGTGAAAGTGAGCGAGGTGACGTTGCTGACCAATCCTGACCTGAACATGTTCCGTGGCACCGAATTCCCCTGGCACGTCCAGAGCGAGCGCGGCGAAGTCAACCCGGACGGCACTCAGGTCGAGCTGATTGATTCGGTACGTATCACACGTTTCGACGAAAAAAACCGCAAAACCCTGATTACCACCACCCGTATGACAGTGTTCCCGCAGCAGCAATATGCGCAGACCGATCAACCCGTTAGAATCGACGGCGCTGGCGGTGTATCAACAGGCAACGGAATGAAAGCGTACTTGAAAGAAAGCAGGATACACCTGCTATCGAACGTAAGAGGACAGTATGAGGCTCGTTAAAACTCTCCCTATTTTGCTCAGTCTGGGCGCAGCACTGGGAAGCGTGAGCGCCTGGGCTCTGCCGAACGATCAAGAGCAGCCTATCCGCATTCAGGCCGACGATGCCCAACTGGACGACAAGAATGGCGTTGCTACCTATAAAGGCGACGTGATCATCACCCAGGGCTCGATGAAGGTTACCGGCAACACCGTGACCATCACCCGCACCCCGGCGGGCGACATCGACGTGGTGACTTCGGTGGGCAACCTAGCCTACTTCGAGCAACTGCAAACGGCGGGCGACACCAAGCCGGTTCAGGGCTACGGCGTAACTATCCAGTACCACGCCTCGCAAAACCGCGTCGTGCTGATCGATCGCGCCAAAGTCATCGATAAGGACAACAACGTCACCCAAGGCGAGAAAATCGTCTACGACACGGTCAAAAAGCTTGCGAGCGCCGGTCGCGCCACGGGTAACAAGGTCACCGAGGCACGCCCTCGCATCGACATGGTGATCCAGCCGAAGAAGAAATCCGACGAGCAAAAGGCCCAGTAATGGCAACTCTGAAAGCTCAGCATCTGGCCAAGAGCTACAAGAGCCGTCAGGTCGTGCGCGACGTCAGCCTGTCCATCGACAGCGGTCAGATCGTCGGCCTGCTTGGCCCTAACGGCGCCGGCAAAACCACCTGCTTCTACATGATTGTCGGCCTGGTACAGGCCGATCAGGGCCGCGTACTGATCGACGACCTGGACGTCAGCCACCAGCCAATGCACGGTCGTGCGAAGGCGGGTATCGGCTATCTTCCGCAAGAAGCGTCGATCTTCCGCAAACTGTCTGTGGCCGACAACATTATGGCCATCCTCGAGACCCGCAAGGAGCTCGACAAGGCCGGTCGTCGCCAGGAGCTGGAAAGCCTGCTGCAGGAATTTCACATCCACCACATCCGCGACAATCTCGGCATGAGCCTGTCCGGTGGTGAACGCCGCCGCGTGGAAATCGCCCGGGCACTGGCTACCAATCCGAAATTCATCCTCCTCGACGAACCTTTCGCCGGTGTAGACCCGATTTCGGTGGGCGACATCAAGCAGATCATCCATCACCTCAAGGCCAAAGGCATTGGCGTGCTGATCACGGACCATAACGTTCGTGAGACCCTGGATATCTGCGAAACCGCCTACATCGTCAACGATGGCCAACTGATCGCTGAAGGTGACTCCGCCACCATCCTGGCCAATGAACTGGTCAAGGAAGTGTATCTGGGCCACGAGTTCCGCCTGTAAGCACCCGAGGTGCCCGGGTCGCCGAGAGAGCGCTCGCTTCAATAAAAAATCAATAACTTTTTATTGTTACAGCGCTCTAGGCAAACACTTCAGTTTCAGGCATATAATTTGCTTATGTTTGGCGCTTCGGCGCCCTGTAGTGGATGGCGCATGTGCGCCGGCGAATAAGGTGTTAAGCCCCTGCCATGAAACCATCGCTAGTCTTGAGAATGGGCCAGCAGCTGACGATGACACCGCAGCTGCAACAGGCCATCCGCCTGCTCCAATTGTCGACCCTGGACCTGCAACAGGAAATCCAGGAGGCCCTGGAGTCCAATCCGATGCTCGAACGCCAGGAAGAAGGCGACGACTTCGATAACGCCGACCCCTTGGCCGATAGCGCCGAACAGAAACCCAACGCCGATGTCCAGGAACCCTCCTACCAGGAAACCGCTCCGACGGTGGATAACCTCGAGGAAGGCGACTGGAACGAGCGAATTCCCAACGAATTGCCCGTCGATACTGCGTGGGAGGACGTCTACCAGACCAGCGCCAGCAGCCTGCCGAGCAACGATGACGACGAGTGGGATTTCACCACCCGTACGTCGGTCGGTGAAAGCCTGCAAAGTCATTTGCTCTGGCAGCTGAACCTGGCACCGATGTCCGACACCGATCGTCTGATCGCCGTAACCCTGATCGATTGCATCAACAATCAGGGCTACCTGGACGAAACCCTCGAGGAAATCCTCGAAGCGTTCGACCCGGAACTGGACATCGAACTGGACGAAATCGAAGCCGTCCTGCACCGCATTCAGCAATTCGAACCCGCTGGCATCGGCGCCCGCAACCTCGGGGAATGCCTGCTGCTGCAATTGCGCCAACTGTCCGCCAAGACCCCTTGGCTGGCCGAGGCCAAGCGCCTGGTCACCGATTACATCGACATGCTCGGCAGCCGCGACTACAGCCAGCTGATGCGCCGCATGAAGCTCAAGGAAGATGAGCTGCGCCAGGTTATTGAATTGGTCCAGAGCCTCAACCCACGCCCGGGCTCACAGATCGAGTCCACCGAAGCCGAATACGTCGTTCCCGACGTGATTGTGCGCAAGGACAACGAGCGCTGGCTGGTGGAGCTGAATCAGGAATCGGTGCCACGCCTGCGGGTCAATGCCCAATACGCCGGTTTTGTGCGCCGCGCCGATACCAGCGCTGACAATACCTTCATGCGTAATCAGTTGCAGGAAGCTCGCTGGTTCATCAAGAGCCTGCAAAGCCGCAATGAAACCCTGATGAAAGTCGCCACCCAGATCGTCGAGCATCAGCGCGGCTTTCTTGAATACGGTGACGAAGCCATGAAGCCGTTGGTGCTGCATGACATTGCCGAAGCGGTGGGCATGCATGAATCGACGATTTCACGGGTGACCACGCAAAAATTCATGCATACCCCACGGGGCATCTATGAACTGAAATACTTTTTTTCCAGCCACGTCAGTACCTCCGAAGGCGGTGAATGCTCGTCCACAGCGATTCGCGCGATCATCAAAAAACTGGTTGCCGCGGAAAATCAGAAAAAGCCGTTGAGTGACAGCAAGATCGCTGGTTTACTGGAGGCACAAGGCATTCAGGTGGCTCGCCGCACCGTCGCCAAGTACCGCGAATCCCTCGGGATCGCGCCTTCGAGCGAACGCAAGCGGTTGATGTAGAGCCACGCCACAGCGTTCCAGTGGTAGATCATCTGATCTACCGCTTTATGCACTGGCAACGAAGGAGAAGCTGTATGCAAGTCAACATCAGTGGACACCAACTGGAAGTGACCGAACCCCTGCGCACCTACATCGGCGAAAAACTCGACCGATTGGAGAGGCATTTCGACAAGATCACCAATGTGCAAGTCACGATGAACGTCGAAAAACTGCTGCAGAAGATCGAAGCCACGCTGCATATTCCCGGCGGAGAAGTGGTCGCCAATGCCGAGCATACGGACATGTATGCCGCCATCGACCTGCTGACCGACAAGCTGGATCGCCAACTCAAAAAGCATAAGGAAAAGACCCAGAGCCTCCTCCAGGGCGCGACCGGTCGTTAACACCCCCAATCCATGATCCGACTAGAAACCATCCTGACCCCCGGCCGTTCCCAAGTGAACGCGCCGGGTGGCAGTAAAAAGAAAGCCCTCGAGCAGATTGCCAACCTTATCCACCGCGAAGTACCGGATCTGGAAATGCAGGACGTCTTCGAGGCCCTGATTGCCCGTGAGAAACTCGGTTCTACCGGTTTCGGCAACGGCATCGCCATCCCCCATTGCCGGCTCAAAGGCTGCACCTCGCCAATCAGTGCCCTGCTGCATCTGGAAGCCCCTATCGATTTCGACGCCATCGACGGTGCCCCGGTTGACTTGCTGTTCGTTCTGCTGGTCCCGGAAGCCGCCACCGATGCGCACCTGGAGCTACTGCGCCAGATCGCCAGCATGCTCGATCGCAAGGAAGTGCGTGAAAAACTGCGCCGTGCCCCGAGCAACGAAGCCTTGTATCAGGTTGTCCTGGACGAGCAGAACGGTCACTAATCATGCGCCTGATCATCGTCAGCGGCCGCTCCGGCTCAGGTAAAAGTACCGCCCTCGATGTGCTCGAGGACAACGGCTATTACTGCATCGACAACCTGCCTGCCGGCTTGCTGCCGGAACTGGCCGAACGCGCGCTGATTCACACCGAACTGGCACAACCGCTTGTGGCCGTGTCCATCGATGCACGTAACTTGCCCAGCCACCTGTCACGGTTTCCCGAACTGCTGGAAGAAGTCCGCAGCCGGCATATCCAGTGCGATGTGCTGTACCTGGACGCCGACGAAGAAACCTTGCTCAAACGTTTTTCGGAAACTCGCCGTCGTCACCCGCTGAGCAGCGCCAATCGCTCATTGGCGGAGGCGATCCAGGACGAAACCAATCTGCTGGGGCCTATTGCCGATCTGGCCGACCTCAAGGTCAACACCACCAATCTGAACCTGTATCAGCTACGCGATACCATCAAGTTGCGCCTGCTGAATCAGCCGGAGCCTGGTACTGCGTTCCTGGTGGAATCTTTCGGGTTCAAGCGTGGCATGCCGGTGGACGCCGATCTGGTGTTCGACGTGCGCTGCCTGCCCAACCCTTACTGGAAGCCGGAGCTACGGGCACAGTCCGGGCTCGATCAACCGGTGGCCGAATACCTGGCGGCACAGCCAGACGTCGAAGAGATGTTCCAGGACATTTCCTCATATTTGCTCAAGTGGCTACCCCGCTTTGCCGCCAGCAATCGCGCCTATGTCACCATTGCCATTGGCTGCACCGGCGGGCATCACCGCTCTGTCTACCTGACCGAACGTCTGGGCCAGGTCCTGCAAAAAACCCTGAAGAACGTCCAGGTCCGCCACCGCGACCTCAGCTAAAGGATTCACATCGCGATGCCTGCTCTGGAAATCGAAATCATCAACAAGCTGGGCCTGCATGCCCGCGCGTCTGCAAAATTCGTTGGGGTGGCTGGGCAGTATCCGGATTGCTCGATCAGAGTGGGCCGCACACCAGAGACCACGGTTGACGGCAAAAGCATCATGGCGATGATGATGCTGGCGGCTGGCAAGGGCACCAAAATCTATCTGAGTACTGAAGGGCATCAGGAACAGGAAGCGCTGGATGCGCTGGTGGCGTTGATCAACAACTACTTCGACGAAGGCGGATAAAAGTCAAAAGATCGCAGCCTCGTTTCACTCGACAGCTCCTACAAGGATCGGCGTAGGAGCTGTCGAGTGAAACGAGGCTGCGATCTTTTGATCTTTTTTCAGGCCAACGCTGTATCCATCACCATCATCAAACAAAACCCCATCAGCAGACCTAGACTCGCCAGTTTTTCGTGACCATGGCGGCGCGATTCGGGAATGACTTCGTGAGTCACCACCAGCAGCATCGCACCGGCCGCCAGTGCGAGCCCCAAAGGCAACAGCAGTTCGGCCAGGCTCACCAGCCAGGCGCACAACAGTGCAAAGACTGGCTCGACAAACCCTGACGCAGCACCGACCAGGAACGCCTTGATCCGCGACATTCCTGCTCCAGCCAACACCAACGCAATCACCAGCCCTTCCGGTACATCCTGCAAGGCGATGCCCATGGCCAGGCTGTCGGCGTCGGGCATGCCACCGCCGGCCGAGACGCCGACCGCCATGCCTTCGGGGATGTTGTGGGCGATGATGGCAAACACAAACAACCAGATCCGCGGTGGGATCACCGATCGCTCCAGTGTCCCCACGAGCATTTCGGGCGTAGTGCCAGACACCCTGCGATCCACCAGAAACAGCCCGAATGCACCCAGCAGTATGCCGAAGCTGATCAGGCCGCTGGCCGCCCAAGGCGTCAGCCCGAGGTTTTCGGCCGCGGCAATGCCCGGCACGATCAGCGAAAACGCCGTCGCTGCGAGCATCACCCCGGCCCCGAAACCCAGCAGCGTATCGCTGACTGCCTGAGGCATCTGCCGAATCACCAGCACTGGCACCGCGCCCAAAGCGGTGCCCAAGGCGCAAATCGCCCCGCCTTGCAGGGCGCGCTGCAGTTTCGGTTCGAGGTCCAGCCAGCTCAGCCCTTGAGCAGCCAATAACGTCATGCCCGTCAGCAGTAACAGCGATCCCAGTGCGTAACGAAACATTCGTCCACTTGCGACCGCCAGTGTTTCAGTGCCCATAGTCAGCCCTGGATTGTTTTTATAGAGACTTAGGGGGCGCTCTCAACTAGTTCCCCCTCCGCGTTGTCGCCTTAAAGCGGGCCAGGCAAGGCCCAGGCCGCTGGGAATGGTTGTTCCCTTTCCAAGGCCTGCAACGCAGCCTGGCCCGCTTTAAGGCACAACCCGAAGGGCCGGGCCTGCTGTTGTGCAGGGCTGCGTTGCTCGAAGCTTATTTGGAATGACCAAACCACGCTTCTCGCGCCTTGCCCTGCACAACAGCAGGCCCGGCGCGGAGGGGAAACTAGTTGAGAACGCCCCCTAAACCAGCGCAGCCTGATAACGCGCGGCGACTTCGGGCCAATTGATCACGTTGTAGAACGCATTGATGTATTCCGGACGGCGGTTCTGATAGCGCAGATAGTAAGCGTGTTCCCAAACGTCCAGGCCGAGAATCGGCGTATTGCCGTTCATCAAGGGGCTGTCCTGGTTGCCGCTGCTTTCAACGATCAAGGTCTTTTGCGGCGTCACACTCAACCAGGCCCAACCGCTGCCGAAACGAGTCAGCGCAGCTTTGGTGAAGGCCTCCTTGAAGTTGTCGAGACCACCCAGTTGCTCATTGATAGCCTCGGCCAGTGCTCTGCAGCAGTCGTTGATGGATCGCGCACAGGTACTCGGCGCTCTCCTCCGGCTGGTTCAGACGCAAGTGCAGGTCCGCCAGGTTGTGGTGGGAAATCACGCAGGCCGCCACCGCTTCGTCGGCATCCGCCCAGCGCTCGAACAACACCTGGGCCAGGGCCAATGCCTGCAAATAAGCCTCGCGGGCATCGACCAGCTCGCCCAGCATGAAACAGCGATTTGCTCTTTCGATCGTGCGTTTCCAGTGCTCCATGGTGAGCCTACAAAGCGGTTGCAGTGATTACACGCCGCCTGCCGTGAGCTTCTCTGGGTTGAGCAATTCTTCCAGTTGGCTGCGCGTCAGGTCGGTGTGTTCCAGGGCGACATCGATCACCGGCCGGCCCTGCTGATAAGCCTTCTTGGCAATCTCAGCGGCTTTTTGGTAACCAATGATCGGGTTGAGTGCAGTGACCAGAATCGGATTGCGCGACAGCGCTTCCTTGAGCCGGGCCTCGTTAACCTTGAAGGTCGCGATAGCCCTGTCGCCCAGCAGACGGCTGGCGTTGGCCAGCAGCTCGATACTGCTCAGCAGGTTCTGGGCGATGATCGGCAGCATGACGTTCAGCTCGAAATTGCCCGACTGACCGGCGACGGTGATCACCGTATCGTTGCCAATCACCTGAGCGGCGACCATCGCGGTAGCTTCCGGGATCACCGGGTTGACCTTGCCGGGCATGATCGACGAGCCGGGCTGCAAGGCTTCGAGTTCGATTTCACCGAGCCCGGCCAACGGGCCGGAATTCATCCAGCGCAGGTCATTGGCGATTTTCATCAAGGAAACCGCTGTGGCCTTGAGTTGGCCCGAAACGCTGACCGCCGTGTCCTGCGAGCCGATCAGCGCAAACAGGTCTTTACCCGGCGTGAACTGCACTTGGGTCAGTTGGCTGAGTTGCTGGCTGAAACGCGCCGCAAACTCCGGATGGGCATTGATTCCAGTACCCACTGCCGTGCCGCCCTGGGCCAGGGATTGCAGGCTTGGCAACAAATCCTGCAAGTGACCGATATTGGCCTTGAGCTGTTGCGCCCAACCATTGAGCACCTGACTCATGCGCACGGGCATGGCGTCCATCAAATGGGTACGCCCGGTTTTGACGAACGGATGAACCTGCTCGGCCTTGTGCTCAATCACCTGCACCAGATGCATCAGCGCCGGCAGTAACTGCTCATGCAAGCTCAGTGCGGCGCTGACATGGATGGTGGTCGGGATGATGTCATTACTGCTTTGGCCGCAATTGACGTGATCGTTGGGATTCACCGGCTCGCCCAACAAGCGGCTGGCCAGGGTGGCGATCACTTCGTTGGCGTTCATGTTGGAACTGGTGCCGGAACCGGTCTGGAAGATATCCACCGGGAAGTGCTGCATGAAGTCGCCTTCGAGCAGGCCTTGAGCCGCATCGACGATCGCCTTGCCCTGGGACTCGCTGATCTGTTTGAGCTCGACGTTGGCTCGGGCGGCGGCGGCCTTGGCCAGAATCAGCGCGCGGATGAACTGCACGGGCATCGGTTTGCCGCTGATCGGGAAGTTATCCACCGCGCGCTGGGTTTGCGCGCCGTAAAGGGCGTCTATCGGGACTTGCAACTCGCCCATACTGTCGCGTTCGATACGTGTGTTACTCATCGGGGGATCCTTGCACCAGTTCTATGAGAGGAATCGAAGGTTGCAACTCGCAGGTCGCCAGTTGCCAGGCGTAGCTTTGCCAGCGCTTGAGGCGGCAGCCGCAGAATGATTGCCGTTCGAGATCGCGTAGCGGTCGCCAAGCCTGGTCGAGACACAGGCTGCGCCAGTGCCAGGGCAGCGCGACGTCGGTGGCGGTGTCGAGCAATAAACGGAAGGAAGTTTCGGCGATGGTCCAGGGAGAGGTGGCCGTGCAACACGCCAGATACCGGCCTTCGGCCAGGTAATGTTCGATCAGACGCGGCTCGTCAGGATCCATCGCGCAACGGATCTGGCGGCTCATCCAGCGCCAGCTTTCGAGGTAAGGCTGCTCGTGCAAGGCAGAACTCATGATCCGGGCTCATTCGGTAATGAGATTTATTATTAGATGATAATGAGAACCAAAACAAGGCATCCAGCACAAACCGATCCTTGTGGGAGCGAGCCTGCTCGCGATGGCGGTCAGATATTCAAAATCGATGTCGGCTGATACACCGCCTTCGCGAGCAGGCTCGCTCCCACAAGGGATGGTGCAAGGTGCATAAAAAAAGCGCGCCACCCGATTGGGTGGCGCGCCTTTTTATGCAGCGCTCGGAAGTTAGCTACCCGCCACCGTCATCCGCTCGATCAACACCGAACCGGTGCGAATGTTGCTGCGCAATTCCAGGTCATTACCGACCGCAATGATCTGCTTGAACATGTCACGCATGTTGCCGGCGATGGTCACTTCTTGCACCGCGAACTGGATTTCGCCGTTCTCGACCCAGAAACCCGCTGCACCACGGGAGTAATCGCCAGTGACCATGTTCAGGCCCTGCCCCATCAGTTCGGTGACCAGCAGGCCGCGGCCCATGCGACGCAGCAAGGCTGCCTGATCTTCATCGCCATGGGTGACGAACAGGTTGTGCACGCCGCCGGCGTTGGCGGTGCTCGGCATGCCTAGCTTGCGGCCGGAGTAGGTGCCGAGTATGTAGGACACCAACTCGCCTTTCTCCACGAACGGCTTGGCGTAGGTCGCCAGGCCATCGCCGTCGAACGCCGAACTGCCCAGGGCGCGCATCAGGTGCGGACGTTCATCGAGGGTCAACCATTCCGGGAACAGCTTCTGCCCCAGCGTGCCTTCGAGGAACGACGATTTGCGGTACAGACTGCCGCCGGAGATCGCCGACAGGAAACTGCCGAACAAGCCACCGGCCAGTTCCGCGGAAAACAGCACCGGCACTTCGCAGGTCGGCACCGGACGCGCGCCCAGACGGCTCGCCGCCCGTTGCGCGGCACGCTGGCCGATGCTCTCTGGAGAAGCCAGCAAATTGCCCTGACGGTTCACGTCATACCAGTAATCGCGCTGCATCTGGCCATCGGCTTCGGCGATCATCACGCAGCTTAGGCTGTGACGAGTCGACGCGTAACCACCGATAAAACCGTGGCTGTTGCCGTAAACCCGGCAGCCCTGGTGAGTGCTGAGGGTAGTGCCGTCAGCATTCTTGATCCGGCTGTCGGTGGCAAACGCCGCCGCTTCACAGGCCAGGGCCTGCTCGATGGCTTGCTCCGGGGTAATGTCCCATTGATGGAACAGGTCGAAATCCTGCAAATCCTTGGCCATCAGCGCGGCATCCGCCAGGCCCGAGGCTTCGTCTTCCGAGGTGTGCTTGGCAATGGCTAGCGCGGCAGCGACGGTTTCGCGAATCGCGTCCGAACCGCTGGCCGAGGTGCTGGCCGAGCCTTTACGCTGTCCCACATACAAGGTGATGCCAAAGCCCTGATCGCGATTGAACTCAACGGTTTCGACTTCCCGCTGACGCACCGTGGTCGACAAGCCCTGCTCCAGCGACACGGCCACTTCACAGGCACTGGCGCCCTGACGCTTGGCTTCTGCGATGATCTGCTCGACTTGTTCTTGCAGTGCCGGCAACGCTTGTGGGCCGACGCTTTCAACTGCACTCATGCTGTTCTCCACTCAAATTCTGCTTTCGGCTAGGGCCTTCGAGCGACCGGGCCGGACAAGCGGCCCCCGACTGGTTATCATGGCGGCGTTTCTTTGCGGACGGCCACCATGGTTGATTCTTACGACGACTCCCTCGATACGGGAGAAAAAAGCAAATCCCAGGTCAAACGCGAGCTTCATGCTCTGGTTGACCTTGGCGAGCGCCTTACAACGCTCAAGCCTGACTTGCTGGCAAAACTGCCGTTGACCGACGCTATGCGCCGGGCCCTGGCCGATGCGCCCAAGCACACCGCGAATATCGCGCGTAAACGGCACCTTATGTTCATCGGCAAACTGATGCGCGATCAGGACACTGACGCCATTCTGACTCTGCTCGATCAACTCGATGCCTCCACTCGGCAGTACAACGAACGTTTCCATGGCCTGGAACGCTGGCGCGATCGCTTGATCGCGGGCGACGATGCAGTCCTGGAGAAGTTCGTGCTCGACTACCCGGAAGCTGATCGTCAGCAATTGCGCTCCCTGATCCGTCAGGCCCAGCACGAACTGGCGACTAACAAGCCACCGGCTTCGAGCCGTAAAATCTTCAAGTACATCCGTGAGCTGGACGAGACTCAACGCGGTCTGCGTTAAGTCCCGCCAATATCCCTGTAGGAGCTGCCGCAGGCTGCGATCTTTTGATCTTGTTTCTTAAAAGCAAAATCAAAAGATCGCAGCCTGCGGCAGCTCCTACAGAGGATGCATTCATCCTCAGGCGCCCGTGCCACCCACGGTGATCGCATCAATTTTCAGCGTTGGCTGGCCGACACCCACCGGCACCGACTGCCCATCCTTGCCACACGTTCCCACACCGCTGTCCAGCGCCAGATCGTTACCGACCATCGACACCTTGCTCATGGCTTCCGGCCCGTTGCCGATCAACGTCGCGCCTTTGACCGGGGCAGTGATCTTGCCGTCTTCGATCAGGTACGCCTCGCTGGTGGAGAACACGAACTTGCCGCTGGTGATGTCCACCTGACCGCCGCCGAGGTTGGCGCAATAGATGCCTTTTTTCACCGAGGCGATGATTTCCGCCGGGTCGCTTTCGCCACGGAGCATGTAAGTGTTGGTCATGCGCGGCATCGGCAGGTGCGCATAGGATTCGCGACGACCGTTGCCGGTACGGGCTACGCCCATCAGGCGCGCGTTGAGCTTGTCCTGCATATAACCTTTGAGCACGCCGTTTTCGATCAGCGTGGTGCACTCGGTCGGGGTGCCTTCGTCGTCGACGCTCAGCGAGCCACGGCGTCCGGCGAGGGTGCCGTCATCGACGATGGTGCAGAGCTTCGAGGCAACCATCTCGCCCATGCGCCCGCTGTAGGCCGAACTGCCCTTGCGGTTGAAATCGCCTTCCAGACCGTGGCCGACGGCTTCGTGCAGCAACACGCCGGACCAACCGGAACCCAAGACCACCGGTAACGTACCGGCCGGGGCCGGGATCGCTTCCAGATTCACCAGCGCCTGACGCAACGCTTCGCGGGCATAGCTCATGGCGCGGTCATCGCCGAGGAAATAGCGGTAATCGGTACGACCGCCACCGCCATGACCGCCGCGCTCACGACGGCCATTCTGCTCAACGATCACGCTGACGTTGAAACGCACCAGTGGTCGCACATCCGCCGCCAAGCCGCCGTCGGTGGAAGCAATCAAAATCCGTTCCCAGACCCCGGCCATGCTCACGGTGACTTGCTGGATACGCGAGTCGAGGGCGCGAGTCGCCACATCGATGCGCTTGAGCAGCTCGACTTTCTCGGCACGGGTCATCACTTCCAGCGGGTTATCCGGCCCGTACAATTGGGCGACATCCTGCGTGGTAAACGCCTGCACAGTGCCGTTCTGCCCGGCCCGGGAGATCGAACGGGCTGCACGGGCTGCCGCGCCCAGCGCTTCGAGGGTGATCGCGTTGCTGTAGGCGAAACCGGTCTTTTCACCCGATTGCGCACGCACGCCAACACCCTGGTCGAGGTGAAAGCTGCCTTCCTTGACGATCCCGTCTTCCAGTGCCCAGGATTCGGAAATCTGCCCCTGGAAATACAGGTCGGCGGCATCGATGCCGGGGCCGGCCAGATCGCCGAGTACACCTTGCAGGCTCTCTATCGTTACGCCGCCGGGCGCCAGGAGGTGTTCACTGACGGAGGACAACAACTCGCTCATATGCTTTACGCCTTAAATTCGTCGTTCTGATGCAGGTCGCTGGGCGCCCTGCGAGAAAAAGCGCCGGTGATCGGACACCGGCATCCGCGCCCTGATGGACGCCTGTTCGCTGCTGTCACGCTGGGCCAGCAGCACGGCCTCGCCTCGATCCTGTTGCGTCAGCACACGCCCCCATGGGTCGACAATCGCAGCATGACCAAAGGTATCTCGTGGCCCCGGATGCGTCCCACCCTGGGCGGCCGCGAGTATGTAACACTGAGTCTCGATGGCTCGCGCGCGAATCAGCACGTCCCAATGGGCCGCGCCGGTCACCGCGGTGAAAGCCGACGGTGCGGTAATCAACTCCGCGCCCGCCGCACGCAATTCGCTGTACAGCTCCGGAAAACGCAGGTCATAACACACCGTCAGGCCGACTCGACCGACCGGAGTGTCGGCAATAACCACACCACTGCCATAAGCATAGTCATCGGATTCGCGATAACGCCCGCGATTATCCGCCACGTCTACGTCGAACAGGTGCAGCTTGTCATACCGTGCAACGGTTTCGCCCTGGTCATCCACCAGCAACGAGCACGCATGCACTTTGGCCGTCGGTTGATCCACCAGAGGCAACGGCAATGTGCCGGCCACTATCCATAACTTGAGGTCGCGGGCGGTCTGTTTCAACCACGGCAGGATCGGGCCTTCGCCCAAGGCTTCGGCGCGGCCTATGTCGGCAATGTCGCGACGGCCCATGGCGGCGAAGTTTTCCGGCAGCACGGCAAGCCGCGCGCCACCGGTCGCCGCCTGCTCAAGCAGACGACGAGCCTGGGCCAGATTGGCCAGCACGTCGCTCTGGCTGACCATTTGAATCACCGCTACAGACATGGCCTATTCCTTTCTTGTGATTTCACCCTGCCGTCGGTAAACGACACGTCCTTATAGCAGCTGGCGAAGCCTGCGTTCGGCTGCGCAGCAGTCGTAAATCCGCAATGCACGGTTTGCCTGAAGGACTGCGGCATCTGATTTTACGATTGCTGCGCAGCCGAACGCAGCCTGCGGCAGCTGCTACAGGGAACCGTGGCGGCTACAAACCAACCTTTGGATATGCTACTCCATAGGCCCAAAGAGTGCTTTTTCAAAAGAATTCAAAAAGGCTTGTCGAAGGTGATTTTCGGTTCTTTCCATGGGCCTTTGACGGTGTATTTGACGCTGGCAAAGCGCGCCACGCGGTCACCGATCAGCTTATCGATCAGGAACAGCGCCCCGCCGACGGCCGGTGCACCGACGATCAGCGCGGCAATCGGCAGATTGTTGGTCACCGGTAAAGTAACCAACAACTTGGCATCGACCTGATCAGCCACCAGGTCCAGCGTGCCGTTGAGCTCCACATTGCTCGACGGCCCGGTCAGCAGAATGGGTTCACGGGTCACGTAGACCCCGTTACTGGCGACCAGCAGGCCTTTGACCCGGTCATAGCTCAAGCCTTTGCCGAACAGGTCGGAAAAGTCCAGGCGCAAGCGGCGGCCGATGGAGTTGAAGTTGAGCAGACCAAATACGCGTAGCGCCTGAGCACCGCCCTCGACTTCAACAAACTGACCTTTATTCAGTGACGCATCAAGGCTGCCGGAGAAGCGTTTGGTGGCCAGCCACGCCGGAGACCCAGGCCAGCGACCATCGACATCCATATGAAATTCTTCACTGGTGACGCTCGGCGCAAAACCCCAGCCCTTGAGCACGTCGGCAAGGTTCTTGCCACTGACTCGGCCCTTGTACCAACTGCTGGAATTACCCGGGATGCCTTCCCAGCCACCGCTGCCCCGCAAGAGGAGGCCCTTGAGACCCAGATCAAGGGCATTGAAGGCAATGCCCTTGGCGGTCGGCCGAACTTTCAGGTGCCACGCGCCCACCAGATCCGGCCCCTGGAACAGCTGATTGATGGTGATATCCAGCGCCGGGATCTTCGTCGGGTCCACCGTGGCCAGCGGATCCGGCGAATTCTCGTCAGCCAGCGCCGTAGGGTCTCGTGCCGGCAACCGTACGTATTGCAGATTGACCGCAATCGGTGCGGCTTTCGCATCGGCAATTGCGACGCTGCCCTTGGCCTGCTGACTGTCGAGTTGCAGGGCCCACGCGGCCGGTTTGCGTGCCAACTTCACCGACGCCTGATCCAGGGTGGTGCCAAAACCGCTGAGCTTGCCAATCTTCAAATCCGCGCCACTGAGCAACTGCTTGGCACTGCCGCCCGGATCCTGGCCAGCATATTTGGTCACCAGATCCTGCCAAGGGGCGACATCCAGCTCGGACAGTACGCCACGCACGCGCAAACCTTTGGCGCCAGGCAACACCGCACTGCCGCCACCGAGCAACAACTCGCCGCGACCGTCGGCGAAATTGCCGGTCGGTGCCGCAAACGTGAAGCTTGCCAGTTCACCATAGGTTGCCCAGTAACGCCGCTCGGCTCCTTGCAGGGTCATGCGGAACACGGTATCGCGCCCGACATCAGCCGCCATGCCGAACGGTGCCGGCAAATCCACCGCCACGCCTTTGAGATTGGAGCTGACCATCAATTGACTGTCGGCGCCATCAAGGTTCAGTTGCAGTTGATAAGGAATCGTCCCCGTCACCGGCAATGGCTGAGTGACATTCAGCCATTCAGTCAGTTTTTTGACCTCGACCTCACTCGCCGCCGCGACCCGAGTGTTAAGTTTGCCCGGGCTGCCTTGAGCGAATATTTGTGCGGTCACCGGTTTGTCGAAGGCTCGCGCCGTGATCTTTTGCCCGCTCAGACCCTTGGTGCTGTCGAAACGGAAATCGCCCTTGAGTTGCGTCAGTTCCAGCGTGGGCTCACTGAGCTTCAAACGGGCCTTGGCGGTCTTGAAGTCGACGAGGATTTTCGGCTGCTCGCCTTTGACCAGCGGGATATCGAGTTTGAGCTTGCCTTGCAGATCGCCCTCGCCTTCCCAGCCAGCGAACGTGTCGGCGGTGCCGATTGGCGCTTCCTGCAGAATCTTCAGGCCATCGCCCAACCCGCCAGCGAATGCGCCGTCGAGGAACAGATGAGGGCTCTGCCCGGCAGGCGCGTGGGGAATATTGACGTAGACGTTGCTGACTTGAGTGTCGAGCAATTGGCCCTTGCTCGCGAGAATCCGCACGCCGCTGTCTTCGATGAACACATCGCCGCTGACCTTGCTGACATGCGGCCAGCCCGGCTGAAACGCCAGCTCGGCATCGTGGACCTTGAAAAACAGGCTGATGCTGCGAGCCGTTTCGGCGGCGCCGTGGTTCAGCGAACCCTGATACTGGAAGAAGCCTTCATCCACCGCGCCTTTGAGAATCGCGGTGCGCAGCCATTCGTCCAGCCCCGGGCTGAGAACCGTCGGCAGGTACTTGGCGGTGTAGCGACCGTCGCCATCGACCAGGCCGACCCGCAGGTCCATGTAGTCTTCCTGGGTGTGATCGAAATGCAGGCGGATCAGGAAGTCACCGGCAATCTTGCCCTCCTCGCCCAACACCTTCAGGTAAGGCGCGATCAGGGTGAAACCTTCTTTGTCGAGTTTCCAGGTCAACCGGGCATTGGCCTGAATGTACTGCCATGGCTTGGCGAAAATCGGGTCCAGATGCAGGGAGAAATCCTTGCTGTCCATGCGCAACTCGCCCTGCCCGAGGTCGCCGCTGATGCCGCCACTGACGTTTCGCACCGCCGGTGCACCGCGATAAGCGTCGAAGCCGACCTTTTCCAGATTGGCGGCAAAGCTGAATTTAGTGTCATCGGTAGCCGCTGGGCGGAAGTCGACCAGCACGTTGCGCAAAACTCCGGTGACCTTGAGCCGCTCGACTGCAGTGGCGATCCCTTCGGGCAGTGGGCCCAGTGCGTTCAGCAGCGGAGTGAGCGGTGTGAGATCGAGACGGTCGGCTTGCAGATGCAACAGCTCAGGCGCCTTGTCTGTCGCGGCAGTTTGTTGAAATTGCAGTTTCGATTCCCAGCGGCTGTCGCCCAGGCTCATGGCCAGAGAATCCAGAGTCACCAGGACACCTGTGGAACTGCGCTGGAAATACCCGTTCAGCGCCAGATTGTTGATCTGGATCGACTTGCGCTCGGCATAGGCGCCCTTGAGTTGCGGCGCGTTCAAACGGATCGCGGCACTTTGCAGAGTGCCCTTGCTCCAGTTCGCCCAAAGCTCGCCGCCGGCCTTGATCTCGGAAAAATTCCATTGCTGGGTCAGGCGCTCGGGCAACCATTTCGACCAATCACTCTGCGGCAGGCTCAGGTAAGCGTCCGCTTCGCCGTCCTTCCATTGGGCTGCGCGCAAACGGGTGCGCAGGCTCATCGCCACCGGCTGGCCGTCGGGCAGGGTCAAACGGGCATCGAGTCGCTGGCGGGAGGGACCGGTTTTCAGATTCAGGCCGACGTACGTCAGGGTGAGGGGCGATTCTCCCAATGGCTGCAAAGTGATCTGACTGTCAAGCACCGACAGCTGCTGGACCATCTGCATGCGATTGAGCAGTTGCTCCGGATTCAGCGGCTGGTCCTGCTGCACCGGCAACCCTTCCAGCGCCCAATGACCATCTTCGCCTTCCTTGAGGCTGATCTTCAGGCCGTTGAGTTCCAGATGTGCGATGCGCACTTCGCGCGCCAGCAGGCTGGCCCAGAGATCCGGCACCGCCCGCACCTGATCCAGGCGCAAGGCATTGGAACCCTCGCCGACCATCACGTCATGGGCCAGCAGAACCGGGGCGAGGCCCCTCCAGTTGCCTTCCAGCTTGCCGATCTGGAGGGGCATACCCAAGGTATCGCTGGCTTTGTCTTCGACGTCGGTACGGTACTCGGCCACCAGCGGCGTCAGTTCCCGGCCGAGGCTGACGAACAGCGCAATCAGCACTAAAACCAACGCACACAGGCCCAGACCCCAGCGGGTCAGTGCGGCCAGAATGCGTGTCAGACGGTCCATGTCAGTTGGCTCCCATGGCAAAAATACTGCAAAAAGCTGAGGCCAGCCGTTCTAGTAGAGGTGAAACACAACGATTCAGAGCAACACCACGTCGTATTGTTCCTGGGAATACATGGTTTCCACCTGGAACCGAATGGTGCGCCCGATAAAGCCTTCGAGCTCGGCGACGTTGCCCGATTCTTCATCGAGCAAACGGTCGACCACTTTCTGATTCGCCAGCACCCGATAGCCTTCGGCCTGATAAGCCCGGGCTTCACGCAGGATTTCGCGGAAAATCTCGTAACACACGGTTTCCGGAGTCTTGAGTTTGCCGCGACCCTGGCAACTGCTGCACGGCTCGCACAGCACTTGCTCAAGACTTTCGCGGGTGCGCTTGCGGGTCATTTGCACCAGGCCCAGCTCGGTGATGCCAATGATGTTGGTCTTGGCGTGATCGCGCTCCAGTTGCTTCTCGAGGGTGCGCAACACCTGACGCTGATGTTCTTCATCTTCCATGTCGATGAAGTCGATGATGATGATCCCGCCCAGGTTGCGCAGACGCAGCTGACGGGCAATGGCGGTGGCGGCTTCGAGGTTGGTCTTGAAGATGGTTTCTTCGAGGTTGCGATGACCGACAAAGGCACCGGTATTGACGTCGATGGTGCTCATGGCTTCCGCCGGATCGACCACCAGATAACCGCCGGACTTGAGCGGAACCTTGCGCTCCAGGGCTTTCTGGATTTCGTCTTCGACGCCGTACAAGTCGAAGATCGGTCGTTCGCCGGGGTAATGCTCCAGGCGGTCGGCAATTTCCGGCATCAGTTCGGCGACGAATTGCGTGGTTTTCTGGAAGGTTTCCCGGGAGTCGATGCGGATCTTCTCGATCTTCGGGCTCACCAGGTCACGCAAGGTGCGCAGTGCGAGGCCGAGGTCTTCGTAGATCACACTCGGCGCGCTGATGGTCTTGATCTGTTCGTTGATCTGGTCCCAGAGCCTGCGCAGGTAGCGGATGTCCATGAGGATTTCATCGGCCCCGGCCCCTTCGGCAGCGGTGCGCAGAATAAAACCGCCGGCTTCCTTGATGCCTTCTTTGTCCACGCAGTCGGTGACCACCTGTTTGAGGCGTTCGCGCTCGGCTTCGTCCTCGATCTTCAAGGAAATGCCGACGTGGGCGGTGCGCGGCATGTACACCAGATAGCGCGACGGAATCGACAGTTGCGTGGTCAGGCGTGCGCCTTTGGAGCCGATCGGGTCCTTAGTGACTTGCACCACCAGGCTTTGACCTTCATGAACCAGCGCGCTGATGCTTTCCACCGTCGGGCCTTCGCGAAGGGAAATCTCCGAGGCATGAATGAACGCGGCGCGGTCCAGACCGATATCGACGAAGGCGGCCTGCATGCCTGGCAATACCCGCACGACTTTGCCTTTATAGATGTTGCCGACGATCCCGCGCTTTTGCGTGCGCTCGACGTGGACCTCTTGCAGGACACCGTTTTCGACCACCGCCACGCGCGATTCCATCGGCGTGATGTTGATCAGGATCTCTTCACTCATGGCAGGGTCTCGTTCAGGCATGTTCACGATAATGGCCGCATCTTGTCAGTACGACGCTCAGCGCGCGTTAAGGGTTTGCCAACAGGGTATGCCGAAATGGCCGAGCAGCTCGCAGGTTTCGCACAGGGGCAATCCGACCACCGCCGAATAGCTGCCGTTGAGCCCGGCGACGAACACCGCGCCCAGTCCTTGAATCCCGTAGCCGCCAGCCTTGTCCCGGGGTTCGCCGCTGGCCCAGTAGGCCGCCGCTTCGTCACGGTCGATGGTGCGAAAACGCACCAGACTGCGCACCACCAAACACTCGCAGCGCTCGCCATCGCGCACCGCAATCGCTGTCAGCACTTCATGTTCGCGCCCGGACAACAGCATAAGCATGGCGCATGCGTCGGCTTCGTCCACCGGCTTGCCGAGAATTTTCCCGTCCAGCACCACGGCGGTGTCGGCACCCAGCACGCAGAAATCCGCGTCGGACACGACCGTGCGGTGCCCGGCCTCGGCCTTGCCGCGCGCCAGACGCTCGACATAGGCCAATGGGCATTCCTCAGGTAAAGGGGTTTCATCGATGTCCGCGCTGATGACGGAGAACGACACGCCGATCTGCGTGAGCAGTTCACGCCGACGCGGCGAGCCTGAGGCGAGGTACAGCTGTTTCATCAAGACATCTCCCTGCTAGCGCCCTGTCTCACAAATACTGTTCCTTTTTGTCGAGACAGGGCACCGGTGCGAGCACATGCGTGACCGAATCAATTGATTTTGTAGCGCCGACGCAAACCGCGCAAACCGTAGCTGATCCAAGGCCAGAGCAACGCGCTGACCAGTGCCGGCAACACCAGCGCCAGGGTCGGCTGACGATTGCCGGTCAGGGCGCTCAGCCACAATTGCACCAGTTGGGCGAGGCCGAAGATCACCAGGATCACCAGGCTCTGTTGCCACATCGGGAACATGCGCAGGCGCTGTTGCAGCGACAGCACCAGGAACGTAATGAGCGTGAGGATCAACGCGTTCTGGCCCAGCAACGTGCCATACAGCACATCTTCGGCCAGCCCCAGGCACCAGGCAGTCACCATGCCGACTTTCTGCGGCAGGGCCAACGCCCAGAAAGCCAACAGCAAGGCCAGCCACAGAGGACGCAGGATTTCCATGAACTGCGGCAATGGCGAAACGCTGAGCAGCATGCCAATGGCAAAGGTCAGCCAGACCATCCAGCCGTTTCGGGAGGAAGTTGCACCGCCCATTATTCTCTTCCCCCAGTGGTAGCCGGCGCGGAGACAGGCGGTTTGGCAGCAGGCTTCACGGCAGCGGGTGGCTTGCTGGCAGCATGGGCAGCGGCAGGTTTTGCCGGGGTCGCGGCAGCAGGTGCCGCCGCCGGAACAGCCGGAGCAGCCACGGCAGCTGGTATCACCGACACGGCAGGTTTGGGCACGGTCGCGGGAATGATCGGCCCACCGCCATGCTGGTCCAGCGCTTCCTGAGCCTGGGCGGCTTCGTTGGCGCGTTCCTCAGGCGTGCGGCCGTCACTGAACACCAACAGCAGATAACGGCTGCGGTTCAACGCGGCGGTCGGCACCGCACGAACGATTGCAAATGGCTGACCGGAATCGTGAATCACTTCCTTGACCGTCGCCACCGGGTAACCCGCCGGGAAACGCTGGCCGAGACCGGAGCTGACCAGCAGATCGCCTTCCTTAATGTCGGCGGTATCGGCCACATGCCGCAGCTCAAGGCGTTCCGGATTACCGGTGCCGCTGGCGATCGCTCGCAGACCGTTACGGTTCACCTGCACTGGAATGCTGTGGGTGGTGTCAGTCAGCAACAGTACGCGGGAGGTGTATGGCATCAACTCGACCACCTGCCCCATCAAGCCGCGGGCATCGAGCACCGGCTGACCGAGGACCACACCGTCGCGCTCACCTTTATTGATGATGATCCGATGGGTAAAGGGGTTGGGGTCCATGCCGATCAACTCGGCCACTTCGACCTTTTCGTTGACCAGCGCGGAAGAGTTGAGCAACTCGCGCAGCCGAACGTTCTGCTCGGTAAGGGCAGCCAGCTTTTGCATGCGCCCCTGCAAAAGCAGGTTTTCGGTTTTGAGTTTTTCGTTTTCGGCGACCAGTTCGGTCCGGCTGCCAAATTGGCTGGCCACACCTTGCCATAGCCGCTGCGGCAGGTCGGTGATCCAGTAAGACTGCATCAGCACCAGCGAGATTTGGCTACGCACTGGCTTGAGCAGTGTGAAGCGGGCATCGACCACCATCAGCGCGACCGATAGCACGGCCAGCACCAACAAGCGCACGCCCAGTGAGGGGCCTTTGGTGAAAAGCGGTTTAATAAGCCGCTCCTCCCAGGCAAATGTTCTCTTTATTCATACGGCATCAAACCGGCCTGGATGCAGACTGACAGAAGATAAACGCCAACAGGCAGCACTGCAAAGTGCTGCCTTCGCGCTCAACAGCATAGAGGCGATCCGGCGACTTATTCGCTGGAAAGCAGATCCATGGTGTGTTTATCCATCATTTCCAATGCACGGCCACCGCCGCGAGCAACGCAGGTGAGCGGGTCTTCGGCGACGATCACCGGCAGACCGGTTTCCTGGGCCAGCAACTTGTCGAGGTCGCGCAGCAAGGCGCCACCACCGGTAAGTACCAGACCACGTTCGGCGATATCCGACGCCAGCTCCGGAGGCGATTGCTCCAGCGCACTTTTCACAGCCTGAACGATGGTGGCCAGGGACTCTTGCAGAGCTTCCAGCACTTCATTGGAGTTCAGGGTGAATGCGCGTGGAACGCCTTCGGCCAGGTTACGGCCACGAACGTCGACTTCACGAACTTCGCCGCCCGGGTAGGCTGTACCGATTTCCTGTTTGATGCGCTCGGCGGTGGACTCGCCGATCAGGCTGCCGTAGTTGCGACGCACGTAGGTGATGATCGCTTCGTCGAAGCGGTCGCCGCCAACCCGTACGGATTCGGCATAGACCACACCGTTGAGGGAGATCAGCGCGATTTCAGTGGTACCGCCACCGATATCGACAACCATCGAACCGCGAGCTTCTTCAACCGGCAGACCGGCACCGATTGCAGCAGCCATCGGCTCTTCGATCAGGAACACTTCGCGGGCACCGGCACCAAGGGCCGATTCACGGATGGCACGACGCTCAACCTGGGTGGATTTGCATGGAACGCAGATCAGCACACGAGGGCTAGGCTGCAGAAAGCTGTTTTCGTGAACCTTGTTAATAAAGTACTGCAGCATTTTTTCGCAGACGCTGAAGTCGGCGATTACGCCGTCCTTCATCGGACGAATGGCAGCAATGTTGCCCGGCGTACGACCGAGCATGCGCTTGGCCTCGGTGCCGACAGCAACGACACTTTTCTGGTTACCGTGTGTCCGAATAGCCACAACGGAGGGCTCATTCAGGACGATACCGCGCTCGCGCACGTAAATAAGGGTGTTGGCAGTGCCCAGGTCAATGGAAAGATCGCTGGAAAACATGCCACGCAGTTTCTTGAACATGGGAAAGGGACCCTAGGCAACGCGTGGGTAAAAAAGTGCGGCAAACTCTAACAACGACAGGGATTTTGGGCAAGGCGCCAATATGTTAAATTGGCAGCTTTTCTGTGCACCAAGCCCACAATCGCGGCCTTGAGACCGTAGAAATGCGGTAGTGTTCCGACAATCTAACACACGGACGCGGTCCGTTCTGTTTTCCACTGGAGAATCCCATGGCGCTTGAACGCTCCGACGTGGAAAAAATCGCTCATTTGGCCTGCCTTGGCCTCAATGATGCCGATCTTCCACACATCACTTCGGCCCTGAACAGCATTCTCGGGCTGGTCGACGAAATGCAAGCGGTCAATACCGACGGTATCGAGCCCCTCGCCCACCCATTGGAAGCGAGCCAGCGCCTGCGTGCAGACGTCGTGACCGAAACCAATCATCGCGAGGCCTATCAGTCCATCGCACCAGCGGTCGAAAACGGCCTGTATCTGGTTCCGAAAGTCATCGACTAAAGGGAAAGAGCCTGCAATGCATCAATTGACTCTGGCCGAGATCGCCCGCGGACTCGCCGATAAAAAGTTTTCTTCCGAAGAGCTGACCAAAGTCCTGCTGGCGCGTATCACCCAGCTCGACCCGCAGCTCAACAGTTTCATCAGCCTCACCGAAGACCTGGCGCTCCAGCAGGCGAAAGCCGCTGACGCTCGTCGCGCCAACGGTGAGAGCGGCGCCCTGCTCGGCGCGCCGATCGCACACAAAGACCTGTTCTGCACCCAGGGCATCCGCACCAGCTGCGGCTCGAAGATGCTCGACAACTTTAAAGCACCGTACGACGCCACCGTGGTCGCCAAACTGGCGGCTGCCGGGGCCGTGACCTTGGGCAAGACCAACATGGACGAATTCGCCATGGGGTCGGCCAACGAGTCGAGCTACTACGGCGCGGTGAAAAACCCGTGGAACCTGGAACACGTTCCGGGCGGTTCGTCTGGCGGCTCGGCTGCCGCGGTTGCCGCTCGTCTGTTGCCTGCGGCGACGGGCACCGACACCGGCGGTTCGATTCGCCAGCCCGCCGCGCTGACCAACCTCACCGGTCTGAAACCGACGTACGGTCGCGTTTCGCGCTGGGGCATGATCGCCTACGCGTCCAGCCTCGATCAGGGCGGCCCATTGGCCCGCACCGCCGAAGACTGCGCGATCCTGCTGCAAGGCATGGCCGGTTTCGACCCGCAGGACTCCACCAGCATCGACGAGCCCGTGCCTGATTACAGCGCCGGCCTCAACGGTTCGCTGCAAGGCCTGCGCATCGGCGTGCCGAAAGAATACTTCAGCGCCGGTCTCGACCCACGCATCGCCGACCTGGTCATGGCCAGTGTTGAAGAGCTGAAAAAGCTCGGCGCCGTGGTCAAGGAAATCAGCCTGCCGAACATGCAGCACGCAATCCCTGCGTACTACGTGATCGCCCCGGCGGAAGCGTCTTCCAACCTGTCGCGTTTCGACGGCGTGCGTTTCGGCTATCGCTGCGAAGACCCGAATAACCTGGAAGACCTGTACAAGCGTTCCCGTGGCGAAGGTTTCGGCCCGGAAGTGCAGCGCCGGATCATGGTCGGTGCTTACGCCCTGTCGGCCGGTTACTACGACGCCTACTATTTGAAGGCGCAGAAAATCCGTCGTCTGATCAAGAACGACTTCATGGCTGCCTTTAATGAGGTCGACATCATCCTCGGCCCAACCACGCCGAACCCGGCCTGGAAGCTCGGCGCCAAGAACAGCGACCCGGTCGCTGCGTACCTGGAAGACGTCTACACCATCACCGCCAACCTCGCCGGTCTGCCGGGCTTGTCCATGCCTGCAGGTTTTGTCGATGGCCTGCCGGTCGGCGTGCAGTTGCTCGCCCCGTATTTCCAGGAAGGCCGTTTGCTCAACGTTGCGCACCAGTATCAGTTGAACACTGACTGGCACACCCGCACCCCAACCGGCTTCTGAGGAGAAACACATGCAATGGGAAGTCGTGATCGGGCTGGAGATTCATACCCAGCTCACCACCCGGTCGAAAATCTTTTCCGGTAGCTCCACCACCTTCGGTTCCGAGCCGAACACCCAGGCCAGCCTGGTTGACCTGGGCATGCCCGGCGTATTGCCAGTGCTGAACCAGGAAGCAGTGCGCATGGCGGTGATGTTCGGTCTGGCGATTGATGCCGAGATCGGCCAGCACAACGTGTTCGCCCGTAAAAACTATTTCTACCCGGACCTGCCCAAGGGCTACCAGATCAGCCAGATGGAATTGCCGATCGTTGGCAAAGGCCACCTGGACATCGCGCTGGAAGACGGCACGGTCAAGCGCGTCGGCATCACCCGCGCGCACCTGGAAGAAGACGCCGGTAAAAGCCTGCACGAAGAATTCAGCGGCGCCACCGGCATCGACCTGAACCGTGCCGGCACGCCGCTGCTGGAAATCGTTTCCGAGCCGGACATGCGCAGTGCCAAGGAAGCCGTGGCTTACGTCAAGGCTGTCCACGCGCTGGTCCGTTACCTGGGCATTTGCGACGGCAACATGGCTGAAGGCTCGCTGCGTTGCGACTGCAACGTGTCAATCCGTCCGAAAGGCCAGGTTGAATTCGGCACGCGCTGCGAGATCAAGAACGTCAACTCGTTCCGTTTCATCGAGAAGGCGATCAACACCGAAGTGCAGCGTCAGATCGAACTGATCGAAGACGGCGGCAGGGTGATCCAGCAGACCCGTCTGTACGATCCGAACAAGGACGAAACCCGTCCGATGCGCAGCAAAGAGGAAGCCAACGACTACCGTTACTTCCCCGATCCGGACCTGCTGCCGGTGGTCATCGAAGACTCGTTCCTCGACGACGTGCGCGCCACCCTGCCGGAACTGCCACCGCAGAAACGCGAGCGCTTCCAGGCGCAGTTCGGTCTGTCGGTCTACGACGCCAGCGTCCTGGCCACCAGCCGCGAGCAAGCCAATTACTTCGAGAAAGTCGTGAGCATCGGCGGCGACGCCAAGCTGGCGGCCAACTGGGTGATGGTTGAATTGGGCAGCCTGTTGAACAAACAGGGCCTGGACATCGATCAGTCGCCGGTCTCAGCCGAACAACTGGGCGGCATGCTGCTGCGCATCACCGACAACACCATCTCCGGCAAAATCGCCAAAGTGGTGTTTGAAGCCATGGCCAACGGCGAAGGCAGCGCGGACGAGATCATCGACAAGCGCGGCTTGAAGCAAGTGACCGACACGGGCGCGATCTCTGCAGTGCTGGACGAAATGCTCGCGGCCAACGCCGAGCAGGTCGAACAATACCGCGCGGCAGACGAAGCCAAACGCGGCAAGATGTTCGGCTTCTTCGTCGGCCAGGCCATGAAAGCCTCCAAAGGCAAGGCCAACCCGCAACAGGTCAACGAACTGCTTAAAAGCAAGCTCGAAGGCTGATTGCAATGGAGCCAGTTTTAAAGCCTGGCTCCATTCCCTGTGGGAGCGAGCCTGCTCGCGATGACGGCGTCACATCCATCATTGATGTGACTGACAGTCCGCCATCGCGAGCTGGCTCGCTCCCACATTTGTTTCGGGAACACTTTTTTATGAAACGTCTGTTCAGTACCTGCGCCCTGCTCTCTTTGCTCGCCGGTTGTGCCAGCACCGATGCCATCGATCCACACGGCTACGACAAGTCCGGCGTAGCTTCGTATTACGGCGCCAAACACCATGGCAAACGCACCGCCAGTGGCGAGCGTTTCAACAAGAATTCCCTGACTGCCGCCCATCGCCAGTTGCCGTTCGGCACCCGGGTGAAGATTACCAACCTGAATAACGACAGGTCCTGCGTGGTGCGCGTCAACGACCGCGGGCCATACTCTCGTGGGCGCCTGATCGACGTGTCACGTGAAGCGGCCGAGCAGTTGGGCATGCTGCGCAGTGGCACCGCGAAAGTTCGCGTGCAAGCCCTCGACGACTGATAGACGGAGCGCTGACTATTTTCGGACTTGCCGATTTACCCCTGATCAGCGTGATTGAATTGTTCAGCGGTCTGTTTTTACTGATCGCTGGCGCCGAACTGATGGTGCGTGCCGCCGTGCGCCTGGCCGCACGACTGCATGTGCGGCCGCTGATAATCGGCCTGACCATCGTGGCCCTCGGCAGCAGCGCACCGCAGATGGCGGTCAGCCTGCAAGCCACCCTGGCGCAAAACGCCGACATCGCCGTCGGCAGCGTGATCGGCAGCAGCATCTTCAACATCCTCGTCACCCTCGGGCTCTCGGCGCTGATTATTCCGCTGCGGGTTTCGCGGCAATTAGTGCGCCTGGATATTCCGCTGATGATCGGCGCCAGCCTGCTGGTGTTCGTACTGGCGTGGAACGAAGAACTGAACCGCACAGACGGCATTATTCTGCTGGGCGCGCTGGTGCTGTACCTGGGCTTGCTGCTGCGCCAGTCGCGGCACTCGGCCCGTCCGCCATCGAGCGCTCATGACGCACCGCAGGCACCGTGGTTCAGCAGCTTGCTGATGATTGTCGCCGGGCTGGCGATGCTGGTGTTCGCCGGGCATTTGCTGCTTGGCGCCGCGGTGGCGGTCGCGACCGACCTGGGGTTGTCGGAGCGGATCATCGGCCTGACGATCGTCGC
Organism: Pseudomonas sp. MDT1-85; assembly: GCF_054898065.1. Taxonomy (NCBI): domain Bacteria; kingdom Pseudomonadati; phylum Pseudomonadota; class Gammaproteobacteria; order Pseudomonadales; family Pseudomonadaceae; genus Pseudomonas; species Pseudomonas sp. MDT1-85. The sequence goes on along the minus strand of NZ_CM142715.1, from coordinate 1,241,097 downwards.
CGTCAGCACCTCCCTGCCGGAGCTGGCCACTTCGTTGATCGCCGCGTTGCGCGGCCAGCGGGACATCGCGGTGGGCAACGTGATCGGCAGCAACCTGCTCAACCTCTTGGGCGTACTCGGGCTTACCGCATTGATCGCGCCGTCGCCGCTGTCGGTCTCGCCAAACGCCCTGGATTTCGACCTGCCGGTGATGCTCGGTGTCGCGGTGCTGTGCCTGCCGGTGTTCTATTCCGGCTACCGGGTGACGCGCGCCGAAGGCCTGCTGTTCTTGGGTTTGTATCTGGCCTACGGGCTGCACGTGGTGTCGTTCACCACCGGCATGCCACTGGCCGGCAAGCTTGAACACCTGATGCTGTTTTTCGTCCTGCCGGCGCTGGGGGCATTTTTGCTGTTCACGTCGCTGCGCGCCTGGCGTCGCCAACACCACAAGAGGGAATTGCCATGAGCACTGATAACAGGAGCACTGATAAAAAGTCTGGGGTTGAAGTCCGCCGCCAAGTGATGGGCGACGCCTTCGTCGACCGCGCCTTGAGCAATGCCACCGAGTTCACCCAGCCGCTGCAGGACTTCGTCAACGAACACGCCTGGGGCGGGGTCTGGAACCGTGAAGGTCTGCCGCTGAAAACTCGCAGCCTGATCACCCTCGCCGCGCTGACCGCGTTGAAGTGCCCGCAAGAATTGAAAGGTCACGTGCGCGGCGCCCTGAACAACGGCTGCACCGTGGAAGAAATTCGCGAGGCGCTGTTGCATTGCGCGGTGTATGCCGGCGTGCCGGCGGCGATCGATGCGTTTCGGGCGGCGCAGGAAGTGATTGATAGCTACCAGAAGCCGGAGTAACAGGCTGGCGTTTGTAGTGTTAGAAAGATTGCTATCGCGAGCAGGCTCGCTCCCACATTTGGAATGCATTCCCCCTGTGGGAGCGAGCCTGCTCGCGATGAGGCCCTGAATCACACCGCAAAACCTTCGGTTAAATCCACCCACCCCACTGCAACAAAAAGATCCCGACGTTGGTGGTGACCGCCGCCATCAGCGTGGTAATCACAATGATCGCCGCCGCCAGTTCATGATTGCCATTGGCCTGCCGGGCCATGACGAAACTGGCCGCGGCGGTCGGGCTGCCGAAGTACAGAAACAAAATCCCCAACTCCGCCCCGCGAAAACCCCAAAGCCACGCACCAAGCGTCGCCAGCACCGGCAGACCGATCATCTTCACCAGGCTTGAACTCAACGCCATCGTGCCGCTTTTGCGCATCGCCGCCAGCGACAACGTGCCACCGATGCAGATCAGTGCCAGCGGCAAAGTGGTTTGCGCCAGGTACTGACCGGACTTTTCCAGCCACCCCGGCAAACCGATTTCGAAATAGGCAAATGGCGCCGCCGCAAACACGCTGATGATCAGCGGGTTGACCATCACGCTTTTGCAGATGCTCCAAGGGTCAGACTTGATCACCGGGCTGTAGACCGCCAGCACGATGGTCGAAAGCGTGTTGTAGAACAGGATCACCAACGCCGCGAGAATGGCCCCGAGGGAAATCCCGTGGTCGCCGTACATGCTCGCCGCCAGTGCCAGACCGATAACGCCATTGTTGCCGCGAAACGCGCCTTGGGTGTAGATGCCCCGGTCGTCTCGCGGGCATTTCCAGATCGCCCAGCCCCAGGCAATCGCAAAACACAGCAGTGTGGCGATCGAGAAGTAGATCAGCAGCGCCGGTTGCAGCGCGGCATGCAGGTCGGCATGCAAGATGCCCAGAAACAGCAACGCCGGCATGGTGACATTGAACACCAGGGCCGACGCGGTATGAATGAAATTGTCGTTGATCCAGTCGATGCGCTTGAGCAGCGCCCCCAGAAACAGCATGGCAAACACCGGCGCGGTGATGTTCAGGGTTTCGAGGAAGATAGCCAGCATGCCGGGAGAACCTTGGGTGGGCGTCGTTAGGGGGCTAATGATAAGCCACTGGGGACGTTGGCGTCTGGTAGAACGCCTTCGCGGGCAAGCCTCGCTCCTACAAGGACTGCGCATAATACGATCCTGTAGGAGCGAGGCTTGCCCGCGAAGAACGATAACGCGGTATCAGGTAATCGGCGCCGGGTTGAACAAGGTAATGTCGTTATGCAGCTTATGCCGCTCCGCCCACGTCTGTTGCTTGCCGCTGGCCACATCCAGGTAGTAGTGGAACAACTCCCAGCCAAGTTCTTCAATCGACGCTCGCCCGGTGGCAATCCGCCCGGCATCGATGTCGATCAAATCCGGCCAGCGCTGCGCCAGTTCTGTGCGGGTCGACACCTTCACCACCGGCGCCATCGCCAACCCATAAGGCGTACCCCGCCCGGTGGTGAACACATGCAGGTTCATCCCCGCCGCCAGCTGCAATGTCCCACAGACAAAATCACTGGCCGGGGTCGCGCAGAAAATCAGTCCTTTGCGCTTGAATCGCTCGCCAGGACCGAGCACCCCATTGATCGCGCTGCTGCCGGATTTGACGATCGAGCCCAGGGACTTCTCGACAATATTCGACAACCCGCCCTTCTTGTTCCCCGGCGTGGTGTTGGCACTGCGATCCGCTTCGCCCTTGGCCAGGTAACGGTCGTACCAGTCCATCTCCCGCACCAGTTCCTGAGCCACTTCCTCAGTTTCGGCGCGAGACGTCAGCAGGTAAATCGCGTCACGCACTTCGGTGACTTCGGAAAACATCACCGTCGCGCCGGCGCGCAACAATAGGTCCGAGGCATAACCGAGCGCCGGGTTGGCGGTGATGCCAGAGAACGCATCGCTGCCGCCGCACTGCATACCGAGGATCAGCTCAGACGCTGGCACGGTTTCCCGACGACGCAGATCGAGCTTCTTCAAACGAGTCTCGGCGAGCGCCATGATCTGCTCGATCATCTCGGTAAAACCATGACTGGAATCCTGCAAGCGGTACAACCACGGATCGCTCAAATCCACCGAACTGTCGTTCTCGTGCATCACCTGCCCGGCCTGCAATTTCTCGCAGCCCAGGCTGATCACCAGCGCTTCGCCCCCCAGGTTCGGATTGCGCGCCAAATTGCGCACGGTGCGAATCGGGATGTACGCGTCGGTGGCGCTAATCGCCACGCCGCAGCCGTAACTGTGGGTCAGCGCCACCACGTCATCGACGTTCGGGTACTTGGGCAGCAACTCGTCCTTGATGCGTTTCACCGCATGATCCAGCACGCCGGTGACGCACTGCACGGTGGTGGTGATGCCCAGAATGTTACGCGTGCCGACGGTGCCGTCGGCGTTGCGATAACCCTCGAAGGTGAAGCCTTCCAGCGGTGCCTGCGCGGCCGGCACTTCGGTGGACAGCGGCAGGCTGTCCAGCGGCGGCGCGGTCGGCATGCGCAGTTGATCTTCCTTGACCCAGCTGCCGCGAGGGATCGGCTGCAACGCATACCCAATGGTCTGGCCGTAACGAATCACCTGACCGCCCTCGGGAATGTCCTCGAGCGTGACCTTATGGCTCTGCGGCACAAAATCCACTGTGACCAGGCCATCGGGGAATTCCGTGCCGGCGGGCACGCCCTGATCGTTTACCACGATCACCACATTGTCCCGCTCGTGCAGGCGGATGTAGCGCGGCGAGTCGGAATGTTCAATCAACTGCATGACGCCGCTCCTCAGGAATGCGCTTCAGATAATTTACTGTTGGTTTCAGGACCGCTGACAGGCGGCTCTTTGAGCACCACACGCTTGATCGGACCAACGATCACCAGATAGCTGAAGACGGCTACCAGCGCGTTGCAACCGACGAACACCAGCGCCCACTTGAACGAACCGGTGGAGCTGATGATGTAACCGATAACGATCGGCGTGGTGATCGACGCAATGTTGCCGAAGGTGTTGAACAGGCCACCGCTGAGACCGGCGATCTGTTTCGGAGAAGTATCGGACACCACGGCCCAGCCCAACGCACCGACGCCTTTGCCGAAGAACGCCAGGGCCATGAAGCCGACGACCATCCATTCAACATCCACATAGTTGCAGGCCACAATGCTGCTGGAAACCAACAGGCCAGCGATGATCGGCGCCTTGCGGGCGAAGGTCAGCGAGTGGCCCTTGCGCAGCAGGTAATCGGAAATCACCCCGCCAAGCACACCACCGATAAACCCGCAGATCGCCGGCAACGAGGCAATGAAACCGGCCTTGAGGATGGTCATGCCGCGCTCCTGGACCAGGTACACCGGGAACCAGGTCAGGAAGAAGTAGGTGATGCCGTTGATGCAGTACTGGCCCAGATACACGCCAAGCATCATGCGGTTGGTCAGCAGCTGGCGGATGTAGTCCCACTTCGGACCGTCACCCTTTTTGCCTTTGCCTTTGTCCTGGTCCATGTCGACCATGCCGCCGTTGTCGGCGATGTGCTTGAACTCAGCGTCGTTGATCATCGGGTGTTGGCGCGGGCTGTAGATCACCTTCAGCCAGATGCCCGAGAAGACAATGCCGATCACGCCCATGACGATGAACACATGCTGCCAGCCGAAGGAGTAAACGATCCAGCCCATCAGCGGTGCGAACAACACGGTGGCGAAGTATTGCGCCGAGTTGAAGATAGCCGAGGCGGTACCGCGTTCAGCGGTCGGGAACCAGGCCGCCACGATGCGTGCGTTGCCGGGGAAGGATGGCGCTTCGGCCAGACCCACCAAAAAGCGCAGCATGAACAGCGCAACCACCGCCGTGGACACGCCGAACTCACCGACATAGCCCTGCAGCACGGTGAACAGCGACCAGGTGAAGATGCTGAGCGCGTAGATTTTTTTCGAGCCGAAACGGTCCAGCAACCAGCCACCGGGAATTTGCCCGGCCACGTAGGCCCAACCGAATGCAGAGAAGATGTAACCGAGGGTGACCGCGTCGATGCCGAGGTCTTTTTGCAGGCTGGAGCCTGCGATGGCGATAGTGGCCCGGTCGGCGTAGTTGATCGTGGTCACCAGAAACAGCATGAGCAGGATCAAATAGCGGACGTGAGTCGGCTTGGTCGATTGCATTGTAGATGTACTCCCACTGATTATTTTTATGCGCGGGTGAATCTTTGGTTTTTCTGTGGGAGCGAGCCTGCTCGCGATGGTGGTCAACGATGACGCGGGGCATCAAGTTTACCGCCGCGTCCTCAAGACCTTCGCGAGCAGGCTCGCTCCCACAGTGGGTGTTGCGCTACGAACCGATGTAGCTGGTCTTCACGACCGTATAAAACTCTTGCGCATAGCGACCTTGCTCACGTGATCCATAGGATGAACCTTTACGCCCACCGAACGGAACGTGGTAATCCACGCCGGCGGTCGGCAGGTTGACCATCACCATCCCGGCCTGGGAGTGGCGCTTGAAGTGGTTGGCATACTTCAGCGACGTGGTCGCGATGCCCGCCGACAGACCGAACTCGGTGTCGTTGGCCATGGCCAGCGCTGCCTCGTAATCGGCGACGCGAACGATGTTGGCCACCGGGCCGAAGATCTCTTCGCGGCTGATGCGCATCGCAGCTGTGCTGTCGGCAAACAGCGTCGGGGCGAGGAAGTAGCCTTCGGTATCGCAGGTCACCAAACCACCGCCGCTGACCAGACGCGCACCTTCGGACTGGCCGATGTCGATGTACTTCATATCCTGTTCAAGCTGAGCCTGCGAGACGACCGGACCGATATCGGTCCCGGCTTTCAGCGCGTGACCGACCTTGATCGACTTCATGCGCTCGGCCATGGCTTCGACGAATTTGTCGTGAATCCCGGCGGTGACGATGAAGCGGCTCGACGCGGTGCAACGCTGGCCAGTGGAATAGAACGCGCTCTGTACCGACAGCTCGACCGCTTGTTTGAGGTCCGCGTCATCCAGAATGATCTGCGGGTTCTTGCCGCCCATTTCCAGCTGAACCTTGGCTTGGCGCGAGACGCAGCTGACAGCGATCTGACGACCCACGCCCACGGAACCGGTGAAGCTGATGCCATCGACTTTCGGGCTCTGCACCAGCGCATCGCCAACCACGCGACCGCTGCCCATCACCAGGTTGAACACGCCGGCCGGGAAACCGGCGCGGGAGATGATTTCCGCCAGCGCCCAAGCACAACCCGGTACCAGATCAGCAGGCTTCAGCACGACGCAGTTGCCGTACGCCAGAGCCGGAGCGACTTTCCACGCAGGGATCGCAATCGGGAAATTCCACGGGGTGATCAGGCCGACCACACCGAGGGCTTCGCGAGTGACTTCGACGTTGACGCCCGGACGCACCGACGGCAAATAGTCGCCGGACAGGCGCAGGCATTCACCGGCGAAGAACTTGAAGATGTTGCCGGCGCGAGTCACTTCGCCGATGGCTTCGGGCAGAGTCTTGCCCTCTTCCCGGGCCAGCAAAGTGCCGAGCTCTTCGCGACGCGCGAGGATTTCAGTACCGACTTTATCCAGTGAATCGTGACGTGCCTGAATGCCCGAAGTGGACCAGGCCGGGAACGCGACGCGAGCGGCGTCGATGGCGGCATGGACCTGAGCCAGATCGGCCTTGGCGTAATCGCCGAGGGTATCGGTCAGCTCGGACGGGTTGATGTTGGCGCAGTATTCACTGCCCGCCACCCATTCGCCGTTGATGTAATTATCAAAACGCTTTGTATCTGCCACGGGCTGCCCCTTTTAAAAGAAGTCCTCACGCAAAAAGCCGCTGATTGCTCAGCGGCCCTGGTTTTGTCGGGTGTTACTGCGCACCTTGCTTGTCGATCAGCGCGGCGAGCATTTCGTACTCTTCGCCCGTCAGATCGGTCAGCGGTGCCCGCACAGGGCCTGCGTCATAGCCTGCGATTTTCGCCCCGGCCTTGACGATGCTCACGGCGTAACCGGCCTTGCGGTTACGGATGTCCAGGTACGGCAGGAAGAAGTCGTCGATGATCTTGCCGACGGTGGCGTGATCTTCGCGAGCAATGGCGTGGTAGAAATCCATCGCGGTTTTCGGGATGAAGTTGAACACCGCCGAGGAGTAAACCGGCACGCCCAGCGCCTTGTAAGCCGCTGCGTAGACTTCAGCGGTCGGCAAACCGCCCAGGTAGCTGAAGCGATCACCGAGGCGGCGACGGATCGACACCATCAGCTCGATATCGCCCAGGCCATCCTTGTAACCGATCAGGTTCGGGCAGCGCTCAGCCAGACGTTCCAGCAAAGGAGCGGTCAGGCGGCAGACGTGGCGGTTGTAAACCACCACGCCGATTTTTACCGATTTGCATACCGCTTCAACGTGGTTGGCAACACCGTCCTGGCTGGCTTCGGTCAGGTAGTGCGGCAGCAGCAACAGGCCTTTGGCGCCCAAACGCTCGGCTTCTTGAGCGTATTCGATGGCTTGACGAGTTGCGCCACCGACACCGGCCAGGATCGGCACGCTGGTTTCGCAAGTGTCGACGGCAGTCTTGATGATTTCCGAATATTCGCTGGCCGCCAGAGAGAAAAACTCACCGGTGCCGCCCGCGGCGAACAATGCCGAGGCGCCGTATGGGGCCAGCCATTCGAGACGTTTGATATAGCCCGCGCGATGGAAATCGCCCTGAGCATTGAAGTCGGTGACCGGGAATGACAGCAGGCCGGAAGAGAGGATGGACTTCAGTTCTTGTGGATTCATTATTCGAACCCCCTGGGTAACAAGTTGTGTGAGATACCGTTCAGCCTTCGCCGAAGTTGTAGGTCATCGTACAACTAAAGATGCAACCGTCAACTGCATTTCATCGCGAGCTGCAAAATTTGCGTCGGAAAAAGTAATTTCTTGACGTAGGAAAGTTCTCATCTATGATCCATACAACTGTATATACATACAGCTAATTTGATTCTACCTACGACATATCAAGGAGCTGAAATGTCAGGTCTACACACGCAATCGAAGGAAAATACTCGACAGATCATTGCCGATCTGGATGATCTTTTTACCGAGCAGGGCATCGCTATTTCTGGCGACGGCGACACGCTTAAACTCACCGCCGGCAGCCATCACGACCTCAAACATCAGCGCCAGGGCCTGCTGCCGACGTCACCGGAAAATGCACTGAAAGGCGCGCCCCAGTTGAGGTTTGAGGGTGCAGAACATACTGCGATCGGTGACAGCACCTTGCTGCGCTTCGTCAAGGATGCACCTGCCATACCGGCCTCTCAGGTGGAGTTTCACCTGCCCAATGGCCTGGCATTGACCTATGGACAAGTGATTGCGCTGGGGGGTGATTTTTATGGAATTCCCGATCAACCGATCTGCGAAGGCGCAACAGCCGCAGACCGAATCCAGCGCTTTACCAACGCCTTCAACTCCCTGGCGGTACTGCCGACCTCAAACGCCGAGGCAAAGTTGATCCTCGGTGTCATGCAGAAGGAAATCGCCGCCATCAATCAAGCGATCAGGGACGGTAAACAGCCTCACCAGGCTTATGACGCCTTGGGTGATACGTTGTCGGAAGAGTGGAACAAGATCACCGGCGGCGGCAGTTTCGTCTCGGCGCTGTTCCCTTTGGGGCGTTATCTGAAGCTGGCCGCCAACAATGCCGACCACTTTGCCGAATGGGCGTTGCTGGCCTATATCGCCGGGCACACGGCAGCGCTGCAACAAGCAGTACTGGCTCACAACAGCGGCGATGAAAAGCAGTTGGAGCTGGCCTATGCGATGAACGCTTTTGCCGATCACTCCCTGACCGACCTGTATTCCGCCGGCCATTTGCGAGTACCGCGCAAACAGTTGGCGGCAGTGGTTACGCCAGGTGATCTCGGTTCGCTGATTACCCGCTTCATGCACGATGAAGACAGCAAGTTCGGCCTCAACGTGCGCAACGGCAACGGCGATCGTTGGCACGCCTATGGCGACAAGCGCTACTTCGACACCATCGACAGCGCCAATCGCGCCCAGGTGAATCAAGCGGTTCAAGTGTCTGCGGATGAAGTGTTCGCGGCGTACCTCGGTGGCACCGCCCCGTCGGCCGGCAGCTTCGCTGCTTTGAAAAGGCTGCCCGACCTGCAAGCGGTACTGAACCCGGCAGGCAATTTCTCGCCACTGTTCAAAGTCGAGGGCAATAAGGTGTTGCGGCGCAAAGACGTCAACAACCTCAACGACACCGCCACCGTTGACGACTGGTGGGGCTGGAGCACTTATCTGCTGCTCAAGGACTACCAACCAACCGGCGTGCTGAATTCAGCGGCCAATGCCTGATAAGGAGATCACTGATGACTATCAAATTGAAACTGGAACTGGCTTCGGGCCAGTCTCTGAAAGGCGCGCCGCTGGAGTTGCTGTCCAAAGGCTTGCCGATTGCCCGGGCGGTTGTGGATGAACGCGGGAACATAGCGTTCAACACCAGGCCTGGGGCCGTTGAGCTGGCCGTGAGGGTCGACCATTCGATTTTGAGGACTGTGACTGAGGTAGTGGCGAGACGAGGCCCGGCTCTATCGTGAGGGTGCGAGCGCCACGGCCTCTGAAATGATTGGTCAAAATCGCGCTCAGCACGTCATGAATGCGCCACGTACAGTGTGACCGCTGCCATGAATGGATCGTGGCAGACTTCGCACGGAGAGCGATCATCATGACTTTTTCTATCCCGGTTCTTCCCCGGTTCTCGCCTCACGAGTCCGACAAAGCAATCGTAAAACTGTCGAACGTGGGTGATTTCTTGATAGTCCGCGTCCCGGATCCGAACGATATTCCGCCAAATTGGGATGTCTATCCAATCCTTGGGGCGGATACGGAAGAACCCGATTGGGAGGGCCTCGCAGCGCCTACCGGCGCCTGGGATGATGCCAGCGACGATATGGTAAAACTGACAGGGATTGAACTGCGAATCCCCAAAGCAGAGCTGGAGAAATACCAGAACACAGAAATCGAATTGCGCTACAAATTCGCGGATGAGTCGAGTCTGGAGCCGTGTTCGGAGCCTCTGAAACTGTATATCGAAGCCTGACCCCTGTTCGCGCCTGATCGTTTACCGGTCAGGCGTTTTTTTTCAGGGTTGCGCCTGCGCCTCTTCATGGGCCTGGCGCAACCGCTCACGACTATTCGTCAAATGCAAACGCATGGCCGCCCGCGCCGCATCGGAATCCTGGCGTGCAATTGCGTCATAAATCTCTTCGTGCTCGCGGCTCAGGCGGCTCATGTAATGCTGCTGATCATCATGGGCCAGGCGCGCGGAGTTCAGGCGCGTGCGCGGAATGATGCTGGTGCCCAGGTGGGTCATGATGTCGGTGAAATAGCGGTTGCCGGTGGCCAGGGCAATTTGCAGGTGGAACTGGAAGTCCGAAGCCACCGCATCGCTGGCGTGAGAGGCGCTTTCATTCAGCGCGTCCAGCGCCGCTCGCATCAACGCCAACTGCTCAGGGCTGCGACGTAGCGCGGCAAGGCCGGCGGATTCCACTTCCAGGCTGATGCGCAATTCCAGAATCGCCAATACGTCGCGCAAGGTCACCACGGTGGCCGGGTCGATACGGAAACCGCTCGGGCTCGGGGTATCGAGGACGAAGGTGCCGATGCCGTGACGGGTTTCAACTTGCCCGGCGGCCTGCAAACGGGAAATCGCTTCGCGCACCACGGTGCGGCTGACGCCATGGGCATCCATGATCGCCGACTCGGTGGGCAACTTGTCGCCACGTTTGAGATGACCGTCGCGGATCTGCTCGGACAACACCGTCACCAGTTCCTGAGCGAGGCTGCGGCGCTTGCGAGGGAGGCGAGGTGCGTCGATTGGGTTTTCCATGGTGAACGTCTGTCTCGAAGAATTCGGCTGAATCCGCATCATAGCTCAACGCGGTTGTACGATCACCACCGCCCCTTGTGGGAGCGAGCCTGCTCGCGATGGCCTCGACTCGGTTCATCTGATAAACCGCATATTCGTTCATCGCGAGCAGGCTCGCTCCCACAGGGATCTACGGTGTTTATGCGGTCACGGCCTGATCCACCAGATGACCATTCTCGATCCGCACATGCCGTGGGTGGAAACGCTTCAGGCTGCTGCGATGGCCAACGCTGACGATGCTCAGGCCCGGCAACTCATCGATCAATGCCTGATACAGCGACGCCTCATCCTCTTCGTCCATCGCCGAAGTCGCTTCGTCCATGTACAGCCATTGCGGCGCATAAAGCAGTGCACGGGCAAAGGCCAAACGTTGCTGCTCACCCGGCGAGAGCATGCGCTGCCAGTGATTGGCTTCATCCAGACGTGAAACAAGGTGCGGCAAGCGGCAGGTTTCCAGCACGTGGGCATAACGCTCGTGCAGGTAAGTGTCGCCCGGCTGTGGATAACTCAAGGCCTCGCGCAGGGTGCCAATCGGCAGATACGGTTTTTGCGGCAGGAACAGGTAACGCCCCGTCGGAAGGCGAATGCTGCCGTGGCCGGCCGGCCAAAGGTGCCCCATCGCCCGCAGCAACGTCGATTTGCCGCTGCCGGAACGACCGCTGAGCATGACGCGTTCGCCCTCCTCCACGGTCATGTCGGCGTTGGTCAGCAAATGACGACCGTCAGCGAGGTCGAGGCCAAGGTTATGCACCTTCAGCGCCGAGCCCTGATTCTGCACGTCAATGGCCGGCGCGCGTTCTTCGTTGTCGGTCATGGCCTGACGGAAACTCAGCAGACGATCACAGGTGGCGCGCCACTCGGCGAGGTCCTGGTAGGCACTGATGAACCAGCTGAAGTTCTCCTGCACGTTGCCGAACGCCGAGTTGATTTGCATCAGCTCACCGAGTTCGATCTTGCCGGAGAAGTAACGCGGCGCGGCGACCATGAACGGGAAGATGATTGCGATCTGCGCATAACCGGAGGTGAAGAAGGTCAGGCGCTTGGACACTTTCATGATGTCCCAGAAGTTGTGCCAGACCAGCCCGAAGCGGCTGCTCAGTCGACGGTTCTCGTTGGGCTCGCCGTTGTACAGCGCAATGCTTTCGGCATTTTCTCGGACGCGCACCATGGAGAAACGCAGGTCAGCTTCGAAACGTTGCTGGTTGTTGTTGAGGCCAATCAAGCGACGACCGATCATATGTGTCAGCCAACTGCCGACGGCGGCATAAACCAGCGCGCACCAGAACATGTAGCCGGGGATCGTGAAGCCGAACACTTCGATGCTGCCCGACACGCCCCACAAAATGATCGAGAATGACACCAGACTGACGACGTTACGGATCAAACCCAGGCCCAGGCCCAAGGTATTGGTGGTGAACTTGTTGAGGTCTTCGGAAATCCGCTGGTCCGGGTTATCGGTGTAACCGCCCTGCTCCAGCTGGTAGTAATTTTTGTTGGCGAGCCAACGGGTGAAGTGCTTCTCGGTGAGCCACGCCCGCCAGCGAATGGTCAGCATCTGGGTCAGATAGAGCCGGTACACGGCACCGACAATCGCCACCGCCGCAATCCCGCAGAAATACAGAATCAGCCGCCAGAACGCTGCATCGTCCTTTTGCTGCAGAGCGTTGTAAAAATCCTTGTACCAGGTGTTGAACCACACCGAGATGCCCACGCTGACCAGTGACAACGCAATCACCGCGATCAGCAACGTCCAGGCCTTGCCCTTCTCTTCACTACGCCAGTAAGGCGTGATCATCGCCCAGACTTTGCGAAAAAACTGCCCGCGCACAGCATCGTTGACCGCGGAATACTCAGCGTTCTGATTCATGGATAAGGCTCGATAAAGAAAAGAACACACACGAGCCGATCATAAATGATCGGTTCGTGTTATCGCGAGGGCTGGCGATAATCGTTCAGCGTCCGTTCAGCGACGGACCGGACGCTTCTGCAGTTTGCGCTGCAGCGTGCGGCGGTGCATGCCCAAGGCACGGGCGGTAGCGGAGATGTTGCCTTCGTGCTCGGTCAGTACGCGCTGGATGTGCTCCCACTGGAGACGGTCCACGGACATCGGGTTTTCCGGCACCAGCGTGTCGAGGTCGGCGTGCTCGGAGAGCAACGCGGCCAGCACATCATCGGCGTCCGCCGGTTTGCACAGGTAATTGCAGGCACCGCGCTTGATCGCCTCGACAGCGGTGGCAATGCTCGAATAGCCGGTGAGGATCACCACGCGCATTTCCGGGTCAAGTTCGAGCAGTTTGGGCAGCAACACCAAGCCCGAATCGCCGTCCATTTTCAGATCAAGGGCGGCGTAATCCGGGATGTCGGCCTGGGCGATGGTCAGGCCTTCTTCGGCGGAACCTGCTGTGCTGACGCGAAAACCGCGGCGGGCCATGGCGCGGGCCATCACGCGGGTGAAGGTTGCGTCGTCGTCTACCAGCAGCAAATGCGGCAGTTCTTCGCCTTCGACTTGGATCTCGTCACTCATGTTCGTCTCCTCGGGCGACACGGGGCAGGCGCAGCTCGGTAAGCGTGCCACCTTCCTCATGACTGTAGAGTTTCACTGAGCCGCCGGCGCGTGTCACGCTGGCCTTGCTCAAAAACAGGCCCAGGCCGAAACCTTTGCCCTTGGTGGTAAAAAACGGTTTGCCAATCTGCTCGGCAATGGCCAGTGGCACGCCGGCGCCATGGTCGCGAATGCTGATGGTCAAGTCCTCGGCATTCCAGTCCAGGGTCACTTGCAAGCCTTCGGGACAGGCATCGGCGGCGTTGTTGAGCAAATTCAGCAGGGCCTGAGTCAGGTCCGGCGGCGGCGCCATGCGCGGCACGGTCCCCTGGCCCAGACGCTGGAAGCGGTAACTGGCTTCCGGGCGCATCAGGTGCCAACGATTCAGGGCTTCGTCGAGCCAGTCGGTGACGTCTTGCATCTCCACCGCCAAGCGACGATTGGCTTCCGCCGCCCGAACCAACTGCTGCAAGGTCTCTTTGCAGAGTTTGACCTGATCCTGCAGCACGCTCAAATCGTCCTGCAACAGCGGGTCGGGATGGTCCTGACGCATTTCCTTGAGCAACACACTCATGGTCGCCAGCGGCGTGCCCAGTTCGTGGGCGGCACCGGCAGCCTGGGTCGCGACGGCCAGCAATTGCTGGTCGCGCAGGCCTTCTTCGCGACGAATGGCGCGCAATTCTTCCTGACGACGCAGCTCTTCGGCCATGCGGGCGGCGAAGAACGTGATCACTGCTGCCGCCAGGGCGAAGCTCAGCCACATGCCGTAGATCTGCAGGTTCTCGCGCGCGATCGGGAACGTTTCCAGCGGATAGAACCGCGCCAGCAGCAACGTATAAAGCGCCAGGGCGATACCCGACAGAATCACCGAATAGCGCCACGGCAAGGTCACGGCAGCAATGGTCAGCGGCACCAGATAATAAGAGACGAACGGGTTGGTCGAACCGCCGGAGAAGTACAGCAAGGCACTGTGGATAAACAGGTCGCAGGCCAGTTGCACGGCGTATTCGAGCTCGGTTACCGGCCACGACGTGCGCAGACGAATCGCGGTCAGTGCGCAGAGCACCATGGAAAAACCGAGGGTGATCGCCAATTGCAGCCAGGGCAACGGCAGCAGGTCGAACCAATAGGCCAGGCCTACGGAACCGGCCTGAGCGGCCAGCACCAACGTGCGGATGAACGTGAGCCGCCAGAGGTTCTGGCGCGTGGCGGAAGTGATTTGAACGGGGGCGAGCATGAGCTCTCCTGATGAGCGCTCCAGGCGGATCGCACGGAGTATAACCAAGCCACGGGCCTCAGAGGCGAAAGTGCGGCAAACGACCACATGGCAGAAAGGTTTGCTGCGTCTATAAGGACGCCTTCGCGGGCAAGCCTCGCTCCTACGGTCTTTGGGCGTGCAGGAGTTTTATGTACGACGCATTCTGTAGGAGCGAGGCTTGCCCGCGAATGGCCGCGACGCGGTCACCTGCCTTCCATCTGTATAGAAGTTGTAACTGGGCGAACCGGATCATTGAAGCTAGAGTCTGATGGTTTCACGCAGGTTCGGACCTTAACCCCTGCGCACCGTCCAAGGAGCTTTTCATGCACACATTGCGCCGCAGCGCCGCCCTTCTTGCCTTAAGCGTGGGCACCGTCGCCAGCCTCCCGGCCCTGGCCGTCGACGAACTGCATTACAACCAGATCTCCCTGCGCGCCGAAGTCAGCCAAGAAGTGGCCCGCGACCTGATGATCGTGACCCTCTACACCGAAGAGCAAAACACCGACCCGGCCAAACTCGCCGCCGACGTCAGCACCACCATGAACAAAGCGCTGGCCCAGGCTAAAGAAGTCAAAGACATCACCCTGCGCCAGGGCAGCCGCAACAGCTACCCGATCTACGACACCAAAGGCCAGAAAATCACCGGCTGGCGTGAACGCGCCGAACTGCGCCTGGAAAGCTCGGACTTCGCCGCCCTCTCCAAACTCACCGGCGAACTGCTCACCGACCTGAAAATGGGCGGTATGGACTTCGCCATCGCCACCCCAACCCGCAAAGCCAGCGAAGACGCCCTGCTCAAAGAAGCCGTGACCGCCTTCAAGTCCCGCGCCCAACTGGCCACCGACGCCCTGGGCGGCAAGAGCTACAAAATCGTCAACCTGAACCTCAACAGCAACGGTTATCCACAACCGTACATGCGTGGGCCGATGATGATGAAAGCCGCGGGCATGGATTCCGCGCCAGTGACGCCCGAGGTTGAAGCGGGTACCAGCCAGGTCAGCATGACGGCGGATGGGGCGATTGAAGTGTTGATGCAGTGATTCGATAACACGGACAAAAAAACGGCGATCACCGAAGTGAGCGCCGTTTTTTTATTGCCCGTCGTAGGCCAGTCAGCTTTTTTGGCGAACAATCTGCCGCCATCGCGAGCAGGCTCGCTCCCACATTTGATCTGTGGCGTACACAAAGTCCATGTACACCCTCAATCCCTGTGGGAGCGAGCCTGCTCGCGATGAACGATAACGCGGTCTACGCCGGATCGACGTTATCCAACGCTCGGTTCACCGCCAATTCCGCCACCATGATGATCTGCTGAATCGCCAACGCCGTATGACGCTGCGAGCCGATCAGGTCGTTGGCGAAATCGGTGGCCAGGACACTCGCTGAAGCCAACGATTCACAGGCGTGGGCCAGCAGGCTCTCGGTGCCAGCACCCGGGGCGACCATGAACATCGTGCTGGGGCGACGGGGTTTTTCGACGTATTGCGCCGGGGGATCGAGGTAGTAGTCGAGGGCGCGTTTTATGGCTTCGCGGTCTTTGAGTAATTCTTCGGTACGCGAAGCTTCGGCGTTGGGTGTGGTGGTGTTGAAGGGTGGGTCGGGAATTAATTTGTCCATTGAAAAATTTCTCCAGCGTTGGAGCCTCCACTTGCCGCTTCTCACACGGCGAAGAGGTGGCAGCTATGTGCGAGGTGAGAAGACCGGTTATGGACACCCGGCCGGACCGAAGTCCGCCCGCACACAGCCGCCATAACGCATTTGCAGGCAGCTAATAAACTGGCGGCGATTATGCGTGTACAGACACTGGATGACCATAAGTTGCCGGGCTTCTCACACCCGATCGCTGAGTTGTCAGCGACAGCCAAAGGTTATTGGGCCCACGTCCGACCGACAACCTGAAAATTGCGTGGGAAAGGTCTGCGTTCTGACACACCCGTTAAACATTCAAAAGCGGAACGCGGAGCGTCCCTGGCGGCATTCCGACGCGGGAGCGTGGGAACGATCAATCTCGCATCTGACACCAAATTCTCGTCTGACACGGATGACTGTAGGAGCTGTCGAGTGAAACGAGGCTACGATCTGTTGATCTTGAAAATCAACGTCAAAAGATCGCAGCCTTCGGCAGCTCCTACGTGGGTTGTTTACACCCGCGAGGGATTGGTCGGCTGTCAGGTCGTCTTCGCGGGCAAGCCTCGCTCCTACAGTGGAGCGGTGTCCCGCCCGTCTCCACTCGTTGCGAGCCACGGTGTCCACCGACAAACAGCAGCGGGTCAAACTGTACCAACAGGCACAGCAAATCTTGAGCAACAGGCGCCGATTACACCGATTGCGAATTCAACCGTGTTCCAGCCACTGCGCAAGGAAGTGGCCGACTTCAAGATCAGCCCTTTCGGCCTTACCCCATTCTATGGAGTGGGTATAAATAAGTAACACCAAGCGCCAACCGGGTGCGCCAGACACCCGGGTGCCCCTTGCCGGTGCGCGATCTGCACCGTAAAAAACCTGCGCAAACGGTCAAATACATCAGTATTTATACAAATGCGACATTAAGGTACGTTCGTGCCACTGTTTAAGGCTTGTGGCCATTCGGGATCTTGCATTGGGTATGGCCCCTGCATAAGTATCCGCAGGAACGGCTCACGAGGTCGTACCTCAAAAACCAAAAATGACAACAAATCATGAGGCCACCATGCTTAAACACGCGGTCATTCCGTTTTTAGTCGGCGCAAGCTTATTAGCCAGCGCACCTTTCGCAGTCGCTGCGACTAACCTGGTGTTTTGCTCCGAAGGGAGCCCGGCCGGTTTCGATCCTGGTCAGTACACCACCGGAACCGACTTCGACGCCTCTGCAGAAACCATGTTCAACCGCCTGACCCAGTTCGAGCGCGGCGGCACCGCCGTTGTTCCTGGCCTGGCGACCAAGTGGGACATTTCCGATGATGGCCTGACTTACACCTTCCACCTGCGTGAAGGCGTCAAGTTCCACACCACCCCGTACTTCAAGCCGACTCGTGAGTTCAACGCCGACGACGTACTGTTCACCTTTAATCGCATGGTTAACAAGGACGATTCGTTCCGCAAAGCGTATCCGACCGAATTCCCGTACTTCACCGACATGGGGATGGATACCAACATCACCAAGATCGATAAAGTCGACGACCACACTGTCAAGTTCACCCTCAAAGAAGTTGATGCCGCGTTCATCCAGAACATGGCCATGAGTTTCGCTTCGGTTCAGTCTGCCGAGTACGCTGCCCAGCTGCTCAAGGAAGGCAAAGCCGCCGACATCAACCAGAAACCGGTCGGTACTGGCCCGTTTGTGTTCAAGAGCTACCAGAAAGACTCCAACATCCGCTATACCGGGAACAAGGACTACTGGAAGCCTGACGACGTGAAGATCGACAACCTGATCTTCGCCATCACCACCGACCCGTCGGTACGTATTCAGAAGCTGAAAAAGAACGAGTGTCAGATCACTTTGTTCCCACGTCCGGCCGACCTGAAGGCGTTGAAGGAAGACAAAACCCTGAAGGTGCCTGACCAGGCCGGTTTCAACCTGGGTTACATCGCCTACAACGTGATGGACAAGATCAAGGGCAGCGATCAGCCAAACCCAATGGCTCAGTTGAAAGTGCGTCAGGCACTGGACATGGCCGTCAACAAGCAACAGATCATCGATTCGGTTTACCAGGGCGCCGGCCAACTGGCTGCCAACGCCATGCCACCGACCCAATGGTCTTATGACACCACCATCAAGGATGCGCCGTACAACCCTGAGAAAGCCAAAGAGCTGCTCAAGGAGGCCGGCATCAAGGAAGGCACCGAGATCAACCTGTGGGCGATGCCGGTGCAACGTCCCTATAACCCGAACGCCAAGCTGATGGCCGAAATGCTCCAGTCCGACTGGGCCAAGGTCGGCATCAAAGCCAAGATCGTGACCTACGAGTGGGGCGAGTACATCAAGCGCTCCAAAGGTGGCGAAAACGGCGCGATGCTGATTGGCTGGAGCGGCGACAATGGTGACCCGGATAACTGGCTCAACGTGCTGTTCGGTTGCGACTCGTTGCAGGGCAACAACTTCTCCAAATGGTGCGACAAGAAGTTCGACGGCATCGTTAAAGAAGCCAAGCGCACTACCGATCAGGCCAAGCGCACCGAACTGTACAAACAGGCGCAACACGTCCTCAAAGATGCCGTTCCAATGACACCTATCGCTCACTCGACGGTGTTCCAACCCATGCGCAACAACGTGCAGGACTTCAAGATCAGCCCGTTTGGCTTGAACTCCTTCTACGGCGTCAGCGTCAGCAAATAAGGTTTGGCAACGGCGACGTTATTCACGTCGCCGTTGTTTTATCTGCCGAGAAAGTAGGAATTAACTGACAGCCAAATCCGCTGCGTACCACAGCAGAGGTTTAGGACGCGTCGCCTTTTCCTACGAGTCTTTCAGACTCTACACATTTACTGCCAGACCCACGGCTCATACCGTCGGGACCTGACCAGTTCATGCGTGGGCTCTCGGTAATCGCTGCACGCGATGGTTTGAGATCAATGAGGCCTCAGCGTCCCTGGACGGGACCCGGCTCATTGATAAAACACTAAACAAGAGGGAGCGTCATGCGCCATACCTTGGTTTTATCCGCATTGCTGGGCACCGGCCTGCTGGCCGTCACTTCCATTAGCCAGGCCGCCAATAACAGCCTGGTGTTCTGCTCCGAAGGCAGCCCGGCGGGCTTCGACACCGCGCAATACACCACGGCGACCGATAACGACGCCGCCGAGCCGCTGTACAACCGATTGGCAGAGTTTGAAAAAGGCGCCACCAACGTCGTACCGGGCTTGGCAACAAGCTGGGATATTTCCGGGGACGGCCTCAAGTACACTTTTCACCTGCGCGAAGGGGTGAAATTTCACACCACCAAATACTTCACGCCGACTCGCGATTTCAACGCCGATGACGTGCTGTTTACCTTCAATCGCATGCTCGATCCACAGCAACCTTTCCGAAAGGCTTATCCAACCGAGTTCCCGTATTTCAACGGGATGAGCCTGAACAAGAACATCGCGAAGGTCGAGAAGACCGGGCCGCTGACCGTGGTGATGACGCTCAACAGCGTCGACGCCGCATTCATCCAGAACATCGCCATGAGCTTCGCCGCGATCCTGTCCGCCGAATACGCCGACCAGTTACTGGCCTCCGGCAAGCCGAGCGAGATCAACCAGAAGCCGATCGGCACTGGCCCGTTCGTGTTCAAGAGCTACCAGAAAGATTCCAACATCCGTTACAGCGGCAACAAGCAGTACTGGGACCCGAGCCGGGTCAAGCTCGACAACCTGATTTTCGCCATCAACACCGACGCCTCGGTGCGCGTGCAGAAGCTCAAGGCCAACGAATGCCAGATCACCCTGCACCCGCGCCCGGCCGACGTGACCGCGCTGAAAAACGATCCGAAACTGCAACTGATCGAGAAGCCCGGTTTCAACCTCGGTTACATCGCCTATAACGTGCGGCACAAACCGTTCGATCAGCTCGAAGTGCGCCAGGCGCTGGACATGGCGGTGAACAAGCAAGGCATTCTCAACGCCGTCTATCAAGGTGCCGGCCAACTGGCGGTCAACGCCATGCCGCCGACCCAATGGTCCTACGACGAAACGGTTAAAGACGCCGCCTACAACCCGGACAAAGCCAAGGAGTTGCTCAAGGCTGCCGGTGTGAAGGAAGGCACCGAAATCACCCTCTGGGCCATGCCGGTTCAGCGTCCGTACAACCCCAATGCCAAGTTGATGGCCGAAATGCTCCAGGCGGATTGGGCGAAGATCGGCCTCAAGGTCAAGATCGTCAGCTACGAATGGGGCGAGTACATCAAGCGCACCAAGAACGGCGAGCACGACATCAGCCTGATTGGCTGGACCGGTGACAATGGTGACCCGGACAACTGGCTCGGCACGCTTTACAGCTGCGATGCCATTGGCGGCAACAACTACTCGATGTGGTGTGATCCGGCTTACGACAAGCTGATCAAGCAGGCCAAGGTCGTCACCGACCGCGACCAGCGCACCGTGCTCTACAAACAGGCGCAGCAGTACCTCAAGCAGCAGGTGCCGATCACGCCGGTCGCCCACTCGACGGTCAACCAGCCGTTGAGCGCCAAAGTCGAAGGATTCAAGGTGAGTCCTTTCGGCCGTAACGTGTTCTCGGGCGTCGGTATCGACCAATAACCGATTAGCCAAAACGCTGGGGGCGGATTCCGTCCCCACGCAAGCGTATTGCCGTAATTTGCCAATCTGGCCTATAGCAAACGCTTGCGATGCCTGCATGAGTTGCAAACCAAATAGCCGGATCACCGAAAAAGACCGGCATTAAAAAAAAAGAAAGCAAGGAGCTTCACCCATGAAACTGAGCAGCACCGCGTTATTGGCCTTGGCCATCAGCAGCGTGACCGCCACGGCGTACGCTGAATCCCAGAGTCAGGCTTTCACCCCGGTTACCGTGAAAGAGAAAAGTGCTCAGAGTGAAGCCACGGGCTTTGTCGAAGGCCAATCGATCAGCGGGAGCACGCGTAACTGGTATGCCAACGAACAACTGAAGCGCGGCGCCAAGTTCCGTTACAACAAAGACGGCTCATTGCAAACAACGGACCGTCGTATCAACTGGGTTCAGGGCACCATTCTCAAGTACAACTCGGGCTTCACGGAAGGTACTGTCGGTTTCAGCACTGAAGTCGCGGCTTACAATGCCATCGCCCTGGAACGTGATCGCAAGAATCTTGCGTCTGCCAATGGCGGCACACCGATTCCTGGCGTTGGCGGCCTTGGCAACAACCGCACCCTGACCAAGGACGGCGGTGACGCTGAAGGTCAGTGGAGCAAGGTGGGTCTGGCCAACATCAAGGCCCGTATCTCCAACACCACCCTGACCGCTGGCCGTCAGAACTTCAGCAGCCCGCAAGTAGATGTCATCGGCAACCGTCCGCTGCCTTCGAGCTTCCAAGGCGTCTCGATCCACAGCGAAGAGCTTACCAACCTGAGCTTCGACGCTGCGACCTTTGATCGTGTTTCGCCACGAAGCGAACAAAGCCTGAGCAAATTCCGCAGCGAATACACCGATACCCTCATCGAAATCGATCACGTCAATACGCTCGGTGTTACCTACCAGCCGTTCGCCAGCCTGACCACCAGCCTGTGGGGCACCCAGGCCGAAGACATGTGGAACCAGTACTACTTCGGCGCCAGCCACGTCTTGGGGGACAGCTCGGTACTGAGCCTGACCACCGGCCTGAACTACTACAAAACCGTAGACGAAGGCAAAGCCGTATTGGGCGACATCGACAACGACACTTACTCCCTGTCGCTCGGCCTGACTCATCAGGCTCATAGCCTGACCTTCTCGTACCAGGAAATTAACGGTAACGAGTACTTCGACTACCTGCACGAAACCAACGGCATCTACCTGGCCAACTCACTGCTGTCGGACTTCAACGGCCCCAACGAGAAGTCCTTCCAGATCGCCTATGGCCTGAACATGGCCGAATACGGCGTGCCAGGCTTGAAGTTCAACATCTACCAGGCGCGCGGCTGGGGTATCGATGGTACTCACTACAAAGGCGGCGCATACGACAGCGTGACGGCGATGGATGGCGAACATCACTACGAATACGGCATTGGTGCTTCGTATGCTGTACAAAGCGGCCCGCTCAAGGCAACTGCCATCCGCGCCACCTACACCGCGCACCGCGCCAGCGAAAACCAGTTGGATGGCAACATCAACGAGTTCCGTCTCGTGACCACCATCCCGTTCAACATTTTGTAAAACGCATGCCTGCGGCTGACTCATGACGAGTCGGCCGTCTGGCTTTTCTGTTCAACCGATTGCAGAGGGCTCTAGATGAAAATGCTTCCCCTACGAGCGGCCATCGCTGCCGCGTTGCTGAGTGTCGCCGTCGGCGTCTCGGCCAAACCCTTGGTGGTCTGTACCGAAGCCAGTCCGGAAGGCTTCGACATGGTCCAGTACACGACTGCAGTCACAGCCGATGCGGTGGCCGAAACCATCTTCAATCGTCTGGCGGACTTCAAGCCCGGCACCACTGAAGTGATTCCGGCACTGGCCGAGTCGTGGGACATCAGCGACGACGGTCTGACCTACACGTTCCACCTGCGCAAAGGCGTCAAGTTTCACACCACCGATTACTTCAAGCCGACCCGCGACATGAACGCCGACGACGTGGTCTGGAGCTTCCAGCGTCAGCTGGACCCGAAACACCCGTGGCACAACAAGTCGAGCGTGGGCTTCCCGTACTTTGAAAGCATGGGCTTCAAAGAACTGCTTAAAAGCGTCGAAAAGGTCGACGACAACACGGTCAAATTCACTCTGACCCGCCGTGAAGCGCCGTTCCTGGCCGACATCGCCATGGCCTTCTCCTCGATCTACTCCGCCGAGTACGCCGACCAGTTGCTCAAGGCCAACAAGGCCGGCGACCTGAACAACAAGCCGATTGGCACCGGCCCGTTCGTCTTCCAGCGTTACGCCAAGGACGCTCAGGTCCGCTTCAAGGCCAACCCGGACTACTTCCGTGGCAAACCACCGGCTGAGTCGCTGATCCTGGCGATCGCCACCGACAACAACGTGCGCCTGCAAAAGCTCAAGGCCAACGAGTGCCAGATCGCGCTGTACCCGAAACCGGATGACATCCCGAGCATCAAGAAAGACACCAACCTGAAGGTTGATGAGCTGAACGCGATGACCGTGTCCTATGTCGCCATGAACACCGCCCGCCCGTACATGAGCGACGTGCGCGTGCGTAAAGCCATCGACATTGCCTTCGACAAGGCTGCGTACGTCAATGCGCTGTTCGGCAAAGGCAATGCGACCGTGGCGGTCAACCCGTACCCGGACACCCTGCTGGGCTACAACCACAAACTGACCAACCCGCCACGTGATCTGGACAAGGCTCGCGCCCTGCTCAAGGAAGCCGGCGTACCGGAAGGCACCACGTTTACCCTGTTCACCCGTAACGGCGGCGGCCCCACCAACCCGAACCCGATGCTCGGCGCACAGATGATGCAGGCCGACCTGGCCAAGGTCGGGATCACGGTCGATATTCGTGTCATGGAATGGGGCGAAATGCTCAAGCGCGCTAAAAACGGCGAGCACGACATGGTGTCCGCCGGTTGGGCGGGCGATAACGGCGACCCGGATAATTTCCTGACGCCTATGCTCAGTTGCGAAGCGGCCAAGAACGGCGAAAACTACGCTCGCTGGTGCAATGAAAAGTTCCAGACGCTGATCGACGAAGCACGGGCTAAAGTGAACCCGGACGAACGCACGGCGCTCTACGAACAGGCCCAGGCCATTTTCAATCAGGACCAGCCGTGGATCAGCATGGCGCACACCCGTATGTTCACCGCGATGCGCACCAACGTAGAGGGCTATCACATTAGCCCCCTCACCACTAATAACTTCGCCACCACCCAGGTGAAGTAGATAAGAAACGCCCGGCATCGCTGACCCCAGCGCTGCCGGGCACGCCTAACCGGCTGATGAGGTACACCACACGATGTTTAGTTTTATTGCCCGCCGATTGGGGTTATTGATCCCCACGTTCTTCGGCATCACCTTGCTGACCTTCGCGTTGATTCGCATGATTCCTGGCGACCCCGTGGAAGTGATGATGGGCGAACGTCGGGTCGACCCCGAAATGCATGCCCAGGCAATGGAACGCCTTGGTCTGAACAAACCGCTGTATGCCCAATACCTGGACTACATCGGCAAGTTGGCCCACGGCGACCTTGGCGAATCCCTGCGTACCCGTGAAAGCGTCTGGACCGAGTTCAGCTCTCTATTCCCCGCGACCCTGGAATTGTCCATGGCCGCCCTGTTGTTCGCCGGCATCCTGGGCCTTCTGGCCGGGGTGATTGCGGCACTCAAGCGAGGATCCCTGTTCGACCATGGGGTGATGGGCATCTCCCTGGCGGGATACTCGATGCCGATCTTCTGGTGGGGCCTGATCCTGATCATGTTCTTCTCGGTGAGCCTGGGCTGGACCCCGGTGTCCGGGCGGATCGACCTGCTCTACGACATCGAGCCGCGCACCGGTTTCATGCTGATCGATACGCTGCTGGCCGATGACGTCGGGGCGTTCTTCGATGCCCTGCATCACCTGATCCTGCCGGCCATCGTGCTCGGCACCATCCCGCTGGCGGTGATCGCGCGGATGACCCGCTCGTCGATGCTCGAAGTGCTGCGTGAAGACTACATCCGTACCGCCCGCGCCAAAGGCCTGTCGCCATCGCGCGTGGTGTTCGTTCACGGTCTGCGTAACGCACTGATTCCGGTGCTGACCGTGGTCGGCCTGCAAGTCGGCACACTGCTGGCCGGTGCGGTTCTGACCGAAACCATTTTCTCCTGGCCCGGCATCGGCAAATGGCTGATCGAAGCCATTGGTGCACGGGACTATCCCGTGGTGCAGAACGGCATCCTGTTAATCGCCTGCCTGGTGATTCTGGTCAACTTCGTGGTGGACATCCTCTACGGCTTTGCCAACCCACGCATCCGTCATCAGCGCTGAGATCAAGACCATGACCACTCTCACTACACCGGTAGCAGTCGATCAAAGCCTGCTGTACCCGTCTCCGTACAAAGAATTCTGGCAAGCATTCTCGAAAAACAAAGGGGCCGTCGCCGGCCTGATGTTCATGCTGCTGGTGGTTTTCTGCGCGATCTTCGCCCCATGGGTCGCACCGCATGACCCAAGCGAGCAATACCGCGACTTCCTGTTGACCCCGCCGGCCTGGCTGGAAGGCGGGCAGATCCAGTTTCTGCTGGGTACCGATGAACTCGGTCGCGACCTGCTGTCGCGTCTGATCCAGGGCTCGCGTCTGTCGCTGCTGATCGGCCTGTCGTCGGTGGTGATGTCGCTGATCCCGGGCATTCTGCTGGGGTTGCTGGCCGGGTTTTTCCCGCGCGTGCTCGGCCCGACCATCATGCGTCTGATGGACATCATGCTGGCTCTGCCGTCCCTGCTGCTGGCTGTGGCGATTGTCGCCATCCTCGGCCCTGGCCTGATCAACACCGTGATCGCCATCGCCGTGGTGTCCCTGCCGTCCTATGTTCGTCTGACCCGCGCCGCGGTGATGGGCGAGCTGAACCGCGACTACGTGACCGCCGCGCGCCTGGCTGGTGCCGGACTGCCACGCCTGATGTTCGTCACCGTGCTGCCCAACTGCATGGCGCCGCTGATTGTTCAGGCCACCTTGAGTTTCTCCTCGGCGATTCTCGATGCCGCGGCACTGGGCTTCCTCGGCCTTGGCGTACAACCGCCAACGCCTGAATGGGGCACCATGCTGGCTTCGGCTCGTGACTACATCGAACGTGCCTGGTGGGTGGTGAGCTTGCCTGGTTTGACCATTTTGCTCAGCGTGCTGGCAATCAACTTGATGGGCGACGGCCTGCGCGATGCGCTGGACCCGAAACTCAAGAACGCCGCCTGAGGAGATTCAAATGTCACTGTTAGAAATCAAGAATCTCAACGTTCGCTTCGGCGACGCCAACGCCGTTCCGGTGGTCGACGGTCTCGACATTACCGTGGAGAAAGGCGAAGTGCTGGCCATCGTTGGCGAATCGGGTTCCGGCAAGTCCGTGACCATGATGGCGCTGATGGGCCTGATCGAGCATCCGGGGATCGTCACCGCCGACGCCCTGAATTTCGACGGCAAGAACATGCTCAAGCTCAGCAACCGTCAGCGTCGGCAAATCGTCGGCAAAGACCTGGCCATGGTGTTTCAGGACCCAATGACCGCGCTGAACCCGAGCTACACCGTCGGTTTCCAGATCGAAGAAGTGCTGCGCCTGCACCTGAAAATGTCCAGAAAGGACGCCCGCAAGCGCGCCATCGAACTGCTGGAAAAAGTGGAAATCCCGGGCGCCGCCAGCCGCATGGACGCCTACCCGCATCAACTCTCCGGCGGTATGAGCCAGCGTGTTGCAATCGCTATGGCGATTGCCGGCGAACCGAAACTGCTGATCGCCGACGAACCGACCACCGCACTCGACGTAACGATTCAGGCGCAGATCATGGACCTGCTGCTGGCCCTGCAAAAAGAGCAGGACATGGGCCTGGTGCTGATCACCCACGACCTCGCGGTCGTGGCCGAAACCGCCCAGCGCGTGTGCGTGATGTACGCCGGCCAAGCGGTGGAAGTCGGTCAGGTGCCACAACTGTTCGACATTCCGGCGCACCCGTACAGCGAAGCACTGCTCAAGGCCATTCCGGAACACAGTCTCGGTGCCGCGCGCCTGTCGACGCTGCCGGGCATCGTTCCCGGTCGTTACGACCGCCCGCAAGGCTGCCTGTTGTCGCCGCGCTGCCCCTACGTGCAGGACAACTGCCGCACCCAGCGTCCGGCCCTTGACCCGAAAAGCAACAGCCTCGCCCGCTGCTTCTACCCGTTGAATCAGGAGGTGGCGTAATGGCCGTCGTACTTACCGCCCGCGACCTGACCCGTCACTACGAAGTGTCCCGTGGCCTGTTCAAGGGTCATGCGACCGTGCGCGCCCTCAACGGTGTGTCGTTCGAACTGGAAGCCGGCAAGACCCTCGCCGTTGTGGGCGAGTCGGGTTGCGGCAAATCCACCCTGGCCCGTGCCCTGACGCTAATCGAAGAACCGTCCTCCGGCTCTTTGAAAATCGCCGGGCAGGAAGTCGCTGGTGCCGACAAGGCTCAGCGCAAGCAACTGCGCAAAGACGTGCAGATGGTGTTCCAGAGCCCGTACGCGTCGCTGAACCCACGGCAGAAAGTCGGTGATCAACTCGCCGAGCCACTGCTGATCAACACCAACCTCAGCGCCTCGGAACGTCGCGACAAAGTCCAGGCGATGATGAAACAGGTGGGCTTGCGTCCCGAGCACTACCAGCGCTATCCGCACATGTTTTCCGGCGGTCAGCGCCAGCGGATTGCCCTGGCCCGCGCGATGATGCTCCAACCGAAAGTGCTGGTGGCGGACGAACCGACCTCGGCGCTGGACGTGTCGATTCAGGCGCAGGTGCTCAACCTGTTCATGGATTTGCAGCAAGAGTTCAACACCGCCTACGTGTTCATCTCCCACAACCTGGCCGTGGTGCGTCACGTTGCCGATCACGTGATGGTGATGTACCTCGGTCGCCCGGTGGAAATGGGGCCGAAAGAGGACATCTACACCCGCCCTCTGCACCCATACACCCAGGCGCTGTTGTCGGCCACTCCGACCATCCACCCGGATCCGGACAAGCCGAAAATCAAGATCGTCGGCGAATTGCCGAACCCGCTGAACCCGCCGTCCGGCTGCGCTTTCCACAAGCGCTGCCCATACGCGACCGAACGCTGCAGCGTCGAAGAGCCGCCCCTGCGTCTGCTCGACACCCGCCAGGTGGCTTGTCACTACGCCGAGCAATTCCTCGACGGCGCAGCGTAACAATGTGGGAGCGAGCCTGCTCGCGATAGCGGTGTATCAGTCGGCATTAATGTCGACGGGTATGACGCCATCGCGAGCAGGCTCGCTCCCACAGGTATTGAGCGGCACAAAATATCTGAAGCGTTGACCACCCCCTTCTGCTTCGATTGCACATCAGTCCGGCAGGAGGGGTTTTCTTTTGTCCCTCATTTACGTTTGCTTGTCTTCCTCATCCTCTTCCTCATCGGCGTCTGGGTCGTCATCGTCTGCTTCGGTCGCAGCGATCATCAGTTCGCTGTGCCCGCCTTGCCCGTTCAAGGCCTGTTTTTCATGGTTCTCACATTCTGCCCACGCCACCGCCGACGTGCCGAGGGACAGCATCACCAAAACCTTAAGCAACAACACAATGCGTTGATAAATACTCATAGTCGATTCCATCCTTTGTGGGGTGACGTGGATGCCTGAAAGGTACTGAGTGAAATTTAGTTCCGATTGACCGGGTTCTCCAGACAGGACGCTACCGGGTAGCAGAAAACCCCGTTGGCAGAGAGATTGGTTTGGAATAAGAGTTATATCCAACCCCACTAACGATGATGCGCCCTGTGGGAGCGAGCCTGCTCGCGATCGCGGACAGCCAGTCGACACATGTCTGAATGCCAGACCGCTATCGCGAGCAGGCTCGCTCCCACAGTGGAATAGTGGTCAATAAAAAAGCCCCGAGGCTTACGCATCGGGGCTTTGGGTGTTACAGCTCAGCGATTAGTGATGCTCACGCGTCGCACGGAATTTCACATCCGGCCAGCGCTCTTCCATCAGCGCCAGGTTGACCCGCGTCGGGGCCAGGTAGGTCAGGTGACCACCGCCATCGACCGCAAGGTTTTCCACGGCCTTGACCCGGAATTCCTCGAGCTTCTTCTTATCGTCGCAATCAATCCAGCGCGCGGAATAAACAGTGATCGGCTCATACGAGCACTCGACCTTGTATTCCTCTTTCAAACGGCTGGCGACCACATCGAACTGCAGCACACCGACGGCGCCGAGGATGATGTCGTTGCTGCGCTCGGGGAAGAACACCTGGGTCGCGCCCTCTTCCGCCAATTGCTGCAAGCCCTGACGCAGTTGCTTGGATTTCAGCGGATCACGCAGACGCACGCGACGGAACAGTTCCGGGGCGAAGTGCGGAATGCCGGTGAAGCCCAGGACTTCGCCTTCGGTGAAGGTGTCGCCGATCTGGATGGTGCCGTGGTTGTGCAAA
This sequence comes from Pseudomonas sp. MDT1-85, assembly GCF_054898065.1. Classification (NCBI taxonomy): domain Bacteria; kingdom Pseudomonadati; phylum Pseudomonadota; class Gammaproteobacteria; order Pseudomonadales; family Pseudomonadaceae; genus Pseudomonas; species Pseudomonas sp. MDT1-85. Next base: position 1,211,877 of record NZ_CM142715.1, on the reverse strand, counting down.
CCGATGATGTCGCCGGCAAACGCTTCTTCCAGCTGCTCACGCTCAGAGGAGAAGAAGGTCAGCGCATCGCCGATCCGCACGTCTTTGCCGGTGCGCACGTGGCGCATTTTCATGCCTTTTTCGTATTTGCCGGAGCAGATACGCATGAAGGCGATTCGGTCGCGGTGTTTCGGGTCCATGTTCGCTTGAATCTTGAACACGAAGCCGGCGAATTTCTCTTCAACCGGTTCCACGGTGCGTTCGTTGGCGACACGGGCCAGCGGTTTCGGCGCCCAGTTGACCACGGCGTCGAGCACGTGATCGACACCGAAGTTGCCCAGTGCGGTACCGAAGAACACCGGCGTCAGTTGGCCGTCGAGGAATTCCTGTTGATTGAATTCGTGGCAGGCGCCCTGCACCAGTTCCAGCTGATCAACGAAGCGATCGTACTCGTCGCCCAAGTGCGCGCGGGCTTCATCGGAGTCGAGCTTCTCGATGATTTTTACGTCGGTGCGCTCGTGGCCGTGACCAGCGGTGTAGACGATGATGTAGTCGTCGGCGAGGTGATAAACGCCCTTGAAGTCACGGTAGCAACCGATCGGCCAGGTGATCGGCGCCGCCTTGATCTTCAGGACCGCTTCGATTTCGTCGAGCAGTTCGATCGGGTCGCGGATGTCACGGTCGAGCTTGTTGATGAAGCTGACGATCGGCGTGTCACGCAGACGGCAGACGTCCATCAGCGCGATGGTCCGTGGCTCTACACCCTTACCGCCGTCGAGGACCATCAAGGCCGAGTCCACTGCCGTCAGAGTGCGGTAGGTATCTTCGGAGAAGTCTTCGTGGCCCGGGGTGTCGAGCAGGTTGATCATGTGGTCGCGATACGGGAACTGCATGACCGACGTGGTAATGGAAATACCCCGTTGTTTTTCCATTTCCATCCAGTCGGAGGTGGCATGGCGGTCGGATTTTCGAGATTTCACCGTGCCAGCAATCGCAATCGCCTTGCCCATCAGCAAGAGCTTCTCGGTGATGGTGGTTTTACCGGCATCGGGGTGGGAAATAATGGCGAAAGTGCGGCGTTTCGCGACTTCGGCGGCCTGTTTGGTCATGGGAAATCGCCTGGCAGGTGATTCAAAAAAGGGCGGCGAGTATAGCTTAAAAAGTGACCTACGGACCACCGTGTAGCAGCTGCCGCAGGCTGCGTTAAGGGCCGAAGGACCTTCGTTCGTTTTGGAACGCAAAGGGTCGCTTCGCAACCCGACGCAGCCTTCGGCAGCTGCTACAGGGGTGGCTAAATGCTGTTAATTATGGAACCTTTTAAAAGGTGCAGACGTCCACTCCCCTGTTACGGCACTCGTACCAGGGGCTGAAAAATCAGCAAGTTGGCCTGACGAGGCTGCGCTTATGGCTCGATCTCATGCGGTTTCATCAGCATGAAGAGCTGCTTCTCGCGAACGTTGATAATCCCGGCAGCCAGGAATGGCATGCCCCACGGGACTGCGTTCGCCGACAAAGAAAAAGGAGTCTGCCTGTGGCTATTCGCTATGGCAAAGGGCTGATAGGAGGTGCGGTTGTCGTCGCCCTTCTGGCCCTGCTGATCCACTGGATCGGCATCAACACGATCGAACAGTACCGCGACGATTTGTTGTTTTACCTGCAAGCTCATCTGATTCTCGTCCTCGTTTCCATGCTGGCCGCCCTTGTAGTGGGCATACCCGCCGGCATCTTCCTCAGCCGCCCGACCATGGTTGGACGCGCCGAACGCTTCATGCAGATCTTCAACATCGGCAACACCGTGCCGCCTCTCGCCGTACTGGCCATCGCCCTGGGTATCCTCGGCATCGGCAGCGGTCCGGCAATCTTCGCTTTGTTCCTCGCCTCACTGTTGCCGATTGTGCGCAACACCTATGAAGGCCTGAAAAACGTTCAGGGTTCACTCAAGGAAGCGGCCATCGGCATCGGCATGACACCGACTCAGGTGCTGTGGCGGGTCGAACTGCCGAACGCCGTGCCGATCATCATCGGTGGTGTGCGCGTGGCCCTGGCGATCAACGTCGGTACCGCACCGCTGGCGTTCCTGATCGGCGCCAACAGCCTGGGCAGCCTGATTTTCCCCGGCATCGCCCTGAACAATCAGCCGCAACTGCTGCTCGGCGCGGCCTGCACCGCCCTGCTGGCCTTGCTGCTCGACGGACTGCTGACACTCGCCAGCCGTCTCTGGCTCGAACGCGGCTTGCGCCCGTCTTAAGCCTCGGCAAAGGAATAAACATGAAGACATTTAGCTTTTTACTAGGCTGCGTTCTGCTGTTCGCAGGATTTGCCCAAGCCGCTGAAAAACCCGTGATCCGCATCGGCGCCCGGGTGTTCACCGAACAAACCCTGCTGGCGGAAATCACTTCCCAATACCTGCGCACCAAGGGGTACGAAACCCAGGTGACCGGCGGTCTGGGCAGCAACCTCGCTCGCAGCGCCCACGAAAGTGGTCAGCTGGATTTGATGTGGGAATACACCGGCGTGTCGCTGGTGGCTTACAACCACGTCACCGACAAACTCGACAGCGCTCAGTCTTACGCCCGAGTGAAAGAACTCGACGCGAAAAAAGGCCTGATCTGGCTGACTCCGTCGAAATTCAGCAACACCTACGCCCTGGCCCTACCAGAAAACACCGCGAAGGCTTACCCGCAGATCAACACCATCAGCGAGCTGAACACGGTGCTGCAGGCTGAGGCGAAGACCCATCACCTCGTCGCCCTGGACACCGAGTTCGCCAACCGCTCCGACGGTCTCGATGGCATGGTTGATCTCTACGGCATGAACCTGACCCGCAACAACATCCGCCAGATGGATGCCGGGCTGGTCTACACCGCCCTGCGCAATGGCCAGGTGTTTGCCGGTCTGGTCTACACCACCGACGGTCGCTTGAACGCCTTCAAGCTCAAGTTGCTGGAAGACGACAAACACTACTTCCCGGACTACACCGCCGCGCCAGTGGTGCGTCAGGTTTACCTCGACGCCCACCCGAAACTCGCCGAAGAGCTCAAGCCGCTGGCCGAACTGTTCGACGACGCCACCATGCGCGCACTGAACGCGCGGGTCGATGTCGATCACGAAAGTCCTTCATCCGTTGCTGCAGATTTCCTGCGCCAGCACCCCATCAACTGAGGAGGAAAAGCCATGGAATTTTTGAACGCTTTTTCCCATCTCGATTGGCCGCAGGTTTTGCACCTGACTTGGCAGCACATCACCCTGGTCGGCATCGCCGTGACCCTGGCGATTCTGGTCGGCGTGCCGCTGGGCATCCTGATGACCCGTTTCCCGACACTGGCCGGCCCGTTGCAAGCCAGCGCTACGGTGTTGCTGACCGTGCCATCGATTGCTCTGTTCGGCCTGCTGCTGCCGTTCTACTCCAAGTTCGGTCAGGGCCTCGGCCCGATGCCGGCGATCACCGCGGTGTTCCTGTACTCGTTGCTGCCGATCATGCGTAACACCTATTTGGCGCTGACCGGCGTCGAACCGGGTATTCGCGAGGCTGCGCGCGGTATTGGCATGACTTTCGGCCAGCGCCTGCGCATGGTCGAACTGCCGATTGCCGTGCCGGTGATCCTCGCCGGCGTGCGCACCGCCGTGGTGATGAACATCGGCGTGATGACCATCGCCGCGACCATCGGCGCCGGTGGCCTCGGTGTACTCATTCTCGCTTCCATCAGCCGCAGCGACATGTCGATGCTGATCGTCGGCGCCGTGCTGGTCAGTCTCCTGGCCATCTTCGCCGACCTGCTTCTGCAATGGCTGCAACGCACGCTGACCCCAAAAGGACTCCTGAAATGATCGAACTTCAAAACCTCAGCAAGACCTTCCAAAGCAACGGCAAAGATGTGAAAGCCGTGGACTCGGTAAGCCTGACCGTCAATGAAGGCGAAATCTGTGTGTTCCTGGGGCCATCGGGCTGCGGCAAAAGCACCACGCTGAAGATGATCAATCGCCTGATCAAACCGACCTCGGGCAAGATCCTGATCAACGGCGAAGACACCACCGACCTCGATGCCGTGACCCTGCGTCGCAACATCGGTTATGTGATCCAGCAGATCGGTCTGTTCCCGAACATGACCATCGAGGAAAACATCACCATCGTTCCGCGCCTGCTCGGCTGGGACAAACAGAAATGCCACGACCGCGCCCGCGAGTTGATGAGCATGATCAAGCTCGAACCCAAGCAGTATCTGACTCGCTATCCGCGTGAGTTGTCCGGTGGCCAGCAGCAACGGATCGGCGTGATTCGCGCGCTGGCGGCGGATGCGCCGCTGTTGTTGATGGACGAACCATTCGGCGCGGTCGACCCGATCAACCGCGAGATGATTCAGAACGAGTTCTTCGAGATGCAACGGGCGCTGAACAAGACCGTGATCATGGTCAGCCACGACATCGACGAAGCGATCAAGCTCGGCGACAAGATCGCGATTTTCCGCGCGGGCAAACTGCTGCAAATCGACCATCCGGACACGCTGCTGGCGCACCCGGCGGATGACTTTGTCAGCAACTTCGTCGGCCAGGACAGCACCCTCAAGCGTCTGTTGCTGGTGAAAGCCGAGGACGCGGCGGACAACGCGCCGTCAGTGAGCCCGGGAACTCCGGTGGCCGAAGCGCTGGAACTGATGGACGAACTGGACCGTCGCTACGTGGTGGTTACCTGTGCCGAGAACAAAGCCTTGGGCTACGTGCGCCGTCGCGACCTGCACCGCCAGACCGGCACCTGCACGCAATACCTGCGCGAGTTCAACGCCACCGCGGCCTACGACGAGCATTTGCGCATTCTGTTGTCGCGCATGTACGAGTTCAACCGCTCGTGGTTGCCGGTGATGGATGCGGAGCGGGTGTTCCTGGGGGAAGTGACACAGGAATCGATTGCCGAGTATTTGAGCTCCGGCAAGTCCCGTGGGGGCAAGACCAGTATTGTTTCGCCGGCCGAGACTGCTGTCGCCTGATCTGGCGCCTTCGTCGGAACGCCGCCCGGAGCAAGCCCGCTCCCACATTGGTCCGTGTTCAGCCACAAAACTGTGGAATGTCGCAGATCCAATGTGGGAGCGGGCTTGCTCGCGAATGGAGCACCACAAGTTCCACTGAAACACCTCAAAGATCCCTGCAAAGGGAACATCACACTGTCATGCAGGTCGGTTACATCAGTAGCTGTCCGGGACCGCACGACGGAAGCGTGCAAAAACGCGACATTTTTTGTTGATCTCAAGCCCCTCACGCCCTAAAGTTCGCGCCGAACGTCCATGCTGGAAACGATCCATCCGGCTCAAGTACTGACGACGAGACAGCAAGGCCAAGGGAAAGCACCGCCTCCCGTGGCCTTTTTGCTTTCGGCGACATGCCTTGGGAAGTAGGCGAACCAAAGTGGGGATACGGAGGGCGTTCATTTGCACCCATTGTTAATTTCAGTTTGCCAGTAGGAGTTCCCAGCATGTCGATCAACGTCGAAGACTATTTCGCGCGCGATACCTTCAACAAAATGAAGGCCTTCGCCGACAAACAAGAAACCCCGTTCGTGGTGATCGACACCGCGATGATCAGCCAGGCCTACGACGACCTGCGCGCCGGTTTCGAATTCGCCAAGGTCTACTACGCGGTCAAGGCCAACCCGGCCGTTGAAATCATCGACCTGCTCAAAGAGAAAGGCTCGAACTTCGACATCGCTTCGATCTACGAGCTCGACAAAGTGATGAACCAGGGTGTCGGCCCGGATCGCATCAGCTACGGCAACACCATCAAGAAATCCAAGGACATTCGCTACTTCTACGAGAAGGGCGTGCGTCTGTATGCCACCGACTCCGAAGCCGACCTGCGCAACATCGCCAAGGCTGCACCGGGTTCGAAAGTCTACGTGCGCATCCTCACCGAAGGCTCGACCACCGCCGACTGGCCTCTGTCGCGCAAATTCGGCTGCCAGACCGACATGGCCATGGACCTGCTGATCCTCGCTCGCGACCTGGGCCTGGTGCCGTACGGCATCTCGTTCCACGTTGGCTCGCAACAGCGCGATATCAGCGTCTGGGACGCGGCGATCGCCAAGGTCAAAGTGATCTTCGAACGCCTGAAAGAAGAAGACGGCATTCACCTGAAGCTGATCAACATGGGCGGCGGCTTCCCGGCCAACTACATCACCCGCACCAACAGCCTGGAAACCTACGCTGAAGAAATCATCCGTTTCCTCAAGGAAGACTTCGGCGACGAGCTGCCGGAAATCATCCTGGAACCGGGCCGTTCGCTGATCGCCAACGCCGGCATTCTGGTCAGCGAAGTGGTGCTGGTGGCGCGTAAATCCCGTACCGCCGTTGAACGATGGGTGTACACGGACGTGGGCAAATTCTCCGGCCTGATCGAAACCATGGACGAAGCCATCAAGTTCCCGATCTGGACCGAGAAGAAAGGCGAGATGGAAGAAGTGGTCATCGCCGGCCCAACCTGCGACAGCGCCGACATCATGTACGAAAACTACAAGTACGGTCTGCCGCTGAACCTGGCCATCGGTGATCGTTTGTACTGGTTGTCGACCGGTGCTTACACCACGAGCTATAGCGCAGTTGAATTCAATGGTTTCCCGCCACTGAAGTCGTTCTACGTGTAAAAATCACGCGCAGAAATCAAAAAGCCCATGACGTGTCATGGGCTTTTTTGTGCCTGAAATACGCCTCAGGAAACACGCATTTTCCCTGTAGGAGCTGCCGAAGGCTGCGATCTTTTGATCTTGCTCTTAAAATAAAAATCAAAAGATCGCAGCCTTCGGCAGCTCCTATGCGCAGCGTTGCGAGTAGTCTTTGGCCAACTCACGAATTTGTGGATTATCTGCGTTAAGCAGTGTCTTGCTCGCCACGCGCAAAAAATTCAGATTCCCGCCGTCTAGGGCCTTACGCAGCCAGACCAAGGCTTCGTCGACGTTCCCTTCATCCGCCAGAACAGCGGCATAACTGAATTGCCCACGAAAATCCCCGCCGACCGCCGAGCGTCGATACCAGTCACGGGCTGCTTGCGGATCAGTCAGGCAAACCCGCCCCTCTTCCAGATAGCGCCCCAGCAGGTTCATCGACTTTGCATGGCCCAGTTCAGCGGCGCGGCGATAAAGGCTCAGCGCTTGCACCTGATCCTCGATCACGCCACGACCAGTGGCCAGCAGATTGGCGTAGTTGTACATCGCCCAATCCAGTCCGATTTCAGCGGCAACACGATAGTGCCCCGCGGCTATCGAAGCATCGGCGATGCAACCCCAGCCATGTTCATGGCAACGGCCGAGCATGTTGCGCGCCATCGAGTGTCCGCCTTGGGTGGCGATCTCGAACCAGCGCACGGCTAGCGGCTGATCCTGCTCAATGCCTCGCCCGTCCAGCAGGATCTGCCCCAGCAATGCCTGGGCATCGAGCACGCCTTCACGGGCGGCGATCAGAATTGCCTGGGCTGCGCGCGCCGGGCTTTCTTCGAGCATCGATTTGAGGCGGTCGCCGTCGAGGATTTCCTCGCGGTGCAACCGAAAGTCCGTCACTTACACCTCGACCCAGCGACGCAACAGGTTGTGATAGGTGCCGGTCAGGCGGATCAATGAGGGATGGTCGGGCATGTCCTGGGTCAGCTGTTGAATCGCCCCATCCAGCTCCAAAAGCAAGGCGCGCTGGCTGTCTTCACGCACCAGGCTTTGCGTCCAGAAAAACGAGGCATAACGGGTACCGCGAGTGACGGCGTTGACCTTATGCAGGCCGGTCCCGGGATACAGGACCATGTCGCCAGCCGGCAATTTCACGCGCTGGGTGCCGAAGGTGTCCTGGATTTCCAGTTCGCCGCCGTCGTAGTCCTCCGGTTCACTGAAGAACAGCGTCGCCGACAGGTCGGTGCGCACTCGCTCGATGCTGCCCTTGGGCTGACGCACGGCGTTGTCGATGTGAAAGTCGAAACTGCCGCCAGCCGTGTAACAGTTCAGTAACGGTGGGAAGACCTTATGCGGTAATGCCGCCGACATGAACTGTGGATTTTTCCACAACCGTTCGAGCATCGCAGCACCGATTTCCTTGGCCAAGGGATGCCCTTCCGGCAGTTGCAGATTGTGCTTGGCCTTGGCCGACTGGTAACCGGCGGTGATTTTGCCATCGGCCCAATCCGCCTGCGTCAGGGCCTCGCGAATGCGCTGCACTTCTTCTTTCGCAAACACGCCGGGAATGTGCAGCAACATGGAAAGACACCTGAGGGCAAAGGGGCGCCAATGGTATTGATTCTTATTGCCCGTGTAAAACCGGTGCGACGAATGAAACGGTAAAAACCGTAAAGGTAAATTGTAAAGAATGTAAATCAATCACGAATAGTAACGTTTCGCAATTGATACAAATACGTATTTACCCTATATTCCGCGGCCTCAAATCCTTGGGGAGGGGAATTCACATGTCACGCGAACAACTACAATTAACGGTCGGTTCACCGCGTTTGCTCGCGTCTGCAATTGGCGTGGCGATCACTGCCGGCTCTGCGGGCCATATGGTTTTCGCGGCCGAGAAGACCGACGAAAAAGCACCGAACAATGCGATTTCCCTGGACGCGACCAGCGTTGTGGGCGAGCAGAATGTCACCTCCTACAAGACCGATACTTCGGCCTCCAAGAAGTACACCGCGCCCCTGCGCGAGACGCCAAAAAGCGTCACCGTGATCCCGCAACAAGTGATTCGCGACACCGGCGCCACCAGCTTGGTCGACGCGCTACGCACCACCCCGGGCATCACCTTCGGTGCCGGTGAAGGTGGCAACCCGGCGGGCGATCGTCCGATCATTCGCGGCTTCAACGCCGAAAGCGACACGTTTGTCGATGGCATGCGCGACCCGGCGTCCCAGAGCCGCGAGATCTTCAACGTTGAATCGATCGAAGTCAGCAAGGGCCCGGGCTCAGCCTTCACCGGCGCCGGTTCCACCGGTGGCAGCCTGAACCTGGTGAGCAAGACCCCCAAGCTGGGCAATTCCTACAACGGCGGCTTCACTTGGGGCTCGGACCAGACCAAGCGCACCACCCTTGATCTGAACCAGCAGATGACCGACACCTCGGCCTTGCGCTTGAACCTGATGAAGCACGAAGCCAACATCGCCGGCCGTGATACCGTGGACGTCAGTCGCTGGGGCGTCGCACCGTCCTTCGCGTTTGGACTGGGCACCGACACCCGCTTGACCGTCGGTTACTACCACGTCGAAACCGACGACATGCCCGACTACGGCATCCCGTTAACCTTGAGCCCCAACCGCAGCAAGTACAACGTCGACAAGCCGGCCAACGTTGACCGCGACAACTTCTACGGCCTCACCGGTCGCGACTTTCGCCAGACCACCAATGACAGCGGCACCCTCAAGATCGAGCACGATCTGAATGAAGACCTGACCGTGTCGAACAGCTTCCGCATGTCCCGTTCGACCCTGGACTACATCGTCACCAACCCGGACGACAGCAAGGGCAACGTGGTCAATGGCAACGTGTACCGTGGCGCGAAGAGCCGTAACTCGACGTCCAGCGGCTGGATCAACCAGACCGACCTGAGCGCCAAGTTCAACACCGGCTCCATCGAGCACAGCCTGGTGACCGGCCTGGAGTTTTCCTATCAGGACACCCACAACCGTCCGTACATCCTGACCTCCACCGCCAGCGGCACTCGATGCAACCGCGCCCTGTTCAACTCCGGCGATTGCACCAGCCTGTATAACCCGACACCTGGGGATAACTGGAAGGGCAGGATCACCGACAGCGCCGCGTTCACTGACACCAACACCAAAACCGCCGCGGCCTACGCGTTCGACACCCTGAAGTTCAACGAGCAATGGTCCCTGAACCTGGGCCTGCGTTATGACAACTACCAGGTCGAATCCAGCGGCCACGCCAACGCCAGCAGCACAGCGCCAGCGAACGACTTCTCCCGCGCGAACACCAGCGACCTGGTGAACTACCAGATCGGCGTGGTCTACAACCCGTTGCCTAACGGCAGCATCTACGCGGCCTACTCGACCTCCAGCAACCCGGCCGGCGAAACCAGCGGCAACGGTAGCCTTGAACTGGCAGCGAACAACAGCAGTCTGGACCCGGAAAAGAACCGCAACTACGAAATCGGCACCAAGTGGGACTTCTTCGGTGACGACCTGTCGCTGACCGCCGCACTGTTCCGTACCGAGAAAACCAACGCGCGGATCAACGATCCTGACGGCGGCACCACGCAAGTACTGGACGGTGAACAGCAGGTCAATGGTCTGGAACTGAGCTACGCCGGCAAGCTGACCCGTAACTGGAGAGTCTTCGGCGGCTACACCTACATGGACAGCGAAGTGGTCAAAACCACCCTCGCCGCCGATGAAGGCAACCACATGCCAAGCACACCACAGAACAACTTCACGTTCTGGTCGACCTACGATCTGGTGCCGGACAAGTTGACCGTCGGTGCCGGTGCGACCTACGTCGATTCCCAGTTCGGCAACGTCGCCAACTCGGTGGAGATCCCGTCTTACTGGCGTTACGACGCGATGGCCAGCTACCGCCTGACCAAGAACGTCGACCTGCAACTCAACGTACAGAACCTGACCGACAAGCGTTACTTCGACCAGATACTCCAGAACCACTACGCCCACGTGGCGGCGGGTCGTACCGCCCTGCTGAGTGCCAACTTCCACTTCTGATAACAGAAACATGAAGGCCAAAGCCCCAATGCCAGTCAGTTAAACGAATGAACCGCTTTTCGTAGGTGCCAGCGGTGCGGCGATCCGACTTGCCGGCGAAGGCGCTCTTAAGGACGCCTTCGCCGGCAAGCCTGGCTCCTACAGGTCCGATTTACCCTTAACTGACTTGCATTAGGCCAAAGCCCCGTTCATCGAAGTGAACGGGGCTTTTGTGTGTAAAAAAGAATGCTTCTCGACAACTCACGGCATAATACGCGCCGTGATGATGACTTTTGAACGAACAAGGCGAGCGACGTGTTGAAGAAATCCCTGTTCCAGTTGCACTGGTTTTTCGGCATCAGCGCCGGACTGGTCCTGGCCCTGATGGGCATCACCGGGGCGGCGGTATCGTTCCAGGATGAAATCCTGCGGGCGTTGAATCCCTCTGTACTGCACGTCGAGAAGCAGATTGCCGGCGTACTGCCGCCTGCCGAGCTGGTGGAAAAAATCGAAGGTGCTTCGGGCAAAAAAGTCTCGATGCTCTGGGTCGAGACCGACAGCGGTAACGCCGCGCGGGTGATCTTCACGGCACCACCCGGTGAACGTCGCGGGCCTATGCGTTACTTCGATCCGTACACCGGCGAGTTCATGGGCGACGTCACGGGCCAGGATTTCTTTGGCCTGATGCTGCAACTGCACCGGGTCCTGGCCATGGGCGATATCGGCCGGCAGATCACCGGCGCCTGTACGCTGATTCTGCTGTTCTTCTGCCTGTCCGGCCTGTACCTGCGCTGGCCGCGCCAGTGGAAAAGCTGGCGCGCGTGGCTGACCCTCGACTGGAATAAAAAGGGTCGCAGCTTCAACTGGGATCTGCACTCGGTGGCCGGTACCTGGTGCCTGGTGTTCTACCTTTTGGCGGCACTGACTGGGCTGTCCTGGTCGTACGAGTGGTACAACAAAGGCCTGACCCGGCTGCTTTCCGATTCGCCGCAGAACGAACGAGTGCGCAGTGGTCGCGGTCCTGCGCCTAACGGCCCGGCCCCCACTGCCGATTACGCGGCAATATGGAGCAGCATCTACAGCGCCGCCGGCCCTGGTCTTTCGTCCTACAACGTTCGTATGCCGCCCGTGGCCGGGCAACCGGCAACGGTGTTCTACCTGCTGAAGAACTCACCCCACGACCAGGCACGGAACCAGCTCACCCTCGATCCGGCGACCGGCATCGTCAGCCGTCATGACCGCTACAGCGACAAGAGCCTCAAGGCGCAGCTGCTGACCAGTATTTACGCGCTGCACGTTGGCAGTTATTTCGGGATTATCGGGCGGATAATGGTGACGATCGCCGCGCTGGCCATGCCACTGTTTTTCATCACTGGCTGGTTGCTGTACCTGGACCGTCGACACAAGAAACGTCAGATCAAGGACGCCCGCAAAGGCCTCGCGCAACCGGGCAGTGATGCGCCGGCATGGCTGATTGGCTTCGCCAGTCAGAGCGGGTTCGCGGAACAACTGGCTTGGCAGACCGCGGGGCAATTGCAGGCTGCCGGGTTGCCGGTGAAGGTTCAACCGTTGGCGAATGTCAGCGAACAGGACCTGCAGGATTCCAGCAACGCGCTGTTTGTGGTCAGCACCTTCGGCGACGGTGAAGCGCCGGACAGCGCCCGAGGATTCGAACGCAAAGTGCTGGGTCGGGCGCTGAGCTTCGACAGCCTTAACTATGCCGTGCTCGGCCTCGGTGACCGCCAGTATCAACACTTCTGCGGCTTCGCCCGCCGCTTGCACACCTGGCTGGGCGAGCACGGCGGAAAGACCTTGTTCGCCCCGGTGGAAGTCGACAGCGGTGACCCCTACGCCCTGCGCCACTGGCAACAGCAACTCGGCCAGCTGACGGGCCAGGCGCCGGTGGATACCTGGCAAGCGCCAAGCTACGACAACTGGACCCTGACCCACCGCGAATTGATGAACCCGGACAGCAGCGGTTCGCCCGTGTATTTGCTCGGCCTCAGCGCCCCCACCACCAGCAGCTGGCTGGCCGGTGATCTGGTGGAAGTGCTGCCGCGCAATTGTCCGTGGGCCATCGAGCATTTCCTCGACGGCCTGGGGATTGACGGTCGGGCCACGGTTGAGTTCGATGGCCTGTCGCAAACGCTGGAACAAGCCCTCGCCAGCCGTCAACTGCCCGAGAACCGCGCTCATCTGGTCGGCCTGCACGCGCAAGCACTGGCGGACGCCCTGGTGCCGTTGGCCATGCGCGAATACTCCATCGCCTCAATTGCCGCCGACGGCGTGCTGGAATTGATCGTGCGCCAGGAATTGCACGCCGACGGCAGCCTGGGCGTCGGTTCCGGCTGGTTGACCGAACACGCTCCCGTGGGTAGCAGCATCAGCCTGCGAGTACGACGCAACAGTGGTTTCCATCTACCGAACGAACCAGTCCCGATGATCCTGCTGGGCAACGGCACCGGGCTGGCCGGCTTACGCAGTTTGCTCAAGGCACGGATTGCCGACGGGCAGCAGCGTCACTGGCTACTGTTCGGTGAGCGTAATCGCGAGCACGACTACCTGTGCCGCGCAGAGCTTGAGGAATGGTTGACTGCCGGGGATCTGGAACGACTGGACCTTGCGTTCTCCCGGGATCAGGCCGAGAAAATCTATGTGCAGGATCGCCTGCGCGAATCTGCTGACGAGCTGAAAAAGTGGCTGGCCGATGGCGCCGTGATTTACATCTGCGGCAGTTTGCAGGGGATGGCTTCAGGGGTGGATCACGCGCTCAACGAATTGCTCGGCATTGAAGAAGTCGACCGGCTGATCGAACAAGGCCGGTATCGCCGCGACGTCTACTGACACCATTGATCCCCTGTGGGAGCGAGCCTGCTCGCGATAACGGTATTACATTCAACTAATATGTTGGCTGTCAGGCCGTCATCGCGAGCAGGCTCGCTCCCACAATGGTTTGGTATGGTCCCTCACACCGGCTGCAACTTGCGCTCAAATACCCCCACCCCATCCAGATCCCGCAACACCACACTCATCTCCCCCGTCTGCCCATCGATGTTCACCTCGCCAAAAAACTGAAACCCGGCAAACGGCGAGGTGTTCTGCGCCGGTGGAGCTTTCTCGAACACCACTTCAGGGCCGAAGGTTTTATCCAGCGCATTCGGCCCGAAGCTCCCCGCATTCAGCGGCCCCGCGACAAATTCCCAGAACGGGTCGAAGTCCTGGAACGCGGCGCGGTCCGGGTGGTAATGGTGCGCCGCGCAGTAATGCACATCCGCCGTGAGGAATACGAAATTGCGCACCTGCTGCGCCCGCAGAAAACCGAGCAATTCAGCGATTTCCACTTCACGGCCTTGAGCCGGGCCAGGGTCACCATTGGCCACCGCTTCCCAGCGCGCCACACCGGGGCTGACTTCACCATCGGGCACGCCGAGACCGATGGGCATGTCGGCGGCAATGACTTTCCATTGGGCCTGGGAGCCTTTCAATTCGCGTTTGAGCCAGTCCAATTGTTCTCGACCGAGAAACGGTTTGGCAGCACCGAGGTTGTCGTCATTGGCTTCGCGATAACTGCGCATGTCGAGCACGAACACATCCAGCATCGGCCCATAACTCAGCTTGCGATAAATCCGCCCGCCGTCATCGGCACTTTGCAAGCGCATCGGCGCGTATTCCAGCCAGGCCTGACGTGCGCGGCCCACCAAGCTGTGGATATCTTTGCTCTTGTAGCGCTCATCCAGTTGCTTGCCCGGCGACCAGTTGTTCACCACTTCGTGGTCGTCCCACTGCCAGATTTGCGGGACCTCGGCGTTGAAGCGACGGATGTTTTCGTCCATCAGGTTGTAGCGGTAATTGCCGCGATAGTCGTCGAGGGTTTCGGCGACTTTGCTCTTGGCTTCGCTGGTGAGGTTGCGCCACACACGGCCGCTTTCGGTGGTCAGTTGCGCCGGCACCGGGCCATCGGCGTAGATGGTGTCGCCGCTGTGGATAAAAAAGTCCGGCAGGCGCAGACGCATGGCTTCGTAGATGCGCATGCCGCCGATGTCCGGGTTGATGCCGAAGCCCTGGCCGACCGTGTCGCCACTCCAGACGAACCGTATATTCCGTCGGGCGGTTGGCACACTGCGCAGATGACCGAACCAGGGTTCACTGGCGGCACCGCTCTGGGCATCTTCGAACGTCACGCGGTAGAAAATCGTCTGATCGGCGGGCAGGCCAGTGAGCTCGACCCGGGCGGTGAAGTCGGTGCGGGCATCGGCCAATGGAGAGACGAATCGACGAGGGTTGCTGAACAGGCTGCGGGTGTCCCACTCCACCACCATCCGCGCCGCACGGTCGCTACGGCTCCAGATCATCGCCCGGTCGCCCAACAGGTCGCCGGACTGCACGCCATCGGTGAGTTGCGGCCGATCCTTGACCGAAGCAATTACCGCCGGCGCCAGGCCGGGCATCAACAGCCCAGCGCCAACGGCCTGCATGACACGACGACGGCTGAGGTCGAATTCGCTCATGGTGTTCTCCCTGAAAAAGGAAAACTTAAGCATGGCTGTATGAATCAGGCATGACACAAAAATCCGCCAACACCACAGATCCCCTGTAGGAGCGAGGCTTGCCCGCGAAGAGGCCATAACACTCAATATCAATGTTGAATGAAAAAACGCCTTCGCGGGCAAGCCTCGCTCCTACAGGGGGTTCGGGTCAGGCGCTCACTGGCTCTACTGCCAACTCCACCGTCTCAGGCCGTTTGAGCACCGAATACGTCACCGCTGTCAGCAGACTCCCGGCCACGATCGCCAGCAGATACAACAGCGCATGGTTGATCGCATTCGGAATCAGCATCACGAACAACCCACCGTGGGGTGCCATGAGTTTGCAGCCGAAGTACATCGACAGCGCGCCGGTCAGCGCACCGCCGGCGATGCTCGCCGGAATCACCCGTAGCGGGTCTTTCGCTGCAAACGGAATCGCCCCCTCGGAGATAAAGCACAACCCCAACACCAGCGCCGCTTTACCGGCCTCGCGCTCAGTCTGGGCGAACTTGCGCCGGGCGATGAACGTGGCGATGCCCAGGCCAATCGGCGGCACCATACCAGCCGCCATGGTCGCGGCCATCGGTGCATAACTTTGCGACGCCAGCAGCCCCACCGAAAACGCGTAAGCCGCTTTGTTGATCGGCCCGCCGAGGTCGACGCACATCATGCCGCCCAGCAGCACACCGAGCAGGATGGCATTGGTGGTGCCCATGCTGTCGAGGAAGTGCGTGAGCCCCGCGAGCATCCCGGCCACCGGTTTGCCGACCACGTAGATCATCACCAGACCGGTGAACAGGCTCGCCAGCAACGGAATGATCAGAATCGGTTTCAGCGCCTCGAGGCTCTGCGGCAAGCGCGCATAACGGTTGATCGCCTGGGCCGCATAGCCGGCGATAAAACCGGCAATGATCCCGCCGATGAAACCGGCGCCCAGGGTGCTCGCCAGCAAACCACCGATCATCCCCGGCGCCAGGCCTGGGCGGTCAGCGATCGAGTAGGCGATGTAGCCCGCCAGCAGCGGCACCATCAGCTTGAACGCGGTGTCGCCGCCGATCTGCATCAGCGCGGCCGCGAGCGTGCCTTCCTCCTTGAACGCGGTGATGCCGAACACGAAGGACAAGGCGATCATCAGACCGCCCGCAACCACCATCGGCAGCATGTACGACACACCGGTCAGGAGGTGTTTGTAGATGCCGGTCTTCTCTTGCTTGGCTGGGCCTTTGGCGCCGGTCGAAGCGCTTTCCTGCTTGCCTTCGGCCAAGGCTTTGTTCAGCGTCGCTTCGGCCTGTTTCAGCGCAATGCCGGTGCCGCAGCGGTAGATTTTTTTGCCGGCGAAACGCTCGGTGGCGACTTCGATGTCTGCCGCCAACAGCACCACATCGGCATCGGCAATCGCCTCTGCGCTGAGTGGATTACGCGCGCCGACCGAGCCCTGGGTTTCCACTTGCAGATCGTAGCCCAGACGCTTGGCCGCTTGTTGCAAAGCTTCGGCGGCCATGAAGGTGTGGGCGACGCCGGTCGGGCACGCGGTGACAGCCACCAGGCGTGGCGCGTTTTTAACCACGGCAGCCGGCTCGGCGGCGGCTTCGGGCGCGACGTAAACCTCGGCCTCCTCCACCCCACGACGCAGCACGGCTTCGACATCTTGCAGGGCCTGGGCCGGGGTGCTCTGGAACACGCGTTTGCCGACGAACCGTGACATATCCACCGGCGCGCTGGTAACCAGCAACACCCACTCGGCGGCCTCGAGGGTCGCGGCCGACAGTTGGCGTTCCGGATGGGCCGCATCAACGACTTCGACACTGGTGCTCCAGCCCTGACGCTGGGCTGCTGCATCGAGCAGACGAGCGCACAGCACACTGGTGACCATGCCGTTCGGGCAGGCCGTAACAATGGCTAACTTCATTGCAAACCCTCTTATTGTTCTGTCAGGGGGCGCAGGCGCACGCCCTGTTCGAAGTGCGCCAGTTGCGTGGCGTCACCGATACCGAAACCGATCTGGGTGACGGCCATGGCGGCAATCGCGGTGGCGGTGCGCAAGGTTTGTTCGGGCGTATCGGCACTGAGCAAACCGTGCAGCATGCCCGCCAGCAACGAATCCCCCGCACCGACGGTGCTGATCACGTTGACCTTGGGCGGCGTGGCGTGCATGGCCGAACCAACACTGAACCAGTTCACCCCGTCGGCACCGTCGGAAATCACCACGTGCTCGACACCATGTGCATGCAAACGGCTCGCTGCCTCGGCTTGGGAATCCACGGAAACCACCTCGCATCCCAGCGCATCAGCCAGTTCTTCGGTGTTGGGTTTGATCAGCCATGGGCCGGCCGCCAGACCTGCGCGCAAGGCTTCACCGCTGGTGTCGAGCGCCACTTTCAAACCGCGTTTTTTCAAGCGCTGGATCAATTCGCGCAACCACTGAGGGCTCACGCCACGGGGCAAACTGCCGGCCACGACGACCGCGTCATGCCCGGGAGCAATCTGGTCGAGACGATCGAGCAAAGCCTGCTGCGCCGCTTCACTGACCCTCGGCCCCGGACCGTTGATGTCGGTGATGCGCCCATCGCTTTCCGCCAGTTTGATGTTGCTGCGGGTCTCGCCGGGAACGCGGACAAACGCATCGGTAAAACCGCGTTTGGCGAACAGGGTTTCGAACGCCTGAAGGTTGTCTTCCCCAAGAAAACCGCTGACGGTCAGCTGATGCCCGAGGTCGGCCAGCACCTGCGCCACGTTCACGCCTTTGCCGGCGGCGTGGGTGTGCATTTCGTCGCTGCGATTGACCTGACCGGGTGCAAGTAGCGGCAATTGGACGGTGAGGTCCAGCGCCGGGTTAAGGGTCAGGGTTAAGATCTTGGCCATTACAGGGCCTCCACTAATGCACGAACTTCGTTCGCGCTGCCCACGGCCAAGGCCTGTTGGGCAAGGGTTTGAGTCTGGGTCAGGCTGAGTTCACGAATGCGCGCCTTGACCTCGGCAATGCTGCGGCCCGACACGCTCAACTCATCCACACCCAGGCCCACCAGCACCGGCACCGCCAGCGGATCGGCCGCCAGTTCACCGCACACGCCGACCCACTTGCCATGAGCATGAGCCGCACGCACGGTGATGTCGATCAATTGCAGCACCGCCGGATGCAAGCCATCCGCCTGGGCCGACAAGGTCGGATGACCACGGTCGATGGCCAGGGTGTATTGCGTCAGGTCGTTGGTGCCGACGCTGAAGAAATCCACTTCCTTGGCCAGCACCGGCGCCAGCAACGCGGCCGACGGCACTTCGATCATGATCCCCAGTTGCAGGTCCGCAACCGGGATTTCCAGGCGCAGACGTTCGGTCATGTCCCGAGCCTGACGCCACTCATCGACGCTGCCGACCATCGGGAACATGATCCGCAATGGACGGTTGTCAGCCGCACGCAGCAAGGCGCGCAATTGCGCTTCCATGACCTGCGGACGTTGCAGGGTCAAGCGAATGCCACGCACGCCGAGGAACGGGTTTTCTTCTTTCGCGATCGGCCAGTACGGCAGCGGTTTGTCACCACCGACGTCAAGGGTGCGCACCACCAGCGGTCGACCGGCCAGGCCATCGAGCACACGACGGTATTCGACTTCCTGAGTCGCCTCGTCCGGCGCTTGCGAGTGGGCCATGAAAATCAGTTCGGTGCGCAGCAGACCAATGCCTTCGGCGCCCTGCTCTACCGCGCTGGTGACACCGGCGCTTTCACCGATATTGGCGAACACCTCCACCGCGTGGCCGTCAGTGGTCAGCGCCGGTTGATGGCGTTGTTCGGCGGCGGCTTTCAAGCGCAGTTCGCGGGTGTCGCGTTCTTCGGTGGCGCGCTGCAAGGTCGCGGAATCGGCGTCCACGTGCAGGCGACCGCGTTGACCATCGATCAACAGCGGCGTGCCCGGTTTCAGCAGCAACACGGCGGCACCGGCGCCCACCAGCGCGGGAATACCGAGGGCACGCGCGACGATGGCGCTGTGGGCCGTGGCACCACCGCGAGCGGTGAGGATGCCGGCGACGCGCGTCGGATCGAGGCGCGCCACGTCGGACGGGCCGACTTCGTCCATCACCAGAATGTACGGCTGATCTGGCTCGCCTGGTGTTTCGACGCCACTCAATTGCGCCAGCACCCGACGGCCAATGTCGCGCAAGTCGGCGGCACGCTCGGCGAGCAAGGCGTCCTGCAGCGACTCCTGTTGTTTGGCGGCCGCTTCAATTACCCCCATCCACGCCGCTTCGGCGCTTTCGCCTTGCTTGAGACGGGTGTCGACTTCGTCGGTCAGTTCCGGGTCGTCGAGCATTTCCTGATGGGTGATGAAAATCTCGCGAATCGCCTTGGCCTTGCTGCGCTCGATCAGCCCCTCGATGTCGCGACGCACATCCGCCAACGCTTGCTTGAGACGCTCGCGCTCGATGGCGGCGGACTCACCACGCAGCGGGTAATTGATGATTTGCAGCACTTGAATATGCGCCGGGCCGATGGCGATTCCCGGGGCAGCAGCAATCGCCTGAATCAGACTGCCGGAGGCCGGTGCAAGCAGCACTTCGGCGACATCGGCGATCACTTCGCGATGTTGGCTCACTGCCGGCAGCGGCTCGACTTCTTCACCGAGGCCTTCTTCGATGGCCGCCAGCAAGGCCGGCAATGCATCGGCGGCGATGGTTGGTTCGGCGATGAATTCCAGCACCTGACCGCGACGGGCGCCGAGGCTGAGCAGTTTGCTCAAACTCTTCACCGACACCGCGCTGTCGTGGCCATCGACGATGCGCACGCGGATTTCGCCTTCAAAACTTTTCGCCAGTTGCGCAAGGATCTTCGCCGGGCGCGCATGCAAACCGTGGGCGTTGGCCAGGGCAATGCGCGCGCTTGGCCAATCCGCCGGCACTTCACCGCCGAGGACTTCCAGCACCGCGCGGCTGCTGGTGGCACGGCCCAGCTCATGACCACGGCCTTCGATCAGCAACGCGCAAAGGCGTTCGAGCAATGCCTGATGGGCTTCACCGAGGCTGGCCAGGCAGAACAGTCCGCTCAACGGCTGACCGAGGTAGCGCATGGGTTTGTCGGGGGTAACGAACGCCAGGCCCGGACGCTTCACCGTTTGTTCGCTGTGCAGCCACCACAGACCATCGCCCAGCGGCAGCGCGTCGACTTGCTGCAAAACGCCGGCAAAACCGTTGCTCACGCAATCGGCCTGACGCAGCAAGCGGGCACCGCGCCAGACCAGTTCTTCGAAGTCATCGGCGGACACACCGAGGCCGATCATTTGTGCGTCCAGCGCCAATTCTTGCGGCGCGCCTTGCAGCAGTTTCAGCAAGGCTTCGGCGGAACTGGCGCGGCGCAGGGCCTGGCCCAGATCGGTTTCCCCGAGGGCGCGGGTCAGCAGTTGCAGCAGGCGCAGGTGTTCATCGGATTTGGCGGCGATACCAATCGCCAGATAAACGATCTGGCCATCGCCCCAATCCACGCCGTCAGGGAATTGCATCAGCCGCACGCCAGTGGCGAACACCTGATCACGGGTTTGCGGGGTGCCGTGGGGGATGGCAATACCTTGGCCGAGAAAGGTCGAGCCCTGGGCTTCCCGGGCCTGCAAGCCCGCAAGGTAACCGTCGGCCACCAGGCCATCGGTCACGAGTCGGTCAGCGAGCAATTGCAGGGCGGTGGCTTTATCCACAGCCGACTGGCCCATGGATATCTGCTCTATGGTGAGCTCGAGCATGCTTTCTCCTTTTTGGCGCCGTGTGACGCCAGGTATTGTTTTGATTGATTCAGCTTAGGCCCTTGGGAGCGCCTTTTCAGGGGCAGTTTTGGCGGTTTCGCGGCAGAACCGACCAAGGCGACCTTTAACGTAGAAAATACGCCTGCTGAAACGTTTAATCTAGAATGTTAGGCACGTTACTCGATAATGTCTCATCCTTGAAGTCCAATTGTCGGATGTGCTGCGACAATGGTCGCCTGCCGAATCGGGTAGGATTGGCAAAAATGTCGGGCAAGCTCGAACAAATAAGGAATACCCGGGTTGAAACTCAGTGATATTGCACAGTTGGCCGGCGTCTCCGTGACCACCGCCAGTTATGTCATCAATGGCAAGGCTGAACAGCAACGCATCAGCAGCGCCACCGTCGAGCGCGTACGCGCGGTGGTCGAACAACATGGCTTCACACCCAACCCTCAGGCCGCCGGGCTGCGCAGTCGGCACACCCGCACTCTGGGGTTCATTCTGCCGGATCTGGAAAACCCCAGTTACGCGCGAATTGCCAAATTGCTGGAACAAGGCGCCCGGGCACGCGGCTATCAACTGCTGATCGCCAGCTCCGACGATGCGCCGGACAGCGAACGGCAATTGCTGCAACTGTTCCGCGCCCGCCGCTGCGATGCGCTGATCGTCGCCAGTTGCCTGCCGGCCGGCGATGACAGTTATCGTCAGTTGCAAGCCAAAGGCATTCCGATCATCGCCATCGACCGGGTGATGGAGCCTGAGCACTTTTGCTCGGTGATCAGTGATGACCGCGAAGCCAGTCTGCAGCTTACCCGCAGCCTGCTGGACCCGTTACCCAAGCAGATCGCGCTGATCGGTGCCCGCCCCGAATTGAGTATCAGCCAGGAACGGGCGGCAGGTTTCAAGGAAGCGCTGAACGGCTTCAAAGGCGAGGCGCTGATCGAACACGGCGAGTCGTTCAGCCGTGAGTGCGGCAAACAATTGATGGAAGAGTTGCTTCAGCGCCTGGGCCATTTTCCGGATGCGCTGGTGACTACATCCTACGTGCTGCTTCAGGGCGTGTTCGATGCCTTGCACGACTTCCCGCTGAAAACCCGTCCGCTACGCCTGGGCACTTTCGGTGATACGCAGTTGCTGGACTTCCTGCCGCTGCCGGTCAACGCCATGTCCCAGCAACATCAGCTGATCGCCGACAAGGCACTGCAACTGGCGCTGGCGGCCATTGAACAGGCCGATTACCAACCCGGCGTGCAGGCCATCGCGCGGACCTTCAAGCAGCGAATTCATCAGGACTGAGCCGTGGAACTGATCGACACCCACACTCATCTGGATTTTCCGGATTTCGACGTGGATCGTCAGGCGCTGCTGGCCGAGAGCCGCGCCCTCGGCGTGCGGCGGATGGTGGTGCTGGGGGTTTATCAGGCCAATTGGCAGCGGGTCTGGGACTTGGTGCAAAGCGATCCCGATCTGCATGCGGCGTTCGGTTTGCACCCGGTGTATCTGGATGACCATCGCCCTGAGGATTTGACCGAACTCGGTGACTGGTTGACGCGTCTGGCGGGCCATCGACAGCTATGCGCGGTGGGCGAGATCGGTCTGGATTACTTCATCGAAACCCTGGATCGTGAACGCCAGCAAGCGCTGTTCGACGCCCAACTGCAACTGGCGGCGGACTTCAATCTGCCAGCGCTGATTCATGTGCGACGCAGCCATGCGGCGGTGATTGCCACGCTCAAACGGTTTCGCTTGAAACGCGCGGGGATCATTCATGCCTTCGCCGGTAGCCAGGAAGAGGCCCGCGAATACATCAAGCTCGGTTTCAAACTCGGCCTCGGCGGCGCCGCGACCTGGCCGCAGGCCCTGCGCATGCACCGGGTGCTCGCCGGTTTGCCCGTTGAATCGGTGGTACTGGAAACCGACTCACCGGACATGGCACCCGCCATGTTTCCCGGTCAGCGCAACAGCCCGGCCCATCTGCCAGCAATCTGCGAGGCACTGGCCGCCCTCATGGCGATCAGCCCCGAACAATTGGCTGCCGCCAGCACGGCCAATGCGTGTGAGGTGTTTAGCTGGTAGTTAGTCACCCCACACATCCCCTGTGGGAGCGAGCCTGCTCGCGATGGCTGTTTAACATTCGACATTGATGTCGCCTGACACACCGCTATCGCGAGCAGGCTCGCTCCCACATTTGTTCCGGGGTGCTTTTTAAACCCGGAACGCGCTGATCAATTGTTTGAGTTCAACCACCTGCGCCGACAACGCTCGACTGGCATTTTCGGTCTGGTGTGCGCCATCGGCGGTGCGCTCACCGGCGCGGTTGATCTCGACGATGTTCTGGTCGATGTCGTGAGCCACGGCTGTCTGCTGTTCTACGGCAGCGGCGATCTGCTGGTTCTGATCGACAATCATGCCGACTGCACCGAGGATGTTTTCCAGCGCCTGCTGAACCTTTTCCGACTGCCCTACCGTGCCATTGGCCATCTGATGGCTGGTGCCCATCGCCTTGACCGCCGCCCCGACACCGCTGTGCAGCTTGGCAATCATCTGCTCGATTTCTTCGGTCGATTGCTGGGTGCGTTTGGCCAGGGTCCGGACCTCGTCTGCCACCACCGCAAAACCACGGCCCTGCTCGCCCGCGCGCGCGGCTTCGATGGCCGCGTTAAGCGCCAGCAAGTTGGTCTGTTCGGCGATACTTTTGATCACTTCCAGCACGCGACTAATGGATTGACTATCACTGGCCAGTTGGTTGATCACCCGCACCGACTGATCGATCTCACTGGCCAGTGCAGCGATGCTGCCCTGCTGGGACTCCACCAGGCCGCGCCCGCTAATGGTCTCGTCGTTGACGCTGTGAGCGCTGCTGACGGCCGCCGCGGCACTGCGCGCCACTTCCAGGGAAGTGGCTGACATCTGATTCATCGCCGTGGCGACTTGCTCGATCTGCATGCGCTGCCCCGCCACCGCCTGATTGCTCTGGGCGGACACGTTTTCGACCTGGCTGGCCTGGCGCTCGACCTCACTGACGGTCTGGCCCACGCGCTCGATCAGGTCATGGATCTTCTTCACGGTGCCGGTGAACACCTCGCCCAACTCGCCCAGTTCATCGCGGCTGTCGGCGCTGAAGGTCACGGTCATGTCCCCGGCCGCCACCTTGTCCATCACCGCGCCAAGACGCTTGAGGGTGGTGCGGGTCGAGGCGTAGAAACCGCCATAGAGGTAAAAAATCAACACAAACACCAGTGTCAGCGCCACTGCCTGCAAGATCATGTGAGTGCGGTGCTGCTCCAGCCGCTGCTGCAACTGGGTACCGAGAAACTTCAGGGTGGCTTCGTTGAGTTGGTAGGTCTGGTCGATCAGGCCCGTGACCTGATCGTAAAAGGCCTGCCACGGTGCATCGAGGGTGTCAGCCATCACCACTTGTTCTTCGAACAGTTCACTGGCCTTTTTCAGAGAGGCCTTGCTGCTTTCGGCTTGAGCGGCCAGGGTTTCGTGCGCCGCTTTACTGGAGCCCAGAGCATCCTGCAATTTCAGGCCGTATTCAGCCTGAAGCTTTTCGATCTGCGCCAGCAACTCATCGAAACGGGTGCTCGAGGCCGAGTTGAGAAAGCCCTGCCCTAATGAGTAAGAACCCATCGCCCGGCCGTCGCCGAGCGTCTGGGTCACGGCCGGCGTGACATTGGTAATGAGCTCGCTCAGCTGACGCATGTCACTCTGGCTGTCGCGGCTCAGACCGGCCTGACTGGCAATGATCTGACTGAAAATCTGCGCGTTGCCGAGCAACTTGCCGATCAGCGCACTTTTGCTTTGCAGGGAAGTTTCCGCTTGCTGGGCCTTGAACGCGGCGATCATTTCATCGCGCTTGCCATCGAAAAAGATGATTTGTTCCGGGTCAGTGGTCATCGCCGCCAACCCTTGCAAACGAGTCAGAACGCTTTGCTCCAAGGCACTGATATTCGATTCGACATTGCCTGCCTTGCCGGACTGACCAAGGGTGACATTGATCTGCACCAGGTTGTTCAGGGTTTCCAGATCCCGGCGCAGGCTCAGGCCGCCGCCCAGCAGGTCGAGGCTTTGCAGCTCGACCCGCGTGCCCTGGAATTCGCGATAGGAATCGCGCACCAGATAGAAGTTGGTCACCAGCATCGGCACGAGGAATAGCACGCTGATCAGGCTGAACTTCATGCCGAAGCTCAGGCGGTTCATCAGCGCGACGGCGGGATAGAGCAAGCTCTTCACTGTGAAGTCTCCCTTGGAATTCTTATTTTTATGGCAGGCGCGCAGAGACAGCAGATAGCCACTATTGGCGCTATCTCTGTATAGCCTAAATCTGCGGAGGGTTTTGTAACTTAAGGTTAACGACAGACACGCTGCCTTGTAGCAGCTGTCGAGCCTGCGAGGCTGCGAGGCTGCGTTCGGCTGCGCAGCAGTCGTGAATCAGGCTGACGCGGTCTGCCTGACGCACCGCGAGTTCTGATTTGACGACTGCTGCGCAGCCGAACGCAGGCTTCGCCAGCTGCTACAGAGCTGCGATCTTTTCGATTCAAAGCAGAACTCAGGAAAGGACAGTCCACAACGCGAACCCGGCATACCAAAGCACTGCCGCGCGCAGCAGCAGTTCCCAGATCCGGTCCAGGCTGTTGATGCCATCCGGCCCGACCACCGGCGCCGGAATTTCACCAGCCACCAACCCGACCTTCTCGATCAGGTGGGCGGCGCTGATGTTCCAGTTCAGCAGCTCGTGCAGCATCACCCGGCCGACCGCGACAAAGTTGCCGACCAACGCAAAACTCGCCGCCAGCAGTCGCACCGGTACCCAATCGAACGCATGACGCAGCTGTGCCGCTCGCTCGACCACGGCCGGGTTCTGCCCATGCTCCTCGGCCAGCGCCAGCAGTCGATAGCTCAACGCTGCAACCGGGCCCAGCAGGAAGTACCAGAAGATCACCGCGAAAAAGCTCTGATAGGCCTGCCACAGCAGATGCCCTTCAACTCGCTCCAGCAGTTGCTCGCCGCTGTCAGCGCAAATATTCAGGTCACGTTTGGCCACATGGGCGGCGGCTGGCAGGTCTTCCCGGCGCCAGGCATCGCGGAACGGCCCGAGGCCGGCCAGCAGATCACCACGGCCCAGACTGTAAATCACCACCAGCAAGTGCACCGGTAACGCCAGCAAACCGTAGGCTACCGGCTCCAGCACCACCAACAGCAAACCCAGCAGCGCCACCGGCAACAACACCAGCACTACCAGTATCAGCCACGGACGGTTTGTCATGCGTGGGTTGGCTTCAAGCTTGTGCAGCTCGCGCACCCAACCGCCATCACGTTGAACCCGATGGCGCAGGGCCGAGAACTTCTCGATCCACACCGCCAACAGCAACACCAGAAAACTCATTGTTACTCCTTTTTTTCCAGAGCAGCTTTTGCCAGAGCCGCGCGATAGCGTGCCCAGTCAAACGCCGGTCCCGGATCAGTCTTGCGCCCGGGTGCGATGTCGCTATGCCCGCAGATGCGTTGTGCGGTGATACCCGTGAAGGCGCTTTGCAGCTGTAAAGTCAGGGCCGTCAACGCTTGATATTGGGCGTCGGTGAACGGCAGATCATCCGTGCCTTCGAGCTCGATGCCCACGGAAAAATCGTTACAGGTTTCCCGTCCATCGAAACACGAGACGCCAGCGTGCCAGGCGCGCTCTAGACAAGAGACAAACTGAGTGACGGCGCCGTCACGTTCGATCAGAAAGTGCGCAGACACCCGCAGGTCGGCGATTCCTGCAAAGTAGGGATGTTCCGTGACATCCAGACGATTCTGGAAAAATTCCTGCACCTTGCCGGTCAGAAACTGCGCTGGCGGCAGACTGATGTTGTGGATCACCAGCAGGGAAATTTCGCCCTCGGGGCGCGCATTGAAGTTGGGCGAGGGGCATATGCGCACGCCCTGACACCAACCGCTCGCGGGGTCCAACTGCATACAGGTTCCTTCAACGACGACTGTGTTGGTGCCCAGTATGCCGCGATAGACCCTCGGCGCGCGATCACTTGCCGTGATTGAGACGCCGCAGGTTGCCCAGCACCGACTCCAGCGCCCGGTCGAACAGCAAGGTGTCGTCCAGCGTTCGCGCCGCGCCACGCCGGAACTCCAGGGCCAGACCGATACGGCTGTGCTCCAGCACTTTCATCCCGGTACGGTTGACGAAGATGTACTTGTCGGTGGCTTCAATGATCGCCGCCAGCTTGCAGCGCAGAGTGTTTTCTTCGTCTTCCTGAAACTCGACCCAGCAACCCAAGCGCAGCTGATCGACTTGAAGCAAAGCGACATCGTCCTCCGGCAAACACATCGATGCGGCTTCGACCGGGCCTTCGTCTGCGGTGCGAAGCACGATTTCCTGCTGCACTTCGATCATCATCGGTGCGTTAACAGGTGTGCTTTTCGGGCCTGGACGTTCGAACAGCTGAACGTGCAAAGCTTCCAGCTCGCTGAAAAACTCGCCGGTGGCGAAAGGGTCGAATGCCGAGCTGTTCAAGCCATCGCGCAACGACTTGAGCAACCCTGGCACCAGCGACAACAACCGCAGGCTCGCGTCGGGTTCGTCATGGCGCTGCACGCTCCAGATCAATTGGGCCATGGTCTGCACATCGGCATGCCATTCGGCGGACTGATCACCGTGCTTGAGGCAGGTCAGCAACAGCACTTTGCTCCAGGCCTCCTGGACAAACGCCACCACGCCGTGCGGCAGTACCTTGCCCACCAACGCCTGATTCAGCGCCTGCTCGACGCGCTGACGTGCCAGTTCGGTCCTGGCGCGGCCCTCTTCGGCGTCACGGGTGCGCTGCTCGAGTAATTCGCTACGACGGCGTTCGTCATTGGTGAAGGCAAGAAAATCCGCCAGCAATTCGGAAAAGATCGCCGGGTCATCGACAAAGTCGTTCAACAAGCGCTGCACCACTTGCTCGATGCGCAGGTACAAGCTGTCGCGCTCATGGTCATCGCACTCGCCCCAGCCCATGGCCGCAGCGGCGATTTCGTTGAGCAAACGCCGGGCGGGATGGCTGCTGCGGCTGAAAAAGCTCTTGTCGAGCACCGCCACTTTCAGCATCGGAATCTGCAAACGGCCGATCAGCGCCTTGAGAGAGTCCGGCAGGTTGCGATCATCGAGGATGCATTCGAAGAGCATGGCGATCAGGTTGATCACATCTTCGTCGGCCACACCCACCACGCGCGACTTGCCGCTTTTGACGCTGACCCGGGTCAGCAGTTGTTCGAGCTGGTTACGCAGATCGAAGTCGTCCTGAGCCGCCAGCGCCGGCACGTATTGCTGCAAGTGCGAGAGCAGGCGCAGCAGGTCGCGGGTGGAAATAGGCTGGGTCTGGGCACTGACTTCCAGGGTCGGCGCAACGCTGCCACGCACGTGAAACAGTAATTCCTGCAAGGCGGCGAAGACTTCCTGTACGCCTTCGTCGATCTGCGGATTGCCAGTCCGTACGCCTGTCTCGGCGGGGTCAGCTCTAACACTCGCAGCCGCCCGATCAGTGGCACGCCGCGCCGGGGCGGGTTTGAGGTCCGGCAGCACGCCGGTGGCGATCAGCAGTTGATTGGCTTCGGCGTAGAGCTGATCAGCATTGCTGAGCACATAGCGTTCGAACAGCTTGAGGATGATCAGCTTGACCTTGATTTCCATGCCCAGGTTGCGCCCGGCCTGCAAGAAATACTTGCAGAGCAGCGTCGGCCCCAAGGGGTTGTGCTGTTCGACCAGCGTCTTGCTCAACAGTGTGCTGAGTCGGGCGGTGAGCTGGTCGAGGGCGAAACCGTCACGGTTCAGCACTTTGCCAACCATGGCTTCCACCGCCACGTTGCGCTCCATGTCGTCATTGGGCATCGCCGCCGAGGCATCGAAAACCAATGGCCGGGGCGAGACAGCGTGAGAAATGTCGTACTGCGTGAGGCTGACGAAAGCCTCGAAGAATTGCTCGAGAAATCCGCGTTCGATGCTTTTGCGCTTGAGGCGCAAATCGCGCATGGCCTCGAAGAAGATGTTTTGCTCGACATTGTTTCGGGCCCGGTCGGCCATTTCGAACAGAGTGTCGTCGGCGTTATCGAACAATTCCTGCAAACCTTGCTTGAGTTGTTGAGCGGCCTTGTCGCGAACCTGAAGCAGAATCACGGGCAGGCGGGCGAGCGGCGAGTGAGTCGCCTGGTCGGTAGCGGCCTTGTGCAAAGGCACTACATTCCCGTCGTTGTGCATCCAAGCCTCCTGAAACGGTGATTCTTCGGTTCGGTAAGAAAGATCGAGTACGCAGCCACACAGCCGACGCTCAACGGGGGACAGTCACCACCCGTTGTCATTTCAAATAATCGGGAATCCAAAGTTACGTCAAAGCTATGACGTCAAATGCAAGGCGGATTATCTGCAAAAGACCTTCTTTATGCCAGCAGACTCTGCGCTTTCCCAACAAATAGACGTTATGAGAGAGCCCCTGCTTAACACCGATTACTCGAGTGAATCGACCAAATGCAGGTTGGCGAACGATGGAATGGCCGTTGATGCCTTGGGTTGCCTCGCACCATGGCCCTATAATCGGGGCACTTTGTTTGTGGAGCCCGTTATGCCGAATCTACGTCTCGCCGATTTGACTGCCGAAATCGAAGCCAACGTGCGCCGTGCGTTGCACGAGGACATCGGCAGCGGCGACATCACCGCGCAACTGATCCCCGCCGAACGCCTGGCCAAAGCCACCATCATCACCCGTGATGCCGCTGTCATCAGCGGCACCGCGTGGGTCGATACCGTGTTTCGGCAGCTGGACCCGCGGGTTGCCGTTCACTGGCAGGTGCGCGACGGCGAACGGGTGAAACCCAATCAGGTGCTATTCCATCTCGAAGGCCCGGCTCGCTCGCTGCTGACGGGCGAACGCAGCGCACTGAATTTTCTGCAAATGCTGTCCGGCGTGGCCACTCGCGCGCAGTACCTGGCGGACTTCGTCGCCGAGACCCAAGTGAAGTTGCTCGACACCCGCAAAACCCTGCCGGGGCTGCGTCTGGCCCAGAAATACGCCGTGACCTGCGGCAGCTGCCACAACCACCGCATCGGCCTGTATGACGCCTTCCTGATCAAGGAAAACCATATCGCCGCCTGCGGTGGCATTTCTGAGGCTATCGCGGCCGCGCACAAGATCGCCCCGGGCAAACCGGTGGAGATCGAAGTGGAAAGCCTGGCGGAGCTGAAGGAAGCACTGGCGGCGGGTGCCGACATCATCATGCTCGATGAACTGAGCCTGGACGACATGCGCGAAGCAGTGCGCCTGAACGCCGGCAAGGCAAAACTGGA
The DNA here is from genome assembly GCF_054898065.1 of Pseudomonas sp. MDT1-85. NCBI lineage: Bacteria > Pseudomonadati > Pseudomonadota > Gammaproteobacteria > Pseudomonadales > Pseudomonadaceae > Pseudomonas > Pseudomonas sp. MDT1-85. The sequence continues at coordinate 1,181,671 of NZ_CM142715.1, read as the reverse complement.
GGCCAGCGGTGGTATCAACGAAAGCACGTTGCTGCCAATCGCCGAAACCGGGGTGGATTATATTTCGATTGGTGCGATGACCAAGGATGTGAAGGCTGTGGACCTGTCGATGCGACTGAGTCTCTGATCACGCCTTTGATAATAAAAAATGCCAGCCTGATAAAGGCTGGCATTTTTTTTAGACCACCAGATTGTTCATCTCGCAGTACTCTTCCCACTCGACGCCCAATACCTCGGCCGCCTCCTTGTGCAGCGCCAGGCGCGCGGCCTCGAACTCTTCAGGACTTGTAGTGTACTTGAGCGTCAGCTCCCACGGCTGCAAGCCCTGAGCTTCCGCTTCATCCTCGAACGCCCACTGGATCTGGTCTTTCTGTTCGTCGGCGGGCAAGTCCTTGATCTCTTCCAGCAACTGGGGCGCGTCCAGCACGTATTTTTTCAGGGCTTCTTCGTGTCTGGCTTCTTGGGTCAATTCTTTAACGGTCATGGCGTTCTCGCTGATCTGGGGAATGGAAGATGGATCTGGATCATCAAGGATCTCTCTGACGCAAAAAACCGTTTGAAGCCCGGTTTGTCTGGCCTTCAGAACCATTCGGGATCATCTGAAAACTGCTGGGCGATGCTCATGCAGACAACGAATATAGGACGTTTTGTCGATGAATTACACGGGTCTTTACATAAAAAGACACATGCAGGAGGCCTTGGGAACATAAGTCGAAATCACAAGTCATAGCGATGTGCCATATCAGCACTTCACAAGGAACTCCAGTGATGCGCAGTTTTTCGAAGCTTTTGTCTGCCCAGCTTGCTACCGCTACCTTGCTGCTTGGCAGCCTGACATTGACCGGTGCCGCTCAAGCGGCTGTCGAAGTCACCTCTGACCCTGCGTTGTACTCCGACAAAATCTCCGCGCTCCACAATTCATTTGGCAAGGACACACTCGTCAGAACCAGCGTCAGCATCGATGACCTGGAAAGCCTGCAAAAAACCGTGAAGACCAATGCCACGGAACTGGAAAGCCAGAAGCGCACCCTCAGCGAGCAGGCCCGTCAGATCGAAGAACTCAAACGCAACAGCGGTTCCAGCTCAAACTCCAGCAGCAAGGAGATTGACGATCTCAAGCGCACGGTCAATGAGCAGGAGCGCGATCTGAACAACCTTGGCAAGCAAGTGGAAGAGCTAAAGCGCAACAGCGGCTCCAGCTCAAGTTCGAACAACAGCGAAATCTCCAGCCTCAAACGGGAGATCAGCGATCAGGATCGCGCGATGGAACAACTAAAGCGCACCGTCGAGGATCTGAGCAGAAAGGTGAAATGAAGAAGAGAATGGTGCCCGAGACAGGAATCGAACCTGCGACCTTCGCGTTACGAGTGCGCTGCTCTACCGGCTGAGCTACACGGGCTGTGGGCTAAACCTAGCATTGGCTTCGGGGTCCGGCAACTTCGCGCACCGCAAAATCAAAAGATCGCAGCCTGCGGCAGCTCCTACATTGGGCTTGTGTAGGAACTGCCGAAGGCTCGGGCCGCGTTCGGACGATCTTTTGATCTTCCTGCACACAAAAAAATGCCCCGCCGTTTTCACGGCGAGGCATTTTTATAACGTTGAAGCGGTCAGGCGAAGGGGTTGATTAAACGCCCGAAGCCTTGGCTGCTGCTACGTCTTTGATGGACAGCTTGATACGGCCGCGGTTGTCGACGTCCAGTACCAGTACTTCCACTTCCTGGCCTTCTTTCAGGATGTCGGTCACTTTCTCGACGCGAGCATCGCTCAGCATCGAGATGTGAACCAGACCGTCCTTGCCTGGCAGGATGTTGACGAATGCGCCGAAGTCGACGATGCGCTCAACCTTACCAACGTAGATCTTGCCGATTTCGGCTTCCGCGGTGATGCCCAGAACGCGCTGACGTGCTGCTTCAGCCGCTTCCTTGGTTTCGCCGAAGATCTTGATCGAACCGTCGTCTTCGATGTCGATCGAAGCTTTGGTTTCTTCACAGATCGCACGAATGGTCGCGCCGCCTTTACCGATAACATCACGGATTTTGTCGGTGTCGATTTTCATCGCGATCATGGTCGGAGCGTTTTCCGACAGCTCGGTACGCGACTGGCCAATGATCTGGTTCATCTGACCGAGGATATTCAGGCGCGCTTCCAGGGCTTGGCCCAGAGCGATTTCCATGATTTCTTCGGTGATGCCTTTGATCTTGATGTCCATCTGCAGCGCGGTAACACCTTTGGCGGTACCCGCTACTTTGAAGTCCATGTCGCCGAGGTGATCTTCGTCGCCCAGGATGTCGGTCAGAACAGCGAATTTCTCGCCTTCTTTAACCAGACCCATGGCGATACCGGCAACCGGTGCCTTCATCGGAACGCCGGCATCCATCAGAGCCAAAGAAGCGCCGCAGACCGAAGCCATGGAGCTCGAACCGTTGGACTCGGTGATTTCCGACACAACACGAATGGTGTACGGGAACACGTCGGCAGCAGGCAGCATGGCCTGAACCGAACGACGGGCCAGACGGCCGTGACCGATTTCGCGACGACCAGCACCACCCATGCGACCACACTCACCTACCGAGAACGGAGGGAAGTTGTAGTGCAGCATGAACGGGTCTTTTTTCTCGCCTTCCAGGGTGTCCAGCAGCTGTGCGTCACGGGCAGTACCCAGAGTCGCGACTACCAGGGCCTGGGTTTCGCCACGGGTAAACAGTGCCGAACCGTGGGTCTTCGGCAGAACGCCGACTTCGATGTTCAGCGGACGTACGGTCTTGGTGTCGCGACCATCGATACGTGGCTTGCCGTTAACGATGTTTTCGCGAACGGTGCGGTATTCGATTTCACCGAAAGCCGCTTTGACTTCAGCGGAAGTCGGCTGACCTTCTTCACCGGACAGGTTGGCAACAACCTGGTCTTTCAGCTCGCCCAGACGTGCATAACGGTCGGCTTTGACGGTGATGGTGTAAGCCTGGGAGATCGCTTCGCCGAACTCGGCACGGATAGCGCCCAGCAGTGCGGTGGCTTCTGGCTGAGGAGCCCAGGTCCAGGTTGGCTTGGCAGCTTCAGCGGCCAGTTCTTTAACGGCGTTGATCACCACCTGGAACTCGTCGTGAGCAAACAGTACCGCGCCCAGCATCTGGTCTTCGGTCAGCTCTTTGGCTTCCGATTCAACCATCAGAACGGCTTCCGAAGTACCGGCAACGACCATGTCCAGGCTCGAGGCTTTCAGTTGTTCGTAAGTCGGGTTCAGCAGGTAGCCAGTGCTTTCATGGAATGCAACGCGGGCAGCGCCGATCGGGCCATCGAAAGGAATGCCGGAGATGGCCAGGGCAGCCGAGGTACCGATCATCGCAGCGATGTCCGGATCGGTCTTTTTGCTGGTGGAAACGACGGTGCAGACAACCTGCACTTCGTTCATGAAGCCTTCCGGGAACAGCGGACGGATCGGACGGTCGATCAGTCGGGAAGTCAGGGTTTCTTTCTCGGAAGGACGGCCTTCACGCTTGAAGAAACCGCCAGGGATCTTACCGGCAGCGTAAGTCTTTTCCTGGTAGTGAACGGACAGAGGGAAGAAGCCCTTGCCTGGATCGGCTTGTTTGGCACCGACAACGGTCACCAATACGCTGACGTCGTCGTCAACGGTGACCAATACTGCGCCGGAGGCCTGACGGGCGATACGGCCAGTCTCGAGGGTAACGGTCGACTGACCGAACTGGAATTTTTTGATTACCGGGTTCACGGTGTCCTACCTTCTTTTGTGGCTCTTGGGGAACTTGTCTTCTTGCGAAATTCTTGGGCAATGTCGGGGATCGGCCCAACGCCTGTCCAGGGTAAAACGTATGTCCAGATAAAACTTGAGGCTGGGAGCCTGCCATGCGCCAGCGGAAACCCACTGACGCACGACAGACAACCAACCTCTAGCGCAATCGCTTATTAGCGACGCAGACCCAGGCGACCGATCAGAGCCTGATAACGACCCAGATCCTTGCCTTTCAGGTAGTCCAGCAGCTTACGGCGCTGGTTTACCATGCGGATCAGACCACGACGGGAGTGGTGATCTTTACCGTTGGCCTTGAAGTGACCTTGCAGCTTGTTGATGTTGTGGGTCAGCAGTGCAACTTGCACTTCTGGCGAACCAGTGTCACCAACAGCTTGCTGGTAGTCAGCTACGATTTGAGCTTTTTCTTGAACGTCGAGAGCCATGAGGCAATCCTTTTATCAGGAAACTGTTTCAAAGAAACAGCTTCAACAGGCCAGGGACAAATCCCTGTATCTATAAATGAGTAGTGACCGTGCCTGTTAACAGCCACACTCGTCCGGTCATTCTGACCGAATCAGTCGACGCGGCGCGATGCGCCCGTCTTCGCTCACTTCACCGATACCGATGAAGCGACCGTTGTGATCCTGTACCCGTACCATGCCGAACTTCGGTGCATCCGGGGCGCGTACCGGTTGGCCGTTAAGCCAGTAGAACGCACTGTGCTCCGAGAAATGCAACAGTGGCCAGTCCAGCAGGCCGCTGTCCGATGGCATCAGGAAGCGGTCGACCGCCTCGTTGCCGCCTTCGGCATGTACTGCTTCAAGCTCTTCCAGAGTGACGGTCTGTGCCAGCGTGAAAGGCCCGGCCTGGGTACGTCGCAATTCAGCCACGTAAGCGCCACAACCGAGTTGCTCACCGATATCCTCCACCAGGGTGCGGATATAGGTGCCTTTGCTGCAATCCACCGCAAGCCGCGCAGTATCACCCTCAAAGGCCAGTAATTCCAAGCGCGCAATAGTAACAGAACGCGGTTCGCGCTCCACTACTTCGCCTGCACGGGCCAGCTTGTACAGCGGCTGCCCATCACGCTTGAGCGCCGAGTACATCGGCGGTATCTGACTGATTTGCCCACGAAATTTGGGCAGCACCGCTTCGATATCGGCGCGACCAACGGTCACCGGGCGCTCCAGCAAAACGTCACCTTCGGCATCGGCCGTGGTGGTGGTCTTGCCCAGTTGCGCCAGGGTTTCATAAGCCTTGTCGGAATCGAGCAAGTATTGCGAGAACTTGGTGGCCTCACCGAAGCACAACGGCAGCACGCCGGTGGCCAGCGGATCGAGACTGCCGGTGTGCCCGGCCTTCTCGGCATTGAGCAACCAGCGAACCTTCTGCAATGCCGCGTTGGAGGTGAACCCCAGCGGCTTGTCGAGCAGGATGATGCCGCTGACGTTACGACGGATACGTTTGACCTGAGCCACCGATTACTCCTTGGCGTCTTCGGGTTCAGCCGCTACCGGGTGCTGATTGTCTTCAGCCACCGCACGCTCGATCAGGGCCGACAGATGCGCGCCACGCACGACGCTTTCGTCGTAATGGAAGTGCAACTGCGGAACGCTGCGCAACTTCATTTCGCGAGCCAACTGCATACGCAGGAAACCTGCGGCTGAGTTGAGCACCTTGATGCTTTGCGCGATGTCGTCGCGGCTGTCCTGGCCCATCACGGTTATGAAGATCTTGGCGTGACCGACGTCACGGCTGACTTCAACAGCGGTAATGGTGACCAGGCCGACGCGCGGGTCTTTGACTTCACGACGGATCAGCTGTGCCAGCTCACGCTGCATCTGATCGCCGATACGTTGGGTACGGCTGTATTCTTTTGCCATGTCTTGTTACCTGTTACTGCCCCACGGTGAAACCCGAGGGGTCTGAAAGCGGCAAACGCCCGGCCTGACAAAAGCCAGACCGGGCGTTGCGTTTAGAGTCCGGACGCTGCGCCGCGCATCTGCATGCTGCGGCTCATCGTGGCCCTTGAAGTGCGCGAGTTAGAGGCTGCGAGCAACCTGAACCTTCTCGAAGACTTCGATCTTGTCGCCGACTTTGACGTCGTTGTAGCTCTTCACGCCGATACCGCATTCCATGCCGGCACGTACTTCGGAAGCGTCATCCTTGAAGCGGCGCAGGGATTCCAGCTCGCCTTCGAAGATAACGATGTCTTCACGCAGTACACGGATTGGACGGTTACGGTGAACAACACCTTCGATAACCATGCAACCGGCGATCGCGCCAAATTTCGGCGAACGGAACACATCACGTACTTCAGCGGTACCCAGGATGTTCTCGCGAACATCGCTGCCCAACATACCGGTGAGGGCTTTCTTGACGTCTTCGATGATGTCGTAGATCACGTTGTAGTAACGCATATCCAGACCTTCCTGCTCGACGATCTTGCGAGCGCCAGCATCGGCACGCACGTTGAAGCCGAACAGTACAGCGTTGGAGGCCAGTGCCAGGTTGGCGTCGGATTCGGTGATACCACCGACACCGCCACCGACAACACGCACTTGCACTTCGTCGTTACCCAAGCCGTTCAAGGCACCGTTCAACGCTTCCAGCGAACCACGGACGTCGGATTTGAGGACGATGTTGAGCGTCTTCTTCTCTGCCTGACCCATGTTTTCGAAGATGTTTTCCAGCTTGCCAGCGTGAGCACGGGCCAGTTTGACTTCGCGGAACTTGCCTTGACGGAACAGAGCCACTTCACGGGCTTTCTTCTCGTCCGACAGCACGCTCATCTCGTCGCCAGCGTCCGGGGTACCGTCCAGGCCGAGGATCTCGACAGGGATGGAAGGACCGGCTTCCTTGATTGGCTTGCCGTTCTCGTCGAGCATGGCACGTACACGGCCATAGTTCGAACCGACCAGCACCATGTCGCCTTGGCGCAGGGTACCGTCTTGAACCAGAACGGTTGCAACCGGGCCACGACCTTTGTCGAGACGCGATTCAACCACGACGCCACGGCCAGGAGCCGAAGGCGTTGCTTTCAGTTCCAGAACTTCAGCTTGCAGCAGAACAGCTTCGAGCAACTCGTCTACGCCAGTACCGACTTTCGCCGAAACCGATACGAACGGGGTGTCGCCGCCCCACTCTTCCGAAGTCACGCCGTGAACCGACAGTTCGCTACGGATGCGATCGAGATCAGCGCCCGGCTTGTCGATTTTGTTCACTGCAACAACCAGCGGAACACCGGCAGCCTTGGCGTGCTGAACAGCTTCAATGGTCTGCGGCATCACGCCGTCGTCCGCTGCAACGACCAGGATCACGATGTCAGTTGCCTTGGCACCGCGAGCACGCATTGCGGTAAACGCAGCGTGACCCGGGGTATCGAGGAACGTGACCATGCCGCGATCAGTTTCAACGTGGTACGCACCGATGTGCTGGGTGATACCGCCGGCTTCGCCAGCAGCTACCTTGGCACGACGGATATAGTCGAGCAGCGAGGTCTTACCGTGGTCAACGTGGCCCATTACGGTCACGACTGGCGCACGGGAGAACGTCTCACCTTCAAACTTCAGGGACTCGGCCAGGGAATCTTCCAGGGCGGTGTCGCTGACCAGGGTCACTTTGTGGCCCAGTTCTTCGGCTACCAGTTGAGCAGTTTCCTGATCAAGCACCTGGTTGATGGTCGCTGGAGTACCCAGTTTGAACATGAACTTGATGATTTCAGCAGCCTTGACCGACATCTGATTGGCGAGATCGCCAACAGTGATGGTCTCGCCGATCTGCACATCACGCACAACAGGGCCGGTTGGGCTCTGGAAACCGTGGGCGTTGCGTTTCTTCAGCTTGGCCTTGCCGCGACCACCACGACGGAAGCCATCGCTTTCTTCGTCGGTAGTACGTGGCGCAACACGTGGAGCAGGCGCTTTTTCCTTGACCGAAGCACGATGCGGAGCGTTTTTGCGCTCGCCATCGCCACTGCCACGACGACTGTTATCGTCGGCACGTGGTTTGTCCGGACGGCGCTGTTCGTTCTGCTTGTTGCGAACATCGGCAGACGGCGCTGGTGCAGCAGCCACAACCGGCGCGCTTTCACGCACTGGTTCGGCAACTGCAGCAGGCGCTGCAACGGCGTCGTTAGTAGCGGTTTGCGCAGCAGCAGGCTGGCGACGCGCTTCTTCTTCGGCGCGACGCTTGGCTTCTTCTTCAGCCTTCTGACGTGCAGTATTTTCTACTGCGCGGCGTTCTTCCAGTTCGCGTTTGCGCTCGGCTTCGATTTCTTCCGGGCTGCGTTGTACGAAGACTTTCTTCTTGCGTACTTCAACGCTGATGCTCTTGCTACCAGCAACACGCAGCGTGCTGGTGGTTTTGCGCTGCAATGTAATCTTGCGCGGTTCTTCCACTTTCGCCTTGTGGCTGCTCTTCAAGTGAGTCAGCAAAGACTGCTTCTCACTATCGCTCACACCTTCATCGGCGGCGGTGTGCGGCAGACCTGCCTCACGCATCTGCTGCAACAGGCGCTCTACCGGTGTTTTGACCTCATCGGCCAGTTGTTTCACCGTGACTTGCGTCATGCACTTCTCTCCTCAGGCCGCGCCTAATTACTCGAACCAATGGGCTCGGGCGGCCATGATCAACTTGCCGGCACGATCATCGTCAATGCCGTCGATGTCGAGCAGGTCGTCAATAGACTGCTCGGCCAGGTCTTCGCGGGTAATTACGCCGCGCACCGCCAGTTCCATCGCCAAATCCTTGTCCATACCCTCAAGCGAGAGCAGGTCTTCGGCCGGATGGGCGTCTGCCAGCTTTTCCTCAGTAGCGATGGCTTTAGTCAACAAACGATCCTTGGCGCGAGCGCGAAGCTCGTTGACGGTTTCTTCGTCAAAGCCGTCGATGTTGAGCATTTCTTCCAACGGTACGTAGGCAATCTCTTCCAGGCTGGTGAAGCCTTCATCTACCAGCACCTGTGCCAGGTCTTCGTCGACTTCCAGCTCGTCGATGAAGTTGCGCAGGATGTCGCCGGTTTCTGCTTGCTGCTTAGCCTGGATGTCCGATTCGGTCATCACGTTCAGGGTCCAGCCAGTCAACTGGCTAGCCAGACGCACGTTCTGACCACCCCGACCAATGGCCTGAGCCAGATTGTCTGCGCCAACGGCGATGTCCATTGCATGGGCATCTTCGTCAACGATAATTGCCGCCACTTCAGCCGGCGACATTGCATTGATCACGAACTGAGCCGGGTTATCGTCCCACAGGACGATGTCCACGCGCTCACCGCCCAACTCGCCGGACACTGCCTGGACGCGCGAACCGCGCATACCGATGCAAGCGCCTTGCGGGTCAATGCGTTTGTCCTTGGAGCGGACCGCGATCTTGGCGCGCGAACCCGGGTCGCGGGACGCAGCCATTACTTCGATCAGGCCTTCAGCGATTTCCGGCACTTCAATGCGGAACAACTCGATCAGCATTTCCGGCGCGGTACGCGACAGGATCAGCTGCGGACCGCGGTTCTCGGTGCGGATTTCCTTGAGCAGCGCACGCAGACGCACGCCAACCCGGAAGGTTTCGCGAGAAATGATGTCTTCGCGAGCCAGCAACGCTTCAGCGTTGTTGCCCAGGTCGACGATCACGTTGTCGCGGGTCACTTTCTTCACGGTGCCGGAGATGATTTCCCCCAGGCGCTCGCGATAGGCATCAACGACTTGAGCGCGCTCGGCTTCGCGAACTTTCTGCACGATGACTTGCTTGGCAGTCTGTGCAGCAATGCGGCCGAACTCGATGGACTCGATCTTTTCTTCGACAACGTCACCGACCTGGGCGCCAGGATGCGTTTCCGCAACCTTGCTCGGCCAGGTTTCGATGGCCGGATCGTCCAGGTCTGCTTCTTCGACGACCGTCCAGCGACGGAATGTCTCGTAAGCGCCGGTGTGGCGATTGATTTCCACACGCAGATCGACTTCGTCCTCGAAACGTTTTTTGGTAGCAGTGGCCAGAGCCAGCTCCAGCGCTTCAAAAATTACGTTTGCCGGTACGCCCTTTTCATTGGATACCGACTCAACAACCAGCAGTACTTCTTTGCTCATCGTACGCCTCGCCTTTCGCAAGCCATTGGATCCGCGGGATCCGCGTCTCAGTCAAAACTGGGAATAATGTTGGCCTTGTCGATCATATCGATCGGCAACAGGAATTCATGGTCTTCAACCTGCACCACGACGTCCTGCTCTTCTACACCGCGCAGAAGGCCCTGAAAGTTGCGCCGACCTTCAAAAGGCGAGCGCAGCTTGATCTTCACTTGTTCACCGGCAAATTTTGCAAACTGCTCAATAGTGAACAGTGGGCGTTCCATGCCAGGCGAGGAAACTTCAAGGGTGTATTCAACGGCGATCGGATCTTCAACATCCAGTACACCGCTGATCTGACGGCTGACGATGGCACAATCGTCCACCAGCACGCCGCCCTCTTTATCAATATAAACGCGCAACATTGAGTGGCGACCTTGAGCCGAAAACTCAATACCCCAGCATTCATAGCCTAGGGCCACGACCACCGGGGCCAGCAAGGCCTGCAACTCTTCTAGCTTGCTCGACACCTGAACCCCCTCGTGCATGTATGTGCATGCTGTGCAAAATAAAAAAATGGGCGAAACGCCCATCCTTGAAACGCCGTTGAACAGCGGCGTTGAAAGTGTCCAGCTAACAAAAAGCCCCTTAAAAGGGGCTCCTTAAACTGGTTGCGGGGGCCGGATTTGAACCGACGACCTTCGGGTTATGAGCCCGACGAGCTACCAGACTGCTCCACCCCGCGACAAAGCTGGGGCGGAAGTATACGACCGATCCCTGACAGGGTCAATGTAACCTTCCACCTACAAGAAAGCCCGCAACAGCGGGCTCTCCTGATAATTGGTACCGAGAAGGGGACTCGAACCCCTACACCCTATGGGCACAACCACCTCAAGGTTGCGTGTCTACCAATTCCACCACCTCGGCAATACTACGTTTGAAACCCTTCTTACTTCTGCTCTTGAGCTGGAGGCACGTCAGTCGCTGGAGTAGCCGACTTTTGCTCTTGAAGCACCGGGACATCATCAGAAGCCGGTTGTTGCTTTGGAACTTCCAACACTGCTGGATTTGGCAAACCTACTTGAGTCAGCTCTTGAGCCTTCTCTTTAGCAAAGTAACCTAACCCTAAGCTGGTTATGAAGAAACCGGCGGCAAGTATAGCAGTAAACTTACTAAGAAAGGTAGAGGAACCTTGGCTTCCGAACACAGTATTTGAAGCACCTGCTCCGAAAGACGCGCCAGCATCCGCACCTTTACCCTGCTGCAGCAAAACCAGAGCAACTACGCCCAATGCACCCAGCAGATGAAAAACGACTACGACTGTTTCCAGCATTTTTTCAGTTTCCCGCGGCGCGACAAATCGCACCGAACTCATCTGCATTCAGGGAAGCTCCACCAATGAGCCCCCCATCGATATCCGGCATGCCGAACAGTTCGACCGCATTGGCCGCCTTCACGCTGCCGCCGTATAGAAGCCGCACACCTTGCGCGACCTCAGAATTCTCTGCCGCCAACTGAGCGCGAATGGCTGCGTGCACATCCTGCGCCTGTTGCGGCGAAGCAGTCAGCCCGGTGCCAATGGCCCAGACCGGCTCGTAAGCGATTACTGCCTTTGCAAAGACACCTACACCCAGCTCCTCAATGATACTGCCAAGCTGACGCCCGACAACCTCAAGAGTTTTTCCAGCTTCGCGCTCTTCGAGGGTCTCCCCTACGCACAACACCGGAATCAAGCCACATGCCTGCGCCGCTGCGAACTTGCGAATCAGCATTCCATCCTGCTCGCCCATTATCTGGCGGCGCTCGGAGTGCCCGACAAGCACCAGGGAACAACCTGCATCCACCAACTGACTCGGCGCAATTTCACCGGTCAATGCACCTTGCATGGATTCCACTGCAGAATTCTGCGCACCGACCGAAATCGACTCACCTTTCAAGCCATCAATCACTTGATTGATATGCAAGCAAGGCGGGAATACCGCGACATCAACACCGCTCGGCAAGGCCAGATGATTAAGGCCGTTGATCAGCTCAGCGACGCTGGCGCGGGTACCGTGCATCTTCCAGTTACCAGCTACCATAGGGCGACGCATGCTGTACCTCGTCGGTCAAAGTGGGCGCAGATGTTACCCAACACAATCATGGCTGGCAAGCCGAAATCAGACAGAAACTTCAGTTACCAGTTTTGCCAGCTCTTCGGCGTAACCGCGAACCTGCGTTTCGTCCTCGCCCTCGACCATGACCCGCACCAGCGGCTCTGTCCCGGACTTGCGTAACAGTACGCGCCCACGACCGGCCATCGCCTGGGTGACACGGTCACTGGCTTCCTTGACGGTCGGATGTTCGATCGGATTCGCACCACCGCCAAACCGGACATTGATCAGCACCTGAGGACACTTGCGCAGCGCCTGACGGGACTGAGCCAGGCCTTCTACGCGCCTCTTCAGCGCCATCAACACCTGCAACGCGGCAATGATTGCATCACCGGTGGTGGTGTGACTGAAGCAGACGATGTGCCCCGAGTTTTCTCCACCCACCTGCCAATCGCGCTCCAGCAACTCGGAGATAACGTAACGGTCGCCTACGTTGGCGCGCACAAAAGGAATTGCCAGATCCGCCAGAGCCAATTCCAGCCCAAGGTTACTCATTAGCGTACCGACCACGCCGCCCTGCAACTTGCCGCGCTCTTGCAGATCGCGAGCAATGATGAACAACAACTCGTCGCCGTCGACGACAGTGCCAGTGTGATCGACCATCTGGACCCGGTCACCATCACCGTCAAAGGCAATACCCAAATCGGCGTGCTCGGCCAATACAGCAGCCTGCAGCGGCTCCATATGGGTCGAACCGCAATTCTCATTGATGTTCAGGCCATTGGGATGAGCAGAAAGCACAACGACATCAGCCCCCAGCTCACGGAACACACTCGGCGCCACTTTATAGGTCGCACCGTGGGCACAGTCGATCACGATCTTCAGCCCGGCAAAACTGGTGCCGGTCGGGACGCTGCTTTTGCAGAATTCGATATAACGGCCCGAGGCATCGTTGATTCGCGATACCTTGCCGATCTTGCTCGACTCAACCACGGTCATCGGGGTGTCGAGCAGCTCTTCGATCATCAGTTCGACTTCATCCGGAAGCTTGGTGCCCTTTCCGGAGAAAAACTTGATGCCGTTGTCGTCATGAGGGTTGTGCGAAGCACTGATCACGATGCCGGCTTCGGCATGAAAGGTACGTGTCAGATAGGCGATGGCCGGTGTCGGCATCGGCCCCAGGAGCATCACATCAGCACCTGCCGAAGTCAGCCCGGCCTCAAGCGCGGATTCGAACATGTAACCGGATATCCGGGTATCCTTGCCCACGAGCACCTTGCAGGCACCCATGCTGCGAAAAGCCATGCCGGCCGCCCAGCCAAGCTTGAGCATGAAATCAGGAGTAATCGGGTATTCACCGACCCGACCACGAATGCCGTCGGTGCCAAAGTATTTTTTGCTCATAAGTACTCCATCATTCTTATTCGGCTGATTCTACGGCGGCGATCATCCGCACCACATCGACGGTTTCGGCCACATCATGGACGCGCAATATACGCGCCCCCTTGATTGAAGCCAGTGCCGCGAGCGCCAAACCGCCATACAGGCGCTCTCCCACCGGCCGATTCAAGGCTTGCCCGATCATGCTCTTTCGCGAAACCCCGACCAACAGGGGCCGCCCCAAGGCATGCAAGGCCTCCATATGCTTAAACAGGCTCAGGTTGTGCTGCAAGGTTTTCGCGAAGCCGAAGCCCGGATCGAGAATGATCCGCTCAGCGGGAATGCCCACCGACGCGCACTGAACCATGCGTTCGGCGAGAAACTCGCCGACCTCTTTCGTCACATCCTGGTACTGCGGATTGTCCTGCATGTCGCCCGGCTCGCCGAGCATATGCATGAGACATACCGGCAAGCCAGTGGCCGCCGCAGCATCCAGGGCTCCGTCTCGGCGCAACGAACGCACATCATTGATCAAACCCGCCCCCAGCCTAGCGGTTTCACGCATGACCGCCGGCGTGGAGGTATCGACCGAGATAATCACATCGAGTTCACGATGAATACGCTCGACGACAGGCGCTACACGCTCCATCTCTTCAAGGGGTGAAACCGCCCTGGCACCGGGCCGGGTCGATTCGCCACCAACGTCGATCAGCGTCGCACCAGCCGCCACCATCGCCTCGGCGTGGCGCAGGGCCGCATCGAGCTGACTGTATTGGCCACCATCGGAAAAGGAGTCGGGAGTGACGTTGAGAATGCCCATGACATGCGTCTGGGCCAAATCAAGAACCCGGTTGCCGCAAGGCAACCGGGTCGAGGACTGAACAGAAGTCATTTCAAACCTTATACGTCAGCAGCCGGGCCACCGATTGGTGTTTCCGGACGCCCATCCTGCACCGCCGGAGGCGTACCGGAAGTATCGCTGCTGCCAGACCAGTCGCGAGGCTCGCGAGGCGTACGACCCGCCATGATGTCATCGATCTGATCGGCATCGATCGTCTCGTACTTCATCAAGGCATCTGCCATGGCATCGAGCTTGTCGCGGTTGTCCGTGAGGATCTGCTTGGCCGTGCCATAGCACTGGTCAATGATGCTGCGTACTTCGGAGTCGATCAGTTTGGCTGTCTCGCCGGAGAAGCTGGCATGTTGACCACCGCCGCCACGACCAAGGAACACTTCGCCCTCTTCTTCGGCGTACATCAACGGGCCGAGCTTTTCCGACAAGCCCCACTTGGTCACCATGTTCCGTGCGATCTGGCTGGCACGCATGATGTCGTTGGATGCACCGGTGGTGACACCGTCGAAGCCCAGGGTCATCTCTTCAGCGATACGACCGCCGTACAGCGAGCAGATCTGACTGATCAGCGCACGCTTGGACAGGCTGTAGCGATCTTCTTCCGGCAGGAACATGGTCACACCGAGCGCACGACCGCGCGGGATGATCGACACCTTGTAGACCGGGTCATGCTCAGGTACGACGCGACCGACGATGGCGTGGCCAGCTTCGTGATAAGCAGTGTTCTGCTTCTCTTTCTCGGACATGACCATGGATTTGCGCTCGGCACCCATCATGATCTTGTCTTTGGCCAGTTCGAACTCTTTCATCTCGACGATGCGCTTGCCGGTACGGGCTGCGAACAACGACGCCTCGTTCACCAGGTTGGCCAGGTCGGCACCGGAGAAACCAGGAGTACCACGCGCGATCACGGCCGGAGCGACGTCGTCACCCATTGGCACTTTGCGCATGTGGACTTTAAGAATCTGCTCGCGACCACGGATATCCGGCAGACCGACCACGACCTGACGGTCGAAACGGCCCGGACGCAGCAATGCAGGGTCCAGTACGTCGGGACGGTTGGTCGCTGCGATGACGATGATGCCGTCATTCATTTCGAAACCGTCCATCTCCACCAGCAACTGGTTGAGTGTCTGTTCGCGCTCATCGTGACCGCCACCCATACCGGCACCACGATGGCGACCGACGGCGTCGATTTCATCGATGAAAATGATGCATGGCGCGTGTTTCTTCGCCTGCTCGAACATGTCACGAACACGACTGGCACCGACACCGACGAACATTTCGACGAAATCAGAACCGGAAATGGTGAAGAACGGCACTTTGGCTTCGCCGGCAATCGCCTTGGCGATCAAGGTTTTACCCGTACCAGGAGGACCGACCATCAGCACGCCACGAGGAATGCGGCCGCCCAAACGCTGGAATTTGCCCGGATCGCGCAGGAACTCGACCAGCTCGCCAACTTCTTCCTTGGCTTCGTCGCAACCGGCAACGTCAGCCAATGTGGTTTTCACCTGATCTTCGGAGAGCAGGCGCGCCTTGCTCTTGCCGAA
Organism: Pseudomonas sp. MDT1-85; assembly: GCF_054898065.1. Taxonomy (NCBI): domain Bacteria; kingdom Pseudomonadati; phylum Pseudomonadota; class Gammaproteobacteria; order Pseudomonadales; family Pseudomonadaceae; genus Pseudomonas; species Pseudomonas sp. MDT1-85. The sequence continues at coordinate 1,165,985 of NZ_CM142715.1, read as the reverse complement.
GCTCATCGGTCCGCCCTTGCCACCGGCACCGCCCTGCATCTGCCGCATGAAGAACATGAAGACAGCGATGATTACGAGGATCGGGAAGCTTGCGACCAGGAGTTGAGTCCAGATGCTTTGCTGCTCAGGCTGCTTGCCTTCGACTACCACGTGGTTATCCACGAGGTCGCCGATCAGGCCATTGTCCTGGATCGCCGGACGAATGGTCTTGAAGCTGTCGCCATCGTTGCGCTTGCCGGTAATCACGTAGCCATCAACCGCTACGCGCTCGACCTTGCCATCCTTGACCTGCTGGATGAAGTCGGAATAGTTGAGGGTCTGCGGCTCGTTAGGGCTGGAGAAGTTGTTCATCACCGTCACCAGGACAGCCGCGATGATCAACCACAGGATCAGATTCTTTGCCATATCGTTCAATTAACTACCCTCTGAAGCAAGCTCCGCTAATGGCGCGTGCTTCGCATGATATTCACCGGCCTAACTTACTACATTACCTACGGCTCTGGCAGGCGCCGTCTGTAACCCTTTGTGAAACACTTTCTACACAATATTCGCTAATGCTCACGGGACGAAATACGAAAAACCTATCGCCCCGGTCGAAAAACCTTTTATTCCTCACTGCGACCACGGAAACCACGGCCCAGCAGGTACTGCTCACGGGAGCGATCACGCGACGATTTCGGCTTGCGCGTCGTGACCTTCTCGAACTGCTTGCGAACACTTTTGTGGTATTCGTCGAAGCCTTCACCCTGGAAGACCTTGATCAAAAAATCACCACCTGGCTTCAACACCCGAGTCGCAAGATCCAGTGCCAACTCGCACAGGAACATCGATCGCGGCATATCAACAGACGCCAATCCACTCATATTGGGGGCCATATCGGAAATCACAAGGTCCACCTCGTTTTTTCCGACCGCTTCGAGGATCTGCGCCAGTACGGCGTCCTCGGTGAAGTCGCCCTGAATGAAGGTCACATCCGGGATGCTGTCCATTTCCAGGATGTCGGAAGCGATCAGTGTGCCTTGCCCACCAATCAGACGACTGGTCACCTGGGACCAGCCACCCGGGGCGGCGCCCAAGTCGATCACGCTCATGCCCGGACGGATCAAACGATCCCTTTCCTGAATCTCCAGCAGCTTGTAGCTGGCACGGGAGCGATACCCGTCTTTTTGCGCCATTTTCACGAATGGGTCGTTGAAATGCTCTTGCAGCCATTTAAGACTTGTCTTGGAACGGGCCACGGGCCACCTCGAAAATAAAACGGGTCGTGATTAACTGGGCGGTCCCGGACTCGCTCGGGTAAACTGGCCGCCGCTTTTTACAAGATCAGACGCAGGGGTCAGATTATGCCGCTCACTCAAGAGCAGAAGAAACAGTACAAATCCATTGGCCACCATCTGAAACCAGTTTTGATTGTGGCTGACAACGGTTTGACTGAAGGTGTGTTAGCCGAACTTGAACGCGCGTTGGCGGATCACGAGCTGATCAAAATCAAGCTCAACATCCTCGATCGCGAATCGCGCCTGGCAGCCATTGCAGAACTCTGCAAGGCCGGCAAAGCCGATCTGGTTCAGGTCATCGGCAAGATGGCACTGATTTACCGCAAGAACTTCAGCGTCAACAAGCAGCTGTCGAACGTCCATCGCTTCAAGTGATGACAAGGGTCAAGGGTGTGCTTCGCGCACCCTCACACTCCATCCCGGCACCGGCTGCATCACCAGCACCAGCCCGGAAAACCCCAGAACAAGATAGCTGAACAGCTGCCAATGCGCCGCCTGCGGCCAGCCGACGTGGACCGCGAAATACATCGCGCCCCCATACAGCGCCATCATCAGCAGTTGCCCACGAATATCGCGCCATAGACTGCCAAGGCCCTTGGCCTGAACCAGCACCAAAGCCTGAAGAATCACACACGCTGTGGCAAACCCCACCATCAGCGTATTCAGCATGCCTGCAATTTCGTCGATCAGCAGCGGTGCCAGGCCTATTCGCCCCAGCACCGGCAGCAGACCGATATGCAACAGCCACAGGCCGCCAACCCACAACATTTGGGTCAGCTGCCAAAGCATGGCGCCCGCGCGTAGGGGGCGCCTTCTTTCAGAGGTGGCGAACTTCGACAATCTCGTACTCGATAACGCCACCCGGCGTTTTCACGGCAACCACATCACCCTCTTCCTTGGCAATCAAGGCGCGGGCCAATGGCGAACCCACCGAAATCTTGCCGAGTTTGAAGTCAGCCTCATCCTCACCCACGATGTGGTAAGTGACGCGCTCATCAGTCTCGACGTTGGCGATTTCAACAGTAGTGCCGAAAATCACTTTGCCGGTATGAGGAATGGTCGTGACATCGATGATGACCTGATTCTGAATCCGGCCTTCAATGTCACGAATCCGCGCCTCGACCATACCCTGCTGCTCGCGAGCAGCGTGGTATTCGGCGTTTTCCTTCAAGTCACCCAACTCGCGGGCCGTACCGATGTCCTGGCTAAGCTTCGGACGGACGACCTTGGTCAGGTGAGCGTGTTCTTCTTCCAGGGCTTTCGCGCCCTGGACGGTCATAGGGTATTTGATCATGCCTTCAATCCTGCGTGTAAATCCTGCAAGCGGCGGACGGTCTTCTCGGGACCGAACTTCAGCGCTTCGCAGATAGCTTCGCCAGCAGCAATGGTAGTAGTGCAGTAGATCTTGTGCTGCAGGGCATTGCGACGAATGGAGTAGGAATCGGCGATCGACTGGCGACCTTCGGTGGTGTTGATGATCAGGGTGACTTCGTCATTCTTGATCATGTCGACCACGTGCGGACGACCCTCGGTCACCTTGTTCACACGACGCACTTTCAGGCCTGCGGCTTCGATCAGCTTGGCAGTACCGGCAGTGGCAACCACTTCGAAGCCCAAGTTGATCAGATCACGGGCCACGCCTGCAACCAGTGGCTTGTCATCGTCACGCACGCTGATGAACGCGGTACCGCCAGTCGGCAGCACTTCGCTGGCACCCATCTGGGCTTTGGCAAAGGCTTCGCCGAAGGTGTCGCCCACGCCCATCACTTCACCGGTGGACTTCATCTCAGGGCCCAGGATCGGGTCCACGCCAGGGAATTTGGCGAATGGGAACACCGCCTCCTTCACGCTGTAGAAGTTCGGGATGATTTCTTTGGTGAAGCCGATTTCTTTCAGGGTTTTGCCAGCCATGACGCGAGCCGCGATCATTGCCAGGGAAACACCGATGCACTTGGACACGAACGGAACGGTACGGGAAGCGCGCGGGTTGACTTCGATGACGTAGATGTCTTCGCCTTGCAGCGCCAACTGAACGTTCATCAGGCCGACAACACCCAGTTCCAGGGCCATTTTCTTGACCTGTTCGCGCATCTCGTCCTGGATATGAGCAGGCAGCGAGTACGGCGGCAGGGAGCACGCGGAGTCACCGGAGTGAACGCCGGCCTGCTCGATGTGCTGCATGATCGCGCCGATCACCACGTCGGTGCCGTCGCAGACCGCATCCACGTCCATTTCGATCGCGCAATTGAGGAAGTGATCGAGCAGCACGGGGCTGTCGTTGGACACTTTCACCGCATCACGCAGGTAGCGCTTGAGTTCTTCTTCTTCGTAGACGATTTCCATCGCGCGGCCGCCCAGTACGTAGGACGGACGAACCACCAGCGGGTAACCGATCTTGGCCGCGGCACGAATCGCTTCGTCTTCGCTGCGCACGGTGGCGTTTGGCGGCTGACGCAGGTTCAGACGCTCAACCATTTGCTGGAAGCGCTCACGGTCTTCGGCACGGTCGATGGCGTCAGGGCTGGTGCCGATAATTGGCACGCCGGCTTCTTCCAGGGCACGCGCCAGTTTCAGCGGGGTTTGGCCGCCGTACTGGACGATCACGCCTTTCGGCTTCTCGACGCGGACGATTTCCAGTACGTCTTCCAGGGTCACTGGTTCGAAGTACAGACGATCGGAGGTGTCGTAGTCGGTGGAAACGGTTTCCGGGTTGCAGTTGACCATGATGGTCTCGTAACCGTCTTCGCGCAGAGCCAGTGCCGCGTGTACGCAGCAATAGTCGAACTCGATGCCCTGGCCGATACGGTTTGGACCGCCGCCGAGGATCATGATCTTGTCGCGGCCCGACGGCGCGGCTTCGCACTCTTCCTCGTACGTCGAGTAGAGGTAAGCGGTGTCGGTGGCGAACTCGGCCGCGCAGGTGTCAACGCGCTTGTAGACCGGGAAGATTTCCAGCTTGTGGCGGTGACGACGCAGAGCCTTCTCGGTCACGCCCAGCAGCTTGGCCAGACGCATGTCGGAGAAACCTTTGCGCTTGAGGCGGAACATCAAGTCGTGGTCGATGCTGGCCAGACCCAGGGTCTTGACCTTCTCTTCTTCCTTGATCAGGTCTTCGATCTGCACCAGGAACCACGGGTCGATCATGTTCATGCCGAAAATATCTTCGACCGACAGGCCGGCGCGGAACGCGTCAGCGACGTACCAGATACGCTCGGCGCCGGGCACGGTCAGTTCGCGCTTGAGGATGCTCATGCTTTCCGGGTTGCTCAGGTCGAGCTTCTCGTCCAGGCCGCAAACGCCCACTTCCAGACCGCGCAGGGCTTTCTGCAGGGATTCCTGGAAGGTCCGGCCGATGGCCATGACTTCACCGACCGACTTCATTTGAGTGGTCAGGCGCGCGTCGGCTTTCGGGAATTTCTCGAAGGCGAAGCGTGGCAGCTTGGTGACGACGTAGTCGATGGACGGCTCGAAGGATGCAGGAGTAGCGCCGCCGGTGATTTCGTTCTGCAGCTCGTCCAGGGTGTAGCCGATCGCCAGTTTGGCAGCGATACGCGCAATCGGGAAACCAGTGGCTTTCGAGGCCAGTGCCGAAGAGCGGGATACACGCGGGTTCATCTCGATCACGACCATACGGCCGGTGTCCGGGCAGATGCCGAACTGGACGTTGGAGCCGCCGGTTTCCACGCCGATCTCACGCAGTACCGCCAACGAGGCGTTACGCATGATCTGATATTCCTTGTCCGTCAGGGTTTGTGCCGGAGCAACGGTGATCGAGTCACCGGTGTGCACGCCCATCGGGTCAAAGTTTTCGATCGAGCAAACGATGATGCAGTTATCCTTCTTATCGCGGACAACCTCCATCTCGTACTCTTTCCAGCCGATCAGCGATTCGTCGATCAGCAGCTCTTTGGTCGGCGACAAATCCAGACCGCGAGCGCAGATTTCTTCGAACTCTTCACGGTTGTAAGCGATACCGCCACCGGTGCCGCCCATGGTGAAGGACGGACGAATGATGCACGGGAAGCCGAGCTTTTCGAGGACCGCGTTGGCCTCTTCCATGCTGTGGGCGATACCCGAACGCGGGCAGTCCAGACCAATGGATTTCATCGCCTTGTCGAAGCGCGAACGGTCTTCGGCCTTGTCGATGGTGTCAGCGTTGGCACCGATCATTTCTACGCCGAACTTCTCCAGAACGCCTTCGCGCTCCAGATCCAGGGCGCAGTTCAGAGCGGTCTGGCCGCCCATGGTTGGCAGCAGCGCGTCCGGACGCTCTTTCTCGATGATCTTGGCAACGGTCTGCCACTTGATCGGCTCGATGTAGGTGGCGTCAGCCATGTCCGGATCGGTCATGATGGTCGCTGGGTTGGAGTTCACCAGGATGACGCGGTAACCCTCCTCGCGCAGGGCTTTACAGGCCTGGGCGCCGGAGTAGTCGAATTCGCAGGCCTGGCCGATCACGATCGGGCCAGCGCCGAGAATCAGGATGCTTTTAATGTCTGTACGTTTTGGCATGGGTTGTCACTCAAATCCGCAGGTCAGTCGGCAAGCCGTCTTGTTCAATCTCTGAAGCCTTGAGGGGGCCACCGGTTTCGGGACCGCCCTCAGGCTTCGCTACATCAGGGCGAGCGATTAGCGTCGCTTGGCCATCTCGTTGATGAAGCGATCAAACAGTGGCGCTACGTCGTTCGGGCCGGGGCTGGCTTCAGGGTGACCCTGGAAGCTGAAGGCGCTCTTGTCGGTACGCTCGATGCCTTGCAGGGTGCCGTCGAACAGCGATTTGTGGATCGCCCGAACGTTGCCTGGCAGGGTCGCTTCGTCTACCGCAAAACCGTGGTTCTGGCTGGTGATCATCACCACACCGCTGTCCAGATCCTGGACCGGGTGGTTGGCACCGTGGTGGCCGTGACCCATTTTCAGGGTCTTGGCGCCGGAGGCCAGAGCCAACAGCTGGTGACCGAGGCAGATGCCGAACACCGGAATCTCGGTTTCCAGAACGTCCTTGATTGCCTGAATCGCGTAGTCGCATGGCTCAGGGTCGCCCGGGCCGTTGGACAGGAACACGCCGTCCGGCTTCAATGCCAGCGCTTCGGCGGCCGGCGTCTGTGCAGGCACCACGGTCACGCGGCAACCACGTTCGACCAGCATGCGCAGGATGTTCAGCTTGACGCCGTAGTCGTAAGCCACCACGTGGTATGGCAGCTCGGAGGCATCCAGAGTCGCGTGGCTGTCGGTTTTCAGATCCCAGACAGTCGAGCGCCACTCGTACTGCTCTTTGGTGCTGACGACTTTTGCCAGGTCCATGCCTTTGAGGCCAGGGAAACCCTGAGCGGCGGCGATGGCGGCTTCTTCGCAAATGTTGTCACCGGCCATGATGCAGCCGTTCTGTGCGCCTTTCTCACGCAGGATGCGTGTCAGGCGGCGAGTGTCGATACCGGCGATTGCCACCACATTGTTGGCTTTCAGGTAATCGGACAGTGACATCGTGTTGCGCCAGTTGCTCGCAACCAGTGGCAGGTCACGGATGACCAGGCCAGCGGACCAGACGCGGTCGGACTCGGCGTCTTCCGGCGTGGTGCCGGTATTGCCGATGTGCGGGTAAGTCAGGGTAACGATCTGTTGGGCGTAGGAAGGATCGGTAAGGATTTCCTGATAGCCGGTCATTGCGGTGTTGAACACCACCTCACCAACGGTTTGACCGTCGGCTCCAATGGCTTCGCCGCGAAAAATGCTGCCATCAGCAAGGGCGAGTATGGCTGGCTTAGTCAAGAAGACCTCCCGTAAATAAAGCCTGAAAGGGCGATCGCAGGTTGTAAAAAAGCGGAGTGACGTATGGACACGTCACCCCGCTTCTTCACCGAATTATTCTGCGCGCTTTTAGTGGACACACTAAAGCTGTAGCTTACAGAAAAAGGCATTTTTGGTCTACCGCCAATGAGCCCTAAAGGCCGGAGAATGCGACAGGACGTCGCTTGGCAGTTTAAAACCGGGCCCAAACGCTATGTTTGAACCCGATTTCGGGCACATCTTACCGCAGGTCGAGCACGTCTTGCATGTCGTAAAGGCCTGGCTCACGACCGTCCAGCCACAAAGCTGCACGTACCGCACCCTTGGCGAAGGTCATGCGACTGGATGCCTTGTGAGTGATTTCCAGTCGCTCGCCTTCACAGGCGAACAGCACCGTATGATCACCGACCACATCACCACCACGAACAGTGGCAAAGCCGATCGTTTCACGCTCGCGCGCACCGGTGTGACCTTCACGACCATAGACCGCAACCTTCTGCAGATCACGATCCAGCGCGCTGGCGATCACTTCGCCCATGCGCAGAGCCGTGCCTGAAGGCGCATCGATCTTGTGTCGATGATGGGCCTCGATGATTTCGATATCAGCCTCTTCGCCCAGCACACGAGCCGCCATATCGAGCAGCTTCAGCGACAGGTTTACACCGACACTGAAATTGGCCGCGAACACAATCGCAATATCCTTGCTCGCCTCGACCAGCAACTGCTTCTGCGCGGCATCCAATCCAGTCGTGCCGATCACCATGGCCTTACCCGCCTTACGGCAAAACGCCAGGTTGTTCAGCATGACTTCCGGGAGCGTGAAATCGATCAACACATCGAACTCATCAGCCACCGCACCCAGCTTGCCGGACAGCGGCACACCGATTCGACCCAGCGATGCCAGCTCACCAGCATCCACGCCAATTAACGTGCTGCCAGGGCGCACAATGGCTGCCGTGAGGCCAGTCAACGGCGCGCGTTGCTGCACCGCCTCGACCAGGATTTTTCCCATGCGCCCGGCAGCGCCCATCACAGCAATACGTCGCATGCCTGTCTCCTTACAAATCGCCGAAGAAGCGCTTCACGCCTTCGAACCAGCCGGTGGTTTTCGGCGAGTGACTATTGTCGTCCGCCAGGGAGCTGCGGAACTCCTCCAGCAATTCGCGCTGACGACGACCCAGGTTGACCGGGGTTTCGACCGCAACGCGGCACATCAGGTCACCAGCACCGCCGCCGCGAACCGGCGCGACGCCTTTACCGCGAACACGGAACTGCTTACCAGTCTGAGTCCCTTCAGGGATCTTCAGCTTGACCCGACCATCGAGGGTCGGAATCTCCAGCTCGCCGCCCAGCGCTGCGTCGACGAAGCTGATTGGCACTTCGCAGAACAGGTGCTTGCCGTCACGCTGGAAGATCGCGTGCTCGCGCACATTGATCACCACGTACAGGTCGCCGGTCGGACCACCCTGCGCACCCGCCTCGCCTTCGCCGGACAAGCGAATACGGTCACCGGTATCAACACCGGCCGGCACTTTCACCGACAGGGTCTTGTACTCTTCGACACGACCTTCGCCGTGGCAGGAATCGCACGGATCGGAAATGATCTTGCCCTGGCCATGGCAACGCGGGCAGGTCTGTTGCACCGAGAAGAAGCCCTGCTGCATGCGGACCTGACCGATACCGCCGCACGTTGGGCAAGTGATCGGCGAGGAGCCTTTCTTGGCACCCGAGCCATCGCACGGCTTGCAGTTGACCAGTGTCGGAACGCGGATATTCACGGTCGTGCCGCGCACCGCTTCTTCCAGGTTCAACTCCAGGGTGTAACGCAGGTCGCTGCCGCGCTGAGCGCCGCCACGAGCACCGCCGCGACCGCCACCGAAGAAGTCACTGAAGACATCGCCAAAGATGTCGGAGAAGTTCTGACCGCCAAACCCGGCACCGCCGCCACCCATGCTCGGGTCGACACCGGCATGACCGTATTGGTCATAGGCCGCGCGCTTGCTGGAATCGGACAGCACTTCATAGGCCTCGTTGGCCTCTTTGAACATATCTTCCGACGCTTTGTCATCGGGATTACGGTCCGGGTGGTGCTTCATCGCCAGGCGACGGTAGGCCTTTTTCAGGTCCGCTTCGCTTGAACCACGCTCAACACCCAATACTTCGTAATAGTCACGCTTTGCCATAAGTCTTTGCACTCTTAAGGACGTTCGGCAAACCTCTCCTGAGCCTCGCCAAACTCGTTGAGCCCCAATACAGGCCCGGACCCAACTCACGTCAATTCAACGATCCTGGTCTTTGATTCGATGCGGTACTTTCGACTCGAAAAGCAGGAGCATTTCCGGTCATACCGCCAGCATCCGAGCGTTGTCGCATGCTGTAAAAATTCGCTTACTCCAGACACGCCAACGCGGGAGCAAGCTCCCGCGCGGCGACATCCTACCAGTCACCGCCTGAAGGCAGTCAACCGGGCGACCAACAACTTACTTGTGGTCTTTGACTTCTTCGAACTCGGCATCAACAACATCGTCAGCCTTTTCAGCCGATTCGTCTTTCGGCGCCGCGCCTTCAGCTGGTTGAGCCTGATCAGCGTACATTTTCTGAGCCACTGGCGCGGAGACCTTGGACAGCTCTTCAACCTTGGCTTCGATAGCGGCCTTGTCGTCGCCTTTGATGGCGGTTTCCAGGGCAACTACAGCTGCTTCGATTGAGGTCTTCTCTTCAGCGCTCACTTTGTCGCCAGCATCAGCGACCATTTTGCGCGTCGAGTGAACCAGGGCATCGCCTTGGTTACGGGCGCTGGCCAGCTCTTCGAACTTGCGGTCTTCTTCAGCGTTAACTTCAGCATCGCGAACCATCTGCTGAATTTCTTCCTCGGACAGACCGGAGTTGGCCTTGATCACGATCGACTGAGTCTTGCCGGTAGCCTTGTCTTTCGCGCCGACGTGCAGGATGCCGTTGGCATCGATGTCGAAGGTCACTTCGATTTGTGGCACACCACGTGGTGCTGGTGGAATCTCGGCCAGGTCGAACTTGCCCAGGGACTTGTTCTGTGCGGCTTGCTTACGCTCACCTTGCAGCACGTGAATGGTCACTGCGCCCTGATTGTCGTCGGCAGTCGAGAACACTTGCGATTTCTTGGTAGGAATCGTGGTGTTTTTCTCGATCAGCGCGGTCATCACGCCGCCCATGGTTTCGATACCCAGGGTCAGCGGGCTGACGTCGAGCAGCAGAACGTCTTTCACGTCACCGGCCAATACCGCGCCCTGGATAGCAGCACCCATGGCAACAGCTTCGTCAGGGTTGACGTCTTTACGTGCTTCTTTACCGAAGAAATCGGTCACCAGCTTCTGAACCAGTGGCATACGGGTCTGACCGCCGACCAGGATCACGTCGTTGATCGCACCAATCTCGATACCGGCATCTTTCATGGCGATGCGGCAAGGTTCGATGGTGCGCTGAACCAGGTCTTCAACCAGCGCTTCGAGCTTCGCGCGGGAGATTTTCACGTTCAAGTGCTTGGGACCGGTAGCGTCTGCAGTGATGTACGGCAGGTTCACGTCGGTCGACTGGCTCGAGGACAGTTCGATCTTGGCTTTCTCAGCAGCTTCTTTCAGGCGCTGCATGGCCAGCGGGTCACCCTTGAGGTTCATGCCGCTTTCTTTCTTGAACTCGTCAACGAGGTAGTCGATCAGACGAATGTCAAAGTCTTCACCGCCCAGGAAAGTGTCACCGTTGGTGGCCAACACTTCGAACTGGTGCTCACCATCGACTTCAGCGATTTCGATCACGGAAACGTCGAAAGTACCGCCGCCCAAGTCGTAAACGATCACGGTGTGATCGCCTTTCGCCTTGTCCATACCGTAGGCCAGTGCGGCTGCGGTCGGTTCGTTGATGATACGTTTAACGTCCAGACCCGCGATGCGGCCGGCGTCTTTGGTAGCTTGACGCTGGCTGTCGTTGAAGTAGGCCGGAACGGTGATTACCGCTTCGGTCACTGGCTCGCCGAGGTAGTCTTCGGCGGTCTTCTTCATTTTCTTCAGAATTTCAGCCGAAATTTGTGGCGGCGCCATTTTCTGGCCGTTCACTTCAACCCAGGCGTCGTTGTTGTCAGCCTTGACGATCTTGTAAGGGACCATCTGGATGTCTTTCTGTACGACTTCTTCGTCGAAACGACGACCGATCAGACGCTTCACCGCGTACAGGGTGTTATGCGGATTGGTCACTGCCTGACGCTTGGCCGACTGGCCAACCAGAATTTCGCCATCATTGGCATAAGCGATGATCGACGGCGTGGTACGCGCGCCTTCAGCGTTTTCAATAACTTTGGCTTTGCCGTTTTCCAGCACGGAGACGCAGGAGTTGGTAGTCCCCAGGTCGATACCGATAATTTTGCCCATGTTCACTCTCCCGAAACTTTGGATTTGGATGCCGCAGTAGTGGTGGCTGACTGCGGTAGCACTTAAACGCTTGACTTCTAAATGGGGGCCTTGCGGCTAATTTCAAGCCTGCTCGTCAATCGAAGGCGAAACCGGTGCAGGTGCCTTGCTGACCACGACCATGGCCGGGCGCAGCAGGCGACCGTGAAGCTGGTAGCCCTTCTGAAACACCTTGAGCACGCTGTTTGGCTCGACGTCGGCGCTTTCCTGCATGGCCATTGCCTGATGATGCGAGGCATTGAAGGGTTCGCCTTCAGGATCGATCGCTTCCAGGTGATAGCGCTTCAGGGTGTCCTGGAACATTTTCAGGGTCAGCTCGATCCCTTCGCGCATCGGACGAATGTTTTCGTCGTCAGGGTTGGATAGCTCCAGACCGCGCTCCAGGCTGTCAATAATCGGCAGCAGGTCGCCAGCGAACTTTTCCAAGGCAAATTTGTGAGCCTTTTCAACGTCCTGCTCGGCACGGCGGCGGACGTTCTGCAGATCGGCGGCTACACGCAAAGCCTGATCCTGCGCACCAGCCAATTGCTCTTCGAGCACTTGTACACGAGCCGCCAGGTCTTCACCCGAAGCCTCGGGGCCCTGGTTGGCGTCTAGATTTTGCGTATCCACTGTCTGTTCGTCAGCCATAGATTTCTCCTTCCAATATCGTCCGCGAGCTCAACTCGCGCTTCTGCCCCGGTATATGGGGCCGCAAAATTCAGCTTCAAGGGCTATTTGATGATTAACCCTACAAAAAACAGCTGCATTGTCATTCCTCATTGCGCTAAGGATTTCCTTAAATCAAGCAAATCGACCTAAGAGGGGGCATTGTCAGCCAGAAACAAAACACTGTATAAATAACCAGACCTAAAGCCTGGGAGCGGCCTTTATGCTGGTGCACCTGTCCGTACATAACTACGCCATCGTTGAACATCTCGATCTCGAACTCGATCGCGGGATGAGCGTGATCACAGGGGAAACCGGCGCCGGCAAGTCGATCATGCTCGATGCCCTGGGCCTGACCCTGGGCGATCGCGCCGACAGCGGCGTGGTCCGCCCGGGCGCCGACAAGGCCGATATCCTGGCCACCTTCGACCTGGTCGACATCCCGGAAGCCAGCGCCTGGCTGGCCGAGCGCGACCTCGAGAACGACGGCCCGTGCATTCTGCGTCGAGTGATCACCGCTGAAGGGCGCTCGCGCGGCTATATCAACGGCACCCCCTGCCCCCTCGGCGACCTGAAAGCCCTGGGCGAGTTGCTGATAGATATCCACAGTCAGCACGAACACCAGTCCCTGCTCAAAACCGATACCCACCGCCGCCTGCTCGACGAATACGCCGGCGCCACGGACCTGGCTCGCCAAGTGCAGCTGGCCGCCCAACGCTGGCGCCAGACCCGCCAGGAACTGGAACGCCTCTCCAACTCCGGCGACGAACAGCGCGCGCGTCATCAGTTGCTCAGCTATCAACTCGAAGAACTGGAAAACCTCGGCCTCGGCGAAAACGAGCTGGAGCAGCTGGAACAGGAACACAAGAACCTGACCAACGCCGAAACCCTGCTGGGCATTTGCCGGCAAGTGGTCGAACAATGCAGCGAAAGTGATTCAGGCAACGTACTGAACGCGCTAACCGCCAGCCTTAACCGCCTATCGAGCGTGAACAATTCGATCGGAGCCTTGGGCGAAGCCAGCAGCCTGCTGACCAGCGCGCAGATTCAGGTCGAAGAAGCCGTAGGCGAGCTGAACCGCTTTCTCGACAATTTCGACGCCGACCCGGCCCGCCTTCAATACCTGGAAGAGCGCCTCGATGCCATCTACACCCTGGCGCGCAAACACCGCATCCAGCCGACCGAGGTCGCCGAGATGCAGCAGAAGCTACTCGATGAAATCGAAACCCTGAATGCCAACGACGAATCCATCGAACGACTGAGCGATGAGCTGGCCTCCTACGCCCGCCATTATCAGGAGAAGGCTCGGGAGCTGAGCGACCTGCGGCATCAAGCCTCGAGCAGCCTGGCCAGCGCCGTGGAACAGGAAATCCAGCGCCTGGGCATGCCTGGCGGCCGTTTCACCATCGAACTACGCCCCAACAGCAGCGACGAACTACTGCCCAATGGGCTCGAACAAGTAGAACTGCTGGTCAGCGCCAACCCGGGGCAACCATTGAAAGCCCTGGCGAAAGTGGCATCGGGTGGCGAGCTTTCGCGCATCAGCCTGGCTATTCAGGTGATCACTGCACAAACCTCGCGCGTACCGACACTGGTGTTCGACGAAGTCGACGTGGGTATCGGCGGCCCGACCGCCGAGATTGTCGGCCAATTGCTGCGACGCCTCGGGGAGCGCGGGCAGGTTCTGACCGTGACTCACTTGCCGCAAGTGGCGGCGCAAGGGCATCAACATCTATTTGTACACAAGGTCCGCGGTGAAGACGCCACGCATACGGCCGTCTCCAAACTGAGCAAGACCGATCGTGTCGAAGAAGTGGCGAGAATGCTCGGGGGCATCGATCTCACCAAGGAATCACTGGCTCACGCGAAAAAGATGGTCGTTACCGCGAAAATTTAAGAACGCAGAAAGCACGAAGGCGACCCTGGGGTCGCCTTCGTTCGTTTCGCGAACCTGAAGTTCGCGCGACATGCTTACTTTTTCTTGCGCACGTACAGTACAAGATTGTGATCAACCATCTCGAAGCCATACTTGTCGACGATTGCTTTCTGCAGCCGCTCGATTTCTTCGTCGAAGAATTCGATCACCTCACTGGTTTCGACGTTGACCATATGGTCGTGATGCTTGCCGTCGTCCAGCTCGAAGACCGCATGGCCTCCGTCGAAGTTGTGCCGCACCACAAGGCCTGCTGCCTCGAACTGGGTCAGAACACGGTAAACCGTGGCCAGACCGACGTCCTCACCAGCCTCCATCAGCGCCTTGTAAACATCCTCGGCACTCATGTGGCGTTGCTCGGCGGAATCGAGCATTTGCAGAATTTTGACCCGTGGAAGGGTCACTTTGAGGCCGGCTTTGCGTAGTTCGCTATTTTCAACCATGGTCAGCTTTCTCGCGATGCTGCTTCGCAGCTTCTCTTAATGCGGGTATGATCGGCGTTTACGTTGTCCCAGCCAAGATAGTGGAAGTCGCCCACCGATGCAAAACACCAAGCTCTTGCTAACCAGTTTCACCTTTGTGGGACTGCTCGCACTCGCCGGTTGTTCATTCCCCGGGGTTTACAAAATCGACATCCAGCAGGGCAATGTCGTCACGCAGGACATGATAGACCAGTTACGCCCGGGAATGACCCGCCGGCAAGTACGGTTTATCATGGGTAACCCTCTGCTGACTGACACGTTCCATGCCGATCGCTGGGATTATCTGTACAGCCTGCAACCGGGTGGCGGTGAACGCCAACAGGAACGCATTAGCGTTATCTTCAACCCAAATGATCAACTTGTCAGCCTCTCTGGCGATTTCATGCCGGGCGTGAGCCGCGACGAAGCGATTCTCGGCAAGGACAGTGACACTACCGTGACCACGCCTGCCGAAAACGCCGAGAAGCCGAAGCCGGAAAAACCGGTCAAGCCAGGGTCGTTGCTGGACCAGATCCAGAAGGACGTGGACAACGTGGAAACCATTCCAGTCCCGACGCCAGAACCGCTGGAAACCTCGCCGCAATAGTTTGCGACGCAATAAAAAACCCGGCATGTCCGGGTTTTTTATCGTCTGGCGTTTCACCGGATCACTGATTCCGGGCTTTTGCCTCGGCCGCTTTGGCGGCGCGCAACCGGCGAACTTCTTTCGGATCGGCGAGCAACTGTCGGTAAATCTCGAGGCGATCCCCTGCCTGAACCGGACGATTGGCCGGCTCGGCGATCACTTTGCCAAAGATGCCCACCGGACACCTGGCCAGATCCAACTCAGGGAATTCGCTGTTCAGGCCGGAGCCAAGCAATGCATCCCGCACCGTTGCACCCATCGGCACCGTTACGGTCAGCAACACCTGACGATCAACAGCCGCATACACCACTTCGACCTTGATCACTGCCTCAACCATGCTTCTGTTTCGCACGCTGGCAAAACGCGTCCATCAGCGTATTCGCCGCCTGATTGAACAAAGGCCCCAACGTCGCTCTCACCAGCGGTCCCGAGTAGTCGAACGACAAGTCCAGACTGATCTTACAGGCCTTCTCGCCCAACGGCTTGAACACCCAGACGCCGTGCAACTGACTGAACGGACCTTCCTCTAGGTTCATCTCGATCGAACGCCCGGGCACCAGGGTGTTACGCGTCACGAAATGCTGACTCAGGCCGCCCTTGGCCACACCGACGCTGGCACGCATAAGCTCAGGAGTGCTTTCCAGAACTTCCGCCGACGAGCACCACGGCAGGAATTCCGGATACCGGGCCACGTCGTTGACCAGGTCATAAAGCGCTTGTGCCGGATACGGCAGCAGGGCCGAACGTTGAATGTGTGTCGTCATGTCAGCGTTACTTCCACAGCTGGGCGGCAAACACTACAAGAATGCCGATGGGCGCCACATAGCGCATCAAGAACAGGGACAGGGCGAACAGCACTGGACGGCGGATCGACAATTCGTCGCGCACCGCCTCACGCCCCATCACCCAGCCCGCAAACACCACGAAACACAAACCACCGAGTGGCAACATGATCCGCGAGGTGAAGAAATCGATCACACCGAAGAAGTCCAGACCACCGGCGGCTCCCCATTGATAGAGGTGGAACATCCCGCCTTCGTTCACGAAAAACCTGGCTTCCTTCCAGATATTGAAGGAAAACACGGTGCCCAGACCGACGAACCAGCAGATGAAGGCCAACCAGAAGGTGACCCAAGCGCGGCTTACTTTCGTGCGCTCAACCAGGTAAGCCACCATCGGCTCGAGCAGGGAAATCGCCGAACTCCAGGCTGCAATCGCTACCAGCACGAAGAACACTACGCCCATCAACTGACCGAACGCTACGTTGCCAAAGGCAAATGGCAGACTGACGAACATCAGGCCAGGACCCTCGCTTGGGT
The DNA here is from genome assembly GCF_054898065.1 of Pseudomonas sp. MDT1-85. Taxonomy (NCBI): domain Bacteria; kingdom Pseudomonadati; phylum Pseudomonadota; class Gammaproteobacteria; order Pseudomonadales; family Pseudomonadaceae; genus Pseudomonas; species Pseudomonas sp. MDT1-85. The sequence continues at coordinate 1,149,481 of NZ_CM142715.1, read as the reverse complement.
TCAGGCCCGCGGCGAACACAATCGGAAACAATGCCAGACCCGCCACCAGGGAGACGAACGTATCGAGCAGTGCCACGCCCACGACGGTGCCGGAAATCGATGAGTTTTTCGGCATGTAGGCACCGTAGATCATGATCGAACCGACGCCCACGCTCAGCGAGAAGAACGCGTGGCCCATGGCGGGCAGCAGGCCTTCGAGCACTTTTTCCGGGTGGAAGTCGAACATGAAATGCACGCCTTCCATGAAGTGGCCGGTGGTCATGCTGTAGCCCAGCAGGACAATCACCATCACGAACAGCAGCGGCATCATGATCCGCAGGCTGCGCTCCAGCCCGGCGACCACGCCCTTGGCGATCACCACGGCGGAGAGGAGCATGAAAATCGTGTGCCAAAGTGTCAGGCGCCACGGATCGGCGATCACATTGCCAAAGTACGCGCCGACCTGATCAGGCGTCGCCCCCTGGAAGTCACCACGGCCCATATCAATGATGTAATCCAGCGACCAGCCGCCGACCACACTATAGAAAGACAGAATCAGCAGCGCCGTGATCATCCCGGCAAATGCGCCCCAGGACCACTTCGCCGAATGCCCCGCTTCCAGCGCCAGGACCTTCAAGGCATTGGCCGGGCTCTGCCGCGCGCGTCGGCCGATCAGGGTTTCGGCCAGCATGACGGGCACACCGATCAGCGCGATACAGGCCAGGAACATCAGCACGAAGGCTCCGCCACCGTAGACGCCGACCATATAAGGGAATTTCCAGATACTACCCAGCCCCACGGCCGAACCGGTCGCGGCGAGTATGAAGACCCAGCGGCTAGCCCAACTGCCGTGGACAGAAACCTTGTCTGTCGACATCGTTATCACGCCCAAGCGTTCAAAAAAGAGGCCGCATTGTCCGGGATTCAATCAACCTGCTCAAGCACGTAGCGATACCGTAGCCGACTCGCTTGCAACTCCCTATAATGCCGCCCCTATGGCTAAACAGAAGAAACACCCAACAGGGACCATCGCGCAGAACAAAAAGGCGCGACACGATTACTTCATCGAGCATAAGTTCGAGGCTGGTCTGGTCCTGGCCGGCTGGGAAGTAAAAAGTTTGCGGGCAAGCAAGCTACAACTGGTCGACAGTTACGTACTGCTCAAGGATGGCGAAGCCTGGTTGCTCGGCAGCCACATTACGCCGCTGATGACTGCCAGCACCCACGTCATCGCTGATCCGACCCGCACCCGAAAATTGCTGCTCAACCGGCGCGAGCTGGAAAAGCTGGCCGCTGCCGTGCAGCAAAAAGGTTACGCCTGCGTATGCCTGTCCTGGTACTGGAGCAAGCACATGGTCAAGTGCGAGATCGCTCTGGGCAAGGGCAAGAAGGAATACGACAAGCGTGATACCGAACGCGAGCGCGATGCCGGTCGCGAGTTGCAGCGTGCGGTGCGAAACAAGGGCAAGGAAGACTAGCTCTTTACCTTGAGATCGCTTTCGCGGGCAAGCCTCGCTCCTACACTGGACCACGCGCCCCTGTAGGAGCGAGGCTTGCCCGCGAATGTCTCACCGCAAACACCCGCCTGATTATATTCCCTTGCGCCGCTCCGCCCGAGCCACGCGCTGCACTTCCTGACGCACCTCTTCCAGTACTTCCTGCACATACAAAATGTGCCGACTGGAAACCTCTCGCGCCTGCTCTGCCCTGCCTTCAATAATCGCCAGATACAACTCTTTGTGCTGCGCGATCAACATGTCGCGGGTTTCGGAACGCTGTTTGTACATGCCACCGATGTTGGTCACAACGTTGCGCTTGAGCAGGTCGAACAAACCACGAATGGTGTGCAGCAACACTGCGTTATGACTGGCCTCAGCGATCGCCAAATGGAATTTTGCATCCGCTGCGCCTTCTTCCACCCGACTCACTTCGTCATGGCGCGAATAGCAGTCCTGCAATTCATCGAAGGCCGCAGTCAGCCGCTCGCGATCCACGTCCGTGGCGCGCAATGCCGCGTAGTAAGCACAGGATGCTTCCAGCGTATGACGAAACTCCAGTAAATCGCGCTGGGCCTCGGGGTTGCTTTCCAGCAGATGCAGCAGTGGATCGCTGAACGTCGAGCCCAGGGATTCCACCACATAGTTACCACCGCCCTGACGGCTGACCAGCAATCCTTTGGCGGCCAGTTTCTGAATCGCTTCGCGCAACGAAGGACGTGACACGCCGAACTGCTCGGCCAACGCACGCTCCGCCGGCAGACGCTCGCCGGCCTTCAATGTGCCCTCGAGAATCATCCCTTCGAGTTGCTCGACAATATCGTCAGACAAACGGCGCTGCCGAATCTGATCAAACCCCATCACTCAATTCTCCACGATCCCGGCGGCTCGCCGGGCTCTCTATTCTGGCCTATCGGCGCTGCGCCAGCACCTACCAGACGACGTTTGATCGAACAGATCAGATGCGTTCTGCACCGCTCATTCGACAAAAGTTTCAGGGCGGCAAATTGACACAGCGCATACAAGGCTTTTACCCTAGCCAACAGCGATTGTAAATTGGTATTACCAATTACCCAAGAACGCTGACCAGTGCCTGACCAACAACAATTAGGGGCCACCCCATATGCAAACCTGGCAACAGTTCTACAGCCCGCTCGGCAGTCTCGGCGTATCCGCACTCGCGGCCGTCATCCCCATCGTATTTTTCTTCCTGGCCTTGGCCGTGTTCCGACTCAAAGGCCACGTGGCCGGCAGCATCACCCTCGCGCTGTCGATTGCCGTGGCAATCTTCGCGTTCCAGATGCCGGTCGATATGGCCTTCGTGGCAGCCGGATATGGCTTCGCCTACGGCTTGTGGCCGATTGCGTGGATCATCGTGGCAGCGGTGTTCCTGTACAAACTGACGGTCAAGAGTGGCCAGTTCGAAGTCATCCGCAGTTCGGTGCTGTCGATCACTGACGACCAACGCCTGCAAGTGCTGCTGATCGGCTTCTGCTTCGGTGCATTCCTGGAAGGTGCCGCCGGCTTCGGCGCCCCCGTAGCGATTACCGCCGCGCTGCTGGTAGGACTGGGTTTCAACCCACTGTACGCCGCCGGCCTGTGCCTGATCGCCAACACCGCACCAGTAGCCTTTGGCGCATTGGGAATTCCGATCATCGTCGCCGGGCAAGTCACCGGCATCGACGCGTTCAAGATCGGCGCCATGACCGGTCGCCAACTGCCATTGCTGTCGCTGTTCGTGCCTTTCTGGCTAGTGTTCATGATGGACGGGTTGCGCGGCGTTCGGGAAACCTGGCCCGCAGCACTGGTGGCCGGCTTGAGTTTCGCCATCACCCAGTACTTCACCTCGAACTTCATCGGCCCGGAACTGCCGGACATCACCTCGGCCCTGGCCAGCCTGATTTCCCTGACGCTGTTCCTGAAAGTCTGGCAACCGAAACGCGCCGCAGGCCAACACATCGTCGGTGCTGTCTCGGCTTCCGTGGTGAGCGCCAGCGCCGGCGGTTTCGGTCAGCCGCGCAGCACAGTGGCTTCGCCTTACAGCTTCGGTGAAATTCTCAAAGCCTGGTCACCGTTCCTGATTCTTACCGTATTGGTCACCATCTGGACGCTGAAACCGTTCAAAGCCATGTTCGCTGCCGGTGGCTCGATGTATGGCTGGGTGTTCAACTTCGCGATTCCACATCTGGATCAAATGGTGATCAAGGTCGCTCCGATCGTGACCGCCCCGACGGCGATGCCGGCGGTGTTCAAACTCGATCCGGTTTCCGCGACCGGCACGGCGATTTTTTTCTCCGCGCTGATCTCGATGCTGGTGCTGAAGATCAATCTGAGAACTGGTCTTACCACTTTAAAAGAGACCTTTTACGAACTGCGCTGGCCGATCTTATCCATCGGCATGGTGCTGGCCTTCGCCTTCGTCACCAACTACTCGGGCATGTCCTCGACCATGGCTCTGGTACTGGCAGGTACGGGTGCGGCATTCCCGTTCTTCTCGCCGTTCCTCGGTTGGCTGGGGGTTTTCCTGACCGGTTCCGATACCTCGTCCAACGCGCTGTTCAGTTCGCTGCAAGCGACCACTGCGCACCAGATCGGTGTGAGCGATGTGTTGCTGGTGGCGGCGAATACCAGCGGCGGTGTGACCGGCAAGATGATTTCGCCGCAATCGATCGCCGTGGCCTGCGCCGCGACCGGTCTCGTGGGCAAGGAATCAGATCTGTTCCGCTTCACCCTCAAGCACAGCCTATTCTTTGCAACGATCGTCGGCCTGATCACTTTGGCTCAGGCCTACTGGCTCACCGGCATGCTAGTGCACTAAGAACTACACGCGACATGGAAACAACCGACGCCGGGTTACGCCCCCGGCGTCAGCTATTAACAACCGGGTCTGCAAGGCTGCTGAAAGCTTCCCTCACTATATTCAGCAGCCTCAGCGGACGGATAACCGGGACCACCCGGAGACACGCCTGATGAGCGAGCTTTTTTACAACGCTGTGCCGAATGCGACCCGCGTCGCCCCGCCACTGCCCGAGCCTCGGCAATACCCCAGCGAAAAACCGTCACGGGTCTATTTGTTCGGGACCTGCGTGGTGGATCTGTTCTACCCGGAAGCCGGGATGGACGCGATCCACTTGCTGGAACGCGAAGGCATTCGTGTCGAATACCCGCAAGGGCAAAGCTGCTGCGGGCAACCGGCCTACACCTCTGGTTACACCGAACAGGCCCGGACCGTGGCGCGCTCGCAACTGGCGCTGTTTGCCGGGGATTATCCGGTGGTGGTGCCGTCGGGGTCATGCGCGGGCATGGTGCGCGAACACTATGCCGACTTGTTCAAGGACGAGCCGCAAACGCTGAAACAGGTCCAGGCCCTTGCGGCACGGACTTATGAGTTGGCCGAATTCCTGCTGTTTGTCTGCAAGGTGCAGCTCAAGGACAGCGGCGAACCGGTAAAAGTGGCGTTGCACACGTCGTGCTCGGCACGTCGAGAAATGAACACCCACCTGCACGGCCGTGAGTTGTTGGCGCAGCTAAGCAATGTGGAGCGAGTCGACCACAGCCACGAAAGTGAATGCTGTGGCTTTGGTGGGACTTTCAGCGTCCGTATGCCAGATATTTCCGGCGCGATGGTGGCTGACAAGACCCGGGCGTTGAAGGAGTCCGGCGCGCACAAGGTACTCAGTGCCGACTGCGGTTGCCTGATGAACATCAATGGCTCGCTGGAGAAACAACAGGAAGCATTACGCGGTCAGCATCTGGCCAGCTTCCTTTGGCAGCGTACCGGAGGTGCCCGATGAGCACTTCCACGATTATTCCTACGGTTGCCGTAGAAGAAGATTTTCGCGCCAGGGCTCACAAGGCTTTGGCTGACACGCAACTGCGAAACAACTTTCGCAGCGCGATGGATTCACTGATGAGCAAACGGGCAGCGTCCTTCAGCGATGCCTTTGAGCGAGAACATTTGCGAGTGCTGGGCAATGCTGTCCGCGCCCGTGCGTTATCCAAGTTGCCCGATTTACTCGAGCAACTTGAACAGAACCTGACCCGCAACGGTGTGACAGTGCACTGGGCGGAAACGGTGGACGAGGCCAATGGCATCGTCTTGTCGATCATCCGCGCTCACGAGGGGCGGCAAGTGATCAAGGGCAAATCGATGGTCAGCGAAGAGATGGAGATGAACCATTTCCTCGCTGAACAGGGCATTGAATGTCTGGAATCGGACATGGGCGAGTACATCGTCCAGCTCGACCACGAGAAGCCTTCACACATTATTATGCCGGCGATCCACAAGAATGCCGGTCAGGTCGCGTCCTTGTTCCACGACAAACTTGGCGTGGAGTACACCAAGGACGTTGACCAACTCATTCAGATCGGTCGCAAAGTCTTGCGACAGAAATTCTTCGAAGCAGACATCGGCATCTCGGGCGTCAACTTCGCCGTGGCTGAAACCGGCACCCTGTTGCTGGTGGAAAATGAAGGCAACGGGCGCATGTCGACCACCGTGCCACCCGTACACATAGCCGTCACGGGCATCGAGAAAGTCGTCGAAAACCTGCGCGACGTCGTACCGCTGTTGTCGCTGCTGACCCGCTCGGCTCTCGGCCAGCCGATCACCACCTACGTCAACATGATCTCCGGGCCGCGCAAAGAACATGAACTCGACGGCCCGCAGCAAGTGCATCTGGTACTACTCGACAACGGTCGCAGCCAGGCGTTTGCCGACAGCGAATTGCGCCAGACCCTGAACTGCATTCGCTGCGGCGCCTGTATGAATCATTGCCCGGTCTATACCCGAATCGGCGGCCATGCCTATGGGGAGGTTTACCCAGGGCCTATCGGAAAAATCATCACCCCGCACATGGTCGGCCTGGCGAAAGTCCCCGATCACCCGAGTGCCTCGTCGTTATGCGGTGCCTGCGGTGAAGTCTGCCCGGTAAAAATTCCGATCCCCGCATTGCTGCGTCGCCTACGGGAAGAGAACGTCAAAGCCCCGGACAGCCCGCATCAAGTCATGCGCGGCCAAGGCAGCAAGTACTCGCGCAAAGAACGGTTTATCTGGAACGCCTGGGCGAAGCTCAACAGCTCGCCAACGCTCTATCGCTTTTTCGGCTTTCTCGCCACCCGCCTGCGCGCGCTGACGCCGAACAACGTCGGCCCGTGGACCCAGAACCACAGCGCACCGAAACCCGCTTCCCGATCACTGCATGACATGGCCCGCGAGCATTTGGCCAAACAGGGAGACCGCTGATGAGCGCCAAGCAAAATATCCTCGCCAAATTGCGCAACAGTCTGACGGGGACCACGCCGGTGCCTGACAACTTCGATGTCGAATTGGTGACCGAGCCCTACACCTACACGCCAGAGCAACGCATCCCGCAACTGCGCAAACTGATGGAAGCGGTGCACACCGAAATTCATCTGACGTCAGGCGAAGGCTGGCCCGAATTACTGGCGCAACTGCTGCAGGATCGCCAGTTGCCGAGTCTGTTGATTGCGCCGACGACACCTCACGGTCAACGCATCACTCAGCATTGGACGAAAAATCCTGGCCTGCCCACGCTCAAAGCCTACGACCGTCCGGTCGAGGAATGGAAAGCCGAGTTGTTCAACGACACCCCGGCCAGCCTGACCACCACCCTCGGCGCAATCGCCGCGACAGGTAGCCTGATTCTCTGGCCGACGCGGGAAGAACCGCGCCTGATGAGTCTGGTGCCGCCGGTGCATTTCGCGCTGCTCAAGGGCAGTGAAATCCGCGACAACTTCTATCAGGTGCAGCAGGAATTCGAATGGGCCCAAGGCATGCCGACCAACGCCTTGCTGGTGTCCGGCCCGTCGAAGACTGCCGATATTGAACAAGTGTTGGCTTACGGTGCCCACGGCCCGAAAGACCTGGTGGTTCTGATCCTGGAGGACCAATGAGTCTACCGGCGGCTTTCCTGCGAGATGCGCAGCAACTGATTCCTCAAGCGCGACGTTTCGACGATCCGCTTTCGACGCTGGCCTTCGGTACCGATGCCAGTTTTTACCGACTGATTCCGAAACTGGTGATCCGCGTCGAGTCCGAAGACGAAGTGGTGGCGCTGCTCACATTGGCGCAACGGGATAAAGTCCCGGTAACCTTCCGCGCCGCCGGCACCAGCCTTTCCGGCCAGGCCATCAGCGACTCGGTGTTGATCGTCCTGGGGGATAACTGGAACGGCCGCGAGATTCGCGGTCAAGGCACACAAATTCGTCTGCAACCGGGCGTTATCGGCGCGCAAGCCAACGCGTGGCTGGCACCGTTCGGACGCAAGATCGGCCCGGACCCGGCCTCGATCAATGCCTGCAAGATCGGCGGCATCGTCGCCAACAATGCCAGCGGCATGTGCTGCGGCACGGCGCAAAACACTTATCACACGTTGGCGGGCATTCGTCTGGTGTTGGCCGATGGCAGCCGTCTTGATACCGAAGATGCGGCGAGTGTTGCAGCGTTTCGTGAGAGCCACGCGTCGCTGCTCGAACATCTGGCGAGCCTGGGTCGCGAGACCCGCGCCAATGCCGAACTGGCAGCAAAAATTCGCCACAAATACCGTCTGAAAAATACCACCGGCCTGTCACTCAATGCCCTGGTGGATTTCGACGAGCCTGTGGATATCTTGAGCCACTTGCTGGTGGGCTCCGAAGGCACCCTCGGTTTCATCAGCGCGGTGACTTACGACACAGTGATCGACCACCCGAACAAGGCCTCGGCGCTGATCGTGTTTGCGGACGTGGAAACCTGCTGCAACGCCGTCACCGTGCTGAAAAGCCAACCGGTGTCGGCCGTGGAATTGCTGGATCGCCGCAGCCTGCGCTCGGTGCAGGACAAACCCGGCATGCCTGCTTTCGTACAGCATCTGTCGAACAATGCCTGCGCCTTGCTGATCGAATCCCGCGCCGCATCGTCCACTTTGCTACAGGAGCAACTGACGCAAATCATGACATCGCTGACGGGCTTCCCGGTGGAGAAGCAAGTCGACTTCACCGAAGACCCGGTGGAAAACGCCCGGCTCTGGGCGATCCGCAAGGACACATTCCCCGCCGTCGGCGCGGTGCGCAAAACCGGCACCACGGTGATCATCGAAGACGTCACCTTCCCGGTGGAACAACTGGCCATTGGCGTGAACCGTTTGATCGAGCTGTTCGACAAACATCACTACGACGAAGCGATCCTTTTCGGACACGCCCTGGAAGGCAATCTGCACTTTGTCTTCACCCAAGGGTTCAACAGCGCCGAAGAAGTCGCACGCTACCAGGCGTTCATGGACGATGTCGCGCAATTGGTGGCCGTTGAATTCGGCGGCTCGCTGAAGGCCGAACACGGCACCGGTCGCAACATGGCGCCCTTTGTCGAACTGGAGTGGGGCAGCGATGCCTACCAGTTGATGTGGCAGCTTAAACGCCTGCTCGACCCTAACGGCATTCTCAACCCGGACGTGGTGCTCAGCGAGGATCCACAGATCCACCTCAAGCACCTGAAGCCGTTGCCGGCCGCCGATGAGTTTGTGGATAAGTGCATCGAATGCGGTTTCTGTGAACCGGTCTGCCCGTCGAAAGGCCTGACGCTCAGCCCACGCCAGCGCATCGTGATCTGGCGTGACATTCAAGCGAAGAAACGCGCCGGCACAGACACCGCCGAACTGGAACAAGCCTACGAATACCAAGGCATCGATACGTGCGCCGCCACAGGCCTGTGTGCACAACGTTGCCCTGTAGGAATCAATACCGGCGAGCTGGTGAAAAAGCTCCGAGGCCGTAAGGCAACGCATACGAAAACTGCCAACTGGATTGAAAGAAATTTCGCCACTGCGTTGCAAGGTGCGCGCTTCACCCTGCATGTGGCCAACGGTGCGCGGATGCAGTTGGGAGCGCCACGCCTGGCGAAGCTTTCGGCATCGCTGACGCGGCTGTCCAAGGGCCAGGTTCCGCAATGGACCAACGCCATGCCGCAGCCGGAAAGGGCTATTCGCTTCAGCCCGACGGTGTCGGACGAGCGGCCTCGGGTGGTGTACCTGGCGGCCTGCGTGTCGCGGGTCATGGGCCCGGCAGCGGGTGATAAAGAACAAATGTCTCTGTACGAAAAAACCCGTGGTCTGTTGGAAAAGGCCGGTTATCAGGTGGTCTTCCCGGACAATCAGGACAACCTCTGCTGCGGCCAGCCATTCGCCTCCAAAGGCTACGCCGAACAGGCCGAACACAAGCGCCAGGAACTGATCGGCGCACTGCTGCACGCCAGCCGCGGCGGGCTCGACCCGATCTATTGCGACACCAGCCCCTGCACCTTGCGGCTGGTTCAGGACTTGGGCGATGTGCGGCTGGACCTGTATGACCCGGTGCGTTTCATCCGCACTCACTTGATGGATCGTCTCGATTTCACCCCCCAGGAAGCACCGATCGCGGTACACGTCACGTGTAGTACTCAGCATTTAGGCGAGAGCCAGGCGTTGATTGATCTTGCGCGCAAATGCAGTAAAAACGTGGTCATTCCGGAAGGCATTCACTGCTGCGGTTTTGCCGGTGACAAGGGCTTTACCACCCCGCAATTGAATGCCCACTCGTTACGCACGCTCAAGGACGCGGTACAGCAATGCAGTGAGGGGATTTCCACCAGCCGCACCTGTGAGATCGGTCTGACGCAGCACGGTGGAATTGATTACCACGGGCTAGTCTATTTGGTGGATCGGGTAACGCAGGCGAGGGTTATGCAAGAAAAATAGAACCCTGATGCGCTGCCATAGTCCACAGAATAAGCCCGGACGTTACCGGGCTTTACCCAAACTCGGCAGCCCGTCCTGATGGCCAGCGATGCCTGGACCCTCAGTTCAAGGAGATACTCATGAAACGTTCTGTACTGTTAGGTCTGTTCGTTACTGTCTCGCTGATGGCGTCCACCTCGTTTGCCGCCGAAGACCTCTGTGCGGTCAACTTGAAAACCATCGAAAATGCCAAGACACAGACTCCTCCAGAGATGACTGATCAGGTAATGGAAAGCGTCACGAAAGCCAAAGCCGATCAGGCAAAAGGCACCAAGGAAGGGACTGATGACTGCATCGCCGAGACCGAACAAACTATCCAGCAAATCAAGAACGCGAACAAAGGTGGGAAGTAATCCAGCACAAGGCCAACCTTCGGGTTGGGCTTGTAGCCCCTGGTGGCACCCAATATGAAGCAAACCAAAACCCGCCAAATGCGGGTTTTGTTGCATCTGGAGTTTGGTCATGCGTGCACCGCCCGCGTCGCGGTGAAAAAACTCGACACCCTGCGCAAATCCGTGGGAGGCGCGAAGTCCATAGGCGCGAGACCTTGCAAGCGGCCACCAGTGAAAAGAAGCAATTGTGCTCCTTTGCTTCTATCAAACAGTTTTTCATAGCCATTCTGCCAAAACCGAATTACTGCGCCGCGCCGTAGTCTTTTAAGTAGGCCCCATCAATCGTGGCTCATTTTCCGGCCTCGGCCGAGCCGCCCGCTCATACGGCAGCACCGAGACCATCAGTTCAAGGAGATATCCATGAAACGTACCGCACTCGCTGGTCTTTTCATTTCTGCTGCTATGTTGGCCTCTCCCATATTTGCTGCAGACAACAATCTGTGTACAAGCAAGCTGCAAGAGCTCAAAAACAAAGTGACTTCACTGCCGGCGACCTCCACAAACACCGCAATGGAGATCAAAAGGCTGCTATCCAGCGCCGAAGCCTCACAAGCCTCTGGGGACGACAAAAAATGCGTCACCGAGGCCACACAGGGACTGTCACTCGCTAACCAAGCCAACCCATAACCTGCGATGGACGACCTTCGGGTTGGCCTTCTGAGCCGTATTGGCGTACACTGCGCGTGCTTGTTGCTCACTTTGATTCACAGAGCAACAGGCTCGGGGCCGTTTAGGATTCGACGCCGGTTGCGAAACTTTAGGTGCATGCCGAGTTGGTAACAGAACTCGTAAATCCACTGTTGCAACTTTCTATAGTTGCCAATGACGAAACCTACGGGGAATACGCTCTCGCTGCGTAAGCAGCCTTAGCCCTTCCCTCCTGGTACCTTCGGGTCCAGCAATCATCAGGGGATGTCTGTAAACCCAAAGTGATTGTCATATAGAACAGAATCGCCGTGCAGTACGTTGTGGACGAAGCGGCTAAAACTTACACAACTCGCCCAAAGCACCCTGCCCGTCGGGTCGCTGAGGGTTAACTTAATAGACACGGCTACGCATGTAGTACCGACAGCGGAGTACTGGCGGACGGGGGTTCAAATCCCCCCGGCTCCACCAATCCGAAAACGACAAAGCCCGCCAAGTGCGGGCTTTGTTGCATCTGGGGTTTGGGAAATGGTCGGCTACCCCGCATCCCCTGTAGGAGCGAGGCTTGCCTGCGAAGAGGGCCAACCAGACTGGCACAAATCGCTCGCAGCCAAAGATGCAACTGTCGCCGCGACCACCCTCGGAGATGCCATGCGCCAAGCCCTCCTGATCATCGACGTGCAGCCAGGTTTCGCCCCAATGGCTTAACGATGGATCGGCACCCTGCCCCGGACGACGACAACCTCATCCAGGCCGACCGTATCCTCATCAAGCACGTTTATGCGCCTTCCCCGGAAACCATCGATTATTTAAAATAGCCTGAAGTGGTGTGCAGCTGTCAGACGGAGACCTGCTGCCTGGCGGCTGAGTTTGCGCTGTTTGATGCGGGATGCAGCCGACGCTGATTAGCGATCTAACGGTGGGTTCGTCGCTGGATCGGACGGGAAGGTTGGGGATTAGGCTTTGGCAGCATCACTTCAATCGCATGGTGGAGGTGAGTGAGGTGTGATGGGAACCGCCGTAGAGTGTTCAGGAGTAGGACACGATTGGATGACTATGCCGGGACTGAATTAATCGTGGTCTGGCCCCTTTTTTCCACGAAGAAGAGTTGATTGAGGTGAATCCGCTGTCAGGTTGGACCTACTCGAGGAAAGAGGCGCCGCCGAAGGAAGACGATGTCGATCCATTCAGCCCAGAGGAGCAGCAGGCTGTTCTCGGCGCGCTCACCGGCCAGGCTCGCAACATGATGCAGTTCGCTTTGTGGACTGGCCTGCGCACCAGCGAACTGGTCGCGCTTGATTGGGGCGACGTTGACTGGCTGCGAGAAGAGGTAATGGTTAGCCGAGCTATGACCCAAGCCAGCAAGGGAACAGCGGAGATAACGAAGACTGCTGCAGGGCGACGTAGCGTCAAACTGCTCCGTCCTGCGATGGAGGCGCTGAAAGCCCAGAAGTCGCACACATTCCTAGCAGACGCCGAGGTCTTCCAGAATCCGAGAACGCTCGAGCGCTGGGCCGGCGACGGACCGATCCGGAAAACTATGTGGGTGCCGGCCATGAAGAAAGCGGGCGTTCGGTACAGGCGCCCCTATCAGACCAGGCATACCTATGCGTCGATGATGCTATCCGCCGGTGAGCATCCGATGTGGGTTGCTAAGCAGATGGGGCATACTGACTGGACGATGATAGCCCGCGTTTACGGACGGTGGATGCCAACTGCGGACAAAAACGCGGGAGAAAAAGCTGAAGCCGCCTTTGATAAAGAAACAGACGAAAACCGCACGCTTAAAACAGCCAAGGAAAACTGTAGCAATGGCAGACACAATTGATAAAAGTACCCTCGCATGGGTCGGCGGCATCCTTGTGGCGGCAATCACCACAACAGCTACAGCCGTTCATGTGTTCCACGATCAATATATTACGCCAATAAAAGTTTTTGAATCCGAACAAAACGTAAAAAAGCTGACTGAAAAAATTGAATCTCAAGCTGACACCGTAAATCAGTTGAAGATCACCAAAGAAGAACTAGAAAAAACCAGACAAAAACTTGCTCAAATTGAGAATTCTAGCCTATTTACAAAAAACGATCCTTACCCCGCCACATTAGATATTGCGCGCTTAGGAGAGGGAATATCTAAGGTTTATTCCCTCTATAAAAAAGACGACATCACAGTCTCCAATGACATTGCATCACAACCACGGCTAATAATTAAAGTTAATAACTCCGTATTTAACGAGATCCGGTACAGTTATAACTCAAAAACAGAAACTATAACTTCAATCGGTTTCACTCTGGACTGGCAAAAAGAATTAGGGGATAAATTTCTTGAAGAAATGCTGACTAAGGCGTTGGGTGACCCACAAACGACAGTTGATAGCGGTCAGTTCAGGTGGCGAGTACCAGGAGTAGCAGATGCGTATCTGATCCTCAATAACTTCATATTGATGAAAAAAGGCTTTACTCCTCGCCTGTGGGATGAGGACAGCGCAAAATGACAACAAAATGGCAGCTTGAGCGCTGAAAGGCCCGTTCCGTCAAGCATGGATGGGGGTTCAAATCCCCCGGCCCAATCGAAGCCAGCAAAGCCCGCCTAGGCGGGCTTTGCTGTATCCGGGGCCCAGCGTCACCACCGTCGAACACCACGACGAATCCAGAATCTCCTTCCCGAAAAAATTCTGGGCGGCACCCCGCTCTGGGTTCAGCGCTATAGGATCCATGTTGCCCTTCTACCTGCGAGGATGTCGTAATGAGCCTGAAAGCACTGATTGTCGCGCTTACCCAGTCCATCATCTCTGGCTGTGCGTACTACAACGACCGCAGTACCGGCGAAGTTCAGGACACCAGCAAGGTCGGGCTTATTGCATGTGATGCGACGCCTGCCAATCAACCTAGGTGTTGCCTGACAGACTCGTACTCACCGTCCTAGGAAATTTCCCGCAAAACGCATCGACTTCCATGAACTAGCGGGCGCTGCTCATCAAGGATAGCCTTCAGGTGTCGCTGCAAATCAGCGATCGGCTTTGACAGGCTGAAAACCGGAAACTTCCACTCTTCCTGATAAAACGGCATGCTTGCGCGCATGCAGCTTTTTCATGGCGGCTGTGCGTGGGGCATCTTCGGATGCACCGGGTTCCTGCGTTTCCGGTCTGTCAACCCGCGTACAGCTGCCACCCAATACTGTTTGACAGCAGGGTGTTGGCAGCTCCTCCAAATAACACAGGAGCTCCACCATGAAGAAGATCACCCCCAATCCTCCAGAAACCGATACCCCTTCAGAACCCGAAACCCTCGACCTGACCCAACTCTCCAAAGCCACCCAACGCGCCGTCAGCGCCCGCTTGCGCGACCCGAAACAGCCCGATCCCGTGAGCCATATTTTCACCATCCTCCCCGACGTCGATACACCCACCCTGCTCGGTCACGCCAGTGAAACTCTGGCCTCCATGAATGTCATGACTACCGACCTGGCCGACCAGCTCGAAGGCTCGCATCGCAACGTGGCATTGGCGATTCAGCAATTGGCCGTGCTGGCCGAGATGTTGATCAATCGAGCGCTGGATAACCTCGATTCGCCCATGCCGGCGGTCACGCCCGTCTGCCACTGAGTGATCACGCTCGTTGATCGAATGGAGGTTTTGTCATGGATCGATACATGCCGGTCACCGGCATCGACTGCACCATCGCGTCGCTGCTGATCGACACGGAAGCGCCGCTGGACGTGTTGCATGAGACTGCGGCCTACCGCATCCGCACCGCGACTCAATTGCTGGAAAGTTTCGCGGTGAGCGAAGGCGTTTACAGTGAGCTGGCGCGGGTGTTGGTGACTTCGTTGCGCGATGGCTGCGATTTGCTGGATGTGGTTGGGCGAAGGTTACAGATGCAGGTTTCGGCGTCGTAACGAACCCTACATAGGAAATCGTTGCCGCTACCCCAACACAAAAAGGCACCTGACGAGCATATCGCAGGTGCCTTTTTTTGGATTTTAAATCTGGATGCTGATCAATGTTTCAGGGCATTTATTCTGGCATGATCATCCCCCTCTAAATACCCGCAAGAGTGCATCCTCTGTACTCACGGGGCCGCAGACAAGGATGTGATTACAATGGAAAGGGAAATCATCTTAATGCGTCATGGCCAGCCGAATCTGGCTGTGATCGACAAGATTTCATCACTCGATATGAAACACTGGATCGAACAATACGACCTCTCCGAAATCATCAACCAACTCGCCCCTGAGGCTAGTGTGGAGGTGGCCGCTACCGCCAGAGTGATCGTGTCGAGTACAGCACCTCGGGCGTTGACATCCGTTCGGGCGCTGGGCCTTCAACCCAGCCTTGTAGATGAGATCTTCTGCGAGGCGCAGTTGCCCTATGGGCGATGGCCACGGCCGCGGCTTTCACCTTTTACGTGGGCATTTATTCTTCGAATCCTGTGGTTGTGCGGTTTCTCCGGGACGGTCGAGTCTGCCCGCAAGGCTAGAGTGCGGGCCAATGCGGCAGCTCAACAACTTCAATCTCTTGCCAACGAAGGGCCAGTTCTGCTGCTCGGTCATGGATTCATGAATCGAATGATCGCCAAGCGATTGGAAGCTGCCGGTTGGACGCGCCATATAAGCAATGGCAACCGGTACTGGAGCGCGACAGCCTACCGGATGAATCAGAGTTAAGGCACGGCGACAGCCCACAGGCTCTCTTGTGTGGAGCCTTATTCATCATCAGTGATGATTAAGCCTCAAAGGGTGATGGTCGCTCCGGGTTATGCAGGCTGAATGTAACGAAAAGAGTTTCTCTGACAGATTGGAGCCACGTCATCCTGGGAAATTTCCCGCAACCTGTGGCGACTTCCATGAACTGGCGAACAAGGTTTCCGGAAGATAGTCTTCACGCTTCGCTACAAACCCTGCGGACGGTTATGACAAGCCGAAACAGCGTAAGGATCCCTAACCTCATGGAACGCCCTTATGAAAAAGATCACCCTGAAATTAGTTAAAAATCCGGCCACTTCCGAGCCTGAAACCTGCGACCCTACCCAACTTCCCCAAGCCACCGAACGCGCTGTCAGCGCCCGCCGGCGCAACCCGAACAGGAACATCTTCAGCGTCCGTCCCGACGTCGATACGAACACCCTGCTCGCTCATGCCAGCGAAACCCTGGCCTCCCTCAACGTCATGACTTTGGACTTTGCCAATCGACTCGAAGGTTCGCAGCACAATGTGGCGCTGGCTCTTCATCAGTTGGCGGTGTTGACCGAACTTTTGGTCAACCGAGCGCGGGATAATCTCGATCCGAACGGGTCGGTGACCGTAGACAAACCGCCCGTCTTTCACTGAGTGATCACGCTCGTTGATCGAAGGGAAGTTTTGTCATGGATCGATGCATGCGACGGTCACAGGCACAGGTTTCGGCGTAGAAAAGAAAAATGGAGAAGCCTTCCATCAACATGAATTTTTCTTCACCCCACCACCTCTCTCCAACCTGTACATTCCCCTCGCTCATTCAAGAAACTACAGTTTGCCCGCCTCCCGCGGGCTTTTTTTTGCCTGCCGTTTTTAGCGATGATCTCAAATGACCGGCGCCGGGTCACATGAACCCGCCGCACCCTAGAAGGCGCTCAAGACCATGAAGGTGGGGCGTCAGGCTTACTACTTTGTAACCCTGTAAACGGCTCAACAACAGGTGACGCAACCTTCTGCAGTACAGGCAGCTCCAGCCGCGCCCGCCCATAGAACATCAACGCCGTCAGCAAACATGCCATCCATACAAAGATTCCGGCCCAGAAGGTGTGGGACATGTAGTGCCAACCCTGTAGAACCCGCGTCGTGCCGTAGACGAAACCGAGCAGCAGCGAGCCGTGCATCAGCGCTTTGGAATATCGCCAGCGATAGCGGCGCGCCACGAAGTACAGCGCGAGCATGGTGAAGCCGCCCGACGCATGTCCACCCGGCCAGCAGCGACCGTCGCCAGCGACCTTCAGCAGATCGAAATTCTGGTACCACTCCTTGTGTTCGATTATCCCGGCGTACTGAGTCGTTTCGACCGGGCAATACACACTGGTGTGGCCTTTGAGGTAGTGGATAACGCCAGTGCTGATGGAAAACGCGAACACCACATAGAGGAAGTCCCGACGGTGTTTACTGGCGAACCGAAGTACCGGCGCGACTTTGATTTTTTCCAGGAACGTGATGATCTTCGAATGTTTTTCAGCTTTCAGCCGCGGCCAGAGAAACGACAGCAAAGCGCCGATCATCGCGATCTCACCGGTCCAGTTCGGAATGATCCGCGCCCATTTATGGGTGATCTTCTCGAACAGATGGACATGCTCCAACGGAAATACCCGCGTGGCCGGATCATAAAAAAGATCGCTGAAGGCGATATCGAGTTTGGTCAGGTCAAACAGCAGGAACACCACGACCGCGCAAACCAGCGGGATACCGAAGTTCGCCCAGTAAAAGCGGGAACGGGAAGAAGTCAGCATCGTACGTCCTGATCCAGAGGGATGATGGTGAAGCTCATTCGGTGGTGACCGAACGCCAGTCGGACGCCTCGATGAAACCAAGCATGCGCGGTGGCTGAGACTTTTTGGCGGAGATAAACAGAGAAGCGCCGTAACCAAGGGTCGCGGTCGGTAACTTGAGGTCTTTTTCGAGTTGCGCCATGCATTCGCTATGGGTCACCAGAATCAGGTTGCGCCCGGCCACTTTGTGCGCCAAGGCATCGCGTAACATGCTGCCCCTGCAGCGGATCAACCAGTCCTCACCGACGCCAACCTTGTTGAACATGTAACCGGCGGTTTGCGCCGTACGCATCATCGGACTGTTGTAGATATCGGCCTTGTCCAGGCCCAGACGTTCGAACTGGGCACCGACACTCACCGCCACGCTGCGCGAGCGATCCGTAATGCCATCGTTGCCAATCAGACAGGCTGCGGTGGAGTGATCGCAGCGCTCGACGTGGCGCACCAGCACGATCATGTCGCCCTTGGCCCAACCAGTCGCCAACGCGCGGGCACCCGCCACATTGCCATGGGCCAGGTCCGGCACGGCAGCGGGCCGCAACAGCCAAACCGTCAGCGGAATCACCAACAAGGCAGATGCCAGCACCACCGCGGCGTTTCGATAACGGGCCAAAGGGCTCAGATCGATCGAGCGTTTTATCCCGAACAGACTCAGTCTCAATTCCACATCAAGCCGCCTCGCCGGCATGCACCACTGTCATTCGTTACCGCGAGGATAAAGACGCACGCGTCGGCAGCCGGTGAAACTCATGTGAAAAAAAGCTTAAGACCCGCCCAAAAATCTTGTTACAGAATCCATCCAACAAAATCCTTTCAGCTCTCGCGATTGCTGCCGATATAAACCTGCTAACCCCCTTGCTGGCTCTTAAAACAACAATCTTCCAGCCAACCGACGATCAAGAAGCACAACGTTCCTGGAGGAATATTGATGAATAGCTGGTTCGGTAATATCAGCGTGAACCTGAAACTGGGCCTGGGATTCGGCCTGGTTCTGGCACTGACTTGCGTCCTCGCCCTGACCGGCTGGACGAGCCTGGGCGGGTTGATTGACCGCAGCAACTGGATGAGCGACATCACTCAGCTCAACGCCGGCCTGACCAAACTGCGTGTGGTTCGCCTGCAATACATGCTGACCAACGGCGATGAAACTGCCGCACAAAATGTGCAGACCACCCTCGACGGCTTCATCGCTCAGCAACAAGCATTGCTGTCGAGTTTCAAGAGCCCGGAAAACGTCAAACTCCTCAAAGAGCAGAGCGCGACCATCAGCGCTTACCAGATCTCCCTGAACAAAATGCGTAGCGCCTACCGCACCGGTAACAGCGCCCGCGACGCCATGGGCGCCAATGCTGAAACCGCCAGCAAGCTGATCGAATCGATCAGCACCCGCGTGCAGCAAATGCCCCTGAGCGATCAACGCTTCGAACAGTTCCAGGCCATCACTGCGGCCAAGGAAGCGTTCATCCTGGCGCGCTACGAAGTGCGTGGCTACACCGCCAGCACCAACGTCGAGACCGAGCAAAAAGCCGTCGCGCAACTGGACACGGCCATCGCCAGCCTGAAACAGCTCAATGTCCACTTCGCCGAGACCCAGCAAGATGCTCTGCGTCAGCTGGAAACCGCGCTGGGTAACTACCGCAGCGCCTTGCAAGCGTATAAAACCGCCAACACCGATGCGGTGCAGGCGCGCAAGGAAATGACCGAACAGGGCGCCACCATCGTGACGCTGAGCGATCACCTGTATCAGATCCAACTTGAACGTCGTGACGTCGAAAGCGCCCAAGCCCGCACGCTGCAACTGATCAGCACCTTGCTGGCATTGCTGGTGGGCATCATTGCCGCCGTGATCATCACCCGTCAGATCACCGGCCCGTTGCGCGATACCCTGGCCGTGGTCGAGCGCATCGCCAGCGGCGATCTGTCCCAGGACGTCAAAGTGACTCGCCGCGACGAACTCGGCGTGTTGCAGCAAGGCATCGCGCGCATGGGCGTGACCCTGCGCGATTTGATCAGTGGTATCCGCGATGGCGTCACCCAGATCGCCAGCGCCGCCGAAGAACTGTCGGCCGTGACCGAGCAGACCAGCGCCGGGGTCAACAGCCAGAAGATCGAGACCGATCAAGTGGCCACCGCCATGCACGAGATGACTGCCACGGTGCAGGAAGTCGCGCGCAACGCTGAAGAAGCGTCCCAAGCCGCAGCCGCCGCTGATGGCGAAGCGCGCGAAGGCGATAAAGTGGTCAACGAAGCCATCGCCCAGATCGAGCGCCTGGCCAGCGAAGTAGCGCGCTCCACCGAAGCCATGAACGTGCTGCAGCAGGAAAGCGACAAGATCGGCAGCGTCATGGACGTGATCAAAGCCGTGGCCGAGCAGACGAACTTGCTGGCACTCAACGCCGCCATCGAAGCGGCCCGTGCCGGTGAAGCCGGTCGTGGTTTTGCTGTGGTGGCGGACGAAGTTCGCGGCCTGGCCCAGCGCACGCAGAAATCCACCGAGGAAATCGAAGGCCTGGTAGCGGGTCTGCAGAACGGTACCCAACAAGTGTCGGCCGTGATGAACAACAGCCGCGCCCTGACCGACAGCAGTGTGGCGCTGACCCGCAAGGCCGGCGTGTCACTGGAAAACATCACCCGCACCGTGTCGAACATCCAGTCGATGAATCAGCAGATCGCGGCCGCCGCCGAGCAACAAAGCGCCGTGGCCGAAGAGATCAGCCGCAGCATCATCAACGTACGCGACGTGTCCGAACAGACCGCCGCCGCCAGCGACGAAACCGCTGCCTCCAGTGTTGAACTGGCGCGGCTGGGGAATCAGTTGCAGATGATGGTGAGCCACTTCCGGGTGTAACGCCTGTGCCCCTCCCCGTCAGTGCCGGTACTGGCGGGGATCTCGGGGACGTCCGGCCATGCAGCGTTTCAAAATCCTACAGCTTCCCCTCCCCCCTTCCCCAGCCAAGCGGCGAAAATTCTGGCCTCCGCTCCATGGAGTGGCTGACAGCGCTCCCCCCATGCCACGTCGTAGTGTCGTCAGCTCCACCAAAGGGGACTCATCGACATGGACGACAATCAATTACTCAAGACACTGATCGAGGCCTCCAGCCCCGTACAGAAAACGGCAGAGCTTGAAAAGTTTTATAAAGACACCCTTAAGCTCACCTCGGTGTTCGATATCACCCGGCTCACCGAAGCCGAATTCAAGGACCGCTTTAATTGCGCAATCCAAAACGACAACGCGCTCAAAGATCACGCGTCCGGCATTGACACCGGAGCGTTCTACGACAACGTCAAATGCCTCGCCGCCCAGATCAGCCACCTGTATCGGGAGCAGCAAACTTCAGACGGAAACGTACAGCACCAGTGGCACCCTCCAGGCATTCGCGCTATCGAGAATCAAGGCCCCACTTACACCAATCTGTTCAAGGAGAATTGGGACGATGCCTGCAAGGTCGACTCGATCGCCGCCATCGACTCACCGGTCGCCTACCTCAGAGCGCTGTACCTGTTTGCCCTGCAACTGGAGTCCAGCACCTCGGTATCGGCGCCTGAAAAAGACAACCGAATCCTGTTGGGCAAACGGCGTCCCGATCTGGCAAAGATCTCGATTGATCAGCAAAGCACTTTCACTGCGCAACCGTTGCTCAAGATTGTCAACGACATTCTGGACAAAAGTATTCAAGCAGGGCTGGAGTCCACCGACGACAAAGGCAAATCGACCTATGAAGTGCTGGCGCAAACGCGCTACCCCTTCGCCCTTCCGTATGAGTTTTTCCACCATCAGTGCCTGTTGGGCCTTGGCGCAAAAAAAACAGCGCTGGGAGAGCTGAACTACCTCGTCAGCGACAATCTTCCTGTCACCCAGAGCGTCAATACGCTCTATGGCAGTGTGCTGAGCGCCTCCTCTGTTGAAGCTCAAATGCTGATGTCCGGGCTTGGCCCCAAACGGCAGGCACTGCTGACAGATACGGCGAACGCTAATCTCACCGCCGAGGAAAAGAACTACTGGAAAGACACCTACGGCACCGCGTCTACTTCCGACCTGAAGAAAATAAACATCTTTCTGGAGCGAACCGAACTTAAAGCCGAACAAATGGAGGCACTGCTGGCGCAAGGCAAATATGCACCACGCACATCGCCTCACTACTCATTGCCGGCGCCTTATTCCCAGCCCTATGGAGCCCGTTACGTAAACGGTTCTGTCGCAGACAACGCCAGCATCATGTTTCTGGACAGAGGCGAAAGGCCCGGGGAAATCATTAACGCGACCGCGGAACGACTCGAACGCTTGCATCGAATGATCCGCCTTCAACGCTGGCTCGATATCCCGTTCACCGAACTGGACACGCTGATCTGCAGCGCTTTTGAATCGCAACGGCCGCTCAATACATCGATGCAACTCGATCGCCATGTCATGCGTGCCCTCGGGGTCTATCACTTTCTGAACCGCCGGTACTGCCTCACGGCCGAGGAGTTCGGGGCGCTGCTGCACCAGATATCACCCTATGCCTGCGGCGATCACACCGCCCTGTTTGATCAGCTATTCAACCAGGCCCGGCTGTTCGATACACCATTGAAACTCGATGGTCGCACCTTCAAGGCGGATAACTCGGACCCTGTCTCGCACACCATTCTCCAGCACTTGAGCGCCTGCCTTGGCCTGCCTTTGACCGAGGACTCGCTCTTGCTGGTCGTCAAAAACACGGAGAAATTCCTTGGTTCGCTCAAATGTGACTTGCGCACGTTATCGTCGATTTACCGCCAGGCACGCATTGCCCGAATGTTCGGCCTTTCGGTTGCCGAAAGTTCCACGCTGGCAAGTTTGCTGGGCGGGGAATCCGTTTTAAGTTGCCTGGCGAGTGGCGACTCAGGTATGCGCCGCCTTCGAATAAAAGCCAGCAAGGACGTTGAAAATGCCGAGCTGACCGTACGCTTTCGACTGACAGCACAACGTGATGCGCAAAATCCTGACCTGCTTAGCGGGTCAACCCTGCGGATGAACACGTCACGATTCGCCAACAAAGACATAATCAATGAGTTCCGCGTCCTGATGACCCCGACTCAAGCCGGGGATCTCCCCTTTATCAGCATCAGCCAGATCCCGACCGTCAGCGCAAATGAAGAAACGTCTCTGGAAGAGGCTGTCATCCAATTCAAGGGTGGCACCCTTGATGAACTCCTGCGCCGAAAATCTCAGCTTGCACTGCTGATCACAACACGGCGCGATAACAGCGACATAACGACTACCTACCCGATTGTCACCCTGACAGAAGAGCAACCCCAGGGACTTGATGCATTCAACCTGCTCGATGTGCTGATGCAAATGGACTGGATTACCCGCTGGATCAAGGAATCGGTCTACGACATCCCCAAACTGCAACAACTTCTTGAACCGACGAGCGGCAACGATCATGCCTCGGGAGATTTGCAGCAGCACCTCACCAAACTGCGCGCCGAAACGCTCCAGTGCGCAGTAACACCACAAGAGTTGGCAGCATTGTCATTGCCGGAAAAAATTAGCTGGCGCACGAAGCTGGCTCGAACCCTGCTCGATACAACAGGTTTGGTGAAAGATTTCGCATCAGCAATCAATGACGATGTTCCACAGAAGCTGGCCGCAGAGCTGGACAACGTAGTCGATGTGTTAACGCTGGATGCCAATTCCGGTAGAAACCTGGAGCTCCAAGCCGACTGCAAGCAGAAACTCAAACGCCTTCTACTACTGGCCCATGATCGACAGCAGCATCTGATCGAGAAGTTTTTGCAGGAAACCACCCTGCTGCCCATGAATTGTGCAAAGGGGGTGTTGGTATGGGCGCAAACCTCTGTACACCAAATCCTCGTCGCTGCTCTGCAAACAGAAGATTCACTCAACCTTCACAAGATACTGCGTCCGGTTTTGCGCCACGCCGAGGCCGCTGTCCGGTTGCAATTGAGCAACAGGGCTTTGCGCGTGTTCCTGCACCGCCCGCACTTGCTGGATAAGCCGAACACAGCACTGACACTGACGCTCAGCAGCCTGTACCTGCTCGATCGTTTCAACCATTGCAGGGTGACCTACAAGCAGACAGAAGAAAGCCTTCTGAGCTACCTGGAATTCGCCAACGACTCCGCTTCCACAACTCCCGCCATCAATGACCGCCTGGCCCAGCTACTGAACTGGACGACGACTGAGGTCACCGTACTGACCGCGCGGCTGGATCTTGCGAAGGCCCGAACAATGAAGGACATCGATGGGGTCATGCGTTACCACAAAACCTGCAAAGCCACAGGGCTTAGCGCAGCCGCCCTGCTCAATGCCACGGCGCTCAACAACCAGAGCCCGGCCACGGCCTGGAAAACAGTCGGTGAAGCGGTCATGGCGACCAGTCACTGATCCCACTACATGCTCAAGGAATGAACATGTCTGCAACCATTGAAAAACAATTGAACGAAAGCTTGCGTGATGCGCAGCTCGGGCTCTATCTGTCAGCGATCGTTCCTCAAGACGAGACACTGAAAGCCCTGAAAATCGCAGAGCACCTCAAGACGGCCAATGACCTGTATCACTACTGGCTGCTCGACGTGCTGGTCTCCCAGGAGGTGCCCACCACCCCGGTGGCTTGCGCCACTGCCAGCCTGCAGCAATACATCAACAGCATTCTGACCAACATGGAACCGGGATATCACACGGCGCAGATTCCGTCCGGTCAGGTCGAAACCTGGCGCACCGTCATGCATCACTATCCGACTTGGGTAACCAATCAGCGGTTGCATTATTTCCCTGCAGCCTATCTTGACCCGACCCTTCGCAAGACAAAAACCGACAGTTTTCAGCAACTGGAAAACGACATCAACCAGAACCAACTGACAACCGAGTCGGTTCAAACTGCGGTACAGGCCTATCTGGCAAGGCTTGAAGAAGTGGCCAATCTGACCACGATCAATGGCTATATCGACGGGGATGATTTTGCCAACAGCACTTATTACTTCATCGCCAAATCCACCATCACCAACACCTACTACTGGCGTTCGCTGGACATGGCGTGCCGCCCTTCGGTCTCAGGTGTTTCCCGCGCTAAATACGATGCCCCCGAACCACAGGCCTGGTCGGACTGGAAACGCGCCAACCTGCCGATCTCCGAAAGCGCCATCGAACACACTATTCGCCCGGTCGTGTTCAACAATCGCCTGTACGTGATTTGGGCCGAATGCATCTTCCAGGACAAGGCGGCTGTAACCAAGTCAGCGCAGAGCCAAAACGACAGAATCAACCCGCTGTTCCGTTTGAACCTCTGCTACAAAAAATATGACGAAAGCTGGAGCACACCGCAGACTTGCCTGCAGGGTTACGGTTCGCACGATTTGCTTCACGACCTGACCTCGAGCCGGCTCAGGGAAAAAACACGAACCATTGCCATTCATGAAAAGTCGGGGGCTACGGATTCACTTTTCATTGCACTCTATGTTGATGGCGAGCACGACCAAGAGAAGTCCGGTTTGTCTCTCCTGGTTTCGATGTCAGCCCATATAGATAAAGACTCGAAAACCACGCAAGAGCTTAACCTCACACCCTATGACTTGAACAAATCAAAAGCCTCGGATACGTCACAGTTTGCATTAGTGCGAAACAGGTTTTCCGGCACGGAAAAGAAACTTCAATTCAAGTACTCGACCACAGAAAAGACACTGTCCCCACCCAAAATCAGCTCACGTCAGGACACGGCCTCAGGCACGGCAGAGTTCATCGACTTTGCAGTTTCAACAATTGAATTCAGTGACGACAGAAACAGTTCGGACGGGAAGCGTGCGCCCATCCGAATGAACATCACGTTCGCCAAACACTTGATCGAGCGCGCCGAATCGAGCATGGACGCGTTGCTGAGCTGGGATTCTCAGCACTTGCCGGAGCCATCTTTAAAAGAAGGAGGCGCGACAGAACCAGTGGATTTCTACGGCGCCTATGGTCGCTACTTTGTCGAGTTGTTCTTGTACCTTCCATGGCTGGTAGCGCACCGCTTCAAGGCTGAGCGCCAATACAGCGAAGCCGAACGCTGGCTACATTACCTGTTCAATCCCGGCCGCAAAAAGGTCACTGACATGAACCCCGACTACTGGAATGCGGTGCCATTGATCAGCTCCACCATTCCAGCCCCCGGTCAAACCACCTACGCCATCCAGGGCCCACAAGATCCGCATCAAATTGCCCTCAGTCATCCGGTCCACTTTCGCAAAGCGTTATACCTGCTCCATGTCGATATTCTGCTCAACCGCGGTGACACGGCGTTCCGAACGCTAACCCCAGAGGGCCTGACGGAAGCGAAATCATGGTACATCCGCGCCCTGGACCTGATGGGCCCCCGTCCGGACCTCAAACAAACCGATCCCTGGACGACTGTCCCGCTGGAAAATTTCAGTGGCGATACCAACGAGGGACTGCGAACGTTTGAACAACTACTTGGCAAAGACAAAAAACACCAATCCGCTTCCTCCGCAGTAGTACCGCAAATATGTGTGCGTCCTTATGCGTCCCCTCCCTCGGTCCATGCCATTGATACCCCCCATTTGCGTTTACCGTTCAACCCGGTACTGATCGCGCGCTGGGAGAAACTGGAAAGCCGTCTGCATAACCTCAGAAACAACCTCGACCTTGTCGGCCGCCCATTGCATCTTCCACTCTTCGCTGCCCCCGCAGCACCCGGCGACCTGCTCGGCCCCAGCCCCCAACGTGCCGCTGAGCCCGGCATTGCCCAGCGCCAAGGCTCAGAGATCCCACCTTATCGTTTCAGTACTCTGCACGCCTATGCCATGAGCGCGGTAGACGCAGTGATTCAGTTCGGCACAACACTACTGTCGTTCATCGAACGCAGCGAGCAGGCCAGTTATCAGGAGCTTCAACAGCATCATCTTTGGGATATCGCCAACATTGCGGTCGATCTGCAAACCCAGGCCCTGAAGGTCGACCAGAAAACCCGAGACGCATTGCTTGCCAGTAAAGCTATTATCGAAGGTCGGCGCGATTATTACAGTCAGCTGGTCAATGAGGTTATCAATCCGGAAGAAGTGGCGGCTGCCGCTTCGCACTTGACGGGGCGTATCGCTGAAGCAGGCGCTTACGCGGCACAGGCATTCGGTCAAGGCCTGAAAGTCGTGCCCAACATTTTTGGCTTGGCAGACGGTGGTCATCGCCTGGAGGGTGTGCCCTTCGCCATGATGGCCGGGGCTCAAGGCCTGGCCGCCGCAGCCCATGGCGCTGGCGAAGCCCTCGAACGTGTCGCGCAGTACCGTCGCCGCCATCAGGACTGGACGCTCGCCCGCGACCAGGCAAAACTCGAGATCGAACAGATTGACGCACAACTGGCGCTGGAGGTCGAAAGAGAGACCGCCTCGCGACTGCTGTTACGACAGACTCAAACCTCCCTGACGCAAGCCCGGGCTTCCTACGACTTTCTCAGCAAGCGCTTCACCAACTCGCAGCTTTACCAGTGGTTCACTTATCAGCTATCCACCTTCTATTACCAGGTGTATGACTCAACCTTCTCGCTGTGCCAGGCCACCGAACTGAGTTGGCGCTACGAGATGGCCGACAACACCACACAGCCGTTCTTCCTGCATCAGACCTGGAACAGCACCTATCGTGGGCTCGGACCTGGCGAGCGGATGAAGTTGAGTTTGCTCAAGATGAAGAACGCTTATCTTCTGGGCAACGAACGCGAGCTGGAAATCCGCAAGACCGTGTCGTTGCGTCAGCTTAAGGCGAAGGAGGAGATCAATGACACGCCCCCGACATCAATCAATAAAGCCTGGGAAGATACGCCCGGAGCAAACGGCATGGCGACAACCGACGGGATCAAGTCGGAGCTTGTAAAGACCGGCTCATGCGAGTTTGAACTGACGCAGTCCCTGTTCGACAACGATTACCCCGGCCACTGTCTGCGCCGGATCAAGAGCATCAGCATTTCCCTGCCGGCCGTCCTGAGCCCTTATGAAGACATCCGTGCCACGCTGACCCAGACGGGTAGCGAAGTCGTCATGCCGGGCACCGACACCCCCCCCATTAAAAGCCTGCGGGCCAATCAGCAAATCGCGCTCTCGACGGGCGTCGACGATAACGGCCTGTTCACCCTGAGCTTCCAGGACGAACGTTACCTGCCTTTCGAATACACGGGCGCGATTTCGAAGTGGAAGCTGTCGTTTCCCAATCATGCCGCTCAAAAGTCCATGCTCGAATCACTCACCGACATCATCGTGCACGTGAGCTACACGGCCAGAGCAGGCGGAGGTTCGCAATGAGTGAACAAACCGCATTGCCTGTTATCGCGCCATCACTGCCCAAGGGTGGCGGTGCCATTCAGAGCATTGGCAAAGGCTGGGGCGCCATCGGTGCCCACGGCGCAGCCTCTTATGAGATTGCCCTGCCGATTTCACCGGGTCGCGGCTTTGCACCCTCCTTGTCACTCAGTTACGGCAGTTCGGTCGGCAACAGTGTGTTTGGCATCGGCTGGGGGATGTCATTACCCACCGTTGCGCGACATACCAGCAAGGGTGTACCGGCCTATGCCGAGGATGATGAGATTGTCGGCCCCAGTGGGGTTGTGTGGCTGCCCGAGCGCGATTCAAAAGGCGTCATCACCTCAACCCACATCGATCGTTACAACGAACTGGAACTGGGTACAACCTATACGGTCACGCGCCACTTTCCGAGAATCGAAAGCAGCTTCGACCGAATTGAACATTGGTTGTCGGAGAGTGACAAACCGGGTTTCTGGCTGGTGCACGGTGCCGATGGCAGCCTTCACGTGTTCGGAAAGAACCCCGCATCGCGTCGAGCAGATCCCCAGGACACTAGCCGTGTAGGCGAATGGTTGCTGGAGGAGAGTCTGAATGCGCACGGTGAGCACATCCTTTACCAATACAAGTCGCACGCAACAGCCCAGCGCTACTTGAGCCGCGTGAGCTACGGCAATTTCAACGCCGATGCGCACCTTTACTTATGGAACACAGATCGGCTGAAGTCTGTGCAATGGCATTTCGAATTGGTGTTCGACTATGGCGAACGGAGTACGGCATACGAACAGAAACCACTCTATGAAGGCCAACAGTGGCCAGCCCGTAGCGACGCGTTTTCCAGCTTCGCCTACGGGTTTGAATTACGTACCGAACGCCTGTGCCGCCAAGTCCTGATGTTCCACCGTTTTCCCGTTGAATTGGGTGCCGACCCCGTTCTGGTGCGACGCTTGCTACTCGATTATCGCCAGACGCCCCTGGGTTATCACCACCTGAGCGCGGCCCATGACCAGGCGTTCGGCGACTCGCTGAGCGCCGATAACCGTCCCCCCATTGAGTTCAGCTACAGCGAGTTCAAGCTCCTGCCTGATACCCACACCTGGCAGCGTTTTCAGAACATGCCGGGACTCAACGACGGCCAAGGTTATCAACTGGTGGATTTGTACGGCGAAGGCCTGCCGGGCGTGCTCTATCGAGGTGATACAGGCTGGCATTACCGCGAACCCATGCGAGCCAAAGCCAAAAGCAATGAAGTGGCTTACGATCAGTGGCGAGCGTTACCCAGGATCCCCATTGCTGACTCTGCAAAACCGCTGCGCCAATCAATGTGCGATCTCACGGGCGACGGGCGGTTGGACTGGATCATTGCTCAGCCAGGGTTGAATGGTTTTTTCTCCCTCGGCCCCGACCGGGAGTGGTCGGATTTCGCCACGTTCAATGTGTTCCCGATGGAGTTTTTCAATCCGCAAGGGCATCTGGCCGACCTGATGGGCGAAGGGCTCAGCGATCTGATGCTGATAGGCCCGCGCAGTGTTCGCTTATACGCCAATCAACGAGAACAAGGTTTTTCAGCTGCCCGTGACGTGGGTCGTAAAAAGGACGAAGACGCCCTTCCTTTACTCACGTCTTCGCCCACCGAACTGGTGGCCTTTAGCGATATCCTGGGCAGTGGTCAGCAGCATCTGGTGCGCATTCGTCACAACGAGGTGAAGTGCTGGCCAAACCTGGGTCGTGGACGTTTCGGTAAAGGCATTGTGCTGGGCAATCCTTCCTTCGCATACGAAACATTCGACGCCTCGCGTATCCGTCTGGCGGATCTGGACGGCTCTGGCGCCGCCGACCTGATCTATCTGGAAGCGGATCAGGCGCTGATATTCATGAACCGCTTTGGCAATGGTTTCGATCCTTGCGTTCCCCTGCCCTGGCCGGAAGGTGTGCGCTACGACCGTTTCTGTCAGGTAAGCATCGCCGATCTACAAGGGTTCGGTTGTTCGAGTCTTATTCTGAGTGTGCCGCACATGACATCCCGTCATTGGCGCTACGACTTCGTCCACGCAAAACCGTATCTACTCACCGGTACCAATAACAATATGGGCGCCGCAGGCAGTATCAGCTACCGCAGTTCAGCGCAGGAATGGCTGGATGAAAAAGCGGAGAAAATCAAAGCCGACAAGCCCCGCACCTGCTATGTGCCAGTGGCCCTGCATCTGGTATCGAAACAGACCCAGGTCGACGAGATCACCGGCAATCGACTGACCCAGAGTTTCTCCTATCGCCAAGGCTACTACGACGGCATCGAGCGGGAATTTCGCGGCTTCGGACTATTGCTGCAAACCGACAGTGAAACCAACCCCGGCAACGCCGATTCGCAAGGCTTCACCACGCCACGCCTGACAAAGAGCTGGTTCCACACCGGGCAAGCGGTTGACCTGCCCCGCACCGGTTATCACAACGCTGATAAAAAAACCGTGGCGCTGTGCAAGGCATTGCTTTGCCAATACCAGCCAGAGCTCAAGAACGACACGTGCTTCATATCCCCAGACACGGCAACAACCCTCGAGATGGCTCGCGCCCTGAGTGGTCATTTATTGCGTAGCGAGATCCTCGGAATCGATAAGCGCCTGAAAACCAGAACGCTTTATTCAGTTCAGGAAAACCGCTATCAGATCCGTTTGCTACAAACGCCTGAAGGCAATCGACGCTATGCCCGAATGTTGCCGCTGCTGCTGGAAACCATCCGTTATCAGTACGAAGGCATTGCCGATGATCCGCAATGCCAACACACCCTCAATCTGCAGCACGACCTGTACGGCGCACTGACCCACAGCGTGAACGTCCACTACGCCCGACGCAAAACCGGCAGCGATACCCCGCCGTTCAGCGATGCCGACCAGCAACAATGGTGGCGCGATGCTCATGATCCGGCGCAACAGTTCTATTACCTGAACGAAACCCGCGCCGAGTTCATCCATCTGCAAACGCCTCAAGGATGGCGACTGGGTCTACCTTATCGCCAGCGGGTCAATGCGTTGAAACGCCCCAAGACACCCGAGGCCGGTGGGCTGGCCACAAAGGACATGACTTACGAAACGCTCATCGAACTCGTCAAGGAAACTGCCTGGGCGACCCAGAGCGTTCTGACCGGCCTGTCCGTGCAACGCTACAAGAACACTTCAACCGCAGAAACCCTGCCGGACGGCGTCGCTCACTTCGAAGCCTTGGCCGACCATCTGGAAACCGCCGAGTTCGACGAAACAGCCCTGAAAGCCTTCGATGTATTGCCGCAAGCATCTCGCCCCAAGGGAAAACTGCTCGAGCGAACTGGCTATCACCGCATGACCGATTTTCTCCCCGTGACCACACCGCCCAGAAAACTCTGGTCAGTCAAAAGTGGCTTCGCGACCTATGCCAAACCGGAGGGTTTTTACAAAACTCAGACCCTGCAATCGAGCAAAAGCCATGGTGTGACCGAGATCAGCTACGACAACAATCATTGCTTTATCACCGCGCTCAAACTGCCCGATGGCTGTGTCATCAACGCTATCTACGATTACCGCTCGCTTGCACCCCGACGAATCACCGATCCGAACGGGAACATTCAAGAAGGCCTCTACGACAATTTTGGCCAGATACTGGCTAGCAGTTTTTATCGCAGCAAGGGCAGCACGTTTATGGGTTTCAAGCCGATTAGCGAGTACGAACGCCCGGAGCTCGCCAGCCCATCCGATGCAATTGAAGACGGGCAAAAAGCTCTGAAAAACGCCGCTAGCGCTACCTTCCATGCACCGTTTAGCTGGATGGGACGCGTCTCGGACGCTGCATTAAAGGATGTCGGCTGGCTGACGCGTTGCGTTGCCAAGGGGGACTTATTGCCCGGCGGATTTATTTGCGCTCGGACCCGAAGGCGCCTGATGGACATCGAGATGCGCTCCGTCGACGAGACGATACTGAAGACCGAAATCGACCTATCACCCCGTGAGCCGGTGCATGTCGCGGCTCTGGTCGCCGACCGTTACCACGATGACGACCAGAAACAGATCCGCATCGCCATTACCTGCTTCGATGGTTTCGGTCGAACGCTGCAAAGCAAGCAACAGGTCGAGTCAGGTATGGCCTACGTCGTCAACACCAAGGGAGAACTGACGCTCAAGGACGGAAAACCACAGGAGCAGACCGCAGCAAAACGTTGGCGTATCAGCGAACGGGTGGAATACAACAACAAGGGATTGGCGATCCGAATCTACCGTCCTTACTTCGCCGATCAGCATCGTTACATTGATGACGCGTCCCTGCGCGCTAACGGCTGCCACGACGAGCAGTTTTACGATCCGTTGGGGCGGCTTGTCTGCACGCGTCTAGCCAAACAAAACGGCGTGTCACCTATGCGCCGATACACCCGTCACCCCTGGTATACCGTGTACGAAGACGAGAACGACACCCTGGAAGAGGCCATGTCCAAACAGGCCACCACAACAGGAGGTGAAGCATGAGCGTACACAACAAGACCCCGACGATCACCGCCATCGACAGTCGTGGACTGCCCGTGCGACAAATTGCCTATTGCCGACGCAATGCCGGTGACATTTGCCAGGCTCGGATCAGCAGCCAAAGCCATGACCTTTCGGGACACCTGGTGGCACAAAGGGATCCGCGGCTGTTCGGCAAGCTTGCGAAGGCCAATCTGCTGACCTGCTACACGCTGTCGGGCAAGCCATTGCTGACAGACAGTGTTGACGCCGGTTGGCGCGTGAATCTTCCAGGGGAGGCCGGGCAGATACTGCGCATCTGGGATCAGCGAGGCAATCATTGGCAAACGACTTTCGACAATCAATTACGGCCAGTCACGATCAAGGAAGAGTCTGCGGGACAACCGGCACGTATCGTCGAGCGCTTCAGCTACGGCGACAACTCGGCAGACTCGGCCGCGCTCAATCGATGCGGTCTGCTGATCCGCCACGACGACGAAGCAGGCACCCTGTTCATCGACGAATACGCCCTCGCGGGCAAGCCTTCACGTCAGACACGCCACTTTCTGTTGAACACCGAACCTGTGGACTGGCCGGTAGAGGAATACAGTCGGGATCTGTTACGGGAAACAGGCGACGGCTACAAAACCGCCTGGCATTACGACGCAACGGGTACGGTGATCCGGGAGGAGAGTGCCGGTTGCCACCAACAGCGCTTTGCCTTCGACGTCGCTGGTCAGCTCAAAACCGCGGGCCTGAAACTCAAAGGCGCCGAGATCGAAAATGTCCTGGTGAAAGATTTCGTTTACAACGCCGCGGGCCAGATTGAATCGCAGACCAGCGGCAACAACGTCATCAGCCGTGCGACATTCGATCCAGCCAACGGCCGCATGACCTCGCTGACCGCATCCGTATCGGGCAAAACCTTGCAAGCGCAGCACTACAGCCATGACGCGGTGGGCAATGTGACGAAAATCGAGGACAAAGCCCAAGCGGTACAGTTCGCCAGCAATCAAAAGATTGAGGCCGTCAGCACCTTCACCTATGACAGCCTCTACCAATTGACCAGTGCAAGCGGGAGGGAAGCAGCCGGCACAAGTACTGCGCCATACATACCGTCTCTCGGCAGAATTCCCGACAACGCCCGACAACTGTTCAACTACACCCAGCACTACACATACGACGCTGGCAGCAACCTGACCGAGTTACGCCATGTGCGTGATCGCAACAACTACACCCGAACCTTCAATGTGGCAAACGTCAGCAATCGGCTTATGTCATGGCGTCAGGGCAGCGAGTCGCAAGACACTGCAATCACCTGTGATCCCAACGGTAATTCGCTCGCCTTGCAATCCGGACAGTCGTTGCAATGGAATGCCCGCAACCAACTGACCGGCGTGGTGTTGGTCAAGCGTGAAGGCGCCCCCGATGACCATGAGCGTTATTGCTATGACAGCAGCGGTCAGCGCCTGCGAAAAAAGACGATCACCCAGAGTGCATCGGTTACTCACACTCAGGAAGTCCGTTACTTGCCAGGACTTGAAACTCATACGCGAGCGAAGGAGCACCTGGAAGTCATTACCGTGCGAGTCGGTCGTGGCAGCGTCCGTTGCCTGCACTGGATCGCGGGTCAACCGTCGGGAATACCTGAGGATCAATTGCGCTACAGCCTCGACGATCATCTGGGTTCAAGTTCTCTGGAACTTGACGCCAACGCTGACCTGATCAGTCAGGAGAGTTACTTCCCGTTTGGCGGAACGGCTTGGGCAGCCTCTCGTTCGGAGGTGGAAGCCGATTACCGGGCCATTCGATATTCCGGCAAGGAGCGTGATGCCAGTGGCCTCTATTACTATGGGCAAAGGTATTACGCACCGTGGTTGCAGCGCTGGATCAATCCCGACCCGGCGGGGGTGGTTGACGGGTTGAACCTGTATGGCATGGTGGGAAACAATCCAATGCGTTACACCGACAAACACGGTCACAACAAGGAGGAACTCGACA
Source organism: Pseudomonas sp. MDT1-85 (assembly GCF_054898065.1). Lineage (NCBI taxonomy): Bacteria > Pseudomonadati > Pseudomonadota > Gammaproteobacteria > Pseudomonadales > Pseudomonadaceae > Pseudomonas > Pseudomonas sp. MDT1-85. The sequence goes on along the minus strand of NZ_CM142715.1, from coordinate 1,114,958 downwards.
TCAAGGAAGAGATAGCCGCCTATCCAGGCATTCTGTCCGAGGTGCGCAAAAGAGTCGGTTTGTTGAACCACCATATCTACAACAGCATGAGCAATAAGGACATCACCAGACAACTGTTCCAAATTTACGGCTACAACGCAGCGCGTCACTTGCTTAGCGTCGGAGCCGGCATACTGGCTTCACCTGGCGGCCCTGTTGCAGTGGTAGGGGCCATGACTGGCACGTCGTTAACAGTTGATGCGATCGCAGGGAAAGTTGGACCTGCACAGCATTTGGCCGTAGCGATGTACCCGCAAACCAGTCGGTTGGCCCCCGACGAAATTGAACATGAGGGACGGACAGGTTTATTTGAGGTAACGACAAAGTCGCGCAAAGCGATCAAAGATCTGGATCCTCGCAATCCCACCGGACAGAAAAAACTGTCGCTCATGATAACCAGCTTTATCCTGACAAAAGTCGCCGCTGTTAAAGGGGCCTGGATTCCCAATTTCGAAGCGTCCACTCAGGCAACCAAAGCCATCAACGGCATTCCTTCACAAAAAATCCAGTGTCTGAACAACGCACTGATTGAGCTTGATGGCTATCTGGAGAACGATTCCCGCGCCATCAATGACGCGTTTGATCAGTTGGGTATGGAAGAGATAGAACCGGGCGGACTGAAAGGTGGAATCAACCGGGTAAAGAACTCGATTACCAATCGAATGGGTGTTGAAAGTTCAAATCCGTTAAGCCGCACAGTAATGCAACGCGAAATAGGCATGACACGAGCCACGATACTTCGAGGGAGAGAGCTCTTGTATCGGCTTAACGAGTACAACAAATCCCTGGGCAGGATGTGAGTGAAATCATCCAGCGAGGTTTATCCAACAATCGATAGGCCTCGCTTGATCAGCTCACTCAAACACTAATCGCATTGGTAAACACCAACCGATTACCGAACGGATCGCTGATGCTCATGTCCTGGCTCCCCCAGGGCATGGCCTGAATTTGCGGGCGGGCGAACTGATACTCCTTGGCCAGCAATTGCTGCTGGAAAGTCTCCAGTTCATCGGTCTCGATCCGTAATGCCGAACCCGGTGTGCTGTCGCCGTGGTGCTCGGACAGGTGCAGCACGCATTCGCCACGCGAGATCTGCAGGTACAGCGGGAAGTTTGTTTCGAAGCGATGCTGCCAGTCGATCTTGAACCCCAGGAAGTCGACGTAGAACTCCAATGCCTTGGTTTCATCGAAAATCCGCAGGATCGGGATGGTTTTGCCGAAGCTCATGGAGTTGCTCCCAGACTGAGAAGGCCCAGAGTGTAGCTGGGCTGGATGTCAGCGCTTCGGCTTGGCACGGGGATTCTTTAATCTCAGAGTGCCATCACCCTGAGAAGATCAAAAGATCGCAGCCTTCGGCAGCTCCTACATGGGATCGCCTATCTATCAATGTGAAAATCCGATGGTAAAACTTTTATCCCCCTACCCTGATCGTCCCCACGCGAGTGTGGGAACGATCACTCAAGAATTTCAGTCATGATGCTCGCTGGCGCGTTTGAGCAGTTTCTTGCAGCGTTCGGACAAATGCAGCACCCGTAGCTGCTTGCCTGCCTTGGCGTAGCGCTCGCGTAATGTTTTCAGCGCGGCGATGGCCGAGTAGTCGACGAAGCTCAGGTGGCGACAATCAAGGGTCACCTGGGCCGGGTCACTGGCGGGGTCGAACTGGTTGAGGAATGGCGTGGTAGAGGCGAAAAACAGTGTGCCGTGCAGGCGGTAGAGTTTGCTGCCGTCGCTTTCCTGATGACTGTCGGCATACAGCTCCCGAGCCTGTTGCCAGGCAAAGTTGAGCGCCGCAATGATGATCCCGCACAACACGGCGGTGGCCAGATCGGTAAACACCGTAATCACCGTAACAGCAAGGATCACCAAGACATCATTCAGCGGCACCTTGTTCAGCACCCGCAACGAAGCCCAGGCAAAGGTCTGCTGCGACACCACGAACATCACCCCGACCAGTGCGGCCAGTGGGATGCGCTCGATCAGCGGCGAAAGGAACAGCACGAACAGCAGAATCATCACCCCGGCCACGGCACCGGACAGCCGACCGCGACCGCCGGAGCTGAGGTTGATCACGGTTTGCCCGATCATGGCACAGCCGCCCATGCCACCGAACAAACCGGAGACCATGTTGGCGGCCCCGAGCGCCACGCACTCGCGATCCGGGTAGCCACGGCTCTCGGTGATTTCGTCGGTGAGGTTCAGGGTCAGCAGGGTTTCCAGCAGCCCAACCAACGCCATCAATATCGCGTAAGGGGCGATGATGCGCAGGGTTTCCAGGCTCCTGGGAATGTCTGGCAGCGCGAAGCTCGGCAAACCGCCGGCAATGTGCGCCATGTCGCCCAATGTGCGAGTCGGCAAGCCGAGCAGGTAAACCGCCAGCCCAACGCCCAGAATCGCCACCAATGCCGGCGGCACGGCGCGCGTCAGCCGCGGCATCAGGTAGACGATGGCCATGGTCAGCGCCACTAGCCCGATCATCATGTACAGCGGATCGCCACTGAGCCAGGTTTCACCGCTTTTGAAGTGCTCCAACTGCGCCAGGGCAATGATGATCGCCAGGCCGTTGACGAAGCCGAGCATTACCGGGTGCGGCACCATGCGCACCAGTTTGCCCAGCCTCAACAGACCGAACGCCAGCATGATCAACCCGCCCAGCAGCACAGTCGCCAGCAAGTACTGCACGCCGTGCTGCACCACCAGCGCGACGATCACCACAGCCATCGATCCGGCGGCACCGGACACCATCCCTGGCCGCCCACCAAACAGCGCAGTCAGGGTGCAGATGATGAAAGCGCCGTAAAGCCCCATCAATGGATTGAGGTGGGCCACCAGCGCGAAGGCGATGCATTCGGGCAGCAGGGCGAAAGAGGTCGTGAGTCCGGCCAGGACATCGGCGCGCAGACGTTTGGGTTTCATGGCTTACCTAAAAACACAGGCGGGAAAAGAGAGGGCGGATGTTACGGAACTGGGGGCGGGCCGGCCAGTGGATGGGCCGGGTGCAACGCAATCGCGAGCAGGCTCGCTCCCACATTGAACTTGTATCGATCCACAACAATGGGATCGACGCAGAACTAATGTGGGAGCGAGCCTGCTCGCGATGAACGATGACGCGGTCTACGCATCAGCCATTGAAATCCGCAATCGCATAAGCCGCCAGTTTCCCCTGAATGAAGTCCAGGAAGCACTGAATCCGTAAGGCAAGTTGCGAGTTGCGGTAGTACACCGCGTTGATCGGTTGGCGATATCCGCTGTTGAACTCCGCCAGCAGCACCTGCAAGCGACCGGCGCGGATGTCGTCGATGGTCATGAAGTGCGACAAGCAGGCGATGCCCTGACCTGCCAGCGCCAAGTGCCTGATTGTCTCGCCGCTGGACGCACTGATCGACGCCTGGATCGGCCAGCGATCACCGTGGACGTAGCGCAGCGGCCATTGGTTGAGGCCTTCGTTGTGGGTGAAACCCAGCAGCGTATGTTCGGCCAGATCGGCAACCGCGACCGGTACGCCGTGTTGCTCCAGATACGCCGGGCTGGCGACGATGTGCAGCGGGCTGCAACCCAGTGAGCGAGCATGCAAGGTCGAGTCGGCCAGCGTGCCGATGCGGATGGCGATGTCGGTGCTTTGCTCGAGCAGGTCGATGATCAGGTCGTTGCTGTTGAGTTCGAGCTGGATGTCCGGGTAGAGACGGCGGAACTCATCGATGTACGGCACGATGGCGTGCAGCATGAACGGCGAGGCGGCGTTGATTCGCAGACGCCCGGAGGGGGTTTGCTGGCGTGAAGACAGGCGTTCTTCGAGTTCGTCCATCTGATCGAGAATCAGCTTGGCGTGCTCGAAGAAGTACTTGCCCTCCTCGGTCAGGTCCATGCGTCGCGTGGTGCGGTTGATCAGCGTGGTGTCGAGCTTGGCCTCCAGCCGCGACAGCGTGCGGCTGACCGCCGACGGCGTTTGCCCGACTTGTTCGGCCGCCGCAAAAATCGACCCGCATTCAATCACGCAGACGAAAATCTGCAATTCATCGGATCTGGCTTTCACGTGTGTCCCTTATCGATAGTCCTGCGCCGTTCTACTGTGGCGAGGGGCTTACTCTAAAGCCAGCCAAAGTGCGGAACCTGTGGGAGCGGGCTTGCTCGCGAAAGCGGTGTGTCAGTCGACATTAATGTTGAATGATAAATCGCCTTCGCGAGCAAGCCTCAGCCAGGCATTTGATAAATAATCACATCGGCCCAGAGGAATTTGGCGACCTCCTCCGCGACGTCGTACCCCTCGTCGATGAACGTGGCTTTCACGTCCACACCGCCGCGATCCAGCACGCTCAGCGCGGCTTCGTGCAGCGTCGTGTTGTAGCGACCATCGGAGTGGGCAAACTTTTTGCCGCCATTGAGCAACAGGACTTTTTTCATGAGAAGTCTCGCAAGGTTGAAATTCGATGGCCACAGAGTAGCGATCAGCCTCGCGCGGAATAAGCGCTCAATCAGCAAAATTCATTTGACCAATACGCACGAATCGACAGGTGATTGTTGCCGTAAAATTGCGCCGATTCTGACTTTCAAGGACAACCTGATGAGCGAAGTGCAAGGCTTCATCCTGCACGCCAAGACCCGCCCGGAAAAAGCCGAGGCCTTCAAAGCGTTTTTTCGTGCCTACGTCGAACCGAGTCGCGCCGAACCTGGTTGCATCGAGTACCACATGCTGGGAGACAAACAGGACCCGACGCTGTTCATCTTCTACGAGATCTGGCAATCCCAGGCCCATCTGGACGTGCACTCGAACCTGCCGCACATGCAGCAATTTCTTGAGCAGCGCATGGAATATCTGGAACGGGATTTCGATATCCGCCCGATCGAGATGCTCAGCACTTCGTCCGCTAGCCGCTGATCAGCAAGTGGCCGCCAAGCATGCCGAGGCCAATGAAAAACACGCGCTTGAACAACACGGCGCTGATCCGCTGGCGCAGCCATTGCCCCAGCAGCATGCCGAGCACCGCTGGAATCAGCGCCAGCAGCGACGCGCTCAACTCGCCACCGTCGAGGGCGCCGCTCCATAACAGGCCGGCGGCCAACGCAAAGGTCGACACGGTGAACGACAGGCCCAGCGCCTGCACCAGTTCATCCTTGCTCAAGCCCAGCGCTTGCAGATAAGGCACCGCCGGAATCACGAAGACGCCGGTGGCCGAAGTGATGATGCCCGTCAGCACACCGCACAGCGGACCGAACCAACGCTCGGTACGACTGCCGATGTGCAAGGTCGGCAAGAACAACCCGCTCAAGGCGTAAATCAACAACGCCGCCCCCAGCCCCCGCACGACCCAATGCCCACCGGCCATGCCGATCCACAGAGTACCGGCACCCGTGCCGATGAAAATCGCCAGCAGCATCGGCCACAATCGGTTCAGCAAACCGCGCAAATGACCGCCGAATGTCAATTGCCAAACGTTGGTCAGTGTGGCGGGAATGATCAGCAACGCCGCAGCCTGCGACGGTGCCATAGCCAGACCGAGCAAGCCCATGGCAATGGTCGGCAGTCCGAGACCGATCACGCCTTTGATCATCCCGGCCAGCAGGAAGGTGGCGATAACCAATAAAAACAGGGCAAAACCCAGATGTTGGTAGAACGCGGCGGGTGTATTCATGGGCTATGGTGAGCGCGGATGGTTGCCTTGAAAATCTGCCATATACCGAGGGTGCCTCTTGATTTGGTAGAGGCTGGAATTTTCGTTGCGGCTGCTGACGTCTTCGCGGGCAAGCCTCGCTCCTACAGTCTGGCAATCACAGATCCCCTGTAGGAGCGAGGCTTGCCCGCGAAGACGTCCGCCCAGACAACAAACCTCCTGAGGCTGTAACGATGCATTTCGACCTGACCGACCTGCGTCTCTACCTGCACATCCTCGAGACCGGCAACATCACCGCCGGCGCCGCTCGCAGTCATCTGTCCCTGGCAGCGGCGAGCGCACGAATCCGCGCCATGGAGGCTTCCCTGGGTGTCGAATTTCTGGAGCGAGGTCGCCGCGGTGTCAGTCCGACGCCGGCCGGCAAGGCCCTGGCGCAACACGCCCGAGTTCTTTTGCAACAGGCCGAGCGCATGCAGCAGGACTTGGCCGAATACGCCAAAGGGGTCAAAGGCCAGGTACGGTTGTTGTGCAACACCACAGCGATCACCGAGTACTTGCCGGAGTTGCTGGCAGACTTTCTGCGTGACCATCCGAACCTCGACATCGACCTGCAAGAGCTGCCCAGCACGCGCATCACCCATGCCTTGCGCCAAGGTGCGGCGGACTTGGGCATCGTGTCCGACGCCGTGGATACCGACGGCCTTCAGACCCGCTATTTCCGCGACGACCCGCTGGTACTGATCCTTCCGCGCGATCACCCCTTGGCCGACACCGGACCGTTAAATTTCAGCACCACCTTGCATCATGATTACGTCGGTCTGAACGCCAACAGCGCCTTGGCCGTGTACCTGGAAGAACAAGCCCTGCACAGCGGCTTAAGGATGCAGATCCGCATCCGTGCCGATGGCTTCGATGGCGTGATGCGTATGGTCGCCCGGGGTGCCGGGCTGGCGATCGTGCCCTTGGCGGCGGTCGAACGCTGGCCGGCTGAAAAGTCGTTCATAAGCATCGCACTGAAAGAGCCGTGGGCTCGACGCAAACTGTTGCTGTGCACCCGGGACTTCGCCGTGCTGCCCGGTTATGCCCAGGCCTTGCTGGACGTCTTGACTCTCCCCTGAGGGGCAGACTTTACCCTTGAGGTTTCATCTTCAGGGACCGTTACGATGAGCAAACGAATATTGGTGATTCTCGGTCATCCGTCGAGCAACAGTTTCTGCGGCGCGCTGGCCGAACGCTACACACAATCGGCGTTGCGCGCCGGGCATGAGGTGCGCCAGTTGTTTCTAGGCAAAATGGACTTCGACCCGGTGCTGCGCGAAGGCGGCCAAGCCGCGCAGCGCTCGGGCACGACGATCAAGAGTATTCGCCATTATGAGTCGATCGGCTTGCCGCCTGCCGCTCGGCGACAAGGAAAATACCGTGTCTATGATCAGCACAGTGTCGACCTGCTGATCTTCATCAAGTGCGCTCAACACCTGGGTTTCAGGCTCAAGGAGTTGCAGATGATCTTTTCCGGGCATCAAGGCCTGGCGATGCCCTGGTCATTGGCGCAGCAAGCCATCGATGCCAAGAAGTGCGAAATCAGCGAGAGGATTGCCGCACTCACGCATCAACACGAGCAATTGGTCGAATTTGAAGCAAGCCTCACACAGGCCAGAGCCGATTGCCCGTTGGAAAGTCTTTGAGGGTCTGCGCGTTTCTGGACAGCTCAATGTCGAATACAGACAACTGAACGGTGGATGGGCGCTATAGGGTGCGACTTCAGTTCTTGAACCCACTGCCCGGAGTCATCATGACCGCACCGATTACCGTCCTTCGCGACACCCATCCGCTGCCAGTACTCGACGCCTGCAAATGGGAAAAACTCGAAGGCGACCCGCACACCGTCAACCTCAACGCATACACCAGCGAAGATGGCAGCAAGATCATGGGCACCTGGATCTGCACGCCGGGCAAGTGGTATGTGGAATACGTGAAGTGGGAATACTGCCACTTCCAGGAAGGCTACTGCATCATCACCCCGGAAGGCATGGCGCCGATCCACCTGCGCGCCGGTGACATTTTCGTCATCGAGCCAGGGATGAAAGGCACGTGGGAAGTGGTTGAGACCGTGCGTAAGTATTTCGTGTTTGCCTGATAAAGCAAAAGATCGCAGCCTTCGGCAGCTCCTACAGGGTGTACACATTCCCATGTAGGAGCTGCCGAAGGTTCGGGCCGCGTTCGGACGATCTTTTTTCAGCCAATAAAAAACCGGGGATCTGCCCGACGCAGATCCCCGGAAAAACCTCTTACTGCGGTTTTCGATAGCTGTTGATGATTGCCGAGAAGTCCTTGCCACCTTCCCCACGCTGACTCATCGCCTGATACAACTGCTGCGCCACCGCGCCGAGCACCACCGGTTGGTGCGCCTGACGTGCCGCCTCAGTGGCCAGCCCCAGATCCTTGAGCATCAGTTCGGCACCGAAACCGCCGGTGTACCCGCGCGAGGCCGGCGCCGTTTCGACGATGCCGGGCCACGGGTTGTACATCTCCGAACTCCAGCAACGCCCGGTGGAACTGTTGATGATCCCCGCCAGCACCGTCGTGTCGATCCCCAATGCATCGCCCAAGGCCATGGCCTCGCTGACGCCGACCATGGAAATCGCCAGCAGCAGGTTATTGCAGATCTTGGCGATTTGACCGGTGCCGACTTCGCCACAGTGGACGATGTTACGGCCCATCTGCGCCAGCACCGGTTGCAGGGTCGCGAACAGCTCAGGCGTGGCGCCGACCATGAAAGTCAACGTCCCGGCCGCTGCACCGCCAGTGCCGCCGGAGACCGGCGCATCGGCCATGGCAACGCCTTGTTTGGCGGCCGCTGCGGCAACGTCGCGCGCCGTTTGCGGATCGATGGTGCTGCAATCCACTGCGGGCACGCCCTTGGCAATCCCCGCCAGCACGCCGTCTTCGCCCAGCCAGACGCTGCGCACATGGACAGCGGCTGGCAGCATGGTGATCACCAGCTCTGCATCCTGAGCCGCTTCACGCGCCGAAGCGCTGATGCTGCCGCCCAGTTGCTCGAGCTCTGCCAGCACAGCTTTGTTCAGGTCGACCAGGCGCAGTGAATGGCCGGCCTTGATCAGGTTGCGCGCCATCGGCGCGCCCATATTGCCGAGACCGATAAAAGCGATTTTCATGTCCGGCTCCTTATCGCAAGTGGATGGTGGTGTTCACACCGTCGTTGACGCTGTCATCGTCGAACCAGCGTGCAGTGACGGTCTTGGTTTGAGTGTAGAACTGCACCACTTGCTTGCCATACGGACCGAGGTCACCGAGCTTCGAACCACGGGAACCGGTGAAGCTGAAGAATGGCACCGGCACCGGAATCGGGATGTTGATGCCGACCTGGCCGACGTCGATTTCCGTCTGGAATTTACGCGCCGCGGCACCGCTTTGGGTGAACAACCCCGTGCCGTTGCCGAACGGGTTAGCATTGACCAGTGCGATGGCCTGATCGAGGGTATCGACTTCCAATACCACCAGCACTGGGCCGAAGATTTCCTGAGTGTAGATCTGCATCTCGGGAGTGACGCCAGAGAACAGGGTCGGGCCGACAAAGTTACCCTTCTCGTAACCCGGAACGCTGATGTCGCGACCGTCCAGTTCCAGCTTGGCGCCTTCCTTGATGCCGCTTTCGATCAGATCGAGAATCCGTGCCTTGGCTCGCTTGGAAATCACCGGGCCAACATCAGTGCCCGGCTCGCTGCCGGCATTGACCTTGAGTTTCTGCGCCAGCGCTTTCAGGTCCGGCAGCCATTGTTTGGCCGCGCCTACCAGCACCACCACCGAGGTGGCCATGCAACGTTGCCCGGCCGCGCCAAAACCGGCGCCGACCAGGGCATTGAGGGCTTGCTCGCGATTCGCATCGGGCAGCACAACGGCGTGGTTCTTCGCACCCATCATCGATTGCACGCGCTTGCCGTGTTTACCGGCCAAGTCGTAGACGTGAGTGCCGACCGCGGTCGAACCGACGAACGAAACAGCCTTGATGTCCTTGTGGGTGCAAAGCGCGTCCACCACATCCTTGCCACCATGAACGACGTTGAGCACACCCGGCGGAATGCCGGCCTCGATGGCCAGTTCCACCAGCAGCATGGTCGACATCGGGTCCTGTTCGGACGGCTTGAGCACGAAGGTGTTGCCGCAGGTGATGGCCATCGGGAACATCCACAGCGGGATCATCGCCGGGAAGTTGAATGGGGTAATGCCGGCACAGACGCCGATTGGCTGACGCAGGGTGTAGGTATCGACACCGCCAGCGACGTTCTCGGCGAACTCGCCCATTTGCAGGCTGCCAATGGAGCAAGCGTGTTCGACCACTTCCAGGCCGCGGAAGATATCGCCTTCAGCGTCGGCGATGGTTTTGCCCTGCTCATTGCTGAGCACCACGGCAATACGCTTGGAGTGTTCGCGAATCAGCGCCTGAAGCTTGAGCATGATGCGCATCCGCGCGCCGATCGGCGTCAGCTTCCAGGTCTGGAAGGCACGATGGGCGGCGCTGATGGCGGCATCGACTTCGGCGGCTGTCGCGAAGGGGACTTTGGCCAACACTTGTTGGGTCGCCGGGTTGACGATGTCGTGCCACTCGGTGGTCTGGGATTCGACCCACTCCCCATCGATCAACAATTTGACCTTTTGCACGGTGGTTTCTAACGATGCGTTCATATTGGTCTCCGGACGTTGTTCTTATTTAGAGAGCGATCTTTGGAGCCAAGGCGAGAAAGTCGCCTTGAGATGAGGCGTGTGTCGCGAATTGGTTGTCGGACTGTTTTTGGAGTATAGATGTGCAAACTTCTAATAAGAACGCACATAAAAGCCGGTCCATCATGCAAAAAAACATCACGTCTTTAGGCTCGTTGAACTGGGATGACCTCAAGTTTTTCCTCGAGGTTGCCCGCACTCGCAAGGCTAGCACCGCAGCCAAGCGCCTGGCGGTGGACTACACCACCGTGTCGCGACGCATCAGTTCGCTAGAAGCCTCATTGGGCACATTGCTGTTCGAGAAGTCCCGGACCAGCGGTTTCGTCCTGACTGCCGAGGGCCAGCGGCTGCTGGGTTACGCCGAGTCGATCGAAAGCACGCTGCACATGGCCTGCGAACAGGTTTCGGGCTCAGGCGTGGCATTGTCCGGGCATGTGCGCATGGGCTGCACCGAAGGTTTCGGCAGCTTTTTCATCACTCCGCAGCTGAGCCATTTCGTCGATACCTACCCAGCAATCTCGGTGGACATCCTGCCGTTGCCGCACTTCATCAGCCTGTCCAAGCGTGAAGCAGACATCGTCATCGCGCTGGAGCGGCCGGAACACGGCCCGTATGTGTGCTGCAAACTCTGCGACTACCGATTGCAGCTGTATGCGACCCAGGATTATCTGGACAAGCACCCACCGATCCGCCGCCCGGCAGACTTGGGCAAGCATCAATTCATCAGTTATGTGGACGATCTGGCGTTCAGCTCGGAGCTGCTGTACCTGGCGAATGTGTTGCCCGGTGCAAGTGCCAATCTGCGTAGCACGAGTGTGATCGCGCAGTTCGTAGCCGCTCAGCAGGGACGGTCACTGGCGATTCTGCCGTGCTTCCTGGCGGCTCAAGACCCGCGATTGCTGCCGGTGTTGCCGCAAGAGATCACCCTTACCCGACAGTTCTGGATGTACTGCCGGGAGGACCTGCGCAAGCTCAAGCGGATTACCCTGTTGTGGGATTACATCCGCGCGGTCACTGAGCAGAATCAGGGTCTGTTGATGGGGGAAAGTCGGGAGATGTTGTTCGCCGACTGACTGTTCTTCAAGGAATCAGGTAGCAGGATCGTACTGAAGTCAGCAAGCATTTGCCAAGGATTTGTAACAGCGGTTGGTACTCGATTTGTAACACCAAGAGGCACTCGCAGACATCGAGACGGACCAGCTTCCAGAAGCCCGAGCGAGCGCGATAAGGACCCCATGCGGGCGCACGATAAGGCTCAGGCGTGAGGGGTGTACGGGGGGCTTTGGGACCATAGAAACACTGAGGTGGTCATTGAGATTTTTCTGTCAGATTCTCAAAGGAGTCTTAAGACCAATGTCAGTCTGCTATCATGCGGTTTTCTTCGCTTTTCCTGACAAACTAAAATATTACAGCTATCACTGTCGGCTGTATCGCCGCCAGATAACTGAGACGCAAGCACCAAGTTGTAGAACCGACAGCGCACATTAACTATCCAGCCAAGGAAGACCATTGAAAACAGAACTTTTAATACTAATGCCGGAGGATGAGGCATTTTGCAGCACAAAAAAAGCATTCATCGACTTCCTTAAAGTAGACTCATTAATATCAGTCACAGGAAACAAGATAAGCTATAGAAAGACGCCAAAAGGCAGAGACCAGGTCTCAGCAAAGTTCCGCATAGAGACAGACAAAGTTAAATCAAAGAACGAGAGATACTTCTTACTTCTACTTGAATGCGAACAACAAACCCACATTGATGAATTTTCAGAGTTATCAGAGAGACTCAAAACCATCATCGAGCGAATATCTCCAGGAGCTACAGCAGTAAATACTTTGTGGGATGGCGTTGGCCGAATATATGCAGAAAAGGCGTATCCGATCATCAATGAAGTTGAGAATTTGATGCGGCGCCTGATAGCCAAATTCATGCTCATCACCGTAGGAATGAACTGGTCTAAAGATGCAATCAATCCCGAGCTATTCAAAAAAATTGAAAAGTACGAAGATGAAGAGCCATACCTAAACGACCTACACAAATTAGATTTCATCCACTTAAGCCAAGTACTATTTGAGAAGAAGCGGGACATCACTATTGAGGAGCTCGATAGAATCTTGTCCAAAACACAATTCAACGCCGACGACAAAGAGAGAATTTTAAAGTATGTTCCCCGGTCAAATTGGGAAAAATATTTCTCATCGCTGGTTGACGAAAAAGATCACAGCCTTGAGAAGAAATGGGAGTTACTTTACAAACTAAGAAACAAGGTAGCACACAACCGCAACGTGAAAAAATCTGAATTCGATCAAATAAAAGGTCTTGCCGGCAATCTTTTGGAGGTTATTGGAAAGGCAACAGCAAAACTGGGAGAGATAGATATAAATGAAGAGGATCGAGAGCTGATAATTTACTCTTATCGCTCAGACTCTCCTGCCGCCATGGAATATCTAATAGAGAAAGCTGTAGCTGAGTACTATCTAAAGTCCGGCTATGAAATCAGCTCACCGCAACATGCCATTTCGGTACCTGCATTTGACTTTATAGCCTCAAAGGACGGCGACACTATCGCAATAGAAGTTAGATCTATATCGACACAGCGTTTTTACCCGCTGATGCGGATGATTTTAAACCGCAACATATCCCGATGGGAGTCTCAATATCCCGGATATGAAGCCCTATCAAAAATACACATTGTATGCGTGCTTCGAGACGAAGACCCTGGATATCCGATAGAGCGGGTATTTCAACAGGTGGAGAGAATCTCGACAGCTTTAGGTGACAAATATGAACTGCACCTTGGCCGCCTCGACGATGAAAACTCTTTTATCCCATTATAATGGCAAGGTCACCCAGCACAGTCACCAAATTGAACACAGACGACATCCCCAAGGCATTCGACCAGAAGACCAACTTGAGCAACTCCAAGAGTGACAACGAATAAGCCAAGAAATCGGTAGGTGACACGATGTGAAACCAGGTGCGGAGTAAAGCAATACAGCCTTCCACTGAGTAATCGTCGCTTAGCCCTCCTTAAGCTGTAGGGTTAGGTGATATTGATAATGAAACCACCTTCACATAGTACAGCCTCTTAGGTATTTTAATGGGGCTATAAGTAGTAAGTAACCTTAAGTCCCCTCTGCTTATAGTGGGGGTATTTGGAGGCCTTACGGACCGGGCCTCTCAGAGGTGGCCATTTTGAAAAATAAGGGAACCCGTTAAGGTCCCCTTTGAGAATTACCGTGTGCCTCCATTCTGCACACTCACACTGTTACCACCCTTCGGAGTTCCAGAGGCGCCCTTGCCGAATTTACCGTCCGCCGCTGCGTATCCTTGAACGCCCGAAGATACGATGTTCAGCGCGTTCGCGATGTTGTTCACGTTGTACCTCTTACCGCCTTGACCACGCACTGCGGCCTTGGCGTTCTCTGAGCTGCCTACACGATTCGCAAAGATGGCCTGGTAGTCACGCTCATAGTTATCGGTAATGTTCAGCCGCTGAGCTGAGGCGTCGTTGTCCACGGAATTACGGAGACGGTCCATTGAGTGACCCGAAAGGCCAGACTCGCCAATTGCTGCCCGGATGGTGCCTTGATTGCGGATGGTCTGGATGTTCACCTCGGTGAGTTGGCGACGAGCTTCGTCGTGTTTATCAACGGTCGCAAGCTTCTGATCGTTCTCCGCAAAGTTAGCCTGCTTGACGATTTCGTTTTGTTGCTTCCGTTCGTTGTCCGTCATTTGTCCCTTGGCCTTGGCGCTTTCTCTCGCGCCCATAGCTGCGCTCATGGCGCTAACTATCGCAACCGTGGCAATACCTCCTGTTGGATCACACATAAAAAACTCTCCTATAGCCAAAATTGTTTGAAAGGGAACCCAGCAGGGCTAATGGAGTAGTCAGCCTGGAATGTTGCCCCAAGCACCTCTAAGAGCCGGACGTGAGCACGATTACCGACGGCGACAAAGTTGGTTAGCGCTACTCCGCTGCAACTCCCGCGTTTGATGTCTTCCAAGTGACTCTTCAGGACTCTGTAGAACCGATACCGCTCGGCTTTCGAGAGTTCCGTAACTACGTTCGTCGTAACAAACCAAATGCCTCCCCGCGCATGCCCGCCCACAGCCAGCACACGGGAACCGAACTTGATTGCGTGAGTTGTCTCATCGAGAGCCTTGGGAAAAACCTCGGCAGGATCGCGGCCTGATTGCATCGAATGAAAATCTGAGAGGTCACCAGCGGATAAATCATCTGCCGCCACATGCAGGTCAGCGAGGGTTGCTTTTACTTTATAAATTCGGGCATCGCCGACAGTGAGACAGGCAGTTTTAAAACTGGTCATGTTTTATTTTCTCCATATTATATTCGCCCTCTGGCCGACCTCCACGGCCCAGCTACTCGACCTTATGATGGGTCTGAGCGTGGTCCAGAAGGCAGCCAAAGGCGTGAGTTGATTGATTGCGGGATTTCCATGACAAGCGTTTTCAACGGCCTGCGAGGAATCACGTGGATGCTCTATAAGAAAGAGCTGCGGAAAGCCCAACCAAATGCACCAATCACTTCGCTGGATGCAGATTGTGGGACTGTGTTTTAACGAATCTCTACGCCCTGCCCTTCCATCATCATCAGCAACAACTTCTGGCTGACTGGATCGTTAGGCACGAGCCCACGCAGGCCATTGAAAACGCCTGTCATGTACTCTTGGTCTGCACGGCGAGAGTCCGTACCGGATGCCCCGAAGGCGTTGTAACCAACTTGTCCAGCACTGGAGAGAACCCCGTAAGCCGGAACTTGCTCAGCAACTCGACCAAGCACGGCGGTAGTCCGGTCGTCCTTCGTTGCGCTGTACTTCATGGCACCTTGCGGACGCTGCTCTTTAGGGCCCCGTGGGAGAATCGAGGAGCGGACCATTGCGGCCTGATCGAATCCTAAAGGTGCAGCGATGATGTTCACCAAGCCCAGCGGTGCGCCTATGTGGGAACTACGGGAGATAGCCGCATAGGCCAGCATGTTGGGATCAAGCGATTGCTGTAGGAGCTTCTCGCGCTGGTCCTTCGGCATCCCCGACGCTTGGCTGTATTTCATTGCCACGTAGCCAGTCATAGCCAGACCCGTCGAAAGGACCGCCTGCATTGTCTGGTCAATCGCTCGCCCGTTCTTGGTCGCATCGTGATAACCACGGATGAGCCTGGAGTTGACTGAGCGCATCGTGAAGTTTTTGAATTGCATCGCCATTTTCACACCAGCACCGTAGGCCTCAGTGTCTGTCGAGGAGAACTTGTGAGGGCGCAGGATGGTTTCATCAGCGATCTTATCGCCCATGCGCCACAGGTCCATCGTCCGAGGATCACGCTGGAAGGCTGCTCTGTCAGAGACCTTATAGGACCCGTCGGGCTGCTTCTTAACGTAGGTCGCAATGAGGTCCTTCATTCCCGTGAACTGCTCAGAAGTGATTGACATCGACTTCAAGCGCTCATGCTCAAAAAGCTTCGAGCTACGCCCCGTCACAACATGGTTCACGAAGTCCGAGAGAACCCCTTGACGGCCAGCGTCTGCGATGTAGTTGGACGACTCTGTGAGGAACTTGGTGAACGGTGACCACGCTGCTGCTTCCTGAGTGCCGTACTTGATTGTCCCCACGACCTGAGCGAGCGCCGGGTTAGTGTCAGCATGGTCACGCAGGCGCTGAATGATGTCCTGACGGGTTGGACGGATGTGATTATCCAGCTCACGCCCGAAGACCATCAGATGCATATCAGCGAGGTCGTTAGCCTTGATCTTGGAGCCCCACGCGGTCATGTCCTTCAGGATCGGCACGCCCTTCAAGAGCATCCGTGTATGCCCCTTAGTCACCATTGCGGCAACCTCAGTGATGGACTGCACACCCATATAGGCGTTCTTTGCAAAGAAACTCATGTCTGTCAGAGCCCGAGCGGCAGTCGCCAAGGCGCCTTCAGGATCACGACGGGCACGGCCTGTCAGAATCTTCACGGACTCCTCAAGGGCCTTACGCTCAGATGCCACAGGGGTTTTCACCTTAGTGATGTCGTGAAGGAGTTCCCCTGTGGTCCTGCCTGTCGCGCCCATGATCCCAATGTCACCGTTTACACGGCGGTCATAGCTGGGAGTGATACGGGACAGGTCAAACTCACGAAGGTCATTCACGGCGAACTGAGAGCCATCAGACAGCGGGACTGTCATGTCCGAGTCGAACAGGTGACGCCCTTCGAGGAAGTTGTTGGAGGCCAACCCCATAGAGCCGGGGATGCTTCCTTGGTCACTCAATGAAAGCAGGTTCGACTCATCGAAGTCCTCAGACTTAGCGACCCCGAAAGCCTTCCTCGTGGCGTAGTCCTCGACCAGTTCATCCAAGATTTCTTCCCGAAGCTTCACGGCGTCCACTGGGGCCGCTGGCTTCTTCCCGACTGTCTTAGGCATCCGTGCCTTTAGCTCTTCCTCTACGGCTTGCTTCAGGTAGTTGTCCACCCGAGATTTGACGTGAGGGCGAGCCGCATAGCTGGCCAACCAAGATTCCTTAATGGCGTCCTGAAGCCCGTCCTGACCACCGAACTTCTGAAGGTGCAGGTTCTTCGCAGCAGTCGAATAGATGTTAGGGATGTAGGAACCAGCGTGGCGCGTCTCAGGCAACACAGGGCGAGCCTTACGGTTGCCGAACTGAGCCGGTGCAGCCAGATAGTCACCCTTGAGGTCGTAGTGACTCTTGATGGTGTCCATAAGCTTCCGCTCGCCCGCTGTGAGTTGGGTCAGCTTGTTACCTGACACCTCCTCGATAGCCTCAGCAACACGGCGGAATGCACGCTCAATGTGAGCCTGACGGCCTCCGTCGGTCATCGCATAGCTTGGGTCTTTGATCGCCTCCAGGACTTCTTCGGACATCTTGTTGTAGGTCACATGGTCCTGACCTTGGATGCGCTCAATGATGTCCGAAGCGGTAGCCCCGAACTTTCCGTTAGAGCCTGTGACGGTCCCTGTAGGCGAGCGGAACAACTGACTCCCAATCGCCAAGACGTCAGGGCTCTCAGAGCGATTCAGCGTGTAGCCAATCTCTGTGAACCCACCCATTGAGACACCTTTGGCAGCACGATCAGGCATGACCTCAGCGGCTTCAGCCAGAAGCTTTGGATTGAGAGGATTGGTGGCTGAGAGGATTGAGCCATCTTGCAGGCGCACAGCACCCGGCTCGTTAGGATGGTCCACGTAGGTGACCCCAAAGGCTTCTTTAGGCTCCTCACCGGCCATCCATGGGAAACGTGAAGGGTCTTCCTGACCCAACTGACGAGCAGTCTCACGGGCCTCCAAGCGGATGCTCGGACCAGCGAAGTCGTTAGCGTCTGGCTCCATATCAGGATGAAGGTCAATGCGTTCGTTCGGTAAGGCCGACTCACTGTGTCTCGCAAGGATCGACTCAAGGTCAGCGTCTGGGACATCTACGCGGGCCTCCCGAGGCGCTACCCTCAGAGCCTTATCGAACAGAGCCGTAGCGCCTGCACCGAACAATGCACCACCAACCAAAGCGGTCCCGTAGTGGCCCTCAATGCCCGTCATGTTTTCTCGAAGGCCCTCAGATGCCACAGCGGCAGCGCCTGAGTACATCGCACCCTGAGCAAGCCGAGAGATAAGGCGCACGCCGGTTGTTCCAGGCACAGGAACGTAAGTCAGTGGGTCAAGGCCAGCACCAGCAAAACCACTCACAATCTGAGCGCCCGTACCGGCTCCATTGATGCGCCGCTCGTACTCCATGTTTTCCTTTGCCATGGCGATTGCATTCGGGAGGTTGGCCCGTTTGCCCTTGGCGTAGTCCTGCACGAAGCTGAAGTACTGAGGGTCTATGCCTTCCTTGCGGATCATGTCGTAGTCCTCAGCGGTCCACTGAGAGTTATCCGTGGGGTTCACCCAGTCCAACGGGTCATGGTCTTCCTGTGTGGCGTATCGGAAAATCGAAGCGACCGGGGACGTAGCCAGCGAGGCAGCAGTTGCATCACCAGTGCCCTCAAAGGTGCCCTTCTCGGGCTTCCCGATATGATCCTTGAGAGTGATGTAGTCCTGCTGAGTTTGCGGAGCCGTACCACCATCGAGATTCATGTTCCCCAGTTGGGGCAGGTTTTCACCTACACGGACCTTTGAGGTTGCCGCCACGCCCTGAGTAGCATCCTCAAAGGTGACGGCTTGAGCCTTTGGGTTTATGCCGGGATTGGTCACCTCCTGAGCATCGAACCACTGGCGAGACGGCGAGTCACCGGAAACATCCAGCAGCTTGCGCATGTAGTTCTGACCTTCTGGACTGATCTTGGTGAAGTCACCCGAGTCCAGAGCGGACAACTGAGGGGAACCTAAACGGCCCTGCCCTTGGTTGTACGCCAAAGCGGTCTTCAGTAAGTCGCCCTGGTAGGCCCCGCTGAGGTCTTTGAGGTGGCGCGCAACCGCTGGGATCGCCTTCGCGGGGTCCATACGATCTTCGGGAGACATCAGGCCGTAAGCCTTGCCGGTCAGCTCAGTGAACTGTCCGAGACCCAAAGGGCCTTTAGGGGATTTGGCAGTGGGCTCAAAGCTGGACTCGTTGTAGATCAGCTTGTGCATGTAGTCGTAGGGAATGTTGTTGCGATCAGCTTCTTGTCGAATAAGGCTGTCGTATGGCGTGCCTTTGGCCTTCACCGATGCGTAATCGTTGTTGTTCATTTGAGTATTTTTCCTTTTGTCTGACTTCCCGCCGACCTCCACGACCAGTTCAAAGCGCCCACACTCAGGGCTCCGGCATGGTTCGGAAAGTCAGACAGAAAGAAGCTTTGAATGATGGTTAACTCTCTGGCGGTCGGGCCTGAAAGTTATGGCTATTGAATAAGCGAAGCCGCTTTTAAAAGGCTCCTCTTTGCTGCTTTTCAAAATAGGCAGCCTTACGGGAAAGCCTCACAACTTCAGCTTCTCTCGGCGTCAGACTCCGTAATCTCCTTCCTTTATTGAGTAACTTAAGGGCAACTTGCCTCGCCTCTTTGTCGCTCTGAGCAATCCGACGCAATATTTCGGCTGACTTTGCGCGCCCCAACTCGGCCATTTTCTCGGCAACCAACAAAGCAACCTCGGGCATATCAAGAACAGCTTCGAAGGCATCATATACAACGTCTTCAAACTCTGGAGATACCCAAGCGGCGTAGCGAATAACAGCTTGTTTAGATGCATAGGTCTGATACTGAGAACCCTTTCTTTCGGAACCGATTTTTCCGGTTTCCAAAAACCGCTGGGCCTCCTTACGACCTACAAACTTACCTGGCTGTTTAGCTTTCAAAAGTTTTAAGTTTTGCCAAATCTCGGTCAAATTCCACATACCTGATTCATTGGCCTTGAAGGGCTTCCCCTGAATAACAATCATGTGGCCTGCGTGTTTATGCGTAATATCGATACCCATAGTTGTCGGACTCCTTACTTGGCAACCTCTTGGCCGATCTCCACGACCAGCATAAAGTCCCCGGCAACGGGTCTGAACGTGGCAGAAGATAGGCCAATAAGGCTTTGATGGAGGTGAGACCAAACACAGGCGTCAGGCTGAGCAAGGTCAGTTCGTTGGATCAGCTCACTTAGGATTTCTGGGTTGAAGCGGATTAGTAAGCACACGAACAGAGCCTCTTGGGTCTCTTCGCTTTTAGTGGGTGCTTTTAATTGTCGAATCAGAACCGCAGGCTCTTGAACATCCTGCATTCACTGCGATGCTGAGCCTGAGGACTCGGGAGCCTCTTCCCTGTTAGTGAGGGTTTTTAAGTCTGCTCTGTTCATTGAGCCTTGCGAATCGCCTCAACAAGCGCTGCTCGGTCGCCTGCATGTCTCGCCCTCAGCACCACACCCAAAGCGGCGTCGCGGGTCAACTGAGTAAACACGAATTGCCTCTTGAACATGTCCTCATAGAAAGCTTCCTGAGCGACCACAGGACCCGCAGCCAAACTCCAAGTCGTCAATCCTTCAGGCCCCTCGACACGATCAAAGAGACCCAATTCAACGAACTCGTTGAGGGCGGCGGTCAAACTTACTTTAAGGTCTATATGACGCCTTTTGGGTGTCGCCTTTGCAATAGCGAGGCTGTCGATTACAAAATGCGGAGCAGGCATAGAGGCTATCCTTAGGTAACGTAAGCCACTTAAGGTATACGATCCTCGCTCACACACATAGTAATTTTCATCTGAAAGGGCCCTTCATCAACAATTTTGAAGATGCAAAGGAAACAAAGACACCAACAAAAATTAGTCGTTAACATCAACGATCTTCACTGCAACATACTCACCTTTATTGTCTGCAAGAGAAATGACGTAATCCGAAATTTTTTCATTCTGCCCCCCGTCATCCCAAAGCAAGGAGAATAGCCGTTCAATATTACCGTTAAAGCCTAACTCCTCTTGGCATTCCATTGATACCTCCCTTAACGAGAAGTCAGGAGTATCGCAATCACATCTATCGAAGTTCACCTTTCGATAGCGGGCAATATACCGTCCGCCACTTCTCTTTTTATGGTCCTTGAAAGTAATGTAGACAGGCTCTTGACTTGTAAAGCGAAGGTTCATGCTGGGTTGCATCACTGGCTCCGTTTAGCGGGTAAGGTCAAATTGGTGTGTTGCCTCCAATGACGACAATATACGAACACCACTCACACATGTCAACGAATACTGCTCACACACCTAATGACTAACCTCCATGGCTCCTCTATTACTCCCTGCGTTTATTCGAGCATCAATCGAGCCCTGATTGCGGGGTGTCGATTCAAGTAGTGGTTGATTCCATGCGCCGCGTGTCTCGCTGCCTTGGCTATGGTCTGCGCTGTTCGAGTAGACATGTCGGTTGTCCTTACTGCTCCAGCAGAGACGGTCGCAAGATGCAAAGCAGCAAGAACACTCCCCGGCTTTACATTCAACTTGCCTTTACTCGCACCTGCCGCTGTTGCTACTGACCCGTAAACGATGTCATCAACCCACTGAGGCCGATCAAACGACAACATTGGCATCACGGACGCAACAGGGTTGGGCGTATTGAGTTCAGGACGACCACGCCGAGGGCCAGCAGGCTGTCTCCCCTGAGGCTCCTGTCGGGTCGCGCTTTGGTTACAACGAAAAGCGCATTTGGCATCTTCAGTAAGCAGGGGATCGGAACGACGCTGGTCAGACCAACTCTGGAAACTGCTTCGAGCAGTGAAGCCGTCATGCATGGTTTGGTCCCCTCATCAAAATTCAGTCGGACGTGATGTCCTTCTGTTTTTAGTGGGGGCTTTTGCTGAGGTCTTGGAGGTGCCACCAAGGGGCGCTGAATGAAACCCTTCCCTTACGGGTTGACTGAGAGGCTAACGCGGCGCCTGTGTTGCAATAGAAGCGAGCCACGGCAAAGCCTTAATATAGGCATCACTCGCGGGGTCTACTACTTCATACCCGCCCTCGACGACCTCGTCACGCCAGACATCACCAGAATCATCACTCTCCGGTTCGACCAGCTTAATCAACATTACACTGTCAATTTGCAGCTTCACGGAAGCACCGGCCACGTTCGACCAGCCGTATGGGAAAAGGGAGAAACGAACCTTCAGTTCGGAACCACCCGAGATGGCCGGAACGTTCTCGATACGTCTGCCCTTGGCGTCTACGACCTTGAGAACCAGCGGCTTGGACTCTTGCGTCTTGCTGTCGATATACGACGCATAGCCTTTAATCTTGAAGGTCACCGTGCCATCGTCATTCTCGAAGAACGGCATGTCACCCTCGTAGGGTTCCAGCAGCTTCTTGCCTTTCTGCAACTTGGCGCGCAAAGCTGGCTCGTCTTTCTCGAACTGTTTCACCAGTGCCGCATAGTTTGCTTCGTGGGCGTAAATGATCGTATCGATAGTCGGCTGGGCTTCAGCGGACGAACAGGTAAGGTTGACCTTGTATTCACCACGGGGATTACCGAAGCTCTTTTCAAGGTTGCCGTAGTCGGGCTTATGAATCGAGCAATGCGGCTCCGCGATACCGCGTGGCGTGAAGTGGAAGTCTTTATTGATCCACACTCGTCCAGCGCTACCCGAATTTGGTAGCCCACTTGGTGCTGATTCCTGAAGCTTTACAGGGACAGTCCTGTAAGCAGCCATGGAGGCGTCCCCGTGTGCAGTAGCTAAACACCGCTGTGTGATGTCAGGTAGACGTGCCCTAAGCTGCCTCCAAGAAGCTGAAGGTCTTTCGAGGTGATACTTGGCCAGGCGCTTCAAGATGTCCTTGGTGATTCCGGTAGCCACGGCTTTATCAATAGTACGAAGTGAGAAGGTAATGCTTTCCGACTTGACCCCGCGAACCCGCAACCGCAGGTAGTAAACCTTGTTACGCCTGTACAAGTAAGGACTCGCCAAAACAGTCCCTAACACAGTCATTGACCACCTCCTTCAAACAATCCCACAAGCATCTCCGCTATGGTCTCCACGGGCACCCCTGAGCCGTAAACATCAAAAGTAATCGTACCCGATGCATGCCCCATCACAGCCTGTGCATATGCCGTAGGGACACCTTTGGCCTGCATCAGGGAAGCCAACGAGTGACGCAACGAATGAAATACCAAGCCGGGACCAAAGGATTCCCCAAGAGCTGCCGGGATCGCGTGTTGGTTCGCCCACTCCCCGGCTGTCTTGTAGCCAATCTGAGCTAATGAGTCTGCCCCACTAAGTTTGCACGCCTCGACGTACCGCAAGAACGCTGCGAGGTCGAACCCGTAAGCGCCATCCGTTAACGGCACCAGTCGCTCACTGCGTTTGTTTTTGATGGATTTCCCTTCGCCCGCTTCGTTGATGTGAATGGCGGTGATGCCTAACGCAAGGGTCTGAACATCGCTTACCGTCAACTGTGAGATTTCGTTCAGACGCCCACCAGTGATTGCCCCGAGGCTCAACAGCCAGCGCTTCCAAGAGGTCTCAGGCAGGGTATTGGAATAAGCAACCAGTTTGCCTATCTGGTCCTGTGTGAACGCTTTACGAATCGACTCAAGGCCCTTTGTGAGCTTCAGCTTCTTGTCGTATGACTTGGATATGTGACCGTTTTCAACTGCCCATGCAAGCACAGCTGACAGTTTAACAAGCAGCTTATTGACCGTTGAGGGCATGCGACCATCTGCAAGACGATCACGCAAGGCCACGAGGTCAGCCCGTGAGTGAGTCCGCATGTCCAGGTCACCGAGAGCCGTAGAAATTGTCCCGTGGCAAATCTTGGTTTCCTTCAGGGTCGAGGCCTTCTGATCCTGCCCACGGTCCGCCAAGTAGAGAGCTGAAAGGTCCTCAAAGGTTACTGCGGCCGCCATTACAGATAAAGACACAGGAGCGTTCGCTAAGAACTTCGGAGGTCTGGTAGAGCCGTCCACGGGTCCCGAACTGCCATCGTGCAAACCGCCCCACACCTGCGTAACGTCGCAATCACGCTCAGACTCAGACAGCTCCACTGAGACAACACGGAAATGCTCCTTCAGTTCGTTCCATGAAGCCTCTGGGTTCTCCAGATGAAAGGCTCTGACGAAGCCTGATAGCTGCTCTGAGGTATCCATAGCAGCCCTCCTGTTGCTGGTCTTGAGGGAAACCGAAGCGAGATCAGTGGTGCTGCCTGTAGCCCTGAGACGCATGTAGTAAATACCGTTGCGTCGGTAGTGATACGGCTTAGCGAGCCTTGTGGTCGGCCTCAAGGAAAGCGTGAGACTTGTAACGGTGTTTGATACAGCAGGTTGAACTTCAAGGATGCTCATGGCGGTTAGCCCCCGTAATCATTGGGTTAACCTGCATTCCTTGAAGTTCTGGATGTACTGCCGGGAGGACCTGCGCAAGCTCAAGCGGATTACCCTGTTGTGGGATTACATCCGCGCGGTCACTGAGCAGAATCAGGGTCTGTTGATGGGGGAAAGTCGGGAGATGTTGTTCGCCGATTAATCCGCGCTCACCACGATCGATACCCGACGGTTCTCGGTGCGGCCGACCGGGGTGTCGTTGGACGCAACGGGCTTGCTGCTGCCCAGGCCGCGCAGTTGGATGTTTTCTTCTTTTATGCCGACAGAGGCCAAAACCTTGCCGACGCTTTTTGCGCGACGCAGGGAAAGTTGTTCGTTATAGGACTCTTTGCCCGAAGCATCGGTGTGGCCGTCGACCCTCACCCGTTCAATTTCCACACTCAACAATGCCTTGCCAATGCGCTCGACAATCTCGGTACTGGCAGGGTTGAGGCTCTCGACATCACTGCTGAACAGCACTTTGTCCGACAGGCCATAGGCCCAGCCCTCATCAGTCATCTCGAAACCTTGTTGCTTGAGCACGGCGATCTGCGCCGGGGTCAGGCCTTGTTGCGGTGCAGTCTGGCAACCGGTCAATACCAGCAAGGCCAGGAACAGGGTGATCGTGAAAAGGCGTAGAGAACGTTGATTGAAGGTGAACACAGAAATTAGCTCCTGGTTTGAACGTGGGCGACAGAGAGCTCCGCCCCTGCCGTTTGCTGTGCGCCTCGGGAAAGGCGTTTGGCCTGGTACATCGCGGCGTCGGCAGCATCGAGTAGCGCACCCGGTGTGACTCCATGATCGGGGTACACGGCGATGCCGATACTGAGGGAAGTCAGCACTTGGGTAGTGCCCGGCAAGGGAATCGGCGCTTCCATGCTGGCAATGATTTGGTCGGCAATCCGTTCGGCGTCTTCGGTCTTGTGCAGCGGTGTCAGCAGGACGGCAAACTCGTCACCGCCCAGACGCGCCACCAGATCCTCTTCACGAAGCTGTGCACGAACCCGGGTTGCCACGGCGATCAGCACCGCATCGCCGGCGGCGTGACCGAAGTTATCGTTGATCTCCTTGAACCGGTCGCTGTCGAGAAACAGCACGGCCACTCGCTCATTCAACTTGCTGGCATTGCGCAAGGCACGCATCAGGCGGCCTTCGAAAAACGCTCGATTCGGCAGTCCGGTCAGGCTGTCATGACTGGCTTGGTGGGCCAGGGTTTCGTTTTCGTTTTGCAGGTGGGTCTGCCAGGATTCGAGTTCATCGAGCAAGGCATTGAAGTCGTTGCCCAGATTGTCGAGTTCGGCAATATCGGCGGGCGGCACGCGCTGGTCGAAGGCTCGCTCGCTGCGGGCGGCGTGAGCCACAGCAGCCAGGCTGCGCAACGGGCCGATGATCCCCCGCAATTGTCGACGCGCCAGATAGAGCGCAACCCAGGCACTGACGGCGGTACACAAGACGATCCCCATCAGACCGCTGAGCAAAAAACGCATCAGGCTGCCACCGTGACCGGTGAGCAAGATACTGCCGATTTCCTGACCTTGATGGACGATCGGCATGCTGATGGGTTTTTCCAGAATCGCCCGAGCGACCTGCATTTCAAGATCGGACAACAATCCCGTTTCCGGTCGTTGCCAACGTGCAAGCAACTCGCCTTGCTCGTCCAGGACCTGTGCATCGGCCACTTCTTCGGTGGACGCGATCAACGCCAGCGCTTCGGTGGCGGCGGCCTTATCGTCGAACACCACCGCGGCTTCCACGGTGTAGTTGATCGAGCGGGCGATCAGGTGCAGGTTGTGATCGGCATAAACCCGCAAGGCCAGAACACCCAGCAGGGTCAATGAAACACTGGCCATGGCCACGCCCACCAAGGCGACGATCAAATGTCCACGGCCGATAACCGAACCCAGGGTCGGACGTAGACGAGATTTGAATAGACTCATAGTGCCGCCGGCTTGCGGCGCGACAGTTGCAGCACACTGGGATGAATGCGCACACCGCTGCGAGCGACCGAGTCGAGGTTGACCTCGAAGGACACCTGTTCATCGCCGACCCGCAGGCAGAACAGACTGCCGACGGTGCACTGATCGCCGTCTTCGCTGATGCTCACCACCGGGCGTCCTGTTAGCGAGGCGAATAATCGACTGCGCTCGTCGCTGGTCAGCTTGCCGATGTACACCGCGTCGCATTCCCCGACGATGGCAGGGCTGTCGGCCAAAAGCCGTCGCACGGTGACAGGCCGACCAGTGGCCTGGGTTGTACCCTTGACCAGGTCGTCGGTGTACTCGGTAGGGCCGACCACGCACAGACGCAACGGTTGAGGCTCAACAGGCCACCTGGCATAACTGAGAATCCCGAGCACCACTTGAGTAACCGACTTGGCGCGCTGGTCGGCCTTGCTCACGTCGGTTTCCGGCTGAGCTAAGGCAACGCCCGTCGACAAACAGAGAAGGCCGGCAAGCAGCACTTGCTTGCAGCCAACAACGTGCTCTGTCGCCCAGACAGCCACCTTCATGCAGGGATTCTCTTCGATCGCAACGAAATGATGCCGCAACGATAGCACAGCACCGAAACACCAGCGAGGCCACGTACCACGGCACTTCGGACAGACTCCGTCGTTTGGCGCCGCCCGCTCAGTGACCCGGCTCGATCCCCTCTTCCAGCTCCAGCATCAACCCGCTCAAGCGCTTGACCTTGCGCCGCACGGCCTCTTCGAATACGCCGGCGCGAGGCTCAATCAGGGTGAACCAGTGTTTGGCCCGGGTTATTCCGGTATAGATCAGTTCTTTGGTGAGCACAGGGTTCAGGGCGTCCGGCAGAATCAACGCCGTATGGGCAAATTCCGAGCCCTGGGATTTGTGTACGGTCATGGCGTACACCGTGTCGACATCGTTGAGCCGACTTGGCAGGACGAAGCGCACACCGCCTTGCCCATCGTTGCGTGGGAAGGCCACACGCAGCACTTGCCGTCCCGCCTCGGGCCCCTCACGTTCCGGCAGCTTGAGGGCAATGCCAATATCGCCGTTCATCAAACCCAGGCCATAGTCGTTGCGGGTCATCAGCACGGGCCGACCTTCGTACCACTGGTGGTCGCTGTCGATCAACCGAGCCTTGAGCAGCGCGTCTGTCACTCGCTGATTCAAGCCTTCCACTCCCCAAGGCCCTTTGCGTACAGCGCACAATAGCTGGAACGCATCGAAGGCTTGCAGCACCATACGAGCCCAATCGGTCCAGCACGGATCGTCGAGCGAGCTGCCCAGCGATGGCCGCTGACTGCGCAAAAGACTCAGGTAATGCCGATAACCTTGTGGCCCCTCGCCATGGCCTTCGAGCAGCAACCGTTCCAGCGCCCGGTCCTGCTCCCCCTTGAGTGGCAGGGAAAATACGTCGTCATGGTTTCCAGCCGCCAATAACTTGCGGGCTTCCTCGGGTTGCTGCCGGTTGACCCAACGGGCCAACTGGCCAATGCCGCTGCCCTCGCCGAAGCGCCGTGAGTGACGCAGCATCACGACTTGCTGAGCCAGGGGATGCGTTCCGTTGATGTCTTCGTGCAAATCACTGGACCTGAGGTTTTCACCGCTGACCGCCTCCAGCCACTGGCGGGTCTGCGGGCTGTACCAACCGGCTTCGGCATCGCGGCACAGATCGCCCAAGACGGCACCGGCCTCTACCGACGCCAGTTGATCCTTGTCACCGAGTAGCACCAGACGGGCATGGGCCGGCAATGCGTCGAGCAGATTGGCCATCATTTCCAGGTCGATCATCGAGGCTTCGTCCACCACCAATACATCCAGTGGCAAGCGATTGCCGGCGTGGTGCCGAAAATGCCGGGTGCCGGGACGACTGCCGAGCAAACGGTGCACGGTGGTCACATCCGACGGGATCTTCTCCCGTACCGTTTCAGCAACTTCAAGGGTTTGAACCTGTTGGCTGATGGATTCGGTCAAGCGTGCAGCAGCTTTGCCAGTGGGTGCCGCAAGACGGATGCGCAGCGGTTTGCCGGCTTCCACCGCGGGCGCCTGGAGCAATGCAAGCAAACGCACGACCGTGGTGGTTTTGCCGGTTCCCGGGCCGCCGGTGACGATGCTGAATGCGCTACGGGTAGCGAGGGCGCAAGCGAGTTTTTGCCAGTCGATCACTTCATCAGGCCTGGCTGGACCGAACAGTCCGGTCAGGCGTTGGGGCAAATCATTCGGTGTTGTTTCGTGTGCCGCCAGGCGCTGACGCAGGGCGTTGTCGATGCGCCGTTCGTAAGCCCAGTAGCGACGCAGGTACAGGCGTTTACCCGACAGCACTAATGGTCGGTGTTGCGCGACCTCACGCCCGTCGACGGCCAGAGCCACCAGACGGCTGGACGCCAGGACCTTGCACCAATGAGCACCCTCCAGCGCCTCAAGCAATTGCGACGGCAGCAACATCGCGCCACTTTGCAGATCACCTTCCGGCGGCAGCGACAGAGCGAAGTCCGGCTCTTTCAGCGTTTCGAACAGATCCAGGCAAACATGGCCATGACCCAATTGGTGACTGGTCAATGCCGCAGCCAACAGCACCAGTGGATCATCATCGGGGGCAAGTTCGTGGAGAAAGGCCACGAAGGCCTTGTCCAGCGCCCGCAGCCAACCGCGTTCGACCCAGCGCGTGAGCAGCAGCAACAAATCATCTGCGCGACTCAGGGGGGCCAGATCCGCCAGACTTTCGGCCGCCAACGGCGTGGGCAGCAAATCGGCGAAAGTGCGACTCATAGCAGTACTCCCTGTTCCCAGGCGGGTTCGGCCTTGGGCTCTGGCTTGCCTTGGAACAACCGGTCCAGATGCTCGATCAGCTCCCGTGGCGGACGGGCGAAATACACGCCTTGGCTGGCCGCGCGAGTACCACGAAGGAACAGGTACAACGCCCCACCGACATGCCGGTCGTAATCGTAATCGACCAGCCGCGCCTTGAGCTGGCGATGCAGGGCGAGCAGGTACAACACATATTGCAGGTCGTAACGGTTATCGAGAATCGACTGCTCCATGGCCTGCTCGGTATAGGCCGCGTCATCGACGCCCAGCCAGTTGGATTTGTAGTCGGCGACGTAATAACGACCGTCGTGCTCGAACGTCAGGTCGATGAAGCCTTTGAACATGCCATTGAGCAGCACCGGTTCGGCGGCCACCCTGGCCATGCCCTTGTGGGTGTATTGGCGCACCAGCTCATCGAGTTTGAGCACATCGACTTTGTGACTGGCGAACCAGAACTCCATCTCGACCCGGTATTGGGTCAATTGCTCGAACACCACGGGTGCCTGCCCGCCGCCAATGTGCAGCGGGGATTTGAGCAAGTGCTGTAGCCAGTCACTCAACGTCGTGATCCAGCCTTCCCAGCCACGGCGATTGCAACGACGGGCGATGGCGTCTTCCACAGCTTGTGGTGCAGCGGCAAAACCTTCGTCACCGGCCCACTCGAGCAATCCATGGAGAAAAGTGCCGGGGTTCGGCCCGCGAGGGAATCGATGGATATCAGCGCCGCCAGCAATCACTTCTCGCGGCGCTTGCGGATCGAGACGTTCGTCGTCAAAAAGCTTTTGTGCTTGCGGGCTCTCCGGGGCTTCGTCACTGCCCACGCTCAGACTGTCGCCAATGCGCAAGGCGCTGTAAGAGGCAATCCACCAGTTTTCACTGGCCTTGCGCTTGGGTATCAGCGGCGCAAGCAAGGTCGCTTCATTGCGCGGCGGATGGTAGTGCTCAGCGCTCGCTTCAGGCATTTCACCGTAGTTCAGCGCCGGGCAGTCCTGCTGCAAATCTTCCAGCCAACGCCGCAACCCTGCCGACTCGGCCAATGGCGCACCACCGCCCAGCAGATAACCCAACGCTGAAAGGTGCAACGTTGAGCCGTTGTTATTGCCGCGCTTGAGGTCAGTCACACCGACCCAGCAGGCATGTTGTGCCCGGGTCAGGGCGACATAAAGCAGCCGAAGATCCTCGGCCAAGCGCTCGCCATCGGCTTGGGCGACCAATTCCGGCGTCGGCTTTAAACTCACTTGAGCGTTGCCCACCGCGTCGTGGTAATACAAGGGCAAACGGCTGCCATCCACCGGTTTTGCCGAGCAAATGAACGGCAGAAACACCAACGGATATTCAAGCCCTTTGGATTTGTGGATGGTCACAACCTTGACCAGTTGCTCGTCGCTTTCCAGGCGCAAGATTTGTTCTTCGCCTGCCTGACCGGACAATGCCAGATGCTCGGACAAATGACGGATCAAGGCTTGCTCGCCATCAAGCTCAGCGGCGGCCTGCTGTAGCAGCTCGGACAGGTGCAGCAGGTTGGTCAGGACCCGCTCGCCATCGTTGCGCGCGATCAACGCCTGAGGCAGTCGGAAGTCGTGCAACAAACGTCGCAGCATTGGCAGCACGCCCTGCTTGCGCCAGAGCTCGCGATAACCGCGGAACTGCATGACCCGCGCTTCCCAAGCCAGTTCGTCCTGATTCAACCGCTCTAGCTCAGCCAGCGAAAGGTTCAGCGTGATGCAGGCCAGCGCGGCACGGAGGGGACGCTCGACATCCGGCTCGGCACACGCCTTGAGCCAGGTCAGCAGGTCATGGGCCTCCTGCGCGGCGAACACTGAGTCCTTGTCTGACAGGTAAACACTGCGCACGCCGCGGGCCGAAAGTTCGCCACGCACGGCTTGGGCCTCTTTGCCGTCGCGCACCAGAATTGCAATATCCGATGGCAGCAGACCTTTGAAGTCCTTACCGTCCTGGATGAAGCCAACACGGTCTTGCTGGCCACCATTGAGCAGCGCGGTGATTTCACTGGCGCAGGCAGCGGCCAGTTGTTGTCGATACACCGCGCCAGACAGTGGCTGATCGGCGGACAGGTGCCAGATGTTCAGGGCCGGTACAACCTGACCATCAATCTGCAGGACTTCTTTGCGCCCCTGGGATTCGACGGGCAGGAACGGTACCGGGTTCTCGCCATTCTTCTCACGAAAGAGGAATGCTCCGCGTCCCTGCTCACGAGATTCGGCGCGCTCGAACACATGGTTCACCGCACTGACCATGCCATGACCGGAACGGAAGTTGGTGCCCAGGGTATGCAGTCGGCCAGTGGTGGCCTGGCGGGCGCGCAAATAGGTATAGATATCGGCACCGCGGAAGGCATAGATCGCCTGCTTCGGGTCGCCGATCAAAAACAGGCCGGTTTCAGGATTGTTGTGTTCGATGCGATAAATGCTCTCGAAGATTCGATACTGCACCGGGTCGGTGTCCTGGAATTCGTCGATCAACGCGACCGGGAATTGTTCTCGGATCAGTGTTGCCAGGCGCTCACCGCCTTCGGACTGCAAAGCCGCGTCGAGGCGCAGCAGCATGTCATCAAAACCCATTTCCGCGCGGCGACGCTTCTCTTCCTCGAACCGTGCACCGACCCAGTGAGCGGCGTGTTGCAGTACAGCGGCATCGGGGGTCGGCAACCCATCGAGACTGGTCTTGAGACTGGGCATTGCATCAAGACCGGGATGACGGGGAGCTTCACCCTTCCAGGCTTCAGCCATGCCATGGGGGGTCAGGCGAGTGAAGCCGGTGCCAATGTCCAGTTGCTCGAGAGATTCGTCTTCGGCCCAGGCCCGGAGCTTTTCGAACCAGGGTTCGAAGTAGCGCGGCTGCATCTTGCGGCCATCGACGCTCTTGCTCGCGACGCCCTGGTGACAGATGGCAAGCAACTCGTCCGCCCATTGGCGCCAAGGCATTTTGAGTTCGAGCAAAGCGGCCCGTCGCTCCTGCAGGCATTCGGCGATCAACTCGGCAGGTTCTTTACCTGCAACGCTGTCACGCTCGCTGGCGAACAACCCACGTACTCGTGGTAGCAATGCCGCCGGGCCACCCCAATTGCCGCGCACCCAGTTCAACGCATCGCCTTGCATCGGATAGCAGAACAGTCGCCAGTAGTCGCGCAGAACTTCGCCGAGCAAATCGCTGTGATCGGTTTCCAGGGTCTGGGTGAACAGGCTGCCACTGTCGAACGCATGTTCGCGCAACATGCGCTGGCACCAACTGTGGATGGTCGATACCGCCGCTTCATCCATCCACTGGGCGGCAATGTCCAGACGGTTTGCACAACCGGACCACTGTTCGGGAAGGTACTGCTCGCGCAATTGCGCAATGAGGCCATCCGGCGCCGGTGTCTCATCGCGGAAAAACCGTGCTGCTTCAGCCAGCCGCGTGCGAATACGTTCGCGCAGCTCTTTGGTCGCGGCATCGGTGAAGGTCACCACGAGGATTTGCGGCGGCAGCAATTCACGACCAAAGCCACTCGACTCGCCGCCGTGGCCAAGGACCAGACGCAAGTACAGCGCAGAAATAGTGAAGGTCTTGCCGGTCCCGGCGCTAGCCTCAATCAGCTGGCTGCCATGCAGAGGGAACGCCAGGGCCAGTGGTGTTTTCGTGGTCATGAGCGCGCCTCCTCGCTGGTCGATGAACGCCAGGAGGCCTCAAACAGCGGCCGATACAAAGCGTTGCACCAATCGGAGAAGGTTTCATCGGCAATCAGAGCATCGTAGTCGGCGAATTGCCGAGCGAGCGCCGGGCTTTCGCGACGCTCGCCGTCAGTGGTCTGGCCGTCGCCTTCATAGGCCTTGCGAGCAGCGGCGTCAGCTTTGCTCGGGTCGATTTGAGCGAGCCAGGCGAAAGCTGTTTTTACTGCAATCGGCAGCGGCTGGCGCATGCCCGTTTGCCAGGCCAACAACAGATCGCCCAGAATCCGGGATGCTGTCGCCTCCTCCATCGG
Organism: Pseudomonas sp. MDT1-85; assembly: GCF_054898065.1. Taxonomy (NCBI): domain Bacteria; kingdom Pseudomonadati; phylum Pseudomonadota; class Gammaproteobacteria; order Pseudomonadales; family Pseudomonadaceae; genus Pseudomonas; species Pseudomonas sp. MDT1-85. The sequence goes on along the minus strand of NZ_CM142715.1, from coordinate 1,082,071 downwards.
ACCGAGCAGCAAACTGTCGTCGCTGGCCACCAACGCAGTTGTCATCGGCATGCCGCAGGCACACGCAACAAGGTGATTGACCCAAGGTCGCGTCAGGCGATGCCATTTGCGGGCCTTGATCGAACCGATGCTGTTGGGAATCGTAGTAACCGACAACAATCCGCCATCTGCGCGTTGATGCAGGCCACTGAGCCAACCCTCCAGACGCAATCCTTGTAGCTCCAGACTCACCGGCAACGCACTGGTGAGCGGGGTCGGCCATAACGCCAGAAGTTGCTGATAGCGCAGCAGCAGATCCGGCAGCGGCTCGATCAACTCTCGCTGAAGACATTCGCCAAAACCGGCCATGGGCAAGAGCCCGCTGTTTTGCAGGCGCTTTGCCTGCGCCTCCAGTACCTGATCGGTCTGGTCCAATTGCCCCAGCGCCGCTTCGAGCAAGCTGTCGCTGAGGCTATAGCGTTGCAGCGCGTCGAGTACAAATGGCTCTTCATCTGCCAAAGGCACTTCGGCAGCCTCGAAGAACACTTTGAGCCGCTGACTGAAAAAATGTCGTACAGGATTGCGCAGAAAATCCTGCAGTTGACCCAGGCTCAGCGGTTCGTCCTGGACGTAGGGTTCAAGCACTTCGATATCAGTCGCCCCATCACTGGCTTGATGAAGAACCTGCCACTCGCTGGCGTAGCTGAATAGATCATCGCCCTCATGAAAGTAGCGATGGCTGAAAGGTTGCAGCGGGTGTTCCTGAGTCATGGATTCAAGCAGGTCATCATTATCATCGTGCAGTCGCCAGCCGCTGCCGAGATGGTCACGCAACTGCCCTATCAACACCGAAGCAGGGCGCTCGCTGTTGTCCCGAATACTGCGGCCGACCCAGCTGATATAGAGTTGGTCGCGTGCCGACAACAATGCTTCCAGCAACAGATAGCGATCATCTTCGCGTCGGGAACGATCGCCGGGGCGGTAGTCACTGCCCATCAGGTCGAAGTCCAGCGGCGGCTGCGCGCGAGGGTAATCGCCGTCATTCATGCCGAGCAGGCAGACCAGTTTGAAAGGGATAGCTCGCATGGGCATCAAGGTACAGAAGTTAACGGCCCCGGCGAGGAAGCGCTGAGACAGGCGACCTTGGTCGAGACCCGCCAGCCAGGCTTCCCGGACTACGGTCAGCGGTAACTCGTCCTGCAAACCTACGGATTCGCAGGTTTCAAGCCAGCTCTCGCGCAGCTCTTCGAGTTGGGCCAGCAAGTAGTCGTCATGCTCGTTACTGGCCAGGAAGAACAACTGCACCAAAGCTTGCAACCGCGAGCCCCATTGTTTGGGCGCTGCAGGTTGAGTGAGTTCCTGGTGGGCAATTTCCAGCGCATCCAGCAGTGCGACCAAAGGACCTATGAGCGCGGCATCCAGACCACCGATTTCATCGTAGGGTTCGATACCCTCACAGGCATTGGCACTGCCCACGGCATAACCCAGCAGCATCCGTCGCAGACCGAAACGCCAACTGTTCTGCTCCAATTCTTCAGGCAGGCCCAGACCCGCGCGCTGCTCGGCGTTCATCCCCCAGCGGATGCCTGCGCCTTCAATCCAGCGATGCAAGGTCGGCAGGTCACGTTCCTCTACGCCAAACCGAGCGCGTAATGCCGGAACGTCGAGCAGATCAAGGATCTCGCTGACAGGGAAGCGACTATCGGGCAGTTTGAGCAGATGTTCGACAGCAATCAGTAGCGGATCCCGGCCGCGCTGGCCTTGATCCGCAAGTGTGAAAGGGATGAAGCGCGGATCAAAGCGATCAAGCTGACCAAAGACAGCACGGATGTGCGGGGCATAACTGTCGATGTCCGGGACCATCACGATTACATCGCGAGGCCTTAGGTCTGGGTCAGCACTGAATCGTGCGAGTAACTGATCGTGGAGTATCTCCACTTCGCGTTGAGCACTATGGGCGATGTGAAAACGGATCGATTCGTCATTTTTCAGATCGACAGCAGGCCAACGGTCGCGAGTTTCGTTCAGGGGACGCAATTCCAGGATGTCGTCCTGCAACTGATTGAGCATGTTTTGTGGCTGGTTTTCGCTGAAAAGGTCGATGCGCCCGTCGCGAAACGCCGCGCGATAGGTATTAGGATCGTCGTAGCTGTCGAGCAGATTAATGTAGTCCCGCCCCTGCTTACCCCACGCGGCCAGTAGCGGGTGGGCGTGCTGATGGAGCGTTTGCGGGTCGAGCACAACCGGCATGCCTCTCTTGCGAGCCTGACGCTTGTACTGATGTCGCAACAGATCTTTATCGGCGACGATGTCCGCCCAATGGTGACGACATGGGTTGTGTACGCACAGCAAGACCTGGCTGAATCGAGCAAGCCCGGCAAGCGCTTCCAGGGCCTGAGCAGGCAGTGAAGAAATCCCGAAAACGATCACCCGTGACGGCAATCCGCTGGGCGCTATGTCAAGACTATTGATGCGTTCGATAAAGCGTTGATGGACGCCTGCGCGGCTTTGCGCCATGCCTTGCTCACCGACATCCAGCAATAGCGCACGCCACAGCTCTGCCTGCCAGCAGTTGGCCGGGGTCAGGGCTTTGGCTTCGCCTCTGCCATTTCGTAACTGATGACGACCTTCTGCCCAGTCTTCGAGCCAATCGGCACGGTAGACCTGATATTGGTCGAACAGATCCGCCAGTCGCTCCGCCAATTGATAGCGTTTACGTAAGTCGGTGTCATTGGTAAGAAAGCGCTGCAGGGGTTCGAAGTGCGGTTGGTTGATCAACTGTGGTAGCAGGCGCATCAGACGCCAAGTCAGCGGGGCTTTATCGAGCAGGGATTTGACCGGGATTTCGTCACGTCCCAGCACCATGCGATAGAGCTGCCACATGAAGCTTCCCGGTAACTGCACGTCGATGGCGGCGGCGATTCCGCAGCCGCCCATGTCGTCATCTTCAGGGTCTTCGGCCAATGCCAGCTTAAGCCACTGGGCGATGCCGTTGCTCTGTACCAGGGCGATTTCATTTTCCAAGGGAGCCAGCGGGTAGCGCCGCATCCAGCTGACCACCAGGCTGCGTAACTCGTCCAGGCGGTTGCCGTGAACCACCATAAAACCAGCACTGAGGGACGTAGCGTCCGGCATAAAGGCTTCCTTGGAAAAATACAAAAGCTAGGGCCGAACCTTAGCACTGTCGTCAGACTGTGACAGCCGGAAGCGGTCCGATGATGCTGTACGAACTTTCCTGCGGACAAAACAAAACCCCTACCTGCATACGCAGATAGGGGTTTCGGAATTTGATCTTGACGATGACCTACTCTCACATGGGGAAACCCCACACTACCATCGGCGATGCATCGTTTCACTGCTGAGTTCGGGATGGGATCAGGTGGTTCCAATGCTCTATGGTCGTCAAGAAATTCGGTAGCCAGGTCGTTCTCTCTTGCGAGATCACGCTCCAGCGAATGGGTATGTGATAGATCGGTGTTTCGTGAGTGTCACAAACTTTCGGTTCGTTTCGTCTTCACACACCGCAATCTGGTGCCTTTTCGCTTTTCAGCTCGAAGCCTGCAAATTGCTTGGGTGTTATATGGTCAAGCCTCACGGGCAATTAGTATTGGTTAGCTCAACGCCTCACAGCGCTTACACACCCAACCTATCAACGTCGTAGTCTTCGACGGCCCTTCAGGGGACTCAAGGTCCCAGTGAGATCTCATCTTGAGGCTAGTTTCCCGCTTAGATGCTTTCAGCGGTTATCTATTCCGAACATAGCTACCCGGCAATGCCACTGGCGTGACAACCGGAACACCAGAGGTTCGTCCACTCCGGTCCTCTCGTACTAGGAGCAGCCCCTCTCAAATCTCAAACGTCCACGGCAGATAGGGACCGAACTGTCTCACGACGTTCTAAACCCAGCTCGCGTACCACTTTAAATGGCGAACAGCCATACCCTTGGGACCGGCTTCAGCCCCAGGATGTGATGAGCCGACATCGAGGTGCCAAACACCGCCGTCGATATGAACTCTTGGGCGGTATCAGCCTGTTATCCCCGGAGTACCTTTTATCCGTTGAGCGATGGCCCTTCCATACAGAACCACCGGATCACTAAGACCTACTTTCGTACCTGCTCGACGTGTCTGTCTCGCAGTCAAGCGCGCTTTTGCCTTTATACTCTACGACCGATTTCCGACCGGTCTGAGCGCACCTTCGTACTCCTCCGTTACTCTTTAGGAGGAGACCGCCCCAGTCAAACTACCCACCATACACTGTCCTCGATCCGGATAACGGACCTGAGTTAGAACCTCAAAGTTGCCAGGGTGGTATTTCAAGGTTGGCTCCACGCGAACTGGCGTCCACGCTTCAAAGCCTCCCACCTATCCTACACAAGCAAATTCAAAGTCCAGTGCAAAGCTATAGTAAAGGTTCACGGGGTCTTTCCGTCTAGCCGCGGATACACTGCATCTTCACAGCGATTTCAATTTCACTGAGTCTCGGGTGGAGACAGCGCCGCCATCGTTACGCCATTCGTGCAGGTCGGAACTTACCCGACAAGGAATTTCGCTACCTTAGGACCGTTATAGTTACGGCCGCCGTTTACCGGGGCTTCGATCAAGAGCTTCGCGTTAGCTAACCCCATCAATTAACCTTCCGGCACCGGGCAGGCGTCACACCCTATACGTCCACTTTCGTGTTTGCAGAGTGCTGTGTTTTTAATAAACAGTCGCAGCGGCCTGGTATCTTCGACCGGCATGGGCTTACGCAGTAAATGCTTCACCCTCACCGGCGCACCTTCTCCCGAAGTTACGGTGCCATTTTGCCTAGTTCCTTCACCCGAGTTCTCTCAAGCGCCTTGGTATTCTCTACCCAACCACCTGTGTCGGTTTGGGGTACGGTTCCTGGTTACCTGAAGCTTAGAAGCTTTTCTTGGAAGCATGGCATCAACCACTTCGTCACCCAAAGGGTAACTCGTCATCAGCTCTCGGCCTTAAGATCCCGGATTTACCTAAGATCTCAGCCTACCACCTTAAACTTGGACAACCAACGCCAAGCTGGCCTAGCCTTCTCCGTCCCTCCATCGCAATAACCAGAAGTACAGGAATATTAACCTGTTTTCCATCGACTACGCTTTTCAGCCTCGCCTTAGGGACCGACTAACCCTGCGTCGATTAACGTTGCGCAGGAAACCTTGGTCTTTCGGCGTGGGTGTTTTTCACACCCATTGTCGTTACTCATGTCAGCATTCGCACTTCTGATACCTCCAGCAAGCTTCTCAACTCACCTTCACAGGCTTACAGAACGCTCCTCTACCGCATCACCTAAGTGATACCCGTAGCTTCGGTGTATGGTTTGAGCCCCGTTACATCTTCCGCGCAGGCCGACTCGACTAGTGAGCTATTACGCTTTCTTTAAAGGGTGGCTGCTTCTAAGCCAACCTCCTAGCTGTCTAAGCCTTCCCACATCGTTTCCCACTTAACCATAACTTTGGGACCTTAGCTGACGGTCTGGGTTGTTTCCCTTTTCACGACGGACGTTAGCACCCGCCGTGTGTCTCCCATGCTCGGCACTTGTAGGTATTCGGAGTTTGCATCGGTTTGGTAAGTCGGGATGACCCCCTAGCCGAAACAGTGCTCTACCCCCTACAGTGATACATGAGGCGCTACCTAAATAGCTTTCGAGGAGAACCAGCTATCTCCGAGCTTGATTAGCCTTTCACTCCGATCCACAGGTCATCCGCTAACTTTTCAACGGTAGTCGGTTCGGTCCTCCAGTTAGTGTTACCCAACCTTCAACCTGCCCATGGATAGATCGCCCGGTTTCGGGTCTATTCCCAGCGACTAGACGCCCTATTAAGACTCGCTTTCGCTACGCCTCCCCTATTCGGTTAAGCTCGCCACTGAAAATAAGTCGCTGACCCATTATACAAAAGGTACGCAGTCACCCAACAAAGTGGGCTCCCACTGCTTGTACGCATACGGTTTCAGGATCTATTTCACTCCCCTCTCCGGGGTTCTTTTCGCCTTTCCCTCACGGTACTAGTTCACTATCGGTCAGTCAGTAGTATTTAGCCTTGGAGGATGGTCCCCCCATATTCAGACAAAGTTTCTCGTGCTCCGTCCTACTCGATTTCATGACCAAGAGATTTTCGCGTACAGGGCTATCACCCACTATGGCCGCACTTTCCAGAGCGTTCCGCTAATCTCAAAGCCACTTAAGGGCTAGTCCCCGTTCGCTCGCCACTACTAAGGGAATCTCGGTTGATTTCTTTTCCTCAGGGTACTTAGATGTTTCAGTTCCCCTGGTTCGCTTCTTAAGCCTATGTATTCAGCTTAAGATACCTAACTTATGTTAGGTGGGTTCCCCCATTCAGACATCTCCGGATCAAAGTCTGTTTGCCGACTCCCCGAAGCTTTTCGCAGGCTACCACGTCTTTCATCGCCTCTGACTGCCAAGGCATCCACCGTATGCGCTTCTTCACTTGACCATATAACCCCAAGCAATCTGGTTATACTGTGAAGACGACATTCGCCGAAAATTCGCGATTAAACTCACAAATTTTACCTTAGCCTGATCCACTACCAGTGAAAGTAGTGTTCAGTCTATCTTTCTATCACATACCCAAATTTTTAAAGAACGATCTAATCAAAGACTAGAAATCAACATTCACCATCGTCACGATGGAATGCTCATTTCTAAGCTTTCAACAAACAGAAGCAGTAGTGGTGGAGCCAAACGGGATCGAACCGTTGACCTCCTGCGTGCAAGGCAGGCGCTCTCCCAGCTGAGCTATGGCCCCGTATTTCTACAGGCGTTTCCCACACAAAATTGGTGGGTCTGGGCAGATTCGAACTGCCGACCTCACCCTTATCAGGGGTGCGCTCTAACCAACTGAGCTACAGACCCAATTTCGAGCTACTAAGGCCGACCTCACCCTGCTCTTAACCACACAGCATGGGGTGCGCTCCAACCAACTCAGCTACAACCTGATACAGGCTGCTTCTTATCGTCTTCTTCAATGAATCAAGCAATTCGTGTGGGAACTTATGGAGCAGCTGATGTCGTCGATTAAGGAGGTGATCCAGCCGCAGGTTCCCCTACGGCTACCTTGTTACGACTTCACCCCAGTCATGAATCACACCGTGGTAACCGTCCTCCCGAAGGTTAGACTAGCTACTTCTGGTGCAACCCACTCCCATGGTGTGACGGGCGGTGTGTACAAGGCCCGGGAACGTATTCACCGCGACATTCTGATTCGCGATTACTAGCGATTCCGACTTCACGCAGTCGAGTTGCAGACTGCGATCCGGACTACGATCGGTTTTCTGGGATTAGCTCCACCTCGCGGCTTGGCAACCCTCTGTACCGACCATTGTAGCACGTGTGTAGCCCAGGCCGTAAGGGCCATGATGACTTGACGTCATCCCCACCTTCCTCCGGTTTGTCACCGGCAGTCTCCTTAGAGTGCCCACCTTAACGTGCTGGTAACTAAGGACAAGGGTTGCGCTCGTTACGGGACTTAACCCAACATCTCACGACACGAGCTGACGACAGCCATGCAGCACCTGTCTCAATGCTCCCGAAGGCACTCCGCTATCTCTAGCAGATTCATTGGATGTCAAGGCCTGGTAAGGTTCTTCGCGTTGCTTCGAATTAAACCACATGCTCCACCGCTTGTGCGGGCCCCCGTCAATTCATTTGAGTTTTAACCTTGCGGCCGTACTCCCCAGGCGGTCAACTTAATGCGTTAGCTGCGCCACTAAGAGCTCAAGGCTCCCAACGGCTAGTTGACATCGTTTACGGCGTGGACTACCAGGGTATCTAATCCTGTTTGCTCCCCACGCTTTCGCACCTCAGTGTCAGTATCAGTCCAGGTGGTCGCCTTCGCCACTGGTGTTCCTTCCTATATCTACGCATTTCACCGCTACACAGGAAATTCCACCACCCTCTACCATACTCTAGCTCGTCAGTTTTGAATGCAGTTCCCAGGTTGAGCCCGGGGATTTCACATCCAACTTAACGAACCACCTACGCGCGCTTTACGCCCAGTAATTCCGATTAACGCTTGCACCCTCTGTATTACCGCGGCTGCTGGCACAGAGTTAGCCGGTGCTTATTCTGTCGGTAACGTCAAAACAATTACGTATTAGGTAACTGCCCTTCCTCCCAACTTAAAGTGCTTTACAATCCGAAGACCTTCTTCACACACGCGGCATGGCTGGATCAGGCTTTCGCCCATTGTCCAATATTCCCCACTGCTGCCTCCCGTAGGAGTCTGGACCGTGTCTCAGTTCCAGTGTGACTGATCATCCTCTCAGACCAGTTACGGATCGTCGCCTTGGTGAGCCATTACCTCACCAACTAGCTAATCCGACCTAGGCTCATCTGATAGCGCAAGGCCCGAAGGTCCCCTGCTTTCTCCCGTAGGACGTATGCGGTATTAGCGTCCGTTTCCGAGCGTTATCCCCCACTACCAGGCAGATTCCTAGGCATTACTCACCCGTCCGCCGCTCGCCACCAGGTACAAGTACCCGTGCTGCCGCTCGACTTGCATGTGTTAGGCCTGCCGCCAGCGTTCAATCTGAGCCATGATCAAACTCTTCAGTTCAAACATCTTTGGGTTTTTAAGAAACCCTAAACTTGGCTCAGCAATCGTTGGTTACATCTTTGATTTCTCGCGGAGTAACTTGTGATGCTGATAATCTTGTTGACTATCAGTCTGACCCCACAAGCACCCACACGAATTGCTTGATTCAGTTGTTAAAGAGCGGTTGGTTAAGATCTTTCGTCTCAACCGAGGCGCGCATTCTACAGCAGCCTCTGTTGCTGTCAAGCGGTTATTTTCAGAAGTTTTCAAGGTTTTCCTCAACAACTTCAACCACTTGCGCTTCCGATCTCTCGTTAGCGGGAGGCGAATTCTACAGCGTTACTCGCTGCTGTCAACACCTCTTTTTCTCCGCTTTCGACCGAGAAGATCGAACCGTCAAAAGAGCCAAACAACACCGCCCTTTCAACTCCTTCTGGCTTCGATGAACTGAAGCGTAACCGCTGTCGAAAACTGCGTAACTCTTTGTTTACCAAGGAGTTTTCCGTTTCGACTGCGCCGGAAGTGGGGCGGATTATAGGCTGTCAGAATCTGCCGTCAACACCAATTTTCACATTTCTGTCATATAAGCCCAAAAAGCCCGAAAACACGAAGGCCGACCTCAAGAGGTCGGCCTTCTGCCCCCTCCTTACAAGCTAGGGAATGCGAACTGCGAAGCCTCATGGCTCGCTCGTTGCGGCCAGCGCTGGGTAATCGCCTTGCGACGAGTGTAGAAACGCACGCCATCCGGACCATACGCATGCAGATCGCCAAACAGCGAACGCTTCCAGCCGCCAAAGCTGTGATAAGCCACTGGGACCGGCAATGGCACGTTGACGCCGACCATGCCCACTTCAATCTCATCGCAGAACAACCGCGCCGCTTCCCCATCACGCGTGAAGATGCAAGTGCCGTTGCCATACTCGTGATCGTTGATCAGTTGCATCGCCTCTTCCAGGCTGTTGACCCGAACGACGCACAGCACCGGCCCGAAGATTTCTTCTTTATAGATGCGCATCTCTGGCGTGACGTTATCGAACAGGCAACCGCCCAGGAAGAAACCTTCCTCATGACCGGCCACGCTCAGACCACGACCATCCACCACCAAAGTCGCACCCGCTGAAACGCCGTCTTCTATATAGCCGCTGACTTTGTCGCGAGCCTGACCGGAAACCAGCGGCCCCATGTCCAGGCCACAGGTCGTACCGGCACCGATTTTCAACGCTTTGACCTGCGGTACCAGTTTGGCCACCAACGCATCGGCCACCTGATCGCCGACGCACACCGCCACCGAGATTGCCATGCAGCGCTCACCGCACGAACCGTACGCCGCGCCCATCAGCGCGCTGACTGCGTTATCCAGATCCGCATCCGGCATCAATACCGCGTGGTTCTTCGCCCCGCCCAACGCCTGGACGCGTTTGCCGCGCTTGGTGCCTTCGGCGTAAATGTATTCGGCAATCGGTGTCGAACCGACAAAGCTCAGCGCTTTGACTTCTGGCGCTTCAATCAAGGCATCCACCGCAGCCTTGTCGCCATGCACCACACTCAGCACGCCTTTCGGCAGGCCGGCTTCCAACAGCAGCTGAGCAATCAGCAGCGTCGAGCTTGGATCGCGCTCGGACGGTTTCAGAATAAAGCAGTTGCCACAGACGATCGCCAGCGGATACATCCACAGCGGCACCATGGCCGGGAAGTTGAACGGAGTAATACCGGCCACCACGCCCAATGGCTGGAAATCCGACCAGGCATCAATGTTCGGCCCGACGTTACGGCTGTACTCGCCCTTGAGGATTTCCGGTGCTGCGCAGGCGAATTCGACGTTCTCGATCCCGCGCTTCAATTCACCAGCCGCATCTTCCAGGGTCTTGCCGTGTTCTTCGCTGATCAATTGGGCGATGCGGGCTTCGTTCTGTTCCAGCAATTGTTTGAAGCGGAACATCACCTGAGCACGCTTGGCCGGCGGAGTGTTACGCCAGGCCGGGAACGCAGCTTTGGCCGAGTCGATGGCTTTTTGAATGGTTTCACGGCTGGCCAATGGCAGCTTGTGGATCGCCTGACCGGTGGACGGGTTGAATACGTCGGCCGTACGACCGTCTTCGGTCACCAGTTCGCCATTGATCAAATGCGGGATAAGGCTCATGCGGGGCTCCTGAAAAGTTGTCCACGGACGCCCTTCAAAGGGCGCCTTTCTTTCTATTAGTGGGAATAGAGGGAAAAATCAGTCGATCTTGTTCAGCACTTCGCCGACCGCGTCGAACAGACGATCAAGGTCTTGCGGCTTGCTGTTGAAGGTTGGGCCGAACTGCAGGGTGTCGCCGCCGAAGCGCACGTAGAACCCGGCTTTCCATAAGGCCATGCCGGCTTCGAACGGACGCACGATGGCATCGCCGTCGCGAGGCGTAATCTGGATGGCACCGGCCAACCCGTAGTTACGAATGTCGACGACGTTTTTCGAGCCCTTCAAACCATGCAACGCATTTTCGAAGTGCGGCGCCACTTCCGCCACGCTTTGCACCAGGTTTTCCTTTTGCAGCAGGTCGAGTGCAGCTAGGCCCGCAGCACAAGCCACCGGGTGGGCGGAATACGTGTAGCCGTGCGGGAACTCCACCGCGTACTCAGGCGTCGCCTGGTTCATGAAGGTCTGGTAGATCTCGGAGCTGGCAATCACCGCGCCCATCGGGATCGCGCCGTTGGTGACTTGCTTGGCAATGCACATCAGGTCAGGAGTCACGCCGAAGCTGTCGGCGCCGAACATCGAACCGGTACGACCGAAACCGGTGATCACTTCGTCGAACACCAGCAGGATGTTGTGCTGATCGCAGATTTCGCGCAGACGCTTTAGGTAGCCCTGCGGCGGAACCAGAACGCCAGCGGAACCGGCCATTGGTTCGACGAATACCGCAGCAATGTTCGAGGCATCATGCAACTCGATCAGCTTGAGCAGTTCATCGGCCAGGGCGATACCACCTTGCTCCGGCATCCCACGGGAAAACGCATTGCTCGCCAGCAAAGTGTGCGGCAGGTGATCGACGTCCATCATCGCCTGACCGAACAGTTTGCGGTTGCCGTTCACGCCGCCGAGGCTGGTGCCGGCGATGTTCACGCCGTGATAACCACGAGCACGACCGATCATTTTGGTTTTGGTGGCCTGGCCTTTCAGGCGCCAGTAAGCACGCACCATTTTCACCGCCGTGTCTGCACACTCGGAACCTGAGTCGGTGAAGAACACGTGATTCAGATTGCCCGGCGTCAGCTCGGTGATTTTTTCGGCCAACTGGAACGACAGCGGGTGACCGTACTGGAAGCCCGGCGAGTAATCGAGGGTGCCCAATTGCTTGGCTACCGCTTCCTGGATTTCCTTGCGGGTGTGTCCGGCGCCGCAGGTCCACAGACCCGAGAGCGAATCGTAGACCTTGCGACCCTTGTCGTCTGTCAGCCAACTGCCTTCGGCAGCCACGATCAGTCGCGGGTCGCGCTGGAAATTGCGGTTCGCGGTGTAGGGCATCCAGTGCGCATCGAGCTTGAGCTGGCTAGCCAGGGAAGTCGGGGCGTTTTCAGGCACGTTCATGGGCAAAACCTCGCAGGGCAATAGCGGCGTGGAGATGAAAAGCGTTCTTGCAGCTAAATTGCCACGGGGATAAAGTCGGTGAAATTCAACTTTTCTAACCTTCAGTCAGCCCGCTACTAAACTTTGAGTAAACAAAGCATGAGCAGCCGTCGTCCCGACCCGCTGGCGCAAGTCAGTGACTTTGATATTCGCCTGCTGCGGATTTTTCGCAGCGTCGTGGAATGCGGCGGCTTCTCCGCGGCAGAATCGGTGCTGGGGATCGGTCGCTCGGCGATCAGCCAACAGATGAGCGATCTGGAGCAACGCCTCGGCCTGCGTCTGTGCCAACGCGGTCGCGCCGGTTTTTCCCTGACCGAAGAAGGCCGCGAGGTCTACCAATCAGCGCTGCAGCTATTAAGTGCGCTGGAAAGTTTCCGCACCGAGGTCAACGGTCTCCACCAACACTTGCGCGGTGAGTTGACCATCGGCCTGACCGACAACCTGGTGACCCTGCCCCACATGCGCATTACTCACGCCTTGGCGCAGTTGAAGGAGCGTGGCCCCGACGTACAGATCCAAATCCGCATGATCGCGCCCAATGAAGTCGAACAAGGCGTGCTCGACGGTCGCTTGCACGTCGGTGTGGTGCCACAAGCCAGTGCGCTATCGGGTCTGGAATATCAGCCGCTCTACAGCGAACGCTCGCTACTGTATTGCGCGGTCGGTCATCCGTTGTTCTATGTCGACGACAAACAACTGGACGATGAACGCCTCAACAGCCAGGACGCCATCGCCCCGACCTTCCGTTTACCCGCCGAGATTCAGGCCCACTATCAGGCGCTCAACTGCACCGCCAGTGCGTCGGATCGCGAAGGCATGGCATTTCTGATTCTGACCGGGCGCTACATCGGTTATCTGCCGGATCATTACGCCAGCCTCTGGGTGCAGCAGGGCCGATTACGTGCGCTGAAACCCAAGGCGCGTTTTTATGACCTGAGCCTGGCATCGGTCACCCGCAAGGGCCGTCGTCCCCATTTGGTGCTGGAGAGCTTTTTGGAGAGTCTGGCAGCGACGCGTTGAACAACTATAGAAACCTGTGGGAGCCGAGCTTGCTCGCGATGGCTCCAGGTCAGTCGCCATCGATGCTGAATGTTAAGCCGCCTTCGCGAGCAAGCTCGGCTCCTACAGGGATTGCGGTGTTCAGGTTTTATCGCAACAGGACTTGTCTGAGACCTGCGGGTGCGCTATCAACGCATCTGGTTGCATCCATCTACCCTGTTCGGAAGTGCCTATGACCTTTGAAGTCCCAGCCCACGGCGGCAAACCCGCCAGCCGCATTCGTCAGAAGAACGAAGAGACCATCATCAAAGCCGCCGAAGACGAGTTCGCCCGTCACGGGTTCAAAGGCACCAGCATGAACACCATCGCGCAGAATGCCGGGTTGCCCAAAGCGAATCTGCATTACTACTTCACCAACAAACTCGGTTTGTACGTGGCGGTGCTGAGTAACATTCTTGAATTGTGGGACAGCACCTTCAATACCCTGACCGTCGAGGATGATCCGGCAGAAGCATTGACCCGATACATCCGCGCAAAAATGGAATTCTCCCGGCGCCAACCGCAAGCTTCGCGGGTCTTCGCCATGGAGGTCATCAGCGGCGGCGAATGCCTGAGCGCACATTTCAACCAGGACTATCGCATCTGGTTTCAGGGCCGGGCCGCAGTGTTTCAGGCGTGGGTCGACGCCGGCAAAATGGACCCGGTCGACCCGGTGCACCTGATCTTCCTGCTGTGGGGTAGCACCCAGCATTACGCCGATTTTGCCACGCAGATCTGCCGTGTCACCGGGCGCACCAAGTTGACCAAGCAAGACATGGAAGACGCCGGCAACAACCTGATCCGCATCATTCTCAAAGGCTGCGGCCTGACGCCTGCTATCTAAGACACTTATGCCTTTTACCCTCAGTGGTTTTTGCGAATTCCGCGAAGAGATTCGCAAAAGCCGCTTCATCGCCCTCGCCGGACCAATCACTAGGGCAGCTGATGCCCAAGCGTTCATCGAGCAGCACAGTGATTTGAACGCCTCGCACAATTGCTGGGCCTGGAAACTCGGCGATCAATATCGCAGCAGCGATGATGGCGAACCCGGCGGCACCGCTGGCCGGCCGATTCTGGCAGCGATCGAAGCGCAGGATTGCGATCAGGTCGCGGTGCTGGTGATCCGCTGGTATGGCGGCATTCAACTGGGCACCGGCGGCCTCGCCCGGGCCTATGGCGGCGGTGCCAACAAATGCCTGCAAGGGGCGCCGAAGGTTGAGCTGATCAGTCGGGTGCCGGTCAGTTGTGCCTGTGCATTTGGCGAGTTGGCGCTGGTGAAGCTTCGGGTGGCGGAACTGGGTGGTTTGGTCGTGGAGGAAATCTTCACGGCCAATGGCGTGGAACTGCAATTGGCGATCGGCGAGGGGCAGATAGTGACCTTGCAGATGCAGCTGGCGGATTTGAGTCGCGGGCGCATTTTGTTGCAGCGATAAAAGAAAGATCAAAAGATCGCAGCCCTGCGGCAGCTCCTACGCGCCTGGGGGCGCTGCGATCTTTTGGGGCGCGCTGATTTGCCCTGCATTCGATACTTGCCCACATCTGCTGTGCACCCGGCTGTGGATAACCTGAGCACATTCCGCTGTAGCCCTTCTGTCATGCGGCTTTGCGGCCTTTGCTCATTTTTCGTCCAAATCGTCGACGGCTACGTTTATTTCAAGAAAAAACAATCAGTTAGAGCGGTTTATCACCTTTAGAAGAAAGCCCCTCAGTGCTTATGCCCGTGCGATTGGCTTGCGCACAAATACTGTGGAACAACCTGTGGATAACCCGTTCATGGGTGGCGCAGTCCCATGTCCGACATAGCCTGCAGGCTACTGCTCGTTTTTTGATCAATTACCCGCGCGCAAACCGGAGCCTGATTAAAGAGCATGCCCTTAAGTGGTGCCTGATTCGGAATTGGAATATGACGAGGTCCCCCTTCACAACGCCTATGCCAGCAAGGCTTTGCCGATTTCCTGACTCAATGGCCAGGAAATTGCTTTACCCACAGGCATAACTTCTGTCGTCCCGAGACTGTCATGCCCAACCCCGTACCGATCCCCGATCAAATACCCCGCCTGCAATTGCGCAGACTCAGCAAACGTTATCCCGGTTGCCTGGCCAACGATGCCATCGACTTGAGTATTGCGCCCGGTGAAATCCACGCCCTGCTCGGCGAAAACGGTGCGGGCAAAAGTACCCTGATGAAGATCATCTACGGCGTCACTCTCGCCGACTCAGGGGAGATGATCTGGCAGGGCCAGCGCGTGACCATGCGCAATCCGGCCCAGGCTCGCGGCCTCGGCATTGGCATGGTGTTCCAACACTTCTCGCTGTTCGAAACCCTGAGCGTGGCGCAGAACATCGCGCTGGCAATGGGCGCGGCGGCGGGTACGCCGAAGCAGCTTGAGCCAAAAATTCGTGAAGTGTCCCAACGCTACGGCATGGCGCTGGAACCGGAGCGGCTTGTCCACAGCCTGTCCATCGGCGAGCGTCAGCGGGTGGAAATCATTCGCTGTCTCATGCAAGACATCCGCCTGCTGATTCTCGATGAGCCGACGTCGGTACTGACGCCGCAAGAAGCCGACGAATTGTTTGTCACTTTGCGTCGACTGGCGGCCGAGGGCTGCAGCATTCTGTTTATCAGCCACAAGCTCGGCGAAGTACGCGCGTTGTGCCACAGCGCTACGGTGTTGCGCGGCGGTCGGGTGGCCGGGCATTGCGTGCCGGGCGAGTGTTCGGACCGGCAACTGGCGCAGTTGATGGTCGGTGAGGCCGCCGAGCTTATTACCGACTATCCGAAGGTCATTGGCGCTGATGCGTTTTTGAGCGTGACGGGATTGTCCTGGCACAACCCGGACCCGTTCGGCTGCTCACTGAAGGACATTGACTTGGACGTACGCAGCGGTGAAATCGTCGGTGTCGCCGGAGTGGCTGGCAATGGTCAGGATGAGTTGCTGGCCTTGCTCAGTGGCGAAGAACGGTTGCCCCGCGATGACAGCGCAACGATCAGTTTCGGCGGACAACCAGTGGCGCATCTGCGGCCGGATGCACGACGCAAACTTGGCCTGGCATTCGTCCCCGCCGAGCGTCTGGGCCATGGCGCGGTGCCGGAGCTGAGCTTGGCAGATAACGCGCTGCTCACCGCCTTTCAACAGGGGCTGGTCAGCAACGGGCTGATCCAGCGCGGCAAGGTCGAAGCGCTGGCCGAAGACATCATTCGCCGCTTCGGGGTCAAGACACCTGATGCCCAGGCGCCTGCTCGCAGTCTGTCCGGCGGCAACTTGCAGAAATTCATCCTCGGCCGGGAAATCCTCCAGCAGCCTAAATTGCTGGTGGCCGCGCACCCGACCTGGGGCGTCGACGTCGGTGCGGCGGCGACCATTCACCGGGCGTTGATTGCCTTGCGCGATGCTGGCGCGGCGATTCTGGTGATCTCTGAAGACCTCGACGAACTGTTCCAGATCAGCGACCGCCTCGGCGCCCTGTGCGGCGGTCGGCTGTCGCCATTGCAGGCCACCGTCGACACCCATCTGAGCGACGTCGGCGGCTGGATGGCCGGCCAGTTCGACGCCCCTCAATCACACGCCCCCGTAGCGCTTTAACGGAGTTTCACATGCTGCTTTCTCTCGAACCCCGCGGCCAGCAATCGCGCCTGATGTTGTGGTGCTCGCCCTTGCTGGCGGCCGTGCTGACGCTGGGCTGTGGCTCATTGTTGTTTATCGCGCTGGGCCACGATCCGTTGCTGACCTTGCACACTTTGCTGATTGCACCGATCAGCGACGTGTACGGCGTCTCTGAATTGTTGGTCAAAGCGTTGCCGATTCTGCTCTGCGCATTGGGCCTGGCGGTGGCGTATCAGGCGCGGATCTGGAACATCGGCGCCGAAGGTCAGTTGCTGCTCGGCGCCTTGGCCGGCAGTGCCTTGGCGGTGAACATCATTGGCTTGCAAAGCCGCTGGGCGCTGGTGTTGATCCTGCTCACCGGCACTCTGGCCGGCGCCGTATGGGCCGGGCTGACGGCGTGGTTGCGCACGCGCTTCAACGCCAATGAAATCCTCACCAGCATCATGCTCAATTATATCGCCCTGAACCTGCTGCTGTTCTGCGTCCACGGGCCGCTGAAGGACCCGGCCGGGTTCAACTTTCCAGAGTCGGCGATGTTCGGCGATGCCAGTCGACTGCCGCTGTTGATCGAGGACGGTCGGGTTCATGCCGGTGTGTATTTCGCCTTGCTCGCGCTGGTGGCGGTGTGGGTGTTGCTGCAGAAAAGCTTTGTCGGCTTTCAGATCAAAGTGCTCGGGCTGGACAAGCGCGCGGCCGGTTTCGTCGGCTTTCGCGAGAAGCGGCTGATTTGGCTGGCGCTGTTGATCAGCGGTGGTTTGGCGGGGTTGGCCGGGGTCTGCGAAGTCACCGGGCCGATCGGCCAACTGGTGCCGCAGGTCTCGCCGGGTTACGGCTATGCGGCGATCACCGTGGCGTTTCTCGGGCGGCTGAATCCCATCGGCATTCTGTTTTCCAGCCTGTTGATGGCGCTGCTGTACATCGGCGGCGAGAGCGCGCAGATGAGCATGAATCTGCCCCAGGCAATCACCCAATTGTTCCAGGGAATGATGCTGTTTTTCCTGCTGGCCAGTGATGTGCTGATTCTCTACCGACCGCGCTTGAACCTGCGCTGGTCCCGTCGTGCACAAGCCACCGCCGTACAAGCAGGAGCGCTGTGATGGATATCGATCTGCTGAGCAATATTTTCTACGCCATGGTCCGCTGCGGTACGCCGTTGTTGCTGGTGGCGCTGGGCGAACTGATTTGCGAGAAGAGTGGCGTCCTCAATCTGGGGCAGGAAGGCATGATGCTGTTTGGGGCGGTGATAGGTTTTATCGTCGCGCTGAACAGCGGCAACCTCTGGCTTGGCGTGTTGCTGGCGATGCTCGCCGGGATGCTGTTGTCGTCGCTGTTTGCCTTGGTGGCACTGGTGTTCAACGCCAATCAGGTGGCGACCGGGTTGGCGCTGACGATCTTCGGCGTGGGCCTGTCGACCTTTGTCGGCGCAGCGTGGGTTGGCAAACCGTTGGCGGGTTTTGAGCCGATGGCGATTCCGTTGTTGAGTGAAATCCCGCTGATCGGGCGGATGCTGTTTGCTCAGGACTTGTTGGTGTACTTGTCGTTCGCGCTGTTCACGTTAGTGGCCTGGGTGATTCTGAAAAGTCGCGTCGGGTTGATTATTCAGGCGGTCGGCGAAAACCCGGACGCCGCCAGTGCCATGGGCTTGCCGGTGTTGCGCGTGCGTACGCTGGCGGTGCTGTTTGGCGGCGCAATGGCGGGGTTGGCCGGAGCTTATCTGTCCCTGGCCTACACGCCAATGTGGGCGGAAAACATGAGCGCCGGTCGCGGCTGGATTGCCCTGGCGCTGGTGGTGTTTGCCAGTTGGCGGGTGTGGCGATTGCTGCTCGGGGCGTATCTGTTCGGGCTCGCCAGCATCCTGCACCTGGTGGCGCAGGGGTTGGGGCTGGCGATTCCGTCTAGCCTGCTGGCGATGCTGCCGTATGTCGCGACCATTGTGGTGTTGGTGCTGCTGTCCCGGGATGCCGCGCGCACACGGTTGTATGCGCCGGTTTCGTTGGGGCAGCCGTGGCAGGCCGGGCATTAGGGTTGGCCATCAGGGCCTCTTCGCGGGCAAGCCTCGCTCCTACAGATCTTGTGTAGTTCGCGGATGACGTGAACGACTCAAATCCGTAGGAGCGAGGCTTGCCCGCGAAGGCGCCCGAACAGGCATCACCTGAACAACGCCCCACGCCAATTCAAAGAACAAGAAAATCGCCAATAGCGAACTCGCTCCATGGAACAACGCATAAGCCTGCCAAGCTGAAAACAGAAACCTCCCCACCGCGTCATACCGCCCAAACACCTGCTGCGGATCACGAATCCGCAGCACCGCCCAGACGCACACAATCGAACCCAACAAATTCGCCATCAGCATGTGCATCGGCTCGAATGGCGGTAGCTCGCCAGGCAGATTGAAAGTCTGACTCAGGCTCATCAACACGCCATGCAACGCGGCAAAACTCCACGGCGTAACGAACGCAGCGGTCACGATCAGGTCGTACCACGCACTGCCACGCACCACTTGACGATATTGCGTTGAAGTCCACATCCGTCTTGCTCCATAAATTCAGGGAGCAACAAGGCTAAAGCCTGGAGTATGCTCCAGGGTCAAGCCCTCTCGAGACATCAAGATGCGCATCGGTGAATTAGCCCAGGCCAGCGCCGTCAGCCGCGACACGTTGCGCTTTTACGAGCAACGCGGGTTGATCGCCGCGCAACGTAGCGCCAATGGTTATCGCGACTATCCGGCGGAGATGGTGCAACTGGTGCTGTACATCAAGACAGCTCAGCGGCTGGGCTTTACCCTTGGCGAGATCGGCAGCAGCGTCGCCGCGCTGTGGCAGGCGCCCGACCCAGCCAATGCCGTTACCCGGCTGCTGCAAGACAAACTCAACCTGATCGAAACCCGCATCGCCGAACTCGATGTCTTGCGTCAGGAATTGCAACATCGGCTCGGTCAGCATTGTCCATTGAATCCGTGATTTCTCATCCATCAAGGAAGCCATTCATGTCTACGGCAAAAACCGCACTCATCATCGGTGCCTCCCGAGGCCTGGGCCTCGGTCTGGTGAAAACCCTGCTGGCCGACGGTTGGCAAGTCACCGCCACCGTGCGCAACCCGCAGAGCGCCGAAGCCTTGCAAGCGTTGGGCAAGGTGCGAGTCGAAAAACTCGACATGGACGATCAGCAAGCGGTCATCGCCCTGAGCCAACAACTCAAGGGGGAAGTGTTCGACCTGTTGTTCGTGAATGCCGGGGTCAAGGGCCCGGAGGTCCAGACACCGGGCGGCGCGACGTTGGCCGAGGTCGGTCAATTGTTCTTCACCAACGCCGTGGCGCCGATCAATTTGGCCCAGCGTTTTGTCGGGCAGATTCGTGAAGACAGCGGCGTGCTGGCGTTCATGAGTTCGGTGCTGGGCAGCGTGACCATGCCCGACGCGCCGGAGCTGGCGCTGTACAAGGCGAGCAAAGCGGCGCTGAACTCCATGACCAACAGCTTCGTCACTCAACTGGGCGAACAGAAACTCACCGTGCTGTCGCTGCATCCGGGTTGGGTGAAGACTGATATGGGCGGTGAAGGTGCGGACATTGATGTGGAAACCAGCACGCGCGGGTTGATCGATCAGGTGAATGCGTATGCCGGCAAGGGCGGGCATCATTTTGTGAACTACAGGGGTGAGACTATTCCCTGGTAACACCGCCGCTCCCACAGGGGTTTCGCATCGTCCTGTCGGACCGGGCTTGCCCGCGAAGCTTTTTTGTTCGAAACTCCGCACCTCGCCCTCGCGGCGACCCTGGATCAGCAGACAGGGCAACACTGAGCTGGCAACCCTGAACCCAACTTTCAGAGGAGCCGGCCACCATGCCTGCGACCCGTACCTGGTTAAAAACCCCCCTCGCCATTTTCACGGCCAACGCGCTCGATGCCCGTGGCGGTCTGGTTGTGCAAGACGGCTTGATCGTCGAAGTGCTCAGCGCCGGCCAGCAGCCATCCGTGCCCTGTGATCATGTTTTCGACGCGCGCGAACACGTGATCCTGCCGGGGCTGATCAACACCCATCACCACTTCTATCAAACCCTGACCCGTGCCTGGGCGCCTGTGGTTAATCAGCCGTTGTTCCCCTGGTTGAAAACCCTCTATCCGGTCTGGGCTCGTCTCACCCCTGAAAAACTTGCCCTCGCCACCAAAGTCGCGTTGGCCGAGTTGCTGCTGTCCGGTTGCACCACAGCAGCCGATCACCATTACCTGTTTCCGGAAGGTCTGGAAAACGCGATCGATGTGCAGGTCAAGAGTGTTCGCGAACTGGGCATGCGCGCCATGCTCACTCGCGGTTCCATGAGCCTTGGCGAAAAAGACGGCGGCCTGCCACCGCAGCAAACCGTCCAGGAAGGCGAAGTGATCCTCGACGACAGCCAACGCTTGATTGCCGCGTACCACGAGCGTGGTGATGGTGCGCAGATTCAAATCGCCCTGGCGCCCTGCTCGCCGTTCTCGGTGACCCCGGAGATCATGTCCGCCAGCGCCGAACTGGCGAACAAACTCGACGTGCGCCTGCACACCCACCTTGCGGAAACCCTCGACGAAGAAGACTTCTGCCTGCAACGTTTCGGCCTGCGCACCGTGGATTATCTGGACAGCGTCGGCTGGCTCGGCCCACGTACCTGGCTGGCCCACGGCATTCATTTCAACCCCGACGAAATCGCCCGCCTCGGCGCGGCCGGCACGGGCATTTGCCATTGCCCGAGTTCGAACATGCGCCTGGCTTCCGGCATTTGCCCGACGCTGGACCTGACCGCTGCGGGTGCGCTGCTGGGTCTGGGCGTGGACGGTTCGGCGTCCAACGATGCGTCGAACATGATCCTCGAAACCCGCCAGGCGCTGTACATCCAGCGGCTGCGTTATGGCGCGGAAAAAATTACGCCGGAGTTGGTACTGGGCTGGGCGACCAAGGGCTCCGCGAGTTTGCTCGGGCGCACCGATATCGGTGAACTGGCGGTGGGCAAACAGGCGGATCTGGCGTTGTTCAAACTGGATGAACTGCGCTTCTCCGGCAGCCATGATCCGGTGTCAGCACTGCTGCTGTGCGGCGCGGACCGGGCGGACCGGGTGATGGTCGGCGGCAAGTGGCGGGTGATCGACGGGCAGGTTGAGGGGCTGGATCTGAAAGGGTTGATTGCCGATCACAGCCAAGCGGCTCGGCAGCTAATCGCCGGCGTCTGACACAACACCGACCAAATGTGGGAGGCGCCCGCACCAGTGGATGGCGTGGATTGGTGAGGGCGCACCGGGATGGTTCTGTGGTGAACTGAACATCAAAAGATCGCAGCCTTCGGCAGCTCCTACATGATTTCGCGTACCCCTGTAGGAGCTGCCGAAGGCTGCGATCTTTTGATTTTGTTGTCTTGTTGGTCAGCAATTTGCATTGCTCTCCTCAATCTCACAACAAAATGGAGTTCCAGTTCATGCATAAACGTCCGTTGAAGCAGCTGCTTTGCGCTGTCGCCGCAGCCATCGGTCTGAGCGCCAGCCTGACCGCCAGTGCTGCCGACCCGCTGAAAGTCGGCTTCGTCTATATCGGCCCGATCGGTGACCACGGCTGGACGTATCAGCATGAACAGGGACGCAAGGCGCTGGCTGAAAAGTTCAGCGAGCAGATCACCACCAACTATGTGGAGAACGTCGCCGAGGGCGCCGATGCCGAGCGGGTGATCCGCAACATGGCCAAGGACAAGTACGACCTGATCTTCACCACGTCCTTTGGCTACATGAACCCGACCTTGAAAGTCGCCAAGCAATTTCCCAAGGTGACCTTCGAGCACGCCACCGGCTACAAGCAGGACAAGAACCTCGGCACCTACCTGGCGCGCAGCTATGAAGGGCGCTATGTGGGCGGCTTCCTCGCCGCGAAGATGACCAAGACCAAAAAGATCGGCTACATAGCCTCCTTCCCGATCCCTGAAGTGATTCGCGACATCAACGCCATCCAACTGGCCCTGAACAAGTACAACCCGGGCACCGAGATCAAAGTGGTGTGGGTCAATTCCTGGTTCGACCCGGGCAAAGAAGCCGACGCCGCCAATGCCCTGATCGACCAGGGTGTGGACGTGGTGTTCCAGCACACCGACAGCCCGGCACCGATCCAGGCGGCCGAACGGCGCGGCGTGTACGCCGTCGGTTATGCATCAGACATGGCACACTTCGGGCCGAAAGCGGTGCTGACGTCTATCGTCAACGACTGGGGGCCGCATTACATTCAGGCGACTCAAAGCGTGCTCGACCACACGTGGAAATCCCAGGATTACTGGGGTGGCCTGAAGGAAGGGACCGTTGAGCTGCCGATCAGCGACCTGGTGCCGGCTGCGGTGAAAACCGAAGCCGAGCAAATCATCGCAGACATCAAGAGCGGTGCGCTGCATCCGTTCACCGGGCCGATAAAGGATCAGGCCGGCGTGGAGAAAATCCCGGCGGGCTCGACGGCAACCCATGCAGAACTGGCGTCGATGAACTACTACGTCGAAGGCATGAAGGCCGAGATACCAAAGTAATTCCGGCCGAACACAAAACCCTGTGGGAGCGAGCCTGCTCGCGATGAGGCCATAACATTCAGCATCTATGTTGACTGTCAGTTCGCTATCGCGAGCAGGCTCGCTCCCACAATGGATTTTCAGCGTTCTTAAGACTGCGCATGAACCAACTCCCGATCATCGACATCAGCCCGCTCTACAGCGCTGATCAAACCGCCTGGCAATCGGTCGCCACTCAAATCGACCGCGCCTGCCGGGAATGGGGCTTCTTCTACATCAAGGGCCACCCGATCGCCCCGTCGCGTATCGACGCCGTGCTCGACCATGCCCAACGTTTCTTCGCTGCCCACCACCGAAAAACTCAAGATCGACATCACCCAGACCCGCCACCATCGCGGCTATGGCGCCATCGCCACCGAGCAACTCGACCCGAGCAAACCCAGCGATCTGAAAGAAACCTTCGACATGGGCCTGCACCTGCCGGCCGATAATCCCGAGGTTATTGCGGAAAAACCTTTGCGCGGCCCCAACCGTCATCCGTCGATGCCCGGTTGGGAATCGCTGATGGAACAACACTACGTCGACATGCAGGCGCTCGCTCAAACCCTGCTGCGGGCCATGACCCTGGCGTTGGGCATCGAGCGTGATTTCTTCGATAGCCGCTTCAAACAACCGGTCAGCGTGCTGCGGATGATTCATTACCCGCCGCGCCACACCGCTAGTTCCGTAGAGCAACAAGGCGCTGGCGCTCACACCGATTACGGCTGCATCACCCTGCTCTACCAGGATGCCGCTGGCGGACTACAAGTGCGCAACGTGCGGGGCGAATGGATCGATGCGCCGCCGATCAAAGGCACGTTCGTGGTCAACCTCGGCGACATGATGGCGCGCTGGAGCAACGACCGTTACCTGTCGACGCCGCACCGGGTGATCAGCCCGCTGGGGGTTGATCGGTACTCGATGCCGTTCTTTGCCGAACCGCATCCCGACACGCCCATCGAATGCCTGCCCGGTTGCCAGGATGAACAGCATCCGGCGAACTATCCGGCCACCACCTGCGCCGAGTTCCTGCTGTCGCGCTTTGCCGATACCTACCCCTATCGACGGGAACAGCAAGCCGTGTAATGAACCGGCTGGTCAGGTTTTGCTAATTGTTTCTGCGCGCATCTGTAGAATGCCCACATTGCACCTGATGAGACTTCAAAAATGTACGACTGGCTGAACGCTCTGCCCAAGGCAGAATTGCACTTGCACCTGGAAGGTTCGCTGGAGCCTGAGCTGCTGTTCGCCCTGGCCGAACGCAACAAGATCGCCCTGCCGTGGAGCGATGTCGAAACCCTGCGCAAGGCTTACGCCTTCAATAACCTGCAAGAGTTTCTCGACCTGTATTACCAGGGCGCCGATGTGCTGCGCACCTCGCAGGATTTCTACGACCTGACCTGGGCCTACCTGTTGCGCTGCAAGGCGCAGAACGTGATTCACACCGAACCGTTCTTTGACCCGCAAACCCACACCGACCGTGGCATCCCGTTCGAAGTGGTGCTCAACGGCATCGCCGCCGCACTGAAGGATGGCGAGCAGCAACTGGGCATCACCAGCGGTTTGATCCTCAGCTTCCTGCGTCACTTGAGTGAAGATGAAGCGCAGAAAACCCTCGACCAGGCGCTGCCGTTCCGCGATGCGTTTGTCGCCGTGGGCCTGGACAGTTCGGAGATGGGCCACCCGCCGAGCAAGTTCCAGCGGGTGTTCGATCGTGCACGCAGCGAAGGCTTCCTGACCGTGGCGCACGCCGGTGAAGAAGGCCCTCCCGAGTACATCTGGGAAGCCCTCGACCTGCTGAAAATCCAGCGTATCGACCATGGCGTGCGCGCCATCGAAGACGAGCGCTTGATGCAGCGGATCATCGACGAGCAGATCCCGCTGACCGTGTGCCCATTGTCGAACACCAAACTCTGCGTGTTCGATCACATGTCCCAGCACAACATCCTCGACATGCTCGAGCGCGGTGTGAAGGTCACGGTGAACTCCGATGACCCGGCCTACTTCGGCGGGTACGTCACCGAGAACTTCCACGCGCTGTATACCGATCTGGGCATGACCCAGGATCAGGCCAAGCGTCTGGCGCAGAACAGCCTGGATGCCAGATTGGTCAAACCTTGAAAGCCACCGAATAACCCTGTGGGAGCGAGCCTGCTCGCGATGAGGCCCTAACATTCAGCATCGATGTTGAATGTCAGTCCGCTATCGCGAGCAGGCTCGCTCCCACATTAGATTGGGGTCGGCTCACTCAACTCTTCCAACGTCTTGCCCCGGGTCTCCATCCCGAACATCCACACCACCCCCGCCGCAATCGCAAAGCACATCGCCCCCAGCGCAAACACCCCGCCCTGCCCGGTCATAGGGAACACCAGCCCGGTCACCAACGGCCCGAGCAACGACCCCACGCGGCCGATGGCTGACGCGAACCCCGAGCCCGTGGCGCGTGCCGACGTCGGGTACAACTCAGGGGTGTAGGTGTAGAGCACCGCCCACATGCCAAAAAGAAAGAACTGCATGAGCAGTCCCGAGGTAATCAACAGGCTGACGTTGCCGCCGAACACCGCGCTCTGGCCATAAAGAAACGCCATGACCCCGCCGCCGAGCAATGTCACGACGCACACCGGTTTACGCCCCCAACGCTCCACCAGCCAGGCGGCCATGAGGAAACCGGGAATCCCGCCGAGGGAAATCAGCACCGTGTAATACACCGACTGGGTCACGGCGAAACCCGACTGTTGCAACAACGCGCTGAGCCAGGATGTCAGGCCATAAAAACCCAGCAAGGCGAAGAACCACACGCTCCAGATCATCATCGTGCGCTGGCGATACTGCGGCGACCAGATCTCCCGCAGGGCAGAGAAAAAAGTACCCGGTTGACTCGCCATCCGTGGCAGGCGAATGGGTTCAGGCAAATCCGCATGGCCCAGTGAAGTCCGGACCCGGTCTTCGATGCCGAGCAAGACCTTATCCGCCGCGTCATGATGCCCGGCCTGCTCCAGCCAGCGCGGTGACTCGGGAATGAAAAAACGAATCGCCAGAACGAACACCGCCGGCACCGCCAACACCAGAAAGATGTCGCGCCAGCCAATCACCGGCAACAGGAAGTACGACAGCACACCGGCCGCGACGAAACCGAGCGGCCAAAAACCATCCATCAACGCGATGTAACGCCCACGCCTCTTCGCCGGAATCAGCTCGGACAGCATCGACTGGGCAATCGGAAACTCCATGCCCATACCGATCCCCAACAGGACTCGGAACAACGTCAGCGTTTCGACATTCTGCGCCGTGGAGCACAAGTAACTGGCGATGCCCCACAGCACAATGCTCCACTGGAACACCGGTTTGCGCCCGAAGCGGTCGGCCAGCATGCCGGACAGCGACGCGCCCACGACCATGCCGAAAAAGCTCGAACTGGCCAGCAACCCGGCCTGCGCCGTGCTCAGGCCGAACTCGGTTTTGATCGAGCCGAGCAGAAAGGTCATCATCGCCAGGTCCATGGAGTCGAAGAAAAACGCCAGGGCAATGATGATGAAAATGATGCGGTGATAGCCGCTGATGGGCAGCCGTTCCAATCGTTCTGCCGCGCTGAAGCTTCGTGTGTCCATGCCACATTCCCCCAATCCTGAAAGTCCCCGGATCGAGTTTGCGCGATAGCGGCTGGGAGTTATTGCTGGATGCGACCTGTCCACAGCTCTGAACGACGCCTGAAACCCAGAATCCCGGACGTCGCCCCTCAATAGCTCTACAACGCCATTTCCAGTTCGGTTTCCTTGGCGAAGCGATGGATTTCCCGTTGCCCCGCAGCGGTAATCTGCAACGCTCGTGAATCGTTGGGCAGGCTCAACCAGCCGGATTGCATGAACAGCTGCAACAATGCCGCGCCCAATGAACCACCCATGTGCGGGCGTCTTTCGCTCCAGTCCGGGCAAGCGCAGGCGACTCTGCTGTTGCGATGAGCCAGCGCCTGGATGAACACACCGCGCGTTGCCAATTGTGTGGCGCCCTTGTGAGTGATCATGACCCGCTGATCGAATTGCTCGATCCAGCCCGCATCCAGCAGGCGCTGGTAGAGGTCGGCGGCCAGGGTGCCGCCCAGATGGTCGTCGCAGAGCCTGGCGCGCAGCAATGATGAAGGCGCCGCCTGAGGTTTGGCGATAGGGCTGGTGCGTTTGAAAACCTCTGGAATGTCCCGAGGCGCGCTGGCCAGCGTCGCGCTGGCCAGGGCCTCTATCGCGGCGCCGACTTCGGGCGCGGCAAGCCGGAAAAACCGTTTGCGTCCACGGGTTTCGACTTTCAACAGACCGCCGGCGGACAATCGCCCTAAATGCGCACTGGCCGAAGACGGCGACAGGCCGGCCAGCAACGCCAGCTCTTCGGTTTGCCGCGCCGAGCCGTCCATCAAGGCCCACATCATTGCGCTGCGCTTTGGGTCAGCCAGCAATGTGGCGATCTGGCTGATGCAAGGTGCATGTTCCATGTATTCACTCCCTGTTGAATCGTTTCGTCTACTGCTCAGAGACATCTTGACCAGTAATGTGTCGTCGGCCAAGACGCGAAAACCGCCATAGACCGGGCAAAGTCACCCACTCACCCAGGCCATTGCTTCGCGGGTGCAACGAAGGTCGGTATGACCATTGGGTCTGACCGAATCGAACCTGAACTCGCCATTGCGAGGTCGACGGTGCGTACATGAGGCGGGCGCTAGTATAAGCGGGTTAACCGCCGGTTCCTGCTCTCGGGGATCTTTTGGTGGTGATAGTTCCTGACAGAAATTTCGCTATTTGCCTGCGACTAATGATCGACATTCGATTTCGTCGGAAATTGACTGCTTATGCGAGCGCATCGGCTGGCAAGCATTTCCCGCAAAAGGTTCACCGGCTTACTTAATTGTGCGCGATGGGCGCACAGCAAATTCAGCGGTGCGCGCTCACAGAGCAGCTCCGGCATCAGCACTTTCAACCGACCGGCCAACACATCGGCGGCGACATCGAGCCAGGACTTATAGGCAATCCCCGCCCCCGCTACGGCCCACAGACGCACAACATCGGCGTCGTCACTGAAGCGATCGCCACTGACCGTCAGGCTCACTTCGCGTTTGCCATCGTGGAAACTCCAGTGATCGTGGACCCGACTGCCGAGCATGAACAACAGGCAATTGTGCTGAGCCAGTTGCTCCAGATGCCGAGGTTCGCCATGCTGGGTCAGGTAACTCGGCGCCGCGCAGAGCACGCGACGATTTTGCGGGGCGATGGGCAACGCCACCAGGCTCGAGTCTTCCGGTTCGCCATAACGCAGGGCAATGTCCACCGGTTGGCGGAACAGGTCGGCGATGCGGTCGCCTAGCAGCAACCGTACCGTGAGTTTCGGATGCTCACGCTGAAACTCGTCGAGCCATGGCAGTAGCAGGTTGCGACCGAAATCAGAAGGCGCCGACAGCTGTAAAATCCCGCTGACCTGATCCTGCCCGCTGGCCAGCAAGCGGCGACCCTCATCGAGATTGCTCAAGGCTGCCCGGGCGTATTCCAGAAAACCCTCACCTTCAGCGGTCAGGCGCAGGCTGCGGGTAGAACGGGCGAGCAAGCGCGCGCCGAGTTGCTGTTCGATGCGCTTCAACGCCGCACTGGCCACCGCCGCCGACATATCCATCCCCCGCGCTGCCGCCGACAGGCTGCCCAGGTCCGCGGCCCGAACGAATAACTGCAAGTCATCGAAACGCAACATCGTCAGCCTCGATTATCAAAAAATTATTGAAAGAGACTGCTCTTTTAGCGGGTTTTATCTTGCCGGGAAATAACCAATCATCTGGCCCATCGAAATCATCCCCTCTAAGGAACCCACCATGAAAGCCATTGCCTACTACGCGTCTCTGCCCATCAGCGACGAAAAATCCCTGCAAGATGTCGAACTGCCAGAACCGATCGCCGGCCCGCGCGACCTGTTGGTGGAGGTCAAAGCCATCTCGGTCAACCCGGTGGACACCAAGATTCGCCAGAACGTCCAGCCTGAAGGTGGCGCGGCAAAGGTGCTGGGCTGGGACGTGGCCGGTGTGGTCAAGGCTGTCGGCAGTGAAGTGACCTTGTTCAAGGCTGGCGACAAGGTGTACTACGCCGGCTCCATCGCCCGAGCCGGCGGCAATAGCGAGTTGCATGTGGTGGACGAGCGCATCGTCGGTCATATGCCGAGAACCCTAGGTTTCGCCGAAGCCGCCGCCCTGCCGCTGACCGCCATTACCGCGTGGGAACTGCTGTTCGAACGCCTGCAAGTGCGCGAAGGCAAAACCGATGAGGGCCAGAGCCTGCTGATCGTCGGTGCCGCTGGCGGTGTAGGTTCGATCCTCACGCAATTGGCCAGCCAGCTCACCGGACTGAAGGTCATCGGCACCGCTTCCCGTGCACAAACCCAGAGCTGGGTGCGTGACCTGGGCGCCGATCAGGTGATCGATCATAGCGAGCCGCTGAGTGAAGAACTCAAACGTGCCGGGTTCGAGCAGGTGACCCACGTCGCCAGCCTGACCCAGACCGATCAACACCTTGATCAATTGGTGGAAGCGTTGGCGCCGCAAGGCAAACTGGCGCTGATCGATGATCCGAAGTCGCTGGACGTGACCAAGCTCAAGCGCAAGAGCCTGTCGCTGCACTGGGAATTCATGTACACCCGCTCGCTGTTCGAAACTGCAGACATGATCGAGCAGCACAAATTGCTCAACCGCGTCGCCGGGCTGATCGATGCGGGCACGCTGAAAACCACGGTCGGCAAGCACTTCGGGACCATCAACGCGACCAACCTGCGGCGTGCCCATGAGCTGTTGGAGAGCGGCAAGTCCAAGGGTAAAATTGTGCTTGAAGGGTTCTGAAGAGTAGGAGCTGCCGAAGGCTGCGATCTTTTGATTTTGCTTTTAAAAACACAAGTTAAAAAGATCGCAGCCTTCGGCAGCTCCTACAGGGTACGACCGAAATATCCGGGAGGTACGCCGATCCCTGTTGCCGTCAGTCAGAGAATTGACCGTTGTCACAATTGCGATCGTATTCGGGTCTACAATCGAAAACTCTGCGAACAATCATTTACGTGATGTCTTTTACGAGACGTCTTTTACGAAAGGAGCTCAGCAATGAAGATCCTGATAAAAGAAGTGGCAAAATCCCGCTGGCAGGTCCGCCTGGATCAACACGCTGTGATGTTCCGCAGTGAAGCCGAAGCGCTGGCCTTCACTAAAACGCTTGAAGCGCGCTTGCACGCGCCCCATCCAATTCCCGACCGTCAGCAGCGCGCTGCTGGCTGAGTCCGTCCTCAGACCTGGGCTTGCACCAGCGCCCGGGCATTTAGCAAACGTCGGGTGAGCATCGCCGCGCTCACCACCAGAACCCCGCATAGGCTGATGACCATGGCCATCGGCATGGCGCTGCCATCGTGCAAAACACCCACCAATGCTGCGGCCCCGGCGGCGACGCTGAACTGCAGGCAACCGAGCATCGCCGAGGCACTGCCCGCCCGCGCGCCCTGCCCGTTCATGGCGCAGGCAGAGGCGTTGGGCACAATACAACCCAGGCTGGCGATGCAGAGGAAAAGCGGAATCAGCAACGGCCACAACTGCGCGGTGTGCAACGCGCTGACCGCCAACAGGGCTAGACCGCCCACCAGATAGAGCCAGACGGTACGTGCCAGTAAAAAGGCCGGGCCGCGCTTGGCCAGCATCCGGGCATTTACCTGGGCCACCAGAATGAAACCCGCCGCATTAATGCCGAACAGCCAGCCAAAATGCTCGGCCGGCACGCCATAGAGTTTGATGAAGACGAACGGTGAACCGGCGATGTAGGCAAACATCCCGGCGATGGCGACACCACCGGTCAGGGCATGGCCGAGGAAGATCGGGTCCGCCAACAACCGACCGTACTGACGCAGCGCGCCCGACAACGGTTGGCGCGGCACATGGGCCGGCAGACTTTCCGGCAGCCCCAGGGCCACTGCCAACCCTGCCAACGCGCTGAAACCGGTCAGCACCAGAAAGATCGATTGCCAGCCCGTCGTGTTGACCAGCAACCCGCCCAGCATCGGCGCAAGAATCGGCGCCAGGCCCATCACCAGCATCAACTGCGAAAAGACCTTCGCCGAACCCACCGCATCGCATTTATCGCTGACCACCGCCCGCGCAATCACCATGCCCGCGCAACCGCCCAGCGCCTGGACGAAACGTGCGCCGATCAGCCACTCCAGCGTCGGCGCATAGGCACAGGCCAATGAAGCGGCGGTGAACAGGCCGACACCAGTCAGCAAGGGAATCCGTCGCCCGAAGCGATCTGCGACTGGGCCGTACGCCAGTTGGCCAATGGACAAGCCGAGAAAATAGACCGCCAGGGTCAGTTGAACGTGTTTTTCGTCGGTGCCGAAAGCGAGCGCCATCGCCGGGAATGCCGGCAGATAGAAATCGATCGCCAGCGGACCGAAGGCGCTCAAGGCGCCGAGAATCAGGATTGTACGGAGGTTCATCAGGCGTCCAGGTTAGGCATGCAGGTTGGCCATGGATCGGCAGGCCAACAGTCTAGCCGGGCGTGGACGCCTTGAACATTCCGTTAGGTCGCTAACTATTAAAAAACTCAGGCCAGTTTGACGCCATAACCCTCTTCGCTGATCGCGGCGATCACCTGATCGGCCGTCAGCGCACTTTCAACGCCGACTTCTTTTGCCGCCAGATCAATGCGCACGCTGGCTGCGGGATCCTTGGCTTGCAGCGCTTGGGTGATGGCCTTGACGCAATGACCGCAGGACATGCCTTCAACGTTGAACACTTGCATGGGACGTCTCCTTGATGGGGCCCTTTAATAGGGTTGGGGGCAGTCTTGAGCTTGCCACCATGGCAAGGTCAAGTTCTCAAGCAAGCTGCCGGGCTGGCAATCGGCGCCGCGCTCGGCCAAGCTGCGTCCATCTATGACACGACATCAGGAGATTCAGCCATGCGCTGGTCAGCTCTCAGCCTGTTTGGCTTCCTCAGCCTATTTGCCGCGACACCTTCAGTTCAAGCCGCCGGGGAGGACTACGGTGTGCTGATCATTTCCCGCGAGCGCCTGGAAGTGTCGACTTCCTGCGAGATCGGCGTGTACATCCAGGATCAGCTATCGGCGCGACTGTTCCAGGAACAGAGCACCTCGTTCAACCTGCCGCCGGGCAATGTGTCCCTGCGCCTCAAACTGCTGCCGGGCCAGGCGCCGGGTTGCAACCCGGGCATGCTCGCACCGGGTTCGCAGAACATCACGCTCAAGGCCGGAGATGTGTTGAAGTTCCGGATTGCGATGACGCAGGAAGGGATGTACCTCAAGCCTGCTGCCCTCGAATACTGATCACCACCTACCTGTAGGAGCGAGGCTTGCCCGCGAAGGGTCCATTACATTCAGCATCGATGTTGGATGTGATGGCCTCTTCGCGGGCAAGCCTCGCTCCTACAAAGCGCAGTGTCGCGAGACGATTTGCAGAGTGGCGCTTGACCTTGCCCGCATGGCAAGGTTGATCCTGTAGGCAATCTCTACAGGGAGCGTGACCGATGTCCGAATCCACCACTTTCGATCTGCCGATTGCCGGCATGACCTGCGCCAGTTGTGCCGGGCGGGTTGAGCGTGCCTTAAGCAAAGTTCTCGGCGCCACGACCGTCAGCGTCAACCTGGCCACCGAACAGGCCCGAGTTCAAGCGCCCAGTGACAGCCTGCCGGCCTTGATGGAGGCGGTGCAGCAGGCCGGTTACAGCGTGCCCCAGCAGAGCCTGGAATTGAGCATCGACGGCATGACCTGCGCGTCCTGTGTCGGCCGCGTCGAACGGGCGCTGACAAAGGTGCCGGGGGTGAAGAGCGTCAGCGTCAACCTGGCCAACGAACGTGCCCATCTCGAATTGCTCGGCCAGGTCGACCCGCAATTTTTGCTCGACGCCGTGACCAAGGCCGGTTACTCCGCCAGCGTCTGGGAAGTCGAACATCCGCAAACCGACAATCAACAACAACGATTGCGCCGCGAACGCTGGGCTTTGCTGGCGGCCATCGCCCTCGCCTTGCCGCTGGTGCTGCCGATGGTGCTGCAACCTTTCGGCATGCACTGGATGCTCCCGGCGTGGGTGCAGTTTGCGTTGGCCACTCCAGTGCAGTTCATCTTCGGCGCGCGCTTCTATGTCGCTGCGTGGAAGGCCGTGCGCGCCGGTGCCGGCAACATGGATTTGCTGGTAGCCCTGGGCACCAGTGCCGGCTATGGCTTGAGCGTTTACGAGTGGGCCACCGCTGCCGGTCGCATGCCGCACCTGTATTTCGAAGCCTCGGCGGTGGTGATCGCTCTGGTGCTATTGGGCAAATACCTGGAAAGCCGCGCCAAGCGCCAGACCGCCAGCGCCATCCGCGCCCTCGAAGCCTTGCGTCCGGAGCGAGCCATTCAGGTGATCGATGGCCGCGAACAGGATGTTGCGATCAGCGCTTTGCGCCTCAACGATCTGGTCATGGTCAAACCCGGCGAACGTTTCCCGGTGGATGGCGAAGTGGTGGAAGGCCAGAGCCACGCCGATGAAGCACTGATCAGCGGCGAGAGCCTGCCGGTACCAAAACAACCGGGTGACAAGGTCACCGGCGGCGCCATCAATGGTGAAGGTCGGTTGCTGGTTCGGACCTTGGCGCTCGGCGCAGAAACCGTGCTGGCGCGGATCATCCGCCTGGTCGAAGACGCGCAGGCGGCGAAAGCACCGATCCAGAAACTGGTGGATAAAGTCAGCCAGGTGTTCGTCCCGGCGGTGCTATTGATCGCGCTGGCGACCTTGATCGGTTGGTGGCTGTACGGCGCGCCACTGGAAACCGCGTTGATCAACGCCGTCGCGGTGTTGGTGATCGCCTGCCCTTGTGCACTCGGGCTGGCCACGCCGACGGCAATCATGGCCGGCACCGGTGTGGCGGCGCGCTACGGGATTTTGATCAAGGACGCTGAAGCCTTGGAGCGCGCTCATGAAGTCAGCGCCGTGGTGTTCGACAAGACTGGCACGCTGACTTCGGGTACACCGCGCATCGCGCATTTGAGTGCCATCGAGGGTGATGAAGCTGCTCTGCTGCAAATGGCTGGTGCGCTGCAACGCGGTAGTGAACACCCGCTGGCCAAGGCTGTGCTGGATGCCTGCGCCGAGCGCGGCCTGACCGTGGCGGATGTCAGCGACAGTCAATCGCTGACCGGGCGCGGCATTGCCGGCAATCTCGACGGTCGGCGATTGGCTTTGGGCAATCGGCGTCTGCTGGAAGAAAGTGGCCTGAGCGCCGGGCCCTTGGCCGACTCCGCAAGCGCTTGGGAAACCGAGGGCCGGACCCTGTCCTGGCTGATCGAACAAAGCCCCAAACCGGGAGTGCTCGGCCTGTTCGCCTTCGGTGACACGCTCAAACCCGGCGCCCTGCAAGCGGTGCAACAGCTGAGCGCACGAAACATCAGCAGCCACTTGTTGACCGGGGATAACCGCGGCAGCGCCAAAGTGGTCGCCGAGGCGCTGGGCATCAGCGATGTTCACGCCGAAGTATTGCCGGCGGACAAAGCCGCCACCGTCGCCGCACTGAAAAAAACCGGGGTAGTGGCAATGGTCGGCGATGGCATCAACGACGCGCCGGCCCTTGCCGCGGCAGACATCGGCATCGCCATGGGCGGCGGCACCGACGTTGCCATGCACGCTGCCGGGATCACCCTGATGCGCGGCGATCCACGGCTGGTGCCGGCGGCGCTGGAAATCAGCCGCAAGACCTACGCGAAGATTCGCCAAAACCTGTTCTGGGCCTTCGTCTATAACCTGATCGGCCTGCCACTGGCGGCGTTCGGCTTCCTCAACCCGGTGCTGGCCGGCGCGGCCATGGCGCTGTCGAGCGTCAGCGTGGTGAGCAATGCGTTACTGTTGAAAACCTGGAAACCCAAAGACCTGGAGGACAACCGATGAACATTGGCCAAGCGGCCCGCCAGAGCGGTCTGAGCGCAAAGATGATCCGTTATTACGAGGCCATCGGCCTGCTCAAGACTGCCCATCGCACCGACAGCGGCTACCGGGTCTATGGCGACGACGATCTGCACACCCTGGCGTTCATCAAGCGCTCTCGGGATTTGGGTTTCTCGCTGGAAGAGGTCGGCAAACTGCTGACCCTCTGGCAGGACCGCCAGCGGGCCAGTGCCGATGTGAAGGCGCTGGCCCGTCAGCACATCGACGAGCTGAACCAGAAGATTCGCGAACTCGGCCAGTTGCGCGACACCCTGCAAGACCTGGTAGAACATTGCCACGGCGACCACCGCCCGGACTGCCCGATCCTCAAGGAGCTGGCGTCGGGCTGCTGCGCCGAACCCGCCCATTCCTGAACGCCACCCCCTTCGCCACCAGCAACGTGGTGAGGGGAATGCCGTGGAACAACAGCACCACCGCGCCGGGCGTCCACCACGAATAGAACGGCGCGGCGATCAACATGCCGATGCCGAACCCGGTCATTTGCAGCAGCGTCAAAAAACTGAAAATCGGCAGGCGCAGGTTGTCCGGTTCACGTTGCAGACGCGACATCAGGCCGACTTCCGAGAAGCCATCGCCCAAGCCTGCGGGCAATGAAAACAACAGCAAACCGTGAAGGGTTTGCTGTTGGAACATCAGGATGAAGCCGCAGGACATCAACAGCACGCCGAAGAAAAATCGCCGTTCCAGGTGAACGTTGTCCGTACCTTTCAGGCGACTGGCGATGCGCGCTCCGATGAATTTCCCGCCGGCCCAGACTGCCAGCATCAGGCCGAGGGTGGTACTGGCCGACTCGGGTGTCAGCAGTTTTGAAATGATCGGGAAACCGACGTTGTGTGCGGCGCTGCCCAGCGTATCGGCCATCGCGACGGCAAGCATCGCCGTCAGCACCGGCGCCGTGCGCAAGCCCTGACGCAGGGCCGACCATTCGCCTTGTGGGTGAAGGGGTTCATCACTGGGTGCAGGTCTGGGAAACCGCAGCGGCACTATCAGCAGCGCCGCCAACAGGTAAGTGGCCACGTTCAGGGCAAACACCGTTTCAAAGCCAAACCCCGCCACCAACAACCCCGCCACCAGACTCCCGCCGACCACCGCCGCGGACGACGCAGAGGTAATCCAGGCATTGGTCTTGAGCAGCTGCGCCTTATCGATCATGTGCGGCAATTGGCTGTTGAGGCCGATGGCGAACATCGAATTGCCGACCCCCAGGCCGAACGCGATCAGCGGTAACAGCAGCGTTTGTTGGGTGACCGGCAACACCAGCAGCAAGCCCAGCAAACCGGCGCGCAGCAAGTCGAAGGCAATCAGCGGCAGGCGCCCGGCCCAACGGCGATAGAACCGGGTGCCGATCAGACTGGCAAAGATCCCCCCGGCTACACGGCTGGCGAGGAAGATGCCGACGCTCATGGCGCTATTGCTGAGCAGGTAAACGTAAGTGGCCAGGGCGACCATGTTGAGGAAAGCGCCGAAGTCCGAAATCAGCCGGGCGGCGATGATCAGTTGGGCGTTGCGGGTGGAATTCACATTCAGTCCTTGAGTGTGCGGGGTGCTTCGAGTGAAGCCAGTATGTGGGAGCGAGCCTGCTCGCGATAGCGGACTGTCAGGTGGCATTGATGTTGAGGGTGCTGCCGTCATCGCGAGCAGGCTCGCTCCCACAGTTAATTTCCAGTGTCTGGAGATTCAGAGCCAGCAGGCATGAAAAACCCGGCCGAAGCCGGGTTGTGGGTCAACCGATTACTGCATCCACGGCGGAGGCGGCTCTTCGGTCTTGCTCGGTGGCGCATCGTCCGCCGCCCGAACCGCTTGACGACGCTCTTCATCGAGACGGGCCGCCTCGATCTCGCGCATGATCCCGCCGACGTCCGCCAGCTCTTCCGGCTCGTCGAACTCGCCGGTCAACACACTGGCCGGGTGCAAAGTGCCAGCTTCGTACAACGCCCACATTTCCTTGGCGTACTTGGTGCGTTTCAACTCCGGTGCAAAACGACCGAAGTAAGACGCCATGTTGCCCACGTCCCGCTCCAGCATGTTGAACGCGTGGTTGTTGCCCGCCGCATCCACCGCTTGCGGCAGGTCGATGATGACCGGGCCGGTCGGCGTCAACAGTACGTTGAACTCGGACAGGTCACCGTGCACCAAACCGGTACACAGCATCAGCACGATCTGCGAAATCAGAAACGCGTGATATTCGCGCGCCTGGTCCGGCTCCAGCACCACATCGTTCAGACGCGGCGCGGCATCGCCGTACTCGTCGGCCACCAGTTCCATCAGCAGCACGCCTTCGAGGAAGTCATACGGCTTGGGTACCCGCACACCGGCACCGGCCAGCCGGAACAACGCCGCCACTTCGGCATTCTGCCAGGCATCTTCGGTTTCTTTCTTGCCGAACTTGGAGCCCTTGGCCATCGCTCGAGCCTGCCGGCTGTTGCGCACCTTGCGGCCTTCCTGGTACTCGGCCGCCTGACGAAAACTGCGTTTATTCGCCTCCTTGTAGACCTTGGCACAACGCAGCTCGTTGCCGCAGCGCACCACATAAACAGCTGCTTCTTTACCACTCATGAGTGGGCGCAGCACCTCGTCGACCAGACCGTCCTCGATCAGGGGTTCAATGCGTTTTGGAGTCTTCATCAGCTTTTATTGTGGGTCCTTTATTACCAAACACGCGAAAGTCATTCGTTATACGGCAATCCTCTCATTCGCGGGAGGGGTTGCCGACCTATGAACGTTCCCATGAACATCAAGAGGCACACAATGTGCCGGATTAATCGGCGCAACTTATCGACCGCTCAGGATCATAGCTGAGCCTGCGCCACTTGTTGATGAAGGGCTACAAGGGCATTTGCGACAGAATCTGACACATAGCCCCTACCCTTCGCCGGATTTTTCTCAACAGGCCTAAATTTCCACGTTCCTCAGCCGAAGTCATTAGAGAGAAAAGGAATTGTCCGACAATCGCCCCGACAATGATAACGAGGGCGCACTCAAGGATGAGGGTGTATCAAAAATTTTCGGCTGCCAATAATCCGCGAGTCATCTGCACTGCGTGGGCCTACAAGAAAAAACTGGAGCGCGGATGAACATCAAACAGAAGTTGACCTGGGCGTTTGCAATCATCGCGTGCTTGCCCGTGGTGCTGGTCGCCACCCTCGTGGTGCTGAACTTGCGCAGCGATGCCAAGGATAATTTTGTCGACGGCAGCGGCCGCGAGATTCGTCAGGTCAGCAATGCCATGCAGCTGTTCTTTGACGGCATCAGCCAGAACGTCGATTACCTGGCCACCCAACCGCTGATCAAGAACTCCGACGACAGCCTCAAGACCTACATGAGCGCCAACGCAGAGAGCATTCCCCAAGGCGAGTCGGACAAGAACATCTTCGCCCTCCTCCAGGACCTGGGCAACAGTCACCCGGCCTATGCCTATGCCATCCTTGGCACCGCAGCGGGCGGTTACGTGTCCTGGCCAGATGATGCGAAGCTTAACAATTACGACCCGCGCCAACGCCCTTGGTATAAAGCCGCGCAGGCCAAACCCGGTAAGCCATTTCGCACTGAAGCCTATTACTGGGCTCAGGATGACGCGACTTACGTCAGCACCGTGCGCACCATCGATAACAAACTGGGCAGCAATGGCGGCGTGGTCAGCATCGACGTGACGCTCAAGCAGCTCACCGAAATCGTCAAACAGATCAAACTCGGCGAAACCGGCTATTTGATGCTGGTGGAAAACACCGGCAAAGTGCTGGTCGATCCGAAGCAACCGGAACACAACTTCAAGGCCCTCAACAGTCTCGGCGACGGCTACGCGCAACTGGCCAAGGCCGGCAAAGGGCTGGTGGAAGTCGAGCTCAATGGCGAGCGCTACATGGCCAACGTCTGGCCGTCGGAGCAACTGGGCTGGACCTTTATCGGCCTGATCAAGCAGACCGACGTAATGAGCCCGGCCACTCAACTGACCTGGCTGATCGCGATCATCGCGGCGGTACTGGCGGTGTTCTTTGCCATCGTCGGCGCCAGTTTCGCCAGCCTGATCGTGCGACCGATCCGCAGCGTGGCCAGCGGTCTGGAAGGCATCGCCCAGGGTGAAGGCGACCTGACCAAGAACCTGCAAATCCGCGGCAGCGACGAAACGGCTCAATTGGCCAACTGGTTCAATCAGTTTCTGGCGGCGATTCGCAACCTGATCCAGAGCATCGGCGGCGCCGCGACCAAGATCCTCGCCACCTCCCAGAGCTCGACGCAAGTGTCCAGCGACATGGCCGAAGCCGCCGGGCGGCAGCGTGAAGCAGTGGACATGGTGTCCACGGCGTTCCACGAAATGGTCGCCACCGCCAACGAAGTCGCGCGCTCCTGCAGCCAGGCCGCCGAGTCGGCCGACAGCGGCCAGCGCCAGGCGCGCGAAGGTCAGCAGCAGATCGATGCCGCAGTGAGCAGTGTCGATCGCTTGAGCCAGGAAATCGAACAGTCGGCGCAATCGATGCAACAGCTTGAGCGCGATAGCAATGACATTCAGTCGATCCTCGGGACCATTCGTTCGATCGCTGAACAGACCAACCTGCTGGCGCTGAACGCCGCCATCGAAGCAGCCCGGGCCGGTGAACAGGGCCGTGGTTTTGCGGTGGTGGCGGATGAGGTTCGCGCCCTGGCCAAACGGACTGCCGACTCCACGGCGGAAATCGACGGGTTGCTGGGCAACCTGGCCAAACGCACCAGCCAGGTGACGCAGCAGATGCATGCGAGCCTGGAAGTGTCTCAGCAATCGGTGACGCGTATCGGCGAAGCGCGCAGCAGCTTCGGGCAGATTCGTGAGTCGGTGGATGTGATTCGCGACATGAACACCCAGATCGCCACGGCGGCTGAGGAACAGCATCAAGTGGCGGAAGACATCAATCGCCACATCAGCCAGATTCATGGTGATGCGCAGTTGGTGGCAGAACTGGCGAACTCGGCGCGCCTGGATTCTCAGAGCCTGGCAGGGTTGTCCAATGAGCTGGATGGGTTGGTTCGGCGCTTTAGAACCTGATCCAAAATCTCGGTGGCCGCTTCGCGGCCAATCGCGAGCAGGCTCGCTCCCACAAGGACAGTGCAAAACCCTGTGGGAGCGAGCCTGCTCGCGATGAGGCCGTCACTGTCTAAATAACTCAAAAAACGACAAAACGCGGCAGTGCTCACCCCCTCATTAATCAGCGCTCGATAATCGCCGTCACGCCCTGACCGCCAGCGGCGCAGATCGAGATCAACCCTCGGCCCTTGCCCGCCGCGTCCAGCAGCTTCGCCAGGTTGGCGACGATGCGCGCACCGGTAGCGGCAAACGGATGCCCAGCGGCCAGTGAGCTGCCCTTGACGTTCAGGCGGCTGCGGTCGATGGAGCCCAACGGTGCGTCGAGGCCGAGACGGGTTTTGCAGAACTCCGGATCTTCCCAGGCCTTGAGTGTGCAGAGCACTTGCGCGGCGAACGCTTCGTGGATTTCGTAGTAATCGAAGTCCTGCAAGGTCAGGCCGTTGCGTGCCAGTAAACGCGGCACCGCATAAGCCGGCGCCATCAGCAGGCCTTCGGCACCGTTGACGAAATCCACCGCCGCCGCTTCGCCGTCGCGCCAATAAGCGAGGATCGGCAAGCCGCGCTCTTTCGCCCACTCCTCACTGCCCAGCAACACCACCGACGCGCCATCGGTGAGTGGCGTGGAATTGCCCGCGGTCAGGGTGCCTTTGGCGCTTTTCTCGAAGGCCGGTTTCAGTGAGGCCAGTTTTTCCAGGGTCAGATCCGGGCGCAGGTTGTTGTCCCGGGTCAGGCCGAGGAACGGCGTCATCAAATCGTTATGCCAGCCTTCGGCGTAGGACGCGGCCAGTTTCTGATGGCTTTGCTGGGTCAGCTGATCCTGCTCGTCACGCGGGATGCTCCAGGTCTGGGCCATCATTTCACAGTGTTGGCCCATCGAAAGGCCGGTACGCGGCTCGCCGATGCTTGGAAAGTCGGGCATCAAGTGGCGGGGGCGCAGTTGCAGGAAGGTTTTCAGTTTGTCGGCGGTGCTTCGGGCGCGGTTGGCTTGCAAGAGGATCTTGCGCAGGCTTTCGTTGACCCCGATTGGCACGTCCGAGGCTGTATCGACGCCACCGGCAATGCCACATTCGATCTGACCCAGGGCGATTTTGTTCGCCACCAACAGCGTCGCCTCCAGCCCCGTGCCGCAAGCCTGCTGGATGTCGTAGGCCGGCGTCATCGGCGACAACCGCGAGCCGAGCACGCATTCGCGGGTCAGGCCGTAATCGCGCAAATACTTGAGCAGTGCACCTGCCGCCACTTCACCCATGCGCACACCGTGCAGGTTATAGCGCTCGATCAGGCCTTCCAGCGCTGCGGTGAACATCGCCTGGTTACTGGCAGTGGCGTACGGCCCGTTGGACCGGGCAAAGGGGATACGGTTACCACCGATAATCGCGACGCGGCGCAGCTGAGTCATGAAAAAGCTCCTTTTAATCAACTATGAACACCAAACCATTTCCTGAAAGTCCTGCTAAACCCAATCTCAAACTAACCTGCAATGATCAAGCGTAGGCCGTATCTCGTGGATCGAACGACTAATTGCAATTCCTGGTCCACACTTTTAACCCCAGCTGCTGGAGCGTGATTCATGTCTGACCGCTATATCGACTTCGCCAATACGTCCATCGGCCATCGTGTGGTCGGTGCCCTGGGTCTGCCGTCGCCGGTACGACTGGAACGCTGGCAAGCAGGCCGGCTGCGGCCAATCGAGGGGGCGCTGTTGATTGGCGGTGGGCCGCTGACAGAAAAAGTCAGCAGCCTCGCCAACCGCCTGACCGACACGATTTACAGCTACGGCGCCGACCCGACCCTGGCCACCGCGTGGATTCCCGGCCATGGTCAGAAACGCAAAGCCGTGGTGTACGACGCCAGTGATCTGGTGCAGGTCGATCAGCTCAAACAGCTGCGCGAGTTCTTCCAGCCGCTGATGAAAAACCTCGATCACCATGCGCACCTGGTGATTCTTGGCCGGGCGCCAGAGACCTTGAGCAATCCCTTCGCCGCAAGCGCACAGCGTGCGTTGGAAGGTTTCAGCCGTTCGCTGGCCAAGGAACTGCGCAGCGGCGGCACCTTGCAGCTGATCTATGTCGGTGAAGGTGCCGAAGATCAACTGGAAGGCCCATTGCGGTTTTTCCTCTCGCCCAAAAGCGCGTTCATTTCCGGGCAAGTCATTCGCTTGAAGGCGTGTGAGGCGCAGGTGATGGACTGGAGCCGTCCCTTGTCGGGACGCAAGGCTTTGGTGACGGGCGCGGCGCGCGGCATCGGCGCCTCGATCGCCGAAACCCTGGCCCGCGACGGCGCCGAGGTAATCCTGCTCGACGTGCCACCGGCCAAGAACGATCTCGAGGCCCTGGCCGCACGCCTGGGTGGGCGCGGCATCACGTTGGATATCTGCGCCGAAGACGCCGCCGTACAATTGATCGAACACTTGCCCGATGGCATCGACATCGTGGTCCACAACGCGGGCATCACCCGGGACAAAACCCTGGCCAACATGACCCCGGAATTCTGGGACGCGGTGCTGGCAGTCAACCTCAACGCGCCGCAAGTGCTGACCAAGGCTTTGCTCGACAGCGGCACCCTGCGCGACAACGGCCGAGTGATCCTGCTGGCGTCCATCAGCGGCATCGCCGGCAATCGCGGGCAAACCAATTACGCGGCGAGCAAGGCCGGGTTGATCGGCCTGGCCCAGGCTTGGGCCCCGCTGCTGAGTGAGCGCGGCATCAGCATCAATGCCGTAGCACCAGGATTCATAGAAACCCAAATGACCGCGCACCTGCCCTTCGGCCTGCGCGAAGCCGGGCGACGCATGAGTTCATTGGGTCAGGGCGGTCTGCCACAAGACGTCGCCGAAGCCGTGGCCTGGCTGGCACAACCGGGCACCGGAGCGTTTACCGGGCAAGCGTTACGCGTCTGCGGGCAAAGCGTTTTGGGAGCCTGACCATGACCACCGACTGGCACACACTCAATAGCGAACCGGGCCTGCAAACGCTGTATGTGAAGGCGGCAACGCGACGCAAAATCATCGGCACCACACTGCCTGACCTGGGTTATCACTGCTGGGTCAATGTCGATCCGAAACGCCTGGAGGCTTATCTCAAGGTCTGTGGTTTCGCCGACAACGGGCTGCTACCACCGACGTATCCACACATCCTGGCGTTTGCCTTGCAGATGCAATTGCTCACGGCCAAAGCGTTTCCGTTCCCGCTGCTGGGGCTGATTCACTTGAGCAATCGCATCCGCATCCTGCGCCCCATGGGCGGCGTGCACCGGGTGCGGGTCAGTGTGAAAGTGCAGAACCTGAAACCTCATGCCAAGGGGGCGACATTCGATTTGGTGACGACGCTCGACGATCAGTTGGGCGTGCTGTGGGAAGCGGAAAGCCAGATGCTCTGTCGCGGCGTCAAACTGGAAGGCGAGCCCGTCGAGGACGCTTTTGCATCGACGCTACCGCTGACCGAAGTGGCCCACTGGAAAGCGCCGGCCGACATAGGTCGGCGGTACGCCAAGGTGTCCGGGGACTACAATCCGATCCACCTGAGTGCGATCAGCGCGAAGCTCTTTGGCTTTCCTGGCGCCATCGCCCATGGCCTGTGGAACAAGGCCCGTACGCTGGCAGCCCTGACCGATCATTTGCCGACGGCAAACGTTGAGATTGCGGT
Source organism: Pseudomonas sp. MDT1-85 (assembly GCF_054898065.1). Classification (NCBI taxonomy): domain Bacteria; kingdom Pseudomonadati; phylum Pseudomonadota; class Gammaproteobacteria; order Pseudomonadales; family Pseudomonadaceae; genus Pseudomonas; species Pseudomonas sp. MDT1-85. Next base: position 1,038,042 of record NZ_CM142715.1, on the reverse strand, counting down.
GCAGTTCAGGAAACCGGTGCGCCTTCCCAGTGAAGTGACGCTGATGTCCAGCGCGGCGGGGTCCAGTGGGGATTTTCAGTTGATGGGTGCGGGGGATCTGGAACATATGGTGGGGCAGTGGCGGCCTGCTACGTGAGTTCGGCGCTTAATTGACAGCGCCTGCGAGATTGCCTTCGCGGGCAAGCCTCGCTCCTACAGTTAGCGTATGGCTGAAAGAGAATGGTCGGCTACCAGGCCGCCAAGATCAAAAGATCGCAGCCTTCGGCAGCTCCTACAGGGCAAACGCGTACGCCGTGTAGGAGCTGCCGAAGGCTGCGATCTTTTGATCCGGCTTTTGATCTTCCGTAGGTCAGGAGTTAACCAAATTCCGAGGCTGCGGAAACAAATTATTCAACGTCTCCAACAACCGCACGTGATAAATCGGCTTGCGAAACAAATCCAGCACCTGCAACCGCAACATATCACTCACATCATCCATATCCGCATGCCCCGACGTCACAATCACCGGCAAATGCTGGCGAGCCGTATGCTCACGCAACCGCTTGATCAACGACATGCCACTCTCCTCCGGCATCCGCAAATCAGTAATCACCAGCGCAATATCAGGATGACAAGTCAAATGATGAAGGGCGAGTTTGACCGACGTTGCCGTAAAACAAGTAAAGCCCTCGCCCTCCAGCAACTCCGCCAACTCCAGCAACGCATCCTCCTCATCATCGACCAGAAGCAGCTGTTGGCGAAGGAGCGCTGGAGCGTTCATGGGGTAACACCTGCAATGGACTAAGCCTTGACGTTAGAAGCCCTTTACGGGATTGGCAAATGACTGCCTATTGCCAGCCTTCAAATCAAAGCGCATCTGAAATTGTGGTGAACATTGCGGTGACACTCGTGGCGATGGGTCCCGCAAATGCCGCCAGCGCGACAGCCACCATACCCGCAATAATCGCGTACTCGATACCCGAAGCACCTTCAGTATCTTTGGCCAGACCTTTGTAAAAAACGAATTCGGTTTTGATCTTCTGAACAACTTTAGTAAAGGACATGACGTGTCTCCCAAGGCAGCGGATGTTGCACGGCCGCAACATGATTCCCCTATGCCAGCACCAGCATTGTCGGCAAACCCCGGACCAACAACTGTAAGAACGCATTAATACTTAAGTAATAGCCGGGTCATTTACGTAATAAAGCAGCCCTTTTGGCTGCAGCCCGTAACTTTTGTCAGATATTTACTGACCTGTAATGGCTTTTTGCTCTACCTGCGCTACGGTCAAATAGCGAAATAGTTCCATGTTCATAGCTGCCTGATTGCGAAATCATCTCATTTATAAACTCTTGGGGGCGTTACGCAGCAGGAAAGGGAGAGCCGTCATGAACAGTCGCGTCACCATGGGCCTGGCCGGGCTGTTTCTGGTAGGCGCCATCATTGCCGGTTACTGGGGGCTGGCGCTGAGTCGCCAACCGGCACCCGAATCCGTCGCGCAACCCGGCACGTCATCGGCCCCGATTTTGGCGCCGACGGACGACCCGAGTCGCCAGCCAGTGGTTGTGCTGCTGCGTGACATAGCGCCGTTCGAGCCAATCACCGCCGCCGACGTGACCGTGGAAAAACTCCGGACTGCCCCGGCCGGCAGCCTGTCTCGTCTCGATCAAGCCATTGGCCGTATGCCTTGGCGCACGCTGACTGCCGGCAGTTGGCTAAATGATGAAAGTTTCGAAACCGGCGGTGCGCTGGCGCGAATGATCCGCCCCGATGAGCGCGCCCTCGCTGTGGCGGCGGATGACGTGGTCAATGTCGGCGGTCAACTGAGCCCCGGCGACTATGTCGACGTCCTGCTGTTTCTGCGCATGGACACCAACAACCTCCAGCAATCGGCCCAGGTCGTGGTCCCGGCGTTGCGAGTACTCGGTGTCGGCGACCAGTTGGGGCTGATGAACGATGGCCAGCCTGCCAACCCGGCACGCAGCACCGAAGAAAGACTCAAGCAGGAACAACAGCGCGCCAGCGCCCGCACCGTTTTGCTCGCCGTCCCCGAACCTCTCTTGAGTCGCCTGATGCTCGCCGCTCAGGTCGGGGTTTTGCGCCTGGCCGTGCGCAGTGCAGAGGAAAAACGTCTGAACCAATACTGGGCCGGCAACCGCGATTCAAAGGCGAGCCTGGCCAGCGCCCATCGCGAACTGGTGCAATTCAGTCAACTGGCCCTGGCCGGCACACCCAAACCTGCGACCGGCGCAGCACCGCACAAGGCGAGCGTGGAAGTCATCCGCGGCAATGAAGTCACCCAACAAACGCCCTGAATCGAGCGAGGACGCTTTTCCATGCGCAGACGTTTCACGCAGTACTTGCTCGACAACGGCTGCTTCGATAAATGCAGCGGGTTATTGCAATGAGCCAGCCCCAGAACCTGAGTCAGACGTTCCTCGCGATCACGCGCAACAGCACCGACTTCGAGTGGCTGCAAGGTGCGCTTGCGCCTTTGGGCCGAGTGATCAGCGCCGGTGGCGGTAATCTCGATGAACTCTTGACGCTGGTAGACGTGACCTTCGCCAGCCTGGTGTTCGTGGGTCTGGACCGTGAACATGTGGTGGCCCAGAGCGCGTTGATCGAAGGAGCCCTGGAAGCCAAACCGATGCTGGCGATCGTTGCCTTGGGCGACGGCATGGATAACCAACTCGTGCTCAATGCCATGCGTGCCGGCGCGCGGGATTTCGTCTCTTACGGCTCGCGTTCCAGTGAAGTGGCCGGGCTGGTGCGACGCCTGAGCAAACGCCTGCCGACCGTGTCGCCGAACACACAACAGAGTCAACAGGGTGGCCTGACCGTGCTTTACGGTGCGCAGAGCAATGCCGACGGAGCGTTGCTCGCCAACCACCTTGCGCACGTGGTGCAAAAGAGCGGCCAGCAGACACTGTTGCTGGATCTGGGCCTGCCGCGTGGCGACAGCCTTGCATTGCTGGGGCTGGAGAGTTCGTTTCATTTCGGCGATGCGTTGCGCCATCTCAGACGCCTCGACGCGACACTGATCGACAGTGCCTTCACCACCTGTGACGCCGGGCTGCGGATCCTCGCCTACGCCAGCAACGACGAACCGCTGGAACAGACCAGTGCCGCCGAGCTGTACATGCTGCTCAGTGCCTTGCGTCAACATTTCCAGCACATCGTGGTGAACCTCGCCGGCCAGTCAGACAGCGAAGCCTTGCGCACCTTCGTCAGCCATTGCGACAAGTTGCTGTGGTACACCGATCAGAATGTGCTCGACTGCCGACGCAACCTTGAGGTGCTCGGCCGCTGGCGCGAAAAAGGCCTGAAGCTCGACCACGCCAGATTGCTGGTGGACCGCTATCTGCGCAGCGTCGCGCCAGACTCCGACACCTTGAGCAAAAGTTTCGGCATGGAAGTTATCGCGGTCTTGGCCTACAGCCCGGAAGTGCGGCTCAGCGCCAAAAATCAGGGGGTGAGCCTGTTCGAACTGGCTCCGCGAGAGAACCTGACCCAAAGCCTGCGCGCCCTCGGCGAACGCCTGGCCAAACGCTCCGAAGACCCGGACAAACCCAAGGCCGGCTGGTTCGACCGATTGAGGGGCGCGCCATGAGCGGGGAAAAACTCTTCGGCGCGCCCTCCCACGGGCCGGCCGGCAATACCGACCACGAAGGCCTGAAACTGGTGCTGCACCGCTACATCATCGACGCCATCGAAGAGTCTGGAAAAAACCTGCTGGAAGGTTCGCGGCAAATGCTGTCGCAGTTCGTCATCGACAAAGTCGCCGAGTACATCGCCCGTTTGCACCTGGCGATTTCCCGTTATGAGATGGAGCGGCTGGCTGAAGAAATCGTCGACGAGCTCACCGGTTTCGGTCCGCTGGAGGTGCTGCTGCGTGACTCGACGGTGACCGAGATTCTGGTCAACGGCCCGCACCGGGTGTTTGTCGAGCGCGAGGGTGTGTTGCACCTGAGTGACCTGCGCTTCATCGACGACCACCACGTCGAGCGGGTGATGCAGCGAATTCTCGCGCCTCTGGGCCGACGGCTCGACGAATCTTCGCCGATGGTCGATGCGCGCCTGCCCGACGGCAGCCGGGTCAACGCGATCATCCCGCCCATTGCCCTCGATGGCCCCTGCTTGTCGATTCGAAAATTTCGCAAGGACATGCTCAAAAGCTCCGATCTGATGGCGATGCAAACCATCGATCAGGCGATCTTTGAATTTATTCAGGAGGCCGTGGGCAAGCGTTGCAACATTCTGGTCAGCGGCGGTACCGGCACCGGCAAGACCACGCTGCTGAACATCCTCAGCCAGTTGATCGCCCCTCACGAACGCCTGGTCACCATCGAAGACGTCGCCGAATTGCAACTGGGCCATCCTCATGTGGTGCGCCTGGAAACCCGACCGCCGAATGCCGAAGGCCACGGCGAAGTGAAGGCCAGCGATCTGATTCGCAACGCGCTGCGGATGCGCCCGGACCGGATCATCCTCGGCGAGATCCGCGGCGTCGAAGTAGTCGATGTGCTCACCGCGATGAACACCGGCCACGACGGTTCCATGAGCACTGTGCATGCCAACAATGCCCAGGATGCGCTGTTGCGCCTGGAGACCCTGGTGGGCCTGACCGGACGCTCCATCGCTGAACGCACCCTGCGGCAAATGATCTGTGCGGCGCTGGACGTGGTGATTCAACTGACGCGCCTGCCCGATGGCCGCCGCTGCGTCAGCGAAGTGGTGGAGGTCGTGGGTATTCGTGATGACATCTACGTGACCAATACGCTGTTCCGCTTCGACCGACGGACCGGTTTCGGTTTTCTGCGCGAGGCGGTCAACCCCGCCGGCGATAAACTGCGTCGCGAATCGGCGCTCTCTCCCTTACCGCACTAAAGGGTCACAGCATGCTCAAACCGGCGCTGCTCATCCTGATTTGCCTGACGTTGCTGGGTCTGTCGATCCGTTTGTTCTACAACGGTCTGCGCCAGACCGGCATCGATCGAACCCTCGGTCGCTTGATGCAGGGGCAACCGCAACTGGCGGTGGCGAAATCTTCCTGGGCTGGCCTGGAACGGGCCTTTCTACGCGCCGGCCTCGGTCGTCCCACCGAGCGCCTGGGGTTGTGGCTGTTGCTCTGGGCCGTGGGCATCTTGCTGGGGTTTGCCCTCGCGAGCTGGATCGGTTTGCTGGCGTTGTTGCTGATGCCACCTCTGGCTCTACGGCTGTACATCAGTTGGTGCTATCAGCGCCGGCTCAAGCGCATGATCGAACAACTGCCGTCATTGCTCGATCACACGGTGCGCAGTCTGAAGTCCGGACGCACCTTGGCCGATGCGGTGCTGGTCGCCATCGACGCCGCCGAAGACCCACTGAAAAACGCCATGGGCCGGGTTCAGCGCAACGTGCACCTGGGCGTCAGCCTGCCTGACGCTGTCACGGACTTCGCCGAACTGTACGAGAAAGACGAGTTTCGCTTGTTCGCGCTGGGCCTGAAGGTCAATCACCGCTACGGCGGCAATGCCAGTGAGCTGTTCGAGAACCTGATCAAAATGATCCGCGAACGAGACCAGGCTGCGCGCCAACTGCGCGCCATGACGGGCGAAACCCGCATCACGGCGATAGTGCTGGCCCTGATGCCAGTGGGGCTTGCCGCTTACTTTTTGCTGTCCAATCCGAAATACCTGCTCGCCATGTGGAACAGCAGTTCGGGGCAAATGATGCTCGCGACCGCGTTCGGCCTGCAGGTCGTGGGTTGCCTGGCGCTGTGGCGCATGTTGCGTAGCGTATGAAAATAGCCCTGCTGATCAGCGCACTGTTGTTTCTGGCCGCCACACTGTTGCTGCTCAACGGGCTGCTGGACCAGCATCGACGTGCTCGCCAGGTGGTTCAACGACTGGACGGCAAACCGTTGAGCGACCATCGCGTCAGTCACTGGTTGCAAGCGCTGGGCGACAGTCGCATCGGTCAGCGCTCGGTCAAACTGGACAACGAAACCCAAATACTGCTCAACCGCCTCGGCTGGCGCAGCGCCCGACAACGCTCGCTGTTCGCCGCCTGCCAGATCGGCATACCGGTGCTTGCGTTGGTCCTGAGTCTATTGATCCAGAGCGTGTTCTTCCCGCAGGTGAACAATGCCTGGATCGCCCCGGCCTTCGCCACCGCCCTCGGTTATTTGTTGCCAAAACGCTTGCTGGCCGCTGCCGCACACCGTCGGCAAAGACAACTGGCGATCGAGATTTCGACCTTCATTCCACTGCTGCGCATCCTGTTCGAATCCGGCATGGCGGTGGAGCAGTCGCTGCGAGTGCTGAGCATCGAAGGCAAACAATTACTGCCAGCCCTGACCCATGAACTGCGCCTGATATTGACCCGGGTCGATTCCGGTCTGGAACTGGGCGAAGAACTGAACAAGGCCACTCAATTGTTGGCGGTGGACGAATTCACCGACACCTGCGTGATTCTTCAGCAATTGATCCACCAGGGCGGCGGCGCCATGAAATCACTGCTGGGGCTCAAAATACTGCTCGATGACCGGCGCCTGACACGCTTGCAGGAATACATCTCCAAGATGTCCGCGAAAATGTCCGTCGTGATGATGCTGTTTCTCTTCCCGGCGCTGCTGATCGTACTGGCCGGCCCCAGTTTCAGCGCATTGGCCCGGGCCTTTGGTCGTTGAAAGACCAACGGCGATCCCGTAGGAGCGAGCGGTGCGGCGATCCGACTTGCCCGCGAAGGCGACCTGACAGCCAACCAATTTCTTGCAGATGCATACGATTCAATTGTGGGAGCGAGCCTGCTCGCGATGGCGGCATGTCAGACGACATCCATGTTGAATGTGAGAAAGCCTTCGCGGGCAAGCCTCGCTCCTACAGGGGGGTCAGCTGTGTGGCGCGGGTTTTGGTATGTCGACGTTATCCAGCATTCGATTCACCGCCAGCTCGGCCAGCATGATGACCTGCTGAATCGCCAGGATCGTATGCCGCTGTGGGGCTTCGACATACGCGGCAATGTCGCTGGTCATGACGCTTGCCGACGCCAACGACTCGCAGACATGGGCTAGCAGGCTTTCGTTATCCATATCTGGCGCAACCATAAACATCTTGCTCGGCTTGCGGCCTTCGGTTTTGTTTGGGGTGGGATTGAGGTAGTGGTCGAGCGCGCGGTTAGCGGCGTCGTGGAATTTTTTTGAATCAGCAGATTCGTAAGGGGAAATGTTGTCGGTTTCTGGGGGATTCGGGGTTGCTTTGAACATGATTACACCTCTGGGATGAAATGGAGCCACTTCCAAATTGCCGCGATGCAATTTGGGGTGGCAGCTGTACGCGGGTTCGCGGACCGATCCCTGAGGCTTGCTCGGCATACCCGAAGGTATCCCGCGCACAGTCGCCATGACACGAAACGACAGACACCCAAAAGTGCTGTTGTTTGGTGGAGCGATTATGCCTCAAGAATCGAGCCGCGACGCCCGGACGCTGAATTGTCAGCGACGGACAAAGGCTAGAGACACAGCGTCCGACGGGCAACCTGAAAAACATGTGGGAAGGTTCTGATGTTTTTACCGATCGATAAACATCGTTGGCTGTGAGGCCGCCATCGCGAGCAGGCTCGCTCCCACAGTGGGTCGGCGTATATCCGGGGGGAGATTGGTCGGCTGTCAGGCCGCCAAGATCAAAAGATCGCAGCCTTCGGCAGCTCCTACGTGGGGTTGTGTATACCCGCGAGAGATTGGTCGGCTGTCAGGGCGCCATCGCGGGCAAGCCCGCTCCCACAGTGGAGCGGTGTGCACCCGCCCCTCACCACTCAACAGGCCGAGCGTTAGCTCGCCTGCTGCTTTTGATCTTGATCTGCCCGCCCCTTCGGGAGGCTGAGTGGAGGTGTTCATCTGGGGATTGGCGCGTAGCGCCGTTCGACGCAGTCGAACCCATCGCATGTAGGTCGTAGCGAAGCAGACCGTAGGGCGATGCCCCCAGATGGATACCGGAGCGAAGGAACGCCGAGCCTTAGCGAGGGGCCGGACGCTTGGGGCGAGACCTTTTGGTTCCTTTTGGGGCGTTTGCCAAAAGGGACTCGCCGTAAGGGCGAAACCATAAGCCGCCGTTACCGCAGAAATGGATATGTACACCAATGAAACAGCGTACACCCGAAAAAACTCAGTGCGCAGTAAGCCGCCGCACACCCGCATTACCAGGCGACAACGCCAACGCCACTTGCGTGCGATTATGCATATGCGTCAACCGCAACACCTGCGACACATAAAGCTTCACCGTGTTCTCGGTAATCCCCAACTCACAGGCAATCTGATAATTGGTCTGCCCCTTGCCCACCAACCGCGCCACCTCCAACTGCCGCGGCGACAGCTGATTGAAAACCGCCGGCATCTCCACCCGCTCCGCCTCACTGGCCACACCATCAGCCGAATCAGACGAAGACACCGAGGACGGTCCCCGACGAACCTTGTCCAGATCCTGATACAACTCGTCGATCGACTCGCAAAGGTACTGCAGCTTCTGACTCAAATGCCCCAACTGCAGGTTTTTCTGTCGCTCCTGCAAGACCACCTCCTGGCGCTGCAAACCTTCGAGCAACTCAGCCAGATCAATCGGCTTCTGATAGTAGTCAGCGAACCCGGCGCGCAAGGCCTTGATCACATCCTGCTTGTCTGCGCGACCGGTGAGCATGATCGCCTCGAACGCCCGGTGCTTGCCGGACAACCGTTGCAATGCCTGGACGAGCTGAATGCCATCCATGTCAGGCATCTGCAAATCACAGAGCACCAGACCGATATCCTCATATGCATTGAAACGCTCGATCGCCTGTTTGCCGGACTGACAAGGAACACAGCGATAACCATTGCGCTCGATGAACTCGCACAGTTCTTCGACAACCAATGGCTCGTCATCGACCACAAGGACTTTTATTGCCGAGATTAGCTTGCTCACGTGTCACTCCAGGCTTGACCGTTCCTGTACCCACTTCCAAAGGCTGTACAACAACTGTTTTGAAAGTAGACGCACTTTCCAACTATGTACATAGAACGGGCGGCGCACGGTGACTAATGCATCCAGACCAGAGTGAGCAACATGCCCACTAATACGAACGGCGCAAAAGGCTGCTTTTTTGACGTTCCCGGCCCCAGGTAGCGAAGACGATCCCTAAGCCCCTGCCCCATATACAGCCAGAGTCTTGGCGCCAACAGCAGCCAGAACACACTGGCCAAACCGGCGCCGATAAAACCGCCGAGCAGGTGCATACCGTCCGTCGCAAGGCCCAGCGTCGCCATCAGTTTCACGTCGCCCGCCCCCAGACGTCTCAATGCATAACCGGGCAAGGTGAAGGCCAGTGCCAACAACAAAGCCCAGCCGCCCTGCACCGCCTCGGCCCCCAGCCACGTGGTGCCCGTCCACAACAGATACGTCAGCGCCAACACACCTGCGCCAAGGGTCAGGGCATTGGCGATGTGCCGCTCTCGGACATCCTGTGCTGCGCAAAGCGTCAGCCAGATAAGTAGGACAAGGTTCTGCATCCGGTAAAAAACGTCCGTTTTGGCTGAATGACTCTATGCTGATACTACGTCGTGATGGTCAGGGTAGACGCACTCATGAAAACAGGCCTCCCCCGCAAACAAAAAGGTGCCGTGGCGATTGAGTTCGCCTTGGTGTTCATCATCTTCTTCGCCGTGTTTTATGGGGTGGTCAGTTACAGCCTGCCGCTGTTGCTGATGCAATCGTTCAATCAATCGACAGCCGAAGCGGTGCGCCGCAGTGTGGCGCTAGACCCCAGTACCGCCAATTACGACACCGCCGTGCGAACCGTTGCCACCACCGAACTGACCCGGCAGCTGGCCTGGATTCCCGCCGCGCTGAACTTCAATGTGGCCACCGACACCAGTGCCACCTACATCAGTGGCGTGCTGACGGTCAGCATCAACTACCCCACCAGTAAACTGAATCAAGTCCTGCCGTTTTTGGTGCTGCCGGGGATCGGCTCGGTACCCGATCTGCCGGCGACCCTTACCGCCCGATCGAGCCTGCAATTTTGAGTTCCGGGGACAAGCTCTTCGGGCGCCTGCTCAATCGCCAACCGCCACAGCCCTCACACAGTGCGGACACGCCGAGCGTGCAACGTGTCGGTTTGCAGCTGCATCTGAATGACGAGGGCCGAGTGATTCAGCTGAGCGGCCCGCTGCGGCATCTGCTGGCGCAGCAAATGCCCGGCGCGCAGGTACCGCATCTACTCGATTACCTCATGCCCCATAGCGGCCTGTCGGTCGAAGGCGCGCCGGCCGAGTGGCAAGGACAAAGTCTGGACCTGGATTTTTTCAGCCTCGGCGAACAACCGCTGCATCTGCGTGGCTGGGTACAGCCATTGGGCGAAAACTGGCTGTTGCAGTTGATCGACATCGGCGACCTACTGCTCGAACGTCGACAAGCGCGCAGCCGCGAACAATGCCAATTACTCGCGACGCAGATCAGCGAACAGTTGCGTCTGTGCAGCCTGACGCGCTTGCCCGAGGTGCTGGCGGAGCAACTGCAAGGCTTGGCCCAGCGTTTTCAGATCCCGTGCATCGCCATGGCCTTGCTCGATGAACAGGCAGAGGGTTGGCTGATCCACCAGCATTACGCGGCCTTCGATGCGCCTCTATTGTGGGAAATCGATCAACGCCTGGGCACCGGCCTCGACAGTTTGAATGGCTCCGCCCCTCAGCAACTGATCCCCAGCGAACACCCGCGCCTGCAAGGCATCTTCGGCAATGCCGAAGGGTTCGCGGTGCCTTACCACAATGCCCTGGGCGTGGTCGCCTGGTTGCTCTGTGGTTTCTACCCGGTGCAACAGCGTGCCCCCGACCTGAGCGAGCGCGACTGGTTGCAACTCACCGCAGCCTTGGCCGGCCCATTGCTTGAGCGTTTGCGCGAGCATCAGCACCACCTGCAACTGGAGCGGCTCGAATCTCTGCAAGCCTTGCTGGGCACTGGCTGGTGGGAGGTCTTCAGCGACGCCGCCGAGGTGCAATTGGCGCCGTCGCTCGCCGATACCTTGAACCTTGCGAGTACTCGTTTGCCGCTGCACGACTGGCTCGAACAGATCCACCCCGCCGACCGTGAAGAGCTGACGATTCGCCTGCAAACCTTGCAGGACGAAGGCGCGCCGTTGCTGCTGTGTGTACGCCTGCATCACCCCGACGCGGCGCAAACGCCGATCTGGTATCGACTGCAAGGGCAGGCCTTGGGCATCGGCAAAAACCGGCGGCTGGTGGGTTTCATGCTCGACATCAGTGACATCAAAAATCAAGAGCAGAACGCCGCGGCCGCCCATGCCCGGCTGGACAATCTGATCGCCAGTTCGCCGGCGGTGATCTACGTACAGCGCTATGTCGAAGGTGCACTGCAACCGACATTTTTCAGCGACAGCCTGTTGCCGCTGCTCGGTTGGTCGCTCGCCGATTGTGCCGCTGGCGCGCTGGTGGAACGGGTCCATCCCGAGGACCGCGATTGCTATTTCGAGCGCACCCGACAACTGCTGCGCGAAGGCTCAGTGCGTGCCCGTTATCGGCTGCGCGACAGTCGCGGCGATTATCACTGGCTGCTCGACGAAGCCAAACTGCTGCGCGACGATCTCGGGCTGCCGGTGGAAGCTGTGGGGCTGTGGCTGGATGTCACTGAAGCGACACTGGCCGCCGAGAAAGTAAAACAGAGTGAAGAGCGCTACCGGATTCTGGTGGAAGATTCCCCGGCGATGATCTGCCGCTACCTTCCAGACCTGACACTGACCTTCGGCAACCGCCCGTTGGCGACTTATCTGGAATGCCAGCCCGAGCAACTGCCGGGGGTGAACCTGGGCAGCTGGATGTCGCCGGAACAGCGCGAAGCGTTTCTCCAGCGCCTCAGTCGACTGAGCCCGGAGTTCCCGGTCAGCACCGCGGAAATCAACCTGCAACTGCCGGGACGGGAACATGCGTGGTGGGTCTGGTCGGATCGCGGGGTGTTCGACGAGCAGGGTCGCTTGCTTGAGATTCAAGCCGTGGGCCGTGACAACACCGAGGTCCGGCGTGCCCAGCAACAGCTCACCCAGAGCGCGAAAATGGCCACCCTCGGCGAAATGGCCACCGGGCTGGCCCATGAAATCAATCAGCCACTGAACGTGATGCGCATGGCCATCGTCAATGTGCTCAAGCGTCTGAGCAATGGCGATGCGCAAATCGATTACCTGACAGACAAGCTCAACCGCATCGACGCGCAAGTCCAGCGCGCCGCGCGGGTGGTGGATCACATGCGGGTATTCGGTCGGCGTTCGGAGATCGAGCAGCACCCGTTCAATCCGGCACAGGCCATCGAGGGCACGCTGTCACTGCTGTCCGAAGGCATGCGCGGCAAAGGCGTCGAGCTGCGGGTCAGCGAGACCGGATTTGAAGTGCAGGTGCGCGGTTACGTCGATCAGCTGGAACAGGTGCTGATCAATCTGATGGTCAATGCGCGGGATGCGCTGCTGAGCAAACGCGAGGCCAACCGGGAGTTCAAACCATGGATTTCGGTGTACGCCGAACGTGATGAATACTCGGTGCGACTGTGGGTCGAGGACAACGGCGGCGGTATCGATCCACGCCTGCTGGAGCGGATTTTCGAACCGTTTTTCACCACCAAACCGGTGGGCGTCGGCACCGGGCTCGGGTTGTCGGTGAGTTACGGCATCGTCGAAAACATGGGCGGTAAGTTGAGTGTTAGAAACTCGACTGAGGGCGCGCGGTTTTGTATCGAGTTGCCGATTGCCACGGACGATCAGATCGCCAGCGTCGCGCGCCCCGAGTGACAGCTGAGATTGGCGCCAACGTCGACCTTGTTCAAGTCGATCCCAAGGCTTAACAGCAAGGTGTTGATCAAGCTGTCGAGCAACGGGCTGAGCACGCTGTTGATCGCGCTGACCAGCAAGGTAGTGACGCTGCTCAGGATCGTCCCCAGACCGCTGACGAGACTGCCCGACGGGCCATACATGTCCACGTGAATGTTAAGCGGGGTGTTGAGCAGACTGCTGACGATGCTGCTGGTGGTAAACGAGTAGTAGAACGGTGGCTGGTTGATTTCCGGCAGGCTGGTGGCGGGTGGTGCGGAGTAGATGTGGGAAATATTGGTGTTCGCCGCCACGCTGGTGTCGGCGACGATATCGATGCCGCCACCGACGCCGGGCACACGCGGATCGCAAGTGATGGGCAAGAACAGAAGCCTGCGACAGGTTTTGATCCCGATATCGATCACCTTCAACGGCTGCACCGTGACCGCCGGCGGTGTGGTGTTGCTGCCGAACATACTGGCCCCATCGATCCGGCCGATTTTCAGGTTCACCAGCGACGTACTGGTGTTGGTGGTCAGGGTTTTATTGGTGTTGCTGACGCAGCTGTAGGCCGTGACGTAACTGCTGGCGCTGGCGACCTCCAGCGCCACGTCGAGCCGTATGGGCCCCGGCAACACCATAATGTCGGGCGTCTGGCAGGGCACGCCCAAGGCACAGGTCAATGAATTGAGTACCGCCACCAGGTTGAGATTGAGCAAGGCATTGAGGGTGTTGGTCAGCGGTCCTGCCAGATCGGCCACCGCATTGACCAGCGCCATAATGGCGTCGAGTGCAGGCAAGTCGATCGACAACAATGTGCGAACCTGCGCGGTTCTCACGTAGATCCGATTGGGCCCCAGTGGGTTCAGTGCCGCGTTTTTCGGATTGCCTACCGCGGAGAGTTGCGGCGGCTCCAGTACCTGCACCCGAGCCGTGATTTGTGCCAGCCCCGCCAGATTGATCGGCAGCGTCGCCACCAGACCGTTTTTCTTGTTGGCCAGTTGCACGATGCCTTCGATCAGGTTGAACACGCTCACGTTAGTCGCCAACGCCGACATATTGCTGCCGTTCTCGACGTGCAGCATATTGCCCAGCACCACGGTCGTTGAGCCAGCGGCAACCTTGAGTGCTTGCAGACCGACGATGGTCGCCGTCGCACCGAGAGTGCCGCCGGGGTCCAGCACATTGACGGCAGTCTGGATCAACTGACTGACGGCCACCGAAGTGCCCAATACCTGGTCATACCCGGCGGCGTTGAGGCCGAGATCGACCTTCAGTCGATCGAGGTAACCGAGCAGGCTGATGTTGGTATTCACCAGACCCTGCCAGCCCGCCACGGAGAGGTTCAGATTGCCGCCCAACAAACCACCGAACAGCCCATTGAGGGTGGTCGACTGGCTGGTATCGATAGTCAACACCGTACTGCGAATGGTCAACGATGCCAGCGGTGGCGGCAACGCCGCGACGGCGGTCGCGGTCAGGTTGAGGGTCGCCCCGGCCGGAGCACCGCCGAACACGGCACCCATACCACCGGCGAAACTTTGCAGGATCGAATGGCTGACAGTCACCCTGATGGCTTCGCTGCTGCTCGGATTAGCCGTAAAAACCCGAAGATTATTGGCGTCCAGACTCATGGTGCCACAGGCTACCGCCAGGCTGCGTGTGGGGTCAGGAAGAGTGAAATAGTTGCGGTTTGCACTGGCGGTGGCATAAGCGGTAGCGGTGGCTCCCACGGCGCAATCACCATTGCGCGTGGCAGCCTCCAGCGCGGCCATATCCGCCACCCGTTGCAAGCTGCGTTTTTCCAGGTACAGGCGGCCGCTGTCGACCACGACCAGCAAGAACACCAAGGCCATGCCCAGAGCCAGCACCGCCATCAAACCGATCGCTCCCCGTTGCCGGGCCGGGCTACGAAACTGCGAGCAGGGAGACATGGCACACTCCTTTGCCGGCGCACTGCCGAGGGCTACCTCCATTGGTGAGAAGCAGTGTAGACAAGGGTTCGCCAGATTGCTGGCAACTCGCCACCCAGAACAACAAAAACTCAATGTGGGAGCGAGCCTGCTCGCGATAGCGGTCTGTCAGTCACATCAAGTTCGGCTGTGCCGCCGTCATCGCGAGCAGGCTCGCTCCCACAGGGGATCCGTGGTGTCAGCTAGTTAGCGCGGTGGATAGTTAGTCAATATCCGCCCGACCGTCTCGTGGATTTTATTGCTGCGATCCTGCGGATTCGGTGTGCGGCTGAGCGTTTGCTCGTCGCTGCCGCGCCACACCAGTTTGCCGTCCTTGCCATCGAGCAGGTCGACCTGAATGGTCGCCACCTTGTAGCTGATGTTGCGGGTTTCGTTGTACATCGGCCCGCCCCAATAGCCGTAGCCGTGCCATGGACCACCCCAGCCGCCGCCATAGTTAGTGGTCACCTGTTGCTGGCGATCTTCGACGATCAGGTAGGCCTGCACCTTCAGATCCGAGCTGGCACCGGCGGCCGGACGCAAGCCACGCTGATCCAGCTGATCGGCAACGGACTGGCGGATACGTTGTTCGGTCAGGTCACTCTTGATCCGTGGATCATCGGGACGGTATTGCACGGCGGGCTCTTTCCAGCTCCAGCTACGATAGGCGGAAAAATCGCGGCTGGCATCGAAGTCATGATTGACCTGGTTGGCGACGCAGGCTGTGAGCAGTGCGGCCATGGCCAGTAAAGCGAGACGGCGGAACATGATTTTTCTCCGATAGAAGACATGCACCTGCGGGAGGCTTCTTTACGGGAAGCTAATTAGGAGGATACGCCGACATAGCCTTTTCGACAGCTTCGCGTATGGCATCGGCACGCTCGCTCTGGCTGCCCTGACTGCTGGTTTCGGCACTGGCACTCCATACCGGCTGGCCGGTGCCTGCGTCGAATAGATCGACGCGCACCACAACGACTTGTACTTGATAAGTGCGGATGACCGGCACCGTGTTGTACATGCCGTAACCGCTGCCATAGCGGTTGTAACCACCGCCGTAATAACCCCCGCCGTAACCATAGTCGTCCTGGACCTGACGCAAGCGGGTTTCCAGATGCAGGTCGGCGCTGACCAACAGGTCCGCCGGGCGGTTGTCGTGCAACGGGCGCAAGCCGCGTTGATCAAGGGCATTACTGACCGCTTCGGCCACCTGCGCCGAGTCTGCCCAGGCCGTGCCCGGTGGCAGGCGCCCGTCGAGCCAGGCCCAGCTGCGATAGCGCCCGTAATCCCGTGGCGCCGCCGGGTAGGCGCTGCGGTCGAAGGTGGTGGCGGCTTGAGGCGGTGCCGGCGGCAAGGGATTGGACGTCGCGACATAAGGGTTGCTGCCCTGACAGGCCGCCAACCCGAGACAGATCACCAGCAACCCTGAACGACTTTTCATTTCGCACTCCGCTCAGATCGGCCGACAGATCCAGTGCAAATAGCGCCCAAGCCCGGCGAAGCTTGGGTGACGGCGGTGAGCCAGTTCCATTTCCAGCAAGTCCGGCAGTTCGACGCGGGCCTGGAATTCCACCGGCATATAGTCGTAAAAAACCCGCACCCCACTCTGGGTTTCGACCTGCCACATGCTCTCAAGTTGCGCCGCCAGTTCCCGTGGATCCAGTGGCTGCTGCGGAGTCAGGCTCTGCTTCTCGCCGGCCATGTCGTTCTTGCGCATCTTGCGGAAATGGCCCTTGAGCAGGTTGCGGTAAATCAACGCATCGCGGTTGTAGAACGCCAGGGACAACCAGCCGTCCGGCTTCGTCAACTGATGCAATACCGGCAAAATCGCATGGGGTTCGGCCAGCCATTCCAGCACGGCGTGGCACAGCACCAGATCGTAGGGCTCGGTGAGCTGACCGAGCAGATCCTGCCACGGCGCCTGGATGAACGTCGCCGTCTGCCCCGCTTCGGCGAAGCGCTGGCGGGCGCCTTCAAGCATCGGTTCGGCAGGCTCGGCGAGGGTCACCTGATGACCGCGCTCGGCCAGCCACAACGACATGTGGCCCAGGCCAGCGCCGATGTCCAGGACGCGCAACGGGCGGTCCGGCAAGGTTTCGGCCAGGTCGGCCTGCAGCACCGCGAGCCGGATCGCACCTTTGGCGCCCCCGTAGATTTTTTCGGCGAAGCGAGTCGCCAGCTGATCGAAATGACGGTCGCTCATCAGCTGAACCGCCGTTCGCTGTCCGCGAGTTTGCTGCGCACCACTTCATTCATGTCCAACCCCAACTCGCTGCATAGCAGTAGTAGATACAGCACGATGTCGCCGATTTCCTGCCCGGCATGGGCGAGTTTGTCTGCCGACAACTGACGCGACTGGTCTTCGGTCAGCCACTGGAAAATCTCCACCAGCTCGGACATTTCCACGCTCGCGGCCATGGCCAGATTTTTCGGGCTGTGAAATTGCCGCCAGTCATTGCGGTCGCGAATGGCGTGCAGGCGTTCGGTCAGTTCAACAAGGTTCATCGGGCTCTCCTGAAGGCGTATAGCTTCAGGGGGATGGAGGGTGAAGGCAAGTGACAACGGTTGAGCAACAGGAGCGATTTTTTGTGGGAGCGAGCCTGCTCGCGAATGCGCGCTGATATTCAACGTAGATGTAGGCTGACAGATCATCGCGAGCAGGCTCGCTCCCACAGGGATAGCGCAACCCTCTATGATTGTGGGGAACCCGGGAGCACGACCGATTGCCCAAGGCTCGGATCCGGCAACCACGCCACTACTCCATCAGGACGTACACATGCAGGTAGAAAGCTTTTTCGAATGGCTCGGCCAGATAATCGGTTCGGCCATCCGGTTCATCATCGATGCCCTCAGTGGTCTGTTCAATCTGTTGAGCAACGCTGGCAGTAATTTTGTCGAAGGGTTGGCCCAGGCGCTGGGCATGGACACTTCGATCGTCAGCATCATCACACTGATCATCGGGCTGATGCTGCTGTGGGCGGCGATCCGCGCCTTCATGAACGCGTCGATCATCATGGGGATTATCTGGTTGTTGCTGGGGTTGTGGTTGCTGAGCTGGATCGTGCACTAACGCCATCCCTCCTGTGGGAGCGAGCCTGCTCGCGATGGGGTAGCGTCAGGCGCCATCAATATCGACTGGACGGGCGCTTTCGCGAGCAGGCTCGCTCCCACAATGGATCGATGTAGATTGCGAATGTGTCGATACAATGCAGGCGCCCCCAAGGAGCCTGCATGTCCAACCTGATTGCCGACTGGCGCGACCGTCCGACCCATCGTCGAGTCTGGTCGCTTGCCGCCCCGATGATTCTCTCCAATATTTCCGTACCGTTGGTGGCGCTGGTCGACAGTACCGTCGTCGGCCACCTGCCCCATGCTCATCAGCTCGGTGCTGTCGCGGTGGGCGCCAGTCTGTATACCTTTCTCGCGTGGGCCATGGGCTTTCTGCGCATGGGCTCCACCGGGTTCGCCGCCCAGGCTGCCGGGCGCGGGGATGGCGCAGCGTTGCGGCAGATTTTGCTTCAGGGTCTGTTGTTGGCCATGGGCCTGGCTATTTTGTTGGGCGCATTGGGCGTGCCGTTGAGCGGGGTCGCGTTGCACTTCATGCAACCGTCGGCGGAGCTGGATCAGCTCACCCGCGAGTTCTTCCACACGCGGCTGTTCGGCTTGCCGGCGGCGCTGACCAGCTACGCGCTGGTGGGCTGGTTCCTCGGCACCCAGAACGCTCGGGCTCCGCTGGCGATTCTGCTGAGCACCAACCTGGTCAATATCGCGTTGAACCTGTGGTTCGTGCTTGGCTTGGATTGGGCCGTGGTCGGCGCGGCGCGGGCCTCGGTGATTGCCGAGTGGACCGGCGCACTGATCGGCCTGTTCATGACCCGCAAAGCCCTGCGCGCCTACCCCGGCCACATCGCCTGGGCCGCGCTGGCGTTGTGGCAGAGCTGGCGCCCATTGCTGGCGGTCAATCGCGACATCTTCATCCGCAGCCTGGCGTTGCAGTCGGTGTTTTTCCTGATCACCGTGCAAGGCGCGCGGCTGGGCGATGCCACGGTCGCCGCCAACGCATTACTGCTCAACGGCCTGCTGCTGACCGCCCATGCGCTGGACGGTCTGGCCCACGCAGTCGAAGCCCTGTGCGGACACGCCATCGGTGCTCGCGACCGAGAGGCCCTGCGCCGCTCATTGGTTGTGGCGTGCGGCTGGTCATTGCTGGCGAGTCTGGGGTTTGCCTTGCTGTTTCTGTTCGCCGGGCACCTGTTCATCGAGATGCAGACCGACATCCAGAGCGTGCGCGACACCGCCTTCCTTTACCTGCCTTACCTCGCGGTGCTGCCGCTGATTGCCGTCTGGAGTTACCTGCTCGACGGCCTGTTCATCGGCGCCACCCGCGCCCGGGAAATGCGCAACGGCATGCTGCTGACGGTGATCCTGCTGCTGCCCTTCGCCTGGGCGCTGCAAGGCTTGGGCAATCATGGATTGTGGATAACCTTCCTGTTGTTCATGTTGCTGCGCAGCCTGACCCTTGGCGCGTTCGCCTGGTATTTGCGCAAGCACGACAGCTGGCTAAAAGGATGACGAGGGGCCGGCCTTCACCACGTTCAGGGTTGATCGCTCCGCCACAGGTTGCGCAGGCTATCGAGACGCTCCTGCTGGGTGGCTCCCGACAACGGCTGCCCGGCCACTGCGTCGGGATGCTGCAAGCGCAGCCATAACCAGCCATCGAGCACCGTGCGCTCGCTGAAACCCAGCGCCAGCCCTTCCAGCAGGTAAGCCCACAAGCTGTTGTAGTCGATGTTGGTGGATCGGCTCCAGCGCCAGGCGTGTTGTTCCAGCAGGCAGGTTTGCAAGGTGTCTCGCTGACGCACACTGAGGTTTTCTTCGATGGCCAGCGGCCGGACGGCAAGCCGCGGATTGAACAACTGCTGCCAGCCTTGACAGCCAATGGCCCGGTCGGCCCATGTGCCACCGAACCAGCGCAACTGATCGATCGGACCGAGCCAGCGACTCAGCTCCTGTGCATCGCAGGCATCGAAAAAATAACTCGCCGTGTGTGGATTGTAGTAACTCAACAAGGCCCGGTGATGCAGACCCAAAGTGGCTGTGAGCATGCGTCGCAAATGCTCCAGCAGCTGCGATGGCGATGCTTCACTAACCAGCAGCAACCCGCTCCAGGTACATGGCGCACTTTGGCACAGCTCGGCCAGTGCCGGGCATTCGCGTAGGTCGACCAACACCGGCCCGTGCTCACGCAAGGGGTGAAATTCGGTGCCTTCGAACAGGCGGAACCATCGGGCATGAGCAAACTGTTGCCGCAAATTCGCACCGGCCTGAGGCACGCCCGGTACATCGAGCAACAACCATTGCGGGGTCGGGTCGACCGCTTGAGCGGCGATCATGCCGCACCGCTCTGGCCGAGCTGCATCGCCGCCCGACAGGTACAAAAGGACTGCGCGCAATGACTGAAACTGCCGCCCCCGGGTAGCAAGCACAGGAGCACCAAGGGCTCGCTGGATTGCAGCAAGCCCAGCAAGCCCTCGAGCACCGGGCTGACATCAGTCGTCAAGGAGGGTTGCAGGTCGGGTATGACTGCCTGTGCGCTCGACGTTGCGCCGGGAAGAAATCCGCTGATCAAGGGCTGATCCGGATCGCCTTCGATAAAGCTCACCAGCACCTGCACCCCTTCACTCAACGGCAGTGTGCCTGCGCCTTCCAGCTCGGGAGCCAACGGCAACCAGCAGTGGCTGGGCGCTGCTCCCTCCCCCTGGTAAAGCCAGTCAAACTGCACGGCAACCGGTCTGGACAGATCCGGTTGAGACTCATCGACCTCGACCACCCACGCCCGCTGCAGGCTGTGCATCCTGGGTTTCATGACCGAATGAGCGGCCACCAAAGGCACTTCCTGCACAATGGCGCGCAGTTGATTGCTATAAGGAAGCCCCGGTTCCTGCCCCCCTTGATGCTCGACATGAGTCAGTAGCCAGAGACGATTCCAGTCCACACACGGATGGCCGGACAGCGGCATCAGTTGGCCGCTGCGCAGGGCCGCCAGATTAGTCTGGCCTTCGGCGATTTGCCCGCAGCCGTACAGCTTGAACTGGTGCACCCCGGGTCGTTCGTGCTCACCCTCGAAGACGCTCTCTTCGCCACGGCTGAACTGCCCCAGGCCCTCGCCGAAAACCAGACAGTGTCCGCGTGCGCAGTGTTCGAAGTAGTAGTGAAGCCGTTCCTGTGCGCACAGACGCTGGAGAAATTGCAGGTCTGATTCTCGGTACTGCGTGCAGAAATCACGGGACGGGTAATCGCCGCTCAGGTCAAAGCGCCGATCCTTGCCCGCTATACCGTGCTCCTTGAGCACCTGAGCGAGAATCTCCGGCACCGAGCGCTGGCTGAAGATTCGCTGATTGAAGCGTTGGGCCAGACACGCCAGCCTGGGTCCCAGACGCACACGACATAATCTGGGTTCACCGCCATGGCCGAGTTGCATGAGGCCAAGCAGCTGCCCGTGAATACCCTGCCCTGGGGGCCCGAAGTGCAAAAAGGCTGCGCGATATAGCAGGCTGGCGAGGTCGAGCGTTGGGTCATCGTTCAGCAGTTCCACGTCGAACACAAAGGGCTCGCTGATCGCTTCACTACCGGTAAAGGCCAAGACCTCAAAGGAGTCGGGCAGACCCGCTATATCCAGACGAAATGACGGCTCGTTGACTGGATCGAACATCGGCGATTCTCTACAGGAGGGGCGGCCGGGGATTCTCGCTGAGAGACATGGCCGAGTAGAGTGCCGAAATACAACTTAGGAAATGACCTACGTGAAAAGAAGACCACATCGCTTGGATAGCCCGGTGCGTGGTTCATTTCGCTTGAAAAAAGAGAAGCCCCGCACCGGGCCATCTGAAATTTCCCCAACGAATGGAGAATTTTCAGACAACCCGATGAGAACGGAGCCTTACCTCAAGAAGACAGGTAAGACGAACGGGTCAGACCCAGACGCAAGGCGTCGAGGAACTGGGTGCGCTCGGCGGCGCTGATGCGGGCACTGGCGCACTTGTCGCGGTAGTGGGTCATCAACTCTTCCGGCGACAAGTGCACGTAACGCAGCATGTCTTCGATGGTGTCGTGGGTTTCGATACCGGCGTGGTACACGCTGCCATCGGCGTTCTGGTAGATGTTCACCGAGTCGGTGTCACCGAACAGGTTGTGCATGTCGCCGAGAATTTCCTGGTAGGCACCCACCAGGAAGATCCCCAGCAGATAGTCTTCGCCTTCGTTCAAACCGTGCACCGGCAAGCTGGTCTCGATGCTCTGCTCATCGACGTACTGCTTGATCTTGCCGTCGGAGTCGCAGGTCAGGTCTTGCAGCACCGCACGGCGCAGTGGCTCTTCGTCGAGACGGTGCAGCGGCAAAATCGGCAGGACCTGGCCGATGGCCCAGGTGTCCGGCAGGCTCTGAAATACCGAGAAGTTGCAGATGTACTTGTCGGCCAGCTTGTCGTTGAGTTCGTCGAGCACCTGACGGTGGGAACGCTGACGGGCCTTCAATGAGTTGTGCAGGCGGCGGCAAACGGCGAAGTAGCATTGCTCGGCCAAGGCTTTTTGCGCCAGGGTCAGCTTGCCATCGGCGTATTGAGTGGCCACGTCGCTCATGTAGTGCGTGGCCCGCCAGTAGGTTTCGGTGACCATTTCGATGTCGGTGGGGCCGAGCAGGTCAACCAGCCACTGCACGGTTTCCGGCAGCTCTTCCTTGTTATCGATCTTCGGCACGTCGTCGTTGTGTTTCTCGACGTCGGTTACCTGAACCACCAGCATGGCGTGGTGGGCGGTCAGGGAGCGGCCGCTTTCAGAGAAGATGTTCGGATGCGGCAAGCTCTGCGCGTCGCAGAACTCCTTGAGCATCCCGACCACGACACCGGCGTAATCGTCCATGTCGTAGTTGATCGAACTGGCGTTACGCGAGTGGGTACCGTCGTAGTCCACGCCCAAACCGCCGCCGACGTCGATGTGATCCACGGGCAGGCCAAGGTTGCGCAGCTCGCCGTAGTAACGGATCGCTTCCTTGAAACCATGCTGGTAGTCCGCCAGGTTGGCGATCTGCGAACCCATGTGGAAGTGCAGCAGGCGAATGCCCTGATCCAGGCCAGCCGCGCGGAAACGCTCGACCACCGACAGCAGTTGCGCCGCCGACAGGCCGAACTTGGATTTTTCACCGCCGGTGTCTGCCCATTTGCTCGACGCCAGGGACGACAGACGCACGCGCAGGCCGACCTGCGGCTTGACCTTGAGCGACGCCGCTTCTTCGATCACCAGACCGACTTCGGATTCTTTCTCGATCACGATGAACACGTTGTGACCGAGCTTCTGGCCCATCAGCGCCAGACGGATGAACTCGCGGTCCTTGTAACCGTTGCAGACGATGGTGCCGCCCTTCGGCGCCAGCGCCAGTACCGCCAGCAGTTCCGGCTTGGAGCCGGCTTCCAGACCGATGGAAACGTCCTGGGTAGCGATGATGTTTTCGATCACCGCTTCTTGCTGGTTGACCTTGATCGGATACAGCGCGGTGTACTTGCTCTGGTATTCCAGGCGCTCGATGTTGGCGTCGAACGCACCGGTCAGCTGACGCACGCGGTCTTGCAGGATGTCAGGGAAACGCACCAGCAACGGCAAGGACAAACCGCTTTTGCGCAGTTGGTCGACTTGCTCGAAGAGGTCGATAGGCGAACTGGTCGGACCGTTCGGACGAACTTCGACGCGACCGGCGTCATTGATCGCGAAATACCCGGCCCCCCAATGGCGAATCCCGTAAACACTGCGGCTGTCCGCAACTGTCCATTGGCTGCCATCGTCTTTGCGTGTGCGTCGTACGGACATTGAAGTCCCCTATAAAGAAGTCATAGAGCGTCGCCTGGGTTCAGGCCGGCGCAGTCTAAAGAATGAAAATGACGATTAGCCTGCATGCAAGGGGCATAGACCTCGCATTCAGCGCTGAGTTTAGAAACCGGTCAGAACAGGCTCTGTGAAAACCATGTAGACGACGCCAGGCCAGAGTTGAATCGGGACCGGATCAAGCCGAGGGTGGTTTTCACAGAGGCTGCTAGCCGCCGGACTTCTTCGCTTTGAAACCGTGTTTGATCAGCTCGGCCAAGAGTAGCTCGACATGATCACCCTGGATTTCGATGATTCCGTCTTTCAACGCCCCACCGGTCCCGCAACGTTTTTTCAACGTCGTGGCCAGATCTTTCAGCGCCTCTTCGGCCAACGGCACGCCAGTGATGGTGGTCACCGTCTTGCCGCCACGACCCTTGCTTTCGCGACGCACGCGAGCAATGCCGTCGCCAGCCAGGATAACGGTCTGTTTGCAGATGCAGGCATCCACCGGTTTACTGCAATCCGGGCAATGACGACCTGCGTCGGTGGAAAATACCAGGCCACCAAGGGCGGCGAAGGATGCGGCTTTTTTGGCCACCGGCAATCCTCTTGGGAGGACAAAGACTGGTCGCGGCAACCCGGGAGGGTGCCATCGACCGCGAAGCCCCACTCAGGCAGGGGCAGCGCTACTGAACCGTTACAACACCCCCGGTTCAGTTTGAAAAGGTCGCGCAGTGTAACGGCAAAAAGCCGACTTGCTAAGAGCCAATCGGCGCCAATTTATAGCTCTTTTGCGACGTTATTCCCTTGGGCCCGAAGATAGCGCTGCAAGGCCGCCAGAGAGTCCGGGCAATAAGGCTTCTGCGTGATTTCCAGCAGGACCTGATCGATCGGCATGAAGCGCGCTTCAAGCACTTCTTCCGGCTGCAGGATCAACGGGCCGTCCCATACCGCCGAAAACGCCGAACACCAGAGTCGATTGCCGGTGTCCTCGAAGAAAAAGTGATCATGGGCGGTCAGTTCCACACCGCTCACGCCCAATTCCTCTTCCAGCTCACGGGCCGCCGATTCGGCGTAAGTCTCGGTGGCCAACACCATGCCGCCGGCCGCCACGTCCCAGTAACCGGGGTATATCGCTTTGCTCAGGGTGCGCCGGTGTACGCACAGCTCACCGGCAGAATTGAACAGCATGATGTAGGTGCCGCGCCCGATCAGCTCGCGTTCGCGCAGGTCGGAGCGGACCAGAGCGCCGAGCAGGTTGTCCTGCTCGTCGACCCAGGCGATTTGTTCGGCATCGGAAGCCGCGCGATGGGCGGCCTCCCGCATGCTATCGACCAAGTTATCGGCCATGACTCAGCCCTGATTGAGCAGTTGACGCAAATCGATCACCGCGGCGTTGGCCCGAGAAATGTAGTTGGCCATGACCAGCGAGTGATTGGCCAACACACCGAAGCCGCTGCCGTTGAGGATCATCGGGCTCCAGACCGGCTCTTGCGAGGCTTCCAGCTCACGAATGATCTGACGCACGCTGACCGTGGCGTTCTTCTTCGCCAGCACATCGGCGAAATCGACTTCGATGGCACGCAGCAGGTGGGACAACGCCCACGCCTGACCGCGGGCTTCGTAGAACACGTTATCGATCTGCAGCCACGGGGTTTCGACGACTTCTTCGTCAACCTGTGGCACCTGACCGAGCGCCGGCACTTCGGTTTTCAGCGCAGTGTTGAGCTTGACCCGGCCAACACTGGCCGACAGCCGTTGCGACAGCGAACCCAGACGGGTTCCGACATCACCCAGCCAGTTGTTCAGGTTGTCGGCGCGGGCATAGAACAGCGCACTTTTCTGGTCAGGCCCCGACAGACGCGCCTGATAACGGCTCAGGGAGTTGATGCCTTCCTGGTACTCGGATTCACTGGAGGGCAGCACCCAGCTTTTGTTGTCGAAGTTGAAACGCGGCTCGGCCTTGGCCAGGTCAGCGTCTTCGGCGGACTGCGACTGGGAACGGGCGAAGTCTTTACGCAGCGCACGACTCAGGTCACGGACCTGGACCAGCACGCCATATTCCCAGCTCGGCATGTTGTCCATCCACAGGCCCGGCGGGAAACGGTCGTTGGAAATATAGCCACCCGGTTTGGTCAGCAAGGTGCCGGCGACGGTCTTGAGGGTTTCCACCGTGGTGTACCCAACGACCATCTGCTTGCCTTCTTTCTCGGCCGCCACTTGGGCATTCTGCTGAACCGGGAACAGCGCCGGCTCCTGGCTCCAGTACCAGCCCAGCGCGATCGCCACCAACAGGTAAAGAACAATCAGAGTAGCCAGCGCCCGGCTGAACAGCAGGCCGCCAAAATAACTGCGGGTGGCCGATTTCGGTTCAGCGGCACGCTCAGGCGCGCTGCCTGTGCGGTTCTTCCAGTCCAGCATGGCGGTATCCTTTCAATCACTTGAGTTCATCGGTTCGACCACAACCCTACGCCATCGTGCGTCATTTGCCGCGCATTAAATCCTGCGAGACACAGCGAGCCACATAATGACCGCGATCGAGCTGCCACTATAGATGAAGCACAGCGTTGAGCCTATGCGACCAGTCGGTCATAAACTGAATGAAGTCGCTTTGCAGATTATTGACGTACGACACTCATGCAATCGAAAAGAGGTGCTAGCATAGAGCCACCAGTCGATCTCAGCATGCACCCTAACTAGTAGTCAGGATATGACCGAGCCAGAAGACCCCAGCCGTGAGCGCCTCAAGCACCACTTTGCCCAGCGGGTAATTCATCAGGCACGTCAAATTCTTGAGATATGGCAACGCCTGCAACGCAACGAATGGTCCACCAGCGACTTGTCGGAACTGAGTGAAGCCAATCTGCGCCTGCTGCGTTTTGCCGAACGTTTCGAGCAACCGGAACACACCCAGCTGGCGCGCCACATCGGCCAGTCGCTGGAAGCGGTCGATGCCAATCGCGGACGCCTGAGTAGCGGACTGATCACTGACCTCAATCGTCTGATGCAGCGCCTGTCCCGCACCGGCTTGCGTCATGGCGATCAGCTCGAACAAACCTTCCTGCCGCCGCTGCGCAAGCCGATCTACGTGATGCTGCAGGATCACGACCGGGCCGAGCGGCTGGCCAAGCAACTTGAATTTTTCGGGCTCAGCGCTCAATCCCTCGACAGTGTCGCCGCGTTCCGCTCCTCGATGGTCGAGCGTCTACCGGCGGCGATTGTCATGGACGTCGATTTCAGTGGCGCCGGCATCGGCCTGAAACTGGCGGCCGAAGCCCAGGAAGGCCTCGATCAGCCCTTGCCGCTGTTGTTTTTCAGCCTGCACGAAACCGATACTCCGACCCGCCTCGCCGCCGTGCGTGCCGGCGGCCAGGAATTTCTCACCGGCACTCTTGAAGCCTCGAGCCTGCTGGAAAAAATCGAAGTCCTGACCTGCGTCGCCCAGTACGAACCTTATAAAGTGCTGATCATCGACGACTCCCGCGCTCAGGCATTACATACCGAACGTCTGCTCAACAGCGCCGGGATCGTCACGCGGACCTTGATCGAACCGATCCAGGCCATGGCCGAACTGGCGGATTTCCAGCCGGACCTGATCATCCTCGACATGTATATGCCGGCCTGCACCGGTACCGAACTGGCCAAGGTGATCCGCCATAACGACCGCTATGTCAGCGTGCCGATCATTTATCTGTCGGCCGAAGACGACCTGGACAAGCAGCTCGACGCCATGAGCGAGGGCGGCGACGACTTCCTGACCAAGCCGATCAAGCCACGACACCTGATCACTACCGTGCGCAACCGCGCGGCGCGGGCGCGCAATCTGAAAGCGCGGATGGTGCGCGACAGCCTGACCGGTTTGTACAACCACACCCACATTCTGCAATTGCTCGAAGACTGTTCGTTCCGCGCCCGCCGCGAAAACAAGCCACTGAGTTTTGCGATGCTCGACATTGACCACTTCAAACGGGTAAACGACAGCCACGGCCACCCCATGGGCGACCGCGTGATCAAGAGCCTGGCGCTGTTTCTCAAGCAACGGTTGCGCAAGACCGACTTCATCGGTCGCTACGGCGGTGAAGAATTCGCCATCGTCATGCCGGACACAGATATCGAATCGGCCTACAAGGTGCTCGATGAAATCCGTCAGCGCTTCTCCGAAATTCACTACCCCGCTCAACCTCAAGACCTTTGGTGCACTTTCAGCGCCGGCGTCGTCGAACTGCGCGAAGACTCTGACAGCCTGCTGATGGCCAGCCAGGCGGACGAAGCGCTGTACCGTGCGAAGAACGCCGGACGTAACCGCGTACAAGCCGCGCGGGAGTCAAAGCAAAGTGCCACTTTTTCATCGGAATCGACCCATTTGGTCATAACTCTGTAACAGAAACGCAATAACTTCAGGCACTTACCATTCTGCCGTTGGTAGACCATGATGCGCCTGAAGCTGTTGACCAATCTCAATACCCTCCTTCTGGTTGCCGTTTGTGTGGCCCTTGGCGCCACGCTCTGGTGGTCGCAAAAAGCCCTGGAACGCCCCTATCTGTTGATGGAGCGTTATCTGGGCCTGTCTCAGCAGTTTCAAAATGAAGTGGCGCGCAACGTCGAGGATTACCTGGCCAGCGGCAATGCCCTGCGCCTGAGCAACGCCAGCCAGGCCCTCGACGCCTTGCAAAAGGAGCTCGATGAGTTGCCACCGACATTGGCCCAGACCTTGCGCCCCAGCCTGTCGAATTTGGCTGAATTCAGCAAAACCGACCTGCTGGCCGCCGGCAAACTCGCTGGCGACCCGCAAGCACTGCTGCTGCAAGCCGAACGCGAACTCGGTGCCAGCCTCGATCAGCTCAGCCAATACGCCAGCGGCAACGCGGCATATTTGACGCCCTTGCTCACTGCGTCCCAGCACTTGGGCAAACTGTCTCTGGCTCGGGACAAATTGGTCAGCAGTGGTCGCAGCGAACTGGCCACCGATGTCGAACGCGAAGTCGCCAACATCCGCACTCAAGCCGAGCAACTGGACGCTTTACCGCTGCTTGGTGTGATCGCCAGCACTGAATCGAACACCGATGATTTCGCCGCGATGATGGGTTTGGATAACACCGAGAAAGCCGTCGCTGAAGATGCCGGCGTCGGTCTCAAGCGCGAACTCAACAGCCTGCTCACCCGCTACCCTTCGGAACTGGCGCGCACTCGCGAACAGATCCAGAAACGCGCTGACCTCAGCACCGCGACTCATCTGAAAATCGCCGCCGTGCAGCAGTCCATCGCCGGGCTGGAACCGGTGGTGCGCGCCCAGCACGGGCAGATCCAGAGCGAAGTGCGGCTGATGCAAGGGGTGATGATCGGGCTGATTCTGCTGATCGCATTGCTCATCGATACCTTGCAGCGACGTCTGGCCCGAACCCTGACAAACCTTGCCCCGGCGCTGTCGACCTGGGCCGAAGGTGACTTCAGCCGCGACATTCAACTGGGCGCGACCAACCGCGAACTGCTTGACATTCAAGCCTCGCTCAATCGCTTGCGCGCCTATCTGGTCGACCTGGTAGGCACCATTCGCCTCAACGCCGAGCAAGTCGCCGGCAGCAGCCGAACGTTGGCCGAATTGAGCAATGACCTGCACAGCAGCGCCGAGCATCAGGCTGGCGACACCGCGTTGATCCGCGACTCTCTTGGTGAACTCGAGGCGACGATTCAACAAGTCGCCGGTGATGCCAGCCAGGCTGCCGACGCCAGCCGCCATGCCGGACTGGCGGTGGAACACGGTCAGAAAGTGATCGGCCTGAGCCTCACCGGGCTGCATGCGCTGGTGGATGAAGTGCAAGGCAACGCGCAGATGATCGAACATCTGGCCGAGGAGTCAGCGACCATCGGCGGTGTGCTGACGGTGATCCGCTCGATAGCCGACCAAACCAACCTGCTGGCCCTGAATGCCGCCATCGAAGCGGCCCGCGCCGGGGAGATGGGCCGAGGGTTTGCGGTAGTCGCCGAAGAGGTTCGCTCACTGGCGCAACGTACTGCCGGGGCCACGGCCGAGATCCAGACGCTGATCGCCGGCCTGCAAACCGCCGCGCGGCAATCAGTCGAAGGCATGCGTGCTCAGGTCGAACATGCCGAAGCCACGGCCAATCAGGCTCAGGCAGCTGACGGGGCGCTGGATAAAATCGTCGGGGCGATCCAGACCATTTCCGACACCGCCGTGCGCATCGCCGATGTCACTGCCCAGCAGAGCGGCGCTGTCAGCGAAATCCGCGATCACAGTGAGCGGATTCACCAATTGGGTGGGGATAACTTACTGCGCATTGGCGAGGGGCGTGAGCAAGGGGAGAATTTGTTAGTGCTGGGTGGACGGTTGCACACAGCAGTCCAAGCCTTCCGCGTCTGACAAACCGCCCCGTTCCCGTAGGAGCGAGGCTTGCCCGCGAAGAACAATTACACAGTCCCCTGTTAAACCGCATTATCGTTCTTCGCGGGCAAGCCTCGCTCCTACAGGATGGGGTTACGAGGCAACACGCCTCGCTGTCCGCTATCATGCCCACACTTTCGATACGCGAGATTGTCATGCGCCGTTTGCTCTGCCTGCTGTTTTTAGTGCTCGCCCTGCCGGCCTCTGCCGCCGGGTTGCTGGACAGTCGGCCCAGTTCCACGCTGGGTTCGATCAACAACAGCGCTGATTTCCTGCCGGTGCGCGAAGCCTTTAAGTTGAGCCTGGTAGAAAGTACGCCACTATCAATCAAGCTGCGCTTCGTTGCCACCGAGGGTTACTACCTCTATCGCCATCGCTTCCAGTTTCGCGCCGACCCGGCCGACATTGGTCTCGGCGCGGCGCAACTGCCCAAGGGCGAACAAAAGCACGATGAGTTCTTCGGCGATGTCGAGGTTTACCACGGCATTCTCGATATAGAACTGCCGCGCACCGATTCCCGCGCCTTTACGCTGGCCGTGACCTATCAGGGCTGTGCCGACAAAGGCCTGTGTTACCCGCCCGAGACCGAACGCCTGAGTATTGATGGCAGCGGCGCCGCGACCACATCCTGGAGCTGGCGCGAACTGGCGTTGTTTTTCCTCGCAGGTGTTGGCCTGACCTTCACCCCCTGCGTGCTGCCAATGCTGCCGATCCTCTCCGGGGTGGTTCTTCGTGGGCAGGTCGGTGGGTTACGCGGCTTTAATCTGTCGCTGGCTTACGTACTGCCGATGGCTGTCTGTTTCGCCCTGCTCGGTGCCTTGATGGGAATGTTCGGCGCGCAGCTCAATCTTCAGGCACGCTTGCAATCGGCCTGGGTGCTGGTGCCGTTCGCGATGTTTTTCGCGGTATTTGCCCTGGCCATGTTTGGCGTCTTCGAACTGAAACTGCCCCACGCCATCAGCAGCCGCCTGGACCGGATTGCCGGACGTGCCGAGGGTGGTTCGTTGTGGGGCGCGGCGGTGCTGGGCGTGGTGTCGAGCCTGCTGGTTTCGCCGTGTGTATCGGCGCCACTGGCCGGCGCGCTGCTGTACATCAGCGCCAGCGGCGACGCTCTGGGCGGCGGCTTGAAACTGTTCATGCTCGGCCTGGGCATGGGCGCGCCGCTGTTGCTGGTGGCGACCGGTGGCGCGGCCTGGCTGCCGAAAAGCGGTCCGTGGCTGATCTACGTGAAAAACGCGATTGGGGTGCTCCTGCTGGGGCTGGCGATTGCTTTGCTCAGTCGGGTATTGCCGGGCCAGATCACCTTGCTGTTGATCGGCTTGCTCGCCGGTGGCGTCGGGTTGTTCATGGGCGCTCTGGAATTCGTCTATAAACCGCCGAGAAAACGCCTGGGGCAATTGCTCGGGATGTTCCTGCTGTTTTATGCCCTGGCCTGTTGGTACGGCGCCTTCAGCGGCCAAACCGATCCGTTCAACCCCATTGGTCAACCGCGTAATGTCGCGAGCAACAGTCAACCGCAAATCGTCGGCAACTGGCAAACCATTACCACTCCAGCCGAATTGGACCGCGTCCTCGCCGAAGCCAAATCCTCCGGTACGCCGCTGCTGCTCGACTGGTACGCCGACTGGTGCATCAGCTGCAAAGTCATCGAACACGAAGTTCTCAACGATGCCACTGTCGTCGAACGCCTCAAAGGCTATCGATTGATCCGTTTCGACATCACCGCCAGCAACGCCGAACAACGCGCCCTGCTCGACCGCTACAAGCTGTTCGGTCCTCCGGCGCTGATGTTTTTTGGCAAAGATGGGGTAGAACGTGCCGATGTGCGGGTGATCGGTGAGATCAGCGCGAAGAACTTCGCCGAACGTGTTGCGAAAGCAAATGACCAGATTTAATGACCCGGTCACATATTTCTCGTAAACATCGGCCATCGTGCTGGCTATTGCATAGAACTGGACAGTCACAAAGGCTTTGCGGCATAGTCGCCGGGTTCTGACAATTGCACACAGATGACAAAGGAGCAGCAGATGGCGACCCTATTGGTTTTACACGGCCCCAACCTGAACCTGCTCGGCACCCGGGAACCGGGCGTCTATGGTGCTACGACACTGGCGCAGATCAATCAGGATCTGGAACAGCGGGCGCGCAATGCCGGCCACCATTTGCTCTACCTGCAAAGCAACGCCGAGTATGAATTGATCGATCGCATCCACGCTGCTCGCGGCGAAGGTGTGGACTTCATTCTGATCAATCCAGCAGCTTTTACACATACAAGTGTCGCATTACGTGACGCGCTGCTGGCAGTGAGCATCCCATTCATCGAAGTGCATTTGTCTAACGTGCACAAACGCGAACCTTTCCGCCATCACTCTTACTTCTCCGACGTTGCGGTGGGAGTGATCTGCGGCCTTGGCGCCAGCGGTTATCGACTGGCCCTGGAGGCCGCACTAGAGCAGCTTGAAAGACAGGCAACGGCTTGAACAACAAGCGTTAAACGCCCCTGACCGACCCTTGGGAGTTGATGATTCATGGATATCCGTAAAGTTAAGAAACTGATCGAATTGCTGGAAGAGTCCGGTATCGACGAGCTCGAGATCAAGGAAGGCGAAGAGTCCGTACGCATCAGCCGTCACAGCAAGACGCCGGCTCAGCAGTACTACGCTCCCGCTCCTATGCATGCTCCGGCGCCGGCGCCTGTCGCCGCTGCTGCCCCGGTTGCTGCCGCTGCTCCTGCAGCTCCGGCCGCGCCTGTGCTGAACGGCAACGTTGCCCGTTCGCCGATGGTCGGCACTTTCTATCGCAAATCTTCGCCGTCCTCGCCGTCCTTCGTTGAAGTCGGCCAGACCGTGAAGAAAGGCGACACTCTGTGCATCGTCGAAGCCATGAAGATGATGAACCACATCGAAGCTGAAGCCAGCGGTGTGATCGAATCCATCCTCGTCGAAGACGGCCAGCCGGTTGAGTACGACCAACCGCTGTTCACCATCGTTTGAACCGCGGAGAAACTTTGATGACTGCGAAGTTGGAAAAAGTTCTGATCGCCAACCGCGGTGAGATTGCCCTGCGGATTCTGCGTGCCTGCAAAGAGATGGGCATCAAGACTGTCGCCGTTTACTCCAAGGCCGACAAAGAGCTGATGCACCTGGGCCTGGCAGACGAATCCGTCTGCATCGGTCCGGCCTCGGCCGCGCACTCTTACCTGCACATCCCGGCCATCATCGCCGCCGCTGAAGTGACTGGCGCTACCGCCATCCACCCAGGCTACGGTTTCCTTGCGGAAAACGCCGACTTTGCCGAACAGGTCGAGAACTCCGGCTTCGCCTTCATTGGCCCGAAAGCCGAGACCATCCGCCTGATGGGCGACAAGGTATCGGCCAAGCACGCCATGATCGCTGCCGGCGTTCCAACCGTTCCGGGTTCCGACGGCCCACTGCCTGAAGACGAAGAAACCGCTCTGCGCATCGGTCGCGAAGTCGGTTATCCGGTGATCATCAAAGCCGCTGGCGGCGGTGGTGGTCGCGGCATGCGCGTAGTTCACAAGGAAGAAGACCTGATCTCCTCGGCGAAACTGACCCGCTCCGAAGCGGGCGCAGCGTTCGGCAACCCGATGGTCTATCTGGAAAAATTCCTGACCAACCCACGTCACGTGGAAGTTCAGGTGCTTTCCGATGGCCAGGGCCATGCGATTCATCTGGGTGACCGCGATTGCTCGCTGCAACGTCGCCACCAGAAGGTTCTCGAAGAAGCGCCGGCACCGGGCATCGACGAGAACGCGCGCGAGGAAGTCCTCGCACGCTGTGTCAGGGCTTGTATCGACATTGGCTACCGTGGCGCTGGCACGTTCGAGTTCCTGTACGAAAACGGCCACTTCTACTTCATCGAGATGAATACTCGTGTCCAGGTAGAGCACCCGGTTTCGGAAATGGTCACCGGCATCGACATCGTCAAGGAGATGCTCAGCATCGCCGCTGGCAACAAGTTGTCGTACACCCAGAATGACGTCGTTATCCGCGGCCACGCGCTGGAATGCCGGATCAACGCCGAAGACCCGAAAACCTTCATGCCTAGCCCAGGCACGGTCAAGCATTTCCACGCTCCAGGCGGCAACGGCGTTCGCGTCGATTCGCACCTGTACAGTGGCTATGCCGTTCCGCCGAACTACGATTCGTTGATCGGCAAGCTGATCACCTACGGCGCAACCCGTGACGAAGCCATGGCGCGGATGCGCAATGCGCTGGACGAAATCGTTGTCGACGGGATCAAGACCAACATCCCGCTGCACCGCGATCTGGTCCGTGATGCTGGTTTCTGCAAAGGTGGTGTGAACATTCACTACCTCGAGCACAAGCTGGCTGGCGAAAAGCATTAAGCTGTGATCCATACCGACAAAGCCGCTTTCGAGCGGCTTTGTTGTTTCTGGGGATTGCTGCACGCAAAACCCTTGTGGCGAGGGAGCTTGCTCCCGCTCGGTTGCGTAGCGACCGCAAGACCATTCAACTGCGCGGTATCAGACAGATCCGGCTCGGCCATTTTGGGACCGCTTCGCGCTCCAGCGGGAGCAAGCTCCCTCGCCACAGGTATTGGATGACTCCCGATGCGTGGCTACCCGGTCGTCTTCTGCCTCGCGCTCGCGTAAACTTGCGCGCTTCTCGCAGCCCGCCAGGCTGCAATCAATATTTTTCAAAGGTGCCCGCCATGCCTTGGCTGCAAGTCCGTCTCGCCATCAGCCCAGAACAAGCCGAAACCTACGAAGACGCTTTCCTTGAAGTGGGCGCCGTGTCGGTGACTTTCATGGACGCCGAAGATCAGCCGATTTTCGAGCCGGAACTCAATACCACCCCGCTGTGGTCGCACACGCACCTGCTGGCGCTGTTCGAAGGCGGCACCGAAGCCGCCAGCGTGCTGGCCCATCTCGAGCTGCTGACCGGCAGCCCGCTGCCCGAGCATCACAGCGAAGTCATCGAAGACCAGGACTGGGAACGCAGCTGGATGGACGGTTTCCAGCCGATGCGTTTCGGCCAGCGCCTGTGGATCGTCCCGAGCTGGCACGCCGCGCCTGAGCCGGACGCGGTGAACCTGCTGCTGGATCCGGGCCTGGCGTTCGGCACTGGCACTCACCCGACCACCGCGCTGTGCCTGGAATGGCTCGACGGTCAGGACCTGAAAAATTGCAATGTGCTCGACTTCGGTTGCGGCTCGGGGATTCTGGCGATTGCCGCGCTGTTGCTGGGCGCCAAGCAAGCCGTCGGCACCGACATCGACGTGCAGGCGCTGGAAGCCTCCCGCGACAATGCCGGGCGCAACAACATTGCTGACGAACACTTCCCGCTGTATCTGCCGCAAGACCTGCCACAGGTTCAGGCCGACGTGCTGGTCGCCAACATTCTTGCCGGCCCGCTGGTTTCGCTGGCGCCGCAACTGTCCAGCCTGGTCAAGCCAGGCGGTCGTTTGGCATTGTCGGGCATCCTCGCCGAACAAGGTGAGGAAGTCGCTGCGGCCTACGCCCAGGACTTTGATCTGGACCCGATTGCCAATCGCGACGGCTGGGTACGCATTACTGGCCGTCGGCGCTAGAATGAGCGCCTGCATAAACCGGATTGCCGCATGACCGACAGCTTCGTCACCCAGTGCCCGCATTGCCAAACCAGCTTCCGCGTCAGCCATGCTCAGTTGAGCGTGGCCCGTGGAGTGGTTCGTTGCGGCTCGTGCTTGCAGGTGTTCAACGCCGCCAAGCAGTTACTCGAGCAGCGGGCCGGCAAGGAAACGGTCAAACCGGTTGCACCGGCGCCCGTCGAACCGCCCGTGCAGCGAGCCATCAGCCAAAAGCAATGGACCGCTGCCGAAATGGACCTGGACAGCCTGGACCTGGACGAAGAGCTCGCCCGGCTCGAACAGCGGGAAATCCAGCCAACAACGGAATTCACCCGGCCCCGCGAAGACAGCCTCAGCGCTCGCCGCGATACCACCGAGCCCGATCAGGATCCCTGGTCCGACAGCCTCTTCAGTGAATCGGCCGCCGATCGTGCAAAAACCGCCGAGGCACCCACGCCAGAACCGACGATCGAGCCGAACAAACACTCGCGCACCGAGCCTTCGCTGTCGCTGGAGCCCGCCGAACTGGACGACGAACCCGAGATCCAACAGCTGCGCCTGCACGACCCGCTCGACGCCCCGATCCCCTTTGGCAACCTGTCGGCGACTCCCGATGAAGTCGACAACGACCTGCCCTCGGTCGAGCCTCTGCGCAAGCGGCGCGAACGCAGCGAACCAGCCCTGCGGGCGGAAGCATTCGAGGATCTGACTGACGACCCGTTGCAACTGGATTGGCAAAAACGTCGCTCCCCCTGGGGCCGGCGCTTTTTCTGGCTGTTGCTGATCCTGCTCGGCGCCGCCGGCCTCGCCGGTCAATATGTCGCTTACCACTTCGACGAACTGGCACGTCAGGACCAGTACCGTCCATGGTTCCAGCAACTGTGCCCGCACATCGGCTGCACCGTGCCATCCAAGGTCGACATCGCGAAAGTCAAAAGCAGTAACCTGGTGGTCCGCAGCCACCCGGACTTCAACGGCGCCCTAGTGGTCGATGCCATCATCTACAACCGTGCGCCCTTCTCCCAGCCCTTCCCGCTACTGGAACTGCGCTTTGCCGACCTCAACGGCCACCTGATCGCCAGTCGTCGCTTCAAGCCCGGCGAGTACCTCAACGGCGACCTCGAAGGCCTGGCGGAAATGCCGCCGCAAACGCCGATCCACATCGCGCTGGACATTCTCGATCCCGGCCCCAAAGCGGTGAACTACAGCCTGAGCTTCCATTCCCCCGAGTGAAACGTTCAAGCGTTACAGGCTTGACGGCAGTTTTCTGACTTTGACGGCTCAACCAAACCGCTGGCGATAACGGAATAACTGTTCAGATTTTGTTCAATTCAGCCTTTATCCAGTCATCGAGAGCGGGTATCATGCCAACCCTTTTTCGAACTCTCATGATCCGGCCCCACTACAGGGAAGTCCTATGTCGGCGGTACGCATCGGTCCATATACATTGCACAACGGCTTGATTCTCGCCCCCATGGCGGGCGTCACCGATCAGCCCTTTCGTCAGCTGTGCAAACGACTGGGCGCGGGCCTTGTAGTCTCGGAAATGGTCACCAGCGACATGAGCTTGTGGAACACCCGCAAATCGCGGATGCGCATGATCCACGAAGGCGATCCCGAGCCCCGCTCGGTACAGATCGCCGGTGGTGATGCGCAGATGCTGGCGGATGCAGCCCGGGCCAACGTCGAACTGGGCGCACAGATTATTGATATCAACATGGGCTGTCCGGCGAAGAAGGTCTGCAACAAGGCCGCCGGCTCCGCCCTGTTGAAAGATGAAGCATTGGTGACCGAGATCCTGCAGGCCGTGGTGGCCGCGGTCGATGTGCCGGTCACCCTGAAGATCCGCACCGGCTGGGACCGGGCGAACAAAAACGGCCTGACCGTGGCGAAGATCGCCGAACAGGCAGGCATTACGGCGCTGGCGGTGCATGGCCGCACCCGTGCCGATCTGTATACCGGGGAAGCCGAGTACGACACCATTGCCGCGATCAAGCAGGCAGTGTCGATTCCGGTCTTCGCCAATGGCGATATCGATTCGCCCGAGAAGGCCCGGTACGTGCTGGACGCGACCGGTGCCGATGGCCTGTTGGTGGGTCGGGCTGCCCAGGGGCAGCCATGGATTTTTCGTGA
Source organism: Pseudomonas sp. MDT1-85 (assembly GCF_054898065.1). Classification (NCBI taxonomy): domain Bacteria; kingdom Pseudomonadati; phylum Pseudomonadota; class Gammaproteobacteria; order Pseudomonadales; family Pseudomonadaceae; genus Pseudomonas; species Pseudomonas sp. MDT1-85. The sequence goes on along the minus strand of NZ_CM142715.1, from coordinate 1,000,316 downwards.
AATCGACCATTACCTGCGTACCGGCGAAAAACTCCCGGCACCGGAACTGATCGAGGTGGAACGTATTCTGCTTGAGCATCTGGCTGCGCTGCATGCCTTCTATGGCGACGTCATGGGCGTGCGCATAGCTCGCAAGCATGTGGGCTGGTATCTCGCAACCTTGCCGGGCGCCAGGGAGTTCCGCGCCCACTTCAATCGTTTGCAAGAGACGGAAGCACAATGCGCCTACGTTCGGGCCTTCTTCGCCGAACGCTACAAGAGCCTGACAGGGGACGGAGAAGGGGTGGCTGCATGACGATGATGACCGAGACTTTAGTGAGTGGAACAACACCCGTGAGCGACAACGTGAATTTGAAACAGCACCTCAATACGCCGAGCGAAGAAGGTCAGACCCTTCGCGGGAGTGTCGAGAAGGCGCTGCACAATTATTTCGCCCACCTTGAGGGCGCTGCCGTCACGGATGTGTACAACCTGGTGCTTTCCGAAGTCGAGGCTCCCCTGCTCGAATGCGTAATGAACTACGTCAAGGGCAACCAGACCAAGGCCAGCGAGCTGCTCGGGCTGAACCGGGGCACCCTGCGCAAGAAACTCAAGCAGTACGATTTGCTGTAAGCATTCAATCAAACCAGAAAGGCGCCCGCGTAAAACCGGTCGCCTTTTTTGCTGACTCCTTTGCTTTTGATGGAAATTGAAATGACCGACCAGACTACCCGCCTGCCGATCCGCCGCGCCTTGATCAGCGTTTCCGACAAGACCGGGATCCTCGAATTCGCCAAAGAGCTTGAAGCCCTGGGCGTCGAGATCCTCTCCACCGGCGGAACGTTCAAGCTGCTGCGCGACAACGGTGTTGGCGCAGTGGAAGTCGCGGATTACACCGGTTTCGCAGAAATGATGGACGGTCGGGTGAAAACCCTGCACCCGAAAATCCACGGCGGGATCCTCGGTCGTCGCGGTATCGACGACGCCATCATGAACGAGCACGGCATCAAGCCGATCGATCTGGTCGCGGTCAACCTGTACCCGTTCGAAGCCACCATCAACAAGCCAGGCTGCGACCTGCCGACCGCCATCGAAAACATCGACATCGGCGGCCCGACCATGGTCCGTTCGGCAGCCAAGAACCACAAAGACGTGGCCATCGTGGTGAATGCCAGCGATTACGCCAACGTCCTGGAAAGCCTCAAGGCCGGCGGCCTGACCTACGCTCAGCGTTTCGACCTGATGCTCAAGGCCTTCGAACACACCGCCGCCTACGACGGCATGATCGCCAACTACATGGGCACCGTGAACCAGGCGGCTGACACCCTCAGCACCGAAGGTCGCAGCAAATTCCCGCGCACCTTCAACAGCCAGTTCATCAAGGCCCAGGAAATGCGCTACGGCGAGAACCCGCACCAGAGCGCGGCGTTCTACGTGGAAGCCAAGCCCGCCGAAGTTGGCATCGCCACCGCGACCCAACTGCAAGGCAAAGAGCTGTCGTACAACAACGTGGCCGACACCGACGCCGCGCTGGAATGCGTGAAGAGTTTCGTCAAACCAGCCTGCGTGATCGTCAAGCACGCCAACCCGTGCGGCGTGGCGGTTAGCCCGGACGCCGAAGGCGGTATCCGTCAGGCTTACGAACTGGCCTACGCCACCGACACCGAGTCGGCGTTCGGCGGCATCATCGCCTTCAACCGCGAGCTGGATGCTGAAACCGCCAAGGCCATCGTCGAGCGTCAGTTCGTCGAAGTGATCATCGCCCCGTCCGTCAGCGAAGAAGCTCGTGCCATCGTGGCTGCCAAAGCCAACGTGCGCCTGCTGGCTTGCGGCGAGTGGTCGGCTGATCGCGCCGCTGCGTGGGACTACAAACGCGTCAACGGTGGCCTGCTGGTACAGAGCCGCGACATCGGCATGATCGGTGCCGACGACTTGAAAGTCGTGACCAAACGCGCCCCGACCGAGCAAGAGATCCACGACCTGATCTTTGCCTGGAAAGTCGCCAAATACGTTAAGTCCAACGCCATTGTCTACGCCAAGAACCGTCAGACCATCGGTGTCGGCGCTGGCCAGATGAGCCGCGTGAACTCCGCGCGTATTGCCGCGATCAAGGCTGAACACGCAGGCTTGCAGGTGCAGGGCGCGGTCATGGCGTCGGATGCATTCTTCCCGTTCCGTGACGGTATCGACAACGCGGCCAAGGTCGGCATCACTGCGGTGATCCAGCCGGGCGGCTCGATGCGTGACAACGAAGTGATTGCGGCCGCTGATGAAGCCGGCATCGCCATGGTGTTCACCGGCATGCGCCACTTCCGTCACTGATTTTGCTCTTGTAGGAGCGAGGCTCGCCCGCGAAGGCCTCACCTCGGTCTGGCTGACGCACCGAGGCGTTCCCTTCGCGGGCAAGCCTCGCTCCTACAGGTTTGGTGCAGTGGCGGATGCCGCGTACCGTTAGCCAGGCAGCTCAGGCTGCCTCCACAGAATTAGCGTCATCCGAGGTTTTTGAAATGAATGTTTTGATCATTGGCAGCGGTGGCCGTGAACACGCCCTGGCCTGGAAAGTGGCTCAGGATCCGCGCGTGCAGAAAGTTTTCGTTGCCCCGGGCAACGCCGGCACCGCCATTGAAGCCAAGTGCGAGAACGTCGCCATCGACGTGCTCGCCCTCGAGCAGCTTGCAGATTTCGCGCAGAAGAACGCTTCCCTGACCATCGTCGGCCCGGAAGTGCCGCTGGTCGCCGGTGTCGTCGATCTGTTCCGCTCCCGTGGCCTGGATTGCTTCGGCCCGACCGCTGGCGCTGCTCAGCTGGAAGGTTCGAAAGCCTTCACCAAGGACTTCCTGGCTCGTCACAAGATCCCGACTGCCGACTACCAGAACTTCACCGAGATCGAGCCGGCCCTGGCTTACGTGCGTGAAAAAGGCGCACCGATCGTGATCAAGGCCGATGGCCTGGCCGCCGGTAAAGGCGTGATCGTCGCCATGACCCTGGGCGAAGCCGAAGACGCGGTGCGCGACATGCTCGCAGGCAACGCGTTTGGCGACGCCGGTTCTCGCGTGGTGATCGAAGAGTTCCTGGACGGCGAAGAAGCCAGCTTCATCGTTATGGTCGACGGCAAGAACGTATTGCCGATGGCCACCAGCCAGGACCACAAACGCGTCGGCGACGGCGATACCGGCCCGAACACCGGCGGCATGGGCGCTTACTCCCCGGCCCCGGTCGTCACGGCCGAAGTCCATCAGCGGGTCATGGACCTGGTGATCTGGCCGACCGTGCGTGGCATGGCCGATGAAGGTAACGTCTACACCGGCTTTCTCTATGCCGGCCTGATGATCGACAAAGCTGGTAACCCAAAAGTCATCGAATTCAACTGCCGTTTCGGCGACCCTGAGACCCAACCGGTGATGCTGCGTTTGCAGTCGAGCCTGGTGTTGCTGGTCGAAGCGGCGCTGGCACAAGCCCTGGACAAGGTCGAAGCACAATGGGATCCGCGTCCGAGCGTCGGCATCGTGCTGGCGGCGGGCGACTATCCTGGTGACTACGCTAAAGGCGTTGCCATCAACGGCCTCGATGCAGCTGCAGCACTGGAAGGCAAAGTCTTCCATGCCGGTACTGCGCTCAAGGACGGTCAAGTGGTGACCGCCGGTGGTCGAGTGCTGTGCGCTACCGCCATGGGCACCAGCGTCGATGCAGCCCAGCAGCAGGCTTACAAACTGGCGGCTAAAATCGACTGGGAAGGCTGCTTCTATCGCAAGGACATTGGCTACCGCGCCATTGCCCGCGAGCGTGGCGAAAATCAGGAATAAGCCATCCATCCGGCCAGGCAAGGGCTTACGGCCCTTGCCTGACTATTCCGGCGCCGCGCATAGTTATACTCTGGCATCAACCTACGAAGGGATTTCGCCGTGCGCTGGCTCAGGATTGCCATAGGCTTCACCGTCACTCTGCTGACCTTGCTCTGCATGCTTCCGGCCCAGGCCGCGCAAGGCAGTGGCTGGGCGGTATTGCTCGACGAACAGGGCGACCTGCAGCTGAGCGACATCCGCTCCAGCCGCTACACCAATCAATTCAGCCCCATCGAACTCGACCGCCTCACCGCGGCCGCGCCCGAGGGTGCGCTATGGCTGCGTTTCAGACTCGCGCCCGGCAAGCATGAACAGTTGCTGCGAGTGTTCGCACCGGACCTGTCGCACCTCAATCTGTATGTGCTCGACGGCGACCAGTTGATCGATCAATTGAATACCGGTGGCGGGCAGCTCCAGGCTACGCGCCCCCTCCCCAGCAGCGACTTCATGTTGCCGCTGCCACAAAGCGACAAAACTCTCGACGTCTACCTGCGGCTGGTCTCCGAACACCAGTTGCGGCCTTACATCACCCTGCAATCGGCGGTCATGACCGCGGCCATTCAGTACCAGACGCTGATCTACGGCCTGCTCTTTGGCTGCCTCGGGATGCTGATCCTGCATAACCTGACCCGTTACATCTACACCCGCTCGCGCAGCAGCCTCTGGCTGGCAGCGTGCGAAGGGCTATTGATGCTCAGTCTGGTGTTGCTGCTGAACCTGGCCCGGCCATGGTTGCCGAACTGGTCTGCCGTGCAAACACCCGGTGCCTACCTCGCCTTACTGATGACCGCGCCTTGCGGTCTGATGTTCGCCTACCGTTTCTTCGCCCCGCTCGGCCCACACCCGCTGAACAAGCTGCTGCTGGGGGACATCCTGGTCATCGTGGCTTGCGGCCTGCTGTTGCTGTTCGTCAATACACTGCCGCTGAACCTGATCACCTATGGGCTGGTTGCCCTGGCAGGTCTGAGCATGTTGTTCGTCAGTGCCCATCACTGGCAAAAAGGTTATCGCCCGGCGCGCCTGTTCGTGGCGGCCATGGTGATATTCAACCTCGGCACATTGATTATCCTGCCGGCGCTGCAGGGGCTGACCCTTGTCGCTCCGCAAGGCCTGATCATTATTCTGCTGGTGTTTATCTGTATCAGTGGCCTGTTGATGAGTATTGCCCTGGGCGAGCGACAGCGCAGCATCACCGAAGACCGTTTCAGCGTCAGTCGCGACCTGGCCGCGAGCAACGCCGAGATCAACGCCAAAGCCGAATTCCTGGCGAAGATCAGCCATGAAATCCGCACCCCGATGAATGGCGTGCTGGGCATGACCGAACTGCTGCTGGGCACACCGCTGTCGGTCAAGCAACGTGACTATGTGCAGACCATCCATAGCGCCGGCAACGAGCTGCTGACACTGATCAACGAAATTCTCGACATCTCCAAACTCGAGTCCGGGCAGATCGAACTGGACGACGTGCAGTTCGACCTCAACGCCCTGATCGAAGATTGCCTGAGCATCTTCCGCGCCAAGGCCGAACAGCAGAACGTCGAGCTGATCAGCTTTATCCAGCCGCAGGTACCACGCGTCATCAGCGGAGACCCGACACGTCTGCGCCAGACCCTGCTGAGCCTGCTGGAAAACGCCCTGAAGAAAACCGACGAAGGCGAGATCCTGATCGTCGTCGCCCTGGATGAGCGCAGCGCCAAACCGCGGTTGCGCATCGCCGTGCAGGACAGCGGCCAGCCCATGGAGGCGCAAGAACGCGACGCGCTGATGCATGCCGAACTGCACAGCAAACACTTCCTCTCGGCCACCAGCCTGGGGGGCAATCTTGGGCTGGTCATCGCCCGTCAACTGATCCGTTTGATGCAAGGCGAGTTCGGCATCAAGAGCGGCGCCAACCAGGGCAGCACATTGTGGCTGACTCTGCCGCTGGACCCGGACCGTCTCGAACATCCGACCTCGGACCTGGACAGCCCATTGCAAGGCGCGCGCGTACTGGTCGTGGACGACAACGACACTTGTCGCAAGGTACTGGTGCAGCAATGCAGCGCCTGGGGCCTGAATGTCAGCGCCGTGCCATCCGGCAAGGAGGCCCTGGCGCTGCTGCGCACCAAGGCCCATCTGCGCGATTACTTCGACGTCGTCCTGCTGGACCAGAACATGCCCGGCATGACCGGCATGCAACTGGCCGCCAAGATCAAGGAAGACCCGAGCCTGAACCATGACATTCTGCTGATCATGCTCACCGGCATCAGCAACGCCCCGAGCAAGATCATCGCGCGCAACTCCGGGATCAAGCGCATTCTCGCCAAACCGGTAGCCGGCTATACACTCAAGACCACACTGGCGGACGAGCTGAACCAGCGCAACAAAGGCCTGCCCGTCTCGCAGCACCTGCCCACCGGCCCTACCCTTCCGGTCAAGGTGCCCAGCGATTTCCGCATTCTGGTGGCCGAAGACAACAGCATCTCGACCAAGGTGATACGCGGCATGCTGGGCAAGCTCAACCTGCAACCGGACACCGCCAGCAATGGCGAAGAAGCCCTGGTGGCGATGAAAGCGCAGCGCTACGACCTGGTGCTGATGGACTGTGAAATGCCGATCCTCGACGGTTTCTCCGCCACCCAGCAACTGCGTGCCTGGGAAGTCGGCAATCAGCGGATTCGCACCCCCGTGGTGGCGTTGACCGCACACATCCTCGCCGAACACAAAGAGCGCGCGCGCCAGGCGGGCATGGACGGGCACATGGCCAAACCGGTCGAGCTGTCGCAACTGCGCGACCTGATCGAGCATTGGGTTGCCCAGCGTGATCATCAGAATCACACCGCGTCGACATTCTGAGTAGTGCTTTCTGAAGGACAGACGGCGTTCAGATTTCCAGAGCGCTCAGTTCCTTGAATGTCTGAGACAACACCGATTGTTTCACCTTGTCCCGGAACTGCGCGTAATAGAGCGTATTGAATGTAATGACAGACATTTGCTCTGTACTGCTGTGCATCAGGTCATCTTGACTGATGAACAGAAATCGCGACGTCTTTCGCCGAAGCTGGAATTGACGGTGATAAATCCCCATTTCGACCCGGTGAGCGTCTTTCTGTACGCAAGGAATCATCTGAAAGAAACCTGCATCCTGCGAAAGGCTCGTCGACTCAAATAGCTCAAGTGCCTGTGTATTCCTCTCCAGCGCTGCCAGAGCACGATTGGCCGGATCGGAAAAGGCCTCACCAAGACGAGTCGCAATATGTCGAGACGCAGCCTTCCCCATCGACCCGCCTTGAACGGGCGCTAGCCCTTCCGGACGCGGCACGTCCCAGCCGATGAATTTGAGCGTCTTGCAATAGTAGTCAAACCAATCGCCCGACAAACCGTCGTTGTAGGCAGCCCGGGTGGCCCTTTGCGCGTATATCGTACTCAAGTAAACATCTTCCCTGTGTGACTCGGGCAGACCGGCAGCAAACGCAACGACACCGCCGCCTACCACCGCTGCCTGTGGAACAGCACTCATCATGAGCCAGCCTCCTCGGTGGGCAGAAAGGCCAAAGCATTGATGGCCTCCGTGATATCCACGATGTTGTCGCTCAAAACGCCCTCAACCTTGCGGGCGATCACTTCACGGACGGGGGCGTACAATGTCTCGGACAGGTGCGCATGGAAAAAATGGGTTGAAACGCAGCCCTCCATATCCTCGAAATGGAATCGCTGCCCCCAGGGATTGGGGTCAAGCATTTGCCGTGTTTTGAATTGGAGGCAGACGCTGGTCATCGAAGCGTTGTCTTGCGCCACGATCACGAGCAAGCGAACAGGCTTCGACTGCAAAGGGATTTCTGCCGGTTCATCATCGGATTCTTTTTGCACATGCTTGCGCAGCAAGCTCACCGCGGGCAAAGAATCGGATAGCCGTGCGATACCCTTCAACAACGCCATCACCAGCCGCGCCTCATCCTCAGCGCTACTTTCCAGTACCGCAGCGATCCATTCAAACGGTGAAGCGGTATCGTCTTTTCCCAGCTGGATATCTTGCCTGCTTCTGGCGCTCGTTAACCAGAAATCACCCAGCACCCCCACATAAGTGTCATACCAATCGACCGCGCTCGTGGTTTCGGTACGTTTATTGGCGACCAGTTGCGCAAGCAGGACTGAATTCATCAGGTCGTTAGTTGCTGGCTCCACTGAGTTGCACGGTAATAAAACGATAGCAGCGGCATTAACAAATACCGAATATTCCCTTGCCATGTAGAATTCCTTCAATAATAGAAAGAAGGGTAGCCGACACACAGCTACCCCATCGAACGCGCGAGATCAGATCTCGTAGTCTTCGATTTTACTGACCGCATTCATCCCAAGTTTTGTCCGAATCAGGTTTCGGGTTTGATCCGCTATATAGGGAACCTTCCGGAAAACAGATTCACCTTTATACAACTTCACCTCACGACTATCCCAATCCATGAACAGGACTTGGGTCGCTGTGTTTTTTCGAATAAAACGTACAGTCCCTAGTGCCAGGGTTACCTCACCATTGACTTCGGTGCAGGTGCCAGCAGCCATACCGCCTACGCCATGTTCCAACATATTCTTTTCATACAGCGTTAAAGCCGTTTCTTTCTTTTTCAAGGCGGTAATGGCATCACCGGCAACCTTCAGCATCAGTGCAGAAGCAGTGCCCGGTATAGCGAGGCCGGCGACCACCGAGCCAAGGATTTCCAGTACCAATTGATCCATCCGAACGGTATTTCCGCTAATATTCATGTCGTTGTAATACTTTTGGCTCGTCAGCCAACCCGCAGAGGTCATCACTTCGACAAATTTGTAGTACCACTCTTTGCCCTGATATTCGTGAGGAAATTGCTTATTCGCGACAAGGCTGGCAAAAAGAAAGGCGTGCATCGCATCTTCCTGATTTTGCGCGGACAGGTTGCCTGTAAAGGACAAAATGCCTTCGCCAACGACAGCCCCCTTCGAAGGCTCTTCAACAACAATCTCACTGGCAGCAAATGCACGAGAACGTACAACAGGCATTTCATCAATCTCGTAACTTTCCAGACGTCTTACACAGGCAGCGACAGTAACGCTATCGATCATATTTACACTCATGAATTTCTCCTTTATTAAATTGAGCAAGTCATTCCATAACTTGCCAAACAACATTATCCAAACACACAAAACACCACAACTCCAGACTTGTAACGCCACATAAGCAAAGCCACAACACCTATAAATATTCAAACAAAAACAACTAATATAAAAAACGAAACTTCAGATTGAATAAAACAAAAAATCAGCTGTTTTCAATCAAATGCCGACAGGTAATTGGCCGACTGATAGACTCCGGTTCGACCCTCTCCTGCCGCGAGCCGAAATCATGCTCCACGTGTTGTTCAGCGTTTACCTGAAGATGCTGGTGCTCTATAGCCCGTTCTTCGTGTTGTCCTGTTTCATCAGCCTGACCCGCGGCTATTCGCGCAAGGAGCAACGACGCCTGGCCTGGAAAGTGGCAACCGCCACCCTGGTTTCGAGCGTCTTGCTGTATCTCTTCGGGCGGGTGATTTTCAATGTCTTTGGCATTACCGTGGACGCCTTTCGCATTGGCGCCGGCAGCGTGTTGTTCATCTCGGCACTGGGCATGGCTCAAGGCAAATCGGCGGTGCAGACCGACAACGTGCAACAGGACGTGACTATCGTCCCGCTGACCATTCCGCTGACCGTCGGCCCCGGAACCATCGGTGCGCTGTTGGTGATGGGCGTCAGCCAGCCACACTGGGACGACAAACTCACCGCGATCATCAGTATCGCGCTGGCCAGTTTTACCGTTGGCGTGGTGCTTTATCTGTCCAGCCGCATCGAGCGCATTCTCGGCGATCAGGGATTGCAGATCGTCAGTCGGTTGATGGGGTTGTTTGTTTGCGCGCTGGCGGCGCAGATTATTTTTACCGGGGTTAAAGGGTATCTGGTTCCCTGATACCGGAATGCACGGGGCCGCGAATTCGAAAACCCGCGGCCCCGTGCAGTCCGGTCGATTCCTGCGCGTCTTACACCTCGTTCAACTTGCCAACGAGGATTCGGAGCTCAACTCCACTTTCACTACCGGCATCCATGGCTTGCATCAATTCATCGAGGGTGACTTCAACGGTACCGCCGAGGATCTGCAGGCGCAGAGTCAACGGATAGAACGACGCTGAATCCTCAGCACGCACATTACGAATAACCAGACTGTGGCCAGTGTCGGGATCAGTCAACAGCAACTGCCCTTCGACCAGCCGGGCCCGCCAGGTATCCTGGATTCCGGTCTCCAGCGTCAATCTGCCAGGCATCAATGACTCAGCGCTCAATGAACGACGACGACAATCAAGCACAATGCACTCAAGCCGCTGCCAGACAGCACTCGACACGTTGCAACTGATCGTCTCCGGCCCATAACTCAAAATCAACTGAGTGACGTTGTCAGGTATCAACGGCATCAGGTCATTGAGTTCACCCTGAAACGCCAGCATCAACACCTCGGCCTCCCGATGGGCAACGCTGTGTTCCAGCCACACGTCCCTCGACGCGCTGTAAGTCATTTGGCTGGGCACTTCATGGAGCAAGGCGATCTTTTTCTGTCGAACGCCCAGCAGTCGGGTTTCCAGACTTGTATTGACCTCGCCCACCACACGATCAATGTCCGCGACGTACCATTGATACCCCCAATTTCCGCCAACCGATCCAACCGAAACAAATGCTTCGTGGGGATGCTCGCTCACCAGCGCTTTCAAGGCCTGCTTCACACCCGCATCATGAGGGTAATTCGTTCCCTGCTTCGCCCGAACCCAGTCCTCCGTAACCCCGGCAATACGGGCCGGCTCGTTGAAGACCATATTGATCTCCACCCCATCATGCGTCCGCCCCCGCAGACCGCCCTCATATGCCCATATCTGTGCAAAAGACCATTGCGACCATTCCTTCTGTGGCGCTGGGAGCAGATCCGGCCGCAGAAGTTGCAGGCCATTTTCAAAGAGTGTCGGTAGTTTTTCAGGTTCAAGAAACGCTTGACGATAGAGCTGGCCAGCGGTCACATCCAGCACCCAGCCCGCCTGATTATCTGGCGTCATTGCCACTAACCGCATCAATTTTTCCGCTCCCCAGTCGGCAATCAACCACCGATGGTCTGTGTACCAGGCGCACAGCTTTGCCGCACCCTTGCCGTTACCCAGACCAAGAATCGCAAAGCTCGACGCTTGGTAGTCCTTGGCAACAGCCTCAACCTCTGTCCACCATTCAAAACCAATGCCCAACGGCCCCCTGGCATCATCCAGCCAGTCTTCAGTTATCCCGGCCAGCTGCAATTGTCCTTGGTCATCGATATCGAAATACAGCCCCTGCCCGGTCAACACGACGTAGCGCCCGTTATTGGCAATGACCTCGATTACATTGTAGGGATCGACGCGCTTGGCCTGTGCATCCGCGCCAATGACCGTCGGCCCTATCTTCTGGCGGTAGAGGGTGCGATTGCGCTTGTCGAAGAAGAGGAAGATATCGCCCACACTCGCCGTCGGTGTCAGCAATAACGGGCTCACCGGTCCCCCTGGCCCTTCTGTCTGCGATATATCGGGACGGATCAGTAGCCCATCGGTACCACGAACCCAAGTGCTGACCGGATCCTTTTTACCCTCAGTCAGCGGTGTGATCGATGCAAACGCTGCCGGCTTATATTCCACGACCTTCACGTTGGTCAAAGGCCATAGTTTCGAATCCTTGACCAACAGTTCGTAATCCCACAAAAAGTCAGACCAGCCCTTCATCACATCCTTGAGCAGCAGACTGTGCTGACGTTCGGTCAGATGGCCTGCGATTGCCATCAGCGTTACTTCATCCTCGCCCAACAGGTAGATCACCTCGGCCTCACGTCCGGTGCGCTGGGTCACCTGCTGAACAATGCGGATGACTCCGTGTCCGAGGTCTTGAAACACCGAAATACTCGAACCGGGCACCGGATCCATCAGACGATAGAATCGATTGACCTGCCCAGTGACCACATCAGAGCGCCAGACGAGCGCTTCCCGGGAGCAATAAAAATACGCCTGCCCACCCATCACCGCGCCCAGTCTGGCTTGGTTTGCCAGCGCTGACGGTAAGTCACGAGCGTAGATAAAACGATCACGGGCCTGCTCATAAAAAGCCGTGGTGAATTGTGGGTCTTGTGGGTCTGCGAACGGAACCGGGAAGTTCTGCACCGCAGTGAACAGGCTGGACAAACGATTGGTGCGGGCCAGCTCCCTGACCCGGGTCTGGATAATTGCAGTGTCGACAGTCGGGTCAGCCTCCAGTTCTTCGAGCAGTACCTGCCGCTCTGTCCAGTCAACACGAAACGAGTTATGCGAGGTCTGGATAATCAATTCAGGCGTACCCATGACCTGGATATCGATAGCCCCCAGCTTCAGCTGCCCCTCGCCGACAACAATATCCATTTCGCTCAACCAAAGCGCATGCAGCGTCCAGGCCATCGGACGAGATTTCTGAGCCTGTGACAAACTGACTGATCGCACACCCGGGTTGAGTGTCAATGCGCAATGGCCACCCAATCCTTCAATGCTGTAGGACAGCTTGCCGTGCAATATTTTTGGCAGCTCGGGCACCAGCAACGAACGCGGTTCCTCATCCAGCAAGATGCTGATCGTTGTTTCGACTTCCACCGGATACAAATTATGCAGGATGTACTCGGAGGGAAACTTGTAAAAGGTAAACCAGAATTGGCGACTGCCTGCTGCGTCGTACTCCAGCTTCAGTGCGGTTTCGAAATGCTCGGAACGCGTGGTCGAAAACGGCAGCGCCGAATAATTGAACCCGAACCAGGTCTTGGCCACGCAAGGCAGCACGAGGGCCTGAAAGGTCGTCGGATCGGTAATCGTGGCATACTCCGACAACCCGAGGTGTTGTCGAATGTTGATGGCTTTTGAGCGATCGGGATTCTCTTCCGGCGGGTGCAGTGCGGAGGTATTGGCCGAGAGAATTTCCTGGCTGTCGAACGTCAATTGCTTGTTGCGCAAATCAATCTTGCGGATGGCCGCGTAAGGATTCGGATAAAACACGCCCACTCTGACCGAGTGACCGCCCGTGCGATATGCCTTAGCGACGTGGTTCAGGTATTTACCAATCCTGCGCCCTCGTTCCAGCGTGCCGTTGAACCCTTCGACCAATGCGCTCACGCCAATGGCCAATCCGCCGAGGATCACTCCGGCCCCGCCAAGGAACGTAGCGGCCGTACTGGCACCCGCCAGCCCGGCGCCCACGCCGGCTACCGACAGTGCCAGCCCCGCCGAATCGAACGCCAACTGCGTGCCGTATTGCGCCTGTTGCAAATCGTCCTTGGCATTGGCCAGCAGATAGATATCGAAACCCAGAGTGGCGAGTTGCAGCACTGTAGCCAGACCGTCCCTGGCAATATGTCCCAACGCGTTGACCACCACCGAGGAGGTGGTCCGGGCCACCAGCGGTGCGTCGCTCCACGCCACCCGGAACAACTTGACCAGCTCCACAACGTCGAGCAGATTGCCATGAGCCAGTTGCGCGTAACTGAGGTAGCCATGCATTTGCACGGCAGTCGTCAGGCTCCGGTTTTCATTGATGTCGCTGACTTGCTCATGGGACTTGAGCGCCATCAGCAACGCCTGAACCGTAAAAGCCGCATTCAAGGTATGCACGGCGCTGACGTCGGTCGGGTCAACCTTACCCGGTACTGACGGCTTGACCGACAGCGTCTGAAAAGTCTCCGTCAGGTAAGAGCGGATTCGCGACAGAACACTGTCAGTGCTCGACACCCTGACGGTGCGCTCGGGATCCTTGAGATTGACCAGGCTGATTTCATAGTGCCCCCCAGGCATTTCTCGGACACTGTCGAACACCGGAGCAAAGTCTCGTCCAAGGTTGTTTTCCGTGTGTAGACGAGCAGCGCTGTGCTGAATCTGTCGTGCCCAGTAGCGAGCATCCAGTTCGCTCAGTCCACGCCCCAGTCGGGCATTTTCCGACAATGAACGGGCCCTCAAGGCGGCATGATGCTCCCACGGGGTCACCGTCACTCCGGCACTGATCGGATCATGACTCAGCAATCCCGACACAGTACTGTGCGATGGCAGAGGCTGATCGGCGATACGCGGGCCATTGAGGTCGATGACGTTGAAAGTCGCTTCCATCAAGTGACTGATGTCATACAGTTTAGCCAGCTCAGGGCTGCTCAGAAATTGCTCAAGTCCACGATGCAGGTCCTGCGCCTGTTCAAACCCGAAGACACCGAAATTTGGATCGTAGAAGCGGTAGGCACTCGACGCCCCATGGACGATTTTTGCGACCAGCAGGGAATGGCTTTCGGTATTGAGCATCAAGGTGCTGGTAGAGGTCCTGGCCTCCAGTGTCTGCATGACCCGATCCAGCCGGGATGCTCCTAATAAAGTGCCTGACCGTGCCATTGGCACCGTGCGCAGCTCATCAAGGGTCGTAAGAAACGCATGGGTTTCATTGGCGTCAGGCGAGAGGTTGGCATTGGCCAGCCTGCCGCTCAAAGCATCCACGGCCGAGGAGCCCTTTTCAAGGGCCGCTGCCATGGCCAACACCAGTGGGTAACAGCGTCTTCCGGGGTCGCCTTCGCCCCGGATCAGCAACCCCTGAGGCATCAACCTCCCGCTGGAAGCGCCCTGCGCGATGAAGGTTTCCAGCACCGTAGCGCTACGCTCGAAGATAACATGACGTAACTCGTATTGGGCCTGGGACTTAATCCTGGCAACGTGTTCACCCCATTGGCGCAAGGTCAGCGGTTTCTCGAATGCAAGTACCTTAAGCACCTGAGCGCTGTGCTTCGATGGCTCAACGGTGACCCGGGCAGCTGCAAAACCGGCTTCGAATTCGCGATGCCTACGTGCGAGCAAGGCTTGCTCGATGGCCGTATAACGCTCGCAGAAACCGAGATCGACGGTGCTCTGCGCGAGAGTCAGGGTTTGCTGCCAGGCACTGTCGAAACCAGTGTTATCCAGCGTCTGCGCGCCGAACAGGCCACCGAGCAGCACTCGATGCACCGGGCTGAGCTGATCGAGCGGCAGAGAACCGTGACCAATGCGGACAACCATTTCGTTCAAGTTACCGATCGGCTCAAAGCCGTGAGCGGTCGGAAGCTCGACATTGCCTTGCGCCAGGATCCGCTGACGCTCATCGAAGCTCAGGGACCAAGGCGCATCGAAACTCAGGTCGCCGCTGAGTTTTTCATTCATGGCGCGGATGAAGGGAGTTCCCAGTTGATCCAGCAATTGCTGCAAGACCTCGGTCAGCAGCACCGGACGACCTTCAATCACCGGCCAACCTTTCTCGAAGGTCAAAAGCTGACCTTTTAGCAGTTCATTGACATCCCCTTTGTAAAACAACTTATAGCCGCCTCTGGCTGCCGTTTCTGTTTCAAGCCCGAACCAGGCTTCTTCAGTCTTCGCATTGTCTTTCCAGCTGTGATGGGTTTCTTCTTCAGTGGCGAGGTTGAAGCCGTCGAACAGGTCAACCTGATCGCTGATCGGTTGACGGCTTTCAAGCACCGCGTGGTCGTCGACGAAATCACTTAATCCGCTGGATACCGCCGTTGGCCCACTCATCACAATGGCCGATTGGGCGCCGAATTTGATGCCATCGGCATCATAATCATTGATCGCCTGTAAAAAGCTGTTGATGCTTTGCAAATTAGCGGTCCAGCCTGAAATCGGACCGTATTGCTTTTCCAGCTCACGGACAATCAGATCGGGAAATGCCTGGCGATCCTGAAGCGATACATTGCTGCTTAAAGCCTGCACAACTACCTGATCTCGAAACTGATAATTGCTCCGAATTTTTTCCATAATAGCCGCCAATTGCGCAGAGCCCGCATGACTACTCAACAGTGCATTGGACAAACCGTTAAATGGCGTTTTTATTTGATTCGTCATCAAATCGGGTGTGTTTTTGTTCCCGACGCGCACACCGTTCGCTGCAACCATGACGTCATTGAACGGCGCAAAAATATCACTGAGGGACGGCATGCCTTTGGCAAAGGCTATCAACGCCTCTCTATATTGTTCAGGCACCATGGGGCGAAAATCCGCATACACCGCGCCACGACTCGGAAGGATTTTCGGGTTGTGGTCGAGCAGTACCTGCATCACGCCTATACGCTCTTCGGCACTGAAGCCAGCGAGATCCACGCCACCGATTTTTTTATGCAGAGCCGGCAACAAATCCGTATCGAGGTAGGTTCCACTCTCGATATTCAAAGCCTGTAACCGCGTGATGTCGGATGCGGCCGCCAGGTTGGTGCGAAAAGAGATTTCACGCTCATAAATATCGAATAACGGTTGATCGAAAAGCTCAACGCGAATGTCCCGATGTGCTATTCCCACGTGCTCCAGAGATTGAAGATTGCGAGCCTTGAGTGCCTTGAGTCTGACTTCGTCCTGGCCATAGGCACTGACTAAAAGATCAATTCGCGCCTGGTCGGCGCTCCCACCCGCCTGGGTGACGGACTGGATATGATCGAACATCTGCTGTCGCAACACGCGAGTCCGTTCGATATAACGACGAGCCAGAGCAGAAGCCGTATCGACGGCCCCCGGTGGTGCAGAAATCATCCCATGTGCTTTGGCTGATTCGACGATAATGCGATTAGTCTCATGCGCCAGCAGCGCATCGCTGTCATACCACAGATTGAGGCTATAACCCTCTGGGGTCAGCAGTTGCCTCCAGACATTAATGTAATCTCCCTGAACAGCGCCAATGCCGCCACCCACCCAGACAAAGTGCAACTTTTTGGGTACAGGTTTGGCGGTGTTCAGCAGTTCGACGGTTGTATTTAAACGCCGAAGGTAGTCCGTCAACTTATCCTGAACTGTTTGCAGCGCGGCACTTGAACTCCTCGTACTTATTGACTCAAGTGTTTCCTTTAAAAGACTTACTGGGGTCAGCCGGGCTTGCGGACTCGATGCTTGGGCAGCACCGTTGTAGTAACGCAAGGCTGCATCATGCTCCGGCATGATTTTGAAGCCACTCAACGCCGACTCCAACTCGCCACGCTCAAACAATGTCGAAAGAGCGTTAGCTTGATTAAGCGTCACAGAGATTTTACTGTTCATTATCATTTCCTTATGAAAACAAACCGACAGCCATCCACACACTGAACAGGTCCAATGTGTGAGTGGCTTTCAGAATTCAGCTTCCTGCTGCTTCAACTTTTTCGCCCGACAAAAGCTTATTGAGCAATACGCTACTGAAGGTGTCCTTTCTGGCGAGCAGGGTGCTGACCAGTCTCGACACCGCAAAGGATTGATAGCGGCCCAATGCCACAAACACATCTCCGCGCAAGGCTGGGTCCACCGCAAATACCTGACGAAAGATCAAACTGTGTCCGCTGTCGGCATCAACAATCACCAAGTGCTCATCGACCCGGTTCACCCACAACCGATCCACAGCTACGCTATCCCAGATCAGTTTGCCTGGAACCGTAGGCGGGTGATCGAGTGAATAGCGGCAATCGATGATGACCGATTCAAGTTTCAACCACGCCGCCCTGGTAAGCCGGCTGGTTATCGAACCTTGACCCATTTTGAGAACCAGGATGCTGACATCATCGGCAATCAACGGGAGCAGGTCCTTGCCCATCTTCGGTCCTTCAACCGTTAGTACTTCGTCATTGCGCTGAATATAGACAAAGGGCCCGATCTTGTTTTCTTGCGGATAGGTGTGCACGAAACCATCCGCGTGTTCGTGCAGCATCACATTGGTTTGCTTCTGAGTGCCCACCAGCGCGTACTGCGCGTCGGTGGCGATTGTCGGAATCCGGATCAACCGTCCGGTCCGGACCACGTACCATTGCAAGTAGTCAGGGTCTTTGACGCAAAGAAAGTCAGCGCATCGATGTTCGTTCGCCAGCGCTGCCAATCCGTCACGTAATTCACCTTCCTGTGCAGCGACCCAACGGCTGTCAACGCCCGTAATCCGTGCCGGTTCGTTGTGCTGTAAATCCAGCTCCACGCCTTCACGAGTCGTTGCCCTCAGGCCAGCGCCTTCCACCGTCACGTCGACAAAGGTCCAGGACGCCCACTCCTGCATGGGGGCCGGCAATGCGTCAGCCTGTAACAGCTTCGTTCCCTGGGCAAATGCCGCGTGCAGGCGGTCCGGATCGATAAAACCCTGGCGGACAATCTTGCCGGTTGAAAGATCGAACAGCCAGACGGTCTGGTTGTCCGGAGTAATACTCAGCAACCGTACTTCTTTCCCCTGCCCCAGGTCCGCGAGCAGCAGTCGATCATCAAGGTACCAGGCACACAAACCGGCATCGCCCTGCAAGCCTGTCAAACCCAGGATGGCAAAGCTCGACACCGGGTACTGTGTCGCCACCGTGGCGAGTGCGGGCCACCATTGGGTTCGATCTTTGAGCCAGGACTCAGTCACCCCGCCCAATCGCAGATGCCCGTCCGGCGTCATATTAAAGAACAGGCCGGAGTCGGTCAGCGCAAGGTAGCCCTGCTCAACGGCGACAACATTTTTCACCTCCAGAGGGCCGAACCCGCTGGAGGTCCATTGCGCGCGACCCTCCACTATCGACCTTTGCTGTCGCACGAGACTTCGGTCAGTTTTGTCGAAGGTGACAAACACTTCACCCTCGACCCCATCGGGAGCGATGAGCAGAAGGTCGGCCAAAGCCTTGATCGAGTCGTTCCATCCCCGCGAATGGTGACGCCTGGCGGGTGCACGGATGATCAAGCCATCACTGTCCCGGACCCAGATCAGATCTCGACGCTTGTCATCCAGCTGCCAACAAACCGATACCAGTGCACCGGGGCGCCAGTTCACGGTATTCGATGATTCTCTCAGCAACACATAGTTGCCCAGCACCTGCTTCCAGTCAGTCAGCATGTCCGCATCCAGAGCTGGCTGGAGTGCGGGAACCAGGCCCAGAGTGATCGAACTTAGCCACACCGCACGGTCATGGATCAGGTAGGTCAGTTCCTCATGCTGACCATCATTTCGAAGGATCTGCTGCACGATCTGAACGGCACCATGGGCCGTCACCTCGCATCGGATGATGGTCGCTTTGCCCTGCGGTGTGAGTAGACGATAGCGCTGAACCAGCGTGCCAGTGGTCGCGTCGACCTGCCAGACATCAAAACTCTCGGGGTGATAGAAGTAGGCAAAGTCCTCCACCACTGCTCCCAATATGGACTCATCGGCCAATATCACTTCCGGATCGCGGATATACAGAAAGCGATCCCGAGCCGAGTCGTAATATGCGGCCACCGTCCTGGGCTCCTCCGGCTTTTCGAATGGAACGACAAATTCATGAACGGGGGTATATGGCATGGCCAGCCGATGTTCCCGGGCCAGTGACTTGAAATGATCCAGCAACGCTTGCTCCCCGAGCGCCGGATCTGCATCCTCTTCGACCACCTCCAACCGCAGGGCAACAAGATCAACGCGCATGATCTTGTTGCCAGCCAGCTTGAGCAATACATCGTGAGCGCCATTGCCACTGAATTTCACACCCAAGGTGTTTGAAACAAGTCGACCCGCGGCTTCTATCCGGATGTCTGCCTCAGCCAACCACGGAGCCAGCAGCACCCAGCGCATTGCAATGTGACCCGGTGCGTCGAGTTCGAGGCTCACACCCGGGTTGAGCAACACGGAACATTGAGCGCCTGCCCCTTCTATCCGGTAGGAAACCATGCCGTGCCACGCCTTCGGCAGCGCAGGCACCACCAGAGAGCGCTCGCTGTTGTCGAGACGAACGTTGAAAATCGTTGGCTTGTATACCGGGTACAACCGGTTGACCACGTACTCACCGGGAAACGAGTAGAACGAAAACAGAAACTGCCATTGCCCCTGTTCGTTCTTTTTCTCCAGCCGGCGTGCCGTGTCGAATCCACCGGCATGACGAAACGTGACAAACGGCAGCAACTTGTATTCGTAGCCGTACCACGTCCTGGGTGTGCAAGGCAGAACGATCGTTTGCTCCGCCTGTGGTGAGAAAGGTGCCGAACCGGGCAATTCAAGACCCTGGCGAATATCGGTGGCACGAGCGTAATCCACATCGAAATCCGGAACCCCAAAATGGTCCCGAAGCGGAAACAGTTTCGGGCTGTCGAAACGGACAGTGGATTGGTGCAAATCCAGATCGGCGAATACCAGCGATGGATGTGCAATCCAGGCATTCGACGCCTTGTCCAAGTGATAACCGCCTTGCAAATAAGCCTTTTCCAGCCCATCAAAAAACAGCGCGACCTCCTTGGCCTCCTCCGCAATGGTGGCAAAACCTTCGGCCAGTGCAGCAACACCCACCGCCAATCCGCCCAGAATCACCCCGCCGCCTCCCAATACCGCAGCAACCGTACCCGCACCTGCCAGTGCGGCGCCCAGGCCGGCAGCGGCCAATGCCACGCTGGCGGAGTCGAACGCCAACTGCGTCCCGAACTGCGCCTTTTCAATGTCATTGGTTGCGTGGCTCAATTGGTAAATATCAAAGCCGACATTCACCAGTCCCAACACCGTACCCACCCCCTCGTTGGCAATATGCCCCAAGGCTCGTTGCACGAGCGGCGCGCTGGTTCGGGCGATCAGTTTTTCATCGTCCAGTGCCTGGCGAACCAGTTTTACAATGCCAATGACATCCACGACATTGCCATGGGCAAGCTGGGCATAGTTCACATAAGCATGCAGGCGAATAGCGGTGGTCAGCGCATTGTCACCACCGCTTGCCGCGCCTTCATGATGTCGCAGCGTATTCATCAAAGCCTGTAGGGTGAAACCGGCATTGAGCGTATGGACACTGCCAGCGTCAGTCGGATCGAACTCGGAGACTGGCGACTGTTGTTTGCTGACCAACGTCTCGAAAAGCCCGGAGAGAAACTCCTTTATCCTGAGAATCCGGTGATCATCAGTCGTGACATGCGCCATGGTCTGCCCAGCCTTGGGATCGACCAGACTGATCTTGTATTCCCCGCCAGGCGTAACCTCCAGCGTCTCGAACAACGGGACGGCATCCGCCGATAATTGGTGTTGGGTCTGCAATTGCCTTGTCGCCTGGGCGATCTGCTCTCCCCACCAGTGCGCATCCAGTTCCCGCAAAGAGCTGCCCAGCGCTACATTGTTCACCAGCGATCGTCCCCGGGCACTGGCCACACGTTGTCGAACCCGTGACAGCGTTTGTTCAGGCAAAGCGCCTGGCGCGGACAAGCTTGAAACTTCGATACCGGATGCAAGCACCCTCTTGTTCAGGCTGACGGTGTCGAGTTCGATCAGATCAAAGGTCGGCCTCTGCTCATCGCCAAAAGCTGCGTAATGCCTGGCCCTCTGTTTGCCGATGAAAAAATGTGTCAATGCGTCATTGAACGCCAACGGTGTAACAAACTCGCAGATTCCGAAATTCGGATCGTAGAAAAGATAAATGCTGTGCTCGCCTTCGAAGACTTTCGCCACCAACATCGAGTGGTTGTCCGAGTTGAGCATCAGGCTAGTGGTGGCTGTTTTCTCTTCCAGCATCGCTACGATCCGAGTCAGATCAGAGCGCTCCAATGGTTCACCTATCTCATCGACAGGGACATCACGCAGCTCTTCAATCATGTTCACAAACACCCTTGAATCCCTGGCCTCGGGTTCTGTGACGGCCAGGTAAAAACGTTCCCGCAGAGTGTTTGCCGCACTATTGCCTTGATCAAGCGCAGCAGCCATGGCCAGCGCCAATGGGTAACAGCGCCCCGCGACCCGATCGCCCGCGCCTTCGAGCAACAAATCCTGTGGCACCATTTTGAAACTGCCATGATCGAAGCTCTCCAACACTTCGTCCATTTGCTCGCTGATCCAGTCGCGGTATTCGAGTTTCGCCACGTGCTGAATTTTGGCGACCCTACGCCCCCATTCAATCAGGCTCAGCGGCTGGTCGAGCGCCCGCCGCTTGAGGTCGACACTGGTTTCGGACAGGGTTGCGTGCGGGTTGGAAGTACCCGCCAGGCCTGCCAGGAACGCTGGATGGTTTTGCTTGAACAGCTCCTGCTCAATGGCTCCATAACGATGAGAAACGCCCAATTCGGACACCGTATTGGCCAGGTTCTCCAACCGCGCGCTGACCACATCAAAGCTGCGTTGATCCAGTGCCTTTGCCCCCACCAGCGCACCAATCAACAAGCGCTGCAGAGGGTTCAGTTGTTCGACCCGCAAGGATCCCTTGCCTATTTGGCGAAGCAATTCATCGATCGGCAAATCACGAGTCGCCGCCTCATTGGGAGACGCCGACGGCGGGAGTTCAATCTCTTGGGCGAGGATCGATTGACGCTCATCGAAACCCAGCTGCAGTTGCTGCGTGAACGTTACTTCACCATCGGCACGTTGGCTCATTGCCTGCAAAAATGGCTCGCCAAGACTATCCGCCAGGGACTGCAGCAGGTCCGTCGACAACACATGCCGACCTTCGATCACTGGCCAGCCATTGTCGAAAAGGATTGCCTGGTTATTGAGTAGCTGGTCCAGTTTGCCAACATAGCGCGCCTTGAACTGCCCCGACTCCCAACGCTGCTTTTCTTTACTCAACCATTGAGTAGTGTTGCTCTCATTCTCCTTCCAGGAGTGGTTCAACTCTTCCTCGGTCGCCCGGTTGACGGTTGCGAGGGGTGGAATAAAGACTTCAGCTCGCGAGGCTTCAGCGCCCCGGGGGGTGAAATGCATCTTTTCGTAGTCCGCCAGTCCATCGCGCATCGCAGCAGGCCCGGTCAGATAGATCGTCACCTCACTCTGCGGACGGATACCGTCGCTGTAGTACGTAGCGGCAGCCTCAACCAGGAAACTGATCGATATCTCCTCCTCCATCGACAGCTCATTCAAGGGACCGAACCTTTTCTCGACTACCTCTTTGGCCACACCACTGACTGCTTCAGCGTCGATAAGCGCAATCTTTCTTTCAATGGCCAACCGGGCGGTGGCATCGACCACCTCATAGTTGAACCTGAAGCGGTCAAGAACGGCCTTGAGCATCGCAGAGCCGGGATGAGCCATCATGAACGCATTGCTCAACGTGCTTTGCTCGGCGACTGCGCGCAGCCCATCCGGTCGCACCTGACGCTCCACCGGGCGCCGGAAAACATCGCTGATCTCAGGGCTGCTTTGGGCAAAACTCTCTAGCGCCTCACGGTGTTCCAAGGGAATTTGCTCGAAATAGCTGGTGTACTTGCTGCGTATAACCTGCCGACCCGGCATCCACTCAGGACTGTGGTCAAGTATCAACTGCAGAACGCCCGTGCGGGCATCCAGGCCAAACCGGCTGATATCCACCCCACCCAGGTTTTCCAACAGCGGTGGCAGGTTATCCACATCGGCATAGCTACCACCTTCGGCGAACAGCACCTCGGCGCGCACAACATCTGAGGCCGCCGCAAAATTTCCACGCAAACTGATTTCACGTTCGTAGATAGCTTGCAAGTACAGCGGTGTCGCCGCAGTGGCGAGATCGCGCAGAACAATACCGCCCTCACTTAATGCCAACAGACTGCGGCGGTTGTTTTCCCTCAGGGCTTTTAAACGGTCTTCGTTTTGGCCATAGCCTCGAACCAACAGTCCGATTCTGGCGTCGTCGGCGTTCTCGCCGCTTTCTACCGCTTTATTAATGTGCGTAAACATCTGTTGCTTGAGGGCGATGAACCGCTCTTCATACTTGTCGCCCAGTTCAATAGCATTGCTACTGGCCTGCCCACCACTAAGCATGGCATCAGCCTTTACCGCTTCGACAATAATCCGATTGGCTTCGTACGCCAGCAGCGCATCGCTGTCATACCAAAGGTTGAGGGTGTAACCCTCCCCGACCAGCGTCTGCTTCCAGATATTTATATAGTCGCACTGAACATCTCCAATACCGCCGCCGAGCCAGACGAAGTGCAAATTGTCAGGCACTGGGGTTGCCGGAGTTCGTAATTGCTGAACCCCGTTCGCAAGACGAGTCTCAAAACCGTCAAGGCGTTCGTAGATATCTGACAGGTTGGGGGCTGCGCTCTCGGGAAGTGATTTTGTGGTTCGCCGCTGTCGGCCGACAGGCCCGATGAAAGAAGCCAAAGCCTGCTTTAACAGGCCGAGCGGTTCCAGCAGCCTGGGGGAATCCAGCAAACCGATACAACCGAAGTAATACCTGAAGACGGCGTCGTATTCGGCCGTCCCTTTGTGCGAAATCAATGCGTGTTCAAGGTCAGCAACTTTAAACAGGTTAATGAACTTCACGTAGCCCGCCACGTGCGGGGTATAAAAATGATTATTAGGCAAAATGCTCTCCTGCTATCAATACATGCACATGAATTCTGAAAGCCAGACACACAAAACAGGCAACCGACCTCCAGTAATAAGGTTATTTCTGTCAGGCGCACAACTACCGCTCGACAATCACGCCAAACATCTCGCCTTCATTTCGAACAAAGCCAAACAAACAGGGCAAAGCAAGCGCTTCGCACGAGACAAAACTAAATCGTGCGAACGGCCACTTCAAATGCGAAGAAATTCAATTAATTTCAATACAATAAAACTTATGAAAAAATAAAACTTCGTATTGCAGTAGTTACATAAGCGCACACACAAGCCGACACGCCTGAACCCTACGACAAACAGGCGACTCTGCCATTCATGCGCAGACTTAGGCATGCAACTGTAGAAAAGGACTACATGAACAGTGGCAGGTAGCAACAAGCAACCGTCGAACTTCTTCCCACCAAGAGTAATAAATCCGACAACAACTGTTGAAATAGACGACGATCAAACGTCGAAACAATCGAAGCGAAAGGGCCGCCAAAGGGTAGTAATGCCAGTCAGTTAAGGATAAATCGGACCTGTAGGAGCCAGCGGTGCGGCGATCCGACTTGCCGGCGAAAGTGCACTTAAGGACGCCTTCGCCGGCAAGCCTGGCTCCTACGAAAAGCGGTTTGCTCGCTTAACTGACTGGCATTGGCCAAAGGGGAGCGACTTTAAGCACAAGCGGCCGCGATGGGCCGCTGTAATTCAAGAGGCAGGCTTGATGCCATACCAGCGCGGTGTGTAGACCCAGTCCCCACCTTCGGCGCGAGGGAACACGCAAGTGGTGGACGAGCCGATCAGCACCATGGTGCGCATGTCCACTTGCTCCGGCGTGAGCGCTCCGAGCGTGGTGACCCGCAGCGTCTGGCCGGGACGACCGATATCACGACCCAGAACCACCGGGGTTTGCTGCGTACGGTGCTGTGCGACGATTTCCAGAGCACGGCCCAACTGCCACGGCCGAGACCGGGAAATCGGGTTATAGAAGGCCAGCGCCAGATCGGCTTCGGCGGCCAGGTCCAGACGCTTCTCGATGATCGACCATGGTTTGAGGTTGTCCGACAGCGACATCACACAGAAGTCATGTCCCAGCGGCGCACCGGCCTGAGCGGCGGTCGCCAGCGAAGCAGAAACCCCCGGCAGAATCTCCAGATCGACGCTATGCCAGGCCGGCTCACTCGACTCGTGCAACGCTTCCAGCACCGCGGCTGCCATGGCGAACACGCCGGGGTCCCCGGAAGAAACCACAATCACCGACCGCCCGTGGGCCGCCAGTTCGAAGGCGTGACGGGCACGCTGCATCTCTTCGCGGTTGTCGGTGCAATGCAACACTTGATCCGGCCGAAACGGGCCGGCCATGCGCACATAAGTTTCGTAACCGAGCACATCAGTGGCTCTGGCCAGTTCAGCCTTCACCGCAGGCACCGTCAATTCGGCAGCACCCGGGCCCAGGCCGATCACGGCCAGTCGACCGCGAGGGCGGCCGATCTGTGCGATGTCCAGTGGCTGTTCAGCAATCGCCAGCGCCAGGTTCGCGTCGATCGGGATAATTGTCGCGCCGGGAACGACCGCGCGAGCCAGCTCGCTGGCATCGCTGGCGGATGACGCAAAACGCAACGGCACACCCAACTCAAGCGCCGCTTCGCGCAACGCCGGACTGGCCATCTCCGTGACCGGAGCCAGCAGGCACGCCAGCGACTGAACGGCGACTCGCGCCTGACGCAGCGCCGCGCGAATCGCCTGGGGCAAATCCGCCACACTGACGCTGACCGCCAACAACACACTGCGCGGGTAGATCAACAGTTCATTGGCGGCCGGCGGCCGCTCGGCGCTGCCGACATGGATCGACAAATGCGCCTGAGGATCTTGCGGCAACTGTGCTTGCGCCAACCAGGGCGCAGCGCCTTCGATGCGCACGTGTTCACCGGCCAGCAAGTCCGAGACGAAGCGCTTGCCCAGCTCCAGATCGCCCAAGGCATAGCCGCTGGGTGGATTGAGCAGGCACGTGCCGAAACGCAACTCACCGCTGGTGGTGATCGCCGCCGCGACGTCGAGGCCAGCGGCAATCTCGCGCGCCATGACATTCACCCCGCCGAGACCGCCGAGCAGTGGCACCACGGCGCTGCCGTCTTCGGCCACGGCCAGCACCGGTGGCTCAGCACCTTTTTCCAACAGCAATGGCGCCAGCGTGCGGATCACAATCCCGGCGGCGCACAGCGCGATGATCGGCGTGTCCTGTTGATAAAGTTCGCGCAGGGTCGCGCCGAACTCGTGATAAACACGGTCCGCGCCTTCGACCCGTTCGGCCAATCCATGGATCAGCGCGCCCGGGTACACCTGCTGAATCTTGCGCGCGGTCGCGAGGCTGCCATTGCCGAGAATGACAATCGCCGGAGCGGAATGGGCCATCAGCCTTGCCACCTCTCACCGGGAACGATGATCAGCGAAAAATAAGGCGAGGACATCGGCTCGACCTGATCCAGCGGCACGATTTTCTGATTGGCCATGGTCGCGCGCTCCACGTACAGCGCACGCTCCGCCAGACCGAGCTCTTCGAGCACCTGACGAACCTTGGGAAAGTTGCGCCCCAGTTTCATGATCACCGCCGCATCGGCATCGGCCAGTCGTCGCTTGAGGTCTTCGTGCGGCAGCACACCCGACAACACCGACAGGCTCTGATTGCGATACACCAGCGGCGCACCGAGTACCGACGCACCGCCAAGCATCGAGCAGACACCCGGCACCACTTCGGCTTCATAGCGTTCGGCCAGACGATCGTGCAGGTACATGTAAGAGCCGTAGAAAAACGGATCGCCTTCGCAGATCACCGCCACGTCACGGCCGGCGTCCAGATGCGCGGCGAGTGCTTCGCCGGCCGCATCGTAGAAATCGCTGATCACTTGTTCGTACGACAGCGGCGCCGGTAGCGCTTCGGTGGTCACCGGGTAAACCAGCGGCAGCAGGGTTTGTGCGTCTTGCAGATGCGCTTCGATGATGCCGAAGGCGTTGCCCTTCTTGCCCTTGGCGACGAAGTACGCCACCACCGGCGATTCGCGCAACAGGCGCAAGGCTTTGACGGTAATCAGTTCCGGATCACCGGGGCCGACGCCCAGGCCAATCAAACGTCCAGGTTGCTGCATCATTCAATCTCCGTGGCGAGGGCGTTGACGGCGGCGGCGGCCATGGCGCTACCGCCCAACCGGCCTTGCATGATGACGAAAGGCACGCCACGGCTGTCCGCAGCGAGCATCGCCTTGGATTCGGCGGCGCCGACGAAACCCACCGGGAAGCCGAGGATCAACGCCGGTTTCGGCGCGCCGGCGTCGAGCATTTCCAGCAGATAAAACAGCGCGGTCGGCGCATTGCCGATCACCACCACGCTGCCTTCCAGGTGCGGACGCCACAGTTCCAGCGCGGCAGCGGAACGGGTGTTGCCCAACTCGCGGGCAAGCTCCGGGACGCTGTCGTCGCGCAGTGTGCAGATCACTGGGTTATTGGCCGGCAAACGCGCGCGGGTCACGCCTTCGCTGACCATCCGCGCGTCGCACAGAATCGGCGCACCGGCCGCCAGCGCATCGCGCCCGGCCTTGCCGGCGCCTTCGGAAAATTGCAGACCGTCGATGGCCTCGACCATGCCGCAGGCGTGGATCACCCGCACCGCGAGTTTCTCCAGATCGGCCGGAATGCGCGCAAGGTTGGCCTCGGCGCGAATGATCGCGAAGGAGTTGCGATAGATCTCCTGACCGTCGCGGATGTAATCAAGCATCAAAGGGAGCTCCGTGAGCGGGCGTCGAGCAAGGCCGCGACCGCTTCGATAGTAAGATTGCGTGCGTGCAGCGCGCCGAAACCCGGCTGCACTGCATCGCGAAAATAGAGGTCGTAGTGACCGGGTGAGACGGCCAGCAAAGTCGCTGGCGTGATGTGTGCCGCCGCGCAGGAACGTGCGCAGCCAGACAGATGCACATTCAGGATTTGACCGTGACGTTGCAGCAACGCCGCCAGTTGCAGCGCATCGCCCTTTGTGTCGGACTGGCCTTTGCCGCAACCCGCCGAACCCGTGCAGGCAATCAGATGCGCCAGGGCATCCTCTGCTGAACAGCGCAGGCCCAAATTTTCCAGGCTGTGGATAACTTCAGCGGCATCGCGTTCGTGGATATCGGGCAACAGCAGACTTTGCCAAGGCGTGAAGCGCAGACTGCCATCGCCCCATTCACGGGCCAGTTGTGCCGCGCCCCGAAGCATGGCGGGATCGAGTCGGCCCAGAGGCGGTGTCGCGCCGACATAGACATGGCCGGTTTCACGCTGAGGATGAGCGCCAATGTGTAGAACGCTCGAGTTCATAACGCGCGACCCGCTCACGATGGACAGTAGCGGCACACGTTCGGCCACTTGAGCGACCAACCCGGCAACCGAGTATTCGGCCAGCAGATGACGCATGCGCGTCTGGTCCGGACGCGCCAGATCGAGGAACAACCCAAGCACCGCAATCACCAGCGCATGGCCGTTTTCCAGTCGCACCGCGCCCGACGGAGTCTGGGTCGGGCAACCCGCCAGACCGAAGGCCAGCACGCACTCACCCTCTTGCTCAACAGCGCTCAACCACAGGTCGTGAGGATGCTCGAGCATCGCCAGGCCTTCGCCACCATCGAGTTGCACGGCAAATTTGGCGCTCAACTGGTGAAAACGCTCATGGCTTTGCAGGCTGGTGAGGATCTGTTCGGCCAGCGGGCGCGTATCGAGCAACATCTGCCGGTCGATCCCGGCGCTCGGGCTGAGCATCAGATTGCGCACATCGTCACCCGCCGCGGTACGCGGGCCCAATCCTGCGGCGAGCAGGCTGTCGATCAAGGCCGTCTGCTCGCTGCCAATCCCGCGAATCTGCAGGTTGGCGCGGTTGGTTGCCTCGATCACGCCCCCGGCAAACCGTTCTGCTGCGCTGGCCACCGCTTCAGCCTGGGCAGCGCTGATTGAGCCGCCGTTCAATTTGATCCGACAAATGCCGCCATCCAGCGCCGGGACAATACGCAGTAACCCCGGGCAGGCCGAGGGGCGTAAGGCGGTGGACATCGGGCGTTCGTTCAAAGGGGCGACCGGCTGTGTGGGAAAGGCGCTTCGCGGGCGAAGGCGCGGTATTATGCCTGCTTTGTCCGACGGCATGAAAAGCCTGCCCGTCGGAACAGTCCGTTTGTGGACTTTTTTTGAGGACGGCAGATGTCACCCTGGCTGACAGTAGTAGGTATCGGTGAAGACGGCTTCAAGGGCCTGGGCAAGAATGCCCGTCGCGCCCTGCTGGGCGCTTCGCGGATCATTGGCGGTCAGCGACAACTGGATTTGCTGCCGGTGTGCATTCGCGGCGAGCGGCAATTGTGGCCAAGTCCGTTTTCCCTTGAACCATTGCTGGTACTGCGTGGCGAGCCGGTTTGTGTATTGGCCAGCGGCGACCCGATGTTCTATGGCGTCGGTGCCAGCCTGGCGCGGCAACTGCCCGGCGCGGAAATGCTGATCCTGCCCGCCCCGTCTTCCGTGTCATTGGCGGCCGCTCGCCTGGGCTGGCCATTGCAGGATGTAGTGACCCTGTCTGTGGTCGCCCGCCCCGTCGCCGCGCTCAACGCCCATGTGTTCAGTGGTATGCGCTTGCTGGTGTTGAGCAACGACGGCCAGAGTCCGGCGGCCATCGCGGCGTTGCTGCGCGAGCGCGGTTTCGGGCCAAGTCGTCTCACCGTGCTGGAACATCTGGGCGGCGAAACCGAACGACGCATCGAGGGTGTCGCCAACGACTGGAGCGAGCCGGTGATCGCCGATCTGAACCTGATCGCCATCGAATGCATCGCCGAACCGAACACACCTCGCCTGTCGCGCCTCGCCGGGTTGCCAGACTCAGCCTTCCAGCACGACGGCCAACTGACCAAACGCGATGTGCGCGCCATCACCCTCGCCCGCCTCGCACCGACACCCGGCGAACTGCTGTGGGACGTCGGCGCTGGCAGCGGTTCGATCGGCATTGAATGGATGCGCGCTCACCCGAGTTGCCGGGCGCTAGCCATCGAAGCGAATGAAGGTCGGCAGTTGTTGATCGAACACAACCGCGATGCCTTGGGCGTCCCCGGTCTGCAATTGATTCGCGGCAGCGCGCCGCAAGCCTTGGATGGGCTAGAACGTCCGGACGCGATTTTCATCGGTGGCGGGGTCACCCGCGAAGGCGTGCTCGATACTTGCTGGGCGCAACTCAAACCCGGCGGCCGACTGATCGCCAACGCCGTCACCCTGCAAAGCGAAGTGACCCTGATGGCCTGGCGCGAACGGCATGGCGGTGAACTGACCCGCATCCATGTCGCCCAGGCGCAACCGTTGGGCGAGTTCGACACCTGGCGTCAGGCGCTGCCGATTACCTTGCTGGACGTGACGAAACCCCTCGATGCGTGACGAAACCGCCGAACAACCCGCACCGCTGCGCAGCGGCCTGACCACCGGCAGCTGCGCCACCGCCACCAGCCTCGCGGCGGCACGCCTGCTGCTCAGTGGCGTCGAAGCGGACGCCGTCGAGATCATTCTGCCCAAAGGCAAACGGGTGCAGATGCGCCTGGAATTCTGTCGGCTGATGAACGACGGCGCCGAAGCCGGAACGATCAAGGACGCCGGCGACGACCCGGACGTGACCCACGGCGCCCTGCTCTTTTCCCAGGTGCGCTTGCACAGTGAGCCGGGCATTCGCTTCAGCGCCGGCCGTGGCGTGGGCACCGTCACTCGGCCCGGGCTGGTGTTGAACGTCGGCGAGCCGGCGATCAACCCGGTGCCGCGCAAGATGATCAGCGAGCACCTGACGCTGCTGGCCGAAGAGCTGGATTACCCGGGCGGCTTCGAGGTCACGGTGAACGTCGAGGACGGCGAAGTCCTGGCGCTGAAAACCATGAACCCGCGCTTGGGGATTCTCGGCGGCTTGTCGATCCTCGGCACCAGCGGCATCGTCCGGCCATTCTCCTGCGCGGCCTACATCGCCTCGATCCATCAAGGCATCGACGTCGCCAAAACCAACGGTTACCTGCACATCGCCGCATGCACCGGCAACGCCAGCGAAGACACCATGCGCCGAGTCTATGACTTGCCGGAAATTGCCCTGATAGAAATGGGCGACTTCGTCGGCGCGGTGCTCAAACATTTGCGCAAAGTGCCTGTGGATAAACTCAGCCTGTGCGGCGGCTTCGGCAAGATCAGCAAACTGGCGGCCGGGCACATGGACTTGCACAGTCGGCATTCGAGCATCGACCTGTCGCAACTGGCCGAATGGGCCGCGGCGGTCGGCGCGGATGAGGCGTTGCAACAGGCGATCCGCGAAGCCAATACCAGTCAGCAGGCGCTGGCGATGGCCAGCGCTGCCGGGATCGCGCTCGGCGACGCGGTGTGTCAGCACGCTCTG
The DNA here is from genome assembly GCF_054898065.1 of Pseudomonas sp. MDT1-85. Taxonomy (NCBI): domain Bacteria; kingdom Pseudomonadati; phylum Pseudomonadota; class Gammaproteobacteria; order Pseudomonadales; family Pseudomonadaceae; genus Pseudomonas; species Pseudomonas sp. MDT1-85. The sequence continues at coordinate 968,798 of NZ_CM142715.1, read as the reverse complement.
GACTTTGCTCGCAGCGTGGTGCCGGCGCAGGTTCAGGTCGAAGTATTCGCCATTGATCGCCAGGGCGGGATTGTCGGCCATGCAGGAGTTTTTCAATGAAGCGTGTGTTGTTGCTCGGCGGCGTCACTGAAGCCCTGGCCATCGCCCGGACTCTGGGCCCGGAACACATCTATAGCCTGGCCGGTGTCGGTCGCGTGCCGACGGATCTGAACTGCCAGGTTCGGGTTGGCGGCTATGGCGGCGCTGAAGGTCTGGCGCAGTTCATTCGGGATGAAGGCATTGACCTGCTGCTGGATGCGACCCATCCCTACGCAGCGCAAATCAGCCAGAACGCCACCACCGCCGCGAAGTTGAGCGGCATTGCGTGCTGGGCTTTGCGACGTCCGGCCTGGCAACCACAAGCCGGGGATGACTGGCGCGAAGTCAGCGACTGGGCCGAACTGATCGAAGCACTGAAACCCTTCCGGCGACCGCTGTTCACCCTCGGCCGCGAGCCGTTGCAGCACCTGCACGAAATCCCGCCAGAGCAATTCTGGACGTTGCGTGCGCTGGACGTTTATCCGGGCAACGAGCGCTGCGAAGTGATCGGCGCGCGTGGGCCATTTCTGATCGAGGATGAACGCGAGCTGTTCGAGCGTCGGCAGATCGATGTACTGATCAGCAAGAACAGCGGCAGCACTGCCACCGAGCCGAAACTGGAAGTGGCACGGGAGCGTGGAGTGCCGGTGCTGGTGTTGAAGCGGCCGGTGTTGCCGGGGGTTGAGCGGGAGTTTGGGTCTGTCGAGCAAATACTGGAAGCCTTGTACTTGTAAGACCATTCCTTAGATCTGCTGAAACCTACGAATTTACCGGCAACTTTTCAGGAAGGAGCCGGCTGTTCCTCTTAATAGCTTCAACCCTATATTCAGGTTCCTCTAATCCTATCAAGTACACAGGCCCGCCACTCACGGGGGACGGCCCGTTTCATCCCCAGAAAAGTGCTGCTTGCCAACTTGTATCCCAAGGAATACGATCCGACATGATCGACTTCGAACGATCCCGTGCATTCGCCGATTGGCTCGACTCATTGAAAGACACCATCGGAAAGGCCCGCATTATTGCCAGGATCTTATCGGCAGAATATGGAAACTTTGGTGATTGCGAGCCCGTAGGGACGGCGGTTTACGAAATGCGCGTGCATTACGGTCCCGGCTACAGGATGTACTTCACCCGTAGAGGTGAAGTGGTTTATCTACTCCTGGTGGGCGGTGACAAGTCGACTCAAAAACGAGATATCAAACGTGCCATTCAAATGGCGCAAAACATCGGTAATGAGGAGTAAGTCATGACCGAACAATTCACCCGCTTCGACGCTGCCGAGTTTCTCAAGACACCAGAAGAAATGGCTGCTTTCCTGGATGCTTGCTTTGACGAAGATGCAGGCGATGGTGTCCTCATACGCGCTGCGCTCAACGACATCGCCCGAGCACAAGGCATGACACAAGTCGCCCGCGATGCAGGCCTGGGTCGCGAGAGTCTGTACAAAGCGTTAGGCAGCACTGGCAATCCGGAATTCGCGACTATCATGAAAGTGATGAAAGCCTTAGGCCTGCGCTTGCATGCCGTCGCTCTCTGAGTACGCTGCGACACCACACCGCACGCGGCCTTTTTACTTATCGCCCCTGATCAGGCTAAATAGCCGCGACTGATTGCTCACTCAACCGGATCTGCCCTCATGTCCCGACAACGGCTCGCATTTGCCTGGATCGCCTGCTTTGCAGTGCTGTTCAACATGCTCGCCATGCCGATGTCTGGAGCGATGGCGCAGACGGCGAAATCGCCTGCAGAGCAATTGTTGTGGGGCAGCTTCTGCTCTTCCAACGGCACCAAGCTGGTGGCGATTTCCTTGGGCGACATTGAGCAGAAAGCCCCGCAGAGCGACGATCATTCCAACATGCAGCATTGCTGGTGTTGCTCGGGTTCCGCGCCGCTGGTGGCGTTGCCGGGGCATGCGCCGCAGTTGTATTTTGCGCGTTTCGAGGCCAATCGAAGCCTGCCGCCCGCCACGCTCGACACCCCTACACCGCGCCAGCAATGGCCGAGTCTCAACCCCCGCGCGTCCCCTCTGGTGTGATTCCTTCTCGCAATTGACCTGCGTTTTGAATCGTTCTGGAGAACTGCCATGTTGAACAAACTCATCGTTCTGGCTGTATTGCTGCTGCCTGCCTGTTTTGCCAATGCTCACGAATACAAGGCTGGAGAGCTTGAGATCGCCCATCCGTGGTCTCAAGAGTTGCCGCCTAACGCGCCTACAGTCGCCGCGTATTTCGTGATTCACAACAACGGCAAAACCGCCGACCGACTGCTGAGCGTCGACTCGCCGATCGCAGGCGTTGCCCAGCTGCACGAGCACGTGATGCAAAACGATTTGATGAAAATGCAGCAAGTGCCCAGCGTCGAGATTCCGACTGGCGGCGAAGTCACGTTCGCACCGATGGCGTACCACGTGATGCTGCTGGAATTGAAAGACCGCAGCCTGTTGAGCGACGGCAAGCGCTTCCCGCTGACGATGCATTTCGAGAAGGCTGGTGATGTGACGGTCGATGTCGCGGTGCAGAAAAAAGCGCCTGAAACCATGCAAGAGCACATGCACGCCCAGTAATCGTCCAAGCTGGAATCGCCCATGCGCCCGCTTAGCGTCAGGTTGCCCGTGCACCGCCGTCAGTCAATGACGCGCGGCAGCTGGATCAGCCTGTTCGCCATGCTGATGATCTTTATCGGTCCGCTGATTTCTCAGTCGATGCCGATGGATCAACGCGCCTCGATGTCCATGAGCATGACCATGTCGATGGACATGCCGGCCATGGAGCATGGCGCGCAACCCGCCACCGAGCACTGTCCACCGAAAGCCGACCATCACGCGCTGTGGGAAAAATGCGGTTATTGCAGCCTGCTGTTCAATTGCCCGGCGCTCACTGGCGGTCAGTCCTTCGTCGCTTTCGACAGTCCCCAGATAACCACTTTCAGCACTCCCTCCACCCGCCTGGGCCACGCCCGGCAAACCTTCTTCCCCGGCGCCCGCACCCGCGCCCCGCCCATCGTCGCGTAAATACCCGCCTCCGATTTCACACGGTCCGCAAGACAGCCAAGCAACCTGTGGGAGCGGGCTTGCGCGCGAAGAGGGAGTGTCAGTCAACATTAATGTCGTCTGGCACACCGCTTTCGCGAGCAAGCCCGCTCCCACAGGATTGTGTCGGCTGCCGGCCGTGTCGTTTACGACTGTTCGATGGAAATTGTCATGTCCAGGTTTTCTGCTGACACACGTTTGGGCGCTGCCCAGGCTTCTTTTGCCCTGAACGAATCTCGCGTTCGTTTCAGGCGGGCCACCGCCGTTCTTTGCGGCTTGCTGCTGACACCAATGGTGCTGGCCGATGAACACGCCGACCACACCGAAGAACTGAGCCCGACGGTGATCACCGCCATTGCGCCGAGTTCGCCGCTGACCATCGTCACCAACCCCAAGGACCCGCGCCAACCGGTGCCGGCCAGCGACGGTGGCGATTATCTGAAGACCATCCCCGGCTTCGCGCTGGTGCGCAACGGCGGCACCAATGGCGATCCGGTGCTGCGCGGCATGTTCGGCTCGCGACTGAATATCCTCACCAACGGCAGCATGATGCTCGGCGCCTGTCCTGGCCGCATGGACGCGCCGACCTCGTACATTTCACCGGAAACCTACGACAAACTCACCGTCATCAAAGGCCCGCAAACCGTGCTTTGGGGCCCCGGAGCATCGGCCGGCACCGTCCTGTTCGACCGTGAGCCGGAAAGCTTCGGCGAACTCGGCACCCGGGTAAACGCCAGTGTGCTGGCCGGTTCCAACGGCCGTTTCGACAAAGTAGTGGACGCCGCTGCCGGTGGGCCGCTGGGTTACGTGCGAGTGATTGGCAACACCGCGCATTCCGACGATTACAAGGACGGCAACAACGACACCGTGCCCTCGCGCTATGACAAGTGGAACGGTGACGTCGCTGTCGGCTGGACCCCGAGCGCCGACACGCTGCTGGAACTGACCGCCGGCAAAGGCGATGGCGAAGCCCGTTACGCCGGGCGTGGCATGGACGGCTCGCAATTCTTGCGCGAAAGCCTGGGCCTGCGCTTCGAGCAGTCGAACATCGGTGAGGTACTGGATAAGGTCGAGGCACAGGTCTACTACAACTACGCCGACCACGTGATGGACAACTACACCCTGCGCACACCGTCCGGCACCGGGATGATGGCCGGCCCCATGGCCTCCAACGTCGATCGTCGAACCCTCGGCGCGCGGATCAAAGCCACCTGGCGCTGGGCCGATGTGCAACTGATCAGCGGCCTGGATGCGCAAACCAACGAACATCGCCAACGCAGCGCGATGGGCGTCGACGCCTACAAGGATGTGCCGCGCAACAAGGACGCCGACTTCCATAACTACGGCGTGTTCAGCGAACTGACCTGGTACGCCGCCGACCGTGATCGGTTGATCACCGGTGCACGACTGGATCGCGCGTCGGCCAAAGATTATCGGCAGACCCTCGGCTCCGGGATGATGGCCCGCCCGAACCCGACGGCCGACGACACCCGCGCCGATACCTTGCCCAGCGGTTTCGTCCGTTACGAGCATGACCTGGCCGACAGCCCCACCACGCTGTATGCGGGCCTCGGTCACTCCCAACGTTTCCCGGATTACTGGGAGCTGTTTTCGCCCAAGTCCGGCCCCGCCGGTTCGGTGAATGCCTTCGACTCGATCAAACCGGAGAAAACCACCCAGCTCGACTTCGGCCTGCAATACAAGACCGAAGACCTCGAAGCCTGGGCCTCGGGTTACGTCGGGCAGGTGCGTGACTACATCCTGTTCAACTACACGCAGGGGATGATGGGCATGACCTCGCAAGCCGAGAACATCGACGCGCGAATCATGGGCGGCGAACTCGGTGCGGCCTACAAGCTGACTGCCAACTGGAAAGCCGACGCGTCCCTGGCCTACGCCTGGGGCAAGAACAGCAGCGACGGCAGCGCCCTGCCGCAGATGCCACCGCTGGATGCACGTTTCGGCCTGACCTACAGCGAAGACAACTGGAGCGCCGGCGCCTTGTGGCGCGTGGTGGCGGCGCAAAACCGCATCGACCAGAACAAGGGCAACGTGGTCGGCAAAGACTTCGACACGAGCTCTGGGTTCGGCGTGTTCTCGCTCAACGGCGCGTACCGGATCAACAAGCACTGGAAGGTCAGCAGCGGCGTCGACAATGTGTTCGGCAAGGCTTATGCCGAACACTTGAACCTGGCGGGCAACGCCGGTTTCGGCTTCCCGGCCAATGATCCGCAAGCCATCAACGAACCGGGGCGCACGCTCTGGACCAAGGTGGATATGAGTTTCTAAAAGCATCGCGAGCAGGCTCGCTCCCACATGAACAGTGTTGAACCTGTGGGAGCGAGCCTGCTCGCGATCGGTTGCGCAGCAACCGTACTAAACAACAAAAACCTACGCCTGGCGGAGCACACAAAATGAAACAACCCAAACCGAATTTCTACAACCTGGCCTGGCGCTGGCATTTCTATGCCGGCCTGTTCGTAGCGCCATTCATGGTGATGCTGGCCCTGACCGGCATCATCTACCTGTTCAAACCGCAACTCGATCCGTTGATGTACGGCAGCCTGCTGAACGTCCCCGCCGCTCATCACAAAGTCTCCGCCGACGACCTGCTCAAACGGGTGAAAGAGGCGTACCCACAAGGTCAGATCAAACAGTACCTTCCGCCAGTCAACGCCGAACGCAGTGCGCAATTTGTGGTGATCAACGAAGGTCATGAACTGAACGTGTTCATCGATCCGTACCACGGCGACATCCTTGGCGAGCAAGACGCGAAGAAGAATCTGCAAGCAGTCGCGCGCTCGATTCACGGCGAGTTGATGATCGGCACCGTCGGTGATCGACTGGTGGAACTGGCCGCCGGCTGGGGCGTCGTGCTGGTGGTTTCCGGGGTATTTTTGTGGTGGCCGCGTGGCCAGTCCGCCGGGATTCTCTGGCCACGCTTGAACAGTCGTGGCCGAGTGCTCTGGCGTGACCTGCACGCGGTGACCGGGTTCTGGGGCGCGGCATTGCTGCTGGTGATGCTGCTCAGCGGCATGACCTGGACCGGTTTCTGGGGCAAGCAATACGCCGACCTCTGGAACCGTTTCCCGGTAGCCATGTGGAATGACGTGCCGAAGTCCGACGTCGAGGCCCGCAGCCTCAACAGCGTCACGCGCCAGACCGTGCCATGGGCCATGGAAAACACGCCGATGCCGATGTCCGGCGATCACGCAGAACACATGGCTCACGCCAGCACGCAAGCCGGTCCGGCGGCGCCGACCATCAGCCTGCAAGACGTGCAAAACATCGCCGTGCAACGCAAGGTCGAGCCCGGCTACAGCATCACCTTCCCCACCACGGCCACCGGCGTGTTCACCATCGCGGTGTTCGCCGACGACCCGCGCAACGACGCCACCCTGCACGTCGACCAGTACACCGGCGACGTCCTCGCCGACGTGCGCTGGCAGCATTACAGTAACGTCGCCCGGGCCACCGAAGTCGGCGTGATGCTGCACGAAGGCAAGATGTTCGGCCCGTTCAATCAGATCATTGTGCTGCTGATCTGCCTGATGATTTTGCTCAGCGCCATCAGTGGTGTGGTGATCTGGTGGAAGCGCCGGCCACAGGGCAAGTTCGGCGTACCACCGTTGCGTCACGACCTGCCGAAATGGAAAACCGCGATGGTTATCATGCTTGGGCTGGCGGTGATGTTTCCGTTGGTGGGGGCTTCGTTGATTGTCGTGTGGGTATTGGATCGGGTGCTGCTGTCACGCTTGAGCCGGCAAACTGAATCCACCTCACCTTCATCATGAAGCAGGTGAGATGCGCGTTTTAGAGGGATCTATAGACTTCTGGCGATTATCTCTGAAGCATAGGGCCTCTTCGCGGGCAAGCCTCGCTCCTACAAGGTTTATGTCGATCACAAATATTGCGTACGACACACAAGGTTTGTGTCGATCACAAATACTGCGTACGACACAAAACCTGTAGGAGCGAGGCTTGCCCGCGAAGGCGTCATCAGCCACACAAAAAATCCCAAGAGAACTGCATGACCTCGCTGAACCTCACGAACCTCGCCTGGACACCCCAGGGCCACGGCCACTGTCATCACCAGTTCCAGCTGCGTGACGCATCGCTGCACGTGGCCGCCGGTGAGTTCGTCGGGTTGATCGGCCCCAACGGCAGCGGCAAAACCAGCCTGTTGCGTTGTGCCTATCGCTTCAGCAAACCGGAAAGCGGTGAGGTCAAACTCGACCATTACAACGTATGGAAGCAGTCCTCACGCTGGTGCGCGCAACGCATCGCCGTGGTGTTGCAGGAATTCCCCGACACCTTCGGCCTGACCGTCGAGGAAGTGGTCGCCATGGGCCGCACGCCGCACAAAGGCCTGTTTGATGGCGACACTATCGAGGACCGAAACCTCGCGACCCACGCCCTCGAATCGGTCGGCCTCAAGGGCTTCGAAGGCCACGCCTTCGCCACCCTTTCCGGTGGTGAAAAACAGCGTGTGATCCTCGCCCGCGCGCTGGCTCAACAACCGCAATTGCTGATCCTCGATGAACCGACCAATCACCTCGACCCGCGCTATCAGCTGGAGCTGTTGCAACTGGTCAAGCGCTTGCAGATCGGCACGCTGGCGAGTATTCACGACCTCAATCTGGCGGCGGCTTTCTGCGATCGGCTGTACGTGATCAATCACGGTCGCATCGTGGCCAGCGGCCCACCCAAAGAAGTCCTGACCGCACAACTGCTGCACAACGTGTTCGGCGTCGACGCCCTGATCGATGACCACCCCTTGCACGGCTACCCACGAATCACCTGGATAACCCAACCATGACTTTGCGTTCCCTGCTTTGCGTCGTTCTGTTGCTGGGCAGTGCCCAAGCCTTCGCCGAGGCTACGAAATACCCGCTGACTGTCCAGAGCTGCAACCGCGCAGTCACCTTCCAGCAAGCACCGAAACACGCGGTCAGCCACGACATCAACATGACCCAGATGATGCTCGCCCTCGGCCTCAAACCAAGGATGGCGGGGTATAGCGGCGTCACAGGCTGGAAGTCGGTAACGCCCGAGATGCAGACCATCCTCGATGGCTTGCCGGAGCTGGCGGCCAAGTACCCGTCGGTGGAAACCCTGCTCGACGCCAACGTCGATTTCTTCTTCGCCGGTTGGGATTACGGCATGCGCGTCGGCGGTGATCTCACGCCGCAAACCCTGCAACCGCTGGGCATCAACGTCTACGAACTCACCGAGTCCTGCGCCTTCGTCATGCAGCGCCCGCCCGCGAGTCTGGAAGACACCTACAGCGACCTGCGCAACCTCGGGAAAATCTTTGACGTGCAGGACCGCGCGAACGCCGTGATCGCCGAGATGCAGGCGCAAGTGGCCGACATCCGCAAAGATCTGCCGGCAGACAAGCCACGTGTATTTCTCTACGACAGCGGTGAAGATCGGGCCATGACCTCCGGGCGACTCGGCATGCCTCAAGCGCTGATCGATGCCGCTGGTGGGCGCAACATTCTCGACGATATCGAGGCGAGCTGGACGCGGGTGAATTGGGAGAACGTGGTCGAGCGTAATCCACAGGTGATCGTGATCGTCGACTATGGTGAAGTCACCGCTGAGCAGAAGGAGCAATTCCTGCTGAACAACCAGGCCCTGCAATCGGTGGACGCGATCAAGAACCAGCGCTTCATCGTCATTCCGTACGTGCAGGCCACGCCTGGGATCGACAACGTGCTGGCGGTCGAAACCCTGGCCAAGGGTTTCCACGGCGAATGATCGATCGTCGCTATGCCTTGTTGCTGATCGCCCTAGGCTCGCTGTTACTGGTGTCGTGTGTGGTGTCGCTGGGCTTCGGCCCGGCGCGGGTGCCGGTGGAGGTGGTGTGGCGAATATTGCTGCACAAGATTTTTGGTTTCGGTGTTGCGGACTGGGCTGCCGGCCAGGAACACATCGTCTGGCTGATCCGCGTGCCGCGCATGTTGCTCGGTGCACTGGTGGGCGCCGGTCTGGCGTTGATCGGCGCGGTGCTGCAAGCGGTGACGCGCAATCCGCTGGCGGATCCGCACCTGCTCGGCGTGACCTCCGGCGCCACCCTTGGCGCGGTGATTGTAGTGCTGCATGTTGGTGAGATTGTCGGGTTGCTGACCTTGCCCATCGCGGCATTTATCGGCGCGCTGTTGAGCATGTTGATCGTGCTGATGATCGCCAATCGCAATGGGCGGCTGGACAGTGATCGGCTGCTGTTGTGCGGCGTCGCAGTGTCGTTCGTGATGATGGCGATCGCCAATTTGCTGTTGTTTCTCGGTGATCACCGCGCCAGTTCTGCGGTGATGTTCTGGATGCTTGGCGGGCTCGGGTTGGCGCGTTGGGAATTGCTCGCCGTGCCGGCGGCGAGTGTGTTGCTTGGGTTGGTGCTGTTGCTGGGGATGGCCCGGCCGTTGAATGCGTTGATGGCGGGTGAGCAGACTGCTGTGACCCTCGGCCTGAATGCTCGCACCGTGCGCTTGCGGGTGTTTTTGATTGCGTCGTTGATGACTGGGGTGTTGGTGTCGATCAGTGGGTCTATCGGGTTTGTCGGGTTGATGGTGCCGCACATTGCGCGGCGGTTGGTTGGGGCTGAACACCGGCGATTGCTACCGGTGTGCGTGTTGCTGGGTAGCCTGTTCCTCGTCTGGGTCGACGTGGCCGCCCGCACCCTGATCGCCCCGGAAGACTTGCCCATCGGCGTCGCCACCGCCGCGATTGGTGGGTTGTTCTTCATCGGCCTGATGCGCCGCCGCTGACACACCCCGTTCAAAACTGTGGGAGCGAGCCTGCTCGCGATGACGGCGGCACATCCAACATCACCGCGCCTGACAAACCGCTATCGCGAGCAGGCTCGCTCCCACAGGGATTTGCGATCCTGCATACCCTGGCGGCATTCCCACACTCCCGCGTGGGAATGCCGCCAGGGACGCTCCGCGTTCCGCTTTTGAATGTTTAACGGATGTGTCAAAACACGGAACTTTCCCACGCCTTTTTCAGGTTGTTCGTCGGACGCGAGCCCACTAGTCTTGGGCTGTCGCTGACAACTCAGCGATCGGGCGTGAGAACCCGGTAGCACTGTTAATCCAACATCAGTACCACCATAATTGCCGCCAGCTTATCCGCTGCCTGCAATGTTCTATGGCGGCTGTGTGCGGGCGGACTTCGGTCCGGCCGGGTTTGGGGTGCTGACCGGTTTCTCACTCCGCACATAGCTGCCACCCCTTCGTCGCGTGAGAAACGACAAGTGGTGGCTCCATTTGATTTGGTGCCCCTAATGAATAAAAAAATCGTTCCCGATCCACCCTTCAACACCACCACACCCACCGCCGAAGCCTCGCGCACCGAAGAATTACTCAAAGACCGCGAAGCCATAAAACGCGCCCTCGACTACTACCTCGATCCCCCGGTGCAATACACCGAAAAACCCCGCCGCCCCAGCACCATGTTCATCGTCGCCCCTAATATGGATACCGAAAGCCTCCTGGCCCACGCCTACGAATCGTTGGCCACAGCAAGTGTCCTGGCCAGCGATTTCGCCAACGACCTGACCGGCCCGCAGCGCTACACGGCACTGGCGATTCAACAGAGCATCATGCTGGCGGAGCTGGCGGTGAACCGGGCGCTGGATAACGTCGATCCGGCGTAGACACACCGCAAACAATGTGGGAGCGGGCTTGCTCGCGAAGACGGCAGCACATTCAACATCACCGTGACTGACACACCGCTTTCGCGAGCAAGCCCGCTCCCACAGTTGATCTGTGTTGCCTGCACTGCCTGCGCCCCAATGTGGCGCACCTCTTCGCACCAGTGCGCCAAACGCGGTCCTTCATGGTGCGCCGCCAACCCCGCGCAACCGCTCTAATACGACATTTCCTTGCCCTTTCCCGACCGGGCACAGCCCTTGCAAAACAGCCTTCAGTCGTCCGCATCTGCCAACCATAAAAAACTTTAACGTTCATGGAGATCGCACAATGAAGCGTCGCAGTTTGATCAAGGCTTTCACACTATCGGCAAGCATTGCCGCGATGGGCATGGCCTGGACGGTCCAGGCCGCCGAGACCATCAAGGTCGGTATTCTGCATTCGTTGTCCGGCACCATGGCGATCTCCGAAACCTCGCTCAAAGACATGGCGTTGATGACCATCGACGAAATCAACGCCAAGGGCGGCGTGAACGGCAAGATGCTGGAGCCGGTGGTGGTTGACCCAGCGTCGAACTGGCCGCTGTTCGCCGAAAAGGGCCGGCAGCTGCTGACTCAGGACAAGGTGGCGGTGGTGTTCGGTTGCTGGACCTCGGTGTCGCGTAAATCGGTGCTGCCGGTGTTCGAAGAGCTCAACGGCTTGCTGTTCTACCCGGTGCAGTACGAAGGCGAAGAGATGTCGCCGAACGTGTTCTACACCGGCGCGGCACCTAACCAGCAGGCGATTCCGGCGGTGGAATACCTGATGAGCGAAGAAGGCGGCAGCGCCAAGCGTTACTTCCTGCTGGGCACCGACTACGTTTACCCGCGTACCACCAACAAGATTCTGCGCTCGTTCCTGCACTCCAAAGGTGTGGCCGACAAGGACATCGAAGAGGTCTACACCCCGTTCGGCCACAGCGACTATCAAACCATCGTGGCCAACATAAAAAAATTCTCCGCCGGTGGCAAGACTGCAGTCATCTCCACCGTCAACGGCGACTCCAACGTGCCGTTCTATAAAGAGCTGGCCAACCAGGGTTTGAAAGCCACCGACGTTCCGGTCGTGGCGTTCTCCGTGGGTGAAGAAGAATTGCGCGGCATCGACACCAAACCGCTGGTGGGCAACCTCGCGGCGTGGAACTACTTTGAGTCGGTGGAGAACCCGCAGAACAAGAAGTTCGTTGCCGACTGGAAAGCCTACGCCAAGAAGAAAAACCTGCCGGGCGCCGACAAAGCGGTGACCAACGACCCGATGGAAGCCACTTACGTCGGCATCCATATGTGGGCGCAAGCAGCCGAGAAAGCCAAGTCCACCGACGTCGACAAAGTCCGCGAAGCCCTGGCCGGCCAGACCTTCGCCGCGCCGTCCGGCTACACCTTGACCATGGACAAGACCAATCACCACCTGCACAAACCGGTGATGATCGGCGAGATTCAGGCCGACGGTCAGTTCAACGTGGTGTGGCAGACCGAAGGGCCGATCCGCGCCCAGCCGTGGAGCCCGTTTATCTCGGGTAACGACAAGAAGCCGGACTATGCGGTGAAGAGCAACTAAAGCCACTGGGTGTCGGCCTCGGGCACCAGACCCGAAGCCGACACAAATCCCTGTGGGAGCGAGCCTGCTCGCGATGAGGCCACGACAGTCGACATTGATGGTGAATGTCAGACCGCTATCGCGAGCAGGCTCGCTCCCACATTTAGTCTGTGCAAGGCCATGCATATGCCCACCGCCCTTTACCGTCTCATCCTCGCCATCGCGCTGTTACTGCCGATGGCCACCCACGCGGGCGACGCCGAAGACTTCGTCGCAGCTAATCCCGTGCAACAAGCAAAACTTCTGGAAGCCTGGGCCGCGCAGCCCGATCCGGCCCGTATCGAACTGATCAACGCCTTGCAACAAGGCGAGTTGACCATCGATGGCCAGCCGAAAACCCTGCGCCTGAATAACCGCTTGCGGGGTCTGATCGATACCACGCTGGCCAGTCACCAATTACTCGCCGCCGACGCACAAATCCGCGTGGCCGCCGCGCAGCAATTGCAGAAAAGCGCCAAACCCGCTCAACTGAAATTCCTCGACCAGCAACTGGCTGGCGAAAAAGATGAAACCGTTCACGCCGCCCTGAGCCTGGCGTTGGCCAATCTGCAACTGGTCGACACTGACCCGGCCGTACGCCTCGCCGCTGTGCGTCTGCTCGGTGAAACCGGCGACCCGCTGGCCCGCACCCGTCTGGAAGGATTGCTTGAACCCGGCGTCGAAGCCGATGCCACTGTGCGCACCGCCGCCGAAACCAGCCTGGCCCAGGTCAAACGCAAGTTGCTGATCGGCGAGATGCTTGGGCAGGCCTTCAGCGGTATGTCCCTCGGTTCGATTCTACTGCTGGCGGCGTTGGGGCTGGCGATCACTTTCGGCCTGCTCGGCGTGATCAACATGGCCCACGGCGAGATGCTGATGCTCGGCGCTTACTCGACGTATGTGGTGCAGTTGATGTTCCAGCGCTTCGCCCCGCAAGCCATCGAGTTCTACCCGCTGATTGCTTTGCCGGTAGCGTTTTTCGTCACCGCCGGGATCGGTATGGCGCTGGAGCGCACGGTAATTCGTCATCTCTACGGCCGCCCATTGGAAACCCTGCTGGCGACGTGGGGCATCAGCCTGATGCTGATTCAGTTGGTGCGCCTGTTGTTCGGCGCGCAGAACGTTGAAGTGGCCAACCCGGCCTGGCTCTCGGGCGGGATTCAGGTGCTGCCGAATTTGGTGCTGCCGTACAACCGCATCGTGATCATCGCGTTCGCCTTGTTTGTGGTGGTGCTGACCTGGCTGCTGCTGAACAAGACTCGCCTGGGCCTGAACGTGCGCGCCGTCACCCAGAACCGCAACATGGCCGCTTGCTGCGGCGTACCGACCGGGCGCGTCGACATGCTCGCCTTTGGCCTCGGCTCCGGCATTGCTGGCCTCGGCGGTGTAGCCCTCAGCCAGATCGGCAACGTCGGCCCGGACCTCGGCCAGAGCTACATCATCGACTCGTTCCTGGTGGTGGTGCTCGGCGGTGTCGGTCAATTGGCCGGTAGCGTATTGGCCGCCTTCGGTCTGGGCATCGCCAACAAGATTCTCGAGCCGCAGATCGGTGCGGTGCTGGGCAAAATCCTGATCCTCGCGCTGATCATTCTGTTCATCCAGAAACGTCCGCAAGGCCTCTTCGCACTGAAAGGACGGGTGATCGACTGATGAACCAGCCTCTGATGCTCACGGCCACACAAAAGGCCGGCCCCAAGGTCACGATCGCCGTCGGTGCGGTGATCCTCGTTTTGCTGCTGGCGTTGCCCTTGTTGTCGTTGTTGCCTGCCGGCAGCGCACTGCATGTCTCCGCTTATACATTGACCCTGATGGGCAAAATCCTTTGCTACGCCATCGTCGCCCTGGCCCTCGATCTGGTCTGGGGTTACGCCGGTTTGCTGTCACTGGGCCACGGCCTGTTCTTCGCCCTCGGCGGTTATGCGATGGGCATGTACCTGATGCGCCAGGCTTCGGGGGACGGCTTGCCGGCGTTCATGACGTTCCTGTCGTGGACCGAATTGCCGTGGTACTGGACCGGTACCAGCAGCTTCCTCTGGGCCATGTGTCTGGTGGTGTTGGCGCCGGGATTACTGGCGCTGGTGTTCGGTTTCTTCGCCTTCCGTTCGCGGATCAAGGGCGTGTATTTCTCGATCATGACCCAAGCCCTGACCTTCGCCGGAATGCTCCTGTTTTTCCGCAACGAAACCGGGTTTGGCGGCAACAACGGCTTCACCAACTTCCGCACCATTCTCGGGTTTGGCATTACGGAACCGGGGACTCGCGCGGTGCTGTTTTTCGCCACGGTGGTATTGCTGGTGGCAAGTCTGTTTATTGGCTGGCGGCTGGCGCAGAGCAAGTTCGGCCGGGTATTGACTGCATTGCGAGATGCGGAAAATCGCTTGATGTTTTGCGGCTACGATCCACGCGGCTTCAAGTTGTTTGTCTGGGTGTTGAGCGCGGTGTTGTGCGGCTTGGCCGGCGCGCTGTATGTGCCGCAAGTCGGGATCATCAACCCGAGCGAAATGTCGCCGACCAACTCCATCGAAGCGGCGGTCTGGGTGGCGCTGGGTGGTCGCGGCACGCTGATCGGTCCGCTGCTCGGCGCTGGTGTGGTCAACGGGATGAAGAGTTGGTTCACCGTGGCGTTTCCGGAGTACTGGCTGTTTTTCCTCGGTGCGCTGTTCATCGTCGTGACGTTGTACCTGCCCAAAGGTGTGATCGGGTTGCTGAAGAAAAGGGGTGAACAATGAGGCTTGTAAAATGAGAACCACTGCAACGGCTGAATTCATGCTCGAACCGGCCTTTTTTCCAGCGGAGCCCAACAGGGACGCCGGCACCAGCCGCGACGCCATCGGCCTCGGCCAGAGCGCCGGCAAAGGCCTGAACACCCGACACGGCACCCTCCTGACCCTCGAAGACATCAGCGTCAGCTTCGATGGTTTCAAGGCGCTGAACGATCTGAACCTGTACATCGGCGTCGGCGAATTGCGCTGCATCATCGGCCCCAACGGCGCGGGCAAGACCACGCTGATGGACGTGATTACCGGCAAGACTCGCCCCAGTCACGGCAAGGCCTGGTTCGGTGAAACCCTCGATCTGACTCAGATGAGTGAAGTGCAGATCGCTCAGGCCGGCATCGGTCGCAAATTCCAGAAGCCGACGGTGTTCGAAGCCCTGAGCGTGTTCGAAAACCTGGAGCTGGCGCAGAAGACTGACAAGTCGGTATGGGCCAGCCTACAGGCTCGTCTCAGTGGCGAGCAGAAAGATCGCATCAGCGAAGTGCTGGAAACCATCCGCCTGACCGCCTCGGTCAACCGCCCGGCGGGGTTGTTGTCCCACGGTCAGAAACAGTTTCTGGAAATCGGCATGCTGCTGATGCAAGACCCGCAACTGTTGCTACTCGACGAACCGGTGGCCGGCATGACCGACGCCGAAACCGAATTCACTGCCGAGTTGTTCAAGAGCCTGGCGGGCAAGCATTCGCTGATGGTGGTGGAACACGACATGGGTTTCGTCGGCTCGATCGCCGACCACGTCACCGTGTTGCACCAAGGCAGCGTGCTGGCCGAGGGGTCGCTGGAACAGGTGCAGGACAATGAGCGGGTTATCGAGGTTTACCTCGGCCGATGATTTTCGCGCTTCTGTAGGAGCGAGGCTTGCCCGCGAAAGGGACGCCTCCGTTCACCTGCGAGACCGCGTCATCGTTCTTCGCGGGCAAGCCTCGCTCCTACAAGGGCAGAGGCGTGTCGAAAGTGGGACCGTGTCACACAGAAGGAATTTTGAACATGCTGCAAGTCGACAAGCTGCACCAGTACTACGGCGGTAGCCACATCCTGCGGGGCCTGACGTTTGAGGTGAAGGTCGGCGAAGTCACCTGCCTGCTCGGGCGCAATGGCGTGGGCAAGACCACCCTGCTCAAATGCCTGATGGGTTTGCTGCCGGCCAAAGAAGGCGCGGTGAACTGGGAGGGCAAACCGATCACCACGTTCAAGCCGCACCAACGGGTGCATGCCGGCATCGCTTACGTGCCTCAGGGCCGGGAAATCTTTGGTCGGCTGACCGCGGAAGAAAACCTGCTGATGGGGCTCTCACGGTTTCCGGGCGCTGAAGCGAAGGAAGTTCCGGCGTTCATCTACGAGCTGTTCCCGGTGCTGCTGCAAATGAAGCAACGGCGCGGCGGCGACTTGTCCGGTGGTCAGCAACAGCAGCTGGCGATCGGCAGAGCACTGGCCAGCCGTCCACGGTTGCTGATTCTCGACGAGCCCACCGAAGGCATTCAGCCGTCGGTGATCAAGGAAATCGACGCGGTGATCAAGCAGCTTGCAGCGCGCGGCGACATGGCGATTTTGCTGGTGGAGCAGTTCTACGATTTCGCCGCCGAACTGGCCGATCAGTACCTGGTGATGTCCCGGGGCGAGATCGTGCAGCAGGGTCGCGGTGAAAATATGGGAGCCGAGGGTGTCCGTGGACTGGTTACGATCTAACCTGAGCCTTCCTGACGATAATCAGAAATCATGAATTTACCTGCCCCCATCACGCTGTTCACCCCCAGCTGGCATGCCGAGTTGGAACTCGGCTACGCCCGTTTCGGCGACAGCACACGCCCGGTGCAGCGTCGCCACAAAGGCCCGCTGCGGGTGCAGAAGCATTTGTACGCTGAAGGCCCCGAGGTGTGTCAGCACATCATCGTTCACCCGCCGGGCGGGATCGCCGGTGGTGATCGGCTGGACATCTCGGCCAGCGTCGGCACGCACGCCTGGGCACAAATCACCAGCCCCGGCGCCGCCAAGTGGTATCGCGCGGCCGGGCCGGCTTATCAGAAACTCGACCTGCACGTGGCCGCCGGTGCTACGTTGGAGTGGCTGCCGCAAGAGACGATTATCTTCAGCGACGCTCAGGCAGAACTCAGCACCAGTATCGACCTTGAGGGCGATGCCCGGCTGTTCTACTGGGACGTGGTGGCGCTGGGTCGCCCTGCCAGCGGCGAGCGCTTCGATCTCGGGCACTTTCAGGCGCACCTGGATATCCGCCGCGACGGCCAGTTGCTCTGGCACGAACGCCAGCGCATTGTCGGGAATGATGGTTTGCTGGATTCGCCGATAGGGCTGGATGGCCAACCGGTGTTTGCGACGTTACTGGTGACGGGTGAAATTGATAGCGAATTGCTGGAGAAGTGCCGCTCGCTGCCCAATGACGTGCGCGGAGATCTGACGCAATTGCCGGGACTGTTGGTCGCCCGATGCCTGGCCAGTGAGGCGTTGTTGGCACGTGGTTGGCTGATTGATTTGTGGCGGTTATTGCGCCCGGCGTTGCTGGGGCGAGAAGCCGTCCCACCAAGAATATGGAGCACCTGAACACAGTTTCCTGTAGGAGCGAGGCTTGCCCGCGAAGAACGATAACGCGGTCTTCCCGTTAAACCGAGGCGCTCCCTTCGCGGGCAAGCCTCGCTCCTACAGGGTGAGTGAACTTTTTAACTGCCGATTATGGATTCCAAACGATGGACCTGACCCCACGCGAAAAAGACAAGCTGCTGATCTTCACCGCCGGCCTCGTGGCCGAGCGGCGTTTGGCTCGCGGCGTGAAGCTCAATTACCCGGAGGCCATGGCCTACATTTGCGCGGCGCTGCTCGAAGGCGCGCGTGACGGCCAGACCGTGGCCGAGCTGATGCATTACGGCACCACCCTGCTCAGCCGCGAACAAGTGATGCAAGGCATCCCGGAAATGATCCCGGAGATCCAGGTCGAAGCGACGTTTCCCGACGGCACCAAACTGGTCACCGTTCACCAACCGATCGCCTGAGGCCGCGCCATGACTTACCACATCCGCGATGCGTTGCTCGCCGACCTGCCAGCGATCCGCGACATCTACAACGACGCCGTACGGAGCACCATGGCGATCTGGAACGAACAGGCCGTAGACCTGGGCAACCGCCAGGCCTGGTTCAGCGCCCGACAAGATCAGGGTTATCCGATCCTGGTGATCGTCGACGGCGATAACAGCGTACTCGGCTACGCTTCATTCGGTGACTGGCGCCCGTTCGATGGGTTCCGCCACACGGTCGAGCACTCGGTGTACGTGCGCAACGACCAGCGGGGCAATGGCCTCGGGCCGCAACTGATGGAAGCGCTGATCGAACGCGCCAAAGGCTGCAACAAACACGTGATGGTCGCCGCCATCGAAAGCGGTAACGGCGCCTCGATTCGGCTGCACGACCGGGCCGGTTTCGTCGTCACCGGTCAAATGCCGCAGGTGGGTACCAAGTTCGGCCGCTGGCTGGACCTGACCTTCATGCAACTGATTCTCGACCCGGGCGCAATGCCGCCCGGTCCCCACAAGGAGTGATACCCATGAACGCCGCCCAACTGCGCCGCGTCAATGTTGAAAGCTTTGCGCACTATCGTCAGGGTTTGATTGATTTGCTCCTCGACGCCGTCGGCTATGGCGCGAGTGTCGGGTTCATGGCGGATCTGGATGCGACCCAGGCCCGAGACTATTTCGATGATGTCCAGGAGAACCTGAACAAAGGCAACGTGCTGCTCTGGGTGGTGGTCAAGGACGAACAGGTACAGGCCAGCGTGCAATTGACGTTGTGCCAGAAAGCCAATGGGCTGAACCGCGCCGAAGTGCAGAAACTGCTGGTGCGCGAACATGCCCGTCGTCGGGGCCTGGGCCAACAGTTGATGAGTGCCCTTGAGCTCGCGGCCCGCCAGCACAAACGCGGCATGCTCTACCTCGACACCGAGGCCGGCTCCCCCGCCGAAGACTTCTACAAGGCGATGGGCTACACCCGCGCCGGCGAAATCCCCGACTACGCCTGCGACCCCAACGGTCGCTACAAACCGACTGCCCTTTACTACAAGATTCTCCAGGGAGCCCATTGATGATTCCCGGTGAATACCAGATCCAGCCCGGCGACATCGAACTCAACGTCGGCCGCCGCACCCTCAGCCTGAAGGTGGCCAACAGCGGTGACCGGCCGATCCAGGTCGGCTCGCATTATCACTTCTTCGAAACCAACGACGCCCTGACGTTCGACCGCGCCGCCAGCCGCGGCATGCGCCTGAACATCCCCGCCGGCACCGCCGTGCGCTTCGAACCGGGACAGAGCCGCGAGGTCGAGCTGGTGGACCTGGCCGGGCATCGCCGGGTGTTCGGGTTTGCCGGGCGGATCATGGGTGATCTCTAAATATTCCGGCGTCTGCACCGGCCCCTTCGCGAGCAGGCTCGCTCCCACAGGGGAATGCGATCAACTGTGGGAGCGAGCCTGCTCGCGAAAGTGAGCGCAGCGAACGATTTCAAATTCAATTGAATCTCAAGGCGAACGAATGAAGATTTCCCGTCAGGCCTACGCCGACATGTTCGGCCCCACCGTCGGTGACAAGGTCCGTCTGGCCGACACCGAGTTGTGGATCGAAGTGGAACAGGACTTCACCACCTACGGCGAAGAAGTGAAGTTCGGCGGCGGCAAAGTCATTCGCGACGGCCAGGGCCAGAGCCAGTTACTGGCCGCGGAAGTGGTCGACACCCTGATCACCAACGCATTGATCATCGACCACTGGGGCATCGTCAAGGCCGATGTCGGCCTCAAGAACGGGCGCATCGCGGCCATTGGCAAGGCCGGCAACCCGGATATCCAGCCCAACGTCACCATCGCGGTCGGCGCCAGCACCGAAGTGATCGCCGGTGAGGGCATGATCCTCACCGCCGGCGGCATCGACACCCATATCCACTTCATCTGCCCGCAGCAGATCGAAGAAGCGCTGATGAGCGGCGTCACCACCATGATCGGCGGCGGCACCGGCCCGGCCACCGGCACCAACGCCACTACGTGTACCTCCGGGCCATGGCACCTGGCGCGCATGCTTCAGGCCGCCGATGCCTTCCCGATGAACATCGGCTTCACCGGCAAGGGCAACGCCAGCCTGCCGGAGCCGTTGATCGAACAGGTCAAGGCCGGCGCCATCGGCCTCAAGCTCCACGAAGACTGGGGCACCACCCCGGCGAGCATCGACAACTGCCTGAACGTGGCCGATCAGTACGATGTGCAGGTGGCGATCCATACCGACACCCTTAACGAATCGGGCTTCGTCGAAACCACCCTCGCCGCCTTCAAGGGCCGCACCATCCACACCTACCACACCGAAGGCGCCGGTGGCGGCCATGCCCCGGACATCATCAAGGCCTGCGGTTTGACCAACGTGCTGCCGAGTTCGACCAATCCGACCCGGCCGTTCACCCGTAACACCATCGACGAACACCTCGACATGCTGATGGTCTGCCACCACCTGGACCCGAGCATTGCCGAAGATGTGGCCTTCGCCGAAAGCCGTATTCGCCGCGAGACCATCGCCGCCGAAGACATCCTTCACGACCTCGGCGCCTTCTCGATGATCAGCTCCGACAGCCAGGCCATGGGCCGCGTCGGTGAAGTCATCACGCGCACCTGGCAGACCGCCGACAAGATGAAAAAGCAGCGCGGCCCGCTGCCACTGGATGGCGAAGGCAACGACAACTTCCGCGCCAAACGCTACATCGCCAAATACACCATCAACCCGGCGATCACCCACGGCATCAGCCATGAAGTGGGCTCGGTGGAAGTGGGTAAATGGGCCGATCTGGTGCTGTGGCGCCCGGCGTTTTTCGGGGTAAAACCGACGCTGATTCTCAAGGGCGGTGCCATTGCGGCCAGCCTGATGGGCGACGCCAACGCTTCGATCCCGACACCGCAACCGGTGCACTACCGCCCGATGTTCGCCAGTTACGGCGGCTCGTTACACGCCACCAGCCTGACCTTCATCAGCCAGGCAGCACAGGACGCCGGTTTGCCCGAAGCGTTGGGCCTGAAGAAGGAAATCGCCGTGGTCAAAGGCTGCCGCGACGTGCAGAAAACCGACCTGATCCACAACGATTACCTGCCGGCGATCGACGTCGACCCGCAAACCTATCAGGTCAAAGCCGATGGGATTTTGCTGTGGTGCGAGCCGGCCGACACTTTGCCCATGGCACAGCGTTATTTCCTGTTCTGACGGCCGCTGATCAAACAAGCCCCGAATGCGGCGCCGCATTCGGGGCACAGAAGATCACTCATCAACTACCGGATTCTACGGTGAACGGTATCCACGTTCTGAGCAGCTGAGCACGCTCGATGGCTTGGCTGGTGACCGTTTTTTTCAGGTCCTTGATCGCATTGAAGGCGACCATCTCATCTTCGCCCTGTTCGAGCTTTATCTTGTCGATATCAGCCCGATAGGTTTCGTCCAGGTATTTATCCCAGATGGGTTGATCAAGGATGCCTTCCACAAGCAGGTCACCCTGCTCCTGGGCCAACACGTGCAGACGGGCCGCCTCGATCATTTCGGGTGAAACGCCACTGATGGGCCTGAACAACATGCCACGTGATTGCCACGGCAGATCCAGGCTTTCCGCCAGGTCCGTCATGAAGGCGAGTTGCACTTCCACTTCGTCGATCGTGCCGGTGACATTGCCCTGGGCATTGACCCGCCTGAATTGCTCTCCCTTCGCGACACGCTCGGCAATACGCCGGCGCACAATCGCACCGATTTCATCCAGTCGGGATTTTCCCCTGGCCAACCGCACCAGTTCAGCTTCGATAAGGTCTGGCTGTTGCAGCGCGTAGGCTTCCTTGATCAGAACCTTGACGCCCAGTGCATTGAACAACTGGCTTGCACCGTCGGAACACTCGGTCACCACGATGGATTCGGAGAATGCCGTTTCGCGTAACGCGGCATCTTCGTACATGGCCTCAAGCATTCGCCACAGCTTGGCCGTCAGTTCGCTGCGATAAGTCGTTCCCGAGGCATTGAAGTCAGCCGATTCTGTCAGCCGGCGTACGACATCAAAAAACTTTTCCGAGCCGATCTGATCTTCGATCTCGTCCCAGATGATCAACCGTTCCTTGAACAATGATTCCGGCATGCCTTGCGCCCACTTCAGACTGTCCAGCAAACCTCGGGGCGGGTAAGGACGGTCAGGGTCCATGCCGAGAGATTCCGCATAGAATTTCAATTTTTCCAGAATGCTCGACGGCATCCACTCAGGGTCTCGGCTGACGAGGGTCCGCACCAGCAGTTCGGCGCGGAACGAGCCCGGTGCAACATCCGGAATTTCCGCCAATGGATTGAACCTGAGATTCAGATAAATATGCCGCGGGCGGGATTGGCCAAACAGGCCGACCGGCCACTGGTCAATCCCGGTTGACTCAAGATTGAGAACGGCCAGTCTTGGCATCTGGCTGATGTCAGGTACCAGCCACAAAGGATTTCCCGACAGGTGCAGCACCTCCAATCCAGTCAAACCTCTCAGACGCGTAACCGCTTGTTGGGTCAGCACGATTCGATTGTTCTCCAGCGCCAGGTGGGTCAGATGACGCAAATCACCGATGACCGGCGGTACCCGGTTCAACAAGTTGTCACCCAGGTCGAGCGAGCGAAGCCCGCGAAATTTTTCCAGAAACGCGCCTTGGCTACCGAGAACGTTGACTTGACGCATGCTCAGGCTGGTGACGTGATCAAAATTGGCGGCCAACCCTGGGAAAGTCGCTAGGTGCCTGCCCATGGAAATGCCATTCAAATCAAGATGCTGTGCACCGATGATGCCTGGGGCTTCGATGCCTGACGGCCCCGTCCTTTGCCAACATTGCCTGAGCGCCGTACAGAGGTTGTTTCGGGAGTTCCACTCTGCGACGCCCAAGGGGCTAAAACGATGGTGTGTGGTGGGCGAATTCATCCAGCCCTGAAGCGTTTTGTTCAGCTCGTTGAATTCGGCTTCCAAGGCACTGATGCGCGCCTCACTGCCGAACTCTTCGAGCATCGAACTGAATTGTTCAACAGTCAGTTCGGGGTAGAGCGAGCGAAGCCGACGCTGCAGCGCGGGCTGATCAACGACCTGTCGATAGCCGCGCATGCCGCCGCGCAGGCGCATGGTTTCGGCATCATAGGCGGGTTTACGCAGCGGATGCTCATTGAGCACCGAGTCGAATGCCTCGACGTCCAGCGGTGAACGTTGCAGGTCCGCCCTAAGCCGCGGGCCTTCAAAAATGTCGTAACCCAGCGCCTGGCGTTCGTTATCCGGCAATGCATGCAGCAACGAAGCAAAAAAATCATCGGAGCCATGCAGGTGTTGATCCCTGTCATCCCGCGCCTGATAACTGCCGTCCTCTTCGAGAATCAGCACTTTGCGAATGGGCGCATCTTGCGCACCGACACTGGCGTGGAGCTTGCCAGTGTGGGAGTACTCACGGATTTCGATGCGCACATCGCTCGACCAGCCGGGCAATTTTGCCAGCGAGGCCAGTTCCAGTCGTCGCGTGTCGTTGTTCTCCAGTCCCTCAAGATAAAGCCCTTCGTAGGCGCGGCTGACACGCACACGGTGTTGGGCCTGGCGGACCTGTTCACGCAAGCGCAGGGGCAGCGTCTGTTTCTGCGCCAGGTGTTGGAGATCGGCCGGGGTGGCCTCTTCCAGCAGGTGGGCCGCAACCGCGCTGGGCAAATCGGGGTACTCGTTGGTCAGCCGTTGCACCTGCGCCCCGTCGGCCAGATCGTTTTGTTTGTACAGGGTCTCAAACAGATTTTTACGTTTGCGCGTCGCCTGACTGGCCATTGTTTCCTTCAAGGCCTGGATGCGTGGTTCTTTTTGACTGGAAATAGCTTGCCCCAAAAGGTCATGGATTTCCCGCTCACTCAGGGTTTCGATCGTGCGCTGGGGTAATTGTCCGGCGCGCAATTCGGAACGGGTCAGCTTGATGCGGTCGGCACTGGCGACGTCAATGTTGCCGATGAGCGTCGATGGTCCCTTCAGCTGCGGGCCATCAAACACTTCCACGGCACGGGTCTGCGGCCAGCGCGGTAAGTCGGTCATGAGCCTGGCGACGTCATCCAGCAAGCGCTCCGGCACTTGACTGGCCAAAATCTGTTGGCCGACTTCGCCCGCTTCGGCGTAAAGCCTGAAGCGTTCGAGCGTATCGCTCAGCATCAGCGGTGGCGGATCGAGCTCGACATGGGCGCGGCGTAACGCATCTTCGGAAACACCCGCCACGGTGCGAATCTGTTCAAGGGTTTCGACAGGCCATTGCTCGGCGCCAGTGCCCAGTCGGCGCAGCAAACGCGTCTTGTCCCACGTCAATGGATCATCCAGCTCGGTCTTCCAGCTTCCTGCACCGTTATGCTCCAGCGGTGGCTGATAAGCCTCGGGGCGGGTCGGGTGTTGCAGACGGTGCTGACCGGTTTCAGCGTCCTGAGTGATCGCATAGTGTTTGCCGTCCATGGGCAGCAAATTGTGGCCGTCATGCCGGTAGATGCCAAGGTCATCGGCCTGCGCTTTTTCTGGCAGAACAGCCGGATGTTCGTACGCACCAAGGTCCGGGTTCCACAGGCGTTCTTCACCGTTGATCTGCACCGGTTTCAATTGCTCGACGAAGGTAGACGGCTCGACGGGCAGCACGCGTGTCGGCAGCACATGCCCCGCGGCCATCAATGTCAGCTGGGCAAAGTTAAGCAGTACACCCGTGAAGTAAGCCGAGGCCTGCTCTTTGTCTCCCGCGCTCCAGTCCTCAATGCCTTCGGCCACTTCAGCGAGCATTTGCGCGACCATGATCCCGAGCACCGCTTCACCGAGACCCGGCACCAACATCGCGCCAAAATTGAACACGGTCCAGCCGATGTCCAGAATGCTGGTAAGGCGCTTCCACCGGGTTGTAGCGTCTTCATCGCCGGTCGGCACGGCGATTCTGCGCGCGTCGGCGATGGCCTTGTCCCGCCGCTGACGAAAAAGAGCGCCCCACAGGTCGTCGCTAATGACGTTGGTGATGGGCTCGGCATTGGGGTTCTCGATTGCGGTTTCGCGCCACCATGGCCCCATGTCCAAGGGTTTGCGTTGCTGCCAGGTGATCGTCTTCAAGCGTTCATTGGTGCGAGCGAAAAATCGGCTTTTGTCCTTCTGGTCAACGAAACGGCTGAAGAATTGCTGGTACTCGGATTCGCGAAGCTGGCTGATCAGCGTGGTCATGAACTCAGCCAGCGAGGCGTATTCTTTCAGTGGCTGCTCGGGGTCGTCGGGGATATAGGCGATGAGGGGGCCGGTCAGACGGCTCTGGTTATAGACATCTTCGTTGCGCAGGGCCTCTTCGATAACACCTTGCGGGCCATTGGCAAAAAAGTTCTGAAGCAACTTGTACCGCTCGTAAATGTTTCCCGACAGCCCAGGTATTCGGCGAGACCAATCGGTCCAGAACTTCAGCGTTGGCGGCGTCAGGGCTTGCAGTGCGGTTTTTATCTCGCAGGGTTCACTCACGGCACTGAACAGGACAATCCCCTTCAGTCTGAAACCCATCACCGTTAATCGATGATTGAGCAAAGGGCGCCCGGAAGATTTCACGTCTCGTTTACCCTCGACAATTTCCTGGAGGCGATCGTAAGCGCCAGCGCTGACATCACCTTTCAAACGGGCGATGAGCGCCGCCAACCTGAACGCCGCTTTCTCACTGGCGATCGAGCGCGCCTGCAATGCGCGGCGGGCGGCCGGGTCCTGCGGCTGTAACATCTCGTTGATATGGCTCTGGTAGTGCGCACCGATGTCCAGCTTGCGGGCGATGCCCGCGAATTGCTCCGGCGTAATGGCATCAACGCGGACCGGAGCGCCTTGAGCATCTTTTTGAAAAACCCCCGAGCCCTCCCTGAAATGGCCTGGTTGCGTTTCCGCTTCTTCGAAATTATGCAGGGCCGCCGCGAGCAGCGAAGTGCGGCGCAGGCGGCTGGCGCCGGTATCCAGGCCGAAAATGATCGTGTCCGGGATGTAAAGTTGCAGCGTCAGCGCTTCAGGAGCGTCGAGCGTCTTTAATTGTTTCTTGATGGCCGTCGCCAGCAGCGGCCTGGCAAAGGCTTCGATATCGCTCTGCAAGTCACCGAGGACTTCATCCAGTGCATGTGTGGATCGCCAGTGCTCGTCGATCAGTTCTTTGAGATGTTGGCGCTGGGTTGCCGACGCCTGCTGATACCAATCCGGCATCCTGGCATCCGTCGCCAGCAGTGATTTCAGCGTGGCAGGGCCTGCATTTTTTACCGCGTCGGGAATGACCCGGGTCACTCGATCTTCGTGAACACCTTTGGCAACTTCGCCAGTTGCCATAGCATTCGCCGAATTGCTTCCTTGCAAATCAGACATGGTTCAAACCTTTCAATGAATAATCCTGCTACCAGATTATTCAAACACCAGCAAAACAAAAGCCTGATTTACTGCTGGATAAATGAAGGATAAAGGCGGGCATCCTTCGAAAAACAAGGGGATTGATATATATCTATACCACCTTGAAAAGTGGCGAGTATGCTGCCCCTCGAAGCAGGTTTATTTCCGGCCTGAAGGCGCTACCATGCGTCACATCCCCCCTGCACATGCATAGGAACCCGGCCATGCGCCTACCCGATTTCATCAGGCAACATGTGGAACGTATCGTCGATGAGTGGGAAGCGTTCGCCCGGACTATCAAGCCGGCTGCCGAGCATATGGACCGGGAGGCGCTGCGTGATCACGCCTCGGCGATTTTGCTGGCCGCGGCGCGTGACATGACCACCGCACAGACGGCCAGCGAGCAAGCCGCCAAGGCCAAGGGTGAAGGACCCGAGAACACCCCGAGCCTGGACGAAGCAGCCGCCAGTCATGGCGAGTTGCGGCATACCGTAGGTTTTGATCTGGTGCAAATGACGAGTGAATTTCGCCACTTGCGCGCCTGCGTGATTCGCCAGTGGGTCGACAGCCTGCAATCACCGGACCTCGCCTATTTTCAAGACATGGTCCGGTTCAATGAAGCCATCGATGAAGCGCTGGCGGAGTCGACGGCGGCCTATGCCGAACAGGTCAACCACTCACGGGACATCTTTCTGGCCATCCTCGGCCATGACCTGCGTGCGCCGCTGCAAGCGGTCAGCATGTCCACGGAATTGCTCATGCGCAAAGTAAAGCTTGAAGGCGATGCGCTGACCTGCGCACTTCATATCAAGCGTGGCGCCCGGCATATGGCGGTGATGGTCGGGGATTTGCTCGAACTGGTCCGCAGCCGACTGGGTAAAACCCTGCCGATCGAACCTGCGCCGATGGACCTGGCCGATACCGTCCACACGGCGGTAGCCGAAGCCTGTGCCGGTAACCCGGAATGTGACCCGACGCTGAACGTGCAGGGCGACACGCGCGGCGTCTGGGACGCCGGGCGGCTGAATCAGATGCTGCAAAACCTGATCGGCAATGCCTTGCAGCACGGCGCAAGCAAGAGTGACGTCACGTTGACGCTCTCGGGCGAGCCTGACGCGGTGCGCCTTACAGTTCATAACTTTGGAACGCCGATTCCCGAAGACGCCCTCGGGACCATTTTCGATCCGCTGATACGCAGTACCGACGAAGAACCCGGTCAGCCGACTACCAGCCTTGGCTTGGGCCTATTCATTGTCAAGGAAGTGGTGAACGCGCATAAAGGCTTGATCGAGGTCAGCTCGAATGAGACGGACGGCACGCTGTTTACCGTGGTGTTGCCCCGCAAAAGCTGAAATCAGACCCTCGTAGGACCCGTGGACCCGTAGGCCGTAGGACCCGTAGGAGCTGTCGAGTGAAACGAGGCTGCGACCTTTTGATTTTGAGATCAAAAAGGCCAGATCAAAAGATCGCAGCCTCGTTTCACTCGTCAGCTCCTACAAGCTCCTACAAGCTCCGACGGGTAGGTACGCCCTCTATAGATCAACCACCAACCGCCCCAGCCTCTGCTTGAGCATGCTGTTCTCGGCCCGCAATTGTTGGACTTCTTCAAGCAGGTCCAGCGCCAGCGCAACGCCTTCCCACTCCAGCTCCAGGTCGTGCCGCAATTTGGCGGCACGCTTGGCCAGCACCAGTTCGAAATCGGTGAAACGCCAATCCTGGGGCTGACTGCCCTGAGGTTCGAGGATGCCATGTTCGACGATCTCGATCACGTGCACGTCCGACAGTTCGGTCGCCTCACAGAATTCTGCCAGGTCCAATAGAACGATCACGGGGTCGCTCATGATTGGCTACTCCTTATCTTAAAATCAAAAGTTCTCTCGCGGATCGAAAGCGGCTTTTTTTGCCAGCTCCTCCCACAATTCTTTGACGTCATGGCCGAGTTTTTGCGGCATCACTGCCTTCAACTGCACGAACAGGTAGCCACGGTGACCGGCCTTGTGCAGCAGGCCGTGGCCCTTGGCGCGCATGCGCTGGCCATTCTGGCTGCCGGCCGGAACCTTGAGGTTGATCTTGCCGGTCAGGGTCGGCACCGCGACTTCGGTCCCCAGCGCCAGCTCCCACGGTGCCAGTGGCAAGGTGATGATCAGGTTCTCGCCTTCGACGTCGAATTTGGGGTGCGGCGCAAAACGGATGGTCAGGTACAGGTCGCCATTGGCCCCGCCACCGATACCCGGAGCGCCCTGGCCCTTGAGGCGAATTCGCTCGCCATCGGTCACGCCAGCGGGGATCTTCACGTTCAGGCTTTTGTTGGTGTTGCTGACATGCTGGCCGGCAGCGTTGTAATGCGGCACCTGGAAGCTGACCTTCTTCGATTCGGTCGAGAGGGTTTCTTCCAGAAAAACCGGTAATTCCATTTCCACGTCTTGCCCTCGACGCCCGGCGCTATGGCCCGACCGTCCACCACCGTTAAAACCCGGACCACGGTTGCCGAAGATCGAACTGAAAAAGTCCGAGAAATCGCCCGTGTCCTGACCACCACCCCCGAAACCACCGCGGCTCTGCCAACCCGGTGGGCCCTGAAAGGGCTGACCGTGATGGCCGTATTTGCGCAAGTCGTCGTATTCGGCGCGCTTGTCGGCGCTTTTCAGCGCTTCATAGGCTTCCGAGGCATCCTTGAACCTGGACTCGGCGTCCTTTTCCTTGCTGACGTCGGGGTGGTATTTGCGCGCCAGCTTTCGATAGGCGGCCTTGATCGCCTTATCGTCCGCGGTCGGCTCCACACCGAGAATCTTGTAATAGTCTTTGAAGTCCATCGAGGGAATCACCATCCATTATCGAAATCGCGCAGCCAGGCACAGCATGCTCTTGTTTGCAGCATTTGGATCGACCGATCTCAACGTTGTGACCGGGCAGCGCATCAGAAGTTTATCGGCAGCGGGGCGCGGTTCTTGCAGTCGCCCCTGGGGGTTGCCAAGTCTATGCAGGGGAGTTTGGGGGTGATAGGGCATCTTTCAAGCGCTGAGCGCTGCGATTTAACGGATAGTCGGCCTTCGAATCTTCGCCGCTCTGACATACACTGCGCGGCCGTTTTTTAACCGGAACTTGAAAGACATGAAAAACGCATCTCCAGCCCGTGCCTGTGGTATCGACTTCGGCACGTCCAACTCCACCGTCGGCTGGCTGCGCCCCGGCATGGAAACGCTGATCGCGCTGGAGGACGACAAGATCACCCTGCCCTCGGTGGTCTTCTTCAATATGGAAGAACGTCGCCCGGTGTACGGCCGGCTGGCGCTGCACGAGTACCTGGAAGGCTACGAAGGCCGACTGATGCGCTCGCTCAAGAGCCTGCTGGGTTCCAAACTGATCAAGCACGACACCAGCGTTCTCGGCACGGCGATGCCGTTCAAGGACCTGCTCGGCCTGTTCATCGGCCAGTTGAAGAAGCGTGCCGAAACCGCTGCCGGTCGGGAATTCGAGGAAGTGGTGCTGGGCCGTCCGGTGTTTTTCGTCGATGACGATGAAATGGCCGACCAGGAAGCAGAAAACACCTTGGTAGACGTGGCTCGCGCCATTGGCTTCAAGGACGTCTCGTTCCAGTACGAACCGATTGCGGCGGCGTTCGACTATGAGTCGACCATCGAAAAAGAAGAGCTGGTACTGATTGTCGACATTGGCGGTGGTACGTCTGACTTCTCTCTGGTGCGTCTGTCGCCTGAGCGCCGCAACCACGACAATCGTCACGACGATATTCTCGCCACCGGTGGCGTGCACATCGGCGGGACCGATTTCGACAAACAGCTGAGCCTGCAAGGCCTGATGCCGCTGTTTGGCTACGGCAGCCGGATGAAGAGCGGCGCCTATATGCCGACCAGCCACCACATGAACCTGGCGACCTGGCACACCATCAACTCGGTGTACTCACAGAAGTCGACCCTGGCCCTGGGCAGCATGCGTTACGACATCGAAGACACCGGCGGCGTCGATCGCCTGTTCAAGCTGATCGACCAGCGCGCCGGCCACTGGCTGGCCATGGAAGTGGAAGAAACCAAGATCCAGCTGACCCACGCCCACAGCCGCCATGTGCCGCTGGACCGAATCGAGCCGGGTTTGAGCGTGGAGCTGAGCCGGGCACTGTTCGAATCGGCCATCGACAACCTGCTGGAGCGGGTGCGCAACAGCGTGACCCAGTTGCTGAACGACGCCAACGTGCGGGTCGATCAGGTGGACACCGTGTTCTTCACCGGCGGTTCGAGCGGAATCCCGGCGCTGCGCAATAGCGTCTCAGCGATGTTGCCGAATGCGCGGCATGTGGAAGGGAACATCTTCGGCAGCATCGGCAGCGGCTTGGCGATTGAAGCGATGAAGCGCTACGGTTCGATGGACTGATCCGAAACCGAGTTGTGCCCATCGCCGGCAAGCCGGTCTCGCTCCCACAGGGGATCACATTCCAATGTGGGAGCGAGCCTGCTCGCGATGGGGTCAGTTCAGGCGATACATCTGCCGGATCAAACCATCCCCACCTGCTTCAACTCACTCTTCAGATACGCGTAATAAATCGGCCCCGCCACCACCCCCGGCAGGCCGAACGCGGCTTCGAACACCAGCATTGCCAGCAGCAACTCCCACGACTTGGCACTGATCTGCCCGCCGACGATGCGCGCGTTGAGGAAGTATTCGAGCTTGTGGATAACAATCAGATAGCCCAGCGCCGCCACCGCCA
The DNA here is from genome assembly GCF_054898065.1 of Pseudomonas sp. MDT1-85. Taxonomy (NCBI): domain Bacteria; kingdom Pseudomonadati; phylum Pseudomonadota; class Gammaproteobacteria; order Pseudomonadales; family Pseudomonadaceae; genus Pseudomonas; species Pseudomonas sp. MDT1-85. The sequence goes on along the minus strand of NZ_CM142715.1, from coordinate 937,524 downwards.
CCCAGATCGACAGCGACAAACCGACGATGGTGATCAAGGTGTTCGAGATCAGGTTGCCGATCACCGGCAACAAGCCAAGCAGGAAGGTCAGCACGATCAGGGTTTTGGTCAGCGGCAGCTTGATCCCGAACATCGGCAGGACCACCGCGAGGAAAATCCCGGTGAAGAACGTGTTGAGCAGGGAAATCTTGATCTGGGCGAAAACGATGTTGCGAAACGCCTGGACCAACAGGTGCAAACGGTCGAACAGCGCTGCGGCCAAGGGCTTGCGCTTGGTCACATCCGGCGCTCGCTGCAAGGCGATGATCGCCCCCAGCACCATGCCGATCAGCAGCGTCACGAACATGTGCGCCGCGTCCTTGCCCACCAGTTGCAAGTCGCTGAGGTGCTTGCTCATCCACTGGCCGATGGCCACACGGAACTCGGCGGCACTGGCCGGCAAATAAGCGTCGATGAACGGCGGCAACTGCCCGCGCGCGCGGTCGACCACGACCATGAATTTGTCGAGGGAAGCGCCAGGGTTTTCCGCCTCGTGCAGCAGAAAACTGATCGCGCCCGCAAAGATCAGCGCCAGCACGCTGACTACTAATGTCCCCAGCAACGCCACCGCCAGCCAGCGCGCACGGCGGCCTTCGATCAGCCGCTGCAATTGCGGCGTGAGCATGTTGACCAGTTCGAACACTAACAACCCGGCCAGCAGGCTGGGCAGTAATCGCAGAGGGAGCACCAGCAGCAAACCACCAAAAATGATGACCCAGCTGATAAGCAACAAGACCTGACGCTGAGAAAACGCTGACATACAGCCTCAAAACGAACGACGTAAAAGGATTGGCAGTCTGCCAGCGTTCCGGCGCCGAAGCGAGCGAACACGAACCTGTGGGAGCGAGCCTGCTCGCGATAGCATCACCGCGGTCCTCCGTGATACTGAGTCGCCTGCATCGCGAGCAGGCTCGCTCTCACAATGCTTATTTTTTCTTCAGGCAATCGCTCATGAACGTTTTGCGCGCATCACCCGTGAGGGCCTGGGTGGCGGCAGTCGCGTTGCAGGTTTTCATCTTTTCTTGTTGAGGTGTCATGGGCTTGGCGGCATCGGCGGCCGGCGCGGCTTTGAGGCAGGTGCTCATGAAGGCTTTGCGCTCGTCGCCCTTGAGGCTTTTTGCGGTAGCGTCGGCATTGCAGGTGGTCATCTTGTTCTGTTGGGCAGTGGCGGCGAAACCCTGGGAGCAGAGCAGCAAACCGACCATCAACAACGGGGCACGCAACATCTTCATGAAGTCTTCTCCTTGTTGCCGCACCGATGGATGCGGCCTCGTTTCGGAGTGTAGACAAAGCCTGTTACACGTTCACCTGCTATCGAGGTGGCTGCGTCGATATTGCTCAGGCGTGCACCCGGCCTGGCGCTGAAACATCGCGATAAAGGCCGAGCCGGTGCTGTAGCCCATGTCGAAGGCGATTTCCTGAATGCTGCGCTGGCTGTCCAGCGCCTCGATCGCCGCCAGAAACCGCAACCGTTGCCGCCACTCTCCAAAACTCATGCCCAACTCACGAACAAACTGCCGGGCCAACGTGCGTTCGCTGACATGAATTTGCGCGGCCCAGTGCGCCAATGGCCGGTTATCCCCAGGCTCGGTCTGCAAGGCTTCAAGGATGGCGAGCAGCCCGGGGCTGCTGGCGTAGGGCAAGTAACACTCATGCATCGGCGCCTGTTGCAGTTGGTCCACCAGCACTTGAGCCAGTCGCTTGTCTGCATCGTGCTCGGGAATTTTCACATCGCGGGCGGCGAAGTCTTTCAGGATCGCCTTGAGAATGTCGCTGATCGCCAGGGTGCAGGCCTGCTGCGGCAGATCACGGCACAGCGCCGGCGCAAGGCAGACCGCGCGATAGTTGATCGGCTGATTGCTATAGAAACTGTGCTCGGTCCCGGGCGGCACCCACACCGCGTATTGCGGCGGCGACATGAAGCGGCGGCTGCCGATCTCCATGTGCAAGACCCCGCTGGCCGAGTACTCGAGGGTGCCCCAAGGGTGATGGTGGGCCGAGGCGTACTCGTGGGTGTTGAAGTCGGCATAACGGAAATAGACCGGGGCCGGCAGTTCGCTGAAATCCAGCAGATCGATGTGTTTGCTGTTCATGCTGTCCGGAATCAGAGGCAGGTTGTCTGGATCGAAGTATAGGCATTGATACAGACAAGCGGATAATCCCCCTTCATTAACGTTCTGGTTTTTCCCGATGCAATACGCTTATCCCCTGCTGGCCATTTTCATTTGGGCTGGCAACACCGTGATCAACAAACTGGCGGTCGGCGCGATCTTTCCCGCCGAAATCGGTTTCTACCGCTGGCTGCTGGCCGCAATGCTGTTCACGCCTTTCATGCTTAAACCGGTGATCGCCCACTGGCCGTTGATCCGCCCGAATCTGGGCAGGATTTTCATTCTCGGCGTGCTTGGCATGGCGGTGTATCAGAGCCTGGCTTACTTTGCTGCAACGCTGACTTCGGCCACCAACATGGGGATCATTCTGTCGCTGATGCCATTGATGTCGCTGGCCATGGCAATTGTCAGCCTCGGCCAACGCCTGACCGCCGGCGCACTGGCCGGCGCGATGTTGTCGTTTGCGGGGGTTTTGGTGGTGGTGTCGTCCGGCAGCCTTGGCGCGTTGCTGGAACACGGGGTGAACCTGGGCGACGCGATGATGTTGATCGCCACGCTGGCGTATGCGATTTACAGCACCCTGCTGAAAAAATGGCAGCTGCGTTTGCCGCCGCTGGTGTTGTTGTATTTGCAGGTGTTGGTCGCGGTGGTGGTGCTGTTTCCGCTGTTCCTCGCCTCACCGAAAATCGGCCCGACCCTGCAGAACATTCCGCTGGTGCTCTACGCCTGCCTGCTGGCCTCAATGCTTGCGCCGTTGGCGTGGATGCAGGCCGTGGTGCGCCTGGGGCCGAGCCGGACCACGCTGTTTTTCAATCTGCTGCCGTTGCTTACGGCACTGATTGCGGCGGCGGTGCTGCATGAGCAGTTGGCGCTGTATCACCTGGTGGGTGGGGTGTTGACGTTGGGTGGAGTGATTCTTTCCGAGCGCTGGACCACCGTGCTGGGCCGTAAGGTCACCGTTGGCTGATCTGGCGCCATCGCGAGCAGGCTCGCTCCCACAATGGGCCAGTATTCGCAGGGTAAATGTGGGAGCGAGCCTGCTCGCGATGAACGATGACGCGGTGTGACGGCTAAACCCCGGCCGCCTTCAACCGCGCCGCATGTTCGACAAACAACCGCACCGGCTCTGCGCCCTTGCCCACCAGCCCGAGCGATTGGTTGACGATATCAAAGTGATCCATCGGGTATTCATCGCCAATCACCGTCCCCAAATGCGAGCTGTAACGCCCGACCATCCCGTCGCAATGCCCCGCTTCACGCACGAAAGTCCTGGCAAACAACCGGCAACTGCGATTGGTCCCGTCAAACAGGTTGCAGCCGCGATCGGTCTTGCCCGGCTGCAAAGTTCCGGACCAGGAGTAATACCGCACGCCATTGACCACTTCCGGGCCGTGCCCGCCCCAGGTCTCAGGCAGGCCCTGTGGATAACGCTGATTGAACAGCGCCACGCCGGCGGTGGTCAGGGATTGGTGCGAAGCCGGGATATCCACCGGCAGTCTCGGCCCGCGATAGCCGGTTTCCAGCAGGCACATCAACGCGCTGATCAGCCACAGTAAAAAGCTCAGCAGCCGGCCCTTGGCGCTGTCAGCGGGATAATGGGTGTGCAGATGGTCCGCCAGCTCCGAGCCGTGATTCGGCCCGGCCACCGAAGTCACTGAAGCCACTTGATCCGGGCGTTTTGCCGCGGCGTAACGGGCGGTCAATGAGCCTTGGCTGTGGCCGATCAGGTTGACCTTCTCGGCCCCGGTTTCGCGCAGAATCTCCTCGATCCGCGCCAGCAATTGCTCGCCGCGCACCTCGGTGGAGTTGAGCGGCGAGACCTGCACCGCAATTACGGTCGCCCCATCCCGGCGCAGCGCCGAAATGATTCCGTACCAATAGGGATAGAGCAGCAGACGGATAAACCCGAGCATTCCCGGGACCAGCACCAAGGGGTAACGCGTGGCGGAACCTTGCGACATGGATGAACATCCTTGTGATCGGTGAGATGAAGCAAGGCAGGATGCAAGGCATCGGCCAAGCATCGCCACCCAAGATGACAACTCAACCACCAGTCTATGACATCGCTTACTTCAACCCCACCACGCCCGCCACAATCAGCCCGACCGAAACCAGCTTGAGCGCGGTCAGGCTTTCGCCCAGCAGCGCAAAGCCGAGAAACACCGTACCCAGTGAACCGATCGCGGTCCAGATCGGGTAGGCGATGCTCACCGGCAATTCGCGCATGGCCAGGGTCAAAAAGTAAACCCCGCCCACCGCGGCCACCCCTGTAATCACTGACGGCCAAAGCCGGGTGAAGCCTTCCGCGTACTTCATGCCCATGGCGAAAGTGACCTCGAACCCGGCGGCGATCAGCAAGAACAACCAGGCCATCTAGAACTCCCTGGCCAGCGCCAGCAAACGCTGCTCGGCCTCGGCCACGGACACCTGGAACGTGCGTTCGGCGGACTCCTCACCTTCGGCGGCGACCACGGTGACGTCGGTGATGCCGATAAACCCCAAAGCAGTGCGCAGCAACGGATCGGCATGGTTCATCGCTTCAAGTTCACCGCCGGGGCCGAAGCCGAACCCGCCGCGACTGGTGACGATCAAAGCCTTCTTGCCCTGCACCAACGGTTCGTACTGAGCGACGCCGTTGTCCAGGGTGTGATTGAACGTCAGCCCGAGCCGCACAATCTGGTCGATCCAGGCCTTGAGGCCGCTGGGCACGCTGAAGTTGTACATCGGTGTGGAAATCACCAACAGATCATGGCCGAGCAACTCCCCTACCAATTCATCGCTGAGTGCCAGGTCGGCCTGCATCGACAGCGGTCGCGCTTCAGGTTCTGGATGAAAAGCGGCCGCCACAAACGCTTCGTTGACGGCCGGAATCAACGCCCGACCGACTTCACGGCGGGTCAGTTGCGACTGCGGGTTGCGCACCTGCCAAGCGGAAAGAAACACCTCGGCCAAACGCCGCGAATGTGAACGGTCGCCACGGGGGCTGGCGTGAATGGCAAGAATTTTACTCATCTCAATCTCCTGAAGACTAAACTCAAACTGCTTGTGGCTTTCAGCTTGAAGCTTGCAGCTGCTCCTCCTCAAATGAACAAAAATCAGTCTGGATGAATCTATTTCATCCATGGAGTTTTAAAATGTTTGCCTCGTTGCCGCTGACCGCCCTGCGCGCCTTCGAATCCGCCTCGCGCCTGTTGAGTTTCAAGGCCGCCGCCGAAGAGCTCTCCGTGACACCGACGGCGGTCTCGCACCAGATCCGCGCCCTGGAAAACTGGCTCGGCGTGCCGTTGTTCGAACGACTGCCACGACAGGTGCGCCTGACCGAGTGCGGCGAACGACTGTTCCGCAGCCTGCACGGCGCCCTGCTGGAAGTGGCGCAAAGCGTCGATACCTTGCGCCCGCAACGCAGTGGCACCAGCCTGACGATCTCCACCACGGCCGCCTTCGCTGCCCTTTGGCTCGTACCAAGGCTCGGCCGGTTTTACGCCCGCCATCCGAACATCAGCCTGCGCCTGGACACTCACTGCGAAGTGATCGATTTGCATCAAGACGCCAGCGTCGATCTGGTGGTGCGTTACAGCCTCGACGATTACCCGAACCTTTATGGTTTGTGCCTGTTCGACGAGTCCTTCGGGGTCTATGGCTCGCCTGAACAAGTGGCCCTGGCGGCCAGTCGGGTACCAACGCTGATCAGCGTGCGCTGGCACAACTCCAAGCTGTACGCCCATGGCTGGGAGGCCTGGTGCGCACAGTCCGGCGAAACCTGGCTGGCCGCGCAACCGGCGGTGCGTGAATACGATGAAGAGCATTACGCCCTGCAAGCCGCCATCGCCGGGCAAGGTCTGGTGCTGGCGAGCAACATTCTGGTGTCGGAGAGTGTGGCCAGCGGCTTGCTGTTGCCTTATCGGGGTGACATTCAGGTCGACGGGGCCGGATACAGCGCGCTGTGCGTACCGGGCCGTGAACGGCATCCGCCGGTGCGGGCATTTTTTGCGTGGTTGCAGGAGGAAGCTCGATTGTCTGGTCTATTGCCAAGATCGCAGTCTGCGGCAGCGCCTACAGGAGAACTCATTCCCCTGTAGGCTTCGATTGCATTCTGAAAGATCTGTAGCGCCTGGCATACCTTCATCGCGAGCAGGCTCGCTCCCACATTTCACCTGTAAACACAGGTCCATTGTGGGAGCGAGCCTGCTCGCGATGGCGTCAAAACAGACACCCAATCATTTTGTTGGCTTAACCGTCACCGGCGCCTTCCCAGCCTTCATCTGCTCCAGCAACGGCGCACACTGATTGGGCTCACCACCGCTGGGCGCTATCAGCGCCAGCAAGCCCGCTGCCGGCGCGGCAATCACACCCAGTGCAACCATCCCGGCCCCACGCAACATCAGTGGCACCGCTTTCACGCCCGCATCCGGCTTGATGAACTTGCCCCGCACATACAGCGGCGAACGCAGCGAAATCAAACGCCAGCCCTTGGATTCCGGGGAGATGGTCAGGTCCAGTTGCTCGGTCGCCATGTTCGCCGTGCCGTCGACGTAGACGATCGCGGTCTCGGTATCGAAGACGAACAGCCGTGTGGTCGCCAAACCGCTCTTGATATCGAAATCGGCCGCCGCGCAATTGATCTTCACTTCCCGGTCCCCAAAGATCTTGCCCACTACATAGTTGCCGACGTTGAGCCCCGCCAGCTCCATCAACTCACGGCTGATCGCACCGTCATTGATCAGCATCTTCAAATTGCCATCGGCAGTGCCCAGCAGCTTGGCCACCGAGTTGCCACGACCGACAAGATTGGCGTCGCCATTGAGCTCACCGAAACTGGTTTTCATCCGCTCCAAGGTGGGGAACAGCTGCTTGAGCTTGAACTTGCGCGCCGTCAGTTTGGCCCGGCCTTCCAAAGGCTCGGTGCGCCCGTTGAGACGAATCTGCGCATCCAGATTGCCGCCAGCCACACCGAAACGCAGGGGCGCGAGGCTGAGCACACCATCGGTCAGCACCACATGGGTGTAGAGATCGTTGAACGGCAGTTTTGCGCTGTGGACGATGCGTTTGCCGGTGAATTCCACATCAGCGTCCATGTCGCGCCAACGTTCAGTCCTGAACTCCTCGACCGGTAGCAGCTTGTCGGCCGGTTGCTTGCTTTCACCGCCGCGGGCCTCTTGCTTGGCGTTGGAATCGGCACCGATCAGCGGTGCCAGATCGGTAAACAGCAGTTGATCGGACTCCAGCGCCCCGCTGAGTTTGGGCCTCGGCTGGCTCGCCACGTAGGTCAAGTTGCCATGGATGTCACTCTGGCCAATGGTGCCGTTGAACGCCTCATAGCGGTACACCGCCCCGCCAGGCTCTTGCAGCTTGGCAATCAAGTGCCCGTCGGTGGCGTAAGGCGGAGTATCCGGCAGGGTTACGCCGATCAGCGGATAGAGATTACCCAGGCTGGCCCCGGCCAGTTTCAGGCGCAAATCCAGGGCGCCGAGGTTCAATGGATCGGTGAGCGTACCGGCCAGCTCGACGCTGGTGTCGGCGATCTTCATTTGCGCTTGAAGCGGGAACGGCTTGGTGGCGTCCTGTAACGCCAGCAAACCGCCAGTCTTGCCCTGGCCCGCGAGATTCTGACCCTGATATCGGCCTTTGACCTTCCATGCGAAGGCGTAATCCTGTGGCGAACCACCCTTTTCAACCGCTTTTTTTGCCGCTTTGTTGCCAACAATGTCGCTGAACGGAATCGGTTTGCCCAACGGATCGATCAGCAGATCAAGCTGAGTCTTCAGCTTCTGGTCGTCGAGCGTGACGTGGCCCTTGTCGAAGCCGATGGCACCGATGTCCAGCGCCCAGTTTGAAGGCTCGGCGTTCGGGTCTTTGGGGTCGAACTTGAACGTCCAGTTGGCACGGCCGTCGGCCAGACGCTGCAAGTCGGCGTCGGGTTCGGTCAGGTCGATGCGCGGGATCATCACCCGTTGCGCCAGCAAGGCCAGCGGCGAAATGCGCAGTTCAACGCGTTTGAGGGTGGCCATCCGCGGTTGCTTCGACCAGTCCGGGTTGCCCAGGCTCAAATCCTCAGCCACCACATGTGGCCACGGCACCCAGGCTCGCCAGCCGCCCTCGTCCGGCTCGCGCTGCCAGATCACTGCAAGGTTGCCATTGATGGCGAATGGACGGTGCAGTTCTTCGGACACTTTGGCGTTCAGGGGCGGTTTGATCCGGTTCCAATCGAAGAACGCGATGATCAACACCAGGACGGCCAGCAAGGCAACGAGGCTGGCGAAGGTCCAGGCAAGAATTTTACGAGTGCGCGTCATTGCACAGGGCTCCTGAATACGACTGAGCGCCCCGACAGCGACGCATTGATGAAACGTTAGGCCAGAACCGGCCTGCCATGAAATCTAGGACTGGGAAATGGCGCGCAGGTTTAGCCAAATAGGCGCTTAACACTCAAATAATCGGCCGGGGACACTCTGCTCCTTCATCCGGCGTTACCGCACCCGCACTTTTGCGAGGCGAGAGTGGGTCGAAAATACCCACCCCAGTGCAAAAAAGCTCGCCGGAACGCCCGTTCTAGAGCGCCGCGGCCAAACAATCAATTCCATTGATTATTACCATTGCGTTTATGAACTTTTAGATCGACTTATCGAGAGTAGCATTGCTCTCGTACCCACTTTATCGCCCTCCCAAGGAGCAACCCATCATGAAACGCGAATTACTGCTTGGCCTGACCCTCTCGATGTTAGCCAGCACCGCTTTTGCATTGCCGGCCGCAGATCAGGCCACTCCACAAATCAAAGATAGCCACTCGGTGTTCAGCCAGACCGTTGCCGCCGATGGTTCCGACCGCACACCACAGGGTCAGACTCTGGCCGAAGGTGGTAATGATCGCCTGAAAGAAAAAGGCCTGATCACTCAAGATGGCTCGGATCGCACTCCACAAGGTCAAACTCTGGCCGCTGACGGTTCCGACCGCACCCCACAAGGCCAGACTCTGGCGGCTGACGGGTCCGACCGCACCCCACAAGGCCAAACCCTTGCTGCCGACGGTTCCGATCGCACTCCACAAGGTCAAACCCTTGCCGAAGGTGGTGGTGACCGTGTGATCGAACGCAACAGCGCTGCGAGCTAAGCCCATGGCGGCCCCGAAAAAAAGCCCAATCCCCGGATTGGGCTTTTGACTGTATAGAAGCTGCGTTTCCCCGCGTGATCTCCCGATAGTCGTTCGACGCCAGCGAAGCCGATTTGCTAGAGTGCGCCGCTGTCCCTGTCCAGAAAACACCCTTGCGATGCTGCCCCGCGCCGAACAGAAACAACAGACCCGCAACGCCCTGATGGACGCTGCCCGCCACTTGATGGAAAGCGGCCGAGGATTCGGCAGCCTGAGCCTGCGCGAAGTGACCAGAACCGCCGGGATCGTACCCACCGGTTTCTACCGGCATTTCGCCGACATGGATGAACTGGGCCTGGTGCTGGTGAGCGAAGTCGGTCAGACCTTCCGTGAAACCATCCGGCTGGTGCGCCATAACGAGTTCGTCATGGGCGGCATCATCGATGCCTCGGTACGGATCTTTCTCGACGTGGTCACGGCCAATCGCTCGCAGTTCCTGTTTCTTGCCCGCGAGCAGTACGGCGGCTCGCTGCCGGTGCGCCAAGCCATTGGCCGCTTGCGCGAAGACATCAGCTCGGACCTGGCGGCGGACTTGTCGCTGATGCCGAAACTGCAACATCTGGACATCGCAGGTTTGAGTGTCATGGCTGATCTGATCGTCAAAAGCGTGTTCGCCACTTTGCCAGACATTATCGACCCGCCGGTGCAGGCGTTGCCGGAGCATCTGACGCCACAGGCGAAAATCACGCAGCAGTTGCGGTTTATCTTCATCGGCCTCAAACACTGGCAAGGCCTCGGCAGTACCGAGTGACACAGCCCTCCAGTGGAAGCGAGCCTGCTCGCGATAGCGTCGCCACAGTCAACACTTGATGTGACTGATACTCCGCCATCGCGAGCAGGCTCGCTCCCACATTGGTGCGCGAAAACTCCACATGCACCAACATGATCCAAAATTCTGAAACATCCCCTACGCTCCGACAGGCATTTCCTACCTCTCACCCGATTGGCAAGCCCCTTGCTCTAGCCCTGAGCATTGCCCATTGCTGGAAGCCTTCCGATGCTGGTGATTCATCGCAGAATCGACCCCCAACCCGTCTGGGCCGCCGAGTTGCACCTGACTTTCGAAGCCCGGAGCAAAAGCCGCTTGCGCTGTTTCAGTGCCGAGAATGAAGACGTCGGGTTGTTTTTGGAGCGCGGTCAGCCGCCGCTGTATGACGGCGAATGCCTGCAAGCCGAAGACGGGCGCGTCGTTCGCGTCTGCGCTCGCCCCGAACAACTGCTGCACGTCACCTGCGCCAACGCTTTCGAACTGACCCGCGCCGCCTATCACCTGGGCAACCGCCATGTGGCCCTGCAAGTCGGCGATGGCTGGTTGCGCCTGCTCGACGATTACGTGCTCAAGGCCATGCTCGAACAACTGGGCGCCAATGCCGAGAACATCGAAGCGCCGTTCCAGCCGGAACACGGTGCTTACGGCGGCGGTCATCACCATTCGCGCCAGGGTGACGAGGATTTCAACTACCCGCCGAAACTGCACCAGTTCGGCGTGCGCTTATGAACCCGGCTTGGGCGCTTCTGCGTCTGGCCAGCCCGCAGCTGCCGATTGGCGGCTACAGCTATTCCCAGGGTTTGGAGATGGCTGTGGATAACGGCCGCGTGAACGATCCCGACAGCGCGCGGCGCTGGATCAGCGATCAGTTGCTGTTGAACCTGGCGCGATTCGAAGCACCGCTACTGCTCACCCATTGCACCGCTGCGGTCGAAGAAAACTGGGCTGAACTGCTGCAACGTTGCGAAGAACATCGCGCCAGCCGGGAAACCCGCGAGTTGCATCAGGAAAGTCGGCAGATGGGTTATTCGTTGAAGCAACTGCTCAACGGTTTACCGGAACTGGATGCGTCGGCCCGGGACTTTCTCGACCAATGCCCTGAACCGCACTTGGCCCTTGGCTGGGCGCTGGCGGCCCGCGCCTGGCAGATCAGCCCGCAAGATGCGCTGGCCGCCTGGCTCTGGAGCTGGTTGGAAAACCAATTGGCGGTGCTGATGAAAACCCTGCCCTTGGGCCAGCAAGCCGCCCAGCGCCTGACCAGTGACCTGCTGCCGTTGCTACAACAGGCGCAGCAAGACGCTACCCGAATCAACCCCGAACACTCTGGCAGCGCCGCTTTCGGCCTGTCTCTGGCGTGCATGGCCCATGAGCGCCAGTACAGCCGCCTGTTCCGTTCCTAGGGCCTTTTACTTTGGAGAATCATATGAACGCACAACCCCTGCGCGTCGGCATTGGCGGCCCGGTCGGTTCCGGCAAAACCGCTCTGACCTTGGCCCTGTGCCTGGCCCTGCGCGACCGCTATAACCTGGCCGTCGTGACCAACGACATCTACACCCGCGAGGACGCCGACTTCCTGGTGCGCAACGAAGCCTTGGCGCCCGAGCGGATCATCGGCGTGGAAACCGGCGGCTGTCCGCACACGGCGATCCGTGAAGACGCCTCGATCAACCTCGAAGCCGTGGATCAACTGAACCGGCGCTTCCCGGGGCTGGACCTGATTCTGGTGGAGTCCGGTGGCGACAATCTCTCGGCAACCTTCAGCCCGGAATTGTCCGACCTGACGATCTACGTGATCGACGTTTCAGCCGGCGACAAACTGCCGCGCAAGGGTGGGCCGGGGATCTGCAAATCCGATTTGCTGGTGATCAACAAAATCGACCTCGCGCCGCTGGTAGGCGCCTCGCTGGAGATGATGGACAGCGACACCCAACGCATGCGCAACGGCAAACCGTTCGTCTTCAGCAACCAGAAAACCGGCCAGGGCCTGGAAGCAATCATTGCCTTCATCGAACGCCAGGGCTTGCTGACTGCGGCCTGATCACACTTATCAACAAGGAAGCTTATCCATGACACTGAAACGCATTCTGGGCGCCATGGCCCTGCTGCTGACCCCGGCCATCGCCTTTGCACATCCGGGCCACGGCGTCAATGGCTTGATGGCCGGCATCAGCCACCCGATCGGCGGCCTCGATCATTTGTTGGCAATGGTTGCCGTGGGGTTGTGGGCTGCGCAGCAGAAAGGTGCCGCGCGCTGGGCGCTGCCCTGCACGTTCGTGGGCACCATGCTGATCGGCGGGCTGCTGGGCTTTGAAGGGTTGAACCTGCCAGCGCTGGAAAGCGGGATTGCGGCATCGGTATTGGCGTTGGGCCTGGCGGTGGCTCTGGCGGTGCGCCCGCCGTTGAGCGTGGCAGTGGCCGCGACCGCATTGTTCTCGCTGTTTCATGGTGTGGCGCATGGTCTGGAGCTGCCGGAGATGTCGAGCCCTTGGGCGTATACGGCGGGGTTTGTGGTGGCGACGGCAGCTTTGCATGCAGCGGGTTATGCGATGGTTCGAGTGCTGCCTCAAGCGGCAGCACCGTTGGTTCGGTTGGCGGGTGCGGCTTCGGCGGCGACTGGGGTTTGGTTGTTGGCGGGTTGACTCTCTAGTGTCTGAACTGGCCTCTTCGCGGGCAAGCCTCGCTCCTACAGGTTATTCGTCGTACGTAATCCGGCCACAATCCCTGTAGGAGCGAGGCTTGCCCGCGAAGGCGGGCCTGACAGACACCGCGTCTCTCAGGCCTGCTAACATGTCGCGCAATTAACCCTGCCGTGACGACGCCAGCCAATGCCCTCTGTTTCCCGCTCTGCTTCCCAGCCTGAATTGACCGCCCTGTTCGCCTCGGTGCAACAGCACTTCCAGGACGTGATCGTGCCGCTCTGGCAAGGCCCCGGCTGGAATGCCGACATGGCATTGCCGTATGAAGCGCTGGACGCCGAGCATCAACCACTGCCCCCTCAGCGTTATCGGGCCATGGCTTGCGCGCGGCAGTTGTACCTGTTTTCCAGCCTGATCGGCCAAGTGCCTGAGGCCGAAGAACGTGCGGCGGCACTGTTCCGATCCTTGCAACAGCATTTCCACGATGCCGAGCATGGCGGCTGGTTCTACAGCATCGACCCGCAAGGTGCGCCGCTGGATCAGCGCAAAGACCTCTACACCCACGCCTTCATCCTGTTCGCCTGCGCCCATTATTGGGACAAGGTTCGCGAACCGCTGGTGGAGTCGGTGCTCAACGCCACGCTGGAAGTGTTGGCGCAGCGCTTCGCCACAGGCGACGGCCTGTACGAAGCCAGTCTGGAACGTGATTGGTCCTCGCTCAACTCTGGGCCGCTGCAGAATCCATTGATGCATTTGGCCGAAGCCTTCCTCGCCATTCTTTCGGTGCGCGAAGACGCTGCTGTGCAGAGCGCGCTTGTCGAGTTATGCACAGCCATGCAGAAGCGCTTCATTGACCCGCAACACGCGGTATTGATGGAAAAACCGCTGGGCGCTGTGGATAACTGGTTCGAACCGGGCCATCAGTTCGAATGGTATTTCCTGCTGGAGTCCTCACCGCTGCTGCGCGGCTCCAAACTGCATGCGTCGCTGGACCGCGCCTTTACGTTTACCGAGCAACTGGGCGTGGATCAGCAGACCGGTGCTGTGCGCGCGATGCTGGAGCTGGACGACAATCCTCGTGATACGACCCAACGCATCTGGGCCCAGGCTGAATACCTGCGTGCCCTGACTTTGCGCCCAGGCAGCGAAGACTCTGTGCAGCACCAATTGCTGGCACTGCAACAGCGCTTTTTGCATGCGGGCGGCTGGTATGAGTGTCGCGATGAACAGGGCGAAGTGAGCCGCAAGGACATGCCTTCGACCACGCCTTATCATTTGGCGACCTGTTATCGCGGGTTGGCTGAGTATTTGCGCTGACTGAGAGATTGCTTTCGCGGGCAAGCCTCGCTCCTACGGGTTTTATGTTGAATCGCGATTCTGCGAACGACACATGATTTGTAGGAGCGAGGCTTGCCCGCGAATAGCCGTTACCCGGTCTTACGCCTTGGCATTACGCTCAATGGCAAACCCGCTCCAGGTCTGGCTCACCGGCATCAGCTCGAGGCTGTTGATGTTGATGTGCGCCGGTGCGTTGAGCACCCAGAAAATGGTCTCGGCGATGTCTTGCGGCTGGATCGGCTCGGCGCCGGCGTAAGTGGCGTTGTAACGCTCCTGGTCACCGGCGAAACGCACCAGCGAGAACTCGCTCTCGCACAGGCCCGGCTCGATGTTGCTGACCCGCACGCCCGTACCTTGCAGGTCGCAACGCAGGTTCAGGGAGAACTGTTTGACGAACGCCTTGCTCGCGCCATACACGTGGCTGCCCGGGTACGGGTAGTTGCCGGCGATGGAGCCGAGATTGACGATGCTGGCGCCACGACCGTGAGCGATCAAACGCGGCAATAACAGACGAGTGCTGTACATCAGGCCTTTGATATTGGTGTCGACCATGGTGTCCCAATCATCAAGATCGCACTTGGGGGCCGGGTCGACGCCCAAGGCCAGGCCGGCGTTGTTGATCAGCCCGCGCAGCTTGGCGAAGGATGGCGGCAGGTTGGCAATCGCCTCCTCCATGGCCTTGCGATCCCGGACGTCGAGCACCAGGCCATGAACCTCGGTCTGCTTCGACAACTCGGCGCACAGGGCGTTGAGGCGTTCTTCACGACGACCTGTCAGCACCAGTTTCCAGCCGGCTTCGGCAAAACGACGGGCGCAGGCTTCACCAAAACCTGCGGTCGCGCCGGTAATAAACAGGGTGTTGGACATCGTGTTCTCCTTGCTTGGGCTGATGACAGCCCTTGGAATAGAAAATCAGTTGCCAGCATGCCCGGCCTTGTCCACAGCGGCAACCATCGCAAAAACCGTACAGAAAACAATCAATACCAGCAACGCCATATGGACTGTTGCTTGCAGCCATGTACGCGCACCTTATCCACAGGCCGGTCCACAGTTTCCGGGGGCAAGTGCAAAAGCTGCAAGCCGCTGTCCACAAGGCTTTGCGGGCAGATTAGAAAGTTTTTTGCTTGACCCTCGGGTGCCTGCTGTGTAACGCCGGGCAATTTGCACGACCGGGCGGTCAAACCGACGATGGCTCCAAGCCAGTAACTACGGCCTTCAGCCGACTCTTTCCAGAGTTTAACCACAGACTTATCCACAGGCTTGTACACCTCGATTCATACCAAGTTTTTCCCTAACAAAAAGGTTGACAAAGCCGGCTCGAGGTCCAGCAAAAACACCTGATCAAAAAACAACCACATCGCTGCAAGGCACGGATTCAAAGGCTTGTAGCCAGCTACTCCCACGTTATTCACAGCCAGCTCCACAGCAAACGGGGACAAGTCAAAACCCTGACAAAACAGCAATTTGCAGCGGCTTTATGTCGCGCTTCAAGAGGTCATGAATATTGTTTTCCACAATTCCCCGAAAGCACACACCGCCCATGTGGGAGCGAGCCTGCTCGCGATAAAGGTGGGTCAATGAAAAGCATGTCGGCTGACACTCCGCTATCGCGAGCAGGCTCGCTCCCACAAGGGGTTGGTGGCGTTTTATAGATAGAAAAAAGCCCCGGCGATTGCTCGTCGGGGCTCGTTGTTGCAAAGGAGAACTCAGTGGCCGCCGAGGTAGGCGTTACGCACCTCATCGTTCACCAGCAGCTCCTTACCGGTGCCGCTGAGGCGGATCTCGCCGTTGACCATCACATACGCCCGATCCGACAACTTGAGGGCGTGGTTGGCGTTCTGCTCCACCAGGAAGATGGTCATGCCGGTGCTGGCCAGTTCCCGCAGGGTCGCGAAGATCTGTTTCACCACAATCGGCGCCAGCCCCAGGCTCGGCTCATCGAGCAGCAACAACTTCGGCCGGCTCATGAGCGCCCGGGCGATGGCGAGCATTTGTTGCTCGCCGCCGGACATGGTCATGGCTCGTTGGGTACGCCGCTCTTCGAGCCGTGGAAACAACTCGAACATGCGCTGCATGTCTTCCTTGGCGTACTTGTCACCGATTGGAATCGTACCCATCAACAGGTTTTCCTCAACGGTCATGTCAGGGAACACCCGCCGACCTTCTGGCGATTGAGCGATACCGTTGGACGCGATGTAGTGGGAAGACTTGTGCGTGATATCCACACCCTGATAGATGATTTGCCCGTCAGCGGCCCGAGGCTGGCCGAAGATCGACATCAGCAGGGTCGATTTACCGGCGCCGTTGGAGCCGATCAGGCTGACGGTTTCACCTTCATTGATGTGCAACGAAACTTTCTTCAGAGCCTGAATCGGCCCGTAGAACACGTCCAGATCCTTGAGTTCGAGGATGGGTGCACTCATACCACTTCCTCTTCTTCGGCGCCCAGGTAGGCGGCAATCACTTTCGGGTCGTGTCGAATCGCGTCAGGCCCGCCCTCGGCGATGACAACGCCGTGGTCCAGCACCACGATGTGGTCGGAAATACTCATTACCATGCCCATGTCGTGTTCGATCAGCACCACGGTCAGATCGTGCTCGTCGCGCAGCAGCCGGATCATCGCGCTCAGCGCTTCGGTTTCCTGAGGGTTGAGGCCGGCGGCCGGTTCGTCGAGGCAGATGATCTGCGGCCGGGTACACATGGCCCGGGCGATTTCCAGACGGCGTTGTTGACCGTAGGACAGTTCACCGGCCAGGCGGTTGGCGCAGTCCACCAGATTCACCACTTCCAGCCAATAGAACGCGTGGTCCAGCGCATCGCTTTCGGCTTTGCGGTAACCCTTGGTGTTGAGGATGCCCGAAAGCAGGTTGCGGTTGACCCACATGTGTTGGGCCACCAGCAGGTTTTCCAGCACCGACATTTCCCTGAACAGTCGGATGTTCTGGAAAGTCCGCGCCAGACCGGCACGGTTGATCAGGTGCGTGCCACCGAACATCTTGTAGTGGAGCCGGCTGGCGAAGCTTTTCGGCGAAACGAAATCGATTGCCTTGAACGGTTCCCCAAGCATTTTGATGACATCGGTTTTCACACCATGGGCATTGAGTTCGATGTGCCCGCCGGACGCTTTGTAGAACCCGGTCAGGCAGTTGAACACCGTGGTCTTGCCCGCGCCGTTGGGACCGATCAACGCGAAGATCGAGTTGCGTTTGACTTGCAGGCTCACGTTATTCAGCGCTTTGATGCCGCCGAAGTGCATCATCAGATTTTCGACCGAGAGAACGATTTCTTCGCTCATGGCGCCACTCCTTTACGCGGGGTCACACCGGTGCGGCTGATCCGGATCAGGCCGCGCGGTCGCCAGATCATCATCAACACCATCAGGATGCCGAACAGCAGCACGCGATATTCAGCGAAGCCGCGCAGCAGTTCCGGGGCGACAGTCAGTACGAACGCTGCAATCACCACGCCGATGGTCGAGCCCATGCCGCCGAGCACCACGATGGCGAGAATCAGTGCCGATTCGAAGAAGGTGAACGAGGTCGGGTTGACGAAACCCTGATAGGTGGCGAAGAACACACCGGCCAGACCGGCAGTCGATGCACCGATGGTGAATGCCGACAGCTTGACCAGTACGTGATTCAGGCCCATGGAACGGCAGGCGATTTCGTCTTCACGCAAGGCTTCCCACGCGCGACCGACCGGCATGCGGGTCAAGCGGTGCTTGACGTACAGCACGGCCAGAACCACCAGGAACAATACCGCGTATATGAAGTAGTACTTCACGTCCGGGTTATAGGCGATGCCGAAGAACTCATGGAACGGGACGCCGCCCTCCTTCGCTCTTTTGCCGAACTCCAGGCCGAAGAACGTCGGCAACGGAGCTGCCATACCGTTCGGGCCGCCAGTCAGGGACAGCCAGTTATTGAGGATCAACCGGATGATTTCACCGAACCCCAGGGTCACGATCGCCAGGTAGTCACCGTGCAAACGCAGCACCGGGAAACCCAGGATGCAACCGGCTAACCCGGCAATGATTGCCGCCAGCGGCAGCACCGTCCAGAAACCCAGCCCCAGGTATTGATAACCGAGCGCCAGTCCGTAGGCACCGATGGCGTAGAACGCCACGTAACCCAAGTCAAGCAGACCGGCCAGGCCGACCACGATGTTCAGCCCCAGGCCCAGCAGCACGTAGATCAGCCCGAGGATGACCACGCCCAGCAGGTAGGAGTTGGAGAAAAACGGGAACACCACGGCGATAACGATCATCACCGGGATGATCCAGCGCAAGCGGGATTTGTAATCAGGCGGCAGTACATGAACCCCGGAGCTGGTGCTTTCAAAGCCTTCAAGAATGCTCAGACCCTTGGGGGTTTGCAGGAACAGGCTCAAGGCAAAGCGGCCGGCCATGACGATGGCGACAATCCATGCCACCCGGGTCGTTTCCAGGTTGAAGCCGTAGCCGTCGAGGACTACGCCGACAATCGGGCCGAACACAATCAGGGCCACAAGGCCGGCAAGAATCGCGTCAACCAGGCTTCTTTTGAGATCAATGGTTTTTTTAGTGGTTGAAGACATCGCTTACACCTTCGACACAAGAGGACGGCCGAGCAGGCCTTGAGGCCGAAAGACCAGAACGAGAACGAGCAGCGAAAAGCTGAAAACGTCTTTGTAGTCCGAGTTGACCAATCCGGAGAACAGCGACTCGGAGATCCCGAGAATGATCCCGCCGAGCATCGCCCCAGGCAGCGAGCCGATCCCACCGAGCACCGCGGCGGTGAACGCCTTGATACCAATGATGAAGCCCGCGTAGAAGTCAAATGTGCCGTAGTTCATGGTGATCAGCACGCCAGCCAGGGCTGCCATCGCGGCACCGATGATGAACACGTAGGAAATGACGCGATCGGTGTTGATCCCCAGAATCGAGGCCATCTTGCGGTCTTGCTGGGTGGCGCGGCACATACGGCCGAGCTTGGTGTACTTGATGACGTAGGTCAGCAGGGCCATCCCGACAAACGCTGCGATCAGAATGAAGATCTTGGTGTAGGTCAGTTGGACGAAGCCGGTCCCGACTTCAACTCGCCATGCACCGGTCAGCAGTGTCGGTACGCCCTGTTGACGGGCCCCTTGGGAAATCTGTGCATAGTTTTGCAGGATCAGCGAAATACCGATGGCGCTGATCAGCGGTGCCAGTCGGGTGGAGTTGCGCAGCGGTTTGTAGGCGACGCGTTCGATGACCCAGCCATACACCGCCGTGACGATGATGGTGAAGACCAGTGTGCCAAGCATCAGCAGGGGGAAGGATTCAATACCGAAGTATGCCAGCAGAGCCAGACTGATCGCCGCCAGGTAAGCGGAAATCATGTAAACCTCGCCGTGGGCGAAGTTGATCATGCCGATGATGCCATAGACCATTGTGTAGCCGATGGCGATCAGGCCATAGACCGACCCGAGGGTCAGGCCGTTGACCAGTTGCTGCAGGAAAATACCATCCATAACGCAATCTCACGCATTTGAGAGACTGCACAAAAACCGGGTGCGCCGGACCGGGGTTCAGCCGCCGACGCAACACGGTGATATGCAGCTCTACGAGAAAAGACAGGTACAGCACGGACATGTTCTTTGATTGCCCGGCGCACAAGACGCCGGGCAATCAGCCAGTCATATCACTTCTGTTTTTCCAGCTGGTGGTATTTGCCATCCTTGTCCCACTGGTAAACCACGTAGTCGGAGACTTTCAGGTCGCCCTTGGCGTCCCAGGTCTTCTCGCCCATCACGGTTTTGACCGGATTTTTCTTCAGCCACTCGGCGGCTTTCTCGCCACTGTTGGATTTGGAACCATTGAAGGCTGCGGCCAGAGCCTGGACCGAAGCATAGGCGTACAGGGTGTAGCCTTCAGGCTCGGTGCCTTTCTTGCGGAACTCGTCCACTACGGTCTTGCTGTCTGGCAGCATGCGAGGGTCGGCGCCAAAGGTCATCAGCACGCCGTCAACGAATTGCGGACCGCCAGCGGTGGTCACCAGTTCGTCGGTTACGATGCCATCGTCGGACATGAACTTGATGTCTTTGAGACCTTGCTCACGCAGTTGGCGAACCAGAGGACCGGCTTCCGGGTGCAGGCCACCGAAGTAAACGACGTCGGCGCCAGCGCCGCGGATTTTGGTGACGATGGTGCTGAAATCTTTTTCGCCACGGGTCAGACCTTCGTACAGGACCGGCGTCACGCCGCGCTTGGCCAACTGGGCCTTGGTGGCATCCGCCAGACCTTGGCCGTAGGTGTCCTTGTCGTGCAGGACCACCACTTTCTTGCCCTTGAGCACGTCGACGATGTAGTCGCCGGCCACAATGCCTTGCTGGTCGTCACGCCCGCACATACGGAACATGGCACTCAGGCCGCGCTCGGTAACAGCCGGGTTGGTGGAACCTGGGGTGATCGCGATGATGCCCGCTTCGTCGTAGATCTCGGAGGCCGGAATGGTCGACGAGGAGCAGAAGTGACCGACTACGCCAGCGACTTTCTGGTTGGTCAGGTCCTTGGCGACCGTCACAGCCTGTTTCGGTTCGCAGGCGTCATCGCCTTTGACCAGTACGATTTTTTCCCCGTTGACACCGCCAGCGGCGTTGACCGCATCAGCGGCTGCCTGCGCACCCTTCATGTACTGCTCGCCAAATGCGGCGTTGGCGCCTGTCATCGGCCCCGCCACACCAATTTTCACATCAGCCTGGGCAAACGCAGAAACACCCAACGCAGCTGCCACTGCGAGGGCCAGAAAGCCTTTCTTGTAAAACGTCTGGGACATGAGGTGGTGCTCCAAGGTTTTTTTTAGTTGGCACTGCGACTTCACTGAATGCTCAGAGCAAGGGCCGTGCCATCGGTTTTTTATTCTTAAAAAAGTCGCTGCCTTATTGTTTTTTCGACTGTTTCGGGCCCATTTTCATTGGGCGTGCAACCGTCTAAACCGCGGGAGGTAAAACCATTTACTTTTAAAGGCGCAACCCGCACGCGCCATCATTGCAACCGCAGCGCCAAACGATGTGCAACCAACCTGTAACAGCTCGCGTCACCGAACTGCACACTGCTGGTGCGCAGACTGCTACAACCCGCACCATTACAGGCTAGCCGCTTCGCCCAAAAGCGCCGCTTTTCAGTAACATATTTCAGCAATCAAATCACGATCCGCAAGCACTGGCCCGCGTGATACAGCGAAAATCCAGCCTCATATAGACAGCTTCGCAGACCCACACCCGCCAATGGCTGCATGGGTGCGAAGGGAATCGGCAGGGCTTGAGGATTTCCATTACACAAATAATCGGCAAAGGCTTTGCCGACCACTGTGCCAGTGGTCACGCCTCGACCGTTGTACCCGGTGACGGCCACCAGACCCGGCGCCGGCTCGAACAGGCGCATCAAATGATCCGGCGTGAAGGCGATACAACCGGTCCAGGTGCACTCCCACTCCACCGGTTTCAGGTACGGGAAATAATGCTGCTGAACCCGGTCGGCCCAGGCTTTCAGGAACCAGGTCGGTTTCTGATTGCCATTGCCGAGACTTCCGAGCAACAACCGCCCTTCGGCATCGCGACGGATACTGCTGAGCACCTGCCGTGTGTCCCAGGAACCCTGGCCGCCGGGCAGAATTTGCTGCGCGGCCTCTTCGGTCAGCGGCACCGAGGCCACTTGATAGTAATAACCGGGGAAGAAATTGCGCCGCAACTCTGTCCAGTCACCTTCGGTATAGGCGTTGGAGGCGATGACCACCTGCTCGGCCAGCACCGAACCCAGGGCGGTTTGCACCGACCAACGCTGGCCCTGACGTTCAAGTCGGGTGACCGGGGAGTGATCGAACAGCTGACCGCCGAGACTGATGGCCGCGTTGGCCAGCCCCGTGGTGTAGGCCATCGGGTTGATCGTGCCGGCACGTCTATCAAGTAAGGCGGCGGCGATCTTTTTTGTGCCCGTGGCTTGCTCGCAGGCTTGACCGGTCAGCAGTTCGACTGGCGCACCGCGACGTCTCCATTGTTCTTCGCGACCGCGCAGATCCGCTTCGCCACGCGCGTTGTGCGCCATGTGCAGCGTGCCTTCGCGGCGTAATTGGCAATCGATGTTGTATTTGTCGACCAGGCTGAACACCAGAGACGGCGCCGCACCCAGCATCCGGTTGAGCTGACTGCCGACCGCCTCGCCGAAACCGGCTTCTATTTCATCCGGTGGAATCCACATCCCGGCGTTGACCAGCCCGACGTTACGCCCCGAACCGCCATGCCCGGCGCGATGCGCTTCCAGCACACAGACACTTTTACCTTGTTCCAGCAGATGCACCGCCGCCGACAGACCGGTGAAACCGGCACCGATGACGCAGACATCCACCGTCACCTCACCCTTGAGCGCCACGTTGTCGGGCCTTTGCGGCGTCAGCTTTTCCCACAGACACTCTTCGCGTAACGGCATTGCCAGACTCCAATCCGAAACCTAACAAACAACAAGCAAAAGCTTCGCGGGCAAGTCGGCTCGCCGCACCGCTCGCTCCTACGGGTCTTGTGTCGTCTCGCAAGTCGCGGACAAACACAAAACCTGTAGGAGCGAGCGGTGCGGCGATCCGACTTGCCCGCGAAGAGGCCGTCAGTCGAATGTAATCCCCTGAGCTAACGGCAACTCCAGCGAATAGTTCACGGTATTGGTCTGACGACGCATGTACCCACGCCATGCATCCGAACCGGATTCACGACCACCGCCCGTTTCTTTCTCGCCGCCAAACGCGCCGCCGATTTCCGCGCCGCTCGGGCCGATGTTGACGTTGGCGATGCCGCAATCGCTGCCTACCGCCGACATGAACCGCTCGGCTTCACGCACGTCGGTAGTGAAGATGCATGACGACAGGCCTTGTGGGACGGCGTTGTTCAGGCGCAGCGCTTCTTCGAAATCGTTGTAACCGATCACGTACAGAATCGGTGCGAAGGTTTCGCTGCACACCACGTCGCTCTGCTCCGGCATTTCGACGATGGCGGGCGAAACGTAGTAAGCGTTAGGGAATTTGTCTTCCAGTTGACGCTTGCCGCCGAACACCCGGCCGCCTTCGCTCAAGGCCTGCTCCAGCGCGTCCTGCATGTTTTCGAAGCTGGGCTTGTCGATCAGCGGCCCGATCAGATTGCCTTCCAGCGGATGGCCGATGCGCACCTTGGAGTAAGCGGCTTTCAGGCGGGTGACGATTTCTTCCTTCACCGACTCATGGGCGATCAGGCGACGCAGAGTGGTGCAACGCTGTCCGGCGGTGCCGACGGCGCTGAACAGAATCGCCCGTACGGCCATGTCCAGATCGGCGCTTGGGCCGAGGATCATCGCGTTGTTGCCGCCCAGCTCCAAAATGCTGCGGGCAAAACGTGCAGCGATTTTCGGCGCCACTTCGCGGCCCATGCGGGTGCTGCCGGTAGCGCTGACCAGCGCGACACGTGGGTCATCGACCAAGGCTTCGCCGGCATCGCGACCACCGATGATCACTTGGCTCAAGTGCGGCGGGGCGTCGCTGAAGTTTTTCAATACGCGGTCGAACAGCGCCTGACAGGCTAACGCGGTCAGCGGGGTTTTCTCCGACGGTTTCCAGATCACCGGGTTACCGCAGACCAGCGCCAGCGTGGCGTTCCAGGCCCAAACGGCGACCGGGAAGTTGAACGCACTGATCACGCCAACGATGCCCAGCGGGTGCCAGGTTTCGCGCATGTGGTGGCCAGGACGTTCGGAAGCAATGG
The DNA here is from genome assembly GCF_054898065.1 of Pseudomonas sp. MDT1-85. Classification (NCBI taxonomy): domain Bacteria; kingdom Pseudomonadati; phylum Pseudomonadota; class Gammaproteobacteria; order Pseudomonadales; family Pseudomonadaceae; genus Pseudomonas; species Pseudomonas sp. MDT1-85. Next base: position 913,743 of record NZ_CM142715.1, on the reverse strand, counting down.
TCAAACCGTACAGCTGACGGGACAGACCGACGGCGAAGTCGCAGATGTCGATCATTTCCTGAACTTCACCCAAACCTTCCTGCGTGATCTTGCCGGCTTCCCAGGACACCAGCTCACCGAGGTCGGCCTTGTACTCGCGCAAGATATCGCCCAATTGGCGCACCAATTCGCCACGGCGCGGTGCCGGAACCTCGCGCCACAGTTCGAACGCATGATCTGCGCGACTGATGTGCTGCTCGACTTCAGCGGCGCCTTCCCAGTTCACGGCAGCGATACGGCTGCCATCGATAGGCGAATGCACCGGCACTTTGCCGTTCTGATACAGGGCCGGGTTCACACCAAGACGATCAAGCAATGCGGCAACCATGGGTCACTCCTCAAGCAAAAAACAGTAAACGTGCAGCCGGATTAACCCGGCTGATCAGACCTGTAGTTTTAGCTCCCCGGAGGTTACCCAACAAACGACCTTTAAGAGAGATATCATTCCGTTTATTCATGCTGCGAATCTGCCGGTAAAAAAGAGCATAGAGAAACAAGAAAAGGACCACCCATGCTGAATAAACGCTACTTGCCGTCGATCACCGCTCTGCAGTGCTTCGAGGCCGTGACCCGGCATTTGAGCTTCACCCGTGCCGCCGAAGAGCTGAACCTGACGCAGAGCGCCGTCAGTAAACAAGTCGCGCAACTCGAAGAATTGCTGCAACACCTGTTGTTCCGCCGGGTGCGCCGACGCCTGCAAATGACCCCCGCCGGCGATTTGTACCTGGTGGAAGTACGAAAAATCCTCACCCAAGTCGAGATGTCCACCCATTACCTGCGCTCCTACGGCGGTGATACCGAAGTCTTGCGAGTCTCGACACCTCCGACCTTCGGTGCGCGCTGGCTGGTGCCGCGCTTGAAAGGCTGGCGCCTGCGCCATCCATCGATCCATCTGGACCTGTGCAGCGAACAGGAAGCCGATGATCTGCTGCAAGGTCGCAGTGACCTGGCGTTCTACTTTGGCCAGGGCTCACGGCCCGGCACCGAATGCCTGAAGCTGTTTGGCGAGGAGCTGGTGCCGGTCTGCGCGCCGGGCAGCCTGCCAGACACGCCGTTCACCGACCCTACGCAACTCACCGACCTGGTCCTGCTGCAAAATGCTTCCCGGCCCCAGGCCTGGCACGACTGGTTCGACAGTCAGGGTTACCACACCGAACACAGCTACCACGGCCCGCGTTTCGAAACCTTTTATATGTGCATCCGCGCCGCCCAGGTCGGCTGTGGCGTGGCGCTGCTGCCTAAGTTTCTGGTGGAAGAGGAATTGGCCGACGGCAAACTGGTCATTCCCTGGAAGCATGCGATGCCCAGCACCGACGCCTATTACCTGGCGTATCCGGAGCATTCGGCGGAAGTACCTAAAGTGCGGGATTTTGTGAAGTGGATGCTGGAGCAGATTGATAGTCCGGCTACGCCGCAAAATTGAGATAGCACACAATTTCTGTGGCGAGGGAGCTTGCTCCCGCTGGGTCGCGCAGCGGCCCTTCAATCTGACAACTTGGTTTGTCAGGATCACTGCGGCCTCACGACATAACAAAGAGGCCGTCGACAACGCTGGTTTGCGCGAGACGTCCTCGCAAATCATCGTCGATGACGGGGTCATCCATGCTGTATAACCGCATCTTGCGATACGCATCGACTCGATTGATCTCCTGACCGAGATATTCCCAAACAACACGCGAACACGCAGGAGTGCGATGGTCAGCAGCGGAAACGCCCATTTTCAAACCATTGAGCCGAGTAATGCAGCTTTTGAAGCTAGGAATAAGGATGGTTTGGCTGACTTCGTTGGAGGTCAGCGATTCGTAATCAATGAGAAACAAGCGATCCTGTAGGTAGTAGGCTACCCCCACATACCGATACTGCTCATACTCCTCTTCCGCGCCGACTATTTGTAAACGCTCATTTCGTTCGTACACGAAGTGCTGATCTTCTTCATATACATACACCAAAGCGCAAATAATAGAGCCAGGCTCCGTCATCGCGTGGTAATACTCATAGTAGTAACCCGTGTAGGCTTTTATTTGCAAAGAGGACTGTTGCCGAAGGTGTTCAAGTATTCGTTCCGGCGCCGACACCTCGCGAGAAGGGTTTATGCGCCACCTTGCCACCAATAAGGTTGACAAACTGATCTGTCGGCAGACCTATTTCGAACTCTTCCACTCCAAAAAAATCACAAATACGCTTTAGGTTAAAAGCTGTTGGAACGCTGTTCCCACACAGGTATTTATTAAATTGCCCACGATTAATCCGAAGCTTCCTACAGACCTCAGCGACAGATCGGTAGTGACTACACAGCAGCCTTAAGTTAGCAGGTAGGAAATCACGCATATCAAGCCATCACAACAGCATCAGAAGGCGCAACCATAGCAGCTACTCGCATCACATTTAATCAACTTGCGAAATTGCGAAAAATGATAGATGACCTGATATTACGGGACCTGAAGGGCTTCAGGATTTCGCCCACCATCGATTCACTAGCACTCTTAAAATAGCAAGGAGCTTTGAATGCTTGACGTCATCAATGACTTTCTCTCTGGAAAGGTTTTGATACCTTTAGTTCTTGGACTTGGAACCTACTTCACCATCCGGTCGCGATTCGTACAGCTTCGCTACTTCGTACACATGATTTCTGTATTACGTGGCAGTTCGCATACCGGAAACAACCACTTGAGCTCGTTGCAGGCATTGACGCTCAGCCTGGCCGGGCGGGTCGGAACCGGCAATATCGTTGGCGTCGGCATTGCCGTGAGCATGGGCGGACCCGGTGCAGTGTTCTGGATGTGGATGACCGCTCTATTGGGGATGTCGAGTAGCTTTTTCGAATGCTCACTGGGCCAACTCTACAAGCGCTGTGATGCAAACGGTCAATATCGTGGGGGCCCGTCCTGGTACATCCAGCACGGCCTGGGCAAACGCTGGCTCGGAACGATTGCTGCGCTCCTGCTTTTGGTGACCTTCGGGTTTGCCATCAATGGCCTTGAGTCTCATGCCGTATCGCATTCCCTCAACAATGCCTTTGGTTTATCGACGACATGGTCCGGACTCACGCTGTCTTTGTTGCTGGGCATCGTGTTCGTGGGCGGTATAAAGCGCATCGCGGCGGTCGCCGATTTATTGGTTCCCCTTAAAGTTGTCGCCTATATCGGTGTAACGCTTTACGTGATCGTGTTGCAAATCGACCAGGTCCCCGGAGTGCTGCTCAGCATTGTCAAAAGCGCTTTCGGACTGGATCAGGCTTTTGGCGGGCTGGTGGGCAGTGCAATCATTATGGGGGTGAGGCGCGGAGTGTTCTCCAATGAAGCAGGACTGGGTAGTGCGCCTAACGTCGCCTCTGCGGCGAAAATCGCCCATCCGATAGCACAAGGCGTGGTGCAGGCGTTCAGTGTCTTCATCGATACCATCGTTATTTGCACGTGTACCGCGTTGATCATTTTGCTTTCCGGTTTTTATGCTCCCGGTTTCGAAGGCGACGGCATTGCGTTGGCACAAAACTCGCTGGCTGAGGTAGTAGGCGATTGGGGCCGGATGTTTATCAGCGTGGTACTTGCCCTGTTTGTGTTCACGGCAATGCTCTACAACTACTACTTGGGAGAAAACAGTTTGCGATTCATCTTCGCAGCGCCCCATAAATCATTAATTGCGTACCGCCTATCCGTATTGATGCTGGTCTTTTGGGGTTCGGTTGAAGACCTTTCCACGGTGCTCGCGTTTGCCGACATCACCATGACACTTTTGGCCTTGGTCAACCTTGTTGCGATGACACTGCTATTCAAAGTCTGTATGCGAATCCTGGGCGACTATGATGAACAACGTCGCGCAGGAACAAAAACCCCCGCTTTTGACTCAAGTAAATTCAGCGATCTGGATCTCGATTTGATAGCTTGGCCCGCGATAACAAATCCTCTCCCACCGAAGAACCCTGTTTGTGCGGATCGGCACGCCGCTAAAGCTCAGATCGCATAAATTTCAATGAACGCTGAGCCATTGCACTTATGCGGTGGTTCAGCCGATAAGCAATGTCCGGCAATATCAACACCCATAAAAAAACAATTACTCGCGCCCTCACACCCCAAGCACGCTCAAGGAGCTCGCCTGTGAATCGCTATCAGCCTCTTAAATCCAACGCATCTGACACTGCAACTTTTTATATAGACTCGCACGTCGCACCCCACCTGTTATTTGAAGATGCCTGCTTCAGAATACGCGCTGCCACGAGCCTTTTAGAGGCATTGACCTCTGTAACCGTTAAACATACTAATGATGCTGATTTTTTCCGCCTGATACTTCCAGCCTATTTATTGCTACAGGACGGTGTCGACGTGCTGGACCAAATAACATTTAAAGGAGTGTAACTCATGACCAAATCAGCGACCCATGAAATGATAAAAGCAGCAATGATCAAGGCAATTGAAACCGGGCTTATTTCCCGTCACTCCCACCTTGATGGCTATATAAGAAGTTGGGAAAGCCTGACGCTCGTCATCCAGGCAGCGCTTGAGGCAACAGCAGATAATTGAGGAACCACAGGTGTTCGCATTTGAAGGTACCAGCAACCTGTGATTATTCCATCATGAACACAAAAAAAGCTGGCAATCCTCACCATTGATATGCGCCACTAGCCCCATTCATTGAAACAGCTGCAACGTCGCTGCCACGGGCCGCGCCAGCATGGAGAGACCCGCTATGAGCGAGAGTGTGTTTGCCGATCGCATCGTGCAGAACCTGCTCGACACCGACTTCTACAAACTGACGATGATGCAGGCGGTGCTGCACAACTACCCGAACGTGGAAGTCGAATGGGAGTTTCGTTGCCGTAACAGTGAGGATCTGCGCCCGTACCTGGCGGAGATCCGTTTTCAGATCGAGCGCCTGGCGGAGTTGAGCCTGAGTGCCGATCAATTGAGTTTCCTGGAGCGCATCAGCTTTATGAAGCCGGATTTCCTGCGCTTTCTCGGGCTGTTCCGCTTCAACCTGCGCTATATCCACACCGGCATTGAAAACGGCGAGTTGTTCATCCGCCTGCGCGGGCCGTGGCTGCACGTGATTCTGTTCGAAGTGCCGCTGCTGGCCATGGTCAGCGAAGTACGCAATCGCTATCGCTACCGGGAAATCGTTCTGGAACAGGCCCGCGAGCAGCTCTATCGCAAGTTCGACTGGCTGACCGCCAACGCCAGCGCGAACGAATTGTCCGAATTGCAGGTAGCCGATTTCGGCACCCGCCGTCGCTTCTCGTACCGTGTACAGGAAGAAGTGGTGAACGTGCTCAAGCATGACTTCCCCGGTCGCTTCGTCGGTACCAGCAACGTACACCTGTCCCGGGAGCTGGACATGAAGCCGCTGGGCACCATGGCCCACGAATGGATCATGGCCCACCAGCAACTCGGTCCGCGGCTGATCGACAGCCAGATTGCCGCCCTCGACTGCTGGGTCCGTGAATACCGGGGTTTGCTGGGAATCGCCCTGACCGACTGTATTACCTCCGATGCCTTCCTCAACGATTTCGATCTGTTCTTTGCCAAGCTCTTCGACGGCTTGCGCCACGACTCTGGTGACCCGGTGCAGTGGGCGGAAAAAGCCATCGCCCACTACCACAAGCTTGGCATCGACCCGATGAGCAAGACCCTGGTGTTTTCCGACAGCCTGACGCTGCCCAAGTCTCTGGAGATTTTTCGGGCATTGCGCGGTCGGATCAATGTCAGCTTCGGTATCGGCACCAACCTGACCTGCGATATTCCGGGTGTCGAACCGATGAGCATCGTGCTTAAAATGACGGCCTGCAACGGCCAGCCAGTGGCCAAGATTTCTGATGAGCCTGGCAAGACTCACTGCAAAGACCCGAATTTCGTCGCCTATTTGCGACATGTTTTCCAAGTACCTGCCGCCATTTCCAGCCCATCTAGCAAGGAGTGAATTCATGCAAGCCGTACAGCGTGAGATTGCTGAACAGCTCAAGGTCCAACCGCCCTTCGCGGACCAACTCGCCCTCGAGGCTGAAGTTGCCCGGCGGATTACCTTCATTCAGGACTGCCTGGTAAATGCCGGGCTCAAGACGCTGGTGCTGGGCATCAGCGGTGGTGTCGATTCCCTGACCGCAGGGCTGCTGGCCCAGCGCGCCATGCGTGAACTGCGCGAGCGCACCGGGGACAGCAGCTACAAGTTCATCGCCGTGCGCCTGCCTTATGGCGTCCAGTTCGACGAACATGATGCCCAGGCCTCAGTGGACTTCATTGCTCCCGATGAGCGCCACACCGTAAACATCGGCCCGGCGGTCAAATCCCTGGCCAGCGAAGTGGCGGCCTTCGAGGGCAAGGAGGCGGTGCAGAAGGATTTCGTACTGGGCAACACGAAGGCGCGGATGCGCATGGTCGCGCAATACACCATCGCTGGCGCGGCTCACGGCCTGGTGATCGGCACCGACCACGCGGCAGAAGCGGTGATGGGCTTCTTCACCAAATTCGGTGACGGCGCCTGCGACCTCGCACCGTTGAGCGGCCTGGTGAAGAATCAGGTCCGGGCGATTGCCCGCAGCTTCGGCGCACCAGAATCGCTGGTGGAAAAAATCCCGACCGCCGACCTCGAAGACCTGTCGCCGGGCAAACCGGACGAAGCGTCCCACGGCGTGACCTACGCCGAGATCGACGCCTTCCTGCACGGCGAACCGGTGCGTGAGGAAGCGTTCAAGATCATTTGTCATACGTATAAAAAGACCCATCACAAGCGCGTGATGCCGTTCGCGCCGTGAGGCCTTTCGTGCCTGTACTGGCGCCTTCGCGGGCAAGCCTCGCTCCCACAGGTTTTGTGTCGGACGCCGGTAATAGGCACGACGCAAATCCTGTAGGAGCGAGGCTTGCCCGCGAAGAACGATGACGCGGTCTATCGTCAGACACAAAAAAAGCGTCCCGAGCGGACGCTTTTTTTATGCGCTTGATTCAATTACTTCAGAGTAACCGTACCTTTCATCATAGAGATGTGGCCCGGGAACGAGCAGAAGAAACCGTACTTTTCAGCAGCATTGAGCTTCGACACGTCGAAAGTCACCGAGTCTTTTTCCTTGGCGCCGATGAGTTTAGTGTGAGCGATGATGCGGGCATCACCTTCTTTCAGGTAGTCCTTGTCGATGCCGGCAGTCAAACCATCGGTAGCGATCGGCTGCATGTCGGCTTCTTTGCTCAGCACCCAGTTATGACCCATGACGTTTTTCGGCAGGCTGCCGGAGTGGGTCAGCTCAACGGTGAACGTCTTGCAGCTCTTGTCGATCTCAATGGCCTTGGTGTTGAAGGACATCTGATCGGTGGAGTCGATGGTCGTCTTGCACTCGGCAGCCATCAATTGACTGCTGGCCAGTGTCAGCAGGGATACCGCAACAAGTTTGGCAAACATGGTGAATCTCCAAGGCAGGGTTAACAAAAGTGCTAATGGACAGAAGACTGCCTGAAATCTTCGCAAGTTCCTATGACCTGAATCAAAAATTGTATACAACTTTCGGGCTATGACACTCATCGAAACAATCTACCGGCCAAGTGTCTGGCACGGCCCTATCATCAGGGCCGTCATCTCTCATCCGGAGCGTCTGTCATGTCTTTCAACCGTTTATTGAGCAGTTTGCTCGCCGCTTATGCCTGTGGCGCCAGCGGTACCTGTGAAACACCTGAACACGAGGTTTAAACCCTTGGAACGAGGCAAGCCTGCCTTTACTCTGTGGCCCTGATGACCATGGAGTAAGGCATGTCTTTAGCGTCCGTTTGTGTATTTTGCGGTGCCAGCACTGGCACTAACCCGGCTTATCGTGAAGCGGCTGTCGCCCTGGGGCGAGCATTGGCCGAGCGCAAGCTGACTCTGGTCTACGGCGGCGGCGCCGTCGGGCTGATGGGGATTGTGGCCGATGCCGCGTTGGCGGCCGGTGGTGAGGTGATCGGGATCATCCCGCAGAGCCTCAAAGACAAGGAAATCGGCCACAACGGCCTGACTCGCCTGGAAGTGGTCGACGGCATGCATGCGCGCAAGGCGCGAATGGCCGAGCTCAGCGACGCCTTCATCGCTCTGCCCGGCGGCTTGGGCACGCTGGAAGAGCTGTTCGAAGTCTGGACCTGGGGCCAGCTCGGCTATCACGCAAAACCGCTGGGTTTGCTGGAAGTGAACGGTTTCTACAGCAAGTTGACGTCTTTTCTTGATCATATCGTCGGCGAAAGCTTCGTTCGCGAAGCGCACCGTGACATGCTGCAAATGAGCGAATCGCCGCAAACCCTGCTCGATGCACTGGATGCCTGGCAACCCTCGGTACCGCCAAAATGGACCGAGGAAAAACCCAGCTAACGGCTCGGCATCGATACAGGGCAGAATATGCGCCGCTCAACCTCACCTTCGACCCCAGAGGATCGCCCATGGCTAAACCTAATTATTCCTTCGCCAAACGTCAGAGAGACTTGGCCAAGGAGCAGAAGAAAGAGGAAAAGCTTCAGCGCAAGAAAGCTACAGCTGAAGAAGAAGCAGCAGCACTGAACCCGGATACCGAAGGCGAAGTGGCTACAGACGAAACTGAAGCACCGAAAGATCAGGCGCCCGACGCCTGAGACCCTCAGGGCCCGATGATCTGATCAGGCCCACCGGATCTGTGTCCAGGGTCAGCAACGATGTTGCTGACCCTCACAGTCCAGTCTGAAACAAACCAATCCCCGACAGAAAATACAGTTCCCTGTAGGAGCGGGCTGCCCGCGAAGACGGCGATACAGTCAATATTGATGTGTCCAATTTCATTAGGCCAGAGCAAACCCACTCCTACATTTTGATCTTTGTTACTCCAGTGGCATTACTGTGACCCGAACCTCCGGATCATGGCTTCCACCGCCCAGGATCACCCCACGCAATGGCGACACATCGGAAAAATCCCGGCCCCTGGCCAGGGTGATGTGCTCCAGCGCCGGTTGCACATTATTGGTCGGGTCGAAATCCACCCAGCCCAGTACCGGGCAAAACACCGACACCCAGGCATGAGACGCATCGGCGCCGATCAGCCGTGGCTGGCCCGGTGGTGGCTGGGTCAGCAAGTAGCCGCTGATGTAGCGCGCCGCTAATCCACGGGAGCGCACACAAGCGAGCATCAAGTGCGCAAAGTCCTGGCAAACGCCGCGCCGCCTCTCCAGCACTTCCACCAGCGGCGTTGCCACTTGGGTCGCCTCGGCGTCGAAGGTGAATTCGCTGAAGATCTTCTCCATCAACGCCTGAACCCCCAGCAGCAATGGCCGGCCAGGAGGAAAGCAGCTTTCGGAGAACTCGACGAAGTTGCGCTTCAAATGCACGTAAGGCGATTCGAACCGGTAACGACAGGCTTCCAGCAATTCAGAAGAGAGCGGCTGACTGCTGTAGGTCAGCGCATTGCAGGTTTCTTCCCAGGCTGGCGATTGATTGAAGTCCAACGATGGTCGGGCCAGCACTTCGACCGTCAGGCTGGCGTTGACCAGCAACTCATCGTGCGGCCGCTCGAATGCCAATCGGGTCAGCGGGTTACCGAACACATCCAGCTCATCCCGGCGCGAGGTCGGATCGGGACTGATCTGCAATTGCTGATCGGTACAGCGCTGCCAAACACAGGCCCGCGGCCACAGGTGCGCCAGCTGCTGGGCCAGGGATACCGGGCTGTCATAGTGATAATGGGTGTCGTGGAAAATCTGGTAATGGGCACTCATCAGACGGACACCGTGCGTTGGCTGACATCATCGACATGGGCGAAATGGCGCAAGGCCAGGCGATCCGATACTTGTCCGCTGGCATCGGCGATTTCTTGCAGCAGATCGGCCAACCCTTCTAGGGCGGCGCGAACACTGGCCTCGCCAAACAATGAGTTTTCCAGGCAACCCAGATCGAAGCGCGCCAGCCGATCCACCAACTGCGGCAGGCCGGTTTCGCGCGGCGCACCAAAGTCATCGTTCAAGCGCTTCAGCGTGCGGGTCACCAGTTTCAACTGGAACAGCACCGCGTGAGGGTTCTGCTCATCGAGTAACAACAGGTCCAGCACCGGGATCAATTGCGCTACCGCCAGATACCGCGAGCGGTAAGTGATGCTGCTGTTGCCCAGCTCCAGCAGCCATTCCAGTCCGGCCTGATCGAAAGTCCCGGCGCCACGCAGAAACGCCGCCAAGCTGCCGCTGAGAAACTGCAGCCGCTCGATCCGTCGCCCGATCATCAGGAAACGCCAGCCTTCGTCCCGGGTCATGTCGTCGAGGGCAAAACCGGACAGCGCCGCCAGCGACATCACCAGTCGGTTGAGGAAATCCAGTAACTCGCCGAAATCCGGCTCTTCAGTTTCCAGCTCCATGGCCTCGCGCTGCAATTCCACCAGTGCTTGCCAGTTCTCTCGCGAGAGCTTGCCGCGTACTTGTGACGCCGCCCACTGCAAGCGTTGCAGATTGGAGCGCAGGCTGAATGGCCAATCATCGCCGAGCAGCGCCGCCAGCAATCGCTCCGGCAACTCGCCCTCCTCGGGCAAAAGATTCAAGCGTTCACCGAGATCGACCGCCGCCTCCAGGGCTTGCGGGTCATCGCCATCGACATAGCGCGCCAACATAATCCGCAGCAGTCGTGCGCTGTCATCGCAGCGCTCGCAGTAACGGCCGAACCAGAACAGGTTCTCGACCACCCGTGATGGTAGATACGGATCGCGTCGTACCAGATCGTGAACGCCAATATTGCGCTGGGCTTTCCATTGTTCGCCGCTGGGCGGGCGATCGCCCAATACCCAAGTGTCCTTGCTTGCACCGCCGCGCTGCATCGACACCACTTCGGCGTCGGCTTCGGCGGCAACCCGGGTCAGCCCGCCGGGTAGCACCCGATAACCTTTCCGGCTGGCCACCGCATACACGCGCATGCCGATAGCTCGCGGTTGCAACTGGCTGCCTTCGGCCTGCCAGATCGGCGCCTGGGACAGTTGCGCCAATTCTTGCGCAACATAGGCGTAAGGCCGTGCCTGCATGCGCTCGGCCAGGGCCTGGCGCTGTTTTTCACTCAAGTCACGACCAAATACCGGGGCGAAGCTCTGCGACGGAAACGCCGGTTTGATTAACAGCTCCGGCAGTTTTTCGAGGGCTTGGGCCAGCACCGGCGCTTCGCCGCACCACCAGGTCGCGATGGACGGCAGGATCAATTCTTCACCGAACAGGAATTGATTGATCTTCGGCAGGAAGCCCAACAACCCCGGTGACTCCAGCACGCCGCTGCCGAGGGCGTTGGCCACCAGCACCCTGCCCTGGCGCACGGCTTCGAGCAGACCCGGCACGCCGAGGGCCGAGTCGGTACGCAGTTCCAGCGGGTCGCAGAAATCATCATCGAGCCGACGCATGATCGCGTGAACCCGACGCAGGCCGCTCAAGGTTTTCAGGTAGACCGTGGCATCCCGGACGGTCAGGTCGCCGCCCTCCACCAACGGATATCCGAGTTGGCGAGCCAGGTACAGGTGTTCGAAATAGCTTTCGTTGAAACGCCCCGGCGTCAGCAGCACCACCAGTGGCGCTTCGTCATCGCTAGGCGCCTGACGAGCGAGGGTTTCCTGAAGGGTGCGGAAGAATCCGGCCAGGTGCTGCACTTTCAAATCGCGGTACAGTTCGGGGAAGGCTCGGGACACGATGGTGCGGTTTTCAAGCGCGTAACCGGCACCGGATGGCGCTTGAGTCCGGTCCGCCGTCACCCACCAGCGACCGTCAGGCGTGCGTGCCAGATCCACGGCGTACAGATGCAGAAAGGCCCCGTCGGGCGGCGAAATGCCCTGACAGGGCCAGAGAAAATTGTTGTGACCGAACACCAGCTCAGCCGGCAGCAGGCCTTCGGCGATCAGGCGCTGAGGGCCGTACAAGTCCGCCAGCACAGCATTGAGCAAGCGCGCCCGTTGAGCGATCCCGGCCGATAACTGTTCCCATTCATCGGCGGCAATCACATGGGGCAGCAGGTCCAGTTCCCAAGGCCGATCAGCGCCCTTGGGGTCGGCGTAGACGTTATAGGTCACGCCGTTTTCCTGGATCTGCCGGGTCAGCAGTGCCTGACGCTGCACCAATTGCATTGGCGTGCTGCGTTGCAATTGATCGAACAGCCGCCGCCAGTGCGGGCGCACGGCGCCGCTGTCGTCGAGCAGTTCGTGATAAGTGCCCGCGGTCAGCGGGTAGCGGTCAAGCAGATCAGGCATGGAAAGCTCGGCAGACAGCAAAGAACGGTCAGACTAACGCAGGCTCATGACGCCCGGATAGACGAAAAATCCGAGCGTCGCGTAGGGTTTAGAAACGTCGCAAATCGAGAGTCATCGGTAGCTCGTCGTTCATTTCCAGATTCGGTATAGGAAGTTTCCCTGGCGTGTGTCCGATACGGAAGAAACGCGCCATCCGCCGGCTCTCGGCTTCATTGGCGTTCACCGGCAGGCTGTCGTAGTTGCGCCCGCCCGGGTGGGCGACGTGGTACTGACAACCGCCCAGCGAACGCCCCATCCAGGTGTCGAGCACGTCGAACACCAGCGGCGCGTGGACCGGGATGGTCGGTTGCAGGCAGTTAGCCGGTTGCCAGGCGCGAAAGCGTACGCCGGCGACGAACTCGCCAACCCGCCCCGTGGGTTGCAACGGCACCGGGATGCCGTTGCAGGTCAGCAGATAACGCTGGGGCGGCAGGCCGCTGAGCTTGACCTGCAAACGCTCCAGCGACGAATCCACGTAACGCACCGTGCCACCCGCCGCGCCCTCTTCGCCGAGTACATGCCAAGGCTCCAGCGCCTGACGCAATTCCAGTTCGATGCCGCTGATGGCGTAGTCACCGACCTTGGGAAAACGGAATTCCAAATGCGCGGCGAACCACTCGGCCCGCACGGGATAACCGGCGGCATTGAGGTCGACGATCACATCAGCGAAATCCTGCTCGATAAAGTGCGGCAGCAGGAACCGGTCGTGCAGCTCTGTGCCCCAGCGCGCCAGTTTCGGCGGTGCATAAGGCTCGCGCCAGAACCGCGCCACCAACGCCCGCAACAACAATTGCTGAGCCAGGCTCATGCGCGCATGGGGCGGCATTTCAAAGGCTCGCAGTTCCAGTAACCCGAGGCGTCCGGTGGCGCCGTCCGGCGAATACAGTTTGTCGATACAGAACTCGGCGCGGTGGGTGTTGCCGGTCACGTCGATCAGTAGATTGCGCAGCAGTCGATCCACCAGCCATGGCGGGCATTCTTCGCCCGACTTCGGCATTTGTGCGAAGGCGATTTCCAGCTCATACAGCGAATCGTTGCGCGCTTCGTCCACCCGTGGCGCTTGGGACGTCGGGCCGATGAACAATCCGGAAAACAGGTAGGACAAGGACGGATGGTTGTGCCAGTAACTGATCAGACTGCGCAGCAGATCGGGACGGCGCAGAAACGGTGAGTCAGCCGGGGTCGCGCCACCCAATACGAAATGGTTGCCGCCGCCGGTGCCGGTGTGCCGGCCGTCGATCATGAACTTCTCGGTGGTCAGTCGAGTCTGGCGCGCCTCTTCATAAAGAAACTCGGTGCGCTCCACCAACTCATCCCAAGTGGCGGACGGCTGGACATTGACCTCGATCACCCCCGGATCCGGAGTAATACGGAAGTTGCTCAGGCGCGGATCGCTCGGTGGTTCATAGCCTTCCAGCAACACCGGGCAATGCAATTCCTCGGCGGTGGCTTCGATGGCGGCGACCAGTTCCAGATAGTCCTCGACCCGCTCCAGTGGCGGCATGAACAGGTACAACCGGCCTTCTCGCGCTTCGGCGCAGAACGCGGTGCGGGTCAGCCAGTCGGCGGACTCGTCGATCTTGGGCGCACGTTCGTCGGTGGTTTTCGGTTGAGCGTGATTCTGTAGCTGGTCGGTGCCCGGCAACTCAGGGAAATCCTGATTCGGGTCGACAGGATGAATGAACGGATACTCCGCGGCCTTCACCCAGGGCTGCGAACCGAGTGGCAAGCGATACCCCAGCGGCGAATCCCCCGGCACCAATCGGCAATGTTCTTCCCGCAGATACCACCGACCGCTCTGCCACTGATCGCCCTTGGCGGTGCGCGCCAGCGGCAGGACCTGACCGATCACCTTGTCCAGGCCCTGACTGAAGACTTTGCGCAGGCGCGCCCGCTCCAAAGGTTCTTCCAGCCGTGAGTCTTCGGCGCTGACGTTCTGCGGCAAAGCGCCTTCGCGCCAGAGGTAATAGAAATTGTCTTCGTAGGCCGGGAACACAAAGCGTGTCGGAATTTTCAAGCGCTCGGCGACACTCGCCAGAAAACGCCCGGCCAACTCGCCATCGGCGCCATAGTCTTCCTGCTCGTCGGCGATCAGCGCACTGTTGTGCCAGATCGGTACGCCGTCACGGCGCCAGTAGCAGTTCAGCGACCAGCGCGGAAGTTGCTCGCCGGGGTACCACTTGCCCTGACCGAAATGCACCAGCCCCTTGGGCGCGTAATGCTTGCGCAGGCGATGGAACAGTTCGGCCGACAGCCGACGCTTGTCTGGCCCGAGGGCTGCGGTATTCCACTCGGCGCCGTCCGGGTCATTGATGGAAACGAACGTCGGCTCGCCGCCCATGGTCAGGCGCACGTCGCCTTCGAGCAGGTCGGCATCAATCTGCCGGCCCAATGTCTGAATCGCCAGCCATTGCTCTTCGGTGTAGGGTTTTGTTACCCGGGGAGCTTCCAAAATCCGCTCGACCGACATCTCGTGGGTAAATTCGCCCTCGCACGGTTCCACCAAGCCACTGATCGGTGCCGCAGAGGACGGATCGGGACTACACGCCAACGGAATGTGTCCTTCACCGGCAAACAGTCCTGAAGTCGCGTCCAGACCGATCCAGCCGGCCCCGGGTAAATAGACCTCGCACCAGGCGTGCAGGTCAGTGAAGTCCACTTCGGTGCCCGAGGGGCCGTCGAGGCTTTTGACGTCGGCGGTCAACTGAATCAGGTAACCGGACACGAAACGCGCCGCCAGGCCGAGGTTGCGCAGCAATTGCACCAGCAACCACGCCGAGTCGCGGCAGGAACCGGAGGCATGCTCGAGGGTGTGTTCCGGGGTCTGTACGCCTGGCTCCATGCGGATCAGGTAACCGATGTCTTCACTGAGGCGCTGGTTGAGCGCGACCAGAAAATCCACGCTCGGTAGCGGCGTGCGATCGATGCCCTCCAGATAGGCCTTGAATGTCGGCGTGAGAGGCAAGGTTTCCAGGTACGGCGCCAGCTCTTTGCGCTCATCCGCAGCGTAGGCGAAAGGGATCTTTTCGGCGTAGGGCTCGAGGAAGAAGTCGAACGGATTGAAGACCGCCATCTCCGCCAGCAAGTCGACCTCGATCCGCAGCTCATCGGTTTTCTCCGGGAACACCAACCGCGCCAGGTAATTGCCCTGGGGATCCTGCTGCCAGTTGATGAAATGCTGCTCGGGCGAGACTTTCAGCGCATAGGACAGTATCCGCGTGCGGCTATGGGCAGCCGGGCGCAGGCGAACGATCTGCGGACCGAGCTCGACGGCGCGGTCGTAGCGATAATGCGTGACGTGATGCAATGCGACATGAATCGACACGGCGTGCCTCCTGCGAGCCTTAAGCGTTATCGAAAGCGCGCAAGACTTATGCCATCCAGCAGCCTGGCGCTTTCACAGATTTGCTCAGGGCAGTACAGCACCAAAATCGGGCGATGCGGGAAATTGGTTTGACGCCGTTGCACGCAAATGTGGCGAAGATCAAAAGATCGCAGCCTTCGGCAGCTCCTACGGGTGCTCGTCATGCCAATGTAGGAGCTGCCGAAGGCTGCGATCTTTTGATCTTCAGGCACAACGCAAAACGCCAACCCTAAGGTTGGCGTTCTGTTCAGCTCAAGCGATGTTTAGCGCGGCACTACCGGCTTACGCGCAGGCTTCGGCCCTTTGCCTTTGGCCGCGTCCTTGCGTTCCTTGGCCGCCTGCTGGTTGCGGGCGAATGCCGCAGCCTTGGCCTGTTCACGCTTGTCCCACGGGTTACCGCCATCGCTGGCACGCGGTGGCAAGCCAGTGTGCTGGGTCAGGATCTTGGTGGTCTTTTCCCCTGCCACTTTGTGGCTGCCGGCCGGTGTCGAGTTCTTGCGACGGGCGCTCTGGTAGCTGTCGGTCGCCGGTTGATGCAGCGGGATCAACTGGTTCTTGCCCGGCCCGATCAGGTCGGCGCGGCCCATGCGGGTCAGCGCTTCACGCAGCATCGGCCAGCCTTTGGGGTCGTGATAACGCAAGAACGCCTTGTGCAGACGACGCTGCTCCTCGCTCTTGACGATGGTCACGCCGTCACTCTTGTAAGTGACCTTGCGCAGCGGGTTCTTGCCCGAGTGGTACATCGCGGTGGCGGTGGCCATCGGCGATGGGTAGAACGCCTGCACCTGGTCGGCACGGAAACCGTTGCCCTTGAGCCACAGGGCCAGGTTCATCATGTCTTCGTCGGTGGTGCCCGGGTGAGCGGCGATGAAGTACGGAATCAGGTACTGCTCTTTCCCGGCTTCCTTGGTGTACTTCTCGAACATGCGCTTGAACTTGTCATAGCTGCCGATGCCCGGTTTCATCATCTGGTTGAGCGGACCTTCCTCGGTGTGTTCCGGGGCGATCTTCAGGTAACCACCGACGTGGTGGGTCACCAGCTCCTTGACGTATTCCGGCGACTCGACCGCGAGGTCATAACGCAGGCCGGACGCGATCAGGATCTTCTTTACACCCGGCAAGGCACGGGCGCTGCGATAGAGCTGGATCAGCGACGAGTGATCGGTGTTCAGGTTCGGGCAAATACCGGGGAACACGCACGAAGGTTTGCGGCACGCAGACTCGATTTCCGGCGTCTTGCAGGCGATGCGGTACATGTTCGCGGTCGGGCCACCGAGGTCGGAAATGACACCGGTAAAGCCTGGGACCTTGTCGCGAATCTCTTCGATCTCGCGAATGATCGACTCTTCGGAACGGTTCTGGATGATCCGGCCTTCGTGCTCGGTGATCGAGCAGAACGTACAGCCGCCGAAGCAGCCGCGCATGATGTTCACCGAGAAGCGAATCATGTCGTAGGCCGGGATCTTTTCCTTGCCGTACGCCGGGTGCGGAACCCGTGCGTAAGGCATGCCGAACACGTAGTCCATTTCTTCGGTAGTCATCGGAATCGGCGGCGGGTTGAACCAGACGTCGACTTCACCATGCTTCTGCACCAGCGCACGGGCGTTGCCCGGGTTGGTTTCCAGGTGCAGCACGCGGTTGGCGTGGGCGTAGAGCACCGAGTCGCCACGGACTTTTTCTACCGATGGCAGACGAATCACGGTCTTGTCGCGAGTCATCTTAGGGCTGGCCAGGATCTGTACAACCTTGGCTTCGCTTGGATCTTCAACCGGACCCTTTTCCTGCTCGATGGCACAGGCCTGAGTGTCTTGGGTATTGACGTACGGGTTAATGATCTTGTCGACCTTGCCCGGACGGTCGATGCGCGTGGAATCGACTTCGTACCAGTCTTTCGGCGTGTCACGACGAATGAACGCGGTGCCACGCACGTCGGTGATGTCTTCGATCTTGTGACCGTAGGACAGACGCTGAGCGACTTCGACGATCGCACGCTCGGCGTTGCCGTAGAGCAGGATGTCGGCGCAGGCGTCAATCAGGATCGAGTTGCGCACCCGGTCCTGCCAGTAATCGTAGTGAGCGATGCGGCGCAGGGAGGCTTCGATGCCACCGAGCACAATCGGCACGTTTTTGTAGGCTTCCTTGCAGCGCTGGCTGTAAACCAGGCTCGCGCGGTCCGGACGTTTGCCCGCCAGGCCACCGGGGGTGTAGGCGTCGTCGGAACGGATTTTCTTGTCGGCGGTGTAGCGGTTGATCATCGAGTCCATGTTGCCGGCCGCGACGCCGAAGAACAGGTTCGGCTCGCCGAGCTTCATGAAGTCGTCTTTGGACTGCCAGTCAGGCTGCGCGATGATGCCGACGCGAAAGCCCTGGGCCTCCAGCAGTCGGCCGATGATCGCCATGCCGAACGACGGGTGGTCGACGTAGGCATCACCGGTGACGATGATGATGTCGCAGGAATCCCAGCCAAGCTGATCCATCTCCTCCCTGCTCATCGGCAGGAATGGCGCTGGACCGAAACATTCGGCCCAGTACTTGGGATAGTCAAATAACGGCTTGGCTGTTTGCATGACGATGACCGGTGTTGAGATGAAAAATCGCGGGCGCGGAATATAGCACAAAATTTAACCAATTCCGACAACGGCGGTCGGTTTCTCTCCGCGCCTACCTATACATATGTACCGCACCTCAAGGCCCTGTTCGCCGTAACGTCGCTCGATCTTTGACCAGCGCATCGAGTACACAAATTATGACGAACTCCCCCGTTGCGGCCCCCGAGGCTGAACAACCGGTTTTACTGACCAGCGAACGCTGGTCCGAAATCCAGGTCTTGCAGATCATGCAGGAAAACCTGACGGCCTTTATGGGCAAACTTGACCCGGATGACCAAAAGGAATATCTGCGTTTTTGTAAAGAACACATCAAGCATGAGAAATCTCTAAACGATACCCTCAACGATTTTTACAAAGACCTTAACCTGCAACTGGTCAATGCGCTGGAAAACGCGTTGAAGGCGAAAGCTGGCCAGCCGATCAACGCACGCACCACTTACCTTAAAACCCGCGTCAGGCAATTGCCCATTTCACTGAGCGATCTTCCTGCCAACGACCAGCTCAGCGACAAGGGGCGCATCTACAAGGAAGATCTCAGTGTGCGCGAGTACGAACGCTCGCTCACCCTATTGGAAGCGGCGTACCGGAATTTCGGTTTCACGGCGTATTTTTCCACTGAAGAACAGCGCGCCAGTCACATCAGCGGTAATGCCATAAGCGTGAAAGATTTCGTAGCCGTTGCCCGTAGCGTCGATACCGGCAAGCAGATCAATGATTTCATCGAGCAAGAGTTCAACAAACGCCTTTTGACTTCGCTGTTCGGTCTGCAAAGCACAAAACTGATGATCGCCCTCTACGATGCCTATCGCACGAATGAGTCCTGGAGTATCGGCACGCAGGAGTTCAACAATTTCAAGGATTGGCTGTTCGACAACAGTATTCACTGGGATCTCTACCAACTGGATGCCGGCGGCGACAAAATCGCCATGCCGTTTTTTACCCGGCGTTTTGACACCCCGGACGGGCCGCGGGTTTTCAGTTATTTTCCGGATCGACCCAATGGCGCCCTGCGCAGGCATTCTTCGCATCAGGAGGCAGTGGATTCTCTGCAGAGCCAGATTCGCAACGACGTAGGGCTCAAGCAGTTCAGTTGGTTCATGAAGGCCATTTCCCTGAACAACCAGGAAAAGATCAGGACCTTTATCAAACCGCTCAGCGTCAACAGGGACAAGCTCTACTGGCATGCCCGAATCCTCTATGACCTGTTCGCCAGCAAGACCCCTAACCGACAAAAACTGACCGTCGAAAAGTACGGCGAGGACTTCCGCAGTCTGGCCCAGACCTTACCCATCCATCAGTCATGGCCCATACAATCGGATCTTGTACGACTGGCACGCACCAATAAGCTCGCCGACCGTGACGCCGCGGTCGCCTTGCTCACCTACCTGGTGAGTGAAACGTTATCGATGCTCCTAATCCCTGTCCCCGGTGGCGTGACAGGCCTGAGCAAAGTGATGTTGGTCGCGATGCTGGGCACCCTCGTCTATCAGACCACCGAAGCCATTTCGGCTTTGCGTCGGGGCCAACAGGCAGAATTGGTGCAAGCTGCGGGGGACATTCTGGATTTGCTGGTAGGCCTGCGGTTGCAGGGTGCAGCAAGCAAACTGTCGGCACGTCGTACGCGAAAATTGATGGAGGCATTGGGCAACCCAAATTATGCGATCGGCGCCGACGGCAAACCGAAGCTCTGGTACATCGATGCTTATGCTGGAGTCGATCCGCACGTGCTGGATGGGGTTGAACAGAACAGTCAGGGCCTGTTTGAAAAAGACCACCAACTCTATATCCAGCTGCACGTTAGCGGACAAAGCAAGTTTGTCAAAGTCACGCTGGAAAGCGGCACCGGACGTTATCGATTGACTGACACCTCCTCAAGCATTCAGCCCTTCGTCACGTATTCACAAAAACATAATCGCTGGACACTGGATCCTGTCGACACCCGTGCTCTGAATGACGCCCAGCTGCTTCAGCACATGATTTCACCCAGCCAGTTATCGCTGAGCCCGACTGCCTGCCAACGCGCGCTGAATGTAGCCGGTCTCGACCGTCAGGGGCTACTGGATGTCTGGCTCAATCACCGGCCCATTCCGCCGTCACTGACCCAGGCCCTTGAGAATCAATACCTGCGTGAAGGCCTCAGCCAATTGCAAACGGCGCTCTCGCGCAGCGAAAGCGCAATGCCTGACATCGCCGACCGGGTATTGCCCGCGCTGCTGGCAGACCTCGGCCGCTGCACAATCAAACTGTACAACTCCGATGGAACGGGGTTGCTGTCCAGCCATGTCCCGTTGCTGGCCGCCAACGAACTGCCACACCTACCGATAGAGCTGCGGCAGGACGGCAGCGATCATTACCGCACGCCTGCATCCGATTCACCGGTGGCCTCGCTGATGCATCAGGTGTTGTTCGAACATGAACGGAACAACCTGGAGAGCTCGTTGGGCAAGACAGGACCAAACCGCGAAGAACGTTGGGCGAATCGCTTGCTTGCGCTCAGGACAAAGCTGGCTCTGCACCTCGACGCTCACCAAAACGCTGTTTATGAGGCGTTACGAAGTGATCGACTGCGCCAACATCTGACCGCAACAAGCAACGCTTTTCGGTTTGCACCGACCACCAGAATCGAAAAGTCCTCCCACAATGAACAGGCCATTGGCCTAGTGCGCCGCCGCTTCCCGTATCTTTCACGCGCCATGGCCGCTGACCTGCTTCAGCGGCACACTTCATTACGTAACGTCAGTGAATACTCCGCGCTGGATCTTCCCATACGCGAAGCTATTCACAAAAGTCTGGAGCAGAGCACGATCATTGAGGCGCTGGGCGCTTTATCAGACTCGAGCGGCCGCGGGTTCAATGCGCAAAGCGAAGCCTTGTTCTGCAATCTGTTGACGCTACTGCCGGGCTGGCAAAGCGACGTCGCAGTCATGGTCTATCAAGGCAATATTGATGCTGGAGGCCGCATTACCGACCGCGGTCCCTTGCTGGACAGCTACGGAAGCGAAACCGCCGACACCTTCGTCATGCTGGTCAAATCAGGCAATCGCTATGCAGGGTATCCTCAGGGCAACGGCGATTTGCAACCTTCCACCGCAGGCGAAAACAATCTGATCAGCGTGATGTTGCGCACCCTTACCGACAGCCAACGCAAAGCCTTGGGTCTTGAGCGTGGCGATACAGGCGGCCTTACCCAAGATGTGCTCAAGCAGGCGAAAGCCCATTATGATTTCTTGCAAGCATTCCTGATTCCCTCGCGTGAGTTACCTCTCTCAAGACAAAGCCTCAACGGTTTTCGGGCAATTAATACGCGGTTGCCACCCAATGCTGATGGCGATGGCATCCATGAAGTGGGCGCGCGCAAATACGTCAATATCGACAACGCCGCCTATCAGGTCATGCTGGATAGCGACGCCTCATCGCCGGAACGCAAGGTTTGGCGCATCGTCAAGCCAAAGGATCCGGTCGCTATCGATAGTGGCAACCTTTACAACAGTAGCCGGGTCGGCGAAACGCGGGCCATTACCCGCAATGCGGCTAACCTCTGGGTCATTACCCTCGTCGGTGCGGCGGGAGGCATGCGGCGGGCAGGACATGACTGGTCCTTTCACCGGCAACTAGCCGAGCGGGCAACCGCGGCAGCCAATCGACTCTTGCGTAATCCACAGGCACGCGTTCGTAAACTGTTTCCATCCTTTGGCGAAGAGCAGATCACCGCATTTATCCGCTCATTGGGAGAGGACGGTCTGACTCGCCATGAAAACCAATACGCGACGCTCAAGCGATCGCTGAAGGATTGGGCTCAAGCAAATACGCAGGCATCCGCCTCAACTGCGACAGGACCCGAAGGAGCATGGGCGCAGCTCGTCGCGCTGGAAATCAGACGCTGTTGGCGCCGGGAAACCGGAACAGTACTCAAACTGCCAGCTGGCGGCGGAACGCTACCGGCACTCACTGCGGATTTCAGCCATGTTCGCAACCTTGATCTAGGGTCCGTCATCTGGTCCGAGACAGCCGATACATTTCTTGCGAATTTTTCTCGCCTGGAACGTCTGACGATTGCCAATTCGACGCTCGAAAGTTTACCCGCTGCGGTCGGCGAAATGAGCCAACTGGTCTCTCTGGATCTGCATTCAAGCCACCTCACCCTCGATGCTCAAAATTCCGCCAGGCTGAGTCACCTCAGCCAGCTCCAGAACATCGATCTGTCGGACAACCCCTTGGCAATGACGCCTGACTTCAGCGCCATGTCCGGATTGAGAATCGTCGACCTGCATCGCACCGGCATCGACCAATGGCCGACGGGATTGCACTATCAGACCAGCCTGCAAACCATCGATTTGCGGTTCAATCGATTGCGCGAAATGCCGCAAACTCACCTCAATCCCGCTGCGGATCAGCTCGCGGTGATCGCCATGATCAATGCCGCCACTCTGCTCGACGGCAATGATTTTCCTCCCGGTCACCTGGAACAATTTGAAATCAACGTGCGACGTTCCAATCAAGTGCCGGATCTGATGACGAACTCGCCCGCTGAAGCCGCTGACAAGGAAATTCCCAGCGTGGAGAGGGTTCAGCGCCTCTATCCGACGAAAAGCATTGAGGAAGCCAATGTATTTATCGCTGGGCTAGGTGAAGGAGCGGCTACTGAGCTGGCCCGGCTGGAACAGGAACTCACTACGCTGCAAAGTCAGTTGGACTCCTGGTCATTCTCAGGGGGCAGCGGCGCCCGCCATCAATACGTTCGGTCCAATCAGGTGGGTATCAACGCGGCTGCGCGAGATGACCGATACACCGCCAGGGATCGTATTCTGCGCTGTTGGCGACGGGAAACACCGCAGCAGATTTCAGCTGCCAACGGTGAGCCAATTGGTCTGGAGCTCAATTTGGGGGGGTTGAACCTTCCAAACCTGCCAGACCTGGATGCGGACTTCAGCCATGTCGGTTCGCTCAATTTGAACAATATGAATCTGAGCGCATCCCCCGAAGGGTTTTTGACCCGCTACAGGCATCTTCGCTGGCTCAACTTGGCAAGCAATCAGCTCAGGGAATTACCTCCCGCGCTCGGTGAAATGAATGGTCTCACGCGTTTGGCCCTACAAAACAATCAGATCCGCCTGACACCTGATACGGCCCGAATATTGTCCGAACGAGTGACACTGAGAGCGATTTCGCTCGCCGGCAATCCAATCGAGTCAACACCAGACTTCAGCCAGATGACGGATCTGCGGGTAATCAACATGAGAAATACGGGTATCGAATCCTGGCCTACTGGTGTGGGCGCGCAGCCTGCGCTGGAACTCATACAATTAGCCGATAACATGATTACGACGATTCCGGATTCCGTTATTGATCCGCCGGACAATGATCGTGCGCGAATGTCGCGAGTCAATCACCTCACCGATGTGTCCGGCAATCCCCTGTCCGTGGAGACAATGCAGCGAGTCGCCAATTATGCGGTGCGACTGCTGGAGGCGGGATTGACCGTAATAGGCAGACCAAACAGGTTAGTGGTCACCGCCGCAAATGGCGGGCGACGACTATTGCCAGCCGCTCAGGTAGAAACACCGTTTCGCCAATGGATGGCAGGATTTGATCCCGACCAGATTGCTCTCAGAAGCACTCAGTGGCATGCGCTTCGCCAACAGCAGGGCGCGGATGCTTTCTTTATCTTGCTTGAACGACTGGAACCGCTCGGCGCCGGCCAGGCAGACCTTCAACGTCGGGTCTGGGAGGTCATTGACGCCATCACCGAAAACAATATGGAGTCCGAGCGCCTGCGCAACGAAATTTTTGATCGCGCAGGTGAACCGAAATGCTGTGACCGTGCGGCGTTCTCTTTCAGTAACCTTGAGACAACGGTGATGGTTTACAGGGCCGGTACTCAAGCCATGGATCAATCGCAAGGCGTGCAGTTGTCGACCCTGTCCAGAGGCCTGCTTCGATTGCATGAAGTCGACAAGATCGCATCGGCCGACATTCAACGCAGCGAAGCAGTGATCAACGATCCGGCTGTACCTGAAGCGGAGAAAAGTAGCCACCGCACTCGTCTGAACGAAGAGGTCGAGATCAGGCTGGCCTATCGCCACGGACTCAAGGACCGGCTCCAGTTGCCGGGGCAGCCTCCGCGAGTGGCCTTCACCCATATGGTCGGGGTGAGCCAAACGATGTTGGATGCCGCCTATGAAAAAGTCGTCGCGCTGGACAATTCCCCCGAAGAGTTTCAAGCACTGGTTTCGAGAGAGTTTTGGCAGGACTACGTGACAAACAAATATCGGCCGCAATTTGAAGCGCAACGCCAGCCTTGGCAGGAACGACTTGACGTCTTGCGCGACAGTTTTGCAGCACAGGAACTATCAGAGACCGAGTACAAGGCGCAAACCAATGACCAGCAGGCGCAGCTGGCCATTGCAGAAGCCGAGTTGATCCAGACGCTGACTCGGCAAGAGCTGGCCGAGTATGCGCAGGCCGCAGTTGCCAGCAATCCGCCCGAAGAACAAATACCGTCGCAGCAGTAAGCGTTTACACCAACATCGGTAAGGCTGGCCGAATGGTTGTTGGCCAGCCTTTACTCGTCGTCGAAGTTGTAGCTACCCGGCGCGAGATTTTCGAAGCGGGTGTACTTGCCGATGAACGCCAGCCGGGACGTGCCGATCGGGCCGTTCCGCTGTTTACCGATGATGATCTCGGCGATGCCTTTGTGCTCGGTTTCCGGGTGATAGACCTCGTCCCGATAAACAAACATGATCACGTCAGCATCCTGCTCGATCGCTCCGGATTCCCGCAAGTCGGAGTTGATCGGGCGTTTGTTCGGTCGTTGTTCCAGGGAGCGGTTGAGCTGGGACAGCGCCACTACCGGGCAGTTGAATTCCTTGGCGAGGGCTTTCAAGGAACGGGAAATCTCGGAAATTTCGTTGGTCCGGTTGTCGCCGCCGGAACCTGGAATCTGCATCAACTGCAGGTAGTCGATCATGATCAGGGCGATGTCGCCGTGTTCACGCACCAGACGCCGGGTCCGCGCGCGCATCTCCGACGGACTGATACCGGCCGTGTCGTCGATGAACAGCTTGCGATCGTTCAGCAGGTTGACCGCCGAGGTCAGGCGTGGCCAATCGTCGTCGTCCAGGCGACCGGCCCGGACTTTGGTCTGGTCGATACGCCCAAGGGACGAAAGCATACGCATGATCAGCGATTCGCCTGGCATCTCCAGCGAGTAAACCAGTACGCACTTGTCGCTGCGCAACACGGCGTTTTCCACCAGGTTCATCGCAAAGGTGGTTTTACCCATGGACGGACGACCGGCGACGATGATCAGGTCGGAAGGCTGCAAGCCGCTGGTCTTCTCGTCGAGGTCGGTATAACCGGTGGACAGGCCGGTGATGGCGTTGTCGGTGTTGAACAAGGTGTCGATGCGGTCGATAGCCTTGGTCAGCAAGTCATTCACGCTCACCGGGCCGCCGGTTTTTGGCCGGGCCTCGGCGATCTGGAAGATCTGCCGCTCAGCTTCGTCGAGAATCTCTTCAGCCGTGCGGCCTTCCGGGTTGAAAGCGCTGTCGGCAATTTCGGTGGCGATGCCGATCAACTGCCGCAACGTCGCCCGTGCACGAACGATTTGCGCATAGGCCTTGATGTTGGCGACGGACGGCGTGTTTTTCGCCAACTCGCCGAGGTAACCGAGGCCACCGACTTGCGAGGTCTGACCTTCCTTGTCCAATTGCTCGGCAAGGGTCACGACGTCGATCGGGGAGTTCTGGTCCGCCAACTTGGCGATGGCCCGGAAGATCAGGCGGTGGTCATGTCGATAGAAATCGCCGTCGGAGACCTGATCGAGCACGCGTTCCCAGGCGTTGTTGTCCAGCATCAAACCACCGAGCACGGCCTGTTCGGCCTCGATGGAATGCGGCGGCACCTTCAGGGCAGCGGTTTGCAGATCATATTGCTCGGGAGCGGAGATATCGTTCATGGCCACTTGGTTTATCAGGAAAAGCAGGGATTATGAAAAATCAGGAACTGCAGAAAGACAAAGGGCACGACCTGTAAACAGGATCGTGCCCGATGTTACCGGCAAGCACCCGAGGGTGCCAGCCGACAAGTGCTGCTTAAGCTGCTACCACGACAACGCGTACGGTGGCTTCAACTTCGGCGTGCAGGTGCACGGCTACGTCGAATTCGCCTACGTTGCGGATGGTGCCGTTCGGCAGACGAACTTCGCTTTTTGCAACTTCAACGCCAGAGGCGGTCAGTGCATCAGCGATGTCGTGGGTGCCGATCGAACCGAACAGCTTGCCTTCGTCACCAGCGGTGGCAGTGATAGTCACTTCCAGCTCAGCCAGTTGGGCGGCACGGCTTTCAGCCGAAGTTTTACGGTCTGCTGCGGCTTTTTCCAGCTCAGCGCGACGCTCTTCGAACGCAGCCAGGTTGGCAGCGGTCGCAGCGGTAGCTTTGCCGTAAGGCAGCAGGAAGTTACGACCGTAACCAGCCTTAACGTTCACTTTGTCACCCAGGTTGCCCAGGTTGGTGACTTTTTCCAGAAGGATCAGTTGCATGTGAAAATCCTCTTAACTTTTAACCTTCACCGTTCGCGTTATCGGCATCTTTCGGTGCCGAACGACCGCGAAAATCAATCAGGCTGTCGACGATGGCCAAGACCACCAGCAACGGATAGATCAGCTGCATGAACAGCAACAGCGTGACGTACAACCCCACCAGCCAGAATTTGGCCAGTCGCTTTTGCGCCACCAGCCCGTGAATCAGGGCCAGCCCGGCGAACACCAGCGGTACGCTGCACAACGGTGTCAACATGGCCATCTGCGAGCCTAAGTTAGGCCCCAGAAGCATCAACACCAGCAGCAACATCGCCGGTAAAAGCGGGATTCGGATGGCGCGAAACTCGCGACCAAAACCACCCGGGTTGTACAACAACGCCTGCCAGTAGCGCCCGACAATCAGGCTCAGCACACTGACGATTTGCAACAAAGCCGCAATCAGGCCGGTCAGGACCGGTGCAATCAGGGACGCGAAACGCGCTTGCTCGTCTACCGACAATTGCTGGTAGACATCACCGAGTAGCGACGGCATGACTTTTATCAAAGCCTGCGCCAGCATCTCGATCTGGGGCGCAAAAGCCGCCCCCAGCACCACTGAAAACACCAATCCCATCGCTATGCTGACCAGCAGCACGCGGTTCCAGGACTCGCTTGCGCGCAAAACCAACGCAAGGCTCGAAGACCCCAGCAGCACCAGAAGTGCCCGTGGGTCGTCGGAGTAAAGCCACCAGCCCAATGCCGGCAGCAGTCCCAGAGCAAGAACGCCCAAGGCGTCCTTCAATCCGCGCCGCAGGAGCACAAGGCATCCTGCGGCAGCACCCAACCAATACAACAACGGCAACGCTGCGCATCCGGCCACTACCAGAGTGGCCTGCATACGGCCGCGCATGATGAACTCAGCTAAGGCGCGCATGCATTCAATCCTTTGCTACGTGTCGACTGCCCGGTCTCAGCGGCCGTGGCTGTCGGTGTAGGCCAGCAGGGCCAGGAAGCGGGCGCGCTTGATAGCGGTGGCCAGCTGACGCTGATAACGAGCTTTGGTACCGGTGATGCGGCTTGGAACGATTTTGCCGGTCTCGGATACGTAAGCTTTCAGAGTGTTGAGATCTTTGTAATCGATCTCTTTCACGTCTTCAGCGGTGAAGCGGCAGAATTTACGACGACGGAAGAAACGTGCCATGTAATAGGCTCCTCAAAAGGTCCGTGGATTACTCGTCAGCGTTATCGCTGGCGTCGCTGTCATCACCATCAACGCTATCAGCGTCGGAGTGCTCAGGACGGTCGCGACGCTCACGGCGCTCACTGCGGTTTTCTTCAGCCTTGAGCATCTCGGATTGGCCGGTAACGGCTTCTTCGCGACGGATGACCAGGTTACGGATCACTGCATCGTTGTAGCGGAAGTTGTCTTCCAGCTCGGCCAGGGCCTTGCCGGTGCATTCAACGTTCAGCATCACGTAGTGAGCCTTGTGAACATTGTTGATTGCGTAGGCCAGTTGACGACGGCCCCAATCTTCCAGACGGTGGATTTTGCCGCCGTCTTCTTCGATCAGCTTGGTGTAACGCTCAACCATGCCGCCGACTTGCTCGCTTTGATCCGGGTGGACCAAAAAGATGATTTCGTAATGACGCATGAATGCTCCTTACGGGTTGTAGCCTGCCGCTCAAAAGCGGTCAGACAAGGAGTGAATGACACTTATGGACTTGCTTGCGATAGACACATGCGTGCCTGCCGTCACAGCAAGGGGCGCAATTGTAGAGAAGGGACAGAACAGGCGCAAGGCAATTGGTGATTATTTGAACAATCACCTGAACTCAAATCCGAACACCTGTAGGACTGCTGGACTGTAGGAGCTGTCGAGTGAAACGAGGCTGCGATCTTTTGACTTTGATTTTTCAAGATCAAAAGATCGCAGCCTCGTTTCACTCGACAGCTCCTACATAGCTCCTACACAGCTCCTACAGGGGCGTGTCAGGACTTTTTGGTGGCAGCTTTGACGCCACGCTGGCGCAGGGCCTCGAACAGGCACACGCCAGTCGCCACGGAAACGTTGAGACTGCTGACACTGCCCGCCATCGGCAAGCGCACCAGATAGTCGCAAAGATCGCGAGTCAGGCGGCGCATTCCGCTGCCCTCAGCCCCCATGATCAGGATGGTCGGGCCAGTCAGGTCTTGCTGATACAGTTCCTGCTCAGCCTCGCCCGCCGTACCGACGACCCACAAGCCACGCTGCTTGAGTTTTTCCAGGGTGCGCGCCAGGTTGGTCACCGCCACCAAAGGAATCACTTCCGCCGCGCCGCAAGCGACTTTACGCACCGTCGGGGTCAGGGTGGCTGACTTGTCCTTTGGCACGATCACCGCCAGCGCGCCGGCCGCATCGGCCGAACGCAGGCAAGCGCCGAGGTTGTGCGGATCGGTCACGCCGTCGAGCACCAGCAACAGCGGTGCGCCTTCAGTGCGATCGAGCAATTCGTCGAGCATCGCCTCGCCCCAGACCTGACTCGGACTCACGTCCGCGACCACGCCCTGGTGCACGCCATCTACCCACGCATCCAGCTCACGACGCTCAGCCTGACCGACCGCTACGCGATTTTCGGCAGCGAGCTCGATCAGCGTCTGCACCCGCGGATCACTGCGGCCTTCAGCCAGCCAGATCTGCTTGACGCGTTTTGGGTGGTGACGCAGCAACGCTTCTACAGCGTGCACGCCATAGATCTTTTCCAACTGACTCATGACTTGGCCTTAGGTTTACGCGCCCCGCCGCTTCTGGCGGCTGGAGCGGAACCCGCTTTTGGCGGGCCTTTACGGTGTTTGCTTGGTTTGGCTGGCTTGCCGCCGGAGGCCTTTTCAGGCGCCGACCGCCCGGTCTTTCCCCCAGACGCCGCTTTACCGCCGCTTTTCGCTTCAGACAGCAACGCCTGTTTCAGTTCACGACTTTTGCGCAACTCGGCATTTTTTGCCGCGGCATCGCTCGGGCGATAGGCTTCGACAGCCTTTTCCTTCGCAGGACGACGGCCGGTTTTCGCCGGTGCCGGCTCTGCAGCGGTTTTAGCTGCTGGAGCGGTGGTTTCAGCCCCACGCTTCT
Source organism: Pseudomonas sp. MDT1-85 (assembly GCF_054898065.1). Lineage (NCBI taxonomy): Bacteria > Pseudomonadati > Pseudomonadota > Gammaproteobacteria > Pseudomonadales > Pseudomonadaceae > Pseudomonas > Pseudomonas sp. MDT1-85. Next base: position 883,900 of record NZ_CM142715.1, on the reverse strand, counting down.
TGCGGCCGATTGGCGCGCTGATGGTTTTTTCAGCCATCTCGAAGTCGATCTTGCGCTCGTCGAGGTCGACGCGCATCACGCGCACTTCAACGGTGTCGCCAAGGCGGAAGTTGCGACCGGTACGTTCACCGGCGAGGCGGTGGTGTACAGGATCGAAGTGGTAGTAATCACCCGGCAGCGCAGTGACGTGCACCAGGCCCTCGACGTAAATGTCGGTCAGTTCGACGAACAGGCCGAAACCGGTCACAGCGGTGATCACACCCGGGAACGATTCGCCCACGCGGTCTTTCATGAACTCGCACTTGAGCCAGTTCACTACGTCGCGGGTCGCTTCGTCAGCACGGCGCTCGCTCATCGAGCACTGCTCGCCGAGCTGCTCCAGGATCGCTTCGTCGTACGGATAGATGCGCGCTTTCGGAATGATCATCGCGCCGGCACGGCGAACGTGCGGGGTATCCATTTTCGAGTGGATGACGCTGCGGATCGCTCGGTGCGTGAGCAAGTCCGGGTAACGGCGAATCGGCGAAGTGAAGTGCGTATAGGCTTCGTAATTCAGGCCGAAGTGGCCCTGGTTATCAGCGCTGTACACCGCTTGGCTCAACGAACGCAGCATGACGGTCTGGATCAGGTGGAAATCCGGACGGTCCTTGATGCTTGCCAGCAAAGCCTGGTAATCCTTCGGCGACGGACCATCCTTGCCTTTGTGCAGGGACAGGCCGAGCTCGCCAAGGAAGGCGCGCAGTTTTTCCAGACGCTCCGGTGGCGGGCCGTCGTGGACGCGATACAACGCAGGGATTTCGTGCTTTTTCAGGAATTCGGCAGTGGCCACGTTGGCCGCCAGCATGCATTCCTCGATCAGCTTGTGGGCGTCGTTGCGAACGGTCGGACGGATTTCGGCAATCTTGCGCTCGGAACCGAAGATGATCCGGGTTTCCTGCGTTTCGAAATCGATCGCGCCGCGCACGTGACGGGCTGCCAGCAGAACCTTGTACAGCGCATACAGCTGCTTGAGGTGCGGCAGGACGTCGGTGTACTCACCACGAAGCTGACGCGCTTCGGTGGCTTTCGGCGTCTCAAGCATGGCGCTGACTTTGTTGTAGGTCAGGCGAGCGTGGGAGTGAATCACCGCTTCGTAGAAGCAGTAGTCGGTCATCTCGCCGGATTTGGAGATGGTCATCTCGCACACCATGGCCAGGCGATCGACGTGCGGGTTCAGCGAGCACAGGCCGTTGGACAGCTGCTCTGGCAGCATCGGCACGACGCGCGCGGGGAAGTACACCGAGTTGCCACGAACCTGGGATTCGTTATCCAGCGCCGAACCGATTTTCACGTAGCTGGAAACGTCTGCGATCGCCACATACAACTTCCAGCCACCGGAGAACAGGCGCAGCTTGCCCGGTTTGGCCTCGCAGTAGACCGCGTCATCGAAGTCGCGGGCATCTTCGCCGTCGATGGTCACGAACGGCAGATGACGCAGATCGATGCGCTTCTCTTTGTCTTTCTCTTCGACTTCCGGCTTGAGCTTGGCGGCTTCTTTGAGCACCGCTTCAGGCCAGACGTGAGGAATATCGTAGGTGCGCAGGGCGACATCGATTTCCATGCCCGGCGCCATGTAGTTACCCACGACTTCGACCACGTCGCCTTGCGGCTGGAAGCGTGGCGTCGGCCAGTGGGTGATCTTCACTTCGACGAACTGACCGACCTGGGCGTTGGCGTTGCGGCCCGGAGTCACCAGCACTTCTTGCTGGATCTTCGGATTGTCCGCGACGACGAAACCGATACCGCCCTCTTCGAAGTAACGACCGACGATGGTCTCGTGGGCACGGGACACCACTTCGACGATCATGCCTTCGCGGCGACCGCGACGGTCGAGGCCGGAAACACGGGCCAGGGCACGGTCGCCATCGAACACCAGACGCATTTGCCCCGGGCTCATAAACAGGTCGTCACTGCCGTCATCCGGGACCAGAAAGCCGAAGCCGTCACGGTGACCGCTGATGCGGCCCAGGATCAGGTCGAGCTTGTCCACCGGCGCATAAGTGCCACGACGGGTATAGATGAGTTGAGCGTCGCGCTCCATGGCGCGCAGGCGGCGACGCAGGGCTTCGATCTGGTCTTCTGTGGTCAGACCAAACTCTTCGACCAGCTGCTCGCGGTTAGCAGGCGAACCTCGATCAGCAAGGTGCTGAAGGATCAGTTCGCGGCTAGGAATAGGGTTTTCATATTTTTCCGCTTCACGAGCGGCCTCGGGATCGAGGGACTGCCAATCGGCCATTAGAGAGTTTTCACCTTGTCTATATGCGGGTTAGTTTGGCATAGGCGTAATGAAACGGGAAATTTCAGGCTATGACAGCCCATCTAAAGCCCTTTATCGACATCGCAAAGCTGATTTGAATACCACTGGAGAAATTTTCCAGGTTTTTTCGATGTCGGGGGTTTACAGTTAAAAAGACGCTCCGTATAGTGCGCGCCATCGACGACGCACACGCGCTGCCGATACTGCCCAGATGGTGAAATTGGTAGACACGCCAGCTTCAGGTGCTGGTGACCGCAAGGTCGTGGAAGTTCGAGTCTTCTTCTGGGCACCAATTTCGAGCTTGAGATTAGAACAATTTCAAGGCTCACACAAAAACCCGCGAAAGCGGGTTTTTGCATTTCAGGCTTCCGGTTTATTAAAACTAAATCAGGGGTTTACAGATCAAAATGCTCTCCGTATAGTGCGCCACATCAACAGCGGCAACGCTTGCGATACTGCCCAGATGGTGAAATTGGTAGACACGCCAGCTTCAGGTGCTGGTGACCGCAAGGTCGTGGAAGTTCGAGTCTTCTTCTGGGCACCAATTCAAATTCAAGGTCACGATCTTGAATTTCACAGAAACCCGCGAAAGCGGGTTTTTGCGTTTCTGGCTTTCGAAAAACCCAAGCCATTACTTCCCTGTGGCGAGGGGGCTTGCCCCCGCTGGGTCGCGAAGCGGCCCTCTTCATTCTTCCAGCCACACCTTATTATCAGATTTTGCGACTGCTTCGCAGCCGAACGGGGGCGAGCCCCCTCACCACAAAGGCCCGCTCCAACCCCCTCTAGCAAACACTCCTCAGACCCGCAAGACGCACTTGAGAAACAATATCGTTTATCATTGTTACAAGATTTTGCAATGCGACAGTGAGGAACCCTGCGAATGATGTTTCGAAATACCCTGCGCCGCGGCCTGACCATCACTCTGCTCGGCCTGACACTTGCCACTCCCCTCATCCAAGCCGCCGATCCGGTTTCCCTGACACTCTACAACGGCCAACACAAGGAAGTCGGCGACGCTGTCGCCAAAGCCTTCGAAACCAAGACCGGGATTCACGTCAATGTGCGCAAGGGCAGCAGCAACCAGCTCGCCAGCCAGATCGTCGAAGAAGGCGATCGCTCCCCCGCCGACGTGATCTACACCGAAGAATCCCCACCGCTGAACAAACTCGGCGAACAAGGCCTGCTGGCCCAGACCGACGCCGCTACCCTCGCCGTTCTGCCAAAAGACTACGTTGCCGGAAACGGGACCTGGATCGGTATCACTGCGCGAGTCCGCGTGGTTGCGTTCAATCCAAAATTGATCGATGAAAAAGACTTGCCTAAGTCGGTAATGGAATTCTCCGATCCGAAATGGCAAGGCAAGGTCGGCTTCGTGCCCACCAGCGGCGCATTTCAGGAACAAGCCGTAGCAATCATCAAAGTGCACGGCATGGATGCAGCTGAAGAATGGCTGACCGGCCTGCGCGCTTTCGGCAAGACCTACAGCAACAACATGGTCGCGCTGAAGGCTGTGGAAAACGGTGAAGTCGCCACCGTGCTGGTGAACAATTACTACTGGTTCGCCTTGCAGCGTGAAAAAGGCCAGCTCGATTCGAAACTGCATTACTTCACCGGCGGCGACGTCGGCGGGTTGATCACCGTTTCCAGCGCTGCCGTACTGAAATCCAGCAAGCATCCAAAAGAAGCCCAGCAGTTCCTCGCCTACATGGCGAGCGAAGAAGGTCAGCGAGTGATCACCCAGACCACCGCCGAATACCCGCTGCACAAAGGCATGAAATCGGATCGCGGCCTCAAACCGTTGAGCGAACTACAAGCACCAAAAGTCACGCCAGCCGATCTCGGCAATGCCGAAGAAGCCCTGGACCTGGAACGTGACGTTGGCTTGAACTGATGAGCGCATCGTTATCTGCCCCCGCCTTGCGCGGGGGCTACGTGCCACGGCGCAAGCGTCCGTCGATCTGGTTGTTGCTACCGGTTTTGCTGCTGGTGGTGCTCAGTCTATTGCCACTGGCTTATGTCGGCCTCAAGACCTGGCAGGCCGGCTGGGCTGAGGCGCTGCATCTGTTGTGGCGCCCCTACGTGTTTGGCCTGCTGCGTAATACGCTGGCGCTGATGATGGGCGTCACGCTGGCCTGCGGTGTGATTGGCTTGTCGCTCGCCTGGTTGCTGGAACGCAGCAATCTGCCGGGGCGACGGCTATGGGGCGTGATCCTGTGTCTGCCATTCGCGGTGCCGGCGTTTGTCAGCAGCTTCAGCTGGGTCTCCCTGAGCGCTCACTTCGAAGGGCTGGGCGGGGCGATCCTGGTGATGACCCTGTCCAAATACCCGCTGATTTTTCTGCCGGTGGCGGCAACCCTGCGCAATCTCGATCCGTCCCTGGAGGAGTCCGCACGAACCCTGGGGCAGAATCGCTGGGGTGTGTTCTTTAAAATCACCCTGCCGCTGCTCTGGCCGTCACTGCTGGCCGGTTCGCTGCTGATTGCGCTGCACATGCTGGTGGAGTTCGGCGCGCTGTCGATCATCGGCCTGCAGACTTTCACGACAGCGATCTACCAACAGTTCGAGTTGGAGTTCAGCAACGCTAACGCAGCAATGCTTTCGGCGGTGCTGTTGGCGCTGTGTCTGGTGCTGCTGTGGCTAGAGCTACGCGTGCGTGGCAAGGGCCGACATGTGCGCACCGGCCAAGGCGCGGCGCGACATGCGCAACAGGTTCACCTGGGGCACTGGTCTGGCGCCGGACAACTTTATTGCCTGGCATTGGCGATCATTGGCAGTGGCATCCCGTTGGGGATGCTTTCCTATTGGCTGGCGGTTGGCTCGTCGGCAGCATTCCCGGTGGTAGCTATCAGCGAGGCTCTGTTGTCTTCCTTGGCTCTGTCGCTTGGTGGCGCAGCGCTGTGCCTGGTGCTCGCGGTGCCGGTGGGATTACTGGTGGTGCGTCATAAAGGCCGACTGGCAATCTGGGCCGAGCGTCTGCCATATCTGCTGCATGCATTGCCGGGATTGGTGATTGCGCTGACCCTGGTGTATTTCGCCCTGCATTATGTGCCGGTGCTGTACCAGACCTCGGCGCTGCTGCTGATCGCTTATGCGCTGTTGTTTCTGCCGTTGGCCCAGGCACCGATTCGCACCGCACTGAACAAGGCAGCGCCACAACTGGAGGAGGCCGCACGCACGCTGGGGGCCTCATCCTTCAGCGCGTTTTGTCGGGTGACGTTGCCGATTATCTTCCCCGCCTTGGGGGCAGCCTTTGCGCTGGTGTTTCTGGATGCGATGAAGGAGCTGACAGCGACGCTGCTGCTGAGTCCGACCGGGCTCAATACGTTGGCGACGGAAGTCTGGGCGCATACCGCGAATGTGGAGTTTGCGGCGGCAGCGCCTTATGCGGCGTTGTTGATATTGGTATCGGGGTTGCCGGTTTATTTGTTAACAACCCGGATGTATTTGGGCCGTTGAAAAGCTTCGCGGGCAAGCCTCGCTCCTACAAGGATTGCGCCATCCCTGTAGGAGCGAGGCTTGCCCGCGAAGGCGTCGGCCCTGACAAAACATCAAGCCCTGAACTGCCCCAGGCTCGCCTTCAACTGCGCCGCCAAGCCATCCAGCACCTTGCCACTCGCCGTAGTTTCCACCACCGCCTGAGCAGCCTTCTCAGCCTGCGCATGAATGGTCTCAACCCGCCCCCGCACGGCCTGTGCACCTTGCGCCTGATGCGCCGCGGCCTGGGTCGCCAGACCGATCGCCGCATGCACCTGCTCGACCGACGCCTGCACCGACTGCTGCAACCGCGCACTGTCGCGCAACACCAGCAAACCTTCGCTGGCCTGACGTCCAGCTTGCCCGATTGCTGCAACAGCCTCGCGCGCGCCCTGCTGCAGCGCAACGATGTGGGCCTGAATGTCGCCGGTTGAACTCTGAGTCTTGCTCGCCAGTGCCCGCACCTCATCCGCCACCACGGCAAACCCGCGACCGGTCTCGCCGGCACGCGCCGCCTCAATGGCCGCGTTCAACGCCAGCAAGTTGGTTTGTTCGGCGATCCCGTGAATCACCGTCAGCACCACTTCAATCTGCTCACTCTGCTGCGCCAGGCGCTCGATGACTTTCGCCCCCGTATCGACCTGTCCGGCCAACGCCTCAATGAGGCTGCCGACTTTCGCCGAGGTCCGAGTGTTTTCATCCGTGGCCTGACGAATGCCCACCACCTGCTGTAAAGCGGCCTGCATGGCGTGGCTTTCAGACTGGGCTTCGTCAGCCATTTGCGACAACGCCCGCAAGCTTTCGGCCACTTCATCGCGCTGCATGCCCGCCGCTGCATCCGCACCGGCATTGCGCAGGGTCATGGCGCCGATTTCCACGCCGGTACGCTGGGCCACATCGCCCGCCTCACGTACGATCGGCTGCAACTTATCCACAAAGCGATTGACCGCCGAAGCCATATCGCCAATCTCATCCTGGCTGTTGATCTGCACACGTTTGGTCAGATCGCCCTCGCCTGCCGCCAGGTCATCCATGGCGGCGATCAGCAGCTTCAAGCGATTGACCACTCGACGGCCCAGCACCACCGCCAGCAACAGCAGCACACCAAAACCCACCAGCGCCAGGCCCATGCCAATGCGCCAGCGCAAAGTCCCGGCAGCTTCCTGCACGGCACTGGTGGTATTGGCTTTCATTTCAGTGGCAGTGGACTGCGCCGATTGCAGACGCCCGCGCATCGCCGTTGCGCTGTCAGCTGCCGCGCCCTTGAGGCTGTCACCCACCAATTGATCGCTGCTGGCGATCAGCGCCGAGAAGCGCTTGTCCAGCGCCGCCAGATCGGTTTCCACGGAAGCGGTCGAGACGCCCATCAAAACCTTGCCGATCTCCACCCCATTGGGGTTGATCGAAGCTTCAAGGTAGTAGACCGACGGATCGTTCTTCGCCGCATCCAGCACCTTGTCCAGCGCCCGCTCGCCCTGGCCTTTTTCCAGAAGCGCCTTGTTGATCGGGTTCTCCCGGTTGAGGTAGCGCGTCAGATGCTGGCCCGTGGCGTCGTCGTAGACCACGAACAACACATTGGGATTACGCTGGGCACGGCGAGCGAATTCGGACAGGGTGGGAATGTCGCTGTCCCACATGGCGCGGGGTGCGACCGAGGCCAGAAGCTGCGCCATGTCGTTGGCCGAATCCTTCAGGTCCTTCTCCAGCGTCGTACGCAGTTGCGCCTGCTCGTCCTTCAGACGCGAAGACAGCCCGGCCGTCAGGCGCTGACGGGTACTGGTGGACAGGTTATCCAGGCTCGACGTGACTTCACGCCCTGCCTGCTCAAGCTCACCAGAGAGCTTTCGGCTGTCGGCGTCCAACCGCATACCCAAATCAGCTTCCAGCGCAGTCACTGTGCTCCGGGTCAGAGCGACAGCTACCAGCACCTGCACCAAAAGGGCGATACCAAGGGTAACGAACACGGGCCGCAAGAGACGGCTTTGTAACAGTGAGAGAACGGCCGACACTGAAAATCCCTCTGCTTTGACGCCATCAAATTGATAGCACGTCAGAAACGATGCTTTTTCAATGTTCACAGCAAAGGTCATGCCGTTCGACAGGCATAAACGACAAAGGCCCCAATTAAGGGGCCTTCGTGTTTTACATCAACGACTTATTAAGCGAACGGGTGACGCAGAACGATGGTTTCGTTGCGGTCCGGGCCCGTCGAAATAATGTCGATCGGCGCACCGATCAGCTCTTCAACGCGCTTGATGTAAGCACGGGCGTTAGCTGGCAGCTCTTCCAGGGTTTTGGCACCCACGGTCGACTCTGTCCAGCCCAGCACTTCTTCGTACACCGGCTGCAGGCCCATGTAGCTGTCAGCGTCAGTCGGGGCAACGTCCTTACCTTCTGCATCTTTGTAGCCGACGCAGATGTTGATGGTTTCCAGACCGTCGAGTACGTCCAGCTTGGTCAGACAGATGCCCGAGATGCTGTTCACATCGATAGCGCGACGCAGGATAACAGCGTCGAACCAGCCACAACGACGAGCACGGCCGGTAGTAGCGCCGAACTCGTGACCTTGTTTAGCCAGGTGCGCACCGACTTCGTCGAACAGCTCAGTCGGGAATGGACCCGAACCTACACGGGTGGTGTAAGCCTTGGTGATACCCAGGATGTAGTCCAGGAACATAGGACCAACGCCCGAACCGGTAGCAACGCCGCCAGCGGTGGTGTTAGAGCTGGTCACGTACGGGTAGGTGCCGTGGTCGATGTCCAGCAACGAACCTTGGGCGCCTTCGAACATGATGTCTTTGCCAGCGCGACGCAGGTCGTGCAGCTCGGCAGTTACGTCCAGCATCAGCGGCTTGAGCAGTTCAGCGTATTCTTTGCACTCGGCCAGGGTCTTGTCGAAGTCAATGGCTGGCTCTTTGTAGAAACCGACCAACATGAAGTTGTGGTATTCCACCAGTTCACGCAGCTTGGCTTCAAAGCGCGGCATGTTGAGCAGATCGCCTACGCGCAGACCGCGACGGGCAACCTTGTCTTCGTAAGCCGGGCCGATGCCGCGACCGGTAGTACCGATCTTCAGCTCGCCACGGGCCTTTTCACGGGCCTGGTCCAGCGCTACATGGTAGGACAGGATCAGCGGGCAGGACGGGCTGATACGCAGGCGCTCGCGCACCGGTACGCCTTTCTCTTCCAGCTTGATGATTTCCCGCAGCAGGGCGTCGGGTGCAACCACCACGCCGTTACCGATCAGGCACTGCACGCCTTCGCGCAGCACGCCCGACGGGATCAGGTGCAAGACGGTTTTTTCGCCGTCGATCACCAGGGTGTGGCCAGCGTTGTGGCCACCTTGGTAGCGCACTACGGCGGCAGCATGTTCGGTCAGCAGATCAACGATCTTGCCTTTGCCCTCATCACCCCATTGGGTGCCCAGGACTACGACATTCTTACCCATAACACTTGTCCTCATTCGCGCAAACTTGGTGCCGGCGGCGGCCGGCAGGAAAACTCAAGAAGCCAGCGGCAATACTTGCCAAAGCCCGTTCTGCTGAATCAATTGCCGGTCGCAGTCCGCTTCACGGGCGGCGGCCAAAAGTTGCCCAGGCAATGCCTGAACGACACGCTGCCCCTCACTGCGCAACTGGCAAACCTGCTGCCAGAGTGCTGCATCCGTACTGTCAGGCATCCAGATACCGCCAGACGGTAGCTCGATTTCAGCACGCCCCAGGGTCACCAGGGTTTTCAAATCGGTAGAGAAACCAGTCGCCGGACGGGCACGACCGAAGTCGGCGCCGATGTCATCGTAACGACCGCCCTGAGCAATGGACTGGCCAACGCCCGGGACGAACACGGCGAACACTACACCGGTGTGGTAGTGATAGCCGCGCAACTCGCCCAGGTCGAAATACAGCGGTAATTGCGGGAAACGCGTGGACAGACGCTCGGCAATCGCCAGCAAATCGTCCAGGGCCGCCAGCACGGGCGCCGGCGCATTGGCCAGTCGCTCGCGGGCAGCGCTCAACACTTCACGACCGCCACACAGGTCGACCAGCGCTCGCAGCATGCCCGACAGATCGTCAGGCAAGCCTTCGGTCAAGGTAATGACCTCGTCGATGGCTTTACGTTGCAACGCATCAAACAACTGTTGCTCGACTTCGCCCGACAAACCGGCGGCGCGGGCCAGGCCGCGGTAGATACCGACATGGCCGAGGTCCATGTGCACATCCGGCACATCCGCCAGTTGCAGCATGGCAAGCATCAGGCTGATGACTTCCACGTCGCTGCTCGGGCTGGCATCGCCGTACAACTCGGCACCTAGTTGAATCGGGCTGCGCGAGGACGACAAGGCACGTGGCTGAGCATGCAGCACGCTACCGGCATAGCACAGACGACTTGGGCCTTCGCGACGCAGGGTATGCGCATCGATGCGCGCCACTTGCGGTGTGATGTCGGCACGGAAACCCATCTGCCGACCCGACTGCGGGTCGATGACCTTGAAGGTACGCAGATCGAGGTCCGAACCCGCGCCGGTCAGCAGGGATTCCAGGTACTCGATATGGGGGGTCACGACAAACTCGTAACCCCAGCTCTGGAACAGATCCAACACCTGGCGACGCGCTACTTCGATGCGCGCAGCTTCTGGTGGCAGTACTTCTTCGATGCCATCTGGCAGCAGCCAGCGGTCTACCGTTGCCATTACGCCATTCCCCTATGATCCGGGCGACAAGCCTTTGGGCGAGCCTTGAGTGAAGCAGAAAATGATCGGCTCATGTGCAAACCACGCGCATGAACAACGGGGCGAAAAGCCTGAAACCGGCTTCGCCAATCACTTTCCTCGAAAAACCTGTCGAGTTATTCAACTCGGGCGCCTGCATAAAAACAGCAATCAAAGGTGCAGACGCAAAAAAGCCGGGAATTTCCCGGCTGCCGCATCATACACACGTTTTCCCAAAGGATCACCCCGCCCGAGGTTTTAGCCGCCCGGCGGGGGATGATTCAGGTCAACGTCGTATCAAGGCTTGGCTTTTTCCAGGTAACGGAAGAAGTCGCTGCCCGGGTCCAGGACCATGACGTCGGATTTGTTCGCGAAGCTTTCACGGTAGGCACGCAGGCTACGGTAGAACGCGTAGAACTCCTGATCCTGACCGTATGCCTTGGAGTAGATCGCAGCAGCCTGGGCGTCACCGTCACCGCGAACCTCTTCAGATTCACGATAGGCTTCAGCCAGCAACACGCGGCGTTGACGATCGGCGTCGGCACGGATGCCTTCAGCCAGCTCGTTACCCTTGGCGCGGTGCTCGCGAGCTTCACGCTCACGCTCAGTGCTCATACGTTCGAACACGCTGCGGTTCACTTCCTTCGGCAGGTCGATGGTTTTGACCCGGACATCGACAACTTCGATGCCCAGCTCTTTTTCCGCCATCTTGTTCAGCGAATTGGTGATGTCAGCCATCAGCGCATCACGCTCACCGGACACTACTTCGTGCAGGGTGCGCTTACCGAACTGGTCACGCAGGCCCGATTCCAGACGACGGGAAAGACGCTCGTCGGCAATCTGCTTGAGGCCGGAAGTCGCGGTGTAGAAGCGCTCGGCATCTTTCACGCGCCACTTGGCGTAGGCATCGACCATTACGGCTTTCTTTTCCAGCGTCAGGAAGCGTTGTGTCGGTGCATCCAGTGTCATCAGGCGCGCGTCGAATTTGCGCACCTTGTTCACGTAAGGCACTTTCACATGCAGGCCCGGCTGAACATCGGCCTGAACCACGCGACCGAACTGCAGCATCACCGCGCGCTCGGTCTGAGCCACGATGTAGAAGCAGTTCCAGGCAACGATCGCCACGACGACGCCGATAATAAGGGCGATCAGCGATTTATTGCTCATCAGCGACTCTCCCTGGTACGTGCTTGCTGTTGCTGCAGATCAGCTGCCGCACGCGCATTCACTTCATTGCTGCTGGCTGCCGCACCGGTCACCGGAGCGCCGGGGCTGCGACCACTGTCGATCATCTTGTCCAGCGGCAAGTACAGCAGATTGTTCTGGCCATCCTTGTTGCCGGTCACGAGAACCTTGCTGGTGTTGCTGAAGATTTCCTGCATGGTGTCCAGGTACAGACGTTGGCGGGTGACTTCAGGGGCCTTGCGATACTCGGCAACCAGTTTGGTGAAGCGATCGGCCTCACCCTTGGCGCGAGAGACGGTTTCGTCGCGGTAACCGTTGGCATCCTCGAGGATGCGCTGGGCCTGACCACGGGCTTCCGGCACGACGCCGTTGGCGTAGGTTTCCGCCTGGTTGCGCGAACGCTGCTCGTCTTCACGGGCGCGGATCACGTCATCGAAGGCTTCCTGAACTTCACGCGGTGCAGCTGCGCTCTGTACGTTGACCTGGGTAACGGTGATACCGGTGCGATAGGTATCGAGGAAGCGTTGCAGACGCTCCTTGATTTCGCTGGCCATCAATTCACGGCCTTCGGTCAGCACCTGATCCATGGCGGTAGAACCCACCACGTGACGCAAGGCACTGTCGGTCGCATGTTGCAGGCTGATTTCCGGCTGATCGACGTTCAGCACGAAGTCCTGCAGGTTGCTGATCTTGTACTGCACGGTCAGCGGCACTTCGACGATGTTTTCGTCTTCAGTCAGCATTTGACCCTGCTTGGTATAGGCACGCTCACGCGTGACGTTTTCCATGTACTTGCGATCGATCGGCGGGAAATAGATGTTCAGGCCCGGGCCGACGGTTTCATAGTATTTGCCGAAGCGCAGCACTACCGCCTGCTCCTGCTCGTCGACCACGTAGACAGCGCTGTACAGCCACACAGCCGCCAGCACGACCAGGCCGATGCCGAGCAGGCCGCCGAAGCCGCCACGCTTGCCCGAACCACCGCCCTCGTCACCGCGTTTTTTACCACCACCGAACAACCCGTTCAGGCTTTCCTGCAGCTTTCGGAAGGCCTCGTCGAGATCCGGTGGTCCCTTGCGGTCGCCGTTATTGCGGCGCTTGCCACCCCAAGGATCCTGATTATTCGAGTTGCCACCCGGCTCATTCCAAGCCATAGCGCTCTCCATCTGATAAAGCAAAGACGCACCCACGGCGCGCCGACCAATGCTACAGAATGCCTGTCACCGCGGCACAACCGCTTTCTCAGGCTTTTATTGCAAAGTGTGTTGTTCGATGAATTCCATCGGTTGCAGACCTTCGCGGCTCACGAGTCGATTCAATTCGATCCGTGGCAAGCGAACGGCCAGCAAGCTGATGCCTTCTTCGTCGTGTTCTTCCTTCTGCACCGCACCGAGTTCGAAAAACTGCGCACGCAGTCGAGCAAAACGTTGCGGCAAGCGCAAGGTGCCAACAAACAAATCACTGCCTAACAGTTCGGCCACAGCCTGCTTGAGCAGGTCCAGGCCGGTACCGTCCTTGGCCGACAACCAGACCCGCTGCGGTTTGCCATCGGCATCGCGCTGGATCTGCGGCTCAACACCCTCGAGCAAATCGAGTTTGTTGTATACCTCAAGGATCGGCAAGTCTTGTGCCCCGATCTCTCCGAGCACCACCATGACCTGTTCAATCTGGGCCATACGCTCAGGCTCATGCGCATCGATCACATGCAGCAGCAGGTCGGAGTTGCTCGACTCTTCGAGCGTAGCCCGAAATGCCTCGACCAGCTTGTGCGGCAAGTGACGAATAAAGCCCACAGTGTCGGCCAGTACGATCGGCCCGAGGTCGTCGAGTTCGAGTCGGCGCAAGGTCGGGTCGAGGGTAGCGAACAACTGGTCGGCGGCGAAGACGTCGGAATCGGTGACCGAGTTGAACAGCGTCGATTTGCCGGCGTTGGTATAACCCACCAGTGAAACCGTCGGAATGTCAGCACGTTTGCGCCCGCGACGAGATTGCTCGCGCTGGCTGCGGACCTTTTCCAGGCGTCCCTTGATCTGCCGCAGGCGAACCCGCAACAGGCGCCGGTCGGTTTCCAGCTGGGTTTCACCCGGGCCGCGCAGACCGATACCGCCCTTCTGCCGCTCAAGGTGAGTCCAGCCACGAACCAGCCGCGTACTCATGTGTTCAAGCTGGGCCAGTTCAACCTGGAGCTTGCCTTCATGGGTGCGGGCGCGCTGGGCGAAGATATCGAGAATCAAACCCGTGCGGTCAATCACGCGGCACTCGAAAATACGTTCGAGGTTACGTTCCTGACTGGGCGTGAGGATGTGATTGAAAATCACCAGATCGACCTGTTCGGCGCTGACCAGGTCGCGTAACTCTTCGACCTTGCCGCTGCTAATCAGGGTTTTGGCGGTTGGCCGATGACGCGGCACGTTAAAAAACGCGACGGTCTCGGCGCCAGCCGAAATTGCCAACTCCTGAAACTCCTGCGGATCTTCGCGCGCCTCAGGGTCCTGACCATCCAAGTGAACGAGAATTGCCCGTTCACCACCACCGTGGCGCTCAAAGAACAAAGGAGACTCCTATCAGGCGTTACCTGGCTCAGCGTCACCTGCTTCGGATTCGGTTGCGCTAGGCAGACGAATTGGACGAACCGGCACCACTGTAGAGATAGCGTGTTTGTAAACCATTTGGCTAACGGTGTTTTTCAGCAGGATAACGAACTGGTCGAAAGACTCGATCGTGCCTTGCAGCTTGATCCCGTTGACCAGGTAGATGGAAACCCCCACTTTCTCTTTACGTAAAGTATTCAAGTAAGGGTCTTGTAGCGAATGCCCTTTTGACATGTGCCGCACTCCTTTAAGGATTCAATATAAAAAATAGGTAAACAAATGGCTTGGGGCCGTCACACCCCCAAGGATAGACGGCAATTGCAAGGACTCAGCTCAATATGGAGATGGTCCCAAGGTATTTCAAGGCGCGCGGCAGATTGTCGCAATCGAGGCTGTCCAACCAGTGTAAATCAGCCCAACTGCGTAGCCAGGTGAACTGGCGCTTTGCCAATTGGCGCGTGGCAATGATTCCACGCTCCTGCATCTCGGCTTGCGTCAGCTTGCCATCCAGGTAATCCCAGACTTGTCGATAACCTACAGCACGTATAGACGGCATCCCCGAATGCAGGTCACCTCTATCTCGCAGGGCTACGACCTCGTCGATGAATCCCTGTTCCAACATATTTGTGAATCTTTGTTTAATACGCTCGTGCAGTACCTGGCGATTTGCCGGGGCGATAGCCAAGTTCGCGACAGTATAGGGCAATTGTTGCAGTCCCGAAGCGGCTGCTTCAGTACTTTGCGCAGATTGTCGCAAACGTAGCTCAGTCATGCTCTGACCACTGACGCGATAAACTTCCAGTGCTCGACTAAGGCGCTGCGGATCGTTCGGATGAATTCGCGCCGCGGATTGCGGATCGATTATCGCCAATTGATCGTGCAGGGCTTGCCAGCCGAGGCGTGCGGCCTCTTCTTCGATTTGCGCGCGCACATCAGGATCGGCCGCCGGCATGTCGGCCAGACCTTCGAGCAAAGCCTTGTAGTAGAGCATTGTGCCGCCTACCAACAGCGGAATTTTGCCCCGCGCGGTGATCTCGGCCATGGCCTCGAGCGCATCACGACGAAAATCCGCAGCCGAATAACTGTCGGCCGGGTCGAGAATATCGATCAACCGATGCGGGAATTCGGCCAGAATTTCTTTGGAAGGCTTGGCGGTGCCAATGTCCATGCCACGGTAAACCAGCGCCGAATCGACGCTGATCAGCTCACAGGGCATGACCTTGGCGAGTTCAATGGCTAGGTCGGTCTTGCCGGCAGCCGTTGGCCCCATCAGGAAAATCGCAGGAGGGAACTGGCTCATCAACGACCGCGCAAAAACAGTTTGTCCAGATCGTCCAGGCCCAGTTGGGTCCAGGTCGGTCGGCCATGGTTGCATTGACCGCTGCGTTCGGTGTTTTCCATGTCCCGCAGCAGACCGTTCATTTCCGGCAGCGCCAGACGCCGATTCGCGCGAACCGCGCCGTGGCAGGCCATGGTGCCGAGCAGTTCGTTCAGGTGTGCCTGAATCCGGTCACTGGTGCCATATTCCATCAAGTCCGCCAGAACGTCGCTGACCAGTCGATTGGCTTCCGCCTGTTTCAACAACGCGGGGATTTGCCGGATCGCCAAAGATTCCGGACCAAGGCGCTGCAACTCAAAGCCCAGTCGCTGGAACCACGCGACGTGTTCTTCGGCGCAATCGGCTTCGCGTTGACTGACTGCCAGGGACTCCGGCACCAACAGCGGCTGACCGCTCAGGCCTTCGCTGGCCATGGCGATTTTCAGGCGTTCGTACATGATCCGCTCATGGGCGGCGTGCATGTCCACCAGCACCAGGCCTTGGGCGTTTTCCGAAAGAATATAGATGCCCTTGAGCTGCGCCAACGCGTAACCCAGTGGCGGAATGTCGTCCTGCCCGGCCGGGAGCGCTACCGCGTTGGCCTCGGGCAACGGCGCGAAGAACTCACGGTAGGCCGATTGAGCCTCAGCGACGGGCACGCCGGACTGAGGCCGCGGCGAGTACTGATATTGATAACCGGCGCCAGCACCCGAGCCCGCCGTCGTATTAAAGGAAGGTTGGGCCTGAGGCTGTTCCAGCAACGCATTGGCCGCCAGACGCATTTCGCCCTGCGGACCGAACTCACCAGCGTCGAGCCCGGTTGGCGGGACAATCGCCGTCGCAACAGGCGCGGCCAGATGATCTTCCGGCCGCACATCGCCGAGGGCGCGGTGCAAAGTGCCATAGAGAAAATCGTGAACCATGCGCCCGTCACGGAAGCGTACTTCGTGCTTGGTCGGGTGCACGTTGACGTCAACGCCCGCCGGATCGACTTCGAAAAACAGCACGAACGTCGGGTGCCGACCGTTGAACAGCACATCGCGATAAGCCTGGCGCACCGCGTGGGCCACCAGTTTGTCGCGCACCGCGCGGCCATTCACAAAGAAGTACTGCAAGTCTGCCTGGCTGCGGTTGAAGGTCGGCAACCCGACCCAGCCCCACAGATGCAGGCCATTGCGCTCGATTTCGATCGGCAGCGCCTGCTCCAGAAAACCCGCCCCGCAGATCGCCGCCACACGCCGGGCGCGGGCTGCGTCATCGTGGGCTTCGTGCAGGCTGAGGATGGTTTTGCCGTTGTGGCGCAGATGGAATGCCACATCGAACCGCGCCAGCGCCAGACGTTTGATCACTTCTTGCAGGTGATCGAATTCGGTTTTTTCGGTCTTGAGAAATTTACGGCGCGCCGGGGTGTTGAAGAACAAATCGCGCACTTCCACCGAAGTCCCCACCGGATGGGCCGCCGGTTGCACGCGAGGCGCCATGTCCCGGCCTTCGGTTTCGACCTGCCAGGCCTGATCGGCATCGCAAGTGCGGGATGTCAGGGTCAGGCGCGCCACGGAGCTGATGGACGCCAGCGCCTCACCACGAAACCCCAGGCTCATCACCTGTTCGAGGTCTTCCAAATTGCGAATCTTGCTGGTGGCGTGACGGGCCAGGGCCAAGGGCAGATCATCGGCAGAAATGCCGCTGCCATCGTCGCGCACCCGCAGCAGCTTGACGCCGCCCTGCTCCACATCGACGTCGATGCGTTTGGCACCGGAGTCGAGGCTGTTCTCCAACAACTCCTTGATCACCGAGGCCGGGCGCTCAACCACCTCACCGGCGGCAATCTGGTTCGCCAGCCGCGGGCTGAGCAGCTCGATGCGCGCGGTATTGGTCAGCACCTGGTTCATTCTTTGGCCGCCAGTTCAGTGCCGGGAATGGTCAGATGCTGACCGACTTTGAGCTCATCACTCGACAGATTGTTGGCGCTACGCAGAGTGGCGGGCGATACCTGATAACGCACGGCGATCATCGCCAGGGTTTCGCCGGGGTTGACGCGATGGTCACGCGGGCCCTGGGCGATTTTGCCGGAATCTCGCAGCCAGGCAATGTAGGTGCCCGGCGGTGGGTTCTGCTGGAAGAACTGCCGCACGCCGCTGCTGATAGAACGCGCCAGCGCCTGCTGATGGTTCACAGCGGCAAGCTTGGAAGCCTCGTTGGCGTTGGAGATAAACCCGGTTTCCACCAGGATCGACGGGATGTCCGGCGACTTCAGCACCATGAACCCGGCTTGCTCCACGCGCTGTTTGTGCAGCGGCGTGACGCGACCGATGTTGCTCAAGACTTTCTGGCCAACGTTGAGGCTGGATGTCAGGGAAGCAGTCATCGACAAATCGAGCAGCACGCCGGCCAGCATGCGGTCCTTGTCATCAAGGCTGACGTTGCCGGCACCACCGATCAAGTCGGAACGGTTTTCGCTGTCGGCCAGCCAACGGGCAGTCTCCGACGTAGCGCCGCGGTCGGACAGGGCGAACACCGAGGCACCGAACGCGGCAGCCGAAGGTGCGGCGTCGGCGTGGATCGAGACAAACAGATCGGCACCCTTCTTACGGGCGATTTCGGTACGGCCGCGCAACGGAATGAAATAGTCGCCGGTGCGAGTCAGTTCGGCGCGGAAGCCTTTCATGCCATTGACCTGACGCTGCAGCTCACGGGCGATCGCCAGCACCACGTCTTTTTCACGCTGACCGCGAGAGCCCGAGGCGCCTGGGTCTTCGCCACCGTGGCCGGCATCGATCACCACAATGATGTCGCGCTTGCCGGCCGGGGCGGGCGGCAGCTTGACCGGCGGATCTACCGGAGTGACCGGCACCGGAGCCACGGTCACGACATTAGTTGGTACAGGAATTGGCGCGGCATCGGCGGCGTTATCGAACAGGTCGACCACCAAGCGATTACCGTACTGGGCGTTCGGCGCCAAGGTAAAGCTTTTCGGCGTGACGGCCTTTTTAAGGTCGATGACCACTCGCAGATCGGTCGGCGTACGTTGAGCCGAGCGCATTGCGGTGATCGGAGTGTTCGAAGTATTGACGTTCAGCGGCGACCCCAGAGATGCGCCATTGATGTCAATCACCAACCGATCCGGGGAGGTCAGGGTAAAGACGCTGTGCTGGACAGGCCCCGTCAGGTCAAACACCAGTCGCGTGTTGTCCGGCGCCCGCCACAGGCGAACACTGTTGACCTTTGTCTCGGCCACAGCGTCGACGGTCACCGCCAGAAACAACAATCCTACGGCAGCAACCAACGCGCGAAAGCGCATACCTAACCCCATCATTTATTTGGATTCCAATGCCAAAGCGGCACACCACGACTCGCCACGCGAACCCTGGGGCAAAATTTTCAGCGAACGTCCGCTGTCTTGCGGGCTAATGGTAATGGTCAGGTCGGGCTTTGGCAAAAAGCCTGCACCGTTCCGGGGCCATTCGATCAGACACAGTGCGTCGTCTTCGAAATAGTCGCGGATACCGAGGTACTCCAGTTCCTCCGGATCGACCAGTCGATACAGGTCGAAATGGAAGGCGCGGACCACCCCAATCTCGTATGGCTCGACCAGGGTGAAGGTCGGACTTTTTACCGCGCCTGTATGTCCCAGGCCACGAATAATGCCCCGGGACAGCGTGGTTTTCCCCGCGCCCAGATCTCCCTCGAGAAAAATCAGACCGTGCCCTTCAGTGGTTTGTGCGATGCGCGCACCAAACGCGGTCATCGCCTCTTCATCAGCCAGGTACAGGGTTACTTCAGACACGGTGCTTGCTCCTCCAACAACTGACGAATGGCTGGAATCAGATCACTGGCCGCCAGCCCGCGGCCGAATTTACCTTGTTGCTCGCCGGCATTGGCGTGCAGCCAGACCGCCAGGCACGCCGCGTCATATGCGTCCATTTCCTGAGCGAGCAAGGCGCCGACCAGCCCGGCCAGCACATCGCCCAAACCTGCAGATGCCATGGCCGGATGGCCCTGATGACACAGCGCTAGGCGCCCGTCGGGGCTGGCGATCAAACTGCCAGCGCCCTTGAGGATCACCACCGCTGTATATTTTTTACTCAACGCATGGGCAGCGGCCGGACGATCGGCCTGAACATCGGCCGTCGATACCCCCAGTAATCGCGCCGCCTCGCCAGGGTGCGGCGTGATAACACAACGTGCGGGCAAACTCACACCACTTTCGGCCAACAGGTTCAATGCATCCGCGTCCCAGACCTGCGGCAGCGGCGCATTGGCCGCGGCCGACAACAGACTGCGCCCCCAAGCGGCCTGCCCCAGCCCCGGGCCGACGACCAGCACCGTGACCTTCTCAAGCAGCCCCATCAATTGATTGGCCGACGAAATGCCGAGCACCATCGCTTCAGGCAAACGCGCCAATGCAGCCGGAACATGCTCGCTGCGAGTGGCCACGGACACCATGCCGGCACCGCTGCGCAGGGCGCTTTGTGCACTGAGCAGGATGGCACCGCCAAAACCGCGATCACCGCCGATCAGCAATACGTGGCCAAAATTGCCTTTGAGGGAAGTAGGAGCACGACCGGTCAAACGCGGCACATTACCGGCCGTCAGGCGATGAGCACTGACCGTGGCCCCGATAAACGTCTCGGGGGCAACTTGCAGATCATTGAACACCAACTCACCAACCACATCCGCAGCATCACCGGTGAACAGACCCAGCTTCAAACCGATGAACGTCACCGTCAGATCCGCTCGAACCGCAATGCCGAGCTGGCGCCCCGTATCGGCGCACAGCCCCGAAGGGATATCCACCGCTGCAACCGGTAGCCCACTGGCGTTGATCGCGGCAATGACACTGGCGTATGGCTCGCGCACTTCACCGGTCAGGCCGGTGCCGAGCAAGGCATCCAGCACAATGCCACGCAATTCTGCTTGTGCGCTCCAGCCTTGAATGGCAACGCCTTCGGCTACCGCCTCGGCATGGGCTGACGCGGCATCACCCTGCAAATGACCGGGATCACCGGCGGCCAGCACCCGAACATGCCAACCGGCACGTCGGGCCAGCACGGCCACCAGGTAACCGTCGCCCGCATTATTGCCGTGGCCGGCCACCACGCTCAATTCATGCGCCGTCGGCCAATGACGGACTAGCGCACGCCAGGTCGCCCGCGCCGCACGCTGCATCAATTCGAAGCCCGGTGTACCGGCCGCGATCAGGCTCGCATCGAGCCCTCGGACTTGCGCGGCGCTATACAGCGCGTCGGGTAATTCATCTTTAGTGTGCGGCATGCGTCTTCAGGCTCCGATGTCTGGCAGAATTATACGCACCTCAGCTCCGGTTTCTCTCGCCTCATGCCCGCTATTACTACAGACCTGCCCGCTCTCGCCCAATCCATCAAGGACTGGGGCCGCGAGCTGGGCTTTCAGCAAGTCGGCATCAGCGGCCTCGACCTGGCCGAGCATGAGCAGCACCTGAAGCGCTGGCTCGCGGCCGGCTACCACGGCGAAATGGAGTATATGGGCGCCCACGGCAGCAAACGCTCACACCCGGAAGAACTGGTGCCGGGCACGCTTCGCGTCGTTTCTCTGCGCATGGACTACCTGCCGGGCGACACCGAAATGGCGCAAAGGCTGGCCCAACCGGAAAAGGCCTACGTCTCGCGTTATGCCTTGGGCCGCGATTACCACAAATTGATCCGTAAACGCGTGCAACAACTGGCAGAAAAAATTCAGGCAGTGATCGGCCCGTTCGGCTATCGCGCCTTTGTCGACAGTGCCCCGGTGCTGGAAAAAGCCATCGCCGAACAGGCTGGCCTTGGCTGGATCGGCAAAAACACGCTGGTCTTGAATCGCAAGGCCGGCAGCTACTTCTTCCTCAGCGAACTGTTCGTCGACCTGCCGCTGCCGGTGGACCCGCCTCACGCCACCGAACACTGCGGCCGCTGCACTGCCTGTCTGGATATTTGCCCGACCAACGCCTTCGTCGGTCCGTATGTACTGGACGCCCGGCGCTGCATTTCGTACCTGACCATCGAACTGAAAAGTGCGATTCCTGAAGATTTACGGCCGCTGATTGGTAATCGGGTATTCGGTTGCGATGACTGCCAGATCGTCTGCCCATGGAACCGCTTCGCCCGACCTTCCGGCGAAAGCGATTTCAAACCAAGGCACAATCTGGACAACGCCGAACTGGCCGAACTGTTCATGTGGGACGAACAGAAATTCCTCAGCAGCACCGAGGGTTCACCGCTCAGACGCGCGGGTTACGAGCGTTGGTTGCGCAATCTGGCGGTCGGCTTGGGCAATGCACCGTCAAGCATTCCGGTGCTGGAAGCGCTAAAGGCACGGCGGGACTATCCGTCGGAACTGGTGCGCGAGCACGTCGAATGGGCCTTGAAACAACACGGACTCCTGTAGCAGCTGCCGAAGGCTGCGTTCGGCTGCGCAGCAGTCGTCATTCCGCAAAGCGAGTCCTGCGGCCTCGAACGCAGCCTTCGGCAGCTGCTACAGGGACCGTGTGTAAATCAGGCTTCGTCGTTATAAACGAACTTGGGCATTTCCCAGTGGAAACGGATTGCCAGCAAGCGCAGCAGGAAGCCGCCGAACAAGGTGATCAGGATCGACTGTTCAGCGGGTAATTGCAGGTAGATGCAGAGCAGATAGCACCACGCCGCGGCAAACGAGACGCTGGCATAGAGCTCGCGGCGGAAGATCAGCGGGATATCGTTGCAGAAGATGTCTCGCAGGATGCCGCCAAACACGCCGGTGATCACGCCACTGACCGAGGCCACCAGCATGCCGTGGCCCATTTCCAGGGCCGTCATGCAGCCGATCAGGGTGAATGCCACCAGGCCCACCGCGTCAAGCACCAGAAACAGCGAGCGCAGATGGCGCATCCAGCGGGCGATGAAGATCGTCAGCATCGCCGCGACGGAGGTCAGCACCAGGTATTCCGGGTGTTTGACCCAGGTCAGCGGGTAGTGGCCAAGCAGCACGTCACGCACCGAACCGCCACCCAGCGCCGTGACGCACGCAATCAGCACCACGCCGAACCAGTCCATGCCGCGACGGCCCGCAGACAGGGCGCCAGTCATGGCTTCGGCAGTAATGGCGATCAGGTAGAGCATCAGCAACATGGTGGCGGTCCTTGCAGGAAGGCGCGCAGTCTACTCAGATCGTCAGGGCACCAAAAGGGGGCATTTACTCCGATAGACCGCGTCGCCTCTTCGTGGGCAAGTCGGATCGCCGCACCGCTCGCTCCTACAAGAGCATCGCGCCCCCGTAGGAGCGAGGCTTGCCCGCGAAGGCGCCAGAGCAGGCACCACCCAATCAGAACTTGATGAAATTCTTGCGGTAGTGCTGCAGCTCGGCGATCGATTCGCGGATGTCGTCCAGGGCCAGGTGGGTGCTGCCCTTTTTGAAGCTGTTGAGCACATCCGGCGCCCAGCGCGCGGCCAACTCTTTAAGGGTCGACACGTCGAGGTTGCGGTAGTGGAAGTAGCTTTCCAGCGACTTCATGTGGGTATAAAGGAAGCGACGGTCCTGGCAGATGCTGTTGCCACAGATCGGCGACTTGCCCTTCGGCACCCATTTTTCCAGGAAGGCGATGGTCTCGGCTTCGGCTTCGGCCATGCTGATACGGCTGTCGCGAACCCGTTGGGTCAAGCCGGAGCCGCCGTGCTGACGGGTATTCCACTCATCCATGCCGGCGAGGATCTCGTCGCTGTGATGGATGGCGATCACCGGACCTTCGGCCAAGGTGTTCAAATTACTGTCGGTGACGATAGTGGCCATCTCGATGATGACGTCGGTATCAGGGTTCAGACCGGTCATTTCCAGGTCGATCCAGATCAGGTTCAGCGGGTTTTGCATGAGTCGGCTCCTCGGCGTAAGTGCGCAGTTTAGCCTAGGGAAGCCACCGGGCGTGCTAAACTCGCGGCCGTTTTACCTAATCGCTGCATTCTCGATACGGAACACCCATGGCCAAACGCCAACTCAATCGTCGTCAAAACTGGCGCATCGAAAAGATTCAGGGCGAGCGCGCTGCCCGCGCCGCCAAACGCGAGTCCTCGGCTGTCGAGGCACTCGAAGGCGGCGACCTGGGTCCGGAACAGACGGGCCTGGTGATCGCGCACTTCGGTGTGCAGGTCGAAGTCGAGGCCCTCGATGGCGAATTGGCCGGCCAGGTGTTCCGCTGCCATTTGCGCGCCAACCTGCCAGCGCTGGTGACCGGCGATCAGGTTGTGTGGCGTGCCGGCAACCAGGGCATTGGCGTGATCGTGGCGCAACTGCCGCGTAAAACCGAACTCTGCCGTCCGGACAGCCGTGGCCAGCTCAAGCCGGTGGCGGCCAACGTCGACTTGATCGTTATCGTCTTCGCGCCGCTGCCCGAGCCTCACGCCAACCTGATCGACCGTTATCTGGTCGCTGCGGAACACGCGGGTATTCGGCCGCTGCTGTTGCTGAACAAATTCGACCTGATCGACGAGCAGAACGCCCCGGCGTTGAACGCCTTGCTGGCGGTTTACCGCACGCTGGGTTACCCGGTACTGGAAGTGTCGGCCCATCACGGCAATGGCATGGAGCAGTTGCAGAAGCAGCTGGATGGGCACATCAGTGTGTTCGTCGGTCAGTCCGGTGTCGGCAAGTCGTCGCTGGTCAACAGCCTGCTACCGGAAGTCGACACCCGCGTCGGTCCGCTGTCCGAGCTGTCGGGCCAGGGCACCCACACCACCACCACCGCGCGGTTGTTCCACTTCCCCGGTGGCGGTGAACTGATCGACTCCCCGGGCATTCGGGAATTCGGCCTGGGTCACGTCAGCCGTGCCGACGTCGAAGCCGGCTTCATCGAGTTCAACGACCTGATCGGCACTTGCCGTTTCCGCGACTGCAAGCACGACCGCGAGCCGGGTTGCGCACTGCTCAAGGCCCTGGAAGAGGGCCGCGTGCAACAGCAACGGATGAACAGCTACCGCTCGATCATCGCCAGTTTGCCTGAAAGCAGCTATTAAACAGACGTGCCAGCCGCCCCTGACTCTTACGGGGCGGTAGGTCGTTCGTGGCGTCCTACAAAAACTCCCTCAGTTAAACGTCAGACATCTCTGTAAGGCTTCTTCGCGCCTGCCTGAAGGACGCGTCTCTTTAACCGCCAAGGCCTTGTTGCGGCCACTCAAGTGCATACATTCGAGCCCTCATCGCATCTCTGGCGATACCGAGGGACAGCCATGCAAACCTATCATTTGTTCATCAGCCACTCGTGGAACTACTCAGACGCCCACGACAATCTGGTCCGCCTGCTCAATGCGAAGCCCGACTTCACGTTCAAGAATTTTTCGGTGCCACCGGACAACCCGATCATCGGCGCGAAAACCGACAAACAACTTGAAGAAGCCATCGAAAACAAGATTCGGCTCTGCTCGGCAGTGCTGATCATGGCGGGGATGTATTCGACCTACAGCAAGTGGATCAACAAGGAAATCGAGATCGCCAAACGCATGAACAAGGTGATTATCGCGGTCAAGCCGTTTGGTGCGGAGCGGATTTCCACGGTGGTACGCCGGGCGGCGCACGCGGAGTGTGCGTGGAACACCAACAGCATCATCAGTGCCATTCGCACTCACGCGGCGGGTTGAACCATGCGCAAGGGACTGTTCATCGGCATTAATAACTACAGCCATGTTTCGCAATTGAGTGGCTGCAACAACGATGCGATGGCCATGGCTTCGGTGCTGAAAACCGACGCCAATGGCGATCCGAATTTCAAGAACCTGGTCCTGACCTCCGCCGAAGATTATCTGAGCCGTGAAAAGCTCGAAGGGCATATCCAGGATTTGTTTTCAGGCGATTGCAGCGTTGCGCTGCTGTACTTCGCCGGTCACGGCAACTTCGACGTCGATACGGACGAAGGCATGCTGATCCCCCAGGACTACAAATCCGCCAAGGATGGAATTCGCATCAGCGACATCCTGAATTGGGCGACCAAAGCCGTAAAAATCAAAAACAAAGTAATTATTCTCGACTGCTGCCAGGCGGGCTCGGCGGGCGAAGTGCGGGCGCTACGCAGCGAAAGCAGCATGGTGTGCGAAGGCATGACCATCCTCACCGCGTGCAAAAAGGAAGAACCGGCAATGGAAGGCGCCAACCACGGGGTCTTCACGGGGCTGTTGCTGCAAGCACTGCACGGCGGCGCCGCAAATATATTGGGTAAGATTACCCCCGGCAGCCTCTATTCATTCGTCGACAACGCTCTCGACGCGTGGGAGCAGCGCCCGGTATTCAAGACCAATGTGTCGCAGTTCATTTCATTGCGAGAAGTCTCGCCGCTGATCCCCAAAGAGATTCTGCGCAAACTGCCCGATTGGTTCGAAGAGGCTGAGTCAATGTTTGCCCTCGATCCCAGCTACGAACCGACCGAAGCCACGTTCGACCCGGAGCACGGCGAAGTCTTCTCCCAACTGCAAAAGTGCAACCGCCACAGCCTGATCGAACCGGTGGACGCCGAACACATGTACTACGCCGCCATCCATTCCACCGGTTGCCGCCTCACCGCCCTCGGCGCCTATTACCGCGAACTCGCGATCAAGGGACATTTCTGATGCCTGTGTTTATCAGTTACCGCCATAGCGATCGGCCCCACGCCATCGCCATCAACACCCGTCTTATTCAGGCCAACATCAAGACGTACTTCGACGTTCTGGATCCGGAATCACAGACCACTGACGACATCACCGGGGTCATCACCCGCAACATCACCGCGTGCACGCACTTGCTCGCCGTGATTTCGGAGAACACCGCACAGTCCTGGTGGGTACCGTTCGAAATCGGAGAAGCGACCATCAGCAATCGCCGCATCTGCTCGTACCAGGTTGGCCCCAGCGCTTTACCGTTGTACCTCGACAAATGGCCGAAACTGAGCGGCGATACGGACATCAATTTTTTCATTGATGCTTATCGTGAGGAGGTGATAACCAAACGCTCGACAGGGCTGGAATCGATCAGTGAGTCGGTTCGCGGCACCTACAAAGGAAATGCAGACCTGTTCCACGACCAGCTCAAGAACCGCATCCGACGCGGTTTCTGACAGACGCAAAAAAGCCGCGATGATCGCGGCTTTTTTGCAGGTCACTGCTTGGATGGTTCAACCGGTTTCGGTAACGGGTTTTCGACAATTGAAAAGTGGCGGAGCGAACATGACGATTAAGCATGTTGAAGAGTATTTTGGGGATGGGGTTGGTGTTCAGCTCACATGCTCATGATTCGTTGCAGCACGCAATATTTGGCGCCGAGATGACCGAAGAGCCTTCTGGTCCGCCTATGCCATTTTTGTCTGATTAATTATCGAGAAGCCCTTCTGAGTATTTAGCAGTGCTCTGGAGGGCTGCCGAGGGCTTGATGAATTGACCTATGGGCGCGAGGTATTGAGAAAGACAGTTATTAGAGTGATGTTCATCACGCCCAGCTCCGAAAGCCATTCTTAGAACCTTGTCATATTTTTCCGCAGCAACAAGAGCCTGAGCTTGTATGAGCTTCGTGCTGATATGCGTGAAACCGTATATTCGAATTGCTTTCAAAATGATTGACTCGACACATTCCACCCGCTGGAAAAGTATCTGCTTTGCTCTATCTGATTGCGACATCAAGATACCCACGAGTGCGCGCTTGTCACCCGTGGTAAATGAGTACGGCTGTTGATTTTGGTACAGAGAGAAAGCATGCATCAACAGCAAAAGTTCGCCGCCGTCGATGCTGTCGATTTGAAGCAATTCGTCCATGAAATCCAAGTCTTCATCGGCCGCACCAAGCACGCGGCATGAATGGACGAGACTACAAAGCCGATCATAGGATTGGTAGCTGCCGACGCGCCTGGATACGCACTTTTCCACATCATTTAAGTAGAGAGAGTGTTTGGCACTGTCTAGAACGTAGCAATCAGCAAGTCCACACTGAAAAACTGATAAAGCTTCTTCAATCAAGTCACATTGAGCTAGCTTTACCAATATGTCGTTGTCGGTGAGGAGAATCATTTATGCGATCAGTTTCCGCAGTAAATGCTCACTGTCGTCTTTGAGATTCTCTTGAAGCTGCCGAAAAACAAAATCTGCAACCATCGCCTGATCAGTGCTTTCTCCAGCGATGAAATTTGCGGCAGAAACACACAGTGCAAATATGCTCTTGTTGTTATGAGCGCAATTCAAAACGATATGCGTAGGATCGATTTGATGGTCTTTTCCATACTGCATTGCCATTCGCGCCAGCACAGGCGCTTTGACCAGTTGCTGAAGCTTTAAATTGCCATGAGCATTACCGGTTAATAACTGGATCGCAAACTGGTCCGCGGCAAGTTCATCGGCATCTTTGCCTAGCGCATCATCTTTCTTGATTTCATCATCGACAATCGTTCCATTTGCGCCGACATGACCCAAAGCAATATGCCCAAGCTCATGTGCCAAATGGAAAAGCAAGAAGCCACTTTTTCGATTGTTAGAAAGGACGATCGATGGCCGACCATTGATCGCCATGGCTATGCCGTCCATTTTTCGACCGAGCAGAGGCGTAGCCAAGTGGATGACTGGAATCCCAATGCTCCAACAATAGTCGAGCAACGCAGACAACCCCACCCAGGGAGCCTCTGACGAAAGCAAGTGCTCACGAATCGCCAGTGCGTCCGGTGGAGGCGGTGCGAATTGAGTATCGAGCGCAGAAAGCGCGAGGCGCGAAGCACTGCGAGCCAAGGCAACCGCAAGATTCACATCTGCTTCAGAGGTTCTGGCAGACTTTTTGAATCGTTTATCTGCCGGTAAGTCGAATTCGATTCGAGGAGGCGTCTCGCTGAAAGGACGCATACGCAGACTCAATGCTTTGGCCAAATAAACCTTGGCTTGCTGCACACCTGACGGTGACGCCTCTACCTCATCTGTCCACCAGTCAGGCAGCAGGAGTGCGAGCTTTCTTTTCGAAATGCCCTGCTTGTCTAAGGCGGAGTAAAGATTCTGAACTGTGGTCATAGATCCCTCCTCCCTAGAATGGCATCACATGAAATGGGTAGCTCACGCAGTAGACATCATGTCTTGCCGCAAAACTCACGGGACAGTATAGATTCTTTGTAGCAGTTGCAAGTTATGCAGAGATGCGGACCATGCTGCTCGTCGGAGTCAGTCAGCGAACCACCGGGGCACAGGTTCTTCGAGTTGACGTGGGTGCGCGCCCCCTTTTTAGCCAGCATCCACGCTGGCCTCCACGATTTAGGTTGATTCGGTATGGATGCCCCGTCCGCTAAACATTTACGGTGACCGCCGCTGGCACCAATGTCCCCTAGACACACAAAAAAAGCATGAATATCGCGACTTTCCAATCTTCAATGTGCGTTTTTTTCCAGCTTCCAGCCCGGCGCGTCCAAGGCGTCACAGCAGCCCTGAATCAACATGTGTGCAGCATTGGCGAATGCTCCAGGTTATGACCTTCAGCGTCTTTGACGCACAGGCAGGAGATGCAGTTGAGCAGTAACCGCCCAGCCAACAACACACCCCGTCCCAAAATCTGCTTTACAGAGCCCTCTTAACGGCCCCATATCAGGATTTACGCACGCTATCAGCGCTAGTGATAGCGTGCGAAAAAAATGAATCAATTGAGGCTGAAGGCTGAAGGCTGAAGGCTGAATCAAACTCAAGGTTACTGCCGCACGCGTTGGCGCATGGCGACCGCTGTCGAGGCTAAAAATGGTGTCCATAAATAGGGGGACACCATCGCCCTAAGCGTTGGGATCAAGAAGGTGTGTAGGCCGAAACTGAATTACGCGATGATCGCGGCTTTCTGGTCTTCAGTGTGCGGCTTTTTCCAGCTTCCAACCCAGCGCATCCAAGGCGTCACAACCGTCCTGAATTAACATGTGTGCTGCATTGGCGAAATGTTCCAAGTCGTGACCTTCGGCATCCTTCACGCACAGACAAGTGATGCTGTTGAGCAGATTGCGGGCGGCTTTGATCCGGTGTGTTGCGGTTTCCAAAAGGTCGGAGACTTTTGCTTCTGTGTCGATGTACAGCGTCGGGCCGACGCTGAAGTTACCTTGGAGCGGATGGTATTTGGACATGGGAATTTCTCTTTGAGTGAAGAGCTCCCACCGTTTGCGGCTAAGCAAATTTAGGTGACAGCTGTACGCGGGTTAGCCGACCGGACAAAGAGAACTCCGGCACACCCGAAGGTGTCCCACGCACAGCCGCCATAAACATAAAAAGATAGGCAGCAAAAAGCGCCTCCTTTCAGGGGGCGCCTGTGCACTCTTTGTTCGACCGGCTAAGATCGATCACCGATTCGTCGGCAACGGGCGAACTATAAGCGAGCCATTAGGTGAAGTAAAACCCGGTTGATATGCCTCAGAGCCGTCCTACACCATTCTCCGAACGATCCTAATTTCTTGATCTTTACCGCCAGCAGCGACATGCCTTCGCACGAACAAAAAAGCCGCGATCATTCGCGGCTTTTTCGTGGATCACTGCTTGGGCGGCTCACCCGCTTTCGGCACAGGATCATCAAACAGATTCAACCGCTCCCGAAGCTCATGAGCCGGCAGCGGTTCCTTATCCGCCGGCAAGGCATTCGGATCGACTGGCGGCGCGGGCACTTCGCCCGGGCCACCCTGCCCTTGCGTCGGCACTGGCGCAGGTTCGGCACCTTGCGAACCTTCGATGGCACGCTGGGCTTTCTTGGTCAGCACGACGATGTCGATTCGGCGGTTGACCGGGTTGAACGGGTTCTCCCGGTCGAACAGCGCTGACGAGGCATAACCCACGACTCGCGCTACCTGAGCGTCCGGATAGCTGCCGGCGATCAATGCACGGCGAGCCGCGTTGGCGCGGTTGGCCGAGAGCTCCCAGTTGCCGAAATCGCCGGTGCTCGAGTATGGCTTGGCATCGGTGTGGCCGCTGATGCTGATCTTGTTTGGCACCGCTTTGATGGTGTCGGCCATGGCCAGCAGGATGTCTTCGAAATACGGCTTCAGACGCGCACTGCCGGAGTCGAACATCGGGCGGTTTTCGGCGTCCACGATCTGGATGCGCAAACCGTCCTGGGTGATCTCGAAGAGGATCTGATCCTTGAACTTCTGCAGCTGCGGATTCTCTTCAACCTTGTTCTGCAACTCTTGCAGCAGCAATTCCAGGCGTTCCTTCTCGACCTGTTCGGCCATGCCTTCGACCTGTTCGGTGTCGACAGTCACCTTGTCCGGCTGAGGCTGGGATTTCACCTCGGGGTTGAGGGTGTTCTCCGGCGCCAGGGTCGGGGAGCCGCCAAGATCGATGATGTAGGGGGTGCCACTTTCGGCAAAGCCGATCGGATCCTTGAAGTAACCGGCAATGGCGATCTTCTGTTCCGGTGTTGCCGTGGACAACAGCCAGAGCACCAGGAAGAACGCCATCATCGCTGTCGCAAAGTCAGCGAAGGCGATTTTCCAGCCCCCCCCGTGATGCCCGCCCGCGTATTTCTTGACGCGCTTGATGATTATCGGCTGGTTATTTTCCATGACTTAGCGACCGCGAACCGCTTGTTCCAGCTCAGCGAAGCTAGGACGGTGCGCCGGGTACAGAACCTTGCGGCCGAACTCCACTGCCAGCGATGGCGGCATGCCGGAAGCCGAAGCCACCAGCGAGGCCTTGATGGCTTCGTAGACGTTCAGTTCTTCCTTGGCATCGTGGCCCAGGGCGTGGGCCAGCGGACCAAAGAAACCGTAGGCGGCGAGAATACCGAAGAAGGTACCGACCAGAGCCGCACCTACGTGCAAGCCAATCATTTTCTGGTCGCTTTCACCCAGGGAGGCCATGGTCACCACGATACCCAATACCGCCGCAACGATACCGAAACCCGGCATGGCGTCGGCGATGCCGTTGACTGCGTGGGAGGGGTGGTCCAGGTCTTCCTTGAGGCTGGTCAGTTCCATGTCGAACAAGCCTTCAAGCTCATGGGGTGCCATGTTGCCAGAGGACATGATGCGCAGGTAATCGCAGATGTATGCGGTCATGCGGTCATCTTTCAGGACTGCCGGGTACTTGGCGAAGATCGGGCTCGCGGCTGCATCTTCGATGTCGCCTTCGATTGCCATCATGCCTTCGCGGCGGCTCTTGTTGAGAATCTCGTAAATCAGCCCCAGCACTTCCAGGTAGAAGGTGTGGTTGAAGCGCGAACTGAACATGCTCAAGGACTTCTTGAGCACGTGCATCGTCATATGACCGGGGTTGGCCTGCAGGAATGCACCAAGGGCCGCGCCGCCGATAATCATCACCTCGAAAGGCTGGATGAGGGCAGCAATCTTGCCGTGGGAAAGCACGTATCCGCCGAGCACGCTCGCGAATACGACGATGATGCCGATAATTTTAGCCATAGGTAGGAGAGCACTTACTGAGTCGGGTTCAAGGTCATATTCGGAAGTTAAAAAATCTCTTCTTCTCCTTATCGGCAAAACTGCGCCAGACTATAGCCAGTTAAGGCGAAAAGCCAATTTGGCCCACGCAGGGATAGGTAAAGCAGACGATGATCGCGTCCAGTCATGGCTAACGAAACGAACGTCCCAACGCCAAAACCGACCACGCTCAAAGGCTGGGTCAAACTGCTCGATAGCGTGCGCCTGCCGGTTCCGCAAGCCAGTCACGACCGTGTCTGCCAAGCCATCCGCGATAGCCGCAGCTCGCTGCGCGACATCGCCGAAATGATGCAGGACAGCCCGGCCCTGGCCTTGAGCGTGATTCGCGAAGCCAACCGCCACACCCATGGCAGCATGAGCGAACCCGCTGAAAATCTTGAAGTGGCAATTAATCGCCTCGGTTTGAAACGCACCGAAGAATTGCTCGAGCGCTTGCCCGCCGAACCCCAATCGGAGATCCCCGTCGCCCTGCGCCAGCTTCAGCTGATCAGCCAGCACGCCACTCAACAGGCCAACGGTTTTTTTGCCAGTCGCCTGGCGCGGTTGTGGCAGGACATCCACTGGGGCAGCCTGCTGTTTCTTTCGCCACTGTGGCCCATGGCATTGACCCATCCGCAGTTGCTTGAAGAGTGGGAGCTGCGGGTCATCCATAAAGGTGAGTCGGCGCGCAAAGTCGAAAAGCAATTGTTCGGCGTGCGCCTCCTGGAAATCTGTCTGGCGCTGGTGGATGTCTGGCGTTTACCGATCTGGGTCCAGCAGGGTTATCGGCTGCTGCGCAGCGAACAACGCGAGCTGGTGAAAGTCCTGCGCATCGCGCGTGACAGCGAACACCCGCTGCGCCAACAGAACCGCCTCGATGACGACCCGGCACTGCGGCGCTGGCTCAATCAGCCCGCCAATACCGTGCTGCTGGCCAATGGTCTGGCATTGTCGGCACAACAGGCGTGGGACAGTCCTCACTGTGAACGCTGGCAGTACCTGACCAGCCTTTACCTGCAAATGCCGATGGATGAGGTGCAGCAACAGTTGCACCAACAGGCCGCCAACAGCGCCCGACAACATGCCATGCCTGACCTCTGGCACCCGGCCGAAGCGCTGATCTGGCCGCAGGGCATGAACCGCGTTCACGCCGGCCTCCTGCCAGCCCCAGCACCCACCGCCGAAGACCTGGCGAAGTGGCGTAAACAATGCGCCGAATTGCTGGTGGAGCCGAGCCGATTTACCAATGCCATGCACTTGACCACATCGGCCCGAGACGCTCTGGTGGCGTGTGGCATGCGGCGAGTGATGATCCTGATGGCCGACCGCACTCACGCCAATCTGCGCGTGCACCAGACTGCCGGGCTGCCCAAAGAAGTGGCCGGCCTGAACCTGGTGGTCAGCCAGAGTACCGTGCTGCAGCGCCTGCTCGCGCAACAGGCTCAGGTGCGCCTGACGCCAGCTAACAACGCACAATTCTCCGCCCTATTGCCGGCCAGCCTGCGTAAACAGTTCAGCGGCGAACACCTGCTGCTGCGCTCCCTGGTCAACAACGGTCGGGTGATCATGATCGTGGTGGCGGATCAGGGCGGCGGGCCGTTCTCGGAAATCACCGTGCAGGCTTTTGGCAAAACCGCACAATGCATCGAAAAAGCCCTGCACAGCTTTAGCCAGCGCTAGGGGCTGATGCCGGTGTAGCAGCTGTCGAGCCCTAGCGAGGCTGCGTTCGGCTGCGCAGCAGTCGTCAAAGCAGAGCTTACGGTGCATCAGGCAGATCGCATCAGCCAGATTCACACCTGCTTCGCAGCCGAACGCAGCCTCGCTGGGGCTCGACAGCTGCTACAGCCGAACGCGGCATCTGCTACAGATCGCATTACGGCTTAACTGTTTTCAGTTATTTCCTGCGCCGAAATAACTGATAACAGGCCCTCATGACGCTGCGCTACAATCCCCCCCTTTGTGCTCTGGAGACCTCACATGTCTGACTTCTCTGGCTTGGCGCTGGTGATCGAGCCGAGCGACCTGCTCCCGCGTCTCGACTCCCGCGAACTGATTCTGGTGGACCTGACCAGCAGCGCCCGCTATGCCGCAGGGCATATCCCCGGGGCACGCTTCGTCGATCCAAAACGCACTCAACTGGGTCAGGCGCCTGCGCCAGGCCTGCTGCCGACCCACGCCGCGCTTGAAGCATTGTTCGGCGAACTGGGCCACAACCCCGATGCGGTCTACGTCGTCTATGACGATGAAGGCGGCGGTTGGGCCGGGCGCTTTATCTGGCTGCTGGATGTCATCGGCCACAGCAAGTATCACTATATCGACGGTGGCCTGAAGGCCTGGCTGGCAGAAGGCTTGCCCATGTCGATCCAGATCCCCCCAGCGGTCGGCGGCCCGGTTGCCCTGACACTGCACGACGAACCTATCGCCACCCGCGAATACCTGCAAAGCCGTCTCGGTGCCGCCGACCTGGCAATCTGGGACGCTCGTGGGCCGCTGGAATACTCCGGCGAGAAAGTGCTGGCGGCCAAGGGCGGGCACATTCCAGGCGCGGTCAATTTCGAGTGGACAGCCGGCATGGATCAGGCGCGCAACCTGCGCATCCGCACCGACATGCCGAAAATCCTGGAACAACTCGGTATCAGCAAAGACAAAGAAGTCATTACCCACTGCCAGACACACCACCGCTCTGGCTTCACGTATCTAGTCGCCAAGTCGCTCGGTTATCCGCGAGTCAAAGGCTACGCCGGCTCTTGGGGCGAATGGGGCAACCATCCCGACACGCCCGTAGAAATTTAAGGTTTTTAAGGACAGTTAATGAATAAGCGTTTGTTTATCCTCAGCCAATACCTGCTGCCCCATCACTTGCTCTCGCGACTGGCCGGCTGCATTGCCGAATGCCGCGTGCGCTGGTTCAAGAACGCCTTAACCGCCTGGTTCGCCAAGCGTTATCAAGTGGACATGTCCCAAGCGCTGGTCGAAGACCTGACGGCGTATGAGCACTTCAATGCGTTCTTCACCCGCGCCTTGAAAGACGGCGCTCGCCCGCTGGACCAAACCCTAGGCGCGATCCTCAGCCCGGCCGACGGTGCCGTCAGCCAACTCGGCCCGATCGAACACGGTCGTGTTTTCCAGGCCAAGGGCCACAGCTTCAGCGTGCTGGAACTGCTCGGTGGTGATGCGGCCAACGCAGCGCCATTCATGGGCGGCGATTTCGCCACCATTTACCTGTCGCCCAAGGATTACCACCGCGTACACATGCCGCTGGCCGGCACTCTGCGCGAGATGGTCTACATCCCCGGCCGCATCTTCTCGGTCAACCAGACCACCGCTGAAAACGTACCGGAACTGTTCGCTCGCAACGAACGTGTGGCGTGCATTTTCGACACCGAACGTGGCCCGATGGCCGTAGTGCTGGTGGGCGCGATGATTGTGGCGTCGATCGAAACGGTCTGGGCCGGGCTGATCACGCCGCCAAAACGCGAGCTGAAAACCTTCCGTTACGACGAATCCGCCCGTGCGCCGATCCATCTGGAAAAAGGCGCGGAACTGGGTCGTTTCAAGCTCGGCTCCACGGCGGTCGTGCTGTTCGGGCCGGATCAAGTGAAATGGGCTGAAGGGCTGGACGCCCTTTCGCCAGTGCAGATGGGCCAGGGTATCGGCTTGCCAAGCGCCTGATCCCGGATGCGCCACCCGGAATTTCTTCCGGTCGGCGCATTCCCCTGTAGGAGCTGCCGAAGGCTGCGATCTTTTGATCTTGATCTTCGGCGACGCCAAATCTGTCAAAAAGCAAAATCAAAAGATCGCAGCCTGCGGCAGCTCCTACAGGGGAATGCGTGACGTAAACATCGCGACACTCCCGCCCGTGTTCATAGCTGCTACAGTCAAAGTCATTCACTGCCCATTTCCCGGTCGGAGTTTGTCCTTGGCATGAATGAGACCAATCCTGTCCTGCTGCTACGCGCACCGATTCCGACGCAGTCGCGTCTGTCTTTCTGCGAAGCCACGCCTCGCGACCTCAAGCGCTGGATCGCCAACCTGCCCAAAGCCAACATCGGCGAAACCGCTCGCCAGTTGTATCAAGGCTTGAGCGAACTCAACCAACTGCTCATACCCGGCGACAATCGCCTGCAATTGCTCGAGCTGCTGCGGCCCGAGGTGTATTACGTCTGCAAGCACCTGGAGCGGCATTTCCTGCATCAGGCGATTGTGCTCGATGAGCGTTCGCGCAAGATCGCCAACCTTTGCCAAGCGCTGCAGAGCCACTTGGCGATCGGCTATAAGCAAATCGTCATCCGTATCGCACCGCGCTTCAGCAAGGACCGTGCACCGCTGCTGACCCAGGCTTTGCAACGGGCAATCCATTGTCTGAACGGCGCGTTGATCCGTACCACTCAACTCTATTGCCCGGCGCCCGAAGGTCTGTGGCTGGAACTGCATCAGTTGTATCGGATTGGCTGTCAGCATCAGCTGCAACACCTAAGCGTGCGCGATGAACTGGCCAGCCAGACGCAAAAGCTGAGCACCGAGCAAACCTACGTCGTCGCCCTTCTGCTGGGTGCTTCACGCTGCAATCAACTGCGCCAGAACCAGATCGCCCGGCTCGCCGAAGTGCTCGAACCCTGGAGCCAGTGGATCAAGCTGCAACCGGCCAAACCGGACAACGGGCTGTTTGCCATCGCCCCGGATCTCGACACCGGGCCGCGTTACCGCTCAAAATTTCGCGCCGAAGAACAGGAGCGCTTGCTGGGGATCGACCCGCAACCTCTGGTCGCGGCCATCGAAATCCATCTGCAACTGTCGGCCGACAAGGTATCGCCGTTGCCCGTTCCGGCGGGGCTGAATCTGGATACGCTGCAACACCTGCATGCCGCCTGGGGTCAGGCCGCCGAGCGCAGTTTCCAGCGCACCCTCGGCCACGGCACGTTGACCCTGTGCGTGGGCATGAGCGCATTGCACTTTTATCTCGGCGGGCAACGCTCGTTCAACGACATCCTGAAGAAACCCGGCGCCCGCCCCGCGCAGTTCTCGGCTACCGACCCGACAAGTCGCGCCAAAGACCAATGGCGCCACGCCTTCGACGCCGCCCCCCATGGCACGGCAGACACGCTGCTGCCCTACGAAGAGATCGAATACCCGCCCCTTCAGAACGATGACAGCCACGAGGCGGCCGACCGCCAACAGCATTTCCCGACCTATGCGCTGCCGGTGATCAATCACAGCCCTGGTGGCTATTGCCTGGCCTGGCCGGGCGCGGTGCCCGCCGAGCTGCAGGCTGGCGAAATGGTCGGAATCGAGGATGCTGCCGGTCAAGGCTGGAGCATTGCCGTGGTGCGCTGGATCCGCCAGGTGCGGGGCGGCGGCACGCAGATGGGCATCGAGCAAGTCGCGCCTTGCGCCGAACCCTGCGGCCTGCAACTGATGCGCCCCGGCGACGAGCACAGTCAGTACTTGCGCGGGCTGATGCTGCCCGCCATCAGCGCCATCGACCTGCCGGCCACCCTGCTCACGCCACGCCTGCCGTTCCAGGAAGGCAATAAAGTGTTGATCAATACCAACGGCGAGGAGCGCCGGGCCGGGCTGGAGCGTCGGGTGGCGAGCACCAACAGTTTCAATCAGTTTGCCTACCGTTCGCTTGAGGCAGCCAGAAACGAAAACGCCGCGGGGAGCGGCGTGGTCGGGGCAGTGGAAGAGTTTGATTCGTTGTGGAAGTCGCTTTGAGCGTCAGGCATTTGATTGGCGGTGATGCCTTCGCGGGCAAGCCTCGCTCCTACGGGTCCGCGCAAATCCTGTAGGAGCGAGGCTTGCCCGCGAAGAGGCCCGCCCAGACAACCTGAAACTCAGAGCTGCCCGTCGCGATCCCGGAAGCCCAGCAGATACAGCACGCCATCCAGCCCAAGGGTGGAAATCGCCTGCTTCGCCGATTGCTTGACCAGCGGCTTGGCACGGAACGCCACACCCAGACCGGCAATCGCCAGCATCGGCAGGTCGTTGGCACCGTCACCGACGGCAATCGTCTGCTCCAGACGCAAACCTTCCTTATGCGCCAGCTCACGCAGCAGATCCGCCTTGCGTTGCGCATCGACAATCGGCTCGACCGCCACGCCAGTAACCTTGCCATCGACCACAGCCAGTTCATTGGCGAACACGTAGTCGATGCCCAGCTTGGCCTGCAATTGCTTGGCGAAGTAGGTGAAGCCGCCCGACAGAATCGCCGTCTTGTAGCCCAGACGCTTGAGTTCGGCGAACAGGGTTTCGGCGCCTTCGGTCAGGCGCAGCGAGGCGCCGATGGAGTCCAGCACGCTCACATCCAGCCCTTGCAGCAAGGCCAGGCGCTCCTTGAAGCTGGCGCGAAAATCCAGCTCGCCGGACATTGCCCGTTCAGTGATCGCGGACACCTGGTCGCCTACACCGGCAGCCTTGGCCAGTTCGTCGATGACTTCGGCCTCGATCAATGTCGAGTCCATGTCGAACACCGCCAGACGGCGGTTACGGCGGAACAGCGAATCTTCCTGGAAGGCGATGTCGACGTTCAGCTCTTGCGCGACGCTGAGGAATTCGGCCCGCAGCGCTTGCGGATCCGCCGCCTCGCCGCGCACGGAAAACTCGATGCAGCCCTTGCCCTTGTCGGCCGGGGTGTCCAGCGGCATGCGCCCGGACAGGCGATCGATATGGTCGATGTTCAGCCCATATTTGGCGGTGATCGAACTCACGCGCTGTAATTGCTCGGCGGTCACTTTACGGGTCAGCAGGGTGACAATGTGGCGTTTCTTGCCCTGATTGCCGACCCACAACTGGTAATCTTCTTCGGATACCGGTGTGAAACGCACCTGTTGCTCCAGCTTGTAGGCCGTGAACAGGATGTCCTTGAGCACCGAGCTGCCTTGTTCGGTATCGGGAATTTCAACCAGGATGCCAAACGACAGGGTGTCGTGGATCACCGCCTGACCGATGTCGAGAATGTTCACACCACCCTGGGCCAGAACGCCGGTAATGGCCGCAGTCAGACCCGGACGGTCGACTCCCGTGATGTTTATCAGGACGATTTCGCGCAAGGCGCACCCCCGCAGGTGGAAAAAAACCGCATTCTACCCATTTTCAGTGACCATCGGGCACCGTGAGCGCTTTGACGGCCTAAGGCCTGTCGCTATACTGCGCGTCAACTTCACGGACAAAGAGCCGAGCTCAAGTGAACCGGCCCACGCCAGTAAAAACCGATAACTTCTTTCTGCTGATCTTCCGGGCACTGCGTCATCGCCGTGTACCGATCGCATTGCGCATTGCCAGCCATAACGTGATCCTGGTCGCTCTGGCCCTGGTGATCTATGCCTGCGTGATGGGTTTGCAGTTCAAGCAGGCCATGCACGAGCAGGCGGATGCCCTGGGCGAAAGCCTGACCACCCAGACCGCGACCTCGGCCACGGAACTGTTGGTGTCCAACGACATCCTCAGCCTGAACGTGCTGCTCAACAACCTGACCAAGAACAAACTGGTGGCCCACGCCGCCATCTACAGCGTGGATAACCGCATCCTCGCCGAAGCCGGTCAGCGTCCCAAGCATAGCCTGCTGGGCGAAGCCGAAGGCATGTACCAGAGCAAGATCACTTTCCAGGACGTGACCGCCGGGCAACTGCGCATCAGCCTGGACATGGATCAGTTCCAGCAGCCGATGACCATCAGCCTGCAAAGCATGGGCATTCTGAGTGCGATTCTGCTGGCGCTGTCCCTGGCCTTGAGCCTGCGCCTGGGACGCAATCTCTCCACACCGCTGATGCAATTGCGGGTGTGGTTGCGCAATATCGACGAATACACCCCGGCCACCGAGCGTCAGGATGAGGTCGGCGACCTCGCTCGCCAGCTGCACGCCAATTTTGCGCCAGAGCCGGCCGAGCCCGAGCCCGTGCCGGAACCCGAGTTCGACGACAATGATTACGACGAGCAAGCCGATCCGGCTTTCGAAGTGCGCAACCTGCGTGATCCGAGCTTCGATGAAACCAAGTCTGTAGCCGGGCTCAAGCCTGCGCCACGGCGCATTGTCAGCACCGTCGAAGACGATGAGGACGACGAAGATCCGTTTGCCGATCTGCGTGACGACTCGACAGACAGCGCACCAAAACCAGTCGTAAAGCCGCAGGTATCGAACCTGCCGCAGCACAGCGCGGTACTGGCCGTGCAACTGGGCGCGCAAGATCAGCTGCGCCGCCTGCCCCGCGCACGCCTGGAAGAGTTGCTGAAGCGCTATCGCGATTGCCTCGATCAGGCTGCGTCGCTGTACCAGAGCGAACTGCACACCCTGAACGATGGCAGCACGCTGATGCTGTTCCACACCGAAGACAGCGGCGACGACTACCTGACCAACGCCATCTGCTGCGGTGAGTTGCTGCGCGCCCTGGGTCATCAGTTGCAGATCGAAGTCGCCGACAGCGGCATCACCCTGCAATTGCAGCTGGGCCTGACGCTGGGTGACGAACTGTTCGGTTTGAGCCAGATCGACCTGCTGCTGACTGAAGCAGCTCAGGATGCACTCGCCCTGTCGCAACACAGCCGCAACCTGTTGCTGGTGGAGCGCAAGATCAGTGACGACGCGCTGATTCGCCAGCGTGCGCGGATCCGGCCGATCGCAAGCCCGGAGGGTGCATGCTGCGTAGAGCGCTTGATGGAGCCTTATCCGTCGATGCTGGAGCGGCAGTTGGCGCGGATGCACGAACGCCGGGCGTAAGGCTGAGCCCTGCTGTAAAGAAGCCCGCAAATGAGTGTTCGTCTGCGGGCTTTTTGAGGACTGTCTGAAAAGATCGCAGCCTTCGGCAGCTCCTACAAAGTTCGCATGCACCTGCAAGGCCGCGGTCTTCACGGTCCCTGTAGGAGCTGCCGAAGGCTGCGATCTTTTGATCCGGCTTTTTGTTGCCTGGCCCGGCCCCTTCGCGGGCAAGCCTCGCTCCTACGGATCCGTGCGAGGACTGACGCATTCCTGTAGGAGCGAGGCTTGCCCGCGAAGAGGCCAACAGCAGCGCTAGATATCTCAATCCGCAGAAACAACAAAACCCGCAAAGGCGGGTTTTGCTTTGGATCAATCCAGGCTCAGAACCTGAACACTTCCATATCCGTGCGAATCGGCGAAGCCATCGGAATCTTCTGTTGTTTCTCCGGCTCGGCTGTCGGTGCCACAGGCTTGTTAGCCGGCTTGCGTGGCGGCGCTTCGGCAATCGGCGGCTGGTTGGCCAGTGGCTTGAGCGCCGTCGACAGCTGCTCAGCCAGACGCTGCAGCAATACACCCTGAGCCTGAACCTGAGCCGCAGTTCCGCCGGCGTGCTGCTCCTGCAGATGAATGATGCGGTTATCGCGCACCTGACCACGACGATCAATCAAGCGCCATTGCGCATCAAGGATTGCCGGTTGCGACACACCCGAGTCCAGACGCGTGATCGTTAGCAGAACCTGAACATCCGGCGTGAAGCCTAATGTCGCCGGTGCCAGGACAACGCGCTGGCTGTCCAGATGGCCGGCCACCTGACGCAGCAACAGCTGATCGATGTCGGACGACAGGCTACCCGCCCAACGACCATCAACCGAAGCTTGCAGGCTGCCATCGGGCTGACGCTGCAACAAGGTTTCGCGTTGCAGGTAATCGGCAACCGTTACCGGGCCCAGCAATACCGCCATGCCCGCGCTTTGCGCAGGCTGAGCCGGACTTCCGCTGTCCAGCTGATACAGCGACACCGGTTGGTGAACGCTGCAACCCGCCAGGCCAAGAACGCCAGCGAGCATCAAAATAAAAGGAAGGCGCAGAGCAGTCATCGTCCCATCCAGGTGGCTGCCACAAGGCTAACCACAGTGAAAATACTCAAAAAATATGAAGAACGCTCGGCCACGCCGGCGCTTGAAAGGCCATATCATCCGTGAATATGCGTTCCGACTCCAGCGGCAAAGCGTCGATCTACGCGTTAAATCGTAGATCGAGCGCTCTAGGACGCTTAATTGAGGTTTTCGACGAACAGCGCATCAACCCTCTGAAAGCCCCGTGGAAGTTTGTTACCGCGACGCCCACGCTCACCTTTGTAGTGTTCGAGGTCGTCCGCCTTCAGCGACAAGGTGCGTTTTCCGGCCTGCAACACCAACGTGGCACCCTCCGGCAAAACGGCAATGTCCGTGACATATTCTTCGCGACTGGCAACACGTTCACCGGAAATCCCGATGATCTTATTCCCTTTACCTTTACCTAATTGTGGCAGATCGCTG
The DNA here is from genome assembly GCF_054898065.1 of Pseudomonas sp. MDT1-85. Classification (NCBI taxonomy): domain Bacteria; kingdom Pseudomonadati; phylum Pseudomonadota; class Gammaproteobacteria; order Pseudomonadales; family Pseudomonadaceae; genus Pseudomonas; species Pseudomonas sp. MDT1-85. The sequence goes on along the minus strand of NZ_CM142715.1, from coordinate 841,726 downwards.
ATTTTGAAAATCAGCAGCCGACCTTCGGTGGTCACCGAGGCCAGCCAGTTGTGCTCACGATCGGCTACCGGGCGCGGCAGAATCACTTTGGCGTTGTTCGGCAAACTCAACAGGGCCTTGCCCGCCTTGTTCTTGGCTTGCAGGTCTTCACCCTTGACTACGAAACCGTAACCGGCGTCGGACGCGATCACGTATAGCGAATCGTCTTCAGGCATCAGCACGCATTCGAAACTCGCCCCTGGCGGCGGCGTCAGGCGGCCGGTCAGCGGTTCGCCCTGGCCACGGGCCGATGGCAGCGTGTGTGCAGCCACCGAATAGCTGCGACCAGTGGAGTCGATAAACACTGCAAACTGGTTGGAACGACCGGACGCCAAGGCCTTGAAACCATCCCCGGCCTTGTAGGAAAGCCCGGTGGCGTCGATCTCGTGGCCTTTGGCGGAGCGAACCCAGCCTTTTTCCGACAACACGACCGTCACTTTCTCGTTCGGCAGCAAATCGTGCTCGGTCAGGGCCTTGGCTTCGGCGCGCTCGACGATTGGCGAGCGACGGTCGTCACCGTAGGTTTCGGCGTCCTTGATCAGCTCGGTGCGGACCAGTTTTTTCAGCTTGGCTTCGCTGCCTAGCAGGGCTTGCAGCTTGGCTTGTTCCTTGAGCAGTTCATCCTGCTCGGCACGCAGCTTCATTTCTTCCAGTCGCGCCAACTGACGCAAACGGGTGTCGAGGATGTAGTCGGCCTGGATTTCGCTCAGGGCGAAACGCTCGATCAACGCGGCTTTCGGGTGCTCCTCGGTGCGGATGATGTGAATCACTTCATCCAGGTTGAGGTAGGCAATCAACAAACCGTCCAACAGGTGGAGGCGACGCTCGACCTTGTCGAGGCGGAATTGCAGGCGGCGACGCACGGTCTGCACCCGGAACTCCAGCCACTCGACCAGCAGCGCCCGCAGGTTTTTCAACTGCGGCTTGCCGTCCAGACCGATGATGTTGATGTTGACCCGGTAGCTCGACTCCAGCTCGGTGCTGGCGAACAGGTGCTGCATCAGCGCATCGTGATCGAAGTTTTTCCGCGCACCGGGAATGATCACGATGCGGCATGGGTTTTCGTGGTCGGACTCGTCTCGCAGGTCAGCGATCTGCGGGGCTTTCGACGGTTTGGCCTGCATCATGGCCGCGATCTGTTCCAGCACTTTGGCGCCCGAAACCTGATGCGGCAGCGCGGTGACGATGATGTCGCCATCTTCGATGTGGTACACGGCGCGCATGCGCACCGAGCCCTTGCCGGTTTCGTAGATTTTCAGCAAGTCGGCGCGCGGCGTGATGATTTCCGCTTCGGTCGGGTAATCCGGGCCCTGGATGTGTTCGCAGAGCTGCTCGATCGTGGCTTTCGGCTCGTCCAGCAAGCGCACGCAAGCGGTGGCGACTTCGCGCAGGTTATGCGGCGGTACGTCGGTGGCCATGCCCACGGCAATACCGGTGGTGCCGTTGAGCAGAATGTTCGGCAGACGAGCCGGCAACACCAAAGGCTCTTCCAGCGTGCCGTCGAAGTTCGGGCCCCAGTTCGCGGTGCCCTGGCCCAGTTCGCTGAGCAACACTTCGGAATAACGCGACAGCCGGGCTTCGGTGTACCGCATGGCGGCGAAGGACTTCGGATCGTCCGGCGCACCCCAGTTACCCTGGCCGTCGACCAGCGTGTAGCGGTAGCTGAACGGCTGGGCCATCAGGACCATGGCTTCGTAGCACGCCGAGTCGCCGTGAGGGTGGAACTTACCGAGCACGTCACCGACGGTACGCGCCGACTTCTTGTGCTTGGAATCGGCGTCCAGCCCCAACTCGCTCATCGCATAGATGATGCGCCGCTGTACCGGCTTCAGGCCGTCGCCGATATGCGGCAAGGCACGGTCCATGATTACGTACATGGAGTAGTTGAGGTAGGCATTTTCGGTGAAGTCAGCCAGTGACCGGCGTTCTACACCGTCCAGGCTGAGATCAAGGGAGTCGCTCATGCGGGCCTCATCAGTTCGTTGTCTGGCGCAGCAGCATGGTGCCACCGCGCTGGGTAAATTCAAGTTTGTTCAGTGCGCTCATGCCGAGCAGCACCTGATTGCCGTGCAAACCGGGCGCCACCAGCGCGCGAACGTCGCGCAGCACGATGTCGCCCAATTGCAGCCGGTCGAGGCGGGTTCGATAGCCCTCACTCAAGCCATTGGCCGTGCTCAGGGTCACCCCAAAGCCTTTTTCCAGTTTCAGCCGCTCGGCCACTTCGGCCGGGATCGCCACGTCGGTCGCGCCGGTATCGAGCATGAAATCCACCGGCTGACCGTTGATCTGGCCAGTGGCGATGAAATGCCCCTGACTGTTGCTGATCAGCTTCACTTCGATAAAACCTTCGCCCTGCTCGGAGCTGACGACGGTGTTGGGATTTTGCTGACGCGCCTCCCACTGAGCGAAAAACCGCGTTGCCAGAAACAGCGCGGCGCACCAGGCCAACACCATCAACACTCGACCGGCGCGTTTGCCCGGCGGTTGCTGACTCATGGCTGGGCACTCCAGCCACCTTCAGGTGCGGCAAAGCGCCAGACAATCGGGCGTTTCTCGCCGTCGACGCGCGAACCATTATTGTTGTCGATACCGATCCAGGCACCGTCGGCGTCCACGATCAACGCTTCCGCCAAGCCAAAGGGCTGTGGATAACGACGGTTTTCCTGCAGGGCCTCAGCGACAAATGACCAGCAGCGCTCGACCTTGGTCGTCGCCGCATCACGACGGCAAACCTGAAAGGCATTGCGCTCAAGGGTAAACAATTTGCCGTCAAACAATGACAGATCGGCAAAATCCCGGGAGCGCGCGCGGGCCTTGGGAAATTGCGCTGGCTGCATGTCCACCCCTGCTTCACTCAACAGCACACAACCACCCTTGCAGTCCCAGACCGTTTGCTGGCGCTTGATCAGCAGCAAACCGCGGCGCTCACGTTCGGCGGCCAGCCACAGCGTGTCACCGGCCGGATTGATCGTCAGCCCCTCAAACAACGCATTGAAGTGCAGCAACATACCGCTGGCCCGCGCTTCGCGAACCAGCATCGGCGAGATTTTCAGCCAGGACGCAGGCCCGATTGGCGGAACTTGCAGCACCGCGGCATGCGCTTCGCTGACGATGTAACGATTGCCGGCGCTGTCGCAGGTGATGCCTTCGAAATCCAGACTTCCGCCTCGCACGAACGATGCCACCCAGGTCCGCGAACGCAAGCCCCAGGGCAAACCGCTGTCAGGCGTCAGGGGTACGTCGATGCGCACGGTTTCGGCCTGCCAGGTAGTGTGGCGGGTGTCGAGTCGATAGATTTGATCATCGTCCCGATCCGAAACAGTCCACAAATCCTTGCCGCACTGGGCTAGCCCCGACAGATTACCGCCGCGCATGCCATCGACGGCATGCTCGGACAACAGGCGCAGCTCGGGTGCGGGCTCCGCCGAAACCGTTACCGAGGTCAGCAGCAACGCACACGCCAGGGCCCAGCCAAATCGCATCAGCCCAGAACCTCGGCCAGGTTGCCCTTGGACTCCAGCCAGGACTTGCGATCGCCGGCGCGTTTTTTCGCCAGCAGCATGTCCATCATTTCCGAGGTCGCGTCGAAATCTTCCAGCGTCAACTGCACCAGACGCCGCGTGTTCGGGTCCATGGTGGTTTCGCGCAGCTGCGGCGGGTTCATTTCACCCAGACCTTTGAATCGGGTGACCTGTGGTTTGCCGCGTTTCTTCTCGGCTACCAGACGATCGAGAATGCCATCGCGCTCGGCCTCGTCGAGGGCATAGTAAATTTCTTTGCCCAGGTCGATACGGTACAGCGGCGGCATGGCGACGTAGACGTGACCGGCATCCACCAGCGGGCGGAAATGCTGGACGAACAAGGCACACAGCAATGTGGCGATATGCAGACCGTCGGAGTCGGCGTCGGCGAGGATGCAGATCTTGCCGTAACGCAACTGGGCGATGTCCGCCGAGCCCGGATCGACACCGATAGCCACGGCGATGTTGTGCACTTCCTGACTGGCCAGCACTTCGCTGCCGTCGACTTCCCAGGTGTTCAGAATCTTGCCGCGCAATGGCAGGATCGCCTGAAATTCTTTGTCCCGCGCCTGCTTGGCCGAACCGCCGGCGGAATCACCTTCCACCAGGAACAGCTCGGAACGCATCGGGTCCTGCCCGGCGCAATCGGCGAGTTTGCCCGGCAACGCCGGACCCGCAGTGATGCGCTTGCGCTCGACCTTCTTGCTGGCCTTCAGACGACGGCCGGCATTGTTGATCGCCAGTTCCGCCAGCAGCATGCCCATTTCCGGATGTGCATTGAGCCACAGGCTGAAGGCATCCTTGACCACACCGGATACGAACGCGGCCGCTTCACGGGACGACAGGCGCTCTTTGGTCTGGCCGGAGAATTGCGGCTCTTGCATCTTCATCGACAGCACGAAAGCGATGCGTTCCCAGACGTCTTCCGGCGCCAGTTTCACGCCACGAGGCAGCAGGCTGCGGAATTCGCAGAACTCGCGCATCGCATCGAGCAAGCCCTGACGCAGACCGTTGACGTGGGTACCGCCCTGGGCCGTCGGGATCAGGTTGACGTAGCTTTCCTGAACGCTGTCGCCGCCCTCGGGCAACCACAGCAACGCCCAATCGACCGCTTCTTTATTACCGGCCAGGCTGCCGCAGAACGGCTCGTCCGGCAGGCGTTCGAATTCGCTGACCGCGTCCACCAGGTAGGAGCGCAGACCGTCTTCGTAATGCCATTCGACTTTCTCGCCGGTGGCCTTGTCTTCAAAACTGACCAGCAGCCCCGGGCACAGAACGGCCTTGGCCTTGAGCACGTGTTTGAGGCGGCTGATGGAGAATTTCGGTGAATCGAAGTACTTCGGGTCCGGCGCGAAGAATACGCTGGTGCCGGTGTTGCGCTTACCGACGGTGCCAATCACTTCCAGCTCGGTCTTTTTGTAGCCATCGGCGAAGGTCATCTGGTATTCGTTGCCGTCACGCTTTACGCGCACCCGGACTTCGGTCGACAAGGCGTTGACCACGGAAATACCCACCCCGTGCAGACCGCCGGAGAACTGGTAGTTCTTGTTGGAAAACTTGCCGCCCGCGTGGAGCTTGGTGAGGATCAGCTCGACGCCCGACACGCCTTCTTCGGCGTGGATATCCACCGGCATGCCGCGGCCGTCGTCGCTGACTTCCAGGGAGTGATCGGCGTGCAGGATGACCTGCACCGAGGTCGCGTGCCCGGCCAAGGCTTCGTCGACGCTGTTGTCGATGACTTCCTGGGCGAGGTGGTTCGGCCGACTGGTGTCGGTGTACATGCCGGGGCGTTTGCGCACCGGGTCGAGGCCCGAGAGGACTTCGATGGCGTCTGCGTTATAAGAGCTAGCGCTGGGAGTGGCCATGGGGTCTCGTCGTCCGCCTGTAAAAAGTGTTCTGTGAAAAAGAGAGTTCTGAAAAAAAGTGTTCTGAAAAAAAGTGTTCGGTGAAAAAGAGGCGACAAATCACAGTGCAGTGAAATCAATCGCCTGATACAAATCTGCGCCGATGCCGGCAAAACTCAGCATTGCCGGCAATTGCTCGGCAAACCCCTGGAAACTATGATCGCCGCCCGCCTGGATACGTAAGGCACAGGCCCGGTAATACTGCTGGGCGAGGCGATAATCCAGCGTTTCATCGCCGGTCTGCAACCATACTTGAAACCGCTGCGGATCCTTGGGCGCCGGCACTTCCAGCTCGGCCAGGGCCGTCACGTGGTCGTGGGTCAATTCCCAAGTCTCATCGGTATACAGATTTTTCTGCGTTCCCAGGAACCCGTCGAACATCCGGTGCGGGCTGACGGCAGGGTTGATCAGCAGGGCTTTCAAGCCATGGCGCTCGGCCAAGTGAGTCGCATAGTAGCCGCCGAGTGAGCTGCCGACCAGCAATGGCCGCCCCAGCTCGACAATCGCCTGCTCCAACTGAGCGATGGCCTCGCGGGGATGGTGATGCAAGGCCGGCACACGCAACTGATCGCTCAAGCCCAGCCGTTCCATCACATTGATCAACTGACAGGCCTTTTTCGACGCCGGCGCGCTGTTGAAGCCGTGGATATAAAGGATCGAACCAGACATTTGAGCCCCCTGCGCATCGGGTAAAGAGGCGCAGTTTACAGGGTGTCGGGAAAATCGGGGATATGCGTGGAAATCAGGTTGTCTTGGCGGACGCCATCGCGAGCAGGCTCGCTCCCACAGGGGTATGCATTCCAATGTGGGAGCGAGCCTGCTCGCGATGACCGCACCTCGGTCTTTTCTGAGTGTTCAGTAGCCGTTAGAGCCGTAATCGACCTGAAAATCGAAACCGGTGATGCGCTCAACGCCAGTTTCCAGCCGACCATCCGGCAACAGCCGCAACCACCGATACCCCGGCGCCTGCTCGCTTACCTTGAAATCATCACTGCCCGGCTCGAACTGAATGCAGGTCGAGGGCGATGCGATCAGGCGCACACCATTGCGTACCTGGTCAATTTCCTGATGCACATGCCCCCACAACACCGCACGCACCTGTGGAAAGCGATCCAGCACCGCGAACAACGCTTCTGGATTGCGCAACCCAATGGGCTCCATCCACGCACACCCGATCGACACCGGATGATGATGGAAACACACCAAATGATGCCGCTGCGGCGCCTCACTCAATGAACGGGCCAGCAACTGCAACTGCTCATCCTGCAAATACCCCGGCACCGAACCCGGCACCGCAGAATCGAGCAACGTAACCCGCCAGTTACCGACGTCCACCATCGGCTCCAGCAACGCACTTTGCACCGCCGCCTCGGCCATGCTCTGCGGCTCGTCATGATTACCGGGAATCCAGCGTGCCGGCGCATCGATCTGCCGGGTCAGGTCACGAAACAGCTGATACGACTCCAGCGTCCCGTCCTGGGAAAGATCGCCACTGGCAATGATCAGGTCGATCTGCGGCTGCTGAAGCTTTACCAGCTCAATGACCTTTTGCAGGCTGTCACGGGTATTCATGCCCAGCAACGTCCCGTCCGCCTCGGCAAACAGATGGCTATCGGAGAGTTGCACCAGCAACGCCGAATCGGCGGTGGTCAATGTGGATACGCTCGGCAAGGCGTTCTCCCAGGGCGTGATCACGGGATGGATAAGTGCCGCAATTATGCTGGGGGAGGATCAAAAGAGGAAACCTGTGAACCGGACGCAGTTCACAACTACCGAACGACTGCGTACTCGTGCCCACATGCCAGACAGTGACTCAGCCATTCCCCCAGGAACAGATTGAGCTGAGCCTTTTCATCCGGCTGATGCATCGCGGCGTTCGGGTAAGGATAGATGCCCCGGAAGCGTCGTGCATGTTCGGCGCTGACCACTTCGGCCATGCACGCGTCGTGATACACCTGAACTTCCAGTTGCGGCACCGGCAGCCACGGCAGGCTGTGTTCCTGGCGCACTTGCAGGGTTGTGGTGTACGGACAGACCTGCAGCACTTCGAGGGCCAGCACGCCAAGCATCTGGTCGCCGTGGGTCACGGCAATGCGCCGCGCCTGCGGCTCGTTGCGCATGTCCGGTAGCAGTCGCATCAGGCGCGCGTAGTTGGCCTCGCAGGAGGCTTGCAGCCCCACGAGGTCGATCCGGTAGCGATCGCGCAGCTTGTTTACGACCATAACCCCCTCACTTCAACGCGGTTCAAAGCCAGCCATTGCAAGGCGATGATGCTTGCCGCGTTGGCGATACGTCCGTCGCGTACGGCTTGCAGGGCATCTTCGAACGCCCAGACCGTGACGCGAATATCTTCTGCCTCTTCCTCCAGCCCATGCAGGCCGCCGACCCCGGTTGTCTCGCAACGCCCCAGGTACAAGTGCACGAATTCATTGCTGCCGCCCGGCGATGGAAAATATTTGGTCATCGGCCAGAGCGCCCCGAATACAAGCCCAGCTTCCTCCTGCGCTTCACGGTGAGCAACTTCTTCCGGCACCTCATCCTTGTCGATCAGACCGGCGACCAGTTCGATCAGCCACGGATTGTCGATCTTCCCCATGGCGCCGACGCGAAACTGCTCGATCAAGACCACTTCATCACGCTGCGGATCGTAAGGCAGCACGCACACCGCATCATGGCGCACGAACAGTTCACGATTGATCTCGCGACTCATGCCGCCGGCGAACAATTCGTGGCGCAAGTGCACGCGGTCGAGCTTGTAGAAACCCTCGTAGCACTTTTCGCGCCGAACAATATCGACGGCGGTCGGAATGGCGTTGGCAAAATCAGTCATGACAATCCTCATTACTGCAAATCCGATACGAGGTTCCTTTTTGTTACTTGCAATGTTACTTGCATTGTTACTTGCAACCTCGACTTCGCGCCATCCTAACGCGCCCGCGATGTTTGATGCAGCCCCTTTCCAGTCAGCGGGATAGACGGTGAGGGCGAAACCAACTCTAATTAGCTTAGTGGCGAACTGACTGCTTCGTTGAGAGTCGAAGCGGGTAACTTTTCGCCTTTCCCTGTTTTATCAAGGACGCCCATGTCGCTTTTTAAAATCGCCTCCGTGGCCGCAATCGCCCTGACCCTGGGCGCCTGCCAGAGTTTGTTCCAGCCCAACTATCGGGCGCCGCTGGAAACTACCCGCGACGCATCGGAACAGTTGAAACCAGGCTGCGCCAACCCTGAATGCCCGTTGGTGAATATCGATACGCTACGTTTCCCGGACGAGCCTGCGCTTGACGGCCTCATCGAGAAACGTCTGCTGCAAATGACCCGCACCTCACCCGAAGCCCCGGTAGCGCCGACGCTGGCGGCATATCGCGAGCAGTTTTTGAGCAGTGCCGGCCCGCGCTACAGCAGCTACCTGCAAGCCAAGGTACGTGAGCAGCATGACGGCTTGGTGATCGTTGAGTTGTCCAGTTACCTGGATACCGGCGGTGCCCATGGCACGCCGGGCCGCGGCTTCATCAACTATTCACGTCAGCAGCATAAAGCGCTGACCCTCTCGGACATGTTGATCCCGGGGCAGGAAGAGGCGTTTTGGAAAGCGGCCCAAGTGGCACACAACAGCTGGCTGATCAGCACCAAACTCGATCAGGAACCGGAGTTCGTAAAGAGCTGGCCTTTCGTGAAAACCCAGAACGTGGCGCTGACCTACGGCGGGGTGATCCTCAAGTACGAAGTGAGCACCATCGCGCCTTACGCATTGGGCCACGTCGAACTGAAGATCCCCTACCCGCGTCTGAACGGTATTCTCAAGCCCGAACTGTTTCCCGGCCGTAGCTGAGGACTACCTGTAGGAGCCAGGCTTGCCGGCGAAGGCGCTGTGTCAGACAAACCGCCTTCGCGGGCAAGTCGGATCGCCGCACCGCTCGCTCCTACAAGAGCTGCGCCAGTCTCGAGGGCTGGCGCAGCGGATCAGATCAAACCTTCTTGTACAACTGACTGCCTTCCTGCTTGAACCGCTCGGCCTGTTCCGCCAATCCCTGGGCAACTTCCGCATCCACCGTTTCGATCCGCTGGTTGGCCGCGTATTCACGGACTTCCTGGGTGATCTTCATCGAGCAGAATTTCGGCCCGCACATCGAGCAAAAGTGCGCGACCTTGGCCGAATCCTTCGGCAGGGTTTCGTCGTGGTACGAACGCGCGGTGTCCGGATCGAGGCCCAAGTTGAACTGGTCTTCCCAACGGAATTCAAAACGCGCCTTGCTCAAGGCATTGTCGCGAATTTGCGCGCCCGGGTGCCCCTTCGCAAGGTCGGCAGCGTGGGCGGCGATCTTGTAGGTGATGATCCCGGTCTTCACATCATCCTTGTTCGGCAGGCCCAAGTGTTCCTTCGGCGTCACGTAGCAGAGCATGGCGCAACCGAACCAGCCGATCATCGCCGCACCGATGCCGGAGGTGATGTGGTCGTAGCCTGGGGCGATGTCGGTGGTCAGCGGGCCGAGGGTGTAGAACGGCGCCTCGTCGCAGCACTCTAGCTGCTTGTCCATGTTCTCTTTGATCAACTGCATCGGCACGTGGCCCGGGCCTTCGATCATGCATTGCACGTCGTGCTTCCAGGCGATCTTGGTCAGTTCGCCGAGGGTTTCCAGCTCACCGAATTGTGCGGCGTCGTTGGCGTCGGCAATCGAGCCCGGACGCAGGCCATCGCCCAGCGAGAAGCTGACGTCGTAGGCCTTCATGATTTCGCAGATGTCTTCGAAATGGGTGTAGAGGAAGTTTTCCTTGTGATGCGCCAGGCACCACTTGGCCATGATCGAACCACCACGGGAGACGATGCCGGTCACGCGTTTGGCGGTCAGCGGCACGTAGCGCAGCAGTACGCCCGCGTGGATGGTGAAGTAGTCGACGCCCTGCTCGGCCTGCTCGATCAGCGTGTCGCGGAACAGCTCCCAGGTCAGGTCTTCAGCGGCGCCGCCGACTTTTTCCAGGGCTTGGTAGATTGGCACGGTACCGATCGGCACCGGCGAGTTACGGATGATCCATTCACGGGTTTCGTGAATGTGTTTGCCGGTGGACAAGTCCATGACCGTGTCCGAACCCCAGCGAATGCCCCAGGTCAGTTTCGCCACTTCTTCTTCAATGGACGAACCCAAGGCGCTGTTGCCGATGTTGCCGTTGATCTTCACCAGGAAGTTACGGCCGATGATCATCGGTTCCAGTTCGGTGTGGTTGATGTTGGCCGGAATGATCGCGCGACCGCGGGCGATCTCTTCACGGACAAATTCCGGCGTGATGATTTTCGGCACGCTGGCGCCGAAGCTGTAGCCTGCGTGTTGCTGGTCCAGCAAGCCAGCGGCCCGGGCCACTTCGAGCTTCATGTTTTCGCGGATGGCGACGTATTCCATCTCGGCGGTGATGATGCCTTTACGGGCGTAATGCATCTGGCTGACGTTGGCCCCGGCCTTGGCGCGGCGCGGGTTATTCACGTGGGCGAAACGCAGCTTGGTCAATTCCGCATCGGCCAGGCGTTCCTGACCAAAGTTCGAGCTCAGGCCGGGCAGACGCTCAGTGTCGCCACGGGATTCGATCCACGGTGAACGCACATCGGCCAGGCCTTTGCGCACGTCGATGATGACGTTGGGGTCGGTGTATGGGCCCGAAGTGTCGTACACAACGACAGGCGCGTTGATCTCACCGCCGAAGTCGGTCGGGGTCACGTCCAGGCTGATTTCGCGCATCGGCACGAGGATGTCGGGGCGAGTGCCCTGGACATAAATTTTTTGCGAGCGGGTAAACGGCTGAACCGATTGCTGATCGACCTTGGCCGAGTCACTCAGATTGGTTTCGATTTTTGATTTTGTAGTCATCACGGGCTCTCCAGACACACATCCAGGCAGTGGATTTTTGTCGGAGCGAACCTGTAAACGAATGGACGCACGGGCGCTGGAAAAACCAGCTGGTGCTGTGCTCGGTGCTCGAGGGGTGTTCGATTGTCGAACAACATCCCGGACGAAGCACAAGAGGACTCGCCGGGTGACGAGAAATCTTGTTCCCTACGCAGGCGTCAACCTGATCAGGTTCAACGGGATCCGAAATTATTCGATCTCAGCCTCATAGCAAGGCACCCCGACAAGAACCCGGTCAGTCTAGACACAACCGGCAAAGAACGCCAACACCGCTGCAAACACCATGATGAATGGCGCAATTACAGGATTGTTGTCGTACGAGCGTGCAACTACACTCGCTACGCCGTGCTGCGCCTTGACGCTGCAGGGCGCCGCGCCGTAGCCTTGGCGCTCAAATTATCAGTGTAATTTTTTAGGGATGGCCTCATGCTGCGCAAACTCTCACTGGCCCTTGCCGTGTCTTGTGCGTCCAATGGAATGGCCTGGGCAGCTGAAGCGCCCTTATCGACCAAGACTGACCTGGTCAGCGTCTATCAGGAAGCAGTGGACAACAACGCCGACATCGCCGCCGCCCGCGCTCAATACGGCGCCCAGAAGGAAGTCGTGCCCCAGGCTCGCGCCGGACTGTTGCCCAACCTGTCCGCCGGTGCCGACCTGAACAACACCCGCACCTCACTCGACCAGCCATCGCTGACCTCGACCCGCAGTGGCACGGTGTATCAGGCGACCCTGGCGCAACCGATTTTCCGCGCCGACCGCTGGTTCCAGTTGCAGGCTGCCAAGGATGTCAACGAACAGGCAGCCCTGCAACTCTCGGCCACCGAACAGAACCTGATTCTGCAAAGCGCCGAAAGCTACTTCAACGTGCTGCGCAGCCAGGACACCCTGGCCTCGACCAAGGCCGAAGAAGCGGCATTCAAGCGTCAACTCGACCAGTCCAACGAGCGCTTCGACGTTGGCCTATCGGACAAGACCGATGTGCTGCAATCCCAAGCCAGTTACGACACGGCCCGGGCCAACCGGATTCTTGCTCAACGTCAGGTGGATGACGCGTTCGAAGCGCTGATCACCCTGACCAACCGCCAGTACAACTCGATCCAGGGCATCGTCCATACCTTGCCGATCCTGCCGCCGGCACCGAACGACGCCAAAGCCTGGGTCGATACCGCCGCCAAGCAGAACCTGAATTTGCTGGCCAGCAACTACGCGGTGAGCGCCGCCGAGGAAACCCTCAAGCAGCGCAAGGCCGGACATGCGCCGACCCTGGATGCGGTCGCGCAATACAAGAAAGGTGACAACGACGCCCTCGGCTTTACCAACCCGAGCCCGAACGGCGTGCGTTACGGCGGCGATGTCGAGCAGCGCACGGTCGGCCTGCAATTGAGCATCCCGCTCTACAGCGGCGGCCTGACCAGCTCGCAGGTGCGTGAGTCCTACTCGCGGCTGACTCAGTCCGAGCAGCAACGCGAAGCCCTGCGTCGTCAGGTCGTGGAAAACACCCGCAACCTGCACCGCGCCGTGAACACCGACGTCGAGCAGGTGCAGGCCCGCCGGCAGTCGATCATCTCCAACCAGAGCGCAGTAGAAGCAACCGAAATCGGTTATCAAGTGGGGACGCGTAATATCGTTGACGTGCTCGATGCCCAGCGTCAGCTGTACACCTCGGTGCGCAACTACAACAACACCCGCTACGACTACATCCTCGACAACCTGCGCTTGAAGCAGGCCGCCGGCACCTTGAACCCGGGGGATTTGCAGGACCTGACGCGTTATCTCAAAGCCGACTACAACCCGGACAAGGACTTCCTGCCACCGGATCTGGCCAAGACTGCGGCGGAGCAATTACGGGCTAATCCTTCCCAATAACAGCAAAAAGTCAAAAGATCGCAGCCTTCGGCAGCTCCTACATTGGGATTGATGTACACCCCGTAGGAGCTGCCGAAGGCTGCGATCTTTTTTTGCGCAGCTCGGTCTTAACGCTCGATCAACCGCCCCAACCCATCCAGCAACCGCTGCAACGCACCCTGATTGGTGCGCATCACTTTCAGCCCGGCCTCTGCCATCCGCTGCGCATCGCTTGGCAATTCGAACAGCCGCTGCACCGCCAGCGCCAGACCTTCGGCATCATCGACCTCGGCCAACGCCCCGGCACTGCGCAACTGCGCGGCGATTTCGAGGAAGTTGAACAGGTGCGGCCCACTGAGCACCGGTTTGGCCAAGGCCGCCGGCTCCAGCAGGTTATGACCGCCGTTCGGCACCAGACTGCCACCGACGAACGCGCTGTCGGCCAACGCATAGAGAAACAGCAACTCACCCATCGTGTCGCCCAGCAGCACCGAAGTGCTTGCGGTAACCGGCTCGCCTGTCGAACGCCGCACCGTGGCGAAACCCTGCTGTTGGCACAATTCGAACACCGGGTTGAAACGTTCCGGATGACGCGGCACCAGAATCAGCAAGGCATCGGGATGACTGGCCAGCAGCCGACGATGGGCCGCCAGCACCACCTCGTCTTCGCCTTCATGGGTACTCGCGGCGATCCACACCGGGCGATCCTGCGCCTGCCACTGCGCGCGCAATTCGCCCGCACGCTGCAGCAGTTGCGGGTCGATGGTCAGGTCGAACTTGATCGAACCGGTCACTTCGACGGTTTCCGGGCGCGCGCCCAAATCCCGGAAGCGCTGCGCCTCGGCTTCGGTCTGCACCGCGAACAGGCTCATCTCGGCGAGCATCGGCCGGGTCAGTTTATGGAAGCGGCCATAGCCTTTGGCTGAGCGCTCAGACAGTCGCGCATTGGCCAGGGCCACGGGAATCCCGCGCTTGGCGCATTGGTGGATATGGTTGGGCCAGAGTTCGGTTTCCATGATCACCGCCAGTTTCGGCCGGGCCCGATCAAGGAATCGCGCCGCGGCGCAAGGCAAGTCATAAGGCAAATAGCAGTGCTGGATGCGCGGCTCGTTGGCGAACAGTGCCTGGATGCGCTCGGACCCGGTCGGGGTCATGCAGGTGACGGTGATCGGCAGCGTCGGATAGCGTTGCAGCAAGGCACGAATCATCGGCGCCGCAGCGATGCTTTCGCCCACCGACACCGCGTGCACCCAGAGGCCGTCCGGCTTCATCACGGGCAGCGCGAGGGAGAAACGTTCGCCAATGCGTTTGGCGTACGCCGGCGCCTTGCGCGCCCGCAACCAAAGCCGAATCGCTACCAATGGCAGCCCCAGGTAAAACAGCGCGGTGTAGAGAGTTCTATTCATGGCGGCGGAGTTTATCGGTTTTTTAGCCGATCGCCTGCAAGTGCACGGCAAAACGTTCCGCCAGCCAACGAGCCGCCGGGCCGAGGGGCTCGTCGCGGCGCCAGACCAGCTCCACGATCAACGCCGGCGGGGTCCATTCGCTGACCAGTTCGACCATTTGATTCTGATAGGCCGGGTACTGCACCACGTTTCTCGGCAACCAGGCCCACCCGAGGCCGCGCATCAACAATTCGGCCATCACGTAAAAGCTATCGGCCCGCCAGACCTGCGGACTGGCCGGCTCGCTGCCGGGATAGACACTGGATTGAGTGGCCATCAACAGCTGCCGATGCTGGGCCATTTGCTGGCAGTTGACGCTACCCTGGGCCGCCAAAGGATGGTCGACACCGCAGACCGTGACCATTTCAATGCTGCCCAACACTCGCCGTTCAAGGGCTTCAGGGATCTGATCGTGGTAGAACAGCAACCCCAGGTCGGCCTTACGCTCTACCAGTTTGCGCGCCACATCACCTTGAGCACCGTTGGACAGCTGAACCTCCAGGCTGGGAAACTGCTCTGCCATTGCTTCAAGGCTGTCGATAATCGGTTGAAAAGGCATCGCCTCATCCTGAGCCAGACGCAGGCGCGCTTCCTGGCCCTGCATCATCGCCAGTGCCCTGCCGTTGAGCCGTTCGCATTGGCGCAAAACCTCCCGCGCCTCCTCCAGCAAGGCATTGCCGGCTTCGGTGAGTTTCGGCTGACGACCACTGCTGCGATCGAACAGGCTGACGCCCAAGTCCTCTTCCAGCAGCGCAATCGAACTACTGACCGCCGACTGTGCCTTGCGCTGATCCCGCGCCACCGCGGAAAACGAACGCTGTTCCGCGACGCTGACAAACAAGCGCAGCTGTTCCAGATTCCATTGCATGTTCATGGCCAAACCCATCTTCATAACAGATAGGTAATGACTTTACCGCATCTGGCGAATCTCTAGAATGCCGACCTCAGAAAGCAACACTTCACACGAGGATTGACCCATGACCGCTTACTACTACCTGGCCATCGCCATCTGCGCCGAAGTGATCGCTACCGTATCGATGAAAGCGGTCAAGGGTTTCAGCACGCCACTGCCGCTGCTGCTGGTCATCGTCGGTTACGGCATTGCGTTCTGGATGCTGACCCTGGTGGTGCGCAGCGTGCCGGTGGGCGTGGCCTACGCGGTGTGGGCCGGCATGGGGATCGTGATGGTCAGCGTCGCGGCGCTGTTTATCTACGGGCAGAAGCTGGACGTGCCGGCGATGCTGGGGATGGCGCTGATTGTGCTGGGTGTGGTTGTAATCCAGCTGTTCTCGAAGACCGCCGGACACTAAAGCCGAAGCACGATCCATTGTGGGAGCGAGCCTGCTCGCGATAGCGGTCTTGCATCCATCCGATTGATCTCCAACAATCCCCTTTTCTTCGAGTCTGTATACTGCGCCCTCGTCTTGAACACTGAGGTCGCTGCATGCCATCTGTTATTTCCACCGACGTTCTGATTGTCGGCGCTGGTGTCGCCGGCCTCTGGCTGAATGCGCGCCTGCGCCGCCAAGGTTTTTCAACCGTGCTGGTGGAAAGCGCCAGCCTCGGTGGCGGGCAGAGCCTGAAGTCCCAAGGGATCATCCACGGTGGCGCCAAGTATGCGTTGCACGGTGCCCTGACCGGCGCCTCGGAAGCCATCGCCGACATGCCGCGGCGCTGGCGTGAAGCGCTGGCCGGCGACGGCGAACTGGACCTGTCGGGTGTACGCGTGTTGTCTGATGCTCACTATCTCTGGTCCCCCGGTACCCTCGCCGGCAATCTCACCAGTTTTTTCGCCAGCAAAGCCGTGCGCGGACGGGTCGATCAGGTCAAGGGCGAGCAACTGCCACCAGCCCTGCAAGACAAGCGTTTCAAGGGCAAGGTCTATCGCCTGGCGGAATTGGTGGTCGACGTACCTAGCGTGATTCAGCGCCTGGCCGATCTGGCGGGCGATGGTCTGCTGGCCGGTCAGCACATCGAACCGCTGCTGGAAAACGGCGAACTGGTCGGCTTGAAAATCGACGAACGCGAGATCCGCGCCCAGCGCATCGTCCTCAGCGCCGGTGCCGGCACCACCGACCTGCTCAAGGCGCTGGGCCTGAGCCAACCGGCGATGCAGCGGCGTCCCCTGCACATGATCATCGTCAAAGGCCCGGGCCTTAAACCGCTGTACGCCCATTGCCTGGGTGGAGGGCCGAAGCCGCGCATCACCGTGACCACTCACCCGGCCGCCGATGGCCAGTGGGTCTGGTACGTGGGAGGCGACATCGCCGAAGCAGAAGGTGTGGCCCGCGACCCTGCGGCGCAGATCGCCAGCGCGCAAAAAGAACTCGGCAACCTGCTGCCATGGATCGATTTGAGCACCGCACAGTGGGCGACCTTGCGGGTCGAACGCGCAGAGCCGCTGCAATCGGGCCTGACTCGCCCGGACAATGCCTTCCTCGCCGAGCAGAATCGCGTGCTGGTGGGTTGGCCGACCAAACTGGCCCTGGCGCCGGACTTCGCTGACCGCGTCCTCGCCGCACTGCAACGCGACGGAATTCAGCCGAGCCATCCGGTGCCGCTGCCGGAACTGCCGAAACCGCCAATGGGTGTCCCTGTCTGGGAGCAACTGCTGCCATGAGCCAACCCACCCTGCACGATCTGCATCGTCCTTTGGGCAGCACCGGCCTGCTGGTATCGCCTCTGGGTCTGGGCACGGTGAAACTTGGCCGCGATCAAGGGGTGAAATACCCCAATGGCTTCCAGATCCCTGACGATGACGACGCGCGCATGCTGCTCAAACTCGCGCGCGATCTGGGCATCAACCTGATCGACACCGCACCGGCCTATGGCCGCAGCGAAGAACGTCTTGGCCCATTGCTGCGTGGTCAGCGTCAAGACTGGGTGATCGTCAGCAAGGTCGGCGAAGAGTTTGCCGACGGCCAGTCGCGTCACGATTTCAGCGCCGCCCATACTCGCCTGTCAGTGGAACGCAGCCTGCAACGTCTGGAAACGGATGTTATTGATCTGGTGCTGGTGCATTCCGACGGCAACGACCTGGCGATCCTCAATGACAGCGAGGTCTACGCGACCCTCGCCGAGCTCAAGCGCGAAGGCAAGATTCGCGGTTTCGGTTTTTCCGGAAAAACCGTCGAGGGCGGCTTGAAGGCTCTGGAACAAGGTGATTGCGCGATGGTCACCTACAATCTGAACGAACAGAACGAGAAGCCGGTCATTGACTATGCTGCTGCTCACGGCAAAGCGATCCTGGTCAAAAAGGCCTTGGCCAGCGGCCACGTCTGCTTGAGCCCGGGCGTGGACCCGGTGCGCGCCAGTTTCGAGTTGTTGTTTGAACACCCGGGTGTGGCCAGTGCTATTGTCGGGACCATCAATCCGCTGCACCTCGCCCACAACGTCGCGACCGTTGCCCAGGTCCTTCGTAGCCATTGATGCCGCTCACGCGGCCTTAAGCAGGAGTCGACATGCCGCGTACGCTGATCAGAAAGAACCCGAGCAACTTCAAGACCCTGCCGTTATTCGTCGAAGCAACGCCCGAAGGCCTGAGTTATCAGAGCGTCGGGATGCCGCTGAATTTCTCCCAGACCCTGCAACGTCGCCGCCCGGTGACGGTGCCGGATAGCGAGCGGTTTGCCCTGGAGCTGGCGAACCTTGGGGTTTCGGTGCGCCTGACCCTGCATTGGCAGAATCGCGATTACTGGGTATTGGTGCGTCAGCGTCGGCAGGACCGCGGCGATGTGGTGCTCAAGTTGATCTCCGGTTATGTGCCGGCCCATGAGCTGAACCTGCCACTGCACACGGCGACCCAGGAAATTGCCGAAGAGTGCCTGTTGGAAACCCCGGAAGGCTGGCTCAGCGGGCGTTTCAATGACACCTGGCTGCCGGCGCCCTACTCGTCCGCCCTGCATTACCGCGAAGCCCTGCCGTTTCGCCTGACGCCGCTGTCTGGCTCGGCGCGGCCGGTGCGGTGCGCCAACAGACCGCTGATCGAGCGCCCACGGGCTTATGTGCATTTGCCGACTGCGTCGTTGCAATTGATCTATGACTTGCGCCTGGACGTGCCCAAGGAAGCCAAGTCCTTGAGCCTGTTCCATGTTGACGAACGGCTGGAGGGCGATCAACTGGTGGCCCGGCTTGATCGCAAACGTCCCGATTTGTATCTCATGCCATTGCAGGACGGCCAGCCGCTGGCTGAGCTCTATACCTTGAAAAAGGATCAGCTGTACCCGGCGAGCACCCGCGGGTTGTACCTGGCGGAGAGTTTTGCCCGGCAGGAAGGGTGGCTGGTAAAGGATGAGCGGATTCGCTGGAAAGACTGGGTGCGGCAACAGGGTTTGAGCCCGCCGGAGAAAGATTCCGGTTTGGCCCGCTTGCACGGAAAGGCAAAGCAACTGCTTAAAAGAATCGTGCCGCGCAAGAAAGTCAGCTCTTAAAGCAAAAGGTCAAAAGATCGCAGCCTCGTTTCACTCGACAGCTCCTACATTGGAATGCGATTCCCTGTAGGAGCTGTCGAGTGAAACGAGGCTGCGATCTTTTAGGCTTCACTCGGATTGGCGGATTTTCTCGACAATCGCGGTAGTCGAGCTGTTTTCCACCAGCCCCAGCACTTTCACAGTCCCGCCGTAAGCAGTGACGATGTCCGCTCCGACCACCTGGTCGATCCCGTAATCGCCGCCCTTGACCAGCACATCCGGCTTAACCTCGCGCAGCAGGTTTTCCGGGGTGCCTTCAGCGAAGCTGATTACCCAGTCCACCGCGCCAAGACCGGCCAGCACGGCCATACGACGGTCGACACTGTTGATCGGCCGACCCGGCCCTTTCAAGCGGCTCACCGACGCATCATCGTTGACCGCCACGATCAGACGATCACCCTGGGCCCGTGCCTGCTCGAGGTAGGTAACATGGCCGGCATGCAGGATGTCGAAGCAGCCATTGGTGAATACAATCTTCTCGTTGTGCGCACGTGCGTCGTCGACCGCCAGCAACAACTGCTCCAGCCCCAACACACCACGCTCGGAACCTTCTTCACGCTGAATCGCGCGACGCAGTTCCGGCGCGCTGATTGCCGCCGTACCGAGCTTGCCGACCACGATGCCCGCCGCCAGGTTGGCCAGGGCCACCGCGTGGGGCAGTTCTTCGCCAGCGGCAATTGCCGCAGCCAGGGTAGAAATCACCGTGTCGCCGGCACCGGTCACGTCGAACACTTCGCGGGCACGGGCCGGCAGGTGCAACGCCGGATGATCCGGTCGCAGCAAGGTCATGCCGTGCTCGCCGCGGGTCACCAGCAAGGCGCCGAGATCCAGGTCGTGCATCAGCTGCGCGCCCTTGCTCACCAGTTCGTGCTCATCGACGCAACCGCCGACGATGGTTTCAAACTCGCTGAGGTTGGGGGTGATCAGGCTCGCGCCGCGGTAGATCGAGAAATCCTTGCCCTTGGGATCGGCCAGCACCGGAATGCCACGGGCACGGGCGGCCTGGATCAGCACCTGATGATTTTTCAGCGCGCCTTTGCCGTAGTCGGACAGCACCAGCACCTTGATGCCTTCGAGCAGTTCGTCGACTTGCTCACCCAACGCCAAAGCGTCGGTGGAGAAAGGTTCTTCAAAGTCGATACGCAGCAATTGCTGGTGACGGCTCATGACCCGCAGCTTGACGATGGTCGGCTGGTGCGCAATGCGCTGGAACAACGCCCGCACACCGGCACCCTTGAGGCTATTGACCAGGCTGTCGGCCGCTTCGTCGTCGCCGGTCACACCGACCAGCGAAGCCGGCGCACCGAGCGCGGCAATGTTCAGGGCAACGTTGGCGGCACCGCCCGGGCGGTCCTCGATTTGCTCGACCTTGACTACCGGTACCGGCGCCTCAGGGGAAATCCGTGAGGTACCACCATGCCAGTAACGGTCGAGCATGACATCGCCGACCACCAAGACAGGGGCTTGATCGAATCGCGGCATGGACAACTTCATGGAGCAACCCACATACAAAATGAACAGGGACGCGATATTAGCACAGGGTTGGCGATGGCTTGCGTGACGGCTGCAACAGGATGAATCGGCGGAGGTCCCTGCTCATTTATTGAGCAGGAATACTGATAGCCGACGGCAAGCGTCCGCGAGTTGCTGATCCTGGGGGATCGATCTCGCACTCCGCTGTCAGCGTTGCCTTGGATACAAACACCAGACGCGTTGCACGCTGGTGAACGCGAGGGTGAGCCGGGCTCACCCTCGCAACGATCAGGCGATGTCTTCAGCCGGGGCATCGAGGCCCATGGCGTTCAGGCGAGCGTAATAACCGTTTTGCGCCAGAAGCTCGGCATGGGTGCCGCGTTCCACAATACGGCCCTGATCCATGACCAGAATCAGGTCAGCTTTCTCGATGGTCGACAGACGGTGAGCGATGACCAGAGTAGTCCGGCCTTTCATGACCTGATCCAGCGCGGCCTGAATATGCCGCTCGGACTCGGTATCGAGGGCCGAAGTGGCTTCGTCGAGGATCAGCAACGGCGCATTTTTCAGCAGGGCCCGGGCAATCGCCAGACGCTGGCGCTGACCGCCGGACAGCAATACGCCGTTCTCGCCGACCTGAGTGTCCAGGCCTTCGGGCAACTGCGCGATGAAGTCCATCGCGTAGGCATCCCTTGCCGCTTTTTCGATGTCTTCACGGGGAGCGCCGGCCAGATCGCCATACGCAATATTATTGGCCACGGTGTCGCTGAACAGCGTCACATGCTGGGTCACCTGAGCAATATGCTTGCGCAGGTTCAGCAGTTTGTACTGCTCCACCTCAACGCCATCGATCAGGATCTCGCCCTTGTCGTGGTGATAGAAGCGCGGAATCAGGTTGGCCAGGGTCGACTTGCCGCTGCCCGAACGCCCCACCAACGCCACCATTTGCCCCGGCTCTACCGTGAAACTGATGTCATCCAGTACCTGGCGCTCGGTGCCCGGGTAGGTGAAGCTCAGGTGGCACACATCCAGACGACCGCTGACGGCCTCACGCTCAACGGTGCCCTTATCGAGTTCGGGCTCGACGTCCAGTTGCTCGAAGATACTCTCGGCGCCGGCGACACCTTTCTGGATGGTCGAGCTCACTTCGGACAATTGGCGGATCGGCTTGGGTAACAGGCCCGCCAAGGTGATGTAGGCGACCATGTCACCGGCGGATGCATCACCGCGCAGGTAGAGTACCAGGAACATCAGCACCGCCATGGCGCTGTAAATCACCAATTGCAACAGCGGCGTATAGATGGCGCCCGTACGGGTCATGCGCAGTTGCTTGTCGGTATTGCCCTGACTGGCATTGTAGAAGCGCTTCTGTTCGTAAACTTCGCCGCCGAAGCTGCGCACCACGCGATAGCCCTGGATGGTTTCCGACGCCACGTGGGTTACATCGCCCATGGCGGCCTGGATCTTCTTGCTCTGTTTGCGGAATTTCTTGCTGGCGGTGCGCACCATCAAGGCGATCAACGGCAGGATCGCGACCATGACCAGCGTCAGGCGCCAGTTCATGAACAGCAGCGAGGCGAACAGGAAGATCACCGTCATGCCTTCACGGATTACGACCTTGATCGCATCCGTGGCCGCCCCCGTGACCATGGTCACGTTGAAGGTGATGCGCGAAATCAGATGCCCCGAGTTATGCTTGTCGAAGTAACGGTTGGGCAAGACCAGCAGATTGTTGAACAACTGCACGCGCAAGTCGTGAACCAGCCCGAGAGAAACCTTGGCCAGAAAGTAGTTGCCCAGATAAGATCCCAGCCCCTGCCACGCAGCGATCAGGATGATCAGCAAAGGCACCGCCTGCAGCAGTTGCAGGTCCCGCAGGTACGGTACGCTTGGAAACAGCACTGCTTGGGGGTTGGACAGGCCATCGACAAAGTACTTGAGGATGTAGCCGAGCATTGGCTGAGTCGAAGCGAAAATCAGAAAACCGACAATGCTGATCAGGAAGAGACTGATGTACGGCCGGACATAGCCGAGCAGGCGGAAGTAGATTTTCAAGCTCGATGGGCTTGCAGCGGGACTGGAGTCGGTCATATCACGCGAATGTCGATAAAAAGGACGCTGACTTTAGCACAGCTTCTTCAGGGTTCTGGCAATCGCATAAAGGCTGTTATTGTTAAGCGTCGCATCAAGCATCAAATAGCCATCACGCCGAAATGGCCGATCAACTTCAGGATTGAATCTCTCAGCATGCAACTCAGCGGTTTCAACAGCACGTCCAATCGAATCTTCGATTTCATTTGCCTCTGGATTCTTCCACTCGGCTATTTTCTGCTTCTGTGTGCGCTGTTCTTTCTCCCGGGCCGCAGCCTGCATCACAAGCTTTTTTATGGTTTGTTCAGCATTCCAGCGCTGATCGCGCTGTGCTTGCGCCCCCGTGAATTCAAGGAACTGCTCCGCGAACCGATCTTCGTCGCGATACTGCTATTCGCCGCCTGGGCCATGCTCAGCCTGAGCTGGGGGCCACCGATAGAGCATGGCGTCATACGTCAGATCAAGCCCTCCTTGCATACCCTGATGCTGGTCGCCGGCTGCTACCTGCTGGTGCGCTACCGCACCGAGATCGTCCAGCCGCTTCTGTTCAGCGCCGCAATGATCGGGCTGATCGCTTCGGTCTACAACTTGTTCATGTTTGCCCGCATCTACGAGCCGGGCATGCGCCTGATTGGGGGTGGCGCATTCGACAATCCGCTGCTCAGCTCCCATGTATTCGGTTTCTTTTGTACCTATTGGCTATGCCTGAGCATGACCTGCAAGCGTCGTCACATGCTCTGGCTGAGCATTCCGGCGATGGCGATCATGTTCGCCTCTGTGATCGCTACCGGGTCAAGAACGCCGTTGGTTGCGTTGACACTGGCCGCCCTTTGGCTGAGTTTCATTTGCTGGAACCGTCGTTCTTTCGTATTGCTGGGGGTCCTACTGATCAGCACCGCGGCGGTTGCCGTGCTGTTTTCACAGATGATCATCCTGCGCGGCGACTCCTATCGCTTCGAAATCTGGCAGATGGTCCTGCAAAAAATTGCCGATCACCCGTGGATAGGTCATGGCTACAACGCCAGCCTGATCCTCGACCCGGGTATTGGTTACACCTTGGGGGAGCCTCATAGCTTCGCCTTGGGCGTGCTTTACTACGTAGGCATCTTCGGCTTGCTGCCATGGTTGTTTTTTCAGGCCTGGGGTTTGCTGAGCAGCTGGCGCAATCGTCTGCAACCGCTGTTCATCATCGCCTCGACCTGGCTGATGTTCGGCATTGGGGCAGGCCTGACCGAAGGCGGCGGGATCATCTCTCGACCCAAGGAGCACTGGTTCCTGCTGTGGATTCCACTGGCACTGATCGCCGCGCTGAGCATCAACCAGCGAGCCCGGCGCCTGTTGGCGATGCCGGTCAAGATGTTGACCTCGACAGCCCTGCAACAGCTGACCGCCAGCGCCCAGGTGATCGAAGAAGATGGCCTGGGCCCCAAAGTCCTGCGCCTGACCGATGGCAGCTTCCTCAAGCTGTTCCGCCGGCGCCGCTGGTACACCTCGGGCAGCTTCAACCCCTATTCCGAACGTTTTGCCGCCAACAGCGAGCAACTACGTAACAAAGGGATCCCGACCCCACAGATTCTGGATCTGTACCGACTCGATGACGGCAGCAGTGCCGTGCACTATTCGCCACTGCCGGGCAACACCTTGCGTCAGGTGCTTCAAGGCATTACCGCGCCGGCGGTGCGTCAGGCACTGGTTGAGCGTTTCGGCAAATTCATGGCGCAGCTGCATGAGCAAGGCGTCTACTTTCGCTCCCTGCACCTGGGGAATGTATTGGTACTGAACGACGGAGAATTCGGCTTGATCGATCTGGCGGACATGCGCATCTATCCGTCATCACTGAGCCTGTCCCTGCGTCAGCGCAATCTGCGCCATATGCAGCGTTACACCGAGGATCGGCGCTGGCTGTTCGAGGATCATTTTGACGCGCTGCTTCAGGGATATGCCGTGACGGCGTCGAAAGCCGCCGTTGACAATCTGCACAGGCAAGTGCTGGCCGGAGGGCACCCGGCACGGATTCATTAATGTCCGAGACCAACCCATTCGTTGCGCGGGTGGCCTGGACCGATAGGCCGGCAAGAGTCTGACCGAGAGGATCGCTCGCCAAAGCTTGATAATGCACTCGATGCAGCAGCGGTTCGCCAGCTGCTGCATCGAACGCGTCAAGGCTGAATCAGTCTTTTTCCAGTGGCGAGAAATACAGCCGCCCCAGACCGCGCCAGGTCTTCTTGTTCCAGGCCTTGAACGGTATCTGCGCCAGCAGTTCCCGCGCTAGATTGCGATCGCGATTGGCGGTTTTCAGGAACATCGAGCTGAGAAACTTGTAGCGCACCTCGTCGTACAGCGGATGATCGCTGAACAGCGCGTAGGAGCGCAGGATGTTATCAATCATGAAGCGATGATTCTTGTAGGAGTTGGTGGCGTGCTTGCGATAGCGCGCCATCAGCACATTCAGGCCATCGATGAAGTAGCCGGCGCGGGTCACCTTCAACTCGATCAACAAGTCCTCCAGCCGAATGTTCGGATCAAAGCCACCCACCTTGTCCAGCGCTTCGCGGCGGATCATCAGGGTAGGTGCCGGCGGATAAGGCTTGCGCTCCAGGAACATGTCATCGAAATCCAGGCGACGGAAAGGCACATCGCGGTTCTGACGTTTCTCCGGGTACAGATTGCCGTCGGCGTCGATCAGCTCGATGTTGCCGGCGCAAATCCCGACCTCGGGCTTGCCGTCCATGTACGCTACCTGGGTGGCGATACGCTCCGGCAGCATGACGTCGTCGGAGCCGAATGGCACGATCAGGCTGCCCTTCGAACGAGCGATGGCGCCGTTGAGGGTATTGGTCAGCCCCTGGTTTTGTTGAACCCGGAAATCGAAACCGTGCTGCGCCTGCAAGGCGTTGATCCGCTCGACGCTGTCATCGCTGGAGCCATCATCGACGACCAGCAACTCGATATTTTTATAGGTCTGGTTGAGGACGCTGAGAATGCTTTCCTCGATATAGCGGCCGTGGTTGTACGACGCGATGATGATCGTGACGAGGGGTTGCGCGTCGCTCATGATTGTTCCTTGTGGGCTTGATTCAAGCCGGATTCGATCAGGTCCAGGTATTGCTGCCGGAACACTTCGATATCGTGTTGTTCCTGGAGATAACGGTAGGCCTGTTCGCCCTTTGCCTTGAGCTCGTCATCCGACAGCCCAAGGTAGTTATCCAGCGCTGCGACCAGGGTCGGCACGTCTGCCGGGGTAATCGTCAGACCACCTGCGCCCTGAATCAGCGGTAACATTGCCGGCACGTTCGAGGCGATCACCGGCAGGTGTCCGCTCATGCCCTCCAGCAACGCCAACCCCAAGCCTTCAGCCAGGGATGGCATGGTCCAGATGTCGAACGCTCGAACATACTGCAAAGCGTTTTCCTTGAACCCCAGCAAATGCGCGCGACCGGTCAGGCCAAGGCGCTCGATTTCGCCGGCCAGGGGCGACTCTTCACGCCCTGCACCGATGATTGCCAGTTGAGTATTGGGGTATTTGTCCTTGAGGGCGGCAAAGGCCTGCAGCAGATAGGTGTGCCCCTTGACTGGCACCAACCGGCCCAATGCACCGATCAAGCGCACCGACGGATCAATGCCCAGCAGCTCGCGAGCCTGTTCGCGGCTGTGCTGCAAACCCTCTGCCTGTTCAATGTCGATGGCGTTAGTGATCGCGTAGGTATTCTGGTCGGTGAAGCCGCAGTCACAATCAAGCAGGTACTGTTTGACCGCCGGCGACACACCGACGAAGCGCCAATGGCGATCGACCAGGCGCTGGGTCTGGCGACGCCGGTAAAACCGGTCGTACTCGCCAAATCCATGGGAGATGCCGATGCATAGCGGTACCTTCAACCAACGGTTGAGCGCCAGCATCATGTTCACCGGTTTGAAGCGGTTGCAAATCACCACATCGAATTTTTCTGCACGGCAGAACTTGTACACCTGCCACATCGCCCGCAGGCGCATGCCCTTGAGGGACTTGTCGGAAAACTCGAAATACACCGAACGGTCGGCGCGGCTCACCGCTTCGCCAGGCCCCGGTTTGCCACGCAAAAACGCCGCGGTCACTTCATAGCGATCGCTTGGCAGAGCCTTTACGATCTGCTCCGCAAGGTCGGCAAAATCGTGGGCTTTGACGTTGTAGTCAGGCTGCAATTGCAGAACCTTTGACCGTTGGCTCATAACTCTCCCCGGTGAAAACCAGTCGCATCGATGATCCAGGCCGGTTCGGCGGCGATGCGCCTGACCTCGGCCGGATCGGGTGGAGGCAACCGTGACCATTCATTGCGTTTCCAGCAGACGAAGTGGAAATACGGAAACCGGCGATCGCCATCGCGATCATTAGTCAAACAGCCATTGCGCCAATACCAGTGACGCGGAAAGTCATCCGTGCCGTCGTGCCACTTGATGCAACCACCTGGTGTGCTGAACGCCTCAGTGAACTCGCTGCGGCGGCGCCAAGGATTGAACTTGCCTACCAGAGAGAACAAAGGCTCGGGGAAATTCTTGCGCCAGAGGAAAATTCGACTGAATGCCCCCTCGTCCAGCGCGTGATGTGCCTGGTCGGTAAAGCGTGTTTGCCAGTCCTTGATCTGCATGAACAACTCACGCTTGCGCGCGGTGTTGCGCATCAGGCAAAGGTGTCCCGCTACTCGCCGCTCATGAGTAGAGAACAGGTCATAACTGGCCAGCCGAGTCGAGGTGAAATAACTTCGCAGGTCACCATACACCAGATCAATATCGCCGAACGCCCAGAAATCATAGCCCTGCAGGCGGTCGACATGGATATGCCCCAGCGCCGGCTTGATGTCGCAGAGCTTGTACGCGGCATCAGGCGCAAAGTCGATATTCAGTCGCCGCGACACCAGCGCGCAGTACTCATTGAAGCTCATGGCCTCGACCGTTACGTTGGGCGGCAGATTCTCGGGCGTACCGCAGTCACTGAACAGCAACCAATCGATATCGGGGTTGCGCCGGCAACTCTCGAGGAAAAACGGCATCCAGAACGGCCAATGACCGAAATACGGGATGAGGAAAAGAATACGCGGGCATGGATTGATCACAAAAATACTCATTGCAGCTTAAATACGCAGCCATGCTAGGCCGCGTGACATTTCATTTCTGCCGTGCAGATGTTTCATCATGCTTCAAAACCCAGAACAACTCATGGCGTCTGACCGCCTTGCGAAAGAAATCGTTCTCACCGTAGACGGACGGCACTCTACTAGCCAAGAGCCACTGCAACAACCGCCGCAGGCGCCGTTTGAACGGAAGCTGTGGTTGCAAGTCGTGCATCATGCCCAACGCCATCGCTTTATCGCGCTGACGCTCCAAAGAGAGTGGCAGGCAGCATGGCTGCATCGGCGCTACCGAATCGAACGCTGGTGGCAGAGCGATGCCATGACCCGCGCCACCCATTGGCCAACGATCATTGTCGTGCAGGTGATTGGCATAGCCCAGGATGGTGGTCGGCTGCCATTCCAACCCTTTCAACGCTTCAAGAACCGCTTGCTGGGCACAGATATGATCAGGGTGCGGATCGAGGGTCGGGTGTGGCAGCACAATCACTTCCGGACGGGCTCGCAGCAGCAGTTCACGCAGATCGGCCAGCAAATTATCCCAGCTCGGCACACCGTCGATGTCACCCGGCAGGACACATGGATTCAATTGACGGAACAAGCGGGTGTCGCTCAAATCCGCTTCCCGCGAACCCACCGGAGTGCCCGGCGCGGCCTGCATCGCTGCCAATTGCAGACAAAAATACCCCAACTGCACGCAATGTGCCTCGGGCACCCCGGCCCAGCGCGGCACAGCGATGCTGTCCCAGGCACGTAAACGCCCCTTGAGGCGAGCCGCTTCGGCCTGGTTCAGGCCCAATTGTTGATAACGTTCGGCTTCGATTTCGCCCGCAGTCAGGGTGACGATCCAGGTTTCGGCGGCTTGGCTGTACAAACCGTAGGCGGCCAATTCAGCATCGTCGGCGTGAGGCGCGATCACCATCACCCGCTGACGGCGGTAGTCCGGATACTCGAACGTCCAGAGCACAGGCTCGCCGAGCAATCGGCAGAAACGCCCGCGCAAACGCAACTCACCTTGCGACAGTACCTGCGCCTGACCCGTGAGATTCAGATAACGCAGGCCATTTACACCGCGCTCGAAGGTTTGCCGGTCGGGATTATCGCCACCCGACAACTCGATCACCGGATCGATAAAGCGCCCCAGCCACGTGCTTTTCACTCGTAAAGCCAGCACCAGCGTAGCGTCATCGACAAGCATGACACCCTCGTCCAGCCGCAGTCGCTCACCGTCGAGATGAACTTTTGGCTGCTGTGTATACGGCGGGAAGCTGTATTGATAATTGTCTTTGGGCGAATAAAACAGATGATCGGCGAACCACGCCTCATGGGCAATCCAGCCCAGCACCGCAAGCACCAGCGGTAGCCACCAGGCGACCAGCACGCCAATAGCGATCAACAGTATCAGCGCGATCAACAGACCAATGCGTTTGTTGCGCCGATGGCGCTTGAGCAGTTGCTGTTTGCGACTCATTGGTTGGCTCATACGGTGAAGACCGGCACAGAGTTGCACCAACGATCCTTGTACTCACGGTCGGTCCGACCAAAGGAAAACCGCAGGGGCTTATTCAGCGCGCGTGCATGTTCCCAGGCACTTTGGGTGTTGAGAAAACTCAGCACGCTACCGGGGCTGAATTCCCGGGTCTGGGGATCGACGCCGCCGTTGACGTACTCGACGCTGATCCACTCCGGCGCCTCGACGCGGTACACCAATTGAATCGCAATCGGTGCGTCATTGAGGAAAATCACCGAGCCGATGAGCAACTCGCGCAACAGCTCGATCACCTCGCCCATGCGCTCGGCACCAGTGGCCGGGAAACCCCAGCGACGCTGGAACAAGTCGCAATAGATAGCCGCCAGCTCGCTGCTGGAGAACTCGGTAACCGGCCGCGCCACACCGCCCGCCTCTTCCAGCAGGCGCAATTCGCGGCGCTGGTTGTAGCGAAACTTCTTCGACAGCTCTTCAGGCGTTCGCGCCATAGCCAGCTGTTCGACCTGCAGTTTCATTCCGGTGAAATGACCTTCGTTCAAGGCCGACAAGTAACGGCCGCGATGGCGCAACGGTGCCTGGGCACCCGCAGCGGCCGGCAGGATCAACTCGGCATTGCCGAGGTCGAACAGACCCTTTTTACCACTGCGCTTGAGCACGTCCTTGGACAGCGCCAGGTCGCGACCCCAGGTCGGGATGGCGGCTTTCACTTCGCCGTTCTGTTCCCAGGCCAGATAGCGCACCGCAATATCCGCCAACTGTGCCAGACGCTCAACCACTAGAGGATGAGTCGCGA
Organism: Pseudomonas sp. MDT1-85; assembly: GCF_054898065.1. Taxonomy (NCBI): domain Bacteria; kingdom Pseudomonadati; phylum Pseudomonadota; class Gammaproteobacteria; order Pseudomonadales; family Pseudomonadaceae; genus Pseudomonas; species Pseudomonas sp. MDT1-85. The sequence continues at coordinate 811,661 of NZ_CM142715.1, read as the reverse complement.
CGCTGCCGCCAAAACGTTGCCAGGCTTGTGCATAGGTCGAGGCGTCGACCTGCGCCCAGCCACGTTCGCGCCAGCCTTGAAATCGGTTGAGCATCAGCCCCTCGGTGCCAGTTCGGTGACGTGCGGCAAATGCCAAAAAGCATCGCGTACCGCGCGATCGGAGAAGCGCTCACGCAAGCGGTCGAACATCAGTTCGGCACACTGGCGACGTTGCTGTTCGTCCATCGCGGCCAGATGTTGCAACCCTTGAGCCAGATGCTCGGCATCGCCCAACGGAAACAGAATGCCTACGCCTTCGACCACTTCCCAGGCCCCACCGCACGCGGTCGCGAGCAACGGCACACCGGCGGCCATGGCCTCCAGCAATACCATGCCGAACGGTTCGTGATCGGAACTCAGGGCAAACACATCGAAAGCGCGGAAGTAACGACGCGCCTCGGGCACCTGGCCGAGGAACAGCACGCGATCGCCGATACCCAGTTCGCGCGCCAGGCCCTTGAGGTCCTGTTCCAACCGACCGCTGCCAAGGATCACCAATTGACTGTTGGCCGGCAACCCCGGCAATGCCGCGGCGAAACCGTGTAGCAGCGTGGCCTGATCCTTGTCCGGATGCAGGCGCCCGACGTTGCCGACAATCCAGGCATCCATCGACAGACCGAGGGTTTCCCGGGCCTCGCGAACCGATACCTGACTGGTCTGCAGCGCCTGCACATCGACACGGTTATAAAGCGTCTGAACCCGCTCGACCGGCCATTTCGGCAAACAACGGCGCATGTCGTCACGCACGGCATCGGAGACCCCGAGCAGGCTCAGGCGCTTGCGGAAAATATTCGCGAACAGTTTGCGGGTGCCGCGCTGGTAATCGCCAAACGCGTGATGCACGCCAATGACCGGCAACGAAGTGCCGAGCAAGGCGATGTAGATCGGTTTGAAACGGTGAGCAATGCAGAAACTGAAATTGCGCGAGGCGGCGATCTTGCGCAGATCGCCGATGGCGCCCAGCTTCAGGCCACGAATGGCCTTGGAGCTGTATTCCATGAACAGCACTTCATCGGAAGCGCAGCTCGCCGCGACTTGGCTATCTGCAGCCCCCGTCAGAAACACCGTGGTCACTCGATAACCGGTCCCCGCGAACAGACTGGCGTATTGCCGGGCGCAGTCCAGAAACGGGCCGTCATAGCCGTGACAGAACTGCAGCACATGGCGTTCAGCCGAGCGTGTCATAAGCGTCCGCACCTTCTTTGACCACCAGAATGTCTTCCATGATCAGGTACTGCAGGTCGGAACCGAAGAACATATTCAAGGCGTCGGTCGGCGAGCAGATCATCGGCTCGCCACGACGGTTGAGCGAAGTGTTCAGCGACACGCCGTTACCGGTCAGCATTTCCAGCGCCTTCATCATGTCGTAGTAGCGCGGGTTGTATTCGCGCTTGAGTACCTGGGCCCGGGATGTGCCGTCTTCGTGGACGACTTCCGGCACGCGGGTCTTCCACTCTTCAGCCACTTCGAAGGTAAAGGTCATGAACGGTGCCGGGTGATCGATCTTGATCATCTGCGGCGCAACGGTGTCGAGCATCGACGGGCAGAAAGGCCTCCAGCGCTCACGGAACTTGATCTGGTGGTTGATCCGGTCAGCCACGCCGACAGCGCTCGGGCAACCGATGATCGAACGACCGCCCAAGGCGCGTGGACCGAATTCCATGCGGCCCTGGAACCAGGCCACCGGGTTGCCGTCGACCATGATTTTGGCGATCTGCTCCGGCATGTTGTCGAGCTTGCGCCACGCAGGTTTGTTCGCATGACGGGCGCAGGCGGCGATCACGTCTTCGTTGCTGTAGGACGGGCCGAGGTAGACGTGTTCCATCTTCTCGACCGGTACACCACGGGCGTGGGACACGTAAGCCGCAGCTCCAACCGCGGTACCGGCGTCGCCGGACGCAGGCTGAACAAACAGTTCTTTGATGTCGTCACGGGCGATGATTTTCTGGTTCAGCTTGACGTTCAACGCACAGCCACCGGCGAAGGCCAGTTTGCCGGTTTCCTTGAGCACGTCGCCCAGATAGTGGTCGATCATCTGCAACGCCAGCTTCTCGAACAGCGCTTGCATGCTCGCGGCGTAATGAATGTACGGCTCGTCGGCGATGTCGCCTTCGCGCTTCGGTCCCAGCCACTCGATCAGCTTCGGCGAGAAGTAGAAACCCTTGCCCTTCTCTTTATAGCGACGCAGGCCGATGACGTTGGCGTATTCGGTGTTGATCACCAACTCGCCGTTCTCGAACGAAGCCAGGCGCGAGAAATCGTATTTGCTGGCATCGCCATACGGCGCCATGCCCATGACCTTGAACTCACCGTCGAGCATCTCGAAACCGAGGAACTCGGTGATCGCGCCGTACAGGCCGCCGAGGGAGTCCGGATCGAAGAATTCCTTGATCTTGTGGATCTTGCCGTTTTCGCCGTAACCGAAAAAGGTCGTGGCGTACTCACCCTTGCCGTCGATCCCCAGGATCGCGGTTTTCTCTTTGAAACCGGAGCAGTGGTAAGCACTGGAGGCGTGGGCCAGGTGATGCTCGACTGGCTCGATCTTGATTTTCTTCGGATCGAAACCCAATTGCTCGAGACACCAGACAATCTTGTTGCGATAGCGCTTGTAGCGACGGTTACCCATCAGGATCGCGTCGAGCGCGCGGTCCGGGGCGTACCAGTAACGCTTGGCGTAATGCCAGCGAGCCTTGCCGAACAGGCTGATCGGCGCGAACGGAATCGCTACCACATCAACGTCGGATGGCTTGATGCCGGCCTGCTCGAGGCAGAACTTCGCCGACTCGTAAGGCATGCGGTTCTTTGCATGTTTATCGCGCACAAAGCGCTCTTCCTCAGCCGCCGCGACCAGCTTGCCGTCGATGTACAACGCTGCGGAAGGATCATGGCTAAGGGCGCCGGACAGGCCAAGAATCGTCAATGCCACAGGGGTCTAGCCTCTTTAGTCTGCATGCAGGCGCAAGGCGCCTCAAAAATTAATGTGCCCTCGCAAGGGGCGAGAGACAGCTAAAGGGCGGGATTATAGCGTAAACATGGCGGGAATGACCCAGTGGTTATTACCCCTGTAAAGATCAAGCAGGCGAACGCTTCGCGGCAAGGCTCAGCCACGACCGGCTCTCCAGCAAATAATGATATTACTGTCCGTAGCCTGCCGATAAATGAAACTGTCGGAGACACCTGAAAGGGTCAGATCCCGCAACAGCCATTTCCATCATCAAAATCGGCCCTCCGAGCACGTCAGGAAAACTAGATCGTGGCAATTCAGATCACACTTCAGGGCCTCCTAAGATTGCGTAGGGCACTCACACAACTTCACGAGACCATACTCCTGCCGACAAACCGCACCGCATACATTAAGACCATGCCTTTTATTCGCAACCGATCTAAATAACTATCATTTCTGACAGGTGTAAAAAAACCTCCGTTCAATTCAAATGAAGCACCTCACAAGTACTATAAATTGGAGCTTCGTATGAAATCGATGTTTTATAGCAAAAAAAAAGATGGCTTTTCCGCCACCCAGGAACTGTTCCTACCTAGAGTCAGGGGCACCCCGTCGACCCAACTGAACACTCCGATTCTGGGTTACAGGGCATTCTTTACGGGCGAGATTCGTTTGTTTTGGGGATCGGAAAAGTGGGGGGTGGTCATTCCGGAAGAGGCCGCCGATAGCCCAATCATCATGCCGATCAGCACCCGTAAATCAGATGCAGGCGCCAGCATCCAGATTACCTGGCGTGCCATTGAAGACCCCACCGAATACACCTCCGAACTGATCCCCATCTCAGAACCGGGCAACGTGGAGTTTGTCCCCATACCCGAGCAAGAAACCAAGAGATTCAGCGACAAAACAGTGAACGTCACCTATCAAATTGCCCTGAACGACAAGGTAGAAATTTCACCGACACTAAAAATCGCGGTCGCGCCGAAGCTTATCTACCAACCTGCCATTATCCAAGGCGTGGTCAACGGGGAGCTCAACGTTTCTGACTATCCCGACGGGTTAAAAATAACCATCCCGCCTATCACCAATTACCGCGAATACAATGCCCTACAAATCATCTGGGGGGTGCTCAACCCAGATACAAATGAGCGGGTAGTCTGGTTTTCCAAGACGGTGCGCCTCAGCAACCCTGATAAAGACTACATTTTCACCCTTACTCCTGATAACTATTTGGATTACCCCGGCTATTCGGCGTTTTTTCAATGGTCCATCTGGCTCGGTGCAGAAATGGATGAACGATTGATATGGAGTACGGGAATTACCGAGCTCGTTTTGAAGTGATATCAGACGCTTTATTGCTGTGCCAGAAAAGCCGAAGCCCGCACTCAGCGGGCTTCTGCATTTATATGTTGACCGGACAACGCCCGACTTACGGGGTCACGACACCTGATCAATTGTCTTGGGCAAACGCTGATCAATGACTTGATAGAGAGCGCTGTTTTCCGGCCAATTGCGCATGAATCGAGCCCGATCTCGCGCATACGCGGGGGCAAAGCTACTCACCGAACCATGCTGACACATCGAATCCAGATCAATCAGCGCCCAGCGATCCTGCTGCCAGAACAGGTTATGCCCCTTGAAATCGCCATGGCTGATGCGTTCGCCAATCAGCTCGGCAAACAAATGATCCAGCGCCTGCAACTCGGCTTCCGGTGCCTCACCGCTTTCAACATAAGGTGCAAACCGCTCGATGATGTCCGGCCCAGGCAAATACTCGGTCACCAGATACGCCCGGCTGCGCAGCCAGAAAAAACGCTTCTCCAATAACGCCAACGGCTTGGGCGTGGCGATCCCCAGGAATGCCAGGCGATTGCCTTCACGCCATGAGTGCCAGGCGCGGCTCGGGCGCCAGAAACGTTTGAGCCAATGGGCAAAGCCTTTGATGTTGTAGCGCTTGACCACCAATGTACGACCCGCCACCTCGACCTTGCCGACGCTCGCCGCGCCGCCGGTCTTGTACAGATGGCCTTGATCGAGCAAGGCATCGGCCTGCTCCAGCACCGGCAACATCGCCGCCTCTTCCTCACGGCGAATCGCCCGCAAGCCGAACGCTCCGCGCTGGACGCTGAACAACGTGCATTCGCGGCCGACCTTGATCAGGAAATCCTTCAAACGCCAGCGACGGACCTTGTCGATCTGCTTCTGCAACGCTTCCATGGGCAAGGCATGCTCGCCGTTCCCCAGCAGGTAATACACCAGCAATTCTTCGGTGAAGGGTTCCAGCGATTTAGGCAATTGGGCGAAAAACACCCCGAGGTTTTCCAGGACTTTCTGCTGCGACAGTGGCTTGCCAGCCGTCTCGGCACAGATCCCGGCGCCATCGATCAAATACAACTGACCGCCATGGCGCAACAGGTTGTCCAGGTGCAAGTCTTCTTGCCACAGGCCCTTGCTGTGCAGATGACCGATCGCGCCCAACGCCTCGGCCAGCACCGCGGATTGTTCATCCGCCAATACGGGCAAGTGTTCGACCTGTTTCCAGGCGTCTCCCAGGCTCTCGGCACCTTCAAGAAAATCGAACAACAACCAGCCGCCCTCGCCGTCCTTCAGGCCATCAGCCAATAACAACGGTGTGGTCAGCCCCTGAGCGGCGAGCAAACGCACGCCGTCCAGTTCACGCTTAAAGTGCCGTGCCGCTTTACCGCCGACCAGCAATTTGGCCAGCACCGGCCGGCCGCGCCAGACGCCGGCGCCCACATAACGCTGACCCGGCAATACCCGCAGCAGGCTCAGCAATTGCAACTCTGCAGGCCCCGCGGCATCGGCCAGTGGAATGCTCAGCGGCAGGCTTGGGCTGCGGCCCGCGTTTTTCAGCTCGGACAAACGCATCAACGCGTCTCCTTGTGACTGCGTCGCGCACTCAGGCGCGATACCCAACTGTCCACCAGCGAACTGTTCAATGGTTGAGCCAGATAAACCGCCAACAATTCGCGCAGCTGGCTTTCGCTCCATTCCGGCGCCCGACGCAGCAACGGCTCCAGGTCCTTGACCCGATCACGCTGGCCGAACAACAGCGGGCGGGTTTTTTCCAGGTCGATCAACTGAGCCTGATAACCGTCACCGGTGGCCTGAAGAAAAATATGCTTGGGATAGAAGCAACCGTGCAGTTGACGCACCTCGTGCAGACGTCGCGCCAGTTGCCCACAGGCTTTCAGAATCGCCGAGTGCTGCGCCGCGCTCAGGTCGGACCAACGCTGCAACAGTGAATCCAGATCATCCCAACCGTCCAGCGCGCGGGTCAGCAGAATCGCCCGGACTTCGCCGCCGACCTTGCGCTCACCGAAGAACGCCGCCTGCAGCGCCGGAACACCCAGTTTCCGATAACGACTGATGTTGCGAAACTCACGGGCAAAACTTGGCTCGCCAAAGGGCGAATGCCATGTATGCATCAGGTAGTTGCTCTGGCGCTTGAGGTAGTAGCCATGACCCTCCAGCTCCAGCCGAAACACGCTGCTCCAGCCATCACCGACGATGTTGGGTTCATCCACCGCCTCGAGTTGTTTGGCCCAGAGTGCATCGAAGTTGCCGAGGCCATGACGCTCAAGCAGCGCACGGTCTTCAGCAGCCAGAAAATCAGTCATTCGCGTCCCTCGAAAAATCTCACCACGTGCCGAATCCGTTTCTTGTCGGCGGCATCGAGCCGGGTGCATTGGCGGTATTGCAGGTAGAAGCGCAGGCGCTGGGTGGCCGACAGGTGATATTTGGCAACTTTGTCCAGACAAGCCAGGTCCTTGGTGATCCGGTACTTGAGCCAGAAGCCGCTCCAGAAATCACCGTTGGGGCAGTCGATCAGAAACAGCCGCGCCTCATCGTCGATCAGGAGATTGCGCCACTTCAAATCATTATGGGTAAACCGGTGGTCGTGCATCGTCCGGGTATAGCCCGCCAGCTGTCGACTGATGTTGTCGACCCAGGCGCGGTCCGCCAGCTTCGGATCATGCCGATCAGCCAGGGCCGACAAATCTTCGGTATGGGGCAGCTCGCGTGTGATCATCGCCCCACGGTCGTATGCCACACCGCGCCGCTCCAGTCCCCAGGCCACTACTTCGGCGGTGGGAATGCCCCATTTGGCGAAACGCTTGAGGTTTTGCCACTCAGCTTTCACCCGCGGCTTGCCCAGGTAACGGCGCAGGCCTTTGCCGGCGCCGACGTAGCGCTTGACGTAATAGTTGACGCCATTGCGCTGGACGCGAATGACCTCGGACAGTGGATCGCGGGTCAGTCGCTCGCCCTTGAGCGCGAACACCGCGTCAAGACTGCCAAAGTCTTCTGCCAGATCGTTGTAAGCAGGTTCCAGTGTCCAACCCGACATCAGAGCGCATCCCCGTATCGCTGTTTACGCTCGTAGAGCTTGTTGGCCTTGCCTTCGAGCCATGCCAGCAGTCCCGCTTCTTCAGCCAGAATCTGGCGCAGCGGCTGCTGGAAGTACCCCTTGAGGAAACGCAGTTTGTCGCGACGGGTCAGGCCAATATCCAGCGCCGAAAAATACAGCGCCGCCAAGTCCTTGTTGCGCCAGCGCTGGGTAATCGTCGGACGGGTCTGAGCACGGTGCAGATCGATCACCGACAACTTGAAATCGTCGGCTGTTACCGGTTTGTCGGTGTGCAGCAGGAAGTGGCAGATGTAGCAGTCGCGATGGTTGACCCCGGCGCGGTGCATCATGCCGGTCATGCGCGCGACTTCGGCGATCAAGGCGCGCTTGAGTTTTGGCTCGGGCGGCTGCTTGATCCAGTCGATGCTGAAATCTTCGAGGCTGACGGTGGGCGCCAGCTCTTGCGTGACGATGAACGAATGCTGGTCCGCCGGGTTGCTGCCCTTTTCGCCGTAAGCCACAGCGGTCATGGTCGGCACACCGACTTCTTGCAGGCGCGCAATGGCCTTCCACTCCTGGCCCGCGCCAAGCACTGGCAGCTTGGCGGTCAGCAAGTTTTTGAAGATCTCACCCCAGCCGATGCCCCGGTGGATTTTCACGAAGAACCCGTGACCGTCCACTTCAGTACGCAGTGTCCGGCGCGCTTCAAGCTCGCGGTACACCTCGCCCTTGAGGCCCTCGACTTCGGCGAACGGGTCGCGTCCGGCCCAGAGGCTCTTGAACGGTTCAGCCAGCATCAACTTCATTAAGCGTGCTCCGCCAGAATCACATCGGCCGCGTGCTGCGGCATGCTATAGAGGTCGGCCGTCTCGGCGAAAGCCAGACCGTTGCGGCTCCAGGCCGCACGTGCATTTGCGTCGTTCAACATACCGGTCAGGTACTGCGTCAGTTGCGCCTGATCGAAGGGTTCGTTCAGCACCAGCCCCGCATCGGCCTCGGCGATGTAATGGGCATAGCCGCACACCGCGCTCACCAGCACCGGCAAGCCGGCTACCACGGCTTCAAGCAGCACCGTCCCGGTGTTTTCGTTGTACGCCGGGTGGATCAACAGATCGGCACCGAGCAGGAAACGCGGGATATCGCTGCGGCCCTTGAGGAACTGCACGTTGTCACCGAGCCCCAATGTGGCGCTCTGCAACTGGAATACTTTGGGGTCGTCCTGGCCAATTACAAACAGCCGGGTACGTTTTTTCAGCTCGGCGGGCAAGGCGGCCAGCGCCTTGAGGCTGCGATCCACGCCTTTGGTCTTGAACCCGGAGCCGATCTGTACCAGCAGCAGCTCATCATCTTTCAGGTTGAATTCGCGACGAAACCCGGCACGGATCTCGGCGGCATTGGCCGGCGCGCGACGATCCGCAGAGATACCCGGCGGCAGCAAATGGAAGCGCGCAAGCGGCGTGTCGTAATGCTTGATGAACAGCGGCTGCTGCACTTCGGAAATCATCAGCACTTCGGTTTTGGCATCCTTGGCGAACACCGCGCGCTCGTACTCGGCGAAGTGCCGATAGCGACCCCAACGACGGTACAGCGAGTTGCGCAGGTTTTGCGCCTTGTCTTCGAAGCAGCCGTCGGCGGCGTAGTAAACGTCCAGGCCGGGCATCTTGTTAAAACCGATCAGGCGGTCCACCGGACGCTTGGCCAGATCGGCCTCCATCCATTCGGTGAGTTTCTCGTTGCGCCGATGATTGAAGAACGCCTTGACCGGCGCTACCAGCACTTCGAAACCCGGCGGAACATCGCCTTCCCAGATCAGCGTGTAGACGCGAATCTGATGGCCGCGCTGCTGGCATTCGAGGGCGATGCGCATGAAATCGCGCTGCAAGCCACCAAACGGAAAATATTTGTACAGGACAAATGCCAATTGCATCAGCGCAGCTCCTCAGCCAGTAACAACGTGCTCAGTCGGCTGGCCACACGCTCGGGATTCAGACGCGTGAAGCACAGGGGCCACTCGCGTTTCAGGTCGAACCGACGGGCATCGTCGGCCGTCGGTTGATAGGTGCATTTCTTTTGCAGGCATGGCGCGCAGGGGAAGTCGCTGGCGATGTGAATCTGCGACTTGCCGTACGCGCCGGTCAGGCCCGGGTTGGTCGGACCGAACAGCGACAGGGTCGGTACGTCCAGCGCCGCAGCGAGGTGACCGAGACCGGTGTCCACCGCTACGCAGGCTTGCGCTCCGGCCAGGACTTTGCCGACACCCGCCAGGTTCAGTTTGGGCAGCACTTCGACGTGTCGCATGTCTTGGGCGATGCGCTCGGCGCGGGCCTTTTCGATCGGATTACCCCACGGCAGCTTCACCGCCACGCCGAGGTAACCCACCCGCTCGGCCAACTCGCGCCAATAGGCTTCGGGCCAGTGCTTGGTGTCCCAGGTGGTGCCATGGAGAAACACCACGTACGGATTCTTGCGTGGCAACTCCACCAGTCGCTCGACGTTCAAGCCATAGTCGCCCAGGCCTTTGGGCAGGTCGTAACCCAATGCCACTGCGAACAGCTGACGCACTCTCTCTACCGCGTGCTGCCCACGGGCCACGGCCAGACGTCGGGAGTAGAAACGCGCGGCGATCGGTTCGCGGGCCGAGTTCTTGTCCAACCCGGCCACCGGGGCTTTGGCGTAGCGAGTCAGCAACGCGCTTTTCAGCAGGCCCTGGGCATCGATCACCAAGTCATATTTGGTCGCGCGAATGCTTTGTTTGAAGCGCTTCCACTCACCACTTTTGATGGTCTGCCAGATGTTCTTGCGCCAGCGACGGATCGCCACCGGGATCACCTTGTCCACGGCCGGGTGCCAGGTCGGAATCTCGGCGAAGCCTTCTTCCACCACCCAGTCGAACGTGATGCCGGGAATCGCCCGCGCCGCGTCGGTCAACGCTGGCAACGCGTGAATCACGTCGCCCAGCGAAGAAGTCTTGATCAACAGTACCCGCAAACTATTTGACCTCGACCACAGTGCCCAGCAACCGCTGCAAGGCTTCGTTCACCGCTTTCGGCATGAGCTGGCGCAAGCAATTGTAATGACCGAAACGGCAGGTGCGATCGAAGCATGGACTGCATTCGATGCCCAGGCGCACGATTTCGACGTGCTCGGCCAGTGGTGGTGTGAAACCCGGCGAAGTCGAGCCGTACACTGCCACCAACGGGCGGTTCAGCGCGGCGGCCACGTGCATCAGGCCGGAGTCATTGGAGACCACCGCATCGGCGCAGGACAGCAGATCGATGGCCTCGGCCAGAGACGTGTCGCCACTGAGGTTCACCGACTCTTCACGCAGACCGGGAATCAGCCGTGCACGAATGTCTTCGCCCACCGCGTGATCGTTTTTCGAGCCGAACAGCCAGACCTGCCAGCCTTCACGGATCTTCGCTTCGGCGACCTTGGCGTAGTGCTCGGACGGCCAGCGCTTGGATTCGCCGAACTCGGCGCCGGGGCACAGCGCCAACACCGGACGGTCGAGGGCCAGACCGAACTTGGCCAGTGCGCCGTCGCGGGTCACCGGGTCGATCTGCAGGTTCGGCCGTGGATACGGCTTCGGCAGCTCGACGCCGGGCTCAAAGGCCAGAGCCATGAAGCGCTCGATCATCAGCGGGTAACGTTCTTTGTCGAGCGTGCGCACGTCATTGAGCAGGCCGTAGCGGAATTCGCCACGCCAGCCGGTGCGTTTCGGGATACCGGCGAAAAATGGCACCAACGCCGACTTCAGGGAGTTGGGCAGCAGGATGGCCTGGTCGTACTGACCGGCCAGGGATTTACCGATGCGCCGACGCGTCGCCAGCTCCAGCACGCCGTGGCCCAGTGGAAAGCTCAAGGCCTGGCGCACTTCGGGCATGCGCTCGAGAATCGGCCGGCTCCACTCGGGGGCCAGCACGTCGATTTCGCACTGCGGGTGGCGCTGTTTGAGACACTGAAAAAGTGTCTGCGCCATCACCATGTCACCGACCCAACTGGGCCCAACGATCAGAATTTTCATGTGGTTTCCAAAAACGAGCAGGGGAGGCATACGCCTCCCCGCCTCGAGAATCCAGCACCTGCGGGGGTGAACCCTCAGGTCATTTGGACGAGCCGATTGGGGCTCGTCGGATCAATTTTGTGCACATCCATGCAATACAGCTTAGCGCCTTCAATCTACCTGACACCGCAGACCCAGTGTGGGAGCGAGCCTGCTCGCGATGGCGGCCTGACAGTCAGCATAAATGTTGAATGTGACGGCCTCATCGCGAGCAGGCTCGCTCCCACAGGGGTATCAGGTGCTACAAATATCCGTCTCAGCTTAACCCCAGCTCGCGCCAGATCCGCATTACCTGCTGTCGTTCATCCACGAACTGGTCGCCCGGTATTACGCCGGCGTCCTTCTGCAAGGCCTCCCGGTGAGCGGCGGAGCGGTAGGCCTTATAGGCTTCACGCAACAGGCTGGCATCTTCGGCGGGCATCAGCCCGACCTCCTCCAACCCTTCCAGAATGCGGATATTGTCGGTATAGCGCAGTAACGACGGATGCGCCTCAGACCATGCCAGAGCCGCGTATTGCACCATAAATTCAATATCGACGATACCTCCGGCATCCTGCTTGAGATCGAACGGCGCCGTGGCCTCGAAGGCATTTGCCGCCGTGCCCGCCCCCGTGCTCTTGCTGCCGAGATTGTCGCGCATCTTGGCGCGCATCTCGCTGACCTCCTGGCGCAAGGTCGGCAGGTCCCGCGGCTTGGCCAATACCGCCGCGCGAACCTTCTCGAATGCCTGACCGACATCCTGACTGCCCACCAGCACCCGCGCCCGCACCAGCGCCTGATGTTCCCAGGTCCAGGCTTCGTTTTCCTGATACCGGGCAAAGGCCCCCAGGGAACTCACCAGCAAACCGGATGCACCGGACGGCCGCAGGCGCATGTCCACTTCATACAACTGGCCGGAGTTGGTCTGCGCCGTCAGCAAATGAATGATGCGCTGCCCGAGCCGGGTAAAAAACTGTGCGCCGTCGATAGGCTTCGGCCCGTCGGTTTCCGCCTGCGGATCGCCGTCGTGGATGAACACCAGATCCAGGTCCGAACTGTGCCCCAGTTCCAGACCGCCGACTTTCCCGTAACCGACAATGATGAAACCAGGGTCGCACAAGCTGCCGTCGGTGCGCAGCGGCGTGCCGTACTTGGCTACGGTCTGGCGCCAGGCCAGGGCCAGCACTTGTTCGAGGATCGCTTCGGCAAGCCAGGTCAGGTAATCACTGACCTTCATCAAGGGCAGGCTGCCGGCGATTTCCGAGGCGGCGACGCGCAAGCGGTGCGCCAGCTTGAAATGCCGCAGGGCTTCCATTTGTTGTTCGAGGTCATCTTCGGGAATTCGCGTCAAACGCTCACGCAATTCGGCGGCCAATTCCGGCGCCAGTGGTGGCTTGAACAACCGGCCTTCGTTGAGCAATTCATCCAGCAGCAGCGGGAAGCGCGTGATTTGTTCGGCAATCCACGGGCTCGCGGCGCACAGCGTCAGCAAGCGGCGCAGGGCCCCGGGGTTCTCGGTCAACAACACCAGATAGGCGGAACGACGCGCCACAGCTTCCACCAGCGGCAGCACCCGCTCCAGCACCAGATCGGGATTGGCGTGCTCCACAGCCTGAGCCAGCAAGCGCGGAATAAAAGCATCGAGGCGTTCACGCCCCAGGCGCTGCATGGCGCGCAATTGCGGACTGCCACGCAAGCTGGCCAAGGCTTTCAGCGCTTTGGAGGCATCGGCGAAACCACCCTCTTCCAGCTGACGACAGGCGGCCTCCTCGTCCTGGGCCTCTTCCCACAGCGGCAGCCATTCCCCGCCGACCACCACTTCACTCTCGGCGCCGTCCTCTTCATCGGGATCGGCGATCACCTGAGCAAAGTGCCAGGCCACCCGGCCACGCCAGTACATCAGCTGTTCGTGGAATGCCGTCCAGTTGGCAAACCCGAGCATAAAGGCAATGCGCGCCTGATCTTGTTCGCCATCCGGCAGCATCTGGGTTTGGCGGTCGGCGATGGCCTGGATCGCGTGTTCGGTGTAGCGCAGAAATTCGTAGGCTTCGCGCAACTCGCTGACCACCGCCGCAGGCAGGTAACCCTGACCTTCGAGGGTGCTCAGTACTTTTAATAGAGGACGCTGCTGCAGGCTCAGGTCGCGGCCACCGTGAATCAGTTGAAAGGCCTGAGCGATAAATTCGACTTCACGAATGCCACCGGAGCCGAGCTTGATGTTGTCGGCCATGCCCTTGCGCCGGACTTCCTGCTGAATCAGCTGCTTCATGGTGCGCAGCGCCTCGATGGCCGAGAAGTCCAGGTAACGCCGGTAAACGAACGGGCGCAGCATCTCTTGCAGTTGCGCGCCCGCCACTTGATCGCCGGCCACCACGCGCGACTTGATCATCGCGTAGCGCTCCCAGTCGCGGCCCTGATCCTGGTAATACTGCTCCAGTGCATTGAAGCTCAGCACCAGCGCGCCGGACGAACCATACGGCCGCAAGCGCATGTCGACGCGGAACACGAAACCGTCGACGGTCATCGGGTCCAGCGCCTTGATCAGCCGCTGGCCGAGGCGAATGAAAAATTCCTGGTTATCCAGCGACCGCTTCACGCCGACGGTTTCACCGCCCTCGGGGTAGGCGAAGATCAGGTCAATGTCCGACGACAGATTCAGCTCCACGGCGCCGAGCTTGCCCATGCCGAGGATGACCATCTGCTGCGGTTCGCCGCTACGTCGCCCGGTGGGCGTGCCGAACTGCTGGCAATGGCGCTGATACAACCACTGATAGGCCTGATCGATGCTGGCATCGGCCATGTCCGAGAGGTCGCGACAGCTTTGGATCAGATCGGCCTGGCGAGTCAGGTCTCGCCAGATAATCCGCACCTGCTGACGGGCGCGCTGGCGACGCAGGGCGCGGCCAAGTTGGTCATCGGTTTCGGCGGTGCTCACTGCCGTCGCAATCTGTGCGCACAACTCGCCCGGCGCAAAGACGCGGTCCAGTTCGCCGGACTGCACCAGCGCAAGCAACATCAAAGGGTCACGCACACTCTGTTCAATGACAAAGTCGCTGGCCGCGGTGACGCGGGCAAATTGCGCCCAGCGCTCAGGCGTCCAGGCAGACAGGCCATGATCATCGGCCAGCGCCGCGACGGCCGTACGGAACGACTGCTCGGCACGGGTGACAAAGGGCAGGAGTACGCCGGGCAGTTCGGCAAGCGAAGGGAGGCTCATGGTCTATCCTTGATCGGCGTGTGAAGGGCTGCATGTAGTGATTCGTGAAAATGCGCTACCTGACCGACTGTCGAACAAAGGTTAGAAATAGCTGAAATTTGTTTATTTTTGGCAGCGATCATCAAGCCTTCACCTTTTCTGGTTGGCAAAAGACCAACCTTAACGATTATTCTCACAACGCAGCCGGAGGCCACAAGCCGATCTTCTGTAGTTTTACTACTCGTCTATACATTCGAAAGGCTGAAATGCCCGATGATTTGTAGTAAAACTACACGCCGCCGGAACAACCTCTCGGCAATCCAAGAATTTATATCGTCTGCCCACAAGGCCAGTCGCAAACTCAGGCAACCGATTCTGGAAGCCTTTCCGCCCTGGAGCAAGCCATGCAAGACCTCGATCCCGTCGAAACCCAGGAATGGCTGGACGCCCTGGAATCGGTTCTCGACAAAGAAGGCGAAGACCGTGCTCACTATCTGATGACCCGTATGGGCGAACTCGCGACCCGTAGCGGCTCGCAGCTCCCTTACGCCATCACCACGCCTTACCGCAACACGATCCCCGTTACCCACGAAGCACGCATGCCTGGCGACCTGTTCATGGAACGCCGCATTCGCTCGTTGGTGCGCTGGAACGCGATGGCCATGGTAATGCGTACGAACCTGAAAGATTCTGACCTGGGTGGTCACATCTCCAGCTTCGCTTCCAGTGCGACCCTGTATGACATCGGCTTCAACTATTTCTTCCAGGCCCCGACCGACGAACACGGCGGCGACCTGATCTACTTCCAGGGCCACACTTCGCCAGGCGTTTACGCCCGCGCATTCATGGAAGGCCGCATCACCGAAGACCAGATGAACAACTTCCGCCAGGAAGTGGACGGTCAGGGCCTGTCGTCCTACCCGCACCCATGGCTGATGCCTGATTTCTGGCAGTTCCCGACTGTATCCATGGGTCTGGGCCCGATCCAGGCGATCTACCAGGCACGCTTCATGAAGTACCTGGAAGCCCGTGGTTTCATCCCGGAAGGCAAGCAAAAAGTCTGGTGTTTCCTGGGCGACGGCGAGTGTGACGAGCCGGAATCCCTGGGTGCCATCTCGCTGGCTGGCCGCGAGAAGCTCGACAATCTGATCTTCGTCATCAACTGCAACCTGCAGCGCCTTGATGGCCCGGTTCGCGGCAACGGCAAGATCATCCAGGAGCTCGAAGGCGTGTTCCGCGGTGCTCAGTGGAACGTGACCAAAGTCATCTGGGGCCGTTTCTGGGACCCACTGCTGGCCAAAGACGTCGACGGTATCCTGCAACGTCGCATGGACGAAGTCATCGACGGCGAGTACCAGAACTACAAAGCCAAAGACGGCGCGTTCGTGCGTGAACACTTCTTCAACTCGCCAGAACTCAAGGCGATGGTTGCTGATCTGTCCGACGATGAGATCTGGAAACTCAACCGTGGCGGCCACGACCCGTACAAGGTCTACGCGGCGTACCACGAAGCGGTCAACCACAAAGAACAACCGACCGTCATCCTGGCCAAGACCATCAAAGGTTATGGCACCGGTGCCGGCGAAGCGAAAAACACTGCGCACAACACCAAGAAAGTCGATGTCGACAGCCTGAAGTTGTTCCGCGATCGCTTCGACATTCCGGTCAAAGACGAAGAGCTGGAAAACCTGCCGTTCTTCAAACCGGAACCCAACAGCGCTGAAGCCCGTTACCTGAGCGAGCGCCGCACTGCACTGGGCGGTTTCGTGCCACAGCGCCGTGCCAAAAGCTTCGACATCCCGACGCCACCGCTGGATACCCTCAAGGCAATCCTGGACGGCTCGGGCGACCGTGAAATTTCCACCACCATGGCCTTCGTGCGGATCCTCGCGCAACTGGTCAAGGACAAGGAAATCGGTTCGCGCATCGTCCCGATCATCCCGGACGAAGCCCGTACCTTCGGTATGGAAGGCATGTTCCGTCAGTTGGGTATCTACTCGTCCGTTGGCCAGCTCTACGAGCCAGTCGATAAAGACCAGGTGATGTTCTACAAAGAAGACAAGAAGGGCCAGATCCTCGAAGAAGGCATCAACGAAGCGGGCGCCATGAGCTCCTTCATCGCTGCCGGTACTTCGTACTCCAGCCACAACCAGCCAATGCTGCCGTTCTACATCTTCTACTCGATGTTCGGCTTCCAGCGTATCGGCGACCTCGCCTGGGCCGCTGGCGACAGCCGCACCCGTGGCTTCCTGATCGGCGGTACCGCAGGCAGAACCACGCTGAACGGCGAAGGCCTGCAACACGAAGACGGTCACAGCCACATCCTGGCTGCCACCATCCCGAACTGCCGCACCTTTGATCCAACCTACGGCTACGAGCTGGCGGTGATCATCCAGGACGGCATGAAGAAGATGACCGAAGAGCAGCAGGACGTTTTCTACTACATCACCGTGATGAACGAGTCCTACCAGCAACCCGCCATGCCGGCCGGTGTAGAGGAAGGCATCATCAAGGGCATGTACCTGCTCGAGGAAGACACCCGCGAAGCGGCGCACCACGTTCAGCTGATGGGCTCCGGCACCATCCTGCGTGAAGTCCGTGAAGCGGCGAAGATCCTGCGTGAAGAGTTCAACGTCGGCGCTGACGTGTGGAGCGTTACCAGCTTCAACGAACTGCGTCGCGATGGCCTGGCCGTCGAGCGCAGCAACCGTCTGCACCCGGGCCAGAAGCCTGAACTGAGCTACGTCGAAGAGTGCCTGAACGGCCGTAAAGGTCCGGTCATCGCTTCTACCGACTACATGAAGCTGTTCGCTGAGCAAATTCGTCAGTGGGTCCCGTCCAAGGAATTCAAAGTCCTGGGCACCGATGGTTTCGGCCGCAGTGACAGCCGCAAGAAGCTGCGTCACTTCTTCGAAGTCGACCGTCATTTCGTGGTGTTGGCAGCCCTGGAAGCCTTGGCTGACCGTGGCGATATCGAACCTAAGGTTGTGGCAGAAGCCATCGCCAAGTTCGGTATCAACCCGGAAAAACGCAACCCACTGGACTGCTGAGGAGACACTCTGTGAGCGAACTCATTCGCGTACCTGACATCGGCAGCGGTGAAGGTGAAGTAATTGAATTGTTTGTGAAGGTCGGCGACCGTATCGAAGCCGACCAGAGCATCCTGACGCTTGAGTCGGACAAGGCGAGCATGGAAGTGCCCGCGCCGAAGGCCGGTATCATCAAAAGTCTGAAAGTGAAGCTGGGCGATCGCCTGAAAGAAGGCGACGAATTGCTGGAACTGGAAGTCGAAGGTGCCGCTGCTGCTGCCCCTGCGGCTGCCGCTGCGCCGGCTGCCAAGGCTGAAGCCAAACCAGCTGCCGCCACTGCTCCAGCTGGTGCGCCGGCTGCTGCCAGCGTTCAGCAAGTGCACGTGCCGGACATCGGTTCGTCGGGCAAGGCCCAGATCATCGAGATCCAGGTCAAGGTCGGCGACACCGTCGAGGCTGATCAGTCGCTGATCACTCTGGAATCCGACAAGGCGAGCATGGAAATTCCATCGCCTTCCGCTGGCGTGGTCAAGGCCATCAGCGTCAAGCTCAACGACGAAGTCGGCACTGGCGACCTGATTCTGGATCTGGAAGTGGCGGGTGCTGCTGCACCGGCCGCGGTCGCGCCAGCCCAGGCTGCTGCGCCTGCTGCCTCCGCTCCAGCGCCAGCCGCTGCGGCTCCGGCGGCTCCAGTTGCCGATACGGTTCAGGACATTCACGTCCCGGACATCGGTTCGGCGGGCAAGGCCAAAATCATCGAAGTGCTGGTCAAGGCTGGCGACACCGTCGTCGCCGACCAGTCGCTGATCACTCTGGAATCCGACAAGGCGAGCATGGAAATTCCATCGCCCGCCGCTGGCGTGGTGGAAAGCGTTTCCATCAAACTGGATGACGAAGTCGGTACCGGCGACCTGATCCTGAAGCTGAAAGTCAAAGGCGCGGCACCTGCTGCGGCTCCGGCTCCAGCGGCGACTGCACCTAGCGCTCCTGCTCCAGCCGCCGCACCGCCTGCGGCCCCGGCACCGGCCGCACCGGCTGCTGCACCGGCTAAACCGGGCGCCAAAGTTCACGCTGGTCCGGCTGTACGCCAACTGGCTCGCGAGTTCGGCGTCGAGCTGAACGCCGTCGGCGCCAGTGGTCCGCACGGTCGCATCCTGAAAGAAGACGTGCAGGTCTACGTCAAAGCCATGATGCAGAAGGCCAAGGAAGCACCGGCCGCTGCTGCTGGCGCAACCGGCGGCGCGGGCATCCCGCCGATTCCGGTCGTGGACTTCAGCCGATTCGGTGAAACCGAAGAAGTGCCGATGACCCGTCTGATGCAAATCGGTGCGTCGAGCCTGCATCGCAGCTGGCTGAACATTCCGCACGTGACTCAGTTCGATTCGGCTGATATCACCGACCTGGAAGCGTTCCGTATCGCTCAGAAAGCCGTTGCAGAGAAGGCTGGCGTCAAGCTGACCATCCTGCCGCTGCTGCTCAAATCCTGCGCGCACCTGCTCAAGGAACTGCCGGACTTCAACAGTTCGCTGGCACCTGGCGGCAAGGCGATCATTCGCAAGAAGTACGTGAACATCGGCTTCGCCGTCGACACCCCTGAAGGCCTGCTGGTACCGGTCATCAAGAACGTCGATCAGAAGAGCCTGTTGCAACTGGCAGCCGAAGCCGCTGTGCTGGCCGCCAAAGCCCGCGACAAAAAGCTCACCGCTGACGACATGCAAGGCGCCTGCTTCACCATTTCCAGCCTCGGCCACATTGGCGGCACCGGCTTCACGCCAATCGTCAACGCGCCGGAAGTGGCGATCCTCGGTGTTTCCAAGGCAACCATCCAGCCAGTCTGGGACGGCAAAGCCTTCCAGCCGAAACTGATGCTGCCACTGTCGCTGTCCTACGATCACCGTGTGATCAACGGCGCCGCTGCTGCACGCTTCACCAAGCGTCTGAGCGATCTGCTGGCGGACATCCGCACCATCCTGCTGTAACACCGACCGGCCCTCCTTCACCGGAGGGCCCGTCGCGTTCCACGTTTTCCGAGCGCCACGCTCGTACCTCAACCCCGCCAATTTGGCGGGGCTTTTTTTGGTGCGCCAGGCATGGCGCGTTGCGCGCAAGCGCAACCAGCTGGGCTGTGGTGGCCACGCTGGTGACTTGGAGGTGAAAGTCCTCTACACACCCGGCAAGGGGAAGTGTTAGCCAGAGGCAAGGGTGTCGCGGGTGACTGCGAATCTGAAGGAAGCCCGAGGCAAAATGCTGGCCTGACGAACAGGAAGCGGATAGAGGCGGCGCAGCGGGGTAAGAAGGCCAAAATCTTCAAAGCCCAGTACTTGCACGGAACGCTGTGACGTAGATCCGACAGGCATAAGCAGGAAGGTCGCGCGAATTACCCTGGGAGATCTGCACGTTTGCCACTGTGCTACCGCGCGTCGAGAGGCGACGGGATGAGCGTGCAGAAGTCAGCCGAGGCCGTAGTAAGTGGCAAATAACCCTGCCACCAAGGGCCGAACAGGTTATGCCGCCAGTAGGCGTCAGAGTCTCGTTGAATACCGAAATGCAGAAATTTCTCCCAGAGAAGACTGTTACTCCGAGTCCCGGACAGAATCCGAGGATGACGGCTGATAGCGCAAAGGTATCGACGGCGTCTGTGACGTGGACGAACGCGGAGCCGGACACGCTGATGGCGCGGGTGCTTGCACCCGCCAACCTCAGACGTGCGTATCATCGCGTAGTCAGCAACAAGGGCGCGCCGGGTGCCGATGGCATGACGGTCGACCAGTTGGCGGACTATGTGAAACAGTATTGGCCGACCCTCCAGAAGAGGTTGCTGGCCGGCGAGTACCACCCGCAAGGTGTACGCGCCGTCGACATCCCCAAACCCAAAGGCGGCACCCGGCAGCTGGGTATTCCCAGCGTTGTGGATCGCCTGATCCAACAGGCATTGCTGCAACAGCTCACGCCGATCTTCGACCCGCTATTCTCGGACTATAGCTACGGCTTCCGACCGGGCAGAAGCGCCCACCAAGCCATCGAGAAAGCCCGCGCCCATGTGGCGGCAGGGCATCGCTGGTGCGTGGAACTCGATCTTGAGAAGTTCTTTGATCGGGTTAATCACGACATCCTGATGGCTTATCTGGCGCGCCAAATCGAAGACAAGCGGGTGCTCAAGCTGATCCATCGTTACCTCGAAGCGGGAACGATGTCAGGCGGTATCGCCAGCCGACGGCAGGAAGGGACGCCGCAAGGCGGCCCGCTCTCGCCGTTGCTGTCGAACATCCTGCTCAACGAACTCGACCGCGAGCTGGAACGACGGGGGCATCGTTTTGTGCGTTATGCCGACGATGCGAACATCTATGTGCGCAGCCCTCGTGCTGGCGAACGAGTGATGAGGAGTGTTGAGCGCTTCCTGAATCAGCGCCTGAAACTGACGCTGAGCCGGGACAAGAGCCGAGTTGCGAGGTCTTGGAAGTGTGATTACTTGGGTTACGGGATGAGCTGGCATCAGCAACCGAAGCTGAGAGTGGCGACGATGAGTCTAGGTCGCTTGCGCGACCGACTCAGAGAGCTGCTACGTAAAGCGCGGGGCCACAAGATGGCGAATATCATCGAGCGGATAAACCCCGTGCTGCGTGGTTGGGCGGGCTACTTCAAACTGAGCCAAAGCAAACGGCCACTTGAGGAACTGGACGGCTGGGTGCGTCGCAAGCTTCGCTGTGTCGTCTGGCGTCAATGGAAGCGGCCCTCTACGAGGGCGCGCAACTTGATACGCTTGGGACTTAATGAGGCGCGGGCGTGTAAATCGGCAGTCAATGGCCGAGGCCCATGGTGGAACTCGGGAGCGCCTCATATGAATCAGGCGCTGCCGAAGAAGCTGTGGGACCGACTCGGGCTGATCTCGATACTGGATACGATAGATCGGCTTAGCCGTGTAACCTGAACCGCCGTATACGGAACCGTATGTACGGTGGTGTGAGAGGACGGCGGATGTAAATCCGCCTCCTACTCGATCCATGAAGAAAGCCCTCGCCTAAATCCCCGAGGCTGCGTTCGGCTGCGTAGCAGGCGTGAATCCGGCTGACACGGTTTACCTGATGCAACTCAAGTGCTGGCTTGACGACTGCTGCGCAGCCGAACGCAGCCTCACAGGCTCGACAACTGCTACAACTGGGCCACCATCGCGTTTTATTCCTACATTCCGGGCTTACGCCGCCTACAACTCGAGTCCACTTCCGCCCGATATTTTTTGCGAGCCAATAACTAGTCTTAGTTCGGAGAATTTCCAATAGAAACTTCGACAACTTAATCTGCTTAGTTAGCATTACTTCGAATGGATTCGAACATGTTCAAACCGACTGTCGGCCCGATTATTGGCCACACTACAACTAATCACACCCGTATCTTCTTGCGCGGTAATTCACAGAACAACGCCCTGGTATTTGCAGGCATCCGTTATCGACGCGCCGGTGAAGAACACTGGTCCAAAGGCGCATTTACAAAACTGACCATCTTGCGCGACATGTCCGATGTGATTGCCCTCAACGATCTCGCCACCGATACCGCCTATGAATACCAGGCAGGCTGGTTCAGCCCCATGAGCCCGGTGCATACCGTGGAGACGATCCAGGAATTGCCTCTGCAATGGCCTCGGGAGATCTATCGTTTTCGCACGCAGTCCAGCAAAACCACCCTGCCACGGGCCTATATCGTTGGCTCATGTCGTTACCTGCGAATGACCGCCGGCATTGCGTCGGCCCCACATTTGGGTGATCGGATCTTTGCCTCGATCACCAGCCTGGCGGAACGCGCCGAGCCGCCTGTCAGCGCCATGCTGATGACGGGAGATCAAATCTACGTCGATGACCTGAACCTCGTGGCCCCCGACCGGGAATACAAGGACATCCTCAGTAAATACCGCACGGCTTTTTCGCAACCTCATATCTCGAAGTTAATGTCCGGCGTGCCGACTTACATGATCCTCGACGACCATGAAATTGAAGACAACTGGCCCGCCAATGAAAGCAAGGACGATACACACCTATACAAAAACGCGATGGCGGCATATGAGTTATATCAAGCCAGTCACAGCCCCGCCCATGAGCTGCTCGCCAACGGACAAGTCAGCAGGCAATTGGAACAGTATTGGTATCAATTCACCAATGGCGATATCGAATGGTTTATCACTGACAGCCGAACCCGACGCAATCTGTCGGGCAGCGACCGACGTATTCTGGATGAAGAGCAGGAACAGGCGCTGCTCAAATGGCTAATCAACAGCACGGCTCGGGTCAAATTCGTGGTCACCAGCGTCATGTTCTACCCCGACCGCAAACTTAACGGCGATGACGCCTGGAAAGCCTTCCCGGAACAACGACTACGACTGCTGGAAACGATTCGTACGCACGGCATCAAGAACGTCTTGTTCATTTCCGGCGATGTTCACGGTTCGCTGACCAGCCGCCTGACCCACAGCGAAAATCCGGATTTCGAAGTTCACACCATCGTGTCTTCACCCCTGTGCAACAGCAAACTGTTGCCGTATGCCAAGGCGTCGACCTTTATCCTCGACCAAGCGCTGGCCCGAACGGCCGCGGGAGATTATCGGCATGAGCTGACCAGTGAGGTGATCAGCCAGGATAATTTCGCGCATTTGATCGTCGATGCTGAACAGGTTCGCGTCAATTATCACGATCGGGATGGCAAGCAACTGCAGTCGATAACCATAAAATTGCGTTGATTCCGGAAGAGATCGCAGCCCTGTAGGAGCTGCCGAAGGCTGCGATCTTTTTGGCCAACCACACGATTTCTCGCCCCTCGCTGAAGAATTCTTCACGCCTGCCGACATATTCTTATAGCACTTGGCCTTCATGTCTCTTGTCAGTCGGTGTCGCAATGATGCAACCTTGCCGCAGACAACAGAAAAGAGGGCGAGAGCCCGGCGCGATCAGCCTATTCGAAGCGAGTTTCCCTCCATATGAAGAGCCAACCCGATGCCGCCAGCCGTATGGTGGCCGAGGTAGTGACGCAGTTGCCTGTGCCCTCGCGGCTCGGCATGCTGCGTTTCGAACGGCTGAATGAACCAAGCTGGGCGCTGCTGTTTCTCGACCCCAATTGCGAACGACAGTTTGGCCTGCCGGCAGTGGAGCTCTGTGCTCTGGTCGGTTCGCCCTACGCCAGCCTGATGGAGCCGGAAGCGCGCTATCAACTGCATGACACGATCCAGCAGCAACTCACCAATAGCCCGCATTACCTGATCCGCTACACCTTGCACACCGCGGCAGGGGTACTGAGCCTGCTGGAACTGGGCGAAGCTTACAAACAACACAATCGACACCTGCTGCGCGGCTACCTCATGGTGGTGGACGGTCTGTTCGACAGCGAACCGCTGCTGCCCGCGCTGGATCTGGAAACCCAGAACTCACGCCTGCAAATAGCCCTGGAACTCAATCAGCGCGCCCAACAAGAACAACTGCAGCACCTGGACCGGGTACGCGCCCAGCAAGATCTGATTCTGCTGCTGACCCGCCAGCGCTACAGCACCAACAATTCCTTGCAAGAAGCCGCCGAGCTGATCACCCGCAGCGCAGTCGATATCTATGAAATCGACTGCGCCAGTCTGTGGAACCTCGACGGCTCGTTACTGACGCCGATCTCGGCCTATCACCGCGTCACCCGGGCTCACCGACTGCCGGAGCCGATCGACGTCAGCGGTTTTCCCGATTACCTGGACGCCTTGCACACCGGGCGCGCTATCGATGCCCACAACGCCATGCGCGACCCGCGCACCCGGGAAATAGCCGAGAGCCTGCGCCCGCGCGATGTCAACGCCATGCTCGACGCCAGCATCCGCGTCGATGGCCAAGTGGTCGGCGTGCTCTGCCTGGAACAGATCGGTGCAACCCGCGCCTGGCAGTCGGACGAAATCGCCTTTGCCGGCGAGCTGGCGGATCAGTTCGCGCAGGTCATCAACAACCACAACCGCCGCACCGCCACCAGCGCCCTGCACCTGTTCCAGCGGGCGGTGGAGCAAAGCGCCAACGCCTTTCTGCTGGTCAATTGCGATGGCGTAGTGGAATACGTCAACCCAAGTTTTACCGCGATCACCCAGTACACCACCGAGGAAGTCCACGGCCAGCGGCTGTCGGAACTGCCGGCGCTGGAAAACCTCAGCGAACTGCTGTTCGACGCTCCGTCGGCGCTGGCCAAGAGCAATAGTTGGCAGGGCGAGTTCAAGAGCCGGCGCAAAAACCTCGAACCCTACTGGGGTCAGCTGTCGATTTCCAAGGTCTATGGCGACAACCGTGAGCTGACGCACTACATCGGCATCTACGAAGACATCACCCAGACCAAGCTCGCCCAGCAGCGCATCGAGCGCCTGGCCTACACCGATAACCTGACCAATCTCGGTAACCGTCCGGCGTTCATCCGCAACCTCGACGAACGCTTTGCCCGAGACAGCGATACGCCGATCAGCCTGCTGCTGGTGGACATCGACAACTTCAAACGCATCAACGACAGCCTCGGCCACCAGACCGGCGACAAACTGCTGATCAGCCTGGCGCGACGCTTGCGCAACAGCCTGAGCCCGAGCGGCAGCCTGGCGCGCTTCGCCAGTAACGAATTCGCGGTGCTACTGGACGACACTGACCTCTCGACTGGCCAGCGGGTCGCCAACCAATTGTTGGCAACCCTCGACAAACCGATGTTCGTCGACAACCAGTTGATCAGCGTCACCGGCTCCGTGGGCCTGGCCTGCGCGCCGCTCCACGGTCGTGATCCACAGACATTGATGCGTAACGCCGGATTGGCGCTGCACAAGGCCAAGGCCAACGGCAAACACCAGGTGCAGGTGTTCACCGAAGCGCTGAATGCCGAGGCCAGCTACAAACTGTTCGTCGAAAACAACCTGCGCCGCGCCCTGACCCAAAACGAGCTGGACGTGTTCTACCAGCCCAAGCTGTGCCTGCGCAGCGGTCGTTTGCTGGGCATGGAAGCGTTGCTGCGCTGGAACCATCCGGAAAAAGGCATGATCCGCCCGGACCAGTTCATCAGCGTCGCCGAAGAGACCGGGCTGATCATCCCGATCGGCAAATGGATCGCCCGCCAGGCCTGCCGCATGAGCAAAGAACTGACCGCCGCCGGTCTCGGTAATCTGCAGGTGGCGATCAACCTGTCGCCCAAACAGTTCTCCGACCCGGACCTGGTAGCGTCCATCGCCAACATCCTCAAGGAAGAAGAGCTGCCGGCCAATTTGCTGGAACTGGAGCTCACCGAAGGCCTGCTGCTGGAAGCCACCGAAGACACGCACTTGCAACTCGACCAGCTCAAGCGCCTGGGCTTGACCCTGGCGATGGACGACTTCGGCACCGGTTACTCGTCGCTCAGCTACTTGAAAAAATTCCCGATCGACATTATCAAGATCGATAGAAGCTTCATCCACGAAATCCCGGACAACCAGGACGACATGGAAATCACCTCCGCGGTGATCGCCATGGCCCACAACCTGAAACTCAAGGTCGTGGCTGAAGGCATCGAGACGGCTGAGCAGCTTGCGTTCTTGCGGCGCCACCGCTGCGACGTCGGCCAGGGCTACCTGTTCGACCGACCGATCCCGGGTGCCGAGCTGATCGAAAAGCTCAAACGCTACCCGCGCGGCCCAATCGTCTGAGCACTCCGCAATCCCTGTGGGAGCGAGCCTGCTCGCGATAGCGGTCTATCAGTGACGTGGATTCTGACTGACACACCGCTATCGCGAGCAGGCTCGCTCCCACAGGGGTAGTGCGTAACAGGTCGGTATTGGGCAAACTGGCAGTCTGACTATTTATACTTCAACCTGACTGAGAGGACTGATCATGGTTCTGCGCTCGGAAATCCTGGTGAACAAAAACGTGCTCCCGACTAAAGAACAAGCTCTGCCTGGCCGCGAAACCCCAATGACCGTGCCGGAAAAACACTTCGTCCACGACGCCCCGCTGCTGGGCCCGTTCGTCACCGACGTGGATTTCGCAATCTTCGGCCTGGGCTGCTTCTGGGGCGCGGAGCGCAAGTTCTGGCAGCGCGAAGGCGTGGTCAGTACGGCGGTGGGTTACGCCGGCGGCTTTACGCCGAACCCGACGTATGAAGAAGTCTGCTCGGGCCTGACCGGCCACAGCGAAGTGGTACTGGTGGTCTACGAGCCGGCAAAAGTCAGCTACGAAGCGCTGCTGAAGATGTTCTGGGAACTGCACAACCCGACCCAGGGCATGCGCCAGGGTAATGACATCGGCACCCAGTACCGCTCGGTGATCTACGCCACCAACCCGACTCAACTGGCTGCGGCCAAGCACAGCGAACAAGTATTCCAGGCCGAGTTGACCAAGGCTGGCAAAGGCACCATCACCACCGAAATCGAAGAAGCCCCGACGTTCTACTTCGCCGAGGCCTATCACCAGCAATACCTGGCGAAAAACCCTGAAGGGTATTGCGGGATTGGCGGTACAGGCGTGACTTGCCCGATCTGATTTTCGGGCCCTAAAAGCAAAAGATCGCAGCCTCGTTTCACTCGACAGCTCCTACGGGGTTACGCATTCCCTTGTAGGAGCTGTCGAGTGAAACGAGGCTGCGATCTTTTGATCTTGCTTGTCGATTACCCTATTCGGCAATCAACCAATCCATCTGCCAACCACCCTGGGTCTGCCCCAACTTCTTGGACAACCACGGCAACAACTCACGCAATTCCTCTTCCAGGCCCCACGGCGGATTGGCAATCGCCAACCCCGAACCATTCAGACTATTGGGCGTATCCAGCGGATGCACCAACAATTCAACCCGCAACAACTTCGGCGCGCCCGTGCCGGCCAGATCCTGATAAAAACGACGCAACATGCGCTGGTCCTTCACCGGGTACCAGATCGCCGCCACCGTCTGACGCATCCGGCCAATCGCCTCTTTCAACGACGCCGCACAGCGCTGCATCTCATCGAGCTGCTCGAACGGCGGATCAATCAACATCACCGCCCGCTTCTCCTGCACCGGCAACATCGCCCGCGGCACATGCCAGCCTTCGCCCAAGTGAACCTTCACCCGACGATCACCGGCCATGTTGTCCTTGAGCAGCAAGCCATCTTCGGGGTGCTTCTCGTTGAGCATCAGCCGATCCTGCGGCCGCGTCAGCCGCCGCGCCAACTCCGGCGACCCCGGGTAATAGCGCAACTGGCCATCCGGGTTCATGTCGTGCAGCACCTTCATGTAATCGGCGGTCAGCGCCGGCAAATCCGGCTGATCCCACAACCGCGCGATCCCTTCCAGGTACTCACCGGTACGACTGGCCTGATCGCCCTGCAGGTCATACAGACCAATACCGGCGTGAGTGTCGAGATAGGCAAACGGCTGCTCCTTGCGCGACATCAGGGCGATGAGGCGGGTCAAAGTCAGGTGTTTGAACACATCGGCGTGATTGCCGGCATGGAAGGCGTGACGATAATTCATGATTGCTCCTGCGAAGGCCGGGAAGTTTACCTTGTACGGCGCAGAACGTCAGGGGTTGGTGGCTGAGCGGGCAGTCTGCGCGGCAATCATCCCAACGCAGAAGCACAAGAACGATCACAACCCCCCTGTAGGAGCTGCCGAAGGCTGCGATCTTTTTTGATCTTGCTTCTGTGACAAGGGGACTTGCCCTGCTGTGAGCTGGACGCCTCATAAAACAGCTACTATTCAAGAGCAGTTGGAGCCAAAGGCGTGGCTATCATTCCGAACGCATTTGGAAGCGAAGCTATCAACATGGAAGGTGAAGCATAATGGCTATCAATTCTGACGACGCCTCATTCAGCATCTCTATTAAAAGACCCCGTTTTAGCAATTTATGGAACGCATACGCAGAAGTAGGACATAAGTCATCCATAGATGTTTATGGCCTTGTCGGAGGTCCCGTCGAAGCGGCAAGGGCAGACAAGCCTGACGCCTATGCAAATGCTTGCGCTTTAAGAATAAGCAGGGCATTTAACTACGGCGGATACAAAATACCCAAAGGCACAGTCATACCAAACACCCCTATCTATCGGCTTGCCGGAGCAGACAATCTCCCCTATATCATGAAAGTGGTAGATTTTCTTGCCTTCCTAAAACATAAGTGGGGCGAACCTGACCACACAATAACTCAAAGCAATTTGAGTTATATAAATGGCAAGAAAGGCGTCATCATTATGGAAATCACCGGATGGAGCGATGCAACAGGGCATGCAACCCTTTGGGATGGGAGCGTGACCGGTGACGACAGCGACTACCATCGGCAAGACAGTCATACTTATGACAATCCAAATGTAAAATTGAACAAGATAAATTTCTGGAAATTGAAGGAATGACACGCTTACGAGTAATTCTGCTTTTACTTCTACTCACTTCGGGCCGAGCAATATCTGCGGAATCGTATATCGACAAAGCTAGGGAAACATTGAAAAACTATGGATTAGCCAACTGCATATCCAGCCAACTCAAAGATAAATCAGAAATAAAATCTGATTTAGGCCTCGCCATCGGAGCCTATTCAGCAATGGGGAAAGGCGAGCATCTAATCATACAAAATGAAGACACCCTGGAAGTCACACACGATCCATACAGGGAAACCGAAAAATTAATGCTTGATGCCTACAAAAAATCTTCATCAATCAGCAAACACTCAGATAAAAAAATGGTTTTTTACGCTTGCCTTGAGATTTACAACTCCGATGAGCTGGACACATTCATAAAATCTCAGGATCAATATTTACCGAAATAAACGCTAAAACGAAAAGGCATGATCCTTCCTACAGTCATATGGGAAGGATCATAGTCTTGCCGAGGTTACGGTTGCGCCCGCAACCGCCGCCCAATCACATCCAGCAGATCGTAAGCGCGCCATGAACCCCACATTCAAAGCCACCATATGATCGCGGATGCTGTGCTCCCGAATTTTTCTGGAGCCGTCCGCCATGATGCGACCCGACGCCAAAGTCGAAAAAGTCTACCTCTACCCCAAGTCCGTGGATTTCCGAAAATCCATCGATGGCCTCGCTGCCCTGGTCGAACTGGATATCAAGGTGGCGGTATTCGACCCGGTACTTTTTGTTTTTCTGAATCGCCCCCGGAACCGAGTGAAAATCCTTTACTGGGAGCGCAATGGCTTTTGCCTTTGGCTTAAGCGCCTGGAGTCCGAGCGTTTCAAAACCTCGCCCGACGTTACTGACGAAGCCATCGTATTGAGCGTCCAGGAACTGAACTGGCTGCTTGACGGTTTTGACCTTTGGCGCAACCGTCCGCATCAGGTTTTGACGCCGCGATTTGTTGCTTGATTGGGTATAATCCGGGCCATGATTTCCAGGCCCGACAACTTTCCCGATGATCTGACTGCGCTCAAGCAATTACTTGCTCAGATGCAGTCGAAGGTCGTTTTTCTTGAAGAAGAGAATGCGCTGCTTCGTCAGCGCCTGTTCGGGCGCAAGTCTGAGCAAACGGCTGATCCGGCGACACCACAACTGCCGCTGTTTAATGAAGCCGAAAGTATCGACACGCTAGCGCCTGTTGCTGCTGACGAAGAAGTTGTCGCCCCGACCAAACGCCGTGGCAAACGCAAGCCACTACCGGCTGACTTGCCACGCATCGAAGTTATCCACGAACTCCCCGAACACGAACTGACCTGCGTTTGCGGCTGCCGCAAACATGCCATCGGCGAGGAAACCAGCGAACAGCTGGAGATCGTGCCGATGCAGATCCGGGTGATCAAACATATCCGCAAGGTCTACGGCTGCCGAGGCTGCGAAACAGCACCGGTCACTGCCGACAAACCCGCGCAACTGATCGATAAAAGCATGGCCAGCCCCAGCGTGCTGGCGATGCTGCTGACCACCAAGTACGTCGATGGCCTGCCGCTGCACCGCTTCGAAAAAGTCCTCGCTCGCCACGGTGTCGATATCCCGCGTCAAACTCTGGCGCGCTGGGTGATCCAGTGCTGCGAACACTTCCAGCCGCTGCTGAATCTGATGCGTGATCGGTTACTGGAAAGTCCGATTGTTCACTGCGATGAAACGCGAGTGCAGGTGCTGAAAGAGCCAGGTCGAGACCCGACCAGCCAATCCTGGATGTGGGTACAAGCCAGCGGCCCACCGGAGCGACCAGTCCTTCTTTTTGACTACACCACCAGCCGAGCGCAGGAGGTGCCATTGCGGCTGCTCGGCGACTATCGTGGTTATTTGATGACTGACGATTACGCCGGCTATAACGCCTTGGCCGCACAGCCGGGTGTCGAGCGTTTGGCTTGTATGGCCCATGTACGGCGCAAATTTGTCGATGCGCAGAAAGTGCAGCCCAAGGGTAAAACCGGTCGGGCCGATGTTGCGCTGACGATGATCAACAAGTTGTACGGTATCGAACGTGATTTGAAAGAAATGACGGATGAGCAGCGCTTTGCCGGTCGCCAGGAACAGAGCTTGCCGGTGCTCGCGCAGTTGAAAAGCTGGCTGGAGAAAACTCACCCGCAAGTCGCATCGCAAAGTGCTCTCGGCAAGGCGCTCAGTTATCTGGCCAGCAACTGGAGCCGGCTGGAGCGTTACGTGGAGGCCGGTTTTTTACCGATCGACAACAATGCCGCCGAAAGAGCAATCAAGCCGTTTGTCATAGGGCGCAAGGCATGGTTATTCAGCGATACGCCCAAGGGCGCCGCAGCCAGTGCGCAGATCTACAGCTTGGTCGAAACCGCCAAAGCTAACGGCCAGGAGCCCTATACGTGGCTGCGCCACGTACTGGAACGATTACCGCAGGCTGAATCGGTTGAAGATGTTGAGGCGTTACTACCCTGGAATTGGAGGGCATCATGAGTATCAATATTGATCATCTGAGCGTCGATGAATTAGTGACATTGAATCATCACATTATCGAACGGCTGAAGATGTTGGAGTCGTTGGAGGCTCATAAATCGATGATGCAGTTCCATCCGGGAGCACGGGTAAGCTTCGATTCACCCAATGGTGAGCGCCTGTCCGGTACCGTCATGAAGTTCAACCGCAAGACCGTCACAGTGGTAACCGACACCAGCCAGCGCTGGAATATTTCGCCGCACTTACTGTCACCGATCAAAAACGTGCAGGCGGGGACGGTAGTGGATATGAAGCCACAAAAAATGAAGTAACCGCCACGAATGGTCTCCGCGCCAGAATGATTTGATTTCACACCCGATCTCACGCGCTGAACGCGCCACCTGTTTTTGGATAGGTGGGGTTTATGGATCAGTTACAGCAGATCACACCCATCGCGCAATGGAATGGCACAGAGCAAGGCAAAGTCACTGAGAATGAAAGATTCGCACTCGACTGATCCGCGCATCGACATGTTTTCGAGCACCTGCGTGACGGCGCGAATTCGGTAGTTGGCAGCGTCATACAGAACATCGATCGGCGCGTGGGTATCGACGAATAGGGTGGGCATGTCGTTGCAGTTGCTGGTGAGTGCCATGAAGCGGTTGTCGGGGTGGGGAATTGGTTTTTCGTAGGGTGGATCGGGTGTAAGCGTTTTCATTAGAGACTCCCAAAGAATAATAGGAGCTGCCATCAGCCTTCCTACAGGCTAGGGGTGGCAGCTATACGCAAGGTAGGAATATCGAGACCTTTGGGAAAACTCGACCACGCCGAAGCGTGCTCACGCATAGCCGCCGCAACTGATCTTACGGACGCATGTTAACGGCCGCAAACCAAGCATTGACGCTATTAGCATCCCATCGGTCTTGAAGGGTTCCTACACCCTGCCACTAAAAGTTCAGCGACTGCCAAAGACTATCGATGGAACACATTTCGCACCAGTTCATGGAAACCGCTACGACTTGAAGGAAACTTCCGACGACCTTGCCCAGAAATTTCGCCGCCTGTAAGACCGCCTTCGCGGGCAAGCCTTAATGCCAGTCAGTTAAGGGAAAATCGGACCTGTAGGAGCCAGGCTTGCCGGCGAAGGCGTTCTTAAGGACGCCTTCGCCGGCAAGCCTGGCTCCTACAGAAAAGCGGCTTACTCGCTTAACTGACTGGCATTAGGGCAAGCCTCGTTCCTACAGATCCCCGACATCCTGTGGGAGCGTGGCTTGCCCGCGATTGAGCGCGAAGCGGTCATAAAATCCGTCAGACTCGAAATTAACGAGCTTCACCACGTGGATTGATCTTCAAGGCTGGCTTTATGAAGATCATCTTTCCAAACCTCTTTAGCCAATGCGTACACATCTTGAAGAAAATCCCGAGGACTCTCTAGCTCATACCACTCACTACGAGGCCAACTTGATGTTTCACTCTCATCAATTTCAAACAAGTGCTGGAAGTCATAATTTTTATCATTTAATTTCGCCGCCAGACTTTCTACCAATAAAAATTTATGCCTATAAGACAAATAGCCCAAATTCAAACAGTATTTTTTAATCAGCTCCACTCTATCATCGCGATCATTAGGATCGTAAACAACAAGCTCTACACCATAAGTTTCCTCCCGATCATAAACATCCAAAACACCAATAAACCACATCAAATCAGGTTCAAATTCCTCACCTAAAAATGGATCACGCAACATCACTTTCTCTCCGTTGGAAAACCTGTAAATGGCCGTGTTTTGTCTTGCTTATCAAATTTCACCTCAAACCAATTCAAATCCTCATTCAAAATTGGATTGTTATTATCTTTTTTATTCGGCCTATATCCACGACCTGCCCCAGGCAGCTCCATTCTCACTACCGGGGCTTTATTATGATCAAATCCGGTGTGCGGACTTAAACCTAGCTCCACCCTTGTCATAGCCTTATTTAATGCATTTAAATGAACCCGCCAACTACTGAACTGAGAGCTTAAACTTCCTTTCGGCCCCTTTGGGGGAAGCTCACCCGTATGAGGGTTTGAACCATCAATAGCTCGCTGCTTAAGCGCCGTATCAGATATTTCTGAGCTGTGCTTTTCAACAGTGTGCATGTTGTGTCGCCTCTCCAGTTTCTCGACCCTCTGCTTCGCATTTTCCTCAGCCAACTCGTCAATCCTCGCCCGACGCTGATCACCCGTCAGCTTCGGCAGCGGCGGCTCACCCTCATCAACCTTAGCGCCAGTCGTATCATCCGGCGCCTCACACCCAGGCTTATTCGGCGGCGGACAATTTCCGCTCAACCCCAACGGATCAACCCAGCCCGTCGGATTCGGCGTGTACTGGTACTGGTTCAGCCCACCCGCCAACTTGATCGGGTCCGGCGTCAGGTACCGACCAATATCCGGATTGTAGTAGCGATGCCGGTTGTAGTGCAGACCGCTCTCGGCGTCGAAGTACTGCCCTTGAAATCGTAGCGGTTGCTCAAGTTGCTCGACCCCGCCGAACGACAGGCGAGTGACTTTGCCGTAGGCGTTGTACTTCGCCGACCACACAATCTCGCCACCGTAATCCGTCAGTTCCTGTGGCGTGCCGAGATGATCGAGTTGGTAATAAAACGGGCACGCCTTGCGCGGACCCTTGCCGTCGAGCATCGCCAATGGACGGAAGCTGCCCGGTTCGTAGACGTAGCTGCGGTAATGCTCCTTACTGCTTTCAGCAACGAGGTTGTCGCCCTGCCAGAAAAACTCGGTGGTTTTGCCGTCGACGGTTTTGGCGATGCGGCGGCCGAAGGCGTCGTAGCGGTAGCTTGAGCAACGGCCGTCCGGGGTGGTGACGCCGACCAGCCGGTGCTGGCAGTCGTAGCGGTATTCGGTGACGAGTTTTTGCGCGGTGCCGCGGCGTTCGCGGATGAGGTTGCCGAAGGCGTCGTAGTCGTAGTGGCGGTCGCCCTGCATCAATAGACGATTGCCTTTGACGATCGCGGCGCCAGGGCGGTCCTGCATCAGCAGGTTGCCGGCCGGGTCGTGGGCGAAGGTTTCCGGTGGGTCGTCGCGGGTGTGGCGCACGCGGGTCAGGCGGTTGAGCGGGTCGTACTGGTAGCTGCGCTGGCCGTGGCGGCTGTCGGCGATCTGGTCGAGATTGCCGTTGAGGCTGTAGGCATAGTCGCGGCGGTACAGGTTCTTTTGCTGTTGGCTGACAGCGTGGGCCTTCAACCGGCCCTGGTCGTCGTAGACGTATTCGCTGAGCAGCAGACCCTGTTGGCGGTTTTGTTCGCGGCCGGATTTGTACGTGTGACTGGTGAGCCGTGCGCCGTTGAGGTCGATGGCCGTCAGCGCGCCGCCCTTGGCGTGGAGGTAGTCGAGTTTGCTGTTGTCCGGCAGGCGCAGGCGGTTGAGCTGGCCGCAGGCGTCGTAGCCATAGCGCAGGGTGCCCCAACCCTGGTGTTCGGTGATCAGGCGGTCCTGCTGGTCGTACTCGAATTCCAGCGGATGATCGTGGCCATCGTCGACGCTGGTCAGTCGGCCCAACGAGTCGTAGCGGTACACGACCTGGATGCCGTCGGGCAGGGTCTTGGTCAGCAACCGTCCGGCTGAGTCCCGCGCATAAGCCGTTACTAGCTGCGAGCCGTCATCGCCGAATTCGATTTTCTCCAGCAGGTGTCCGTTGAGGTCGTAGCTATAAGCGGTGCGGCGGCCGTCGAAACCGGTTTCCTGTCGGATCAATCCATTGGGCGTGTAGTCCAGCTGATATTTTTCACCGGATTCGTTTTCGATTTCCGTCAGCAGCAGCTGCGCGTTGTCGTAGCGATACTGGAGCTGGGTGCCATCGGGGTTGATGCGGCGACTGACCAGGTGCAGGTCGTCGGCGTATTCGTAGCGGGTGATGCGGCCCAGTTCATCGCGTTCGGCGGTGATCTTGCCGTAGGCGTTGTAACTGAAGGCGCGGCTGGCGCCGGTAGGCAAAATCGTCTGGAGCAGTCGGCCGATGGCATCCCACTGGTACTGGGTGACGGCACCGTGTTCGTCCTGACGGGTAATCTGCCGCCCCAACGCGTCGTAGGAAAAGCGCCGCTGACCACCGTCCGGCAAGTTCTCTTCGAGCAACTGCCCCAAAGCATTCCAGACGAACACATGGCGGCTGGTGTCCGGGTAACGGATCGACAGCAAACGCCCCTGAGGGTCGTAGTGATAATGGGTGACCTGGCCATCCGGGTCGGTGGCTTCGGTGACATCCCCCTGCGCATTGCGCCGATAGGTCCACACCGCTTTGCCGCGATAGCGTGCATGCAGGAAACCGTTGCGATACTCGTAGGCCGTTGGTTCGTCCTCCGGCGGAATCATCGCCACCAGCCGTCCGACTTCGTCGTAGCGGTATTCGGTGACGGCGCCCAGCGGATCCTGCTCAGCCACCAAGCGGCCGTTGTCGTCATAGGCCTTGAGCTGTTCACCGCCATCCAGCCCGACCTTGCGCACCAGCCGCGCGCGGCCGTCATGAAGGTAAACCTCTTGGCTGCCATCGAGGTTGTGGACGGTCACGCTGCCCTGGTCGTCCCAGACATAGCACGCATCCATCTGCGCAAACGACGCCCAGTGCCGGACGCAGCGTGCCGCCTTGCCGGAGCGTTCCCACGCCCAGAAGAAACTCGCGCCTCCGGCCAGCTGCCGCTGCAGAATCACGTGCCGGTCGTCGTAGTCGTAACGCTCGCTTTCCCCGGCGGCGTTGCTCGCTTCGATCAGTTGAGCGCATTCGTCGTAGCGATAACTGACCAGCGTTTGTTCGGTGTGCCAGGCCTCGGCGAGGGTCTGCGCTGGAACAAAAACCTGATAGTCGACGGCGATCAGATGAGCCCGGTCATAGCGCAGCAGCAAGGCACGGCCGGCGCCGTTGTCGAGGCGCTGGATGCGCTCCTGGCGGTCGCGGGTGATGCGCAGGCGGTTGGCGTACGCGTCGCTGATCGCCGTCAGCCGACCGTTATGAAAGTGGTAGAAACGTGCGTCGTTGCCGGCCTGGGCGAGGATCAGTTCCTCGGGATCATCGCCCAGATAAATCGCCGCCCGCGACAGGCTGTTGTGGATCGCCGGGCGTTCAGCGGACGGGATAGGGAACGTGGTGCGCCGGTTTTCGTGGTCGATCCAGATGACCTGATCACCCTCGATTTCCAGTCGATGGGCGAGCGAATGGCTCCAGCCAAAACCGAGGCCACAGTCGATCTCGGCGGCGCTGGTGCGGTAGAGCCGGGTGAAGTCGAACGGCAGAATCCCGTCCAGCACACCGTCGGTGAGGGTCAGCAATTCTTCGCCGGTGACCATCGACACCGGGCATTTGTTGGTGGCGGTTTTATCGGCAGAGTCGGCACTGTCGCCGTTGGGGTTTTTCGCCTGATCCGGGGCGTCGTCGTGGTGTTCGTCTTTTTTCAGTGTGGTGTTCTTGCGGCCATTCCAGCGCAATTGCATGCGACCCTTTTTCAGTCCCGCTGCAACACCGCGCGCGGCGACTTTTTTATAGCGGTCGACGTACTCCATGAAGTTGTTGATGATCGCGACCATCGACTTCACGAAGCCCATCACTGCCTGAAAAATCTGCGCGCTGTACTTGGCCAGACGCACCGTCAGCCAGGCAATGCCTACCCCAACGACACTCAGCACCAAGCCAATTAACAAGTCGATGACCAAGCCGACCACGACCTTGGAAATGGCTTCGGCCGAGGACCCGGCAAGTTGCGAAGGTGGCAATGCTTCGAGCCATAACACTGCGGTGCGTACCAGCAAACACAGTGCTGCCTCGTCGCTGGCCAGCAACATGGCCTTTTCCATTTTGTCTGGAGCAGTGACGGCCAGATTGGCGAGTTGGGCGGCACTTTCACCGAGCTTTTCGGCAAAGGCGTCGGGGTCTTTCAGGATGTCGGTGAGTTCACCAATGCCATCCCAAACAGCCTGAATCGCAGCCCAACTTCCTGCGAGCACTCCATTGCCCACTGCCGCTAACGATGCCGATGTCGATTGCTGCGACCATTGCGGTTTGAACCCTTCCCACTCCTTGCGCAGCCAGCCCTCCAGCTCTGTGGTCAGGCCATCGTAGGAGGAGAAAAGATCATCGATTTGAGTCGGGGTAACTTCACTTTGAACATGAACGCGATAGAACTTTCCTGGTATACCTTCGAACTGTCCTTTACCGTTTTCATCGAGCGTCACAGGCGTCGACTTACCGCCATCCATTGCAATCACATCGACCTGAATATTCCCCAACGGAATGTCATAAACCGATTCAAACTTGCTCTCGATTTCCAGCATTCCGCTGTTCGGACACTGCGCAACGCTGGAGAGAAAATCATCGTCGCGACTACTGACCGACTTGCTGGTATTTCCCAGCTTGATCTTCCGCTCCATGTCCATCAGCGACGGCATATCCGTAGCTCGGCTGACCCTGTCCGCATTCCGGCTCAAGAAGCTGCCAAGTTGCTGCCGATACAAACTCAAGGTGTCTTTGAATCCGTCGAGCTCCTGCTCGATCCGTACGATCTGATCCATCAGTCCAGCTCCGATATCAGGTAATCCACCAAGGCTGATTTCGGTGCTTGAGGCAGGTCTGGCATCTCAAGAAAGCTCGCGACTTTGTGCCGCAACACACTTTCGGAAAACGCTTCGTAAAGGTCTGGGCGGTCCTCGCTCAACCACTTCATCAAGTTGTTGATGTGTGTTGTGGCGGACTCAGTGGCGAGGTGTTTGAGCAGTGATTCAGAAACCTCCCACCACGGAGAATCCCTAGCGGTTTTCAATGCACTGCCACCGATAACGAGCGGTTGCCCATTGATCAAACAACGGTCGATGACAGGCATTAACTGCGTGGTGCTAACGTCGACAGACTGAAGAATCGACAACAAATAACGCCCATCCCAGAAACGAAAAAACACCGCATTGCCGTTGGGCATCAGGACTTGCGTAAGGCTGCGCAAATGCTCAGCCAGTACCTCTTGAGAGGCAGAAGAAACCGCCAACCACCCCCAATCGCGGGACTCGGTCGTAGCGACCCACTCCAAAAACTCACTACCAGCAGCGACGATTCCGACATAGGGCATCACCGTTTCCCACTCGGCATACGCGGTGTCTGCCCAGATCGGGCTCGGCGCTTGAGCCGTGATCGAGCGTTGCCAGGCTTTGAAGGGTTCAGCAGCACTGGCACTGCTGAAAATCGCGAACAGTTGCTCCGACGGTTGCAGCGGCTGGCGCTCCAGCCAGGCGTGGGGTGACAAGGCATCAGGCGGCACAAACACCGCCCTTGCAACGCTCGCACTCTTCGCAGAATGGCGCGTCGCTTTGCAGGCTGAGTATTTGCGCGGCACTGAGCAGCGCCGCCGGGGCGGCTGCGAGTTTCAACGGAACATCCGGCAAACTCGGCGCCGCCGCCATGGCCGCCATCGGTGCGCCACCGACCTGGATCGGTACGCTGCTGAAAATCCCGCCGGGGCCGATGTTGATCCACTGCCCGCCTGCTTGAATGGTTGCGCTCGCGCCGCCATCGATGACCACTTGCTGGCCGGCGCTGACGTGAAATTGCTGACTGGCGTTGAGGGCCTGACTGGTCACGCGAATGTGCCGGTCGCCGGCCACCACCAAGTGATCGTCCAGCCGCACTTCGGTCTGACGCTGACCGTGGGTGATGCGTTTTTCGTCAGCCTTCAATTCATGGCGGGCGGTGCCGGTGACGACGATGCTGCGGGCGTTATCGACCTGCACCTGTTGGTCGTTCAGTACATGCTGGGTCCAGTTTCGCTGGGCGCGCAGGTAGATTTCCTCGGCGCCTTTGCGATCTTCGATGCGCAATTCGTTGTAACCGCCGCCACCGGGACTGCTCTGGCTGCGGAAAATGCTGCGGGTCTTGTCCGCCGGCAGATCGAGTGGCACCGGGGTGGCCGCGTTGGGCAGGCAACCCATCACCAGCGGTTTGTCTGCGTCGGCGTCGACGAATCCCACCAGCACTTCCATGCCGACACGTGGAATCATCACGCTGCCGTAGCGGTCATGCGCCCAGCCAGTGGCGACACGCAGCCAGCAACTGGAATGCTCGTTGAGCTGACCGTCACGGTCCCAAGCGAGTTGAACCTTGACCCGACCGTACTCGTCGCAATGGATTTCGCTATCGGTCGGGCCGGTGACCACGGCAGGCTGATAGCCAAGCATGCGTGGCTTTTCTGGCCCCAGTGGCGGGCGAAAGAAAACGTCCCACGGCGTCGCCAGAAAGGTATTGCGATAGCCTTGGAAATCATCCGGGCTGTCGCTGGTGGCCGACTCTTCCAGCACCTGCGGCTGCCGGCCACGGTGTTCAATTTCGGTGATCAACCACAGGTCATTCCACGTCTGACGCGGGTGTTCGGCGAGGTGTAGGAAATGCCCACTGACCAAAGCAGATTCGTCGCCGCGACCTTCGGCCTGACGGTAGTCCGCACCGTGGCGCTCCAGGGCGCGCTGCGCCAGATGTTTGCCGTGTTCGCGATCGGTGAATTGGCCGGGGAAGTGGTAGTCCTCGAGCACCGGTCGCTGTTCACTGTCTAGGCGACTTTCGAGTTGCAAACGCGGTTTATGGAAATCGTAGTCCCGGCGAGTGACCGCTGTAGTCCGGGTTTCCAGCCGCACGTTGAAACGCTTGATCGCCGGCGCATCCGCCGCCATCCCGCTGCCCGGCAGGTACAGCGTCGGTTCGGGCAGGCGAGGGAAAACCGTCTGGTCATCGCCGAACACCAACAGATGCCCGTCGGGGCTGTGCTGGAAGTGGTAATGAATGCCGACTTCTGCACATAAGCGCTGGATGAAGGCCAGATCGCTTTCGGCGTATTGCACGCAGTACTCACGCTCGGGGTAGTCGCTGCCGAGCTGGAACTCGTAGGCATCGCGCTGGATGCCGTGGTCCTTGAGGATTTGCGTGACGATCGCCGGCACGCTTTTATGCTGGAAGATTCGCTGATTGATGCGCCGAGCGAGGTACGCCAGACGCGGTACGAGACTGATTTGGTAGCCCGTCAGACGTTTGCCGGAATCGCTCTGGCCGACGCGAAAAATCTGACCGTGAATACCGGAACCTTGTGCATCAAAACTCAGAAACGCCTGACGGTGCAGCAGGCTTTCGAGTTCCAGATCCGGGCGTTCACTGACCAGCTCCAGGTCAAAACGGTAGGGTTGGCTGATGGCTTCCTTGCCCGTGAACTCAAGTACCTTGAGCTCATTCTGGACACCGTCGAGGGTCAACGTGAAACGCGGTTGATTGGCAGGCGCGAACATCCGATGTGTCTCTGCAGAATGAAGGCGGGCGATTCTGCATGAGCGACAAGGGGTGTTGACGGAGGGACAAGGAAATCAGATTTATCCTGCTTTTTTAGGGATTTTTCCTTCAAAAATCGGGATGTTTGGCTACAGACATTCCCTGCAAAATTAGTGTGTTGCAGGGGATGGCCTCTTCGCGGGCAAGCCTCGCTCCTACAGTTTTGCGGCGAATCACTGTAGGAGCGAGGCTTGCCCGCGAAGGCGTCAGCACTGACACCAAACCTTCCCCCAAACCAAAAAAACGGCCCGCCTCCAAAAGGAAGCGGGCCGTTTTCATGTTCAGCGAAAGATCAGAGCATCAGCTCATCCCCATCACTGGTTCAGGCGGAAATCCTTCTCGGCCGCGGCAAAGCGCTGAAGCATGCCGGCGGACGGTGCGCCCATTTTGCTGACAAAGTAGATCGCCAGACTGGCGAAGATGAAACCAGGGATGATTTCGTACAGACCCAGCAGTTCGAAGTGTTTCCAGACGATCACGGTAATCGCGCCGACCAGGATGCCGGCCAGTGCGCCGTTACGGGTCATGTCTTTCCAGATCACGGAGATCAGGACAACCGGACCGAACGCAGCGCCGAAACCGGCCCAGGCGTAGCTGACCAGACCCAATACACGGTTTTCCGGGTTAGCGGCCAATGCGATAGCAATCAGGGCAACCAGCAAAACCATGGCGCGACCAACCCAGACCAGTTCCATCTGGGAAGCGGTTTTACGCAGGAAGGTTTTGTAGAAGTCTTCGGTCAGGGCGCTCGAGCACACCAGCAATTGGCAGCTCAGGGTACTCATGACGGCAGCCAGAATGGCCGACAGCAAGATACCGGCGATCCATGGGTTGAACAGGATTTTGGCCAGTTCGATGAACACGCGTTCGTGGTTTTCGGTCACAGGACCGGCCACTTCAGGGTGCGCCGAGAAGTAAGCGATACCGAAGAAACCTACCGCGACGGTGCCGCCCAGGCACAGGATCATCCAGGTCATGGAGATACGGCGAGCGTTGGCGATCGACTTGACCGAATCCGCCGCCATGAAACGCGCGAGGATGTGCGGCTGGCCGAAGTAGCCCAGGCCCCAACCCATCAGCGAGATGATGCCGATGAAGGTGGTGTTTTTCAGCATGTCGAAGTTGCTGGCGTCTTGCGCTTCGATGGCCAGGAACGTGGTGTCGACGCCGCCGGTAGCCAGCAGCACGATGATCGGCGTCAGCAGCAGGGCGAAGATCATCAGCGTAGCTTGTACGGTGTCTGTCCAGCTCACTGCCAGGAAACCACCGACGAAGGTGTAGGCAATCGTCGCCGCAGCACCGGCCCACAGCGCTGTCTCGTAGGACATGCCGAAGGTGCTTTCGAAAAGACGGGCACCGGCCACAATGCCGGAAGCGCAGTAGATGGTGAAGAACACCAGGATCACGACCGCGGAGATAATCCGCAGCAGGCCGCTTTTATCTTCAAAACGGCTGGAGAAGTAATCCGGCAGAGTCAGTGCATCGCCGTTGTGCTCGGTCTGCACGCGCAGACGGCCGGCGACGAACAGCCAGTTCAGGTAAGCACCGATGATCAGACCGATGGCGATCCAGCTTTCGGAAAGACCGGACATGTAGATAGCGCCTGGCAGGCCCATCAACAACCAGCCGCTCATGTCGGAAGCACCAGCAGAAAGCGCGGTTACGACGCTGCCCAGGCTACGACCGCCCAGAATGTAGTCAGAAAGGTTGTTGGTGGAGCGATAGGCCATGAAGCCGATCAGAACCATTGCTGCGATGTAGATCACGAACGTGATCAGGGTTGGATTGCTTACGCTCATTGAGTTACGCCCTGGCATTGTTTTTATGTAACGGCGGCTGGTGAACCGCTCGCAAACGACGACGTTTGACAGACGATTCCGGATACCGCGCATTTATGACTGATGTTTCCCCAGGAAAGCCATCAGCCGGCACACCGATCTTTTTGACCGGTTGCACCTTGGCCGCGAATGCTATTCAACAAAGCAAATAAGGTGCAACCAGTTTCGTGCGAATAAGTTGCACCTAGTCGGATTTTCTTGAAAAGAGTCGGTTTTTGCTCCTTTTCAGGGCGTTTTTCGGGTTGCACTAGAAGTAAAAGCACCAAGCAGGCGCGGGAGGGATGTACCAGAATTAATTTCCTGACGAGCTGCTTATTATTCCGACAAAAAAGGGTTGCACCCGGTTGCACCTCGGCCGACGCACAGCTAATCTTGCCGCCAGCTGATGCCACGCGGTCGTGGCAAACATGAGGATAAAAATATGGCTACCACCACTCTTGGGGTCAAACTTGACGACCCGACCCGCGAACGCCTCAAGGCCGCCGCGACCTCGATTGATCGCACGCCGCACTGGCTGATCAAGCAGGCAATTTTCAATTACCTGGAAAAACTCGAGGGTGGTGCAACCCTATCCGAGCTGAACGGTTTGAACGGCAAGGAAGTTGACGAAGCCGGCGAGATCCACGTTGATCACGCACATCAGTGCTTCCTGGAATTCGCTGAAAGCATCCTGCCGCAATCGGTGCTGCGCGCTTCTATCACTGCCGCCTACCGTCGCCCGGAACCTGAAGTGGTGCCGATGCTGATCGAGCAGGCTCGCTTGCCGGCCCCGATGGCCGAAGCCACCAACAAGCTCGCCGCCTCGATTGCCGAGAAACTGCGCAATCAGAAAAGCGCCGGCGGCCGTGCCGGGATTGTTCAGGGCTTGTTGCAGGAATTTTCCCTGTCGTCCCAGGAAGGCGTGGCGCTGATGTGCCTCGCCGAAGCGCTGCTGCGGATCCCGGACAAAGGCACCCGTGACGCCCTGATCCGCGACAAAATCAGCACCGGCAACTGGCAGCCGCACTTGGGCAACAGCCCGTCGCTGTTCGTCAACGCCGCCACTTGGGGCTTGCTGCTGACCGGCAAACTGGTCGCCACGCACAACGAGGCTGGTTTGACTTCGTCGCTGAGCCGCATCATCGGCAAGAGCGGCGAGCCGATGATCCGCAAGGGCGTCGACATGGCCATGCGTCTGATGGGCGAGCAGTTCGTCACCGGCGAAACCATCGCCGAAGCCCTGGCCAACGCCAGCAAGTTCGAAGCCAAGGGCTTCCGCTATTCCTACGACATGCTGGGTGAAGCCGCACTCACCGAGCACGACGCCCAGAAGTACCTGGCCTCGTAC
Organism: Pseudomonas sp. MDT1-85; assembly: GCF_054898065.1. Lineage (NCBI taxonomy): Bacteria > Pseudomonadati > Pseudomonadota > Gammaproteobacteria > Pseudomonadales > Pseudomonadaceae > Pseudomonas > Pseudomonas sp. MDT1-85. Next base: position 767,741 of record NZ_CM142715.1, on the reverse strand, counting down.
GAACAAGCCATCCACTCGATCGGCAAAGCCTCTCACGGTCGTGGGATTTATGAAGGCCCGGGCATTTCGATCAAGCTGTCCGCCTTGCACCCGCGTTACAGCCGCGCGCAGTACGAGCGCGTGATGGAAGAGCTGTACCCGCGCCTGCTGTCGCTGACCCTGCTGGCCAAGCAATACGACATCGGCCTGAACATCGACGCCGAAGAAGCCGACCGCCTCGAGCTGTCGCTGGATCTGCTGGAGCGCCTGTGCTTCGAGCCGCAACTGACCGGCTGGAACGGCATCGGTTTCGTGATCCAGGCTTACCAGAAGCGTTGCCCGTATGTGATCGACTACGTGATCGACCTGGCTCGCCGCAGCCGTCATCGCCTGATGATCCGTTTGGTGAAAGGCGCGTATTGGGACAGCGAAATCAAGCGCGCCCAGGTCGAAGGCCTGGAAGGCTATCCGGTCTACACCCGCAAGGTGTACACCGACGTTTCCTACATCGCCTGCGCCCGCAAGTTGCTGTCGGTACCGGAAGTCATATATCCGCAGTTCGCCACGCACAACGCCCACACCTTGTCGGCCATCTACCACATCGCTGGTCAGAACTATTACCCCGGCCAGTACGAGTTCCAGTGCCTGCACGGCATGGGCGAACCACTGTACGAACAGGTTGTAGGCAAAGTTTCCGAAGGCAAGCTGAACCGTCCGTGCCGCGTGTACGCACCGGTTGGCACGCACGAAACACTGCTGGCGTACCTGGTGCGTCGTCTGCTGGAGAACGGCGCGAACACTTCGTTCGTGAACCGCATCGCCGACCAGTCTATTTCGATTCAGGAGCTGGTGGCCGATCCAGTGGCCAGCATCGAGCAGATGGCGACGCTGGAAGGCGGCTTCGGCCTGCCGCACCCGCGTATCCCGCTGCCGCGTGATCTTTATGGTGCCGAGCGCGCCAACTCCAGCGGCATCGACATGGCCAACGAACATCGTCTGGCGTCCCTGTCGTGTGCCCTGCTGGCCACCGCTCACAACAACTGGAAAGCGGCACCGATGCTCGGTTGCGCGTCCAGCACTGAAACCCCTGCGCCGGTCCTGAACCCGTCCGATCTGCGTGATGTGGTTGGTCATGTGCAGGAAGCCACCGTCGAAGACGTCGATAACGCGATCCAGTGCGCCCTGAAAGCTGCACCGATCTGGCAGGCGACCCCGCCGGCCGAACGCGCCGCGATTCTGGAACGTGCCGCCGATTTGATGGAAGGCGAGATCCAGCCGTTGATGGGCCTGTTGGCTCGCGAAGCTGGCAAGACCTTCGCCAATGCCATCGCCGAAGTGCGTGAAGCCGTGGACTTCCTGCGTTATTACGCGGTGCAGGCGCGCAATGATTTCACCAACGATGCCCACCGCCCATTGGGTCCAGTGGTCTGCATCAGCCCGTGGAACTTCCCGCTGGCAATCTTCAGTGGTCAAGTCGCTGCTGCCCTGGCTGCAGGCAACCCGGTACTGGCCAAACCTGCGGAACAAACCCCGCTGGTGGCTGCTCAAGCCGTGCGTTTGCTGCTTGAAGCCGGGATTCCGGAAGGCGTGCTGCAACTGCTGCCGGGCCGTGGCGAAACCGTTGGCGCCGGTCTGGTCGGCGACGATCGAGTCAAAGGCGTGATGTTCACCGGCTCCACCGAAGTCGCTCGCTTGCTGCAACGCAACATCGCCGGTCGTCTGGATGCTCAGGGTCGTCCGATTCCACTGATCGCCGAAACTGGCGGTCAGAACGCGATGATCGTCGACTCCTCGGCACTGACCGAACAGGTTGTGATCGACGTGGTGTCGTCGGCATTTGACAGTGCTGGTCAGCGTTGCTCGGCGCTGCGGGTATTGTGCCTGCAGGAAGATTCCGCTGACCGTGTCATCGAAATGCTCAAGGGCGCCATGGCTGAATGCCGTCTCGGCAACCCTGAGCGCCTGTCCGTGGACATCGGCCCGGTGATCGACGCCGAAGCCAAGGCCGGCATCGAGAAGCACATCCAAGCCATGCGCGACAAAGGTCGCAACGTGTACCAGGTCGCCATCGCCAACAGCGAAGAAGTCAAACGCGGCACTTTCGTGATGCCGACCCTGATCGAACTGGAAAGCTTCGACGAACTGCAACGGGAGATCTTCGGCCCGGTGCTGCACGTTGTTCGCTACAAGCGCAAAGAGATCGATCAACTGATCGGCCAGATCAATGCTTCCGGCTACGGCCTGACCCTGGGCGTACACACTCGCATCGACGAGACCATCGCCAAGGTGATCGACAACGTCAACGCGGGTAACGTCTACGTGAACCGCAACATTGTCGGTGCCGTGGTCGGCGTGCAACCGTTCGGCGGTGAAGGCCTGTCGGGTACTGGCCCGAAAGCCGGTGGTCCGCTGTACCTGTACCGCTTGCTGTCGACACGTCCTACCGATGCGATCGAACAATCCTTCGCTCGCGGCGATGCAATCGCTGCACCGGACGCCCGCCTGCGTGATGCCATGAGCAAACCACTGACCGCGCTGAAAGGCTGGGCCGACAGCAACAAATTCGCTGACTTGAGCACCCTGTGCGTACAGTTCGCGGCGCAATCGCAAAGCGGGATCACCCGTGTACTGGCTGGCCCGACCGGCGAGCGCAACAGCTACGCTATCCTGCCGCGCGAACACGTGCTGTGCCTGGCGGAAGTCGAAGGCGATTTGCTGACCCAACTGGCGGCGGTATTGGCCGTGGGCGGTTCGGCGGTGTGGCCGGACGCTGAACCGGGCAAGGCCCTGTTCGCACGCCTGCCGAAAGAAATCCAGGCGCGGATCAAGCGGGTTGCCGACTGGACCAAGGACGAAGTGGTGATTGATGCGGTTCTGCATCATGGCCATTCCGATCAGTTGCGTGCGGTCTGCCAGCAAGTGGCCAAGCGTGCCGGCGCGATTGTTGGGGTTCATGGTTTGTCGCAGGGCGAAACCAACATTGCGTTGGAGCGTCTGGTGATCGAGCGTGCGTTGAGCGTCAACACCGCGGCGGCGGGTGGTAATGCCAGTTTGATGACGATCGGTTAAACCGCAATAAGACCGGGCACCTGCAATGGGTGCCCGGTGTTTTAGAAGCAAGATCAAAAGATCGCAGCCTTCGGCAGCTCCTACAGGGGATCGTGTTTCTCTGTAGGAGCTGCCGAAGGCTGCGATCTTTTGCTTCTCCATCACCCACATCAATCATCCTTTCAGCCCGCACTCCCCACGCCTAGACTTGGTCCATTCCAAAAAAAGGTAGGCCGCCATGTCCGAGACGTTGCTCAGTTCCCGCAATCTGGCTTTCGAGCTGTATGAAGTCCTTGATGCCGAGGGCCTGACCCAGCGTGAGCGGTTCGCCGAGCACAACCGCGAGACCTTCGATGCGGCCATCGGCACCGCCCGCAACATCGCCGAGAAATTCTTCGCCCCGCACAACCGCAAGGGTGACGAGAACGAACCGCGCTATGAGGACGGTCAGGCGATTCTGATTCCGGAAGTGAAACCGGCGGTGGATGCCTTCCTTGAAGCCGGTTTCCTCAACGCCGCGCGCAGTTTCGATGCCGGCGGCATGCAACTTCCTACGCTGCTGTCGCAAGCTTGCTTTGCGCACTTTCAGTCTGCCAACGCGGCGTCGACCTCTTACCCGTTTCTCACCATGGGCGCGGCGAACCTGATTGAAAGCTTCGGCACCGATGAACAGAAGCAGCGCTTCCTGCAACCGATGATCGACGGCCGTTTCTTTGGCACCATGGCCCTGACCGAGCCACATGCCGGCTCGTCGCTGTCGGATATTCGTACACGCGCGGAGCCTGCGTCCGACGGCACGTATCGACTCAAGGGCAACAAGATCTTCATCTCCGGCGGCGATCACCCGCTGTCGGAAAACATCGTGCATATGGTGTTGGCCAAGCTGCCGGATGCACCGGCCGGGGTGAAGGGCATTTCACTGTTTATCGTGCCCAAGTTTTTGGTCAATGATGACGGCAGCCTCGGCCAGCGCAACGACGTGTTGCTGGCCGGGTTGTTCCACAAGATGGGCTGGCGCGGCACTACGTCCACCGCGCTGAACTTCGGCGACAACGGCGAGTGTGTCGGCTATTTAGTAGGCAAGCCGCACCACGGTTTGAGCTACATGTTCCAAATGATGAACGAGGCGCGGATTGGCGTCGGCATGGGCGCGGTGATGCTGGGTTATGCCGGTTACCTGTATTCCCTGGAATACGCCCGCGAGCGTCCGCAAGGTCGGGTACCCGATAGCAAGGATCCGAGCACCGCACCGGTGGCGATCATTCAGCATGCCGATGTCAGACGTATGCTGCTGACGCAAAAATCCTACGTCGAAGGCGCGTTCGACCTCGGGTTGTACGCAGCGCGGCTGTTTGACGACACCACGACGCTTGAGAGCGAAGCCGAACGCCAGCAGGCCCACGAGCTCTTGGATTTACTGACGCCGATCGTCAAATCCTGGCCGTCGGAGTTTTGCTTGAAGGCCAATGAACTGGCGATCCAGATTCTCGGCGGCCACGGTTACACCCGCGAATACCCGGTGGAGCAGTACTACCGCGACAACCGACTGAACCCGATTCACGAAGGGACTCACGGCATTCAGTCGCTGGACTTGCTGGGGCGAAAATTGGCGCAGAACGGGGGCGCGGGGCTCAAGCAATTGATCCGCCTGATCGCCGACACCGCCGGGCGCGCACAAACATATGAATCGCTGACGCCGCTGCGTGAGCCGCTGGAGAAACTGGTGGCACGCCTGCAAGCCGTGACCATTGGCCTGCTGACCGATCTGGCTCAGGGCAAGGTCAATAGCAGTCTGGCAAACTCGGCGCTGTATCTGAAAGTGTTCGGGCACACGGTGATCGGTTGGCGTTGGCTGGAACAGGCGATTCGTGCGGAGGAAGGGTTGGCCAAAGGGAACGCGGCGGATGTGAGCTTCTATAAAGGCAAGCTGCAGGCGGCGCGCTATTTCCTGACGTGGGAAGTGCCGGGTTGCCACCATGAACTGGCGATTCTCGAGGCGCGGGATGATGTGTGCCTGACGATGCGGGATGAGTGGTTCTGATCCGGAATCTTTGGCGCAGCTGAGAACCAATCGCGAGCAGGCTCGCTCCCACAGTAGTTCTGCGGTGAACACATTACTTGTGAACACCAATGTTCCCATGTGGGAGCGAGCCTGCTCGCGATAGCGTCAGTTCTGCCGTCGCATTTTTCAGCTCAGCTTGAACCCACCCATCTGCCGCGCCAGATCATCGGCCAACCGCTGCAACGTCTGACAGTCTTCCCGACAAGCCCTGACTTCCCCCGCCGTAGCCCGCGCCAAGTCAGAAATCCCCTGCACATTGCGGTTGATCTCTTCCGTCACCGCCGACTGCTCTTCCGTCGCCGTTGCCACCTGATGGTTCATGTCGCTGATCCGTTCGACCTGCCCGGTGATCGCCGTCAACGACGCCCCGGTGCGCTGACTCGACTCAACGCCGGTGCCGGTCGCCGCTTGCCCGGCGTGCATGGAAGACACCGCATTCTCCGCGCCCTGCTTGAGGCTGCCGATCATCTGCTGGATCTCGTCGGTTGACGATTGAGTCCGCCGCGCCAGCGTTCGCACTTCATCGGCCACCACCGCAAAGCCGCGCCCCATGTCTCCGGCCCGCGCCGCTTCGATGGCAGCGTTGAGCGCCAGCAAATTGGTTTGCTCGGAGATCCCGCGAATCACCGCCAACACCTGATCGATGGACGCCACCTGATGGGCCAATTCGCCCACCGCACCGGCGGCGATGCCGATCTCGTCGGACATGTTTTCGATATGCCGGATCGATCCGCCCACCACTTCCCGCGCCTGCAGTGCTTCATCCCGCGCGGTTTGCGAAGCGACGGCCGCGTTGCCGGCGTTCTGAGCGATTTCCTGCACGGTCAGGCCCATCTCGTGGACAGCGGTGGCGACCATGTCGGTCATTTCCTGCTGACGACCCGAACGTTCGGCCGTGTTGTCCACCACCCGCGCCACCTGGCCGACCGCCGTGCGCAAACGCTCACTGGTGGCCAGGACTTCGCCGATCATGTCGCGCTGACTTTCCAGGAAACGATTGAAGCCGCGAGCGAGGTCACCCAGTTCATCGGCGCGGCTGGAATCTAACCTGTGGGTCAAATCTCCACCACCGCTACCGATGGCTACCAGCGCGGTTGTTACCTGTCGAATCGGTCGCACCAATCCACGGGCCAGCAACACGACCAGCAACAGGCAAACCAGCGCCACAGCCAGGCCAATTCCGCTGCTCATCCACATCGCTCGCCGGGCTTCGGCATAGATCTGTGACTGCGGCACTTCGGCCACCAGGGTCCAACCCAGATCACGCAGCGGCAGGCTCAAGGCCAGAAAATCTTCGCCATCGCGGACAAAACTGCTGGTGGCGGACGCGGTGGAGGTCGAGAGCTGCCCCATGAGCGCTTGCGCCGCCGGGGCGCCGATCTGTTCAACCAGCATGCGTTTGCCGCTGAACTGCGCCTCGGGGTGAACCTGGATCAAACCGTCGGAACGCACGAGATAGACCTTGCCACGCTCACCGAAGTTGAAATTGTGGATCAGCTCCGACAGCTCTTTCATGCTCAGCCCGAGGCCAGCGACGCCCACGACTTTGCCGGCCTGCTCGACCTTGAAGTCAATGAACAGCGCCAATTCGCCGGTGGCGGTGTCATTGTCGATATTGAGGGTGCGCGGCTGGTTGCTGTCGAGGAAAGCATAGAACCAGGCGTCTTTTGGATTGGAGCGACTGAGGGTCCGGTCCAGGCCTTTTTCAGTGAAGTAATGGTTGGACGCGGTGCCGACAATAATCGCGGTAAAGGCTTTGTGCTCGGCGCGGATGCCTTCCAGATACTTCACGAATGTATCGGTCTGGGCACTGTTTTCACCTGCGGCCAACCAGTCGCGCACCATGCTGTTACTGGCGATGTCCTTGGCGGCGGTGAGGGGTTGAACGAGGATTCGTTCGATGTCGTTGCGCATTGCCTCGATGCTCGACGGCAGCGCCTGCTCGACCAGATAACGCTGGGCAAGGCGGTTGACCACGAGGGTATAAACGCCAACCACGATCAGAATACTGACCAGCAGGGCGGTGCCCATGCTCAGGATCAACTGCCATTGAATACTGCGTCGCCAGAACTGCATGGAGCACCCCCAAAGAATAAGAGGCTGAAACACTGCAACAGCCGTGCCGATTGTATACAACACAAACGACAATTTATTCTTTGGTTGTGCGCAAAGCCGATCAGGCCTGATTGATTGTCTTGGCGATCACTTCAACCGTGGCGCTGACTTGCTCTTGGTAACGGTCGAGTTCTTGCTGGTGACGCTTTTGCATTTCGATCTGCTGCGAGCACAGATTCATCGCCGCGAGCACCAGCAAGCGGTCACCGATCAGCGTCGGGTATTTCTTTTTGGTCTCGGCCAAGGCGGCCTTCAACATTAATGCGGCGTCCAGCAGGGTCTGCTCTTCCCCGGCCGGCGCCTTGATCGAATAGTCCTCCCCCAGAATCGAGACGACTTTTACCCCTGCGGCGCCGTAACTCATGCGCTGACCGGGCCGGCGTTGACGCGCTCAACCAAGGCCTGAATGCGTGCGGCGGTGGCGCCTTGTTTCTCTTCCTGTTCCATCAGGCTCAGTTGCAGGCTTTCGTTTTCATCCTTGACCTGGGCCAGTTCTGCACTCAGCGATTGATTAGTGCCGAGCAGGATCTGGTTCTGTTGCACCAGGTCGCTGACCAGTTGTTCCAATTGGCTTAGGGATGCTTCCAACATTTTGATTTTCCGGGCATTTTCAAAGGGCGCGTACGATAAAGAAAAGTCACCACGGATGCCAGGGTTATGCAGGCGCAAGGCCTTGATTTTCCTGGCGGGCGACCTTCCTCGCGAGCTTTAAAGACTGTGTATGGCGGATCTGGTTCCTGCACTTCGTCGCCACGGCCGTTCTGCGACAAAAGCGCGCAGCGCCTCAAGACTTTAGTCGTATGACCGATAAGTCATCCATACAGCAGTCTCAGCCCCGCACGGATGCGCTTTTTTCGGTGAACACTATGTCTTTACGAAATATGAATATCGCACCGCGGGCGTTCCTCGGTTTTGCCTTGATTGGCAGCTTGATGCTGGTTCTGGGGGTGTTCGCGCTGAACCAGATGAGCAAGATTCGCGGCGCCGCCCAGGAAATCACCTCCAACAGCGTACCGAGCATTAAAAGCCTCGACGAGTTCACTCAGCTAACCTTGCGCCTGCGCGTCCTGTCTTATCGCCTGTTGGTGAACCGCGAGCCAGACGTCCAGCAGAAAACCATAGACCTGCTGGACACACGCAATCAGCAGATCAGAGCGGCTCAAACCGTCTACGAAAAACTGATCGCCAGCCCGCAGGAACGTGCAGCCTATGATCAATACGTGCAGTTGCTGGGTCAGTACCGCCAGATCGAAGACCGGATGAAGAGCCTGTCGCGCAGCAATCAGGTCGATGAATTGCGCACACTGCTCAACACCGATTTGCTGACCAACTCTGAAGCCGTCAACTCCGTGCTCAACCGCCTGCTGGAGATCAACACCCAGCAGACCGCCGACACCAACCAGCGAGCCGCCGATCAGTACTCGTCGGCCTTCAACCTTGTGGTGACTATGCTGGTTATCGCCACCGGCCTGACCGTGCTGTTCGCCTGGCTGTTGACCAACAGCATCACCAAGCCAATTGCCAACGCCCTGAGCGCTGCCGAACAAATCGCCGAAGGCAACCTGACACGCCCGATCACGGTTGACGGTGAAGATGAAGCCGGTCGTCTGCTGGCCGCAATGGCGAAGATGCAGGAAAAGCTGCGCGACACCCTGCAACGGATTTCCGGCTCGGCCACGCAACTGGCGTCCGCCGCGGAAGAGCTCAACAGCGTCACCGACGAAAGCGCTCGCGGCTTGACTCAACAGAACAACGAAATCGAACAGGCCGCCACCGCTGTCAACGAAATGACCAGCGCCGTGGAAGAAGTCGCTCGCAACGCCGTGAGCACCTCCGAAGCCTCGAAAAACGCCACCACTTCGGCGGGCGACGGTCGTGACCTGGTGCAGGAAACCGTCAGTGCCATCGAGCGCATGAGTGCCGATGTACAGAGTACCGCCACCCTGATCGGCGATCTGGCCAACGAGTCGCGAGACATCGGCAAAGTGCTGGACGTGATTCGCGGCCTGGCTGACCAGACCAATCTGTTGGCGTTGAACGCAGCCATCGAAGCTGCCCGTGCCGGTGAAGCCGGTCGTGGTTTCGCGGTGGTCGCCGACGAAGTGCGTGCCCTGGCCCATCGCACCCAGCAGTCGACCAGCGAAATCGAACGCATGATCGGCAGCATCCAGAGCGGCACCGAACACGCCGTGGATTCGATGCGCAACAGCACCGAGCGCGCTGAGTCGACCTTGAATATCGCCCGTGGTGCAGGCATGTCGCTGGACACCATCAACAGCGCCATTGTCGAAATCAACGAGCGCAACCTGGTGATCGCCAGCGCGGCCGAAGAGCAGGCACAGGTTGCCCGTGAAGTGGACCGCAATCTGGTAAACATTCGTGACCTGTCGGTGCAATCGGCCACGGGTGCCAACCAGACGAGCGCGGCCAGCAACGAGCTGTCGCGCCTGGCGCTGGACCTGAACAACATGGTTGGGCGGTTTAGCCTCTAAACGAAGATCGCATCACTGCCGAAAAGATCGCAGCCTCGTTTCACTCGACAGCGCCTACAGGTTTACGCAGATTCTTTGTAGGAGCTGTCGAGTGAAACGAGGCTGCGATCTTTTGATCTGCAAAAGCTTTTTGACAGCATCACATTTCAACAGGTTAGAATCGCTGGCACGCAGACTGCATGGTCAGTTTGTGCCCGCCTTTAGCTTTCTGGAGTACTGCCTTTGAATGCGACGACCATCAACAGCCTGTTCTTGATCGGCGCGTTGCTGGTAGGTGCGAGCATTCTGGTGAGCTCACTTTCATCGCGCCTCGGTATCCCGATTCTGGTGATCATCCTCGCGGTGGGCATGGCGGCCGGTGTCGACGGCGCCGGCATTGTTTTCGATAACTACCCAACGGCTTATCTGGTCGGCAACCTCGCCCTGGCAGTGATCCTGCTCGACGGCGGCTTGCGCACCCGGGTGGCGAGTTTCCGTGTGGCGTTATGGCCAGCACTGTCGCTGGCCACAGTCGGGGTGTTGATCACCACCGGGCTGACCGGAATGGCGGCGGCGTGGCTGTTCGACTTGAACATGATCCAGGGCCTGCTGATCGGCGCCATCGTCGGCTCCACCGATGCCGCGGCTGTGTTCTCGCTGCTGGGCGGCAAGGGTCTGAACGAACGGGTGAGCGCGAGTCTGGAGATCGAATCCGGCAGCAACGACCCCATGGCGGTGTTCCTCACCGTGACCCTGATCGACATGCTCGCCAGCGGCGAGACCGGCCTGCACTGGAATCTGCTGGGGCATTTGGTGCGTGAGTTCGGCATCGGCGGTGTGATTGGCCTCGGCGGTGGCTGGCTGATGCTGCAACTGGTCAACCGTATCCACCTGGCCACCGGCCTTTATCCGATTCTGGTGGTTGCTGGTGGCCTGGTGGTGTTTGCCCTGACCAACGCCCTGCACGGCAGCGGCTTTTTGGCGGTGTACTTGTGTGGCCTGGTGATCGGCAACCGTCCGGTGCGCAGTCGCCACGGCATTTTGCACATGCTCGACGGCATGGCCTGGCTGGCCCAGATCGGCATGTTCCTGGTGCTGGGGCTGTTGGTTACGCCCCATGACCTGCTGCCGATCGCGTTGCCGGCGCTGGGCCTGGCGCTGTGGATGATTCTGTTTGCCCGCCCACTGTCGGTGCTGGTCGGCCTGCTGCCCTTCAAGGCATTCCACGGCCGCGAAAAGGCATTCATTTCCTGGGTTGGCCTGCGCGGTGCCGTACCGATCATTCTGGCGGTGTTCCCGCTGATGGCGGGGCTGCCCAATGCTCAGCTCTACTTCAATCTGGCGTTCTTTATCGTGCTGGTGTCGCTGCTGGTGCAAGGCACGAGCCTGCCGTGGGTTGCCAAGCTCTTGAAAGTGACTGTCCCGCCAGAACCTTTGCCCATCTCCCGATCGGCGCTGGAAGTGCATGTCACCAGTGAGTGGGAGCTGTTCGTGTATCGCCTTGGTGCTGAGAAATGGTGCATTGGATCCCCTCTTCGCGAGCTGAAAATGCCCGAAGGCACCCGTATCGCTGCCCTGTTTCGTGGCCAACAACTGCTCCATCCGTCGGGTAGTACGGTGCTCGAAGTCAATGATTTGCTCTGCGTAATCGGCCATGAACACAACCTTCCGGCCCTCGGAAAACTCTTCAGTCAGGCCCCGCAACGGGGGCTGGATTTGCGCTTCTTCGGCGACTTCGTACTCGAAGGAGACGCCCAGCTGGCCGCGGTTGCTGCCCTGTACGGGTTGAAAGTCGAAGGTATCGATCCAAACATGTCCTTGGGCCACTTCATTGCCCAGAAAGTGGGCGGTGCACCCGTAGTGGGTGACCAGGTGGAATGGAACAACACCCTTTGGACGGTTGCTGTCATGGAAGGGAACAAGATTGGTAAGGTAGGCGTCAGATTCCCCGAAGGAAGTCGCCCGGGTCCCGGCTTGTTCCTCTAAACTCCACTCTTCGTCTAGTTTTCGATCGGTCTTTATGTCAACCCTGCGCACTTTTTTCATCATGGCCCTGCTGGGCTTGAATCTTTCCATAAACACACTGCAAGCCGCCGAACCGCCCTCCAGCGCAGCCGTGCAGGCGAGCCTGGACAAGATCGCCGACCGCAAACTGCCGGAAGCCGATCAGAAAGCGCTGCAGAGCATTTTGCAAGGCACGTTGACGCACCTCACCAACAAGCGTGATTACGAGCAAAAGCTGGTTGCTCTCAAACAGCAGCTAGCTAGCGCGCCAAAGCAGAACATCGAGAACCAGCGTGAACTGACTCGCCTGAAGGCCAGCAATGTGGTGCCGGTGGCGCAACGCTACACCAAAGAGACCATTCAGCAGCTTGAGCAGTTATTGACCGAACGCTCGACACAGCAAAGCGATCTGCAAAAAGCATTGGCCGAGGCCAACAGTCTGGTGATTACTGCCCAGACCCGTCCCGAGCGTGCCCAGGCCGAAATTTCCGCCAGCCAGACGCGCATTCAGCAAATCAATAACATCCTTAAAATAGGCAAAGACAACGGCAAGACGTTGAGCGGTGAACAGCGCGACCAGCTCAACGCCGAGCTCACGGCGCTGAATGCGCTGATCCCGTTGCGTCGACAGGAACTGGCCGGTAACAGTCAGCTGCAGGATCTGGGCAACAGCCAGCATGACCTGCTCACGGAAAAAACCAATCGCCTGGATCAGGAGATCCAGGAGCTGCAAACCCTGATCAACCAGAAGCGCCTGGCCCAGTCCCAAGAGACGGTCACCCAGCAGTCCATCGAAGCGCAGAAGGCCGGCGGCAGCAGCCTGTTGGCCACCGAAAGCGCGGCCAACCTGAAGCTCTCCGACTACCTGCTCAAAAGCACCGACCGCCTCAACGAAGTCACCCAACAAAACCTGCAGACCAAACAGCAACTGGACAGTGTGACGCAGAGCGACTCGGCGCTGGACGAACAGATCAACGTGCTCAAGGGCAGCCTGCTGCTCTCCAAGATCCTGTACAAACAGAAACAGGCCCTGCCGCACCTCCAGCTCGACCGCGACCTGGCCGACCAGATCGCCGACATTCGTCTGTATCAGTTCGAAGTCAGCCAGCAACGGGAACTGCTCAGCAACCCGACAACCTACGTCAATAACCTGCTGGCGACTCAACCGCCCGAGCAAGTCACCCCACAACTGCGCAAGAGCCTGCTGGAACTGGCCATCACCCGCGCAGACCTGCTGGAGCGTTTGAATCGCGAGCTGAGCGCGGTGCTCAACGAATCCATCACGCTGCAACTCAACCAGAAACAACTGCTCAGCACCGCGCAAAGTCTGAGGGCTACGCTGGACGAGCAAATGTTCTGGATTCCCAGCAACAAGCCCCTGGATTTTGAGTGGATGCGTGGCGTGCCGGAACGCCTGCAACGTCAGGTCACCACACTGCCGTGGGCCTCGAGCCTGAGCGAATTGACCGATGGCCTGACGCAGCGGCCGCTGCTGTTCTTGCCGCTGGCCTTTCTGATCGGCGCGTTGCTGTGGCGCCGCAAAAACCTTTACGCCCGCCTGAACAAAGTTCACCTGGACATCGGCCATTTCAAGCGCGACAGCCAGTGGCACACACCGCAAGCGATTCTGATCAACATCCTGCTGGCGATGCCCGTCGCCCTGGGTTTGGCCTTGTGCGGCCTGGCGTTGCAGATCGACGCCCGCGGGCAGAACGCCAATATGGGCGCGGCGCTGCTGCAAATGGCCCAGGCCTGGCTGGTGTTCTACACCGCCTACCGCATCCTCGCGCCGGGCGGCGTCGCCGAATTGCATTTCCGTTGGGAAAAACCTCAGGTCGAATTCCTTCAAGGCTGGATACGCCGACTCGGCCTGGTGGTGATGGCCCTGGTGGCGGTGGTGGCGGTCGCTGAGCTGCAACCGGCGGCACTGGCCGATGACGTGCTCGGCATGCCGGTGGTGTTGACCTGCTATGCCTTGATGGCCTGGTTGCTCAGCCGCCTGCTGATCAGCAGCCCGACTCACCAGAACGCGTCGCTGTTCCGCAAGGCCGTGGGGGTTCTGTTTACCGCCCTGCCAATCGCGCTGTTCGTCGCTGTGTGCTTTGGCTACTACTACACCGCGCTGAAACTCAGCGACCGGTTGATCAACACGCTTTACCTGCTGATGTTCTGGCTGGTGATCGAAGCGACCTTCGTGCGCGGCCTCAGTGTTGCGGCACGGCGCCTGGCCTATCAGCGCGCGCTGGCCAAACGCCAGGCCGCGAAAGAGGCTGGCGACGGCGAAGCGGTGATCGAAGAGCCGACCCTGGACATCGAGAAGGTCAACGAACAGTCCCTGCGACTGATCCGTCTGGCCCTGCTCGGTGGTTTCATCGCGGCCCTGTATTGGGTCTGGTCGGACCTGATTTCAGTGTTCTCGTACCTGGACAACATCACCCTCTACGAATACACCAGCGGCACCGGCGCCAACATGAGCATGGTGCCGATCAGCATCGGCGACATGCTTGGGGCGCTGATCATTATCGGCATCACCTTTGCACTGGCGCGCAACTTGCCCGGTTTGCTGGAAGTGTTTGTGCTGTCGAAGCTGAACCTGGCTCAGGGCAGTGCCTACGCCACGACAACGCTGCTGTCCTATGTGATCGCTGGTATCGGTTTCGTCTCGACCTTGTCCACGCTCGGCGTGAGCTGGGACAAGTTGCAATGGCTGGTGGCGGCGCTGTCGGTCGGTCTCGGTTTCGGGATGCAGGAGATCTTCGCCAACTTCATCTCCGGCATCATGATCCTGTTCGAACGTCCGGTGCGGATCGGCGACACTATCACCATCGGCAACCTGTCGGGCACGGTGAGCAAGATCCGCATCCGCGCTACCACCATCACCGATTTCGACCGCAAGGACATCATCGTCCCGAACAAGACATTCATCACCGGGCAGTTGATCAACTGGTCCCTGACCGACACCATCACCCGGGTGACCCTCAAGCTCGGTGTCGACTACGGCTCGGACCTGGACCTGGTGAAAGAGCTGCTGCTCAAGGCTGCCCGGGATAACCCGCGCGTGCTGAAGGACCCGGAACCCCACGTGTACTTCCTGAACTTCGGCGAAAGCACCCTCGACCACGAATTGCGTATGCATGTGCGCGACCTCGGCGACCGCAACCCGGTACTCGACGAGGTCAACCGCTTCATCAATCGCGAGTTCAAGAAGCAGAAGATCAACATCTCATTCCGGCAAATGGAGGTCTATCTCAAGAACCTTCACGGCCAGGAATACAAAATGGTGCCGGTCGAGCCGGAAACCAAAACCATCGTGCCGCTGCCCGATGGCGAATCGCGCCGAGAGCCGCCGCCTGTCAAACTCGACTAACCGCTCTATCCCTAGCAGAATGCTCGGACATTCTGCTGGAGATGGCCGTTGAAAGCCCTCGACGAACTGACCTTCGACAATCGCTTCGCCCGCCTGGGCGACGCGTTCTCAACCCATGTGCTGCCCGAGCCCATCGCCGCTCCGCGACTGGTGGTCGCCAGCCCCGCTGCCATGGCGTTGCTGGACCTGGACCCGGCCGTGACCGAGACGCCGGTGTTCGCCGAGCTGTTTGGCGGCCACAAGCTCTGGGCCGAGGCCGAGCCGCGGGCGATGGTCTATTCCGGGCATCAGTTCGGTTCCTACAACCCGCAGTTGGGCGACGGTCGCGGCCTGTTGCTGGGCGAGGTCTATAACGAAGCCGGCGAGCATTGGGACCTGCACCTCAAGGGCGCCGGTCAGACGCCTTACTCACGCATGGGCGATGGACGGGCGGTGCTGCGTTCGTCGATCCGCGAATTTCTCGCCTCCGAAGCCCTGCATGCCCTGAACATTCCCACCACTCGCGCGCTGTGCGTGATCGGCTCCGACACGCCGGTCTGGCGCGAGAAACAGGAACGCGCGGCCATGGTCCTGCGCCTGTCACCGAGCCATGTGCGCTTCGGGCATTTCGAATTTTTCTACTACACCAAGCGCCCCGAGCAGCAGAAAGAACTTGGCGACCATGTACTGGCCATGCATTTCCCGAATTGCCTGGAACAGCCGGAACCGTACCTGGCGATGTTCCACGAGATCGTCGAGCGCAATGCCGAGTTGATCGCCAAATGGCAGGCCTATGGGTTCTGCCACGGTGTGATGAACACCGACAACATGTCGATCCTGGGCATCACCTTCGACTTCGGCCCGTTCGCCTTCCTCGACGACTTCGACGCCCACTTCATCTGCAACCACTCCGATGATCAGGGCCGCTACTCCTTCAGCAATCAGGTGCCGATCGGCCAGTGGAACCTCAGCGCCCTCGCCCAAGCCCTGACGCCGTTCATCAGCGTCGAAGCCCTGCGCGAAACCCTCGGCCTGTACCTGCCACTGTTCCAGGCCCACTACCTGGACCTGATGCGCCGCCGCCTCGGTCTCACCACTGCCGAAGACGACGACCAGAAACTGCTGGAGCACCTGCTGCAACTGATGCAGAACAGCGGCGTCGATTACAGCCTGTTCTTCCGCCGCCTCGGCGATGAGTCACCCGAACTGGCCGTCGCCCGTTTGCGCGATGACTTCGTCGACATCAAGGGCTTCGATGCGTGGGGCGCGCTCTACATCGCCCGGGTTGCTCGCGAAGGCGTGATTGATCAGGAACAGCGCCGCAAGCGCATGCATGCGGTCAATCCGCTGTACATCCTGCGTAACTACCTGGCGCAGAAAGCCATCGATGCGGCGGAAAGTGGCGACTATGCGGAAGTTCGTCGTTTGCACGCGGTACTGAGCAATCCGTTCGAGGAGCAGCCTGGAATGGATAATTACGCCGAGCGGCCGCCGGAATGGGGTAAGCATCTGGAGATCAGTTGTTCGTCGTGAGACTGAACAACACTGAACATTCAGACTGGTACTGGCCGGCGCTCGTGGTCATAGGCTTCGATCTTCAGCACTCGTAGGGTCTCTAACCAGGGAAGGTTTTTGCCTACAAACTTCTGCCTTGATAAACATTATTTCCGACTCCAGATCAGTGCCATAGATTGCCTACTCATCCGGAACCCAATCATGACCGACCCACTCCTCATCCCATGTCCCCACTGCAACGGCCTGAACCGCATCCCCGCCGAGCGCCTCAACGACCATCCAAAGTGCGGTCGCTGCAGGGCCGACGTCCTGCTGAACAAGCCGTTCGAATTGAAGCAAGGCGATTACGCCAGTCAGATCAAGGGTGACTTGCCGTTGCTGGTGGATGTGTGGGCGGACTGGTGCGGGCCGTGCAAGTCGTTTGCGCCGGTGTTCGAGCAGGCTGCGGGGCAATTGGCGGGCAAGTGTCGGTTGGCCAAACTGGACAGCGAGGCGAATCAGCAGTTGTCGGCGCAGTTGGGGATTCGCTCGATCCCGAGCCTGATTCTGTTCAAGAACGGCCGGGAAGTGGCTCGCCAGAGCGGAGCCTTCCCGTTAGCGCAGTTGATGAGCTGGTTGCGCAGTCAGGGGATCTGACAACAGCCTGAAAAGATCGCAGCCTTCGGCAGCTCCTACAGGGTGTACTCCAATCCATGTAGGAGCTGCCGCAGGCTGCGATCTTTTGATCTTCAGGCATTCTCCAGCAGATTGTGCAGATCGACGAACTGCTGGGTCAGTTTGTGCCGCGGGTCGAGATGGATCAGCGGCGTGTTGGCCTGATGGGATTCGCGCATGCGCACCGAACTGGCCAGGTACACCGGCAACACCGGCAGCCCTTCGGCGATCAGTTCATCGAGGATTTGCTGAGGCAGGCTGGCGCGGGCCTGGAACTGGTTGACGACAATGCCTTCAACCTCTAGCCCTTCGTTGTGGTCCTCCTTCAATTCTTCGATTTCCGCCAGCAGACCATACAGCGCCTGACGCGAGAAACTGTCGCAATCGAAGGGAATCAGCACACGATCAGCGGCGATCAAGGCCGAGACAGCATAGAAATTCAGTGCTGGCGGCGTATCGAGGTAGATTCGGTCGTAATCGCCGTCCAGTTCCTCGAGCAATTTTCGCAGCTTGTTGATCTTGTGCTTGGCCTCAAGCTTGGGCTGCAAGTCAGCCAGCTCAGCGGTGGCGGTGACGACGTGAAGGTTGTCGAACGGGGTTTCGTAGATATCGACCTGGTTTTTCTTCGAGAACGGCCCGGAGGACAGCGTCTGCTTGAAGAAGTCAGCGATCCCCATCGGGATATCATCACCGGTGAGTCCTGTCAGGTATTGAGTGGAGTTGGCCTGAGCATCGAGATCCACCAACAGCGTGCGATAGCCTTCGCTGGCGCTGACCGCCGCCAGATTACAGGCAATGCTTGACTTGCCCACGCCACCTTTCTGATTGAACACCACGCGCCGCATGTCAAAACCTCCGTGTATCAAAGAATGACCGAGTGTAGTAGTCCACGACGCTGCTTAGCTACCTCGCTGGTATCGGGACTACAGTCATTGGTAAATATCCGACGGAAAAAGCCGCCAACTCGTCCATCGACAGCCGATAGGGCTGACAGACATGTCCGCCGCAATGTGGATAATGGCCAAACGACAGCTTTTTCGCGAACCATCCGGTACATTTCATTGCGCAAAATGTAACCAGCATTTGCTACACGCCCGCCGCACCGGGATAATGCGCGCCACTCGGCGTTTAGCGCCATGTAAGGTCTGCCGCGTTTTTTGCGACTCACCGCGTCAAAAGGAAGCCCGCAGGGGCGGGATGAATGTCTGTGATCAACTTCAACATCGCCCAATGGCGCGCATGGGCCCCTGGGCTTCAAAGCGTGGATGATTGGCAGGCCTGGAGCCGACAACCGGTCGTGCTCGAGCGCAGCGATGCCGCCCCCGATGTGTCGTTTCTGCCGGCCATGCAGCGTCGGCGACTTAGCCGTCTGGCGCGGATGGCGTTCAGCGTCGGCTGGCCTTTGGCTGAAGGTCGCCAGGACCTACCGTTGGTCTTTATTTCCCGCCATGGCGAAACCCCGCGCACCTTCGAAATTCTCAGCGATCTGGCGACTGACCAACCGTTGTCGCCCACTCAGTTCAGCTTGTCGGTGCACAACGCGGTTATCGGCCTGTGGTCGATCATGCGTGGCGAAACCAGCGAAATGACCGCTCTCGCCGCGGCTGGCGATGGCCTTGAACACGGCATGCTAGAGGCGGTGGCACTGCTTGAAGAAGGAGCGCCCGCGGTACTGCTGATAGTGACTGAAGAGCAACCGCCCGCTGTCTACTCGGACTGGATCGACGATGTGCCATTCCCTTACGCGGTCGGCCTGTTGATTACACCTGGTAATCAGTGGCAGCTGTCGCTGAACAGCACCTCGCAAGCATTGTCCAACGCCCACTGGCCCCATGCCCTGAATCTCTTGCGTACCCTGCTCGGCCAGCAGACTACCTGCCAACATGCCTGGAAAAATCGTGTATGGACCTGGCAACGCAACCCGTAACCGATAAAAACCGCGACGCCTACTACTGGCGCCTGCTGGCCACTGCCGCAAGCTTCACCCTGTTCGGGTTGGGCGGGCTATGCCTGCGACTGGTGGTGTTCCCGTTATTGAGCTGCCTGCCGGGAGACGCCCAGGCCCATCGTCAGCGTGCACGACAGACGGTGAGCCGCTGTTTCTGGTTTTTCATTCGGTTCATGGCTCGCACTGGCGTGCTGACCTATGACATTCAGGGTGCGGAAAAGCTCGGAAGGCCAGGCCAGATGATCGTCGCCAATCACCCTTCGCTGATCGATGTGGTGTTTTTGATCGGCCTGGTGGGCCACGCCAATTGCGTGGTCAAGAAAAGCCTCTGGGAAAACCCGTTCACCCGCGGCCCGCTACGCCGCACCGATTACATCAGCAACGATGGCAGCATGGACATGCTCGACGCCGCTGCCGACGCGCTGAAAAGCGGTCAGACCCTGATCATCTTTCCTGAGGGAACCCGCACCCAACCCGGTAAACCGCCGGCCTTTCATCGGGGGGGCGCGGCAATCGCCCTGCGCGGTGCGAGAATCCTCACCCCGGTGATCATCAAGGTCAATCCGACCACATTGACCAAGGCCGAACCCTGGTATCGGATCCCCACACGCCGCGTGCACTTCAGTTTTCGCGTCGGGGCCGATATAGACCCACAGACCTTCGCCGCGCTGGGTGCTGCACCTCAGGCTTCGCGCAAGTTCAACGACTATTTGCACTCTTACTTTATCAAGGAGCTCGCCGAAGATGAGCGATCTACACACCAATAGCCTGATGCTGGAAATCAAAGAATTGATCATCGAAGCCCTGGGCCTCGAAGACATCAGCGTCGACGACATTGGCGATGAACAAACGCTGTTCGGCGAAGGCCTGGGCCTGGACTCGGTAGATGCCCTGGAACTCGGCCTGGCGATTCAGAAAAAGTACGGCATCAAAATCGATGCCGACGCCAAGGACACCCGTAATCACTTCACCAACGTGGCGAGCCTTGCGGCGTTCGTCACTGCAAAACAGGCAGCTTGAGACCGGACCATGCAAACTCGTGACGATATTTTCAATACCCTGCGCGATGCTCTGGTCGAACTCTTCGAGCTGGACCCCGAACGCATCAGTCTGGAATCCAACCTGTATCAGGATCTGGAAATCGATAGCATCGATGCGGTCGACCTGATCGATCACATCAAACGCCAGACCGGCAAAAAAATCGCTGCCGAAGAATTCAAATCGGTGCGTACCGTCGGCGACGTGGTCGAGGCGGTCTACCGTCTGGTTCAACCCGCCGCATGAGCCGACTGATCGGCCTTGGCCTGCTGCTGGCAGGCCTGTTGTACCCCTTTGCGGTGTATTTCGGCATGGAGCATTTTGCCCCGTGGCAGTTCGGTCTGCTGCTGGGTAGCCTGTGGCTGGCACGGGCGCTGACCGGCGAGCGGCAACCTGGCAGCCTGTGGATGGCCACGATCGCCATCGGGTTTTGCCTGCTGTTGGCGCTGTTCGACAGTCCAGTGCTGCTGCGCTGGTACCCGGTGCTGATCAGCGCGTTCATGCTGGTGCTGTTCGGCCTGAGCCTGAAATATGGCCCGCCGATGATCGAACGCCTGGCCCGTCTGCGAGAGCCGGAATTACCGGCCAGGGCCATTCGCTACACCCGCCAGGTGACCATTGCCTGGAGCGTGTTTTTTCTCTGCAACGGCTTGTGCGCCGCCGCCCTGACCCTTTGGGCGCCGCTGAGTTGGTGGATGTTGTACACCGGCCTGATCTCCTATGGATTGATCGGCCTGATGTTTGCCATTGAATGGCTGATACGACAACGGGTAAGAGGCCGCCCATGAATTGGATAACACTTGAGCAACTGTTGCTCAAGGCTCAGCCGGACCGAGCCGTGACGGTGGAACCTGCGTTGAATCACGCGCAATTGTGCGAACAGGCGCTGAGCCTGGCTGCCGGCCTGCAAGCGCAGGGCGTGCAGCGCGTCGCCGTGCACCTTGAAGACGCCGCCGACCTGGCCATTGCCCTGCTCGGCGCCTGGCGTGCCGGGGTCAGCGTACTGCTGCCCGCCGACCTGCAAGCGCAGACTCGCCAGCGTTGGTCGACCGAGGTCGATCTGTGGCTGACCGATCAGGCCGACGATGCGCACCTGAGCGATTATCGGTATTCACCGCTGCCGGCCAGCCCTCTGGATCTGGATCGCTGTCAGCTGGGCCTGTGCACCTCTGGGTCCAGTGGTGAACCCAAGCGCATCGACAAAACCCTGCGCCAACTGGCCAATGAAGTCGAAGCGCTGGAGCACCTGTGGGGCGCAGATCTGGGCGAGGCCTGCATCATCGGCAGTGTCGCCACGCAGCACATCTACGGTTTGCTGTTTCGCGTGCTGTGGCCGCTGTGCGCCGGGCGCTCGTTCGTGCGCAAACAACTGGCCTTCCCGGAAGACTTGCAGCGCGCCAGCCGCGAACACCCGGCCTTCGCCTGGGTCGCCAGCCCGGCGCTGCTCAAGCGCATGGGCGACAACCTCGACTGGCCAGCGCTGAGCGCGGTGCGCCGAGTGTTTTCCTCCGGTGGCGCGCTGCCCGCCGAAGCAGCGCAAAGCCTGCATGAGCGCCTGCAGCAATGGCCGACAGAAATCTTCGGCAGCTCGGAAACCGGCGGCATCGCCTGGCGTCAGGGCCAGAATCTCTGGCAGCCCTTCGCCGACGTGGCGCTGAGCCAGGACAGCGATGGCGCCCTGCTTATCGCCTCCCCGTACTTGCCGGCCGGCCATATCGAACACACCGCCGATGCCGCGCGCATCGCCGTCGACGGCCGTTTCGAGCTGTTGGGACGGTTGGACCGAATCGTCAAACTGGAAGAAAAACGTATCTCGCTACCGATGCTCGAACAAGCACTGATGACCCATGAGTGGGTCGCTGAAGCGCGGCTTGGCGTCGTCCAGGAAAACCGTGCTTCGCTGGGCGCGCTGTTGGTGTTGAGCGAGCAGGGTTTGCATGCCTTGCGCAATCAGGGTCGACGCACTCTTATTCAGGAGCTGCGCCAACACCTCAACCAGCATTGTGAAGCACTCGCCCTGCCCCGTCGCTGGCGCCTGCTGCGACAACTGCCACTGAACGCTCAAGGTAAACTGCCTCAGGCCGAAGTGGAGACCCTATTGCTGGCGCCACGCCCAAAGGCGCCGCAAGTGCTGGAACAGATCGACACCGATGGCGAGTGGAGCCTGCAACTGGCCGTCCCGCCAGACCTGGCGTATTTCAGCGGCCACTTTCCCCGAGCGCCGGTATTGCCCGGCGTGGTGCAGGTGGATTGGGCGCTGTGCCTTGGTCAGCAATTGATGGACCTGCCGGCAAAATTCGCCGGCATGGAAGTGCTGAAGTTTCAGCAACTGGTGCGTCCCGGTGACGAAATCCAGTTGCACCTGCGCTTCGACTCGGCGCGCAGTAAATTGTATTTCGCCTATCGCAATGAAACCGCCACCTGCTCCAGCGGGCGGATTTTGCTGGAGGCTGCCAGCGATGCATAACTTTGGTGAGTGCTGCGCACTCAATCGCGAGCAGGCTCGCTCCCACATTGGATCTCTGTTAAACACGAATTCCCTGTGGGAGCGAGCCTGCTCGCGATGCAGACACCTCTATCCTTCAGATGCACGCCAACATGCATAACCCCTGCGCCGTAATCCCGGTCTACAACCACGAAACCGCAATCACTGCCGTGGTCGATGCGCTGCTTGCTTGCGGCCTGCCATGCATTCTGGTGGACGATGCCAGCAGCCCGGCCTGCGCCAAGGTGCTTGATCGACTGGCCCAGCGCGACAAGGTTTACCTGATCAGACTTACCATCAATCAAGGCAAGGGCGGCGCGGTGATGACCGGCTTGCGCGAAGCTTCGCGCCTGGGCTTCAGCCACGCCTTGCAGGTGGACGCCGACGGCCAGCACAACCTGCAAGACGTCAAGGTTTTCATCGAGCAATCGCGCGCCCATCCCGAGGCGGTGATCTGCGGCTATCCGCAATACGACGCCAGCGTGCCGAAGGGCCGTTTGTACGCCCGCTACCTGACCCACGTGATGGTGTGGATCAACACCCTGTCGTTGCAGATTCGCGACTCGATGTGCGGCTTCCGTGTCTACCCATTGCCGCCGACTCTGGCACTGATCGACTCGGCCAGGATTGGTAAACGCATGGACTTCGACTCCGACATCCTGGTGCGTCTGGCCTGGCGCAATCAGCCGATGCAGTGGCTGAAAACCAAGGTCCATTACCCCCAGGATGGCGTCTCGCATTTCCGCCTGTTCCACGACAATGTATTGATTTCGAGCATGCACACCCGGCTGTTCTTCGGCATGTTGCTGCGCGCACCGGTAATCCTCTGGCGACGGTGGCGAGCATGAGCGGCAGCGCAGACAAACAGCACTGGGCCGACCGCCAGGAGCGTGGCAGCTTCTGGCTGATGAAGTTCACCGCGCTCTGTGCAAAAGTCTTGGGCCGTCGGTTGTTGAGCCCGTTGCTGTACGGCATCGTGCTGTACTTTTTCCTGTTCGGGCGCAGCGCCCGCCAAAGCGCCTGGCAATACCAGCAGCGGCTCGCTGACTGGAGCGGTCGTAGCGAATTGCGCCCGACCCATTGGCGGGTGTTCGGCCAGTTCATGGCCTTCGCCGATTCCATGCTCGACAAACTCGATGTATGGAACGGCAAGCTGAGCATCGATCAAATCGAAATCATCGACCCGGCGCTGCTGCGCAATAAACTGCGCGGCACACGCGGGCAAATGCTGGTAGGCGCGCACCTGGGCAATCTCGAGGTCTGCCGGGCGCTGGCCGAGATCGGTGAGAAAGTCACCATGAACGTGCTGGTGCATACCAAGCACGCCGAACAATTCAATCGCCTGCTGGGCGAAGCCGGGGCGACCAATCTGCGGCTGATTCAGGTCAGCGAGCTGGACCCGGTAATCATGCTGCAACTGCATGAACGCCTGGAGCGCGGCGAATGGCTGGCGATTGCCGGCGACCGCGTGCCGCTGCATGGCGGGCGCAGCGTGACAGTGGATTTTCTCGGCCATCAGGCAGCATTCCCGCAAGGCCCTTGGCTGTTGGCCGGCCTGCTGAAATGCCCGATCAACCTGATGCTGTGCCTGAAGAAACCCACGGGCGACTATCGACTGACCCTCGAACCGTTCGCCGACGCCATCGTGTGGAAACGTAGCGACCGCGAACAGGTCATTCATCAGTGGGCCTCCCGCTACGCCGAACGCCTGAGTCACTATTGCCTCGAAGCGCCCCAACAATGGTTCAACTTTTACCCTTTCTGGAAGACCGATGACGACGCCAACGCTTGAGCCGGTAACCTTCGGCGAACTCCCTTTGCGCATCGAAGACGTGTTGGCCCTGGCCAACCGTCAGGTGCCGACGCAGTTGCAGGGCGACCCCGAGTTTCGCCAGCGCATCGCCAAGGGCCCGCAATTCCTTGATTCCCTGCTGGACAAGGAAGGCGTGATCTATGGCGTGACCACCGGTTATGGCGACTCCTGCGTGGTGGCGGTGCCGCTGCACCATGTCGAAGCCTTGCCCCGTCATCTGTATACCTTCCACGGCTGCGGCCTGGGCAAACTGCTCGACGCTCAAGCCACCCGCGCGGTGCTGGCAGCGCGTCTGCAATCGCTTTGCCAAGGCGTTTCCGGGGTACGCGTGGAACTGCTGGAGCGTCTGCAAGCCTTCCTCGAACACGACATTCTGCCGCTGATTCCGGAAGAAGGTTCGGTGGGCGCCAGCGGTGATCTGACGCCGCTATCCTACGTCGCCGCGACCTTGTCCGGTGAACGCGAAGTGATGTTCCGCGGCGAGCGTCGACAAGCCGCCGATGTGCACAACGAACTGGGCTGGGAACCGCTGGTATTGCGTCCCAAAGAAGCCTTGGCGCTGATGAACGGCACCGCCGTGATGACTGGCCTCGCGTGCCTGGCTTATGCCCGCGCCGATTACCTGTTGCAACTGGCCACGCGTATCACCGCGCTGAACGTGGTCGCTTTGCAGGGCAACCCTGAGCACTTCGACGAGCGTCTGTTCGCCACCAAACCCCATCCAGGGCAGATGCAAGTCGCTGCGTGGTTGCGCAAGGATCTGGCGATCGATGCGCCGACCGCGCCGCTGCATCGCCTGCAAGACCGCTATTCCCTGCGTTGTGCGCCGCACGTGCTCGGTGTGCTGGCCGACAGCCTGAATTGGCTGCGCTCGTTCATCGAGATCGAACTCAACAGCGCCAACGACAACCCGATCATCGACGCCGAAGCCGAACGCGTGCTGCACGGCGGACACTTCTACGGCGGCCACATCGCCTTCGCCATGGACAGCCTGAAAACCCTGGTGGCGAACGTCGCTGACTTGCTCGACCGCCAGCTCGCGCTGTTGGTGGACGAGCGTTACAACCATGGTTTGCCAAGCAACCTGTCTGGCGCCACCGCCGACCGCGCGATGCTCAATCATGGCTTCAAGGCGGTGCAGATCGGCACCAGTGCCTGGACCGCAGAAGCCCTGAAAAACACTATGCCGGCCAGCGTCTTCTCGCGCTCCACCGAGTGCCACAACCAGGACAAAGTCAGCATGGGCACCATCGCCGCCCGCGACGCCATCCGCGTGCTGGAGCTGACCGAACAGGTCGCCGCCGCCACGCTGCTGGCCGCCAACCAAGGCGTCTGGCTGCGGGGTCAGGCTGAAGACGCGCGCTCACTGCCACCGGCACTGGCCGCGATGCACGAAGAATTGGCCAAGGACTTCCCGCCAGTCATCGAAGACCGTGCCCTGGAAGGCGAATTGCGCCTGTGCCTGCAACGTATCGCCGAACAACACTGGAGGCTGCATGCGTAGCAAAGGAGTGCTTCACACCGACACGGAAATCCTCGTACCGTTCTTTGACGTCGACACCATGAACGTGGTCTGGCACGGCCATTACGTCAAATACCTGGAAGTCGCCCGCTGTGCGCTGCTGGACAAGATCGGCCACAACTACGACGCCATGGTAGCGTCGGGTTACGCGTGGCCGGTGATCGACTTGCAGCTGCGCTATGTGCGCGGTGCCGTGTTCGGCCAGAAGCTGAATGTGCGCGCCAACCTGGTGGAGTGGGAAAACCGCCTGAAGATCAGTTACCTGATCAGCGATCTGGCCACCGGCGAGCGCCTGACCCGCGCCTGTTCCGTGCAGGTCGCCGTCGACATGAGCAGCCGCGAAATGCAGTTGGCCTCACCGAAGGTGTTCACCGACGCAGTTGAAAGGATGCTGCCATGAACCTGCTGAAAACCCTCTGTAGCAGCTGGCGAAGCCTGCGTTCGGCTGCGCAGCAGTCGCCCTGCGTTTCTTCTGATGTATCGCATGCTCAGGTTTTACGAAGGCTTCGCCGCCGGACGCAGCCTCGCGGGCTCGGCAGCTGCTACATGTTTGTGGTGGCGCTGGGGTTTTCTTCGTTGTCGCAGGCTTTTGATTTGCAGCAGTTAAGTGATCAACTGGCCAAACCCGATGTGATCCACGGCAGCTTCATCCAGGAAAAACACCTGCGCGCCCTGCCCCAACCGCTGACCAGCAAGGGCACCTTCGTTTTGGCGAAGAATCACGGCCTGCTCTGGCTGCTGAAAACGCCGCTGCAACAGGACTACCGCATCAGTGCCAAGGGCATTGCCCGGCGTGATGCCAGCGGCTGGCAAATGCTGCCGAACAAGAGTGCCGGCGCCGAGCAGAACCGCTTGTTCCTCGCGGTGCTGCAAGGCGACAGCAGTGGCCTGCAACGGGATTTCGAGCTTTCGCTGAGCGGCGATGCACAGAACTGGAAGCTGACCCTGAGCCCGCGTTCGATGCTGCTCAAGCAAGTGTTCAATCAGATCAACATCGACGGCGGCGAACTGGTGCACAGCATCGAGCTGCTCGAAACCCAGGGTGACCGAACCCTGTTGCGCATGCAGGACAGCACTAGCGCACAACCTTTGAGCGATGCGGAGCAACATGACTTTGCCGAGTGAACGGATGCTCCCGCGGCTGTTTCTGATCCTGCTGCTGGCGGTGCTCGCGCTCGCCGGCTGGCAATGGCGTGACGGTGCCCCGCTGTCGGCCAACCTGATGGAACTGGTGCCAGGCACGGCGCCGGACGCGTTGGAATTGCGCGCCGAACAACGCATGCAAGAACCGCTGAACCGGGAAATGCTGGTGCTGGTCGGCCATACAGACCGCCAGCAAGCCATCGCCATGGCGCAAAAACTCGGCGAGCAGTGGCAGGCCAGCGGCGTGTTCGAAAAGGTCCAGTGGAACCTGCAAGCCGACTTACCGGCGCTGCGCACGCAATTGCTGCAAGGCCGACTGGCGATGTTGTCGGCTGCCGACCGGCAGCAACTCATCGAGCATCCCGACGCCTTTATCCAGCAACGGGTACAAGCCCTGTTCGACCCGTTCACTGGCTTCAGCCTGGTGCCGAGTCAGGACGACTGGCTCGGCCTGACCGGGCGCATTCAGAACAGCCAGCCGCAACACGGCTCAGTGCAACTGGACATCGGCAGCGGTGCGCTGGTCGCCGATGCCGACGGCAAGAGTTGGGTGATGTTGCGGGCGCGAACCGCCGGCAATGCATTCGACATGAACCTGCCGCTGCAAGTGGCCGACCTGCTCCAGCACAGTCGCGAAGAAGCCGCCCAGGCCGATGTGCAACTGCTCGCCGCCAGTGGCCTGCTGTACGCCGCCAGCGGTCAACGGCAAGCCGCGCGCGAAATGACCTGGGTCGGCGGCGGCGCCACGGTCGGGATTTTGTTGTTGCTTTTACTGGCCTTCCGGCGTTGGCGGGTATTGTTGGCGTTTGTTCCGGTGCTGGTGGGCATGCTGTTCGGCGCGGTGGCCTGCGTGGCGCTGTTCGGTCACATGCATGTGATGACGCTGGTATTGGGCTCCAGCCTGATCGGCGTGGCGGTGGATTACCCACTGCATTACCTGTCCAAAAGCTGGAGCCTGAAACCCTGGCACAGCTGGCCGGCGTTGCGCCTGACCCTGCCGGGGCTGACGCTGAGCCTGATCACCAGTTGCATCGGCTACCTGGCCCTGGCCTGGACGCCATTCCCGGCTCTGACGCAAATTGCCGTGTTCTCCGCTGCCGGCCTGGTGGGCGCCTATCTGTCGGCAGTGTGCCTGTTGCCGGCGCTGCTCAAGGGCGTGGATCTGCGGCCGGCGCAATGGCCGATGCGCATCGCCGAGAAGTTGCTGGAGCTGCGTGAATCGCTGCTGAAATACTTGCGCACGCCGGTACTGCTGGCGCTGCTGATCGCCTTCTGTGTCGGTGGTCTGTTGCAGCTGCAGAGCAAAAACGATATTCGCCAATGGGTCGGCACGCCGCAGCAACTGACTGACGAAGCCCAAGCCATCGCGCGCATCACCGGCTATCAACCTACCAGCCAGTTCTTTCTGGTGCGCGCGGCCAATCAGCAGGAGTTGCTCGAACGCCAAACAGCACTGAGCGAACGCCTGGATCAATTGGTCAACCTGGAAAAACTTCAGGGCTATCTGTCGCTCAATCAACTGGTCAGCCAACCGAGCGAACAGCGCAAAGTGCGTGAAGCGCTGAACAAGCTGCCGCAGTTCTGGCAACCGTTGCTCGCCCTCGGCGTGCCGGCCGTCGCGTTGCAGGCCGAGTTGGCAACGTTGCAGGCGCTGCCCATCGAAGACATCGACGCCGCGCTGGCCGGCCCATTGGCGGAACCCTATCGCAC
This sequence comes from Pseudomonas sp. MDT1-85, assembly GCF_054898065.1. Classification (NCBI taxonomy): domain Bacteria; kingdom Pseudomonadati; phylum Pseudomonadota; class Gammaproteobacteria; order Pseudomonadales; family Pseudomonadaceae; genus Pseudomonas; species Pseudomonas sp. MDT1-85. The sequence goes on along the minus strand of NZ_CM142715.1, from coordinate 738,888 downwards.
GCTGTGGCTGGGGCCGACCGATGACGGCGTGGCTGCAATGGTCAGCCTGCAAGGCTTGAACAATCCTACGCTGTTGCGGGTCCAGGCGCTGGACTTGCCGGGTGTGGAACTGGTGGACCGTCTCGGCGAACTGAACCAGGTGTTCGCCGACACTCAAATCAGCGCCGCTGAATTGAAACTCGCTTCCTGCGTGTTGATCGTGCTGGTGCTGATCCTGCCATTCGGTTTCGGTGGCGCGCTGCGAATTGTCTCTCTGCCGTTGCTGGCGGCCCTGTGCAGTCTGGCAAGCCTCGGTTGGCTCGGTCAGCCGTTGACGCTGTTCAGCCTGTTCGGCCTGTTGCTGGTGACGGCGATCAGCGTCGATTACGCGATCCTCATGCGCGAACAGATCGGCGGCGCGGCGGCGAGCCTGCTGGGCACCTTGCTGGCGGCGGTGACCACTTGGCTGTCGTTTGGCCTGCTGGCAGTGTCCAGCACGCCGGCGGTGAGCAACTTCGGCCTGTCGGTGAGCCTCGGCTTGGCGTTCAGTTTCATCCTGGCGCCGTGGGCAGGACGCCAAGTCCATGCCGCCCCGGTCGTGGAGCCGGCAGCATGACGGTCGCGGTGTTCTGGGCGATGGCCCTGGTGTTGTTCGCCGTGGCCACCCGTATCGGTCGTCATTTCGGTCTGATTCCGATCGTCAGCCAGTTGCTGCTGGCGACCTTCGGCCTGCCACTGCTGATGTACTTCTGGATCGAACCGGGCTGGCACCTGAGCGGTGCCGACCTGATCTCGCCGGACTGGTTGAAAAACCTCTACAGCCTGAGTTTTGCCTTGCTGCTGGGGCACATCCTCAGCGACGTGATCGACCTGCGGCTGGAACGTCAGAGCCTGAAAATCGCCCTGCCGAGTTTCTGCATTCCGTTTGCCTGCGGGCTGGCGACGGCAGTCTGGCTGTTGCCGCCACAGCCGTGGATCAGCTCGCTGGCGGTCGGTCTGCTGTTCGCCATCACCGCGATTCCGGTGTTGTATCTGTACCTGCGACACATCAACTACCCACCCGCTGCCACCCGACGCCTGGTGCAGACCGCGATCCTGATCGACCTGACCTGCTGGACCCTGTTCGCGTTCGCCCAAGGCAGCCTGCACCTGAGCAGCCTTTTGCTGCCGCTGGCCGGCGCCTGCTTGCCGTTGTTGCTGCGACTGCTCGGGTTGCGCCAACCGTTGCTGCACAGCGGCTGCTTCTTCGCGCTGCTGGTGGTCGCCGAACACTTCAAACTCAATGCGCTGATCTTCGGCATCGGCTACCTGCTGTGCATGGCCGCGCTCAAGGTGCCATTGGTGTTGCCATTGTCGGCGGCGTGGATGAACCGTTTGCAGACCTGGATCGCCATCCCGCTGATCCTCACGTTCGGCATCGTGCAGATCAACGTGCACAGCGCCATCGACAGCCTCAGCGGCGTGCAACTGGCCGCGCTCCTGCTATTGCCGATCGCCAGCAAACTGTTGGGCAACTGGCTGGGCCTCGGCTGGGCTGGCGCCTCGTTTGAAGGTGCCAGTCGCTGGCGGGAAAGTCTGCTGCTGAATATTCGCGGCTTGAGCGAGATCGTCTTTCTCAACCTGCTGCTGCAACAACAGCTCATCAGCCCGGCGCTGTATTTCGCGCTGATGCTGATGGGCCTGATCGCAACCCTGCTGCCGGCACTGGCCGGCATGCACCGAACCCCTTTGAACATCGCCGCCCCGGCAAGGAGCACCCGTGCCAACAGTTGAAATGGAACGTCGTCAGGTACTGGTAATCGGCGCCGGCCCCTCGGGCGCCATCGCCGCCGCGCTGCTCAAGCGTAAAGGTCATGATGTGCTGATGATCGAGCGCCAGCATTTCCCACGATTTTCCATCGGTGAAAGCCTGCTGTCCCACTGCCTGGACTTTGTCGAAGAAGCCGGCATGCTCGAGGCGGTAAATGCTGCTGGTTTCCAGCGCAAGAACGGGGCGGCGTTCGCTTGGGGCGATCAATACAGCGCCTTCGATTTCGGCGACACGTTCAGCAACGGCAAGCCGACGACGTTCCAGGTTCAGCGCGCCGACTTCGACAAGCTGCTGGCCGATCAGGCTGAACTGCAAGGTGTCGATGTCCGTTACGGCGAAGCCATCGTCAGCGCCGATTTCAGCCTGCCGAAACCGCAGCTCGATGTGCTTCGCGAAGACGGCAGCCAATACCGCGTCGAGGCCGACTTCGTGCTCGATGCCAGCGGCTACGGTCGTGTGCTGCCGCGCTTGCTGGACCTTGAAGCGCCGTCGAACTTCCCAGTGCGCCAGGCCGTGTTCACCCACGTCGAAGACTGTATCGACAGCCCGGCTTTCGACCGGGAGAAAATTCTCATCACCACCCATCCGACCCAGCGTGATATCTGGTTCTGGACCATCCCGTTCAGCAACGGTCGTTGCTCGGTGGGCGTAGTGGCGGCCGCCGAACACTTCGAAGGCCGCACCGATAATCTGGACGACTGCCTGCGCGGCTTCATTGCTGAAACCCCAAGCTTGGCCGGTGTGCTGAACAATGCCGTGTGGGATACGCCCGCGCGGACCATCGGCGGCTATTCGGCCAACGTCAAAACCCTGCACGGTCCCGGTTTCGCCCTATTGGGCAATGCGGCGGAATTTCTCGACCCGGTGTTTTCTTCCGGTGTGACCATCGCCATGCGTTCGGCGAGCATGGCCGCCGGGGTGCTGCACCGCCAACTGCAAGGTGAAAGCGTCGACTGGCAGACCGAGTTCGCCGAACCGCTCAAGCGCGGCGTCGACACCTTCCGTTGCTACGTCGAAGGCTGGTACGCGGGGACCTTTCAGGATGTGATTTTCTATCAGGGCGGCACAGCGGAAATCCGCCGCATGATCAGCTCGATACTCGCAGGTTACGCCTGGGATGAGCGCAACCCGTTTGTCAGCGAACCCAAACGTCGACTGCGGATGATTTCGGACCTGTGCGCCCAGGATCCGACATGAGCTACTTGAGCGATAACTACGTCGAAGAGACCCGTTTTGGTTTCTGGTTCCTGCGCAGTCACACCTGGCAGCACCATGTACTGCGGGTAGCGATCAATGATTTGCGCGATCTGTTCAGCGCGCCATTGCCCGACAACCCGGTATTGCTGGATGCCGGTTGCGGCCAGGGCAAGTCGTTCCAGTACCTGCGCCAGACCTTCACACCGCAGCGCCTGATCGGGCTGGATGCCGACCCTCACAGCCTGAATCTGAGCGGCGAAGAAGCAGCCCGCCAGGGCATGGATGTAGAGCTGATCGGCAGTGACTGCGCGAGCATCAAAGTGCCGGACGCCAGCGTCGATCTGCTGTTCTGTCACCAGACTTTCCATCACCTTGTCGAGCAGGATCAGGCCCTGGCCGAGTTCTATCGAGTGCTCAAGCCGGGCGGCTATTTGCTGTTCGCCGAGTCCACCGAGGCTTACATTGATACGTGGGTGATTCGCTGGCTGTTCCGCCACCCGATGCACGTGCAGAAGAGCGCCGCCGGCTACCTGGACATGATTCGTCGGCAGGGTTTTGAATTCGGCCCGCAGAACGTGTCTTACCCTTACTTGTGGTGGAGTCGCGCCAAGGATTTCGGCCTGCTCGAACGCTTCGGCCTGCGCCAGCCGAAACCCATTGGCCAACGCGAAGAAACCTTGGTCAATGTAGTCGCGCGTAAGCCTCTTGAAGGTGCTGATTGATGTCTAGCGCAACCCAAACCTGTGGGAGCGAGCCTGCTCGCGAAAGCGGTGTATCAGTCAACAAAAGTGTTGGATGTGCCGACGCATTCGCGAGCAGGCTCGCTCCCACCGGGTCTGCGGTGCTGATCGGTTTTCTGCTGCTCAGCTGCCTTCTGTTGCTGAGCGCTTGCGCCAGCCAGGCACCGCTGCCCGAGCGAACCCCGAATCTGGCGTTGCCGCTGCAACTGCACATCGAACGGCAGATGGCCGAACAGCGTCAGGACTGGCTGCTGGTGATCCAGCGCGAAGGCCCAGGCATTCGCTGGTCGATGATGGACCCTTTGGGGATTCCCGTGGCACGGCAGAAACTGATCGATGGCCAATGGCAGGCCGACGGCCTGCTGCCGCCCAATCCGGAAGCACGGGAGCTGTTCGCCGCCTTGTTGTTTGCGTTGACCCCTGCGGGCGAGTTGCATGGCAACTATCCCGCCGCCCGGCAGGATGACGGGCAACGCTCCTTGTCACCCCGCTGGATCGTCCGTTACTCACAACCACTGAGCTTTGAATTGAACGTGTCCCAAGGCCCGCACTATCGCGTCACTCCGTTAGGCGAGCACACGCCATGACGGCCTATCTGAACGCCCTCGGGGTGATCTGCGCCCTGGGCCGCGACAAGCAGGAAGTCGCCCGCAACCTGTTTGCCGGCGATTGCTCGGGCATGCGCGGCGAGGCCGGCTGGGTGGTGGATCGCACGCTGCCGGTCGCGGCGGTGCGCGGTGAGTTGGCGCCGATTCCGGCTGAGCTGGCGCATCAAAGCAGTCGCAACAATCAATTGTTGCTAGAGGCTGCACTGCAAATTCGCGAAGACATCGAGCAAGCAATCCAGACCTACGGCCGCGACCGTATCGGCGTCATTCTGGGCACCAGCACCTCGGGCATCGACGAGGCCAGCCGCGGCTTGGCCCATTACATCCGAGAGCATCAGTTCCCTGCCGATTATGACTATCAACAACAGGAACTCGGCGCGCCGGCGACGTTTCTCGCCGACTGGCTGCAATTGAGCGGCCCGGCCTATGTGATTTCCACCGCCTGCACCTCCAGCGCCCGCGCGCTGATGAGTGCCCAACGACTGCTCGATCTGGGCATGTGCGACGCCGTGTTGTGCGGCGGTGTCGACAGCTTATGCAAGCTGACCCTCAACGGTTTCTCGGCCCTGGAAGCGGTGTCCGAACAGCGCTGCAATCCGTTTTCAGCCAACCGCAACGGCATCAATATCGGCGAAGCGGCGGTGCTGTTTCTGATGAGCAAAAGCGCCAGCAACAGCCAACCGATTGCCCTGCTCGGCAGTGGCGCCAGCTCCGATGCACACCATATTTCCGCGCCAGAGCCGACCGGCCGTGGCGCCCTGCAAGCGATGCGCAAAGCCTTGAGCCGAGCAGGCCTGCAACCGCAGCAGATCGGCTATCTGAACCTGCACGGCACCGCCACGCAACATAACGACGCCATGGAAAGCCTGGCCGTGACGACACTGTTCCCACAAGGCGTGCCCTGCTCATCGACCAAACCGATGACCGGCCATACCCTCGGCGCTGCCGGTGCCCTGGAAGCGGCGTTCTGCTGGTTGAGCCTGAGCGCGGACAACCGCGAGCATTCCTTGCCGCCCCACGTCTGGGACGGCCAGCCCGACCCCGAATTACCGGCCCTGCATTGGGTGACCCCGACTGACCACTTGACGTCCATTGCACCTCGCTACCTGATGAGCAATTCCTTTGCCTTCGGTGGCAATAACGTCAGCCTGATTATCGGAGACGCCCCATGATTACCTGGCCGCTCGCCGAACTGCTGCCGCATGCTGGCGACATGATCCTGATCGAGCAGATCCTGTCGTTCGATGACGAGCAGATTCACACCCGACTCACCGTCAAACCCGGCGGCCTGTTCAATCGCCCCGACGGCAGCCTGCCGGCCTGGGTCGGCATCGAGCTGATGGCCCAGAGCGTCGCCGCGTACGCCGGCTGCCATGCGCGTCAGAAAGGCAATGCAGTGGAACTGGGTTTCCTGCTCGGCACCCGAAAATTCGAATGCAACGTGGAACACTTCCCCGCCGGCACCGAGTTGACCATTCATGGGATACGCTCGCTGGAAGACGACAATGGCATGGGTGTGTTCGAATGCCACCTCACTGCCCCCGGCATCCACGCCACCGCCCGGCTGAACGTGTTTCGCCCGCCTCAGGCCGCGCAATATCTTCATGAACCCCAAGGAGTCGAGTGATGACTGAATCCGTACTGGTCACCGGCTCCAGCCGTGGTATCGGCCGCGCCATTGCGTTGCGTCTGGCCCGGGCCGGGCATGACATCGTGCTGCACTGCCGCAGCGGCCTGGCGGACGCCGAAGCCGTCAAGGCCGAAGTCGAAGCCCTGGGCCGCAACGCTCGCATCCTGCAATTCGACGTGTCTGATCGTGCCCGTTGCAAAGCTATTCTTGAAGCCGACGTCGAAACCCACGGCGCCTATTATGGCGTGGTGCTCAATGCCGGCCTGACCCGCGACGGTGCTTTTCCGGCCCTGAGCGAGGAGGATTGGGACATGGTGATGCGCACCAATCTCGACGGTTTCTACAACGTGCTGCACCCGGTGATGATGCCGATGATCCGTCGTCGCGCCGCCGGACGGATTGTCTGCATCACCTCCGTCTCCGGCCTGATCGGCAATCGCGGCCAGGTCAATTACAGCGCGTCCAAGGCCGGTTTGATCGGCGCGGCCAAGGCGCTGGCGATCGAACTGGGCAAGCGCAAAATCACGGTCAACTGTGTCGCACCCGGCCTGATCGACACGGCGATGCTCGACGAAAACGTGCCGGTGGAAGAACTGATGAAAATGATCCCCGCACAACGCATGGGCACCCCTGAAGAGGTGGCCGGCGCGGTGAATTTCCTGATGTCGGCGGAAGCGTCGTACATCACCCGGCAGGTTTTGGCCGTCAACGGAGGCCTGTGCTGATGAAGCGCGTCGTCGTCACCGGCATGGCCGGCATCACCTCACTGGGCAGCGACTGGGACACCATCGCCGGCAACTTCGCCGCCAACCGCAGCGGCATCCGCCGCATGGACGAGTGGGATCGTTTCACCGAGCTCAACACGCGCCTGGCCGGGCCGATCGATGACTTCAAAGTGCCGAGCCACTGGACCCGCAAGCAACTGCGCAGCATGGGCCGCGTCTCACGCTTGGCCGTGGGCGCGGCTGAACAGGCTTTGGCGGACGCCGGCCTGCTGGGCGACGACTCGATCAAGGACGGACGCATGGGCGTTTCCTGCGGCTCGTCCACCGGCAGCACCGACGAGATCAAGGCGTTTGGCAAAATGCTGCTCAACTCGGTGGCCGAAGGCCTGAACGCCAACTCCTACGTGCGGATGATGCCCCACACCACAGCGGCGAATATCAGCATCTTCTTCGGCCTCACCGGCCGACTGATCCCGACCTCCAGCGCCTGCACCAGCGGCAGCCAAGGCATCGGTTACGCCTATGAATCGATCAAGTTCGGCCGCCTGCCGCTGATGCTCGCCGGCGGCGCCGAAGAGCTGTGCCCGACCGAAGCCATGGTGTTCGATGCACTCTACGCCACCAGCCTGAAAAACGATGCCCCGCAAACCAGCCCTCGCCCTTACGACACCGGCCGCGATGGCCTGGTGATCGGTGAAGGCGGCGGCATGCTGGTGCTCGAAGAACTCGAACACGCCCTGGCGCGCGGTGCACATATCCACGCCGAGATCGTCGGTTTCGGCAGCAACGCCGACGGTCAGCACGCCACCCGTCCGGAGCAACTCACCATGCGCCGGGCCATGGAACTCGCCCTGGAAGACGCCGGACTGCAGCCTTCGGACATCGGCTATGTGAACGGTCATGGCACCGCCACAGAACAGGGCGACATTGCCGAAACACTGGCCACCAGCGCGTTGTTCGGCGAACACATGCCAATCAGTTCGCAGAAGAGTTTCCTCGGTCACACCCTGGGAGCCTGCGGTGCGCTGGAGTCCTGGTTCAGCATCGAAATGATGAACCGCGATCAGTACGTGCACACCTTCAACCTCGATGAGGTCGATCCGCAGTGCGGCAAGCTCGATTACCTGCGCGGTGAATTCCGGCAGATGAGCAACCAGTACGTGATGAACAACAATTTCGCTTTTGGTGGGGTCAACACCTCGTTGATTTTCCGCCGCTGGTCGTAATCGAATTACTCAGGGTCAAGGAGACCTCCATGCATTTCAAGAAACTCGCTGCCGCCGCCACCTTGCTGATCTGCGCATTGCCGGGCATCAGCCAGGCCCGTGACACCGCGGTGTATCTGCCTTTTGACAAAGCAGTCGCCGAAGCAACCCGCGCCGGCAAAATCGATGGCAGCGTGAAATTCTACCTGGCGGGCAATACACCGGCCGGCAACGTCACCGTCCTCAGCACGGGTGCCGTGACCAACAAGAAAACCAACGCCTTCAACAAGTCTGACGAAGTGGCCTGCGAATGGGTCGCCCAATCGGCAATCATCAGCCTGCACCAGGCAGCGAAGAACGCCGGCGCCAACGCCGTCACCAACATCGTCAGCTTCTACAAGAAAAATGAGCGCAAGGATGCCAAGACCTATGAGTGCCACGCCGGGGCGCTCATGGCGGGGGTTGCGTTGAAAGGGGATTTGGCGAAGGTTCAGTAAAGGCACTGGTGAGAGGATCGCCTCATTACCGACCGGCAGAGGCTGATGAACTGTGGCGAGCGAGCTTGCTCCGGGCGGCGTTCCGACGATGGGCTGCGCAGCGGCCCCAAAAAATCTGACAGCCATTGCCGATTTTTGTGAGTGCTACGCACTCAAGCGGGAGCAAGCTCCCTCGCCACAATGACAAAGGGCGCCTTTCGGCGCCCTTTTTACAAACAGGTAGGCTTGTCATCGCCTTGTACCTGTCTGGCTCTGCGATGGCTGGTTGTCCAGGATCCTCAGAGCCTTACAAGCCCCTTTCGGGAACGCCGCTAGTAATGCTCAAAATCGTATCTTCATTTTTTCTTTTAATTTAGCTCAGGTACTGGCGTGTAACTTCAATCCTAAAGCTTTCACGACTTTAAGGATGGTACCGAACTCTGGATTCCCTTCACCTGACAGGGCACGGTAAAGACTTTCCCGAGAAAGCCCCGCATCCCGCGCGACCTGAGTCATGCCGCGAGCACGTGCAATGGTCCCGAGAGCCTTGGCGATGAATGCTGGATCATCTCCCGCTTCTGCCATACAAGCGTCAAGATAATTGGCCATGTCCTCCTCGGTCTTGAGGTACTCGGCAGAGTCCCAGCGAGTGAATTGTTCGGTCATGGATTTTGCTCCTGCCAGGATTTCGCAATTAGCCTGGCTTGTTTGATGTCTCGGGTTTGGCTGCTTTTGTCACCACCGCAGAGGAGGATGACCAGTTGACGGCCTTGCTGCATGAAATAGACCCTATACCCTGGGCCATAATCAATACGTGCTTCACTAACCCCTTCTCCGATGGTTTTGATATCACCAAAATTCCCATCTGCCATACGGTCGATTCGCACCTGGATACGCATCCTGGCGCGGCTATCGGCCAGCTTCAATAACCAGCTAGAGAAAGTTGAACTTCGAAGGATCTCAGTCATGCGCCAGAGTGTAGCCTTTGAGCTACAGACACTCAACGTGGATTTCTTCTGAGGTGATGTGCGGTGTCTACATCCCTTGCATCGGCAAGGTAAAGGCTTGCCTTTGATCACTTTGCTCGCGTCAAAAGAGGAACCGCGTCGCATGTGAGCGGGAGTGCAACTCAGGGCCTGCCTGGATTCAAAAACGATTGACCGAGGTTGAGCTTATCGGTGCGGGCTCAGTAAACGGGACAGCCCCCACACTTGGTGCAGGGGCCGTCCAGACGCTTACTGAGCTTGAATCAATTTGCTTTCAGTGACGCCAGCGCGGCCTGTTTTGTCGTCGACGACTTGCAAGTTGTTACGCGCCTTGATGAAGCCCACTTTCACTTCCTGCCAGACAAAGTAGTTTTTGCCGGCTTCTGCGGTGAGTTTCAGTTCCGAGTCGTTTTCCGCCGAAGACACCAGGGTCTGCTGGCCGGCCGGGACGGCTAACATCAGGTAGGACTTGGCGACTGTCTGCCCTACAGGCTTGCCATTGAGGGTCACCGGCATTTTCACCCCGGCGCCCATGCTCTCGTTGCGATAAACGTAGATATTGGCTTTGTCAGGGCTCACCTGGAAGGTCTTGGCCTGAGTGTCCTGGGTTTCATCGGCCATTTTTACCGAAGCACAACCACCTGTCAGAGCGATCAATGCCAACAAAGCGGTGAGAGTTAATTGCTTGAACATCCTGTATCTCCATAGTTTGTGATGAGTCCAATGCGGTTATCGGCCGATACAACGAAAGACCAAGAGCCGCATCCAATAAAACCTCTATGGAGTCTGCTTGCACCAAGCGACGAAGAACGTCGACGCCAATGGCATGGGCAAATTCCGGTCAGTCTGGTTCTGGTGCATGGGTCTCCCCTTCCAATGCCGCAGGACCCTCGAACTCTGTCTGCAGTAGCGCCAAAAAAGCCTCTCGAGCGGGGTGTCGACCTGCGTTTTCATGCCAGTAAAACAGGTTGTCGATACTCGTCAGTTCCGGGAATTCGTATCCTTGCCAACCTGCACTGTGGCGGTATTGCTCATAGATCCCGCGAGGTACCAGCGAAACGCCGGCACCTGCACTGACACATCCGACTATGGCGCCATAGCTTGCGATGCTGACGATCGGCAACACCTGCTCATGGCGCAACAACCACTGCTCCAGCGCGAAGCGGTATGGACACCCCGGGGGCCACATGAAAATTTCCTTACCTTGCAGATCCGCCGCCTTGCGTAAAGGCCCATGGGACGCAGACGCGATGAGGATTAAATCTTCGCGGTACATCACTGCACGCTTGAGCCCGGGGCGTTCAATGTTCACCGCCACGATCACCCCATCAAGTCGGTGATGCTGAGTATCGTCCAGCAGTTGAGCCCAAGTGCCGGTGCTCAACTCCAGCGACACCTGCGGGTACAGCGCATGGTACTTGGCCAATAATCGGGGCAGCCGTCCCGTAGCACTGGATTCAATGGCGCCGATGCGCAGAGGACCGCCAGGCGTGCTGGTGGGCGCTACCGCGCGCCGGGCCTCATCAGCTAAACCCAGGATCTTCGTCGCGTAATCAAGAAATATCTCCCCGGCAGGAGTAATCCGCAACCCTCGACCGTCGCGGAAAAACAGTGGCGTGCCAAGCTCCCGCTCCAGGGACTTGAGGCGTGCGGTGATATTGGACGGCACACAGTGCAGCAACTCGGCGGCGCGCGCGATGCTGCCAAGATCGTAAACCGTCTTGAACATGCGCAGTTGGGACAATTCCATGGCTCACCCAGAGTGAATGTTCAGATCAGTTTAAGTCACTTGTAGTGAGGTGACGTGTTTTTGATACTCCAATTAGCGCGCGTTGCGTGACGCCGTTGCCCTTTCATTTCCCTTGATGAGCAGGAGTTTTTTATGGAGTTAGTTGAGCGAAAAATCCAGTCCCTCGCCGAAAGTGTGCTCACCCATAAAGTTTTAAAAAACGCATTCTGCCAACGATGGGTGGGAGGCTCGCTCCCCCTCGCCGACGTTGAGGTGTTTGCTCGAAACTATCTGGCCCGTATCGGACAAACCTCTCATATGGACGCCCTGTCATTTATGGGTACTTTCGTCCTGCACGCTCAGGTCGACATTGTCAAAAATCTGTACGCCAAGATGCGCTGCGACACCCCGGAAAAAGCCCTCGCCCTACTGGAAAGCTATTTGATCGACCTTCTCAGCCGTCTCGCTGACCGGCCGTACAGCATGGATGAACTCATGGCTGTGCCTGTGCTTGAAAGCACTATCGCGTTCAGCCGCGAGCAGTTGAATCTTTACACCGACGGTGGTGACAACAACAATCCGCGCCATGTGCTCGGCACGTTGTTGGCTCAGGAGTGGCTGGCCTATTCGATGCTCATCCGTTTGTACGAAGGAGCGCGTAACTATAAGCACCTGTATGCCAATAACGACGACTTTCATGAGCACTGCGAATATTTCTACATCCACATCGGGGATGCGGAAAAAGAACACAAGATCCAAGCCGTGAAAGCCGCCACCCAGGAATGCACCACCGACCAGCACATAGAGGAAGTCAGAGCGTCGTTCAACCGCTTCCTGGTCATCACCGAGCAGTACTGGAACGGTATAGCCCGTGCCAATGCCCAGTGTGCAAAGTCGTGTTGCGTCCAGGATGACGATTTGATGAATAAAAGGCCCAGCGTAAAAATCGCTTTGGCGGCGTTTTTTGTAATCCTTTGCTGGGCCTATTCCCCCATTGGAATCCACATAGGGTTAAAGGCTTATGAGCCCGGTCATCTCGCGCTGATGCGATTTCTCATCGCCTCAACGTTCATGGCCGGGGTCGCATTGGTGATGCGTATTTCCCTGCCCCGCCTTAAAGACTTGCCACTGCTGGCCGTGCTGGGATTCCTTGCCGTCAGCCTGCATCACATAGCCCTCAACTACGGCCAACAAGGCGTTAGCGCCGGGGCCGCCAGCGTACTGGCACAATCCACGCCGCTGTTCAGCACGTTATTGGCGCATTTCGCGTTCAAGGACCGGGTCAACGGCTGGCAATGGATCTGTGTGCTGTGCGGCCTGATCGGCGCCGCTGTGGTAGTCACTGGGGACCGTGGTTTTGGTGAGCTGGACGTGCACGGGCTGCTGATCCTGCTGGCGGCGTTGTCCTGGAGTCTGTATTTCGCCTTGCAAAAACGCCACTCCCAACGTTATGACGGGCTGACGATGGTGTGTTACACCATTTGGTCGGGCACGGTACTGCTCCTTGTGTATGTCCCGGGCCTGTGGAGCGAAGCGCAAAACGCCTCAACTTCAGTCAACTTGGCGGTGCTCATTCTGGGCATCTTCCCCAGCGCCCTTGCGTACCTCGCCTGGGCATACGTACTGGCTCACAGCAACGTGAGTCGCGCTTCCATTTCGCTTTACCTCATACCGCCCACAGCCATGTTGATGGCCTCGTTGGTTCTGAGTGAACGCCCTTCGGCCATGGTCATCGTCGGAACGGTCATAGTGCTGACAAGCGTACTCGCCCTCAATCTGGAACCATCGCAAGTAGCGGTTCCTGCCGACAAAGTTTGAACAGAGATCGTGACCACCTATGAATGATGCAGAAAATCCGACCCTGGCCTACGAACACCATGTGCTGATCTGCACCAACCTGCGCCCCTATGGCCGCCGCAGTTGCTCGGGCTCAGGCGCTCATGAACTGCTCAGCGCAGCAAAACGCAAGCTCGCCCAAATGGGTGAACAGGGAACATCGCGCGCCAATGCATCCGGCTGCCTGGGCCGTTGCGACCACGGCCCGGTCATGGTGATTTACCCAGCTAACCTGTGGTTCTCGTGCAAGACGCCGCAACAGGTTGAACGCATTCTCAATCAACACCTCTTCCGTCCCGATAAGCCATTGTGACCCAAGTGGCCTAAGCAGGAATCCACGTCATGACCTGGACAGATGAAGACATGCGCATCGCCCAATGGATGTTGGCCGAGTACCGTAAACAAGACTATCTACCGCAAGCCTTCGCCGTGCGGGAGATCCGTCTGATGTTCGGCGAAGCTCATGTGTACCAAAATTGCCACGGCAACTGGGCCGTGAACAAACCAATCCTCGAAGCCTTTAAAGCTCTGACTGCTGAGTACGTGGTATGGAGCCGAAGCTTTCAACTATGGAGGCAAAGAACCGCACAAGATCCAGCGGGCATGCGCGTGAGCCGCTGACGAGATATCCCGATTCAACCTTACGCGTCAGTAACTCCACAAAAGCCTTGGTCGTCGGCGACTTCTGATCCTTGCGCTGCTCCAGTCACACTACCGGCACCTCCTCTGACTCAAGCAACGGGCTCGCCACACCTACGTCCTCGGTAAATAAATGAGACAAAGAGAAAACGGAGCATGTCATTTCGGAAACGTCCCACAGCCAGAGCCTTAGCTTCCCGGTAGGGTCAATGTCCCCCAGCTACATGTCGGGATTACCCCAAGGATGAGAAAAGAATGAATAACAAGGCAGTCATCGTTTTCAGTGGTGGACAAGACTCAACAACCTGCTTGATCCATGCTTTGCCGACCTATGATGAAATACACTGCATTACCTTTGATTATGGTCAGCGCCATCGCGCAGACATTGAAGTGGCGCAACAACTCTCAAAGAAGCTTGGCGTGGAAGTTCATAAAGTATTGGATACGTCGTTACTCAATGAATTAGCCATCAGCAGCTTAACTCGTGACAACATCCCAGCTCCGAGCATAAGCAGCTCTGCAGAAGGCCTGCCGGACACTTTCGTACCAGGCAGAAATATTCTGTTTTTAACCTTAGCCGCTATTTACGCCTATCAAGTACGCGCTGAAACTGTAATCACGGGTGTTTGTGAAACAGATTTCTCTGGGTATCCGGATTGTCGGGATGAGTTTATCAAGACGCTGAATAACGCCATTGAATTGGGAATGGACTATAAGCTGCACATTGAAACCCCGCTTATGTGGCTGAATAAGGCAGAGACTTGGGCATTGGCCGATCACCACAAAAAACTGGACTTGATCCGCGACCACACATTGTCTTGTTACAACGGAATTAAGGGAAGTGGGTGCGCCAATTGTGATGCTTGTAATCTTCGCGCAAAAGGGTTGAAGGCATTTATGGCAAACAGAACAGAGATCACTAACAGTCTAAAAACAAAACTGAAATTATAAAGAACAACCTACTACAGGGGAGCGGGCTATTGACAGCCCAGCTCATCCCCATTTTCATGCAGACTGGGACCCTGCTATATATCTTTTAAACAACGACCTTGCTCCGTAAGCGGGCAAGATATTAAAAACAGCGAAACACATTTTTATAGCTATCTGAAGATAGATTATATTAAGTATGTCATCATTTTGCATGACTCCATAAAATGCAATAAAGCAGAAAATAAAGCTATCTATTATCACCGCAAAAAAAGTACTAAAAAACACTCGCAAAAATAGAAATCTGGAGTTCGTAAGCTCTTTTATTTTACACAGCAAATAAGAGTTAACATACTCGGAAAAAAGAAAAGAAATAGAGGACGCGACTAATACAGAGGAAACATGACCAATAACCTCACCATAGTGCATATCCAGTTTCCAACCGGGTAATCCTGGGAGGTAGCTGGTGATACTTAGCAAGACGATGATAAAAGCATTACTCGCAAAAGCAAATAATATAGCTTTTCTTGCAAGTCTAAGCCCATAAGACTCATTCAATAAATCGACTATTAAAAACGTCAGCGGATATAGAAACACACCCGGAGTAACCACAACATCAAATCGTTCTAAATAAACAAGCTTTGTGGCAGCAACGTTCGTGAAGATATAAAGCGCAAACAAAACCAGATTGAGCGCAACGTAAGTCATCCAAGACCGTTCATGACGATCATTTACTTCGTATGCGGTTAATGCAGCTCCGCCGGAATAAAACTTCCTGTACACATCCTTTATCTCCCCTTTACTTAAATTATCCAACACTTCACTTTTCAACAGATCACTCAACTTTAACTTAACAACTTTCCCTGTTGAGATCACCATGATGACAGCAAGATTTTTAGTATTTTCAAACCCTAACAATTTATATTTGCTGTTTTCGACCTCGTTATCGCTGACCATTAAATCTCTCCTCCAACACATCTCCAACAACACAAATAACATCAGAATCAAAACAAGAGCCATTGGTTATAGATATTTTTTTTGTTATTTTGTCGTACACCAACTTTTCTTTATCGCTGTTGAAAAAACCTTTTTTGACGATTAACAGGTCTCCCGGCTCATTCATACCACCCACCTCAGTCTCTAACAGCACGCCTATTACGTTGCAGGCAGAACCAAAGTAATAAGTAAGAGGATGAATCGTAGCTAGCTCACCGATTCGTTTGTCTAAGTTCTGAATCAGCAAACTCTCTTTAATTATAGGAACTGCCGCCGGATTCATATTTCCAAGCAAAGAGATACTACTCTCAATTGTTTCCTTTTCTTCAAAATCAACAGTCTCTATTTCTTTGTAAGACACACCAAAGAAATCAGAAATTTTTCGAATCGTAGATTGCTGAACATTTACTACCCGCCCTTCCAAGATATTATATATCGTAGTCCGGGTTAGTCCGCTCGCATTGCATAAGGATAGCTGTGTCTCTCCACGACTTTTTATCAAATACTTAATATTACTCTTCAAGTTTTCCGTTTTTTCTTTCTTGTACATTACATATCTACCATTTCTTATAGCTTGAGCAAACTGCACGCCCTCGATGAAAACACAGAAGCATCTCTGCGTGATATAGCATCCTACACCTCTGGGAGCTTCACAAAAATCAATATCGTGAACACGACAAACAATCGTTAAATAATATTTCGCTTCCAACTCTTCAGGTGGTCGTTCTGTTGCAAATGACCATTCAACTTAGCGAAACTTCCCACAACCATTTCTTACAGCAACTTCCTACAAAAACAATTCGGTCTTGAATGAATCATTTAATTACATAGATGTTCATTTATTTGATTAATAAAATTGAATTCTCTGGTAATAATTCTACCGAGCCGTCAATTCACGTAACGCCGCCAAGGGACTGGCACCTTCTCAAACCTTGCAAGGAGCTTCGCCATGAAAAAGACCAATCCAAACTCCCCAGAATCCTCAAACCTTCCAACCGACGACACCGTCGATTTATCCAAACTCTCCGAAATCATCGAACGCCGAGTCAGCGCCCGTCTGCGCAAACCAGACCGCCCTGACCCGGTCAGCCACTTCTTCACCATCGTCCCGAATGCCGACACGGCATCCCTGCTCTGTCACGCCTGCGAAACCCTTGCCTCGCTGAATGTCATGACCACCGATCTCGCCTGCGAACTGGAAGGCTCGCGCCGCAATGTGGCGCTGGCAATTCAGCAGCTGGCCGTACTGGGCGAGTTATTGGTAAATCGAGCGCTAGACAACCTGGAACCGCCCGTAGGGTCGTCTGAAGCTCCGTCGAACAGCCAACGCTGAGTAGTCCCGTTTTGTTACCAAATGGAGGTTTCTTGTCATGGATCGATACATGCCTATCACCGGCGTCGACTGCACCATCGCATCGTTAGTAATCGACACCGAAGCGCCGCTGGACGTGTTGCACGAAACAGCGGCCTATCGCATTCGCACCGCGACCCAACTGCTGGAAAATTTCGCGTTTGGCGAAGGCATTCACAGTGAGTTGGCGCGAGTGCTAGTGACTTCATTGCGCGATGGTTGCGATTTGATGGATGTCATTGGCCGACGATTGCAGGTGCAGGTTTCGGTGTAGTGCTTAGGAAAGAAAAACGGGTGATCTCATTGAGGTCACCCATTTTTTGTTGCCGCGGCTATGGGCAACGACGCCAGGTTGCGTAGCCTTCAGGGCAACAGCATTTTGATGCAAAAATCCCGACACCTGGGCGCAGTGGAAACAGTACAGCGGTCAAACCGAACAGATGCCCCCTTCCCGCCGTAGTAACAACACGAAATAGGAAATTTCAGCGCGATATTAGGGAAACGTCCTAACGCCAGCACCTGAGCGCCCGGGATAGGTTCGATCCTCCCCCGGTTACACGCTGGGATTCCCCAAGGACGAACAAGAAATCCAGATGAAAAAGCTCGGTTTCCCGGAAACCCCGGACTTTCTGCCCATTCCAAGGCGACAACCCACCAAGGAGCAGATACAAGCCTTCCAGGACGCCGGTACAGCGGTAGCCGCCACTAACCGTAAGAATGAACTGGACGCCAATGCACGCTGGGAGACGCATCAAAAAAAACAACAGGACGCACTCAACACTCAGCCCGATTCGCAGGGTTGCGTGTTCGCCAAGAGTTGCAACCTCCCTGATGGCGTCATCAATCACAGCAACCCGACCGGTTTCGTCCCCCTCGAGAAGCTGGCTAACTACGGGTTGTGGGCCGTGCTTGGCACTGGCGCAGCAATCACGGCCGAAGGCATACCCCTGAAACTGGTGGGAGGTTCGACCACAGGGGGCGTCATTACCCAACGTCTCGGCGGATCCCTTGCACTCGGTCTGCTATCAGACTCCATGATAGTGGCAGCCGGTGCTGCGGTCGGGACCGTGGCACTCTTGATGCCGAACACCCAGCTTGCCCCCGACAGTGCCTTCTACAAGAAAGAACAATACGCGGAGCTGGATACCGGTCGAACCCGTGTCCGCATCAACGTGAAGAGCTTGCCCGACGGCTCCGTCAGCGCCTACGGCTTCTACACCGGCGGGAAAAAAGACTGGGAATTTGTCCCGGTCATCAAAGCCACCCAAGAGGGAGAGACGTTTGTCGCCGACATCGGCAACGGCATCGGCCTGATCTGGACGCCCGCGGCGAGTCCCGACGATCTGCCGCGCATTCCAGTACTCGAAGGCGCCCCGTCCCTGCCGACGATATGGGTATATCCGTCCACCGAACAAGCCGAAAAGGTCCTGGTGAACCCGGAGCATCCGCCGGAGTATCAGGACGCGATCATCTGGTTCCCTGCGGATGCGGGGCTTGAGCCGATCTACATCGTGCTCAATGCCAGGTTTGAACCCGGTGGGGTTACGGGGGTGGGAGAAGATGTGTCGGGGGTTTGGCTTGCTGGGGCTGGCACTGGGTTAGGCGCTCCTATACCGACGCGAATTGTTGGTCAGCTTCGTGGCCAACAGTTCAGTAGCTTCGACGCATTCAGGAAAGCGTTCTGGATAGCCGTAGCCAATGACGTAGAGCTAAGTCAGCAATTCAATTCACGCAACCTGTCCAGCATGGCGAAAGGCTTGGCCCCTGCCGCCCCCAAAATCGAGCATGTGGGAAAACGAATTGCATTCGAATTGCACCACGTGGAACCAATCAAGGATGGTGGCGCCGTATACGATGCTGACAATCTGCGAGCTGTCACGCCAAGGCGCCATATCGACATACACAGAAGGGCTGAATAATGGATTTGAAGAGCAATCTTGCCGAGTACACAAAACAGGAATTCAAAGCGCTGATTGGCGCTATCGACGATGCTGAAATAGAGGAAGACCGGGGGAAGTTGGTGGAGCACTTCAACAAGATCGTGCCGCATCCAGCAGGGAGCGACTTGCTGTTCTATCCAGAGGATGGAGCAGATGACTCGCCGGAAGGAGTCGTGCAGACGATCGAAGACTATTGCGCGTCCAAAGGCTTGCCAGGTTTCAGGGACTGATCCAGAGAACTGAAGTCGTACTCAACCACCCGCAAATAAGCAAAAAAATGCAAAGCAGATTCAGTGACTACGCCGAAGCAGAGTTTCTTCAACTTATGCAGAAAATCCGGGCCGCGAACAAGAACTCACCGGACGAGACTCTCGATCCTTTGCTAAAACAATTTTGCGAGATTACAGAGCATCCTGACGGAACCGACCTCATTTACTATCCCGAAGAAGGCGCAGACAACTCAAATCAAGGCATCACACAGACTGTGAAGGAATGGCGTGCAGCTCAGGGCCTGCCGGGATTCTAAAGATGAGTGACCCCAATTGGCAATATTGCCCGAGGTTGAGCTTATAGATATGGGCTCAAGTGAACGGGACAGCCCCCACGTTCCGCGCCGAGGCCGTCCAGACGTTTACTGAGCTTGAATCAACTTGCTTTCAGCGACGCCAGCGCGGCCTGTCTTGTCGTCGACGACTTGCAGGTTGTTACGCGCTTTGATGAAACCCATTTTCACTTCCTGCCAGACAAAGTAGTTTTTGCCGGCTTCTGCGGTGAGTTTCAGCTCCGAGTCGTTTTCCGCCGAAGACACCAGAGTCTGCTGGCCGGCCGGGACGGCTAACATCAGGTAGGACTTGGCGACTGTCTGCCCTACAGGCTTGCCATTGAGGGTAACCGGCATTTTCACCCCGGCGCCCATGCTCTCGTTGCGATAAACGTAGATATTGGCTTTGTCAGGGCTCACCTGGAACGTCTTTGCTTGAGCGTCCTGGAGTTCATCAGCCATTTTTACCGAAGCACAACCACCGGTCAGAGCAATCAATGCCAGCAATGCGGTGAACGTTAACTGCTTGAACATCCTGTATCTCCATAGTTTGTGATGAGTCCAATGACGGTATCGGCCAATACGATAAAAGACCTAGGGCTGCATCCAAGAAAAACCTTGAAGCCCTATGACGTCAGCTTACGCGTCAGCAACTCCACAAACGCCTTGGCCATCGGCGACTTCTGATCCTTGCGCTGTACCAGCCACACCGCCGACACGGCCGCCGGATCGAGTAGAGGGCGATAGACCACGCCATCAATACGCATCCGCTGATACGAAGCCGGCAATACCGACACCCCCAAACCTGCCGCCACCAGCCCAATGATGGTCATCGCCTCGCCAGCCTCTTGGGCAAAGTGCGGGCTGAACCCGGCATCTCGCGCCAGGCTGAGCAGCTGTGCGTACAGACCGCTGCCATAACTACGTGGGAAAAATACGAATGGTTCGAGGGCCAGTGCCGAGAGGAATAAACCGTCTTCGCTGCCGCTCACCAGCGGATGTTTGGAGCTGAGCACCGCCACCAGCGGCTCGCGCATCAGTTCCACCACGCTGAGGGAGTCCGGCAAGCCAAGCGGTCGCATGATGCCGACTTCGATTGATTCGTCCACCAATGCATCGGCCACTTGGGTGCTGCTCATTTCCCGCAGGTGCAGGTGCACCGCCGGAAAACGCTGGCGAAACGAGAAAATCGCCTGAGGAATGGTCGAGTTGAATGGCGCCGACGAGGTGAAGCCGATCTTCAGCTCACCCAACTCGCCGAGTTGTGCCCGTCGTGCAACGTCCGCCGCTTTGTCGACCTGAGCCAGCACCAACCGCGCCTCCTCCAGAAACAGCCGACCGGCCTCGCTGAGTTCGACCCGACGATTGGTCCGTTCGAATAACCGCGCGCCGACCTCCTGCTCCAGCGCCTGAATCTGCTGGCTCAGGGGTGGTTGCGAGATGCCCAGCACTTGGGCGGCGCGGCCGAAATGCAGTTCTTCGGCGACGGCGATGAAGTAGCGCAGATGGCGCAATTCCATGAAAACTCCATTAGGTCGTAAAACCTATCAAACAGGTCGAACAATATATTGGATTGAATCATTAGGCAGCTATATGATTTTTTCATTGCCTGACCGGCTGCGCCCCTCCGAGGTCTGAAGTGAAAACTGCTCTCGCCCCACTCGCCCATGAAATTCCGCCCACTCCGCTGGACGATGTCGTCGCCGAGCTCAGCGAGATCTATATCGAAAAAGGCACGCCGATGTTCATGCGCACGGTGCTGGCGCTGTTCTCGGGCGGTTTCGCGACCTTTGCCCTGCTGTATTGCGTGCAGCCAATGATGCCGCTGCTGTCACACGAGTTTTCCATCAACGCAGCCCAGAGCAGCCTGATCCTGTCGGTCGCCACCGGCATGCTCGCCATCGGCTTGCTGATCACCGGTCCTATCTCTGATCGCATCGGGCGTAAACCGGTGATGGTCGCCGCGCTGTTCGCCGCCGCTCTCTGCACCATGGCCAGCGCAATGATCCCGAGCTGGCAAGGCGTGCTGGTGATGCGGGCGCTGGTGGGGCTGTCGTTGAGTGGTCTGGCGGCGGTCGCGATGACTTACCTGAGCGAAGAGATCCACCCGCAGCACCTTGGCCTGGCCATGGGCTTGTACATCGGTGGCAACGCTATCGGTGGCATGTGTGGACGGTTAATCGTCGGGGTATTGATCGACTTCGTCAGCTGGCACACGGCGATGCTGGTCATCGGTGGCCTGGCGCTGATTGCCGCAGCGGTGTTCTGGAAAATCCTCCCGGAGTCGCGCAACTTCCGCGCTCGCTCGCTGCATCCGCGCAGCTTGTTGGACGGCTTCACCATGCACTTTCGCGATGCTGGTCTACCACTGCTGTTCCTTGAGGCTTTCGTGCTGATGGGCGCGTTCGTCACGCTGTTCAACTACATCGGCTATCGCTTGCTGGCCGAGCCGTATCACATGGATCAGGCCTTCGTCGGGCTGCTCTCGGTGGTGTACCTGTCGGGCATCTACAGCTCGGCGAAAATCGGCGCCCTGGCCGACCAGCTCGGCCGGCGCAAAGTGCTCTGGGCAACCATTGTGGTCATGCTTGCGGGCATCGCCCTGACCATGTTCACGCCGTTACCCCTGGTGATTCTCGGCATGCTGATCTTTACCTTCGGCTTCTTCGGTGCGCATTCGGTGGCCAGTAGCTGGATTGGCCGTCGTGCGATCAAGGCCAGAGGACAGGCGTCGTCGCTGTACCTGTTCAGCTACTACGCCGGGTCGAGTATTGCGGGTACGGCGGGCGGTGTGGCCTGGCATTTGGGTGGGTGGAACGGGATCGGGTTGTTTATTGGTGGGTTGTTGGTGATTGCGTTGTTGGTGGCGTTGAAACTGGCGAAGTTGCCGCCGCTCGGCGGTGTAAAGGCTTAAACACAAATATCCAGTCATCCATAAACAACTGTGGGAGCGAGCCTGCTCGCGATGGCGGCATAACAGCCAACTGAGATGTTGAATGTTATGGCCTCATCGCGAGCAGGCTCGCTCCCACAGAAAAGCCGGGTGTCTGTTAACCCGCGACGATTACTCGTGATACTGCGCCGACAATTCATGCACCGCACGCAGGAACGCACCCGCATGCTCTGGATCAACTTCAGGCGTGATGCCATGGCCGAGGTTGAACACGTGACCACTGCCCTTGCCATAGCTGGCGAGGATCCGGCCGACTTCGGTGCGGATGGCTTCTGGCTTGGCGTAAAGCACGGTCGGGTCCATGTTGCCTTGCAGGGCGACTTTGTTGCCGACGCGTTGGCGGGCTTCGCCAATGTCGCAAGTCCAGTCCAGGCCCAGCGCGTCCGCGCCGGCGTCGGCGATGCTTTCCAGCCACAGGCCGCCGTTCTTGGTGAACAGGATGACCGGAACCTTACGGCCTTCGTGTTCGCGGATCAGGCCGCTGACGATTTTGCGCATGTAAGCCAGGGAGAATTCCTGGTAGGCCGCTGCGGAGAGGTTGCCGCCCCAGGTGTCGAAGATCTGCACCGCTTGCGCGCCGGCCATGATCTGGCCGTTGAGGTAGCTGGTGACCGACTGCGCGAGCTTGTCCAGCAGCAGGTGCATGGCTTGCGGGTTGTCATAGAGCATGGCTTTGGTCTTGCGGAAGTCTTTCGACGAGCCGCCTTCGACCATGTAGGTGGCCAGGGTCCATGGGCTGCCGGAGAAGCCGATCAGCGGCACGCGGCCGTTCAGTTCGCGACGGATGGTGCTGACCGCGTCCATGACGTAGCCGAGGTCTTTGTGCGGATCAGGAATCGGCAGGGCTTCGATGTCGGCCAAGGTACTGACGACTTTTTTGAAGCGCGGACCTTCACCAGTCTCGAAGTACAGGCCTTGGCCCATGGCATCGGGGATGGTGAGGATGTCGGAGAAAAGGATCGCCGCGTCCAGTTGCGGATAGCGGTCGAGCGGCTGCATCGTGACTTCGCAAGCGAACGCCGGGTTCATGCACAGGCTCATGAAATCACCGGCCTTGGCGCGGCTGGCGCGGTACTCAGGCAGGTAGCGACCGGCCTGACGCATCATCCACACAGGGGTGACGTCTACGGGTTGCTTGAGCAGGGCGCGAAGGAAACGGTCGTTCTTCAGGGCAGTCATGTCGGCATCCGGAAAAAAAGTGCGGGCATTTTCTCAGAGCGCGACGCAAAAGGCACGGCAAGCGCCGCACCTTTTGTCTATCGGGTCAATTTGTCGCGGTGGAATACCGTTTTTGGTAACACCCTGAAACCAATGTGGGAGCGAGCCTGCTCGCGATGAGGGCTTCACATTCAACATCTCTGCTGACTGGTCTACCGCTATCGCGAGCAGGCTCGCTCCCACAGGTTTTTGCGTTGTTCGGTTAAACGCCCAGGTAATCCAGGATCCCTTCAGCGGCATTGCGGCCTTCGAAGATCGCCGTTACCACCAGGTCGGAACCGCGCACCATGTCGCCGCCCGCGAAGATTTTCGGGTTGCTGGTCTGGTGCTTGTACTGGCCTTGTTCCGGCGCCACGACGCGGCCCTGGCTGTCGGTCCGGATGCTGAACTGCTCGAACCACGACGCCGGGCTTGGACGGAAACCGAAAGCGATAACCACGGCATCGGCCGGGATGATCTCTTCGGAACCCGGGATCGGCTCGGGGCTGCGACGGCCACGGGCGTCCGGCTCGCCGAGACGGGTCTCGACCACCTTCACGCCTTCGACACGATCTTCACCGACGATCGCGATCGGCTGGCGGTTGTAGAGGAATTTCACGCCTTCTTCCTTGGCGTTCTTCACCTCTTTGCGCGAGCCTGGCATGTTCGCTTCGTCACGACGATAGGCACAGGTCACTGCTTTGGCGCCCTGACGAATCGAGGTCCGATTGCAGTCCATCGCTGTATCGCCGCCGCCCAGTACCACGACCTTCTTGCCTTTCATGTCGACGAAATCTTCCGGCGACTTTTCAAAGCCCAGGTTGCGATTGACGTTGGCGATCAGGAAGTCCAGCGCATCATGCACGCCCGGCAGATCTTCACCGGCAAAGCCGCCCTTCATGTAGGTGTAAGTGCCCATGCCCATGAATACGGCATCGTATTCTTCGAGCAGTTGCTCGATGGTCACGTCCTTGCCGATTTCGGTGTTCAGGCGAAACTCGATGCCCATGCCGGTGAAGACTTCGCGGCGATTGCTCAACACGGTCTTTTCCAGCTTGAACTCGGGGATCCCGAAGGTCAGCAGACCGCCGATTTCCGGGTTCTTGTCGAACACCACCGGGGTCACGCCGCCACGTACCAGCACGTCGGCACAACCCAGGCCGGCAGGGCCCGCGCCGATCACTGCGACACGCTTGCCGGTCGGTTTGACCTTGGACATGTCCGGGCGCCAGCCCATGGCGAACGCGGTGTCGGTGATGTACTTCTCGACCGAACCGATGGTCACCGCGCCGAAGCCGTCGTTAAGGGTGCAGGCACCCTCGCACAGACGATCCTGCGGGCACACACGGCCGCAGACTTCCGGCAGGGTGTTGGTCTGGTGCGACAGCTCGGCGGCCTGGAGGATGTTGCCCTCGGCCACCAGCTTGAGCCAGTTGGGAATGAAGTTGTGCACCGGGCACTTCCATTCGCAATACGGGTTACCGCAACCCAGGCAGCGGTGGGCCTGGTCGGCCGACTGCTGGGGTTTGAAGGGTTCGTAGATTTCCACGAACTCTTTCTTGCGTTGACGCAACAGTTTCTTCTTCGGATCCTTGCGCCCGACATCGATGAACTGGAAGTCGTTATTCAGACGTTCAGCCATTGTTAAAACCTCATCAAACTCTTCAGGCGCATATCACTGCGGGTTGGCACGGGTGCTGGAAAGCAACGATTTCAGGTTGGCAGCCTTGGGCTTGACCAGCCAGAAACGACGCAGATAGTCATCGAGGTTTTCAGCGAGGTTACGACCCCACTCGCTGTCGGTTTCCTCGACGTATTCGTTCAGCACGCGTTGCAAGTGGCTTCGATAGGCTTCCATCGCCTCACCGCTGATCCGCTGGATTTCCACCAGTTCGTGGTTGACCCGGTCAACGAAGGAATTGTCCTGGTCGAGCACGTAGGCGAAACCGCCGGTCATGCCTGAGCCGAAGTTGTAACCGGTCTTGCCCAGCACGCAGACGAAACCACCGGTCATGTACTCGCAGCAGTGATCGCCAGTGCCTTCCACGACGGTGTGAGCACCGGAGTTACGCACCGCGAAACGCTCGCCCGCTGTACCGGCGGCGAACAGCTTGCCCCCGGTGGCGCCATACAGGCAGGTGTTGCCGATAATGGCGCTGTCCTGAGTCTTGTAGATGCTGCCCTTCGGCGGAACGATGACCAGCTTGCCGCCGGTCATGCCTTTGCCGACGTAGTCGTTGGCATCGCCTTCCAGGTACATGTTCAGGCCGCCCGCGTTCCACACACCGAAGCTCTGACCCGCAGTGCCTTTGAAGCGGAAGGTGATCGGCGCGTTGGCCATGCCCTGGTTGCCATGTTTGCGAGCAATTTCACCGGAGATCCGTGCGCCGATGGAACGGTCGCAGTTGCAGATATCCAGGGCGAAATCGGCGCCGCTCATGTCGTTGATGGCTGAGGTGGCCAGGTCGACCATTTTCTCGGCCAGCAGGCCTTTGTCGAACGGCGGGTTGCGGTCGACCTGGCAGAATTGAGGCTTGTCTGCCGGGATGTGATCGCTGCCCAGCAACGGGGTCAGGTCCAGGTGGTTCTGCTTGACGGTCTGGCCTTCGAGGATTTCCAGCAGATCGGTACGGCCGATCAGCTCTTCGAGGGAGCGCACGCCCAGCTTGGCCAGCCACTCACGGGTTTCTTCGGCGACGTAGGTGAAGAAATTCACCACCATGTCGACGGTACCGATGTAGTGATCCTTGCGCAGCTTCTCGTTCTGAGTCGCGACGCCGGTGGCGCAGTTGTTCAGGTGGCAAATACGCAGGTATTTGCAGCCCAGGGCGATCATTGGCGCGGTGCCGAAGCCGAAGCTTTCAGCACCGAGGATCGCTGCCTTGATCACGTCGAGGCCAGTTTTCAGGCCGCCGTCGGTCTGCACCCGGACCTTGCCGCGCAGGTCGTTGCCGCGCAGGGTCTGGTGGGTTTCGGCCAGGCCGAGCTCCCACGGTGCGCCCGCGTATTTGATCGAGGTCAGCGGCGATGCACCGGTACCACCGTCGTAGCCGGAAATGGTGATCAAGTCCGCATAGGCCTTGGCCACACCGGCAGCGATAGTGCCTACGCCGGCTTCTGCAACCAGCTTCACCGAGACCAGTGCCTTCGGGTTGACTTGTTTCAGGTCGAAAATCAGCTGCGACAGGTCTTCGATCGAATAGATGTCGTGGTGCGGCGGAGGCGAAATCAGGGTCACACCCGGCACTGCGTAACGCAGCTTGGCGATCAGACCGTTAACCTTGCCACCCGGCAACTGACCACCTTCGCCCGGCTTGGCGCCCTGAGCGACCTTGATCTGCAGCACTTCAGCGTTGACCAGGTATTCCGGGGTCACACCGAAACGGCCAGTGGCGACCTGCTTGATTTTCGAGCTCTTGATGGTGCCGTAGCGCGCCGGGTCTTCGCCGCCTTCGCCGGAGTTGGAGCGCGCGCCGAGGCGGTTCATGGCTTCGGCCAGGGCTTCGTGAGCTTCCGGCGACAATGCGCCCAAAGAGATGCCCGCGGAGTCGAAGCGCTTGAGCACCGATTCCAGCGGTTCGATCTCGCTGATGTCCAGCGGCGTATCCAGAGTCTTGACCTTGAACAGGTCGCGGATCATCGACACCGGACGGTTGTCCACCAGCGCCGTGTATTCCTTGAACTTGCTGTAGTCGCCCTGCTGCACAGCGGCTTGCAGAGTGCTGACCACGTCCGGGTTGTAGGCGTGATATTCGCCACCGTGGACGAA
This sequence comes from Pseudomonas sp. MDT1-85, assembly GCF_054898065.1. Classification (NCBI taxonomy): domain Bacteria; kingdom Pseudomonadati; phylum Pseudomonadota; class Gammaproteobacteria; order Pseudomonadales; family Pseudomonadaceae; genus Pseudomonas; species Pseudomonas sp. MDT1-85. Next base: position 711,654 of record NZ_CM142715.1, on the reverse strand, counting down.
CTTCAGCAAACCGCCCTGCTGGATTGGCTTGCGCGGGCTCCAGGCTTCGGCTGCCAGGGCTTTCTGCTCGGCTTCGATGTCGACGAAACGCGCACCTTTGATGCGGCTCGGAACGCCACGGAAGCTCAGGTCGCAGACTTCTTCAGACAGGCCGATGGCCTCGAACAGTTGCGCACCGCGATAAGAGGTGATGGTGGAGATGCCCATCTTCGACAGGATCTTCAGCAGGCCTTTGGTGATGCCTTTACGGTAGTTCTTGAACACCTCATAGAGGTCGCCCAACACTTCACCGGTTCGGATCAGGTCGCCCAGCACTTCGTAAGCCAGGAACGGATAGACCGCCGAAGCACCGAAACCGATCAGCACCGCGAAGTGATGCGGGTCGCGAGCGGTAGCGGTTTCCACAAGGATATTGGAGTCGCAACGCAGGCCTTTTTCGGTCAAGCGGTGGTGTACCGCGCCGGTCGCCAGCGAAGCGTGGATCGGCAACTTGCCCGGGGCGATATGACGGTCACTCAATACAATCTGGGTGCGACCGGAGCGAACGGCTTCTTCAGCCTGATCGGCAACATTGCGCACCGCAGCTTCGAGGCCGACGCTCTCGTCGTAGTTGAGGTCAATGATCTGACGCTCGAAGCCTGGGCGGTCGAGGTTCATCAGCGAGCGCCACTTGGCCGGAGAAATGACCGGCGAACTGAGGATCACGCGCGAGGCATGTTCCGGCGACTCCTGGAAGATATTGCGCTCGGCGCCGAGGCAGACTTCCAGCGACATGACGATCGCTTCGCGCAGCGGGTCGATCGGCGGGTTGGTCACCTGCGCGAACTGCTGACGGAAATAGTCGTACGGCGTGCGCACGCGCTGGGACAGCACGGCCATCGGCGTATCGTCGCCCATCGAGCCGACGGCTTCGTAGCCTTGTTCGCCGAGCGGACGCAGCACCTGGTCGCGCTCTTCGAACGTGACCTGATACATCTTCATGTACTGCTTGAGCTGATCGACGTCGTAGAAAGCCGAACCGTGATCGTTGTCTTCCATGGTCGCCTGAATGCGCAGGGCATTCTTGCGCAGCCATTGCTTGTACGGATGACGCGACTTCAAGCGGTTGTCGATGGCATCGGTGTCGAGGATCTGACCGGTTTCGGTGTCCACGGCAAAGATCTGGCCAGGTCCCACACGGCCCTTGGCGATCACGTCTTCAGGCTGGTAGTTCCAGACACCGATTTCCGAGGCCAGGGTGATGAAACCATTCTTGGTGGTAACCCAACGCGCCGGACGCAGACCGTTACGGTCGAGCAGGCACACCGCGTAGCGACCGTCGGTCATTACCACGCCGGCCGGGCCGTCCCACGGTTCCATGTGCATCGAGTTGTATTCGTAGAACGCACGCAGATCCGGGTCCATGGTTTCGACGTTCTGCCACGCTGGCGGAATGATCATCCGCACGCCACGGAACAGATCGATACCACCGGTGACCATCAACTCAAGCATGTTGTCCATGCTGGAGGAGTCAGAACCGACACGGTTGACCAGCGGGCCGAGTTCTTCCAGGTCCATCAGATCATTGGTGAACTTGGTGCGACGGGCCACGGCCCAGTTGCGGTTGCCGGTGATGGTGTTGATCTCGCCGTTGTGGGCGAGAAAGCGGAACGGCTGAGCCAGCGGCCATTTCGGCAGGGTGTTGGTGGAGAAGCGCTGGTGGAAAACGCAGATTGCGGTTTGCAGGCGCTGGTCGCTCAGGTCTGGATAGAAGGCGGTCAAATCCGCCGGCATCATCAGGCCTTTATAAATGATGGTCTTGTGCGAAAAGCTGCAGACGTAGTGATCGGCGTCGGCGGCGTTGGCCACGGACGAGCGACGACGGGAGGTGAACAGCTTGACGGCCATGTCCTGATCGCTCAGGCCATCACCGGCGATGAACACTTGCTCGATCTGCGGCAGGCGCTCAAGGGCCAGGCGACCGAGGACACTGGTGTCGATCGGCACTTTGCGCCAGCCGACGAGGGTCAGGCCAGCAGCGAGGATCTCGCGGTTCATGTTCTCGCGAGCGGCTTCGGCTTTGACCGGGTCCTGGTTGAAGAAGACCATGCCCACGGCGTATTGCTTGGGCAGTTCGACGCCAAAGGTTTCCTGGGCAATCGCACGCAGGAATACATCCGGCTTTTGAATCAGCAGACCGCAACCGTCACCGGTCTTGCCGTCGGCGTTGATCCCGCCGCGGTGGGTCATGCAGGTCAGGGCCTCGATGGCCGTTTGCAAAAGGGTATGACTGGGCTCGCCCTGCATATGGGCTATCAGGCCGAAACCGCAGTTATCCTTGAATTCATCTGGTTGGTACAGACCTGCTTTCATAGACACTTTCTCACCAGGCTGCCTCTTTTCGAGGCAAATTTCTTTTCAATTCAACCACTTGCGATCCGCGCCGAACGTACGCCGGCTTAGCGGGGGCAAAAGGGTGGTCATTGTACACAGCGACACAGAGGCTCACAAATCTGACGACGAACTGTCGCAAATCTATGTCGCATTTGTGAAAGGTTTAAAGCGATCTGCTGTGCTAGTCAAAACTTTTTTAATTTTGACCGCAACGACTCAAAGACTACTGTAACGCAGACACCACAAGGCACGCGGTCTTGAGAGACGGCATGCGCTTGCAGAAATTTTGAGGTGCTTGGAGAGGCGGCCTGGGTAAGGCCGCCGAATCTTCAGCGAGTTGTTGCCAGTTCCTGTTGGACGCTGGCGACAGTGCGAGGCCAAGGTTTACCAGCCTGAACCTTCGCTGGCAAGGCCTTGATGGCGGTAACGGCTGCATCGCGGTTGGCAAAGCTGCCGTAAGTGATGACGTAAAGCGGCTTGCCGTTGAGGACTTTCTTGAAATAACGGTACTCGCCGCCCTGCTCCTTGACGAAGGATTGTGCGGCCGTTTCAGAGCTGGTCCCGAGGATTTGCACCACGTAGTTACCCGGTGCCTGGCCTGCGTACCAGCTGCCACCGGTGGCTTTGGCCACGGTGACCGGTTTCTCGGCAGGTTTGACGGCGGCGGCGGGCTTGGCAGGCGCTGGAGCCGGTTTGGCAACAGGTGCAGGCGCTGGCTTGGCGGTCGCGACCTGAGTCGGCGCTGGAACCGGTTTGGCGGCAGGCGTTGGCGCAGGGCCCGGCTGGATGCCGGCAGGCGGCGCAGTCGTGGTCACGGTTGGTGGTGTAGCGCTGGAACCTTCGACCGGCACGCCGTCGTCGCCTTCGGTGATACCACCGGCCGCTTCGGCCAATGGACCACGCATCACCGGCTGCGAATTGCCGACCAGTGGTAATGGCATTGGCTGCGAGTTACCGGCGAATTCCACGGCGGGAGCGCCATCGCTATCAGGTTGTGGCGTGCCCTGGCCCAGCGGCAGTTGTGCCTGTTCATTGGCAGGTGCGCCGGTGGTCGGTGCTTTGCTGCGACCCGGCATCAACCAGGCGGCGGCTACCGCGACCACGACTACGGCGGAAATCGCCAATACGTGTTTCTTCGGCATGTTGAACCCCATACTTGGACGCTTGACCGCTGAGCGGCTGGCAATCATGGCTTCGATCATTGCATCGCGGGCGACCTGATTGATGTTGCCAGGCCAACCGTCGGAGCTTTCGTGAATATCAGAGATCTGATCCGCGGTGAAAAGTTCGATCCCCCGGCCGGCGCCTTCTAGACGCTGCTCCAGATATTCGCGGGTTTCTTCTTCGGTATAAGGCTGCAATTCGATGACGTGGAAACGCTCTTCCTCGAGGCTCAACGCGTCAAGCTGAGCAATCAGCGAGGACTCGCCAAACAGGAACACGTGCGGGCGACCTTCCGGCGCACCCGCGGCCAAAGCCAACAAGGCTTCCAGCGCGGATTCGTCGAGTTGCTCGGCATCATCCACCAGCAAATAGACTTCTTGCCCCGTGAGGGCAAGCTGTACCACTTGGGCAAGGATCGCGCCGATTTCGGCCTGTTCGACGTTCAGCGCCTGAGCCACCTGACGCAGCACACCAGCGGCATCGCCGGCGCCACGGGCGGAAACCACCACACTCTGCACTGACTGTTTGTTGGTGCTGGCCACCAAGGCCTGACGCAACAGGGTTTTGCCGCTGCCTTGAGGGCCAGTGACCACCAGCAACAACTGGCTGTAGCGGGCCAGGTGATGCAGTTGCCCCAGCACCGGTTTGCGTTGGGCCGGGAAAAATTTGAAGCCAGGCACCCGTGGAGCGAAAGGGTCATGACTTAACTGGTAATGGCCGAGGAAAGCCTCGTCGGCATGCAAACTAGTCATCGGGATCTTATTAACCTTTAAGCTGAGCCAGGGCGCGGTAATCCGCTCCCAGCGTGGCCTGTAAAACCTCTTTCGGATAATCGTCGGTCACCACTGCTTCGCCCATGTGGCGCAGCAGCACCAGGCGCAAACGACCGTCGATCACTTTCTTGTCAATTGCCATGTGTTCGAGAAAATCGGCTTCGGTCATCTCTTCCGGCGGGATGACCGGCAGGCCGGCACGCTGGAACAGGCGAATACCGCGATCACGCTCCTGTTCGCTGATCCAGCCCAGGCGCGCGGACATTTCCAAAGCCATTACGGTGCCAGCAGCGACTGCTTCACCATGAAGCCAGACACCATAGCCCATATGGGTTTCGATCGCGTGGCCGAAGGTGTGGCCCAGGTTCAACGTGGCGCGCACGCCCGTCTCTTTTTCGTCGGCACCGACCACGGCAGCCTTGGCCGCGCAGGAGCGTTCGATGGCGCAAGTCAGGGCGGTCTGGTCCAGCGCTCGGAGGCGATCGACGTTTTCTTCGAGCCAGGTGAGGAATGGCTCGTCGCAGATCAGCCCGTATTTGATGACTTCCGCCAGCCCGGCGGACAGTTCGCGGGATGGCAGGGTGTTGAGGGTGGCGGTATCGATCAGCACCACATTGGGCTGATAGAAAGCGCCGACCATGTTCTTGCCCAGCGGGTGATTGATCCCGGTCTTGCCGCCCACCGAGGAGTCGACTTGCGACAACAACGTGGTCGGCACCTGGATGAAATCGACGCCTCGCTGGTAGCAGGCGGCCGCAAAACCGGCCATGTCACCGATCACGCCGCCACCGAGGGCGATTACCGTGGTGCGGCGATCGTGCCGGGCAGTCAGCAGGCCGTCGAAAATCAGTTGCAGGGTTTCCCAGGTCTTGAAGGCTTCGCCGTCGGGCAGCACAACGGAAATCACCGAGAACTGCGCGAGGCTGCGGGTCAGACGTTCGAGATAGAGCGGCGCAACGGTTTCGTTGGAGATGATCGCTACTTGCCGCCCGCGGATATGCGGGGCCAGTAGCTCAGGCTGATCCAACAAACCTTCGCCAATATGAATCGGGTAGCTGCGCTCGCCTAGATCGACCTTGAGTGTCTGCATGTGTCCCCACAGTGAAGATGGAATCAGGCGTCCTGCCTTGAGTTTACGAATTCCACGGCGTCTGCTGGTATGACGCCGTTCGGTAGCCTGCCGCCACAACCTTGAGCGGCTGCGACAGGACGCCGAGGATAGCGCATTTCGCGCCGCGCATTAACGGGGCGGTAGCTGCTGCAAGCGTTCGAGGATGTCGAGCACCACCATCCGCGGTGGCCGCTCATCGGTTTCCACCACCAGGTCGGCGATTTCCCGATACAGCGGATCACGGATCGCCAGCAAGTCCCGCAGGGTCTTGGCCGGATCGGCGGTGCGCAACAGTGGCCGATTGCGATCGCGAGCCGTTCGGCCGACCTGCTGCTCGACAGATGCATGCAGATACACCACTCGACCACCGGCGTGCAGCGCTCGACGATTGGCTTCGCGCATCACCGCGCCACCGCCAGTCGCCAACACTACGCCGTCGCACGCGCACAGCTCGGCAATCATCGCCTGCTCGCGGTCACGAAAGCCCGGTTCGCCTTCCTTATCGAATATCCACGGGATATTGGCGCCCGTGCGCAATTCAATTTCCTTATCGGAATCTTTGAATGGCAGGCGCAGCTCTTTGGCCAGCAACCGGCCGATGGTGCTTTTACCAGCCCCCATCGGTCCAACAAGAATCAAATTTCGCACAGAATCAATGACTCACAGCAATCGCCTGATTGTTCATGATACGCGGAGTGAGAAATACCAGCAGCTCGGATTTTTTCTCCGAAACCACGTCACGCCGGAAAAGGCGGCCAAGATACGGCACATCCCCGAGAAATGGCACCTTATCTACAACCTTGCTCTGAGTATTTGAGAAAACCCCACCAATGACGATGGTCTCGCCGTCGTTAACCAACACCTTGGCGTTGACCTCGTTTTTCTTGATCGGTGGTACATCCTGCACTTTGTTCAGGTAGTCCGGTTCGTCCTTGGTGACCTTGACCTCCATGATGATGCGATTGTCTGGCGTGATCTGCGGGGTCACTTCCAGGGACAGCGAAGCCTCCTTGAACGACACCGAGGTGGCGCCGCTGGAGCTGGCTTCCTGATAGGGAATCTCGGTGCCCTTGAGGATTTTCGCGGTTTCCTTGTCGGACGTGACCACCTTGGGCTGCGAGACGATTTCCCCGTTGCCGGTTTTCTCCATGGCCGAAAGTTCAAGGTCCAGCAGCACATTGTCGGTAATGAAGGCGATGCCGATCCCCGAGGTATTGGCAGAGGTCCCAAGGTCGACGAACGGCGAGTTGGTACTGGTGCTGCCCGGCGTACCAATGGTGGTCGAAGAGCCGTTGACCCCGGACGTGTTCCAGTTACCCTTCTGCACCGAACCGCCCCATCGCACGCCAAGGCTTTTGTCGTAATCGACGTTAGCCTCGACGATGCGCGCCTCGATCATCACCTGACGCACCGGAATATCCAGTTGCGCAACGATGCGACGCAGTTCGTCGAGCCGATCCTGGGTCTGGTAGGCAATGATGTTGTTGGTTCGCTCATCAACCGTGATTGACCCTCGCTCGTCGATTTTCGCCTCGGCGCTGGTCACCGACTGGAACAGCTTGGCGATATCGGCGGCTTTGGCATAGTTGACCTGCAACAGCTCGCGACGTAGCGGCGCCAGTTCGGCGATCTGCTTCTGCGACTCCAGCTCCTGGCGCTCCCGGGCTGCGATTTCATCAGCCGGCGCCACCAGCAGCACGTTACCGATCTTGCGTTTATCCAGGCCTTTGGTTTTCAGCACCAGGTCCAGCGCCTGATCCCATGGCACATTCTGCAGACGCAATGTGATGCCGCCCTGCACCGTGTCGCTGGCCACCAGATTGAGGTTGGTGAAATCGGCGATCAGTTGCAGCACCGAGCGCACATCAATGTCCTGAAAATTCAGCGAGAGTTTTTCGCCGGTGTAGGCAAAGCGTTCGGCGTTGCGTTTCTGCAGATCATCGACAGTCATCGGCCGGATGCTGACGGTCAGTTTGTTGTCGGTCTGATAGGTCGAATAATCGAAGGCGCCACTGGGTTCGATACTGATAATAGCCCGATCGCCCGTGGCGCTGGCGTTGACGAACTGCACCGGCGTGGCGAAATCCTTGACGTCGAGGCGTACACGCAACCGTTCAGGCAGTTGGGTCTTGGTGAAACCGACGATGATTTTGCCATCGCGCTCCTGGATGTCCGGGGCGATGGACGGATCCGACAGATCGATGACCACATTGCCCTCGCCCTGGGTGCCGCGCTGGAAATCCACGCCCCGAATGGCCTTGCCCACAGACGCATTGACCCTGGCAGGTGCTGGCGTCGCAGTGGCTGTGCGCGGTGCGCTGGCGGCCGGTTTGGGCGCCTTGCTACCGGCCCCTTGCCCGACGACCACAAACAAATTGTTGCCTTCGACGCGAGTGTTGTACGGAGTCAATTGAGTCAGGCTGATGATCAGCCGTGTACGGTCCTTGGCCTCCACGACCGTGGCGCTGCGGGCATTGCCGCCGCCCAGCTCCCGATTCTTGTTCGCCAGCTGACTGGTGACCCCTGGCAGGTCCAGCGCAATCCGCGCAGGCTGCTCTGTCGTGTAACCGTGAGGCTGCGGCGGCGGCCCATCGAACGACAACTTCAACTCGACGCGGTCACCGGGCAGCGCGGCGACATCCAGCGCTTTGAGGTTGGCCGCCATTACCATCGGCGACAGAAACGCTATCCATAGCGAAATACCGAAGGTTGAGAAAATCCTGTTCATTATTCGAGTTCCACTATGAGTGCTCTTTCAAAGGGATGGTCCGCGGCCGTTCCAGCCAGGCACCTTCGCCGTCGGGAACGATTTCGACCACGTCGACTTGCGAACCGCTGATAGCGACGATCCGCCCATCGTTACGCCCCAGGTAATCGCCGACTTTCAGCCGATGCACGCCGCCCGCCCCACGCAGCAGCGCAAAGGAGCCGGTTGCATTGGAGATTGTGCCGACCATTTCAAATTGTTCGATGTTGAAACCTTCAAGGTACTGCTTGACCCGATTGGGGTCGGGTGTGACGTTACGCGAGCCGTGCTTCTGGCCGGCCAGATCGACTCTGACCTGCCGGGAGAACGGGCTACGCAGGTTGGCAGCGTTGTAAGTGAATGTCGGGTAAGACCGAAATGTCGGCGTTGGTTCAATCTTGCCGGGTGCACGCAGGCGCACTTCGTTCAGGTAGGCGTCCAGGTCACTGAAATCACTGTCGCCGCCACAACCGCCCAGGATGACCAGGCACATAATCATCGACAGGCAACGAATCGGGCTCATTTCTGCAACCCCTTGTCGTTGTAGCGATAAGTCTTGGCAAGGATGCTCATGCGCAACTTCGGACCGCCGTCGGGATTGGCCGGCGCCAGGTCGAAGTCATGCAGTGTGACGATCCGTGGTAGCCCGGCTACGCCGCTGACGAAAGTGGCCAGGTCGTGATAAGCACCGGTGACGGTGATCTGGATAGGGAGCTCGATATAGAACTGCTGGGTGGCCTCCGGTAGCAGCTTGATCTCTTCGAACTCCAGACCGCTGCCCAGGCCGGCGCGGGTAATGTCCTCCAGCAAGCCGGGCACTTCGGTGTCGCTGGGCAATTGCCGCAATAGCATGCCGAAGGAGTTCTCCATTTCCTTCATCTGCTGGGTATACAGCTCCAGATTCGCCGCCATATGGGCTTTGGTCGCGAATTGCTCCCTGAGTGTCGACTCTTCCTCGCGCCTGAGTTCCAGGTGGTTTTGCAGATCGCTGATCAGGAAGCTGTAGCCCAGAGCCAGCACCAGGACCATCAGCAGGACACTCGCCAGGACCTTGATTGCTGGCGGCCAGGAACCCATGTTGTTGGTGTCCAGGTCGTTGATGTCGATATGACGCAACCCTTCGAGCCATTCGGACGGTTTCATTTGGCGCCCCCCACAACTGCGGGCTGGGTCTGACGGACGGTCAACTGAAAAACATTGGCCTGATCCAGCTGGCCGGCGGTGGTCGCTTTGACTTCCGTGAGGTTGGGCGCATCGAACCAGTCGGACGCATCGAGATTACGCATCAGATCCGAAACACGGTTGTTGGATTCCGCCGCGCCGGTGATGGACACGGTTTTACCGACCATTTTCACTTCGGTGAAATAAACCCCATCCGGCAAAGTACGCGCCAACTGATCGAAAATTCTGCCGCTGATCGGCCGGTTGCCCTGCAGGTCCTGAATAATGCGCATGCGCTCCACGAGTTGCTGTCGACGGGCCTTCAAGTCGCTGATTTGCTTGATCCGCTCGTCGACCACGGCAATCTGCTTGCCGATGTAATCATTACGAGCGACTTGCCGATTAATCGCGCTGTCAATGACTTGGTCCGCGATCAGCAGCGCTCCCACCGAGCCCACCAGCACACCGACCAATGCAAGCAAAAAGCGTTTGCGACGCCCTTCGCGCAACTCTTCACGCCACGGTAAAAGATTGATCCGCGCCATCAGTCGAAACTCCTGAGGGCCAGCCCGCAGGCGATCATCAGTGCCGGAGCATCGCTTGCCAGGGCACCGGCGTTGACCTTGCTGCTCAGGGTCATGTTGGAGAAAGGATTGGCGACCTGAGTCGGCGTACCCAATCGCTGTTCGATCAACCGATCCAGCCCCGGGACCGAAGCGGTACCGCCAGCCAGCAGGATGTGATCGACCGAGTTGTATTGGCCGGAGGCAAAGAAAAACTGCAATGAACGCGACACCTGCTGCACTAACGCATCCCGAAACGGCTGCAAGACCTTACTGACGTAATCGTCCGGCAAACCGCCCTGCTTCTTTGCCAACCCCGCCTGCTCGACCGTCAGTCCATAACGACGCTGGATCTCTTCCGTCAGTTGACGGCCACCGAACAATTGTTCGCGGGTGTAGATGATCCGACCGTTATGCAACACGCTCAGGGTGGTCATGGTGGCGCCGATATCGACCACCGCCACGGTCAGACGCTCCTGAGAAGCGGCCAACTGGGTTGCCAGCAGGCCGAACGATCGCTCCAGGGCATAGGCTTCGACATCGACCACGCGCGCGGTCAGCCCGGCCAGAGCCAGGGCCGCTTCACGGACCTCGACGTTTTCCTTGCGACACGCCGCCAGCAGCACATTGACCCGCTCGGGGTTGCGCGCCGACACGCCTTGCACTTCGAAATCGATCGCCACTTCGTCCAGTGGATAAGGAATGTATTGATCAGCCTCGATCTTCAGCTGGTTTTCCATCTCGTCGTCGGAAAGACCGGCGTCCATCTCGATGGTCTTGGTGATCACCGCCGATCCGGCCACCGCCACGGCAACGTTCCTGAGGTTGGTTTTGGCCTTGGATAGTACCCGCGCAAGAGCCTGCCCCACCCCTTCGAGCTCGGCGATATTTTTCTCGACCACGGCGCTGGCAGGCAGCGGCTCGACCGCATAGGCCTCGACCCGGTACCGGTCGCCTTGGCGACTTAGCTCCAGTAGCTTCACCGACGTGGAGCTGATGTCGATCCCCAGAAGCGTATTGGCTTTTTTATTGAAGAGTCCTAGCACTACCAATTCCCTATGACTATCCGTGAGTTACGGACTCTGTAATATCCATTGCGTTCAATACCCCCCGTCTTGACAGAAGCGCAAATGACGCCCCCGACGGAAAAATGCTTATAATGCTGAGCGTTTTTTCCGCTTTCACTGCAAGCGCGGGTCATTTTCTGTATAGCCTGAACCCCTGATGCCTAATTCATTCTTTACCCTGGATATCCAAAAGCCTTGATTCGTCTGCTGAAATTTTTCGGTTGGTCCATCGTCGCCGTTTTCTGCGGACTGCTCCTGGGTCTGAGCGGCGCTTTTCTTTACCTTAGCCCTGGATTGCCGTCCGTGGAGGCGCTGAGAAGTATTCAGTTGCAGATTCCTTTGCGGGTGTACAGCAGCGACAACAAGTTGATCGCAGAATTTGGCGAAATGCGCCGGACTCCGATCCGTTTCGCCGACATTCCCCCCAATTTCATCAATGCGTTACTAAGTGCTGAAGACGACAATTTCGCCAACCACTACGGCGTCGATCCCAGCAGCCTGATGCGTGCCGCCACGCAGTTGATCAAGAGCGGACACATTCAGTCCGGCGGTAGCACCATCACCATGCAGGTGGCGAAAAACTTCTTCCTGACCAGCGAGCGCAGCTTCTCGCGCAAAACCACCGAAATCCTCCTGGCCCTGCAGATCGAACGGCAGTTGACCAAGGACGAAATCCTCGAGCTGTACGTCAACAAGATCTATCTGGGCAACCGCGCCTACGGCATCGAGGCAGCAGCGCAGGTCTATTACGGCAAGTCGATTCGTGATGTCAGCCTGGCGCAGATGGCGATGATCGCCGGCCTGCCAAAAGCCCCGTCGCGTTTCAACCCACTCGCCAACCCGACCCGCAGCAAGGAGCGTCGCGACTGGATCCTGGGGCGCATGTATAAGCTCGGCAAAATCACCGAAGCCGACTACACCACTGCGATCAATGAGCCGCTGAACGCCAGCTACCATGTGCCGACCCCGGAAGTGAACGCGCCATACGTCGCCGAAATGGCCCGTGCCGAAATGGTCGGCCGCTATGGCAGCGATGCATACACCGAAGGTTTCCGTGTCACCACCACAGTCCCGAGCAATTTGCAGGAGATGGCCAACACCGCGGTTCACGAAGGCTTGATGACCTACGACCAACGGCATGGTTATCGCGGCCCCGAGTCACGCCTGCCGGGTAAAACCCGAGAGGCCTGGACTCAGGAATTGACCAAACAGCGAATCATCAGCGGCCTGGAACCGGCGATCGTGACCAAGGTGGACAAGGACGGCGTGCAGGTGCTGACCCGCACGGGTACCGGCGAAGAGCACGTCGCCTGGGACACCATGAAGTGGGCTCGTCCGTTCTTGAACACCAACAGCATGGGCGCCAATCCGAAGCAGCCGTCGGATGTCGCACAGGTCGGTGATCTGACTCGCGTGCAGCGTCAGCCAGACGGTTCGCTCAAATTCAGCCAGATTCCGCAGGCCCAGGGCGCGCTGGTTTCCCTCGATCCGCAGAACGGCGCCATTCGTTCGCTGGTCGGCGGTTTCGCCTTCGAGCAGAGCAACTACAACCGCGCCATGCAGGCCAAGCGTCAGCCGGGTTCGAGCTTCAAGCCGTTCGTCTACAGCGCCGCCCTGGACAACGGCTACACCGCCGCCAGCCTGGTGAACGACGCACCGATCGTGTTCGTTGACGAGTACCTGGACAAGGTCTGGCGCCCGAAGAACGACACCAACACTTTCCTCGGCCCGATCCGCATGCGTGAAGCACTCTACAAGTCGCGCAACCTGGTATCGATCCGCCTGCTGCAAGCGCTGGGTGTCGACCGCACCATCGACTACATCAGCAAGTTCGGCTTCAACAAGCAGGATCTGCCGCGCAACCTGTCCCTGGCCCTGGGCACCGCAACCCTGACGCCAATGGAAATCGCCACCGGCTGGGCCACCTTCGCCAACGGCGGCTACAAGATCACCCCGTACATCATCGACAAAATCGAAAGCCGCAACGGCGACACGTTATTCGTCGCCAACCCGCCGAGCGTTCCGAAAGGCACCGTAGCCGGCGATGGCATCGCCATGCCGGTCTCCGACACCTTCACGGTCAACGCCACCCCAGGCGAAACACCAAGCGCCCAGCCAGCACCACAAACGCCAGCCGTGGCCGAGCGCATCGTCGATGGGCGCACCACTTACATCCTCAACAGCATGCTTGAGGATGTGATCAAACTCGGTACCGGCCGCCGTGCGCTGGCTCTGGGTCGCAGCGACATCGCGGGCAAGACCGGTACCACCAACGAATCCAAGGACGCCTGGTTCTCCGGCTACAACGCCGATTACGTGACCACCGTCTGGACCGGCTTCGACCAACCGGAAAGCCTGGGCAAACGCGAGTTCGGCGGCACCGTTGCCTTGCCGATCTGGATGAACTACATGGCGGCGGCCCTTAAAGACAAACCGCCCCACACCCAAGCGGAACCCGAAGGCATTCTCAGCCTGCGCGTCGACCCGATCAGCGGCCGCGCAGCCACCCCAGGCACGCCAGGTGCCTACTTCGAACTGTTCAAGGCCGAAGACACACCACCGTCGGTGAGTGAGCTGGGTAACGGCAATGTGCCAGGCAGCCCATTGCCAGCGGATGAGGCAGCGCCGATCGATTTGTTCTGATCACAGCGCCAACAAAAAGCCCCGTTCTTCATTAGAGGGCGGGGCTTTTTTACATCCGGGTTTCCTGTCAGATCGCCATCGCGAGCAGGCTCGCTCCCACCTTTGATCTGTGTTCGCAGGTTTCATGTGGGAGCGAGCCTGCTCGCGATGGCGCCAGTGCAGCTATAAAAAAACCCCGACTCAGAGTGAGCCGGGGCTTTTGGTTGAAGCGCTACAACGGCTTAGCCGTTGAACACGTCATCCACGCTTTTCAGCGGGTAGTTCTTCGGATACGGCAGGGTCGCTACACCGGTCTCGATCGCAGCCTTGGCCACGGCATCGGAGATCAGGGTGATCAGACGGGCATCCATTGGTTTCGGAATGATGTACTCACGACCGAATTCCAGTTTGATGCCGCCGTAGGCGTCGCACACTTCCTGTGGCACTGGCAGCTTGGCCAGTTCACGCAGGGCGTTGGCGGCAGCCACTTTCATTTCTTCGTTGATGCGCTTGGCGCGAACGTCCAGGGCACCACGGAAGATGAACGGGAAGCCCAGTACGTTGTTGACCTGGTTCGGGTAGTCCGAACGGCCGGTGGCCATGATCACGTCGTCACGGGTGGCATGAGCCAGTTCCGGGGAGATTTCCGGATCCGGGTTCGAGCACGCGAACACGATCGGGTTGGCCGCCATGGATTTCAGGCCTTCAGCGCTCAGCAAGTTCGGGCCGGACAGGCCAACGAACACGTCCGCGCCTTTCAGGGCGTCGGCCAGCGTGCGTTTTTCAGTCGAGTGAGCGAAAACAGCCTTGTACTGGTTCAGGTCGTCACGGCCGGAGTGGATCACGCCGGTACGGTCAACCATGAAGATGTTTTCGATGTTGGCACCCATGCTCACCAGCAATTTCATGCAGGAGATGGCGGCAGCACCGGCGCCCAGGCAGACGATCTTGGCGTCAGCGAGGGTTTTGCCAGCGATTTCCAGGGCGTTGATCATGCCGGCCGCAGTAACAATCGCGGTGCCGTGCTGGTCATCGTGGAATACCGGAATGTCGCACTGCTCGATCAGAGCGCGTTCGATCTCAAAGCACTCAGGTGCCTTGATGTCTTCCAGGTTGATGCCACCGAAGGTAATGGAGATACGCTTGACGGTGTCGATGAAGGCTTGCGGGCTTTCGGAGTCGACTTCGATGTCGAACACGTCGATGCCGGCGAAACGCTTGAACAGCACGCCTTTACCTTCCATAACCGGCTTGGAAGCCAATGGGCCAAGGTTACCCAGGCCGAGAATCGCGGTGCCATCGGAAATGACTGCAACCAGGTTGCCCTTGCCGGTGTATTTGTAGGCCAGTTCAGGATCGCGGGCGATTTCGCGTACTGGTTCGGCTACGCCGGGGCTGTAGGCCAGCGACAGGTCGCGGGCGGTAGCGGTGGCCTTGGTGAGCTCGACACTCAGCTTCCCTGGACGGGGATGGGCGTGATATTCGAGAGCGGCAGTTTTCAGATCAGACATAGGGGCATTCCGCTTTTTACTGTTGGACAGACGGACCGCCGAGGATACTCGCCTCGCAAAGTCCTCACAAGACTGACCAGTCACCCCTGTCAAGCGCCCGGCCCTACGACTTTGGGCCAAGAGCCACGGAACACAAGGGATATACTGTTCACAATCAACATTAAAAATGTCTACAATTTTTTATCACTGCGCCATCTGAAGCATCGCCGGGTCGGTCAATGGCAGAAGCCAGCGCGCCTGCCCTTCTTTCAGTCCGCCACGCCGCGAACGGTCCAGCACCCAGCCACGGGCCTCGATCTGCCTGCCCTTCAGCCGCTCGAGACTCGCCACATCGAACTGCCCCAGCAAATTGGGTGCAACGCGCAGTACAACCGAATCCTGCAACTCGATCCATACCCCGCCGCGATTGCGCTGAACCTTGCTCACACGACCGCTGAGTACAGCGAAACCGGAAGTGTTGATCTGCTCCGCTTTCAGTACAGGGGATTGACGCCACAACCCGAGTCCGGCCTGACGAGCACTGTGTTCCGCCGCTTGCTGGCAGTCGACCAGATCGACATTCGGCGCGACCGCTACCTGGAAACCGAGTCCTTCAGCGAGCATCTGCGCTTCAAGGTTGGCGCCATCGGCGCTGTAGACATGGGCCAAGGTGCGACCGTAATGGTCTTTGCTTTCTTTACCGGGCAACAAACCGACCCGTCCGTCGCCGGCAGCCACCAGTGCTTCCAGGCGTTGGCGTGCCGCCACCGCGAACGGCTCGTCGGAGCGGCCTTTCTTGCCCAGTTCCGGCGTATTCAAACCGATCATGCGCACGCTGCGGCCATCGCTCAGGCGCAGCGTGTCACCATCCACCACCCGCTGCACCACAACGGGCGTCAGCCCGCTCGGCGCCGGGCAGAAGGCCTGGGCACCGGAAAGCCAAATCGCAGACACAAAAAAGGCGCCCGCAAGGGACGCCTTTTTCATCAGCAAGGTAAAGCCCATCGGGCTTTGCAACCTTACTCTGCAGCAGCAGGAGCTTTGGCTTTGCCAAAAGCACCGAAACGGTCTGCGAAGCGCTGTACACGGCCGCCAGTATCCAGAGTCTTCTGCTTACCGGTGTAGAACGGGTGGCACTCGTTGCATACGTCAGTACCCAGTGGCTTGCACAGGTTCGAACGAGTTTCGAACTTGTTGCCGCAGCTGCAAGTTACTGCGATGGTTTCGTACGCTGGATGGATATCGGCTTTCATGGTGTATTCCTCAGGCTGGCGTGCCGCCACTCAACACTATTGTTGAATACCGCACGTAATTAGGCCGCGGATTCTACCAGACCTTTGCAATCACGCAAGCTGTCCCTTACACCGACCGTCTGCTAGGCTCCCGGCCCAAAGCGCCATCCATGTGGGAGCGAGCCTGCTCGCGAAAGCGGTGTGTCAGACGACATGAATGCTGACTGACACTCCCTCTTCGCGAGCAGGCTCGCTCCCACAGGTCTTGGCCCTGCTGTTTATTTTCCGCTGATCGAGATCCCCCCGCGTGCCCGACGCCATTTTGCGCCTCGCCCTGCCTTCGCCCCTGCGCCGCCTGTTCGATTATCGTGCCCCGGCCGGAGTCCTGCGTGCCCAGTTGCACCCGGGCATGCGCTTGCGGGTGCCGTTCGGTCGGCGGGAGATGATCGGGATTCTGGTGGAGATCACCGACACCAGTGAAGTGCCGGTAGAAAAGCTCAAACCGGCCCTGGCGCTGCTCGACGCCACGCCGCCGCTGCCCCCCGCGCTGTTCAAGCTGTGCCTGTGGACCTCTCAGTATTACCAGCACAGCCTCGGCGACACCTTGAGCTGGGCGCTGCCGGTATTGTTGCGTCAGGGTGAACTGGCCGAGGCTCGTCAGGAGCGCTTTTGGTCCGCCGCGCCAGGCGCCAGCCTCGATGACCCACGCATCGCCCGCGCCCCGCGACAACGTGAAGCCTTGGCGACCCTGGCCCAGCATCCCCACGGCGTCGCTCATCAGTTGTTGAGCAAACTGATGCTGAGCAAGGACAGCCTCGATCTGTTGCTCGCCAAGGATCTGGTGCAGGTAGAAATCCGCAAACACGCGCCCGGTGTGCGCCACGAACACTGGCTGGCGCAACCGGAATTGCCGCTCAACCCGGAGCAGAGCGCCGCTTATGAGGCAATTCGCGCCGGGTTCGACAGTTATCACGCGTTCCTGCTGGCCGGCGTCACCGGCAGCGGCAAGACCGAAGTCTATTTGCAGCTGATCCGTGAAACCCTCGAGGCCGGCAAGCAAGCCCTGGTGCTGATCCCGGAGATCAACCTCGGCCCGCAAACCCTGGCGCGCTTCGAGCAGCGCTTCAATGCACGGATCGCGCTGATCCACTCGGCAGTCAATGACCGCGAACGCCTGGAAGCGTGGCTGGCGGCACGGGATGGCGAGGCCGACATTATTATCGGTACCCGTTCGGCACTGTTCACGCCGATGAAGAACCCCGGTCTGATCATCATCGATGAAGAGCACGACGGCTCTTATAAACAGCAGGAAGGCCTGCGCTACCACGCCCGCGACCTGGCACTGGTCCGCGCCCGGCAGGAAAACATCCCGATTGTCCTCGGATCTGCCACCCCTTCGCTGGAAAGCCTGCAAAACGCCTACACCGGTCGTTACGGCCTCTTACGCCTGAATGAGCGGGCCGGTGGCGCCAAGCAACCGCGTTTCCTGCGCCTGGACGTGAAAAGTCGCCCGCTGGACAGCGGCATTTCCGGACCGATGCAGCAAGCCATCGGCCAGACCCTGGCCGCCGGTCAGCAGGTGCTGGTGTTCCTCAACCGCCGCGGATTCGCCCCGACGCTGCTCTGCCACGACTGCGGCTGGATGTCCGAGTGCAAGCGCTGCGACGCGCGGATGACTGTGCACCAGCGCTCAGGCGAATTGCGTTGTCACCATTGTGGCGAAGTCGAACGAGTGCCCCGCCATTGCCCAAAATGCGGCAAAGTCGATTTGCGCCCCGTGGGTGCTGGCACCGAGCGTGCCGAAGAACGCCTGGGGATTCTGTTCCCGGATGTCCCGGTGCTGCGGGTTGACCGCGACAGCACCTCGCGCAAAGATGCGATGAATCAACTGTTCGCCACCATTCAGAAAGGCCAGCCATGCATTCTGGTCGGCACACAGATGCTTGCTAAAGGGCACCACTTCCCACGGGTGACCCTGGTGTCGATTCTCGATGCCGACGGCGGACTTTTCTCCGGAGACTTCCGCGCCAGCGAACGCATGGCGCAGTTGATCGTCCAGGTCGCCGGGCGCGCGGGGCGGGCCGAAGAGCCGGGCAAAGTGATTATCCAGACGCACCTGGCGGACCATCCGCTGCTGGTGCAACTGACCGAACAGGGCTATTTCGCCTTTGCCGAACAGGCGTTGAGCGAACGCCGCTCCGCAGGGCTTCCGCCGTTTGCGCATCTCGCGCTGCTGCGGGCCGAAGCGCATAAACCGGGGCAAGCCGAAGGCTTCCTCGATGAGGCGTGCAGCGAGGCCGAGCGTTTGCTGGCCGAGCAGAATCTGACCGGGATTGAGTTGCTGGGGCCGGTGCCGGCACCGATGGAGCGCCGAGCCGGGCGTTATCGAGCACAGTTGCTGCTGCAAGCCACGGCCCGGGCGCCGCTGCATCGATTGCTGAGCAGTTGGTTGCTGGTGTTGGAGCAGATGCCGAGTGGGCGGGCGGTGCGTTGGTCGCTGGATGTGGATCCGGTGGATTTGTATTGATTTAGAGATCGCCTTCGCGGGCAAGCCTCGCTCCTACAGGGATCACGCAAATCTCTGTAGGAGCGAGGCTTGCCCGCGAAGGCGATCGATTTGTCACCACATATCCATAACCTGCCCGCTATAGTTGGCAAGCCCGCCTTCGCAACGGATAATGCCCAGTTTTTCCACCAGCGCATCGAAGCGCCGCCGCGCTTGCGGTCGACAGAGAACACCATGAAAGACACCATTCGCCAGCTGATCCAACAAGCCATCACCCAACTCGTCAACGAAGGTGTGTTGCCTGAAGGCCTGTCGCCGGCGATCCAGGTGGAAAACTCTCGCGACAAGAAAAACGGCGACTTCGCCAGCAACATCGCCATGATGCTGGCCAAACCGGCGGGCATGAAACCCCGTGACCTGGCCGAGAAAATCATCGCCGCGCTGCCGGCTGACGAGAACGTCTCCAAAGCCGAAATCGCCGGTCCTGGCTTCCTGAACTTCTTCCAGAATACTCAAGCCCTGGCGACCCGCCTGGACGCGGCGCTGGCCGACGACCACATCGGCGTGCGCAAGGCCGGCCCGGTGCAGCGCACCGTGGTAGACCTGTCGGCGCCGAACCTGGCCAAAGAAATGCACGTCGGCCATTTGCGCTCGACCATCATCGGCGACGGCGTGGCCCGGGTTCTGGAATTCCTCGGCGACGAAGTGATCCGCCAGAACCACGTCGGCGACTGGGGCACCCAGTTCGGCATGCTGATGGCTTATCTGCAGGAAAACCCGATCACCAGCGACGAGCTGTCGGACCTGGAAAACTTCTACCGCGCCGCCAAGCAACGCTTCGATGAATCCGAAGAATTCGCTGATCGCGCCCGTGGCCTGGTGGTCAAGCTGCAAGCCGGCGACCCGGACTGCCTGGCGCTGTGGACCAAGTTCAAAGACATCTCGCTGTCGCACTGCCAGAAAATCTACGAACTGCTGAACGTCAAACTGACCATGGCCGACGTAATGGGTGAAAGTGCCTATAACGACGACCTGATCAACGTGGTCAACGACCTCAAGGCCGCTGGCCTGCTGGTCGAAAGCAACGGCGCCCAGTGTGTGTTCCTCGACGAATTCAAGAACGCCGACGGCGACCCGCTGCCGGTGATCATCGTCAAGGCTGACGGTGGCTACCTCTACGCCACCACCGACTTGGCGGCCGTGCGTTATCGCAGCGGCGTCCTGAAAGCTGATCGCGCGTTGTACTTCGTCGACCAGCGCCAGGCGCTGCACTTCCAGCAAGTGTTCCAGGTCGCGCGTCTGGCCGGCTTCGTAACGCACCCGATGGAAATGGAACACATGGGCTTCGGCACCATGAACGGCGCCGATGGCCGCCCGTTCAAGACCCGTGACGGCGGCACCGTGAAGCTGATCGATCTGCTGACCGAAGCCCAGGAACGCGCCTACACGCTGGTGAAAGAGAAGAACCCGACACTGGCCGAAGACGAGTTGCGCAACATCGCCAAGGTCGTGGGCATCGGCGCCGTGAAATACGCCGATCTGTCCAAGCACCGCACCAGCGACTACAGCTTCAACTTCGACCTGATGCTGAACTTCGAAGGCAACACCGCGCCGTACCTGTTGTACGCCTACACCCGTGTGGCCGGCGTATTCCGCAAACTCGGCAAGGATTTCAGCGAAGTCGAAGGGCAGATCGTCCTCGAAGCCGCGCACGAACATGAGCTGGCGGCGAAACTGGCGCAGTTTGGCGAAATCCTGAATAACGTGTCCGACAAAGGCACGCCGCACATTCTCTGCACCTACTTGTACGATGTTGCCGGCCTGTTCTCCAGCTTCTACGAGAACTGCCCGATCCTCGGCGCCGACACCCCGGCGCAAATGCAGAGCCGCCTGCGCCTCGCCGCGCTGACCGGCCGCACTCTCAAGCAAGGCCTGGAACTCTTGGGTCTGGAAACTCTGGAGCGTATGTAAGTTGGCTGCCAAGAAAAAACCTGCACCCAAGCGTGGCGCCAGCCGTTACCAAGCTCCTGCGAAGCAACCGATCCCGGGCTGGCTGTGGATGGCCATCGGCCTGACAGTCGGCGCGTTCATTGTGTTTCTGATGAAGCTGGAGCCGGGCAAGGGCAGCGATACCGTCAAGCGCGAGAAGATCGAACAGCAGAAAGCCAGCAAGATCGCCGAGGCCAACAAGACCCCGCCGAGCCCGACGCAACCGGTAAAGCCGAAGTACGACTTCTACACCTTGCTGCCGGAATCGGAAGTCATCGTGCCGCCGGACGCGGTACCGGAAAAAACCTTGCCGACACCACAAGTGCCGGCCATTCCGACCACGCCGGTGACGCCAGCGGAAGCGGCGAAGATCGATACGGCCCGGGCTCAAGCGGCATTGGCTGGCATCACCCCGCCGCCAGCGCCACCCGTGGCAAAAGCTGCGCCGGTAACCAAGTTCTTCTTGCAGGCCGGTTCGTTCCGCAAGGAAGCCGACGCCGACAAGGTTCGTGCGCAGATCATTCTGCTGGGTCAGGCCGTGGCGGTTGAATCCGGCACTGTGAAGGACGAAACCTGGTATCGGGTTCTGGTCGGCCCGTTCAGCAACCGCGAACAGCTGACCACCGCCCAGAAGCAACTGGCTGGAAGCGGTTTCAGCAACCTGTTGTTACAACAACGCCAGAGTCGCTGATCCCGTCAGGACACCGCGTCATCGTTCTTCGCGGGCAAGCCTCGCTCCTACAGGATCACGTAAATCTCTGTAGGAGCGAGGCTTGCCCGCGAAGGCGCCCGAACAGACAACATCCCCACCCCCGCCCTACACCGCTCGTCCCCTCTCCCGCTCCACAGTTGAAAAACGCTCCACCACCCCCATATGAGTTGGCATGGGCATTTTCGCCCCGCTGCGTGGAGACTCTCCCTTGACCACCATCGTTTCAGTTCGCCGCCACGGCAAAGTCGTCATGGGCGGCGACGGCCAGGTTTCGCTCGGTAATACCGTGATGAAAGGCAACGCGAAGAAAGTTCGCCGCCTCTACCACGGCCAGGTTATCGCCGGTTTTGCCGGGGCCACCGCTGACGCCTTCACCCTCTTCGAGCGTTTCGAAGGCCAGCTGGAGAAACATCAGGGTCACCTGGTTCGCGCCGCCGTCGAACTCGCCAAAGAATGGCGCACCGACCGCTCACTGAGCCGCCTCGAAGCCATGCTCGCGGTCGCCAACAAAGATGCCTCCCTGATCATCACCGGTAACGGTGACGTGGTTGAGCCCGAAGAAGGCCTGATCGCCATGGGTTCCGGCGGTGGTTACGCCCAGGCTGCCGCGAGTGCCCTGTTGAAGAAAACCGATTTGTCGGCGCGGGAAATCGTCGAGACAGCGCTCGGCATCGCCGGCGACATCTGCGTATTCACCAACCACACCTTCACCATTGAGGAGCAGGATCTCGCTGAGTAAGCCTGTTCCGGCCTAGCGCCACGGCTCACTTTTGCTTGAGGACCGCCAATTATTATGCCCATGACCCCCCGTGAAATCGTCCACGAACTCAATCGCCATATCATCGGCCAGGACGATGCCAAACGCGCCGTCGCCATTGCCTTGCGCAACCGCTGGCGCCGGATGCAGCTGCCCGAAGAGCTGCGCGTCGAAGTCACCCCCAAGAACATCCTGATGATCGGCCCTACCGGTGTCGGTAAAACCGAGATTGCCCGTCGCCTGGCCAAGCTCGCCAACGCGCCGTTCATCAAAGTCGAAGCGACCAAGTTCACCGAAGTGGGCTACGTCGGCCGCGATGTCGAATCGATCATTCGTGATCTGGCCGACGCTGCGATCAAGCTGCTGCGCGAACAGGAAATGACCAAGGTTCGCCACCGCGCCGAAGACGCCGCCGAAGAGCGCATCCTCGACGCGTTGCTGCCACCGGCACGCATGGGCTTCAGCAACGAGGACTCCGCGCCGTCCGCGGATTCCAACACCCGTCAGCTGTTCCGCAAACGCCTGCGTGAAGGTCAGCTGGATGACAAGGAGATCGAAATCGAAGTGGCCGAAGTGTCCGGCGTCGATATCTCCGCGCCACCGGGCATGGAAGAAATGACCAACCAGCTGCAGAGCCTGTTCGCCAACATGGGCAAGGGCAAGCGCAAAAACCGCAAGCTCAAGGTCAAGGAAGCGTTGAAACTGGTACGCGACGAAGAAGCCGGTCGCCTGGTGAACGAAGAAGAATTGAAGGCCAAGGCCCTGGAAGCCGTCGAGCAGCACGGCATCGTGTTCATCGACGAAATCGACAAGGTCGCCAAGCGCGGCAATTCCGGCGGCATCGACGTGTCCCGCGAAGGCGTACAGCGCGACTTGCTGCCGCTGATCGAAGGCTGCACCGTCAACACCAAACTGGGCATGGTCAAGACTGACCACATCCTGTTCATCGCTTCCGGTGCGTTCCACCTGAGCAAGCCGAGCGATCTGGTGCCGGAGCTGCAAGGTCGTCTGCCGATTCGGGTCGAGCTCAAGGCCCTGAGCCCGGAAGATTTCGAACGCATCCTCAGCGAACCGCATGCATCGCTCACCGAGCAGTATTGTGCACTGCTGAAAACCGAAGGGCTGCTCATCGAATTCCTGCCGGACGGCATCAAGCGTCTCGCCGAGATCGCCTGGCAGGTCAATGAGAAAACCGAAAACATCGGCGCACGTCGCCTGCACACCCTGCTCGAGCGTCTGCTCGAAGAGGTGTCGTTCAGCGCCGGCGATCTGGCCAGCACCCACGAGGACAAGCCGATCCTGATCGATGCCGATTACGTCAACAGTCACCTGGGCGAATTGGCGCAGAACGAAGACCTGTCCCGTTATATCCTGTAAGCAACCCTTACAGATGTAGTGGAACTGTGGGAGCGAGCCTGCTCGCGATGACGGCGGTACATTCAACCCTTGTGTTGACTGTTGCACCGCAATCGCGAGCAGGCTCGCTCCCACAAGGTTCCGCACAAAACGGATACCCGGTCATGATCCCCACCGACATCAAACTCCACAAAGCCTCAAAAACCCTGACGCTCAAATACGCGTCCGGCGAGGAATATCACCTGCCCGCCGAGTTCCTTCGCGTGCACTCTCCTTCCGCCGAAGTCCAGGGCCACGGCAAACCTATCCTGCAATTTGGCAAGATCGGCGTAGGCCTGAGCAAGGTCGAACCGGCTGGTCAGTACGCACTGAAACTGACCTTCGACGACGGCCACGACAGCGGCCTGTTCACTTGGGAGTATCTGTACCAGCTGGCAGTGCGCCAAGAAGATCTCTGGAACGATTATCTTGCTGAACTCAAAGCGGCTGGAAAGACCCGCGATCCGAATGAGTCGGTCGTCAAGCTGATGCTCTAGCTCAGGCCTCTGGCTATTTAGAGGGCATTTTCTAATTCCATCTGTTTGAATGCTCCGCTGCGGTGTCAATGATTGGCCCGCTTGCGAAAAAAATTAAACTCGGGTAACCAATGGAGCTGGCAAGTTCCGTGCAGTGCTCTCTGAACTAAAAAGCAGCGATGCGCAATTTACAGTCACCCGAGCAGTAGTACCTGGCGTGCTGTGTGACTACACAGCTGGACTCAGGTACTCGCCTCAGGACAATGGAGCGTCGTAGATGAGTAACAAGCTTAACGATGACTTGAAATTTCAGGCTTCGGAAAATACCTTGGGGCTGAATCCTGTTGTTGGACTACGTAGAAAGGATCTCTTGGGCTCAGCCCGCATGGTGCTGAGCCAGGCCATCAGACAACCCATCCACAGTGTCAGGCATGTCGCCCATTTCGGCATCGAACTCAAGAACGTGCTGTTGGGAAAATCCGAGCTTCAACCGCAAAGTGATGACCGTCGCTTCCTTGACCCGGCGTGGAGTCAGAACCCGCTCTACAAACGTTATTTGCAAACTTATCTGGCGTGGCGCAAGGAGCTTCACGCGTGGATCGATGACAGCAACCTCTCGCCCAAGGACGTCGCTCGCGGTCATTTCGTGATCAACCTCATGACCGAAGCCATGGCCCCGACCAACACGGCGGCCAACCCGGCGGCGGTCAAACGCTTCTTCGAAACCGGTGGCAAAAGCCTGCTCGACGGTCTCTCCCATCTGGCCAAGGATCTGGTGCACAACGGCGGCATGCCGAGCCAGGTCAACATGGGCGCGTTCGAAGTCGGCAAGAGTCTGGGCGTGACGGAAGGCGCAGTGGTGTTTCGCAACGACGTGCTGGAGCTGATCCAGTACCGACCGATCACCGAGCAGGTGCATGAACGCCCGCTGCTGGTGGTGCCGCCACAGATCAACAAGTTCTACGTTTTCGACCTGAGCCCGGACAAGAGCCTGGCGCGCTTCTGCCTGCGCAACAACGTGCAGACGTTCATCGTCAGCTGGCGCAACCCGACCAAGGAACAGCGCGAGTGGGGTCTGTCGACCTACATCGAAGCGCTCAAGGAAGCGGTCGATGTCGTCACCGCGATTACCGGCAGCAAAGACGTGAACATGCTCGGCGCCTGCTCCGGCGGCATCACCTGCACCGCCCTGCTGGGTCACTACGCAGCGATCGGCGAAAAGAAGGTCAACGCCCTCACCCTGCTGGTCAGCGTGCTGGATACCACCCTGGACAGCGATGTGGCCCTGTTCGTCGATGAGCAGACCCTCGAAGCCGCCAAGCGCCATTCCTACCAGGCCGGTGTGCTGGAAGGTCGCGACATGGCGAAAGTCTTCGCCTGGATGCGCCCCAACGACCTGATCTGGAACTACTGGGTCAACAACTACCTGCTGGGTAATGAGCCGCCGGTTTTCGACATCCTGTTCTGGAACAATGACACCACACGGTTGCCGGCGGCGTTCCATGGCGACCTGATCGAGATGTTCAAAAACAACCCATTGATCCGCTCCGACGCCCTGGAAGTGTGCGGCACGCCGATCGACCTCAAGCAGGTGACCGCCGACATCTTTTCCCTGGCCGGTACCAACGATCACATCACCCCGTGGAAGTCTTGCTACAAATCCGCGCAACTGTTCGGCGGCAAAGTCGAGTTCGTGCTGTCCAGCAGCGGGCACATCCAGAGCATTCTGAACCCTCCGGGCAATCCAAAAGCGCGCTACATGACCAGCACCGACATGCCGGTCAAAGCTGAAGAGTGGATGGAAAACTCCACCAAGCACACCGATTCCTGGTGGTTGCATTGGCAGGCGTGGCAAGCCGAGCGCTCGGGCAAACTGAAGAAATCCCCCGCCAACCTTGGCAACAAGGCCTATCCAGCGGGTGAAGCTTCGCCGGGTACTTACGTGCATGAACGTTGAGCTTCAAATAACTCGTAGTCCGCGGCACTGGGAGGTGCCGCGATCTCTATCGATTACTCTCGAGGCCAGCCTCGAACATTCTGCGACGGCCCGGGACGGCTCGATCAGCGTTTAAAAACTACAGGGCTCTGTGCATGCCGCAACCGTTCGTCTTTCGTACCGTCAACCTGGATGGCCAGACCCTCCGCACCGCGGTACGCCCCGGCAAGCCTCACTTGACGCCCTTGCTGATTTTCAACGGCATCGGCGCCAACCTGGAGCTGATATTTCCGTTCGTCCAGGCTCTGGATCCGGACCTGGAAGTCATCGCCTTCGACGTACCCGGCGTCGGCGGTTCATCGACTCCCAACCGCCCGTATCGCTTTTCGGGCCTGGCGAAACTCACGGCGCGAATGCTCGACTATCTCGATTACGGGCAAGTCAACGTGATTGGCGTTTCGTGGGGTGGCGCCCTGGCGCAGCAGTTCGCCCATGACTATCCCGAGCGCTGCAAGAAGCTGGTGCTGGCGGCCACGGCGGCCGGCGCCGTGATGGTTCCGGGCAAGCCGAAAGTGCTGTGGATGATGGCAAGCCCCAGGCGCTACATCCAGCCATCCCATGTGATCCGCATCGCACCGATGATTTATGGCGGCTCGTTCCGTCGCGATCCGACCCTGGCTGCCAGTCACGCCGCCAGGGTCCGCTCGGCAGGCAAACTCGGTTATTACTGGCAACTGTTCGCCGGCCTCGGCTGGACCAGCATTCACTGGCTGCACAAGATCAACCAACCGACCCTGGTGCTGGCCGGCGACGACGATCCACTGATCCCGCTGATCAACATGCGCATGCTGGCTTGGCGAATTCCCAATGCCCAATTGCATATCATCGACGACGGCCATCTGTTTTTGATTACCCGGGCCGAAGCGGTGGCACCGATCATCATGAAGTTCCTTGAGGAGGAACGTCAGCGCGCAGTAATGCATCCACATCCGGCGCCATCGGGGGGTTAACCGATCCCGACTTTTGTTTATGAAAAGGAGTCGGCAGGAGGCCGTGCCGCGCAACAACCCGCAACAACGTCTATGGTGTTCTGTTTCGGGGTGTTTGTTTTTGGCCTGATGACGAAGGAGTGTTGACTCATGCGCGACAAACCAGCGAAGGGCTCTTTGCCCACTCCCGCTGCATTCATCAATGCACAAAGTGCGGTTACCGGTCTGCGCGGCCGGGACCTGCTTTCGACCTTGCGCAGCCTGGCCACCCACGGCCTGCGCAACCCGGTGTATACGGCCCGGCATGCCTTGAAGCTGGGCGGCCAGTTGGGCCGCGTATTGTTGGGTGAAACCTTGCACCCGACCAACCCGCAGGACAGTCGCTTTGCCGACCCGACGTGGAGCCTCAATCCTTTTTATCGCCGCAGCCTGCAGGCCTATCTGAGCTGGCAGAAAGAAGTCAAAAGCTGGATCGACGAGAGCAACATGAGCCCGGACGATCGTGCCCGCGCCCACTTCGCCTTCGCCTTGATCAACGACGCCGTGGCGCCGTCCAACACTCTGCTCAATCCGCTGGCGATCAAGGAATTTTTCAACTCCGGCGGCAACAGTCTGGTTCGGGGTATCGGCCATTTGCTCGACGACCTCCTGCACAACGACGGCCTGCCCAGACAGGTCACCAAGCAATCGTTCGAGGTGGGCAAAACGGTTGCCACCACTACCGGCTCCGTGGTGTTTCGCAATGAGCTGCTGGAGCTGATCCAGTACAAGCCGATGAGCGAAAAGCAGTATTCAAAGCCGTTGCTGATCGTGCCGCCACAGATCAACAAGTACTACATTTTCGACTTGAGCCCCAATAACAGTTTCGTGCAGTTCGCCCTTAAAAACGGCTTGCAGACCTTCGTTATCAGCTGGCGCAATCCCGATGTGCGTCATCGCGAATGGGGGTTGTCGTCTTACGTCGAAGCCGTCGAAGAAGCGATGAATGTGTGCCGGGCGATCACCGGCGCTCGCGAGGTCAACCTGATGGGGGCCTGTGCCGGCGGGCTGACCATCGCTGCGCTACAAGGGCATCTGCAGGCCAAGCGGCAGCTACGACGGGTGTCCAGCGCGACCTACCTGGTCAGCATGCTCGACAGCCAGATAGACAGCCCAGCCACCCTCTTCGCCGACGAACAGACGCTGGAAGCGGCCAAGCGCCGCTCGTATCAGAAGGGCGTTCTGGAAGGTCGTGACATGGCCAGGGTGTTTGCCTGGATGCGTCCCAACGATTTGATCTGGAATTACTTCGTCAATAACTACCTGATGGGCAAGGAGCCGCCGGCGTTCGACATCCTCTACTGGAACAATGACAACACGCGCCTGCCGGCGGCGTTTCATGGCGACCTGCTGGACTTCTTCAAGCACAACCCGCTGAGTCATCCTGGTGGGCTGGAGGTGTGCGGCACGCCGATCGACCTGCAGAAAGTCACCGTCGACAGTTTCAGCGTGGCGGGCATGAATGATCACATCACCCCGTGGGATGCGGTGTATCGCTCGACATTGCTGCTGGGTGGCGAGCGGCGTTTTGTGCTGTCCAATAGCGGTCATGTGCAGAGCATTCTCAACCCGCCCCACAATCCGAAAGCCAACTACGTCGAGAATCCGAAACTGAGCAGCGACCCGCGGGCCTGGTATTACGACGCCAAGCGCGTCGACGGTAGTTGGTGGACGCAATGGCTGGGCTGGATTCAGGAACGCTCCGGCGCGCAACGCGAAACCCAGATGGCCCTCGGCAACCAGAACTATCCACCGATGGAGGCGGCACCCGGTACTTACGTGCGCGTGCGCTGACGTTCAACGAACCACGGCCGCCAATGGCCGTGGCATGACTCGACCATTAAGAAGACTGGATGAAAACCCGCGACCGGATTCTCGAATGTGCCCTGCAGTTGTTCAATCAGAAGGGCGAACCGAACGTGTCCACCATGGAAGTGGCCAATGAAATGGGCATCAGCCCGGGTAATCTCTATTACCACTTCCATGGCAAGGAACCGCTGATCCTCGGGTTGTTCGAGCGCTTCCAGGCCGAGTTGACGCCCTTGCTCGATCCACCGTCCGATGTGGAACTGGCGCCCGAAGATTACTGGCTGTTCCTGCACCTGATCATCGAACGCCTGGCCCATTACCGGTTTCTGTTCCAGGACCTGTCGAACCTTGCCGGCCGCCTGCCGAAACTGGCCAAAGGGATACGCAACCTGCTCAACGCGTTGAAGCGCACACTGGCTTCATTGCTGGCACAGTTGAAAGCTCAAGGTCAGTTGGTCAGTGACACCCAGGCACTGGGGCAGCTAGTGGAACAAATCACCATGACGTTGCTGTTCTCGCTGGACTATCAGCGAATTCTCGACCGTGAAGGTGAAGTGCGACTGGTGGTTTATCAGATCATGATGCTGGTGGCGCCGCATTTGCTACCGCCGATCAAGGTTGCGACCGAGCGGTTGGCGCTCCAATATCTGGAAGAACACGAATAGAAATGTGGGAGCGGGCTTGCTCGCGAAAGCGGTGTGTCAGTCGACATCAATGTTGAATGATGAACCGCTTTCGCGAGCAAGCCCGCTCCCACATTGAAACTACGGCGTGTTCTAGAACCGTGCGCAAACAAAAACGCCCGACCTTTGCAGGGTCGGGCGTTTTTTTGAGCCCTGAAAATCAGGACTGACTGGTTGGCGTCGACGGAGCCGGCGCGGCAGTCTGGGTTACAGCAGGGGTCGGCGCAGCGGCGGAGTTCGCCGTGCTGACCGGGGTTGCCGGTTTGGCGGCAGCCGCTGCTGGTTTCGGTGCAGCCGCTTTCGGGGCTGCCGGCTTTTTCGCCGCTGGCTTCTTCGCTGCGGCGGGTTTGGCCGCTGCGGTTTTAGCTGCAGGTTTTGCGGCCGCTTTGGCTGCAGGTTTTGCCGCGGCAGTTTTGGTTGCCGGTTTAGCAGCAGCCTTGGCCAA
This sequence comes from Pseudomonas sp. MDT1-85, assembly GCF_054898065.1. Taxonomy (NCBI): domain Bacteria; kingdom Pseudomonadati; phylum Pseudomonadota; class Gammaproteobacteria; order Pseudomonadales; family Pseudomonadaceae; genus Pseudomonas; species Pseudomonas sp. MDT1-85. The sequence continues at coordinate 681,616 of NZ_CM142715.1, read as the reverse complement.
TGGTTTGGCTACGCTTTTGGCCGCTGGTTTGGCCGCCGCGGTTTTCGCCGCAACAGGCGCAACCTTGGCACCGGTGAGTTTTTCGATTTGCTTGGTCAGGGTATCGACCTTGCTATGCAGTGCCTTGACCTCATTGCGGCTCGGTACACCCAGGCGCGAAATGGCGCTGTTCAGACGCTTGTCGAAAGCCCCTTCCAGCTCATCCCATTTGCCCAGTGCGCGATCTTTCACGCCGCTGATGCGCGACTTGGCCGACGAAGCGGAGTCCTTGGCAGCATCGACTTTTTTGCCGACAGCGCTCTTGGTGAGCTTCTCGGCTTTCTCGCCGTCCTTAACCAATGTATCGAAGAGTTTGCTGCCGTCAGTGTCAATCTTCGAGTACACGCCTAAACCAGCCAGCCAGATCTTGCGGGAGTAGTCTTCGACCTTCCCGATCCACGAGCTGCCTTCTTTTTCAGTATTCTTTTTACCAGCCATCCCGTTCTCCTTAAGATTTACGCGCGACACGTTCGAGCAATGCCGTCAGCTCATCGAGCTTAGCAGAGAGTGTCTCAACGTCATGTTTAGACGGAATGCCGATACGATTCAAGGCACTTGCGATACGTGTATCGAAAGCCCTTTCGACTTTGTCGAGTTGAAGTTCGACTTTGCCTTTGAAAGTGCTCACTTCACTCTTGGCTTCATCGATTTCGGCATTGGCCGCTTCGAGCTTCTCATCGATAACTTTTTTACCTTTATTTTCAACAGCTTGACCAGCCTTGATCAACTCTTGAACGTACTCGCCACCCTCTTGGCCGACCCTGGTGTAAGCACCCAGACCAGCCAGCCAGATCTTGCGGGCATACGATTTGACGTCGCCCAGGGCGTTAGTCTCAACGTCGACTTTTTTCTTCAAAATAACTTTGGCCATGGTGCACCTCACGCGCAGAAGGGTCGAGGAACTGCCCACAAAAAGTCGGGCGCAGGCACAAAGTAGTGAGAATAATTAGAAACGGCACCCTAACAAGCAACATAAACTTTTGGGCACACCACAAACAAATGTGGGAGCGAGCCTGCTCGCGAAGAGGCAGGCACATTCAACATTGATGTCGACTGAAAGACCGCTTTCGCGAGCAGGCTCGCTCCCACAGGGACCGCATTTCACAGAAGGAAGTGGATCAGGTCAGTGCTTTATCGAGGGCCCTTTCGATTTCCGATTTGATGGTGCCGCTCATGGCGGACATCAACAGGCCCAGTTCGACATCGACCTTGATCGAGTCCTCACCCACATACACGGCCCCTTTTACACCCGAGCGTCTGAGATTCAGGGTGTCGCCGGACCACTGCGGTTCCAGGCCATATTGTTCGGACAGTTTCTGCGCCAGCTTGTCGGCTTTCTCGCGGGCCGCTTCCTTACCCAGGCCGTGGGTACGCTCAACACTAATACGGGCCATCGAATGACTCCTGCTTTATGAATACTTCCTGAAGATCTTGACCGTTACTGCGTCAAAACGTCCCGGTGATTGCCTATCTTACCTTCAGCCTTGCCAAGACAAAGCAGGCCACCGGGATTAGAATGTCCCGCATTCTCTTTTGGTGACAGCGATATGACTGATCAGCGCAAAGGCAGCGATGCCGAACCCACCACTCACTTCGGCTTCAAAAACGTTCCGGAAAGCCAGAAAGCGGAAAAAGTCGCTGAGGTTTTCCACTCGGTAGCCGCCAGGTATGACCTGATGAACGACCTCCTGTCGGGCGGCATGCACCGTCTGTGGAAGCGTTTCGCGATCGAGCTGTCGGGCGTGCGTACCGGTAACCGCGTGCTGGACATCGCCGGCGGCACTGGCGACCTGACCCGCAAGTTCTCGCACCTTGTGGGACCGACTGGTCAGGTAGTGTTGGCCGACATCAACGAATCCATGCTCAAGGTCGGTCGTGACCGCCTGCTGGATCTGGGTGTGTCCGGCAACGTCGAATTCGTCCAGGCCGACGCTGAAAAGCTGCCGTTCCCGGACAACCATTTCGATTGCGTCACCATCGCCTTCGGCCTGCGCAACGTCACGCACAAAGAAGACGCCCTGCGCTCGATGCTGCGCGTGCTGAAACCGGGCGGCCGTTTGCTGGTACTGGAGTTCTCCAAGCCAACCAACGCGCTGATGTCCAAAGCCTACGACGCCTACTCGTTCGCCTTCATGCCGCTGATGGGCAAGCTGATCACCAACGACTCGGAAAGCTATCGCTACCTGGCCGAATCGATCCGCATGCACCCAAATCAGGAAACCCTGAAGTCGATGATGGTCGAGGCCGGTTTCGACCGCGTGACCTACCACAACATGACCGCAGGCATCGTCGCCCTGCACCGTGGCATCAAGCCCTGATGTGGCTGGCCGGCCTGCTTGCCAGCGTTGAGCTCGGCCTGAACCGGGTGCTGCGTCTCGACAGCACGGCGCTGCCGCGGCTGGCGCATTTGAGTGGCAAGGTGATTGCCGTCGACTGTCGCAGCCCGGCGTTGCAACTGTTCATTTTGCCCAGCGATGAAGGCCTGATGCTCGCCTCCCAGTGGGAGACCGGTGCCGATTGCACCTTGCGCGCACCGGCCTCAAGCCTGCTGAAACTGGCGACGAGCAAGGACAAGACTGCGGTTCTGCATGCCCCGCAAGTCGAACTCGACGGCGACAGTGGCGTGCTGCTGGAACTGGCGGCGATCCTTCAGGACCTCGAACTGGACTGGGAGTACGAACTCGCACGCGTGCTGGGACCTGTGGCCACGCAACTGGTCGGCGGTCATCTACGCACTCGCGCACGCTGGTATCAGCAAGGGTTCGCCAGCCTGAACCAGAATCTTGGCGAGTACCTGGCCGAAGAATCGCGCGCCCTCGTCGGTCAGCGCGAAGCTGATGCCCGTTTTAATGAACTGGACCAGATCAAGCTCGATCTGGAACGTCTCGAGGCGCGTTTCGAGCGCCTTTCCCGATCCCTCGACCCAAGCGATAACGCATGAAGCTGCTTGCCGTCCGCCGTTTGTTGCGCATCCAGCGCGTCGTGATCCGCTACCGCCTCGATGACCTGCTGTTCGCCCTGCCGCTACCCTGGTTTCTGCTGGCGCTGCGCTATGCCTTGCCGTGGCGCTGGTTCCCGCGCAAGACGCTGGGCCTGAGCCGTGGCGCGCGATTGCGCCTGGCGTTTCAAGACCTTGGACCGATTTTCATCAAGTTCGGCCAGATCCTTTCGACGCGCCGCGACTTGCTGCCCGAAGACATCGCCGATGAACTGATGAAGCTGCAGGACCGCGTGCCGCCGTTCGACTCGCAAGTGTCGATCCGGCTGATCGAAGAGCAGCTTGGCAAAAAAATCAGCGAAGTCTTCAGCCGTTTCGACGTTGAACCGCTGGCCTCGGCCTCGGTGGCGCAAGTGCATGCCGCGCAGTTGAAAACCGGTGAAGAAGTCGTCGTCAAAGTGATCCGCCCGGGTCTCAAACCGATCATTGCCCAAGACCTGGCATGGCTGTTCATCCTCGCCCGCGCCGCCGAAAAGCTCTCGGCCGACGCTCGCTTGCTGCACCCGGTGGACGTGGTCAGCGACTACGAAAAAACCATCTACGACGAACTCGACCTGCTGCGCGAGGCGGCTAACGCCAGCCAGCTGAAGCGCAACTTCGAGGGCTCGCCGCTGCTCTATGTGCCGCAAGTCTATTGGGACTGGTGCCGGCCGAAAGTGCTGGTGATGGAGCGTATCTACGGGATTCAGGTCACCGACCTCGCGACCCTGGCCGACCAGCGCACCGACATGAAAATGCTCGCCGAGCGTGGCGTGGAGATCTTCTTCACCCAGGTGTTCCGCGACAGCTTCTTCCACGCCGACATGCACCCCGGCAACATCTTCGTCAGCACCGTGCAACCGTGGAGCCCGCAGTACATCGCGATCGACTGCGGCATCGTCGGCAGCCTGACCCCGGAAGACCAGGACTATCTGGCGCGCAACCTGTTCGCGTTCTTCAAGCGTGATTATCGGCGTGTCGCGCAGTTGCACATCGATTCGGGCTGGGTGCCGGCGGAAACCAAACTCAACGAATTCGAAGCAGCGATCCGTACCGTGTGCGAGCCGATCTTCGAAAAACCGTTAAAAGATATTTCGTTCGGCCAGGTGCTGATGCGCCTGTTCCAGACCGCTCGACGCTTCAACATGGAAGTGCAACCGCAGTTGGTGTTGCTGCAAAAAACCCTGTTGAACATCGAAGGCCTGGGCCGTCAGCTGTACCCGGACCTCGATCTATGGAACACAGCCCAACCGTTCCTCGAACGCTGGATGCGCGAGCGCGTCAGCCCCAAAGCCTTATTAGGCAACGTGCAGAGCCAGTTCGAGCAGATCCCGCATCTGGCCAACATGGCCCGCGACCTGCTCGAGCGCATGTCCCAGCCCCACGCCAACGACCCACCGCCCCCTTGGCACAAGCGCAAGGACGACTGGTTCCTGCGGTTGCTCGGCACCGCTCATTTGGCCGGAGGCACGATACTCGCCGCCGGTGGTCCGTTGAACGAACTGGGGCATTGGCCCGCCGCAATCATGGTGGCGGTCGGTTTGTATCTGGTCGTTCGCCGATAGCCAGCCGGGTGATCGGCTGGCACACTGTTTGAACGCTGAATTGAACGTCGGCCTCAACTATTGAAGTAGGGCCCGCTGTCGGAGTCGAAGATGAAAAACTGGCTGGACGAGATCAAGTGGGACGCCGATGGCCTCGTGCCGGCAATTGCCCAGGATCACAAGACCGGACGCGTCCTGATGATGGCCTGGATGAACCGTGAAGCGCTGGAACTGACCGCTGCCGAGAACCGCGCCATTTACTGGTCACGTTCCCGTGGCAAACTGTGGCGCAAGGGCGAAGAGTCCGGCCACGTGCAGACCCTGCATGAGATGCGCCTGGACTGTGATGCCGACGTGATCATCCTGATGGTTGAGCAGATCGGCGACATCGCCTGCCATACCGGCCGTCAGAGCTGCTTTTACCGCGTCTTCGAGAACGGCGACTGGAAAACCGTCGACCCGGTGCTGAAAGACCCGCACGCTATCTACTCCGCAGGACACACACATGAGTGACACTCTGACCCGTCTGGCCCAGGTACTCGAAGAGCGCAAAGGCGCCGCTGCCGACAGCTCGTATGTCGCCAGTCTGTACCACAAGGGCTTGAACAAGATTCTGGAAAAAGTCGGCGAAGAGTCGGTCGAAACCATCATTGCCGCCAAGGATGCCGCCATCAGCGGTGACTGTAGCGATGTGATCTACGAGACCGCCGATTTGTGGTTCCACAGCATGGTCATGCTCGCCCAGTTAGGGCAGCATCCACAGGCTGTACTCGATGAACTGGACCGTCGCTTCGGTCTGTCCGGACACGCCGAGAAAGCCTCGCGTCCGTCCGCCTGAACAACTATTAGAGAGGAGCAGCAACATGGGCATTTTTGACTGGAAACACTGGGTCGTCATCCTGGTTGTCGTGGTGCTGGTGTTCGGCACCAAGAAGCTGAAGAACCTCGGCACTGACGTGGGCGAGTCGATCAAGGGCTTTCGTAAAGCCATGAACGACGACGAGAAACCGGCCGATCCGACGGTGACCCCGGCCCAACCGGTGCCACCTGTTCAGCCACAGGCCACACAGTCCGTGAACCCGCCGCACACCATCGACGTGCAGGCGCAAAAAGTCGAAGAGCCGATCCGCAAAGACGTGTGAGCACTGACTAATGTTTGGTATCAGCTTCCCTGAACTGCTGCTCGTCGGCCTCGTGGCCCTGCTGGTGCTGGGCCCCGAGCGTCTGCCGGGTGCTGCACGCACCGCTGGCCTGTGGGTCGGGCGGCTGAAGCGCAGCTTCAACGCGATCAAACAGGAAGTTGAACGTGAAATCGGTGCCGACGAGATCCGCCGGCAACTGCACAACGAGCACATTCTGTCCCTGGAGCAGGAGGCGCGGAAGATCTTCACGCCAACTCAACAGGAGCCGACGCCGGTGGAACCTGTCGCGACGCAGACTATTCATGCGCCGGTGGCTGAGGCTATGCCGATGGTTGCAACGGCTGAACCTGCTACTCCAGTAGAACCTGCTCCTCCTGCGGCTACGCCTGTTGCGCCAGCCCCTCACGATCCAACATTGCCGCCGCGAGCCCCATGAGCGAACTTCCGGAAAACGACCAGCACATGCCGCTGGTTTCGCACCTCACCGAGTTGCGCACTCGCCTGCTGCGTTGTGTCGTGGCGGTGTTCATCATTTTTGCCGGGCTGTTCGCCTTCACCCAGCAGATCTACACCTTCGTCTCCACGCCGCTACGCCAGTATCTGCCGGCCGGTGCGACAATGATCGCCACCGACGTGTCGTCACCGTTCCTGACGCCGCTGAAACTGACCATGATGGTCTCGCTGTTCCTGGCGATCCCGGTGATCCTGCATCAGATCTGGGGCTTTATCGCACCGGGCCTGTACAAGCATGAAAAACGCATCGCCGTGCCCTTACTGGTATCGAGCATCATGCTCTTCTACGCCGGCATGGCGTTCGCCTATTACCTGGTGTTCCCGCTGATCTTCAAATTCTTCGCCGCCGCCACCCCGGCCGGCGTGGAGATGATGACCGACATCAGCAGCTACCTCGATTTCGTCATGACGCTGTTCTTCGCCTTCGGCGTGGCGTTCGAGATTCCGGTGGCCGTGGTGCTGCTGGTATGGATCGGCGTGGTCAACGTCGCCTACCTGAAGAAGATTCGTCCGTATGTGATCATCGGCTGCTTCGTGGTCGGCATGATCCTGACGCCGCCGGACATCTTCTCGCAGACCTTGTTGGCCGTACCGATGTGGCTGCTGTTCGAGATCGGCATCCTGTTCGGCAGCCTGATCAACAAGCGCGGCGAGCATCCGGACGACCAGCCGGCTGACGATCACAACGACCAGCCGCCAGCGACCCAAGCGTGAACCTGCTGCTCCTCGAAGAGGCCGACTTCATTGCGGCCGACCGGGTGATCCTGCGCGATCGCCGGTTGACTCATATGCAGGAAGTCCATCGCTCGGTGGTCGGCGACAGCATGCGCGTCGGGCGTATTGGTGGACTGATGGGCACAGCCGAGGTGCTGCGCCTGGACGCCGATGAAGCCGAGTTGCGCGTCACCCTCGACCAGCCGCCACCGGCCAAGCTGCCACTGACGTTGGTGCTGGCCCTGCCGCGACCGAAAATGCTCCGCCGGGTGTTTCAGACCGTGGCGGCCATGGGTGTGCCGCGCATCGTGCTGGTGAACAGCTATCGCGTCGAGAAGAGCTTCTGGCAAACCCCGTTCCTGGAACCCGAGGCGATTCGCGAGCAGTTGATCCTGGGTCTTGAACAGGCCCGGGACAGCGTCCTGCCGGAGGTCGTCATCGAGAAGCGCTTCAAGCCCTTTGTCGAAGACCGTCTGCCGGCCATTACCGAAGGCACCTTAGGCCTGGTCGGCCATCCCGGTAACTACCCGCCCTGCCCTCGTGGCCTGGACGAACCCGTGACCCTGGCCATCGGCCCCGAAGGCGGCTGGATTCCCTACGAAATCGATTTGCTGGGCAAGGCCGGCCTGCAACCGGTGCAACTCGGCGACCGCATCCTGCGGGTCGAAACCGCCGTCACTGCGCTGCTCTCTCGTTTGTTTTAACCCTTCCGGATCACACCTCCCCATGTAGGAGCTGCCGAAGGCTGCGATCTTTTGATTTTTAGAATCAAGATCAAAAGATCGCAGCCTTCGGCAGCTCCTACGGGATCGTACCTTGGCGCCTACAGAATGCCGTTTGCCGGCCGATACAGTTCCCATAAAACCGATTAGGTCCTAGGGGAGTTGCAGCATGTACCGATGGCTAGCCGAGAAACTGGGAAACGTAAGCGTCAATCGCAAACTGGGTATCGGCTTCGGTCTGGTGCTGCTTCTGACCTTGTTGATCACCTTCACCGGCTGGACAGGCCTGAGCGGTGTGATCAGCCGTGGCGATACGCTTGGGTTTATTTCCAGCCTCAATGAGCTGACCAAAGACCTGCGCCTCGCCCGCCTGGATTACGACACGCGCCGTGGCGAACAAGGCCCGGGCGCCGTCAACGAACTGATCGGCCAACTCGATACCGGCCTGAAAACCGCCCGCACGCTGATCGAACAGCCTGCCGACGTGGCGATGATCGACCAGCAATTGGCCGCCATCAGCGAGTACAAACGCGCCTTCGCCGACATGACACAGGCCACCGCCTCTCGCGAAGACGCTCGCAGCAAACTGGGCGCCACCGCCGATAATGCCGTGGCCCGTGTCGCTGAAGTCGAAAAATCCTTGTTGCAAGGCGACAGCGTCGCTCAGTTCAACAGCGTGATCGACCTGAGCAAGCTGATCCAGCAAGCGCGTTTCCAGGTCCGCGGTTACACCTACAGCGGCAAACCCGAGGCCGAACAGCCTGCGCTGGACGCCATCGGCAACGCTCTGAAAAACCTCGAAAGCCTGCCGTCTCAACTGCCGGAACAACACATCGCCAACCTGCAACAGGCGACCGACTCACTCAAAGCCTATCGCGCGGCCGTCAGCCAGTTCCGCGACTCCCAGGTCGCCAGCGCTGCCGCCCTCAAACGCATGGGCACGCAAGGCGACATTCTGCTCGACGTCAGCAAAAAGCTCACCGCCTCGCAAACCGTCGTGCGTGACACCGATGCGGCACACGCCAAAAACCTGCTGCTGATGGCCACCGTCCTGGCGTCGGCCTTTGGTTTGTTCGCGGCTTGGGCCATCACTCGCCAGATCGTCATTCCTTTGAGCCAGACCCTCAAAGTGGCCGAGCGTGTCGCCGCGGGCGATCTGACTCACAACCTGACTTCCGAACGCCAGGACGAACTGGGTCAGCTACAACGCGCCATGCAGAGCATGACCCTGGGCTTGCGGGAATTGATCGGCGGCATCAGCGATGGCGTGACCCAAATCGCCAGCGCCGCTGAAGAGCTGTCCGCCGTCACCGAGCAAACCAGCGCCGGGGTCAACAGCCAGAAGGTCGAGACCGATCAGGTGGCCACCGCCATGCACGAAATGACTGCCACCGTGCAGGAAGTCGCGCGCAACGCCGAAGAAGCCTCCGAAGCTGCCGTCGCCGCCGACCAACAGGCCCGCGAGGGTGACCGAGTGGTCGGCGAAGCCATCGCCCAGATCGAGCGCCTGGCCGTCGAAGTCGGCAACTCCACCGCCGCCATGGGCGACCTGAAACGCGAAAGCGACAAGATCGGCAGCGTGCTCGACGTGATCAAATCCGTGGCCCAGCAAACCAACCTGCTGGCGCTTAACGCCGCCATCGAAGCCGCCCGCGCCGGTGAAGCCGGGCGCGGTTTTGCCGTGGTCGCTGACGAAGTCCGCAGCCTGGCCCAGCGTACCCAGAAGTCCACCGAAGAAATCGAAGAGCTGATCGTCGGCCTGCAAACCGGCACTCAGCAAGTCGCGACCATCATGGACAACAGCCGCAGCCTGACCGACAGCAGCGTCGAACTGACCCGCCGCGCCGGCAGCTCGCTGGAAAGCATCACCCGCACCGTGTCGGCAATCCAGTCGATGAATCAGCAGATCGCCGCCGCTGCCGAGCAACAGAGCGCGGTGGCTGAAGAGATCAACCGTAGCGTGCTGAACGTGCGTAATGTGTCCGAGCAGACCTCGGCCGCCAGTGAAGAGACCGCGGCCTCCAGCGTCGAGCTGGCGCGGTTGGGGACGCATTTGCAGATGCTGGTGGGGCGATTCAAGGTTTAACACCGCGTAAAACGAAAAGATCGCAGCCTTCGGCAGCTCCTACAGGGTTATGTGTACACCTGTAGGAGCTGCCGAAGGCTGCGATCTTTTAGAAGCGCCCCGTTTCCTTCCGCAAGCGGGGCTTTTCGTTATGCCAACTGAGGCTGCACGCTCACAGGCTTGAGGGGCAATAGCGGCGCATGGGGATCGGCATCCACCGATGTGCGCCAGGCTTGCAGCCACTCGGCGTGGCCTTCGTTCCAGACTTGCTCATGCAAGCGACCCAGTGCCACCGGATCACTCAGCAGGGCCACGCGCTCGTCATTGGTCAGCCCGGCAGGCCCGACCTTCATCGCATGGCGAACCCGCTCGATGCGAAGCCATTCGATCGGCTCGGCCTGACGGTGACGGGACGTCGCCAGCGCACACGCCAAAGCGTTCTGCTGAGGATCGACCACCGACCGGACGAAGCCGTCGTTCAGTGCATGCCAACGGTTTTCGTGGGTGTACTGATCGGTCGCCAGCAACTCCTGTGGCGGAGAATATTCCTCAGGAATCAGGAACAGGCTTTCGTCACGGGACTTGAGGCCCAGACCGACACGACTCGAGATCACCGATACCGGGATCGACAGCATCAGCGAACCGACAATCGGCACCAGCCACCAGAGGAAGCTCGGGTTCAGCCAGATCACCAACAGCGCCCAGAAAAAGCCCAGCAAGGTTTGCGGACCGTGGCGTTTGACCGCTTCACTCCATGGCGTGGAGTCGTCGTCACGTTGCGGCGAGTTCCAGGTCGCAGCCCAGCCGAGAAACGCGGCAAGTACGAAACGGGTGTGGAAAATCATCCGCACCGGCGCCAGCAGCATGGAGAACAACATCTCCAGCAGCATCGACAGCGTCACCTTGAACTTGCCACCGAACTCTTTCGCGCCCTTGGCCCAGATCAGGATGATGCTCAGCAGTTTCGGCAGGAACAGCAGCACAATGGTCGTCGAGAACAACGCAATTGCCTTGTCCGGCTGCCATTGCGGCCACAGTGGATAGAGCTGACGCGGTTCCAGGAAGTATTGCGGCTCCATCAACGTGTTGACCGCAAGCAAGGCCGTCGACAACACCAGGAACAAGAACCACAACGGCGCAGACAGGTACGACATCACGCCGGTCAGGAACACCGCACGGTGCACTGGGTGCATGCCCTTGACCAGGAACAGCCGGAAGTTCATCAGGTTGCCGTGGCACCAGCGACGGTCGCGCTTGAGTTCGTCCAGGAGGTTCGGTGGCAGTTCTTCGTAACTGCCCGGCAAGTCGTAGGCAATCCATACGCCCCAGCCGGCACGGCGCATCAGCGCAGCTTCGACGAAGTCGTGGGACAGAATCGCACCGGCAAACGCGCCTTTACCGGGCAACGGCGCCAGGGCGCAGTGCTCGATGAACGGCTTCATGCGGATAATCGCGTTGTGACCCCAGTAGTGGGATTCGCCCAACTGCCAGAAGTGCAGACCTGCGGTGAACAGCGGACCGTACACACGGGTTGCGAACTGCTGCATACGCGCATAAAGGGTATCCATGCCCGACGCACGCGGCGCGGTCTGGATGATCCCGGCGTCCGGCGTGGCTTCCATCAGGCGCACCAGACTGCTCAGGCATTCACCGCTCATCACGCTGTCGGCGTCGAGCACGACCATGTACTTGTAGTCACCGCCCCAACGACGGCAGAAGTCGTCGAGGTTGCCGCTTTTACGTTTTACGCGGCGGCGGCGACGACGATAGAAGATCTTGCCGAAGCCTTTGCCTTCACGGCAGACGTCCAGCCAGGCCTGCTGCTCGGCAACGCAGATGTCGGCGTCGTTACTGTCGCTGAGTACGAAAAAGTCGAAGCGATCCAGGTTACCCGAGGCCGCAACCGATTCGAAGGTCGCCCGCAAACCGGCGAACACCCGCGGCACGTCTTCGTTGCAGATCGGCATTACCAGTGCGGTGCGTGCGTCCTTGGCGATCGGCTCGTTGCCGGCGCTGGCGCCGGAAATGCGGTACTTGTCACGGCCGGTGATCAACTCGAGGAAGCCCATCAGCGCGGTCCAGAAGCCCGCCGAGACCCAGCAAAACAGAATCCCGAACATAATCAGAATGCTGGTTTGCAAGGCATATGGCAGCACTTGCGTGGCAGTTTGGGTCAGAGGTTGATGCAGGACTTCTTCAAGATCGACGAACGACCAGCCCTGGTACGGCATGATGCCTTTCATGTACCAGCCGGCGACGATTGTCTGACCGAGCATCAGCACCAGCAGAATGTAACGGCGAATCGAACCGACGGTGCGCCAGCGAGCCGCCGGCAGCACGTTCTCATCTTTGGGCGGGGCCGGCGGATTGGTGCGACCGGTCAGCCGACGCCAGCCACGCACCAGAATGTTGGTGCGCCACGGCTCGGGCACGACTTTGGTCCGGCGGATTGGCGGGGTTGCCTTGAGGCAAACCCGACCACTGGCGTCGAGCACCAGCATTTGCGCATCCGCCAGTTCTTCGGCGGAGTTCAGGGTCAGGCGCCGGCCGACCGAGGCTTGAGCAGCCTCGGTCGGCGCGTCGAACGTCGAGGACGACAGACGTTCGTGCAGTTCACTGAAAGACTTGCAGCCCGCGAGTTCCGCGCGCTGCTTGTCGCTCATCGGCAAATGCGCCAGGTACTCGGCAAGCGTTTGTGGCTGTACGTGTGAATTACTCATCGGCGGGCAACTGATAGCTCCAGGTCTCGGTCAGGACTTGTTCAGTCGGTGCCGATTCCGTTGTGGCTGGGGCCGCTTCGGCAGCGACAGGCTGCTTGGCGTCATTGTTGTCCTTGTTTTCCTTGGTATCCTTGACTTGCTGGGCCTGGGCGTGTGCTTCAACCTGCTTGTCCTTCTTCTCCTGCTGGCGGGCGGCGATCTTGTCGGCCTTGGCAACGGAAGAACTGGACGCTGGCGCCGCGGTCTTGAGCGCCTCGGCAGGCGAGATGTGCTTGACCAGCGCAGCCCGCATTTCGGTGGCCTTGCTCGGATCCTTGATCTTCATCCGCAAAGTCAGGCGCCAGCCCTTGGTTTCAGGGTTGTAACGGACGCTGTTCTCGACCAGTTCTGCGTTGTCGCCAACACTCACCTGGCTGCGCACTTCAGCATCTTCCGGCAGGACTTGCAGGGACGGGCCTTCGAAATCCACCAGATAGGCCACGCTGCCGTCCGGCTGACGAATCAGGTTCGACTGCTTGACGTCACCCGTGGAACGCAGGGTCTGTTGAACCCAGGCGCTGTCCGGCGAATGCAAGGAGGCTTCGTCGAGGGTCCAGTGCATGCGGTAGGCAACGTCCAGGGACTGGCCAGGCTCAGGCAGTTTTTCCGGGCTCCAGAAAGCGACGATATTGTCGTTGGTTTCGTCGGCCGTAGGAATCTCTACCAGATCGACGGAGCCTTTACCCCAATCGCCTTTGGGTTCGATCCAGGCACTTGGGCGCTTGTCGTAGCGGTCATCGAGGTCTTCGTAGTGACTGAAGTCACGGCCACGTTGCAGCAAGCCGAAACCGCGCGGGTTCTCGATCGAGAAGTTGCTCACGGATAAGTGTTTCGGATTGTTCAGTGGGCGCCAGATCCATTCGCCGTTGCCGGCATGGATCGACAGGCCGCTGGAATCGTGCAGTTCGCGACGGTAGTTCAGCACTTTCGACGGCTGGTTGGCGCCGAACAGGAACATGCTGGTCAGCGGCGCAACGCCGAGTTTGGTGACCTTGTCACGCAGGAACATCCTGGCCTTGACGTCGACGACCGTGTCGCTGCCCGGACGCACGGTCAGGCGATAGGCACCGGTGGCACGCGGCGAATCCAGCAGGGCGAAGATCACCAGGTGCTTGTCGCCCGGCTTCGGCTGTTGGATCCAGAACTCGGTGAAGCGCGGGAACTCTTCGCCGGATGGCAACGCGGTATCAATGGCCATGCCGCGAGCGGAGAGCCCGTAGGTCTGCCCCTTGCCGATGACGCGGAAGTAGCTCGCGCCGAGCATGGTCATGATTTCGTCTTGCTTGTCGGCCTTGTTGATCGGGTACAGCACACGGAAACCGGCATAACCCAGCTGTTCGGTGGCTTTAGGATCGAACTTCACGTCGCCGAAATCGAAACGACTTGGGTCGTATTTGATCTCTTCGACGGTGTTGGCCGTGATTTCGTTGATTTTCACCGGCGTATCGAAGTGCATGCCCTGGTGATAGAACGAAAGCTTGAAGGGGGTTTTCTGGTTCGCCCATTCGGCTTTTTCCGTGAGGAACCGAATTTTTTGATAGTCCGCGAATTTCATCTCGCGAAATTCATTCGGCAGGTTACTGCGCGGGGCTTCGTACTTTTGCCCGGCCAGCTCTTTTGCCTTGACCGATACGTCATCCAGATTGAATGCCCAAAGTTGGCCGGCGCTGAACAGGCAGAGCAGTGCAGAGCCTGCTACCAGAGCGCTTCGAAACCGTTTGGCAGACAATTTTGGTGCATTACAGGGACTAACAATCACGAGCAACCCTCGCCGAAAACAGATCAAAAAACCAACGGCCAGTTAAAGTGCCAGCACGGTGAGCGGTGGAAAAAAACCGACCCTGCGAACCACTCTTGCCAAGTTGGCGAGCATTGTTCCGACTCCTATGGGGCAAAATGATTCCCCAACAGGTACCGGACAAGTCTCTACCTAAGTCAAAACGGACCAACGAACGCTGATCCCCGTAGCGCGCGATTATCTAGTAGGCCGCGTTACAACGCATCAGGTGGAACCAAGTATTTATCGGGAAAAGCCTCTGTTTTCAGCCGAAATGCCCTTAAAAAGATGTTTCAAGCGCTTTCACGTCTGTAACAGGAAGGTTACCGGGCCATCATTGACCAGGTGCACCTGCATATCCGCGCCGAATCTACCTGATGCCACAGTGCCATGCATCTGTTTCGCTTTGCCTGTTAGATAGTCGAACAGCTCCTCACCCAAATCCGGAGGAGCCGCAGTCGAAAAACTGGGGCGCAACCCGTTTTTGGTGTCGGCGGCCAAGGTGAACTGCGAGACCAACAGCAACCCGCCGCCTACGTCCGCCAGGGACAGATTCATCTTGCCCTCGGCGTCACTGAATACTCGATAGTTAAGCAGTTTATGCAGAAGTTTGTCGGCGCTGGCCCGAGTATCGCCGGGCTCGACTGCGACCAACACCAGCAACCCCTGATCGATCGCGCCAACCACCTCCCCCGCAACCTCGACTCGCGCGCCACGCACGCGTTGCAGCAGGCCTTTCATGCTTCGTCAGGCGACAAGTCGAGCATACGACGGGCCATCAGATCAGCGGCGCGTACCAAGGCATCGGTGATACCTGTTTCGGACGCC
This sequence comes from Pseudomonas sp. MDT1-85, assembly GCF_054898065.1. Classification (NCBI taxonomy): domain Bacteria; kingdom Pseudomonadati; phylum Pseudomonadota; class Gammaproteobacteria; order Pseudomonadales; family Pseudomonadaceae; genus Pseudomonas; species Pseudomonas sp. MDT1-85. The sequence continues at coordinate 666,536 of NZ_CM142715.1, read as the reverse complement.
GCATGGCCGGCGTCGCGAATCACCTGCAATTCGCTGTTCGGCCACGCCTGATGCAGTTCCCAGGCGTTGTCCAACGGACAGATCACGTCATAGCGACCATGGACGATAACGCCGGGCAGGTGGGCGATCTTGGCCATGTCACGAATCAGTTGGTTCGGCTCGAGGAAAGCATTGTTGGTGAAGTAGTGGCACTCGATACGGGCGATGGACAACGCACGCTGAGGCTCGGAGAAACGGTCGACCACCAGCGGATTTGGCCGCAGGGTCGCGGTGCGTCCTTCCCACATGGACCAGGCTTTGGCCGCATGCATTTGGGCGATCTGATCGTTGCCGACCAGGCGTTTATGGAACGCCGAGAGCAAGTCGTGACGTTCGTCCTGCGGGATCGGCGCGATGTAGTCCTGCCAGTAATCAGGAAACAGACGACTGGCGCCACACTGGTAGAACCACTCGATTTCCTGGGGACGGCAAAGAAAAATCCCGCGCAGAATCAAACCGTGCACGCGCTCCGGATGGGTTTGCGCGTAGGCCAGGGCCAGGGTCGAACCCCAGGAGCCGCCGAACAGCACCCATTTGTCGATGCCCAGGTGTTTGCGAATCCGCTCGAGGTCGGCGACCAGATCCCAGGTGGTGTTGTTTTCCAGGCTGGCGTGGGGCGTGGAGCGACCGCAACCGCGCTGGTCGAAGGTGACAATGCGATACAGGTTCGGATCAAAATACCGGCGGCTCTGGGCATCACATCCGGCGCCGGGGCCGCCGTGGATGAACACCACCGGCAAACCTTCCGGCGAACCGCTTTCGTCGACGTACAGCGTGTGGGTTTTATCGACGGCCAGATCGTGCCGGGCGTGGGGTTTGATCTGCGGGTACAAAGTCTGCATTGCGCGCTCCGTAAGGGGTCGAGGTCATCCCTGGGGGGACTTCTATTATTCTGCCGTCCGGCATCATAAACCCGAATTACTTCAATGAGCATGCCCCTTGGAGCGTCAGCGTTTGTCAGCCCGTCTTCTCAGCCAAATAGCCGAGCAGGGTTTCATAGAGTCGGTCGACCTCGGCGACCTGCCCCCTCGCCCGTAAACAGCCGTGAACCAGTCCCTCCCCGTAATAAAGCGTTGCGCTCACGCCTGCTGCGTTGAGTCGCCCGGAGTAAAGCACGCCGTCATCGCGCAGCGGGTCGAACTGCGCCACGGCGATCAATGCCCGAGGCAGACCGCTCAAATCGTCGGTGAGCAAGGGCATCGCATAGGCGCTCGGTTGCCTGGTACCGCCTAAATACAACGCGTGATAACAATCCAGATCGCTGCTGCTGAGCAGTGGCGCATCGGCGCATTCGCTGCGTGACGGCAATCGGTGATCGCCGCCCAGTCCCGGATAGATCAGAACCTGCGCGCAGGGCATTGGCTCGTCGGCATCGCGCAAAGCGAGGCACAACGCAGCGGCGAGATTGCCGCCAGCGCTGTCGCCTGCCACCAGTGTCCGCGCAGGGTCGAGCTGAAACGGTCCTGTGCGCAACGCGCGCCAGACACTCAGGCAATCATCGAACGCCGCCGGAAACGGATGCTCCGGTGCCAGCCGATAATCGACGGCGATTACCAACACGCCGAGCACCAACGCCAATTCAGCGCAGATGAAGGCGTGGGAATCCAGATCCCCCACCACCCAACCGCCGCCGTGCAGGTACACAATGCACGGCCAACCGTTGGTCGGCGGCGTGACCGGCGGTTGCCAGGAGCGTACGGCCACGCCTGCCAACTCGAAATCGACCACCTCAAGCCCTGCGGGACATGGCGGGGTAAACGCCCGACTCATCTCGCTGTAGGCCTGACGCAAAGCGGTGAGGCTACTGTCGGTGCTGTTGAAGCTGAGGGTTTTCTCGACGAAAGCCGCCATGTGTTCGGAGAGTGGATAAGGAGCCATGAGCCTGCAGTCAGCCAAATAATGGAATGGGGGTCTGTGGCAAGGGGACTTGCCGGCAAGTCAAGAACGACGGAAATCCTGTGGGAGAGTGGCTTGCCCGCGAAGAATGCGCCACGGTTTTTCAGGTATTACGCGTCATCGTTCTTCGCGGGCAAGCCTCGCTCCTACAGGTTCTGCGTCCCCCTCGCCACAGTGATCCCGCTCGACCAGTCAGTTTTTCAAACTGGCCTGAACGGTTGCCACACCCTCCTTGCCATCAAAACTGCTGACACCCGCCAGCCAGCGTTGAAGATCTTCGGGATGATCACGCAGCCATTGCCTGGCGACATCCTGGGGCGTCTTGCGCTCCATGATCGGTACCATCAACTGGCTTTCCTGAGCGGCGGTAAAAGTCAGGTTTTCCAGCAAGCGGTTCACGTTCGGGCAGCGTTCGGCATAGTCCGGCGCGGTCACGGTGGAAACGGTCGCCGCACCTTCGTTCGGCCCGTAGACGTCTTCGCTGCCGGTCAGGTAGGCGATGTTCATGTTGATGTTCATCGGATGCGGGGTCCAGCCGACGAACACCACGAACTCCTTGCGATTCACCGCCCGCTGCACGGCGGCGAGCATCCCGGCTTCACCGGACTCGATCAGCTTGAAGTCCTTCAAGCCAAAGTGATTGGTCTCGATCATGGTTTTGATCGTGGTGTTGGCGCCGCTGCCCGGCTCGATGCCGTAGATCTTGCCGCCGAGCTGATCCTTGAATCTGGCGATGTCGGCGAAGGTTTTCAGGCCCGCTTCGGCGACGTACTCAGGTACGGCGAGCGTTGCCTGAGCATCGGCCAGGCTCGGTTTGTCCATAACCTTCACCTGATTGGCGGCCACAAATGGCGCGATGTTTTTGTCCATCGCCGGTTTCCAGTAACCGAGGAAGATGTCGAGGCGTTTGTCGCGAATGCCGGCGAAGATGATTTGCTGCACGGCGCTGGTTTGCTTGCTTTCGTAGCCGAGGCCGTTGAGCAGCACATCGGCCACGCCACTGGTGGCGATCACGTCGGTCCAGTTGACCACGCCCATGCGTACGGCCTTGCAGGAAGCGTCGTCATTGGCCAGAACGCTGGTGCTCAGAAGAGCAGTGCCGCAGAGGATAGAGAGACAGCGGGTGAACAGTCTTTTCATTGGGAGGATCTCGTGCGGCAGCGGATTATTGTCGGGCCGGTGTCTTTGTGCACCGTGTCCGGAACATTACGCAGCGTCGAGAGGGTAAAAGCGAACTGTAGCGACCGTGTTTTGCACGGTGGCGACTGTTCCAGAAAGGTATCGAGAAGAACCCCGAACGGTGGGAGCGAGCCTGCTCGCGATTGCGGTGTAACAGTCAACATAGATATTGAATGCTATGACCTCATCGCGAGCAGGCTCGCTCCCACAGGGTTATGCGCTGTAGTGTTTCTCGCCCCACGCCAGCAGCCCTTGCAGCAATTCCCTGAGCACCACTTGCGTCGGCACCGCCAAGTCCGGGCGATAGCGGAACGGCTCGAACTCTTCCATGTAGGTGCACTGACCCAACTCCAGTTGCACGGCATGGATGTTTTCGGCCGGATTGCCGTAATGCCGGGTGATGTGCCCGCCCTTGAAGCGACCGTTCAGCACATGACTGTAATCGCCGTGTCGCGCGCAGATGGCTTCCAATTGGCTGGCCAATTGTGGATCGCAACTGGCGCCGTTGAAGGTGCCGAGGTTGAAGTCCGGCAGCTTGCCGTCAAACAGGTGCGGGATTATCGAGCGGATCGAGTGCGCATCGAATAGCAGCGCGTAGCCGAATTCGGCTTTCAGTCGCGCCAGTTCCTCCTGCAGGGTGCGGTGGTACGGCGTCCAGATGTGCTCCAGATAAGTCGCTCGTTCTGCGGCCGATGGCTCCAGCCCTTCGCGGAACAATGGAATACCGTCGAATAGCGTCGCCGGGTACAGACCGGTGGTGGCGCCGACATATAAAGGCTTGTCGTCGGACGGTCGGTTCAGGTCGATGACAAACCGCGAGTACTCGGCTGCCAGGGTGCTGGCGCCCAGCTCGGCGGCGAATTCGTAAAGCCTTGGGATGTGCCAGTCGGTGTCCGGCAGGCTTTTCGCGTCGGGAATCAATCCGGCTTCGACTGCTGGGGTCAGGCGCAGGCCGGCGTGGGGCATGCTGATCAGCAGCGGTGCGCGACCTTGTTTGAAGTTCAGAACCTTATCCACAACTGTTCTCCTAAATGCTCACTTCAACGCCGTGACGCACGACGCGTTTTTCCAGGTCACCGCCCAGCCAGTACGACAGGTCGGCCGGACGATCGATTTGCCAGGCGACGAAATCTGCGACTTTGCCGGCTTCCAGCGAACCGTGAGTCTGGGCCATGCCCAGCGCGGTGGCGGCATGAATCGTTGCGCCCGCCAAGGCCTCTTCCGGGGTCATGCGGAAACAGGTGCAGGCCATGTTCAGCATCAAGCGCAACGACAGCGCCGGCGAAGTGCCGGGATTGAGATCGCTGGCGATGGCGATTTTTACGCCGTGTTTGCGCAGGGCTTCCATCGGCGGCAACTGGGTTTCCCGCAGGAAGTAGAACGCGCCGGGCAGCAATACCGCGACGGTGCCGGACTCGGCCATGGCGATGGCGTCGTCTTCGGTCATGAATTCCAGATGATCGGCAGACAGTGCGTGGTAACGCGCCGCCAGGCTCGAACCGTGCAGCGATGACAATTGCTCGGCATGCAGTTTCACCGGCAAGCCAAGGTTCTGCGCGGCGATGAAAACCCGCTCGACTTGCGCCGGCGAAAACGCCAGGTATTCGCAGAAAGCGTCCACCGCATCCACCAGCCCTTCGGTCGCCAGGGCCGGGAGCATTTCGTTGCAGATGTGGTCGATGTAAGCGTCCGCGCGGTCTGCGTACTCCGGCGGCAAGGCGTGGGCGGCCAGGCAGGTGCTGCGCACGCTGACCGGCAGCTCGGCGCCGAGACGGCGGATGACCCGCAGGATTTTGCGTTCGCTGGCCAGGTCGAGGCCGTAGCCGGATTTCATTTCGACCGTGGTCACGCCGTCGCGCATCAGGCTCTTCAGACGCTTGGCGGCGCTGACGAACAGCTCGTCTTCAGTGGCCGCGCGAGTGGCGCGCACGGTGCTGGCGATGCCGCCACCGGCCGCTGCGATTTCTGCATAGCTGACGCCTTGCAGACGCTGCTCGAATTCACCGCTGCGGTTACCGCCGAACACCGTGTGGGTGTGGCAGTCGATCAGGCCCGGCGTCACCCAGGCCCCTTTAAGATCATTGACTGCCGGGTACTCGCCCGACGGCAGTTCAGCGCGTGGGCCGATCCACTCAATGTGCGCTCCTGACGTCACGATGGCCGCATCCTCGATGATCGAGTAGGCGCCTTGCGCCATGGTTGCGACGTGGCAGTGTTGCCAGAGAGTTTTCATCCGTGGCCTCCGTTAGGTTATCGATGAGTAAAAGAAGGTTCCCGCTCCACCGGTACTGCCTTGCCTGCCGCCGGTTTCACCCACGTCAGGTAGGCCAGCACCAGCAATACAATCCAGACCACGCCGACGATCACAGCCGCCTGGGTGTCCGGGAAATAGCCCAGCACGCCAAAGATGAACAGCATGAAGGCAATCGCCGCCATTGGCGCATAGGGCCAGAACGGCACCGGGAATTTCAGTTGGGCGACCTGCTCCGCGCTCATGGAACGACGCATGGCCACTTGGGTGAACAGAATCATCAACCAGACCCACACCGTCGCAAAGGTCGCGATAGAGGCGATCAACAGAAATACGTTTTCCGGAATCAGGTAGTTCAGCAGCACGCCCAGCAGCAGCGCGGCACTCATCACCACCACAGTCATCCATGGCACGCCATTGCGCGACAAGCGGGCGAAGCCCTTGGGCGCATGCCCTTGCTGGGCCAGACCGTACATCATGCGGCCCGCGCCGAAGATGTCACTATTGATCGCCGACACCGCCGCCGAGATCACCACGATATTGAGAATGGTCGCCGCCGAGCTGATCCCCAGGTTGTCGAAAATCTGCACGAATGGACTGCCTTGGCTGCCGATCTGCTGCCATGGAAAGATCGACATCAGTACGAACATCGTCAGCACGTAGAACAGCAGGATACGCAACGGTACGGCATTGATCGCCCTGGGCAGCACGCGCTGCGGGTCTTTGGCTTCACCGGCCGTTACGCCGATGATTTCAATGCCGCCAAACGCAAACATCACCACCGCAAACGAAGCGATCAGGCCGCCCACGCCATTGGGCATGAAGCCGCCATGGCTCCAGAGATTGCTGATGTCGGTCGCCTGGGCGCCGGGCGCGGTGCTGATGCCGAACAGCATGATGCCGAAGCCACCCAGGATCATCGCGACGATGGCAGCGACCTTGAGCAGCGACAGCCAGAACTCCATTTCACCGAAGACTTTGACATTGCACAGGTTCAAGCCGCCGACCACCGAAACGATGCCCAGTACCCAGATCCAGCGGGCGACTTCCGGAAACCAGAAGCCCATGTAAATACCGAACGCGGTGACGTCGGCCATGCCGACGATGACCATTTCAAACGCGTAGGTCCAACCGAGGATGAAGCCCGCCATCGGCCCCAGGTAGGTGCTGGCGTAGTGGCCGAAAGAACCGGCCACCGGGTTGTGCACCGCCATCTCGCCGAGGGCGCGCATGACCATGAAAACCGCCGCGCCACCGATCAGGTAAGCGAGCAGGACCGCGGGCCCGGCCATTTGAATGGCCGAGGCAGAACCGTAAAACAGCCCGGTGCCGATTGCCGACCCCAGCGCCATGAAGCGAATATGTCGGGCAGAGAGCCCGCGTTTCAAACCTTTTGTTGGCTGTTGCATTTCTCGTCCTTAATTATTCTTATCCGACGCAAAATCGAATCGCGAGCAGGCTCGCTCCCACAGGGTTTACGCAATCCCATGTGGGAGCGAGCCTGCTCGCGATGAGGCCATTACAGGCTCGGCAGCAACTTCGCCGAGACCAGTTCGCTCAGGCAACGGGTCGCCAACAACTCGCTCGCTGCGTTGATATCAGGAGCAAAGAACCGGTCCTTCTCATAAAACGGCACTTCAGCCCGCAAAATCGCTCGGACCTTTTCCAGTTTGACCGAGGTTTTCAGACCTTCACGCAGGTCGAGGCCCTGAGCCGCCGCCAGCCATTCCACCGCCAGAACCCCGCGCGTGTTTTCCGCCATTTCCCACAGACGCTTGCCCGCCGCCGGAGCCATGGACACGTGGTCTTCCTGGTTTGCCGACGTCGGCAAACTGTCCACCGAGTGCGGATGGGACAGCGCCTTGTTCTCGCTGGCCAATGCCGCAGCGGTCACCTGGGCAATCATGAAGCCGGAGTTCACGCCGCCATTGGCCACCAGGAACGGCGGCAGTTGCGACATGTGCTTGTCCATCATCAGCGAGATACGGCGTTCGCTCAGGGAGCCAATTTCGGCGATGGCCAACGCCATGTTGTCGGCGGCCATGGCGACCGGTTCGGCGTGGAAGTTACCGCCGGAGATCACGTCGCCTTCTGCGGCGAATACCAACGGGTTGTCCGAAACGGCGTTGGCTTCGATGGCGAGCACTTCGGCGGCCTGACGGAACTGGGTCAGGCAGGCGCCCATGACTTGCGGCTGGCAGCGCAGGGAGTACGGGTCCTGGACCTTGTCGCAGTTCTGGTGCGAGTCGGACACTTCGCTGCGCTCACCCAACAGGTCGCGGTAAGCGGCAGCGGCGTCGATCTGGCCTTTCTGACCACGTGCTGCATGAATGCGTGCGTCGAATGGCGAGCGCGAGCCCAGCACCGCCTCAACAGTCATGCCACCAATGGCTAGGGCGCCAGCAAACAGGTCTTCGCCTTCGAACAAACCGCGCAATGCATAAGCGGTAGAAACCTGAGTGCCATTGAGCAGCGCCAGACCTTCTTTGGCAGCCAGGGTCAACGGGGTCAGACCGGCGACTTTCAGCGCTTCGATTGCTTCCATCCACTCGCCTTTGTAGCGAGCTTTACCTTCGCCCAGCAGCACCAGGGACATATGGGCCAGAGGCGCCAGGTCACCGGATGCACCCACCGAACCTTTCAGTGGAATGTGCGGGTAAACCTCGGCGTTGATCAGCGCGATCAGTGCATCGATCACCACGCGGCGAATGCCGGAAAAACCACGGCTCAGGCTGTTGACCTTGAGCACCATGACCAGCCGCACCAAGGCGTCGCTGATCGGCTCGCCAACACCGGCGGCGTGGGACAGCACCAGCGAGCGCTGGAGGTTTTCCAGGTCTTCGCTGGCGATACGGGTCGAAGCCAGCAGGCCGAAACCGGTGTTGATGCCATAAGCAGTGCGGTTCTCGGCGAGGATCTGTTCCACGCAGGCAACGCTGGCCTCGATTTGCGCCGAAGCGCTTTCGTCGAGGGTGATGTTGACTGGTTGCTGATAGACATCACGCAGTTGGGCAAGGCTCAGTTGGCCGGGAATCAGGTTAAGCGCAGTCATTTTGTGCTCCTTTTGAGAGTTTGTTGTTAACTCACCAGACGCTCCGGAGATGTCCGTTGTCCGTCGCTTCCCGTCTTTGGGGGGCTGCGCCTTGGCACGCTGGTGTTGTGGAAATCAGTTCAGATTCGGTAAAGCCTTGTGCAGCAAAATCGGGTCTTTCAACACACTGGCAGCGGCAGCAATGTCCGGTGCCAGCCAGCGATCCTGGTCGTAGACCGGGACTCGCTCACGCAGCAGACGCCACGCGGCATCGGTGCCAGCGCCAAAGCGTTGCTCTTTGAGGAATTCAAACGCCTGGGCTGCCAGCAAATATTCAATAGCGAGGATCTGCGTGCAGTTTTCCAGCGCGCGATGCAGCTTCAGCGCCGCGTTGGTGCCCATGCTCAGGTGATCTTCCTGCAGGCCCGAGGTGACGTAGTTGTCGAGCACCGCCGGTTGCGCCAGTTGACGGTTTTCCGCACACAGGGACGCGGCAACGTACTGGACGATCATCATCCCGGAATTCACCCCGGGATTGGCCACCAGAAACGCCGGCAGACCGCTGACGTGCGGGTTGATCAAGCGGTCCAGCCGACGCTCGGCGATGGAGCCGATTTCGGCCATGGCAATCGCCAGCAAATCCGCCGCCAATGCCACTGACTGACCGTGCGGATTGGCCTGGGACACCACTCGGAAGTTGTCCGGCGTGCCCAGCAGCATCGGGTTGTCGGTGACAGAGTTGAGTTCGGTTTCGATCTGCTTTTTCGCGTGCTCAAGCTGATCGCGAGCGGCGCCGTGAACTTGCGGAATCGAGCGGATGCTCAGCGCATCCTGAGTACGAATGCCTTTGCTGCTGGCGATCACTTCACTGCCATCAAGCAGTGCCCGCAGGTTGATGCCGACTTGCTGCATGCCTGGATGCGGCTTGAGCGCGATGATCTCGGCATCGAATGCAGCAATTTGACCGCGCTGCGCTTCGAAGCTCATGGCACCGATCACGTCGGCCCATTGCACCAGACGCGTGGCGTCGGCGAGTGCCAGGCAGCTGAGGCCGGACATGCACGGCGTGCCGTTGACCAGGCACAGGCCATCTTTGGCGCCCAGCTGAACCGGTTGCAGACCTTCTTCGGCCAGGGCCTGCTGCGCGGAAACGATCTGCCCGCGATAGCTGACATTACCGACACCCAACAGCGCGATGCTGATGTGGGCCATGTGGGTCAGGTAACCCACCGAACCCTGGGACGGCACTTGCGGGGTGATGCCGCGATTGAGCAGCGCCAACAGCGCTTCGACCACCCGGCGATGAATGCCGGATTTGCCGTGGCTGTAGTTGCGAATAGCGGCGCAGATGATTGCGCGGGTCTGTTCATCGGCCAGTGGCGCGCCAACGCCACAGGCGTGACTGAGCAGGGTGTTGCGCGACAATTGGCTGAGCTGTTCGTCTTTGAGCGAGACATTGCACAGCGCGCCGAGGCCGGTGTTAACGCCATAGGCGCGCTCGCCGCTGGCGACGATGCGCTGGACGATCGCCTGGGCATTTTCGATCCGCGCCCAGGTCTGTGGTGACAGCTCAAGCTGTGCGCCATGACGGGCTACGGCAACCACATCCTGCCAACGCAACGGGGCGTCGGCGATAACGATTTTTTCAGCCTGGGACATCATTGACCTCGTGCGTACAACTTGAATATTGATGCAGCTTTACCGACGCTATCGCGAGCAGGCTCGCTCCCACATTGGAATGCGTACCCCTGTGGGAGCGAGCCTGCTCGCGATGAGGCCGGCAACGTCACCGCAATCTCTCAAACTACCGCAGCCCGACGCTGAACGAACCGGTCGACATACTCATCCGCCGGCGAATGCAGGATCTCTCGTGGCGTACCCACCTGAATCAGGCGGCCATCCTTGAGAATCGCAATACGGTTGCCGATGCGCACGGCCTCGTCGAGGTCGTGGGTGATAAAGACGATGGTCTTGTGCAGGGTCTTTTGCAGTTCCAGCAACTGGTCCTGCATCTCGGCGCGAATCAGCGGATCGAGGGCACTGAAGGCTTCGTCCATCAGGATGATGTCGGTGTCCGCCGCCAAGGCGCGAGCCAGGCCCACACGCTGGCGCATACCGCCGGACAGCTGATGCGGGTATTTGTTTTCGTAGCCCTTGAGGCCCACAGTGTTGATCCAGTGCAGCGCGCGCTCGGCACACATTTGCTTGCTCTCGCCACGCACTTTCAGCCCGTAGGCGACGTTATCCAGCACAGTCTTGTGCGGCAGCAGGCCGAAGCTCTGGAACACCATGCTGATCTTGTGCCGGCGAAATTCGCGCAGGGCTTCCATGTCGTATTGCAGGATGTCCACGCCGTCCACCAGGATCGCGCCGCTGGTGGGGTCGATCAGGCGATTGAAGTGGCGCACCAGGGTCGACTTGCCGGAACCCGACAGGCCCATGATCACGAATATTTCGCCGGTGCCGATGCTCAGCGACAGGTCGTTCACGCCGACCACGCAGCCGGTTTCGGCCAGCACCTGGTCTTTGGTTTTGCCCTGGCCAATCATGCCCAGCGCATCCTTTGAACGGCTGCCGAAAATCTTGAAGACGTTTTTGACTTCGATCTTGCTGATGGCTTCTTTGCTCTTGCTAATGGCTTCGCTGCTCATTTGCTCACCTCATGCCGTGGCCGACCATACGCCTGAGTAATGCGGTCGATGACCACCGCCAGAATCACGATCGCCAGACCGGCCTCAAGCCCACGTCCGACGTTGAGGGTCTGAATCCCCACCAACACATCTTCACCCAAGCCACGGGCACCGATCATCGAGGCAATCACTACCATCGACAGGGCCATCATGGTGGTCTGGTTGATCCCGGCCATGATGCTCGGCAGGGCCAGCGGCAGTTGCACGCCAAACAGTTGCTGCCAGCGATTGGCACCGAAGGCGTTGATCGCTTCCATCACTTCGCCGTCGACCTGGCGAATACCCAGATCAGTCAGGCGGATCAGCGGTGGTGCGGCGTAGATCACGGTGGCGAAAATCGCCGGGACCTTGCCCAGGCCGAACAGCATCAGCACCGGGATCAGGTACACGAAACTCGGCATGGTCTGCATGATGTCCAGCAACGGCATCAATATCGAACGCAGGCGATTGCTGCGCGCCGAAAGAATACCCAGCGGAATGCCGATCATCACCGAAATGATGGTCGCCACCATCATCAGCGCCAGGGTTTGCATCAGTTTGTCCCAGAGGCCGACCGCCCCCACCAGGAACAACAAGCCGACAATCACGGCAGTGGTCACGACCTTGCGGGTCGCGTGCCAGGCAACGCCCGCGACGATGGCGAGCATCAACCACCAGGGTGCCGCACGCAGCAGGCCTTCAAGGTTGACGATGGCCCACAACAGGGTGTCGGAGATGCTGCGGAACACATCGCCGTAGTTGGTGACCAGTGAATCGACCCAACTGTTGACCCAGTCGGCGGTGGAAAAGGTAAAGCTTTCGGGAAACATAAGAGGCTCTCAATCAAGGGGTTGCGATCAAGCATCCGAATGCCGCTCAGGGCAGTCGGAGAGGCTCGACCTACAAGGCCGCGTCGATCTTTTTGGCTGCGTCTTCGCTCACCCATGCGTGCCAGACTTCAGGATGTTCCTTCAAGAAGATCTTGGCCAGTTTTGGCGATTCGATCCGCTCTTTGGCCATGCGCCCGAGGTTCTGATTCAGCAGGTCGATTGGCAGGTTGACCTTTTCCAGCACAGCCACCAGTTCCGGGGCTTGCTCGTGGAAGGTCTTGGACAGGCCGACCTTGATGGTTACGCTCTTGTCCACGCCTGGTTTCTCTTCGAGCTTGACCAGGTCGACCTGGCCCATCAGCGGGGTTGGCGACCAGTAGTAGAACAGGATCGGCTCGCCACGCTTGTAGCTCGACAGCACCGCCGCATCCAGCGCCGGGCCGGTGCCTGGGCGGAAGTTGGTGTAGGTGCTTTCCAGACCATAGGTTTTGAGCATTTCGCTATTGTCCAGCTCACAGGTCCAACCGGCCGGGCAGTTGTAGAAACGGCCCTTGGATGGCTCTTCCTGATCCTTGAACACTGCAGCGTATTTGCCCAGATCGGCGATCGCTTTCAGGTCCGGAGCTTTAGGCTCCAGCTTGCGCTTGGCGTCGCCTTCGATCACGTAACGCGGCACGTACCAGCCTTCGACAGCACCCACGACAGGCGCGCCGACACCGACAACTTTGCCGGCCTTCTCGGCCTTGTTCCAGACTTCGCTACGACCAACCCACTCTTCGGCGAAGATCTGAATATCGTTACTGCTCAGGGCGTTTTCCATGGTGATGGAGTTGCCCGGCAAGCTGTCGGTCTTGCAGTCGTAGCCCTTCTCCAACACGATTTGCATCACGTCGGTCAGCAGCATGCCGCTTTCCCAGTTCAGGCCGGCAAATTTCACCGGTTTGCCTGACTCGCACCAACCCGCCGCCTGAGTGGCGCTGGCGCTGGCCAGCAGGCCCATGGAAAGCAATGTGGTCAGCAGGGTCTTGTTCGATTTCATTGTGTGACGCTCCTAATCATGAATTGGCTTACGGCAGTCAAGAGGCATCCAGCCCTGTCCACGTCCAATCAGGCCTGCGCCGCAGCGCGACCGGCCCCGCTTGTTATAGGTGCTGCATCGCTGTCCTGCTCGACTGGCAGAATCAGGTGATCGGGTACCGCGCTGTGCCATTTTTTCGCGCACACGTAATACAGGGCTGCGGGAAGCACCAGACCGATGATCCAGGAAATATCCACATCACCGAGGGCAGCCACCAGCGGACCGGTATAGAACTTGGTGGAAATGAACGGCAGTTGCACCAGCACACCGAAAACATAGACGCTGATACCGAGGGGGTTCCAACGGCCGTAGCGACCGTTCGGATCGGCCAGCGCCGGCACGTCATAGCGCTCGCGAGTGATGCAGTAGTAGTCCACCAGGTTGATCGCGCTCCATGGCGTGAAAAAAGCCAGCAAAAACAGGATGAAGGACTTGAACGCACCGAGGAACGAGTGCTGACCGAGCAAGGCAATCAGGGTCGCAGTGCCGACGATGACCAGCACGAAAACCAGGCGCTGCAAGTGCGTTACCCGCAGGTCACCACGCAAACCGCTGATGACGGTCGCAATGCACATGAAGCTGCCGTAGGAATTCAGCGTGGAGATGGTGACCTTGCCGAACGCGATGCTGAAGTACAGCAGCGCAGCAGTGGCACCACTGCCGCTCAAACCAACGATGTAAGCCACTTCGTGGCCGGCGAATTGCCCGTTGGCCATGGCGGCGGCAAACACACCGAGGATCATCGCCACCTGTGCGCCGATAACCGAACCGGCGCCGGCGGCGAAAAAGGTTTTCACCGAGGACGTGCTGCTCGGCAGGTAGCGTGAGTAGTCAGCCACGTAGGGGCCGAAGGCGATCTGCCAGGACGCGGCGAGCGATACCGCGAGCAGGAAGCTGCTCCAGCTGAAGTGGCGAATTTGCAGGAGTGCGCCAACGTCAGTCTGGCTCATCAGGCGACTGAACAGGTAAACGAAGGCAATCACGCCAATGATACTGGCGACACGGCCGATGAAATGGATCACCCGATAACCGAGCACCGTGACCAGCACGATGACGCTGGCGAAGATAAGGATACCGACGCTGTCGCTGACGCCAAACAACTGGCCCAGCGCCTGGCCGGAAAGCACGGTGCCCGTTGCGGTGAAGCCCAAGTACATCAGGCACACCAGCACGATCGGGATGGCCGCGCCGTACACGCCGAACTGTACCCGGCTGGAGATCATCTGCGGCAGGCCAAGCTTGGGGCCTTGCGCGGCATGCAGCGCCATCACGCCACCGCCGAGCAGTTGACCGATCAACAGACCAATCAACGACCAGAACACGTCACCGCCCAGCACCACGGCCAGGGCCCCGGTGACAATCGCGGTGATTTGCAGGTTGGCCCCCATCCACAGGGTAAACTGGCTCAACAGACGACCGTGTCTCTCCGCTTCCGGGATGTAGTCGATCGAACGTTTCTCGATCAACGGTTTACTGCCTGCACGATCGTCATTAACAGCCATTGTTCAACCTCTGTGGATTGTTTGTCGGTGTTGGTTGCTCCTGTAGGAGCGAGGCTTGCCCGCGAAGGCGTCTTTTCTGACACACCGCGGTTCGCGGGCAAGCCTCGCTCCTACAGGTTTTGCATCAGGCCAAAGCCTGTTTTATTTGCCGGTAATCATCGGCAGGTTCAGGCCCTGCTCCTTGGCACAGTCGATTGCGATCTGGTAACCGGCATCGGCGTGACGCATGACACCGGTAGCCGGGTCGTTGTGCAGCACGCGAGCGATACGCTCGGCCGCTTCGTCAGTACCGTCGCAGACAATCACCATGCCCGAATGCTGGGAGAAGCCCATGCCGACGCCGCCGCCGTGGTGCAGGGAAACCCAGGTCGCGCCGCTCGCGGTATTGAGTAAAGCGTTGAGCAGTGGCCAGTCGGACACGGCATCGGAACCGTCTTGCATGGATTCGGTTTCGCGGTTCGGGCTGGCTACCGAACCGGAGTCCAGGTGGTCGCGACCGATCACGATTGGCGCGGACAATTCACCGCTGCGAACCATTTCGTTGAAGGCCAGACCGAGCTTGGCGCGCAGGCCCAGGCCAACCCAGCAGATACGTGCCGGCAGACCCTGGAAGCTGATGCGCTCACGGGCCATGTCCAGCCAGTTGTGCAGGTGGGCGTCGTCCGGGATCAGTTCTTTGACCTTGGCGTCGGTCTTGTAGATGTCCTGCGGGTCGCCCGACAGCGCAGCCCAACGGAATGGGCCGATGCCGCGACAGAACAGCGGACGGATGTAAGCCGGTACGAAGCCAGGGAAGTCGAACGCGTTTTCAACGCCTTCTTCTTGCGCCATCTGACGGATGTTGTTGCCGTAGTCGAAGGTCGGAATACCCATTTTCTGGAATTCGAGCATCGCTTTAACGTGCACGGCCATGGACTGCTTGGCGGCTTTGACCACGACAGCAGGCTCGGTCTTGGCGCGAGCGCGGTATTCTTCCCAGGTCCAGCCGGCTGGCAGGTAACCGTTGAGCGGGTCGTGGGCGCTGGTCTGGTCGGTGACCATGTCTGGGCGCACGCCGCGCTTGACCAGTTCCGGCAGGATTTCAGCCGCGTTGCCCAGCAGAGCGATGGAAATCGCTTTGCCTTCTTTGGTGTATTTGGCGATGCGGGCCAGCGCGTCGTCGAGGTCGGTGGCTTGCTCATCGACATAGCGGCTGTTCAGGCGGAAATCGATGCTGACCTGCTGGCATTCGATGTTCAGCGAGCAAGCGCCGGCCAGGGTTGCGGCCAATGGTTGCGCGCCGCCCATGCCGCCGAGGCCTGCGGTCAGGACCCAACGACCTTTCAGGTCATCGTTGTAGTGTTGGCGACCGGCTTCGACGAAGGTTTCGTAGGTGCCCTGGACGATGCCCTGGCTGCCGATGTAGATCCAGCTGCCGGCGGTCATCTGGCCGTACATGGCCAGGCCTTTGGCGTCGAGTTCATTGAAGTGTTCCCAGCTCGCCCAGTGCGGCACCAGGTTGGAGTTGGCGATCAGCACGCGCGGGGCGTTGCTGTGGGTCTTGAACACGCCGACCGGCTTGCCGGATTGCACCAGCAGGGTCTCGTCGTCGTTCAGGTTGGTCAGGCTTTCGACGATCTTGTCGTAGCATTCCCAGTTACGCGCCGCACGACCGATACCACCGTAAACCACCAGTTCTTTAGGGTTCTCGGCGACTTCCGGGTCGAGGTTGTTCATCAGCATGCGCAGCGGCGCTTCAGTCAGCCAGCTCTTGGCGGTCAGCTTGTTACCGCGGGCAGCACGGATTTCGACATTGCGGTACTTAGTGGGCTTATTGTCAGTCACGAAAAAGACTCCTCAGCGATCAATTCAAACCAACCCTGGCGGTGGGCAAGCCAGCCTGTGCGCGACAAAGCGCCACAAGCGAATCAGTGGACGCTGCGAGGAGTCTCGAACGACTCATACGCATACGTCTTTACTTGTACATACAAGCATATGCAATCAAGCGGCCAACTTGCTGGATGGGTGCTCAAGAAAAGTTTTGAAAGGGCTGGAAAGGCTGTAGATCAAGGGCCTTGAGGAAGATGAAATTTTTTTGGGGGATTTTGCGCGAGGACGATGGCTGTTACTTGAGCGTGGTTTTGCGCCACGCTGGGGCGTTCGGTAACAAGTTGGTGCGCAATGGGGAACGCTTAAAAGCAAAAGATCGCAGCCTTCGGCAGCTCCTACAGTGATCGCGTTCACCACAAATATTGCGGATGAGAATCGAACTCGTAGGAGCTGCCGAAGGCTGCGATCTTTTGAGGATTTTCGATCAGCGTGCGATCAGCTCAATCACACAGCACTGACCCTTGATAGAGACATCCAGCAGACCAACGTTACCGTCCAGCTGCAGACAATCATGGCGCCCTAGCTGAGAGGCGCTGTTACCCACCGTCACTTCAAGCTGTTCAGCCACGCTGAACACCAACACCGTGCCGGCAGAGCTGAAAAACCGCTGCTCGCCCTCCAGCCACTGCAACCGCGCGCGGTAACGGTCCGGCGCATAAATCAGGTTGAAGTCGCGAATCGGTCCGCCGAGCAATGTGCAGGACACATGACTCTCACCACTGAAAGCAAACGGGTCCAGCGGTAACAACGGCGGCGTGTCCTGACCATCGACACGCAAGGTCATGCCCTCGCCTTGCAGCACGGTGATCACCCGCTCATAGCCGGCAAAGATGGAAAACCCGCCCGACTCGCCGATGTCGGCGATCGACAGACGCCAGCCGAAACCCTCAAGGCCAGCACCTCCATCACGGGTGATTTCTTCGGTGCTGCCGCCGCCGTTTTTCCACGGCATGCGCGGGTAATCGGCCGCGCGTAAAACTTTCAACTGGCTCATTCAGGGCTCTTTATTTATGGAACCGTCCTTCCAGACGATGACGGGAACCGGGGTGGATCAAACGGGCGGCGGTCACGGGCTGACGGCCGGACCAGGTGCGGCGACGAATCAGCAGGCAGGGCTCGCCCTTTTCAATCTGCAGCAATTTGCATTCAGACGGTTCGGCGAGAATCGCTTCGACCACATGCTCGCCTTCGGTCAACGGCGCGACCTGATTCAGATAGGCGTAGGGCGTTTGCAGGGTGAAGTCTTGCTTGAGATAGTCCGGCGCCACCAGCGCATTGACGAAACGGTCTTCGATTTGCACCGGAATATCGTTTTCGAAATGCACGATCAGCGAATGGAAAACCCTCTGGCCTTCGCGCATGTCCAGGGCCACGGCCCGCTCGGAACCGGCGGCCTCTTCTTCGAGGGTGATCACCTTACAGGTGTGGCTATGGCCACGGGAGGCGATCTCGTCGGCGATGTTGTGCACTTCAAACAAGGCAGACTGACTTTTCGGCTCGGCGACGAACGTGCCGACACCCTGCATGCGCACCAGCAGACCGTCGGCGGTCATCTCGCGCAGGGCGCGGTTGATGGTCATGCGGCTGAAACCCAGCTGGCTGACCAACTCGCTTTCCGACGGAACGCGGTAGTGCGGCGGCCAGTTTCCACTGTCGATCTGCTGGGTGATCATCTGTTTGACGCGGGCGTACAAGGGCGCCGGACTGTCGCCCAGATTGGCGCTCAGATTGGCATTCGGCGGCAATGTGGCAGAGGGAGTCGGCACGGTTAATCCTTGTTCATCTATTAGAGGTTGCTAGCTTGCCGGAGTTTACCGAGCAGGCAAACGTCTGTATATGTATATACAAATAACACACGATGGGGTGCTGAACCATGTCCGCCTTCTTTGCCGAACGCGCGCTGCTGCCTAGTGGATGGGCCAACAATGTACGTCTTGAGGTCAGTGCCGATGGCGTACTGACCCATATCCAGGCCGATTCTCACGCAGATGACGCCGAACGGCTGAGCGGTCCGCTACTGTCGGGAATGCCGAATTTGCACTCCCATGCCTTCCAGAGAGCCATGGCCGGGTTGGCGGAAGTGGCGGGTAATCCGAATGACAGTTTCTGGACCTGGCGCGATCTGATGTACCGGCTCGTCGGAAAAATCAGCCCGGACCAACTCGGTGTCATCGCCCGTCAGCTGTACATCGAAATGCTCAAGGCCGGTTACACCTCGGTCGCGGAATTTCATTACGTACACCACGACGCGAGCGGCCAACCGTACGCAGACCCGGCCGAACTGGCGCTGCGCATCAGCCAGGCGGCCAGCGCCGCCGGTATCGGTTTGACCCTGCTGCCAGTGCTCTACAGCCACTCCGGTTTCGGCGGCCAGGCCCCGAACGAAGGTCAGCGCCGCTTTATCAACAGCACCGAAAACTACCTGAAACTTCAGGCGCGCTTGCAGCCGATTCTGGCACAGCAACCGGCCCAGGCCCTGGGTTTGTGTTTCCACTCGTTGCGCGCGGTCACCCCGCAGCAGATCAGTGAAGTGCTGGCGGCCAGCGACAAGCAGTGTCCGGTACATATTCATATTGCCGAACAGCAGAAGGAAGTCGATGACTGCCTGAGCTGGAGCGGTCGTCGTCCGCTGCAATGGCTGTACGAAAACACTGAGGTCGATCAGCGCTGGTGCCTGGTCCACGCGACTCACGCCAACCCGGAAGAAGTCACGCTCATGGCCAAGAGTCGCGCCATCGCCGGCCTGTGCCTGACCACCGAAGCCAATCTCGGCGACGGGATTTTTCCGGCGGTGGACTTCCTGGCCCAGGGCGGGCGCATGGGCATCGGTTCCGACAGCCATGTCTCGTTAAGCGTGGTGGAAGAATTGCGCTGGCTGGAATACGGCCAGAGGCTGCGCGATCAGCGGCGTAATCGTTTGTATGGCGCGGATCAGCCGATGGTCGGCCGCACACTGTACGACGCCGCGCTGGAGGGTGGCGCCCAGGCGCTGGGGCAACCGATTGGCGCCCTGGAAGTCGGCAAGCGTGCGGATTGGTTGGTGCTCGATGGCAACGATCCGTACCTGGCGACGGCCAGTGGCGACGGGATTCTCAATCGCTGGTTGTTTGCCGGTGGTGATCGTCAGGTGCGCGATGTGCTGGTCAACGGCCAGTGGGTGGTGCGTGATGGGCGGCATGCCGGGGAAGAAGAAAGCAACCGCGCCTTTACCCAGGTTCTGCGCGACCTCTTGGGCTGACGCAAAAAAAGTGGGAGCGAGCCTGCTCGCGATAGGGCCGTCCAATTCAACAGAAGTGTTGACTGACATTCCGCTATCGCGAGCAGGCTCGCTCCCACAGTTTTTGATCTACGGCGACTGTTAATTCGAAGTCTTCGCCATCTTGGTATCCGACGTGCGCCAGATCAGCCGCGTCGTGTCATAACCCTGCTGACGCGCCTTGCTCAGCAGCTCTTCTCGCACTACACCATTGACTGTCGGGGTGCGTGATAGCAACCAAAGATGACGGCGTCTCGGGTCGCCGACAATCGCGGTCTTGTAATCATCGCTGACGTACAACACCCAGTACTCTCCCTTCGCCACACCCGGGATCAGTCGCGAGAACCAGGTATCGAACTCGACCCACAGCTTGTCGGCCTTGCCGGGCACCTGTGGATAAGCCGTGCCTTTGGCCTCTTCCCATTGCCAGTCCGACGTCAGGCAGCGGTTCAGTACCGCCATGTCACCGTCAGGCTTGAGGGTGTAATGGGCCTCGGATTGCGCGCAGTTGCGCTGGAAATACATCGGCAGACGCGCCAACTCGTACCAGGTTCCCTGGTAACGCTTGAGGTTGACCGTGTTGACGGTCTTGGGTGCCAACGGATCAACGCCAGAAGTGGCGCAGCCGGCCAGTACCAGGCCGGCAAAAAGAACGATCAGTAACCGCTTCATTATTTTTTTCTCCCGTGGGCGAACAGCCCCGGTTTACTTCAAGCCTTGGCCAGAAAACATCAGCACTTTGTCACCGGCATACTGCACGCTGATAAAGCTGTTTTGGTCGCCCCAAGTGCAACTGGACATGCCGAGCGCGCCCGAGCAATCGGTCGGTTTGCCCAGCAAGGTTTCAACCTCGCCCTTGGGCATGCCGGTCGACAGCTTCGAGTAATTTTCCTGATTGATCTTGCCGCACGCTGCCAACAACACGCAGAACGAGAGCAAAGCGATAGAACGCAGCGACATGGCGTAACTCCTGGGGCGAAGGGAATGGCATGGCTGCCAAGCTGAAGCTTAGAAGAGAAAACCCCTGTCTGGTTCCCTGAGCATCCGGCTATTTGTTTGATCGCCCGTCAGCCTTTTGACGATAAATCAGCCACTTTTTCGCGCCGCTGAGTATTTCGTCGGTTTTCGCAGAAGTCGTCTAATCTTTGGCGCCGGCCAGTCGACATAGAGGCAGCGCAAAGCCTTCCACTGTGGCAAATTGACACCCCTTGTTGACCAGCCCCTTCGCGGTAGCTCATTTAATGACCAGAAACATGAAGTTCAGCCACAAAATCCTGTTGGCAGCCGCTCTCGTGGTGGCCGTTGCATTCGCCTGTTTCATCCTGTTCAACGATTACCGCCAGCGGCAGACCTTGCTCAGCAGTACCGAGTCCTCGATGCAGGAACTCGGCAGCCTGACCACCAGCAACATCCAGACCTGGCTGGAAAGCCGCATCCAGTTGCTGCAATCGCTGTCCCAGCAAATCACCGTGGACGGCAGCGCCCAGGCCAACCTCAAGCGCGCCATCGACCTGCCGGCCTACACCAGCAACTTCCAGCTGAGCTACTTCGGCGGCACCGATGGTGTGATGTTCTCGGTCCCGGCCGGCAATCGCGCCGCAGACTACGACCCGCGCGCTCGGGGCTGGTACAAGGCGGCCAACAATGCGCAACAGACCATCGTCACTGAACCCTACCTTGCGGCATCGTCGGGCAAACTGGTGATCACCGTTGCCACGCCAGTGAAGCACCAGAACCAGATGATTGGCGTCGCCGGTGCAGACATTGATCTGTCCAGCGTCAGCGCGATCATCAACTCGCTGAATTTTGGCGGTCATGGCCATGCATTTATCGTCAGCGCCGACGGCAAGATCCTGATCCATCCGGACAGCAAACTGGTGCTCAAGAACCTGGCCGACGCCTACCCCAACGGCGCGCCGAAAATCAGCCCGGGCTTGAAGGAAGTCGAACTGGATGGCAAAACCCAGTTCATCTCCTTCACTCACGTCAACGGTGTACCGTCTGCAGACTGGTACGTGGCGCTGGTGCTGGATAAAGACACCGCGTTCTCGATGCTCAGCGAATTCCGCACCTCGGCGATCATCGCCATGATCATTGCCGTGGTGATCATCATCGCGCTGCTGAGCATGTTGATCCGCGTGTTGATGCAACCGCTGCTCACCATGGGCCGCGCCATGCATGACATCGCCGAGGGTGAAGGTGACCTGACCAAGCGTCTGACCATTCACGGCCAGGACGAATTCGGTGCATTGGGCACCTCGTTCAACCGTTTCGTGGAACGTATTCATACCTCGATCCGTGAAGTGTCCTCGGCCACTGGCCAAGTCAACGAAGTGGCCCTGCGCGTAGTGGCTGCATCGAACTCTTCGATGTTCAACTCCGATCAGCAAGCCTCACGCACCAGCAGCGTGGCTGCGGCGATCAACGAACTCGGCGCCGCCGCTCAGGAAATCGCCCAGAACGCCGCCCTCGCCTCGCAGCATTCGAGCGACGCCCGTGCCTTGGCCGAAGACGGTCAGCAAGTGGTGGATAAAACCATCGCCGCGATGCAGCAGCTGTCGGCAAAAATCAGCGATTCGTGCGGCAACATCGAAACCCTGAACAGCAACACGGTGAACATCGGCCAGATTCTGGAAGTGATCACCAGCATTTCGCAGCAAACCAACCTGCTGGCGCTCAACGCCGCCATCGAAGCAGCCCGTGCCGGTGAAGCCGGCCGTGGTTTTGCCGTGGTCGCGGATGAGGTACGCAACCTCGCCCACCGCACTCAGGACTCGGCGCAGCAAGTGCAGAAGATGATCGAAGAACTGCAAGTCGGCGCCCGGGAAGCGGTCAGCACCATGACCGACAGCCAGCGCCAGAGCGAAAGCAGCGTCGGCATCGCCAACCAGGCCGGCGAACGCCTGGGCAGCGTGACGCAGCGCATCGGTGAGATCGACGGGATGAACCAGTCCGTGGCGACGGCGACCGAAGAACAGACGGCCGTGGTCGAGTCGATCAACGTCGACATCACCGAGATCAACACGCTGAACCAGGAAGGGGTGGAGAACTTGCAGTCGACGTTGCGTGCGTGTGCTGATCTTGAGCAGCAGGCAGCGCGGTTGAAGCAGTTGGTGGGCAGTTTCCGGATCTAGTGCTTTTGCGGGCCTCTTCGCGAGCAAGCCCGCTCCCACAGTGGATCTCCAGTGCGGCAAAGATCCATGTGGGAGCGAGCCTGCTCGCGATGGCGGTATCAGTGGCAATGCAAAGCTAGAACCGGGATCCAGGCCCTGAAAGAAACTCAATTTCCTCAGCCGTAGATTCGCGCCCCAGCACCGCATTGCGATGGGGAAACCGTCCAAATCGCGCAATGATCTTCTGATGCCGCTCGGCATAATCCAGGTTGTCGGCAAACACCGCCCGATCCGCCTCCGGTTGCTGTTCAACCAGATCAAGAAACCGCGAAACCGCTTCGTTCTGCACTGCCGGATTTTCGCAGTGCTCGAATACCAGATAGATAAACACCCGCTGGATCGGTCGCAGTTGCCGATCGAAATCCGCAGCAATGCCTTGCGCTACCAGTGCCTGAGCCCTGAGGTCGCCTGAAAAGGATTTGGGGGTATCGCGAAAGATCATTCGCGGAAGTTGATCGAGCAGCAGCACCAGGGCCAGCCAACCTTCAGGGTGTTGCACCCATTCAGTCAATCCGCCAGCCAGTGCCTGCTCGACCTGGTCCCCGAAACGCTCGCACGCTTCGAGGTCCTGGCTGTCGCGCTTGCCGAACCATAACTTGCCCTTGTCAGCCGCTATTTCGTTGGGTGATTCGAAAGATCCGAACCACCATTCGAGCAACGGCTGCCAGGGCGCGGTCATGGTTTATTCCTTGTGGTAAGCCGTGACGCGGGCAACTTCTTCTTTCGAACCGAGGAACACCGCAACACGCTGGTGCAGGCCTTCGGGCTGGATGTCGAGGATGCGCTGGTGGCCGTCAGTGGATGCGCCACCCGCTTGTTCAACCAGGAACGACATCGGGTTGGCTTCGTACATCAGGCGCAGTTTGCCCGGCTTCGACGGCTCGCGGCTGTCGCGTGGGTACATGAACAGACCGCCGCGGGTCAGGATGCGGTGCACGTCGGCCACCATCGCGGCGACCCAACGCATGTTGTAGTTCTTTTTCAGCGGGCCTTCTTCGCCTGCCAGTAATTCGCCGACGTAGCGTTGTACCGGAGCTTCCCAGTGACGCTGGTTGGACGCGTTGATGGCGAATTCCTGGGTGGCTTCAGGAATGGTGATGTCTTCATGGGTCAGGACGAAGCTGCCCATTTCACGGTCCAGGGTGAAGCCTTTCACGCCGTCGCCCAGGGTCAGGATCAGCATGGTCTGCGGACCGTAGATCGCGTAGCCGGCGGCCACTTGCTGGGTACCTGGCTGCAGGAAAGCCTTTTCATTCAAGGGCTCGTTCTGGCTCAGGTATTCGTTCGGGCAACGAAGTACCGAGAAGATGGTGCCGACCGGGGCGTTGATGTCGATGTTCGATGAACCGTCCAGCGGGTCGAATACCAGCAGGTACGCGCCTTTCGGGTATTTGCCCGGGATCTGGTAGGCATTGTCCATTTCCTCGGACGCCATGCCGGCCAGGTGGCCGCCCCATTCGTTGGCTTCGAGCAGGATCTCGTTGGAGATCACATCGAGCTTCTTCTGCACTTCGCCCTGGACGTTTTCAGTGCCCATGCTGCCCAGAACGCCACCCAGGGCGCCTTTGGACACGGCGTGGTTGATCTCCTTGCAGGCACGCGCCACCACTTCGATCAGGAAGCGCAGATCGGCAGGAGTGTTGTTGCTGCGGGTCTGCTCAATCAAATAGCGACTCAAGGTAACGCGGGACATGGAAGGCTCCGGTGGAATGGGGGGGCTAAAAACCCGCGCAGTTTAACGCGAGTCGGGGCGCATTTCCTCCTATCAGACGTGATGCAGCCAATAGAGTTCATGTGCGGGGTTGAGCGTAGTTGGAAATGGGCATTTTTACCGACCGATAAACCGCTATCGTCGGATCGCCGCCCGGAGCCGGCTCGCTCCCACACTGATCGCAATCCCCTGTGGGAGCGAGCCTGCTCGCGATTGGGGTGCAAAGCACCACCTTCAGGGTTTGATTGGTGGCTTGCGCAGCAAGCTGAACGCCATGGCCCCCAAAAACAGCACACTGAGTAACAGCACCGCCCACAACCCGAATTTCTTCCAGTTCGTGTCCGCCACCGTTTGCACGGTCGCCGCCGGAGTCACCACGCCCCCACCCTCCACCGTCGCCTTGCCCAACGCCGCCAGCTTCGCCGCGCTGTAATCCGGGATCAGCGTCGACAATGGCAAGCTCGCGGCCTTCACCGTCGCACTCCCCAGCGCCAGCGTATAAGGCCCGGCGCCGCGCGCCAGGAACACCAGTTGCGTGGAGCGCACGGCAAATCGGACGGTCGGCGCTTCGGCGCCCAGGCCACCCCCGCGCTCATCCACCGTCAGCTTCAATTGCTGCACGGTCTGGCCCGGCAGCTGCAATTCGTTCTGCACCACGTCTTGGCCATTCTGGGTCAAGCGGTAGAGCAAACCGCTGGTCAGCGTTTGCCACGGCAGGCTGGTTTCCCGGCGACCCGACAATGTCACTGGGGCGAGGCTGTTGGGCTGATTCAGTTCGATCTGCAAGCGCTGGACGTTCAACCCCATCGGCAATTGCCAGATGTACTCACCGGCCTTCACGCTGGTGCCAGCCAACGGTTGCGACCAGACCAACGGCAGCGGCAAGGTGCGAGGGTTGGTGCTTTCCAGTTGCGCCGAAGTCAGCACTGGGGCCGCTTGCGGTGAACTCCACAGCAAGCGCAAGTAGCGCGCCGATTGCCCCGGCAGGCCGACTTCATGTTGCTCGACCCGCTCGTCGGCAAACGTCAGGCGCGCCACCTGTCCTTCGCCCCACGATTGCCAATGCTGCAAATCATCGCTGCCTTCAATGCTGAAACGCTGGAAACCGTCGCGATCGCTGGTCCAATCGAGGATCAATTGCTGTAACGGCGCCTTGATGCGACTGGCATCGAGTAACCAGCCGCGCAGCTCTTCTTCGCCTGCCTCCAACTGGCTGGACGGCTGCACTTCGATCAACGTGCCGTTGGTGTTCGATTGCACGCGCACACTCGGCGCGCGTTCGGTGGCATCCGCCGAGTTGTACAAAGGGAACCACTTCACGTCGTTCAGCGTGCGGTTTTCGCGGGTCTGCGCGGGTTCTCGGGCCAGAGCATAAGCCTGAGGCTCACCGGCGGCGTTGAACACGCGTAGATCGCTGAGATCGGTTTGCCGCGCTTTCAGTTGCACGCCCAAGGGTAATTCCAGGCGATACCACGGGCCCTCGCCACTCACCGACAACGGTACCTGTGTGGCAAAGTCCGCCGGTTTTTCCTGCGCGCCGGCCGATAGCGTCACGCCCAGCACCACAGCCCCCCACCAGCCAAGGTTCAGTTTCTGACTCAAGACGACACTCCTTCGGTTTCAGGGGCCGGTTTTTCAATATCCGGCACAGCCTCGGCACGCTTGGGCGGCAATGGAGCGAAATAGCCCACCACCAACAGCAACACGCCAACGCCGATAAACGACACGATCCGCGCGAGCCCGCCGCGGTTACTCAATTCAACGAAGAACAACTTGGCGACCACCAGCCCTATCAGCGCCGCGCCGATCAGCCAGACTTCGCGGCGATGACGCAGATGCCCACCGATCATCAGACTCAGGGCCATCAGGGTCCAGACGATGGACAGGCCAGCCTGCACCAACATCGACCCAAGCAGCAGGTCCAGCGCGTACGGCACGCCACCCCAATGGTGAGCCGCGCGCATCACCAGCGCAGTGAAAAAGACGAACAGCGAAACACCGGCAATCACTTGCGTGGCGTTATCGGCGTACTCCTTGCGAATCGCCAGTTGCGTGACCGCGCTGCGAGACCAGACATAAACGCCGAACAGGGCGAACAACAGACCCAATTCCAGCGGGTTGATCAGCGGCACATACGGCAATGGCTCGGCGGTGCCGTCACTGGCGATGTTCGCCAGCCAGAACCAGCCGAGCATCAACAACGCCAACGGCGCAGCGGCATAGAGCCGGTACTCGCGGGGATAAGCTGACACCGGCCATGGCCACGCACGCGGTGCAGCCATCAGCACCAGATACAGGCTCGGCAGAATCGCCCAGCCCAGCCAGCGCCAGGCGTTGTACTGCTCCGACAACAGCAGCAAACCGTAACGCAGTTCCAGGGCCAACACGCCGATCAACAGCCAGCAGCCGAGTACATGGGCGGTGCTCAGGGCGTTGGCGGGCAGCATCGCCGCCAAGCGTCGCAGTGAGATGAAATGCACGACGAATACCGCGGTCCAGACCAGCCAGCCGAAGTTGGCGGCCGGGTGATAACGCGAATGCCAGGCAGCGAGCAACACCAAACCGGCGGCGGGAATCAGCAACGTGCAGAGCAAGCCCAGCGACGACCACTTCAGGCGCAGCGCCAACATAGCCCACAGCGCGACACTCACGGCGGCAACGGCCAGCAACAAGGTGGCTTGCAGATTCAACGGCGCAAAGCGCAGTACTTCGCTGACCCATGCCAGCGCCCACCAACCCGCGCCCCACACCAGCAACACTTCGGACATGCGTTGCAGACTCAGCCCATCGAAGGCCGAAGCATGGTTGCCAAGCTGCAGACGCCAGGCCCCGACGAATGCGGCCAGCCCCAGCACCAGCGGTGTCCAGAAACCGCTATGCGCCAGCGGCCGTAACCCTTCGCTTAGCAGCGGGCCGAGCAGGTCTGGCCCGGCGAACAGGAACGCAGCGCCGCCGATCACCTGCAACAACAGACCAAAGACAAAACTCACGCGCTGCTTCAGGTACAGGCTCAGCCAGATGATGAACAAACCACTGGCGGCCCATACCGCGCTCGCGGTTTGCCATGGCAACACGAACAACACCGCGAGGTTGATCAGCACCAGACCGGCCAGCAACACCACTGACAAACCGCGCAGCAAACGCACGTCGCTGCGCACCATGTCGTCGCGGGCCGCCAGCAACATGCCGGCGATCAACGCCAGCCCGATCAGGGACGCGCTGAGCAAACCGCTCCAGCCGGCGCTGAACACCGCGGCAGACTCACCACCCGCCCCTTGCAGCCGCAACAGGAACAATGCACCGCCGAGCAGTTGCACAGCGAAGGCGGTGAACAGGAACGTCCGCGATTGCAGGCGCAGGCCAACGAACAGCGTCGCCAACCCAGCCAGCGCCCAACTGATCGCCGTTCCGTGAGTGAAGAAGAACAGCGGCGCCAGCAGATAAAGGAACGTCAGCCCCAGGCAGGCCAATACCGGCAGCCCTTGACGTTCCCACTTTGAGGCTTGTTCAGGCAACGCTTTGCGTAATTGGTAGAAGCTGAACAGCAGCGCCACACCGAGCATCAACGCCCCCAGCGGCGCGCCATCGAGCAGGCTGTTCTTGCCGATCCGCAGCTCGCAGAGGAAGGCCAGTGCCGAGCCCAGTTGCAGCAGCAAGGCAAAGGCTCGTGCCAGCGGTCGTTGTTGACGCAGGCCGAGCCAGAAAATCCCCGCGCCTTCCACCGCCCAGGCGGCTGCGGTCCAACGCGCGTCGAGCCCCAAGGGAATCGCCAGGCTGGCGAAAATCACCCCGAGCGCCAAACAGGTTTCCGCCAACAACAGCGCACGTCCACCCATCAGCAACCGGGCCAACCCCATGTAAATCATGCCCAGTGCCAAGGCGCTGAAAGCCGCGGCAAATTCCAGATGCTCCACCAGCGCGAACTGCAAGCCGAAGCCCACCAGCGGAGGCGCGAACAGCATCGTACCGTCGACGTAATCACCCTTGCGCGCCGACCAGTGCAGCAGTGCATCGCGGCTGTCGTCCTCGGGTGCATCGCTCATTTCCAGCAACTTGCGCCGAGCGAACAACAGGCCGATGGCCAGGTACATCAGGAAAAACAGAATCAGGAACGGCTCGGTACTCCACAGCAGTTCTGGCGTATAGGAACGTAGGCCCCAAGCCAATCCAATGCCGAAGGTGCCGACAAAACCGATCAGGTTGAGCAACCGCCAGGCCTTGAACCACGCGATGGCGAGAATGCCGGCATTGAGCAAGGCGAAGTAGCTGAACAGCGCGACATGGTTGCCGGCGCCGGTGGAGGTCAGGATCGGCGCGGCGAAACCACCCAGTGCGGCGGCAGCCGCCAGGCCCAGAGCGTTTTGGGTAATGGCGAGAATCGCCGAGAACACTGTTACCACCACCAGCAGCCCCAGCGCCGCCGTAGGGTCGAGCAATGGATGCAGGCGCATCGCGGCAAATACTGTCAGGTACAACACTGCAATCCCGGTGCCTTGCAGCATCAGCGCGTAATTGCTGTTGCGCAGACGCAGCAACCAGCCCAGCGCGAGCAAGCCCAAGGCCGCCGCCGCGACACCGGCGTAACGCAACTCGACCGGCACCACCATGCCTTCGGTGGCGTAGCGCAACAGGAAGGCCAGGCCGAGGAACAACAGCACCACGCCGACACGCAGCACGGTATTGCCGCCGAACAACCAGTTGCGCGCGCCGCTGATGGCGCGCTCGATGAAGTTCGGGCCACGCGGCGCCGCCGGTTGTTGGGGTTCACGGGCAACCGGTTCGGGTTTCCACGCATCAGCGGACGGCGGGCGACTGGCTTCGGTGGCGGCCGCCGTGATGGGTTCAAATTCAGGCGGCAGCTCCCAGATCAGCTCCGGGGAGGCGACAGGCGTTTGCTCAAGAATGATTTCAGGGGATGGAACCGGTTCGCTGGCCGCAGGTTCACTGGCTTCAGGTGTTTTGACACCCGACACTTCCAACAATACCAATCGCTGCTCGACCGCATTCAGCGCAACCTGCGCCTGATCGAGCAAGCGTCGCTGCTCGGCGGTTTGAGTACTCAAGCGGCCGATGCGAATGGCCTGTCCAATACCCAGCCCGAGCAAAGCGCCCAACAGCGCACCGCTGAACGACTCATCGAATAGCCAGCCCAGCAGCAGCCCAATCAGCATGAACATCCATTGCATGGTCGATATCCCTAAGCGCATTGGCCAATCCAGGAAGATTAGCGCAGCCAGTTCCAAAAAGATCGCAGCCTTCGGCAGCTCCTACAAAAGCGCGGTAGTACGCGATTCTGTAGGAGCTGCCGAAGGCTGCGATCTTTTCCGGCGCGCCAGTATATCGAGCCGGTCGAAGACTTACTCCAACGCCTTCCAGATATCCGTGGCGTACTCGCGAATGGTCCGGTCGGACGAGAACCACCCCATCCGCGCGCTGCTCAATACCGCCGAGCGCCACCACTCTTTGGAGTCGTGCCAATGAGCCTCGACGCGCATCTGGGCGTTCCAGTAAGAGTCGAAATCGGCGCAGACCAGGAAGCGGTCATAGTCCACCAGCGAATCGATCAGCGTGGTGTAGCGGGACGGATCGTCCGGTGAGAACACGCCGCCGCGAATCGCTTGCAGCACATCGTTGAGTCGATGGGAGGCGGCAATGTCCGGTGCCGCGCTGAATTCATGGTTGAGTTTGCGCGCCTCCACTTGCTCGGCGCTAAGGCCGAAGATGAACATGTGTTCGACACCAATGCGCTCGCTCATCTCCACGTTGGCCCCGTCCAGGGTACCGATGGTCAGCGCGCCGTTGAGGCCGAATTTCATGTTGCTGGTGCCTGAGGCTTCGAAGCCGGCAGTGGAGATCTGTTCCGACAAGTCCGCCGCCGGAATGATGCTTTCGGCCAGACTGACGTTGTAGTTGGGCAAGAACACCACTTTGAGCAAACCACGCACGGTCGGGTCATTGTTGACCACCCTAGCGATGTCGTTGGTCAGCTTGATGATCAACTTGGCCTGGTGATAACTGGCCGCCGCTTTGCCGGCGAAGATTTTCACCCGCGGTACCCAGTCGATTTCCGGTTCGGCACGAATCGCTTGGTACAGGGCGACGGTGTGCAGCAGGTTGAGCAACTGACGTTTGTATTCGTGGATCCGCTTGACCTGCACGTCGAACATCGCCGCCGGGTTGATCGCGATCCCCAGCCGTTCATGAATCAGGTACGCCAGGGCTTTTTTACTGTGCAGCCGCTGCTCGGCGAACTGTTTACGGAATGCAGGTTTGTCGGCGAACGGTTCCAGCCCTATCAGGCTTTCTTCGGGGTTATCCAGCAGATCCGGGCCGAGGGCGTCGACCATCATCGAGGTCAACTCGGGGTTGGCCTGATAGAGCCAGCGGCGGAAGGTAATGCCGTTGGTCTTGTTGTTGATCCGCTCCGGATAAAGTTTATGCAACTCGGAAAACACGGTGCTGCGCATCAGTTGCGTGTGCAGGCCAGATACGCCGTTGACGCTGTGAGAGCCAAGGAACGCCAGGTTACCCATGCGCACGCGACGACCGTTGTCTTCCTCGATTAGCGACACCGCACGCAACACGTCGAAATCGTGAACGCCCTTGGCCCGCAATGAGTCGATGTGCTGGGCGTTGATCAAATAAATGATCTGCATGTGCCGTGGCAGCATCCGCTCCATCAAACCGACCGGCCAGGTTTCCAGCGCTTCCGGTAACAACGTGTGGTTGGTGTATGAAAGCGTGTCGACGGTGACTTGCCACGCCGCATCCCACGCCACGTCATAAACGTCGACCAACTGACGCATCAGCTCGGCCACGGCGATCGAGGGATGAGTGTCGTTGAGTTGAATGGCCGCGTGATCGCCCAGGGTCAGCACCGAGGTGTGCATGTTGCGATGGCGGCGCAGCAAATCCTGCAGGGACGCGGCAACGAAGAAGTACTCCTGGCGCAGGCGCAGTTCCTGGCCGGCATCGGTGCTGTCCGCCGGGTAGAGCACGCGGGAGATACTTTCGGCCCGGGCCACTTCGGCTACCGCGCCCAAGTGGTCGCCAGCGTTAAAGCGCTCCAGGTGCAAATCTTCCATGGCCCGGGCACGCCACAGTCGCAGCGTGTTGACACTCGCGCCGCGCCAACCGACCACCGGGGTGTCATAAGCGATGGCCCGCACGGTTTCCGCCGGGGACCAGACTTGCCTGGATTTGCCATTTTCATCGGTCACGGTTTCGACACTGCCGCCGAAGCCGATCGGATAGGCGACCTCCGGCCGTTCAAACTCCCACGGGTTACCGAAATCCAGCCAGTGTTCGGTCTGCTCTTGCTGCCAGCCGTCGACGATGGCCTGGCGGAACAAACCGTGCTCGTAACGAATGCCGTAACCGTGGCCGGCGATTCCGAGGGTCGACATGCTTTCCATGAAGCACGCGGCCAGACGACCGAGACCGCCGTTACCCAGCGCCGCATCGGGCTCCAGCAGACGGATGCGTTCGATGTCGACGCCGAGTTCGGTCATGGCCTCGCGGGCCACATCGAGCAGGCCGAGGTTGCTCAGGCTGTCGTAGAGCAAGCGGCCGATAAGGAATTCAAGGGAGAGGTAATAGACCCGTTTCTGGCCTTTACGATAGATCTGCCGGGTGTGGTCCATCCAGTGCTCGACCATGTGATCGCGCGCCGCCAGGGCGATGGCTTCGAACCAGTCGTGGTCGAAGGCGTGATCAGGGTCTTTGCCCACCGCGTAGGTAAGCTTGGTCAAGACGGCGTCGCGGAATGCGGCCACCTCTGCTTCGCGAACAAGTGGTTCTTGAGTCATCGATAAGACCTCGAGCGAGCGTGAAGTTGTCTGAGCCTAGTCGGTCTGACAGACCATTGAGACTCTGGTTCGGCAGTTTTCCCTGTTAGTGCGAGATAGATCGACATTACGTTGTCGCGTGCCAGAAACAATGCAGGGGCCGTGCCGGACACAGGGATTATTTTGGGCCTGGCGAAAAAATCTGGCGAAAGGTTGTTCAAAAATCCACCAGTCCCGGTATGATCGCGCGCCCTGATGCACACGCTGGTAACAACCGATGATGAAGTCCAACCTGATCGCCGCCGCGGAGATCGATCGCCTCGATACCTGGGCCAAGTACTCTGCCCCGATGTGCGGTTCCTGCGTGTCCAGCTGCTGCACCTTGCCGGTCGAGGTCAAGATCAAGGATCTGATCCGTATCGGCATCGTCGATGAGTTCGAGCGTGGCGATCCGCCGAAGAACATCGCCAAGCGTTTGCAAAAGGAAGGGATCGTCGAGCGCTATAACCAGAAGTCCGAGATCTTCACCCTTCAGCGCATGAGTAACAACGATTGCCTGTACCTGGATCGCAAGAGCCGTTTGTGCACTATTTATGATAAGCGTCCGGACACCTGCCGCAACCACCCGAAGATCGGGCCGCGGCCGGGGTATTGCGCGTACAAGCCCAAAGAAGTGGTGCGCGAGAGCAATCCGCGGACGCTGGACAAGTTCTGATTCAGAATCCCGCTGTCTGACGGGACCTCATCGCGAGCAGGCTCGCTCCCACATTGGATGGGTGTTGAGCATAGATTAATTGCCCGCCACAAATCCCCTGTGGGAGCGAGCCTGCTCGCGATGAGGCCGGCACAAACACCGCAAAAAACCCAGACAAACAAAAACGCCCCCGACCTTGCGGTCGGGGGCGCTTTTTTTAAGCGCTAACTAAGTCGAAACTCAGTTACCGGCTTTCTTGGCAGCGCGGGTACGCTCGCTTTCGCCCAGGATCTTCTTGCGAAGACGGATGGACTTAGGAGTGACTTCGCACAATTCGTCTTCTTGAACGAATTCCAGAGCCTGCTCCAGAGTGAAGCGGATAGGCGGAACCAGAGCGATGGTTTCGTCTTTACCCGAAGCACGCATGTTGTCGAGCTTCTTGCCTTTGGTTGGGTTGACGCCCAGGTCGTTGTCGCGGCTGTTGATGCCGACGATTTGACCTTCGTACACGTCTTCACCGTGACCCAGGAACAGTTTGCCGCGAGCTTGCAGGGTTTCCAGCGAGTAAGTCAGAGCCTTACCGGTAGCAACCGAAACCAGCACGCCGTTCTGACGGCCGGACATGTCGCCGGACTTCATCACGTCGTAACGGTCGAAGATCGAGGTCAGGATGCCTGCACCGGAGGTCAGGGTCAGGAACTCGTTACGGAAACCGATCAAGCCACGAGCCGGGATGTTGTACTCAAGACGCACACGGCCCTTGCCATCCGGAACCATGTTGGTCAGGTCGCCCTTACGGATACCGATCTGTTCCATGATCGAACCTTGCGATTCTTCCGGCAGGTCGATGGTCACGTTTTCGTACGGTTCGTGCTTGACGCCGTCAACCATGCGGATGATCACTTCCGGACGACCAACACCCATTTCGAAGCCTTCGCGACGCATGGTTTCGATCAGTACCGAGAGGTGCAGCTCACCACGGCCGGAGACTTTGAACTTGTCGGCGGTGTCGCCTTCTTCAACGCGCAGAGCAACGTTGTAGAGCAGTTCTTTGTCCAGACGCTCTTTGATGTTACGGCTGGTGACGAACTTGCCTTCACGACCGCAGAACGGCGAGTCGTTAACCTGGAAGGTCATGGAAACAGTGGGTTCGTCAACGGTCAGCGGCTTCATCGCTTCGACGTTCAGTGGGTCGCACAGAGTGTCGGAGATGAACAGCTGGTCGAAGCCGCTGATGCAGACGATGTCGCCGGCAGCTGCTTCGTCAACGTCGATACGGTGCAGACCGTGGTGACCCATCAGCTTCAGGATACGACCGTTACGGCGCTTGCCGTCAGCGTCGATAGCCACAACTTGAGTGTTCGGCTTGACGCGACCACGGGCGATACGGCCAACGCCGATAACACCCAGGAAGCTGTTGTAGTCCAGTGCCGAGATTTGCATCTGGAACGGACCGTCACGGTCAACTTGTGGAGCCGGTACGTGGTCAATGATCGCCTGGTACAGCGGGGTCATGTCTTCAGCCATGTCGGTGTGTTCCAGACCGGCAATGCCGTTCAGGGCCGAGGCGTAGACGACTTTGAAGTCCAGCTGTTCTTCGGTAGCACCCAGGTTGTCGAACAGGTCGAAGATCTGGTCCAGAACCCAGTCCGGACGCGCGCCTGGACGGTCAACCTTGTTGATCACCACAATTGGACGCAGGCCGGCTTCGAAAGCCTTCTTGGTCACGAAACGGGTTTGCGGCATAGGGCCGTCTTGAGCGTCAACCAGCAGCAGAACGGAGTCAACCATCGACATTACGCGTTCAACTTCGCCGCCGAAGTCGGCGTGGCCCGGGGTGTCCACGATATTGATGTGGTGGCCGTTCCAGTTGATGGCGGTGTTTTTCGCCAGAATGGTAATACCGCGTTCTTTCTCCTGGTCGTTGGAGTCCATCACGCGCTCGTCGTTAAGCTCGTTGCGCTCCAGGGTGCCGGATTGACGCAAGAGTTTGTCTACCAGGGTGGTCTTACCATGGTCAACGTGAGCAATGATGGCGATGTTGCGTAGATTTTCGATCACTTGTGTATCTCGATCAGAGGATTCGGTGTGCTGACAAGTCTTGGCAGCGATTTACAGTAGAGTCAGGCCTTGCCGTTACAGCTTGACGGCAGAGTCGGGGGGCCGGTGACGCAGGCCACAGGCATACAGCCCCGGGCTCTTAGCTCGGTCGATAAACGCGCACATTGGCATGCCCCTCACTGAGCAAATGGTGGGCATGCAGGCGACTCATCACGCCTTTGTCGCAATACAGCAGGTACTGGCGAGTAGGGTCCAGTTCCTTGAAACGAGCGTTCAATGCATAAAACGGCATCGCTTGTACCTCAATGCCAACGAGGCCCAGCGGGTCGTCTTCAGCGGCATCCGGATGACGGATATCGATGACGATCTGACCAGCCAGCGCTTCGCTGACTTCTTCGATCTGCAAGTCCTGGCCCAATTCGTCGATCACGCGATCGATCGGCACCAGTTTGGCGTTCTCGAGCGCACGCTCAAGTACTGCCATGTCGAACTGTTGTTCTTCGTACTCCACGCGTGGACGCTTGGCGTGGGTCTTGGGGTTCACCGAGATGACCCCACAGTATTCCGGCATGTGCTTGGCGAAGTCGGCAGTACCGATTTCGTTGGCCAGGTCGATGATGTCCTGCTTGTGACTGGCGATCAGCGGACGCAAGACCAGCTTGTCGGTCACGCAGTCGATCACGGACAGGTTCGGCAACGTTTGGCTCGACACCTGGGAAATCGCTTCGCCGGTGACCAGCGCTTCGATCTCCAGCCGATCGGCAATACGGGAAGCAGCGCGCAACATCATACGCTTCAAAACTACGCCCATATGACTGTTATCGACTTTCCCGAGAATTTCTCCCAGTACTTCCTCGAACGGCACACTGACAAATAACACGCGTTGGGAGCTGCCGTACTTCTTCCAGATGAAATGCGCGACTTCCATAACGCCCAGTTCATGGGCTCGTCCGCCCAGATTGAAGAAGCAGAAATGGCTCATCAGCCCGCGGCGCATGATCTGGTAGGCGGCGACGGTGGAATCGAAGCCACCGGACATCAGCACAAGCGTCTGTTCCAGGGCACCCAGCGGATAACCGCCGATGCTGTTGTGCTGGCTGTGGATCACGAACAACCGTTTGTCGCGAATTTCGATGCGAACTTCGATTTCAGGCTCTTTGAGCGAGATTCCGGCGGCGCCGCACTGACGACGCAGTTGGCTGCCGACGTATTTCTCGACGTCCATGGAGCTGAATTCGTGCTTGCCGGCACGCTTGCAGCGCACCGAAAAAATCTTCCCGGCCAAGGCGTCACCGAAATGCTGTTTGCACTTGGCGACGATGTCGTCGAAGTCGCCCAACGGGTATTCATCGACCTGCAGGAAATGCGCGATGCCCGGCATGCAGCTCAGGCGCTCGGTCATCTCCTTCAGGGCTTTCGGCTCGCTGACGCGGGTTTCCAGCTCGAGGTTGTCCCACACACCGTTCACCACCACAGCCGGGTCCAGATCGCGGAGCACGGTACGGATGTTTTTGGCCAACTGGCGGATGAAACGCATCCGTACCGGGCGGCTCTTGATGGTGATCTCGGGGAAGACTTTTACGATTAGTTTCATGAAAACAGCGCGCGCTGGGCCAGCCGAAAAAGGGGGGCGCGGATTATAGCGGAAATTGCTCAAGGTTTAACCAGTTAATGTGTAGAAGGTTTTGCGCGCACCAAAACAGGTCATTTATAGAATTCGACGCTACATTACAGGGCGAGGTTTGGCGCTTTTCGAGGCTTTGCACCTTTATAAGCGTGATATTGGGGCAAAAAACCCATGGTGGGGCACTGGCATGCAATTTGCTCCCTTGTGAGGCAGGTTGCCTTGGCAGAGTATTCGCGCCGGCATCACCCACATTCCAAGGGCCATCCACTACCAAGCCCGAAGCCACCCGGAGGACACTATGTCGAAGTCGGTTCAACTCATCAAAGATCATGACGTCAAGTGGATTGATCTGCGCTTCACGGACACCAAAGGCACTCAGCACCACGTGACCATGCCGGCTCGCGATGGGCTGGATGAAGCTTTCTTCGAAGAAGGCAAAATGTTCGACGGTTCCTCCATCGCTGGCT
Organism: Pseudomonas sp. MDT1-85; assembly: GCF_054898065.1. Lineage (NCBI taxonomy): Bacteria > Pseudomonadati > Pseudomonadota > Gammaproteobacteria > Pseudomonadales > Pseudomonadaceae > Pseudomonas > Pseudomonas sp. MDT1-85. Next base: position 629,416 of record NZ_CM142715.1, on the reverse strand, counting down.
GGAAAGGCATCGAAGCTTCCGACATGATCCTGATGCCGGACGACAGCACTGCCGTTCTCGACCCGTTCACCGAAGAGCCAACCCTGATCCTGGTTTGCGACGTGATCGAGCCTTCGACCATGCAAGGCTACGACCGTGACCCACGTGCGATCGCCAAGCGTGCCGAGGAATACCTGAAGTCGACCGGTATCGGTGACACCGTATTCGTGGGTCCAGAGCCTGAGTTCTTCATCTTCGACGAAGTGAAGTTCAAGTCCGACATCTCCGGTTCGATGTTCAAAATCTTCTCCGAACAAGGTTCGTGGATGTCCGACCAGGACGTGGAAGGCGGCAACAAAGGCCACCGTCCAGGTGTCAAAGGCGGCTACTTCCCTGTTCCGCCGTTCGACCACGACCACGAAATCCGTACCTCCATGTGCAACGCCATGGAAGAAATGGGCCTGATCATCGAAGTTCACCACCACGAAGTGGCGACTGCCGGTCAGAACGAAATCGGCGTGAAGTTCAACACCCTGGTTGCCAAGGCTGACGAAGTTCAAACCCTGAAGTACTGCGTACACAACGTTGCTGACGCATACGGCCGCACCGCGACCTTCATGCCTAAGCCTCTGTACGGCGACAACGGTTCGGGTATGCACGTTCACCTGTCCATCGCCAAAGATGGCAAGAACACCTTCGCTGGCGAAGGCTATGCCGGTCTGTCCGACACCGCTCTGTACTTCATCGGCGGCATCATCAAGCACGGTAAGGCTCTGAACGGCTTCACCAACCCGTCGACCAACTCCTACAAGCGTCTGGTCCCAGGTTTCGAAGCGCCAGTGATGCTGGCCTACTCGGCTCGCAACCGTTCGGCTTCGATCCGTATTCCTTACGTGTCCAGCCCTCGCGCTCGCCGTATCGAAGCTCGCTTCCCGGATCCGGCAGCTAACCCGTACCTGGGCTTCGCTGCACTGTTGATGGCTGGCCTGGACGGCATCCAGAACAAGATCCACCCAGGCGACGCTGCTGACAAAAACCTGTACGACCTGCCGCCTGAAGAGGCGAAAGAGATCCCACAAGTTTGCGGCAGCCTGAAAGAAGCCCTGGAGGAGCTGGACAAAGGTCGTGCGTTCCTGACCAAAGGCGGCGTTTTCAGCGACGATTTCATCGACGCCTACATCGCTCTGAAAAGCGAAGAAGAAATCAAGGTTCGTACCTTCGTACACCCACTGGAATATGAGCTGTACTACAGCTGCTGATCCGGTAGCGCCGCGCTACGCGGCGTGACAAAAGAGAGGCCTCCTTCGGGAGGCCTTTTTTATGGGCACAATTCTGCGACCGACGATGAACCAATGTGGGAGCGAGCCTGCTCGCGAAGGCGTTTGATCATTCAACATTGATATTGATTGAGCCGGCGCTTTCGCGAGCAGGCTCGCTCCCACAGGGGTTTATGGTGTTTGGGCGATTTCGGGAAATCATTCCCAGATGTTTATGTATTGGGCAACCGCCGCCCCTGACCTATGCTGCAATCCAACGCTTTCGTTTCTGGTCGATTTTATGGGTCGTGGTTTTCTATTCATCTTGCTGCTGATCGCCCTGCCCGCCGCAGCGCAGATCTATAAGTACACCGACGTCGACGGCAACACCGCCTACAGCAATCAACCGCCCGACGGTGTTAAAGCTCAACCGGTCGAATTGCCTCCGCTCAACCGTGTCGAAAGTCAGCCGTCGGGCGAATCTGCACCGCCTGCCGAAGCCAACGGCCGTGAGCAACCTCGCAGCGCCTACGAGGTACTGGAACTGACCGGCCTGCCCACCGAAGAGGCGTTGCGCGCCAACAACGGCACTTTCACCGTCAGCGTACTGATCAAGCCGCGCCTGCAAGGGCCTCATTTATTGAGGTTGCTGCTGGATGATCAGCCCTACGGCCAACCGAGCAACGTGCCGATCCTGCAACTGGTGAACGTCGATCGCGGCGAACACAGCCTCGCGGTGCAGGTGATCGATGGGGAAAATCTGGTGCAGCAAAGTCCCACCGTGACGTTTACCGTACAACGGGTGCATAAGCCGTGAGGGTGTGGCTACTGATCGCCTGCTTGATCGCCCTGCCGGTCACGGCCGAGGTGTTCACCTACGTCGACGCCCAGGGCAATCGAGTCTTCACCGATCAGCCAGGCTCCGGCAAGGCCAAGCGTGTGCCGATAGCACCGAGCAATCGCATGTCCGCCAACCCCACCGGTGCAACGCCGGTCATTGCCGGTAAAAAGACCGAAACAAAACCGTTTTTCCACTACGACATGCTCCGCGTACTGGTGCCGGAGCCAGACGCCACTGTCCGCAGCAGCGCCGGAGAACTAATCGTCAGTGTCACCAGCGAACCCGGCCTGCAACGGGACCATCGCTACCGACTGCTACTCGACGGCCAACCCACCGCAGAGCCCGCCCCAAGCCCGGTATTCGCCCTGAGCAACATCGATCGCGGCAGCCATAACCTCTCTGTGGAAATCCTCGACGAGCAGGGCCGCATCGTTGAGCGCACAGCCAACCAGCCGTTCCACATGCTGCGCATCTCCCTCGCGCAGAAGCGCCAGGTCAATCCCTGCGCCCTCGTCGATTACGGCCAACGACCGGAATGTCCGCTCAAAGACAAACCCATCGAGCCAAAAAATCCCTTCCTGCGTTTCTTCTAACGCCGTTCAGCTAAGCGCACAATATTGGTGCAATAGACTGCACCGTACCCACATTCCAACCCATTTTGGTTCGAAAGTACCCGATAAAGCCGGCAGAACGCCACGCAAACGAGCGTCAAACGTCCGTTTCAGGCCTTAAACGCTTCTTTTCGGAGCCTTGGTTTGGTTTTTGCATTTTCCTCGTATCAGCGCTTGATTCTTGCGCACGCTCGCTCCCAAAGAGGTCCTGATGACCATTAGCGACGCACTACACCGCTTGCTACTCGACAACCTGACCACCGCAACCATTCTGCTCGACGCCGAACTGCGCCTTGAGTACATGAACCCGGCGGCGGAGATGCTGCTGGCCATCAGCGGCCAGCGTAGCCATGGGCAGTTCATCAGTGAGTTGTTCACCGAATCCACCGAGGCGCTGAACTCCCTGCGCCAGGCAGTCGAGCAGGCGCACCCGTTCACCAAGCGCGAAGCAATGCTTACCGCCCTCACCGGCCAGACGCTGACCGTCGACTACGCGGTAACACCGATCCTGGCCAACGGCGCCACCATGCTGCTGCTGGAAGTCCACCCCCGTGACCGCTTGCTGCGGATCACCAAGGAAGAGGCGCAGCTGTCGAAGCAGGAAACCAGCAAGATGCTGGTGCGCGGCCTCGCTCACGAAATCAAGAATCCTCTCGGCGGGATTCGCGGCGCGGCGCAGTTGCTCGCCCGTGAATTGCCGGAAGAAAGCCTGCGCGATTACACCAACGTCATCATTGAAGAAGCCGATCGCCTGCGCAATCTGGTGGATCGCATGCTCGGCTCCAACAAATTGCCGTCACTGGCCATGTGCAACGTCCATGAAGTGCTGGAGCGCGTGGGTCAGTTGGTGGAGGCCGAGAGTCAGGGCTGCATCACTTTGGTGCGCGACTACGACCCAAGCATTCCGGATGTGTTGATTGATCGCGAACAGATGATTCAGGCCGTCCTGAACATCGTGCGCAACGCGATGCAGGCCATCAGCAGCCAGAACGAGCTGCGCCTTGGCCGTATCAGCTTGCGGACCCGCGCCATGCGCCAGTTCACCATCGGCCATGTGCGCCATCGCCTGGTGACCAAGATCGAAATCATCGACAACGGCCCGGGGATCCCCGCCGAGCTGCAGGAAACCATCTTCTTCCCCATGGTCAGCGGCCGCCCGGACGGTACCGGGCTCGGCCTGGCCATTACCCAGAACATCATCAGCCAGCACCAGGGCCTGATCGAATGTGACAGCCATCCAGGCCACACCACGTTCTCGATCTTTCTGCCACTGGAACAAGGAGCCACATCGACATGAGCCGTAGTGAAACCGTGTGGATCGTCGATGACGACCGTTCTATCCGTTGGGTCCTGGAAAAAGCCTTGCAGCAGGAAGGCATGACCACGCAAAGCTTCGACAGCGCCGATGGCGTGATGAGCCGCCTGGCGCGCCAGCAGCCGGACGTGATCATCTCCGACATCCGCATGCCGGGTGCCAGCGGTCTGGACCTTCTGGCACGGATTCGCGAACAACACCCACGGCTGCCGGTGATCATCATGACCGCGCACTCCGATCTGGACAGCGCTGTCGCGTCCTATCAGGGCGGCGCATTCGAATACCTGCCCAAGCCGTTCGACGTCGACGAAGCGGTTTCACTGGTCAAGCGCGCCAACCAGCACGCCCAGGAACAACAAGGCCTGGAAGTCCCGGTCGCCCTGACCCGCACCCCGGAAATCATCGGCGAAGCGCCGGCGATGCAGGAAGTGTTTCGCGCCATCGGGCGCTTGAGCCACTCCAACATCACCGTGCTGATCAACGGCGAATCCGGTACCGGTAAAGAGTTGGTGGCACACGCGCTGCACCGTCACAGTCCGCGTGCGGCTTCGCCGTTCATTGCGCTGAACATGGCGGCGATCCCGAAAGACCTGATGGAATCCGAGCTGTTCGGCCATGAGAAAGGCGCGTTCACCGGCGCGGCCAACCTGCGTCGCGGGCGTTTTGAACAGGCTGACGGCGGCACGCTGTTCCTCGATGAAATCGGCGACATGCCGGCGGACACTCAGACTCGCTTGCTGCGGGTATTGGCGGACGGTGAGTTCTACCGTGTTGGCGGCCATGTGCCGGTGAAGGTCGATGTGCGAATCATCGCCGCGACTCACCAGAATCTGGAAACCCTGGTGCATGCCGGAAAATTCCGTGAGGACTTGTTCCACCGCCTCAACGTGATCCGCATCCACATTCCAAGGATGTCGGACCGTCGCGAAGACATCCCGACCCTGGCCAAGCACTTCCTCAGCCGCGCCGCGCAAGAACTGGCGGTGGAACCGAAGCTGCTGAAAAGCGAAACCGAGGAATACCTGAAGAACCTGCCGTGGCCAGGCAACGTGCGTCAGCTGGAAAACACCTGCCGCTGGATCACCGTGATGGCTTCGGGTCGCGAAGTGCACATCAGCGATCTGCCGCCAGAGCTGCTGAGCCTGCCGCAAGATTCGGCGCCGGTGACCAACTGGGAGCAAGCGTTGCGTCAGTGGGCTGATCAGGCTCTCGCTCGCGGTCAGTCGAGCCTGCTCGACAGCGCTGTGCCGACATTTGAGCGGATCATGATCGAAACCGCCCTCAAACACACCGCCGGCCGCCGCCGCGACGCTGCCGTTTTGCTGGGTTGGGGCCGTAATACCCTGACTCGCAAGATCAAGGAGTTGGGGATGAAGGTGGATGGCGGGGATGATGATGAGGGGGATGAGGGTTAAACAACCTTTGGCTCTTCGCTGATCTTCAGATCCAATCGTGAGCAGGCTCGCTCCCACAGTGGATTTTGGGTGCTTCACAATTTTGTGATCACCACTGAACCCTGTGGGAGCGAGCCTGCTCGCGATGTTTTTAGGGCCACCACGCACCGTGGCAATGCACCGTGAACCGCAATCGCGCACGACAACCGGTCCGAGATCCCGCCATCACCTGCAAAGAAACCCATATCGCAGAAATACGAAAGCCCCGAATCACGGGGCTTTCAGCGTTTCAAAACAACATTCTGTTTCAACTTGTTAAAACCTGGCACGCCCCCTGCAATAGTCCATTCAGTGATTCAGTTCACTACCCGGTTTCGGGGACCTTGGTACAGGCAGGCCGGGGATCCCCCTCTTTATATCGGGCTCACACCGCTAATAGCGACGAGCCCAAGCTGTTTTGGGGCCCTTGATACAGGCAGGTCAGGGGTTCCTTCTTTACACCGGGCTCACGCCGCAATGTGCGAGCCCTCCCGTTTTGGGGACCTTGGTACAGGCAGGCCGGGGATTCCCTCTTTTATTGCTCTCGGAGATGGATCTCCAGCCGCCAGCGGTCATCGACCTCGTTACCGGCCCACTCGCCCTGCAGTGGCCGGGCTGCCACCACCGTCAGCAACAACCCCCCATCACTCAAACGCACTCGCCAGTTCACGCTCTTATCATCGAGTTTGAGCTGACCTTTCTGCGTCTGGCCTTCGGCCTCGAATAACAGCGCAATGCTGCCGTCGACCAGCTCGCCGTGGGTTTTGGGTTCGTTGTTGAACCACACCACCAGCCCATCGCTCGTCACCTCGACTTGCTCTAAAACGCTGGGCTCAGGCGCGGTCAGGCGACCGATCATCAGGCCCACCATCATCCCGACAATCGCCAGCGAAGCCATCACTCGCGGGAATAGTTTCGAACGAGGGTCCTTTGGCGGCGTAGAATGCCCGTCATCTTTACCTTCGGAGCCGTGCATGTTTCACGTCATCCTTTTCCAACCAGAAATTCCGCCGAATACCGGCAACGTTATCAGGCTGTGCGCCAACAGTGGCTGCCACCTGCATTTGATCGAACCGCTGGGTTTCGAGATGGACGACAAGCGTCTGCGCCGGGCCGGTCTCGATTACCACGAGTATGCCACCCTGCAACGCCATGCAGACCTCGCCAGCTGCCTGGAAAGCCTCGGCCATCCTCGGCTGTTCGCCTTTACCACCAAGGGCTCACGGCCATTTCACGACGCCAGCTTCGCCGAGGGCGATGCCTTCCTGTTCGGCCCGGAAAGCCGTGGCTTGCCGGCCGAGGTGCTCGACGCCCTGCCCGGCGAACAACGCCTGCGTTTGCCGATGCGCGAAGGCTGCCGCAGCCTGAACCTGTCCAACACCGTAGCGGTCGCCGTGTACGAAGGCTGGCGCCAGCTCGGGTTCAAGTAACCCCGCATAACAAATGTGGGAGCGGGCTTGCTCGCGAAGGGGCCATAACATTCAACATCTTCGTTGACTGTTACACCGCTTTCGCGAGCAAGCCCGCTCCCACATTGGACTTGCTTTGACGCACAGACCGCTTATTGAACGGTTGGAGTCTCGCCAGCCGCCTGCATGCGTTGCAGCTCTTGTGCGTACAGTGCGTCGAAGTTCACCGGGGCCAGCATCAGGGCCGGGAACGAACCGCGGGTCACCAGGCTGTCCAGGGTTTCGCGAGCGTACGGGAACAGGATGTTCGGGCAGAATGCGCCCAGGGTGTGGCTCATCGAAGCATCGTCCAGGTTCTTGATCAGGAAGATCCCGGCCTGTTGCACTTCAGCAATGAACGCCACTTCTTCACCGTTTTTCACGGTGACCGACAGGGTCAGCACGACTTCGTGGAAGTCGCCTTCCAGAGCCTTCTGGCGAGTGTTCAGATCCAGACCGACGCTCGGCTCCCACTGCTGGCGAAAGATCGCCGGGCTTTTCGGGGCTTCGAAGGACAAGTCGCGTACGTAGATGCGCTGCAAGGAGAATTGCGGTGCGGTTTCTTCTTCGCTAGCTGCAGTGTTCTGTTGGTCAGTCATCTCAGATCCTTTCTGATCTCGGGTCTTGTAGGGTTGGCTATTTCAAGTAAGGCAGTCAGGCCTTGAGCATGGCGTCGAGCTTGCCGGCGCGCTCCAGGGCAAACAAATCATCACAGCCGCCAACGTGGGTGTTGCCGATCCAGATCTGCGGCACGGACGTTCGTCCGGCCTTCTGAGCCATTGCAGCACGCACCTGCGGCTTGCCATCGACCTTGATTTCTTCGAAGGCTACGCCTTTGTTCTCGAGCAGGTACTTGGCTCGCGAGCAATAAGGGCAGTAATCGCTGGAATAGACGACGACATTGTTCATATCACTTCACCAGCGGTAGATTGTCGGCTTTCCAGCTGGAAATACCGCCGGACAGCTTGGCGGCGGTGAAGCCTGACTTCATCAGTTCACGGGCATGGGTGCCAGCAGTCTGGCCCATGGCGTCGACCAGGATAATGGTCTTGGCCTTGTGCTTTTCCAGTTCGCCGACACGAGCGGTCAGTTTGTCGTGAGGAATGTTCAATGCGCCAACAATGTGACCAGCGGTGAAATCCTTGATCGGACGGATGTCGATCACCACGCCTGCGTCTTTGTTGACCAGCCCGGTCAGTTCACCGGTGCTCAGGCTGCGACCGCCGCCCTGCATCTGATAAGCGATCAGCAACGCCAGCAGTACGACGAAGATACCGACGAGCAAATAGTGGTTAGTGGCAAATTCAATCAGGTGAGCAACCATCGAAGGAGGTTCCAGGGCGTTAAAATGTCGGCCAGTATACACAGCCACTATGGTGGGCCAAACCCCGTCCGGCGGTGACGCGGTCGGAACTTCGCTTTAAACTGCCACTCCCTTTTCCATCGCCTTCTTTTAACTCAGCCACGAGTGGAATCTATGACTACCACGCCTAAACCTTTGGTCCTGATGATTCTCGACGGCTTCGGTCACAGTGACAGCCAGGAATCCAACGCCATCTATGCGGCGAAGAAGCCCGTACTGGACCGCCTGTGGGCCACCGTGCCGAACGGCCTGATCTCGGGCAGCGGCATGGACGTCGGCTTGCCGGACGGCCAGATGGGCAACTCCGAAGTCGGCCACATGAACCTTGGCGCCGGCCGCGTGGTGTATCAGGACTTCACGCGTGTGACCAAAGCGATCCGCGACGGCGAGTTCTTCGAGAACCCGACCATCTGCGCCGCGGTGGATAAAGCAGTTGCTGCCGGCAAAGCCGTGCACTTCATGGGTCTGCTGTCCGGTGGCGGCGTTCACAGCCACCAGGATCACCTGGTTGCCATGGCTGAACTGGCTTTCAAGCGCGGCGCTGAAAAAATCTACCTGCACGCCTTCCTCGACGGCCGCGACACGCCGCCGAAAAGCGCTCAGTCGTCCATCGAACTGCTGGATGCGGCCTTCCAGGCCCTCGGCAAAGGCCGGATCGCCAGCATTGTCGGCCGTTACTTCGCCATGGACCGCGATAACCGTTGGGACCGCGTGTCCCAGGCTTACAACCTGATTGTCGATGGCAACGGCGAATTCAACGCCGCCACCGCTCAGGAAGGCCTGCAAGCGGCGTACGAACGTGGCGAAAGCGACGAATTCGTCAAAGCCACCTCCATCGGCGAGCCGGTTAAAGTCGAAGACGGCGACGCCGTGGTGTTCATGAACTTCCGCGCCGACCGCGCTCGCGAACTGACCCGCGTGTTCGTCGAAGACAATTTCAAGGAGTTCGAACGCGCTCGCCAGCCGAAACTGGCAGGTTTCGTCATGCTGACTCAATACGCCGCCAGCATCCCCGCGCCGGCGGCCTTCGCCGCGAGCAGCCTGGACAACGTGTTGGGCGATTACCTGGCGAAAAACGGCAAGACGCAGCTGCGCATCGCCGAAACCGAGAAGTACGCCCACGTGACTTTCTTCTTCTCTGGCGGTCGCGAAGAACCGTTCCCGGGCGAAGAACGCATCCTGATCCCGTCGCCGAAAGTCGCCACCTATGACTTGCAGCCCGAGATGAGCGCCCCGGAAGTCACCGACCGCATCGTCGATGCCATTGAAAACCAGCGTTACGACGTTATCGTGGTCAACTACGCCAACGGCGACATGGTCGGCCACAGCGGTGTGTTCGACGCGGCAGTCAAAGCGGTCGAGTGCCTGGACCTGTGCGTCGGCCGAATCGTCGATGCGCTGGAAAAAGTCGGCGGCGAAGCGCTGATCACCGCCGACCACGGCAACGTAGAGCAGATGGCCGACGAGTCCACCGGCCAGGCGCATACCGCCCACACCACCGAACCGGTGCCGTTTATCTATGTCGGCAAGCGTGACTTCAAGGTTCGCGACGGCGGCGTGCTGGCGGATGTGGCACCGACCATGCTGATGTTGATGGGCCTGGAAAAACCGGCGGAAATGACTGGCACTTCGATTCTGGTGTAACCCGATCGTTCAAATACCACTAATCCCTGTGGGAGCGAGCCTGCTCGCGATAGCAATCTGAGAGCCAACATCGATGTTGAATATTAGGACGCCATCGCGAGCAGGCTCGCTCCCACATTGGTTTTGGGTGGTTTGATAGAACAATTTTCTCCGCAACCCGGTCCAGTCATCACACAGCCCCAATTGGGCATTTTTTTTGCTGCGCTTGGCGGGCATACTAGGCCGTCCCTTTCCCTGGTGTCGCCCGCCTCTATGCTTCGCGTCCTGATAGCCCTTGCCCTGACTTGCCTGCTTCAACCGGCCTTTGCCGACGAGCGCACGCAAACCCAACAACAGTTGGACGCCACGCGTCAGGACATTGCCGAGCTGAAGAAACTGCTGGGTAAACTCCAGGAAGAAAAATCCGGGGTGCAGAAAGACCTCAAGGGCACCGAAACCGAGATGGGCAAGCTCGAGAAGCAGGTCGAAGCCCTGCAAAAAGAGCTGAAGAAAAGCGAATCCGAGCTACAGCGACTCGATACCGAGAAAAAAAAACTCCAGAGCGCGCGCATTGAACAGCAACGACTGATCGCCATCCAGGCCCGCGCGGCCTATCAGAATGGCCGTCAGGAGTACCTGAAGCTGCTGCTCAACCAGCAGAACCCGGAAAAATTCGCCCGCACCCTCACCTATTACGACTACCTGAGCCAGGCCCGCCTGGAGCAGCTGAAGAATTTCAATGAAACCCTGCGCCAACTGGCCAATGTCGAAAAAGACATCGCCATGCAGCAGGCGCAATTGCTGGTGCAGAAAAGCAGCCTCGACAGCCAGCGCGACGAACTCGACAAGGTCCGCAAGGAGCGCCAGCAAGTCCTGGCCAAACTCAGTGACGATGTGAAGGCCCGCGATCAGAAACTGGCGGCGCGCGAGCAGGATCAGGCGGACCTGTCTAAAGTCCTTAAAACCATTGAAGAAACCTTGGCCCGTCAGGCCCGAGAGGCAGAAGAGGCGCGGCAAAAAGCGCTGATCGCCCAGCAGGAAGCCGAAAAAAAGCGTTTACGTGAGGCTCAGGCTGAAGCAGATGCCACTGACGCCCCACGCAAAACCGTTAAATCGACACCCGGCGCATTGGTTTCAAGTTCAGGCGAAACCTTTGGCGGCCCCTTTGCTTCCTCCCGCGGCAAACTTCCATGGCCGGTTGATGGTCGACTGCTGGCACGCTTCGGTGAAAGCCGTGGCGACGATGCCCGCACCAAATGGGACGGCGTGATGATCAGCGCCTCCGCCGGCAGCCAGGTGCATGCCGTACACGGCGGACGCGTGGTGTTTGCCGATTGGTTGCGAGGCGCCGGGTTGCTGGTGATTCTCGACCATGGCAACGGTTTTTTGAGTCTTTACGGTCACAACCAGACACTGCTCAAGTCTGCGGGTGACGTGGTAAAAGCCGGTGAGTCCATCTCCACTGTCGGTAGCAGTGGCGGGCAGGACACACCAGCGCTGTATTTCGCTATTCGTCAGCAGGGTCACCCGAGTGATCCGGCGCAATGGTGTCGTGCGCAAGGATAAGTACGCCATCTACTTCAGGAGTTCGTTCGACATGCTGTATTTGTCCCGCCTTACCTCGCTGGCCCTGACGATTGCCCTGGTGATCGGCGCACCGTTGGCGTTTGCCGCTGAGCCTGCCCCGGTGGTCGCACCTGCCGGCACCGCTGCGACCACCAAGGCGCCATTGCCGCTGGACGAGTTGCGCACCTTTGCCGAGGTCATGGACCGGATCAAGGCAGCCTATGTAGAACCGGTGGACGACAAGACCCTGCTGGAAAACGCTATCAAAGGCATGCTCAGCAACCTCGACCCGCACTCCGCGTACCTTGGCCCGGAAGACTTCGCTGAATTGCAGGAAAGCACCAGCGGCGAATTCGGCGGCCTGGGCATCGAAGTCGGCGCCGAAGACGGTTTCATCAAAGTGGTTTCGCCCATTGATGACACCCCAGCCTCCAAGGCTGGCATTCAGGCCGGCGACTTCATCGTCAAGATTAACGGCCAGCCGACTCGCGGCCAGAGCATGACCGAAGCCGTGGACAAGATGCGCGGCAAGATCGGCCAGAAAATCACCCTGACCCTGGTGCGCGATGGCGGTGCGCCGTTCGACGTGACCCTGGTCCGCGCCATCATTCAAGTGAAGAGCGTGAAGAGCCAGTTGCTGGAGTCCGGCTACGGCTACATCCGCATCACCCAGTTCCAGGTCAAGACCGGCGAAGAAGTCTCCAAGGCCCTGGCCAAGCTGCGCAAGGACAACGGCAAGAAGCTCAGCGGTATCGTCCTCGACCTGCGTAACAACCCGGGCGGCGTGCTGCAATCGGCGGTGGAAGTGGTCGACCATTTCATCACCAAGGGCCTGATCGTCTACACCAAGGGCCGCATCGCCAACTCCGAACTGCGCTTCTCCGCCACCGGCAAGGACGAAAGTGAAGCCGTGCCAATGGTCGTGCTGATCAACGGTGGCAGTGCCTCCGCCTCGGAAATTGTCGCCGGCGCCCTTCAGGATCAGAAACGCGCAGTGGTCATGGGCACCAACAGTTTCGGCAAAGGTTCGGTACAAACCGTGTTGCCGCTGAACAACGAACGCGCATTGAAAATCACTACGGCGCTGTACTACACGCCGAACGGCCGCTCGATTCAGGCGCAGGGCATCGTCCCGGACATCGAAGTGCGCAGGGCCAAGATCACCAACGAACAGGATGGCGAATACTTCAAGGAAGCCGATCTGCAAGGTCACCTGGGCAATGGCAACGGCGGCGCCGATAAACCGACCGGTTCCGGTTCCGGTGGCAAAGCCAAGGCCATGCCGCAGGATGACGATTACCAGTTGGCCCAGGCCCTGAGCCTGCTCAAAGGGCTGAGCATCACTTCTGGCCGTTGAGATGCGCCTGCGGTTGCTCCTCGGCCTGCTGTGCTGTCTGGCGGGTGTCGCTCACGCGGCGCCTGCCACGCCTGCGAAGGCTTATCTGAGCCTGATCATCGATGACCTGGGGCAGAACCTGCTCCAGGATCGCCGCGTACTGGCGCTACCCGGCCCGGTCACCGCGGCAATCATGCCCGACACACCCCACGCCACCGAGTTTGCCCGCCAAGCCCATCGCGCCGGCAAGATCGTCATCCTGCACATGCCCATGGCCCCGGCCACCGGACCGTTTGCCTGGCATCCCGAGTTACCCATCGAAGAACTCGAGAAGCGCTTGAACGCGGCGCTCAAGGCTGTGCCGTATGCCGCTGGCATCAACAACCACATGGGCAGCCGCATGACCGCTCAGCAACCGGCCATGGCCTGGCTGATGGCGGACTTGCAGCGTCGACACAAGTTCTTCGTCGACAGCCGCACCAGCGCGCAAACCGTGGCGGCCGCCGAGGCGCAGAAGATCGGTTTGGCGAGCGTTTCGCGGGATGTGTTCCTGGATGACGAGCCCACTGAAGCCGCGATCTTTACTCAGCTACATACGGCTATCAGCCTGGCGCGCAAGCAGGGTTCTGCAGTGATGATCGGGCATCCGTATCCGCAGACATTGGCGGTGCTCGAACGTGAATTGCCCAAGCTCAAGGCTCAGGGCATTGACTGGATCGATATCCAACAGATGATCAGCGTGCGCGGCAATCGGGCGATGGATGGGCATGGGAAGGACGGCATTTACCGGACGCCTCTCGTTAATTAACCAATCTGGTTATTTACCAGCCCTCGGGAATCCATGGCGTGCGTGATTTGATTCCGCCATTACGCTGCGGCCGACTATATAAATATGTACCACCTGCCCCTGCGAATAATCGTCACCCTACCTCGACGTTATAAATCACACAGCAGGCATTGGAGTCTGCTTTCCTGTCACCACAAACATCTATCGCCAAGGATGGCAAAATGATATTCAAACATATCACTCTGACAATTTACCTGATCAGTCACTTCTTTTTGTTCGCTGAAGCCGCACAAACTGATATCGGAGACAATTTAAAGAATGGTTCCCCTTCCAAACCGTTAACAAACAGTGACAACCGCCATTCACGCTGGACGGGAATTGGCCTCTTGAATATGCCAAAAGGTACTTGCACCGCAGTTCTTATTGACACCAGAGATTCCGGCTGGACGAATACTGCGCCCGCCTATGTCATCACTGCCGGCCACTGCGTATTAGCTGAATATGGTACTTCAAGGCTGAATCATGAGTTCAACGCAAACGTAACTTTCAATTATTTTCAAGACACGGCATCCAATCACAAAATATACAAAGTTCGTACGGCAATCTGGACAAGCATGTCAGGAACAGATCTAGCGATACTCGAGCTTGAGAAGCCACTGTCGGCATTATTGCAAAACCAGATCATGCCTCTCAAAATTTCACCCACGCCCCCCTTCTTCTCTCATGACGTGCTCAATGTCGGTGCACCCGGCACCTTCACCACCAAGACCTTACGCATGAGTGCCTGCACCCAGGAAGTGTCCAGGACTGTCTCCGGTATACCGCCCGCATTTCCCGGAGGGTTAGTGAACGAGTGCAAGGATTTGGATTACGGGAGCTCCGGTAGCCCAATGGTTGATCGGCGAACAAACCAAATAACGAGTATTGTTTCCGAACGCCATTACGGTTTTTCGCCCGCGTTTTTATCAAGCTGTTTTATAAATGGACTATTCAGCAATGGCACTGCAACCTGCGATTTACAACAAATCAACGTGAGCATCGACTTCGAGAGCTTGTTTCTAAGAACCAAACTTCGGCCTGAAATGGACTATTTGGGCAATGAAACAATGCCGACATGGAATTTTTCATTCAATATCGATACTCCCTATTACCGATACAAGACTGTGCGAGACGCCCTCGGTTGCGAGAAACCAGAAAACTATAGCGCCGCCATCAGCGCTACAAACGGCCATATTAACGATTCTGTAGGCCCCGAAACGCGCATGCATGTACTGTGCATAATCGGTGTCCGCTCGAAAGAACAAAAGCTGACAACTCTATTACTGAAGAATACTTTCACCCACGCCGCCCATTTTGCAGAGCCCGCTCCTGAACCAGCGTTTGGCCATAATAAAAAATTTACATCGATGCAATGGGAAGGTGCATATCCTGATTTCAGCTCGCATTTTTTCTATTCAACGAGCGTCGATAGCACGCCCTGTGCCGGTTTCCGTGACGAGCGGTACAAGAAAGCAGCGGAGTTAGAGTTGCTGCCTCCAGACAGCCCTTTGAAAGTATGTAGTTACGCCAGCAATGAGTCAGACCTGCAACCCTCGGCAACGCGACTTGATTTGGTAACGCCACCCCCTGGAGCTCGATAATACTTTCTATAGGGAACAAAATTTCACCCACCGGAGTATCAGAGATATCGTGCCATGATGTCGTCCACCACGCCTTCCTTGCGCAGCTGATCCAACGCCGCCTGAAGTCTGGCCACCACTTCGTCTGGCACCCCCTTGTTCAGCGCCAGGTAAAGCTCGGCGCTGTTGAAACGCAGCACGGTTTTAAGTCCGACCACACCGTCCTGGCGGGCCAGATAGCGTCCGGCCGGATCACCCGTCGCCCACAGGTCGATCTGGCCGCTGGTAAGTTTCTTCGCGTTATCTTGATCACGTAGCACGACAATGGGCTTGAGACCCTGCTTGGCCAGCGTCTCGGCGATCGCGTCGCCCTTGTACGCGCCGATCTTGAACTTGCGGGCGTCATCCAGCGTTTCGAGACTGATCTTGCTGTCAGCCTTGGCCAGCATGATCCAGTCATCCGGACCAATCGGACCGACCCACTTGAACAGCTTTTCGCGGTCCGGCAAACGCGCCATCACGAACACGCCGTAACCCGGTTTCTCCAGAGCAAGCTTGTAGATTCGCTCCCACGGAAAACGCAGCGTCAGGCTGTAGGTCATGTCCGCGCGCTTGAACATCTCACGAATGATGTCCACGGCGATGCCGTTGATGTTCTCGTCCTGAGCGAAATTTTTGCCGTTCTTCGCCATGTTGTACGGCGGGAAGTTTTCCGTCAGCAGCACCAGGTCGGTGGCGGGACTTTCTTCGGCGCGAGCTCCGTTGATAAACAACAAAGAGGCGCTGGCGAGGACAAGAAGAAGACGTTTAAGCATGTCGGGCTACCGGAATCCATGGCGTGCTCAAGAGTGCCTTGAGCCCGCCATACTGTCCACTGGCCTGTAGGGTTTAACGCATCACGATGCCGCGATGAGCCATGTAGGCCTTGGCTTCCTGCACGGTGTATTCGCCGAAGTGGAAAATACTCGCCGCCAGCACCGCGCTGGCGTGGCCTTCGAGAATGCCGTCGGCCAAGTGCTGCAAGTTGCCAACACCGCCGGATGCGATCACCGGAATCCCTAGCGCATCGCTGATGGCGCGGGTGACGCCCAGGTCGAAGCCGTTTTTCATGCCGTCCTGGTCCATGCTGGTCAGCAGGATTTCACCGGCACCGAGGCCTTCCATTTTCTTCGCCCATTCAACCGCATCGAGGCCGGTTGGCTTGCGACCACCATGGGTGAAGATTTCCCAGCGCGGGGTTTCGCCCGGGCCGGAGACCTTCTTCGCGTCGATGGCGACGACAATGCATTGCGAGCCGAAATGCTGGGCCGCTTCGCCGACGAATTCCGGGTTGAACACCGCTGCGGTGTTGATCGAGACCTTGTCCGCACCGGCGTTGAGCAAGTTGCGAATGTCCTGCACGGTACGCACGCCGCCACCCACGGTCAGCGGAATGAACACCTGGCTGGCCATGCGCTCGACGGTATGCAGCGTGGTGTCGCGACCGTCGACGCTGGCGGTGATGTCGAGAAAGGTAATCTCGTCGGCACCTTGCTCGTCGTAACGACGGGCGATTTCCACCGGGTCGCCGGCATCGCGAATATTCTCGAACTTGACGCCCTTCACCACCCGGCCGTTATCCACGTCCAGGCAAGGGATGATGCGTTTGGCCAGCGCCATGGTGAGTCCTCAGCCTTTGTACGAATCGCAGAAAGCTTGCGCTTCAGCGACATCGAGGGTGCCTTCGTAAATCGCCCGGCCCGTGATAGCGCCGATGATGCCTGGCGCCTTGGCGTCGAGCAGCGACTTGATGTCACCCAGATTGTGGATACCGCCGGAAGCGATCACCGGAATCTTTGTCGCAGCGGCCAGGGCGGCGGTGTACGAAACGTTGCAGCCCTGCATCATGCCGTCTTTGGCGATGTCGGTATAAACGATCGCGGACACGCCGTCGGCTTCAAATTGCCTGGCCAGGTCGATCACCTGGATGGTGCTGATTTCAGCCCAGCCGTCGGTGGCGACAAAACCGTCTTTGGCATCCAGACCGACGATCACTTTGCCCGGGAACGCGCGGCAGGCTTCGGCAACGAAAGCCGGATCTTTCACGGCTTTGGTGCCGATGATCACGTAGCTCACGCCTGCTTTCACGTAGTGTTCGATGGTTTCCAGCGAGCGGATACCGCCGCCAATCTGAATCGGCAGGTTCGGGTAGCGCTTGGCGATGGCGGTGACCACTTCGCCATTGACCGGCTGACCTTCGAAAGCACCGTTCAAGTCGACCAGATGCAGACGGCGGCAACCGCCCTCCACCCACTTGGCAGCCATGCTCACCGGGTCATCGGAAAACACCGTGGAATCTTCCATGCGGCCCTGGCGCAGACGAACACAGGCACCGTCTTTAAGATCGATAGCGGGAATAATCAGCATCTGGCAAACCTTCAAATTCGATTGTTCAGCTTCACTCGAAAATCAGTTTTTCTCGAGCGCCCACAGGTCGCTTTCGATGCTTTCGAACCTCTCTTTGAGGTGCGTCTGCACATCGAAAATCGCCCTGTTGTAATAGTGCGGAGCAATTTCGCGGGTAAACAGCTCAAGGATTTCAGCCGCTTCGAACGAACCCAGGTCCAGCTCGAAGCGATCCTCCATGAAGCGTTTGATCTTCTGATTGGCCTCGTTCTCCTGCTCGGGAGTGAGGGTCAGGATCGGCGGCTTCTTTTTGGCACCCATTTACCAGCGACCATCCCACGCAGCGAAGTTCTGCAGCAATTGCAGGCCATGGGCATGGCTCTTCTCCGGGTGGAACTGCACGGCGAAACGCGAGCCGTCGGCCAGCGCGGCGGCGAAATCGACACCGTAGCGACCGCTACCCACCACCTGCCGCGCATTGCCGGCAGCGATGTAGTAGCTGTGCACGAAGTAGAAACGCGCCAGGTCCGGAATGTCGTGCCACAGCGGGTGACTCACCGTCTGCTTCACTTCGTTCCAGCCCATGTGCGGGACTTTCAAGTGTTCGCCGTCTTCATGCAAATCTTTGCCGAAGAACTTCACCTGACCAGGGAACAGGCCAATGCAGTCCACGCCGTTGTTCTCTTCGCTGCTGTCGAGCAAGGCTTGCATGCCGACGCAAATGCCAAGGAACGGACGGTCCTGGCTGACTTCACGCACCAGCGAGTCGAAGCCCAGGCGACGGATCTCCGCCATGCAATCGCGAATCGCGCCGACGCCGGGGAATACCACGCGATCGGCTTCGCGAATCACATCGGCATCGCTGGTGATCAGGACCTTGCCGGCACCGACGTGCTCGAGGGCCTTGGCCACCGAGTGCAGGTTGCCCATGCCGTAATCGATAACCGCGACCGTCTGCATTACAGAACGCCTTTGGTCGAAGGCATTTGTCCGGCCATGCGGTCATCCAGCTCCACAGCCATGCGCAGCGCGCGGCCGAAAGCCTTGAACACGGTTTCGATCTGGTGGTGGGTGTTGTGCCCACGCAGATTGTCGATGTGCAGGGTGACGTTGGCGTGGTTGACGAAGCCCTGGAAAAATTCCTGGAACAGGTCGACGTCGAAGCCGCCAACGGTGGCACGGGTGTAGGGAACATGCATCTGCAGGCCAGGACGGCCGGAGAAGTCGATCACCACGCGCGACAGCGCTTCATCGAGCGGCACGTAGGCGTGGCCGTAGCGACGGATGCCTTTCTTGTCGCCGATGGCTTTGGTGAAGGCTTGCCCCAGGGTGATACCAACGTCTTCCACCGTGTGGTGGTCGTCGATATGCAGGTCGCCCTTGCTGACAATATCCAGGTCGATCAGCCCGTGACGGGCGATCTGGTCCAGCATGTGCTCAAGAAAAGGTACACCGATATCAAATCGGGCCTTTCCGGTGCCATCCAGGTTGATCGAGGCTTTGATCTGGGTTTCCAGAGTGTCGCGCTCGACAGACGCCATACGTTCGGCCATCACCAGCTCCGCAAAAATCATTGGGGCGAAAAAGGCAGCCATTATAGGGTCGCGGGCGCTAAACAGAAACACGAGAGGTGATATCACTGACGGAGTGAATCCAGCACCGTCGGCGATATACCTGTAAGGACATGTAGGAGCGAGCGGTGCGGCGATCCGACTTGCCCGCGAAGAACGATGACGCGCAATGTCTGAAAAACCGCGGCGTCCGCTTCGCGAGCAAGCTTCGCTCCTACAGGTATTGCGGTGCGCCCGACATGTCGGGCGCGAGGTTATTAATGGAACAGAACAGCTGTTTTCTGCAGCGTCACCCAAACACCCCACGCCAACGGAATGCCCACCACCAGCCATGCAGCCACCGCCAACGGCTTGGTGCCCGCATCCGCTTTCCACTCCAGCACGGTGCTGGCGTCAGCCCCCTTGTCGTGGCCCAGCGCCTGTTCGGCGGCCAGTTCAGCGTCGGTCATGAAGTACTTGTCTGCCACCGGACGCACCAGCAGGTTGCAGATGAAACCCAGCACCAGCAAACCCGCGAGGATGTACAGGGTGATGTCGTAAGCCGCGGCACGTTCAACGCCGATGCTCAGCTGATATTCACGCAGGTAGTTCACCAACACCGGCCCCAACACGCCCGCCGCTGCCCAGGCCGTCAGCAGACGACCGTGGATCGCGCCAACCATCTGCGTACCGAACAGGTCAGCCAGGTAAGCCGGCACTGTGGCAAAACCACCGCCGTACATCGACAGGATCAGGCAGAACGCTGCCACGAACAGCGCAACGCTACCCAGGTGACCGAGGTTCGGGATCAACGCGTACAGCGCGAAACCGAGCGCGAAGAACACGAAATACGTGTTTTTGCGCCCCAGGTAATCCGAGAACGAGGCCCAGAAGAAACGACCGCCAATGTTGAACAGGCTCAACAAACCGGTGAAGCCGGCAGCGATCGCCGCGATCGAGGCCAGTTGACCAGCGTCCAGTTGACCAAATGGCAGATCAACACCGATCAGTTTGCCGCCGAACACTTCCTGCAGCAGTGGCGAAGCCATGCCGAGGATGCCGATACCGGCCGAAACGTTCAGGCACAGCACCAGCCACACCAGACGGAATTGCGGGGTCTTCCACGCCACATTCACATGGACGTGACGGTGAGTGATCATCGAGTTCGACGCTTTTTTTGCCGGAGCAGTCCAGCCTTCAGGCTTCCAGCCAGTTGGCGGAACGCGGTAGGACAGCGCGCCACCGATCATGAACACGAAGTAGATCGCGGCCATTACCAGGAAACTCTGCCATACGCCCACGCTGGTTGGCGAAGCGAAGTGGCCCATCAAGGCTGCAGCCAGTGGAGCGCCGACCATCGCGCCGCCGCCGAAGCCCATGATCGCCATGCCTGTGGCCATGCCGCGCTTGTCCGGGAACCACTTGATCAGGGTCGAGACCGGCGAGATGTAACCCAGGCCCAGGCCGATGCCGCCAATGACCCCGGAGCCGATCCACATCAGCCAGATCTGGTGGGTATAGACCCCCAGCGCCGAAATCAGCAGACCGCCACACCAGCACAGTGCCGACACCACACCGGCCTTGCGAGGACCCGCGTGTTCCAGCCAGCCGCCCCAGATGGCTGCCGAGCAGCCAAGGAAGATGAAGAACAGGGTGTAGATCCAGCCGAGCATCGAGATCGGCCAGTCGCATTGAGACGAAAAGACTTGAGCGATGAAGCTCATGTCTGGCGCGCAAGTCACGGCCTTGGTGACGCCCAGGGCTTTGGACAATGGCAACCAGAACACCGAAAAGCCGTAGGCCATGCCGATGCACAGGTGGATGGCCAGAGCGGCCGGTGGAACCAGCCAACGGTTAAAACCGGGCTTGGCGATGATGCGCTCCTTGGACAGGAACGCGGGCTGATCGGCTTTGAGGCCGTCCGCCGTGATGCTCGTGGTCATGGTATTTCCCCCAATTATTAGTATTGTTCGCCAGCCATACTTCACCCCCAGCCTTTATGCACGCAGGCATGACTTTTTGTAGGTGAAGCTCCATTTTGTTGCGACATCACGTCGCAGAAGGGACGGACGAACGGGCAGAGGTTACCATTTGCACGTGACAGAAAAACCAAACTGATATCACCTTTTGTATGTCATCTGTTCTCGTACCACTGTGTTCACCCGTAGGAGGTGCCGAAGCCTGCGATCTTTTGATCTTTTGTAACCTGAAGAGAAAGTCAAAAGATCGCAGCCTTCGGCAGCTCCTACGGGACCGGTTTAGCTTTCAAGGGAGACACCATGCCGATCATTGTCGAGCTGCTGAACCACGCCACTTACCAGGATCAGCAAGATCTGCAAAAGATCTACCGCGACGCCCCGGACTGGCTGTTTGCGCCATTCACCGGGGACATACAGCTGATCGAAGACTGCCTGCAGGACGGTTCGCTGATCGCCGGACGCTTCAACGATCGGCTGTTGGGTGCGGCCCGTCTGCAACGGCACCACGACGCCTGGCATATGTCCCATTTATGCGTACGAAAAATCACCCGTCGTCGTGGCGTTGCCGAGCGTCTGGTGAACGAAGCGCAGAAAATGGCGTCGCAATCGGGCGCGACATTGCGGCTGTTGGCGCCTGCCGGGCACCTCGAAGCTCAAGCGCTGGCGGCTAAGTTGAAGGTACCGCTGGATGAGCTCCCGACGTGATCGCTGACCGGTCAGCCACTTCGGAGCGCTATACTCCCCGGCTAAATTTCGAATTCGACTAATACAAGGACTCGCCCATGAAAGCGTTCGGCAAAATCCTGGGTCTGGTACTTCTCGGGCTGTTGCTGATCATTGTGGCGCTGGGCTTTGCCCTGACCCACCTCTTCGATCCCAACGACTATAAAGACGAGATTCGCCAGATTGCCCGCGACAAGGCCCACATCGAGCTGACGCTCAATGGCGATATCGGCTGGAGCCTGTTTCCCTGGCTGGGCCTGGAATTGCACGAAGCCAGTGTTGCGACCCTGGCCAAGCCTACCGAGCCGTTTGCAGACTTGCAGATGCTCGGCCTGTCGGTCCGCGTGATTCCGCTGCTGCGCCGCGAAGTGCAGATGAGTGATGTGCGCGTCGAAGGTCTGAACCTGCGCCTGAATCGCGACAAGAACGGCCACGGCAACTGGGAAGACATCGGCAAGGCCCCGGCGCCTGCCACCCCGAGTCCCTCGGCCACGCCGCCCGCCGCTACCGGCGAACCTGCGCCAACGACTACCGCTCAGGCAGAAAAACCGGCCCAGCCGATCCGCCTGGACATCGACAGCCTGACCGTCAATAACGCCCGCGTTGAATACAGCGACGAAAGAACCGGCAAGCAGTTCAGCGCCGAAAGCATCCAGCTGAGCACTGGCCCGGTACATGACTCGACCAACATCCCGGTCAAACTCACCGCGTTCCTCGGTACCAACCAACCGGTTCTGCGGGTACGGACCGAACTGGCCGGCGAGTTGCGTTTCGAGCGTGCGTTGCAGCGCTACAAATTCGAAGACATGAAACTCTCCGGTGAAGTCGCTGGCGATCCACTGCAAGGCAAGACCATGACCTTCGCCGCTCAAGGTCAGCTGCTGCTGGACAGGGCTGCCAACGTCGCCGAATGGACCGGCATCAAAATCTCCGCCAATCAGCTGCGTGCCTTGGGCGAATTGAAGGCCAACGACCTCGACAAGACTCCGCAAATCAGCGGCGGCCTGTCGATTGCCCAGTTCGATCTGGCGAAATTCGTCGACAGCATCGGCCAGAAACTCCCGGCGATGGCCGAAGGCAGTCTGAGCAAAGTTGAGCTGGTGAGCCAGGTTGCCGCCACGCCGACCAGTCTGTCCCTCGACAGCCTCAACCTGAAACTCGACGACAGCACTTTCAGCGGTCGCATCGCTGTCGAGGACTTCGCCAAGCAATCGCTGCGAGTGAACCTCAAGGCTGACACCTTCAACGTCGATCGTTACTTGCCGCCAAAATCCGCCGAAGCCAACAGCGCGAAACAGGTGCGTCAGGCTGAAGTGGCCAACACCGAGAGCGAGGCCATGGCCGGCGCGGGCAGTTCACCGCTGCCACCCTCACCGACCAAAGGCCCGTGGAGCACCGAGCGCCTGTTGCCGGTAGAGCGTCTCAACAAACTCGACGTGAACGCCGACCTGACCTTCGGCCAACTGACCCTCGACAAACTGCCGATTCAGAATGCTGCACTCAAGGCCACCGGCCAAGGCGGCCTGCTGACGCTGGAGAACCTGCGCGGCGACCTGTACGACGGCAACTTCGAAGCCAAAGGCACCCTGGACGTGCGCCAACAAGTGCCGGCGCTGAACATGCAGACGCGCATCAGCAAAGTGCCTGTAGAAAAAATCCTCGAAAGCCAGGGGAAAAATCCACCGGTCCAAGGCCTGGTGACGCTCGATAGCGCGCTGACCAGCAGCGGCAATAGCCAGAGCGTGCTGATTGATAACCTCAACGGTAATGCCAGTTTCGTCATCAACAACGGCGTGCTGCTCAATGCCAACCTTGAGCAGCAACTGTGCAAAGGCATCGCCACCCTGAATCGCAAAACCCTCACGGGCGAGCCACGGGGCAAGGACACACCATTCGAAGAGCTCAAGGGCAACCTGACCTTGCGCAACGGCGTGGCCAGTAACCCGGACCTGAAAGTGCGCATCCCGGGCATGACCGTCAACGGTAACGGCGACATCGACCTGCGGGTGCTGGGCATGGATTACCGCGTCGGCGCGATCGTCGAAGGCGACAAGAGCGACATGCCGGACCCGGCCTGCCAGGTCAGCGAGCGCTTCGTCGGCATCGAGTGGCCGCTGCGCTGCCGCGGCCCGCTGGAACTGGGCGCCAAGGCTTGCCGCATCGACAACGAACGCATGGGACAAGTCGCCAGCAAACTGGCCGGCGAGCGGATCAGCGAAAAAATCGACGAGAAGCTTGGCGATAAAGTCAGCCCGGAACTGAAAAACGCGCTCAAGGGGCTGTTCAAGCGATGAGAGCCGAGCAGTTTTCAACGGCGGTGCTGGATTGGTACGACCGCCACGGCCGCCATGATTTGCCTTGGCAACAGGGCATCACCCCTTACCGGGTGTGGGTCTCGGAAATCATGTTGCAGCAAACCCAGGTCAGCACCGTGCTGAATTACTTCGACCGTTTCATGGCTTCGTTGCCGACAGTCGAAGCCCTGGCCGCCGCGCCGGAAGACGAAGTGCTGCACCTGTGGACCGGCCTCGGTTACTACACCCGCGCGCGCAACTTGCAGAAGACCGCGAAGATTGTCGTTGCCGAATATGGCGGCGAGTTTCCCCGTGATGTGGAGAAACTTACCGATCTGCCGGGTATCGGCCTGTCCACCGCCGGCGCGATTGCCAGCCTGAGCATGGGCCTGCGGGCGCCGATCCTCGATGGCAACGTCAAACGCGTGCTGGCGCGCTTTACCGCGCAAGAGGGTTATCCGGGCGAGCCCAAGGTTGCCAAACAGCTGTGGGCCAACGCTGAGCGCTTCACGCCACAGACCCGTGTCAACGCCTACACCCAGGCGATGATGGACCTGGGCGCCACGCTCTGTACCCGCAGCAAACCGAGCTGCCTGCTTTGTCCGCTGGAAAAAGGCTGCGAGGCGCACATGCTTGGCCTGGAAACCCGCTACCCGATCCCCAAACCGCGCAAAGCCGTGCCACAGAAGCGCACGCTGATGCCGATGCTCGCCAACGGCGAAGGGGCAATTCTGCTTTACCGTCGCCCCTCCACGGGCCTGTGGGGCGGTCTCTGGAGCCTGCCGGAACTCGACGACCTCGACGACCTTCAGCATCTGGCTTCGCAGCATTCGCTGGAATTGCGCAGCCAACAGGCACTGCCGAGCCTGGTGCACACTTTCAGCCACTTTCAGTTATCCATCGAACCCTGGCTGGTTCAGGTCCAGGAGGCCGGCCACCACGTGGCCGAGGCCGACTGGCTCTGGTATAACCTCGCCACCCCGCCGCGCCTGGGCCTTGCCGCCCCGGTCAAAACCTTGCTCGAACGCGCGGCCGCCGTATTGAACGCAGGAGAGTCGTCATGACCCGCACCATCATGTGCCGCAAGTACAAAGAAGAATTGCCCGCCCTGGAGCGCGCTCCATTTCCGGGTGCAAAAGGTCAGGACATTTTTGACCACGTCTCGGCCAAGGCCTGGGCCGACTGGCAGAAACACCAGACCCTGCTGATCAACGAAAAACGCCTGAACATGATGAACCCCGAAGACCGCAAATACCTTCAGGGTGAGATGGACAAGTTCTTTTCCGGCGAGGAATACGCCAAGGCCGAAGGCTACGTTCCGCCGGCTGAATAATCCCGTTTTTTCGGGGGTCGGATCGTAAGCGACGGTAATAATTAAAATTTTTTTGAAAACTTTCTTGACGACCCCCTGAAAAACCAGTTTAATGCGCCCCGTTGCCCAGATAGCTCAGTCGGTAGAGCAGGGGATTGAAAATCCCCGTGTCGGCGGTTCGATTCCGTCTCTGGGCACCAAATACCGAAAACCCTGAATCGCAAGATTCAGGGTTTTTTTATGCTCGCGATTTGATCAGATATCGAGTAAGTCGTTTCTCTTGGGCTAGTTTTCAGTATTCCAGTGGAAGACAAGATTGCGAGCGGCACCACTTCCTACATCCGCCGTATCACGCCGCTCCTCACCATTGCGTGTCGCGACGACAGTGTACTTGCCCGGTGGCAGCTGAACATAAACCAACGGGCCGGCTTCGCTCAGCGTCAGCACAGGTTGCCCCGGGTCTTTCTGAATGACCAGATTTACATCCGGAACATATTTGCCCTCCGCCCCGATGGAGAAAGTCATGTGCAGGTTGTAGCCCTGCGCTTGTTGAATGGCTCGAGCCTCATCCTCTCCGATCCCCCCGGACAGGTAAGTAATCCCGTTTTGTTGTTGCTGCTGGACTTGCACGCCTGTGCTGTCGATCGGTTCAAGACTGGCGGCGTTAAGCACGACTGGAAACATCAGTACGCCGACAGCGGCGATGGACAGCATGAATGAATGGACGTTCTTCATGATGGCGACTCCAGGGTTACGCAGAACCCAATCGTTACTCTTTTTAGATTTGTTGCTGAATGTTCAAGTTTTAGATTGATTCGAACTTGGGATCACTGCGAATCGGACTACGTGCTGCGCTCCTCAAGGAGCGTCTGTCATCGGCGTGGTCCTGCAAAACGAATTCGCCTTTCCTTCCGATTTACCAGCCGCGCCCGGCATCGCGGACCATCACTCTCTTGCCATCCTCTTGCGCCTGTTTCCTTCAGCCGCGGAAAATCTCATGAGCTCCCTCAAACCCGGTAACACTCAAGATCCACAGATCACTTCACTGCTCGGCAATCTTGGCGAATTGATCAAGGAAGCGCGCCAGAAAGTGCTGCGAGCGGTCGATACCGTTCAGGTGCAAACCTGCTGGCAGATCGGACGGCATATTGTGGAGTTCGAGCAGGAAGGCGCTCGACGGGCGGCGTATGGCAAGCAGCTGCTATCGACGCTGGCGAAAGTACTGACGTCGGAGTTTGGGAAAGGTTTTGACGAACGCAACCTGCGATACATGCGGGACTTTTATCAGACCTTTCCAATTTGGAACGCAGTGCGTTCCGAATTGAACTGGACCCACTACCGCAGACTGCTACGAGTCGACAACGACAACGCTCGTCACTGGTACATGAACGAATGCGCTCTGCAGAACTGGTCAAGTCGCGCCCTCGAGCGCCAGATCAATACCCTCTATTACGAACGCCTGCTGGCGAGCCGCGACCGGGCTGCCGTCAAACTCGGTGGTGCGCTATTCAGTGCTGCAAGGCAACGAACAACTGTTCGCCAGTACCTACAGACTGGTGCTGCCGAGCGAGGAGGAACTTCGCACAGAACTGGATCGGGAATGGGCGGTGCTTGAGGAGCGGTTACTCAAACAGAGGCTCCGATAGGCACGGGTAGATTGTTCATAAACGGCGTGAAGACTATGGTGATTGGCTAACCGCAAAGGTTCAACGCCGATGAATTTGCAGGACATGCCCTCACTGGCCCCGACGCAACTTGAATTGCCGTTACCCACCGGCACACCTGGTCACTCTTTCAAGGAACCCGCCGCCGACGGCTTCATCCTTGGCGGCTTCACCTGGCGGCATGCGAATCAAGACCCAACCCGTCCGGTGGTGATCATCAACGCCGCTACTTCAGTCCGTTGCCGACACTACTCGCGCTTCGCCGACTACCTGTTCGCCAACGGCTTCGACGTGATCACCTATGACTACCGTGGCATCGGCGAGTCGCGCCCTGCGTCGCTGAAGGGGCTTGAGGCCTCATGGTCCGACTGGGGCGCGCTGGATTTCGAGGCGATGCTGCAAAGGGCGCAACGCGAGTTTGCGCAACAACCCATCAATGTCGTCGGTCACAGCTTCGGCGGTTGCGCAGCGGGGCTGGGAGGCTCCGGGCATGTGATCCGACGCCTGGTGACGGTAGGTGCGCAGTTCGCTTACTGGCGCGACTATGCTCCCGCTCATCGCTGGCGAATGTTTGGCAAGTGGCATGTAGTGATGCCATTGATGACCATGTTTTACGGCTACTTTCCCGGCAAACGCCTCGGATGGCTCGAAGACACCCCGGCTGGCGTAGTTCGCGACTGGAGCATGCCCGCAGCCCGATACGAGAAACGCCCCAGCGGTCGTGTCATCCACGCCAAAAACGGTCAGCTCCCCTTCGCCAACGTCACCGCCCAAACCCTGGCGATCAGTCTCAGCGACGATCCCTACGGCACGATTCCGGCCATCGAACGCCTGCTTGGCTACTTCACTGGCAGTACAAACACCCACCTGCGAATCGCCCCTGAAGACATCGGCGAAAAAGAAGTCGGACATTTCGCCTTTTTTCGCAGCGCATACCAAGCCACACTATGGCCCATTGCATTGTCCTGGCTGCAGACCGGCGAGCTGGCCCCCGATACACCCGGGCGACGAGTGCCACGCAGTTGATGGATGCGCCCTCTCAACGAATTACGGAACGACGCCCATGGCCTCCGCCAACAAGCAGAACAAACGCGCCTCCCGCGCCAAAGCCAAGGCCAAGCAGAACCGCACCCAGCGAGCTGTCGCGCCGGTCGAGCTGGACCCGAACGACGATCGCATCGACTTCGAATCGGTAGACCTGACCGAACTGTTCAAGAAAATGATCGACGCCGAAAAAATCGGCCAGCAAGCAATGTGCGCAACCTTCCTCGAAGACCCGCTGCTGGAACTGGTGTACGAGCAGGAAGGCGAAGAAGGCGCGATGGACTTCATCCTCGCGGCACTGATCGAATACCGTCAATGGTCCACCGAGACAGACGAAGCCGGCGCGCTGGCGTGGATCGAGTCTGCGGCCTTCCAGGCTGACTACGTGGCGGCGTCCGACGCCATCGCGGCCCAAACCCAACAGAAACCAAACTGAGTTCCCATGGCATCCCTGAACAAGCAACAGAAACGCGCCAAACGCGCCAAGATCAAAGCCAGGCAAATCAATATCCACGGCAGAAAACCCGCCGCACTGGACGATGATCTGGGGGAAATCGGCGAGCCGATCCCGGAATACACCCTGGCGATGTTCAGCAAAATGCGTGACGCCGAGGCTACCAGCCGCAACGACATGCTGCTGACTCTGCTGTCGAACCTCGCCGAAATCATCAGCGATCATCCAGAACTGCTGGACATGGAAAACGCCGACAACGAAGCCATGGCCGCCACGCACCTGGCCGCCGACATGCTGATCGACTACCGCATGTGGGCCGATGGCATGGACCGCGACGCCGCCCAGGCCTGGCTGACCGACCCGCAATTCATCACTGACTTTGGCGATGCGCTGGACAGTTATCGTTCGTCGCTGGACCTGCCGGTGGAAAAAGCCGAGTAAGGCCACTCCGGAAGTAAAAACGGCCGCTTGTCATCACTGTGCCGAGAAATCTGCCGCACCGGAAAAAAACCTCGCTGTCATTGAAGGCTTTGTTGCCCGTCTTGAGATTTTTCCTTTCGACTATGAAGCAGCAGCACACACCGGAATGATTCGCTCGGAACTGGTTAAAGCAGGGACACCAATAGGCCCTTATGACCACATGATTGCCGGGCACGCGCGCTCACGAGGATTCACCATCGTGACGAATAACCTTCGGGAATTCGAGCGTGTATCCGGTTTACGGGTTGAAGACTGGGTCCACCCCGATTGAATCGAGCACACTGGACAAAACAAAAACGGCCGCTCGTCATCACTGACAGCTGGCGCGCACAATAAAAGTGCAGATCAGGAACGTTTGTCCGGTTAGCGCTTCCAACACCCCGCCAAAGCTGGCAACATCGCGCCTTTTTTTCGACAGCCGCCGCGCTTTTCATTTAAAAAGCAGTGTTCAAACGGCTGTTCGGTTGTTGATGGGGCGACAGTCTGCTGTGCCGATGCGACAACCTGCCACATGCCACCCGTTTACCGTCCGTAGCGCTGTTGGCTGCCATTCGAACGCTATGCTAGCTTGGCCGCCTCGCCAGGAAGGCCGCCAATAGCAGGAGCGCAAAACACTATGAGGAACGCACATGGCTGAGGCCACGCCCGCGCTTGAAATCCGCAACTTGCACAAACGCTACGGACAGCTTGAGGTGCTCAAAGGCATCTCGCTGACCGCCCGCGACGGCGACGTGATCTCGATCCTGGGTTCCTCCGGTTCCGGCAAGTCCACGTTCCTGCGTTGCATCAACCTGCTGGAAAACCCGCACCAGGGCCAGATCCTGGTGGCCGGCGAAGAACTCAAACTCAAAGCCGCCAAGAACGGCGAACTGGTCGCTGCCGACGGCAAACAGATCAATCGCCTGCGCAGCGAGATCGGTTTTGTATTTCAAAACTTTAATCTCTGGCCGCACATGAGCGTGCTCGACAACATCATCGAAGCCCCGCGCCGCGTGCTCGGCCAAAGCAAACGCGACGCCATCGAAGTCGCCGAAGCCTTGCTGGCCAAGGTCGGCATCGCTGACAAGCGTCATGCCTACCCGGCGCAACTCTCCGGCGGCCAGCAGCAACGCGCGGCCATCGCCCGCACGCTGGCGATGCAGCCCAAGGTCATTCTGTTCGACGAGCCCACCTCCGCCCTTGACCCGGAAATGGTCCAGGAAGTACTTAATGTCATCCGCGCATTGGCCGAAGAAGGCCGCACCATGCTGCTCGTGACCCATGAAATGGGCTTTGCCCGTCAGGTTTCCAGCGAAGTGGTGTTCCTCCACCAAGGCCTGGTAGAAGAACAAGGATCGCCGCAGCAGGTGTTCGAAAACCCGCTTTCGGCGCGCTGCAAACAATTCATGTCCAGCAACCGCTAACGGAGCTACCCGCATGCAGAACTACAAAAAAATCTTCCTGGCCGCTGCTGTCACCCTGGCTTTCAGTGCCGGTGCCGCCGCCGAGACTTTGAAGATGGGCATCGAAGCGGCCTACCCGCCGTTCAACAACAAAGATGCCAGTGGCAATGTCGTCGGCTTCGACAGAGAAATCGGCGATGCCCTGTGCGCCAAGATGAAAGTCGAGTGCACCGTGGTCACGTCCGACTGGGACGGCATCATCCCGGCCCTGAACGCCAAGAAGTTCGACTTCCTGATCTCCTCGATGTCGATCACTGACGAACGCAAGCAAGCGGTGGACTTCACCGAACCGTACTACTCCAACAAACTGCAGTTCATCGCGCCAAAAGACAAAGAGTTCAAAACCGACAAGGATTCCCTGCAGGGGAAAGTGATCGGCGCACAACGCGCGACCCTCGCCGGCACCTGGATGGAAGACAACATGCCCGGCGTTGAAGTCAAACTCTATGACACCCAGGAAAACGCTTATCTGGATCTGACTTCCGGACGTCTGGACGGCATCCTGGCCGACAAGTACGTCAACTACGAGTGGCTGAAAAGCGACGCCGGCCGCTCGTATGAATTCAAGGGTGACCCAGTGGAAGAAAGTGACAAGATTGGTATCGCCGTGCGTAAAGACGACACCCTGCGCGCGAGGCTGAACCTTGCCCTGAAAGAAATCGTCGAAGACGGCACTTACAAGAAGATCAACGACAAGTACTTCCCGTTCAGCATCTATTGATTCTGACCTGCCTGACCGGCGCCGTTCGCTGACGGCGCCGGTCCTTGGCATTGCCTGCCGCGATTTGAAAAGAATTCCATGACTATCGACCTCTACGGATTCGGCCCGGCGCTTGCCGCTGGCGCGCTGATGACTGTGAAACTGGCACTCTCGGCCCTGTGCCTGGGGCTGGTGCTCGGTCTGCTCGGCGCCTTGGCCAAGACTTCCCCGTACAAGCCGCTGCAATGGCTTGGCGAAACCTACTCGACCCTCGTGCGCGGTGTACCGGAACTGTTATGGGTTCTGTTGATGTACTACGGCACCGTCAACTTGATGAGCGCCCTGGGTGAATACTTCGGTAATCCCGAACTCGCCCTGAGTCCTTTTGTCGCCGGCGTGACCGCCCTTGGCCTGTGTTTCGGTGCCTACGCCACGGAAGTGTTTCGTGGTGCGATCCTGGCGATTCCCAAAGGCCACCGTGAAGCCGGCGTAGCATTAGGCCTTTCGAAATGGCGCATCTTCACACGCCTGATCATGCCCCAGATGTGGCGCATCGCCCTGCCCGGTCTGGGCAACCTGTTCATGATCCTGATGAAAGACACTGCACTGGTGTCGGTGATCGGCCTGGAAGAAATCATGCGTCACGCACAAAACGCCGTGACCTTCGCCAAGCATCCGTTCACTTTCTTCATGGTCGCGGCCCTGATGTATCTGGGCCTGACAGTCCTGGCCATGACTAGCATGCATTTTCTGGAAAAACGAGCTGCCCGCGGCTTTGTGAGGACGACGTAATGGAATGGGAAGTCATCTACAAGTGGCTACCGAAGTTCATCCAGGGCGCCACCCTGACGCTGGAACTGGTGGGCATCGCGGTGATACTCGGCTTGCTGCTGGCCATTCCTTTGGGCATCGCGCGTTCCTCCAAACTCTGGTACGTCCGCGCTTTCCCTTATGCCTACATCTTTTTCTTTCGCGGTACCCCGCTGCTGGTGCAATTGTTCCTGGTCTATTACGGCCTGGCGCAGTTCGACGCCGTGCGCAACAGCTCGATGTGGATTTACCTGCGCGACCCGTTCTGGTGCGCCACCGCGACCATGACCCTGCATACCGCGGCCTACATCGCGGAGATCCTGCGCGGTGCGATTCAGGCGATTCCGCCGGGTGAGATCGAAGCGGCACGTGCCTTGGGCATGTCCAGGGCCAAGGCAATGTTCTATATCATCCTGCCGCGCGCGGCGCGTATCGGCCTCCCGGCTTACAGCAACGAAGTGATTCTGATGCTCAAGGCCAGCTCACTGGCGAGCACCGTAACCTTGCTGGAACTCACCGGCATGGCCCGCACGATCATTGCCCGCAACTACCTGACAGTGGATATGTTCTTCACCGCTGGGGTGTTCTATCTGCTGATGTCGTTTGTGCTGGTGCAAGCATTCCGTCAGCTGGAGCGCTGGCTGCGCGTCGATGCCTGCCAAGGGCGTTGATTCCTGCGTGCTGACGGGCGAGTCCTTACTCGCCCGTTTCACCGCGCTGGATGCTTTTCTGATCGAGCATCAGGCGCTGTGGAAGCCTCGACCGTTTACCCATCTGCAATTGCCTTGGGA
Organism: Pseudomonas sp. MDT1-85; assembly: GCF_054898065.1. Taxonomy (NCBI): domain Bacteria; kingdom Pseudomonadati; phylum Pseudomonadota; class Gammaproteobacteria; order Pseudomonadales; family Pseudomonadaceae; genus Pseudomonas; species Pseudomonas sp. MDT1-85. Next base: position 596,611 of record NZ_CM142715.1, on the reverse strand, counting down.
AGCGTCCTACCCGGAATTGGCTCAATGGCTACGCGGGCGGTCGCTGGAGGATGCGGAAAGCAGTCATAACCAACCTTGCTTGCTCGATGCGCCGGAGCCGTTTGCTTCATTGGCGGCGATATCTGCTGAACTGAGCACGGTGGGTGAATTGCCGGCTCATGCGCTTGAAGCAGCGGGACATCGCTTGAATGTGGATGTGCCTGGACGCAAGTGGCAGCAGATTGAAGCGTTCGCCAGTTGTTTAAAGTTTGCTCATGCACCGACGCATTGGCTGGACTGGTGTTCCGGCAAGGGCCATTTAGGGCGACGCCTGCTGCAAACCGGGCAACAACTGACCTGCCTGGAATACGACCCAACGCTGGTTGCCAGCGGCCAGGCGCTCAGCCAGCGTCATCAATTGCATGCGCTGCATGTCGAGCAGGATGTACTCGCGCCCGGCGCAGCCTCTTTATTGAACGCCGATCATACGCCGGTCGCGCTGCACGCCTGCGGTGATCTGCATGTGCGGCTGATCCAGCTCGCCAGCGCCGCCGGTTGCAAACACCTGGCCATCGCGCCCTGCTGCTACAACCGGATCAGTCTGAACACCTATCAGCCGCTTTCCCGTGCGGCTCAGCGCTCTGACCTACACCTTTCCCTCGATGATCTTGCGCTGCCGATGAGCGAAACCGTCACCGCCGGTGCTCGCGTCCGACGCCAGCGCGACACCTCCATGGCCCGGCGCCTGGCGTTCGACCTGCTGCAACGGCAACTGCGCGGCGTCAATGAATACCTGCCAACCCCTTCTCTGCCCAGCGCCTGGCTGGACAAACCTTTCGTCGATTACTGCCGCGATCTGGCCGCACTCAAAGACTTATCCACAGTTGGAGCGCCAGATTGGGCCGCGCTGGAAGCCGCCGGTTGCCAGCGATTGGCAGAAGTGCGCAACCTGGAGCTGATGCGAGGCCTTTTCCGACGGCCTCTGGAGCTGTGGCTGGTACTTGATCGAGCACTTTTCCTCCTCGAGCAGGGTTATGCCGTTCGCCTCGGCACCTTCTGTGAAACCCCACTCACACCGCGCAATTTCCTACTCCTTGCTGAACGCCCTTAAACAACCAACGCCTGTGGATAACTCTGTTGATGGAATTATCGTGGATCCAATATCCACACTGTTTTACGCTTGAAACACTGCTGGTCATTTTTTGTTCACACAAATAAAAAACCCGCAAAACAGGCATTTGCGAACAAATGAGAACGAGTCCACAAAAACGTAATGAACAGACAATCGCCCCTGCTCCATTGTGCATAAGCATTTAATCAAAACGACATAACCGCCGAACACCGGACATCCGTAGCGGAAAATTGCGCCTTGCAACGCCCCTTGCTATACACGCATACAAGGACGCCGACAGCGCGGCCATGAACAAGAAAAATCTGACCGACAGGATGCGACCGTGACGTTCATTTCTTACGCACAGAATTTCGAAGACATCCGCCTGTGGCGCGCCCTCAAATACGTCGAAAACGGCTTTTACATCGACATCGGGGCCAACGACCCCACCCAGGACTCCGTCACCAAAGCCTTCTATGACCGCGGCTGGACCGGCATCAATGTCGAGCCCGTGCCGAACTACTACAACGCCCTGTGCCAGCAACGTCCAAAAGACACCAATATGCAATGCGTGGCCGGCGAAAGCGCCGACGATCTGACCTTCTACGGCATCGCCGGCACCGGCCTGTCGACCCTCGACCCGGCCCTGGCCCAGCAACACAAAGATGCCGGCATGGACGTGCGCAGCCAAACCGTCAAATCCCGCACCTTGGCCTCCATCTGCGAACAACACGCCCGGAACCGCCCCATCCACTTCCTGAAAATCGACGTCGAAGGCCACGAAGAAACTGTTCTGCGCGGCATGGACTTCACCCAATGGCGGCCGTGGATCATCCTCATCGAAACCCCATGGGAACGCGACCAGACCTGGGAAACCCTCGTCACCGATGCCGGCTACCAGTCCATCCTGTTCGACGGCATCAACACCTACTATCTCGCCGAAGAACACCTGGCCCTCAAACCCGCCTTCGACATCCCGCCGTGCAACCTGGATGACTTCCAGTTCTGCAAAGGCCATAACTTCAGCCACCCCGTCACCGACGCTGAAAACCACCTCGTCGCCGCCCTGCAGCGCGCTGAACATGCCGAAGCGCAGGTGCGGGCGATGCAAAACAGCCGAGCCTGGCGCACCCTTCAGAAACTCAAGAAAGTACTGGTTCGCACCTGATCAAACGCCTGCGCAAAAATAGTCTGAATTCAGGGGTTTACAGAACCAACCCAATCGCTATAATCGTCGCCCTAACACGCCGGTATAGCTCAGTTGGTAGAGCAACTGACTTGTAATCAGTAGGTCCCGGGTTCGACTCCTGGTGCCGGCACCATACAAGGTTCCAGAGAAGGCTTTCAAAATCTCTGGAACCCCCGAAAAACCCGCCTTCTGGCGGGTTTTTTCGTTTTGGGGTTCTGTCGGATTCCGGTGAATCCTGGTGGATTCCAACCGGTTTAAGGGTAGAGTTTGGGGTAAAGGTCACTTCGATAAAAGGGAGTACCCTTATGTCGCGCACCACTGCTCCACTCTCTGATTCGGCTTGCCGCTCAGCCAAGCCCACCGACCGCGCCTACAAGCTTTTCGACGGCGACGGCCTCTACCTTCTAGTCCAACCCAATGGCCGCAAAGGCTGGCGGCTCCGCTACGTCAAACCTGACGGACGGGAAGGCCTGACCTCGTTCGGCAACTACCCCGTAATTGCCTCGCCGATGCGCGCCGCAAGCGCTTGGCAGTGAAGCGAATGCTGGCGGACGGCATTGATCCCATAGAGACCAAGCACCAAGCCAAGGCGGACTCTCTGATCAAAGGCAGATCCTTTGAAACCGTTGCGCTGGACTGGCACACGGAAATGTCGGCCAAGTGGGCACCAGGCCACTCCAAGACTGTGATGAGCCGCCTCAAAACCCACGTGTTCCCGCTGATCGGCGCCCGCGCCATTGTCGACCTCGACACCCATGACCTCATGCAGCCCTTGGAAGCGATTAAGAAGCACGGAACGATAGACGTTGCTTTAAGGGTACAAAACTACCTGCAGAGCATAATGCGCGAGGCAAAACGCCTCCGGCTTATCACCGCAAACCCTGCTTACGACCTCGAAGGCTCGATCAAAGCCCCGCGGGTGGTTCATCGCCCCGCTCTACCCTTATCGCGACTGCCGGAACTGCAGGAGCGGATCGACACCTATAAAGGCCGGGCACTTACCCGTCTGACGGTGATGCTGTCGCTGCATGTGTTTGTACGATCCAGCGAGCTGCGTTTCGCACGCTGGAGCGAGTTCGACCTCAAGCGCGGCGCCTGGGAAATCCCAGACACTCGGCCAGCGTTGGAGGGAGTACCCTTTTCCACAAGGGGTACGAAGATGGCAGGGGATATCCATCTTGTACCCTTATCGCCGCAAGCAGTGACGCTACTCGAACAAATCCATGCGCTCACAGGTAAATTCGCATTGGTCTTCGCAGGTGACGCCAAACCCTGGAAGCCCATGTCCGAAAATACCGTGAACAACGCGCTACGGACGATGGGATACGACACCAAAACCGATATCTGCGGGCATGGGTTTCGTTCGATGGCCTGCAGCGCACTGATCGAGTCAGGATTGTGGTCGGAGACAGCTATTGAACGGCAGATGAGCCACAAGGAACGCAACAACGTTCGCGCCGCTTACATCCACAAGGCAGAGTTCATCGAGGAGCGCAGGCTGATCATGAACTGGTGGAGCCGGTATCTGGAGGCCAACCGACAGGAGCATGTCACTCCCCACGAATTCGCGAACCAGACCGGAGCGAACGTCACGCGGCTCAAGGCGAAAAGCAGCTGAGGGAGTAGGCTACTCCTCATCCTGTCCACCAATGTGCGCTTTGTACGCCTGCCTTTCATGAGTCGGCTTGGACGGAAATGCCAACTGAATCTGCCTGCTTTTCACCATTCCATTCAGGTACTGCTGGCGGAGGGCATCTGGACTGCGCTTTAACAAATTAGCCAAAACGTTGAGCGTCAGATAGTGCTCCTTGCAAAGGGTGATAATCACCTGTTGCATACGATCCTTTTGCATGCGCTCTCGATTGCGCGGCTCCTCAGCCAGTATTTCGAGCTTTTCTCGAAACCCTGCGTCAAGCCTGTCCAAAGCATCGATCAGCGGCGCGTCAATATGATCGCTCAACAAGCAGCCATCACCGTTTCGCTGCATATCCAGCTCGACCTTATGTTCGGAGCTGCCTGCGTTATGTTCGGAGCTAGCCCCGTTATGTTCGGAGCTGCCGGCGTAATGTTCGGAGCTCTGCAGCGGACCTGCGAACACTTGCTCCGGCGTAGGCAGTTGCTCACCCGGCAGGTGATAAATCATGCCCCGCGAGCGCCCGTCGGGCACAAGGAATCTCTCGCGCACCAACCGCGCAAGCAGCTGGCTCAAGTCATGAGCATGAGTATCGCAAATCTCAAGGAGACGATTATGGCTGACCACTCGCTCAATCGCGGCCGTGGCCAAAATCAACCTGGCAGTATGTTCCAAGCTCTCGAAACGAACTCCAAATCGCCCTCGTAACTGTTCCACCACCCCTTCAGGAAGCAAGTCCAACATGCGAAGCTCAAGAAGGGTTTGCTCGGGCTCGGGCTTTTCATAAAGGGCTGGCGGTCGCCAATGCTGGCTGCGCCACCCGCTGTAGATTTTTGGAACCCCAGAACCACCACGCTCGCCAAGGCCGATAAGAAGAAACATTTGGTGCATTAGCCTGTTCCGGCAATCGCTGGTACCACCTTGCAACACCTGCTCAAGGGGTAAACGTAAGCCGCCAGGATTGCGAAAGCCAAACAAGTCAGGACGCTTCACGACTAAAACAGAAACCCGCCCGGTATAGTCGGCATGGACCAAGGTATTAACCAAAGCCTCGCGCAGAGCTTCATGTACCGGTGTGTCATCCTGGCGCTGATCACCTTTGAGAACGAACGGTACCTTTAAGTCCTCAACCAACTTGCGATAAACCCGCCGGTAGAAATCAAACAGATTTCCTGACCAGGTTCCATCGGGGACGAGCCTATCCACCCAACGTAGTTCTGTTTTGGCGTACGGCCGCTCCTGATAGTCCACAAAGTAATGCGGCACACTCTCTTGGATCGAAAGCCAGCGTCCGAACATGAGTAAACCTGCCAGAGTCAGCCCTTCGACTCCGTTCGCGCGGTCCTTACGCCAACCTCCTATCTGTCGGAGAAACTCAATCCCTTGGTGCTCCAGCGCTGGATGGCCTGGTTTTATGTCGCTAAGCATCTGGCGGTAGATACGCAGACTGTCCGGATCAATGTCCGCGAAGTCGTAATTCGGCAAAATCCGCTCGTCCCGACAGTCCTCCACTTGCTCTGCGAACATGCGGCGAACATCTTCCTCAGAGCAACGCCGATCACCCTCATGTAATCGACGATAAGTGTTACCTAACGGCTGACCATTGAGAAATACCGGCTTCTGCTTACGCGAAGCCGCCGGGATTTTCACTTCAAGTACCTGCTTGCCCTCCAGCTCTCTGACGACCACCTCCCGGTCAGTCAGCAGATTGACACTGACCTTGGCCGGATTGTTGAGGGTATTGAACAGGTCAGTACGTACTTTCTCGATATTTGATAGGCCTGCGACGCTGAACTGCCCATCCTTCTCGCGCACGCCAAGCAGTACTACCCCACCCTGAGTGTTAGCAAAAGCGGAGTAGGTTAACCAGAAATCCTTAGGCAACTCTCCCTTCCCATCCTGCCCCTGAGCGAGCTTGCATTCGAGCTCGACAGATTCAACCAGCGAGGGCAGGTCTTCAAGAGTGTGGGGATTGAGTGACATCAAAGACTTCCTAAATGATCAGCCTGCTTCACGTAGCTGCAAAAGGTCGAAGAAAAAACATTCGTGTGGGGATTGTACTCAGTCTTCCATAGTCGCACGCAACTCGACGAGCGGAGACTTATCATGAACTGGTGGAGCCGATGCGCAGTCACCAATCAGCAGGAGGATGTCACTCCTCACGACTTTGCAAGAACGTCACACGGCCAAAAGCCAATCGCGGCGCAGCAAAGTAAGCGTACGTTCTCGAAATCTCGATGATCCGTTTGTCCACGCGGGTCCATCCAAACAGGGCTGCAAAGCCGCCCTGCTTGGATGGACCTCACTTAAAAAATTTAAAGCCCACGCAACTGTCTGTGGAAAACCACTGATTTCCACCGGTGGATAATTTCATCCACAGCCGCAGAACTCCCGAAAATTCGAGCCTTGACCCAAATTATCCACAGGCGTAGAAAAGATCGGGTAAAGCGCTGTCGTTGACAGCAACCCAGGTAGCCAGAACCTTTAAGGCTACGCCACACCGTGGTGGTTCACCCAAAGTGCGATTAGCGTCCGGCGGCTCGCACGGTCACAGCGATGTGATGGATGCCTACTTTTATCAGTGTGCCCACCGCGGCAACTCATACTCTTTCATAGCTGCCCTGCAGCAACCTATCCGCTTGGCCATTTTCTTGCGCCAACCTGCGCCCGTCTCTTTCTTCCGGAAAGAGACGGGCGCTCCTACCGCTGCTGCAGCCCAACTCGTACAAGGCATTGCGGCATTTCCCCTCGTGACAATCGGCGTGACAAACACCGAAGTCACCAACAACAGCGACGCAGATGATGGTGCCGCAGCCCAAGGAATGGACTGCACCTGACTGACAGTCAGGCATGCTCCTGTCATCGCCTCACTGCCTTCACCCGACTCAGGATCTCGCGGCGCCGGTCTCGTCAGCCAGTACAGCCTCCACCCGCCCACTTCCTCGGAAGTGTTCAGGAGGCCAGATCATGAGATGCCCAAGCTCCCGGTCGTAAGGAGCCGCAAGTCCCGCGTTAGTGGACAACCCTCACAGGTCGCAGGGGCCTTGATCCCTGATAACACTCAACATTCTTGGCGGGATGACGTGGGGAAAAGCTTCAACGTTTTGGCTTCGAGAGGAATTTGATCATGGCGCTAGTAGGTAGACGCGACTGGCGTAATTTTGGATATGGCCGGCAGCTGAGTTATGCCGGACCGCAGGCGTTGCTCGACCTATTTGGCGGCGGGCATTACGGCACGGTAAAAGCTCACAGTGATCGATGGCAGGCGTTTGTACGCTGGTGTCGTTCGGAGGATGGACCAGGGTTTAACGATGCGCGGCGGATTGATCGCCAGACTTTGCTGGACTACGCCGAGCACTTGCGTCAAAAAGTTGAGTTGGGGGAGCTAGCCATCGCCACAGCGCAAAACCGGTTGTCCAGCGTCAACCGGACCATGGCCGCGCTTCGCGGTGATCAATTTGTGGAGGTGCCGAGTCCGAGCAAAACGCTGGGAATGCGGCGGAACAGTGTTCGTCGCTCGGTGCCGCAAGGCCAAGACCGCGAACACGTGAAGCGGATCGTCGACGTGCTCTGCGAACACCAAATGCCGCGCGCGGCGGCCATCGCCCAGTTGGCGCGAGCCACCGGCATGCGCTTGCGCGAGGCCATCTTGGCCGACCTTCCGCGCCTGCAAAGAGAAGCCGAACACTACGACAAGATCAACATCCAAGACGGCACCAAAGGTGGCCGCGGCGGCGCAACCGCGCCTCGTTGGATCACGGTGGATGACCATATTCGCGAAGCGCTCAGGTACGCCGAACAGGTCTCTCCCGACGGTAGCCGCAACCTGCTGGCACCGAACGAGAGCTACTTCGATTTCCAACGGGAAATCGTCCGCCCCGCCCGAGATATCCTCCATACGCACAACCTCAAAGGCTTCCACGAACTGCGCGCGGCTTATACGTGCGAACGCTATGAATCACCCATCACCTAGCGCCCATCAACGGTGGCAGGTGCAGGCGTCTCGATCCACGCCTTGATCGAGAGGCACGCTTACAAATCAGCTATGAGATGGGACACGGTCGAATCGACGTGGTATCGGCGTATATCGGTGGTCGGGTATGAATAAACCATTCGATATGGAGATCTTCTTGGCCGGGGTGCTGACTGGAGCACATGCCACACGCGAACGTCACATCCGCCAGGCCAAGACTATTCAAGCAGCCATTTCTGAACGCTGGAACCGAGATAATCCATGGACATGGCAAAGAAAACATCTCGTTTGGTTTTTGAACCACCACATGAACTCAAACTCGAAATCGACGCGCTACTACTACCTGCTGACTACAAACCTGATCACTCTGCGCCTAGGAAAATCCTGGAACTTTCCACGCTAGTCGAATGCCAGCAACTGCGCGCTCTGTATCCCTCACCGGCAGATTGAGCCAGCCAACGATTTGATTGGGACTAGGGCGGACCTCTTGAGCCCCTGAACCTAACCTCTGTTGTTTGATAACCTCTATGTTTTACTGATGGACTGAGGGTTGTAGCTCGAGGCTACAGGCTTCACCTGAGACGTAGAGGCTGAAGGCGGTGATAGACACTAGTCTGGTGGCGAAGCTAAGGGCTGAGAATGCAAGATTGGTTGCCTTGCTGGATGCTCATGGCATCGAATGGCGCCCGCCTGCTGAGCTAGTCAAGATAGCGATTGTCCAAGCAGAGCAATCACAGCAACTCGATACTGTAGGAAAGCTTGCCCTATTCCGAAGCTTGTTTCGTGGCAGGACGGACGTTTATCCCATCCGCTGGGAAAGCAAGGCAGGCAAATCAGGATACGCACCCGCTTGCGCAAACGAATGGAGGCCTGGCGTTTGTGAGAAGCCCCGAATTAAATGTGGCGACTGCGGTAACCGCCAGCTGCTTCCGCTGACCGATGAGGTGGTCTATCGCCATCTGGCGGGCGAAGTGGTCGTTGGTATCTACCCCCTACTCTCTGATGACACTTGTTATTTTTTGGCGGTCGATTTCGATGAGGCCGAATGGCGTGATGATTCCATAGCTTTTGTGCAGTCATGCCATGAGCTGAACGTCCCGGTGGCGCTGGAAATATCGCGCTCAGGCCAAGGGGCTCATGGCTGGATTTTCTTTGAGCGTAATGTTCCTGCCTGCGATGCGCGCCGCCTCGGTGCCGCAATCATCAGTCATGCCTGTGAGCGCACCCGGCAGTTGGCGCTCAGCTCCTATGATCGACTGTTTCCAAACCAGGACTATATGCCCAAAGGCGGCTTTGGAAATCTCATCGCACTCCCTTTACAAAAGCGGGCCAGGGCCCAAAACAATAGCGTTTTTGTAGACGACTCGCTTGAGCCTCATCCTGATCAATGGGCCTTCCTGGCATCGATTCAGCGCATGAGTCCAGAAGATATCCAGCCCGTTATTATCCAGGCGATGGGTAATCGGGACCCTCTAGGGGTCGCCTATGTCGATGACGAAGGTGATGCAGAACCTTGGAAAGATCGTGAATCGAGATCACGTAAATTGACATGCCCGTTGCCTGCTGCTGTCAACATCACGCTGGCTAACTTAATTTACTTTGAAAAGTCGGAATTGCCACAGCCATTGGCAAACCAGCTTGTCCGGCTCGCTGCCTTTCAAAATCCTGAGTTCTACAAAGCTCAGGCCATGCGCATGTCAGTGTGGAACAAGCCAAGGATTATCGGCTGTGCCCAGAACTTCCCCAAACATATTGCGTTACCACGTGGCTGTTTGGATGCTGCGCTGGAGCTTTTAGAGGAAAACGGGGTTACCCCTATTCTTAAAGACGAACGCTTCGCGGGCGACCTCATCGACGTGAGCTTTCTCGGGACCCTGCGTTCTGACCAAGAGGCTGCTGTCAGCGCAATGCTAAGTCATGACACCGGTATCCTCTGCGCACCGACAGCTTTCGGTAAAACGGTGAGTGCTGCTGCGTTGATTGCCGCACGTGGCATTAACACGTTGGTGCTTGTGCATCGGACGGAGCTGTTAAGGCAGTGGCAAGAGCGCTTGCAGGCGTTCTTGGGAGTCGGGAATGGTGTCGTTGGTACTCTTGGGGGCGGAAAAGCGAAGCTTACAGGCATCATCGACATTGCCGTAATGCAGTCGTTATCGCGAAAAGGCGAGATCAGCGATCAGGTAAAAAACTATGGCCAGATCATCGTTGATGAGTGTCATCACCTATCAGCAGTGTCATTCGAGGCACTACTGAGGAGCGCGACCGCGCGGTACGTACTGGGACTCACAGCAACCCCAGTGCGCCGAGATGGGCAGCAGCCCATTATTTTCATGCAGTGCGGACCGATCCGACATACTGCTGCTCGACCAGCGAGTGCGCCCCATGACCTCTCTGTCGTGCCTCGATTGCTGCCCAAACCAATAGTGGTCCCCGACGGCTTTGGGATTCAGGACGTTTTTCGGCGTCTAGCCGACGACTCTGAGCGGACAGCCAAAATCGTCTCGGAGATTGAGCTGGCGTACAACGAGGGTAGAAAAATTCTAGTGTTAACGGAGCGGACGGAACATGTGGATGCCCTTGAATTAGAATTGAAGCAGCGCGTGCATAACCTTTTCACGCTTCATGGGCGAGTGCCTAAGAAACAGCGGATTTCCCGTATGCATGAGCTTGAGTCCCTTCCCCCTGATGCTCCACGAGTGCTGTTGGCAACAGGAAAACTAGTAGGTGAAGGCTTCGATCATCCGCCGTTGGACACGCTGGTGCTGGCAATGCCCATCTCATGGAAGGGTATCCTTCAGCAATATGCGGGACGATTGCATCGATCGCATGCCGAAAAGGCCGACGTGAGAGTGATCGACTTCGTTGACGAGGGTAATGTCGCGCTACTGAGGATGTGGGATAAGCGCCAGGCGGGTTACAAAGCGATGGGCTACCGCATGGCTGATTCCATGGCCACCATGGACCTACTCTAACTCTAACGTGGTTGACCGTTGACACATCAACGGCCTCACTTTCATAGACGAATGACCGGCCGCTGTGGGGGCAACTCCGGCCCTTCGCCGTTAGTCACGTCAAGCAAGATCCTCAGGCGTACGAGGACCTTGAGGTAGTTTTAGAGGTAGAGTCGCACAGGTCTTTAAGTATTAATTAATCAGCTAATTCATTAGCTTATGAAATTATTCGACTCCTGGTGCCGCACCATACAAAACAAAGCCCTCGCAGAAATGCGAGGGCTTTGTTGTTTCTGGGCTTTGGAAAACCAGGTCTCAGTGCCCCGCACTCTGCCCACCATCAACATGCAAGATCTCGCCGGTGACAAAGTTGGCGCTGTCCAGATACACCACAGCCTGAGCAATATCGCTGATCTCCCCCATGTGCCCAACCGGGTGCAAATTCCCCAGTGCTTCGTGAGTTTCCTCACTATGCATCGGCGTTTTGATGATGCCTGGGGAAACCGCGTTCACCCGAATTCCGCGCTTGGCATACTCGATGGCCAGGGATTTGGTTGCAGCGTTCAGGCCACCCTTGGTCAATGAGGCCAGTACCGACGGTACGCCGTCGATGGCGTGGTCCACCAGGCTGGTGGTGATGTTGACGACGTGGCCGCTGCCCTGTTTTTCCATCTCGGTGATCGCGAGTTGGGTGATGTAGAAAAAACCATTCAGGTTCACCGACAGCACCGCGGCGTAGTCTTCGTGGGTGTAATCGGTGAACGGCTTGGCTACGAAGATCCCGGCGTTGTTGACCAGGGTATCGATACGGCCGAAACGTTCGATCGTTTCACGAATGACTCGCTGGGCGATCGCCGGGTCGCCGATGTCGCCGGCAACGGTATGGATGTCCGGGTCGGTGGATGGCTGGATCGAACGCGAAGTGGCGACAACCCGGTAATCGAGATCACGGAAGGCCTTGACCATGCCTGCGCCGAGACCTTGGGAGGCGCCAGTAATAACGATGACTTTTTTCGAATTACTCATGATGAACCTCTACTAATAAATGATGGTTTGGAAAGTGATCAATCACGCTTCGGCGGGGGCCTGCGCCATTTGCCTCAGCATCTGTTCGTAGTACTCGACCGATTGCGAACCCGACACCAGGTGACGACCGTTAAGCATCACGGCCGGTACCGAATTGATGCCGCGCTCGCGGTAAAACGCTTCAAGCTCATGCACCTCTTTGGCGAATGCTCCGGACGCCAGTACCTCGCCTGCACGCTCCGCATCCAGTCCTGCCTCAGCCGTCAAACGCACCAGCGTCTCGTGATCGCTCGGGTTCTGGCCGTCGGCGAAGTAAGCGCGCAGCAACGCTCGTTTGAGTACGATCTGCCGCCCTTCCTGCGACGCCCAGAACAACAAACGGTGAGCATCAAACGTGTTGTAGAAATGGCTGCGCTTCTCCAGATCGAACTTGAACCCGATGGCCTCACCACGAGCGATCTGCATCGCTTTGCCAGCGGCAACTTCCTCGGCGGTGCGTCCGTACTTGCGCATCAAGTGTTCGACCGCGTTTTCGCCTTCCGCGGGCATGTCCGGGTTCAACTCAAAGGGCTTGAAGGTCAGCTCGACGGAGACTTCACCGGCCACGTTCTCGATCGCTTGCTCCAGCGCCGTCGCGCCCAAGGCGCACCATGGGCACACCACATCTGAGACGAAATCGATGGTGACGGACGTAGTCATGACTGCCCTTCCGACTCAGCCAGTTGTTTTCGGTATTGGGTGGTGGTCATCCCGGCATAGCCCCAGTTATCGGTGTCAACTTCTTCGATCACGATGTGGGTCAGGTCCGGGCGTTTGTTGAGGACGCGTTCCAGGGTTTCAGTGATTTCGGCGATAACCTGAGCTTTTTGCTCTGAAGTAACGCCATCGCGGGTGATGCGTACGCTTACGAAAGGCATGGGGAAATCTCCAGTGGTCTTCTCATCGAAATGATGAGGAGGCGTTGGAGATGAATGTATGAGGTTGGGTCAGCGGGATAAAGGTGGGGGCGGGAACATCATTAGTTACCTGGTGTAATGAGTGGAGGGTCTGCACTGAAAACCAACGCTCGGCCCGAAAAATCTCAAAAGAACACTGATAGGAGCGCACTCAGTATTGAAGCGTTCAACACATTGGGGAATTGGCCGAGCAGTGGGGAAGTCTGGCTCAGGCTTGAGCGTTGATTGATGCCAGTTAGCAGGAGAGAAAATTATTGCCCAGCCATAAAAATCACTAAAACGTTCAACCCACGCCACCACCTAGCCACGATTGCGCATCCTTCCCCCTCAAGCTACCTTCAACCCGTCGCTGCCAATTCAGCGACCGGGCCTGAGAACCCGAGTAAGATACAGGCGCACAAGCGCCGCAAATCACGATCTCTGGCGTTTTTTTTGCGCCTGCATTTCCGTGTAATGGCGGCTGTGCGTGGGAGACCTTCGGGTCTGCCGGATTCCTGTATCTCCGGTTTCTCAGCCCGCGCATAGCTGCCACCCATTCGCCTGAGAACGAACGTGGTAGCTCTAACTTTGATTCAGGAGTTTTTGCTAATGTCCGCTATCGATTCATCCACAATTTGCGCTTCTGCTCCACCGGTTCACGCCCACCACCGCCTAACCACCGGAGGTGCCCAATGAACAACCCCAAAGACCTTAAAACCATCGGCCTCACCCACTTCTCCTTCCACGCCGATGAACCGCTGTTCCGCATCAACGCCGGCGTTCCGGTCGTCGAAGCCCTCTCCCACGCCTCCGATCTGCTCCACATCGCCAAACTGCTCGCTTCAGACGCCGCCATGGTTCGCGACACCGACCGGCACGCTTGGGCATCGCATTATTTACAGGAAATGAGTAAGGCGATTATCGATGATGTGGTGAAGGTACTCGACGCACCGGGTAACAATCACCACCAGTAACGTCGTCACGTAAATCTAAGCCGCGCGCATAAAGAAGCCCCGAATCAATCGGGGCTTTTTGCGTTTCGTCGAACTCACATCTCGCTAACTTCAAACACAAACGAGATCTTCCGACTGCTCGCACTCCACACATACCGAATGTGCTTCCCCTGCCTCGGAATGGACACAGCCGGCGGCCGAAACGCGGCAACACACTCATGTCCCGGCAAACGAACGCTGTTGTAGAGCAATCCCCAGGACAATGTTTCGCGCAATTGACGGGCGAAGGCCTGCGATGGGCCGTACGCGGTTGGGTCCGGGTCATGAAAGTGAGAATAATTTTGGCGGATGTCGTGCAGCGGTTTGACGACCCGGTTGACGTAGGTGCGCATGGTCAACTCGAGGTCCGGTTCGTTGGTCGCGTCGAGGAAGCGTTCCTGGTGATAGCTGGTTTCGGCAATGGCGGCGGCCTGGCTGCTGGCGGCGTAGTAGACGCCGAAGGTGCCGTCGGTGAAGCGGCTGGTTTTGCCGATGTGGGTGAACGCGGCCATGACCGGCGTGGAGCCGGGGCCGGAGATGCGGTCTTCGGGGCGCACCCGGGAGAGCACGCCGGCTTCTTCCATCAGCCGATCGTTGGTCAGGGCTTCCAGCGCGTAGGCGGTGGGCAGGTCTTCGGGGTCGAGCACGTCTTCAAATAACGCTATCGGCGGGAAGCAGCTGTTGACGATCCGGTAAGCCCGCGGCCACTGCGGATCGGCCAGCTCCGGCGCCATCAACCGCGCACTCCGTCGAGGTAGCGGCGCACGTCAGCGATGTCGACCACGCGGCCGGCCAGCATGTAGGACAGCGCCGACTGGCCATTGAACGGCGCGGCGGTGTTGGGGCTGCTGACCCATGTGTAGGCACGCTCGCGGCTGTTGCTGAAGATGATGCTCAGCGCTTTGTGGATACCCATCAAATACGAGATGCGTTCCAGCGTGTCGTGGGGCAGGCGCACGTTGGGCGGCAGGTGTTTGTACTTGTAGAAAGTGGTGTTGCCGACTTTGCCCAGGAGCGTGCGTTGTTGCTCGGCGGTGCAGCCCCAGCGCTCCATGAGATTGAAGAAAAATTTTAGCGCGACTCGACCGGCTTCGGGAGTCTCGAGTTGTTGCTGTGGACTGAGGGCGATGGTTGAGGCAGGCATGGGATGGCCTCCTTGGGTGTGCGATATCTTGATTTCAGACTAGTACAGATACGAACAAATATGAAATTTTAATTCGCAAACGTATCGTCCTTCCCCCTCTTCGAAAAGAACTTTCGCGCAGCTTTTTCGCAGCCCGAAAAGACGCCGACACACGGTCAAAGACACTCGTTGACACCCGCCTTACAGGGGCAGACAATTAAATCGAGAGCGCGAAACCGACTGCCTCCAGGTGGCAATAGTCGGCGTAGGAACCCCGTTGATGACTTGGAAATCAGCGCTTGGTGAGACCTCTTCTCCCCTGCTTGAGGGAGCACAATATCAAGCACCTATTCATGAAAGCAGCCTG
Organism: Pseudomonas sp. MDT1-85; assembly: GCF_054898065.1. NCBI lineage: Bacteria > Pseudomonadati > Pseudomonadota > Gammaproteobacteria > Pseudomonadales > Pseudomonadaceae > Pseudomonas > Pseudomonas sp. MDT1-85. The sequence goes on along the minus strand of NZ_CM142715.1, from coordinate 581,332 downwards.
ATCAGGCTGCTTTTTTTTGCCTTGGAAAAGGCTTCGCTGATATCCAAAAATCGCCCACACATCCCCCATCCAGGCCATTTTCTGACCCCGATCACCTACGCCCCACCAAAAACCCCGATCCTGTGTAAGCCTCCAACCATCGGACGCAGAATCATTTCGCTACTAAACTCGGGACAAGCATGCTCAGGTGCAGGATCATAGCCAGCACGCGACCGACGCCCACCGGGGCGGTCAGGTACACAACAATAGCCAGCCCACTTTAGAGGGCATTACCCAAATGGATAGCAGAACCTTACGTAACCTCATGCGCATTGTGCAGACCGGCTCATTGTCGGCGGCGGCAGAGCATTCCTGTTTGACCGTGCAGGCCTTGGCCGCGCAGTTGAACAAGGTCGAAGAGCAGTTCGGTTTTCGGTTGTTTCGTCGCTCCAACAAGGGGCTGACTCTGACAACGCAGGGCACGGAGCTCACGCCCTACATGGACAAGGTGTTGGTCGCCACGCGGCAACTGGAAGAAAAAGTCGCCGCGCTCAAGGTGCCCGGGCAGCGCACGCTCAAGGTTGCGCTTAACACCACGCTCGCGGCCGACTTCAACCGGCGAATGATCGGACGCCTCATTGAGGTGTTTCCTGATTATCAGCTGGAATTCAGCTACGCCGAGTCGATGGAAAACCTCAGCAAGTTGAAGAATGAGGACTTCGACCTGGCCGTGCTGATCGGGCCGCAACAGCCGGGGTTACCCAGCATTGCCCTGCCCGATGTGCAGGTGCAGGTGGTCGGTGCTCATTGCGGTCAGGAAAACGATCCGCTGATGCTGCTCGGCAATAAGTTTCAGGTTCGGCCAGCCGACGATTGTCCGTATTCCCACAGCTTCTTGCGCTTTCTCGACGCCGGTCTTGGCAATTACGAGTCAGGCAAGCGGATGATCTATTCCTGCAGCGAGACCCTGACCCTGTCGTTGATCACGCAAATGGACGGCCTCGGTATGGTTTCCCGTGAGGCGGCCCTGCGTAACGGCCTGACCATTTTCCCGGGTTTCGAGGACTCTCTCGAAGTGCGGTTGGCGGTCAATAACCCCGAGTTGTCGGGCCAGGCATTGAACGATGTGGTCGCTCTGTCGCTACATGAACGATCCGAGCGCGATGTACGCTGCCGTTCCAACCGCTACGCTGAGAAAGAGGTTTTTGCTGAAATACGCACATAACAACGTCGGAATGGCTGCATAAAATTCCGGGCGATCGAGCTGCACCTGTTGATCCTTGATCAACAGCGGCGTGAGGCTGATTGCAGCGACGATCGCCACCGGCAGGTATTCCAGCGCCCGGGCAACCAGGGGTGGCCAATGGTCAGTGCTCACCTGCAGCGGCAACGCGCGCGGCAGGAACGTCACGGCCATCATCAGCACGACGACCAGGATCAGGAACGTTTGGTCAGGCATACGCCCACCCCGCAGCCCACGAATGTGGCGATGAACACGTTGAAGGGTGAATTGCCGATCAGGCTCAGGACACCCATGCAGGCGACCGCGGCCAGTGCGGCGATCAGTTTATTGCGGGTGTTGCACAGCGATACCAGTACGTAGAGCATCATCGCGGTCAGCGCATAGTCGAGCTGGTACTTGATCAGGTGCGCCGCGTACTGCGCGCAGATTGCGCCCAGCAAACCGCCGAGTACCCACGACGTGTGGCAATACAGATTGAAGCCGATCAGGTAACGCACATTGACCGGCGAGCCCTTGCCCAGTTTGACGCTGTGGAAGGCGAACGATTCATCGGTCAGCCCACCGGCATAACACCAGCGCTCGAGACGACTGAGCCCCATCGCCTGCAAGGCCTTGGCCATATAGACCGACATCAGCATGTGCCGCGCGTTGATCAGAAACGTGGTGAGGATGATGGTGGTCAGCGACGCGCCGCTTGAGATCAGCGCCAGGGCGGCGAACTGCGAGGCACCGGCGTAGACGAACAGGCACATCGCGACCGGCAGCCACACGGGCAATCCGGCATTGACGGCCATCAAACCGAACACAAACGACACCGTGAAGTAGCCCGCAATCACCGGGCTGGCTTCAGCGAACGTGCGCGAGGGCTGGGGCTCGACCATCAGCGGCTGGCTGCTGGACGTCTCATTCATAGGTCCCTCTCAAAGGTCGTTTCGCCGCGCGGCTCGCAAAAGCCCTGGGCACTCCAAAAACGTTTGCCGGCAAGGTTAGCATCGTCGACGAACAGGAACATCCGCAGCACACCGACCCGTTTCATGTCTGCCGACGCCGCTTCAACCAAACGTTGACCGACACCCTGGCTGCGATAGGCCGGGCTCACCGCCAGGTGATTGATGGTGCCACGGCTGCCGAGCATGCCGCCCAACACCGCGCCGACCACTTCGCCACGGATATCGAGCGCGAGGAACGCAGCGGTGGTTTTTTGCACCAACACACCGCGCAGGCATTTGGCGTCCTGCCATTCACAGAACGACACTTCTTCGAATTGTCGAAAGAAGCGTTCCAGGCGCTGGGCATCCTTGGCCGTCGCGCGCTGCAGCATCACCGGTGCAGGGCACTCGGCGATGTGCAACATGGGGTCTAGCTGTTCAGCGAACAATGTCGAAAGCGGTCCCTGGCCGCGAGAAGGAAATAGCCAGAATCTGCCGATAGGCCATTTCGTGAGCGTGGGTGTTGCGTGCTGGCGTCACGTAGTGACGCATGTCGCGATCGAGGAAGTAGGTGGTGTCGAGGATTTCCAGATAAGTCGTCGCCGCCAGCTGTTCCTCTTGGGCCGAATACAAACGGCTCTCCGCCCCATCCACGTTGTTGCGGCCCCAGAAATGCACACCGCTGAACGGATAACCGTCGCAGTGAATACCTTCAGGGGTGATTTCCAGTTGCTTGCCTGGCTTGATCTCGATGCGGATCTGATGGATCTGACATTGCCAGATCTCATCGTGCAACTCCGGCGGCAATACGTTTTTGTACACCTCGAAATCCGCATCGATGAGGCTGCGCATCACCGGCGAGTTGATGACTTCATTGGAGAAGTCCTGGAAGTGTCGCTCCAGTCCACCGACATAACTGTTGTTGGCCTTCGATTGCACGTAGGCGCGGTGTTCCAGCTGCGTCAAGTCACGGGTGACCGGGTTGTATTCGAAATCGCTGTAACGACGGAAACGCATGCCCGCCTCGGCCTGGCCGTAATAACTGTCCGGCTCCATGCTTTCCCAACTTTTGGTCAATCTGACGAAGTCGGAAAAATGACCGAAGAGATTGAAGTCGGCTCCCTGGACGTTGACATACTTGTCGCGCCGTAGCGATTCGCCAACTTCTCTGTTCAAAACGATCATTACTAGGTCTCCGCTGCATTTAGCGGCTTAATCTAGTAGGTGCAGGATTTGCAGCCCATGAGAAAGAATTTCAGGCATATCAAACGTTGATTGAAACGCGGTATGAAGTTGCTTTAATTCGACTTTTTACGATCGAAAACACCCATTTTTCGGATTTTTCTACGTTCATGGGACGATCGAGTAGGAGGCGGATTTACATCCGCCGTCCTCTCACACCACCGTACATACGGTTCCGTATACGGCGGTTCAGGTTACACGGCTAAGCCGATCTATCGTATCCAGTATCGAGATCAGCCCGAGTCGGTCCCACAGCTTCTTCGGCAGCGCCTGATTCATATGAGGCGCTCCCGAGTTCCACCATGGGCCTCGGCCATTGACTGCCGATTTACACGCCCGCGCCTCATTAAGTCCCAAGCGTATCAAGTTGCGCGCCCTCGTAGAGGGCCGCTTCCATTGACGCCAGACGACACAGCGAAGCTTGTGCCGCACCCAGCCGTCCAGTTCCTCAAGTGGCCGCTTGCTCTGGCTCAGCTTGAAGTAGCCCGCCCAACCGCGCAGCACGGGGTTTATCCGCTCGATGATATTCGCCATCTTGTGGCCCCGCGCTTTGCGCAGCAGGCCTCTGAGTCGGTCGCGCAAACGACCTAGACTCATCGTCGCCACTCTCAGCTTCGGTTGCTGATGCCAGCTCATCCCGTAACCCAGGTAATCACACTTCCAAGACCTCGCAACTCGGCTCTTGTCCCGGTTCAGCGTCAGTTTCAGGCGCTGATTCAGGAAGCGCTCAACACTCCTCATCACTCGTTCGCCAGCACGAGGGCTGCGCACATAGATGTTCGCATCGTCGGCATAGCGCACAAAGCGATGACCCCGTCGTTCCAGCTCGCGGTCGAGTTCGTTGAGCAGGATGTTCGACAGCAACGGCGAGAGCGGGCCGCCTTGCGGCGTCCCTTCCTGCCGACGGCTGACGAGTCCGCCCGACATCGATCCCGCTTCGAGGTAACGACGGATCAGCGTGAGCACCCGCTTGTCTTCGATTTGGCGCGCCAGATAAGCCATCAGGATGTCGTGATTAACCCGATCAAAGAACTTCTCAAGATCAAGTTCCACGCACCAGCGATGCCCTGCCGCCACATGGGCGCGGGCTACTTCGATGGCTTGGTGGGCGCTTCTGCCCGGACGAAAACCGTAGCTATAGTCCGAGAACAGCGGGTCGAAGATCGGCGTGAGCTGTTGCAACAATGCCTGTTGGATCAGGCGATCCACAACGCTGGGAATACCCAGCTGCCGGGTGCCGCCTTTGGGTTTGGGGATGTCGACGGCGCGTACACCTTGCGGGTGGTACTCGCCGGCCAGCAACCTCTTCTGGAGGGTCGGCCAATACTGTTTCACATAGTCCGCCAACTGGTCGACCGTCATGCCATCGGCACCCGGCGCGCCCTTGTTGCTGACTACGCGATGATACGCACGTCTGAGGTTGGCGGGTGCAAGCACCCGCGCCATCAGCGTGTCCGGCTCCGCGTTCGTCCACGTCACAGACGCCGTCGATACCTTTGCGCTATCAGCCGTCATCCTCGGATTCTGTCCGGGACTCGGAGTAACAGTCTTCTCTGGGAGAAATTTCTGCATTTCGGTATTCAACGAGACTCTGACGCCTACTGGCGGCATAACCTGTTCGGCCCTTGGTGGCAGGGTTATTTGCCACTTACTACGGCCTCGGCTGACTTCTGCACGCTCATCCCGTCGCCTCTCGACGCGCGGTAGCACAGTGGCAAACGTGCAGATCTCCCAGGGTAATTCGCGCGACCTTCCTGCTTATGCCTGTCGGATCTACGTCACAGCGTTCCGTGCAAGTACTGGGCTTTGAAGATTTTGGCCTTCTTACCCCGCTGCGCCGCCTCTATCCGCTTCCTGTTCGTCAGGCCAGCATTTTGCCTCGGGCTTCCTTCAGATTCGCAGTCACCCGCGACACCCTTGCCTCTGGCTAACACTTCCCCTTGCCGGGTGTGTAGAGGACTTTCACCTCCAAGTCACCAGCGTGGCCACCACAGCCCAGCTGGTTGCGCTTGCGCGCAACGCGCCATGCCTGGCGCACCAAAAAAAACCCCGAACCCGTCGGGGTTTTTATCAAGTCTGAACAACTCAACCGATCATCAGAAGATGTTGATCGGGTAATCCACGAATACGCGTAGTTCGTTGCCGCTGACGTTGTACTCGCTGGACTTCTGCGATACGCGCAGGATCGAGCTGCGCACCTTCACGCTCAGGTCTTTGGCCGGGCCACTTTGCACGACGTACTTGAACTGATTGAAGATCTCACGCTCGGTACCGCCTTCGCTGGTGGAAGTGGTGATGTTGTCACCGCGCACATAGGCAAAGTTGTAGCTCAGGCCCGGAACGCCGAAAGCGCGGAAGTCCAGACCGTAGCCCAACTGCCAGCTGCGTTCGTCTTCGGCGTTAAAGTCGGACCAGTAGGAATTGGCCAGATAGATGGTGTTGCCGCCATCGCCGACGCGACCTTGATCCTTCTGATAGCCACCGTAGGCGTAGCCCAGGTTGCTGTCGCCGGTGCTGCGTTGGTGAGCGAGAGTGAACGAGTGTGGGCCAGTGGCGAAGGTCGCTGCCAGGCTCCAGATCTTGTTGTCGTCGCCGGTAGCACCGCTTTCGCGGACGTAAGAATCGTCCAGCTTGGTGCGGTAGCCGTTGAAGTCCAGGGTCAGGGACTGATCCTTGTCGATCGGGAACACGTAGTTGGCGTTCACGTATTGTTTCTTCAGCACGTCTTCGACGTCGGATGCGTACAGCGCAGCCTTGAACTGTTCGGTGAACTGGTAGCTACCGCCCAACACGTTGATCGACTTCAAGCCACCGCTGTCACGGCCTTCAGCACTTTTTCGCGATTCGGCGGTGAAGCGACCGGCGTTCAGCTCCAGACCTTTGATCTCCTTGGAGGTGATCAAGGTGCCGGTGTAGCTTTCCGGCAGCAGGCGCGAGTTGTCGTAGTTCAGCACCGGCAAGGCCGGCATCTGGTCACCATAGGTCAGCGTGGTGCTGGAGAGACGGAACTTGACTGCCGCGCCCCCCTTCGACAGGTCGTCAGCTGCGTTGCCGCTGTCACCCTGTTTGAAGAAGTCGATACCTTGGGCACCGCTGCGGCCTTTGCCGCCGTCCAGACGCAGTGCATACAGACCGAAGGCGTCCACACCCACACCGACGGTGCCCTGGGTGAAACCGGACGAGAAAGTACCGATGGCCGCTTGGCCCCACTCGGCTTTGTCCTGATTACCGTCTTTATAGTCACGATTGATGTAGGCGTTGCGCAGCAGCACTTTGAGGCTGCTGTCTTCAACAAAACCCTTGGACTCGGCCTGGTCGTTAGCCATGGCCTGAGTGGCGCTCAACATCCCCAGTGCGATCAGGCTGATTCGCTTGTTCAACATGTTATTTTCCTTATTACGGGTTGATACGCGCTGTGTCGAACCACTGAAACGGCGCTATCGCGCTCTTTTTTCACCGCAAAAACAAAAAGGCCCGCCCACGAGAATTCGCGGCGGGCCTTTTATTGTTTTGTGAGTCATGGCGGTTAGCCACAGGCGTTGGGGCGCATCCTATCTGCGCCCTTAATAAGGTGTCAATTTCATGAATCGTCTGTAAATAGGCGAAAATCGTCTAAGAAATCACTTGTCAGCGATAGCCAATTGCACGGTGTGGCTGTCGACGAATTGTTCGAAATGCGTGACTTTGCCGTTGGCCAGGGTCCGACCCGAGCGTTCATCGGGCGGCCGGTGGCTTTGTAGATTGCGCTGTAATTGCCGTAGGCAAACACCTTGTCGCCCTGTGCGACGTAGTTCTCGACCTTGAACTGAAAATCTTCCCACTCGGTGGCCAGACGTTTGAAGACGTTATCGACAATAGCGTCGAAACCGACATAGGTCCCGGCGTATGGGAAACCCGCGGCCTCTGTCCAGCGAGCGTCATCGGCCAGCGCCGCGGCGGTGTTGCGAGCGTTCTCCTGAGAGTTGGCGCCTTCGTAGGTGCTTTTGATCAGGCTCAAGTTATCCATGGTGACTCCAGGTGAATTCAATGGGCGCAGTCGTCGAGGCCACAGGCTTGAAAGGCGGATGATGACTCTTTTGCCACAAACGACTGACCCAGCCATTGGGCGAAAACTTGCGGCTTGCCGAGCCACGGACCGATGTCGACCAAGGTGAACTGGCCATTTTGTTCCATTGCGAAAGTAGGGAAACCCTGACCGCCAACATTAGCCAAGAGTGCGCGACTGTCATTGATATGGCGCTCTGTGTCGGCGTCAGTAAATGCCTGTTGAAAGGCCTCAGGTTCAAGGCCTATTTGTGTGGCGAGTTCCAGCAGCACGGCGTTATCAGCGATGCGTCGACCTTCCACGTAATGAGCCGTCTGCAAACGCCCCAGCAATTCAAGACCGCGTCCAGCGATCTGCTCGGCTGCCAGCACAGCGGCAATCGGCGGCGCGGAATCGAACACCGCGGTCTCATCGCGCAGCAAACCCTCAAAATACGCCTCGCCAAACGGCTGGCCGGTGTACTCGGCGATGCGTCGGTCGTGAGGCATCACATAGTTACGCAGTTGTGGCGAGACGGTCTGGCGATTGGCGCCGGTCATCATGCCGCCACCGTGGGCGATGACAGGCAACACGGCTTGGGCGGCTTGCACCAATGGTTTGGCGCCGTAGCACCAACCGCACAATGGGTCGTAAATGTAGTGAAGGATCATGGGAAGACTCCGGCAACAAAGTAGGAAAACTCAATGCCGGCAGGTTAATCCCCAGACAGTTTCGGAAAAACGCTGGAATGGCTTTCAGTCTGTTTCATGAATCGGTCGAATACTTCTGTTTCCGCCAGATTATGGCCGACATGACCGGAACCTATATCTTCTAAACAATGCAAAACCTTGTGGGAGCGGGCTTGCTCGCGAAGGGGCCATCATGTTCAACATCTTCGTTGACTGGCATACCGCTTTCGCGAGCAAACCCGCTTCACATTTGATCTCCAGTGATCATAAAAACCTTCGCCCATAAAAAAGCGCCGCCTTCCCGGCAGCGCTTTTATCAATCCGTTGTTTTTCTTCCTATCCTTCCATCACATCCCACAGTGCTTCCAGTTCCGCCTCGCTGAATAAACCAGCGGGGTAGCGCTCGATCATCATCCGGCGCGGATCAGGTTCCCTGATCTGACGCGTTCCATTGGACTTCAACCAGTGCGCCAAAAGCTGGAGCGATTCGCCATTAACTGCCAAGGGATGCAATGCCCGCTCGCTCACCACATTCATTTCGGCGTTCATCTCAGCGCTCTCTCCTGGTTTGTGAGCGGCTAACTTATCCAAGGTTTATGACAGAACATCGAAGTTCTCTCCTTCACCTTGTTACCTCATCGAAGATACAAGAGCTGTGCCAATGTCTTCGAAGTATCGACAAGTGATACAAAAAAAGCCCGCAGTCCTGATGGGCTGCGGGCTTTCCGAGAAAGGACGAGGCTTAACTGTTGCTCAATCGATTTTTCAATCAACTCAAGCTGTTACGAGCCCACTCACTCCTTGTGCGGTGCGGGCTGTTGTTGGGTAAGGCAGTGGATGTTACCGCCCCCCAGTAACAGTTCGCGGCCAGGCACCATTATCACTTCGTGCTGCGGAAACAGACTCTGCAGGATCTCCTTGGCCGGACCGTCCAGCGGATCGTCGAAGCTCGGCGCGATAATGCCGCCGTTGACGATCAAGAAGTTCACGTAAGAGCCGGCCAGACGAACAGTCGGATTGCGTTCCTGAGTACCGTCTACCGGATCGACACCTGCGCACTCTTCTTCGGTCGCGTACAGCGGCCCCGGAATCGGCATCTTGTGCACTGTGAACGGGCGCCCCTTGGCATCGGTGCTGTTTTGCAGCACGTTCATTGCCGCCTGGCAGCGCGGGTAGTTCGGGTCCTGGGGATCGTCAGTCCAGGCCAGCAGTACTTCGCCCGGGCGCACGTAGCAGCAGAAGTTATCCACATGGCCATCGGTTTCGTCGTTGAACAAACCGTCCGGCAGCCAAATGATTTTATCCACAGCCAGATTTGCACTGAGCACCGCTTCGATTTGCGCACGGTCCATGTGCGGGTTGCGATTGCGATTGAGCAGGCACTCTTCGGTAGTGATCAGGGTGCCTTCGCCATCGACATGGATCGAGCCGCCTTCGAGCACAAAACCTTCGGTGCGGTAGCGCGGGCTGCGCTCGATTTCGAGGATCTTGCCCGCCACCTGCGAGTCACGGTTCCACGGCGAATACAGACCACCGTCGAAACCGCCCCAGGCATTGAAGTCCCAATCCACACCACGGACTTCGCCGCGGTTGTTGATGACGAACGTCGGTCCCGTATCCCGAACCCAAGCGTCATCGCTGGACATCTCCACCACACGAATATTCGGCACATCGAGACGGGCACGAGCATTTTCGTACTGGCCGGCGGAAACCGCCACGGTCACCGGTTCGAAACGCGCGATGGCCTTGGCCACCGCCACATGCGCGGCTTGTGCCGGTTTGCCGCCCAGGCGCCAGTTGTCTGGGCGCTCGGGCCAGACCATCCAGGTCTGGGTCTGTAGTGCCCATTCGGCTGGCATGTAAAAGCCGTCGGTGCGAGGGGTGCTGTTCAAAGTGGTCATGGTTCAGGACTCCAGGGAACCGTCGAGGGTTTTGATCGCGCCGTACAGGTTCGGGCGACGGTCACGGAATGAGCCCCATGCGCTGCGGATGTGCTCCAGCCCATCGAGGTCGAAACTGTGAACCAGAATGCCTTCTTCTGTTTCATTCAGCTCTTGGACTTTCTCGCCAAACTGGTTGGCAATGAACGACGAGCCGTAGAAGGTAATGTCGTAGCCGTCCTGCTCTTCGTTGCCGATGCGGTTGCTGGCGATCAGCGGCATCAGGTTGGCGCCGGCATGGCCCTGTTGCACGCGTTGCCAGTGGTCGCGGGACGAAATGGTCTTGTCGTGTGGCTCGCTGCCGATGGCAGTCGGGTAGAACAGAATTTCCGCGCCTTGCAGCGCCATGCTGCGGGCGCACTCAGGGAACCACTGATCCCAGCAGATGCCCACGCCGATTTTCGCGTAACGAGTATTCCAGACTTTGAAGCCGGTATCGCCCGGGTTGAAGTAGTACTTTTCGTGGTAGCCAGGGCCGTCCGGGATGTGGCTTTTACGATAAATCCCGAGGTTGCTGCCGTCCGCATCGATGATCGCGATGCTGTTGAAACGCGCGCGACCGGCCAGCTCGTAGAAGCTGATTGGCAGCACAACTTGCAGTTCTTTGGCAACTTTCTGGAAATGCTTGATGGCCACGTTTGCTTCGACCGTCGTGGCCAGTTGCAGGTAATCAGGGTTCGGTTTCTGGCAGAAGTACGGCGCCTCGAACAGCTCCTGGATCAGGATAATTTGCGCGCCTTTCGCCGCGGCCTCACGGACCAGCTTCTCAGCGGTCTCGATGTTGGCTTCAAGGTCCCAGGAACAGGCCATCTGGGTAGCGGCGACGGTAACGATACGGCTCATGAATCATCTCCTGGGCAAGTGCTTGAAGGTCGAGGGTGGCATCGACCGATGACAGAAAGAGGCAGCACCGGGCGTGGTTCGTCCACACCGCGGGCAGTGGCGACTTTATAGCCGATAAAAATCGGCTTTTAAAGCGATAAATATTCCTTCCGCCGAAAATAACCCACTTAAACCAGATAATAATCGAATTTAGCGCGATGCCTTGTGGGAGCGAGCCTGCTCGCGATAGCGGTGGGTCAGTCGACATCAATACTGCATGTTCGACCGCTTTCGCGAGCAGGCTCGCTCCCACAAGGTATGTGTTTACAACCCTTCTTCGAGAACCTTCGACAGCATATCGACAAAGAAATCCACGCTCTGACGCGAGGTGACCATCGGCGGTTTGATCTTGAGAATGTTCAGATAATCGCCAGTCGGCTGCATGAAGATCCCCAACTCACGAAGGCGATCGCACAACGCCGTGGTTTCTTCGGTCGCGGGCTCCAGAGTTTCTCGATTGCGGATCAACTCCACGCCCAGATAAAAACCGGAACCATGCACCGCTCCCACCAACTGATGCCGGTCCATCAATGCTTCAAGACGCTCCTTGAAATACCCGCCCACGACCTGGGCGTTTTCCCAGAGTTTTTCTTCTTCCATCACATCCAGCACAGCCATGCCGATCTGGCAACTGACCGGGCTGCCACCGGCCGACGAGAAGAAGTAGCCCTCCGCCTCCAGCGCTTCGGCAATTTCCCGTCGGGTAATGACTGCGCCCAACGGCTGGCCGTTACCCATGCCTTTGGCCATGGTGATGATGTCCGGCAACACGCCCTGTTCTTCGAAACCCCAGAAGAATTTACCCATACGACCGTAACCGACCTGCACCTCATCGGCGATGCACACTCCGCCCTGAGCGCGGACCAGCGCATAGACCTGCTTCAAATAGCCCGGCGGCAGCGAGATACCGCCGGCATTGCCGTACACCGGCTCGCAGATAAAACCGGCTAGCTGGCGTTTCTGTTCGGCAATTTTCGCCAGGTTGTGCTCAACGCTGCGCACGTAGTCCGGTGCGCTGTCGACGCCACGAAATTCACCGCGATAGGTATTCGGCGCAGTCACCGGATGCACCCAGTCCGGACGGCTGCTCAAGGCCTTGGGGTTGTCGGCAATCGAAGTCGAGACCGCATCCGCCGCCACCGACCAGCCGTGATAAGCCTCCAACACGCTGAGCATGTCGCGACCGCCGCTGTAGGCCCAGGCCAGACGAATCGCCAGGTCATTAGCCTCGGTACCGCTGTTGACCAGAAATACGCGGTCCATGTTGTCCGGTGCCAGCTTCAGCAAGCGCTCGGAAAACTCGGCAATCGCCGCGTAGTGAAAACGCGAGTTGGTGTTGAGCAACGACCACTGCCGGCTGGCGACGGCAGCCATGCGCGGATGGCCATGACCCAGGACCGCGACGTTATTGAGCATGTCGAGGTAGGAGCGGCCCTGCATGTCGATCAGGTGATTGCGCCAGCCACGCTCGATGCGCGGCGGGTCGAAGTAATAGTGTCTTTGGGAGCGAGCGAAACTCGCGTCACGGCGGGCGAGCAATGTTTGCGGGTCGAGTTCTTCTTCCGCATCGCAGGCCAGGCCCAGCAACACGGCAGGTGAAGGACACAACGCCTGCCAGGCTGCCGCGCGCGAAGGCGTGCAAAACAACGGCGCGTCGAGCTGAGCGCTTCGACACAACTGCACGATCAATGGCCCGCTGACCGAACCCAGCACCTGGCCTTTGACCAGTGCTGCGCCACTGCGCACCGACGGAGTCACCCCCCACAACCGGACGCTCAGTTCTGGGCCGTCCAGTTGCAGCAGGTTTTCCCCTTCGATATGGATAACGCCGGCAAACGGCGCTTCGACCGTCGTGCCGTCGGGCACTCGCAGTGCAACGTGCAACGGGAAAGTGTCCGGTTCGCTGGCGCTGTCCGGGCGGGTTTGGGACAGACGATGCTGGCCATATCGACTGGCTGCCAGACCGTGAGCCGCGGCGGCTTCCGTCAACAAACGCAGATCGATTCCTTGCTGCTCCCAGTTACCCGCCTCGAAATGCGGACTGAGCACGCCCAGATCGATCAATGCAAATTCACGCCCCACCAGACTCGGCAGCAATGGCGCGAAGCCCTCGCTGCCGATGCTCGGCAGGCTTTGCCCGACAGCGGTAAAAATCCCCGCCTCCATCAACTCCAACGGCACCGATGTGGCAACGCGGAAAATTTCCCACTCATGGGTCAGGTTGTCGCGACTGTACCCGTTGCCCGGATCGATGCTGACCTGTTGCTCGCCACTCAGCACCAGCACCGCCGAGCGGGCGACGATCAGCGGCCATAGCGCCAGCAACTCTTCATGCCGCAACGGATTGACCGCGTGATAAGCCCGAACCGCCGGCAAAATGCAGAACGGATCGCCATCGGCATGGTGCAGCAGCGCGGCGCAGGTCACCGACAGATCAGTGATCCGCCAGGTTCGGACCAGGTCGCCGAAATCGATCACGCCCTGCAACTGCCATTGGCGCTGCGAATCCCGCTGCCAGACCACGTTGTCGTCGGTGATGTCCATGTGAATCGCCTGCACCAGCAACTTATCCACCAGCGGCTGCAAATGGCGCTCGGCCTGTTCGGCCGCTTCAGCAATCAACGCTCGTTGCCGCTCATCCTTGATCACCGGCAGCAAATGCGCGATCAACGCGTTGGCGTGGCGGGCGTCCCATTGAAGGGTGCGCTCAAGGCCCGGATGATCGAATCCGGCTAGCGCCAAGTCCATTTCGCCGCAGAGCCGACCGAAACCGGCGACTACTGACTGGCTTAGATGATCGAGGTGCGTCAAGGACTGCCCGTCGATGTAATCGAGCAGGCGCACATGCACGGCTTGGCCATCGACGTCCAAAGAGAGCAGGTCTGCGCCGTTTTTGGCAAAAATCACTCTAGGCACCGGCACGCCGGAATGTTCAGTCAGATGCTTGAGCCCTGCGTGCTGGGCTTGCAGCTCCAGCGCCGAGTAATCACCACGGCAGATTTTCAGGACAAAACGCCCCTGATCACTGTCGACCCGGAAGTTGAGATCCTGCTGGCTGCCCAAGGCCTGCAACCGCCCGTTCAGCCCGTAATGCTCTTCCAGCAGCTCTAGCGCTTGTGCTGCAGACACTTGCGGGCTGGGCAGACTGGCGCGGTGAATCAACGTGGCGAGCGGCATACAACGACCCCCTGAAATTTTATTAGGCGCTTATATCGCCATTGCTTGGGGCGATACGCAACCCTCTTATACCGGTCAGGGAGTCGGCATTGGGGATGGTTTCCCGTCAGCGATTGCTCAAATGAACTTTCCTACGCAACGTATCGACCGGCAGGAATGTCCGGGAATCAACCAAGCCCATAAGCTGATTCCCTCAACAAGCCAACTCACGTGTGCGGCTGAACATCGAACAGCAGGCCGACGGCTCCCTTAAGGGTTACGCCTTTTACACTGGTAAAAACGCCGATTGGCAGAGGGTTCCGGTCATTCAGTTTCAAGACCGAGGCAGCCAGCAGGTAGCCGAATTCGGTGAAGGCTTGGAGTTGATTTGGACCCCGGCCGTAGACCCTGGCGAGACTCTCGGCATCCCTTCATTGGAGGCGGCACCTCAAGCACCGACGATCTGGGTCTACCCTCCTACAGAGGCAAGCCGCGACATTCTCGTTAACCCGATTTACCCGCCGGAATATCAGGACTTCATTCTGGTTTTCCCCCCGGATTCAGCGGTACGTCCGCTGTACGTGGTAGTTAGCGAGCTATGGAAAGGGCGTAGGAACCCAGATCACGATTACTTCCCAGCACCAAAAACCAGTGAGATAACTGGATTCCCAGGATTGATAGAACAAAAAAGGAAAACTCCGAAACAAGGCGGCAGCGGACTCCCCGGGAAAGATGGAAAGACGCCAAAGGCAGAACAATTTATGAATGGGACTCAAAAAAAGCCGAATTGGAGGCTTACAGGGATAGTGATCTTAGCCACCTTGGCGCCTTCGATCCTTACACAGGCGAACGCCTGGACGGGCCAAAAAATAAACGACGCATAAATAGGTAACTAGAGGTCATCCCTGTGGGAATAGAAATCAGGCTGGAATGGTACGACAAAAAAACCGAAGCATTAGAGTCCAATGAATATGCAAACTTCGGCGAGGACGACAGCCTGCTTGTCGCTCTTGGCCTGGATAAAGAACCCGAAATATTTGATGGAGGCTATGACATCTGCTCACCATGGATAGCAGTGATTCAGCCACATTTTCAACATCGGATAGACCCCGATTGTTTCGATTATCAAATATCTTTTCGTGATCGAAAGGATTACTGACTCAAGAGTAGAAGGCTCCTTGGCGACATCGACACTTCAAGGATTTTATCGCCTGAACCACTGCCCCCCTCGCACCCGCCGCCACTTTGCGTAAGAATGTCGGCCATCACCCCTATTGCTGGAGAAACACCATGAATGTAGTCACCACCGACCTGCCCGGTGTTCTGATCATCGAACCCAAGGTATTTGGTGACGAGCGCGGCTTCTTCTATGAGAGCTTCAACGCCAAGGCTTTCGAAGAGGCAACCAGCCTGAACACTCAGTTCGTTCAGGACAACCATTCCCGCTCGCAAAAAGGCGTTCTGCGCGGCTTGCATTACCAGCTGGAGAATACTCAGGGCAAACTGGTACGTGTCACCGCCGGTGAGGTGTTGGACGTGGCGGTGGATATTCGCCGCAGCTCGCCGCATTTCGGCAAATGGGTGGCGGTGCGCCTGTCCGCCGACAACCATCGCCAACTCTGGGTGCCGGAAGGTTTTGCCCATGGTTTCGTGGTGTTGAGCGATTTCGCCGAGTTCCTCTACAAAACCACCGACTACTACACCCCGTCGGCCGAGCGCAGCATTCGCTGGGACGATCCGGACCTGGGCATCGACTGGCAGCTGGACGAAGCACCGAAGCTGTCGGCCAAGGATCAGTCCGCCGCGTTCTTCAAGGACGCTGAAGTCTTTTCCTGAATTGCTGTGTGAATTTTCACCGCCAGCGCGCACTTGATCCCAGGTGCGCAGACTGCGCCCGCAAGCCTAGGCATAATGCATCTGTTCCCCCAGGCGCTTGATGCTCATGACTCCGACCCTTCCCCGCAGACCTCGCTGGCGCAGCCTGGCGCTTTTAGCGCTGTGCCTGGCGCCCTTGCTGTGGCCGCTGGAGCATTTGGCCGAGCGTTACTACCGCAGCGAACTGGCTGGCCAGAACCGTCAGACCCTCGACCTCTACGTCGCCAACCTGCTGGGCACCCTGCATCGGTATGAAGTGTTGCCGCAAATTCTCGGCGAGCTGCCCGCACTGCGCACGACGTTGGCCGCGCCCGACGAGGGCGTGATTCAGGGCAATGCCAATCGCCTGCTGAAAAACATCAGTGCCCAGACCGGCGCCGAAGTCATGTACCTGATGGACACCACCGGCAAGACGCTGGCGGCCTCCAACTGGGACAAACACGACAGCTTCGTTGGCCGCAATTTCGCTTTCCGTCCTTATTTCAGCGAGGCCATGGCCGGGCGTTTGGGGCGCTTCTTCGGCCTGGGTACCACCTCGGCCAAGCGCGGTTACTTCTTTGCGGCAGCGATACGTGAACGCGAAAAAATCATCGGCGTGCTGGTGGTCAAGGTCGACCTCGACCACACCGAAAGCCTCTGGGGCAAAACCCCGGAACAACTGTTGGTGACCGACCACAATGGCGTGGTCATCCTCACGTCGCGGCCCGAGTGGCGTTTCCGCTCGACCCGCCCATTGAGCGACGCAGAGCGCGAGGCCATTACCGCGATTCAACCCTACCCGACCCGCGATCCCAAACCGTTGAATCTCGACGCCAACGCCTGGCTGACCCAAACCCGTCAGATCGAAGAAACCGGTTGGAGCGTCAGAATCCTTGCGCCGCGTACCCTGATCGACCGCCCGGTACGCACGGTCGTGGCCATCGGCGGCGCAACGCTGCTGGTATTGATGCTGCTGCTCGGCCTGATGATGCAACGCCGGCGCCATTACCTGGAGCGGATTGCCTTCGAAGGCAAGGCCCGCCAGGAACTGGAAGGCCGGGTCGCCGAACGGACCAGCGACCTCGAAGGCCTCAACCGTCGACTGAAGCAGGAAGTGCTGGAGCGCGAACACGCTCAGCAAGAACTGGTGCGCGCGCAGGATGACCTAGTGCAGGCCGGCAAGCTCTCGGCGCTGGGGACGATGTCCGCAAGCATCAGCCATGAACTCAATCAACCGCTGGCGGCAATTCGCAGCTACGCGGAAAACGCCGAAGTACTGCTCGATCATCAGCGCACCGAGGATGCCCGCGGCAACCTCAAGCTGATCAGCGAATTGACCGGGCGCATGGCCTCGATCATCGCCCACCTGCGCGCCTTCGCCCGCCGTGATCGTCACGCCCCGGAAAGCGTGGCCCTGCAACCGGCACTGGACGACGCGCTGGCGTTATTGGCCAAGCGTCGGCGCAGCATGGAAGTCGAGTTGATCCGTGACCTGCCGGCCGCCACCCTATGGGTCGAGGCTGGGGAAACGCGCTTGCGTCAGGTACTCGGCAACCTGCTTGCCAATGCCCTCGATGCCCTGACGGAAAAAGGCCCGCCGCGTAAACTGTGGTTGAGTGCCGAGTCCACCGCCGACGGCGTCAATCTGTACATTCGCGACAACGGCCCCGGGTTCTGCCTGGAAGCGCTGGGTCGTGCCGGCGAGCCCTTTTACACCACCAAGACCCGCACTCAGGGGCTTGGGCTGGGGCTGGCGATCTGCGACACCCTGATGCGCGCCTTCGGTGGTGAACTGTCGTTCTCCAACCACAAGGAAGGTGGCGCCCTGATTACCCTGAAACTGCGCGCAGGCGCACCGGGCGTGAGCCTGCAACCGTCCGAGGACCGAAGTGCATGACCATCGACAACCGCATCCAGGTCGTGTTGATTGACGATGATCCCCACCTGCGTCAGGCCCTGAGCCAGACCCTGGACCTGGCCGGCCTGAAAATCCTGCCGCTGGCTGAAGCCAAAGGTCTGGCCGGGCAACTGGAGCGTGACTGGCCGGGGGTGGTGGTCAGCGACATCCGCATGCCGGGCATGGACGGTCTCGAACTGCTGACCGAACTTCACGCCCAGGACCCGGAGCTGCCGGTGTTGCTGATCACCGGCCACGGCGATGTGCCGCTGGCGGTACAAGCCATGCGCGCCGGGGCCTATGACTTTCTGGAAAAACCTTTCGCCAGCGACTCCCTGCTCGACAGCGTACGTCGTGCCCTGGACCTGCGCCGGCTGGTGCTGGACAACCGCAGCCTGCGTCTGGCTCTGAGCGATCGCAACGAACTGAGCGCTCGACTCGTCGGGCAATCGGCGCCGATGCTGCGCCTGCGCGAGCAGATCGGTGCACTGGCGGCGACCAAGGCCGACGTGCTGATCCTCGGTGAAACCGGTGCGGGGAAAGAAGTAGTGGCCCGGGCGCTGCACGATTTGTCGAGTCGGCGTAACGGCCCGTTCGTGGCGATCAACGCCGGAGCCTTGGCCGAGTCGGTGGTGGAAAGCGAGCTGTTCGGTCACGAGCCTGGCGCCTTCACCGGCGCGCAGAAGCGCCGCATCGGCAAGTTCGAATTCGCCAACGGCGGTACGTTGTTCCTCGATGAAATCGAAAGCATGAGCCTGGATGTGCAGGTGAAACTGCTGCGCTTGCTGCAAGAGCGGGTCGTCGAGCGCTTGGGCGGCAACCAGCTGATCCCGCTGGACATCCGCATCATCGCCGCGACCAAGGAAGACCTGCGTCAATCCGCCGATCAGGGGCGCTTTCGTGCCGACTTGTATTACCGCCTGAACGTCGCGCCGCTGCGCATTCCACCGCTGCGCGAGCGGGGCGAAGATGCGCTGATGCTGTTCCAGCATTTCGCCGATGAAGCCAGCGCCCGCCACGGCTTGCCGCCCCATGAATTGCAACCGGGGCACCGGGCATTGCTGCTACGCCACACCTGGCCAGGCAATGTGCGAGAACTGCAGAACGCCGCCGAACGTTTTGCCTTGGGCCTGGAACTGGCGCTGGACAACAACAACACGCCGGATGGCGGCGTCGGCAGCACGATTGAAGTGGTCAGCGGCGGTCTGAGCGAGCAAGTGGAGAACTTCGAGAAGAGCCTGATTGCCGCCGAACTGGCACGCTCGCACAGCTCCGTGCGCAGCCTCGCCGAAGCGCTCGGCATTCCGCGCAAAACGTTGCACGACAAACTGCGCAAGCATGGCCTCAATTTCGCCGACAGCGGTGCCAGCAGCCAAACCGACGACCTTGATTGAGCTACCGTAAAATCATCCCCCTCAAACAAAAGGCCCGTGAATGAACCGCGACAGTCGTCACCTGGAATCGATCCTCCATTCCGACATCCCCCTCACACGGAAGATGGGCCTCAAAGTGCTCGACTGGCACGACCAACAATTACGCCTGCACCTGCCACTGGAGGCCAACGTCAATCACAAGAGCACCATGTTCGGCGGCAGTCTGTATTGCGGCGCCGTGCTGGCCGGCTGGGGCTGGTTGCATTTGCGGCTGCACGAAGCAGGCATTGAGGACGGGCACATCGTGATTCAGGAAGGGCAGATCAGCTACCCGCTGCCGGTCACCATGGACGCGACGGCGATGTGTCGGGCACCGAGTGCGGCCGTGTGGAAGAAGTTTTTGGCGATGTATGAGCGATATGGACGAGCGCGGTTGACGCTGCATTCGCGGATCGTGAATACCGGGAGTGAAGAGGATGCGGTGAAGTTTACCGGGCAGTACGTCCTTCACCGGTAAAGCAAAAGATCGCAGCCTCGTTTCACTCGACAGCTCCTACACAGCTCCTACAGGGGACGCGTTTCTCTGTAGGAGCTGTCGAGTGAAACGAGGCTGCGATCTTTTGATCTTTTGATCTTTTTAATCTTTTTGATCTTCAACCCCGAGCCAAAGCCAACAACTTCTCTCGCCATGCCGCCTTAGCCGGCAGCGCCAGGAAAAACTCGTTCAGCAACGACTCCCGCGCCGGATAGCAGAATGGCTCACCACTCAAATCCAGCACCTCCCCCCCCGCGCCTTCCAATACACCTTGCGCAGCCGCCGTGTCCCACTGCGACGTCGGCGCCAACCGCGGATAACAATCCGCCGCCCCTTCCGCCAGCAGGCAAAATTTCAGCGAGCTGCCGATATTCGCCAGCTGCAACTCACCCAGACTGTCGCTCAACCCTGCGAGTAACCGCTCCTGCTCAGGGCTCGAATGCCGACGACTGGCGACCACCGTGAACGCTTCACCCGCAGCCGGAATCTCGCGAACCTGAATCGGCAACGGCTCGGCGCCTTTATCGCCACGCCAGGCACCCAACCCGGCACCGCCGACATAAAAACGCCCGCTGGTCGGCATCGACACCACGCCAAATACCACACGCCCCTGCTCGATCAGCGCAATGTTGACGGTGAACTCTTCGCTGCCGGAAATAAACTCCTTGGTCCCGTCCAACGGATCGACTAGCCACCAGCGCTGCCAGCCAGCGCGCACGCTCTGGGGAATATTGGCGTCCTCTTCGGACAGCACCGGAATGCTCGGATCCAGCGCCGTCAGCCCGGCCAGAATCAGATGATGAGCGGCCATGTCGGCGGCTGTAACGGGGGAATCATCGGACTTTGCAGTGACCGCAACGTTGACGCGCCAAAATGGCAGGATCGCCTCGCCAGCCTTCAAAGCCAGTTCAACGACTGGCGCCATCAACGGATGGGGGAAATTCAACTTCATGGCAGAAACACCCCACGTTGAGTCAGCAGATCACGGGCCAGATACAGCGCCGCCAAGGCACGGCCCTCGGTGAACCGCGGGTTTTGCGCCAGGGCTGACAACTCACGCAGGTTGATCTTTTCCACCCCCATCGGCTCGGGCTCGTCACCTTCCAGACGTTCTTCGTACAGGTCGGTGGCCAGCACCACCTGGATCCTCTGGCTCATGTAGCCCGGTGACAACGACAACTCGGTCAGATGTTCAAGCTGCCGCGCGCCATACCCAGCCTCCTCCATGAGCTCCCGCTCGGCCGCCGCCAACACGTCTTCGCCCGGCTCGATCAAGCCTTTGGGCAGGGACAGTTCGTAAGCATCGGTGCCGCCGCAGTATTCCTCCACCAACACCGCGTGGTCCGCGTCGAGCATCGCCACGATCATCACCGCGCCATGGCCGGTGCCTTTGCTGACCAAACGCTCGTAAGTGCGCTCCACGCCATTGGAAAAGCGCAACTTCAGCTCTTCGACACAGAACAAACGGCTGGTGGCGACGATCTCGCGGGCGAGTACGGTGGGTTTCTGGCGCATAGATGGCTCCTTGGCGTAAGCGGGTTACTATACCCGGCCTATCCTGATTGTTTACCTCGGATATCTTTTTTACCGCTGGAGAAGTTTTTTATGTCCCTGCTGCCCTGGCGCGACATCGATACCGTTTTGCTGGACATGGACGGCACGCTGCTGGACCTGCACTACGACAACCATTTCTGGATGGAACACCTGCCCCAACGTTATGCCGAGCTGCACGGGGTGAGTCGGGCCATGGCGGAGCTGGAGTTGCAGCCGCTGTTCGAACGCAATGCCGGCCAGTTGCAGTGGTACTGCCTGGACTTCTGGAGCGCCGAGCTGAAGCTGTCGGTGCGCGAACTGAAACTCGAAACCGCGCACCTGATCGCCCTGCGCCCGGATGCGGACACTTTTCTGGCGGCGATCAAACAGGCCGGAAAACGCGTGGTACTGATCACCAACGCCCACCGCGACTCGCTGTCATTGAAGCTGGAGCGAATTGAACTGGCGCCGTATTTCGAGCGGTTGATCAGCTCTCACGATTACGGTTTCCCCAAGGAAAACCCGCAATTCTGGGATGCCTTGCAGGCCGACATCGGCTTCGACCCGACGCGCAGTCTGTTTATCGACGACACGTTGCCGATTCTGCGCAGTGCTCGCAATTTTGGCGTGGCGCATCTGCTGGCCGTGAGCGAGCCGGACAGCCGCAAAGGGCCGAAGGACACGGCCGAGTTTGCGGCGGTGGGGGATTATCGGGAATTGATTGCCGGGCTTTAGACCGAGTCGTCTGCTTCGCGGGCAAGCCGCTCCTACAGGTCCTGGTCGTGCGCATATTCCGCGCACGATACAAATCCGTAGGAGCGAGGCTTGCCCGCGAAGGCCATCACACGGTCTCGAACCTTATTCAGGAATCCGCAACACCTGCCCCGGATAGATCTTGTCCGGATGCGAGAGCATTGGTTTGTTGGCCTCGAAGATTTTGTTGTACTTGTTCGCGTCGCCGTATTCAGCCTTGGAAATCGCGCTGAGGGTGTCGCCCTTTTTCACGGTAACGAAACGAGCAGCCTTCGCCACCGGCCCAGTCACAGTAATCTGGTCATCCACGCTACCGACACCTTGGATATTACCCACGGCCAACAGAATTTTTTCCTTCTCTTCCTGGCTTCCCACTTCACCGGTGACGATGACTTTGTCGCCCTCGATGGTCGCCTGAACATTCGGATTACCCAGGCCGACCTTGCTGATGTGTTCCTTCAACTGCTCGCTGGCATTGGCATTGCCAGGTGTCAGCAGATCAATAAGCTTTTCGCCTGCTTCTTTCACAAAGCTAAAAATACTCATGGTGCACGCTCCTTGGGGTTTAGGTTCCAGACGCCAAAGACTAGACCAGCCTTGCAAAGTCCGGCTCCCAGCCGACCAATGACCCAACCCCGCCCAGGCGGTAGAATCGAAAACCTTGCCCGCGCCCTGGAGCGAAGATGGACATCAAGCAGCTCAAATTCCTCATCGCTCTCGACGAAACCCGGCACTTCGGCCAGGCCGCCGCGCGTTGTCACATCACCCAGCCGACCTTGTCCATGCGCCTGCGCAGCCTCGAAGAAGAGCTCGACCTGCCGCTGGTCAACCGTGGCCAACGCTTCGAAGGTTTTACCGCGCCGGGCGAGCGCGTGCTGGCGTGGGCGCGTACGGTGCTGGCGGCCTATGACGGTTTACAGGCCGAAGCGGCAGCCTGTCGCGGCAACCTCGTGGGTACGTTGCGTCTGGGCGTGGTGCCACTGTCGAGTTTCGACCCGGTACCGCTGATGCAACGCTTGCACGCAGAACACCCGAACCTGCGCTTCGAACTCTCGGCCCTGAGTTCCGAACAGATCCTCGAACAACTGGCGAACAATCGCCTCGACCTCGGCGTGTCCTACCTGGAACGCCTGGACGGCGAACGTTTCGATTCCCTGGCCTTCAGCGAAACCCGCATGGGCTTGCTCTACGATCAGCGTTTCTTCAGTTTCGGCGACGCGCCCTTAAGCTGGAAATCGTTGATTGAACTGCCGCTGGGCATGCTCACCAGCGGCATGCATTTTCGCCAGTCCATCGACCATAACTTCCACAGTCGTGGCCTGACCCCTCAACCGTTGCTGCAAACCGATGCAGTCCACCAATTGTTACAAGCGGTACACGGCGGCCTGTGCTGCGCCGTGATGCCGCTGGATGGCGGTCTCGAAAACCTCACCGATCACTTGCGCCTGCAGCCCATCGAAAGCGCCCAGACCCTCGCCCGGCTGGGGCTGATCATGCGTCGCAGCGCTCCGCGTTCGGCGCTTGCAGAAGCCTGTTTCGCGATCTATCAGCAATCAATGACAGGCTCTTGATCGACGCCATCTATCGGTAGATCAGTAATAGCAATTAGACGCGACAAGTTGACGCGCCTAGGCTTAAAGCTGACCAAACCGTGGTGATGCCCATGAACGCCAAGCGCCCTGTCCGCGCGGCGCCTGCTGTTGAAACGCCCGCGACCGCCGCAAGCCAGACATACAGCTACTGCAACCTTGAATACACCGAATCGGCCAGCACCGCGCTGGCCGAGGAAGTCGCGTTGGCAATTGCCTATAACGGCATCAGCCAGGCGGTCATGTTGGTGACGCCAACGGATCTTGAGGACTTCATCGTCGGCTTCAGCCTCGGCAGCGGCATCATCGAAGACGCTTCAGACATCTACGACCTGCAACTCAGTGGCACAGGTTCGGCGCAATACGCGCAAGTGACCATCGCCAATCGTGCCTTCTGGAACCTCAAGCAGCAGCGTCGGCAACTGGCCGGTACCAGCGGTTGTGGCCTCTGCGGTGTGGAAGCGGTGGAGCAAGCGCTGCCCGACCTCAAAGTCTTGCCCGGCGCCCCACTGCCCCCGGCGCAATGGCTGGACGGCCTGCGCCAGCGCATCGGCGAATTCCAGCCGCTGGGCCAGCATTGCGGTGCGGTGCATGCAGCGGTGTTCATGAACGGCAACGGCGAATTGCTGCTGGGCCGCGAAGACATCGGCCGGCACAACGCCCTCGACAAGCTGATCGGCGGGTTGATCCGCCAGAAGATCCCGACTACCGGTGGCCTGGCGATTGTCACCAGTCGTTGCAGTCTCGAATTGATCCAGAAAGTTTTACGCGCCGGCATCCAGACCCTGGTCAGCCTGTCGTCGCCCACAGGCCTTGCCGTGCAATGGGCCCGTCGTCACAACCTCAATCTCATCCACCTGCCGCAGAAAAGCGCACCGCGGGTCTACAGCCCAGCGTCGGAGAATCAAGCGTGAGTCAACATCGTCAAGCCGACCAGAAACCCGTCCCCCGCTACAAGCCCTACAAAGGCCCAGCCGGTGGCTGGGGCGCGCTGATCAGCGTCGCCCAGGCCTGGTTGACCAGCGATAACGCGCTGAAAAACCTGCGCATAATGCTCAAGACCAACCAGAACGGCGGCTTCGACTGCCCCGGTTGCGCCTGGGGCGATTCTCCGGAAAAGGGCATGGTGATGTTCTGTGAGAACGGCGCCAAAGCGGTGAACTGGGAAGCGACCAAACGGCGTGTCGACGCTGCATTCTTTGCCAAACATAGCGTCACCTCGCTGTTGGAACAGAGCGACTACTGGCTTGAATATCAGGGTCGCCTGACCGAGCCGATGAGCTACAACGCCGAGACCGACCGCTACCAACCCATCAGCTGGGATGAGGCCTTCGCGCTGATCGGCAAACATTTGCAGGGCCTGTCGAGCCCGGATCAAGCCGAGTTCTACACCTCGGGGCGCGCCAGCAACGAAGCGGCGTACCTCTATCAGCTGTTCGTGCGCGCCTTCGGCACCAACAACTTTCCCGACTGCTCGAACATGTGTCACGAGGCCAGCGGTGTGGCCATGGCGCAAAGTGTCGGCGTTGGCAAAGGCACCGTGACCTTCGGTGATTTCGAACACGCCGATGCGATTTTTGTCTGGGGCCAGAACCCGGGCACCAACCACCCCAGGATGCTCGAGCCCCTGCGCGAAGCGGTGAAACGCGGCGCTCAGGTGGTGTGCATCAACCCGCTGAAAGAACGCGGCCTGGAACGCTTCCAGCATCCCCAGCACCCACTGGAAATGCTCACCAACGGCGATAAACCGACCAATACCGCGTACTTCCGTCCTGCGCTGGGCGGCGATATGGCGGTGCTGCGCGGCATGGCGAAATTCCTGCTGCAATGGGAACGCGACGCGCAGAAGACCGGCGCCCCGGCGGTGTTCGATCACGACTTCCTCAATGAACACGCCGTCAACGTGCTGGAATACATGGGCGTCATCGACGACACCCCATGGGAACAGATCGTCGAGCAGTCCGGGCTGACTCAGGTGGAGATCGAGCAAGCGGCGCGCATGTACGCCAAAGGCAAGAACGTGATCATGTGCTGGGCCATGGGCATCACCCAGCATCGTCATTCGGTGCCGACCATCCAGGAAATCGCCAACCTGATGCTGTTGCGCGGCAACATCGGTCGGCCGGGTGCCGGTCTGTGCCCGGTGCGTGGCCACAGCAATGTGCAGGGCGACCGGACGATGGGCATCAACGAACGTCCGCCGGTGGCGTTCCTCGATTCTTTGGAACGGCGCTTCCAATTCAAGGTGCCCCGTGAAAACGGCCACAACGTGGTCGAGGCGATTCACGCCATGGCCGACGGCCGCTCAAAAGTCTTCATCGGCCTGGGCGGCAATTTCGCCCAAGCCACCCCGGACAGCCCACGGACCTTCCAGGCCTTGAGTAACTGCGACCTGACCGTGCAGATCAGCACCAAGCTCAACCGTAGCCATTTGGCCCACGGTAAAGACGCGCTGATCCTGCCGTGCCTGGGCCGAACCGACATCGATATCCAGACCGAAGGCGCCCAAGCGGTGACTGTGGAAGACTCGTTCAGCATGGTCCACGCCTCCAACGGTCAGCTGCAACCGCTGTCGAACCAGATGCGCTCGGAGCCTGCAATCATCGCCGGCATCGCCGCCGCGACCCTGGGCAGCAAACCGGTGGACTGGAACTGGCTGGTGGCCGATTACAGCCGCATCCGCGACCTGATCGCCGACACTATCCCGGGCTTCCGGGACTTCAACGAGAAAATCAAGAACCCGGGTGGTTTCTACCTGGGTAACAGCGCCGGCGCACGTCGCTGGAATACCCCATCGGGTCGGGCCAACTTCCGTGCGAACATGCTGCCCAAAGATCTGGTGCACGAACGCACCCGCGCCACCGGCGTGCTGCCGGACCTGATCATGCAGTCGATGCGCTCCCACGATCAGTACAACACCACGATTTATGGTCTTGATGACCGTTATCGCGGGGTGAAAGGTCAGCGGGATGTGTTGTTCGTCAATGAAGCCGACATCATTCGCCTCGGGTTCAAACCAGGGCAGAAGGCTGACATCGTTTCGATTTGGGATGATGGCCGTGAGCGGCGGGTGAAAGGTTTCACGCTGCTGGCGTTTGATATTCCTGCCGGGCAAGCGGCCGCTTACTATCCGGAAGTGAACCCGCTGGTGCCGCTGGAAAGCACCGGGGATGGCAGCCATACGCCGACGTCGAAGTTTGTGGCGATTCGGTTGGAGGCGGCGAGTGAGACTGGGTTGATCATGGCCAAGTCGGCATAACGCGGCGTCTGAGCTGACGCCATCGCGAGCAGGCTCGCTCCCACATTAGATCTTCAGTGGACACAGCATTTGTGTTTGACCGAGATCCACTGTGGGAGCGAGCCTGCTCGCGATGGCGGTAGAACACTCAACACATTCTTCCGATCCGCACTTTCCAATCGCCCACAAAAAAGCCGTTTTTGTATAAAAACGGCCTTTGTGAAGTAGCTAAAGACCGGCGAAAAATACTTAAGTTCCGCCCAAAAAACAGCAACTTATAGAAATGTGCTCAAGTCGTGTTACTCGTCGGATTTCGGTTGTCACCACCACAACACAGCCTCAGGATCGCGCCGTCATCCCCTTGAGGTTCCTCTATGAAGTTCTCCTCGATTCTCTTGTTGTCCCTTGGCCTGGTCAGTGGCTTCGCTTCTGCAGGCGGCACCACCGAAGCAGGTGTGGGCGGCGCATTGGGCGGGGTTCTTGGCTCGGTCGTCGGTCAATCGTTAGGCGGCAATACAGGTTCAACCATTGGCGCGGCCTTGGGCGGCGCGGGTGGTAGCGCAGTCGGCGCAGACAAACGCAGCCGTGGCGAAGCTGCCATTGGTGGTGCGTTGGGCGCAGCAGGCGGTAACGTGGTCGGCCGCAGCATGGGCGGCACCACCGGCAGCCTGATCGGCTCCGCAGCAGGCGGCGGCGCCGGTGGTGCGCTGGGTAACTACATGGGCAGAGAGAGTGATCGCGACGATGATCGTCGTTCCTATCGTGACCGTGACGATCGTCGCTACTACCGTGACGGCCATCCAGGTCGTGGCCATGCCTATGGCCATCGCAAGCATAAACATAAACACCGCTACCACGACGACGACTGAAGTTTTAATCGCCTCGTTTACCGGTAGATCAAAACATCGCAGCCCTCGGGCTGCGATTTTTTTTGCCCCTCAAACCGCTAGCCGCTCCAATGCCCCGCGCAATCCGGCAGGAATCGCCACCGGTTGATTCGTGGTCCGATCCACGAACACATGCACGAAGCGCCCCGCCGCGCAGGCCTCGTCTTCTCCTACCTTGAACACCGCCAACTCGTATTGCACCGAACTGTTGCCCAACTTGCCGACCCGCAGGCCGATCTCGATCCGGTCCGGGAAGGCGATAGAGGCAAAGTAGTCGCAGGCCGAACTCACCACGAAACCCACCACCTCGCCGTCATGGATATCCAGACCGCCGACTTCGATCAGGTAGGTATTCACCGCCGTGTCGAAAAAGCTGTAGTAAGTGACGTTGTTGACGTGGCCGTAGGCGTCGTTGTCGTGCCAGCGGGTGGTGATGGGCTGGAAGTGCGGGTAGTCGGTGCGTTGGGGCATCGGGTTGGACATCAGTGTTGGTTCCTGGAGTTGAACAGCGAGTCTAAAGCGAAAACCGCGTTATCGTTCTTCGCGAGCAAGTCGGATCGCCGCACCGCCGCTCCCACAGTTGATCTTGGTCGTACACGAAATCTGTGTTCAATGAAGATCCAGTGTGGGAGCGGGCTTGCTCGCGAAGGGGCCTTCACAGACGCCACATAGAATCACACGTCAGCAAAGCCTCTACCCTCTGCCACCAGTTCCCCAATCAACCGCGCTGGCGCCCAGTGATCACCCTGCTTGGTCTCAAGCTGCAACAACCGCAGATGAATATCTTCCAACCCTTGATGATCCGCCCAGGCCATCGGCCCACCCTTCTCTGCCGGGAAGCCATAGCCATTGAGGTACACCAGATCGATGTCATGTGCCGACGTCGCAATACCTTCCTGAAGAATCTTCGCCCCTTCGTTGACCAGCGCCAGCAAACAACGCTCCAGAACCTCTTCAGGGTCGATCTCGCGACGCTGGAACCCCAACCCTTCGCTGACTTCCAGTACCAGCGCATCGACCTCCAGATCGTGTTCAGCCTGACGACTGCCCGGTTCGTAGTGGTAATACCCGTCGCCACTCTTCTGTCCGAAACGCCCAAGCTCGCACAAGCGGTTGTCCACTTGAACCTCCGGCGCATCCTGGCCCTTGCCAGCCAGCTTCCGAGCACGCCATTCCAGATCGATGCCGACCACGTCATACATGCGGAACGGCCCCATGGCGAAACCAAACTCTTGCAGCGCAGCATCTACTTGATAAGGCAAAGCGCCCTCAAGCAGCATCTTGCGCGCTTCGAGCACGTACGGATGCAGCATGCGATTGCCGATAAAACCGTGGCAGTTGCCCGACACCACGCTGACCTTGCCCATGCGCTTGCCCAGCTCCAGCGCCGCATCAAGCACCGCCGGCAGCGTCTGGGCACCGTGTACGATCTCCAGCAATTTCATGATGTGCGCCGGGCTGAAGAAATGCAGGCCCAGGACCTGCTGCGGACGGCGAGTAGCAGCAGCAATCGCGTCGATGTCCAGCGCCGAGGTATTGCTCGCCAGAATCGCTTCAGGTTTCATCAAGCCGTCGAGTTCGCGGAAGATTTTCTGTTTTAACTCGAGGTTTTCGTAGACCGCTTCGATGACCAGATCGACATCGCGGATCGCTGCGTAATCGGCAGCCGCCGTCACCCGTGCAATACGCGCATCCGCCTCGGCCTGATCGATCCGTCCCTGACGCACATTGTGGGCGTAAGTCTCAGCCACGCTGGTCAGCGCCTGCTCAAGCATCTGCGGATCGTTGTCGACCCACTGCACCGGCACGCCGGCGTTGGCCAGGCACATGACAATGCCACGGCCCATGGTGCCCGCGCCGATCACGGCGGCGCGCTGAATATCGAACGGTGTCTGGCTCATGGTTGTTCTCTTGTTAGCGATCCAAAGACAGTCCTCACCATAGTCAGGCGCTGGGCTTTTTTGAAATTTATTCCTGTGATGAGCGACATTCAGGGGATGGATGTGCCATTCATTGCGGGAAGCCCATTCCCACAACCGCGACCTGCTCTGGGGACCCGAACTCAGAAAGAAACCACAGAGGAGTGAACCAGACCCAAATGGGTGCTAGCCAACAACTTTAATCAGGTTAAAATTTTCTTATCTGATTTGATGATTTTAAAAAAAATCTTGGTGTGGTAAAAAAAATCTTGCCCAGATAGGGGAACTGCGATGGGAAACAGCGTGGGCTATGCCCATTTGATTGATGCGCTGGATCTAAAAGCTATCGAGGTGAAACGGCCAGCGCTCATCCAGCCAGTCACCCGCCTGGAGAAAATCGGCGGTGCGTTGTCCGTTCCGCTGAGTGTTGCGCCAGCGAAAGAAGACTACCTCTCACACATCATGTTTGCGCTAAAGCATGAGGGCGTCAATCTCCCCATTCTGGCTCAGGCACTCCCCCGCATTGATGGCCAAATATTGGTCGAAGCCATCACCGAAGCTCCCAGTAGTGCCTACCTGCGCAAAATTTGCTTCCTCTGGGAATTTTTCACCGACCAGCACCTGGACTATCCCGATAACCCACGCGGCACCGCTACTTTTCTATTTGATCCGGACAATTACATCACCGGGCCATCAGTCCGAAACTCGCGCTGGCGAGTCGACTTCAATGGGCTTGGCACGCTTCGATATTGCGCAACAGTCGAACGCACAGCTGAGATTCAGACCCTGCTCGACTATGACATTCTTGGTCGATCAAAAGCCTTTATTGGCTCCCTCCCAAAAGAAATGATGGATCGGACGATCAATTGGGCGTATCTGAGCGAAACTGAAAACTCGTTCGCAATCGAGAAGGAAGCCCCCAGTGAGCAGAAAGCGCAACGATTTGTGCAACTGCTCCGCCAGGCACATGAGCGCCTGCCGCTTACGGAAGATTATCTCGTCGCGCTGCAGAACAGCGCGATCTCCAACCCCTTTGATCGTGCAGCAGCATTCCGACACGAACAAAACCACCTGAGTAATTCATTTCGCGGTGCTGCTGGTGTGACCTACGTGCCACCAGACCCCGAGCTCTGCCGTGAGTTGATGGAAGAGCTGATGACCTTTGCCAACAGAGCGCCAGAGCAACTCGACCCATTAGTCGCCGCAGGCATCGCGTCTTTTGGCTTCGTCTTTCTGCACCCCTTCATGGATGGCAATGGCCGTCTTTCGCGCTTCCTGATCCACCTGGCTCTGTGCCGAGGCGGTGCTCTCGAAAACGGCCTCTTGCTACCTGTTTCGGTCGCTATGAAGCGTGAAGAACAACACTATCTGGAAGCACTACAGTCTTTCTCAAAGCCAGTCCGTGAGTTTTGGGATGTTCGCTGGATCGATGCGGAAACAATGAACTTCAACTTCATCGGCGATCCTAGTATCTATCGCTATTGGGATGCCACCGATTGCGTGGAGTTCACGATGGAAATGGCCAAACGAGCCCTCGAGGTGGAGCTGAGAGAGGAAACCGATTTTCTTCAGCGATTCGATACTCTCGTGAAGGTTGTAAACGAAAACTACGACGTACGAGGCAATCTTTTGTCCAGGCTAGTCATGCAGTGCCTGGATCAAAACGGCATCGTGTCCAAAGGCCGTCGCAAACAGTACCAAGGATCGATTCAGGAAGAGGTCTTCGATTTTCTTGAGCAACAAGCTCAGGCGCTATTGGCCGATGCTTACGGTGAGTCTCCTGAAGACGTTTGAACGGTCTCTGTGGGAGGCCGCGTTTCAACTTGGCAGGTGCGCTTGAGCCCACTCCCGCACGTCGCCATACGGATAATCCTCCAACGCCGCAAACCCCGGAATCGCCCGCGCCTTGAGCTTGGTAAACAGCGGCACACTGATCCCACATAGAAATCTTGTTACGCGTTCAGCCGAAGGGACGTTGCCCGTGTGCTGCTCGTGCCTGTGGATAAAATCACCACACAGCGCCTCGAAATTTTTATCCACAAGCGCTGGCAATTCCGGCGGTGCCGGCAATCGTGCTACCTGACCGTGACACACGGAACAATGCCCGCACTGCTTCGGTGCGTTTTCGTCGCCGAAGTATTCCGCCAGGCGATAGCCCAGGCAGTGGTCGGTAGCGAACAGATCGAGCATGGCGTGAATCCGTGCGATCTCGGTGCGTTCGTGTTGGGTGAAGTAGGCGTGCAATTCGGCGCTCAGGGTTTGGGAGTCAAAGTCCGCTTGCAGCAGGCTGTAGACCTCAGTCATCTGCTTGCTTTCGACCTCCACCCAGCCCTTCTCCTGGAAGTAATCCAGCGCCTTGACTACCCGACTGCGCTCGGCGGAATACTGCTCATACAGCGCATCGAAATTCACCGTGGCCCAAGTCCGTGCGCGGCTGGAGGTCTGGATGATCGCCGAGACAAAGTCCCTGCGCTCACCTTCGAAACGGGCCAGCAACGCCTCGGGCTCCTGCAAATACTTGAAGCGGTATTCGGCGTAATAGGCATAACGCGGCGCAATTATTGCGCGCAGCTCCAGCTGTACCAGCAAGGTCTTGAGCGGTAACTGGCGAATGTTGCTCAGATCGGCCAAAGGTCCCAGCAGAAACTCCCACTGCCCCTCGGGCACAGCGGCTTGTAACTCCTCGAGCACGCAACGAATGCCGTCCCGTTCCGGCGTGTCGCCGTAGACGAAATTTTCCAGCACGTTGAGGCTGTCGCGGTTGGCCAGCACCAGGCAATCGGATGGCTGCCCGTCACGCCCGGCGCGGCCGATTTCCTGGCTGTAGTTTTCGATGGATTTAGGCAGATCGAAATGCACCACGTTGCGGATATCGCTTTTGTCGATGCCCATGCCGAAGGCAATGGTGGCGACGATACAATTGGATTGCCCGCCCATGAACCGTTTCTGTATCCCTTCCCGCTGTTCATGGGGCAAACCGGCATGATAGGCCTCGGCCTGGATGCCGTTTCGGCCCAGATGTTCGGCGATGTCCTCGGCGGTTTTCTGCAGGGTGACGTAGACGATACTCGGCTGGCCGGGACGCTGGCACATCCACTCGACAAGGCGTCGGCGCTTGTCCTGGCCGCGGACCGGTTCCACCAACAGATTGAGGTTGGGTCGGTAGAAACCGGTGGTCACCACATCCTCGGGGGCGATGGCGAATTTGGCCTCCATGTCGGCGATCACTTTGGGTGTCGCGGTGGCGGTCAGCAGCAAAGCCTGAGGGATATTGAACTGGCGCTGATAGTCCGGCAGCTTGAGGTAATCGGGGCGGAAGTTATGGCCCCATTCAGAGATGCAGTGAGCCTCGTCCACCACCAGCAGCGAGATCGGCACCTGCTGCAAAAAATTACGGAAGCGCTCGTTCTTCAGACGCTCCACGGAAATCATCAAAATCTTCAGCTCCCCGGACTTTGCGCGGGCCATCACATCGCTGGCGTCATCGCGGCTCTGGGCCGAATCGATACTGCCCGCCGCAATGCCGTGGCGCTGCAAAAACGCTAACTGGTCCTGCATCAGCGCCAACAGGGGCGACACAACCAATGTCAGGTGCGGCAGCAACAGCGCCGGCAATTGATAACAAAGAGACTTGCCCGAACCGGTAGGGAAAATCGCCGCCGCCGAGCGCCCGGCCAACACAGCGCTGACCGCCGCCTCCTGGCCGGGCCGAAACTGTGGATAACCGAAAACCTGTTCCAGGGTGTTGTGCATAAGCTGTCACTCCGTTGACCGCTGCGAAGCCCAAAGCCTAGCCGGCGAACGCAGCGAGTCGAGAAAAGGTCGGGGGCAAAAACGATACGGGATGATACAGCGGATAGTTCGGGGAGACTGCAAACCGTGGGGAATGGGGCGGCCGGCAAATCGCTTTCGCGAGCAGGCTCGCTCCCACATTTGATCTCCAGCGAACCTGGATTTTGTGCACGACCGAGAAACCCTGTGGGAGCGAGCCTGCTCGCGATGACGCCAGCCAAGTCACCATAAAAATCATGAACTCACTCAGGGCACCAACACCGCCACCCGCAGTTGTTCATCCAGCGCCTGCTCATGAAACACCTGGCTCTTGCTCGCCCAAATCGCATGGGCCGGGCTGATTTCACCCGTGAACGCCGCCGCCAACTGACGCAAATCCGCGACACTTCGCACACGGGGACAAAAGGGTTCACCGTCACAGTTCTGACTGGCGTTTCGGTAGGTGACCAGTAACCGATCCCACAACCCGTCACGCACGTGCCTGACCGACTTGAGTTTCACATCCTGCACACCCAGCCGTTGTTTCAGACCCTGCTCATCCAGCGCTTCGCTGGCCAACAGCGCCTTGCCCACCATCAACACCTCGGCGCGAGAGACGGTGTCGACGTCTGCCTGAGTGGTCAGCGCCTGCGGCCAACCGTTGCGGTCCATGTTGGCGAGGACCAGCGAATGAGCGACGTCAGCAGCGCCCGCCATCCGACAAGCACCAGCCCACAACAATAAAATCGAAGCCATCCGTAGCCATTGCATACCTAATTCCCTTTAAGAGTCGACTCAGACGCTTCGAAACGTCCTACAAATTCTGGCGCGCACCCTACAGAGCTTTGATGCGTTAAGCCTGACAGGCCCGTAGGAATATCGACCCCCAGGGGAAAAGCTTAAAAAATAGTTGGAGTGCACGTAGGCAAAGACCGATAGCGCCGGTAAACAACCTACAAAACCTGTCCATTTGCGCCACCTTGCGACGCCTCGCCACGGCCCTCTATAGTTTTCGTCGCGGCTGAAAACATTGTGTCGGCCTGCCGGCGAGACTGCCCGACTTCCCACAGGATTGACCTCGATGAACACGTTCCACCCGTTAACAGACCGCTATCGCCCGCTCAAAACCCGCTACAGCGATACCCCCGTGTTGGTCATCGACACAGAAGCCAATCCTCACGAGATTCTCGACGCCGCCCAGCAACGCATCCGCGCCGCCAGCGACCTGCTCGAAACGCTCTATTGCCTGTGCTTCAAACAGGCCGACGTGAAAGACATTCCCAATATCGTCAACGCACTTTACTTGCTGACCCAGGATGGTCACGAACTGCTTGAAGTCGCCCGGCAACGCCTGCCGAAAACCACAGCCGTTTGATGCAAAAAATACAAATTCCAACCCAACCACAACCCCCTGTGGGAGCGAGCCTGCTCGCGATGAACGATAACGCGGTCCACCTGATGAAAAACGAAATGTCCGCCACTCAACAACTCGACAAAGCGGCCTACGACGCATGGTTCAGAGCACAAGTACAAGCCAGTCTCGACGACCCTCGCCCCAGCATTCCAGATGAAGAAGTCAGACACCTGAAGTCAATCAAACGAGACAAATTGCAGAAGGGATAAGTCCGTAGGCAACGACCTATCAAAACTTCATACCGTTCCTACAACCGAAGACACCTTGTCGCCTATCGCTGCCTGGTGACTCAAACCTATAGTCGTGACTGTCGCTGCCAAATCAGCGACTCGGGCTTGGTCACCCGAATAGAGAACTCATTTCGCTTCCGTTGTATGCTGCGGCACCTCAAGTGCTGCACGCTATATGGTGGCTGTGTTCGGGACGCCTTCGGGCGTACCGGCAAAGTGAGTTCTCACCGGTTTGACCAACCCGAACACAGTCCGCCTCCCATCGCTTGGTCACGATGGCGGCGGTTTCTCCCGATGCACTTGAGAATTCTCACTATGAATAAATGGAATCCGCTTACAAATATTCGCTACATCCTCTCAACACTAATCTCACCGACACCCCGCCCCTGATCATCGACACAGAGGCCAATCCCCAAGACATCCTCGAAGCCGCCCTCCAGCGAATCCGAGCCTCCAGTGATCTCCTCAAAACCCTGCACTGCGTTTGCTTCAAACACGGCGACATCGAAGACATCCCCCACATCACCCACGCGCTCTTCCTGTTAACCCAGGACGGCTGCGACCTGCTACAAGTCGCCCAGCAACGCATGATGGGCTGGAAAGCGCCTGCCTGACGCTGAGTGAAGATCGTTCCCACGCTCCGCGTGGGAATGCCTCTACGGACGCTCCACGTTCGGCTCTTGGAGAGCGGAACGTACCCGTGGCAATGATCGAACACTCGTAACCCGAGACAACCGCGATGAGCGAATTAACGTTCAAACAAAAACAAGCGCACTACGACAAAGTGCGTCGCTCAAACTACTTGGCCAGCTTGCGGCTCGCAGGCTTCGACACGTCACCAGCAGACCTCGAAAGACCACTGCCTACCCGCAACGAAGCACTCGCCAAATACCGACAAGACAAAATCCAACGTCCGTCCTGACAGGAAATTCCCACTTTCTCACGCGCTGCAAGACAAAAAAAACAGATAGTCCGGGCTGTCGAATTTCTTCCCAATGAGTACCTCCAGGCTGTTTATTTGCTCGTGCGATAGCTCGTACTCATAGATGGGATCGTCTGGTTCCCTCCACTCCATCAGCTCTTTGAGCTGCTCAAAATGCTCTGCGGGAATACCAACTCGGAATGCCAGCCGCTCCGTTTCTTTATAAAACGCTCTGACGGAATGCTTCATTTCTGCGTGCTCCTTTCCGGGTCCGCGTCCGATAGTCTCCTGCCAGTTTCTGCATTGAACTCGCCTAGATGTTTACCTTGCCTAGTGTATTGCTCAACCGTTCCGTGCATGTAGTCCCACTCATAAATTCGGCCTTTCGAATCCAGCCAACGCGCTCTTCTCTTTCCGCCCCCCCTCACAGAGGTTTTCGATGGCACCGGATAGGTATCTGGAAACGCAAGCAACTCCTCTGGGGCGGGGCGATAGCTGAAATCCCTCGGCATGCTTAATACGATGTACAGCGGCCGAACCCCCGAGTCCGCCGGAAACACCAGAATGAAATCCTGGTATTCCGGTGGATAAACCGGGCTGACGATAATGTTGTCCGCCTGCTCCGTCGGCGGAAAAATCCAGACTTGGGGAGCTTGCGGTGCCGCTTCCAGCGCCGGGATACCCATCGTATCTGCCGGGTTTTCTGCAGGAGTCCAAATCAACTCAATCCCGCCGCCAAAGTCAGCCACCTGCTGAGATCCACGCGTTTCAAACATCACGACAGGGATCATCTCCCAATCACGTCGGCTCTGAGTGTTGTACCCGTAGCCTTTGAGCGTTCCGTCAGCCTGCTCCTCTACCCGCAGACGAACTCGCGTTCGCGCTTGTTTGAGTGATCTGAGTTGATTGTCGGTATACAGCGCGCCATCACCCAGACTCGATGGCGCGAGCAAAGCAACCAACCCCACTAATGCACCCGCAGCAACGCCGGCAGTGACGACTCCGGCGCCAGTGCCCGCAACAGAGGTCGTTGCCGGAGCAATCGCTGCCCCACCCAATGCCAAAGAGCCGATGCCTACTGGCAAAACACCGCTGATCTTCTTGAGCGGCAAACGGCCAGAGCCATCGGCGTGACGACCTCCCAATAAGGTGAGCTCACCATACTCACCAACGCTATCCGTCGGTAAAACCCCCCATGGGCTGGTGTAGTCGATGATTGAATCCGGCAACTTACAAGACTTGGCAAAGACACAACCGGTGAGCGACTGGCGCTTTTTCTGAAACGCCACTTCCCGGCTCTTTTCGAATGCGTCCTGCCTGGCGAGCATGGCTTCGTAGGCGTTTTGCCTGGCCTCCCTCTCCGCCAATTCAGTAGCGGTCATGTCCCGTAGCCGACGGTAACCCCCCACCATCGTTATCGTAGTGCTGCCACACTTGCGGTGTGTCCTTGCCCATCCGTTCCCCTCTCGGTCACCAATAAAACCACGGCTCAATGCCGAGGCCGGTGAAGTTACCGAGTGTTGGAAAGTACGGTTGTAGGGCTAATCTGATCCTGCCGTGCGATCCTTCTTGATCGTCTATTGCGAATGATTCCGCTCCAAACTTGCCGCAAAATCCGGCCCGAGCCGATTCATCGGCATGCCCCTAATGGAAGATGCACCATGAACCTCGCCCCCAACTTCCCCGATGACCACGCCATGCACCTGCTCATGCAGTTGCTGCACGAAGAACTCGGCCTGCCCGAACGAAAAACCATCAGCCTCACCACCTCGATCAACTTCGACCTGAGCTGTGATGGCGCAGACGCGCGGCAGCTGATGGAAGCGCTGGAGGAACAGTTCGCCATTGATTTCGTCGACTACGATGCGTATCGGTATTTTCAGCCGGAAGGGTTTGATGTGTTTCTCAAGCGTCGGGCGAAGGGGCGTGGCGAGAAGGTGCCGTTGACCATTGGCATGCTTTACCAAGCGATCAAGGTGCAACGGTGGGATACGCGGGAGCTGGAGAACCAATAGAGCAGACGCCACGCCTGAAACGGCTCTCATAAGTGCAATTATTCTGGCGTTATTACCTCAGAAGTGAAGGAATATTAGCTGTATGGCTAGAAAAACAGCGCCACTGCTCCCGCGTATTGCACGATTGCTTGCCGACCTCGGCGAACGCCTAAAACTGGCTCGTTTGCGTAGAAGGCTGACAGCTAAACAAGTGGCTGAGCGAGCCGGTATGTCCGTCATGACATTGCGCTCTCTGGAGTCGGGTGGTACGGGGGTGACGATGGGGGCTTATCTGTCGGTGATGCACGTATTGGGTCTGGAGCAAGACTTGAACACGGTTGGTGCTGCCGATGAAATGGGACGTCATCTGCAGGATGCTCAGTTAACCCGAGCATCGAATCCGCGGACTAAAAAACCCAGACGGGAAGACAGCGTGATTGGGACCGAGTCGTTGATACCGAACGAGGGTGTCCCAGATTTTGTGTAAACGGGATTTCTGTTAAACCGACAGCAGCCGATCTTCGAACTGGATACTGAAGCGATTCAAGGCCGCTTTCCAGTCCCTGATCGGCATTGTCCACTTCTTGCTGATGTTGTTCAGCGCCAGATAAAACAGCTTCATCACCGCCTCATCGGTCGGAAACGACGCACGCGTTTTGATCACTTTGCGCAGACTCATGTTGATCGACTCGATGGCGTTGGTGGTGTAGATCACCTTGCGAATTTCGGCTGGATAATCAAAAAACGGGATGACCCGTGCCCAGTTTCGCCGCCAGGACAAACTGATCGACTGGTACTCAGCGTCCCATTTGGTTTCAAATTCGCAGAGCCGTTGCTCCGCTAACTCGGCGGTGGCCGAGGTGTAAATCAGCTTGAGATCAGCCGCCACTTCTCGCTGCTTTTTCCATGATACGAAGTTCAAGCTGTTGCGCACCATGTGCACGATGCATAGCTGAACGACCGCTTTCGGGTAAACCGCTTCAATCGCCTCAGGGAAACCTTTGAGGCCGTCCACGCAGGCGATGAAGATGTCCTGCACGCCCCGATTCTTGAGTTCGGTCACCACTTGCAGCCAGAATTTTGCGCCTTCGGTTTGAGCGATCCACAGCCCCAGCACTTCCTTGTGACCGGCCATGTTGACGCCGATAGCCAGGTAAACCGCCTTATTGCGCACGGCGCCAGCGTCACGCACTTTGACGTGAATGCAGTCCAGGTAAAGGATCGGGTACAGCGCGTCCAGCGGTCTGGCTTGCCACAGCTTGACCTCGTCACTGACTGCATCGGTAATCGCCGAGATCAGGCTGGGAGAGACTTCTGTGCCGTACATTTCCTGCAAGTGAGCCTGAATTTCTCTGACGCTCAAGCCTCGGGCATAGAGGGAAATGACCTTGTCGTCGAAGCCTGTCCAGCGGGTTTGATGTTTGGCGACCAGTTGTGGCTCGAAGGACGCTTGCCGATCGCGGGGGATCTCGAGCGGCAGTTCGCCAAAATCACCCTTGAGGGTTTTCCCGCTGTGGCCGTTGCGGGCATTGGCGGCGGTGTTGGTGATCGTAGCGCTTTTATCGTGCCCCAGGTGTTCGGTCATCTCGGCCTCAAGGGCCCGCTCGACCAGCATCTTGGTCAGCTGTTTGAGCAGGCCGTTTTCGCCGATGAGGTCTTCAGGCTTTTTGTAGTTGGTCAGCAGGCTGTCAGCCAGTTTGACCAGCTCAGGATCAGGCTTGATTCGTTTGGCGCGCTTGGGTTTTGACTCGGTCATTGGATTTCCTTGGGGTAGGCAGTCTCCTGCCAAATGACCGTTTACACAAAACTAATTACACCCTCTACCGAACCGCTCGCAGGAACCGCAAGCCGCCAGAAAATCGAAGCTTAGCGCAAACGAGCCTCTTCTCTTTCCCCTCAACACTCATTCGTTGTCGGCGTTGCTGGTCCGCAAAAAGGGGGCCGAGCCCAACACATAAGTGAGCATGGTGTTAACGCCGGACGGACTGTTCTATATAAACTACGCCACTTGGCACTACTTCCAAAGCTGAAGGCGGCGATTTGTGTTCCTAAAAAATATGGACTGCAGTCACGCCAACTAAACCCAACCTATATCTTCTCCCACTCCATATACCATAAGTACCAGCCATCAATACAGACAAGTCATACAAATTAAAAAATCAGGCCGTCACCAATAGAAAACATCACACAACTTCCGCTCAAGAAAAAATAAAATTCGCAATGCTGGCCAAATGAAGCGCACCGTCTAGTCTTGTAGGACTTACATTCTAAAAAAGCAAATACAGGAATACAAAATCTCAAGGAGTTGCAGATGCAAACAACATCGCCCTATAGCACCATCATAGTCCTAGAGTTATCTGCAACGGCGTCATTAGCAATAAGAGACCAAACGATAACAGTTCTCAAATCCACCTTAGAAACGCCAACTCCGACCGCTGACTTTCCTCAGCGAATAGTGAAAAGAAGCTTATCTCCACACACAGTAACTTTGGGAGGTCACGAGTTTCTCTCATCTGGATTTGTAATTGAAGAATCTAGACTTGCAACATGGAACATTGGCCCCATTCAAACACTTGACATTATTAATGTATTGGTCTGCGCAAGCTTCTATAGAGATTATCTTTGCATACACCTTTCCGATGGCGAGGTGCGCACAATAATAGAACGTGAGATAAGAACAAACCCCACCAATTTCCCAATGTTAAAGGCCTCTCCATTCGTAAACCCTCGAATACTCGAGATAGCATTTTTACAAGACGCGCAAATTAAAGCCCTTTGGCCTGCTGGTGGTCACAAAAGAACATCTGTAAAGGCCAATGCAAAGTTACTGAACGGCGACAGCCTAGAATATGCTCTAGACCCCTTAGCAGATCAAACATTTATTGCTCGGTCAGCAAGAGCGCAAACACAGGGAGCGTCCTCATATGGGATCACTCCAAGACGCTCAGCAATTTGGCGAGGCCCAAATTCTAACTTCAGCGAGTATCAAAACGAGATTCTTACAATAATCAGCAAAATAGATGCCGGCAAAGCAGTTTATGCCAGTAGTGGCTATAAACCCGCAATCCCTATGTTAATGAACGCACTGGAGAGTTTTGCAGGAGTAACTAATGCGTTTGACTTTGACATAGCCGAAGAAGAAAGCATGGACACAAAGAGCTCTAAATCAACAATAAGAGAGATCAATAATTTATATATTTTCGAGCCACAAACCCCCAGCAACACAGACCAAAAATTCGACTTGAAAATTAGTCTCTCAAGAGACAACACTAAAACCATCACAATAAACGTAACACCTAAATTCACACAACTTTCAAACTCAATAATTTTCGACTACACACCAACCAACACACTCCGCGCATTTAATAAAGCTGTCAACGCACTAACTCAAAACCCAGAAATCTGGAAGTGCTGGTACGAAAGCTACCATACAATAGCAGCAGCCCAGCTATGTTCTATAAAGAGAAGAAACTCAACTTTCGACAAATGGATTTGGTTCGACTTCCTAAAACATAGTGAATTCGATGTAACAAAAGAAAAACCCGATACTTTTTCAGATATCTGGTCAAAGCCAAAAGATAACAGCCTTTTTACTTGGTGCATAAAGAGTGCATCCGGACAGCTTTCCAATA
This sequence comes from Pseudomonas sp. MDT1-85, assembly GCF_054898065.1. Taxonomy (NCBI): domain Bacteria; kingdom Pseudomonadati; phylum Pseudomonadota; class Gammaproteobacteria; order Pseudomonadales; family Pseudomonadaceae; genus Pseudomonas; species Pseudomonas sp. MDT1-85. The sequence continues at coordinate 539,707 of NZ_CM142715.1, read as the reverse complement.
CAAACGCATTTAACATTCCGGGGCTACCGCTACTATCAAGCGCCGGTAAAACCTGGCTCTATTGTGATGACAACAGTCGAGAAATTGCCGATTTTGTATATCTACATCATGATGGGAAAAAATCAATTCTTGCATTGATTCATGTAAAAGGTGCAAAAAATAGCAGTCAGAACAGGAAACCAGTTCCAACACCTTATGAGGTAGTTGTAGCTCAGGCAATAAAAAACGTAATCGACATGGACAATGAAAGACTGTTAAACCGAATTGAACGCAGAGCATCCAATTCCAACCACAAAATATGGAATAACTGCTGGAACAGCACAACTCCCACAGGTACGTCCGCACGCTTCATTGCCGAACTCAAGAAAATAACTTCAAAAACTGAACTGCTAATCGTGATAATTCAACCTCACGTCTTAGCTAATAACTACTACACAAAAAACCCTCCGAAAAAAGAAATAACTGGAATTGGCCCCGAGCAACTCAGAACCTTACTACATGGATTACAGATATCTGCGATGGGAGTAAATGCTGATCTATATGTCGTAGCTGATGGTGTTAAACCCTAATAAAAAGCCGCCCCGAAGGGCGGCTTTTTGTTCAATCAAACTGCGACCAACTCTTACAACTTCGGCCCAGCAGCCTTAATCGCATCGCTCACTTCAAACTTTTTAAAGTTCTCAACAAACAACCCAGCCAACGCCTTAGCAGCTTCATCATAAGCAGCCTTGTCAGCCCAGGTATTACGTGGGTTCAACAGGCCAGTCTCAACGCCCGGCACAGCCAACGGCACGTCCAGGTTGATGGTGTCCAGGTGCTCAGTTTCAGCACCGATCAACGCGCCGCTCTGGATCGCTGCGATCACGCCGCGAGTAGTCGGGATGTTGAAGCGTTTGCCGACGCCGTAGCCACCGCCGGTCCAGCCGGTGTTGACCAGGTAGACCTTGGAGCCGAAGCCGCGGATGCGTTTGATCAGCAGTTCAGCGTATTCGCCAGCCGGACGCGGGAAGAACGGTGCGCCGAAGCAGGTGGAGAAGGTCGACTTGATGCCGCTGCCGGAACCCATTTCAGTCGAGCCCACCAGTGCGGTGTAGCCGGACAGGAAGTGGTAGGCCGCTTGTTCTTCGCTGAGGATCGAGACTGGCGGCAGGACGCCGGTCAGGTCGCAGGTCAGGAAGATCACAGCGTTTGGCTCGCCGCCGAGGTTCTTCTCGGAACGCTTGGCAACGTGCTCCAGCGGATAAGCAGCGCGGCTGTTCTGGGTCAGGCTGACATCGGCGTAGTCGGCGTGCTTGGCGTCATCGATAACGACGTTTTCCAGGACTGCGCCGTGCTTGATGGCTTTCCAGATGACCGGCTCGTTCTTCTCGGACAGGTCGATGCATTTGGCATAGCAACCGCCTTCGATGTTGAACACCACGCCCTCGCCCCAACCGTGCTCGTCGTCACCGATCAGGTAACGGCTTTCGTCGGCGGACAGGGTGGTTTTACCGGTGCCGGACAGGCCAAAGAACAGGGTTACGTCGCCTGCTTCACCGATGTTGGCAGCGCAGTGCATTGGCAGTACGTCAGCGGCCGGCAGCAGGAAGTTCTGCACCGAGAACATGGCTTTTTTCATTTCACCGGCGTAACGCATGCCGGCGATCAGCACTTTCTTCTGTGCGAAGTTGAGGATCACGCAGCCGTCGGAGTTGGTGCCGTCACGCTCTGGCACGCATTCGAAGTTGGCGACGTTGAGGACTTGCCACTCTTCACGGCCAGCCGGGTTGTACTGGGCCGGGTTGATGAACAGGCAACGACCGAACAGGTTCTGCCAGGCAGTCTGGGTGGTCATCTTCACGGCCAGGTAGTGCTCTTCGGCAGCACCTACATGCACGTGGGAAACAAAATGCTCTTGCGCGTTGTTGAAGGCCTCGACGCGAGCCCACAGGGCATCGAACTTGTCGGCCGGGAACTTGCGGTTGATCGGGCCCCAGGCGATGGCGTCCTGGGTGGTCGGCTCTTCAACGATGAAACGATCGACTGGCGAACGGCCGGTACGGTGACCGGTGCGAACAACCAGCGCGCCGGTATCGGCAAGCTCGCCTTCACCGCGATTCAGGGCTTCTTTAACCAGATCATCAACACTCAGATCGGTGTACACGGCGTTATTGGCTTGCGTCATGAGGTTCCCCGTCGGCCAGTGGCCGAGTGCTCCAAACGTTTTGTAGTAGAAAGTCATGCACTACTACCGCGAAAAAAGTGGGCCGGATTATGCCAGAAAAGCCCAAAAAGTGTAGGGCCCTCCCGTCAGAACGGCGTTATTCCGGCGCTAAGCAGTGAATTTACCTGCACTAAAACGTTTTAGTGACGGGTATCTGACGGCGTATCGACCCCGGCACCCGCAAACAATTGAGTGATATCGGCGGCGTCGAACAGGTAGCGTTCGTTGCAAAACTGACAATCGATCTCGACGGCGCCACCGTGTTCGATGACCAGTGCCTGAGCATCATCCAGACCCAAACTGACCAGCGCATTGCCCGAGCGTTCCCGAGAGCAGCTGCAATGGAAGCGCAGGTTCTGCACGTCAAACAGGCGCACCTGTTCTTCATGATAGAGGCGATGGAGCACGGTTTCGTTGTCCAGGCTCAACAGTTCATCGGCGGTCAGGGTGCTGGCCAGGGCGGTGATGTGCTGCCAGCTGGCGGCGCGTTCTTCTTCGTCTTTCAGACGGTCGGCAGGCAATTGCTGCAGCAACAGGCCCCGGGCCCGACGGCCATCGGCGTAGAGCCAGAATCGCGTGCCGACCTGCTGAGACATGACGAAGTAGTTAGTGAAGCATTCCGAGAGAGTTTCGCCGTCGAGGTCGACGATGCCTTGGTAGCGTTGGCCCTGAGTCGGGTCGACAGTCAGCGCCAGCACGCCATTGGGCATCAAGTCGGCGAGGGTCGCGTCGGGGGCAATCTGATCGGCTTCGTAACGCGCCAGGCCACGGATTTCGCGCTCGCTGGAGCACTCGATCATCAGCAACGGCACCGGGCCTTCGGAACGGGCCTGCAGAATCAGCAAGCCATCGAACTTCAAGGTGCCAACCAGCAACGCTGCCGCCGCCATCAGCTCGCCCAAGAGTTGCGCGACCGGCTCCGGATAGGCGTGTTTGGCGAGGACTTCGGCATAGCTACGCTCCAACCCAACCAGCTCGCCGCGGGTGTCGCTGTCATCGAAGATGAAGCGTTGGGTATAGTCGTTATCCGATAGATTGGTCATAGGTCTGGGTATCTGAAAGGGTGACAAAAAATGAAAATCGCGTCATTTCCGCATGTTTGGGCGGGCAAAGTTCAGCCGTAAAGGCATTTTATGAACAATCCGGGGTTGTTCCAAGCAAGGTCAAACCTCGGTTTTCGACGAACGGCGTTTTCGCTTTGCCGCTGTCGAGTACACCCATATGGCTACACAGGTGCGCGATTGCAAGTCTGCGCCCGACGGCCGTCACTACTCGTCGTTGCTGTTACCGCGAAACTTGAACAGATCCCGGCGCTGTTTCTTGCTCGGTTTGCCATCGGTGCTCACGCCCAACGCCCCGGCCTTGCGCATGGCCGCAGCCGCTTCACGCTTGGCAATGCTGGCCTCGGTTTCGGCATACAGGGCCTGAGCCTCCGGCGCGCCACGGCGCACGATCGACAGCGCCTGGACCACCACCGTGCGCTCTTCGAAGCCGGTGCGAATCTGAAACTCATCGCCGACCCTCGGCTCCTTGCCTGGCTTGCAGCGCTCGCCCCGGCAATGCACCTTGCCGCTTTCAATCGCGGCTTTGGCCAAGGCACGTGTTTTATAAAAACGCGCGGCCCACAACCATTTATCGAGACGGACCTTGTCGTCCTCTTCGCTTTTTTGTGCCATCGGATCACCTCATTCTGAAATATCGAAGAACTGTACTACCGTTTCTGTCGTGCCATGAATCCTCACACTGTGGATTAGAATGCAGGCATTCCCCGGCACATTGAGGGATGGAAATTCGGGCAGTAGATATCTGTCGCCTTTTACCCATTATTCTGCGTGAATACCGCGAATTCAGCCGCACGCGGCCAGAGCGGTTTTTACCGGTTGAGCACTTTTGAAGACATTTGATCATTTGACCGTTATCGGTCTGCGCGAGTGGGTGGCGCTCCCGGATTTGGGAGTCGCTGGCCTTCGGGCAAAAATCGACACCGGCGCCAGCACCTCCAGCCTGCACGCCACCGATATCGAGCCATTCGAGCGCGACGGCGATCAATGGGTGCGCTTTACCGCGCACCTGGGGACGGTAGTGCAACTGCGTCACCGGCGCTGCGAGGCCCCGCTGGTAACGAGGAAAACCATTAAAAGCTCCAATGGCCATGCGCAGATGCGCTATGTAGTCAGCACCACCCTGGCCCTCGGTGATCGGGTCTGGCGGGTCGAGTTCACCCTCGCCTGCCGCAAGTCCATGCGTTATCGCCTGTTACTCGGTTCCAAAGCTCTGATCGACGGCCAGTTGGTGGTCAATCCGGGCATTAAATATGTACAAGACAAGCCGGTGTTCCCGGTATCTACCTTCTCCACAGGTGTTGCATGAAGATCGCTGTGCTGTCGCGGAACCCGCGTCTGTATTCCACCCGTCGTCTGGTCGAAGCCGGTATGGAGCGTGGCCATGAAATGGTGGTGATCGACACCCTGCGCGCCTACATGAACATTGCCAGCCACAAGCCGCAGATCCACTACCGTGGCAAACCGCTCGAGGGCTTCGATGCAGTGATCCCGCGGATCGGTGCATCGGTGACGTTTTATGGCTGCGCGGTGTTGCGTCAGTTCGAAATGATGGGCGTGTTTCCGCTCAACGAATCGGTGGCCATCGCCCGTTCGCGAGACAAACTGCGCTCGCTGCAATTGCTGTCGCGCCGGGGAATCGGTTTGCCGGTCACCGGTTTTGCCCACTCCCCGGATGACATTCCCGACTTGATCGAGATGGTCAACGGCGCGCCGCTGGTGATCAAGGTGCTGGAAGGTACCCAAGGCATCGGTGTGGTGCTGTGTGAAACGGCCACCGCGGCGGAATCGGTGATCGAGGCCTTCATGGGCCTGAAGCAGAACATCATGGTTCAGGAATACATCAAGGAAGCGGGCGGTGCGGACATTCGTTGTTTCGTGGTCGGCGACAAAGTAATCGCGGCGATGAAACGCCAGGCCAAGCCGGGGGAGTTTCGCTCCAACCTGCATCGCGGCGGCAGTGCGAGCCTGATCAAGATCACGCCGGAAGAACGCATGACTGCGTTGCGTGCGGCGAAGGTCATGGGGTTGGCGGTGGCGGGGGTGGATATCCTGCGCTCCAATCACGGCCCGCTGGTGATGGAAGTGAACTCGTCGCCGGGGCTTGAAGGGATTGAAACCACCACTGGGAAGAACGTGGCGGGGATCATCATCGAGCATCTGGAGAAGAACGGTGGGCCGAATATGACTCGGACCAAAGGGAAGGGTTGAGCCTGAAAAGATCGCAGCGAGGCTGCGATCTTTTCAACCGTTAAACCGCATCCCGCGGCAGCATTAACCCAAGCGGCAACCGCACCCGCGCTTCCAGCCCACCACCGGACCGATTGCGCAACTCGACATTCCCGCCATGCATCGAAGCGATCCGCTTCACGATCGCCAACCCCAACCCGGTCCCCTTCCCTCCCCGAGCCCGATCGCCACGGGTGAACGGGTTGAAGATCGCCTCCAGCTCCGACGGGTCGATTCCCGCACCACGGTCCATGACGCTCAGTACTACATACGGCGCACTGGTATCCCCAGACACATAAGCCGCCACTTCAACGCCGCTGCCGGCGTGATGCAGAGCATTACCGATCAGGTTGTTCAGCAACCGTTTCATCGACACCCGCCGCAGCGGGAACGGCTGGATCGGTTCCAGGCGCAAGCGCACTCTGTCTTCGTTCTGGTTGTACGGCGCGGCAACTTCGCGAACCAGATCGCTCAGGTCCACTTCTTCCACCGACTCGTCACGTCCGTCACGAATGAAGGCCAGGAACTGATCCAGAATCGCGTCCATGTCTTCGATGTCGCGGACCATGTCGTCCGTCAGGTCGCTGTGGTCGCCCATGAGCTCCAGAGACAACCGCAAACGGGTCAGCGGTGTACGCAAGTCGTGGGACACCCCGGCCAGCATCAATTCGCGCTCGCGGCCCGCCTGTTCGACGTCTTCGGCCATCTGGTTGAAGGCGCGGTAAACCTCGGTCATTTCACTTGGCGTGTCGCTGATCGGCAGGCGCACGCTGCGGCCCTGGCCGAGTTGCCTCGCGGCATAGACCAGACGTTTCAATGGCTGATTGAGCTGGCTGACGAAGATCCACGCCGAAGCGGTGGACAGCAGACCGATAGCGAGGAACCAGCCGAGTACGTTCCAGATTTTCTGGCCGCGCAACGGATGCGGGTAAAGCGGCACTTTCAGCCAGCCATCGCCCAGGCTAGGCGCCCGAACCCACAGGGCCGGCGGCGAGTGCATGCGTAATCGCACTTCGGTGTCGTCACCCAGTTCGGCCTGCATCTGTCGCTGATAGATCTCGCTGTAGGGCCAGTGTTGTTCACCTTCCGGCACACCGGCACCCACCACCCGAATCAGGGTCGCGGCATCGGCGATTTTGGTGCGATTTTCTTCGTCGGCAGCCCAATAGGCGCGCAGCGTCAGGGCGACGCCGTGGCTGTATTGGCGATCCACCAGCACATCTTCGTTCATCAACAGATAAACCAGGGTCAGCGCCTTGGAGAACAGGACGACGATCAGCACCAGCCACAGGGTGCGGGAGAAGAAGCTCTGGGGGAACCAAACAGGGGTTTTCATGGGTAACCGCTACACACTTGCAGGAGCGAGCATGCTCGCATATTGCGGATCGCGGGTCTGCGGGAAGGTCATCTGACCCCTTGCCCGCAAGACCCGCTCCTACAAATCACCAATCACTTCGTGGCGGCGCCATCCGGAACGAACACATAACCCACACCCCAGACGGTCTGGATGTAGCGTGGTTTGGATGGATCGGGCTCGATCATCCGGCGCAGACGCGAAATCTGCACGTCGATGGAACGCTCCAGGGCATCCCATTCGCGGCCACGGGCCAGGTTCATCAGTTTGTCGCGGGTCAGTGGTTGACGCGCGTTCATGACCAACGCCTTGAGCACCGCAAACTCACCGGTGGTGAGCATGTGCACTTCGTCGCCGCGTTTGAGTTCGCGGGTGGCCAGGGACAGTTCGTAGTCACCGAAGGTCACGCTTTCGTCTTCGCTGCCCGGGGCGCCCGGCACCGGTGCCGCCTGACGACGCAGAACCGCTTTGACCCGAGCCATCAACTCGTCCGGGTTGAACGGTTTGGCCAGGTAATCGTCGGCGCCCAGTTCGAGGCCCTTGATGCGGCTGAGCTCATCGCCCTTGGCGGTCAGCATGATGATTGGAATCTGATTGTTCGCCGTGCGCAGGCGGCGGCAAGCGGTCAGGCCGTCTTCGCCGGGCAGCATCAGGTCGAGGACGACCAGGTTGAACACTTCACGCGCCAGCAGGCGATCCATTTGTTCAGTGTTCGGGACGGCGCGGGCGCGGTAGCCCTTGCTGACGAAAAAGCGTTCCAGCAGGCTGCTCAGCCCAGGATCGTCGTCAACAATAAGAATTTTTTCGCCTTCAGCAATGTTTGCAGTGCTGCTCATTGGATGCTCCTTTGATCTCGGCGCGCATTATGGCGTAGCTGCCGTTATACGCACCGTGTGCATTGTTAGCAGATTTTTCCTTCACCGCCAGAAAACCGGGCATTGTGCCTACAACCCGCGATGCCCCCGAATGGACAGAACGCTGGTTATAATGCGCGGCCTTTTGTGTCAGGCAACGTCTGATCATTACTGTAGGTGGCCGTTTTTTATTTTCATGGCGCAGGCAGTAATTGTTCGATTTCACGGGTCAACGGGATACCTTTTGATCCAGGTAGCGGCGCAGGCCAGGCCGCTCAACCAGACTCGCCGAGCCCTTATCTCTGCGCCTGCGAGCCTGCTTTCACAATTTGTCAGGTGGTTTTATGGACAGCATCAACAGCCGCATCGCCGAGGAACTCGGCGTCCGCCCACAACAGGTCGAAGCGGCCGTCGCGCTACTCGATGAAGGCTCTACCGTTCCCTTCATCGCCCGCTACCGGAAAGAAGTGACCGGCAGCCTCGATGACATCCAGTTGCGTCATCTGGAAGAGCGTCTGCGCTACCTGCGAGAACTCGACGAACGGCGGATCAGCATCCTCGCCAGCATCCAAGAGCAGGGCAAACTGACCCCGCAACTCGAACGCGACATCAAACTCGCCGACACCAAGACTCGTCTCGAAGACTTGTACCTGCCGTACAAGCAGAAGCGCCGCACCAAGGGCCAGATCGCCCTGGAAGCCGGCCTCGGCGAACTGGCCGACGGCCTGTTCAACGACCCGAGCCTGAACCCTGAAGCCGAAGCCGCGCGCTTCATCGACGCCGAAAAAGGCGTGGCCGATGTGAAAGCCGCCCTTGAAGGCGCCAAGTACATCCTCATGGAGCGCTTCGCCGAAGACGCCGGCCTGCTGGACAAGTTGCGCAACTACCTCAAGCAGGAAGCTATCCTCAGTGCCCGCGTGATCGCCGGCAAGGAAGAGGAAGGCGCCAAGTTCCGCGACTACTTCGAACACGACGAACCGCTGAAAAGCATGCCATCGCACCGCGCGCTGGCGATTTTCCGTGGCCGCAACGAAGGCATTCTGAGTTCCGCGCTGAAAGTCGGCGATGAACTGCCGGGCACCATGCATCCTTGTGAAGGCATGATCGGCCAACAATTCGGCATTCAGAACCAGAACCGTGCCGCCGACAAATGGCTGGGCGAAGTGGTGCGCTGGACCTGGAAGGCCAAGCTCTACACTCACCTGGAAACCGACCTGCTGGGCGAGCTGCGCGACGGCGCGGAAACCGAAGCGATCAACGTGTTCGCGCACAACCTGCACGATTTGCTGCTGTCGGCCCCGGCCGGCCCGCGCGCCACCCTGGGCCTCGACCCGGGCCTGCGCACCGGCTGCAAGGTCGCCGTGGTCGATGCCACCGGCAAGCTGCTGGATCACGCCACGGTTTACCCGCACGTGCCGCACAACAAGTGGGACCAGACACTCGCCGTGCTCGCCGCCCTGTGCGCCAAGCATTCGGTGGACCTGATTGCCATCGGCAACGGCACCGCCAGCCGTGAAACCGATAAGCTTGCTGCTGAGCTGATCAAAAAATACCCAGCCATGAAGATGACCAAAGTCATGGTTTCCGAGGCCGGTGCATCGGTGTACTCGGCGTCGGAACTGGCGTCCAAGGAATTCCCGGACCTCGACGTATCGATCCGTGGCGCGGTGTCGATTGCCCGTCGCTTGCAGGATCCACTGGCCGAGCTGGTGAAGATCGATCCGAAATCCATCGGTGTCGGCCAGTACCAGCACGACGTGTCGCAGCTGAAACTGGCGCGTGGCCTGGACGCCGTAGTTGAAGACTGCGTGAACGCCGTGGGCGTCGACGTCAACACCGCCTCCGTGGCGCTGCTGGCGCGCATCTCCGGTCTCAACGCGACCCTGGCGCAGAACATCGTCAGCCACCGCGACGAGCATGGTGCGTTCAAAACCCGTGCGGCGCTGAAAAAAGTCGCGCGTCTGGGTGAGAAAACCTTCGAACAGGCCGCCGGCTTCCTGCGCGTGATGAATGGCGACAACCCATTGGATTCGTCCGCGGTTCACCCGGAAGCCTATCCGCTGGTGCAGCGCATTGCCGCTGAAACCGACCGTGACATTCGCTCGCTGATCGGCGACGCGAGCTTCCTCAAGCGTCTCGATCCGAAAAAGTACACCGACGAAACGTTCGGTCTGCCAACGGTCACCGACATCCTGCAAGAACTGGAAAAACCCGGCCGCGACCCGCGTCCCGAGTTCAAGACAGCCGAGTTCCAGGAAGGCGTCGAAGACCTCAAGGACCTGCAGCTGGGGATGATCCTCGAAGGCGTGGTCACCAACGTGACCAACTTCGGCGCCTTCGTCGACATCGGCGTGCATCAGGACGGTTTGGTGCACATCTCGGCGCTGTCGGAGAAGTTCATCAAGGATCCGCGCGAAGCGGTGAAGGCCGGTGATGTGGTCAAGGTGAAGGTCATGGAAGTCGACATCCCGCGCAAACGCGTTGGCCTGTCGATGCGTATGAGCGACACCCCGGGCGAGAAGATCGACGGTGCCCGTGGCGCGCGTCCGGGTTCGGCACCACGCCAATCCCAGAACACCGCACCGCGCAAGGAAACCACGGCAACAGCCCCGGCCAACAACGCCATGGCCTCGCTGTTCGCCAACGCCAAACAATTGAAAAAACGCTGATGAAAATCCCGGCCGGCTTGACCGAAAGCGCGTTTTTCAAGCTGCTGGGGTGTCGCTTGCACAGTCTGGAAACCGGGGTGGCGCAAGTCGCCCTGGCGCTTGAGCCAGAACTGCGCAATCGCGGCGGCAAGCTGCACGGCGGCGCCTTGTTCAGTCTGGTGGACATTGCCATGGGGCTCTCCTGTTCCAGCACCCACGGCTTTGACCAGCAGAGTGCAACCATCGAGTGCAAGATCAACTACATCCGCGCCGTCGCCGACGGTGAAGTGATGTGCACGGCACGGGTGATCCATCCGGGCCGCCGCACGCTGGTGGTTGAAGCCGACGTGATGCAAGGCGACAAACTCGTCGCAAAAGCACAAGGCACGTTCGCTGTCCTGTAGCCCCCAATCATCAATTTGAGTTAATTTCGGCGCTGTGACTGCAGCGTCGGAGTTTTCTTCGCGCGCGATAGCCAGATTCAGGGAATGAAGTTGGCCTTTAAAATGTGAGCCTGTGCGACTGATACCAGTCAGTTAAGGTGCGCAACCTGTGGGAGCGGGCTTGCTCGCGAAGGCGGTGTGTCAGGCGACTTCAATGTTGACTGACACGCCCTCTTCGTGAGCAAGCCCACTCCCACAGGGAATTGCGGTGATCAATCCTTAACTGGCTGGCATCTGTTCTGTGCGACTCAAGAACCAGGCGAAAACGCCAGTTTTAACTTCACCCTTGTAGACCGTCTTGCCCACCCCCATATTGGGGCGACTGACGCGTGAAGGAATCCAACTTGAGCGAACTTCTCAACCGCCGCCTGGCTCTGCTTGGCGAGCGCGCAAACCTCTCTCTGCTCGAACAGTGCCTTCACGGCATCGAACGTGAATGCCTGCGCGTGACAGGCGAAGGGCGCCTGGCGCAAACGCCGCACCCCGAAGCATTGGGTTCCGCGCTGACCAACGAACAAATCACCACCGACTATTCCGAGTCGCTGCTGGAGTTCATCACGCCGGCCCTGCCAGACCCGGCGGATACCCTGGCGAGCCTCGATAAGATCCATCGGTTTGCCTACAGCAAACTCGGCAACGAGTACCTGTGGAGTCCATCGATGCCGTGCCCGTTGCCGGCCGAGGAAGACATCCCGATCGCTTATTACGGCAGCTCCAACATCGGTCAACTCAAGTACGTCTATCGCAAGGGCCTGGCGCTGCGTTACGGCAAGACCATGCAGTGCATCGCCGGGATCCACTACAACTTTTCCCTGCCGGAAAAGCTCTGGCCGCTGCTTAAAGAGGCCGAAGGCTTTGTCGGCACCGATCGCGACTATCAGTCGTCAGCCTACATCGCGCTGATCCGCAACTTCCGTCGCTACAGCTGGCTGCTGATGTACCTGTTCGGCGCGTCGCCTGCGCTGGACGCCGGTTTCCTGCGCGGTCGTTCGCACCAGTTGGAACAACTGGACCCGGACACCTTGTACTTGCCGTACGCCACCAGCCTGCGCATGAGCGATCTGGGTTACCAGAGCAACGCCCAGGCCGGTTTGACGCCGTGCTACAACGATCTGGCCAGCTACACCGATAGCTTGCGCAAAGCGGTCGCAACGCCTTACGCGCCGTACGTCGAAATCGGCACGCATCAGGACGGTGAGTGGGTTCAGCTCAACACCAACATCCTGCAGATCGAAAACGAGTACTACTCCAACATTCGCCCGAAACGCGTGACCTACACCGGCGAACGGCCGATCCAGGCGCTGGTGGCCCGTGGCATCCAGTACGTCGAAGTGCGTTGCCTGGACATCAACCCGTTCCTGCCGATGGGCATCGACCTCACCGAGTCGCGGTTCCTTGATGCGTTCCTGTTGTATTGCGCGTTGAACGACAGCCCGCTGCTGACCAGCACCAGCTGCGGCAACGCGACGTCGAACTTCCTCAGCGTAGTCAAGGAAGGTCGTCGTCCGGGCCTGCAGTTGCAACGGGACGGCCACCCGGTAGACCTGAAGGAATGGGCCGGCGAATTGCTGGAAAAGATTGCGCCATTAGCGGCATTGCTGGATCAAAGCCATGGCGGCGAAGCTCACAGCAAGGCACTGGACGCACAACGGGCCAAGGTCAAGGACTCGTCCCTGACGCCATCGGCTCAGGTGTTGGGGGCGATGGCCGAGCACAAGGAAAGCTTTGCCCGGTTCTCCTTGCGCCAGAGTCAGGTGCATGCGGAATTTTTCCGTAGCGAGCCGCTTTCAGGCGAAGAACAGGCTAGATTTGAAGAGCTGGCCCGCTCGTCGCTGGCTCAACAAGTGGAGCTGGAACAGAACGAAGTCGGCGATTTCGATGTGTTTGTCGGGTCGTATCAGGCGAGTATTCTGGCGATCAGCAATTAATCTCTGAAGGTCCTTCGGACCTTTTCGCGGGCAAGCCTCGCGCCTACAAGTTTTATGTGTGCCGCATGATTTGGCACGACACATACTTTGTAGGAGCGAGGCTTGCCCGCGAAGGCCGCACCACGGTCTCTTAGAATTTTCCGCTCATAAGGTAATTCGAAAAAGTTATTTATTTTCGGATTCTTATATCATTTAGTCTCCTTTTCACGCCGACTCTCGGTCGCCTGACAAGGAGCTTCCCGATGAAACTGACTTCCCCTCTTGGCCTTCTGGTCGCCGCGTTTCTGGCCTCGGCGAGTTTCCTGGCTCAGGCGGCAGATGTGACCGTCGCCTACCAGACCACCGTTGACCCGGCCAAAGTCGCCCAGGCCGACGGCACCTATGAAAAAGCCACCAACGCCAACATCGACTGGCGCAAATTCGACAACGGCGCCGACATCATTGCCGCCATCGCTTCCGGCGATGTGCAAATCGGCTACCTCGGTTCCAGCCCCCTAACGGCTGCAATTACCCGCAAAGTCCCGGTAGAAACCTTCCTCATCGCCACCCAGATCGGCGCCGCCGAAGCGCTGGTCGCTCGCGACGGTTCCGGGATCAAGACCCCGCAAGACCTGATCGGCAAGAAAATCGCCGTACCGTTCGTTTCCACCGGTCACTACAGCCTGCTGGCCGCGCTGCAACACTGGAACATCGACCCATCGAAAGTCACCGTGCTCAACCTCGCGCCACCGGCAATCATCGCAGCTTGGAAACGCGGTGATATCGACGCCACCTACGTGTGGGACCCGGCGCTCGGCGTGGCCAAGGAAAACGGCAAAGTGCTGATCACCTCGGGCGAACTGGCCAAGTTCGGCGCACCGACTTTCGATGCCTGGATCGTGCGTAAGGATTTCGCCCAGAAGCACCCGGAAATCGTCACCGCGTTCGCCAAAGTGACCTTGGATGCCTACGCCGACTACCGCAAAGACCCGAAAGCCTGGCTCGCCAACCAAAGTAATGTCGACAAATTGGTGAAGCTCTCCGGTGCCAAGGCCAGCGACATTCCATTGCTGCTGCAAGGCAACGTCTTCCCGCTCGCGGCTGATCAGGTGATCACCCTCGGCGCGCCGACCACCAAGGCCATCACCGACACCGCGGTGTTCCTCAAGGAACAGGGCAAGGTCGAGGCCGTGCTGCCGGACTACGCGCCGTACGTCAGCGCCAAATACATCACCAATTGATCGGGAGTTAACCGCGATGGCTTTGCTACAGCTGGAGCGCATCTGCGCACAGTACCCAGGCAGCACGGAACCTGTGCTGGCGGATATTTCCCTGAGCCTGGGGCCCCGGCAGTTGCTGGTCGCCCTCGGCCCGTCCGGCAGTGGCAAGACCTCGCTGTTGAATCTGATTGCCGGTTTCGTCGAACCCAGTGCCGGGCGCATCACCCTCGACGGCGTGCCGGTCAAAGGCCCGAGCGCCGAGCGCGGCGTGGTGTTCCAGGACGACGCCCTGCTGCCTTGGCAGGACGTGCTGGCCAACGTCGGCTTCGGTCTGGAACTGGCCGGCATTGCGCGGGAAAAACGTGAACTGCGCGCCCGGGAAATGCTCGCGCTGGTGGACCTTTCCGGTTTCGAAAATCGCCGAATCTGGCAGCTCTCGGGCGGGCAGAAACAACGTATCGGCCTCGCTCGCGCCCTCGCAGCAGACCCTCGGGTTTTGCTGATGGACGAACCCTTCGGCGCCCTCGACGCCTTCACCCGCGAACAGATGCAGGAGCTGTTGCTGCAAGTCTGGCAGCGCACCGCCAAACCGGTGTTCCTGATTACCCACGACATTGAAGAAGCGGTGTTCCTCGCCACGGATCTGATTCTGCTGGCGCCCAACCCCGGGCAAATCGTCGAGCGTCTGAGCCTGGACTTCGGTCAGCGTTACGCTGCCGGCGAATCGGCGCGGGCGATCAAATCCGACCCGCGCTTTATCGAAACCCGCGAACACGTGCTCGCCAAAGTGTTCTCCCAACGCAGTACCGTCCAGCGGCAGGAGCGCGCATGAGCACCTATGAAATTCCAGCCGCGACGGTGAAATCGAGCTCGACGGTAGTTCCGCTGCGTCGCAGTTTGAACACGCGCTGGATCAGCGTACTGACGCTGGTCGCTCTCGTTGCCATTTGGTGGGCCGTCACGGCCACCGGTTTGATCGAACCGCTGTTCCTGCCGCCACCCTCCGCCGTGCTGCAAAAAGGCTGGCTGCTGATGACCACTGGCTACATGGATTCGACCTTGTGGCAGCATTTGGGCGCAAGCCTCAGCCGTATTGGCCTGGGCCTGGGTTTCGCCGTGCTGACCGCCGTGCCGGTCGGCATCGCCATTGGCCACAACCGCGTCGCTCGCGGCATTCTTGATCCGCTGATCGAGTTCTATCGCCCGATTCCGCCGCTGGCTTATCTGCCGCTGATCGTGATCTGGTGCGGTATCGGTGAGCTGTCGAAAGTGTTGCTGATCTACCTGGCGATCTTCGCTCCGATCGCGATTGCCACCGCCACTGGCGTGCGCACCGTCGACCCGGCGAAATTGCGCGCCGCGCAGTCGTTGGGCGCGACCCGGGCGCAGTTGATTCGCCATGTGATTCTGCCCAGTGCCTTGCCGGACATTTTGACCGGCGTGCGGATTGGTCTGGGTGTGGGTTGGTCGACGTTGGTGGCCGCTGAATTGATCGCCGCCACCAGCGGTTTGGGCTTCATGGTGCAGTCGGCCGCGCAATTTCTGGTCACCGATGTGGTGGTGCTGGGGATTCTGGTGATCGCGCTGATCGCCTTCGTCATGGAAATGGGCCTGCGTGCGCTGCAACGCAAACTGGTGCCATGGCATGGCCAGGCTCACTGAATATTCATCATGTGGGAGCGAGCCTGCTCGCGAATGCAGAGTGTCATGCGACATTGCTGTGACTGATACACCGCTTTCGCGAGCAGGCTCGCTCCCACAGTCGGATTGAAGAGAAAGACCATGAGCAACCTGACCATCGTCCCCTTAAGCTACGCCCTCGGCGCACACATCAGCGGCGTCGACATCAGCCAGCCACTGAACCTGGAACAGCGCGACGCCATCGAGCAGGCACTGCTCAAGCATCAAGTATTGTTCTTCCGCGATCAGCCGATCACACCCCAGCAGCAGGCACGTTTCGCCGCCAATTTCGGCGACCTGCACATTCACCCGATCTACCCGAATGTGCCAGAACAGCCCGAAGTGCTGATCCTCGACACCGCCGTTACTGACGTGCGCGACAACGCCATCTGGCATACCGACGTGACTTTCCTGCCGACCCCGGCTCTGGGCGCGGTGCTCAGCGCCAAGTTGTTGCCGGAGTTTGGTGGTGACACGTTGTGGGCCAGCGGTATCGCGGCGTATGAAGCGCTGTCCGCGCCGATGAAGTCCTTGCTCGAAGGGCTGACGGCTACCCACGATTTCACTCGTTCGTTCCCGCTGGAGCGCTATGGCAACACGCCGGAAGCCTTGGCCCAGTGGGAAGAAGCGCGCAGAAAAAATCCGCCGCTGTCGCACCCGGTGATTCGCACTCATCCAGTGAGCGGACGCCGGTCGTTGTTCGTCAATGAAGGCTTCACATCAAAGATCAATGAGCTGTCGGAAACCGAAAGCGAGGTGATTCTGAAATTCTTGTTCGTCCACACTACACGGCCGGAGTTCACCATCCGCTGGCGCTGGCAGAAAGACGACATCGCGTTCTGGGACAACCGTGTGACCCAGCATCACGCGGTGGATGATTACCGCCCGGCGCGGCGGGTGATGCAGCGGGCGACGGTGTTGGGGGATGTGCCGTTTTTTCGGTGATCAGCCAGTTATTTGTACTGAAATTGATGGCGCCATCGCGAGCAGGCTCGCTCCCACAGGGTTATCGGTTGACCACAGAATTTGTGGTCAACGCAGGTCCACTGTGGGAGCGAGCCTGCTCGCGATGGCGCCAGAACGGGCGCCAGAATATCCGGCGCCGAACACCTACTCCGCCGTCGAAGGCTTCTCCCACAAATTGACCCCACCCTCCTGGGCAAACCGATCGATCTCCGCCAACTCCTCCACGCTAAAACTCAGGTTCTTCAACGCCCCGACGTTCTCGATAATCTGCTCCGGCCGGCTCGCGCCAATCAGCGCCGAGGTCACCCGCGGATCACGCAGGGTCCAGGCCAGCGCCAACTGCGCCAGACTCTGACCACGGCGTTTGGCGATTTCATTGAGCGCCCGCACATGGGCGATGTTGGCTTCGGACAGGTGCGATGCCTGCAACGAACCACCACCCGGACGATTGACCCGCGCATCCGCTGGCACACCATTGAGGTACTTGTCGGTCAACAGACCCTGAGCCAGTGGCGTGAAGGCAATCACGCCGGTGCCGAGTTCGTCGGTGGTGCCCAGCAGGTCCTTTTCCACCCAGCGATTCAGCAGGTTGTAAGCCGGTTGGTGGATCAGCAACGGGACTTTCCACTCTTTCAGCAACCCGGCGATTTCACGGGTTTTCACCCCGGAATAGGACGAGATGCCGATGTACAGCGCCTTGCCCTGCTGCACGGCGGTGGCCAGTGCGCTGGCGGTTTCTTCAAGCGGCGTGTCCGGGTCGAAGCGATGGGAATAGAAGATGTCCACGTAGTCCAAGCCCAGGCGTTGCAGGCTCTGGTCGAGGCTGGCCAGCACGTATTTGCGCGAACCTCCGCCCTGACCGTATGGACCGGCCCACATGTCCCAACCGGCCTTGCTGGAGATGATCAACTCGTCACGGTACTGCTTGAAGTCTTCACGCAGCAAACGGCCGAAATTGATCTCGGCGCTGCCATACGGTGGGCCATAGTTATTGGCCAGGTCGAAGTGGTTGATGCCCAGATCGAATGCCGTGCGCAGCAACGAACGCTGGGTATCGATTGGCGTGCTGTCGCCGAAGTTGTGCCACAAGCCCAGGGACAGTGCCGGCAGCACCAACCCGCTGCGACCCACGCGGCGGTAAGGGATGGAATCGTAACGGTTTTCGGCAGCGGTGTAGGTCATCGAATCCTCTCTTGTCTGTCTTGAATGTGGTATCGACTGCTTTGCAAGTTGCCCAGCATACGCTTGGACAAACGCCGATAAACCTCGGACTCGAGAAAATGCTGAAACGTTTCACAGATTAATAAATCTGACCCACCGCATAGAGCCGATATCCACCCCCAACGTTTATGCCGACAACTCACGCAACGCGGCAGCCGCCAAAAAACCAGATCTTGAGCTGTATCGCTGATCTCGTCTGACCGTCTGGTCGATACGCTCAAGTAATTGTTCAGGGAGCGTGGCATTGAAGCGCACCGACTTGCCGAAGTAAGGCGTGATATCGAAGTCGACCACACCCCATACACCGCCAGCGTAGTCAGGGTTATCAAGATGAGCGTCAATCTCACGCACCTGCGGCAGTGGATCACCATCGGCGACCAAGCCTTCATAGTGCAAAGCCAACGCTTCTTTCACGTTTTCAAATGCCTGCGCCACAGTAGCGCCCGCGGAGAAGCAACCCGGCACGTCCGGGATAATCACTCCGTATTCTGAGTCGGCATCCTTGTGCAGAACGACCGGGAATTTCATTTCGATGAGTCCTTCCTGTGATGTGGCCCCTTCGAGGCTCTCGTTTCCGATGTCGGGCCTCATTTCAGACCCCGCAGCATCTGCTGAGCACATTACGTGATGATCACATCCTTAATACACACGATACACACTCTGATAAATATTAGCCGAACTCAAGCAAGCCAGATTGCCCGCGGACCATCGGTAATGGGCAAATCCTGCGGGTGAATGGTGGGCTGGTTTAACTATGCTCGATGTATTGGGGTGAGCAGTAGGGACGCCTTCGCGGGCAAGCCTCGCTCCTACGGGTTTTGTGTCGGACACACGATTGACGGAAATCCTGTAGGAGCGAGGCTTCCCGCGAAGACGGCCTCAAAGACACCACAAATCTGAAGGAGAGGAACGCATCATGCACACCACCATCATCATCTTCTTCGGCCTGGTCCTTCTGGCGCTGATGCTGTTCATCGGCGAGAACATCGGTTTCCCCCGCCAGACCCTGGCCTACAGCTTTGTCGTGCTGTGGCTGGCGTTGACCTTGATCAACGGCGCGGTCGGCATGGTCAACGCCGGCCAGCCGTTGAGCACGGAACTGGTGGTGGGCAGCGCGGTATTCGGCGTACCGGTGGCGGCGCTGGTGTTGTTCATGACGATGAGCACTGACGCCTGACCAGACGTCAGCCCCCCTCCTCAATCAACGCACCAGGTGCAAAAACTGCATGTGCCGTTCGTACTGGTCGAGGATGTCGTTGATGACCTGCTCCTTGGTGTAGCCCACCAGATCGTAGTCCTGACTGCCCTCGCTCAAATGCACTTCGGCGCGGTAGTAACGACGATTGTTGAGTTCCTTGGAACCCATGCCGCCCCGGGCGAAGGACGGCGTGAAGTAACCGCGCATTTGCACCTGATAGATGAACGGATGCAGTTCGCCATGACCGATCTCCAGGCTGACGTTGTCATTGGCCGGATCGGGCTGAGTGACCACGTGCAAGCCCTTCTCGACGAACACTGCCGTCACCTCTTCAATCGCCGGGCGCACCGTGGTATCGAGGAAACGATAGACCTCATCCCTCGATGGGAAATGCACCGCCTGACTCAAGCGCTGACGCCATCCGCCGCGCCGTGCTCCAGACACTGGCGCGAGGGAATGCAGTTGCGCGATCTGCTTCTGCGATTCCAGATAAAACGCCTTGTGCAGCCCCCACATCATCAGCAGCAAAATCATCGAAAACGGCAACGAGGTCAGCACCACTGCTGACTTCAATGCATCGATGCTGCCGGAGAACAACAGCGCGCTGGTCACCAACGCCGTCATCGCGCCCCAGAACACTCGCAGCCATTTCGGCCCGTCTTCATCCGGGTTACCGCCCTTGGCGGACAACGTCGACAACACCACAGTGCCGGAGTCGGCGGATGTCACGAAGAATACGAAGCTGATGAACACCGTGACCGCAATCACGGTTTTGCTCCATGGATAGGTTTCCAGCAGCAGGTACAGGGTCATCGACGGGTTGTCGATGGCCGACATACCGAGTGCGCTCATGCCGTGGTTGAGGACCTGGTCGATGGCGCTGTTGCCGAAGATCGACATCCACGCCAGGGTGAAACCAAGCGGAATCAGCAGCACACCGAAGACGAATTCGCGGATGGTCCGGCCACGGGAAATCCGCGCGATGAACAGGCCCACGAACGGCGACCATGCAATCCACCAGGCCCAGTAGAACACCGTCCAGCCACCCAGCCAGTCGCTGGGTTTGTCATAGGCGTAGAGGTCGAAACTCTTCATCGGCAAGGCGCCGAGGTAGTCGCCGATGTTCTGGATCAGCGTGTTGAGCAAGTGCTGGGTGGGGCCGGCGAACAACACGAACAGCAGCAACGCACAGGCCAGCAGCATGTTGATGTCGGACATCACCCGCACGCCTTTATCGACGCCGGACACCGCGACGATGATTGCCGCACCCATCATCAGCGTGATCAGACCGACCTGAATCCACTGGGTATGAGCGATGCCGAACAGGTAGTCCAGGCCCGAGTTGAGGTGCAATACGCCAAAGCCCATGTCGGCGCCGAGGCCGAACACTGTGGCGATGATGCCGAAGCCATCCACCGCGTAACCGATCGGGCCGTTGATGCGCTTGCCAATCAGCGGGTACAGCGCCGAACGCAGGGCCAGGGGCAGGTTATGTCGATAGGCGAAATAGGCCAGCGCCATGCCGACGAAAGCAAACACGCCCCAGCCATGCAGACCCCAGTGCAGAAACAGAATCTGCATCGCCTGGCGCGCCGCATCCGCCGTGCCAGCCTCGCCTTGGGGCGGTTGCGCCAGGTGAGTCAGTGGTTCGGACACGCAAAAGAAAAACAGCGTAATGCTGATACCGGCGGCGAACAGCATGCCGGCCCAGGACAGGTAGCTGAATTCGGGCTCGTCGTGGTCGGCACCGAGCTTGATCTTGCCGTAGCCAGACAAGGCGGTGACCACCACGAAGACCAGATACAGCGTCATCGCGAGCATGTAGTACCAGCCGACCGTATTGGCCGCCCAGTTTTGCGCTTGCAACAGCCAGGCACCGGCCTGTTCAGGTATCGCCATGACCACAACGGCGAACAACAAAATAAAGGTCGCCGCGAAATAAAACACCGGCGGATTCATGCGGACCTGGCCGCTTGCGGGGGTGGACGATGCACTCATGAAAGGTACACCTCAAGAGGGTGAAACAGGGCAATCAATAACGGACTCGGCAAAGGCAAGCCTCCTGTTGTGAGCGGGCAGCAAACCGGCGGTTTAACTTGAATGAGCGTTCAAGTTAAACATGGATAGGGGGCTAAGGACTAATCGTAGAGCTCGGCGGTAGCTTTCCTACGCTAGCTCAAGGAAGGGTATGACGGCGGTTTTGGAGGATTCGTTCACCACGAAATAAGCTAAATGCCACTATCCCGGCTCGGCTTACAACCAATCGCGAGCAGGCTCGCTCCCACAGTTGATCTCTGATGAACACAATAGCTGTGAACGACAAGGATCATTGTGGGAGCGAGCCTGCTCGCGATGAGGCCAGATCAGTCAGCAAAGATCAGGGAGCTTACTTCTGCGTCCCATCATCATGCTGCAGATTCGCCTGGGTCAGGTTGCACCCCGCCGGCACGCTGCGGGTCAGCCAGACGTTGCCACCGATGGTCGAACCCTTGCCGATGGTGATCCGCCCCAGAATCGTCGCGCCGGCATAGATCACCACATCGTCCTCGACGATCGGATGCCGCGGATGGCCCTTCTGCAACTGGCCGTCTTCGTCCGCCGGGAAGCGCTTGGCGCCCAGGGTCACCGCTTGATAAATCCGCACGCGCTCGCCAATGATCGCGGTCTCGCCAATCACCACACCCGTCCCGTGATCGATGAAGAAACTGCGACCGATCTGCGCCCCCGGATGGATGTCGATGCCGGTGGCCGAGTGGGCAATTTCCGCGCTGATCCGCGCCAGCAGCGGCAAGCCCGCGCGATACAAATGATGGGCCAGGCGATGGTGAATCACCGCCAGGATTCCCGGATAGCAGAGCAACACTTCATCGACACTGCGAGCCGCCGGGTCGCCGTGATAGGCCGCCAGTACGTCAGTGTCCAGCAGAGTGCGCAGCCCCGGCAAAGCGAGGGCGAAGTCCTGAATGATCTGAATGGTTTTGGCCTCGACTTCAGTGTCGGCCTGGGCACTGTGGCGAGCGGCATAACGCAGTTCGAGCCGCGCTTGAGCCAGCAACGCGTTCAGTGCGACGTCGAGTGTGTGGCCGACGTAGAAATCTTCACTTTCCTCGCGCAAATCTACCGGGCCCAGACGCATCGGGAACAGCGCACCGCATAAGGCTTCGAGAATGTCCGCCATGGCCGCTCGGGACGGCAACTCGCGACCGCCCTGCTCGCCGCTGGCACGGCCGTTTTGTGCACGCCACTGCTCGCGCGCCGTACGCAGTTGGCTGACGATGGTCTGCAATTGCCAATGGCTGGAACGCTCGCTCACGGTAAAAACTCCTCACGGGCGGCCGGACTGTCTGGCCGCGTTAACCGCGATTACTTTACGGCAACGGCTTGCGGCCGAATTAAGAACCAATAGTGCTTTGCTCAATACTTTTGGCTATAAGCGATTGGCAGTTGCCCCACTAAATACCCCTGCCTATAGTCCTGACATCTTCCTCCGCCAGTACGGCCCCATGATCAAACAACAGCTTGCCCGCTTTAACCGCCTCGACCTGCTCGGTCATCCTACTCCCCTGGAAAAACTCGAACGCCTGTCGACCTGGCTGGGCCGCGATGTGTACGTCAAACGCGATGACCTGACGCCATTGGCACTGGGCGGCAACAAGCTGCGCAAACTCGAATACCTGGCCGCCGATGCCTTGGCCCAGGGCGCTGATACGTTGATCACTGCAGGCGCGATCCAGTCCAACCACGTGCGCCAGACCGCCGCCATTGCGGCCAAGCTTGGCCTGGGCTGCGTGGCGCTGCTGGAAAATCCGCTCGGCACCGACGACAGCAACTATGTCGGCAACGGCAATCGGCTGTTGCTGGACCTGTTCGATGCCAAGGTCGAGTTGGTGGAAAATCTCGAAAATGCCGACGAGCAATTGGAAGCGCTGGCCGGACGTCTGCGCAGCAACGGCAAAAAGCCGTATCTGGTGCCTATTGGTGGCTCGAATGCATTGGGCGCTTTGGGTTATGTCCGTGCGGGCCTGGAACTGGCCGAACAGATCAAGGACACCGGGCTGCAATTCGCCGCGGTGGTGCTGGCGTCTGGCAGTGCCGGCACCCACAGCGGCCTGGCGCTGGCATTGAGCGAAGCACTGCCGGATTTGCCAGTGATCGGCGTGACCGTTTCCCGTAGCGATGAAGCGCAACGACCGAAAGTCCAGGGCCTCGCAGAGCGCACGGCCGAGCTGCTGGGCGTGAGCCTGCCGGCGAATTTCAAAATCGAACTGTGGGACGAATATTTCGGTCCGCGTTATGGCGAGCCAAATGCCGGGACATTGTCGGCGTTGAAGCTGCTGGCGAGTCAAGAAGGGTTGTTGCTGGATCCGGTGTACACCGGCAAAGCCATGGCCGGTTTGCTCGACGGCATCGGACGCCAGCGCTTCAATGACGGCCCGATCATCTTCCTGCACACCGGTGGGGCGCCGGCGTTGTTTGCCTACAAAGACTTTCTGTAACAGTTACCGGAAGATCAAAAGATCGCAGCCTGCGGCAGCTCCTACGCGCCTGTGGGCGCCGCCGCAGGCTGCGATCTTTTCGATGACACCTCATATTTAAAAAAGAATAACAAACTGAATATTTAGTATTTTCCTATCTAAAGACAACATCATATAGTCGCGCCGCAGGCGAATTTGCTGCAAGACGCATAAGCTGCTTTAGGGCAGGATATCGCAGTCGTTCAAATCCCGAATTTGCCAACTTTCCTTAAGCGTCTTCCATAAGAAAACACAGGGGCTTGTCATGAATTTCTCCGCATCATTACGTCGAAATCTGCTGGTGGGTTCGCTGGGCCTGGCGCTGAGCGCCGGTCTGCTGGGGCAGGCAGTGGCCGGTGAGCAGCTGCAAAAGATCAAGGACGCAGGCGTGATCAACGTCGGTCTGGAAGGCACTTATCCACCGTTCAGCTTCGTCGACGAGGCCGGCAAACTGAGCGGCTTCGAAGTCGAGTTCTCCGAAGCCTTGGCCAAAGAGCTGGGCGTGAAGGTCAAACTGCAGCCGACCAAATGGGAAGGCATCCTCGCAGCCTTGGAATCCAAGCGTCTGGACGCGGTGATCAACCAGGTGACCATCACCGAAGAGCGCAAGAAGAAGTACGACTTCTCGACGCCTTACACCGTTTCCGGGATTCAGGCGCTGACCCTGACCAAAAACAAAGACACCATCAAGACCTCCGCCGATCTGGCCGGCAAGAAAGTCGGCGTCGGCCTGGGCACCAACTACGAGCAGTGGGTGAAAGAGAATGTGCCTAAGGCCGACGTGCGTACCTACGATGATGACCCGAGCAAGTTCCAGGATCTGCGCGTCGGCCGCATCGATGCCATCCTGATCGACCGCCTGGCCGCGCTGGAATATGCCAGGAAGGCAAAGGACACTGCCGCCGCCGGCGAAGCGTTCTCCCGCCAGGAAGCCGGTATTGCCCTGCGCAAAGGCGAGCCTGAGCTGCTGGCTGCGGTGAACAAAGCCATCGACAAGCTGCGTGCCGACGGTACGCTGACCAAGCTTTCGGAAAAATACTTCAGCGCTGACGTCACTAAATAATGGAAGCGGCTTTCCAACTCGTACTGGAGTCCATGCCCTTCCTGCTGAAGGGCGTGTACTTTACGGTCATCCTCAGCCTGGGCAGCATGTTCTTCGGCTTGCTGCTGGGCTTCGGCCTGGCGTTGATGCGCCTGTCACGCCTCAAACTGGTGAGCTGGCTGGCCCGCATCTACGTGTCGTTCTTTCGCGGCACGCCGTTGCTGGTGCAACTGTTCATGATCTATTTCGGCTTGCCGCAATTGGGTCTCGAACTGGATCCGATACCGGCAGCCCTGATCGGCCTCTCGCTGAACATGGCCGCTTATGCCTGTGAAATCCTCCGTTCCGCGATCAGTTCGATTGAACGCGGCCAATGGGAAGCCGCTGCGAGTATCGGTATGACCCGCGCGCAGACCCTGCGCCGGGCCATCCTGCCGCAAGCGATGCGCACGGCGTTGCCGCCGCTGGGCAACAGCTTCATTTCGCTGGTCAAGGACACCGCGCTGGCAGCCACCATTCAAGTACCGGAGCTGTTCCGTCAGGCGCAGCTGATCACCGCCCGCACCTTCGAAATTTTCACCATGTATCTTGCCGCCGCGGTGATCTACTGGATTCTGGCAACGGTGCTGTCGCACTTCCAGAACCAGTTGGAAGCGCGGGTCAATCGGCACGACCAGGAGTCCTGACCCAATGATTGTCGTGGAAAAACTGACAAAGCAGTTCAAGGGTCAAGTGGTGCTCAACGGCATCGATCTGCAGGTGAAGGAAGGCGAGGTGGTGGCGATCATCGGCCCCAGCGGCTCGGGCAAGACCACCTTCCTGCGTTGCCTGAATTTTCTCGAGGAGCCTAGCAGCGGCCGGATCAAGGTCGGTGACATCGAGATCGATGGCAGCCGCCCTCTGAACCAGCAGCAGAGCCTGGTACGGCGCTTGCGCCAGCACGTGGGTTTTGTGTTTCAGAACTTCAACCTGTTCCCCCATCGCACGGCCTTGGAAAACGTGATCGAAGGCCCGTTGGTGGTGAAAAAGATCCCGCGCGCCGAAGCCGTTGCCCTGGGTAAAAAGCTGTTGGCCAAGGTCGGCCTGGCGGGCAAGGAAGACGCTTACCCGCGACGCCTTTCCGGCGGTCAGCAACAGCGTGTGGCGATTGCCCGAGCGTTGGCGATGGAACCGGAAGTGATCCTGTTCGATGAACCGACCTCGGCGCTGGACCCGGAACTGGTGGGCGAAGTGTTGGCGACCATCCGCGGCTTGGCCGAGGAGAAACGCACCATGGTGATCGTCACCCACGAAATGGGCTTTGCCCGGGACGTGGCCAACCGTGTGGTGTTTTTCGACAAGGGTGTGATCGTCGAACAAGGCGAAGCCAAGGCACTGTTTGCCAATCCGAAAGAGGAACGGACGAAGCAGTTTCTTAGCAAGTTTCTTAATAACGCTTAGTGCTGCCTAACTCGGAAACAGTCAACTTCCAGGGATGGAAGTGACATTAAGCCCGTCTTATAAAAGCCTATAGCCGCCTTTCAACATTGTCTTGATTCACCCTCATCATAAATAACTTCCCGCCACCCCATGCGGTACATATATATGTCCTGCAACAGATTCATATCGCCTAAAATTTATAAAACACCCTGCTGCCCTCGCTCAAAGGGTTTCTGCCTCAAAGGCATAAAATCCACCAAATATCGGCCTTTATTCGACAGCGCGATGCGGTTTATTAACCATACCGCGTAGGAGCTTTCTGAATCACGCAAGAACTAACCTTTAACCAACCAACGCTATTGACACTTATTCAAGCGCACTCTTATCTAGTCTCCAACAGGTAACAGCCATCACACTCAATCATTGTTTAAGCGCGCAAATAGTGAATCGTTTTGTTGCTTGGTAATTCACCCCTTTCGATCTTTCAGAAATGGACTTCGCGGCAAAGCTTCAAGGAGAGAAACTCATGACAAGCACTTCAAACAAACCTGAACTTGCAGCCCCGACCCTGGCGCAAAGCCACAAGGCCGGTATCAACAGCACCTCCGCCGCTCACCTTATGATCGACGTGCCGCCCTATCCCGGCATGGACGAAGGCGATCTGATCGAGCTGTTTTGGGACAACTGCTATGTCGCCTCCAGCGTGTTGGGGTCCGACCATGGCGGCAAAGCCGTGAGCCTGCGGGTGCCGGAAAGCTTCATTGCCAATGGTTCTGCCCGCGTCCATTACAAGGTCATGCAGGTCGGGCAAGGGCCGGCGGTATCACCGGCGGCGCGCGTCCAGATCAAGCTCGATTGCCCGGGCGGCCTGCTGCTTTGCGATGAGGAAAACCAGAGCCTGGCACCGGTGTTCATCCCTGAGACCATTCGTCGTCAGGGAGTCAATCCGAACCAGGTCAAACGCGGTGTCCCGTTGACCATCGAGCCGTACCTGAACATGGCCGCCGACGACGAAATCACCTTGCGCTGGGGCGATGTGCGCATGGACTTGCCCAAGCTCAAGGCTTGCGATGTGGGGCAGCCGATTCAGGTCTGGGTGCCCCCGGCGATCATTCTCGAAGCCGGCGAAGACCTTCGACTGGAAGTGACTTACTGCATCCTCGATCGGGTGGGTAACAATTCGCGGTGGGCACCGGCACGCACACTGAAGATCGGCTGTGCCAATCCCTACCTGAAAGTGCCGCCGAAAGAAGCGCTCATGGCCGCTGAATCCCGCAGCCGATGAGGTCCCTGCAGCTGGCGAAGCCTGCGTTCGGCCGTAGCAACTGTCGAGCCTGTGAGGCTGCGTTCGGCTGCGCAGCAGTCGTTAATCCTGAGTCCGCGATTAACCTGAATGACCGCGGCGCACAATTTTGCGACTGCTGCGCAGCCGAACGCAGGCTTCGCCAGCTGCTACAAGATCAAAAGATCGCAGCCATCGGCAGCTCCTACGCGAACGCATTCCCTGTAGGAGCTGCCGAAGGCTGCGATCCTGGCGGCTTAAAGGGTAACGACCTTCTATGCATATTCCTAAAAGTTAGTTCATAAATTATTTATACACGTTTAGGGTATATACACCGGACCACCGGACATTCGTGTTTTTCGTTCGCCGCAACCCTTGCGGCGCTTTCATGAGATGTGAGGTAGGTATGGTCCGGAACACAATCACCCCAGTGCAAATCGCCAGGGCATTGCGTGCAGCCAAGGAGCGGCACTGATGTCCAGTCTGGCAGATGCAATCGTCCAGAGTGATCTGGACATCGCCCCATTGTTGTTGCCCGCACAGGTCTTGCGCAACGACGCACAAGCCATCAAGGCTGCCCATGAGCTGGCGCAAGTCGCCCGCCTGCAAGCAGCCAAACGTGACCAGCAGCGCAAGCTGCCGTGGTCGGAAATCGAACAGTTTACCCGCAGCGGCCTGGGCAGCATTGCCATCCCGCGTGAGTACGGTGGCCCGCAGGTTTCATTCGTTACCCTTGCCGAAGTGTTCGCGATCATTTCCGCGGCCGATCCGGCTTTGGGGCAGATCCCGCAGAACCAGTTCGGCATTCTCCACCTGATACTCGGCAGCGCTACCGAGTCGCAGAAAAAACAGCTGTTCAAAAGCGTGCTCGAAGGCTGGCGAATCGGTAACGCGGGGCCGGAGCGCGGGACCAAAAATACCCTGGAGCTCAAGGCGCGGATCACCGCCGACGGCGATGGCTTCGTCATCAACGGGCAAAAGTTCTATTCCACCGGCGCCCTGTTCGCCCACTGGGTGGCTGTCAAGGCGCTGAACGACGATGGCAAGCAAGTGCTGGCCTTCGTTCGTCGTGGTATTCCGGGCCTGCGCATCGTTGATGACTGGTCGGGTTTCGGCCAGCGCACCACCGCCAGCGGCACCATTTTGCTCAATAACGTGCGGGTCGACGCCGAGCTGGTGGTGGATAACTGGAAAATCAACGACAGCCCGAATACCCAAGGCGCCGTGTCGCAGTTGATTCAAGCAGCCATCGACGTCGGCATTGCTCGGGGCGCCATCGATGACGCCATTGAGTTCGTGCAAAAACGCGCACGACCGTGGATCGACGCCAAGGTCGACCGGGCCAGCGACGACCTCTATGTGATCGCCGACATCGGCAAGCTGAAAATCGAACTGCATGCCGCCGAAGCGTTGTTGCGCAAGGCCGGGCAAGTACTCGATCAGGTCAACGCCGCGCCGCTCACTGCCGAGTCCGCTGCGCGCGCCTCGATTGCCGTGGCTGAAGCCAAAGTGCTGACCACCGAGATCTCGCTGCTGGCCAGCGAAAAACTCTTCGAACTGGCCGGCAGCCGCGCCACCCTCGCCGAATTCAATCTCGACCGCCACTGGCGCAACGCCCGGGTGCACACGCTGCACGACCCGGTGCGCTGGAAGTATCACGCGGTCGGCGCTTACCACCTCAATGGAACCTTGCCTGCGCGGCATTCCTGGATCTGACGACCAGACCCCTTTTGACCAGATCTCTGGAGAAACACATGACTCTTTCTCACCCCGTCGCGGTCATCACCAGCGATGAGCAAGCCCTGATCGTCGCCAGTGACCTGGCCGACGATTTCAAACGCGACAGCGCCCTGCGCGACCGCGAGCGTCGTTTGCCGTACCCGGAACTGGAAGTGTTTTCCCGTTCGGGTCTTTGGGGCATCAGCGTGCCAAAAGAATATGGCGGCGCTGGGGTTTCCAACGTCACCCTAGCCAAGGTCATCGCGCTGATCGCCCAGGCCGACGGCTCCCTCGGACAGATTCCACAAAACCATTTCTACGCCCTCGAAGTGCTGCGCGTGAATGGCACTGATGGGCAGAAAAAACGTCTCTACGCCGAAGTGTTGGCCGGCCAGCGCTTCGGCAACGCACTCGCGGAACTGGGCACCAAAACCGCCCATGATCGCGTCACCAGCCTGACTCGCGATGGCAACGGCTACCGCATCAACGGCCGCAAGTTCTACGCCACCGGCGCGATTTACGCCCAGCGCATCCCGACGTCAGTGGTGGACGAAAACGGTGTGCAACAATTGGCTTTCGTCCCGCGCAACAGCAAAGGCCTGACGGTAATCGACGACTGGAGCGGCTTCGGCCAGCGCACCACCGGCAGCGGTTCAGTGGTGTTCGAGGACGTCTACGTCGCCGCCGAGGATGTGATTCCGTTTCAAAGCGCGTTCGAGCGCCCGACCACCGTCGGCCCGTTGGCACAGATTCTCCATGCCGCCATCGACACCGGCATCGCCCGCGCGGCTTACGAAGATGCACTGCATTTTGTGCGCACCAAGACCCGGCCCTGGATTGATTCCGGCAACGACAAAGCCACCGAAGACCCGCTGACGATCAAGAGTTTCGGCCACTTGGCTATTCGCCTGCACGCCACCGAGGCCTTGCTGGAACGCTCCGGCGAATTCCTTGATCAGGCCCAGGCCGACACCAATGCCGAGACCGTCGCCGCCGCCTCAATTGCGGTTGCCGAAGCCCGGGCCATCAGCACCGAAATCTCCCTCGCCGCCGGCAGCACATTGTTCGAACTGGCCGGCAGTCAGGCAACTCTGGTCGAACACGGCCTGGATCGCCACTGGCGCAACGCCCGGGTGCACACCCTTCACGACCCGGTGCGCTGGAAGTATCACGCGGTGGGCAATTACTACCTCAACGATGAAAACCCGCCGTTGCGGGGGACCATCTGATGGCTGATGCCAAAAAGAAAATCCTGCTCAACGCGTTCAACATGAACTGCATCGGGCACATCAACCACGGCCTGTGGACGCATCCACGGGACAATTCAACCCAATACAAAACCATCGAATACTGGACTGAACTGGCGCAGTTGCTGGAACGCGGACTGTTCGACGGTCTGTTCATCGCCGACATCGTCGGCGTGTACGACGTCTATCAAAACTCGGTGGACGTGCCGCTCAAAGAGTCGATCCAGTTGCCGGTCAACGACCCGCTGCTGCTGGTCTCGGCCATGGCCGCCGTCACCAAAAACCTCGGCTTCGGCCTGACAGCCAACCTGACCTACGAACCGCCATATCTGTTCGCCCGGCGCCTGTCGACGCTCGATCACCTGAGTCGCGGACGGGTCGGCTGGAACATCGTCACCGGCTACCTCGACAGCGCCGCCAAGGCCATGGGCCTGAGTGAACAGGTGGAACACGACCGTCGTTACGACCAGGCCGATGAATACCTGCAAGTGCTCTACAAACTCTGGGAAGGCAGCTGGGAAAACGACGCGGTGCTCAACGACCGCGAGCAACGGATCTACGCCTTGCCTGCGAAAGTGCACAAGGTCGAGCACAAGGGCGAGTTCTATCAGGTCGAGGGTTATCACCTCTGCGAGCCATCGCCGCAACGCACGCCGGTGCTGTTCCAGGCCGGCAGTTCCGATCGCGGTTTGCTGTTCGCCGGTCGGCACGCCGAGTGCGTGTTCATCAGCGGTCAGAACAAACCGGCGACCAGGGTTCAAGTGGACAAGGTTCGCGCCAGCGCCGTCGAGGCCGGTCGCAATCCCTGGGACATCAAGGTGTTCATGGGCTTGAACGTGATCGTCGGTGAGACAGAAGAGCTGGCCTGGGCCAAGCATGCCGAGTACCTGAGCTACGCCAGTGCCGAGGCTGGTGTGGCGCACTTTTCGGCGTCCACCGGGATCGATTTTTCCGAATACGAACTCGACGAACCGATCCAGTACGTGAAAAGCAACGCCATCCAGTCCGCCACCAAGAACCTGAAAAACAACGACTGGACCCGCCGCAAATTGCTGGAGCAACACGCCCTCGGTGGCCGCTACATCACCGTGGTCGGCTCGGCGCAGCAGGTGGCTGACGAGCTGGAATCGTGGATCGCGGAGACCGGGCTGGATGGTTTCAATCTGACGCGGATTGTTACGCCGGAAAGCTATGTGGATTTCATAGATTTGGTGATTCCGGAGTTGCAGCGCAGAGGGTCGTACAAGACCGCTTACGACAACGGCAGCCTGCGGGAAAAGCTGTTTCACGGCGAAGCGCGTTTGCCTGAGCAACACACAGGTTCGGCGTTCCGCCGCTAAAAGCATCGCGAGCAGGCTCGCTCCCACATTGGATCTCGGGTGTTCACAAAATCCCTGTGGGAGCGAGCCTGCTCGCGAAGAGGCCCGACCAAACACCACACATTTAATGCACTGACTGGAATAACCATCATGACCAAGAAACTCTTAACTCACCCAGTCAAAGCACTGGCCCTGGCCCTCGGCCTCTTCAGCTCCATCACCTTCGCCGCTGACGCACCACTGAAAGTCGGCACCACCGCCGCCTTCGCCATTCCCCTGGAAGCAGCAGTAGAAGAAGCCAACAAACAAGGCCTGAAAGTCGAACTGGTAGAGTTCAGCGACTGGATCGCCCCCAACGTCAGCCTCGCCTCGGGCGACATCGACGTGAACTATTTCCAGCACATCCCGTTCCTGGAAAACGCCAAGGCCGCCGCCGGTTTTGATCTGGTGCCATTCGCCCCGGGGATCATCAACAACGTCGGCCTCTACTCGAAAAAATACAAAAGCTTCGCCGAGTTGCCCGAAGGCGCCAGCGTGGCCATCGCCAACGACCCGATCAACAGCGGTCGCGGCCTGCAACTGCTGGCCAAGGCCGGGCTAATCACGCTCAAACCGGGTGTCGGCTACAAGGCCACCGAAGAAGACATCATCGCCAACCCGAAGAAAATCAAAATCCTTCAAGTCGAAGCCGTACAACTGGTGCGCGCCTACGACGACGCCGATCTGGTTCAGGGCTACCCGGCCTACATCCGCCTGTCGAAGACCTTTGATGCCAGTTCCGCCCTGCTGTTCGATGGCCTCGATCACAAGGAATACGTGATCCAGTTCGTGATCCAGCCGAAAAGCAAAACCGACCCGCGCCTGATCAAATTCGTCGACATCTACCAGCATTCGCCGGCCGTTCGCGCGGCGCTGGATAAGGCCCACGGCAAGCTCTATCAAGCTGGCTGGGAAAGCTGAATATGAGGGCAGCCACCCAACTGCGACTGGAAACTCCAGAGCCTCGCCATACCCCAGAGCATGCTATACAAACCGAACTGCACCCAGACCTGAACCGCGCTCATGTGCGCTTCATCGGCCTGGGCAAAACCTACAACGGCCAGCAAGGTCCGGTAGCGGCACTGCACGGCATCGACCTGGCGATCCAGCGCGGTGAAGTGTTCGGCATTATCGGCCGCAGCGGCGCCGGCAAGTCATCGCTGATTCGCACCATCAACCGCCTGGAACAACCGAGCACGGGCCGCGTGCTGATCGATCAGGTCGACATCGGCGAGTTCGATGAAGACCGCCTGGTGGCGCTGCGTCGGCGCATTGGCATGATCTTCCAGCACTTCAACCTGATGTCGGCCAAGACGGTATGGCAGAACGTCGAGTTGCCGCTGAAAGTCGCCGGTGTGCCCAAGGAAAAACGCGAGCAGAAAGTCCGAGAACTGCTGGAGCTCGTGGGCCTGCAAGAGAAACACAAGGCCTACCCGGCGCAGCTTTCCGGCGGGCAGAAACAGCGCGTCGGCATCGCCCGCGCCTTGGTGCATGACCCGGCGATTCTGCTGTGCGACGAAGCCACTTCGGCACTGGACCCGGAAACCACGCAATCAATCCTCGGCCTTCTGCGCGAGATCAATCAGCGCCTGGGCCTGACCATCGTGCTGATCACTCACGAGATGGCGGTGATCCGCGATATCTGTGATCGGGTCGTGGTGCTGGAACACGGACGAATCGTCGAACAAGGCCCGGTCTGGGAAGTCTTTGGCAACCCGCAGCACGAGGTCAGCAAAACCTTGCTGGCGCCTTTGCAACACGGTTTGCCGGAAGAACTGCAACGCCGCTTGCAGGCACATCCACAGTCCTCGGACGCCGCTGTTGTGCTGCGTTTGCAGTTCACCGGCAGTGCCGGCGACGAGCCAGACTTGGCGGCGTTGTTCAGTGCTCTCGGCGGTCGCGTGCGCTTGCTGCAAGGTGGCGTGGAACGGATTCAGGGCCATGCCCTCGGGCAATTGCTGCTGGCGGTGACCGGCTCGTCCCTCGGCGCAGAGGAATTGCGTCAACGCGCCGGCAACTGGGCGCAACAAGTGGAGGTGCTGGGTTATGTGGTTTGATCGCTTGCTGCAAGGCTTCATCGACACCTTCCTGATGGTCGGCGTGTCGTCATTGATCGCGCTGCTGGCGGGCATTCCGCTGGCGGTGATCCTGGTCACCAGCTCCAAGGGCGGCATCTATGAAGCGCCAGCGCTGAACCGCGCGCTGGGCGCGTTCGTGAACCTGTTTCGCTCGATTCCGTTTCTGATTTTGATGGTGGCGCTGATTCCGTTTACGCGGTTGATCGTCGGTACCACGTACGGCGTGTGGGCGGCCGTGGTGCCGCTGACCATCGCCGCCACGCCGTTCTTTGCGCGCATTGCCGAAGTCAGTTTGCGTGAGGTCGATCACGGGTTGATCGAAGCGGCGCAGGCGATGGGTTGCCGGCGCTGGCATATCGTCTGGCACGTGCTGTTGCCTGAGGCGCTGCCGGGGATTGTCGGTGGTTTCACCATCACCCTGGTGACCATGATCAACTCATCGGCCATGGCGGGGGCGATCGGTGCGGGTGGACTGGGGGACATCGCTTATCGCTACGGGTATCAGCGGTTTGATAGCCAGATCATGTTGACGGTGATTGTGTTGCTGGTGGTGTTGGTGGCGGTGATTCAGTTGGGCGGGGATCGGTTGGCACGGGGGTTGAACAAGCGTTGAGTCTGGCTCAAGTCATTGGTCGTCAGTGACACCGCTTTCGCGAGCAGGCTCGCTCCCACATTGATCGCGTCGTACACAAATCTTGTGTTCACTGCCGGTCAACTGTGGGAGCGAGCCTGCTCGCGAATGGCTGCGAAGCAGCCACCGGCGCCTTGGCGTATATTCGGCAAATCCCAATTGCCTGCGCAGCCGACCATGAAACAGACCCCCACCGATCTCGAGCAGATCACCTCCACCACCCTGGGCCATTACAACTCGGTGGCTGAAAGTTTTCGCGAAGGGACTCGCGATCATGATGTCAGCCAGAACATTGATGCGCTGCTGCGGCATATTCAGGGGGAAGCACCGTTCGACATTCTCGACTTTGGCTGTGGGCCGGGGCGTGATTTGCAAACCTTCACGCGCATGGGCCACACCGCTGTCGGGCTTGATGGCTCGGAGAAGTTTGCGCAGATGGCGCGCGAAGACAGCGGTTGTGAAGTCTGGCAGAAGGATTTTCTGAAGCTGGATTTGCCGGCCGAGCGCTTTGACGGGATCTTCGCCAATGCGGTGTTGTTCCATATTCCGCGTCAGGAATTGCCTAGGGTATTGACGGAGTTGCGCGGGACTTTGAAGCCGGGCGGGGTGTTGTTCAGTTCCAATCCGCGCGGTGAGAATCAGGAGGGGTGGAACGGGCCGCGTTATGGGGCGTACCACGATCTTGAGACGTGGCAGCAATTGCTGACGGCGGCGGGGTTTGTGGAGCTGGAGCATTACTACCGGCCGGCGGGACTGCCGCGCGAGCAGCAGCCTTGGTTGGCGAGTGTTTGGCGTAAGCCGGCGTAGCCTGTCAGGACGCAATCGCGAGCAAGCTCGCGAAGGTTTTCTAACGTTGCACAGCGACTTGATAGGTTGCCACTCCACCATTCGCGTCAAACGCGGTGATGCTTCGATCGGCCAGCTGTCGCCCATCAACCTCACGTTCGCGTAAATCAAAATTCGCCACCAGTCTGGTGCCATCGGCGAACGTTGTCTGCTGTACCTGACGATCCTCAGTCAGCCAACGGAAATCTGTCATCGCCTGAGTCGCCAGACGCTCATGCAGCGGGCGGAAGAAAACATCCTGACGAGCAATCACCGGCAACCGCTGCTTCAGCGTCGCCGCACTCAGGTGATACAGCGGCGGCACGTTGTAGAGCAATTGAGTCAGCTCATTCTCGGCGCGCACATTGCTCAATTTAAGGCTGTCGAACAGCCAATGATGGGTGGTGATCACCGAGCCATGGAACACCGCCTGATAAAGCGGCAGGCGCGTTTGCGGAGCAAAGTGAACCGTGCGGTAGGGTTCCTTGAGTGGCACGGTTTTGAAGAAAACCTGCGGCTGTTCATTAGGAAACCAGCGGCCCAGGTAATAGGGCGACTTCGGATTCTTGCTCATATCCGAATCCCCCCAGCCGATCACCGGTGTCTGCATCCCATGGGCAAACAGTACACCTTGGGCCGTGGTGGCGTTGCCATCCTCGGAGCCGGTCGGTAGCTTCAACGTCTCGTTGACCCAGCGCGAGGCGTCGATGTTGCCCTCGGCATTTTGCAACTGAGTCATGGTCGCTCCCACACGGTAGCTGTCGAACAGCATGCCGGTGGCGTAGGCATCCAGAAACCAGCTATTGAACCCGGCCTTGCTATGTACAGCCCTGATGCGCGCCTCAAGCAATGGCCGAACACAACGCGGCTCGGTGTAATGCCCCGATTGCTGAAACCCGCTTTTGAACGCCCCGGTTTCCAACACGATCGCACATTCCTGATTGGCTCTGGAGCCCAGATGCGCAGTGGTCCAGTCCGGGTTTTCAGTGATGGTCAGTGCCGTCTCATAGGAATCATAAGGCGCCACCAGGTAGCCTGCGGCAACGCCTTGACGCACCGTTTCAGGGTGCCAGAGACCTCCTTCCCAACCCTCGCCAAGGCCTAACCATAATCGCGACAAGCCCGCAGCTTTCAGTTGTTCGATAGTCGTTGGTGACAAGGTATTGCCCCAGCGTTCCGGTATTGCCGTCACAGCATCGGAGAACGCCACTGCCAGTTCTGCACGTAATAAGCCGTAGCCGTCAGCCAGTTTTTGCATGTCCGGTTCGACGACAGACTGCCAGCCGCTGCGAGCCTTCTTGTTAAGCGCAGCATTGAGGCTGCGTAGCAACGTGACTTGCTGGTGACGATCAAGCGGTGGCTTAGCCCGGGCCAGTAACTGCGAGCTTGGGGCGTCAAAACTGTTACGTAACTCGCTGGCCAGTACGCCGTTACCGCGCAACCCTTGCAGCAAGGCTGGCCAGCTTTGAACATCGTCCGGTCCGAGCAGGTCGTTACCCCACAGATAAACATGACTGGCTCCCAGGAGCTTTTTGGCTTCGGGAGTCTTCAGCAGTTTGTCGCTCAAGGTTTCGTATTGCCCGCTGTCGACCAACCATTTCCGATAGCGCTTGGCACCCGCCAACAGATCGACATCACCCAACGACAGCTTGAACGTTAGCGGTGCATTGGGCTCAAGGGAGGTGAATTGATGATGGACAGTCAGAGCAAGGGTGTTGTTGTTTTCGGCGCTGAAGATCAGGCGATTGTTGTAAGGGTTGGTCATCAGCCAGTTCAGCGTGAAGCCACCGTGATCAACGCCCCACAGCGGCAAACTCAGGTCTTGGGTGGTATTGAACGCCCCCTGATCGAGCAGAAAGGTTTGCCACAGCGGATCACCGGCAGGCACGTAACGCCCCTCGGCCAGCGGCAAGATCAGTCCTTTGCCCATAGAACTGCCGGGCTGTTTCAGAAAGCTCAGCTCACCGGGATCACGGGCCGTGATGGACAGGGACAGGTCACGCTGATCGAGGGCGGCACTCAGCGTCCAGGCGCCGTCATCCCACTGCCAGTCCATGCGATTGGCGCTTTGCTTGAGGTTGCTGACCTTATACCCAGTAACGCCCGACGAGGCTTGCACTGGCGAATTTTGTGCGGGGATGACGCGGATCGCCAGCGTGGCGGGATCGAGTTCGACGCGCCACAGCGAATTTTCCAGCACGCTGCCGGCCAGCGTCGGGGGTGAACACAACAGAGCGCCGAGCAACAGCACATAGCGCAGACAATAGGTCATCGGTGACATCGAAGTCCCTCCTCCATTTGGAAAGGGACCGTACAGCAACGCACCGGCCATGTAAGTAGGACCGTTCCCAAGCGTCACTCGGGAACGATCAACGCATCAATTACTGCGCTTCTTTTTTCGGCTCGCGAATCTTGTACCAAGCCACATAAAGCGCCGGCAAAAACAGCAACGTCAGCAACGTCGCAATAATAATCCCGCCAATCATCGCGTAGGCCATCGGCCCCCAGAACACTTCCCGGGCGATCGGAATCATCCCCAGGCTCGCCGCCGCAGCCGTCAGCAGAATCGGCCGGCGCCGATGCTCCGTGGCTTGTACCACGGCATCCCACGGCGCATGACCGTCCTTCTCCAGGGCATCGATCTGCGTCACCAGAATCACCGAGTTGCGGATGATGATGCCGATCAGAGCCAGAATCCCCAGAATCGCCACAAAGCCCATCGGCGTGCCCGTCGGGATCAGCGCCAGCACCACGCCGATCAAGCCGAGCGGCGCGACGCTGGCCACCAGGAACAGCTTCTGCACACTGTGCAATTGGATCATCAGAAAGGTCGCCATCAAAAACAGCATCAACGGCACAACCTTGGCAATTGGCCCCTGGGCCTTGCCGCTTTCCTCCACCGTGCCGCCGGTGGCGACCTTGTAGCCCACCGGCAAACTGGCGGCGAATTTGTCGATGTCGGGTTGGAGTTGTTTCACCAGGTCGGTCGGCTGAATCTCATCGCGCACCGCCGCCTTGATGGTGATGGTCGGTTTGCGGTCGCGGCGCCAGACCAGCGGCTGCTCAAGTTCATAGCGCACAGTGGCGAACGCCAGCAGCGGAATCGACGTGCCGCCCGGCGTGACGATCTGCAAATTCTGCAGGGTTTCCGGGGTGCCGCGTTCGGCGTCTTCCGCACGCCCCACTACGTTGATCAGGTAGATATCGTCGTCGACCTGAGTCACCGGTGCACCGACCACAATGCTGTTCATCAGATTGGCCACGTCTTCCGACGACAGCCCCAATTGCCGCGCCTTGTCCTGAGTAATGTCGATGCGCAGGACTTTGCCCGGTTCGTTCCAGTCATAAATGATCTCGCCAATGTGCGAGTTTTTATCCAGTTCGGTGGCCAGGGCGATGGCGTGCTTGCGCACCTGATCGATGTCCTTGCCGCTGACCCGGTACTGAATCGGCCGCCCCACTGGCGGGCCCATTTCCAGCGCCTGGACGTAGCTGCCGATACCGACAAAATCCTTGCGCAGGCGCTCGCGCAAGCGCTGGCTAAGCGCGTTACGCGATTCCAGCCCTTTGCTGACGATCACCAGTTGCGCGTAATACGGGTTCTGCAGTTGCTGGTCGAGGGGCAGGTAGAAACGGATTGCACCTTCGCCGATGTAGGTGCTCCAGCGCACAATGTCCGGGTCGCCCTTGAGGGTCTCTTCGAGCTTGTCCACAGCTTTGCGGGTCTCGGCGATCGAGG
The DNA here is from genome assembly GCF_054898065.1 of Pseudomonas sp. MDT1-85. Classification (NCBI taxonomy): domain Bacteria; kingdom Pseudomonadati; phylum Pseudomonadota; class Gammaproteobacteria; order Pseudomonadales; family Pseudomonadaceae; genus Pseudomonas; species Pseudomonas sp. MDT1-85. Next base: position 500,869 of record NZ_CM142715.1, on the reverse strand, counting down.
CGTTTTGCGGCAGGTTCAGGTCGACGAGGATTTCCGGGCGGTCCGAGGACGGGAAGAACTGGTTCTGCACGAACTGCATGGAAAACACCGACGCCACGAACAGCGCGATGGTGATGCCGATCGCCCACCAGCGATTGCGCATGGCCCAGAGCATGCCGTAATTGAACGTCCGACCGATGCGTCCCGGTTCTGCATCGTGAGGTTTCACGTTGGCGCTGAGTATGTGCACGCCGATCACCGGGGCGAACAGCACCGCGACAATCCACGACACGATCATGGCCACCGCGATCACCGCGAACAGCGTGAAGGTGTACTCGCCGGCCGAGCTGGCGTTCAGGCCGATGGGCACGAAACCGGCCACCGTCACCAACGTACCGGTGAGCATCGGGAACGCCGTCGAGGTGTAAGCGAACGTGGCCGCTTGCTCCTTGGTCTCGCCCATTTCCAGGCGCGTGACCATCATCTCGACGGTGATCATCGCGTCGTCCACCAACAAGCCGAGGGCGATGATCAGGGCGCCGAGGGAGATCCGTTGCATGGTGATGCCGCTGTATTCCATGAAGACGAAGACCATCGCCAGCACCAGCGGAATCGAGCAGGCCACCACCAATCCGGCGCGCACGCCGAGGCTGATGAAGCTGACGATCAGCACGATCACCACCGCTTCGAACAGTGCGCTGGTGAAGCCGCCGACGGCTTTTTCTACCACTTCGGCCTGGTCGGAAACCGTATGCACACCGACGCCCACCGGCAAGTCCGCAGTCAGGTCGGTCATGCGCTGGTGCAAAGCCTTGCCGAACACCTGGATGTTGCCGCCCTTCTTCATGGCGATGGCCAGGCCGATAGCAGGGTGGCCGTTAAAGCGGAACTCCGGCGTCGCCGGGTCGACATAGCCACGACTGATCTGAGCGACGTCGGCCAATCGGTAAAAGCGGTCGTTGAGTCGCAGGTTGACGTTTTCCAGGTCTTTCTCGGAGGCAAACTGCCCCGTCGTACGCACGGAAATCCGCTCGGGGCCGGCCTCGATCACCCCGGCCGGTGTCACCGCGTTTTGCGATTGCAGGCTCTGCACCACCTGACGCTGATCGATGCCCAGCGCCGCCAGTTTGCGGGTGGAGAAGTTCAGGTAGAGGACTTCGTCCTGCTCGCCGACCATCTCGACCTTGCCCAGCCCCGGTACTTCGCGGATCTCGGCGCGGACCTGCTCGACGTAATCGCGCAATTGGCGCATCGACAAACCGTCGGCGGTAAAGGCGTACACCGAGCCGAACACGTCACCGAATTCATCGTTGAATCCCGGCCCTTGCAGGCCTTGAGGGAAGTCGCCGCGAATGTCGTTGATCTTCTTGCGCACCTGATACCAGATTTCCGGAATGTCCTTGGCGCTGGTGGTATCACGCAAGTTAACGAAGACCGTCGACTCGCCGGGGCGGGTGTAGCTTTTCACGTAGTCGAGAGAGTCGAGCTCTTCGAGTTTTTTCTCGATCCGGTCAGTGACCTGCTTGAGGGTTTCTTCCTGGGTCGCGCCCGGCCACCGGGTCTGGATCACCATGGTTTTGATGGTGAACGACGGGTCTTCCTCGCGTCCGAGGTTCATGTACGAGAACACGCCCATCAGCAGCGCGACGAACATCAAATACCAGACAAACGACTGATGCTTGAGGGCCCACTCGGATAAGTTGAAACTCCCTTTCATTGCGGGCTGTCCTCATCGATTTTCACTTTTTGCCCCGGTTTCAGGCTGTTCACACCGGCACTGACCACCCGCTCGCCAGACTTCACACCGTCGGCCAGCACCACTGTGCTGTCAGTACGGCTGATCAGGCTGACCTCTCGCGGGGAAACGGTTTGGGTCTGCGGATCGATGACCCAGATCCGCGGTTTTCCATCGACCTCTTGCAGCACGCTCACCGGCAATTCGATGCGCGATTTGATCGCGGAGCTGAGGGTCACGCTGATCGCCGTACCGAGGCGAAACCCCGACGGCGTATCAGTCAGGCTCAGACGGGCACGCCGGGTACGGGTCGCGCTTTGGGCCTGGGGTTCGATTTCGCGAACGATGGCGGTAGTGGTAACGCTCGGGTCCAGTTGCACGGCGACTTGAAACACCACATCCGCCGGCAACTGATCGACCAGCGTGTCGGGCAGGTCGATCACCGCTTCCTTGATGTCCGGCTGCGCCAGGGTCACCACTTGCTGGCCGGCGGTCACCACTTGCCCGGCTTCGGCGTTCCATGCGGTGACGATGGCTTTGTGGTCGGTGCGCAGTTCGACGTAGTCGAGTTGGTCCTTGGCCTGGTCGACCGCCGCCTTGGCCTGATCAAGGGAGGCCTGCGTAGTCTTGAGATCGGTCTGGGCGATGTCCAGTTGTGCCTGCGCACCGACCCCGCGATCGAACAGTTCCTGCTGGCGCCGGGCGTTGGCCTGGGCATTGATCAACTGCGCCTGCACACGGGCCAGATCGCCCTGGGCCGAGCGCAACTGGTTTTGCTGGTCAGTGGGATCAAGCGTTGCGAGCAAGGCACCCTTCTCGACTTCGGCACCGACATCGACGTTACGGCTGGCGATTCGGCCCGGCACCCGGAAGCCGATATTGCTTTCATAACGGGCCTGGATGCTGCCGGCGAAGCGGCCAAGATTTTCCTCGTCCAGGGCCTGGACCTTGATGGACAACACCGGGCGTACAGGCTCCGGAGGCGGTTCCTTTTCCGAGCAGGCCACCAGCATCACACCGGCGCATACCAGTAACAGACGCTTCATGGCCGGGCTCCCTCGGCTAAATCCTTATAGGTATTTTCGGCGATCTCCACCTTCACGCCGGGGTGCAGCAACTGGCCGCCGGCGATGACTACTTTTTCGCCACCCTTCAGGCCGGCGCTGATGATCACTTTGCCCGTCAGGTAGCGGCCTACCGTGACGGTGTGCAGTTGTGCCTTGCCCTCGCCGTCCACCAGCCACACGGCCGGGTCGCTGAGGTTTTTGGTCAGCGCTGACCAGGGCAATTCGACCGCCGATTTGCCTGGCGTCTTGGCCGTGGCACTCACCACCGAACCGAGCTGCATGCCTTCCGGTAGTCCGTTGAGAGTGACTTTGACCTGCACCGTGCCAGTCTGCGCGGAGACGGCCGGGGTGATTTCCCGAACGGTGCCAGTGGTTTTGATCGCGGGGTTGTCGAGCAGGCTGACGGCCACCGTTTTGCCCTCTGGCGGCTCTGTCAGCAGCGATTCGTAGACGTTGAACACTGCGTCGCGCTCACCGTCCCGGGCCAGGCTGAAAATCGGCACGGTGGCCTGCACTACTTGGCCAACCTCGGCCTGACGCGCGGTCATCACCCCCGGCGCGTCGGCGACCAACGCGGTGTAGCTCAGTTGTTCGCGGGCGTTGGCCAGTTGCGCCTGGGCAGCCGTCAGGGCGCTTTGGCTGCTGCGCAAGGCGGCTTGGGCGGAATCGTATTCGCTTTGGCTGGTATAGCCCTTGGGCAGGAGTTTTTGCTGGCGAACGAAAGCGGCGGCGGTCTGTTTGACTCGGGCCTGTTCGGCAACAACCTGCGCCTGAGCCGAGTCGACGTTGGTTTGCAGGTCCTTGGGATCGAGTTTTGCCAGAACCTGTCTGGCCGAAACCCGATCACCGACATCGACTGTACGCTGGATGATCTTGCCGGCAACGCGGAACGACAGGTCGGTCTGGACCCGCGCCTGAACATCACCGGTCAAGGTCACCGTCGCCGCGTAATCCGCAGGTTTTACCTCTTGCACGAATACCCGCGGACGGTCCTTTTCGACCGATTTTTTATCGCCACAGGCGCTCAGCAGGACAAGGAGGCTCAGGCCAACCACTGTTTTCAATCCGGGACCCACCATGCAGACTCCTTTGCGTTGCACGTTCGTGCCAGTGACGATACGACTGCGAGCTTAGAACAGGGTTCAAAGGGTGCGCCTCACGGTTTGAAATAAAGCCTGGCGCACGATGACGTCGACAATAAGGCAGAATCGCGCACCACGCAGCAGGAAGCTACCCATGCTCAAAACCCTCGCGGTGGCCAATTACCGCTCGATCAATAAATTGGTGATTCCGCTGGGCCGGTTGAACCTGATCACCGGCCCCAATGGCAGCGGTAAATCCAACCTCTATCGCGCCTTGCGCCTGCTGGCGGAAACTGCTCAGGGCGGGGTGGTCAATGCGTTGGCCCGTGAGGGCGGGCTGGATTCGACGTTCTGGGCGGGTCCGGAAAACATCACCCGACGCATGCGCGACGGCGAAGTCCCGATCGAGGCTAGCGTACGACACGGCGTCAAACGCCTGCGGCTGGGGTTTGCCGGTGAGGATTTCAGCTATTCGATCAGCCTCGGGCTGCCCGATTCCAACGGCCACTTCATGCTGCCCGAACACAGCGCACCTATTCCGTCACGCTTCAACCTCGACCCGCAAATCAAGCGTGAATGCGTCTGGGCCGGGCCGATTTATCGGCCGGCCAGCCTGCTGGTGGATCGCGACGGCCCGATGATCCGTGCCCGAGCCAATCGCAGCTGGGATGTACTGGCCCAGCACACGCCAAACTTCGACAGCCTGTTCGATCAGGTCGGCAGTTTTCGCACCTCGCCGGAAGTCATGCAGCTGCGTGAGTTCATCCGCCGCTGGCGTTTCTACGATCACTTTCGCAGCGACGCCGACGCGCCAGTGCGCCAACCGCAACTGGGCACCCGCACGCCGGTGTTGCACCACGACGGCCGGGATCTGGCCGCCGCATTGCAGACCATCCGCGAAATCGGCGATCCCGAAGCCTTGCAGGCAGCGATCAGCGATGCGTTCCCCGGCGCGACATTGAATATCGCACCGCTGCAGGGTGGCCGGTTTGCGATCGAGTTTTATCAGGAAGGATTGTTGCGGCCGTTGTCCGCCGCCGAGTTATCGGACGGGACGTTGCGCTATTTGTTGCTGGTTGCGGCGTTGCTGACACCCCGGCCGCCGACGCTGATGGTGTTGAACGAGCCGGAGACCAGTCTGCATCCAGACCTGCTGCCGGCGTTGGCACGGTTGATTATTCGAGCGTCCGAGCAGTGTCAGGTGTGGGTGGTGTCCCATGCGCGGCGCTTGATCTCGGCGTTGCAGCAAGACCCGGAATGCAACTGCATTGTGCTGGAGAAGAATTTCGGCCAGACCGGGATGGTCGGGCAGCGGATGCTGGATGAGCCGGCGTGGCATTGGCCGGATTGATCGGCGCTTGAACAACCGAATCGCGAGCAGGCTCGCTCCCACACTGGATCGGCGACTGACACAGATGTTGTGTTCATCGAAGATCCCCCTGTGGGAGCGAGCCTGCTCGCGATAGCGATCGGAAAGTCACCGCATAGCTCAGAGAATCACCCCTGCCACTTCCCACCCTCGACAATCACGCTCTCCGGCTTGGTGTCATCGCTCAATTCTTTACGCACATACTGGTCGTACAGCTTGAGCAAAAACTTCTCCTCGCCCAACTTCGCCAACTCCACATTCACCCAGTCGCGCAGTTCGATATTGCCCTTCTTCACCGCAGGAGCGATCGGTGCTTCGGCACCCAGTTTTTCCTCCAGCACGCGGTAACCCGGGTTCTGCTTGGCCCAGCTGAACAGCACCAGATTGTCCTGCGCGTAAGCGTCGCCGCGACCATTGGCCAGGGCTTGCAAAGACTCGGAGTTTTTCTCGAACTTCAGCAGTTTCCAGTCCGGATGATTCTTGGTCAGCCAGATATCCGCCGTGGTGCCTGTGGTCACGATGGTGGTGCGGGTCGCCAGGTCATCGAGGCTCTTCACCGAACTCGCCTGCGGCACCAGTGCCTGCACCGCAACCTTGAGGTTCGGGTTGGTGAAGTCCACGGCTTCCTTGCGCTCCGGAGTCACGGTCATGTTGGCCAGGATCAGGTCGACCTTGTCGCTTTGCAGGAACGGAATCCTGCTCGCCGGCTCCACTGCAACGAACTCCACTTTGTTCTCATCGCCCAACAGATCCTTGGCGAATTGGCGACCGATGTCGGTATCGAACCCCACGTAGCGCCCGGCCTCGTCGACAAAACCGAACGGCGGTTTATCGGTGAAGACGCCGACGATCAGCTTGTCCCGTGCTTTGATTTTTTCCAGGTAACCGGCCGGTGCGGTACTCGCGCTTACGACTTTCGGCTTCGTCGGTTCTTCGGTTTTATTGCAGCCGGCCAGCAGCGCAAGGCCGAACAGCGGGAGTAGCAGCAGAGAAGACTTGGCAGTTTTCATGGCAGTTCCAATTCCTTTGTTTGAGTCGTTTTGGGTAGTGCGGCGACGTAGGAGAACTTCTCCAGGAACTGCTGCGCTCGTGCGGTTTGCGGGTTCGTAAAGAAAATCTCGGGTGGGTTTTGCTCAAGAATGCGCCCGGCATCCATGAACACAATGCGGTCGGCCACGGCGCGGGCGAAGGCCATTTCGTGGGTGACGATCAGCAGGGTCATGCCTTCGCGGGCCAGACCCTGAATCACCTCGAGCACTTCCTTGACCATCTCCGGATCGAGGGCGGCGGTGACTTCGTCGAAGAGCATGACCTTGGGGTTCATGCACAGCGAACGAACGATGGCGATGCGTTGCTGCTGGCCGCCGGAGAGCTGGCGCGGGAAGGCGTCGCGTTTGTCCAAAAGGCCCACGCGCGCCAGCAAAGCTTCGGCCTGAGCGCGGGCTTCGCGACGTTCGCGTTTCTGCACTTTGAGCGGGCCGAGCAATAGATTGTCGAGCACGCTCATGTGCGGGAACAGGTGGTAGCCCTGGAACACCATGCCGATCTGCTGACGCACTTCGCGCCAGTCGGTGCCCTTATCCAGCAACTCGCGCCCGGCAAAATTCAAGCTGCCGCTGTGAGCCACTTCCAAGCCGTTGAGGCAGCGCAGCAAGGTGCTTTTGCCACAGCCGCTGGGACCGAGAATGACGATCACTTCGCCCGGTTTCACCTTCAGGTCGATGCCGTCGAGCACCTGCTGCTCGCCGAAAAACTTGTTGAAACCCTTGAACTCGATCAATGCACTCATGCTTGCGTCCAGCGCCGCTCCAGCACGCGCGAGGCGGCCGACAGCGGGTAGCAGATGAAAAAGAAAAACAGGAACAGCGCGCCGTAGATCAGCACTGATTCGTAGGTGCGTTCGATGATCTGTTGGCCGACTTTGATCACGTCCACCACGCCGATCAGCACCGCCAGGGAGCTGGTCTTGATGATGCGCGTGTAGACGTTGATGGTCGGCGGCGTCATGCGCTTCAGCGCTTGAGGCAGCAGCACGTAGCCGTAGAGTTGCGGGCCGTTCAGGCCAATCGACAGCCCTGCCTCACGCTGCCCGCGAGGCAACGAGTGCAACGCACCGCGCACCACTTCGCCGACTTCGCTGGCGCCCCACAGCGACAACACCAGCACCGCGCACCAGTAGCTCGGAATGCTCAGGCCGAAGAAAATCGGCAGACCGAAGAACAGCAAATACAGCCAGACCAGCACCGGGATCGCCCGGAACAATTCCAGATAGATCCGAAGAATCGCGTTCAGCCATTTCGAATTCAATGTGCGCAACACGCCGTAGAGCACGCCGCCGACAGTGCTGATGGCGATGCTCAGAAAAGAGATCGACAGGGTTTGCGCAGCGCCCTTGCCCAGTTGCGGCAACGACACCCAGAGCAGCTCAAGACCCGAACTGGCCATGCTGGAGCCTCCTTTCCAGACGACTGAGCAGCAGCGACAACGGCAAAAACAGCAGCACGCAGATCAGCGTCAGCACGGCGAGCATTTCGTAGGTTTTGTAATAGAGCGCGATGTAGCTCTTGGTGGTGTAGAGAATCTCCGGCACCGCCACCGCCGAGACCACGGTGGTTTCCTTGAGCAGGAAAATGAAATTGGCGAACAGCGACGGCAGGCTGAGGATGCCGGCTTGCGGCAGGATCACGTAGCGCAGCAATTGCCCGTGAGACAGGCCGATGGAGCGGCCGGACTCAAGTTGCGCCTGGGGCACCGCATCCACACCGGCGCGCAGCACTTCGGTGAGGTAGGCGCCGCCAAGGAAAGTCATGGTGATGATCGCCGCCGCGAAGCCCGAAACTTTGATGCCCAGGGCCGGCAAGGCGAAGTAGACGAAGAACAGCTGAATCAGCAGTGGCGTGTTGCGCGCCAGCTCCACGTACAGCCCGACCAGGCGTTGCAGGTAGGGTGTACGAAACACCAGAATCGTCGCGTTGATCAACGCCACCAGCAACGAAGTGCCGATGGCGATAAAGCCGACCTGCAGCGTCACGCCCACGGCTTTGAGAAACGCCGGCAGGGTGCTGAGGATAAAAGCGTAATCGAACGTCATTGAACATCCCTGGACGCCGCTCGGTAAGCGACGATGGCGCAGTCCATGGGCAGTGGATAACCACCCGGCAGGCACCGACTTTAAAGGTATAAAAAGAAGAATTTAAATACCGTTAAAGCATATTGATATCACGCAAAATACTATCCTGCGGATTTGCGGCGGCAGCGGAGGACGACTATTTTCCTTTGCGCTGTAGGAAGGATCTTTTTTTCAGAATACCCCTCCAAGGACGTGCAGTTTTTGGCCAGACTCCCGGCCGAACCATTACAAGGAAGATAAAAATGGCTGACGTAAACGTGCCACAGCGGCTGGATCCGCAAGACATCGTGAAATTGCTGGTGGCGTTGCGCAAGGCGCTGAAGGCCAGAGTGGCCTGAACCTTAAAGCAAAAGATCGCAGCCTCGTTTCACTCGACAGCTCCTACAGCGGATACGCATTTCAATGTAGGAGCTGTCGAGTGAAACGAGGCTGCGATCTTTTGATCTGGCGCAATAAAAAACGCCGACGCTGTATTAGCCGTCGGCGTTGAAACCTTGAAAGGGTATCGAGACTGCGATCAATCAGAACGCCGACAGTACCGCGCCGCCGTATTTCTTCTCGATGAACGCCTTCACTTCCGGGCTGGTCAGGGCCTTGGCCAGCTTCTGGATGGCGACGCTGTCCTTGTTGTCTGGACGAGCCACCAGAAAGTTCACGTAAGGCGAATCGGCACCTTCGATCACCAACGCATCTTTAGCCGGGTTCAGACCCGCTTCCAGCGCGTAGTTGGTGTTGATCATGCCCAGGTCGACCTGGTCCAGCACACGCGGCAGCAAGGCTGATTCCAGTTCCTTGAACTTGAAGTTGTGCGGGTTCTTGGCGATGTCTTTCGGGGTGGACACGGCGTTTTTCGGGTCTTTCAACTCGATCAGGCCAGCCTTCTGCAGCAGGATCAGGGCCCGGCCGCTGTTGCTGCCTTCGTTCGGGATGGCGATGGTTGCGCCGTCTTTCAGCTCAGCCAGGCTTTTGACTTTCTTCGAGTAGCCGCCGAATGGTTCGACGTGCACGCCGATCACAGTCACCAGGTTAGTGCCTTTGCCTTCGTTGAAGTTTTTCAGGTACGGCAGAGTCTGGAAGTAGTTGGCGTCCAGACGCTTCTGGTCGACCTGCACGTTCGGCTGAACGTAGTCGGTGAAAACTTTGATCTCCAGGTCCACGCCTTCTTTGGCGAGGGCAGGCTTGATCAGTTCAAGAATCTCGGCATGTGGAACCGGCGTCGCCGCAACCACCAGTTTCTCGCCAGCCTGGGCCAGGCCCGCAGTCAGGGCAGCCGCCAATGCGGTGAACAACAGAACCTTTTTCATGCAGTGTCCTTATCGAAAAATCACGGTCGTCATCGACGACGGCTAAACAGTCAGGTGGTTTTTGTTAAGTGCCAGCGAAGTGCTATCGCTGGCGTGAGGCGGACAATACCGGGATTTTTTATTCCCGAACAATATCTTTTATTCACTTTCATATTCCATTTTGTTCATACAACCGTCACCTGCTCTAACTCGCACATCAAAGCGCACGCGATCGTTGTAGGAGCGAGGCTTGCCCGCGAAGAGGGAGTGTCAGTCGACATTAATGTTGCCTGGCACACCGCTTTCGCGAGCAAGCTTCGCTCCTACAGAAGCCCGGCGTCGTTGAGCAGTTGTTTCAAGGCATCTTTCTCGGCGGCGGAACCGTTGCCGAGAATCTGTTTGAATTGCTGCTCGATCTGTAGCAGCGACACGGGCGCCTCGGGCAGATTCAAATGCTCCGGCAAAATCTCGTCGCCGGTACTCACCAACAGCGCAAAGTGAATGACGTTCTCCAGCTCCCGGGTATTGCCCGGCCAACTGTGCTGCTCCAGCAGATGCTGCGCGGCGTCGCTGATCAATGGCACCGGCAGGTCGAGGCGTTGGCTGTAGATGCCGAGGAAGTATTCGGCCAGCGACAAAATATCGCCCACCCGTTCACGCAAGGCCGGCAGTTCGAGCTGGCCTTCGCTGAGGTAGTGATAAAGCCGTTCATGGAATTTTCCGGCAGCCACGGCCTGAGCCAGATCGATGCTGGTGGCGGCCACCAGACGTACATCCACCGGGCTTGGCTGCTGAGCGCCGACGCGGGTGACTTCGTGGTTTTCCAGGGCGGCGAGCAACTTGATCTGGATTGGCAACGGCAAGTCGCCGATCTCGTCCAGATAGAGCGTGCCGCCATTGGCCGAACCAAACCAGCCGGCGCGACTGCTGGCCGAACCGCTGTAACTGCCGGCGGCATAGCCGAACAATTCAGCGTCGGCGTAGGTCGGGCTGATCGCCCCGCAATTGACTGACACGAACAATCCACCACGGTCACTGGCGCGATGGATATGTCGCGCCAGCAGTTCTTTACCGCTGCCGGTTTCACCGCGGATCAATACCGAGATCGAACGTGGCGCCAGTTGTTCCAGCTCCTGGCGCAACTGCCGGGAACGCGGGTCGACGAACACCAACGCCTTGGCGCGAATGCTCAGCGGGCTTTTTTCCGCATCGGGAAAGGTCAGCAGCGGCTGACCGAATGTTTCATGCAAGCTCATGGCAGACTCCCGCCCAAAACCGCCGGGAGGCGGGGGCGTTCAATAAAGGACAAGGTTCAAGCGCGGCGCAGGGCGTGCTGTTCCATGCGGTTTTGCAGACGATAGAGATACGCAAAACCCTGCTCCCAACGCTGGTGACCGGACTTCACGTTGATGTGCCCGGCCCCCGATAAAATCCCCGCCTCGGCGCCCCACTGGCGCGCCAGTTCAAGCGCTCGTGGCGCGCTCACGGCACTGTCGTTGTCGGAGCTGACGACCTGGCTCGGGAACGGCAATAAATGGGTGGGGATCGGTGCGAAATTGCGCAGGGCCGGCGCGCAAGCCGGGCGCTCGACATCCGCTGGCGCGACCAGCAACGCGCCGCGCACCTGACGCAAAAATGGCAGCGGTGCCGTGGCCGCCCAATGCGCGACAGTGATGCAACCCAGGCTGTGGGCGATCAGAATCACTGGCGTACTGTCGACGGCAATCGCCTCGGCCAGTGCCGCGACCCAGTCCTCACGACGAGGCGTCAACCAGTCGGCCTGCTCCACCCGCGCACTGTTCGGCAGGCTGTTCTGCCAATGGGTTTGCCAATGGTTTTCTGGCGATCCTTGCCAGCCCGGCACAATCAGGTAGCGAATTGATTCGTTGCGCATGGGGGAGCTCTCCTGCTGCGTGTCTGTTCGTGACCGAGTATAGGGAGGAGAGTTATATCCGTTAAGGAATAAGAAGCTATTTATTAAGACCTATATCGAATATAAACCGATCCCCTGTGGGACGATCCTGCTCGCGGATAGCGGTAGATCAGTCGACCTCCATGTTGGATGTGGCGACGCTATCGCGAGCAGGCTCCCACAGGGTTTGGTGTTTGCCAGGAATAAAAAAGGGGCCGCACCCTGCCAAGGAGACGGCCCCGGAAACTCAAAATCTGTAGCGCGAACCACATCGCTGGAATGTGATGATTGGCTGAAACGGTTATCCCATAAAGGAATATTTAATTACTTTATTAGGTCAAAATCGCATATACCAATCATTGCGATGCACTCACGCCACCGCTGCTTGCGTCACAACGTAACGTTCCTTTGGGTCAAATTGATGACCAACGTTTGAGTTTCCGGGCATATCTATCAAACCTGAGCGGCAGGCACCTCCTGCGTCGCCAGGGTGTCCTCACGCACAAACCGGTTCGCCCGTCCGAACGTCCCGAAATCATTGAACCGCACGCCCATCTCGCGCATCACCTTATGCGCCACCGGCACAGTCATCTGGCGGATGTAAAACGGCTCTTTCACCACAAAATGATGGATCCCGTGGCTGCTGCCGAAGTTGAAGCAGAACGCCTGCAACGGCCACATCCACCAAGGGCTCAACACCTGAGTTTGCTGGATCACATTGCCCGGCTCCACGTCACCGTAGTAGTGCATGTTCGAGCTGACAAAATGCAGGCAGAACGTACGCAACACGTTCGGGCCGATGATCACCACGGCAGCGATGTCGATCGCTTGCATCACCGTCAACGTAGTCGCCGACCACTCGATAGGCGCACCCAGCAGATGCGCAATGCCGTTGGCGGCGTGAAAACCGAGAAACACGTACCACGCCCCCCAATGCACCAGCGCCAGCGGTGCGTAAACCTTCAGAAAACGCTTGATGATGCTGAACTTGTGCGCCCAAGTCCTCGCCCGCAGCATGCGGATGAAGGCCGACATCACGTTATCGCCGACCATCAACAGCCGTGCGATGCCCCAAGGCTCACCGTTGGTGATTGCCCGCTCTTCCATGTCGGCTTCGGTGCCGGACGCCTTGTGGTGGTTGAGGTGCAAATGGCGGCGGATCCAGGGGTTGATGGTGCTCGGTCGCGCCAGCCACACCAGGCCCATCATCAGGTTGTGCGGCACCCGTTGTTTGCGGAAATACATGCTGTGGATCAGGTCATGTTCCAGCTCGTGGGTCAGTGAGGCGAAAAACGCGTTGAGTAACAGACACACCCACCACGCCATGTACCCGGTGATGTACAGCACGGCCGAACCGATCATCCCGGCCAACGCGAAGGCCAGAATGCCCGCACCCAAGGCGTCCTGATGATTGAGAATCGGGTAGCGCTGACGCAGTTCGACGCCCTTGGCCAATACCACCTGGCGAATATGCGCTGATTTCTGTGCTGCATTCAGTCGCTGGGGACTTGCAGAAGTACCGTCCATGCTTCCATCCTCTGGTTATTGATGTTCGCATCCTGCCCTGTGATGCTTTGCAGAGCGGTAGCCGTGAACGCCAACCTGTTGACCGGACGCGCCAATCAACATGACAGAACCGACTTCCCTCGCCAGCTGGACCCGCGCCCTGCGCAAGCAGCTCGATGCGCTGGGGCTCGACAGCACCGCCCTGTGCCAACAGGCGGGGCTCGACCCGCAGTTGATGGACGACCCGAACGCCCGTTACCCGTTGTCCGCCACCACGCGCCTGTGGCAAATCGCGGTGCAGGTCAGTGGCGATCCGGCGATTGGTTTGCGAGTGTCGCGTTTTGTCAGCCCCACCACCTTTCATGCGCTGGGTTATGCGTTGGTGGCCAGTGGAAGCCTGCGGGAAGTCTTCGAGCGCATCGTGCGTTATCACCACGTGGTCAGCGACGCGCTGGATCTGGAGCTGATCCGCGCCGAGGATCGCTACTACTTCCGCCTGAAAATCCCCCAAGGCAACCCCGCGCCAGCCTTCGAAGCCATCGATGCCTTCGCGGCGATTTACGTGCGCACTTGCCGCAATCGCCTGGGCCGTGACTACGCCCCGCTGGCGGTTTACCTGCGCCGTCCGGAACCTGCCGACCCGCATCAATGGCACAAAGTGTTCCGCTCACCGGTGTATTTCAACGCCGATGAAGACCGATTGGAGTTCGCTCTGCCGGATTTCGACAGCCACCTGGACGACGCCAACCCGGAACTCGCCGAGCACAACGAAACCGTGCTCAAACGCACCCTGGCGCAACTCAAACCGCTGACCTGGGAACGCAAGGTTCGCGACGCCATTGAAGAGCAATTACCCGAAGGCGAACCGTCGGCCGATCGCATCGCACAGGCGCTGCACTTGAGTCTGCGCAGCCTGCAACGGCATCTGGCGGACGAAGGTTGTCGGTTCGATACGCTGCTCAACGAAAGCCGGGAGAACCTGGCGCTGCTGCACCTGCGCGACCCACTGTGCTCGTTGGGTGAGATCAGTTATCTGCTGGGTTTCGCCGACACCAGCAGCTTCAGCCGCGCGTTCAAACGCTGGACCGGGATGACGCCGGGGCAGTTTCGGGATGGGTTGCGGTGACAGATCCGGGAGGTGTATTGAGTTTTATGGCCTCTTCGCGGGCAAGCCTCGCTCCTACAGATGACCGCGTATTCCCGTAGGAGCGAGGCTTGCCCGCGAAGGCGTCCATCGCAACGCCGCAAAATCTTTTAACCTTTAACCAGACTGCGCGCTTGGCCTGATTTCCACTGATCCATCATCGCGTCGCCAACCTCGGCAAAACCGCTATTGGCTCTGATGTAGTGAGCCATCTCCCCCATCGCCACATCCATCCCGTGAGCAACCTGTTGCAGCAGCTCATTGCAGCGTCCTTCTGTCAGGTTGCAGGCAGAACGACCAAACCGCATGAGCATTTTGTACTTGGGCCATGCCTTCGATCCGCCCAACAGCAACGCCATGCTGTCGGCCTTGATGTAGACCGAAGTTGTGACGATGTCATAGGCCGGAGCCAGACTGATTTGCGCGTCAGCACCGCAATGTTCGTACAACACGCCGAAATTCTTCAGGTGAGCATCGCCATTCTTCAAACCGGACGAAAGAGCAACGATTTTGAAAAAAGACTCAAGAGCCTGGTTGAGCAATGGTGGGGAGACAAACTCCTTGATTTGCCTGGCAGCACCTTCGTATGAACCATCGTATTTGGCCCTCGAAGGCCAGGCATTGAGTACGCAGAAATCCTCAAAACCCAAATAGCCCATGTCATTCAGATCAAAGCGCTCAACGATCAGAAATTTCCCCCGTTCACTGAGTTCGAACTTCGGCACCTCAAGCCCCGAATGCAGTGCGGCTCGCATGCAGAAGTACTCGTTGGCGGCCAGCTCCGGGTATTCTTCTGCACGAAAGGACTTGACCAGGTGCGTTGCCCCTCGATGGGTCAGGCGGTCAATGGTTGTCGCACTGTCGCGCACAAGCACCTTTGGCTGTACTCCCGAAACGCCTGAGTACTGACCATAAGTGTGCAACAGATCATCGAACAGACCCTGAGCACCGTCATGAACCAGAATGTCCGCAAGGCTGGTTTCAGGGGGCCGCTCGTTAGCACTCAGAGCATTGGCGATTCCCACGCGTCCAAGCTGATGCGGACCGACGATCGCCAGCATTGCGAAGTCGTCGAATCCTCGCACCGCTTTGCTGAAGCGACGAACCAACTCATCGCGCAGAGAACCTTCTGGCAGATTCATTTCAAAAACCGGCGGCACCCCTCGCTCCCACGTGTAGCTCTCGAGGCGAGCGGGCATGGTCAGCGAGACAGCGTTTTCTTCCAGTGCATTTTGCGCATAGGTAAACACTGAATCGATACGAGACTGTCCGCGACCCAAGGCACCCACTGTGATGCCCGAGACACTGATATCCAGCCTGTCCACATCGCTCTTTTCAGCCATGGAAGTTGACCTTTTTCAGGGTGTCCAGGGTCGGGCGCTTCGACTGCCGAGGCACGGCTGTAAGTTCGTATCCAAAACCGTTCAGGATCGCTTCAACCTTGCGGATACCGATTTCGGAAACAGTATTGTTCTCGATGCCAGAAATCGTGGCACGGCTCATTCCGTACTGCTTTGCCAGATCCTGTTGAGACATCTTTCGCTCTTTGCGCAGTAACCTGATCAGTTCGCCAAGGGTTTCCATTCGAGACACTCGCATCATATACAGTGCAAATTTACAAAACCAAACGTATATGCATCGTATTTAATGCACTGATAAGTCAAAGTCTAGCTAATTTTCTTGGCAAAACTCGCTTTCAGCGACCGCGATCCCGCCGCAACAGCTTGCGCACCCGCTTCACCAGTTCACTGACAGCAAACGGCTTGAGCAGGTAATCATCCTCATGCAATTCCAGCCCGCGCAGGCGATCTTCGATGCCGTCCCTGGTGGTGAGGAGTAGCACCGGCGTGCCGCCGAGCTTGCGGATCTGCTGCAGCAACTGCCAGCCGTTGAGCCCCGGCAGCATCACGTCGAGGATAATCAGTTCGTATTCGCCGGATTCGATAAAGCGCCGGCCGTCCATGCCATTGAGCGCCACATCTACCGCGTAACTTGCTTCGCTCAGGCCTTTGGCCAGGAGACTGGCGGTCTCGGGTTCGTCTTCCACTAGCAATACACGCATGGCACACCTCGATTATCGTTGTCACAGGCTAGGCGCGTTCATGGACAAAGCCTACCTATAACGTCGGTTGTTAAAAATCGCAGGCTTCGCCAGCTCCTACATAGGGCAGCGATCTTTCTTAAATCACCGCCAACGCCCGCAGCCGCTCGGCATCCAGAATCTCGATCTCGCCATACTTGAGATTCAGAATTCCTTGTCCCTGCAAATCCTTGAGGAGCTGATTGGTGGTCTGGCGCGACAGCGACAACATCGACGCCAGTTGCTCCTGAGGCAGTTGCAGAACACGGCGCGGCGGGTCGATTTCACCGTAACCCTCGGCGATCATCAGCAAGCGATGGGCCAGGCGTGCCGGGGCTGGCATCAGGCTCAGCTGTTCAAGGTTGATGAAGGTCAGGCGCAGTTTGTGGCTCATCAACAATGCCAGTTGCCGCCAGTACTCCGGTTGTTGATCCAGCAACTTCAGCAGCGTCGCCTGCGGGATGTGCAACAGGGTGCACTGGCCAACGGCGTAGGCATCGTGGGTTCGCGGCTGGCCATCGAACAGGCAGATTTCGCCGAACCAGTGCGGCACTTCCACCAGGCTCAGCAGTGCTTCCTTGCCCTGCTCGTTCACCGCGCCGATGCGCACCGAACCTTCAAGCACAGCGTATAGCCCGCACGGCGGATCACCGCGTTTGAATAGCAGTTGCCCCGACGGCAGGCGTCGAACCCGGGCCGCAGCCAGCAGACTATCCTGTAAAGGAACAGGTAAATGACTGAACCACTGCCCCGTATCCAGGCGCGAACGCCAAACCTGCATGTCCATGGAAACTCCTGGAGATTGTCACCTGGCTGACAGAGCGAGAATGAAACCCGGGGCATCATCCATCACCCTACTGGAGGAATAACAATGAAAAGCCTCGTTGACCATCTCAGTCAATACGCCGCCTACCACCGTGACCCGCGCAATATCGCCAGCCACTTTATCGGTATCCCGCTGATTGTAGTGGCGGTCGCGGTGTTGCTGTCGCGGCCGCAATGGGGCGGAGGCTGGGTTTC
The DNA here is from genome assembly GCF_054898065.1 of Pseudomonas sp. MDT1-85. Classification (NCBI taxonomy): domain Bacteria; kingdom Pseudomonadati; phylum Pseudomonadota; class Gammaproteobacteria; order Pseudomonadales; family Pseudomonadaceae; genus Pseudomonas; species Pseudomonas sp. MDT1-85. Next base: position 483,562 of record NZ_CM142715.1, on the reverse strand, counting down.
GCCGGCAGTGCTGGTCGCGATGGCATCGGCGTGGTTTTACCTGCGCCTGGAGGTGCGTCTTGGGGTGTTGATGACCGTGTTGCTCGGTCTGTGCATTTGGGCGGGTCAAGTTCTTGCGCAGCACAGCACGCTGGTTTGGCTCACAAGCGGCATAGGGATGTTTGTGGCGGGGTGGGCGATTCAGTTTGTCGGTCATCATTACGAGGGACGCAAACCGGCGTTTGTCGATGACGCGACGGGGTTGATTGTCGGGCCGTTGTTTGTGGTGGTTGAGTTGGCGTTTTTGCTCGGGTTGCGGCATGAGCTGAAAGAGCAGATCGAGGCGCGGGCGGGTGGTGTGCGTTTGCGTCAGAAAAACGCAGCAACGTAAGACGCCATCGCGAGCAGGCTCGCTCCCACAGGGGATTTGTGAACGACACAGATCACTGTGGGAGCGAGCCTGCTCGCGATGCTTTTAATTTTAAAGGTTGGCGACTTTCTGCCAGACCTTGGGCTTGAAGAACAACGTCTCACCCTTCGCCAAGCCAACCAGGCTGTCGTGATCCTTCACCACTTCAGCTTCGATCAGTTCGCTCTGGCCTTCGACCTTCAGCGTCACCCGCGTGGTGGCACCCAGCGGACGAATATCCCGCACTTCAGCTGCGTGGTGGTCTTCCAGCTCATGCCGCGACAGCGACACTTCGTGTGGACGGAACAGCACCTGCCGGTCTTCGCCCAAATGCAGACGGTTCGAATCGCCGAGGAAGTGATAGACGAAATCGCTGGCCGGGTTTTCGTAAACGTCACCCGGTGAGCCGATCTGTTCGATCACGCCCTTGTTCATCACCACGATACGGTCGGCGACTTCCATCGCCTCTTCCTGGTCGTGGGTCACAAACACCGAGGTCAGGTTGATGTCTTCGTGCAGGCGTGCGAGCCAGCGACGCAGTTCTTTACGGACCTTGGCGTCGAGCGCACCGAAGGGTTCGTCGAGCAGCAGTACTTTCGGCTCCACCGCCAAGGCGCGGGCCAACGCTATGCGCTGACGCTGTCCACCGGAGAGTTGTTCCGGGTAGCGATCGGACAACCAGTCCAGCTGCACCATGTTCAGCAGTTCGTGAACTTTCACCGCGATCTGGCTTTCATTCGGACGCTGGTTTTTCGGCTTCATGCGCAGGCCGAACGCGACGTTGTCGAACACCGTCATGTGCCGGAACAGAGCATAGTGCTGGAACACGAAACCGACATTGCGATCACGCACGTCGTGGCCGGAGACATCTTCGCCATGGAACACGATGTTGCCCTGATCCGGGGTTTCCAGGCCGGCGATGATCCGCAGTAATGTGGTCTTGCCGCAGCCGGACGGCCCCAGCAGCGCCACCAGCTCGCCGCTTTGGATGTCCAGGCTGATGTTGTCCAGCGCCTTGAACGCGTGGAAGTTTTTGCTGACGTTACGCACTTCGATCGACATGACTTATTCCTCCGCGGCGCTGGCGCGCAGGCGGTTAATACGGTTTTCGCTCCACTGCTTGAGCAGCAGGATGAAGAGCGCCAGGATCAGCAACAGGCTCGCCACGGCGAACGCGGCCACGTGGTTGTATTCGTTGTAGAGGATCTCGACGTGCAGCGGCAGGGTGTTGGTCACCCCGCGAATGTGCCCGGAAACCACCGACACCGCACCGAATTCACCCATGGCCCGGGCCGTACACAGCACCACGCCATAGATCAGGCCCCATTTGATATTGGGAACGGTGACGTGCCAGAACATCTGCCAGCCATTGGCGCCGAGCAGGCGCGCGGCCTCTTCTTCCTGGGTGCCTTGTTCCTGCATCAGCGGAATCAACTCACGTGCCACGAACGGCACGGTGACGAAAATCGTCGCCAGCACGATGCCCGGCAAGGCGAAGACGATCTGGATGTCGTGATCCTGCAACCACGGGCCGAATAGCCCCTGGGCGCCGAACATCAACACGTAGACCAAACCTGCGATCACCGGCGACACCGAAAACGGCAGGTCGATCAGGGTCACCAGCATGCTCTTGCCGCGGAACGAGTATTTACTCACGCACCACGCCGCGCTGACACCGAACACCAGGTTCAGCGGCACCGAAATCAGTACCGCGATCACGGTGAGTTTCAACGCCGACAAGGCGTCCGGCTCGAAGATCGCGGTGAAGAACGCACCGATTCCGAGCTTTAGGCCCTGAGACACCACGATCACCAGCGGCAGCAACAGAAACAGGGCGAACACCAGCCAGCCAAGGCCGATCAGGATTCGCCGCGATGAAGCACTGCCACGGCGGGCGGCGTTCGAGGAAGCAGCAGCAATAGACGATTGGGACATTTTTGCGCCTCCTTATGGGGTTTCGATGCGTCGTTGCAGCAAGTTGATCAGCAGCAACAGGACGAAGGAAACCACCAGCATCAGTACACCAATGGACGTGGCGCCGGTGTAATCGTACTGGTCGAGTTTGACCATGATCAGCAGCGGCAGGATCTCGGTTTTCATCGGCATGTTGCCGGCGATGAAAATCACCGAACCGTACTCGCCGACGCCGCGGGCAAACGCCAACGCGAAACCGGTCAGCCAGGCTGGCAACAGGGCGGGCACCAGAATATGGCGAAAAACCTGTAGCGGTTTTGCACCGAGGCACGCCGCCGCTTCTTCCACTTCACGAGGGATATCGGCCAATACTGGCTGTACGGTACGTACTACGAATGGAAGTGTCACAAAAGTGAGGGCAAGGGTGATGCCGAGGGGGGTATAGGCGATCTTGAAACCCAGGTCCGCTGCAAACTGACCCACCCAACCATTGGGCGCGTATAGCGCAGTCAGCGCGATACCGGCCACGGCGGTGGGCAATGCGAAGGGTAAGTCGATCATCGCATCGATGACTTTGCGTCCAGGGAAGGTATAGCGCACCAGCACCCAGGCCAGCAGCGTGCCAATGATGCCGTTGATGATCGCGGCATAGAGCGCGGTGCCGAAGCTCAGCTTCAACGCCGCCAGCACCCGTGGCGCCGAGATGATGGCCCAGAACTGGTCCCAGGTAAGTTGAGCGGCATGCACGAACATCGCCGCCAGTGGAATGAGCACAATCAGGCTGAGGTACACCAAGGTGTAGCCCAGCGTCAGCCCGAAGCCGGGTATGACGGGGGAGATACGACGCGACATAAAAGTCCTTGGTTGAAAATGCGCTAAGCCCCGACGGTGAAATCGGGGCCTGTTGACTAATGCCAGCCAGTTAAGGATTTGGACACCGCAACCCCTGTGGGAGCGAGCCTGCTCGCGATAGCGGCGGGTCAGCATTTATGCTGAATGTACCGGAGTCATCGCGAGCAGGCTCGCTCCCACAGGTTCTGCACCTTAACTGACTGGAATCAGGTCCATTTCAGGTTACTGCGCCTGATAAATCTGGTCGAACACGCCACCGTCATTGAAGAATTTCGGTTGCGCGGTTTTCCAGCCGCCGAAGTCCTTGTCGATGGTCACCAGTTCCAGTGTCGGGAACTGCTTGGCGTACTTGGCGGCTACGTCCTTGTCGCGTGGACGATAGAAGTTTTTCGCCGCGATTTCCTGGCCAGCCGGGCTGTACAGGTGCTTGAGGTACGCTTCGGCGATTTCAGTGTTGCCCTTTTTCTCGGCGTTCTTGTCGACCACGGCCACCGGGGGTTCGGCCAGGATCGACAGCGACGGTACAACGATGTCGAACTTGTCGGCGCCGCCGTCTTCTTTCAACGCGAGGAAGGCCTCGTTTTCCCAAGCCAGCAACACATCACCCTGACCGTTGTTGACGAAGGTGATGGTCGAGCCGCGAGCACCGGTGTCCAGCACAGGCACGTGTTTAAACAGCGTCTGCACGTACTCTTTGGCCTTGGCTTCGTTACCGCCGTTAGCTTTCAGGCCATAGGCCCAGGCCGCGAGAAAGTTCCAGCGTGCGCCGCCGGAGGTTTTCGGGTTTGGGGTAATGACTTCCACGCCGTTTTTGGTCAGGTCGCCCCAGTCCTTGATGCCTTTCGGGTTGCCCTTGCGCACCAGAAACACGATGGTCGAGGTGTAAGGCGTGCTCGCTTCCGGCAGACGCTTCTGCCAGTCGGCCGGCAGGCTCTTGCCGAGCTTGGCGATTTCGTCGATGTCACCGGCCAGGGCCAGAGTCACTACGTCGGCCCGCAGACCGTCGATCACTGCCCGGCCCTGTTTGCCCGAACCACCGTGGGACTGCTGGATCTTCACGTTGTCGCCAGCGTGGTCTTTCTTCCAGAAGTTAATGAACTCGGCGTTGTAGTCCTGATACAGCTCACGGGTCGGGTCATACGACACGTTGAGCAGCTCGTAATCCTTGGCAACCGCGGAACCAGCAAAAAAGGCACTGGCCAGGGCGGCCAAAGCAAAATGGCGAATCGACGACATGGTGAAAGCTCCTGGAGTTCTTGGTGTGTGGCTTTTTCTTATGGTCTGGTCTAACGGGTTGCCTGTCGCAAAGATCGCAGCCTTCGGCGGCGCCCACAGGCGCGTAGGAGCTGCCGCAGGCTGCGATCTTTTGATCTTTCGCCTCAGGCCGGTTTGTTGCCCGGCTGCTGCAAACGGAATTTCTCTTTGCGCTCGATCTGAACCACCTGGGCGTTGTGCACGGTGATTTCCACTGCGCCGAAGCGCAAATCGCGCAAGGCGCTCTGGATCTCACGCAAAATGGTGGCTTCGTCCTGCCCGTCAACACTACGTAGGGATGCGCTCATGGTGCTGCTCCTTTAAATGAGATGTGCCTGGCAGTGGCGGCGGGCACTGCTTACGGCGTGAGAGCAATAGTAGTTAGACGCGGATATTCTTAAAAAGACTATTTAAGAATGTTTATATAACCAGAATAGATTATTTGATAGGACAAGGGGTTGCGGTATGGCTACCCCCCTTGAAGATCAAAAGATCGCAGCCTTCGGCAGCTCCTACGGGGTCAGCGTGCGCATCGGATATCCGGTTGCACCCAAATCCCCGTAGGAGCTGCCGAAGGCTGCGATCTTTTCGCTTTCAGGAAATCACTGGCGCCCGGACCCAATCCAATGATGCCGCCGGCACTGGCTTTCCAAACCAGTACCCCTGCCCCAAATCACAGTCGTGCTCGAGCAGGAAAGCCGCCTGCTCGACCTGTTCGATCCCCTCGGCATGCACTTGCATCCCCATGCTCTGCGCCAGCGCAATGATCACCCGCACAATCGCCGCATCGTCCTCATCACCCGGCAAGCCTGCGACAAATCCCTGATCAATCTTGAGTTTCTGCACCGGCAAACGCTTGAGCCGCAGCAGCGATGAATAGCCCGTACCGAAGTCGTCGATGGCCAGCCGCACGCCCAACTCGCGCAAGCGATGCATCTGCTCCAGCGCCACTTCCGGGTCATCCATCACCGCACTTTCGGTGACTTCCAGCTCCAGATACGCAGGATCCAGCCCGGTGTCGTGCAGCACCTGAGCCACTTGCTGATACAACTCGCGTCGGGCGAACAGACGAGAAGAAACATTCACCGCGACAAACGACAACACCACGCCCGCCGCTTGCCATTGGCACATCTGCTGGCAGGCCTGGCGCATGATCCAGGCATCGATCTCGGCAATCAGCCCGGTGCGTTCGGCGATGGGAATGAACTCTGCCGGCGATACCAAACCGCGTTGCGGATGCTCCCAACGCACCAGCGCCTCGACGCCGATCAGGCGACTGGTTTTGAGGTCATGCACGGGCTGGTAATAAACCCGCAATTCCTGCTGCTCCAGCGCTCGGCGCAACTCGAACGCGATCTCGACGCGCTGCTGGGCATGCGCGGTCAATTCCTCGGTATAGAGGGCATAGCCGTCGCGGCCAGCGCTCTTGGCCTTGAACAGCGCCGAATCGGCGTTGCGCAATAGCTGCTCGGCGCTCAAGGCATCGCTGGGGAACAGGCTGATGCCGATGCTGGCGTTGATGAACAGCGGATGCCCGTCGATCTGGAACGGTTCTTTAAGGCCATCGATGACCCGCTGAGCCAATGCTGCGGCGTGTCCTGGCTGCGGGCAATTTTCAGCCAATACCGCAAATTCGTCACCGCTGAGCCGCGCCAGCGTGATGCCCGGGCCGAACAAGACATTCAGGCGCTCAGCCACAGCCTTGAGCAGTTGGTCACCGACACTGTGGCCGAGGCTGTCGTTGATCAACTTGAAATGATCCAGGTCGATCATCAGCAACGCGCAACCGCGCTTATGGACCTGCGCCGAGGCGACGGCCTGCCCGGCACGGTCGGAAAGAAGCAGACGATTGGGCAGATCGGTCAGCGGATCGTGGTGGGCCAGGTGCGTCAATTCATGCTCGGAGTTCTTGATCGCGCTGATGTCGGAAAATACCGCAACGTACTGACTGAGCCGCCCCTGATCGTCGCGAATGAGGCGAATCGTCTGCCATTGTGGGTAGATCTCGCCGCTTTTACGACGGTTCCAGATTTCCCCGCTCCACTCGCCGAGGCCGTCGAGTGTCGCGAACATCACCTGGTAGAAACCCGGCGGGTGATGGCCCGACTTGAACATGTTCGGTCGCTGCCCCAGCACTTCCTCGCGCGGGTAGCCGGTGATTTCCATGAACGCCCGGTTCACATGGACGATCAACCCTTTGCTATTAGTGACCAGCACCCCTTCACGGGTGCAATCGAACACCGCTGCCGCCTGACGCAGACGCTCCCGGTCGGCAGTTCGCTCCCGCAGTTTGGCGCCGACGCCCAGGCAGCGAAACAATCGGGCCCGCGCAATAAAGATCAGCCCCGTACTGAACGCCACCCAGGCATAACCGTTGATCAGTTGCCAGCGCAGCAGGTCAATCGAACTATCGAAGAACCTGTTCAGTAAATAACCACTAAACTGGAGCCAGGCTACGGAAAGCACCAGATAGAGCAGCGCTGCACGCAAAGCATCGCGATAGATGGCTGACATTAGAGCGTCCATGTCCCTACAAAAAGGCTGGAATTATAGATTAAAGACACATCCAGCCACTCTTATCTGAAAGGGCGACTGGTTTTATCTGTGAGCTAAGTGATAATGCGATGGTTGTTTTTTTCTTTATCGAGGGTCCTATAGGCTATGTGGTACGAAGGTTTTCTTGGCTTATCGCCCTGGTCACTGGTGGTAGTCACCCTACTGATGACCCACGTGACGATCGTCGGCGTCACGGTTTATCTGCATCGCTATTCAGCCCATCGCTCGCTCGAGCTCAATGCCGGCCTGAAACATTTCTTCCGCTTCTGGCTGTGGTTGACCACGGCACAGAACACCCGCGAGTGGACGGCTATTCACCGCAAGCATCACGCCAAATGCGAAACCGTCGATGACCCGCACAGCCCGGTCATCAAGGGGTTGTCCACTGTTCTGCGCAAAGGCGCCGAGCTGTACCGCGCCGAAGCGGAAAACCCCGAGACCCTGCGCATCTACGGCAAAAACTGCCCCGAAGACTGGATCGAACGCAACCTCTACAGCCGCTTCCCGCTGCTGGGCGTGGCAATCATGGGCGTCATCGACCTGCTGCTGTTCGGCACCATTGGCATCACCATCTGGGCCATCCAGATGATGTGGATCCCGGTGTGGGCCGCCGGCGTGGTGAATGGCCTGGGCCATGCCATCGGCTACCGCAACTTCGAATGCCGCGATGCGGCGACCAATCTGGTGCCTTGGGGCATCCTGATCGGCGGCGAAGAACTGCATAACAATCATCACACCTACCCTAACTCCGCCAAACTGTCGGTGAAGAAATGGGAATTCGACCTCGGCTGGGCCTGGATCCAGGTCTTCAGCTTCTTGCGTCTGGCCAAGGTCCAGCGGATTGCACCGATCGCCCACCGTGTCGAGGGCAAAGGCAACCTGGACATGGACACCGCCATGGCGATCCTCAACAACCGCTTCCAGATCATGGCCCAGTACCGCAAGCTGGTGATCGCGCCGCTGGTCAAGCAAGAGCTGGAAAAGGTCGATCACTCGGTCCGCCACCAGTTCCACCGGGCCAAGCGTTTGCTCTCGCGGGAAACCAGCCTGCTGGACGACAAACACCATATGCGCATCCAGACCATGCTCGAGCACAGCCAGGCGCTGAAAGTAATTTACGAGAAACGCCTGGCCTTGCAACAGATCTGGGTCAAGACCAGCTCAAATGGTCACGACATGCTGGCTGCCATCAAGGATTGGGTACACGAGGCCGAGGCCAGCGGGATTCAATCCCTGCGTGAGTTCGCCGACCAGTTGAAAACCTACTCCCTGCGCCCTGCAACCTGACCTGACCAGTCCTGTAGGAGCTGCCGCAGGCTGCGATCTTTTGATCTTGTTTTAAAAGCAAAATCAAAAGATCGCAGCCTGCGGCAGCTCCTACAAACGTGCCAGTACCGCCCGGCGGGAGCAAGCTCTCTCGCCATGAAGAGCGGGAACTTCGCTCCAAATCCCCTATCTCAAAGACACTTCGCCATCCAGGCGGGCCTTGTTCTGGCCGCTGTCGACATAGCGGCACGCCCTTTGAGATTTGTGCCGATGGTCCATAAAAACCTACAAGACACATCCCTTCCGCAGTGGCCAGAAGCCGCGCAAACGCTGATGGCGCTGATGCATGCCCAAGGTGAAGTGGCGCGCCTGAGCGAACGGGAACAGCTGTTCAGTTCGCTGCTGGTCAGCGTCAATGCCGTGCTTTGGGCGTTCAACTGGGAAACCCGTCAGGTGCTCTACGTCAGCCCGGCCTATGACCGGATTTTCGGCCGCCCCGCCGGCCTGTTGCTGTCCGACTTCAACCACTGGCGCGACAGCGTCTATCCCGACGATCTGGATTACGCCGAGCGTAGCCTCGCGCAAGTGCTGGACAAAGGCGCCGTTGAAGATCGTGAATACCGAATCATCGCCGCCGACGGCCAGGTTCGCTGGCTCAGCGACAAGTGCTTCATCAACCGTCAGGCCGAGCCGGGCCAACCGGTGATCATCGTCGGCATTGCCGAAGACATCACCGAAAAAAAGCAGATGGAAGCCGAGCTGCAACGCCTGGCCAGCACCGATGTGTTGACCCAAAGCAGCAATCGCCGACATTTCTTCGAATGCGCCAATCATGAGTTCGAGCAGGCGCGGCTGAACGGTGCGCCGATGGCGTTCCTGCTGCTGGACATCGATGACTTCAAAGTAGTCAATGACACCTACGGCCATCAGGAAGGCGATAAGGTCCTGCAACGTATCGCCGAGAGCGGCCGCGCGGCCCTGCGGCGTGGTGACCTGTTCGGACGGATCGGCGGCGAGGAATTCGCCGCGGTATTTCCCGGCTGTGCACCGGACATGGCCATGCAAGTGGCCGAGCGCCTGCAACGGGAAATTCAGCGGTTGAGCTTCAGCCATGACGACCAGACCTTCGGCATCACCGTCAGCCAGGGCCTGAGCAGCCTTACGCACGAGGATGAAAGCATCGACAGCCTGTTCGCCCGTGCCGATGCGGCGATGTACCAGGCCAAGCGTCAGGGCAAGAACCGGATTATCTCTGGCTGATCGGCCCAACACAGACCAAATGTGGGAGCGGGCTTGCTCGCGAAGAGGGTGTGTCAGTCAGCATAAATGTGGCTGACACATCGCTTTCGCGAGCAAGCCCGCTCCCACAGGGGTTTGGTGTCAGATTCACTTCTTGCGCAAACGCATCAGCTCCGGCAATCCGATCTTGAGCAATCGCGCTGTGCGGCTTTTGGACAACGCCTCGATCCCTTCATGTCCGGTCAGGCGCGCCAGTTGCGCGGCCATGTTCATCACCAGCGCTTCGCGGGAGTAAACCCCGCCACCGAACTGGTAAACCGCCGCAATCAGCTCCCGCAGCTCAAGAGGCAGGCGCCATCGGGCTCGCAGCGCCGAACCGTAGGCCGCGCCGAATTCGGCCAAGGCTTCGCCGACTTCCTGCCATTCATCCAGCTCACCGCCGGCCTGCTTCCACTCCTGCAAACAACGCAGCAACGCCAGGTCGCCGAGGCGATGCAGCATGCCTGCGCAATAACAGCGCTCCTGATCCAGATCCAGCAAGCGCGCCAACGTCCGCGCGTATTCGGCGGTGTGCAGCGACAACTCCCAATAACGCTCGGCATAGTCCGCCAGCTGCGGATCGCTAAGCCGGGCACTACGCTTGAGGGCGAGCCCCAGAATCAGGTTCATGCTTTGCCCGGTGCCCAAGCGATGCAGCGCCTGAGTCAGGGTTTGCACAGCGACGCCATGATGCTGGGCTGCGCTGTTGGCGGCGGCGATCAGGACAGCGGTAATTTGCGGGTCGGTGCGGATTTCGTCTCCCAGCCGCGTCAGATCGAGGCCATTGGGATTGAGGCTACGTTTGATCGCCACCTGCACGTCGGTCATCAACGGCGCACCTTCCGCCAGTTCGCGCCGCCGCTCCAGATACACCGACAAGGTCATGCCCGGCGCCAGTGAAGGCACCTCGCAGGACACCTCTTCACCGGCATTCAGCAACAAATCCTGCAGGCGCTGGGTCAGGCTTTCCATGTTCAAGGGTTTGGTCAGGTACGCCGTGGGCGCCAGGGGCAAGACTTCGCGCACACTGGTGCTGTCGTTGCGGCTGCTCATCAGGATGAAGGGCAGCGGCGGATTACGCTTGCGCTGACGGACACTGCGCAAGACGTTCAGGCCATCGACGCCAGGCAACTCCCAGTCGACGATCACCAGATCGTAAGGATTCTCCGCCAACAGATGCAGTGTTTCCTGGCCATCAGCACACAGGTCCAGCCGCGCGTCGCAGCGCACATTCAACAACACCTGCTTGAGCAGGTCGCGGGACCAGGGGTCAGCCTCGGCAATCAGCACACGCGGCACAGCGGGTAACACCACAGCAGTCATCGCACACTCCAACGGCAATGCTTGCACCTTAGTCAATGATGGCCATTCGATACAGTGATGCGTTTCAAGCGCTATGAAAAAACCCGCCGAAGCGGGTTTTTTGTCGATCAGGTCACAAATCAATCAGAGCTCGGCGAAGCACTCTTCGATGATCGCCAGGCCTTTGTCCAGTTGCTCGTCCGGCGAGGTCAGCGGCACCAGTACGCGCAGAACGTTGCCATAGGTGCCACACGACAGCAGGATCAGGCCCTTGTCGCGAGCCTTGGCCACAACCGATGCCACGGCAGCAGCGTTCGGCTTGTGACTGTCGCCGTCGACGAACAGCTCGACCGCGATCATCGCGCCCAAGGCACGCACTTCGCCGATGACCGGGTACATGGCCTGGATGGCCTTCAGGCCAGTCACCAGACGTTCGCCGACCGCTTTGCAGCGATCCAGCAGGTGCTCTTCTTCGAACACTTCCATCACGGCCAGGGCCGCGGCGCAAGCGATCGGGCTACCGGCATAAGTACCGCCCAAGCCGCCCGGAGCAATGGCGTCCATGTATTCGGCCTTGCCGCACACACCGGCCAGCGGGAAACCGCCGGCGATGGATTTGGCGAAGGTGGTCAGGTCGGCGGCAACACCCATCTGTTCCATGGCGAAGAAAGTGCCGGTACGGCCAGCGCCAGTCTGAACTTCGTCAGCGATCAACAGAATGCCGTGCTGGTCGCACAGGGCGCGCAGACGCTTCATGAACTCTTTAGGCGCGACGTAGAAACCACCTTCGCCCTGAACCGGCTCGATGATGATGGCAGCGATGTCACGCGGCTCGGCGTCGTTCTTGAAGATGCGTTCGATGCTGGCGATCGAATCGTCGATGCTCACACCGTGCAGTTCGTTCGGGTACAGTGCGCGGAAGATGCCGCCTGGCATCAGGCCCATGCCGGCCGAGTAAGGCACGACTTTACCGGTCAGGCCCAGGGTCATCATGGTGCGACCGTGGTAAGCGCCAGTGAACGCGATCACACCGGCACGGCCAGTGGCGGCTCGGGCGATCTTGATGGAGTTTTCCACGGCTTCGGAGCCGGTGGTCACCAGCAGGGTTTTCTTGGTGAAATCACCTGGCACCTTGGCGTTGATTTTTTCGCACACTTCCACGTACGGCTCGTAGGCCAGAACCTGGAAGCAGGTGTGGGTCAGCTTGTTCAGCTGCTCGGTAACGGCGGCGATGATTTTCGGGTGCACGTGACCGGTGTTCAGCACAGCGATACCGCCGGCGAAGTCGATGAACTCGCGACCTTCAACGTCGGTCACGGTGGCGTTCTTCGCGGACTCGGCGAAGATCGGGTGAATCTGGCCAACACCGCGCGGTACAGCGGCTTCGCGGCGTTTCATCAGGGATGCGTTAGTCTTGCTCATAGTGTCCTCATTCACCGCTCATCGGGCGGCGTGGTTCAAGGAAAATGCGGCGGGGAGGCAACTACGGCAGCATGCGATGATCGACTGCCACAGCTTTCCCGGCCACAGAGAAAATTCCGTTTGAAGCGTCGCAAAGGACAGCGCTCTCGTGTCCTTTGCGATTGAAGCAATGCCTTGCCGGGCCGAGCTTAGATGCCCAGGCAGAGGTATTTGATTTCCAGGTAATCTTCGATGCCGTATTTGGAGCCTTCACGGCCCAGGCCCGACGCCTTGATGCCGCCGAACGGCGCGACTTCGTTGGAGATCAACCCGGTGTTGACGCCGACCATGCCGTATTCCAGGGCTTCAGCCACACGGAACACACGACCCAGATCACGAGCATAGAAGTAGGAGGCCAGACCGAACTCGGTGTCGTTGGACATCGCGATCACGTCGGCTTCGTCTTTGAAGCGGAACAGTGGCGCCAATGGACCGAAGGTTTCTTCCTTGGCCACGGCAGCGTTGTTCGGCACGTTGGTCAGGATGGTCGGCTCGAAGAAATTGCCTTGCATGCTCTTGCCACCGGACAGCACGGTTGCGCCTTTGCTTACAGCGTCAGCAATGTGCTCTTGAACCTTGGCCACGGCTTTTTCGTCGATCAGCGGGCCAGTGGTGGTGCCGTCTTCCAGACCGTTACCAATCTTGAGTTTGGCCACGGCCACTTTCAGCTTTTCGGCGAACGCGTCGTAGACCGAATCCTGAATGTACAGACGGTTGGCGCAGACGCAGGTCTGGCCGTTGTTGCGGTACTTGGAAATGATCGCGCCTTCGACGGCCTTATCCAGGTCCGCGTCGTCGAACACGATGAACGGCGCGTTACCGCCCAGTTCCAGCGAGATTTTCTTGATGTCCTTGGCGCATTCGGCCATCAGCTGACGACCGATTTCAGTCGAACCGGTGAAGGACAGTTTGCGCACGATCGGGTTGCCGGTCAGCTCGCTGCCGATGTCGCCAGCACTGCCGGTCACCACACTGAACACACCGTTCGGAATACCGGCACGCTGAGCCAGTTCAGCCAGAGCGAAAGCCGAGAAAGGCGTTTGCGAAGCAGGCTTGAGCACCATGGTGCAACCGGCAGCCAGCGCCGGGCCGGCTTTACGGGTGATCATCGCGGCCGGGAAGTTCCACGGAGTGATCGCAGCAGTCACGCCGATCGGCTGCTTGATCACGATCAGGCGCTTGTCTGGCTGATGACCCGGAATCACGTCACCGTAAACGCGCTTGGCTTCTTCAGCGAACCACTCGATAAAGGAAGCGGCGTAAACGATCTCACCCTTGGCTTCAGCCAGTGGCTTGCCCTGCTCCAGAGTCATCAGGCGAGCCAGGTCGTCCTGATTCTCGATGATCAGCTCGAACCAGCGACGCAGTTTGTTCGCACGATCCTTGGCGGTCAGCGCACGCCAGGCCGGCAGTGCTTTGTCCGCGGCTTCGATCGCACGACGGGTTTCGGCAGCGCCCATCTTCGGCACGGTGCCCAGAATTTCGCCCGTTGCCGGGTTGTTGACCTTGATCGTCTGACCGTTGTCCGCATCGACCCAAGCGCCATCGATAAAGGCTTGCTGGCGGAACAACTGGGTGTCTTTAAGCTGCATGTCGGCTTTCCTTAACAGCACCGCGGCAAGCGCGGAGCGAATTATGATTGTAGAAAGGCGCCTTATAGGCTGCCGTCAGGGAAATCATTCACCGGGCTGAAGCACATAAATAGCGCACAAATCGAACTCGTGCGGTTCAGCACCCAGACAAGAGCGTTTGAAATCTCAAACGAATCCTAGGATCAAAGGGGGTAAAGGACAATAGGCTGTTCGAAAAAAAGAACGAAAACGGCGCATTTGCCTATTTTTTCAGATCAGCGTAGCAAACGCAGGTTACGCTTTTGAAAAGCGCTGCTGATTCAGCAGCATGGACGCCCGCAACGCATATGAGTATCATGGCGCCCGCATTGCACCAGTAGCTCAGCTGGATAGAGTACTGCCCTCCGAAGGCAGGGGTCGTGGGTTCGAATCCCGCCTGGTGCACCATAATGTAGAAACGAGAAAGCCTCAGATCTTTAGGGTCTGGGGCTTTTTTGTGCTTCACCAAAATCAAACTATTCAGTTAGATTCGAGCGAGCAGCAACAACAATAGTCATGTTTTACTACGGGTTATTTGAAGAGCACAGAGCACCAACAATGAGTGAGCAAAAAATCGAACAAAGCTTTGTCGACAAGCTCGTTGAGCTCAAATACACCTACCGGCCCGACATCACCGACCGCGCCTCGCTAGAACGTAACTTTCGCGAGAAATTCGAGGCCCTCAACCGCGTTCGCCTCACTGATGGCGAATTCGCCCGTCTTCTCGACGAGATCGTCACCCCTGATGTGTTTGCGGCGGCGCGCGCCCTGCGCGAGCGTAATGCCTTCACCCGCGAAGACGGCACTCCGCTGAACTACACGCTGGTCAACATCAAAGACTGGTGCAAAAACAGCTTCGAGGTGGTCAACCAGCTGCGCATCAATACCGACAACAGTCACCATCGCTTCGATGTGCTCATCCTCATCAACGGTGTGCCGTGCGTTCAAATAGAGCTGAAAACGCTGGGCGTCAACCCGCGCCGCGCCATGGAGCAAATCGTCGAATACAAAAACGACCCCGGCAACGGCCACACCAAAACACTGCTGTGTTTCCTGCAGTTGTTCATCGTCAGCAACCGCGACAACACCTACTACTTCGCCAACAATAACGCCCGTCACTTCTCATTCAACGCCGATGAGCGCTTCCTGCCCATCTATCAGTTTGCTGACGAGGCGAACAAAAAGATTACCTACCTCGACCGCTTCGCCGAGACTTTCCTCGTCAAATGCACGCTTGGCCAAACAATCAGCCGCTACATGGTGCTAATAGCGAGCGAGCAGAAGCTCATGACCATGCGCCCGTATCAGGTCTATGCCGTCAAAGCCATTGTCGACTGCATCGAGCAAAACTGTGGCAACGGCTATATCTGGCACACCACCGGCAGCGGCAAAACACTCACGTCCTTCAAAGCGTCCACCTTGCTCAAGGACAACCCAGAAATCGAGAAATGCCTCTTTGTGGTCGACCGCAAAGACCTCGACCGCCAGACCCGTGAGGAATTCAACAAGTTCCAGGAAGGCTGCGTCGAAGAAAATACCAACACCGCTGCGCTGGTGCGTCGCCTGCTGTCCGAGGACTACGCCGACAAGGTGATCGTCACCACCATCCAGAAGCTCGGCCTCGCCCTGGCTGAAAACAGCAAACGTAACAAGCAGCGCAAACGGAATGACCAGCTCACCTACAAAGAGCAATTGGCCCCACTGCGCGATAAACGCATTGTGTTTATCTTCGATGAATGCCATCGCTCCCAGTTTGGCGAGAACCACAAAGCCATCAAAGAGTTCTTCCCCAAAGCCCAGCTGTTTGGCTTTACCGGCACGCCCATCTTTGAAGAAAACGCCTCACGGGTAAAAGTGGAAGACCAGCAGGCTTCTTACCAAACCACAGATGAGCTGTTTCAGAAGCAGCTGCACGCTTACACCATTACCCACGCGATTGACGACGCCAACGTGCTGCGCTTCCATATCGACTACTTCAAACCAGAAGGCAAAAAAACACCCAAGCCTGGGGAAGGCTTGGCCAAGCGAGCCGTGGTCGAAGCCATTCTCGCCAAGCACGACATGGCCACCGCCCAGCGCCGTTTCAATGCCATTTTGGCGACAGCCCGCATCAACGACGCCATCGAATACCACAGCCTGTTTGCCGAGCTGCAATACGCCAAACAACTGGCCGATCCTGACTACCAGCCGCTGAATATCACCTGCGTGTTCTCGCCGCCTGCCGAAGGCAATGCGGACGTCAAGCAGATTCAGGAAGACCTGCCGCAAGAAAAGCAGGACAACGAAGACGACCCAGAAGGCAAAAAAGCGGCGCTCAAAGCCATCCTGGCCGACTACAACACCCGCTACGGCACCAACCACAGCATCAGCGAGTTCGACCTCTACTACCAGGACGTGCAAAAGCGCATCAAAGACCAGCAGTGGCCTAATGTTGACCACCCTCATACGCAGAAAATCGACATCACCATCGTGGTCGACATGCTGCTAACCGGCTTCGACTCCAAATACCTGAACACCCTGTACGTGGATAAAAACCTCAAGTACCACGGTTTGATCCAAGCCTTCTCGCGCACCAATCGCGTGCTCAGTTGCGTTCAGCCACCCGACAAGGGGCCTACCGGGATAAAACCATTCGGCAACATCCTTGACTTCCGCCATCAGCAAGAGGCTGTGGATACAGCCATCAGCCTATTTTCTGGCGAAAAGTCCAGCCCGCAGGACCGCGAAATCTGGCTAGTGGACAAAGCCCCCGTGGTGATTGAAAAACTACAGGCTGCTGTACAAAAGCTGGATGATTTTATGCAATCGCAAAGCGTGGCCTGCGCACCGGAGGCCGTGCATAACCTGAAAGGCGACGATGCCCGTGCCGCTTTTATCAGCCACTTCAAGGAAGTGCAGCGCCTCAAAACCCAGCTCGACCAATACACCGACCTCACCGAAGACAACGCCGCCGCCATCGAACACATCCTGCCCAAGGAAAGTCTGCTGGGCTTTCGCGGCGCTTATCTGGAAACGGCCCAGCGCCTCAAGGCACAGCAAGATAAGAGCGGTAAAAACGCAGATGGCAAAACCGAGGCAGTGGACCAACTCGATTTCGAGTTCGTGCTCTTCGCCTCTGCCGTTATTGACTACGACTACATCGTGGGGCTGATGTCGCGTTTCTCGCAGCAAGAGCCGAGCAAACAGAAA
This sequence comes from Pseudomonas sp. MDT1-85, assembly GCF_054898065.1. Classification (NCBI taxonomy): domain Bacteria; kingdom Pseudomonadati; phylum Pseudomonadota; class Gammaproteobacteria; order Pseudomonadales; family Pseudomonadaceae; genus Pseudomonas; species Pseudomonas sp. MDT1-85. The sequence goes on along the minus strand of NZ_CM142715.1, from coordinate 466,492 downwards.
ATGAGTCGCGACCAACTCATTGGGCTGATACAAGCCGATGCCAAGTTTATGAACGAGCGTGACGATATTGCCGCCTATATCGCCACTCTCAAGGCCGGCGAGGGCCTGAGCGAAACGGCTATTCGTAAGGGCTATAGCCGCTTTAAACAACAAAAAGACGCCGCCGAACTCGCCGCTATCGCCAACAAACACCAGCTGGCCCCAGAAGCCTTGCAAGACTTTGTGGAGGGCATTCTGCAACGCATGATCTTCGACGGCGAACAACTCAGTGACCTGATGGCCCCGCTCGACCTCGGCTGGAAAGCCCGCGCGCAGGCCGAACTGGCACTGATGAAAGAATTGCACGACCTACTTATTAAACGTGCCCAAGGCCGCGAAATTTCAGGACTTAGCGCATATGAGCAGTAAGACAAAAACAACCGGCGCGATGGAAGACAGCACGCCCGCGCTGGTGCCTAAGCTGCGTTTTCCGGAGTTTCGGGAGGCGGCGGGGTGGAAGGGACAAACCGGTAACGCCTTGTTTGATCAAATCAATGATCGAAATCCGGAGCCAGGCCTTCACGTTCTCGCAATTACCCAGGAGCACGGTGCAATCCCTCGACACCTGATCGACTACCATGTCTCGGTCACAGAGAAGAGCATCGAAAGCTACAAAGTCGTTCGGGTAGGCGACTTTATTATCAGCCTCAGATCGTTCCAAGGCGGCATCGAGTATTCGCAGTATCACGGCATCTGTAGCCCGGCCTATGTCATTCTCAGACTTCACCTTAAAGATGTCGCCGAATACTTCAGGCACTATTTCAAGACAGAGAGGTTCATCGGCATCCTCACAAAGAACCTTGAAGGCTTGCGCGACGGCAAAATGATCAGCTACGCGCAGTTTTCAGAGCTTCTCATTTCGGTTCCGTCGCCCCCAGAGCAACAAAGAATCGCCGAGTGCCTGAGTTCCGTGGACGAGCTGATCGCCGCGCAAGGGCGGAAGCTGGATGCGCTCAAGACCCACAAAAAAGGGCTGATGCAGCAGCTTTTTCCTCGCGAAGACGAAACCCAACCGCGCCTCCGCTTCCCCGAATTCCAAAACGCCGGGGAGTGGGAGCCCAGGAAAGCAGGGACATTATTCGCGAATCGAGTGACGAAGGGTGAACAAGGTCTTCCCATTTACTCAGTCACGATGCACGACGGGATGGTAAAGCGTGACTCGCTCGACCGGAACTTCTACGACATCGAAGACGCTGCGCGGAACAAGAAGGTGTGCAAGGAAGACATCGCCTACAACATGATGCGAATGTGGCAAGGTGCCTTAGGCGTTGCCCCGGAAGATTGCTTGGTAAGCCCCGCCTACATTGTGTTGGCACCGATGAAAGACGCCGTGCCAACCTTCTTCCAATACCTGTTCAAGCTGCCTGCAACAATACTCTTGCTGACATCGCACTCACGAGGTCTCACCAAAGACCGCTTGCGTCTCTACTACGATGATTTTGCAAGCATTCCATTGCAGTGTCCGGCCCCACCCGAACAACAACGCATCGCCTCTTGTCTGACCGGACTGGATGTCCTGATCACCGCTGAACTCCAAAAGCTCGAAGCCCTCAAGACTCACAAAAAGGGACTGATGCAGCAACTTTTCCCGGCGCCAGCGGAGGTGGAGGCATGAGCGTTCGCACTTACCAGAGTTTGCACACGCTGGTGACACGGCTGCGCGACGATCTCAATCAACGCGAGACCGAATCCCAAAAGAAAGTTGTTAATAAACCAGCAGCCGTCCTACTTATTTACGCTTACAACCGCACCGGCAAGACCAGACTCTCTATGGAGTTCAAGGACGCGGGTAAGCGTAAGAGCAAAAAAAACCCTGAGGGTAATGCCGACACACTTTACTTCAATGCGTTTACTGAGGACTTATTCACTTGGGAAAACGATCTGGAAGGCGACAGTGCCCGCCATCTCCAGCTCAATGAAAAATCAAAGTTCTTCGATGCTCTACATGAGCTGGCTTTGGACGAAACCATCGCAGGCTACCTCAGTCGTTACGCCGATTTTGAATTCGATATTGACTACGAGTCATGGAAGATCACCTTCCGCAAAGGCGAAGCAGAGAACATCAAAATTTCCCGAGGCGAGCAGAACATCTTTATTTGGTGCCTCTTCATCGCTATCTGCGAACGCATGCTCGACGGTCACGAGTCCTATCTATGGGTGAAGTTTCTGTATATCGACGATCCCATCTCCTCGCTCGATGACAATAACGCTATCGCCGTTGCCTGCGATCTCGCCAAACTCCTGCGCCGGGCTGCCAGCCGGACAGACCAGAACGGCGCTTCCGCGCCCATTAAGATAATTTTCTCTTCCCACCACGCCCTCTTTTTCAATGTGATGTGCAATGAGATCGGCAGGACGAAGGAAGGGGAGCCGAGGGTGACTCACAAACGTTACTTTCTGCACCGCCCGAATGGTGAGGGGGCCTATACCCTTAGGGCCACTGAGGACACGCCGTTTTTCCATCACGTTGCGGCCCTCGCCGAACTGCAGGCGGCCGCCGATCAAAACTCCGGCAAGCTCTACACCTTTCACTTCAATGCGCTGCGCAGCATCATGGAGAAGACGGCCTCATTCTTTGGGCATGCCGATATTTCCTTCTGCCTTAACGCACTCGCGAGTGAGGAAGACACCGCGCTCTACAACCGTGCCCTCAACCTGCTGAGCCATGGCAAATACGCCATCCATGAGCCGACCGAAATGGGCGAGGACAACAAAGACCTATTCCGCCGCATTCTCAAAGACTTCATCAGCACATTTAAATTTGTCCTGCCTGACCTATCAGGTGCGAAACCAGCCACAGCGGCTGCCGCACCCACCCCAGGCCCACAAGCGAAACCAGCACATGAATGACACCAATAGAAAACAACTTGGCCAAACCCTTTGGGCCATTGCTGACCAACTGCGCGGCGCTATGGATGCAGATGATTTTCGCGACTACATGCTGTCCTTCCTCTTCCTGCGCTACCTCTCGGACAACTACGAGACAGCGGCCAGGAAGGAACTTGGAAAAGACTATCCAGAGCTGCCCATTGACGTTTTGCTAAAAACGGGAGCATCGACTCCTCTGCAAGTCTGGTATGAGGAGAACAAAGCGGACATCCCGGCCTTTGAGAAGCAGATGCGCCGCAAGGTGCATTACGTCATTGAGCCGGCGCACCTGTGGAACAGTATAGCCAATATGGCCCGCACCCAGGACGATGAATTGCTCGCTACGCTGCAGGCGGGCTTTAAATACATCGAAACCGAGTCCTTTGAGAGCACCTTCCAAGGCCTTTTCTCGGAAATCGATCTGGGTTCTCCCAAACTGGGCAGAAACTACACGGAGCGCAACACCAAGCTATGCGTGATTATCCAAAAGATCGCCGAGGGTCTAGCAGACTTCTCCACAGATAGTGATGCGCTGGGCGATGCCTATGAATACCTGATTGGCCAGTTTGCTGCTGGCTCAGGTAAGAAGGCGGGCGAGTTCTACACGCCCCAACAGATGTCCGACATCCTTTCCGCCATCGTCACCCTCGACAGCCAAGACCCAAAAACCGGCACCAAGAAGCGCCTGGAAAGCGTGCTGGACTTCGCCTGCGGCTCCGGCTCGCTGCTGCTAAATGTGCGCAAACGCATGGGACCGCATGGCATTGGCAAGATTTATGGCCAGGAAAAGAACATCACCACCTATAACCTGGCCCGCATGAACATGCTGCTGCACGGGGTGAAGGACACCGAGTTCGAGATTTACCACGGCGACACCTTGAGCAACGATTGGGACATTCTGCGCGAGCTAAACCCCGCTAAAAAACCCGCATTCGACGCCATCGTTGCCAACCCGCCCTTCAGCTACCGCTGGGACCCGACAGAAGCCATAGCCGATGACGTGCGCTTCAAAAACCACGGCGTGGCCCCTAAATCGGCTGCCGACTTTGCCTTTCTGCTGCACGGCTTTCACTTTTTGAAAGACGAGGGCGTGATGGCCATCATCCTGCCCCACGGCGTGCTGTTCCGAGGCGGTGCGGAGGAGCGCATCCGCACCAAGCTGCTAAAAGACGGCCACATCGACACGGTGATCGGCTTGCCCTCCAACCTGTTTTATTCAACAGGTATTCCGGTGTGCATTCTCGTGCTCAAAAAGTGCAAGCAACCGGACGACGTGTTGTTCATCAACGCGGCTGAACACTTCATCAAAGGTAAACGCCAGAACCAACTGACCGATGAGAACATCGCCAAGATCATCGAAACTTACCAGTTCCGCAAAGAGGAGCCTCGCTATGCCCGCCGGGTAGAGATGGAGGAGATCGAGAAGAACGGCTACAACCTGAATATCTCTCGCTACATCAGCACGGCAAGCGCAGAGGCAGAGATTGATTTACAAACCGTGAATACCGAACTGTTCACACTGGAAAAAAACATTCAGGCGGCACGGGACAAACACAATGCCTTCCTGAAAGAGCTGGGACTGCCACCCTTGTGAACCGCAAAGCGATTTTAATGAGACCGTATAACAAGGCACTGCACGGACAGCAATGCCTTGTTATGCGTCTATAAATTACTGAAAGATGAAAAGGGGACGATTTATTTATAGGGTAGACCGGCCGCTTTTGGTCGCCTACTGCCCTTCAGTATCCCCCGGTGCCAGGATAGTTGTCGCCTCTCCGAATTTTCCTAAAAAAGTACATCGGGGGCGGAAAGAGACTGGTCGTGCCGTATTGTTCACCTGAACGCAGAGCCGCATTACTCAAGATGCTGCTTCCCCCGCTGAACCTGTCGATGGCCGAGGTTTCCCGGCGCGAAGGGGTCAGCGAAATGTCTTTGTCCAACTGGCGCAAGCAGCTCAGTTCTGAAGGAAATGCAGTGTCCGAAAACAAGCAATCGACTCAGAACTGGTCAGCCGAAACCAAGATCAGCCTGCGCGTTACCCTTCTGCCGTCGCTGCCAATTCAGCGACCGGGCTTGGAAACCCGACGACATCAAGGCGCAACAGCGCCCCATCAAGATTGCAGGCGTTTTTTTTCGCCTGCAATCTTGTGTTATGGCGGCTGTGCGTGGGACGTCTTCTGACGTGCCGGTTTCCTTGATTCCCGGTTTTCCAACCTGCGCACAGCTGTCACCCATTCGCTTGGAAACGAATGCGGCAGCTTCTCAAATCAAGGAAGTGAACAATGCGCAGCATTAATCCGTACAAATTTCGGCTTTTCCCTCACCTCGTTTCCACATCGTGGAACGCCCCACCGCTCGTTTTCATGCACGCTTCGCCAACATCGGAGGTGGTCAATGAGCGAGCAATCTGAATTGAAAACCATCGGCTTCACACCCTTCCACTACGGCTCTGTTGAACCGTTGTTTCGAGTGAATGGTGGTGTGCCCATCGGAGAAGCGTTGGCGCAGGCGTCCGACCTGTTGTTCCTGGCCAAGTCGTTTGCTGAGGATGCTGCTTACTCGAAAGACACTGACCGCCATGCGTGGGCCGCGCACTATTTTACGGCGATGGGCAAGGCAGTGATTGATGATGTGGTGAAAGTTCTGACGCGACCACCGCAGACGGCGACGCAACAAGCCGCAGAATAGCGGCAACTCACCCTTGAAATGCGCCCCGTTTTTCGGGGCCTCCAAAATTGTCAGATGTGAACGCGTGGCCACGCTCTGATTCCCACAAGATTTGGCACACGAATCAGCGGAGGCGTTGATGCTGACTTCTGGCGTCTACCACTTCATGCAACTGCATAGCTATGCGCGCGGCGCGCGTCAGAGCTTGGCGCAAGTATCCAGATAATCAGTGACGGCCTCTTCAAATGCATTTTGAAGCTCCTGAACTGATTCGCCGTGAAACCCAACGACATCTTTAATACCAGCGATATGGCCGACAAACAGGCCATCTTCCTCGCTGTATTCAATTCGGGCGGCATAGCCTTTGTAATTCATTACGCTCATGGGGTGACTCCTGCTTGTTCAAGGAAAGCCCGAGCATCACGAACCTGGCAGGTTTCTGCTTCTTTGTCCGGGTGTGGTCGGTGAAAGGTGGTTCGCCTTGATGCCAACGTCAAACAGCATTTCTTTCAATGGCAAAAAACCGCCGAAGCGGTTTTTTCATTCTGTCGTCCAGTCAAACTCGTCGTAATCATCATCCTCTTCGTCCTCGACCACTTCATCATCAAGAACGTCTTCCTCAAGCGCTTCTTCTGCCTGCTTCGCCAGAAGAAACTCCTTACGACTCTCAGTCACTGCTCGCCGTAATTCCTCACCCTTCACCGGGCAGTTGAGCATTTGGGCGATGCGGTCGATTTTTTGTGCCACGGCATCCTCCAACGCATCGGCTATGGGCCGATAGTGCGCGCTTTCGGGTGTCGATGCCAAATTTGCCGACCACTGTTCACTTCATTTCTTCTGCAAATCCTTGAGTCGGGTCGTGAGGTTTTCCTTGGGGAAGCGCTTGTGCAGTGTTGTCAGCAGCGCCTCGGCGGCTTGTGCCTGACCGGTTTCTTGCAGGCGTATCACTTCACGTAATTGATCATCCAGTGACTTGGCCGGCGCGGCTAAGCGTTTGCTGACTTTGGCTTCGTCTGCCATTTCGCTGTTGATCGACTCGCGCTGCAATGGTGCCGAGAACTCCGCCATGGGCGCCGCAGGTGCCGGAGCTGATATAGCGCCGGTTGGTGCAGCTTCGGAGCGAGGAGCGGCTTCCGGTTTGGCGGTCGGCGCGGACGCTTTAGGCGCTGGCGCGAAGTCATAACTCGGCAGTTGTTCCGGCGTGCGTTGCACCAGCGCCAGCATCAGGGCGACGCCGACGAGGCTGGCGAAAGCGACTTGCCACCGAGGCTGTTGGCAGGCGCGGAGCCAGCGTTGCCACAGGTTCAGCTTCGGCGCAGGGGCTTCGCGATGCGCGGTGGTCAGGATGAACGCATCGAGATGCGCCGGTGGTTCGCCGGTGGCGTGGTCGCGGAAATGCTTGAGCACTTCATCGTCATGCGATGGTGGTGTCTGTTTGGCGTCAGTCATGTCAGTACCTCCTCGGCCAGCAGCCGACGCAGTTTTTGCTGGGCGTAGCGCAAGCGGCTTTTGACGGTTTCCAGCGGGGTTTCGGTGAGGGTGGCGATCTGCGGCAGGTCGAGGTCGCCGTGGGCGCGCAGCAGGAACACTTCGCGCTGGTCGGCGGGAAGGCTTTGCAGGGCGGTTTCGAGGCGTTGACCGTCGCGGCTCAGGCTCAGCAGTTGTTCGGGGTCGGCCGCGTTATCGATCAGGGCGTGGGTTTGTTCGTCATAGCTGTCGTGCAAGGGATTGTGAATTCCGTGTTTGCGCCAGTGGTCGATCAGTCGGTTACGGGCAATCTGGTAAAGCCAGGTACGAAAATTCGCCCGACCTTGTGGCTGACTGGTGCTGCGGATCAGGCTTAGCCAGGTTTCCTGATACACCTCTTCGGCCAGTTCGGGCTTGCCGCTGAGGCCGAGGAGGAATCGATAAAGGCCCTGGCGATGACGGGCGTACAAAACTTCAAACGCCGGCCCATCGCCAGAGCGGTAGCGCGCCAGCAGCGATTCGTCGCTGCCGGCGGCGGAGCTGATTTTAGAATCGGACATGTCAGCGCTGGCCTCTTTCACTCTATCCGGTTGTCATTGGGCTGTTGAGTCGAGGCGGTCGAGTTTCGCAGGCTCTGCGCCAACTCCACCAATTGCACGAATTCACTGCGCAGGCCGAACTGATCATCGCCCCGTGCGCCACGGGCCAGGGCTTCGGTGTCTTTCAGGCTGAACTCACCGGTATAACGCCCGTCCTTGAGCTGCTGGGAAAATGCGGCGACGGCGGCGGCAAATCTCAGGTCATCGCTGGCGGCCAAAAGCTTGCCAGCCTCACCGTTCAGCTCTCCACTCAAGATTGGCCGCTCGATCAAGCGACTGTTCCCACCTTCCGGCAGCTGATAACGCACTCGCAGCATCGCCAATTCCCCGTTTTTTGCAGAAACATCGGCCCCAGGATTGCCATACCGCAGTGGTTCCAGCCAGCCCTTCTCGCCCTTGGGCACAATTTCATACAACGCCGTCACCGTATGCCCTGCACCGATTTCTCCGGCATCGACTTTGTCGTTGCTGAAATCCTCACGCTTCAAGGCGCGATTCTCATAACCCAATAGCCGATATTCGCTGATCTGGGCCGGATTGAACTCCACCTGCAGCTTCACGTTTTTCGCCACCACCGCCAGGGTCGAGCCGAGCTGATCCACCAGCACCTTGCGCGCCTCACGCAGGTTGTCGATGTAGGCGTAGTTACCGTCGCCAGCGTCGGCCAGTTGTTCCATCAGGTGTTCATTGTAGTTATCCACACCAAAACCCAGGGTGGTCAGGGACACGCCGGTCTTGCGTTTATCCACAGCCATTTGCTTGAGGCTGTCGAAGTCGCTGATGCCGACGTTGAAGTCACCATCGGTGGCCAGCAGGATGCGGTTGATGCCCTTGGGGATAAACGCCTGTTGGGCCATTTGATAGGCCAGTTCGATACCCGATGCGCCGGCGGTCGAGCCGCCTGCGGTCAATTGATCGATGGCGGTACGAATTTTCGCTTTTTCCCGTCCGGAAGTCGGCTCCAGCACCACGCGAGATTCTCCGGCATACACCACCAACGAAACCCGGTCCTGCTCGCGCAGTTGATCGACCAGCAATTTCAGCGTGCTTTTGACCATGGGCAAGCCTTCGCGCCGGTCCATCGAGCCGGACACGTCCACCAGAAACACCAGGTTCGCCGGGGCCAGTTCCGCCACCGCGCGATTAGAGGCCTTGATGCCGATGCGCAGCAAGCGGGTATGCGGGTTCCAGGGCGAGGGCGCCAGCTCGGTGGTCACGCCGAACGGCGAGCCATCGGTGGGCAAGGCGTAATCGTACGGGAAGTAATTGACCATTTCTTCCAGCCGCACCGCCCCTTCGGGAGGCAAACGCCCCTGATTGAGCAAGCGCCGGACGTTGGCATAAGCGCCGGTATCGACATCGGCACTGAAGGTCGAGACCGGCGCCTCGGTCACGCTGTGAATCGGGTTATCGGCCAGCGCCTGATATTGCTCCCGCTGCTCGTCCCGATAGCCCTGTGGATAAGCTTCACCGGCCGGCATGGGCGCGAAAGCGACCAATGGGGCCGGTCGCGCGCTGCGCTTGGCCTGCGCGGTGTCTGCCATGGCCGTCTCACGCACCAACACTTCAGTTTTCAGCTCACCTTGAGCCGGGGGCGCAACCACCGCCGGGTTGTCCATCTTAGAGTCTGGCGCGGACGAAGCGCCGCAACCGGCAATGGCCAGCAACAACCCGGCGGCGAAACCCTGGGCGGCCGGGCGGAGGAAGTGCAGAGGGAGGGACATGGGGGCTGACCTCAGGAGGAAATTGACTCATTCATCCTCTGAGACGGACAGCCCGGCAGGTTCGGGTTAACTCACCCAAAAAATCTTCAGCGGTGATAACGCCGCACCACGCTGCTGTTTTTCAGCACATGGCCTTTGATCTGCTCCATCAGCTGCGCGCGGGTCAGGCCGGCAGGCAAGGCGTCTGGCGCCAGGTCCAGGGCGTAAAGCTGAATGAGGTAGTGATGGGAGCTGTCGCCGACAGGCGGGCAAGGGCCGATGTAACCGGTGGAGCCTTTGCTGTTGCTGCCGCCCACGCCTTCGAGGGCGGATTTGGCGCCGACACCGGCCGGGATCTGACGCGTGGTGGCTTTGATGCCGTAATGAGTCCAATGGTCGACACCCAAGCCTTTCTGACCGTCCGGGTCGTGCATGACGATGGCGTAGCTGAGGGTGCCCGCAGGGCCGGCGTTCCAGCTCAGGGCCGGGGACTGGTTTTTGCCGCCACAACCGTTGGCATCGCTGGCCGCCACCGACGTGAACAGACGATTGTCCGAAACACCGGGAATGCTGAGGGTGAAACGCTCCTGGGCCTGCGCCGGAAACTGCACGCAAAGGGCGACTGCAATGGCCGCCAGCCAAGGGTTCAAAGAGGTCAATCGGGTCATACCGGAGCACCTTGTGCGGGTGGGGCCGTGGTCGGCTGGCAAACTATAGCCGGACCGTTCGTGCGGTGGCAGGGGGAATTGGCTGAACCTCGGCATAGGCTCCAAACTCCTAAGTGATACACCCCTGGAGATCGATCATGGCACTGCATCGTGTCGCCCGTGTCGCCGATGTGCCCCACGACCGTGGCCTTGAAGTTCGGATCGATAAGACGAAAATCGTCTTGCTGCGGGTCGGCGATCAATGGCGTGCCTATCAGGGCAAATGTCCCCACGCAGGGGCTCCTTTGGCTAAAGGTGCGCTGTGTGAGGGACGGCTGATCTGCCCGTGGCACAAGGCGGCTTATCGGCTCGAAGACGGCGCGTTATGCGAGCCACCGTCCCTGGACAGTCTGCGGCGCTACCCGCTTGAAATCCGCGACGATGAGGTCTGGGTCGACGACCAGCCGATGCCCGCCGCCAGCACCCCACCGGCGGACGATAAGCGAACCTTTGTGATCATCGGTGCCGGCGCCGCCGGTACGGCCTGTGCAGCGGCGCTGCGAGAGAAAGGTTTCGGCGGCCGGGTGTTGCTGATCGACCGCGAGCCCGAGGCCGGTTACGACCGTACGGTATTGAGCAAATTCGTGATTGCCGGGGAGATGCCGCCGGACGAAGTGCCGCCGCTGCGCGATGAAAGTTTTTATCGTGAACAGCGCATTGAACGGATAAACAGCGAAGTGACAAGTCTGGATGCATCGAGCCGGACACTGCGCCTGGCCGATGGTCAATCGCTGAGCTATGACGGCGCAGTGATCGCCACCGGCGGCGCACCCAACCATCTTTCACTGCCTGGCGCCGATCTGCCGCAGGTGTTCGTGCTGCGTTCGAAGGATCAGGCGCAACGGATTTTGACAGCCGCAAAACCCGGGCAACGGGCAGTGATTGTCGGCGACAGTTTCATTGCTCTGGAGTCTGCTTCATCCCTGCGTCAGTACGGCCTGGACGTCACCGTCCTGGCGCGCCATGCCATCCCTTTCGAGGCGCAATTCGGCGATGCCGTTGGCAAGTCAATTCGCGCCCTGCACGAGGCCAACGGCGTGGTGTTTCATACCGATGGCGAAGCGGCGCAGATCGAAGGCACAGGCAAGGTCGAAGCGGTGCTGTTGGATAACGGTCAGCGCTTGCCGACGGATCTGGTGTTGGTCGGCATTGGCGTCACCCCGGCAACGGCCCCGTTTACTGATCTGCCAAAAGAAAAAGACCAGTCTCTGAAGGTGGATGGCGGAATGCGCGTGACCGATGGGCTCTGGGCCGTCGGCGACATCGCAACCTTCCCGCTCAACGGCCAACCCCAACGGATTGAGCATTGGCGCCTGGCCCAGCAACAGGCGCGAATTGCGGCAGCGAATATGCTCGGCGGTGACGAGCGCTACCTCGATGTACCGTATTTCTGGACCTGGCACTTCGGCAAAAACTACGACTACCTCGGACACGCCGAGGCTTGGGACGAGGTCGAGTTCAAGGGCGACCCTGACCATCCACCGTTTATCGGCCTGTTCGGCAAGAATGGCGTGGTGGCGGCGGCCGTTGCCTGCGATCAGGAACGGGCGATGGCAATGCTCGCCGAACGGATGAAACAGCCGTTGTCGGTGGATGAGGCCTGGCGCCTGATTCGGGATTTCGCCTGACAGACATAGTCAATGCTCCGCACTCCCCCGTAGGAGCTGCCGCAGGCTGCGATCTTTTGATCTTTGGCATATTCAAAACCGCTGAAAATCAAAAGATCGCAGCCTTCGGCAGCTCCTACAAAGAGCGGGCCAAGCGATGCTCGCCGAACGGGTTCAGACGTGACTTATCGGCTCTCGGTTGTCGTCATCTTCGGCCTGCAGGCGGATCACCAGCGAATGCTCCAGTGGCGCCAAAGGCGGTGGCAGCTGGGCCGGGTCGACCGGGAAGAAGTGCGTCACGACATGACTGACATCGCCATCCTGATCGTTGTGAATGGTCATCGAGCCCGGCGTGCGCAGTTTCGCCAGCCGGTCGCCGGTCAGCTTGAAGCTTTTGCTGAGCCCCTGATCATCGACCACCGGCGCCGGCAAACGGCGCTGGGCGAAGCGCTTGCTTTTGCGCTGTTGATAACGCGCCCATGTGATCAGAATCACCGCGTTCAACAACGCCACCCACAGGTAAATCTGCAACGTGCCGAGGGCGTCGAAAAATGACGCATCGATGCGCGGGCCGTCATGGGTATCGAACAACGGCCATACACCTTGCGTCAGCAAATACAGCAGCCCGACCCAGGCGAGCACGGTGAGAAAAACATCGATCACGACCAGAAAGGGCCGCTGCCGGGTTCTGATGATTTTCATTTGATGACCTCCTCTTCATCGTCATTCAGCGGCTTGATGCCCCGGTCCGGGCTGACCCAGCGCGCGCGCTTCTGATGCTGGCCGAACAGCACTTTGGGGAAGCTGACCAGGGTGGTGAGCAGACTGACGAACCAGAACACCAGCGGGTACCAGACCACCCAGAACATGGTCTTGCCGAGGCCCTTTTCATAACGGCGGTCGATCAGGATGCTGACCGCGAATTGCACCAGGCAGACCACCGCCAACAGCAGCCCGGTAAACGCCGGTGGCATCAGGTGATCGACGGCAATGGCTGGCGGCATTTCGACAAATTTGCCAACGCCCCAGAAGATCACCGACAGCAGAAAGGTGAAGGCCCAACCGGTGGACAGGCAGTATTCGAACAGCAGCGGCCAGAGGTAACGATGGCGGTATTGCCAGATGCCACGGATGTTCTTGAACAGCACCTCGGCGCCGCCCTGAGCCCAGCGCAGACGCTGTTTCCACAGGCCGCCGAGGGTTTCCGGCATGAGGATCCAGCACAACGCGCGGGGCTCGTAGAAAATGCTCCAGTGATCCAGTTGCAGCTTCCAACTGATGTCGATGTCTTCGGTGATCATGTCCGGGCTCCAGTAACCGACCCGGTTCAGCGCCGTGCGACGGAAGGCAACGATCACCCCGGAGACGGTAAAGATCCGCCCGAACACCCGTTGGGTGCGCTTGATCAGGCCGATGATCGACGAGAACTCGCCGACCTGTACGCGGCCGATCAAGGTCGAACGGGTGCGGATTCGTGGGTTGCCGGTCACGGCGCCCAGTCGCGCATTGTCGAGCATCGGCGCCACCAGATACGCCGCGGTGTTCGGCGCCAGTAATGCGTCACCGTCGATGCACACCAGATATTCGCTGCGCGCCGCGATGGCGCCCATGCGCAGGGCCACAGCCTTGCCCTGGTTCTCCGCCAGATGCAGCACCCGCAAACGTGGATCCTGCGCCGCCAGTGCATCGAGCACCGCGGCGGTGTTGTCCCTGGAGCCGTCGTTGATCGCGATCACTTCAATGTTCGGGTAATGCTGGGCCAGCGCCGCGTGGATGGTATCAGCCGCGTTATCGCCTTCGTTGTAGCAAGGGATCAGGATCGAGATCAGCGGCTCGCCGGCCAGCGGTGGCGGCAAAGTATCGTCCTGCCACGGCCAGTGCCGTTCCCAGTGCAGCCAGAAATACAGGCCGCCGGCGATCCACAATCCCGACATGAACAATGGATAAAAGAACACGAAGTCCATCAGGAATTGCCCGGTGAGCAGAAAGATCAGCCCGAGGGGAACCCCGAGGACGATCGCTAGAACCAGCAGGGCCAGAAGTCTATCCAGCATGTTATGGATTCCACTTGTTGGAGAGCGCGGGCCGCACGGTTTTCAGATCCGGCTGGTTCTCGAGGAAGTTGTCCGGGTAGTAGCCGAAACTGGTGGCGCCCTGACGCTTGAGGCGGCCCATCCAGTCGGCCAACTGCTCGCCGTCGATGTCGGCGTCGGTGTTTTTCGTCCAGTCGCGGGCCTGCAATTCGAACACCGTGCGATCGAGTGCGCCGGGGCGCGATTTCACCGTCGCCACCAGCGTTTCGAGCCAAGGGCCGGATTGCTTGCGGCTCTGTTTTTCCATGAGTGGCATGGCCATTGGCGCCGTCCAGTCATAGGCGCCCAGGAAGTCGTCGAGGTTCTGCGCGAACCAGGCTTCGCTCTCGGGGTTGAGCATTGGCTCGGCGAAAATATTGCGCGCCGTTTGCACTTGCGGGCCGCGAATGGCACGGACCTTGGCGGTCAGCTCGTGAGTGAAATCGATCAGGTAGCGGCTCTTGAACCGAGTCCAGCGTTGCAACGTGGCCGGATCGTCGCGCAGGGCGGCAATCGAACTGGGCAGACCGTTGGCGGCATAGACCTTCAGGGCTTCAGGCCCGGCGTCTTCGAAGTCCGACAGCACCGCGTCATCGTGATAGAGAATGCCGTCGACCGAGGTCAGGCGTGCCACGTCTTCGTAGATGTCACCAATGATGCGTCGCACGTTCGGATCGAATGGCGACAAGCGTTTGTACTGGTCCGGATCGATCGACGTGGTAGCGGTTTTCGGGTCCCAGCGAGTGACCCGTGGCAACGTCGGGTCCAGGGCAAAACTCAGCACCGGCATCCACGCGAAGACCTTGACGTTAGCCCGAGTACGCAACTGCCAGGCCACGCGGTCGAAGAGGTCGGCGCGCACCGGCAGGTGACGGTTGGGGAAGTACAACGAGTGCACCAGGCCATCGCCCGCTGGGTCGGCGAAGGCTTGCAGGAACACCGTATTGGCGCCCATGTCGGCCATGCGCTGGATCAGTTTGCCGAGATTGATTTCCTGTTGGGCCGGGTCAGGGTCGTAGACGTTGTCCAGGTCCACGTGCACCACGCGCATCGGCGCTTTGGACTGCACCGAGACGATACTGTTGGCGAAGCGTTCGCCATTCGGGTCCGAAGCCACCAAAAAGCGCGGGCTGCTCATCAGATTGTCGAGGGCATCGAGGCCTTCGTCCAGGGTCAGGGCCATCTGATAACCCTGGTCGTTGATCACTTGCAGCGAGGTGCCGTCCGCCGCGCCGTAGGGCCAGACCCAGACACGCGGTTTGTAACCGGTGACCTTGCGGATTTTCTCCGAGATGGCCGTCACGTCGGCGCGCATCCGGGCCTGGAATTGGGCTTCGGTTTCATAGCGGCCGATAGCAGCGTCATAACGCCGAGTGGCGGCCGCCGGTTGCAGGTTGCCTTGCGGATTGGCCAACACGCCTTTGTGGCTGGCGTCGGTGTGGGCGGCGATCTCCACCAGGCCGGATCGGGAAATCTCGCGGATCTGTTCCCAGGTCAGGAAATCCGAACGCTTGCGCGGTGTCCCGGCGAAATCCACTGGCTGGTTCAGCGGCGTATCGATCCATACCCCGACCGGCGCCAGCAAGGCATGCCAGTTGTAGGCGCGCAGCACCGGCAACACGCGGGTGTAGAAGCTCGAATAACCGTCGTCGAAACTCAGCAGGATCGACCGTGGCGGTAGCTCGGGGCCACCGTTGCGCGCCGCCATGATCTGGTCGACGGTGACCGGTTTGTAGTTGTTCTCCCGCAGCCACGCCAGTTGCTCGAGCAGGCGCTCGGTGCGCACGGCCACCACCGCCTGATCGGGGTCGCGGTCTTCGACATCGTGGTACGAGATCCCCAACACATGGTTTTTCGGCCACGGCTTTTCATTGGCCGGCACCGGGCGTTCGGACGGCGGTGCGAAGGCCGGGGTTTGCTGGGCGCAGGCGCTGATCAACAGCGCTCCCAGCAGAAGGATGAAACGCGAAATAAAAGGCATCTTCAAACTCTTCTAGAAGCGGTAAGTAAGGTCGACGAGCAGGCGCAGATCGGTTTCGCGGTCGCCGTCATAAGGCCGGTTGATCACGCTCAGCAGGCCGCCCACCTCGAATACGTCGTTCCAGCTGTAGCGCTGGCCGTAACCCAGCAGGCCGACGCCGCCGGTCCCGTGATCACGCTGGCTATAGGTGCCCGCACCGGCCTGGAACTGCTGGCTCCAGGAAGTTTCGTAGCGGCGATAAAGCAGGTGATTGACGTTCACCGTCGGCAGCACGCTGAAGTCGGATTTGGGGTTGAAGTACGGCACGTCGTCGGACTTGGAGTTATGGCTGGTGCCGACCTCCAGGCCGAGGTCGACCTGCAACCCCGGCGCGCGGTAAACACCCTCGCGACCGGTGAGCAAGGCTTCGACACGGTTGTTGCCGTCGCTGAAGTGCGAGGGGCTGACCGCCAGTTTCCACTCGCGGCTTTCATTGGCGCGCCAACGGATGAAACCGCTGCCGCCGTTGGCGGTGATGTCGCTGTTCAGGGCCCGCAACGGCGTTTGTGCCGACAAGTATTCGAGGCTGCCGCCGTACTGCCAGTGATCGTCGATGTCTCGGGCAATCGCCAGGCGCGCGCCCTGCTTGTCACCGAAGCTATAGGAATGGTTGGAGACTTCCGCTTCCAGGGTCATGTCGCGGGTCCGACGTTCAAGCCCGACGCGCTGAAAGCGATGGTGGCCGGTGCCTTCCTGGAAGTCGCCGGTGGCGTAACCGGCACCGGCGAACACGCGCCAGTCTTCATCGATGGGCGGGCTGTACAGCGTGGTTTCGATGCCGAAATCGCGACTGCCGTTGACCGCCCCGGCGTCGCCGTTGCCCCCGCCATAACTCTTGCCGCCGTAGGCCTCCACTCGTAGCTCGGCCATGTCATGGACCGCACGTTGACGCTGCAAACGCTGGACCTGACGGTTGTCGGGGAAACGCGCGACCACATCGTCGGTCAGTGCATCCATCTGCCGCCATTCCTGCAGGTCCATGGCGGTATGGCCCTGAGCGATTTCCAGCCCGATGTCCCGCGGGGCCATGCTCTCGGTTTCCTTGAGCTGGTTTTCGGCGCGCCGTGGACAGTCCCGAGCCAGGTACAGATCGGCCTGGGCCAGACGCAGGCCGAGGTTGCCCGGGGCCTGCGCCACCAGCGTCTGCAAACGCTGCTCGCCCGACGGCAGATCAGCGCCGTAGGTGCCGGCTTGGGCAGCGAGTAGCTGCGCATCCATCCATTCATCATTGGGATTGCCCACCGGCAAGCCCTTGAGCTCGACCCGTGGCTTCTGAGTCTTGGCCAGGTCTTCAGCGACCTGACGCGCTTCATCGGCCTTATCGCTTTCGAGCAAGGCGTAATAGAGCGCGGCGCTGTCTTCCAGGCGGTCGCCGACATCGGCATCCGGCGCGACCAGCACCTGACGATACAAATCGGTGGCGATTTCTGGCTGACGCTGGTCCAGATAGGACGACGCCACCCAACGCAGGGCATAGGTCGGAATCTTCACGCCTTCGGCGAGCAGCTTCTGGTATTCGGCGATCACATCGGCGGTGCGCGCACGGGCCTTGAGGGCGCCCATGCGGTCGATTCGCCAGCGGATGACGTCATCGTGGGCCTGAGGATCCGGCGTCCAGGTCGCCAATAACTGGCCGTAATCGGCCAGAGCCCGATCGGCGATCACATACCGTTCTTTTTCGCTACGAGCGGCCAGCTCGGCCAGGCGCACGCGTTCTGCGGCCAAGTCACCTTCGAGGCGTCGCAGCGTAACCGGATCCAGTAACCCCGGCCGCTGATCCGCCAGGCGCAAGGCCGGTTCCGGCAGGCGGGCGCGTTGCAGGGCAATCACGTATTCCCGAGCGACGTCGGGCTTGCTGCCGGCGCGGATGAAGGCCTGATCGTATTCAAACAATGCGCCGTAGGTGGCTCCGGCGCGGGTCAAGGCATAGGCCAGGGCCAAGCGGCGGGACGGATCATCCGGTTTCGCCGCCACCAGCGCTCTGGCGCGGGTAACCGCCTCGTCAGGTTTACCGGCGTCAGCCTGAGTCATCGCCAACCCCAGCTGCAGGTCGGCATTTTGCGGCTCAAGGGCCAGGGCCTTGTTGTACACCCGGGTCGCCGAGTCCCAGCGCTTGAGGTTGCGATAGGCACGCGCGGTGGCGGTCAGGGCCTGAACCGGCAGGGCCCGCTTATGCCCTTGGGTTTCATAAACCTGGACCACTTCAGCATCCAGCCCCGCCCAGCTGGCGATCTGCAAATGATCGCTGATCTGGCCCGTGGTGGCCTGGTTTACCGGCACCTGGCGCAACACCGTCAGCGCAGGCGTGTAGTTGCCGGCCCGTGCATCGCGAACCATTTGGTCATAAGGCGTATCGGCGAACGCCAGCGCCGGCCACAACAATTGGCCGCACAGCGCAACGCGAAACAAGGGGCGCAAACCACGATGAATAAAGGGACCAGCAATACACGGCATTCGTCAGCATCCTTACATGGCCAGCCGGATCGCAATGTCCCCTTGCCCATTCGTAGCGGAAAGCCGGATCGAAAGACCCAGCCAGGCTTTATCGACGCAGTTTTGCATGCAAGCGAAGTCAACTATTCAGAGCACAATAATTGTTCAGATTCGTGACGTTCACGCCTTCTCTGGTGCCAGTCAGCCAAGCATTTCGGCCGCGCTGCACTTCTGTAATTGGATGGACTCGCCCAAGCCGAGGCGTCAATGCGCCACGGTGGCAGTCTAAACAGCCAACGACAGCGAGGGCGAGTCCATGAAAAATCATAGTTCGATTGATCAATCCCTGTCTTCTTCCGATTTGTCGGCCTGCACAACCTTGGCGGTCGATCTGGCCAAGCAGGTCTTTCAGGTTGCCGGTGAAGATGTCCTCGGCCAGGTGCGCTATGAGCAGCGGATCAAGTCGCGCGAGGCGTTTTATGAATTTCTTCAACAGCTGCCGCCTCATGTCGTGGTTTTGATGGAAACCGGTCCGGGCGCTCAAGCCTGGGCCCGGCAGCTGCAAGACCAAGGCAATCTGGCGCGGATTCTTCCAGCCGGTTTGGTGGCCACACACCGCAGCGGGCCTAAAAATGATCGCAACGATGCGCTGGCGATTCTGCGGGCTGGTCGCGATGAAAAAATCTGCGCAGTACCGGTCAAAAGCGTTGCGGCGCTGGCAATGCAGGCGTTGCATCGCGCCCGTCAGGGCTACGTGCGTCGACGCACGGCGGTAAGTAATCAGATGCGCGGCCTGCTGCTCGAGCACGGCGTGGCCTTGGCGCAGGGCGATGTTGCGATCAGCCAGAAAATTCCGCGGGTACTGGAAGATGCTACCCAGCCGGTGCCAGGCCTGCTGCGTGAACTGATCGACGAACTGTTGGCCGAGTGGCGCCATTTGGGCGAGCGCATCAGCGTGCTGACGGGACGCCTGGAAGTGGCCGCCAATGCCGACATGACGGCGAAGCGACTGATGACTGTGCGCGGCATCGGCCCAGTCACTGCCACGGCACTGGTGGCCAAGGAAACCAAACCTGAGCGATTTCCCAATGCCCGCAAGTTTGCCGCGTACTTTGGCATGGTGCCTGACCAGCACAGCAGCGGGCAGACGGTCCGGCTGGGGGACATGACCAAGCGAGGTGATGTTTATTTACGCAGCCTGATGATCCAGGGAGCCCATGCGGTGCTGCAACAACTACGACCTGATTCCCAGCAACCCGATGACCGCCGCTTGTTGCGCTGGATGAGCCGGCTGGGTCGTAAGGAGGCTGCGATCAGGCTAGCCAACCGCAACCTGCGAATCGTCTGGGTGCTTCTACAGAATGACCAGACTTATCGTCGCCACGCTGGTGATGGCCAGCAAGCGACGATGAGCCACTGAGCGACAGAGTTCTGCCACCGAGGTACTGACTGTCCGACCCTTTGCTGAAGAAAAATTGACCCCAGGTAAGACCGGCGTGGATTGATGCCTAAGCTGCTACTGGCCTTCGAGGCCTGACTGTAATCGGCATACCACGAGCTTTTCCAATTTTGGCCAGAAGCCGAAGACGGCTTCCACGAATAGGCCTAATACATAGATGCAACAGGGCGACGGTTTTTTCAAAAGCGGGTAGACAGTGGGGGCGAGTCCATACATAGCAGCTGCCGAGCCTGCGAGGCTGCGTTCGGTTGCGTAGCAGTCGTGAGTCCAGCAAAAGTGGTCTGCCTGACGCACCGTAATTGCTGATTTTGCGACTGCTTCGCAGCCGAACGCAGCCTCGCAGGCTCGGCAGCTGCTACGGATCGCATTACGGCTTAACTGATTGGCATAAGACATCAGGGCCTCCTTCCCCTCCCCCGTTTCCAACCCCCAGACAGCAAAACGCCCGGCGTCTGCGTGTTGCAGAGGCCGGGCGTTGCGCTGAAGCCTGCGGCTTTACTGGATGGTGACGTTGCCCGCGCCGCCGAGTTTGCTCATCACGAAGCCGACAAATTCTTCAAGGGTCATTTTCTGGCCGTTGAAGTCCACCTGATTGTTGGCGTAGTGCAGCTTGGTGACGACGTTGTTACCGTCCAGTTTCGCCAATTGTGTGCCGACCGCCATGCTGCCGAACATGTCGGCGGTTGCGCTCGCCTGATCGGCAATGAGCTTGGCGTCGGTCTGGCCGTCGATTTGCGATTGCACGGTGAGCACGTCAACCAGCATTGGCTTGGACACCAATAGGTTGAAGTCCAGCAGCGCGATCAACTGCTTGACCAACTGGTCTGGCGGCAGATCCATGGACTGTGGTTTGGTCAGGTCCAGCACCATATTGGCGCGACTTTCGCCGTTGCTGGTGTTGAACGACAGGTTTTCCAGGGCCACCTGCGGGCCGGCGGCCAGCAGTTTTTCCAGACCGGCCTTGACCTGTGCCTCTTCGGCCGGGGTCAGGTTCAGTTCCGGCGCCGGTTGACCGGCGGCAGCGGCTTCAGTGGCGGCCTTCTCGTACGGTTGCAGTTTGGTCTGGTAGATCTGCATCAGCGACATCGTTGACGGGATGTCGAGGTTTTTCAGGCTCATGGCCATCTGCGCAGAGCCGATAACCTTGCCGTTCAAGGACACTTCACCCACCTTGTAATCGGCACGCCCCGAAGCGTTGGTGCCCGATTCCTCGGTCTTGTTCTTCATTTCAAAGTTCTTGACGCCCAGTACCG
The DNA here is from genome assembly GCF_054898065.1 of Pseudomonas sp. MDT1-85. Taxonomy (NCBI): domain Bacteria; kingdom Pseudomonadati; phylum Pseudomonadota; class Gammaproteobacteria; order Pseudomonadales; family Pseudomonadaceae; genus Pseudomonas; species Pseudomonas sp. MDT1-85. The sequence goes on along the minus strand of NZ_CM142715.1, from coordinate 445,598 downwards.
ACTGCTTGGCCCCGAAGGTGGTCTTGCTGTTGGTCAGCTCGATGGTGTTTTCGCCGGTGTAATAACCGTACGTGCTTTTGTTCAGGTTACTGGCCACGGTCAAGCCGTTGAGCTCGACCTGCACCGGGGTCTGATCTTCGGCCACGGTGGTCAGCTTCAGGCTGTCCATGTAACCGTCTGCCTTGACCTTTTGCGCCTGGGCGCTGGCGGCTACGTCGAGTTTCATACCGGAGAAGGTCAGATTGGACTTGTCATCCAGTGCTGTTTCCAGCGGCAGAAACTCGAGGGTGCCCTTGGTGGAGTTGTCGTAGCCGATGTTGACCACGCCCTTGACCGGGGATTTGTCCTTGGCGGCAGCGAACCACTTCTCGGTCAGCGGGGTTTTTTCCAGCTCGTAGTGACTGGTGGCCAGGACCGGCAACCACTTCAGCGACACCAGGCGCGAGAACGGCAGCGGGCCGTGTTCGATGCGGTCGACGAACAGCAACTCGACCGGCGCTTCACCAAACATCTCGCCTTCGCCCTTGAGGCGGTAGTGCGCGGTGCTGCTGAACACATGGCGGTCCAGCGACACCAACTCCAGCGACGCTGTGCCGTTGGAACCTGCCAGCGCGGCTTGCAACTCTTTGTTAGCGTCGGCGATCGAGGTGTTCAGCACCCCATCGAGTTTGCTGCCGGTGTACCACGCACCGCCGGCACTGATTGCACCAATGGCCACGACAATTCCTAGAAGCACGCCTGCTGATTTATTCATGAAGTATCCGTTCAATGTCCGTTGTTGAAAGTGTGGTCGTCTTCCCTGAACCCGTGACGGGTTGCGGCTCGACTTCGCTAAAAGTGGGATGGAGATTAGCATTTGCGCCGCAAAGCGGCGCAATGATTAAAGGTGAAAGAGTGTCTACAGGTTCGCGTCGTGCGTAATATTCATGAAACGACACAAATCCTGTAGGAGCGAGGCTTGCCCGCGAAGGCGTCAGTCCTGCCAACCTCAATTCAGGAATACTGAACCTCAATTTCATCCAATTGATGATCAAAGCTCTTCAGCCGCGCAGTCCACGTATACACCAGCACTTCAAAATCCCGATTGATCACCGCCCCGCCGGTCACTTCCGCGCGCGGGTCGCAGAAGTCCAGTTGATAGCGCTCGCGGGCCATGGCGTTGGCGACATCGGACAGCTCGCGCGCATTGTTGAGCCAGTGCCACCCCTCGTCGGCCACTTGCTTGTCCAGCGCCAGGCATTGTTTCTTCAAGGTTTCGAGGCTTTTTTCCAGCGGTGTGCCGGTGAGCTCACCCATGACTTCCTGGAACGTGCGCCCCGGTTGCCAGTAACTGCCCCAGAAATACCGGTCGAATACCGTTTCGACGCGACGCAAAGCCACCTTGGTGTCCCAGATCAGCACCAGGGTCTTGCCTTGTTCGAGTTGTCGTTTCTTGATGCGCTGGCCCTGTAATGAAGCCCAGGCGACCACCACGATCGCCATCACGGCGATCAACGCCACCGCGCTGTCGAGGAATATCAGCGCCGTGTCGAGCTGGTGGGCCAGCATGACGCCGTAGAAATAGGTGGCCGACAGCAAAACCAATGCTGCAATGGCGCACCAGAAGCCGGGAGCGTAAGGGTTTTTCATTATTAGATCCCCATGACCAACGCAAGCCTTGATCGACGGGTTCGCCGCGCGCCCCCATCAAATCAAAGCATAGCAACGGCCTCAGGGTTTGCCGGGTTGTGACCCTTGCGTTCGTCCGCTTTCCCAGCCGCCGCCCAAAGCAAGGAACAAATCGATCTGGCTCATGGCGACTTGAGTGTTGGCCGAGGCCAGTTGCGCCCGTACGTCGGTGTAGGTGCGGGTGGCTTGCAGGTCCGCCAGGAATGAGGCGCGACCGGCCTGAAAGAAGCGGTGGGTCTGGTCTGCCGCCAGTAGTGCCGATTGCTCGGCATCTGCCAACGCATCGCGGCGCTGAAGCTGCGCGGAATATTGCGCTAGGCCGGTCTGAGTCTCGCGGATGGCGTTGAGCACCACGCCATCGAAATGCGCCAGCGCGCCTTGGGTCGCGGCCTCGGCCTCACGGATCCGCGCGCGGGAGCCGTTGGACGGCACGGTCCAGCTCAGCAACGGGCCGAAGCCCCAGCGATTGGTCGCCGGTTTACCGAGGTTTTCCAGAATCCCGACCGTACCAACGGTCGCGCCGATGCTGATGTCCGGGTACAACTCGCCGGTTGCAATGCCGATACCGGCCGTCGCCGCGGCCAATCTGCGCTCGGCCTGCCGCACGTCGGGTCGACGCTTGAGCAGCGTGGCGCCGTCACCCACCGGCAACAATTGCGCAATTTTCGGCAGCTCGGCGCAGTCGGAGGTGCCCGCCGGCAATTGCTCGACCGGTTTGGCCAGCAGCATCGACAAGCGGAACAGTCCGGCCTGACGTGCAGCCTCATAACGCGGCAATTCGGCGCGCAAGGATTTGAATTGGGTTTGCGAACGGGTGACCTGGGTTTCATCACCGCGCCCGGCGTCGCGCAAGCGCTGGGTCAGCGTGGTGCTCTGGGCTTGCAGGTCGAGGGAATGCTGAGCGATCTCCCGCTCTTCGTTGGCCGCGCAGACTTGGGTGTAAGCCCGCACCACATCGGCCACCAGCGTGATACGCGCGGTGTCCGCTGCCGCCTGGGTCGCATCGGCATTGGCTTTGGCCGCTTCGATGCCGCGCTGCAACGTGCCAAACAGGTCGAACTGATAGGACGTAGTGATGCCGATATCGCCGACATTGGCCACCGGCACTTTATCCGCCAGCAAGAACGCTTCGCCGGACTCCTGCAAACGCTGGGCACCGACTTTCACGCCGCCGCTCCAACCGCCCGCCGCCTGTGCTTCGTCGACCTGAGCGCGAGCCCGCAAAAGATTCGCCGCCGCCACCCGCAAATCGGTGTTAGAGGCCATGGCCTGCTGCACCAATTGGTCCAGACGCGGATCCTGATACAGCCGCCACCAATCACTGGGCACCGGTGCCGAGACGACATTCTTGCCGTTCACCGCCAGCTCGCCCTGAAAGTCTTCACGGTGCACGGCGGCCTCGTCTGGCAAATGATAATCCGGCCCGACCACCTGACAGGCCGACAGCAACAGCCCTAACCCGGCCACCGCCAACCCCGAGCCCCTGCTCATTGCGCCGGCTCCCGGGTTTGATCGTCGATGATCGACACCGTGGCCGTGCAACCGGCAATCATGCGGAAGTCCGCCGGCACGTCGTCGAAAGCGATACGCACGGGAATCCGCTGCGCCAGCCGCACCCAGCTGAACGCCGGATTGACGTTGGGCAACAGATTGCTGCCACTGCTGCGGTCGCGGTCTTCGATGCCGGCGACGATGCTTTCCACGTGCCCACGCAAGCGAGCGCGGTCGCCGACGACCCGAATGTCGACGCTCTGGCCGACATGAATGCCATCCAGCTTGGTTTCTTCGAAATAACCATCGATGTGGAAGGAATTGCTGTCCACCACCGACAACACCGGGCGCCCGGCGGTGACGAACTCCTGGGAACGCGGCGCACGGTCGTTGACGTAGCCATCCACCGGGCTGCGGATCAGCGAGCGGTCGAGGTTGAGCTGGGCGCTGTCCACCGTCACCTGCGCCTCCATTAACGCCACTTCGGCGCGGGCGACACGGGACTGGCTTTCTTCCAGTTGCTCGGTCGGGACCAGATTGCCGAGGCCACGGTTACGCTTGGCCTCGCGCTGGGCCTGGGCCAGGGTTTCCTGGCGGTCGGCGACGACCGCTTTTGCCTGGCGCAGCGCCAGTTTGAAACGGTCCTGATCGATGCTGAACAGCACCTGGCCGCGTTTCACCCATTGGTTGTCGCGCACCTCCACTTGCTGGATCAGCCCCGACACGTCTGGGGCGATCTGCACGATGTCGGCGCGGATGTGGCCGTCCCGGGTCCAGGGCGCGAACATGTAATACATGACCATGCGCCAGACCACGACAACGGCGAAGGTCACGATCAACAGCGTCAAGACCACGCGGCCGAGGGTCAAAAAAGGTTTTTTCATGTCATCAGGTATCGACTGAGTGAGTCCACGGCGCCGAGGAGCAAGGCGTAGAGACCCACGTTGAACAATGCCCGGTGCCAGACCAGACGGTAAAAGTGCAGGCGCGTCAGCAACCCGTGCATCAACAGGTACAACACGTAGGTAATGCCCATCAGCACCAGCAGCGTGGGCAGGAACACCCCACTGATATCCAGATCACCGATCATAAAGGCGCTCCATCGATGCCATGGGGAAGCGGTTCTTCAAGCTCACCCGCGCCGACAAATTCGACCCCCGGCAACAGGGCCAGACGCAGACCGCTCAAGGCGTGCAGCAGGTGCAGACGGGTTTCGTCATCACTTTGGCCACCGAGGGCGCGACGGGTGCGATCGAGGGTCATCAGCAACGGGCTTGGTGCCGGCAGACGTTCGTCAGCCTTGAGACACGCCTTGAAGTACTCGCCGACTTCGGCCACCACCTGACGCAGCAACGTTTGCGGCGCACCAGACACTCGCGGCGAATAGGCGAGCAGGTCCAGCAGGTTCAGCGCCACGCGTACTTCTCGCAGCGCGATGCCGGTGTCCTGGCCAGTCATGGCCAGCCGCGGCAAATGTTGCATAAGGCGATCGAGCTGCACGCCCATGTGCCGGTGTTCGGCCAGCGTGGCCGACTCGGTCAGACTGACGATGTCGCGCCAGCTGAAACGGGTCAGGCGTTTGGCCGCCAGCTCCGCGCCGAATGGCCGGGCGATCAGGGTCCAGATGAACGCGAACAGCAAGCCAATGGGACCGGCCAGATTGGAGTTGGCGAAGCTGAGGAAATCCGCGTCGTAGGCGCCCTGAATGCTGATGAAAGACGACGTGTTGACGATGGTCAGCAGCATGCCCAGATAGAAACGCGGCTGCACCGTCAGGGTGCCGACGCAGATGAACGGGATGGCAAACGCCAGCACTAGCATCGGGAAGTCATGCAGATTCGGCAGGATCAGAAACAGATAAAGGCTGGCGAACAGTACCGACATCGCGGTCCAGAAAAAGAACCGGTAGATTTGCGGCGCAGGGTCGTCCATCGAAGCGAAAAAGCTGCACGCTACCGCCGCCAGGATCACTGCGCTGCCACCGTCGGTCCAGCCGAGCAGAATCCACAGCACCGAGGCGACAATAATGGCGGTGACCGTGGACGCGGCCGAATAGAGCATCAAGCCACGGTCGAGAAACGGCGACAGCCGACCGAGGCGCCAGTGCCGATACACCGCGCGCCAACTGTCCTGGCTCTCGCACTGAATGGCGTGTTGCAGGCTGCGGCAGTCTTGCCACACATCGATCCATTCGCCGAGGCGATACAGGGCGTTGGAGAACAGCAACTGCTTGCGATCGTCCAGCGCCTCGGCACTTGGTTGCAGCGCTTCGAGCTGGTTTTTCAGTGCCTGCCAGCGGTCGAGGTCAGCGTCTTTGTAGTCGAGCCATTCGGTGGTCGCGGTCAACAGTGGCGCGAACTTATCCACAAGCTCCGGCGTTCGTCGCTCGAGGGCATAGAGCGCGTCGTCGAGGGCATCGATCACCGGCAGCAGATGGATCATTCGCCCGCGCAGGTCCTTGGTATTACGCACTGTCTGCGGTCGCGCGCCCTCGTGGGACAACTGACCGATCATCAATTCCAGGCTGTTGAAGTTCGCCACCATCGATGAACGCAGAGCGCTGACTTCGTCCGGCTGCACGTTGCGGCAGAGGAAGCACAGGCTGTAGGTCGAGGCATCGGCGAACCATTTATTCACCGAATCGTTGAACACCGGCGCCAGCCGCCGCGGCCAGAACATGGCCCCGACCACCGCCGCGCAGGCGATGCCGAGAAAGATCTCTTCGGTGCGCGCCTCGGCCACGTCCCACACCGCCAGCGGGTTATCCACCACCGGCAATGCGATCAGCGGCAAGGTGTAACCGGCGAGCATCAAGGCGTAGCTGTTGGCGGTGCGCAAGTGCAAGGACAGGAACAGCAGAATTCCGGTCCACAGCGCGATAACCACCACCAGCACATAGGGGCTCTGCACAAACATCGGCACGAAAAAAACCGCCGCCGCCGCACCGAGCAACGTGCCAACGGCGCGGTACAACGCCTTGGAGCTGGTGGGGCCGACGAACGGGCTGGAAACGATGTACACCGTGGCCATCGCCCAATACGGACGAGGCATTTGCATGAGCATGGCGATGTACAGCGCGATCATCGATGCCGCGAACGTGCGCACACCGTAGAACCAGTCCCGCGCCGGGGGCACGCCGGTGAAAAATCCGCTCAAGGTTGAGCCACCGCTGGATGATTGGCCGCTTCGAAAGCTTTCAGTACCCGCAGCGCCGCTTCCAGATCACTCGGAGCGATCCCTTCGAGCACTTCATGGCGCAAACGCACCAACTCGATTTCGACTGCCTGCACCAGTTCGCGACCGGTCTCGGTCAGGCTCAGGCACTTGGCGCGGCGGTCTTGGGCGTCTTCGGTACGGCAGACGTAACCGGCATGGCACAGCTGATCCAGCAAACGCACCAGAGAAGGACTCTCCATCCCCGCCGCCTGCGCGACCGTCACCTGCCGCACACCCTCGCCCAAACGCCCGATCATCAACAACGGGACGGCGCAGGCTTCGGAGATTCCATAGTTGACCAGCGTGGTCTGACAGATCTTCCGCCAATGCCTGGCGGCCACCACCATGGAGCTGCTGATGTTCATCTGGAGAGCGGCGAGGTGCTTTGGCATGAGGGAGTGCATATACTGTTAGTTTGCTAACTATCAATATGGCATTCGGGGGGAATGTTGGTCAAGTTTTGAAACAATTTACCGCCGTCTGTCGTGACAAGCCCCGTTTGAACCAAAGAGAGTAGTGAAGATGTATATACTTCGTCAGTACATAATCCGAGGACTTGGACATGTCAAAACAAGCCGTTTTTACGATGAAACTCGAACCCGAATTGCGTGAACAGTTCATGGCCGAAGCAGAAGCTTCGCATCGTCCTGCCTCTCAAATCGTCAGGGAAATGATGCGTCAATTCGTTCAAACCCAACGAGAATCGCGCGAGTACGAAGCATTCCTGCAACGTAAGGTCGACAAGGCCCGAGTTTCCATGCGCGCTGGGGATGGCCTGACCAATGAAGAAGTTGAAGCAGAATTCACCGCCAGGCGAGTGCGAGCAGCCATACAAGAATGAAGATAATCTGGACGCCAACAGCAGCACAGGATCGTGCAGACATTTGGGATTCCCTGCATGCCGTCAACCCGAAAGCCGCCATCGACATGGACAACCGCTTCAGGGACGCGATATCCCGCATTGCCCAATACCGCTGAAAGCGGCCCTGTCGGAATCATTGCAGGTACCCCCGAGTTAATTCCACATCAGAGCTATCGCGTCGTTTATGAACCAAGGCCAGAGGGGATCTGGATACTCGCTCTAGCGCACACGTCCCGACAGCGGCCACCAGAAAGATGATTGTTACACCCCCCGCCCCTTCCTCAACAGCACATCCAGCTGATCCACCACCTCCGCCCAATCCGCATCATCCAGAATCTCCTCACGCAGCAGCTCTGCCTGGCTCTCGCTCCAGAAGAACGCGTCCGCCAGGTGCAACTCGGGTTTGAGTGGTGAATGGGTAGCGATGAATTTATCGATGCTTTCGGCGTCATCAGGCAGGCCGAGTTGTTTGAAGAGGGATGGGAGGCTGTGGGTAGGGGATTCCATGTCGGGGCTCCTTCGTGATGGCGTATTGGCGGGGAATTGCGGCGCGGCTGTTCGCGGGCAAGCCTCGCTCCTACAGAACGAAGCTTGCCTGCGATGTCGACGCTATGCCGACTGACTCAACTCGCACACCTGGGCATGCGGCACCATTTTCAGAAATTCCGGCACGCTCATGTGTACCAGGTTGTTGTGGTTGCCGGCTTCGAGGTAGATGTCTTTCTGCCGGGTCAGCAGTGGGTCGATGACCATGTCCATCCCGTAGGATTCACCCAATGCAGGTACGGCGCCACGTTCGCAATCATCGAACAGGCGCGGCAGGTTGCTTTCCCGGGTGATTTGCCATTCGCTACTGCCCCGTACTTTGCTCAGGTCCAGGTGACAGCTGGCGGGCAATACGGCCATCAAGTAGTGGCCGTGGTTGTCGTCGAGAATCACCGATTTGGCGACCCGTTCGGCAGGAATGCCCGCGAGCCGAGCCGTTTCAAGGCTGCTGGCCGAGTGCGGGTGAGAAACGATGTCATATTCGCAGTGAGCCTTTTCGAGGCTGTTCTGCACGGTTTTTGCCATACGCATGATGCACCTCGGTGTCCGTAGCAACGAAATCGCGGACGATAGTTAACTTTTTTGTCTCCCTTAAAAGTCTAGGCCCGCCGAGGGGATCCGGCGGGAAATCCGCCCGCCGGACGCCGTCGACAACGGGTCAAAATTCAGACAAATGCAGGCTCAACTAGACTTGTATACAGAGTCATGAACGACGCGTGGACGGAATGACTCTTGCGGAGGGTCAAGTGAACATTCGTTGCTGTGCAATGGCGCTGCTGCTGGCCTTGAGCGGATCGGTTTTCGCAGCGGACACCGTCGTAGTGCTGGTTCCCGATCCCATCGGGCTCTGGCTGATCACGTTCGGCATTGCGTTTCTGATCGCCGAGGCGGCCTTGCCCAATTATGGCGTGGTCGGCTTGGGCGGCTTGGTGATGTTCGTGATCGGCGCGGTAATTCTGACCAATGCCGAAGTCCCTGTTCCTCTGATGATCGGTCTGGGCCTGATCAGCGCACTGCTACTGGCTTTCCTGCTGATCCGCGCCTTGAAAACCCGACCGCGTCGCAACGTCAGCGGCGATGACGAATTACTCGGCAGCGTGACGCCGGTAACGTCGTTGCAGGCTGGCGATGCGTACATCGGCTGGGTCCATCTGCAAGGCGAGCAATGGCAGGTATTGAGCGCAACACCGCTGCAACCGGGTCAACAGGTCCGGGTGGTGGCACGCAAGGGTCTACTGCTGGAAGTGGCCGCGGCTGACGCGGCGCCCGCAATGAACAATGATGGCGGAGAATAGTCATGGGCCTGCAACTGGGTTTTGCCGCGCTCCTGTTATTGCTGATTGCACTGGCGGGGTCGACCTTCCGCATCCTGCGCGAATATGAACGCGGCGTGGTGTTCCAGCTCGGACGCTTCTGGCAGGTCAAGGGCCCTGGCCTGATCCTGCTGATTCCGGTGGTTCAGCAAATGGTGCGCGTCGACCTGCGTACCGTGGTGCTCGACGTACCGCCGCAAGACGTGATCACCCGCGACAACGTCTCGGTCAAGGTCAATGCGGTGCTGTATTTCCGCGTGCTCGACCCGCAGAGGGCGATCATTCAGGTCGAAGACTTTCTCATGGCCACCAGCCAACTGGCTCAGACCACATTGCGGGCGGTGCTCGGTAAGCATGAACTCGATGAATTGCTGGCCGAACGGGAACGCCTGAACGTCGACATCCAGCAAGTGCTCGATGCGCAAACCGACGCCTGGGGCATCAAGGTGGCCAACGTCGAGATCAAGCACGTGGACCTCAATGAATCGATGATTCGTGCCATCGCCAAACAGGCCGAGGCCGAACGGGAACGTCGGGCCAAGGTGATCCACGCCGAAGGCGAATTGCAGGCCTCGGAAAAACTCATGCAGGCTGCTGAAATGCTCGGGCGTCAGCCGGGGGCTATGCAATTACGTTACATGCAGACGCTGAGTTCGATTGCCGGGGACAAGAGTTCGACCATCGTCTTCCCGCTGCCAATCGAGTTGCTCAAGGGGATGGCGGATTTGTCGTCAAAACCTTGAAAAGATCGCAGCCTTCGGCAGCTCCTACAGACGGTGTTTCAACCCGACATGCGGCCAACCCGGCTCCCGTAGGAGCTGCCGAAGGCTGCGATCTTGAAAAACCGCCGAAACGCCGTAAAGGTAACCTCTTCAACGTCTCTCCCGACATCGACACCGAAGCCCTTCTGGCCAACGCCTCCGAAGACCTGCTCTCCATCAGCGCCATTGCTGCCGATCTGGCGGACGATGTGGACGGGACGCGGCGCTCGGTAGCCTTGGCGCTCAGCCGTTTGGCCGATGGCGTGCAGTTGTTGGTGGAGCGAGCGCTGGATCATTGGGAGGAGTCGCTGGTGCAGGCTCGGGCCAAGGTCTAGCCCGGTAGATTTGTGGTGAATTGAAGATCGCTTTCGCGAGTAAGCCCGCACACATTGATCTTCAGTGGTTGCAGATTTTGTGTCCGACAAAGAACCCATGTGGGAGCGGGCTTGCTCGCGAAGAGGCCAGATCAGTCACCGCAAAACTCAGCGCTGCATCCCCCACCGCTTCACCGTCACCCGCTCCAGCGTGTCAAACACCAGGTTCTCCACCAGTAACCCAATCAAGATCACCACCGCCAACCCGGCAAATACCTTGTCGGTGTACAGCTCATTACGATTCTGGAAGATGTACCAACCCAAGCCACCCTTGCCGCTGGTGGCGCCAAACACCAACTCAGCAGCGATCAACGTTCGCCAGGCGAAGGCCCAGCCGATTTTTAGTCCGGCGAGGATCGACGGCAACGCGGCCGGGATCAGGATGAACAGCACGAAACGCATGCCCTTGAGGCCGTAATTGCGCCCGGCCATGCGCAAGGTTTCCGAGACACCAAGAAACCCGGCATACGTGTTCAAGGCCAACGCCCAGAGCACCGAATGCACCAGTACAAAAATCAGGCTGTTCTGCCCCAGCCCGAACCACAGCAGCGCCAGCGGCAACAGCGCAATGGCCGGCAGCGGGTTGAACATCGACTTCGGCAACCTGAGCGAGTTGCTCCGGTGTCAGGGTCGGGCGCCAGTTGCCCTCGAATTTTGTCTCGCTGTAGCGCGCCGTGTAGGAATGCGCGGCCGAGCGACCTTCGACGGCTTTACGCAGCGCCTCGGGCAGGCTGTCCCAGGCTTTGTGCATGTCGGCGAACAGCGTGTCGCCGCCTTCGGACGGCAGCTCCTGGGCGTGCAGCATCGAGCCCAGGCTTGGCAGTTCTTTATAGGACAGGTCCGAGTGCCAGAACTTGCCGGCGTCACCGAGGCCGATGGATTGGCCGTTTTCGATGATGTTGGAAACGATGAGGATTTCCGGATGCCCGGCCAGCAGAAACTGCTTGAGCACGTGGATCTGCAACACACCGAAACGGCGGCTGAAGGCGATCTGCTGTTCGGGGGTAATGCGCTGGTCGCGGAACACCACGACGTGATGATCCAGGTGCGCGCGATGGACGCGGGCGAAGTCCTGGTCATTGATCGGGCGGGACAGGTCCAGGCCGATGATTTCGGCACCGACGGCACCGCTGAATGGTCGGACTTCAAAGACTTGCGACGCGAGGATGGCGGCGGCGCTGGTTGATGCAAGCTTTGGAGAAAAAGAGACGGCTGACATAAAAATCACTCCCACGCACGGCACGCTCAAGGGCGCGCGTCGATCAGAAACTCACGGAGGTCCCGTGGTTCGTGTCGTGCGGCGCGCCGATTGGTCGGCAGGTACGCAGGGAAGTGACTTTATAGGTATAAGAATTGAAATTTAAATACCGTTAGTGAATAACGATATGGCTTTTGAAGTGCGGTGTCTTTTAAACCGCCATCGCGAGCAGGCTCGCTCCCACAGGGGTCTTATAATCGACACAAATCCCATGTGGGAGCGAGCCTGCTCGCGATAGGGCCATCAGCCGCGCCGCAAAACTACCGCTCGTGCAACGCCTCGGCCCGAGCCCGAATAATCGGCTTGAGCAAATAACTGAGCACAGTCTTCTTGCCGGTAATGATGTCCACCGACGCCACCATCCCCGGGATGATCAGCAAGGGTTTTTCATCCGTCCCGAGGTGGCTGCGCTCGGTGCGCAGTTTGATGATGTAGTACGTGGTCTTCTTGTCTTCGTCGGTGATGGTGTCGGCACCGATCTGCTCAAGCTTGGCCTTCAGCCCACCGTAAATGGTGTAGTCGTAAGCTGTGAACTTCACCGTGGCATCTTGCCCTGGATGCAGGAACGCGATGTCTTGCGGTCGAATCTTGGCTTCCACCAGCAAGGTGTCGTCCAGCGGCACGATCTCCACCAGATCGCTGCCCGGCTGAATCACGCCGCCGATGGTGTTCACCAGCAACTTATTGACGATGCCGCGCACCGGCGATGTCACCAACGTCCGGCTGACTCGATCTTCCAGCGCCTTACCGGTGGCCTGGGCCTTGTTCAGATCGGTTCGTGCTTCGTTGAGTTGAGTCAGGGCTTCGCTGCGGAATTTGCCGCGAGTCTCGTCGATCTTGCGCTGCACTTCCTTGATCGCCGATTCGGCGCGAGGAATCGCCAAGGTAGTGGCGTCCAGTTGGCCACGGGTTTCGACCTCGGCACGCTTGAGTCGCAAAACTTCCACCGGTGACACTGCGCCCTGAGCCACCAACGGCTCGGACATGTTGATTTCCTGACGTTGCAGCGACAATGCGTTGCGATACTGAGACTGTTTGGAGGTGAACTCGCGCAGCTCTTGCTGACGCTGGATCAACTGCTCCTTCAAACCACCGATTTCATCGTGCAGTTGCTGACGACGGCTGATGTACAGCGACTCTTCACTGGCAGCCTGGACGGGAACAGCCTTGAGCACATCGGCGGGGAAGTTCAGCGCACGGTCATCGACCTCGGCACTCAAGCGCTCCACACGCAGCAGCATCGACAGCCGATCGGCCTCGGTTTCACCGACGTTGGAGGCAAACCGCGTGTCGTCGAGACGAATCAGCGGCGCGCCGGCCTCGACGATCTGCCCTTCGGTGACGAACAACTCGGAGACGATGCCACCCTCAAGGTTCTGGATTTTCTGGATCTTCGACGACGGAATCGCCTTGCCGTCGCCCTTGGTGACTTCATCGACCACCGCGAAGTTGGCCCAGAGCATCAGGAATACGAAGAAGCCGATGATCGCCCAGATCGTCAATCGCACCACGCGCGGGGCGTCTTCGATCAGCGCTTTGTTGACCTCGGGAAGGGGCTGGCCTTGCAGTGATGCGGAGCCTTTGAAGTAACGGCGGATGGAGTCTTTGACCCCGGACTTAAGCAACACTGATCTGCCCCTTCTTCAACGCTTCCATCACGGCGACTTTCGGGCCATCGGCGAGTATCTGTCCACGGTCGATCACCAGCAAACGATCCACCAGCGACAACAGCGAAGCCCGGTGCGTCACCAGCACCACGGTCTTGTTTTCAACCACCGCAGCGAGGCGTTGCTTGAGGCGTTCTTCGCCGGTGTTGTCCATGGCGCTGGTCGGTTCGTCCAGCAACAGGATCGGCGGGTTGAGCAGCAGCGCTCGGGCCAGGGCGACGTTCTGGCGCTGACCGCCGGACAGGTTCTGCCCACGCTCACCGACTTGCAGCTCATAACCTTGCGGGTGCAGGCGGGCAAATTCGTGAACGCCGGCCAGTTCCGCGGCTTGCAGCACCAATTCGTCTTCAACATAGCGCGCGCCCGAGACCAGATTGTCGCGCAAGGTACCGGCGAGCAATTGAATGTCCTGGGGCACGTAGCCGATGTTGTGGCGCAGTTCGCTGACGTCGATCTGACGGATATCCACACCATCCACCAGCAGCGCGCCGTCGTCCGGCTGATAGAGGCCCACCAGCAGTTTGGCCAGGGAGCTTTTGCCCGAGCCGCTGCGACCGATGATACCGATCTTCTCGCCGGGCTTGATGATCAGGTTGATGTTCTTCAGCGCGGGATTCTGCTGGTCCGGGTAAGTGAAGCTCAGCTGACGGCATTCAATGGCGCCTTGCAGCACTTTACGGCTCAGCGGACGCTCGTCGAAATTGCGCTCCTGCGGCAGCTCCATCATCTGATCGACCGAGGTCATGGTCACGCGGGCCTGCTGGTAGCGGGTCAGCAGGCCGGACAACGAAGCCAATGGGCTGAGGGCACGACCGCTGAGCATGTAGCACGCGATCAAGCCGCCCATGCTCAGGTGGCCGTCGATGATCTGGTACACGCCGAAGACGATCATGATCACCCCGGCCAGTTGCTGAATCAGCAAGGTGATGTTCATCGCCAGACCGGACAGCATTTTTACCCGCAGCTCGAGGCGGCTGAGGGTACCGATGGTCTGCTCCCACTGATACTGGCGTTCGCTTTCGGCGTTGTTGACCTTCACCGCATCGAGGCCGGCGAGGGTTTCGATCAGGCTCGACTGGCGCTCGGCGCCCAGGGCCATGGTTCGTTCCATGGTCGCCACCAGCGGCTTCTGCAAGGCATAACCGATCAGCAAGGCAATCGGGAACGCCAGCACTGGAATCCACACCAGATGCCCGCCCAGGATCGCGATGACCATGAAGATCAGCAACGTAAACGGCAGGTCGATCAGGCTGGTGAGAGTCAGCGACGCGAGGAAGTCGCGCAGGCTCTGAAACTCATGGATGTTCTGGGCGAAGCTGCCGACCCGCGCCGGGCGGTACTTCATGGACATGCCGACGATGCGCTCGAACAGCGTCGCGGAGATGATCAGGTCGGTTTTCTTGCCGGCCAGATCCAGGCACAGGCTGCGCAGGCTCTTGAGGATGAGGTCGAACAGATAAGCGCCCGTGATGCCGATAGCCAGGACCCAAAGAGTCGACTCGGCCTGGTTTGGCACCACGCGGTCGTAAACATTCATCACAAACAGCGGCGCGGCCATGGCAATGATGTTGATCAGAAAACTGGCAGCGATGGCGTCGGCGTACAGCCAGCGCGAACGCTTGAGGGTGTCGCGAAACCACGAGCGCGCGCGCGGGATCAGCGTGCCGTGGTTGACGTCGAATTTATGTTGGGGTTGGGCGAAGAAGACTTTGCCGCTGTAATCGTCGGCCAGCAGTTCACGGCTGACGCAGACCTCACCACCATCGCTTTCGCTAAGCAGCAGGCGGGCCTGGTCTTCACCGTGCCAGCCGAGCAACACCGCACTGCGACCTTCCTTGAGCAGCAACAGCGCCGGCATGGCAATCGCCGGAATCTGCTCCAGCTTGCGTTGCAGTACCCGTCCTTGCAGCCCGGCGCGAGCGGCCGCGCGGGGCAGCAGTTCGACGCTCAGGCGTTGTTTGGGTAACGGCAGGCCGGTGGTCAGCATCGCGGCGCTGGCCGGTTTCTGGTGCAAAGTGCAAAGGGCTAGCAGGCCGTCCAGTAACGGATCGTCATGCAGCGCGCGCGGATCATGAATGAGTTGAACTCCACTGACTTCTGATTCCACGCTCGACACTCTTGGCTAACGATTAAAATGGGGCAGGACTCAATTCATCCCGGGCAACTGAACCTTGGGCTTCACGTCGTTTTGCACAACGGATGCCAACGGTGCGACCACGCCCTGACTTTTGAGCAATTCGCCCATGGTCGCCTTGATTCGGTACTGAGTAAATAACTGAATGTTTTTGATCTCGGCCAACCGACGGGAAGCGCTGAACAGCTCGTTTTCACTGTCGAGCAGATCGAGCAAGGTGCGTTCGCCGAGGCTGAACTGCTTCTGATACGCGCTGCGCACACTGGCGCTGCGATCGACATATTGCTGGGCAATTGGCACTTGGGCGTTGGCGTTGTTCAGGGCGTTCCAGGCCAGGCCCAGCTCTTCGTTCAACACGCGCAGGGCGTTGTTGCGAATATCCAGCGCCTGGTTCGACAGATAGGACTTGGATTCCAGATCAGCCTTGTTGCTGCCACCGGCGAACAAATTGAAGCGCATGCGCAGCATGGCCTGCCATTCATTGCTGTGACCGTTCTGACCGTCGAGATCATTGTCGGCGCTGCGACCCAATTCGGCATCGAAGCGCGGATAGAAGCTCGACTTGGCGGCTTCGTACTGCTTCTCGGCGGCAGCGATATCGGATTCGGCGGAACGCAGGATCGGGCTGTTTTCCAGCATCTGCGCCCGGGCTTCATTCAGGTTGGCCGGCAACAGCGCCATGAAATCGGCAGGCCGCTCCAGCTGATCGGGCATCTGGCCGACGGCGCTGAGGAAGTTGGTTTCGGCATCGGCCAGGTTGGTCTGTTCAGTGATCAGGTTGTTGCGGGCCTGGGCCATACGCGCATCGGCCTGATCCAGGTCGGCGCCACTGCCCACGCCGCGTTGGGTGCGCAATTTGATCTGGTCAAGAATCCGTTCGTGGTTCTTCAGATTGTCTTCGGCCAGGCGCACGAATTCGCGGCGGGTCAATACATCGAGATAGACCTGAGCGACGGTCAGCCCGGTACGTTCCGATGTGCCGAGCAAGGAATAAGCACGGGAATTAACGGTGGCTTGTTGACGCCCCACTTCGCTGGACGTCGCAAAACCGTCAAATACCATCTGCGACAGACGTAAACTTGACTCGCTGCGATTCAACGTTTCCCAGTGATTGTTGTTGCCGGCGGCACGGGTGGTGACGCTGTCGGTGCCTTCGCGACCATAACCACCGAGCAGATCGACCCGTGGCAGGTATCCACCTTTGGCTGCCTTTAACTGATAATCCGCGGCCAGTCGGCTGTTAACCCCTGCCTGAATTTCCGGATGGACATCCAGCGCCTGCTGCATGGCCTGCGGGAGGCTTTGCGCCTGAACAAAGCTGGCGGCAAGGGCGAAGGGTAGAACCTTGAACAAGTGCAAACGCATAGTGGAATTTCCCGGGACTTCTTGTCTTGAATCACTGCAGAACGTGGCGCTGCATCGGATGATGGCAACCGGAATGACCGTATGTCGGAAAGTTCAAAATCGGAACAGGATCACACGCTGTAGGACAGGTCGCCGCTTAAATATCAATGTGACATTACTAGGACGATTGTTTAGGATGGCTCCCTTAAGGTCAATAGTTTGGCATAAAGTTAATTTCGAAAAAATATAGCCAGATTATTGACGGTTACTGCGTCAAAGTTATGCATCAAACATCTTTGAAAGTACGTCCAGCCCCGATCGGCGAACATGCCGCCCGGTTCATGGAAGTCAACTGAACGTGACACCCGGAGAGTCTTCAATGAGCAGTGTTGTTGCCATCGTCAAAAGCATTGTTGGTCAGGTTTTCGCGGTGTCGCCAGAAGGCGTCCGCCGCGTACTCGTTGAAGGCGACCGGTTGTTGGTCGGCGATCAGGTAGATACCGGTGCCGCCGGCGCCATTACGCTCGAACTGGCTGATGGCCGGACTCTGGACCTGGGCCGCGACACTCAATGGAGCGGCAGCGATCCGGATTCCAGCACCGACCTTGCGCAAGCCACTGCACAAGCCGCGCCATCGGTTGACGAATTGCAACAAGCCATCGCCGCTGGTGTCGACCCGACCACCGCCCTTGAAGCCACCGCCGCTGGCCCTACGGCTGCGAGCGGGGGCGGCTCTACCGGCGGTGGCCACAGCTTCGTGGCCCTGGAGGCAACCGCTGCCCGGGTCGACCCGACCATTGGCTTCCCGACAGAGGGCATCGCTACTGCCGCTTTGGCAACACAAGACACCACCGGCGGCCAGACTGCTGATACCAGCGCCAATGCCCTGCGCGAATCGACCCTGAGCCTGAGCGCAACGCCGACCATCACTGAAGCCGGTGGCGTGCTGGTTTACACCGCGACCTTGACCGAAGCGCCGCTGACCGACCTGACTATCACCCTGTCCAACGGCTCGGTGATCGTGATCGCAGCCGGCCAAACCACGGGCACCGTCAACGTTCCGCTGGCACCGAACGACACTGTTTATAACGATCCGAACCAGATCAACGTGACCGTCACCGGCACCACGGGCGGCAGCGGTATCGTGGTCACCCCGCCGACCGTTCCGGCCGTGACCCAGGTCACCGACACCGTCGACACCACCACCGTCACACTGACAGCGGGCTCGACCGTCACCGAAGGCGGTCAGATCACCTACACCGCGACATTGACCAACCCGGCGCAGACGCCGGTCACCGTCACTTTATCCAACGGTTCGACCATCACTATCGCCGCAGGCAACACCACCGGCAGCGTCAACGTTCCGACGCCGGCCAACGACGTCTACAACAATGGCAGTACCGTCAGCACCACGATTACCGGGACTACCGGCGGCAACTTCGAGAATCTGGCGCCGAACCCGACCCCGGCCGTCACCACCATTACCGATTCCGCCGACACCACCACCGTCACGCTGACGGCAGGCTCGACCGTCACCGAAGGCGGTCAGATCACGTACACCGCGACCCTGACCAACCCGGCGCAGACGCCGGTCACCGTCACCCTGTCCAACGGTTCGACCATTACCATCAATGCCGGCCAGACCACCGGCAACGTGAACGTTCCGACGCCGGCCAATGACGTCTACAACAATGGCAGTACCGTCAGCACCACGATCACCGGGACTACCGGCGGCAACTTCGAGAACCTGGTGCCGAACCCGACGCCGGCCGTCACCACCATTGCCGACTCGGTCGACACTACCGGCCTGACCCTGACCGCCACCGACAGCGTTACTGAAGGTGGCCAGATCACCTACACCGCGACCCTGACCAACCCGGCGCAGGCGCCGGTCACCGTCACCCTGTCCAACGGTTCGACCATCACCATCGAAGCCGGTAAAACCACCGGCTCCGTGAACGTCGACACCTCGGCCAATGACGTCTACAACAACGGCAGCACCGTCAGCACCACAATCACCGGCGCTACCGGCGGCAACTTCGAGAATCTCGTACCGAGCACCACGCCGGCAGTCACCACCATCACCGACTCGATCGACAACACCGGTCTGAGCCTCAGCGCCACCGGCACCGTCGTCGAAGGCGGCCAGATCACCTACACCGCCACCCTGACCAACCCGGCCGGCACGCCGATGACCGTGACCTTGAGCAACGGCTCGGTCATTACTATCGAAGCGGGCAAGACCACCGGCAGCGTGATAGTCGATACCGCGGCCAACGACGTTTACAACAATGGCATCATCGTCAGCACGACGATCACCGGCACCACCGGCGGCAATTTCGAGCAACTGATTCCGAGCACCGAGCCGGCACTCACCACCATTACCGATTCGAAAGACGACACCGGCCTGAGCCTGTCGGCGTCCACCGAAGTGGCCGAAGGTGGTCAGATTCTGTACTCCGCGACACTGACCAATCCGGCCGGTACACCGGTCACCGTGACCCTGAGTAACGGAGCGGTGATCACCATCGCCGCCGGCGCGACCACCGGCAGCGTGAGCGTCGATGCACCTGCCGATGATGTTTATAAAGATGCCGGCAAGGTCGAAGTCACCATCGCGGACGCCGCCGGTGGCAACTTTGAAAACCTGGTGACGGACCCGGCGGCAGCGGTCACTGACGTGACTGACACCCTCGACACCAGCACCGTTTCGCTGACGGCTACCGCAGACGTTGTGGAGGGCGGCACCGTGGTTTACACGGCTTCCGTCAGCGCACCGGTCACCGGTTCGCCGGTGGTTGTGACCCTGTCGAATGGCCAGACCATCACCATTCCGGTCGGCTCGAGCAGCGGCTCTGTCAACTTCGTTGCGCCAAACGATGCGTTGGCTGGTGGTGGCTCGCTGAGCGTGAAGATCGACGATGCGAAGGGTGGCAACTACGAGAAGCTGGAAGTTGACGGCAAATCAGCCGACACCTCGGTGACTGATACCCAGGACACCACCAACCTGTCGCTGACCGCCAGCGGTTCAGTGGATGAAGGTGGCCAGATCACCTACACCGCGACACTGACCAATGCCGCCGGCACACCGGTCACCGTGACCTTGTCGAACGGCGCCGTGATTACCATCGAAGCGGGCAAAACCACTGGCTCCGTGACCGTCGATGCACCGAAGGACGATGTCTACAAAGATGGCGCCACCGTCGAAGCAACCATCAAAGACGCGACCGGCGGCAATTTCGAGAAGCTGGTCACCAGCGACACCCCGGCAGTCACCACTGTCAACGACACTATCGATACCAGCACCGTTTCGCTGACTGCCACTTCGAGTATCGCTGAAGGCGGGACCGTGGTTTACACGGCGTCCGTCAGCGCACCGGTCACCGGTTCGCCGGTGGTTGTGACCCTGTCGAATGGCCAGACCATCACCATCCCGGCCGGCTCGAGCAGCGGTTCTGTCAACTTCGTTGCGCCAAACGATGCCCTCGCCGGCGGCGGCTCTCTGAGCGTCAAGATCGACGATGCCCAGGGCGGCAACTACGAGAAACTGGAAGTCGACGGCAAGTCGGCGGACACCTCGGTGACTGATACTGCGGAAACCACCACCCTCAGTTTGAGCGCAACCGACTCGGTCGCGGAAGGCGGTTCCATCGTCTACACCGCGAGCTTGACCAACGCGGCCGGCACACCAGTGACCGTGACCTTGTCGAACGGTGCGGTGATCACCATCGCGGCCGGTGCCACCAGCGGCTCCGTGAGCGTCGACGCGCCGAAAGACGATGTCTACAAAGATGCCGGCAAAATCGAAGTGACCATCGAGGACGCTGCGGGCGGCAACTTCGAAAACCTGGCGACCAACCCGGCGGCGGCGGTCACCGACGTGACCGATACCCTCGATACCTCGACCGTGAATTTGACCGCGACGTCCACCGTCGCCGAAGGCGGGACCGTGGTTTACACCGCGTCCGTCAGCGCACCGGTCACCGGTTCGCCGGTGGTTGTGACCCTGTCCAACGGCCAGACCATCATCATTCCGGTTGGTTCGAGCAGCGGTTCTGTCAACTTCGTTGCGCCAAATGATGCGTTGGCTGGCGGCAGCTCCTTGAGCGTCAAGATCGACGATGCCAAGGGCGGCAATTTCGAGAAGCTGGAAATCGACGGCAAGTCGGCGGACACCTCGGTTACCGATACTCAGGACACCACCAACCTGTCGCTGACCGCGACCGGCACCGTGGATGAAGGCGGACAGATCACCTATACCGCGACACTGACCAATGCTGCCGGCACGCCGGTCACCGTGACCTTGTCGAACGGCGCCGTGATCACCATCGAAGCGGGCAAAACCACCGGCTCCGTGACCGTCGATGCACCGAAGGACGACGTCTATAAGGACACCGGCACCGTTGAAGCGACCATCAAAGGCGCGACCGGTGGCAACTTCGAGAATCTGGTGGCTAGCGACACCCCGGCGGTCACCACCGTTAACGACACCATCGATACCAGCACCGTTTCGCTGACAGCCACCGCGAATGTCGCCGAAGGCGAAACCGTGGTCTACACCGCGACGGTCAGCGCACCCGTCACCGGTGCTCCAGTGGTCGTCACCCTGTCCAATGGCCAGAGCATCACCATCCCGGTCGGCGAAACCACCGGCAGCGTGAACTTTGTCGCGCCAAACAGCCCCCTGGCGGGCGGCAGCTCCCTGAGCGTCAAGATTGACGGCGCAACAGGCGGTAATTACGAGAAACTGGACGTCGACGGCAAATCGGCGGACACCTCGGTGACCGACACCGCTGATACCACCAACCTGTCGCTGACCGCAACCGGCACCGTGGATGAAGGCGGACAGATCACCTATACCGCGACCCTGACCAACACCGCCGGCACGCCGGTCACCGTGACCTTGTCGAACGGTGCAGTCATCACCATCGCCGCCGGTGCGACCACCGGATCCGTGACCATCGATGCACCGAAGGACGACGTCTATAAAGACGCCGGCACCGTTGAAGCGACCATCAAAGGCGCTACCGGCGGCAACTTCGAGAACCTGGTCGCCAGCGATACGCCTGCGGTGACCACCGTCAATGACACCATCGACACCAGCACCGTTTCGCTGACAGCCACCGCGAATGTCGCCGAAGGCGGCACCGTGGTCTACACCGCGTCCGTGTCTGCGCCGGTGACCGGTTCGCCAGTCATTGTGACCCTGTCGAACGGCCAGACCATCACCATTCCGGTCGGCTCGAGCAGCGGTTCTGTCAACTTCGTTGCTCCAAATGATGCACTGGCGGGCGGCAGCTCCCTGAGCGTCAAGATTGACGGCGCAACGGGCGGTAATTACGAGAAGCTGGAAGTCGACGGCAAATCGGCGGACACCTCGGTGACTGACACTGCGGACACCACCACCCTCAGCCTCTCGGCGACTGACTCGGTCGCCGAAGGCGGTTCCATCGTTTACACCGCGACCCTGACCAACACCGCCGGCACGCCGGTCACCGTGACCTTGTCGAACGGTGCAGTCATCACCATCGCCGCCGGTGCGACCACCGGTTCCGTGACCGTCGATGCGCCAAAAGACGACGTCTACAAGGACGCCGGCCAAGTCGAAGTGACGATCAAGGATGCCGCGGGTGGCAACTTTGAAAATCTGGCGACCAACTCGGCGCCAGCGGTCACCGCCGTGACCGATACCCTCGACACCTCGACCGTGAATCTGACCGCGACGTCCACCGTCGCCGAAGGCGGCACCGTGGTTTACACCGCGTCCGTGTCAGCGCCGGTCACCGGTGCGCCGGTGGTTGTCACCCTGTCCAACGGCCAGACCATCACCATCCCGGTCGGCTCGAGCAGCGCCAGCGTCAACTTCACCGCGCCGAACGATGCGTTGACCGGTGGCACCTCCCTGAGCGTCAAGATCGACGACGCCAAGGGCGGCAACTACGAGAAGCTGGACGTCGATGGCAAGTCAGCAGACACCTCGATCACTGACACTGCGGACACCACAACCCTCAGCCTGAGCGCTACGGATTCGGTCGCTGAAGGCGGCTCCATCGTTTACACCGCGACCTTGACCAACGCCGCTGGCACGCCAGTGACCGTCACCCTGAGCAACGGTGCCGTGATCACCATCGCCGCCGGCGCCACCAGCGGTTCCGTGACCGTCGATGCACCGAAGGACGACGTCTACAAAGACGCGGTCACCGTCGAAGTCACCATCAAGGACGCCGCGGGCGGCAACTTTGAAAACCTGGCCACCAGCCCAGCGGCTGCGGCCACCGAGGTGACTGATACCCTCGACACTTCGACCGTGAACCTGACCGCGACGTCTACCGTCGCCGAAGGCGGCACCGTGGTTTACACCGCATCCGTGTCCGCGCCGGTGACCGGTTCGCCAGTCGTCGTAACCCTGTCCAACGGCCAGACCATCACCATCCCGGTCGGCTCGAGTAGCGGTTCTGTCAACTTCGTTGCGCCAAATGATACGTTGGCTGGTGGCAGCTCTCTGAGCGTCAAAATTGACGGCGCTACAGGCGGCAACTACGAGAAGCTGGAAGTCGACGGCAAGTCGGCGGATACCTCAGTGACCGATACCCAAGACACCACCAACCTGTCGCTGACCGCGACCGGCGCCGTGGATGAAGGCGGCCAGATCACCTACACCGCGATCCTGACCAATGTGGCCGGCACGCCGGTCACCGTGACCTTGTCGAACGGTGTGGTGATCACCATCGAAGCGGGCAAAACCACCGGTTCCGTGACCGTCGATGCACCAAAGGACGACGTCTACAAAGACACCGGCACCGTCGAAGCGACCATCAAAGACGCGACCGGCGGCAATTTCGAGAATCTGGTCACCAGCGATACACCGGCGGTGACCACCGTTAACGACACCCTCGATACTTCGACGGTCAATCTGACTGCGACTTCGAGTATCGCCGAAGGCGGCACCGTGGTTTACACGGCGTCCGTGACGTCGCCGGTCACCGGTTCGCCAGTCGTCGTGACCCTGTCGAACGGCCAGACCATCACCATCCCGGTCGGCTCGAGCAGCGCCAGCGTCAACTTCACCGCGCCGAACGATGCGTTGGCTGGTGGCGGTTCCTTGAGCGTCAAAATTGACGGCGCAACAGGCGGCAACTACGAGAAGCTGGATGTGGATGGCAAGTCGGCGGATACCTCGGTCACCGATACTGAGGACACCACTACCCTCAGCCTGAGCGCTACCGATTCAGTCGCCGAAGGTGGTTCCATCGTGTACACCGCGAGCTTGACCAACGCCGCCGGCACACCAGTCACCGTGACCTTGTCGAATGGTGCCGTCATCACCATCGCCGCCGGTGCGACTACCGGCAGCGTGACCGTCGATGCGCCAAAAGATGACGTCTACAAAGACGCCGGCAAAATCGAAGTGACCATCAAGGACGCTACGGGCGGCAACTTCGAAAACCTGGCAACCAACCCGGCGCCAGCGGTCACCGACGTGACCGATACCCTCGACACCTCGACCGTGAATCTGACCGCGACGTCCACCGTCGCCGAAGGCGACACCGTGGTTTACACCGCGTCCGTCAACGCACCGGTCACCGGCTCGCCAGTCGTCGTAACCCTGTCCAACGGCCAGACCATCACCATCCCGGTCGGCGCGAGCAGCGGCTCTATCAACTTCACCGCGCCAAACGATGCCCTGACCGGTGGCAGCTCCCTGAGCGTCAAGATCGACGACGCCAAGGGCGGCAACTACGAGAAACTGGAAGTCGACGGCAAGTCGGCGGACACCTCGGTTACCGATACCCAGGACACCACCAACCTGTCGCTGACCGCGACCGGCACCGTGGATGAAGGCGGCCAGATCACCTACACGGCAACCCTGACCCACGCAGCCGGAACACCAGTGACCGTCACGCTGAGCAACGGCGCTGTCATCACCGTCGAAGCGGGTAAAACTACCGGCTCTGTAACCGTCGACGCACCAAAAGACGACGTCTACAAAGACGCCGGCACTGTCCAGGCAACCATCTCCACCGCCACTGGCGGCAACTTCGAAAACCTGGTGCCTAGCACTGCCCCAGCAGTAACCAGCATCACCGACACCATCGACACCTCGACCGTCATTCTGAACGCCAGCGCTTCGGCAACTGAAGGCGGCACCGTCACTTACACCGCGACTGTCGGTGCACCGGTGACGGGCAGCCCGGTCACCGTGTCCTTGGCCAATGGTCAGACGATCACTATCGAAGTCGGTAAAACCACCGGTACCGTGACCACCACCGCACCGAACGACGCATTGGCAGGTCATGCTCCGCTGACCAACTCGATCACCAGCGTCAGCGGCGGCAACTACGAGAACCTGGTGGCGGATAAAACGCCGGTCAGCACCACCGTGACCGACTCCGTCGACACCACCAGCCTCAGCCTGAGCGCGACCAACTCGGTCGCCGAAGGTAGCCAGATCACTTACACCGCGACCCTGACCAACGCCGCCGGTACTCCGGTGACCGTGACGTTGAGCAATGGCGCCGTCATCACCATCGGCGCCGGCAAAACCACCGGCACCGTGACTGTCGATGCGCCGAAGGACGACGTCTACAAAGACGCCGGCACTGTCCAGGCAACCATCTCCACCGCCACCGGTGGCAACTTCGAAAACCTGGTCACCAGCAACACTGCTGCGGTCACGACTGTCACCGACACGATCGACAAAACCGAAGCCAGCATCAGCGGCAGCACCTCGGTCACCGAAGGCCAGACCGCCAGCTACACCGTCAGCCTGACTCACCCGGCACAGACCGAAGTGACCCTGAAAATCGTCTACAGCGGCACCGCCGCCGACGGTTCGGACTTCACCGGCGTGTACACCGTGAAAATCCCGGCAGGCGCCAGCAGCGCGAGCTTCAACGTAGCGACGCTGGATGACAAGCTCACCGAAGGCACCGAGAACTTCGTGGTCAAGATTGACTCGGCCACCGGCGGTAACTTCGAAAACCTCGCGGTCAGTGCCTCCAACGGCAGCGTCAGCACCTCGATCATCGACAACGATGCAGCGCCGGTTCTCGACCTGGACGCCAACAACTCCAGCGGCGCCACCGGGGCCAACTACAACGTGACCTTCACTGAAGGCAAGGGCGTCTCGATCGGCGACACCGACCTGAAAATCACCGACCCGGACAGCACGATGCTGACCGGCGCGACCATCGTGCTGACCAACCGCCAGCCGGGCGATGCGCTAAACCTGGGCAACAGCGTCAATGGCATCAGCATCAACGCCAATAGCCAGGACGGCACCGTCACCTTGACCCTATCGGGCAACGCGACGCTGGCCGACTACATGCAGCAGATCAAAAACATCAGCTTCACCAACAGCAGTGAAGATCCGAGCACCGTGCCGCGGATCATCACCGTGACGGTGACCGATGGCAGCAACTACTCCAACACCGCGACCACCACCGTCAACGTGGTGGCTGTGAACGACGCGCCAACCGCCGCACCGGTTAACGTCACCGGCACCGAAGACACCCCGCTGATCCTCGGCTGGTCGACCTTCGGCGTCAGCGATGTCGACAGCCCTGCTGCCAACCTGGGGGTGAAAATCACTCAGTTGCCGGGCGAAGGCAAATTGCAGTACCTGGACGGTGCGACCTGGAAAGACGTGGCGACCAACCAGACCTTCAGCAAAGCCGACATCGACGCCGGCAAGTTGCGCTTCACCCCAGATGCCAACGAATCGGGCGTCGATGCTTACGGTGGCAGCGGTGCGGGCAACAAACAGGCCGACTACGCGCAAATCAAGTTCCAGCCAACCGATGGTCAATTGCTGGGCAGCACCGGCACGGTGAAAATCGACATCACACCGGTTGCCGACGCGCCATCCCTGAGCGTCGCGGACAACAGCGTCAAGTCGACCGGGCTGATCAAGGAAGTCTGGACCGGTCTGTCGGGCCTCGGCACCGATGGCAGCGGCGCAGCTTCCGGCACACTGAAATCGATCATCGACGGCGCGGGTACGCCGAACTCCAGCGGCACCGTGACCAACGTGCAGTCCAACGGCAGTGTCACAGCCGGCACCGCTTCGAAAACGTCCGGGCTGATTTACCTCGAAGCCGGCAAGACGTACACCTTCAGCGGTACCGGTGACGACAGCCTGTTGGTGACCATCGGCGGTAAAAACGTGGCCGCAATCACTTGGGGGGCGGGCGGTAACCTGAACGGCTCGTTCATCCCGACCACCAGCGGTTACTACACCCTGGACATCTACCACCACAACCAGAGCGGCCCGGGCAACTATGACGTCAACCTGTCGGTCAACGGCGGCGCGGCGGTCGACCTGAGCAGTGCCGGCGTGCCGCTGTACACCGGTGTGACGGATCTGGCCGCTTCTGGCGTAACGGTTTCCGACCTGCACGGCACCAATGGCGAAGGCTACTACGACGGCTACAAACTCAACGAAGGCGCCGAAGGCACCAGCGTTCACCTGTCCGCGATCAAAACGGCACTGACCGACACCGACGGCTCTGAAAGCCTGAGCGTGAAGATCAGCGGCATCCCGGCGGGCTCGGTGCTCACCGATGGCGCAGGCCACACCTTCACTGCCAGCACGACCAATGGCGAAGCCAACGTCACCGGCTGGAACCTCGGCACGCTGACCGTTACTCCGCCGCCGTATTACAACGGCCAGTTCACCCTGACCGTGACATCGACATCCACCGAAGCCCATGGCGGTTCGGCACCGAGCACCGCGCAGATTCCGGTCACGGTGTACCCGTCGGTCTATAACGCGGTGACCGCCACTGCAGCCGACGACACCATCACCGGCACCGATGGCAACGACATCATGGTCGCCGACATCGGCGGGCTGACCGTGGTGCCGGGCACCAACTACAACATCGCATTCATGGTCGACAGCTCGGGCAGCATGAGCGCTTCTTCGATCAGCGCCGCCAAGGATTCGCTGACCGCGGTGTTCAACACCCTCAAGCAAAGCATGGGCGGCAACTCCGGGACGGTGAACATCTTCCTGGCGGACTTCGATAACCAGGTCAACAAGTCGGTGTCGGTGAACCTGAATGACCCGAACGCTCTGACCTTGCTCAAATCCGTTCTGGATTCGATGTCGTCCGGCGGCGGCACCAACTACGAGGACGTGTTCAAAACCACGGCCAACTGGTTCCAGAGCGCCGACGCCATTGCCAACACCGGTGCGAAGAACCTCACGTACTTCATCACCGATGGCAAACCGACCTACTACCAGAGCGGCGAGCAGACCAACCCGACCTTGTACGGCAATGTGAGGCTCGATGACGTCATCACCACCACCAATCACAAATTGGGGCAGACCTATTCCGGCTACCTGGACAGCACTCACTACCTGACCATCGACAGCGCCGGCAACGTCACGCTGCAGACTCAGAAAAAAAATGGTAACTGGAACAGTTCCGAACTGGGCACGCTTCATGCCGAAGGCAACGGCACCTACGAACTGTCCTATCGCGATGGCACTGGCAGCAGCACCGACTCCACGGCCATCGACAACTCCACCAGTGGCTTCACATTGCTGAGCAAAGTATCGACGGTGGAAGCGATCGGCCTGAACACAGACGTCACCCTCGGCGACCTCAAGCCGTACGACTCGAATCAAACGCCACAAACCAATATCGACCCGAAAGACCTGGCCAACTCGATCATCGGCCATACCGAAGCGACGATGCCGGGCGCCGACACGGTCAATGGCGGTGACGGCAATGATCTTCTGTTCGGCGATCTGGTGAGCTTCAATGGCGTTGCCGGTGAGGGTTATCAGGCCATGCAGGCGTTCGTGGCCCAGCAGACCGGAGTCGACGTCAGCAAAGTCACCACCAGCAACGTGCACCAGTACATCACCGAGCACTACACCGCGTTCGACGTGTCTGGCACCCACGACGGTAACGACACGCTGCTGGGTGGCGCGGGCAACGACATTCTCTTCGGCCAGGGTGGCAACGACTTCCTCGACGGCGGCAAGGGCAATGACATCCTGCTCGGCGGCAGCGGCAATGACTCGTTGATCGGTGGTCAAGGCAACGACATTCTGATTGGCGGTTCGGGTGCCGACACCTTCATCTGGAAGGCTGGCGACACCGGCAGCGACGTGATCAAGGACTTCAAGGCCAGCGAAGGCGACCGCATCGACCTGCGTGATCTGTTGCAGGGCGAAAGCGGCAGCACCATCGATAACTTCCTGAAGATCACCACGGTGGATGGTGTGTCTTCCCTGCAAGTCAGCTCTGGCGGCAAGTTCAACGGCGCCGATGCCGCAGCGGCCACCCCGGATGTGACGATCAAACTGGAAGGTAATAATTGGTCCAGCGCCAGCATCAACTCGTTGATTGCCGGCAGTGACCCGACCATTAAAGTCGATCACAACAACAGCTGATCAGCAGGCTGACGACCGCCCAAACCGGGCGGCCGTCACGTTTGCGTCCACCTCACGGGTGACGATTTCTTCGTCGCACCGCATACTCGCCTGCGTTGGCCTATGCTGCTGACAGCACGACGCTGGTCCATTTCCGAGGGATGCTCAATGTTTTACGTGCAACGCGATGCGCAAGGTCAGTTAGTGCGCGTGGAAGCCACGGCCTACGCCGAAGCCACGGAAACACTGCCGGCCGACAACCATGAAATCCAGGCCTGGTTTGCCCACGAAGTGGTTGAAACCAGCCTCAAGCAGCTCAAGCAGAGCGACCTGGAAATGATCCGGGTACTCGACGACTTGATTCAGGTATTGACCCAAAAAGGCGTGATCCGCGTCACCGACCTGCCGGCCGCCGCACAAGCCAAGCTGATGGACCGGACCCAGGCCCGTGAAGCGTTGGGCGGGTTGAGCCAATTGATCGATGATGATGAGACGGGGTTGATCTAACGTCCCGCCTTGGTTGTTGTTTGTGCTGACGCCTTCGCGGGCAAGCCTCGCTCCTACAGAGTTGCGTTTGTTCACGCGATTGCGGCACGACACAAATCCTGTAGGAGCGAGGCTTGCCCGCGAAGGCGATCTTCAGCTCACCACCGCTCTAACCTGCTAAACCTCGGCCCGAGCCTGCATCTGCGGCGATTCAAGGTGATCCAGCGCCCGTTCCACCAATAACTGCACGCCATCGGCCATTCGGCTGAGAGCCAAGGCTACTGAGCGCCGTGAGCCTTCCACATCATCCGCGAGGTCGGCGGCGATGGCGCTGATGGAGAGTAGGTCTTCGGAGGCGTTGGCGAGAAGGGCTTCGGTGTCGATGTCGGGGGAGACGGTGAAGAGGCGGCCTTTGCGGGGAGCAGGCGGATTCGGCGTTACTTTGAACATAAGAAATACCCTAAACAGTAAGTTGGAGCCGTCACCGTTCGCTTGCACGCGAATAGGGGTGGCGGCCGTGCGCAGGTGTGCAAGACCGGGACTGTTTAGGACACCCAGCAGATCCGAGGATCTCCTGCGCGCAGCCGCCATAAAGCAGTGAACATCGAAATGCTCATTGAGGGAATGGCAGCACGCTACCTAAACAGTTTGGTCGGACTTGCACGTCCGTGTCACCGATTATTCAGTGACAAGGCCAGACTAGCCTTGGACTTCGGCCGGAACAAGTTCACCAAAACCGCTACAACTTGAAGGAAATCTCCTAGGACTTTGCCATCAGATATTTCCGGCGCCTGTGCTGGCGCCTTCGCGGGCAAGCCTCGCTCCTACGGGGGTTGTGTTGGTTCACGCGATGCGGCATGACACAAATCCTGTAGGAGCGAGGCTTGCCCGCGAAGACGGACTGACTGGCACCTCTGCACTAAAACCCTACTGCCAAGGCTTCGGCTCACCAAACAACTGCCCCTGAACCCCATACAGCCCCATCTCACGAATCACCGCCAACTCCCCTTCGGTCTCGACCCGCTCGGCAATCAATGGCAAATCAATGCTATGCGCCGCCCGCTGAATCGCCTCGATGAACAGACGCTTGTCGCTCTCCTGATCAATCGCCCGGATGTAACCGCCGTCGATCTTCAGATACGCCAACCCCAGCCGCGCCAGGTTACCGATCATGCTGAAGCGCCCACCAAAACGCTGCAGGCTTAGCGAGAACCCCAGTTCACGCAGACGCCGCGTCAGCTGTTCCAGCACCGCTTGTTCAGGCAATTGTTCTTCGCCGATTTCCAGGGTCAGTCGCTCGCCGAGATTCGAATGCTGACGCAGAATGTCGAACACTTTGTTCAGCGCCTGCGGATCCGCCAGTGTCGCCGAAGACAGGTTCAGTGCCAGCGACTCTTCATGGTCGGCCATCTGCTCGAGCACCAGCTCCAGCATCAAACGGTCCAGCCGCGCGGTCCAGCCAAAACGCTCGAGCCACGGCAAGAAACGCCCGGCGGGAATGGTCTGGTTCTGCTCGTCGAGCAGGCGCGACAGCACTTTGTAATGCAGCACCACCTGCGTGTCGTGGCTGGCCACAACCGGCTGGAAGTACAGCTCGAAACGCTGCTGATCCAACGCCCGATCCAGCAAGGTGTGCCAGGCATGGTGGTCATCGCCAACCCGGGCCGATGCACTGTGATCGAGGCACGCCCAGCTTGGTTCGCCCTGACTTTCCGCCTGGGCCAGGGCCTGGTCCGCCAAACTGATCACCGCTTGCGGCGAGTCGCCATGGGCAAACGGCGCCAGCCCGATCGAGGCCACCGACGCCACGTCCGTGGCGCCCGTCGCATGCAGGCTCGCCAGTGCACTGTCGAGGTTACTCGCCAGTTGCAGCGCTTCTTCGCGCACCAGCCCCGGCGCCAGCACAGCGAATTCACCGCCACGAATGCGCGTGACGAGGTTCTGGGTTTCCGGGTACTTGGCGCACTCACGGGACAATTGCTCGCCCACCGCTTTCAACAATTCATCGGTGCGCTGACCACCCAGCCGCTGGTTCAAACCAGCCAGATCCTTGACCCGCAGCAGCAGCAAATAGCCTGAGCTGGTCTGCTCAGGATTGCTCACTCGCGCGTTCAGTTGCATCTCGAAATAGCGGCGGTTGGCCAAGCCGGTCAGGTTGTCCTGATAGGATTCGGCTCGCAGTTTTTCACTGCGTTCGGCCTGCTCCTGGAACAGTGCCTTGAGCTTCTCGACCATCTGGTTCATCGCCTGCACCACCCGACGCAGTTCCGGGGTGCGCGGCAGTTCCGGCAGGCTGAGGAATTCGCGGCGAGCAATGGCGTGGGATT
Source organism: Pseudomonas sp. MDT1-85 (assembly GCF_054898065.1). Classification (NCBI taxonomy): domain Bacteria; kingdom Pseudomonadati; phylum Pseudomonadota; class Gammaproteobacteria; order Pseudomonadales; family Pseudomonadaceae; genus Pseudomonas; species Pseudomonas sp. MDT1-85. Next base: position 413,766 of record NZ_CM142715.1, on the reverse strand, counting down.
GCTTGACCATGTAATCCAGCGGCTTCAGTTGCCGGCGCAGCAACAGCGCGCCCAGCACTGCACTCACCGCGCCGCAGATCAGCAACCAGCCGAGGCTGCCCAACGCGCTCTGCCACAGCTTGGCCAACGCGAACATCGGATGGCTGACCACCTCGACCCGCGCGGCCTGCTCCCAGCCACGGCTGACAAGCGCGTCGCCACCGGCCGGTTCCAGGCCGATCAGTTTGACGAACCAGTCCGGTACGTTGGTGACCGCCGGGATGCCGCTACGCTCGACAATCGTCTTGTCATTGGCCAGATCGACCACACGGATGCTCGCGTAATAACCGCTATCGAAGATCGAACTGACCAGCAACTCGACCATCGCCGGGTCGTCGATGTTCGGTGTCAGGGACAGCGCCAACGCCGTGGCTGCGTCCTGGGCGTGGGAGCGCAACTGGTTGACGTACTGGGTCCGCGAGCTTTCCAGACTGACCATGAAGCTGCCGGTGAAGGCGACCACCAGGAACAGACAGATAGCGATCAACAGCTGTTTGAACAAAGACATCTGAGCGCGTGCTCCTAGTTAGTCGTCTCGACCGGGAAACCTTCGGCCTGCATTTTCTTCAACACATCCTGCCAGCGGGACAGGCGTTTGGTGTCTCCGACCTTCTTGTTACCCTTGGCACCCGGCAACCACAACCCTTCGGCATTGAAAGAGTAGACCGGCAGCAAATCGGTTCGCTGGCTGGCGGGCTTGATCGTGTCGATCAGGCTGTCGAGCACCAAAGGCATGGCCTCGGGGCTCGAGTAGTAGGTCAGCACCATGTGCGCGCGGTTCAGGCGCAAAGCCTTGACGTAGGTGATGCGCAGCTTGTCACTAGAGACACCGAGATGGCGCAGGCTGAAATACTTGGCGATAGCGTAGTCTTCGCAATCACCGGCGCCTTTCCATAGGCCTTCGATCGGTGTTTCCCAATAATCGACCTCGTGCCACAGGTCGATGTCTTCTTCGTAACGCATCTGCTTGTTGAAGAATCGGTTGACCACGTTGAGCTGTTCCAGCTCGCCAATCTGCTTCTGCGTGGCCAGCAATTGCTGCCAGGCATCAATGCGCTGCTGCCCTTCACCCAAAGGCCCGTACAATGCCTGCGCGCGGCGGCTGATCAGCGAAAAATCCCAATCGGCATGCAGCCCGCCCAGCATGACGCCGGCCAGCAGCAGTGCGCAGCCTAGCCAGCGCAAGGTCCGAGGGATCGAGAAACGTACCGCCAATGCGAGGCATCCAGGTCAGGCAGGTGGGAATCTGCGTGATGGTGAAGGCTAGCCTGCTAAAAGACAATGGCACGGTGAGATCACTGGCAACGCGCTAAACTTTGAATTGCGGGAGCAATAAAAAGATCGCAGCCTTCGGCAACTCCTACGCCGAAATCTGTAGGAGCTGCCGAAGGCTGCGATCTTTGGACTGTTTGACAACCCGCCAAGCAGTCACTAGTGTCCATTTGGATCCAAATATTTCAACCAAACAGGGTGCGTTTGTTGTGACACAGAAGCCCAACCCTCTCAGCAGTATCAAGGTCAACGGGCCGATTCCCGCCCATCTGGCGCGCTCGGTGATCGAAGAAACCCTGCGCGCGGCGATTCTTGACGGTCGCATTCCTTGCGGCATCGCCCTGCGTCAGCAAGACCTCGCCGATTTGTTCGGCGTCAGCCGCATGCCGGTCCGCGAAGCCTTGCGCCAGCTCGAAGCGCAATCGCTGCTCAATGTGGTCGCCCATAAAGGTGCGGTGGTTGCACCGTTGGTCCAGGGAGACGCGGCAGAAACCTATGAGCTGCGAATCCTGCTGGAGTCCGAAGCCCTGCGTCGGTCGATCCCCCTGCTTGAAGCCGCCGATTTCGAACAGGCAGCGCGCTATATCGACGAGTTGGAAACAGAACACGACTACACCGAGATCGGCCGGCTCAATCGCCTGTTCCACATGGCGCTTTACAAAAAGGCCCCCAACCAGCGTCTGCTGAGACTCGTCGAGGACGGGTTGAACGAAGAGGAGCGCTTCCTGCGCTTCAACCTGGAAGCCATGGGCCTGGGCAAACTGTCCCAGGAAGATCACCGAGCGTTATTGCGAGCCGCCGAAGAGCGGGACGTCGAGCGCTCAGTGACGTTGCTCGAAAACCACCTCAACCGGGGTGTCGAAGTCATCACCCGCTACCTCGAAAGCTCTGAACCGCAGCGCAGGAAAACCTCGAAGTAACCCGCAGCGACAGCCCCGAGCGAGCCCATTGAGCGGCTCGCTTTCGCTTGCCGCGACCATTTCAACTGCGACGCGCACTCTGTAGCAGCTGTCGAGCCCCAGCGAGGCTGCGTTCGGCTGCGAAGCAGTCGTAAAATCAGAGATTGCGATACGTCAGGCAGACCGCGTTAGCCGTACTCACGACTGCTTCGCAGCCGAACGCAGGCTTCGCCAGCTGCTACGGATCACATTACGACTTAACTGACCGGCATTAGCTTACCCCCCCTTTTTGCTCGCATCGGACCGGTGTGCAGCGACTTCATGCCTGTTCCCCAAAGCCCCCGCCATCTTCCAGCCCGACAATTGCACCTGGCAGATCATGCAGGGCGATAGCGACTGCCGTGAATTACGCTCACTCTTGAGCTGCCAACGAATAATGACGGGCGACGCACCGCACCCGCGAAGCAGTCGACGCATCAAGAACCTACGGAAGGAGTCTTGCCACGGGAAAGGAAGAACCGGCGTCGCTCCCAGCCAACTTCCACCCCCTCAGATCACATTAAAGAACCCAGTAGAAAGTTGCTTTGAGTGAGGTATTCACTCTTTATTTAAATTTTGGCTTATACAAGTCGAAAGGAGCAACTACGCCCAAATAAAACTTCATATAAAAGTCTTATTGACACTTGTCGCGCTCGAGAAAGATAAACTTTAAATTAATTAAAAAATGACTTGCCCGACACTTTATTCGTGTATTAGTTTTTCTCCGCCGCCCACAAACACTGGGCGCCAAGCACTACTTAGTAATTACACCCCTGAAAAACATCAATTCAATTGAGGCCCCCGTTCGCCAACAAAAAACTTCATGCAACCGTCAGTCATTGATCAACACCACCCTCAACGGTATTCCAGATCACTTATAGGCTCGCTCATGAAACCGACTAAAGATCGTCTTAATCAGAAGAAAGCAGAACTTAGTGCGCACCCGATCTTCTCTGAAATACATTCGTTATCGGTCCTTCAACGCTTTATGGAAACCCATGTGTTTGCGGTGTGGGATTTCATGTCGTTGACCAAGCGCCTGCAACAGGAGCTGACCTGCGTTCAGCTGCCCTGGCTGCCGCCGCGAGATCCTCAGGCTGCGCGGTTGATCAACGAGATCGTGCTCGGTGAAGAGTCTGATGTTCGCCCCGCCCAAGGTCACTACAGCCATTTCGAGTTGTACCTGGATGCGATGCGCGAAGTCGGTGCAAGCACGGCCGCTGTCGAACGCTTCGTGGCGCTGCAAAAAGAAGGCGTGAGCTACGACGTGGCACTGCAAAGCGTGGACGTCGACCCGGCGGCCGCGCAGTTCGTGCGCCACACCTTGCACACCGCGTTACATGCGCCGGGGCACAGTGTGGCGGCGGCGTTTCTGCATGGCCGCGAGAGTGTCATTCCGCAGATGTTCCAGCGAATTCTCGACGACTGGGGTATCGGCATCGAACAAGCGCCGACCTTCCGTTACTACCTGGAACGGCACATCGAAGTCGATTCCGAAGACCACGGCCCGGCGGCGGAAAAACTCCTCGCTCGCCTGGTCGATGGCGATCCGCAACGCGAAGAAGACGTCTACGCCAGCGCCATTGCCGCCGTGGAAAGCCGCATCGCCCTGTGGGACGGCTTGCGCCTGAGCATGAGCGAACCGGTTGCAGAGGTGAACGCATGAACGCCGCCGACTACCAATCCTTCGCCGACGCCTGGGAGAGCCGCGCGACCATTCGCACCCGCCCCCGGCGCTTACTGGAGAACGACGACAAACTGATCTATCCGCTGAGCCGTCAGCCGCTGGTGCTGAGTGAGACCTTCCTGCGCGAATGCCCGGAACAACGGGACTTCGCCTTGGTGCAGACGCTCTACAAGTTCATCAACGACGTGGTGATTTTCGAAACCGAGATCGTCGACAAGACCGCCCGCAGCATCGCCAAGAACCGCTTCAGCGTGGCGTTCCCGTTCGCCTGTCGCTACGACGCCATGACCGTGGTGGTGGACGAGGATTACCACGCCCTGGTGGCCATGGATTTCATGCAGCAAACCGTCGCCATGACCGGCATCGTGCCGATCGCACTGCCGGATGAAATCGAACTGAGCCGTGCCATTCCGGCAGCGGTGGCCCTCGCACCGGAACACCTGCGCAGCGCCGTGGAGCTGATCTGCGTGGCCATCGCCGAGAACACCGTGACCGGCGACGTCGCGGCGTTCGCCAAGGACGACACGGTCAAGCAATCGATCAAGGGCCTGATGGCCGACCACTTGCTCGACGAGGGCCGTCACTCCGGGTTCTGGGCGCGGTTGGTGCGCATCTATTGGCACACTGCAAGCGAAGACGATCGCCAGTGCATCGCGCAAATCCTGCCGGTGTTCATCGGCCATTACCTGACCAACGACATCCAGAAGTCCTTCGACTTCCGCTTGATCGACGCCTTGCAGATCAGCGACGCAGCACGCCGAGCACTCAAGAGCGAAGTCTCGGGACTGGCCTTCCCGATCAATCGCCATCACCCGCTAGTCGCCAACATCGTGCGGTTTTTCCGCAGCAGTTCGCTGCTCGATTCACCGTGCGTGCAAAGCGCCCTGAGCGACTACCTGGTTTAACGAGGAGAACATCATGAGACGTCTCGATATTTTGCTCATTGGGCAAAGCCAGGCCCTGACCGACCTGGCGCTGGAACTCGAACAACACGGTCATTCCCTGGTGCGGCTGGCGAATCTGGAGGAACTGCCGCCAAGCACGTTTGACTTGCTGATCGACGATACGAGCCTGCCGTTTCAGGACTTCAACGATGCACCGCGCCTGACGCTGCAGTTGGGTATCGGCGTGCCGGGCCCCTCGGGTCTGCCAGCATTGGACCTGCTGTGCACGTACAAATCGATGCAGCTAAGTCGCGTACCAGTCGCCGAAGAACTGTCCGGCAACGGCCAGGCGTTGCGCCTGCGAGCGGTGGCCGATCTGGTCGATCACGTGGCATTGCTGGTCAGCCGCTTCTCCCGGGGTGCCGAGTATTTTCTTCTCGTCGAACCTCCAATTCCTGCGCACTTTGAGCAGGTGGAAAATCTACTGTTTCTAGAACACCTGGCCTACGTCCATCAGCTCAACGCCACGGCTGAACCATGGCTGCTGCAGCTCGGCCAGATCCCGATGATCGAGCGGCTTGAACAGCGCTTCATCCAGTGCGCCGAGCGGCCAGCGCTGAACATCGCCGGCACGTCGCTGAGCTATCGGCAATTGCACGCCCACAGCCGCGCCATCCAGCAGCGCTTGCAACCATTGCTCGATCAGCATCAAGGACCGTTGGTGATCGGGATCTGTCTGCCAAAATGCAGCGCGTTGTATGCGGGGATTCTGGCGATTCTGGGCAGCGGCGCGGTGTACCTGCCGCTGGAACCAAGCCACCCACTGCAACGTCAGCAGTACATTCTGGAAAACGCCGGCGCGGTGTTGTTGCTGCATGACGGAGAACATCCGCTCAGCGAGACGATGCCTGGGCTGGACATCAGCCGCATCGACATCGGCGATGTGAATCTCGATCAACCCTTGATGCGCCAACGACCTGATCTCGACGCGCCGTGCATGGCGCTCTATACCTCGGGCACCACGGGGCACCCCAAAGGCGTGTTGCTCAGCCAGGCCAATCTCGCGCACTTCACCGCGTGGTACGCCGATTACGTGCAGCTGACCGAACAGAGTCGGGCGTTGCAGTTTTCATCGTTGAGTTTCGACTCGTCACTGATCGATATTTTCCCGACGTTGCTTCAGGGCGCCGAACTGATCGTGCCCAACGAGGATCAACGTCGCGACCCGTTGCAACTGGTCGAGCTGATCCGTCACCAACGACTCAGCCACGCCTTTTTGCCACCGGCGCTGTTGAGCATCCTGCCGCTGGAGCAGTTGCAAGTCCTCGACCATGTGATGACCGGTGGCGATGTTTGCGAACCTTATGTGATCGAGCAACTGACTCGCCAAGGCAATCTCTACAACCTCTACGGCCCGACCGAAGCCACGGTACTGATCACTGCGCGACAACTGCGTACCGGCGACAGCAACCGGACCCTCGGTGCACCGATTGCCAACAGCCAAGTGCTGATCCTCGATGAGGACTTTCAACCGGTGGCCGAGCAAACCGTCGGTGAGTTGTACATCGTCGGCCCAGGGGTATGTCTGGGTTACCTGAACAACCCGCAGCAGACTGCCGAACGTTATCTGGACCTGAGTCTGCCGAATGGCCAGAGCCTGCGCGCCTACCGCTCCGGCGACATGGCCAAGTGGACCCGCGACGGTATTGAGCTGTGCGGGCGGCGAGACAATCAGGTGAAGATTCGCGGCTTTCGGGTCGAGCCGGAAGAGATCGAACGCTGCCTGCGCGACAGTCAGCTGTACCGTCAGGTGGCGGTGGTCATCGACCGTCATCGACGGATTCTGGCCTTTCTCGCGCAGCCTCAGGAAGAGCAACCCGGTGCGGCTCGCGAAGCCTTGAAAGCCCACGCAATGCAGTTTCTGCCGGACTACATGCAGCCGACCGCATGGACCGAACTGGCGAGCATGCCGTTCGCCAGCAACGGCAAGGTCGACCGTAAAGCGCTGATGGAACTGCCCGTCAACGTGACCGAAAACAGCCAACGACGTTTGCCCGCCAGCGCCGATGAAGCGCTATTGCTGGAGATCTGGGCCGAACTGCTGGAGCTGCCCGCCAGTGACATTTCTACCGATGAAAGCTTCTTTAATCTCGGCGGGCACTCGATCCTGCTGTCGCGCATGTTGCTGCGTTTGCGTGAGGAGTTCGGCCGCAGTATCTCGATCAACCGCTTCATCGAGCTGCCGACGATTGCGAAACTGGCGACCTTGGTGCGCGGCTCCGGGACCGAGGAAGTGCTGAGCAAAAAAGCCCTGGCCGATGCCTTCCGCGAACTGAATATCGAGCCGTTGCCGATCAGCCGAATGGGCGATGTGCACAAGGTGATCGTCACCGGCGCCAACAGCTTTGTCGGTGTTCATATCGTCGAAGCACTGCTGGCCTGGGGCGCCAGCGAAGTAGCGTGCCTGGTGCGCGATGGCGGCGGGCAATCGGCGGCGCAACGCTTTGCTCAGGCGTTGCGGGAAAACCGTCTGGAGCATCTGGACCTGAGCCGGGTGCGAGTTTACGCGGCGGACATCACTCGCCCGCAACTGGGGCTCAGTGAAGATGTTTACGAGCAGCTGGACCGCGAGTTCGGCGCGCTGGTGCACAACGCCGCCAACGTCAATCACGTCCTCGATTACGAGTCGTTGGCGCGGGACAACGTCGAGCCGATTTTCGAGTGCCTGCGCTTGTGTGAAGGGCGCAGCAAGAAAATTTTCAATTTCGTCTCGACGCTCTCGGCGTCCAGCACGATTTCCGACGATGGCCGAGTCCTGGAATTGCCCGCCGCGCAGACACCACCGATCTATATCAAGAACGGCTACAACCTGTCGAAATGGGTCGGCGAGCGGATTCTCGAACGAGCGCGGGAGCGTGGGGTGCGGGTCAATCTTTATCGCCCCGGCAACATCAGCTTCAACAGCCTCACCGGTGTCTGCCAGCCCCACAAGAATCGCTTGATGCTGATGCTCAAGGGCTCGATCCAACTCGGCCAAGTGCCGGAGTTCGCGTTGAATTTCGACCTGATGCCGGTGGATTTCCTCGCCCGTTTCATCGCCTTCCACGCCAGCCGTTACCAGGCCGAAAAAGCGGTGTTCAACCTGCACAACCCCGAGCCCCTGAGCTGGGATTCCTACGTAGCGTCATTTCGCGAGGCCGGTCGGGAATTCGCCATGGTCAGCGTCGCCGACTGGCAGCAGCAACTGGACCGCGTCGACAGCGATAACGCGCTGTTTGGCGTGCTGGGTTTCTACCTCAACGGCTTCGAAGAAGACATCGGCGACATCTCGATGATCGGCCACGACAACGCCCAGGCCGGCGTTCGGCAGATGGGCGCGCACTACCCGGAAAAATCTCCGGCGCTGCTGCGGCGCGGCTGCGACTACCTCAAAGAAATCAACTTCATCTGATTCACCCTAATCCTGCGAGGAGCAAAACCATGAATACTCTGCAACCCGATACCCTGATCAAAAATCCTCACGGCTGCCACGTTGTGTCTTCGGTGGAAGTACCGATCGATGCGGCACAAGTCTGGGCGGTGGTCGGCAATTTTGCCGGCTTCGATCAATTCATTCCGGCGCTGTCGCACATCGAGATGACCGGCGAAGGCGTGTCGTCGCTACGCAAGAAATTCTTCAAGGACGGCAACCTGGTGGTCGAACAACTCAACTCCCGGGACGACCAGACGCTGAACATGACCTGGACGACGATCTACAACACGTTGGGCGTGGCCAATTTGTGGGCGGCGATGAATGTTGAATCCTTGGGGGCGGGCAAGTCGCGGGCGACCTGGACCATCATCGCCGAACCGGCCCAGGGTGGCGCCGAAGCTCTACCGGGGTTCAAAAATTTCGTTCAGGGGTTTGCCGATGACGCGATGGGGAATGTGTTGAAGCTGTTTGTGTAAGGCTTCGGTTCAGCGGTGATTACTAGACCGCTTTCGCGAGCAAGCCCGCTCCCACAGGGGTTCTCAGTCATTCACAAATGTTGTGATCACTGAAAATCCCATGTGGGAGCGAGCCTGCTCGCGATTGAACGATAACGCGGTAGAACTGACCTCAATCAGATCTTGAAACTATCAACCAACTGCTTTAACCGATTGGCCTGCTGGGACAAAGCATCGCAATCCTTCAATGTTTCATTGAGGTTGGCCACGCTCTGCTGGTTCAGCAGGTTAATCTGGTTGACGTCGACGTTGAGGGTCTCAACCACGGCGGTCTGCTCTTCGGTCGCTGCGGCTACCGATTGATTCATGCCGTCGATTTCGCCGATGCGCTGGGTCACGCTGACCAATCGCAGGCCGGCCTGGTTCGCTACTTCGACGCTCTGCTCGCTGGACGCCTGACTGGCATTCATCGTGGTCACCGCTTCGCGAGAACCGATCTGCAGCGAGCTGATCATCTTGTGGATCTCTTCCGCCGATTCCTGGGTGCGATGTGCAAGGTTACGCACCTCGTCCGCCACCACCGCAAAACCACGACCGGCCTCACCGGCACGGGCCGCTTCGATGGCCGCGTTGAGCGCCAGCAAATTGGTCTGCTGGGAGATGCCTTTGATCACATCGAGAATGTGGCCGATGTTGTCGGTACTCGCATTCAAGGTTTCGATCTGCGTGCAGGACAGGCTGATTTTCTGCGACAGCTCGGTCATGGCCAGGATGGTTTTTTCCACCACCTGACGACCGTCATCGGCCTGCTCGCTCGCGCCGCTGGCGTGTTGCGAAGCATCGGCCGCGTTGCGGGCGATTTCCTGGGTGGCGGCGCCCAATTGGTTGATCGCCGCAGCCACGCTGTTGGTGCGGGCGCTTTGTTCGTCGGAGCCGATGATCGAAGCGTTGGACGATGCCATCACCCGTTGCGACAGGTCATGAACCTGACGGGTCGCCGAGGACACTTCGGAAATCGACGCGTGAATCCGCTCCACGAACTGGTTGAAGGAACCGCCCAACTCGCCGAACTCGTCTTTGCTTTCTACGACCAGACGACGGGTCAGGTCGCCCTCGCCCTGAGCGATGTCCTGCATCGCACGGCCCATCGTGGTCAGCGGACGCATCAACACATTAATCAGCAGACTCAGCAGCACTGCAATGGCGGTCACGGCGATGAACATCGCGATCAGCGCCGAGGTGCGGAACTGGCTCAGTGGTGCATAGGCCTTGGCCTTGTCGATCGACAGACCGATGTACCACTCGGCATTCGGCAAACCGCTCACCGGCGTGAACGAGAGGATGCGGTCCTGCTTGTTCAGTTCTACTTCCTGGATGCCTTTCCCGATTCGGACGCTGGAACCCGGATAGATGTCTTTCAGGTTCTTCATCACCTGATCCTTGTCCGGGCTGACGATCACCTGACCGTCGGCGCTGACGAGAAACGCGTGACCGATGCCACCGAAGTCTACCGAGTTGATGATCTTCACCAGGGTTTCCAGACTCAGGTCGCCGCCGACGACGCCCAGCAGTTCGCCTTGCTTTTTCACCGGCATGGCGATGGTCACCACCAACCCGCCGACCGCTGCCATATAAGGCGGGGTCAGCATGGTCTTGTCGGCGACCACGGCTTGTTTGTACCAGGGGCGCTGACGCGGATCGTAGCCGTCCGGCATCTTCGCGTCAGGGCGCTGGGTGAACACACCATTGGCCTGCCCGACGTAGGTGAACTGGAAGTTCGAGGTGAGGGCAGGTTGATCGACCAGCCCCGACAAGTCGGCATTGGCGCCTTGATGAGCGACGTTCTGCGCGAGGTTTTCCAGGACCAGCACGCGGCCGCTCATCCAGTTCTGCACGCTGCTGGCGGTCAGCTCGCCAGCTTGCTCAACGGAAGACTCGAGGTTTTGTCGGATGGTGTTTCGCTGCAGATAGTCGTTGTACAAAGTGAACAACGCAAAAGCCAGCACCACGACGCCTGAAGCGGCCAGCAGGATTTTATGGCTGAACTTGAGATTCATTTCATGGGACTTCTTATGCAAAAAGTGGGCGTTCCGGGTTGCAACATTCCATGTAACAGCGCAGACGGACATTCTGAGGCCGCTCTACTTTGGTGCACGCATGTCTCACCAGTCTGTCGGCACGAGTGGGAGAAATCTTAGGGATTTGTACGAAACCCGTCAGATACCCGCCGAATGGTGTGCTAGAGCGCCCGAATAACAGTGTTTGCTGGTGGTTGCTCGAACGGCAGTTGCAAATTTTTCGACCCTTGATGACAATGCGACTAATTATCATTTGTGACGTCGGGCTGTCGCGTTCATGTCTTCACCTGAGTTTGCAGTACAGGCGCTTTACAGCAGTCATCACGGTTGGCTCAACACGTGGCTGCGCGCTCGATTGGGTAACGCGGCCGATGCGGCGGATCTGGCTCAAGACACGTTCGTCCGTCTGCTGCAAAGAACCGAACGCCTGGAGCTCAAGGCCCCCCGCGCCTTTCTGCGAACCATCGCCCGCGGCCTGGTGATCGACCACTGGCGCCGTGAGGAAATCGAGCGCGCGTACCTGGAAACCACCGCCCATTTGCCCGAGGCCGAAACCCCGAGCGCCGAGGCGCGGGCATTGGTGCTCGAATTGCTGGAAAGCATCGCTCGCATGCTTGAAGGCCTGAAGCCGAAAGTGCGTCAGGCATTTCTACTGGCCCAGTGCGAAGGGCTTACCCACAAGCAGATCGCCGAACACATGGGATTATCCCTCCGCTCAGTGGAACGTTATGTGGCCGACGCGCTGTATCACTGCTACGTGCTGCGGTATGAAGCGTGATGCCTGTGGATAACTCAGCACTGAACCGCCGCGGCGAACCCCATCAGCAGGTGGTCAAGCAAGCCATCCACTGGCTGCTGCGCCTGCGTAACAACGCGACCAATTCCAGACTGCGCCAGCAATGCAACGTCTGGCGCGCGGAGCACCGTGAGCATGAACTGGCCTGGCAACGGGTGCAGTCCCTGCAAGCCGAGTTGAGCAGCAATCTGCGCGCGGTGCCCGGCGCCCAAGTCGCTTTCAACACGTTGGAAAACAGCGCACAGGGACTCGGGCGGCGCCAGGCGTTGAAGCTGCTGTCGGGCGCGTTATTGATGGGTTCGGCGGCATGGCTGGGCAAGGATCTGGTCGGTTGGCAACAGTGGACCGCCGACTTCGCCACCGTCACGGGCGAGCGTCGTGGTTTCCAGTTACCGGATGGCGCGCGCCTGGAACTCAACACCGCCAGCGCGGTGGATCTGGACTACACCGCGCAGCAGCGCCTGATCAGACTGACTCGCGGCGAAATCATCGTGACGTGCGGTGGGGCAAGTGAAGGGGTTTCGTTTAATCGACCGTTGCGGGTGCAAAGCCGTCACGGCGTTTTCGACAGTGTGGCTGCACGCTTCATCGTTCGTCAGGACGCCGACTGCACAAGGCTCAGCGTTACCAGCGGCATGGTCGCAATCCATTCGCCACGGGCCGCCGACGGCCCGCCGATTCAGGTGCAGGCCGGGCAGAGTTATCTGATCGATCGCAGTCGCGCACAGTTGGCACCGCCTCAAGACATGGATGCCGGCGCCTGGGTCGACGGCCTGATCGTCACCCGCAACATGCGCCTCGGGGACTTCATTAATGAAGTCGGGCGTTACCGTCCCGGTTATCTGACCTGCGCAGCGGACATTGCCCATTTGCGGCTGTCCGGGGTTTTCCGTCTCGAAGACACCGACAAACTGCTGGCCATCTTGCCGCACACCCTGCCGGTGCAACTGCGCTATCGCACTCGCTGGTGGGTGACGCTGGAGCGACACGCCTGAATTTTTTTGGCGGGTTTTCCAAACAAGTCCGGCTTAGTCAGTAAGCACTTCAACTCTGCCTTCAGCGACTTCCTACGGAAACCTACAATGACTGTGCGCGCCATCAGTAAGAACCCTCTCCATTTCGCCGCGGAATCAGGCGTATTGCGCCACGCCATCCGGGCGGCGCTGTTCTCGACCGCATTGGGTGTCGGCCTGCTGCCGACACTTGGCGTTGCAGCCCAGGCCAGCGAAGCCACTAGCCACCGCTACAACATTGCCGCCGGCCCCTTGAACGATGTGCTCAACCAATTCGCGCGGCAGGCGGGCATCACGCTGTCGACGACTCCGGCTCAAACTCAGGGCCTTCAATCGCCGGCATTACAGGGCGACTATTCGGCGGATCAGGCATTAAGCCATTTTCTCAATGGCACAGGGCTGGTGGCCGTCAGTCAGGATGGCAGCAGCTATGTGCTGCGGCCCGTTGCTGAAACCGAAGCCCTGGCGCTGCCCACCACCGACATCAAAGGCTTCGCCTTGGGTAATGCGCTGGGCAGTATGGATGGCTACAACGCGACACACAGCCAGATCGCCACCAAAACCAGTACCGCCCTGCTGGAAACCTCACAAAGCGTGTCCGTGGTGACCCGCGAGCAAATGGACGACCAAGGCTCGCAAACCGTGTCCCAGGCGATGCGCTACACCCCCGGCGTGCTGACCAACCCTTACGGCGCAACCCACCGTTATGACTACGTGGCGATGCGCGGTTTCAACGACGGCTCGGTGGATAACATCTATCTCGACGGCCTCAAATCCATGGGCGACAGCGGCACCTACAGCACCATGCAGGTGGACCCGTATTTCCTCGAACGGGTCGATATTCTCAAAGGTCCGTCGTCGGTGCTCTACGGTCGCAGTTCACCGGGCGGGCTGGTGGCGTTGACCAGCAAGAAACCGTTGTATGAGCCCTATCATCAGGTTCAGGCCACGGTGGGCACCCAAGGCCAGCGCGGCATGGGTTTCGACTTCAGCGGGCCGGTGGATGATGACAAACGTATTGCCTATCGCCTGACAGGGTTGGCGGATCAGTCCGACACGCAGTTCGACCACAACAAGGAAAAGCGCTTCGCATTGGCACCGACGGTCAGCATCGATTTCACCGAAGATACCTCGCTGACGCTGCAAGCCTACCTGCAACACGATCCCGACGGTGGCTATCACGGCGGCGTCCCGGCCGATGGCACAATCCATCAGCGCAACGGCAATCGGATCTCTCCAAACTTCTTCGAAGGCGAGCCGGGCGTTGATGGTTTCCAGCGTGATCAACAGTCCTTCGGTTATCAGTTCGAACACCGCTTCAACGACGTCTTTACCGCGCGGCAGAACTTCCGTTATCTCGACTCCAAGGTGAAGATCGATCAGGTTTACGCGTATGGCTGGACCACTCCCACCAGTAACGAGTTGAACCGCTATTACACCGGCGGCGACGAAAAGCTCCACGCCTTTATCGTCGATAACATGCTGCAAGCCGAGTTCTTCACCGGCGCAACCCAACACACCGTGCTGATGGGCGCCGACTACCAGCGACGCAAAACGGTGGTCGACTGGACCAGTGGCGGTCTTGCGCCGATCGATGCGTTCAATCCGGTGTACGGTAATTCGGCCAGCGACTTCTACAGCCCGACCAGCTATCTGCGCCGCCTGGAACAGACCGGCGTCTACCTGCTAGACCTGATCGAGATGGATAAATGGCGCTTCTCTTTGGGCCTGCGTCAGGACTGGGTTGAAACCTCCGATGAAAACCGGCTGACTGAAGCGGGACGCCCTGTAGGCACGGAAATCAGTGACGAACGCACCAAGCTGACGGGCCGGGCTGGGGCGTTGTACCTGTTCGATAACGGCATTGCGCCGTACATCAGCTACTCCGAGTCGTTCAACCCGAACTCCTACGCGGACAGCGCCGGCAATCCTCTGGCACCGACCGATGGCACCCAGTGGGAAGTGGGCCTGAAATACCAGCCGCCGGGCACCGACAACTTGTTCACGGCATCGCTGTTCCGCATCGATCAGGAAAACCTGGCGACCAAACTGCCGCAGGAAAACTTCTATCGCGCTGTAGGCGCCGTCCGCTCCCAAGGTCTGGAACTGGAAGCGCACATGCAGCTGACCGATAACCTGAAAGTCCTCGGCAGCTACACCTTCACCGACATCGAGTATTCGAAGTCGATGATCAGTACGTTGAGCACCGACACCGACGTAATCGAAAACAAGGGCAACTCGCCGACTCAGGCGCCACGTCATATGGCCTCGGTGTGGGCGGACTACAAATTCGACAGCGCAGCGCTTGATGGCCTGCGTCTGGGCGGCGGCGTGCGTTACGTCGGTTACAGCTGGGCCGATGCGGAAAACACACTGAAGGTGCCGTCCTACACATTGTTCGATGCGTCTGTCGGCTATGACCTGGGCAAGGTGGGTTTGAAGGGCGTGGACGTACGTCTGAATGCGAACAACCTGACTAACGAGTCCTACATGGCCTCCTGCGCCAGCCTGAACTTCTGCTACTTGGGTGAAGAGCGCAACGTCGCCGCTACCGTGAGCTACCAGTTCTAACGACTTGTTATCCAAAAAAAGCCAGCCCCTGAATCCAGGGGCTGGCTTTTTCGTCTCTGCAGGAAAATTCCATGCGTGCATTTCTGGTTTTACTTCATCGCTACATCGGTCTCGCGACTGCGCTGTTTTTGCTGATGGCCGGGCTTACGGGCAGCATTCTGGCGTTCAATCATGAGCTGGATGAGTGGCTCAATCCGGAGTTCTATTCAGCGTCTGCCGACGGTCAGCGTTTGCCGCCCGGCACTTTGGTCGACAACCTGCAAGCGGAGCATCCGAGGTTGCAAGTCTGGTACATGGAGTACCCGTCAGAACCGGGTCATACCGCATTGCTGGCTGCGGTACCGCGCAATGACCCTGCGACCGGAAAACCTTTTGCCGAACCCAATCAGGTGTTCTATCTGGACCCGATCAATGGCGAGCAGAAAGGGCAGCGGTTCTGGGGAGAATGCTGCTTTCAGCGAGAGAACTTCATCCCGTTCATTCTTGAGTTCCACTACAACCTGGTTCTGCCGAATAACTGGGGATTGTTGTTAATGGGACTGGTCGCGATCGCCTGGGTTGTCGATTGTTTCATCGCGCTTTGGCTGACGCTTCCACGAGGGAAACCATTCTGGAAGAAGTGGTCGACTGCTTGGAAGATCAAAGGCGGGCATGCCTACCGGCGGAACTTCGACCTGCATCGGGCCGGTGGTTTGTGGCTTTGGTTATTGCTGCTACCGATTGCGGTCAGCAGTGTCGCCATGAACCTGCCGAGCCAGGTCTTCAAGCCTGCCGTTTCACTGTTTTCACCGATTGAGCCGAGCGTTTACGAGGCCCGCGGACGCATGCCTGCCGAGGAGCTGGGAGTTACGCGGCTGAGTTATCAACAGGCTTATGAACGTGCGTTGCAGGAAGGGCAAAGGCTGGGGCTGACAGCAGCGATCGGGGAGTTGTATTACAGCTTTGAGTACAACTTTTATGGGGCGGGGTTTGGGCAACATGATACCGAGGCCCATGGAAAGTCCTGGCTGTTCTTCCATGGCACGGACGGGCGTTTACTGGGACAGGAAATCGCAGGCCAAGGCACCTTGGGGGAGCGTTTTTATCGGCTGCAATTGCCGATACACGGAGGGCGAATCATTGGGCTCACCGGGCAAGTGATGATCGTGTTGTTGGGTGTTTTCATTGCAGTACTGTCGGTGACGGGAATCTATATCTGGTGGCGCAAGTTGCTGGCTCGAAGGAGTAGCAAGGCACGCAAGAGCGGGATGTGCCCCATACCGGATTGAGGTTTCTATAGCCCAGAAAGACAAAACCCCTGTCTGCATAAGCAGACAGGGGTTTCGGAATTCAATCTTGACGATGACCTACTCTCACATGGGGAAACCCCACACTACCATCGGCGATGCATCGTTTCACTGCTGAGTTCGGGATGGGATCAGGTGGTTCCAATGCTCTATGGTCGTCAAGAAATTCTGTGACCAGCCCGTTACAGTGGTAACGTGCTGGCAAAATCGGTGACTTCTACTAAAACAAAACCCCTACCTGCATACGCAGATAGGGGTTTCGGAATTTGATCTTGACGATGACCTACTCTCACATGGGGAAACCCCACACTACCATCGGCGATGCATCGTTTCACTGCTGAGTTCGGGATGGGATCAGGTGGTTCCAATGCTCTATGGTCGTCAAGAAATTCGGTAGCCAGGTCGTTTGCCTTGCGGCTCACGCTCCAGCGAATGGGTATGTGACAGCTTGGTGTTTTGTGAGTATCTCGAACTTTCGGTTCGTTTCGTCTTCACACACCGCAATCTGGTGCCTTTTCGCTTTTCAGCTCGAAGCCTGCAAATTGCTTGGGTGTTATATGGTCAAGCCTCACGGGCAATTAGTATTGGTTAGCTCAACGCCTCACAGCGCTTACACACCCAACCTATCAACGTCGTAGTCTTCGACGGCCCTTCAGGGGACTCAAGGTCCCAGTGAGATCTCATCTTGAGGCTAGTTTCCCGCTTAGATGCTTTCAGCGGTTATCTATTCCGAACATAGCTACCCGGCAATGCCACTGGCGTGACAACCGGAACACCAGAGGTTCGTCCACTCCGGTCCTCTCGTACTAGGAGCAGCCCCTCTCAAATCTCAAACGTCCACGGCAGATAGGGACCGAACTGTCTCACGACGTTCTAAACCCAGCTCGCGTACCACTTTAAATGGCGAACAGCCATACCCTTGGGACCGGCTTCAGCCCCAGGATGTGATGAGCCGACATCGAGGTGCCAAACACCGCCGTCGATATGAACTCTTGGGCGGTATCAGCCTGTTATCCCCGGAGTACCTTTTATCCGTTGAGCGATGGCCCTTCCATACAGAACCACCGGATCACTAAGACCTACTTTCGTACCTGCTCGACGTGTCTGTCTCGCAGTCAAGCGCGCTTTTGCCTTTATACTCTACGACCGATTTCCGACCGGTCTGAGCGCACCTTCGTACTCCTCCGTTACTCTTTAGGAGGAGACCGCCCCAGTCAAACTACCCACCATACACTGTCCTCGATCCGGATAACGGACCTGAGTTAGAACCTCAAAGTTGCCAGGGTGGTATTTCAAGGTTGGCTCCACGCGAACTGGCGTCCACGCTTCAAAGCCTCCCACCTATCCTACACAAGCAAATTCAAAGTCCAGTGCAAAGCTATAGTAAAGGTTCACGGGGTCTTTCCGTCTAGCCGCGGATACACTGCATCTTCACAGCGATTTCAATTTCACTGAGTCTCGGGTGGAGACAGCGCCGCCATCGTTACGCCATTCGTGCAGGTCGGAACTTACCCGACAAGGAATTTCGCTACCTTAGGACCGTTATAGTTACGGCCGCCGTTTACCGGGGCTTCGATCAAGAGCTTCGCGTTAGCTAACCCCATCAATTAACCTTCCGGCACCGGGCAGGCGTCACACCCTATACGTCCACTTTCGTGTTTGCAGAGTGCTGTGTTTTTAATAAACAGTCGCAGCGGCCTGGTATCTTCGACCGGCATGGGCTTACGCAGTAAATGCTTCACCCTCACCGGCGCACCTTCTCCCGAAGTTACGGTGCCATTTTGCCTAGTTCCTTCACCCGAGTTCTCTCAAGCGCCTTGGTATTCTCTACCCAACCACCTGTGTCGGTTTGGGGTACGGTTCCTGGTTACCTGAAGCTTAGAAGCTTTTCTTGGAAGCATGGCATCAACCACTTCGTCACCCAAAGGGTAACTCGTCATCAGCTCTCGGCCTTAAGATCCCGGATTTACCTAAGATCTCAGCCTACCACCTTAAACTTGGACAACCAACGCCAAGCTGGCCTAGCCTTCTCCGTCCCTCCATCGCAATAACCAGAAGTACAGGAATATTAACCTGTTTTCCATCGACTACGCTTTTCAGCCTCGCCTTAGGGACCGACTAACCCTGCGTCGATTAACGTTGCGCAGGAAACCTTGGTCTTTCGGCGTGGGTGTTTTTCACACCCATTGTCGTTACTCATGTCAGCATTCGCACTTCTGATACCTCCAGCAAGCTTCTCAACTCACCTTCACAGGCTTACAGAACGCTCCTCTAC